>CAVQLN010000021.1:0-404133 GCA_963713365.1 uncultured Planctomycetota bacterium | reverse complement strand
TGGTCTATCCGCATCGCGCGGTGCGGGGGCGTAATGCCTAGTATCATGGAACCAACGACTCCGATGGCAAACGATTCGCCCCCCAGGCCGAAGGCGAAGAGTCCGGTGTGATACGAAACGTTGGGCCAGTGAACCGCACCGCCCAATGCCCCCGCCGCGTGACAAAACACGGGGAAAAGGTGCCTCTCGCACCCTGCTACATCCTAGCAAAGGGTGCACAAGCGTCGAAAGGGATTGTATTCGGCCGGTGGTGCCCTATAATTGCGGTGGAAATATGACTTGCAGCTCTCGTGAAACTTCCGCGGGCGGCAGGCAAGGTCTGAAGCGAAGTTTTCGGATGACTAAATAGAGAGCAACTCGGCTGGGCCGGGGGGCTCGTTAACGAGTAAGCCGACGTGGTGGAATGCCTTCGGGTGTTTTGCCGCGTCGGTTTTTTTTGTTTTCGGTCACGCTTTCGCGAATGGACCACCTCAGGAGAACTCAATGCACAAGACCGAACGAAACATGGTTCAGCAGCTCGCCGACGCAGCGAGAACTTTTCAGTTGCAGCAGACAGGACGCGCGCCCACGACCGTGACCGTCGTAATCAGCGAAGACACGCTGGTGGTCACGCTCCATGAAGCGCTCTCGCCTGCCGAGCAGGCATTGGCCAAAAGCGGGAGGGAGCCGCAAATTTGCGGGAGTATCACCAGCAGTTGTTTCGTAATTCTGTCGGCTTGCTGCGGAAAGAAATCGAGAGGATCACCGGCCGGAAAGTCCGTGAAGCGGCCGCCGAAGTCGATCCGGGCACAGGTAGTGTTATCCATGCGTTTACGACTGGCACTACAGTGCAGGTGTTTCTGCTGGCCGACAGCGTAGTATCCGAAGTCTGTGCTCCCAGTGAAGTCGCCGTATCGGCAGCATAAAAGGCCGTGCCTCGAAAGTAAGGACACCATGTTGAATGGGAAAGATGAATAAATTGAAGCTTGTAGCGATCGCCATCATTGCCTTGATCGCCGTGATCGTGGTTTTCCAGAATACGCAGGCCGTCGAAACACAACTGCTGTTCCTGACGCTGACGTTGCCGAACGCGGCGCTTTTGTTCGGAACGTTAATCATCGGTTTTGCGATCGGCGTATTAACCGCGGGACACATCGTTTCCAGCGCGAAAGCGGCGGCTGTCAGGATTAAGCAGCCTCGGTCGCAATACAGAGGATTCCTATGGCACGCCCGGACGAAATCGTCAAATCATCTTGGATGTCGACGCTGGCGTCGACCGCCGTGGTCATTGCGGCCCTTTATCTGGCGAAGAGCCTGCTGGTTCCATTGACGCTCGCCGTGCTGCTGAGCTTCTTGCTGATGCCGGTTTGTGACTGGCTGGAGCGCCGGAGGCTGGCCCGTATCCCGGCTGTGTTGGTGACGGCCATCCTGGGCTTCACGATGCTGGGGATCGTGGCCTGGATCGCAGTCGTTCAAATGACCCATTTGGCCCCCAAGATTCCCGAGTACCAGAACAATATCCAGGCGAAGCTAAGCTCGGTGAACGAGTACGCGGCAGCCGCGCTGAGCAAGATAACAAAAACAGCGCCGGGAGTTGGCCAGAATCCGTTGCTTTCAGAACAGACCGCCGAGCCACAAGGGACCAACGAACTGCCCTTCTCGGTGCGAGTCATCTCCTCGCCAGCGAGCCCACTGCAAGTCTTTGGCGGCATGTTCGGCACACTGCTTGAGGCGTTGGGCACGATCGGCATCGTGATCGTGCTCGTGGTGTTCTTCCTCATCCGGCGCGAGGATTTGCGCGATCGATTCATCCACCTGGTTGGAAAAGGCCACGTGACGGTGACCACTCAGATGCTGGAAGACGCCGGCGCGCGGGTCAGCCGCTATCTCTCGATGCTGTTTCTCATCAACGTCACTTTTGGCATTTCCGTCGGCATCGGGCTGTACCTGATCGGCGTGCCCAATGCCATCCTGTGGGGAATCCTGGCCGCGGCATTGAGGTTCATTCCCTACATCGGCCCGTGGATTGCCGCGGCGATGCCGATTGGCCTGTCGATGGCCATCTCGACGGGCTGGGTAGCGCCCATCCTAACGGTGGGGCTGTTCGTGGTGCTCGAGCTGTTCAGCAACAACGTCCTGGAGCCGTGGCTCTATGGCAAGAACACCGGCGTGTCGGCTGTGGCGATCCTGGTGGCGGCTGTCTTCTGGCTGTGGCTTTGGGGACCTGTCGGGCTGCTGCTGGCGACGCCGTTGACCGTGTGCCTGTTGGTGGTCGGCAAGCACGTTCCCGCAACTATCCTTCTTGGACGTTTTGCTGGGTAATGAGCCGGTTTTTGAGCCTAAGAAGCGCATCTATCAGCGCCTGTTGGCGGGAGATCAGGAAGAGGCCGACGAATTGCTGGAGGATTTGCTTGAGCACAAGCCGCTCGCCGAAGTCTATGACACGGTGCTCATCCCGGCATTGGCCTTGGCCGAGACGCATTGGCATCGCGGCGAGTTCAACGACGGAAAGCACAAGTTCATCATGGAAAGCCTGAAGGAGATGATTCAAGACCGAATCGAGCGCCAACAGGAAATGCAGGCGCAAGAGAAGTCCGCGGACACGCAAGAGGCGAAGGCAGATTCCAGCCTGGTTGATGATGTGATCAACTCGCCGAGCGCTTTGCATCCTCTCCCTGCCCGCTCGCAGCGAGGCGGATGAAATCGCTGCCATGATGCTTGCGCAAGTATTGGAGACGAAGAGCTGCGTTGTGCAGGCCGTCTCGGTTACCTCCCTGGCCAGCGAGATGGTTGATCTTGTGGAGCAGCGCAAAGCCGATGTCGTTTGCGTTTCCGCCACGCCTCCCGGCGCCATGATGCACGCTCGTTACCTGTGCAAGCAGCTTCGGCGTCGATTTCCAAAAGTGAAGCTGGTCGTGGGATTGTGGGACATACAAGGCGACCTGAATAAGGCAAGCGAGCGCATCGGTTGCGGCGCAACAGTTGTTGCGACGTTGGCCGACGCGCAAGAACAGATCCAACTAACCATCCAGCAACAGCTCTTGTCGCGGGCGGAGCAGCAGACGAGGGCGGACGATCCACCGACAAGGCCGACGTTTCATCCATCACACTATCCGCCACATGTCGATGTTCGATCGACTCATTAAGGAATGCCACGCATCAATCGCGACGGTCGCGTTCGACGATGCCGGCGCGAAATGCGAGTCAAGCAATTCTGAGGAATTCTCTACTTTACAGGGTTCGCAAAATGAACTGGTCCGAAATGAAGGAAGACTGGAACGAACTGGCAGTAGTGGCGCAGTCACATTGGCCAAGACTCACCAACGTGGTGCTTGAAGACGTGAACGGTGACCGGGCTGAATTGGCCCGCGCACTTCAACGGCACTACGGCTTCAGCGCCGCTGACGCGGAAACAGCGATTCGCGAGTTTGAAGAAGATGTGCGGCGGCCGGGCGCCGTAAAGTAACGGCGGCCAAGCCGCTAATTTCAAAGCATGCAGGGAGTCGGCCGAAATGGAACGTAGACCGCTTGTCGATGATATTCAGAATTACGCGCAAAACATCGTCGACACGGTGCGCGAGCCGCTGCTAATCCTCGATGCCACGCTGCGCGTCCGGTCTGCCAATCGCGCCTTCTACCAGACGTTCCACGTTTCGCCTGGCGAGACCGAGGGCCGCCTCATCTACGAGCTAGGCAACGGTCAGTGGGATATTCCCGACCTGCGGACCCTGCTCGAAGACATCGTCCCCAAAAGCTCCGTCTTCGACGACTTCGAGCTCGACCACACCTTCCCGGTGATCGGCCGCCGGGTGATGCTGCTCAACGCCCGCAAGCTCCAGGCGGGCCACCACGGCGAGCTGCTGGTCCTGGCGATGGAAGACGTGACCGTGCGCAAGCGGCGGAAGAAGCGCTGCTCGAAGCCGGGGCGTTGCAGAGCGCGATCTTCAACAGCGCCAACTTCTCAAGCATCGCCACCGACGAGAAGGGTGTCATTCAAATCTTCAACGTCGGCGCCGAACGCATGCTGGGCTATACGGCCGCCGAAGTGATGAACAAGATTACTCCGGCCGACATTTCTGATCCGCAGGAAGTGATTACGCGCGCCAAAGCCTTGAGTGCCGAGCTTGGGACCACGATCACGCCGGGCTTTGAGGCCTTGGTTTTCAAGGCCTCACGTGGCATCGAGGACATCTACGAATTGACCTACATCCGGAAAGATGGCAGCCGCTTTCCGGCAATCGTGTCGGTCACGGCACTCCGCGAAGAACAAGGCGGAATCATCGGGTATCTGTTGATCGGTACCGATAATACCGTACGCAAACAGGTGGAAGCCGAGCGAATGCTGCTCGATCAGCGCGTGCGCGATCAACAATTCTACACCCGCTCGCTGATTGAATCCAACATTGATGCGCTGATAACCACCGATCCGCGCGGCATCATTACCGACGTGAATAAGCAAATGGAGGCACTCACCGGATGCACGCGCGACGAGCTCATCGGCGCGCCGTTCAAGGACTACTTCACCGACCCGGAGCGAGCCGAGGCCGGCATCAAGCTGGTGCTGGGCGAAAGCAAACTCACCGACTACGAGCTCACCGCACGTGCCAGCGACGGCAAGGAAACCGTGGTGTCCTACAACGCGAGTACCTTCCACGATCGCGATCGGAAGCTGCAAGGCGTGTTCGCTGCCGCCCGCGACGTCACCGAACGCAAACGCTACGAGCAATCGTTGCAGCAAGCCAACCGCGCCAAGAGCGTGTTCCTGGCCAACATGTCGCACGAAATCCGCACCCCGATGAACGCCATCCTTGGCTTCTCGCAGCTGATGCTCCGCGACCGCGACCTCACGCCCCAACAATGCCAGTACCTGGGAACCATCAACCGCAGCGGCGAGCATCTACTTGCTTTGATCAACGATGTCCTGGAGATGTCGAAGATCGAAGCGGGCCGCACGACCCTGAACGCGTCCGACGTTCGACCTCCCCGTCGCTGCTCAATGACCTGGAAATGATGTTCCGCGTCCGCACGAATGAGAAAAAATTGTCGTTCTCGGTGGAGTTGATCGGCGACGTCCCCCAATACATCGTGAGCGATATCAACAAGCTTCGTCAGGTTTTCATCAATGTGCTAGGCAACGCCGTCAAGTTTACCGAACAGGGCGGCATCGGCTTGCGCGTGCGCGCGGATCGCGACGGCGCGACGGGACCTATACTCCGGGTCGAAATCGAAGACACGGGCCCGGGCATCTCGCCAGACGACCAAGACAAGTTGTTTCGCCATTTCGAGCAGACCAAGACCGGGCAACAGGCGGGGACGGGTACGGGTCTGGGCTTGGCCATCAGCCGGGAGTTTGTTTGCCTGATGGGCGGAGCCATCACGGTAAACAGCCAAGTTGGCAAAGGCAGCATTTTCGTAATTCAGCTGCCTTTAAATGAGGGGGAGGCTCAGGCCGTTCAAGCGAAAGACAACGCCTTGCATGTCCTGAAACTCCAGCCCGGTCAAACGGCGTGCCGGGTGCTGATTGCCGACGACATCGAAGACAACCGCCAGTTACTGGCGCAGCTTCTTGGCCCCGGTCGGATTCGAGATCCGGCTGGCGAACAACGGAGCGGAAGCGGTCCAGGAGTTTGAGCGATTGGCGGCCCCATCTGATTCTGATGGATTTCCGCATGCCCGTGATGGACGGCCATGAGGCGATCCGCCGGATCCGCGCCATGACTGGCGGCGACGCCCCCAAGATTATCGCTGTGACTGCCAGTGCGATGGACGAAAACCGTCAGGACTTGATGGAAATCGGCGCCGACGATTTTATAAGCAAGCCGTTCAGGGAAGCCGAGCTATTTCAGAAGATTCAGGCCCACGTAGGAGTTGAGTACGTTTACGCCGAGCATTCCGTAGCCGCGTCGAAGGATGAAGCGGCCGAGTTGACGCCAGAATGCCTCGCGGGCTGGCCGCAAGACCTCATCGACCCGATGCGTGAAGCGGTCATCACGGCGGACCTGGACCAGCTCCTGGCAATGATCCAGGAAGTTGAACTTCGCGATCCGCGGGTTGCTCAGGGTCTGCGCCAACTGGCTGAAGGCTTCCAATACCAGAAACTTCTAGATTTATTAGGCACGGGGACCTTCATTGAATCCGGAGCAGCTTAAAAACGGTGCCGGCGCAACCCGCCGGCATCTTGATCGTGGACGACACCCCCGCCAATCTGCAGGTGCTGGCGGGCATGCTCAAGGACCGCGGGTATAAAGTTCGCCCCGTTCCGAGCGGCAAGCTGGCGCTGCTCGCGGCCAGGCGCGATCCTCCGGACTTGATTCTACTCGACATCAATATGCCGGAAATGAACGGCTACGAGGTGTGCGAACACCTCAAAGCCGACGAGCGGCTCAAGGGGATTCCCGTCATCTTCATCAGCGCTCTCACCGAACAGCTGGACAAGGTGAAGGCCTTTGCCATCGGCGGCGTGGATTACATCACCAAGCCGTTTCAAATGGAAGAATTGCACGCGCGTGTCGAGACGCACCTGAAGCTCCGCCGCCTGCAGATCGAGTTGGAGGAAACCAACGCGCGACTGGCGAAGGCCAACGGCCGGATGTCTCGCGACCTGATGGCTGCGGCAAAGATCCAGGAGACGTTTCTACCGCGCAAGTCGCCTCGCGTTCCCGGCACAGACTTCGCCTGGATTTACCGGCCCTGCGATGAGCTCGGCGGCGACGGGCTAAATGTCATCCCACTGGGCGACAGCAAAGTCGGGTTTTACATCCTGGACGTTAGCGGCCATGGCGTTGCGTCGGCGTTATTGTCAGTGACTATGAGCCGCCTCCTCTCGCCGCCGTCGGAGCCATCCTCGATTCTGATCCGGAATGGGGATGATTCGGATCGGTTCGACATCACGCCGCCCGCCGAGGTGGCCGCCACACTGAACCGGCTCTTCCCATTCGACTCGGCAACCAAGCAATTCGCTACGATGGTCTACGGGATCCTGAACGCTGCGACCGGGGACTTCCGCTATGTCTCCGCCGGGCATCCCGGTCCGGTGCATCTGCCCTGCGGCGCCGATCCCGTGATGTTGGAGTGCGAGGGGTTCCCGATCGGCATGACCGACGACGCCTACGAGGAGTTCTCGGTCCGCCTTGGAACGGGAGACCGCTTGTACCTTTACACCGACGGCATCCCCGAGGCGATGGACTCCGCCGGCATGCAGTTTGGCGAGGCCCGGCTGCTGCATGCGATCGGCCAACGGCGGTCCGAACCGCTACAGGAGAGTGTTGCGACCCTCATTGCGGAGATCGCGCGGTGGCATGGATCCGAGAGACCTCACGACGATATCTCGATTGTGGCGGTCGAGGTCTTGGCCGCAACGGTCTTGGATGAGGCCAGCGTCGAACCGCTTTTGCGTCCACTTGCTTCTATGAGAACACAATGAGTTGTTCCCTGGATACGCGATTGGGCTTGTGTTTCCTGGCTCATGCGATATAATTATGGTAATAATAGGGAATGCAAATGTAGCCTTGTGGAACTTCCGGGGCTGCAATGAAGGTTTGCAGCGAAGTTTTCGGATGACTAAATAAAGAGCAATCCGCCTCAGCGGAGGGCTCGTTAACGAGTAAGCCGACGTGGTGGAATGCCTTCGGGTGTTTTGCCGCGTCGGTTTTTTTTCGCGCTGGTTCACGAGCCGAAGGAATACCGCCACTTCCGAACTGCCTGACGAGAACGAGAAACAAATCAAGTTTGAATCGTTGGAACGTGATTTCGATATGAAAGAGAGTTGAGTCATGAAAAGACTAAGTGCGGTGCTGGCGGCAATTGCGATCATCGCTGTTGGGCTGGGTTTCTACCGAGGCTGGTTCTCCATGTCGCATGCAGCCCCTGACGCCGGGAGCAACAAGGTTAACATCAACCTCGCGGCCGACCCCGACAAAATGAAACAGGATGTCGAGATGGTAAAGGACAAGGCTACCGAGCTGACCGGCGGGGACGCGGAAGACCTCAAGGCTGACCGTCAGGCTAGCGACATCGTGAAGTCAAATGATCTTTAGACAAAAAACGTGGCAAACAATCGATACATTGAAGACCCCGCTTTGCGTTCGACCTTTTCTTGAATGGGAGCTGAAATGTTAGGCACAATCTTGATCGTGGTTTTGATTCTGATGCTGCTGGGGGCGATGCCCAGATGGGGCCATAGCCGAAACTGGGGTTACGGTCCCAGCGGCGGGATCGGGCTCCTCGTGTTGGTGCTGGTCGTGCTGTTGCTGACAGGCCGCATTTGATCACCGACCGGATCCGAGGACGCAACGGCAAGTAACTGGGGACGCAACGCCGAAGCATCTATTAAGGAGTGACAGCGATGAATTGGGATCAAATCAAAGGCGACTGGCATCAACTAAGCCGCCGACTAAGGGAGAAGTGGAAGGAACTGACCGAGGAAGACATGACCTCCATCGCCGGACGACGCGATCAACTCGAGGTCCTGCTGCTAAAACGGTACGGCTACGACCAACAGCGCGCTGGTGCAGAACTCGATAAATTTACAACCGCCCTGACGTCTTAGTGTTCGCCGGCTGCTAACGCACCTCGTGCCAACACCGGCGGAGAATACGCATGAACCAAGAATTGCTCATTCAACAGACCAAAGTAGAAAGCCAAGCGCTGGAGCACGTAACCCAAGCTTTGGAAGTCATGCTGGGGTGGGATGTCGACCCGGATGGCTTTACGAGGAAGCTGTTGAGTGTGCGGTTCTTTACGGAGCTATATCACAGGCACTTAGAGCGGCTGTTCGCGCTCGAAGAAGTGGATGGATACATGGAAGGCGTGGCCCGCTTGAATCCTAGCTTGAACGGCGAAATCGCCTCTCTACACCGCCAGCATGAATTGTTTCGTGTCGCAATCCGGAAAACAGGAGTGCGGCTGGACCTGGCGTCGCCGGAGAATTTCGCGGAGTTTGAAGCGACCTGCGCGGAGCTGCGAAAAACAATCAACCAGATTCTGGAACACCTGCGCCGCGAGCAAGAATTGCTCGTCGAATGCTTTGATCGCGATACGGGTGGCGAGGCGTGAACGGCGGCCGGCCCCTCATTAGGAGACCATTATGGGAATTGCTTCCTGGATTGTCATGGGACTGGTTACCGGCTCGATGGCGAGAGTCGCAATGCCCGGCCCCGACGCCGGCGGTATGCCTGTTGCGATTTTGATCGGCCTGGTAGGCGCCTTTATTGGCGGTTTACTGGGAACAACCATTTCGCCGGACGCGGCGGCTTCCATCAATCTCTACGCCTCTTTCATGGCAGCCATCGGCGCGATGATTCTCCTATTTATCTATCGTTGCGTTGCAATGCGATTCGAGCAAAACCAAACCGAGTCAAGCCCGGTCTCCTCATTGCTTGCAAAAAGTGCACAACCCGCGATTGAAAGTGATGAGAAGTCACGAGTGACTTTCGACCGCTACTACATGGATGACCTTGAGGACTACTATCAACGCAATGAATGCATTCGGGAGCAGCAATACTTGTCGCAAGATAAGTTACTACATCTCGCGGCATTTTGCGTGTCAAAGGTAACCATCGCTCCCAACGAAAGTGAGGACGCGCGGCAGGATGAAAAAAAGACAGGAGCCGCCCTTGATGCCATCCGGCAACTATCGCTGCTGTGTAGGAAGGCAGATCAGGCCGAGAAGCCAGTCGAAGCCGTAATTATCATTGACGGTCAAACGAACGGCGAAGGCCAAAACAAGCTTCCGGGTAAAAAACTGCCCGTAAGTGCCACGCTGTGTTGAGCGATCGATTGTCCACTTGTTTCGATGGCTGCAATCGGGAAGGGCCTAATGTATGCCGCGGCCGTGCATGTTGACTCCGCCCCAAAAATGGCCGCCACTCATTCGCGACCCGGGCAACACTTAAAGGTTACAGTCATGCCAATTGGAAAAATAAACAAGCTTGTTCATTTGTCGCAGCAAACCTATCAGCCGAATTCAAAACTCATCCCCGGCCATAACGACAAGGGATACGGCACGATCGACGCTGATACCGGTCGGGAAGTGTACTTCTCGCACGACGCGGTTCCGGGCAGCCGCGGCTTTGACGATTTGTACCGGGGCCAAACAGTTGAATACTCTTTAGAAAACGGCGAGCACCCCAGAGCTAACAGCGTGAAACCAACACCGACAATCCCATTGGAGCCTCAAAGCCCAACGCTATACACCACCGAAGGGAGACCATGAAAGCATTTCGCGTACGGTTAAGTCGCATCGACGGCGCATCCGGACTCCGCGTCGACGGCATGGAAAACGCAACATGGCTGCTTTCCAGGCTCAGCGACCTTTTCGTGTTTAAGACCAGTGAGCCGCTGTTTGAAGTACCGAACTCGCCCGATTGCACTTTTCGCGTGGCACACAGTTCACAGTTATCGGGTCGCAAGTTCGAGAAACTACTGGCTGGAATCACGGAAGTGAACCTGATGTTCGAACCGCCACCGCCCGCGTCGCCAAGCGATTAAGCAATGGCGCAACAGAATTCGCCGTCAAGTACGCTGGCGCTACGCTTCCCACTGCTTAAGCTGCTCGACCACCCGCAGCACGTCGTCGCGGCGCGAGAGCTGCTTAAAGTACGTCATCGGGCATCTCCCCTGGTTCCGGGGGGTGGAAAATTTCGCGAAGCATCGTCCAGTACCAGGACCCAATCGAGTTGTTCGCCTGGTGTCGGTGGAACAAATTCTCGCTCCCCGCTGTTTGAGAAGTCGCCGATCCGCGTCGCCTGGCCGTCGCGCGGATTATACCACCAGGCCTTAACGGTCGGCCCGGCGATTTTGTCCATGCGCACGCGAAACTTGCGGCCGACCGGCGCATAGACCATCGCATAGCTGCCGTCGGCATCGCGCGTTGCAACGAATCGGTAGCGGCCGGCGCCTGGGATAGCGCTCGGAACGCGGTCCGTCACGATGATATCGTTGTCCGGGATGCGATTCGCCTGCGGGCGGGACTCCAGCAGCTTGCGGCCGAACTGCATTTGAGCGGCGCCGGGTTGATGAATTGCCTCGTTCCATGGCATCAGCGGCCGATTGATCGGATTGCGCCCCTCGCGCCACATTTGCCACACGGAATGGTGCCCGTAGGTGTGGCCGCATGCGCCGCTGAAAAGATCCCAATACAGCGGCCGGCGCACATCGGTTGCCGTCGAGTGCCCCAGATTGTCGGGATCAAACGACACGGGGTGATCCTCATAGATCGGCTCGCCGTCAATTACCGGTTTGGTGGGCGTGCGGTCGTAGTCTTCGCGAGTCTTGGCGTAACGTTCGGTGAACTCGGTGACGTGACCGTTCTGCCGCATATTGAAGTCGAGCCAATCGTCGTTGTGAAACCATTCGGCAGAACCATGGCCGCCGGGCGGATGAAACGTCATGAGATGAGCGCCGCTGTCGCCTTGGCGCAACCCGCGAGCCATCGCGCGAATGATCTCGCGCTGAGCGTCATTTGCGATCGCACGGTCGCCGCCCAGGATCCATACCAGCCCCTTGTCCTTGTAGCGCCGGCCAAGCCATTTTCCATAGGCCTCGGCATTTGCGGTCGTAAACAACGGCTTGTCTTCTCGGGCATGCCAGTAGCGCCCCCAGGTGGGCAAGAAGCCGACGTACAGACCGCGGCTATTGGCCGCATCGATAATGTAGTCGACATGGTCCCAATAGTCGTTGTTCGGACCATCGACTACTGCAGGCCGGGCAGGATCCAGCTCCGTCAGCGGCAGGTGACCATAGGCATTAGGATCGGTGTGCCCGTCTAACTCGGCGAGAGCTACCGCCTGAATTACGGTGTAGCCCTGCTTGAATCGCAGCGCGAGATATTCGTCGGCCTCTTCACGGTTCAGCCGATGGAAAAGCTCCCACGCGGTATCGCCCAGCCAGAAGAACGGCTTTCCTTCATCAGTGGTCAAGAATCGCCGATTCTCACTTACTTTGAGCCGCGGCAAACGCTCGGCACCCGCCGCTAGAGACACAAGGAGACCAAGTGTGAGAAGGAAAAGAAACATCGCCAGGGTACGTCGAGCTACTGCCATAGTTGCTTCTCCGTCATGTAATAAAGGGGTCAGAACGGCTGTTTTTGATTTCTGCCGACCGCAATCGACGCTTAAATTGCGAAATCCACGTTGGGCAGGGTTCAGAATTCGGAATTTTGAACCATTGAACCGTGTTTCGCGAAAACGTGTCAAAAATCGCCTTCCTGGACCTGAAAATTGCTACGCTTCCCATTGCTTAAGCTGCTCGACCACGCGCAGCACGTCGTCGCGGCGTTTCTCAAACACGCCAAACATCACGATGATGAGCGTGCCGGTGATAATGCCGGCCACCCACAAGATCCAAGTGTGCCGCTCGTGGATTGCCGCGTGCCAGATGACGGTCATCAGGGCAACGACGAGAAACGTCGTGCCGAGATAGAGAAAGGCGCGCACACGGAGCAGGATGCCCGCAAGCACGCCGAGAATCGAAAGGCCGGCCAGCACGGCCGGCAGCCAGGGCGCGTTGGCCACTCCGTTAATGAACACATCGGCCGTGGATGATGCGTAGATCACAATGGCGGCGGCGTAGCGCAAGGCAGCCGACTGCTGGGCCGTGAGCCGCTCCCGGTTAATGTAACCGGCCGCCAGCGCGCGACAGCGCGGGCGGAATGAGCCACATCTGCGGGTGTTCGAAGAGGCCCAGACCCTCGCGCGTGTGAAGCCAGTACCACAGGCTGCCGTTGGCCGCCAACGCCGCCAGCACGGCGTACCAGAACGATTGCCGCAAAACGCTCATGGCGGTGTAGAGCACGCCGATCGACAGCAGCAGCAGCGAGTAATCGACACGGCTCGGCACGACCCAGAACCCAATCGCAGGCAAGAGCGGCAGCAGCACGCCTGTGTTGTGCAGCGGCTCGGCGAGCACGCGCGTTCTCCGCCGCTCGAATAGCTCGGCGAAGCCAACGCCAACAAACGCGATTCCCATGACCACCAGCGGCCAGAACTGGATGAACCAGCCGCGAAACAGCCATGGCATCGTCACGCGAATGTGCAGGAACAACAGCCCGGCAAGGCCTTCGGCGGCATAGACGTAAAGGGTTCTGCCGCGCTCTGAGAGACCCAGCGGATCGCGCCGGGCACCAGCGCGGCGACCAGAGCCGCAATGGCAAGTGCCAAAAGCGATAAGCCAACAGCCACAACGGCCGGCATAACGATGGGCACCGCCCCGACCGGGCTCTGCAAATAAGTACTGACTTCGACCGCCAGAACCAGCATGATCAGCGCGGCAGCAAGCGTGGACAGTGGCGGCACCAGCCGAGCGGCCGCGCGGGTCCATTCATTTTCGGAGCGCACGAACTTCAGAACTCCAAATCCATAAACAATGACCATCGCCACCAGCGCCACGACCGCCAGCACGAGGCGATGAAGCCAAGGCGCTTGAAAATCGGGCGGCAACCAGGCCCACGCAAATGCAATGGCGAACAACACGCCCCAGATTAGCGCCAAATACTGAAGCGGAGTACGTACGGAGCCGCGCGCCAGCAGGCCAATAGCGAATGCTTGAGCACCGACGGCGTAGGCTGCGAACATCCGCCGGCCGAACTCGGGCAAAGTCGTCTCGATCCACGACACAAGAAGCAGCACGCCGAGGCCAACCAAAATATTTGCCGACACGAGCCAGCCGTGCCCGCTTGTGGCTGGTGCAACCAGACCCAATCGCCCGACGACGGCAGCTAATTTGTTGGCGCACTCCACAGCGCGCTGGTCGCCAACGAATAGGCTGACAGTGCCAAGGCCAATGCCCAATGAAACATTGGCGCCGCGAAGTTGAGGCCGTCCAAGTAAATACCGACACCCACGAGCCCGACGCAATACAAACAAGCAACCGGCCAGCGCACGCCCGGATCCCACCAACAGGCCAAGGCGGCGGCAATTGCGGCAATCCATGCGGCCCAAGCTAGTGATACGGTTGCCGGGATTGATTCATTCCATAGATCGGCGAGGAGTCCTACCACAGTCGTCAGGAGCAGGGTTGCAACAATGGCCCAGGCGGCGAAGCGATGGAATGAGATTCCGCCGCGCCGATTCGCGTCACCATATTGCGGCGCGATCCGGCGGCGCGTTACCCATACGCTGACCAGCGCGAGGAGTGCCGCGGCGAGTGCGTTGATCCAGACGAACTCAAAGACCTGTCCGATTCCGCCGGTGCCCGCGATGGATGAATACTGCGACGCCCAATCCAGCCAAAATATGCTCGCTGCCGGCAGAAACAACACGGCGGCAATCCACACGAAACCCGGCCGCCTCTCGAACCAGGCGATCCATACGGCACGGGCGGTGATTGCCATGAGTGCCGCAAGGGTCCACCATGGCGAGGCCGGGTCGCCCAAGTAGCCCCATGCGGCCAATAGCACCGCCGCGAGCCCGAACAATCGCGCGGCGGTCGCCGACCAGGCGATCGGTTCGATTGATGCCAGGCCGGCCACGAAACGATTTGTCACGACACTGGCAATCGGCAAGAGCCATGCGGCGGCGCATGTGCCGGCCAGCAGCGTGTGATACGCAAGCCAGTTGCCGTTGTCCCAATGTGCCACGGTAATGGCAACGAGTGCGACCAGCGCGGCAACCGGAATCCCCAGACGATTCACGCTTATTGCGCGGCCCCAAGCGATCCATAGTGCCGCAGCAGTTGCAAGTGCACACGCCGCCCAGCCGAACACGCCATCGGCCGCGATGGCCCACGTGAACGCGGCTGGCGCAAGCACGAGCCGCAAGACAGCGGGCACGAGGAACATGGCGCACAACGCCGCGGCCAGTATCACTTGCGCGAGAAGCAGCAACGGCGTACGTGGCCGCGTCTCTCCGAGACGCGGATGGAGTGTCGTTGGGCTTCCGCCCTTGGAAAAATCAGCTTCAAATGACTCATGCGAGTCTTCGCCACGGCGAATCTTCGATCGGAAAGACTCGCCTACGTGAATCGCCATCACCCACACCAGCGCCACGATGCTGCAAACAATCGCGTTGACTTGGGTCACGTTGATCCATGCTGTCGCGTCGAGCGCGCCGCCGCCGCCCGCCAGCCGTAGGAGCACGACGATCGTCGCGACGGCATTGAACAGCAGCCCTGCAGAGAACGCGAATCCGCTCGATCGATCACGAATGGCGTAGCCGATGAACACAAGGCCAATGATCGCGAGGGGAACGCCATACGAGACGTCCCAACCAATGCGCCGGAACCAACTCGCCTGCAGCGGGCCCGTTATCGGATACTGGTCCAGTGCGCGGGCCACCGCGAAGGTAAACAGAACCGCCAGCGGGGCAAAGGCCACAACCAATAGCGCTTCGCGGCGCCGAGCAGCCAAACGGCGCCGCGATCCTGGCCGCGTTGCAAGTTGTTCGGCTTTCTTGCCACGGCGCGCGGTATTGCAAACGTCGACACAGCTACGACGACTGCCCATAGTCCGGCGTAGAGCCACAGCCAGGAAAATCCGCTTGGCATGGCCGCTCGATATATTGCGGCTTGGGCAACATACGCGCCCATCGCGACATATATAAGCACGACAAGCGCCACCAGAACATCACGAGCCTGGCGGAGAACGTTATTGATGTTGTTTTCCAATTGGCCGGTCGGGCGCCGCGTGCGGCTCGACCCCAGCCAACTGTCCGGCGCCAGCCGACCGGACATCGTCCATATTCCAATCGAGGCCAGCGCGAAGAAGCCGGCCGAGAACCAACGAAGCGCCGAGGCGACCGCCAAATCTGCGTCCCAACGAGCGGCGAGCAGCGGGCAAACCGCCGACGCTGTCAGGAGCAAACCAATTAGTCGCCAACTTGCGCCAGCTTGATGCAACCCGGCGGAAAGCGCGATGATTACTGCGGCAACCAGCGCCCAGCGCCGCGATCGGCCGCATGAATGTGCGGCAATGCCGGCCAGCTCAAACGTTTCAATCGGCGAAACGCCAACCGGCGACCGCGGCGTCAATTCTCGCCGCCCCGGGCAGCGCTGCGTAAATCGCGACACATCCCACCAGCAGGACAAGACCGACCTCCAAGACGTCGTCCATTGTCGGCAAGGGTAAGGTGAGAAGTTGCCGACTTGCCTCCATCCAATTGCGACGTGAGGGCTCGGCTGCTTCGTCTCCTCGTTGGTGCGACAGGCGCGTGAAGATGCTCCGCACGCCGCGCATCAAGAAACAATATGCCGCGAGCGCGATGCCCTGCGCCTCGAGAAACCACGGGTCGAGCCACGGATGACGCGCAGCCACATACCACGGCTGGCCGGCGACAGCCGCGGTAACGCCGCAAATGATCGAAAGCACGAAAGCGATTTGCGACAAGCCAAAAAATAATTGCGATCCATCGACCGCCGCCAACAATGTCCACACGGCGGCCAGCCATGCCAGGTTCACGCAGAGGCCGCTGGCCGACGACTGATCCGAATAAAACGCGATCCAGACGGCCGCGACCAGCGACGTGAACTGCGCCGAACGGATCAACGCGCGCGCGGCGATCTTCGACTTGCCAGATGGCCAGACTCGAATTGCGCCGCCGCTACCTGCGGCGAGCGTCGAATGCACCAAGATAGCCGTGATCCAAACGATCCACGGTTCGCCGGGCTGCCAGCGCAGCGCGTAACGGTAGACAATCGCCTGCACAAGCGTCGCCAGCAGCAGGGCCGAACTGGCGTAAGCCACGTCTTCCCGATCGAGCCAAATGCTCGCGGCAAGAGCGGCAAGCGTGTACACGGCCAGCGTCCACATCGCATTGGCCGGGTCGCCCGTCCGCGCAAAGCCGAACCACATCACCAGTCCAAAACTGGCGGCTGCGGTGGCTGCAGCCACGAGCCCAACGAAAAAACTATCTTCGGTTCGCCTGGTGCGCGCAGAGCCATCCGGCCAACGCTGCGAAAATGCCGACGAGCGGCAATAGCGCGTGACCGCTCGTTGCAGAGACCAGTGTCTGCCGCATTGCCTCGGCATCGTTGAGAGTCCATACAATGTTGCCTCGTGCGAGGTAGAACCCGATTAACCAGGCGGCGGCCAGGGCAATTCCCGCCGGCAAATAGGCCGACGGAATCGCGAACCATATCGCGACCGAGATCATCACGGCTGCCAGCGTCACAGCGGTCGGCAAGAGCAGCGCAGGTTCAGGCCAGGCGAGCACGACGGCGGCGATCATGATCATCACGCCAAGGACGCCGACGCCAATGCCGGCGGTTTGCAATCCGGCGGATGGTTGACTGCCGAGCGTAGACTCGGGACGAGGGTGGCCGGGGTCGAGTCCGCCGACGGCGGACGAGCCCCCAGTCAACGAAGCTGGGGGCTCGGCTATGCCTCGACCCCAGCCACTTAAAGCATTTCGCCTGGCGCCAAAACATGAGGCCAACTAACAGTGCCGGTAGCCCGCTGACGGCGACCAGCGGCGACAGGCGCTGCAGGACGACCTCCAGCGGCGGCGATCTATAAGCCAACAAAGCTAACGGCAACAGCGTGGCCGCGCTTACTAGCCCAAGAAACACGAGGAGGCTGTGCTCCTGTAGGTGCCGCGAGCCGAGCGGCACGTCTGAGCTGGGAGCAGGGAGCACGGAGCGAGGAGTGAAATTGTTGCTACATGCTCTTCTCTCCATGCTCCCCGCTCCATGCTCCCCGCTTTCACGTTCGTCTCGGCTCGACGGACCTACTATGCTTTTCCGCGTGACGAAGACAGATGTTGCCAAGTAGCTGGTAATCGGAACTCCAGCCAGCGCATAAAGCCCGGCGAGCGGCATGCCGGGCTCGGCAAAGCGGCGCACAATGAGCTGCGTCAGCGAAGGAATCATCACTCCGGCAACCAACAGCGGTGCGCCGCCCGGCAAAAGTATCCGCCCGGCCAAATACACCAACAGCGAAAACACCAGAAGCGACGCGGCCTCCCCGGCCAGCGAGAACAATTCGGTCGGCGGCGAAGCTTGAGTGAAGGCCGCGATAGCCAGAAAATTTAGCGGAACCAGCAGCGTGGCGATCATCAGCACGCCGTGGCTGGTGGTGTGAATCTTCCAGCGCCGATCGGTGTACAGGCCCGCGCCAAACAGCGCGGCGGTCACGCCATTGAACAGCCCAAACTTCAAGAGCGGGCGCGCGGCAATCTCCGACCAGAAGCTGATCACCAGAGCAATCGAGCAACCGACGATTAACAAACCGCCGACCAGCTCGCCCCAGCGGATGTTCTTTTCCTCCATGAACGCGGCCAGCAGGCGCGAAACGGGGACCGCTGGTTTCGCTTCGTCTGTTCCCCTCCCTGTTAGGGAGGGGCTAGGGGAGGGTTCGATCGCCGCTTCAGCGCGGCTGGCGGCGAATCTTCGCGCCCGTTCACCAACCGGCGCAGCCGACGCCAATGCGGCTTCAGACACCGGCGTGCTGAGCTCTGTCCCAGTCGCCGCAGGCATTCCACTTGCGGCCGGCAGCTCACTCGTCGGCGGTTCAACGAGAGTGAGCGTCGCGGGCGCGGGCGTTTTCGCTTCGAGCGTTCGCTGTGCGCTCAACGCGCGCTCGGCAAGAAGTTGCTCCTCATTTTGTATTTCGGCCAGGAACCTGTCGCGCGCCGCTTCGTCGATGATCCCCAGCCGCGCGTATTGGTTCAACTGCTCGCGAACTGCGGCCAGGCCTGCTTTGGCGTCGCTGTGCAAACGTTGACTCGGCCAACCGCAAACGGAACAAGTGCCCGCAATTGATGTAGTAGGCGTAAAACAGCGGGGACACGCGCGACGGCTGTCGGCGTTAAGCTTATGCGTCAGGTTCTCGCGTCGCCTACGTGCCGAATTTCCGCCGAAGATCGCAGCGATGAGCACCCAGATGCCGTGACCGACAAGCGTCACCAGCGCCAGCACAACGCCCGAGATCAAGAGAAACGCAATCAAGGCTTCCGCCAACGGCCTCGCCCTCCCCTTGTGGCGTTCCGAAATCGGTCGACACCGCTGTCATAATAGTTGCCGGCATGGTCACTAGCTAGCACAGTTGGTGCGCCAACCTTGCTTGCCCGTAGCCGCGTTCCTATACTCGCGCCCCTCGTCCACCGGAAACGCGCGCTCTCGAAGGAGGCTGACGAATGATGTCTCACCCACGCCCAGGCATCTTCGTGCTCACAATGTTCTTGGCGCCATTGGTCGCCGCACCGCTTGTCGCTCAGAACGATGGCGGTTGGAAGAGTTCGGCCCCGGGCGATCGATATGGGAGCGCGAGCGCCGCGCCCGTCCCCGCTGCCTCGAGCGCACGCGGTTCGAACGAGATCACGCCTATACAGGACAACGGCGGCGCGCTTGCGCCCGTGAATCCGGGGCCGTCGCGGGCCGCGGTGTCCAAAGGCAGCGGCACGCTCCCCAACGATCAGGGCCAGGTGTGGCGCGAATACGATATTCGGCCCTACACGCTGCGCGTCACGAGTACGGCGCGACCCGAGCAGGCGATCGTCGATTGGATTCTCCGCGAGACCGGTTATGAAGCATGGCATTCGGATCCCGTCGGCCTGCTCAGCGCCAATCGCGAAGTGCTGCGCGTGTATCACACGCCGGAGATGCAATCAATCGTGGCCGACATCGTCGACCGCTTCGTCAACTCGTCTGCCAGCGCGTATGCATTCACGCTTCGTGTTGCCACCGTTCGCAATCCAAATTGGCGCGCCAAGGCGCTCACGATGATGACGCCGATTCCCGTGCAATCGCCGGGCGTGCAGGGCTGGCTGATGGCGAAGGAAAACGCCCGCCTATTGATCTCCGAGCTGAGTCGCCGCACCGATTACCGCGAGTACAACTCGTCGCTGCAACTGGTGAACAACGGCCAGTCGATCGTCATCTCCACGATGCGGCCGCGATCGTATATCCGCGGGGCACTCATCACGCAAACCGTATGGCCCGGCTACCAGCCCGAAATGGGCATCATCGAGGAAGGCTTTGCTCTGGAGTTCAGCCCGCTCTTGGCAATGGATTTGACATCGGCAGACGCCGTGGTGAAGCTGCGGCTCAATCAGATTGAAAAAATGCTTCCCGTGAAGCTCGACATTCCCACTCCGGTGGCGCCGAACCAGCGCATTCAAGTCGATGTGCCGCAGATGACCATGTCAAATCTGCACGAGCGCTTCCGCTGGCCAACCGACCGGGTGCTATTGCTCTCGATGGGGGTCGTCGCCACGCCAGGTCCCAGCAAGGACAATCCCATCACCGACGCGATGACCGACGCGATGCCGATGCTCAAGTCGCCGCCGCGGGCCGATGCGCTGTTGTTTGTCGAAAGCGCCGGCGTGGTGGCGCCGTCGCCCGAGCCGCCCACGGCCCGCGCCGCCTCGCTGCCGCAGCAGAGCTTCCAAGGGCGGTATTAAAAATGACGAAATCCGAATGACGAATGACGAATGCGGCACTCTCACATTCGTCATTCGTCATTCGTCATTTGTCATTGCCGATCACGCGTACCGCTCGCCGTGCCTTATCTGCGTGTGATATGCTAAATGTCGTATGAGCACTCTCGCGCACAACCGCCGCGTCGTCATCACCGGCCTGGGTGTTATCTCGCCCCTGGGAAATTTGCCGAGCGCGCTGTGGGCTGCGCTGTCGGCTGGGCGCAGCGGCGTGGGGGCCACGACTCTGCTTCCGCCGTCGGGCCAGCCGCTGAAGTTCGCCGCCGAAGCACGCGAGTTCACAGGCGAGATCGAGGATTTCGGACCGCTGGAGAAAGAGCGCAAAAAGGCCATCAAGAAGGGCCTCAAAGTGATGTGCCGCGAGACGCGCATGGCGGTGGCTGCCGCGCAACTCGCGCTGGCCGACGCGGGCCTCGCCGAATCACCGCCGGATCCGGAGATGTCGGGCGTCGTCCTGGGCAGCGACTACATGCTCACGATGCCCGAGGATTACGAAGGCGGAATGAAAAAGTGTGCGCCGGGCGGCGCGTTCGACTTCGAGCGCTGGGGCAAGGAAGGCCTCGGCGAAATGGCGCCGCTGTGGATGCTCAAGTATCTGCCCAACATGCCGGCCAGCCACATCGCCATTTTCAATGATCTGCGCGGGCCGAACAACTCGCTCACGATGCGCGAAGCGGCCGGTAACCTGGCAATCGGCGAGGCATTCCGCACGATTCAGCGCGGTCACGCGAGTCTCATGGTCGCCGGCGCGACCGGCACGCGAATCCTACCCATGCAGGCCATTCACGCGCTGCAAACCGAGCAAATGGCGGCCGACAATGGTGATCCGACGAAAGCCAGCCGTCCATTTGACAAGAACCGCACCGGCATGGTCGCGGGCGAAGGCGCTGGCATGGTCGTGCTGGAAGAATTGCAATCGGCCCGGAGCCGCGGCGCGACAATTTATGCGGAAGTCATCGGCCTGGGAAGCGCGAACGTCGCCGACACCATGCTGCACGGAAAGTGCGATGTCGCACTGGAGCGTGCAATGAAGGCGGCGCTGCGTGACGCGGGTCGCGCGCCTTCGGACGTCAGCCACATCAACGCCCACGGCCTTAGCACAACAGATCGCGACGCCGACGAAGCGCGAGCAATTCGCGAGGTGTTCGGCGCCATCGCCGACAAGCTTCCGGTGACTGCACCCAAGAGCTATTTCGGGAACCTGGCGCGGGCGGCAGCGTTGTCGAGTTGGCCGCCAGCGTGCTCGCCCTGCGCGAAGGCAGGCTGCCGCGCGTTTTGAATTACGAAAGTCCAGATCCCAACTGCAAATTGAATGTCGTCGATCGCGACGCAACATCCTCCGGACGGAGCTTCTTGAACCTCAGCGTTACGCCGCAAGGGCAAGCGGCCGTACTCTTTGTCGCGGCTGTCGATTAATCGGCCGGCCGAAGGTCCACCGCGGCTATCTCGACACCGGACCAAGATGGTCCGGCTTTGTAGCCAGTCATCTCGACGCGGCGACTCGGCCGAACAACTCGTCCCGGCTCGTTGACTTCTCGCGCTCAGCGGGTACACTCAGGCAAGTGGGCCGCCGGACTCTTTTACTTCTATGCGCTGTTTCTCTCGCAAACTCTTGCGACGCGGCATTGGCCGCCGTTGCCTGTGCGCTCTGCTTTTAAGCGCATATGTGATGACGGCCACGGGGATACCTTTGCCACTTCCCAGTAATGCGCAACAGCAGGCCGAAGCATTTCCGTGCGCTGCGAATGCATGTGGTTGCGATTCGGCGGCGCGCTGCTGGCAATCATGCTGTTGCCACACGTTGGCGGAGCGCATCGCCTGGGCGCGGCGACATGGCGTGCGGCCGCCGGCGTTCGCCATCGCCAAGGCCCGCGCTGCAGGAATCAAGCTTGCTTGGCTCGACGGTTCGATCGATCGGGCGAAACCGAATGCCAATTGCTGCGTGGCCGAAAGCTCCACCGACAAGACCTGTTGCGCAGCGGAACTTGTCGCGGCCGTGCCTGCAACTGCAAAACGTTCGTGCTGCAGCGAGCGTCAAGATGTAACAGGTCCTGACGAATCGACGCCCGCAAATACGAGCAATCACGTCATCGGCTGGCGAGCACTCGCTTGTCGCGGCCACGCACTGCATTGGCTGGCGGCCGTGCCGACGCTCATCGTGCCGCCGCATGGACTGCTGAATGATCTCCCGCTCGTCGAACGGCGATCGCCGACATCCTCTGAAGTTGCCGAGGGTCTGTCGGACTCGCCGGACGTGCCTCCTCCCGAAGTGGCGTAGCTCCCGACACTTCCACTTTATCGCTCCGTCGTTGCCGGCGGAGATTCTATCCATTTCGGTTTTGCATCAGGAGCCTACTCATGCGCGCAGGCACGTTTGCGCTGGCGTTGTTAGCTGCGCTGGCTGCAGCGCCGGCGATGGCCCATGGTCCGCAAATTCAGATCAGCGAAGACAACAAAAAGATCGTGACCCGCGAATTACATCTCGACGGCCCGTACAGCACGGCCCTTACGTCGCCGAAGTCGGTCTACGTGATACCGCTTCTGCCGCTCGACGGCGTGTGGTATTCGCGCCCCAATAATACTGCGAGCACGACCATCCCCGGATTGCCGGAGTTCCCCTCCGGACCAGGGCTTGCCTATGGGCATGACCTTGCGGATGGCGGCATGCAGACGTTTGCCGCGGGAAGCGTTTTGTCGGTCGAATTTGCCGACGGCCTGAAGCGCTGGAACGGCGCGGCCTTTGCGGACGCGGGCGCAACGCAATTGAAGAGTTTTCGCGGATCGAACGCGAGTATTAGCACTCCGCCGGAAAACTTCGCGATCACTTCCGATAGTGCTCCATTTGATGGCCTGTCCTTAGCGCCTGTCGCGGCCGGATACGGCAGCGATGGCGCCGAGGTTCATAGTTCGCTGCGATTCGCTCTGTTGGGCGACGGGGCTTCGCCCACCAGCGTGAGTTCCGACGGCGTGTATTTGCTAACGATGCAGGTTTCCAGCACGCAGGCGGGGATATCAGCCTCGGATCCGTATTACTTCGTGTTGAATAAGAATGGCGCAGCGGTGGACGTCGCCGCGGCTGTTCAGAGCTTGGGTATTGCACCGTCTCTTGTGCAATGGCTTGTTCCGGAACCAAGTTGTGCGAGTCTCGTTGCAATCAGTGCGATTGGATTCGTCCAGCAGTGTCGCCGCCAACGGCGTAAGAAGGATAACGGATGACGCGCACGCGTCGAGCCATGACGCTGGTCGAGCTGTTGGTGGTCATTGCGATCATCGGCGTGCTCGTGGCGTTGCTGCTGCCGGCCGTGCAAGCTGCGCGGGCCACTGCCCGTGCCGCGCAATGCAAGAACAATCTGCGGCAGATCGGCCTGGCAACTCTCCAGTTCTGCGATTTGCACAAAGGCGAATTTCCCGAGTGGACCCACAGTGGCGAAGAGCGGTCGTGGATTTATACTCTGGCGCCCCACCTCGAAAGTGTGGATGAAATCCGCATTTGTCCTGAGGACGAATTTCACGAAGAGCGCCGGCGGATCAAGGCCACCAGTTACCGAGTAAACGACTACCTTGCGGCTAAGGTGCGCAGTCGAATCCGCAACATCAATAAGCTGCAAGCCACAAGCCGCACGATTGTTGTTTTTGAAGGGGCCAACGAACCAGAACCTAAAGAGAACGACCCGCCGGCGAAGTACGACCACGTCCACGCATCGCAGTGGTTTTCACCTCTCAATGTCAAGCTTCACGATGTTGCCCGGCAGGTCAAACGCGACATTCAGCCGGACCGGCACTTTGCAGCGGCGAATTACCTGTATGTCGACGGGCACGTGGACGTCATCGCGGCCGCACAGATCCATGAATGGATCGACGCCGAGTTCGATTTTGCCCGGCCGGAATAAGGCGAAACAATCCGCCACGATCGAAACACAAAACTGCGCTGCGATATACAATGATGGATTGACGGGCATATGGTCTCACGCTGAGGCGCCGAGGACGCGGAGGAAGACGGAATCCGAAGAAGGACTTTATGGAACGCTAATTTCCGCTAATTGGCGCTAATAAGGATTAGTGGCGATTAGTACAGATCAGCGTTCTAAACGTGGATGGCAACAATGAATCGCTACGCACTTCTCGTTTGTATTATTGTGGTTGCGGCTTCCGCTGGAAGCCTCCGCGGGCACAGCATCCCGATTGATTTGAGCGTGGTCGGCGGCCCGTTGGGCAACGTAATCGTCTCAGGAGGAATGGCGGATATCGCCGGCTATGCACCGATGATCTTTGCCGACGGATCCGTCGAGGCCCAATTGGAGCACCTCGACGTGCCGGGTTATGGCAACGTGGCGCTTACCGACATTCCGGGATTCGTCCTGCAGGGTAGCATTGCGGAGCACAGCTTCATCAACATGGAAATCATTCCGCGGCCGGTACAAGGCAGCAATCCAGTTGAGCAGCGAGTCCTTTGGCATTGGAGTGCCGCCTCGCAATCCGTCGCTCTCGCTCCCAGCGGCGAATCACTGGTGATCCTCTCGCAGTATGATGAGATCACTCTGCCACAGGCGACGCCCGGGCCGCGCCCCGTATTCATCACGCACCTGGAACCGTTTGATATCGGCCAGCACGTCCACTTCTTGCGCTATCTTCTGGACGACAGCCCAACCGCGGCCATCGGAGCCTATGGCTTCTTCTCGCGATTCCTGATTGCTCCGTATCAAAACTCCGAACCCGTTCTGATAGTGCTGAACAACGGCTTGAATGAAACGACGTTGCTTGCTGCCGCCCGTGCCATCAACGCGGCCGCATCGGACGCGACATCGCTTGCCGGCGATTTCAACGGCGACGGCGTGGTGGACGCCGCCGACTATGTGCTCTGGCGAAAGGGCGGCGCCGTGCCGAACACTCCACAGAATTACGCTCTGTGGCGAACCAATTTCGATATGGCGGGCGGTGCTGGAAGCGTTGCTTCTGGTGCCATCCCCGAACCCGCTTGCATCGGCCTGATGATTTGCGCGATTCTGTGTTCTGTAGCCCGACGAAATTGCCCGATTTCAATTGACTCCAATCGGCTGACTCCCTAGCCTACACAGAGGCGGGCTGATCGCCCTGGGCAGGGGCGCTTTCTCCACAGTAGGCACGTTCCGATCTAAGCCGTTGTCGCTTAGAAAATCGAGAAGCGTGCTGCGAGCACTGACACATGATGATTCTTCAGAACTCACGATCGCTTCGGCCTCAGCGCTCGGGCTTTACGTTGGTTGAGATTCTCGTCGTCGTGGCGATCATCGGCGTGCTGATCGCGCTGATGCTTCCCGCAATTCAAGCGGCCCGTGAATCGGCCCGTAAGACCAAGTGCGCCAACAATCTCAAGCAGATTGGCTTGGCGATGCACAACTACATGGACGTTAAGAAGTCGTTTCCGCCGGGCTACGTCACGAAGGTCTTGCCGAATCTCGACGACGCCGGTCCTGGCTGGAGCTGGGGCCCGATGACCATGCCGTATTTCGAGGAGGCCGCCGCCTTTGAACAGCTTAACCTGACGGCGCCCATTGCAACTGATGAGAACAGGGTGCGGCTTACGTCGCTGCCCGGCTTCATTTGCCCGTCCGATGGCGAGTTTGAACCGCTCATCGACATTCCCGAAAAGAAAACGACTCGCATACTTTGCCAAATGGCCGCGGGCAACTACGTGGCCAGCGTCGGCACCGTGCGACCCACTTGCAAGATCTGCCGCGATCATTTCGACGGCGTCTTTGGCCGCAACCGCCCCATCGAGCCGCGCGAATTGCAGGACGGGCTTTCGAAGACGTTGTGCGTGGGTGAGCGATCCGCCTTTTGGTCGTGCGCGGCCATCTGGGGCGTCGTGCCGAATTCGAAATTGATCGATAACCAGCAGCAAGGCAAATACGCGGGCGGGCCCGGATACGTCCTCGGCACAACCTTCAAAGAAGGATTCAATATCGAGGCCGTGCCGCTGGATGCCGAGGAAGTCGACTCTTATGCCGAGTCGTTCGGCAGCCAACATCCGGGCGGCTCATTCTTTCTCTTCTGCGATGCGGGCGTGCGCTTCGTGTTCGACACGACCGACCCATCCGTCATGAACACGCTCTCGACGCGCGACGGCCGCCCCCACTCGGGCACGGAACAGATCATTCACGACAGCCCGTTTTAAGGATCTCGTGGTACCGCGAAGCGGTACAACACCGTAGCCCAGGGTCAGCGGCGCAGCCGCGCCACCCTGGGTAGCGCCACAATGCATGTCGTTACGCCGAAGGCGTTATACACCCGGGCGTGGATCGGATGTATAACTCCTTCGGAGTAACGAGTTTTTTTCTGTTTCCCCAGGGTGCGCCTCGCAGGCTCGGAGCGACCCTGGGCTACGGTGTTGAACGCCTTCGGCGTTCGTCCATGCTTCGGGCTAAATTGCTTGCCGGATTGCTAGAGAACACCGTCGCGATAAATCTCAAATCAATTGTCACGATAGTGCGTATGACACTGCTTACATGATTGCTCGATGAGCAACGCCCGCTCGTTGACCAATGGCACGTCGCGGGCCTGTAGCGCCGATCGAAGTTCAACCGCTAAGGCCTCGGCTTCCTTAAGCCATTTCTTAAACCGCTCGTCGAAATCCTGACCGGCGGTGCGGCCTGCTTCGTGCAGTCCTTCTTGCAGCAGCAGCGCTTCTTGGGCCGGCACGATGTCGGGATGATCGGCGGGCACAGTCCATTTCGCGTCGCGGCATAGCTTCAAGTTATCGAACGCCCGGTCGACTTGCGCCATGGCGGCCGTGAACGATTCGACTTCAGCCACTTCGACCAGCTCGGGCAATTCGGCGTCCGCCGCTGGCGACGTGTAAGCATCGACGTCGCGCCACAGTCCGACATAGTCCTTGCTTGTCCCGGCGCGTACGAGTATTTCGCGCGCTTGTTTGTTATTCATATCGCCCGCGGCGATGCAGGCTACGGACGCGGCCGCCGGACCACGATGCTTCCCGTGATGACAATGGACGTAGAAAGGCCCTTCCGCCTCGCGCACCAGCCGCGCCAACATCCGGCCGGACTCTTCAGGCACGCCGTCGTATCCGATCGGGATATGCACGTAACGCATGCCATATCTGCGCGCCAGGTCGACCTGCGGCTTTGCACCATCCACACTGACAATTGTCCTCACCCCCAGTTTTTGCAGGCTGGCGATCCCCTCCTCGCCATGCGGCTCGCTGCCCGAATAGAGCCGGCTCGTCACTGTCATAAGATTATGCAACCCGGCCGACTCCGCCTTTTTCTCGGTTGTCGCGGTGGGTACCGGCGCGGTTGTTTCCGCAGTCGGCACGTCCGGATTCTTGCTGCCAGACTCAGTCGGCTGGCCGGCGAGTACTAGCAGAGCGAAGCAAATTACCGCCGCTGCGGCAGATTTCATTGTGAACCCTTTGTCGCCAAGCAGGATTCCAGGTTAATTCGAAATAGCCCAGTCGTCACATCTAATTGATCGCCGACGACTAACACGAATATTCTATTGTCCATTATGGGCGCCGTTGCTTGCAACTTGCGCGACTGCTCATTGACTTCGTTCTGGCCGCCCCCAAGAATTACCCAAAGCGGCACGGCGCCGGCTCGCCGAACGGGGCGAGTTTTCGGGCTTGGACGCCGGGCGTAACCATCCAGAAGGCTGCCATTCGGCGGCCTTTTTGCGTCAATTGGGCTGGACAAGCGCGGCTTGACAGTCTCGACGCGTGCGGAGTATGCTGGCGGGTTCGTCGAGTAATATAACTTGCTTCGGCGTAAGGAGTTTCGCTCCGGCCCGGCACCCGGCGCTCTGCTTTGGCAGTGCGGCAGCGGGGATTTTACATTCCCGCAGGTCAGACTTTCCAGCCTGACTCGAGACCGACGGGCTTGCGCCGCAAAGCGCAATCGAGCGAAACGGCGTCAGGCTAAAAAACCTGACCTACGACAATTCGAACAATTTGAACAACTTGTTTTGCCTCGCGGCGGGCGAAATACACCGCGAGAAGGTTGCCATGAATCCCCAGGAAGTGCTGCGAATCGTCGATGCGATTCACCGCGACAAAAACATCGACAAGGAAATTGTCTTCGAAGGCATCGAGGCTGCGCTCGTGTCGGCGGCCAAGAAGCACTATGGCGAAGAAGCCAACATCGCCGTGAACATCGACCGCGAAGACGGTTCGATCCGGGCAACCTACGATGGCCGCGAGCTGGATTCCGAGGAAACCGTCGGCCGCATTGGCGCCCAGACCGCCAAGCAGGTGATGATTCAAAAGATTCGCGAGGCCGAGCGCGACGCGCTGTACGACGAATACACCGAGCTGATCGGCCACATGGTGAGCGGCGTCATCCAGCGCTACGAAGGCGGCGCGGCCACGGTGCACTCTCGCCAACGTCGAGGCCATCCTGCCGCGCGGCGAGCAAATCCCCGGCGAAACGCACCACGTCAACGAGCGCGTGCGGACCACCGTTTTCGAAGTCCGCAAGTCGGGCAGCCGCGTGAAAGTGATCCTTAGCCGCGCCCGGCCGCACCTGGTGCAGCGGCTGTTCGAGCAGGAAATTCCCGAAATCGCCGATGGCGTGATCCAGATCCGAGCGATGGCCCGCGAGCCGGGCTATCGCTCGAAGGTGGCCGTCTCCAGCAGCGACCCGCGCGTTGATTGCGTCGGCGCGTGCGTCGGCGTGCGCGGCAACCGCATCAAGAATATTGTCGATGAGCTGGCCGGCGAGCGGATCGACATCGTCCGCTGGGACGACAACCTCGAAGTGCTGATCCCCAACGCGCTGCAGCCGGCCGAAGTCGAGCAAGTCATCCTTTGCAAGATGCTCGGCCGGGCCATCGTGCTGGTGCGCGAGGACCAGTTGTCGCTGGCGATCGGCCGCCGCGGGCAGAACGTGCGCCTGGCCAGCAAGCTTTCCGGCTGGGACATCGAGATCATGACGCAGGAAGAGCTGGCCCAAGCGATCGACCGCGCGGTCACGGGCTTCAGCTCGCTCCAAGGCGTGGAAGTCGAGCTGGCGGAGCGGCTCGTGGAAGAAGGCTTCTTGAGCTACGACGACCTATCGATCATCGAGCCGGATGCGCTGATGGCGATGGGTGAGCTGAGCGAAGAAGCCGCGAACATCATCGTCGAGCAGGCGGAGGAGCGCGCCGAGCAGGCAGAAGCGCAGGCCGCCGAGGCCCGCCGGCAGAAACGCGAACAGGAACGGCTTTCCGAAATGGCCGCGGAAGCCGGTATGAAGCTTGCGCCCGTCGACGAGGAGTACGGCGAATCGGAGGACGGCGAAGCAGCGACGAGCGAATCGGAGGACGGCGAAGCAGCGACGAGCGAATCGGAGTTACTTGGCGACGAGTTGCTTGGCGACGAGGAATCGAACGAAATTGAGGCTGAAGTCGACGCAGACGGCGCCGACGATGCCGTGGATGATAACCATTTGACTGAAGGCAGCGAAGCTGCCGACGAGGAGGCTGAACGATCCACTACGTAGTAGCGGAGTAGTGCGTACGTGAGTAGGTGAATAGGTAGAACGTTTTCAGACTTACTCACTGACTCACCTACTCACCTGATATGGCAATGAGGAGACGCGCAACATGCTTGGATAATCGGCGACTATCTGAAACGGAGATAACTCTTGGCGGTACGCATTTACGCATTAGCGAAAGATCTGAAACTTGACAGCAAGGAACTGGTCGATATTTGCACGAGGGCCGGCGTCCCGGGCAAGGGGTCTGCGCTGGCCAGCTTGACCGAAGACGAAGTCGAAAAGGTCAACCAGTTCCTTAAGGGCGATGGGCCCAAGGCCAAATCGGGAAAAACAGCGCCGCCACCTCCGCAGCGTCCGACCGAGCCGGTGCGCGCCGGCAAGATGCCGGTGATCGTCACCTCGAAACCGCCCAGCGCGCCGCCGAGACCAAAACCGCCCGAACCGGCGCCGGAACCGGTCCCCAGCGAAAGCACGCTCGCCGCGACTTCGACGGCTACGGAAACGGCAACAGCGACGGCCGTCGCTGTTGAAACGGCGCGACGACCAGGCCCCCTGGCTGGAGCGATGGGACGCGAGAAATACATCGGCCCCGGTCAAATGGGCGCTAAGGTGCCGGTCGTCGGTAAAGAAAGCCGGCCGTCGGAACGCAAAAAGACCGACGGCGGGACCGCCACGACCGAACGCGCGCGTCCGGCGGTAAAACTGGCGCCGCTGCCCAAAACTTCACGTACCGTCGAACCGGCGGCGCCCAACGAGCCGCCCGCGCAAAAGCCCGATCTGCGATTGCCGGCCGACCTCCTTGGCGCCGGCAAACAGGGCAGCAAACCACTCGCGGCCCATCTGCGTCGTCATGAGCGCACGCTCGACGATGAGAAGAAGCAGCGTGGCGCCGTCAAAGGTCCGCGCGTACCGCTTGCTCCGGTGACGACCGAAGAAGAGGCCCGCAAAACGGCCAAGGCTCGCGGCCGGCGCGGCAAAGAAACTCCGCCGGAGGGTGAAGGGGAAGGGAACCGCCCCATGCTCGGCGGGCGCGAGCAGCGACAGCTTGCTCGCCGCCGAAACGCTACCACGGTCGAAACCGAAGACCGGCCGCATCGATCCCTTCACCGCCGTCAGCGCCGTGTAGTCACCGGCTCCAGCACGGCCGCGCCACGAAAAGAGCGCGTCACGGTGCAATTGCCCTGCTCGGTGCGCGAGCTATCCGAAGCAGCCGGCATCCAGGCGAGCGAGATTCTGCGAATTCTGATGAATGACGGCGTGATGACGACCATCAACTCCATGATGGATCCCGAGATGACGCAGCTCGTGGCCGGCGGAGCTGGGCATCAACGTCGAGTTCAGGCAGGCCGTAAGCCTGGAAGACCAATTGCTGGCAGACTTGCAGCAGCAGGAAGACGATCCGGCGCAACTGCTCGAGCGTCCGCCGGTGATTACGTTCCTGGGCCACGTCGACCACGGCAAGACTTCGCTTCTGGACCGCATCATCGGCATCGACGTCGTGAGCGGCGAAAGCGGCGGCATCACGCAGCACATTCGCGCCTACACGATCGATAAAGGACGGCCGCCGAATTTCATTCGTCGATACGCCGGGCCACGAGGCGTTTACCGAGATGCGGGCTCGCGGCGCCAACGTCACCGATATCGCCGTGCTGGTGGTGGCGGCCGACGACGGCGTCATGCCGCAAACCGAAGAGGCGATCAGCCACGCCCGTGCGGCCGAGGTGCCGATCGTCGTGGCGCTCAACAAGATCGATCTGCCTGGCATCAATATCGAGCGCGTCTATCAACGGCCTCTCCACCAACGAGCTGCTGCCAAGCGAGTGGGGCGGCGACGTGGAAGTCGTCAAAACCAGCGCCACCAAAGGCACCGGCATCGATGAGCTGCTGGAAACGCTGCTCACCGTGGCCGAGCTGCACGAATACAAAGCAAATCCAAATCGGCCGGCCATGGGCACCTGCCTCGAAGCTCAACAGGAAGCCGAACGCGGCATCGTCGCGAAAGTGCTCGTGCAAAACGGCACGCTGAACGTGGGCGACATCGTTGTCTGCGGCCAGGCCCACGGCCGCGTGAAGGCGATGTACGACACGCTGGACGACGGACGGCGGGTTCTTGCCGCCGGGCCAAGCGATGCCGGTGAACATCACGGGGCTCGACGTGGCGCCCAGCGCCGGCAGCCGATTCTACGTGCTCGACGACATCGCTCGGGCTCGCGAAATTGCCGGCGTGCGAGCCGACGAGGACCGGACGACGGCGCTCGGCGCCTCCGGCTTCCACCATGTCACGCTCGAAAGCTTGTTCGATCGGCTCGACCATACCGGCGAAGTGCAGACGCTCAACATCATCCTGCGGGCCGACGTGCGCGGGTCGATCGAAGCCATCGAGAAGGAGTTTTCCAAGCTCGAGCATCCGGAGGTGAAAGTCAAACTGCTGCAAAGAAGCGTGGGCGGCATCACCGAGGCCGACGTGACGCTGGCCGCATGCGTCCGATGCGATCATCATCGGCTTCAATGTCGTGCCCGACGAAAAGGCCCGCACGCTGGCCGAGCGCACCGGCGTGCAGATTCGCCGCTACGAAGTGATCTACAAAATCACCGACGACTTGCAGCTGGCCTTGGAAGGCATGCTCAAGCCGGAAGAGCGCGAAGTGGAGCTGGGCCGCGCGCTGGTGCAGCAAGTATTCAAAATCAGCCGCGTGGGAACGGTGGCCGGCTGCCGCGTGCTTTCGGGTGTGGTCGAGCGCAATAGCCGGGCCCGTGTGATCCGCGACAGCACGATCATCGGCGACTACGCACTCGATACGCTGCGGCGCGAGAAGGACGACGCCAAGGAAGTCCGCGAAGGCTACGAGTGCGGCATCAAGCTCGCTGGCTTCAACGACGTCAAGGAAGGCGATTTGTTTGAAATTTACAAGGTCGAAGAGGTCCACCGCAAGTTCGAAAGTTAGGTGAGTAAGTGAGTAGGTGAGTAAGTGAGTAGGTCACAAATTGAAGACTTATTCACCTACTCACTTACTCACCTACTCACTTGCATTTCCCACCTATGTCTTCCCGCCGCGTTCTCAAAGCCGCCGAGGCCATTCGCGAAGTGGTCAGTATGGCGATCCTCACCGATCTGCGCGATCCGCGGATCGAGGACGTCACGGTCACGTACGTTGAAGTTTCGCCCGACATGCGGCAGGCCAAGGTGCACGTTTCGATCATGGGCGATGATGCCAAGCAGCGGTTGTGCCTGCATGGTTTGCGCAGCTCCGCCGGATACTTGCAAAGCAAAATTGCCGAGCGCATCGATACCCGCTACACGCCGCGAATCTCGTTTCAACTGGACGAGGGCGTGAAAAAATCCTTGGCCATCAATCAGCTGCTGCAGGAGCTGCTGCCGGACACGAGGGCGCAGAATCAGCCGCCGGATGACGCAGACGAGACGGAGAAGTAGGGTGGCGCTGCCCACCATCAGTAAGGTGGGCACTGCCCACCAACAGTAAGGTGGGCACTGCCCACCGATAATTAAGTTTGGTGGGCGGTGCCCACCCTACACCCTTCCAACTCACACCATGGCAACACCGAATCGTTCTGCCCTCATCAATCGCACCATCAAGGTGCTGAAGAAGCATTACAAGCCGGTCGCTCCGCCGAAGGACCGGCCGCTGTTCGAGCACCTCTTGTTTGCCTGCCTTTTGGAAGATTCGCCGCAGGAGGTGGCCGAGCAGGTTTTCGAAACGCTCAAGCGCGATTATTTCGGTTGGAATGAAGTGCGCGTCAGCACGATTCGTGAACTGACCGACGCGCTCAAGCCTCTCGTGAACCCGGCCGAGTCGGCCTCGCGGCTCAAACAATCGCTGCACGCGGTGTTCGAGTCGGTCTACGAATTCGATATCGAAACGCTGAAGAAGCAGAACATAGGGCAGGCCGTCAAGCAACTTCAAAAGTACAACGGCACGACGCCATTTGCCGTGGCCTACGTCACGCAGCAAGCACTGGGGGGACACTCGATTCCGGTCAACCGCGGCGCGCTAATTGCCCTGCATACCGTGGGCGTGATCTCAGAGGACGAATTCGGCAAGGGCGCGGTTCCCGGCCTGGAACGGACCGTCAGCAAGAATAAGGGCGCGGAAATCGGCTCACTCCTCCACCAGCTTGGCGTGGAAGTCGGCCGCAATCCGTACGGACCGGCCGCACGCAAGTTGATGTTGGAGATTGATCCGAATTGCAAGGATCGTCTGCCGAAACGTCCGACATCGCGCCCCGAAACCGTTGGCGCCACGCCGCCTCCCGTTACTACCGACAAGGCTAAGACGAAAGCCGCTCCAGCAGCAGCCGGCAAGCAGCCGGCTGCGAAAGAACAGCCGCGCAAAGTGGAAGAAAAGAAACCTAAGTCGAAGGAAAAGACCCAGCCGCCGACACGGCCGGCGCCGCCTAAACAGGCCGCCAAGCCAACCAAAAAACCCGTTAAGAAAGTCACCAAGAAACCGGCGACTCACAAGCTCGCGAAACGAAAACCAAGATAAGACGAGTGAGTCGGTGAGTAAGTTAGTAGGTGAGTAGGGCACCAGTTGGAAACTTACTCACTTACTCACCTACTCACTTACTCACCCAACTCGCACCATGGCAGGACATTCCCACTGGGCCAGCATTAAACATAAGAAGGCGCTGATCGACAATCAGGCGCGGCAAGCTTTGGAGCAAGCTGTCCAAGGCGATCATCGTCGCCGCGAAGATTGGCGGTGGCGATCCTAACGCCAATCTGCGCCTGCGCTACGCCATCATCGACGCCAAAGCCGGCAACATGCCCAAGGACACGATCGACCGGGCCGTCAAGAAAGGCACCGGCGAGCTGGAAGGCATGAACTTCGAAGAAATTCTCTACGAAGGCTACGGCCCCAACGGCGTGGCGATCCTCTGCGAAATCCTCACCGACAACCGCAATCGAACGGCCGGCGAAGTGCGCAAAATCTTCGAGATTGCGGGCGGAAAACTCGGCGCCACCGGCTGCGTTGCCTGGATGTTCGACCGCAAGGGCCTCATCGAAATCCCCGCCGATCAAACGGATGAGGACACGTTGATGGAGCTTGCCTTGGAAGCCGGCGCTGAAGACGTGCGCCGCAGCGGGGCGAGCTTCGAAGTCATCTGCGACCCCGACGCATTTACCAGCGTTTCGCGACGCGGTGGACGCGGCCGGACTGAAGGCCGAGGTACGGAAGATCACGCGCATCCCCAAGGACACCGTCGATCTCGACGCCGGCTCGGCTCGTGCCGTCCTGAAGCTCATGGACGCGCTCGACGATCACGACGACGTCCAGAATGTCGCGGCCAACTTCAACATCCCCGACGAGGCCTTGGCGGCCATCGAAGCTGGCTAAATCGCTTGACGCCGCGCATGGTCGATTCTTGACCAGCCAATCTGACATGGCCGCGACCATCTACTAGGCAAGCCAGCAAAAATAGGTCGTGTTTTCGGCGTTAACGCAAGTGCGACGTTGTGGCACGCGTTTTGCGTCCCTCGCTTCTTGGAACAGCGAGGACAAGTGCCATGAGAAACACATCGCGTACTTCACAATTGTTGGCCACGGCCACAGTGGCATTTAGCGTTTGCCTCGGTGGTGCGAGCCTCATCGGCTGCGAGCGCAAAGAGCGAGTGCTCGACGTGCAGACACCCGAAGGCAGCCTGGAGGTTGACCGGAACATCGACACCGGTGAGGTGGACGTGGAAGTCACTGACAAGGATTAACCCGCCGCAAAACTATTTTGACGGTGCCGCGCATAACCGAACTCCCCCTTTTCTGAAAGGATATGAACCATGTATCTCATTCTCGTGATCCTGTTGATTCTGCTTCTTATCGGCGCACTGCCCACCTGGCCGTACAGCGGCAGTTGGGGCTATTACCCCAGCGGCGGCCTGGGGTTGATTTTATTGATCATCCTCATCGTCATGCTGCTCGGGGGACGAGGGTAACACCGAAACGTAGAACCCTCTTAATACAACGAGGCGACCGATCGCATTGGGAACAGGGCGATCGGCACAAAAAAACGAGCGGGTCCGTGACAGGACGCGCTCGTTTTTTATTGGGGTCGGGGGCCCTGTACTAGCGCCGCGATCATGACAATCGTAGGGCGGGTGCTCGCACCCGCCAGTGTATGGGCGTCAATTGCTGGCGGGTGCAAAGCACCCGCCCTACTCTGACTGATGCCGTATTGACTCCCGCTCGGCCGTCGAAAACGATGACGGCTGCTTCTGCCGCGCTGATTTTGAACTATCACGAGGAGTTGAGAATGCAGTACCGCGAACTGGGCCGCACGGGGTGGAACGTTTCAACGATCAGCTTCGGCGCGTGGGCCATCGGCGGATCATGGGGATCGGTCGACGACCGGCAATCGCTCGCCGCGTTGGAGAAGGCGATCGATTTGGGCGTCAACTTTATCGATACGGCCGACGTTTACGGCGACGGCCGCAGCGAGCGGCTCGTGGCCCAACTGCGGGAGTCGCGCCGCGAAGAAATCCACATCGCCACCAAGGCGGGCCGCCGGCTCAATCCACACACGGCCGACGGCTACAACCGCGAAAACCTCACGGCCTTCATCGAGCGCAGCCTCAAGAATCTCAACACCGAAACGATCGATCTCGTGCAACTGCATTGCCCGCCGAACGAAGTTTATTACCGGCCGGAAGTGTTCGGCGTGCTCGACGACCTGGTGGCCGCCGGCAAGCTCCGTTATTACGGCGTGAGCGTCAAGTCGCCCGAGGAGGGACTACGGGCGATCGACTATCCGAACGTGCAAAGCGTGCAAATCATCTTCAACATGTTCCGCCACCGGCCGGCCGAGCTGTTCTTCGCCGAAGCGAAGCGGCGCCGCGTCGGCATCCTGGCCCGCGTGCCGCTGGCTTCCGGGCTGCTCACCGGCAAAATGAAGGCGAGCACCCAGTTCGAACAGAGCGACCACCGCCAATTCAATCGTCACGGCGAAGTATTCGACGTCGGCGAAACATTCTCCGGCGTGGACTACGAAACGGGTTTGCGCGCGGTGGACGAGCTGAAGACCGTTTGCCCGCCTGGCTGGACTCTCACGCAATTTGCACTTCGCTGGATCCTGATGTTCGATGCCGTGACTTGCGCGATTCCCGGCGCGAAGCGGCCCGAACAGGCGGCGGACAACTGCGCCGCGGCCGACCTGCCACCGCTTACTGATGAAGCGATGTCAGCCGTGCGCCGAATCTACGATGAGCACATCCGTGCTCAAGTGCACTACCGATGGTAAGGCATCGTCCGGCCCCCTCCCTTATGGCGTAAGACTTCTCTCCTTCCGGCTCCTTTCCCTTGCGGGCAGCGCAACACAACTCCTTCGGGCCCCCCTCCTACCCTCCCCGTCAACACGATTATGCATAAGCTTGCGGCTTGATCGCGGCGTTAGCTTGATTCGGCGGCTTGTGTCCCGTAGGGACATATGACAATAGCCCAGCAATTTATTGCTGGGCGCACGATTCCACCACGCCGCGTCCCGTCCCGTAGGGACGGCTGAATCGTGAATGCGTCGTCCTGTTTCAGTCGTCCCTACGGGACTTGCAATGCGCCTTACACGATTGGCGACCGCAGCACTAAAGTGCTGGGCTATTTTCACGTCGTCCCTACGGGACGGACAACGCCAGCATATGCATAATCGTGGTCACGGGAGGAAACCGGACCGAGATCAAGCCGCGTTCGTTGGCGCGAGTTGTCCCAGAGGCTGAGCACTTTCGGAAATCAGCTTGCATCTCTGTGTCTAACGCAGTCTAATTACGACTTGCAAGCATGCCCCATCTCCGAGTGGCACGGTACACAGCCAGGGAGGTGACATGGCAAATCTCTTCTCGCAATGAACCCAGGGACGATGGTTGACTGAACGCCATTCGGAAGGCTTTCCGGCGCGGCGCCTTGGCTACTCCTCGTTCGATGGCCTTCCCAATGGCGTTTTTTGCTGTTGATGGCTACCTCTGTTGAGTTTGACGCCACATCGGCGCCTTGTGCGGTGCTAACAATGCCGGCGTAACTACTGCCGTCGGCGAATTGTCGTATGTAGGCGATGCGATCCGTTGCGGTAACATTGGCCCCGCTCAAGCAATGCTGCGCGATACGTCGTTTACAAAAACATCGAGATCGGCTTCCACTCTGTTTTTCGCTCTGGAGGTATACTTGCGATGAAGACCTGGACAATCACGAGACTTCACCAGGTGGTATTGGTTGCGGTCGCCTGCGTAATCATGTTGGGCCGCACTCCGGTCGCGGCACAGCCCTTAGTGACGGGCGATCTGACGATCTATTACAACTTCGACAGTTTTACCGATGTCGTGATGGACGGCTCTGGAAACGGCTTCAACGGAAAAGTGCGAGACACTACTCGCAACATGACGGACGAATTTGAAAGAGGTCAGCTCACGACCACCGGCGTGATCTCCAACGACACGTCCGATCCGAAAAGGGGCGCGGCGCCGATTCGCTTCGCGCAGCCGGAAATCGCTACCGAAGACCCTGTTTTCGTCGACATGGACGGCAGTGTCATCAAAATGAATTTTCCAGCGAAGTTGCCAACCACGGCCGCAACTTACGCGGCTTGGGTGAATCTCGAGCCGGTCAACGGCGCGAACGGCTGGAATTCTCCTGCTTCAATTGTGCAGGGCTCACGGTTAGGCGGGCATGGTGTACCGCATTTTCATGCCGAAGGCGATGGTAGGATCCGATTAACGATCCGCAATGAAGCTGGACAGGACATTGTGGGCTCAAACGGTGCGCCGTGGGGGGCCCATCCATTCCCGAACCAGCCTGAAATCGACGTCGATCCAAACACGCCGCCCGAGCCTTGGCCCGCGAACGAGTGGTTCCACCTGGCGGCGACTTACGATCAGAACGCTAATGGCGGCGCTGGCGACTTTGCCATCTACTTCAACGGCGAGAAGATTCGCGGCGGCGCGCCGAACGGAGCGGGTGCCGGCACCACGATCGGTGCCTGGGATTTCCAAGCGCCCTTCAATTATTATGACGGCCTGGGAATCGGGGCCGTGTATGACAGCGGCGGGCGCCGCCTGCATGGCATGATGGATGAGCTATACATCTTCACGCGTGCCCTGTCGGAGAGCGAGATCCAGACGCTGGTGAACATCGCGCCCCCCGGTGTGGAGGGGGATTACAACGCCGACGGGCGCGTGGACGCGGCCGATTACGTGGTGTGGCGCAAAAACCCGGAAGCATTCGGCGGCGACCCCACCGGGTATAATACATGGCGGACCAACTTTGGCCGGATGGCCGCGGCCGCGAGCCAATCGGCCGTGCCGGAGCCCGGTTGTTTCGCTTTAGCATGTATTCTCATCAGTGGCATCGTGCTTCGCCGACGCCGGTGAAGCGCGGTTATTTGTATCGTCTCGTGCGACAGTCGGCACGAAGTTGGAGTTCAGCAATGCGCAGTTGCCGTCGCCAGAGTACTAAAGACCGCGGATTCACGTTGGTCGAACTGCTAGTGGTCATTGCCATCATTGGAATTCTGGTCGCGCTGTTGCTGCCGGCAATTCAAGCGGCCCGAGAGGCGGCACGACGCACGCAGTGCATCAACAACCTCAAACAATTGGGTACCGCGTGTCACCTGCACGTCGACACGCACGGCTACTTTCCTTCAGGCGGATGGGGCGACTGGTGGGTGGGTTGTCCCGACATGGGCGCGGGTAAGAATCAGCCTGGCACTTGGACATATTCACTTCTGAGTTTCATTGAAGAATCGTCGCGACGAGGCATCGGTCAGGGATTTAAGTGCACTGACGCGAGCTCGAAGGCGGCGCTGGGACAGATGATTGCGTCGTCCGTCGCGGTTTTCTATTGCCCGACTCGGAGAGCAGCCCAGCCATACCCCATGGGGTCTCGTCCGTACCCAAATCTGACCCCGCCCCCCTATGCCGGCAAGACAGACTATGCCGGCAACCTCGGTGGCGACTTCGCTGACGTGGGCATGGGCACCGACGAGGGTCCGCGTAGTCTGGCCGCGGCCGCCGGTTATAACTGGAAGTTCTCCGGCGACAAGTCTATCGCCTTTTGGAAATCGAGATATCCGTTGTTCGATGGCCTGACAGGCGTCATTTTCCAACGCAGCGAGATCAAGATGGCCCAAGTCACTGATGGTACCACCTACACCTACTTGCTGGGCGAAAAATGCGTTGATGCAGCTGAATACGAAACCGGGCGTGCTGGCAACGACGACCAGAGTATGTACAACGGTCACGACAAGGACAATTTGCGCGGTTCTTTGGTTTGGTATCCCGGTTTTGAAAACGAAGGCGCTCCACGTTATCCGCCCAAGCCAGATACGGCTGGCGTCGAGAATGCGTGGAATTTCGGGAGTGCGCATCCAAGCGGTTGGGCCGCCGTTTTCTGCGATAACTCCGTCCGATTCTTACCGTTCGATATCGATCCGGATGTCCACCAGAACTTCGGCAGCCGCAAGGATGGACGCGTGACGAACCTCGGCGGATTGTAAGCAACTTCCGCACAGTCAGCGTGGGGCAAGCCGGTTACTGCTTGTCGCGGAGCTGAATCTCGATGATGCCCGCGTCTGCTGGCTCGCCGGGAAATGGCGAGACTTCTACGCCCACCGTCGTGGCGCTGTTGAATTTTTCCGGAAGCGTCACGTTGGGTGACGTGACTTCGACGCGGTAATATCCGGTGCGCATTAGCGGCGTTTGTTCGTCGGGAACCGATGGGCTAAGCATCCCCTGCACGATCGTCGTGCCCTCCGCCGGCTCGATAATATCGTTCAAAAAAAACTCTGGCACCAGCCGAACGGCTGCGCCGACAAGCGGCCGTCCATTATGCGTGACGCGAAACTGTTGCGACGTAAGGCCGAGCTGCCGATCGCGATATCTCGTGAACCGCGCTTCCAGTTCGTCGCGGCTGAGCTTGCCGTCGGCGTCCTTATCGATGAAACGGGCGCCGTATGCCAGGCCAGGCGCTTCGGCCAACTCCGCTTTGTCGACCACGGAATCGCCATTCTTGTCGAGTTGTTCCAAGACGGCGCCCGCAAACGCCGGCGGGTCCCAATCGGGGATGGTGACGCGGGGCCGCTTATTGCTGCAACCCGGCAGCGCCATCGTGCAACAACAGCAAGCCATGATGAAACAAAGCCATTGCCTTTTCATAACTTCATACGCTCAGCAAAAGTAGCGGAACCGTTCTGGCTCCGCACATTCAAATTGAACGTCGCCGATGCGAATCACCCCTCCCTAACCCTCCCCGTCAAGGGGAGGGAACCGGACAGTAAATCTGTTTCGGGGTATTAATCAGTCGACTGCAGATGAATCAGTTTTTTGAATCCAGCCGCAGCGTCGCGGTCACCGGGTAGTGGTCTGATGGCCAGCGGCCGTCGTAACTGGTGCGCATAATCGATGCGGCGGTGGGCGTGAACTCGTCGGTGTGCAGAATGAAGTCGATTCGTGAGCCCTCGGTGCGGCCGCTCCAAGCGCTGAAGGTCGACTCCTCTCGCGTGCGTTCGGCGTGAAGTGCGCGGAAGCTGTCGAGCAGCGGGCGTCCGGTTGCGCCTTTCACGCCGACCAGCTCGGCAACCGCTTTCGAATCCTCCGGCGCGTTGAGATCGCCCATGACGATCGCCGGCAAGCCTTCCGCCAAATCAGTGAGCCGCGAGTGCGCGAGACCGGCCGATTGCTCGCGCGGGAACGCTGATGTGATCCCAGTGCATGTTGAGCACAAATAGTTCGCGCCCCGATTTGTTGTCCGCCAGCCGCACCCAGGAGGCAATACGCGGCACCGCGTCGTGCGCCGTGTAGAACGTCGTGCCAGGCTTTTCCGGCGTCTTGCTGAGCCAGAACGATCCGGCATCCAACTGCTTGAAACGGTCCTTAAGAAAAAAGATGCCCGAGTACTCGCCCTCGGTCTGGCCGTCGTCGCGACCGATGCCGTAGAAGGCGAACTCCGGGAGCGCGGCCTGGAGATCTACGATTTGCAGATGCCGCGATTCCTGTACGCCAAGAATATCGGGCAAGTTCTCGCGAATTACCCGAACCACTCGCTCGCGCCGTGGATGCTTTGGGTCCGTCCAATCATTTTCGCTGGCCTCTTCATGGGGCTTGCCGTAGCTGTAGCGAATGTTGAACGACATCACGCGCAGCTCAACCGGCTCGGCCGCGTGAGTTGAATCGAAAGACAACAGCGAGACAAGCAGTACGACCAATGCCGTCAGCCACTGCAACCGATTTGTGCGTGGGGCGACCATCGTTCCTCTTCAAGGCAGATGTATAACCACGGAGACACGGAGGACACTGAGAAGAATTTTTTTGAACAGGAGGTAGCAGAGGAAGCAGAGATGAACTATTGAATCTGAATCAATGACTCTGCTACCTCTGCTTCCTCCTGTTTGCATTTATATCCTTTCTCCGTGCCCTCCGTGTCTCCGTGGTTTAAAATTCTTTGGCCTAATCCTTCCCCTCGTGCACAACCTGCGGCCAGTACGTCTGGAAGTCGAAGTCGGGGCTGTTATCCATATCGTGGCATTGCATGCACATCTGCACGACTTTGCCCTTGTCGAAGACTTGGCCTTCCTTGTTCCCCTCGTTTTCGACGACCTTCAGGCGCAGGGCGGCGCGGAGCTTTTCCAATTCATCTTCGCTGACGTCGATCTCTCCGTTTTCGGCCGCGACGTGGCGAGCGGCCGGACCGTGGCAATTCTCGCAGCCGTTGCCCACCATGTGCGGCGTTTCCTTTATCCCCAAAAATCCCGATTGAAACGGGAAATATCGCTGCGGCTCCCAGCCCGTCGCGTGGCAGCTAAGGCATTCCGGATCGAACTGCCGCGGCGGATCGAGATGCAATAGCGTGTCGGTGCCATGGAAGTGAGGCGTGTTCTCATACACTTCAGTAGCCGACAGGTGGCAGTCGGCGCAGGCCTTGCTGCCGGCGAATTTGCCGCCCGACGGATGCGCGCTGGCCTTGAGGCCCAATCCCTCCAGCCCGAGCGTTTCCAATCGGTGCTGATAGTCGACGTGCATTTCCTGAATCTCCGGCGCGTCGGCAAATCGCGAATCGAGCGGCACGCGCTGAAAGCGGAACGGCGGCCCGCCGTCCTTGTATAAGCCGACGACAGACACATACATGCCCTTCTTGCCGACTTCGACGAGATGGGCATCGGTGCCCTCAATTTTCGCTGCTTCGTTGGGCGGCTCCTCCGCGCCGTGAGCCGTCACGACCCAATCGAATTCCTTAAATCGCCGGGCCAGGTCTTCGGCCTCATCGGGTTTCGCGTGAACCAGGAGCACGAGTTGGTCGCAGTTCGCCTCGAGCAGCTTGGGCAGCACCTGCGGTATCGCCTGATACGGCTCCAGCAATTCCACGTCGGCAGTGTTCTTCAACTCGGCGATCGCGTGCTTTGCCGAGCACCGAAGTGATTCCGATTTTCATGCCGCCCGCTTCGACGATCTTGTATCGCTGAGTGTAGCCGCTGTCGAAACCCACAATGCCCACATTCGCAGACACCAGCGGGTTGGACGACTCATCGAGATTGATCACGATGGGCAGCAAATCCATGTGCAGGTCGTATTCGCCGATGCCGACCGCGGCGTACCCCAACTTAGCCAACGCGCGATAGGCGAAATCGGTCTTTATTTCGGCCTGAACGCCCGTCCGCTTCTCCTGACCGCCGTTGTCCATGGCGACCACCGGCCAGCCCTTGTCGCGCAGCTCTTTGAGCAGCGTGAAACGGCGGCGCAAACCGCCCTTCTGGTTCTCCAGCCCGGCGCATCCGCATGGTTCCAGATAACCATCCTGCTCGCCAGAAAACACGAGCGCCACATCCGGTTTCGGCCAGTTGACAAAGATCTCGCCGTTCGCCGCGATGGGGTCGACCTGTTTTTTCTCGGGATACGCTTCGTCGTTTTGCTGTCCGGCGCGCTCGGCGCTTCCAACTTGCGCGATCGATGCGCCCACAAAGCAAATGGCCACACCGAACGCGGTCCAGCCGACTATGTGAGATGGTTTGTTGATCATCCGCTGATAACTCTCAAGATTGGCCGGGCCCACAAGGACCGGGGCCGAGTGCGCTCGGGGCGGGGGCGGCCGATTGGCGGCCGCCGGGCATGAGTCCAGCCTGAAATTGTAGCTTTTCCTTTGCCCCTTGGGGCCTGTGGCGTGAAGCGAATTCTCAGATGCGGGCGCACGCTAGCGTTCCACCGCAAAGCGCACCCCCAGCACGAGCTCCTTCACTTTGGGGTGCGTCGTGGTGAGGACAATGCGGCCGGGCTCGCTTTGAGCCGTGTTCAGCCGCACCATCGGCCGTGTGCCGGCTGGAACCTCGATTTCAATCGGCACGTGCATCAGTTCGTCGTTCAGCCGCTTGGGCTCGCCGACCGTCACCTTCAGCTCGGGCGGGTCGACGGATTGAACCTCAAACTTCACGTCGATCGCACCGGCACCGCGCACGACGACATTCACTTTCTGACGAGCGCCTTCGCTGCTCTTTACTTTGCCGATCGCCAGCGCGCCTTGCTCGTCGCTCCACGCGACCCCGTGAACGCTGATATCGCCGACCACGCGGCCAATAACCGGAATCTCCAGCTTTTCGCCGTCCTTCAGGTTGGTCTCGACCGACAGCCATTGGTCGAATCTTCCGATCGGCAAATCATTCTTCGCCGTGAGCGTGACCTTGACGCCGTCCTTCGCGTTTGGGTTGGGCAAAAGCTCGCGCTCGACTGCGCTCGATTTTCACATCGAATTTTTCGCGCGTCGCTGGGTCGGAAAGCTCCGCCTCGCTCACTTCGATCTCATCTTGCACGAGCGCCATGACGTAAACTTCGGCCGACTTGGCTTCGCCCGCGGCGACCTTATCAAAGACGAAGTCGCTCGGCTGGACGGCAGTCGCGTCGACTATTTCGCCCTCGATCGAGAGCTCGACCTTGGACTGCAGAGGATCGTTGGTGATAACGGTTGCCGTTTGTCGGAACGGACCGTTATCCACTTTGGCCGTCCACTCGAGCTCGACGTGAGTCGTGCCGCCGGGTGGAATCGCGTCGCCCGTCACCTCGCCAAGCGTGCATTTGCACGATGTCTGACCCACCTGGAGCGTCAGCGGCGCGTTGCCAACGTTCTTCACTTCGAAGCGGTGCGACTTCGTACGGCCGCGCTCCATCGTGCCGAATTCGTAATGGGGCTCATTGACCTGGACGCGCGGCACATCGTCGGTCGGCGGCGGCAATGGTTTAGTTTTGTCGGCCAACGGCAGCCCCTGCTGACCGTCACTTAGCACGCCGACATAGGCAATCGCTCCGCCCACGAGCGTGCCTACGACCACCGCTGCAACCATCACGGTGAAGATTCGCATTGGAATGGCTCCTTTGCCTCTCATTTTATCGCCCGCCGATTGCAACGGCAATTCACGGAGTGAAACAGATATGGGAGGCGTCTCCGACGCCGATGTAAGTTAACGCAACAGCTCGCGACATCGCATAAAAAACGACTGATAGTCGTCGCGGCGATAGTCCGGGTACGTCCACTCCAGCGGCTGCCAACGGCCGCCGCGATACGCCAACGTCACCTCGGCGAATATGCCGTAGCGCAGATAAATGCGATGAGCGTGGTCCTTGGTCGACGCGAGCACGAGTTTCGCGGGCGTGATGTAGCCCGGATCGAGATTCAGCGGCCGCGGCTCGGCATGACGGCCGAGCGCGGCATACTCGGCCTCCCAATCGTTAGTTTGCCGCTTGATATCCGCCAGCGCGGCCGCATCGACCAATCGCTCGAACGCCAGGAATTGTTTCTTGAGACCCTCGCCCATCGTCGCGGTGTAATAATCGGTCTCGGTGAAATCGAATGCGTCGCTGGCGAGTGCCACTGGGCCGAATTGAGTAATCAATCGCTCTTGGGCCCACTGGAGAACCTCGGCATACCGGCTGCTTGAGGCAACGATAAGCAAGACCGGCGCTGGGACGGAAATTTGGCCCATAAGCACACCGCATTAGAGTAGGGCCAGAAACTCGTCGACCGTTAGATCCGATTGCCGAATTATGGATCGAACCGTACCCCGTTTTACCTCCTTTTCCCGTGGAACGGTAATGCCTTTCGGAGGCGCATCGCGATAGATGAAGACGTGACTACCCTTGCCTCGGCGGGAAATCTCTCGAAACCCAACCTTTGCCAATGCATCAACAATCTCTCGGTAAGAAAGAACCGGAAGACGTTGACCCATGGTGCCTTCGCTTAAACGATGCAGACGTGCACGTCTAGAGAATCACCAGGAATAGTCATCCCAACCTGTTGCGCACCATCGATCCAAGTATCGATCGCATCACGAACGTTTTTAATGACTTCCTCTCGCGTATTGCCCTGACTGATACACCCCGGCAGACTGGGAACTTCGGCGACCCAACCGCCGTCTTCATGGTCCGGAAAAATTATCACTTGTCGCATGTCGTCACCAATCGGTGGAAACCCGTTCGATTCAATTGTAGCTTGTGGCATCAAGCGCGACGAGGTTACGTGTGTCACATTGCTTTCGGCGGTGCACACGTCAATACGCCTTCGCAAACACGCCGCGGCGCTTGCTTGGCTGGCCTGTGAAGATGCATTTGCCGGGTTCGTCCTCGCCGTCCAGCGGGACGCAGCGGACCGTCACCTTGAGCCCTTTGAGCTTCTCGTCCATCTCCGGCGATTCGACGAAGTGCGAGTAAGCCAGGCCGCCGTGGATTTCCGGCTGCTCGGCGTTCTTCGGCGTGAAGAAGGCTTCGAATTCCTTGAGGTTGTCGATTCGCACGCTGGCTTCTTCGCGCAGCTCGCCGGCCCGGTTGAGCAGATGCTGCTGCACTCCCGACAAGCGCCTGTGACGATGTCCTGCACCAATTCGTCCACGCGGCCAGCCTCGCGGCTTCTCGGCCGAATCGCGCCGGGCGACGGATACCCTTGCCGTCTGCGATGTCGCGCGGTCCGATTTCCACGCGCACCGGCACGCCCCGCTTGACCCACTGCCACTTCTTTTCGCCGCCGCGGATGTCGCGGTTGTCGATTCGCACGCGCACCGGCTCGCCAGCATAATGTTTGGGCCGCCAGCTCCTGCTCCAGCGTTGCGCAGTACGCGCAGCACTTCGCCCCGCTCATCGTCGCTGCGATAGATCGGCATGATCACCACATGCGCCGGCGCGAGCTTCGGCGGCAGCACCAGGCCGTCGTCGTCGCCGTGGGTCATGATCAGCGCGCCGACGAGCCGCGTGGTCACGCCCCAGGACGTCGTCCACGCGAATTCTTGCTTCGCCGTTCTCGTCCTGGAATTTGATCTCTTGCGCCTGGGCGAAGTTCTGGCCCAGGAAGTGCGACGTGCCGGCCTGCAGCGCTTTGCGGTCCTGCATCATCGCTTCGATGGTGTACGTGCTGACCGCGCCGGGAAACCGCTCGCCGGCCGTCTTCTCGCCCTTGATGACCGGCATGGCCATCGAGTGCTCGGCGAAGTCGGCGTACACGTCGAGCATCCGCATGCGTCTCCTCGCGGGCCTCGGCTTCCGTCGCGTGAACCGTGTGTCCTTCCTGCCACAGAAACTCCGTCGTGCGCAGGAACATCCGCGTCCGCAGCTCCCACCGCACGACGTTCGCCCACTGGTTGATGAGAATCGGCAAGTCGCGGTACGACTGCACCCAGCGGGCGAACGTGGCGCCGATGATCGTCTCGCTCGTGGGCCGCACGATCAGCGGCTCCTCCAGCTGGGCCGACGGCGCCGGCCGCAGGCCGCCTTTGCCGTCCGGCTCCAGCCGATGGTGCGTCACCACCGCGCACTCCTTGGCGAACCCTTCGACGTGCTGCGCCTCCTTCTCCAGGAAGCTCATCGGAATGAACAGCGGGAAGTACGCGTTCTCGTGCCCCGTGGCCTTGAACATCGCGTCCAGCCGCCGCTGGATGTTCTCCCAAATCGCATAGCCCCACGGCTTGATCACCATGCAGCCGCGGACGTCGGAGTTCTCGGCCAGGTCGGCCGCCTTGACCACCTGCTGATACCACTCGGGATAATTTTCGGCGCGAGTCGGGCGTGATCGCGGTTTGTGGTTGCTTGGCCATGGTGAGTCGAGAGGTCGAGAGGTCGAGAGGTCGAGAGCAGAACAGATGACGGCGATTGCGGTGAGCTATCGATCGCAATACGCGGCACGCATTCTATGCCATCATGGCATCGCGAGAACTCGCGAGATTAACGCACATTACGCGAGCCGGTTGTGACGCAATGCACTGCTGCCCTAGAATTGCATTGTCACGTTAGGCGCGAGCGCATTACGTGGCTAGCACCTAACGTGACGTCTGACCTCCGATCTCTGATCTCCGACCTCTGACCTCTCCTCGATGTCCACGACGACCGACCGACGATACGTTTGCCAGCTTGGCCACAACGAACAAATCAGCCAGGTGTTCCTGGCTTCCGAAAAGCAGCTGCGGCCCAACCGCAACGGCAACCTCTATCTGCAGCTGCAGCTCTCGGACCGCAGCGGCGCGATCGCCGCCCGGCTGTGGAACGCCAGCGAGAACGACTACCGCGCGTTCGAAAACGGCGACTACGTGAAGGTCGACGGCAACACGCAGCTCTTCCAGGGCAACATGCAGCTGATCGCCAATGCGATTCGCCGCGCCCGGCCGGACGAGATCGTGCGAGGCCGATTTCCTCGTGCTGCGGTCCGACGAAATCGACCGCATGGCCACGCGGCTGGCCGAAATCCTGCGCACGATCAGCACGCCCGAGCTGCGCAACCTGGCCGAGTGCTTCCTGATGGACAACGAGTTCATGGCGAAGTTCACCACCGCGCCGGCCGGCATGAAGAACCATCACGCGTACAAGGGCGGGCTGTTGGAGCACGTCGTGGGACTGATGGAGCTGGTGCTCGCCGTCGCGCCGCGCTATCCGCAGCTCGACGTCGACAAGCTGCTCGTCGGCGCATTCCTGCACGACGCCGCGAAAGTCGACGAGCTGAGCTACGATCGCGACATCGCCTACACCGACGAAGGCCAGCTGCTGGGCCACATGGTGCTCGCCATGACGATGATCGACGACAAAGTCCGCGAAGCCGAGCGGCTGTCGGGCGAACCGTTTCCCGAGTCGCTCGTCACCGAGATCAAGCACATGGTGATCAGCCACCACGGCGAGTACGAGTTCGGCAGCCCCAAGCTGCCGATGACGCTGGAAGCGGTCGCCCTGCACCACCTCGACAACCTCGACGCCAAAATGGCCAGCTTCACGCAACTGATGGTCGACTGCCCGAACGTCGAGAGCAACTGGACGCAGTATCACACGAACCTGGGCCGTAAGCTTTACAAGGGTTCCGGGTTCAGGGTTCAGGGTTCGGAGGAGATTTGACGGTAAGGTTTGTCGTCCAGGGGTCGATATTCTTTGGTATAATTGGTCAGGTGGAATTGCGGCTCAATTCATCCGGTGAACCATGAGTTCCATACTTGAATCAGTCAGGATGGATAAAAGCTTCTTGCACGTTTCGGACCTGAACGAGGAGGCGCCGGATCGAGATTATTTGCTGCGAAAGACCCCAGACGAGCGAATGGCGGCCATGGAATATCTGCGAGTGCTCAATTATGGAGAATCCGCGACTTCCGCCCGACTTCGACGAGTTCTAACTATTTCTCGCCTCGGCCGCAGTTGAATGTCTGACGATCTTCGTGCCAACGAATGGATCCAGACGCGCCGTCGTTTCGACTGGATGCTTGGACTGCTGTGTCTTCTGGTCGCGATTGTCGCGGCCATTGCATACCAGGTGAACAATCAGTGGACCGTGTTCGCATCGGTATTCCTTGCGTGTGGCATCTGGTTCTGGTTTCGGCGCACCATCCCAGCGAACGGACGGCCGTATTCGAGAGCCCGTATCCGGCACGACCATGCATTCATGATCCTCATCGGCGCGATAGCGTTCCCGACGTTCCTCGCGATATACGCTGTTGATTGGCTTGGCCTGCCACATGTCATGTGGATCTATTCCGGCATTTTTGTGATTTTTTTGGTGGCAGTGCTCGGCGGCGGTGGGTGGCTGGATCGTCGATTCCGGCGGTCCATCGAAACATCGCAATTGTCGTCGGATTCTAACGCCCAGGACCGGTTGTCTGTGGATTAACTTCCTATTCCATTATTCCATACCCATGCCCGATCTCCGCACAAAAGTTCTGCAGCACGTCACCAGCCCTGATTACCAGCCGGTCAAGCCGGCGGTGATCGCTAAGAAGTTGGGCCTCGCCGATGAGCGTGCGCGCGAGTTGAAGAAGATCATCAAGCAAATGGTGAAGTCCGGCGAGCTCGCGTGGGGACCGCAGCACCAGGTTTTCGCCGCCGGCGAGCCCGCTTCAGCGGGCGGGCAGGTCGCCGGCGTGGTCGCCTCAGCGACCACGAATGATTCGGGCGCGACGGATGGCCGCGCGGCACGCACGATGAAATCTAACCCGGAGCGCGACGCCAAGCACGTCGTCGGCACATTCCGCCGCGCATCGGGCGGATTTGGCTTTGTGCGGCCGGAGGGCACGTTGAGCTCGGCCGGCCGCGACGCCGACATCTTCGTTCCGGCCGACAAGACTGGCGACGCTGCCAACGGCGACATCGTTTCGGTGCGGCTTGAAAAACGCGGCCGAATGGGAAAGCTCGAAGGCCGCATCATCGACGTCGTGGAGCGGGCTACCAACCGCTTCGTCGGGGTGTACTTCGAGCAGGCCGGCATGGGCCTCGTGCAAGTCGACGGCAGCATATTCAGCACGCCGATTTACGTCGGCGATCCCGGTGCGAAGGGCGCGCGGTCGACGACAAGGTCGTCATCGAAATGGTCCGCTTTCCCTCGCATATGCGCGACGGCGAGGGCGTCATCGTCGAGGTGCTCGGCCCGCGCGGCGAGCCGGGCGTCGACACGATGTCGATCATCTACGAGTTCAACCTGCCCGGCGAGTTTGCCGAGGACGCGCTCGAAGAGGCTCGCGCGCAGGCGGAGAAGTTTGACGAATCGATCGGCCGCGGCCGCCGCGACGTTACCGATCAGACCATCGTGACGATCGATCCGGTCGATGCCCGCGATTTCGACGACGCGATTTCGCTGACGCGAACCGACAAGGGCCACTGGCTATTGGGCGTCCACATCGCCGACGTTTCGCACTTCGTGCAGCCCAAGACGCCGCTCGATCGCGAAGCGCACGAGCGGGCCACGAGCGTGTACTTGCCCGATAGTGTGATCCCCATGCTGCCGGAGATCATCTCGAACAACCTGGCCAGCCTGCAGCCGCATAAAGTCCGCTACGCCATCACGGCGATGATCGAGTTCACCGAGGAAGGCATGCGCGTGGCGACCGACGTGTTCAAAAGCGCGATCAAAAGCCGGCGCCGCTTCACCTATGAAGAGGTCGACGAGTTTCTTGTGGCGAAAAAGCTGTCGCCGCCGCAGCCGCACGCAGCCAAAGCACCGAAAAAATCAAAGCAAGACAGCGTCTTTCGCGATCTGACGCCGGAAGTTGATGCGCTTCTGGTTCGCATGCACGAGCTGGCCATGATCCTCCGCGGCCGGCGGTTCAGCGCGGTGCGCTCGAGCTGTCCATGCCGGAGATGAAAATCGATCTCGACAAGGATGGCCGCGTCACCGGCGCGCATCTTGCAAAGAACACCGAAAGCCACCAGATCATCGAGGAGTTCATGCTCGCGGCCAACGAGGCGGTCGCCGAGCTGCTCGAAGATGCGGGCCTGTTGTTCCTGCGCCGCGTGCACGGCAGCCCCGACCCGCGCAAGATGCGCTCTCTCACCGAGTTTGTGAAGCGAGCTGGGCTTCAAAGTCGAAAACCTCGAAAACCGCTTCGAGCTGCAAAAGCTGCTCGACGCCGTGAAGGGCGACCCACGCGAGTATGCGGTCAACTACGCCGTGCTTGCGATCGATGCAGCGGGCCGTCTACAGCCCCGAGGACGACGGCCACTACGCGCTGGCCAGCGACTGCTACTGCCATTTCACGTCGCCTATCCGCCGCTACCCGGACCTTACGATCCACCGGCTCGTCGATCAGCTCAATCGCGGCAAGAAGCCGACACAGCGGATGGACGAGCAAATGGTCTTGGGCGACCATTGCAGCGAACGCGAGCAACGGGCGACCGACGCCGAACGCGTGCTGAACAAGGTGAAGCTGCTCAACTACATGTCCGACAAGATCGGCATGGAGCTAGAAGGCATTATCACCGGCGTGGAAAACTTCGGCCTGTTCATTACCGGCATCGAAATTCCGGCCGAAGGCTTCGTCCACATCAGCGCACTCACCGACGATTTCTACCGTTACGACCGCGCCGGCCACGTCATCGCCGGCTTCCGCTCGGGCAACAGCTACCGGCTCGGCGACACGGTTCGCGTCGCGGTCGCCGCGGTCGACATCGACTCGCGCGAGCTGGACTTCCGCCTTATCGGCCGCGTCGGCGGACCGAAGAAAGTCCCCGGCAAAGCGCGAGGCAAATCGCGCGGAAAAAGCGCCGCGAAGCCGACGGGCGGCCGCAAAAAGAAAAACCGCCCCGGCAAGAATGAACGCCGGGCAAAGCGCGGCCGATAACTTATCCCTCTTGGCGGCGACGTCGTCGCGGCGCTCCATTGCCCTTGGTGATCTTCGTCACGAGGAGCAAGTCGATGATCGCAACGGCGTCGCGGCCGGCGCTTACAGCAATCGTTCGTCCACCCTGTGTACGTGCAAGGAATTCTGGGCTAACGACTCGATGCCTTGTCCCGTCCGCCAAATGAATCGTGAACGGCTCGAACGGACGGGCTTGGTGAAGTCTATCAAGTTGCTCGATTGTCATTTCTTCAGCCTCCGGCCGGAGTGTTGGAACTTGGCTTTACCCAGAACAAGTGCTCCTCGCCGCGGACCAAGAGGCCCCCGCGGATCGGCACCGGCGTGGCGATGGTCCACTCGCCCATTGGGTTCTCTTCCAGCTGCTGGTAGCCGTCGTCGGTCACGCGGCCAACGAAGATCGTGCCGTCTTCGCGCGTGCAGTACAGCAAGTCACCCGCCAGCACGGGTGACGCGTAGTACTTGTTGCGATTCCGCGGCAGGTCGAACGACCAGATTTCCTCGCCGCTGCGCATATCGCGGCATGTAATCAGGCCGCTGTCGGAAAGCAAGTACGCCTTGCCGTCGTCCACTACGGGCGTCGGCACGTCGACTCCCAACCCGCGGCCATGCTTCTCCCACACGCGGCTCGATTCTGTCACATCGCCTTCACCACCCACGCGCACCGCCGCCAGAAATTCGCCGCGACCGTAGGGCACGATCGCGACGCCGTCCTCGATTGGGGCCGAGGCAATCACGCGCCACATGCCTTTGTTTTCTGGATTAAAGCCGCTCGATTCCCACAATAGCTTGCCGGTAGCCGCATCATGCCCCGTGAGATGATCGGCGCCCCACGTGACAATCACGTCCTTGCCGTCCTGCTGCACGATCTGCGGCGTCGTGTAAGCCTGGTCCGATTCGCGCTCGTTGTCATATTCACGTTCTTGCTTCCAGGCAACGTCGCCGGTCGCGAGATCAAACGCCGCCAGGTACGACGGGCCTTCATGCATCACGGCGACAACCACCCGGCCGCCCACCAGCACCGGCGAAGTGCCAAGGTCCCACCACAGCGTGTCCTTGCCGTATTGATCGTGCAAGTTGTGCTTCCAGATCTCGCTTCCGCCGACGTCGACGCAAGCCAGCGTGCCGCTCTTGAAATAGGCGACAACATGCTTGCCATCGGTGACAGGCGACGGATTGCTGCCGGTGCCAACGCGCGCTTCTTGTCCTTCGCGACCGGGGCCAAACTGGCGCTTCCATAGCTCGTCGCCATTCATGTTGTAGCAAACGAGGCCGTCCTGCCCGCCGATCTGGCAGGTGACGAAAATCCGTTCGCCCCACACGGCCGGCGTCGAGCTGCCGGTGCCCGGCAGTTTCACTTTCCAGGCGACGCCATCCTCGCTGGAGAACTTGACCGGGTATTCGCCATCGGCCGCAACGCCGGTGCCCAACGGCCCGCGCCACTGCGGCCAGTTCTCTTCGGCAGCGAACGTGAGTTGAGCGCAAGCGGAGACGATGAAAACAGAGCCAATCCCGAAACGGCGTCGCATGGTTTTCTCCAAAGCGATTTAATTGAGAGGAAGCGGACGACATGAAATCCGCGACCTAAGTATCGCATCTTTTGCACGCACTTTCCAGCTTCTCCAAGTTCTGCAGCCGGCATTTGCCGCAATGACGCGGCCCCCTGACAGTCGCCCCATAAGCCACTAAAATACCAGGGCCCTTTGACAACTGACTTATTCGAAGCGCGCCGCGCGATCGCAGCCGATGACGACGACCGAACTAGCCCGCACGCCGCTTCACGATTGGCACGTCGCGCACGGCGGCCGGATGGTCGACTTCGCCGGCTGGTCGATGCCCGTGCAGTACACGTCGATCGCCGAAGAGCACAACGCGACTCGCAACGCCGTCGGCGTTTTCGACATCTCCCACATGGGGCGGCTGGACTTTGTCGGCCCGCAAGCCGCACAATTCTTGGACACCGTCGTCACGCGTCGCGTCGCCGACCTGAAGCCGAACCAAATCCGCTACGCGCTCGTGTGCAACGACGACGGCGGGATCCTCGACGATGTGCTGGTCTATGGCGAGGCGCAGTGATCGTTCTCAGCCTTACTCGATGGTTGTCAACGCCAGCAACCGCGAAAAAATCGTCGCGTGGCTTGACGAACGCTTGCCCGATTCGATAACGATTCAGGATCAACACCATGCGAACGGCGATGATTGCGGTGCAGGGCCCCAAGGCGATCGAGCTTGTGCAACCGCTTGTCGAGACAGCGATGCCGATCACGGGCATGAGATATTACACTTATGCCGGCGGCCGATTTCGGTGGAGCTGATATCCTGATCAGCCGCACGGGCTACACGGGCGAGGACGGCTGTCGAGATTATTTGCGACGCGGAACATGCGGCGAAGATTTGGGAGCGACGTTGTAGGTTCGGCCAAAGACGTCAGGCGGCATGGCAGCCGGGCTTGGGTGCTCGCGACACGCTGCGGCTCGAAGCGGCCATGCCGCTGTACGGCCACGAGCTTAGCGAGGCGATCAATCCGATTCAGGCGGGACTGAGTTTCGCCGTGAACCTGGCGGCCGCGAGTTCGTCGGCCGCGAGGCGCTCGAACGATTTGCAGCCGACAAGACGCAGCCGGTTCGCGTGGGCCTGCAGGTCGAAGGCAAACGCGTGCCGCGGCAAGGCTGCCCCGTGCTGCAGCACGACGAAATCGTCGGCGAGGTCACCAGCGGCACGTTTTCGCCGACGCTTCGAGCGGCCGATCGCCATGGCCTATGTCCGCCCGACGCCACAGGCCATCGGCACGCGACTTGACCGTCGACATCCGCGGCACGCAGCACCCGGCCGTCGTCGTGCCGCTGCCGTTTTACCAACGAGACAAGAAGAATTAACCACAGAGGCACGGAGGGCACGGAGAAGCAGAGAATCAGATTCAATAACAGGAGGAAGCAGAGGCAGCAGAGTCATTGATTCAAATTCAACAGTTCATTCTCTGCTTCCTCTGCTACCTCCTGTTCAAAAATTCTTCTCCGTGTCCTCCGTGTCTCCGTGGTGATTTAACATGCGGAGGAAAACGTCGTGAAGCCCGAAAACTGTTATTTGCCAAGACGCACGAGTGGGTCGCCATTGCTGACGAGGGCGGACAGAAAGTCGCCACGGTCGGCCTCACCGACTTCGCCGTCGAGGCGCTCACCGACCTGGTGTTCATCGAGCTGCCGAAAGTCGGCCGGCAAGTGAAGGCCGAGGAATCGTTCTGCGAAGTCGAGTCGGTGAAGGCGGTGAGCGACGTCTACGCGCCGGTCGCCGGCGAAGTGATCGCCGTCAACGAGTCGCTGCCCGACAATCTCGAAACGCTCAGCAACGACCCCTACGGCGAAGGCTGGATCGCCAAGATCAAGATGACCGACGACGCGGCGCTGGCGAAGCTGATGGACCACGCGGCGTATCAGAAGCAGTGTGCGGAAGAAGCGCATTAAGTAGGTCAGGCTTTCAGCCTGACGAAGTTCTGAACCGACTATCGTTCAGGCTGAAAGCCTGACCTACGTCCATGCCTTATCTTTACAACACGCCCGAAGATCAAGCCGCGATGCTCGCCGCGATCGGCGCCGAGTCGATCGACGAGCTGTTCGCCATGGTGCCGGCCGACATGCGGCTTGCAGCGGCCGCTGGACATTCCGCCGGCGATGTCGGAGCTGGAGCTGACGCAGCACATGACGGCGCTGGCGGCGAAGAACGAGCACGCCGGCATCGAAGGTCTGCTTCCTGGGCGGCGGCAGCTACGACCATTTCATTCCGGCGGTGGTCGATGAGCTCGCCGGCCGCGGGCGAGTTCTACACCTCGTACACGCCGTATCAGGCCGAGGTCAGCCAGGGCAACCTGCAGGTCGTGTTCGAGTACCAGACGCTCATCACGCGGCTCACCGGCCTCGATGTCTCCAACGCCAGCCTCTACGACGGCGGCAGCGCGGCGGCCGAAGCCGTGCTGATGGCCGTCAGCAGCACGAAGCGCTATGGCAAAGTCGTCGTGCCGGCCAGCGTGCATCCCGAGTATCGGCAGACGATCGCCACGTACCTTGAATGACCTTGGCGTCGAGTTGGTCACGGTCGGCACGCCGAGCGGCGTGATGCAGCCGCAAGATCTGGCCGCCGCCGTCGACGACACAGACGGCCTGCGTCGTCGTGCAGCAGCCCAACTTCTTCGGCTGCATCGAAGACGCCGCCGCGCTGGCCACGATCGCGCACGACGCCGGCGCGCTGGTCGTCGCCGCGTTCGATCCGATCAGCCTGGGCCTGTTGAAGCGGCCCGGCGATTGGGGCGCCGACATCGCCGTGGCCGAAGGCCACACGCTCGGCACGCCGATGCAATACGGCGGCCCGTACCTGGGCATCATGGCCTGCCGCGAGAAGCTCGTGCGCCGCATGCCGGGCCGCATCGCCGGCCAGACAGTCGACCGCCGCGGCAATCGCTGCTTCGTGCTCACGCTGCAAACCCGCGAGCAGCACATCCGCCGCGAAAAGGCCACCAGCAACGTCTGCACCAACCAAGGCCTGTTCGCCCTGCGGGCGACGATCTACCTCGCGCTGCTCGGCCCGCAAGGCCTGCGCGAAACGGCCAACCTGTGCCTGCAGAAGTCCGCGCTACGCGCGCCGAGCAGATCTGTGCAAGAACGACTCGCTTCGAGCTGGCGTTCGATGCACGCCGACGTTCAAAGAATTCGTCATCCGCGACCGCAAAGGACGCGTCGAGGAGCTGCTGGCCAACGCGCTCGACGCCGGCTTCCTCGCCGGCGTGCCGCTGGGGCAATGGTATCCGGAGCTGGACGACTGCTTCCTGGTTGCAGTCACGGAAAAACGAACGAAGGAAGAAATCGATCGGCTGGCGTCAACGCTCAACCGTTGATGGCGAACCATGGTCAACCGCCGCGCAGCGGCGACAGCACTTAGCCATGGCGAAGCCACGGGATGAATTGACAATGGAATTGATGAGCCGCGTAGCGGCGGTAGGAATGATCGCATTCGTGTCGCCACTGCGCGGCTCGCACGATTATCAATAGCGTTCCGTGGGTTACGCCCAGGGTAGGCGTTGCCGCTGTGCGGTAGATAGTTGCCGACTCAATAGAAAGACAAATGCGTAATACCCGCGACACAAAACTGCTGTTCGAACTCTCCGAAGCCGGCCGCCGTGCGCACCGGCTGCCGGCGTGCGATGTGCCCGAGCGGCCCGTCAGCGAACTGCTGCCGGCCGCGTGCGCTGGCCGATGCGCCCCCTGCCCTGCCGGAGCTTTCGCGAGCCGCAGGTCGTGCGGCACTTCGCGAACCTGTCGCAGCTCAACATGTGCGTCGACACGCATTTCTATCCGCTCGGCTCGTGCACGATGAAGTACAACCCCAAGCGGAACGAGCGCGTCGCGCGCATGCCCGGCTTCGCCGACCTGCATCCGTACCAGCCGGAAGAGACGCTGCAAGGCATGCTGCAACTGCTCTACGAGCTGCAGGAGTACCTGCAGGAGATCTCCGGCCTGCCGGCCTGCTCGCTGCAACCGGCCGCCGGGGCCCATGGCGAGTTCACGGCGCTGTGGGTCGCCGCGGCGTACTTCCGCGACGAGTCGAGACAGGGCGAAAAGCGCACCAAGGTGCTCGTGCCCGACAGCGCCCACGGCACCAACCCGGCCAGCGCCACGATGGCCGGCTTCGACACCGTCACCGTCAAGACGCTGCCCAGCGGCACGCTCGACATGGACGATTTTCACCGCCAGCTCGACGACCAGATCGCCGTGTTCATGATCACCAACCCGAACACGGTCGGCATCTTCGAGCCGAAGATGCGCGAGATCGCCGACGCAGTGCACGCAGCGCGGCGGGCTGGTGTACCTCGACGGCGCGAACATGAACGCGATCCTCGGCATCGCCCGGCCCGGCGATTTCGGCGCCGACATGCAGCACTACAACCCGCACAAAACGTTCAGCGGCCCGCACGGCGGCGGCGGCCCGGCGCGGGACCGATCTGCGTCGTCGAGAAACTCGCGCCGTATCTGCCGACGCCGGTTGTTGTGAAAGTCGAGGGTTCAGAGTTGATGGTTGAGAGTGGATCCCGAACCCTCAACTCTCAACCCTCAACCCTCAACCCTCTCTACCGCCTCGACTACGACCGCCCCAAATCGATCGGCCGCGTGCGGGCGTTCTTCGGCAACGTCGGCGTGCTGGTGCGGGCCTACTGCTACATCCGCACGCACGGGCCCGACGGCCTGCGCCGCGTGAGCGAGAACGCAGTGCTCAACGCCAACTACCTGCTCAGCCGCGTGAAGCATTTTCTGCCCGTGCCGCAGGGCGACCGCTGCATGCACGAGTTCGTCGCCTCGGCCGCCAAGCTCAAAGAGCGAAAAAGGCATCTCGGCGATGGACCTCGCCAAGCGGCTGCTCGACTTCGGCTTCCACGCGCCGACCGTGTACTTCCCGCTCACGGTGAAAGAATCGATCATGGTCGAGCCGACCGAGACCGAGAGCAAGGAAACGCTCGACGCCTTCGCCGAAACGCTGTTCCGCATCCTGGAAGAAGACGCGGACCTGCTGCACGAAGCCCCGCACACCACGCCGATGTCGCGGCCGGATGAAGTCCGCGCAGCCCGCCAGCCAGTCCTCGTTTGGCGAGAGCAATAAGTAATCACGCAGAGGCGCAGGGAACGCAGAGCCGGCTTCCGCCTGAATCCAAATCATGAATCGCGAAAGCGCGAAAATACGAAACCACGAAAACCGAGATGGTATTCTAGCTATTTCGTCCTTTCGCACTTTCGTGTTTTCGTGATCCATGACTCATGCACCGTGCGCGAATCTTGAACGCTTGCAGTACAATGCGAGTCTACTCCCGTAGCAATCGCTCCCTCGATCCTCCGCGCACTCTGCGCCTCTGCGTGAGACTCTTCTTTTATTTGTAAGAAGTTGCCATTGTCCGATTGCCGCTTAATTGTCGATCCGCCTGCGCCGGGGCCGTGGAATATGGCCGCTGATGAGGCGTTGCTCATGGCGGCAGTTGCAAGCGGCCTCGCCTCGTTGCGGTTTTACCAATGGAACCAGCCAACGCTCTCGCTCGGATACTTTCAATCCTATGAAGACCGCGGCCGGCATGCCGCCAGTCAGGAGTGCACCGTCGTCCGCCGGCAAACTGGCGGCGGGGCCATCTTGCACGACCGCGAGCTCACCTACAGCCTGATCCTGCCGGCCACGCACCCGCTCGGCGCAACTCGCAGCAACTCTACACAGCGGTCCACGACGCATTCATCGCGGCGCTAAACCCACTCATTGCCACGAAGGAATCAACTTGGACTCTTCGTCGACTGCGCGAACCGTCAAGGCTCACCCCATCGCAGCAGCCGTTTTTGTGTTTCGCCCGCCGCGCGTGCGGCGACGTGGTGTTGGTCGGCAATAACGGAAGCGAATCAAAGCTGCTCGGCAGCGCTCAGCGACGCCATCGCGGCGCCATTCTGCAGCACGGCAGCCTGCTGCTTGAAACATCGCAGTTTGCGCCCGAGCTTGCCGGCTGGCTGGACCTGACCGGCGTCCGGATATCGATTCAAGCTCTCATCAGCTCGCTAACTGTCCTCATCGCCGAGGCGCTGCTGATGCACCGGTTCTCGATCAGTTTCCATCCGAATTGCAATCGAACGCCGAAGAGCTCGCGAATAGTAAGTACGGTGGGTCAGCATGGACAAAACGTCGTTAAGCGCCCGCCGGGTGAAGGCCGAAGAAGACTTTAGCCCCTCGTTGTGAGCGGGTCGGTAAATCCTTATGCTGGAAGGGGAATCCCGCCACTCGCAGTGCACTGAAGCGAGTACAATTGACATCGGATCGGATCAAATTGCCTTCATTTTTCGCTAAAATCCGCGACGGTCGCACCACCCGAATGGGGGAGTATACGAACGGGCCGAAACCCTTACAATGCACGCGATTTTTGCAGAAAGGACGCTGACGCCTGTATATGATTTAACAGTGACTCATCGCGCGAGCGGTTGGCATACATTTACGATTATTCCGGCGGCCGATTGGTCGCCTTATCTATTGTCGATGCCGCTCGAACTTTGCCTCCGCAGAGAACTTCCGCTCTCGTTGTGTAATTCCCTTAATCGGCGGAGCAGGGCGAAGCAAAGATGGAGTTGAAACTAGTAGTACTGGCAGGCGCAAAGCAGGGCACCGAAATCCCGCTTAAGAAGGAGAAATTCCTCATCGGGCGGGCCAAGGAGTGCGCGCTGCGCGCCGGCAGCGAGGCGATTAGCCGTCGCCATTGCGCCATTGTGCGCACGGGCGGACGCGTCACCGTGCGCGACTTGGGCAGCCGCAACGGCACCTTTGTTAACGATGAACGGATCGAAAAAGAAGTGCCGCTGTCGGTCGGCGACGAACTGCGAGTGGGCCCGCTGAAGTTCCGCGTCGCGGCGGTCTCGTCGGCGCCGGCCGCTCAGCCACCGAGCACGCCGTCTGCTGAACCGCAAAAATCTCAAAAGAAACCGCCCGTGAAGGACGTGGCCGGCGCAGTTCAGCGCACCCTGAGCAAGGCGGAAGAAGGCACCACGGAGGATGACGTTTCCCGCTGGCTTCTTGGCGTGCCCGACCCTAAGGGCGAGGACACGCTCAAAGAGACGCGACACGATGCGCCTCGAGGAAACAACACTCAACCGGCGCACGATTGGCGATGGACCGACCGTCGAAAATGCGGATTCGGCAGAAGATGATGAGTCGGTTGCGGGCGAACCGGCTGCCGAGGACGAGGCCGCGGATAAAAGCAGCAGTTGGAACTTCTTCAAGCGCGGCAAGTCCGGCGCGGGAAAGAGAAAGCCCGGCAAGCTTCCGCCGCGGCCTGACGCGCCCTCCAAAGACAGCCGCGAAGCGGCCGCCGACATCCTTCGCGAGATGACCCGCCGACGCTAATTGTGGCATGAACTTCCGAGTCGTGGAAGCACGAGCCGCAGACTCGTGTCACTCTGCAGGGAGATTTCCCTTTCCTTCGCCGCCCCTGCCAACTACGATGCATTGGCGACATGCTTTAGCTGCGCCCGGTTCATAATTGCAATCAAGTTATCAATCTAACGATGAGCTCCAAACGACGCATTACCGAACGCCGCGTGGCCGGCCTGTTGGGTCTGGCCTTCGACGCAGAGGACGGCCATAAACGCATCACTCGCGGCAAGAATTTTCTACTGGCCGGCGGATCCGAACAGACCCACGGCTTCATGCGCGAGACAATCGTCAAAGTCACTGAAGAGCTCGACAATCGCGGCCTCGACCTGGCCGACGTCTCCGTCGACGAGCTCCGCGACATGCTCGACGACGCGCAGTCTTAGCAGGCGCGAGCTTATTCAGACGCTCGTGGGATTCCCGTCCGAGCTTCTTTCATCGCGCCGCGCAGCGCGCCTCGGCCTCCGCGCTCCAGTAGCCGCAGTCCAGCTCGATGAACACGGACGTGTAGGGGAGTGTCATGTTCGTTTTCAGGATCAGCACGTGAAACTTCTCGGCCGAACTATTTCTGGCCGCTAGCCAATGCTGCTTCGAGCTCCGGCGCGGGAGCCGATTGAGCCTCTGGCGTCGAAACGAACGGCTCAGCGCTGCAACTGATTTGCTGCGAGCTGCCGACCTTCACGTACCCCAGCGATCGCACCACCTCGAGAACTTCGCTGCAGGTGGGGAACATCCGGCCGCTCTTGCGCTTGTACTCGTCCAAAGCGTTCATGAACTCGACCTCACAATCGGTGTAGTCGCGCTCGCAAGTCGTGGGGTCGATTTGCCGCCGGCGGTTTACTTTCTCACGCCGTTCCAGCTTGGGCCCGCTCGTCGCCCCTTCTTCGCCAGATTTGCCATTCGCATCGCGACGGTTCTGCTGCCGGCGCCGATCAATCGTCACTTCCTCATCGCCGGCCGAGCGGCCGGAAGCCGCTTCATCGCGTTTCGATTCGGCGGATTTTGCGCCGCGCGAAGCCGCGGACTTTTTCATCGATTTGTTCGTCGTGCGCCGCTTGCCGTTCGCTTTGCTTGCTGTCTTTTGCTGTGCCACTGCTTGCTCTCCGCAGGTCAGGCTTTCGGTGCCTGACGCTAAACTTGACGGATTGTGTCAGGCAGGAAAGCCTGACTTACAGGTACGCATGAGAGCATCGGAAAGCATCGGGATGAAAGTAAAACGGTCAGGGAAAATAGGTGATTTGCACAAAAATAACGGATGGTTCGGTTCTAACGGGTTGGCGAAACTTTCCCGTCAAGCTGGGCCAGTTCCACCACTCTGCACGCCCACTTCGCGCGGTTGATTCGATTCTGACGCAACGGCGGCCGCTAGCCCCGGTGCATAATCCGCCTTGCGTCTATCAGCGCGGATTGATACGGTTGCCCGGCTTTTGCCCGGTCAGCCACTCGCGCTGGCCGGCAAGTTCTTCTCTTCAAGATCGCTGATCCGGATTCAACGTGTATCGCCCGACGAATCAATTCCAACGCCTGTCAGCATTGGCCAGCGGCTTGATGGCCTCCGCGATGTGCATTTGCATTGTGGCCAGCAGCGGTTGCAGCAATTTTGCATCGCAGGCCGCCAACGTCGAAGGTGTGCGGCTATACCAACAGGGCAACTATCAGCAGGCCTCCGATCGCTTTCAACAAGCGATTGCCCAGGACCCCAAGTCGCCGGATGGCTACTACAACCTGGCCGCCGCGCTGCACAAGACCGCCACGCTGTACAATCGGCCCACTGATTTGCAGCAAGCCGAAAACTTGTACAACCAGTGCCTGGAGCGCGATGCGGCGCACACCGATTCGTACCGCGGCCTGGCTGTGTTGCTAAACGAATCGGGGCGGCAGCGCGAGGCATTCAACTTGCTCAACCACTGGTCGTCGGCCAGTCCGCAATCGGCCGATCCCAAGATTGAGCTGGCGCGATTGCTGGAAGAGGTCGGCCAACCCGAACAGGCCAAAGCGCAATTGGTCGACGCCCTCACGGTTGATCCTCACAATGCGCGGGCGCTCACCGCGCTCGGCCGGCTGCGCGATCAATCGGGCGACCACGCCCAAGCGATGGCCAACTATAAGCGCTCGCTCGAGTTGAACCGCTTCCAACCAGAAGTCGAAGCGCGCGTGGCCCAACTTCAAGGCGCCGCCGGCGCGCCGGTTTCCGCGGCGCCATCAACCGAACCGCGCACGGCCACCGGCTGGGCGCCGCCGCAACGGTATTAGAAGCCGCGCAGCGGCGCAGCGCAATAGCCGTGGGCGTCAGCCCACGGAACGAATGCGCGAGGTGCCCAAAGCCGCGCAGCGGCGATACCTCACCGTCGCAATCGGTATCGCCGCTACGCGGCTAACCAACCTCTGAAACTCATTCCCGTGGGCTTACGCCCACGGCTAAGCGCTGTCGCCGCTGCGCGGCTTTCATTCGGCCTAACGGGGAATACTCAAATCTACCGATACGGGAGCGCGTGGGCACATTTGTCAACTCACCGCCACGCCAGCCATCACCTCAATAATCGCCCGGCAGAATTCGGGCAGGTCGTCCGGCTTGCGGCTTGATACATAGTGGCGGTCCACCACGACCGGTGCGTCTTCCCAAATCGCGCCGGCGTTCTTGAGGTCGTCCTTGATGCCGGGCGAGCCGGTCACGCGCACGCCCCGATAGACGCCCGCGGAAATTGGAATCCAGCCGCCGTGGCAAATGGCGGCCACCAGCTTTTCGCTGTCGGAGAATTCGCGCACGAGCTGCTTCACTTTTTCGTCGCGCCGGAGCTTGTCGGGCATGAAGCCGCCCGGAATCACCACGCCATGGAAATCATCGCTCTCCATAAGTGCGATCGACGCATCGGCGCGGCATGGGTAGCCATGCTTTCCTTTGTAGACCGCCTCGCCCTTCGGCCCGGCGACGGTCACGTGAGCGCCCGCTTCCGCGAGCCGCAGTTTCGGATACCACAACTCGAGATCCTCGTAATCGTCACCGACGAACATCAAGAAACGGAGGTCGGCCAACGGTCGGTCGTTCGTCATGGCAGGACTCCTTATTTTGTTAGTTGATAGTTGTAGGGCGGGTACTCGCACCCGCCGATTGGAACGATAAACGTGGCGGGTGCTATCTATTAAAGTATACGCGGCGCGAGACGATCACGTCGAACGTTGTTACCTTCCGCGTGTCCGATCAACTCCTCTAACGCATCGCAGGCCGCGGCCAGCGCAGCCGGTCCATCGCAGCGCGCGGCAAACTCACGACATCTTGCCGCAACTTCGAAAGACTCCAACAGCGTCGACAAAGCGGCCGCAACCGCCGTGCCACGAAACGCGCGTCGCGATATTTCCTGCGCCACACCAAGGCGCACTAACCGCCGCGAATTGTCGAACTGATCGTACGACATCGGTTGCACAAGTTGCGGTACGCCGGCCGCCAGCCCTTGGGCGCTGCTGCCAATACCGCCGTGGTGCACAAGCGCGGCCGTGTGCGGCAAGAGCTTGCTGAGGGGCACGAAACCGAAGTGGCGCACCGTTTCAGGTAACTCATTCGGCAGTTGCTCGGCGTATTTTGTGAGCAGGATGCCGCGACGCCCCAGCCGCCGGCAGGCGTCGACGGCGGCGGCGAAGAAAGATTCTGCTTCGCGGTTCGCTGAGCCAGGCGAAAATGCAATCGGCGGCGACCCGGCGGCGAGAAACTGGCACACCTCGTTCGAAAGCTCAGCATCCGCGTGCGAATCCCACAGCGGAAAACCGACCGCGTGCGTGTTGGCCGGCCAATCCGGTTGCGGAGGACCGAACCAGTAAGGAAACAAACCAAGGACGAGGTCGGTCGCATGCAACCAATGTGTAAAGATGCGGCTTGCCGGCGCCAGACCCAGCTCAGCTCGCATGCGGTTAAGTTCTTTCCCCCACAGCTTCGGCGATACAACTGCATCAGCGAACCAGAACTGGAGCCGCTTCAGCCACTTCGGCACGCGCGGACCAAGCAACGCGCCTTTGAATCGCGACGTGTCTTGCAATGTCCAAAACATGCTCGGAGCAAAGTTCACGCTCGCCACCGGAACACCAAACTTTTCTCCGACAACGCGGCTGGCCAGGTCCAACGCATCGGCGCAGAGAATTGTGTCGCCGGGCGACAGATTCTCCGTTAGCAACTTGTAAACCGACGGCAACAGCACAGTCGAAGCGTGGGTCAATATCAACTGCGGCCCGCGAATCGGATGCCACAAATCGGGATGCTGCGTGAATTGAATGTAATCCTCGCGCGTTCCGATGGGCAAAATCTCGAGGCCCGCCTGCGCGACGATCTCTTCGAAATACGGATTGGTAACGATTTGCACCCGGTGACCGCGCGCGGCGACGCGCCGTGCCGAGGCCGATCATCGGATGCACGTCGCCGTAGCTGCCCAGGGCGGTGATGATGAAATGCGACATGGAGAGAGCTGGGAGCACGGAGCGGGGAGCACGGAGCAGGGAGCACGGAGAAAGAACGCAGGGTTTACGGAGTATGATCTGGTACTCCATGCTCCTCGCTCCTAGCTCCTTGCTCTTTCGCTTGTCACTATACGCGCGCTCGCCGACAATGGAAACGCATGTTTTGCTCTCAACTCTCGACGCCCCACTCTCGACCCTCAACCGCGACAATGGACGATCCCAATCGCGAAAAAACCAATTCCTCCACGTCGGACGATGGGGACGACGACTCGGATTATGAACTCGAGCCGCCGGACGCCGACGTGCTTGCAGCCCAGGAGCGGCGGACCAAGGAGGCCATCGAGGCCACGCGAACGTCGATCGACATCGAGGAAATCTATCGCGAGGAGTCGCGCGATCGCGGCGGCGAGATTCTACAAGAGTGGACGCGCAACCTCAGTTTCCGCTTCCAAGTGAAGCACCTCTTGATCGGCACGGCGCTGCTTGCAATCGGTTTGACGTTGTGGCGCTGGGGCATTCTCGGCACGACGCTTGTCATACTAACGATGCTGTCGATTGCCGGCGTTTACTTGTACCTGCAGTGGCAAGAAAAGAAGCAGCGCGACGAAGCCGAACGGCGGCGGCATGAAATGTACGCGCGGCGGCGTGCGAACCTCGAAAACCGGGGCGGCGCGGCGGCAGACGACGGCACCGAGACGAAGCTCGAACCGATCGCGCCACCACCGGCCCTGCCAAACGAGACGGACGAAGTTTGGCAGCAGTCGATGGCCCAGGAAAAATTCCGCATTCGCTTTTCGCTGCGCGAGATGATGCTGGCCATAACGGCCGCGGCCGTGATTCTGGGGCTGGTGCAGGCACTGGGCGGCGCGGACAAAGCCGCCACGCTGCTTGGATTTGTCGCCCTCGTTGGCCTCGTGATTCATGCGCTTGGATTTGAGCCGCCGGAAACTGTGGTGCTAGGGTGGTGGCTGATCTTGGTGCTGTACGTGTTGTTGAGTATCGTAGCGGCCATGTGGAGCGGATTCGCGTGAACCGGAGCAACAAGTTGCGGGTCATTCGGTTGGGCAATCAGCCCCCGGCTTTGCCGGGGGTTTGACCAACAACCGCATTAGCCGCGACAAAAAACCCCCGGCGTAGCCGGGGGCTGCCGGCGTAATTAATTCCCAACGTTCGATTAGAATTATGCATCACATAATGCAGCATCGTTCGGCGATTGAATTGGAGCAGGGACTATCCGAAGTATTGGAGTCGCCGCGCGACGAGGGCCGCTTGGAGGCGATCGTCATCCGTCCGGCAAAAAACAAACGTAGCATGCTGTCCACTGTTCGACTTACCCCAGAAGGCGGAGTCGACGGCGACCGCTGGGTCACCGACAGCTATTACCGCCTGAAAGACGGCCGCTCCGACCCCTGCTGCCAGGTGTCGCTCATGAACGCCCGCTTCCTGCGCCAAATTGCCGGCAGTGAGGACGCAATTTGCCTGGCCGGCGATAACCTGATCGTCGATTTGGATTTGGGCGAGGCGAATCTGCCGGCCGGCAGCAGGCTGGCGATTGGCGACGAGGTCGTCATCGAAATCACCAATATAGCGCACACCGGCTGCACGAAGTTGGAAGGCCGTTACGGAAGCGAGGCGCGGGCCTTCATGAACAGCAAGGCACGAAAGTCGCTGCATCTGCGCGGCCGCTATGCGAGTGTTGTCCGCGGCGGGACAATCGAAGTCGGCGATATCGTGCGCAAAGAGTAGCCGCTATAACAGGCGTTTCTCGGCAACGCTGTGCCGCCGACTTGCCCTGCCCTTTCACGCCGCTTTCGCCCGTGCCCACGCTGCCCGTCACGCCCGCCGAGCTCGCGATCGCGATGGTGCTCGCCGCGGTAGGTTCGGTTGTCCAAGGTTCTATTGGTTTTGGAATGGCGGTGGTCGCCGCGCCTATCTTGCTGCTCATCAATCCCGTGTTCGTCCCGGGTCCGATGCTTGCTGGCGGCGGTGTTCCTGGTGATTCTTATGGCGCTCCGCAACCGCCGCGATGTGATCGTGGGCGACGTCGCCGTGGCGACGGTTGGTCGCATCATCGGCACGGCGCCTGCCGCCCTGGCCATCCGGGCGCTGCAGCCATCGGTCTATGAGCTGCTCTTCGCCATTCTGGTAATCACTGTCGTCGTGCTGAGCATGAAAGGTTTCAATCTGCGGCGAACACCGCCGAATGTCTTTGTGGCAGCGGCGCTCTCTGGTTTCATTGGCACGATGTCGTCGATGGGCGGCCCGGCGATGGCACTCGTGTATCAACATGAAGCAGGCCCGAAGATCCGCGGCACGCTGTCGGCGATTTTTACGATCGGGACCGTGATCTCGGTCCTTGGCCTGTGGTGGGCTGGCCGGTTCGGCGCTGTCGAGTTGCAGCTTGGACTGCTGCTCATGCCGGCGGTGTTCGTCGGGTTCCTGCTGTCCCGTTACACCGTGGGGAGACTAGATCAAGCGCACATGCGACCGGCCGTGCTCGCGATCTCGGCATTAGCGGCACTGGCAATTTTGCTTCGCGCACTTTGTGTAGCTGAATGCGCACGGATTCAGGAACACGTCGACTTGAATCCGACTACCGCCGACAACGCAGTCGTCGTGTCGTGTTGAATCATCCCGCTGAGCGTCCAATCGCGCCTGCACCCAGCCTTGCACGTTCTTCTCCAACACGCCCAGCGGCACCGATCCGCTGCCGAGCACCACGTCGTGGAATTCCCGCACGTCGAACCGCTCGCCGAGCCGCGATTCGGCATCCTTGCGCAGCTCGCGAATCTTCAGCTCGCCGATCTTATAGCCCAGCGCCTGCCCCGGCCAACCGATGTAGCGGTCGACCTCCGCGCGGATGTCGTGCATCGGCATCGCGGAATTGGCACGCATGAAATCGATGGCCTGCTCGCGCGTCCAGCCCATGTAGTGAATTCCCGTGTCGACCACCAATCGGCACGCCCGCCAGATTTCCATGGTCAGCCGGCCGAAGTCGCTGTACGGATCAGTGTAGAAGCCGGTTTCGAGTCCCAGCCGCTCGGAGTACAGCGCCCAGCCTTCGACGTACGCCGTGAAGCCGGTGTACTTGCGGAATGGCGGCATGCCTTCGAGCTCTTGCTGAATCGCCAACTGCAGATGATGGCCGGGCACCGACTCGTGCAGCGAGAGCGCTTCGATCATGTACAGCGGCCGGCTCGGCAGGTTGAACGTGTTGATGTAAAAGAAGCCGGCGCGGCTGCCGTCGCCGGCCGGCGTTTGATAGTAGGCGAACGTGGCCTGGGGCGCGATGTACGCTGGCACTTGCCGCACGCCGCACGGCATGCGCGGCAGGAGGCCGAACAGTTTCGGCAGCTCGCCTTCCATTCGCTTCATCGCGAAGGCAACTTCTTTTTCCAATTCTTCCGGCGTCTTGGCGTAAAACTTCGGTTCGTTCCGCAAGAATTCGGTGAACGCGGCGAAGTCGCCTTCGAATTTGACCTCGCGGATGATTTCATCCATCTCGCCGCGAATCCGAGCGACCTCGGTCTGCCCGATCTCGTGAACTTGCTCGGGCGAGAGATCGTCGAGCGTCGTGAATTTTTCGACGCAGTAGCGATAAAAGTCGCGGCCGCGCGGCAGCGCTGACGCCGCGATCGTGCCGCGGCAATTCGGCACGTACTCGGATCTCATGTATTCAAGAAACTGCCGGTAGCCGGGCACGACGCTCTCGGCGATCGCCTTGCGCGCGGCCGCTCGAAGCCGCTCGTGCTCGCTGTCGGGCACTCCCGTGGGAAAGGCGCGCAGCGGCGCGTACAACAAACTTTTCTCAGCGTCATCAACGATTTGCGCCTCGATTGGCTCGTTATAACGCTGCATGATGACGCTCGGCGCCGTCATGCCCTGCCGCACGCCTTCGCGCATCAACTCGATGTGCCCGGCCGCGTATTCGCCAAAACGGCCCAGCCGCGCGATGTAGTTCTCGTAAGCCCGGACCGTCGTCAGCGACAGATTTCGCGGCAGCTCAGGAAATTCGATGTGAAATCCACTGCGATTAGTGATCGGCATCAAATGAAGCTTGAATTCGTGGTCGCGGACGCCATTGCGCAAGGAAAGTCCAAACACGTCGTAATTGATCTGGTCCTCGGCACGGAGCGCATCGCGGTCGATGCCTTCCAGACGCGAAACGAACGCGCTGCGCGCCGCGGCGCGGCGCTCTTCATCGCCCAGCGAAACCTTCGGCAACTGGTCGTCGTAGCGGTGGTCGCCCGTCTCGGTGGCGAAAAGCGGGTCCTCGCGCAGGCGAAATTCCCAAGCCTCGTCGAGAAGGGCCGCAAGTTCGTCGCCGCCCGCCTTCTCGGCGGCGGCCAGCAGCTTGCCACTCATCACCGCCACCACGACGACAATCACGCACACACCCAGCCGAAGTTGCGATCTCATGAAAGAGCTCCCTTGTGAATTGAGGGTGACGCACTCATCGATTCGATTTCCAATCTAGCCGATCGGATTCGATTCGCCCACCAGAGTGGCACGAGTCTCCGACTCGTGATTCCACGACCCGCCAGAGTCGTGCCACAATTTGTCAGCCGCGCTTAGCCAGCGCCAACACGTCGGCGAATGGCACTTGCTGCCACTGGCCGAACTCGGCGCGGGTGCGAAGTTTGCCCCGCGTGGTGGACGGCGAGCTGATGCCGCACAGGAAGCGGGCCAGTTGACGCGGCGAACGCAAGGCGTCGTGCCGCTCGGCGCAATCGCTTGATGACTCCGGCATCCAACGACGGGCCCACTTGGTTCTGCGACACGACCAGCGGCTGCGCTCGTTCGCCGTGGCAGCGGCTGCAATGACCGCAGGCCGCGCGCTGTTCGCCGAAGTATTCCAGCAGATGCTGCGTCAAGCAGCCGTCGTTCTCGGCCAGCGTCACGACGCTCCGAACGCGGGCGATGTCGTGGGCTTCGCGCTCGAGAAAACGTTGGGCCAAACTACCAGCGAGCGTCTGCCGATCGGCCGGTTGCTCCAGGCGCCGATAGCCTTGCCGAACACCCGTGGCCTGAACGATCAGATCGCCCTGTTGTTCGAGGTAATCCAGGGCGGCAATGATCCGCCCGCGCGGCTGGCCGAGTTGCCGACTGGCCGCATCGGCGTCCAGTGAGAACCACGTGCGGCCGCGCTTGGCGCAGCGAAACAGGTCTTGCAAGAAATCGGCGCGGGCAGCGTCGAACTTCGCCAGGATCTCGGCCGACGCGCCGCTGCGGCTGAAACTTGAACTCGCTGTAAAACGACCCCGTTGATTGCAGGATGCCTTCCAGCTCCAAATAGGTGATCAGCGTCTTGACCACCAGCTCGCGGACATCGTGCCGCTGGGCCAGATCGTAAACGCTGACGTCGAACTCCGCGCCCTGATCCAGAAGCTCATTAACGAGCGCGGCGACCGTTTCCGATTCGGGCGTATCGCCATAGCTGAAGTTTTCCAGCGTGACGACGTCGTCGGCACAGGCCAGCATCTCGCAAATGGCCGGCTCACCGTCGCGGCCTGCCCGGCCAATTTCCTGCACATAGCTTTCTCGGCTTTTCGGCAGGTTGTAGTGATAGACAGCGCGAATATTGGCCTTGTCGATCCCCATGCCGAAGGCGATCGTGGCTACCACAATCATGTCGTCGGCCGCCATGAACGATTCTTGAACCTGGTTGCGGTCATCGGCCGACAGGCCGGCGTGATAAGCGCGGGCCGAGAAGCCGCACTTGGCCAAGTAATCGGCGATTTGATTGGCGGTGCGCTGCAGCGTGACGTAGACAATCGTCGGTCCGAGCGGCCGCGATTTGAGCCGCGCCGCGAGCAGCCCGGCCCGCTCGCCGTCGACGCACGGCGTGACGCGTAATTCAAGGTTCGGCCGGTAGAAGCCCGTATGCACGATGTCGGCAGCGTGGATGTCGAACGCCGCGGCCACGTCAGTGGCCACCTCCGGCGTGGCCGTGGCCGTTAGCGCCAACACGCGGCCGACGCCGAGCTGGCTGCGCCAGCGTGGCGATTTTCAAGTAATCGGGCCGGAAGTTGTGGCCCCACTCGCTGATGCAGTGGGCCTCATCGACGGCCAGCAAGCTGATCTGTTGCCGCGACAGTAACTGCAGGAACCGCTCGTTGCCGAGCCGCTCGGGCGAGACGTACAGGAGCCGCGTTCGGCGTGCGCGCAGATCATCGTACGCGCGGAGGGCCTCGTCGCGGTCCAGGCTCGAATCGAGCCGGGCTGCCGGGATACGATGTTCGGTCAAAAAGTCGATCTGGTCCTTCATCAGCGCGATCAGCGGCGAGACGACGACCGTCAAGCCGTCGAGCATCATCGCGGGCAATTGGTAGCATAAGCTCTTGCCGCCGCCTGTGGGGAAGATAGCCAGCGTGGAGCGGCCGTCCAGCAGTCGCGAAATGACCTCGGCCTGGCCCTCGCGGAATTCCGCAAAGCCGAAAATGTCGCGCAATTTTTGCAGTGGCTGGGCCGTTCTGGCCAGGCCGGTGTCGACGACCATCGTGAGCATGGCAGCCTCTAGCGCAGGTACAGATGGGATGAGCGAACGGGTTACTATACACAAGTCCAGTAACGCACATCATAATCGGCGCGCGGGCTTTGCCAAGTGCTTTTTGTATTATTTTCGAGAACTGATCACTTCAAGCGGGTTCGGAGGCGCTCGATGACCGCTTCGTCGTCGAGCGGCTTTGAAAGTCCCTGCTCGCTCTGCTCGATGGCAATACGGTTGCCTTCATTCCAGCGGTGGACCTTTTCTGGCTCGCGTTCTTCGAGGGCGTCGAGCGCGGTGCGAAGAACTTCGTATTCGCTTTGATATCCGCCGGCACCGAGGTATGCTTGCACGCGGTGATCGAGGTCCGGCGGCAACTGGTAGGCTATGAATTCGGCTCCTGGCCTTGAAATATACCACGCCGGTTCGGCAGCGAGCAAACCTGGCCCAGCCCGGTTCCAATTCGTGTCCCACAGGATTATTCGCCCTGGCCCCCTGGCAGTTTACAATCGGCGGTCGAGTCGTCAGACTGCTTTAGAGCACCTAACAGAATGAACAACCGCCAAGGACGCAAAGGTCGCCAAGGAAAAATACATGCAGATTTGTTGCCTTCCTTGGCGTACTTCGCGTCTTGGCGGTTCAATTTGTTAGGCGCTCTTAATACCAACGGCGTATCTTCGTCAGCTTTCAATAAGGGAAGTTCCATGGTCAAGCATCGTTGCCTTTGCATGTTGCTCACGCTCGTAGCTCTTTTGATTTCCGCCTCGCGGTTGCCTGCGGCCGATCTGGCCGAACAGGCCCAATCGCTGCGCATGGTGCCGGCCGACGTGGCGGTTTATTCCGCAAGCCTGCGGATCAAAGAGCAACGGGACATCTTGCTCGAGAGCGAGGCGTTCGACCGGTTGATGGAAATTCCGCTCGTTCAAATGATCAAGATGCAGGTCACTTTCCAGTGGCAAGCTGCCAATATTCCACAAGTTGCGCAGGTCAAAGAATACATCGAGTCGCCCGAAGGCCAGGAAGCCGTTGAACTGCTCAAGGAAATGTTCTCCGAGGAGATGTTCCTGTACGGCGGCGCCGATATAGCCGGCGCGCTCGATTTGTTCATGGAGCTCAACACGCTGCAGCGAACGGCCAGCATCGAAGCGGCGGCCGCTCAAGAAGACCGCGACGAGGTCATGAATGCCCGCTTGATGGAACTATTGCAGGAGCATGCCGACAAGTTCAAAGTTCCCAGCCTCGTATGGGGCTGGCGGATCGACGACAACGCGCGGGCCGAGCGAAAACTCGATGAGCTGCATTCGGTGATCCGCAATCTACTCGACGAGCAGCGGCCGGAACTTTCGCCTCATTTGCAGCGCGAGCAGGTTGGCGGAAACGAGTTTCTTACGCTGCGCCTCGACGGCTCGATGATCCCTTGGGACCAGCTGCGCGAGGAAGCCGACGAGGATGACCTCCAGCAAATCGAGCAGTGGCAGCCGATCATCAGCGAAAAAACACTGGTCGTAGCTTTGGGCATCGTCGATGACTTCGTGCTGCTCTCGGTCGGCAGCTCGACCGATCACCTCGAGAAAATGGGCCAGGGCGATTCGCTCGCCGGAAATTCTGCCATCAAACGGCTTGAAAAGCACGCCGACCAGCGCGTGACCTCCATCGGATACATCAGCAAGAAACTTGCGGAGGGCATCAGCTCGCCGCAACGGACGATCGACGATTTGGCTGGCATGGCCGAACAGGTTCTCGGCGCCGCCGAAATTCCGGCGGAAGACAGCGAACCGCTGGTAGAAGACATTCGCTCGCTGGGCAGCAAATTCAAAAAGTACATGCGCGAGCCGAGCGAAACCGCCGCGATCGCGTTCCTCACCAGCCGCGGTTACGAAGGGTTTCAGTACCAATCGAGCCCTCAGCCGATGGCCGACAGCTCCAAGCCGCTGACCATTCTCAACCACGTCGGCGGCAACCCGTTGCTATTCTTCGCCACGCGCACCAAGGACAGCCCCGAGGATTACCAGGCCATGGTTGACGGGCTCAAGCGCATTGCCGAGCGCGTCGAGAAAATCGCCGAGAGCAAAGTCGAACCCGATGATTGGGCCGAATACCAGGAAGTCCGCGAGCGTGCTTTGCCGCTGCTGCGACGGCTGGATCATGCAACACGCGAGCATCTCATCCCGGCGCTGCAGGACGGCCAGAGCGCACTGGTGATGGATACATCGGCCGAAAGCAAACGCTGGTTCCGCCCGATGCCGGAATCGCCAAAGCCGCTGCCCATGCTGGAGTTCGCGATCATCGCGGGCGTGAGCGACGCCGATGAGCTGCGCAAGGCGTGGACGGAGTATTTCGACATCGCCGGCGATGCAATTGAAATTGTGCGCGAAATGAACCCCGATGATGGGCCCGACTTCACATTGCCTGAGCCTGAGAAGCGACAGCTCGAGGGCGCCGGGACGGCGTACATTTACAAGTTCCCAGAGGAATGGGGCGTCGATTCGCAAGTTGCCGTCAATGCCGCGCTAAACGACTCGGTTGCAGCCATCAGCCTCATGCCTGGCACCTCCGAACGGCTGCTCCGCGAAACTGAATTGGAAGTCGATACATCGCTCGATTTGAATCGGCCGGCGGCCGTTGTCTCGTATTTCAATTTCGAGGAGTTCATCGACCTGTTCCGTCCGTGGATCGACTACGGCTTCGATGTGGCAATCGGCAAGCTGAAGGTCGAGGAGGAAGAAGACGAGGAAGATGGCGACGATGAGGAAGAGCAGCCCGAGCCGCCTTCACCCGTAATGCTGCAAGCCGGTTTCTTTATCCCGCAGTTTCAGCAGCTACTGGACGTGGCCAGCGCGCTACGCAGCATTTCGATGGTCAGCTACGAAGAGGACGGCGTGTGGGTCACGCACTCGGAGACGCACTTCGAGGACTTGGAATAGCCGGGTCGGGAGTCTTCGACAGGCGATGCGTTCGTTTCGGTGTAATAGAAACGAAGGGCGTTCAATTTGATTGAGCGCACGACTCCCGACCCATTCGCGTTGCCGCGCTGAAGGGGTCGGGAGTCGCGGCTTGCGCACGTTTCGCAACGTCGATTGGAAACGACGTGTGGTCAGAATTTAGAGCGGGGTTGAAGACTCCCGACCCCAACGGGGCATCGCCATCCGCGGCTCTTGGACCTCGCCTCGCATATCGCTTGCGGTTTAGCTCCGCTGGTCGATCGGCACGAACGCGCGCTCCTTGGCGCCCACGTAGATCTGCCGCGGTCGCGCGATGCGCGTTTGAGGATTCTGGTGCATCTCGAGCCAGTGCGCGATCCACCCGGGCAGCCGCCCCATCGCAAACAGCACCGTGAACATCGGCACCGGTATGCCGATCGCCCGGTAGATCACGCCGGAATAGAAATCGACATTCGGGTACAGCTTGCGCTCGACGAAATACGGGTCGTGCAGCGCAACGTCTTCCAATTGCTTGGCGATGTCGAAGATCGGGTCGTTGATGCTGCGCTTGGCCAGCAGCTTGTCGCAGGCCGCTTTGATGATCGTCGCCCGCGGATCGTAATTCTTGTAGACGCGATGGCCGAAGCCCATCAACAGGAAGTCATTGTCTTTGTCCTTGGCCATGTCGACGTATTTTTTCACGTTGCCGCCGTCGTCGAGAATTCTCTGCAGCATGGCCACGCAGGCCTCGTTCGCTCCGCCGTGCAGCGGCCCCCACAACGCGCAAATCCCGGCTGAAATCGACGCGAACAAATTCGCTTCGGACGATCCCACCATACGCACCGTCGACGTGCTGCAGTTCTGCTCGTGGTCCGCGTGAACAATCAGCAGCAGGTTCAGCGCATCAACGAAATCCGGATCGGCCTCGAACGGCTCCGTCGGCACCGCGAACATCATCCTCAAAAAGTTCTCGCAGTACGTGAGGTCGTTGCGCGGGTACACGAACGGCTGACCGATCGACTTCTTGAAGGCGTACGCCGCGATCGTCGGCAGCTTCGCCAGCAGGCGCAGCACCGAGCGATTCACCTGCTCAGGGTCCTTGACGCTGAGCGAGTCCTGGTAGAACGTCGACAGCGCTCCGCAAACTGAGCTGAGGATCGCCATCGGATGCGCATTGCGCGGAAAGCCGTCGTAGAACAGCCGCATGTCTTCGTGCAGCATCGTGTGCCGGCGCAGCTTGCCACGGAATTCGTCCAGTTGCTTCGCGGTCGGCAATTCGCCGTGGATCAACAGGTAAGCGACCTCGATAAAATCGCAATTCGGCGCAAGCTGTTCGATCGGATAGCCACGGTAGCGCAGAATGCCGCGCTCGCCGTCGAGAAATGTGATGGAACTGGTCGTCGCGCCAGTGTTCATGTAGCCTTCGTCGAGCGTGATGTAGCCGGTCTTGGCCCGAATCTTCGAGACGTCGACAGCTTTCTCGTTCTCTGTGCCGACAATGCTGGGCAGTTCGATTTCACCGGAATCAAGAATGAGTTTCGCAGGCTTCGTCATCGATCGTTATCCCTCGGACAGCAAAGGCGGGTGAGTAAGTGAGTACGTGAGTAGGTCTCAATTGCGAAGACTTACTCACCTACTCTACTGTACTCACGACTGTACTCACCTACTCACCTCACTCTCCTACTCACCTACTCACTTACTCACCTACTCACCTACTCACCTACTCACTTACTCACCTACTCACCTACTCACTTACTCACCTACTCACCTACTCACTTACTCACCTACTCACTTACTCACTTACTCACTTACTCACTTACTCACCTACTCACTTACTCACCTACTCACTTACTCACCTACTCACTTACTCACCTACTCACTTACTCACCTACTCACTTACTCACCTACTCACTTACTCACCTACTCACTTACTCACCTACTCACTTACTCACTTACTCCTACTCACAGGGCCGCGACTCGGCCCACTTAGGAACGCCCCCGTAAGTGTACCGGCGAGAGTGTGGGCGTTCAATCGGCCTTGCGAAAGCGACGACGACGACGTTTGCGCGGTTTCGCTTGGTTTGAAGCTGGTTTTATTCCTGCCAACTGCTGCTGTCGATAATACCGCGTTATGCAGACGAGGCATGGCGGGTAAACGCGGTACCCACAGCGGCGACAGCGCTTCGGCCGCTGGCCGGCCGCTCGCGCTCTTGACGCTTCATCAGAATTCTCCCCGCCCTTCAGCCCGCGCCGACCGCTGGCAATTGCGCTAACCGTTCCGCGGCTAACTTCCAAGCGCACAGCGATCTGGCGCTGCGAAAGTTCGCCCTCTCGAAGCAGGCGGTTGATCTCGTGGACCAGTTCAATGGAGAGCATAAAGGCCTGTTGGTTGAGAAGCGTGGAGCAGGGAGCACGGAGCACGAAGCGAGGAGAAAGAGCAAAGGGAAGAACTTCATTCGAATCGCTTACTCTCCGCTCCCTGCTCCAAGCTCCCCGCTCCGTGCTCCCTGCTCATCCTCCGGCTCAATCCAGAAATCGCCCGGCTCGGGCAAGGGATCTAGTTCGTCGTCGTCGGGGATAAACACGTCCCAGTGTGAGTCGTCGGGCAGCGGAAAATCGTCCGGGCGGCGCGGCTCGTCCGGCTGTTCCTCGGCGCATGCGGATCGCGAAGCTGTTCCCGCTCGAGAACGTGAAATTCAAGAACCATGGCCGACTCCTTGGTGGTCGCGTTTACGACGCGATACCAGAGCGCAAAAAAGCCTCAACCGCTGTTGCCGTGAAGCGCGGCAACGTTCGGCTGGGCCGCAAACTTTGCCTGATACGCAGAAACCTAACAGAAAGCGCGGCCAATTAATATACGTATGTACACTATTTCTACAGGTTTTCTGCGGCCTGCGATTTGGCCAGTTTTTGCAAGGCACGGCGTCTCAATCCGGCCGTGACGGAATAAACGGCCGCGTCAACGCGGCGAAGTCGAGCGGCATCCGAAGCCCGGCTTGAGAAGATTCATCTCAGCGTCCGATAAGCCCATTAAGGCATGGAGCTGCCGGCGTGAGGTGCACGGAGTGTACCGCTTGCAAGTCGGTTGCTACGGCTCTCCCACACAAGGGGTCGCCACCATGCCGTTCCCGTTGATCCCCACGATGCTCGCCGTCGGATTCCTGTTAGTGTGGGTTCTCATCGTGGGCATGCTGCTTCGCGATGGCCAGTTTGCCAGCCGGCGCGAACGTGAATCGCAGCCGCGGATCTTGCCGATGCCGCCGGCGCGCGATCATAAGAAATCGCGCATGCGAGCCGCGTCGTGATGGCCAGTACCGCCCTACATAGCCCGGCCATCTCGCCGCTCGCCGTGGCGACAGTCGCCGTGGTGATTTGGCCGGGAAGTTTCCACGCGAATCCAGGCCTATCGATTCCGGACCAAGATGGTCCGGCCAAATAGGGTGTCACGAAGTTCGATTCGCCAGCTCGTCGATCGCTTCGTCCAACAGCTCCGCCATTCGAGGGGCTTGCTCCTGCAACAAAGCGCGTTTGTCGGAATCAAGCCGTTGATACTCATTGTACGCCTGCTCATCGTCGCCTAAATAAGCATTAGCAACAACGAGACCCGCGATGCCGAATGCTTGAAACAGGGGCTCGGTATTTCCAAGCGCGGCCAGCTCTTCGAGCGGCTCGATCGCATCCGCGTGGCGGGCGCGTGAAAAGTAGTGATACACGAGTCCCTGCCGGGCCAAATTGTGGTGATACGGCGTTGCGCCAGGAAAGTCCTTGGCCTTTCGCCAGGCCCGTTCCGTATCGACGATCTTCGCCTGGTACAGTTGACCCCACACCGTGTCACGGGGAGCGGGCCCCGTGTCCGCACCGGCCAGCAGCGAACGCGGTCGGCTAAGCGCCGCCAGCGCCGCCCCCACCAGCAGACACCCGAAAATTACAGCGGCGACACGACGCGCCGACATGCGCCGCGGCGTTAACAACGCCGACGTTTTCATCAAATCGTCAAGTCGCGTTGTGGCTTCGGCGCGCTTGTCGGCGGCTTGAAGCAACTGCGGCAACGACGGAGTTGTGCGCGAGTCTCCTGACCCCGTTGTGCGTGGGTCTCCCGACCCCGCACCTGCCGACATCCCGTCCGCGGCAAGCGAATTCAGCTCCTGACATAGCACCGACGGGTCGCTAAAACGGTCTTCCGGCTTCTTCGCCAACATTCGCTCCACGATCCGCGCCAGCGCAACCGGCACGTCCGGCCGCCGGCTTACGAGCGGCGGCACGGGCTGATTGAGGTGCTGCACCGCCACCGCCAAAGGCGAATCGCCGGTAAAGGGTGGCTCGCCGGCCAGCATGTGATACGCCGTGACGCCCAGCGAATAGATGTCGCTGCGCGAGTCGAGCGTGTGACCTTCGATCTGCTCGGGGCTCATGTACAGCGGTGTGCCCATCGTGACGCCGATTTGCGTGAGGTTCACGCCGGTGTCGCCCTGCACGCGCGCCAAACCGAAATCGGCGACCTTCACTTCGCCGCTGCGCGCGAGCATGATATTTTCCGGCTTGATGTCGCGATGCACGATCCCTTCGCTCGCGGCCTTTTGCAGCGCGGAAGCGACTTGTCGCAAGATATCGAGCCCAACCGGCGCCGCGATCGACCCGCTGCCGCGAATCACTTCCCCCAGGTTGCGGCCGGAGACGTATTCTTGCGCGATAAAGTGAATGCCGTCCTCCTGGCCCACTTCATAGATTTGCACGATACAGCCGTGCACGAGCGCGGCCGCCGCCCGCGCTTCGTGATGAAACCGCCGCACGTAGTTCGGATCCAGCGCCAGCTCAGCGTTGAGCACCTTCAATGCCACCTGCCGGCCGAGCGACGTCTGCTGCGCGAGGTAGACCTCCGCCATCGCCCCGCGGCCAAGCCGCCGAAGCACTGCGAAGTCTTTCAGTTTTCTCCCAACCAGGTCGGACACGGCGGCGCTCCCGGCACGTCGACTGTCAGCTTTACATAATATCACGGTATAATGAAGCAATGGCAATGCTGCGGCCGGCGGCCGGCGGAGGGCCATTTGCATAGAACTCCTTGCGGGAAGCTAATATGACCTTGAGAGTTGTTGAAGCGAAGATAATCAACCGCGGCCGCGGTCCGGAGATCGCTGGTACGCGCATCACCGTCTACGACGTGATGGATTATTACAAAGATGGTTGGCATCGCGACCAGATCGCGGTGCTCTTCCGCCTCTCATCGCGCGACATCCAAGCGGCAATCGATTATATCGAGGCGCATAAGGAAGAAGTCGAAGTCGAGTACCAAAAGATTCTGGATCGGCATCGCAACTACAAGTATCCGCCCGAGGTGCAGGCCAAGCTCGATCAGATTCGCGGCGAGGCGACTCAGCGACTTCAAGAGATTCGGCAGCGACGACTGAAGGAGAATCGCAATGCCGACGATCATGGCTGATCACGATGTCGAAGGTCATCTTCAAGTGTTGTTGAGTGTCTGGCTGTCCCCGCAATGGATTGATCTTTGGACAGAAGCTCAATGCGGCGTGGAAACCTTTGAGCGTCTGGGCATCGGGGAAGACGCCAGTGACTCCGACGTTTGGCAAATTTGTCAGCAACGCGAGATCGTACTTGTTACGGGAAATCGAAATGCAGAGAGCGAAGATTCTCTCGAGCAAACGATTCGACGGCTTGGCGGCTCCACCAGTCTACCGGTATTGACGATTGGCGATGCGAATCGGCTGATGAATGACCGTCAGTACGCCGAAGATGTTGCGGCGCGCCTGCTCGACTACGTTCGCGATATCGACGTCCTGAGAGGTGCTGGCAGACTTTATCTACCGTAGAGACGGGCGGTGCCACTGCGATGCTGTGATCTTACGCAACTTAATGAGCCCGCAAGCGCCGTGGCGCTGATGACGGCAGACTCACGGTGTTCAAGACCTCCGCCGCCGCTTCGGAACGGTTGAGGACATAGAAATGGACGCCGGGCACTCCCGCGTCGACGAGCCCTTGGGTTTGCTTTGTCGCGAATTCGATGCCCACGGCGAACTGCGCGTCGGCGTCACCGCCGGCAGCCTCTAATCGTCGAACAAATTCGGCCGGCAGCTTCGCTCCGCAGAGGGACGTGATTCGCTGGATTTGGGCGAAATTGGTGACAGGCAACAGGCCAGGCACAATCGGCACGCGGACGCCCATCGCGCGGCAGCGATCGCGAAAGCGGAAGAAATCGTCGTTGTCGTAGAACAACTGCGTAATGACGACGTCGGCCCCGCTATCGACCTTGCGCTTGAGGTTCGCAAGATCGTCTTCCGGGCTGGGCGCCTCTTGATGCGTTTCAGGATAGCCGGCCACCGCGATCCCAAACTCGGAGAACTCGCCGCGAACCAGCGCGACGAGCTCGTTGGCGTGCCGCAGTCCGCCTTCCACCGGCCGGAATTCCGTGTCGCCGCGCGGCGGATCGCCGCGCAGCGCCACCACATTTTCGATGTCCGATTCCCGCGCGGCCCGAAGATAGTCGCGAAGCTGCTCCACCGTGCGGCCAACACAAGTCAGGTGCGTTGCAACCGGCAATTTGAATTCCCGACGAACGCGACTGACGATCTCCAGCGTCGTCTCCTGCGTCGACCCGCCGGCACCGTACGTGCACGTGATGAAGCTGGGTCCAAACTCGACAAGCCGCGTCACATGCCCAAACAGGTTCGCCACTCCCTGCGGAGTTTTCGGCGGAAACAGCTCGAACGAGAGACCGAACTTACCGGTCCCATACACGTCGGATAACTTCATGGCCACGTGGCTCAAAGACGGTCGGCGGGTTGAATCTTAGAGCATCTAACAGAACGAATAACCGCCAAGGACACAAAGGTCGCCAAGGAAAAATACATGCGAATTTGTTGCCTTCCTTGGCGTGCTTCGCGTCTTGGCGGTTCAATTTGTTCGGCGCTCTTAGTTTACCAGAAACGATTCATGCCCGGCAGGACGAGGCCGAGCGACGACCTGCCCAGCCTCTCCGCAAAATCCGCATAACCATTCTGCCGCGCGCCAGGACGCAAGCCATCGGCAGCGGGCCGGACAATCGGAATCAACCGACCATCCGCTTCTTGCCGCCGTAACCTACGTTTTCCTGGAATCGATTGCGCGCATAGCTGAACTCGTGAGAGTTCAACCTCCAGCCACCAATTCACCGAATTCTCACGAATTCGGCTACGCCGATACGTCACCCACTTAGCCCCGCTCATGATCAGCCAAACCTCGTTGTTAATCCTCGGCGGTTGCCTGCTCGGCGCTTTTCAAATGTCGGCCGGGATCGCCATCGGCATGTGGCTGCGCCGCACGAAAGCGCCGGCGCCCGCGCGGCCGGCAGGAAATGATTCACGCCAGCGAGATCGCCAAACGGCTGCAATCGCTGGCCGACGACATGTCGTCGAGCGTTGGCGAGCATCGCGCTCGGCTCGATCACGCCAGCCAGTTGCTCGCGAGCAACGAAGGCCGCTCGGGCCAGGCGCTGGCTGGACTGGTCGTCGGCGTGATCGACGAGATTGTGCGGGCCAATTATCACCTGCAATCGAAGCTGGAGACAGCGGAAAGCCGGCTGCAAGAACAGGCCGGCGAAATTGAAACCTACATCTCTCGATCGCTGACCGATCCCCTCACCGGCTTGCCGAATCGCCGCGAGTTCGACAATCGCATGGAAGAGCGCATGGCTGCGTGGAAGCGCCGGCAGGAGGTTTTCTCGTTATTGATCGTGGATGTCGACGACTTTAAAAAGCTGAATGATCAGCATGGCCACCTCGCGGGCGACCAGGTGCTGGCCGCGATGGGCCGCGCTCTGCGTGCCGCCATTCGACGCGAGGACGCCGTGGCGCGCTACGGCGGCGAAGAGTTCGCCATGTTGCTGCCTCATACTTCGCTGGAGCAGGCCGTGCATGTCGCTCAGAACGTGCGCGACGCCGTGGCGCAAATCTGCGTCGAGCACAACGGTCAGAAGCTGACCGTCACGGCCAGCGCGGGTTTCGCCATGATTCAGCCCGACGAACAGCCCGAATTGCTGATCCATCGCGCCGATGCCGCGCTATACGCGGCCAAGGGCGCCGGCCGCAATTGCGCGTTCTTGCACGACGGCACGACATGCTGGCCGGCAGTGGGCTACACACCGGGTTCCAGAACGCCCAGCGCTGCGGCCGAACTCATCGAGCTGATCCAGAATGCAACTTCGGCTTCGGCGACGGCTGAGAATGCCACCGGCGAAGGAGCCAGCAACTTTGGCGCATATCTGCCGGCCGAAGAGATTTCTGCCCAGCTTGCGCAAACGTGCGACGATCTCCGCCGGTTCATCGAAGAGCGCCAGTCGCCGCGCGAAACGCCGAAGCCCACGACTGGAACGACTCGTAGCTGAACTCGCAAGAGTTCAGCATTCGCCGAGCAACGCTGAACTCTTGCGAGTTCCGCTAATCTGCCGGCATTGCTCAATCGCCGCCGTCTCTTACGACGTAATTCCTTGCCGTCGCTACAACTTACGGCCGAGCCCGCAATTCGGGCTTGCCGTGATAGCACACTTTCGTTCAGACTTACGGGGTTAGGCGGGAAAAAATTCGCGGATTCTCCAGCGACACACACGAGTGTTTGTGAATTTCGCAATACGCCTGCGCTTCTCGCGCCGGAAGGAACTTTAGCCGATGAGTCAAGTAGCAGTGGCACAACGCAAAAACATCGAGCGGCAAAATTGGACGGAAATCACGCCCCAGGCACTTTATGACAAGTGCTTGTCGCTGGCCAAGAATCTTTGGTGGAGCTGGCACCCGGAGGTCGTGAACTTATTTCGCGATCTTGATCCGGTGAAATGGCGCAAGGTCGACCATAACCCGATCATGCTTCTCGCGGAGATGACGCCCGAGCAGCTTGCCGAACGGGCTGCCGAGATGGTGCTCTACACCCGCATCAACCAGGCGAGCCGGCGACTCAAAGATTACCTTTTCAACACGCGCACCACCTGGGGTGCGCGAGAGACGGGCGTGCTTGGCTCCAAACCCGTTGCCTACTTCTCCGCCGAGTTCGGTCTGCACGAGTCCGTTCCGATTTATTCGGGCGGCTTGGGCGTGCTATCGGGGGACCACATCAAAAGTGCGAGCAGCCTCGCAGTTCCGCTGGTGGCCGTCGGCCTGTTTTACGACCAGGGCTATTTCAAACAACAACTCGACGGCAGCAGCTATCAGCAAGAAGAGTATCAGGACACTCGCGTCGAAAACCTGCCGATGGAGCCGGCCATTGGCCTGGACGGCAAGCAGGTCACCGTATCGATCGAAACTCGTGACGGACCGCTGATGGCCAAGGTTTGGCTGATGAACGTCGGCCGCGTGCCGCTGTACCTGCTCGACTGCGACACGGAAGGCAACAGCCCGCAGGACCGCGAACTAACCTCACGTCTGTACGGCGGCGACGTCCGCACTCGTATTCGCCAGGAGCTTGTGCTGGGCGTCGGCGGCGTGAAGGCGCTGCGCGCGCTGGGCATTCAGCCGGGCGTATATCACTTGAACGAAGGCCACAGCGCGTTCGTGCCGCTTGAGGTGATCCGACAGCGCATGTCCGACGACGGCCTCACGTTCGACGAGGCCCTGCGCGAAGTCGCACACCGCACCGTGTTCACCACGCACACGCCGGTGCCGGCCGGTCACGACCGGTTCGACGGCCGCCTCGTCGAGGAACACTTGGGCCCGCTGCGCGATCGGCTCGGCATTTCGCAAGCCCAGCTCATGGGCATCGGGCGCGTGGAGCCGCAAAACGAACACGAACCTTTCTGCATGACGGTCATTGGCCTGAAGCTTTCGCGGCGGGCCAATGCCGTGAGCTCGCTGCACGGCGACGTGTCGCGACGGATGTGGGCTCATCTCTGGCCGTGGCGCGTCGAGGAAGAAATTCCCATCGGCCACATCACCAACGGCGTGCACATTCCCTCCTGGCTTGCCTATCCGATGCACCTCTTGTACGACCGCGTGCTGCGCAGCGACTGGCAAGAGTGGATGGGCGACGCCAAAGTCTGGCAGAGCCTGTACAACGTCGATCCGGGCGAGCTGTGGGAAACGCACAGCGACCTCAAGAACCGCCTTCTGGATTTCGTGCGGCGGCGCGTTGGGCGGCAGGCCCGCCGCAGGAATGAGCCAGACGAATCGATTCAAGCGGCCCGCTCGCTGCTCGACCCCAACGCGCTCACGATCGGCTTCGCCCGGCGCTTCGCCACGTACAAGCGGGCGGACCTGTTCTTCCGCGTGTTGGACGGGCTTGCCACTTTGGTCAACGACCCGCACCGACCAATCCAAATGATCTTTTCCGGCAAGGCTCACCCGGCCGATGATCCTGGCAAGCACCTTATTCAAAAGATCGCCAACTTGCGCCACGATCCCCGGTTTGCCGGCCGGCTGGTGTTCGTCGAGGATTACGACATCAACGTGGCCAGGCACCTGGTGCAAGGCATCGACGTCTGGCTCAACACCCCACGCCGTCCCAAGGAAGCCTCCGGCACCAGCGGCATGAAGGCCGTGCTCAATGGCGGGCTCAACCTTTCGATCCTCGACGGCTGGTGGGCCGAGGCTTACAACGGCAAGAACGGCTTCGCGATCGGCGACGGCCGGCAACACGTCGACGACGAGATCACCGACAATCGCGATGCACACAACCTGTTGCGCGTGCTGCGCGACGAAGTCATCCCGCTGTACTACGAGCGCGACGCCGACGGCCTGCCGCAACAATGGATCAGCATGATGGTCGAATCGATCGCCACGCTCGCACCCCGCTTCAGCGCCCACCGCATGGTGATGGACTACGTGCGCAACTGCTACCTGGTCGCAGCCGGCGGCCTCAGCTCTGAAATGACGCGGCGGTAGTAATTGCAAGCCCTGCCAGGCCGATCAATTCGATCGGATTTAGCCGCGGTTTGAGCCGCTGGCGTAGCCGGTCGCTCTGCGTTATTTTAGAAAAGTGGCAATTTCTAAAATAAAAATGGGGCGTCAAGTGCCTTATTTCAGTTGGCTGAAATAAGGTAGTTGAAACAGCATGAAAACAGGGCGATATGTAAAGCAGCCAGGGGGCTACCGGGCGTTCATCCCCGAGCATTTGCCGCCGGTGCCGCCGCTGAAATACGACGAGGAGATGACACGCCTGTTGTCGGATGCCGACCGAGCTCTGGGTCGCCTTGATGGCGTGGCGTCGGTCCTGCCAAACCCAGACCTCTTTGTGGCAATGTACGTTCGGCACGAAGCCGTGCTCAGCTCTCAAATTGAAGGCACCCAAAGTACACTTGAAGATCTGGTGAATTTCGAATTAGAGGGCGCCACTGCCGACCGGCCAACAGATCTCGCCGAAGTAGTTAACTACGTCGCGGCGATGAATTATGGAATCGGAAGACTTACCACACTCCCACTTTCCAAACGCCTATTGTGCGAAATTCACAAGCGGCTCTTGAAGGGCGTTCGTGGTGCCGAGCGCCAACCGGCGCTTTTCGCAAATCGCAAAATTGGATCGGTCCTCCTGGATGCACACTCGATCGTGCCGATTTCGTGCCACCACCGCCACATGAAATGGAAGCGGCACTCGACAACTTCGAGACGTTTTTACATGACCAAAAATCACTGCCTGTTCTTATTCAATGTGCATTAGCACATGCGCAGTTCGAAACCATTCATCCGTATCTTGACGGTAATGGGCGCATCGGGCGTTTGCTCATTACTCTGATGCTATGCGAACGAGAAATCCTCCATCAGCCACTGCTGTATCTTAGCTATTATTTTAAGGCCCATCGATGCAATATTACGACCGACTGATGGCCATACGCAATGATGGTGATTGGATCGGATGGATTAAATTCTTTCTTCGGGGCGTGTTCGAAGTAAGTCAGGGCGCAACGGGCACAGCTCGTGCAATCCTGGACTTACGCGAGGAACATCGAAAAGCCATCGCAGAGCGCCTCTCAAAGGCACCCAAGGGCTTTCGGTTACTGGATTACCTGTATCAACAGCCGATGATCACAATCAGCGCCGCCGAAAAGTTCTTGCAATGCGCTTACGCTACGGCGTCAAAGGTAATCGACGATTTCCAAACTCTAGGAATCCTTGTCGAGACAACGGGCCGCGCTCGTAACCGATATTTTCGCTATGAACGCTACTGGATGCTGTTTGAACGGCAAGTTTTGCGCAGTCCCTCAAAACTTGGTCCTGCTCAAACCACGCTTGCCAAGAGCACGCAGAATTCAAAACGACATCCTCCCCTGCGATGAGGGCTGTCCACTCAAATTTAGCTAAAAATTCAGCAACTGCTCGCCCGTGACACGGTCGCAAAAACCTGCCTCGAGCACCTAACAGAATGAATAAACCGCCAAGATCGCAAAGCTCGCCAAGGGAAATCCATGAGGTTTACTGCCTTCCTTGGCGTACTTGTGCCTTGGCGGTTCAATTTGTTAGGCGCGCTGAAAACATCCGGTGATCTATCGCTTGGGCCTGAAATGGCTAAGAACTGGCCTGTTACTTGTCGAGGCCCCGCCCCAGTCGTAACAATGTTGTTGTACTTTCGAGGAAACAATTCTGGGATCAACCACATGAAACGTTCCGTCGCGCTGCTGATAGCTCTCACCTTTACAACCTTCGTGCGCGGCGAGTTACCCGCGTGGCCGCAGTTCCGCGGCCCCGACGCGTCGGGCATAGCGGAAGATGAAAAGCCACCCGTCGAAATCGGCCCCGACAAGAACGTGAAGTGGAAAGTCGCCGTGCCCGCCGGTCTGTCGTCGCCGATCATCGTGGGCGAGCGACTTGTCATCACTGCGTTCGACAGTGGCAAGCTCTACACAATCGCATACAACCGCACCGATGGCAGCGAACTCTGGCGTGCCGAAGCCCCAGTAAAACAGTTCGAACCCTACCATACAACAGAAGGCAGCCCGGCCGCTTCCACCTCCGCCACCGACGGCGAACGGATCGTCTCGTACTTCGGATCCTGCGGCCTGTTCTGCTACGACCTGGCTGGCAAAGAACTGTGGAAGCTCGAAATGGCGCCGGCGGCAACAGCGGGCGACTTCGGCACGGGCGTGTCGCCCGTAATCGCCGATGGAACAGTGATCCTCGTTCGCGATGAGATGACCGACCCAAAAATCATCGCCGTAGACTTGGCGACCGGTAGGCCCAAGTGGGAAAAGAAACGCGAATCCAAGAGTGGATACGCCACGCCGGCCGTGTGGCAGACGGCAGAGGGCACACAAATCGCTGTGCCCGGTTTCGGCCGAATGATCGGATACGATCTCGCGAACGGCGATGAAAAATGGCACGTCGAAGGAATGCCTTCCGCCGCTTGCGCATCGCCCGTCGTGGCCAATGGCGATTTATATTTCGCGGGCTGGTCGCCCGGCGATCCAACGGAAAGCGACGGCTTCAAAATGCCCACGTTCGACCAGTTGATCGCGCAAGCTAGCGACGACGATAAGGATGGCGAAGTCTCCAAGGAAGAAGCTAACGACACCTTCCTCAAGGACTTCTTCAGCAACCAGGACATGAACAAAGACGGCAAGATTACCCGCCAGGAATGGGACACGATTCTGCAATTCATGGCGGCCGCGCGCAACAGCGCCTTCGCCCTCAAGCCCGGCGGCACCGGCGACGTGACGCAATCGCACGTCCGCTGGATAAAGAAAAAGGGCCTGCCCTACGTGCCAACCGCAATCCTCTATCGCGGCCAATACGTGATGGTCAAAGACGGCGGCATCGTCACCGCCTACGACGCGGAGACTGGCGACGAAATTTATCAGCGCCGCGCAATCGCGTCAGGCAATTACTATGCATCGCCCGTGGCCGCCAATGGAAACATCTACTTCACGTCGCTCGTCGAAGGCATCGTCACCGTTCTCAAGGGCGCGACCGACAAACCGGAAAAGGTCGCCGAAAACCCAGCGCTCGGCGAACGAGTCGCCGCCACGCCTGCCATTGCCGACGACACGCTCTACATCCGCACCGCCGGCCACCTCTACGCGTTCGCGGAAGACTGAGGGCCAACCTGACTTACGCCATACGACCGCGACCTACCTCGGCTGCACTGCAGTGCCCGCCGCGGCTTTCTGTGCGAGCGTCAATCGATAACAATTAAGGGCGTGTCCTCCAAAATCAAATCGCCCGACGGTCCCGCACTAAACGAGCTTTGCGATCAGCTGCGCGAACTGTCCGTCGAGCTTGATCGCAATGGGAATTGGCCCGCCGAGCAGTTGCGCCTGTGCGGAATACGGCGTGTATGAGTGGTTCTTGGACCCCAGGTGGCGTGGTCAGGGTTGGGACGAAGAGCAAATCGTTCGCGGCTATCTGGCCCTCAGCGCCGCTTGTCTCACGACGACGTTCATTATCACGCAGCGCACCGGCGCGTGCCGGCGGATCGCCGGCTGCGACAATGAACAACTGAAGCAGCGGCTGTTGCCTGGTCTCGCCAGCGGTGAGCTCTTTGCAACCGTCGGCATCTCGCATCTCACGACCAGCCGGCGGCACCTGGCGAAGCCCGTGCTAACCGCCGAGGCAATCACGGGCGGCTTTCGACTCGATGGCATGTCGCCATGGGTCACCGGCGGCGCCGCAGCCGATGTGCTGGTCCTGGCTGCGACCGAAACGCAAAACGGCCAGCCCACCGACCGCCAACTGCTGATTGCCGTGCCGCGCAATGCGCCCGGACTAACCGTGCCCGATCCACTTCCACTCATCGGCGTATCGGCCAGTTCCACCGGGCCGGTGCAACTCGATGGCGTCGAAGTAACGGACGACTGGCTCATCGCCGGCCCCCTTCCCAACGTGATGGCCAGCGGCATCGGCGCCAGCACCGGCGGCCACGAAACATCCACGCTCGCCATCGGCCTGGCGGGCGCTGCCATCGATTTCCTGTCAGCTGAGGTCACACGCCGCGCCGACTTACAGCAACCTGCGGGCGCACTCCGCGCCGAACATTCACGACTTCTTAACGATCTGCTCGGCGTGGCGCGGCGACACCACCTGCAATGTTGTGCCTGGGTCCCCCGACCCCGCACCTGTTGTGCGCGGGTCTCCCGGCCCCGCAGACATTGTCGCTCGTGCGGGGTCTGGAGACCCGCGCACAACCGTAGGACCGGCCACAACCGTCAGCAAGGAATCGCTGCGCCAGCGCGCCAACAGCCTCGTCCTGCGCAAGCCAGGCCGCGCTGGCCGCCGCCAAAGGTTCGGGTTATGTCGTGGGCCACCCGGCCGGCCGCTGGTGCCGCGAGGCGCTGTTCTTTCTCGTGTGGAGCTGCCCGCAACCAGTGGCTGCCGCGAACTTGTGCGAATTAGCCGGAATTGAAGATTGATTTTGCTCGCCACGTCGTGTCCTGCTAGCATTGAGCGTCTAGCACCACATGGTCACGAAGATTGCGATTGACAGTCGCAATTCCAGAGCGATAGATTGCCCCTTGCCCCGCATTGTCGCTCGCGTAGTTGCCGGCACAACTGCTGATACGACTCGAGCGAACGTGCCACGGTTGGAACGTTCATTGACCGGGGGCCGCGCAGGATTTGGTTAGGGCAGGCGATTGCGATCGAGGTCGCAGACCCTTACATCGCCGAGGATGACGCCCATGCGACGCGCTGGCCGTAAACACGTCTCGTCTGCTGAGCGCAAGTCGCTCTCGCCGTCAGGGCACGGTAGGCCATCTGCTGTAGCGACATGGCGCGAAACGCTAAGCGCCGTCTCTACAGAAGACGAGCCAATTGACGAAGTGCTGCTCTCGCCAGCCGGCCCGTTCACTGCGGCGCCGGCAATCCCATCGCATGACCGGTCTGAACGCAATCGTCAGTTGACAATTGCGATCCGCCAGCGAATCGAGTCGCGGCTTCCCGGCCGCGTCCGCAAACTTTCGGTGCGGATCCTCGATCGAACGGTCGTGCTCGAAGGCCAGTGCGCCACCTATTACACCAAGCAGCTCGCCCAGCACGCGGCGATGGGCATTCTGGAAGACGAGCAACTGGAAAATGCCATCGAAGTTTGCGTCGCCCGATAACTTCGCACACTCAAGTCATCGTCACGCGCGACAGCCCCCGGCTCCACCGGGGGTTTTGCATTAGTCGCTCGCGTTTTCATCGCGAAGTTTTGGGGCGTGAATTAACCCCCGGCAAAGCCGCGGGCTGACGGCCATCGCCATCCATAACGCGCTTCACCCGTTCTTCAATCAATTCGCGGCCGCTGAGGAACTGCATCTCAATTTCGACCGCCCACAGCGGTACACCCGCGACTTCGTCTCGTCGCAGCTTCACTATATCTTTGTGCGTACACACTGCCAGGTCAGCATCAGAGCGCGCAACAAATTTTTCAAGCTCTTTTTCATCCGCCGGCCCAAACGCATGGTGATCCGGAAACTCCCGCCAGGCGACAAGCCGCGCGACTGTCGATTCGAGCGTATGTAGAAAGCCGGCCGGATTGCCGATGCCGCAGAACGCCGCGAGGCGCTTACCCGCCAGTAACTCCACAGGCTGCGACTCGCCCGACGCATTAACTAACTTCGTCGGCGAGTGAGCCGCTTCGCACCACACAGCATTCGGTGCAAAACTCGCAACACGGCGGCGAATCACCTCGCGCTCATGCGCCGGAATGGCGCTGGCCCGGCTCAGGCAGATAACGTGCGCCCTTTGCAAACCAACGAGCGGCTCGCGCAAGGTGCCGCGTGGAAACACGTGCTCGAGCCCAAACGGCTCGAGCGCATCGAGCAGCACAATATCCAGATCCCGCGCCAGCCGCCGATGCTGGAAACCATCGTCTAACAACACTACCTGACAGCCGAATTCTTCAATGGCGCGCTCTGCGCCCGCGACGCGATCGGGATTCTGCACATGCGGCACATCAGGCAGCGACCGATGGAGCTCCATCGCTTCGTCATTGAGAGCGGGGAGCGGGGAGCCGGGAGCGGGGAGTATTAGGCTCGAATTACCGCTCCGGCCGTCTTGCTTCTTGCTCCCGGCTCCGTGCTCCACGCTCCTCGCTCGATAGCCGCGGCTGACAATTGCCGATCGAATCCCACGAGTGCGAAGCGACTGGGCCAGCCATTTGACCATCGGTGTTTTGCCGGTGCCGCCGAGCGTTAGATTGCCGACGCTGATCACAGGAACGCTGACTCCGCGCACGAAGGCATGACCACGATCGTAACGCCAATTGCGCCAGCCGACCGCCAGCGAATAGGGCACCTCCGCCGCACGCAGCACGCCACGCAGCAAGCTTGGCGCCAGACCTTGGCGTCGCTCGCTGACAATTTCGCGGAAAGAGTGGCCGTCAAGCATGCACGTTTTAACGCGGAAGATGCAAATCCCTGCATCGAACGCCCTGAAAGGGCGCAATATGATAGCCCAGGGGCGAAGCCCTGGGACTATGCCGATCATCTTGACGAAAAAGCCCTGAAAGGGCGGCATACTAGGACGCATATTCCGCCCTTTTCAGGGCTTCGAAATCCATCTTGATCCGCAACCCAGGGCTTCGCCCTGGGCTTTCACATCGTGGCCTTTCAGGCCAAAAAATGACATGCAGTCCGATGTACTGCCACCACGCGGTATAATGGAATAATTCGCACGAATGGAATAATAGCGATTCTCACAGTCCTGCTGTCACCATCATGGCCGTCGAACAACTCACACCCCCCCGTGCGCCACGTCCAGCGATCGAGTCGAAGCTCGTCAAATACGACGAGTACATCGACACGCAGATCAAAAACACGCGCCGTGCCGTCAAGCTCGTTGACCTGGCCACTTCACTGGTACTGCTGGCAACCGGCGTACTCGCATTCTTGTTGGCGGTGGCAATAGTCGAGCACTGGCTGGTGCCGGGCGGACTTCCCGTTGCCGTGCGAAGCCTGTTGTTTGCGATTCTAGTCGGCGGCATCGGCTATTTCGCATTTCGGCGACTTTGGCCGCTCCTGCGACGCGCGATTAATCCGGTTTATGCCGCCCAGACGATTGAGCGCAGCAGTCCCACGCTGAAAAACAGCCTCATCAATCTGCTTCTGTTTCGTCAGCACCGCGCCGAGATTTCCGACGCCGTGTATAAGACGCTCGAGGAGCAGGCCGCCCAGCGGCTTACGCGCGTTCCCGTCGACGCGGCCGTCGATCGCTCGCTGTTGATTCGCGTCGGCTATGGTTTGCTCGCCTTGGTTGCCGTAGCCGCGCTTTACAAGCTCTTTTCGCCGAAGGACCCGTTCGTGGCCGCCGAGCGTGTACTCATGCCGTGGCGCGACATCGTGCCCGCGAGCCGCGTCACGATCAACGATGTGAAGCCCGGCACGCTCACGGTATCACGCGGCGAATCCCTCACCGTCTCCGCCGACGTCCGTGGCATCCATGAAAACGATCCGGTGCTGCTCCGCTATACGACGGGCGATGGCCAGGCCGTCGACAAACCGCTCGAAATGAAGCTCTCGCGCGATGGCCTGCGATTCGAAGCTCGGCTGCCCGACGAAGCTTCGGCGGGCGACAAGCTCGGCTTGACGCAAAGTTTCAAGTATCGCATCGAAGCCGGCGATGCCCGTTCGCTCGACTACGCCGTCACGGTCGTGCCCGCGCCTTCGATCCTTGTCGAGCGCGTGGAGTACGATTTCCCGGATTACACTGGCTACGTCGATCGGAGTGTTGAAGACCTGGGCGACATTCGCGCGATCGAAGGCACGCGCGTCACCGTTCATGCCCGCGCGAACGGCCCAATCAAAGAGGCGCAGGTCGATTTCGACGCGGATGGCCGGCGTGATCTTACGATGACGGCGAACGGCACGAACGCTCGGGCATCCTTTGCTCTCGAGCTGCGCGAAGACCGGCAAACGCCGCGTCACGCCAGCTACGTGCTCCGATTCAACAACGAGGATGACCGACCGAATCGCGATCCAGTGAAGCATCCGATCGTCGTCGAGCCGGACCTGGTGCCCGAAACGGCGATTCGCCTGCCGCAAGAGAAATCGCTCGACGTGCGATTGAATGACTCGGTCGCGATTGAAGTGGACGCTATCGATCCCGACTTTGCCCTGGCCGAAGTGCGGCTGCACGGCGAAGTGGCCGGCCGAAGCGTCATCGATGAGCCGCTGCTCGCGCGCGAGCACACGGGCCGATTCACCGGTCGCTATCAATTCAAGCCGAGCGCGAAGGGATTGAAGTCGGGCGACGTCGTGCAGTATTGGGTGACGGCCGGCGACAACCGCGCCCCGAATGCGAACGTGGCCGAATCAGAACGCAAGCTGCTGCGCATCGTCTCGCCCGACGCCGGGCAGCCGCCGCCGGATCGAATCGCGCAGCGAGATCAGAAGCCGCAACAAGGCAACCCAACAGCAACAAGGGGACGAGCAGCAACAAGAAAGCAACCAACAAGGCGAAGCGAATCAAGGCGGCCAGCCGAACCAAGATAACCAGGACGGCCAAGCCCAAGACGGCCAGCAACAAAACGGCGGCGAGTCCGCTTCAGCCGACGGGCAACAAGGTGAGCCGCGCAACGGCGAGTCCGCTTCAGCGGACGGGAAGAACGAAAGCCAAGAGCGCGAAGGCCAGTCCCCTCCAGCCGACGGGCAACAAGGCGCCGGCACCGAGAACAACCCCGCCCGCTCCGAGCAGCAAGACGGCCAACAGGGCAACAAAGCCAAAGCAATAACCAGCAAGGCGAACAAAGCAAAAGCAAAAACCAGCAAGGTGAACAAACCGGCGAGGGAACCGCGGGCGATGATTCCTCCCAAGAAGGATCGCCGTCTGCGGGCTCCCGTCCCGATCAGAATAACTCCGGGCGACCATCGAAAAACGGCAAACCCAATGGCACCGAAAACGCCGAGCCGGCGCCCGTTTCCTCCGAGGGCGACAACGACGCCGAAGCGTTCAAACGCATCGAGAAGCACCTCGAGCGCAGCGGCGATCTGAACTCGCGATGAACCCGCCGAAGGTCAACCGAACGCATCGGATGAGCAAAGACAAGGAGAGCAGAACAACGAACCACACGACAAAAACGACGCAACCGACGGCGAGTCCGCTTCAGCGGACGGGGAGGATCAAAACGAACAACGCGATGGCGAGTCCGCTTCAGCGGACGGGAAACAACAAGGCGAGCAGCGCGACGCCGCGCAACAAAATCAAACCGGCGAGCGCACCAACGACCAAGGCGAAGGAACCGGCGCCGAAACGCGACAGGACGATCTCCCTGAAGACTCCGATCAGAAACCGCGCGACGCCGACGAACCAGGAAAAATCGCCCGGCGGGCAGCAAACCGCAACGAAGGGCGAGTCGGCGCGGGCAATCAAGAGCAAAGCGAGGGCGCACCCAACTCGCAGCCCGAGATGAAGCCCACCGAAAAACGCGAGCAAACCGGCAGCGATGGCGAGCAATCCGACGAGAAGGAACCCGCCGCCGGCGCCCGCGGTAAGCGCGAAAGCGATTCGCAGGGCGAAGAAGGCGGCGACAAAGCGGGCGGCGGCGAAGAAGGCGGCGGCCAAAAAACTCCACGCGAAGGAACGGGTAGCCACGGGCAGAACCAATCGGCCGACGAAGGCGGGGGCGAATCATCGGAAAAAGGCACCGGCAACGCATCGCCCAACGCCGGCACCGACGCAAAGGCCAGCGACCGCACGGGTCAGACGAGCGGCGAAACCCATGGTCGCGGCACGAAGCAGCGACCAGGCCAAGGCGAAAAACCCGGCGGCGAAGCCGGCAACGCGGAAAACCAGTCTGAGGGGAACTCAGACAGTGAGCCGTCTAACGGCGAGGAGGGCACCACCGAAGGCGGTCTACCGAGCGCATCGAATGAACAAGGAACAAGACGACAAGCAGACAAAAGAACGGCGAGTCCGCTTCAGCGGACGGGAAGAACCAGAGCCAGGATCGAAACCCTGAGCAAAACGGCGAACCTGGCGATCAGCAAGGCGGCGAGCTTACCGGCGACGGCGACGAGATGGGCACCGACGGCCCCTCGCGCTCATCACAAGGCGAAGCGCCCCCGGGCGACGAGGCCAACCTTGACTACGCCCGCAAGCAAACCGATCTCGTGCTCGACAAGTTAGCCGACCAGCTCAACAAAAAAGATGTTGACGACCAGTTGCTCAAGGACCTCGGCTGGACGGAGGAAGACCTGCGGCGATTTATCGATCGATGGAACCAGCGCAAGGAGGCCGCGCGGCGCAACGATCCAGCAGGCGAATCGGCGAATCGTGAACTCGACGAGGCCCTGCGCAGCTTGGGACTGCGCCCGGCGCGCTTCAGCAAAGCATTCAAAAAGACGACCGCCAGCGCGACCTGCGCGAAGGCTTCCGCGGCCCGGTGCCGGCCAAATACCGAGACCAGTTGCAGAAATACAATCGCGGCATCTCGCGCGCCGGGCGGGACGAGGCGGAGTAGAATGACGAATTCCCGAATGACGAATGACGAAACCAGCCATCGTCTCCTGTCCATTCGTCATTCGTTCATTCGTCATTCGTCATTTTCATAATGTCCTGCGACGTCCCCCGCTACCTGGTGCCGTTCCATCCTAAGCGGATTCCGCACCACTTCGCCGACGTGCTCGTGATCGGCGGCGGCATCGCTGGGCTGCGGGCGGCCATGGCGATCGACCCGCGGCTCTCGCTCCTGGTGATCACCAAGGACACGATGGAGCAGTCCAACAGCGCGTACGCCCAGGGCGGCATCGCCAGCGTGCTTGACCCGCAGGATACGTTTTCAAATCACGTCGAGGACACGCTCACCGCCGGCGCCAATCTGTGCGACCGCGAAGTCGTCGAGATGGTCGTCCGCGAGGCGCCGGATCATATTCGCCAGCTCATCGAGTGGGGCACCCACTTCGACACCGAGCAGGGCGAGCTGCTGCTCGGCCGCGAGGGCGGGCACAGCCATCGCCGCATCGTGCACGCGCTGGGCGACGCCACCGGCCTCGAAGTCATGCGGGCGATGATTCAGCGCGCACGCACGGAGCTCGATGCCCAGATCTGGACCAACACGTTCACGATCGACCTGCTAACGCACGAAGGCCGCTGCCGCGGCGCGCTGGTGTGGAACGCCGACCACGGCCGCACGTTCGTGTGGGCCAAGCAAACCATCCTCTGCACCGGCGGCGCCGGCCAGATCTATCGCGAAACCACGAACCCCGAAGTCGCCACCGGCGATGGCCATGCACTCGCGTATCGCGCGGGCGCGGAGCTGCGCGACATGGAGTTCATGCAGTTCCATCCCACGGTGCTGTACATCGCAGGCGGCAGCCGCAGCCTCATCACCGAGGCCATGCGCGGCGAGGGCGCGCGGCTCATCGACTCGACCGGCCGCCGCTTCATGCCCGACTACGACGAGCGGGCCGAGCTCGCGCCGCGCGATGTCGTGAGCCAGGCGATTGTTGCGCAAATGGAAAAGACGCGGCAACCCAGCGTGTTCCTGGATTTGAGCCACCTGCCGGCCGAGCACGTTCGCAAACGGTTTCCAGGCATTGCCCGTACCTGCGCCGAGTTCGGCATCGACATCGCCACCGATCCGATTCCCGTGCGGCCCGGCGCTCACTACATGATCGGCGGCGTGACGGTGGACCACGACGGGCGCACGACGGTCCCCGGCTTGTGGGCGGCCGGCGAGGTAACCGGCAGCGGCCTCCACGGCGCGAACCGTCTGGCGTCCAACAGCCTGCTGGAAGGATTGGTTTATGGGGCACATGCCGGCGCAGGCGCATCGGCCGCCGCTCTCAAGGAAACCGATTCGTTCCGCGCGATTCCCCTCGAGAATCCCGCAGCCCAGCAGCATGAGGAGCCGCTCGACCTGGTTGACATCCGCAACTCGCTTAAGAGCCTGATGTGGCGCGCGGCCGGCGTGCGACGGAATGGCCCGCAGCTCGCCGACGCCGCACAAACCATCCGCCGCTGGTGTGGCTATGCCCTGTCGCGGCAATTCACCGACCCGAGCGGTTGGGAGCTGCAAAACATGCTCACCGTCGCCAGCTTGATGGTCGAGGCGGCCCTGGCCCGCGAGGAATCCCGCGGCGTGCACCTGCGCACGGATTCTCCTCAAACGGACGACGCAAACTGGCGGCGACATCTCACGGCTATCCGCCGCGAATAAAGTAGGGTGGGCATTGGCCACCACGTACTCCGAATCGTATGCGTTTTCCGGTTCATGGGTTGGTGGGCGGTGCCCACCCTACGCGGAATTTTTTCGCAAAAAACGGCGTCTTGGCCGCGAACTTCCCTTCTCGCCCGACCGTAAGCGGGTATAGACACCCGCCGGTCTGAGCGGTTACCCTTCTACGAGCGGGCCTGCGGCGTTCGGCGGTGTCGCCGGCTTCCATTCGGGCTTTCTGCCCCATCGCCGGCAGCCGGCCTGCCAAGGCCGGTCAGGCGATCCCACCTGACAAATCCAAACCACAGCGGAAATCTTCAAAATCGTCGCTGAAGTCGCAAGGCCTCAGCAACTTAGAGCAATAGCCGGAATCCTTACCAAACTCGCGACCGAGCACAGCGGAGCAATTCAAGCGATGAGTCCCACGGCAGCTAAGACACCAAAAGCCGGGCCAAAAGTTTCCACGGCGGATCGTGGCGCGACCGAGCGCACCGCGATGATCGAGGCCGACAATTTGTCGAAGTTTTACGGCGATTTCGCCGCATGCCGCGATGTCACCTTCACCGTCAAGCAGGGTGAGGTTGCGGCATTCTTGGGGCCCAATGGCGCGGGCAAGAGCACGACGATGAAGCTGCTGACCGGCTACGTCGCCCCGTCGGCCGGTACCTCCCGAATCGCGGGCTTCAATATGGCGACGCACCGCTTAGAGGGGGCCAAGCACTTGGGCTACTTGCCAGAGAACGGACCACTGTACCCCGACATGACGCCGCGCAGCCTGCTCACGTTTTTCGGCAAGGCCCGCGGATTGTCGCGCGACCAGATCGACGAGCGGCTGGGCACAGTGGTCGACCTATGCAAGTTGAGCAGCGTCATCGGCAAACCGATTGGCAAGCTATCGAAGGGCTTTCGGCAGCGCGTGGGCATGGCCCAGGTCCTGCTGCACGAGCCGGATGTACTGATCCTCGACGAGCCGACTGCCGGCCTGGACCCGAATCAAATTCGCGAAGTGCGCGACACGATCCGCCGCATCGGTGAGACGAAGACGATCTTGCTTTCGACGCACATCCTTCAAGAGGTGGAAGCGATGTGCAACCGCGTGATTTTCATCAACGAAGGACGGCTGGTATTCGACGGCACACCGGCGGCGCTTGCTGCTGAGGAAAAGAATCTGGATGAGCGCTTCCATCAGTTGTCGTCGGCGTACGCGTGAGTTTCGTTGTTTTCGAAAAACAAAGCGAACACAAGTAAAGTCGGCGTGGCCGCCGACGCTAAGAACCTAACAAGATAAAACCATGAACTGGACCGTTCTGAAATCGATCTTCTGGCGCGATTTCGTCAGCTATTTTTCCAATCCGACCGGATACGTGTTCATCTGCGTATTCGTGATGCTCTCGGCGCTGGCTGCGTTCTGGCCGCCGGAATTTTTCAGCAACAACCTGGCCAACCTCGACCAGCTCAACAAGTGGCTGCCTTTCATTCTGCTAGTGTTCATCCCAGCGATCACGATGAGCATCTGGGCCGAGGAGCGGCGGCAGCATACCGATGAATTGCTGCTCACCCTTCCGGCGAGCGACACCGACGTAGTGTTCGGAAAGTACCTGGCAGCCGTCGCGATTTACACCGTCGCGCTTTTGTTCTCGATGTTCTCCATTTACCTGGTTTTCGCCTACGGCCTCGGCTCGCCGGACGGCGGGCTGTTTGTCGGCAGCTTCATCGGCTATTGGTTCATTGGCCTGGCGATGCTGGCGATCGGCATGGTGGCCTCATTCCTGACATCAAACCTCACCGTGGGTTTCACCCTGGGGATGATCTTCAACCTGCCGCTGGCCATGTTCGGGGTGGCCGACTGGATCGTTAAGAATCCCGCGTTAGCGCAAGCGATTAAGCGCTGGAGCGCGACCGAGCAATTTGGCGATTTTGCCCGCGGCGTGATCAGCATCAGCGGCATCAGCTACTTTGTGATGATTACGGTTGTGATGCTCTACATCAGCATGGTCCTCATCGGGCGGCGCCATTGGGGCGGACGCGAAGAGGATGAGTCGATGTGGGCCCATTACCTGGCCCGCGCGCTGGGCTTGGTGGCGATCGCCGTGGGCGTCAACATGTTCTTCTCGTACCACAACTCGCTGCGGGCCGACATCACCAGCGAGCGATTGAACTCCCTCTCATCCAGTACGCAGAAGCTGGTCAACGAGCTGCAAGCCGACGAGGGCGTCAAGACAATCAAGATTGATGCCTACGTCAGTCCGCAAATGCCGGCCGAGTATGCGGCGCACAAGCTCAACCTGCTCTCGACGCTCACCGAGCTCAGCTCGATGAGCGGCGGCAAGATTCAGGTCGACGTGCATGAGATCGACAACTTCAGCGAGGCAGCGGCCACGGCCGAAAAGGCCTACGGCATCGAGCCGCGCGAAGTGCGAGCCACCGTGCGCGGCGCGCCGAGGTGGAAGAAATCTTCCTTGGCGCCGCGTTCAGCTCCGGCCTCGACCGCGTCGTGATCCCGTTCATCGACAAGGGCATCCCCATCGAATACGAGCTGGTGCGCTCGATCTGCACGGTCGCCAATCAAAAACGAAAGCGGTTGGGCGTGCTCAAGACGGATGTTCAGCTTTTCGGCGGGTTCTCGATGCAAGGACCCACCGACGAATCGCAAATGATCGAGGAGCTGAAGAAGCAGTATGACGTTGTGGAAGTCGATCCTTCGCGGCCGATCACCGAGAAGTACGACGTGCTCTTGGCGGTCCAGCCGTCCGGGCTGTCGCCCGAGGCGATGGATCATTTTGTCGAAGCAGTAAGAGCGGGTCAGCCGACGGCCGTTTTCGAAGATCCGTTCCCCTGGCCCGGTTTGTATCCAGACGTCGTCGGAACGGCGCAGCCCAAGCGGCCGGCCGGCGGCATGATGGGAGGAATGTTCGGCGGCGGCGGTGGTCCTCCTCAACCCAAGGGCGACATCTCGCAGCTATGGAAGCTGCTGGGAGTCGAAATGATTGGCGATGAAATCGTGTGGCAGGATTTCAATCCGCTGCCGGAGCTTGGCCCGTTCGTGCAGCCCGAGTGGCTGTTCATCGACCAGAACCTCGCTGAAGGCGGCCACGGCACGCTTCATCCGTTCGATCCGAACGACGAGATCTCGCGCGGCATGCAGCAGGTGCTGTTCCTGATGGCCGGCTCGTTCCGCCCCGCGAGCGACACGAAACTCGAATTCAGTCGACTTGCCGTTACGGGTCGAAAGAGTGGCACGATCTCGTTCCAGGAAATGGACATGGCCGTGCGCATGGGCCGGCAGCTTGGCGTGCGAAGGAATATGACGGAAGAAGCGTACATCGTCGCCGCGCGCGTCACCGGCAACGTGACCGCGGATGCCGGTCTCTACTTATCCGACGACGGCAAAGGCGGTGACCAAGATACACCACCCGGCGAGGCCGCTTCAGCGGCCGGGAACGATCCTGCCAACCCCGCGTCCACCACCGCCGACCCGCTCGCCGGCAAAGCTCCAGAAAAGACGCCCATCAACGCGGTCGTTGTCGCCGACATCGACTGGATCGCACCGGTCATCTTCGAGATCCGAGCCATCGGTCAAAACCCGGATCTCGTCGCGGATTTCAATTTTCAGAACGTTACGTTCGTCTTGAACATTCTCGATTCGCTGGCCAAGGATGAGCGCTTCGTCGAGCTGCGCAAACGGATGCCGGGCCATCGCATCCTGACGAAGATCGAAGAGGCCACGCAGGAATCTCGCAAGAAGTCGCTCGACGAACAGATGAAGTGGTACGACGAAGCCAGCAAGGACATTGAAACGGCGCGCGAGGATTTCAGCAAGAAGATCGCGGAGCTGGAAAATCGCACGGACCTTGATCCGCGGGCTCGCATGCAGATTCTTGAACGCGAGCGGATCCGCCTGCAAAAAACCCGCGACGTGAACATCAGCCGCTCCGAAAAGGAGCGGGATCAAAGCGTAAAGCAAAGCAAGCGCGAGCTGGCCTCGAAGATTCGCAGCGTGCAGGACCGCTACAAATTGTTGGCGGTTTTGTTGCCGCCGATCCTGCCCATATTGCTCGCGTTCTTCGTCTTCTTCCATCGCCGCAAGGCGGAGCAGGAAGGCGTCGACACGCGCCGCCTGCGCTACGGCCGCGCAAGAAGAAGTCGCAGCGTGATGGAAAAATCACAAACAAATCCACGAACTATTAGCCACAGAGATCACAGAGACCGAAAGACCTTTATAGCTCGATAACATGCTCGCTGAATACTGGCGCAGGCGACAAGTGTTTTGTAACGAAGCGCTGTTGTCTCCTCCGTGTTCTCTGTGAACTCTGTGGCTCAAGTGAATGACGTACATGCGGCGATGGCGGCAAATGGAGCTCGGATATGACTGAAAACGCAAAAACAATCACCTTCGTCGTCATCGGAATGCTGGCTATCGTGATCGGGCTGGTGACACAGCCCAAGTCGGCCGAATTGGACGACAATGAGCTCATCGGCCAGAACCTCACCGACGAGTTCGAGTCGCCCGATGAGGCCAAGCGACTGCGCATCGTCCGCTTCGACGAGGCCACGGCCGACCTCAGCAGTTTCGAGGTGGCTGAAAAGAACGGACTGTGGTCGATCCCCTCGAAAAGCGACTATCCGGCCGACGCGGCCCAGCAGATGGCCGAGGCAGCCACGTCGCTCATGGACCGCAAGATTCTCGGCGTCGCCTCCAAGAGCGCCGGCGATCACGAGGAGTACGGCGTGATGGATCCGCTCTCGCCCAAGTTGGAGCAAGGCCAAAAAGGAGTGGGCACGCGCGTCACTATGTCCGACATGAACAGCAAACCGATGGTCGACCTGATCATCGGCAAAGCGGTGAAGGATGCCGAAGGGCAGCGCTATGCGCGCGAGGCCGACCGCGACGTCGTCTACGTCATCGAAATCGATCCCACCAAGCTCACTACGAATTTCGAGGACTGGATCGAGAAGGACCTTCTCAAGCTGAATTCCTGGGACTTGCAGCAGGTGGCTATCAAGGATTACTCGGCCGAGCTGGTGCAAGGCATTACGCCCGACGGCCAACTGGCGATTGCCATCGACCGCGATCGCCGCGCGGATATGACGCTCGCATACAACGACACCGATTCGAAATGGAACGCGGTAAGCTTGAAACAGTTCGATGCCAAGTCAGGCGGCGAAGGCCAATATGTCGACTTCGCATTAGCGGAAGACGAAGAACTGAATGCGGAGAAGCTCAACGGCCTGAAGACGGCGCTGGACGATCTGCAGATCGTCGATGTCGTGCGCAAGCCGGCCGGGTTGAGCCAGGACCTCAAGGCAGGCACCGATTTTTTGAATAACCGCGAGACGCGCTTGGACCTGATGATGAAAGGTTTCACGGCCGCGCCTGGCGAGGACCAGGCCGCGGGCGACATCATCTCCAGCGACGGCGAGGTCGTCGCGACGATGAAAAACGGCACGGAGTACGTGCTGCGGTTCGGCGACCTCACGAGCGCCGGTAGCGACGGACAGCAGCAGGCCGACGCCACGGCGAAAACAGAGGCTGACGAGAAGCCGGCCGATGGGGCTGGCGTCAATCGTTATCTATTCGTGATGGCCCGCTTCAATGAGAACGCCGTGAAGCAGCCGGAGTTGGAACAGCTCCCTGAGTTGCCCGCCGGCGCGAATCAATCAACGGAAGCGAATCCTTCCGCGGTGCCATCCGGCGATGCCGCGCCCGGCGAGGCCGCTTCAGCGGCCGGGAACGCCGAAGAAAATACTCCATCCTCAGACGGCGAAACCACAGAGGGCGAAACCACAGACGAGGAGGCCGCTTCAGCGGCCGGGGGCGCGACCGAATCCATCGAGCAAGACGATCAGGAAGCAGCCTCACCGCCCTCACCCTTTGTCGATCCCGCTCAAGACGAATCAAATCCAACCGAAGAAAACGAAACGGAGTCCGCCCCCGGCGAGGCTGCTGCACAGCCCGCCGAGGAAACTGAAGATCCGTCGGCCACCCCGGGCGAAAATCAATCGGAAGACCAAGCAGGTACCGAACCCGCCGCAGCAGCAGCGACGGAGCAACCCGCGAGCGATGAGCCGGCCGGCGCCACACCAGTGGCCGGTACTGAAGCCGGTCAGGAAACGACAAGCGATGCACAACCCGCTGGCGACGATAAGGCCAAGCAGCTCGAGACAGTCATCGCTGATCGGAAGCGGATCGAGCAGGAGAACCAGCGCAAGCTCGACGAGTATCAGGAATCGCTCAAGAAAGGCCGCGAGAATGTGAAGGACCTCAACCTTCGCTTCGGCGACTGGTACTTCGTGGTGCCAGACGATGTATTCAAGAAGATCCGCCTCGGCCGCAACGACGTTGTCAAGAAGAAGGAGAAAAAGGAAGAAGCTAAGCCGGCAACCAACGGCGAGGGCACTTCTAACACGGAAGCGCCGGCAGCGACCCGGCCGACGATGCAACCGCCATCCCAGGCCTGCCGCCGATTCCCAATACCGGCAGCGAAGAATAGTTCGCATTCTTAGTAATCATTTGGCCGGCGGGCCAGAGTGCCTCGCCGGCCTTTTACATGCGCTGCGGCTGCTTACGATTCGGCGCACCGCCAACAGCGTGACAAATGGAGCATTGCTCAATTCACTTTGGCCGCTCTAGCGGCGGGCGGCCGAAGCGCTTGCGAAGCCAGTTGATCGATCGCCAGACGTGGCGCTGCGTGGCGAGGCGTCGTTCGAGGTGGAATTTGCCGGGAAAGTCGAGCAGGATCAGGCCCGCCACGATCGTCAGCAAGCCTTGCCCGGGCACCAGCAGCATCAACACGCCGGCAATAACCAGCACGATGCCTAAAACATTCTTCGCAATGAGCAGTGAGCTGCGCAGCACCGGGCGGTGTTGCCACGATTCCAACGGCTTCCGGCGCTTGTGGACAAAGTAATCTTCGGGCAGTCGAACGATTGCCCAGGCGACGGCAATGGGGGTCAATAGGAACAGCGCGATGGATCCAGCGACCAACCACCAGAGCACCGTCTGGTTCGACTTGGCCCAATCAATCGGGGCGGCGAGCCATTCCATGTCAGCCAAATCGTAGGTCGTGCGCAGTAAATCTCGATGGCCCCATAAGATGCGGCCTTGAATAATTTCGCAAGGCCTGGCGAACAATTATTACGTGGTTGTTGGCAAACTGGGTTTCAGGGCCAGCATTGGCACGCGATTTTTTGTTGTGTTTTTAGAAAACGTGCCCGAAAATTTGGGGAGGTGAAGTCAGCACGATCCTCGCACCATAGGAGGGACATCCTAATGATCGACGGCACGCTCACCAGCGGAAAGATTCTGGAGATTTTCACGGACGAGATCAAAAGCCACCAAGGTCGAGTCACCGACAAGTTTCACAACCGGGGGCGATTGTTCGTCCGCTCGCTGCTGCCCCACGTTGCCGACGCCCGCCCAAAAGACCGCATGCAAGGTGGCATAGCCTTGCGCAAGCGACGATGAGCTCTGGTTGCACCCTTACCTTTTCCGCCAGGTCTGCCGCAATGGCGCCGTCGTGGCACAAGCCATCGAGTCGCTACACGTCGAATGCCTCGGCATTTACTCGCTCGAAGAGGGAACGGCGATGCTCCGCGAGGCGATTGGCCGATGCGCCGAAAAGCGCGTCTTCGCCCGCTCGATGCGCCGTATCCGCTCCTCGACTACGATCGAAGTCGATGAGCTGCTGAACCTGATGCCTCATCTTTCGGCGATGCGAGGATTGGGCATGGACAGCTTCCTGGCCGAAATCCTCGATCGCTTCGCCAAGGTCGCGGATCGCACTCGCTTCGGGCTGATGAACGCCGTCACCTCCGTGGCTCGCGACACGCGCGATCCTGAGGACCGCTGGCGGCTGGAAGAGTTGGGCGGCAGCATTGGCGCACGCTTGCGACCGCGGCGACCTTCCGATGCGCCGGGGCTGGAGCGGGCGGCGCGGGAATTTGTCCCTGTCGCGTAATCGCGACGGCAGACACCAAAGGCCGCCGCTCATGGCGCTTCGCATTCAGCTCGAAACAATGTGGCCCAATTCGCGCAGCGATTCCAGCGTATAGATGCCCGTGTCGTGGCCGTCGCTGAACTCGATGGAGTAAGCGTAGTTGCCCACGGGCTTCATGCCAGTGATTCGCAGCGGCCGGGTTTCGGCCTCGGTCACGATGGGAAACAGCGTCGTCGCCGGTGGAGCCTTGCGCTTTTCACGGCAAGTGGCGCATGGGCAGGCGTCGCGCAATTCGCGAAACGCATAGTCGCGCACCTGGCTGTCGCTCCAGGTGATGCGGAGTGCGTCGCCGGCTCACGAGTTCAAGCTTTGTCGGTTGAATGCTCATTTCATTAGCGCAAGACATCGAGACAAGCCGTAGGGTGGGTCGAGCTCCGCGAGACCCACCAGGAATGCACTAACTAACGGTGGGTCTCGTATGACTCGACCCACCCTACGTCTTGGTTCCCTGTCTTTCCTGCCGTTGCCGTTGGTCGACAAACCGCTGCCCCTTGCCGTCGAAACGCGGCAGCGACATCGCCGGCGCGCAGCGCACGTCGATTTTAAGCCCTAGTTTCAACTGCAGCTCGTCGGCGATCCGCTTGGGTTGTTGCAAGTGGTCTTCAACCTCGACGACCAGCTCATCCAGCTCGCCGCGCTTGCGCGCCGTCATCCGGTATTCGACGACTTCGGGAAAACTGCGCAGGATTTGCTCCACCGCGGTGGGATACACGTTCATGCCGCGAATGATCATCATGTCGTCGGCCCGGCCGAGAATCCCGCCTTCCAAAAGCACGAAACCGCACGTGATCCCCCTCCCTTGAAGGGAGGGGCTAGGGGAGGGATTCGCCGTTTCCCGAGGCCCGTCCCCTAACCCCTCCCCGTTCCGGGGCGGGGAACATGTCGGCCAGACCGGTCGTACGACATCGCCCGTGCGATAACGAATCACCGGCGCGGCCAAGCGGCCAAGCGTGGTGAGAATGAGATGGGCCTGCTCGCCTTGCTGCGCCGGCTTGCCCGTCTCGACCGAGACGAACTCGGCGATGAACTCGGCTTCATTGACATGCATGCCGCGGCCGGCTGCATCGGCGAATCCCCAGGGACCGATCTCGGTCGCCCCACCGTGGTCGATCACGCGCGCCGCCCAAGATGTTTCAATTCGGTCGCGGATCGCCGGCACGCTTCCGCCGGGCTCGCCCGCCACGATGATCTTCTCTACCGACAGCTCCGGCAAATTGATCTGATTGTCGGCGGCAACTTCCGCCAAGCGCAGCGCGTAAGTTGGCGTGCACAAGAGCGTCGTGACGCCGGCGTTTCGCATCACTTCGAGGCGCGCCAGGCTGCTGAGTCCGCCGCCGGGAATCACTAGCGCGCCGCGCGCGACCAGCGCATCGAACGCGCTCCAAAAACCGACGAACGGGCCGAACGAAAACGCAAGCAGCGCGCGATCGGCAGGCGTAACGTCCGCCGCGTCCAAAACATATTGCCAGCAATCGATCCACCAGCGCCAGTCGTCGGCCGTATCGAGCACGACAAGCGGCCGGCCCCGCGTGCCCGACGTCTGATGACAGCGCACATAGCCCTCGGTTGGATAGGTGCGGTTGGCGGCGAATGGCTCGCTGCCCGCTTCAGGCTGCAATTCTTCCTTGGACGTTTGCGGCAGCGCGGCCAACTCGGCCAGACTTGCGAGTTGCCTGGGACAACCGTCGAGCTTCCGCTGATAGAACGCGCTATTGGCGTTCACCTCCGCAAGCAGGCGATTGAGCTTCTCGAGCTGCAGCGCCTCGAGCGCAGCGCGATCAAGCTGCATCGTGAGGCGCCGCTCGTCGTGTGGAGAAGCGCTCATACTTTAGGAAACTCGGTTGGCTCGGAAACAGACAAGGAGACCAGGAGAGGGGGAGACAAGGAGACACAGCTGGTATGTGTATCCAACTGCATCTCCCTGTCTCCTTGTCTCCCTATCTCCTTGTCTAATTATTTGCCGCCGCTTCTCCGATGCAAAGCAACGTCGACTCGGTGCGGACGTAGAGCCGGTTATGCGCGACGGCCGGCGTGGCGTGACACGGTTCATCGAGGGTGTTGCGAGCCAGCACCTTGAATTCACGATCGGCAGCCAGGACGACCATCTCACCTTCGCGCGACGCACAAAAAATGCGGTCCCCAATACGAATCGGCGAGCTGTGAAAATTCCCGCCGACGCGCTCCAGAAAATGCCTCTTGCCCGTGGACACGTCGTAACACGAAACGTATCCGCGGTCGTGCCATACAAACAACAAGTCGCCCGCCACAACCGGCGTGGGGACGTTAGGAACGCTTTGCTGCATGCGGTAGGCCTCCGTCGGCCCGCTTTGTTCGTCTCCGGGACGGGCCGCGACAAGAAACTTGCCGTTGCCACCCACGCCGGACGAAATGAATACGAGCCCGCCTGCGACAATTGGCGAGCTGACGCAGCGCTCGGGTACCGCCTCGGTGAGGCCTTGCCAAACCACTTGGCCCGATCTGGGATCAATGGCCGTGAGGCCTGCCGTGGTACTCAGCGTTAGCAGCAGCTTTTGCTCTGCCGAAGGATCCAGCAAACAGGGCGAGGCAAACGAGGCCTTGCATGACGGCCGCGGAATTCGCCAGCGAACCTTGCCGTTCGCACTATCGAAGGCCACGATCTCGCTTTCTGCTTCGCTATCCGTCGCGACGATAACCAAATCATCGACGACGATTGGCGACTTGCCGAAGCCGTGCTTCTCGCCGAACGGCCCGGCGTCGCAGCTCCACACCTGGTCGCCTTCGTGCGTGAGCGCGGCCAGTTTGATGCGACCGTCGTCCAGCCACATCGCGTAGACCTGCTTATCGTCCAGCGCCGGTGTCGTGGAGGCGAAACTGTTGAACTGGTGCATGCTGTAGGTGGGCGAATCGAATCGCCGCTGCCACAGCGGCGCGCCGCTGAGCGCATCGATCGCCAACAGAATCTGCTGGCCTGTGGCCGGATCGCCCGACATCACAAATAGGCGGTCGCCCCAAACAACCGGTGAGCTGTGCCCGACGCCGGGAAGCGGCCGCCGCCAAAGAAAGTTTTCCGGCGTCCACTCGGTCGGAATGCCCGTCGCGTCGCTCTGCCCTGCCCCATTCGGACCGCGAAATCGATCCCAGTTCTCATTCTCGGCGCGAGCCGCAACCTGCAACGCGGCAACAAACATTACGACCAGAAATGTCTCACGCAAAGGCGCCAAGGCGCAAAGGAAATGCGATGACATCGAAGCTCGAGGAAATTGAAATTTCATATGGGTTGTCCGTACTCGAGAACTGAATTTGCAAATGATCTTACGCAGAGGCGCAGAGAACGCGGAGAGTTTCAGGAAATCAAATTCCATTTTCTTGTACACTAAACCTCGCTAACGGCACTACTCACTCATTAGTCACGATACCGGCGATTAGGTGTTCTTTCTCCGCGTCCTCTGCGCCTCTGCGTGAGACTTTTTTTTCTGTCATTGACTCGAACTTTGCGCCTTGACGGCTTTGCGTGAGACTCTGTATTAACCGCCCGCCCGTCATCTTTCAATATGGTATTGCTCGATCTTGCGGTACAGCGTCGCCCGGCCGATGCCCAGTAGCTTGGCCGCCTCCGGCACGTTGTCGCCCGTGCGCGTGAGCGCTTCGGTGATCAGCCGCCGCTCCCATTCATCGATGCGCAGCGTTTCCAGCTCGCCGCTGCCCGAATCGCGCAGGGCCAGGTCGTGCGGCCGGATCGAATCCTCCTCCGCCAGCACCACCGCGCTATCCAGCACGTTGCGAAGCTGCCGCACGTTGCCGGGCCAGTGATAGCCTAGCAACTTGGTGCGAGCCGGATCGGACAGCTTCACATTCGACCTGCCATGCAGCCGGGCAAATGATCGAGGAAAAAATCGACCAAAAGGGCGATGTCCTCGCTGCGCTCGCGCAGCGGCGGCACGTGCAGCTCGAACACGCTCAGGCGGTAATAGAGGTCTTCGCGAAACCTTTTCTCACGGACGTATTTCTGCAAATTCTGGTTCGTGGCCGCGATCACGCGCACATCAACTTTCACTTCGTCGGTCGCGCCCACTGGCAGAAATGGATGGCCTTCCAGAATCCGCAGCAGCTTGGCCTGCCCTTCGAGCGTGAGCTCGCCGACTTCATCCAGAAAAAGCGTTCCCAAGTCGGCCTGCTGAAAGAAGCCCGTGTGGTCGCGGTCGGCCCCGGTGAATGAACCCGTCTTGTGGCCGAACAACTGGCTCTCCATCAAGTCGTGTGGGATCGCCGCGCAGTTGACCGACACCATGGGCCGATCGGCCCGCGGGCTGGCGCGATGAATCGCCCGCGCCACCAGCTCCTTGCCCGACCCGCTTTCGCCGCGCACCAGCACGCAGCCCGGCGCGGGCCACGCGGTTGATCTTCGATTTCAGGTCGCGCATCGGCGCGCAGTTGCCGAGCAGCTCGTCGTGGCCGGGCGACTTTTCCACCAACCGCTGGTAGTCGCTTTGCAGCGTCGTCAGCGCTCGCGCCCGCACCAGCGCGATGGCCATGATGTTGGCCACGGAAATGATGAAGTCGAAATCCGATTGGCGGAAGCGGCCGTCTTCAAGATAAACGTGGATCGCGCCGACGGTGGCCCGCTCGCCGTCAAGATTGCGGCGCACCAGCGGTGCGCACACCGCGTCGGCAAAGTGGTCCAGCGACCGGGTACCCATTGGGTGGCCGTCCTTCAACGATTGATTGGCGACCCACACGGCGTGCCCTTGCTGCGAAACCAGCTCGGTGAGCGACTGGCTCAGCGTCACGCGCCCCGCCGCGTCTTTTGGAATCACTTCCTTGGGCTGCAAGCCGCCTTCATCATCCACCGAAAGAAAACCAACGACCGACGCGCCCGTGCGCTTGCGCAACAGCTCCAGCGCGATTTCAACGATCCGGCTCGGTTCGCCGCAGCCCAGCAGCTTGATGCATAGCTGATAGAGCAGCATCAATTCCTTGACCTGCTCGGTGCTGGGCAATCCGACCAGCGATTGCTCGTGCGTTTCCTGCACGGCGATCGGCATGTCCTGCACGATCGTCTGCATCATCTGCGGGTCGTCGCCCTTGGCCGTGGGCGGCTCTTCGGATTCGTGAAACTCGAATTCGTGCGAGCCGACGCGGATCGTGTTCCCGTCGACGACCATCGCCTCGTCGATCTTCTGGCCATTCACCTGCGTGCCGTTGCGGCTGTCGGCATCGCGAATGATCCAGCCATCGGGAGTGCAAGTGAGCGTGGCGTGGACGCGCGAACAGAGCGGGTCGGGCACCGAGATATGGCAATCGGTGCCGCGGCCGATCGAGGTTGGCCGCCGTGCATCGAGGGGAAAATTCGTGCCGGCGCGGTTGCCCGTGAGCATCGTCAAAAAGGCATACAGGCCGCGGCTGGTATACGGTCATGCGCCCTGACCCGCCAACAAATGTCGAATGAATCGCAAACTTGCATCGTACACTAGCGCCGGCGAGCGCGGGAGTCGGCCGGCTCGCATGCAACGTTGTCGAAATTACTTCTATTTAGCGGCCGAGTCCGCCACAGCGGATTCGCCGTGGCGAACTTGCTCTGCGCGGGGGCCCCCGCGGTCGAAGGTGCTCGGCGCGTGTAACCGCGGGGCAAGCCCCGCCGCTAATTGCAAATGGCCGGTACGGTTCCAACTCCGATTCCAAGCTCGCGTGCAAAAACACTTGACGGGCAATGTAAAAATCACTACGATAAAACCAAATCTAAAAAACCAAAGTAAATGCCATGGCCCGTCCCCGAGTTAAAGAGCTGACGCAGCGCGAGCTGGAAATCATGCACGCCTTCTGGCGCGGCGGGGAACTGACCGCGGCCCAGGTCCGCGAACAGCTTGCAGCCGCCGGCCGTAATCTGGCGTACACGACGGTCGCCACGCTCGTGCGAATCCTTTTAGACAAAGGCTACTTGAAACAAACAAACCAGCAGCGGCCCTTCACCTACCGGCCGGCGCAGCTTCAGCGACGTCTCGCAGCGGATCGTGGGCGACCTGGTGAGCCGCGTGTTTCACGGCTCGCGCGCCGCCCTGCTGCTTCAATTGATGGAAGACGATGAACTCACCGACGCGGAGCGGGCAATTCTGCAGCGGCTTGTGGAGGAAGTGACACCGTGATGCAGTTCGCCGAAGCGTTCGCATGGTGCATGTTGCAGGTCACCGTTGTTACGTTCGTGGTGGCGTGTCTGCATTTGGCTGGTGCGCGCTGGCGTTGGGGCGGCGGCGCGGCGCTACTGCTTTCGGGACTTTTCGTGGTGGGCGTGCTGACGCTGCTTTGTATTTCACCTTGGCCACGGTGGAGTACGCTTGAATTAGATAATGCAAGCCCAACAACCACTATTTCGGGAAGCAATGTCAATGTGCGCCGTGCGGAAGCGCAATCGAACGGTGTGTTACACGAGGAATTGCCTGCGTCGATAGAGCGAATGCTGGAAGGGGTTGCGCCGGCGGATTTCATCGAAACGATTGCGCGTAATTTCCCGGCCGCTGAAGCGGCCTCGCCGCGACCCAAGCGCGCAGTGGCCTGGTGGATTGTCGGCGTTTGCGTCGCGTGGGCTGCCGCCGCAATTGGCCTGGTTCGCTTTCTAATTTCCGTGGCAACGCTGCGGCGTTTGCGCAGTTCCAGTATCGCCATCGATGACTCAACGTTACTGGGTATGCTTGATCAGCTTAGCCAAGAATTAAAGGTTAAACGTCCAGTTCGATTGTGCGAAAGTCGGTCGCTTGGCGTTGCGGCAACGTGTGGCTGGCGTAAGCCGATCATCTTACTGCCTGCGGCGTGGCGGCAATGGACGGAAGACGAGCGGCGTGCCGTGCTGGCCCATGAGCTGGCCCATATTCGCGAGCGCCATTTCCCAAAGTGGTTCTTCTGCCAACTGGCCGTTGTTGCGCACTTTTATCATCCGATCGTGCACTGGCTTGCCCGGCAATTGCGATTCGAGCACGAATTGGCCGCCGACCGGCTCGCAGCGCGCGTGTTCGGCAACCGTGCACGTTATGCGAGCGCCCTGGCTGCGCTTGCGCTCGGATCCGCGCCGCCAACCGGAGCCGTTGCAAGCCTGGGGTTATTTATGTCGAAGCCATTTTTGATGAGGAGACTTGCTATGTTGCGTCAAGGTACGATTCCGAAGCAGAGCCGCGCGCGCGTGAAGCGGGTCCTCGCGATCTCGCTTGTATTAGTTGCCGGAATTGCCGCTGCCGGATTGCGCCGAAGAGCCGTCAACGCCGGACGAATTGGTAAGCCGAGCATTGAATCCTCCGCAGAAACCTGCACCTGCGAAGACCACAACGGCGACAGCACCAACCCGAAACACTGCAGTTTCGTTTGTTAACGCGCCAGCGCCCGACTCGTATGTAACGGCGCTATTCCGTGTGTCTCGCGACGAGGAGCGTCTGCTTGACGGCTTGTCATCGCAGAGCGACGCGGGCTGGGAAGTTTTTTGCAAGACGCAGATTGCACTTCTAAAGAGCCACTTCGTACTACAAGCAGCCGTGCGAGATCCAGAAATTGCCGCGCTGCCGATGCTCGCCTCGGCTGACGACCCGGTTGGCTTCTTGGCTCAGCGGCTGGAAGTCGGATTCTACCCAGGCTCGGAGATCATGTACGTGCGGATGGGCTTCTCACACGCCGACGAAGCTACGCTGGTCAAACAGGAGTACAAAGTCGTCGACGCAGTTGCCAAGGCCTACGAAGACGAGGTCCTCTTTGCAGACAAGCAGCGGCAGCTCAGCGCGAGCGACCTGCTGGCCACAAGTAATAAAAAGCTTCGGGACGAAATCCGAATGAAGATGGAAGACTACCAGGAAATCTCGCGCGAAGCCGGCCTGGCCGACAGCGGCGCCGGCCAAGTGGCGCAGCAGCTCGACATTCGACGACTGGAGCGAGTCGAGAAAGAATTGATGCGGCTTGGAGAACGATTTTGTTGAGCTCCAAACCAGCGGCAAAACAGGAAATGTTAAATTCTTCGAAGAACGCATCGCGCAACTTAGCAAGCGTCAGGACGAGTTGGAGCAAAGAATCATCGGCCGCAGCGAACCATCGGCCGACCTCACGGAACGGCGACGCGAATTGGAACAGCTTCAGCGCATCGCCGACGACTTGGCCGCTAAACTGGCGATTGCGGAAATCGAAGCAAATGCGCCGAATCGCGTCGAAAGAATTCAGGGCGCCGTGTTTACATCCGGCTCGGAACCACCAGCCGTGTCGCCTAAGAAGTAATGCCGCTTACGTTGCAGCTCAATAAAGGCCGTTGCTAGATTCCGCGCCGTATTGCGCGGGCTGCACGCCCAGTGATTGCCCCGGTTGTTGCGCCACGTAAATCGGCGCCAGCTCATGATAGATTTCCGAGTCGCGCGGTTTCCATGCGGCGCCGGTCGCGTTGTCGACGACCAGTCCCGGGATGCCGCCAATAATTACATTGCCGAGAATCCACGGATTGATCGTGGAGCGGATCGGAATGGTCGCGGCGTGATAACCGGGCGCTTCGATCGTCGCAGTGTAGCGCGCCGGAAAAATAAATCGTTCGTTGCGCCGCAGCGTTACTTTGCCCGGTGTATTGACGGTGGCAACCTCCTGGCCGCGACGATCGCGGATCACCACGTGCGCGTGATGCGGATTACTGTCGATTGACAATTCCGCGTGCCGGCCGCTCATGATCGAAGTGCAGCCAGTGAACCAAGGTAATGTGGCCACGCTTATCGCGATGTAGAAAATGCGATTGGTTGTCATGGCCCGATCGCTTTCGGAAGAGATGTTGACAAGGCGTCGCCAAATTGGCGGCAAAGCGTAACAGTTCCGCCATGCGGAGCCAGATCGCCTCGCCCAGCCAATTTATCGGCCCGTCGCAGCCCACATCCTTGGCACTTTTGCCCGCGCTGCGGTAGCAGCCAGCAGCAGCGCCGTGAATGGCCGAGCTTTGCAAAAGAGCATGGAATGCGTTAAGTGTTTTGACTTGTGAGAGTTGCGTTCGTCTGATAGAGTAGTGTTTCGACGACGACCGCCGTCGGCTAGCACGACTGCGGCCAGCGACATTCAGATATCACGGGATGTAGCTCAGCTCGCCACAGCGCGTCGCCGAGGCGACCTGGATAGAGCGTCGCCGCGGCGACAGGTCGTCAAAAAATCACAAAACTCGGGGCGTAGCTCAGCCTGGTAGAGCGCTTGGTTCGGGACCAAGAGGCCGCAAGTTCAAATCTTGTCGCCCCGACTATTCGATCAGTAAGTTGGATTGGATTTATTCAAGTCATGTATTTCGTTTACGTTTTGCGTAGCGAAACGACTGGCCGTCGATACGTCGGTTCATGTGCAAGCCTGGAGGATCGATTGCGCCGACATAACAACGGCGAATCCAAGGCAACGAAACATGTGCATTCCGTGGCATCTGGTTTGGTACGAAGAGTTTTCAACTCGTCCTGAGGCCTCCAGACGCGAACGCTATTTTAAGTCCGGCATAGGACGTGATGAGCTGGATCGACTAGAGACATCCGACGTTCGTGCACGCATTCGCGAAGCAGCTCAACCTGGATAGAGCGGTCGCCGCGGCGACAGGTCGCAAGTTCAAATCTTGTCGCCCCGACTTATCTTTCTGCCGCGCAGCCTGGATAGCGCCGTCGCCGCGGCGATTGGTCGTCCGCCGCGGCGGATCACCCCGAGTTGTTCTAACCTCGACTCGCTGGACACCTACTGTGTAACCGGTTTCTTGAGCAGATCTGCGCAGCGCGTCTTCCAAATGCGGAAACCGAAATTCGAACCCTTCCTCCTGAAGACGCTTTGAAACAACATATCGGCCGTAAAGCGCAAGCTCCGGGTCCGTCCGCATAAGTAATGTGGCGCCGACACGCACCATCCATGAAGTAGTCGGCAATCCAATCGGCATACCCACGACACGGCGAAGCGTTCTCATGAATTCTCGCTGCGCGACCGGGTTGGGCGATGACGCGATAAAGGCTCCGCGCATGCCGTCATTCGTCAATGCGCGTTCGAAGATTCTGTTCAGGTCGGTTTGGTGAATCCAGCTTATACCCTGTGTGCCGGACGCAACCGTGCCGCCCAAGCCGAATCGCACCAACGTAAGCAGGCGCCGCAGTGCGCCACTGCCGGCGCCGCGGTCGCTTCCGATGACAAAACTGGTTCGAAGAACCACGCCGCGCTGCGTGGACAATACGTTCTGTTCAAATTCACTTTCCCACGCTCGCCCGACAAATGGCGCAAAGCCAAAACCGAAGGGCGAATCCTCGGTACAAGTGAGCTGCGGAGGATCACCGTAGATGTGCGCCGTGCTCATCTGCACCCAAACTTGGGGCGGCGCCGCGACGGAGCGGACCGCGAGCCCCAACGCACGCGTCGCTTCGGTGCGCGAACGGAGGATTTCATCCTGATGGTCAGGGGTTTTGATGCAATCCACACTGCGACCGACCAGATTCACCAAGCCGTACGCGCCGTCAAGTGCTCGGCTCCATGCCGTCAGAGTGCGAGCGTCCCAGCTGATGTGCTGCGACGGGCCCACAACGCGCGGCGGATGCCGCGAAAGGATCACGACCGACCAACCGCTCGTGGTAAGATACGTGGCAAGAGACAATCCCAGGAATCCACTTCCTCCGGCGATGACAACTCGGCCACGCCCAGAATTCTTAGCCATCCATTTGGACTCCTAGAATGCAAACAGGGGAATATTCGTCTCTTCTCCAACCGCACGCGGCGTCAGCACTTAACAAAAATCCGATTTTGCAGACGCCGGGCGTTGAAAACGCAGGTGTCGTCATTTCAGAATGAATAAACCGTCAAGATCGCAAAGGTCGCCAAGGAAAAATCCATAGGGACTTACTGCGTTTCTTGGCGTACTTAGCGTCGTGGCGGTTCAATTTATTAGGCGCTCTACGATTCAAAGCCCAAATTTAGACCCTTAGCGAGCCACGGAACGCTCTGGCGGCATAGTAAGATTGCGCACCGTTGTGATACACGAAGACGTGGTCGTAGCGGCGATCACAAAAGAGGGCGCCGCCGAGTTTTCTAATATCAGCAGGTGTTTGCACCCAGCTCGACGTCTTCGTGTCGAAATTCCCAAGTTTCTGCAGCTCTCGATATTGTTCTTCCGTTAAGAGCTCAATGCCCATGGCGGCAGCCATATCAATAGCATTCGTTTTCGGTTTATGTTCTTTCCTGGAGTCCAGCCCTTCACGGTCGTAACAAACACTTCTGCGGCCATTCGGACTTTCCGCGGAACAATCATAAAAAATAAATTCGCCTGTCTTTTTATCATGACCGACAACATCCGGTTCGCCGCCAGTTCGTTCCATTTCATTGAGTGACCACAGTTTTTCCGGATTAGCTTCCAGCTTTTCTTGCACTTTAGCCCATTCGAGACCTTGATGGCGGTTCATGTTTTTCTCAAAGCGGGCTTTCAATGCTCCGAGTAGTTCTTCACGTTGTTCTGGCGACAATGCTTTTTTTGTTTCAGCGACTTTTATACGACCCATCGTTGTGCTCCAGAGTAAATGCCGCAACGAAAAGAACAGCGGCTCATCGTATTTTTACGTCGCAAGTTTGTAAACGAGCCGGAGTTTCAAGCAGTCGCAGCGGAGGCATTTTGTGGCGTGGATTCATTTGGCCAAACGAACGGAAACGCGCGAACGGCGCATTCGCGAATCCATCGCCCTACTGGCGGCGGGCAAGAGACTCGGATTAAAGTAACGGTTTTGCAGAATGTGGTGAGCCAAACCGCGGGAGTGCCAAAAATGACATCTGCCGAAATTCTCAAGCAGCTTAAGGCGCTGGGCACGGCTTCGTACAAGAAGGTGATTCTCAATCACGGCATCCAGGAACCGGTCTACGGCGTGAAGATTGAGGAGCTGAAGAAATACCAGAAGCGCATCAAGAAGGATTATCAACTGGCGCTCGACCTGTACGACACGGGCGTCTACGACGCGCAGTACCTGGCCGGCCTGGTGGCCGACGATGAAAAGATGACGAAAAAGGATTTTCGGAATTGGCTGGCGAAAGCCAATTGCATGGCCATTTGCGGTACGGCGGTGGCGGGCGTAGCAGCGGAGAGCAAACACGGCTGGGACCTGGGCATGGAATGGATCGATTCCAGCAAGGAAAACGTCGCGACGGCCGGCTGGGACACGCTCGGTCTGGTTATCGCGATTCGTGACGATGCGGATCTCGATCTGGATGTGATCAAACAACTAGTGCAGCGCGTCGAGCAAACGATCGACGACGCACCGAACCGAGTCCGCTACGCGATGAACAGCTTCGTCATCGCGGTCGGCATCTATGTGAAGAGCCTCAACGCGCTGGCGAAGAAGACGGGCGAACGGATCGGCGTCGTCACGGTGGACATGGGCAACACGGCCTGCAAGGTGCCGTTTGCACCTGACTACATCAAAAAGGCCGAGAAGCGTGGCTCGATCGGCAAAAAACGCAAATCGGCGCGGTGCTGAAATCCTCGCTATTTATCTTTGTCGCGATTGGCTGGGATAAAAAAATGGGGGGCCCCCGCATTTCGGACCGCGCGAGCGAACGTAGCCGCGAGCGGATGCGAAGATCCGCGCACAGCGCGTGTGCGGGGTCAGGAGACCCGCGCACAACGGTCGCGCACTTGCACGATCCTTGACCGTTCGCTGGCTCTTGGAAGGATCGACCCAGTTTGGCGTTGTCGCATCAGCGCATCCGGAAGACGATCGTAGGGGTACATGCCGGCGTAGCCGCAGCGGCCCGCTGGCCGATGAAACTTGCACCGGGAGATCCTACGAGGCCTGTTAACAACCTGTCCCGACAATTGCCGCCAGGGGCCGATGGGGTCCTCCACAACAGGGCGCACGATCATTAGTGAACATGCGTATCCTATCAGAAGCGGCGGCCAATTGCAAGAGATTTTTTGGCCACCTGTCCGTAGCACGGACTTTAGTCCGTAATGCCACGGACTGAGTCCGTGCTACGGGCGCTTTATCGATGCCACGGACTGAAGTCCGTGCTACTGGCCATTGTCTGCGCCGGTACTTGCGCGTGCTTCTCAAGCTATCTGCACGATTCGTGCGCGCTGGCAGAGCGGGTAGGTGCCAAGAAAATCGGCCAGGCGGTTCTTCATGGCTTCGAAGGAAGGGCCGTACATGTAGAGGGCCGTTTCCGTCGGGCCCTGCCAATGGCTGTGCACGGTGCCGTCTTCGCCGAGCAGGCGATTGAATTCGCTGTAGACGAACGTCGCGTCGCACTCGGCGTAAACGTCATCCGGCAGGTCGGCGCCGTTCAGATACACGGCCAGTCCTTCGTTCTTGCCGATCGGCAGCTCTTCGCCCTGGGCTTCCAAACGAAGCTTCGAGCCTTTGGGCGCTCCCAGCTCTTCGAGAGTCTCCTTGATGAGCGCAAGGATTTCGTCAGCCGGCTCACGGACTTCAATTTCGATATCGCAAAAGTCGATTTCCTTATCTGCTCTGAGCATGGTTCCGCCGCCGACAATACTACCGGCCCGATGCTTCTGCAACACTTCCTGAAGCGGATCTTCATACAGCTCGCCGCGGTCCATGGGCTGCGCCCGGTCGTTGAGCTGCGCGACGACGAACACGGATTGCGTTGCGGTTTTTCTTCCAAAAAGCTTGCCGAGCATGGCGGTGCTCCAGAATTGGTTTCGCTGATGCGCCGGTTGACGAAGCCGGTCGTACAAGCCTAGCACGCGGACTGCGACGCTCCGTGCCAAATTTGGCCGCAGAAAGCGAACGAAAGGCGTCAGAATTAAGAACGCAACAAGCGATTTTTGCCGCGATTTAGCGCATCTTGCGCTGGTAATCGGCCTGCCAGTCGTTGAAGTCGCGGAGCAGCTCGTCGCGCTGCCGGGCCAGCTCGCGCGAGGGTCATCTTGGCGAAAGCCCGTTTGCCGCCGACCGCGTCCTCGGGCACCAGTTCGCGGACGGCGATGCTGAACTTCAGCTCGGTGGCTTTGGCATCGACGTGCAACCCTTGGTCGTCAGCCCAGTATTTGGCTTCAATCGTGATAAGCTGGCCGATGTTCGCCTCGCCGCGCACGTCGCTGGTTTTGTCGTCGACCGTGACTCTGCCGTCGAAGCGAAACAGGGCGTTGATCTTGACTTTCAAGTCGGTCGCGCCCGGGCAAGAGATTGAACTCGCGAAGGTCGATCTTGACGTGCTCTTTCGGGTCGATCGCCCGAGCGGTGGCCACAAGCTGCGGCCCGTCGAGCTTGAATTCGCGATCGGTCAAGTAATCAATGGCCCCGATCTTGATGGCCTCTTCGGCGATTTTCCGGGCTGCATCCTCGTCGTCGTTTTGGGCCAGCGCCAAGCAGAAGGTAAATAATGAAAACCCTGCCGCCGCAAGAATCGTAATGACATATCTCATATGTCGCGCCTCTATTGAACCTATGATAGCTGATTCGCTCGGCATTTTGATTCGTAATACATCACAATACTTATTCCAAAGCACCAATCGTCTCTGATTAACGCTATTTACCCAGCCTGCGCGATTCTGAAGCCTTTGGAACTTTCGAGTTGCCCGTATTGTCTAAAATGTTTACTCGACCGTTCGCTCTAAATACCAAATATACCAAGCATAAGGATTCCGTGATGAATCGACTCGCAACACTCATCCTGTTTGCCATCGGGATGAGCCCAAGTAGCGGCTGCGGCGAAGGCGTTCAGGCGGAACCCCTTCCGCGTGTTTTCGCACCGGAGCACGACTTCGATGCGATCCTGAGGAAGCATCCCGATCTGACTTTTCAACAACTGATGGAACAGGCGCCGAAGCGAGAGTATCTCAAGCGACTTACGTTTGACCCAGCAACGGTCCAGTTTTATGAGAAAGCAGTAAAGGAACTGCAACTGAACGAAAGCGAACAGGAAAAACTGCGGCGCCTGGGATTTGTTTCCGTCGATCATGACCAGCGATATAGCTTCGGGTCGATGTATTACGCGGTGTATACGCGCGATTTGCCCGTGCTGGTGACGACGGACTCGATTCTCCATGCGATGCATCAGACATACGATGACATGCTAAAGGAATTGGAGCAGAAGTATTTCACGGCAGCGCTGGATGAGGTTCTCAACAAGTGCCACGAGGAGCTTGCCGGTGCGGCGGCGAGCGTTGGTAAAGTCGCGGACAACTACCGCGACGTGGACTTATATCTGGCTGTGGCCCGCAATCTGCTGCGTGGCGCAGGCGCGCCGGCCGGGCGAATCCATTCAGCAGCAGATGCATGGAACGGCGCGCTGCTGGTGCCATCGAAGCTGGGGCAAGACCAGCAAGTCGAAGCAATCCTCGAACTAATTCAGTCGCTTACGCTTCAAAACCCGTTGCAAAATGAGTTCACACTGATCTACGGCGGGCGGCGCACCATCGACTATTCGCAATTCCAGCCGCGCGGACATTATGCAAAATCCACAGCGCTCAAGCGATACTTTCGCACGATGATGTGGCTGGGCCGTGCGGACACCGGCTGGAATGTGTTGCCGCCGGACCGCCAGTCGGGAATCGAGAGCGACTCGCCGCGCGAATTGCGAAACGCCGTGCTGATGACGCAGCTTCTCGAATCGACGGGCGCAATCGAGCAGCTGCAGAATATGAACCACATCGTGGAATTCCTGGTGGGAAAAAGCGACAACCTGACGCCATTTCAAACAATCGAGCTTCTTCGTCAGCGGAAGATTTCTAGTGTCAACGAACTTGTTTCCAGCGAGCAAGTCGAGGCGCTTCAAGACGCCCTTTTCAAAAGCGAGCTGGGCAAGCAGCAAATCCGGTCGCAATCGATCGTGTCGAATCCCGAGGACCTTTACCAGGTGCCGCCGCCAAACATCTTTCAGTTGTTCGGGCAGCGCTTTGCGGTTGACTCGTTCGTGCTTTCGAAGGTCGTTTACGATTCGATCATCTTTCGCGGTGAGAAAGTGCTGCGGCAACTGCCGACGGGCACGGACGTGATGTTCGCGCTTGGAAACGACAGCGTCCTGCCATTGCTCGAGAAAGAGCTCGAGCAATGGCCGTATGCATCGAACCTGAAAGCGAGCCAGGAGTTCGTCGGCCAACTTCAACAGAGCTTCTGGCAGGAAAATTTGTATAACGTCTGGCTCGACTCCCTGCGCACGTTAACTACCGAACAGGCGAGCGGGGCGCATGTGCCAGAGGCGATGCGGACCGAGGCATGGCAACGAAAGCTGCTGCAGACGCAATTAGCCTCCTGGTCGCAGCTGCGACACGACAATGTTCTTTATGCGAAAGAGTCGTACACGAGTGCTTTTATGTGCGAATATCCAACCGGTTACGTGGAACCCTATCCGGACACGTATGCCCGCATCAAGTATTTCGCCGAGGAGGCGGCGCGGCGGATCGAGGCGGCCGACTTCAGCCTGGCTGCTCATGACTATGGTGACATTCAGCGGCGACAGGTTGAGTTTCTTCGCAAAATGTCGCAAACGCTCGGGCGGCTGGAGGTACTTGCTCGCAAGGAGCTGGCCGCGGAGCAGTTCACCGCGGAGGATCAACAGTGGCTCAAGCAATTGATCGACGTTCGCAGCGAAGGCAGTGGCGCTCCTACCTACAGCGGCTGGTATTGCGACCTGTTTTACAGCGGGCGATATCGAGCCGCCGATTGGGAGCCGACGATCGTCGACGTTCATACCGATCCGAATTCGAAATCGGTGTTGGAGCAAGGAGTCGGCGACTGCAACTTCCTGGTCGTCGCCGTCGACAACGAGGACGATCGGATGATCTACGTCGGCCCGGTGTATTCGTATTATGAGTTCCACCATCCGGCGGAGGAGCGGCTGACGGATGAACGATGGCAACAAATGCTCGAGTATGAAAAATCGCCACCGCGTCCTTCGTGGACCGATGATTTCCAGGGACCAAAGTTGCAACGGGATCTTGGCATCATGAGGGGGCGGCACGTTCACGCGTTAATGCGGATCAAGCATTTGCCCGCAAGGGATGCGCAGTAAAAGCATTGGCAGAGCCAGTGCCACCCTAAGCGGCAGCCCTTCGGTTCGCCCGCCGCGGACGGTTGGGGCGCTCTTTGGGTGCGGACGGCGGCGCTTGTTCGGCGTTCCATGTGTCGTAGAGGGTTTGGAGCTCCTGGACTTTCTCGGGCATGTCCGCGGCGAGGTTTTTTAATTCGCTGATGTCCTCAGCCAGGTTGTAAAGTTCGCCGGCCGGGTCGCTGCGGCCTGCTGCGACCAGCTTCCAATCGCCGTGGCGGATGGCCCATTGGTTGCCGAAGCGCCAGTAGAGCGTTTCGTGCGGGCGCGCTTCGTTCTTGCCGGTGAGATACGGCAGCAGGTCGACGCCGTCGAGCTTCGCTTCCGCGCCGGCGGCGCGCCGGCGGCGGCCAGCGCTGTGGGCAGGATGTCGAGCTGGATGATTGGGTGGTCGTAGGTTTTGCCGGCCGGCAGCCGGCCCTTCCATTGCGCAGAACGGGAACGCGGATGCCGCCTTCCCAGGTGGAAGCTTTAAACCCGCGCAGCGGATTGTTGCGCGATGTGGTTTGCCGCGTTGGGCCGCCGTTGTCGGAGAGGAAGAAGATGAGCGTGTTTTCTTCCTGGCCCATCTCGCGAACCTTGTCGAGGACCTTGCCGACGGCATCGTCCATCGCCGACATCATGGCCGCGAACGTGCGGCGGTTGTCATTCTCAATGTTGTTGAATCGCTCCAAATACTTTTCGGTAGCCTGCAGCGGGGCGTGCTGCGCGTTGAACGGCACATACAGGAACCACGGCTTCTCTCCTTGCTTGCCGAGCCAGTCGACCGCCCGCTCGCCGTAGGCGTCGGTTGTGTAAAAGCCCGGCTCGTCGACCATCCGAGGCTCGCCCGACTCGCGCGAGTCGATGAACAGCCGGGGGCGGAAGAACGCGCTGTTGGCGAGCGTGCCGTAAAATTCGTCGAATCCCTGGCGGGTCGGCCGGAAGCGCGGCTTTTCGCCGAGGTGCCACTTGCCGATGGCGCACGTTGCATAACCGAGCTCGCGGAGGCGTTCGGCCATCGTCGTTTCATCGAGCCGTAGGCCCGTTTGCCGAGCTGTGCTGTTGAACTCGTGGCCAAAACGTGTCTGGTAGCGGCCGGTTAACAAACCGGCGCGCAGTGGGGCTGCAATACGGACCGGAGACGTAGCCTTGCGTAAAGCGCACACCGTTTGCCGCAATCGAATCAATGTGTGGCGTAGGTATGTCCTTGCCGCCTTGAAAGCCGAACTCGGCATAGCCGGTGTCGTCGCAGAGGAAGACGAGAATGTTTGGTTTGTCGGCGGCGCACGCGGCCGAGCACATGAAAAGTGTGTAGGCTAAGAAAATATATCTCGTGCGCCGTGTCATCGTCGTTACTCCTTATTAAACCGCCAAGAACGCCAAGCACGCAAAGGAATGCAAAGAATCCGAGAACGGCTCTTGGCGATCTTCGCGTCCTTGGCGGTTTATTTGATTTTAGAATAGCAATGCGTCCCGCGATTAGCTATCTGCCAGCTTGATAAGGAGCCCTTCGTCGGCACGGAGGTCGATTGTGCCGGTGAATGGCTCATCCTCGCGGTCGAGATGCGTGGAGAGCGCAACGCGGCCGTGATGCGGGACGGCGGCGCTTTGAAACACGGCTGGCTCGCTGCTGAAGTTCAGCACCACGAGATAGGCCGGGCCGCGCTCGAAGTTGCGGCGGAAGGCCAAAAGATCGCCTTGCGTCGGGATGGCGGTGTAGGCGCCGATCGAGAGGGCCGGCTGTTCGCGGCGGAGCTGAATTAGCCGGCGATATAAGGTGAGAATCGATTTCGCATCGGCTGACTCGGCCTCGACGTTGCGCGTCGTATGGTCTTCGGCGATGGGCAGCCAGGGCGATCCGCTGGTGAAGCCGGCATTTGGGGCAGCGGACCACTGCATCGGCGTGCGCGACGGATCGCGGCCCAATCCCAAGCCCGGGCACATTCTTTTCGAACGGGTCCTGCACGCGATCGGGCGGGATGGGCACGTTATGCATGGCAATTTCATCGCCGTAGTACAGTGTCGGCGTGCCACGCAGCGTGAGCAAAAGCATCGCGGCAACGCGCGCTTGGGCCGACCCAATCCGGCTGGCGATGCGCGAGTTGTCGTGATTTCCCAGCACCCAATTCGGCCAGCCATACGAGGGCAAAATCGCTTCGTAACGGTCGATGGCGTCGGCCAGCGCGCGGGCGTGCCAGGCAAGCTCGATCAATTGGAAGTTGAATGGCAGATGCACGCCGGTGCCTTGGGCGCCGTAGTAAGTCACCAGCCGCTCGAGTGGCAGATAGATTTCGCCGACCATCATCCGCTCTTCGTACTCGTCGAGAACACCGCGCATGCGGGCGATAATATCGTGCACCTCGGGGCGGTCGGTGTTGTACGTGGCCAGCAGTTGGCGATGGGGCGCGTGATGCGGCTTGAAATCGGGATCGGGCAGGTTGTTGCGAAACTGGTCATCCTTGACGATGTGCCAGATCACGTCGACGCGGAAGCCGTCCACTCCGCGATCGAGCCAGAAGCGCAGCACGCCCAGCATTGCCTCTTGCACCTCGGGGTTGCGCCAGTTGAGGTCGGGCTGCTGGCGCAGGAACGCGTGATAGTAGTACTGGCCGGTGCGCTCGTCGAACTCCCAGGCGGGTCCACCGAAATTGCTGAGCCAGTTATTGGGCGGCCCGCCACCTGGCGCCGGGTCCCGCCAGATATACCAATTGCGTTTTGGATTCGTGCGCGATGAGCGCGATTCGCGGAACCAGGCGTGCTCGCTCGATGTGTGGTTGGGCACGAAGTCGAGAACGACCTTCATGCCGCGATGATGCGCTTCGGCCACGAGCCGATCGAAATCGCCCAGCGTGCCGAACAGCGGCTCAATATCGGTGTAGTTGGAGATGTCGTAGCCGAAATCGGCCATGGGCGACGGGTAAATGGGCGATAGCCAGATTGCATCGACGCCCAGCCACTGCAGGTATTCCAGTCGCGAGAGGATTCCGCCGAGATCGCCGATGCCATCACCATCGGAGTCTTGAAACGATCGCGGATAAATCTGGTAGATGACCCCGCGCTGCCACCATTCATGCTTCCGGCTCATGCGGCTCGGCTACGCTCAAAGTGTGCCAACCGCTTAAGAGCGGGGTGCGACATTTTGGCGATGCTGCGTACTAGCTTTGTCGCGATGCCATGGCTAGAGCGCGCGGGGCAAGCCCCGCCGCTAAATGCGTGCTCCGAAGCCGGCAGAGGGCGCACGCCGTCATTCTGACAGCGACATTCACCATAATTGTGAGATTTTTCTTGCATGGGCATTGGCGGCCGCTAAACTGACAGGCTGTCGCATATGTGGCGAGGCTGGACTGCCTTTCCTATGTCCGTGCGCATCCGGCGGGATTCGGACGCAGGAGGAGTCTAATGGGAGCACGCCCTCTGGCTTCACGCCAGAGTTCGACAGTCATCGTCGGCAGTTCGCCGGCAACGGTGCGTTTGAGGGCCGAAATCGATCGGATCGCGCCGTTTTCGTCGAATGTTCTAGTTACCGGGCCGAGCGGCACCGGCAAGGAGCTAGTCGCCCGGCAAATCCACGCTCGGAGCCCGCGCCGATCAGCCTTTCATACCGGTCGATTGCGCGTCGATGTCGGGCGAGCTGATGAGTAGCCAGCTCTTCGGCCACGTGGCGGGAGCGTTTACTGGCGCCAATTGCGACGCCCTGGGATGCTTTCGCGCGGCCGACCGCGGCACCATCTTTCTCGATGAAATTGGTGAGCTGGAATTCTCGCTGCAGGCGAAGCTGTTGCGCGTGCTGCAGGAGCATGTCGTGACGCCGGTCGGTAGTCATCAAGGGGAGCCCGTGGACGTGCGCGTCGTGGCTGCGACGAACCGCAACCTGCGATTGGACGTGACGGAAGGCCGGTTTCGCGAGGATTTGTACTATCGCTTGGACGTGGTGCACTTGAGAACTACCGCACTGGATGAGCGGCCGAGCGATATTCGCGATCTGGCGAACACTTTCCTGAACCAGTTGGCGCACGAGGGGCTGCCGGAATGCGCGCTTTCGCCGGAGGCGAGTGCGGCGCTGGTGGAATACTCATGGCCGGGCAACGTGCGTCAGCTTCGCAACGTGCTGGAGCAGGCGGCGATCGACAGCGAATCGCGCGTGATCGCCGCCGAGTTGCTGCGACGAATCATGTCGCTGTCGCTGGGTTCGTCCGAATGCGGTCGATTATCCGCGATGACTGCCGACACGACGCCCGCTGAGTCACATGACATCGGAGCGGCGGCATGCCCGGCGGAGAGCGGGCTGCGAGTCAAGACGCAGGAATGGCAGTCGCTGGATGAAATGGAACGTGACCACATCGCGCGCACGCTGGCGCACACGTTCAACAACCGCTCGGCGGCGGCGCGGCTGCTGGGCGTTACACGTCAGGCACTCTTGCGCAAGATGAAGCGACACGGCATTAGCAACGGTTAATTGCTTGTTTGCTCAATGCGCGCCGTGAATTCTTCTCTGGGCTGTCCGAATTCGTACAGTAGCGGCGTTTCTATTTGCGATTTGCTGTCCGAATTCGGACAGGTTTCTATCGCGGGCGGACAGGGCTTGGTGCCGCGAAATTGAGTTGACGGCACGCGCATAAAATTTTTTGCGCTGCATCTCTTGCAGCCACATCAACTTGCCGCCGGCGCGCGCCTGTGCGCCACTCTCTGGCTTCGCACTTGCTTTATCGGCGTCGCATTGATCGCCACGCGATTTGGTAGGACTCTATGCCAGCGAAACGGAACCAACTCGATTACGTCGTCATCGCGGACAAGAAGCTTGATGACTATGGGCCGCTGGTCGTCGAGCTGAGCGAGCGCGGCGTGCGCGTCGGTTTGTTTTCGACGGGCGAGGAAGCGCTCCGCGCGGCGAACGGCAACGCGGCGACGCTGTGGGTCGTGAACGTGAAGCTGCCGGATATGTCGGGCGTGGCCCTGCTAAAGCTCATGCGGCGGCGGTTGCCCCGCTCGACCGTGTTTCTGGTGGGTGACGCGTATTCGGCCGACGACGAACTCGCCGCGCGTGCCGCGGGGGCCACCGCGTATCTGTGCAAGCCGCCCAGCGCCGCCTGGCTGGAGGTGTATCAGCCGCAGCATTCGCCCGTAGTGCTTCGGCAAATGGACACGCAGAGTGGTTCGGCGGCGGCGCTGCATCCGCCGTAAGAGCTGGGCCGGGCGTTTGAGGGTTAATCAACAGCTTAACCAACCGTATTCGCAGCGGCGTGGCCGCCGCCGCTAAGCCCTTCGCATTGAAATCCTTTCACCAATCTTTCCAACAAGGAGCTAGTGATGATCGCCTCGACGAAAACAATCGACCTGAATCAGGACCGATACGACGACGGCGCGGAACTCGAGAGATTCGAGCGATTTACGCATCGGCGCGGCGGGGAGTTTCCCGTCCGTTCGCACTCCGCACAAACGCGCGGCAAGCTTCGCAGCCGTAGTACACCGGCTGGGCGGCGAAGTCGCGCACGTTCAACGGCGTGAATCGACGCGGCACCGGCAAGCGTTACAGCAAAGTCTCCGCGTTTACGTTTTAGGGCCACGACTCACTTACTTAAGTATCCAATTGTCACAGGTTTTTTTCACAACCGGGAGAAGTCTCATGCATCGCAACCGACTCGAACTCTGGACAACTTGCTTAGCAATTGCTGGGCTGTGCGCATCGTTTGCGGGCGAGCGCCTCGGCCGACCCGATCGTTGGCCGCGATCTTTTGAAATTCAGTCAGAAGCCGATGGACGGCACGCCGATCACCAGCCCCAACGGGACGGTGCAGCGCTTTTGGGGCCACGACGAGTTGAGCACGGCCTACAGCCAAGTCGGCCCGGCCGGGCCAACCCCCTACCGCGGCACATTCATGGCCGACGACTTTGCCGACAAATTCAATTCGCCCATCGTGCACGTGAAGTGGTGGGGCTCGTACCTCAACAACTTCGTGTCGCCGAACTTTCCCGTCGACAAGTTTCTCATTTCCATTGAAAGCGACGTGCCGGCGGGCCCGAACAACCCATTCAGCCATCCGGGGACGCCGCTGTTGAACCAGATCGTGAAGCGCGGGCCGATATCAACCGGCTCGGGGACGTTCACCGAAAAGCCGATTAGCGGCGGCGGCCCGCCACTGGGCGAAACGCTGTACGAGTACAACGCGGAGCTGCATTTGGGCAAAGAGTTTTTCCAGAAGCCAGACACCGTGTATTGGCTCAAGGTCGTGGCCCTCGTGGACCTGCCGCCGGGGATCATTGTCGACCCGAATCAGCCGCCGACGTTCGTGCCCCGTTGGGGCTGGCACAACCGCGATTACACGATCATGGACCCGCTTGCCTCGACGGCACCGGCCGTCGTCCCGGGCGAGCATATCGACGGCTTTCTTGGCCCGGCGCCGGGCGGAACGCCGGTGTGGCATTTTCAAGATGATGCGGTGACCGGCCATATCGTCGTCAATCACCTGATTCCGATGGGCGATATCATGCCGCAAATCGATCAGGCCGGCTATCAGCCGACGCGTTATTTGCCGCTGGCCGACGGTCCGCCGGGAATCGGCGAGTTCTCGAAGGACCTGGCGTTCGAGCTATACACGATCGTTCCCGAGCCCGCCACCTGCGCCTTGATGGCGATTGGCCTGGCAGGCGTCGTCGCGTTCCGGCGGCGATCGCACAGCTAATCATGTGAATCGCTTCACTGTTCCACGCCGCAGGCGGCGAATGTGCGCCGCCTGCGGTTCTCCCCGGACCGTCGGCCCGTCGCCGCGGCGACCGGCGCCTGCGGTCCGGCTACCAGCTACTTCACCAAGTGCTTCCCTCAAGGAAAAGACAACCATGCTTAAACTTCGAATGCTCTATTTGCCTGCGGCCTTGCTTGCCATTTGCTCGACGGCTGCGGAAGGAAACTGGATGACGTTTTCAGGCGGACCGGCGGTGGCCCTCGGCACCTGGCCGGGCACCTCGAGCTTGGCCGGATTCGCTACGGTCACGGCAACGAGTTTCGTGAACGGCAACAATGCGACGCCGGCGATTGGATTGACGCCGATCACTGTCGGGCCGCCGCTTTCGGGCGACTTTTTCGCTGCCGGGTTGCAACCCAATCCGGGCAACACGGTGCCGATGATCGGCACGCCGTACAACGATGCGGGCGACAGATACCACGTCGAGATTGATTTCTCCGGCACGGTCGGCAGCTCGACCGTCGGCGTGCTGCCGGCGGGGACGCTGTTCGCGCTCGTGGATCTGGATATTCAAGAAGACTACCGCAAGATCACTGCGACGAACGCGGCGAACGTTCAGATCACGACGCCCTGGATCATGGGCCCGAACGGTTACTTCGACGCAACACCACCGATGATTCCGCAGCCGTCGTTAATCCCCAACCCGACGCTCACCGGACCGGTCGGCGGCGTCTATGAAATGTTCGGCGTGAGCTACAACTTCGACGTCGGCATGTGGTTGTTCAAGACGACGCAGGACGTGCGGACCATTTCGTTCGACATGCAGAAGAGCACCGGTGGAAACGCCATCGGCGGCGGCGGGGCCGGCTGGGCTTTCTACGCGCCTCGGATCATACCGGAACCGTCGTGCGTCGTGCTGGTAGTGTGCGGCATCGTGATGTTCGCCACAGCTTCTCGCCGGCGGTGAGCGGGAAGAGCGATAGCGACTGACTTCTAAACCTTTTTTTGGAGACTTCTATATGAAGTGCGAATATAGTCGTGCCTCACTGCGGTGGTGTAATAAGCGGCAGATCGGGTTGTTGCTTCTGCCGTCGCTCCTGCTGGCGACGGCGATTGGCGGTGCAGCGCGGCTGGAAGCCGCGGTTATTTACTCGAATCTGGGACCCAACGATAGTTTCTTCACCAGCCCGGGCACGTATCCCGTGTGGAACCTCACATCCGGCGGGTTCATTCACCGGGCTGCGTCGTTTACCGTTCCCGGCTCTCAGAATGTGCAATTCGGGGCGGCCGACTTGGGGTTTCACCTGCAGTCGGGCACCAATTCGGCGAATGTCACACTTGCCGCGGATGGTTCGGGCAACGTTCCCGGCGCGACGATCGAGTCGATCAATATTTCACTGCCACCTCCGTCGGCCAATCCGACCATCGTCACCGCAACATCCAACACGAATCCGACGCTTGTAGCAGGCTCGACGTATTGGATCGTCGCTTCGGTGAATTTCGCCGGCACGATGGCGACCTGGGGTCCGAACAACACCAACACGCCTGGCGGAAACGCCACGCGAACCAACTTCCAGAACGGGCAGTGGTTCGCGCAACCACCGTTTGGACAGGGGTCGCTGCGAATCAGGACGCGGGAGATTCCAGAGCCGACGGCTTGCGCATTGGTAGCCATCGGGTTGGCGTGCGCCGGGATGCGACGACGCTCCGCGTGAGTTTGTCCCCAAGCCGTCGCCGGAACAGATAGAAAGCGGAGTGTCGCGCCGCGACCATTCCTCGAGCGCCATTACGAGCATCCGGCCAACTGGGCTTCGCGCGGCAATTGCCGGGCAGTAATCTCTTGCCGTCTTGCGTTTGCGAGGCTCGGTAAGTTATTGCGCCACGACCAGCCGCCGAAAGGCGCTCGAGGAATGAAGAAAATACTGTTCCTGTGCACCGGGAATTACTACCGGAGTCGTTTCGCCGAAATCTTTTTCAATTGGCATGCTGAGCAGCGTGTGCTGGCGTGGCGAGCGGAATCGCGCGGGCTGGCGCTCCATGCGTCGAACGTGGGGCCGATATCGCGGCATGCACTTGCGTATCTCAAGACGCGCGGCATTTTGCCGGATGCATGCAGTCGTTTTCCAGTGGCCGTGTCGGACCCTGACTTCGCGGCGGCTCATCGAATCATCGCCGTCAAGGAAGCGGAGCATCGGCCGCTGGTCAACGCGCACTTCGCAAAGTGGCGCGCCCGAGTCGAGTACTGGCATGTGCACGATGTGGATTGTGCCCTGCCCGCTGAGTCGATTCCCCATCTGGAGCAAGAGGTCCATCGCCTACTGGAGCAACTGGCGAAGCAGGCGGCTTGATCGAGCCGCCAGCATCTTGGTCGGATTCGGGCCAGCAACCAGTTGCAAGAGTACTGGGTGCCACTGCTAACTTGTTAGCAGTGCGACTGTTGCCTGGACCTTGCGGCTTCAGCCTGACAAACCTTGCCAGCTTGATAATCGTTACTTTCGAGTGACCGCAAGGCCCGCGCCGAGACGCACTGCTGGGCAAGCCAGCAGTGGCACCCAGTTGCCCCCGGGGGCACGCGGTTTGCCACATTTTGTCGCGATGGCGACATCTCATGCAAAAGTCTCCCAAACCACCAGCGCCGAACGGCCGGTTGCGCCGATTCAGGATGGGAAATTCCGCGTCGTCATCGAAAAAGTTGCGCCGCAAATCGACTGCGGGCGCTTTGCGATCAAGCGCATCACGGGCGACTCCGTGCGCGTTGAAGCCGACGTGTTTGCCGACGGCCACGATGCGGTTGCCGCGATGCTTCTCCATCGGCTCGACGGCGAGGCGGAATGGACGAAGCTGCCGATGCGGCCACTGGCGGGCGATCGCTGGAGCGCCGAATTCAAAGTCGACCGCGTGGGCGAGCATCGCTACCAGATGGCCGGTTGGGTCGATCACTTCGCGAGCTGGAAGCGCAACCTGCAGAAACGGATGGACGCGCGTCAGGACTTTGCAGCCGATTTGTTAATCGGTGCAGACTTGATTCGCCAGGTGGCGGCAAGCGCGGCTGGGCAGGACCTCGAGCAGCTTGAGCAGGCGGAAGACCGTTTGCGGAATGGCGCGGACGAGCGGCTGGCCGCTTCGATCCTCGGCGACGATGAGCTTGACCGCATGGTCCATCGCTGGTCGGCGGCGAGCACGGCGGTGAGTTACTCGCCGGAGTTTCGCGTCACCGTCGATCGGCCGCGGGCCGCGTTCAGCGCGTGGTACGAGATGTTTCCGCGATCGGCGGCGAGGAATGGCCGGCATGGAACGCTGAAGGATGTTGAGGCCCGTTTGCCGTACGTGGCGTCGATGGGATTTGACGTGTTGTACCTGCCGCCGATTCATCCGATTGGCCGTGCGTTTCGCAAGGGACGCAATAATGCCGAAGTCGCGCAGCCGGGGGATGTGGGCAGCCCGTGGGGCATTGGCTCGGACGAAGGCGGGCACAAATCAATTCATCCTCGATTGGGGACGTTGGAAGATTTTCGCCGGCTGATGGCGGCGGCCGAGAAGCACGGGATTGAACTGGCGCTCGACGTTGCGTTTCAGACGTCGCCCGAACATCCGTACGTGCGCGAGCATCCCGAATGGTTTCGCAAGCGGCCCGACGGCACGATTCAATATGCCGAGAATCCGCCGAAGAAGTACCAGGACATCTATCCGTTCGACTTCGAGACAGACGCCTGGCAATCACTGTGGCAGGAGCTGAAGAGCATATTTGATTTCTGGATCGGCGAGGGCGTGCGCATCTTTCGCGTCGACAACCCGCACACCAAGCCATTTGGGTTCTGGGAGTGGGTGATCCGCGAAATTCGCAGCCAGCACCCGGACGTTTTGTTTCTCGCCGAAGCGTTCACGCGGCCCAAGGTGATGTATCGCCTGGCGAAGCTCGGCTTCAGCCAGTCGTACACGTACTTCGCCTGGCGCGACACGAAGTGGGAGCTGACGCAGTATTTCACGGAGATTACGCGCAGCGAAGTGCGCGAATTTTTCAGGCCGAACCTGTGGCCGAATACGCCGGACATCCTGCCGGAATCGCTGCAAGTGGGCGGCCGGGCGGCGTTCATGGCGCGGCTCGTGCTGGCGGCGACGCTGGCCGGGAATTACGGAATTTACGGCCCGCCGTTCGAGCACGGCTGGTCTGCGCCGCGCGAGCCGGGCAGCGAAGAGTATCTCGATTCCGAGAAGTATCAGATTCACCACCATGAGTTGGATCGCCCGGACAGTCTGCGAGACTTTATCGCGCGCGTGAATACGATCCGCCGCGGGAGCCCGGCCATCGCGCATGGCGGAAGCCTCGATTTTCACGACGCGTCCAACGAGCAAGTCATTTGCTACAGCCGCACTTCGGCCGACCGCTCCGACGTGGTGCTGGTCATTGTGAGCCTGGATCCAAACTATCGGCAAAGTGCCTGGATTACGTTGCCTCTGGAAGAGCTTGGGCTGCCAGCGAGCCGGCCTTATCAAATGCACGATTTGCTGACGGATGCCCGATATCTGTGGCACGCAAATCGCAATTACGTGGAGCTTGATCCGGGCACGTGCCCGGCGCACATATTCCGCGTGCGTCGGCGCACGCGAACGGAACGGGATTTTGAGTATTATTTGTGAAGAGTGAGGAGTGAGTAGGTGAGTAGGTGAGTAAGTAAGCAGGTAAATGTTGAATCCCTACTCACCTACTCACTCACTCACCTGCCTTGGAACAACATGGCAACCGTTGAAGCAACGCCGCGAAAGGAAATTTCGCCACAGGCTGAGAACGAGCCTGTGGTACAAGGACGCCATCGTCTACCAGCTCCACGTGCGCGCGTTTCGCGATAGTAACGGCGATGGCATCGGCGACTTCCGCGGCCTCACCGAGCGGCTCGACTATATCCAGGACCTGGGCGTTACCGCCATCTGGCTGCTGCCGTTCTTCCCCTCGCCGCTCAAGGACGATGGCTACGACATCGCCGACTACGGGAACATCAATCCGCAATACGGCACGTTGGACGATTTTCGAGCGTTTCTCGACGAAGCGCACCGGCGCGAGCTGCGCGTGATTACCGAAATGGTCATGAACCACACCTCGGACCAGCACGAGTGGTTCCAGCGCTCGCGCCGCGCGGCACCGAATCGCGATGGCGAAACTGGTACGTGTGGAGTGATACGCCCGAGAAGTACCAGGAGGCGCGGATCATCTTCCAGGACTTCGAGTCGTCGAACTGGAGCTGGGACCCGGTGGCCGGCGCTTATTTCTGGCATCGGTTTTACAACCATCAGCCGGACCTCAACTTCGACAATCCCGAAGTCTGCGAGGCGATGTTCGCGGCACTGGAGTTCTGGCTGTCGATGGGCGTCGACGGGCTGCGACTCGATGCGGTGCCGTATTTGTTCGAGCGCGAAGGCACCAACTGCGAGAACCTGCCGGAGACGCACGCTTTCTCTGCGCGAGCTGCGCGCCACATCGACGAGAAGTTCGGCGACCGGATGCTGCTGGCCGAGGCCAACCAATGGCCGGAAGATGCGGCGGCGTACTTCGGCGACGGCGATGAATGCCACATGAATTTCCACTTCCCGCTCATGCCGCGGCTGTTCATGGCCGTGGAGCGCGAGGACCGCTCGCCAATTATCGATATTCTGGAGCAGACGCCACTGTTGCCGCCGCCGTGTCAGTGGGCCATCTTCCTGCGCAATCACGACGAGCTGACATTGGAGATGGTCACCGACGAAGAGCGCGATTACATGTATCGCACGTATGCAGTCGATTCCAGGGCGCGAATCAACCTGGGCATTCGCCGCCGACTTGCGCCGCTGATGGCCGACAACCGCCGCCGCATCGAGCTCATGAACGCGCTTCTGTTGTCGCTGCCCGGCACGCCGATTTTGTATTACGGCGACGAGATCGGCATGGGCGACAATTATTATCTGGGCGACCGCAATGGCGTGCGCACGCCGATGCACTGGAGCGGCGACCGCAACGCCGGCTTCTCGCGCGCTAACCCGCAGAGCCTTTACCTGCCGGTGATTATCGACCCGGAGTATCACTACGAGGTGCGCAACGTCGAGGTGCAGCACGCCAATCCGCACTCGCTGTTGTGGTGGATGCGGCGGGTGCTAGACCTGCGAAAACAGTATCCAGCGTTCGGGCACGGCAGCTTCGAGGCGATCGCATCGGATAACTCGAAGGTATTCAGCTTTCTGCGCGAGACCGACTCGGAATCCATATTGGTGGTCGCCAACCTATCGCGGTTCTCGCAATTCGTGGAGCTGGACTTGTCGCGTTTCCGCGGTCGCACGCCGATGGAGATGTTTGGACGTACGTCGTGCCCGGTAATCGACGACCGGCCTTACCGTATCTCGCTCGGCCCCCACGGGTTCATGTGGTTCTGCATCGGCTGCCGCGACGAGGATCGGGCGGAAACAACGCCGGCCGACCTGCCGACGGTTCGCGTCAGCGGCGGATGGGACGGCCTGCTCAAGGGGCAGGGACGCAAAGCGCTCCGCGAGGCGCTGGAGCCGTACTTGCGACGACATCGTTGGTTTGCCGGAAAGGCGCGCACGCTCCAATCGACGGACGTGATTGACGTCTTTGAAATCGATGCCTCGCATGAAGAGAGCGGGCTTCGATTGCTTTTGGTAAGCGCGGCGTATGCGGAGGGCGAGCCGGATGCTTATGTTTTACCGCTCATGCTCGTCGACGAAGCGTGGGCGGCGGACGTTTTGATTGAGCACCCGCACGCGGGGATTATCCGCGTGAACGCGCCGGAGGAAGAGCGGGCGCTAATTCTCTGCGAAGCGAGTTGGAATGAGCTGTTTTGGCAGGAGCTGCTGGCGATCGTTGCGCGTGCAGGAACGCTCAACGGAAATAAGGGCGCACTGGCCGGAATCCGCACGGCGGCATTTGCCGAATTGTGGGACGACGTGGCGCTCGCAAATTCACCAACGGTGCACGGCGGAGAACAAAGCAACACGTCGGCCAAATTCGACGAGCGGTTCATTTTGAAGCTCTTTCGCAGAGTGACGACGGGGGTAAATCCCGACCTGGAGATTGGGCGAGTGCTGACCGAGCGGGCGAATTTGCCGCACGTGCCCAAAGTAGCGGGCGCGCTCGAATATCGCGACGCGGCCAATCGCCAGGTGACTTTGGCCATCCTTCACGAATTCATTCCCAACGTCGGCGACGCCTGGACATACACGCTCGACGAGTTGAGCCGGTACTTCGAGCGGGTTCAGTCACAAACCCCCGAGCCGGCGCTTGTCGAGACGGTGGCGGCACGTGCGTCGGCACTTTCCGAGAGCAGCAGGCACGGCGTTACCCAGCGCGGCTCAGAATCCGAGCCAGCCGAGTTGCAAATTCCGCGCACGCTCGAAGAGTCGCTGCGGCTGGAACCAACACAGCTCGCGCGCGATACAGTCGGCGCCTATCTTGTATCCGCCGAGCAACTGGGCCGCCGCACCGCTGAACTGCACGTTGCGCTGGCACAAATTCAAGGCGATCCTGCGTTCTCGCCGGAGCCATTCACGCGCCTGTATCAGCGCGGATTGTATCAATCGATGCGTAGCCAGGCCCGCGCGACGCTCGAGCTGCTCAAATCGCAATTTCACGACATGGATGACGAAGCCCAGTTGCAAGCGGGCCTCGTATTGGACCAACAGCACGCGATTTTTGCGCAGCTTGGCGAACTCTTGCATGACCGGATCAATGCCCGGCGTATCCGCTGTCATGGCGACTTCCACCTGGGACAGGTGCTGTTCACGGGCAAGGACTTTGTGATCATCGACTTCGAAGGCGAGCCGGAGCGGCCGGTGAGCGAGCGGCGCATCAAGGCCTCGCCGCTGCGCGACGTGGCCGGAATGCTGCGATCGCTGCACTATGTCGCGTATGCAGCGCTGCGCGGAAAAACGCCGACGTTGTTCGTGGAAAGTGCGTCGATTCCCATTGAAAAATGGGCGGCGTACTGGTCGACCTGGTCGTCGGCAACATTCCTGCAGACATATATGCGCGATGCCGCGCCGGGAGAATTCCTACCGGCCGACCAGGCGCAACTGCGCACTTTGCTTCGGGCGCACCTCTTGGAAAAAGCACTTTACGAGCTGCGCTACGAGCTCAACAACCGGCCAGATTGGGTAAAAATTCCACTGGAGGGCATTTTACAACTAGTGCGATGAGTAATAGCCATAGAAAGCAAACCGTATCTCTCGCAAAGGCGCGAAGGCGCAAAGGATCTCGCTACCCACAAAGGACACAAAGGACACAAAGCAAATAAGTAGTGGCCAACAACTTTGTGACCTTTGTGTTCTTTGTGGTTCGATATTGATCGACTCTCGCTTTGCGCCTTGGCGCCTTTGCGTGAGACCTCGGCCGATTGCCGGAGCGGCGCTTGAATACGACTTACGATGAAAGCCACCCGGGAATTCAACGCGCTCGTGCGCGATTGCAACGTGCAAGCGGTCTACGCGGATGTCACCGGCCGTCGGCGCCGGGCATCGGTCGATGCACTGCTGTCGCTTCTGCAATCGCTGGGCATCGAAATCAACGAGCCAGGCCAGGCGGCCGAAATCTTACGCCTCCGACGGCATGAGCGAAGCTTGCGCGGAGTCGAGCCAGTGCACCTGGCGTGGGACGGCAAGCCGCGGCCGGTGGTGATTACGCTCGCCGCGGAATTTGGCGGGGGCACGATCGACTACCACGTCGAATGCGGTCCGCAACCAGTCGAAGGCTCGGTCAAATTCGATTCGCTGCCTGTTGATGCTGAAAGCGGCAGCCGGTCGAGCGATTTCGTGAGCCGCAAGCTGGCGCTGCCTGGAGAATTGGCGTGGGGGTACCATACGTTATCGCTTACGGCGGATGGCAGAAACTATAAATCGCTGATCATCTCGGCACCGCGCAAGGCGTTTGTCCGCGAGGATGCTGAAGCTTCCACCAATGAAACACATCGCGCAAACGGTCAAGCAATTCGCCGCCGTCGAGCCTGGGGGGCTTTTCTTCCGCTGTATGCGCTGCGCACGACGCGCGATTGGGGCGTCGGCGGCTTTTCCGATCTCGCTGAGCTCATGGAATGGGTCGGCGGGCTGGGCGGAACCGACGTCGGGACCCTGCCCTTGCTGGCCGCGTTTCTCGATGAGCCGCTGGAGATCAGTCCCTATCGACCAGTGAGCCGGCTGTTCTGGAATGAACTATTCGTCGACGTGGAGGTTATTCCGGAGTTGCAGGACTGCCGCGAGTGCCGGCATTTAATTGCATCCGACGGCTTTCGCCGGCGAGTCGAAATGCAGCGCAACAGCGAGCTGGTTGATTATCGCGAAGTGATGCGGCTCAAGCGCGACGTGCTCGAACCGCTTTCGGCAAAGTTTTTCCAGGAGCGGCCTGGGCGCTTCGGCGATTTTCAGAGATTCGTGCGCGAGAATCCCGCTGTTGAGGACTATGCGCGGTTTCGCGCGGTCTGCGAACGTCAGCGCGACTCGTGGCCGAGCTGGCCGGGGCGAATGAAAGATGGCGACGTCGACAACGGTGACTACGATCCGTTAGCAGCGAACTATCATCTCTACGTACAGTGGATCGCGCACGAGCAGGTCGCCGCATTGGACAAGCGGGGCACTGGCGGAGCTAGCGGCACCCACGCAGACGGCTGCAAGCTGTATTTGGATCTGCCGATTGGCGTCGACCCGCGCGGATATGATGTGTGGCGACATCGCGAGCTGTTTGCCGTTGGAGCGAGCGTCGGATCGCCGCCGGACGTTGTCTTTCCCAAGGGGCAAGATTGGGGCCTGCCGCCGATGGTGCCCGAGCGCATTCGCGACAGACGGTTACGACTTGTTTCGGCGCGTGATGGAGACAAATTGCAAGTTCGCCGGCCGGCTGCGGATCGATCATGTGCTGGGGTTTCACCGTCTGTACTGCATTCCGCCGGGCTTTGGCGCGGACCAGGGCGCTTACGTTCGCTACAACGCCGACGAGCTGTATGCGGTGGCGATCCTTGAGTCGCACCGCAACCGGTGCGAGCTGGTGGGAGAGAATCTGGGAACGGTTCCCGCGACAGTCGACCGCCAGATTTCCAGTCATCGAATCGCCGGCATGTGGGTAGCGCCCTACGAACTGGAGCCCGGACGGCGAGCCGGACTTTCGCCGCCTCCGCCGCAGCATGTGGCCATGCTCAACACGCACGACATGCCGCCGCTGGCCGCGTGGTGGAAGGCGGCGACGTGGACGACCGAGTCGAGCTTGGCCTGATTAATGGCCAAAGTGCGCGGCTCAAGAGCGCGAGCAAAGGCGTGTCGCGACAAGGCAATTAAGAGACTGGCTGCGGTCGCTCGGGCTACTTACGATAGAGGATCGACGGAAAATACCACCGTACCCGTGCTGCCCCTGGTGCGCGGCATCGCGGCGAGCGCGGCCCGGCTGGTGCTTATCAACTTGGAAGATCTCTGGCTGGAGACGCGGCCGCAGAACATTCCAAGCGTGTCGGGCGAGCAACCGAACTGGCGCCGCAAGGCGCGCTACCGCCTCGATGAAATTCAGCAGCAGCCCGAAGTGCTGCAAGCGCTGCGCAGGCAAACGAATTACGCACGGCAAAGGAACCAATCCAATGAGCACCATCACGAAAAGAACGGCCGAACCGGTGCTTTACAACGTGAGCTGGCTCACCGACGACGACCTGCATTTATTCAACGAAGGCACGCACTATGATCTGTGGAAGAAACTCGGCTCACACGTGATTCGCAATGGGGAAGTTTCCGGAACGTACTTTGCCGTGTGGGCGCCGAATGCCAAGTCGGCGTCTGTGATCGGCGAATTCAACCAGTGGGATAAAGGCCGACATTCGCTGCGACAGCGCGGCCGATTCCGGCATCTGGGAAGGGCTGATTCCCAACATCGAGCCTGGCGCACTGTACAAGTATCACATCGCATCGCACGCCGGAGGCTACTCGGCCGACAAGGCCGATCCGTACGCTTTTCAGCACGAGACGCCGCCGCGACGGGCGTCGATCGTTACCGAGCTCGACTATGACTGGAACGACCAGGCGTGGATGGCATCGCGGCAGGAGCGCAATCGGCTCGAGGCTCCGATCTCAATGTATGAGGTGCACATCGGCTCGTGGCGGCGGAATCATCAGGAGAATTCTCGTTCGCTCAATTACCGCGAATTGGCGTTCGACCTGGCCGATCACGTTCGACGCCTGGGTTTCACGCACGTGGAATTCATGCCGGTGATGGAGCATCCGTTCTACGGCTCGTGGGGTTATCAAACCACCGGATACTTTGCACCCACCAGCCGCTATGGCTCGCCGCAAGATTTCAAGTTTCTGGTGGATCATCTGCACCAGCAGGGTATCGGCGTGATTCTCGACTGGGTGCCATCGCATTTTCCCAGCGATGAGCATGGCCTGGCATTCTTCGATGGCACGCACTTGTACGAGCACGACGATCCGCGGCAGCGCGTGCAGCCTGACTGGAACAGCTATATCTTCAACTACGGCCGCGCCGAAGTGCGCAGTTTCCTCATCAGCAGCGCCATGTACTGGCTGGAGGAGTATCATGCCGACGGGCTCCGCGTCGACGCGGTGGCCAATATGCTGTACTTGGATTACTCGCGGCAGCCGGGCCAGTGGATTCCCAACAAATATGGCGGGCGCGAGAACATCGAGGCGATCGACTTTCTGCGGCAGTTCAACTCGGCTGTTTATGCGCGGCAGCCGCACGTGCAGACGATCGCCGAGGAGTCGACAGCCTGGCCGATGGTTTCGCGGCCGTCGCACGTCGGCGGGCTGGGATTCGGGCTGAAGTGGGACATGGGCTGGATGCACGACACGCTGCGCTACATGTCGCAGGACCCGGTGCATCGCAAATTTCATCACGGCGGCCTCACGTTCCGCATGGTGTACGCCTTCCACGAGAATTTTGTGCTGCCGCTGTCGCACGACGAGGTGGTGCACGGCAAGGGTTCGCTGCTGGCGAAGATGCCGGGCGACGAATGGCAGAAGTTCGCCAACCTGCGGCTGCTCCTGGCGTATATGTACGGTTCGGTCGGGAAAGAAGCTGCTGTTTATGGGGGCCGAGCTCGCACCTTGGGACGAGTGGAATCATGACAGCGAATTGCCGTGGCACCTGTTGGACGATCCGCAGCGCCGCGCGCTGGAGCGCTGGCTCACGGCGCTGAACGTGGCCTATCAGCACGAGCCGGCGCTGCACGCTCTGGATTGCGACCCGCAGGGCTTCGAATGGATCGACACGGGCGACTCGGATCGCAGCGTGATCAGCTTTCTGCGCAAAAGCCCCGGCGGCCGCGAGCAAATCGCCGTCGTGTGCAACTTCACGCCGGTGCCGCGGTACAACTACCGCATCGGCGTGCCGCGCGGCGGGTATTGGCGCGAGCTACTCAACAGCGACGCCAGCGAGCACGGTGGCTCGGGCCATGGCAACCTCGGCGGCGTCGAGGCTTCGCCCGTGCCGTGCCATGGGCGAATGCACTCGCTGACGCTTACGCTGCCGCCGTTGGGGGCGGTGTTCTTGAAGTCGGACGCTGTAGCGGATGGGCATTGCCCACCTTGAATTGCCGGCAATGGATATCCTACGCGTGGTGGGCGGTGCCCACCCTACGTGGTAAGCTAAGCCGCAAGCGCTAGGGCAACGATCTCAAATGCGGACTTCGCGGAGAAAGTATGTCCACCGACCATCGCTTTGATCCGTATGGCGATGATTCGCCGGTGCGCCGGCGAAGCTGGTTGAGCACCTGCTTATTCGGCTGCCTCATCATCGCGGTGGTTGGCGTAGTGCTCGCTGCGATTGCCGCCTATTGGATCAGTCAAAACTGGCGCGGCTTTGCAGTCAGCTTCGTGTCCGAAGGAATCAATCAATCGATCGATGCAGGCCGATCTGCCGCAGCAGGAAAAAGACGAAATCAAGGTCCAAGTGGAGCGGGTCGCGGATGGTTTTCGGAACAACAGGATTTCGAATGACCAGATGCGCGTCATGTTCCAAGAGCTTACGGAATCTCCCATCTTTTCAACGATTGCCGTTTACACGGCGGAAGCGAAGTACCTCGATCCCTCGGGACTTCCTGACGAGGAGAAGGCGGAGGCTCGAATTACGATTCAGCGCTTTGTGCGCGGCGCAGTCGAGGGCACGATTGAACAGAATTCGATCGACGCGGCGCTGCAGCATGTTGCCGACTGGAAGGGCGATGACGGCTGGCAATTGCGCGAGAGCGTGACCGATGCCGAGCTTCGCGCATTTCTTGCCGTGGCCAAAACGGAAGCCGACAAGGCGAACGTCCCCGAGGAGCCGGTGGAATTTGATCCGTCCGATGAGATCAAGCGAATCATCGACAAGGCGATGGGCGAGCAGCTTGCGGAAGAACCGCTAGATCCGGAGGACCCGCAAGCCGAGCCGCCGAATTCAGATCCGCAGGAATGAACGTCGGGTGCCATGGCCACTGCTTTGCGTGGCCACACTTTTGCGATGTTCACATGCCAATGCCGAGCGATGAGCACCCTCACCCCACCCTCTCCCAAAGGGAGAGGGTTTTGAAACTGCTTCTAGGCTTTCATGTTCAGCTCGCTTGTGACTCGCTGCAGCAGAGATTTGACGACTTCGTGCACGGTTGTTTTCACGAACGGGTTCTCGTCGATCGTGCTCAATAGCGGGCCATCGGCCAGCATCTTGTGCACGTCGCCAACTTCCTTCGCCGTTTGCGTCAGAGTCTGATCGTAGGCGGCGCGGTTGTTCGACTTCGCGGCGGCGACCAGTTTCGAAAGGTCCAAATCGGGAAATTGCTTCATTACATTTCCCAAACCGTCGTTGACGCCGCCCAGCGCAGCGTCGTTTTGTGCCTCGATTGCCTTACGCAGCTTGTCAATCTGGGTGGAAACGTCACGGAGCGTTTGCTTCCAGGCGGCGGCAAGATTCTCGACCGCCGCGAGCTCCTTGCTTAGATTTTGACCACCTGCGACGGCGGGCGCTTCGCCTTCTTCGGCATCGGGCTCATCGTCGATAACAGTCTGGCCACCGGGCATAACCAACTTCAGCTTGCGGAAGTACAAACTTTTGTCGGCGCAAGAAGCGGCGGCCGAGCTTGATCACCTGCGGCGGCTCACCGGCGCTCTCTTCCAGGCGAAATACCAAGGTCTTTTTCTGTTCGGGGTCCGGCGCCGCATATCCGTAAGTCAAAGTGCGGTTGCTAAAGTCGCCGCTGCGCTTGAGAAGCTTGAACAGCTTTTCGGGCTTACCTTTTCTGGTCAGCACCAGCTTGCTGGCTTCGGGCGCTTGCGTATTGAGTCCGAAGCCGAAGCGCAGCTCTTTGGTGCCGCTCTTCATGAGCTTGATCATGCGGTACAGGTAATCCTTCTCGAAGAGCTTGTTCTCGTCTTCTTCCTCTTCCTCGTCGCCGCCGTCGCCAAGATTGGCCTGAGCTTTTTCCAGTCGCTCGAGCTCGCCGGCAATGAGATCCTCGAATTTCTCCAGGACTGCGATGCAATCCTTGTGCTTTTTTTTGTCACACTCTTTCTTAATCGTCTTGTCGACGGCCGACTCGAGCTGCTTGATCGCGGCAATGCAGGCGTCGACCGCGTCGGCATCGCTTTTCTTCTTCTCGTCGGCTAGCGCCTTTTCGGCGTTTGCCAGGGCCTTTTCCAGTTCGGTCCCCTTGACGTCGGCGGGTTTTTCGCTGGTCCACCATTTGCCCGAAACTTGAGGTTTGTCAGAGGCTTTCATTGATTGTTCCCTAAAGAAATTTGTTCGTTGATATCAGCAGCTCTTGGAAACCCCCGGCAGAGCCGGGGGCTGTCATGCGACAGATTTTTGTAACAAGCGATCAAGCGCCGCCGGGCGCGGCCTTTCCGGTCAGCTCAGTATACTTGGCCTGGAGCGGCATGGCGTGGATCTCTTCGGATGTGGGCTTCTTTACTGTAACGCGCTTGGGATCCATGATCTGTTCGTGTCGCTGACGTTCGCTTTCAACCAGCTTTTCCGCGCTGTCGCGACTGGCTTTCGCGGCCGTGCGCTCGGCCTCGATATTCTTGACTTGCGTTTCCAAGCGTTTGATTTCTCGCTCCAGCAGCTTGTACTCGGCCCGCTCCTGGGTGGTGAAGTTCTTGAAGTAGTCCATCGGGTCTGCTTTCTTTTCCAACTCCTTGAACTTTGCCTTTTGCTGGGCCAGCAGAGCCACAAAGCCCTGGTAGTTCGCCTCGCTTTCCTTGGCATTGGCTTCGGCGGCTGTAAATTGATCGCGCAGTTTCTCGGAACGGGCCTTGTAGTCGTCAGCGCGAGTCTTCTTGGACTCCTCGACGATTTCGACGGTCTGTTTCCAATTGGCCACGCGCTTTTCCAAGAGGGCCGGATCGCCGCCGGCTTTGTCGTATTCCTTTTGAATGTCTGCCAGCTTCGGATCGTCCTTTTTCAAATCTTCCAAGCTTGTCACCTTCAGCTTGGCCAGCTTGTCTTGAACGGGCTTCCAATTGATCGGCTCTAGCTTGACCTCTTCTTTGGGCGGCTCGAATTCAACCTGTTCGGCCTGGGTTTGAAGAATGCTCAAGTTGTTGATACGGGTAATCTCCGCGTCGAGCCGCTTCTGAATGCGGTCGCGCACGGGTTTTGGCCGCGTCTGGAGAAAATCGACTTTCGTATCGAGCGTCATATTCTCCATCTGCAGGATGTTGTCGAGCTCGGTGCGAGATTCCTTAATCAGCTTCTCTGAGGCCTCGTACTGCTTTTTGATGTCCTCGTAACGCTGCTTTACCACCTCCATAGTGGCTTTGGTCTTCTCGACTACCTTTTCATTGAATTCAGACTTCTCTTTGACACGGGCAATTCGGTCGGAATGCGTCTTGATCTCGTACATGACCTCCTTGCCGGGTTCGGTTTCCAATTTCTTGTCGAGCGCTTTTGCATCGGCCGACGCCTGGTCGGCGGCTGGTTGCTCCTTCTCGAGCCACTTCTTCCAGACCGGCAATATTTTTTCGCCACCCTTGAGAGTGTCTTCCAGCTTGGCTTTGTAATCGTCGAGCTCCTTGGTCTTGCGTTTCTGCCATTCCGTCTGCGAGGTCCGGAATCGCTCGATGCGCGTTTCGAATTCTTTGTCCTCATCGGCCATCGCTTTGGTCAGTTCGGGGTCGCCGCCCAATTCGATGTACCGCTTCTGCAGCACTGATTCGGCATCTTCGGCGGACAGCTTTTTCTTGCACTCCGCTTCCTGCTGCTCGGCCTTGGCGACGGCCTCGTAGTGAGGCATGAGTTTCTGTTGGAGACCCGTCGTCTTTTGTTTGACGGCCTCGAGAGCAGATTTCGACTCCTGCTTTTGTTTTTCGATTGCCTGGACTTGAGCCTCGGCGCTGGCAGCCAATGCGGCAACTTGTTTGTCGGCGATGCTTGGGCTTTCGTTGACGCATCTTGTGCCGCGGCGGCGTGCTTGGCGTCCTCGGCAGCCGCTTTGACGAGAGCGTCCTTGTCCGGTGCTTTATCCTTGACAGCCTTGTCGGCTTTTTGTTTCGACTTGGTCGCCTCCGACTTGGCATAACTTGCGTTGTTGAATGCGCCGTTCGCATGATCGTGCGTATCTTCCGCCAATTTACTGAACTTGGCGGCGTTCTTCGTCGCGCTCTGAAGCGCTACGTCGACCTTGGCATCGCCCTCTTTTGCCACACCTTCCTGATCGCGGGCCTCGCTTTCTTTGGCTTCCGCCTGCTGCTGAACCTTGCGGGTGTTTCCCGTGATTTGAATTGCCGAATCGTATTGGGCCTTTGGGTCCTTTCCTTGAGGAGCGGCAACTTGCGGTCCCGCCGGAATGGCTTTTTCAGCGGTCTCGGCTGAGCGCTTGGCATCGTCGGCCTGCTTCTTACCAACCTGGGCGTCGGTGGTGAGTTTCTTGCCCTCGCCATCGGCGGTCTTCGCCTGAGTTAGTCGCGAATTGACATTAGCGAGATACTTCTGGGCCGCTTCAGCATGTTCCTTGGCGCCCCAACCAGCATTAGCAAGCGGAGACTTATTACCGGATTTGGGCGCGTCGCCTTTTCCATCAGAACCAGTTGGCGGCGCGGCCACGGCGCCGCCTCCGCCAGGTGTTCCGCCACCCGCCGGTGTTCCGCCAGCGGCTGGTGCGCCACCGGCTGGTGCGCCAGCGGCGCGCGCGGCTGGTGCGCCGGGCGGCAGGTGTTCCGCCGCCTGGCGAGCCGCCCGTCGGTGAACCATTCCCACTGGCTGGGGCACCGCCGGCCGGTGCTCCACCGCCGGTTGGCGCCGCAGTCGATGCTCCATTGCCAGATGGGCTGCTACCGCCAAATACTTCCACCATCTTCTTGGCCCAAGCCAAGGCCATATGGTCTTTAGTCATCTTCAATTCCCTTGGTTCTTTGGGCCGTCTTGTTCAATTTCAGCGTCGACTTGTACTTGTACCACGCTGCAAACTATCTTCAATCACGCACAAGGATAAAGCTTGAACAAATTACGCATTCGAGTCTGCTGGCTGAATGGTTCTTTCATTCAGGCTGGCCGTTCGAGCCGAGCCGAAAACGGTTATATAAAGATGTTATTCGACGCCTGCGCCCGTGCGGGGCGGCTCAAGGCAACCTTTATTTGCATATAACCGGAATATTTCTCGATCCACCCGGTAGTGAAAATCCACCTCCATCCGGAGGGTACTTTGGAACAGCTTCGACAAATCATCCGCCGCTGCTGGGGCTACGACGACTTTCGGCCGCTTCAGGCCGAGGCGATGCGAGCCGTCGTCGACGGGCGGGATTCTGTGGTGGTATTGCCCACCGGCGGCGGCAAGTCGCTGTGCTTCCAGGCGCCTGCGCTGGCGATGCCGGGCCTGGCGGTCGTCGTGTCGCCGCTCATCGCGCTGATGAAGGATCAGGTCGATGCGCTGGTGGATTGCGGCGTGCCGGCGGCCTGTGTCAATAGCACGCTTGCGTTCGATCAGCGGCGGCGCATCGCAGAGGAGATTCGCGCCGAGCGGCTCAAGATTCTTTATCTCTCGCCGGAGCGGCTGCTCTCCGAGCGGACGCTGCAATTTCTGCAAGGCGTGCCGCTGTCGTTCATTGCCATCGATGAGGCTCATTGTATCAGCGAATGGGGTCACGATTTCCGGCCCGAATACCGCGGCCTGCGGCTGCTCAAAGAGAAGTTTCCCAATGCTGCACTGCATGCCTACACTGCCACGGCGACACCCCATGTGCGCGACGACATCGTGCGCGAGCTGCGGTTGGCCGAGCCGGAAATTCTTATCGGCTCGTTCGATCGGGCGAACCTGGTGTATCGCGCGCGGCGGCGCGGCAAACTTTTTGAGCAGATTCGCGAAGTCGTCGATCGCCATCCAAACGATTCGGGGCTGATTTATTGCATCCGCCGGACCGACGTCGAGGAAGTCGCGGCCCATTTGGCAGAGTTGGGTTATAGTGCCCTGCCCTATCACGCCGGGATGCCCGACGATGACCGCCGGCGCAACCAGGAGGCGTTTATCAACGACCGCGCGAAGATCATCGTGGCCACCGTGGCCTTCGGCATGGGCATCGACAAATCGGACGTGCGGTATGTGATCCACGCGGCGGCGCCGAAGTCGCTTGGAAAGTTATCAGCAGGAAAGCGGCCGGGCCGGCCGCGACGGCCTCGAAGCCGAGTGCCTGCTGCTGTACTCGGCCGGAGACTTTCGCACCTGGCGCAAGTTGCAGAGCGAGCTGCCGCCGCAGGCGCTGGAGATCGCCATGGCGCTCTTGGCCGGGATCGATAACTATTGCTCCAGCGTGAGCTGCCGGCATCGGGCGATCGTGAATTATTTCGGACAAGAGTTACCGGTGCAGAATTGCGGTGCTTGCGATGTTTGCCTGAATGAGCTCGAGTTTGTGCAAGACAGCCTTGTGCTGTCGCAGAAGATTCTCTCTTGCGTCAAGCGCGTAGGCGAGAATTTTGGCGGCGAGTACGTGGCGCTTAAGTGCTGACCGGATCACAGGACCAGCGCATTGTGAGTCGCGGCCATGAGCGACTCAGCACGTGGGGCATCATGGCCGAGCACAACAAAAAGCATATCCGGGGCTGGATCGATCAGCTCGTCAACCAGAACTTTCTGCGCAAAGCCGGCGAATACAGCGTGCTGCAATTAACGGAGGCCGGCTGGCAGGTGCTTCGCGGCGAGCAGACGCCGCGACTGTTAAAGCCGGCCGCCCGCAAGAGAAAGGGAAAGGCAATCGCGGGCCGCGCTCGAATCGTGGGAAGGCGTCGACCGGGACCTGTTTGAACGGCTGCGCGTATTTCGCCGGCGCAAGGCGGATGAGCGCGGCGTGCCGCCGTTCATCATCTTCAGCGACGCCACGCTGCGCGACCTGGCGCGGGTGCGGCCGACGACGCTCGATCAGCTTCCTTCGATCCACGGCATCGGTGCGAAGAAGCTGAACGAGTATGGCGCCGAGCTTCTGATTGAACTAAAGGACTACGCGGCAGTGCGGTGAATGCCGGTGAGCACTCGCCGTCGTCTCGCATGGATCGCAGCCCGCAGCGCAAGCAAGGGTAATGAGTGAATTCCCTGCTTGCGCTCGTTGATGTTGCGCTAGTTTGCTATCGTATTGTGGGAATCAGGTAGGTGTTAGCCGTCAGCATTAGCAAACGCCGCAGGCGTTCCACACCGTAGCCTAGGGTCGCTCCGAGCATCGCGAGGAGCGCACCCTAGGAAAAATGGCCACGATTCGGTTACTCCGCAGGAGTTACACACGCAATTCGTGGCGCTTTGTGTAACGCCTTCGGCGTAAACATTGGTATTTTGGCTCATACCCAGGGTGGCGCGGCTGCGCCGCTGACCGTGGGCTACGGTGTGGTACCGCTTCGCGGTACGACACATTACTCGCGGCTGCTATCAAAACTGCGCAACACCAAAACTTGCGCTGCGGGCTACAATCCAACACTTTGCATGACGAATGCGCGGCCGCCTTTAATTCGCGCCTTCATTCATCAGCACCCACAAGCCCGTCTTGCTTGGCGACACCAGGTCGAGCCGGCCGTCGGCGTTGAGGTCTTCCACCGCGAATTGGCGGCCGAGGGCGATGTGCTCGGTTTCATCGGCGATTGTGTAGCGCGTGAATTTTTTGGTGACGCTGTCCCACGTGTAGTAATAGATCACTGGCGGGTCGGCTGCGCCCGGGTCGCCGCCGTCGTGGGCCCAGATGCACTTGCCCGCGATTAAGTCTTGCTGGCCGTCGCCGTCGATGTCGGCCAGCGCCAGGCAGTGGGCCTGCGACCAGGATTCGTCGATCACGTGGTGCTTCCATTGCGTCGTGCCGTCGTCCTTCGGCGCGAGCTGTTCGCGCCAGTAAAGACCATAGGCGTGGCCGCGGCCGAAGATGATGTCCAGCCGACCGTCGCCCGTGAGGTCCTTCACGACGAATGGGCAGCTTGTGTGGAACTTCGAAAAATCGGTTTCGGCGTGATATTTCCACGGGCGCGCGAAGGGGTCGCCTTCGGGCCGCTCGTACCAGCCGACCTCGGCGAGGACGTCCTCGCGGCCGTCGCCGTTTACATCGCCGAACGCGAAGCCGTGACCGCCGCCTTCGCGGCCGAGCACGAACGGCTTCATGATGAGTTTGCCATCATCGTCCTTGGCGAATCGCCACACCTCGAGCGGCCGCTCTTTGCGATAGCAGGCCGAATGCAGCTCCGGCACGCCATCGTTGTCGTAATCGTGCAGGGCAAACATCTCCATGTTGCCGCCGGTCTTGGCCAACAGGTGCGACTCCCAAGGCAGGTGCATTTCCCACGGCTCGCCGCGCTCGGCCGGCCCGTTGCCCGGGTTCTTGTACCAGTAGATGCCGTCCTCGTTCCAGCCGCCGGCGATGACGTCGACCCAGCCGTCCTTGTCGACATCGTAAATGTGATCGCTGTTGGTGCGAATGTATTCGTCCGCGGTATGGTTCGGGCGAATCGCTTGGGGCAACCAATCGGGCCCGGCGAACCAATAGGCGCCATAGACAATGTCGAGGTGGCCGTCGCGATTGATGTCGGCCACGGCGCAGCTTTCGTAGGGGCTGACGAGCAGTTTGCGCTTGGAGAATTTAACGCCGCCGGTACCGATTTCTTGGGCAGCGACGAGGCCGCCATGAAATAGCAATCCAAGGAGGACAGCGAGCAGTGCAAACAGTGTGCGATTCATCTGGAGATCTTCTTTCCACTTCGCGGATTAATGAAAGCCTCACGCAGAGGCGCGGAGGTCGCGGAGATGAACACTAACCATCCACTATTTTCCGCTAATGAATTAGTGTAGATGAGCGAGGATTCGTGTTCCACAACTGGCTTTATCATTTGCTTCGATCTACGGCGATCTCTGCGCCTCTGCGTGAGACTGCCTTGGATTCCCATCGAATGCGTCATTCCGTGATTCCCCGCGAGCCGCAACAGGAAGGCGTGCTCCGGCGCGGTGAGCTTGTGGCGATTCGAACCGGCCGGATGCGCCGCTGTGGCCGGCGCCCATATTGGCCGGCGATGATTCCCGTACCGCTACTTGTTTGTCGTTTTGCGAATCTGTATGATTGGCACGGTCTGCGGGGAGTTACACCATTCAACCGGGTCGCATTCATTCTTTTCCGCAATCCGGTTTCGGCGGCCAGGCGAAACAGGCCTGTCGGCGGCACGAGGGCCGCTTTAACCGTCGCTCGGACGGCTCTTTAACAAGGGCAGTTAATATGACTTCTCCTAAATACGATAAGATCAAAGACAAAATCGCGGTGAAGCACCCGATCTTTGCGAAGTACAAAGGTGAGGCGAACAATCGCAAGTTGTGTCCGCACGTCCTCGGCTACAAAAAAGAGGATAGCGACGAAGGCCAGACCGTGGATGAACGCGTGCTTTGTTATCAGCTCGATGGCCCGGCGCCGAACCCGGGCTGGCGATTCTTTGACCTGATGTTGCTAGAGATTGTTGAACCGGGTCCTCCCCCCGGCGATTGGGTAACACCGGGCAACTACAAGTCGAAGTGGCAGAATGCCGTGCAAAAGCCAAAGCACAAGGTCTGAGTTGTTGCGATTCGCCGCCGTTAGCGTTTTCGTCCCATGAGATTCCCTTATTGAATTTGGTGCACTCCCATGGCTGATGCTTACGCTGTGCTCACTCTGGTGATCGACACGAACAACCAAGGAATAATGGGGAAATACGGCGCGGGCGCGGCCGACCGTTACTTTTGGCCAAAAGCACTCGGCCAGACGAACGGCGAAAATCGGGTTTTGTGCGTGGAGCTAAAGCCCGATCCCGCCAATCCGGGCGCGTATGAACATGACAAAACATCGTGGCGATGTTTCGTCGTGGACGATCTTGACGTAAACGCTGGTGATGAATTTGTGGTCGTTGCAGCCGATCGACCAGCTAAGTGGAGAGTAAAGAATCTCCGTCGGCAGAATTGCGTGGACGATGTCGAGTTCTTTCGTTAAATCCGACCTGCCAGATGCAGTCAATCGATTCAATTCCAGAAGTCGGAGTGGCACATGAATTCTCAACCCATTGATTCGGACGTGTCTGCAGCACTGGCCGCCGCCCGGTCGAGGTTGATAGCGGCCGCCGCGCGATGTCAGGCGCAAAGGCTACTCGCCGACGACGAATACTACGGCCCGGACCACGAAGAACCGCTTCCAACACGTGAACAAGTCGAGGGCAAACTAACACGCAATCACTATGGCTCGACTGTGCTGAATGCGGCCCATGCGCTGTTCATCGACGTAGACGTTCTCGGCCATCGCCGAGCGTACAGCCCCATCGAATCGTGGCCGCAGGTGCTAAGCGATTTGCGCACCGTCTTGAGAAATGAGCAAAATGAAAGTTTCCGGATTTATCGCACGGCGGCCGGGTACCGGATAATCGCCACGCGGCGCGAGTATGAGCCCCTGTCGCCTCGATCGGCCGGCTTGATGGAAAGTGTCGGCGCGGACGCCGACTTCGTCTCTTTGTGTCGCATCCAAAACAGCTTCCGAGCGCGGCTGACGCCCAAACCTTGGCGCTGCGGGGAGCGGCGTCCGCCGAATTTCTTTCCGCGAGAGACTGACGAAGAAAGACGTTGCTTCGCCGAATGGCTTGCGAATTATGAGCGGGCTTGCCGTGGCCACGCGACGTGCCAATACCTAGGCCACGTTGGTCCCGAAAACGTCCATGAGCGAATTGCACCGATCGTCGCGCTGCACGATCGCGAGACGAAGGCCCATTTGGCACTGCCTTTGGCCTAAGAGCTGCTGTCAACGATCGCCTTCGATCGCCGCCAATTCTCGCTGAGCTGCGAGCCACTTCTCCTGCGACAGCGGGCACAGCACGCCTTGCCGGTCCAATTCAAGACCCGAGCGCGCGCGGCTCCAAGCGCGAATTGATGCCGCGTCGGCCGGCAACTCGCGCGGCACGTCGTAAAGCCGCACGGTGCCATCAGCACAGTTGAAGAGGATCATCGATCCGTCCGGGCTAAATTCCGCATCATTCACGAAAAGCATCCCGCCGGCGTCCGTGCCGTCATACTGCAGCGGCTTCGACAGCGGTTTGCAGCTTTCGACTTCCCACAGCATGGCGGCGCCGTTGCTGCCGATCGTCAGCGCGAGGTGCGCATCCGGGCTGAGCAATACCTTCGAGACGCGACTCGAAAGCTGCATCGGCGGGCCGGCTGCCATTCTAGTCCGCGTGTCCCAAATGCGCGCCGTGCGGTCGTCGCTGCCGCTGAGAATCAGTCGGCCATCGCGGCTGACCGCCACCGAATTGACGATGCCCTCATGGCGAAAGGAGGCGTCTGGCGGGTCGACCGATTTTCCCGTGCGAGCGTCCCAGCAGCGCACTTCATGATCGTAGCCGGCGGTTGCGATCATGCGGCCGTCGCTGCTGAATTGAGCATGCATAATCTTGGCCGAATGTCGAAGAGGCTCACCAATCTCCTTGTCGCCGATGACGTCCCAAAGTTGGGCGCTTCCGTCGCTACTGAGCAATAACAACGTTTTCTTATCGGGACTACTGGCCAACAAGGTTTGTAACTCGTCGAGTATTACGGCCGTACCGGCGCGAGCTGCCGTCTTGAAATCCCACAGCTCGACTTGATTCGTGCATTGAATGAGCACCAATTGTCCGTCAGTCGAGAACTCAATGGCCGAGGGCGGACTGTTGACTTGCCACGGTTCACCTACGGCTTTAGCCGTTGCAATGTCCCACGTTTGCACGAGGCGATCATCGCTACCGGTCAGCAAAGCGCGCCCGTCGGGATGAAACGTAACAGCGCGCACCACAGTGTTATGTGGCAGCGATTTGACCGGCCGCCCGGCGGGCGCGTCCCATAATTGCGCAGTGTTGTCGTCGGCGCCAGTCAGGATGAATCTCCCATCTGGGCTGAATCGGGACGACTGAATGCGGCCACCTTGGTGACGCAAGGTCCGCCCTTCTTGAAGTTTCCATAAGCGCGCTGTTGCGTCGGCGCTTCCGGTCATGGCGGTACGTCCGTCGCGACTGAAGGCCACGCTCATGACGATGCCTCCGTGCTGCAGCGGCTCGCCAATTTGCTGGCCGGTAGCCACGTTCCACAACCGGGCCGTCTTGTCAAAGCTGCCCGTCAGCACAGTTTGGCCATCGGGACTAAAAGCAGCCGCATACACAAGATGCTCGTGCCCCAAGGGCTTGCCAATCGGCTGAAACGTCGTACCATCGAATAGCTGCGCTTCCCAATTGGCGCTTCCAACGATCATCTTGCTGCCATCGGAACTGAAGGCGATCGCGTAAACGGGTTTACCAATCTGAATTGATTCTGACTCCGCCTTTGGCGGATTGCCTTTCCAAATGAGAATCCTTCCGTCGTCACCACCGGTCAAGATCGTGCCGCCGTCGGGGCTGAAACAAACGGCAAGGACATTGTCTCTGTGAACCAGAGGCGTGCCAACCGGTTGGCACGCCTTAACATCCCACCGCTGCGCAGTTCCGTCGCTGCCGCCTATGAGAACCTGGCTGCCGTCGGAGCTGAACGCAATGCCCCAAACCTGATCCGGATACGGCAGTGGCTTTCCAACAGGTTTTCCAGTATGGGCATCCCAAAGTTGCGCCGTCTTATCCTGGCTTCCGGTTAATGCCAGTCGCCCGTCGGGGCTAAATGCCACCGCACGAACTGAACCGTCGTGTTGCAGCACTTCGCCGAACGGCGTGTTTGTTCGCAAATCCCACAATCGCGCGACTGCCTTGCGGTCATGTCCGCCGATGAGCGCGGTCTGTCCATCGGGACTGAAAGCGACAGACAGCACGACGCCATCCTGCACCATCGGCCGCCCGCCTTGACTCGACCATCCCGACATGAGCCTTCGCACCGAACGGCTTAGCGGATTTTCCGCGTCAACGAGTTCATGGGCCGCGGAAAGCAGAGCGATGCCTGCTAAGACCCGCCCGGCGTTGTATTCCTCGGTCGCGCGCTGGAACAGATTGCTGGCCACCTGGTTCTGCAGTTCGATGCGGCGCTCTTCCGATTCGCGGTGTAGTCGCGATTCGCGCAGGGCCACGATGGGTGCGACGATGGACACAGCCCCCAGCACGATGAGCAATACCGCCGACAGCGATGCCACCTCGGGATGACGCTTGCACCAGCGCCAGCCGCGTTCCAGGCGGCTCACGGGCCGGGCCTTGATCGGCTCGTCGCCAAGCCAGCGACGCAGGTCGTCGGCCAGCTCGCGCACCGTTTGGTAACGCTTCGCGGGGTCCTTCTCCAGGCACTTCAGCGTGATCGTTTCCAGATCGCGCGGAACGTCGGCATTGAGCTTTCGCGGGCTGGGCGGTTCCTCATCGAGAATCTGCAGGATCAGCATCCGCGCCTCACCGCGAAATGGCAGCTCGCCGGTGAGCAGCCGGAACAAAATCACGCCTAACGAGTAGACGTCGCTGCGGCGGTCGGCGCGATGTCCTTCGCCGCGCGCCTGCTCGGGCGGCATGTACGCCGGCGTGCCGAGCAACTGGCCCTCGACGGTGACCGTCATTTCGCCGACTTCGCGGAGCGCCAGCCCAAAGTCGATTACGTAGGGCTCGCCGTGGCGATCGAGCATGATGTTGCCCGGCTTCAAGTCGCGGTGCACCACGCCTGCTTCATGCGCGTGCTCCAGCGCATCGGCAATTTTGGTGATGAGCTCCACCGCCTCGCGCGTGGTCGGCCGTTTGCCGGTGAGCCAGTCGCTCAGGCTGGCCCCGTCGATGAAGTCGCTGACGATGTAAACGGTGTCGTTTTCGCGTCCAACTTCATGCACGCTGGCGATCGACGGATGGCGCAATTGGGCCGCGGCCCGCGCATTGCGCAAAAAGATTTCGGTTTCGCGCGCGTTGAGATCTCGCTGGCGCGGAATTTTCACAGCCACGTAGCGCTGTAGCTGCGAATCGCGGGCCTTCCACACGCTGCCGAACTTTCCCGCGCCGACTTGTTGCAGCAGCTCAAAGCGCCCCAACACCTGCACGCCCGGACCGTACGTGCAGGTGGTTGCATCTCCCGAAAGGTTGAAGCTCTGTTCGCAGGCAGGACAGGTCAAGTCGGTCCAGGAAGCATCCGCGACCGTGTCGAAGGGAACGTGGCAGTGAGGACAACGGATTTGCATACACGCCGTCCAGTGGGCGCAAGCTACCGCGGGGTGGCGGCATGCTGACGATTATCCGCGGGCGATGAAGCGGTGTAAACCGCGCTGCTCACATGGGTTGCAGCCCGCCGCGCAAGCAAGGGAATAAAAAAAGTCGCCCTTGCTTGCGCGTCGGGCTGCGATCCTTTACTCAGCGCTCGAAAATCGCCGCGTCCAGGTTCAAAATGGCCTGGAGTGTTACCGTCAGCGCGGCGAGGTCAACTTCGTTTAACGCCGAGTCGGGCTTCGACTCGCCTAGCCCAATGAATTTCGCGACTTCGTCCCCAGCCTTCTCTGAAAACAGCTTCCGCTGCTCTTCGCAAAGTTCTGACAACAAATTAAGTTCGTCATTATCTGGTTGCCGTCCGGCAATTTGCAGGAACGCCTCGCGGATTTGATCTTGAAGATTCGTATGGCGCCGTGAAACCTCACTTGCCAGCGCGGGCTGCCTCCACGAATTGCACGTCGTTAAGGAGCACAAGCGCCTGCAGCGGCGTGTTGGTGCGGCCGCGCGACACGGTGCACACTTCGCGCGTCACGGCGTCGAAGGCCAGCATGTTGGGCAGGGGCGCGGTCCGTTTCCAAACGGAGTATAGCGAACGCCGGTACAAATCTTTGCCGGTTGATTGATGGTAGGCCGGCGACATGGTGTTTGTCTCGCGCCACAAGTCTCCGCCTGGCTGGTAGGGTGACACGGGCGGCCCGCCCATTTTCCGGTCAAGCAGCCCGGAGGCCGCTAGGGCCAGATCGCGAATCTGCTCAGCCGATAGCCGGCGACTTGGCCCGCGGGCCAGCAAGTCGTTTTCCGGATCGCGCTCGCGAAGCGCCGGGGCGCAGCGCGAATCCTGCTGATACGTGGCCGACGTTGCAATCATGCGGCACATGCGCTTGAGGTCCCAACCCGGGTCCCCGCTTGCGGGTGTGACGAAATCTCGTGCCAACCAGTCGAGCAGCGCTGGGTGCGTCGGGGCCGCGCCTTGCCGGCCGAAGTTTTCCGGCGTCGTCACCAGGCCGCGGCCGAAGAAGTTCGTCCACACGCGATTCACGGCGACACGCGCTGTAAGAGGATGCCGCGGGTCGGTGAGCCAGTGGGCGAGTCCTAAACGGTTCCTCGGCGCCTCGGTCGGAAAAGGGATCAAGACGTCGGCGAACGTGTTGCGGTCGACGCGATTAGCATCGGTCTTCGGCGCATCGTACGCACCGCGGGCCAGGATATGCGCGGGCGCGGCTCGGGTAGCTCGGCCATCACGGGCACTTCCTGTTGCGGCTCCTCCGCCTCGACGACTTTCCGCCGCGCTTCGCGAAGTTTTCGTGTTGCGTTGCGCACGGCTCGTCAATCGCTGAAAAATAGTACGCCTCGAGCGCGTCGTGATGTGTTGCTGGATCAGCCCAAGCCGCGGCGAGCGCCTGGCCGTCGTGCAAATTCCGAATCTCCAAGTCCGAGAGCGCGCGATCGAAGACCCGCAGCTCGTCGATCTCGCCGTCCTTGAAGCCGCGGTCGCGAAATCTCTCGCCAAGCGTTAGGGGCCCTCCATGACCGACAGCCAGCGAGGCCTTCTTCTGCATTTTGTCGCGCGTTGTGACAGCGGCCAGATTCTCGCCATTCAGAAACAGCCGCAAGCCCGCCGCCTTGCTTGAACCGTCATACGCTAGTGAAATATGCTGCCACTCGTTGGCGGCGAGCGGTCGCGCAGCACGTACGCCGATAGCATTTCCTGGCCATACGCGATAGAAGCGCGCATCCAGAATTCCGCCGCCGAGCATCAAATCAAAGCCGTTGTACCCCACGTCGGTGCCGGCGGTGCGCTGCAGCACGACGATCGGCAATGGGTTCCGGCGGCTGTCGCGCAGCCAGAAATCGATCGTAAAACTGTCCCACCGATCGACTGGCGGGATCTCCGGGAATGACGCACCGTGATCGCCGTCGAAGCGCAACGCTTGTCCACGGATTCCCGCGACGCTTGTCAGTCCGGCGGCACTCCCCGCATCCAGCTTTCCGGAAATCTCGTTTTTCAGATTCGGAAGTTCGCCGTCGAAGGTGAAATACGCAATTTGATTCTGCAAACTTGTTGAGCCGGGGCCGGGGACGGCCCGGCTCGCTGGCCGCTGATTTGCAGCAATCCATTTCTTAAATCGCAACGCGCCTTCGTCGATTGTTCGCAGCAGCGCCGCTTCCGCGGCCGCAACTTCGCGCTTCGCTGATTCGAGCTGCGCTGCCTGCTCCGGCGTCGGCAGCAACAGCGATGGCGAGGGCACCTTATCGGTGTGGTCATACATGCCGTTTTCGTCGATCGAGTTAAAGAAGGCGAACATTGAGTAATAGTCGCGCATCGTAAACGGATCATACTTGTGATCGTGGCAGCGGCAGCATTCGAGCGTGAGGCCCAAAACGGCCGTGCCCATGGTGTGGACGCGGTCGGCCGCGTTTTCCACAAGCCACTCTTCGGCAATCGAACCGCCTTCGTTCGTGAGCCGGTGGATGCGATTAAATGCGGTGGCGAGGATCTGATCGCGCGTCGAGTTCTCTAAGAGGTCGCCCGCCAGTTGCCATGTCAGAAACTGGTTATAGGGCAAGTTCTCGTTGAGCGCCCGCACGACCCAATCGCGGTATGGCCACTGTGTGTTGAGCTGGTCCGATTGGTAACCGTAGGAGTCGGCATATCGCGCCGCGTCGAGCCAGGCCCCGGCCATGTGCTCGCCGAATGCGGGACTGGCCAGTAGACGATCTAGCGCTTGATTGACTGCCGCATTAAGATCCTTGGCGGCGGCCGCCTCGAACTCCCGGCACTCTTCCGCAGTAGGCGGCAACCCGGTGAGGTCAAGCGTCAGTCGCCGCAGCAGTCGCAGCGCATCGGCACGGGGCGCCGGCTTCAACCCTTCCGCTTCCAGCCGGGCCAGCACGAACCGGTCGATTGTCTGTTGCGGCCAGGTTGCGTCGGTCACCGCCGGTACGTCGACGACTTCGGGTAGTTGCTGGAACGACCAATGTTCCGCGAACTCCGCCCCTCGGCAATCCAACGCCGCAGCAATTCTTTCTGCTCAGCGGACAGCGCGAGGTTCGAATCCGGCGGGGGCATGCGCACGTCTGGGTCGTCGCTCGTGATGCGGGCAACAAGCTCGCTCTCACCCGGCTGGCCGGGGACGATGACGTGCTCGCTCCAACCCTCGCTCGTGTCAAGGCGCAGCTCGGCCTGACGGGCTTCGGCGTCTGGACCGTGGCAGCGAAAGCACTTATCGGAAAGTATCGGGCGGATATCGCGGTCATACGAAACCTTTGGCGCGGCACCATAGGTGAAAGCTGGGAAGCTCCACACCAAGCAAAGGCAAACGACGGCGCGCACGACAGGCACTCGATACATCGACGGCTCCCGGGGAATCGCTATTTAGTGTAACTGATGGCTCGCGGCGAACCTACCACGTAACCAAGCCAACTGCCCCGGAGGGGCATAGGAGTCTAGCGGCGGGCGCAAGCCCGACGACGCGACCCTCTCGCATTAAGAAGCCGCGCAGCGGCGACGCAGCAGCTGCGCCGCTGCGCGGCTAGACGACGATTTTTGGCAATCCGTTTTCGGTGGGCTATCGCCCACCGCTATACACCTAAGGCCCTTCGGGCCATCCGACGGCTAACGAAACACCCTGCATGACGGTTTGCCGCGACTGGCGCAATACATTTATAATGCACGTGTGTCGAGCGTTAGTCTGGAAACGAGAATCGCATGCGAATGCCGTCGTCCCTAGGTCGTTTGGCGCAGTGCATCCTGGTTGGCTTACTGAGCACAACCGGTGGCGCCTTGCTGCGCGGACGAGAACAAGCCGGCGATCGATTTCGCACACGATGTGGTGCCGATATTGAAGGCGCACTGCGTCGAGTGTCACGGCGGTCACCGTCACGAGGGCGACTTCTCAATCAATACGCGCGAAATGATCGTGGATAGCTCCTCGGCTATTCCCGGCAATTCCGCTGAATCGTACATCATCGAGATGGTAACGACCGCCGACCCTGAGGTCCGCATGCCCAAGGGCAAGTCCGCCGCTTCCGGAAGAAACCGTCAATATCCTGCGCGAGTGGATCGACGCGGGGCTGCCGTGGGAAGCCGGCTTCTCGTTCGCGCCGCGCGATTACGAGCCGCCGCTGCGGCCGCACCGGCCGGAGTTGCCGCCGGCAGTTGACGGTCGGATGAACCCAATCGATCGAATTCTGGACGCGTATCTTGCGGAGCGCAGCCTGCCGCGACCGCAGCCGATCGACGATGCGCAATTCATGCGCCGGGTGTATTTGGATCTCATCGGCCTGCTGCCGACGCGCGAAACGTTGCAGGCCTTTCTGGCGGATGCGAATCCCGCCAAGCGCGAGCAGTTGGTCGATCAATTGCTGGCCGACAAGCGCGGCTATGCCGAGCATTGGCTCTCGTTCTGGAACGATCTGTTGCGGAACGATTATGCCGGCACGGGCTACATCGACGGCGGCCGCAAGCAGATCAGTGCCTGGTTGTACCGCGCGCTCGAGCAGAACATGCCGTTCGACCAATTCGTGAGGCAGCTAATTTCGCCGTCGCCGGAATCGGAAGGCTTCATCCGCGGAATCAAGTGGCGCGGCAACGTGAACGCCAGCCAGAAACCGGAGCTGCAATTCGCCCAGAATATATCGCAAGTATTCCTGGGCCTGAACATGAAGTGCGCGTCCTGCCACGACAGCTTTATTGACCGCTGGACGCTTGAGGAGACCTATGGCCTGGCGGCGATTACGGCCGACGGGCCGCTGGAAGCCTATCGCTGCGACAAACCCACTGGGAAGATGGTTTCCGCCACGTGGATGTTCCCCGAACTAGGCCAGATTGATCCACAAGCGCCGCGCGACGAACGTCTGCGCCGGCTGGCCGAGTTGATGACCGACTCCGAGAACGGACGCGTCACGCGAACGATCGTCAACCGGCTGTGGCACCGCCTGATGGGCCGCGGCATCGTTCATCCGGTCGACGCCATGCAAACCGAGCCGTGGAGCGCCGACTTGCTGGATTACCTGGCGGTGGACTTTGCCGATAACGGCCACGATTTGAAACGGGCGCTGCGATTGATCGTGTCGTCGCATGCATATCAATCGCGAGCGGTCGCACTCGACGAACAGCCGACTGGCCCTCATTACGTTTACACCGGGCCGATCGCCAAGCGGATGACGGCGGAACAATTCGTCGACGGCGCTGTGGCAGCTCACCGGTACGGCGCCGACAAGAGCCGCATAAGGATGTGGCTGCGTTCTTGACGGATGCAGAGAAAAAGGACCGCACCGCGTACCGGGCGTCGCTCGTATCGAGCGACCTGTTGATGCGATCGCTCGGCCGGCCCAATCGCGAGCAAGTCGTCACCGATCGGCCGTCGATGCTGACAACATTGCAGGCGCTCGACTTATCGAACAGTCCGCTGCTGGCCGAGACGCTAAGCCGCGGAGCGGCGAACATCGCGAGCCAGTTCGAGAACAGTGATTCGCCAGCGGTTGTCGATTGGCTTTATGAATCGGCACTCGCGCGCGCGCCGACTAGTGACGAGCGCACGGTCGCGTTTGAAGTTTTAGGCTCGCCACCATCGCCGCAAGGCATCGAGGACCTCATTTGGCTCGTTATCATGCTGCCGGAGTTTCAGATCGTTCGATAAACAAACATTGAAGAGTCTCACGCGGAGGCGCGGAGGTCGCAGAGCGATTTTGTGCTGACGTTCTCTGCGGACTCTGCGCCTCTGCGTGAGACATTCATGGAAATCTTGGGTGGAAGTATTACATGAACTCCAACAAGCAATACGAAAGTACGAACCAATATGCATCAGCCGCCACGCGGCGCGAGTTTTTGCGGGCTATGGCCGCCGCCGGGGCTGCAACGCTCATGACGGGGCAACCGCGGCTGCTTCAGGCCGAAGAAACGGCGCGGCACGGCGCAACTATCACGCACCCGGTCGCCAAGGCCGATGCCTGTATCCTGCTGTGGATGGCCGGCGGCATGGCGGCCCCGGAGACGTTCGATCCCAAGCATTACGAGCCGTTTCGAAGTGGGGCTGCCGGTTGAGAAGGTGATGAGCACGTTCCCGGCGATCGACACGGTGGTCGACAACATCAAGATCGCCAGGGGCTCGAGCACGTCGCCCGCGTGATGGACCGCGGCACGCTGATTCGCACGCACGTGCTGCCCGACCTGGGACACATTCTTCATTCGCGGCACCAATATCACTGGCACACGGGCTACGTGCCGCCACAAACCGTCGCCGCGCCGCACATTGGCGCGTGGATGGCTCGCGTGCTCGGTCCGATCAATCCGGTGATTCCGCCGTTCATCAACATCGGCCAGCGGCTCGAAGGCCACGGCGAGGCGGAGGAAGTGAAAGCCTTCACGACCGGCGGCTTCTTCGGCTCCGAGTACGGGCCGTTCAACCTGCCCTTTCCCGAAGATGCAACGATGGCCGTGCGGCCGCCGAAGGGGATGGAAGCCGGGCGTTTCGACAACCGATACCGCGCGTATCAGAAGCTCATCCGCGAGAGTCCGCAGAGCGAATACGCCAGCGATTACCAACAGGAATCGATGCTTCGAGCGGTCGACGCGGCTCATCGGCTCTTGAGCTCAAAAGAGAAGGCTGCGTTCGATCTCTCGCTGGAGAAAAAAGAAACGTTCGAAAAGTACGACGCAGGCCGGTTCGGTCGCGGCTGCTTGCTCGCCCGCCGCCTGGTCGAAGCCGGCGCGAGATTCGTCGAAGTGACGACGGAATACATTCCGTTCTTGCACTGGGACACCCACGAGAACGGTCACACCACGGTCGAGCGCATGAAACAGGAAATCGATCGGCCGATCGCGCAGCTGATTCTCGATCTGGAAGAACGCGGCCTGCTGGATCGCACGCTCGTCGTGCTGGCCAGCGAATTCAGCCGCGACATGATGATCGAGGGCGTCCCCGGCAGCACGGCCCGCGATCAATCGCGCGCGAAGACCGACGTTCTCAAGGAGCCGATCCACTATGGCCTGCACCGGCATTTTACCGGATCGTCGTCCGTGCTGATGTTCGGCGGCGGCGTGAAGCGCGGCTTCTTGTACGGCGAAACGGCTGCCGAGCGGCCGTGCCTGGTGACGAAGAACCCGGTATCCCTGCACCGATCTGCACGCCACGATCCTGCATCTGATGGGCATCAGCCCGAAGACCGCTTTCGACGTCGAACGCCGGCCGTTCTACGTGACCGAGGATGGCAAGGGTCGGCCGGTTTTGGATTTGATCGCATGATTTGCGCTGTTTACCGTGAGTCGCCGTTCCGAAAAGTAATGCTATGACTACCAAAGAAAAAATTCTCACGGTGATTGAATCGCTCGACGACGATGTATCCATCGAACAAGCCATCGACCGGCTGTATCTCCTGCGCAAGATCGAGACTGGGATTCAGCAGGCAGACGCCGACGAAGGAGTTGAGCACGAGGAGATCATGGAACAACTTGCGCACGACTGTTAGACGGATCCGACTTGTGACCGGAAACAGCAGGCCATAGGAAGGCCGTTACGAATGGGTAATATCCTGCCGATCTGGTCAAAAATAAGTCGGCTTTTCACGACTGCAACGCTTGGTTGGTGGCTCAGGCATGCAGTTTCCCGCTGATTAGCGGCTGCGCATATCCGACAACTTAGCTCGATGGGTATAATTTATGCAGGCTGTTCCAATCTGCTTAGGCAGGCTCTTCCAACCAGCGCACTGGAACTGCTGGGAAATCCGATGCACCTTCGCACTCAAAGCCTCGTCTTGTTCGCCATTCTTGGCGCGTGGATGATGCTGACGCCAGGCGCGTGCAGCCGCGCGGACGGGCCTACGGCCATTGATTTTTCGCGCGATGTCCGGCCGATCTTGGCCGACAACTGCTTCCAGTGCCATGGGCCGGATGACGCCGAGCGGCAGGCCGAGCTGCGGCTCGATCTGTGGGAAGCGCCCGATGACCTGCGCGGTACAGAGGATGTCGTTGTCGCGCAGCAACCCGAAGATAGTGAGTTGATCGCTCGCGTCACGAGCGATGATCCCGACGTGCGCATGCCGCCGGCCGATTCTGGTAAGACCCTGACTCCCGAGCAGATCGAAACGCTGCGCCGTGGGTTGCACAGGGCGCCGAGTACAAGCAGCACTGGGCCTTTGCCGCGCCCGGCGACCCGATGTGCCGGCGGTGAAAAGCGAGGGCTGGATGCGCAATCCTATCGATGCGTTTGTCCTGACGCGACTCGAAAAAGAGGAACTTGCGCCATCGCCGCCCGCTGCACCGGCCACATTGCTGCGCCGGCTTTCGCTCGACCTCATCGGGTTGCCGCCCACGCTGGAGGAATTGGATGCCTTCGACGGCGCCGCCGGCGAAAGCGCCTATGAACAAGAAGTCGAGCGGCTCTTGGCCTCGCCCCACTTCGGCGAACGTTGGGGCCGCGTTTGGTTAGACGCCGCGCGCTACGCCGACTCCGACGGCTTTGAGAAGGACAAGCCGCGCTTCGTTTGGATGTATCGCGACTGGGTCGTGAACGCATTCAACGCCGGTATGCCGTACGATCAGTTTCTCGTCGAACAGATCGCGGGCGATCTGCTGCCGAATGCGACGCAAGATCAGCGGGTCGCCACGGGCTTTCTACGGAATTCGATGCTTAACGAGGAAGGCGGCATCGATCCCGAGCAATTTCGCATGGAAGCGATGTTCGACCGCATGGATGCGATTGGCAAAGGCATGTTGGGACTGACGATCGGCTGTGCCCAATGCCACAGCCACAAATACGACCCGCTCTCGCAGACCGAGTATTACCGAATGTTTGCGTTTCTGAACAATTCGCACGAAGCGCAAATCACGGTGTACACGCCCGAGCAGCAGGCCGAGTGGCAGCAAACGGCTGCGCTGATCCGCCAGATCGAAGATCGGCTGCGTGAAGCGAATCCCGATTGGGCCGCTCGGATGGCAGCCTGGGAAGAAACCGTACGTGATGATCAGCCGGAGTGGACAGTCGTCACACCGCAGCTCGATTCGTCTGGCGACCAGAAGCACTATTTGCAGGAAGACGGGTCGGTGCTCGCCGCCGGATACGCGCCGACGACGACCGTTACAAAATTTGTCGTCGAGACGAAACTGCCGCGAATCACGGCCGTGCGGCTGGAGTTGCTAAACGATCCAAACCTGCCGCACGGCGGGCCAGGCCGTGCGCCGAATGGTCTTTGCGCACTCACGGAATTCGACATCGACTCAGCGCCGGCGGATAAGCCGGAGCAAAACACGGAGCTGAAGTTCAGCAAGGCCACTGCCGACGTGAATCCGCCGGAGCGCGAGCTGGAAAAAATGTTCCACGACCGCACCGACCGGCGCCGCGTGACCGGCCCGATCGAATATGCCAATGATGACAATCAGCTAACCGGCTGGGGCCTGGACATTGGCGGAGGCCGCAGCAACGTGCCGCGAAAAGCTGTGTTCCTGCTGGAAAAACCGCTGGAGATATCCGGTGGCGCGAAACTGACGTTCAAGCTCACTCAAAACCACGGCGGTTGGAACAGCGATGACAACCAGAACAACAACCTGGGCCGGTTCCGCTTTTCGGTGACCGGGGCCGAGAATGCTGTCGCCGATTCAGTCCCGACCGACGTCCGGGCCATTCTCAAGATTCCTGCGGCCGAACGAACGACCGAACAAGTTGCGAAAGTCTTCGGTTACTGGCGAACCACGGTTTCGGAATGGCAAGAAGAAAACCGGCGGATCGAAGCGCTATGGCAGAGCCATCCGCGCGGTGCGACGCAGCTCGCGCTTGCAGAGCGCGAAAAGACGCGGCCGACACACCGCCTGGAGCGCGGAAACTTTCTGCGCGCCGAAGAGCAAGTTTCACCAGGCGTGCCGGCCTTCCTCCACCCGCTCGCAACGAAAAATGAGTCCAATTCAGCGCCGAACCGGCTCGACTTTGCGCGTTGGATCGCCGATCGACGATCGCCGACCACGGCCCGAAGCATCGTGAATCGGACATGGCAGTCGTACTTCGGCACCGGCCTGGTGGAAACGGCTGAAGATTTGGGAACGCAGTCGACGCCGCCGTCACACTCTGAACTGTTGGATTGGCTCGCCGTCGAGTTGATAGACCGAAATTGGGACCTCAAGCATTTGCATCGCTTGATCGTCACGTCAGCAACCTACCGGCAATCGAGCTGCGTTACGCCGCAGCTTTTGGATCGCGATCCTGCAAACCGGCTGCTTGCCCGCGGCGCACGCAATCGAGTCGACGCGGAAGCCGTTCGCGACATCGCACTTGTCGCAAGCGGCCTGTTGAATCGGAAGCTGGGCGGGCCAAGCGTCTACCCGCCGGCGCCGGAATTCTTGTTCCTGCCGCCCGCCAGCTATGGTCCAAAAACGTGGGCCACCGACGACGGTCCAAATCGATACCGCCGTGCGCTGTACACGTTTCGATTCCGCTCCGTCCCCTATCCAGCGCTGCAAAACTTCGACGCCCCCAACGGCGAATTCGCTTGCGCCGTTGCGCCTGCTCGAACACGCCGCTGCAGGCGCTTACGACACTTAACGAGCCGCTGTTTGTTGAATGTGCGCGGGCACTGGCCATGAATACGGTAACAGAAGGCGGCAAGAGTGATCATGAGCGTCTAGCGTACGTTGTGCTTTCGTGCCTGTCGCGCGAGCCAAAAGACGACGAGCTGCAAGTGTTGCAAGAGTTTCTCGACAAGCAACGGCAACGTTTCGCGAGCGGCGCTGACCCTTGGCCACTAGTCGCTGCTGATGACAAGGACAAAGAAAGCCTGAAATCAAGACTTCCCGAGGGCACGAGTCCGGCGGAGCTGGCCGCCTGGACGGCGCTTGCCCGCGTCGTGATAAACTTGGACGAGACGATTTCTAAGGAGTGAGTAGGTGAGTAAGTTCCATTAACTAATGCGAGCTTCGCAGCCCGCAGCGCAAGCAAGGGAGTTCCGGATTCCCTTGCTTGCGCTGCGGGCTGCAATCCCGAATAGACTCACCTACTCACGTATTCACCGACTCACTTACTCACCTTGTACCATGAACTGCCAAGACCATATTTATCGACACGTGCCTCCGCAGACGCTTGCGCGGCGGTGGTTCCTCAAGGAGTGCGGCGTCGGACTTGGGGCGATCGCGCTTGGGCAATTGGCCGGTGCTCGCCCTGCGGCTGGCGCGTTGGCGGCCGATCCACTTGCTCCAAAACGGTCGCATTTTTCGCCGTGCGCAAGAACGTGATCTTCCTGTTCATGGCAGGCGCGCCCAGCCATCTCGAATTGTTTGACCATAAACCGCAGCTCGCGAAATACGATGGCACACTGCCGCCGGCCGAACTCGTGAAGGGTTATCGAGCCGCGTTCATCAGCCCAAACTCAAAGTTACTTGGGCCGAAGTTCAAGTTCGCCAAGCACGGTCAGTGCGGCGCCGAGCTATCTGAACTACTGCCGCACCTGGCCACGGTCGTCGACGACATCGCCATTGTAAAGTCGATGTCCACCGACGCATTTAACCATGCTCCGGGCCAGATTCTCATGAGCACCGGCTCGCAGCAGTTCGGCAAGCCGAGCATCGGCGCGTGGTCGCTCTATGGCTTGGGCGCCGAGTCGCAGAACCTGCCCGGTTTCGTAGTTTTTAGCACGGGCGCCAAAGGACCCAGCGGCGGAAATTCGAACTGGGGCAGCGGTTTTCTGCCGACGGTCTACCAGGGCGTCACCTTTCGCTCCAGCGGCGACCCGGTCCTGTTTCTGTCGAATCCGCCCGGCGTCGACGGCGCGCTGCAGCGCGAATCGCTCGATGCAATCAACGCGCTTAACAAGCAGCACCTTGAAGAAGTGGGCGATCCGGAGATTGCTACGCGGATCAACTCCTTCGAAATGGCGTTCCGCATGCAGTCCAGCGCGCCGAAGCGATCGATATTTCGCAGGAGCCGGAGCATGTGCTCAAGATGTATGGCGCCGAGCCGGGAAAGCCATCGTTCGCCGCCACGTGCCTGTTGGCACGCCGCCTGGTGGAGCGCGGCGTGCGGTTTGTCGAAGTATTTCACGAGGCTTGGGATCAGCATGGCTCGCTCGTCGCTGACCTCAAGAAGAACTGTGCCAACACCGATCAAGCCAGCGCCGCGTTAATCAAGGACTTGAAACAGCGTGGCCTGCTCGACGATACGCTGGTGATTTGGGGCGGCGAGTTCGGCGCACGCCGATGGTCCAGGGCGAAGGCAACGACGGCCGCGATCACCATCCGAACGCGTTCACGATGTGGCTCGCCGGCGGCGGCATCAAGCCGGGCACGACGCTCGGCGAAAGCGACGAGTTCGGCTTCAACGTTACGCGCGATCGCGTGCACGTGCGCGACCTGCACGCCACGATCCTGCAGCTCTTGGGGTTCGACCACGCGCGGTTCACCTACAAATTCCAAGGCCTCAACCAGCGGCTCACCGGCGTGGAGCCGGCGCGGGTGGTCAAGGAATTGCTGGCGTAGGCTATGCTGGATGCTGGATAAATAATGCAGCAAGTTCGTGAAGTTGATCCGGCGGATTTACGGCTGCCTCCAAGTCGCGCCGCTGGAGTCGATTGGTGGAAACTGCACCAGCAAATGCGGCAAATTTGGTTCGTCCAAGGATGGCATGCCGCCTATATTTGTCTATGAGGATCCCGACGGTCTATGGGAGATCTTCGATGGCGTGACTCGGGCAACACGAGTCGCAAAACTGGCGCCCAGTGTCACGGTGCCGGTCGTCGTCATCGGCAAACTACCGACAAGTCGCAGCCACTTGAAACGATTAGGAAATACGCTATGAACGACCCTGACGCCAGAGAAGAGTTGTTCGAGGCAATTCGCGCACTAGCGGATGCCGCGCCACGGATGAGAATTGGTCAATTGATGGCGGGTGCTGGCGAAATCTGCAGCAGCTTGCATGGCCGAGGTCTTTGGGATGCTGAGGACCACGAATTACTTGAAGCGGTTTGGAAATTCCAGAACGACATCGTAAGCAGCTCGCCTGCCACGCACCAAGCGCGTGAGGCAATCAAGTGACATCATACGAGGATATTTAGCGCGCGGCCCAACACTTGTCGTCCATGAATCGAATCCGTTTGATTCATGCGCTTTGAGATAGCGTTTCACCGGAGGAATGGCCGAAACGGTCAAAGTCGTTGGATCATTGACACCCTCTGAATTCCCGGACATCCTGAGCTGTCTTGGAGCGTCGCGACCGAATTGCTCGCGTGAGTGCTCCGTGGGTATACTGAGCGGCATGCACTTTTCTCGGCAGGTTGAGAACTTTCAGCGGATCACCCGCCGGCATTTTTTTGGCACGTCGGCAGCCGGGATCGGCGGTGTTGCGCTCGGCACGTTGCTTGGCGGATCGATACAGCCGCACATTGCGCATGCAGCCAGCGGCGCGGGCGGACAGCTCGGCGGATTGAACTTTCCACCGCGCGTGAAGCGTGTCATTTATCTCTTCCAATCGGGCGGGCCGGCCCAGCAGGATTTGTTCGATTACAAGCCGCTGCTGAATGAGCAGAACGGCGCGCAACTGCCCGAGCACGTTCGAGGCGGGCAGCGGCTTACCGGCATGTCGGCACAGCAGGCTTCGATCCCGCTCGCCGGTTCGCACTTCAAATTCGCGCAGTACGGCCAGTCGGGCGTCTGGCTGAGTGAGGTTCTGCCGCATCATCGGCGCATTGCCGACGACATCTGCATTATCCGGTCGATGTACACGGAGGCGATCAATCACGACCCTGCCATTACGTTCTTCCAAACCGGCTCGCAAATCGCCGGGCGGCCTTCGTTCGGCTCCTGGCTGTCGTACGGTCTGGGCTCGATGAACGAGGACTTGCCGTCGTTCATCGTGCTGGTGTCGGCCAACCAGGCCGATCAACCGCTGTACGCGCGGCTGTGGGGCAGCGGTTTTCTGGATTCAAAGTACCAGGGCGTGCAGCTCCGGCCGGGGAAGGATCCAGTGCTCTATCTGAGCAATCCGGATGGCATTTGCCGTTCCGGCCGCCAGGCCATGCTGGAAAAGTTGAATGAGCTCAACCGCCATCAGTTCGAAAAAGAGCTTGATCCGGAGATCGAGTCGCGGATCGCGCAATACGAAATGGCGTTCCGCATGCAGGCCAGCGTTCCGGAGGTGACCGACCTGTCGAAGGAGAGCGATTCGACTTTCGATTTGTACGGCCCCGACAGCCGTACGCCGGGCTCCTTTGCCGCCAACTGCCTGCTTGCTCGGCGACTAGCCGAGCGCGGCGTTCGATTTATCCAGCTCTATCATCAAGGTTGGGACCACCACGGCGGATTGCCGGCCGGAATCCGCGCGCAGTGCGCCGAAACCGACCAGGCGTCGGCAGCTCTTGTGATGGACTTGAAGCAACGCGGCATGCTCGACGACACGCTGGTTGTGTGGGGCGGCGAGTTCGGCCGCACCTCGTATTCGCAAGGCGCACTGACGGCCACCGATTATGGCCGCGATCATCACCCGCGCTGCTTCACGATCTGGATTGCCGGCGGCGGCGTTAAACCGGGCTTCACCTACGGCCGCACGGATGACTACGGCTACAACATCGCCGACGAGCACGGCAATCCGATGTCACCCACGAAGCACGAGATCACGCCCGGCACTGTCCACGTGCACGACTTGCAGGCCACGATACTGCACCTATTGGGCATTGACCACGCGCAGCTTACGTTCAAATACCAAGGACGCCATTACCGGCTGACCGACGTGCACGGGCATGTCGTGCGCGATATTTTGGCGTAAGCTCATTTGGAATTACGGAGAAGCTTGACTTAGTTTGTTGCCGGATAACATGGTAGAATTGCGTAGATTCAGATTCAAGCGCGTGCCCTCATTGAAAAGGTTTCTGATGACGATTAGCGGACACGTCGAAAACGGCCAGATTGTCCTGGATGAAGCGGTGCCGCTCACCGAAGGGATGAAGGTGCGCGTCGAGCTTATTACGAATGGCTCTGAACCAAAAACAGAGCAAGAGCAAGTACCTACTCTATACGAACGTTATCAGTCCGTAATCGGTATTATCAAAGATCTACCGCCCGACTTCGCTCGAAACCACGACTATTATATCCATGGTCAGCCCAAGAAATGAATGTTGTGTTCGCCGACACGTTTTACTACCTTTCGCTAATTAACGAAAGCGACCAGTCGCATGCGAAGGCCGTCAGCTTCATGAGTTCTTTCAGAGGTAGTTCCATCACGACGGAATGGATTCTAACCGAACTCGGCGATGCGCTGGCCCGACCGCAGAAGCGTTCAGCTTATCTTGAGTTGCTAGAGAGCATTCGGCACGATCCACTTGCCACTGTCGTCGAGTCAAGTCGCGAGCTTTTCACTCGGGGCGTCGCACTCTACGCCGCCCGCCCCGACAAGGGTTGGTCGCTTACGGATTGCATTTCGTTCGTCGTGATGGAAGCGCATGGCATCCGCGAAGCTCTGACGGGCGATCAGCATTTCGAACAAGCCGGTTATGTGGCGCTTCTAGCTTAAACGATCATGGCCGCGTTGAACCGCAGCACTCCCGAAATCCGCCGCGAGGATATTCTCTCGCCGGTTGTACAGCGGCTGATTGACGCGCTGAATGCCGAGCTTGACGCGCGTTATCCCGAGGAAGGCGCCAACCATTTCCGGTTGGACCCGGAGGAAGTCGCCGACGGCCGCGGAGCTTTTCTGGTTGCGTATATCGGCGGGAAGCCAGTCGGCTGCGGCGCCTTGCGGCGAATTGAGCCGGCCGTGGCGGAGATCAAACGCATGTACGTGGCGCCCGAAGCGCACGGGCGCGGCGTGGGTCGGCAAGTGCTACTGGAACTCGAGGCCGAAGCGCAGCGCTCGGAGCGACACGGCTCGTTCTGGAAACCGGTCCACGGCAACCCGAAGCGCTGGCACTCTACAGTCGCGCCGGATTTCTGAAGATACCCAACTTCGGCGAATATGTCGGATGCGAGTTCAGCGTCTGCATGGCAAAGGAACTCAAATTGGTCGATACTTGCGAGTGATTTAGAGAACCTAACAATGTGAAACCGCCAACCACGCCAAGTGCGCAAGAAATCCCAAGAGCCCCACGTCTTTACTTGGCGACCTTGGCATTCTTGGCGGTTTAATTCATTTTGTTAGAAACTCGTAAAGTCTTCCGACCGTGCGGTCCCTGATGCGAATGCGAGCCGGCCTTCCACAGTTGCACGCCCTGCGAGCGCTCTCCCGCGACGGATGGCTGTTGTTTGCCACGCGTTTCGTTCGATTGTTCGGGTATGGCCTGATTTCGGTTGTACTTGCCCTTTATCTCGAAGAGCTGGGACTCAGCTCGGCGAACATTGGAATGCTTCTGTCGCTGACGCTGGTCGGTGACATTGTCGTGTCGCTGGTGATCACCACGCGGGCCGACCGGGTTGGCCGCAGGAGAATGCTCATTCTCGGCGCGGCGCTGGTGACATTTGGCGGCCTGCTTTTCGCGGCGAGCGATTCATTTGTCGTGCTGCTCTTGGCGGCGACGATCGCAGTGATTAGCCCCAGCGGCGGCGAAGTCGGTCCATTTCTGCCCATCGAACAAGCCGCGCTTGCCCAAATCGTGCCGGCGGCCCAACGGATGGATGTTTTCGCCTGGTATAACCTGGTCGGCTCGGTGGCCACGGCTTTCGGAGCGCTTGCCGGCGGACTATTGGTCGAGGGCGCGCAGCTTCTTGGCTTCGCAGGCGCATCATCCTACACGCCCGTGCTCGTTTGTTACGCCGCCATTGGCGGCGTTCTCGCTGCGCTGTTTCTGGCGCTGTCGCCGTCGGTCGAGCCCGCGCGTGCCGCGAGCGAAAGCCGCGCGACGCCGTTGCCGTCGCTATTTGGATTGCATCGTTCGCGGCCGGTAGTGATCCGCCTTTCGTCGCTGTTTGCCCTCGACGCCTTCGGCGGCGGATTCATCATGCAAAGCATCCTGGCCTATTGGCTGCACAAGCGGTTCGGCATCGACCCGGCCGCGCTTGGCGCCGTTTTCCTCGGCGCGAACCTGCTGGCCGGCGTTTCGGCGCTTGGGGCCGGATGGCTCGCCCGCCGAATCGGTTTACTGAACACCATGGTGTTCACGCACCTGCCTTCGAATGTTTTGTTGATCCTGGTTCCGCTCATGCCGACGGCAGAGCTGGCCGTCGCGGTTCTGCTGTTGCGGTTCAGCATCTCGCAGATGGACGTGCCGACGCGACAAGCGTACACGATGGCCGTAGTTGCGCCCGACGAACGGGCCGCTGCATCAGGCATTACGACGGTAGCCCGGTCGGTCGGCTCGGCCATCTCTCCCGCACTAGCGACGCGGCTCCTCGCTTACCCGGCACTAATGAGCATGCCATTTTTTCTCGCCGGCGGTATCAAAATTGTTTACGACCTCATCCTCTGGCGGGCATTCGCCTCGGTGTCGTCCGAGGAACTCGATCAACTGCGCGGCACGTAAATTGCTAGCGATATAGCATCCAAATCAGACATGAAATCACGACGGATGTGGGCCGCACGAAGATCAGGTGCGTCAGGTTGCCACGGAGTGCCGTAACCCAGCGAAGGCCAAGTTTTCGCATCTTCCTTGGCCGGAGGGGACGCCCGCCCAGGCGGGCCGGTGACGTGGCATAAGCGGCCACATCCGTCGATTTTTCTTCACACGCTTTGTTCGCCTGCATCACAAAAAAGGCTGTATTTAGCCACAGAGGGCACAGAGTACACAGAGGGATGAAGATGAACGATGAAAACTAAAGATTGATTGGAAGCGTCATTTTCGTTAGTCTTTCATCTCTTATCCTTCATCTCTCACCTTTCTCTGTGTACTCTGTGCCCTCTGTGGCGCAAAACAATCGCTCAATTGCGCGTAATCGTCTCATTGAGATTCAAAAGCACGCGGCTGACAGAAGTCCACGCGGCGAGTTCCACGGTATCTATCTCTTTAGGCCGCGGCGAGATGCCTATCGAGACAAGCGCTTCCGCTGCCATCGGATCGGCCGCAAAGTGACCGCGGTGGTTTTGCAGTAAGTCAAATAGCAACGACACTTCTTCCGATTTCGGGTCGCGACCGACCACCTGGCGCCATGCCCAGCGGATTCGCTGCTCATCACCCTGCAATGCCTCGCTGAGAATCCGGCCAGCCAATCCGCGTGCTGCTTCCACAAACGAGGGATCGTTGAGAAGCGCAAGGGCCGCTGCGGGCGTGCTCGAGGTCGGCCGGCTTGCCGTGCATTCTTCGCGCGTCGGCGCATCGAATGCCAGCAGCCACGGATGCAAAAACTGCCGCTGCCAGTGCACGTACACGGCACGACGGAACTGATCGTCGCCGCCTGAGGCTACATATTCTCGCTCAGGAAAATTGAGCGCCGAGTAGTACTTGGCCGGCTGATAAGGCCGCACTACTTCGCCGCCGATCCGCCGCACCAACAGGCCGCTCACGGCAAGCGCGTTATCGCGGATTTGTTCGGCTTCCAGTCGAAACCGCGATTGCCGCGCGACCAGCCGGTTGTCCGGATCGAGAGCCTCCAACTCATCGCGCGGCAATGACGACTGGCGATAGGCAGCCGTCGTCACCATCAAGCGAATCATGTGCTTCATGTCCCAGCCTGGGTCCCCACTTGCGGGCGCCATGAACTCAACGGCCAGCCAATCCAATAGCTCCTGGTTCGGCGGCACTTCGCCGCGCGTTCCCAGATCAATGAGCTCCTTCGACAGACCGACGCCGAAATACAGCTTCCATAAGCGGTTCACGACAACGCGCGCCGTTAGTGGATGTTCGCGCGACACGACCCAGCGGGCCAAGTCGAGCCGGCTGGGACGGCTGCCTTCGCGTGGGCGAGTTTCTCCGAGACTCGCATTCGATGTGGATGCATATGCGAGCGCAATCTGGCTTACTGAACTGTGAGCATCACTCTTTCCATCCGCGTCTCGGAGAGACGCGGCCACAATTTGCGGCATGAAATGGGGCGTTCGTGGCTGGACCACCTTGCCTGAGCTATCCATCCAATTCCCGCGCGGCAAAATGCGAATCTCGCGCGGCTCAACCGCCTTGGTGATCATCGAGGGGACGAACTGAGCCTCCAACTCAAGCCGCTCACGCTTGAGCGCGATCAATTTGTCGCGCCTTTTCTCCCAACCGTTCTTGAATAAACCAGCAAGCGACTTTTCCAGCTTCGCAATCCGCGCATCGAGCTTTTGCATTCGCTCGTAGACTGGCAGCGTCCAGGCCAGCATTTCTGGCGGACGCTGCGTAGGCGTCACGTCGACGGCCAACCCTTTGTAATGGCCTGACCAGTCGACGTCGGCGAAAAACGCCGCCAGGCTGTAAAAATCTTCCTGCGTGTAGGGGTCAAACTTGTGATCGTGGCATTCGGCGCAGCCCATCGAGCCGGCGAGCCACACTTCCGAAAAGTTGCGCACCCGGTCGGCCAGGTATTTAACACGATACTCGCCGTCCTGCGCTCCGCCTTCATGCGTCGTTTGCAGCACGCGGTTGTAGCCCGTGGCCACGCACTGCCACATCGTCGGATTCGGCAGCAAATCGCCGGCCAGCTGCTCGATCGTGAATTGGTCGAACGGCAGGTTGTCGTTGAACGATTTGATCACATAATCGCGATACGGCGTGATGCGATGCTCCTGGTCGCCGTGGTAGCCGACCGTGTTGGCAAACCGTACGAGGTCGAACCACCAAGTGGCCATCCGCTCGCCAAACGCCGGCGACGCGAGCAGCTTGTCGACTAGGCGCTCGTAGGCATCGAGTCGGTTGTCGAGCATGAATTCATCGATCTCGTCGGGCGTCGGCGGCAAACCGGTGAGATCGAAATACAATCGACGCACGAGCGTCACACGATCGGCCTCCGGCGAGGGTAGCGATGTCCGCTGCTTGCATCTTCGCAAGCAAAAACTGATCGATTGGATTCCGCGGCCAACTACTCTCCGCAACAGTAAGTCCGCCGAGGCGAGGCGGACCGGGTTTGACATCCGAGTTGGGTGCCGCTCGGCTCGCGGCACCTACTGGCACCGCGGGCCGCACTGGCGGAATGTATGCCCAGTGCTGTTCGTATTTCGCCCCGGCGTCGATCCATTTGCGAAGCAACTCAACTTCCTCGCGCGTCAGCGACGGCTTCGTCGATTCGGCGGGCGGCATGCGATATTCGGGATCATCGCTGCTCACGCGGGCGATGATTTCGCTCGAGTCGGCATCGCCGGGCACAATCGCCCAATCCGTGGCACCCTCGAAGGTATCGAGCCGCAAGTCGGCTTTGCGTGTGCCAGAATCCGGTCCGTGACACGCGAAGCAGCGGTCGGCCAGAATCGGCCGAATATCGCGATTAAAGCTCGGAGCGCGGCCCTCGGACGCCATGCCGGCCGACGCCGTCGCTTGGCACAGAAAGGCAATCAGCCAGCAGCGCTTCATCAATCGCAAGTATCGCCAGAGTTGCATCATTTAACAGTATCCTTGCCTGCGCAAGTCGCGGCAAGCAGAGGGCGGGTGCACTCGCGGGAAGTCGACTTCATACGATCGTGGTCAAGTTGCTGATAAACTCCGTCACACCCGCAAAAGATTGACTTTTCCGCGCAGTTGGATCAAACTTGGCCGCAGATGAGCCGTACTTCTCGCCTCACTTTTCTCGTACTCATTGAGGTGACTTGATGACAGGCGCACGTGGTGCTTCCGGTCCGCGAAGATTCTGTTTTCTCGCCGTCGTGCTCACGAATTGCGCTTTTACGGCTCCTGCATTGTCGGAGCTGCTCGTGTACGAGCCATTCGACTACCCGGCCGGCTCTGCGTTATTGGGCAAGACCGGCGGGGTTGGGTTTACCACGGCATGGGAATCTCGCACTCCGCCCGCCATCGCCGGCGCCTCCACAATCCAAAGTGGAAGTCTCACTTATTCGACGCTTCCGACTTCCGGAAACAGCGTATTGATGACCGGCATGAATGGTAACGAACAAATCTTTCGCAGCCACGTGAACGTTGAAGGCGCCGACGGTTCACAAACTTGGATCAGCTTCATCGGTCAGCGGCTGGGAGCGGCAACTACTGGAACGAATCCGTATCCGCGCGGAGTCAACATCAGCTTCTATAACACCGAGGGCTTCGCGGCCCACGGGCGCGAACAGTTTGCAATTGGCAATTCGTCCGGCGCGGCAACGAACGACTGGGCGTTCATCGGCCATGGACAAGTTGCCAATATCGTGCCAAGCGTCGATCCGCCTGTTCCGTTTGGCGGTGCCCCGCCAGCCTTTTTCGTGTTGCGCATCGATCACCACGGACCACCGAACATGGACGGTCCGGGCAACAACGATGATATTTATGTTTTCATTAACCCAAGTCTGGCGGGCGAGCCGTCCTCGGCTTCCGCTAATGCCAAGCGCCTCGGCACTGAAGCAAATACCTTCGATTACTCCGGCTTGGACTACCTTCGCCCGTTTATCGGCAATACAAGTGGCGCCTCGCCGTTTGGCGAATTGCTGTGGGATGAACTGCGAATCGGCACGACATGGGGTGACGTAATCGGCGGCCCTGCAACGCCGATATTGCCTGGCGACACCGACGGCGACGGAAACCCCGGCGAATTTCCCGATGACTTCGAACCAATTCGCGCGAACTTTCGCAAGGTGGTAACTGTGCGAAACGAGGGCGACCTCGTACCGAACGGCATCGTGGACTTCGACGACTTCCGCCAATGGAAAACAGCCCATTTAGCGGCAGGCGGATCGATGGCGGGCATTGACCTGTTCGGCGAAAACGTGCCCGAACCTGCAAGTTGCGTTGCCGCGCGGTGTCTCTCCTCGTGGTCCTCGCAAGCACTCTGCGCAGCCGCGCCGTAACCTTCGCCCAAATTCGTCGGGGTGCCACTGCTGGCTTGCCCAGCAGTGCTTCTATGATATTCCCTTGCGGTTCGCGCAGGGTTGGTTGACCAAATACCCGACGCGCTTGCGACATCGGGTACAGCGACCGCGTTAAATAGGGATGCTCATTCACATGTGACGGGCCACTATGGCGATTCGACAGCAAGGTGAAAGCTTTGAAAACACTGCTGGCAAGCCAGCAGTGGCACCCAGATCTGGAGTTTTCACGATGAGGCGCGCGATCTTGATCACACTAGTTTTGTGCGGACTTGTCGGCAATTCGACCTCGGCGACAGCAAACGATAAGTCGGACCGAAGAGTTACTCTTTTCGAGGACGACTTTTCGCATTACCCGCCCGGGCCGCTCACGGCGCCGCTCGGCAAACTCAACGGCGCGATCCAGGAGTATCACTATTTGCCGCATCGCGGCGTCGAGCTGGGCCCCTGGGCGAATGCCATCTGCCACATCGACGCCTGGGTCGCCGGCGAACAAGATGGCGAGCCTTACCTGGAGCAACACCTGGCCCCGTCGCACCAGGATATGGTGCCGCGACTCTTCGCGCCGCTATTCATCACCGGCGAGCCGGAGTGGCGCGACTACGCGGTCGAAGTTTCCGTCTGCCCGCTGTCCACGAGCGAGTTCGCCGGCATTGTGTTCAGGTATCACACGAATCGGCACCACATCTTGTTCAGCATCGAAAACGGCAAGACCGCGCGGCTCGCCAAGCGGCTGCCGCTCGAAGAGAAGTTTCGCGTTTGCTCGTGGAAAGAGTTGGGCGAGCGCCGAATTCACTTACGAAACCAATCGCTATTATCGGCTCCGGGTGGAAAACGCCGGTCCGGAAATCCGCGCCTATATCGACGATAAGCTGGTGCTGACTGCAAATGAAGACGAGCTGGTTAGCGGTAAGGTCGGCCTCTCGGCCAACACGCCGGCGCGCTATCAGGACTTCCGCGTCAGTGTCTCGCCCGAAGTGAAGGAAGACATCGACCGCAACATTCGCGCTTCCCAGCAAGAGCTCGCCCGCCTGCAGGCTTCCAATCCAAAGCCGAAGCTATGGAAGAAATTCGCAACTCCGAAGTTCGGCGCCGGACGCAAATGTGCGCTTCGGCGACCTCAACGGCGACGGTGCCATCGATATGCTCATCGGCCAGAATGTGCCCAAAGTCGTGGGCGACGCGGCGGTCGAGATCAGTTGCCTCACGGCCGTTACGCTTGACGGCGAAGTGCTTTGGCAGATGGGTCGACCAGACCCGCGCAACGGTCTTCTCACCTGCGACACACCGTTTCAAATCCACGACATAGATGCCGACGGGCAAAACGACGTCGTGATTTGCAAGGACTTCAAGCTACAAGTGCTCGATGGCCGCACCGGAACGGTGAAGCATTCGACCGAGCTGCCGAAAATTCCCGGCTATCCCGATATTCCGCAAGCGGGCCCGCGAAACTGGCCGTACGAGCGGGCCAACGGCGACTCGATCGCCTTCTTCAATTTTTCCGGCGACCAGGCCCGCCGCGACATCCTCATTAAAGACCGCTACTGGAACTTCTGGATCTTCGACCGCAATCTCAATCCGCTGTGGAGCGGTCAGGGCAGCACCGGCCACTACCCGTTCGCCTACGCCGATCCGACGACAGGGCGCGACTTGTTGGCCATCGGCTATTCACTGTGGGACAGCACTGGCAAACAAGTCTGGTCGCACGACCAGACGCTTCAGCAGCATGCCGATTCCGTGTTTGTCGGCAACATCGCAGGCGACGAGAGCGCCCGCCGATGGTGTACTACTGCGCGAGCGATGAGGGCATCATCCTGCTCGACAAGCGCGGCGTCATTCGTCGGCAGTATCGCGTCGGTCACGCTCAAACCGCCTGCGTGGGCGAGTTTCGCACCGATCTGCCCGGCCTCGAGTACGCGACGATCAACTTCTGGCGCAATCCGGGCATCATGACAATGCTCGACTCGCGCGGCGAGCTGCTGCAGCAAGAGGAGCCAATTCACAGCGGCTGCCCGATGCTACCGGTGAACTGGCGCGGCGACGGCCAGGAATTCATCCTCCTCTCCGGCAACACGCGCGAAGGCGGCTTGGTGGATGGCCACTTCCGCCGCGTCGTAATATTCCCCGACGACGGCCACCCCGACCTCTGCGCCGCCGTAATGAATCTCACCGGCGACCCGCGCGACGAGATCATCCTCTGGAACCAGGAAGAGGTGTGGATTTATACGCAGGACAAGCCATACGAAGGAGAACGCGTTTACGTGCCGGAGCGCAACCCGCATTACAACGAATCGAATTATCGCATCAGCGTGTCGTGGCCAGCGTGGAGCGACGTAAAGCCGACTGCTGCGGCTAATCCATAAGACGTCACAAAACGGAGCCCAGGCCTGAGAAACGTTTTCTCGGCGAATTGCGACTCGGTCTGCGACAGGCCATAATGGGCGTTTGCGTTGCCGACAGAACCAATCTTCATCATCCCGACAATTCGATCACTGGCGAGGGCGTTCCATGGACTCCAGCAATCTTTCCCGACGCGCTTTCATTCAGAACTCGGCCGCAGCGACCGCGCTCACGATGGCTGTTCCGACCATGCTTAAGGCCCAAAACGCTGCCGGCGGCACCAGCCCGAACGAGCGGCTGCGGATTGGTTTCATCGGCGTCGGCGGCCGCGCCCAGACGCACCTCGATTCGGCGATCGAGCTGCAGAACGACGGCAAAGTTGAAATCGCGACGATATGCGACGTGTTTAATCGCTATCGCGACGACGCGGTGCGAAAGGTCAACCGCGGGCGTCAAGCAAAAGCCCAAGCAAACGGGCGACTATCGCGAAATTATCAACGACGAATCCATCGACGCGGTCGTCATCGCCACGCCCGATCACTGGCACGCCCGGCAAACGATCGACGCGCTCAAAGCAGGCAAGCACGTGTATTGCGAAAAGCCGATGACACACAGTGTCGACGAGGCCCTCGCCGTGCATAAGGCGTGGAAGGATTCGGGCCAGGTGATGCAAGTCGGCGTGCAATCGACCGCGCTGCCGGTGTGGCAGGACGCCCGCAAGCGCATCTGCGACGGCCAGCTAGGCAAAATGCTGATGTACCAGACCGAGTTCTTCCGCAACTCCGACCTCGGCCAGTGGCGCTACTATCCACTCAGCGAGGACATGACGCCCAAGAACATTGACTGGCCGATGTTCCTCGGCACCGAGTTTTCGCTCGCGCCCGAGATGCCGTTCGACCGAGCCAAGTTTGCCCAGTGGCGCTGCTACTGGGATTTCGGCGCCGGCATGTTCACCGACCTGTTCGTGCACCGTACGACATCGATGCTGATGGCCACGGGGCTGCGCTTCCCGGGCCGCGTTGTCGGCGCGGGCGGGATCTTCCTGGAATATGACGGGCGCGATGTGCCCGACGTGGCCACGGTGGTGGCCGACTTTCCGGAAGGCGTACAAGGCCTCGTCACCGCCACGATGTGCTGCGCCGAGACGCCGATCCCGCAAGTGATCCGCGGCCATCACGGCTCGTTCATGTTCGGCAATGGCGAGGAGTTCGCCGGCTACGACTTCGTCGCGGAGCGGTCGCAGGTGACGCACGACAGCAAGATCAAGAGCGATCGCATCGAAGTCGGCAAGATTGAGAACACGTCGCTTGCCCACTTCGAAAATTTCTGCGACGCGGCGATGGCCGGCAAGCCGGACCAGGTGAATTGCTCTCCCGAGCTGGGCGCGGCTGCCATGGTTATCGTCAAGCTCGGATCGCTAAGCTATCGCGAAGGCAAGGCGTACCACTTCGATCGCGAGAGTATGACCGTGAAGGAAGCCGACAGCAGCTGGGCCAAGGGCTGGGAGAAGATGTCGCACAACGGCGAGTCGCCCAAGCACGTGGCGGGCTGGCAAGCCGGCGACACCGGCAGCAAACTCTATCCGCGCCGCTATCAGCGGCTGGCCGGCCCGTGGATTGACGGTCAAGACCCGGCCGATAAAGTTGCCGCGAGTTAAGCGTAGGGCGGGCACCGCCCACCAATATCGAAGGAACAGCCACAACTTGGTGGGCGATGCCCACCCTACCATCCGCGTCTCGGACTGGCGCGGCTACGTGCTACCACAGCGCTTTGTCGTCGCCGCGCCAGACGACGAACCCTTCGATGGCTTCGTACTCGGCCAGGCCCAGCTTGTCGTACAGTTGGGCCGTGTCGCGATTGCGGTCTTCGGCCCGCTTCCAGAACTCGCGCATATCGGGGCCCGGAAACAGCGCACGGTCCTTTTGCGATTGATGTTTGAAGATCGCCGTGCGCTTGCGGGCCACCTCGGGCGGGCTAAGCGGCACGGCGATCTCGACTTCGTGCGGCCCCCATTCATGCCATGCGCCGCGATAGAAGCCGCACTTCGCAGTCGGCGTACCAATCTTCGTTCTGGCAACGTTGGCAGGCGGTGAGCACCGCGTTCAGGCATACTCGATGCGTGCCGTGCGGATCGGAAAGATCGCCCGCCGCGTAGATTTGATGCGGACGAATCTTCCGCAGCAAGTCGACCACCATCCCAATGTCCTCTTCGCTGAGCGGCTTCTTCTTCACGCGGCCGGTTTCGTAAAATGGCATGTCCATGAAGTGCATCCGCTCGCCGGTTACGCCGCAGCAGCGGCCCGCCGCCCGCGCCTCGCCCCGGCGGACGATCGCCTTTGATCATCTGCACCTCGGGACTGTCGACCTGGCCCGGCTTCTTGTTGGTCAGGAACTCCTCGACGTGCGCTTCCAGCTCGGCCGCCCGCTTGGGCGACACATCGAAGTGAGAGTTGAACTCGGCCACGAACTCCGCATAGCGAATCGCATCGTCGTCGAACACGGCAATGTTGCCCGATGTCTGGTAAGCGATGTGGACCTCGTGGCCGTGCTCGACCAGCCGGATCAGCGTGCCACCCATTGAGATTACATCATCATCCGGATGGGGTGAAAAGATGAGTACGCGCTTCGGGAAAATATCGTCGTGGGCATACGTGCGGTCGCCCGGCTGCTTGGCATGAGCCGGCTTGCCGCCCGGCCAACCGGTGATCGTCGACTGCAGGTGACGGAACACCTTGATGTTGATGTCGTAGGCCGATCCACGCTCGGCCAGCAAATCTTGCAGACCTTCTTCGTTGTAATCTTCCTCGGTGAGCTTCAAAATCGGCTTGTCGAGCGTTCGCGCGAGCCAGATCACGGCTTTGCGAATTTTTTGCTCGTTCCATTCGACCGGCCCAAGAACCCAAGGCGACTTGTAGCGCGTGAGGCTATCGGCCGCCGCCTCGTCGAGCACGACCTGGGCGTTGGGATGCTCTTGCAAGAAGCTGGCTGCGATCGCCGCGCTGACGTCGCCTTCGACGGCTTTGGCGACGATCTGCGACTTATGCTCGCCGAACGCCAGCATAATGATCTGTCGCGCTTCCAGAATCGATCCTACGCCCATCGTGATCGCGCGGCGTGGCACGTTCTCCTGCCCGAAAAAGTCGCTGGCCGCGTCGATCCGCGTGACCCGATCGAGCGTGATCAGCCGCGTACGGCTTTGCTTTCCGGAGCCCGGCTCGTTGAAGCCGACGTGCCCGGTGCGCCCGATGCCTAGAATCTGCAGGTCGATACCGCCCGCCTTGGCGATCTGTTCTTCGTACCAACCGCAATAGTCGAACACCTGCTCGATCGGCAGCGTGCCGTCGGGCACGTGCCAGTTACCAGGGGCGATGTCGACATGGTCGAACAAATGCTCGCGCATGAAGCGCATGTAACTTTGCAGCTCGTTGGGCTGCATCGGATAGTACTCGTCGAGATTGAACGTCACGACGTTCGCCAGCGACAAGCCTTCCTCGCGGTGCAGGCGCACCAGCTCGCTGTAGACACCGACGGGCGTGCTGCCTGTCGCCAGGCCGAGCACGCATTGGCGCCCTCGGCGCGCGCTGGCGAATCAAATCGGCAATGTGACCGGCCACCGCCTTGTTGGCCTCCGACGAATGCGAATATACGCGAACGGGCGTGCGTTCGCGCTGCGCCATGGGGTCGTATTTCCGCGAAGGGGCCAGCGAACTTGCCGGCGACGATGCATTCTGGGCGGCCGTGTTCATCCGTCGGTATCTTGTGATTGTGCGATTTACTCGTGAATTTTCAGTATAAGCGACGCAACAATTCAAGGCGAGCCGGGTCGTCCGCGACCCCGGTGTCCGCGCGGGGCAAGCCCGGCCGCTAAGTCCGATGCCTAGACGCCCGCCGCGCGAGCCCTAAAATAAGACCGCAGCGACCAATCGCTTCTGAACGACCGCCAATTCGAAACTGAGGAGGACTCCCATGCGCTCCGCAACGTGGCAACTTGTTCTGGCAACTGGTCTGGGAATTGTTGCGGCAACCGTCATCAGCTACGGCACGCATTCCAATGCTCAAACGGCGCCCGCAGTCCGCGCACAAGCCGCACAGCCGCAGGGGATGGCGGAGGTCACCAAGGCCATTGCCGTCGTGCACCCGCTCGGCGACAGCAAAGTGAGTGGCAAGGTCGTCTTCACGCAAACGCGCAGCGGCGTGGAAATCAGCGCCGAGATCACCGGCCTCGCACCGGGTGAGCACGGCTTCCATGTACACGAATTCGGCGATTGCTCGATGGCCGACGGCACATGCGCAGGGGGTCACTTCAACCCGACCGGCGCCCCACACGCAGGACCCGACGACGAGAAGCGCCATGTCGGCGACTTAGGAAACATAGAAGTGGCCGAGGGCGGCAAAGCCACGTACAAGCGCGTTGACAAGCTGGTTGCTCTCAACGGCCCCAACTCGATCATCGGCCGATCGGTCATCATTCACGCCGACCCGGACGATCTCAAGAGCCAACCCTCGGGCAACGCCGGCGCGCGCGTCGGCTGCGGCGTCATTGGCATTGCCGATCCGAAGATGGAGCACTAAATCCGAACGCCAAATCGCCGGTAAATAGCTTTCACGTTGGTGAAAAGTTCCATTGCTGAGCGCGAGCGATCATGGCCGGGGAGTGTGTGGCCCAATCATGAAGCGTCGCTGGATCAAAATCCGCACCGTTAGGCCAGACCAAAGTATGCACTTCCGGATCAATACGCACCTGATTGAAGACGGTCAGGTCGCGTAGTGGCCCATACAGTCCGCCGGCGAGCATCGATTGGAAGTCAATCAGCTGCTCCGTTCCATCATCGAAACGAACCCGTAGCGTGTACGGCGCTTCGATCTGAAATGACTCGACTTTGTAAACTGGGTGCATCATAGTCTGCTGGCTTCGCTTTCAAGCGGCGCTAAATGACCTCGACAACATAAGTTGTCATCCAAATATCGATCTGTTGAAATCGAGCCTTTAACCGCTCTTTGAATTCGACGAAGAACTGCCGATTTTCGACCGTGTCGGCAACGTCGCAAAACACGCGCACCAATTCATCACGAATCACTTGGCCTTGATAGCGCCATCGGCCTTCAATGAATTGCGTTTCTGACGACACTGCGCCAAAACGCACTTCCAAATCAAGAAGCGTGTCGGCAAACAGTTCCGCCGGAACCGGATCACCGCTATTGAACCTCGTCGGCAGCAACAGCTCGAAACGCCGGAATGGCTTCTGCATAGGTCGCTGGCCCTTCGGCGATGAACGGAATACCCTCTATTGCGAGCGCAGGCAGGGCGGCTTCGATCACAAGCATCTCACCACTGGCGTAGCTGGTGAACGAGAATCGCCCCGCCAGATAGCCCAGCGCGGCGTTTCGATTCTTGGTCCGGAAAGCGAATGCGGATGAGCTGCATAACACTATGATACCTCACGTTATGCTGCATGACAACGCGAGTCAGTCATACGGGCAAATCTCGCTTGGGCGCTTTCACTATTCATGCCGCAGCGCCTCGATCGGATCCAAGCTCGCCGCCCGTGCCGCTGGGTAGACACCGAAGATCACGCCGACCGCCACCGAAATTGCGAACGCCAGCGGCACCGACCAGCCGATGAGGTGCGGTTCCATTTCTTGAATCAGCTTGGGCACGGTCGCCATTTGCTCCGGGAACCAGCGGAAGAGCTCGCGGCGCGCGACGAGAGTGATCGGCCGGCAGAACGCGCCGCCCAGAATGCCGAGCGTGCCGCCGAGCACCGACAGCACGACGCTTTCGGTAAGAAACTGCCGCGTGATGTCGCGCCGCTTCGCGCCAGCGCCCTCCGGATGCCGACTTCGCGCGTGCGCTCAATCACCGTGGCCAGCATGATGTTCATGATCCCGATGCCGCCCACCACCAGCGAAATTGCCGCAATCAGACCGAGGAACACAATGAACATCAGTTGCGTCGTGCGGGCCTGTTCCAACAGCTCCAGCGGCACGACGACCGCGAAGTCGGGCAGCGTGTGGGCATATTGAATGGTGTTGCGAACCACGTCGGCCGTCGGCAGCACCATGTCGCGGCTCTTCACTCGGACGGTTATCTGCGACACCTGATTGATATCGCGTTGAAAACTGCCTGGCTTGATCGAGACGATCATGTCGCCTTCGCGCCGCCACAACCCAGTGATCGGAATGTAGACATCGTCAGAATAACTTTCCGCCGCAAGCGATCCGCCGATGCCGGCCGATGGCGACCGCCGCTTCATTATGCCGACCACATCGTAAAAGTCGTCCTTAATGAGGATCTTCTGGCCGATAGGATCGCTCGCCGGGAACAGCGTCGCCGCCACCTCGGCCGCCAGCACGCAGTAGTTGCGCTCCGATTCGATATCGGCATCGGAAATGAACCGGCCGCGATCCACTGTAAGGCGAGTGGCCTCGGCATAATCAGGCGTCGTACCAACCAGGCGGCCTTCCATTTTCCACTTCTTGTTGCGGAACTCGATCGCCGGCAGAATCCGCATCGGGATGGCCTTCTCAATCGTCGGCACGGTGGCCAGCAGCCGCACATAATCGGCCCGTGTCAATCCGTAACCGGAATCCTGAGCCTCATCGCCTGACGGCTTCACGGTGCGCACGATGATGTTCAGCGCACCCAGGCTGGAAATCTGCTCCTGGGCCGCCCGGCTGATCCCCTCGCCCAGCGCAAGCAGCCAGATCACGCTCGATACGCCGATAAAGATGCCCAACACCGTGAGCGACGAGCGCAGCGGATGCATCCACAAGCTCTTGACGCTCAGTTGCAGCGTGCGTAGCCAAACGGTGAACATGGGAATTGCGAAAACGTATTTGAGACTCAAACTGCAGCACAAGAGGGGGGAGAAAAGGAGAGGGGGAGAAGGGGAGACACACCTGCCGGCGTTTTTGTCAGTTCGTCTCCCCCTCTCCCTATCTCCCCCTCTCCCACTCTCGTTCAAGCATGCCTAGTTTCTTTCATCTGAGACAATGTATCCGTCCTTTAAATGGATCGATCGCTTGGTGCGCGCGGCCACGTCCGGCTCGTGCGTCACCATGATGATCGTGCGGCCCTCGCGGTTGAGATTCTCGAGCAAGTCAAGTATTTCACTCGTCGTCGCCGAGTCCAAGTTGCCAGTCGGCTCATCGGCCAGGATAAACTCCGGGTCATTGATAAGACTGCGGGCGATGGCCACGCGCTGCTGCTGGCCGCCGGAAAGCTGCGTCGGCCGGTGGTTGAGCCGCTGCGACAGGCCGACCATTTCCGCCAGCTCCAGGCACCGTTTCCGAGTCTCGCGATTGATGCGGTGGCTATAATACAACGGCACCTGAATGTTTTCCACGACTGAAAGCGCGGACAGCAAATTGTACGATTGGAAAATGAAACCGATCCGTGTGGCCCGAATTTCGGCCAGCTTGTCGTCGCTCATCCGCGAAACATCGACGTCGCTGAGCATGAATCGGCCGGCCGTCGGCCGATCGAGACAACCGAGCAAATTCAGTAGCGTGCTTTTGCCAGAACCGCTTGGCCCCATGATCGAGATGTAGTCGCCCTCGGGCACATCGAACGACACGCCGCGCAAGGCATGAATGGTCTCGCCGCTGAGGACATAGTCCTTGCACAATTCCGAGACGCTGACAGCCAGCCTCATTCGCCAGCCCCCGACCCTTGCGCGGCCGTGGACTTGGAGGCGGCCGTCTGGTCTGCTTCGGCGGCCGCGCCGCCGCCAGTCGGAGTACGCGTGTCGCCGGGCTGGGTGCCATCCGGCTCGCGCAACGGCTGATGTTCGTCGCCCGGCTGCTCGCCGCCCTGTTCGGCGGGCGCTTGATCGACTCCGGGCCCGCCCGCGCCGCTCTCACGTCCTTCACCACCACGCCCGCGCCGCCCGGCGGAACGCTGGGGTACGGCACGCTGTGCTTCCTCAGGCGCCAGTTTCGGTAATTCGACTTCATCGACGTAACCGCGCGATTCATGGCCACCTGGTCGCCTTCATCGAGGCCGCTTTCGATCACAAAGAACTTGTCGTTCGTTGGTCCAGGCTTGATTTCGCGCGCTTTCCAAGCGCCGCCCTTGTACACGAAGCAGTACAGCTTCCGCCCGTGGGCATACACGGCCTGCACCGGCACCTGCAATGTGTTCGGGACCTCGGCGCAGCGAATCGTCACCGCCGCCGTCATGCCGGACCGCAATTCGGGCGTCGGCTGGTCGATGGCTACCAGCGCCTTGTATTCTTTGACGTTCGCCTGCCGCCAACCGGTCGGCTCGGCGTATTGATTAATTCGCTCTACCTCTCCATGCAGCACGCGATCGCCGAATCCCACGGGGCTGATCACTGCGGCCAGGCCCGGCCGCACATATTGGACCAGCGACTCATTGACCAAGAGGTTCACTCGCATCGACTCGGCATTCGGCAAGGTGATGATGACTTGCCGCTCGCGCACCACCGTTCCTTCGTCGACGATGAACTCCTGGTCGCCGCGTCCATCGGTGATGTGAGCATACTTCACGACGCCATCTTCAGGCGCTACCATCGTGCACTTGGCGATTTGATCGTCCAATTCTTCGAGCTTCTCCAGCTCCAGCTCGTGGCTATTCTGCCCGGAATCCCACTTGGCCTTGGCGATGAGGATTGCGCTGTCCAGCGTGGAAAGCATCTTGGGCTTCGTGAACTCATCGAGCACGTGAAGCTTGGTCTTCGCCGTGTCGAGGTCCTTCTTCGCCTTCTCGACGGCAAAACGGTCGGCCTCCAACTGCAGCTCGTTCACATAGCCCTTCGACGCCAGCTTCTGGCTGTAGGCGTAGTACTCCTTTGCCCGGTTGAGATTCTCCTCGGCAACGAACTCCTCGCTCTGGATCGTCTGCCGCTCTTGAAGATTAGTGCCTTCGAGATATTCCCGCTTGGCGATGACGGCCGTGTCGTACGTGTTCTTGGCCTCAACCTCGGCCGCCTTGGCCGCATTCACCAGGATCTTCTGGCTTGTGCGTTGGGTCCTCAGGGCCGAGGAGTCGAGCTCAACGAGAAAGTCACCTTTTTTGACCTCGGTGCCTTCGGGCACGATTCGCAGAATCGAGTTGCCGGTGGTGTTGTTCGATTTCACCAAAGAACGGATTTCGGTCACGTCGAAGGCTTCGACTTCGCCGCGCTCGGTCACCGTCAGCTCGAAGTCGTCGCGCTCGACTGTGTGCAGCAGGATGCCGTTGGACCGGTCGGCGGTTGGGCGATTCTGCATCCACCACCACACGCCGCCGCCGGTGGCAACAAGCAGCATCACCGTGGCCGCGGCGCCAACAATTGTCGCACCGCCATGGCGGCTGCGCACCGGCGGCGCTCCAAAATGTCGCAAACGGTTCGAAAACCGCCTGTAACTCGTCATACGATTCGACTCCAATCCTCTTGCCACGTGCGCAGAAGGCACCCTAACAGATAAACCCCGCTCGCCGAAAAACGTTTCGCCGCGGGGATTTACATAAGGCCCCGGGCCCCGAACCGTAATTATAGGCGGCCGCCCGCCAACTGTCAGCCACGGTTTCCAGCCAGTAACTGTACGGCCTAATCTCCACCTCTCAATCCGGGCATTGTCAAGATGGGATACAGCGTATCCCTACGATGAACGCTAGGATGGTCAGTGCAAATGCTATAATCGCCGCGGCGCTTGATTGCCCATCAACTGCCTCTTGCGTTTGTTCCAAGGAGGTGACGATGCGTTCTCGATTGGCCCGCAACGGATTTACGCTTGTTGAGATCCTAGTCGTCATTGCCATTATCGGCATACTCGTGGCGCTGTTGTTGCCTGCGATTCAAGCGTCTCGCGGGGCTGCCAGGCGGACTCAGTGCCAGAACAACATGAAGCAAGGCGCCTTGGCGCTGCAAAACTACGAGTCGGCAAAGAAAGTATTTCCTCCTTTTTGCGAGCTGCCGAGGACGACCACTTTCCAGCCTTTCTCCGCCCAGGTCAGGCTGCTGCCCTATCTTGAGGAACAGAGCATAGCCGGCCTGATTGATCTCGACGTCTCCGTTCCGTTCACTGCGCATCCGGAAGTCGCAAGAGTGCGGATTGCAACGTTTATGTGCCCGGCAGAGGAAAACGACCGCGAGTGCGCCACCCCCACACTTATCTACTATCCTCTCAACTATTGCCTCAATGAAGGCACATGGTTTATTTACGACCCGGTGAGCAATGAAGTGGGCGACGGCGCCTTTGCGCCGAACCGTTCATTTAAGGCCAGTCAGATTTCGGATGGACTCAGCCATACATTGGCGATTTCCGAATGCAAGGCGTATCAGCCGAACTTGTGGGATTCGAACAAGCCGTCAACGCTGGGAGTCAAAGCGCCAGACACGCCGGCCGACCTGGCGGCTCATTTCGGTGGAACCTTTGACTTCAACGGACATACCGAATGGGTTGAGGGCGATGTCCATGAAACCGGCTTCACCACCACTTTCACACCCAACGCCGAGGTGCCTTACAACGATGCCGGCGCAACGTACAACATCGACCTTACATCGATGCGCGACGGCGAATCAACAACGTCTCCAACTTACGCCGCCGTGACCGCGAGAAGCTACCATCCCGGCCATGTCAACGTCGCAATGATGGACGGTTCCGTTCACGTGATAGCCGATGGGATAGATCTAGCTGTGTGGAGAGCCGCCGGCACACGGGCCGGCAACGAAGCGCTTTCTTTAGAGTAGTTCCGTATTACTTAAGTACAAAACGGCGCCCCCAACTGGGACATGATATGAGCGGCAGGAGACTGGGAATCTCGCATAGATACACGGCAATCGTCATGGCGTTGCTGGCTGTTGTCGTTTTGGGTTATTTCGGCTATCGCCAGCTAGTTAAGCCGCCAACTCAACCAAGCACTGACGTAGGCCGCAAAGTCGCCGAGTCATTTTTGGCGAGCGTCCGCAGTGGCAAGGCGGGTGACGCGTGGGACACCGCAAGTGCGGAGTTTAAGAGCATCGAGGGACGCGAGTCATTCATTCGGAAAGCTCGATCCAACGCAATTTTGACCGGACCCCTTCAATTCAATTCGACTCAGCAAGTGCTCGCCCAGGATGAGCCACGAACCGAATATCTATTCCAGTCGCCAGACGCAAAGATCGTGCGCGTTCTAATCGGCCACGAGCGCGGCGATTGGAAGGTGGATCGACTTAACTTCTGATGAGCCGTGTATTCGCCCGCGGATAAGCCGCTAGAAACTTCTCCGATGATGATGGCATCTGGATCAATTCCGAAGATGATTCGCCAAGTTGAAGTCCTGTCTTGGAAGAGAAAACGGGCGTTCTAATCGTCCGCCGGCGTACAATGCGACAAGCGAGCGCTGGATCAACCTCATCGCGCGGCGGCTCGATTTCGAATTCTGCCCGCGCGCCTGCGGACGGTCTTCGAAAAAGTACAATGCCCAATGTCCCCGTATTCTTCCCTCGGTCGTAAGCCGCCCCGCCCAGAAAAAGCTGCGTTCTTTTTTGAGCCTGAAACCACATCAACCGGTGGTGCGCAGCAGGTCGTAGAATTGGCGGGGTGAAACGATAGGTATCTGCCGATACTGGCTCAATTCCTGCAACTGCTTATCGCCCGTTACCAAATAGTCGACTTGGCCGGCCACGGCGGTTCCTAGGACCGGCAGGTCGTCAGCGTCCGCGAACGCCTCCGATGGAATTGCCGCCGGGACGACAACTTCGCTCTGCTTGCGAAGTGCACCGACAACCAGAGCTGCCTGCTCGTCGGTAGCCTTAAATTTGCCGACGTAGTGCTCGTGCAGCTCGGCCAGAATATGTTCCGACAGCACAACCGTGTGGTCGCGATAGGACAGCGTCAGGAGCCCTTCGCATATTCCATGTGTGGCAATCCCGGCTAGAAGCACGTTGGTGTCGAGAACGATCCTCAAGAGACGGCCTTAAAAATGTCTTCATCCGTCAGAAAGCCTTGCGCTTCCGCCAGCGGCACCGTCACGCGGCGAATCGCTTTCAGTTGTTCCACAGCGATGTATCGGCGCAATGAATCTTGCACCAACTCGCTAGCCGGCCGCTGCTGCTTGCGGCTCAATTCCTCAAGCTGCTCCTTGAGGTCGTCGGAAATATCGAGTGTGATCGTACTCATAATGCAATTGTAGCGCGGCGGCCGCATCCGTGCCAACAGAGGTCGCCCAGCGACTTGCGGCGGCCACGCGTTGGACCTAGGACGAATCCGCCAGACGAGTGGGAAATCGGTCAACAACTGAAGGTCGATAGGCAAGAGCGAGAAACTCCGTTCGCCGGTGTCCCTGGCCAGCCCTCGACGCCCCCGCTCCCCGCCCTCTACTTCGGACACCCGATACCCGACGTCTGACACCTCGTTTAGCACATGATACACCAAGCCACCAGGAGCGATGCGCACGGCGTCGCGGCATGACGCTGGATGAGCCAATCACACGCCCGCTCGTCAAGAAGAGCTGCGTCGCGTTCTTCTCAGCGACTAGATGAGCCAATCGCTGAGCTCGGGAACCACCTGGGATGAGCCGAGTCGGACCAAGAAGTTCCCGGTCAGCGGATTTGGGCTATTCTTCAGGGCTAAATTGTCGATTCCAACTCTTCCGTTGTTGTTATTATGTGAAGCATCGACGGTCGTAATTATTGCCAGATCCACATTAAAGGGATCTCTATCGACAAATCCTTCAAGAGCGTCGAAGTTTCCTCTGTCGCGGCCTGGCGGCGAAGTGCGTGTTGGCGCACGTTGTGTGTTTGTTGTCTTCGCCCCATTTCGGCGGTTAGAAACGTGTGTCTGATTTTCCTTCCTCGAGCGATCAGAACAAACGGTCGATGTCACGGGCGCCGTGCAGCACGCGGATGAGTTCGATCTCGTCGCCAACACGGCGATAGAAGAGCAGATAATTCCCAAGGGTGAAGCGTCGAAGCCCGGGCGAAAGATGGTCGACCGCTTCGCCCATCTCGGGGTACTGGGCAATCATGGTTAAGAGGCGATCGACTTCGTCGCAAAAAACCGAGCGCCGCGGTCAGGTTGTCGGCGGCAATGTAATCCGTGATTGCCGCGAGGTCGCGCACGGCCGCTGGTGTGCGGACGATTTTGAGCATCTCAGCGCCCTGCGGACCTCGCGGCGTGCCGACGGCGCAAGTCCGCCTTGAGCTGTTCAACGTCCCAGGGCTGACACTCTCCGCGATCTAGTTGAGCAATTCCCACGGCGATCTTGTTCCGGAAGTAGTCGTCCGTGAGCGCGGGGGCTTTACCTTGCTCGACGAGGAGATAAACGCGATGCGTGGCTGGGTCTTCGACATGCGCAAAGCCGTTGCCGGCCGCGACGGCAGCTAATTGTTCGGGCGTGATTGGGACGTGACCGGGGGTGCTCATATGTCGAATTGTAGCATCGCTAGCTTAGAAACGATACAAACGGCGGTGTTTTCATGGTTTGGCGAACAAAATTCCGCGTTGCGACCGTTGCGTTATTGTGCGCGGGTCTCCCAACCCCGCACCAAGCACCAAGACGTGGGGCAGACATTCCTGTCTGCCACGAACGACAGACAAGAGTGCTGTCCCACGGAGCTTTCAGTGGGCTCGCAGAATTGTAGAATTGTAGGGTGCGTCGAGGAACGAGACGCACCAAGATTGACTGTCCCACCTAGCTTACGTTCCTAACTCTGTCGCGTGTTGTTCATGGTGGGTCTCGCCTAGCTTGACCCACCCTACGCGCTAGGTTCCCCGCCGTGAGGACGGCTCCGGCAGCAACTCCGGCCCTTGCACTTCCGCCGCCGGCGGCACTGTGAAATCGGGATTCGCGACTTCGTCGTTCTGAATATCCGGGTTCGCGACTTCGCCGTCCGTGGAGTCGGACGTTGCTACGTCAGCGCACGGCGAGGGCAGCTCAAACGGAACTCGGCACGGCGGCGCCGCCACGAACGTCCTCAGCGGTTGCTCGTGCTCGATGCGAATGCCATTTTCGTCCAATTCCATAACGCCCAGGTCGAAGTCCAGGTTCAGCCGCTGGACCTCGTGATCGACCCAGACGCTCAAGAAGTCGTTCTGTACGTTGAGCAGGTCGACGAGCGCCTGCACAAGATCGCGCGCGACGGTGGCCCCAAATTGCGCGCCGCCGCCGGGCTGTGTTGGCGTGCCCGGCGCCGATGGCGCGACGGGCCGCGCCGGCTCCGAAAGTCGAAACCGCGCGAGATCCACCTGCGTGATGCCTACATGCACGGCCGCTCGCCGCAGCTCAAAGTTGAGATCGTCGAGCCGCAATTGCCGCAGCGTCGCGCGCACGTCACGCTGCACGCGGTCGCGGAACTGATAGTAGCGGCGGCGCGATTGCTGATATTCGATCAGCGATTGACGATAGACGTTTCGCTCGGCCAGCCGCGTGAGCGGCGCGTCGAACTGCAGTCCCACGCTGAGCCGGCCGTCGGACGCTTGCAGCGCGAATGGATTGTCGCTCTCGGTCGTAATGTCGCCGGAGAAGACCAGGTCCAAGTCGCTTTGCAAATCGTTGGCGTTGAAATGGATCAGCCGCCAGGAGTCGACCAGCGCCGCTCGGGCGTTCATCCAGTCGCGGCGGTGCCGGCTGGCGATGCAGAACGCTTCCTCCGGCGAGAGGTCCACGGGGTCGAACGTAATCGCGTCGAGTCGCGCTCGAGCCTGCAGAAGCGACAACTCCAACAGCTCGGACGATAGCTGAGTGAGCGCGCCGGTGAGCTGTGCGCGATGCTGCGCAGGCGCAACATCGCCAGTCAGCTGATCGAGGCGCGCCCAAATCGCTTCCATTCGCCGGTTGAGACTGTCGATCTCTTGCGCGAGCGCGGCCACGCGCTCGTCGAGCCGTTCGACGCTCAACAGATCGGGGTCCATCTCGATTTGCCGCGCGTCCTCACGCTGGGCCAGCCGCTCGAGCGAGGCCCGCCGCTCCGGCAGTGCCTCCATCAGCAATTTGAGGTCGTTTTGAGCTGCAGCCAGCCGTTCCTGGCTTGCGGTTTTCACCTCGGCCGCCTCGCGCACGAGGGAAGCAAAGTCGGTCGGCGCGGTTTTCATTTCCGCGTCGGGCGGTGGTTCGGTCGGCAACGTAAGCGGCTCGCCAGCGCGGCCTTCCTCAGCCCCTTCGCCGCTTCCTCGCAGCACCGTGAGCAAGTCGGTCACGCGAATCTGCACAGCCGCAAGATCAGGATCCAGCAGGTTGAAAACATCCAGCATGGGATCTGAGACTTTGACCGGCAAATCCGGTGGCAGGCCATGCTGCAGCTTGAAGTTGTCGAGCGTCTCCTCATAGATCGCTTCGGAATTGAGCAATTGGCTTTGCGCGTTGTATAAGGCCTGGCGCGCCAGATCCACCTGGAAGCGGTCGATGCGGCCAGCTTCGTACGCGGCTTGAAGCTGCTCGACGCTGTCGCCCAGCCCGGCGATGTTCGAATACTGGTTGCGGATCACCTGCGCCGTTTGCAACAAGCCAATGTAACCGCCGGCCTGCTGCGCCGGCGCCGCCGGTGAAACCGAAGCCTTGCCCTCCGAAGCCGCCGCCGAACTCGCCGACTCGTCCGAAGCCGCCGCCGCCAACGCCCGAAAAGCCTTCCAAACCGCTGCCGCCAAAAAAACCGCCGCGCCGATTCGGACCTTCGCCCGGATTTTCGCCTGTGACTACGCTCAGGTAGAACCCGAGGCGGTAGTGCTCCATTTGCCGGACGTTTGCCAATAGCGCCCGCTCGGCGATGGTGAGTCGCTCCATCACGACGATGCGTCCACCGGCGCGTAGCAGAGGCTGCACCATGGCAAAATCCAACACGGTCCGGCTGCTGAAGCCGTCCGCGCCGGCGAACTGCCACATCAGCGAATTGGCCAGGCCGACCACAAGTTCGCCGCCCGTGGCAGTAAGCTTCCGCGCCTCGAAACCGCCGCCGCGCAACCGCCCGCCGGGCACGGCGCCGCCCAATGGTTGCACCGTCAGAATGTTCGAATTGCCCGGGCCCGCCGTGAAGAACGCCGATGAGCCTCCGAAGAACTGCGTGTCGAAACGGAATCGCTCGAACGTCACGTCGAGACCCGACAAATACAGCGTTTCCAATTGCTGCTGGTAAATGGGAGATTCGAGCAATGCCAACTGCACGGCCCCGGTTAAGTCCAGTACCACTTTGCCTTCTTCATCGCGCGGCAAGTGCTGCTGCCATGTCGGATTATCGGTGTACGGCGTCTTATCCATGTGCCGCCAACACGGAGAGCCGGGCTTGCAATCGACGCAATGCATCAATTGGTGCGACACCGGATCGTCCGGCGGCATGGGAGGGCAGTCCGGGTCGTTGCCATCATACATCCGCGAGCGCGGATCGATGTCCATGCGGAACTCCCCCGGCTCGCTGCCCACCGCCATCGCCTTGTTGTCGATGATGCAGTTCACTTCGTCGTCGGCCTGCTCGCGGTAGAATGCGCGCGTGCAGCCGCCGGTCGCGACGAGTGTTGACGACTACAAGGGCCAAGAGCACGATACCGCCTGCGAATCGCATTCTGGTGCGCCGTTGTTCCGGTGATCGATGCCGGCGAATGTTCATGCGGCCTCCCTTCCATCGTCGTGGTCGGAGGCGCACTTAGCGGCAATTGTTGCCGGATATCGCAATTGATCCGCTGCGCGCAGCATTTCCGCGAGCAGCGATTGGCCCTGAGCCGAGAGTTCCCAGAGCCGCCGGCGGCGATCGCCGGGCGCGTTTTGCTGCGTGATCCAGCCGCCCGCGCGCATTCGCTCAACCGTGGCGCTAATCTGGGCCGGCGAACATGCGAGCTGTCGAGCGATCGTGGTCTGATCGGAACCATTGCCGGATGCCGATTTCAAGCACCACAGATATCTGAAATTCAGGCTCGCTGAGCTCAAATCGTTCAGACCATTCGCCCAGCGCGCGAATTGCCCGCCGCCCGTCAGCGGCAGTGCGACAAGTAAAACCAATTCGCCGGAGATCCGAGCTGCCGGCCGCCGGCGCATTGCTGGTTGTGTGCCGATCGCTGGGATTTGAGTTCGCTGCTGTCACCGCTAGCCGTCCTTGGCTACCGCTAAGAAAACTTAGATGATGCCGCGGCTGCTGCTACGCGATAAGAAACGTCAACCGCGAACAATTCAGGGGAGAAACCTTCGCCTAGGCATTTTTCGGACGGAAATGGTTCAAACTTGAACCATTGAAAGAAAGTAGCACGGACTTCAGTCCGTGCAGCTTACGGACTAAAGTCCGTGCTACTAAGAGACTCACGCAGAGGCGCTGAGGGCGCGGAGGGCGGAAACAAATAGCATTCGCCCTGCGATCCCTGCGCCTCTGCGTGAGCTAAAGATCAATTGCCGTTTTCAGTTGTTGCTTTCGCTCTCGGCGTTGTCACGGTTACGACGGCCACCGCGCCGGCCACCGTCGCCATCGTCTCCGCCACGACCACCACGACCGCCGCCAAAGCCACGGCCGCGGAACTGCGACATATCCACTTCGACCGGTTCACCCTTGAGCTGCTCGAGCTTCGCCTGTTGGTCGCTGGTGAGCACGGCCAATACCTTCTTGTCACCTTCCTGTTGAATCTCGCGGAACTTGTCCCTCATCTCGTCTTGAGGGAGATCTTGATCGCGCAGTTCCTGGAAGGCCTCGCGTGCCGCTTCCATGTTGCTTTCGCGCACCTCGCCCAACTTCGTCTTCTGCTCATCCGTGATCTCGAGTTCCTTAGCAACTGCCGGCTCGTTCAAGGCCGCGGCGCCGTTGACCTGAATCGAGATGCCGAGGAGGCGTTTCTCCTGATCGTCTTCCAAAACCTCTGCGAGCTTTCCCGATGCTTCCTGATTCAGTTTTTCCATTTCCTCCATTGCGGCACGGAAATCGCCGCCACCGCCACCGCGACCGCCGTCAAGCGCTTCGCGGCGCGCATCACGAAGCTCGTCATTGATCGTTTCGATCTTCTCCTCTTGGTCCGGAGTCACGTTGAGCGCGGTGCGGACTTCATCCGATTCCGCGACCAGTTGAACTGAGGAGATAATCCGGCCAAAACCACGCCCGCCGCGGCCGCGCCGGCCGCCTTCGCGCTGGGCCTCGGCCACCTGGGCCATCAAGACGACGATCGCCATCGCGGCGAGCATCCACGACACCCTGCCTGACAAACGACTCATAATGGGGTCCTTTCTTACAACGAGCCAGGAACACTTGAAGAGTTGAAGCGCGCCGCCAAACGCAAGCGGCCGGGCGCAACTATTTTGATGGAACAGACCTTCGCACAGCCGAGTGTGCGCTAATTTAGCACAGTCTCTCGAGGAATTAAACACTCCAGGGCAACCAGGGGTGCCGGGAAAAAACGAGAACTTTGGGCGAATTGGACGCGACAGCCGGCTTAGGCGAATCGATGGAGCGCGCGGTACAATTCAAGGACGGCGATGATTTGCACCCCGCTGGTGCTTAGGTCCATCGGACGCTCGAACATTATGGCCAATTCTTCGAATCCTCTTGATCAAAGCATACCAACGGCCGGGGATGCCGAGTTTTTTACGCCGGCGTACCTGGAGGAGCGCCGCAGGGCACTTGAGCAACTACCGGGCCCGCGAGATATGGACGAGGGCGACCGGAAGCTCCCAGCCGGCCACGCCTATGCCATCCGCAAGAGCGCGTGGATTACCAGCGAATTTCGACGAGTGCATCGAAAGGGCGCTATGGACATAACTCCCCAGGACGTCATTGACTCGCTCAACGTCGGTGGCGTGAAGAACTGGGTACTCATGGGTTTGCACGGCTATGTCGGCTACATGCCTGATCCGCGAGCGACACAGGACGTCGACATCATGGTTCCGTACAGCGCTCGCCAGCGAGCAAAAAAAGCAATTATCTCACGGTGGCCGACCTTGCAGATTCGAGAGCTTTCACAGGTTACTCGTTTTGGTGACCCAGCCGATTTAGATGCCGAGGGCCATCCCAAACAGGTGATCGACCTGATGCATCCGTGGTCGCCGTTTCAAGAGCTCATTTTGAAAGAGTACGTTGTTGTCGATGAAGCCACTCAACATCGATTGCCAACTTTGGAGGCCGCGTTGGTTTCTAAATACGCGGCGATGGTATCACCTTTTCGTTCTCGCGATGACAAGCGGCAGGACTCAGCAGATTTCGGCCGGCTCGTAAATGCAAATCGCGATCGGATTCGCGAGAACGATCTACGTCGGCTGGCCGGCCTGGTCTGGGAAGGCGGCGCCGACGAGATCGGCCGGTTTATTGAAATCGCCCTCTCCGACCAGCCGTTTCCTATCTAATTAGGTCAGGCTCTTAGCCTGACAAGAATCGCCAGGATGTCAGGCTGGAAAGCCTGACCTACAGCACAAAACATTCCACGGCTCTACTTAGTGGCGACGGGAATCCCGCTGCATGTGGCGACAACTAATCGACCTATGGAGTTTAAGCTCGAATACTGATACCAGCAGCACCAAGTTCCAGAAACGAATCTGATTGGAACCCGCTAATGATTTTCGGAATTAGCGGAATCGCGAGCCGTTCGAGTTCGCGGTTGCTGATGTTTCCGGTCGTAACGAGCAATAGTTTCGCCGGTTGGCCCAGTAACAGATGGGAATCAACGAAGCCGCCGTCTTTTGTGACCAGAATCCGTTTATCCTGATCGGCATGAAGCAGAATATCTCTATCCGTTGTGCTGTTACCCAGCGGCAAATCTAGTGTATGAATGGCATCACATCCTGAAGCAGCAAACCAGCTTGCCATTCGACGCGGCAACTGGGCATCAACTAGGAAATTCATGGTTCCGTCGGTTGAAGCCCTTTAGTTTGGCTCAGCCGCTTAGCATACGCCAACACGGCAAGCAGGTCTTCGCGCTCCAAATCCTCGTAATCCGCCAGGATTTCGTCTATCGTACTACCGGCACTCAAGAGTTCGAGCAAACTCTCGACCGGGTAACGGAGTCCTCGAACGCAGGGCTTGCCGTGACAAATCGCAGGATCAATGGTAATGCGAGATAGGAGGTTGGCCATTTCGGCACCTAAAGATTAGCAGGATTGCAGTATTTTATTATAGCTGCCGTCCCGCCGGCCGCAGCCAACAGAGAAAACTGCAGTCTCCCCGCTACTTCACTCCCGATGGATCGCGGAAGCGGTAGCCAATCCCGCGCACGGTTTCTACCAGCACGGCGTGCGGGCCGAGCTTTTTGCGAAGCGAGCGGATGTGCACGTCGATCGTGCGCTCCAGCACGAGCGAATCGCCGCCCAAGGCCGCGTCGATCAGCTCGGATCGCGAGAATACTCGGCCCGGCTGGCGGACAAGCGATTCCAACAAACCAAATTCGCTCGGCGTCAGGTCAAGCGGCTTGTCTTCCACGGTGACGCGATGGCGCTCGCGGTCGACCATCACGCCCTGGCTCACCAGCACGCTGCCGATGACGTCATTGCCTTCGCGGCGGCGCAGCAATGCTCTAATCCGCTCCAGCAGGACCTTCACGCTAAACGGCTTCGCGACGTAATCATCCGTGCCCACGGAAAAGCCGACGACTTCATCGGTCTCTTCACTTTTGGCCGTAAGCATCAGCACCAGGATGTTGCGCGTGACCGGATCGGCCCGCAGCCGGCGGCAAATTTCCAGGCCGTCGACCATGGGCAGCATCAGATCGAGCACCACGAGATCGGGCGTGCGCAGCTTGGCTTGCCGCAAACCGTCCTGGCCGTCGTTCGCCACCAACGTCTGATAGCCATCCTGGCGCAAGTTGTAATCCAGCACCTCGGCTAGCGACCGGTCGTCTTCGACAATGAGAATCTGGCCTTTGCTCATGAAATTCGTTCCCGAACCTGCTGACAGCCTGAACTCGAATCACCGTAGCTGAAGTCGCAAGACTTCAGACCACCGCCAAACAACCGGAATTCTTGCGAATTCCGTTACGATTTGCACTCCTACACCGCCGGGTGCAAGTGATCAAAGTGATGCCGGGCGATTTCACCTTCCACCAGGTAAATCACGTCCTCGGCAATGTTCGTCGCACAATCGCCGATGCGTTCCACGTGGCGGCAGACTGAAAAGAAGTGCAGCGCGGCTTCCACCAGATCCGACCGCGATCGCATCGTTTCCAGCAATTCCTCGATCACGCGGCGATTGTACTCATCAACTTCGTCGTCGCGGCGGCACACTTCGCGGGCCGCATCGACGTCCTGATCCACAAACGCATCGAGCGCTTCGTGGACCATGTCGGACGCTCGCATGAACATCCGCTCCAGCTTGGCCGGAATCTCGAACTCGGGATGTTCGGCCAGCGAGATCGTCCGCTCCGCGATATTCACGGCGAGGTCCGCAATGCGTTCCAGCTCGGTGTTGATCTTGAGCACTGTCGCCGTGCGGCGCAAATCCACCGCCACCGGCTGGTGCAGCGCCAGGATCTTAAGGCATTCTTCCTCGATCTTCACTTCGCGGACATTGATCTCAATCTCGCTGGCCGCCACCTCGGCGGCAATGTCGGCACGCCGCTCCAAGAGCGCCTGGCAGGCCTTGGCGATCATCTCCTCCACGCGCGAAGATTGATCCAATATCTCTCGCTCCAGCGACTCCAAATCTCGTTCTAGATGCTTGGACATGCTTGCCGAGTGAGTAGGTGAGTAAGTGAGTAGGTGAGTAGGGCTTGATCGACACCTACTCACTTACTCACCTACTCACTTACTCACCATTCCTCCTAACCAAATCGCCCCGTTATGTAATCTTCCGTCTGCTTGATCGACGGATTAGTAAACAGCTCGTTCGTCGAACCGACTTCGATCAGCTCGCCTTGATAGAAGAACGCCGTCTGGTCCGAGACGCGCGCCGCCTGCTGCATGTTATGCGTCACTATCACGATCGTGTAGTTGTCGCGCAGCTCGAAGATCAGGTCCTCGATGCGCGACGTCGATGCTGGATCCAATGCCGACGCCGGCTCATCCATGAGGAGCACGTCCGGGTTAGTTGCCAGCGCTCGGGCGATGCACAGCCGCTGCTGCTGCCCGCCTGAAAGCTGTAGCGCCGAATCATTCAGCCGATCTTTCACTTCGTCCCACAAGGCCGCCCGGATGAGAGATTTTTCCACAATCTCATACAGAACGGCCTTGCCGCGCACGCCGCCCACGCGCGGGCCGTAGGCCACGTTCTCAAACACCGACTTGGGAAACGGGTTCGACTTCTGGAACACCATGCCGATCCGCTTGCGAAGCTCAACGACATCGACCTTCGGCCCGAGGATATCGCGGCCATCGAGCAGGATTTCTCCTTCCACCCGCGTGTCATCGATCAAGTCGTTCATACGGTTGAGGCAGCGCAGAAACGTCGACTTCCCGCAGCCCGACGGGCCGATCAGTGCCGTCACGCAGTGTTGCGGAATCAAGAGCGACACGTCCGACAAGGCTTGCTTATCCCCGTAGAAGAAGTTGAGATGGTCGACCGAAATCTTGGGCGAACCGCCGGCCAGGTCGACGGCCGTGCGCATCGGTCGCTCGCGGGAGAAGGATGGTGGCCGAACTGCCATAAGCGGTCGTTTGATGGTTGTCTCTTGCATAACTTGTCACTCAATCGATTCGGAGGCAAGGCCTCCGCGTTGACCAATCATCGGCTACCAGTGAATTCTACGCCTCGACCGGTATCGCAACACCAGCGCCGCGGCGTTCATCGTGATCGTCATGAAAATGAGCACAATTCCTGTGGCGGCCGCGTTCACGTGAAAGTCGGGCGTCGGCCGCGAAATCCAATTGAACATTTGAATGGGGAGCACGGTGAACGGCGACTCCAGCCACTCGAAATTCACAAACGGCGGCTCGGCCTGCACTGGCGCCGGCGGCAGGAATGCAATAAAAGTGAGAGCCCCAATTGTAATCAGCGGCGCCGTCTCGCCGATGGCACGCGACATCGCAATGATCGACCCCGTCGCGATGCCCCCCAAGGAGTAGGGAATCAAGTGATGCCGAATGACTTGCAGCTTCGTGGATCCCAATGCATACGCGGCCTCACGTATTCCAGTTGGAATCGCCCAAAGCGCTTCGCGAGTGGCCACAATGACAATCGGCAAAATCAGAATCGCCAGCGTCAGCCCGCCGGCCAGAACGCTCTCACCCAATCCAGCGTAATACACCAGTAAGCCAAGTGCCATCAGGCCGTAGATGATCGACGGCACGCCGGCCAGATTGGCGATGTTGATTTCGATCAGCGTCGTAAGCCAATTCTTTCGCGCGTATTCTTCGAGATACACCGCTGCGGCAACACCCAGCGGCACGGCCGTCACCAGCGTAACGACCATGATCAGCACCGAGCCGACAATTGCAGAAAGAATGCCGGCCCGGGCGGCAAAACGCGACGGGAACGACGTGAGGAACTGCCAGTTGATTCGCCCCAAGCCGTCGATCGCCAGATCGACCAGCAGAATTCCGAGGGTCACGATGCCGACGAGCGTCGCCAACAGGCCAACCACGTTGAACGCCTTGTCCTGCCAACTCTGATATCCGCCGTGACGTTTTAGATTGGCCATCGTCAGTACACCTCGCGGAAACGCCGCCGCAAAATGTGGCCAATGAGATTGAAGAAAAGCGTCATGAAGAATAGCACCAGCCCGGCCGCGAAGATCGACTGATAACCGATACTGCCGTGCGGCAAATCGCCGAGGCTCACTTGCACGATGAAAGCAGTAATGGTGGCCGCCGGCTCGCGCGGATCGAACGTAAGGTTCGGCTGCATGCCCGCGGCTATCGCCACGATCATTGTCTCGCCGATCGCCCGCGAAATCCCCAGGATGTACGCAGCCCCGATGCCGGAGATCGCCGCGGGAAATACCACCCGAAACGCCGTCTGCACCTGATTGGCGCCGAGCGCATAGGAGCCTTCGCGCAGCAGCCCCGGAACCGCTCGCATTGCGTCCTCGCTCAGCGAGCTGACGTACGGGATGATCATGATCCCCATGACGATGCCCGCGCTGAGCATATTGAATGTCGGCAGGTTGGGGATAACTTTCTGCAGCAGCGGCGCTACGAACAACAGCGCGAAATAGCCATACACGACCGTGGGCACCGCCGACAACAGCTCCAGCATCGGCTTGACGATCTCGCGCAACGTCGGCGGCGCAAACTCGCTCAGATACACTGCCACGATCGTGCCGATGGGAAGCGCCACGGCCAGCGCAACCCCTGTTGTCACGAGCGTGCCGGCAACGAGCGGCAAGATGCCGTAATGCGGATCGGCGAACAGCGGCGTCCACAGCGTATCGGTGATAAACTCCTGCAATGACACATGCGCGAAGAAGGCCAGCGATTCATAAAACAGGATCGCAACGATGCCGCACGTCACCGCCACGGAGCACAGCGCCGAAAGAAACAACAGAAACTCGGTTCCGCGCTCCAGGGCGCTGCGCACCAGCCGCCGCGCGCACATCCGCCGACCAGACGCCCGGCTCCACCTTAACGATTTCTGCTGAACTCACGCTTGCCTGCTCTCGTGTTGACTACTATTACGACCAGAACTTTACGGATCTCACGCAGAGGCGCAGGGAACGCAGAGACACTAGAAGTAAACCGAACTCGACATGTAAGTATCAATTAACTTCATTTGGCACCTGGCGGTGAGGTTTTCTCTGCTATTACAATTCCGCCTCTGCGTCCTCTGCGCCTCGGCGTGAGCCATTCATCGTCGTGGCTGTGGATCACTTCGTCGTTAGTGCTTCGGCTCGCGCTTCATCAGCTCCTCGATGGGCAATCCGACCTCGGACTTCCCGCCGAAGCCGCTGCCCGTTTCCCGCTTGTTAAAGCGCTCCAATCCCATTTCATACACCTGCGCCGGCAACGGAACGTATTTTACTTCCTTGGCCAGGGCGGGCACGTTGGTCAAATAAAATTCGGTAAACTTCTGCACCTCCGGACGCTCGACCGACTTCTTGCTGACATAAATAAACAGCGGCCGAGACAGTGGATTATATGTGCCCTTGAGCACCGTTTCCTCGCTCGGCAGCACCGGCCCCTCCTGGTCCTTCTCCCAATCAACCGCCACCGCCTTGAGCTTGTCCTGATTGGGCGGGTAATAGGCATATCCAAAATACCCTAGCGCATGCTTGTTGCCGGCAACGCCCTGGACGAGAACATTGTCGTCTTCGCTGGCCGTGAAATCGCCCCGGCTGCTCTTGGCTTTGCCGCACACCGCCTCCGTGAAGTAGTCGAACGTGCCCGAATCGGCGCCCGGCCCGAATAGAGCCAGCTCCTCATCCGGCCAATTCGGCCGCACCTGGTTCCATCGCGTAATCTTCTCCTGCGCAGCCGGCTCCCAAATTTTCTTGAGCTCCTCGACCGTCAAGTGATCAACCCAATCGTTCGCCGGATGCACGACCACCGTAATCGCGTCGAAGCACACCGGCAATTCGATGTACTCGATGTTATTCGCACGAGCGGCTTTCATCTCCTCGGCGAGAATCGGGCGCGATGCGTTCGACACGTCCGTCTCGCCGCGCGTGAATCGCTTGAAGCCGCCGCCGGTGCCGGCAACGCCCACCGTTATCCGCACTTTTCGCTGCGTTGCGTTCAGAAATTCCTCCACCACGGCTTCGGTAACGGGATAGACCGTGCTCGAGCCGTCGATGCTGACCGAGCCGGACAGGTTTGCTAAATCCACTTCGCCGATTGAGCTGCCGCCCGCCGCGTCCGTGGCCGAATCTCCTGACCGGCCGCAACCAGCCGTCCAGCCAATCGCCACGGCAATCAGTCCGCCCGCAATTAAGCGCCGCAACATAACATTCCCTTTCGAAGGCACCGGCCGATCTGGCCAATCGAGAATGACAGCACATCAAATCCTACGGGCGGAATGTGAAGGCCGTGTGAAGAAACGAAGAACTGCCACCGCTTGGTGAGCGGCGGCGGCAGTTGCGAATGCGCTCCAAGTGAAATCCGGGCACGCACTTACGTTCGCCAGAACGCCGACTACCAGGGGTGGCTGGGGCATCGTCCCAGTGGTAAAGGAATCGGCCGATAAGTCGAAGCGGGCTACGTTCGCCAGAACGTCGACTCCGCAGGCCCTTTGTAGGCCACCTTCATTTCCGGCGTTTCGACAACGGTGTGTCCCCGGTGAATCGAATCCACGGCGGCCAGCGTCATGCCTGACGTAAGTAGCGTGCGTTCCACCGGGTAGGCGGCGCGGTTCTCCAGAACCATCGCTTCGATGTGCCTTATTAATGGATTGAAGAAGTCGGCCGTTGTTGCACTGTGCGTCGGCATTGGAAGATACATCTGGCAGGAGATGATTTCGCCGGTGTCGCGGCGAAGTCCGGCGTAATTAAAGTCCTGAATGCTGGTCAGAAACATGGCCGTGCGGAAGCCGTCGCGATGCTCGATAAAATACCCCAGCGTGTCCGGCAAATTGCGGCGAGCCCATTCCACGCTGATCGGGTCCTCGACGTAGCCTTCCTTGACCGGCAACGTGTGGCTGCGCCGCAGCGCCGCCGTGAACAACCGCCGAGTGTTCTCGCGCTCCGGCGACGCGAGCAGTCGCCACATCGGCTCGCCCCGAAGCGCGTGCACGTTTGAAATGCCGACTTCGCCGCCAGCGCGCCGCTCGGACATGCACTGCGCCGTCTCCAGGCCGTGAAAGTCGTAGCTGTCCACGCCGCCATAGCATACGCACACGCTCTCCACGAGCGGCGCACCGTACGGCACGTCGACCGACGGCAGCCGCCACGTAACCGGCAACGATGAACCGGCCAGGAACGCAAAACCGAGCCGCCGCGAATCGTCCACCATTTCCTGGCAGCGGTCCCATGTCGTCGAAAGATGCTTGTCATTAAACACCGGCACGGAGCGGCCGCTCGCCTCGAAGACCTTCACGACTTCCTTGAACCACTCGTAGCGCGGGTAAAGCCGCTGGCCCTTCTCATTCTGCCGATAGTCGCCGTGCTCGGCGATGATCACGATGCCATCGACGGCCAGCTTTTCGCCGCCCAGCGTCAGCGCTTCGGCGATTGTCGGATACAGCTTCAGCCCATGCCGCTTCACCCGCCCGCGCGCCAAGTCGCCCTCCGGAAACTGATCGATGAAAACCGAGGCTACATCAACGCGCGGCTCCTGCCATCCGCCGCCCCAGGCGTAGCCCAGCGTCATGCGATCCAAAAAATGCTGCGCATGCGAGTGCAGCCGCACCTCGGTCCCTAAAAAAGCAACCTTCTTTCGCGCGGGCTGAGCCGCGCGAACCCGCGGCGCCAATGCCCCTGCTGCCATGGCCGTTGCACCCGCCAAAAAAGTGCGTCGTGTTAACATATCGTCGGCCCTGAGTTTCAAGCCACAAGAAGAACAGCGGGCTCAATTGTGATCTCTGCGCAGAAACAATCAATAAGCGAGCGACCAACCGTGCTGGCAAGCAACGGAGTCTTCAGCCGCAACGCGGCGGTCGTCAATAGCCAGGCGGCGTCAGCCCCTGGAAAGATCTGCCCAGCCCTCCCCGCCGAGGGGAGGAGTCGGAATGAGATAAATTGGGGCTCCACGAGTAACTACCACACTGCCGCCAACGCTGCACGTCGGTGCCCGGCTACATCGGGTCGCCCGTGCTCGTTTGGTCCCTCCCCGCCGAGGGGAGGGCGCCGGAAGGAGATTAGCTGAGCTGCCGAGGGGAGGGAGCCGGAATAAGGAAATGGTTTCGTCCGGTTCCCTCCCCTCGGCGGGGAGGGTTAGGGAGGGGGTAAACCAACCGCATGTACCGCGACACAGATCAGCGCGATTCGGCGCGCACGCTGCGCAATGAAACCACTGATGCCGAGAAGCGCCTCGGCACTTCCTTCGCACCGAGAAACTACGCGGCGTTAAGTTTCGGCGTCAAGCCGCAATCGGCGCTTACATCGTCGACTTCGTTTGCTTCTCAGCAAAACTCGTCGTCGAGCTCGACGGCCTGCAGCATTTGGAGCCGGATGCCATCGAACATGATCAGCGGCGCACCAACTGGCTTGCTTCACGCGGCTTTCGTCTCATGCGCTTCCGCAACCAGGAGTTGGACGAGAACATCCACGCGGTTGTGGATGCGATTGGGCGTGCGCTCGAGGAATTGGAATGTTGTGCACTGAATCCCGCCTCTCCAACCCTCTCCGCCGAGGGGAGGGAGCAGAAGGAAACTTGTTGACCTCTCCGCCGCGGGGAGGGCGCCGGAAGGAGGGTAGTAGGGCGCCGCGAGCCGGTCGCCGAGTCTCGAGCAGGATCAGTTGATCGCGCTGCGGAGATGATCGTGTTTTTGAAATTTGGGAAAAATTCGTGTCGGCGCGACCGACGTCATTTACCGCCGCGGCTGCCGGTCGGCCGAGTCGGCCGAGTCGGCCGGCAGTTCGACCCAGAAGGTGCTGCCCTTGCCCGGCTCGCTTTCGACGCCGACGGTGCCGCCCAATGATTGGGCCAGGTGCTTCACAATCGCGAGGCCCAGGCCGGTTCCGCCCAGCTCGCGCGAGCGGGCCTTGTCGACACGGTAAAAACGTTCGAACACGCGCCGCTGATCGTCCGGCTTGATGCCGATGCCCGTGTCGCGCACGGCGATGCGGACGAATGGGTGCCCGATGCTTGATGTTCGATGCTCGCTCCTTGCATCCTGCTCCCGGCTCCCTGCTCCCTGCTCCTTGCTCCTTGCTCCCCGCTCCTCGCTCCAAGCAATGCTGACCTTGCCTCCTTCCGGCGTGTACTTGATCGCATTGTCGATGAGGTTGTCCAGAATCTCGCGGAGGCCCTCGTAGTCGGCGCGCACGCGGCAAGGTGACTCACTCGGCTCAAGTGCAAGTTTAATGCGTTTCGCCTCGGCGGCCTGTCGCTGGTTTTCCAGGCACGAGGTGGCCACGTGCGCGACGTCCACCGGCACGATCTCGAACGCCTGCTGGTCCGATTCGATCCGCGCGAGCATGAGCATGTCCAGGATCAAGTGGTGCAGCCGGTCGGATTGCTCTTCGATTCGCGCCAGGAACCGCTGGCTGGCTTCCGGGTCGTTCATCGCGCCGTTGCGGAGTGTCTCGCTGTAGGCCTTGATCGACGTGAGCGGTGTCTTCAGCTCGTGCGACACGTTGGCGATGAAATCGCGCCGTAGCGACTCCAGCCGGCGAAGCTCCGTGGTGTCGTGCATCACCAGCACGACGCCGGGGCAAGGCTCACCGGGCAGCGGCTGCACGTGAACGTTTAGATGCTGGGTGCTCGCGGCTGGATGCTGGATGCCGGATTTAGTTTCCAGCCGCTGCGGCTGGCGCGTCGCAAGGGCATTGGTCACCGCTTCGTAGACGGCGTGGTTGCGAACTACTTCGAGGAGGGTGCGGCCTTCGGCCGTGGGTGGGCGAAAGTCGAATAGCCGACCGGCGGCCCGGTTCGCCAGCACGATCCTCTGCCGGCCGTCCACGGCGATGACGCCTTCAATCATTCCACCCAGCACAGTAGCTTGCCGATCGCCCGTCTGGCTGAGCTGCGTCATGCGGGCGTTCAGCTCCTGGCTCATTCGATTGAACGTGCGGGCCAGCGTGCCAAGCTCGTCGCGGTTTCCTACATAGACACGTTGGGTGTAGTCGCCCGCGGCGATCGCTTCGGCCGCCTTAATTAGCGAGTCGAGCGGCCGGATGACGTGCCCAATCAACCAGTAGGCGAGCGCCAACACGCCAAGACACACGATCGCCAGAAGCACCCAGAACCATTCGCTGCGAGCAAGGGCCAACACGGCCGCGGCGCCAAGACTCAGCATCCCGCAGGCAATCAGCAACTTCCAGAATAGTCGCGAGGAAGGCATGCCACGATCGACCGGCACAGTAACCGTTGGAGATTTGTACGAGGCATCTTCGATGCCGATCAAGTTGGCGCGGATCAGGTCATTGAACCGATCGGCGACCGAGTCGCCACCTACAAGATACTACGGCTGGGTAGCCGGCGGCAGTCGGGGTAGTGCGTCCAATGGTTGGATCGAATCGGGGACCGACTTAGGCGTAGCGTCCGGCGCAACATATGCCGCGGGAATTGCGGTCGCCGGATTCGCATCCGACGGCGTCGCGGACTGCGGCGCTGGAGCGGCGCCCAATTCCGGTGCCGGCAGGTTGTCCCCGGCTGGCATGGGCAGCGGCTGTTCGTCGTTTGGCGGCGTCATCTCGCGGATTTCAAGCGGATGGATCTCCTCCAAACGTGGATGGACGGGCGACTCTTGTAACTGCGCCGAGTCGCCAACGTGCTGCGCATAGCGCCCAACGCTGACCGCGGGAGTTTTCGATGATGCGTAGTTCAACGGCCGCGGCGCTGCGCGACGCTTCGCGTTTGGCCGCGTCCTCGTAGGCTTCGCCCGGCCACGGGCCTTCGGCCAGGAAGATGCCATCATATTCCAGCAGCGTGCCCTTCACGAAATGCACGTTCTTGGTGGCCACGGCATAGCGAGAACGATTCAGCGTGTAGTCGACGACCGCCTCGGCCCGCCGCCGCTGGGCGTCAAGCAGCAGGTCGAGCGGCGCCTTGTCCGATTCGTAGGCCGCCTGAACAGCACCGAGTTGATCCTGGCTCGCCAAGAGCCGGTTGTAGCTCGACTGCAGCACGGCATACAAGCGGTCCATTTCGGCAATCGCGTCGGCCGCTTCATGCACGATCTCACGCTGTTGATCCCTCAAGAGTGCACGCTCGCGTGCCAAGACAAGCTCGGCGTTGCGGGCCGCGACGTGCGCCAACCGGAAGCCAATCGGCATCGAAAGCTCAAAGCCGAGCTGCCATTCCTGGAAGTCGCCCGACGTAAGGTTGCTGTACGCGCCATCAAACCTGGCTTCAGGCGGGTCGCCTGGCATTGGTCCTGGAGGCAGCCCGCCAATAGGAAACAGGTCGTCGCCAAAACCGCGCCAACGATAGCGGCCGACCGCATCCAGCCGGGGCAGCAGGTAGTTCTTGCTGGCTATGAGTTCCAGCTCACGGCGGCGAATTTGAAACTTCTGTCGCCGCAGCTCCACGCGACGCGTGGTCGCTTCGGACGTGACTTGATCCCAATCGAAATCAATCTTGGCAATTACCGGCTCGTCGTTCGGCCGCATCAGCCGCCCGTCGCTGGGCGGCATACCCATCAAGAGCCGCAATCGGCGCTCGGCCAGCAGCACGCCGCCGGTGGTGCGGAATGCGCCGCTGGGCAGCCCGTTCCAATTGCGGGTCTGCTCATACGGCTCGCCGCTCATCGCGTTCTGCACGTCCTGCTGGAAGCGGAAGAACTGCTCGCGGGCTTGCGCTTCCTTTTCGGCCTCGCCGCCCCGGCGGTTGACCTCATATAGTGCATATATCTTTCGCCACGTATCGAGCGAAGCGTCGCGGGCCGCAACGCTGCGCATCCAGCACGCGGTATCCGAAATAAAGGTCCCAGTAGGCGCTTTCAACGTTGCTCACCAGATCGCGCACCGCGATCTCAAAGTCGTTCAGCGCCACGTCGGCATTGAGACGCGCGATGAGCACGCCGTCATAGAAGCCGGGCAAGTTGTTCGGGCCAGCGATGCGGTTGAATTGCACGCCGCTGCCCTGCAAGAACGGGTGCCGAAACTCCATCTCGACGTTCGCGTTCCACGCGCTGTTGAACCGGTTGCCTTCCGAGTTGTTCGCGTCGTAATCCACATTGTGGCGAATGGTGAACTGCGAGCCGGTTACCGCGCGCTTAGTGATGCCGGCCTGAAAGATGCCCAGGTCCTGCTGCACGATCGTCGACCCGCCACCGAAGAACTGGTTGTTGAACGCGCGGTCGTTCTTCTCCCAGTACATGCTCGAGAGAAACTGCGCGTCGAATTCGCTCAGCGCGGCCTCGATGCCGAAACGTGGGTCAGTTTCCGCGATGGCCGGATCCACGGCCGTTCGCGTTGCGCCGGGCGTGCGTACGACGGCTCCGCCCAAGTCGCGCAGAACGCGCGAATTCGACAGGGCCAATTGAATTACTTCCGACAGCGAAATGTCCCAGTATTCGGGCGTGCCGCTCGTGTTGATGGTCCAAGGGTGCGGCGATGCCAGAGATTCGTCGGCCTCTGCGGCCGTGCAGGCTGTTTCGGCGGGGTACTCGATCTCGGAGGCCACTTGTTCGTACGCGCCGGGCGGAGCGCAGGCTTCAAACGAGCGGTCATTTTGCCAAAGGCAACCACTGGGCGTCGTCATGGCGAGCGCCAACAGCCATGCCAATGGTTTGCGAAAACGATCCATGCGATGAACGCTCATCCGCAGCGGCTGGCCCATTGCGCGAGCCGCAACGGCGCAAGGTGCAAATCGGTTCCTGCGCTACGCACACACCGTCCGCACAGCGACAGCGCGACCGGACTAAACCGCACGCGTGCGCGCGACAGGAACTATGGAAAAGACCCCCAAAAGCAAATCAGATGAGTGGGCGGAGAATACTGGCTGCCGAAGCAGGCGCACAGGCCAGCACCGCCGCCAAGTACTCCTCGTATTTTTCGACACGGATAATCGCTACCACGATCATTTCCGTTACGACCTGGATAAAGGGCTCATTTTACCCACATTAACGCGTGCGGCCTTGCTGCCCATTGTCAGCGATCGGCGACCGCTAGCATCGGCACATGGCTATACTCATATATATGTCCTCTCATCTCTCGACGACCGGTGGTCGCCGCGGCGACTCCGAGTCGCATGCCTGGCAGGAGCTGGAAGAGGTTTTTGCCGGGCTAAGCCGGTTGGCACGCACCTCTGCCCTGCCGCAGGAGTTTTACCGCGCGCTGCTTCAAGACAGCGTGCGCGCGCTGCGGCGCGGTCGGTGGTGTTGTCTGGCTGCGAGCGGCAAGCGGCGCACTGCAGCCGGTAGTGCAAACTCAATGGCCGCACAGCGAACTCTTTGCCGATGGGTCATCGCGGCGGGCTCACGAGGCGCTTCTTGCTGATGCCGCCAAGCGCGGGGAGGTGATCACCGTCGCGCCGGGTTCATCTGACGCCGAAAAAGATGGCGCCAATCCGACCGAACATGCACTAATGCTCGGCCCGATTGCCTTGCCCTCCGCGGATGATTCGTCGGCCACGGTGGCGATTGTCGAGCTACTCGTTCGCAGCGGGGCGAGTCCGGCGACGTATCGCGGATACGAGCAGTTTCTATCTGGCGTTTGCGACTTGGCCGCGGATTACCATGCGTTTGCCGAATTGCGAAACCGCCGGCAGGACGATGATCACCGATCGCAACTGCTCGAGCTCAGCCGGCAAGTGCATCGGGAATTAACCTTGGCCGACACCGCTTATGCGGTAGCAAACGAAGGCCGGCGGGTGGCAGGTTGCGACCGTCTCAGCGTCGTTGCCAAGCGCGGCGGACGATGCCGATTGCTGGCCACAAGCGGCGTCAGCCGAATTGAGCGGCGCAGCGGGGCCGCGCGACGGATCGAACAGTTGGCCGAACTGGTCCGCCGCACCGACGAAGCAGCCTATTATTCCGACGGCCATAGCGACGGCCTTCCGCCCGTGGCCGAAGCACTCGAGCAGCACGCCGAAGAATCTCATGCGCGGCAAGTCGCCGCTATCCCGTTGCAGAACCCGGCGGCGCTCGAAGCGGCCGGTTCGGATCGTGCAGACGACGCTCAAAAAAGGCAGCGGCACGAACCGCCGCTGTTTGTATTGGTGGCCGAACAGTTCGACGCTCGCGAAGGGCAACTCGACCGTGACCGGCTAATGGAAGTCGCCGATGTGTGCGCGACGGCCTTGCACAACGCGCACAACGTGGAGCGGTTGCCGCTGCGTTGGCTACTGCGGCCCTTGGGCGCGATTAAAGAGCAACTTGCGGCCCACGTGCCTCGAACGGCATTCGTGCTCGCGGCCGCCGCGGCAGCCGTGGCGGCACTGGTGTTGGTGCCTGCGGACTTCAACGTTGAGGCGCTCGGAACGTTGCAACCGGTGATGCGGCGCGACGTGTTCGCGCCGCGCAGCGGCCTGGTGGAAGAGGTGCTCATCGCTCATGGCGCGGATGTTGCCGCCGGGCAACCGCTCGTGCGGCTTCACGATCCGTTACTGGAGTTGGAACTGAAGCGCGTGGACGGCGAAGCTGGAAACAGCCCAGCGGCAGATTGACGCCGTGCGGGCCACCAGGACGAATCGCCAGGTGCGCGACGCCAGCCCGGCCGACACTTATCGACTGAGCGCCGAAGAGCGCGAGCTGCAGCAACGCTTGGCGAATTTGCGCCGCGAGCTGGAGCTGCTCGACCGAGAGCGCGAGCAACTTGTGGTCACAAGCCCTATCGCCGGCCGCGTTTTGACGTGGGAGCTTTCCAATCGGCTAGTGGCCCGGCCCGTGGAACGTGGCGAGGTGCTTGTAACCGTCGCCGATCTATCGCGCGATTGGCAACTTGAACTCGAGCTGCCCGATGAACGCATTGGCCACGTGCTGTCGGCACAAGAAAAACTGGGCCCTCAGCTGGCAGTTCACTTTCGATTAAGTTCCGACGATCGCGAGCGGCATACAGGCCAAATCAGCGAGATGAGTCGCACGGCCAATGTGCGCGACGAGAACGGCGCTGAGCCGGCGCCGGTCGTGACGCTCAAGGTCGCGGTCGACGAAGAGGAACTGAGCGACGGCCGGGCGCGCGAGCTTCGTCCCGGAGTTTCCGCCCGGGCCCAAATCGCATGCGGCCGGAAGCCAATCGGATATGTTTGGCTGCACGATATTTGGGATGCGGCGATTGAGTGGCTGCGGTTTTGAGAGTTGAGAGTTGAGGGTTGAGAGTCTGGATATTTAGCCACGTCGCTTGCGACGCGCGAAAAGTGACAGAGATATATGCTCTCTCTTATGCAACATGACACGAAGCTCAGCTATCGTCGAATGAGCACGACGTTTGCTGCCGCCTTAATCATTGCAATTGCCGCTGCAGTATCCGAATCGCAGGCAAGCGAGCGTTCAGCGACCGGTGGACTTATAGTGGACTCCGTCGTGCTTCGTTTACTCGAAGAGGCCGAGGTTCCCGCGCAAGAAGCTGGCGTCGTGACGTCCGTGGCTGTGCGCGAAGGCCAGCGAGTGAAGCAGGGTGAATTACTGACGCAGATCGACGACGAGGTCCCGCGGCTCGCGGCCGAGGCGGTTCAAGCGCAATACGACATTGCCCGCGCGAAGGCGGCCAACGACGTGCGCCGGCGTTTTGCCAAAAAATCGCTGGAGGTCTCCCAGGCCGAGCTGCAACGCTCCATGGAATCGATCGAGCGGTTCGCCAAGAGCGTGTCGCAATCGCAGCTCGATGTGGAACGCCTTACAGTGCAAAAGAACCAGTTGGAATCCGAGCAGGCCGATCATGAACACGAGGTGGCTACGCTGGAAATGAAGGCGCAGGAAAACGAGCTGACCGCGGCCCGCGCAGGTGGCCCGCCGGAGGATCGCCGCGCCGTTCGACGGGGTCGTCGTGCAGATCTACGTGCGGCGTGGCGAGTGGGTCGAGCCGGGCCAAAAAGCGCTGCGAATCATCAACGTTGACCGCCTGAAGGCCGAAGGCTTCGTACCGGCCGCCAGTACCCGTTGCCGACTTGTCGGGAAAATCCGTGTCGCTTGAAGTGGAAGGGCAAACTGCAACAGTGCCAGTAAGCGGGACAGTGTTGTTCGTCAGCCCCGAAGTTGATCCCATCAACGGCCAGGTCCGCGTGTGGGCGGAAATCGACAATCGCGAGGGCAAATTACGCCCTGGTCAGCCGGCGCGGATGGTGATCTCGGACGAATAACGCACAGCTTGATTTTGGATTGCGGATTGCGGATCGATGCGGATTTGAAATCCACCGATAATCCGCGATCCACAATCCGAGATCCGCAATCGCAAATGCTCAAACCTATCGCATCCATCGACCGCCCACTTGCACTGCGCCTGCGGCCCGACTTGGTCGCTGTGCCGGTGGAGATGTCGGGGGCGACGACGTGGGTGGTCCAGGATCCGATGACGCTGGAGCATTTTCAATTTTCTGCCGAAGAGCATGCGCTGTTGGAATGGTTGCGCGAGAGCGTGAGCATTGCGGAGCTGCAGCGGCGGTTCGCCCGGCGATTTGCGCCGCAGACGATATCGCCCGAGTCCGTTTGGGATTTCTTGAGCCGGTTGCACAAAGCTGGGCTATTGGTGGGCCAGTCGCCCGGCCAAGGCGGCGAGCTTTTGGGCCGCATGCGACGCGAACGGGCGCGTTGCTGGGCGATGGCCTGGAGCAGTGTGCTCTCGATCCGTTTTCGCGGCTTCGACCCCGACGCGTTATTAACCGCGATTCATGCGCGCATGCGCTGGCTTTTCTCGCCGGCGGCATTGATGGTCGCGCTATTGATCGTTATCTATGCCATCTCGCTCGCCTTCGGGCACTTTGACGAATTCCGCCAGCGCCTGCCTGATGCATCAGCGTTGTTTGATCCCCGCAATCTCGTTTGGCTGCTGTTGTCGGTCGGCGCGGTAAAGGTGTTGCATGAACTTGGGCATGCGATCACCTGCAAGCACTTCGGCGGCGAGGTCCGCGAGCTTGGATTCATGCTCCTGGTGTTCGCCCCATGTTTGTATTGCGACGTCAGCGACGCCTGGCGGCTTAAAAGCAAGTGGCAGCGGATCGCCGTTTCGGGTGCGGGCATGGCGGTTGAACTCTCGCTCGCCGCCGTGGCCGCCATTGTGTGGTGGCACGCGCAGCCAGGCATCGTTCAGCTCATTGCCTTGAACATCATGGTCGTGTGCACCGTGGGGACCTTGTTGGTCAACGGCAACCCGCTGCTCCGTTACGACGGCTACTACATCCTTTCCGATCTTGTGGAAACACCCAATCTGTGGCAGCGTTCGCGGGAGGTCTTACGTCGGTTCGTATCCGAATCGCTTTTTGGGAGTCGGGCCGTCCCCGGCGCTTCCGAGGACCCGCTTATTCCTCGCGCGCACCGCCCGTGGCTTGGGCTCTACGCGATTTCGTCGAAGCTGTATGTAGCAGCAATGTGCGTTGCAATTGTTTGGGGCCTGGTCCAATTGCTGTACCCGCTGCACTTGCAGAATCTGGCATACGCGGTTGGTTTAACCGTGCTGGGGGGCGCGCTGATCGGGCCGGTGAGCGGAGCAGTTCGCTTGTATCGCAATCCGCTGCGGCGGGCGGAGATTCGCAGCGGGCGGCTCGCATGGATAGTTACCTTGGGGCTTGCCGGCATCGTGGCGGTTCTTTCATTGCCGGTGAATTATTATGTGGCGCGCTCCGCTGGTTCTCTTGCCCGAGGAGGCGGCCCGCGTTTACGCCACCACCGGCGGTACGCTCACGTCGGCAATTCGGGCCGGTGAAACGATATCGCGCGGCGATTTGGTTGGCCAACTCGCCAATCCAGAGGTTGAGCGCGAGCTTGTCCAACTCGAAGGCGAACACTCGCTGCGGCAATTAAGGGTTGAGCATCTGGAGCGGCTGCGAGGCGCCGATCCGGAGGCAAATGACCAGCTTCCGACGGCCCGCGCCGCGCTGGCCGACAGCGAGCGGCGCCTGGAAGATCGCCGCCGCGCCGTGGAGCGGCTGGCGCTTAGCTCGCCGGCCGATGGTGTGGTGATTGCCGCGCCTGCGACTTCGGCATCGAGCGCGAATGGCCGGCTCGACACATGGACCGGCTCATTGCTGGAGTCGGCAAACCTGGGTGCGCAGGTGGAGCCGGGAACGTTAGTTTGCCTGGTGGGCAATCCGGCGCGGCTTACCGCAGTGCTGCTCGTCGACGACACGGACGTGAAACGACTGCGGCCGGGGCAGCCGGTGCGGCTGGTCGTCGATCAACTGCCCGGTGAAGTAATCGACGGCGAAGTCGTTGACGTCGCTCGGCATGAAGTGCGCGACGACGCAAGTGAGGGGAGCGCCCGGGCAGATTTGGCCGCCTTGTTCGCCGGCATTGTGCCGCCCGGCCGATCCGGCTGCGCTTTACCAGGCTCGCGTGCGGTTCGATGCAGCGGGTGCCCTCTCGGAGGCCGGCACCAAGAACTTTGTCATCGGCGGGCGCGGACGGGCAAAAGTTGCCGCAGAACGAATTACGCTCGCCCGCAGCATCATGCGCTATCTTGGACAGACGTTTCGCTTGCCGATGTAACGGTCGCACCCGCGGGGGACGGAGATTCAAAACTGCGTTTAGGGGATCAGGAAGATCATCCCTGTCATCACTCCGCCTTCGGCGGCAGCCGCCAGCGGATCGCAGGGCGGACAGTGGCGGCGCCACGGCGGGCAACTACCGGGGCGATAATGGCCCAGCGTGTAAACGCATTCGCAGGGGCATTCAGCCGCCATGCAGTAAGGCAGCGCCGGTACGGTGCCAAAGAAATGCGCCGCGGACGCTAGCGGCTGCAGACAAGCGCAGCAGCCGTACCCGTAGCGTTCCAAGTTGATCTCTTCGAAATAAAGGGGCCGGTAGCAAAGTGACGTTGCGTCCCAATGATACACGTAGCCCGGCCAGCAGCGCGCGCCGGTCAGCGGGCCACCCGTTTGGTTCACCGAATCCCAGCATGCGGCCGCATGATCGACCGGCAAGTCGCCCGACGGCAGTCCGATATAGATGCCCAGCGCGCTAAGCGGCTTTTCAACACCCGCGGCACAGGGATCTTTCGGCTGGTTCGCTGTCTCTGCCTGCGGCGCAAGTGGACCATTGGATGGCGCCTGCGGGCGCGGAGGAACTTGAAAATTGATTTGCAGCGGCGCCGTCGCCTGCCGGGGCGCGTCGTAAATTGCCTCATCTAATGGCGAGGTTGGCGCCGCATCATCTGAACTTGGGGCTGACTCTGTCTGCGATGACGCTTTGAGCCGTTCGAACGGGTCCGCGTCGGCCGCCGGTTGTCCTTCGAACGGGTCGGGCTCGTCGGCGGCTCGAACCGTCGGGTTCGACAGCCAAATGGCAAACCCAACTAGAAGAACAATCAGTGGTGCCCGTCGCCCGGAACGCGATCGCGTTCGTCGACTTGGAGTGGACGCAGTCATTGCATTGCCGCCACGCTGGTGAGTAAGGCGGAGTTTCCGACGCTCGCTCTATTCGGCTGCCTCCAGCCAGCATCTTCAATTCAATCGTTAAATTCGACACGCTTTATTACAGCCTGCCACCGGTGTGCGGGGTGACAAGCTGTCGCCAGCGAGACATAACTCCCCGTCATCACACGACATGCGTTGCAGAATGTTTGACAGTCGGGGCGGCCGGTCGTGATAATAGTGGCTGCTCGCAAATATTGGCGCCGGCCGGGGGACCTCATCCGGAACACGTTACGTGCCAGGCCGGGAGACCGAAGGCAGCGGCGAGCCAGCTGTTTTCTTCAGGAAGGGCCCATGCGACTGTCTTGGCTTTCCCGATCGCAGTTTGGGCCATTGCGCGCCTCGGCGCCGGCGTAAAGCGGCGCCATCATTGCGGGTGCGCCAGTTGAAGCGCCGCCGCGTTTTGGACGCGGCGATGCAAAGCCTGCTGATTACGCCAACTATGCCGGTAGCTGACTCGGGCGGCAGCGATGCGCAAAACGAGACTCTCACTTTCGATTGGAACACGGCTCAGCAACAGCGATGAGGCTGCATTATCGGGCAGCGAAGCGCTGGTGGAACCAGTCCAGTCGACCGCATTCGGCGCCGATTTGCCGGCCGCGGATGGTCCCATCACCGGCGCAGGGCGACGTCCAAACCAACGTTCGGCCGGTGCTGATCGTGGCGGTCGATCAGACGGCCAGCGAAGGCAACGTCCTTGACTTGAGCGGCGTCGGCGGGGCGCCGCCGCTGGGGCTGTTTATCGACACCAACACGTCGGATACGCATATTGCCAAAGTCGATTGGGGCGATGGCAGCGCGACCGAATCGCCGGAGATTTTTGCCGCCAATGGATCGGGCGTCCTCAGCGGAAAGCATACGTATGCCAATGAGGGTGTATACACCGTCACGGTAAGCGTGATTGACCAGGCCGGCGGCAGCGATATGCAGTCGTTCGACGTCACGGTGAACAACGTGCGGCCGGTGCTCGTGGTAGCGATCGACCAGACGGTCAATGAAGGCCAGCCGCTCGACTTGAGCGGCATCGGCGGTGCGCCGCCGCTGGGACTGTTTATTGACAACGGCGTACTCGATACGCACACGGCAACGGTCAATTGGGGCGACGGCAGCGCCACGGAAGATGCTTCGATCTTTTCTGCGAGCGGCTCCGGTGCGTTGGGTGGGACGCACACCTACGCCGACAACGGCGTTTACACGGTGACCGTGAGCGTCGTCGACGACTTCGGCGCCAGTGATACCGAGACGTTTACGGTCACGGTCGGGAATGTGGCTCCCACTGCAGCGCTCAACAACAGTGGCCCAGTAAATGAAGGCTCAACGGCTTCCGTCTTTCTCAGCGACGAGACGGATCCGGGCACGGTCGATACGACGGCCGGCTTCCGCTACGCCTACGACTTCAACAATGACGGCACGTTCGACGTCGGCGATGGCACGTACGCCGGCTCCTCGATGAGCGCCAGCGAGGCGGTGCCGGCGACGCTGCTGGAGGACGGCCCTGCTTCGCCGATCGTGCGGACCCGTATTATTGACAAGGACGGCGGCTACACAGATTACCTCACGGAAATCGAAGTCAACAACGTTAGCCCCTCGCTGACGAACATTGCCGGCGACAACATCGATGAGGGGCAAGTGGCGACGATCGTCGCGCGGGTTGTCGACCCGAGCCCTCGCGACGTATTTGAGGTCAACATCGATTGGCGCGACGGCGCCACCGATACGATCACTGGCTTGGGCCCGGCGGATGCAAACGGCACGATTGGCGGCACCGAGTACCAGTGGACGCCAGCCACGCGCGAGCTCCGGCTGAGTCATCGCTACGTGGATGATAATCCCACCGCCACGTTAAGCGACACTTATGGCGTGATGCTCACGGTGCGTGACGATGACGGCGGCGTGTCCGACGCGTACACCACGCCGGTCACAGTGAACAACGTCCGGCCCGTGCTCGTGGTGGCCATCGACCAAACGCTGAATGAAGGGCATGAGCTTAATTTAAGCGCTGTCGGCGGAGCACCGCCGCTGGGGCTGTTTATCGATAACGGTAAGCTCGACACCCACGCGGCAACGGTCGACTGGGGAGATGGCTCCGCGGTCGAGGCTGCGACAATTTTCGCCGCCAGCGGCTCGGGCGCACTTGCCGGCAAGCACACGTACGCCGACGACGGCGTTTATACCGTGACCGTTACCATCACGGACGATGATGGCGGCAGCGACACGCAATCGTTTATGGTCACGGTGAATAATGTGCCGCCGGTGCTGGTCGTCGCGGTCGACCAAGCGGTGGATGAAGGCGAGGAGCTGGATTTGAGCGGGATCGGCGGGGCGCACGCCGCTGGGACTGTTTATCGACAACGGGATCCGTGATACGCACACCGCCACGATTAATTGGGGTGACGGGTCCGCGACCGAGGCCGGGACCATCTTCTTCGCGCAAGGCTCCGGCGCTATTACGGGCACGCACACTTACGCCGACGACGGCGTGTACACTGTCACGGTCACCGTCACCGATGACGACGGCGGCAGCGACACGCAGTCATTTCTCGTTACGGTAAGCAACGTCGCGCCGACTTTCACGGAAATTGGCCTCTCGGGCACGACGATCGGCGAGGGGCAGGTCGTTTCGCTCGACGCGCTGTTCAGCGATCCAGGCTTCGACAACGAGCTCAATCCGAATCCGGCGATGCCGCCGCATATCATTGATCCGCTGCACGAGTCGTTCACCTACGACGTCAATTGGGGCGACGGCCGGCAGCAGATTGTTGTCGCGGCGATCGCGGATGAAAACGGCATGGCCGGCCAGCCGTCGACTGGCATGATTTCCGTCGGCCACACGTATGCCGACGACGGCGTGTACACCGTCACGGTGACGGTTCGCGACGACAACGGCGGTACGCTTACGCAACGGCTCACGGTCACCGTTGAGAATATTGCGCCCACGTTGGCGGGCATTGAACTTCCGGAAACTATCGCCGAGGGCCAGGCTGTATCACTCGACGCACTGTTTACGGATCCTGGGTTCGACAATGAATTGAACCCGAATCCGGCGATGCCGCCGCTCATTATCGATCCGCTGCACGAGTCGTTCACATATGACATTAATTGGGGCGACGGACGCGAGGCGATCGTCGGCGCGGCGGTTGCAGATACCAACGGCTCGCCTGGCAACCCGTCGAGCGGCGCGTTCTCAGGCAGTCATACCTACGCCGACGATGGCATTTACACAATCACGATCACGGTGCGCGACGACAACGGCGGCAGCCGCACGGAGCACTTCTCAATTACTGTTGAGAATCGAGCACCGTCGATCACTGACGGGAACGAGCTCGAAGTCAACGAAGGCTCGCCGTTCTTGCTGATTGACTTGAATGTGAGCTTGAGCGATCCGGGATTTGACAATCCGCTCAATCCACTCGAGGGCGGCGAGCTGCAAGAGCTGTTCGCGATCCACTCGATCAATTGGGGCGATGGCAGCGACACGGATTTCAGCTCTCCTTCCATCGTGAACCGCATTTCAGGCTCGCCGGGCGTTCCGACAACCGCCCAATTGGCCGCGGGCGCCTATACGTATGCCGACGACGGCGACTACAACGTGACAGTGCGCGTGGCCGACGACGACATGGGCGCGTTTAGCGATCCGGAGAAGTTCGTCACGGGCATCGCCGGCGTCGACTTCATCGACCTGACGTTCACGATTCACGTGAACAACGTCGCGCCAACACTGAGGAACATTGTTCCGTCGGTTGCTACGATTAACGAATCGGAGGGCATCAGCTTTACTGCCCAGTTCACCGATCCGGGCTTCGACAACGAGCGAAACCCCAACCCACCGACGGAGGCAATCGCTGATCCGTTGCACGAGTCGTTCACGTACGACATTGACTGGGGCGACGGCCGGCAGCAGCTTGCTAGCGTCGCGGTGGCCGACGAAAACGGCGCGGCCGGGCGGCCGTCGAGCGGCATGTTCGGCGGCTCGCACATTTACGCCGACGACGGCACGTACACCGTCACGCTTACGATTCACGACGACAACGGCGGCCAACATACCCAAACGTTTTTCGTCACGGTCCAGAACGTTAACCCGTCGTTCGTGCCGGCGCCAACCGGTGCATCATTCATCGGCGACGACATCTCGTCGGAAGGCATCACCACGATTCGCGTCTCATTCAGCGACCCGGGCTTCGACAACGTGGCCAACCCGAATCTTGCCGCGCCGCCGTCGATCACCGACACGCTGCACGAATCGTTCACGCATCTACTGAATTGGGGTGACGGTACGATTGACGCTGTGCATACCTATGTCGACGGCGGCGTCTACACGGTGACCGTCACGGTGCTCGGCCCCGGCGGAATGGAAACCTTCACTTTCGACGGCTTGGGCGGCAGCTTGAACCCGGTGCTTACGCTCGTCAGCGGCCAGGCGCTTAACGATCCGGCCGTCCCGGCCCAGTTGTATACGTATCTGATCAATTGGGGCGACGGCGCGGTGCAGACCGTGGCACTGATGCTCAAGGCGCCGGGCAACCCGTTGCCGGGCAACGGACTGACGACCGTTGTATCGTCGCAGCGTTCCTCGGGCGACGAGACGACGCTCACCGATGGCTCGTTCATCGTGCAGCACCGCTACTTGGGACCGCCGGACCCGGAGAACCCAATCGCGGATATTCAAATCACCGTTACCGTGATGGACGACAACAACGGCAACGTCAGCGATTTTATCCTCGTATCGAATCCGGGCATTCAAACGCCGGACGTGCCGATCGCACCGGTGCCGTCTCTGCCGAGCATTCAGGTTCTCTCGCCGCCGCAGACCCAAGTGTTCATCGATCAGCAAGCCTCCACGACGATTGGCCTGCAGACGACCGAAACGCGCCTGCCGTCAAGCGAGCTGCCGATTACTACCGACTTGTACGTCGAGTTGGAAGTCGTTGGCCCGGACGGCGAGGTAATTTCCACGCATCGCATCCGCGATGAGGCGCTATTCGACCTGCGGGCATTTTTCCGCACGCTGCCCGATGGGCACTACCGCATTTTCCTGGTGCGCACGGAGAACAATTCGCGGCGGCTGATCATTGAAGTGTTTGTGCGGCGTGGCCGCGTGATTGACCCGACCGACGACTCCGAAGGCACGCGCGATCGCCCGCCGACAAGCGAGGCCGTAACGCCGCAGCAGGAGCGCCAGGCTGTTCCGAACGAGACGGAAAACGCACCGGCGGACAACGCAGGTCCGCAAGCTGGTGAATTTATTCAACCAATTGAGCAACCGGTTGCGAAGGGCGTTGAATTCGAACCAGCCGAACTTGATTTCGATAGCCTCCAGCCTTCAGCCCCTAGCTACACATCATTGCGCTGGATGACTCCACTGGCCGGCTTGGCCCTTGTGGCCACGCGGAGTCGCGGTAACTGGGCGAATCAAGTCGATGAAGCGTTCCAGCAAGGCGGGGACCGCGAGTGGCAGCGACTGCGACGCGCCGGCCGCTTGCGATGTCCGGTGAAACACTAATCATTTAGTCATGTAGGGTGGGCACCGCCCACCTATAAAAAGCACAAAAATACGCATTGGTGGGCAGTGCCCACCCTACAAACTGCAAATCAGACGCGGAGCGTCGACGAACAGGTTCCCGCCTTTGCGCGGGAACGAGGGAATGAACTTCCATGTCCAATTGCCATGCCTGTAAACGTGAACTGGACCAGTCGTCGATGGACGCTGGCCGATGTGCCCATTGCGGCGCCGCCGTTCGTAAGATTTCTCAGCGAACGATCGAAGACAAGCAAAAGCTACGCGAACGAAAAACCAAAGCGGAGGATGAAGGCGCCGAAGACCTGACCGGCCAGGCCACCAGACTCGTTCTGCCGTCCGATCTACTGAGTCAGGGCCAGACCATTGATCTGCCGCGATCCGAATCAACGGGCGATTCGACCTCGGAAGGCGAGACTTCATCCCATCCGGGCAGAGCCAGCGACCCGGAGCGCAAAAGCCCCACGGTGGGCGACCAATCCGACATGACCATGGAGTTTCAGCCGCCCGGTGAGGCGGATGGCGAGGGTGACGATGCGGAAGAGTCGTCGCGCCGCTCGACGCACACTCTCGAGAAGGACGTCACGATCGATCTCGACACGTCCTCGGCCGAAGCCCAGACGCTCGATTCGCAATGGCGCGGCACATTTGATCTCGGCACGGGGCAAGGTCATACGATTCGGCAGAAGGAAACAGTTAGCGGTTTTCGCTCCTCTCTGCCGGTGAAGTCGCGATACGTTCGCGAAAAGCGCAAATCGGCCGGTCTGCCGCCCAAATCGCTCGCCGACGTGCCCGACTACGAGCTGCTGGACATCATCGGCGAAGGCGGTATGGGCGTGGTCTACGCCGCCCATCAATCGTCAATTGCCCGGACCGTCGCGGTGAAGATGCTTAAGCCCTCCGCCAAGATGCGCGAAGACCAGCGCGACAAGTTCATCTCCGAAGCCGTCGTCACCGGCGAGCTCGACCATCCGAACATCGTGCCCATTTACGACCTGGGCTCGAACGACGAAGGTGCGCTGTTCTACTCGATGAAGCGCGTGCGCGGCACGCCTTGGGACAAAGTGCTGCACAAGAAGCAGCTCGACGAGAACTTGAGCATCTTGATGCGCGTGGCCGACGCCGTGGCCTTTGCCCACGCCGGCGGCGTGATCCATCGCGACTTGAAGCCCGAAAACGTCATGCTCGGCGATTACGGCGAGGTGCTGGTGATGGACTGGGGACTCGCGCGGATCACGCCCGAGTTCGCCCACGTCGACGCCGTGTTCCAGGCCGACAGCCTGGGCGGCACGCCCGCGTACATGGCGCCAGAGATGGCCCGCGGCCCGGTCGAGCGGATCGACAAGACCAGCGATATCTACCTGCTGGGCGCGATACTGTACGAGATCATCGGCGGCGTGCCGCCCCACTCGGGCCGCGACGTGATGCAGTGCCTGATGGCCGCATCGCAGAACCGCATCGATCCGGTCCGCTACGACGGCGAGCTCAAGGAAATCGCGCTGCGGGCGATGGCCACGCGGCAGGAGGACCGCTACCAGTCGGTCAAGGAATTCCAAGAGGCGGTCCGCGTTTATCTTTCGCACTCGGAAAGCCTCGTGCTGACCGCGCATGCCAATCAAAACTTGCAGAAGGCGCGCGAGTCGAACGATTACCAGCTATTTGCCCGTGCCCTCTACGGCTTCCAGGAATCGCTCGCACTGTGGGACGCCAACGTGCGTGCTCGCGGTCTCTTGACTGAGACGCAGCGCGACTATGCGACCTCTGCGCTCCACAAGGGCGACTTGGACCTCGCGGCCTCGCTTCTGGATCCCAGCCAGGAAGAGCACAAGGCCGTGATGACGAAAATCGACGCGGCGCGGGCCGAGCGCGACGCCCGGCAGCGCCGCTTGCGCATGGCCAAGCGAGCTGTGGCCGCGCTCTTGCGCATCGTCGTCATCAGCATCAGCACGGGTCTGGTGCTGGTCAACGCGCAGCGCAACAAAGCAGTCGCGGCCCGTAAGGATGCCGAACATCAGCGCGGCGTGGCGGAGGAACAACGCGGCGTGGCCGAGGTACAACGCGGAAAAGCCGTCGAGCAAAGCGTCATCGCTCAGCGCGAGCGAGATCGGGCCAACGAGCAGGCCGACATCGCCTCAAAAGAGCGCGACAACGCGAAGGAACAGGAGCAAATTGCGGTCCAGCAACGCGGCATTGCCGTCGAAGCAAAGGAAGCGGAGGAGTACGAATCGTACGTCGCGCAGATCGGCTTGGCGTCGGCGAAGATCGATGAGAACGCTTACGATTATGCGCTCGAGTTGCTTGAAGACAGCCAGCCGGCGCTCCGAAATTGGGAGTGGGGGCGGCTCGTTCATTTGTGCAAACTTGGCGCAGGCGGCTACGCCGCGAACGGCCCGGTCCAGGCGGTCGCCTATTCGCCGGACGGCAGCTCATTTGCCGTTGGCGGATTGGGTGGCGAAATCACGATTCGCGATTCTGCCACGGGCGCGGTGCAGCATTCCGCCAAGCACGATCAGCACGTGCTGTCGCTTGCTTACTCGCCGGATGGGCGCTTCCTCGCCGCCGGAATGAGCGACGGTAAAATCGCAATCCGGGACGTGAGCGATGAGAGTCTTGCAGCAACAAAATATCGAAGTGATCGAATTGCCGGGCCATACCGATGGTGTTCTGACCGTTCGATTCTCGCCCGACGGAGAGAATTTGATCAGCGGCTCGTTCGACAATACGGCGCACCTTTGGGATTGGCGCGCTCGCCGCGTGATACAAGACCTCAATGGCCACAGCTGGTGGGTTTGGGCGGCCGAGTTTTCGCCCGACGGCAACCGCATCGTCACGGCGGGGCAGGATGGAAAGGCGATTGTGTGGGAGAAGCAAGAAGCAGAGAGCGGGGAGCAGGGAGCCGGAAGCGGCCGCGAGACCGCTTCGCGTAGCACCGAGCTCCAAGCTCCAAGCTTTGTTCAGCGTACCGAGTTCACCGGCCACAGCGGTGCACTCTATACCGCGCGCTTCTCGCCGAAGGGCGATCTCGTGGCCACTGGCGGTTACGACAACACGATCATGATTTGGAACCCCGACGAGGTAAAACCAATCAATATCGACCTGCGGCTGGATAACTTGCCGGACGAAAAGCCCAAGTACGTGCGGCTTGCCGGTCACGACAAGCCCGTGCGTTCGGTGGCTTTCTCGCCGAACGGCCAGGTGCTGGTGAGCGGCAGCGAGGATAACTCGGTGCGGCTTTGGGACGTGGCCAAGGGCGAACCGCTCAAGGCGCTGCGCGGTCACAGCCGCGCCGTGCGTTCGGCCGCGTTCTCGCCGGACGGAAGTCGAGTAATTTCCGGCGGTGAGGACCAGAGCGTTCGCATTTGGAACGTCGGCGATTACGAAGAGGTCCGCGTGCTACATGCCACCGTGTTTTCGGGCCATGAGGATGCGGTGCTTGGCGCGCGCTACTCGCGCGATGGCAAGCAAATCGTAACGGCGAGTCGCGATCGTACGGCCAGCCTGTGGGACGCGGCCAGCGGCCAGCCCCTGCGGCGGTTCGACGAAGGTCACGAGTTCCTGATCTCGGGCGCCGCGTTTTTCCCGGACGGGAAGCACATGGCCACCGGAGCGGGCGACAACTCAGTTCGAATCTGGGACCTGACGACCGGCACCGAAAAATTGGAATTGCCGTCGACCGGCCGCTTCGGCACGCTCGCCGTGTCGCCGGACGGAAATTGGATGGCAACCGGCAGCCAGGGAACCGACGTGAAGTTGTGGAACGCTCAAACGGGCGCGCAAGTCGCCGCGCTGAGCGGACACACTGCTGAAATCGCATCCCTGGCATTCTCGCCGGACGGCCAGCGGCTGGCGACCGGCGATGATCGCGGCAACGTCCGTGTATGGACACGCAACGGCGATGCGGCGAACGGCGAACCGCAATGGACATTAGAGCGGGAATTCGATGGTCATAATAGTTCGATTACTTCGCTTCGATTCACTCCCGACGGCCGCCGACTTCTGACCGCCAGCGGTGATCGCACTTGCGGACAATGGGATCTGGAAAGCGGCCGAGAGCTGCGCGAGCTTGTGCTCGAACATCCGGATTGGGTGACGTCGCTCGATATTTCCGCGGACGGTGCGACGGTAGTAACGACCTGCGACGACGGCATCGCGCGATTCTGGCGGCTGGCCGATGCCGCGGCGCTCGCGGCCGTTCGCTCGCCCGGCAAGCCGTTCAATTCAGCGGCCCTGTCGCCGGACGGCAGCACCATTGTGTTAACCTCGACCGAAGATCGCCGCGTCTGGCTGTGGGATGTATCGACTGCCCGCGTGGCGATCGGTTCAACAGCCGGCGATCCGAACGCCGCGTCGCAGCTGCTTGAACCGCTGCTGGACTTCAATCAGCTCGGCGGCGAAGTATGGATGGCCAGCTTTACTCCCGACGGCCATCACGTGCTGACGATCGGCGGCAACGATGCGGAGTTATGGAATCTGCAGTCACGGTTGCGAGTCGTGCGATTCAGCGCGCACGGCGCCGTAGCCTCGGCAGACGTCTCGCCGGACGGCCGTTTGGTGGCTACGGGCAGTTGGGATCACTCGGCCAAGATTTGGGATGCCGACACCGGCCAGGCTGTTCGAAAACTGGAAGGCGGGCACACGGCGCATGTCAACACGGTCGAGTTTTCACCTGACGGCGCCCAGCTGTTGACGGCCAGCGACGACGGCACAGCACAACTGTGGGACGTGGAGTCCGGCAAGCCGACCGGAGTCAAACTTACCGGTCACAGCGGCCGCGTCATCGCGGCTACGTTTTCGCCCGACGGCACTCGGATTCTCACGGTTAGCGGTGATGCCACCGCACGCATCTGGGATCGAACCGGTAACACGATCGCCACGCTTGAGGGCCATAAATGGGCCGTGCTCTGCGGCCAGTTCTCTGCCGATCTGCCCACGCTCGACGATGAGGGCCGCGCCGGGGTCGGCGGCCAGCGCGTGATTACCGGCAGCAAGGATGGCACGGCGAAAATTTGGGACGCCACCACAGGAAAGTTGCTCGTCGAGCTGGCCGGCCACACGGCCGCGGTGACCTGCGTCGCGTTCTCGCCCGACGGGTCTCGTGCACTCACTGGCAGCCAGGACAACACCTGCAAGCTGTGGGACTCACAGAGGGAAAAGAGCGGGAAGGAGATTCTCACCCTGCCGGGCCACACGCAGGAAGTGACGTCGGTCAGCTTCTCGCCCGACGGGCGGAACGTGCTCACTTCGAGCCGCGACGGCACCGCGATCATCTGGCTGGCTGAGACTTGGCGCGATGACACCGCGCTGCAAGCGGCACGCGAACGGTAGTACGGAAGAGGGGGAGATAGGGAGAGGGGAGACGGGGAGATACAGCTCGCAAGCTTGCACTCTGTGTCTCCCGTCTCCCACTCTTTTTGTCGGCGTGTGGAACGTCACACCAACTTTTCGCGCCAGCGGTGCTAGCCAGGCGCGACATCTTCTCGCTAGCGATTGCGTAACCCTCAAGGGCAGCGCAACTGTATCCCGATACAGATAGCGGACCCGTACGCGCCGTCCGAAACCGGCCGCGCTGCGCAATAAACGGGCCAACGACGTTGCGAATCTTTGTCAGGCAAGAAAGCCGCCTCGTGACTACCACGCCTGCCTCACCGACACCTGGACGCCGCGCCCGTACTGCCGCCGGCGATTGGCCAGTGCTCGCCCGCCTGCCGAATGTTTCCGTCCAAACACCAGCGGACCCGCCCCAGTCACTGCGGCTGGCGACACGCTCATCGACGGCCTATCGTTTGGATCCGCCGAACATTGCGGACACGCCGCGACTAAGCCATGACCCGTCAACCGCGCACGAGCCTCAAACGAAATTCACTCCCATAATCAGCGAGGGATCGTCAGCTCCGCCGCAGCCGCATTTGCATCAGCGCACGTGGCGAGTGGACCAGGCTGCTCCGGCCTCGCGCAGGAATTCCGCCGCGCTGCCCAGTTCGAATCCATTTGCGATTCCCTCGACGAGTCTGGACGATACGCTCGCGCCGATCGCGCGCTTCGTGATGCTGTTTGTGTTATTTACGATCGCCGGGACGGCGATTTTGCTCGCCGGCAAGAATCGCAGCAAACCGCTGCCCACGACGCCAGCTACCGCCGCTGCCGCGCCGGTGCTTGAACCGACCACAGTGATAGAGCCGGTCCGCACGGTCGTTGAACAACCCATTGCGTCCACAACGGCATCTGGCCCGTCGAGCGGCGCGCCGGCCGCGCAACGAGATCGCGAAACCGAGTCATTGCCTCCATTCCCGGACGTGTTGGCGCCGCCAGCCGATGTGTCAACACACAGAGAACAAGCCGCTGGCGAGCAAGTCAGCAGTGATCCAGCCGGTTCAAATGGGAAGCCCGCAACTTCCGCCACGGAGTTTCTCACATCGCCTTTGACGGGCGCCGGTCGTGCTCTGCCGCAGATCCGAACTTCGGAGCCGCCGACCTCAGTTGCCCATTTGCCCGGCTACATTCTCGAATCGCCCTCGCGACAGGCAAATAATGACGACGAACAGAGCGTTTATTAAAGCCTACCGACATGACGCGGCGCAGCTTACGCCGACGCCGCCAGCGCTAGCCGCCGCGCGAAACGTCGCCGGCGCAAGCGCTACGATTCAGCTCGTGGCGGCCGCTGCGGATTTTGAGTCGTCGGCGTCGGGCCAAGAACTATCGTCCACTGCGCCGTTCCTGGAATCGATCGACGTGCTGCCTCCGGTGGCAACCATGTACGTGGGCACCACGCATACGTTCGCCGCCGATCACGCCGGACATGCCATTACGGGCGGTACGCAGCAAGTTGCCAATCGCATCGAAACGATTGCCGGCCGGAAGCGGCCGCTCTCGGCGTACATCGGACGCCAACGCACGGAGCGGGCCTCTACGGTCGACTCGCGAAGCCCGACATTCCGCCCCGGCACCACGGTCGCCTCGTTTCGCTGGCCGGCCACATGCCGCATGCTCGCACAACGAAGTAAAACCGAGCTCGATGCCGTCGCCGACTTGCTGCTCTCCAAAGCCGAGCAAGGCAAATCCATAATTGGCCTCGTAAGCCTGTTTTCCGGGTGCGGGTCCACTACCACGCTGCTGGCGCTGGCCGCGCGCCTGGCCATCCGCAAACGACGCATCTTGCTCGTCGACGGCAACTTTCAACGGCCGCAACTTGCCGCGTCGCTTGATGCGGTGCCCACGGCCAGTTGGCAAGAAGTGCTGGCCGGCGCCGCGACGCTCGCCGATGCAGTGATTCGCGCCGATGAGGATTGCCTCGACCTGTTGGCACTCGGAGCCAACACGTCGGAAGATCCGCTACGTTTGATGGTGGGCCAAGAGATTGAATCGTGCGCCAGCGCGATTCGCCGCGACTACGATTTGGCCCTGATCGACCTGGGCGCGTTTTTTGATGTGGCCACGAGGCCGATCATGCTGGAGTTGGTTCGCAAAATGGGGATCGATGCTGCGCTGGTCGTCTCCCAACCCGACGAAACCGATTCACGCGACCTCGATACGCTCGCCGAGCAGATTGGCCGCAGCGGCTGCGAACTATTGGGCCAGATTGAGAATTGGGTCGCCAAAACGTAAGCGAAGCATTGAGTTTGCCTATGTATACCGAGTATTGGCAACTTGCCGCGAAACCGTTTGAGCCTACGGCCGATCGCGCCGCCTACTTTCCTTGCGAATCGCACGAAGGGGCGGTGTTGAAACTGCGTTACGCGGTCGAAAATCGTCGCGGCGCGGTGGTGCTGGCCGGGCCGGCCGGCGTCGGCAAGACGATGCTCGTGCAAATCTTGCGCAGCGAGCTGCCGGAAACTTTCAGTCCGCGAGTGCATCTGGTTTTTCCGCAAATGTCGAGCCGCGACCTCTTGGTGTATCTGGCCGAGCAAATCGGTGCGCCGCCGGCCGATCCGCCGCGGCAGACCGTCGAGGAAAGCGTTCGCCGGCTGGAATTCTTCCTCGGCCAGAACGCGAATCAAGGTCGGCATGCGCTCGTGGTGATCGATGAGGCGCACCTGCTGGAAGATTGCGGTGCGCTGGAAACGCTACGGCTGCTGTTGAACTTCGAGGCGGCGGGCCGGCCGCTGCTGACGCTTGTTCTGATTGGCCAGATGGGCCTTGTTTCCTCCGTCGCTCGCCTGCCGAGCCTCGACGAGCGCATCGCGGTGAAAGCACTCTTGCGTGCGTTCACGCCTCAGGAAACCGAGGCGATACGTTCGCCGACGGTTGGAATTGGCGGGCGCGTCACGGGAGATTTTCACTGCCGATGCCATCGAGGCGCTGCATTACTTGGGCCATGGCGTCGCACGGCAAATCAATCGCTTGGGCGACCTCGCGCTGCTCGTGGGCTTCGCCGATCAGCTGCCACAGATCACCGCCCAGCAAATCGAAGCGGTCAGCGAAGAGCTGGTGACGCTGACGGTGGATTGAACGGCACATAGCCTGGCGATCTCGGCTGGGCACGCAGCGGCCATTTCTTTATTGCCGGACTAAGATGGTCCGGTATGTATTTCAACAGCGTCGCCGAAGCAAGATAGCTGCGCTTAATCCGAGGACAAACACTGCGCCTGCCGGTTCGGGCACTGCGCTGGCAGCCGCCGCACTTGCACTCGCTGCCGTGCGGCCGAAGTTTGTTCGCCACGTCTCATAGCCATCGAGCGAGCCGTCGTTCGTGCGCCACACCACGTAATCGGCCGCATCAACCGCGCCGTCCGCGTTGTAATCGCCGAGCAACGTCGGCGTTACCTGCCCAGGGACGAAGCCCGGGCTTCCTACGTCGCCGCCCGGGTGATCAATCGACGTCTCGAAGATCGCGGACGCCTGAAAGCTCAGGGTATCACCGCTGGCCCCGGCGCGGGTCCAATTCTCGCCCACGTTCGGATCGCCCGATAGATCATCGAGCCAGATCGAGCGGCCTGAGAGGATTGTCGGCCAGCCCTGCCCCGCAACCGTGTTGTATGTCACGGCGGCGACGGCATTCGCATACGTGCGCGGGCTGCTCGTCATCGCCTCAGTATTGTAATCAAAATAGCTGTCCCAGATTGCGATCGTGTCGCCGCCGCGTGTTGTTGAGCGACGGCCAGTTTTCGACTGGGATGTACGTGAGGGCGCTACCCCACATCGTCTGCATTTGCACTTCGGAGATCTGCTCGCTGTTGAAGAGAATGCCGGTCGCGCCGGCCGCGAGCGATCCACCTCGGATGTTCCCCGCATCCAGCTTGCTGCCCGACGTGTCATCGAATACGTGGGGAGTACTGGCAAAGTTGATCGAGTTCGGCGTGTTGTTAAACACTTCGATCCACTCGAAGTCAGCCTCTTGATACCCGACCGGCGCCAACGGGCTATCTGGCGCGAACATGATTTCTGTAATTCGCAGGCCCGCTGGCCCCGGCCCCGCCGGTCGGCAAAAGTCCCGGATTGCCGCGATCTGCGGTGCTATTGATCTGCGCGTTTTCGCTCGATGTTTGCTGGCTGGCAAACGCGCCGAGCTGATGCTCCACGCTGGCGACCCAGTTTTCGGAACTGGTTGGGCTGCCGGCGCCGTTCCACGCGATCGAGTGTCCGTCTTCCGGAACGGGAGCCGCGGAAGAATCGAACGACGCGATCGCGCTGGCGAACGTTCGGCGCCGACCGCTTGTGACGTCCGGAATTGTGTCGGCATCGTAACTCGCGCGACTGGGCCACAGGCCGATCGCATCATCCGCGCTCAGCGAGGTAAGGCCGTCGACGCCGATCAGCATTATTCCGGCGGCCCAAGCGCTAGTGAACCGCGCGGGCATGAAGTCCAGCTCGTCAGCCGGATACAGCACGGCCACGCCGCCGGCTGGCACGATCGTGTTGTTTTCAGGCGACGCGGTGATATTTGCGCGGCCAGTGGCGCCGCCAATTGCGCCGTCTTCATCATCGTCGATGACCCAGCCATCGAGATCGAGCGGCGACGAGCCCGCATTGACGATTTCGACCCACTCCCAAAGCGCATCACTTCCGCCTGGACTGTGCATTACCTCGGTGAACGCAACCTGCGCATGCGCAGCGCTCGCAGCGCAAAGCGCGGCAACGAACGCCAATTTGTACATTGCCCAGCGAATGGCCGAAAGCATGGCTGGCTTCCATCTAAGGCGAGAATTGTTGAAAGCCCCGGCATTATGCCAATGCGTCCGCGCATAGTCAAAAAATCTTCCGGGGTCGGGAGTAAGGCACGCACGGGCGATGTGCCACGTCGCGCTGGACTCCCGGCAATGGCCGCGACGCGTGTTGAAGACTCCCGACCCCGAGCGAACTGCATTTAGAGCCAGGCTAGCGGCTGATATCGATGTCGATCGTCTGGTCGCCCGATTTCACTTCTTTTGTGATCGGCGATGTGGACGGGTTTGAGTATTGATAGGGAACCGCCGAGGGCTTTGGTTGTTGTCCTTGGGGCGTATGCCCGACAGCGGTGTCGATGACCGAGACGCGGTGCCATCCGACCGGCGCCCCCTCGCCTTCCTCGCCGCGAAATTCATATTTCAGTGAGTATTTGCCCTCCGCATCGGACGTGCCGGTGGCAGACGCGGGTAATCCATTGCCTTTCTCTGGGTCCGGTGCGAACCGGACCAACAGCTTGGGCTGCGGTCTTCCGTTGATGCGGACAACGCCAGAAACACTACCAAACTCCGGGCGCGGCTCACCGCCGCAACCCGATAGGCTCGCGGCGAGACACAGCGCACAAATGCTGATGTTTGAACGACGCGACATTGATCGACCGTAAATGCGGAATGACGGACCCGTGTTCGGCTCCCTGAAACAAAGGCGTACTCTACAACTCGTCCGAGACGGTCTCCTGGCCATTGCGCGTGCTCAGTGCCACAAGCACAGCCGGACTAACCGAATCGGAGATAAATCGCGTTGAGGAGTCGCCGAGCACAAAGTTGGCGCCGCCCGGGTGGCCGCTGCCCCAGGTCATGAGCCGCTCGTCCTGGCATTTATAGTCGCCCGCCGTCCGGCACGATTCGGGAGTTTGCCGATTGATGACCTGAAGGTAGTCGCCGCTGCTGCGAGTCGCGTGGGCAGTTCCCCGGAAGCCCCCGGTCCATCCCCAGTAAGAAAACTCGTAGATCAACGAGTTGTGGCGAACACTGGATGACATGCCATCGAATACCGGATCCTCGTTGTACTTCTCTCCAAACAACAGAGTTTTACTTAGCCCGTCGACGGCACTCTTGATCGAAACACCCTTGACGTGTCGTTCACATGGCTTGGGCGCTGGTCGGGTGTAGCATATACCGGCAGTTGAGCCGGGCGGAGCCCAGATGTAGAACATCCCGTCATCTCTTGACTGAGGTCCCGTCCCACTGGATTCGGGATAATAATTCTTCGTGCCATGATTGCCCGCATAGCTGGTCACGGCATAGTAGCCGCGGAATGACATGCCGGCCGCCGAATTGGGCGAATTGTAAAACTTCACTCTTTCGGCTGGATTGTCCGACGGACACAGTAGCGTCTGAATAAGCGTGCCGGCGGGAGAGTCCGGACTGCAGGGACTGCCGCCGGGTGCGCACGTGTTGTTGGTGCGGTTTACAAAATCCCAGCGGTCGTAGAGCGTTTGCTCTTCCATGTAGGGCAGCAGATACACAAAGAAAGATTCACCTTGATATCCACCCGGCGCTTTGCTTTCCTGAAAGTATCCGCCAGGCAACACGTCTTTCTTGACCGTTAGGTAATTATGCGCGGCCAGACCGAGCTGCTTGATATTGTTCGCGCACTGCGTTCGCCGGGCCGCCTCGCGGGCGGCTTGAATCGCAGGCAGGAGTAGCGCCACCAGGATGCCGATGATGGCGATGACGACCAAAAGCTCGACAAGCGTAAAGCCGCGAATTCGTTGGGATCTCATTCCCGAAGTCCTCGCCGATGGTTCGCCCGTGGAGCTAAACCGAGCCGCACTTAGAACATATTCGAAATGAATCGGTGTCTGGGGCATCGCCCCCAGCAAATTTCAGCGCGGCTGGGGCGTTGCCCCAGCCACCCAGCGCTACGCCCAAGTCGAAAATGCTCTAGCGGGTAACGCATATGATAGCGTGTGCCACCAGCCGTCGTCTATTTGTTCTGCGCGAAAGTTTCATCACTCTTGGCCCAAAAGAACGCCCATGGCCTCGCGCACCGAAGCCATGGGCGTTTTCATTCGAAATCTGTCGACGCGCGGCTCATGCGCGGCGGCGTGCTCGGCAAACTCCTGCCAGGCCGACCAGCAATAAAGCCAGGCTTGCCGGCTCGGGAACAGCGCCCGCCCCGAGCGGCGCTACCGCTTCCCGCTGTGCGGCCAAAGTTGGTGCGCCAGTCGTCGTAGCCTTGCTGGCCGTTGGTGTTGTTCTTTCGCCACACGACGTAATCGGCCGCATCCACTTTGCCGTCGTTGTTGTAATCGCCGGTCAAACCGTCCGGCTCCTCGCCGAAGCCGATATCCAGGCCGTTGAAACTCGAGAATGTTGCGCCATCGTACCAGTCGATCGACGAATCGTCGGCAATCGCGGCGGGGTTCTCGTCCACATTCGGAATGAATTCAATCTCCGAGCCGCGGACACCGATAAACAAGTTTCCGTCTTCATCGAGCGCAATTTCGCGTAGTGAATCACTCAGCGATCCGTTCAAATTGATCTCATTCACCAGGCTGTAGTTGGTTGCCGGGTCAAAGATGTAGACTCGGTTTTCAACCGTTGGTGTCGTTGTCGCGTTGAAGCCGCTATAGGACGCAAACACGAGTGGCGAGATCTCCGGATTATACGCCAGCCCCGTAAAGTTACTGCCGATAAAGGGCGTCGTCACAGAGCCTACTTCTGTAGCGGCCATCGTCGCGGCGTCGACTTCATACAGGGCGCCAAAACTGGAAAACGCTAACACCGTGTCGTTGTCGAGCCAGGCGGTGCCGTGGGTCGCGCCGCTGACCAACGTGTTTTCAGCAGACTGCCGCCCGTTCGCCAGCGCCGCGCCGGAACCCAACGTGTCGCCGGCCGTGTAATCGTAGACGAGCACTCGACCGTTTTCGAAACCGGTGACTGCGACTTTTGTGTTGTCCGGGCTGACCGACAAGCCGCCAAGCCGCGCTACGCGCAAGGCTGCCATCGTGCCCAACGTTGTCGGGCGCCGGGCGCGTGTTGCCGATCACCTGGCCGGCGGGCGTCGGGATCGGGCCATTCGTCGCCAAACTGACAATCAAACCGCCGTTGGTTTGGTTGCCAAAATCGGCGGCCAACAAATTGCCGCGAACGTTGTGACGAACGCCGTCGAAATTATCGAATTCAACCGACTGGAGGAACGGGGTGTTCCATGGCCCGGGGCTGAATTCCGCGCCGTCCATCTCAGCCGGCCCGCTGACCAATTCGACCGACGACGTCCCGCTAATGCTGAGCCCGAGAACCACATCGCCGGGCAGTGGAAGCCGAGGATCGGGCGGCGGCGGGGGGTCATCCGGCGGAATGAAATTGCTGTAAATACTCACATTGTCAACGCGGCTGGTTCCGCCTGCCGCAACCGTGCCACCGTTGGCCGACGTAGTCGAGCTGTTAACAAGTCGAAAGTAGACGTTCGCTTGATTGTTGAGCGCGGTAATGGGCCGCAAATCAAATGCGTACGTGTCCAAATCCACAATTGGCGTACCGGACGACCAACCGGGGTTTACGCGAACCATGTAAGGCGAGCCAAAGTCGGTGAAACTCGTGCCGTCCGTGCTGTAACTTACTTGGAAATCGCGTGGTCCGGTGTTGCTGCTGACATGGTCAAAGATCAGTCCGATTTCATCCAGGCCGAGTGTACTGGTTTGAAATTGATAATAGTCGCCAACGGCCCAATTGTTCGAGCTGAGAGAGTCGAATGAACCGTTTCCAGCGGGCGTACTCCACGCGGTGGACGCACTTGCGTGATGGCCGGAAGCGGTTCCAGTTCCCGATGCTGCGTTGATACCGGTGATGTCGGTGCCGGTGGTATCTGCCGGCGTTGTCGGCGTTTCAAACGTCCATCGGGCAACGATATCCCCGTTCTGGGCTTGAGCTTGCGCAAACGACGAACATACCCGCGAGTGCGGCAATAAATCTATACGAGGTGCCCAAAGTCATCGCGCTCTCCCTATCCAAGGTGCGAAATCGCCTGCGATCCGTTCGCCGAAATCCAACGATATGCCCGGCCGCGGTCACCTGCCGCCCGACCCATGCCTCGCCGCCGCCAAAACTGGCAAGATTTGGCCAATCCTGATCTTAGCTCTGTTGTACAGCCGGTCAATGAAATCTCCGCGAAACCGTTATGAAATTAGCGCGTTTGCGAGAATTTTCCGCGACTGTTTGGCCACTTTGGCAGGCTGTACACTGAGGGCATGAACCCGCAGGGCGTCCATTTGGATCTTGATCGACAGCGCCGTTGTGGCTTTCCGGAAGTCGTCTTCGGCCCGGGCAAGACGGTGGAGCAACTTCGCGAAATTGCCGCCCTGCTGTTGCGCGAGAATCAACCAGTCCTTGCGACGAGGATCGACGCTTCGCAGGCGGCTGGCTTGCTGGAGACGTTTCCTGAGGGACGCTATAACGCGGTGGCGGGGACGTTTCGGGTGGAGAAGCGTACCGAACCCTCCCCTGGCCCCTCCCTAGGAGGGAGGGGAAGTTTGCAAGCGCATGTGGCGATTATCTCTGCCGGCACCGGCGATCTGCCGGTCGCTGAGGAGGCACGCGAGACGCTCGATTGGATGGGCGTTCGCGTTACGATGATTCATGACGTCGGCGTGGCTGGTCCACACCGCCTGGCGGCGCGGCTCGACGATTTCCAGAATGCCGACGCGATTGTCGTCGTCGCCGGGATGGAAGGCGCACTGCCGAGCGTCGTGGGCGGATACGTCGCCTGCCCGGTGATTGCCGTGCCCACGAGCGTTGGCTACGGCGCGAACTTCGGCGGCGTGTCGGCACTGCTTTCGATGCTCAATAGCTGCGCCGCGAACGTCGCGGTCGTGAACATCGACGCCGGTTTCAAGGGCGCCTACCTCGCCGGCCTCATCGCCACGCGGAAACACCTATCTCCGACACCCGACACCTGATTTCGAATGTCGCTCACCGAGATCACTCACACACCGCTTCCGCAATTGCCGCCGCGACGAGCGGACAGCCACAAAGGCGATTACGGCCGCGCCTCTTTTGGTCGGCGGCTCGCGCGGAATGGCGGGGGCCATTGCACTGGCCGGTCGGGCGACGCTCCGCAGCGGAGCGGGATTGGTTACGCTCGCGGTGCCGCGGTCGATTCAAGACCAGGTCGCGAGCTTCAGCGCCTGCTACATGACGCAGGGGTTGGACGAAGCCGACGGACAGGTCGCGAAGCAAGCGACCGGCGAAGCGTTGAACACAGAAGCAAGCGCGACCGCCGTCGCCGTCGGTCCAGGACTTGGTCGATCCGTCGGCGCCATCGAATTCGCCAACAACCTCTACCAGAATGGTGATCGGCCCAACGTATTTGACGCTGATGCATTATTCGCGCTTGCCGATTATCCATCGGCCCTAATGAAGCCGGGGGGAGCGCGGATTTTGACGCCGCACCCCGGCGAATTCGCGCTTAACCGGCAAACGCTATGATGAGTCGCGGCGCATCGAGTCCGCGGCCGAATTCGTGCGCACTCTCGCCCAACCTGCTACAGCAAACGGGAAATCGACGTCCGAAATCGTACTGGTTTTGAAAGGCCACCGCACGGTCATCACCGACGGCCAGCAGTATTGCACCAACCAAACCGGCAACCCCGGCATGGCTACGGGCGGCAGTGGAGACGTGCTCACCGGCGTGATCACGGGCCTGTTGTGCCAGGGATTGTCGCCGTTCGATGCCGCGCGGCTTGGCGTGCACGTTCACGGCCTGGCCGGCGATCTGGCGGCCGAAGACCTTGGCCAAGTGTCGTTGATCGCCAGCGACTTGATTGAACACTTACCGAAGGCGTTTTTGCGACTGAACAGCTAAACCGCAAGCGGACCAGCCGCCGCACAAGACTGCACACTCCCCACTCCCAACTCCGAATTCCTGACTCCCCGCTCCCTGCTCCCTGCTCTCCGCTTCGACATGCACATCATTCGCCGACTCGATGCACTTCCGGCCGCGGCGCGCGGCGGCGCCGTTTCGATCGGCAATTTCGATGGCGTGCATCGCGGTCACATCGAAATTGTGCGCCGGCTGCTGGAGCGAGCGGCCGATGTGAGCGGGCCGGCCATCGTTTTCACGTTCGACCCGCATCCGGTGCGGCTGCTGCGGCCTGAGCAGAGCCCGCCGCCCCTCACGTGGACCGAGCGCAAGGCGGAGCTGCTCGCCGCGCATGGCGTCGATTGGATCGTCGCCTACCCGACCGACGAAGCCCTCCTGCAACTTTCCGCAGCCGATTTTTTTGAGCGGATCGTGCGCGGCGCGCTCGATGCCCGCGCATTGGTCGAAGGGCCGAACTTTTTCTTTGGCCACAATCGCGAAGGCACCATCCAGCGATTGGGCGAAATGGCGGCCGCCGCGGGCATCACGCTCGATGTTGTGCCGCCAGTGGAAATCGACGGCGGGCTCGTTTCCAGCTCGCGCGTGCGCGAGCTGATCCGCGAAGGCAATGTCGAGCAAGCAAAAAAGCTGCTCGCAGCGCCGTATCGCATCCGCGGAATGGTGACGCACGGCGCCGGACGCGGAGCGAAGATCGGATTTCCCACCGCCAATCTGGGCGCGATCGACACGCTGCTTCCGGCACAGGGCGTGTACGCCGGACGGGCATGGATCGGCAAAAACGGTCTACCCGGCCGCAATCAATCTCGGGCCCAGTCCGACGTTCGGCGACGCGACGGCGCGCGTCGAAGCGCATCTTGATCGGCCACAACGAGCCGCTCTACGGTCAGCCGCTGGAGGTTGACTTCCTGGCGCGATTGCGGGACATTCGGCCGTTTGAGTCACCGCAGGCGCTGGCCGAACAATTGCGGCGCGATGTGCGCGAGGTCGAGCGGGTTGTACAAGCTGAAGAGACGCGCGGGGCAAGCCCTGCCATTAAATAGAAGTCGATAACTCATGGCAATCGATTGGCAGCCTTTTTTGAAGCTGGTGAACGAATCGCAGTCGTTCGTACTCACCAGCCACATGCGGCCCGATTGCGACGCGATTGGAAGCGAGCGAGGACTCGCGCTGGCACTTCGGCGCTGGGAAAAGATGTGCGAATCGTCAACGGCGATCCCGTGCCGCCGCACATTGCGTTTATCGATCCGGAAAAAGACGTCAAGGTGCTCGGCGAGGACGTTTCACCGGATGCACTTGCTTGCGACGTGCTCGCAGTGGTCGACACCAGCGCTTGGGGACAGTTGGGGCCGATGGCCGATGTCGTGCGCCGCACAGCGGCGCAAGATCGCCATTGACCACCACGTCAGCGAGGACGATCTGGGCGCGACGTTTTTCAAAGATTCGACGTCTGAATCAACTGGTCGGCTGGTCCTGCAAGCGATCGATGCGCTTGGCGTCGCGCTCACGCAGGCGATGGCGGTGCCGCTGTTCGCCGCGATTTCGACGGACACGGGGTGGTTTCGCTTCGCGTCGGTGACGGAAGCAACGCTGACGGCGGCGGCCCGGCTGGTCGGCGCCGTGCGCAACCGAACGCAATATTTTCGGCGCTGTATGAGAAAAACACCCTCGGCCGATTGCGGCTGCAGGCCCGCATCTTGTCGAATGTAAAATCGCATCTCGGTGGCCGGCTGCTGTCGAGCGCGATCACGCAAGACGACCTGCGCGGCTGGCGCCGAGCCGACGGACACGGAGGACGTCATCAACCGGCTCTTGGGCGTCTCGGGCGTCGAGGTTGCGCTATTGTTCCTCGAGCTGGGGCCGATGGAAACCAAAGTCAGTTTGCGGAGCCGCTCAACGATCGACGTTCGCGCGGTAGCCGAACGCTTTGGCGGCGGCGGCCACCGCGCGGCTGCCGGCGTGCGCTATCCGGCACCGCTCGCGACGGCCGAACCGGCGGTGCTCGCATCTGTGCAAGCGGCGATGGGCTAGTGACACACCAGCCCGAAGCGCAAGCGAGGGAGAATACCTTCGAAGCTCTCGCTTGCGCTTCGGGCTAATGTCATGGCCACCTGACCCTCGACGCTCGACTCTCGACCTTTTACGATGGTGCCATGGCATTGACTTCCGACGAATCGGCGCCCTCATCGTTGGGGCACGAGCGACGCTCCTTCTTCGGCGCGCGGCGGCAATCGTCGCAGGCATTCTCGCGGTTGTGTTCCCGTTCGCGGCCGGATCGGGCGTGCTGCTCGACCCACTGCGACGTCGCCGACAAGAGCGCCGCCGGTGGCGACGGTGAGATGGCTGGCTACTCGCGCATCTGCCCGCTCGATGCTCTGCCGGCCGATGGCATGCCGCATCAGTTCGTGGTGACGGCGGATATAACCGATGCCTGGTCGCAAACTCGCGGTCAGCGGGTTGGCCTGGTGTTTCTTCAGCGCGAGGATAAAGTCGGCAAACCAGAAATCAGCGCTTTCACCGCGGCGTGCCCCCATTTGGGCTGCGCCGTCGAATTCGATGCGAGCGACGATCAGTACGAATGCCCCTGCCATGTTAGCGGCTTCGGCAAGGATGGCCGCAAGCTGTTCGGACCGAGCCTGCGCGACCTCGATGCACTCGACTTTAAGCTTGTGGAGAAAAACGGCATTCAGGAAGTCTGGGTGGCGTTCCAGCAGTTCCGCGCCGGCGTGGCGGAAAGGATTCCCGTCGGATGAGCCGCTTTTTCGATTGGCTGGATCACCGCACCGGCTACCGCGCTGGCGCATGATGCGCTCTACGAGCACATTCCCGGCGGGGCGCGCTGGCGCTACGTCTGGGGAAGCACGCTGACGTTCTGCTTCTTCGTGCAAGTCGTCACCGGCCTTGTGCTTTGGATGGCGTACAGCCCCAGCCGTCAGACCGCCTGGGAAAGTGTCTATTACATCCAGCATGTGATGACGGCCGGCTGGCTGTTACGCGGCGTGCATCACTTCACGGCGCATGCGATGGTCGTGCTCTTGGCACTTCACTTTTTGCAGGTCGTCGTCGACGGCGCGTACCGCGCGCCGCGCGAGATCAACTTCTGGATCGGCCTCATCCTGATGCAGATCGTGCTGGGGCTCGCGCTCACCGGTTACCTTTTGCCGTGGGATCAAAAAGGATATTGGGCCACCAAGGTAGCGACCAACATGATGGCGCTCGTCCCGGTGGTCGGCGAGCCGCTGCAGCGGCTGGTTGTCGGCGGCAGCGAATACGGCCATCACACGCTGACGCGGTTCTTCGCCCTGCACGCGGGTGTGTTGCCGGCGCTATTGCTCGTGTTTTTAGCGATGCATCTGGCGCTGTTTCGTCGCCACGGTTTGAGGGCGCGCGAGCCGCACCGTGGTCCGGACACCACTTTTTGGCCCGAACAAGTGCTGCGCGACGCGGTCGCATGCGTTGCGGTGATGATTGTCGTGCTCGTGCTCGTGTTGTGGAACTATACGAGCGCGGAACCCGACGTGCCGCTCGGCAGTCAGCTGGGTGCAGAGCTTGGCGCACGGCGAATCCCGCCGAAAGCTATGCCGCCGCGCGTCCCGAGCTGTATTTCTTGTTTTTGTTTCAAATTCTGAAGTATCTCTCGGCGTTCCCGCCGGTGGTCGGCGCGGTCGTCGTGCCTGGTCTCATCCTATTGTCGTTGTTTTTGATGCCGTTTATCGGCCGGTGGGACTTGGGACATCGCTTCAATGTGGTGTGGACGATTGCATTGTTGGTTGGTGCGTTCGTGCTGACGGCGATCGCCTGGTACCACGACCACGGCGGCAAAACGGTCGAGTCGCAGCATTATCTGGCTGCCGTGGCGGCTGCCGAAGATGAGGCCGAGCGTGCCGTGGAGCTGGCCCGTTCTCCGACGGGAATCCCGCCCGCGGGCGCGCTGGCCCTTCTGGAAAATGATCCCAAGACGCAGGGGCCGAAGCTAATTCGTCAGCACTGCGCCGCGTGCCACACTCATTTCGACCCAGCCGGTGGCGACACCACGTCGGCCCAACACATCGCCGTCGAAAAACCGACCGCATCCAACTTGTGGCGCTTCGGCAGCCGCGAGTGGATCGCCGGTGTTTTGGATCCGGAGAAGGTCGCCGGGCCGCACTACTTCGGAAATACAGCGTTCAAAGAAGGCGAGATGGCGACGTGGGTCAATGACAACATCGCTTCCCAGCTCGCCGACTTGCAGGGCGAAGAGCTGGCTGAATTCCGCCGCAAGGTGGAAAACGTCACGCTGGCGCTGGCGAGCGAGGCCGGAACGCTGCGCGAAGTGTTGCCTGACGTCGACGAGCGCGTGGCAGCCGGCCGCGAGGCCATCGTCAGCGAGTTCGCCTGCATCGATTGCCACAAGTTTCACGACGACGGCGGGCTGGGCCTGCGCCCGATCTAACCGGCTATGCCTCGCGCGAATGGTTGACGGCGTTCATCGCGAATCCGCAACATGAACGGTTCTATCCCGAAACGAACGACCGCATGCCGGCCTTTGCGCCCAACGCCGACGATCCCGCAGCGAATCGCCTCACGTCCGAGGAGTTGGCAACGATCGTCTCCTGGCTTCGTGGCGACTGGTATGAGTCGGACGCGGCGGCAAGTCCTGGCGGCCAATAGACGGCACAATTGCGCCGTCAGATCTTGCGGAATCGTTACAGATTCTCGCGCCGGCATGCCGATCTCTTCTTTGCGCCGGCGTTCCGGCTGCGCGGTCACCATGCTAGCCCGGTTGGACGCCATCCATGTGGTGCAGCACTTGCCACCAAGACACGCCTGCCGTTGCCCACGCGCTTAGCGGGAGGTCGGTCTGCTCGCGTTGCCAGCGACCTATGAGAAGCAAGAAGCCAATGCATGCGGCGGCGATCTGCGATGACGGGCTCGCACTGGACGATCCGGCTGCCGCCGCAGTGGCCGCCACTCCGCCATTGAAGAGTGAATGGCAGGCCCAGCATCAAGCCCGTCGATTGGAACGTGCGCTGCGACGGTCGACGATTGACACATCCACCCCCTCGGCGCCACATCTGCAAGGCCCACGGCGATTCGATCCGCCGGCGCAACTGTTCAGCTCACTCGAACCACAGAATTCGCCAGGTTTGGCGCCGATCGCGCCGCAGCTCGCCGCCAGCGTGCGCGTTGGCTTGCGACGTTCGCAGGGAGGCCAAGTCATCGGCTGGCTGATCGTTGTCGCCGGCACGCTCACTCTGGCCGGCGGAATCGGCCTCGTGGCCTGGTCGCTCGCTGCCCGCCAAATGCTTTATTGGAACCTGGCGATCGGTCTGACGCTGGGCGGACAGGGCACGCTTATTTTCGGCCTGGTGCTTGTCGTTTCGCGACTGTGGCGCAATAGCCGCTATGCCACAGGCAAGCTTCAAGATGTCCACGCCGGCCTAAGTCAGCTTCAGCAAACCGCCGATGTGCTTGCCACCATGCGCACCGGCGGTCCCAGCAATTTCTATGCGGATCTGCTGCGCGGCGCCAGCCCGCAAGTGCTCCTGGCGAATCTAAAGGGCCAGGTCGATCAACTGGCCGCGCGCGTCGCGCGTGGTAACGAGCGCCCCGCAATATTACGCGCCGATGCGCCGCTCGATTTCCTCGACCACATCGGCACTCTTGATGCGCCATTGTTCCAGCGTGTCGCGGTCGCGGACCGTGACCGTTCGATCTTGCAGTGTCTGGCCATCCACGGTGATGCAGTAAGGCGTACCGGCTTCGTCCTGGCGGCGATAGCGCCGGCCGACCGCGCCCTTCTCATCGTAGAACGCGACGAACCGCCGCTTGAGCGCGGTGTAAATCTCCTTCGCCGCCTCCGGCATCCCGTCCTTTTTCACCAGCGGGAACACAGCCGCCTTCACCGGCGCTACGCGCGGGTTGAAGCGCATCACCGTGCGCGTCTGCATGTCGCCCTTCTCGTCCGGCGCCTGGTCCTCGTGGTAGGCCTCGCACAAGAATGCCAGCGTCGCCCGGTCGGCGCCGGCTGAAGGCTCGATCACGTGCGGCGTGAATCGCTCGCCGGAAATGTCGTCGCGATAAGACAGGTCTCGGCCGCTGCCCCGGTGCTTCGGCTTGCCGTCGGCATCCTTCTCCACTTCCAGGCAGCCTTCCGCGTTTTTCACCAGCTTGCCTTCCATGTGGCTGCGGAGATCGAAGTCGCCCCGGTGGGCGATCCCTTCCAGCTCGCCGAACTCGCCAGCTTGAAGGAATGGAAATGCATACTCGATGTCGGCCGTGCCAACTGAGTAATGGCTCAGCTCATCCTTTTCATGCTCGCGCAGCCGTAAGCGGCCCTCCGCGAGGCCCAGGCTTGTATACCAGGCCATGCGGCGGTCGCGCCAATACTCGTACCACTTTCGCGACGTGTTCGGGTGGCAAAAGAACTCGATCTCCATCTGCTCGAACTCGCGCGAGCGGAACGTGAAGTTCCGCGGCGTAATCTCATTGCGAAAACTCTTGCCGACCTGCGCAATGCCGAACGGAATCCGCACCCGCGTGCTGTCCAGCACGTTCTTGAAGTTAACGAAGATGCCTTGGGCCGTTTCAGGGCGCAGAAAGGCCGCATCCTCCTCGCTCCCCATCGCGCCGACGATTGTCTTGAACATCAAGTTGAACTCGCGCGGCTCCGTGAGCGTGCCGGGCTCATTTGCTTCTGGAGCGAGAACCTTGCTCAGGTCATCCACTTTATCCAACGACGTAATGTCGCTTTGCCATGCGATTTGGTCCACGTCCTTGGCCCGCAGCTTGAAAAACTTCTGCGCACGCTGAGCAATATCCTCGACTTCGTTTTCCGCGATCGTCGTGGCAAATACTCGTTGCGCTTGGAATTCCGCCCACCGTCCGCGTACCTGATCGAAGCGGTATCGGTGCTTGGTCTGTCGGCAATCGACCATCATGTCGTGAAACAAGTCATAGTGGCCCGAGCATTTCCACACTTGCGGGTGCATGATAATCGAGCAGTCGAGGCCGACCATTTCATAGGCCGAAGGCGCACCGGGCGGCTTCACGAGCTCGTTGTGGCCGGTGACCATGTCGCGCCACCAGGCTTCCTTGATGTTCCGCTTCAGCTCGACGCCCAGCGGGCCGTAGTCCCAGAAGCCGTTGAGCCCGCCGTAGATTTCGCTCGACTGAAACAGAAACCCCCGCCGCCGGCACAGCGAAACTAACTTGTCCATGTCCATGATGAATTGCTCGCGATATTGGACAAGGCGGATTTACCACAGAGGCACAGAGAGCACGGAGAAAACAATAATGCAGTCGAACAGGAGAAAGCAGAGGAAAGGCATTAACAAAACCGAATGACTGACTCGGTGACCGTTGGTCAAATGATCATTCGACGCTCGTCTTTCAAATTACGCTACCTCAATCGCCTCCTTTTTCAAAAGTCTTCTCCGTGTACTCCGTGTCTCAGTGGTGAAATACTGCCTTGGAAGATTTAAATTTAGGAACGCGGTCATTTTACTGCCGCTGGTGAAGTCGAGTCCAGCACAGCAATACTCAGTGCGCAGGGCAAATTCGCCACGCTTGAACGTCCAGCTCAGGAACGACATTGAGCAAATCTATCTGTGCACAATCCACAAGATCTTGATCCAAGCCGATTCCTAACAGGTTGCGGCCGCCTTGAGTGTCGCGCAATGCGATCGCAAGCTGTTCGCTAAGCGTGCGACCGGCGACTTGTGCTTTCGCCTTGAGCAAGCTCCAATTTGCACCCGCCATTGCAGCCGCTTCCGTAATGTTCTCTGTTGACACAGCGCCATCCAAGCAGCAAAGTTCATGAACGAACCCACCAGCCGCCAAAATATCCTCGTCCGTTTCGACTCCGTTCGTGCCGGCGCACAGTACGTCGACTCGCGATTCTTTCTTGATAGACGCCAGGACCGCGGAAAGGTTCAAACAGGATCCGACGATCACCCGCCGAGCGTACCGGGCGTGGTGCAGGGCGCGCGTGCCGTTGGTCGTCGTCATGAACACGCTTCGTCCGCCTACGGCCTCGGGCGTGTACTCCGATGGCGAGTTGCCGAGGTCAAAGCCAGGAATGCGGCCGCCTTTTCGCTCGCCGCCCAGCACAATCTCGGAGCGATCCTTAGCGGCCGCTGCCGCCGCAAGTGCATCCGCCACGTCTAAAAATGGTACGGCCTCGCGTGCTCCCGAAGCTAGCGCCTGGCAAATCGTCGACGTCGCCCGCAGCAAATCAATTACGACAACAACGCGCTCGGCAAGCTCCTCTGCAGCAATGTGAGCCGGTAAGGAATGGACTCGCAACTGCCGCTTACTCATGTCGATCCTCTAATAGGTCCAGCCACGACTGTCGCGCAAACCAACGGCGGGAAATCCCTTCGGCTGCGCCTTCGTGCCCTTTGTATCCCTCGTGGTTAAAATCAACGCGATGCCCGTAGACAAGTCTTCAGAACGCGTGCGCCGGATGTTTGGCGGAATTGCCAGACGTTACGATTTCCTGAACCATCTGCTGTCGCTCGGGATCGATCACTATTGGCGTCGCCGCACGGTGCGGCTCGTGCCTCCGACCGGCCCGCGACCAATTCTCGATGTTTGTACGGGCACCGGCGATTTGGCGCTCGCGTACGACCGCGCCGCACGCGGCTCGACGCCAATTATCGCCACGGATTTTTCGCCGGAGATGCTCGCCGTCGGCCAGCAAAAAGCCAGGCGTGCAGGCGCCGACGGCCGACTTACGTTCCTCGAAGCCGACACCCAATCGCTTCCGCTGTCAAGCGACCAGTTTCAAATCGTGTGCGTCGCCTTCGGCCTGCGCAACGTCGCCGACACAAATCGCGGGCTGGCCGAGATGGTCCGCGTGGCCGCGCCTGGGGGACGCGTTGCCGTGCTCGAGTTCTCGACGCCTTCGCGGCAGCCGCTGAAGTCAATTTACGGCTGGTACTTTCGCAACGTGCTGCCGCGAATCGGCCGGCTATTCGCTCGCGAGTCGGGCGACGCGTATGAATATCTTCCCCAAAGCGTCGGCGAGTTTCCACAAGGCGAAGCGATGTGCCAGCGCATGCGCGACGCCGGCCTCAAGGAGGTGCGCAGCTATCCGCTCACTTTCGGCGTGGCTACACTTTACGTAGGCGTGAAAGCTCTTAGCTAACAGCTTCTCCCCATGACCCATCCCATCTGCATCGGTATCACGGGCGCCAGCGGCGCGGTTTACGCCGTGCGGCTCTTGGAAGTGCTGCGCGCCGCCGGACGCGATGTGCATCTGTCGATCAGCCCATCGGGGCGGGACGTGATCCGTCAAGAGCTTAAGATCGAACTTGACCTGGAACGCTTCGATGCTACCCAACTGAATCGTCGCGAGAATGCAACAACTTCTGATAGCGAGCCGGGCCGTCCCCGGCCCCGGAATGCCAGCCTGCATTACTTCCATCACCAGGAGTTCATGGCGCCGATGGCGAGCGGCTCGTTTCTCACCGCGGGCATGGTGATCTGCCCGTGCAGCGGCACAACGCTGAGCTCGGTGGCGAGCGGGGCCGCAAATAACCTGATTCAGCGCGCCGCCGAAGTTCATTTGAAGGAGCGGCGGAAACTGATTTTGGTCCCGCGCAAAGCGCCGCTGTCACTTGCCCATATCGACAACATGCGGCGCGTCGCCGAAGCTGGCGGCGTCATCCTTCCGGCTTCGCCCGGCTTTTACCACGGGGCGAGCTCAATCGACGACCTTGTCAACTTTGTGGTCGCTAGAATCTGCGACCAACTCGGCGTCGAACACGCTCTTACCAATCGCTGGGGAGCAGAATAGTCTCTCGCAAAGGCGCTGAGGCGCAAAGACAACGCCATCAGATCTACCACAAAGGGCACAAAGCACACAAAGCAACAAGTCAAGAATTATGTCTTCTTCGTGTCCTTTGTGACCTTTGTGGTTCATTATTGCCTTTGCGCCTTCGCACCTTTGCGAGAGAATATCAATGTGTCCAAAACGATCCGCCATCTGCTGGAACTGATTCGGTTCAGCCACACGCTGTTCGCCTTGCCGTTTGCGCTTTTGGCAGCGGTGATGGCGTGGCAACTGACGCCTTTTCGCTGGTTCGACCTGCTCGGAATTCTGGCGTGCATGATCACGGCCCGCAGTTTCGCGATGGGCAAGAATCGGCTCGCCGATTGGAAATTCGACGCGAGCAATCCGCGGACAGTTGGTCGTCATCTTCCCGCTGGAATATTAAGCGCCAGCGTCGTTGCTTCTTTCGTCGCCGCTTGTGCCATCGGCTTTGTGGCGAGCACTTTATTGTTTCTTCCAAATCGCCTGCCAATGTTTCTGTCGGTGCCGGTGCTCGCATTTCTGGCCGGCTACAGCTACGCCAAGCGATTTACTTCATTTTCCCATTTCTGGCTCGGCACGGCGCTTGCGCTATCGCCCGTCGCTGCATGGATTGCGATTCGCGGCGAAACGGTGCTCAGCAACCCGGTCGATTTGTTGCCCGCGCTGATTCTCGCGGGCGCTGTGCTAACTTGGGTCGCCGGGTTTGATATTATCTATGCCTGTCAAGATTACGACGCCGATATCCAGGCCAAACTGCACAGCGTGCCAGCCCAGTTCGGAATTCCAGGCGCACTGCGAATCGCCGCAGCCTGCCACATGCTTACGATCGTTTTCTTGGCGTGCCTGCCGCTAGTCTATCCGTTATTCGGGTGGATTTATTGGGCCGGCGTCGCGGCGGTCGCCGTGCTCTTGATTTACGAGCATTTTCTCGTGCGGCCGGACGACCTTTCCCGCGTGAATGCAGCTTTTTTTAACGTCAACGCGGTTATAAGCCTGGGGCTGTTTGCGGTTGGTAGTCTAGACCTGCTCGTACGTGGTGGGTGATACTGGAATCGAGACAACCCGGGGGCGGGGACGCCCCGGCTCGCTTTCCCTGCCCCCTGCATCCTTCGTTGCCATGCTTCGCACGTCGAGCCCCATCCTGAAACCGATCCGCGACAAGATCGAAGCCGGCGAGCGGTTGTCGCTCGACGACGGCCTTGTGCTCGAACGGCCCGATGTGCAATTGCCCGAAGTTGGCGAGCTGGCGAACCTCGTTCGCGAGCGCAAGAACGGCAACTTCGCTTATTACAACATCAACACGCACCTCAACCCCACGAACGTGTGCGTCTACCGCTGCGTGTTCTGCGCGTTTCGCTCGGACCTTCGCGATCCGAAGGGATACGTGATGAGCGATGAGCAGATCGTGGAGCGCGGAGCCGAAGCCGCCCGGAACGGCTGCACCGAGATGCACATCGTCGGCGGCCTGCATCACCAGAGAAACTACGACTGGTACGTCAACATCATCCGCATCCTGCACGACGCCTATCCGGAGCTGCATCTCAAGGCCTGGACGCCGGTTGAGATCGATTGGTTCTGCCGGCTCGCAAAAAAGAGCGTGCGCGAAGTTCTCGAGGACATGTTGGAGGCCGGTCTGGGCAGCCTGCCCGGCGGCGGGGCCGAAATCTTCCACCCGGAAGTGCGCAACCAGATCTGCGAGCACAAGGCCGATGCACGCCGCTGGTTCGAAGTGCACCGCACAGCCCACGAGCTTGGCCTGCGCTCGAACTGCACGATGCTCTACGGCCACATCGACGAGCCGTACCATCGCATCGATCACCTCATCCGGCTGCGCGAGCTGCAGGACGAAACAGGCGGTTTCCAGACGTTCATCCCGTTGGCGTTTCACCCGGACCACACGGGCCTCGCGCACATCAAAAAGCCCTCCAGCCTGGTGGACCTGCGCGTGATGGCGATCAGCCGGCTCATGCTCGACAATGTGCCGCACGTAAAGGCCTACTGGATCATGCTCGGGATCGGCACCGCCCAGGTCGCCCTGTCGTACGGCGCCGACGACATCGACGGCACCGTGCGCCATGAGCTGATCTATCATGACGCCGGCGCCACAACGCCCGAGATTCTGTCGGTCGATGAAATCCGCCGGCTGATCATCGAAGCGGGCCGGGAGCCGGTCGAGCGTGACACGCTCTACCATCGCGTGGAGCGCGAGGGCACGCGCTGGCAAGCCGGCCCTGCTATTACAGCTGCGCGCTTGAGACTTTGATTGACAGTTTTCTGAACCCTTCCGCCGGCCGCGCGCACTTCTCTTTGTATGACGGCCATCCAGGAACAGCCGCAGCAGCAAGCCGGCTCGTCACCCCTGCCCGAGCGAGCCGGGGCGTCCCCGCCCCCGGCCGGGACGTGCGACCTAAGCCGCCTCGTGCAGGAGCACCAGGCGGGCGTTTGGCGCTACGTGCGCTTCCTGGGCGCCGAGCGGGCCCAGGCCGACGACATCACACAGGAAACGTTCCTGGCGATTGCGCGGGCCGCGTTCGTCGAGCGCGACGAGCGGCAGACCGCCGGATATTTGCGCGTAGTTGCACGCAACCAATTGCTGGCATTGCGTCGCAGACAGCGGCGCGAAATCAGCACCGTGGAATTGGAAGCGGCCGAAAGCGTCTGGGCCGCGGCAGCCGGACCGGACGGCAGCCTGGCCGGCTACGTCGACGCACTGCGCGAATGCGTCGCCGGCCTGGAGGGCCGCTCGCGCCAGACGATCGACTTGCACTACCGCGACGGCGCGAGCCGCGAGGCAATCGCCGCCGCACTCGACATGACGCCGGATGGCGTGAAAACGCTCCTGCGCCGCACGCGTCAGGTGCTGCGCGGATGCATCGAACGAAAACTATCAAGCGAAACAACGAATTAGCGTCGGCCGCCAGGCCGAATCACCACCATGACTGCATCCAACGAAAACCAAGACCCGGCAAACCTTGACGACACAAATGACCGCCTCATCGATATCGCCCTGCGCGAAGTAGTCGGTAATGAGTCGCCGCCCGACCTCTCGGCACGAATTCTGGTCGCAAACGTCAGCCCTGCAGCGGCCACAGTAGCTGCCGCGAGCGGCTCGATTGAGCTCGCCGAAGTCCGAGCGGCAACACCTGAGCCCAGGACGCGCAGACGCGCGTTCTGGGCCGGGCTGGCCGTTGCCGCCATGCTGCTGGTTGGGCTGACGCTCGCCCTCCGCTCGCCGTTCGAACAGGCGCGCAAGGCCACCGCGCATAACCGCGGCATCTCTTCCGAATTCTCGTCACACTCTGGGAATTTTTCGACGCAGAGTGAACGCACAGAAGGCAAAACGCATTCGCGTTTGCCGTCGCCATACTACTTAACCGACGACGTTGAGGACTCGATCAGCCAACTCTCAGAGGGCCGAGCCGAAGCGCGATTCCGGCGCCGCTTACTGGGGTTACGCCGGCGAGTCAGTTCGAACCGCCGCTCCGGTTGCCGACGGCAAAGAATGGGTGGAAATGTCAGACGCGGAACTTGGCAATCTACCGCTGGCGCAACCCAGTTTTGAGCAATTCGTCGCGGAGAAGGCGAGGTCCGTATCCCTGCCAGATTCAAGGTCGAAGCGGGCCCCGGCACGGAAGTACAGCGTTACCTGGTACAGTCTCAGCCGCAACAAAACATCGGGCTTCGAGGCCTGATTAACGATGCCCACGTGCCAATGGACGCCTATGGCGTCGCGCGCTCACTTCCGAAGGCACCGGCCCCGGCCTCTCCGGCGACCAGTACACGCGCATTCTTCGAGAACCCGTTCATCAAGGCCGAGGGCGGCAACGCCGTTTCGACGTTTTCGATTGACGTCGACACGGCCTCCTACGCCAATGTGCGGCAGTTCCTCATGGAGATGAACACGCTGCCGCCGCCCGATGCCGTGCGCATTGAAGAGCTCATCAACTACTTCGATTACGACTACGCCGGCCGCCAACTGATGCCGTCGACCATGCCGAAACGCCGGCAGCCCCCGGCTCCGCCGGGGGTTCAAACGAGTCCGGGCTCGTGGACGAGCCGGCTCGCTCGGATGATTCGAAAAACGAACCCGCCCCGTTCGCCGCCCACGTCGAGGTCGCCGGCTGCCCGTGGGCGACCGACCATCGCCTGGTGCGGATCGGCATCAAGGGCCGCGAAATGGACCGCAGCAAGCGGCCGCAGTCGAATCTCGTGTTCCTGGTGGACGTCTCCGGCTCGATGAACGAGCCGAACAAGCTGCCGCTGGTGGTCTACGGCCTGCAGCAGCTCACCCGCGAGCTGGGCGAGAACGACCGCGTGGCGATCGTCGTCTACGCCAGCAGCGAAGGGCTGGCGCTCCCCAGCACGCCCGGCAGCGACCAGGCGACGATTCTGGCGGCGCTGGGCCGCCTGCAGGCCGGCGGCTCGACCGCCGGCGGCGCCGGCATCCAGCTCGCCTATCAGATCGCCGAGGACAACTTCATCGAGGGCGGCACCAACCGCGTGATCCTCTGCACCGACGGCGACTTCAACGTCGGCGTCACGAGCACCGCCGAGCTCCAGCGGCTGTGCGAGCAAAAAGCGAAGGACACACGTGTGTTCCTCTCCGTGCTCGGCTTCGGCCGCGGCAACCTCAACGACGCGATGATGGAAGCCATCTCCAACCACGGCAACGGCAACTATCACTACGTCGACAACCGCACGGAAGCTCGCCGCGTGCTGGTCGAGGAAATGACCGGCACGCTGGTGACCATCGCCAAGGACGTGAAGATCCAGGTCGAGTTCAATCCGCGCCAGGTGGCCGGCTACCGCTTAATCGGCTACGAGAACCGCATGCTGCGCACCGAAGACTTCAACGACGACAAGAAGGATGCCGGCGAGATCGGCGCGGGCCACACGGTCACGGCGCTTTACGAAATCGTGCCGGCCGGCAAAACGGTGGACGTGCCGCCGGTCGACGACCTCAAGTATCAGCAGCCCGTGGGACGGACAATCCTGTCCGCCGAAAACGGCGTACAGACACAAGCGAGTGGAGAGACGGGCAAGAATGTCCGTCCCACGTCTGAGGCAACGGACGTCAGCGGCGAGCTATTGACCCTCAAGATGCGTTACAAGCAGCCAGAAGGCGACACGAGCCGCAAGCTCGATTGGGCCGTAAAAGATAATGGCAAGACGTTCGGCCAGGCCAGCACGGATTTCCAGTTCGCCGCATCCGTGGCCGGATTCGGGCTTTTGCTGCGAGATTCGCAGTACAAAGGCAATCTAACTCTTGCGGCCGTTCTGGAGCTGGCCCAGGCGGGCCTGGGCACCGACGAACACGGCTATCGCGCCGAGTTCGTAGAGATCGCGCCACGGGCCAAATCGCTCCGTGGCGAATAAGCTGTACGCAGTCGTACGCTGGAGCACTCAATCTGCGACGGCAGCCTGTCTCCGCAAATAGGCGAAATGGGGAGGTGTGCCGAGCGCCACGGCTTGCTATCGACAGCGCAAAACAAAACACGGGTGGCCGAAGCCACCCGTGTTAATTCGATTAGGTTAGCCGCACCGACGCTAGCCGATTAGCGAACTCGGCGAGCGACTCCCAAACCAAGGAGGCTCAGTCCGACCAGCACGAACGAGGTCGGTTCGGGAATCTCTGGGCTGCCGCCTGGTTCGGTGGGAACGTTCGAGCGAATGACGACGCCGCTGAAATCCTTCTTGGCGATTCTGGCCTCGGTACCCTGCTGCGACACGGCCACGAGCGTATTGTCCATGTCGATCGAAATCTTCGTCGCGCCGCCGTCCGGATCAATCACGCCCGGAGGAACCGGGATGCCGTTGGCAGTCAGGATCGCGTCGATATCGAGCATGACGCTGCCGTTCCATTCGGTCGCGAAAGCCGGTCCGCCACCGCCGTCGGTACCCAAAAAGTAGGTGCCGCCCGACGGATTGAAGGTGAAGGAAAACGGAACCGAAATGTGATTGATGCCCATGAAGTTGACTTCGTGGATATCGAGCACGCCGCTGGCAAACACGGCCGATGCGGTGCCCATCGAACCCGGCGCCACATTGCCGGTAAGCGTCGTATCGCCGGCTTCGCTCAGCGTGATCTTGCTGATGCGGCTACCGGATTTTGCGGTGACCATGAACACCAGGTTGGAATCGGTGATATCGCTGTCGGCGCCCATGCTTTCCGCGTCGAAGCCCGTCGGATTGAAGTCGATTGAGTTGCCAGTCACCGTGGGGGGACCGAATAGCGGCAACGGCTCCTCACCGGAGTCTTCAGTCACGTTGACATACGTGACGTGAGTGCCCATCGGGCTGCCGTAATTGATTTGTGCAGCTAGCAGCGGCTGACAAAAAACGGCAAGGAAAAGACCGGCTCCAGCCACGATGGCGAGCCGCTTAGACAGATGTGCTGCAACCACCTGAGAGAATTGGCGCGCAATGCTGCACATTGACACACTGTATTGAGACATCATTAGCTCGCTCCTAGCCTTCTATGTATGTCGACACTGCCCCAAATAAACCAAGTAGGCCGACAATGATTGCTCAAAGTTGTTACACCCTAGGCGCGGGGTCTAACTACCCCGCGACCCTCCCGCAACTGCTAAAGATACACACTCCGCCGCCGATTACAAGAGATTTGAAAATATTTTTGGTATTTCTTGGTTACGCCCGACAACGCCATTTTTCAGACCTAGAGATTCAGGCGTCGTGGACGCCGCAAAAGACCCCTTTTTTCTCGAATTCAGCGCTATTTCGGCCGCCGGCCGCCCGCCAAGCAGCCTACCAGGCCCACCGCAAACAGCAAAGCCGAGGCCGGCTCGGGGATGATCGCCGTGATGCTGAGCCCGCCAAAGTCGTGTTTATTAATTAGGGCGTCGGTTCCCGCTTGGCTGCGGGCAGTCAGTAAATTCACCAGGTCCACCGAAATGTTCGTTGCCCCGACGGCAAAGGGGACACTGGCGTTCGTTAGAATCTGTGGCAAATTCACTGCTAGCGAGCCGGTCCACTGCGTGTGGTAGATGGGAAGTCCGCCCCCATCGGTTGCCAGGCCGTAGTTGCCGCCCGAGGGAGTGAAGGTGAGCGAGATCGGTCGGGTGAGCGGCGTGATGGCCGCCCCGTCGACGGCGTTGATCGTTATCGTGCCGTTGGCCGTCACCGCTGTCGAGGTTGCGTCCGTTCCGACGCCGGTGAGAGTGGTATCGCCGGCTTCGCTAAATTGAATGCTGGTGATCGCGTTGCCGGCATGCGCCTGAATGGAGAACTTGAGCTGCCCGCCAGTGTCGTCACTGCCGCCGGCACCTGAGGCCTCGGCATCGAAACCGATCGGATTGAAGTCGATTGAGTTGCCGGTGACGGTCGGCGGACCGAACAGCGGCTGCGAATCGCCCGTTGTCGTATCTTCGGTGACGTTGACGTAGCTGACCGAAGTCCCAGTATGCGAGCCGTAATTGATCGGGGCGCCGAAGGCGGCATAAGGCAGCCCGCTGAGGGCGGCGCCAAGAATAATCGAGAGAATAGTCGACGATCGTGCCGCAGTGATTCTCGAGATGCGGCGCGCGCAACGAGACCCCCACACGCTTGTTGCTAAAAACATTAGCTCTCCTCTCGTAGCTGTTTGACGTCGTCGACGCCGGTTTAACTATGTTGTCGATTCACTGCGGACTGACGTGGAAAGGCCCGAAAGCGCAAGCGCACCGTCCTCCCAGACCAGTTGCCCCGACAAGCCGAAAACTTCTTCAGTCCTTCAGAATAAACGAAGCGTCTCATTATGCAAGGAACCGGTAAGGAGAAATAGGTTAGCAACCGCAAAAAATAAATGCGGAGGCCCAACGCTCGATCGCCCACAAAAAGCGTGGGAGGTCCGTAAACTCAATCTGCGGAACAGGTTATGGAGGATGAACTCCTATGAGATCAGTTCGATTTGGCGTCGCCCGGATGTACGCTATCCCACGTCGGCCAACTCCAGGACATTGCCGTAACGCACGAGCATTTGGCGGCGAAGGCGAGAGTGCTCCGGACGCTTCAGGCCGGGATCATCAGCGAATAGCTGCTGCGCCGCTACGCGGGCGTCTTCCAGAGCTGAACGATCCCGTCGCAGGTCGGCCACGCGCAACGGTGGCAATCCATGCTGCTCGGTGCCAAATAGGTCTCCCGGTCCGCGCAGTTCAAAATCCATCTCGGCCAATTGAAAACCGTCCGCCGTGGCCGCAAACGCCTCGAGCCGCGCGCGGCTTGCGGCAGCAGTCCTTCGTGGGCGAGCACACCGCAAAAGCCGGCCAGCTTTCCCCGCCCCACACGACCGCGCAGTTGATGCAATTGAGCCAATCCAAAGCGTTCAGCCGAATCGATCACCATGATGCACGCGTTGGGAACGTCCACGCCAACTTCAATCACGCTTGTGGAAACGAGCACCTGCGTGCGGCCCGCGCGAAAATTCGACATCGCTTGTTCTTTTTCTTCAGACGTCATCCGGCCATGGATCACCCCCACGCGAAAGTCGGCAAGCTCACCGTTGGTGAGCCGCTCAAATGCTTCCGCCACGCTGGTAGCCGCGACGGACTGCGACTCGTCCACCAGCGGGGCAACGACATACGCTTGCCGGCCGGCACGAAGCTTGTCACGCACGAAATGCCACCAGCGCGCCTGGTCTGACTGTTCCACAATGTATGTGCGGACCTCCTGCCGGCCGGGCGGCATTTCGCGCAGCGTCGTGACATCCAAGTCGCCGAACAGCGTCATGCTGATGGTGCGTGGAATGGGCGTGGCCGTCATCACGAGATAGTGCGGCGACCGCTCGCCCTGCCGCAAAGCGGCCCGTTGCCGCACGCCGAATTTATGCTGCTCGTCGATCACCACGAGCCCGAGCTTGGCAAACTGAACGTCGCGCTGCACCACGGCGTGCGTGCCGATGACAAGGTCGACTTGGCCGGCGGCAATATCGGCCAGCGCCGCATCGCGCTGTTTCGCCGTAAGGCCGCCTACAAGCAGCAGGTGCCGCACACGGCTTGTTCTCAACAGCCCGCCCAGTGTCTCGGCGTGCTGCCGGGCCAGGATCTCCGTCGGCGCCATCAGTGCTGCCTGATAGCCCCGCGCGACGCAGAGCAGCATGGCATATACGGCGACGACCGTTTTGCCGCTTCCCACGTCGCCTTGCAGCAGGCGATTCATGGGTGTTTCACTCGATATGTCGGAAGCGACATCGCGGATGGCCGCCCGCTGGCCCGCCGTTAGCTCGAAAGGAAAGAGCCGCTCAATCCGGGCGTCGACGTCGGCCGTCGCCTCCAGCCGCGGCGCACGGAAGCCAACGCGGTGCTGCCAGCGCCGGGCCACCACAGCCAACTGCAGCACAAACAATTCCTGGAACACAAACCGCCTGCGGGCTCGCTCCAGCTCGTCCGCATCGCGAGGCGAATGAATGGCTGGAAGCGCTTCGGCAAGCGGCATGAGGTCGTAGTGCTCGAGCAGCGGTTCGGGGAAGACTTCTTCAAGGATCGACGAGCATAGTTCGATGGCTCCACTCACCATGCGGCGCATTTGGAATTGCGTCAGCCCTTCCGTGAGCGGGTACAACGGCAAGAGCCGCATTTCCGGCTGGTCCTCCGCGCCGTCGAGCCATGTGACGCGCGGGTGGGGCATCTCCCAGCGTCCGCCTCGCAGCCGCGGATTAGCCGATAGAAGCACGTGCTGCCCCTCGCGAAACTTCTCACGCATGAACGGCTGGTTGAACCAGAGCGCACGCAAGTAATCATTGCCCTTCCGCACCAACACGCCGACGACGCTCTTGCCGAACCCGCTGCTGCGGGCGTCGATCTCGACGACCTCGCCGCGGACTGTTTGCAACTTGCCTTCTTCCAGCTCGGCGATCTCGCGCCGATCGGTGAGATCCTGGTAATCTCGCGGAAAGAGAAAAACAAGATCGCCGGCCGTGCGGATATCGAGCCGCTCGACGAGCCGCTGCCCGTTGCGGCCCGACGCCGCGCACAAATTCCACAGGCGTGGCCAATACCTCGGCCGGCGTCGGCTGGCGCGGATTTGTTGGCTGACCCGCGAGCGTGAGATGACGTGCCGCTCATGCCGTCATTCTACGGCGATGGAGATAGGGCCGGGAGATGTTTAAACGTGACGGCCGTGGCGGCGGTAGATTCGGCCTTGCGGCCGACGCAAAGCCCTTCGCCGACGCTACAGATACTTTTGATACGCCTCGACCGCGAGCCTGTCGACAAGGTCGTTTTCCTCGTGGCCACTGTGGCCGGCCACGCGCGTGTACTTCACCTGATGTTTGGCCAACAACTGATCGAGCTCGCGCCACAATTCTTCGTTGGCAATGGGCACGAGCTTGTTCTTCTCTTTGCGCCGCCATCCGTTGGCTTTCCACTTGGGCAACCATTCGCTGATGCCCTTGCCCACGTACACGCTGTCGGTGAAAAGCTCGACGTCGCTGCGGCGTTTGAGCGATTCCAGCCCGCGAACGGCTGCCGTCAGCTCCATCTTGTTATTGGTCGTCACCGGCTCTCCGCCGGAGCTCACGAGCTTTTTGCCGGATGCTGGGTGCCGAAGCAGAAACGCCCAGCCGCCCGGCCCCGGATTGCCGCTGCAGGCGCCGTCCGTGAAAAGTTCGACGGTGGGTAAGGAGTGAGCTGGCCAATGCGTAGGCACAGTTCAGCGTTTGATCTCGGATTGTGGATTTCGGATTGAAATCGATTACTCCGCAATCCGCAATCCGAAATCCGCAAATCGAATCAAACTCCCGAACCCTGGCTTTCGACGCTCGCGACGCTTGCCGCGGGCGCACCGATAACAGGCGCAGTTCGGGAAAGAACCTCAAGGTCCTCTCGAAGCTGCGTATCGAGCCGCGGCATTTCCTCAAGCCGCCATGGGAGGCGAAGCGTAAACGTGCTGCCCTTTCCCAGCTCGCTTTCCAGCGAAACGTCGCCGCCCAACAGGCGGCACAGCTCGCGGACAATCGACAGCCCCAGGCCCGTGCCGGAATACTCGCGCGTCATGGCATCGCCATCCGGCAGCCCGCCCGTCGCCTGACGGAATTTTTCGAACACGAGCTGTTGGTCTTCCGCGCTGATTCCGATGCCCGTATCGACCACGGTCAATCGCAAGTCCCCCAAGTCATCGCGCTCGGCGGCCACCATGATCCGGCCGCCGTCGGGCGTGAATTTGATCGCGTTCGACAACAAGTTGTTGAGAATCTGCTGGACTTTCGCCTGGTCTTGCCGCAGCGGCGGCAAGTTTGGCGACGCGCCGCAGTCGAGATCGATGTTTTTCTTCTCGGCCAGGGGCCGGGCCATATCGCACTGGGCCGCCACGAGCGCGCTGATCTTGAACTCGCTCAGCCGCACTTCCATCTTGCCGCTTTCCATCTTGGCGAGGTCCAAGATGTCGTTGATCATCTCCAGCAGCATCCGGCCGGAGCGCTGAATGTTGCCCACGTACCGCTTCTGCTTGTCGTCGAGCAAGTCGATTCCGCTCAACACATCGCTGAAGCCCAGAATGCTGTTCAGCGGCGTGCGCAGCTCATGGCTCACCGTTGCCAGGAAGTCGCTCTTGAGGCGGTTCATCTCATAGAGCTTCATATTGGCCTGGGCCAGATCGTCCAGCCGATCGTCCAGCTCGTCGTTGACGTTGCGCAGCTCGCTCTGCTGGCTCAACAACTGCCGCAACATGCGGTTGAACGCGGCGGCCAGCTCCTCGAACTCATCGCCCGTGCGAATCACGGCCCGTTGCTCGACGTCGCCTTCGCGGACGGCGTTGGCAACGTCGCGGAGGTGAGTCACCGGTTTGACAATTACGTATCGCACCACTGCCCACAACGAAAACATCGAAAGAAAGCCGACAACGACGGCCACCGCCCACAAGATGGCGCGATTCTTTACCAGAGCGTCGACCGTTTCCTGGTCGTCGATCGTTACGCGCACGACGGCCATAACGTCGTCTTCTTTAAGCTCGTCATTCGGCGCCGCTCCCAGCAACTTGTGACACGACACACAGGAAGCGCTGGCGACCATCGGCTGATAGTACTGATACACTTGCCGGCCATCGATGCGGTTCGAGCGGCTAAACGACTTGGGCACCTTGCGCGCCGCGGCGCAAGTTCCGCGGCCGTCGTTCCGCTGAACCAGCCACGGTCATTAATCAACCGTCGCTCGTCCTCGTCGGGAAAATAGTCCTCGGTGCGATATCCGTGCTTCAAGTCCGCTGTGGGAGGAAGCAGCGCATGCCATTCAAAATCTCGCCCCAACGCTTCGCTGCTCTGGGCCAGTCTTGCATACAGATTTGAAGACAGATCTGCCTGGTCGCCTCGATTCGCCTGTTCTCCGATTTCCGAGAGCAACTTTTCAGTTTCCGCGAGCTTTTCGATATGCAGCTTCTGCCAGCCGGCGCGCCACAGCTCCTCGCTAAGCGTTTTGATCCGGTCATCGACGAGCTTATCAGTGCGCCGCCCATACCAGGTGAAGCTGATCGTAAGCAACACCACAAGAGACAAGCCGAACCACCAGCGGCACTTGCGCTCCAGGTTCGTCTCGCCCAACACGCGCTTAAAAGTCCGGTAGGACATGCCTCTAATTGTACGGCCAGCATCGCGAGGGTTCCAAGTGCAATGAAGCGGGGATAAGCGCTAAACCGCAAGCATGGTTGGACGGCTATGTAGTAGTGGAGCGCACCTGTCGCCGCTTGCGGTTTAGCTCCTCGCTACATCATGTCTAGCGGATCAACGTCGACGATCCAGCCGGAGCCCTCCGGTGATTTCAGGTCCGCAGTCGCAGTGCGCACTCGCTGGCGCAATAGCTCTCCGTCGAGGCATTGAAGTTGAAGTTGGAAGCGGTAGTTCCCGCGCAGCCTGGCGATCGGCGCCGGGGCCGGGCCGAGAATTCGCACCAGATCAGCATCCGATTCGGTGCTGGAGCGAAGCCGGCTTGCAATTTCCTCGGCAAAGGCCTTCGCCGTTCGCTCCGCTGCGCCGCGGACTACGATGCGCACCATCGACGTAAATGGCGGATACGCAAGCGGCTCGCGGTGCGCCAGCTCCTGCGCAGCGAACGCTGCCAAATCGTGGCGCACCGCTGCCACGATGGCCGGCGCATCGGGACAAAGCGTTTGCACCAGCACACGGCCCCCTTGCGGACCACGTCCCGTGCGTCCTGCTACTTGCGTCACGAGTTGAAACGTTCGCTCGGCGGCGCGGAAGTCGGGCAGATGCATCGCCGTATCGGCGTTCACCACGCCCACCAGCGTCACGTTAGGAAAATCTAGCCCCTTGGCAATCATTTGCGTGCCCAACAGGATTCGCACTTGTCCGTCGCGAAACGCCGCAAGCGCTCGCTCATGGCTTCCGTGCGCGCGCATGCTGTCGGCATCCATTCGCAAGCAGACGTAATCAGGGAAGCGCGCTCGGACCTCCGCTTCAAGCTTCTGCGTGCCCAGTCCGCTGAATCGTAGCCCCGCAAAATTGCACGCGGAGCAAGTCTTCGGCGCCTCGGCGCGATAATCGCAGTAATGACAAACGGCAATGCTTTCCTGGCGATGAAACGTGAGCGCCAGATCGCATTGCGGGCATCGCGCGGCATGGCCGCAGGCGGGACATTGAATGTGCGTTGAGTGGCCGCGGCGGTTGAGCAATAAAATCACTTGTCCGCCGTCGCGCAGCGCTTCGTCCATGGCCCGATGCAACGGCCGACTGATGGCGCCGCGCGAAAACTTGCTGTGCACTTCGTCGCGCAGGTCGATTGTCCGCACGGCCGGCAGCGGCAATCCCATCACGCGTCGCGGCATTTCAACCAATTGAAACTTGCCTCGCTGCGGCGCGGTGCCAGCTTTCCAGCGAGGGCGTGGCACTGGCCAAAACAAGCGGCACGTTCTGGTCCGCGGCGCGCCTCAGTGCGACGTCTCGCGCATGATACCGCGGCGCAGTTTCCTGCTTGAACGTCGTTTCGTGCTCCTCATCGAGCACGATCAGCCCCAATTGGGGAGTGGGCGCGAAAATTGCGCTGCGTGCGCCGACAACCACTTCGATCTCGCCGCGCAATCCGCCGCCAATGGGCGTGACGCTCGACGTCGCTCATGTGGCTGTGCAGCACCGCCACGCGATCGAACCGTGAACGGAACCGGCCCACGGTCTGCGGCGTGAGACTGATTTCCGGCACTAGTAAGATCGCCTGCCGGCCGAAGCGAACGACTTCCTGGATCGCCTGGATATAGACTTCCGTCTTGCCGCTGCCCGTGACACCGTGGATCAGAATCGTGCGGTGCGCGGCCGCGTGCAGCGCATCGCGAATCGCTTCGAGAGCTTGAGCCTGGTCTGGATTCAGCTCGTGAGCTGGCTGTCGTGCACAGGTGGTCGAAGCGTCTCGCTCGGTGCTAAGTCGTTCCACCGTTTCGATAATCAACCCCTTCTTGCGAAGCTGATTGATCGGTGCAACCGTGCAGCCAGCGCGCACGGTGAGCTCCTTCAGCGAAAGGGGCCGTGCGCTCGCTGCGAGGGTTCTAAGCACATCGGCCTGCTTGGTGGGCAACTTCAAATCGCCGATCCGTTGAGGCGTTTCGGGGGCTACATGCAGCAGTCGCACGTCGCGCGTGCCGGCCTCGTAGCGCACTCCCGCTGGCACGACCGCTTCCAAAACCTGCCCCCAAGGACAGAGGTAGTAGTCGGCCATCCAGCGCGTGAGCCGCAACATGGCGGGCGAGAGAATCGGCTGCCGGTCAACGACCGCGGCTACTGACTTGAGCCGCCGACTGCCGACGGTCTTGCTATCCACGGCGACGCAATAGCCGACGAGACTGCGGTTCGCGCGGCCCAGCGGAACCCGAACTCGCCGGCCCGGCTCCACGAGTTTCTCTGCCGGCACGCCGGCGACCATGTCTGGCGGAATCAGGTAATCGAACTCGCCCTCCGGCCCGCCGGGAAGCACCACCGTCGCCACCAATTGCTCCGCCGCATCATCGAACTCCCACGGCGCCGGCTCGGTCTCGAATAGTGATTGCTGCTGAGAGGACATGGGGACTGGCGGCTGGGGGACTGGGGGCTGAAGGGGCCACAATGTATCGTACCGTGATGAGCACTTCAGCCCCCAGCCCCGAACCCCCGGCTCGACTGGGGCACCCGGCGACCGGCATTAGCCGGGCGCCGGGTCCGCCGAAGTCAGCCCCCAGGCTGGGCATTTTCGGCGGCAGCTTCGATCCGGTGCATTTCGGACACCTGGAACTTGCGCGTGCGTGTCATGATCAGGCGAATCTCGATGAAGTTTGGTTCACGCCAACGGCCATCCAGCCGCTTAAACACGGCGGACCCCAAGCCACAGATAACCAACGGATCGAAATGCTGCGTCTGGCGATCGAATCCGACGAAACTGAGTCAATCGCGCCGGGCCGCGGGCACCATCGCGAAGCGATGGTCGGGCCCCGACTCAACTGGCGCGTCTGCACCCTGGAAATCGACCGCGGCGGCTACAGCTACACTGTCGACACATTGCGTCAGCTTCAAATAGAACTTCCGGAGACAGAGCTATTCTTCCTCATGGGCGCCGATGCGCTGCGCGATGTACCCACTTGGAAAGAACCAGCGGAGATCTTTCGGATGGCGAAGCCATTAGTCGTCGCCCGCGCTGGCGAGCCGCGCCCGATCTATCCACGATTGCTCCGCTGTGCCCGGCCGACAATCCGCCGCAGCTAATTGCGATGCCGCCAATCAACGTCAGCAGTTCGGAAATCCGCCGCCGCATCTCAGTCGGCGAATCGCTGGAAGGATCCGTTCCGTCAGCCGTGGCCGATTACATCAAGCGGCAAGGCCTCTATCGTTAGATTTCGACGCCGCTTATCGGCGCATTGCGCCGCGTTTTTCGCGGCAGCGGCAAGAGCATCGGCGTCCGCTCCCGATAATCGCGATACGGCTCGCCGAGGAATCGCGCAAGATCGCGTTCTTCAATTTGAATTGCGATGAGGATCCAAATTGTATTGACGAGCGCGAACAGCAGCCGGCCCAGCGTCATCGTCGGCGCCGCCCAGAAGGCAACGATAAATCCGAGCATCAACGGGTGGCGGACCAAGCGGTATAGCCAGCGCTCACTGAACGGGGCGCTCGCCTGCTCTCGCCCGTTGTAATGTTGCCACACTTGCTTGAGGCCGAACAGCTCGAAGTGGTCGATCACGAAACTGCTGATAAACACAAGTGCCCATCCGGCGGAGTAGAGGACCCACAAAACGATTCGCCCAATCTTGTTGTCCACGTTCCAGACAACTTCCGGAATCGGCCGCCACTGCCAATACAACAAAAGTAAGATCAAGCTGGCCACGGCGACGTACGTGCTGCGCTCGATGGCTGGCGGCACCAAGCGCGTCCAGCGCTCCTTAAACCATGGGCGGGCCATCACGTTGTGCTGCACGGCAAAAAGAAGCAACAGGGAAACGTTGATCACAAGCGCGGAAGTAATCGTCGTGGGAATGCCGTCGTTGATGCCCTTAGGCACGAACTCTAAGTCAGCGACGAACCCAATTCCATAGAGAATTGCCGCAACGAACAGCAAATAGCCGATGAGGCCAAAGAGTAGGTTAAACGCGCGGGACATTGGGTCGCTCCCTATCGCGTCCAACCTAGCGAGCTGTTCTAGGAAAGACAAGGAGACAAGGAGAAGGGGAGACAAGGAGAAGGCTCCAAAAAAGTGTAGCTCCTTGTCTCCTTGTCTCCCGGTCTCCTTGTCTTCCTCACCTCAGGCCACGCTGCGAAGTTCAAGCCGCTTGGCAAGCTCGCGTGATTTTACGGCGCGAACCGCGCCAGCCTCTCCGCGCAACGCTTCGGCTACGACGTCGAGCTGTTCCTCGACGGTTTGGGCCACGTCGAGCAATAGCCACTTCCGGCCGCGAACGATGCAATGGCCGCCGCCGTCGCCGCCCAGCCAGTCCTGTCGCACTTCGTAACCCAGCCGCCGCGCAACCTCCACCGCTTCCTGCAATAGCTCCACCGTGTGCATCCATGCCTCCCGGTAGGCGCCGCGAATCTGCACGGCGCCGGTACTTGCAAAGTCGACGAAATACTCCCCACTTGGTCAAACCGAACCGTCAGTCGACGGTGCGCTAGCAAAGTCCGGCTAGGCTCGCCGAACTTACCAAACGCTGGGCTGCGGATTCTAACCGGTGTCGTTTCAGTCGGCTAGCCAAGTTCGTCGATACAACTGCTGGAGCGCAACCGGATAGGCGGCAACAAGTTAAGTAGTTTCTTCCGGGCAAAAGGCGATGCTCCGGCGGCGGGCGCAAGGTGTGGAGGCTGTAGGGGAAGCTATCACTCTCGATAGCTCTCGACCCAAGCACGGCCGCCTTGTTCACAGCGAAAAAGCTTGGCGGATCATGTCACAAGGCGATATTTCTCTCGAGCGTCAATGCGAGCTGCTGGAAGAGGAGCTGCGGCGCTCACGGCGAATGGCCGCGCTAGGCGAGCTTGTGAGCACGACGACCCATGAATTCAACAACGTGCTCACAACGATCATCAATTACGCCAAGCTTGGCCTGCGTTACAAAGACGAACCTTCGCGCGACAAAGCGCTCGCCAAAATCCTGGCGGCCGCCGGACGAGCAGAAAAAATCACCAATAGCGTGCTAGGGTTCGCACGCAACCGCGGCCAAGAGCGCATTCCAACTGACCTGGCGATGCTTGTCGATCAATCGCTCGTGCTCTTGGAACGCGAGATGCAAAAGTATCGCGTGCAAGTTGAATTTAAAAGTGAGCCGGCCCCGCAAGCGCTGGTCCACGGCAACGAGATTCAGCAGGTCCTGTTTAATTTGTTGACCAACGCGCGGCAAGCGATGCCCCGCGGCGGCCGCGTATTCATTCGAATCGCGCCGGACGCGGCAGCCGGCACCGTGGACCTCACGGTGCGCGATACGGGCAGCGGCATACCAGCCGACGTTTTGCCCCGCATCTTCGACCGCTACTACACGACCAAGCAGGGGCCAGACGCCAGCGGCAAGGGCGGCACCGGCGTGGGCCTGGCCGCCTGTCGCGAGATCGTCGAAACCCATCAAGGCAAGATCCGCGTGGAAAGCACCGTCGGCATCGGCACGTCGTTCACTATTAAGTTGCCGGCCGCGACAAGCCAGGCTGCGGCGCCGCCGACAGCTCCTCTGCCCAAGCTCGGCATACCGAGCGGCAACCCTGCAAATGCGGGCAGCTAGGCCGGCCGCACAGGGATATGTCACGCACGGCGACGCGGTAGGCCGGACTAACTTCTCAGCCTGTTTCGGCGTCAACCTGTCGGCACTAATCCGCCGAAAAACTACGGTTTTCGCTAGACGCACCTTCCAACCGGCTTAAAATGAGGGTGTTCCGTCCGTGCGGCTAGCGGCTGGGGGTTATTGTCTCATCGCGGGTGCTGCGCGTCGTCAACGACGAGCGCGGCGGAACGTCTTTGAGTAACGCAGCATGAATCAAAGCATCGTTCGATGCCCTTTGACGGGCAACTTTGCGCGCGGACTTTTCGCGATTGGCGCCGTGGTGGCGACGATTAGTGCGCCGACGCCTACAGTAGCTCAGGCAACACGCCCAAACGTCGTCGTCATCCTCACCGACGACGCAACGAATGAAGGTTACGGGTTCAACGCCTCGCTCTATGGGCACCCGACGCAGTACCAAACGCCAAATATCGACGCACTGGCGGCGCGGAGCGTCGTAGCCCGCCAAGGCTACGCCGCCGCACCGCTCTGCAGTCCGACGCGGGCTGGCCTGCTCACCGGCCAATACCAGCAGCGCTTCGGCTATTATTACAACATCGATTTGATGGCCACCGCGCTGCCGCAGCATCAGGGATTGGGGGCGGAACAAATTACCATGGCGCAGCACCTCAAGGGGCTCGGCTATTCGACTGGAGCCGTGGGCAAATGGCACCTTGGCTTTGAAGATGGCGTCAATCTGCCGCCGGACAAGGGCTTCGACGAATTCTTTGGCTTTTGGGGCGGCTCGCGTCACTACTATTTCGAATGGGCGCCGGAAAACTTAATGCGTCGTGGCGACACGATTGTTGAAACCGAATACCGGGCCGGCGGCACGACGGATCCGAATAACCCCAGCGCGAACGATCCGGTCTGGGGACGCTATGTCAGCGACGGTCTCGGCGATGAGGCGGTCGATTTCATCAACCGCCATACATCGGAAGCCGATCCGTACTTTCTGTATTTCGCGCCCAATGCGCCGCACTCGCCCGTTGAAGCAAAGCAAACGGACACAAACCATTTTCTGCACGTGACCGATGAGCCAACCCGGCGCCTTGCCGCGGCGACGTACGCCCTGGACCGCGCTATTGGCCGGGTCGTCGAGGCCGCCGAGGCCAGCGGCGAGCCTACCATCTTCGTGTTCATGAACGACAATGGCGGCCCTTACGCCGAAATGAACACACCTTTGCGAGGCAGCAAGGGCTTGACTTGGGAAGGCGGAATTCGCGTTCCGTTTTTCATTCACATGCCCGGGGTCGCGCCGGGCGTCTACGACCAGCCCATCTCCATGTACGACATTCTGCCCACGGTGTACGCCGCCGCCGGTGGAGACGTCGAGCAACTCAACAGTGATGGCGTGGATCTAAAGCCGTTCTTGTCCGGCGCCAACACGCAGGATCCGCATGACGTGCTGGTTTGGCAAACGCATAACATCTGGGCATTGCGCAAAGGCGACTGGAAGCTCGGTTCCCCCACCGGCGGACCGCCAGTTTTATACAACCTCGCTAACGATCCGGGCGAAACTACCGATGTCTCCACCCAGAATCCCGCCGTCGTCGCCGATTTGATCCGCGAGATGACCGAGTGGGAATCGAACATGAGTAAGCGCAGCTGGGGTAACAGCTTTGGGAATCCGTTTGACCACTTCGTCTATGCCGGGAATAACAGTTCGTTCAACGTGTTTGGCGTGTGGACCAATGCGGCTACGAGCGAGCCCGCGCAGCTGAGGCGCGCCGACGGATATCCAAACCTCATTTTGGAATTCCGCACAAAGGACACTTCGAGTTACGGCGCGTTTAATCCGATGACGCGTGATACCAGCCAGCCGATGATGGTCAACGAAATCCGCCTCACCGGAAACTTTACGAATCCGTTTCCGTTTGCGGGCGGACCGAGCGGAAACCCGCTGCTGTTTGTCGACAGCCTTACTGGCGCGTTGCCCAAGATCCGATTGGATGCCACTTCGTCCGGAACCGCGGCCCGCTTTCAGTTCCAGATTCACACCGATCTGCAGCTGTTCGACAACTTGGAGGTCGTGGGCAACGGAACGCAGGATTTCATTATTACGGGAGGTCTTAAGGACTTTTATGAGTCCCGCAGCGTCACCAAGTCGGGCACGAGTGTGCTGACTCTTAAGGGCAACAACACGTTTGGGGGCGACCTTGCGATTAACGGCGGGCAAGTGAAGCTCAGCGGCGCAACTGCCGCCATCAATGGCGCCAACGCGATTCGCATCGGCATGCCGGCGCGTTTTCGATGGATGGCGGATTGGTGGCCGTTGACCGTATTGAACGTGAGGCCGGCGCCGGACTTCAATTCACCGGCGGCGAATTGCGAACTTCTGCGGTTGTCGGCAACCTGACGAACCAGGGCGGAAATTTTTCGCCCGGCGCGTCAACCGCGGTGACAACGATTACCGGCAATTACATCCAAACATCCGGCATGCTGACGGTCGAGTTGGGCGGGATAATTCCCGGCCAGCAGTATGACAAGCTGGATATCAGTGGTACGGCTACGCTCGGTGGCACGCTGAATGTCAGACTAGTTTCCGGGTTTGTGCCGATCGCAGGCCAAAGCTTTGAGTTTCTTGCGGCCGATGCCGGCGTCATCGACACGTTCGCCAGCACGATTCTGCCGGCCATGCCTGCTTCGCTCTCGTGGCAGTTGCAGTACGGTCCGAACAGCGTGCGGCTGCTCTTGAACCAAGATCCGGGCGTCGAGAATCCCGCCGGCGACTACAACGGGAATGGTGTCGTGGATGCGGCCGACTACGTTGTATGGCGCAAGGCGTTTGGCCAGCTCGGCGGTGTCGCGGATGGAAATGGCGACGGCCGCGTCGATGACGCCGATTACACGGTATGGAAAACCAATCTTGGCCGCCGGGCTCAAACGCCCGCCGGCGGCGCAATGTCGGGTGTTCCCGAACCGTCGACGGTTGCAATTGGCGCGATGTGCAGGCTCGATAGGGGCAATTCGCCGTCGTCGTCCAACGCGTCGATAATCGACGACTTTAAACTACGGCACGAAGACCGACCCGCCGCCCGTATGAATGCCTGTCAGGCGAGCATGAATTTCGGCCAGCATACGCTGTTCTAGCGGAGGATCGCGGCCCAGCGGAATCCAGCGCGGCGACGACCGCGTGTGGCCCACTTGTTCCAATCGCCGGCTCGGAAGTGAACTGTCGTTGCGGAAAGTCGCTGCGCCCGCCGTTGCATGCTCGGGCTTCGGCAAGTCCTCCAGTTCTTTCTCGACAATGACTTCGACAAGATAGCCGGCCGCATCCGGAATAACTGCGCACCACGGCTCGCCGGCGAATCGTCTGGAATGTGCTTTCCCAGCGATTGAAACTGCCGACCGAATCGCGACGATGCGGCTCGAGCCACGTCGCCCCGTCTTGCGGCGCCGTCTCGATGAAGCCTTCCATCACCACTTCGCCGGCGCCGCGGCGCGCTGCTCGCGGGCGATCGTGAAATAGTCGCTCACCACGTCGGCGATCTGGTCCCACGCAAGATTCTCGTCGGCAACTGGAACCGCAATCGGGTTCATCATCCCCCCTACTATTTCAGGACCGGGCGGCAAGCCGAATTGAGGAGAAACGGATCCGCCCGGGGCAACTTGCGTAAGCGGGCCGATCGGCGCCGCCGGCCCGGTTACGACCGGTGGCGGAAACATCGGCCCGGCCCCCTGCGCATCAATTGGTGGTCCGAAGATCGAACCTGGTGTCTGGCTCGGAAGCGGAACGACAGGACCCGGCGGCGGATAAATGGGAACCATTTGCGGTGCCGGTTCCACCACTACCGGCGACGTCTCCAAGTACGGCGGAGCCGGCAAGATGAGCGTCGGCGGTGCAGAAGTCAGCGGATAGGGCCCCGCGATCGCCGGCGCAGGCGCCATCGGCGCAATTGGCTGCGCCGCCCAAGGTTGGCATCCAAACGACGACAGCGCAAGCGCAAGAATAATCTGACAGCAAGTCATCGAATTAACCTTCACGCCTGGCACGCAACAGCTTCCGTCCCTGCACAGCACCAGCTCGTCTGGTGCACAGGCAGACGCGGCAGGGATGCCGCGCCTGGCCTGTTTCACTTAAAGGCCGCGATCATCACTAAGTCGCCCATTTTGGGCAAGTGGAATCCGGCCTGGACTCGGAAATCTGCACAGAATGCGGGCTTTGCCCGCCGGCGAAACTTTTCTCCAACTCGCAACGTCAAAACATTATCTCTTTCGTGTTCTCCATTTGAAAAAATACCGACAGCCCCCAGCTCAGCCGGGGGTTATGCGACTCGCCTTAATCAGGAGCAGTGCCATGTTCCAAGATCGTCATGTCTCAATCGTTGTCGCCGTAATGGCAATCATGGGCATTGGCGCCAGCGCATTCGCTCAGGGCGTTCTCGTAGACGTGCGCGTGGATCAAACGATTCGTCTGCCGCGGCCGCACATCTGGCCGCCGCGGCCGATTCCGCCGCGCCCCGTTCCGCAGCCGCCGGCGTCGACCTACAAGATCGATTCGCTGGAAGTCAACGCGAAGCTCACCGACCAAGTCGCGCGCGTGCAAGTGGCGCAAACATTTCAAAACGTCGGCAGCACGCAGATGGAAGTGTGCTTCATGTTCCCGCTGCCGTACGATGGCGCCATCGACCAGCTGACATTGCTCGTGGACGGAAAAGAGTACGAGGCCAAATTGCTGTCGAAGGAAGACGCCCGGCGGCGTTACGAGGAAATCGTTCGCAAGAACCAGGACCCGGCGCTTCTGGAATGGGTCGGCACTGGCATGTTTCAAACCAGCGTGTTCCCAATCCCGCCCGGTGCGAAACGAACCGTCACGCTACGTTACTCGCAACTGCTGCGCAAGAACTACGGCCTCACTGACTTCATCTTTCCGCTGAGCACCGCCAAGTACACTTGCGAGCCGCTCGACAAGTTGGCAATTCGCGTGGCGATCGAGAGCAGCCAGCCGATCAAGAATGTTTACTCGGCAACGCACAAAGTGGAGATCGACCGGTCCGACAAAACGCATGCCGTTGCCAAGTTCGACGCTGAAAAAACGATCCCGGGCGAAGATTTTCGCCTGTTCTTCGACAGCGGCGAAGAAAGCATCGCCGCGAGCGTTGTGAGCTATCGGCCGAAGTCCGATGAAGAAGGCTACTTCCTTCTGTTGGCGAGCCCCGAAGTGAAGTCCGACGATGAAAAACCTCTGCCGAAAACCGTGGTGTTCGTCGTCGACCGCTCCGGCAGCATGAGCGGCGAAAAAATCGAACAGGCCAAGGGCGCGGCCAAGTTCGTGCTCAACAACCTCCGCGAAGGCGACCTGTTCAACATTGTCGCCTACGACAGCGAAATCAGCACCTTCCGTCCCGAGCTGGAAAAGTTTAACGACGAAACGCGGGCAGCGGCCGTCGGCTTCGTCGACGGCCTATATGCCGGCGGCAGCACGAACATCGACGGCGCGCTCAAGCGCGCCCTGGATATGCTTGCCGAAAAGAAGCGTCCGACTTACGTGCTGTTCCTAACGGACGGCCTGCCGACAACCGGCGAAACCAACGAGTCGGCCATCGTCAAGCACAGCGAGGAACAGAACGACATTCGGGCGCGCGTGTTCGCCTTCGGCGTCGGCTACGACGTCAACAGCCGGCTACTAGACAAGCTGGCCCGCTCCAACTTCGGCCTCAGCCAGTACGTTCGGCCGAACGAGGACATCGAGGCCTCGGTCGCGGCACTGTATCGCAAGATCGGCGCCCCGGTGATGACTGATGTGAAAGTGACGTTCGACGTGGAGCGCGAAGGAAAAGACTCGGAGTCGAGCGCATCCCCGGTCAGCCGCGTGTATCCTAAGGGCGAGTTCGATCTGTTTGCCGGCGACCAGGTGGTGCTGGTCGGTCGATACCGCGCGGCCGGTGCGGCCAAGGTAAAGGTCGAGGGCAAGATCGGCGACGACACAAAAACGTTCGACTTCCCGGCAAAGCTCGTGGACAAGAGCGACGATGACACGAACGCTTTTGTCGCCAAGCTATGGGCTACGCGACGAGTTGGCGAGATCATCGACGAGATCGATCTCAAAGGCCGAAATCAAGAGCTCGTGAACGAGCTGGTCGCCTTGGCGACCGAGCACGGCATTCTCACGCCGTACACCTCGTTCCTCGCAGATGAAACCAGCCAGGTGCGCGATCTCGCGCTGAACCGCGAGCGCACGCTGAATGAAGTCGAGCAACTTGCGGAAGTCTCGGGCCGATATGGATTCTCACAACGAAGAGAAAAACTCAGCCTGCAAACTGCTGAACAAGCCCCCGCGGCCGCGGCCAGCCGGCCGCTATCAGGCGCACGGGGCCGCGGCGGTTACGGTGGTGGCGGCTACGACGGCCGTGGCGCGAGCGGTCCGGCGACAGATGGTCTTCAAGCAGCCGGAGGCGGCTACTTCGGCGGAAACGTGCGATACTACGACGCCTCGGAGGATCGCGACAAAGAGGCGCGCAACATCCGCCAGATCGGCCGCAAGACATTCTTCCAGCGCGGCGAGCAATTGGTCGATTCCACCGTGACCGACGATGATGAAAAAGCGGCCCGCAAGATCGAGCGCTACAGCCGCGAATACTTCGAGCTGGTCGATCGCCATGGCAAGCACGTCGCCCAGTACCTCGCGCTGGATGAGCCGCTGGTAATCAAACTCGATGGCACGACGTACTCGTGGTAACAACGATCGGGCAATTGCTGATGGATTAGCGTCGGCGGCAACGCCGAATCGAACTGTTCCGGCGTTGCCCTTGGTCCGGCGTTGCCCCAACCGCACTGCCAAAGTACGCTCGCGGTATGAACGATCGTTTGCTGACCCGTGAGCAATCGCGCGATCTCGATCGCCGCGCCACCGAAGAGTACGGCATCCCGAGCATCGTGCTCATGGAGAACGCCGGCCGGGGCTGCGTCGATGTTTTGGAGCGACTCGGTATCAACGGCCCCGTTGCAATCCTTTGCGGCAAAGGCAACAACGCCGGCGACGGCTTCGTCATCGCCCGGCATCTGGCGATCCGCGGCCACGAGTGCCGTGTAATCTTGTTGTGCTCGCCGGAAGAACTCCGCGGCGATGCGGACACAAACTTCAAAGTCTTACAGAAGTGCCGCATCACAATTATCGATCTATTTCAGCAGCGAGCCGGGCCGTCTGAGGCAGGTGCCGCGAGCCAAGCGGCACACGTAGCCGCGCCAGTCCGAGACGCGGATGCGAGACTTCGCCACGGCGAATCTTCGATCGGAGAGACTCGCCTACGTGAAGGTTCGCCTCGGCTCGGCGGAGCTACTTCCGAAATTCACAACCTGCTCGAACACCACGCCGCAGGCGCCGCGTGGCTGATCGACGCTATGCTCGGCACCGGCGCCGTCGGCGAGCCGCGGCCACCTTTCGATGCGGCCATCGATTGGATGAACCAGCGGCTAGCAAAGACACAAGTGCTGGCCGTCGACGTCCCCAGCGGCCTCGATTGCGACACCGGCAAGCCGGCCACCCATACCGTGCGGGCCGATCACACCTGCACATTCGCCGCAATGAAAACCGGCTTCGCGCAGCCGGCGGCCAAACTATTTCTGGGCATGGTTCACGTGTGCGACATCGGCGTGCCACGACGAGTTCTCGAAGATATTGCGCGACAGCAAAGTTAGGCAAAGTCAGATTCTGCGGCCAAGCGGCGTTCCAATCGCCAGCAAGATGGTCATGGCAAGAAGCACGATCGTGCCCGGCTCGGGCACGGCGGCCGACAACGGTTCGGCGGAGGGTAGCGCCGAACCGCTGCCGGCCGTGTTGCCAAAGTTTGCGCACCACGTGTCATATTCCGCCTGAGTGCCATCGATCTTCCGCCACACGATGTAGTCAGCCGCGTCCAGCGTGCCGTCGAGGTTGTAGTCGCCAGGCACCGACGGACTAATCGAATCCGCTTGGCCAAAATTGGCGCGCCAAGAATTGTATCCTTCTTGCAAACCGCCGCTCTTGCGCCACACGACATAGTCAGCGGCGTCGACCGTCCCGTTCTGGTTGTAATCGCCTTGTAGTTCCGGGGCGGGTGTTAAAAGGTACGCGCGGCTGTGTCCGTCGGGATTGGAACCAGTGCCCACAATCTGTCCGGAATTGTTGATGGCCATCGCTGAGAACAGCGCCCATCCGGTGCCTGAGACATCCAGCAGGTCGTTGAGGTTCCGCATGCCGCTGAAGCTGGTCCAAAGAAAGGCGGCGCTGCTGCCCTCGATATCGCTGTATCCGACTACCTCGCCGCTATCGTTGATTCCCCTGGCATAGCTGGCATTCGGCCCACCGGGCAGCTCACCCAGGTCCGTCATTCCAGCGCCGCTAGTCCAGAGGAAGGCATGGCTATAGCTGAAGTCGGCCGCCCGGCTAGATCCCACGACTTGGCCGCTCTCGTTGATGTCATGGCCGAAACTCTCATCGGTCCCGCCGCGCAGCGTCCCTAGGTCCATCATGCCGCCGCCGCTGGCCCAGAGGAACGCACGATAGCCTGAGACCGCTGGACTAGTGCCGACGACCTGACCGCTGTTGTTGATGGCGCTCGCCCAAGCGTGATCGTAACCTCCGGGCAGCTCACCGATATCCTGCATGCCGCTTGCGGTCGTCCAGAGAAAGGCGTGATCACCTAGGGGCAAGACCTGGCCGAGGACTGCTCCACTACCACCGACAATCTGGCCGCTGTCGTTGATTCCGTGGGCACTGCTGTAGTGGCGCCCACCTGGCAGGTCTCCCAGGTCCATCATGCCGCTGCCACTGGTCCAAAGAAACGCGCGAGCTCCCGAAGCCGCAATGCTGATGCCGACAACCTGACCATTGTCGTTAATACCGTTGGCAACGCTATAATTATCTCCGCCCGGCAGGTCCCCGACATCGACCATGCCGCCGCCGCTGGTCCAGACGAACGCACGACTACCTGTAGCCGCGCCACTAGCGCCAACCACTTGGCCGCTGTTGTTGATGGCGTTCGCATTGCTGGAATCGGCCCCGCCAGGCAGATCGCCAAGGTCAGTAAGGCGATAGAGGTGGGCCGCCTGAACCGGAAGTACTAACGAAAGAGCAGCGAGCGCGGTCAACGCGAATTGTTGTGTGGCGTTCATATGATTCCTCTCGGGCACTTGTGCAACACTTCCGCAACCTGTCGAGTACATTGGCACTCCACGCTCATTACTAAATGGCGAGCGCCGGCAAGCGCACTTTTCACCGGCTCAGCGCCAGCCGATTGGCTGCGCAGTATTCGCTGTCAGGCGTCAAGTTGGTCTTGCCGCTGCCGTTGGCCTTGGCGCGATAGACGTCGTTGTAAAAAGCGTCAAAGCCGTCGTTCCACCAAACGGAGTAGATCAGATGGCTGCCGGTGGGCGACCAGTGCGGAGTGCTGGCCTGCTTCGGGTTACCCCCATTGCCAGAGAGCACGATCGTGGTGAGTCCGCTACCATCGGTTTTTATTGTCTTGATGTTGCCCTTGTACACGGCCTCGTGAAACGCGATCGTCGAGCCATCCGGCGACCAAACCGCACCATTCGCGGGACCGGCGTATAGCAGATCGATCTCGTCGGTGACTACGTCGGCAATCCACAGTTCATTCGTAGTTTGGAGGTTATAGACGATTCGGGTGCCGTCGGGCGACCAGTCGTGCGAGCCGATGTCCGGCTCCGACCACAGCAGCATCACCGACTCCGGTACAACGCCCAAGAGGTCGCCCGACCCGTCGTACACCAGCAGCACTTCATAGACTCCTGTCTCGACGACCTGGTTAGTCTCGCTGTCCCAGCGCTGGGCGACCCAAGAAATGGCGACGTCGCCCGGCTGCCAGTGGATATCGTCGATACCTTCCAAGTCGGGATCGTTCGTCAACGGAAACGAGACGCCGTCGTCGCGATAGGCAAAAATTTCGAAGCGTTGGCCGCCGTCGGGATAGTTGCCAAGGACGGGTTCGGCGCAGAAACCAGCGGTGCCCGGCGTGCAGCGTGCGGCTCGGTTCCCCGGCGGCTATCGGCAGCGACGTCTTTCCGCTGCCGTCGGAATTCATCCGACGGAACTCATAGGCGTTATCTACGACTTGATTGAAATAGATGGTTCCCCCACCGCTGTCTCCGCCACCACCGCCGCCGCCCGGCTTGGCGGCCAGCAACGGATCGTACGAGAGCGCGGCGACGGTGGCCGCGATCGCCGCGAACGCCAAGAATCGATACGTGCGAGAAAACATGGTTTACTTTCTGTTGACCTGGTTGGTCTGCGATACAATAAAAACGGCCGTTCTCGGCGCAGACCAAGCGCCGTGGCAGCCGCGGGCCGCTGAGGGATCACTTTTGCTGGCGAGACCTCAGCGGCCGTTTTTGTTTTGATCAGTGGCTCGTTGTTAGTTGACCGTGATGAGTTACATATCGAATCGCTGATGTTCGATCGCTGGGCCACCGCCGAGCGCCTCGCCGCGCCAGCAGGGCCATTGCGACTAGCCCCAACATGCTCGGCTCCGGCACGGCGGCGTGCGGCGACTTGATCGCCGCACCTGCCCCGCTGCCGGCCGATTCGCCGAAATGGGCCCGCCAGATGTTGTAGTCATCTTGGGTGTAAGTTGGTCCGAGGCCCTTGCGCCAGGCGACGTAGTCGGCCGCATCGACGGTGCTGTCGTTGTTGAAGTCGCCGGCGAGGGGCGACTCGTTCACGGCCAAGGCGATGCCGGACCAATGGCCGTTGGTCACGCGGGGGTCGAGGACTTCAAACCAAAACGCAATGTCACCCCGATTGTTCAGGTGCGGTCTCCCCAGGCCGCTCACCCGCTGGCCGAAGAGGAGATCGCCGATTTGGACTACTTTGTCATTGACCGGATCGTCGCCGACGAAGATGCCGAAGGTGCCGTCCCACAGTCGGGCAGTAAACGCAACCGTCCCCTGATTGTTGATGTCTATGTCGTCTTGGAATTCGTAGAACGGCGTGGTTGGATCGGCGATCGCGACGGTCGTGAGCGGTCCGCCGTCGCCCACGAAGATTCCTTCGTCGCCGCTATCCAACAACGCCCAGAAAGCGATGGCGCCGGAATCATTCATTCGTGGCGTACCCACTGCGGATGGGAACGGGCCGGCAATGTAGGTGGTGGTCGTGCCATTTGTACGATAGTACGATGCTCCCAACCACTCGCCCAAGTCGCCGTAATGCCCGCCGACGAAAGCCACGTCGCCCTGCTCGTTTACTCCCCCAGCGCGGATGGAATGGAAGTCCGCGGCAGCGCCTACCAGCGTCGTGGCTGATCCATTGTGCCAGCGGGTGAGCGTGACGGGCACAATACCAGTCCTATCAGACGTGTAGTTTGAATACGCAACGGCTCCACTGTTGTTTATCGTGGGCTCGTGGAAGCCGTTGTCAATGTTTCCAAATCCCGTCACCTCACCGATGGTGCGCATACCTGTCGGTTCGTAGAGCTGAATCAAGTCGTGTCGCGGATTGCAACATCGGTCAACTAACCTGGCCGCGACTCCTGACGCGTTGAGCGCCCAGGTTCCCAAGCCGGAAAAACCGGCTGGCAGATCAAGATTCGTCACGACCTGCGCGACGGCTCCGCCGCTGCCAAGGTAAGTGCCGCCGATGTCGCCCTGATAGCCGACAAACGCGACGGTGCCCGTCTCGCTCACCGCCTGTGGTGTGAAGCCGAAGCCTATCGGACCGCGCTCGTCGACGATGTTGACAAAGCTGTACTGCGCTGCAACAGAGTGCGGCGCGAAGAGTATCACGCATGCGAAAGTGAAGACAAAGCGGACGATGCAGGGCATTGCTGCTTTCTTTTAATTTAATTAGCCGAGGTTGTCTTTTTTTGGAACGCTAATCTCCACTAATCTCCGCTAATCTCGATTAGCCTTGATTAGTGACGATTCGTGTTCTTACTCGGATTTGGGACTACTTTCAGTGACCGGTGTTGCGTTGCCAGTTTTTGTTGACGATTCGGGTTGTGGTTCGATGATGCCGAGCAGTTCGGCGGCTTCGGCACGGAAGCGGCGCAGCTCTTCGTTGTTTTCTTTGTCCCCGTCCATTGACGCGATAGCTTGCTCGTACCACTTGCGAGTCTCTTCCTTCTCGTCCAACTGCCAATGGGCCATCGCCAGGACGAAGAAAGCGCCGCCGTCGCCGCCGTTGCGCAAGTTCGATTGATTTCTGGAGAGCGGCTATGGCTTTGTGGTAATCCGCTGCTCGGTACTGCGCGACGCCGAGCGTGTTCCAGAAGGCCCCATTCTCGGGAGCCAGTTCCACTGCCCGCTGGGCGAGCTCGACGGCTCTTGTCGGATCCCGGATCTCCGGATCGGAGTGCACGGCTAAATGCCAGGCGAGGTTGTTGTAGACAGGTGCGAAATTTGAGTAGCGCGGGTTCGATTCGGCAAGTTCGACGGCTTTTCGCATATAGGGAAGGGCCTCATCCAGTTTCCCTTTTTTCGCCAGGACCTGGCTAAGATTAGCGTAGGCCGGCGCCAGTTTTGGATCGAGTTCGATCGCCATGCGAAAACACACGATCGACTCGTCGAGCTTCTTCTGGTCAGCCAGGGCCGCGCCGAGATTGCTGTGGGCCTGGGCGTCTTCCGGGTCAAGTTCGATGGCCGTGCGTAGGGACGAAACCGCCTCGTCCAGCTTTCCCTGGGCGTGCAGGGCGGTGCCCAGTCCGTAGTGGGCCAGCGCGTATTTTGGATCGATTTCGATGGTCTTTTGAAAGGATGCGATCGCCTCATCCAGCTTCCCCAGGTCTTTCATCGCCCAGCCGAGATTGTAGTGCGCCCACTTGACGTTCGGATCGATTTCGATGGTCTTGCGATAGCATTTGATCGCTTCGTCGAGTTTCTTCTGGTCCTTTAGCACCAGCCCGAGATTGGTGTATGCAAACGCGTACTCCGGATCGAGTTCGATGGCATTGCGATAGCAGGAAACGGCCTCGTCCAGCTTGCCCTGGGCGTGCAGGGCACCGCCGAGGTTGTAGTGGGCGAATGGGTAATTCGGATCGAGTTCGATGGCCTGTTGCAAGGTTGCGATGGCGTCGTCCAGCTTCCCCATGTCTTTCAGGGCGCTGCCCAGGTTGTTGAGCACGGCGCCGTTGTCTGGCCGGAGCGCATGGGCCACGCGATAGTACATAATGGCTTCGTCAAGCTGCTTGAGCGAAGTATGAAGACAAACAGCCAATTCGTAATTGAGCCAGAAGTCGCCCGGCAGCTGTTGCTGCGCCGCGCAGCAGGTTCGCAGATTCAAGGCCTCGTTCTCTGAGCCAACTGATCAGGACCATTACCGTCGCGGGAGGCAGCGTACGGACATCAGCCGAAGCGGCGAAGTCGCGCAGGGCTTTCTCACTGTCCGCGTTTGAGTACGCTGCTCGAAGACGCTGCCGCAACGGATCAGGATCGATCGCGTTGGCGACGTCCAGCAGGTACCCGCAGGACGAATCGTCGCTCTTTTTCCAGAGAAGCCTCACGTCGGCCCAATCCGTAAGCGCGGTCGCGAGGGGGACCGCGATCCCTTCGCGTGCTCGCATTTGGTTTGTCGCCTGCTCAACCGTGAAGCCTTTGACCAGCAGACCGGCCTCGGCGAATGCGCGTTCATATGCTTGGTCGGCAGCGCGATAGTTGAAATTTCCATCGGTCCATTGGCTCGACAGCAGGCGTGCTTCTTCCAACTGCTCAAGGAGCCTGAGGTCAGCCAGCACGTACCGCACGCGATGTTCGGTTTCGGTATCCGCATCTCCGCTCTGCAACAGAGCCTCCGCGCGGTTGGCCGTCGCAGACGCTTCGGACCACTTTTGCTTCTTGGCGAACCGATCGACGTCCTCCAGAATGAGTCCCACCTGTCCGGCCAGCCGGGTCTGCCGAGCTGCGTGGTCGCGGGCAGCCCAGCCGATGCTGCCAGCTACCGCTGAAATGACCGCAAGGAGCGCGCCGCCGATCACCGACCCCATCACGATCGCGGCCTTGTTCCGGCGTGCGAACTTCCGAAGCCGGTAGACGGTGGAGGGCGGGCAGGCCACGACCGCCTCGTCGCACAAATATCGCTCGACATCCTGGGCTAAGGCGCTCGCAGTTTCGTAACGGCGGTTGCGGTCCTTTTCCAGCGCTTTCATGACGATCCAGTCCAGCTCGCCACGCAACGTTGCACTCAGCTTGCGCGGATCGACCTGCCGCTGGTCGGCGACCGTCGACAGCAGATGGTTCTCGAGAGTGCTCACCCGCTCGCTGGGCCGCGGCGGCTCCTCTTCGCGGATCATTCGGCGCATCTCGTCGAAGTCGGCCTGCTTGAGTGCGACCTCGTTGAACGGCGTCGTGCCGGTCGCGAGCTCGTAGAGCAACACCCCCAAGGAATAAACGTCGCTGCGAGTATCGACGTCGAGTCCACTCAGTTGGGCTTGCTCTGGGCTCATGTACGCCGGCGTGCCGATCATCTGACCGTAGCCCGTGAACAGTGTCTTTTCCGTCAGTTGCTGGCCGATCGCCTTCGATACGCCGAAGTCGATGACCTTCACGACCGCCTTGTCGTCGTGCATGGTGACCATCAGATTGGACGGCTTGAGGTCGCGGTGGATGACTCCCTTTTGATGGGCGTGCTGCACGGCCCGGCACACGTCGATAAAAAGCCTCAGCCGCTCCGGAGTGGTTAACTTCTGCGAGTCGCAGTACGTGGTGATTGGTACTCCATGAACCAGCTCCATGACGAAGTAGGGTCGGCTGCTTTCTGTGGTTCCTGCATCAAGCACCCTGGCGATGTTCGAGTGGTCCATCATCGCCAGCGCTTGCCGCTCGGCCTCGAAGCGAGCTATCACCTGTCGAGTGTCCATCCCCGGCTTGATGATCTTCAGCGCGACAGTCCGCTGGAGCGGCTCGATCTGCTCGGCCATGAACACAACGCCCATGCCCCCTTCGCCGATTTGTTGCAGGAGTTTGTAGGGACCAATGAGGGTGCCCGGCCGCTCGGCGATTGGTTCAAATGCGTTCGTCTCGCCGCTGCCTCCGCCGTGCAGGAAATTGCCGGCAGCGCGATGGGCGTCGAGCAATTCGCTCACTCGCGCCTGCAACTGCCCGTCACCCTCACACGCTGTCCCCAAAAAGGAAGCAAGCTCTTCCCGAGTGTGGCAGTCGAGTGCTCTGAGAAAGATGGATTTGGCGTCGGCGGCGGCTTGATTCATCGCGCAATTCCTCCCTCCCTCTGCAATGCCCCGTTCGGGCGGAGAAACCGCCACGAATCATAACAGAATCACGAAAAAGTCATTCGCCGGCCGGGGAGTCGCCGCGACGCAGGCGTGCGTAGAGCCAGGCCCGGGCGTACGCCCACTGACGTTCGGCGGTCCGCTGCGAAAGCCCCATCGCCTCGGCCGTGTCGCGAAGCGTCAGGCCAGCAAAGAATTGCAGCTTCACGAGCTCCGCCGCGACGCGGTCTTCGGCCGCGAGCTGTTCAAGCGCGTCGTCGAGCGCCAGCAGCTCTTCGCCATCGGTTTCAAGCGCCGATTCGACCTGGTCGAGATCAATCCGCCGAAAACCGCCGCCTCGTTTTTGCCGATTCTTGTCGCGCGCCCGGTTAATGAGGATTCGCCGCATGGCTTCGGCGGCGGCGGCGAAAAAATGGCCCCGGCTGGCCCAGCCCTGCGCGTTGGCCGGACCGACGAGTCGCAAATATGCCTCGTGCACGAGCGCGGTGGCGCTCAATGTCTGTCCCGGCTTTTCGTCAGTTAGCCGCTGAGCCGCCAGCGTTCGCAGCTCGTCGTAGACAATCGGCAACAGTTCGTCTGCCGATTGCCGATCACCGCGCTCGATCGCCGACAGAATGCGCGTGACATCGCTCATTGTGCGCCTTCATGTTAGAGATGACACGAAGCGCCATTATAGCGTGAATACTGCGCTGAGGAGCTATGCCGTTGTGTTGGCGAAGTGCTCCTGCGGTTTAGTTTTTCGCGCCCGCCAAGTTCCGGCCAAGCACACCGACCCAATTGCCATCATCAAAACCGGCATTGGTTCAGGCACCGCCATTTCCAGCAATGAAGCGCTGGTCGAAGCCGTCCCAGCCGTAACGCCAAAGTTCTCTCGCCAATCAGCGTAATCATCGTCGTTGTACACCACCCCGATTCCCTTGCGCCAAACGACATAGTCCGCGGCATCCACGCTGCCATCTTCGTTGAAATCGCCCGAACGTCCCGGTGCGGGAAGCGCGGCTCGAATCCACTCGGCGACCGATGGCACACCTTCGTCATTCACCAGGAACAACATGTAATAGCCGGGCGGCGCCTGGTTGCCATTGGCCGGCAACTCGATGTCGAGGCCGCCATCGACGGCCGTGAAATCCAGGACGTTTGCCCGTTGAGTCCAGTCTTGAGCGTGCGTCACGGCGCCGGGCACAATCCACAGCGCTTTAGAAATGCTGGCCGCGTCCGGCGTTTGGACGAAAATCGTATCGCCCAACTCGCCGACGTCGGGCGCTGCGGTGACTGTCGGCCGCACCGCAGGCAATCCGTTCTCATCGAACAAATACGGCGGCGAGTAAATCTCCGCGTTGGTGTTGGCGCCGGGAATCACGCCTCCATAGTCGTGGTCGCCACCGGTTACCAAGACACGGCCGTCCGGCAGCAGCAACGCGGTCGAATGATAGCCGCGATAGACATTTATATTCGCCGTCGCCACCTGCGAAACCATTTCAGTCACCGGATCCCAAATTTCGGCAGTGGCGACCAGGCCGTTCGGATCGTTCCAGCCAGTGACGCTGGTGCCGCCGGTGATCAGCACGGTCCCATCAGCAAGGATCGTGGCGTTGTTCTGCCGTCGCGGCTGCGCCATTGCGTAGGGTGAACCGATCGGCGGGCGCGTGGTGCCGCCGCCTGCATAGCGCCAGTTGGGACTTGCATTGTTGACGTCGAGAATCGAGATGTTCCAGGTGGGGTTATGTCCGCCTCCGATGTAGGCGATCTTTCCGGTGTCGTACATCACGGCCGGCCCGTAGTTGTGCAGATTCGAGGTGAGCGTGTCCTGCAAATAGCTCCACGAACCGGCCCCTGATAGATTAAGGAACTCGGTGTCGTTGCTGTTGTCCGACAGCGACACCGCGCGTCCGTCGGGCGTTGCAAACACGCGCGGATACTCCGGCAGAAGGTCATTCGTCGGCCGCAAAGCGCCTGTGAGCGTGCGCCACGAGTTGGTCGCATGCTCGTAGATCTGGGCCGTTCGGTTCGTGTTTCCCGATCCGCCTGATTGAGACGGCACAACGTCGCCAGACAAAACGAGCACGTCCCCATTGCCCAGCGTCGTGGCACTCGGGTACCAGCGCTTTCCGCTAGTCGCTGAGTTGGTGGTCGCGGGGCCCATGTCTGGCACGTTTGCCGCGTTTGGGTCCGCATTCGCCCAGCGGTTGGTGAATGGATCAAAGATGTCGGCCCGATGTTCGCCGTTGAAGTTTTCGACATGCCCCCCGGCCACGAGCAGCCGACCATCCGGAAGCCACGCATGCCCCGAACAAAACACGTTAAACGCCGGGCGGTTTGCGGGAACCGAAAACTGCTGCGTCGTCGGGTTCCAAAGGCCCACGCTCTCCCGCCATGTCGCCCAGAACATGACGTCGCCCGTGGGCAGCAAAAACGTGTGTACCGCTTCCACGCCGCCGCCCATCCCCCAGGTGAATGCATTTGTCCATTGCCCATCGACGGCAGGCTGCGCTTGCACGCCAGTCGGCAAACCGACGCTCATGCCAATTAGCAGCGCAAGGGTAAGCGTTCGCCGGCGCCTCGTCGCCGCCAACAGAAGCAGACCTGCGCCGCATAGCACGACAACAGTCGCCGGCTCGGGAATCACTCGACTGATGTGACCGTGAATCGCCATTGCTGGGAAACCACTTGCGTTCGTGTGAACGGCAACCATCAGATCGCCCTCCTCCAGTTGCTCCAGCCAATTCGAGAGCGGCTTCGACGTAAGCGGCAGAAACGGCAAGTAGGGCTCGCCCGTTGCCGGATCAATCGTTGCGTCGCCGTCGTTGTAGATTCCGCTGAGCGAGCGCTGTGCGAAGTCCACGACCAGATTGCCATCCTCCTCGGCAGGCATGTTGTAGGTCGCCAACCCGAAGATGTTGAGCACATGAGGTCCGACCGTGTCCGGCACGTTCAGGTGCAGATGGATCCCAATGACGTCCTCGGGCGCGGTGCGATCCGCGGCGCGGGGTTTGAGGCTGAGCCCATCGATGTCCAGCCGATAGCGAAGCTCGGTTCGCTGTGCGTTGAGCGCAAAGAACGCCTCGCCGATGGCATCCGGATGCGGTGAATTATTTGCGTGAAAGTCGTCGATGACCGCGTAGTAACACGCTTCACCAGATGCCGGCGAGCAGGCTAGCGGATTGGCGCCGTCGTTGTGCCCGTGCTCGTGTTGCTGACCGCAACCCTGCGCGCAGCGCAAGCCGCAATCACCAAACCGAGCATCACGGCCGCTCGACACATCCCGCCGCCTCGTGTTCCGTATGCAACCGATTTTCGCCGCCCAATTGACTGGATCGAGTCAACAGCTTCGGTTCAAACTATCCAGGTGTTTCGAGACAGTCAACTAATCTGGCATTGATGAAGCTTTCCGCGAACATCGCGTACAAACTAGATTTAGGGACTATGTTGTGATAATCTTAATACATGATCGAACACGTCGATGCTATTTATGATGACGGGGTGCTTAAGCCCGACGTGCCCTTATCCTTTCCTGACAAGGCACGAGTAAAACTTACGATCGAGACGCAGCCCGCTCAGGAGGCGAAAGTGCAGCCTCAAGACCAGTGGGAACGTGATTTGTTAAGAATTGCGAAGGATTGCGGAATCTCACTGCCTGACTCCGCTGTAAGCAGCAACGGACTCTACGAGTAGTGGCATACTTGCTTGATACGAGCGTGGTAGTCCGGCTCGCGAATTCTTCCGATTCACAACACGGCGTTGCAACTCGAGCCGTGTTGGAACTTCATCGCCGCGGTGAAGTGCTGCACGTAACACCTCAGGTGATGATCGAATTTCGCAACGTTGCAACCCGCTACAACGTTAAACGGTCTCGGATTGTCGCCACCGGATGCGCAATCGCAGGCCACGGGGTTTGAATCCGCATTCCCGTTGATCCTAGAAACGCCGGATATCTATCCGGCATGGAAGGCCATCGTCGAGGGACTGGGAATCGTGGGCAAACAGGTTCACGATGCCCGACTCATCGCAGTTTGCTATGTCAACAACCTGACTCACTTGCTGACGTTCAACATATCTCATTTCAGTCGAATGTCGCAATTTGGCGCGGCTGTAATCGTTGTGAACCCGTCAAGCATTTAACGCGCGCGAACGACGGCGTAAAACGATTTCGCCGAATACGCTACGCGTTCAGCTTCACGTCGGGACTGTCGGCAACGTTGACCCACACGTGCACGTGCGGCGCGCCGCGGTAGTGCCACACGAACGACGGGCCTTCCAGGCGCCAGATGTCCCATACGCCGTCGTCGCCGATGTCGTTCTGGGCGTAGTACGCCAGGCGGCACGCATCGAGGCCGCCTTGCGCCTTAAGGCAAGCGGTGACCTCATCGCGGTCGCTCTGCCGATAGGGCTCGATCAAAAGCGCCATCACTTTTTGCAGATGGTCTTTCTGGTCGCTCGACAATTCCGCAACCGGCAACCCTTGGAATTCACCCTTCGGGCCGCGGAACTGAACTCGTTCTTCCGCCGGCAAGCCCTCGCGCAATCAGCGCCTGCTTTTGCTGCTTGCCATCAAGCATCTTGTAAAGCCCGTTCGCCGCGACGGCCTGTGGCCAGAACACGTTGCCGGGGTGCGTGGGACCTTCGTCGAACGAGTCGGCCGCGTGGCCGTAGAAAATCGGCCCACCGAACGCCACGTGGTCGGCAGAGTTTCCGTCGCAGCGAATCGTCATGTGGCGGCCGGTCATGACGAACTCGAACTGCTTCGTGCCCGGCTCCCCGAAGATGGCAATGCTGTTCTGCTCGCCGTAGCCACCGGCGTCGTCCGTGAGCTGCTTGTCGATCCGCTCGTGCCATTCCGGGTTGATGATGCCCTCGAATATGTCGCGGATGATCGCCTGCTGATCCTTGGAGTAAAAATCAGTGTCGTTGACGTAGTTTTCGGTGATATCCCAGTTGTTGGCAACGCGTGTGCGTAACAGGCCACGTTCCTCGTCCATGTGGTCCCAGCCGAAACAGATCGATTCTCGCTGCTTCGGCGAAAGCGTATCGAAGAGCACCTTCACGAGCGACTCCGGCGTCGAGGCGGCAGCTGCGGCAGTTGCCTCCGGCGCTTTGGCCTGGGCCCAGACGCGGCCGGCCGGCAATACGCTACCGAGCGCGCTGGCGCCAATCACTACGCCGCCAGCGGTGGTCAGGAATTCGCGCCGCGGCATCCGCCGTTCCTTGTGCTCTAATCCCTGGCAGCACTCACACACGGAATGATTTGCTTGTGCCGAAGAAGCATGTTGTTGGCCGCGCGATTCCATGACGGGTTCCTTTCATGTCGTTGCGATTGGACAATCTGGGACGAGCATCCACCATTAGAACGAAACCGCCGGCCAAATGCAAAGTTTCGCGGAAAGTAGCAGGCACACTCCGTGTGCCGACCGCGAACTCTGAAAACTGCGGCGAAATGGAGCAAGAATTTCGCTGCGGCACACGAAGTGTGCCTGCTACATTTACCTTCGCTGGCAAGCCGGACAGAAGAACGTTGACCGTTGAGCCTGAACGATGCGACGAATTTCGCTACCATGGCCGCAGTTTGGGCAAGGCTTGCCGACTCGGTCATACACGCGGTGATAGTTCTGGTAGCCGCCTTCTTGATTCAGCACATTTCGGTACGTGCCGTTGCGCAGCGTGGAACCTTCGTATCGTATCGCCGCCGTAAGGATCTCGTGCGTCGCATCGCTAATCGCCTGCCACTGGCTGCGAGTAATTTTTTCACACCGACGCGCCGGGTGGACGCCGGCGACGTGCAAGATCTCGGACGCATACATGTTGCCGATGCCGGCGACGGCCCGCTGATCCAAAAGACCGACCTTCACGGCCCGCTTGCTGTCGCCTAACCGCTCGCGAAACGTTTCGGCCGTCATCGCCAGCGCGTCCGGGCCGAGCTTGTCGGGGCCGAACGCACTCTCGAATTCTTTTGGCGAAAACAGGCGAACACTTCCCAGCCCGCGGCGGTCCCAATACAACAGCTCGCGCGCACCACTGCTTCCGTTCCTTGACAGCATGCAGCGAAACCGCAGATGCTCGCGCGTCGGCGGCTCGGCCAGCAGCACCAGGCCCGTCATTCGCGGCTCCAGCACCATGGCGTCGCCGGAATCAAGCGCCACAATCACGCGCTTGCCAACACGACCCACCTCGCGAATCACGTGGCCAACAGCTCGGTGTCGAAACCGATCGATCCGCGGTGCAATCGCAATCGGCCTGCGCCGGCATGCTACGCGCTCGACATCCGCGATCCGCGAACCGACGACACCCAAAATGCCGCGCCGCATCGTTTCAACTTCAGGCAATTCCGGCATTTTTATTTCACCACGGAGACACGGAGGTCACGGAGAAACATCCTATCACAATTCGACTCCGTGCTCTCCGTGCCTCCGTGGTTAATATTCCGACTTGATTGAAGGACCGGCGCTGCCGAGAATCAATCGAGGAGAAATGGTCGACATGACAAAAGGTTCGATGGTTGTGACAACGCAAGTTCCCGACGCCGCGGGGCGGTTCGGCGCGTTCGGTGGGCGATACGTGCCGGAAACTCTCATCCGCGCGCTCGACGAATTGTCAGCCGAGTACGACAATGCATGTACCGATGCAGCGTTTCAGACTGAACTCGCTTCGCTGCTCACGCATTACGTGGGCCGACCCTCGCCGCTGTATCATGCGCGTCGGCTCAGCGAACAATGCGGCGGCGCACAGATCTGGCTCAAGCGCGAGGATCTCAATCACACGGGCGCCCACAAAATTAACAACACGATCGGCCAGGGTCTGCTTACATTGCGAATGGGCAAGCGGCGCGTGATCGCCGAGACGGGAGCTGGCCAGCATGGTGTCGCCACCGCCACCGCGTGCGCCCACTTCGGCCTCGACTGCATCGTCTACATGGGCGAGGAGGACATTCGCCGCCAGGCGCCGAACGTGTTCAGCATGAAGCTGCTTGGCGCCGAAGTGCGGCCGGTTTCCAGCGGCTCGCGCACCTTGCGCGACGCCATCAACGAAGCCATGCGTGACTGGATGGCGAGCGTCGAAACCACCCATTACATCTTGGGCTCAGTCGTGGGGCCGCATCCGTTCCCGCGGATCGTGCGTGATTTCCAATCGGTGATCGGCCGCGAGACAATCGAGCAATCGCGCGAGCAAATCGGCTGTTTGCCCGACACGGTCGTCGCCTGCGTCGGCGGCGGCAGCAATGCGGCCGGGATGTTTTATCCGTTCATCGAGCATGAGAAGGTTGCGCTTGTCGGTGTTGAAGCAGGCGGCCGCAGCGCCAAGGCCGGCGATCACGCGGCGCCGCTCAGCCACGGCCAGCCCGGTGTGCTCCACGGCAGCTATAGCTACGTGATGCAGGACGATGACGGGCAGACCTGCGATGTACATTCGATGTCGGCCGGCCTCGATTATCCCGGCGTCGGCCCGGAGCACAGCTATTGGAAAGACACCGGCCGCGTCACGTATACGAATTGCCTCGATAAGGATGCACTTGCCGCATTCGACGCCCTGGCCCGTAACGAAGGCATTCTGGCTGCCTTGGAAAGCTCCCACGCCGTCGCCAAGGCAATGGAACTAGCCCGCGGCAAAGCGAAGGACCACGCAATCGTCGTCTGCCTCTCCGGCCGCGGAGACAAGGACGCGGCTGAAATCGCCAGGCTGAAGGGCCAGGCCAATCAATAGAATCACGCAAAAGCGCCAAGGCGCAAGAAAAGCGGTGGAAAGAGTTGACTTGCACCAGCAGAAAGTGTCGCTCTCGCTTTGCGCTACGCGCCTTTGCATGAGAATCATTGGCTCGATAAATGACGAAGATCGACGACCTATTTTCGAACCTTCGCCGCGAGAAGCGCAAAGCGCTGATGCCGTTCGTGACGGCGGGCGATCCTGATTTGGATTTTACGGCGGCCGTGTTAAGGGAGCTTGCGGTGCGTGGGTGCCATTTGTGCGAGGTCGGAATTCCATACAGCGATCCAATCGCCGATGGGCCGGTGATTCAGGCATCCTACACACGGGCGCTTGAGCATAAGATCAAGTTAGACGAAATTCTCAATACGCTCGGCGAACTGGCCCCCAAAATAGGTGTGCCGCTGGTCACGATGGTCAGCTACGCCATCGTCTATCGCCACGGATTGGAGAAGTATGTCGATGACGCCTGCAAGCGGGGCATCGCCGGCTTGATTGTGCCCGATTTACCCGTCGAAGAATCGGCGGAGCTGGCGAAGATTTGCAACGCGCGCGAGGCCAGTTTGATTCAACTTGTGACGCCCACCACGCCGCGCGAACGAGCCGTCCGAATCGCAGAGACGTCGACCGGTTTCCTGTACTACGTCTCAGTGGCCGGCATCACCGGCGAGCGAACCGCACTACCGCAAGAACTGATCGAAAATGTCGGCTGGCTGCGCACGCAAACGGATCTTCCCATCTGCATCGGCTTCGGCATCAGTCAGCCAGAGCACGTGAAATTGCTCGCACCCGTGGCCGACGGCCTGATCGTCGGCTCGGCCATTGTGCGCCGCATCGCAACCGCGGCTGATAAGCCGCGCGACCAGGTGCTGCATGAAGTTGGCGATTTTGCAGCAGAGCTTCTCGCAGCAATGACGAACGACGAATGACGAATGTTCTGGCCGTATTCGTCATTCGGGAATTCGTCATTCCTTTTCGGGGCTCGGCGGTGTCGGCTCGACGTCGAAATCGATCCACTTCATCGCCCGGCGGAACGGCTCGATGCGCAGCATGATCTCGCCGTTTTGAAACAGCCGCACCGTGCCGGTCGATTCGCTCACCGTGATGGCCACCGCGGTGGTCGCGCGGCTGATCTCCGCAGCCGCCCAATGTCGCGCCCCAAACCCCTTCGGCAACGACAGATCGGTCGAGCGCGGAGCGTTGATCTGTTGTGCCCCGGCCACCACATGCCCGTCGGATGAAACGACGAACGCGCCATCAAGCTGGGCAATCTCTTTCACGCCTTCGCGAACTTTTGCGTCCGCCAGGTTGCGATCGGCCCGGCTATAGCCGCGCAGCGGGTCGAACCCCATCGGCCGGCAAAAGCTGAGCACCTTGCGATGATCGCCGACCGCAAACAACGTGCCCACGGGCTTTCCCTCGCGGCCTTCCCGGCCAACATCCACCGCCAGGTCGACGACGGTTTTAAGAGTGTCCAACGGAATTCGCGTCTTGAGCTGCCGTAGATCGCGTACGGTTAGCTGCCCCAAATGTTCGCCCAGTTGAATGATGCTTAGCGAGTCAATAACTGTCGGCTCAAACCCACTGTACACCGCAACGACGGTTGCCCCCGGCGGCAGCAAGTCTTCGGCCACCGCCTCCAGCAGCGATTGAGTCAACCGCTCGTAAACTGGCGTCTCCGGCGGCATGTTCAATAGAATCGTCTCGAAGTCCTCCTCCGCTGCGCCTTCCAGCGTTGCCTCGGTGTCACCGGCTAGAAGTACGGTGTGCTGGCCGGTCGCTTGTCGCAATCGTGCCCAGTCGGTCGGATGTTCCATCAGGAAAAGCATGGCATCCGCTTCATGCGCAACAGCCAGGCGGTCGGCCAACTCGCAAAAGGCCAGGAGCTGATCGCTAAATTTGCGCGGAATCGCCATGGGGAGGAGCCGGGAGCAAGGAGCTCAGAGCAGGGAGTATCGTACGCCAGATCGCGGGAAGCCAGATATTACTCCGTCCTCCCCGCTCTCTGCTCCCTGCTCGCAGCGGGACGGAGGCAATGTAATCCGCGACGCCGAGTTATTCAATGCGAAGTTGGGTTAGGTATCAGGTGTCAGGCGTCAGTCAAATTATCTAACACCTGACACCCGACACCAGATACCTTCACCTCAACGGCGAATAGATCCCTGCCGCGGGCGCGTCGCTGTCGCTGGCTTGGGTCGATACGATACCGAGTATTCGCCCGGGTCGTAGGGCACAAACACGCGCTCGTCGTACAGCAAGAGAGCATGCGTGGCGTGGCTCATTGGGCCAACTTCCCACTCATGGTCGTAATTGGAATACATCAGATTCGCGAGGTAGGTCACCGCGCGAATCGTCCGCTGATCGCGCAGCTCCTCGTCGCTGAGCGAATAGCAAAGCCATTCCAGGATGTGGCCCGTTGTTTTGATGCGGCGATCGATATCGCTTTCGTCGCCGCGGCCCTGGAACCATGAGGTGCTCAAGCTGCCGTCGCGGTTCTGCAGCCGGAACGTATACTGATGATATTTTTTGACAAACTCGGCTGCCCGCGCGTATTCGCCGTCCAGCGGCTCACCGCGCGCGAGCCGCCTTTTGACCGTGAGACTCAGGCCGGATAAGCGGTGCGTTCCGCCGCAAGCCGCGCCGCGAATCGGCTGGGCCAGTTCTTCGCGCAGCAGCCGGGGGAAATCCCATTGGTCGCCCTGATCGTTGATCCAGGTGTCGTTCAGGTCCAGATAATACTGCAGCGCAATCAGCTTGAACGTCAGCTCCGAATCAGGATAGCAGGTCGTCTTCTCGGCTTCGATCAAGTCAGCGATCGTGAACTCTTCGCGGCCGACATGGATCGGATAGTCGGGCGACACTCGGCACTGGGCCAGCATCGCCAGCAACTGGCCCAAATGCCCCTGCAGTCCCACGCCGTACTTGGCCCGCAGCTCGCCTTCGCGCGTGACGTGCATCAGATGTCTGGCCCTTGCACGGTTTGTTGTAGCACAGCCAGCCAACCGAAGTGACCAACTTGCCGCGCGGGCTGCCCTGACGAATCCGGCTATGCACGCCGTAGGCCAGCATGCCATGCATCGCTTCCCACGGGTCGTGATCGCGGCTATTGAGCGACTTGCGGTAATAGCCGTTCAGCACGCCGCGGACGCGGGAACGCAGGTTCGTCAGTTGCCGCGTCAGCGGACGCAGCGGTTTAGACTCAGGGGATGGGAACACCGGCGAGGCATCGGCCCCGTCGTCGCCTTCCATCTCAAGCTGGGGCGGGCGCGGAGCGGGCGCGACTTCATTCGTATCTAACGTTGGCGCTGGCGCCGCTTCATTTATTATGTCATCCGATGTCGGCTCACCAAGATAGGGCGCCGTCAACTGTTCGTCGCCGCAACCAGGCTCATGAACGAGTGATGACTTGGCTGGCGCTTCGGTTGGCGTTGTCGCCGACGGTGGCACAGGCGCCGGCGCACCGATGCGGGCCGGGCGAAATCTCAATTGGATTTCGGGCAGCGGTCGATCGTGGATGATCGGTCGAGACGAAGCGGAAGATGAATCCGGATGCCGCAATTCCCTTTGACTGGCCGGAGGCTGGTTCGCTGAGCGCGACTCAGTCGACTTCGGCGAGATCGGTTGAATCGAGCTGGCCGCAGTCCAACCATCCGCGCTCTTTGGACGGCTCGCGTAACTCACGCTCGATGTCCGACTCGCCCTGACAATGTCCGCAAGGCGACTGGCTTCAGCAACGGCGGCACGTGCATCCCGACGACACGATCCAGCAGCGTCTGCCGGTCATCCGCCGGCACGATGGCTGACATGACAATCGACGGGCTGCCAACGGCCCAATCGACTTCGATTTTGTCGCTGTCGACTTCCGACGCGGCGGCCAACCAGGATGCAAACACCGCACATAGAAAGGCAGCGGACGTGGAAAGGCACACCCAGTGAAATCGATTACGCATGCGCCGCTCCCATCCGCCCGACGGACTTCTGCAAGCTTGATCAAACTCGGCTCACAGAAGCCCGTTCCCTAGGTATCGGGCCGACAGCGTCCCGAATTAAGAAGCGAGGGCGACTTCGAAATGCCGGCACCTCGGGGAGCGTGGCTGGATAAACTTTGCCGGCCAGAGAGATTTTTCCAAAGAACTCGGCAGCTAGCGGCAGAGAAGCTGAGAGCACGTGTCAGGTTGCAGGTAGCCGGGCAGGAAAAGTCATCAGTCTGGGGTCATTTCGATTGACACCTGCACGCTCCAACACCTGACACCTGAATTTAAAACGGCGACGCGCTTCGCAAGCGCTCAGCCAGCGAAGGCACCTCGCGCGGCGGCGGAGTTCCGCCTGCGGCCACATGCCGCCAGTTCTGCACATCCGGACCATAGTCCTCGCCCGTGATTGACTTCATCGCTTGCACGCCCGCGTATTGAAGGGCCGGATCGCGATCGTCGAGCGCCACGATGAGCGATTGAATTGCTTGAGGCGATTTGGTTTTACCCAGCGCCTCAGCCGCCGCTAAACGAACGTCGATGTTCTCATCGGTCCGCAGCGAATTGGCCAGGCTCGAAACGGAGATCGCTTCCGCACGGCGTCCCAGCGCGTGGCAGCAGGCCACTCGCACGGCCACATCCTCGTCCGATAGGCCAGCTTCCAGCACCTGCTGCGCTATTGGAGTGCGGAATTCGGCGATTGCCCGCACCACGGCCTGACGCACCAGTGGGTCCGGCTCAACCTGCATCTGCCGCGCGAGCTGGTCGGTAATTTGTCGCTGCTCGGGCGAATCGACGCCGCTGGAGCGCATCCCGAATTGCTCGAGCGCGTCAGCCCGCATTGAGGGCGTTTTGTACGTCGTCAATTCGCGCTCGGGAAACGGCCACGTCTGCGGCCACGACAACGACTGGCATCCCGCCAGCGAAACCGCCCCGATGATCATCAGACCTACAGCAAGTAGTTTGCGTCGAAGCATGGCGTCGGGCGCGGAATGGGCTCGCGTTGGTTGAGCGGAGAAGGGCCGCGGAATGTAGCAAAACGCGGCCGGCAGCGCCTATCCCGGCACGATGATTCAGCGCCATGGTAAATGCATGCGACGCATGCATACGAAATCCGCGCGGACCAACGCCTGCCGTTCGGCCCCGAGCTCACGGCCGAGGGGCGGTTTAGCTCTTAATGCTCCAGATACCCGCCGCAGGCCGGGCAGCGCGCATACCACATCGGCACGTGCTCGCCGCACTTGCACTTGATGTTGTGCCGGATCACGCTCGAGCCCAACAGGCTGCCGCTAGTGCCGCTGGCGGATGCCGTCGTGGCCAACTCACTGGGTTCGTCGAATACGTGAGAGCCAGACGACGATGCATGGTGAGTGGCTGCCTGGCGTCGCTGGATCGCCTCTTTCTGCAGCACGTCGCCCATGTCGCCCGAAAGCGTATCGGGAACGTGGACAATCACCTGGCCGTCGCAATGAGGGCAAAGCCCCTTCTTGCCAGCGTACTTGTCCTTGACTTTAAAGATGTGTCCGTGGGGACATTCAACGCGAATTCCCATGGTGGGCCGGCCTCCACACCGCTGAGGACTAGGGAAATGGGCACGGAGCGGGGAGCATGCAGCACGGAGTTCCAATTCACTCCACGCTCCGAGCTCCTCGCTCCCTGCTTTTTGTCGGCCTCAGTCTCTTGATCCGGCAGCGAGAAACGTCCCTAAAGAACGGTAGTCGCTAAGAAAAGACTCTCTCAATTCAACGCTAGTTAGCTTACCACGGAACCTTTCAAATGGCAACTAAAGTTGCGTAGGTCCGCGGCTCGACTGAGTTCGCCGAAGTCCGAGCTGAGGCGGACCAACGGCTCCAAGTGCCGCTCGGCTCGCGGCACCTACATGGATCGCGCCCTGCTAGACTGCTTGAATGCCGAAACCAGCTTCCCGCATCTGGTTGCCGCTTCTGTTCGCAGGCGTTCTCGCCACGGCCGCGACGACACTTTGGCTCACCGAGCCGCGAGTCGCCCGGCTTTGGCTTAGCACGGCCTGGCTGGCGGCCGGAGCGGTTCTCCTGGCCCTTCCGCTGGGCACGTTGGCAGCGGTTGCAATCGTCAAGACCGACGTTCCCGGCAAGAAGCCGGCCGCCATGCTCCTGGCTGCCATGCTGTTCGTCCCATTGTATTTGGTGACGGGCGCCTGGGACGCTGGCTTCGGCATCCAAGGCTGGCACACGCTGGCAACAAATCCACACCTGGCAAACGAACCATGGCTCGACGGCTGGCGAGCCGCCATTTGGGTTCATGCTCTCGCCGCCGTGCCATGGGTCGCACTGGTCGTCGGCGCTGGCCTGCGGGCAGTGGAAGCAGAGCTCGAAGAGGACGCCGCGACCTGCACGACTCCCGCACGCGTGCTGTATTACGTGACGCTCCCGCGCGCGTCGACCGCGATCATCCTGGCCGCGCTTTGGGTTGCGATCGTTACCTCCGTGGAAATCTCTGTGACCGATTTCTTTCAAGTTCGAACGTTCGCCGAGGAGGTGTACACGCAGTCCGCGCTCGGCACGTTCGATTTTGTCGTCGCGGCCGCGGAAGATCCGATGCCGTTGTCGGCGTTGGGCCTTTTCTGGGGCTTGATCTTGTCAACCATATTGGCGCTCATGGCGATCGTCGCAGCCGGCCGTTTGTTCGTTTACTTGACCGATGCGCCACATCGGCCGACTTGGATTTGGCGGTTGCGACATGCTTCGTATTCCCGCCGCGATCATCTTGTGGTCAATCTTGTTCCTGACGGCAGCCGTGCCGCTTGGAAACTTGCTGTACAAGGCTGGCGGTCTCGTGACGATGACCGAATCCGGCCGCGTCCGCACTTGGTCGGCCGCGAAAGTCGTCGAGCGAATCGTCGCTGCGCCGAATGAGTTTGGCGGCGAAATGTGGCTGTCGACGAAGATCGGTGCGGCAGCCGCCACCGCCGCCCTCGCGATCGGAGTGCCATTGGCCTGGAGCATGCGGCTTGCGCGGCGAACGCCGTGGCTGCGATTGACGGCTATTGCGCTCTGCTTGACGATCCCCGGACCGCTACTCGGTTTAGCGCTGGTGCGCTTGTTGAACCGCCCATCCGATTCGCCGCTGGCTTTCCTGTCCGTGCTCTACGACAGCAATTTCGCTCCGTGGCTCGTGCAAACGATTCGTGCTCTACCCATGGTTACGCTGATACTTTGGCCCGCGCTGTCGACAATTCCGCAAGTCATGCTCGATGCGGCAGCAATTGACGGCGCAGGATGGTGGGGCCGCTTGCTACGAATCGCTCTGCCGCAGCGCTGGCCGGCGGCCGCTGCGGCCTGGCTCGTTGGATTTGCGATTGCCGTCGGCGAACTGGCAGCGACAGTGCTCGTAATCCCGCCGCAGCAGTCGACGGCCATCTCCGTGCGCGTGTTTCAACTACTTCACTACGGCGTCGACGATCGCGTGGCGGCAATTTGCCTGGTGATGGTCGCCGGCATCGCGATCCTGACGGGAATAGCGGCGGTGCTGTTGAAACGAAGAAGGTAGGGATAATGACGAATGACCAATGACGAATGACAATCGCCAACCGCCCAGCCGGCCCGATCAGCATTCGTCATTCGTTATTCGTGCTTCTGCAGCCCGCCCTACATCGCCAGTCGCCATTCGGTACAATGAACGCCTCATCAGTGCAAGCGTAGCGACACATGTCCACCGATACGGACGAACTCGAAGAAGAACGCACGAAGTGGTCGCCCTGGGCCATTGCCGCGGCTGCGCTACTCGTGTTGCTATTTGGCATGATTGCCTTTGGCACCATGCGCGGGTGCTTCTACGTGACCCCGGAGGAGGCTGAAAAGCTCGAAGAGGAAAAGAAAAAAGAAGAAGAGAAGAAAAAGAAGGCCGAGTTCGACATCATGGCGCCGGTCGTGCTCCCCTCGGAGCGGGAGACGCCTGTCCAGCCAGTGAAACCAGGCCATTGGGTGTCAACCAGCCAGCGGATGCGGGCCAACTATCGCGATTTCGTTGGCGATTCAAAGCTGGGCATCGTTAACCGCCAGAATAGCGCGTACCCGGTCGGCCATACGCCGTTTGTGGTCCGAGCAAGCCGGCCCGTCTTCTTGACGAAAGGCCAGCGTAAAGCGACCGAGAGCACACTCTTCGTGCCGCAGACCGATCAATCGGTAAATCTCGCGACAACGCTCCACGAGCGAGGACTGGGCTTTTCTATCAGCCAGCCCCCCACGCGACTGACCCGCATGCCGTCGTATCAATACCACCTGGTGGTATTGGCCAAAGAGCCGACGCGCTACTCGTACATCAAATCGCTCGATTCGGTCCGCGTGCCTTGGGACGGCGCATCGGATGCCGACGACACAGAAGATCCTTTGCACTACCGAGTCGTCCAATCGGATATCAGCCAAACGATCGAGCTTCCGGACAACTCGCTCACCTGGACCGGAATTGCGTACCTGCTGTGGGACGAAGTCGATCCGCAACTGTTCACGCCCGAGCAGGAGCGGGCCCTCGTGGATTGGCTCCATTGGGGCGGGCAAATGATCGTCAGCGGCCCCGATTCGCTCGACCTTATCAAAGGCTCGTTTTTGGAACCGTACATGCCGGCGGCCAATGGCGGAAAACGAACAATCGCGCCCGAGGATCCGGCCCTCGCCGAGCTGAATAGCGGCTGGACGATCTCCACCCGCGTCGTTTCGGGTGTGCCGCTAAAGCCGAAGGCGCCGTGGTCGGCGATAACGCTCGATATCCATGCCGATGCCGCTCCGCTGCCAAAAACCGGCGAGCTGTTGGTCGAGCGACAAGTTGGTCGCGGCCGAATCGTCGTTTCCGCGATGCAGCTTTCCGAGCGAGATCTTATCAATTGGCGCTCGGGCTTCGGCAGCCTGTTCAACGCCTGCCTGCTACGGCGGCCTCCGCGCGAATATCGCACCGGGTTTTTCGGCGATGTCACGCTGGCCTGGGCCGATGACGTCCTGGCCGTGCGCCGGCTCGATGCCCGCCTCACCACCAATCTGCGCTACTTCGCTCGCGACCTGGGCGTCGATACTGCCTATCGCCTGGAGGAAGTTCGCGACGAGTTCAACCAAGGCGGTCTTCAGTTCAATCAATTCGGCGAGCAAGAAGTCATCCGCGAGTATCGGCCGCCGGAGCTGGCTGGCGGCATCGGCGCCTGGAACGATTTCAACGCCACGGCCAACGCAGCGCGCGAAGCCCTGCGCGAGGCGGCCGGCGTGGAGGTGCCCGGGGCGCCCTTCGTGGTACTTTGTCTGGCGGCCTATCTCGTCGCCCTCGTGCCGCTCAATTGGCTCGTGTTCCACACCATCGGCCGCGTCGAGTGGGCGTGGATTGCCGCGCCGCTCATCGCGATCGCCGGCACGTTTGTCGTCGTCCATCAGGCGCAGCTCGATATCGGCTTTGTGCGCACCAAACCGAAATCGGCCTGTTGGAGCAACAGCCCGAGCATCCGCGAGCGCATCTTTCGCGATACACGGCGCTCTACACTTCGCTGTCTACCACGTACGATCTCGCGTTTGCCAACATGACGACGCTCGCCGCGCCCTTCGCCGCCGACGAAACCTTCAGCATGCTCCGCGGGCAAGGACTGCAAGACGTGGACTTCCGACGATACGACGACGTGCGCCTGGCAGGCATGCCGATTTCGTCGAACTCCACCGGCATGGTGCACAGCGAGCAAATGATGACATTCGACGGGCCCATCCGGCTGGGTCGCTCGGCTGCCCGCGGCGGCGAGCAAATTGAAAATCTAACGAAGCTCACACTGGACAGTGTATGTATCGTGCGCCGTCCGTTGCCGGAAGACCGGGTGCCGTCGGGCGCCAAGCTTTATGGCAAGTGGATCGGCACGATGTCGGCGGGCCAATCGATGCCCATTTCGCTGCTGCCGATCGAAACCGAAGATAAGACCGTGCCTTTCGCTGCCGAGCGCAGAACCGAGCAACAGGTTCGGGGCGGCGACCGGCTCAACTTGGAGCCGATGTTTCGCCTGGCGCTCGAACCGCAGCACCTGGAGCCGGGAGAAATGCGGCTTGTGGCACGCGTCGATGAAATCCTGCCGGGAGAGGACATCACGCCCGCCGCATCGCAGGTAAAAGGCGCGACGCTCGTTGTCGCGCACCTCACATACGCCACCCTGCCGGCGCCGAGACCGGACAAAAACACCAGGCAGGATATAAAAGCCGAGGAAGAGGAATCCGAGGACGCGGATCCGGTTGAGTTTTAAAAGGTGTCAGGTGTCAGGTTTCGGGTCCCAGCGCGATATCCGAAACCTGACACCCGACACCTGATACCTAATATGATCGAGCTACGCAACTTCACGAAGATCTACGGCGAATTTGTCGCTGTGTCGAACTTGAACCTCAAGATCGGCTCGGGCGAGATGTTCGGCTTTATTGGCCCGAACGGTGCCGGCAAGAGCACGACGATTCGCTTCCTGGCCACGTTGTTGCGTGCCACCGCCGGCGAAGCTTTCGTCAACGGCCACAGCGTCACCAAAGATCCTATCGGCGTGCGCAAGAGCGTGGGCTACATGCCCGATAACTTCGGGGTTTACGATGGCATGAAGGTCTGGGAGTTTTTGGATTTCTTCGCGGTCGCCTACCAGATTCCTCGCGGCCGTCGCAAGGGCGTCATCGGGGACGTACTCGAACTGCTCGACCTGACGCACAAGCGCGACGACTTCGTGAACGGCCTGTCGCGCGGCATGAAGCAGCGGCTCTGCCTGGCGAAAACGCTCGTACACGACCCGCCAGTGCTTATTCTCGACGAGCCCGCCAGCGGTCTCGACCCGCGCGCACGGCTGGAAGTAAAAGCGCTCCTCAAAGAGCTGCGCACGATGGGCAAAACGATCCTCATCTCCAGCCACATCCTCACCGAGCTGGCCGACTGCTGCACGTCGATTGGCATCATCGAGCGCGGCCAGCTCCTGCTGCACGGCTCGATCGAAACGGTCTACCGCCAGATCCAGCGCAACCGCCACATCGAAGTCCGCTTCGCCGGCAACCCGGAAACCGGCGTCAGCCTCATCCGCAGCGACCCCAAGGTCCGCGACGTCCACATGAACGCCCGCAGTTGCACGCTCGAGCTGGAAGGTGAAGAGCCGGACGTCCAGCGCCTTTTGCGTCAACTGGTCGCCGCCGAGTGCGGCCTGTTGTCCTTCGCCGAGAAAGAACCCACGCTGGAAGACGTGTTCATGATGGTCACCAAAGGGTTGGTTACTTAGGGCGTTCGAGACTGCACCCAGGGTACGGTGACGCCATCGGTCGCAGGAAAGCTGGGATCAGCCCAACAGCAGCGGCGCCTCTTCATCGCCACGCTGCTGCTCCCATTGGCGACGCACTTCGCCCAGGCCGTAGACGCACAGCTCGAATTGCTCGCTGAGCTGCTTCAGCACTCCGCTGGGCTCCGCTTCGCGTTCCACCGGTATCGTGCTGGCGATCCAGTAGGCACGCTTACCTTGTTGTTGATAGTCGATAAGTGCGTCTTTGCTGCCCCGGCGCATACACTCGACAACTTCCGGATACACGCCGGTCCAGAACAGCGTGAAGTCGCCAATATGGCGATGAACTTGCCGCCGCGCCGGCCCTTCGCGCATCTTCGCTTCGGCCAGCATGTCGGCCACCTGCACCAGCCGCTGGCCGCGCACCGATCGTAGCCGGTACAACTCATCCGACCGCACAAAACGCACCAGCAGCTCGGCGACGTAGTCGACCAGCGCCGGATTGGCCACGCCTAGCCGCGCCTCGAACGCATACTCCGTCAGCCCGGAGAAGAATCGCCGAATCGCTGATGTGCGACTTTCCTGATCCATAGGCCGCTGCGATAAAAATTGAGCGGTGCCGGGGCAATCCGAGCAGTTCAAGAACTGGCGTTGCCCCCCAGCCACCCGACGCTACACCGATTCAAATGTTCAACCCTCTGAATTTTACCTTGACATTTGAAGGATGGTCAAATTTTTGGCTGCGCCTATTATGCCTCTTCTAATATCGGTCGGTGCGGTTGTCCGGGAGAAAGGAAATCTCGCCCGGGGCAATTAACCGGTATCCGGCGTAACTTCCTAGTGCAACTGCAATCACAGGATGATGCCAGGCACGCGAGGATTAAACCTTGCCGGCTGGCGAGATTACCGCCATAAGCGACTCGCGGATTTCCTTGTGCCGCTCCTCGCCCTGTGGTTTCTGGCCCTCGCGCTCCGTCACGTAGAAGACGTCCACCACTTGATCCAGATAAGTGCCGATCTTGGAAAAGCTAATTACCAGCCCAAGGTCGTGAAGCGCCCGGGCAAGGCGGTAAAGCAGGCCGCGGCGGTCCACCGTGATCACTTCGATCACCGAGCATTCGTCGGACAATTCGCTGTCGATCCGCACCGCGTTCGGTAGATCACTCAGCGCCGCTCCGGCTTCCTTTTGCTCGCGACCAAGGATCTTGGGGAAAGTCGGCGGCTCGTCGGAATCGATCGATGCAACGAGCGATCGACTCACGGCGGCAAGCCGTTCTGCCGATGGCTGGCCCGGCGTTTCCGGTTCGCACGCCACATAGCGCAGCAGCAGCAATCCATCTGGCAACGTGTTGGTGTCGGCAGCCAGGATTTGCATTCGATTGCTAGTGAGCGCCCCGGCCATGCTGGAAAAGATCGCCCGGCCCACGCCCTGATCAATGCCGGCCACAAACTCGATCGTATCGGTCTCCGGAAGATAGCTTGCCCAGGCCGTACCGGCGCGCGGTTCCAACTGTCGCAATCGGCGCAGCGTGTCGACCACGGCGGCCGCGGACCGCTTGGTGATAAAGCTCTCTGGCAGCGCCGCCAGGTGCCGATCGAACCATGGGTCGTCGTGCTCCGCAGGATTCAATAGCTGCCGCGCCGCGCTGCGTTCGCCGTCCGGCTTGCCATCCACCGCCGCGCCGCTCTTGGCAGCGAGCTGACGCGAGGCGCGCACGTACAATTCGGACAGCACTTCGACCTTCCAACTGCTGAGCACATCCGGCCCGACGCCTGCCAAGTCCGCGCAGGTCACCAGGTACAACATGTCGAGCCGCTCCTGCGACGCCACTTCCTCGGCGAACCGGTTCACAAGCTGCGTCTGCGACGTGTCGTACTTCAATCCCAGATGCGACATGAAAAGGTGGCGATGCACGAGGAACTCCAGCGTTTTGGTTTGCTCCGGAGGCAGTCCAAGGCGCCGAGCCGTTTCCTGTGCGATTCGCCGGCCAACCTCGCTGTGATCTTCCTCGTAACCCTTGCCCAGGTCATGAAGCAAAAGTGCCAGATGAAGCGTCGTCTTGTCGTCGAGCCGGCGGTACACGTCGCCCAAAAGATCCTGCCGCTCGGCAAACTGCGTCGCCTCGTCCACAGTGCGAATGCAATGCTCATCGACCGTGTATTTGTGGTATTGGTTGAATTGCAGCAGGCTCCGCGCGTGAGAAAAAGCGGGAATGATCTTTTCCAGCACGCCCAGCTCATGCAGCCGCCGCAACAATTCGCCCAGCCGCAGCGGGTCGGCGAGCAGCTTGAGAAACCGTTGATTCACAGCCAGCTTCGGCTCACTCGAATATTTCGGCGCCGTGCGATAAACAAAGTGCCACGTATCCTGCGAAATGCGTTTTCCCTCGCGGCGCGCCAGCTCGGCCAATTTGAGCACTTCCTCGCGATGTTGCTCGAGCCGCGCAAGGCGCGCGGACGTCGCGTTGATCTCGTGCCGGCCGATTTGATAGTCGTCTTCAATCTTGCGGCCGAACATCGGCTCCAGCACACGGCTCACGCGGCTGACCGGCTGCATCAGCTCGCTCAGCCGGTGTGCCAGCCGCCAAACGTGGGCCGTGTGATGAAAATAATCGCGCATAAACTGCTCGACTGGGCGCAGGCCTTTCCGCCCTTGATATTTCAGCGCCTCGGCCAGGCGAAGCTGCTCGGCCCGGCTCAAAGCGTCGAACGTTTCATTGGCGTGAAAGTGCATCTCATTTCGCACGCGCAGCAAAAAACCCTGGGCCGACATCAATCGGCGATGATCGAACTTCGAAAGCAAACCCATGTCGTGCAGCCGATCCGGGTCCGCCACGCTGCTTTTCAAATACCATAGCCACCGCAACAGATGAATGTCGCGCAGCCCACCCCGCGAGCGCTTCACGTTCGGCTCCAGCAGGTAGACGGTCTCGCCAAATTCAAGCCGCTCCTTGCGCCGCTCGGCGATGAACGCCCGCGCCAAGGCCGCGCTGCGCCGCTCGACCAGGGACGTCATCACCTCGCTGTACCGCTCGTAAACGGAGCCATTCCCGACCAAGAGCCGTGATTCCAGCAGCGAGGTACCGACCTGAGCATCTGCCCGGGCTTGCTGCAACGCCTCGGACGGCGTGCGCAACTATGGCCCAGATGCTGGTACACATCGCAAATGTCCTGCGTCAGACGGGCCGCAAGCTGGCCGATCAGCGCATCGCGCTTCCCTTCGTACAGGATCATCAAATCGACGTCGGAAAAGGGCGCCTGCTGCCGCCGACCGTAGCCTCCGTGGGCCACCAACGCCACGCGCTCGCGCACTTGCCGGGCATCGGATTCCGGCAGTTCTCCGAGGTACGCGTCGTAGAGCCGCAATATGGCGGTGTCGACCAGCGAAGTGTACCGTGTGCAAACCCGCGCCCCCTCCAATCCCCGATCGTGCTGCTCGCGCAGCTGCTGCCGGCCGTCGGCCAATTGGCGACGGACTTCCAGCACAATGGGACGTAAGCGCATGGCAGTGGACATGAGTCGATTCTATGCGGGTATCACACCGACGCATTGAATTCTAGCACCCGGCGCGAAAGCCGCTTGCGGTTTAGCTTCCTTGCTGCGCTCACAGCGCGTCGGCTCCCGTTTCGCCGGTGCGGATGCGGACGACGTCGCGTAAATCGGAAACGAAAATCTTACCGTCGCCGATCTGGCCCGTGTGCGCGGCCTTGACGATTGTATCCAAGGCCGTTTGCAGCTTGCCGTCGTCCACCACGACTTCGACCTTCACTTTGGGGACAAAGTCGATCGTGTACTCCGTGCCGCGGTACATTTCGGTGTGGCCCTTCTGCCTTCCGAAGCCGCGCACTTCGCTGATCGTCATTCCCGAGATGCCCTTCTCGGTGAGTGCGTTCTTGACGTCCTCCAGCTTGAAATGGCGAATAATCGCTTCGATCTTTTTCATGGCAATGTTTCCCGTGGATTGTGGCTCCGTTCGTCCACTCCTTGCGCCCGGCTCCTAGCTCCTTGCTCTTTGCTCCACGCTACGTCAGCAACGCGATTGGCCTGGTTCGCCGCGCGGGCCAGCACAAACAACAGATCGCTCAGCCGGTTGACGAATCGAAGCGTCTCAGGCGAAACCGATTGGGCGGCCGCTAGCTCCACGAGCCGCCGCTCAGCCCGTCGGCAGACGCAGCGTGCAACGTGAAGCGCCGCCGCCGCCGGGCAGCCGCCGGGCAAGATAAACACCTTCAGCGGCATGAGGCTGGTATCGTAACGGTCGATCTCGTCCTCTAGCAGCTTTACGTGCTGATCATCGATCCGGCGAGCCGAGACCACGCTGCGCGATGTGCCCGCCCCAACCCCGGCGGCGGGCATCGCCAACTCGGCCCCCAGATCGAACAGCAGATTCTGCAGCCTGCTCGATAATTCATCCAGCCCGATCGGCGCCGTTCCACCACGTGCCAGCTCCATGCGCAACGCCAAGAGCCGCGTTGAGCTCGTCAATCGCGCCAATCGTTTCAATGCGCAAGTCGTCCTTGCGCACGCGGCCGCCTGCGAAAAGTGCCGTCTCGCCCGCGTCGCCCGTGCGTGTGTAGATCTTCGGCATGGAATTGGTGCGCTTTTAGTTTCCGGCCGCTTAAGCGGCCTCGCCGACAGCGCGAGTGTGGCGTGATCCCTGGTTGCAATTTAACGCCTTACAGAGGAAAATGACAGGTAACCACCCGTGGAGATTCGCGATGAAACGCTTTGTTTTGCTGATGTCATTCATGACGCTGGTTTTCGTCGGAGTTGTGTCGCTCGGTTACGCCGATCAGATTGCCGCAGACCAGGCGGTGTCCGAAGCGTCAGCCGTATTGCAGGAGTCCGAAGACGCGAAGAAAGAGGAGCCAAAGGAAGCGGATTCTGAAAAGAAACCCGAACAGGCATCCTCCGACGCCAAGGCTGAAGAAAAACCCGACGCGAAGAGCGAGGAAAAGAAAGAAGAGAAACCCGCCGACGCAGCGAAGGAAGATGCCACGAAAACGGACGACAAGGCCGAGGCCAAGACCGAAGCCAAGAAGCGCAAGACCCACAAGGTCGAACCGAAGCGGCTGAAGGTCGACGTGTCGCTCGACGGCGTTTTCGTCGCCCGCGAGATGACCGAAGTTCCGCTGCGCCCCGAATCCTGGAGCGACTACGAAATCGTCGAAGTGGTTGAGCACGGCAAGAAGGTCCGCGAGGGCGAGACGCTTATCAAGTTTGATGACGAGAAGCTCGAGGAAGCCATCGACGATTTGGAGCTCGAGCAGCGGCTCAACGAGCTGGCGATCCGCAAAGCCGAGGATGAGCTGCCGCGGATGGAAAAGACACTCAAGATGAACCATGAGGTGGCCGAACGCTCCAATCGCCAGGCGCAAGAAGACTTTGAGCGCTACCAGGAGATCGAGCGCCCGCAGACCGTCAAGTCGGCCGAGTTCATGGTGAAGTATTACAACTCGTCGCTCGACTATGAGAAAGACGAGCTGGAGCAGCTCGAGAAAATGTACGAGGCCGACGACCTCACCGAGGAAACTGAGGAAATCGTCCTCAAGCGGCAGCGCAACAGCGTCGAATTCGCGGAGTACAGCCTGGAGAACGCCAAGCTGAATCGCGACGAAACGCTCAATGTGCGCCTGCCGCGCTTTGATATCGAGATTCGCGAGTCACTCGAACGCGCCGAAATGGCGCTGGCCCGGTCCAAGCTGTCGCTTTCCGTCGACCTGAATCAAGCCCGCTACGAGCTGGAACAGCGCAAGGAAGCCCGCACCAAGTCGCTCGATCGCCACGCGAAGCTGCTCGAAGACCGGGGGCTGATGGAGATCAAATCGCCCGCCGAAGGCATTGTGTTTTACGGTCAGTGCGTCAACGGACGCTGGTCCGATACGCCGTCGCTGATCAACAAGTACAAGCCTCACAGCAACGCCTCGCCCAGCTCCATCCTCATGACGATTGTCGAGGAGCGGCCGGTTTTCATCACCGCCTCACTTGATGAGGGCAAGCGGCCCGAGGTCGCCGACGGCCAGAAAGCCAGCATCGCCCTGCCCGCCGAGGGCGCCGATCGTCTGGAGGCCAAAGTCAAGTCCGTCTCGCCGATTCCGGTCAGCCCCGGCAAATTCGAGATCGAATTCGAACTCGATCAAGACGCAATTCCCGATTGGGTCGATGCCGGCATGAGCTGCAAAGTCGAAGTCAAGTCGTACGACAAGAAAGACGCGATCACGGTGCCCAAGGCCGCCGTCCACGATGATGAGGATGACGTCAACAAGAAGTACGTCTGGCTCATCACGAATCCCGATGATGAAGACGCCAAGCCCGAGCGCCGCGATGTCACTCTCGGCAAGCGCAGCGGCGACGATATCGAAATCACCAAGGGACTCAAAGCCGGCGACGTCGTCTCGCTCGAGGACGAGAGCAAGAAGAAGGACGAAGAAGAAAAGAAGGCAGAAGAATAAGAACCCTTATGGATAGCAATGCCCATGGCTCGGCGTGGGCATGTAATATCGACTAGAAGCAATGGCCACTCAAAGCGCTGTGGCCATGACACCCGTTATGGATAGTTCCGTTACGGATAGATTATGATGTGATTGATCACGTCGCTTTCTTGGAAGGATGTCGCAACAATGGCGTTTGATAACCGGACGTATCGCGTCTGTCGTTTTGCCTTCGTAGTCGCGGCCCTAGTGATTCCAGGGCGATTGTTGGCCGCCACGAAAGCGGAAGACGGCGCGGCCGCTGGCGCCGGCTCCGCGGCAGTTGCCAAGATCTCGCCGCTGGCCACCACGGGTCCGAAACCAGCCCCCATCACGCCGCCGTCCGACGAGCAGATCGACTCCGCCATCCATCACGGCATCAAGTTTCTGCTCGACGATCAGAGGCCGGACGGCTCCTGGGGTAGCGCCGAAAGGACCAAGGGCCTCAACATCTATGCCCCGCCGCCGGGCGCGCACGACGCCTTCCACACCGCCGTTACTTCGTTGGCTGTGATGGCGCTCGTTGAGGCCGAGCCGCAGCTTTCCGGCGACGAGCGCGCGGCCGTCACCAAGGCGATCGATCGCGGCGCCGCCTGGCTCGATGAAAAGCTCGGCCGCCTGCGACGCGCCACGCCCGACGCACTTTACAACGTCTGGGGCCATGCTTATTCGATTCAGGCGCTGGTGCGGTTGCACAAACGGGCCGAAGGCAATACCGAGCGGCAAGCCAAGCTCGTCGAGCTGGCAGCCGCGCAGGCCAAGATGCTCGAGCGCTACAGCTTCGTCGGCGGCGGCTGGTCGTATTACGATTTCACCGTTGGCAGCCAAATCCCCGGCGACGTCGGTTTCAGCTTCTGCACCGCTACCGCGCTGCTCGCTTTGAAAGAAGCCGAAGCCCTTGGCGTGGACTTTCCCAAGCGCCTCACGGACAAGGCGATCGCCTCGCTCCTGCGCCAGCAGAAGCCCGACTTCAGCTACGCGTATGGCGAGTACTTGCGCCTGACGCCGATGCACGAGATCAACCGGCCCGGAGGCAGCTTGGGCCGCTCGCAGGCCTGCAATCTGGCCCTGCGACTTTACGGCGACGACGCGCGTTAGCGACGAAGTCATCAAGACCTGGCTCAACCGGCTCTATGCCCGCAACGGCTGGCTCAGCGTGGGCCGCAAGCGCCCGGTTCCGCACGAGTCATTCTTTGCGGTGGCCGGCTACTTTTACTACTACGGCCACTGGTATGCCGCCCAATGCATCGAGCAGCTCCCGACCGATGAGCGGCCCTATTTCCAGGACCACCTCGCGCACATTCTCCTGCCGCTCCAGGAGCGCGATGGCAGTTGGTGGGATTATCCGTTTTATAACTACCACCAGCAGTACGGCACGGCGATGGCCGTCATGTCGCTCCTAAAGTGCCAGAAGGCGGCCGCTTATCCCAAGGTCGAACCGGAACCGGTGCGCACGGTGGCGAACTAATTCATGCGAGCCGGGGCGTCCCCGCCCCCGGCGATCCACGTTGCCGCAAAGCAACACGCCCTGCCGCGTTTCGTGACACGTGGCGTTGCCGCTACGACACAGGAAACGGCCTCTTTTTACGGCGATTTCTCGACACCACGCCCGCCTAGGTCGGGTGGTACTGCCTGTGCGATTCGCGCCCCTGCGACTTCCAGCGGTCGCGAGTCGGACGCGATTCCGCGCCGCAGCCGTAACCTAGTCTTGAGTGAGACGACACTCCCCAATGGCGTCCGCTGTTTCTGTCCCCGCTGTAACACAAAAAAACCAACCCACGTCAAAGACCGACGCGAGATGCTGCGATGGGGTTCCTCAAAAGCTTTTTTACCAACGTGTTTCCAGAACAAGCAACCAGCCGGCCCGCGGGCGGCTTCCAGAAGCTCTCCGAAGAAGAGTTGGAAGCGCACCTGGGTGTTTCGCGCTACGGCGATTTCGAGCTTAGCGACGCGGTGCGACCTTCGTACTCATTGGAAGTGGTGCCCAGCGCCGGCTTCCGGCACGATGTGTTCCGCGACGACGAGAACCGCACGAATGTGCCGGTGCTCATGGCCGCCGTGACCAAGCCCCGCATCATGGAATCGTTCGTGTCGCTCATCGAGCCGCTCGGCGAGGTCGTCGACGTTGTGCTCGAAACCAGCCACGGCAACGAATCGCACGGCCACACCGACTTATACCGCGAGCACATCGACATGCCCATCCTGCAGAGCACTCTGTGGGACTTCGAAGAGCTCCTGGTGAACGACGGTTGCACGGGAATCGCCGTGCTCAACCCGAGCATCCCGCAAGAGGTCCAACTCGATGAGCACAAGCTGCTCATCGCCTACGGCAAAGACCTCCGCGCCTACGAAAAGATTCTCACCGCCGGGCGGCTACCCTGCCGAGAGAACATGCGCTTCATCACCGAAGCCGAGCACGTTCACTCCACCTGCGAGCGATACGTCGAGCAGTTTGAAGAGCTTAAACTCCGCCTCGGCATGGACGGCTATCGGTAGCAGGGTTCAGGGTTCAGGAATCAGCGTCAACGATGGATTTCGCAGCGAGCCGGGCACCATCCCGCAGCGATGGTCGTGCTCGCAGACTGACGCCTATCTAGTGCCACTCTAGCCGGCGATGCTACCCATCGCCGGCTCCGCACTTCTCTCCTTCGTTTTTGCGTCACCGCACTACGCGATTGCGGTGCCGCTGCCGCCGAACGTTGCCGCTTGCGCCGCCAATGGTTAAACTTCTGTTGCGGCTGGGATTGCTCTCCAATCAGGCGGCTTCATGGGATGCCAACCACCAAATCGTTGGCGGCTACTCGCGCTGCGCACTGCGGCGCCTTCTCTCATTCTCTTTGCATTCCTCCCTCTCCCTCCGGGAGAGGGCCGGGGTGAGGGTGCCGCAGCAGTAGCTACAACTCCACCAAGCATCCCCACGCCGCCCGCCGTTTCTGAAGAGAACGCCCGATTCTTCGAGCGCTCCGTGCGCCCGCTGTTGGCCGAGCGCTGCTTGGAATGCCATGCGGGCGACGCGCCCGAAGCCGGCTTGCGGCTCGACTCGTGGGACGCGATGGTCGGCGGCGGCGACAGCGGCCCGGCGGTCATTCCAGGCAAGCCAGGCGAAAGCTTGCTCGTCACCGCCATCCATTACGCCGGCGAGCCGCAGATGCCGCCCGACGGCAAGCTGCGGCCCGAGGAAATCGAAATTCTCATCAAATGGATTGAGCGCGGCGCGCCGTGGCCCAGATCGCGGGCGACAGCACGCTCAGCGAAACGCGGTTTTGAAATCACGGCCGACGATCGCGCGTTCTGGTCGTTCCAGCCGATCTCCGATCCGCCGGCGCCAAGCGTCAACGACGCATCATGGGCGCAAACCACGATCGACTCGTTCATTCTGGCAAGGCTCGAAGAAGCCGGCATCGCACCGTCGCCGCCAGCCGACAAGCGCACGCTCATTCGCCGCGCAACGTTCGACCTCACCGGCCTGCCGCCGACGCCGGAGGAAGTCGCCGCGTTCCTCGCCGACGATTCGCCAGAAGCATTCGCCCGGGTCGTCGACCGCCTGCTTGCATCACCGCATTACGGCGAGCGCTGGGCCCGCCACTGGCTCGACGTGGCTCGCTACGGCGAGGACCAGGCACACACGTTCGAGGCGCGCCTTTACACGCAAGGCTTCCGTTACCGCGATTGGGTCGTCAGTGCGCTCAACGACGACATGCCCTTTGATGAGTTCGTGCGCGCTCAGATTGCGACCGACATCGATGACGGTTGCGAAGCATCGAACGAGAACTTGCCTGCGCTGGGCTTCTTTGCAACGGGCCCGGTTTACTACGGCGACCGCCGCAAGCTCGACCAGTTCGATGATCGCATCGACACACTGACGCGCGGCCTGTTGGGTCTCACGGTCGCCTGCGCTCGCTGCCACGATCACAAGTTCGACCCGATTTCCACGGCCGATTACTACGCGCTGGCCGGCGTCGTGGCCAGCACTGACTATGCCGTCGTGCCGCTTGTTTCCGAAGAGGAAGCGAAGAAAGCAGTGAAGGAGGACGACCGTCGCCTCAAAGAGAAAGACGAGAAGAAAAAGAAGAACCATCCGCTGCCGTACCCGCACGTGCATGCCATCCGCGAGGCCGAGCCGCGCAACATGCAGGTCCACATCCGTGGCAACCCCGAAACGCTGGGCGCCGAAGTGCCGCGGCGCTTCTTGTCGATTCTGTTGCCGGATCCAAATGAGCCGTCGCCGTTCACCGAGGGCAGCGGCCGCAAGGAGCTGGCCGAGAAGATTGCCTGCCGCGACAACCCGCTTACCGCTCGCGTCATGGTGAATCGCGTGTGGAAGCACCACTTTGGCCAGGGCCTTGTGCGCACGCCGAGCAACTTCGGCCACTCCGGCGAGACGCCCACGCACCCCGACCTGCTCGATCACCTGGCGAGCCGGTTCATCGCCTCCGGCTGGTCGCTCAAAGCGCTGCACCGGGCGATCATGCTCTCGGCCGTGTATCAGCAGGCCAGCAACTTCGATGAAGCGCGGTCCGCAGTTGATCCCGACAACCGGCTGCTGTGGCGGATGACCCGCCGCCGCCTCGAAGTCGAAGCGTGGCGAGATGCGATTCTGGCCGTGTCGGGCAGGCTGGACACTTCGCTTGGCGGGCCGTCGCTCGAACTGGCCTCGTCCGAAAACAACCGCCGCACGCTATACGCCAAGATCAGTCGGCACAACCTCGACCCGCTCTTGCGGCTGTTCGACTTCCCCGACCCGAACATCACGAGCGACGGCCGGCCGGTCACCACTGTGCCACTGCAACAGTTGTTCGTCCTCAACAGCCCGCTCATGGCCCGTAGTGCCAAAGCGCTTGCGGCCCGATGCTGCAAATCCGAAAACGACGAGACGGCCCGAATTCAAACGGCATGCGATCGAGTGTATGGACGCCCTGCGACCGATGAGGAGATTCAATTAGGCCTCGAATTCCTCCGCGAATCCGCTGACGCAAGCGACGAGGAACGCAAATTGACTCGCTGGGAACAATACGCCCAAGCGCTCTTGAGCACTAACGAGTTTATGTTTATCGACTGAAAAAGACGGAATGGATTTCTCACGCAAAGGCGTGAGCGCAAAGAAAACAAGATCTAAACCACAAAGGTTACGAAGGGGCACGAAGATTGAATTCCATAGAAAAAGTTGTTTCTTTGTGTTCTTCGTGTCCTTTGTGGTTGAATTGATTGTGCGCTTTGCGCCATAGCGCCTTTGCGAGAGATTATTCTTTGCTGCAAAACAGATTGCGGAATCGAGCCGTATATGTGTGAAACCTGCTTACCATCCCGGCGAGACGTGCTCACCCGTATCGGCGGAGGCCTGGGCGCCGTCGGACTGGCCACCGTACTTTCTGACGCCGGCCTATTAGCCGCTGCGCCGCACGCGTCCGATCACCGCAATCCGCTCGCGCCCAAAGCGCCGCACTTCACGCCGCGCGCGAAGCATCTTATTTTCCTCTTCATGAACGGCGGCCCATCGCACATCGATACCTTCGACCCCAAGCCGGCCCTGCACAAATACGCCGGCCAAGGCGTGCCGAGTTTCATCCAGGCCGGCGGCCTCAAGCGCCGCGAAGGAAAGATTCTCCCGTCGCCCTACAAGCATCGCAAATACGGCCAGGCCGGCATCGAAGTTACCGACCTGTTCCCCGAAACGGCTCGCATGATTGACGACATTTGCGTCATCCGCTCAATGTACAGCGACACGGCCAACCATGAGCCCGGCCTCTTGTTCATGAACAGCGGCAACATGCAGCCGATCCGCCCCAGCATGGGTTCGTGGCTCAACTATGCGCTGGGCACCGAGAACCAGAACCTGCCCGGCTTCATCGTCCTTTGCCCCGGCAAGCCGGTCGTCGGCCCGCAACTGTGGAGCAACAGCTTCCTGCCAGGCATTTATCAAGGCACACACATCAACAACTCGTCGGTCGACCCGCAGAAGGTCATCCCCAACGTGCGAAACGAATTCTTGTCCACCAGCGAACAGCGCCGGCAGCTTGATCTCATGCAGCGCATGAACCAAGCCCATCTCGCCGAGCGCGGCGGCGCCGACGACCAGCTCGACGCCCGCATCGCCTCACTCGAGATGGCGTTCCGCATGCAAGGCGCGGCGCAAGAGGCGTTCGACCTCGGCGCGAAACCGACCACTCGCGCCGCCGCTACGGCGACGGCGAGTTCGCTAACGCGTGTCTCCTGGCCCGCCGCCTTGTGGAGCGCGGCGTGCGCGTCGTGCAAATCTATTACGGCAACGACCAACCGTGGGACGACCACAAGGACATCACACTGCACGAGGATCATGCCAAGAAGAGCGACCGGCCAATCGCCGCGCTTCTCGAGGATCTCAAATCTCGCGGCCTGTTGGAAGAGACGCTCGTCCTGTGGGGCGGCGAATTCGGCCGAACGCCCCAATCAGAAGGCGAGCGGGGCCGCGATCACCACGCGCTGGGCTTCACCATGTGGCTCGCCGGCGGCGGAGTCCGTGGCGGTCTGGCCTACGGCGCCACCGACGACCTGGGCTTCGTGGCCGTCGAAAACCGCGTTCATGTCCACGACCTGCATGCCACGATCCTGCACCAGATGGGTCTTGACCACACACGGCTAACTTACCGCTACAGTGGCCGCGATTTCCGCCTCACCGACGTCCATGGCCGCGTCGTGCACGACATCCTGGCGTAAAAGTCAGCTTGCGCTCCGTGTGCCACTGGCTGTGCCGGTGCACAGGATGCGCATCGCCCCTCATTTCCGCCGCTTGCGGCTTAGCTCAAAAATGAACCATCACACTACTTCGCTCGTAGAAGCTATACCCGGATGTCTGCGGTTCAATTTCCGGCCTTGTCCCAGAACGCTCAGGCGGAACAATTCGGCATGACCAGTTTGGTCCTACCTTCGACGGCTACTGCCCGCTTGGTGATCGCCCCAATCACCGCACTTGCGCTCCTACTGCCACTGCCTGCACACTGCGCTGAGTGCGCTCGCGGCAACGACTCGCCCCCGCACGGGTGCTGTCACACGAAAGCTACTTCGCCTCCCGCCGAGGAATTGCTCTGTGTTTCACAACACGCTTCGCCGTGTAGCTGCTGCATTCAGCCGACGGACCGATCGCCGCGGCAATCAGATAAGGCCTCTCCGCTCATCGAATTATCAAGCGCACTGCCGTCGGCGACTCTCGCGGTGTTTGATCACAATGCAGTTGCGTTAAGTGAGCTGCTTAGACTCGACAACGTCGCGCTGCCGATTCCACATCGCATCCTGCACTGTTCCTGGCAAATCTGATGCGCGCAGGTCAGGCTTTCCGGTCTGACAATCTGTAGGTCAGGCTTTGCCTGACATGGATCGCCAGGTCAGGCGCAGGCCTGACATCGATTCATTTCTCTGAAAACCATACCGCAGCTCAGGCACCAACTGACTGCGCGAGTTTGTCTTCATTTCACAGCTAATGTCAGGCTAGAAAGCCTGACCTACATCAACACGAAAGTGAGTTTTCAAATGTTAACGAAGTTATTCGGCTCCCTGGCAATCGTTTCGGGCTTGTTCCTGGCCGGTGCAAACGCATCGCCGTCGGCCACCTCTGCCGTGGGCGGCTGTTGTGAAGGCGGCAGCTGCTGCTCCGAGGACTGCTGCGAAGGCTGCCCCGACTGCGGCTGCAACTGCGGCTGCTGCGAGGACTGCACCAACGGCTGCAATTGCCCCAATAACCCCTAACTCCCCTCCCTCTTAGGGAGGGGCCAGGGGAGGGTTCGAACGCCCTCGAAGTGCCGGCCGGTCGCGCACCCGCGGGCGGCCGGCCGTTTTTATTTCCCCGCCACTTGTGATTGCGATTCCGCAATGAGCTGAGCCGAAAGCTGCGTGCGAACGAACTTCACAAGCTGCGGCGACGGCGCCGACGGGTCGGGCGCACGAAACAGCCCGCCCGCGTTTCGCAGAATCTGGGCCGGCGTCACCAAAAAGCCCCACGGGAACCCCCACCAGCCCAAGACGCCCGACGACGCCATTGCCTTGAGTTTCGCCTTGGTGCCGCACGACTGGCAGCAGACTTGCGGCGTGCTACGCCACGACGTCATCACCAGCGCCGACCAAACGCTGTGCGAGGTGTGCACATCGACCGGCCCCGAACCGCCGCACTTCGGACAGGCGCCCTCATGGACTTCCCGCGCCTTCTCCAGCACGAACTCCTCCGGCAGCTCGGCCGAGGCAGCGAGAAACACGGCCGCATCGCGGCACTTCTGATTGCAGAAGCGATAGCCGTCCTCACGTACGCCGCCAAACAGAATCGTCGTACCGCAGTAATCGCATGCGGCCATGCAGCCGGCCTCCAAGAATTTCAGCCATGCTATCGCAACTGACAGTTCTTGGCGACCGCGGAATCTTTCGACGTCCACGGTCGCGTGCTACATGATATTCTGGCGTAGCCTTCGGACGCAGGCCGGTACGCGGCATCAGCCTCAAAACTCATCGCTATTCAAAGCCGGCAGATTGCGCTCGAACACTTCGCCCACGTGCAGGTCCGACATGCGGCGGTTCGATGTCATCAGCTGCGCATAAACCCGCGGTTCGATTTCGTCGAGCACAAACTTCACTACGCCGCCGACGAACGCCACGTTCACCCCACTGGGATGATTGCTTGAGGGATAGGCGTCGTCGAATTGGATATCGGCGATCCGCGTATAACTCGCGTAATCACTCTCCCCGCCGTTGATCCGCCGCTGGCGAGCTGGCGTGCCTTGCCTTATCGCCTCGGTGACTACATCAGGCTGCTCCCAAAGAAAGCCGAAGTAATACTTATCGTCGTACGTACCATTGTAGTCCTGGACATACTCAGGCTCCTCCATGTATGCCCAGTGCACAGCCGCAAATTCTCAGCCAGCATGAGCGTCTGACTCGCTCCATCGCCCCTCCCTTGCAGGTAGGCGAGCGTCATAACGCCTGGGTTGCGATACGGAGCAATAGGTACTTGTTCGCAACAGCCATGATCGATTGGGCCAACATGGTCATCCGGACCAGGAATCCCTCTTGAATGGTCAACGTACAGGCCGTTGGCCAAATTCTCGCCCATGAATTTGTAGGGCGAACCCGGATGAGGCCTGAAGCCTGCAAGGCAAGCAAAAATCGATCGATCCGCATCACCTGCATTCACCATATAAGATAAATTCGGCTCGTCCCACCGCTCCTGCGGATCACTGGGGCAAACCAGCATTTCAATCTGCGGATGGTAGCTCGCTTCAAGCCGCCCGTCAACGAATTCCACGCGGCCTTTCGACCATTTGTCATAAAGCGGCTGCTGTTCCATGTACGGAAAAGTGAATACGACCCAACTCGCGCGAACCTGCTGTTTGGTGCCCGTGAGGCCGAGATTATTGATGTAACCCGGAAATGCCTTGATATCGTTCTCACGTAAAGTGAGTGCTTTGTGAAGCTGCACCAAATTATTGCGGCATTGCACGCCGCGCGACGATTCCCGTGCACTCTGAACAGCGGGTAGCAGCAGCCCTGTCAAAATCCCGACAATCGCAATCACCACGAGCAGTTCCACCAGGGTAAATCCGTGTCGCTCGTGCCACACAATTTGCCTGTCATGCTTGCACATTGTCTCGTCCTCCAAACGAAGCCGCGTTGAAGAACCTTCGCCATGACTACGCGCCGGCCAGGCCTTCGCACAATAGCACTCCGCAACGCTGACGACAATTATCAACCTTGGGTCTAGAACAAGAAACGAGGCGTCTGGCACGTCGATCGCCAGCAGGCTGATTTATGTATTCGGTCGCGAACGATCTCGATATTCCCGCGGTAACTTTCCAATCGCTTGCGTCGTCGCGACCGCTACGCCTCACCCAACAACGACTTCGCCGTCGCAAACACCGAATCGAGCATTGGCTCGGTGAGCCGGCGCGTATGCGTGTTCTGCCGGCTCGGATGATAACTCGCGAGCATCCAGCGACCGCCTGCCAGCGCGACCTTCGCACCATGCGCAAACTTCGGCACGCGGCCCACCAACCACTCTCGGCGCCGAATCTGCACCAACGACTCCCGCCACGCTAACCCGCCCAGCGCCACAATCACTTTCACCGGCAACAAATCGAAAGTATCGTCCAGCCACGGCCGGCACCGCTCGCGCTCTTCGCGGCTCGGCATGTTATCCGGCGGCGCACAATGCACGGCCGCCGTGATCGCGCAGTCCACCAATCGCAGCCCATCATCACGGCGTTCCGACTGGGCCTGATTCGCAAACCCAGCCTTGGCCAGAGCGCGATAGAGCCACAAGCCCGAGGAATCGCCCGTAAACATCCGCCCGGTGCGATTGGCCCCATGCGCTCCTGGCGCGAGGCCAACGATGAGCAAGCGGGCCGCCGGATCGCCGCAATTTGCCACCGGCCCGCCCCAATACTCCCACTCCCGATAAGCAGCCTTCTTCTCCCGCGCCACCTTCCGGCACCACTCCACCAACCGCGCCAATCGCGGCACGCCTCAATTCGCCGATTGAGCTCGGCCCACTGCGACCTCCGTTGGGTTATTCGCATAAGACATAACTTATGCGCGCGAGAGTCGCCGCGTAAAGAGCGGTGCAAATCCGCCTCGCACAACGTGGCCTTATCCCTGAAAAGGTATACCCGCCTGGACCCGGGCCACGCTCGTGATGATATTTGCGGTTCGCCCGAACGGGCATTTATAATCGGGCGGTAACATTCGCTCGGGCCAGTTACCGGCTCATTCCAAACGAGCAAGCCACGCCGACTCTTGAGTACGAAATGGTTCGCAGCATTCCGGTACTTCTCCTCACCGCGTCGTTGTGGTTGTTTAATCACGCACAGCCGCCGGGGTTGGGGGCCGCGCAGGTCTATTGGTCGGACTCGGATAGCGCGACTATCTGGCGGGCGAATGACGATGGCAGCGCGGCGTCAATCATATTGCCCTTAGCCGCCGGCGCGGAGCCGCGCGGTATTGCAATCGACCAGAGCGCTGGATTTTTATATTGGGCCGAAAATGGCACGAATCGCATCCGGCGCGGGGCTCGATGGTGCCAGTCCCCAGGACATCGTAACCGCAGGCTTGGGCTTTCCCGCCGACATCGAAATCGATTCCGCCACTGGCAAGCTTTACTGGGCCGACCGCGACTTGGATGTCATCCGCCGAGCAAACCTGGATGGCTCCGGTGCAGAAACGATCGTGAGCGTGCCCGCGCCGGGCAACAATGGCGCTCCGTACTTCTTGGAACTCGATCCGGCTCGCGACAAATTGTATTGGAGCGATTTCGATGCCGGCATCATTCATCGCGCGAACTTAGACGGAAGCTCTGCGGAAACATTTGTGTCGGGCCTCGATCGAGTGCGCAACATTGGGATTCTAAACGACATGATTTACTGGACGGATCGCGATACACGACTCGTGCAGCGGCAAAACTTAGACGGTACAGGGCGTGAAACGTTGTATGGGCCTTCTGAACTAGTTCTGCCGCATGGCCTGGCCCTCGACGCTGAGTCAGGGCGTCTCTTCATCGCGGATGCCGATGGCGGCCAGGTTTACCGAGGAACCTTGGACGGGACGAGTTCACTTGACGCAGTTGGCCCCACGGGCCTGCAGAACCCGTGGGACGTCGCGCTCGTGCCCCAGCCGCGTGGCGCTGATTTCAACGGCGACGGCGCGGTCGACGCGGCCGACTACGTCGTTTGGCGGAAAGGCCAGGGAACCACGCATTTTCCAGAAGATTACAACGTCTGGCGAGCACGTTTTGGCGAAACCGCCGGGAGCGGATCCATGTTCCACACAGCGATACCGGAGCCAAACAGCGCCTGCGTACTCATATTGTTAACCGCCGGTTGTTTGATACGATTCCGGAATGCAATTCGGATTCCGTCAAGTCGATGACGCTCGCCCATTCAAGTGTGGCGGCGACCGATCCTGATTACGAAGCGGCAAGATCCTACGATGATCGTTGGGAATACCGCCCAGTACCGGCCTTCGGGCTCGGGCGCGGCAGTAAATCCTGCGCCCGCGTCGCTCGATGAATTGCCGAAGTAAACGAGAGCGCTGCATATGCCGACATGTGTACGGCAAGCGCAACGAGCGCGGCCAGCCGCGACGCCACTGGCAATTTCTGCTTGTTGAACCTCGCCGCCAACTTGGTCCCCGGCGCCCATTGCTAGCGAATAACTTTGCGCATTTTTTACCAGCCCACATTGTAATTCCGTCCCGCTGGTCGGGCCAGGAAATACAGTGCATTAGCGTGACCAGCATGCAACCTAATAATTGCCCAGCACTCAAGTGTTCTCGCCATTTTGGGGAAAAAGGCGACACACCTTCGCCTGCAAGGCGTTACAATGACCGCCTGAAATACGCTGTGCCGCGTCGGGCACAGCGCGGCTAATTGATAAGTACTGCTGAGAGGGTGCCTACCACGCTGAGGAAACTTATGCTGAGCCTTACTATGAAAAAGTGCATTGCCCAGTTGTCATGTGCGGCGATGATCTGCGTCGCGCTGCGGACTGCGACTGCCGTCGCCGCGGACAAAACATGGACACCAACGATTGGTAATGATTTCTTTCAAGATGCGAATTGGGTCCCTGCCGGATCGCCCGGCGTCGCCGACAAGGCGCTGGTGCTCGATCCCACCGTCGAGGCGCTTATTAGTTTCACCGGCACGCGAACAATCGATAGTTTTCACCTGGGTGAAACGGGCGCCACGGGAGGCAGGGTCCGCTTTACTGCGGGCGAGTTGCTAGTCCCTGCCGAAAACAATAATCCCCGCAGCCTCATTGGCGATCGCAACTCGCTCGATTCCACGTTCATTTTGGAAGGCACAGCGGTCCTGTTGTTTGACGATCCTTTGAGCGCTGGCGGCCTGGGTTCGCCCGGAGGCAATCAAGACCTTGAAATCGGCGCACAGACGGGTGCATCGGGCGCCTTGGGCAAGCTCGAGGTGCACGACAGCGCCGTGTTGCGAATCTCCGACGACCTGAAGATCGGCGCCGAGGCCAACGGAAACGGTGAGGTGCTGATCGACGGCAACGCGACGGTGACGGTTGGTAGCGGAGTGAGCGTGAGCGAAGTGACTGGAAGCAAAGGCAAGCTCACGGTGGGCGGCAACGCCCTGCTCGTCTCCGGCAATAGCGCCGGCGCCGGCAACACGGCACAAGGTAATACGGACGAAGGTTATTTCACTTTGTCCGTAAATGCAGATCCGTCAACGGCGGACGTATTGATCAAGGACTCCGCCAAGGTCTATGTCCGCAGTCTGCAACAACGTGGCGGATTGTCGAACATGACGGTTCAAGACAATGCCGAGTTCCACGTTTTTGATACGTTCGCTCATGCCGCTCCCAATTTGGGCGTCGCGACCGTCACTGGTATCCCTACCGGGCCGGGGCAGAGAACGAGTCACATGGCTCAAAATACCGGTGCGGTGTTCAATCTCACACTAATGAACAATGCGAAAATGTCGGTCGACAGCGCATTGGACGGAACGCAATACCAAGGTCTGGCCATGTCTGGTGGAAATAATGCCGGTCAGATCACCGCGAGCGGTGGGGAATCCAACATCATTATCAGAGACAACGCATCGTTCGTTGTTCAACAGAACCTGTACATGACGCTGGCATCGAGCAGCACGCCTACTATCGGCACCCAATCGATGCTTAGCGTTAGAGGCCCCGAGGCAAACGTTGAGATCAACGGCGACCTGTACATGTCCTTTGACCCAAATTTGGGGCTGGAAAACGCAGACCCATCGACGATCGAAGCGGTGATCACGGGCAACACTCACACCACGATCGACGTGGGAGACCTGGCGCATATCCAATACGGCAATCTGGCGGTGGAGTTCGACGGCTATTCGCCGGTCGGCGGTGAGTCGTACACTCTTCTTTCCGCGAACTCCATTACGGGAAGCTTCCGCGGCACATCGCTGCCCATGCTTGCAGAGGGCTTGTCGTGGGACTTAGATATCGACGCGACCTCCGTCATACTCAGCGTGATGGGGTCGTTGCCTGGACTGCCCGGCGATTTCAATCACGACGGCATCGTCAATGCAGCCGACTATGTGGTGTGGCGCAAGACCGACGGAACCCAGCCTGGCTACAACAATTGGCGAGCGAACTTCGGGCGAAGCGCTGGCGGCGGGTTGGGCGCCGCTCCCGCCGTCACAGCGGCCGTGCCCGAACCAGCAACCGGCTTACTGCTAGTGATGTTGGCCGGCATGTCTCTTTGGCGACGCAGGACGCTACTCGCCTCGAACCGCCCACCTCAATTCAAGCGCCAAAGTAGAACGCCGCAACGACTGCCGTATCGATCGCCACCATCGACGTAGCGATGAGCAGCATCTTCAAGGGCGACAGAAAACGCACTGGTTGGCACGCCATGAAAGGGCGTTGTAACACGGCATGTTGAGCATTCTAGGTCGGTCACAAATTGCCGACTTCATGCCTTAGATCGGCGTGCTGATGGCTTTTTCGTGCCCTCGCTGGACTTCTTCTGCAGTTCCTCAAGTTCGGTTGCCAGGCGAATGCGTAGAGGGCTTTCTCCGCTCAGTCCGTCGAGAAACGCTTCGGCCTTGACGAGCGTTTCCGATGTAATCTTTCCGTTGTGAAACAATTCACGCCAGCCACGTATTACGTCACGTTCATCCATACATTCGACTCGTTAAGGTTAGGCGCGAGTTCGATGAAAGTCGGCTAGCGGCGACTCTCACGAGTGCTGGGCATGGAATAAGCAATCGAAACTCGATCGTCGGCGACGGCGAACCATTCATGATTTACCGCTGCCCGAACATCTGTCGGTTCGCAACCTGTCAGAGTCGCGACTTCATCGATTGACTTACTTACTTTGGAATGGAAGAGTTGTTCCCAAATTATTTGCGCAATTCGTCCGTGTTCATCATGCCACCTCAGTTCCCACCTCCATAGCGCCCGTCGAAGTGTCGATGCCGTCAGGCAATCGAATCGGGCTTCTCTTGGTTGTTGGAATCCGACACACTTCGGTTTGCCGTCGCGGCTTTCTGCGCTTGCCGCTTTTTCCGCTTGTCTTCTGCCTTTCGCTTCTTGTCGAATTCGCGTTGTCGTTTTTGAAAGGTATTGGGGTTCTTCGCCATTGAAATCCTTTAGATTCTCGGGCCGTGAAAGCACCTCGTCGTTAAATCACGGCATGATCACCGCGTGACGAAATTGTGTCCGCATTGGCAAACCTTGCGAGCAACATGTGACTCGAGGCCGCATGCCGGGCACCTCTTCTGCCAGGACTGGCGGGCGGGCTTCTTCGTCTTCGGCGCCGCCGCTTTTGCCGCCCGGAGGCGGACCATCCGCGGTTCATCCGCCTGCTGAATCGCACATTGAGGGTGAACCCCACCCAATGAGTACGATGGCTTTCCGCACACCGGACAAAGATGTTTTGGAGGCGGAGGCACAATTAGAACGGACTTTTCACTGCTCATGGTGCATACCTGTTCGAGGTTGCCGGCAAGTCCGTGGCATTTCACCGCGACGCGGCGTCTTCGCACACTTCGCCCAGCAAAAAAACTGGCCGCGAGGTTAATCGCCCCGCGGCCCGTTGGTTTCAATTTTGTCGGACCGATTTTATCGTCGGCCGTAACTCCCGCCGCGCCCGCCGCCGCCGCCACCGCCACCGCGGCCGCCGCCATATCCACCACCGCCACCACCACTCCGTTCGGCCTTGGGACGAGCCTCATTGACCGTCAACGATCGGCCGTCGTGTTCGGTCCCATTCAAACCTTCCGTGGCCTCCCGGGCTGCGTTGTCGTCAGCCATCTCGACGAAGCCAAAGCCCTTGCTTCGCCCCGTGTCGCGATCCTGGATTACTTCGGCACTCCGCACGGTGCCATACTTGGAGAACATTTCTTCAAGCTGGGCGCCGTCGACGTTGTAGCTCAGATTTCCTACATAAAGCTTCTTACCCACAACAATACTCCTACAACTAGTCCACACTCAGGACGGAGCCGACCCTCACGAAAACTTCCCGGGTCGATGCGAAAGGGACCAAAGTGGTGGTCCGCCACGTGGCCTGGCGAGAGAGAAAGAAGCAGGCCGATTGCAAAGAATGCGTGCTACGTTCGCGTCGTCAAACCAACTTACATGCAGTATACCACGGTCCATCGCTCCGGCCTAGGACAAAAACGGCAATAAAGCAACCACGTGGCCCTGGATAAGGCGATAAAAATAGCCCGGGGGTTGGCCAATTTTCGAAGCAAAACGTGCCTGTCCCCTTCTCCGCTTCTCCGTGCTGCCCCCTTCTCCGTTGTCCTAGTCGATCACGGCGCGAGGTGATGCTGGATGTCCGGCAAGCCGTGCCGCTGCCGGAATTCGCCGAGCTTTGTCATCCGCTGGTGGAAGTGGTCCAAAGCTTGTTTCTCGAGCCGGTCGGCAGCCTGGAGCATACTATCGTCCCCGGTTTCCTCGGCTATCGCTCGCATTCGCTCGACCGCTTCCATTCGCCTGGTCATGTTCCGCATTTCGTTGCGCAATTGACGGGCCGCCGCATTCTCAGTCCCGGTCAGCTTGCGGGTCAATTCATCGACGTTGTCGTTTGTCTCGTTAAAGAATTCGTCGGAATCATCGAGTGACTCGTCGGCGCCATCCAGCGGATTGTCGGCGACATCCTCCGGCGCATCGGGGTCGGCAGTTGCATCATCCAGGCCGTACTTTTGGTTGATCTTCTCGATCTGCTTGTCGTAGTGTGCCTGGGCCCGCTCGTCCATGTCGTCGGCAACCTGCTTAAGATGCTCGTTGCCGTTGCGATCGCTTACTTCACGAAGGTGATCGGCGACCTGTTGGCGGTGCTCCAGCTTCCGCTGCTCGCGCGCCTGGTGCTTCGTCCAGGGTTCATCGTTGTTCTTCAAAACGTGCTTCGTTGCATCGTGCTTTGCAGCATTGGTTGGGTCGTGCTTTTTAGCAAACGAGTTTTTTCCTATGGCACGATGGGTTGATCCTGAGCCCGATTTGCTGCTGCCGCCGTGGCTATGGAAGCTGGAAGCCCCTTGATGACTTTTTCCGCCGCCTTTCGATCCACCACGACCATTCTTCGCCCACAAATCGTCGCCAATCGGGAGACAGGCAACGAGAGCGACCAACGCCATACTGATTTGGGCATATCGGCGCATAGAAGCCTCCTATGGAAATAGGGAACTATGGACTGCGGCAAACCCGGAACCGGGCTGTTCGAAGAGCCAAGAGCAGAACGCGCAGTCTCTTTGGAAAGCCTACTGCGCCCCGGCCCGAAGTCAATTTTTGACGCTGCGCCGAAGATGGCTCGCAGCTTGACCTTATGCCGCGCCACTAATCCGGACTGGAAGGGCGACGGGAAATCGTCCGGCTGGCCGGGAGCCTCTGTCTTCCGTTTATTTAAGATCCTCTTCACCAATTTTGTCCAATCTCTGCGCACACGATTTTTTGGGACATAATTCACTCTTTTTGTCCTGTCGGCGCGCCAAGCGACGCTGGGATTTCCGAGGTTCTTCGAAAACAGGCCGGACCAGGCTTTAGTAGTTTTGTCCATATCAAGTGCGCGTCGCGGACAGAATTCGAACGGCTGGGCAACGCAGCGAATTCGTCGGGCGGTTGGCGGCGGCGACGATAGCACATCGGCCATTTTTCCGTCGATTGCCGTAGATGCGCAAAACTCCCCTCCCTATTTTTGCGCACCTTCGTGTGATGCAGCCGTGTGACAACATGACATTTCCTAATGCTCCGCATGTGCACGATTGCCTTGCCTGGCTACCAGCGGAAAAGTAATAGCCCAGAGGAGTTCTTCACTTTTCAACGAACGCGCGCACGTTGAGCGTTTCCAGCCTTCGGTACACTCAGGCCAGGCACTTCGGTGGACTCACGCCACTGTCGCTCGAGATGAACGCATTATGGACATGTGTACATTAGCAGAGTTAGTGGCCAAAAGCAAGAAGCCGCGACTTTGAACAGGGCCGAGGTTCGCATGGGGGTGCAAGCGGCGTACATCCTGGCTCGCCGCGCGTGGCTTCCGCATCATCCGCTTCCGAAACCAAGAGCTGGACGAGAATATCCGAGCGGTCGTGGATGCAATTGGGCGTGCGATTGATGAATGGGAGGCGACGCACCCTCCCCAGCCCTCCCCGTCGAGGGGAGGGAGCCGAACCATCGTAATTCAGATGCCGATGGAAGCGGTCCGGGCGCGCTTTGGTTAAGCAGCGCGGCTGGACCAGCAGCAGGCCGAGGCGCTCGCTATCTCTGGCTGAAGGCTGATGGCTTCCCACTTACACCGGACGCCCAACGCCTTGTTCCGCCACGCCCGGAAACATCGAGGTCAAGCTACTGGCCAACGGCAAGCAAGTCGGCCAACATGCCACACGACCTAAACCAAGAGCGATTTGTCGAACTGCAGCCGGATCGAGAGCAGTTGATCGTCAGGAAACGTGCCCGGCTTGCGCCGACCGGTGCCGCTATGACTTTCGCCGTCTTATTGGATTCCAGCTTTCTCAGCGCTTCCTTGAACAAGTAGCATGGCGTCTCTACGAGTACGAACTCCTTGACCTCCATGGCCGTCATCGTGCGCCCAGCGAGTCTCGACCGAAGTTCCTCGGCAAGCCACGCGGGATCGAACGACTCCTTGAGTAGCTGCAACTGGCCCGGGGCGTCGTTGTCAGAGAAGCGAAACTCGCCGGTCTTGTCCACGTACCACATTGCCTTCTTCATCTCCTCAAGACCGCGCAGGCTATTCGTGCAGAAAAGCAACCAGTAGAGTGGAGATCCGTTCTTGTCGAACATCAAGAAGGACACGACGTATTTGACATCCCCTCTATTCTCGTTCTTCAAAGCTGCTTTGTATAACTCCAAGAGCCGTTGTCTCCGCTCGCGTTCCGGCAGCGAAACGCACTCCCTCCATTCCTCGCCGCCAAATGCCCGCGTAAATGCATCAGCCTTGTGCGGGTCAATAATCCAGCGGTTCATGTCTTTGTAGCTGAGATACGTGAACACCTCGCACTGATCATACGACATGATGCGCCTGATGAGGGCCATCGATACGGCGCCGTAGCCGAATTGGTCAAGGAATGCGAGCGCAGGGCCGAATTTGATGTTCTCCTGCTCGCATTTGTCGAGGATCGCGTTCAACTCCTCGTCACAGTCGCCATGGATCGGCTTAACCGCGTGAATATTGCTCGATGCCCTGGCTCGCTCTAGATGGGGAGCAAGCACTTCGTTTAACCGCGAAAACCGGTCGGCGCGGTGCTCAATGAAGAGCATGCGCACCGGCATGGGAAACTCGATGTTATGCTCGATGGCTGATTGTCAGCGCGATGACGGGGCTGCCTGGTTCTCCGCTTGTGTACACACCGGGACCGGCAAAGCCGTCGATAAAAAGAATTTCCCTTGATTGAAGCGTGCCAAAGGTCCGGCGGAGGACTTCAGCTTGTTGAGTGAGGATTGGTAGCCACGCTTGAAGATACCGTCGTAGAATCGCATGCTTCACAAGGGTGTGAGGCTCTGCTTCCCAAACGGTAGGTAGCGTGTCGCTCACGGCATCTCATCCCACGTTCGGCCATCAAGAGTGCGTCCGGTGCGCTTCTTATTGGTCCCGCCCCATTGTTTGAAGAAGAATGGGACTTTCTGTGCTATGCATCGGTCACGAATCTGCCGCACCCATTCTGCCTTCATCGGGCGAGCGCCGGGACCGGATTCGCCGCCAACGATTACCCAATGTATACCCGTCAACGGGAGGCGTGGAATTCGTCCCAGTAATGGCTCCACCGATAGGAAGCGAATGTGAGCCGGGACGGCGCGGAGAAATGCGATTCGAGGTACGTAATCTTGGCTTTCGATGCTCGTGCCCATCCATAGATTGCTTGGCCACGGTAGCTGATGGCAGACTTCGGCCAAACGGTCGGGACGTTTTGTTAGGACCTGAAATGTGTGTTGCGAGGCTTCCTCCATGACCTCGAAGCAGCGCTTGATGTAATCCACCGGGACATCTTTGTGGAACAGGTCGCTCATCGAGTTGACAAAGATGACCCTTGGCCGCTTCCAATGGAGAGGCGCTTTGATAACGTCAGGTTGGAGGGTCAATTTGAAGGCGTTGCGATACCGGACTTGGCCCATCGCTTGCAAGCGAAACGACATCCGTTCAGCGTAGCAGAATTTGCAACCGGGACTTATTTTTGTGCATCCAGTGACCGGGTTCCAAGTCGCCTCTGTCCATTCGATGGTTGACGACTGAGCCATTTGCCGGCCTCTTTCTGGAAAGCGAATGCGGTACTGGACTAAAGTATAGTAAATTCGCCCCCGATAGTGCAAGCGTATTCGAGGACATGCGCGAGCAGCGTAGCAGTTGATCTTCAGAAAGGGCAAGCTAGCTGTGGCACTGCGCGGTTCAACCATTCTTCAAAGCGTGTTCTGCCGCAGCGGTGGCAGGGGACGGGCGTTAGGCATTCGTCGGTCACGGGCGTGCCGAAGTAGCCGGCGGTTGCGGATCGGTGGTCACTTGTCGCGGGTCGCGGTTGGCGATGAGGTATTGCCGGACCAGGTCGTCCATACGGATCTCCCTGCCGGGCCCGCAAACATTCAGCAATGCCACAGCCAGTGGCACCTCGCGACCGGCGTCGAAATGTCGCAAGAAAGAAAGTAGCAGCCGCGTCAACAACCTCGCGTTCGGCATGTCAGTTGCAATCGAAGGCAGAGTCGCAGCGGCAGTTCGATATCTTACACGAGGAGGCCGATATGGCGCGCATCGAATGCAATCCGATAGAAAATGTCGACGGCAACCTGGCGATCGAGGAGGCGATCATGGGGCAGTTGCGGGCCGGCGACCCGGCCGAAGTGGCCGTGGCGGACCTTGAGAAGTGCTACGACGTGGCGAGCGAAGGACGGGTTGATCGCGCGGGCGCCGAGAGCTCTGCCACAACGGAGTTGGCTGCCAAGTGCGACGCCATTTGCACGAACCTGGCCCGAGTGCTCCGCTCGCCGGTGGAGTACAACAAGGAAGGTGGCTTCGTTGAATTTCGAATGGTGACCGCGCGGCCGAAGTAATGAAGGGTCGAGAGTTGAGGGTCGAGAGTCGAGAGCCAGAGAGCCAAGCCGTCAGCTATCAGATAAATGAGAGCCGGCATCACTGTTGCCGAGGATGTTGTACGAACACTAAAAAAATGGATCAAACCGCCAAGGACGCCAAGATCGCCAAGAGACCTCAGCGGATTTTTTGCATTTCTTGGCGCGTCTCAGCGTTCTTGGCGGTTCAATTCTTTACGCGCTCTAACTGCTTGCAGTTACGACGGGCATCTTGGGCTTTACTGTTTTTATCAACGAGGTGCGATCATGGCCACGAAGAAGGCTGCTGGCACACAGGTTACCAGTGACAAGTCGATGAAGAAGACATCGAAACGGACGGAGTCGACCAAGAAGAAATCGATTACGAAAAAAGGCGAAGGGCAGTATGAGCGCCCGCGTCGAGGCTAACCGCTTCACCCTGCGGTTCGGCACCGCGAAACAATTCTACGAACGGGTCGGGCGGCGGCCGGGGTTTGGGTCGGGGTGAAGGTCAAGAGCCAGAGGACCCCTCACCCAGCCTCTCCCCAAAGGGGCGAGGGGCTAAGAGTCAGAAGGCGGATGGTCGAGGGCAAAGCACTTAAGCCGTCAGCCGTCAGTCAGATGAGCCATTAGCTGTCGGCGGTCAGCTCTTAGCCAACGCAACGAACCCTCACCTAACCTCTCCCTAAAAGGGAGAGGGATTTCAAGGCACGCCGAAATCGGGCGTTGGCGCCTGCCCTCTAATCCGTGAGGTACTGCGCGGGTCAACCATTCTCCGAAACGGGTCGGACCGCAGAGGGGGCGTACGGGTTTACTTTTGGCGGCGTTCTAAGCTGGTCGAGAACGTTTCGCACGCCGGAAACTCCGCGGAGTGCTTTGAGGAGGGGAATTCGCTGGCTCTCGTATTTCAGGTTGCCTGAGAGCGTCACGCTTCCTTGCATCACAACCGCCCTGATTCCCATGCCGCCGCCACCGGAGCGTTGCAACCGGCGATCGACTAACTTCTGTAGCTCCTTGTCCGAATTGGCATTTCCGCCAAACATAGTGCGATCCCTTCGTGAGAGGAGAGGGGGCGAGGCCGCCGTGTAAACGCCGGCGCGCTGGAAGGGGAATCGACCACAGAGGCCGCGGTCGGACAGTGAAAGAAGATCGCCCGTCCGGCTTCATTGTACTCGGCGTCGGGTGCTGCCGGTGGGGAAAGCCGGAAAGTATTGGGGAAAGGTTGAGAGTTGAGGAGCGGAGAGAATAGCTAAGAGCCAGACGACCCCTCACCCAGCCTCTCCCCAAGGGGGCGAGGGGCTCGGTGATCACGGCAACACGGCCGCGGTGCCTGCCACCGCGCCGGCCTGGATCAAAGCCCCGCGCGCGCTGATTGGAATCGGGTTGATCATGTACGGTGCGCAGCTGTTCGGGCGGTAGTGGCCGAGCGAATAGACACATTCCAACGGCGGTTCGACGCCCATGCAGTACGGCAGCACGGGAAGTCGCGTGAAGAAGTGCGCGCCTGAGACAAGCGGCTGGCAGCAGGGCGGGAACGAATGGCCATAGCGCTCCAACTGTTCATCCTCGAAGTACAGCGGCTTGTGGCACAGCGCGGACGCTTTCCACAGATACGTGGTCTGCTCCCATGCCCGGCCGGGGTGCCAGTCGCCCTGGTCGATCGAGCACTCGAACGGAAAATCAATACCCTCGTTGCCGGTGACTGCAATGCTCAGAATCACCTGGTCGATCGTCTTGGCGCGCAGGTTCGAACGACTCTGCGAGCAGGCGGCCGCCGCCTTCTGACGTTCCTCTTCGATGACGTCCTCGCTCGCGGACGGCATGTCGCCGGGCGGCATAGCAAGCGGGTCGTCGACGGGCGGCACGGCCGGCTGAAACTCATCGGCCGGTGTCTCGATTTGTGGCGTCTCGAACGGCAGAGACTCGGCCGGCGTTTCGCCGAATGGATTGCGCGGCGGCGAGTCGAGTTGCGCCGATTGGTCGCGGCAGCATCGTTCGACTCGGGCGCCGTCGGCACTTGGGCCGATCGCACCGAGTCGGTCGCATCGTCGCGATCGACCACGACGCTACGCATCGGCGCCTGCGTCTCAGAACTGCTAGTGAAGTCCGGACCTGGTGCCTCAAACTGAGCGAGGCGGACCGTGGAATGAGACCGATGCGACGCCACGCTCGGCGGCAAAAACCGCTGCTGCGTTGCTGGCTTGACGGACTTCGCCGTCGGCGAACGCCCGGTCCGCCATGAAAGCTCCGAAGCGCTCGCAGAGTTGGACATTACGACGGACAGAAACACGACAAACGACAGTGAAGCAAGCGAGGGCAAATTGCAAATGGCATTATCGGTTTGACTCCGCGAGCTAAGCCGCAAGCGGTTTTCTCGCTCCCCGCACCTTGCTCCCTGCTCCTCACTACTCTTCCGAAGTGAACTCGGCCGTGTAGTTGGGCGCTTCCTGCGTAATGGCGATGTCATGAGGGTGGTTCTCCCGCACACTGGCGGCGGTGATTTGGATGAAACGTGCTTCCGTGCGAAGTTCATCGATTGTTTTGGCGCCGCAGTAACCCATGCCGGCCCGCAGGCCGCCGACGAGCTGATACAAAAACGGGCTCAGCGGGCCTTTGTAGGCACGCGGCCCTCGACCCCTTCCGGCACAAGCTTGCCGTTTGTCTTCTCGGCGTGCCGGTTGGCGGTATCGCTCGCTCGATCCGTGCACCATCGCGCCGAGCGAACCCATGCCGCGATAGGCTTTGTACGTTCGTCCTTGATACAGCACGCGCTCGCCGGGGCTTTCGTCGAGGCCCGCAAGCAGGCCGCCGATCATGACGGCGTTTGCTCCGGCGGCGATCGCTTTGGTCATGTCTCCCGAATAGCGAATGCCGCCGTCGGCGATGAGCGTTGTGTTCGTTCCTTTGGTTGCCTGGGCCGCTTCGTAAATCGCCGTGACCTGCGGCACGCCGACGCCCGAGATGACCCGCGTCGTGCAAATCGATCCCGGCCCGATGCCGACCTTCACGGCGTCGGCGCCGGCCTTCACCAGGTCGCGCGCGCCGCTTCGCGCGTGGCGACGTTGCCGGCCACCACGTCGATGTCCCAGCGGCGTTTCGACCTCGCGGACCGTTTCGATCACGTTGGCCGAGTGGCCGTGGGCGCTGTCGACCACCAGGAAATCGACGCCCTTCTCGATCAGGCTCGCAGCCCGCTCGAAATCGAACACTCCGACTGCCGCGCCGACCCGCAGCCGGCCTTGCCGGTCTTTGGCGGCTTGCGGGAAGCGGCGCATCATGTCGATGTCTTTGATCGTGATGAGCCCGGTCAGTCTGTATATTTTCGTCAACCAGCAAAAGCTTCTCGACCTTTTTTGCCATCAAAATCTTCTCAGCTTGCTCAAGCGTTACGGTCCCGCGTGCTGTCACCAGCGGCTCCGCTGGTCATCACTTCGCTGATGGGAACGTCGTTGTGCTCGAGAAACCGCAGGTCGCGGCGCGTGATGATGCCCACCAGCCGGTCGTTCTTCACGATCGGGATGCCGCTGACGTTGGAGCGCAGCATCGTCTCGTGGGCGGTAGCGACGCTAGCGTCGGGCGGCAGCGTGACCGGGTCGACGATGATGCCGTGGGCCGAGCGCTTCACTTTGTTGACTTCCTCGGTCTGGCGCTCGATCGACATGTTCTTGTGAATCACGCCGAGGCCGCCCTCCTGGGCGAGCGCGATCGCCATCGCGCGTTTCGGTCACCGTGTCCATCGGCGAGCTGAGGATCGGCACGTGCATCGCAATCCGCGCGGTGAGCCGCGTCTGGACGTCAACCTCCGACGGCACGACGGCGCTGTACCGCGGCACGATGAGCACGTCGTCGAACGTCAGACCGGTGGCGATGAATTTGTCGGGAAGCGATGCGGCGAGTTTGTCATCCATGGTGGCGGACTCGAATATCAGGAGGGAGTCGTCGAACTGGATTTTGTATTGTTCACCTGCATGTGGCCTAATTTCAAGGTGCCTGCGAATCGTCGCCGCGGCCGGCCTGAGGCGTGCTAGGCTCGATCAAACGGAAGGTAGTAAAATATTGATATGATCCACACATCGACGCAATCAACGATCACGGCATTTTTCGGCCGATTGAGCCGCTGGCATTGCCGGAGGGCACACGGATGCACTTGCGCATTGAAGAAGAGGACGGGGCTGAGGAGCATGCCTGCGAAGCCGATGGTCCGCGCGATCCAGCAGATTGTTCGAATTCTGCTCCCAAATGGACGTCGTCCTGGATGCTACGGCACCACTACTGGATGTCCTCCTGCGCACGGTGCGACTCCGTTAACTGGCAAGCCGCAACGCTCACAGAATCGCCGCCGATTTCGCCCGAGATTTTCACAATGATCCTGTGGAACCTGCTGGCTTCCTTGCATAGTTGAGTTCTCACACCACGCCAAACCGGCGCGGTTCGTGATGGGACCGCCACAGTCTCGGCAGAACAAAGAATCGGCATTGATTGCTTCATTTGTTGCCATCGCATTGCGCTCCGGTGTGAGTGCCCCAGACCAGTTGATTGTATATTTCTACAGCGCAAGTGCTCGCTTAGCGATCGCTTCGCGAGCCTTTTTGATCGATAAATTGAATTCTTTGCTCGCAGCTCGTTTGTCGATCTCTCCCAACTCAATTCTTGTCCTCATTGCCTCTGCCGATTTCGAAGATCATTAGTCTGCTGGTCGACGAATTCTGTCAACTGTTCGCGTTTTCCAAGTACCAAAATAATATTTCCATCCGACGGAGTCCAAGGACACATATAACCGGCTCGGTCCGGGTGCATCTCCCAATCTGTTCTCCATGTCGCTACGTCCACATAGTTTTCGTCAACATCACTACGAACGTATACGCGATAGAGTGCCGTTACATCGATCGGTTTAGCGATCTTAACCATTAATACGAACTTACGATTCAGAAGCTGATTCGACGCTTCCTCGATCACACTGGCTTCGGGGAGTTCCAACGCTGTCGTATCTGGAAGCCCCGAAGAAGGCACTTGAGTTGAGATAGTTAAAAAGCCCGAGCCAATCCTTGCTATTCTGCAGCTCCTTGATTCTATTAAGCTCTGGGCCGCGAAGCTCGACAGTAGCGTGAATACGACGAACCGATCGAGAAAGCTGAACCTTAGCATCGAGTGAAATTCGACTGAACAGTACTTCCGCGAGCTTTCTGCGATCGACTTGCGATTGCCGGGCTTCGGCCGCGACCTGCGCCTTGCGATCGACTTCCTCGCGTTCACGTGCTTTGGCTTCAGCCTCGGAATTTGCCAGCCGTTTTGCCTCCTCGCGTTTGCGAGCTTCTTCTTCGGTTGCGGCCTGCACCGGTAGTTCTCTTCCTCTTGTGCACGCGCCTTGACTTGCTGTTCGCGTCTCTCCTCATCCGATGGTGCATTTATTTCCTTCAGGGCATATTCCGCGAAACCTCGAATGTAATCATCCGTACTTTTTGCAAGTTCTTGGAGTTGAGGGATTGCCTCTTTCGCTTTGAGATTCGCGAGTACTTGACACGAGGTAACTATTGCCTCCATGTTCGAGCCTTGAAGGCATGTGATGAGGCTGGGCACTGCAGGCAGCGCCTTTCTCGCCTTGACGTGCTAGTGCATTTGCTGCCGCCTCTGCAACAAGCGGATCTTTGCGATTTAGAGCCGCTGCGAGCTTGGCAACTGCATTTGTATCGCCGTTGATTTTTCGTTGCGCAGATATCCAAGCTGCACGCCAATTCTGGAAATCTCGCCGAGTCTCGGGTAACAGCTTGTAAAGCTCATCGCTAAAGTCACCATGGCTAGCTTTTCCACTGTTGATGGATTGGATTATTGATCGTGTGTAGACATGATCAAAACCACCTACCGCCTTTGCCGTATCGCGCAAGGCATTCTCTGTGACAACGACAAGTCGAAGATACTGCTCCAGATTCCGATCAATTAGCTCGACCGGCGCCGAAGATGGTGATCCTGCACTTGATGCCGATGGACGCTCGCGAAATGCGTCCGGATCTACAACGGGTCCAATGACGGGAATCGCCAGGATGACGACAACCAAAGTGGCAATGCTAATGCCCAGCATCTTCAGAAACCAAGGACTCAGTTTCGGCGGCACTTGGCCCGTCGGTGCAGCGGTATCTGCGGGGACGAACTTTTTCTCCGATGAGGAAATCCGGGCAGGTCTGACGTCGGACACCGCTCGCGCTTCTGCAGTTTTCGTGTTCGTCGGAGTGGTTACTTGAGATTGGTCCGCCGCAAACAGTCCCTTGACTTGTTTGGCCTGGTACAACTCGGCCATGTCGTTGCGGCGGATTCTGTCGTGCGGCTTGAGTCGGCCTGCATCGGCGAGGCGCTTCAAATCGGCGGGTTCAACCGGCCCGGCTTCTTTGCCATCGACAAGGTAATACCACTTCGCCATTGCGAGTAATTCCGCTCAAAAAAGTGACGAGGAATCGATTCAGCGTGTTGGACTTCCGCCAAAACAAAAAAGCCGACGTGGCGCAACACCCGAAGGTATGCTGCCACGTCGGCTTACTCTTTAACGAGCCTCCGTACGTACCGGGCTGCTCTTTACTTAGTCGTCCGACGACTTGAATCAATGTCTGGGAGGCGAAATCTTGTCAGGCTTGCTTCCAGACGCATCGATCATACACCCTGGGGTGGAGAAAACAAATCGAATTCCGCACGTGCATGGCGTGATCTGTACTTTATCGTCAATTTTCGCAGGCGCCGCTGGATGAGATAAACTATAGGATATGGCACCTGACTCCGATCCAAGACGAGGCTTTGCTTTGACGTTTGCAGTGTGGCATCGGGTGCGTGGCACGCCCTGAGAGAAGCAAAAGCGCGTGGTTCGTTGCCAGTGACGCCGGCCACGCCCTGTCAGGACTCGATACCCTCCGAGGGGCCGCGTCTGGAAGTCAACTTCCCACGGTACCACGGCGCTGTACCGTGGGGACTATTCTCCCCTCGGTCGGATTATTCAATTCAAGTGATGATCGTCGATACGGTCCTTCGTGCGTGGTAACAATTCGGAACTATTTGGGCTCGATCGTTGGAATCCCCTCGCTATGAGCAGCCGCTAACAATTGATGATCGGCACACACAAAATGGATTTCCATTTCGTCGCGAAGAGTGGCTCGCAATGCAAGGCAGCCGCCTAGCTGTACTGCATCGTAAGCCCGTAGGCCATGCCGGTCGATGACACCGGAAGCCTCCTCAATCACCGCATCACTCACTGGCTGTACCTGAAAAATCGTCGCCAGATGTTGAGCGAAGCTCAAAACTAACGAATCAACGACGAGCGGTTCGAGGTCGCCTAGTTTCGCGCGGCGGCGAACCGCCGCGCAAACTCCAGGCGTGCTAGTGACAGAATCGCAAGTTGATGATTAGCATCTGGGTGAGCTAGCGTGAGCATCAGCTCCGTGCCGGGTTCTTGCACATAAAGCTTTACCAAAGCACTTGTGTCAAGATACAACAGCGCCACCGTCTAACGTCGCTCCGCTAATACGGTCGAAGACAATGCAGCACCAGGCATAACAATCGGTTTGAATGTCGCTCTCTCGGCGGCAGATTCGGCGAGAATGCGCCTGAACGTCCGGATGCCCCGGTTAATGCGCACCGAGGTCGTCGGAAAACTTGGTTCCTTTGGATTGGGAACACTGTTTCGAAGGACCAGACCTTGATCGATTGCGCCAGACAGAACCTTGTGCCGTATGCCCGGATCAAGCGCCCAAGCATAGCCCTGCGCTACAAGGTACTTATCACGAAACGATTTGATTCCGACAAATTCTCGGAATCGGGGATCATGTTCCGCGAGGTCCAATGTCTTTATCAATTCAACAAGCGGATCCGCATTTGTGGATCGCGCGGAAACCACTGTCGAGTCGGAGTTTTCGTCAAGCTCATCATCCAGCTCATAGGAAATTACGACCTCGCAGGTAGCAGGATTCCAATGAGATGCATCAGCAGTCCGGCGGATTTGACGCTCTTTTTCGCGATTACGAAGAGAAACGCGAACTGTCATGCCGCGTGGCGGAACAAAGGTCTTGAGAACCTCCGTTCCCTGAGGCAATTGAATCTCAGGGATTCTAGCAAGAACAGCTTCGAGTTCTGCCTGAATCTCACCAATGGTTTTATTGCGCAGTCCGGCCATAACCTAAGCTCCTATCATAAAAAATAATATAAGAACGCCCTACTTAAAGCGTTCGCTGCCCATATGATATCGGAAAATAATTCCATGTCAATAGCCCGGCGACAGAAATCGTGGATTGGTCGCGTGGCACGGCCCTGCAGATTGGCGCATGTCATCACCGAGTCCTCGTCAATGAGGCGCCGGCACCGAGTCCTCGTCAATCAGGAGGCGCCGGCCGAGCCGAAAGTTGTGGTCTTCGACGTATCGGAGACCGGCGCCGTGAGCACCTCTAGCGGCACCTCCGCTTCCACAAATGCGCGCGACTCTTCGAGCGTCGGCATGAAGAAATGCGATACAATCGCCGTGATGTTGTCGCTGCCGCCGTTTTCGTTGGCCAGTTCGACTAGCTTGCGGCAGGCTGCTTCGGCGTCTGGTCGGTTTCGAGAATCTGCCGCAGCGTTTCGTCGCTGACCATGTCGTACAGGCCGTCGGTGCAGAGGAGAAGTTTGTCGTCGGGTTCGAGGCTGAGTTTGTAGACGTCGACGGAAAGATCGCCGGAACGGCCGCCCAGCACGTTCCATAGCGCATGCCGCATGGGTGAATTGCGGGCTTCGTCGGCCGTCATTTGGCCGACCTCGGCCATTACGGCGCTGATCGTGTGGTCGCGCGTCACTTGGTCCAACTGCCCGCCGCGCAGCAGGTAGCAGCGGCTGTCGCCGACGTGCACTACAAACGCTCGCGGCCAGACGATGTACACCATCGTCATCGTCGTGCCCATGCTCTTCATTTCGGGATGCTTCCCCGCCACCGCTTGGATGCTCGTCTGACAGGATGTGAGTGCTTCCTTGAGATGCTCCTCGAAATCGTGTTCGGTGTTTTCCTCGAGTCGGAAGCACCAGGAAAGGCTGTTGAGGACGTACGTGGTAAGCTGATCAACCGCGATGGTGCTTGCCCGCTCGCCCTCGGCCTCGCCGCCCATGCCGTCGGCGACGATGAGCAGCTTGCCCTGGGAGCCGCCGTAGACGCGCGTCTCGTCGTCGAGGTTGAGACTCGTGGCGTGGACGCGCATCGCCTTGTTCAGGTCGGCCACAAGGTAGTGGTCCTGATTGGTGGGCCGCTTGCGGCCGACGTCGGTGAGTCCGAAGCAATCCATTTGCGTGAGCATAAGCCTAGCCTTGTACTCATAGAGTAGCCGTTGAGGCGTCAATTATATCATACGCAGCTAGCCTGTTTCGCAGCGGATGTGAACAATACCCGAGGGCGGCGAACGAATATGATGTAACTGAACTCATAAGTTCAGCGGAACGACACTCACCTGAACTCTTGCGAATTCCGCTACGGAAGGAGGTGGCGACATGCCTGAGGGTCAATTGGTTCGCAGTCGGAACGATCGGATGATTGCCGGAGTATGCGGCGGATTGGCGCGGTGGCTGGGTTGGGATCCGACCGCCGTGCGCATTCTGTACGTGCTGCTGTCGTTTTTCTCGGCCGGGTTTCCTGGAACGATTGTGTACATTATTCTGGCGTTCGTGATGCCACTGGAAGAGTAACGAAGTTTCAGCATTCCTGGTTGGAGGAAACTCGCATGTCGCATCGCCGTGTTGGCCCGTCGTTCATCGCCGGCATCGCGCTGGCGATCATTGTGATCCCAATCGCCCGCGCGGACGAAGACGATTTTACGCCGCTCAAGGCGCGGATGCAGGCGTTTGTCGATGAAGGGCAAGTCTCGGGCGTGGTCGCCGCGGTATTTGACGGGGAGACGGCGCACACCGTTGCAGTTGGTCTGGCGAACCGCGAGAAGCACACAGAGATGTCCGCCGATACGCTATTCGGCGTGATGTCGATGACCAAACCGATCACAGCGACGGCGCTCATGATCCTTGTCGATGAAGGCAAGGTCTCGCTTGACGATCCGGTGGCCAAATACATTCCCGCGTTCGCCGAAGCGAAAACGGAAAACGGCGAGCCGGTGCGCGGCCTGACGGTTCGCCACGTGCTCACACACACGTCCGGACTCACCGGCGAGCAAGGCTGCGAGGTATCGCTGAAAGCCACGGCGCAAAAATTGGCCGCGCGGCCATTCGCGTTCCAGCCCGGCGAAAAGTGGGAATACGGGCCAAGCCTCAATGTGAGCGGGCGGATCGTCGAGGTTGTATCAGGTCAAGCCTACGACAAGTTCTTAAAGCAGCGAATCTTCGAGCCGCTGGGAATGAACAATTCGACGTTCCATCCCACCGATGAACAGCGCAAGCCACTCGCCGTTTTGTACGAACTGAGCGAGGACAAGAAATCGCTGGTGCCCGCCGAACGCGTCCTGGGAATTGGCGAGCCCGATTGCGTTCCGAATCCTTCCGGTGGATTGTTCTCGACGGCGGGTGATATGCTCGCGTTCTATCGAATGATTCTGGCCGGCGGCGAGTCAGACGGCACGCGAATCCTCTCGACCGACGCAGTGCGCGAAATGACGCGCGTACAAACCGGCGACTTGGTAACCGGCTTCACGCCCGGCAATGCTTGGGGCCTCGGCTGGTGCATCGTGCGAGAGGCACAAGGCGTCACCGGCATGCTTTCGCCCGGCAGCTTCGGCCACGGCGGATACTATGGCACGCAAGGCTGGATCGATCCGGTGAAGAAGCGCATCTTCGTCCTCATGTTTCAGCGCGCCGGACTTCCGAATTCAGATGCCTCGGATGTCCGCCGCGAATTTCAGCAACTCGCAGTGGAAGTGTTCGAAGCCGGCCGCTGAGCCGGGCGGAATAACTCACTCGTGCGGATTTCTCGCGGTTCAAGCGCTGTGGTATGATACGGAAATGGAAACATCACCTCTTCAATTAACAACGGAAATGCGCGCGGCCCTGATTGCCCACCCAGGTGAGGCACTCCACATTGCCGACAAGGAAACCGGCAAGGTATATGTCGTTTTGGAGCAAGGAGCCGTTCCGGAACTTGAGGAGGAGTTCATCCGGGCGCGGTTGGAGGAGGGATTCGCAGCAATCGAGCGCGGTGAAGAGGAAGAGTGGGATACCGAGTCGATCAAGGCAGAGGGCCGGCGTATTCTCCAGCAGCGTCAGTCGCAGCAGTAATGCCGCGAATCACTAGAACATACCCGGCACGTGACGACTTGCGGCAAATCTGGTTCTATATAGCGCAGCATAACCTAACGGCTGCGGATCGTTTGATCGATCGATTCGAGCGGACATTGCGAACTCTCGCGCGTCACCCGCTAATGGGCGAATCGGTGCCGCAATATCGTCCGGGCTTGCGCCGCTTTACCGTCGGAAACTTATGTTTTGTACTACGAGCCAATTCAAGGTGGCGTTCGCTTGGTGCGCGTGCTGCACGGTGCGCGTAACATCGGCGATTTGTTTCAGTAAATATGTCGTTGGATGTTCAATCAATATTTGGCGAATTCCCGCTCACGACATTCATTGCGGAGTACCTGCACCGGCTTCCGTTTTCACTGGCTGGTAGCGCGGCCAAAGCGTGTGATCTCGGCACGTGGGATTCGCTGGGCTTAATGCTAAGCCCGCCGGAAGGCGATGTGTTCGCTGTTCGCGAAGGCCGATGGCACGAAGGGTCACCGATCACCGAGTTAAATGCCGTTCGCGCGCTTGTCAACGATGGTCATACCGTATTCATTCGCCACGCTGAGCGGCATCATCCTGGGTTGGCGGAACTGGCGGCGGCGTTTGAAAAGGCGTTCCTCGGGCCGGTGAATATACATGTGTTCGCCACGCCGGCCGGCGCGCCGGGCTTCTCGTGGCACTACGATGCGGAAGACGTGTTCATCATTCAAACACAAGGTGCGAAGGAATATTCGCTGCGCAAGAACACGGTGAACCCCTGGCCGCTCGAAGAAACTCTGCCGGCCGACATGCATTACGAGCGCGAGTTGATGCCGCTGATGCGAGTGCAGTTGCGCTGGTGACTTGCTATATATTCCTTGCGGTTATTGGCATAAGGCGGATGCGCTCCCGCTCTCCGTGGGAGAGGGTTGGGGTGAGGTGAAGTCTGACCGCAATGCACCCTCACCCTACCCTCTCCCAAAGGGAGAGGGTTTCCCGGAAGCCGCCATCTCGCTGGCGATCGGCGTCATGTCGCGCACCGCGATGGACGTGTACGATTGTCTGCGAAAACGGCTCACGCAGTCGCTCGTGTGGCGTCAACGATTGCCCCTTCCCAACGAGCCGTCACGCTCGCGGGGAGAATTAGAAGAAACCTATCGGCATCTGTTCCGGCGTCTGGCCGATGATTTCGCAAAGACGCTCAGTGATCCGCAAATAGTTGAGGAGTTTCTGCGCTCGTTTGAGCAACGTGACACCGCATAAGGCCGCGACCGAACCGTCGCCGCGGCGACGATGCCCGTTGCGGCTCTAGAATGACTGGATCGCTCTGCGCCGGCCGGCGGCGAACGACGACAACACCGCGAACACAACGAGCGTCCATCCACCTGGTTCTGGGACCAACATCGGCGTCACGCTGCCCACCCCGCTGCCGTAGATCGCGCGGATGCCGGCGATGTCATCCGCGTGCAGCGCACCTGTTCCGGGCCCAGCGCGGCGCGTGAAGATCCAATACATGTTGGCTTGCGAATTTTGGGTGTGTGCCAGGCCCAGCGCGTGGCCGATCTCATGTGTCGCCGCGCCCAAAATATCCGGCACCGGTAATGTGCCGACTTCCTGCCATCGATCGCCATGGTCGAATTCCACGTCACCGGAGATGTTGCTCCCCGGGTACGGATAATAGGCCTGCGCTTTGGCAATCGGCTGCTGGCCGGGAATATCGGGTCCGTTGATGTACACGTGACGGAAGCGAATCTGGCCGTACTGGCCATTGGGATAGCCGCCGCTGACCGGGGTGCCGTCGTCCGGCACTTCGACAAAGTGAAGTGGTGCCACGCTTGCCCACAAACCGAGTGCGTCTTCAATCGAGCGGCGAATGAGTGAGTTGGGCAGCGACTGGCCGCCCGGCATAAGTAAGTCACCATCGAACATATTTTGGTAGCTGTAGCTAATCGTGATGGGCGTCCCTTTTCCGCCCGGCTGCGGCCACTGATAACCTTGGAGCACAAACTGCGCGCTGGCCAGCCCGTCGGGCGGCGGCGCAATCAGCGCATCGTGTGAATCGTCGCCGCCAGCGGGAACATGTAGCGCCGTCGTGCCGGTGAGGCGGCAAAGCTCGCAGGCGCTTGCTTTGCTGTACATCGAAAACAGCGTGGCTCCCAGAGCGATCACCAACAAGAACCGCGAAAGAGAAGGCAAGAATCCGGCTCCGAACTGGTGTTTTGGCCCCATCGATTCATTTTAACTTCGCTAGCGCGCACCGCAAGCAACACGCCCGATCAAGTAGTGGGGTCGTTTGATGTAGGTCAGCCTTTCCAGGCTGACATGTCCCGTCGAATGTCAGGCTAGAAAGCCTGACCTACACGAAATGACCCCACTACGCCCGATCGTGACGCATTTCCAGTCGGAATGTGGGAGGCGTCTCTGACGCCGATTCGGGGTAAACGTTCAATCCATACAGGATAACGCGGCCAAAATCGGCGACGGAGTCGCCTCCCACACCGTTGTTACATTCCCGTTACACGAACTCAGCTTTTTTCCACGTAGAATCCAATCGCGGGGGGAAGAGTAACCGGAGTCGAAAGGAGGAATCGCAATGGTCCGAACAATAATTCTCGCTGCATTGTTTGGGGCGATCGTCGCTTCCCAAGCGGCCGCCAAGTATCCCGACGTTCGCGATCCGGCCGCGCGCGAGCGCGTGGTCGCATCGCTGCGCGAAAGCGGCCAAAACGGCCTCAATTTCGCCATGGACGCCTACGATCAATTGCAAAAGCAGCAAGCGATCGTTGAGCAGGCCATCTTGCGTTACGAAACGGAGGGCGCTGTCGACAAAGCTTCCTACGGCAAGGACGCGAAAGGGCTGGCGCCGCAGGATCGCGTTGCCTCGGCACGGCAGCGACTCGATACGATCAACGCTCAGCTCGCGAGTTGTGCGCGGCGGTCGACGAGATCGGCGGTCAGCGCGGCTGCACGCGTGTCGCGGTTGTACTGGCACACCGACTTCGCACGCGGCACGTGCCGCGGCCGAGCGGACCGGCCGGCCAATTCTCAGCCTGCGGATGCTCGGCAAGCTGACGGATGAGTTCAGCTGCGCGAACAGCCGTTTCTTTCGCACCGCGCTGTATTCCAACAAAGAAATCAGCGACTACCTTCGCGACAACTACGTGCTGCATTGGCAGAGCGTGCGGCCGGTGCCGCGCGTGACGATCGACTTCGGCGACGGCCGCAAGCTGGAGCGCACGCTCACCGGCAACAGCGCGCACTATGTGCTCACAAACGCGGGCGAGCCGCTCGACGTGCTGCCGGGCTTTTATGCTCCGAAGCGCATTTGCAAATTGGCTCGACCGGATGCGCAAGTTTCACGGCGACTATGTTTCCTCGGACGCGAATGGACGGGCGGCAAAGCTGGCCGAGTTTCACCGGGAGCGCCGGGATCGCGTTTATCGACAGTGGGCAAAGGATATTCGGCAACTGGGTGAGAGTGAGGTCACGCTCGTGACGTCGCGAATCGACCGGGCGATTGAAGTGGGGGAGAAAGCCGGCCGTGAGTCACCGCTTGCCGTCGCGGCATCCCGCCTGGCCTATTCCAAGATGCAGGCCGAAACGCCACTCCTGCGATACGCCAACTATAGCGGGCCATGGATCGATACCGCCATGGACGATGAGCTGTGGCACGCGATCGCCGCGCGGCATCGCGACTCGGTGAAGCTGGATGACGCAAGCGTGACGGTAATGCGGGCCGAATTCCCCAGAGCTGCGGAAGCCGGCCGGCAGGCTGTTTCGAAAATGCGCCAAGAGGATCCGGTGCTGCGGGTCGTCCGCTCGTTCGAAGAGTCGATGACGCTCGACATGGTGCGCAACGAGTACCTGCTTCATCGGAGAATCCATGATCAGTTCGTGGAAGCACCCAACGAAGCCGCGGATGTCGACGCACTCAATGAATGGGTGTATGCGACGTTGTTCCTGACCCCGAGCACAGATCCGTGGTTAGGTCTCGCGCCTTCCGATGTTTACACGGCGCTTGAAAACGATGGCCGCAGCGAACCGGCGACGACCGTGGCCAGCCGGTCGCGCCGCTGAAAAACTGCACGACTGAGGAAACCCTGCCCTGACTCCCGGCCCCCAATCGCGTCGTCACGCGGGGGCGGGAGTCTTCTTGTTTGCTAGAATTAGTATGTCTCACGCAAAGGCGCGAAGGCGCAAAGTAGAATAAGGATGAGTTAACAGATAAAGGATAAGTGAATCTGGGCCGAAGTCGACCACTCATCTCTCATCCTTCATCCGTCATCGAGCTCTTCGTTGCACCTGGCGCCTTTGCGAGAGACTTTTCCGTAATTTTGTCGGATTCGGATGTTAGCCGCATGGCCTTCGGCCGAATACTCACCATTGAAGATGACGCGGCGATTCGCCGCGGGATTGTCGATGCGCTTACGTTTGCCGGATACGATGCGATTCAGGCCGCGGACGGCAATGACGGTTGCCGCGCGGCGGTCAGCCGCGAGTACGACCTCCTGCTCTTGGACATGGTCCTGCCGGGCTTGTCAGGATTGGAAATCTTGCGCGAGGTGCGCAGCGTGCGGCCCACTTTGCCCGTGATCATCCTCAGTGCGCGGGGCGAGGAGCGCGATCGCGTCACCGGCCTGCGGCTGGGCGCCGACGACTATGTCGTCAAGCCGTTCAGCGTCGACGAGCTTCTGGCGCGGATCGATGCCGTGCTGCGCCGCTCGCCGGCGCGGCCGATTGATATCGATGAGCTGCCGATTCCCGGCGGCTGCGTCGACTTTGCGCGATGCGAAGTGCGCTTCACTGACGGCGGCCGAGAAGAGCTTTCGGATCGCGAGCGGGTGCTGCTGCGATACTTCGCGCAAAACTCCGGCCGAGCCATTTCGCGGGATGAGCTGCTGGCAAACGTCTGGCAGATCGACGCCCGCGGCGTTACCACGCGCACGATCGACATGCACGTGGCCCGCTTGCGCGAAAAACTGCGCGACGTCGGCGACGAGCCGCGCGTGCTGCTGACTGTGCGCGGTAAGGGATATATGTTGGCAAGATAGGTGTCAGGTGTCGGGGGTCAGTAAGCAACTGAGTCCGACACCTGACACCTGACACCTAAAATGAAACGCCCCTGGCAAGTTTGGCTCGTGTTTGTTGCGTGCGTTGTCGGCGCGGCCGGGGCGATGGCCTGGCTCACCCGGCAAGCGCTCGATGCCGATCGCATGCGCCGCGTGGCGGAAGCTGAGGCCGAGCTCGAGCAGCGCGTCAGCCTGGCGCTGTGGCGAATGGATACGGAGCTGGCGCCAATTGTGGCGGAGGAAGTCATTCGCCCGCCTAGCGCGTACCGGCCGCTGAACGACACGCCCGTGGATCCGCCAAAGTATGTCCTGTTGCAGTTCGAGGCGCGGCCCGATGGGGGGTGGCAATCGCCGCAGTTGCCACTCAACTATACGCGCGGCCTGCCTCAACTGGCAGAACTGTCGACGGCGGTGGACTTGCCGCAACTCTTGGCCAAGCTGCCCGATACGCCGCTGCCGACGGCGGCCGATCTCAACAGAAGCATCGCAGCGGCGCAATCGGCCCAATTGCAAGAAGCTGCCGAAGGGGACGATCCTTTCCAATTCTTCGAAGGCAACTCGGCCTGGCCATCTGACCCGCCCGAGCCAGCGACGAAGGAACCGGTACAAGAAGTTTATGGCAAAGGCGGCGGAAAGGTGTCGCAATCGAAATCGGGCGATTTCGAAGAGCGCGGCCAACGATATCAAGCCGCTGCGCGGCAAAGCCTCATGAATCAGCAGCAGCGAGCGATGGCGCCCAACAGCGCGCCGAACATCGCAGCCAATCCCGCCGCTCAGGATCAAACAAATGAAGTGCCGGTCGAACAAGTGGGCGTGAGCCGCCCGGTGTGGATTGGCGAGCGGCTCGTGTTGGCACGGAGAGTCGGCGGCAATGGCGGGACCGTCATTCAAGGTTCCTGGCTCGATTGGCCCGCGCTCAAGAATCACTTGCTTGCTGAGGCAGCGAGCTTGCTTCGCGATGCCGATCTGGTTGCGGTCGAAGGCGACGGCGGCAGTGATCCCGGGCGAATGCTGGCCGGGCTGCCGGTGCGGCTCGTGGTGAGCGAGAATGCCGTTGCCGGAGCGGTGGATTCGACAATGCGCTGGGCACTCTGGATGGGCTGGGGAGCAGTTCTATTGGCTGCGGCCGCGGCGGCAGTGTTGCTGCATGGCGTGATAACCTTAAGCGAGCGCCGCGCGGCGTTTGTCTCCAGCGTGACTCACGAGCTCCGCACGCCTCTTACGACGTTTCGCATGTACGCCGAGATGCTGGCCCGCGGCATGGTGCCCGACGCCGCGCGTCGCCAGGAGTACTTTCAAACGCTGCAGCGCGAAGCGGAGCGGCTCACGCTGCTGGTGGAAAACGTGCTGGCGTATGCGCGGCTGGAGCGTGGCCGCAAGCCGCTAGCACAAGATCACACCACCGTCGTTGAACTCCTCAAGCGCGTGCGTCTGCGTCTCGAGCAGCGGGCCGCGCAGGCCGGCATGGAGTGCGTTGTCGAGCTGAACAAGAAGACGGCCGCGGTGGAGGTCACCACCGACATGGCCGTTGTAGAGCAGATTCTTTTCAACCTCGTCGACAACGCGGCCAAGTACGCCCGCAGCGCCACCGACAAGCACATTCATGTGGAGGCAAATCACGCCGGTCGATACATAACGTTCAGCGTGCGCGATCACGGCCCTGGTATTGAGCCGCGGCTCGTGCGCCGGCGGATGCGCGCGTTCGGCAAGAGTGCGCAAGAATCGGCCGAATCGGCGCCCGGCGTTGGGCTAGGTCTCGCACTCTGCGCGCGCCTGGCGCGCCAATTGGGCGGCCGGCTGGACATCGCCGCACCACCTGGTGGCGGAGCGGTGGCGACGCTGATGTTACCGGCATTGTAACGAAAAGTTCGTGCCGACGTCGATTTGAGCCGCGCAGCGGCGCAGGCGGTTTAGCCGGGCGCAAGCCCCCGGTGAGGCGCGCATTTCAGAACGCAAGCCGCGCAGCGGCGACACCGCGATACGCAATCGATTGTTGCGAGGTGTCGCCGCTGCGCGGCTTTCTATTACTATATTCATCGTTTCCGTGGGCTGACGCCCACGGCTAAGTGCCTTCGCCGCTGCGCGGCGACCGCGCAGACGCGGTCGGATACGCAAGTCAATGTGCAATAACATTGCCCTGCCCTCTGCACAGCTATGGCGGTATATTTGTTTGAACTGAGCCGGCGACCTGTTAGGCCGCGGCAAACGTGCCGCCCTGCCCCGCATTCTGACTCCTGTATCCTCATGAAGACTGACGAACTCCGCGAAAAATACCTCGCGTTTTTTGAAACGAAGGGCCACAAGCGCGTGGCCAGCGACGTGCTTGTGCCCACGTGGGATCCCTCCGTGCTGTTCACGCCGGCCGGCATGAACCAGTTCAAGGATCATTTTCTGGGCAAGGTGAAGCTGGAGTTCACGCGGGCGACGACTTGCCAGAAATGCCTGCGCACCGGCGACATTGAGAACGTCGGCCGCACGGCGTATCACCACACGTTCTTCGAGATGCTGGGCAACTTCAGCTTCGGCGATTACTTCAAGCGCGAGGCGATCAACTGGGCCTGGGAATTCTTGACCGACAAAAAGTGGCTTGCCATTCCGCCCGAACGGCTTACCGTGACGGTGTACGTTGATGATGACGAGGCGGCCGGCATTTGGGCAAAGGACGTTGGCCTTTCGGCCGATCGCATCGAGCGCTGCGGCGAGGATGAAAACTTCTGGCCCGCCAACGCACCGAGCCAAGGGCCGGACGGTGTATGCGGCCCTTGCAGCGAGATCTACTTTCATCCTGACGAGGGCAACTCGGTCGAAATCTGGAACCTGGTGTTTACGCAGTTCAACCGCGTAGGCGATCCGCCGAACAACTTAAAACCGCTGCCCTCGAAGAATATCGACACCGGCATGGGCCTGGAGCGAACAGCCGCAACGCTGCAAGGCGTGCCCACGAATTATCACATTGACATCCTCATGCCGATTGTGTTGGCGGCGGCCGAGGTTGTCGGCACGAAGTACGAGTACGAATCGGACAACGGCCGGCGTTTGCGCCGCATCACAGATCATGTGCGCGCGTGCACATTCGCCGTGCATGAGAACGTGTATCCGGGCGCCAACAAGGAAAAGTACGTCGTCAAGCGGCTGCTGCGGCGGGCCGTGCTCGACGGCCATCAAATGGGAATGCGCGAGCCATTCCTACACAAGCTCGTTCCGGTGGTGGCCGACATGATGAAGCGGCCTTACCCCGAGCTGCAGGAAACCGTGAAACGCGTCAGCGGCGTGATTGAAAAGGAGGAGGCCAACTTCTTCGGCACGATCGACGCTGGCCTGAATCACATCGATCGCGTCTTTGATCAAATGCGGCGCGAAAATCGCGTCACGGTGGATGGCACTGTGGCGGCCGATCTGTATCAGACGCATGGCGTGCCGCCGGAGCTGTTTGAATCGCTGGCGGCCGAGCACAATCTGGCGTTCGATTGGCAGGGCTACCATCAGGCGATGGAGAAGCACGGCGAGGATTCGGGCAAGGAAAAACACGCCCTCTGGACGCGGGGACCGCTCGATTCGCTCAAGCAGGCGCTGCATACAACGGAGTTCTTGGGGTACGACAAAACCGAAGCGGAGGCGACGGTAAAAGGCATCATCGCCGGCCAATCGCCTCACGATCACTTGTGCGACAAGATCGACGAAGTTGGGCACAAGAATGAAATCCGCGTCGTGCTCGATCGCACGCCGTTTTATGGCGAGAGCGGCGGGCAAGTGGGCGACACCGGCAAGCTGATCGGCGACGGCTTTGAATTCGCCGTCACCGACGCGCAGAAGGACGGCGGGCTGATCGTGCACAAGGGTCATCTCGTGCGCGGCACGATGCGCGAAGGGGCCAAAGTGCGAGCGGTTGTTGACGCTGCGCGGCGGGCCGGCATTCGGCGGGCCCATTCGGCCACGCACATACTGCACTACGCGCTGCAGAAGAACTTGGGCTCGCATGCGCAGCAGCAGGGCTCGAAGGTCGACGATGACTGGCTGCGCTTCGACTTCACGAACCTGAGCGCCGTCGATCCCGAACAGCTGACGAAAATCCGTGCCGATATAGAGTCGCGCATTACCGCTGCCGAGCCGGTACGCTGGCAGAGTCTGCCGTTGGCCGACGCGCGCAAAGCGGGCGCGATGATGCTCTTCGGCGAGAAGTATCCGGATCCGGTGCGCATGGTGTCGATGGGCACATTTAGTAAGGAACTCTGCGGCGGCACGCATCTATCGAACACACGCGAAGTCGAGCAGTTCGAAATCCTGAGTGAGGAAGGCGTGTCGGCCGGCACACGGCGGATCACCGCGCTTACGGGCGCGAAGGCCGCCGAACGCGCAAAGCAAACCGAAACTGCGCTAGCCGAGGCCGCGAAACTGCTTGGCGTGGCGCCGCTGGAAGTTGCTGTGGCCGCGGCTTCGCTTGCGGTGCGCGCACGTGATTTGCGAAAGCAATTGACTGGCGGCGGTAGCGCGGCGCAGCTAAGCCGCGAGCGGACGCGCGGGCGGCAGCAACTACGGCAACACCGGCCTATGAAGAGACAAAGCGAACGTTATCTGAGACCGCTCGTTTGCTGTCCGTCTCGCCGCTCGATGTGCCGCATCGGTTGGCCGCGCTGCAGGCCGACGTTGCCGCATTGGAAAAACAGCTTGCCGAGCGCGGTGCGGCCGGCCCAATGTCGGGCGACCGGCTGCTTGAATCGGCCGAAGACATCGCGGGCGTTACTGTCGTCGTGACAGAAGTGCCCGGGGTCGACCCCAATTTAATGAGGCAGTTGATCGACCAGGTGCGAACAAAGTCGTCCTCATCGGCCGTGCTGCTGGCCAGCCGGCAGGGCGATGAAAAAGTGACGCTCGTAGCCGGCATCAGCAAGGACCTGCAAGCGCGCAAACTCAGTGCTGGCGAGTGGATACGGCCGGTGGCGGCGGCGGTTGGCGGCGGCGGCGGCGGCCGACCTGACCTGGCTCAAGCCGGCGGCAAGAACCCAGCTAAGTTGCCGGAAGCGCTTCAAATTGCCAAGTCAACGATCCGCGACATGATCGCTGGCTGACCAGTCCGAGGTCGGGAGTCTTCAACGACCGGTCCATTCTGATGGGCCGTCGTATCTAGATTGGAATCAATATTTGAGAATGCCTTCGACTCCCGACCCCTTAAGCGCGCCCTTTACAGTGTCATCGCGAAAGGGGTCGGGAGTCGTGCGCCTTTCTTGAGGTCGAACCGTGCTCCAGCGACTGACCGGCGGCGAATGTCTTAGTGGGTTGAAGACTCCCGACCCCAAGATAGCCGCTAGCATTTGAAGATTTCGCAAAGATGGATTGCCGCCGCGAATCGAATGGTCTTAAGATGAATCCTTCAGGCGGGCAACAAGTATCTTCGGGGAAACGCTTGTTGCGGTAACTAATCTAGAGGAACGTGCCCGCTCAGGGCACCTCACGTGGATGGAGCGATATCGTGCCAGTTCATGTGGTCGATGGGCTCGAGATGGATGTAGACCGCGGGCCCAATTGGTTGTTTGTAAAGTTGCGGGCAAAAGAAAAAGACCCGCTATCTGAAGTCCCGCAAATCGCGGAAAAGTTGTGGTCGATTTCGACGCGACATTTCATCTACCGGCTCGTGCTGGAACTCGACGAACTGGAAAAACTGCCGACCGGATTGATGAGCCAGATCGTCGAGTTGCAGAAGCGGCTGGCGCAATGCGGCGGCGCGCTGCGGATTTGCGGCCTGTCGCCCGAATGCGAAGAAACGCTGCAAAGTTATCACTTGGATAGCGCGTTGCCAAATCACCCGTCGCGCGAAAAGGCGGTGATGGGCAGCGGCGAGTTTGCGCCGGTGCATTAGTGGGTGCGACGCCGGGTGGGTGCCACTGCTAACTTGTTAGCAGTGAAACAAATGCGACGCCCTTGCGGCGTCCAGTTGGATGCATGCTCAATCAGAATCGGCAAGCGACTCGCATCGGAACCACTGCTGGGCAAGCCAGCAGTGGGACCCTGTAAGCTAATCTGTTATTTGAGCGTCTAGATACTGCCGGCGCATGTTCTTGAGCGATTCGAAGGCCGGCTTCGGCTTGTCGTTGGCATCAAACAATCCGCCGTGTGGATATTGATGCGGCGCGGCGTCGGAGAGCTGGTTCCACACCACAACTTGCACGACGTTCTTCGCCAATAGCAGCGGAACATGCCGCTCAACCCACTCGCGCTGCCTTTCGAGCGTAACTTCATCTTCCTCGCTCGAGAGCACGCGGAATTTTGGATCGGCCAGAGGGTCAGCATTCGCCGCGCTGGGAAACGTCAGCGCCACTTGCAGCGGCAGCTCCAGCAAGCTCCACGTGTCGAGCAATCGGCTTACAGCAATCGGCCCGCGATGGATGGATCCTCCCGGGTGATAACCCACGTTCAAGTCCAGACCAATTCCTGAAAGTCCCAAGTCGGCGCGAACCAGCGCATCGGCAAAATGTAGGGGCGCGAAATCCAGATGCTCGCTGGCCAGATACTCGGCCCACGGCTGGTCGAACGAGACAACCAGCGGCGTGGTGGCATCGAGCTGACGCACTAGCGCGATGGCCTTCGCCGCCAGTTGCAGCCGGGCTTCCTCATTGAGCCCAAGCGCGTGGCCGTGCGTCATGCGCGCCGCCACTTGCCAGAGGTGCACCTTTCCGCGATAGCGCTCGACCACGGCGCGCACGTGCTCGAGCATGAACGACAGCAGGCTGTTGAAGTCGCCTTCCCACAGATAAGTCCAATCGGGCACTCCGCGGTCGTCGAGTTCGAGCAGCGGGCCGGCGCTGACTCGCAGACCAGCCGACTGGGCCCACGCAATCTGGGCGTCAGTCTCGTCCCAAACGCGTCGTCCTTCCACAGCTTCGATGCGCCGCCACGTGATCGGGACTGCAACCATATTAAAGGCGGCCGTCACCTGGCGGGCCAGATTGCCCTTCGGCACCTGCGTGCCCAAATGAACGCCGAACCAGGACGCAACGGGGCGCGGCTGGGCACGGCGCAGCGCCAGCGCTTGCCGCGAATACTCGGCCGCCAACTGGTCCATCGCTTCCGCGGCGGAAGTCAATGATTTGTCGGCCCACTCCGCTGCCTCGCTTGGCTCGTGCTGCCTGGTTGCACCACGCGCCAACTGAACCGTTGCCTCCCTAATGAGCGCGTCCAACGCATCCGGCACATTGAGCCCCATCATCTCCCACTGCGCCCGCTGGTTGCGTAGGCAGTTGACCATGCCGCGCGCGAGCTCGACTTCGAGCAAATAAGGCTGGTCTCGCTCCATGAGCGTGGAAGTTCCAATCAATAGCGGCCCGGCCTGACCGATCCGCCAGGGGACAAACACGCGTCCCGAATCACTTTCGTTCCGCTCCACAATCAACTGGCTGCCGCTGAAATAGGCGCGTGCGAACCAGGGCAGATCGTCCTGGCCGCAAATGTGGACGTGCTCCAGTCCGCCGCGCGGAATTCGATCGCGATGATGAACCAAAAGTCGCATCAGGCCCATGGCGCGGCAATACCTCAGGGCGATGGGTCGCAGTCGTGACGGACGACACGACTTAACGATCCAAACAATTTGAACCGCCAAGGACGACAAGTTCGCCGAGGAAGACAAGGAAATTGCACGCATTCTCCTGGCGGCCTTGGCGTTCTTGGCGGTTTGTTCATGCTGTTCGAACTAATTGATCGTGAAGGAGTCGAAATCGGCAGTCAGCACGTGGCGTGGCGAACCCTTGATTTTATCCGCCATTTGCACGCGCAACAACCATGGCGAGACCGGCTGTGCGGCGTATACTCGCGTAAGCAGCGAACCGTCTTGCTGCACCACCTTCATCCTCTCTTGGCAAAAGTCAGGATCGACGCCATGACGACGACAGTTACGGAAACAACGCTGGCCGATTTGCCCGTGCGACGGGGAAAAGTGCGCGATATTTACGATCTGGGCGACACGCTGCTCCTGGTGAGCACCGATCGCATCAGCGCGTTTGACTGGGTGTTGCCCACCGGCATTCCGGACAAGGGGCGAGTGCTAACGCAGTTGAGCCGCTTCTGGTTCGAATGTTTCAAGGACGTGCCGAATCACATGATCTCGTGCGACGTGGACGATTTCAATTTGCCGCCGAGTGTCGACGTGGAACCCCTCGTTGGCCGCTCGATGCTGGTGCGTAAGACGGCGGTCGTGCCGGTAGAATGCGTGGTGCGCGGCTATGTATCGGGCTCGGCGTGGAAGGAATATCAGCAAAACGGCTCGGTCTGCGGCATCGAGCTTGCCACAGGACTGAAGGAAAGCGACCGCTTGCCGGCGCCGATTTTCACGCCCGCCACCAAAGCCGAGCAAGGCCAGCACGACGAGAACATCACGTACGATGATCTGGTGGGGCGCGTCGGCCGCGATTTGGCCAAACAGCTTTCCGCAGCGCAGCATCGAGCTTTACGCGCGTGGCGCGGAACTGGCGATCAAGCGCGGAATCATCATCGCCGACACGAAATTCGAGTTCGGCATGCTCGACGACGAGCTGATTCTTATCGATGAAGTGTTGACGCCCGATAGCTCGCGGTTCTGGCCGGCCGATAGTTACAAGCCGGGCGGAAATCAGCCGTCGTTCGACAAGCAATTTGTCCGCGACTGGCTGACACAAAGCGGCTGGGACAAGAACAGCCCGCCGCCGGCGCTGCCGCCGGAAGTGGTCGAGAAAACGCGGGCCAAGTACATCGAGGCGTTCGAGCGGATCACGGGCGAAACGTTCCCGTGGAAGTGAGCAGTGAGGGATGCCGGATGCAGGATGCGGGGGCAGGGAGTCGACGTGTTCAGTCGCCTCGATCCTGCGACGATTTCTTGTTAAGACTGGATAGAATATCGTCTTTTCCCTGCATCCCGCATCCTCACTCCTGCATCCTCCCCATGCTCCGCTACTGGACCGCTGGCGAATCGCACGGCAAAACGCTGATTGCGCTGGTCGACGGCTTTCCGGCCGGCGTGACGGTCGACTTCGAGCCGATCAACGTCGAACTGCGGCGGCGGCAAGGCGGCTATGGCCGCGGCGGGCGGCAGCGGATCGAGACCGACGCGGTCAACATTCTCAGCGGCGTGTGGAAGGGCGTCACGCTTGGCAGCCCGATCGCGCTGGAGGTGCCCAATCGCGACAACAAGCTCGATCGGCTCGATGACCTTCCGCGGCCGCGGCCGGGACATGCCGATCTCACCGGGGCGATGAAGTTTCTGGGCTCGATCCGCGGCGTGCTGGAGCGCGCAAGCGCGCGCGAAACGGCGGTTCGCGTGGCGGCCGGCGCACTTGCCAAGCAGTTGCTCGCTGAGTTCGGCATCACGCGCATTCGGCTATGTGGTCGAGCTTGGCGGCGAGCGGATCGAGCCGGTCGATGCACCGCTCGATCGAGCTGCGCGATTCGCGACGAAAGCGCCGTCTACGGGCTGAATCTCGATCGCGACGAAGCGATCAAGACGCACATCGACGCGCGCCGGCAAGGACGGCGACACGCTGGGCGGCATCGTTGAAGTTCGCGTCGACGGGCTGCCGTTCGGCCTGGGCACGCACGCGCAGTGGGACCGCAAGCTCGATGGCCGGCTGGCTCAGGCGGTGATGGCCGTGCAGGCGATCAAGGGCGTGGAGATTGGCCTGGGATTCGAGGCGGCGCGGCGGCGCGGGTCGCAGGTGCACGATCCGATTCAATTCGATGAGTCACAGCGCGACTCGCCCAATCTCGGCTACGTGCGGCCAACCAACAACGCCGGCGGCATCGAGGGCGGCATGACGAACGGCCAGCCGCTGGTGATTCGCGCCGCCAAGAAGCCGATCAGCACGCTGGCCCGGCCGCTGGAATCGATCAACCTTGAAACCAAGCAGAAGCAAGAAGCCAGCTACGAACGCAGCGACGTGTGCGCTGTGCCGGCGGCCAGCGTGATCGTCGAGAACGTGGTGGCGTTCGAGGTGGCCTGCGCGCTGGTCGACAAATTCGGCGGCGACAGCCTGCCGGAAATGAAAGCGCGTTACGAGCTGTATCTCACCATGGCTCGCGAGCGCTAAGCTGGTTATTTGGCTTCAAGAGCAATCACGCCATAGCGCGGGGCCGGCCGATCGGTGCTGCGGCGGCGCTGCGCGAATCCAAGTTCGCGCTCGACCTGTTCGGAAAGGAATCGGACGGGGACTTCAGCGGGCGGCAATTCGATCGTCGCAAGTGCGGCTGCGGCTTCTTGAAATTCGCCCTGTTCGAAATGATGCAGCGCTTTGTCGTACGCGTTCCATGCTTCGGTCAAACGCGTTTCCGTCAATGGTGATCGCAGAGTATAGAGATTCATCGGTCGCATGCCTGGCAAGCTCGCGCGGCAGACGCGATTGGCCGTGAATTGGTTGGAAACGCGCTCGACCGTAGGCTGTGTGGCCAGCAGCGGCACGCCTAATTCTTTCGTGGCTGCTTCAATACGGCTTGCGACATGTACGTTCGGCCCGCGCGGCCCGAATTTCGCTTGCAACGTGCTGCCGGCGTTGCCGACTTGAACCATTCCAGTATGCACGCCGACACCTAACCGAAACGCGCTTTCAGTCATATGGACCCAATCGTCGCTGACGTCAGGCAGTCGTTCCAGCATTTGAAAGCGCAGCACGGCAGGCGAAGACCGCATGATTGGACTGGTCTCGCGGAGCGTTCCACATTGCCAAGAGGCCGTCGCCGTAGTAGTCGACGACCAACCCATAGTGATCGAGAACGGCTTCCGTCAAACAATCTAAAACATTCCCCAGCATCTCGCACGCCAGCGGGTCCGTCGCGAGCGACGCGACCAGCTCGGTGGAAGCGCGGAGGTCGGCGAAGAGAAGCGTCACTTCGCGCTCCTCGTTGCGAGAGGCGTTATCGAGGGCAAGATTGTCCATAGGTTCGCTAGTGCCTGCCGTCGTCGGGTCTATTCAAGAGAATAGGTTTCGTTGGGATTAACCGACGCCCATAGCCGGACGGCCACGCCGTCCGGACCCGGACCTCGCTGGCGGTCGGGTGTCATTCCCGGTGCGACCATCCTCATCGGCACATCCGCACCTCCCAAGGCTGTCAGTGCTAGCAGCAGTGTTCTGGACAGCAACCGGCGATTTCGGAATAATCCGCGGCCCGCCGCATCCAGAAACGTAGCCGAAGTCGTGAGACTTCGGATCGCATTCGGAACTTTCACGAGTTCCGCTACCGCCGAGCTGTCGTGGACGACGACATGAGAGATTCCGCGCAAATCATCGGCCTGGGTATTGGATGGTTAGCGATTGGCTATGTGATGGTTCAAGCCGTGCTGTTTGTGTTTCAATCAGCTCGAACGACGCATGCGGCAGCAGCGCAAGTATGCAATTGAGCGAGCTGAGTTTTGCCGTCGCGTGGAAGCGACGGCGCGGGCAGCGCGGGCGACGAAAGCCATCCTCGATTGGAATGGCTGGCGGCCGTTTCGCGTGGCGGCCATTGTTGACGAAGCTCGCGACGTGAGATCGTTCTATTTCATGCCGGCGGACGGCCGACCGCTGGCCCCGTTTGCGCCCGGCCAGTATCTCACGTTTCGCTTGCCGCTGCCGGAGAGTGACGCACCGCTCGTGCGCTGCTATTCGCTTTCGGATCGGCCGCGGCAAGATTATTACAGAACCACGATCAAGCGCATCGCTGCGCCGGCTGGAAGCGGCAGCGTGCAGCCGGGGCGCGGAAGCAATTTCTTGCACGACCGCGTTCGAGTGGGCGACGTGCTCGAGGTTGCGCGCCGGCCGGCACGTTCTTCATCGATCCGCTTTCCACGGAGCCGATCGTACTCGTCGGCGCGGGCATCGGAATCACGCCACTCGTCAGCATGCTGGAGGCGATCCTGCATGTCGGGCGCGACCGGCGAGGTTTATGCCGTTTTTGGCTTCCGCAACGGTGCCGAGCATCCATTCAAGGAGCGGCTGGAGAAACTTGCTGCGGAGCATGCCAACCTACACCTGCAGATAAGTTACTCGGCTCCCCGCACTAGCGACGTGCAGCACAAGGATTACATCCATACGCGGCCGGCTGACGATCGACCGGTTACGCGAAGTGCTGCCGTCGAACAACTTTCGATTTTACGTGTGCGGCCCCGGACCACTGATGGAAACGCTGGTGCCGGCATTGTGGGCGTGGGGCGTGCCCGATTCGCACGTGCAATTCGAGGCGTTCGGCCCCGCGAGCGTGCGCAGCGCCGCCTCGACGCGACGACACGGCGTGGCTCCATGCGAAGTGCGTTTCGAGCGGACCAATTGCGCTCGCATGTGGGATGAGTCGTTCAACTCGCTGCTGGAGTTCGGCGAAGCGGCAGGCGTCGTGCTGCCATCGGGATGCAGGGCCGGCAGTTGCGGCGAATGCATGATCGGCCGTCCGCAACGGAAAGGTCAGAACTCTTAAACAGCCTGGAATTGATGTGCCCGCCGGTTACTGCCTTACGTGCATCAGCGTACCCGGGGAAGCACTTGTGTTAGACGCGTAAGAGGGACTGGAGTCTCACGCAAAGGCGCAGGAGCACGAAATGGAATCTGCTTGCACAGATTGCGACGCACCGATCAACAGCACCGAATGAAACGGGGGATTCGGCGATCAGTCTCTCGCTTGGCGCCTTTGCGTGAGATTCTTTTGGCCTCCGCATTCACGTCTGGTCGCGTGTTTGTCCGCTGGGGAACTTGGCGCGGAGAAGCCGGCGTTTGCGCCGTCAGTGCCTGACCCGGCGCGGATCGTCGGCTCCGACCAGTGTGCGAAGTGCCATCAGCCGGAGGTGCAGCAGTGGATGCGCACGCCGCATTTTGCCACGTTCGACACGCTGCATCGCACGCCCGAGGCCAAGCAGATCGCCGATCGGCTCGGACTGCGGTCGATCAAGCGCAGCAACGTCTGCACGCAGTGCCATTACACGGAGCAGAAACAGGGCGGGCGCGTGCGTGTGGTGGCGGGCGTGTCGTGCGAATCGTGCCACGGCGGGGCGGCCGACTGGCTCGCATTGCATGCCGACTATGGCGGCGTCGGCATGACGAAAGAGCAGGAATCTGCCGAGCACCGCGCAAAGCGGCTCGCCGAGAGCATCGCCCACGGCATGAACAATCCTCACAACTTGTATCTCATCGCCAAGCAGTGTTTTAACTGCCACACGGTGCCGAACGAGCGCCTGGTCAACGTCGGCGGGCACATTGCCGGCAGCCAGGATTTTGAACTCGTGGCCTGGTCGCAAGGCGTCGTGCGCCACAACTTTTTGCGGACTGGCGGCACGTCGAACGGGGCGGCCAGCCCGGCCGAGCTGCGCGTGATGTTTGTCGTCGGCATCATGGCCGATTTGGAATACAGTCTGCGGCGGCCGCGGTTGCGACCGAGAAATCGACGTTTGGCGTAGCGAGCGCCGAGCGCGCCGCGCGGACGAAGCGCCGATTGCACGAAGTACAGGCGCTGATCCACGAGCCGCTCATTCAGCCGGCGCTCGATGCAGTCGCGGCGGTGGAGTTGCGTCTGGAGAACGAGGCTGCAATCGTGGCAGCGGCGGACGCCGTCGGAGAGGCGGCTTACAGATTCGCTGAAGAGGCCGACGGCGAGAAGTTCACGGCGCTCGATCCGCTCTTGCCGCAGCCGGATAAGTACAAGAATTGAGAACTCACTCCTCAATTGGAATGAAGGTTTGCCACAGAGAACACCGAGTGCACAGAGTTGTCCGATAAGAAATGCACGATTAACCATGAATCATGAGATCTAGATGGCATGAGCGCGTCGATGAATGGTTCATTTTTTATCCTTTTATCCCTCGTCCGGCGTCTCTGTGTCCTCTGTGATCTCTGTGGCGACACAACATGCCTGAACTTGAACTCGCCATACCCCGGCCGCAGCGTTGGAATGAGCCGTTCGGCGAAGTCACCGAGCGTGACATCGACCGGCTGCTGACGATCGAGCCGTTTCGCAGCATCGACGCGGGCGCGTTCCCTCCGTCGCTGCCGCTGCGCGGAATCTTGCGCGGCGACACGCGCTTCGTACGCGGCGATACGGGCGAGTTCGTCGTGCGTGAAGGCGACTACGGGCACAGCGCGTTTCTGGTGCTCGCCGGCACGGTGCGCGTTGTGCTTGAACGATTGAATCCCGAAGTATTGGGCCGCGCCGCACCTCCACGCCGCAGCTGGATGCGTGCGGTCGCTCAACTTTGGCAGAACGCGCGGCTGCCGGAAGTGCGCCGCTCGGTAGGTCAGGCTTTCCAGCCTGACAAGAACGGCGAGTGTCAGGATGGAAAGCCTGACCCACGAATTTTCTTGCAGGACATTCCGCGGCTGCTGGAGGGGACGGGAACTGTCGAGCTTGGGCCCGGCGAAATATTTGGCGAGCTTGCGGCGCTTGCCCGCACGCCGCGCACCGCCACGGTCATCGCGGATGCAACCTGCCTATTGCTTGAAATCCGCTGGCAAGGGCTGCGCGACCTCATGCGACGAACGCCTGCACTGAGGCAGCACGTCGAGCGTCTGTATCGCGAGAACAGCCTGCGCGTCCATTTGCGCGAGACGCCGCTGCTCGCGGATTTGCCTAACCATGCACTCGAGCAAGTGGCGGCGGCAACTGTCTTCGAATCGTACGGCAATTTCGATTGGTACACCGACTTCGGCCCGCAGCGGCGGCGCGATCCGGCAGAGCAGATTGCCGCCGAGCCTCTTATTGCAGCGGAGGGCGACCCACCGGCGGGCTTGTTGCTCGTTCGCTCCGGCTTTGCCCGCGTGAGCCGCCGGCACGGACGCGGGCATCAAACCATCGCCTATCTTGGGAAGGGCCAGGTGTTTGGCCTCGAAGAAATTGGTGCTTGGCACGATACGGGAGCGGAAACGGCACTGCAACACTCGCTGCGTGCAGTGGGGTATGTGGACGTGCTGCGGATTCCGACGGACGTCGTCCTGCAAACGATTTTGCCTAATGCTCGATTGCGGATTGCGGATTTCGGATTGCAGATTGGCAATTCAGAAGATCAATCCACAATCCGCAATCCGAAATCCGAAATCGACGAACGCTTGCTCGATTTCCTCAGCGATCATCGCTTCCTTAACGGCACGCAAACGATGCTGATCAACCTCGATCGCTGCACGCGCTGCGACGATTGTGTGCGAGCTTGCGCGGCGACGCACGACAACAACCCGCGATTCATCCGTCAAGGCCCAAAGCATGACAACATCATGGTGGCCAATGCCTGTATGCACTGTGTCGATCCCGTGTGCATGATCGGCTGCCCGACTGGCGCGATCGCCCGCGATACCGACAGCGGCACCGTGCGCATCAACGACCGCACGTGCATCGGCTGCAGCACGTGTGCCAATAGCTGCCCTTACCAGGCAATACACATGGTGGAGATCCGCGATGCCGGCTGGCGCTTTCGTTGTCGATAGCGCGACACAACAACCAATTCTCAAGGCGACGAAGTGCGACTTTTGCGCGGGTCAACTGACTGGACCGGCGTGCCAAAACGCCTGTCCCCATGATGCGCTCGTGCGTGTCGACATGAGCGATCTAACTCAGCTAGCCAGTTGGATGGGCCGTTGAGCAAGCATTGGGCCTTAATAAATACTTAAGCCTATTCAAACATGCGTTAAACAGGAGGAAGCAGAGGTAGCCAGAGTTTAGGAATGAACATGACTCTGCTTCCTCTGCTACCTCCTGTTCAAAACATTGCGTCGAATGCCTCAGGAATTTCTGTAATTAGTTACACATGACGTATTTCCGCCATCGCCGAATTCGCAACGCGAGCATCGTGTTGATCGCGCTGTTGATCGTGTGGGCGGTTGTGCGCCTGCAGCAGAGAACTCTTGATTCGCCCGCATTCACGACCGGCTACTTGCTGATCGGCGTGATTCTGTTCCTCACGCTATACAACATTCGCAAGAAGCTGCCGTTCTTGCCGCTGGGCAGCTCGGCAAAGTGGTTGCAATGGCACTTGTACGTGGGCATGGGTAGTGCGGCGCTTTTCGCGATGCATGCTGGCTTGACACTGCCAAACGGCATGTTGGAAACGGCGCTGGCAATTGTTTATCTGTTGACATTCGGCAGCGGCCTGGTTGGGCTCTACGCGACACGCGTGATTCCTCGTCAATTGGCGCGTGTTGGCGAGGAAGTGATCTACGAAAGAATTCCGGCATTTCGCCGGCACGTTGGCATCGAGGTGAATGATACGGTGCTTGGAGCCGTCGCGGCATCGGGCGCCACGACGCTCGCCGATTTCTACACTGCGCGGCTTTACGACTTCATTCAAAGACCGCGAGGAATATCCTATCTTTTCTGGCCGACGTCCAGTCTTCGCCGTGCGCTGATGCGCGAGATGCAAGACGTTCGTCGGTACTTGTCCGACCACGAGCAGACAGCGTGCGAGCGGATGTTCGCGCTCGTGCGGCGCAAAGACGACTTGGACTTTCACGAGGCGCGGCAGAAACTGCTCAAGCTGTGGCTGTTCGTCCATATCGGGCTCACGTGTGCCCTCGTGTTTTTGGCAATATTGCACGGACTCGTGGCTCACGCGTTCCACGGAGGTGGCGCGTGAGAGAACCGGGTCCGGATTATTCCAGGAACTGCTACGAGCGGCCAAATCAGGCGTGGGTGTGCGGCCTTGCCGCTAATGGTGACGCCTGCTCTGCAGGGCCGACCGCCGGCGGACGGTGCCCCGCCCTGGCGGAATGCGCGCCGTTGCGCGAGGGCGACCGCTGGCGATGCAACCGTTCTGCAATGCGCGGCGGATTGTGCGACGCAGGCCCCACGCCCGATGGGGGCTGCGGCCGCGTGCAACGCTGCCGGCCGGTGCGCAGCTTGCGCGCTGTTCGTGGTCGCTTCGTCATCGCGACGGCATTGCTTATTGGTGGCGGACTGATTGTTTTCCTGAGCGCGGACTGGCGCAACAAATTGATCGCGCCGGGGCCGCTGGCTTCGCCGCACGCGCAATTATTCAATCGTGGCCTAGAAGTTGCCAAATGTTCTGCATGTCACGACGCGGCCGATGCGAGCGCCGTAGACTGGACGACATCGCTGGCTGCTGGGCATCACAAACGTCGGACGCAGTCGCAACTTTGTTTGGAATGCCACGACGCGACTATCGCGCCTGCGGTGGCCCTCGCGGCACATAATCTGCCACCAGATCGATTGCTGCAGCTCACGGGTGCGCGCTTGCCAGCGGCGCGTGGCGTGGTGGCGAGCGTCGTCCGGTCCGCGCTATCGCCAGGAAGTGAGTTGGCGTGCGCCGCCTGCCATCGCGAACATCACGGGCGAGAGTTTGATCTCACAGCAATGGACAACACCGCCTGCCAGGCTTGTCACCAGCAGCGGTATGGAAGCTTTGCTACGGACCATCCTGATTTTGGCGATTGGCCGCACGAGCGTCGGACACGAATCGCGTTCAGCCATGCTTCGCATCGGACGAAGCATTTCGCGGAGAAAGACGTGGCATTTGATTGCCGGAGCTGTCACGCTGAGGATGCCGCTGGCGACGTACAACTGACTCTCGGCTTTGAAGCGGCGTGCGCTTCGTGTCACGACGAGAAGATTGCTACGAGCGTGTCCCGCGGCATTCCGATGTTTGCACTGCCCACGCTTGATGTGGATGCGCTTCGAGAAGGCGGGCATGACATCGGCCCCTGGCCTGAAGCAGCGACCGGCGATTTCGATGGCCGGCTGCCGCCTGTGATGAAGCTGCTGCTGGCGAGCGACCCGGCCGCGGCCGAGGCAATGGAAACGCTCGGCGATGACTTTGATTTCTTCGACGTCGATTCGGATGATCCCGAACAGCTTGCGGCGTGCGCAACGATTGCCGGCGCGATCAGACAATTGATGCTCGAACTTGGCAACTCCGGAACAGACGTTGTGCGCGAGCGCTTGGCGACGTCAATTGGCCGCGGAATCGCCCCGGCGGAGCTCGCCGGACTTTTGGCCGGGTTATCGGCCGATACATTGCATGGTGCGGCAAAGTGGTTGCCTCCGAGCGACTTCAATTCTGCCAAGCCTGTAGCGCCGCGTGGCGAAGACAAGTCAACCAGTGTCAGTAAGATGGCGTATGACGCAGCCGGGACTTGGTTTCATGACGATGACACCTTGTCGATTCGTTACCGACCGGCCGACCATGCAGATCCCGTATTGGCGAGCTGGCTGCAACTTGCGACTCAGTCCGACTTGTCAAACGAGGAAATCAGAAACGTTGTATTCAAGGAACTTGCCGACCCAACGGCGCCGGGTCTCTGCGTGTCGTGTCACAGCGTGGAGCAGACTGCCGCCGGTGCGCTGAACAGTCAATTGGCAGTCGCACAATCGCCGCAGCGAATCGCGGCCGTTCACGAAGTTTTCGCACGGGCCGCATTTGGTCCTGCCACAGCTGTCCGATTGCAACGCATGCCATGAGATCAGAAACGCCGCAGGAACCAGCGCATCGTATACCGATTTCAAGCCGCATCAATTCACCAGTGACTTCCAACCAATGCAGAAAGGCGCCTGCGCCGAATGCCACACATCGACGGCTGCAGGTGACCGCTGCCAAAGCTGCCATAACTATCACGTTACGGCGAAGGACTTCGAACCGCCGACTCACGGACGGCGAAACGTGTATTGACAATGTGTATACGTCATTGTATACTCAATGTATTACGAGAAAGCCAATCCGGAGCTCTCCATGTCAGCAGACGTAAACGCACAGGCCCGCCGCGGCGGAGCGGTTAATCTGCGGCTACAATCCAGCGCACGCGAGTTAATCGATCGGGCTGCCGCAGCCGTGGGTAAGAGCCGTACGGAATTCATGGTCGAGGCGGCACGGCGCGAGGCGGAGGCTGTTTTGTTGGACCGGTGCTTCTTTGGATTGGACGACAAATCATTTGCCGCATTTTCTAAGGCGCTGGATCGGCCGCCAGCCGACAATCCGAGGTTGCGCCGCCGATTGCGCACTGCCGCGCCCTGGGAGTAAAAGGCGGTGGCGAGGAAAAAGCGCGAGCTAGAATCGCTGCGGGCGCCGGAACCGATCTCCGGCGCTCACGACCTGGCTGGATTCGAAAGCGGCGAAGGCTCGCTCGACGACTGGCTGCGCCGCCTGCGCTGCGAAACGAAGCAAGCGGCGGTTCCCGCACGTACGTGGTTTGCACCGACCCGGGCAATCGAGTCATCGGATATTATTGTCTTTCTGCTGGTGCTGTTGCACACGTCGATGCGCCCGGGCGTGTGCGTCGGAATACGCCAGACCCGATTCCAGTCATGGTGCTAGGCCGTCTCGCCGTGGATCGCTCTTTCCAGGGCCGCGGGCTAGGCCGGTCGATGCTGCGCGATGCCATCTTGCGAACACTTCAGGCAGCGAGTATCGCCGGCATTCGCGCAATTCTGGTGCACGCGATTTCGGCGGAAGCACGACAATTCTACGAACGTTGCGGATTTTCCGCCTCGCCCGTTGATCCGATGACGCTCATGATCACCATTAGCGATGCCGATCGGGCGCTTTCCGGGCCTAAGTAGACATCACGCAAGACGATGATGCGCCTAAAACTTCCAGCGGAACTCAGCCGCGCGCCGGTGACGTCGTCAGCGTTTTCCAGCCAGCCGTGCATGACGTCGAATCGCAGCAGGTGCGCGTACGAGATGGGCACCTGGTAGCGCATGCCGACGCCGTACTGGTCGCCCGGTGCGTTGCGAAACGCCGGATCATCGAACGTTTGCAGCACGGCCGCCTCCAGAATTAGCTGGTGCCTGTATTCGGGGGCCAGCAGATCGAGGCCGATTGCCGCGCCGTAGGTGTCGTTGCCAGTCGCATCGAGCGTCGGATAGCCCGTGAGGTTGTCGGACTCGAACAGAATGCCGGTGTTGCGCAGCACGCCGCCGGCCGCGCCGGCGCGGGCAACCGACTGCGGATCGTCAAAACCAACGAACAGGTTGACGTAGGGGATGACGTTGTACGGCCAGGGCGTGAGGAAAGAATTTTCGGAGATCAGGAGCACGCCGTCGGCCGATCGGTCGCCCTGCGGCCCGTCCTGGCCGGCGTTCACGATGACGCGCATCGAATTCGACACGAGGTTGAGATATCGCCGTGTGTACGAGATGCCCACGTTGTGGTAGCTGCGGTCAAACTCCGCCGTATCGTCGAGAAATGCGTAGCCGGCTTCGATGTACCCGCCTTTGGCTTCAATGAAGGTTGTCGCGCCGAAGACATTCGCCGCGGCGTTGCTGTCGTCGAAGGCAGGGCTTGTTACCTGATCGAAGCCGGCGAAGAACGTAACGTCATAGTTCGACCAGTCGAGCCACGGGTTGTTGCGTGCCGGAATGGTGGCGGCGACTCCGACGATCGCGTCTTCCATCCACACGCCGTTCTGGAACAACAGCGGGATGAGGCCGACCGCGACCGGCAAGTCGATCGGCGCGTAACGGCCGGTCCAGCCGCCGATCATGTACCCCAGGTCGCCTTCGAAGAACAGCGTGTCGGTGTCCGCGTCGAAGAAGTCGAGCTCGTCAAAAAACTCGGCTTCGTCGTCGTCGAACTCGACGCGCATGAAGTTGTTGCCCTCCTGGAACGGGCCGGTGAACATGTGGAACCGCTCGGTAGAAGTGAGCCACAAATCCCACTCCAGATTCAGGCGGTTGGCTAGCACGCCAACATCGCGGCCGTTCTGGTCGTTGTATGCGGCCGCCGCGCGGTAGTCGCCGTAAACGTAGAAGCGCGGAAGGGATGGATTGGTCTCGCCGCAGTGTGTGGATGGCGGCGGCACTGGCCCTGCTTGGTACAGCGGCATGCCGAGCTCAACCAATGGCCGCTGTGTTGGATTGAGATACTTGTCGCCATAAACGCCCTGCTCGGCGCATGCGTCGTAGGAAAGCGCGTCGTAGAACGGATCGGGGGCGAAGTCCTCGGTGCTGAATGGTGCGAGCTGGCCCAACGAATCGTTGCACATCGGTGCTCGGAAGAGCTCGCCCTCTGCGTGGCTGGGGTCGAGCCCGCCTACGTCGGACGAGCCCGCAGTATCATCTGCAGCTGGGAGATCGCCTTCTGCTCGACCCCAGCCACCCGTCCGCCGCGGCTCGACGGCCCGACTCTCCTCCGGCGGCGCGAACAATGTCTCGACCTCGACCGGAGCGTCGCACGGTTCGGGGGCGAAAAACAGTGGCGAGTGAACGGATTCGACGCCCGGCGTGTGTGGCGCAACCAAACCATGGCGGCCCAGGCTTGGCATAAAGTGTGACTGAACGCGATCCAAGTCGCACGGCGGCCCGCCGGCGAAAAGCGGTGCCGTCGACGTGGGCGTATCAATTTCGTCGAGCGATTCGCCCAGCTGCGGCGCGGCAAAGACAGGGTTAGTGGGGAGTGCGGAATCGGGGGTGGGGCGTTCGGTAGTTACGCGGTCTGGCAGCGCGGCCGGGCGTGGCGACCAAGGTTCGCAAGGATACGGAGTCCACTCCTCCGATGGGTATTCGGCGCAGACGGCCCGCCCAGCCATCAGCGCGCCGGCAAACGCCAGCGTCGCAACGAGTGCGGCCCGAATCGGTCGATTCGTAATTAAACGCGGCAATTGCATCAATGCGATAACGTCATGGATCGCAGCCCGCAGCGCCAGCAAGGGTCTTTACACGTATTCCCTTGCTTGCGCTGCGGGCTCCGATCCCCGCGAATCTCCTTTTACCTAACTTCAAACTCCACGCTCGTCGGGTGCACGTCGATCATCCATTCGTTCATCGCGCGCTCCATCTCCGGCGTGGCTTCGCAGAACCGCATGAAGTAAATCGGTTCTGCCCGGCTGCGCATGCGGAACGACAGGCGGTACGTGCCCGGCTGTTGCACCAACTCGCCTGGTATGCGGTACGGCACGCGGCGCGAGCCGAGCGGCGCGAGCGACTGGCTTTCCATGCGAATGAACGGCGGGTGGTTGATCGTGCTGATCGGCTGCGCGCCCGGCCGGATGAATGGCAACTGGTCGATGTCGACGTTCACCGGCACGGAGAATTCGCGGTCGGTGCCTTTCGCGCCGGTGATGAGGAACATTGTCTGCAAGTTGAACAGCTGCCAGTCGTACGGCAGGCGCTTGTGGCGGACGTCGATCGAGTGGATGTTGGCCAGGTCGCCGTACGAATCGGTGTAACCGCTCTCCCACAGGCGGCGGCCATCGGGGCCGATCGAGCACGACGTTCGCCCAAAACTGCGGCTGGCGCCGAGCGACGCGGTGAGCAGGTTATGACCTTCGTTCGTGTTCGTGACGATGTAGTGGAAGCGAACGTCCTGGCCGCGGCACAGCGGCGAATCGAAGAACGGCCCTTCCACGTGCGAGCCATTCTCCATCACCTCGATTCGCAGCTCGCGCTTGCGATTCAGCTTGGCCAGGTTCTCATCGATGATCTCGCGGGCGTCGTAGCGATCGTCGGCTTCGGCCCACACGGGCGGGAACGCGACTTGAATCTGCGCCGTCGGCCACGCGATTTTCAAAATCCTCAGTTCCCCAGCCGGCCCGCCAATCAAACGCCAGCCAGTCGTGCATCGACCAGCGGTTCGCCTTTGAGATGGAACGGAAACACGCCAGGGTGCGCGATCGAATAGTTCGGGCCGTAGAAAATGTGGTTCGATCGCTTGCGCTGGTCGTTCACCGTTTTGCCGGCGATCTTTGCGACCGGCCCGACGTTGTAGCCCAGCGGCAAGCCGGGCACGCGGCCCATGTGGCAATCCTGACACTGGATGCCCTTCTTGCACGCGGGCGACGCGCGGTACTGCTCCCACACGACTTCGAGCTTGATGCCCGGGTGCACGGCCACCTGGTGGCACGGCGTGCAGAACTCGCTTCGCGTGAGCGGCTCGAAGTAGATGCCGGCCACGTGCATGTTCTGGCCGGGGCCGGGCTCGTCGGGCGACGTTTTTACTTTGAAATGCTCGCGGCGATGGATCGTTTCGGCGACGCCGTCGCCGCCGATGCCGCCGAACACCGGAGCGAACACGTCGCCCGGCTCGATCCGCCGCTCGCCGTTCGATTTGCCGTACACATACTGCACGCGGTGGCAGGCGATGCACGTGATGCCCTCGCGGGCCACCTCGGGCAGGTTCCACAACGGCTCGGCCCGCGATGCGCACAGGGCCGTTGCCACTGGCGCGTGGCAGCGCATGCAGAAGTAACCGACCGTGCCGTGCGAGAGGTCGTTGAGCTTCTGCTCGAACTTGTGGAACATGGGCGACACGGCCGCGTAGGCGTGAGCCGACATGCTCCACTCGTGATAGATGTCTTCGTGGCAGGTTGCGCACTCGCGAGCCGAGGGGTACGCGTTCTTGGCGAATAGCTCGATGTGTGGATCAGTGGGCTCCGGCGTAGTTGGCGCCGGGAATATCTGGGCCGGTTGCTGGATGCCGGATGCTGGATGCTGGATGCTGGGTGCCTGATGCTGGATGTTCGGTGGTGGATCGGCTTCGGGCGGCGGAGGAAGGATTTCGGATGTGGGAGGCGACTGGTGCGACACTGGCGGCTCGAATAGGGCATCCGCATCGGAGACGCCATCCGTTGGTTTGGGCGGGGGCAATGCTTCCTGTTGCGGCGGTGATTCGATCAACTCAACATCGGGGAGCGCCGGCGGCGCGATGGGCAAAGTGGTACGGCTCTCCGAGTCGTGCGGCGGGTCAAAAAGCGGCGCGGCGGTGGAAACGTCATTTGGCGTTTGCGTGTCGCCGGCCGGCGGCAATGTGATGTCCGGCGGCGTCGGCGATTCCGGCGCTGCGTTAATCCGCGGCGTTTTAACTGACGGAGATACGGACGGTGGTTCCGCAGACGGTGCCGGCTCGACGGCGGCGGATTGCTCATCCACTACCGCCATCGGTGGATTCGACTGAGGTTCGGGCTCGCTTGGCCCGTCCGATGGCGCAGTAGGTGCGGATTGTGGCGCGGTCGGCTGCGCCATGTCCTCGGGCGTGAGAAGTTTCCATTCGGTGCTGACAGGCTCATCGGCCGGCGTGCCGCTCGTTTCGCGCGACGTTTCCTCAGATCCGGCGGAAGCCGCAGTGCCGCCGCCGCGTCGCTCGCGCTCCTCGGGCGTGTACCATTCGTTGGGATCAACGAGCCAATCGCCGTTTTGATTCCCGCCCTTGTAGGGACGCCTCCACACTTCCCTCCCTTTAGGGAGGGGTTAGGGGAGGGTTCGGTCGCGCTAACTTGCTGCACCATCGCCCGGTACGGCGGCAGCAGCGCGACAGCGCGTTCGGGCGACGCGGCAACCGTTTGCAAGTCGACGACCGCCGCCATCGGGCAATGGGCATAAAGCTGCGCGAACTCGGCGCCGGCGGCGACGGATTGATCAGCGGGTGCGCGGTAAGCCCCTCCCCCAACCCCTCCCCGCAGGGGCGGGAAATTTTCAGCCGGGGCGATGCCTAGCTGCGCCACGCTGCGCCAGCGCCAGCACAGCGGCCAGCGTGAGCGCAAGCCGGCAGGAATCGCGTAGAAGCGAGCTTTTCGAGCGTCGGTTCGTCACCAGGCAGTCCCGCGTAGAACGTAATAGGCGCAGCGGCACATAGCCGGCTCACATAGGCGAGTTTCTCCGATTGGAGATTCGCCGTGGCGAAAACTCGCTAAATCCGCGTCTCGGAGAGACGCGGCCACGTGGGCGCAGCGGCACGTGTCTCGTTATCGAGCACGTACGACCGACAAATCCGGTCTTTCAAGATCGGCCGGCACGGCCAGCGTGCCGCACAGAACCGGCAGAATCGCTATAAGCCGCAGGGTTTAGCAGCTAGATGCCTTCAGCTTTTGGCTGTCGGCTGTCGGCCGTCGGCTATCGGCGAGGCCGAAGCAGGCATCCTCGGGCGTCGCGGCGCGACAATACCGACTCCGCCCATCGCGAGAAGTGCGAGCATCATGCCCACCGGCTCGGGCACAAGGTGGATCGTGAACGATCCTGCGTCGTCACCGAAGAATCCCCATGCTCTGACCATCGCCGTGTACGTACCTGGCTTTGAACCGGCTGTATCCCAGTAAAAGGCTTGCGTCTCCGGATCGAAAGTCGGTTGAATGGCCGTCCCTGGACCATTGAAGATGAAATTGCCCCAACCAATAAACTCAGGCGGCGTGTTCGGGTCGCTGGCGGTAAAGGTATGCATGACCGCGCTATGGGCGGCGGCATTGATTGTTACATCAGCAACTTGGGGAAGCGGGAGAAGCGGCAATGGAAACATTCCGCTCACCTGGTTCTCGACAATCGCAGCCCCTTCGAGCGTCGTGATAACGCCGCGGAAGACTATCGCGCTGCCGCTATTTGGAATGACAAGGCGAGCTATGTCGAACATCGGGCCGACCGGTGCGCTGTGCGCCGAAATTCCTTGCAGGTGATAGCCGCTTTCTTCGGCGAATCCGGGAGGCACGACCACGTCGGCCGTGCGGCCAATTATTTGCGAATCCTGCTTGTAACGATTTGGGTCGCGGGTTGGCACTTGATTGATAATAGTGTTATTGTCACTGAAGACCGTCGGTTGCCCGAACGGATTGAGCTGGTTCATCCGTCCAAAGAAGCCTTTGGCCAATGGCGCCCTAATGCTTCCGTCGCCAGCGAAGTCGAAGCCCTGCAACGGATGGGAGCTAGACACGCTGAGCGTCCACGTGCTGAATCCGGGCAAACCAGGCGTGGGTTCGGAACGAGTATGGAAAAGAATTTGGGCAGCCGGCAACGGGGCCGCGACTATCATCAGGACCAGCACCGAATGAATTAAATGTCGTGCCATGATGATTTTCAGGGATTTAACCAACATTAGCCATCAAATGGGTTTATTGGAGGCGAAAGCGTGCGCGACGAGTTAGGAGCCAAATCATCGCCATCAAGCCGGCCAGCACAACGCTCGCCGGTTCGGGAATAACGTTCGCCGCCAAAGCGAAACGGTAGAACTCGGAATAGACACTGTTTGTCGGGATGGAGATCTGGCCTTGAAATCGACCAAGAGAGGACGTGTCCAAACCCAATGTAAACGACGCCGTGGCGTCAACCGGAATGGTTTCAGGAAAATCGCCGACGATCGAGAATGGCCCCGAAAGACTTGGTGATTCGAGTCTCAGCACTGATTCGCCTGGATTAGAAATTGTAAAAATGCGCTGCTGCAAGCTGCCCTGCATGACGGTTCCAAAGTCGGTATTATTCAGAATGCTGGGCATGTTTCCCTCAGGTGTGATAAATATTCCGTTTCCGCGAACGTCCATTCGGGGAGGCAAGGCGTCGAGGTCACCAACAGGAAGTTCAGTGAGATTGTTGCCGTTCCGCACGACGATAATGCCACGATACGTAATCGCAGGCCCGCCGTCTTGGGTGACAATCTGCGCAACTGGTACTGACTGCCCAACGGGATTCGACCATGCCCAAATCACCTGCAAAATGTTTGGGCCTTCTTCAGCGAACCCAGCGGGAACAACAACATCGCTGGATCGAACAAGGAATTGCGAGTCCTGCTTTGGATCGTGGCCGAAGGACTGGAAAACAGTGTTGTTATCTAAAAATATCGTCGGCAGACCAACGGGATTTACCTGGTTCATAGGTCCAAAGAACCCGAATCCGATTGCTGGATTGTTGTTGTTGCGGTGGCCGCCGAAGTCGATGCCTTGAATGACTTCACCCGGCACGTCACTAACCAGGGTCAGTGTGTGAGTGGAGAAGCCGGGCAGCCCCGGAGTGGGCATTGATTCACTAGAAACAAAAACGGCTGCCTGCAGAGGAACCGTGCAAAAGACTACGCACATTGAGAGCAAAGGACGAATTAGATTCATGAGCGGTCGACCTAGAAGTTAGGAAGATGATTGTGGTCAAGTTCAGGACCGAGCGCCGTCAATTATCCAAAACTGCGCAGCGACGTACAACGCAATTCGTCGCTTTGACGAGAATTGTGCTCAATGGCAGCGAGCGAGACACAAGGCGACGGCGCATGCGAGAAGCGCGAGTAGCAGCGTCGAGCATTCCGGCGTGGCCGCGTGGTGAGCGGCCTCGGCGAGTGCGGAAGATGCTGCGCCAAAATGTCGGCGCCAGATGGTGAAGTCGGCGGCGTCGACGCGGCCATCGTCATTGCCGTCGCCCCAAACGAGCGGCGACGTGGCGGTGCTTGTGCCGAAGTTCGGCGCCAGACATCGTAATCGGCGGCATCGACCGTGCCGCTCAAGTCGTAGTCGCCGGCGATGAGCTGCGCGGGGCTTGTCCACCAGGCCAATGCAAATTCTGTGGGGAGAATGCCGCCGCCGTTGTAGGTGACTTGCAATTTGAAATCGCCCGGGCTGCCGGCGGCCGGAAGCGGAACGTGCAGATGCTCGACGTTGTCGGTGGTCGAGATCGACTGAGCGACGATGTGGCCCGTTGAATTGAGGAGTTGCAAGTCGAGATTGGCCAGCTCGCCGAACGCGTACGCATCATCATCGTCGACGACACCGTCGCCGTCCGACTCCAAAGCGATCGCGGTCCCAGGCAAGGGTTGCCGTGAGAAATGCGCTCGCGGCCAGCGCCTGGTCGATTGCATAGGTGTGCAGCGAGGGCACGTCGCGTTGGCTGAATCGTGTCTTGATCCCAGCCGATTCCGGCGACGGGGCCGGGCGCGTGGCTGCCGCCGGCCAAGTTGATGAGTGCGCGCGTCGCGTCGAGGAAACCGGCGCCTTGTTCGTCATCGAGCGGTTTGTCGACCGAGAATGTGCTGCCGCCTGACGTCCAGCCGGCCGGCGTCCAGGTGGCGGTGAGCGCAGCCGACGATGAGCTTGCCAGCGCGCAACCGCCCGCGGTGCATTTCAGATAGTCACGGTCGAAGGTGGCGTCGGCCGCGGCGCTATCGCTCGACTGCGGGGACAGGACTTCGGGAAAGGCGATCTGCCGCTTGCGGGCCGAGTTGAGAAGGATCGCTTTCATCCCGCGATGATCGAGCTGGTCGCTGCTCGCGTGGCTGGAAGCATAATCGGTCAGGAGTGCGGCGGCGCCGGCCACGTGCGGCGAGGCGAAGCTGGTTCCGAGGAAATAATAGCCGTCGTAGCTGATGCCGTCGCCGATCCAAACGCCCGGCGCCAAAATATCGGGCTTACCGCGGACTTCCGCGCCTTGTGCTCCGCCATTGAGCCGGTAGGCGCTTCCATTCCAGCGGGCCTGCGTGGCTTGATCGTATGCGCCGACGGCGATGCCGTTGAAAGAATCGGCCGGCGTCACCAACTGGCCACCAGAGTTACCGGCCGAGGAAACCAGAAGCACGTTTTTCTCGTGCATCAGCCAGTCCCAATACACCGCGTCGCTTGTGGAACCGTTGGCGTTAGCGCCGTACCCGGCGCTCAGGCTGAAAATGCTTATTCCGTGATGGGCGTTGAGCCAGGCCGGCGCAGTGCGCCGCGATTGGTAGTCCGGATCGTAAATCGCAGCAAGATAAATCTGCGCTGCGGGCGCCACGCCCGTGTAGACCGAATCGTCCGAAGCGATGATGTGGCCGGCCAGACGCTCATGATCATCGTTGGGATTGTTCAGCGGGTCGGGCAATTGGGAAGGAGTCTTGTTGATAAAGTCATATTGCGCCAAGAGACGGTTCCCGAGATGGTTCGGCGTTTGAATGCCAAAGGGAATCGTATCGAGTATTCCTACCGTGACTCCGGTCCCGGTCGCGAAGCGGTGTGCCCTGGCATGATTCGCGCCGGTCGCCCCCTTCGAGTTGTTGATCGCCTGGGCTTCGGACGCACACAGCAGTGCCGAAGCAATCAGCACAGAAAGGAGGACGGCGCGCATTCGAGTGGGACGAATGGAGACAGTCGGGCAAAAGTATGGAAACAAAAAAAGACGCCTGAGTTACCCCAGGCGTCTTTGAAGTATCAATTTGTCTTCGTCTGCTTACGAACGCTTGCGTGCGTAGCCGATAAAGCCAACCATTCCGAGCGCGATCAAAGCCAAGCTGGCGGGTTCCGGAATGACCCCCCCAACCGTACCGCTAACGTTGTTTTCGACGATCGCCGTGCCTTCCAATGTCGTAATCTGTCCACGGAAGCTAACGGTGGCCGCCGCAGCCTTTGGGATTACGAGCTGAGCAATATCAAAAGTCGTTCCGACAGGTGCGGAGTGAGCCCAGATGCCTTGAAGGATATTCGCACCTTCTTCAGCAAACCCGGCCGGCACAACGACGTCGCCCGATCGGACGATGAATTGTGAATCCGTCTTGTAACGATTCGGATCGGGCGTCGGTACTTGATTGACAATTGCATTACTGTCACTGTAGACAGTCGGCGTGCCGAAGGGATTGACCTGGTTCATAGGCCCGAAAAAGCCCCTGCCGGTGGCCGGTTCGTTGCTGCCATCGCCCGCGAAGTCGAACCCCTGCATGGGTTGGTCACTATTCGCCGTGAGGATCCAGGTGTCGTGAGTGTCCATACCGGGCGTCGGCTCTGACCTGGTGGAAAAGGTGATCTGTGCCGCCTGCGACGCAGCAGCCACAGTCAAAACGGCCAACACCGCGAAGAAAGTGTTTCGAAGCATGAAATGTGTCCTCATCATTGAAGTTTTCGTGGTTTGAGTCTTTTTTGTTAATGGAAATTGGTTAATTGGATCGCCCGCTCGGCACATGCGGTCACCTGACAGCGGGCGTGCAGGTGAAACCAACTGAGTCATTCACGCATTAGCAATTGGCTCCCAAAGATCACTAACCACTTCTTTGTATCCAGCGGAGGAGACGAATGCAAGCATTAATTGCAACGTTCCTCGATTTTTCTTAGTCCTCTTAGCGGTGGCGTCGAATCAGGCCAAGGCTGCCGAGCAGGGCCAAAGCGGCCAGGGCGACCGTAGCCGGCTCGGGCACAGCGGAGCCGCCACCCAGGCCAGCGCCCGCACCCGGATCTTGAACACCGTTGACATGCAGCGGCGTGTTGGCACCGTTCAGATTGGCCTTGTTCAAATTGGTTGCCAGGATCGTCAAGTCGGCCAGGGTGACTTCGGTGCCGCCAACGGTCCCATTGAAGTCGCCATGCGACCAAGTATACGGGCCGCCAGTGGCCTTATTGAGGTTCGTGGCCAGGATCGTCAAGTCCGCCAAAGTGACAGCGGCTTGACCAGCCGTGCCGTTGCCGCTGAGGTTGGCATCGCCTGGAACCACGGTTCGCGTGGCCGTACCGGCGAAGTTGCTAAAATTAGCCGAGTCGTTGGGATCGGGCGTAGCCGTGAGGAGCTCTGCAATGCGGCCCGAACCCGGCGCGGCCGGATAGGCGCCCAGCACCTGGAGGCTCGTCGTGGGACGAGTATCCGTGGGGCCTGCGGTGATGATGGTCAGGTATTGCGTCGGTCCGCCAGCGGGGAGATCATTCTCCGAACCCATGGCGGCGAAGACTTCATTTGAGGCTGCGCCTGGTTCCACTTGCAGACCCTCGGGTCTGGAGAAGCCCGGACGCAGTACGGACTCGGTCTCCCAGGTGAAGATCTTGTCGCCCGGGTTCGCCGTGTTGGTGCCATCGAAGAGCGGACCCTTGGTCGCACCGACGACGGAACCACCGGCTGCAGTTTCGCGGAAACCCAGCTCAGCGGCGATGGGCGTGCCAGCCGCGGTGGGCGTGATCACGACGTTCCAAATCCAGTTTCCACTTGCGTCCAGGCCGCCGCTCGAGACGTCCAATTGCGGCACAGCTAGCGCTGGCGAGGCCAGAACACACAACAAACCCGCGCATACTAAACTCTTCCAGGACATTAGTGTTTCTCCACCCTCTTAAGATAAAGAACTAGATCAGAGTTGCTGAGCGAAGCCTCGCATGACGTTTGAGGAAGTCAGCCGAGGACAACCCGGCTCGCTTTCTCGGCCCACACAGCGGATCGAAACTCCCCGACGCACTCAGGCGTCACGTCGCAGCACAAAACCTTTGATTCAGGAAACCCTCAGGTAAGCGATCGCGGGCGATCGGATGGCCGTATTCAGTCTCCGTCGTCCTGCCCCGCACAGCCCCGATGAGAATTCCGAAAACCTCGTAGCAAAACAAGCGCAAATGAGACAAGGCGCCGCAGCGCCGTGCGCATGCACGGCATTCTCGTCGCATTGCCTTCGGGCATTATGTTCGCGCTTTTCTGGGCTGTCAAGCAGTTTCATGTCTATTGTCTAATTTTTTCCAGGAAGATGCTTCAAGGGGCAAAAACGCTTAAAAACAGCCAAAAATCCGCGATTCTCAGGGGCCGGCCGGATCCCCGCTTGGAGTAAACCTCCCAATTTCATCAAGATTTAATTGTTCATTCTTCGCGACCGCGTTGCTCGGCCGGCGAATCGTGCGCGTCTCGCGCCGAACAACGCGCCAGCGGTCAATATCAGCATGCTGGAAGGCTCGGGAACCGCACCAGTGGACAAATCGCCACTACCTGCTGAACTGCCTGCGCCGGACCGATAACCGCGCCAAAATGCATGCGCCATAAATTGTAATCGGCCTGATCGACTTTTCCGTCGCCGTTGCCGTCGGCCACCAGGCCAGTGCCCATCTGTCCGTCTGTTTTGCGCCACAAAACGAAGTCGGCTGCATCGACGCGACCATTGCGGTTGTAGTCAGGCAGAATTACTCCCGAAAGGTTCGTGCGCACGATCGTGCTGGCAACAACGTCGCCGGAGAGCTGTCCGTAAACTTTGTTCGTGCCAAGCGACGTGAAGACGGTGCCGTTGTGAACGAACGACGCCGATTGAAAGAAGCCGGGCGTCGCGCCGGGAATGAATGTACCGGTCGCGACACGCGCTCCAGTGCTCCAGGTTCCGTCGCCAAATGCATCACCTGTGGCCCATGGAACGTTCTGCACGCCCGTAAGTGAAGTGAACACGGGACCGATGGCATTGGTGCCGGCCGGCCGGCCCGGATAGTTGGGCGCACCGTTTTGCAGTGCGCCAATGCCATAAAAGGCGCTTTGCTCGTCGGTCGGACTCATATCGGATGGATCGAGCAGAATCTGGCCGGCGATTACTTCGGTGAAGCCAAGTCCCGGCTCAGGATCGGAGACGAAGATGCTGAGGCCCGCTGGGTCGGAACCGTTCACAAAACCGCGCGGCCCTGCAGCAACGGCCGTGGCGATGTTGGTCAGATACATTTGCAGTCCGGAGAGGCCGAACACGTCGGTGCGTGCAACGACTTCCCACGTGCCGCCGGAGGACGGATTCGACGGGTTGGAATAGAACACGTTGAGGCTGAGATCAATGTCGTCGGCCGCGGCGTGAGCGGTTAGCAGCATGGCTACTAGCGCGCACACAAGAGCGATACGCGTGGCGCGCGAAGCGCGGACGATCGTTGGGCACGGTAGTGCGCTACGCATTTGAGGTAAGGCATGATTCATGCCGGGTCTCCATATGGTGGCCGGCAGTCGCGCCGGTTCGCTGGTCGCTCTAGCGAGATTCAGCGAAAGCGAGCGAGATTTGCCGGGCCTGAACCGGTCGAGCAAGAGGTAGCCACCGTCCAGGCGGGCTGGAACGCTGCGCCTCAAAAGTTGTTGAAGTTCTGTTCCGGCGTGGTCTGTCGCTGCGCTGGAACGCGGCCGGGCCACTCATGGCGAGTCTTGCCGGCGGTGCGTTTTTCTGGGGTGATATGCCGCCGACGACAATGTCGCCACAGTACTTTTAGTGTACCAAGGGCCGGGGAAGCTGCAACAAAATTCGGGCTTTCGCGTGCGGCGGTCGAACTGGCTTTTTGGCGTCGTTTTGTCAGATCGTTGTGGCGACGGGGAGGTGGATTGTGCCGATATTCGTAGTTTTCAGAGCCGCGTTTTAGCGGCCACGTCGTGACGAAGAGGCAGCGGTTCGCTCTTGCGTTTTCAGAGGTCGATTTGGCGTTGCCGGGGCGCTATTGGGCGAATGAGACTCGCGCGCGGCCACAATCTTTGGCTGATTGTTATAACGCGAACTCTGCGGCGAAAATTTTTTCCGCCGCGAGGAAAATGTGAGGAAATACCTTTGACCCGCGCCCTGCAGCTTTGATAAGTAGGAATAGTTCGCTCGTGATCAGCTTGGTCACAAGGTTTTTGAAAGGAGGAATTCTACGAGTCGCATTGGCTTGGTTCGCGTCCTCTGTTGCGTGATTGGGCGCGGGCGGATGCCAAATACGACGCGGCTGCTTGCGGGTTGGTCGAGCAAACCAACGATCAGCTTATTCGAGCCGCCGGCTCAGGGAATCGCGTTCGTTGCGGGGGGCGCGAATGCGGGTTTCGGACTTCGACATATCTTTGGCGAAAACTTGGCGCGCTCTGTCGAGCCGCTTAGTCGAGCCGATCGGTCGAGCCACGAAACTCCTCCACATGGGCCGGGCACGATAGCTGCTGGCTGTGAAAGCCCAGGTCACGACGTCTCCAAGCACTGCGGCGCGATTCGGCAATGGCTCGCGCAGGTTATTTCCGTTTAACCCCGAGGTGATTCGATGATCGAACACGTTTAGCCCGTCCTGCCTGTTTGGCGGGGCGGGCTTTTTTTGTTGTCTGGGATAAAGATCATCGCACGTGCGTCGCAAGCGACACCACTAAATAGGGTGGCGGCGATTGACCGCCGGGCCCTGTGGAGGATGATTGTATTAGCAGGACTGTTGCCGCCGGATTCTTACTTTTCGCACGTCGCGACTGTTCTCGCGCACTGCGCCCATGGCTGAGCTGAAGACCTTTTTGTTCACGGACATCGTGCGCTCGGTGGAGCTGAAGCGCGAGATGCCGGGCCGCAGCGATGCCGAGCGCGACCAGTCGTTTATCGAGCTGGTTCTCAGGCCCCACCGCGAGCGGATCGAGCACGTCCTTGCGCTGTTGGGCGGCCGGGTCGTATCGACGGCGGGCGACGGGCATTTCCTGGTGTTTTCCGACACGATTTCTGCCGCATTGTGGGCCATCGGACTTCAGCGGTCGCACCGCGAGGAACCCATTCGCACGCCGCGCGGAGGCGAAATCGAGGTGCGAATCAGCATGCACCTCGGGATACCGCAGTTGGATCCTCACGACCCGGATAATTTCGTGGGCAAGCCGGTGGATTACGCCGCGCGACTGAGCGATTACGCAACGGGCGGACAAATTCTGGTTTCTCGAAGCGTGGTGGCCGTTTTGGAAGACGCGGGGATGGATGATGTGTCCTTCCATCGCCACGGGCAGCACGAGTTAAAGGGCATCGGCAAAGTCGACATTTACGAATTGATCTACGATGACCGCGGCCCACGGCGAATGCGGGCTCAGCCGCGTGAAAGCGTGTCGAGGCAGTGGACGATATTGCCGGCGACGATGGGGCTGTCGCGAGACGCATCGGGCGCGCTGGCGCGCGGAGCTAAACCGCCCCTCGGCCGTGAGCTCGTGGCCGAACGGCAAGCGGATCGTGGGCCAACAACGGATGTTGTGCCGCTCCGCTTAGGGAATTATGAGCTCGAGCGACAACTCGGGACCGGCGGCATGGGCGATGTGTATCGCGCGCGGCACCTGCAGTTCGGGCGCACTTGCGCGGTGAAAGTGATCAAGCAGCACTTCGTCGATTCGGGGCATCAGGAAGTAATCCGGCGGTTCTATCAGGAGATTAAAGCCGTCGGCCGACTGGAGCATCCGAACATTGTGGTGGCGATCGATTCGTCGGCGCCCACGGATTCGGTGCATTACCTGGTGATGGAATACATCGACGGCATCGCGGTCGATGAGCTTGTTACTCAATACGGTCCGCTGCCCGTGGCGGAGGCGTGTGAAATTGCCCGCCAGGCGGCCCGCGGGCTGGCGTATATCCACTCCCACGGCATGGTGCATCGCGATATCAAACCGCCGAACCTGATGGTGACTTTAGTACAGTCGGAACCGGACTCCGGCAGCGACAGCGCTCAGCCGCAAATGACGCAATCCCATGCCGTGGTGAAGATTCTGGATCTGGGGCTGGCGCTGTTGGTGAGCGACGATCAACAGCGGCTTACGCTGTTTGATAACCGGGCGATGGGAACGGCCATGTACATGTCGCCGGAACAGTGGAAGTCAACGAGCGTCGATATCCGGGCCGACATCTACAGCTTGGGGTGCACGTTATATCACATGCTCGCCGGGCGGCCGCCGTTCTGGAAATCGGACCTCAAACCGGAAATCGCGCACGAGCGTGAAAGCTTGCCGCCGATCAAATCGAATCGCGCTCTGCGCGGGTCTTTGGGACGTGCTCGAGCGTATGACGGCGAAGAGCCCGGCGGACCGCTTTTCGAGCCCGATGGAAGTTGCCGCGGCGCTTGCGCCGTTTGCCGAGGGACACGAACTGGCCGACGCGGTGCAGCGCGCGATGCCGGCTTCGCCGCATTCGCCCACGGTAGGCGCGGCGAAATCGGATACGTTCGTGGCCAAGAGCGCCGAGTCGGACACGCGCGCCAGCCGGGCGCCGAAAGAGTTGGAGCCTACCCAAAACATTTCCGCCGGCCGCTCGGAAGAAAGCCTGGCGCGTGGCGAGCGCGGTGTTGACGCTGGCAGCGGCGGTTGCGATCGGTTGGCTGGCGATTCAGGCCACGGGGCGGCGGAGTCGGCGCAGGAAGACGCGCGAGGCGCGTGGGCATGCGCTGCAGGTGGCTGCCGGATTTGCGGCGAGCGAGATTCTCAAGGAGATCAATCTGCGGTTCGATATCTTCGCGCAACTGGCGACCGATGACGAATTGCGGAGCAGCATCGAGCAGATACTTCGGTCGCCGGACGACGAATCCTTATGGAAGCCATTGGAAAACTGGCTGGGGGCGCGCAAGGCCGATCACGATCGGCAAGCGCCGGCCGACAGTTGGTTCATCAATGATCTGCGCGGCGTGCAGGTCGCGCGCAGCCCGCGCAGCGACGCGAGCCGCGGCGCGAATTACGCCCATCGGGATTACTTTCACGGCCGCGGTGCCGACCTGTCGGAAGGCACTGGGGATTTGACGCCGATCGCCCAGCCTCACTTATCGGCAGTCTATCGCAGCACATCGAGCGGGCACTTGAAGGTGGCGTTTTCAGTGCCGATTGAAAACGGCCGCCGTGGGCAAGAACGAGGGGTCATCGGCGTCCTGGCGATGAGTGTGGACTTAGGCGAATTCAACTTCGAGAAACAACTTCCGCCTGGACAAGAAGTGATGCTCGTCGACCTGCGTGAGTCGGCCGTCGATGGACAGACGCGCCGCGGTCTGGTGCTGCATCATCAACGGCAAGAGTCGAATCTCGAAGGCGAACCACCGCCGTGGGTTGGCGCCGAGCTGCTGGACCGCATTAATCGCGTTTTGGCGACGAGCAGCGCCAATTTGCTGGGCACTAGTACGATGCTGACCGATTATCGCGACGATGCGCTCACCGGAGACAAATTGTATTGGGGCGCGCTGCAACCGGTCATCGATCGTGACGCAGAAGGCCGTATACGCGATACGCGCTGGCTGGTGCTCGTGCAGGAGCCGGTGCTCCGCTGACGCGACAACGTGGTGACCACGGTGTTTCATAATTCACTGCTGGACAAGCCGGCAGTGGCGCCTCGCTGCAGGAACCATTGCACGAACGCGGCACATAAGTGCTGCGTCAGCGCTGCGAGGACGATTATCAGAATCGCGAACGGCTGATTGGCCAACACGGATGCGGCCAGAACCAGCGCCAGGCCGGTATGCTTCATGCCGAGACTGAAGAGCAGCGCAGCGCGCATTTCGGCCGGCAGCCGCATCAAGCGCGCGATCAGCCAACCGGAGAACAATCCAACCGCGCTTAGGGCCACGGCAAATGCGGCCGTGACAAATATTACTGTCACCGGCGAATCGCTGAGCGGCGGGAGAGCGATCGCTGCATTGATGTAATTCAGGAGCAGTAGCGCGCCGCGCTGGCGAGAATAAACCAGTGGGCGACGAGCGTCACTCGCCGCGGCGTGAGCAACCAACGGCACGCGAACCCGGCGAGGGTCGGAACGATTACCCAGACAATAAAGAACTCGCCGGAGAACCGGCTCACGAGCGCCTCGCAATATGCCCGTTCGCTTTCCGAGAGAGACATTCCAAGCGCGCTAAGCAGTTGAGGCGTCATAAACGAAGAAAGGGCAATGCTGAGCACGACCAATGCGAGGCTCAAAGCAAGATTGCCGTGCGCGTTTTGGGTCCAGCCGGTTGATGAATTTGCCACCGGCATCGTGGCCACGAGCGTCAGCCCCACGAGCACACCGGTGGCAGGCTGTTCGCTGACGAGAAGCGGAACCAGGTAACTCGCGAGAATGACCAGCAGCGAGGGCCCTATCCACACCGCCAGCGTGGCGACGCACAACAACAGGGGCTGCTGCAGTACTGCATGGATCTGAGCGACGTCGGCCAGCAGCGCCGCGGAGAAAAGCATCATCGCCAACAGAAGCAGCGGGACCGTAAGACGCACGTCCGGCAATCCGCCCGGTGACCAAGCCCATTGCCGCAACGGGACGCCTGGTGCAGGCCAAATCGCCGCCAGGGCATAACAGCCCAGGAGCAGCCATAAGAAATGCCGCTGCACAAAATGAGCGTAACGGTTTCTCACGCGCTCTTTGAATTCGTCGGCCACGGCGCTGAATCGAAGTCTGGGGAGTGTCGATGCCGCAGGTGGCGGGTAGCAGGGGCACCACCCAAGCTGCATGAATCGCTGGAGCGTTGCCCCGGTCACCCCGGCTATTGAAGCTAGGCTAATTGCTGAGGGTTCAGTTGCCTAGCTGAGCATGAAGGTCGTCGAGTTTGCTGCGGAGCTCTTCGACAGTGTTTTCGAACTCGGCGCGCGTGGCGAGAAGCTCTTTCTTGACAGCGGTTAATTCTTCTTGAAGGCGGCGCAGCTCGCTGGCGAGCGAGTTTTCTTCCGAAGCATCTCCGCGGTTGGATAATGGAGCGGCAGAGGATTCGCGCTGAATATGCCCGCCCGCTGAAGCGGTCTCGCCGCTGAAAACGTGCTCGTTGCCCACTTCGCGACGGACTTTTTCCATTTCGTGTTCGAGGTACAGCGCGTGAGTGACGGCGCTGCCGCGGCCGGGCGGCGTCAAATACAGGACCAGTCGCTTCGCATGAAGTGAATCGAGCGTGGGCTGCAACTCGGCAAGGTCCTTGATCGGCTCCATGCGCGCGGCACGGCCGCGAAGCTCGCCGACCGTCTGCGTGCCGCGCAATAGCAGCTCGGCCATCACGGCCAGCTCCACTTTTTCGACTCCCAGCCAGTCGTACGCCAGGTGGCGGTATCGGTCGATCCGTGCGCCGCCCTGAATCTGCGCCACAGCGCCGATTTTTCGCAGCTGCTCCAGTGCCTCCTCGACCTGGTCCTCCTCGAGCTGCATGAACGGCGCTCGATTGCTCTTCTGGTTGCAGCCGGCGCAGTGCATTGGCCGATAACGGGTAGGTTTCCGGTGTGGTTTTCGCCTTCTCAACGAGCACGCCAAGTACTCGGCGTTCGATGGCACTGATCGGTCGCCAACGTGGGGAGGATTGTTGCTCGGTGGATTGTTCGATGGTACTCATCCAACACTGGGACTAGCGATGATGGTGCAAGCGGACGGCGATTCGTTTCGTCAAATCTTATCGTGACCGGGCGGTGGTTGCCATCCTTATCGTCAACTCATCAAACAATGGCAGAGCCAGTGGCGCCCAGACGAAACCGATTTTGACGCACTTCTCTGGTTCGTTGCGGCACACGGAGTGTGCCTACTACAAGACAAAAAAACCGGGGATCGCCTTTGAGGCGATCCCCGGTGGAGGGACGCGCGGGTTGTGGAGTCGAGGTCGTGTTACAACACGTGCGACCTGGCCAAGCTCACTTACCATTGCGGAACTCGTAAGAATTCCGCATCCATCAGGTGCTGGCTGAAGTCTTACAACTTCAGCAACTCCTCAGGGTTTTAGAACGTGAGGATGGCGTCAACGCCGAACACGGTCTGGTTAAAATCTTCGGTGCCGTTGGCGGCGCTTTCGTTCGTCCAGTTGTAGCGAACCTCAGGCCGGACCACGAGGTTGGCGTCCGGCCGGTAGTTGACGCCGAAGGTGGCGCCGTAGTAGCTGGTCGAGCGGCCAACGCCGTAAGGATCGTTGTTGCTCTTCCACCATTCCAGGCGGCTGCCCAGCTTCCAGCAGTCATTCAAGGTGTAGAACAAGTACTGGTTGACGCCCACGTCCTCGTTGTCGAAGCCGGTGACCGGCACTGCGAAGTCGCTGGTCACGTAGTCGCTCTGCAAGACGTACTGCCAGCACTCGCTCAGGGTGACATCAACCACATTGCTGTGCGTGTAGCCTTCACCGCGCCAGCCGAAGTCGCCGGCCGTGAGGAGGTAGGTGTACTTCACGTCGTCGTTCATCTGGCAGGCCCACGCCGCCCAGGAAGTTGCTGCCGTCGCCGCGTTGATCAAAGCCCGTGTCCCAGCCCAAGGTCCAGCCGGCGTACCACGTGACGCAGTCGTTGGCCGTGTTGGTCAGCAAGATGCCTGTGTGCGTGAACGGCTCGCTGTTGAACATCGTGTAGGCATGGCTGTAGAAGAAGTTGCCAGTGGCCGGAATCACTTCGTAGCCGATGGGCGTGAAGAAGTGACCAACCTTGGCGTTCCAGTCGTCCCAGGCGAACTCAAGGTAAGCCTGCGGGACGGCCCAGCCGTAGACGCCGTGATCGAACGTCACGTCCCAGGTGCCGCCGTCGTTGCCGAAAGCTTGCGTCTTCTGGGCGTCGGTGCCGTAGACCATGTCCACGCGGTAACCCCAGTCAGCGCCGCAGTCGGCGTCGGCCAGGTCCTCGAAGTACAGCCAGGCCTGGTGCAGGTTGAGGTCATCCGGCACGTCGTTGAACTCAAACAGGTCGCCGCGCTCGCGCGACAGGCGGTTGTTGTCGTCATGGTAGCCGATCTGGAACCAGCCGCCGTAGTTCGTCTCGCAGCAGGGCGAGAGGCAGCTCTTGAGGGTCCAGGCTTCACCCAGGCAGCAGTCGCCCAGGCAGTTGCCCCAGCTCGAGCCGCTATCGCAGCAGCCGTTGCTCGAGCCGCAGCCGTCGCCGCAATCGCCGTAGTTGTTCTGGCAGCCGGGGCAGTCCGCCGGGTCGCCGGTCACGTCGCCTTCGACATGGGCGTCGCCCTCGGCCTGCTTGCCGTCGCGCTCCGGCGCCATCGGCGCCTCAGGCGGAGCGGCCGGCTCGTCTTGCAAGTTGTAATTGAACGCCGTTTGGATCGATGACTGCGCCATCGCCCCTGCGGCACAATAGGCCAGTATGGCCAATCCCAGGGTCCATCGTACAACACTCACCTCTCGACTCCTTCTTCGATGTCCGCCGCGACCGTCTCCGAAACGAGCCGTGCGCGGGGTGCGTGAATGTGAACGGGTGGCGCAGGACCGTTGTCCCGCGAGAACCGCTCACTGAATCAGTCAACCGCCTCGTCAAACATATCGTCCGCAGGATGCGCGGTTTTACGATTCAAAGTGCTGTCGAAAGCCGGAATCCGGCCTGCCTGGGCGCGAATCTGGCAAGGTTCGCGGGTTGTTGTAGTCGTAGTAAGTGAAGAGAATCGCGTACGGCAAACTTTTACGGTGATTCCATGCGAAGCGCAGAGCGCGATAGCGACCGTTTTACCTATCGCGGACGGAAAAGTTTAACATCCCTCGGGGTCGGGAGTCTTCAATTCGTGTGCCATTCTGCAACCGTCTTGTCGCCGCAGAGTTCTATCATCAAGACGCGGCCGCGACTCCCGACCCCTTTGGCGTCGCTGCGATGAAGGGGTCGGGAGTCGTGGGTGTACACGAATGGCCGACTTTATTTCTGATACGCTGCTGTGCCCCTTCGCCGCGATAATTGAAGACTCCCGACCCCGGTTATGCCGGCTACGCGCCGGGCTCCGGATCGGGTGGGGCATTCGGGTCTCGGAACGACGCGACGAGCCAATGCAAATCTCGTTCGCCGGCAAGGCTGGATCGCTGCAGGGCGAGCACCACTCTGATTGGCCCGGCGGGCCGAGAATTGGTCGTAGCACTGGGATCGATCGAATACTCCTGCTCCACCACCACCTGCCCCGGAGACAGTGATCGGTAGGATGACATGCGTTCGAAGCGGACGGTTGAATCGGGGCCGGCCGCAATCAGGGTTTGCACGATCGGGGACTTGGTAAACGCCTCGATCGGGGTCTCTTTGGGGGCCGGTTCGCCCGGTGCCGGCGGGGCGGGCGGCCGTGCGGCGTCGACTGTTAAGTCGAACGCGGCCTGCCTCCTGCCGGTTATCAATAGATCGATCCACTGGCGAGCAACCACTTCCGCTTGATTCGAACGAAGGTGGCGGGTGACGCGATCGTAACTGATCGAAGCAGCGGCGCTGGCCAGGCAGAGCGCAAGGGCGGTCAAAGCAGCGCCCTGACCTGTCAGTGCGCCATCGCTTCCGGCAATACGCCGCAGCGCGATGATCGCCAGGGCGGCGCCGACTACTGGAATCACCATCAAAATCGGCGCCCAGAAGCAAAGCGGCGCCGCCAAGCCGAAGATGAGCGCGACAATTGCAAGAGCGCTCAACGTGCGATATTCCGAGACCTCCGCTGGATCATCGGCGTGAAATGCAGGTGTTCGGGCGGCTGGTGGCGTGGTCGTGTCTAATGTCATGCGTCGACGTAGAGTGGGCATAGCCCACCATCCATTTTGGCGCTGGCATGCTCTCGCGGCGCGCGCACCATGCGGAGCATGGCCGCGTGAGCATGGATTATGTATATCAACATGCCTATGCCGCTGGCACGACGAAGGCATGCCACCCATCATTTTTCCTTTTTCGGTGGGCAGTGCCCACCCTACTTCAGCCGCGATCGACGATCAGGCTTGCCAGTTTCTCTAACTTCTGCCGACGAATCTCATAAATTTTGACAAAACCTTTGGCAGTGAATTCGCCAGTGCTGCTAAAGCCGAGAGCGGTTGGCTTTGACATTTTCTCTACAAACCGAAGCCAGGCGGCGTCAGGAGATGTGGCAAACGAAGCGGAATTGACGTCGTCGTGGACGAGCTTGCCGCCATAGGCGTCCTTGGGCATCGGGGACATGTGCAGCGTGGACAGGGCGAAGGCGGCAAACACCCAGGCTGCCAGCACTCCTGCGATCGGTCCGCCAACTGGATCGATCGGGTTCTTGAAGCGCATGCGAGTTTTGGACGCGGCGCCGGTGATGCTGCGAGAGACGACCATGGTCGCCGCGTACAGCGCCCAAACCACCGCGAAGTCCAACCAATACGTATGTTCGCCATCCGACAATTCATCCAGATAGATCACCAGCGGCGAGTAAAAGCCGAATGTCACCAGGCCGCTGATGATGATGTTCACCAACGTGATGGTGTTGCTCCATAGCCCTTCGCGGACCGTCATCGCGATGCCGGCGAAGAGCGCAATTAGGTAGATTGCCCAGTACATGGGAGGGTTCAGGGTTCAGGGTTCGGTGGGATTGGCGCCGGCCGCAAGGCCGGATTTATGCCGGTTTGGTATGTCTTAAGTAATGCGCGTCGTCGACCACCGCTGCGCGGCGGTGCCCGACGCCGCTAAATAGTTTATTCTTTTAGTACGCGTTGTAGCTCTGCCAGCGATGTGATGCCTTTGGCCACGAGCAGCAGGCCTTCCTCTTGAAACGATCGAGTCCCGGCGGCCCGCGACGCTTTGCGCAGCAAATCGAGTTGCGGCTGCTTCAAAATAATTTCGCGAATCTTGTCGTCGACGATCATCAACTCGAACAGGCCGGTGCGACCCTTGAACCCCAGGGCGTTGCACTCCGGGCAGGGTTTGTCAATTTCTTCCGCCTTCGGCACGCGGTACAGTGCTTCGACCTTGCCCTGCGGGATGCCAAGCTTCTTCAAGAGGTCGGGCGTCGGCGCGTAGGCCACCTTGCACGAGTCGCAGAGCTTGCGCACGAGGCGCGCGCACATCACGGCGGTGAGCGTGGCGGCGAAGTTGCGCTGGGGCACTTTTTTTTGCAGCAGGCGGATGGGCGCTTCGGCCGCCTCCTTGGCGTGAATGTTCGTGATCAAGAGCCGTTCGTCTTCGCGCACCTCAGCGAGCAACAGCTTCGCGGCCTCAGTGTCGCTTAAGTCTCGCAGCACATAAACATTGGGGTATTTGCGGATGAGAGCGGGAATAACCGTGGCGGCGGTTTGCCCGTTGGCAGCACTGTACGTGGTGACGTCGATATTCTCGATGTCGCGCTCGCGGTGCTGCTCTTCTTCCACGGAGGCGAAGTCTCGCAGCAACCGGTCTGTCTCCATGAGAGAGACGTCGGTGAGCGTCGTGACGCCCCCCTCGGGCATGCCGGCGATAACGAGAAGACCCTTATCGCGGGCCATCAGGGCCGACCACTGCTCTCCGATCTTGGATCGCATCCCCAAGTCTTCATAGGAGCGGAAAGTTCGCTGGTATCCGCCCAGGAGCTGCACCATCACGCGCTCGCCGGTGGGCACGCCTTGGCTCACAATCGGGCAGACGTACGAATGCTCCTTGTACTTGGCGCCGAATTTGCCGTCCTGCTTTTTGCGCCGCTCGGCGGCGTTCAAATTGGCGAGCGTCTTTATGACGGCCAGCATCACGTCGCTCGATTCACGGTCGCGGGCCTCGCTGTTGTGCCACACGCCGTCGATATGCTGACGCACGACCACCGATTGCTGAGTGTAATCGAGAATCGCTTTGTCGCTGCGACGATCGGCCATGTCTGCGACTAAATCTTTGACGAGAAGGTAACCGGGCGACTGCCGGGCGGTGATGAGATTGGCCTGGTTGTCGCGTTCTTCGGCGGCGCCAATGGCCATCAAATCGACCGGAGCGCCTTTTTCATATTCGGCCAGGGCTCGGCCGCGATTTTTACGCCCACTTTGCTCAACAAGCGTGCGATTTCATAGCGGAACCAGTCGGGAGTGAACACCTTCTGGTGAAGCTGGACCGCCTTATTGCGCGTGACAACATAGGGCACGAACGTGGCCAAGTAGCAGATGGGCAGCACGATGGCCGCCACCAAAAAGTTCATCGGCAAGCCGAGGATCGGAATCGGAAACGCGACCAGCAGCAGCACAGCCACGAAGGGGAAGAACAGAATCGGGTTCCACTTGCCGTAACTCAAATCGAAGATTTGGGAGTCGCGATTGACCCAGTCGGACGATTTGACCCAGATCACGAAACACAGCCAGAGCATCAGCAACTTGGGCCAAAACATCGACGGTGATCTTAAGCGCGGAATTGAGTGCGCGTCGTTCCACTTGTCGATTTCTTGTGCCGGTGCGGGCGGAGCCGCGGCGGCGGCGGCGCCTGCCGCGGCGTCATCGGCGGCAGCTTGTGGCTGGTCGGCAGGTGGCTGCGCCTCTTCCTGCGCGACCAATTTGCGGCCACGACAACGCCATCCAAAGGCATGGTGCAAGAAGACAGATTGCAAAGCGCCTGTGCATCAAATGATACCCGGGTCTTTCACTTCGATGCCCTTGAGCGCCATCTTGAGGGCTTCGCGGTTCGGGGCGACCTCCATCGCAACTTCGCGATCGATGAGCTCTTCATCCACCAACTGCTTGAGGCTCATCGTGAAATCCTGCATGCCGTCGTGCTTGCCGATACGGATGATGTCGGGCAGCTTCTCGTCGTTCTCTTCCAAAATGGCCTTGCGCACGTTGGCGTTGAAGATCATGATCTCGACCGTGGGCACGCGCCCCACGCCAGGCTTGATGCTCTTGAGCAGCTTCTGGGCAACGATGCCGCGCATATTGAAGGCAATGGCGCTGCGCAGGGCGGAGTGCATGTCTTGTGGGAATAAGTCGAGGATACGGCCGATCGTGGTCGCCGCGCTACTCGCGTGGATGGTGCCGAACACAAGGTGGCCGGTCTCGGCGGCATGAATCGCCGTCATGAATGTTTCCTTGTCGCGCATTTCGCCCACGAGCATCACATCAGGGTCTTCGCGCACCGCGTGCTTCATGCCGATGCCGAAGTCGACGACGTCCAGGCCGATCTCGCGCTGATTGATAAGACACTTGTCCTCGGTGAACACGAATTCGATCGGGTCTTCCAGCGTGAGGATGTGTTTTCGGTAGCGCTGGTTTACCCAATTGAGCATCGAGGCGATCGTCGTACTCTTGCCGGAGCCGGTGACGCCGGCCAACAGGATCATGCCTTGATCGTAGGTGCAGAGCTTTTCAATCGAAGGCGGCAGGTGCAGGCCTTCGAAATTCGGAATCCAACTGTTGACGTGCCGGGCGACCATGCCGACGTGGCCCAGTTGTTGCAAGAGGTTCACTCGAAAACGCCACTGCGTGCCGTCGACGTCAAGCGTGTGTGCGAAGTCAGCCCCGCCGTCGCGCTCGAAAATCTTGCGGTTCCGCTCATTCATCAATGGAAAGGTGAGGCGGACCATTTCCTCGTCGGTAATCGGATCGCGGTTCATGGGTCGCAAAGTGCCGTCGACGCGGACCATCGGCGCCTTGTCGACCTTCAGGTGCAGGTCGCTGGCTTTGAGCTTCACGCATGCGCGGAACAGCTTGTCGATCTCGAGATCTTGCTTGCGGTTGATGAAGCTGCTTTTAAAGGCGTCGTCTTTAGCCATGGGATTAAAAGCTGTTAGCTATTAGCTGTTAGCAATGGACTGGTCGCTTAAGCGACCAGTCCGTAGGTTCAACAATTATGCTTTTCGAGATTCATAAACGAACACAAATCCCTCGTTCCGCCATCACGAGTTTCGTTTCTTCAATCGTATACTCGCCGAAGTGGAAAATGCTGGCCGCGAGGGCCGCGTCCGCTTTGCCGATGGTGATCGCGTCGGCCAGGTGTTTTGGTTTGCCCGCGCCGCCGCTGGCGACGACGGGGATGGTGACCGCCTGGCTGACGGCTGCGGTGATCTCCAGGTCGTAGCCGTCCTTGGTGCCGTCGGCGTCCATGCTGGTGAGCACGATTTCGCCGGCGCCGAGCCGCTCGACCTCGCGGGCCCAGGGCACCGCTTCCAGCCCCGTAGGGACTCGGCCGCCGTTGATGTGGACTTCAAACACCTGGCCGCCGTTGCCTGCAACACGCTTGGGATCGATATTCACCACAATACACTGGCTGCCAAACCGGCGGGCTGCATCCTCGACAAACTTTGGATTTTTCACGGCGGCCGAGTTGATCGACACTTTATCGCTTCCGGCCAAGAGCAGTTGGCGGATGTCATCCAGCGTGCGGATGCCGCCGCCCACCGTAAGCGGCATGAACACCTGCTCGGCCGTGCGGCGAACCACCTCCAGCATGATGTCGCGCCCTTCGTGGCTGGCCGTAATGTCGAGGAAAACGAGTTCGTCGGCGCCCTCCTTCTCGTACCGCGCGGCCACGTCGACCGGGTCGCCGGCATCGCGAAGGTTGACGAAGTTCGTGCCTTTCACAACGCGCCCGCGGTCGACGTCGAGACATGGAATCACACGCTTGGCCAGCATCGTACGCAGCGCGCTTGCGAAAGCGCCCAACCGAACGGCGTAACCGCCGAAAACTAACCGAAATACGCTAAACTACTCAGTTTAGGTAGCCGAAAAGGTGCGGTCAACGGGCGGGAAGTTGTAGTTGTAGGGTGGGCACGGCCCACCATAATTGAGACTTCGAAACAAACCCGCAAACAAAAGAACGGTGGGCAATGCCCACCCTACCACAATGGGCGCAACGATTCACTACCGTGGTTCGCTGGCCGATTTGAGCCGGGTCGAGGACTTTGAGGATCGCGTGATCGATTTGGCGCTGGCGGTGGGCGGGAATCCACGGCTGTGGCGAAGTGCCGACGAATGCGATCCGTCGCGGATGATGCGCGGCCTGCTCGTTGATCTCTCGCCCGGGCAAGAGACGACGAGCTTGTTGATATCGCCCGAGGGCTGGCTGATTGGCGTATTTCAGATCGAGGAAGTCGAGCGTGGCGATCTCACCGAGAAGCCGTGGTGCTGGGTGAAGACGCAGTTCGGGCCGATCGAGGGTCACGTTGCTTTGGTAGAACTGCTCGCCGGGCTAAAGAAAGAGTTCATGCCGGACCTTGAAGTCATGGATGAAGGCGGGTATTGGGAACATCGGGATGTGACTCAACTGCGGCAGAAGATCGATTTCCTCGGCCGGGCGATCGACATGCTCTCCACGGCGCTTGAGAACGACCGCCTTAGCCTGGAGGCACGAGAGGATCCGGAGATTCTGGCCACGCGAATTGAACGGCTCGCACGAAAGGTTCAGTCGACACTTTCCCGACCGGCCGAGCATCCTCCGGTGCACTTTCCCGACGATGCAACGGGTGCGCGGCTGGACCCGAAGGATAACGAAGCACGCTGGGATGCTCTGTTTGCCGAAAACCGGCGCAAACAGGAGCGGATGGAGCGCGTGATGGAAGAGCGGATCGCCGCTGGCGCCGATACGGGCGAAGCACTCGATGCGGCACTCGACGAAGTCGTGCCCAGCATGGATTGGGATGACGACGAAGACCGCGAAGACGACGAAGAAAAAGCCGCATGGATCGCCGAGATGAACGAAGCCTGCCGTGCGGCGGTCGAGGAGCCTTGGCAGGAGAGTTTACCGGAAGCGGTGCGCGGCGATGCCGATGAGATAGACGCTTTCGAGCAAATGGAACGCCATCCGCTGCAACAACAGGCAACGAAGCTACTGATGGAGTTTTTTGACATTGGCAAGCGCAGCGGTGACCGCTCGCCGAACCTCGATACGCTCGATTCGCAACGCCATGGAAGTCACCGGCGGCCTGGCACAAGTGCTGCCGCTGTCGCAACCATACGAAATGGACGACGGTGAGGCGGGGTTACCCCTCGTGCAACTCAAGCGGGCACTTCGCGGCGCGGCGTTTGTGCGCGGCACGTTATTCGCTGCTGGCGCAGAGAAGCTCGTCGAAGATGAAGAATGCCGCCGGTTGATTGGCGAGTCGGACGCGATTTCGAAACAAATCACCGATCTGCTGCGGACGATTCGGGGTTCGCAGGAGTAGTCGTCACTGGTACCGGACGTGTAATCCGTTCAATTGAGGTATACTCCATGAACAAGGAACAGCCAGAACAGAGATCGACCGGCCCCGCGGCCGCCGAGTTGACTCAAGACTCGAATACATTCACGTCGAGTTGGAAAAGGGTCTTGATGCACTCAAGCGAGGCGAACGCGTCGAATCGGATTCGGAGCGAATTAAGCGCGAAAGGCTCCGACGCCTGAAGGCTCGAGAGTAATCACTGCATCGGCAGGAAAATAATCTGGTTTTCAACTTCGTCCTCGCGCAAGACAGACGCAACTAGCTCCAACCATTCAATCAACTCAGAATACGTCAGGCGCTGCTGCGGAGAGTAGACAACGCCGAAGAATGGTCTGTTTTCCGTGCGCCATTGTTCGGCCAGCGAGAGTAAATCCCGGTCCTGGGTGACGAAGATGCGACCTTGTTGTGTGGCTCGTTCCAGCAGTATGGCGTCGTCCTCTTCCTCCGCTTCATCTTCGGCAGCAGTCTGTACGTCATATCCCCGCCGCCGCAGCGCCGATGTGACCGCGCGTGGCACATGGTGGTCCATGTACAGTGGCCATGTCACTGCTGTGCCTTTCGTTCCTTCATTGCTTTTCGAAGCTTTTCAGCAGCAGGCGACTTCTCATATTCCGCTCGAAGTCTCGTCTCAAGCTTACGAAGTTCTTCGATCTCCTGATCCACCTCTTCTTTGTGATCGTAGTAATACGCTAGTGCGCGATGAATTTGGCTGAGTGTCAACCGCGGATGCTCGCGTTCCATTTCCTCGGGCCGCATTCCGCTCAAGTACTCCTCGACGAGAATACGGACTTTATAGCCGCTGCCCTGAATATAGGCCTTGCCGTTATCGCGAACTTCGACGTGCGGGTAAGAAACCGTGCTCATGCTGCAATTATAACATCCGCGGTCCCGCGACGTATCCCGACTTTTTGGGACCGTCGGATCTATCGATCGACGCTTCCACGCGCCGGCACTCCGGCAGAGATTCGATGAATAGCCGGCCGTAGGGTTTGGTGACGATGCGCGGGTCGAGGCAAACGACGGTGCCGTGATCGGTGCGCGTGCGGATCAGGCGTCCGAAGCCTTGTTTGAATTTGATCACCGCTTCGGGCAATTGATAATCTCGAAATGGGTTGCCGCCGGCGGTGCGCACCGCTTCCAGGCGGGCTTCCAACAACGGGTGATCCGGCACGGCAAACGGCAGCTTGGCGATGATCACCGTTTGCAGCGCGTCGCCTGGCACGTCGACGCCTTGCCAGAAGCTGTCGGTGCCGAAGAGGACGGTGCGCGGATTGGTTTTGAATTGCTCGAGCAGCTGCGTGCGCGGCGTGCCGTCGGCCTGGCTCAATAGGCGCAGATCTCGCGATGCGAGCCAGCGCCGTAATCCGGCGGCGATGCGCCGTAGCATGTCGTAGCTCGTGAAGAGCACAAAAGTGCGGCCGTCGGTTCGGCCGGCGTAAAGCTTGATGGCTTCGATGCACTGCTTTTCGTAGGCACCGCGATCCGAAATGGCCGGGTCGGGCATATCTCGGATCGTGACCAGCTCGGCCTGCTCCTGGTAGTTGAAGGGACTCCCGACCTGAACTTCGTCGCATTGCGTCAGGCCCACGCGTGACTTGAAGAATGCGAAGCAGCTTGCACCTCGTGTGCCACTGGCTTTGCCAGTGCTTCCCGCCGCAAGGGCGGAACGTGCGGAAGCACTGGCGGACTTCGGCGGACCCGGCACCCGGCACAGGCCGGTCGCCGGGTGCCCCAGTCGAGCCGAGCCAGTGGCACCCATACGTCCCACTGACAGCGTCGCACTGGTCATGATCACCGAGGGCACTTTGTCGAAGAGCTGTTCGCGCATGGCGGGGCCGATGTCGATGGGCGCCGCGGCAAGCGTGATTCGCGGCATGCCGCGCCGGCCTTTGTAGGACTCGAGCCAGTAAACCGTTCCTTCTTGAGACTGAATGCGCCATGTCTCGAGTTCATTGACCAGCACCAGCAACCGATCGTGTGCTGCCAGAAAATCTTGCTGCTCGGATTCTTCGCTGAGCTTCTTACCGGCGAGCTTCACTTGCCGGGCAAGAAGCTCAAGTTCGGGGCTGAGGTGGTTGGCGACGATTCCGGGCTCGGTGACGCGAATAGGCTTGTTGGAGTCGGAAGCGGCTTGTGTGCGCGGGTTGCGCGGAGTCGAACTATCCCCTTGCCCCTCCCTGAAAGGGAGGGGGAATTTGCAGCGCCAGTCGAGGAGGTCGGCGAAGAAGGTGTCGGCCAGATGGCGGCAGCGGTCGACTTGCTGCTGCTCCTTTGCGAGATCATGGTGCACGAGCAAGCCCTTGTTCGTGCGATCGTTGTAGAGCTTGTTCAGGACATACTCCACTTGGCCGCTCGTGATGTTGATTCCTAGATGATCGCTGGCGACGGCCTCGACCGTGTGCGCTTCGTCGAGGATTACCACGTTGTAATCAGGCAAGATGCTGACGCCGGCGCGGCGCAGGGCAATGTCGCTGAACAAAAGCGCGTGGTTGACGACAAGTATCTGCGCGTGTTGAGCGCGGCGGCGGTCCTTGTAATAGAAGCACTTGCTGTGCGTCGGGCAGCGGCGGCCCATGCAGTTGCCACTGTCGCTGGCCACCTCATCCCAAACCTGGCCGAACGGCTGGAACGGCAAGTCGCTGAGCGAGCCGTCGGTAGTCGTTTTGCTCCACTGGCGAACCTTGCGGAGCTGCGCGTAGCTGCTCATCCTCGTTGAACAAACTCTGGCTGCGCAGAGCGCCAAATCGAGCCGCCGCAGGCTGATGTAATTGCGGCGCCCTTTCACGAGCACGGCCGAGAACTCGCGCGGGATCACGGCATTGAGCAGCGGCAGGTCCTTGCCGATAAGCTGCTCCTGCAGGCTGATCGTGTGAGTAGAAATAACAATTTTTGGCGTAGGCGGCTCGTCGCGCTTCTCGTTGTTATCCGTCTCGCGGCGTTGCTCCTTTTCAGTGGCCGCCAGAATTGCCGGCACGAGATAGGCAAAGCTTTTGCCGATGCCGGTGCCCGCTTCAGCCACCAGATGATGCTTGGCCGCAATCGCGCGAGCTACCGCATCGGCCATTTCGAGCTGCTGCGGCCGACATTCATAATTCGGCAGCCGCGCCGCAATGCGGCCCTCCGGGCCAAGAATATCTGACGCGGTCAATTCCATGACGCTAAGTTAACGAATTTCGTCGTTTCTGAACAGGTGGCCACTAACCGCGAAAAATCATGGCCGGAGTTTAATGTCGCGTCACTATCCAAGCTGCCTATCGAGAAACAGCGAATCCCGCTTGAGCACCTCGCAACTATCGCGAAGGTAGACACATGATTTCGCTTTTGAGTTCAACCACGCGAAGCGGACAGTTGGGCCAATCCTTTTCCCAACAGACTATGACGTCACGATTAGTTTCGTCGTGACAATGGTCACGAAAGTTTGACGCCCTGAATTCGGATTCAATGCGAGCTTTCGCCCAAAGTTTGCGATTCGTGTCGTAAAGGTACTTTCCTTCGCAATCGGGGAAGCCCTGCTGCAACGCCTCAACGGAGAATCCGAGTTCGCGACTTACCATGACAAATAAGTAAACCACGCCTTGCTCGTTTATTCGCGCATGACGTAATCCGCTGAAATCAATTGGTTCGCCGAATAGCTGCGGCGGCTTAGATGGCCTTACACTTTGGGCACCTGGTTCTACGAATGCGGCTGGTGAATCCGGTAATTGCACGTTAGTGGGAACAAAGCATGACGCTTCCAAAATTGGAACGTCATCACCGTGATGCTCAACCCGCCACTTACGATAGTGCTGCAGTACAGAGTCCCAAGCGCCAAAACGCTTATTAAACGGCCGATTTGAGAATCTTCCGCCATTTGCCCGCTAATCCGACAGCGAAGGAACGTATCCGATTTGACGTTCGACTTCAGCGATGGATTCGAATAATTCGTCCTCTCTCAATGGAATCGTATCGGGCGGCCCAGGTTTGTTGGCGACTAAACCGGCCGCGTTCAATGCATTACTTAATCGACCGAAATGGTAATTCACTGCCGATAATGGTAAATGTGCTTGGACATCCTTTTTGGAAAGCGCAGATCGACCAATCTGTGCCGCGATGTTCTGCAGCGTCTGAATTATTGTTTCACGAGTATGACGTTGTTCGCCCATACGCTCAATAATATATCAGCGGAACTCACGCGCGCCTGTTCGTTGACACCTCATGTTCGCCGTCGCCAATAGCCAGGACTCCGACTGGTATGGGCGACCGCTACCACTACCATCTCGTCGGCCTCCCGCTCGCGGAAGACTACGATGTATGGAAAGCGACGAACTCGTGCCCAGCGATATGTTCCTGAATACCGAGGCAACGCCTCTGGCCTCTGCAAGATGCGTAGAATTGCATCGTCGAAAGCCGCCTTGAACCGAATTGCCGCGCTTTCTGAACGTTACGCATACCATAAGCGAGCATCGTCGAATTCTTTTGCGCGAGTCGATGAAATTCGACTTTGACACTGCGCATCACGCTTGATCCCGGATTTCAGACCATGGGATTGTCGGCGAGCCATCGTTGAACCGACGATCGAGCTCCTCGACCAAATCAGGGTCATCGGCTGACATAATGCTCGCAGGAACCGTGTCGAGGAGCCGGCTAGCTAACTCAAGCCGCTCATGGTCTGGAAGACTTAACGCGGCCTCAAAAATAGTGTCCGGATTAAGTTGCATAGCGCACCAGTGATTTTTGTCGTTTCGGCAGGGTAGCCTTGCATATTGTAAACAGCGCTTCTATCTCGGAACACGGGAGATAACGCCTTCCTCCGGGCTGCTGGCGGTGGCGTAGAGGCGCTTAGGGATGCGGCCGGCCAGGTATGCGAGGCGGCCGGCTTCGGTGGCGTGGCGCATGGCGTCGGCCATCTTAAGAGGGTCTTTTGCGTGGGCGATGCCAGTGTTGAGGAGCACGCCGTCGACACCGAGCTCCATCGCCACGGTGACGTCGCTCGCAGTGCCGACGCCCGCGTCGACGATTACCGGGTAAGTTGGATCGTCCTCTTTGAGATATTCGAGGCAGATGCGGATGTTGTTCGGGTTGAGAACGCCCTGACCTGAACCAATCGGGCTGCCGGCCGGCATGACGCTCGTGGCGCCGGCCGCTTTGAGGCGCTTGGCGACCACGGGATCGTCAGTCGTGTAGCACAAAACTTGGAAGCCATCGGCCACAAGGCGCTCGGTTGCTTCAAGCGTGGCAATTGGATCTGGCAACAGCGTACGCTTGTCAGCGAGGACTTCGAGCTTGACCCAATCCGCGCCTGGATTCTCCAAACTCAGAAGGATTTCACGACCAAGGCGGGCGACGCGGATTGCGTCATCCGCTGTGAAACAACCGGCGGTGTTGGGCAAGAGTGTGTAGCGGCTGGTGTCGATGAAGTCGATCAAGTTGTTGCCGGCCGCGTCGATGAGCCGCTCGCGGCGCACGGCGACGGTGATGCATTCGGTGCCGCTACGCGCAAGCGCCTCGCCCATGATTTCGTAGTCGGCGTACTTGCCGGTGCCGACGATGAGGCGGCTGGTGAAGCGGTGCGTACCGATCTGCAGAGTATTTGTTGCCGGTTCTACGAATGTCATGTCAATTCCATTCCAATTCAGATTAACCACAGAGACACGGAGGACACGGAGAATTGGAGGTCATGTAATTCGTAATAGGCTTGTTTGAGATTGGCGAGTTTGGAACTGGACAATGACAAACCTGCAATGACCAGTTAGTTCTTCTCCGTGACCTCCGTGTCTCTGTGGTAAACTATGATCTATCCGCCGCCGACGAGCGTGACGATCTCCAATCGGTCACCCTCTTGAAGCAACGTGTCGCCATGCCGCGCGGGGGACGACCTCCAGATTGAGCTCGACGGCGACGTGCGGCTGCGTTACGCCCAAGTCGCCAAGCAGCCTGGCAATGCTCGCGCCGGCGTCGATCTTGCGCGACTGGCCGTTCACTTGAATCGTCATCCCTGAATCCGTCATTGCTGAGTTTTCGGCGCCTCGTCGCGCACGAACGCGGTACGGAACTGGGCCACGTCCAACGGGCGGAACTCGCCATATTGAGCCTTGCCCGCCGCTTGAAAGCTGGAGTTCCAGGGAATCGTGTATGCGGCCACAGCGCCGGTGCTGGCCTCGGCGACATAGACAATGCTGCGTGCGTACTGAAAGTTCGCCGTGCCACGTGGCATGTCGGCCGAGCCGGTAACCATCAAATAACCGGTACTGCGGCCGGCGCCGCCAAAGTCAGCGGCGATGTTCCGCGTGAAGAACGAGTTGAACTTGCCGTTCTTGGGGTTGATGACCGCGGCCCGCATGTCGCCGGTCAAGTAATCGAGAAAGTAGAGAGCTTCCACGCCGCTATCGACGAGGCCCGTTGCGATGGCGAATTTGTCGAGGCCGTGCGTGGCCGAGGCATGAAGCGGCGCATTCGGCCAGAAGCCCTGGATATTCATGCCAACGATCAGCCCGACGACAGCGCCGGTTGCCAAGCAAGCCGGCCTAGTTCGCGTTAACCGATTCATGTGGAGCCTCTCCCTCTTGCATGCGGCGAAGGCAAATATTCGACGATAGCCCACCCGTGCATCGTACCGCTTTCCAGCCAAAACGGCCAGCCGAACGCGACCTCGCTCGTCAATTCGAATCACCCTGCTGCGCGGGAGGTTTGGATTGCTGAAGCTGCTGCGCATTATGTCCATCGGCGTAATGACCCAGCGCGATGCCGCCGGCACGAATGGGGTGCCGCGATATGCGAACTGATGGGCGTCCATCTCGCCGGCGACTTCGACGTGTCCGTCGACTATCACGTAACCTCGGGCGGCGCCGCCGGCTCGGCGACTCGGTGCGACCGATTCTGACGAGCGGGCGCGACGATGGCCTCATAGGCGCACCGTCGAGGACCGTCAACTCTTCGCAGACAGTCAGTTCCTCACAAACAATGCGTTTGGTGGTTGTGCGTTCGAAAAGTTTGTCGCGCAAGGCGGCGCCCAGGGCGAGAAATAATAGCGGATAGACAATCCAACGTTCGCGTTCGCTCATGTTTGTGGTGCTGGGGGCTAGGGGCTGAGGACTGGGGAAGTGCGACTAGAAGCAATTTAAAAACCCTCTCTCATTTTGAGAGGGAAGAGTGAGGGTGTATTGGTTGCCGGCGATCTGCCCTCACCCCATCCCTCTCCCAGAGGGAGAGGGGGTCCTTTGAAACTGCTTCTAATAAATCGGCTCGGCGACGCCCGCCGCGCTGACTCTAAATGGAAGCCACAGCAGGCTGACTTCGTCAACTTCAATGTCGGATTTTTGCGGTTTCAGTTCAATCGATTCGATCTGGACACGGGAAGGTTCGAACTCGGCCTCAAGCGCCGTCAGTTTCTCGTGCAATTCTTGCTCAAGTCGGTCTTTCGCCTCGATCGCCTGCTCGAGATTTGCTTGGGCATTCGATCTGCTGGCCGCGCTCCGTCGCCGCTCCGCTGATTGCTGAGCCGAGCGAGCGCCGGCGACCGGGCAATCCGCGCCCAACGGCGCTGGCAGCCGTGTCGACGACGGCCCACGCCAAGCGACCGAGGCGGGTGAAGAGCTGCAGTTTTTGTGTTTCGACGTGCGCCTGAGCACGGCGAATCTTTTCGTCCGCGTCGGCCAGTTTGGCGGCGAATGACTTCTCGAGTTTCTCGCGCTGCAGCGAAGCTGTTTTTCCAATAGCGGCGCCAGCCGCGTGCGGAAAGCGCGCTCGTCCTCATCCGGCGCGAACTTTCGTCGAGCGATTCGCACTTCCACAATTCGATCGATTCTTCGCGATAGAGATATTCGCGCAGTTCTCGCTTAAAATCGGTGTAACTTTTTTCACGAGCCAGTGCCGGCGGAAGCGCTGTGAAACGGCCGCCTTCACGAGGCTCGTTTTCGACGGCCGGCGCCTGTTCCACAACGGCGGCCCCGTCCCATGTCTCTTCCGGGGACGTCTGCGTTGAAAGTTTTCAGCAGGAAGCACTCCCGCCACGCGTCGATACCGTCCGACTTGCGCACAAAGTGCACTTTGCCTTTACCGAAAAGCGCTGGACGATATTCCAATTGATAACCGTCGGGCAGGCGCTCGGTGATCGCGGCAAATTTTTCGGTAATGGTCGCGGGCAAGTATCGGTCGTCGGGTGTCGGGTGAGGCAGTCGCTTCAACGCGCTCAGTTGCGGTCTCGTCAGATTCCAAGTGCGGCTTTGAAGTGGTCGGTGCGGCAGCCGGTGCGCCGCCTGAATCCGCAGTGAAGCGACCCCGCATGGGGTCAACCAGCGTTTTGATCTGGTTGCGCGTCAGAGGCCCGCATAGATAGGACATCGCCCAGCGCGTGTGGAACACGATTGGCTTGTCTTCGATGCACGTTGTTCATCAGGAACACGCGTGTGCCGAGGGCCGCCAGCGTGGCTTCCATCTGCTGGCGATTAAAGCTGGAACCGGCTTCGGCGGATGCCCCTTCAAGTCCTTCAATCACGCGTGCCTTGTCGCGCTCGGTTTGCAGCCGGCCCAAAAACCAGGTGCCGGCGTTGGACAGACCTTTGTAGTCGAGGTCGACTGGGTTTTGCGTGGCCAGCACGCAGCCCAGTCCGTAGGCACGCGCTTGCTTGAGCAGCGTGAGCATCGGCCGCTTCGCCGGCGGGTTGGCCAGCGGAGGAAAATAGCCGAACACTTCGTCCATGTACAAAAGTGCCCGCAGGCTGCTCGTGCCGGGCTGAGTGCGCATCCACGAAATCAGTTCGTTGAGCAGAATCGTGACGAAGAACATCCGCTGTGCATCGTCGAGATGCGCAATCGACACAATCGCCAGCCGCGGCTTGCCTTCGCGCGTATAAAGCATGCCCGGAATATCGAGCGGCTCGCCCTGCATCCAAGCCGCAAAGGATGGCGACGCCAGCAGATTGTTAAGGCTCATCGCCAGCGCATAGCGATCGGCCGCGGGAAAGAACGACTCCACGTCGACCACGCCGATGCGATCGATCGGCGGGCGCTGAATTCGCTGGATCAGCTCGTGCAGGTCCAAATCTTTTCGAGCCCGCCACGCATCGGCAATGACGTTCGAGAGGAAAATGTGCTCGCGGCTGCGCACCGGATCGGCGTCGACGCCCAATAGCGCCAACAGGCCCGAGGTGGCCGACGCGACACGCTCGTTGAACGCATCGAGATCGTCGAATAGTTCTGGCGGCGGTGCGCGGAACGATTTCAGCACGGTGATGGGGATGCCGGCGCTCGAGCCGGGCGTGTAAATGACTCGCTCCACCGCATCGCAATAGCGGCGAATCCGGTCGGGCCCCTGATCCCACTTGGCGAGCCCGTTGCGCCACAGTTCGGCCTGACTGGCCGCGAAGTCGTCGGGCGACATCTGTCGCCGGGCTGCTTCCTGCGCGTCGATCCACGGGCGAAAGTCGCTCGGTGCGCAGATTGGGGAAAGCCAGCAGCAGATTTCCCAAGTCGCCCTTGGGATCGATGGCGATGGCGGGGATGCCGTCGAGTGCAGCCTCTTCCAGCAGCGTAATACACAGGCCCGTCTTGCCGCTGCCGGTCATGCCGACGCAAACGGCGTGCGTTGTGAGGTCGTTAGCGTCATACAGTAACTGCTTCGATTGCGTTTGCCCCGTGCTCAGATTGTGCTCGCGGCCGAGATAGAAGGAGC
>CAVQLN010000020.1:0-261054 GCA_963713365.1 uncultured Planctomycetota bacterium | reverse complement strand
GTCAACCGTTCCAACTGGTCGCTGTGGTCAGCTACGGCTCGCTCATTCCAGCAAACGTAACTTTCCAATGGCGCTCAGAACCTCCTGACGCCGTGGGCTTCGATAACCAGGCGCTACAGCCGGCCCAAGGTCCCACGAATATCCGAGTGCCGGTGTTTGCCGGCGCCCGGGCAGGGCAAGGGTTTTCTTGAGGCCCTGAACACACAACGGCAGGTCATCGAGAGTTCCTCCATTACGCTCAGCGTCCCGCAATTCTTCGTGGTGACCGACTCCCAGCTCAGAGATCTGCCGCGATTCACAGATAACAGGCAGATCAACCAGCCGGCCACGCTGGACTCGGCTCTGCAGCAACTCGGCCTGCTCAACGATAAAGAACAAATCTTCTCCATGATCCAGGGCGCAGTGGAGCGAATCGCTGGCCCCCGCGCCGCCGGCACCTCCACTGGCTGCAGCAGGGTCCACAATGTGAGGTTCATCTGGCGTCTCTGCCGCGCAACCGGATGCAGTTCCGAACGGACTGCCCGCTCACCTGTCCACTCAAGTGGACTTGCAAGGTTATCCTCCCGTTCAACTCGGCACGTTCTTCGGAATACCGCCCCGGCTTATCCAGGGCTCAGTACTCGGTTGAAAATCCTGCTGAACTGATCACCGTCTTCGCCGGCGTGTTTGAATTGTTGATGCGCGAGAACACGACAGCACCCGCCACCACACCTGAGGAAAGAGATCTGCGCGCTCGATTCAAAACGATCGGTGCATATGCGCAGGAACGAGAACGACTCGTGCGTGAGAGGGTTCATGCGAACCGTACTCTCGCGGCAATCGCCAACACGCTCTGTCATGAGATGTACCATTCGCTGATAACCGTCCGAGCAGATGAAAGAGGCGCCGTGGCGCAGCAGCCATTCGATGCCGGAGGGCACTTGAAAGCGCCGATATTCTATCGGTCAATCGCGACTTCAATGCCCGGACAGGTGTCCGCGTAGCAAACGAAACGGACTTTCCGGCCTACCGCAGCTACGTGGTTGAAGAGATCGGTTCCGGCCCGTGGCAGACCGTCCCGGAAGTCTACGACCGAAGGATCTGGGAATTTCTCCCCACACCGCCACAGTGGGCTTCCACCCCTGCCGTGCGAGTCCAACATGAAGGCAGCGAGCAGGACTTCTCATCGCTACCTCCGTCGGAGGAGGAGGACGAGACCGGACCCACGCAGACGAAATGCGTGTTCCGCGGACCCAATAGCGTTGAGGTCAACGAGGCGACTCTTCGGAATGCTATCGCCGCGGTTGCGAAGAGTGAACGTACTGCGTGGTTGAGCAAGGGCTCGCTTCAGAAAGAGGACGTGCCCAGCCTCTTCCCACAGTTGGTGCGTCACTGGCTGGCGGGCAAGGACAGCACGCTCCCGCCGGATACGCTTCAACTCCTGCAAACGGCAACGCTCACAGCCTCGGCCAGCACGTACAGTAATGTCCTCGACGCCACGCTCAACAAAGCGATGGAGGACTTCAACGATGCCGACGCTCGATTCGAAACCGCCGTTGAGGACCGTTACAAGAAGTTCGACGATGTCGATGCGGCCAAGCGGGACCTCGCCCAGCGCAAGACCGAAGCGGCAGCTGCCGAAGCAAAGGCTAGAGGCTCGGACAAGTTGTTGGCCCAAGCCAAGAATGTCGTGGATGCTGCCCGTAAAGCCCAGCCGTTCAGCCAGGCCGATCTCGACGCTGCGAAGAAGGCCGAGTCGGCGGCTCAGCAAGATCACGACACCAACGTCAGTGCCCGCAAGGCCGCCATAGACAAGCGGGACGACGCTGCGACGAAGCTCACGGAGAAGACCGCGGAGCTCGCCGAGTCCAAGACCGGCGGCGCGGCACTGAAACAGGCACGCGAGAACAAGATAGCCGCGGCGAGCAATTGGAGTACAGCCGCTCGAAAAAAGGCCCGCGAGGAGCTGATCAAGAGTGCTTCCGTCGCCTCTACCGCGGGGATCAACAGTTTCATCGATTCAGCGCTGCTTGCGGCTCACAAATCCCGCGCCGATGTTGAAGCATGGAGCGCGGTGTTTGTCTCATCCTGCGTTCGCGGTGCCGCCATCGGTCTCAAGCTCGAGGTGAAGTCCGGAGGCATCCACCATGGCAAGGATCACCTCCTGAAGGCCAGCCAGAAACACGCCGAGTACATTGTCGATGCCAGGGACAAACCCGCGCCGGGGAGATATCAGGCATTCGACCCCGGGAAGCGAGCCGTCGCCGTCGGTGACATCGTCTGTACCGATCGCACCGACTTCATCGCGGCCGCTGGGCGACATACCCTGAAAGGCCTAACAACTGGCACTCTCCTGCATGGAGATATCGTTGTCGAAGTTCAGAAGAAGGGCTCGAACCCATACGTCGAAACCATCGGCGGCAATGTGAGGCACACCGCGAGGAAACGCCGGTATCCGCTCGACAGCAGCGGTAGGCTGATCATGTCGGAGACTTTGCTCATTGATCAGGAGGACGATGCGGGCACATTCCAAAGCGGCAGTTCTCTCGGCCCGTTTCCGGCTCTCAGCGATAAGCCGAGTATGGTCCACCGCCAAAGCACGTTCCGGATCTTCGCATTGTTGAGCCCCGTCGGAATATGCGACAGACCCACCCCTAAATCCGAAACTAGTGTCGACTATGCGCCTCCCTCCTGGCTCAAGGTTCAACACAGGAGCCGAAGCAGCGACTCGGTAGAATCCCTGGATGTAACGCTTAGCAGCGCCAACGAAGAATGGAGATTCCCGGAGGTCTCCGAGGATGATCGCACACCGAACCCGAAGGACGCCGGTGAGGCCTGCCCGTGGTGGTTGCCGCAGGACAGGAGCGCCGACTACTTTTCATGCGCGCAGCCGCAAACCTGGGGTCAGGCAAGGCTGCTCATCAACGGGCTCGTCGGGCGGCACTGGCCGCAACGACGACCACTCCGAGCCGTTCGACAGCATGCAGTTCGCCGTGGAGACGACCAATCCCGGCGACGCCGTGTACCTCGTGTCATGGATGTTCGATCCCAAGACGGAGTTCACCAAGTCGTCGGCAATCGGGAAAACATGGGGCGACCTGATCGCGGCCAAGGCGGGGAACGGAGTGAAGTTCCGCCTGCTCCTAAACGACTTCCCTCCGCTAATACCATGGCGCTCCAACTTTAAGGCGCTCGATGGCGCCGTGCTCAATCTGCCGCCAGACCGCCGCGATAATGTCAAGTACGTGTTGAGCCGGCACCCGGCGCACATCTCCATCTCCCCCACCGAGGCCAAATTCCTATCAAATTTGACGCCGCGACCCGTTACCCCAGGTGATTTGCATGTAGCCGTCCACCACCAGAAGTTCATGATCGTCCGCCATGGGGACCATTTGACTGCGTTCTGCGGCGGAGTAGACATCATCCCGGGGATGACTCCTCGCAAGTGGTCGAGCACGCCGTGGCACGGCTGGCACGATCTCCAGGTGCAGTTGAACGGGCCGATCACTCGCGACCTGGAGAAGGAGTTCGTCGCGCGGTGGAATCGCGAACGCGGCGCGAGCCGCCGCCCGCCATTGCCCGGATGGCGTCCCCACGAGAAGCTCGCCTTGACTCCGCTATCGACCGCCGAGCAGATCCCGGGAGTCTACCGGACGGCGGTGCAGATGCTGCGCACAGTGTCGGAGAGTACGGGCAATACCGTCCGTGCGTTCGCGACGACGCGTCGTGATGACGTGCGCCAGGCTTACCAGCACGGCATCGAGTGTGCTGAGCGGTTCCTGTATATGGAGAACCAGTATTTCCGCGTGCCGGAACTCGCTGACTGGATTGTGCGCGCGGCGCGAGCGACCCAGTCTGTTCGTGATCATTGTCGTTGTGCATAGCGCGCTGGCCGAAGCAGACGACGGCAAAAGCGCGCTCACCGATCATGGTTTCTTTCTCCAGCACGAGACATTCGACCGGCTCGTTAAGGGGCTCGGCACTGATCGCGTGCGTTTCTATGAGATGAACAGGCGGTATGTGCATTCCAAGCTCATCCTTGCAGACGACCGCTGGTGGTGCATCGGCTCGGCAAATGTGAACCCGCGTGGCTTCGGGCTGGACAGCGAGTTGAACGTCCAGTTTCGCGAGCCGACCCCGGATGTCCTCACCGGGTTTCGAAAGAGGCTGTGGCGCACAATCTCGGTGTTTCTGAAGCAGAGGTCGGTGCTTGGAGCACCTCGGACTTCATTGCTATATGGGACAAAGTGGCGGCCGCCAATGCCCGGAAAGTAAGGGACGCGATGGCGGGCGAGGGTATCCTGAAGTTCGACTACAAGAAGTTCCCCGGAAAGCAACTGCCCATTGACGTTGGCCTGCTCGCTAACCTCGGTATCCAGGGCGGCGGTTCTCGCCCTGAGCGGTTGGCATGAACAAAACGTTTGGCTCAAGATTCAACAAAGAACGCGGGCTCGGATTTCTCGATTGAATCCGACGAGGCGGCAATGGAGGATAGCGTGGACGAAGGAGAGTCGTTTTATGAATTCTGATAACGCTGAGTATTTTCTTGACCGGGCCGAGGTTGCACTACGGATCTCCATCCGTGACAGACGCAAATCGGAAACCTCATTCCTCCAGAGGCTGCTACGCGAACTTGGCGTCCCGGCATTCGCATCGGGCATGACACCGGCCGGGCTGTTTCGGGCGACAGTGAATGACGGGTCTCCGATACAAAGCGCGAAGAATCCGTTGAAAGTCGTCGCTTTGCCGTCGAAGCGGCCCGAGGACGTGCTGCAAGCGGGCGACTGGATGGTTCGAGTCGTCCCGGGGACCGGAGACGTCGGCCACGTCTCTGTCATCGCGTCCCGCGATCTGTTGACGCGGTCGATGCTCACCTCCCAAGGTATCGATGCTGACAGTGCGCAGCCGGGGTACTACGGGTTCGTCATAGAGGCTGGCGTGTTCCCCCACAGCCGCTCGCGGCCATTCGCCCGCCGGTTGCTGGACAGCCGTGGCTGTGTGCTGCCGAATAGCGTCGTACTCCGCCCGAATTTTTCCGACCTAGGTCGGATGGTGAATTCTCCGACGGCCGAAGTCGACATTGAAGAGATAGAGGAGCCTGCAGAGTGCCCCCTCAGCGATGGGGTTGGGTTTGTTGAGCAGATTACACCTCAGCAAGCAGCGGCGCCCCCAGGACTAAGCGGGGCCGGACTCATCTGTGGCGATCCGTTTCGTCGCCGCGCACACGAGTAGGTACTGCATACCGGGGCAGGCCGGCAGCACCACCTGCCGGACGCTCGCAAACCCGCGACCGGTCCGCAGGGTTGTGATCCACACCCTCGCGGTGCCGTCGACGGCGCGGCGCACGGGGGTCGAGGCGGTCATCGCGGGTTGGCAGAACGCCGGGCGAGCGGCTTCGGCGCACTATTTAGTTGACCGCGATGGCTCCGTCGCGCAGATGGTGCGAGAGGCAAACGTCGCTTTCCATACGCCGGGCAACAACCGCGACTCTATCGGCATCGAGCACGCCGACGTTTGCAACGATCCGGCACCCCTCACCACCCAGCTCTACGAGCGCTCGGCAGCTCTGGTGCGGGACCTTGCGACCCGCCACGGCTTTGCGATCAATAACAACACTGTCGCGGGCCACAGCCAGGTCAACCCGAACCACGGCGATCCTGGCCCTTATTGGGATTGGGAGTATTACTTCCTTCTTCTCGCGTGGGATGGAGTAAGCTCGGCCATCCGCCCGACCCGCTTAGTGACTACTGCCGCCGAACGGCCGGCTGCTCCCACCGGCTGGCTGATGGAGCGCCGCCGTGCCATCGCCAACGACCGCTGCGCCAACCAACGTGATCCCTGGGGCGCTACTTACTGGCGTACCCAACCCAGCGCTACCGGGACGGCGGCAGAGCTGTCCCTGGTGGTCGACGAGGCGTGCACGTACAAAGTCTCGCTGTGGTGGCCAGATGTGGCTGGCGCCAATTCGGCCGTGCCGGTGGATATCGAGATCGCGTGCTTGACCAGCCCCTGCTCGGGCACTTCGACGCAATCGGTGATAGTCAATCAGCGCCCAAACGCCGGCCGCTGGAACGATGTGGCGGTCGTGAGCGTGACACAGACGCCGGCCGAGCTAATGGTCCGCTGGCGACGCAACTCGGCCCAACGCGGGTGGATCCTCGTTGATGGCGTGCGGCTGCTGAAAATTGGCAGCTGTCCTGGGCCCTCATTGCAAACCGCGCCATCAGATGAAGATGTTAACGCAGCTTTCTCTCCTATGGATCTCGCCCTGCAGAAAACGGCAGCCTTGGTACCATCCTCGATCCATCTACCGGCACCAACCGGGATATTGAGAAATGGGTGGAGACGGAAGAGGAACTTATGGAGGCACTGGCCGAGGTGGAAAAGGCAGTCCTGGCTGATTTCGATGGCGCGGACCTAGAGGATGTGGGCATAACTCAGCCTGACGGGGCGGTGAGGAGCCCTAAGGTAGACGTCTTTGCCAAGCCTGACACTTCGCTGACCAAGCAGGCATCTCTGCCGTACGGTACGACGGTTCCCCGTATCGTTACCAAAAAGCAGGTGGGCGCGACGTGGTGGTATGAGATCGAATACAACCTCGGCAATCAAACAACAAGGGGCTGGGCCGTCGCAGAGGGAATTGCCGAACTCGTCTGGCCCGGTAAATTCACCTTTCTTAGCCCTGGATCGGGCCCATTTGAAGAGCTGCGTGATGCGGTCAAAGCCAAGCCGGTCGAAGAAAAGGTGGCACGATCCATTAACTTCCTCAATGTCCTGCTTCTGCCGGATGACAAAGCCACTCTGGGCACTTTCGTTCATAACGCATTTTACCAGGCTCTCGTCGCCGCCAAGGGGAACTTCAAAGAGGCCTGCCTGATCCTCACCGCCAGCATCCGCGCCTTCAAGCCGGATGGGGGAGGAGACAAGTATCGCTGGGTCCAGCAAGTCGACCGAAAATCCAGAAGCTTCCACTATGGGGACTACGCGGACAAGCTGTGGCACTTCTTTTGGAACGCCTACAAGAGGCTCGATGGTACCAGTGCCTGGGAGCTGGACAAGCTGGGGATCGCCTATGAGTTGAAATCGCGACCAAGTCCGATCTGGAGCGCCGTTACACTCAAAGACCTGAGTCGTGATCAAAAGCAGGACATTGTATTCAACCGCGGCGGCATTGCATTCGCGGAGTGGCTCAACAACAATCACCCCGAGGTTACGAAAGCCCAGGCAGCGGCGATCCGCGACAATTTTTTGGCAGTGGGCAAACAATCAGCCGAGTTCAACCGACTTTCGGAGGACGCGAAAGCCAAACTCATACAGCAGCTCATGGAAAAACAGAATGTGCAAGACGAATTAAAAAAACGCAGCTATACAGAGTTTGCCAGGGCGGCCGAAGGCATCGTCGACAACGTCGTCAAATGGATAAAGCAAATGAAGTAGTGCCGGATGCATTTGTGAAAGGTCAATTCGCCAGACGGGCTTGTCGTATCAATGAGCCCGTCACTGACTGACTAAAGCCGACGTCGTCGCGACTGATACCGAGCCGGATAGCGAATCGATCTGAATTGACAGGTCCTGGTCGTCTGTGCTAGCTCGCGCATAGCCGACCAAGCGGCCATTGAGAACAGGCGCGACCGTCGAAGTGCCAACCGATGAGAATCAAAGATGAGTATCTACCGCTATTTGACGTCAAAACGTCAGACTAGTTCCCAGATTCTCAAATAGTCGGTTGCTGACGTGTCTCAAAGCTGACGAATTGTTGGGACTATCTATGCGGACCGAATTGGCCGGAGACACCAGCCAGTCGCCGCCAACATTAGCAGCATCAATGTCGCCGGTTCGGGTACACCGGGCTTGGAGGACAACCCGCTGCCGGCCGATTGCCCGAAGTGCGCACGCCACATATCGTAGTCGGTCTCCGTGTACGTTGTTCCCAGGCCCTTGCGCCACACAACGTAATCGGCGGCGTCAACGCTGCCGTTCTGGTTGTAGTTGCCGGGCACAGGCTCCGGCATCACGGCGGGAAGTTCATGGCGGCTGAAGAATTTCCAGATTTCTTCGGTGGCGTTGATGTCACGATTCACGTTGCCCAGAAACGCGGGATGATTCATGCCACTAGGCCAGGTGTGTCCGCCGTCTTCTATCCGATATAAGAGTAGTTCCGCTGGGCGTTTGTCTCCCGAAGATGTCTCGTAAAGGTCGCCGTCTAGGTACTGAATCATTGTGACGGTCGATCCGTCTTGAGTATTCAGGTTCGGAAGTTGCGTAATAATGGGATCGCCGACGCTATTGTTGCTGTCGCGCCACGCGTCGATCACGTCGGCCACGGCGGGGAGGTTAAAAGTGTTTAATGGCGCCGGCAGGTTTCCAAAGCCACCTCCGAACGGCAAAACAGGATCCGCTGTGCCGTGGAAATGCAACACGGGGAGTGGTCGGGGAGCCGTGGGATTCGCAGGATGCTGACCTCCCACCGAGGCAATCGCCGCGATGCGGCCCGATAGTTCGCTGCCCAGGTGGTAGCTCATCATTCCCCCCGACGACATACCACTTGCGTAGATTCTGGACGAATTGACGTGATAGCCCATCTCCAGCTCGACGATCATGGCATCGAGGAAGCCGACGTCGTCCGGTCCGTTCGGGTACATCGTTCCCTCGTTCCACTGTGACAAGCCTATTTGTGGATTTACCGTTGCATTAGGATAGGCAACCAAGAAATTGCCGGCATCCGCCACGCCGTTCATCCCTGAACGCGCCATTTGCGCGGCCGCATTACCGCCCATGTAGTGCATATTAAGCACCAACGGCCACGTCTCCTCACCCGTGTATGCAGGGGGAACGTAGATGCTGTAGCTTCGCGTCAGGCCGTCGTGTTGCAACGTCCGATTCAGAACCTGTCCCTGCCCGTAGGCGGCCGAACTAATCGCCCACAACCACAGCATCAGCGCCAGCCGAGTAGATCTCATGACCGTCTCCGTTTTTTGGAACTAATCGACGCAACTTCGGTTGCCGTTCCTTCACATCCGGGTGCAGACAATCGTCCATCAGCGTGCATGTCAGGCGCACTTCCGTTGCCGCGAATAAAGCAGGCCGCAACCTCCCAGACTCATGAGCACGAAAGTTGAAGGTTCGGGAATAATAGGAATATGCGTGTCGGCGACATGAATGAAACGATATGTAGTCGAGTCCGACGGAAGGGCAGCAGCACTGGACGAAATCAAGCCGACTGGGCCTTCCGCATAGGTATTGTCGAAAGCGACTACTTGCGGTTCGTTCGGCATCGGTTCGCCCACCGGCCAGGCCCACAGGCTAAGTTTGTTGCCGAATGCGTCAAACTGGAGCATGACATCCTGCTGCACCGGATTGAACGGGACGACCGCACTTCCCAAAGCGACAGGTAAGGGAAATCGCCAAATTTGGCGATTGTCATACTTCCGTCCGGTCGGATTACGCCAGCGTAGCCGTGATTGACCCCCGGCCGTCGTATGGCTAGATTGGCCGCGACGTTTCCCACGACTCTGGCCTGAGTCCTAGCCGATGTGTCGCCGAGGACGTGAGCCAGCACGCGTGAGACTCTAGGGAGCGAGCCGGTAGCGACATAGTCGCCGCTGGAGGCATCCCAGGTTCCAGAACCGGGAACCCAGGTTACGGGCATTCCGTCCCCAGCATTGCCGTCGTTGAAGTTGTCAAAAAAGATGGTATCGGCCGATGCCGCCGGGGCGCACAACATGGATGTAAGAACACAACAGACGGTGGTAAGCAGGAGTTTCGAAGGTACTTCTTGATTCGCGCGTAGCATGTGTAGCTCCTTTGACTGACGATGTGCTAATAGACAGGTGAGACGTTGGATTCTCTAACGTATAGGCAGCGACGTTCTCTCTTTGCTGCAGGACGTCTCTGGAGGTGACTATCCTTTGGAAAACCGGCGGCTACTATGAGTGCGTAACGACCCGAAAGCGCCTCTCGGCGGGCCGACGCTACCCTTGCTGGAGGGTACAGACAATCGTCCTCCTCTGTTTATGGCCCGCTGCTCCGTCGCGAGGCATCACCTGCGGGTCCGCGCGAGGCCCTCACTCCTTACTGGGAAAGAATTCGAGGAAAGTTGCGGAGATTTTTCAGGAGAATCCTGAAGGGGCGCCGTAAGTTAGGCCAGGGCGGCGTGAAAGCGGGAAGTGGTGACGGCCACAAAACGCTGCCCTGCAAATAGTGCCGTCTTTGGACTATTGCTTCCTGACTGCCGCAGATTAGGAGCGACCGCGGCGGAGCGCGGATGTCGCTTTGGCGGCATCGTGTCGGCGTAGGTATGGATCTCGGGGACGTTATTTTTGTGTGGGCGTCTTTCGGCGCACCGGGAAGATCATCGATCAGCGCCTTGGCCTCATTCATCAGGGCATGGGCAATAATCCAATCTCTCCAATACCAATCCGGCCCGAGGTCACCGCTGTCGATTTTCGGCAGTTTCGTTTGTTCGATCTCGCTCCCTTTGGCCAGTGCCGCACGAGCCTCCTCGTGCTCGTTCAACTGATACTGCGCCATGGCCAATACCATGTAGGATTGCACATAACGACTGTGGCCAGCGCCGTAGAACGGATCGGCGATGCTTTTGCGCGTCCAATCCGCAGCGCTCGCAAAGCGGCCCTGGCGATATTCCGCCAACCCTTTGGCAAATTGGCTGTAGGGAATATAGGGGTCTTGGTCATTTATTCGGCCGCTAGACCGCCGTCCGCCAGTTCTCTCCACGAGTGCCAAATCTACTCCCGATGAGGGAAGCATCAGGCACACTTTTGCGATCCCTTCGCCGCTGATTGCATCCTTTGGCTCCCGAAATCGGTCGAGCAATTCCCGGCAATAGAGACGATAATTCTCCAAGTCTCCATGGGCTGCCAGCAAGACAAGAAGTGACATGTAGTTCACGACGTCCGTGGGCTCACATTCGACAGCCTTTGTTGCATGGGGCAAGGCCTCTTTCCACCGAACGTGACGGGCATGAAAATCGGTCAGTGCATTGAAGACGATTACTGCATCTCTTCTCTCCGTAAGAAGGCTTGGAGCAGGAATGCGACTCATCAACTCGTCGGCCTCGTCGAACCTGAGCTGATCGCACAGCACCTGAGCCTTGACGAGTTTCTCCCTGGCTTCAGCCTGCTGCCGGAGGGCGGCCTCATTCTGGAGAGCTTCCTCGGCCCGCACGCGCTCTCGATTGATTCGGAAGACCGCAATGGGCGAGCCGATCGTGACGATCAGTAGCAGGATTCCGATCAGTAGCAGTGAAGCGGCCAACGCGGGTTTGCGGCGGCACCAACTCCAGAATTGTTCTGCGGAATTGAGGGGCCGCGCGTGAATCGGCTCGCCCTGGCGCCAGTGGTCCAAATCGTCGGCCAGCGCGTCGGCCGAGCCGTAGCGGTGCGACGGATTCTTCTCCAGGCACTTCAGACAGATCGTCTCCAGATCACGGTCCACCAGCCGGTTCGATGAGCTGGGTCTGCGCGGCGCGTTCTGGGCTGCTTGCCGCATCGTTTCCAACGGCGTCGGGGCATGAAACGGCACCTGGCCCGTTAGCAGTTCGTACAGCATGGCACCGAGGCTGTACACGTCGGCGGCCGTCGTCAATTCCTTCGCACCACCCGCTGCCTGTTCGGGCGCCATGTAACTGGCTGTGCCCAGCATCGCGTGGCTGATCGTTAGGCTGCTGTCATTCTCCAAGATCTTGGCCAACCCGAAATCGGTCACGTAGGGTTCGCCCTGCGGATCGAGCAGAATATTTCCTGGTTTAAGATCGCGATGCAGAATGCCACGCTGATGAGCATAGTGTACCGCGTGTGCAACCTTGGCCATCAACGTCGCCACTGCTCGAATAGCGCACGCGCCATCTCCGTCCGCCGCTCGGCACTCGTACTTGCCACTCGCGACTGCTTCCGCCAGCGAAACGCCTTCCACCAGCTTCATGCTGTAGTAGTGCTGGCCGCCGGATTCGCCGACTTCGAAAATCGGCACGATGTTCGGATGATCGAGTCGAGCGACGGCTTGGGCTTCGGTCTTGAACCGCTCCACAAAGTCACGGCTGGCCAGAGGTCCGGCCAGGATCATCTTGAGCGCCACCGGACGATTGAGGCTGATTTGCCGCGCCTTGAAGACGACGCCCATGCCGCCCCGTGCGATTTCCTCCAACAGCTCGTAATCGCCGAAAAACCGAATTCGCTCCAGCGCGGACAACTGGCCGGCAACCGATTGTGATCCCGCGGCCGCCGCGGCGACGTCGTTCGCTTCGCCGGCTTCGGCCAAAGACAAATCCAGCGCACCGCGAAACTCGCAAACAGGGCAAAAGCCGTCGGGCACGTCGGGCAGCAGGGCCGTCTGGCAGTTAAGGCAATAACGATTTCCCGCGACCGGTGATACCATTTGAATTCAACCGCCGCCCAACACCGTGATCAGGTAACGCAATTCGTCGTCCACTTCCGCTGGCGTGCTGACGGTGTGTGCAATTTCCTGGCGCAATAGATCGCGGTGCCGCATGCGCATCCGATGTACTGCCGATTTCACTGCGCTTTCAGTCACACCCAGTCGCGCGGCAACTTCGGCATATGAGCTTTGTCCCTTTTGGCCCGGCGGGAAATGCTTCAGCTCCTCGAACAGCTCGGTCCGTCCGCCCGTGACATATTCTTCACGCAGCCGCGCCACCGATCGTTCCAACACCGCCAGCGCCCAGCGCCGTTCAAAGATCCGTTCCGGAGTCAACTCAGTCACTGGCTCCAGGCCGTATCGATCCTCGGCCAATTGTGCGTCGAGAGAAATGATAGGCTGGCCACCGCCTCGTTTATGAGCGTGGACCTTTTTGCGCTCATCCGACACGTAATGTTTCAGCCTGACGAGCAGAAATGAGCGAAACTTCCCGCGCTCGGAATCGGCCATGCACAGGTGACGGCTCTGGAGCAGCGACGCAAAAAATCCCTGGGTCAAATCCTCGGCATCGTGCGGATTGTACCCCCGCCGCCGGATGTAGGCGTACAGAGGATACCAATACGTGCCGAACAGTTTCTCCAAAGCGTTGCGCGCGGCCGGCGCTGAACTATCTCCTGCTGCGACGACAACACTCCAATGGGTCGTGACGAACCCTTTCCGCTCCTGCACGCCGTTGTTCAGTCGCGTAACGTCAGACATAACCCGACTGACGAGATTGTTTCGAATATTCCCGCACTTGGCAGGCGTCGGTAAACACAACCTTGCGCGGATACGCCCTGAAGCAACCTTTCCAGGACCTTAGTTTACCGGAGCGCTCAAGCCAATGCACGCGATGGTCATGTGTAATAAGTGGCTATTATGAGAATTGACGCCTTTGGTAAAATAGTCGCTTGGAAGCGCAGGGGAGTAGTGGAGTAGAGCAGTAGTGGAGTAGTGAATGGAGTTCTGTTCTACTCCACTACTGATCTTCTCCACTCACCCACTCACATATTGACCATGAACCCCTCCCGCCACGGCATCGATACTGGCGATCGTGTGAGTTTTTGAGACTGGCGGCCTGTGTCAAAACGGTGGATTGATGAATCGTCCGACGCGCTAACGAGTTGTTGGCACTTGCGAAGCAATATGGCGTCCTCGCAATGTTCCTATAGCTGCGGACAATATCAACAGCACAGTGCTTGACGGTTCGGGCACCGTCGTGTTGAACAAGATACCGGTGCCCTCTGTCGTACCGAAGTTCGCCCGCCATTTGTCATACCCGGCCGGCGTGCCCTCGGTCTTCCGCCACACGACGTAGTCCGACGCGTCGACCTGACCGTCGCCGTTGTAGTCGCCGGGCATGACCTGCTCGACTAGGTTTAACACCTGATTAACCGACACGTTGCTCAAAGCTTGCCCGGCCCCGCTCGGCCAGATGACTGAGATTAAATCGACGGTCCCAGAAGTAGGGCCCAAGCCGAAATGCGCTGTCAGCTCGTTCTGGCTGAGGTAATTGCTTCCCGCGTTGATCTCCCGAACAATCTCGTCGCCGGCGACGTTGGCGTCGGGATCGACGGTGATTAACGCGCCGATGCCGTCGCGGTTGGAAGCGGTTCCCTCGAGCTTGATTTTCAACCAGTCGTTCTCGTTGCCGCCGTCGTTGCGGTAAAGGATCGGCCTGGCGCCGTGGTTTACGATGAAGACGTCCAGGTCGCCGTCGTTGTCGTAGTCGAAACTGAGCAGGCCTCGACCCTGGCCCGTATCGGTAACGCCCGCGGCAGCGGAGACGTCGGTAAACACACCGTTATCGTTCTGGTAGATGTGCGATTGGTCGGGGAATGCCAAGCCGGGGTTCCAGCCGTTGGTGACAAACAGATCTAGATCGCGGTCATTGTCGTGGTCGAGGAACGTGGTTCCCCACGACCAGCCGGAATCGCGGACGCCGCCGAGGTCTGTATGGTCGGCGAAGGTGCGGTCGCCGTTGTTCCGGAAGAGGCGGTTGCCGCTGTGGTCTTGAGTCTCGCCGGGCACATCGACCAGGCACGAAATGAACCAATCTAACCGTCCGTCGCCGTCGAAGTCCCCAACGGTAGTTCCCATCCCGTCCTCGTCGGAACCCACGCTGGCAGCCGCGGTACCGTCGGTGAACGTACCATCACCATTGTTCCAAAATATCTGGCTGGTCCTGAAATCGCTGGCAATCGCCAGATCTGGGTGGCCGTCGCGGTCAATGTCGGTGAACGTCGACGAGTGGCGGTACGCGTTGGTGTCGGTGTCGCCGTTGTAGAAGTGAGACGGGCGGTAGACGTCCAAGCCGGCCGCCGCGGTCACGTCCTCGAAATGGCCAGGGTTGGCGGCGCCGAGGTTGTGCAGCAGTCGCGAGGTGCTCAGCGAGATATCATTGCCCCAGTCATTGGTGTGGATATCCAAATATCCGTCGCCGTCGTAGTCGCCAAATGTGACGCTTTGTCCGTAACGAAACACGCCGCCGATATCGGCGCCGCGCTGAACAGCTTGTTCGGTGAAGTGACCGTTTCCGTCATTGACGTACATGTAGAACCGGGTGCCGCCACTGGAAGTGACATACAGATCCTTGTCGCCGTCGTTGTCGATATCCCCCCAGGCCGGGCCGTTTGCGGGAAGGCCGGCAGTGAAACCAGCGGTTACGGCCACGTCCTGAAACGTGCCATCGCCTTTGTTTCGATAAAGGAGAGGACGCGCGTTCAGTCGGGTGACGAAAAGGTCCACCCAACCGTCATTATCGAAGTCGGCCGCGGCAGCGCCGCCGGTCCTGAGGAAACCGGCGCCCGACGCGTTGCCGGGATGCTGCACGTGATTAATTCCGGCGCTCGTCGTCACATTCGTGTACACGACGGCGGACGCCACGTCGGGACGAGCACCGACCGCCAACACGGTAGCCAAGGCGACCGCCATTGATCGAGCGTGCGCGAACACCAGACGCTTCGCCATCGTCACGTTGCGCTCCCAGCGGGGTCCGGACTTTCAATGGCCGATATTGTTTTGGCTGTAACTCAACCCGGCATAAGGCGAGCAACCATGTTGGGATAATTTCTGGGCTTTTTAACGGTTGGCGCTCAGCCCGCGAGACCCTTTCTGGGCCTCGCGGGCAGTATCTAGTTCACTCTCGCCTGGCAGCCGTCGCGGCAGAGCGTCAGCCGCGTCGACGTCGACGTACCATCATCAAACCCAAACCGCCCAGGCCCAGCAGCCCCATCGTGGCGGGCTCGGGGATAACGGCAGAGATATCATCCACGAACAGCACGCCCGTCTCGCTGGAGTTTCCAGCGTTGTCCCGCGTTCTGAAGATGATGTCGAACGACTGCTCGGCGGCGAGAAGCGGGATAGTCGTCATGAACGACTGAAAGCCGCCGCTGCTAGCGCTGCCGTCGGTGAGGAATACGTGGTCCCTGACTTCGGATCCTCCCCCGGACAAGTCGAAACCGCCGACGGGCTGGGTGGATGTCCGCAAGGTGGCGCTGAACATGTCGCCAGCCGCGCTGGTGATGTCCCACTTCCACGCCCATTTCACAACTAAGTTTCGCAAGGTGCCCGCGCCGGGATCGCCGTCGCAAAGCTGCGCATTTCATCATGATCACCGACTCTGGTGTCTGGGATGTACAGCGAGTGGGTGGGGCTCACGGACATCGGGCCGCCGATCGTACCGCTCCACGCTGAGTTAGCGCTGTGATGCCATCCATCCGGGTAGCTATTCGGGTGTGCGTTTACATCCATGGGGGGCCGGTGGTCGAGGAACCGGGTTTCGGTTTCCACGTCGCCATTCACGACCAAACCCAAGTCGGCGGCCATCGCGGTCGTTGCCGCCATCGCCGTCGCTGCCGCGGCAAACAGTCCAAAGTAGAATTTCCACCAATGTCGCATCATTAGTCACTCTCCTGTTGAATGGTGAATACGAAGACCACCCTTGGCCAGAGTTTCATACCGACCTGAACAGCCAGGTACAAAACATTCCTTAAGAACTTCTACTGTCATTAACTCCTTCGGAAAAAGTGAATGTAGTTCGTCAATGCTTCGATGCTGCTACTTCAGAGTCCGATTTGTCACGGCTGCCCTTTTCGCTTCCGCACCGGATGAGACCACATCAATAGGACCAGGGCCAGTGTCATCATCGAGACAGAGGGTTCCGGCACCGCAAAACCCGCCAGCGACCCCACTCCAGCGCCGTTTTGGAAGTTGCTGAGATACACGTCGCCATTCAAGTAGTCGTAGTTTACGGTGGCCGTCCGACTGCCCAAGAATGTCACCGAGCCAAATACGCCGACGAGATGTGGCGGCGACGCCCCGGGAAGGTCGGGAGGGGCATCGATCAATGTCAGCGGCCCCGTGCCCGCATAAGCGTCGAGATTGAGTTCCAGATTGATCCCCGCGTTTGTCCCAGGAACGTTACCGACTGTTCCATCAAGGTAAGCGGTGCCCGTGAGTTCGCCCGGAAAAGGACGCTGTTGTCGACTAGTACGATGGGTGTCACGCCACCCGCGTCGGCCGTGAACGAAATGGTGGCGTTCGCCGGAAATTCGGATCGAATATCGCGCCGTAACTCGGGATCGTGGTTCGGGCGCGGGGCTCAAGTCGGCGTCGAATTTGCCGACTTCAAAGGTTCCGCCGGAACCGATGATCGATAACTTCGACGACATTAGGGGCTCCGGGTTGTCGACCAATCCGCAGCCGCTGGGAAAAAATTGTGTATCGCAGTGGGACAGTACCAGGGCGCCGTTTAGGTTCACCCGACCACCGGGGAGAACACGAACTTCGCCTTTCGCGCCGAACACATTGACTGTCAGATCGTTCGCGTACACTGTGCCCTCGACGATGACCAGCCCGTCTGCTTCTAGACCCGGCTCGTTAGTAATTGCGATATACGCAGGTCCATACGCACCTACTTCCAGATCCTTTCGCTTAACGACGTCCGAAAAAGGAAGAGGGCCCTTCACGTCGACAACGGCCGATGGGCCCACAGAAAGTAGCCCTTTTGTGCGTCTGCCAATTACCGCTCCATTGGTCGTCAAAGTAGAGCTGCCGGTCATGATGATTTCGCCGCCTTTTGTGGCGAGGCCAAAACGGGCTCTCCAGAAATCGTAATCGCCGTCGTCGATTGTCAGGCTCTCGTCGCCGTCGGCGCCGTCGCCGGGGTTGAGTACGCCTTGCCCCAGCGTTTTTCGCCAAACGACGTAATCGGCCGCGTCGACAAACCCATTGTTGTTATAGTCCCCCTGTTTGCCTCTGGGGAACCTTTCCCGGCCGACCTCGAGTGGTTCAGTATTGTTCAGCAGCGTGAGCGACCCGCCCGTCATCCTTAATCGTCCGAATGAATCGTTGGAGACCGTCAACCCGCCCAACGTGGTGCTGCCGCTGGAGAATACTGCGGTGCGGTTGTCCTGAATGATATAGGACTCACTGGTGCTAGGAAAAACGGCGGGATTCCAATTGCTCGCGAGATTGAAATCGGTACTTGCGGTGTTGGGAGGCTCGCAGCCTGGACAATCGCCAACAAAAGTAATCTGTGCCCAACAAACCGGGCTGCCGACGGAAATCGCTATCAGCAGGCCGAAGCTCGTTATGAGTGCGGTGGAAAGACGCGAAGTTTTCATCATCGATTGTTCTGAAGTAAAGGGAATCGTTGGGGGCGTTCAGAAGCAGCTATTGTCAATCGCCGCGCCGTCATTGCGCTGGCCGAAACGGACGAAGGCGCTGTTCCGACACTTCTGCGCGTTAGTTCAGCGCATCTGCGCCAATTAATTCCTCCCCGGCCCGCGTCGCGAGCGAATTGAACAGCACCACGTCGATATCGTAGTTCAGTGTGTGAATCGACCCGTCGGCAAAAATGCAGTTGAGCCCGCCGCTGTGGGACGATCCGAAGTAAGGTGTGTCTTTGTCGCGTCCGAAAGGATCGGCAGGCCCAAGTGACTGATACTGGAAGCCATCGCTATCTGGGTAGGGTTGGAAGCAGGTCGAGCGAATCGCGTCGGGGTCCCAACCGTCGCTCCAGCCATTGTCGTCCGAGTAGCCTCCTCCTTCGTACGAGTCGGACCGGACGTACTTCTCGCCCAGCAAAAACGTATGGCTGGTTCCATCGACGATCTTCGCGAACTTGGTCGGCCGGGGAACACCCGTTAGAAATCTGCCGCCTGGTTGGCCAGGAGTGGAGAGTGAATCGACGCGAAGCCAGGAAGAGCGGACGATTACGCCGTCGTAGACCTGTTGATTACCTTGAAGTTTAGCGTTCATGTTCTTGCCTCCCCAAATTGACGGCCAATTTGTTTGGTAACTGGCCGGCGTAAGGGGCACTGCGTCCCGTGGATTGTACCGCGGGGCCGGGTCGGGGCAGCCGACACTGCCGGCCGGGCAATGGATAGTGCACGGCTGCGCAGCGGCGTAGTCGATTAAAAAAACGGCTTCGTCATTTTGATTCGCGGCGGTGGTCTTGGCCTCCGCCACACTCCGTCGCGAGGGGCACAAATAGAGCGGTATGGTAGCAGCTTTCAACTGAACTTGCGTGGTAAGCCCTCGGAGTGCGCCTTCCTCGAGGTAGGGAAGGATCTGGTACGCCCAGCCGAGCCCTTGTTTGTCCGGACCGAGTGGATTGCCGTTGACCACGCCGACCACGTAATCCTCGATTTTCGGGGCGGTACCGGCGCCGCCGGTCGGAAACACTCCGAACGTGCTGGCGTGGTTTTGAATGCCCAAGCCAATTTGCTTGAGCTGATTTTTGCATTGCGTCCGACGAGCGGCTTCCCGGGCCGCCTGAATCGCCGGGAGCAGCAAGGCGACGAGAATGCCGATGATCGCGATGACGACTAACAGTTCGACCAGCGTAAAACCATACCGGGCACGCGTTCGAGACCGCGCACGATTCTGATCGGTAATCCGCCTGGCAGCCCTGTAGTCCATGCCTTGCTCAACTCTTCGGTTCCTGCGACCTACCTCGTTTCCTTGAGTCGCCTCGCAACGCTTCCTCTGCAATCTCGGACGCATCGCCGCGTTTGGTTTAGAAAGTGCCGCCCGCAGTGTCCTATTCATTACGCCATCGCGTCATTAGGCGCCCGGTTCCCGCTCTTGTAGACTCGCTAAAATCGTCCGCGTGGCGAGGTGCCCTGCCTCAATGAGGCGCTACGTACTGACATTACAGCACCGCTAACAATCGCAGATTGGATGCGTGCAATTTTCCACGGATGTCACGTTCGCCGCAACCGAGCGCACGCCGGCAGCAGTGTTGGGGCCAAGACGATACTGGAACGAACGGGGACAAGTCCTCGCTCGTTCCCTCACGCGCAAAAAAACCGACGTGGCAGAACACCCAGAGGCATTCCGCCACGTCGGCTTACTCGTTAACTCGCCCCCCGGCTCAGGCCAGGTTGCGCTTTATATAGTCTTCCGATGTTGTTGGGAAACCAACTCAGAACGTCTCCCGACTGGCGTGATTTTATCACATGCGGCTGCGAACACAAGGATCGCCTCATCCACATCTCAATTCCATATTTATTTAACCCGTTTTGCCAAATCTCCCTGTTTCAGCAGGGGACAGGACGCTGGATTGATCCAACGCAAGACACCTGTTGCTGCGCGAAACATATTTCGACGTTTTGCGTCTAGTATCCCATGGAGCCGGCAGGCAACGGGACGCTTGGAACAGTCATTTAAATCGGAACGTGGTTCGGTCGACCCATCGTCATCAGTTCCGCTGACTGCCAAATTTGGACGCCTAATTTCGTCCGGTCGCTAAACCAAGATAGCGAAGTCTTCGCGTCGTCTGCGGTGTCCAAGCCGAGGGGATTGCAAACTTATTGCAAACGCTGTTCTATCCCTTACATGCTCTTTTCTCCGACAGGGTTGAAGATTGACAAGCCAGCGGTTTATGCATTTGATGCCATTCAGTTACGGGGAGTAGTCCAATTTGTTGTTTCCTGTTTCTTTTATGGGAGATGACAAAAAAGATATTTTGGGCCCCCCCCGGAATAGGGGGGGGGGGGGGGGGGGTTGGGGAATCGGGGGGGGAAGGGAAGAGAGTTTTAGAACGGGGGAAAAACCGGGAGACGAGCATGAAAACTAAACGGCTTGCAAGCTATTGCCATGCAACAACTTGCAAGCCGTGTTTCTCGGACAGCGGAGGGCATGGGATTCGAACCCACAACCCCTTGCGGGGCACCACATTTCCAGTCAGTTCAGCAGCATATCAAGTCGCACTACATATCTTCTAGCCTCCCAACGACTTCGACAAATCACTCGTGTCTCGACGATAAAGCGGGTGACGCGCGGGTGACGGTAGAACTGGCCGATGACGGGCAAAAATGGCCACCTGGCGCATCGTTCGAGAATCCGACACTGAGGGAATTTGTAGGCGTACTGCTCTCGCTATCCGACCACGAACGAGAGATTGTTCTTGCAAATTCGCTTGCGCTCGCCAGAGCCTTTGCTGGCCGTTGTGGAACGGCTGATCTCGACAAACGGAGTGCGGATCCTCGCAAATCCAGATTCGGTTGAGGCCTCGTTGACGCCGCTCAGCGGTATTAGAAATCCCAAAGCGAGGGACGCCACCTCGTCCAGCATTTTAGGAATCTCTGGGCGACGTGGATCGGCGAATTGCAATGCTTATTGCTAACGCCGAAAAACAGATTGTGCCTGAGCTAGAGGCGAGGATGATCGAACTGCGCGGCAAACGTGAAGTGTTGCAGGCGGATCTCAGTAAGCTAACGGATCGTTGAAAACCAGCCGCAGGGACCACCCAGCTAAGGAATGGATTGAAGAAAAGCTCGCTACTACTACGGTCTTCACTGACAAACCACGGGCCTGCTGCGGCACATGCACTCTTTGCACTCGTCGGCGGTAAGATCACAGTGTGGGAGGTTCGTCGTCCCGGGAGAAAGCGACATTACCTGCGCTGGCCGCCTGGAGCTTCGTTTGTATACAGTCGCCGAAGCAATCGGAACGAACTGTCGACGATGATCAATCGGGTGCGGTCCAGCAACCCGAAGTAATCGAGATTGATTTCCGATTGCCAGAGCGATACGAGGTACTCGCCGACCAAGTGAAGGAGTTATGGGATTTAGGCTACAACGAAAAACAAATTGCGGCGCAATGCCCTTGCAGTCGGGCATTAGTCTCTCGATCATTCGAGCACTGGTATAAAACCCGCGGATTGGCGCGTCCGGATGGCCGAAGCTGCAGAAAGCGACTGAAACTTGTCGGAAGGGAGGTACTCATGGAAAAAGTTATGGCGTTGTGGCATTCCGAACTGCCAGTATGAAATTGCTGAGAAGTTGATTGCTACTTGGAGACAGTCCGTGCGTTTGTCGTCAAATGGCACGAAGAGCAAGGCTTGCCGGTTCCGGACGGGCGTGCCCGGCGGCGCGAAATTTGGTTCAAACGCCGCGCCGGCTGAGCCACTCATCGACGACGTCGCGATCGGCGGAGAGTTTTTTTCTTGTCCGCGCCTCTACCCTGATCGCGTGCTGCCGGACGTAGGATCCAGGTCTACGGTGACTCTAGCGGCCCTAAGCGTCCACGACTCGTAGCAACCCTCCCCGTGGGACTCGAACCTAATACAATTTCCTCGAGGTTTTCCGGACATCGCCTAGTCGGTGGTGCACTCACTGGTGCAGTCGAGCCCAATTCGGATCTGGAACACTTCCTGGCACAAGGGTCGACAGTTCCTGATTATATCAAGGCCTCAATTTCCGCGCTCCGCGACAGCGCGACTGGGTGATCTCGGTTCGAGTAACATCTTTCGCCGCAAGTCAAAAGCTCCAATTCATTTGACAGCGACGTTGGAAGCTCTTAAGTCGCTTGCGCTGGCCATAGCATTCGTGAACGCGCTCGCCATCGCCAGGAACATTGCTGACCATCGTAACGCCTGGTCCCAATCGCGCCCTGATACTCCTCGCCCGGCGCGCTGATCCAACGTCGCAAATACCCATCCAGTCGCATAAGCGGTAAAGCATGGACTGCTAAGTGGTCGCAACGCCATTTCCTCATAGCTTAAAAGCATAGGCTGGTAACCAAACGCGGAAAGAGCGATGATCGTACAATTGGACGCAGATCACCGGCCATCGTGTTTTTTCAAATTCGAGACGCACCTGGTGACACTAGAATTAATGACGACGATGACGGGCGTCAAGTTCGGTTCAGGGGTTTGTCAGAATCGCCGCGGAGGTTCTTTTGACGGCAGTTCTTGAAAGTCAATCAGATGACAGTACAAGCTGTTTTGACCTCCGCCACGCAGAAGAGAGACGCTCATGAACATACAGCAATGCTTATTTCCATTACTTATACTTGCGTCAGCGCAAACTCAGCTTATTGAAGACGGTCTCATTTTAGATCTCGATGCGGACAAGGCTGTCGAGCTAGAAGTCGGCTACAGCGTCCACAAGTGGAGGAACCAAGTCGCGCATTTTCCTGCGAAGGAATTTGTCAAGCAAGATAAGGGCCGCGCAGCCGGGGTCAGGGCGTCCGACGTTGAAAAAATCTGTCGCGGCAATAGGCGGCCACAACACACTTGTTTTTCGCAGCCAGGAGCTGATCAATCACGATGAGGACGCGTTTGACCACTTAATCACGGGCAGTGGATACACGTGGTTTGCCGTGCTCAGTTGCTACGAACAGGTGGTGGGTTGAAGGACGTCAACTCATTCTTCGGCAATTTGAAAAATGGCGGGAACTTCGAAGGAATTTGGGGCAACGTGACGGACGACAATCGGTTGTGGATTGGCTCTCGCAACGGCGTCACGTTTGGCGCTGGGATGGGAACAATCCCATGGTGCTCGCGCAAAAACCGCTTGAAGTCGACCGATTCTATGTTTTGGCAGGCCGGATGGGCGCTGGCACCGGGGAAGTTCGTATCGAAGCATTTATTAACGACTCCAAACCGGTGGCAAGTGAAACCTATCCCGTCAATCCGCAAGCGAATTCGTCAAAGTTTGCAATCGGCCAGGAACGCGATGCCACAAACCATCCCGGCCAGGAATCATTCGACGGTGAGCTTGCCCGGTTTCTTGTATATCAGCGGCCGCTAACGCAAGATGAACTTGTGCAAACCATGGAACGTCTTAAGGAAACGTACCAGATCAACCGCTGAGGTCGACGAACTATGCGGAAGCGGCGATCAGTCGCGCTCTTGCTCGAAACCTCCAACGCGTATGCCCGCGGGCTGCTTGACGGCATCATCGCATATCAGCGCGAGCACGAATTGTGGTCGATCTATGTGGGCGAGCAGCAACGGGGCGCCCGACCACCCATTTGGATCAAGACCTGGAAGGGCGACGGAATCATTGCCCGAATTGAAACCGAGGCGATCGCCGCCGCGGTGCGCCGATCGGCGCTTCCGACCGTCGATGTCAGCGCCGCGCGGTTGATCCCAGAATTGCCATGGGTAGAAACCGAGGACTGTGAGATCGCGCAGATGGCCGCGCGTCATCTAATGGACCGCGGTTTTCGCACGCTTGCCTTCTGTGGAGAACCTGCCTTCAACTGGTCGACTTGGAGGGAGAAGCATTTTGCCGAATATGTGCGCCAGGAGGGTTGCGAATGTCACATCTATCGCGGCAAGGCGTCGATTGAAAAGGGATATTCGTGGACCAGGGAGCGTGCGCGCTTGGGCGCGTGGGTACGCACGTTGCCGAAACCGGTCGGTGTGATGGCCTGTTATGACATCAAGGGCCAGCAACTCCTCGACGTGTGCCGCGATATGGATATCGCCGTGCCTGAGCAAGTCGCCGTGATCGGCGTCGATAACGACGTGCGGCTGTGTCGCCTTTGCACGCCGACGCTTGACCAGCGTTGTCCCCGATACCCGGCGCGGGCTACGAAGCGGCCCAGCTCCTGGATCGCATGATGCTGGGGGAAACGGTCAATGCGCAAGGTGTTCTTATTCCGCCGGCGGGTATCGCCAAACGGCGCTCGAGCGACGTCAATGCGATTCAAGATCCTGATGTGGTGGCGGCCATGCGATATATCCGCGAGCATGCGTGCGATGGAATTACCGTGGCAGACGTTCTGCGGGTCGTCCCGATTTCTCGACGGATACTGGAGTATCGCTTTCAGAAGCTCGTTGGCCGGTCTCCACATGCCGAAATCGTCCGCACGCGTATCGAGAGGACGAGCCGCCTGCTGCGCGAGACCAAGCTATCGCTGGCCCAAATTGCCGGCCGCACGGGTTTTGCCCAGGCCAATTATCTGTGCGTCGCATTCAAAAAGCATGTTGGCCTGTCGCCGCTCGCGTATCGCAACAAGGGCTGACAATCGAGGACGGCACTGCGGTTTTTTACATCTGGACCTCCCAGAATGCGGTGAATGTGCGAAATCGATTTCGAAATTTCACAGTTTTCGCGAAATCGCTTGCATCGATCGCCCACTCTCGATAGCTTTCATTTGGACAGTCGGCTTCGGAGAAGAGCGCACGGCCCAAAAGTTTGAACTTGTGGATCGAATTGCCGTGCGCATGAGGTGGAACTTTTCCTTCAGGTAGTCTTGCATGCGCGCTCACGTTGCCGCACATGGCGACAACTAGCGAGGTGCGAAGTCATGGACAGGAAACGGACCGCGTTTACGCTTGTTGAACTCTTAGTCGTCATTGCCATCATCGGCATCCTGGTTGCGTTGCTATTGCCGGCCATCCAAGCGGCGCGCGAAGCGGCACGGCGAACGCAGTGTCAGAACAATATGAAACAGACGTCGCTCGGGGCGTTGAATCACGAGAACACGATGAAACGGCTGCCGGTGGGAATGAACATCGGCGGCGACGATAACGGAGACGGTCGCATTAGAATGTGGTGGCCGGAGGACGACGTCAAACACTCTTGGGCGGCTTACGCTCTGCCATACCTGGAGGAAGGGAACATATTCGACCAGATCGATTTCGATGCGCCGGTTTGGGGACAACCGCCCGTGAATGGCGCCGAGCCTGCCTGGGTTTCCCACCAGTTCAGCTTCTACGTTTGCCCATCGGACATTGGCCTGAATCAGCACCTCTTTCCCTCATCGCGGTTTTCACATGGCAACTATTCTGGGAATTTCGGCACGAAGGCCTTTTACCAGATTCATCCGAGAAAGTACGGAGAGACCATCGATGCGCTGGAAAGGGCGATGCTTGATGTTTCGCCGCTGAACACGCGCGGCCCGTTTGAAAAAATTCTTACCGGCGAGAATGACGGTGTGTCGTTTCGCAGAATCACCGACGGCACGAGCAAAACGGTTATGCTCGGTGAGGTTCGCCAATTCGCGGGCAACGACGGCCGCGGTGTCTTCTATCTGGGAAGCGGTTCATTCTATTCGCACGAGTTTCCGCCAAATTCCAACGCCCTTGATAGCAGTGAGTGGTGTACGACTGAAATAAATCCAGCGGCACCGTGCACGACACAATACACGGGATCGCGCGGTCCGTTCCAACAAACGGCCCGCAGCCAGCATCCGGGCGGCGTCCACATGGCATACTGCGATGGTCATATCGAATTCGTCAATGACGGCATTGACTTGCGAGCGTACCGGGCGATGGCAACGCGGCAAGCGGGCGACGACGAAAACACCCCGCTAGACACTAGTGCACCGCCGCCGCCGCCACGCTGATCGCAGCAGCAGGATATACGTAAAGAGTACGCGGTGAAATTGCATGAGAAGACTGCTACAGACATACGTATTCCTGAGTATTTTTACTGTTGCGGTCGGTTGTGAATCAAAATCGGATAATGGGCGCCTGAACGTAACCGGTTCCGTCACCTTTGCCGGCCAGCCCGTCGAAGAAGGACAGATCATTTTTGAACCCGAATCGCCCGGCTCGCCGTTGGCGACCGGCCAGATCAAGGCGGGAAAGTACGAGATTGAGCCGAAGTTCGGACCGGCGGCCGGTTCCTATCGGGTGCGGATCGAAGGCTACCGCAAGAAAAAGGTCGCCAATATGCCGCCGCATCCGTATGCGGGAAATACCTCGGAAGCGGGTGTCGTTGCTGAGCAGTTTCTGCCGGCCGCGTACAACACGCGCACGACGCTTCGCGTGGAGATCGGCGCCGACAAGGAGAACGTTCACGACTTTAATCTCAAACCGGTCCGCTAAATACAAAATACGTTGCTCGTCGTGTCGATGGGTGGCTTAGCCACATGGCAAGTCCAAGCGCTCAATGCGCGCTTGCTGGCATTCTTGTTCCGTGCGCAGCGAAGCGGCTGATTGTCAGAAAGAAAATGAATTGAGTATTTTTTTATTGTGAAACGATCAGCGACAAATATAATCGGGCTCTGGTTTCGCGGGCCTTTCACTTTCATAGCCACAGGGGATTGAGGCGGGCTTCACTGAATGGGTCCGGCAAATCGCTCTCGGGCGAGTGCCGGTTTTTGCGCCAGCGCCGTAGCGCGGCGCAGCATCTGGAGTTTTATCAATATTCGCGACGTGACCGATACGCGCGCTTGAGCATTCGCACATCGAGAGCGGGACGCAAGGAGTTTCTTGATGAAAACGCTGACGTTTGCAACGTTGATCGTTGCCAGTCTACTGGCCGGGGCAGCGCATGCCGCCGACGTGTTGTTTTCAGGTACGATCGCCAACACGACCAATTTCTCGCCCACCGGCGCCAATTTAGGCACCGAGGGTTTTTGGTTCGCCAACTTCAACCGCACGGGCGGCATTAACAATGCACCCCCCATCGAAAATGAGCAACGCCAGCTACCTGCGTACGTCACGCTTAGCTTCGGCGATACGATTGATTCGGCCGGTGGTTGGGGCGGGTACGATACGCTGACGTTGCCGAATGGAACTGCGGGCGTTTCCGGCGCGCTGGAGATGAACCAGCCCGGCGCCCCGGCGTCGCAGGCACGCGCGAAGATTACCTCACGTTGACATTTGGAGCCGGAGCGCCGAACAAATTGCGGCTTGGCGTCGTTATCGACAATTCGGATGGCCTTCAGTTCTCAAACAGCGAAATCCTGGTCAACAACGTATCTACGGGCCCAACCACGAATAATCTGACGGCGGACGTGAAAGTCTTCGACATCTTCAATATTACGCCCGGTAACACGCTTGTTGTCGAAGGCATTTCAAGCTCGGCGTCGGTAGGTCACCTTGGCGGTTTCCTAATCGATCCGCTGCACACCATCGACTTGGAGGTGGCATCGAACGGGGCGGTCCGAATCTTGCCGCCGACTACCGCGAGCCTCGACATCAAGGGCTATACGGTCACCAGTGCGAGCGGAGCGCTAAACACGGGCGGCTTCTCCGGCCTCGAGGCCACGGCGACTGGGGAACGGCAACTCCGACCGACGGAATTGGCTGGGAGAAACTTGGCACCGGTTTGCCGACCAAGGTTGGCGAATTCAATCTCACGGGCAGCACGATGTTTGGGCCCGGCGGAATTACGACGCCTCAGAATCTGGGCAACCTCTACACACCTGGGGGCGCTCACGACTTGCAACTTCAGTTCAGCCTGGCCAATGGAACAATCGTCAATGGCGCCGTGAACTACGTCACAAGCACTGCGATCCCCGGCGACTTCAACAACGATGGTGCGGTGAACGCTGCCGACTACGTGGTTTGGCGCAAAACCGACGGGACGCCGGCCGGGTACAACACCTGGCGCACCAACTTCGGAAGAACTTCCGGCAGCGGCGCGGCTCTTGGAGATGCGTCGGCCGTTCCGGAGCCGGCCGGCCTTTTGCTCGTTTTCTCGGGTGTTGTGGGACTGTTCGCGTATCGACGCGGAAGCAAATGCGGCGTTGCAATCCTGTTGATTTTGATCTGCGCGGTGGGGCTGCAATTGCCGCATCGCGCACTGGCCGCCGTGACTCTTGATCGTGAATACCGGTTTGGTGACGAACCAAGTGAAGGGGCCGTGCTGAATAATCAGCTCGGCTCGGGAAATTCATTCGGATTGACATTCGATAGTCGCGGCACGTCCGGCGCCGGCGATCTGCAGGACCTGACTCCGACTGGAGGAGCCGTGACATACACCAATGTGTCGTCGCGGCCACAGGCGAGCGGATCAGTGTTTGGTGCATCATTTGCGGGCGGCCGGCTGCAAGGGGATTTTGAGGCCGGAGCCGGTGGCCTTGGATATCCCGGTGCCACGCCTTCACCCAACGGCAATCCGAGCGTCGATTACTCCGGAATCACCACGCGCGGCATTCAACTGTGGGTCAATCCTACGGATACGGGTGCGCGGGCGGAGATTATTAATGACACGTATCAGTTCGGCATCCACATTAATGCTAACGACACATGGGGAATGACCTGGGGAGCAACCGCCGCTGCCGCGACGGCCGGCCGGGTGATCAATTCCACGATCCCGGTGAGCTACGGCGCCTGGTCGCACGTGCATCAGCACTCCTACGGAAACCAGCGCGGTGTGCTGTACGTCAACGGCGTTGCCGTCGCCACTTCCGCCGTTGGCAACATTTACCAATTGACGCAGCCGACGCCCGGCGACCGTGATCTTACGGTCGGTGCGCAGCTGTTCACGTTTGCCAACCCGTATAGCGGAACGATGGACGATCTGGAAATGTACGTGGCGGGCGTAAGCACTACCGCGTCGACAAATTACGGCACGTTCAATCTGGGCATGGACAACGAGTTCATTGCGTCGCGAGGCCTGACACAAGGCGATCTCAACGACGACGACATTGTCAACGACAGTGACGTGGCAATTTTCGCCGACAATTGGCGTCGCCAACAGCTTTTAGGCGGCCGGCGGACCGGTGACCTCAATAGTCGCATGTTCGGCGACTTCGACTACGACGGGTTTGTCGGCATTCTTGATTGGCACGTCATTCGTCAGACACACGTCGACGGGGCGTCGCTGAATCTTGGCGCTTGGTTGGGTAACTCGGGAGTGCCCGAACCAGGGGCAGGCCTGTTGCTCGCGATTGGGCTGCTCGCCATGGGGCTGCGCCGTTGCCGGCGGCAAAATCCATCGACAATCGCAGCCGCGGCTTGTATTGCCCTTCTTGCCGGCGGCATGCTTGCTGGCACGGCTGGCGCGGCAAATTTGTGGAATGTTGATTTTCAAGGAGACACGAACTCGGGCGGACTGTTTGGGCAGAGCGACACGGCCAAGAATTATGGACCGGATGCAAGCGGAACATGGAACCACTTCGTGGTAACCGCGTTGAGCGCCAATCCACAAACGAATTTTTCAAACAACCCTACGATGAACCTCGTCAACAATGACGGCGCGGTAAGCCCCGTGACCGTGACGCTCAACGGCATGTACGCGGGGTGGAATGGGGCGGCCACGGATCATCCGTTGTTTGGCGATTACATCATCATCTTGGGCAATGGCACACTGGGTTTTCCAGCGCCGCCGCTCAATTTAAGCATCACGGGGCTTACTCCGGGGGTCGATTACGGCCTGCGAGTGATCAGTGGAAATGTCAGCATCGTTCGCGATTTGTTGGTGACGATTGACAACGACGGCAACGGTTCATTGGCCAACGATCCCTCGATCGTGGCGCCGTCTGGCGGCGTCGGCACGGATCTTTCATTCAGGCCCAGCGCATCGGGCGGACTGATCGGCACCATGAACCTTAACTCCGCGATCGAGGCGAATCTAGCCGGCTTGCAGATCAAGGTCGGCGATTTCAATCCGATCCTCACGATCAACCGCGAGACGGGCGCGATGTCGCTGCTCAACAACACCAACGCCCCAGTCAATGCAACGATCTATACGATCGAGTCGAACAGCGCAGGGGCACTCAATCCAGCACAGTGGCTGTCGATCACCGACAATTATGATTCGAACTCGAGCACGCCTTCTGTCGATCCGACGACCGAGTGGTTCGAGCTCACTGAAGCTGCGGAGCGTGACAACCTGAGCGAAGCGCAGGACGTATCCGGCAGCGGCGCCACGATTATTGACAATCAAAGCTTTAGCCTGGGCAGTCCGTGGATTCGCAGCCCGCTCGAAGACATCACGATGCAAATGCTGCGCGTGGATGGAACAGTTCAGGACGTGACTGTTCGCTATACAGGGAACAAGCCGGTCGCAGGCGACCTCGATTTCGATCGCGATGTCGACTTGACCGATTGGGCCCTCTTAAAAACGGGCTTTAGCACGAATATTACGAGCTTGTCGCCGGCCGAGAAATATGGCAAGGGCGACTTCACACTGGACGGCGCGATCAACCTCGCCGACGTGAATGCGTTTTCAACCGCCTTCGATGCCATGAACGGTGCCGGCTCATTTGCGGCGCTTGCCGATGGCAGCTTGGTACCCGAACCGAGCGCATGCGGCCTGTTGTTGTTCGCGGCAGCTGGTGTTTCGTGCCGCGCGCGACGGAGTGCGCCCATCTGCCTGAGGTAACGAAGGGTAGCATTTCAATTCTTGTCCCAATGCCATTGAACTTTGCACCTATTGACACGTGGGGATAAAGCTAATGAAGCGACTTCTATCTAGAGAATTGGCCTGTGGATTGTGTTTGATCGTGTATTTGAGCTGGTCGCTGCCTTCGGCGACGGCGGTGGACGTAGTTTCGGCAGGCACCACAACTTCGTCAAATTATTCGCCGGCAGGCTCCAACCTTGGGACCGCAGGGTTTTGGTTTGCGAACTTTAACCGCACAGGGGGCATTAACAACGCCGTGCCCACGGAAAATGAAGTTCGCCAACTGCCCGGATACGTGACGCTCAGCTTCGGTGACACGATCGATTCGGCAGGGGGCTGGGGCAATTACTCCGATTTGACCCTGCCCAACGGCACCGTCGGGAACTCCGGCGCGCTAGAAATGAATCAGCCCGGCGCACCCGGCGTTCCCGGCACGCGAGAGGATTATCTCACCCTCACGTTCGGTGCCGTGGCGCCGAACAGGATGCGGCTGGGCCTGGTGATCGACAATTCGGACGGCCTTCAGTTCTCGAACAGCGAGGTGCTCGTCAATGGCGTATCGACTGGCCCGCTAACGAACGATCTGATAGCTGATGTTAAGTTCTTCGACGCCGCCAACATTTCGGCCGGCGACACGCTGGTTGTGGAAGGAATTTCGAGCACCGACTCGGTGGGTCATTTAGGCGGCTTCCTGCTTGACGTTGTGATTCCCGAACCATCGACCGCCCTGCTGCTTGTATTGCTCGGCAGTTCTATCGGATGCGGCTGTTTTGCCAGAAAGCGGAGGGGCAGATAAGCTGAAGATCGCGCCTACTCACTCAGCATCGGTCGATGAATGATGGGGTCTATTGATGCAACGTTTGCACCTTGCAACGTCGCCGACTCGTTGCTCGGATCGTAGCGCACAGGCGGTGCTGGGCAAGGCGCGGGAACTTGCGGGTGGCATTGCTCGCATTAGGCAAAGGATCCTCTTCGCGATTTTGCTGTCGACGTGTTCTGGCTGCCAAGACAATGCGCTGCCCACGCCGAACAGGCCCGTCGTTTCTCCGACCCTAGCGTCCGTGCGGGCGCCGCGGGAAACTCCAGCGTCGATACCATTACAGCCTCGTGCACAGGCTCACAACGGCACGACGCTTTTCGAGCGAACCGCTCCCGAGGAGACCGGAATAAACTTCGCGCACCAATGGAACCCGCCGCCTGGCCAGGCCGACCGGATCAATTCCTATGCCGTCGGCGTCGGGGTTGCTGTCGGCGACATTGACGGCGACTCGTTGCCTGACGTTTTCCTGGCCTGCCAGTCGAAAGGCGGCCGACTCTTCCGCAACCTGGGCGGATTTCGATTCGAAGACATTACGACGAAGTGCGGCATGGCGCCGACGCTCGACGGCATGTGGGCTACTGGCTGCACGTTTGTCGATATCGATGGCGATGCCGATCTCGATCTATACGTTTGCGGATACAACACGAAGAACAAATTGTTCATTAACAACGGCGGTGCGCTTCACGGAACAAGGCCGGCGGTATGGATTGGATTATCTCGGCGCCAGCGTAATGTTGGCCTTCTCCGACTACGATGGCGACGGCGATCTCGATGCGTATTTGCTTACAAATCATTTGAGGCCGGACGCGGACGAGAAATTTCAAGTCGAAATCTACGGAGGGAAACCGACAATTCCGGAGAAATTTCGGCAGTATCGAGACATTCTCATGCCGCCGCCGGGCCGCGGCGCTCCCAAGCTGATCGAAGCCGCGCAATACGACATCCTCTATCGTAACGACGGAAACAAGGCGTTCACCGATGTGACGGTGGCGTCGGGAATCGGGCGTCACAACTATCATGGATTATCGGCCACCTGGTGGGACTGCAACTCGGACGGGCTGCCTGACCTTTACGTTGCGAACGACTACTTTGGTCCCGATCACTTGTACGTCAATAACGGAGACGGCACGTTCTCCGACCGTGTGGGCGAGCTCGTGCCGCATGTGCCGTGGTTTTCGATGGGCGCCGACTCGGCTGACATCAACAATGACGGCTTGTTCGACTTCATCGCGACCGACATGTCGTCCACGTCGCGCCAGCGTGCGCACGTGACGATGGGCGAGCTATCCACTGATGCCTGGTTTCTCGACTTCGCGCGGCCGCGTCAGTACATGCGCAATGCGCTGTACCTTAACAGCGGCGCCAATCGCTTTATGGAAATCGCTTACCTAGCCGGTGTCGCCAGCTCCGATTGGACTTGGACAGCAAAGTTCGCCGACCTTGATGGCGACGGGTGGGTCGACCTGCTGGTGACCAATGGCATGGTTCGCGATTTTCAAAACAGCGATTTGAAGCAGGCTAGCCGCGAAGCGGCTGGATCCGCCAAACCTCACGAGTTTTGGCAGCGCCAAGCACCCTTGCGGGAGCGAAATCTGGCTTTTCGCAATACGCACGAATGCCGATTCAAGAATGTCAGCTCAGCATGGGGGCTCGATCATCTGGGAATTAGCCTCGGTGCCGCGTGCGCCGACTTGGACGTCGATGGTGATCTAGATGTGGTGGTGAACAACTTCGATGAGCATGCTTCCGTTTACCGAAACCACTCGCGCGACCAGCATTTTGTCAAAGTCCGGCTGCAAGGTAACGATTCGAATCAATTCGGACTTGATTCCGTGGTAAGTATTAAAGCCGGCGGACAGATGCAGACGCGATATCTGACTCTCTCCCGCGGTTTCATGTCGTCCGATGAGCCCGTGGTTCAATTCGGGATAGGTGAAGCCACCGAGGTCGATTCACTCGCAGTTCGCTGGCGCGACGGCACTGTGCAAGAGTTTTCTAATCTGCCGGGCGATCGGCTGTATTTTGTGTCGAAGGCGGCGGCGGCAGTTGAACTACGCAACAAGCAGATCAAGAAGCCGAAGATGTTCGCCCGGGTGGCCGATTTGCCTCCCATGATGCATCGCGAGCGGGAATTTGATGACTTCGCGAAGCAGCCGTTATTGCCCCATAAATTATCGCAATTCGGGCCAGGGTTAGCATATGGGGACGTAAACGGCGACCGCCGTGAAGACGTGTATCTTTGCGGGGCGGCCGGACAACACGGGCAACTGTTTCTTGCAACCGAGACGGGATTTGAGCCGAAGCCGATGTTTGATGACTCGCTTAGTTTATTCGAGCTTCCAAGTTCCGATGCCGAGGAGATGGGAGCCGTCTTTTTTGATTTGGAAGGTGATGGTGACCTTGACTTGTACGTCGCAACAGGTGGAGTGGAATCCGATCCCGGGGATTCGAACCTGGCGGATCGGTTGTTTATCAACCAAGGGCAGGGCGACTTCCTGCCCGCGCCTGAGGGCTCGCTTCCGGCGTTCACCGAGAGCGGCACTTCCGTATGCGCCGCCGATTTTGACCGCGATGGCGACGTCGATCTGTTCGTCGGAGGCGGAAGCATTCCCGGCGATTATCCGGTTCCGGCGAAAAGCTATTTTGCTTGAAAATCGATCCGGCAAACTCATTGGGCAACGAGCGGCCGCGCCGGGAGTTTCCACACTTGGAATTGTTCGAAGCGCGATATGGTCCGACGTTGATGATGATGGTTGGATCGACTTGCTTGTCGCCCAGGAATGGGGAGCCATAACGCTGTTCAAAAACGCTCATGGCGAGCTGCTCGACCATACGGACGAAAGCGGAATCGCGAAACTGCTTGGATGGTGGAACGGGATTGCGGGCCGCGACATCGACAACGACGGCGACATTGACTATGTGGTCACCAATCTCGGCCATAATACTAAGTATCGAGCAAGCGCCAGCTCGCCCACGGTATTGTTTTACGGCGATTTCGATGGATCCGGGCGGCGCCATCTCGTGGAAGCCGTCACCGAGAACTCACGGCTCTTTTCGGTGGCGGAAAGCGGGCGTCGGAAACGGCCATGCCGATCTTAGAAGCGAAGTTTCCCACTTTCGCTGAGTTCGCTTCGGCAACGGTCGATGAAGTTTACGATCCGCAATCTCTTTCCAATGCAATTCGACTGGAAGCGAACACTTTGGAATCGGGAGTCCTGACAAACGATGGCAAGGGCCACTTCAACTTCGTCGCCCTCCCGAGTTTAGCGCAGGCCGCACCAAGTTTTGGCGTTCAACTCTCGGATTTCAATGCCGACGGAAATTGCGACATTCTGTTAGCACAAAACTTCTTTGGCCCGCAGCGAGAAACCGGCCGCATGGATGGCGGACTAGGCATGCTGCTTCTCGGCGCGGTGACGGGACGTTTCAGCCTGTCTGGCCAGACACGAGCGGCATTGTTATTCCCGAAGATGCTAAAAGTCTGCTCGTCGGCGACGTTAATGACGATCACTGGCCCGACTTCATCGTCGGCATCAATGACGGCGAAGTGAAGGTTTACAAGAACCTGGCCGCTGGCGTTGGTAGGCCCATCGTCGTTCGCTTGTCCAATTTTCCGGGTAACCCCACGGCCGTCGGATCGAGAATTGAACTACTAACCACCGATGGAAAAACGCAGACCGCGGAGGTTTCCGCGGGAGGGTCGTACCTCGCCCAATCGGCAAGCGAAGTGTATTTCGGTTTGAGAGACGGAAAAGGCATCACGAAAATCAAAGTGCGATGGCCTGACGGACGCGAGTCGACTGTTACGCCAGCTGATCACAACGTTATTGAGATCGATTACGCGTCCGCGCGGGCCGGTGGATAGTCCGGCCGATTATCGACTTCGAGCGACGTGTTGGAAACGGAAAAGAGTCGAGGAATGCAATTTAAAAAGCAAATTCTAATGTTCTGCCTTGGATTGCCTTTGGATGGTGCTGGTCCGCATCTTCATGCGCAGAGTCTTGGGTTGGAACCGCTAATTACGAGTGTCGATCGGCCAAGTCATGCCGTGCAGTGCCCGGCGATTCCGGCTCGTTGTATGTTATCGAACAACGCGCAGGGCGGATCATCAACGTTAACCTTGCGAGTGGTGTACGATCCACCGTCCTCACTTTCACCGGTTTTGATACGACGATTGAGGGCGGCGTTCACACGATGGCATTTCATCCGCAGTTCGAGCAAAACGGGCTGTTCTATGTCAGTTGGCTGGAAGATGGCGGGGCAGGAATTGGCGACTATGGCAATGTCGATGAGTTTCAGCTTGTCGGCGGGCAGGGGCAATTCACGAAGCGAGTTCTGCGCCATCAGATTCGCGACCCTGCCTCCACGCACGGACTGGACTTTGTCGGTTTCGATCCCACGGCAACCGGCGAGGCACTAAACTATCTTTACATCACGACGGGCGACGGCGGGTTTGACGGCGCCAACTTGCCCAACAATTTCTCTCAAGACCTGAACACGTTATTCGGAAAAGTGACGCGTGTGGATGTTCGCGGCGACGCTTATCCAGCGGATTCGAATCGTAATTTTTCAATTCCGCCAAGTAATCCATACGCCAACGACGGGAATCCGAATACGCTCGGCGAAGTGTTTCTTTCCGGTTTTCGGAATCCCTGGCGGATATCGTTTGACCGCGAAAACGGCGACATGTTTGTTGGCGACGTAGGACTTGGTACCCGCGAAGAGATCGATTTCATCAAAGCCGGCGAGAGCGGCGTCGACTTTGGCTGGAATGCTTTTGAAGGAACAGTTAATCGGGGCAAAGCGTCGTTGCATCCCAATCCGCGAATGCCGATTCATCAGTACGACCACAGTGGCGGAAATGTTTCGGTCACCGGCGGATACGTCTACCGCGGCCCGATCGAAGATTTGCAAGGCGAGTATTTTTTCGCGGACTTTAATACCTCAAACGTGTGGTCCGGCGTGTTTGATCGCGACACAAATCCGTCGCTCTTCAACGGAGCAAATTTTACCGTCGTTAGTAGAACCGCCGAGCTAAACAACGGAATCCTGGGCGGCGGCCAGCTGGGCCATATTGTCTCGTTTGGCGAGGATTTGGAGGGAAATCTTCTCTTCGTGGATTATGGACAAGGCAATTTATTCAATCCCACGCCCAACACCGGCGTAATCTATCGACTGGTTGAAGTCGAACCGCTCATACCAGGCGACCTCGATCAATCGGGCGTTGTTGATCTGTCTGATTGGGACCTGATGAAGCTTGGGCTGGCCGCCGATCTGGCCGGACTAAGCGCGATGGACCGGTTTCTCAAAGGTGATCTTAATTGGGATACCATGATTGATTTATTGGACTACCACCTTTTCGCCACAGCTTTCGCCGAAGGGCCCGATGCAGCGTTGTTGGCGATGCTAGGGATTCCCGAACCATCCAGCCTATGCCTGATCGGGATAGTTTCGATAGCAATCCTAAAACGGTGCGCGACGAGGCCAATCCCGCGAAATGCTACCGAGTCATCGAATGGCAAATGAATTCACCCTGCGGCAAATTGTTTCTTTCCAATAACCATGCGCAACATCTGGCTCTCACTTTATCTTGGAGTTTGTTTTCTATTTCATGCTACGCACGAGTGCGCGGGCGAACCTAAGCTCGAGCCGATTTTCGACGGACTCTCGTTAAATGGCTGGACCGGAGACACCCGATATTGGCGAGTTGAGGATGGCGCAATAATCGGTGAGATCCGCGCTGGTGAAACGCTACGACGAAACCAGTTCATTTTCTATGAAGAGGAGGTACATGACTTCGAGCTCGACCTCGAATATCGCATCTCGGGCGACCCGAGCGCGAACTCGGGAATTCAGTTTCGTTCCCAAGCGATCGACGACGGCGGCGCCGCCGGATACCAGGCCGATTTGGACGACGGCGCCACCTGGCTTGGCCGCATCTACGACGAACACGGCCGGGAACTCCTCGTTGAGCGAGGCACACGCGTATCGATAGCGCCGGACGGACGACGATGGGCCGACACATTTGCCGACGTGTCCGAGTTTGCCTCGCTGGCACACCGCGGCGGATGGAACACTTATCAATTGCGGGCAACCGGTCCGCATGTCGAAGTTTGGGTTAACGGACGACTCTGCTCGGTGCTAGACGACCATGAAAATGCCGCCGCTGAGTCATTCCGGACGGCTTGCCTTTCAATTGCACAGCGGTCCCGGCCCGGTGAAGGTGGAGTTTCGAAATATTCGCTTGAAAAACATTGGCCAGACCAAGCTTCCAAGCCGCCCTGCGATATCCCCAAATACGGACAATCGTCAAACACAAAGCCCCGTGCTCTGGCACTTACGCCAGAATCCCGCGAGTCCAACGCACGTCGACAATGAGCAAGCGCAACAGCTGGTCGCCAACATGATGCTCACCGACGGCTTTCAGGCGGAACTGATTGCCGCGGAGCCGGACGTGCATCAGCCGATTGCGTTCGCCATCGATGAGCGCGGCCGACTTTGGATTGCCGAAGCCTTCAGCTACCCCACGAAGCAACCTGAAGGCGAAGGCAAGGACCGCATCTTGATTCTTGAAGATCGCGACGGCGACGGCGCCTTCGAGACCAAGACAACATTTGCCGAGGGATTGAATTTAGTTAGCGGTATTGAGGTCGGCTTTGGCGGAGTGTGGGTTGGGGCGGCGCCGGAGCTGCTGTTCATTCCCGATCGCGACCACAATGATCAGCCCGATGGGCCGCCGCAGGTTCTCCTCAATGGTTTTGGGTATCAAGACACGCATGAAACGCTCAACAGCTTCACTTGGGGCCCCGACGGTTGGTTGTATGGAAATCAAGGCGTATTCAACACGGCATCGATCGGTAAGCCGGATGCGACCGAATCGCAGCGGACGGTAATGCGCGCGGGCGTGTGGCGTTATCATCCCGTGCGGCATGAGTTCGAGATATTTGCGCAAGGAGGCAGCAATCAATGGGGACTTGATTTCAACGAGGCAGGGCATCTCTTCATGACACACTGCCGAAGCTACTGGGGCGGCGGCGGCACCACCTACCTCATTCGCAACGGTCACTTCTGGAATCAAACAAATTCGGAATATGCGCCGTTCATCAGCAATTCGGAAACCAGGGAAATTCCGCATCTGATGAACTATTTGCCCGCGTCTGCGAAATACGATAGCGGCGAGGGCGGCGCTGGCAAGCCTGGCACTACGGCCATCTACGGCGGACATTCGCATGTCGGCACCATGATCTACTTGGGAGACAATTGGCCAGCAATTTACCGAGACCGGCTGTTTACGCACAATCTTCATGGGCACCAGCTTAATCACCAAGTCAACATAAGACAGAGTTCGGCTTATGAGACGTTTCATGCAGGCTTTGACTTAATGTATGAGCCGGACCCTGCATATGTGCCCGTCGATCTGCAATACGGCCCGGACGGCGCCGTGTACGTCATTGATTGGACCGACAAACAGCATTGCCACAATCCGCGCGGGAAACGTGGGACCGTTCCAACGGCCGAGTCTATCGGATCTCTTGGGCAGAAACGTATCGGCCGGTGAAAGTAAACCTTGCCGAGAAGTCGGATGAAGAATTGCTGGACATTGCAAGAACATCCCAATCGCTGGTTCGGTCGAACCGTGCGCCGGTTGCTGCAGGAACGGGCCGCAAACGGCGACCTCGATGAAAACGTCGTGAAGCGTGCGCGAAGGATGCTCGCGATCGAAGGAGATGAAGCCGCCGCGCTCGCGGCGCTCTGGACGCTGCATGTGACCGGCAATTTGGAGAAGGATGACTGCAACCACGCACTGTCGAATTCGAGCGACAACGTCCGTGCTTGGTGCATTCAACTTGCGACCGAACGATCACAGCAGCCGCGGATTTCTAGCGAAAGCCTGGTGAAGCTTGCCGCCACCGACAAATCGGCTTCCGTCCGGCTGGCGCTTGCCTCCGCACTTCCAATGCTTCCATTGGAAACGCGGTGGAACGTCGCTGAATCGCTTGCATCCCATCAAGAAGATGCCAATGATCGGTTTCTGCCCAAAATGATTTGGTACGGCTTCGCCGAATCGACCACGGCCAACGTGCCGCGTGCGATGCAACTTGCTCGGTCGACCCCCCTAGAGGTCGTCTCCGATTCGATCTACTGGTATCTGTGCGCTATCCGGAAGGGCGCGCTTTTCTTATCAAACTAATTGCGACTGTACCGCAGGACGAACTTGCCGGAAGACTGCTGAAACTTTTGCACTTCAGCCTGCGGAATGAGTCGAAGCTTGAGATGCCGGATGGTTGGAAAGAAGTGCGCGGGCGATTCGCAGGCAATGATCTCGAATTTCGAAACAGTGCCGACGAGTTATCCGCCGTTTTCGGCGACGAGGAGGTGGTGAACCGGTATCGTGCCCAGCTTACAGACACCCAAAAACCGATCTCGCAGAGGCGTCGGGCATTGCGATTGCTCAAACAAATTGGCGATCGCAAGGCAGCACCGATTTACGTTCAGTTACTCGATGACGAGCGCCTGCGCAGTGATGCAATCGAGCTTCTTGCAAATGCGGCCGACGCGACCGCCGCAGACAAATTGCTGAAAACGTTTGCTGCTCTCAGCGAAGAAGAAAAAAACGCCGCGCTCAATGCGCTGACCAGCCGAGCCGATTTTGCATTGGTTCTGCTGCAGGCTGTAGAGGGTGGTACTTTCGATAAGAAGCACTTGTCGAGCCTGCAAATCCGGCAGATGAACAATCTGCGAAATAAGGAAGTCAATCAGTATCTCGAAAAGGTGTGGGGGAAAGTCAGCGATTCCTCGTCCGACTTGACGGCGGCAATCGAGCGGCTCAAGAAAGCCTACACGACGGCGCCTCTTTGGGCCTATGACCACCGTCGAGGTCGCCAGGTGTACGAGCGAACCTGCGCCAATTGCCATCCACTCGACGGCTCCACGACGCCCCTCGGGCCGAGCCTCGTGGGTTCGTGGCGTAATGGCGTCGATTACTTCCTCGAAAACATTGTCGACCCGAACGCTGTTGTCGGCGAAAATTTTCGCACCACGTTGATTATCAACGGCTCGGGAGTCGTCGTTTCCGGCCTGCTGGATAGCGAAACCGACACGTCGGTGGTTATCCGCACGTCCGAGAAGACAATCGCAGTTCCAAAAGCGGAAATCGAAGAGCGGCGCTTGTCCGATCAATCAATCATGCCGACGGGACTTTTGGACAGCCTGACGGACGTTGAAAAGATTGAACTCTTAATATTCTTGATGACTGAGAAATGACGATTGCTTTTATAGGGAGGCTAGGCTGTTACTTCCAGTTTACGGTAACATTTAGAGTCGTTGAGTTAGTCTATGGCATCCGTACCCGGCGTAAATACCCGAGGCAGCGAGAATAACCAGCACGATTCCGCTCGGTTCCGGAACATGCGCGGTCAGCTCTGCGATTCCACTCGAATTCCCCGCCGCCAGCAGGGCGTCGTGGAGAAGATAGAGATCCAATAGGTTCGTTATCCCGTCGAAGTTGAGATCACCATGCGTGTATTGAAGGAATGGCGTCGCGTGGCCGGTCGTGTACCAGCCGGCCTTTAACGCGAGGACGTCGTTTTGATCGACGATGCCATCCTGATTGATGTCGCCCGCAAGGTTGTTTGGCGCGCCGGTCGGAGCAACCAGCTTGTAAACCCCTCCGTCGGTTTCACCCGGTCCGACGACAAACAAATCGCCTCGGCTCGGGCCAACAAGCAGGTACAACTCACCCAGAGAATCTTCCGCGATACTCCAGATGCGATCGGGCATATTTAGCCCCACCGGTAGCTCAATCTGCAATTTGAATAAGTCGTCGCGCGGCGGATATCGCTGAAGTCGCCGGGTTGCCGTAGTAAAGCTCCACGACGTTGGTCGGCTGGGTGAATTCGTTCTCGCCAGTATCGGCGAAGACGTACTTGCCTTGCAGCGCGGGGATCTGGCTGCCGCGATAGACAAACCCGCCCACGACGTTCACCGATTCGCTTTGACCGCTGAGATTGTGGAACAGCTCGAACAGGGGCGGCGTGTGCGGCGGTTCACCTGCTCCAGGGGCAAGACCCGGCCGTACGAGTTGCGACCCTTCATACGCGCCCCAACCATAATTTCCGCCGTTGAACACCCGATTGACCTCTTCGCGAGAACTTTCGCCGACGTCGCCGATATAAACCTCATTCGATTGTCGATCCACCGTAACTCGATACGGGCTGCGCAGGCCGTACGCCATCGTTTCGCCGGGGATGTCCGGATCGCCCGTGGCGAGCCCCCAGTTCTGTGGATGCAAACGGTACTGGCCGTTGCGGCCGCCGACAGGCCGCGTGTCCCCGGGCAGCGATAGCGGATCGATGCGCAGGACCGAACCCATGATGTTCGTTGGGTCCTGGGCATTCGTGAAGCGGTCCTGGCCAAAGGCGCTGCCGTTGGTGTTGGGAAACGCGTTGCCGCCGCCGTCTCCGCTGGGAATGACCAAGTACTCGTCGTTCGTAAATGCGATGTCGATCAACGTGTGAATAATTCCGGGCGTCGCTGAGCGGAGTATCTCGCGTTTCGTGACGTTCGTTCCCAAGCTGAGCTGCGTGGCACTGTTGATCGCCGACGGTGCCACGGTCCACTCGGTGACGACGCTGTCCATTGCGGAACTGACGCCATCATCAAAGTCGGATGGAAAGATGTCGGGCAGCTCGGCCGTGAGCGTATAGAACCTGCCATGGCCGCGGCTCTGCGGATTTAGAAAACCAGGATGCACGGCAATTCCGGTGTTGCCGATGTCGCGGAAGTTCAAGTCGCCCGGCAACGGCGAGCTGACGTTATTGAACGTATCCAAGTAGGCGCCAGCGGCCAGCGTACCGTTGGCCTGCAGCAATCGCACATGTCCGCCAAGCGTAAACACCAGTTGCCGGCCATCGCCCAAGGGCGACATGTCGATGGGGATGAATTGCCGCCGCGAGTTCGCCGTGTTGCCGGTGAGAGTGCCGCTCAGGCCGCTGACAACCGGCTGCAATCGAACCTTCAACGGTCCCGTCGGAATTGGCGACTGCGAGAAAACGGCCGTCGTGCACGACGCGGCCAGGGCAACGAAAACTGCAAAGCGAATGAACTTCAATACTGACTCCCGCAAAGATATTCGTGCTGCGGCGATAGTGAATAAAATTTGGATCGAACGAGCGAGAGTCGCTCGTGCGCGAGATGCACAATTGCTCTGTTCTGCAATTAATAGCGCCGGCCGAGGTAAAAGCCAACGACGGCAACGGCATAGCCGAGCAGGCACGCGGTCTGCGGCTCGGGAACTGCCGCTCCCAGCGACGCGGATGATCCGCCGGAGCCCGCACCAAAATTGTTTCTCCACACGGTGTAGTCCTCAGGCTGTCACTTGGTTTGGTGTCACGGTCGGGTTCTCATTGGGCAGAGTGACCGCTGAACCGAGCAGCTTTCGCCACACCACGTAATCGGCCGCATCGACGCGCTGATCGTTGTTGTAATCACCAAACAGGGCCGGCGCGACGCCGACATAATTCACGAGGCTGTCAATCACCGTTCCACCGGCGGTGCGAAAACGGAATGCGAGGTCTTCGGCGCCGCCGGCAAAGATGTTGCCCAAAGAGATTTGTCCGCCGGCGGCGAGGTTGGATGAGCCGGTGAGGAAAGTTTCCAGCAACTGCTGCGTATTGCTGGCTAAATCTTTCTCCCAGCCGTTACCTGTGCCATCGCCCGTGGGGAAGCCGGGGTTGCCGGCCAGGTCTTGCCAACCGGCCGGTTGCAGCGAGCCGGCGGTACTGGAAACTTGATACGCACTGAACGAAACAGGTCCCGCCGTCGTGTTTCGCAATTTGATTTCGCGCGTTGCGCGATCGACTTCAATGCTGACGTAAGGCGTAACCGTTCCATCAAGTTGAATGCCAGCCAGTCCGTCTTGATAGATCTCGCGGATCTGTGTTGCTGACAGCACCTGGTTATACATACCGACATCGTCGATTCGGCCGTTCCACGGGCCGGGACCGCCGCCTCCATCCAGCGCCGAACCGTTGTCGTTCGGCTTATGGCCGATTCCCAGACCGGTCGCCCCGCCTGGGCCGAGCGTTCCGTTGTACGCGGCTGTCACAAGCAACTCGCCGTTCAAATAAAGGCGATGCTGAAGCGCAACCGAATCCAGCACAAAGGCCGTGTGCACCCACTGGCCAGCCGGGAAATCCGTCGTCGCCGTGGCTGGCCCGTTGCCCGGGATATGATTCTGCAGCGTGTTTGCAGCGACGTTGCCGAGCCCTAAATGAAACTGCCCGCCGACGGTCTGCCCCCAGTTTTTCACGATCGTGTTCCAATCGCCAGCCAAGCTCTGCGCGTACGCCCAGGCCACCACGGTCACATCGTTCGTCGTGAACTTGTTGAAGTTCTCACCGATAGCGCCGTCGCCCGCGCCGTCAAACGAAATCGCAGGCCCCAGACCTGGATGGACGCTGCCGCCAAACGTCGTATCGCCCACCAGGTTCAGGTCGATGTTGTTGCCCGTCGCCTCGTCGGCATTTTCGTTGAGTGGGTAGTGTCCCCACAGAATCGCCGAGGCTTCATTGGCAGTACACAACGTGATCGTCAGGACGACGAGTGCCGCCATCGTAACACGTCGACTTCTGCGAAGAGTTGCAGCGATCAGTCCAAACATGCCTAACAGAACCGCTGTGGCCGGCTCGGGCACGCCGAAAAGTCCGGCAAACGCGCCGGCGCCGTTTTCTGCGTCATAGAGCTTCGCGAAGCGAGAAAAGTCGTCGATGTCCTTGTCGAAATCGCTATCCAGATCGCCGCCCAGATAAGCTTCGGCGCGCGTGCGGCCTTGAAAGTTCGCTAGAGGCGCCGTGCGGAAAAGCTGCCAGTCGGCGGTGTTGATGGAACCGTCCGTATTGAGGTCGCCGAGCTTAAACGGCTGCCCTCCATTGCCGCTGAATTCGGCCAACACGGTCTTAATTGTGCCTTGTCCGTCATCCAGCAAGAGATCGATGGCCAGGTCCTCGGTCGGTGTGGCAACCCAGGAAGACCCAAAATTGACTACCTTTCCTAATGCAATCGTGCCGCCATCGGTTCCGGGCACGCCTTCGCTCAGCTCAATGCTGAACGCGGTATTCGTGTTCGTCAGCACAGTCCAGTCATGATTCGGATCAATGCTGCCGTCGCCGACCGGCGGCGCATCGAAGCGGCCGGCAATCGTGCTCCATGACATTGGATTGAGCGAACCGGAAGCCGAACGAATCGTGTACCCCAACACTTCGATTGGAAAGCTGGAGCTATTTGTCAGCACGACCTCGCCCGTATCACGATTTACTGTGAACGACGGGTCGAACGCGACTGGTTGATTGATATCGTTGTTTACGAACAACCCACCAATCTGCGGCTCAGTTAACCTGCCGTTGAAAATTGAGAACTCGTCGAGCGAGCCGTCGAAATTGCTGTTCCAATTCGAAGGATTGCCCGCATGAACCTCATCGAAAGCGGTGGTCAACACGACTGTGCGTGGCGTGGCGAACACCGGAACGGCATCTTTGTACATATTCATCGCCGTGCCGTTGTAGGTGATGGTGTACATGTGCCACTGGCTGTCGGCGTCGTACTCGAGGCCAGAGTCCAAGTCGCGTGCGCCTCCCCAAAAGAAAAAATTGTTGCGCGGCAGAGGCAGGGCATCGGCATCGAACGTGATAAATGACCGTGCAGCACCCGTGTCGAGGGCAATGAAACCATCATTGATGCCGAATCCGGCCAAATATTCCAGCTCGGCCGGGGCCACATCCAACTTGGCCCACACGTTCATGCTCCAACTGTCGGTGCCGGCGAGCGGCAAATTCGTGGCGCCAAAGTCGACATGCACCCCGTCGGTCGGGCTGGCAATCGAAACGGCTTGACCGAACCGACCAGTTACAAACGACGGCGCTCCGCTGGCTGCCCCGTGGTTCCCACTGCCGGACGTATCGTTGAAATTGTTTTCAAATGCCCAGCGATGTACGAGAGTCTGGGCTTGCAACGGAGCTGCAAAGAATAGCAGCACCACGTTTAATCCGGCCAAACTTCGGAGGCGCCTCATAGTAACTCTCCCGTGGCTAACTCAACGAAAAAAACTTCGCCGGGCGGGCGACGACCAGCCGTCGCGCGGCGAAGTACGCATTGCATCCAAACAGACTCGCGCGTGCGGCTAAGCTGCAACGCACGAGCGAACCGCTCGGCGCAATGGTAATCCGTATTGGTTTGACTTGCAGAGCGTCTAATTGCCGCGCCTGCGTATCCCGGCGACCAGGCTAACGCAGCCGAGCAATAGTCCGCCGAGCGTCGCTGGCTCCGGCACGCTCGTGCCGTCGAGCTGGATGCCGGCCAGACCATTTTGATAAATCGTCTGAATCTGCGCGGCGCTGAGCGCTTCGTTATACAGGCCAACTTCGTCGATGCGGCCGTTCCATGGTCCTGGCCCACCGCCGGCATCCAAGGCGCTGCCGTCGTTGTTTGGTTTGTGGCCGATGCCTAGTCCGGTGGCTGTTCCGAGTCCAAGCGTCCCAGTGTAGGCGGCGCTTGCGACCTGTGCGCCGTTTATGTAGAGGCGATGCTGCAATGCAGCCGAGTCGAGCACGAACCCAACATGCACCCACTCGTTGGCTGGCAGGTTGCCGGGGGCAGCAACGTTGGTTGCCCCCGCGACGATGCTCTGAAGTGTGTTGGCAGCCGCGCTGCCCAAGCCAAAGTGAAACTGCCCGCCGACACTCGTTCCCCAGTTCTTCACGATCGAGTTCCAATCGCCGTCGAGACTGTTCGCGTTAACCCAGGCGACCGCCGTCATGTTATTTGTAGTAATTTTCACAAAACTAGGTGCAATTGCACCGTCGCCGCTGCCATCGGTCGACAGGGCCGTGCCCAGCCCCGGATTAACACTTGCGGCAAATCCGGCGTCTCCCACTAGATTCAAATTAACGTTGCTATTCGTTTTATCGTTTGCGTTGCCATTAAACGGGTAGTAGGCAACCAACGCCGCAGATGCGTTCTGCGTAATGGTTCCAATTAAGGCGAAAGCTAGACAAACCCCCACACATCGTTTCATGAGACTACCTCCACAGATGCGAAGACCACCGTCAAGAGAATCCGCCGCGATTGTACGGCCCAACAGTAATCGGATGTGCCGCGCAACTCGGGCATGGCTCGAGTCATCGTTTGGGACCGCCACCAAATGACGAAATCGGCGTCGATCTTAAGTCGGCCAGCGACCGGTTGTCTTGTAACCGGCGGCGTCCGTTTTGGTACGATTTGACCCTCAGTCCATTCCTGCTATCACCGGAGTGACTGGGGGCAGCGTCCGAGGACTCACGCAAAAGCGACTTTTATCCGAAGCTGCGCCGGTACTGCCGCGGCGTCATTCCGGTCGCATGGCGGAATCGCTTCGTGAAGTGGCTTTGGTCATAAAAGCCCGTCGCGAAAGCCACTTCGGCCACCGAATGAGAGGTCATTGCCAAAAGTCGGCGCGCCTCCTGGATGCGCAGCGCGAGCAAATAGTCAGTCGGCGACATCCGAAGCAAATGGCGGAACAGCCGGTGAAAATGCGTCGCCGACAGCTCCGACCTTTCTGCCAGGTCCGACATCGAGAATTCCTCGCAGAAATGCTGCTCCATGTATTTAATGGCCGGACCCAGTCGGCCGAACCGGGATTGCTCTTCGCCCGGAGTTTCGATTGGATACATGACACCTGCAATGCCCACGACATCGCCGGATTCATCGATGAGCGGCGTCTTGCTGGAGACAAACCACTGCAATTGACCGTGCAGATACGGAACCAGCCAAACCTGGTTGAAGCACGCCTTGCGGCTGGCAATCACGCGCTGGTCTTCCGCAATGTAGGCCTCGGCAAGCGCCGGTGGATGAAAATCGCGGTCGGTGCGTCCCAGCAGCGGGTCCTCACGGTCGACGCCGTAAATTGACTGGTTCGCGCGGTTTAGATGAATGAAGCGACTATTTACATCCTTTGCATAGAAAAAGGCGCCGGGAGGCAGTCAAACAGATCCATCAGCGAGCGAAACGTCGGGTGCTCGCGAAAGAACTCTGCCTGAAACTCAGGGCCAATGAGTTGCGGCTGCATGGTCAATTGATACAAAACGCAAGGGGAATTGATACAATACGCCGGGCAGCAACGCGTGGTATTCTCGACTTCCAATACGCGGGTTGTCAAATGATTTGAGCCAATGCGGGACCGAAAATCTTCGCGGCCGGCAGCTGGCAAAAATGGTCCTAGCCGACCAAAAAGCACGGGCCTGCAAACATGAACCCGGCGCAACTCCGGCGGTTTCGGAGGCATAACGAATGAGCGCGCCCGTAACATCCGCTTACCGCCGCGCGCGTCAAGCGGCCGCCTTCACGCTGGTCGAGCTGCCCTTCGGCGAGCTCAGGGTGGTGAGCAAGCGTAAACGCTTTGCGTTTACGCTTGTCGAACTACTGGTCGTTATCGCGATTATTGGCATCCTCGTCGCTCTCTTACTGCCGGCCATTCAGGCGGCGCGCGAAGCGGTGCGCCGCACGCAATGCGTCAACAATCTGAAACAGATTGGATTGGCGATGCAAAACTATCACGGCACGTACAACCAGCTTCCGCCCGCGACGACTTATGGCGGCGGAGCCGATGCGGTAACTGGTTATCCTTTCACCGTCATCATCTTTCCTTATATCGAGGAGCAGAATCTCTACGATCGGCTTGACGACATCCACGAACAGCATCTGGCGCGTCCCAACGGAAACCAGCGGCCGTTTTGGAACAGCAGCGCGTTCGCCACCCTGCTTGATCCGTTGCTCACAAGTAACCTGGTGCAAGCGTTTATCTGCCCAAGCGATCCGCGAGCATCCGAGCCGTTTTTGGATAAGCGCGGCAACGCTCCCGGCGGTTATACGCCCGGACCTTGGAACCCCTCCCGCGTTCAAGGCCTTTGGTATCCCGTAAGCATCGGTCCCACGAACCCTGACGGATGTGACTTCTGCCCCAATCAGGGGCGCGGCACTGGTTTGTGGTGTTGCCGTGGTTGCTCGTGGGGCACGCAGGATGCCGGCGCCTATCCTTTCTGCACCGACACCACTGCGAAGCGCGGCGAAGCATCCGGCATGTTCGCACGGTTTCCCACGGCGTACAGCTTTCGGCAAGTCACCGACGGATTGAGCAAAACCGTCATGGCCGGCGAAACGTTACCGGCGCACAGCGTCTTTAACGGACTCTACAACCTCAATTTTCCCGTGGCCTCGCATTCGGTTCCAATCAACATTATGGAAACCGACGACGGAAATCCGGAGTATCTGGATTGGTCACGCGTTGCCGGCTTCAAGAGCATGCACCCGGGCGGCGCGAACTTTGTGATGGGCGACGGGGCCGTGCTATTCATCAGCGATGCCATCGACCATTTCATTTACGCAGCAATCGGAACTCGCAAGGGTGACGAGGCCGTGAATTTCCCTGAATAGCAATTCGGAAAATGTGAACGAACAGGCTCATGCAGAGGCACGAAAATCGCGCAGATGAGGGCTGTGTTCACCTTTCTCTGCGTCCTCGGCGCCTCCGCGTGAGATTCTAATGTTTTAGTCGTTAAACATCGCACGGTCGCCCTGAACCACTCGATGTCGATTGCCGCTATGATTAAATGGAATCGTGGCCAGCGGAGCGTAAAACTCGTTTGCGCGGCTTTTCTCGTTTCGACGTCCGTCGCGGGTTGCGGCGGCCGAGGCCCCGTCACAAAGAAAGTGCAGGGCACAATCACATTCAGCGGCGGTCCTCCACCCGCAACCGGAAAAATCACGCTTGCGCCGGTCGAAGTTACCGAGCCGTTTCCGCGGCGCCCGGCACGGGGAGAATTCGATGAAAAGGGTAACTTTACGTTGACCACTTTCGACGCAGGCGATGGAATTATCCCCGGCCGTTATTCTGTTAATATCCAGTGCTGGCGCGAAAAGCCGACGCTTGAGACGCGTCTCTCGGCTAACTATGTACCGCCCACATTCGAGCACGAAGTGACGATCGCCGCCGACGCCGACGAACCCGTCGAAATCGCAATCGATGTTCCTGTGATACAGAAGTGATGACGTGGTCATTGCTGCCGTAATCTTGCGGCGTACTATCCTCACGTCGCGAGTATATCGGACACCACTCGGTATATTGTCATTGAAGTTCGCCGCAGTGTCAGAACCATGGTAAGCGTTCCAGGAAGCACGCTTCGCTGGTCGGGCGTCAGGGCCCCGGATTGACTGAATAGGTCACATTAGTAGACACATCCCCACATCAAGCCAGATGCACTAGCTTTGTATTGAAGCGCATTGGAGCTCCCACTCGACGTGATTAGGAAAATCCATTCAGCGCTAGTCCATCGCGGCGTGTTGCCCGCTGCCGTTGTGGCGCGATGGATACACATCGACCCTGCCTGGCCTGCCTTCGGCGGGCTCAACGCGATATTCAGATCGACACGCCCGCTGGGCGGTCGCTAGGCTCTGTCCTGGCCGACTAAGCAAGGCGCATGAGAGTTCGGCCGCATTCCCTTACTTTGCATTTCTCGAGGAATTCTGATGCATTAGCTACCCCATTTTGCCCAGTCCTCGTGCGCCAGAATTCACGCTTACTTACTTAGTTGTATTCCTACGTGGCGTGAAAAAACACGGCGATCCGCGGCTGCGCCGCCCCCCGTACCCCCGCGGGGAAGGACCCCCGCCGCGCAAAGTCGCAACTTGAAACGTGGGCGCTACGAGGACTTGCTCCAGCTGGCAACAGTCCTGATGGACCACATCTGCGACGAACATTCGATGCGGGATGTGCACGTTGGCGACCGTTTTGATAGCGCACTTCATCAATGAGGCTGATAGTCGGATAGCCACTACCAAGTTTCCTTCAAGACGCGATCACCGTGCGCGCCACTTGCCAAACTATCTATACAACTTAGACCCCATGAAGTACCGGTCGTCGCCGCCGGCTACTCCTGAATCGTCTTCAACAGGGCATCTCGTCCGTCGGAATAAAACTGAATGTCGACTTTCGTGGCCATGTCATCCGACAAGTCAAACAGCTGCTTGCGGCAAGAGATCGGCATGAGCAACGCTGTGGCTCCCTTCTCAACAGCGATTTCAGCGATTGAAACCGCATTATGCACCGGTTCGATTGACCCTCCGAGGTTTATCTCCCCACATACTACTAAGCCGCCCCTTACGCTCTTCTTAAGTAGCGCTGTGCACATCGCAAGCAGAGAGGCCACGCCAATCTTTGCTCCAGACTTGGCGGCATCAAAGCCTCTCAGTTGAATGGAGAATTCGTGCTGTCGCGGATCCTTATCGCCGACGAGCTGCGAAGCCCGTGCATACAGGTTTTGTTGTGCGAAGCTGATCGATTCTTTGAATGCTGGCGGTATTGGCTTGTTAAGAATCTTCACGGCGGAGCCTGGCCCTTCCGTCACTTCAATGCGAAATAGCCCTGGATTCTCGTCCGGAGCACCAGGACTGATTGTCCACACCTGCCCGGGCTCTAACGGATCAGCACCGATTCCTCCACCACTGTGTAGCTCTGGCGTCGTCACAAACTTCTCGACTCCATTTTCACCCATGACGTAGCTGAAATGTGTGTTACGGAACTCGGCGGCGCCAATTCGCTTTTGCTGCTCTTTGACGCGGCGCCGCGACTCTCGCGCCAAGCGAACAGCCCACTCAAGATCTTCGTCTGACACCTCCGATTCGCCGGGATACAGCAGCTTGAGCAAGCCGCTTACGATCTTGTTCACTGCATTGGTGTCGCGGCCGCTTAACGCACCGCCAAAAAACACTCGGCCCTGCAGAGCGGAAACGCGGCTCTGCTTACGCAATTGATTCCAGCATTCGGAAAGGAAATCACTAACGAGTCCAAAATGATCAGTTAACAGGCCCTGCTAATTTTCGGGATATCCCACCCAGGCAAATAGGCATGAAGTCTGTCCATGAACGCCGTATCGTCGCGCATTTCGGGAGGGAGCGGCCCAAAGAGGTGCCCAATCTGTTGTTGATGCTCGACGTCAACCTCAAAGTTGCCAACGAGAACGATGCCGCCATCGGCGCGGATTGTTTCCTTCCCGCGACTAAATTCGCCGGATTCCATGTAACCTTTCATGATGTTGACGCCGTCTTTCTGATCGAACGAGATTCCCGAGACTTCGTCAAAGCAGACAACGTCATATTGACAAACAAGGCCACGTTGGCCGGTTGAAAGGTTCACGAACATTTGGGCAACAGTCGCCTTGCCGCCCGAAATCAAGCGCGCATAAGGTGATACTTGTTGAAAAAGATGACTCTTGCCGGTTCCCCGTGGACCAAGTTCGACGAGGTTGAAATTTCTTTCAACAAACGGAACCATACGAAGAAAGTATGCATCCGCCGCACGCTCATCGAGAGCGCTGAGCTTCGAGTCCAATACTTCGGAGAAGAAATGCTTTCCACTCAGCGGTCGAGAAATGTTGCCTCGCCGCCGCCAACGTATCGAGAACGTCTCGTTTAGAAAGTTGGATTTCTCGTAGACTGGCCACGCCGAATGGCCGGCCGCCGGCTTGTTGGGCTATGACAGAGTCGTATTCAAGTGTGATTTCCGCATAAAACCCGCCGGTCAGCATTCGCTCGTTGTTATTCACCAGCTCTGAGGTAACTCTAACGTCGTTGAGCTGAAGACTGGGAAGCTTTGCTAAGTAGGAATCGCTGCGGGTGTCGAGGCGAGCACTGATCACGTCGATAATCTTGACTGTACCGTCTTCCTTAGCCTTGGCTTTGAATAGTTCCTCCTCGCCTGCTTTGACGGTCCGTGACCTTAGTTGCTTCTCGACGATGCCTAGGCCTTCGTTGATCTCCTCCTCGTCGATACTTGCGCAGAAACGGCCAAGCATGAACTCCACGACGTAGGTCGGCACGGGAAACTGGCGGCTGAAAGTACGTACAAGGTCCTTACGAACTAAGTACCCGTCGAGAGCCTTGGCAGCGATATGATCGAGATGATCCAGTTCCATTTAACTTTCCTCGGCAACTACTGTGGATTCCTGAGCAAGTACGTTGCCGTTCTCATCGAGCAGCACCACCCAGCACTCGTGTCCTTCGAGGTCTTCATCTTTGATGATTACCGAACATGTTGACTTATTGTTGAATTGCTTCTGGCTCGCCACCTGACTCGTTGACGCATTTCCAGCGTGCGTGCGAACATCCAGAGTAACGCCCTCGATTAGAGAGGACACGACGACTTTGCAAAGCAATTGATTCCATTTGATTTCTGTGATGCGGACATTTCCTAATGTCGGCTTGCCACTTGTCACGGTGAAACTCATGGTAACGCACTCTTGCAGGCTGAGCCCACCATGCGCGTATTGAATCCCATCGCGATAACACGATATTCCTTCAGCGAGAGCGAAGCTTTGTGTTGGATTCCAAAACCAAGGGAACATGAGTTCCGAACTGGACGCGCCGGGCTTAGCGCCGCGCAGCGTCCCCATTTGTTCTCCGACAATGAGGGAGCAAGCGAGGTTGTGGGCAGCCCTCCAGGCAGCAGTAACCAACCGTGGTCGGTGAGGATCCGTATCTCCTTCCAACCTGCCGCCAGAAGTTGTTCCGCACGCTCTACCGCCTCCCCTAGCAACGAGTCGACGTGACGGGCCAACTTCCAACCGCGTTCGTGACCTTCATGGTCAATATCGCCAATCTCGCACCACGCGCGACCCGTTGGGTCTCCCATCTCGGCTTTTCCCAACTTTTGCCAGCCCTCGTCTTCCAAAAGTTTCTGCAGCTGATAGCCGCCCTTTAGCGACTTCCCTGTGGCTGCGACATCAGGCGTGAAATCATTGTTGATGTCGGCTCCTTTGATAAGATGTCGCACCGGTGTGACGGCAGGCTTGGCCGTCGACGTGACGCTCGGCAATGCGGTCCAACTAACGGAGGAATGGACCTTGACAGCTTTGTCTTCCAATAGGACCAAGAGTCGCTTGGCAAGGTCAAGACGTAAGCCATCGATAAACAGGTAACACGTTCCAGCGTCGGTCTCCACAACTTCGGCGTTCGTTATCATCTTGCCGGGATAGCCATCGTTGGCGACGACTTTCTGCAAATGATGCGCTGCCTCTGTAGCCCACGGCAGATAGCTTGCGCAATACCGTCTCGACAGCCGCCAAATCGCTATCTGATTGAACCACCGCGAGCGCGCGAAGCATTTGATCATCAGCACGCCAGGCGCTTGCTTGATAACAGGCCAGCATATCTTCAGCGGTACCTACGGCGATTGGCTCGCTCGAAATTTGAGCAAGCTCTACTAAGTGCTCCAGAGCGATCGCCAGCGGCGACATGCCAAGCTCTGCCCAGATCTGGTCCCGCCGCCGGCCGTGCGAGTTGTCCGACTCAATAATTCTCTTATGCGCCGCCTCGGCTGGCCGGTCGAACGACGCCTCTATAGGAATTAAATCCTCTGAATTCCCTCTAACCGAAAGGCGACATCGCAATGGTGGATCGCGGCGAAGAGGACTCGACCGGCGACGCGGTTTCGTCTGATGACGGCGAGCCGTGGGTTGTCGGTCCACTCAGCGAAGCACAGCGAGTTAATTGCTTCAATGAGCTGGCACGCGATGCGGGTGTGCGCTACGCCCGCAACACGTTCAACAATTTCGAGGTGAGCGCGGCCGAGCAGTTTCGCGCAGTCGAACAGTGCCGGGCCTACGTGTCGGCCATCCGCGAGCGCGTGCAAAGCGGAAGCGGTTTGCTTCTGATCGGCAAAGTGGGGACGGGCAAGGATCATCTTGCGTTTGCAATTGCAGGCTACGCGATCTCCCGTGGCTTTTCGGCGAAATGGGTCCGCTGCCTGCAGTGGTACACCCAAATGCGCGATGGCATCAAAAACGATCGCTCGGAAGCGCAGGCGATTTACTGCGCTCTACTCGCCATCGCTGCTTGTGCTCAGTGACCCGCTGCCCCCGACGGGCGAATTGTCGCGCTACGAAGCGAGCAACCTGTTGCTGCTAATTGACAAGCGATATTGCTCGGGCAAACCGACGATCCTGACGGTCAATTTGGCCTCGGAGCAGGACGGGCTCGAGCTGATCGGTGCGCAGGCCTGGGACCGGCTCAAGCACGAGGCCGAGATCGTGTGGTGTAAGTGGCCGAGTTACCGGAACCTGAGGACGGTCCAATTGCGGAGCACCTTGCCAGGTACGGAGTTAACCAAATCAGTTTCGGCAGCCATCGGGCTGTCCTAAAATGAATCGTTCAATCGTCCTCTGTCGTGGTGGGCGGGTAACTCGCGGTCTTGCACCCGCAGCCCCGCTCGCCACGGGCGTGCAAGAGAGGTTCACCATGTCGACAGTCTTTCGACGCAAACTCACGCGCTACATTCTTAACGGGCGGCGCGTGAACAAGAGCACGCCCGCGTGTAAAGCGGAAACCTCGCTCTCGCGTGAGTGGTACGGCCTGGTCCGCGGCCAGTATGTGAAGCTGTCGCCCAAGCGTGACGTGGCTGAGAAGCTGCTCCGTCGGCGAATCAGCGACGCCGAGGACCTGCGCATCGATCGCTTCGCGAAGCATCGCCAGGCACCACTCTCGGAGCACATCGAGAAGTTCAAAGAGCACCTGGAGGCGAAGGGCCGCGCACCGCGTTACGTGAAGGAAACGATCGGCCGACTGAAGATCGTGACGGCCAGCTGCACACGCCTGGAGCACGTGACGGCTGACCGCGTGGATGCGTGCCTGAATGATCTGGCTAGGCAGGGAGGCGGCACGCTCAAGCTGAAAAAGATCGGCGCGGGCCCGAGCACGCGCAATAGTTACCTCACCACGGCGAAAAACTTTTGCCAGTGGTGCGTGCGGACGAGCCGCCTGCCCGACAACCCGCTGGTGCACGTGTCGAAGCTGAGAGAGCAGGTCGACGTCCGCCACGAGCGTCGCACGCTCATCGACGCCGAGCTGGCGAAGCTGATCGATACCGCCGACAAAAGCACAGAGATCGTCCGAGAGCTGGCCGGCCCGGATCGCGCGATGCTCTATCGGTTTGCCGTCGGTACCGGACTGCGGGCCTCAGAGATCGCGAGCCTCAAGACGGACTCGCTGCTGCTCGGCCACGAGCCACCCGTGGTGATCGTCGAAGCGGCGTACTCGAAACGCCGCCAGCGCGAGGAGCAACCCATCCCCATGTGGCTCGCCGAGCGACTGCGCGTGTGGCTCGCGAAGCGACCAGGGCAGCCGTTGCTGTGGGTGGATACGCTAGTGCTCTGGCCCGGGTCGTGGCGACGCCACGCGGCCGAGATGTTGCGCGAGGACCTGGAAGCGGCGGAGATCGAATATCGCGACTCGGCCGGCCGCGTGTTCGACTTTCACTGCGCTGCGCCATCAGTACGTATCGGACCTGGCGGACGCCGGCGTGCACCCACGCGTTGCTCAAAGCCTGGCCCGTCACTCGACGATCGAGCTCACGATGAAGCGCTACACGCACGTGGCGATGCACAACGTGGTCGGCGCGCTGGAATCGCTGCCTGAGCCGATCGCGCCCGTAGGCACCACACTCAGGGCCACCGGCACTACTGACCTGTCACCTCGTGGTGACGGCGGGTGACGGCACAAGCGTCATCTGAGAGGCAAAAACGACACTTCACCGGCGATCCGACGAAGGAAAACTTGCGCAAAAAAAACGGCAAACATGTTGCCGTTGAAAGAGTTAAGTGAAGCGGAGGGCATGGGATTCGAACCCACAACCCCTTGCGGGGCACCACATTTCCAGTGTGGCTGCTGGCCAATTCGCTTACCCTCCGAATGCGGGGTATGGCTTCGGCCGTGCGGGCACACGGCACACGGATTTGCCGTGTGCCGGGTCGCAGCCGAACGGAGACCCGCGCATAACGCTAGACGCTTTATCGTAGAACCGCACTGGTTTTGATTCAACAGGCGACAAACGATACCGCGAGTCCAAAGCGACATGCTGAGAGCGGAGATCGGGCGTTTCCCGTCGCTTTAGCCTGGATACGCAAGCTGGCCATTCACCATTTTGGCGAAGGTTGGGAGAATATGCTCTCGCAATTGATTGGTGCCAACGATGTCCCAGACGGTCCAGCCGTGCGCGACGAACTGATCGGCGATGAGTCGCCGATGGCAGCGCCAAGGGAGCGCTTCTGCGCACATAATTGCCGTGCGGGATTGCGAGGCGAGGGTCGAAAGCTGTTGGAACTGCGCCTGCGAATTCGTCGGTAAGCATGTAGTCGGCAAAGGCGGCAAACGCGGCCACGCGCCAGCCGGCGTTTTGCAGGGACTCGCCGCGATTTCTGCGCCGGCCCCCAAGAACGGGGAAATGGACGTATTCCAGGCCGGCTTCGCGGAGGCTTACGGAAAGTGCATCGCGGCCGAATTGCGGATAGCGACGCGAGCCGGGGAACCGCCGCACGTCGGCAATGACTTCGATCTTCTCGGCCGCGAGCAGAGCAATAAAGTCGGCCAGGTCGCGATTCGAATGGCCGATCGTCCAAAGAATGTTTGATGGCACAATTTCAGAAGCAATTAATCCATCGCCGGTGCGCCTTGGATCAGCTTGATGAACTCGGCGTTCGACTTGAACTTGTTGAGCTTCGTGGTGAGCTGCTCCATCGCGTCGACGTGGTGCATCGTCGACAGCGTGCGGCGGAGCATGGTGACGGCGTGCAGCGTGTCGGGCGGCAGCAGCTTTTCTTCGCGGCGGGTGCCGGATTGCTCGATGTCGATCGCCGGCCAGACGCGGCGGTCGGACAGCTTGCGGTCGAGCACCAGCTCCATGTTGCCGGTGCCTTTGAACTCCTGGAAGATCAGGTCGTCCATGCGGCTGCCGGTGTCGATCAGCGCGGTGCCGACGACGGTGAGCGAGCCGCCTTCTTCGAACGCGCGGGCCGTGGCGAAGAGCTTCTTGGGGATGTCCATGGCCTTGATGTCGACGCCGCCGCTCATGGTGCGGCCGGTGTTGCCGACCCACTTGTTGAACGCGCGGGCCAGGCGGGTGATCGAGTCGAGCAGCATGAACACGTCCTTGCCCATTTCGGCCAGGCGCTTGCAGCGCTCGACGGTGAGCTGCGACAGGCGCACGTGGCTTTCGACGTCGCGGTCGAGGCTGCTAGGCGAAGACCTCGCCCTTGACGTTCCGCTGCATGTCGGTGACTTCTTCCGGCCGCTCGTCGATGAGCAGCACGATCATCGTGACGTCGGGATAGTTCGTCGTGATGCCGTTGCTGATGTGCTGCATGAGGATCGTCTTGCCGGTGCGCGGCGGGGCGACGATCAGCGCCCGCTGGCCCTTGCCGAGCGGCGTGAGCAGATCCATCACGCGCGTGGTGAGCGGCTGCTGGCCCGGTTTCCAGCTGCAGCCACTCTTCGGGGTTGATCGGCGTGAGCTCGTCGAACGACTTGACGTTGATGTAGTCTTCCGGCGGCATGCCGTCGACGTCGAGGATTTCCTTGAGCCGCGGGCCTTGCTGCTGGCGATGGCGCTGCACCATGCCGCGTGATCAGCACGCCTTCGCGGAGGCCGAACTTCTCGATCATCGTGCCGGGCACGAAGGGATCGGTTCGTTCGCGGGTGAAGTTGGTGGCCGGGTTGCGGAGGAAGCCGTAGCCGTTGGGGTGCATTTCCAGCACGCCGGAGCCGGCCACGAGCGGCAGCGGCTCGCCGTTTTCCTGAAACTCGCCTTCGTAGCGATCGCGATCTGGGGTCGGCCCGTGCGAACGACGCCGTCCACCACCACCGCCACCGGCCGCCGCCGCCGCCGCCTCCGCCGCCTCCGCCGCCTCCGCCGCCTCGGTTGTATCCACCCTGGCGGTTATTGCGGTAGCGTCCGCCGCCACCGCCGCCACCGCCGCCACGTTTCTTTTTGGCCATGTGATCCAAAGCCCTTACCTTAATCCTTTACAAACACGAAACCAAAGTGAGCGGAACCTCGCGGTTCCGACAGTGCCGCAACCGAAAGGAAGCGGCCGTAAACACTAGTCCTCCAGCACCGTGAGGCGCTTTTCGATGGCGGAGATCTGATCTCTCAGAGGCGCCACCTTTTGCTCGGCGACCTTGTCGCCCTCGAGGATCGCCCGGTAAGCACCGGACATGCGCTCCTCGAACGTTTTATTGATGAAGCTGCCCAATTGCTTGCTTAGATCGTCGACCTGAGTCTGAAGTGCCTTCAGCTCCTTGCGCGTCACCTGATCGGCCATAGCCGTTTACTCCGGTGCTCAAAATTTGGGCCGAAAGCTCTGGTCTGCGCCCGAGTGCAATCCGATCCTTGGCCGGTAACTCCGCCTGCGCCTGCCAATGCTTGTAAGCAATTAGAGTGCCGAATCGTCAGCTATGGATTAAGTCAACGTCAAGCTACGCGACGTTGTAACAGAGCGGACGGTCATCCCCCGCGGGTTCACGGAACCGCGACCAGAAAGATGCCAACTGGTCGAATTGCGCATTGACCACCGCGCGGGCGATCAAGCGCGACATGTATCCCTGTTCAGCGCACACAATGAGGCGCGGGCAAAATTGATCCAACTCGTCGCGGACACTCAAGCACCCGTGCACAGGCACGTGGATCGCCCAGAGGTCGCGATCAAGCGTGTATAAGCATCACCTGCCAAGGCCCATCTACGGGGCCATCGAACCGAATTCGAAGGTCCCAGGCCAAGGCTCAAACGGATACCTCTCGCCCAGAAATTCCTGACGGCAAAGAGGCGGCCTTTGACTTACCGCACGGCGTTCAAACGTTGTCAACCGCCGCAAGCCAATGCATTTGGCCAGTAGAACCTGCCACAAAACAGGCAGGACAATCAACTCATGCGTATTCTTAGCTACAAATCGGTAAATGTCAAGCTTCCCTTGGACGACTTTGCTGGCAAAAAGCCAAGATTCTAGGCCCAGGCAGCCGTTGGCCGGCTGGCCACGCGGCTTTCTGCAAACCGGTGCGTTGGAATCAGCCGCATTTACACGCCGTGCAAGCCTCTTTGGCCTGTCCTCCCCATGTGCCGCTGTGTCCTTCGCTCACGCGGTTGGAGACGCTGCCAAGATAGCGTGGGTCGGTCAGCGGCCGGACAAGTCCGCGCCGTCGTCACCGTCGATAGAATCCTCAGATTTTACGGCAAGTCGCTTACTTAGCCGACCGATAACCGAAAGCGGGCGCGGTGCGTGCGCTGCCGGGGTCGTGGACGACCCGGCTCGCTGCTGCGCCGATGAGTCAACCGACGACGAGGGGACGTTGCATGTCACGCCGCTGGCCGCATTTCATATTCCTGGTGTGCGCGGTGCTGACTGCGCTCAATTCCGGCAAGCTCAGTCGAGTCGCCGACGGCCAACAGGTCGGCTTCGCTGGCAATACTCCGACAAGCGGCGTCGAGTGGCAGTACGATCTTGAGACCGCCAAAGCGACGGCCCGGCAAACCGGGCGGTTGGTGTTAGTTCATTTCTGGTCCCCAACGTGCCCGCCGTGCATGAAGCTGGAATCGGCCGTATTCAATCAGCCAACTGTTGCCAACGCATTGCAAGTGCAATTCGTGCCGGTGAAGATCAACGCGAATGAGCACCCGGAAACGGCTCAGTCGTTCGGCATCACGCACCTGCCGACCGACGTCGTCATGACCGCGGACGGTCAGGTTGTAGGTAGGACCATCAGCCCGCCGACCGCTGTCGCCTACTTGGCGGAAACGACCCAACTCGCAAGACGGCATACAACGCGCTTGGGTGGCGCCTTTGCTCAGGCAGCCGCAACCGCCCCAGTTCCATCGAAGATCAACACAGCCTACGCCGGCTTGCAGATTCCACCGAACACGCCGGCGGCTCTTGATGCCCACGCGGTTTATTCGAATTCAGACCGCAATGCCATGGGCACGAACCCATTCGCGAACAGCGCTACAACTGCCATGACGGCCAGCGCGACCGCACCTTCGCCGGTACTGCAGCCGGTGTGCCCGCGCCTGTGGCACCGCAATCGGTGCCCAACCCATATGGCCAAGTGCCTCAAGTGAGCCACGAAGTTGCTACGCCGCAAACGCCACCGCACCAATTTATCAATCCCTACGCGTCTCTGCCGAGCGGTGCGATGACACAACCACCGGCCATCGCCGCCGCGACACCGCAACCGTCGACACAGCAGGCGGCCGATCCTGAGGCGCTTGCGCCGAACTCGATTCCGATTGGTTTCGATGGCTACTGCCCGGTCAGCATGCGCACGCAGTGGAAATGGATGCCGGGCGATCCTCGTTATGGAATCGTGCATCGCGGCCGAACGTACTTTATGGCTGGGCCGGCTGAGCAACAACAGTTCTGGGCCGACCCTGATCGATATAGCCCGGCCCTATCAGGCATGGACCCAGTGCTCGCGATCGATCACGGTCAGCAGGTGCCTGGCAAGCGCGAGCACAGCATCGATTATCAAAATCTCTTCTACATGTTCGCCAGCGAGGCAACGCTGCAGCAGTTTACTTCGACACCCGAGCGTTACGCGGTGTCGGTTCGCCAGGCGATGGGAATCCATCGCGGGCGGCTGGTTCGATACGCGCCGCGCCGCGGTTTTTGTAGCCGGCCTCTATGAGGCCGGTTTGCGACGGCAAGCCGGGGTCACAGACCCCAACTACCGTTCGGACAGGCGTTTTCCCGCGAGATTTTAAGACGCTTGTGGCAGGCGGCCGACTTCCGCTAAATTGTCGGCGCTGTGCCCTCTTGGCTGTCCGCTCAGCAGGCGAACTGAACCAAAGACTCAGTTACCCGTTCCAGCGACGTACGCGCGGGGACAAACTCAAATTGCTACGGCAGCCGAGAGGGCACTATCTTGCGCCGTTGAATCCCAGGAAAACCCCCGGCAAAGCCGGGGCTGACGCGCGTGCCAGTTGTCGTTCGCTTTCAGCAACTCAGCCCCCGGCTTTGCCGGGGGTTCATCGGCGATGACATCAGTCCTTCTTGAGCGAGCGCTGCAGGCGCACGACTTGAGTGCGGACTTCTTCCAGGCCTGGGTTAAGCCTTAGGGCGCGGCGAAAAGCCTCCAACGCGGCGACGGGGTTGTCTTGCAACAGATAGCATTGTCCCATGCCCGCCGCCGCGGTGAAGTGATACGGATTGATTTCCAAGGCCTGATGGCAATCGCGAATGGCCGCCTCGTACTGGCCCAAGTGATAGTGGGCCGTGCCGCGCTGGCACCACGCTTCGGCGATCCACGGCGAGTCGTGGATCAATTCGTTAGCCAGTCGGGCCGCATCCGAGTGCCGCCGCTGGTCGTTGAGCTCCACAATCGTGCGCAGCGTTTCGCGATGCTTTCGAGTGCCGATGCGGCACCACAGCTCGCGGATGCCGCTTTCGGCGATGGTTCGCACGCCGCGGTCACGATCCACGAGGGCCTGGCCCAGCACAACGTTGGACGAATAATCGCCCAACATACTCAGCGCCAGCACGGCCGCTCGCCGCGTCGTATGGTCGCCCCGCGCGGCGAGCTTCTCGAGCGTCGCGCATGAGTAGCGCCGGGCCACTCGCTTCAAAAACACCGCACAATCGTTATTGCTCAGGTAGCGGTTGTAATAAATGACTAGGACGGGGATGCGCACTCGACGGGTGTCCACGCTTGTGACTCCAATTCAACTGGCCCAAAGAAGTCAACTCGAACGGATGTTTGATTCGGCAAGTGAACCAACCCTGCTGCCTCTGTCCCTTGGCTCGGTCCCTGAATGATGAGGCACCGACCACTCCGCCGGTGCATTGGCAACGAGCCTGCGCCGTTCCGTAAAACTTGCACAAGGCCCTGATGTGCTGCGCTGTTCCTTCGCGAGCGAACCGGACGCGAAATGAAATGCCCTGCACTTCGCTTGCAGCCCCCGATGCATGCCGGCCCGCCAATCTTCTATGGCTTGAGTTTAATCAGAAATGCACAAAGCACAACGAAAAAATATTCTGAATGCGCCTAGATTGTCGACGAGGGCGAGCGACGATGGACTCCGGAATTTTCGACGGGCTATAATGGTTGCCGGTGCGGCTGGAAAAACTACGATTTTTGCGGCACGATGAATGTTTGACGCTGGACGTCGCTCGATTCAAAAAGCTTTTCACTTGACACTCACATCCACATTGGCCGCGCGATTTTTCAATTTCGGCGGAGTCTTGACAAGCGCGCCAAATGCTGTTCAAGGCGCCGGCATGCGAAAGCGCGAGGTCGCGCGCGAGCTACGCAATTTCGTCGCATGCATCTTCGTGCTCTTCAGCCTGGCTGCAGTCTCACTTGGTGAAACACCTAACCCGGCCTCAACCCAAGCCGGAGGCCAAAACCGATCGCCCCGCAACGCCACGATTCACTGGGAGCGCGTGCCATTGCGGGATGCACTCGGGCGATTGAACGAGCTGTTTGACGAGCAGATTTTTGTCGATCGGCGCAGTCGATCCAACCCTACGCATAAGCCTCAACGTGGAAGCGGCGACGTTGCCGGAAGTGCTGGAGGGCCTGGCGGCAAGCGCTTCGCTGGGCGTCAGTGAACTGCCGCGGCTGCACTATCTGGGCCCGTTGGCCGCCGCCGGGCAATTGCGCACGCTTGCCGCAGTGCGGCGAGAAGAAGTGGGCCGGCTGCCTGCGACTCGGCGCGGCGGGCTAGAGCGGAAGCAGGCGGTTACCTGGCCACGAATTACAGAGCCGCGCCAACTGATCACGGCGCTGGTGGAGCGTCGCGGTTGGCGCATCGGCGGGGCAGAGCATATTCCTCACGATCTATGGCCAGCGGGCGAACTTCCGGCGCTGGCATTAAGCGATCAGCTCACCGTCCTGCTCGTAGGTTTTGACCTGTCGTTCGAAGCGAAGCCGGCGGAGCCAACGCTGGAAATCGTGCGATTGAAGCCCCTGACACTGAACCGACGCTATCGCTTGCCCGGCGAGTTTTCGAACCCTGAAGCGCTCTTGCGGCAAGTGCCAGCGGCTCAAGTACGCGTCGATGGAGAGACGATCTCCGTGGACGCCCGACTCGAGGACCATGAACAGTTCGCCGAACTGCTGCGCGGACGTGCGCCCCGAGCACGTCGCGGGCCGGCCCGGCAGAACTCCAAGCAGGTGTACACGCTTCGTGTCCAGGAGCAGCCCATCGGCGCAGTGCTCGATGAACTGGGCGCGCGGCTTGGCTGGACAATCGAAATCGATCGTGACGCCGTGCGCGCCGCCGGGTTGTCGTTGGATACGCGCGTGTCGTTTTCAGTCGCGAACAGCGACGAGGACGAACTACTCGACGCACTGCTGCGTGCGGCGGGACTCGATTACCGGCGCGAAGGTGAGCGGTTGCGGATCGTGCCGCGAAGGGCAGAGGTACCGTAAATGCGGGGTCGAGGACGACCCGTCTCGCTGCAAACTTAGGCCAACAGGCGTTCCAGTTGTTCGCGGATCGTCGACTCGATCTTTCCACGGAACATCATCGCGGAGAAGGGCAGGTTGCCGTCGACGTTCACTTCTTTTTCGCCCACGGTGATGCCGCCGTCGAGCGGAATGCCATAGGTTTTGAAACGGAAACGGAGCGTATCGTCTTCCCAGGCCTGGTGCAATTCGCTCACCTGGTTCTGGAATTTCTGCTGAAGACTCTCGGCGAACCGCTCGAGGCGCGAACGCGCTTCCGTTTGCGGAAGCGAATGGGGAACTTGGACGCTGAATTTGGGCATATTGAATCTTTGCCCCGCGATCATCACGGGTCAATCGGTCCATCGGTCGGTAATGGGCAAAGATGATTTCGCCGCGCCGAATATTCACCTCAATCGGAACTATTCAAATTCCGATTCCTCGTAATCGGTTCGATCCTTTTCGTGCCACAAAGGCAAACCGGCGCGGGCCCGCGACGCCAAGACATCTAGTTTCTGCCGCGTGCCCGGAATCGCCTTAGTGGCTTGAAATTCCTTGGCCCCGACTTCTGCCGGCTCAAAGAACCAATCTCCTTCGCGAATCGCATCCAAGACACTCTTCGACACGTCACCTACCCCCATTCATGAGAAGTCCATGGTACCGGCCGGAATCCGTGACATATCGTGGCACTCTCGATATTCGCCGGTTTGCCATGCCGCGGGAGTCCTTGCCCAGCGGCTCCATCACGAATTGAAATCGTTCGGCGCTCGAGTGCCATTTGGCGCCGCCAGCGCAACTCTGCCACCGCACAAAACACTGGGAGAGCCAGTGGCCCCGAAGCGTCGAATTCGCGAAACACTCCCACCCGCAATGAATCTGGCTCATTTCGAATCGACGAAAGCCGAATCGAGTATGCGACTTTCGCGCTGGTTGTCAAGGAAATTCTTTCGCCCCTGAGGGCGACGAAGTTGGGTTCAATGCGGTAAGTAACTGTTTCAATTCTCGCACTCGTTCGCGGCTCACAGCCCCATTGCGTCCACCGTCGCAAGCGGCCGTTCGCACGGCGATGAGATCCGGCCCCAGCCGCGCCGCTTCGACGATCGCAGCGCCCGTCAGTGATCCTGCAAGCACAAGACGAATGCCGTGCGAGCGGACTTCACCGGCGAAGCAACTCAACTCGGCCGCCGCCCAATGGTTAAAGAGCGAGCCGGACGATTTGTCCCAGGTATCTACGAGTAGGGCAGGGCAGCCGAATTGAACGGCTGCGCGCAAAATCTCCATGGGCTCCGGCGCATTGGCGGCCGGCCAGTCGGCGTAGACAACGGCAACCGATTGGCACACCGATGCGTCTCTACTGCAAATCACACGGGCGATGGCATCCTGCCACGTCGACATCCAGTTTACATTCTGGCGGCAGCCGGCCAGCCCCACCTTGAATAGCGATATTCCGTTGGGTAGGGGTACGAGGTGCGATCCCGAACGAGACGCCAATTCAGTTAATTCGCCCAACGCAGCAGTTACGATTGCCCGACCGCTTACCGCGTTCACCACTTCGGCGATCGTCGACGTATCGGCCGCACCCAACGAGCCATGTGCTGGCTCTTTAACATCAATCACGTCGGCGCCGCCGGCAAGGGCTTCGAGCGATTCAAGAGCGCTGCGCACGCTAACGAGCAGCCCGGGAGCTGAATCGGTCGTTTTGAAGTTCGTCATGCGCTGGGCTCGCCCGTAGTTTGCACTTCCTTGAGGCGCTTGTTGAGCCGGCGGATGACGTTGCCGTCGAGTGGCTCGCACCATGTGCCGCGGACTGTCACGTAACCGTCGCACCAGTTGCCCAGGGCCGGCTTCACTTGCGCCGCGCCCAATCGGCCTCGCGCTGCGAGAGCCGGGCGACCAGGTTCACCGTGTTGTGTTTGTTCTGAATGTGCGCTGGGAGCACCACTGGACCTTGGCCGAGGAAAAACGCCTCGACAACGTTTGCCGGGACGGCAACCGGGGCGCCGGAACGCAAATAGAACAGAACCCGGCCATTCTGATACGCAATTCGCGGACGGTTCAACTGGCGGAGCAGCATGGCCATGATGCCAATACCCGTGGCGGCTAATACCGCGCCGAGCCATCGCCACCCGGCTGCGCCTTGATCGCTTGAACGCAACGCCATCCATGCTCCAAGCACGATGGCCAAGAGCGGCGGCAGGCATCCAAACCAGATTGCGCGGCGATTTGGGCGCAGCCAAGTTTCGTACATCGAGGCCAGTCCCAGAGCGTTATATGATTTACGCTCCTATTTCAGCACAAAACATACGGCCGGGCAAACGGCGTGCGCGATGTAGACGAGTCATCGCACCGCAGATAATCTAGCGTTCGGCTACAGGCGCCAGGTAGCGCTTTTCAAGGGGCTGGTTTGCTGCAATGGATCATTCGAGTCCACACCAACGCAACAGGTCGATCGTTCCATTGGCGATTGTCGGCATTCTTGCCGGCCTATCTTGTTGCGTTGCTCTTGGGATGGCCGCAGGAGGGGACGCGGCGCATCGTCGAGGCTCAAGAGCATCATCCTTCGGCGGCGAATGAACGGGACGCGGCCGAGCCGAGGCCGGCGGCCCAAAGCATCGAAGCGCCGCCGATATGGACGGTCATTCCCTTTGTGCTCTTGCTTGCGGCAATTGCTGTGCTGCCCGCTCATTCCTGCCACGATGCATTGGTGGGAATCCAATCGCAATCGATTCTTCGTAGCGGCCGCCTGCGCACTGGTTACGCTCGCCTACTATGCGCTCGCGCACCGGGCTCCGCTGGAAGGACACTGGCCTAGTCATCATGTTGTCCAGCCGACGGAGTCGGGCCCACAGTTGCATTTTGTGCGCACGATTCTGGAAAACGCCATCTTGAGCGAGTTCATTCCGTTCATCGTGCTGCTATTCAGCTTATTCACGATCAGCGGCGGCATTCGGATCACCGGCGATCTCGAGGCGCGGCCGCTCACCAACGCGGCGTTTATCGGCGTGGGAGGACTCCTGGCGAGTTTTATCGGTACGACCGGCGCGGCGATGCTGCTGATTCGCCCAGTGCTCGAAACCAACCGCGAGCGGAAGCACGTCGTTCACACGGTGGTGTTCTTCATTTTCGTCGTCTGCAATTGTGGCGGCTGCCTGCTGCCCATCGGCGACCCGCCACTGTTTCTCGGATATTTGCAGGGCGTACCCTTCTTGTGGACGCTGGTGCTTTGGAAAGAGTGGCTGTTCATCAATGGGATATTGCTGGCGATTTATGTTGTGCTGGACCGTTTCTGGTATTATCCGCACGAAACGGAATCCGATATCCGCCGCGACGTGACGCAGCAGACGCGGCTTGCGTTCAGCGGTTGGCAGCTCAACGTGCCGCTTTTGGCAGGAGTGGTGCTGGCCGTTGCCATGCTGGACCCAAGCAAGACGGTGCCCGGCACCGGGTGGCATCCATGGATGTATCTGCGCGAGGCGGTGCAGTTGGGGCTGGTCGCCGCGTCGCTTTGGTTTGGCAATCAAAAAGTGCGCGACGAGAACCAGTTCAACTACCACGCCATCGTCGAGGTCGCGGCGTTGTTCAGCGGCATCTTCATCGCCATGCAGCCGGCGCTGCAGATTCTCAACGTAAGGGGCGACGAGCTGGGGATTCGCACTCCGGCCCAGTTTTTTTGGGCGACCGGCTGGCTGTCGAGCCTGCTGGACAACGCGCCGACGTACCTCGTGTTTTTCAAGACCGCGCAGGCAATGCCGGCCGAGTCGGGCGCAGCGCTCGTGGCTGGCGTCGACGAGCGGATATTGGTCGGCATCAGTCTGGGCGCGGTGTTTATGGGTTCGATGACCTACATCGGCAACGGGCCGAACTTCATGGTACGAGCCATTGCCGAGAAATCCGGCGTCAAGATGCCTAGCTTTTTCGGTTTCATGGTCTATAGCTGCCTGATCCTTCTGCCGTTGTTTTTCCTGATGATGTGGCTGTATCTTCTATTTCCTTACTGACCAATTCAATCTTGTAGCATTTCATTAAAGAACAAAGTCTCACGCAGAGGCGCAGAGGACGCAGAGAGGATTTAGCAGATGGGTAACGGGGAGATGTGGAACACTAATTCTCGCTGGGCAACAATAATAAATAAGATTGACGATACGCGAAAATTGGTTTTCCTCTCTGCGTCCTCCGCGCCTCTGCGTGAGTTTTCTTCAATGTTCTCTTAATCGATATTCACTGTGTCCCACGAAACGATCACTTCTCCGTCGCAGCTCGTCGATTTTTGTGGGCGGCTCGCGCGCGCGAAGCGCATCGGCATCGATACGGAATTCGTGTCGGAGGATACGTTCCGCCCTGAGTTGTGCCTTGTGCAGGTGGCCACGGAGGATGACCTTGCCGTCATTGATCCATATCGGGCCGGCGAGCTGAATCAGTTCTGGGAGACGCTGTCGGACGGGAAGCACACGACCATCGCGCATGCGGCGCGCGAGGAGCTGAACTTTTCACTTTCCGCCTGCGGCCGTCCGCCGGTTGCTCTGTTCGATACGCAGCTTGCCGCCGGATTCTGCAGCACCGATTATCCGGCATCGTACAGCTCGGTCGTGACCAAATTCTTGAGCGTGCGCGCCAGCAAGGGCGAGCAACGGACCGACTGGCGTCGCCGGCCGCTTACCGACTATCAGATTGAATACGCGCTGGAAGACGTGCGCGTACTTGCTGCCCCTGCATGATGAGCTTCAGCGGCGCCTGAATCGGCACGGGCGATTGACATGGTTCGAAGAGGAGATGGAAGGCTGGACCAATGAAGTCTGCGACGCGCGCGAGCGGCCGCGCTGGCGCCGCGTGTCGGGGATCGGAAATCTGTCGATGCGCAGCCTGGCGATTGTCCGCGAGTTATGGCAATGGCGTCAGGAGCAGGCAGAGAAGCGAGATATTCCGCCGCGGCGCATTTTGCGCGACGATCTGATTGTCGAGCTGGCCAAGCGCAAGACGGACAACGTGGAACGGATTCGCGCCGTGCGCGGAATGCAGCCGAGTGTGAAACGCGGAACGCTGGAGGAAATCGCCGCCTGCGTGCGACGCGGTCTGGAAGCGCCGCTGGAAGACCTCCAGCGCGGTGCGTCGGAAGCGATGCCCTCGCAACTTAATTTGCTCGGGCAATTTTTATCGCCCGCGCTGTCGAGCATCTGTCGCAGCGCGAATGTGGCCACGAGCCTCGCCGGCACGGCCACGGATGTGCGCGACCTGATCGCCTACCGGTTGGGATTCGGCAATCCGGACTCCGACAACTCGCAGCCGCTGTTGCGCGCGGCTGGCGCGCGGAGCTTGTGGGCCGACTGATCGACGATTTACTTGCCGGCGAGAAGTCGATTCGCATCGTCGATCCGCTCAGCGAGCATCCGCTGGCGTTTGACACGGTGATCGACGAGCCGACGGTGACCGATGGGGAGGAGTGAGGGGGAGCGGGGAGTGAGGAGTAAACGAATGGACCCGTACGCAATCGACATAAACGCCTGTCGCGGCCGGCAGCGGCGGCTGCTAGAAGCGGTTGAGCCTTTGGGTGTTGACCTCACTGTGGTTTCGCGGCGCGAGTCGGTGCAGTGGCTCACCGGCGTCCATGTTCGAGCGCCTTTTGAGCCGATCGCCGCGATTGCCGCCGACGGCAGTGTGACACTCGTAGTTCCGGACCGTCAGGCTGATGCGACGGCGGCGGCCGACGACGTGCTCGGCTACGAAGCGAAATGGCATTCCACCACACGCGACGAGCAGCGGGCAGCCAGCTCGGCGGTTCTTCAAGCGAAACTGCCGGCGGCACCGAAACGAGCCGGCTGCGAGTTCGAGGCGTTCTGCCCGCAACTCTTTCTGAGCTGGAACGCGCCGCTCGTGGAGATCGATTCCATCGTGTTTGAGCTGCGAAGGCGCAAGGACCCCGATGAGCTGCGAATGCTCGGGCGGGCGAACGAAGCGAATCGTGCGATGTACGAGCGAGCGCGCCAGATCGTTGTGCCCGGCGCGAACGAGCTCGACGTGTACACTGAGCTGCACGCCGTTGCCGTGGAAACGTTAGGCGAGCCGCTGACTTACTTTGGCCAGGATTTTCAATCGGGCTGCGCGGCGGGCCGCCGCGCAATCGTCGGGCGGAAGCCGGAGAGCTTTTCATTCTCGATCTCGGCGTCGGATTCCGGGGATATTACTCCGACAATGCACGAACCGTTGCCGTGGGCGGCCAGCCTACCGACAAGCAGCGGCGGGCGTGCGAAGTTGTGATCGCCATCTTCGACATAATCCAGTCCAAAGGCAAAGCCGGGCGTCCGCTGCCGCGAGTTGTTTGAAGCTGTCGACCGTCAGCTCAATAAGTACGCTCCGTGGGTGTTCAACCATCATCTGGGGCATGGCGTGGGCCTTGCGCCTCAGGAAGGCCCTCATCTCAATCCGCGCTGGGACGACACGTTGGCTGAGGGCAACTTTCTGGCCGTCGAACCGGGCGTGTATCACGAAGAGCTCCGCGTTGGCGTGCGCCTGGAAAATAATTATCTGGTCACGGCGACCGGTGTAGAGCTGCTAACCGATTGGCCGCTAGAGTTGTAAAGAGCCTCTCGAGTTGAAGCTGCAACTCATTATTTTTTTAACAGGAGGTAGCAGAGGCAGCAGAGCCAGCAGGCAACGATAAGAAGATGAAAAACGCCAACGCTGGTTTTAACAATTGATTTGCCCGCATCATCGTTCAACTGACGAAAAATGATGCCTTTAATCTCTGCTTCCTCTGTTTCCTCCTGTTCGAAATTCCGAGTCGTTGCTCGCGTACGCTTTCCATTTCGTTGCGTTCTCAGATGGCAAAGTCGGATTGATCCCGTCAGCCCGCCCGCTATACTCCGCCCGCTTTTCTGCGGATTTGCTTTGGGATCGTTAAGTCCGCCTCGTCTTTTCTATCGCCCCGCGTCGGGTCGCCGGCACATTCTACGGTCGGAAGTGTGATGACGACTTCGTTTGTTGATATCCATTGCCACATATTGCCGGGAATCGACGACGGCGCGACCGACTGGGACGAGTCACTGGCGATGGCCGAGCTGGCGGCAAGTGACGGCACGACGACGATCATCGCCACGCCGCATCAGCTCGGCAGTTTTGGCCACAACAGCGGGGATGCAATTCGCCGCAGCGTGCAGAAGTTGCAGCAGCGGCTAATGGCGGCTGGCGTGTCGCTCACGGTGCTGCCCGGCGCCGACGTGCGCATCGAAGAGCAGCTTGTGGATCGGTTGTTGTCCGGCGAAGTGCTGACGTTGGGCGATCACCGGCGGCACGTGTTATTGGAACTGCCCCACGAGTTGTATTTGCCGCTCGAGCCGCTCATCGAACGCCTGTCGCGGCACAACATCACGGCCATCTTATCGCATCCGGAACGTAACCAGGGAATTCTGCGACGTCCAGAACTACTTGGGCCACTCGTGGATGCCGGCTGCCTGATGCAAATTACGGCCGGCAGCTTGTGCGGTTCGTTCGGCGCCGAGTGCCAGCAACTGGCTGAGTCGATGATCGTCGATGGGCTCGTGCATTTCGTGGCCACGGACGGTCACGGCGCACGGTCGCGCCGGCCTCTCATGTCGCGCATACGAACGACTGATCCAGCTTGCGGGCCTCGACTTGGCAATTGAGCTTTGCAGCGGCAATCCGGAGTGCGTTACAACGGGTCAGCCCGTTCAAAGCGGGCGGCGTCAATTGCAGCCCAGCCGCCAGCGTTGGTGGTCCAAAAAATCGGTTGCCTGAAGAACGACAACAGGATTCACAATGCAGAATGTGAAACGGGCCGCCGCGATCGCGATGATCGTGTTGCCATTCGGCGTGGTGCGCTGGACGGTTGCCGCTGAGTCGTTTTGGATTGACTGCGCGTCAGGTCGGCGTGTTCACGATCCAGGCCGCCTTTCCGCTCGCCGGCTATGAGCGGTTGTTCCAGGAGCTGCCGGAACTGCAGCTTGAATTGTCGCGGACGCTCGGAGTTCCACCGGCCCGCAATCCCATTCACGTCTACCTGTTTGCCGATGAGCGCCAGTATAAGCAATACACCGAGCGGCATTTTCCCAAGGTGCCCTACCGTCCTGCCCTATTCATCTGGGAAGGCGGCGCACTGGGCGTTTACACTTTTCGCAAAGCGGACCTCGAAGTGGATCTGCGGCACGAATGCACGCATGCTTTGCTGCATTCTGTCCTGCCGGTCGTGCCGCTTTGGTTGGACGAAGGGCTGGCGAAGTATTTTGAAGTGCCGGCAAGCGAACGGGCGTTCGGGCACCCGTATTTCAACGACCTCAAATGGAAATGGAGTTTACGGCTGGGGATGGTCCGCTCGATCCAATCGTTAGAGGAGCGCGAAACGCTTGCTGAGCTGGACGCGGCCGACTATCGCTACTCCTGGGCGTGGGTGCATTTCATGCTGCATGGGCCCGAGCCGGCGCGTGGCGAATTGGTAAACTACCTGGCCTGCTATCAGCAATCGGTGCCTGCCGGCAAGCTTTCCACAAGGCTCGCGCAAGCGGTGCCGAACCCGACGGAAAAAATGATTATGCATTTCAAGCGCTGGCGCCGGTGACTTTCTATTCAGGGCGATTGAGGCCATTCACGCCGAAGCGATTCCGCATCGTGGCGAGGTTTGTCGTTTTTTCACGATATAGCGGAGACAGCGTTCAAGTGGTTCCGCTTTTTCGGCCGATACGGGGGACAAGGTGACATTGTTGAGGCGGTGCTATCATCTGCCGTTGTTTTTATTGGCAGCATGGATCGCGCCCGGCCGAAGATAGTAAGGCAACAACTAACCGATGCGCCGAAAACCGACGGGCGACAGTTCCAGGGGGTAAGCCTGGCGAATCGCTAAGGGGGAACGAAGATGAAACGAAATCTCTGGGGAACAATGGCCGCTGCCGTGGCCTGTGTCGGGATGGCCATTCCGCCATCAGCGTTCGCAGCCGAGCCAGCAGCGGGCGCTACCGACGTTGCGCTTCGGCAGGGCGGCTTGCTCGTTGGCCAGGTTGTGGACCGACAGGGCGTTCCTCAAGTCAATCAAACGGTCTCGATTCAATACGGCCCGCATGAAGTCGTTCGCACGGTAACCGATCAGAACGGCACGTTTGCCGCCCAGGGCCTGCGCGGCGGTCAATATCAGTTGGTAACGCACGAAGGCATCAGCGTATGCCGTCTGTGGGCCGCCAACACGGCCCCACCGGTAGCACGCCCCGCCGCCCTCGTGGTTACAGGTAACGAAGTCGTACGCGGGCAGTGGGGCGCCGCCGGGCCGCTTCATGGCACGGTCGGATGGGTTAAGGCCCACCCGTACATTACTGCTGGCGTCATCGCCGCGGCGATTGCGATTCCGCTGGCCTTGGCCGACGACGACGACTATTCGGGCAGCTGATTACCTGGAGCCAAGTACAAATTGAAATTCCAATAGCCGGACGGCCATGCCGTCCGGTTATTTTTTTCATTTGTTCGACGCGGCTCGAACACGCGGCCGTACCGCAAGTCGCCGGTCCGCCAATTCGAGTGCATTCTTTATCGAGTCGCTTCCGATCTTCTAAACAAGATACTCGATTGATCCGGCCGCCGTGCTTCGGCCGGCAACGTCGTAACGCTCAACCCGCCCAGCACATTCCGCGCAAAAGGGTAACTGCCCTTCGCCCCGCCGTACAAAGCCCCCCTAAGGAGCAGATGTGGCTGCCGCCAATTGGTTTCGCTATGCGTATCTCGCCTATGCTTCGCGACCGAAAAACACGAGGCAACTCTACCGCTTGATCAAGCGACATCGTGTTCGCCGTATCGTGGAAGTTGGCGTCAGTGACTTGCTCGTCGCGAGTTCACTGATTGAAGTAGCGCAGCGATTCGCCGGCGATCAAAAAGTGACCTACAGCGGTTTGGATTGGTTCGACGCGCGCTCGCCCAAGACGCCGCGGCTTACGCTGAAGGATGCCCATCGCGCGCTGCATGCTACTGGAGCGACCGTGCGGTTAGTACCCGGTGCACCGGCCGCGTCGCTCGCCGCTGTGGCCAATTCGCATCAGAACACCGACTTGATTTTGATCTCCGCAGCGCTAACGGCCGACGAGCTCCAATCGGCATGGTTCTACGTACCGCGCATGTTGCACAACCAATCGGTCGTACTGCGCGAGCGGCATGCTGCCCACGGCGGACGTGTCGTTCGAGTGGCTATCGCTATCCCAAATCGCGGAATGGGCGGGCCGAGGCGGCGGCCGCCGGGCTGCGTAGGCGAACAGGCGTGATTCTTGCCGTGGGGGGCGTCCGCGACGCCGATAGCGGTTTCCATGATCACGCGAAATCGGCGTCAGAGACGCCTCCCACGAACGTCTGTTCCATGCTTTCAACGTAGCGGGTTGCAAATCGCCGACCGTTCTGCCTAAGCCTGCAGCAGGCACGTCGCCGGCGTTGCCCCTGCACCAGAACCGTCTGCCAGCGTATGATGGAAGTACTTTCTTCCAGTACGCCGGGCGGCCGCAGAACCTTTGCGGAAGATTCCTTGTCTAGGCGGCGAGGAGGTTTCATGTCGGATCGAAACGTAAGCCGCGGCTTGAACGGATCAGCTCTTTCCAGCACCGCCGCGGAGACCATTCTGGCCCCACAGTCGCTGCTACGTCAGCAGCCGAGCAGCGGGGAACAAGCCCGGGGCGATGCGCGCCGGCACGTTGCGCTAGTCGAAGGCAGCACTCCGCACTTGAGCGCCGAGACGCGCGATTTATTGCGCAACCGGCTGCGCATCACGGCCATCTTGTTCTTCATCGGCTTCTTTATCTTCCTGGTGCGCTGGGTATTCCTGTGGAACGACTGGTTTGCCGTGCAGCACCGGCCGTTGTTCTATACTCATGCCGCGGTGACGATCGTGCTTGGACTGTTTGCAGTGCGAATGTGCAGGCATTGCAAATATTCGTTGACGAAGCTGCGCATCGCCGAGCTGGTAATCTTTGGCTGCCCGGCATTCTTCTTCATTGTGAAAGAAGTGCAGGAGATGTCGTTTCTTATCAGCCGACATGCCCGCCTCGCCGATGTCGGCACTCCTTGGATGCTCATGATCTTTACCTATGCGCTGTTCATTCCGAATATATGGCAGCGCGCGGCGGCGGTCATTGGTGCGATGGCCATGATGCCGATCGCGGTGTTTACGTACGCCTGGCTGACGATACCGCAGTTTGCAGAAATTGCCGCGCGGCCCGACTATGCCGGCTTCATCAGCGCTCAGATCATGATGACTTGGATCGCGGCCATGGTCGGAGTCGTGGGAGTGCACACGATCGGCGCGCTGCGCCGTGAAGCATTCTCGGCCAAGCAACTGGGCCAATACCGGCTCAAGCACCGGCTCGGCTCCGGCGGGATGGGCGAGGTGTACCTGGCCGAGCATCAAATGATGAAGCGGCCCTGCGCCGTGAAATTGATCCGCCCCGAGAAGGCTGGCGACCCGCGAATGCTGGCCCGATTCGAGCGTGAAGTGCGTGCCACGGCCAAGCTTTCGCATTGGAATTCGATCGACATTTACGACTATGGCCGCACGGCCGACGGCACGTTTTATTACGTGATGGAGTATTTGCCGGGCCATAATGTCGGCGAGATCGTCCAGGATTACGGACCGATTCCCGCGGCTCGCACGATCTATCTCATGGACCAGGTGTGCTCCGCCTTGAATGAGGCGCACGGCATCGGGCTGGTGCATCGCGACATCAAGCCGGGCAACATCTTTTGCGCCTATCGCGGCGGCGTGTTCGACGTGGCCAAGCTGCTCGATTTCGGCCTGGCGAAGCCCTCGTCGCTGGACGGCAACGGCGGCGTGAACCTGACGGCCGAAGGCACCGTCACCGGATCACCGCTGTTCATGTCGCCGGAGCAGGCCAGCGGCGACGACCACGTCGACGGCCGCAGCGACATCTATTCGCTGGGCGCGGTGATGTACTTCATGCTCACCGGCTCAGCCGCCGTTCATGGACGAGAACCCGCTCAAGGTGATCATTGCCCATGCGTCGCGAGATGCGGTTCCGCTACGGCAATTGAATCCGTCGTTGTCGATCGAGCTGGAAGAAATCGTGATGCGCTGCCTGGAAAAGGATCCGGATCATCGGTTCCAGGATGTGGCCGCATTGCAGCGAGCTCTGAAAGAGGTGGCATTCTCCGAAACCTGGTCGAGTGACCTGGCCGCCGAGTGGTGGAGCTGCAACGGCTGCCCGGAGCGCAAGAAACTGGCGGCGGAACTCGTCGAAGCAGCGGCGGTGTAGGCTGGACGGCACGCGCCGCGGCGACCGCATCGCGCTCAGGCGACTTCGCATCAATTGTGCTAGAATAGCGCTATGGACGACTGCCTTGAATCAGAGTGGCAAGATTGGTACATGCTCACACCGCTAGAACGTTGGCGCTAGACGGAAAAACTGTGGGCCTTGTATTTGAGCGTGGGAGGTTCGCTTGATCCCGAACCCGATTCACAGAGTCCTTTCGACTCTCTCTACCCACGACGTTCCGCGCCTGCTGATGGGCGGGCAGCGCTGCATGTTATAAGGCGGAGCGAAGTTTAGTCGCGATTGCGCTGCCGATCGATTATACTGGCAGCCGCTCTGGCGAGAATTCGAGGCAATTCATCGCGCTTAGCGGCCACATCGACCATCGTAGTTGCCTAAGAGAGGAACAACTTTGAACGAGTTACTACGAACGCTGATCGGTATTGTTCTTAGCCGCGTAGTTGCCATAACTATCGGCTTGTTTTTTGTAATCTCAATGCCGCTCGCGATCCTTGCCGCCGAGCGGTGGACTCCCGAGCGCGCCGCTGAGTGGTACGCCGCGCAGCCGTGGCTTGTCGGCTGCAACTTCGGGCCCAGCACGGCGATCAACCAGCTCGAAATGTGGCAGGCGGACACGTTTGATCCGGAAACGATCGACCGGGAGCTTGGTTGGGCAAAGTCGCTGGGGATGAACACCGTTCGCGTGTTTCTTCATGAGCTGCCGTGGCAGGAAGATCAGCGAAGGATTCTTCGAGCGAGTGGATAAGTTCCTGGAGATTTCCGCGCGGCACGGCATCCGGCCGATGGTCGTGCTCTTCGACGGCGTGTGGGATCCTGATCCGCAAAGCGGCCCGCAGCGGCGGCCGCGCACCGGCGTGCATAACAGCGGCTGGGTGCAAAGCCCCGGCCGCGTCGTGCTGGCCGACGCGAAAAAACAAGATGCCCTTAAGCCCTACGTGACGGATGTCATCAAGCGATACGCCGACGACGATCGAGTGCTCGCCTGGGACCTGTTCAACGAACCCGATAATCCCAACGCAAACAGCTACGGCCCACTCGAGCTCAAAAACAAAGACGAGGTGGCGGCCCGGCTGGTTGGCCTGTCGTTCGAATGGGCCCGCGCGGCCGGACCGAAGCAGCCGCTCACCGTCGGCGTTTGGCGCTTGGAACATTGGGACCAGCCGCAGCAACTAAACCAGGTGCACCGCGCGGCGGTCGAGCTAAGCGACATTATTTCATTCCACGATTACGGGAAGACAGACGTCACCCAGCGGCGCATCGCCGAGCTCAAGACGTACGGCCGGCCGCTACTCTGCACGGAATTCATGGCGCGCGGCAACGGCAGCACGTTCGAAGGCGCCTTCCCATTTTCAAGAAGGAGAAGATTGCCGCGTACTGCTGGGGCCTCGTCGACGGCAAGACGAACACCAAATATCCCTGGTCCACCTGGCAGATGCCGATTCTCGGCGAGCCAGACCCGTGGCATCACGAGATTTTCCACACGGATGGCAAGCCGTACCGCGAAGCGGAAGTGAAACTCATTCGCGAGCTGACTGGACAGTAACCACTCTCATGTGTGCCGGTCTTCATTTGCGAAAAATTGAACGATGCGCAACCTGACTTTAACAGGAGGACGCAGAGATAGCAGAGCTTGTGATGTGCGTGTATCTCTGCTTCCTCTGCTTCCTCCTGTTCAAATCCTACTCGCATCAGCTTGCACGCTAGCCATTGTCCTTGTCCACTTGTCGACGGCTTATGCATTGGCTGAACGGCCGAATATTGTTCTGATCTATGCGGACGACTTGGGTTACGGCGACGTCGGCTGTTACGGCGCGACTGCCGTGCGAACGCCGAACATTGACCAGATTGCGAACGCGGGGCTGCGCTTTACCGATGCCCATTCCGCCGCGGCAACCTGTACGCCATCGCGATACGCAATGTTGACTGGACAATACGCGTGGCGCCGTAAAGGCACGGGCATTCTCCCGGGCGACGCCCCACTGATCATCGAACCTGGTCGCACGACGCTCGCCTCCGTGCTCCAGGATGCGGGCTACTCTACGGGTGTTGTGGGAAAATGGCACCTCGGGTTAGGCGTTGGCCGTCCGGATTGGAATGGCGAGATTAAACCCGGGCCGCTGGAAATTGGCTTCGACTACTGCTTCGTTATCCCGGCGACCGGCGATCGTGTGCCCTGCGTGTATGTCGAGAATCATCGCGTCGCAGATCTCGATTCGTCCGATCCGATCCAGGTCAGCTACAACCGCAAAGTAGGAGACGAGCCAACCGGTGCAGAGCGGCCCGACTTGCTTCGGATGAAGCTGCACCATGGCCATGACCAGACGATCGTGGGCGGCATCAGCCGAATCGGCTACATGACGGGCGGCAAGGCTGCGCGATGGGTCGACGAGGACATGGCCGATGTAATCACCGGGAAGGCGATTGATTTCATCCAGCGGCATCGCGACAAGCCATTCTTTCTGTACTTCGCAACGCACGACATTCACGTGCCGCGGGTTCCCCACCGGCGCTTTCACGGCGCGACAGAAATGGGGCCGCGGGGCGACGCCATTGTCGCAATTCGATTGGTGCGTTGGTCAAGTTTCGAATACGCTTGATGAACTAGGGCTTTCGGACAATACGCTACTCATCCTGACAAGCGACAACGGACCGGTTCTGAACGACGGCTACTTGGATGATGCTGCGGAGCGAGTGGGCGACCATCGGCCCAGCGGCCCGCTGCGCGGCGGGAAAGGAAGCTTGTTCGAAGGCGGCACACGCGTTCCCTTCGTTGTCCGCTGGCCCGCGAAAGTTCAGCCTGGCGAGTCCGACGCCCTTGTTTGCCAAATCGATCTCATCGCGTCTTTGGCTCGGCTCGTTGGCGAGAATCTAGACGATGGCACGGCCGCCGACAGTATCGACGTCCTGCCAGCATTGCTGGGACGATCCGAAGTCGGCCGCGATGCCTTGGTTGAGCAAGCCGGCGGACTAGCGCTGCGCAAGGGAAACTGGAAGTACATTAGGCCCAGACGTGGCCCACCTGTGAACCCCAACACGGCGACGGAAATAGGTGCGTCCGATCGTCCTCAGCTCTACAACCTTGAAAACGACTTGGCTGAGTCGCGAAACCTAGCCATCGAGCACGTCGAAAAAGTCGCAGAACTCTCGCGATTGCTTGATCAAATCCGAGCTGCCGGGAATTCGGAGTAAGTCAGTCGATGAAGCCGTTCGCTGGGCAGGGCGACTTTTCTCTTCGGTACGCGACGAGCTACAATTATTGGCTAGGCATTATATATGCGGAATGCCACCCATTCTCAGATTGAATCCACAATGTCATCAAAACCACGCACACTGTTTGAAAAGATCTGGGACGAGCACGTCGTTTACGATGAACCCGGGCCGGCAGACGATTCTGTACATCGACCTGCACCTCGTGCACGAAGTGACCAGCCCGCAGGCGTTTGAGGGCCTGCGCCTCGCCGGCCGCAAGGTGCGCCGGCCGGAGCGGACGCTCTCCACGGTCGACCACAACGTGCCGACGACCGACCGCAGCCTGCCGATTCTCGATCCGATCTCGAAGCAGCAGATCGACACGCTGCGCAACAACTGCCACGAGTTCGGCATCACGCTGTACGACATCCACGACGTGCGGCAGGGCATCGTCCACGTCATCGGCCCGGAGCAGGGCTACACGCAGCCCGGCATGACGATCGTCTGCGGCGACAGCCACACGTCGACGCACGGCGCGTTCGGCGCCCTGGCGTTCGGCATCGGCACGAGCGAAGTCGAGCACGTGCTGGCCACGCAAACGCTGCTGCAGTCGAAGCCCAAGACGCTGGAGCTGCGCGTCGACGGCCGGCTCGGGCCGGGCGTCACGGCGAAGGACGTGATCCTGTACCTCATCGGCCAGATCTCCACGAGCGGCGGCGTGGGCTACTGCGTCGAGTACACCGGCGAAGTCGTCCGCGGCGCTCTCGATGGAAAACCGCATGACGGTCTGCAACATGTCGATCGAAGGCGGCGCCCGGGCCGGCCTGATCGCGCCCGACGATAACAACGTACGACTATCTCCGCGGCCGGCCGCATGCGCCGCAAGGCGCGGAATTCGACAAGGCGGTCGCGCGCTGGCGGAAGCTGCCGACCGATGCCGGCGCGAAGTACGACAAGTCGCTCGTGTTCGACGGCGCAAGAATCGCGCCGCAAGTCACCTGGGGCACGAATCCCGGCCAGGTCGTGCCGGTGACCGGCCGCGTCCCGACGCCGGCCGACTTCACCGACCCGAACGAGCAGAAAGCGGCCGCCAGCGCACTGGAATACATGGGCCTCGCCGGCGGCGAGCCGATCTGCGACTTGAAGCTCGACCGCGTGTTCATCGGCTCCTGCACCAACGCCCGCATCGAAGACCTGCGCGCGGCCGCAGCCGCCGTCAACGGCCACAAAGTGGCCGGCCACGTCAACGCGATGGTCGTGCCCGGCAGCGGCCTGGTGAAGCAGCAAGCCGAGAAGGAAGGCCTCGACCGCATCTTCAAAGAAGCCGGCTTCGAATGGCGCGAGGCCGGCTGCAGCATGTGCCTGGCGATGAACCCCGACAAGCTCGCACCGGGCGAGCGCTGCGCGTCGACTTCCAACCGCAACTTCGAAGGCCGCCAAGGCCGCGGCGGCCGCACGCACCTCGTTTCGCCCGCGATGGCCGCCGCGGCGGCGTGTGCGGGCCATTTTGTCGATATCCGCGAGTGGAACTGACAACCTCGATCTCGACCCACCTATGAAACCCTTCACCAAACACACCGGCCGCGTCGTCGCGATGGACCGGGCCAACGTCGATACCGACCAGATCATCCCCAAGCAGTTCCTCAAGCGGATCGAGCGGACCGGCTTCGGCGAGTTCCTGTTCTGGGATTGGGCCCGCAATCGAGACGGCTCACTTAATCCCGGACTTCGAGCTGAACCGGCCCGAAGCCAAAGGGGCGAGCGTCCTGTTGACGCGCCGCAACTTCGGCTGCGGCTCCAGCCGCGAGCATGCCCCGTGGGCTCTCGAAGACTGGGGCTTCCGCGTCTTGATCGCGCCCAGCTTCGCCGACATCTTCTACAACAACTGCTTCAAGAACGGCATGCTGCCGATCGTGCTCAGCGAAGAGCAAGTCGACGAGCTGTTTCAACGGGCGGCCAGCCATCCGGCTTACGAGCTGACGGCCGACCTGGAAACTTGCACGCTCACCGACGACACATGGCCTTATCGATTAAGTTCGAAGTCGAGCCGTTTCGCCGCAATTGCCTGCTCCACGGCCTCGACGACATCGGCCTGACGCTCGAGCACGAGGACAAGATCGCCGCTCTACGAGCGTGCCCACGGCATCGCCGGCTGATTTGGCGGGCTACTTCACCTGTTCCTGAGAAGTCATTGATAATGCGCACAGCAATTAAAAGTGTGATCGCGCTATCGTTCGTATCGTGGGCCCAGGCCGCCATCGCCGAGGATGTTTCCGTCGAAACTGTTCTAACCGGGTTGAGCCGTCCAAGCAGCGTGGCAGTTCGTCCCGGCGGAACGCCAGAGCGCTACGAAGTCTTCGTGGCCGAAAGCGGCTCTCGGCGCATCATCAGGATGTTGAGCAACGAGCCGAATCGCGCTTCGGACGCGATCACAGACTTTCCGGCATCTTCAGGCGGCTATGGAGGCCCAAATGATAGCCTGTCAGGCCTTTTGTTCCTGGATGAAAAACATCTTGTGGTGAGCGTTACCGGTACGCCACCGGAATTGCGATTGTATGAGTTGACCGAAACCGGCAAGTCAGTCTCGGCCAATCAGGCAAAGCAGCAAGTCACCCCTGAGCTGCCCGCCGAAAACCCTGAGGCGGCGCTTGGCGTGTACCGGGGGCTTGCGCGAACGCGGGCTAACGATTATGTGGCCGACATGCTGTTTGTCGCTATTAACGGCGGCGGTCCGGTTCACGGCGTCTGGAAAGTGCCTGTCCGAGCAAACATGCTCGGCACATTGACTCGGCTTGAAGCGAAACCAGATTCGCAGGTCATTCAGCCGTCGACGCTGACCATCAGCGAGCAAGGATACTTGCTCGCGATCGACGCCTCCGGGCGCTCCGGCAAGGACAAGTTGGTGTTCCTCAATCCGATCAATGGCCGGTCAGTCCTGAGTTTTCGACCCGGCTTGAGCCAGATCAGCGGCATGGCCTACTGGCCAAAATCGGGCAACCTGTACGCGCTTGCCACGGAACACGCCAAGAATGAGGAAGGACTGTTTCGTTTCGACGACACTCGCAAGCCCGGCGAACAGCGGATCACGGTAACGAAACTCGCCGACATCAAATGGCCCACGGCGTTGGATTTCGGCCCCGACGGAGCGCTTTATGTGACAAGCATTGGCGACAAAACCGAAGACGACAGCGGCGAACTATTGAAAGTTGTCGGCAAGCTATAAAAACAATCGCAGGGAGTTAATTGCCACAGAGAACACAGAGTTCACAGAGAATATGAGAGATCAAGGCTGATCGAGAATTCAAGGAATCACATCCGTCATCCCTCATCCTTTATCTCTCATCATTCAGCTCTGTGTTCTCTGTGGCAAAAATAAGGGCCACCCATGTCACGCCGCGAAAAAATCGAAGCCATGCTCGCCGAAGACCCGGGCGACACCTTTCTGCGCTACAGCCTGGCGATGGAGCTCGACAAAGAAGGCGACCACGATGTCAGCCTGGCGAAATTCGCCGAGCTGACTCGCGACGATCCGCCCTACGTGCCAGCGTTCTTCATGGCCGGCCAGCAGCTTGCCCGCCTCGGGCGATTCGACGAAGCCCGGGCAATCTTATCGAACGGAATTGAAGCGGCAGGCGCTCAAGGCGATGTGCACGCCGCCGGCGAGATGAGCGAGTTTCTGGCTTCGCTTGCTTAATATCAATGTGCTGGGTGTCCCACGCCGCTACAGCTCCTTGAGCTTGATATTCTTGTACCAAACATCATGACCGTGGTCTTGCAGGCCGATGTAGCCCTCGCGCGGGAAATCCTTGATCGCCTTGCCGAACTTGTGCTGCGAGCCATCGGGCCGGCGGCTTGGCTCGTCCCACTCGTCGCAATTGATTTCGGTCACTTTCTCGCCGTTGACGGTAACAGTGATCATTGGTCCTTCGCAGCGGACCTCGACAGTGTCCCATTTGCCGGGGCCGTTAGTGGCATCCTTTGTCGGCGCGACCAGATCGTAGATCGAAGCAAACCCGTTGCGGCCCGGCTTCGTGTCGCTGCTGATCTGTGCTTCGATGCCTGAGTAGACCGGGTCGCTGAGATCGCCTGTACGCACAAAAATCCCCGAATTGCAATCCGGCTGCGACATCTTCACGTCGCACTTGAAGACGAAATCGCCGTACGGCTTGTCGTACACGAGCAGGTAGCCGCCGCTGCCGTAGGGGTTGATCGTTCCGTCTTCCAATTTGGCTTTCACCGGTTTGTCGTCGTTGTTCTTCCAGCCTTTCAAATCGTGGCCGTTGAAGAGCAGCTGCCAACCGTCGGCCTTCTCGTCGTCCGTAAGCTGGTTGTCGGCCGCGCGGACGTCGGCACTTACCAGCGCAGTCGTGATCCCAATTGCAACGGCTAAAGAATATCTCACGCAAAAGCGCCAAGGCGCAAAGGAAAAACCTGCATCTGATGCCTGCTTAGTCATAGATCGCTCCTTTTTTCGGTTTCTTGGATGTCAATTGATTGTACCTTTGCCGCTCGCGCCTTGGCGAGAGATTCTTCTCCGTTCCGCACAAAGATGTTACCGTCGCGTGCCGCAGGCGCGTAGCCACTGCGCACGAGGTGCAGCCTTCGCAGCCGCCGCGGCCTTTCACTTCGTCCGTGCCGCAGCCTGGTCCGCACCCTTCGATAAGGGTATCGGTGAATTTGCGAAATTGAACCTTCGTCTCATACGTCTCGGCCAACCGCTGCGTGTACTTGTCAATCGATGGCGGCACTTCGCCCAGAAAGTAAAAGAACAGCCCCTGGCCATCGAACAAGTGCTCAACATCCACGAGCACGGCCGAAACGCCGCTTTCTGCCAGAAGCTCGGCACACGCGCGATAGGCCTCTTGGCGATTCTTTTCTAAACGGGCCTGCAGAAGGTCGTCCTGCACGGTCATTCCGCGCAGAATCTCGCCGTCCGCAAACACGCGGCCCTCATCATCGCCATCAGGTTCGACCAGCACGTCGCCGATCTCGAGGCCACGACGCGTGCGCACGATCACCCGGCAATGCCGCGGATAACGGACCGCATCCACCGCCGCAAAGCGGCCAACCTGGCCCATCGCGCCGACTCGTATTAAGTGAAAGCGTGACATCTGCATTAATTCTGACTGGTAATCCGCCTTGTGCCAAGCTGACTTCGTGGCACACGCTGACAAGTGTTTAGACTGTACGCCGTTTTGCCTCTTGGCGTTTACAAGCCTGGCGGCGATATTACGTGGGCTCATTAGGACAATACGGCAGCCCCACGTGTACCGCTATGAATGCAGCCGAGATGGATACGACGATGGATTCGAACGGGACTTGCCCGACGCTTCGCACCGATTGGCAGCAGCTTGCCGACCGCGTTCTCGCGGATGAGGTCCTGTCGACGGAGCAAGCAGTCGACGTTTTGAATTGTCCAGACGATGAGTTGCTTGAGCTGCTGGCGGCGGCCTATCGCGTGCGCCGCCGCTGGTTTGGCAATCGGGTGCAGTTGTACTTCCTCATGAATGCCAAGAGCGGACTCTGCCCGGAGGATTGCAGCTATTGCTCCCAATCAAAAATCTCCGAGGCGGAAATTCCGCGCTACAACCTGTTGAGTCGCGAAAAGTTGCTCGACGGCGCACGCCTTGCCGCCGAATGTAACGCCCGCACTTATTGCATCGTGATCTCCGCGCGCGGCCCAAACGAGCGCGAAATGCGCGCGGTGACGACCATCGTGCCCGAGATCAAGCAGCGTTACAACTTGAAGATCTGCGCCTGCCTCGGCCTGCTCACTCCCGAGCAAGCGAGTGCACTCAAGGCCTGCGGCGTCGACCGCGTGAATCACAACCTCAACACAAGTGAATCGTTCTACGGCGAAATTTGCACAACGCATACATTCTCCGACCGACTCGCCACGCTGCATGCCGTGCGCGACGCGGGAATCGAGCTGTGCTCGGGCGGCATCATCGGCATGGGCGAGGGGCGGCGCGACGTGGTGGACATGGCGTTCGCTCTGCGCGACCTCTGCGTGGAATCGATTCCAATCAACTTCCTGAACCCGATTGAAGGCACGCCTCTCGCCGGCCGCCGGGATCTCAACCCGCGATATTGTCTAAAAGTGCTGGCAATGTTTCGGCTCGTGAATCCCAAAAGCGAGCTTCGCATCGCAGGGGGACGCGAGCTGCACCTTGGCAGCTTGCAAGCGCTCGGCCTGTATGCCGCCAATTCGATCTTCGTTGGCGACTATCTCACCACGAAAGGACAAGCTCCGGAAGCGGATTATCAAATGATCCGCGACTTGGGTTTTGAAGTGGTGCGCAATCCGGAAGTGTGTAGCTAAGCCGCAAGCGGTTGATCCTGCGGGTACTTGGGGCATCACTCCAGTCGAACGTCCGCGAGCGGTTTGTGATGCTTGCGATGCTACTGGCTTTGCACGGCGCATTATCTTGCCCATCTTCTGTGATCGGAACACTTTTCGATTTCGGGTAAATCCTCCTAATCGATAAAGCCGATACCCGTTCGACAGTAGCACAGACTATTACTGTCGCGTCATGCGCGTCGGCCAAAAGCACGTCGCGCTGGAGCGGCAAATCCCCCCTGACGGCAAGGAAGCGATCATGTCTCGTCGTTGGTTCGAAATGTGGAATGGACTGGTGCTGAGTGCCATGTTCGCGGCCACGGCATGGGGCCAGGCTTCGCAACAACAACCGTCTTTAGCAGAACGAATGGCCGCACTTCGCCGCGGCTGGTCCGGTTCAGAGGCGCCGCGCAAACTCCTGGAATGGCAGCCCAACCGGCTCGCGTTCCGCAGGAAGAATCGCCGTCGATTTGGTCCAATATTATTGGCCGCCGCCCAACGTCGCCGCCCGGACGAGCCAACACTCGGCAAACAGGCGCAGGCCCTGCCATGCAAGCGGGCGGCAGGCGTCCAGCACCGGCCGGCAACCAAATGGGCTCTGGGGCAAGCACGCCGCAGGCGCGAACCGCCTCGTTGCCGCGCAGCGGCGATCCCGCGCAAGGTCGTTATCGAGCCGACAGCTTTACGTTGCCCGGCCTCGGCGGCTCGCCATTGCCGCAGGCTCGCGCGGCGACCAACTCGACTGGCCCGGTGGCCGGTATCAATGCTTCGAATCAACCGCCCATCGCTGAGCCGCGACCTGCGTCCGCCGCTGCATCGTCGCAAAGGATAAACAATCCGTACATTGCCGAGCAGCGCAGCACTACGAAACCGGCGGCGCCGGTGGCCCGCAGCTCGCCACGGCAATCGCCTGTCCAACGACCCACACCGCACGTCGATCCCGAGGCGCTGCGCAGAGAGCTTGCCGGCTCGTACCCTGTCAAAACCGACACCAGCGAACCAGTCGCTCGGACCGCTCAGGCTGACGTAACGGCAAACGCCGACCAAATTACAACGGAACCTTTACCAGCAACCGAGCCGGTCGCAACGACGACCGAGCCGACACTGGAAGAAGCGGCGCCAACCGCAACCGTAAGTGACGAAATGCCGTCGGAAGTCATTGAAAATGCCGCTGACGCCGCTCCCGCAATTGCATCAAAGACCACTTCGTCTCGCGAGGCGTCAACGTCGCGGTCCGCCGCTGATGCGTTCCAGCCGACGAGCGACTTCAGCGCAGCGTTTGGCAGCGACTTTCCAACCCGCTCGGCGCAACAAGTCGACAGACAGCGACAAACCGCAAGCACGCTCGAAAGAGGCGTTTGGCGAACCGGAACAGTCAACGAGCAACGATCCCACCGTCCTGGCCTCGAACGAAACGCCGGTGATCACGACCGACATCCGCGGTCCGAAGCAAATCACGATCGGCCGCGAGGCCAGCTACCGCCTTCAGCTTCAGAACCAAAGCGATGCGGCGGCCGAAGGCATCGTGGCCACGATTCGCATTCCGACATGGGCCGAAGTTGTCGACACGTCGGCCAGTCAAGGCATGATTCAGCAACCGCGCAACGCCGTGGGCACCGGCCAGCTGGAATGGCAGCTTTCACGTTTGGAAGGTCAGGCCAGCGAAACGCTCGATATCAAACTTATTCCGCGCGCCAGCCGGCCGCTGGAGCTGGGCGTCTCATGGACGCTTTCGCCCGTGGGATCTAAGGCCGTTGTTCAAGTTCAAGAACCCAAGATTCAGATGAGCGTGTCCGGTCCCGATGAAGTGCTGTTCAGCGAGCCGCAGCTGTTTCGGCTGATGCTGAGCAACCCGGGCACCGGCATCGCGGAAAACGTGAAGATCGACCTGATTCCGCCCGGCAGCACCCAGGGAACCGCCACGAGCCATGTGGTGGGAAACCTGGCGCCGGGCGCATCGCGAACCGTGGAAGTTGAACTCACCGCGCGCGAGGCCGGCAAATTGTTCGTCAAGGCCGTCGCCACGGCCGAAGGCGGACTCACCACGGATGCGTCCAAGGAAATCTTCTGCCGCAAGCCCGAACTCGAAGTCGACTGGCGCGGGCCCGAGTCAAAGTACGCCGGCACGCCGGCCACGTACTACCTGCGAGTTCGCAACCCGGGAACTGCCCCGGCAGATGATGTGACTCTCACGGCGGCACTGCCCGCAGGCGCCGACTTCATCAGCGCCAGCGAAGGCCAGTCATACGATGCGGAAAAACGCGAGGTGTCGTGGCAAGTGGGCACGCTTGGTCCGGGCGACGACAATTACATGGAGCTCAAGTGCCTGGTCAACACGGCCGGCGTGAATCATTTGCGAATCAATGCCGCCGCATCGACCAGCGACCTGGCCGATGAAAAACTCGCCGAGACCAAGGTCGTGGCGCTGGCCGATTTGAAATTGCAGGTGAGCGATCCAAACGGCCCAGTGGCGGTCGGCGAGCAGGCCGTGTACGAAATCCGCGTTCAAAACCGGGGCGCGAGCACGGCCAGCGACGTGAACGTCGTGGCCTTGTTCTCTGACGGCATCGAGCCCGATCAAGTGGAAGGCGCGATGTACAACGTAGCTGACGGCCGCGTTACGTTCCGAACCATCGAAGAACTGCCGGCCGGTCGGGAAATCGTGTTGCGAATCCGCGCCCGTGCGGCACAGGCGGGCACACACGTGTTCCGCGCGGAGGTCCTGTGCCGCGACTTGGAAATCAAGCTGGCGGCCGAAGAGACGACGCGGCTTCTATGCTGAGGACGTGCCCCCCGAAGGCGAGCACACAATCTCCGACCAGACATCGGTCATCACCGACGGATTTCAAGCGTCGGGGCAGTAGTTTCGTCGGCCAAAAACGCCTGCATGATGGCACCGTTCTGACCTTGGTTGCTTGGGGCACGCGGCTATAATCTCGCTCCGCGCGAGCGGCGGATGTGCTAGCAAACTGCACGCAAGCCGGATGGGCCATGCCATCCGGTTGACTACCGGACCGTCGACCAGTCGCTGCGGCGACCGGTGCGTCAGTCCGGCTAGCGCTCGCGATTGCGCCTCCCTTCATTTCCCGCCTCCCGTCAGATGTACCCGTCCCACCACCGCCGGCTCGCACTATCGACCAGCGCGCTTGCCGCTTGCGCCTGATGTACGCTGGCTGCGGGACGACGCGCTCCACGGATACGACGCGCACGGCCACCGAGCAACTTCTCATTTCCGACGCGATTGATCGGGCGGTGCAGACCGTCAATTTACAAACGCTCGCGGGCCAGAGCGTGTATCTCGACGACAGTCGCCTAGGCGACGTCGTGGATCGCAATTACCTCATCAGCACGCTGCGACAACACCTACTGGCCAGCGGCTGCTCCCTGCGTGCGGAGCGCGATCAAGCCGACTACGTCGTCGAAGCACGCGCCGGGGCGATCGGCACGGACCGCAACGATCTGCTGTTCGGCGTGCCTTCGATGAACGTGCCGCAGATCCTCCCAGTTCAGCCGGTGCCGGCAGCCATTCCGGAAGTGCCGATCGCTAAGCGTCGCGATCAGCGCGGCATCGCCAAAATCGCCGTATTTGCGTATCACCGCGAAACGGGCACGCCCGTCTGGCAATCGGGTTTGGCCCACCAGGAAAGCTCGGCAAACGATGTGTGGATTCTCGGCGCCGGACCGTTCCAGCGCGGCACGATCTACGAGGGAACAGCCTTCGCCGGCAAAACGCTGGGACATGACGATGAGGGCGAAGAGGATCAGGGCGTCCGCCGCCCGTTAGTGGAATTGGCGCGCGAAAGCGTCTTCACAACACCGCAGCAACTAGCCGCCAAAAAAGCGCTCCCGCCGACGAATAACGAGCCGGCGGTAGTGCAGGCGGCTCATGAGGAAGCCGCCGCGCCGCCCGGTACGCCCGCAGCCCCTAGCACAGCGCAGGCATCACCAGCAGAGCCACAGCCCTTGCCCAAGTGAGCGGCGCGTCTCAACTCAAGACCGGTTTCCCGGAATGAGACGATATCGGGGCACTCGAAGCGCTCGCGCCACTCTCTTTTTGCAGTGCCTTAGCGCGAAATACCTCGGTTTTTCTCGAAGAACTGTGACATTTACCACAGCTCGCCGGCCTGCCAAGTGACAAGGCCGGACGCTCGGCACGGCCGTTGCTTTCATTACCGGCAGTCGCAACACGCGACCGCATGCTCGAACGCGGGCAGGGCCCCGATTCGAGCTTACACGCTGTTCGAGCAAGGACAAGGAGTTTTCAGAGATGCTTGTGCTTAGTCGTAAAGTGGGCGAACGGATTCATGTCGGTGATAACATCGTTTTGGAGATTCGTCGGATTGCCGGGAATCGAGTGACGCTGGCACTCGAAGCTGCCGCGCGAAGTGCGAATACTTCGCGGCGAATTAGAACGGGTGGCCAAGGAGTTTAAGCCTGCGGTGCCACAAGCGAACGGTTCCGCCGTTCAGGCGCCGCTCCCGCTGCTGAATAGCCTGGCGCCGGACGCCGCCAGCCGAGATTGCACGATTTAATTGGCGATTCGATGCAGTGAGGAGATGCGTCCCTAACACAAAAGCGACTCCGCCCACGTCAGACCGCCTTGTTACGCCCGCAGTTGCAAACGGGGGGGCGGGGCGGTCTGACTCTCTTTTGCGCCGCTAGGGTGCGGAGGCTTCAACGGGCGGTGACAACAAGCACCGCGCCTTGCTGGGAATGGATCGTATCGAGCCAGCGGCAACGATTCCCGACCCCGGCTGCCACCATGATAGCGGCGCATGGTGATAGCGGTTCTTAGCTCTGCATTGACGACGAATAGTGTCGTTCTGTAGTCTTCGCCCCGACCGGCCCCCTCGCCGGCGCTCTTCTGCCTTTCTTTTCCATGAATGCAGGCCGCGGCTGGCGCGCCGCCGGCTGGAATTCTTATGCTTGCACTGCGCGTGGTTGATGACGATCGGCTGCGCCGGCGACGCACCGGTCGTGCGCTGAAGCTGTGCATCGCTGTGTTGGCAGTCAGCGGCTGTGCAAGTTCGCAGTGGGTCCAGGTGCGCGACACACCGCGCAACCCGCTCGCAGGGACGCTCGATTTGCTTTCACCCGGCGGACCCAAGCCAACCGCGCGTACCATGCAGTTTCTGCGGCGTTACGACCTGGCCGGCGAGCTGAACGGCGATGAAGCCGCGCTCTTGGCGAGACTGGAGGACATTCAGCGCCGCGAGCCGAACCGTGAACACGAATATGCGATGGCCGAGGTAGCCTACATCACGGCCAAACGGGCCGAGACGTTAAATCGCGACCGCGCGCTGGAGTTTTACGGCACTTCGCTGGTGCACGCATACCAGTATTTGTTCGAGCAAGGAGCCGGAAGCACCGAGCAGGGAGTGCGAGTCGGAGACACCTTGCTCGAAGTCCCCGGCTCATCGCTCAATCCATTCGACCCGCAGTTCCGCGGTGCGTCGGACTTATACAACCAGTCGCTGGAAGGCATGCTGCGGCTCGTGCGCACGATGGCGAACTGCGTCCCGGCATGTCCCGAACGATCAAGACGGCCAATCACACATCCTCGTTTGACGTCGTCATGCATAGCACCGGTTGGCGCCGGAAGAAGTTGAACGATTCGAGTTTGTCAGCGACTACAAAGTCAAGGGGCTGCGAAACCATTATCACACGTACGGTCTTGGCGTGCCGCTGATTGCCGTACGACGAAACTCCGGCTCACCGGACAGCGCCGAGAAGTTTTACCCGCCGAGTACATGTTTTCCTATTACGGCGTTTCTGCGCGTGGAAAAGCCGCGGCAAGCGCCGCAACAGCTTTTTGCTCCTCCCGTCAGCGATCCGACCGCTCCCCGCTTTGTGCTGGAGCTGTACGACCCGCTGGATCGACAGAACATTGTCGTGGCAGAAAGCGAGGTGCCGCTGGAAGCCGATTTGAGCACGCCGCTGGCCTATTTCCTGAACCAGCCGCAATTTCAGGACAGCAAGCTGTCGACACGCGGTTTATTGCATCCGGGCGACGCCAGGCAGTTGCAAGGGTTGTACATGCTCGAACCCTTCGACGCGACCAAAATGCCGATCGTCATGGTTCACGGGTTGTGGTCCAGCCCCATCACGTGGATGGAAATGTACAACGATCTGCGCAGCGATCCGCTGGTGCGAGAGCATTATCAATTCTGGTTCTACTTGTACCCCACCGGCCAACCGTTTTGGATGAGCGCGACGCAGATGCGCGAAGACCTGGCCCTGATGCGCCGGCAGCTTGATGCCTCGCGCGATCATCCGGCACTTGACCAGATGGTGCTTGTGGGCCACAGCATGGGAGGGCTTGTATCGAAGCTCCAGGTTGTTGAAAGCGCCGATGCCTTCTGGCAAACCATGAGCGAACATGAGTTTAGCGAGCTCGATGCGGATCCCGACACTCGCCGTGCGCTGGCTAGCACTTACTTCTTTCGGCCGAACCCGTCGATCCGCCGCGTTGTCACCATCGGCACACCGCATCGCGGGAGTCAATTCTCGAACCGCGTAACCCGTTATTTGGGTCAGAAGCTGATCACGCTGCCGCGGAAGATGATTGAGGGTCGTGACGAGCTATTGGCACACAACCGTGGCTTTTTCCGCCCGGATGCACCACTGGACATTCGCACCAGCCTGGATTCACTGGCGCCGGAGTCGCCTGTGTTGCCAGTATTGCTGGCCGCGACGCCTGGCCCGTGGATCGCCTTTCACAACGTCGTTGGTCATGACCCGGATGCGGGCTGGCGCGAGTACCTGGTGGGGGACGGAGATGGCGTCGTCTCGCTGACGAGCGCACGGCTCGACGATATGCGGCAGCTTCGTTCACAGTTGATTGTGCCGGCGGATCACATCAGCGTGCACCGCCATCCGCAAAGCATCTTAGAAGTGCGGCGAGTGCTACTCGAGCAATTGGCCGAGCTCGAGCATTTTCCTCAAAGTCATGAAGCCGGTGTGGCCGACCGCGCGACGGCCGAGCAAGAGCCAATGCCTGCGCGGTGATCGAACGGTCAATTACTTTAGATGGCTGCCGTCGAGCGCTTTTCCATGAGGGCGCGCAGCGGGGCGTTGCCGGTTACCAAGCGTGGTAGCAATTCGGGCACCGTGTCGCGAGAAACGCGGCGATGGCCGACCTCCGCCGCCGGGCGGACGCGAGATCGCGAGTCGCCCTCGCGCGGAAGCCGCTTGGTGGTCCATGTCGGTTCCGCGAAACTTTCAGATCGCCGCCCTGAGCCGGTACCTGCCGGCACGCTTGCGTCATCGGCAACGGTCGCCGCGGCGAGTTCGTCCTCGAATTTCAGCTCGCCGCGAATGACCGGCACATTGGCCGGCGCCTCGATTCCCAGCCGAACTGCTTTGCCCTTGGTCCTAAGAACCGTAATAGTGATGTCGTTGCCAATACGAATCTTTTCTTGATACTTCCTTGTGAGCACTAGCATCGGAACACACTCCCTTGGTTACGAGAAGAAATTGATTGCAAGTCCGTTCGCAGGCGGGTCGGCGGCCCAGAATTGATTGAGTAGCGAAATCGCCCGTTGCGGTCGTGAAGCCGTATCGTGAGCGGCTTCAAGCTAACTACGCACGTGGCGTGCCGAGGTTGGTGAAAAACTGTCGGAATGACTGAATTGCAGCCGTATAAAGCACTTGCGCCGATAGACAAGCTGCTTGCGCACCACTGCCGCGTCGCGGCACAGATTACAACCTGGTTGAAAAACGCGCGAACGCGCGGTCAAAGGGGTGCCAATCCGGCAGGCCGCTGCTCCGCCAATCTGGCGATTGATCTAAACCCAGATCTGGGTGCTATCGTTGCCGGCGATCAGCCTTCGCCGCCGTCGTCGAACAACAGCGATTCTTGCAGCAGCTCGATTTCGCGCTCGTCGTGCTGATCGACGTCGTTGAGCAGCTCGCGCAGATCGCCGCACACTTCGTTAAAACGCGGCTCTTCCCATTCGCTGATGTCGTTCAGCTCAGGGATAAGCTTTTGCAGGCGGTTGCGGAACCGGGCGTGATCCGACGCAAGCAGATCGATTCGGTCCTGAAAATACGGACGGGCATCCAAAACGTGCGCCATGTAACCCCCGTCCTCTTCGACCGAAATCACGCGGTCGAAATGCCGCTGAAACGATTTGATCGTAAACTGCAGGCTGGAAAGCTTGCGCGGCATACTTACGTTTGGTGCCTGCCAATCGAGCGTCACGCGCAGCGCTTGTTTGATATGGTGCAGAATCTGGTGCTCCATGCACGCGGTGGAAATGGCCGAACTGTCTCGTAGTGTGGGCATTGGTAGCCTCCGTCCTTAGCATTCCTGCTTCGATCTAGAGTGAGAGTTTCACTGCTAGCAGCAAATCGTCCCGCTTACAGCGATTCGGGTCAAAGGCGATCGAAACCGACTCCGTCGTAAGCGCCTGTCGTGCTCAAACGGCAACAGCAGGGTTTGGCCACAGAACCGCAGCGCTGATGAGCAACCCCGCCGAATCGTCGCCCCAATATACAGGGTTCGAGCGTCCGGTTCACCTGAAAATCTTTTTCTGATTATTCAATTGTAGTGGCTCGGGTTGCAACTCGCGTGCCGAACTACGGTTAACAGTGGCGTCCAATACGGTACACGTATGACCAAGTGGACCGGACTGCACGGTATCCGGCTTCTCGGAACGAACTATTAGAAGGCTTCCGGCGGCACGTTATTCCGAAGGCGGAAGCTTTCGACGTCGCTTTTTCGCCGCGGTAATCTTTTTTTGTTGAAGTCGTGCCTCACGGGCCGCTTTAGGCACCTTGGACTTCTTGCGCGGTATTGGTAGGGTGACGACGGCCAGCAGCATTTCGCGCAGCTTGGCCAAGCAGTCGTCGATATTTTTTGCCTGATCGCGATAGCGCTGACTGGCGATGATGAGTTCGCCACGGTCGTTGATGCGGCGGCGAAACCGAGACAAGAACCGCTCGCGCACGCCGGCTGAAATCGAGTCACTGCGCGCGACTCCCCAACGCAACACGGCTTTCGACGCCACCTTGTTGACGTTTTGTCCGCCCGGGCCCGAGCTGCGAACGAATGAGAACCGAAGTTCGCTGCGCGGAATTTCGATTTGCGCAGTAATCCGAACCGAGGTCGCCACGGTTATGCCAGGGAAGAGCGGGCCGGCGCTTGGGCAAGCTCTGCGAACGCCACGAGCGACTGCTCCAGCACGTTCCAGTAGTCGCACGCTTCGATATCAGGCCCAATGAGTTTGACGTCGAATGCGCCGTTGTAACCCGATTCCTGGAGTATTGCGACAATTTCCGCCAGAGGCAATCGACCGCGACCCAGCGGACAGCGCTGCTGATCGCTGCTCGGGGGCAGCCGTCGATCGGCCAAATGGACGACGCCAATATGCGGCACAAGATCCTCAAGAACGTCGAGATGCATCGCTCCAAACGGAAAGTGGTACGTATCGTACGCCATTTTCAAGCAAGGGCTTTTGTATTCCTCAAGCAGCGCAACGACGGACGTGATATCCGTCAGGAACGTCCAATCGGTGGCGCACGCGGCATGCATCGGCTCGATCGCGAGCGTCACGTCGGCCGTTTCCGCCAGCGGAAGCAGCTCGTTCAGAGCGCTGCGGAAGACGCGCCCGGCATGGCTATAGATATGATTGTTTCGGCCGCCGGGATAAATCACGAGACATCCGGCCTGCAGCGCGGCCGCCAGGTGAATCGCCTCAGCCGCATCGTCCACGCTTTCAGCGAGCGTTCGGCCATCACTTCCGGTGAAGCCTCCGGCCCACATCAGATTGGTAACGTACAGCCCGCTTTCTGCCACAAGGTTGATGGCCCGCTCTTCATCGCCATCGGTTAACTTTTGCCGCCACACGCCGATGGCCTTGTAACCGGCTAGTTGGTAGTTTTCGACGTCCTCTTCCAACGACCAGCGAAAGGTCGTGATTTCGTTCATCGAAAGCAGCGTCATAAGCGAACATCCCCAAAGAGTCCGTCCGATTTCATGGCATGGAGAAGTGAGTATGCGGCATCGCGCCGGAACTGTAAAGCTGAGTGGACACAAGAGACGGATCGGGGCGGCGTCGAAAACAGACGAATCCGCGATTAATCATTGGGTTGCTGCACCATTACGGACTCGAAAGCTCGCCCTCATGTCGCGCGGCATCGCGCTGCGGATGCTAGCATCGCCAGGTCGAACGGCCTCGATTAGCAGCGTGCACAACTGGAGCCCGAATTGGAGCAACTGTTTCTGGTTGCATCTAAGCGCAAGCCATCGGCTTGAACGGCGCCGCGCTGCTGTTTGGTGACAGTGGCGGTCAACGCCAATGGGAGTGCCGCTCTCCGCCGTAGTCGTGCATTGAGCATCTCATCGAGCGATGGTCGATTCGACAGAACGGAGAGAACACGCGCAGCAACAACCACTTCGCTGACTTGTGTCTTTATCGCGCCATTTGGCAAGCCACTAAACGCGATACGACAGTTCAAACTCGATATGCTTTAGTGCACATCGGTGCCCCGGCATCCGTCGGCAAGGTTTGATGCGAAAGTTGCCCAACACCGAGTGGACGCGCCAAGTTACTGACCTCCCGGCGTAGGGCATATCGGATACCCTTTTTAGGCGCACGCTGTAAAAGACGGGTTATCCCGTCAGTGGAGAGCCGAGCAGTCGCGGGGAATCCTCCACTCGATACAGCCCCAAACCGGTTGATATAGCGTCCAATCGCTTGGTACAGTTTAAACCAACGGACAGGGGGAGTGCGGATCGCCCGGATGAAGGGGTCATCCCTTCGTCTCACGGAATGACGCCTTCCAAATGAGTGCCGTCGATGGATTGCCGGCGCCTCAACTTCACCTCCTGCGGACTCGGAATTCGACCCGCTGGCTGCCATTCTTTGACTGGCAGTAAGGTAAACTTGGAATAGGAACACAAGGCCGTCGCTCTCTCCAAGGCGTGGACTCATCTGCCAGCGGCCATCATTGCGAATCATTGGGCTGACTCCTCAGTTGCCGTTCCGCCGCGCGGCATCTCAGCTTTGGCTCCCATTGCATTCGTAGAAAGTGAATTGAGATGCCCGTCAACGTGCTGATTGCCGACGACCACGAGGTCGTGAGGGCCGGGTTGAAGTCGCTCTTTGAGGACACCGACATCCGAATTGTGGCCGAGGCAACGAGCGGAAATGCAGCGCTGAAGCTGGCTGCCAAGCTTCAGCCAGACCTCGTTCTGCTGGACGTGCGAATGCCGGATGGTGATGGTTTGAACTGCCTGGCTCGCATCAAGCTCGACATGCCCAACACGCCGGTGGTGATGTTCAGCTCGTTCGATAATCCAACGTATGTAGCGCGGGCCGTGGCATTGGGAGCCGCCGGCTATTTGTCCAAAAGCGCAACTCGCAAGGAGATCATCGACGCGGTTCACACGGCCGCGAGCGGCGACACCATTTGGTCGCGCGAAGAATTGCGCCGCGTCAGCGGTGCGTTGGCGACACCGCGGTCGACTGCCGATGGTGACGTGCCGCTTACCAAGCGGGAAAGCGAGGTCCTGAAACAACTCGCATTCGGACTGACGAACAAGGAGATCGCCCAGTCTTTGGGCATCAGCTACGAAACGGTCAAAGAGCACGTTCAGCACATCTTGCGGAAAATCGGCGTCTCGGACCGGACGCAAGCCGCAGTCTGGGCAGTGCGGAAGAATCTGGTGTGAGCTCGAGGTTTCGAGTTCCCCGGAGCTAGTCGGGAGACAGGGAGAGGGGGAGACTAGGTGATTCAGTTAGATGCCTGCGTCTCCGTGTCTCCCCCGCTCCTTGTCTCCTTGTCTGATTGACCGCAGGATCAAAACGCCCGCAAGGCTCCGCAGTTCGATAAGGATCATCCGAGCGCAAAAAAAAGCGGGCCTCGAATGAGCCAATCACAAGATCGACTCGACAAAGCGGTCAGGGGCAAGGCAACCGCTCTGCCACTAAGCATTCGAGGCCCCGCGGGCCAGCAAGGTTGAAGGTCGGGCGATGCTCGGGCATTGCCGAGCGGTCGCCGACCGGGAATCTGATTTGGCAGTTGTTATGCCAATCTTCAGTTCGATGTCCGCAAGCTACTGCCTGGGACGACGTATAAGTTCTTTGTTTATCAGAACTTAGTGTGAGACAAACGTGGCGAGATTTGAGCCCTCGGGTCACTGACGGGACGTTTCCGAGTCGCCTGCATTTCGTTTCACACTGCGGCATCCTCGTGCAACCTTGTGCCAACTCGCGGCAGTTTCGTGACGGCAATCCGACGTAATCGCGTGCGGCGGCTCGCCGCATCAAAATGAGACGTCAGCTCCGCTTAAGCGACGTAAATCGCTGTGCTACAATGATTTCTCGCATATTCAGATAGGTGGCAGCTTCATTCGGATACCGCAAGCGATGCGACTGCAAATGTCGACGGCCTCTCAAGTTGAGACTGCCATCCTCCCGCCGCAAATCGCCTCTCGGCCGCATCCGGCGGCCCGTAACGTAATCATCAGTGCAAACCCTCGAGCCGGTTCGCGCTCGCGACACGCGCACATTCAGTCGATCGTTAACGTTCTTACAAACGCCGGCTACCAGGTTCGGCTTCTAACGAGCTTAGATGAGCTAGCCGGCCTGTCGACAGAAGAGGCGAAAACCGGCGCATTGCGGGCAGTCGTGGCAGTTGGCGGCGACGGTACAGCCTCGATCGTGCGAACTCATGTGCCGCTCGAAGTACCGCTATTGCCGGTGCCGATGGGAACCGAAAACCTGCTGGGGCGGTTTGTGGAGCAGTCAACGGATCCCGTGGCCGTCTGCCGCACGCTGGACGCGGGCGTTACGGTCGGCCTCGACCTGGGTCGCGCCAACGGAAAGGTCTTCCTGCTGATGATCAGCGCCGGCTTCGATGCCGAAGTCGTACGTACGCTTCACCTGAACCGCCGTGGCAACATTACGCGAGCCGCCTATTTTTTACCCATGGTGCGTGCCGTACGCAGTTACCGCTACCCGCAAATGGAACTATATTGTGGCGAGCGGCCCGCGCCGCTGCTGTGCCGCTGGCTGTTTGCCTTCAACCTGCCGCTTTACGCCCTCGGCTTGCCGATCGCGCCGGACGCATTGGCAACCGACGGCTTGCTGGACGTGTGCACATTCGAGCGGGGCAGTACCTGGAGCGTGTTGCGTTACTTGTGGCACGTTCGTCGCGGCTGTCACCTGGCTCTGCCAGATACGGCGCTACGACGATGCAGCAGATTCCGGCTCGAGGGACCCAATTCCGTCGAACTTGCGTATCAATTGGATGGCGATTACGGCGGCACGCTGCCCGTGGACGTGGAGCTAATGCCCGGTGAACTCCGATTGCTGGTGACGCCCGAAACGGCCCACCGCTTGGGCTTTGAGCTACGGTAGGTCAGGCTTTCCCAAGTGCTGAATAGCTGAATTCACAAAAACGACTGCAATCTGAAGTCTTGCGACTTCAGCTACGAAGTATGTTGAACAATCCAGCGAAAATCGGTCCGTACCGCTGCGGCGCGGGCGAGAAACTTCTCGTAATCGCCGGGCCATGCGTTATTGAGAGCGAGTCGCTGACGCTCTCCATCGCCCAGCGCATGGCCAACGAGACGAAGGAACTGCCGATCCAGCTGGTGTTCAAAGCGTCGTTCGACAAGGCGAATCGCACGAGCCTCGAATCCTTCCGCGGCCCGGGTTTGGACGCGGGGCTCCGCATCCTGCACCGTGTCAGCGAATCGACGGGCCTCCCCGTGACGACGGACATCCATGAATCCTCACAGGCCGCTCCGGCCGGGCAGGTTTGCGCACTGTTGCAGATACCAGCCTTCCTAGCCCGCCAAACCGATTTGCTCGTAGCGGCCGCACGAACGGGCCAGGCCGTGAACGTGAAAAAGGGCCAATTCATGGCGCCAGGCGACATGCGGCACGTCGTGAGCAAGCTTGCGGCTGCCGGCTGCCAGGATGTCCTGTTGACGGAGCGCGGCACGTTCTTTGGCTATGGGCGATTGGTAAACGACATGCGGGCGGTTCCACAAATGCAGGCGCTCGGCGTGCCGGTCGTCTTCGATGCCACGCATAGCGTGCAAGAGCCGGGCGGATTAGGCAGTACGACCGGCGGCAATCGGGCGATGGTCGAGCCGCTGGCCAGAGCCGCGATGGCCGTCGGCGCCGATGCTTTGTTCTGTGAAACGCATCCTGAGCCAGACCGCTCGCCCAGCGACGGACCCAACATGGTGCCGCTCGACAATTTCGCGTCCATGTTGCGGCGATTGCTTGCGATCCGGTTCGCGGTGATGCAAATGAACGTTGACGCGCCAGCCGCGCAGGAGCAAATGCGTGATTCGCGCGATGTGCCGAGTTCAAATTTCGCTTGTGATTCTCGCATTCGCGGCGCTGATTGGCTGTGATCGTCCAGCAGCTACGCCCGGCGGGCAATCGCAGCAGGAGGCCACACGGCGTGCCGCGCGAGGCGACTCACTGCTCAAAGCAGCCGCGGCACAGCTCAGCGACTTGCCGGCTCACGTCGAAACAGATCTGCGTTTGCCCACGATCGTTCTGGATGCCACTCCAGAGGGCGAAGAAATTCTCGCGCTCTGCATCGTAAACCCAAACGTCCCGGATGGACTGATCAATTATGTCACGGTGCCGGCCCAGAATAGCCGCTTTCGCAGCTTGGGCGTCCGCTCGGGCGACATCTTAAAGTATTACGTCGTCGAAGATGAGACGGTCGACGAAGAACGCCGGGCATCCGGTTTCGCGCGGCGGTTGGCGATGGAATTCAACATCGCACAGGTCGTCGATGAAAACACGCTGCTGATTGAAAAAGGGGTGCCTGAAAGCATCGCAAGAGATTATTTGCGGCAAGTCGGCCAGCAGGACGGCGCATTGCCGCAGGAAGTAAAAGACTATATCGCTCAAGCGGTTGCCGACGACAGCTCCGTAATTCCACAGATCGTGATCCCCGCAAAAATCGAAATCTGGCGGAACTTGGACGATCGCCTTTTCGAAATCAACCAGCAACTGAGCTTGTACTGGGAACGGCGGTTGCCCCCGCTGGGCTGGGAGCCAAGCCCGGATCAGAAGGTGTTGGCGCAAATCGTCGTGTGGCTCAATCAGTGGCTGCGCCAGAGTGAACGAGTTGCCGACTGGCGGATTGATCCGCTCCTGGAATTGCTCGACACGAAGCTGCGGAACGATCCTCAACTTGCTCCGTACATTTCCAAAGGCGCGCTGGAAGCCGGCGCTTTCGAGCCTTACGAAGCGCGGCTGCTGCAAGAGGCCGTGTGGATGCGCGACATTTCGCGTTGGGCCCGCGGCGACAGCTTTGACGATTTGGAGCGCGCCGCGGCACTTTTCGATTGGACCGTGCGAAACGTGCAGCTTGTACCCGATGAAGATGAAGTACCCCATCGGCCGTGGAAGGTATTGCTCTACGGACGAGGAACCGCTCGGCAAAGAGCTTGGGTGTTCGCGATGCTATGTCGGCAACTGGGATTGGATGTGGTAATTCTCGCCCACAAGCCGCCCGCTCAGCCGGCGAATGCTTCCCAAGCAGGGCAGGGCACCACTCCCTTCTGGCTCACCGGTGTACTGGTAGGTGACGAACTCCATTTATTCGATACTCGGCTAGGGCTGTCCATTCCCGGTGCGGACGGGCAGGGCGTGGCGACACTCAAACAGGCTTCCGACGATGATCAGTTGCTGCGGCAGCTTGATCTTGAAGCTGCGCCCTATCCGATCACTGCCGAGATGCTCAAGGGCGTCACGGCGTATGCCGTGGCCGATTGGTTTGATCTGTCGCGTCGTGCATTGCAAGTTGAAAGCAAGCTGACCGGCGACGATCGGGTCGCACTTTCGGCTGAGCCCAGTGTGGTGGCCGACCGACTGCGCAGCTTTGCCACAGATTGCTGAGGTGCGCCTGTGGCCGTCGCCATTCGAAACGCTGAGGAATCAGTTATCGCTGCTGCCGCCCGGCCGTAGGCGCGAAGTGATCGCGTTCGAGCCCTTGGCGACTCGGCCGAAACTTTGGAAGGCTCGCGTGCGGCACTTTCAAGGTCGCCAACAGGGCAGCGAAGAGCAGGCGGCCACGCAGTTGAGCGATGTCGTCAACGATCACGGCGAGGCGGCACAGCTCTACACGGACCGATCGGTTCGGCCAACCGATCGCGAAATCGCCAAAAACCAGTCGAACGACAAACGCCGCGTCGACACCACCGCCAAGCTGAGCGCCACATACTGGCTGGGGCTGTTATCGTTTGACGACGGGCGATACGACGTCGCGGCTCACTGGTTCAGCCGGCCGGAGCTGAATGCTGATGGGGCAGCATGGGCTCACGGCGCACGGTATAACTTGGCGCGAGCGTATGAAGCGCAGAACAAACTGGAAGAAGCCATTCCGCTGCTGGAGGCGGACGCGTCGCCGCAGCAGCATGGCAGTAAACTTCGCGCTCGAGTGTTGCAATCGCAACTGAAGGAAGCGGATAAAACAAAAGGAGAATGAATCGGTGCGGGGCGCCGATTTCGGGTTGAGGCGATGGGTGCCACTGCTAACTTGTTAGCAGTGCAACTAGGACATGTCCTTGCTGCATGTAATTTCGAACTTCTAACGATCGATGATTTTTGTTTGGAGTTCGCGCCGCACGAACATGGCATTGATGCACTGCCGGACAAGCCAGCCGTGGCACCCGCCGAGAATGACTTAAACCTGCCGCGCTTCCTCGCCTCATGCTTACTTTCGTTCGCGAGCGATGGTTCCTGTTGGCACTCATCGCAGCGCTGTGGGCAGGACTTGCCTGGCCGGAGGCGATGAAGCCGCTGGTGCGCTGGCTGCCGGGTGAAGCGCTGGTGGCGTCGGTGACCTTTATCATGGCGCTGCCTCTGGAGACGGGCGCCTTGTGGATGGCCGCGCGCCGTCCGGGCCCCGCGTGGCTCGCGACGCTTCTCAACAGCGGCCTCGCGCCGCCGCTGGGTTGGCTCGCCAGCCGAATGCTGCCTCCGGAGCTGGCAACAGGAATGATTGTCGCCACCTCGGTGCCGTGCACCCTGGCCACCGCATCGGTCTTCACTCGCCGCGCCGGCGGTAATGATGCCATCGCTTTTCTGGTAACCATCATCACTAATTTGGCATGCTTTCTCGTCGTCCCGGCCTGGCTGTGGCTGCTGGTGGGCGGCGAAGCGCAAGTCGACATTCGTCGGGCCGACATCAATTACGGTCGGATCGCGCTTGGTTTGATTTCGCTCGTTGTGCTGCCGATCATCGTCGCCCAGTGCCTCCGCCAATTGCGAACGATTGGAGCTTGGGCCGCCCGACATAAGCACTCGTTGAGTCTCGTCGCGCAGGTTGGCGTATTGCTGATGGTGCTCGTCGGCGCGGTCGATTGCGGCGAACGGCTCGGCACGGCATCGAACGGCTCGGCCGTATCAACCAGAAGCATCGTGATGATGATTTTCGCGGTTACGTTGGTTCATGTGACTCTGCTGTTGCTCGGATTTGCATTGAGCAAGACCTTCGGCTTTGCGCGGACCGACGCGATTCCCGTCGCGCTTGCCGGCAGTCAAAAGACGCTCATGGTGGGAGCGTATCTCGCCTTGGCGGTTGGGCCGCTGGCGATTTTGCCGATGGTCGCTTACCATGCGGCACAGCTTATCATCGATACACTGCTGGCCGATTGGCTAAGAAATGGCTGGCACGCCGCGCCGGCCGGCGCGGCCGATAATCCAGAAGTGTGAGCATATGACTTGGCGGTCGCGATGCCGACGGTGTCCGCACGTCAGCGCGGCTGCACTCGCGATCAGCAGCGACAGGAAGCTTGTTGGCTCGGGAGCCTGCGCGGCGTTGCTGAGCGCGTCGGAGGGGCTATCACCGAAAGCCAAAGAAGCGGCCGCATCGCCAAAAGCGCCGCCCGTAGGCCCCGAAATTAAAGCGCTTCGCAAATCGCGCAAACTACTCTGCAGAGTCCGATTTCCTGCAGCATTTGAGGCGGCAATCAACGCTCTGGTCAATCCCGAATCATTGCCATGAGCATACAGCATTTCCTGCGAATGCAAAATAAACTGCGATGCATCTCCATCCGATGCAGTGACGGTTGTATCAAGTTGTCCGTCTTCAACCAGGTAAGGTATCGCTAGGCCTGAGTCGATAACGCCAATATTCAGTATCTGAAAATCGCCTTCGGGCATCTGGAAAATGCCGGTAGGATCCCCCACTGTCCATTCACCTTCTCTCCACACCTTGACAAGCTCGCCAACTCGCTCGGCATGCCAAAACGTTTGCCACTCCCGTTCTCTCTCTAAGATATCTTCCCAATCGACGATCGGGGGTTCGGCAACACGATCTGGATTTACGACTGTTGGGTCAGGCGTCGGCGTGAACGGGTCCGGTTGCGTCACAACTGGCGGTTCCAGAACAGGCGGTTCAACAACCGGCGGCGGTTCGACGACGGGAACCGGAATCGGCCGTAGCGGCACATCAGGCGGCGGCCCAATCGATATGTCGGACAGCCGAATGTCCAGGGTTTCTTCAAACAATTCTCCGTCCGCGCGTCGGGCTACCGACATGCCCCTCAGGCTCACCGACCCCAGATCCTGAGTTGTGATCTGTAAAAAGGGCAGATTTCGGCCCGCGGATAGCTGCAAATCGCCAGCCAAGGCGAAGATGCCGTACAAGGAGCTAGTGGATTCCGAATTGAACAGCGATACGACATCGGAGCTATTCAACAGAAAATGAGTATCCTGCGATCGCCCATCGTCCGAGATCCAACTCGCATCATGATAGGTCGTGACCATACCCATTGGCTGCACCTGGTTCAATGCACCGAATACGCCATAACCGCCGACCTCGCTGAAGTCGAATCCGACGATGTTGCCGAAATCGGAGGTCGCCGTGACCCGATACGTGTGGAAGCCCGTCAATCCGGTTGTGGGCAGGACTTCAGCGGTCAAGAACATCTCGCTGCGCCGGTGGCCGTAGCAAGGCCAAGCGCCACGACAATCATGGAAACGCGGAATTTCAGCACAAAGGACCTCGTTTTCGATCGAACGGCAGGCGAAGTTGACGTATCATACTTGTTTGATGGGCCGAATTATTCCGCCGGCGCAACGCCAGAGCGACTCCTAGTACATTTAGACGCCGCTACGCGACAAGCCGCAATATACAGCTTGTCAACCATCAGCCGAAGCGATATCCTTAATAGCTTCGCACGAAAAGTCGAAGGTAGATTCAGCCATGAAAGACGGCATCCATCCCGAGTACTACGTAACCCAGGTCTCCTGCGGCTGCGGCAACAAGTTCACCACGCGCAGCACGCGCAAGGAACTGAAGGTCGATATCTGCAACGTCTGCCATCCGTTCTACACGGGCAAGCTGAAGTTCGTCGACACGGCCGGCCGCATCGAGAAGTTCAAGAACAAGTTTGCGGCCGCCGGTTACGCCAGCCTCAAGCGCGGCAAGAAGTAGGGTGGGCACTGCCCACCATCTATGTGAGAGGTCTGTTGCGAGATTGTGGTGGGCGGTGCCCATCCTACGCCTTCGTGAACCTCGTGCCGGCGTAGCCCCCTCTGGAGCTTCCGAGTAGAATTTGCCGCTACCGTTATGCGCGAACTGTTCGAACAAAAACTGGCCCGCTTCGAGCAGCTCGAAAAGGACCTCGTCAATCCGGAGGTGCTGTCGAACCCTGCGCATCACGGCCGTGGCGCGCGAGCATGGTTCGCTGGGCCGGCTGGCGAAGAAGTATCGCAAGTTCAAGCAAATCACCGGCCAGATTGCCGAAACGCAGCAAATGATCGACGGCGACGATGCCGAAATGCGCGAGCTGGCCGAGGCCGAACTGCCCGAACTTCGCGAAGAGCGCGAAGCGCTGTGGAGCGAATTGCTGGACCTTACCGTCGGCGGTGAGGACGCCAACCGCTCGCGCGTCATCATGGAGATTCGCGCCGGCACCGGCGGCGACGAGGCGGCGCTGTTTGCCCGCGACCTGTACGAAATGTACCAGCACCACGCCGAGCGAAAGGCTGGAAGACCGAAATCCTCAGCCACAGCGCCACGGAGCTGGGCGGGTTCAAGGATATCGTGCTCGCGCGTCGAAGGCGAAGGCTCCTATCGCGAGCTGCAATACGAAAGCGGCGGGCACCGCGTGCAGCGCGTGCCCGAAACCGAAACGCAGGGCCGCATCCATACGTCGGCCGCCACGGTGGCCGTGCTGCCCGAGCCGGAAGAAGTCGAAGTCGATCTCAAGCCCGACGATTATCGGCTGGACACGTTCTGCGCCAGCGGCCCCGGCGGCCAGCACGTCAACAAGACCGCGTCCGCCGTGCGGCTCACGCACTTCGAAACGGGCATCGTCGTGCAGTGCCAGGACGAGAAGAGCCAGCTCAAGAACAAAAACAAAGCGCTCCGCGAGCTGGCCGCCCGCATCTACGACTTCAAAATGCAAAAAGAGCAGGCCAAGCGGGCGGCCGAACGCAAGAGCCTCGTCGGCTCCGGCGACCGCAGCCAGCGGATTCGCACTTACAACTTTCCGCAGAACCGCATCACGGACCATCGCATCGGGCTTACGCTCCACAATCTCGACCAGGTCATCGCCGGCAACCTGCAGCCAGTGACCGATGCTCTCATCGACTACGACCGCCAGCAGCTGCGCGACCAAATGGGCGGGCTGGACTAAGCGCGGGGAGCATGGAGCGGGGAGCATGGAGTAGAATGTCGTTCGTCTCTTTGCTCCTGGCTCCCCGCTCTTAGCTCTCATGCCCACGCCCGACGAACCCTGGACGATTGGTCGCCTCTTGACGTGGACGATCGATTACCTGGGCAGGCACGGCGTGGAGAATCCGCGGCTCGATGCGGAAGTCCTCTTGGCTACGGCACGCGGCTGCCGGCGCATCGATCTATATGCCGCGTACGGTGAACTGGCCGACGAACAAACCCGCACCGCATTCCGCGAGCTGGTCCGCCGCCGCGCTGCCGGAACGCCAGTCGCCTACCTCGTGGGCAAGCGCGAGTTCTATTCGCTGGAATTCGAAGTCACGCCGGATGTACTCATCCCGCGCCCGGAAACGGAGCTTGTCGTCGTGGCGCTGTTGGACCAAGTGAAGAAGCGGCCACAACAATCGGGAGACCGGCCACAAACCTTCGCAATCGCCGACGTCGGCACTGGCAGCGGCATTCTTGCCGTGTGCGCGGCGAAATACGTGGGCAATTCCCGCGTGACGGCCATCGACATCAGCGCCGCCGCTTTGGCAATTGCAAAACGAAATGCCGACCGTCACGGTGTCGCGGAGCGCATCACTTTCATTGAAAGCGATTTGTTTGCGCAAACTGCGCCGGAAGCTCATTTCGATTACATCGTGAGCAATCCGCCGTATGTTTCGACGGCCGAAATGGCGAACCTTGCGGCCGATGTGCGTGAGCATGAGCCGCACGTGGCACTTCATGCCGGGGAAGGTGGCACGGAAGTCATTAAACGACTCATCGAGCCAGGCAAAGCAACGTTTAAAGCCCGGCGGCGCGCTCGTCATGGAAATCAGCCCATGATCGCGGCCGAAGTAGAGCGGCTCGTAAGGGACTTAACAGAATTCGAACTTGGTGCAACGATCCGCGACCTCGCCGGCCACCCGCGCGTCGTTCAGGCCGCCAAGCGAGTCAAGCCATGAATTAACCACAGAGCCCTCTGTGGTAAAAAAATCACGCTCCGCCGCGGAAGACTTGCTGATACAAACTGATTGCGCTTCGATGTGAGGAACCCTTCGCTCTCATCTACTTTGAGCGCGCAAGCCATCATATTCAGCTTGGCATCGAGGTCGTCGGCATAGTGCACGATGATGGCTTCGGGCGTCATCGGCGGCTTGGGGGCGCCAAACTCCGGCTAATCGATGGTGCGAAATGATCACGTGTTCGAGACGCAGCAGCGTTTCGGGATCGATTTTTCGGCCGGCCGCTGCCTCGCGCACGATGTCGCGCCCTTGCAGCACGTGACCGATGAGGCATCCCTCTGCCGTGTAATCGGCTCCGGCCGGGCCGACCGCCAGTTCGCGCAGCTTACCGATGTCGTGCAGCACGGCCCCTGCGATGGTGATGTCCTTGTTGAGCGGAGGATCGAGGTCGTCGTACAGCTCTCCATATTTGTCGGCCAGGTGGCAGCAAGTGCGCACCACGTTAAGCACGTGCTCGAGATAACCGCTGACGCACGCATGGTGATTCTTTTTTGCCGCGGGTAAGAGCAAGAGCTGTTCGCGGTTCTGCTCGAGGATGTCGCTCACCAGCTTCCTCAGCGCTTTATCGGCGATCCTCGATTCGACGATGTTCATCATCTCGGCGAACATCTCGATCGGATCGAACCGGGACACGGGCTGGCACATCAGCGGGTCGAAGCCATCCTTCTCGTCGCCGTTCTCCACCTGGCGGATCTTTTTGATCTCAAGTTGCAGGCCCGTAATTCGATTGCCGCAAGACGGCCCGCATCTTGTAGAACTGCCCGCACGTCCACTGAGAGCGGCAGGGCTCGGCCAGCGGCGAGTCGGACCAGATCGGAAAGCCGACCTCGCGGCGCGAATCGCGAAACGTCACGCGGTAGTACGGCTTGCCGTCACGCGTTTTCAGCTCCTGCTTGTCGGACAACAGGGCAAAGAAATCGGCCTCTTGACCTTCGCAAAGTTCGGCGAGAGGCACGATGCGGATTGCCTCTGCGCGAGATAGCGAACCATTGCCCCCGTTGCTGGGCGGCACCGCTATGTCGTCGAACTGTCTTTGCCCGACCGCTTTCTTGTTTGCAGGCATGGCGTGCTCCGCTCGGTACTAGTACCAAGTACCCTGTGGGTTCTAACATGATGGTTTGCGCAATTCTAGCTCGGGCTTGTGCGGGGCGAAAGCCTGCCACCCAGAGCGCGCGTTCAGCTAAGCCGCAAGCGGCTGGGCCGCTTATACCGGCGTGCGCTCCTCGGCCAGCGCGTTGATCATCGTTTGTAGCTGCCGCCGCACCTCGGCCATTACGGGGTCGGAAGCCCCGTCGCGCTCACGCTGCGTTCCCACGGGGATCGCCTCGCCCACCTCGATCACGCAGTGAAACGGCTCGTGCACGCGCATGTGGTCGGTGAAATCCTCCTCGAAGCGCTCCACGGTTTCCACGACACGCTCCGGCAGGTTCCTCTCGCGCAGGATGTAGTCGCGCGGATAGTGCGACATCTGTTGGGCGTAGTAGCAGGCGGCCAGGTCGCGCCAGCGCCGGCGCGCTCGTTGGGCGTCACCTTCCCGGCGATCATATCGGCCAGGATCGCCGTTCGCAGCCGCTTCACGCGGGCAATCACGCCGCCGGACGCGTCATTGATCTTCCAGCGGACCTCCTGCGTTGCGAGAATATGCTGGACCAGGTTTTCCGCCCGCTCGAACGGGTTGCCGCTGCGCGGCTCGCCGAGATATTCGACTTCCTTAAGCGCGAGCAACGCGTGGCCGATCCTGTCGATCCGATCGACGATCGTCAAATCTTTCTGCGGCTGCCACGTAAAGCGCTGCTCCAGCTCTTCCAGCACCGGCTCGAGCGTCGCCGCCATATCGCCCTGGAACGCGTAGCGGATCGCAACCGGGTGGATCACGACCTCGCTTGACTCGCCTTGCTTCTTCAACCGCTTGGCCGCCTGGCGCGCGATGAACGATGGGCCTTCCATCATTTCTTCAATGAGATCGTTGTGCCGCGTGATCGCGCCCTCGGGAAACATGATAAGCGGCCGGCGGCGGCTCACGAGGATGTCGATCGCCGTATCGATCGCCTGCCGGTCGTTCCCCTCGCGGAACACGCTGAAAGCGCCCATGCGGCGGATCATGAACGTCTGCAGCGGCGATTGCTTGAACGCGTGCCAGCTTGCCATCGCGAACAGATGGCAGTCGGCCTCCCATGCCGAGGATTCCCAGCACCATCGGGTCGGCCATGCGGCAATGATTCGGCGCGACGATGATGCTGTGACCCGCGGCCAGTGAGGCGCGGAGCCGCTCCACATGACGGCACTCGACCGAGTGTACTCCGTACGCCTTGCGCAAGTATCGCCGCAAGTACGGGCGCAATAGCGTCGGCCACCACTCTGAATATGCCGGGGGCACGAACTTGTACGGCTCGTCTATGACGACTTTTTGCATTCGTAGGTCAGGCTTTCTAGCCTGACATTCATCCAGCTTGTCGCTGCGGCCGTCAGCCTGGAAAGGCTGACCTATGTAACCGGCACAACCGTCCGGGGCGGCGATAGCATAATCAACTCTAGCCGCACCTGCCCAGGGCAGTCGAATCGGGCTGAATCGCCATGTCGATACATAAGCAGGGCGGGGGAATCGCACTCGCCGACTTAGATGAATCACATTTGGCGGGTGCGAGCATCCGCCCTACGAATGGCCCCAAATCGTAAAGAAATCAAGCCAAGGCGTATGGCTGCGGCCGAAAATGCGGTTCGCTGGTGCGAAGCCTTTGTGCGATATTTGCGCACCGAATGCCATCTGGCCGAGAATAGTGTGCTGGCCTATGAGCGCGACCTGCGGCGGTTCTTCGACTGGCTCCGCGGCCGGCGTATTGAAGGCCTGAGTATTTCAGAGTTGGCCGATTACCCGGCCTGGCTCAATGCCCAGGACCTGGCGCCCGCATCGATCAGCCGCCATGTGGTTTCGCTCAAAATGTTCTTTCGCTATTTGCAGTTGGAAGACGTGCTGACCGAGAACCAGGCGGAACTGCTCGGCACGCAAAAACTGTGGCAGCGCGTGCCAACCGTACTATCGCCCGCCGAAATCGACGGGTTGCTTTCGGCAGCGGCTCCACCGCGGCCGTTATGGCGGCGCGACCGGTCCATGCTGGAGCTGCTCTACGCCACGGGATGCCGCGTCTCCGAACTTTCACTGCTGCGGCCGCGCGACCTTCAGCTCGGCGAGCGATATTGCCTGTGCCACGGCAAAGGCGACAAGCAGCGCGTCGTGCCGCTTGGCCGGCGGGCTGTCGCCGCGGTCGAAGCGTACTTGCAATACGAGCGGCCGAAGCTGGCCGAGCGCCGCGAGCCGCCGTCGCAGTTCTTGCTGCTTTCGTCGCGCGGCGGCCGGCTGCGGCGAGAACGCATCTGGGAGCTGATCAAGCTCTACGCCAAGTTGGCCGGCTGCGCGAGCGAGCTTAGCCCACATTCGTTGCGGCACAGCTTCGCGACTCATTTGCTTGCTGGCGGCGCCGACCTGCGCCAAGTGCAAGAGATGCTCGGCCACGCCAGCATCGCCACGACGCAGATCTATACGCACGTCGACCACTCGCGGCTCAAGAAGGTGCACGAGTCGTTTCACCCGCGAGCGTAAGAGCTGGCAGCACGGAGCAGAGAGCAGGGAGTCAGAATTTAAGCAAATCCGTGCTTCCCGGTGCCCTATCCCAGCTTCGCTTACTCCGCGCTCACTGCACTTTGTTCCCCGCTCCGCTTTGGCGGCGTGAATTTCACGCGTTTGATGAGATCGTGCGGCTGATCGTTGTCGTCGACATAACCGACGATGGCCGTCATCGCTCGCATCACGTAGTCGTAATTGAGGTTGAAGTCTGCGTCGATTTCGACTTCGAGCTCCGAAGCCTTTCCTGGGCCGCCGGCTTCTTCGACCGTGCGGCGAATTTGCTGGTGCAACTGGGCGAACGCGTCGGGACCGTTGCCGAACGAGCGACCCGCCAGACGCAGCTCGGCCAGCCGGCCGTCGGGCGCGGCCTTCATGACCAACGTCATCGGCAGGGCCTCGCTCATTTCGATGGCCCGCGCCGCGGCCGTCGCCGGCATGCGAATGTTGAAGTCGCCTTCCGGCAGGACGATTTTGAATGTCAACAGAAAGAAAATGTTGAGCTGAAACACGATGTCGATCATCGGCGTCATCTGCAGCTCGATTTTATCCAGCGTTTTAGTGCCGTGACGGATTCGCATCGTGGAGCTCTCAGAACGGTTACATTACGTTCGGATTTGCCACAGAGAACACAGAGACATCAACGATGAAGGATCAAATTCGAAGGGTAAGAGACGCAAGTACAAAGACGGCATCTCTCATAATTCATCTTTTATCTCCTCATCCTTTCTCTCTGTGATCTCTGTGTCCTCTGTGGCTAAATTCATTCCTCAACCAGCGTTGAGCGGTCGCTTTGCTTGCCGCGCAGGGCGAACGTATCGAACTCGGCCTCTTGCGCATAGCTGATCAGCTCCTGGACTTTTCCTGTCTTGGCGAGACGGTCGGCCCGGATGATTACCGTCACATCTTGCACCTTTTTCTCGCCGGCTTTGATGATCTGAGCCTCGCGCAAGAGAGCCGATTTCAACCCGTCGCGCGTCAACTCGTCACCGGCAAAAATAATCGTTTCGTTCGAGGTGAGCTGGATCGTCAGCGGCGCTTCGTAGGCCACGTCCGGCGGGCGGGCCAATTCGCTCCGCGGCAAGTTGATTCGCTGATCCTGATCCACCTCCGAAAAATTCAGCACGAACATGAAAAACGCGATCAATTGGAACGTGACGTCGATCATCGGCGTCATGTCCATTTCGGCCTGCGCCATGGAGTGTGTCGCGTAGCGCATGCTGATAAGTCGCTGAATTGATTAATAAACTGCAAACGGGGATTTCACGCAGAGGCGCGGAGATCGCAGATAGCGGAACACTAATCTTCGCTAATCACCACTAATCATTTATTAGTGTTGATTAGTGGGAATTAGTGTTCCAACAGACTTTTGATCCACTTTCAACTGCAATTCTCCGCGTTCTCTGCGCCTCTGCGTGAGATCATGTCGTTTAATTACGGTTCGTGCTTTTAACTTCAGGGCGTCTTCTGTCCGCCGACGTTTTGAAACCGGCTCATGAGGTTTTCGCTCACGATGCCAACTTCGAGTACCAGTTGTGCCATGCGGTTTCGCAAAATGTTGAACGCGGCAATGGCCGGAATCGCCAGCCACAGTCCGACCAACGTGGTGACCAGCGCCGTGCGCGATATCATCGGCCAGCTCGGCTGGCTTGGGTGACACCGTAGATCGGGCGATTTCCTCAAACGCGTTCACCATTCCATCCACGGTGCCCAACAGGCCGAACATCGGGCTGATTGTGCCGATGAGCGCCAGGTAGCTGAGGCGGTGCTCCAACCGCATATTCTCTTCCTCGCCAACTTCCTGCATGGCCTCGATCGCTTGCGGATAGCCGCTTGATAGCCGTCCCAATCCGGCCGACAGCACCTTGCCCAGAAACGACTCGTCGTTCTTGGACAGCTCATACGCTTCTTGGTACTTTTTTGCGTTTAATTGGGCTTCGAAGCCCTCGATCAATTCGGAAGGCAAAATGGTATCGCGGCGGGCCATGAGCGCGTTCATCACGATCAGGGCCACCAGCGCGAACGAAAGCGCCAAAAAAATCACGCTGTAAAGTGGGCCGAGCGAATTGTAGAGCCAGCCCAAGTAACTTTGCCGCGAGGCGGGAGTCGGCGACGTCTCGGTCGTGTCGGGGGAGTTGACTGGGGGCGGAGTCGTTTCCGATTGCGCGGGCGGCGTCTCCTCCTCTGTGGCGTCGGTCGCCGCCTCATCAGCAATGACATCTTCGTCTTGCGCGAAAGCCGGCCGCACGGTCATCGCGTCCCACATGGCCACGAGCGCCAAACCGCCTAGCACCCAGGAGAGCATCAGCGCGCCACTGCGAGCCACTGCCTTCGAACCGGCCATATCAAGCTCCTCGAAAGATTGATTCAACTGTTCCGCGAAAAGTTGCTCGACAGCACCCAGTCTAACGAGCGTTCGGCTAACGCGTAAAGCGCCACTGGGTAGCTGAATTCGCAAGAATTCCCTGAACTGAAGTCTTGCGACTTCAGCTACAGTCATGAAACGGTTTTGGCGTTTCCTACTTGACTTGCTTCGCCCAGCGGCTGCCGCCATAACGTTCCTGCAACTGCTCACGCGCCTGACGCGCTTGCTCCTGCTGCCCGACGGCCTGCCACAACGGCGCCAGATTCGCAAGCGCCTCGGCATGCGCCTCCGGCACCGAGTTGTAAAGCACGTCGACGTGCAGGTAGGCCAAGAGCGCGTCCTTTGTCTGGCCTGACTTCTGGTAACAACCGCCCAGCGCGTTGTACGCCCGCGCGTGCAACTCTTTCTGTTCGGGATTGGCGTCCTGAATTATTTTCTCGATCATGCCGACGGCCTCGCTGCCGTCGCCGGTTTCGGACAGGCTTACGGCCTTGCCCAGCGTGGCGGCGAGCTTTTGTGCTTGGGAATCGGCCCCTTCGCCGGCGGTAGCCAAGGCCGCATCAAACTGCTGAATGGCGTCAGCGTGCTTGCCTTGGGCCTGCAGCGTGCGGCCCACGGCCACGGCCGAACGCACCTTGTAATCGGCCCACGGCGCCTTGGCCAGCTCGGCGTACTGCTTTTGAGCGTTTTCATGGCGGCCGCTGGCCATGAGCAAGTCGCCCATCAACTCGACCGCCGCCAGGTAATGAAAATTTTGCGGATAGCTGCGCACGAAGCTGTTGAGCTGCCGTCCGGCGTCGTCGATTTCGCGCCCGCCGCTGAGAGCGAGCTTGCCGGCGCAAAACGCTTTGTAGAACTCGATGTCCTGTTTAACGTAATCGCGCCGAATCGAATTGACGTCGATCTTTTCCAGCGCCGCCAGCGCGTTCGCATACGCTCCGTTCGCCGCATTTACGCGAGCCTGGGCCAGCTCCGAAGGCTCGTCGGCGAACAGCACGCTCTTGATTTCATTCACGGCCACGTTGCGGCTGCCCGGGCGGCCCTTGTTGAGGATCAACTCGTAGGGCGTCATGTCGTTGACTTCGCCGGTCTCAGAGCCGCGAGTTAACCGTACCCTATCGGCGACACCTTGCGCAGCAACCCACGACGACGTGGTGCATAACAATGACAAGGCGAGTATCAATGGTATCGCGCGAAATCGGTTAACCATGGCCACTCCAAATTCACTTTGAACCACAAAGGGCACAAAGTACACGAAGATCGAAAGATATTTTGCTTCCATTGTGTCCTTCGTGCCCTTTGTGGTTCATTTTGCTTTCGATTCGCCCTGATCGGCCTCTTCGATTTGTTTCAGCAGCGCCTCAAACTGGCTGCGCCAGCGCTCGCCGCCCATCTCTGGGTAGAGCTGCGCGAACGATTGGATGCTTTGCTTTGCCTTGGCGAGGTCTTGTTGGCGTGCCTGCCCGCTTTGTTTCATCGCGGCCAGGTAGCGGCAACGAGCGACGTTTAAGCGGGCCTCGTAAAACGTGTCACGGTACTTCTGATCCGCCCGCGCGGCGCGGGCCGCCACTTGCGATATTTTGAGCCAGCCCCAGATGCGGTTCTGACCGGTTGACTTCAAGCGGTAACCGCCGTGGATGGCCCGCTCCAGCCACTTGGCATCCTCCGCTTGCCCGCGCTCCTGATAGGCGAGGGCGGCCGCGCGCTGCACGGCCAGCGACGATTCTTTTTCCTTCAGCACGGCCGAAAAGGTGTCGAGCGATAGTTGATATTGACCCAGTGCACGTTGACATTCTCCGAGCTGCACCCGCGCGGCCAGCAATGCCGTGTCATTCGGCGGCAGCTTGGGATCCTTCGCGCCGGCTTCGAGAAGCTTCTGGTAAGCGTCGCGGGCTTTCACTAGATAGTCGCGCGCAGGACCGTTGGCCGGTTTGATTGGTGATTTGCGAGGACGCCGCCGGGGCCGTGGCCTGCGGCGAGCTTTGTCGAGCCGACGGCCCGGTTCGCTCTGCGTCGCCGAGTTCGTAGTAGGTTTGCGCCAGCCAAACTCGAGTAGGCCAGTTCGCCTCATTCTGGCGCGCCGCAATGCGGTCTAGAAACTGGGCGAATGCCGCCGCGATTCGCTCCGCATGTCGGGCACGCCCCGAATTGCGCAGTGCCGTGATCTGCTTTTGCAGCTCGACACCCAAGCCGACGTAAATCCGCGTTAACTGCTCGGTGGAAGCAGGGCCGTCCGTTCCCGAGGTCTGCACTGCCTTCTCGAGCGATTTCATCGTGTCGACCGCCTTCTCTTCTTGCGGCGGCGAGACCAGTACGTATGCGCGCAGTGCCGCTTTGTATGTCTCGACAACGTAGGCTGGCCGATCGGCGATCGAATGCCCCGCGTTCAGCAGCGTCAAGGGGCCGACCTCTTTGTCCTCGAGCAGGGCGATCGCCTCCTGATACTTGTCGTCGCTCAACATGGCCTGGACGAGATACAGGCTCGTCGTTGCCAGCATATCGCTGACGTTGCCCTTCGCGCGCAAGGCGTCGAATCCATTGCGCAGGTATTGGACGGCCGATTGTTTGAGGTTGTTGAGCGCGGCGTCGTCCGGACGATTACCACCGTTGGCCCGCGCGAGTTCCAGGTAACGCACCCACATCGCGTTGCCAAGCTGCAATTCCAGCCGCGGACGCGACCCGTCCGAGGCCGAGCTGAGAAGCTTTTCCGCTTCCTCGATGCGGTCGTTGCGAATGGCGAAGCTCACGAGCACGCTGAAGGCTGCGTCGGCATCGTCGGTGCCGGGCCAACGGCGCGTGATGAACTCGGCCATGCCGGCCATGCGGCGGGCCTCGAATTCGGTTGCCGCGGTATTGCCGCCGGCTGCCGCCGCGACACTATAGAGCTGCTCGAACGAGGCCATCGACAATTTGGCGGCCGAGCTCGCTGCGGGGTGATCCGGATAGCGCCGCGCGATGAATTCGCCCAGCACCGCGGAGCGATAATAGTCTCCGGCCTCCCAATACAACCAGCAAAGAAAATAGCGCACTTCGTTGACAAGCTTCAGATCGGTGTCGTCTTCAATCAGCGTCGTGGCCAGGCGGAAGTAGTGCCTGGCGTCCTGTTTGCCTTGCTGCATCTGGGCCTCGAGCTCAGGCACGCCCTCCGGATTGTTATTCTTGGCCGTGGGTAGGGCGAGCCTGGCCGCGTTGTACGATGCGAGCGCATCCTTCGCGAGGTCGTACGCCGCTTGAAACGACTTTGGGTCTTCCCGCTGCCCGCCATCGTCCGGCGCGAGGGCAGTCACGGCAGCACGGGCCGCCAACTGATATTCGCTGGTTGACGCCGCAACGACACGATATGTGTCGCGCGCCTCGGCCAACAGCTTGCGCTGTTCGAGTGAACCGGCCGAAAGCGTCTCGCCTTTATTCTGCAGCGCTTCGGCAAGCCGAAATCGAACGGCGAGCCATTCGGCCATCGTTTGCTCGTCGGTTTGCGCATCTTTGAGCGCTACCCGGCAAATCTCAATCGCTCCGTCGAATTTTTCCTGCGCCATCAAGGTCTCCGCCTTGCGATGGACGGCGCTTGCGATCAGTCGGCGGAAGGGAGGCAGCACATTCGATTGGCTCAAGAGGTCTTCGTAGCAGCCAAGTGCCATTTGATACTCGCCCACCGCATGGTAGCAGCGGCCCTCGTATAACCGGGCGTAAAGTCCCACCAGCGCGCTCGTGCTGCGGGCAAATTCTTCATAAATCGCGGCCAGCTCCTTCGCTGCCGATTCGTGGTGGCCGTGAAATTCATCGTCGTCGGGTGGAAATGACTGCGCCGTCTCAAAGCTTCCCTGTGCCGCAAGGAATCGTAGCTGGGCAACGCGCGATCGGTACTCCTGGCGCTTTGTGCCCTGGTCGGAACCAACGTCGGACGATGATGTCGGCGGGAGCTTTTCCAGTTCGGCGCTATAAATTCCGGCCGCCAGTTCGAACGTGGCCCGCGCATCTTCGAAGTTCCGCCGCGCCTCGCGCGCCTGCGTGAGCCGCTCCGCGTCGTAGGCGGACTCGTTGGGCAGTTTTTTTGCTTCTGCCATGAGCTGTTGGCCGCGCTCCAGCTGCATCGTGCCCAATTGCATCTGGGCGTCGGCGCCCTCGACCTTTTCCGGATTGTTTTGCGCGAAATGTTCAAGCTCAGTGCGGGCCTGTATCCAACAAGCGGCTGCGCTCTCCCGGGTCCGCGGCCTGGCGCGATTGCTCGATGAGCGCGACGCCTCGTTGATACGGAATCTGTCGGCGAAAATCCTCGCCCACCAGCGGGCTCGACTTCATCCGCTCCAGGTAATCGAGCGCCAGTTCATTCAGTCCGCGCTCTTTGAGGCCGCGAAGAAATTCTTCGGCGGGCTCAGTGCCGAATGCGATGGCCGGCAGAATCGCGCCGGATAGGACGGACAGCAGGATGGCGCTACGGAGCACGGCGCAACTCGACCGCCGGCGGATCGTCCGTTGATGGGCCTTGTTGACCGGCAGCCGCATGAACCAATTCCAGCTTCATCGTTGCGTTCGCGAGAGCCCCCTGGTTTCATTCTAGCGGATGATCGGCGCGATGCTACCGGGCCGGCCGACATTAGCCCAAAGCGCAACAGCGAGGGAATTTCGCGGAATACCCTCGCTTGTGCTTCGAGCTAGTGTGCGGCCTGCTTTAGCAGCCGAGCCAATCGACCTTGTCCGCGGCGTCGTCCGGGATCGTGTAGGCGATCAAGCCCAGTCGCGTCATGAGGCCTTGCGGCAGCGGCACGCTGCACAGCGCCTCGTCGATCGCGCTGTCGGCTGCGTGTGGCGAATTTCGAAACGCGTTCATTGCAGTTCCGTTTTCACTTGCAGCAGTCGGCTTTCGTCCGGGGCCATACAATCGTGAATTTGAATACGACATCAAAACATCCCACCAGTGCACACCGAGCGGAGGCTGCCGCGAGTCATGCAGCCTCACCACTCCCTCCCAAGCACGACGCGCCGCTCCCTACGCGTTGTGACCATCAATACAGGTGAGTATGTGAGTAAGTAAGTCGGTGAGTAGGTATAGAACTTCCAACCTACTCACTTACTCACCTATTCACCTACTCACCCTCCCACACAGCCCCTGCAGAATTCTATTCGTGGCGGCAACCGCCACTATTTCAGCTATGGCTCAAAGCGAGCAGGTTTTTTCGCAGACGCTGGCGGGCGCGGCTCACACGTGATAGCACCGTGCCGAGTGGCACACCGAGTGTATTGGCCGTTTCCTGGTGCGTGAGCTCGCCGACGACCACCAACAGGAGGGACTCGCGCAATTCCGGTGGGAGCTGAGAGAGGGCCTGCTGCATTTCGTCCGTAAAGCCGCCCGAGGTCGGGTCAACGGCCGCGGTCGGCACATCTAGCGGGCCATCGCCCACAAACACCAGCCGCCGGCCAACGCGGCGCCAGCGATCGATCACGCGCCGCCTCAAGATGGCCGCCAGCCATGCGCGCTGGCCACGACCGCATTCGAAATTCGCTCGGCTCTTCCACGCACTGCGCAGAGTCTCCTGGACCACGTCCTCAGCATCGTGAGCATCGCCCACCAGACGGTAGGCGATGCGGTACAATGCCGGGGCGTGCTCGTGGATCAGGACGACAAAGTCGCTCCGCGAAAGCGCCACCCGTTGCCTCTCTCGTTATCTGTTCCGTGTGATAACCGGTGGCCAGGCCGTGACGCATTCTAGCACATGGCCGCGGATATCAATCACCTTTTCGAGAGAATCGACGACGCTTATTCCCTAGGCCGAAGAATTTGGAAACAGTCACGAGACCAATGGGTGATCGAACCTACGAACGTTGTCGCAAACCCAAACGCCAAATAGAATTAAGGCGTAGGTCAGGCTTTCGAGCCTGACAGTTCACGGTACGACGATCAAACCGATTTTCGTCAGCCTGGAAAGGTTGACCGACGGCCTTGCTCCGCTTCGACACCACCCAGCGACCGGTACGAAACTACTTCTCGCGGCGAGAACAGTGGCGGCTCCTGCTGCTTGTCATGTCGCTGGGACTAGTGGTTTTTGTCATGCGCCAAGTGAGCGAGCCTGAAAACGTCGCGCGTGTAGCCCAGGTGTTTTCGGGGGGCGAAACGCCCGAGGGCGATGAGGGGAAAGTTCCGGCCGCATCGCCGCCGCCGATCGGCTCCGATTCGTTTCAAGCCGTTTCATCCGTCGCACCCGACAGCGCCATTCGTCCCATCAAATCCGAGGCAATCGCCTCACCTGAGGCACAAAAGCTGGATGAGTTGTTGTCGCTGGCCGGATGGACGCCGGATCGCTTCGCAGAATTCGCAGACGGCGAGGCATTGACCGACGGCGAGCGCGATGAGCTGATTCAGCTCCTGTGGCGCGTGCAAACGTTCGACAATTCGTACCTTGTAGACACCGCCCGCGAACCGATCATGCTTCGCGGCAAGGTGTATCCTGTGTCGGGCAAGGCAAAAAACTTCGAGCGGCACGCGCTGTCGGCCGAGGATGCGACCCGCTTCGAAATGCCGGCCTACTACACGTGCGATGTGGGTTCCGAGGACGGGCGCGTCCTCGCCAAGGTTGTTACTGCGGCCGTACCACGCCGTTGGGAGCAAATTGCCAAGCTGGATGAGCCGGTACGCCTGTCGGGTTTATATATAAAAAAGTTGCCCGATGTAAACGACGAGCCAGGCATTAAGAACCAAGTCGAATTATTCGTCGCCAAGCGCATCGCATGGCATCCGGACACGCCGCGCGAGCCGGTCGTATCGCTTGGAATGTCGATCCTTGGCTCTCTGGGAATGGATGTGGGACTATTGGATCAGGTGCGGAGCCACGGCCGGCTGCGCACCAGCGACGCGGCGGAGGCGGTGCGGTTCAACGATCAGCGCGAGGCGTTCTACCAGATGCTCGATGCGGCTGGGAGAATCGGCGCGAATCAACTCATTCGATTTGCAGACGGCAATCTGGAAACGATTCGCGGCAAATGGGAGAGGGAATTGAAGGAAGCTCGTGACGCCAATCGCCGCGCTTTGGCGAGCGAGGTTATCGAGCGCGCAAGGCCGGCAGCTACAGCGTCGCGCCATTGTTCAATGATGCCGCGCGCGAAATTGGGCAGCTCATTGTGGTGGACGGCGCGGCCCGGCGAGTCGTGCGTGTCGATATGGGTTCGACGGAAGCCGACGGCACACCCAGCGACGTCGTGCGCCGCTTCGGCATCGATCATTATTACGAACTGCAAGTCTTCACGGATGACTCGCAGAACTATCCACTCGTGTTCTGCGTCCGCGAGTTGCCGGCCGGCCTACCGATTGGCGACGACCTCCATGTGGCGGTGCGAGTTGCCGGGTTTTTTTTCAAGGACTGGCTGTACACGACTCGCGGCACGCGCGATCTTGAAACGGGTGAACTTGATTCTCGCAACGGGAAGCAACAGCACGCGCCGTTACTCGTCGGCCGCGCACGATTCTTTTGCAGGTCGAAGACGAGGGCAGGGGGGCGGCCCAGCTCGTGGGCGGCGGACTGTTCCTGCTGGCCCTGGCGGGGATTTGGGCCGCCGCCTGGTGGCTTTCTCGCGGCGACCGGCGGCTCGCCGAGCGGCGGCGCGTGGCCGCGCATTTCCTGCCGCCCGGACAATCGTTCAACGATCTCGACGTGCCGGTGGCCAGGGAGCCGATAAATCCTGGTAGCGGAATTCGCGAGAATTCCGATGACCCAGGTTCGAAGTGAAGTCTTACGACTTCAGCTACGGTCCTGACTCAGGCCAATTACAATGAATAACTGCCAAGAGCCAATCATCCTGCCTGGGCCAGCCATGGCTGACGCTGCTTCTGATATGGCCGACCGATCGTATTCGACCACGCCGCCGCGGGCTTACCACGCCTGGACGCCTCGGTTTTGGAACGGCATGGACTTTTCCACGTGGATGCGGCTGCTGGCACGCAATCGGTTCGCCGTTTCGCCTGGCCGCCTGCCGCTGGCCGTATCGATCACCGCCTCCAGCGCGCTCAACAGCTTCGCGAACGTGTTCGGCCGGCTGCTGTACGGACACCAGGTGCGACAAACGGAGCTCAAGGAGCCGCCGCTGTTTGTCATCGGCCACTGGCGGAGCGGAACGACTTTGCTGCATGAGCTGTTGATGCTCGACCCGCGGCACACCTGCCCGAACACTTATCAGTGTTTCGACCCGGTTCATTTTTCGTGGACCGAGTGGTTCGTGCCGACGCTCATACGCTGGACGCTTCCGAAGACGCGGCCGATGGACGATGTCAAGGCCGGCTGGGACAGGCCGCAGGAGGACGAGTTCGCGCTGGCGAATCTCGGCGTACCGTCGCCGTACCTGGCATGGGCGTTTCCGAATCATGGGCCGGTGGCCGACGAGTACCTTGATCTCCTGTCGCTGCCCGCAGCCGAGCGCGAGGTCTGGAAGCGCACGTGGCGCGAGTTCGTGCAGCGAGTGGCGCTGTGCGCAACGGGCGCATCGTGCTGAAGTCGCCCACGCACACGGCGCGCGTGCGCACGATCCTGGAAGTCTTCCCCGAGGCGCGATTCGTGCACATCGTGCGCGATCCGCTCGTCTTGTTTCCATCCACGCTACGACTGTGGAAGTCGCTTAGCGAAGTGCAGGGCTTGCAAGTTCCGCGCGACAACGGCAGCTGGCTCGAAGCGCCAGGTGCTCGACACGTTCGTGCGGATGTACGAGCGGTTCGAGCAGGACCGCGAGCTGGTGCCGCGCGGCCACCTTGTCGATGTACGGTACGAGGATTTGGTGGCCGACCCGGTCGACCAGATGCGCGAGATTTATCGCGAGCTTGACCTGGGCGATTTTGCGCTCGTCGAACCGCTTCTCATGCGGCACACGATGAAGACGCGCGATTACCGCACGAACCAGTACGCTCTGCCGCCCGAAGTGGCCGACCGCGTCCGCGGCCGCTGGGCGCCGTATTTCCAGCGCTACGGCTACAACGGCCACGAAGCGGCGAGCGCCTCGGCCTGATGTTACCAGGACCTCGTTCCCACGCTCTGCGTGGGAACGCCAGTCTTCGACGCGCCGCGCCGAATGGTAGCGCGCCAAGTTTGCCGCTGCCGCCGAGCGGCAGAATGCTGTATTCCCACGCAGAGCGTGGGAACAAGGAGCGGTTACGCCGCCTTTGGCGCCGGCATCTTCTTGCCCTTGAGCTGGTAGACGTACGCCAACACCTCGGCCACGGCGGCGTACGATTGCGTCGGAATGGCCCGGCCGATGTCGACTTCCTTGTAGAGCAATTGCGCCAGCGGCTTTCGCTCGACGATGGGAATGTTGTGCTCCAGCGCCAGCCGGCGAATGCGCTGGGCGATCACGCCCGCGCCCTTGGCGACGACGATCGGCGCCGCCATCTCATCCGGTTCGTATTGAATCGCCACGGCCAGCTCGGTCGGATTCGTCACGACGACGTCGGCCTTGGGCACGCTGCTAGCGATGCGGTTGAGCACCATCTGCCGCTGGATGGCCCGGCGGCGGGCGACGATTTGCGGATCGCCTTGCAGGTTCTTCATTTCCTCGCGGACTTCCTGGTGCGTCATCCGCAGGTCCTGCTCGTGCTTCCAACGCTGCAGCGCGTAATCGAAGATCGCCAGGATCAACAGTGCCAGGCCGACCACAGCATCGTGTCCTGCGAGATATCGACCAGGAATCGGGCTAGCGGCGGAATGTCGAGCGCGCTGGCGCGCAGCACACCGTCCCAGCGTTGCCACAGCACCGACGACAGCGACGATGCTCACGACGAGCTACTTTAACGAGCCCGAAGCCCAGCCGCATCGTGCCTGTGAGCGAGAAGATTCGCTGCAAGCCGGCCAATGGACTGAGCCGGCTGAAATCCGGCGAGAGCCGCTCCGGCACCCACAGAAAGCCCACCTGCAGGATGCTCGTCAAGACGCCGCCCAGCACCATGAGGCCGAGAATCGGCAGCATGACGGCGCCGATTCCTAGCATGATGCCCAACCATTCGTGCAGCAGCGTCTCCTGGTCGGTGACGAGCTCCGGCACGTTGCCAAGTTGCCGCGTGCATCAGCGTCGCGCACGACGCAACGACGGCCGCCGCCCAACATCATGAGCAGCAAGATCGCCGAGCATCAGCAGTGGCGGCCGAGCCGAGGTCCTGGCTGAACGCAACCTGCCCCTTCTCGCGGGCTTCCTGCCGGCGATGCGGCGTGGCTTCGAACGATTTTTCGCCGGCGTGTTCAGCCATGGCGGAGTCGAATGTTTAGATTAAGAGGACGGCTGTTAACGGTGGCAGTGAGTAGGTGAATTTCAATCTCAACTTACTCACTTACTCGCCTATTCACTTACTCACCTGCTGATAGCGCCTCTTGCACCTGCTGCATCACTTCCACGGTCGGCTCCTGAAACGTCCACGCCACGGCGCCGATCGACAAGAACAACACGCCAAGCGCCAAGAGCGAGTTGAGGCCGAAACCCACGGCGATCACGTTGATTTGCGGCAGTGTGCGGCTGATGAGCCCAAGCACGATGTTCGAAAGTAGCAGCGCCGCCAGGATCGGTGCCGCGGCGCGAATTCCCAGCGCGAAACTTTGCGTCAGGATGTTTACTAGCACTTCGACGAACGATGTCGCCCAGTGCCGCGTGGCCGGGCGGCGCCGATGCGAACGTTTCGAGCAGCGCCTCGGTCACAATGCGGTGTCCGCCGATCGCAACAAACACGGCCAGCGTGAGAAAGTAAAACAGCTGCGAGAAGACGGAAACGTCTTCCTCGAAAGCCGGGGTTGAACACGTCGGCCAGCGACAGGCCGCTCATCTGGCTGACGATCTGCCCGGCGACCTGAACGCCGGAAAACAGGATGTTGATGCCCAGTCCGAGCAACAGGCCGACGAGCGCTTCGTTCGCCAGCAGTCGGCCGTACTCGACGGTTTCTGTCACGGGCGGCAGCGACGCGCTCAGGTACACCGGCGTCACCAGCAGCGACATCGTCACGGCCAGCAGCGCCCGCACGCGTCGTGGCAGAGCCTGCGAGCCGAAGATCGGGGCCGTCATGATCAGCGCGCCGGTGCGCGCGAGCACCAGCGTGAACACCATGAACCGGCTGACGAGAAATGCTTCCAGCGCGGGCATAGTAGGTCCGCCGAGCCGAGGCGGGCAATGTGTCGGTAACGCGGCATCGAGTGCCGCTCGGCTCGCGGCACCTACAGCGAGCTCGGGGATGTTCTCGATCAGCTCGCGCGAGTATTCCACCAACCGCGTCAGCACCCAGGGCAGCGACAAGCCAAGCGCCAGCACCATCGCGACCAGCTTCGGCACGAACGCCACCGTCTGCTCCTGAATCTGCGTGAGCGCCTGGATCAAGCCGATGATCAGCCCCACGAGCATGCCGGCCACGAGCACCGGCGCCGAAATGAGCGTGGCGATCATCATCGCTTCGCGTGCCAAGTCAACGGCATCTTGCGGATGCATGTGTAGTCGAGGGTCGAGGGTCGAGAGTCGGAGAGCCAGGGCGGTTTAATCAGTCGCTTGCGGTTTAGCTGCAAACGCGCGTATCACAAGATGTGAAAACTCTCCAGCAACATCTCCACCACCAGGTGCCAACCATCCACCAGCACGAACAACAGCAGCTTGAACGGCAGTGAGATCAGCACCGGCGGCAGCATCAGCATGCCCATCGAAATCGTCACGCTGGCCACGACGATGTCGAGGATCACGAACGGCAAATAAATCTGAAAGCCGATCAAAAACGCCGTCTTCAACTCGCTCAGCATGAACGCCGGCAGCAGCGCGACGAGCGGCACTTCTTTCTCGCCTTCCTGCGGATCGTAATACACATAATTGCGGCGCCTTGCCGGTTTGCGGATCGACCTCCTCCGGCAGGTATCGCAGGAACAAGTACACGTCGTCGTCGTTCTGCGTGCGCTGAATTTGGTGGGCCATGAACCGCCGCACGGGCTCGACGCCGCGTTGGAACGCCTCGCCGAGGCTGATCTCGTTGTTCGTGTAGGGCTTGATGCCCTGCTGTACGTCTGCGTCCACACCGGCGCCATCAACAGCAGCGTCATGAACAGCGCGATCGACGTGATCACCTGGCTCGGCGGCAATTGCTGCGTGCCCAGCGCCTGCCGCAAGCAGGCCGAGCACCACGATGATCCGCACGAAGCTGGTGGTCATCAGCAGAATCGCCGGCGCGAGGCTGACGACCGTCAGCAGCAGCATCATCTGCAGCGTCGAGGCCAGCCCTTGTGGGCTCGTCCAATCCGCGGGCCCGCCGATGCCTTGCGGCAATAGCGAGGCGGCCGGCGCTTCGGTTTGAGCGATGGCCGGTGCTGCGAATACGAACAGCAACAGCGCGAGTACTAGCGCCCGAAGGCACTGGCGGAGCCAGTGGCCCACGGCCGATCGCTGACTAAAAAGTCGCTTAAGCACGCGGCACGTCTCCTCGCGGTAAACGAAACGCGTCGATTGAGCGGTGCAAACGTCGCGGGCAAGGCCTCATTGCCCAAGAAACCGGTCGGCGCCGGATCGCGCGCAAGTTGTCGGAATACCTGCTCGAAGGCCTTGGTCGTGCTATGCGGATCGGCCTGCCGGCATAAACCGACCAGTCGATCGACTTCGGTGGGGTCCGTCACCTCCGTCAGCGTGGCTGGCCCTGCGGGTGACGAAGCCACCAGCACCAGCTTGTTGCCCACGTGCAATAAGTCGGCGAACTGTCGAGCGGCCAGCGGCACGCGGCCAAGCACGCACACCACATCGGCCGGCAACGTGCTCGCGACGTTTCGCGCGCCGCGGCGCAGTAACCACGCAAACAAAAGGAACAACCCGACAACGATCGCCAACGCGCTTGCGATTTTGTAGATCATACTGCGCGGCACGCCGAAGCTTTTCCAAGGACTGTCCCTGTCGGTGCCAATTTGGTTGGGCGTCGCCGGCGTTTCGGCTTCCGTCCAGTTTGCGGTGGGCGGCGCTAGTCGCCGATTGTCGTCAAGAGAAGTGGCCGTCGCTTGAATCGCATTCGCCGCTGGTGCCGCCGCATCATCCTGATCAGCCGCGGCTGCCACAGCTTCTGGAACGGCCTTCGGTGCATCCGCATTCGGCAGATCCGCGAACGGCGCCGTTTTCTCGTTCATGGTGAGATAAACCGACGCCTTGTCCTGCCATACCGGCAACGGCGGCGCGGTTGTGGATTGAGCAAAAAGCGTCGCCGCGCGCCCGGCGGCAAGCGCGCGAAGCGCAGCCCAAATCAGCCAGCGAGACATGATTATTCGACGACCGTGTAGCGATCGCCGCGCACCAACATTGGAAGAGTTAGGTAGACGAGTCGCCGCGCAAGCGCGAAGCGTGCGCGACGGGGAACTTATAGAAGATTGCAGGACGCGGGGCCAGATCAACCGGAGTAGCATGCTCTCGCCTCGCTAGCGGCGTGAGCATGCCTGATTCCACATGCTTACCCGGCTTCACCGTGAACGCATGCCACCCGATGCCTTAGCTGCTTTTGGACTGGGGTGTTGCCCCAGCCATCCAATGGCACGCTGCAGCGGCAGTGATGCGACCGTCACGCCGCGCCGTCGTTTTCCTCTGATATCAACTCGGCCACGCGGACGCAGAAGTTGTCGTTGAGCACCAGCACCTCGCCGCGTGCGATCAACCGGCCGTTGGCGTAGATGTCGACCGGATCGCCAGCCAGTTTGTCGAGAGTGACCACGGCGCCATCGCTCAAACGCAGCACATCTTCGAGGTGCATGTGCGTGCGGCCCAGCTCAATCTTGAGATCCAGCTGCACATCGCGCAACAAGTCGAGCGACGCCGGCTCGTTGACCGGCGCAGCACCAGCCAGATTCGCGAACTCAAACGGCTTCACACCGGGCGGAAGCGGTGCGGCTGGCTCATCGATGCCGGCGAGCGCGGCCTGCGCCTGGTCCAGGAGTGAGTCGACATTCGGCGCATCGACTGTTGTGTCGCGCGGGGCAGCAGTTCTAACGGCCGCTATGCCCGGTAGCTGCGACGCGGCCGGCGATGGATCGATGTCGTTCGGCCCGGCCTCGGGTTGGTCCGTCATGGGAATCCGTTCCGCAGTCGCACGTAGGCGAGTCTCTCCGAGACTCGCATGAAAGAATTGGCGGGGCGACTGAGCCCCGGTCACCCATCTAGTGTAAATAGGCGGAAATCGGATCGTCCGCGTCTCGGAGAGACGCGGCTACGTGGCCGCTTACCGCTCGACAAAACTGAACTTGCTGAACAGCACTTCCTTGAGCAGCGGCTGGCCCAGCGCGCGGTTGGTTTTCTCCAAAATCCGCCGTTTAATCAACCCCAACCCGGCGTCGGTGAGATCGCTTGAATCGGCCCCATGCAATGTCATGTTGACCTGTTCGCGGATCCGCGCCTTGCTGTTTTCAAAGTGGTGATGGAAATCATCGGTGTCATCCGCTAGCACCGTGCCATACAGCTCGAAGTCGATGGCCAGCGTCGTGCTGGTTGCCGGGTTGAATCGGGTAATCGTATAGTTGCCCAATTCCACTTCTTTCAAATGCTCATCATGCGACGGCTCGTGCTGGTTGCCATGCTCATGGTCATGGCCACCTTCGGTCGCTTCGCCGGATGCAGCCGCGGCCAATTGCTGGGCAAGTTTCGCCGTTTCCTGGGCCGACGGTGCTAGCATCGCGGCAGCGACGATTTCCACCACGACAATCACTGAGACGAACGCCACGGCCTTCACGATTGTGAAGAAGCTGTCCCGCTCCGATCGCGACGACGTTTCGTTCTCAGGCGCCTCGGATGTTTGATCCGCGACTTCCGCTTCGTCGATTAGTGTTTTTGCTGCCATAAACGTCATAATCCTCACACACGCATCCAGCGCCCCACGCGGCCGATAACGGCCACGCAAGTTTAGCTTACGGCTTGCGCCGCGCGGGCGGACGCCCGCACATTAGCCGTAGGGCGGGTGCTTGCACCCGCCGGCTTAGTAATGACACAACATTGCGGGTGAGAACATCCCCCACGTTCGAATCGGGGATATGGCGGGTGCCAGCACCCGCCCTACGATCTCTACCGCCGGATCGATAGCAGCTCGTCGAGCAGTTGCTGCGCCGAGGTGATCACGCGCGTGCCGCCGCGATATTGCGTGGAGGCCAGGATCAGCTCGATGAGGTTCGCGCCGATGTCGGTGTTGGAAAGCTCCACTGCGCCGGCCGTGAGAGACCCGATGCCGGAACTACCCGGCGTGTCGAGCAGCGGCTCGCCGGAGTTCACTGCCTCGGCCCACAGGCTGTCGCCGATTTGCTGCAGGCCGTTGTTGTTGATGAAGCGGGCCATCACGATCTGGCCCAGATCGCGCGACACGCCGTTCGTGTAGACGCCCTTGAGCAGTCCGCTTTCGGTGATCGAGAAGCTGCTGAGCGACCCGGCGGGGAAACCATCCTGGCTCGACATCTGCAGGTTGCCGGGCACGTTCGCTTGATTACTGCTGAGCGCCGTCACCAGGGAAAAGTCCAAGTCGAATGAAACAGGCGTGTTCGAGGCGACATCCGACCGGTTGATCGTCACGGTCGAATTGGTCGCACCTTCGAATTGGCCCTGGTTGCCGAAAGTGATCAAGCCGGTTCCGATCGTCGTATCCACGCCGGTCGTTTGATTGTCGGGCGACGTGGCGAACCAACGGTACGTCGTCACGTTGCCGTCGGTCGATTCCAGAACGGTTGAAAGCCTCACTGTCATTGGGATGCCGAGGCTGTCGAATACGACCATCTGCGTCGTCGTGCCGGCGCCATCGATTGGCGTAGTTGGGCCATTGCTCGACAAAAACGTCAACGGAATTTCCTGGAGCGTACCGTCCGCAAGCTCTAGCACAAACCCGTTGTCGGGAACATGCACGGCGTTGTGCTCGCCCGCGTTGGACTCGAATCGCAACTGGCCGGTGCCGGACACGGACCCGCCCGGGTTGCCCCCCAGTGGATTATCGGGATCGCCCGATGTCGTCGCGATGCCGAGCGATGCCTCCATGAAGTTCATCAGGTCGAGCACGGTGGTTGTGCCGTCGATGACCAGTTCCTGCTCAGCTTGCTCGAGACCGTCCCCGATGCCCTTAGCGCCGGTGAACCTGAGCGTGCCTGGTTCGAAGAGGTCGACGTAGTTGGTGCCATCGAACGTCGTGAGGTCGTCGAGCAGCGTGGCATTACTGATCGCTGGACCATTCTGATTGAGCTCAGGATTTGTGGCGATATCCGCGTCCGCGCTGTTGTCGATATAGGTCGACGTCGTGCTGGGCAGCGTATCGACCAAGAAATAGGTGTCGGTGCGCTGATGGTATTGCGATAGATGCGAATGTTGTTGAATGCCGGATCGGTCGGCGACGGCAGATTGGTCAGGCGAATTCGCCGATCGGTATCGGTGATGGCAATCGATGCAGTCTGCGGAGCAGGGCGGCTTTCGATGTCGTTCACCGAATCGTAGAAGCTCACGAAATAGCTGTAGTTGCCGCCTTGATTAACGCTGCCGGTATCCATCGCAGAGCCCAACGTGCCGTCGGCGGCCGCGTCGGTGTAGCTGAGCTGCGCCTCCGGAAGCGATGTCACCAGTTCGTACGCGGGCGTCGCCGCGGCGGAATTGATACGGTAGATGCGCTTGGTCGTGTAGGCTGGGTCGGGCGCAGTCGGCAAATTGTTCAACTGGATCGAATCCGTGCCGGCCACCGGAATGTTGATGTTGCCGAAAGCGACCGACGACGAACCTTCGTTGTTACCTGCCGGCGCAGTCGAATCAACGAACACGACTCGATAGCTGTACGTTCCCTGGCCGACTGCGCCAGTTCCAGGACCTTGTGCGGCGGCCGTGCCCGCTGGGGGCGGGGCAATTTGTTGCGACGTCGCGGCGGTTGTCGGAAACTCAACCGCGTTGTCACTCAGGATGACCGACTCAATGACGCCCGGCGTGGAGGCCACTCCTTCGAGGTTTGGCAGCAGATTGCCCAACAGGGTTACATTGTTGGTTTCCTGCGCGACGGCCGATCCGCCAAAGGGAATCGTCAGCGGCACGATTTGATCTGTCTGCACGACGAAATCGTCGTCGACGCCATAGCCCATGACGCGATGGCCCGTGGAAGTGACCAGCTCGTTGAGGCTGTTGGTCTTTAACTGGCCGTTGCGGGTGTAAAACTGCTGACCTTCGCCGCTCGGGCCGGCGACGATGAAGAAGCCATCGCCCTGAATCGCCAGGTCCAGCGGGTTGGAGCTGATCTCGATGGTGCCTTGGGTGAAGTCGGGCGCGATCTCAGAGACCTTGACGCCCAGACCGATTTGCCGCGGGTTCGTACCGCCGCTCGATTCGCTCGGCGCCGAGCCGATGCTTTGCGTTTGCATGAACTGGGTGGCGAACAGCACGTTCGACTCTTTGAAGCCGACCGTGTTCGCATTGGCGACGTTGTTGCCCACCACGTCGATCGTCGTCTCAGCGGCTTGCATGCCGGTGAGCGCCGTTTGCATGGCTGATTGAAGACCCATGGTTTTCTCCTCCCCGTGAGAAAGTGATTGATCGTGTGCGACGCTTACTAACTCGTCATGCAAATCAGCCCCCGGCTTTGCGGGGGGTTTGCGGTGCTATTGCCGTCAATTCGGTGTGGAACCCCCGGCGGAGCCGGGGGCTGATTGTTTTTTCAAGTACCGGACAATGGTTCTATTGCTTCAAACACCGGTCTGTTGACCGGACGAAGTTTCGGCCGCTTGCAGAACATTAAGTGCCGGTCGCCGTGAGCCCGAATATTCGGGTCGCTGCTGCTCGGTCGGTTCTTCTTCAGCGGGCGGCGCTATTGCCGGCGGCCGGATGCCGGAGACGTTTTTCAGGCTCACCACATACGAACGGAACGTGGCCAGCGAGCGTTGGAACGAACCGAGCAGCTGCGTGCCCTGCTCGCGCTGGTCGTCCGACATGCGATCGACGAACGTGGATTGTTTGCCGTTGTGAAGAATTCCGACCAGTTTGTAGGAGCCATCGCCGCTGGAGTCGGTGCGGTAGATTTGCTTTGGCCCGGCCGTCACCGGCAAGTTGCCCAGAAGGATGGAGCGGTCCTTGCCTTCGGTGCCTGTGGTCGTGATCGCTTTGTCTTTGGAAAAATCAAGGCCGAACAAGTTGCCTCGGCTATCATCCCACACGACGCGATAAGCGTAGGTGCCTTCGTCAATGTCGCCTTGAAGTGGCGAGGGTGCGATCTCGGTGTTGAGATCCACATGCAGCTTGGGCTGGCCCTTGTCGATCGAAACGTGCTTGACGACGCCTTCGATCGATTCCGCATCGTCGGAAAGGGCCGTGATGTCGGCGCCAATCAAGTTGGTGGAGCTGGCGATGTTCTGGCCGAGCAGCACCGATTCGAGTGTTTGCGTGAGCTTGTCGGTCGCGCCGACTTCTCGAATCTGGCTGATCTGCGCCAGCATGTCCTTGTTGTCGAGCGGATTGAGCGGATCCTGATTTTGCAGCTCGGCAATCATGAGCTGCAGAAACGTATTCAGGTCCAAGTCGTTGATCGCATCAACCGACTGGAACGATTGATCGGACGACGAAGAGTTTTGAACCGAAGGAATCCGCGACATGGGTCAACCTTCCATGGTGGGCTGTCTTGTGGGACGGACAATCCTGTCCGTCGTCTTGTCTTGATTTGCAGATCAAACTTTTCGCTTTCAGACGGACAGGATTGTTCGTCCCACGGATTGTTCTTGGTAGTTTAAGCGAGCAGATTAAGCTCGCTGCTTGTCAATCGTGTCGCCGTTTTGCGGCGCATCGCCAGTTGCCGCTTGTGTTGCCGCCGAGCGGCTGGCAGCATGACGCGAATGGGGTTGCTGCGGCTGATGCTGGCGATGCTCTTGCTGCGAGGCTCTTGAATCGGCTTGACCGCCTGAGTTTTCTTGCGCACGTCGACATCGAATCGCTCGATGCGAATGTTTTGTTCCGCCAGCCGTTCGCGTAGCGCCGGCAGGTGGTCCAGCAGGATTTGCCGCGCCGCCGGGGTTTCGGTTTCCACCGCGGCCGTCATTACTCCGTTTTGCATACTCAGCTCCAAACGCAGCGAGCCAAGCTCCGGGGGACTTAGGCGCAATTGCACCAGCCCGCCGCGTTCCTGTGCCGTTTGCACGGCCTTGGCGACGCGGCCAACGAAACGGGCTGCGTCGACGCGCGGCAAATCAGGCGACGCCGCATGCGCTCGGCCTTTTGATGTTGCGCCTGCACGTTGAGCGCGCGCCGTCATGTGAATGGCCTCGCTGGCATGACCGGCCGGTTTAATACCGTGGCGCCCTTCCTCGCCCGATTCTGCCTTGGCGATCGATTTGGCGGCCTGTGCGCTCGCTCCATTTGCGACCGCGACGGGCGAAACTTGATCCAGTCTATCGGTTGAATCGGCGGACTGTGTTGCATTCGAAGCTGGCACCGCGACCAGTATCGTCTGCCGATTTTTCGCTCTCGCGGGACGATCGTCGGCCAGCGATTGCAGGCTTTTCTCGTTTCAACTTTGTGCTCGCGGCGGCATTTTCAACACTAGCCGGCACTTCGCCCGACGCGCGGTTAGCATCAAGACGCTTTTCCGCCGTCGAATCACTCGGTGACTTGCTGTCGGCTGCTTCCGCTTCGGTCGAATGCGATCGCTTCGCTTGCTTGCCGGCAGATGTGGGCGCCGTGCTTTGATCGGCCTCGATGTTCGCGTTTGCGTCTTGGGCAACAAGTTCAGCTCCCGACAGGTCGCCGGTGCTCCGATCTGCGCCGCCATCGAAGTTGCTCGACGACGCGTATTTGATCAACTTGGCATTCTCGGCATCGCTATTGGCCGTTTCGCCAACCGGCTCCTCAATCGCTACTTCTCCGCCTGGTTCCGCCGCACTGTGGCCGGCGATCAATGCCGCGGCCGCCAGCTCTTCAGCAGCATCGCGGTCGGAATCATTCTCGCCGTTACTGGTTGCGACATCCCCGGCCGATTCTTCGTTGTCGTCATTGATGCTGGGCTCGGCGTCGTCATGCAGCTCGTTGGCAGGGCTTGTAATGGGGTCGCTCGCTACAGGGCTTTCCAGGCCCTCGTCATTCGTCGCGACGCGATCATCATCTGAATGCCTTTGACTTGCAGCGCCTGCACTATCTGGTGGCGCGCTCTCAGCCGATCTCGTGCCCGCGCCGGCGGAGCTTGTTGAACCGCTCGCCGAAGCGGACGCATTCAGCAGATGATCGTCAAATGCCGGGCGGCGCCCGCTGGCCGAAGTCGAGCCGCCCGCGCTTCGCTCTGGGAGCGGCGCAGTGATTTTGAAGAGATAGTCGAGATTTGTCTGATTTGTCATAACTTTGCCTGCACGCTCGAACTGAATTTATTGCCCGCCGCCCGTGGCGTTGAGCTCGCCCAGCGCTTTTTCTAGCTGTGAGTTGGCGGCACCGCTGCCGATGATTTTTTGATGAATCTCGTGAAGCTTGTTGAGTTCTTCATCGGTTTCAAACGTCTTGAGAATTTTGCCTAACTTGTTCTCTGCCATCTTGCTCATCAGCAGAATGGCATCATCCATGCGGCCCTCATCGATCCAGAACATCAGCAAGGCCTTGCCTTTGTCAGCACGCAGCTGCTCGATCTGGGCCACGACCTTGGCGAGGTTCTCCTGCGTCGTCAATTCTTCTTGTTTCTTCAATCGGCTTTGCCACTCAGTCGCGAGGCGATCGTAGCGATCGGTTTGCTCTTTCAATAGTTGCAGGCGATGGTCGTACTCCTGCCGGCCGCGCTGCAGCGCAAGCTGCTTGACTTCGAAGTTGCGGTCTTGAATCTGCTGATGGTGAAGCATGTCGCTCAGCGACGGCTCTTCCGGCGGCACGTCGTCGCCCGTTTTGTGCTGTGCCGCGGCCAGCTGCTGCAGGTCGACGTCTTGCAGCAAGGCGACAAGCCGGAAAACTTTCTCCTCGGTGATCTGGTCGGTGTGCCACATGTAACCACTGATGAGCGCTAGCGCGATCACCGTGGCTACGCAAAAGTAACCGATGAACGCCAGCAGCATGCCGATGATTTTTTTCATCCGAGCCTCGGCGATTGACGGACGTACCGCTGCGCGGCGATTTCATCGAGTTGCTTGTTCTCGTTGCGGAGCGAACGCCGCTGGTGTTCGGTGCGCTGCCGCTCATCGAGCAAATCCAGCGCGCGAACGTCGCGGTCCGCCTCGACGAGAGCCTGACGCCGGCGCTCGGTTTCCGTTTCCAATAGCGCGCTGGTTGGCGACTTCCTGGCCGCGGGCCCTCAGGACCAGCTCGTAGCGCTGCGCTTCGAGCAGACGGTTCACGTCCAATATTTGCCCGCTCGCCGCCGACTGTTGCAGGGCGGCGCAGCTGCGATCGTTCAGTTGCCAATTCAGCCTGCCGTTCTGTCAGCAGCTCGTCGGCCCGAAACGCTTCCGCCAAGGCAATACGCCGCTCATCGCGCCGCGCGTGGCGCACTTTTCGCAACGATTCGAGGCGGAATTTGTATTGGGGCATGGGAGTTTTGGTGAGTAGGTGAGTAGGTGAGTAAGTACGGGACCTACTCACTTACTCACTTACTCACCCTGCATTCATCTTCGCTTGGCACTGGTTTGCTAAACTTATGAGCTGCTCGACGACGTTTTCGAACGGCAACGATTGGTCGATGGCTTGCCGCAGCAATCCATCGATCGCTTCGCGCATGTCGACTGCGGCATCGACGGAGCGGTTCGTGCCGCGACGATAGGCGCCAATCGAAAGCAAATCCTCGTGCTCGGCATAAGCGGCTAACAGTTGCCGAACGGTGAGCGCGGCCGCCTGGTGCTGCGGCGTCGTGATGTCCTTCATAAGCCGGCTAATACTCGACAGCACATCAACTGCCGGGTAATGGCCCCGGCCGGCCAGCTTGCGCGACAGCCACACGTGACCGTCCAACAAGCCGCGCATCGTGTCGGCCACTGGCTCGGTTTCGTCGTCGCCTTCGACCAGCACGCTGTAAAAGGCGGTGATGCTGCCCTGGCGCGTTTGACCCGCGCGCTCGACCAGCCGCGGCAGCAGCGCGAACATGGACGGCGGATAACCGCGCGTGGTTGGCGGCTCGCCCGCCGCCAGGCCGATCTCGCGCTGCGCCATGGCCAGCCGCGTGATCGAGTCCATGAGCAACAGCACGTGCCGCCCCTGGTCGCGGAAATACTCAGCGATGGCCGTGGCAGTAAATGCCGCATGCACGCGCGTTAATGCCGGCTCATCGCTCGTGGCCACCACGACCACGCTCCGTTGTAGGCCCTCGGCGCCCAGGTCGCGCTCGATGAACTCGTTGACTTCGCGGCCGCGCTCGCCCACGAGTGCGGTGACGATCACGTCGGCGTTGGTGCCGCGGCTCATCATTCCCAAAAGAACACTTTTGCCGACGCCCGAGCCGGAAAAAATTCCCAGCCGCTGCCCGCGACCGCAGGTCAGCAGTGCGTCGATGGCGTGGACCCCCGTGGCCAGCGGCTCGCGAATCCGCGGCCGCTCGACCGGCCGTGGCGACTGGCGGTCTTGCCGAACACGATCGGGCACAAGCGGCTGCGGCCGACCGTCGATGCATTTGCCGCGCGCATCAATAACTCGGCCCAGTAGCTCAGGCCCCACGCGCAGCGACCGACTTGTGCGCACGAGCGCACGCGATTGCCGCGCCGCACGCCGGTTGTCGCCGCGATCAGGTAAATGATCGTTGCGTCATCGCGAAAGCCGACAACTTCACCCTCAGCCGCCGGGCTCGTTTCGCGCTCGATCGAAACAACGGCCCCGACCGGCGCGGGAAAATCTGCCACCGCGACGGTCATGCCGATAATCTCCACCACACTGCCGGTGAGCGCGGCAGTCGTGGTTGAGTGCAGGTTGTCGAGCAGGTTTGCGGTCATGCTAATTGTGGGATGGACAATCATGTCCGTCGCGGATTGACGAAAGCTCGTTGACGGACAGGATTGTCCGTCCCACGCTTACTCCAGATCTTGTTCAATCCTGCGCAGCTGCGCCTCAATCCTCTCGTCGATCTCGCCAAACTTCGTCACCACGCGGCAGCCGCCGGCCGAAATGTCCGGGTCGGAAATGATCTGGCTGGGCGCGAGCCGGCACAAAGTCGCAGCGAGCCGATCAATTTGCGTGCCGAGGTTTTCGTAATCGGTTGGGTTCAAGTGCAGCGTGATATCGGCTGAGCCCGCCGCCAGTCGCAGCGCGTCGGCAACGACATCGAGCGCGATAGTGGGCTCTTTCACCAATTGGCGCCGAACGACGCGTTCTGAAATCGCTATCACGACTTGCAGCACCGATCGCTCCCAATGAGATAGCATCTCGCCTTTGGCGTCGTTGATTTGGGTTGCAAGCTGTTCCAAGGCGGGCAGCAGGCTGTTCATGCGCTTGGTGATTTTTTCTTCAAGCATCCGCTCCGTCGCCGCTTCGGCCGCCTTGCGGCCGGTCGCTTCGGCTTGGCGGCGAATTTGCTCGGCCTGGCTGTGCGCCTGCTGCACGATCTTCGCAGCTTCGCGTCGCACTGTTTCCAGGTAGTTGTCCGCCTGCCCCCGCATATCGGTGAAGCTGAACGCGACGGGCTGTGCCGCGTGTGTTGCGTGTGCAGCCGAAGCGCTGTCTTTTCGAATGATGGTTGCCATCGTCAACGCCTTGCCGCTTCGCTACACCGCGGACGTAGGATGTTTCCGTCGTTGTTCGCTTAACCGCCGGGCCGCGATGCGCGCCACGCTCTGTTGTGCGGCCTCAACATCGCTGAGCCTTGTCGGCCCCAATTTGCCGAATCGACGGCGGAATTCCCGCGCAACGCGCTTCGGCATTCGGCCGCAGATTCGGTCCGTCAACTCGTCCCGCGAACCGGCGAGCGCGAGTGCCAGAACATTGGGATCAACTTCGCGTAGCACGCCGGCGAGCGCTTCGTCGTCGAAGTTGACCAATTCATCGAAGTTCAACGGCGGCGGCGACGGCTGCCTCTGGAGAAGCGACCGTAGTTGCCGCGACGCGCGGTCCGTGGCCAAGTGATCGCGCTTAGGATATTCGATGGTGCGCTTGGGCGTTGGGTCAGTTTTGATGGTCGACTTTCGCGGCCGCTCGCGACGGCGAACGGGGTCTGGTTCGGCAAGTTGGCGAGCCAGCGACGATTTGTGAGTCTTCAGGTTGGCCAGTATTTCGCCGCGTGTCGCGGCGTCGGCCGCGGCCAGGATCGATGACATTGAATCGCCGCGCTGCGAGCCGGCCGAGCGACCGTTCGATCGCTTGGCCATCCATTGGGTCAGTTCGCGCTCGACAACGACGACACTCTCGGGATCGGATTCGCCGAGTTGGGACAGTCGCTCGACGGTGTCGGCCTGCAACTTCTGCGGCAGCGCCGCCAGCACAATTGCGGCACGTGCCGGCGGCAGATGCGAAAGCACCACGGCAATCGTCTGCACATGTTCGCGTCTAAGGAAAGGCACGAGATCGCTGATCGGTGCATCGTCGAGAAATTCGAAGCGTTTTGAGGGCGTCGCGATCGGAGCCATGGTTGGCGCAGGGATCAGATCTGCTTTCGCTTGTGATGTGAAGGCAACTTCGACACCATCGGCAGCAGGTTTGGCGGCGATGGGCACTGCGCGGCGAAACTCGGCAAGCACATCGGCGCGCTCTTCAGGATCAATCGGACCCAACGATTGAACAGCGGCGCCAACTCTCTTGCTTCCTCAGCCGACAATTGCGCTAGCAGACTCGCGGCAGAGTCCGCATCCAGGCTGCGAATCAAGACGGCGGCTTTTCGAAGATTGGAAGACAATGCGTTCATTCACCTAACCTACTCACTCTACTTCACGTACTCACCTACTCACGTACTCACCTACTCACGTACTCACCTACTCACGTACTCACCTACTGCACTCTACTCACGTACTCACGTACTCACGTACTCACCTACTCACCTCGTCAACCCGCCTTACTGATCCACGATCGTAGGATATCCGCGGCCGCATCGGGGTCATCTTGCACGATTTGCACCAGATCGTCCTTCAGCGATTTTCCTTTCTTGAAACGCAAGCGCGGACGATCGTCTTCTGGTTCACTTTCGTTGTCCGGCGCCGCGGAACCGGCATCCGGTTGCAACGTTAAGGCCGGCGAAGCCAACGCGGCGCTTGCCGGGTCGCCGGTCGTGCCGCCACGAACAACCGAACGCAGAACCCGCAGGCTGAACAGCGCCACGCCAAGCATGGCGACGGTGCTCCAGTGTCGCCCGGCCCAGGCAGTCGCTTTGCTCATCGTGGATGGAAGCTCGATCGTCGGCGCGGGAAGCGACGGCAGAAACTCGACGTTAATGTGTTTGTAGGTGTTCTCGCCCTTAATGGCCTGCAGCAGCAGAAGCGGCTCGACGATGTTTTCCACGGTCTGCTGCACTTCCGTTTTGACAGGCGTGAGGTCCTGCTTGGTAGGGGGACTCGTCGCCGTGGGGTTTTGGGTCTTCCACAGGGTTTCCAGATAGCTGGAGGGAATAGCGACGGTCGCCCAAACTTCGCGCAGCTCGAAACCTTTCGCCAGCGAGGTGCTGACGTCAGCGCCGACCGAGTTTTCCGTCTCCTCAGTTCGGCTGTCGGTCTTGTTGACAGCCTGATCCGGCGCGGGCGTTGCGCCTTGTCGGTTAGGTCCCTGTGCGGTGACGCCAGGTTGTCCGCCGGCAGGGCCTTTTGTTTGAGTTGTCGACTCGATCGTTTCCGTCGAGCGCACAGCAACCGGCTTTGGATCCGGCTTCACGGTTTGCGTCCTGCGCTCATACGTATCGTCAAAGTCGGCGCTGACTTCGACGCGGACGCCCGGGATATCGCGGAGCACGTTGAGAATGCTTTCTTTCTTTTGCATTTCATACGTGACTTTGTTCTTCATGTAGCCGTCTTCGAACATTTCTGGATAGATGCCGCCGTCGGGCTCCGAACCGCTTCCGTCACCGAGGTTGGTCACCACGACGTTGTCTGGCAGAAGCCCCACAACCGCGGCTGCCACGAGATTCTGCAGCTTCTTGGCCCGCCGCGGATCGAGCACTTCGCCTGTTGCCGGCCGCACACCGACCAAGCCGGTCACCTGCTTAGTGCCCGAGAGGCCTGCGCGGGGCCTGTTCGTCGTAGGTCACCACGGCCTCTTCAACCCAGTAATGGGCGCGGACGATTTCGGTGAGCTGCTGCTGCTTGGCGATCTTGAGGCGTTCGCGCGTTGCGGTACCGGATTCCCAGGGACCGCCCTTCTCGAGCGCCTTTTCGAGAATGTCGTTGAAATTGCGCGGCAACGCGCCCGCGTCGGAAATTGCCGCCAAGGCGGGAGCTTTCTGGCCGGCTGGCACGCGAATGCGGTTGCCTTCCCGCTGCCAGGTAATGTTCTGTCCGCCGAGCGCTGCTTCGATGCGCGTCAGCTCGCTATCGGGAAGCATTTCTCCGCCAAACAGAAACGCGTCCGGGCCCGCCGTGCTTTGCTTGAATAAATAGCCGACGCTAATTACCACAACGGCCAAAAGCAGGCCGGCGGTGACCCGTGCCCCGGGCGTCATCGACCGAAACAGCTCGCTTACTTGCGCGAGTGCTTTGTTCAAAAAATCCATCCGTGGACCCTCGAGCGGGGAGCAAGGAGCACGGAGCGGGGAGTATCAGCCTTCTGGCGGCTTCCGTACTCCGTGCTCCACGCTCCCTGCTCCGTGCTATATCCGTATGTCCTTAATTTCCTGGTAAACTTCCATCAACTTGTTGCGCATTTGCATCGTGAGTCGAAAAGCGAGGTCCGCCTTCTGCACTGCGGTGAGCACTTCGGCCGGGTTGATGTCACCGCCTGAGAACATTGTTTCCACCGCGTGATCGGCTTCGAGCTGCATCGAGTTCACTTGATGGATCGAATCCAATAGCACGTCCTTGAACGACGGGCCTCCAACTTGCTCGCCGACCGCCTGCGCGGGCAGGTTGGAAAAGCTGTTGCCGACCGCGATATTGTTGATTGCGTTCATTTTGAAAACTGTTCGGATCGCAGCCCGAAGCGCAAGCAAGGGATGGAGCGAATTCCCTTGCTTGCGCTGCGGGCTTAGATCCGCGGAAGATGTCAGGCAATGATCCGCAGCGTCTGCTCCGTCATATTCTTTGTGATTTCCATGACACCGATGTTGGCTTCGTAGGCCCGCGTGGCCTCCAGCGCATCGACGAATTCCATCGTCATGTCGACGGCCGGGTAACTGACAAATCCACGCTCGTCGGCATCGGGGTGCCCCGGTTCGTATTTCATCTTTGGCGGCTCGTTCGAATACTCAACGCTGCCGATTTTCACTCCGGCGCCACCCCCTGAAGTTTTCAGCTCCTCATTCGTTTGAAACGTCACGTAGCGCGGCTGGTACGGCTCGGACTCACCTTGCTCGTTACGAGTCGTCGACATGTTGGCAATGTTCGACGAAATCGCATTCAGCCGCGCACGCTGCGCAACCAAACCGCTCGTGCTAACGTCGAGACTGGAAAACACCTGTCGCTCCAACTTCCAATAGCTATTTCTTTGCCACAGAGGACACAAAGAACGGATGAGGGATAAAAGATAAGGGATAAAGATGAAGCTTAATGATAAGGATCAACCTTTCATCCTCCTCTCTCATCCATCATCGTTCATCCTTCATCCCTAATAGTCTGCTCTCTGTGTTCTCTGTGACCTCTGTGGCTTATTCTCTAAGCAACTCGCTCAGTAATTGCCGCTCTAAGCAGCCTAAACTGCGCGCTCATGATGTTGATCGCCAGATTATGCTGCTGCTGGTTCTTCACGATCTCGTTGATCTGTTGCTCCATGCTCACATCAGCCTCGTCATGACGCAGGACGCTTTTCATGGTGTCTTCCACCTTGCGAAACGCTTTGAGTTCTCGCTCCGCGCGGCGTGACGATTTGTATGTCGACGATAACCCCAACGAGTCATAGGCCGGTGTTGGCGGTTCGTGCCGCGCTTCGATGGCTTCCTTCAACCGCTCCTGAAACAAGGCCGGCGACAAATCCCGCGTCTTGTAGCCGGGCGTGTCGAGGTTGGCGATGTTTCCAGCGAGCACTCCATGCCGCGCCTCGGTAAAACCGACAACTTGTTCCAGGACCGGGATCGTGGACGATCGAAACAATGATGAAAGCATGGCAATCTCCGTGCCGCTTCAAGCGCCAGCACCACTCACGCGCGACAATGCGCTGCGTAATCTACGGCAATAGCGCTCCGTTCTGCTAATTGCCGATTTTGCTCTACTCATCCCTATGCAATGTTCAACCGGCAAATCTTGCCGGCGCATCGGCAGAACTTGCCGATTGCATTCGATTAGTTGATACCTGCGAAATCCTTTTCTCGCGGTGCGTAGCCGTACGAGCGTAGCTTCCCGCTCAGTGTGCGAACGCCGATCCCAAGCGCCTCGGCCGCTTTAGCGCGATGACCGCCGAAGCGCTCCAAGGTGTCTACGATCGTGCGCCGCTCGACTTCATTAAGCGTTAGGTCGCCGACATGAGCGGATGGCTGCGCTTGTCCGTCGCACGCCAGCCACGGCCGCAACAGATCGGCACGAATTGTTTCACTTTCGCTCAGCACGCACGCGCGCGTAATGACATTTTGCAGCTCGCGAACATTGCCCGGCCAGCTATAAGTCGCCAGCAGGTCGTGCGCTGCGGGTTCCAACATGAACCCACCGCGCTGCAATCGCTCGGCCGCATGCACCAGGAAAACGTCGGCCAATTCCAGCACGTCGCCTGGTCGATCGCGCAGCGGCGGCACCACGATGGGTACGACGGCGAGTCGGTAATACAAATCTTCGCGGAATCGGCCTGAGGCAATTTCATCGGGCAAGTCGCGATTCGTCGTCGCCAGCACGCGCACGTCTACACGAATCGTTTCACTTGAACCTACGCGCTCAAACGCGCGCTCCTGCAGCACGCGCAGCAGCTTGGCCTGCAGCGCAAGATCGATCTCGGTGACCTCATCCAGCAAAATCGATCCGCAATTCGCCAGCTCGAAGCGGCCGGTGCGGTCGGTATCCGCGCCGTAAACGCGCCGCGCTTGTGGCCGAACAATTCGCTCTCGGTTAGCTGTGCGGACAGCACCGGACAATTAAGACTCACCAGCGGTCCGCCAGCGCGGCGGCTTAGTCCATGAATTGTTTGTGCGACCAGTTCCTTGCCGGTGCCGCTTTCGCCACAAATAAGCACGGTCTCATCGCTGGCCGCAACTTGTGCGATGCGCTGACGCAGTTCGCGCATCGCGGCGCTGCTGCCGATCATAGAGCAGGGAGCAGGGAGCGAGGAGCAGGGAGACGAGGACTGCCCGTGGTTTCGTGCTCCCTGCTCCGTGCTCCTTGCTCCGTGCTGCGACAGGCGCAGCCGGTCGCAGGCCTGAGACACACTTCGCTCCAGCGCGTTCGCATCGAACGGCTTTTCAATGTAATCAAACGCTCCGTGCCGCATAGCCTCGACGGCCGATGCAACGGACGCGTGCGCAGTGATCATGAGCACCTGCACGCTTAATCGACGCCGCTCGATTTCGCGAATGAACTCCAGGCCGTTCATGCCGGGCATCTGCAAGTCGGTGACGATCACATCCATCGGCAGTGCGAGCCGCCCAAGCGCTTCGGTCGCGCTCCCGCACGTAGCGACGTCGTAGCCCGCTTGGCGCAGGACGTCGCTGACCGCTTCGCGGGCCGACGCATGGTCGTCTACCACGAGCACGCGCATTGGCTGTTCGCTCTTCGTCTTCTGGTTCATGCGGCGGCTCGCATTGCTCGGCGCGGAATCTTGATCGTGAAAGCAGCGCCGCCATCGGGACAATTCGCCGCCGTAACCGTGCCTCCGTGCGCCTCAGCCACATGCTGCACGAACGCCAACCCCAAACCAGTGCCGGTCTGCTTCGTGCTGTAAAACGGTTCGAACGCGCGGCGCTTGACTTCGTCGGATAGTCCCGGGCCGCTGTCGGCAACTTCCAGCTCGAAACCGCGCGCTATCGTATGATGTGATAACGAGTGATCCGCCTTCGGGCATCGCGTCGATCGCGTTGAGAACAAGATTGACCAGCGCCCGGCGAAACAGCTCGCGATCGGCTGTGAGCAGCGTGTTGGGCGGCACGTCGATATCGACGTCGATCATTTGCGCCTCAAGCTGCGGCTCGAGCGACTCGCAGACTTCGTTCACGACGTCGCCGACCATAAATGTTTGCCACTGGGGCTGACGATGCGCGGTAAAGTTCAACAGATCGTTCACGGTGGCGTCCAGGGCGGTAAACCCTGCCTCGATCTTTGCCAAAATGTCTTGGCTGCCCGAATCGTCAGACAGCCTTCGTCGTAACAAGCTCATGTACAGCGAAACCGGCACCAGGTTGTTGCGTACCTCGTGAGCAATGTGCGCGGCCATCTGGCCCAAGTCGGCCAGGCGGTTCTTGCGTGCCAGCTCGCGGTTTTTGATTTCGAGTTCTTTCGTAAGTCGGGCCACTTCGCCGCACAGCGTCTCGTGAGTGCGTTCCAGCCGCAGCGTGGCCGTGTGCCATGCTGCGAGGACGGTTTCCAGATCGACTTCGGGGCCGAGCGCGCACGCGGCGTCGGCGGCCGAATCGTCGCTCGCGACGATTGGCAGCGGAATCGTGGCTGGGCTGTCTTGTTGTCGTAAGTTCATCAACTTGATTCGATCATGCCGAGGCTTCGCGTGGCGGCGAAATTTGCAGTTAAACAATTGGGGAATGGGAGTGGGCGGTTCGACGCTGTGCTTCATAGGCGCTGCGAACCTGGCCGGCAGCGTGCACTTGTTGCAGCTGTTCGGCCACGTCGTTTCGGCGAGCGGTGATTTTCTCGGCGCCAAGTTTTTCAAAGCTCAGGATTTCTTCGAGCAGCGCGTTGCACTCGGATGCTTGCTGCGCAGGCGGCACGGAGTTGTGGCGATAGCCACTGGCGCTTGTCGGGGTCTTCGGCGTAATGGGGGCGGAGCGCGGTTTCCAGCTCCTGCAGCGCTGCAATCAATTGCTGCTTTGCGCCTAACAGGCTCAGCAGCGAGCCGATATCGCCCGACGCCGCCAAATCGTTTTGCCGCTGCCCGATCTCGCGCAGCTGGCCGAGAATCCGGCGCTTCAAGGAAATCAACTCGGATAGTCGTTCTGTCGTAAGCATTCTCGTAGGTCAGCCTTTCCAGGCTGACGACTCCAAGGCAACCGTCGTCAGGCTAGGAGCCTGATCTACCAACGGCTCATGTCGGCCAGCAGTATCCGCCACTCGTCTCGACTGAATGAAGTGGCGCTGGTGAAATCGGCCGTCGCCGGCAACCGGTCGAGCGCCAATTGCGCCTGCTGAATGGAGCCGCGCGCTTTTTCGCTCATTCCCAAGCGCCACCAGCAGTTGGCGATCTGCACAAACGTTTCCAGCACAAAGGGCTCATCTGGATATAGCGACGACACGTTCGAAAACGCGACGATCGCTTCCTTGTAGCGATCCGCCGAACCGCTTTGCGCTGCCAGGTCGAACAGCACGGTCCCTTCCAGCATGTAGCAATTGCGAAGCATGCTGCCCATCGTCGGGTCGCTATGGATATCGTGCGTCTTGAGCGTGATACTGATCTGAACGGCCTCGAAGTGTTCGAGCGCCGTCTCGAGGCGCTCGATGGCAGACTCCTTGTTCTTATCGCGTTCGGTCGTGGTATGCACTTGCGGAGCGCGCTCCAACAGTTCCTGGCCCCAGCGACGATACGAATCACCGATCACGTATTGCGCCAGCAGTCGCTGCGGATCGTCGTCATAACGCTCAATCGCTTGTTCCAGAGTGTCGATGGAATTCTCATATTGCCCCATGTCGTGCTGCAGCATGCCCAGCTCGAACAGCGAGTCCTTCCATTCGCGGCTGCTCGGCTTGAGCGACGTTCCGGTGATATTTTCCTGCAGCAGTTGCTCCGCGCGGCTGGTGTTTCCCTGATTCCAGTAGGCTTTCGCACAGTCGATGCGGGCCTGGTACGTGGAACTGTCGAGCGGATGAAACTCGATGCATTCCTCGAACGCGGCGATGCTCTCGGGTATCTGTCCCAAGGCAAGATGCGCCTGGCCTAATCGCAACAGCGCCTGAGCATTGCGGAGCTCCGGCTCATGCTCGAGATACTTGTCCAGTAGACGCACGGCGCGGGAAAAGCTGTGGCCGCGATAATAATTTTCCGCGCTGTGCCATAGGTCTCCTGTGTAAAACTTGGTGGCGAACCGCAGGTCGGCGAGCTGCTCAAAAGCGACTCCGGCGGTGCGCCAATGACGGTAACCGGCGGTTCGTTGCGCAGCCCCTTCCGGATCGTTCTCCGAAGCGTCGTTCAAAAGCGCAGTGCCCCATTGCTCGAGTGTGTCGCCGCGCACTTCCAGCTGCTCCGTCCGAGAGAACATGGGCATGAAGTCATCCAACAGGGCGAGCGCCTCGGCGAAGTGCTTTTGTCGGACGAAATCCTTCAAGCCGGCCATCACCTGCTCGCGCATCTGCGCAAGCGGCATCACGACACTGCGATAGGTCGATGGGCTTGCGAACGACTCCAGCACGTGCCGATAGAGGAGCGTCGCCCCTTCGAAATCGCCTTTCTGTCGCCGCAGGTCGGCCTCGGCCAACGCGGCGGCGAGCTCTTCAAACGTGTCGCCAAAGAGTTGCCGCGTGCGGGCGAACTGCTTCATCGCCGCGGAGTCGTCGGCCTGCAATTCCATGCCCCGGGCTAAGTGGTAACTGGCCTGCCGCGTGATCTGGCTTTGCTCGTCATCCAGCGATTTGGCCTGCTGAAGCTGTTGCATCGCGGCGGCAACTTTGTCTTTCGATTCGGTGAGGATTTTCTGGCGGTCACTCGTGGCGACTCGCTGCAAAGCGGCAGTTACCTCGTCGAGGGCAATCTTGCCTTGCAATAAGGCGACGTCCGAAGCGCGGTTTGCCGCTGGCGGCACGCCGGCCGCCGCATCGTGCGCGTCGTCGAAGCGGTTCATTCGCGCGAGGCATTCGGCGCGCTGCAAGAGAACGCCAGCACGCTGCTCGTCGGTCAGGTCTCGTTTTGCCAAAAGAGCATCGTTATGCCGCAGGGCTTGTGACAGATCGGGCTCCGGCATCAGCAAGCAAGTGTTCGCCAGCAGCCGATGGACCTCCCACGCGAGCGGGTGGTCGTTGGGCAAGTTGTCGGCGAGGAACTCCTCAAGTGATTCGATCCCGTGGTCAAATTGGCTGCTTTCGACCAGGCTTTTGCCCAGCAGGAAAGAGGCCTCGATTTTGCGATCGGCCGGAATACCGTAGGTCTGCGCTTCGTTGAGGTAGCGCGAAGCGACAAGGTATTCGACGCGCCGGCGATCGGCGGTCGACTGGTTTTCGGCGTCGTGCGTTTTGATTGCGCCGAGGACAAACAGCGGGCCGCCATATTCGCTGCGCGGCAAGCGGCCGCTCTTGAGCATCCTGCCCACGGCCGCGCGGGCTTCGTCATAACGACCTTCGTCGAATGCTTTCAGCACGGGGTCGAGCGAGAGCTTGCCCGTCCTAAGGGCGATGCTGGCCAGATAAGCCCATCCCGCCATCGTGATGGCAATCAACAACAGGATTGTGGTTGCCACCGTCAAGCTGCGCCACCAGTGTCCGGCGGCCCACGCCCGCAGCTTGCTCAGCGACAGGATGGTGCGCAGCAATCCAAGCCAACCGCCCCGCTTGTTGGCTGCGGCATCGTCGCTCGGCGTTTTGGTTTGAGGTTTTGCCTGAGACAAGTCAATGGTCCTGCGCAGACGCACCCTGCGCAAGCGGCATGCGCCATTGAACGAGCAGATTTGCCTGAGACGAGAACTGCTAACTGGTAGAAAAGCGGCCAGCTTTTAACGCAGATGGCGGCCGAGTGTCAATGGCGTTGGGGAGCAGCCGGCGATCGGTAAACACCTAGGGCGGGTGCTCGCACCCGGCCGCGGTCGACCAACACAGAATTGGCGGGTGCCAGCACCCGTCCTACAGAAATCAAAGCCGACAGCCGGCATCAACTATCGTTTCGTTGGCCGCAGACGAGCTCCATCAGCCAGCGATCCATGTCCGCGAGCATGTCGGTCGTGACGTCGTCGCAGCCCGGATATTGCCGCAGGGCGACCGTGCAGCCAGCAGAATGCAGCAAGCGCAGGTCGCTGCACACGCGAGATGGTGGATAAATTCGGCTGTCTCGCGTCGTCGCCAGCAAACAGGGAACTTGGCGCAGCTCGTTGATCTGACGCAAGGGACGCAAGCGCCGGGGCAGGGGCCCATTGATCGATATCACGCCCGCAAAGTGCGCCGGATCGTTCCACGCCAGACGAACCGCCATCGTGCCGCCGCTGCCGCACCCGGCCAGAAAGATTCGTCGCGGATGAAAGTTGAACCGGATCGTCGCTTCCGCGAGACAAAGGGCAACGAGCGCTTCGGATGTTTCGATCGCGTCGCACGTTTGCTGCCAATCGTAGCGGCCTTTGTACCGCTCGTCCGGCGAACAGCCGCGCGGAGCGATGGCGACATAATTTCTCGTGCTGACGCGCGGCATCACGTGCCGCAATTCGCGCTCGCTGCCTGCGGCGCTGTGCAGCCAGACAACCAGTGGATACGCATACCCGCGCTCGTAATGAATTGGCTGAAAGGTTGCAAAAGGAGTCTGCTCGTCGCGAGATAGACGGCGGGTCGCGAGCGTACGCTGATGCGTGGATTGATTCAACGCATGCAGCGAGCTGGCAAAAGTCGCGGTTTCGGCCGCAAGTGCAATACGATTCATACTTCTTATATGCGGAGGATTGATCGTGTGGGTCGTTGCGAATGATTGCGACGATTTGCGCGCTCCACAATGAGCATGATCGATCGCCGCGATTCAGTGCTAGCTGTGCGCGATGGCGTGCCAGCATTGGATGATGGTAGCGCCGTGCGACTGTAAACAACTGCGACAGGAGTGTCAACGGCGACAAGAGAGCGGGGAGCTTAGAGCAAGGAGCCAGAACTTGGATTTACTCCGTGCTCCTTGCTCTCCGCTATAGAAGCTTGGCCATTGCGGCGACTAACTGCTTTACTGCGTCAACACTCTTCGTAAATGCGGCACGCTCCTCGTCGGTGAGGTCTAGCTCGATCACGCGCTCCACTCCGCTAGCACCGAGGATCACGGGCACGCCGACATAATATCCACCGACGCCGTATTGCTTGTCGCAATAAGCGGCACAGGGGATGAGGCGCTTCTGGTCGCGAACCACGGCCTCGACCATTTGCGCAGTGGCGGCGGCCGGCGCGTAGTACGCGCTACCCGTTTTTAGCAGCGAGACAATTTCCGCGCCGCCGTTGCGCGTGCGGTCGATGATCTCATCCAGCCGTTTGCGGTCGATCAACCGCGTAACCGGGATGCCGCCGACCGAGGTGTAGCTGGGCATAGGCACCATCGTGTCGCCGTGGCCGCCCATCAAGAGGGCCGAGATATCTTTCACGCTCACGCCGAGCTCCATCGCCAGGAACGTGCGATAGCGCGCCGTGTCGAGCACGCCGGCCTGGCCGATGACGCGGTTGGGCTCGAAGCCGGTCACCTGCTGTGCGCTGCACCATGGCGTCGAGCGGATTGCTCACCACGATAATGATGGCGTGCTCGCTGGTGCGCTTCACCTGCTCGCAGACGTCGGTCATGATCTTGGCATTGGTCGCCAGGAGGTCGTCGCGGCTCATTCCCGGCTTGCGTGGGATGCCGGCGGTGATCACCACGACATCGCTGCCGACCGTGTCGTCGTAATTGGTGGTTCCGATCACGCTGGAATCGAAGCCGACAATCGGACCGGCCTGCAGCAAGTCGAGCGCTTTGCCCTTGGGCATGTCACCGGTTTGCGGGATGTCGAGCAAGACGATGTTTCCCAGCTCGGCGGCGGCGCACCAGTGAGCGGTGGTGGCGCCGACGTTGCCGGCCCCGATGATCGTGATTTTCGCGCGGCGCATGAGTCACATCTCCATATTCTTTGGCTTCGAGTTCGTAAATTCGCGGAAGCCGTGAGTATCGCGCGACATTCCCAGCGACGCAAGTGGCACGAGAAGGATGCGGGATTGTGGATGCCCGGAACAAGGAAAGACGTTTGAAATTCGCGCCCTGTCCCGCGCATCTGGCATCCTCTCGTCTAGCGACAGCGTACGCGGCGAAGCGAACGAGGGCGAAGCCGACGACGAACAGTAACGCTGTGCTCGGTTCCGGAATCGGCGTCCAAAGAAGAGCGTAGCGGCGACGCTCAACATCCCAGCCGCTGCCGATGATCATGCCGTTCGGGTCAATGTTATGTGCGAACGTGTCGGTAATTGTCACGGGCAGGCCGGCCACGTAGCGATGTAAATCGAAGGCACTCTCGGCGCTGCCGTTCCATAAAAGGGCGCGGTTCTCGCTGTTATCGTTGAGCTGGGCCCAACCGACCTGACGGTCGCCGTCCAGGCCTAGAGCGACGCTCCGAAGAAAACCGGCCGGATTCAGATCGACGGCGCTCTCGGACGTGCCGTGCCACAGCATCGCATGCGTTGGTCCACCGTTGAGGTTCGGTTGGACATAGCCGATTTGACTATTGCCGGAGATTCTATGGATGAGGCTGTGCGAGAAGCCGGCCGGATGTAGATCGACGACGCTCGCCGCCGAGCTGCGCCACATCAGCGCGTGATGAAACCCCTCATTGCCGTCAACAATACCGTAGCCAACTTGAATGTCGCCTTCGACATCGTTGGCGACGCTTTGCCGAAAGCCGCTCGGGTGCAAATCGATGGTGCGCGTGGGCGAGCTGAACCATAGCATGGCGTGAGAATCAAACGAGTCGTTGGGAGCCGCGGAACCAACCTGGGCGTTTCCGCGTACGCCGTTCGCTGTGCTCCACCGGTATCCGGCCGGATGCAAATCGACATAGCTGGTGGCCGTTCCGCGCGACAGCGTGGCATGGTTATTGTCGCCGCCGGCCGGGCCGATTGTGTTGCCAACTTGCGTATTGCCGTCGATGGCCTGAGCCACCGCATGCGTAAAGCCGGGCGGCGTCAGGTCCACGAGGCTCTCCGCCGTGCTGTTCCACAAAAACGCGTGCAGGCGCCCGCCGGTCGCCGGACCGTAACCGTCGCCGACTTGCCACGTTCCAGAAATATCGTTGCCGAATGAATGCGTGTATCCGGCCAGCGGATGCAGGATCGTGACTTTGTAGGCCGGGGCGGGCCCGGCCGCGTGCGCCGTGCACGAGAGAAGCGTGGCCAGGAAGAATGCCGTCGCTTGATGAAGTTTCACGAGCGTCTCCGCGCCATTTCACTGGATGATTTCTCCGCGCTTCAATTTAAGCAGTTTAAGCTGGCGCAGCACGGGAAGCCAGTATCGGCGGAATGGTAGGCCCTCTGGCTTCGAGATCGGCGAGCCGTGGTGCGCGGGCGGCGCTGACCGCGGAAGCGAAGTCCCGACGGCACTCGGCTGCGTGGCGCTTTGACGGCGACAGGAAAGTATCGAAACGGGCTTTCATGGGGTTTTGACGTACATGCGCAAAATTCCCTTCTGCCATTTTGCGCATGTACGCAAAGGAATGGCTGCTGCTCGCGATGGATATCGGCGTGTGCGCAGCAAAAGCGCGGAGAATTATCTCACAAGTATTCCTTTGGCCGTTGTTGGCGGTGGCGCAATGACCAGCGGCGCCCGCGATAGTCATTTCCGGGCGATATTATAGCGTACGCATGAACATAAAAGAGAATTGGCCGCTATCGAAAAATTAGGCCGAGGCAATTTGAGCGAGATGGTGGACGCGGGGTCAGCGGCATTGGGCGCTTGACCGATTTCGCAGCGTGAGTGCAATCCTTTTTTTGCCGGTGGGCGAGCGCGCCCGGCTCGCTTCCTGGGCGTTACTTAAGCCAACCCACAACGTCATCACCGCGAGTCGAGGAATTCGACGATCAGCCGCGCGGTTAGCTCGGGGTATCGCGTGTCCTTCTGCGTCATCACGGCTTCCCCAAGATAGTCGCCGTGCCCGCCAGGCAAGATTAACAAGCGTGCGCCCGTAATCAGGCGAGTCAACTCGATGGCATGTTCCAACTTCACGATGTCCTGGTCTCCAAGGACGATCAGCGTCGGCGCACGGACCGAGCGAACCGCATCGTCCGGTACGTCTTTAAAGCTCTGCATCCTTGCGGCGTCCTTGTCGTGCATGGTTTTGAGCTGCCGGGCGTCCGGGTTCACGCGCAGGAACGCATCCTTGAGCGGCTGCGGCATGTTGGAGAAGTCGGCCTGCTCGATGAATTCCCAGAGCTGCGGCTGAGCGCCGCCCCTTTTGGTGAATGATGAAGCGAAAACCATCTTCCGCATGATTTGTGGATGTCGTATGGCAACCTGAAGAGCGACGCTGGCGCCGTTGCTGAACCCGAAGACATCCGCCTGGTCGACGTTCAGGTATCGAAGGATCGCCGCAACGTCGTCGGCGGAAGTCTCGAAGGTGACAGGCCCATCGCGACCGGTGGTACGGCCGTGACCCTGCTCCTCGAGCGCGATTATCCTTCGGTCGGCGGCAAGGATCGGGAGTATCTTTCCAAACGTCACGTCGATCGTGGACCCGCCGCCATGAAGCAGGACGAGCGGAACACCGTCGCTTGGGCCATACACTTCGTAGTACATGAGAATGCCGTTCACCGGCGCATGGCCGCTTTTGAGCGGTTTCGATTGTTGCATTGAGATATTCTCTTGAGGCGTCATGGCGGAAGTCGGTACGCAGCGGCCAATGGCCAGTAGCATTGCAAATACAAGTGCTAACTTAAAATTGATTCCCATGGGAGGCTCCTGACCTGCGCGATTCGACATCAAGACGTTTGGCGGTTACACCGGTTTTTTCGTCGGCTTTTTCGTCGAACTCTTTTTCGCCTTAGCCGACAGCTTTGCCGCTTTGGTTGGATCGCCGAGCTTCTGGTTAAGCGCGACGGCCTCTTTGGTGAGTCGTCGGACGATCGCCGGCTTGATGGTCATGCCTTCGCGGAGTTCCACAGTGGCCATTTCATATTTCCCGCCCTTTTTCAGGCGCGGCTCGATCTCGATGAGCGCTGTCCTCGCCAAAAACCAAACAGCACTCGATCTTCCTCGGCGCGGATCAGCAGAACTGGGCCGTTGTGAAAATAGACGAGGTGGCCCCATTTGATGACTTCTTCCAGCTTCGCGGCCGCGCGGACGGTCTTCCTCAATTCTTCCACGAGGTCGCTGCGCCAACCATTCAGCGCGGCGACATACGCGTCCGGGTTTTCGGCAGGTTTTATCTTTTTCATACGGACCTTTAAATTGTGGTTGCGTAGCGGGTTTCCGTGTCGATTGAGTTCTGCAGGCGGCCGCTGATGACGTTGAATTGAGAGCCATTAATCAACGAGAAGATAGTAGACGTCGGTCACGATCTTGCTCGGATCGCGATTCCATTCGTCTTTCCAGTGGCCGTAGATTTCCCAGTTCGGGCCGACGAGCCCGTGGCCGTTTTTCTTGCACCAATCTTGGATCGCGACGTGTGCGTGATGCAGTTCGCCGTACGGGCCGTAATGGGTCGCTGTGGCGACGGAGCCGGCGGGTATGGCTGATCTCACGACTTCGCCGTGGCCGGCGAACGGGGCATCTAGCTCGACGCCGACTTCCAGGTTAATCTCGTCATCCCAGTAAATGGCCACATGCCGGCCAGCGTCGGCGACCTGCTGCGAACGAAGGACATTCCACACCAGCCCGCAACACTCCGGAACGACTTTGGAGAGTTCGTACCGCGCCGTGCGCCGTCGCACGACCGCGAGTGGGCGGCTGCTCGATTGGTCAAGTCGGACGTCGTATTGCATCCGAATTCCGTCGGCTGCCTAGAGAAGAAATACAACTTATCGCTTTGCCAACGCGAAATGGCCCATGTCGTACGGACCTGCGGAGCGGTAACCGCCAACGATCATCGTGTCGTGAGCATCGCCTGTGGCAATATAGTCGATGGTTTGGACAGATGGTCCATCGCCACCCTTGAATTTAAAAGTGTAATGTGGCGGCACAACAATCGGAGCATCGGCGTTGCCGCCCCCGCCCGATTGATCGGAGGCGAGATAGCCGATCATTTTCATGCGAACAGTGCTGCCAGTGCGATACGGCGACGAAATTCGATAGTACATAAGGGCATCGACATCGAATTCTTGATCTTTAGGGACTGGATCGGGCAGCTTCACCAGGAGTCGGCCAGACACAAATTTGAACCGATCGCTGTTCCAGTCGCCTCGCCATTGCGCGTCGTAGAAATCAGACGGAACCCGGAAGGCGAACCAAACGCGATCTACAACAGGGAACGCGAAGTAGATCGCGACGAGTACGGCAGCAACAACGAGAGAACGTTTTTTCCATTTCTTCATGGCGTCGTACCTTGAATCTTTGCCCATGCCGGCTGGATCCGCTACAAGACTTCGGTTAGGGCTTCACGTCCACAAAACCAAATTGCTTGAAATGTACGTCGAGAGCGAACGCCTCGACAAATCCAAGACGTTTCATTACGGCGTAGCTGATACAGTCAGTGAAGCTCCAGGTTTTATCATCGAAGGTGACGAACACTTTCCAGGCAGCAGCGACGTCGGATTGTTGGGTCCAAATCAAATCACAGGCCTTCTGCGTCCAAAACTCGTTGCCAATTAGTTTCGCAGTAGCGCGGTGACCTCGCACGACTAAGAGCGTCAATAGTTCATCGACGACGTAATCCGTCGTAAAGAGGTCGGAATTTGCGCTGAGAAGCAGTTGGCGGGCGACTTGGTGGTCAGAATCTTCCGGCACGTTTGCCGCGTACCAGATGCCCGTGTCGACGAAGATCATTTCCTACCGCCGTAAAGAAGCTCGTCGTGTTGGCGGACAGACCATCCATCGTTGTTGTGGTGCTGTGGCAATTTGTCGATTTCCTGCCACAATGCGCGCAAGGCGGCTTTCTGCGCAGCGAGCTTATCGGCCGGCGCCGATTCGGCTGGCGCGTCCACGGTAAGCCTCACGTGCGCTTTGTCGGGGATAGATATTGGCACGAGCGGCCTGAATACACCGTTATCGAAGATGGCGTCGATCTGCTGGCTCATGCCTAAAGTCTAGCAGAAATGGACGAGAAAGATAGCTGCTTGCTGCCAGCGCCAGGAGTGATCGGCGCTCTGGACTCGCGGGGCGTTTTGCGTACCTTCCGCCCGCTCTTCTGCCAGCGGCATGACGCGCCGCTGCAACTTTTCTAAATCTCTTCGCAAACTGCCTTTTAGCGGGAGGCCTTAGTGGCGTCCGGTTCGGCGGCTGCCGCTTGGGGTGCCGGGTCGGGAGACTCGCGCACGACCCTCGTGGGCCGCGCCCAGGATCTGATTCTGCCGGTCGCCATCATCGCCAGCGTGCTGGTGATCATGGTGCCGCTGCCGCCTGCGCTGATGGACGTGCTGCTGGCCGGCGAACATCACGATCGCCGTGCTCGTGCTGCTGACGACGATCTACGTGCGCACGCCGCTGGAGTTCAGCGTGTTTCCGTCGCTGCTGCTGGCGACGACGCTGGCGCGGCTGGTGCTCAACGTGGCCACGACGCGGCTGATCCTCACGCGGGCCGGCACCGACGGGCTGAACGCGGCCGGGCACGTGGTGTCGTCGTTTGCCGATTTCGTGGCCGGCGAGCAAGATCGTCGTCGGCATCATCATCTTCGTGATCATCATCGTGATCCAGTTCGTGGTGATCACCAAGGGCGCCACGCGCATCAGCGAAGTGGCCGCGCGGTTCGCGTTGGACGGCATGCCGGGCAAGCAGATGGCGATCGACGCCGATCTGAACGCCGGCATCATCGACGAGCGCGAGGCGCAGACGCGGCGGGCCGAGATCACGCGGCAGGCCGATTTCTACGGGGCCATGGACGGTGCCAGCAAGTTCGTCCGCGGCGACGCGATCGCCGGCATCATCATCACGGTGATCAACATCGTGGGCGGGCTGATCATCGGCATGGCCGAGCACGGCATGCCGCTTGCCGAGGCGGCCAGGGTGTTACACGCAGCTGACGATCGGCGACGGCCTGGTGAGCCAGGTGCCGGCGTTCTTGATTTCGCTGGCGGCCGGCTTGCTCGTGACGCGCAGCACGCAGAAGTCGAACATGCCGCGGGAGTTTCTGCAGCAGATTTTCTCGCGGCCGCAGGCGCTGGCGGTCACGGGCGGCTTCCTGGGCATTCTCGTTTTCACGAGCTTGCCGCGCGTTCCGCTGCTTGCGCTCGGCGGCGCGTGCCTCGGCTTGTCGCGGATGATGACGCGCCGCGAAGCGACGAGCGCCGAAGCGGCCGCCGCAGCAGGCCGAGCCGAAAAGAACGCCAAGCCGCCGAGGAGCGAGTCGAAGATTATCTCACGGTCGACCCGATGGAGATCGAGCTCGGCGTCGGGCTGATTCGCCTGGCCGATCCGAATCGCGGCGGCGACCTGCTGGATCGCGTGCAGCGCGTGCGGCAGAACATCGCCGGCGAGATCGGCATCCTCATGCCGAAGGTCCGCATCCGCGACAACATGCGGCTCGATGCGAATCAGTACCGCATCAAGATCGCCGACATGCCGGTGGCGCAGGGCGAGTTGGAGCCGACGCTGCTGCTGGCGATCGACTCGGGCGTGACGACGCGGCAAGGTCGACGGCATCGCGACGAAGGACCCGGCGTTCGGCTCCGACGCGAAGTGGATCAATCCGGGGCTGGCGGACCAGGCCGAGATGTATGGGCTACACGGTGGTCGAAGCCGGCGGCCGTGCTGGCGACGCATCTCACCGAAGTGTGCCGCCGGCACGCGGACGAGATTCTCACGCGCGACGCGACGAAGCACCTGGTCGACGAGCTGAAGACGACGTCGCCGACGGTGGTGAGCGAGTTGATTCCCAGCGTGATGTCGCTGGCCGAAGTGCAAGCGATTCTGCACCTGCTGCTGCGCGAGCAAGTGTCGATCCGGCAGCTGAGCGTGATCCTGGAAACGCTCGGCGACTATGCGCCGCGGTCGAAGGACCCGATCCTGCTGACCGAGTACGTCCGCCATCGCCTGGCGCGGCAGATTTGCACGCGCTATCGCAATGCCGAGGGCGAGCTGTACGTCGTGGCGTTCGACCCGGCGCTGGAAGATCGCATTCGCGCCGGCTTCGAGCACACCGAGCGCGGCCTGTTCATTCGCATGTCGCCGCAGGCGGTGGAAGCCACGTGCCGGGCGATCAGCGAGCGAGATCACCAAGCTCACGGCCGCAGCCACACGCCGATCGTGCTGGTGAGCCCGCAGATTCGCGCGGCGGTGAAGCGATTGACCGAGAACCACCTGCCGCAGCTGGTGGTGCTGAGTTTCAACGAAGTGACGCGGGATACGAAGATCGTGACGGTGGGGATGGTGGCGGACGGGAGGAATGACGAATGACGTAATGACGTAATCGTAGAGGTGCCTTGTGCATTCGTCATTCTGGAATTCGTCATTCACGACTGACGACTTACCTGAAGTTCATAGTTATGGAAATTAAAACCTTTCGTGCCAAGTCGATGCGTGATGCGCTGGATCTCGTGCGGCGCGAGCTGGGGCCTGCGGCGGCCGTGCTGCACACGCGCGAGGTGAACAGCGGGCTGTTGCGGCCGCGTGCTGTTTGGGCGGCAATATGAAGTCGCGGCGTCGGCGGCGGTGAATGTGCCGAGTCGCCTGCCGGCGAGCAGGAACTGGGGAGCTGGGGACCAGGGGCTGGCGATTTAAGTTCCTCGATCAGCCCACAGCCCCCAACGTCCCGCAGCGCCCAGCTGGAAGTTCGATTATCGCAGCCCGCTATCGCGATGACTTCCGGCACCAGGTGGCCGGGCAGCTCGACGAGCTGCATGCGATGGTCGAGAAGCTGTGCCAGCGAGCGGCGTCGGCGCCGGCGCACGATCTGCCCGAGGCGCTGTTCCATGCGTTCACCGACATGATCGAGGCGGAGATCGACGAATCGATCGCCCGCGCCTGGATCGATCGCATGCGCGACGAGCGCGAACTGCGCACGAGCTGGCCGATACGCTGCTCGTGAAGGCGCGCGTCGCGCAGCTGTTGGAGGATGAGATCAAAGTCAGCGGGCCGATCGCGACCGACGCCGACCAGTGCCGCGTGGTGGCGCTGGTCGGGCCGACGGGCGTCGGCAAGACGACGACGATCGCCAAGCTGGCGGCCAACTATCGCTTGCGCGAGAAGCGGCGCGTCGGGCTGATCACGGTCGATACTTATCGCGTAGCGGCCGTTGAGCAGCTCCGCACGTATGCCGACATCATCGACCTGCCGATGGAAGTGGTGGCCACGCCGCGCGAAATGCGCGAGGCGGTCGCCCGGATGAGCCATTTCGACCTGGTGCTGATGGACACGGCCGGCCGCAGTCCGCGCGACGAGGTCAAGATTCAAGAGCTCAAGTCGATGCTGGGCGAGGCGGAGCCGGATGAAGTGCACCTGGTGCTCAGCAGCACGGCGGGGGCGAAGAGCTTCTCGCTACAGCCGAACGATTTGCCGACGTCGGCACGACCGCGGTAGTGCTGACGAAACTGGACGAGGCCAGCAGCCTGGGACATTTGGTTTCGCTCGTGCGCGAGTGCCGATTGCCGGTGAGCTACCTCACCGATGGGCAGAATGTGCCGGACGATATTCAAGTCGCCGAGCGGCGGCGGCTGGCGAACATGCTGTTAGGGATTGAATAAGACGTGTCAGAGAATCGGCGGGTGCAAGCACCCGCCCTACACATGCTTGATCAGGCTCAAACACTGCGTCAGCTCGTTCAGTCCGTTCCGACGGCTGCGCGGCGCGAGCGGTTTTCGCCGCCGATGATTGTCGTGGCCGGCGGCAGGGCGGGCGTTGGTGCGACTACGGTGGCGGTCAACCTTGGCGGCGGTGCTGGCCGATCAAGGTGAGCGTGTTGTGCTGGTCGACGGCGCACAACAGGGTGGCGACCTGGCGGAGGTTGCTGGCGTAATTCCTGCGATTGAGCGATCACTCGACGAGGTCATCGCCGGCGATTGCAGCGCGGCCGAAGCGCTTGCTCCCGGACCGGGTGGCACGCTGGTGTTGGGAAACCGTCGGCCAGGCCGCCACGCTCTCGACACGTCGCGACCGGCGCAGCAGCGGCTGTTTGCCGAGCTGCAGACGCTTGAGTCGGAAGCGAGCCTATTGGTCGTTGACGCGGGAACCGGCGCGTCGACGTGGATGCGCCGATTTTGGTTGCGAGCTGAATTGGTGGTCGTCGTGACATCGACCGATGATCTGGCACTTCTGGACTCGTACGCCCTCGTCAAGCAGAACGTGGGCGACGGGGTCCATGCGGAAATCTGCATGCTGGCAAACCAGTGCGACCGCGATGTTGCAGCCGGCGAGGCTTATCGCAGATTGTCCGATGCATGCCAGCGGTTCTTGTCGTGCAAAGTGCGCGGCGTTGCCGGCGCTGCCGCGGCATGTCACTGCAAGCGGCGCGCGTGAAAACGCGACGCCGCGCGTGTGGGAGCGGCCAAACTCACCGTTCGGGCATGCCGTGATGTGGTTGGGTAAGGCGTTGGAAGACGTGATGGTGAAGGCTCGAGCGGACGGAGTCGTGGACGGCCCAGCTCGCGCTGAAGTCATGCGAAAGGTTTGTTGAGATGATTCAAGTGCGAGCCGGCGAACGGCCGATACTGTGCGACATCACACCGGCGTGCCGGTGTGCGTCAAGCTGGCGGGGATGCGAAAAGTTTGACGGCACTCGAAGGAGCGAACGTGAGTCGCATTTACGCCGGCATCCTCGGGCCACTGGCCATGACGGTCGCGATTTGTCGCGGCTGGCTGGCATCGGGCGGCGTCGAAGGCACGCTCTTGTTTGCTGTGCTTTATCTTCTGTTGTTTGCGACTCTCGGCGCAATTCTGGGGCACATCGCTCAGGCTACGATCGACGAGTCGGTGCGCGCGAGATTAGAGCAGCAACTGGCTCATCTGGCCGCTCAGGGCGGGAACAAGGAGGCGGCGGCATGAATCGTGAATAGATGCGTAAGTGAATGGGTGAGTTGGTTCACACCAAACGCCTGACCCTTAGCAACCGAGCAATTGATTGTTTGTCGCGAGACGGAACTTGCGACGGCTCCCAACGGAGCGATCGGCCAATCACGGAGGATTCACATGGCCACTGCGGTTACCACCAGGAAAGTTGCATCACCGGAAGAAATTGCCGAGATCTGGAAGAATTCAAAGCCAGGCCCGACGCAAGCCGCTGCGCAACCGGCTTGTCGAGCAATACTTGCCGCTCGTGAAGTACAACGGCGAGCGAATCTGGTCGCGGCTGCCCGACGGCGTGGAGCTGGACGACCTGATTTCCGCCGGCGTATTCGGCCTGATGGACGCGATCAACGCGTTCGATCTGACGCGCGGCGTGAAGTTCGAGACATATTGCGTGCCGCGCATCCGCGGCGCGATGCTCGACGAGCTGCGCACGATGGACTGGGTGCCGCGGCTGGTGCGCAGCAAGGCCAGCAAGCTGAACGAGGCCATCAAGTCGCTCGAGGCCAAGCACGGCCGCACGCCGAACGAAAACGAGCTGGCCGACGCACATGGGCTTGAGCGTCGCCGAGCTGGAGAAGATGATCACCGACGCCAACGCGGTGAATCTGATCAGCCTCAACAAGAAGTGGTACGAGACCGACAGCTACAAGGACGTGCGCGAGATCGACATCCTGGAAGACAAAAAGGGCGAGGACCCGACGAAGCGGATCCAGAAATCCGATCTGATGCGGCTGGTGACCAAGGGCCTCAATCGCAACGAGCGGCTGATCATCATTCTCTATTACTACGAAGAGCTGACGATGAAGGAGATCGGCGCGACGCTCGATCTCTCGGAAAGCCGCGTGAGCCAGATGCACAGCGCGATCGTGCAGCGGTTGCAGAGCCAGCTTGGACGTCGGCGGCCGGAATTTGGGACGTAGCTGGTTGAGAGTTGAGGGTTGAGAGTTGATAGAACGTAGTGTGGGTCGAGGACCGAGACCCACCGATTGCTGACGTTCGGCTTGCCAAATTTGGTGGGTCTCGTGGCGCTCGACCCACCCCTACACGCTCGGTCGAGACGCCCAAACATCCATTCATGTCCGATTTGCATCCCACGGGTGACTCGGCGGGCGAATCGAGGCACGACCTTCTGCGCTACTACGCGCGGAAGATTCAGCGCCATCCGGTGTTGCGAATTGGCCGTCGGCCAGTGCGCGCCGTCAAAACCGTGCTTCCCACCGTATGGCGGCGGTCGACGCAGAAGTTTCGTCAGCTACCCAGTGTGGTGATCGTGGGCGCTCAGAAGGCGGGCACGACGCAGCTGCATGCCTATTTGGTGAAACATCCCCGGCTGTTTGGCGCCTGGAAAAAAGAAGTCGATTATTTCTCTAAGCACGCTGGCCGCTCGATCAAGTGGTATCGATCGCACTTTCCGCTTGGCGGCGCGGTTGCAGCCGTTGGGGGGCTCGCGGTCGACGCCTCGCCATCTTATCTGCCGACGCCGGCCGCCCTTTACAAAATGCGGGACGTGCTGCCCGAGGCGCGAATCATCGCCGTGTTGCGCGATCCTGTCGCGCGTGCTTTCTCGCACTACCAGCATTACAAGACGCGCGGCGTGGAAACGCGCAGTTTTGAGCAGGCGATCGCGGATGAGCTGCGGCAGAATGTAGCTTTCGTGAAAACAGGCGCAATGCGGCACGTAGGTTCGCCACCGATGCTGGGTTACGTCGGCCGGGGCTATTATGCTCTGCAGTTGCAGCTCGTGTTTCAGCTTTTTCAGAGGCATCAAGTGTTGCTTCTGGACAGTGCCGAGTTGTTTGGCGACACGAACCAGACGTGCCAGCGGGTATTCGATTTCCTTGGGCTGGAGCACTTCGACATCGAGCTCACGAAGATTTACAACCGCGGCTACTACAAGGAGCGAATTGATCCGATCGTTGCCGAACGACTTGCGGCAACACTTCAGGCCGTATGACGAGCGGCTGAGCGAACTCGTCGGCCGGCCTTTCCGCTGGATGTGCGAGCCTCTTGCGGCGTAGCGCACTCGTGGGTGCCACTCGCCGCGGCGAGTGTTCTTTATGCAAGGGCCTTGCGGTCTGTTGTAAGGCCGCGTTTTCCAGTTGCACGAGTGCCGGTGCAAGTTGGTGCGTGTTCTGTTCGCTGCACAGTGCAACTTGTTGCGCCTATAAGAAACACTCGCCGCGGCGAGTGGCACCCAGCAACGTGGCCGGTTGCTGCGTCTGGCCTCAGGTTCTATGATTATCAGTTCCCGATGTGCCTGTAGGCAAAGATACACACCGCGTCGTCGGAGTCGGATCTCGTGCTCTTGTTGTTATTAGCCGAAGCCGCCGCGGCGCCAGCGGCCCCCGCCTTGGCCGTCCCACCATTCTTCTGGTTCGCGTTCTGCGCGGGCACGGCAGCTGCTCTTGGCGCTCGATATGTTCGTGTTCCACCGCAAGGCGCACGAGCCGTCGCTGCGTGAATCGGCCCTGTGGACCGTGTTCTGGTGCAGCCTGGCGCTGGTGTTCAACGGCTGGGTGTGGTGGGAGTTCGGCCAGGAAGCGCGGCTTGGCGTTTTTCACCGGATACCTGGTGGAGTGGTCGTTGTCGATGGACAACGTGTTCGTGTTCGTGGTGATCTTCTCGTACTTCGGCGTGCCGCTTAAATACCAGTATCGCGTGCTGTTCTGGGGCATCCTGGGCGCGATCGGCATGCGGCTCACGTTTATCCTCGTGGCCAGCGAGCTGCTGGAGCGCGTCCAGTGGATTTTCTACGTGTTCGGAGCGTTTTTGATTTATACCGGCATCAAGCTGGCGCGCGCCCACGGCGTCGATGCGAACCCCGACCATAATCCGGTGCTGCGAATCGCGCGGCGATTTCTTCCGGTGGCCAAGGGAACGCACGGCGACAAATTTTTCATCCGGCAGGACGGAAAGCTATTTGTCACATCACTGTTCATGGTGCTGCTGGTGGTCGAGAGCACGGACGTGGTGTTCGCGGTCGACAGCGTGCCGGCTATTTTCGGCATTACGCGCGAGCCGTTCATCGTGTTCACGTCGAACGTGTTCGCAATTATGGGGCTTCGAGCGCTGTACTTTCTGTTGGCCGGCGTGATGGGCCTGTTCCGCTACCTGCACTATGGCTTGAGCGCGATTCTGATTTTCATTGGCCTCAAGATGGTGCTCCACGACTTTGTGCACCTTGAGCATTGGCAGTCTCTCTCGGTGATTGTGGGGATACTGGCCGCGTCGATCATTTTTTCGCTAATTGCGGCGCGGCGCGAGCGGCAGATGATCCTGGAAGGAGAAATTCCGCCGCCGCCGGGGGCGGGGAAGTGAGAGATGGCGGTTGTAGCTGCGGACCAAGTATCCGGCTGGTATGCCCGGCCTTTGGTCGGTAGCGAACGTGCGCTCAAAGGATTAACCTGCATCGTTCGGCTTTTTCTTGACACAAGTGCTCCCGCGCGGTGCAATAATGGATAGGACAGAGTTCCAGCCGCCTTCTTGGGGCCGCGGTTGGATGCGAGGAGCTTTTCTTATGTTGCGTTCTTTTCGAAACGTAGGGTGGGCATTGCCCACCATGGATTCGCGGCATCGTCAACGGATGGTGGGCAGTGCCCACCCTACGCGCGCGTTCACGTTGGTTGAGATGCTCGTGGCGATGGCCATCACGCTGGTGATGATGGCGGCCGTGGTGACCTTGTTTGCCAATATCTCGGGCAGCGTCCGCAACCGCCGGGCCACGGCGGAGATGAGCGGACAGCAGCGCCACGTGCGCAACGTGCTGCAGCAAGACCTGCAGGGGGCCACCTGTCCGGGAACCACATGGCAGCGGCCGGAGTCGAACCATGGCTACATCGAGCTCATCGAAGGCCAGTTTCGAGATTCGTTTCCCAGCTTTCTGACCGACGGCATCGACGACTCCGATCGCAACGGCAACCCGGATCTGGACGGCGACGGACAAGACGACATTGACGAAATTAATATCGAGCAGTCGATCATTCCGGGCGCCAACGATGGATCGCTTGTTCAAACGAACGGTTCGAACGTCACGAAGCACCGTGAGCGGCCTGGGCGACTACGATGACATCCTCATGCTCACCACGCGCAACGAACATGAGCCGTTTGCCGGACGCGGTCCGTCGAATGTGCGAATAACGACTTCAAATCCAAGTAACCCTGGCCAGGCACATTCCTTTAACGTCAGTGACGTCATATCATCCTGGCTGGGATATTGAAACGATCACGTCGCCCCTCGCCGAGGTGATTTGGTTCGCGATCGAAAACCCGTCGGAAAGCGAGAACCCCGAGAACTTCTTCGGCGAGCCGGGCATGCGGACGATCTATCGCCGTGCGCTTTTGATTGTGCCGCACCTCAATCTCTACCGCGGCTTTGATACGCGTTCACAGCGATATAGCGACACCTTTGAATTCGACGGCGATACGTTCAAGGCGGAGCTTGGCCTGTTGCGCCTGCTTCCAAGCGGGACTAGCATCGAATCAGCAATCGCCGCGATCATCGCCTTTCAAGATCGCTACGATATTTCGGCTCGTCTGGAATGGGACCACAACATCACGCGCTGGAAGATCGTGGCCAACACGCTGGGCGATCTGACGAAGCGCGAAAATCGCTACGGGCATTTTGGACTTTTTCCGGGGAGTGGGAGCAATAACCCCGCGAAGCGAGTATTTCCGTATCCGCTCGTATCGTTTGGCAGCGGCTACCAAGGAAGCACAGGCAATTTAGCGTTCGCGACCGACCCCGAGGTATTCAAATCCGGCCCCGTGGCGGAAGTGGTCGCCAACATTTCGCGGCCTACTGGCACCGTTGTATCGTACACAATGAACGCCAGTACTTTGAATAACCCGAATGCTGCTTACCCGACGCGACCATTCGCTTACGTCGACACCGCCCCGACAGGCGCACCTTCGACGGCGCAGGCGATCCTCAACGATGAGGGTCGGGTCATTCGCGTCGTTCACGGACCGGTGCCGTTGTGGGGCGCGGCGCGGTCAGGACGTCATGATGACCAGCGCACTGGCATTCGACGTACGCATTTACGACCCGGGCGCGCCGTTGTTCGGTATGCGCGATGTGCCCGGCAATACGACCTCGCGTATCAGCCTCGTGATTTCGCCGAGTGATGCTGGTTACGGCGCAGCTTATATGGATCCAGACAACATGGGTTCGGGTGCGATAGGCACTGGCGCCGCGAGATATCCGTTTGTGGGGCAGGGGGCCTATGTCGACATGGGCTATGGCTTCAATATGCTGGCGGCGCCGCCCAGATATGGAGCGGCAACCGCTGCGGCGCCGTGGTTCTTCGTCCCGCGAGCATTGAGCGACGTGTTCGGCAATCAATTGGCTCCGGGCTTCGCCGTCTACGACACGTGGTCGTTCCATTATGAGAACAACGGCGTGAACGAGGACGCGGATGAAGTTGAGCTTGTTAGCGGCACTCCAACGTGGCTGATTGACAACAACAACGCTATGGGCACGCCGTCGATCGACGAAGGCACCAATGGCCTGGAGGATTTCGGGCATTATGCCAATCCGACCCCGCCGCCACTGGCTGTCCAGGATATTCGACTCGGCGTCGACGACGTCGGCGAGCGCGAAACGGCTCCGCCGTATGACCGGCCGCTTCGCGGCGTGCAAGTTCTCATGCGCGTCTATGAGCCAGATAGCCGGGCCATTCGGCAAGTGCGCGTCAATCAGCATTTCATGGCGGAATAGTTGAGCGTTGAGAGTTGAGAGTTGAGGCTTTGATAGGTAGATACCTAGCGTCTGCGTGCGTCCGGCTCTCGACACTCAACTCTCAACTCTCAACCTTTCATGCACACCATTCGGCTTCGCGGGCCCTGGCAGCTTGAACCGCTTGAGCGGTATGAGCGACAGGATGATGGGCGATACGAGCGCGTGAGCCAGCCTTTGCCGGCAAACGCTCGCCTGACGATGCCCGCCGACTGGTCGACCGCGTTCGGAGCGGAGTTTCGCGGCCGAGTCCGATATCATCGCGTGTTCCAGTCGCCCACCGGGCTCGATTCGGGGGAGCGCGTGTGGCTGATTGTGGAGCCGCCTCGCTCGCGCGGCGCCGTGCAGTTAAACGGCAAGTCATTGGGCGACGTTTCCTGGGGCGGTCCGAGTTTTCGCTCCGACATCACCGATCTGCTTCGCGATCACAATCGGCTGGAAATTGTCGTCGAGTACCCGGCGCTTGACGGCGACACATCGCGCAATGACGATAGCGACATCAATCTGCCGGGCGGGCTGATCGGCGAAGTGCGCCTGGAGATTGAAGAATGATTTCCTGGACAACAAAGGTCACAGAGACACGGAGAACAGGAGGCAAAGATTTTGTTATTGTCGTTTGAATGCAACATTAGCCACGATATGAAAATCTCATCGAATGGTGACATTGAGATTACATTCTCCATGTTCTCCGTGCCTCTGTGGTCATTCCTGCTTCGTATCTGGAAAAGCGATGCGATTAGTGATCGGGATGCTAGTCTCGTTATTTTCTGCTCTGCGTTGATCGCCGCCGAGCCGAACTGCTGGACCGCAAGCTGCTTGATGAGGGCTGGATTCAATTGTTTGATGGCGAGTCGTTGTTTGGTTGGAAGCCGACGGGCGACGCCGAGTGGGAGGTCGTCGGATGGCGAAATTCGCACGGCCGGCGAGAAGCAGGGCTTCTTGATGTCGACGACGCGGTGGGGCGACTATGAGTTGCATGCCGAGTTCAAAACTGCGAGCGACGGCACCAACAGCGGCGTTTTTCTGCGAACGCCGCTGGAGCCCAAGAACCCGGCCGGCGATTGCTATGAACTGAACATTGCGCCGCCCGATAATCCGTTTCCGACGGCGAGCCTGGTGGGCAGGCAAAAGGCCGCATTATCGAAGGACAACGTTTCCGGCCGCCGACCAATGGCACTCGTTTGAAGTGACCGCTGACGGTGACAAGATCACGATCGTGCTGGACGGCGAGCGCGTGTTTGAATACGGCGATGCGTCGCCGGTGCGCATCGGCCACATTGGTCTGCAGTCGCGCGAAGGCCCCGTGGCGTTTCGCAACATCCGGCTGCGGCCGCTCGGTTTGGAGCCGCTGTTCAACGGTCGCAACCTCGAAGGCTGGAGCAGCGAGCGGGCCGAGCAGCAGCAAGTTTCGACGTGACCGACGACGGCGAGCTGCAGCGTGCTCGACGGGCCGGGCCAGATCGAAACCGAGCGGCGAGTTGGCGAACTTCGTGCTGCAGCTCGATTGCAAGATCAACGGCGACGGGCTGAACTCGCGGTATTTTCTTTCGCACGCTGCGCGAGGGCCGCTGGGCCGGCTACGAGAGCCAGATCAACAACGTGTTCAAGGACGGCGACCGCACGAAGCCGGCCGACTTCGGCACGGGCGGCATCTATCGCCGCCAGCCGGCGCGGCGTGTCGTGGCCGACGATCATAAGTGGTTCACCAAGACGATCGTGGCCGACGGGCCGCACATGGCTGTCTGGGTGGACGGCTACCAGGTGAGCGATTGGACCGACGAGCGGCCTGCCGAGCGAGAGCGCGCGCGAGGGTCTTCGCGCTGGGCCGGGCGTGGTCGCGATCCAGGGGCACGACCCGACGACGAACTTGCTGTTTCGCAACATCCGCGCGGCGGAGCTGCCGAAGTAATAACGCATACGGACTGGTCGCTGAAGCGACCAGTCCAAACCGCGATGCGTCTTGTCAGGCGGTGCGCGGTGAACCACAATTGTCAGATTGGGTCTTTGTTCGGTCCGGATTGCATTCGGAATCTAGACCCCGCCCGCTGAAGCGGGCTCGCCGTCCCTGCATCCGTCATCCTGAATCCCATGCCTTCCTGCGTTCTCGCTTACTCCGGCGGTCTCGATACTTCGGTCATCCTCGGCTGGCTGCAGGATGAAGGTTACGACGTGCACTGCGTGTACGTCGACCTTGGGCAGCCGTGCGAGGACCGCGACGCGATCTTGAAGAAGGCGCGCGATTGCGGGGCGGCGTCGGCCCGCATTGTCGATGCCCGCGAGGAGCTGTGCCGCGACTTTGCGTTTCCCGTGCTGGGTTGGCAGGCGAAGTACGAGGGAATCTATCTGCTTGGGCACGTCGATCGCCCGGCCGCTGATCGCGAAGTGTTGCCTGCAGGTGGCCCGCGAAGTGGGGGCCGAGGCGTTCGCCCACGGCGCGACGGGCAAGGGCAACGACCAGTGCCGCTTCCAGTTGGCGGCCGAGGCGCTGGAGCCGGGGATTAAAAGTCGTCGCCCCGTGGCGAATTAAGAAGTATCGCGACAAGTTCCCCGGCCGCAAGGAAATGATCGACTACTGCGCGGCGAAGAAGATTCCGGTGAAGGCGTCGATCGCCAAGCCGTACAGCTCGCGACGAGAACTGCCTGCACATCAGCTACGAAGCGGGCAAGCTGGAAGACCCGGCGGTCGACGGCGTGTCGATCATCGACTTCGGCATGACCGTTTCGCCGCAGGAGGCGCCGGACAAAGTCGAAGAAGTGACGATTGGCTTCGAGCGCGGCGTGCCGGTGACGCTCAACGGCAAGCGGCGGTCGGCGCTGGAGATGGTCGAGGAGATGAACAAGATCGCCGGGCGGAACGGCGTCGGGCGGATCGACATCGTCGAGAACCGCTTCGTCGGCATGAAGAGCCGCGGCGTGTACGAAGCGCCCGGCATGACGGCGCTGTACGCGGCCCACCTGGCGATCGAGCAGCTTACGCTCGACCGCGACACGGTGCACCTCCGCGACCGGCTGGCACCGGAAGTCGCCGAGATGGTGTACTACGGCTTCTGGTACATGCCGAAGATGGACGCGCTGATGGCGTTCTCGCGCGAAGTGCAGCAAGCCGGTGAACGGCGAAGTGACGCTCGGCTTCTACAAAGGCAATGTCATGGTCCGAGGCCGCACGAGCCCCAACAGCCTGTACGACGCCGCGTACGGCAAGCATGGAAGCGCGGCGGCAGTTACGATCAGACGGATGCAGAAGGATTCTTGCGGATTCAGGGATTGCCGAGCCGAGTTCTAGGGCGAGTGCGGCCGAGAAAGTACTAGGTACTGAGTACCGAGTACGAATCATTATGTACCTCGTCGAAAACCCAGTTCTCCAGCGCGAGCTTTTGACCAACCTGCGGATGACGCGGGCGTTTGTGCTGCTGTTTGTCTACGTCGCGCTGTTGGGCGGCGTCGTGTATCTGGCGTGGCCGCAGGAGCAGCGGCTCGATCTGGCCCAGCCTGAGGCGGCCAAGCGGCTGGTGAATCTGTTCTTCTTCGGGCAGTACATGCTGGCGTCGCTCATGGCGCCGAGCTTTGCCGCGGGCGCGATCACTGGCGAGAAAGAGCGGATGAGCTACGAGATGCTGCTGGCCAGCCCGCTGCGGCCGGGGGCGATCGTGCTGGGCAAGCTGTTCGCGGCGCTTGTGCCACCTGGGCATTCTCATGATCTGCTCGCTGCCGATCGTGATGCTCTGCCTGCCGCTGGGCGGCGTGTCGCTGTACGAAGTTGTTGCCGCGTACTTTGCGATGATCTGACGGTGGGCCTGTTCGGCATGATCAGCCTGTGGGCCAGCAGCTACTTTCGCCGCACGAGCGCGTCGCTCGTGGTGTCGTACCTGATGATCCTGCCGCTGGCGATGGTCTGCGTGCTGGTGTGGAACCAGCTCGAGCAGCTCGGCGAGGCGCGGCTGTTGGTCGTGCTTACCGTCGTGCCGGTGCGTCTGCTTGTCGCTGGCGGCGCTGATGTGGCGGAACGCGTGCCGGCGGCTGCTGTACCCGCCCGACCTCGGCAGCGAGGGCAAGGAAGTCGTCGACCTGGAGACGGAAGCCCGCGAGGCCGTCGGCCTGTACATCAAGCGCGACGAGTTTCCCGACCGGCTGTTCGCTCCGCCGAAGCGGACGACGTTCATGGAGGAGGGCGCCAACCCGATCTACGACAAGGAGATGCGGAGCGAGATCTTCAGCCAGGGCACGCTCATGCTGCGGCTGGTGATCCAGATCAGCATGCTGCTGGCGCTGTTTGTGATGGCCGTGTGCCTGTACATCTGGCCGCAGTACGCGCCGTGGTACATCTCCTACGTGCTGCTGTTCAACATGCTGGTGGGCCCGGTGTTTTCGGCCGGCAGCGTGACCAGCGAGCGCGAGCGGCAGACGCTCGACCTGTTGCTCGTAACGCTGGTGACGCCCTGGCAGATGCTGTGGGGCAAACTGCTGTCGGGCCTGCGCGTGTCCAGCGTGCTGACGTCGTTCCTGCTGTGGCCGGTGCTGCTGGCGTGCGTGATGCCGCTGCCGTTCTGGTACAACCTGCCGACGATGGCCGGCTACTTGCTGATCGTGGCCCTGACGTGCGTGACGACGGCGATGACGGCGCTGTTCTGCTCGACGATCTTTCAGAAGTCGGCCACGAGCCTGATTGCGACCTATCTGATCATCGTCGTGATGTTCATGGCGCCGCTGGCGATGGCGTTTTTTGCCGAGACATTTTTCCGCGGCACGTCGGGGGCGGCTCTCGTCGACAAGCTCGGGGTGCTCAGCCCGTTTGCCGCGCGTTTTCGCGCTGCCGCTCGACGTGTCGCGCGACGACGTCAACACGGTCGCGGCGACGGCCGGCGATCTGCCGCTGTTCTTCGGCTACATCGGCTGGTCGATTCTGTACAACGGCGCGCTGGTGTTGGCGATGATGCGGCTGTTTCAGGTGCGCTGGCGCGTGGCGGATTGAGGTATGCGGTGTCAGGTGTCAGGTGTCGGAAAACAGTAATCTGACACCTGAAACCTGACACCTCGCAAACACCGCACGCGGTGCGATCACTTGACGGCCCCGGCACCGTGATGCGATAACAGGTTCAGCCATCGCGGCATGGCTGCCGGTGCGTCATGTCCACCGCCCCTATCATGAAACGCGCCGAAGACGCAGGACGAGCGCGACCTGCTGTTGTACGAGTCGCGTTTGCAGCGGCCGGTGCGGATGAAGACGCCGGAGTTCGAGCGCAACGGGCGGATTCGCCACGTCATCTTCTCCGGCCAGTTCTCGGCCGCCGTTCCTGGAAGAACTTGGCGGCATCGCGGACATGATCCGCATCCTTTCCAAGAGCCGCGCCGGGCAGGATTTCCTGATCAACCTGCTGCCGCACCAGCGGGCGATGCTGTATTTCACGCAGCCGTCGACGCGGACGTTTCTGTCGTTCATGGCGGCGTGCCAGATTCTCGGGCATCACGTGCAACGAGGTGCGCGACCCGTCGACATCGTCGGAGACCAAGGGCGAAACGCGGTTCGATTCGATCCGCATGTTCAGCAGCTATTTCGACACGATCATCATGCGCAGCCCGATCGCCCGGCTGGCCGAGTCGTGCGCCTACTTGATGAACGACCTGGATGTCAGCGGCAGCCGCAGCGTGCCGATCGTCAACGCGGGCTCGGGCGCGGACGAGCACCCGACGCAGGCCTTGCTGGATATCTACACGCTACAGCGATCGTTTCAATTCGCCAGCCCCAAGGACTCGCCGGCCGCCAACCGGTTTGACGAGCTGCGCGAGCGTAAGGGCTACGCCGGGCTGACCAAAGGTCTGGTCAGAAAGACCTACGGCTTTTGCGGCGACATTGGCCGCGGGCGGACGGTGCGGTCGCTGGCGATGCTGCTGGCGCATGTATGAAGACGTGCGGCTCGTGTTCATCTCGCCGGACCATCCGAAGCTGGCGATGCGCGAGGATTTGCGCGAGCGGCTTGTGGACCGCAACGTGCGCTTTTATGAGGTGGATTCGTTCGAGGAGCCGCTCGACGGCCGGCCCGTGATCGAACAGCTCGACGCGCTGTACATGACGCGGATTCAAAAGGAGCACAACGACCCGTCAGGACGCCGCGTCGATGGCGCCGATCGATTTTTCGCATTATTGTCTTACGCCGGAGCTGGTAGCCCGCATGAAGGAGTACGCCCCGATCCTTCACCCGTTTCCGCGCGACCAGCACTTCGGCGAGATCCCGCCGGAGATCGACAATGACCCGCGGGCGATGTACTTCCGCCAGGCCCGCAACGGCATGTGGATTCGGGCCGCCCTGCTGGCCCATATCTTTGACGTGGACCATCTTATCTCGCGGCACTTCTTGAGCGAGTATCTGGAGCGTCACAGCTACAACGATTGAGGCTGCGGCCTTTTTCACGCTTGCCGGTTGGGCAGAACGTGCCGCCGACAGCGAGGTGATTGTTGTGGCGGTACGGCTCCGCACGATGACTACGATGTGGGTCAGTGCGTAACCACAACAACCAGCGCGAAAGGTCGTTTCCAGTGTTCCGACAATTGATTGGTGCGGCAGTCATCGGCGCCATCGGACTCTCGTTCGTCGGCGCCGAGCCAGCTACAGCGGCCGGTTATTGGAATGTGCCAAGCTCGTTCCCGCAGTGGGCGGGCTTCGGTTGTGGCGGTGGATATCACGCACCGCTTGTGCTCGGGCCGATATCGTGCCGTGGGTGGTTTGCGCATAACCATTACCGGTTGCCATATTCACCGGCACCGAACTATGGATGCGGCCATTGCGGCGGCGGTTTCGAGCAATCGACCATCATGGAACCGGCGCCTCAGCCCACTGTAGCACCGCCGGCGCCGGCTGCGCGAATGCGGCGGCCGCTGTTTCTGCGGTAGCACGGTCATGCTAGACTGGTCGCCAGCAGTAGCACGCGGAGTGGACCACCGCTGGCGCGGTGGTGCCCTCCGCCGTTAAATCTCTGTGCTTGGCGCCGCCGCGAATTGTTCAGTTACATCATTTGGTTTCTGGCGATCGTTGTGCTTGTTGTCGCGTGGCTCGCGTGGGCGCTCGCGCGGCCGGCGCTGTTTTCGCGGCGCGTAGCGCGAGCACTCAAACAATTCACAAAGCACCGACAACGGCTGGAGCACGAATTCGTGACTGCAGCCGCCTCGACAGGGAAGCCACGCGGGCTTTCATGGAAGGAATGCGGCTTTCAGCCCGGGGTGTTATTGGCGCAGACCGCGCCAACGGCGAATTTGTGGGGCTGGTCGGCGTGACAATCAGCTTCGAAGCTATCGAGGGTGGCGGCATGGAAGACGTGGAAGCGGTCGGCAACCTGCGCACCGCCACGTCAGTGTTCAATTGGAATGGCAGGGAATGGTCGACCAAGGGGCGAGCCGTGTTCAATCTGGAGCCACGCGAAGTTCTCGAGCGCTATCGCGATAGCCTCGACCCGATCAGCGCTCAGATATCGGCTGCGGCGGTTGGCGTTCGCGAGGACGCCAGTTCGTGAAGCTGCCGGTGCACGAGCTCGAGCAGCGAAGATTCGCGTGGATGCACCGAGCCGCGCGTGAGCGCCACCCAAGCGAGTGGATTCTCCCAGACGATCTGCCGCGGCTTTTGCGTCTCCCGCGTTGCCGGACCGTATTTCTTGATTGCCGCCTCGTGAACGACGTGAAACTGATCGGTGGGAAATGACGCCGCAATGCGGAATAATTTGCCGTCGACAAATTGATAGAGCAAGAGCTCGGTCTTGATGCCGGCAACGGTTGGCGAATTATCCTCGGCGGGCAGATCGACGCGCGCGTAAATGATTCCCACCTCGCGGTGCCATGGCTCGCTGTGGAGCGACGCTTTATTCGCGCCGAAGGCCGTGTCGGAACACAGCGGCAGTTTTTGGCCACTCTCGACGTGGCGGGCATACTTCTGCTTGAAGTCTTCGAGGCTCATGCCTAGCCGGTCGCCCTTGAGCTGGTAAAGCATTTCTTCGGGCGATTGCGGCGCGGCCTGGCCCTTTTTGCGCGGAGCGAATCGCTTGGCGAAGCTGGCTGCCAGGTCGGCGAAGCGAGCTTGATTAATGTCCTCGGTGACAATGCATTTCAGCTCGCTGTCGGCGACGTTCGCTAGGTCGTACGAGCCGTCCGCCGGCGTCGGGAACACCAATAGCATGGCGCTTTGCTCGCGACTGTGCAGCTCGCGAACCATCGATTCGGGCGTGGCTTCGAACAGTGGCGGGGAGATGCCGCCGAGCGTCGCCTTTCCGCCGGGCACGGCAATTCGATGGCCGCACTGCATGCATTTACCTTGCTTGCCAGCGGCCTCGTCCGGCACTTGAATCGCCGCTTTACAGCCGGGGCATTCGATTTGAATGGGCATCGCACACTGACACGAAGAGAACGGCGGCCGTCCGTGGTAAACCTCCCCAGGCGCACCGGACGCCGATAACCCAGTTTACACAAGGGGAGGCGATCGCAATACGGCGCGGCGACAAGTGGTAGCCGAACCGGTGAGAGTTCGGGTTGTTAACGAAGTCGAAGTCTCACAACTTCGGCTACGGCCGATTTGCCGGCTCGTACTCGGCCAAAAGCTTCTGCAAGATGGCCGGCTCAACCGGCTTGACGAAATGATGGTCGAAGCCGGCTTCGCGCGTACGGCGTTTGTCTTCTTCCTGTCCCCACCCGGTGAGCGCCGCCAGCATGATGGTTTTTCCCCACGGCTGCTCGCGGATTCGCCGCGCCGTTTCGTAGCCATTCAGCTTCGGCATCCCGATATCGAGCAGAATGATTTCGGGGCGGAACGATTCGGCCAGTTCGATCGCGGTGAAGCCGTCGAAGGCAGTGCGGACCTCGTTTCCAAGCGCCGTGAGCAACATGCCGAGTACCTTGGCGCCATTCTCGTTGTCGTCGACGACGAGGATGCGCCGCTTCGCACCGGGCGCTTGGACCTGGCCGTCCGATCGCGGCGGCTCGCTGAGCAAGCCGACGACGGCCGGCAGACGCACGATAAACTCGCTTCCCTGGTTCGCGCCGGGGCTGCGCGCTTCAACCGCTCCGCCATGCATTTCCACGAGCTGCTTGACGAGCGTCAGCCCGATGCCCAAACCGCCGTGCGATCGCTCCAATGATCCGTCGACCTGCGTGAACATGTCGAAAATCGGATCGAGCATTTCGGTCGGGATGCCGATGCCGGAATCCTTCACCGATATGACGGCCATGCCGTCGATGCGTTCTGCACTGACGCCAACGCATCCGCCGCGCGGCGTGTACTTGGCGGCATTGTTGAGCAGGTTGGAGATGACTTGCGCCAGCCGCGTCGGGTCGGCTTCCAGCACGATCGGCTGCTTAGGAATGGTCACGTCGAGCTTGTGTCCCATTTCTTCAATCAGCGGCCTTGACGTTTCGATTGCGCTTTCTATAACGGTGGCCAACTCCACTCGCGATTTGCGCAATTCTACCTGCGCCGCGAGTGATGCGGCTTACGTCGAGCAAGTCGTCGATCAGTCGCACCATTTGCTGCGACTGACGCTCCATCGTCGTGCGGACTTCGCCGATCGCCGTCGAATCGTCGCCGGCCAGCCGCATCAACTCGAGGCCGGTGCGGATCGGCGCCAGCGGATTGCGCAGCTCGTGGGCCAACACGGCCAGGAACTCGTCTTTGCGGCGGTCGGCCTCGCGAAGCTCTTCTTCGTATTTCTTGCGATCCGTGATATCGATGACCGAGCCGATGAAACCGAGGAACTGGCCATCGTCACCGAAACGCGGCATTGCGGCGTCGATCACCCAGTGGTATTGGCCATCTTTACCCCGCAGGCGGTATTCCAGACTATAGGCGGTGTGGCGCTCGTTGGCGTCAAGGAATGCCTGCCGAGCGGCGTCGCGATCATCGGAATGCACGGCATCGATCCAGCCGAAGCCAAGGCTCATTGAAGGCGTGCGCCCGGTGAAGTTGTACCACGTCTTTCCCAAAAAGGTGCAGCGGCCGTCCGCCTCCGTGACCCAGATCATCACCGGTGCATGATCGGCCATGTGGCGAAACCGCTCTTCGCTCTCGCGCAGTGCGATTTCCGACGCCTTCCGCTGGGTGACGTCGGCCACGGTGCCGATGTAGCCGATCAATTCATGTTCGGCGTTCCATAGCGGCACGGCATTGCCCTGCATCCAAGTCACGGTTCCGTCGGGCGCACAAAGCGAAACTCGGCTTCCGACGCAATGCGTTTGCGCACGGCAAATTTCCATCCGGAAATCACGCGCTGCCGGTCGTCAGGGTGCAGCGCGTTGATCCAGCCGTCGCCCTCGGCATCGACCGGTGTTAAACCTGTCATCGCGCACCAGCTTTTGTTGACGAACTCGGTCTTGCCGTCGGGGCCGGATTGGAAGATGCCAACCGGGGCATGATCGGCTAGCGTACGGAAGCGCTCTTCACTCGTGCGCAGAGACTCTTCCGCCTGCTTGCGATCGGTAATATCGATAGCCATGCCGCCAATCAGTGTGGCAGCGCCATCGGCTCCCCGAATTGGGAATTTCGTGACGAGCGAGTAATGAAGCGTGCCGTCGTCGTGCGCGAGTGTTTCAACAGTCTGGTAGCCCGTTTCCGAGGAGAGTGCGGTCTCGTCATTCTCCCGAAATCGGCGAGCAGTTTCGGGCGGGAACACTTGCAAATCAGTCTTTCCGTAGAGCTCGGCCGGCGTAGTTCGAAACGCAAGGTGGGCGGCGTCGTTGGCAAACACGTACTTGCCACCCGCGTCCTTGATCCACGCCAGGCCGGGCAAGTGCTGCATGAATCGGACGAATCGTTCCTGGCTTTCGCGGGCAGCCAGTTGAGCGCGCTTGCTGGATGTGATGTCCATCGTTGCGCCGAGCATTCGCACGGGCCGCCCCTCGGCGCAAGATCGTGGCGTTCGTAAAGAGCCACATCACTTCGCCATCCGGACGCACCGCTCGAAACTCGAGTTCATATGGCTCATTTGTCTCGAGCGCTCGTTGAATGGCATTCGCGACCAAATTTCGATCCTCGGGATGCACCAGCGCGGAGAACCCTTCGACCGTTGACGCGAATTCATGCGGTTTCACGCCATGGATTCGGTACAGTGAGTCAGTCCAAGAAACGTGATTGGCAACGATGTCCCAATCCCAGATTCCGACCTTCCCGGTTTGTGTTGCCAAGCGCAGTCGTTCTTCGCTTTCGCGTATTGCGTGTTGTGCTTTGGCAGCCTCGATGGCTGCGGCCGCATGTCGCGCGCAAAGGTCGGCCAATTGCATTTCCCACTCGGTCGGCCGCCTGGACGCGCTGAAGTAAACGGACAGCACGCCAATCGCATCGTCTGTACGAGTTAAAATTGGCGTGCCGTGCATCGATTGAAACCCCACGGACTCGGCGAACGATCGGAAATCGGCGAAGCGGCATTCCGCATCCACATCGCAAATGACCGCACGCTTTCGGGTCGTAAAGGCGCTGCCACAAGCGCCGGCCGCGGGATTGGACAGTACGGTTGAAAAACTTTCTAACGCGGCGTGATCGAAACCGATGCTCGCGCAAACCTTGAGGCGTTCGGCTGCTGGATCGAATAGGGACAGCAGCCCGAAGTCGGCCGTGTGTGCTTCGACGAGTGTTTCCAGCACGGCCTCTAGCGCTGGTTGCGGCTCGGATGTGCCGGCCAAGCGCATCGCGAGCTCGTGTAGCCTTGAGAGCGCCTTTACCTGTAGCGACAGCCCGTCCCGGGCGAAGGCCGGTTGCGATTCGTGCGAAGCAATAGAGCGGCTAGAAGCAGATTTCAAGTCGACGTCCCAACGGTGTTTGGACGAGAACGGGTAGGGGCCTGTCGACCAGCCGGTGACGAGCGCGTGACTTGATCCGATCGGTCCAACACGCAAGCTGAAAGTATAGTCAAGAACCGGGTCGAATGGAAAACAGCGTCATCGGCTGGCTGCCGGGCGATCCATAGTTGGACAAAATGTCTACGTTTGGGGGCTTAGTCCGGTTTGGGTGGCCGACGAACAGCCGCCAAGATGGGCCCACCCGATGATATTGCCGACCGACGCCGGGCATTTGAAATGAGACTCTCTACGACTTTTTGGTTTCCGCAAGACCACGCTGACGCAAGCACGTGCATAGATTCGGTTAGTAAATGGTTAAGCATCTGGCTGGGCGACCAGGGTTGCGGACACGCCTTCCACCGAATGGCATATTCCATCTGTTCTCCATGTCGGCGATTTATCGCGGAATCGCGGCCGAATCACCACATTTTTTCCGTGAGCCGCCTGCAATCCAGCCGTTCGCAGTTGCCCTATCATCGGAGTGAGTTCCTTTCGGTCAAGATTGGAATAAGCTAACAACGGCATCGGTGGACGTGTGGCATGGATTTTGCTCAATCGCGGCCTTCACGACTCGGGCCTCCTGTACGGAGACAGCGATTGGCGGGTATCCATTGAATCAGGGCCGTCAAACTGGAAGAGCGGTTTCAGCCGCAGCCGGTTAGATCAGCGTCCGGATTTGGTGGAACTATGGCCGATTCGCGCTCGGGGAGGATGATGCCATGAGACCACAAGTTCAATCGTATATTGGGGTTGCCGCGGCAATTGCCGCAGCGCTATTCATTGTCGCCGACCGCGGCCGCAATGCCACAGCCCAAGAGTCAACGACTCAGAATCAGACGGACCGGCAGCTGGACGCACCGGGGCAAACCAACCAGGTGCAGCGCGAGGTACAAGTGCAGGCCCGGGCGGGGCGGCCGACTGCAGATCGATCTCGCAGCATGCCTAAATTTCGTGCCAGCGCGCTGATCGGGATGAACGTACGCGGCGCCTCCGGCGACGACGATGTTGGCGAGATCAAGGATATAGCGATCGGTCAGGATGGCAAGTTGGCTTATGTCGCCGTTTCGTTCGGCGGATTTTTAGGTCTAGGTGACAAATTATTTGCAGTGCCGTTTGAAGCCATCGAATTCGTCCGCGAGGATCCGGGCGATCCGGATGATGACGATCACTTTGCTCGTATCGCGGTCGCGGAAGACGAACTTAGGAATCGGCAAGGATTCAATGAGGAAAACTGGCCAGAGGAGGCGGACGAGAGTTTCCTTCAGTCGTCACCTCGCCGGGCGCGGCAGGTCGAGCGGCCGATTCCGCAAGAAACAGACGCAAGACGTTAACTGGACGTGATTCGTGCACGCTCGAAGTTGGGGCGGCACTTAACAATCTAAACGCAGAAGGCCCAATACACGGGGCGGTGTTCCCGCCAAGATTAGCACTGAGGCAAATGAGATTTCGGCAAAACCGAAACTCTCTGCAGCCGATGCCGCCGCCCCGTGTATCTCTTTCTTCTGCAGCGCTGCTTCGCGAGCGACCAAGCGGGTTCGCTAAATCACTCACACGACTGCGTCACGGTGACACACTGCGAGGCGCTCCTCGCCCTCAGCTAAATTAAATCGATTGCTATCGGCGGCGGCGAGCAGCCCACACGGTGCTCTTTTGCCGCACGTCTTAATGTGTTCGCGACAATCTGGCTCTGACGACTGGCATGGTGTGTGCTCGATTGTTGCTACGGAACTTGGGTAGACGTTTACCCACACATTCACATCTACGAGGGATAAGCGTAGGAGGAACATCATGGGAATCTTTAGCGAGGAGTTCAACTCTTTGGAAGATTTGTTTCGACATGAGTTAAAAGATCTTTACGATGCCGAGCATCGCATCATGGAGGCACTGCCACAAATGGCCGAGAAGGCTTCGACGCCCAGTCTCAAGAAAGCTTTCAAGGACCACTTGCGGCAGACTGAGAAACACGTCGACCGACTCGAATCGATTTTTGAGCATCTGGGCGTCGAGCCGGAGCGCGTCAAATGCGACGCGATGGTCGGTTTAATTAAGGAAGGCAGCGCGGTGCTCAGCGCCGACGGCGATAGTGATGCCATCGACGCCGGTTTGATCGCCGCTGCTCAAAAGGTAGAGCACTACGAGATCGCCAGTTATGGCACCGTACGCAGCTTCGCACGGCGGCTGAACAATCAGTACGTGGCCGAGCTATGCGAGCAAACGCTCGACGAAGAAAAGTCGACCGATCAGTTGCTGACGGACATCGCCGAAAAATCCGTAAACCCGGCGGCCGCGTAGCGAACTGCTCAAAACGGTCGGTTAATTGGCCGGCTTCGGGCGACGCTCACCTTGAGCGGTATCCGAAGCCGGCTATTTTTTTGCGCGTTTCGGCACTTGTTAAGCGGGTTTGAATACCGCGCTCCGGCGGAGTTCATCCGATGATCATGGGAACCGGGGCGGGTGCTATGCGCGAAAAAAATCGCTGGCCAAGTGGTGGGGGATCACCTGGCCAGCGACTCATGAAGGCCCGGCATGGTGCCGGCGCCCCAATACTCTGCATCCGCTACGTGCCGCTGGGTGGCGGCGGCGGTTGCTGACTGTCGTTTCGATCTCGGTTTTCGTTTTGATTCTGGTTCGGATTCTGGTTTGAATCCTGGCCAGCGTCTCGACTTTCCTGCGACTGCCCTTGGTTGTCGGCCGATTGCTGCTCGCGTTCGGTCCGCTGTGAGTCGCCTTGCGCTTCCCGGCGCTCGCCACGGGCATCGTCGCGACGTTCATTCATATCTCGGTCACGCGAGTCGCTACTTTCCGCACCGATGGCAGCACCTGCACCAGAGCGAACTCCGCGGTCATCAATTCGGGTCCTCGATGACTGGCCACGTTCAAAAGTTGCCTCGCCACGCTCGCCATAGTATCGAACTTCGCCTTGCGATCCTTCAATCGAGGCCGACTGAGGCGAGCTTTCCTCGACTACCTGGTACGAGCCGCCGTGGCTGCCACATCCGTTGTTATAGACGCGATGTCCGCCGCCATGGGAACCATTGCCGCCGTGCGACCCCCAGGAGCCGTTGTTTCGCCTGGAGAAGAATCCGCCGAAGCTGCCTCCTCCTCCGTGGCTGCCGTTCCCGCCCCAACTTCCGCAGCTGCCACGGCCGCGACGATGGCGCGCTTCAGCGCTGTCGGCGCTTGCGAATACGCTCGCAAATGCGGCGATCGCCATAAGAATCAATCCAATCCTTCGTGTCATGACAGAATCCTCCAACTTGAGAACAACGAACTACCCCATCTCCGATAGGTTATGCGTTGACGACTTCGCCGCCGTTGGGATGCAGCATCTGGCCGGTCATGTAGGAGGAATCAGTGGATGCCAGAAAAACAAATGACGGCGCGACTTCTTCCGGTTGGCCAGCTCGCCCCATGGGCACATCGGAGCCAAACGTGGCGACTTCTTCGGCCTCAAAGGTGGCCGGGATCAGCGGAGTCCAAATTGGTCCAGGTGCGACGCCATTCACGCGGATTCCCTTGTCTGCGAGCGCCAACGCCAGCGAACGCGTGAATCCGACGATCGCGGCCTTCGTCGAAGCGTAGTCGACAAGGTGCGAGCTACCGCGGTACGCCGTCACTGAACTCGTGTTGATAATCACACCGCCGCGGCGCAGATGCTTGAGCGCCTCACGGGCCATATAAAAATATGCGAAGATGTTTGTGCGAAACGTCCGCTCGAGTTGATCCGGTGTGATATCAAGCAGACTTTCTTGCGGATGCTGCTCCGCGGCGTTGTTCACCAGGATGTCGATTTTTCCAAAATCCTCAACGGTCACCGAGACCGCATCCGCGCAAAAATCGGGGTCGCCAACGTCGCCCGACAACAATAGGCATTTACGACCCAGCTCTTCGACTTTGGCTTTCGTGGCCTTGGCATCTTCGTGCTCGTTCAAATAGACGATCGCCACGTTGGCCCCCTCCTTGGCGAAGGCGATCGCCACGGCGCGTCCAATGCCGCTATCACCACCCGTGATTAGCGCGGATAACTCATGCAGCTTTCCAGCCGGACGATATTCCGCTCCCTCAAACTCGGGAAGCGGATTCATTTCCGATTCGATTCCGGGCTGTCGGAATTGCTGCTGCGCCGGCCGCTGCACGGTTTCTGAAGAGCCTTTGCTCATGATGAAACAATTACGATAGGAAGTGAACGCGATCGCTTAGTCAGCAAACAGTAAACTGGTATTCGCCAGCTGCTTGGCAGGACTTCCGCTATTGATTCGCGTTCGTTCCAGGGTTCTGGTTGGTAGTGGTGCCAGATCCTGATGTGCCCGGCGTAATATCCACGTCGACATCGGTATCGGGCTGTTGCGGAGCGGGAACCACGTCGACATCGTCATCCTCATCAATGACAGTCGTGGAGTCTCCGTTGTCAGGGTCGACAACGACTGGCCGCGGCTCGCATCCTATCGGAGCAATTGCCAGGACGCTCAGCAGCAGGAACTTGACGAGATGACATTTCATGAAACGATCCTCCGGCTTGTGACGAAAAGTAAGCCGTGACTGCGGTCGCATCGCAGCCAGGCGTTTTACAGAATTTAGATATACAAGCACGTTACGTGCCAGCGGCGGATTGCGATGACAAGTTTTCCCGGCTTCGCCAGGTGCTAGCCAGCGGCAACGTCATCCTTGAGGCGATTTGACGCCCACTCCGATGACCGCGTTATAAGCTCTACGCGCCGAACCCAAAGCACGCCGAGCAGGAAGCCAACAGCGGTGGCAACCAAGATCGAGGTCATCGGCTGCTCTTGGATTCGTGTTTGAACCGTGTCGCTGAGCTCACGAGCCCGTGCCCGGCCTTCCTCGAGGTATTCATTGGCTGATTCTCGCAGCGCTTCGACACTGTCACCCGCCACGCGTCGCGCACTCGTGCCCATCTCCTGCAGATCCTTTGCGACAGAAGACATTTGTTCTGCCATGTCGTCGCGCTTTGAACGAACTGTATTTGCCATTACATTCTCCTTCCGATGAACGATTGAATTTGATTTGTTGATTGAGCGGACTTTCGTTACTTGTACCTGCATTCGATGTGCCAATTCGTCTCACGAAAAATAGTCGTCAGGCTCGTGCTGTAATCGACAATGCGCGATCTAGACTGTGCGCGTCAACTTGCCAAACTGAATTCACTTCGCCCAATCACAAAAGACAGTGCACTACCGGCGAGGCGTTAACCTTCGGGCAGCGTAAGGGGTTTTGCACCGGCATCGGCGAGGATGCGCGCTGCTTCGCCCAGCGATGGACTACGTGTGTCGCCCGTCTCGGCAGCGACAAGTATTTGGCCTTCCAGCACGGCTTGCTGGTAGAAGTTGGCCAGTTCCTTTTCGACGCCGCGCGTCATCATCGCGCCTACGAGGCCGCCGGCAACGCCTCCGGCCCAGGCAGTGATTGGCCCAGCGGCCCACAGAGCAAGGCTTCCGGTGGCGACAGCCGACACAATAACGGCGGCTCCGCCGAGCAGGGCGCCGATCGTGCCGCCGGCAATGGATGCGGCCGGAGTGAACGTGCCCGCCGGCTCTTGATGTTCGAACTCGCGAAAATAACGCTCTTTTGTCTCGTCCGAACAAATGACGGTAACTTGGTCTTTTGAAAATCCGGCGGCGAGTAGGCCATTTACGGCGCGCTGCGCGTCCTCAACGGTTGTGAAGACGCCAACTTCCACACGGTTTTGTGTCGCGGTTCTTTCCACGCTGTTTTAACTTCCGGCATAACAGGGAAGTGAACGAAACTCACCCCTATACCTTTGAGGCAGGGCACGTTCCATGCCACAATTCCGCGGCGACAAGATGCCGCGGACTGATGGGGGCGTCGGGCGAGGATGCATCAAGGCTTCGGCGAGGCCAAGCCAGCGCATGAAGGAGGAGTATGTTTGGCGTCAGGCGTAGGAAATGGACGCGGCCCAAGCCACTTGAATGAGATGAATGCGCTCTCCGCAGCCAATTATTTCGGCACGCGACGCACGCGGCGACGGTTCGTGGCTAAAGCCAAGCGCAATTTTTCTTCGACAAAATGTCCCGGCGTCATCCGCGCCCGTGCATCCAGTACCAGCACTTCATCATTGCTGACCCGCGCCCCCTTGCGATCAACTTCGTAGCTTCGCTTCTGCAGCTCAGTCCATGTCGGCATTTCTTCTTCCTCCTGCGGGTTCGGGGATGGCCAATTATACAGGCCAAGCCGAGCAGTATGCGGCAATTCTTGCGCCCACCGGCGGAATGTGGCAGAAAGAACGACTTACATCACAATATGGTGGAAATAGAGAAGATAGCATCACTTAAAATGCGCTTTCGATGACCTCCTTCGACGAACTTGGTGGCTCTTCTTTGTCCAATGTGGTTACAGCATCGCCATCGATTTGGCTGGATAGAAGTGGTCTGCCGAGTGTCACTTCGATTAAGTGCTCGAGACCATCGGCGTGCAATTCGATGTCGCATCGGTCAATTTGTCGGTTATCGACGCGCACTTGTTTGACGCCGTGTTCAACGCCGTCGGGATTGAGTATGCGAATTGTCCAGTTTGTCAAGCCGCGGCGCAAACGGACTTCAAAGTCGCGCCACTTCGATGAAATGCATGGTGCTAGCGTGATCATGCTACCGCGGAATCGCAATCCAAGTATGCATTCAATTGCGATGCGATACATCCAGCTCGCCGAGCCGGTGTACCACGTCCAGCCGCCGCGGCCCACATGCGGGGGCACGCTGTACACATCCGCGGCGACCACGTACGGCTCGACGCGATAGTTTTGAATTCGAGCGGATGTCGCGCTTAAAATCGGATTCAATAAGTCGAACACGTCGATTGCTTTGGTGCCCATTCCTTCGAGCGTCAGCGCTTGAACAAACCACAGTGCCGCGTGCGTGTACTGGCCACCGTTTTCGCGAATTCCTGGCGGATAGCCCTTGATGTAACCGGGTTCCAGCTTCGTCCTGTCGAACGGCGGATCCAGCAGCTGCACCAATCGGTCGTCGGGCCTTACGAGCCGTTCTTCGGCAGCGCGCATCGCGATTCGGCGACGACTGAGATCGCCGCCCGCGATTACCGACCAGGATTGGGCCAGCGAATCGATCTGGCATTCGTCGTTCTGCTGCGAACCGAGAGGCGTGCCATCGCCGAAATACGCACGTCGGTACCATTTTCCATCCCAGGCGTGTTCTTCCACGGCTTGCAACAAGCGATCGGCCTCGACGCGATACAATTCGGCGCGCTGGGAGTCGCGCCGCTCCTCTACGAAAGGAAGAAATCGCTGCAGCACGACGCGTAGAAACCAGGCCAGCCAAACACTTTCACCTTTGCCGTCGGCGCCGACCTTGTTCATGCCGTCGTTCCAATCGCCGCAGCCCATCACTGGCAAGTCGTGATCTCCAAAGCGAAATCCATGGTCGATGGCGCGTACGCAATGTGCATAGAGATCCTCGACGACACGGGAGACTTCTGGCAATTCGTACCGTTCCTCCTCATGCGGCTCCAGGGGCAACGATTGCAAGTAGGGGATCCGTTCCTTGAGGATTTCGGAGTCGCCCGTAACCGACATATAGTGACTCACGACAAAGGGCAACCACAGGTAATCGTCTGAAAATCGAGTGCGCACTCCGCGGCCGGACGGTGGATGCCACCAATGCTGCACGTCGCCGAGCTCGAACTGTCGCGATGCGGCTTGGACAATCACTTCGCGCACAATTTCTGGTCGACTGTAGACCAGCGCTGCGACGTCCTGCAGCTGATCGCGAAAGCCGAACGCACCTCCCGATTGATAAAATGCCGACCGCCCCCAGACGCGGCAACTAAGTGTCTGATACAGCAGCCAATGGTTGACCAAGAGATCGAACGCCCTGTTGGGCGTCTTCACTTCGATGGTCGTAAGCGTGTTTCGCCAGAACTCGCGCGTTTGCTCAATCGCGTTATGAACTTGGGAGGGAGTTTGGAATGCCGCAAGCAGATCGGCGGGCGATGTTTCGCCGTGGGTCCAGCCCAGCAGAAAGATCACCTCGGCTTCGTCGCCCGGCTTAATTCGAATTTTCTTTTGCACTGCGCCGCAGGGATCCAAGCCGGCGCCAGTGCGGCCGGACAACTCGATCCGCGCCATTGCGGCCGGATTCTCGAAGTCGCCGTTGCGGCCGACAAATTCTGTGCGGTCTCCGCTGATCGAGTGCGCCTTGCCGAGTACATGCAGGATGGCCGCCTGATCGGGAAATTCCTCGTTGTAGCTGTTGTGGGCCAGAAGTGCGCCGGTTGCTTCATCGCGTTGGGTATACACGTGCATGTGCGTCGAATCGCGCGAGACCCCAAGCACCCACTCCGCGAAATAGGTTGCCGAGAGCGCCCGCACGCGTTTCGAATTGTTACGAAGCTTGAGGCAGGCAAACTTGACGCTGTCGTCCGGCGCAATGGAAATGAGAAGCTCCGAGTGAATACCGTTGAGCGCACAGGTGAAGGACGTAAATCCGCGGCCATGACGAACCGAATATTCAGATTTGCCGCGGATCGGCAACGGCGCCGCCGTCCAAAAGGCGCCCGACTCTTCGTCGCGGATGTACAGGATTTCACTCGGCGGATCAGAGACAGGGTCGTTCGACCAGGCGGTGAGCTTGTTCTCGCGGCTGTTGCCGGCCCATGTGAATCCGCCGCCAGATTCCGTAATCATGCAACCGAATTGCGAGTTGGCGATAACGTTCGACCACGGCGCCGGCGCCACCTGGTTTTCAGCCAGCCGGACAACGTAATCTCCGGTGTCGTCAAAACCTCCGAATCGGTTGGCGAATTCTAAGGCCGCCGAACGGTCCGGTGTGGGACGTTCCGCATCATCGTCGACGGCAGGGCGCAACGTGCGAAGCTTCGGCGGCTCCGCGGGCGGCACGCGCGGCGCCTCCACTTGCTGCGCGAGCGAGCCCTTGTCGCCGTGCAGACTAATAGCGGCGACTTCCTGAAGCAGCACAAGGTCCTCGGGTGCTAATTGCGCGGCACGAAGCAAGTACACACCGCCCGGTTTATCAAGCGGCACTCGAGTGGTCGTGTGAATCAACTCTAATAGCTGTTCTTGAAAACCGTCGAAGTAACCAGCCGGATGTTCGTTGACGATGATCAAATCGGCTTTGAGGCCATGCGTATGCCAGAACTCATGGGCCAGCAGCAACTCTCGCACGAGAATGCGGTGTTCTGGCCGCGTAATGCGCAAGAGCACGATGGGAACATCGCCCGAGATGCCATATCGCCAAAGCGATCGCTGGCCGCGCCGGTTGGCCTTGAGCACCGACAATGGTGCCCGCAGCGAGGCGTCGGGGTAGAGCAATGCCGAGGCCAGGCGCTGGTACATTTGCACGCTTGCCGGTGAGACGTGCATGTGTCGCATCTCGACCTGGCTATGCGCCCAGGCCATTTCAAATGTGCGCTGGACGACGCGTGGATCGCGGTAACGATCGGCTAGTTGAAGCGCCTCTTCGCGGCTTGTTGCATATGCAGTGACGAACGCCAGGTTCGCCGATTCGTCTGGGCCCACACGCAGACGGCCGCGGATACTGAAGATCGCGTCCAGAACGGGTCCGGTCGTCCCGGAGAGCACGGCGCCTGGCTCGAGCGCCGCCGGGTCGGCGGGAGTGCGCGCGCGGCCCAAAAAGCGGGCGCGGTCGGTCTCGAATTGCACGTGCTCAAGACTTGCAGGCTGTGCCGCAAGGACGTGGACGGCCCACGGCACTTCGGCCTCTGCTTCCCGCGGTCGGCGCCGCGCCATGAGGGCAGGGCAGTCGTCCAAGTATTCGGTCTCGACAAAGAGTTTGTTAAAGGCCGGGTGAGCGGCGTCGGCGGCCGGCGGGCACAAGACAATCTCTGCGTAACTGGTCAGCTCAAGCGTGGCCGGCTTTCGACCGTGGTTGTAGATGGTTACCTGGCGGACCTCGGCGTTGCTTTCGCGCGAGATGGTGACTTCCAAGTGAGTTTCCAAGTTGCCGTCACGGCGACGAAACTCGGCTTTGTCAATGGAATACGTGACCTCGTAGTTGTCGGGCTCGACACGCGTCGGATGGTAATGGGCCGACCAGACTTTTTGCGTTGCCAGGTCGCGCACGTAAACGAATTGCCCCCAGTGATCGCGCGTCGTGTCGGCTCGCCAGCGGGAGATCGCGATATCGTTGCAACGGCTGTAGCCGCCGCCGGTATTCGTGACCATAACGCTGTACTGGCCATTGGAAAGTAGATGCGCACGGGGAACGACCGTGTGCGGCGTGGAAATTTGCCGGCTCACTGGGCCGAGCACGACCGGTAACGACGGGACCGTGACCGCCGCATCGTCTTGCGGGTTGAAATGCAACACCGCCACAGGAATTCGCTCCTGCAGCAGCAAATCGGTCGAGCGCACGAGAGACTGCCGTTGAAACCGTTGCTGCAGGGTACGATCTCGAAGGAAATTCGCCAGGGCCGTCATGATCATTCCCTGGTGGTGCGCCATATAGCAGAACACCACGACCCGTCGTTCGCCCTCGGGCACGCGCTCGGTAGTGTAATCAACCGCGTCATAAAATCCCCAGGGGCCTTCGGCGCCCTGGGCAGCGAGGTAGCGGAAGTTGGCCACCGCGGCGGCCGGGCGAATTGGCAAGGCCAGCGCGGTCGAATACGGCGATATCACAAGATCCTTACCCAAACCACGTTTCAGACCCAGCCCGGGCACGCCGAACGACTGGTAGTGATAATCACCGTTGGCAGCCTGCGCGGCGAACGCCGATTCGGAGATTCCCCAGGGCACGCGGCGCTGCCGGCCATACGCAATTTGACGCTCCACGGCCGCATCGCAGCTACGCTCGAGCAGTGAGCCCGGGACATTGGGCGAAAACAAATGGGGCATCAAGTATTCGAACATCGTTCCGCCCCACGAGAGCAGACCCACCCGGCCCGGCAATGCTTCGGTCAGCGCACGGCCAAGCTGAAACCAATGCCGGTGCTCGGCATCGCCTTTGGCGATCGCCACCAGGCTAGCGATACGGGCCTCGGAAGCCAGCATGTCGTAGTGAGCGCGATCCAATCGGCCGTCTTCCAAATTCAGGCCGACCGAGAATAGCGCCGCTGCGGATTGTAGAGAAGCGCGAAGTCCATTTCCTTAGCCAACGCCTCATACCGACGTCCGAGGCGCAAGTAGCGATCATGAACGTCCATCGCGTGATCGCTGGACTTCGTGACGGCATTGTTGAGCGATTCGAGCCAGGTCTTCGTGTCGGCAATTTCGTGCTGCGAGAGCCCGCTCGCATCCAGCGAGGAACTCAGTGACGTTAAATGGTGTCCAGCTCGATCGGCAAGTGTCACAACGTCATTCAAGCTAGAGGTTGCTCGTAGCTCCGCCAAAACACCTTGCCACGCCGAGTGTTTCGCAACCCCATTGGCGAGCGCAGTTGTGGTGGGATGTCCATTGCTGATTGCGGCTGCGCCCGCGTTGTCGGCGGACGACAAATACTTCAGCCAGGGCATGAACGAATCGGCGTCGACCTTCAATCCGTCGAGCCCTGCCTTCAGCGACATGACCTTTGAGTCGAACTCCGCCGCCTTGAGGCCGAGCGACGCTTCGAAATCGTGCAAGAGACGCGGCAGCCGATCGGCATGCGCTTTCAAGCGCACGACGAGTTGCCACCATTCAGGAGAATCGGACGGCACCTTCGCCGCGGCCTCGCGCACTTGCGCCAGCTCGGCTTCCAGGTCGGTGAGCGCAGGGCTCACGAATCGAGCGCCCCGAGGCTGCAACCGCGCTAGGGCTTCTTCGCAGATGCGGACAGTGTCGGAAATTCCTTCATTGAGAAACGGTGCGAATAGTGGCGCGCCGACGATTTCGATCAGTCCCTGTTGAGCCGTAAGAAATGACGCAGCCAGGTTGCCGCTATCCGCGGTGGAAACGTAACGCGGTGGCAACGGCTCGAGAGTTGTCGTGTTGTACCAGTTATAAAAGTGGCCGAAGTATCGTTCGAGGCTCGTCCAACGATCCAGGTTTCGCTCGAGCAACTCGGCGAGAACGCTAATGCCGATGTAGCCGAAATCCCGCGCGGCGATGGCCGATAGTACGTACAGACCTTCATTGGTGGGCGAAATACGATGCGCGGCCTTCGGGCGCGGGAACTCTTGAAAATTATCTGGCGGTAGCCAGTTATCCTCCGGCCCGACGAATTGTTCAAAGAACGCCCAGGTGCGACGGGCGATTCGCCGCAGGGCCAACCGGTCGGCGGCCGACAAGGGAGCGGGAGCGCGCAAATAGGACCGGCTCAGATAGTTGGCGATCCACGGAGACGTAAACCAAAGCGCGAGCAATGGAATGGCCGTCGACCGCACGGCCGACGGAAGCGCCAGCGTGGCGGCAAGGCAGCCGGCCGCGATCAAGTACATGACGCGAGGCGACGAGCTTGAGTTCCGATTGAGCCGACGTTCTGACGCCTCCGACGTTTCCCACTCCAATAGCTTTTGCCGCGAAATCGCCAGCCGATACAACGTGCGCAATATCGCGTCGATCAGGTTGTACGCTCGAAATGGCAGGAAGACGAGCGCCACAGCGCATTGCAGCAAGGTGCGACCAAACGTTGCCGCCATATCGCGGAGCTCTTGCCTCCAATATTGTCCAGGCCGCCAGAGAACGAGCGCCGCCAGAACATGAAAGAAAAAGGGACTTGCAAGGACTACAATCGCCCCCAAAGTGGCCCATCCAGCAGCGAGGGGAAACGTGTACCAACCAATCAGGCACAGCGCCATTAACGAGGCGGGCACCAGGCTGCGACGCAAATTATCGAACACCTTCCAGCGTGACACGACCGTCAGGGTGTTGCGGCGGCGGCCCTGAAGGGTAGGAACGTGCGGAAACAACCACGGCAGTAGCTGCCAGTCGCCGCGAGTCCAGCGATGCTGACGCCGCGCATCGATATCGACGCGCGTCGGGTACTCGTCGAACAATTCAACGTCCGTTACCGCGCCCACGCGGGCGTGGCAACCCTCGATCAAGTCGTGACTGAGAATGTGATTCGGCGGAAAGGCGTCTCTCGTGGCCGCAGCGAAGGCGTCGACATCGTAAATGCCCTTGCCGGTGTAGCTGGCTTCGCCGAACATGTCCTGGTAAACGTCGGATACGGCGGTTGAGTAGGGATCGAGCCCGCCGCTGTTGGAGAACAATCGCGAAAAGAGCGTTCGGTTCGCGCTCGCCAGGCTGACACTCACCCGCGGCTGCAACACGCTATACCCGCGCGTGACTCGACGTTTCGCCTCGTCAAAGTGCGGCCGATTCAGCGGGTGTGCGAGCGTGCCGGCCAGCCGCCGGGCAGATGCGTGCGGCAACCGCGTGTCGGAGTCCAACGTGATCACGAACTTGACACTCGAGAGAGCGGCTTGATCATTCGGATCGGTCACGAACGTCGTATCGGCTGCACCGCGAAGCCAACGATTAAGCTCGATGATCTTTCCGCGCTTGCGCTCCCACCCCATCCAGAGTTTTTCCACCGGATTCCATGTTCGTCGGCGATGCAGCAGGTAGAACCTTCGTTGGCCTTCGTCCGCGTATCGCTTGTTGAGTGCCGCGACTCCGGTCATCGCGGAGGCGAGGAGCTTTTTGTTGTCTGCGGTTTCCTCATCTGGGCCGTCGGCATAATCGGTCAGCAGTGCAAAACTTAGCCCCGGTTCGAGGTTCGCCAAGTAGTGAACTTCGAGCCGCTCCAGCAATCGGGCCACCGCCGAGAGACTCGCAAGCATGGTTGGCATCACGACCAGCGTGTGACATTGACCGGGGATTTCCTCAGCGAAGTCCATCTTGGGCAAAACGCCGCGGCCGGATGGATAATGTCGCCAGGAAATTGACCAGCCCGACTGCCAACTCGCTTGCCGGCAGAACGAACAAACAGCCCAGGACGACGCAGGAAGTGAACGAAGCGCCGGCGGCACGGATGGCGACAACAAAACTCGCCGTGCCAAGCGCCGTCGCCAGCGCGATTCCACCAAGATAGATGGCGGCTGCCTGGCGCAATACGAAACGGACGACTCGTTCTTTGAACTTCGGCCGGTAGTGAAATGCTTGCTCGAGTTCGAAGCGGCCGTCTTCGATCAAGTAGTAACCGACATGGTGCTGCCTGGTGTCGGTGTCAGGCTTATCACTAGCAAGCGAAGCGCGCTCAAGCGCGGCCGAGGCGACTTGCGTTTCACCATGGTCGCTGCGCTTGGCAATGCGTTCGACTTCATGCCGATACCGGTCCCGAGTGGCAAAATCCATCTTGGCGTACACACCAACTGGATCGTGCCGGAGGATCTGTTCCACAAGGCTGACGCGTTCAAAGAACAGCGACCAGTCCAAGGCTGATATCAGCCTCATGCTGGTGATGGCGTTACCGATGGAAACTTGATTCGCTGCCAGTCGTTGCTGTTCGCGGCGGACGCACTCGTCGAGTATTTCCTGCGGCTGGCCAAGCCGCTCGGCCAGCTCATGGGCGCGAGCGAGCCGCCATTGGCCGATGAATCGCGAAGACACTCGATTAGCTCCGTGACGAGCATGGAGCAGTCGTCGTCGATGTCGCCGATCGAAAAAGTGTTATCGCCGCTCGACCAGCGATCGAGAATTTGTTTCGCATCGTCGCGGCATTCGCGGGCGGCCAGCATGTGGCGCATAGCCGGCGGAGGTTTTCGACCAACACGACCCGCAGCATGATGGGCACGGCCCACAGCTCGCCGCTGGTCAAAGGCACGACACGTTGGTAGGCCGCGATAAATCCGGAAATGAGCTCTTCGTCGAGACTGCTGTCGCCATGGACCACAAGTTCATGGGCCAGCTCGTAGACGCGGGGAAAACCGGCGAACGGCCCCGACGCAAGCTTCGGCAGCTCCAGATAATAGCTGCGTGGCAAATCCTCGCGGATTTCGCGGAGCTGCTCTTCGACGACGTAATAATTATCGACCAGCCATTCGGCATCCGGGGCGAGCGGCTCGCCGTCGCGGATCGACTGGCTAATTGCTCGATAGGCGTCCGCGATGAAGCGGCTGTTGCTCTCGAATCGATCAACCAGCCGCCGGTCCGCACCGCGCCGGCTGACGACCTGACTGGCTGCGAACTGCTCAGCGTAGTTCCACAAATGTTCGGCACTGAACGGCTCGCCGCGCAAAGGTGGTTCGAGCTTTCGGTGCGTCACATTCTGAAGGCTCGGCATTTTTCCGCGATAATCCAGGGGCGACGAAGCATTGGGGTCGCTGATCGCAATGAATATACCAGCGGGTGCCCGCGGCGTCATTTTAGCGATACGGCGGCGGTTGGACCACCGATCGGCACACAACTTGCGATACAGCGGGGCGTCAACGGGGATCACCTGGGACGATGCTATGGTGCCGTGCTTGCAGCGCCTTAATGCGCTGAAAAAAGCAATCGAAAACCGTGGAACAAATTACCTTTGATGCAGCACGCTCCATGTTGTTCGCGAAAAGTCCAGCCAGTGTAATTGCCGTAATACAACCACGGGATTGTAAATGAGGACGGACGCATGCCTCGCGGCGACAAATCGAAATACACCGAAAAGCAGAAGCGCAAAGCGGAGCACATCGAAGAAGGCTATCGCGAGCGCGGCGTACCCGAAGAAGAAGCCGAGCGAAGAGCGTGGTCCACGGTGAACAAGATGGACCGTGGCGGAAAGAAGCCGGGCGGCTCGGGCCGTGGAAAACCGATGAACAAAGAGCCTGCCCGCAAGGGTGGCAAAAAAGGTGGAAATGCTGCTGCGGCGCGGCCCAAGGCGGCTCGCTCCGCATCGGCAAAGAAAGCCGCACGTACTCGCAAGCGGAACGCGTCGTAAAGTTGTTCGGAGATGTTGGATCAAACCATTTGTAACTCAAGGACTGGAGTGTGTAGCATGAGAACCCCACGCACCTTGCCAGACAACTACGAAGTTCGTTGTCGTGCTGCGGAAATACGAAAACGCTGGTCGCCAGAAGAACGTCAGGCTCCGAATTGGGCTACCTCCCGATACGCCGGTTAGCCTGCGCCAGTTTATTCTTGGAAACCCCAAGCTGAGTTGGCAGTCAGTGGCCGGCCATCTCGGCGCGAAACTCACCGCCGGGCTGCAACATAGGCGCTCGATTGATTAACATTGAACAATACTCGTCTTTTTCCTCTAGGCCGTGCTAGCCCGTAAGCGGTGAGAGCATGAATGCGGAAGGCGTATCGGCTGGCTGCGTCCTGGATGTGGCGGGTACGCTTGCCCGATTTGGTGGCGACCGACAACTTTTTGCCGAGATGGCCACCTTTTTTTTTGAAGACGCGCCGCGCCTGTATTCTGAGCTGCGCGAAGCAGTTCAAAAGCGGGATGCGGTCGATATCCGAATGAGTGCGCACGCCCTTAAGGGGCTGGTGGCCGGCTGCGGCGGCGTCCGTACGGCAAACGCCGCGCAGAAAGTCGAGACGGCGGGCCAGGAGAACAATCTCAGCAATATCGAGCCGCTGGTTGAGACTCTCGGCGACGAGCTTAAACTTTTGACGCAGGCGCTTGAAGCGTATCGCGCTTGAACTTGGAGCGCGGCTACACTTCGCAGGGCTCGCCTTCGACCTGAACGAGCGTGTCGATCGACACTTTCAGCGCTCGAACTTTGCTGCGCAGGCAGCCGCGCGTAATCCCGAGCATGCGTGCCGCCTTCGACTGATTGCCTTCACACACGCGCAGTACGCGGGTCACCACGTAGCGCTCCATGAACTCCAGCGCTTCGGCGTAAAGATCCTTCGAGCCGGCCGCGAGGCGGTCGTCGACGAACTGCCGCAAATCGGTGCCGCTGGATTCGCTTGCCGGGCTGTCGGCAATCTCTTCGCCCGGTACACGAATTCGGTCGGGGATAAACTCAGGAATGATCACGTGCCCGGCCGAGCGCAGGAGAGTCTGCTTCAACACATTTTGCAGCTCACGGACGTTGCCCGGCCATGAGTAATTGAGGAGCGCGTCCATCGCTTCTGGGGAAATTCCGTGGACGTCTTTACTCAGCTCGCGACTGAATACGGCCAGATAATTCTCCAGGAGCGGCACGAGATCTTCCGGGCGATCACGCAATGGCGCCAGCTGGATGGTAAACCCGCTGAGCCGGTAATAAAGGTCGGAGCGAAACGTTCCTTCCTCGACCATCTTTTCAAGATCACGATTGGTGGCCGCGATGACTCGCACGTCGGTCGTGATTGTCTGGTTACCCCCGACGCGCTCGAATTGTTGCGATTGCAGCACGCGCAGGACCTTGCTCTGTACGAGCGATGACATATCGCCGATTTCGTCGAGGAATAACGTGCCGCCCGAGCATTGCTCGAACTTGCCGATACGGCGCTGATCGGCGCCAGTAAATGAGCCTTTCTCGTGGCCGAACAATTCGCTTTCTAAGAGCGCATCCGGAATGGCGGCGCAGTTCACGGCGAGGAACTGCCCCTTGACGCGCGGGCTGTGCTGGTACAGTGCGCGGGCCACAAGCTCTTTCCCAGTGCCGCTTTCGCCGCGGACGAGCACAGTGACGTCCTGGGGAGCGACTCGGCCGATTGCCTTGTACACTTCCTGCATTTGCGGGCTGTTGCCCACGAGAGTGTCGGTGCGGCCGTGCGGACGCCTCGCCGTTTGTCATTTTGCGCGAGTGCCGGGCAGCTCAACGGGGATGCTCATCAGCCGCCGAATTTCGAGCGCTTGACGCACAAGGTCTCGAATGCGCGTCAAATCGAGCGGCTTGAGCAAATAATCGAACGCGCCCAAGCGTCATGGCCTTGATCGCCGTTTCGCTGCTGGAAAGCGACGTGATAAAGATCACGGGCAGCTTCGTGTCGACGCTGCGGATTCGATCGAACACTTCCAGGCCGGAGATTTCCGGAAGCAGTATGTCCAACAGCACGGCATCCGGCTTGCTGCCGTTCAGAAGGCGCAATCCTTCTTCGGCCGAAGCGGCGGGCACCACTTCGACGTCCGTGTCGTCGAAGGCCTTCGCGATCAAGTGCCGAACCGACCGGTCGTCGTCGATGACAAGGATCCTGGACATCTCCCCCACTCCTCGTGACAAGTATGTGTAATCTGCTCGAAAGGAGCAGTAACCATTATTCTCCGCAGCTAGCAGGCACTATGGCAAGCGGAGGCGACGATTTTCATAAAATTCCCGCCGCCATAATTTGCCTAACCCGAATTACTAGTTACGCAACTCGGCGCCACACCGTTCGCGCAGTTGCGCCCACTGCCAGCAGCTACAAAATCCTGGTGCCGCGGGCCGATCGTTGTCTGCCCCGATTCCCGCTACTTGCCTTGCGTCAACAGCTCTTTGAGCACGCCCATGTCGGCCGGTTTTACCAAGTGATGATCGAACTCGACCCGGCACGCGTGACGACTTACTTCGTGCTGACCGTATCCGGTCATTGCCACCAGTAGGGGGGCCGATTCTCCCATCTCGGAGCGCAAGCAACGGGCCACTTCATATCCGTCCATCCCGGGCAGGCCAATATCCAGCAAGACAACCTCCGGGTTGTACTCCTTGACCGCCATCAGCGCCTCGGGACCATCCGACGCGGCACGCACCTCGTGACCGAGCTTCTGTAGCAACGCTACGGTTACGCGCGACAACGCCGGCTGGTCTTCGACGACCAGAATGCGGCGCGGCTGGCTGTCGGCGTCGTCAGGCACTCCGACTCGGTCGTTCACTTTGTCCACGCGCGATTCGAGCACGGCGGGCAAGCAAACCATGAACTCTGCTCCACGTCCGAAACCTTCGCTAATCGCGCCAAACGCGCCCGCCGTGCAGCTCCGTGAGTCCACGTACGATCGTCAGCCCGATGCCTAGGCCGCCTTCGGCGCGGTGCAGCGACCGATTGGCCTGAGCGAACAGGTCGAACACGTTTGGCAGCAAATCGGGGCCAATGCCGATCCCCGTGTCTCTCACGCGGAAAACGACTTCATCACCGTCGCGGGCGACGCCGAACCAAATCTCGCCGCCGGGATCGGTGTATTTTGCCGCGTTCACGAGCAGATTCGAAAGAATCTGCTCCAACCGGCATGGGTCCGATTTCACCAAGACCGGCGAATGGGGAATGCTCAGGTGGAGCTTGTGCCCGCGCGAAGTGAACAGCGGCCCGTTGGACTCGGCGACGCGAGCGAGTGTTTCGCCTGCGTCGACGACGGATTTCTGAAGCTGAATGCGCCCGCTCGTGATGCGTGAGACGTCGAGTAAGTCGTCCACGAGGCGCTTCATTAACGATGCTTGCTGACGAATGATTTCCAGCGACTCGTGGAACGTGGGCTCGTCCGGTTCAAGCAGCTTTGTCAACTCGCCAGCGTTAGAGATTGCCGCCAATGGGTTTCGCAATTCGTGGCCGAGCATCGCCAGAAACTCGTCCTTTCGGCGTTCACCCTCGCGAATCGTCTGGTACAACTGCGCGTTGTCGATTGCCGTGGCGGCCCGGCTGGCGAGGTTTTCAATCAACGCGATGTCGGCCGGCTCGAATCGACGCCGCGCGCCTTGCAAGCCACAAATAAGCGCCCCCAGCGGCACGTCGCGCGCGATCAGCGGCGCAATAATCAAACTCGACCAATTTTTTCGTCCGCCGAGATCGGGCGCGTTGCTGACAAATTCTGCCGGGATCGATTGGGCATGACCGCTCTCAATTGCCTCGCGAACTGCTGAGGACAGTTTGGAGTTGACCTGTTCGATGCGTGCATTCGATTTGCACGACGCATTCTCGCCCGCCGTCTTTTCCCTGACGAGCGGCGCGAACCACAACTCCCGGTTCGCATCGTAGAGAACTAGCTGACAGGCGTCAGTAAGAGAGGGAACCACCGCCCGATGCAAACTGGCCAAGGTGGCATTGAAGTCGAGCGAGCGCGACAGCAGCCGGCTCGCCTCGGCCAACAGCGCCGAGCGTCGCATGGCCTTTTCGGCGACTTGCCGCGCCGCCTGCTCGCGCGCCAGTTGCACGCGATGGGCCGCCTGCTGCCGGATCGTCTCCGTCTTTTGATACAGATCGACGAACACGCCGACCTTGGTTCGGAGCACCTCGGCTTCGATCGGAGTGGAAATGAAATCCACCGCGCCCAGCGAATAGCCCTTCGCGATTTGCCCTTCGTCGTTATAGGCCGTAATGAAGATGATCGGCGTGTGTTCGGACCGCTTTCGCTCGCGAATCAGGGCGGCGGTCTCGAAGCCGTCCATTTCCGGCATATTGACGTCGAGCAGAATGACCGCGAAGTCATCTTTCAACAGGCAGCGCAAGGCCTCGCGTCCTGACGACGCTTTCACGACGTTCTGCCCGAGGTCGGTCAGTGTGGCCTCAATGGCGAGAATTTTTTCCGGAACGTCGTCGACGACGAGGATGTTGACCGGCTCGCTCGTCTTGGCGGTTCCAGAATCGTGGCTCATCGCGCGGCGCGCTTCCATAAATAACTTCTGACTAAATGTCTAGCGTCGGATCCAAGCTGCGCAGCACGGCAAGCATTTGCTCGGGATTGACCGGTTTGGAGAGGTAATCCCAGGCGCCCGCTTCAATGCACTTTTCGCGATCGCCTTTCATGGCTTTGGCGGTGACGGCGATAATCGGCAGGTCGCTGAAGCGAGGAATCTCGCGTATCGCCCGCGTCGTATCCAGGCCGTCGAACTCGGGCATCATGATGTCCATCAAAACGACGTCGATATCCGGCGTATCCTCGAGAATCTGGATGGCGTCGCGGCCGGTTTCGGCGGACAAAATGTGCATATTATAGCGCTCCAGCACGCTGGTGAGCGCGAAGATGTTGCGGATGTCGTCGTCGACGATCAGCACGCGCTTGCCGTTGAGCACTGCGTCGTCCTCGTGAAGCTTTTCCAGCATTTTACGGTGAGGCTCGGCGAGATTCGCCACCGGACGATGCAAAAGCATGCTCAGCTCGTCCAACAGCCGCTCGGGCGATTGCACGTGCCGGATCGCTCCGGAACGGGCGAGCCGGTCGGTCATGACATCATCCAGCAACTGCGGCTCCTCGGAGTACATCACGAGCGGCACATCGCTCAACTCCTTCCTCGCGTTGATCTTGTCGATCAGCGCATCAACCGATCCGTCGGGCGGATTGACGTCCAACACGACACAGTCGAAGCGGCGCTCTTCGAGCAGCCGGAGCGCATCCTTCTGTTCGCTGGCGGCCGTCGAACAAACGTCGCCGTTGCCGATCAGCTCCATAATATGCTCGCGGCGAGCCTGGTCGGGCTCGACCACGAGCAGCTCGCGAACCGGGCGATCGACGAAGCGGCGAATTTCGCCGAACAGCGAATCGATCTGCTCCTTGGACTGAATTGGCTTAAGCAGCGAGCCAACGGCCCCCATCGCGCGAGCGCGCTCATGCTCATCTTCCGTCGAAACGACGTAGACCGGAATGTGGCGCGTCTCGAGGTCCTGCTTCAAACGACGCAGCACACGCCAGCCGCTGATATCGGGCAGGCAGATGTCGAGTGTCACGGCCGAGATGGGATACTCGCGCACCAGCGACAGCGCAACGGCGCCGCGCGAGGTAGCGACGCCTTTCATGCCGGCTTCCCGGGCCGTTTCCAGCAAAAGCTGAACGAACGTGGCGTCGTTCTCGACAATCAGAACGACTCGATCTTCGGTTTGAATTGTTTCGCGATCGTCGCTAAATTCGTTGAAAGTCACGGGTTCTTCCACGGCGGGCAATTCGAGCGCAGGAATCACCGGCGCGGCGGGCATAATTGGCTCAGCCGCTACGCGCCGCAGCGGACGTTGCGTCGCGTACGCCATTGGCAGATACAGAGTAAAGGTGCTGCCGGCGCCCGGCATGCTCATCAGGCGGATTTCGCCGCCCAAAAGCCGGGCCAACTCGCGGCTGATCGCCAGGCCCAGGCCGGTGCCGCCATATTTGCGGCTCGTGCTGCCGTCAGCCTGTTGGAATGCCTCGAAGATGCTCTGCTGCTTATCCGACGGAATGCCGATGCCCGTGTCGGTCACCGAGAACGCCAGGACCGACGTCGGCGCGCGTTGAGCCCGTCGTTCTCGCCGGCACCAGCCATCGCGAACCGGACCGAACATCGAGCGACACCGTGCCGCGATGCGTGAACTTGAACGCGTTGGAAAGCAGATTCTTGAGCACCTGCTGCAGACGCTTGGCATCGGTCTGCATCGTGGGCGGCAAATCGGTGCGCAAGTGGATGAGGAAGTCGACGCCCTTGGCCTGGGCAACGTGACGGAACGTGCGCTCCAAGAGGTCGTCGAATTCCGAAAAGCGAACCTCACCGATGTCCAGCACCACAGTGCCCGATTCGATCTTCGACAGGTCGAGGATGTCGTTGATCAGCGTGAGCAGGTCGTTGCCGGATGAATGGATCGTTTGGGCATATTCGGTCTGCCGACCCGACAGATTGCCGTCCGGGTTCTTCGAGAGCTGATCGGAAAGGATCAACAAGCTGTTGAGCGGCGTGCGCAGCTCGTGCGACATGTTTGCCAAGAACTCGGACTTGTACTTTGACGTGAGTGCGAGCTGCTTGGCCTTTTCTTCGAGCGCCTGGCGGGCCTGCTCCACTTCACGGTTCTTGCGTTCCACCTCGACGTTCTGGTGGGCGAGCAAGGCGGGCCTTTTCCTTGAGCTCCTGGTTCGTCTGCTGCAATTCCTGCTGGCGATTCTGCAGTTCCATGGCCAGCGATTGCGACTGCTTGAGCAAGTCTTCGGTACGCATGTTGGCGGCGATCGTGTTGAGCACGATGCCAATACTTTCGGTGAGCTGCTCGAGCAAGGCCTGGTGCATCGGGCTGAATTGCTCGAACGAAGCCAGTTCAAGCACGGCCTTGACCTGGCCTTCGAACAGCACCGGCAGCACGATGATGCTGCGTGGCGCCGCACTGCCAAGGCCCGAACCGATATGCGTGTAATCCGTCGGCACGTTGGCGAGCAGAATCTGTTCGCGCTCGACGGCACACTGGCCGACTAGCCCTTCACCAAGCTTAATTGTCGTTCCCACCGTGCGCGGCGGCTGGTAGGCGTAGCTGGCCAACAGCACCAACTGGGCTTCTTCCTGCGCCGTGTCGAGCAAGTAGAACATGGCTTGCTGCGCGTTCACCACGGGCGCCAGCTCGGAGAGAATCAGCCGACCGACTGTGAGCAGATCCTTCTGGCCCTGGAGCATGCGGCTGAACTTCGCCAGGTTCGTTTTGAGCCAGTCCTGCTCGCTGTTCTTGAGCGTGGTGTCCTTGAGATTGCGAATCATCTCATTGATGTTGTCTTTCAGTGCGGCCACTTCGCCTGGGCCTCAACCGCGATGAACCGCGTGAGATCACCTTTCGTCACGGCGGTGGCCACCTCGGCGATGGCACGCACCTGCGTCGTGAGATTGGCGGCCAATTGGTTCACGTTGTCGGTGAGCGCCTTCCACGTACCGGCAGCGCCTGGCACGCTGGCCTGGCCACCGAGTCGGCCTTGCACGCCCACCTCGCGGGCCACCGTGGTCACCTGATCGGCAAACGTGGCCAGCGTCTCGATCATGCCGTTGATCGTGTCGGCCAGCGCGGCGATTTCGCCCTTGGCTTCCACCGTGAGCTTGCGCTTGAGGTCGCCGTTGGCGACGGCGGTCACGACCTTCGCGATACCGCGCACCTGGCTGGTGAGGTTGCGAGGCCATTGAGTTCACGTTGTCGGTGAGGTCTTTCCAGGTACCCGACACGCCGCGCACCTCGGCCTGGCCACCGAGCTTGCCTTCGGTACCCACTTCGCGGGCCACGCGCGTCACCTCGGCGGCGAACGAGCTGAGCTGATCCACCATCGTGTTGATGGTGTTCTTGAGCTCGAGAATTTCGCCCTTCACGTCGACCGTGATCTTCTTGGAGAGGTCGCCGTTGGCCACGGCCGTGGTCACTTCGGCGATGTTGCGCACCTGGCCGGTAAGGTTACTGGCCATGAAGTTCACGCTGTCGGTGAGGTCCTTCCACGTGCCGGCCACGCCGCGCACGTCGGCCTGGCCGCCGAGCTTGCCTTCGGTACCCACCTCGCGGGCCACGCGGGTCACTTCGGACGCGAACGAGCTAAGTTGATCCACCATCGTGTTGATGGTGTTCTTGAGCTCGAGGATTTCGCCCTTCACGTCGACCGTGATCTTCTTCGACAAGTCGCCGTTGGCCACGGCCGTGGTCACTTCGGCGATGTTGCGCACCTGGCCGGTAAGGTTACTGGCCATGAAGTTCACGCTGTCGGTGAGGTCCTTCCACGTGCCGGCAACGCCTCGCACCTCGGCCTGACCACCCAGCTTTCCTTCGGTACCCACCTCGCGGGCCACGCGCGTCACCTCGGCGGCGAACGAGCTAAGCTGATCCACCATCGTGTTGATGGTGTTCTTGAGCTCGAGAATTTCGCCCTTCACGTCGACCGTGATCTTCTTCGACAAGTCGCCGGTGGCGACGGCGGTGGTCACTTCGGCGATGCTGCGCACCTGGCTGGTGAGGTTCGAGGCCATGAAGTTCACGTTGTCGGTGAGGTCCTTCCAGGTGCCGGACACGCCGCGCACCTCGGCCTGGCCGCCGAGCTTTCCTTCGGTACCCACTTCGCGGGCCACGCGCGTCACTTCGGCCGCGAACGACCGCAGCTGGTCCACCATCGTGTTGATGGTGTTCTTGAGCTCGAGAATTTCGCCCTTCACGTCGACCGTGATCTTCTTCGACAAGTCGCCGTTGGCCACGGCCGTGGTCACCTCGGCGATGTTGCGCACCTGGCCCGTAAGGTTACTGGCCATGAAGTTCACGCTGTCGGTGAGGTCCTTCCACGTGCCGGCCACGCCGCGCACATCGGCCTGGCCGCCGAGCTTGCCTTCGGTACCCACCTCGCGGGCCACGCGCGTCACTTCGGACGCGAACGACCGCAGCTGATCCACCATCGTATTGATGGTCTACCTTGAGCTCGAGAATCTCGCCCTTCACGTCGACGGTGATCTTCTTCGACAAGTCGCCGTTGGCCACGGCGGTGGTCACCTCGGCGATATTGCGCACCTGGCCCGTAAGGTTACTGGCCATGAAGTTCACGCTATCGGTGAGGTCCTTCCAGGTGCCGGCGACGCCGCGCACATCGGCCTGGCCGCCCAGCTTGCCTTCGGTTCCCACTTCGCGGGCCACGCGCGTCACCTCGGCCGCGAACGACCGCAATTGATCGACCATCGTGTTGATGGTGTTCTTGAGCTCGAGAATTTCGCCCTTCACGTCGACCGTGATCTTCTTCGACAAGTCGCCGTTGGCCACGGCCGTGGTCACGTCGGCGATGTTGCGCACCTGGCCGGTAAGGTTACTGGCCATGAAGTTCACGCTGTCGGTGAGGTCCTTCCACGTGCCGGATACGCCTTCGACCATGGCCTGCCCGCCCAGCTTGCCGTCGGTGCCCACCTCACGGGCCACGCGCGTCACCTCGGACGCGAACGACCGCAATTGATCCACCATCGTGTTGATAGTGTCTTTGAGTTCGAGGAACTCGCCTTTGACGTCGACCGTGATTTTTTTGGTCAAGTCGCCGTTGGCGACGGCCGTCGTAACGGCCGCGATGTTGCGCACCTGGCCGGTGAGATTACCAGCCATGAGGTTCACGTTATCGGTGAGATCCTTCCACGTGCCAGCGACGCCGCGGACCTTGGCCTGGCCGCCGAGCTTGCCGTCGGTGCCTACCTCGCGGGCCACGCGGGTTACTTCCGAGGCGAAAGAGCCGAGCTGGCTCACCATGCGGTTGACGGTCTTGGCGGTGCGCAAGAACTCGCCTTGCAGCGGTCGCTTGTTGATCTCAAGGGCCATCGTTTGCGAAAGATCGCCCTTGGCAACGGCGCCGATCACGCGAGCCGTTTCGACCGTCGGATGCACGAGGTTGCTAATGAGCGTATTGACGGATTTGATTGCATGTTCCCAAGAGCCACCCACGTCGCCCAGCGTCGCCCGTTGGTTCAGCCGGCCGGCCTTACCGACCACTTGGCTGATCCGCTCCAGTTCACCGACCAGCCGCTCGTTGAGTTCCAAGACTTCGTTGAAGGCCTCAGCAACCTTGCCGGCCGTGCCATTCATGCCAAAATCGAGTCGAACGGAGAAATCGCCCTTCTTAAAAGCATCTAAAGCATCTATCAGCAGGCTCGAATCGATGGCGGTTTCGGCGCGCTCGTCAATCAGTTGCATGACCCCAAATCTCCAAAGACGATGGCCCCGCACGCAGCGGATTCCCACCAGATCCCCCACCGCATGCTGGAAATTAAATGAAAAGGGCGATGGCTCGGCGCATAGACCGAACGCAGGGCCCCGCCTGCTTCTAGCATTTTCCGGGCCACGGCTTACGTCTACAGCAGTTTGCCGCGTTTCCCGCGGAAACCAAACGCGCAGCAAGAACCCCTCACGTCCAACCTGGTCATATTATAACCAATCTGGCGTAGTTGAAACCAGCAGGCGGGGGGTTGCCCGCTGGTTTCACTCGGTTCGCCCCATTGGGGGGCCACTATCGTGATAGAGAGGAGAGTGCGCAGTGCTTATCGGCCTCGCTTTCGACCGCCCGCCATTTCTTCCTCTTCGCCTTCTTCGACGGCTTCGTAATTAATCTGCGAAGCGATCTGCGTTAACGTTTCGTCGGTTTCCTTTTCCTCTTCAAGCGTTTGACCAAGCAATTCTTTGGCGTCGGCATATCCGAGAATTTCGGCAAACGTCGCGAGCGTGCCATATGATGCGATCTCGTAATGCTCGACTTTCTGCGCAGCGGCAATGACGGCGGCGTCGAGAACGGCTGGCTCCGCATCCTCCTTGAGGATTTCGCTGCCTTCCTTTAGCAGCCCTTCCATTGCGGCGCATTTCTTACCGCGCGCCGGCTTGCCGAGCATTTGAAATATTTCTTCAAGCCGTTCCACCTGTTTCTCAGTGACGGTGTGATGTTCTTCAATCGCGGCGCGAAGCTCTTCCGACTCAACCGCCTTGGCCATCTTCGGCAGCGCTTTAAGGATCTGCTTTTCGGCGTCGTAGATGTCCTTGATCTCTTGCAAAAAAAGGTCGTCTAGCGTTCCGAGGCTCATGGGTTTCTCCTTATGTATCGAGCCACAAAAATGTGATAAAGGGCGGAATTGCACTGCAAGCAAACGCCATGCCTCGGCTGGCGCTTAGTGCCGTGTTCATCTGCAAGCCGCCGAGGTCGGCACATCATTTGCGAACCTGGTGTACCCAGGACTCCGCAAAATGCGCCGATGTAGGAATAGTTCACAGTGAATTATCCGGGCGATTACCAGGTTTTTGCGGCTTACTCGAGGACAGTAACGAAGGTGCTTCTATGAAGAAAGTCGTCGATCGATCCGGCAAAGCTGGTTACATCATCGCGTGGTTGTTGGGTATCCCGATTCCTATTTTGCTTCTTGTTTTTCTGCTGCGGGGATGCAATTGAGTGGTGCCCTACTAACCCTAGTGGCTCCCTTATCTTCCATCTCGATGCGGAGTGGGGAGCGCGTGGCGAACCCTTAGGGCTGAGCGCAATGGCGGAATCGAATTCAGAAAATGATCTCCGAGAGGCGCTTGCTTCGTTCGAGACGAATGTGGCTACACCCATTGTCTCGGGCGAACTCTCCGACTGGACCGACAAGATGCAGAAGGCTTGGTCGGAGGCCTCCGCGCAAGTTCATTACCACGTAAAGCATCTCCACCCGCGGCAATATCAGGAAATCGCGAACGAGGATCCGGCTCTATTTCAGCAGGTGGAACTGCTCAAAGCCGAGGACGAGGCGATCGAGCATGAACGCGAGAAACTGAATCAAAATGTGGCGCGCGTCGCTACGCGCGCCCGAAGTGGAGCCGGATGAAGGCCAGGCCAATAACCACGTCCAGGCCTTAATCGATGAAGCGATGGCGTTCATCATGCGCGCCCGCAAGCAGGAAGTTGCCGTTCAAACGTGGTATGTGGAGGCATTCAATCGCGAGCGCGGCGGCGGCGATTAATCCATCGGGTTGCCGAACTCGCAAGAGTTCAGAAACTATCTAGACTGAATTCTTGCGAATTCAGCTACGGTTGCTGGGCCGCTTTGATGCGTTCCAACAACCGGCCGGGCGAGCCCATGATGTTGTAGCCGCCATCGAGATGCAATATTTCGCCGGTGATGCCGGACGACATTTCGGATAGCAAGAAAGCGCCACACTTGCCGGCCTCGTCATGCGTGATGTTTCGGCCTAGCGGCGCCATCGCCTCGTACAGCCCCAACATTTGATCGACGCCCGCGCCGCGGCCGGAAATAGTTTGCAGGGGGCCCGGACTAAGTGCGTTGACGCGCACTCCTTTTGGCCCCAAGTCGTACGCTAGATACTTCACGATCGAATCCAGCGCCGCTTTGCAGATGCCCATGACGTTATAACCGGGCACGGCGCGCTCGCCGCCGAAATACGTTAGCGCCAAAATGCTGGCCCCCTCATTGAGGATGTCGCGGGCAGCTCGTGACAGCAATAAGACTGTAGGCGCTGATCTCCATGGCCAGCTTGAACCCGGCGCGGCTCGTGTCGATCGTGTCTCCCTTCAAATCGTCGGGCAGAGCGAAGGCAATCGAGTGGAGTAGAAAATCCAGCCGGCCCAGCTTGTCCCCAGCGACACGCATGAGTTCGGCGATTTGCTCGTCGTTCGTTACGTCCATCGGGTGTAGGAAGGCTGCCCGCGGGTTGCCCTCGGTCAGCTTCGAAACGCGGCCAAGGTTTTTCTTGCGCTCATCATCCGCCTTGTCAGGCATGTAGGAAAAGCCGCACGTCCCGCCTTCGGCCATGACGAGGTCGGCGATCGCCCAGGCGATGGATTGCTTATTGAATACACCCGTGATCAGGCCGCTCTTATTTGCAAACAGAGATTGCATTTATGTCGACTCCTTGCGAGTATTCAGTGTGCGGTCGTGTCGCGGTTTAGCGTCATGGAACTGTTGCGAAATTGACAGCAAGGCGATATTTCGACTAACCGCCCAATGCCAGACATCGTAGCGAACCTCCTGCACCTGTCTAGCACAGCTGAAGCCGTCGAAGAGTTTCTCGAACCGGCAATCGACGTGGTGACGTTGGTCACTAACGCTGAATCGGCCGCTCTTTTGCGCGCTGCGGCCCCCGAGTGGAACGTAATCGCGGCGCGTGGCGTCGCGCGATCTGCAGTGCCGCTGGAACTGGCGGCGGAAGCGTTGGAACGCGGCGAAATCGTTTCAGCCGATCGCTGGCTTGCGGCCCCGCTGGAGCAGGGCAAAGGTCGTCAATTGGCCGATGCACGTGAAGGCGAATATGTATTGTTGGTGCGCGGCAATTGCCCTGAGTCGCGAGTGTTGACGGTGGCTCACAGCCTGGCCGAAGCGCTGGCTATCGTCGAGCGGCAGGAGCGCGGCCGACGCCGCATCGGCCGCCTGCAGACGCTCCTCAAAATCACTCACGATTGGCATCAAACAAACGAGATGGAAACGCTGCTCCTGCGCATGGCGGAGGCGGCCACGCGGCTGCTCGACGCGGATCGGGCCAGCATTTTTTTGTGGGACAAACCCAATCGGACCATCGTCGGCCGGCCGGCGCTCGGCATGCCGGGTGGCGAGTTGCGTCTGCCGGACGACTCCGGCATCGTCGGCCAGGTAATTCGAACCGGCGAGCCGCGACGCGTTACGAGCATGCACGATGGCGACGAGATCGACCGCGACGTCGACCGCCAAACTGGCTATCGCACCGAAACGATTCTTTGCGTGCCGCTCAATTCGCCGCAGGGCACGCGGCTCGGCGCGTTTGAAGCACTCAACAAGCGGAGCGGATCGTTCACGCTGGAGGACCAGCGCGAGCTTGTGGAACTTGCGGCCTACGCGGCTGTGGCGCTTGAAAATACGCAGCAGTTTGCCGAGCTGTTGGAACGGCATGAAATCATGTTGCAGGAAGCGGCGCAGGATACGCTGCTTGTGGGCGCAAGTCCGCCGATCGAAGCGCTGCGGGCCACGGTGCGCCGCATTGCCGACACGGACCTGGCAGTGCTGCTCCTGGGCGAGAATGGCACCGGCAAGGAAGTGGTTGCGCGGCTGATCCACTTCGGCAGCCGGCGGCGGAAACATCCGTTCATTGCGGTCAATTGCGCCGCGCTCACGGAGACGCTGCTGGAAAGCGAATTGTTTGGTCACGAGAAGGGCGCGTTCACCGATGCCCACGAAGCGAGGTCTGGCAAATTCGAGCTGGCCTCCGGCGGCACGCTATTCCTGGACGAAATTGGTGACATGAGTCTTTCAGGGCAGGCCAAGCTGCTGCGCGTGCTGGAAGAAAAGATGATTGTGCGCGTCGGCGGCAGCAAGTCGATTCACACCGACGTGCGCGTGCTGGCCGCCACGAACCAGAAATTGGCCGAGCTGGTTCGCGCCAGGCGATTCCGTGAAGACTTGTATTTCCGCCTGAACGTGGTGACGCTCGAGATGCCGCCGCTGCGCGATCGTGGCGATGATGTGATGCTGCTGGCGGAACATTTCTTGCGCGAGTTCTCAAAGCGGGCCGGCCGCCGGACACCCAAGATCACGGCCGCCGCTCGCAAGCGATTGGAGAGCCACGCATGGCCGGGCAACGTTAGGGAACTCCGCAACCTTATGGAGCGGCTCGCTTACCTGACGTTCAGCGAGAAGATTGAAGCCGAGGACTTGGCCTTCATCCTCTCACCCGGCGCCGCGACGCCCGCGCTGGTCGATGCCGGATTGAATCTGAACGACGCCACGCACGAATTTCAGAAGACATACATTCAGCAAGCGATTGACCGCGCCCGCGGCAACGTGAGCCAGGCCGCCAAGAATCTCGCCGTGCACCGTTCGAACTTGTACCGCAAGATGCGACAGCTGGGGATGGAGACCGATGAGGAGTACGCGGGGTCGGGAGTCTTCAACCCGCGACGCATTGTGGCATTTGTGATATCGCCTTTATGTTCTCGATCAATTCAGGCCTTCGACTCCCGACCCCCTTAGCAACGCGACGCTAAGAGGGTCGGGATTCGTGCGCGAGTAGTAATTAGCAACTCATTTTAGAAATCGACCGCTTACGATTACGAAGCGGATTGAAGACTCCCGACCCTGTTCAGTGCCGTGACCGGCACCATTTGGTGCGGGTGTAGGCGATGCGATACCCCCAGAGCCAAGTCGACGATGGAGCGAAGAATCGAGAGCTTCTTGCTGTTTGAACCACGCTGCCTAAGTGTCGCTAGGTCACGAACATCGTGACAAACCGCCGTAGCAACGAGTTGGCTTCCGGCGTCTCACGGAGGTTTTGAACAAAATCGTCGTAGGACACGCGGGCAATTCTGGCCACGTATTCGGGGTACGCAACCAGCCGCTCCAACATCGCGGCGCGGTCGAGCTCGGGGTGAAACTGCGTGCAGTAAATCGGCCGGCCGACGAAGCGAAATGCTTGTTCGGCCACGCGCGGCGACGAGGCCAACAGCACGGCGTCGCGCGGCAATTCGATGACGCGGTCTTCGTGGCCTGCTTGCGCGGCGAACACTGGCGGCAATTGGCCAAAGAGCGGGTCATTGTAGCCGGCTTCGGTAAGCGTGAGCTCAATCGTGCCGACTTCCGCGTTGGGCAAGTCGTTCACGCAGCAGCCGCCGAGCGCTCGGGCCATCGCCTGAAAACCCCAACAGGAGGCGAAGGTGGGCTTGGCCGCACGGTGGATCTCACGCATGCCATCCAGCGCCCGCTCCAACCATTCCCCATCACCCGCGGCGGAATAGTGGCCGCTGCCGCCCAATAGGATCATGTCAGCAGACTGAAGTTTTTCGAGCGGCAATGCCGAGGCAAGCAAGTCGAATACTTCGATGTCCGACAAATCGCATTCGAGCATCCGCGCGAAGCACTGCACTTCCTGCGCCCGCATGGGATCGTTCGCATTACGTGTTTGCAACAGAAGGTATCGGATTTTGGTCAAGGTAATTCAATTTTACTTTTGTCTCACGCAGAGGCGCGGAGTTCGCAGAGGCTCACGGCCGACAATGCTCGAATAATTACCTCCTCCGCGCTCTCAGCGCCTCTGCGTGAGTTTTCTTCGCTCCATTAATTCTCCGCAGTGATATTTTCAATTGCCCTTCCTAGAGTTTCCATCAAGAAATCGATATCTTCGGTTGAGATTGCCAGCGGCGGCATTACGTAAAGAACGTCGGCGAGCGGGCGGAGCCAGACGCCGTTGGCGAGTGCTTCGCGGCACACGCGCCATGCCCGCCGTTCGGTGGCAGGGTAGGGCAGGCCGGCCGATTTGTTGGGTGTGAGCTCGAGGGCGCCGATCAATCCACGTTGCCGCGTAGCGGCGACGTGCGGATGCTCTGCCAACCGCCAGAGATGATCGGCCAATCGTTCGATTTTCGCCGGTAGCTTTTGCAGTGTTTGCTCCTCTTCGAAAACATCGAGCGTTGCGAGGGCCGCGGCGCAAGCCAGCGGATTGCCGCCAAATGTGTGGCCGTGGTGCAAGGTGCGCGCTTGATGAAACTCGCCCAAAAACGCATTGTAAATATCGTTAGTGGTCAAAGTGGCGGCCAGCGGCAAGTAACCGCCGGATAGTCCCTTCCCCAGGCAGAGAAAATCCGGGACGACCGTTTCCTGCTCGCAGGCGAACATTGTGCCCGTGCGTCCCATGCCGACGGCGATCTCGTCGGCGATCAGTAAAACGCCATAGCGCTTTGTCAATTCACGAACTCCGGCCAGGTATCCCGGCGGATGCATGATCATTCCGGCCGCGCACTGAATCAACGGTTCGATCACCATTGCGGCTACTTCGTTGTGATGAGCCTGCAGCGCAGCTTCAAGCTCATTTAGAAAATGTGCCGTAGCGGCTACCGGTGAAAGCGTCGGCAGTCGGCACGCGTCGGCAATCGGAACGCGAATGACATCGAACAACAGCGGCTCGAAAATCGCTTGAAAGCGGGCAATGCCACCGACGCTCGCGCTGCCGATCGTGTCGCCGTGGTAAGCCTCGGCGAGCGCGATGTACTTCGTTTTCTTCGGCTGTGGAGTGGCGCACTGTCGCCAGTACTGAAACGCCATCTTGAGAGCAACCTCGACCGCCGAGGAGCCGTCGCTGCTGAAGAAAACATGCTCGAGGTTGCCGGGCGCAAGGTCGGCCAATCGCCTGGCCAGCCGCACGGAAGTGTCGCTGCCCATTCCAAGCGAGGTGCAGTGGGCCACGCGACCAAGCTGGTCACGTACGGCGGCGTCGATTCGCGGGTGACGATGGCCGTGGATGTTGCACCACATGCTGCTGGCGCCATCGAGATAGGAGCGACCATCGATGTCGTACAGCCGGCAGCCTTTTGCGCGCCGATCACCAGCGGCTCGTAATCGGCCATCTGAGTGAACGCGTGCCAATAATGGCGGCGGTCCCAATCGAGAAGCTGCTCGCGCGTCGGATGCTCGTTCATTGGGAAGTTGGCGTGATACGAGCTAAACCGCAAGCGGTTTGGATATCCGCTGGTGTGACAAACCGACAGGAATAGCTTTACCAGCAAACGCGGACTGCTGCACCTACGCGCACACCGAGCATCGCCGAGGCGTTTTCATCGACGACTGCAAGCTCCAGCGCGCCGGTGGAGCCGACGTGCGCCATGAACGTCATCGTGGGCTGATCGCTATAGGTGGCAAAGATGCCTTGCGTCTCGTGCTCCTCGCAGCAAATGGTTACCGAATCGTTCCGGGGCACTCCTTCGAGCATGGCTTTGGTGATGTTCGTGATCAGATTGCCGAACGAGTCGACCTCGACCACTTCGCCGTCAATGCGGTTGGCCACTTGTTGCACCTCCGGCCAGGCCAACTCGACCAGTTGCTCCACAGGCGTGCCCAAATCGTTTGGATCCAGGCCCAAGCTTAACCGCGCCGCGACCGGCGCCATGATATCTCGCCCGTGAAACGTAGCCGACACGTTGGACAGCCAGTACTCCTCATTTTCGATGCTGACAATCTTAGAAGGCTTTTCCGACATCGCCAAGCGACTCAATAGCCCATTGTCGGGCGCGATGAAGTGCTGCGTGCCGATTTGCACGTAGACGATACGGCGAGCGCCGCCCACACCGGGATCGACTACGCCGATGTGAATCGTTTCGGGCGGGAACCAGCGGGTTGTTTCCGCCAGCACGATGGCCCCGGCACGTACGTCCTGCGCTGGCACCGAATGTGAAACGTCGACGAGCTTCGCCTCTGGGTTGATCGAAAGAATGACGCCTTTCATCGCGGCGACGTAACGGCTGCCTTCGCCGAAATCGGTCGTCAGCGTGATGATTGCCGGTGGTCGACGTTTGGCGGCCATGGCCTCACCTGCGGCTGGTGATTAAGTAAGAAAAGAGGAGATGAAAAAGTCGGTCGGTGAATAGGTGAGAATGGCAGAGCAAACACCAAGAATTCTTGGCGCAGCGGATCTAGTACAAAGTGTCCTGAGTACTCCGTACTCTTGAACGCACACTACGACCCATCTTTCCGCATAGTTTGTAACCTCACATTTTGCCAATTAATTCTAAACAGATTTCTCGTACCCGTGTGGGGTCGACGTTGGGATTTATTTTTTTTGCCTGGCCGATGAGAGCGCCGACGGCCTGGGTCTTTCCGCTGCGCACATCGGCGATCGTGCGCGGGTTGGCCTCCAGCAGCTGATCGCAAAGGGCGATAAGCTCGGCTTCATCGACCGCAGAAATGCCGACGGCGGTCATGGCGGCGGTGACGTCTAAACGACGTTCCACCATCGCCTGAAATACCTCGCGGGCTCTCGGGCTCGGCACCTCGCCATGCTTAACCTTTTTGATCAAGTCGGCCAGAGCCGCGGCGGCGACTGGAAACAGCTCGATGGTGGCGTTCTGTTCCTTGAGCGCTCGCAGTATGTCTTGCGTAACCCAATTGGCCGCGGCTTTTGCATCACCCGTTCGCTCGGCAACTTCCCGAAAGTAATCGACGATTGGCCGCCCCTGATTCACGAGTACGTCTGCATCGTAACCCGATAGGCCATGCTGCGTTACCAATCGGTCGCGGAGGGCGGCCGGCAACTCGCCCAGTGAATCCCGAATTTGCTGGACTTCATCCGGCGCGACCGTCACGGGCGCGAGATCAGGTTCAGGGAAATAGCGATAATCGCTCGATTCCTCTTTGCTGCGCTGGCGCGGGTGACGCCCGCGGTGTCATCCCAGCCGCGCGTCTGCTTTGGCACTTCGCCCAGCCGCTGGTGAGTCTCCTGCCATTCGCGCCACTGCCGCTGCGCCTCAAATTCCAGAGCACGCTCTACAGCGCGGAAGCTGTTCATGTTTTTGATTTCCACAATCGGCGTGGCGATGTCGCCCAGCGAAGTAGTGATATGCAGGTTCACGTTGGCATCGACGCGCAGGCTGCCTTCCTGCATGTTGCAATCGGAAACGCCGAGATAGGTCAGCAATAGCTTCAGCTCTGTGAGAAATGTTTTCGCTTCGACGGGACTGCGCAGATCCGGTTCGGTCACGATTTCCAATAGCGGCGTGCCGGTGCGGTTCAGATCAATAAGGCTGTCGGCCGTGCCGGCGATTTCGTCGTGCAAGCTCTTGCCGGCGTCCTCCTCGAGGTGCGCTCGGCGGATGCGGACTCGTTTGGGCTCAAATTGTCCTTTCGTGTCGCTAATGTCGAGATACCCATTCTGCGACATGGGCAGGTCAAACTGGCTGATCTGATAGTTTTTCGGCAGGTCGGGATAGTAATACTGCTTCCGGTCCCACTTGGTGAACGCGGGAATCTCGCAATTGAGAGCCACGGCAGTTTTTAGCGCCAGCCGGAACGCTTCACGATTCATCACCGGCAGCGTGCCCGGCATGCCGATGCAAACCGGGCACGTCTGTGTGTTCGGCTCGGCGCCGAACCGCGTGCTGCAGCGGCAAAACAGCTTGCTTGCCGTGGCCAGCTGCACGTGTACTTCCAGGCCGATGATGGTCGAGTAGTCAGCCATTCTAGTTTGCTGAGTCGTGCCACAGAGGACACAGAGAGCACAGAGAGGAGTAAATGCGGGATAAAGGAGAAAAGCTGAAGGAGGAACGGCGCCCATCCTTCATCACTAATCTTTCATTCTTCGGCCCCAGAAACTCTTGAATCTGTGTTCTCTGTGGCTAACATCAAGTCTCTAAATAGGGCTCTATGTTCATGCCATTCGGTTGCTTGCTCGAACATTCGAGCCCCGCGAAGTAACTTCTCTTCCTGCAGCGCGGGGGCTTGCAGTTGTAGACCGATCGGCAGTCCGCCGCTCGATCGCCCGCAGGGAAGGCAAAGGCCCGGAATCCCGGCGAGGTTCGCGCTGACGGTATATAAATCCAACAGATACGTCGCGAGGACATCGTCGGCCATTTCGCCGATTCGGTTCGCCGGCGCCGCGGTGATTGGACCGGCGATGAGGTCGACTCTCTCGAATGCGCGATCAAAATCCTGTCGAATCAGCCGGCGCACTTTCAAAGCTTTCAGATAGTAGGCGTCATAGTAACCAGCACTTAAAGCATAAGTGCCGAGGATGATGCGGCGCTTAACCTCGGGCCCGAATCCTTCGGTGCGCGTGCGGCGATACATCCTTACGAGCGGGCTGTCCAATCGATCGAGGCCAATGCCGATCGCCGGCCTTCTCCAACTGCTTCCGCTCCTCAGCGAGCTCCGCCTGCATCTTCTTTTCGTCCGTGCGATAGCCGTAGTGGACGCCGTCGAAGCGTGCCAAGTTGCTCGATGCCTCGCTGGCCGCAATCAGGTAATAAGTAGCGACTGCGTACCTGCTGTGTGGAAGCGAAATTTCGTGTATTGTTGCTCCGAGCGATTTGTAGACATCGAGTGCGGCACGAACGGCCGCCTCTACTTCCTTGTCCAACCCGGGGCCAAAATGTTCACGAACCCAACCGATTTTAAGGCCGCTAAGTCGTTGATTAACCGTTTGCGAGTACGGCGGCACGCTCACATCAAGCGACGTTGAATCGAGCCGATCGTGGCCCGAAATCGTTTCGAGCAATAACGCAACGTCCTCCACGCTGTGGCCGAACGGGCCCGCCTGATCCAGGCTGCTGGCGTAAGCAACGATGCCGTATCGACTGGCTCGGCCATACGTGGGTTTCATGCCGACAACGCCGCACAGGCCGGCCGGTTGGCGAATCGAGCCGCCCGTGTCGGTGCCGATCGCCAACGGCGCCATGCCCGCTGCAACTGCGGCCGCCGAGCCGCCGCTGGATCCACCTGGCGTTCGCTCCAAATCCCAGGGGTTGCGCGTCAATTGAAATGCCGAGTTTTCGGTCGCCCCGCCCATGGCGAACTCATCCATGTTGGTGTGACCGATCAAAACGGCGTCCGCCGCACGGAGGCGGGCAATCACGGTGGCGTCGTACGGCGGGCGAAACTTTTCCAGTATGCGCGAGGCGCAGGTCGTTATCTCGCCCTGCGGCACAAAGATGTCTTTCACAGCGACGGGCAGGCCGGCCAATCGTCCAACCGATTGGCCGCGAGCGCGGCGAGCGTCGATCTCACTTGCTCGTTTAATCGCTTCGTCGCCGCTGACGCGGAGAAAAGCGCCAACGCGACCGTCGAGCGATTGAATTCGATCCAGATATGCCGTCGTAAGCTCCACCGAGCTGACCGCGCGCGATCCCAGGCCCCGCAAAAGTTCGGCAGCGGTGTGTTCGACGAGCGACATAGATAGGAAACGACGCTGGGACGGAGAGTCTTGTCCGTCGTGGCGTCGTGGTTAAGTTGATTTTGACGGACAAGATTGTCCGTCCCACGAACAGAAACAATTTATTCGCCGAGCACGGCCGGCACCAGATATCCACGCTCATCCTGGTGGGGCGCGTTGGCGAGCGCCGCGTCGCGCGGCAAGCTGGGGCGAACTATATCGTTATCGAACACGTTCGTCATTTCTACCGCATGGGCCATTGGCTCGACGCCATCAGTATTGACCTCGGCCAACAAGTCGACGTATGCGACCACTTGAGCCAATTGCTCGGTCATTGATTCGAGTTCGTTCTCACTGAGCTGGAGCCGTGCCAAGAGCGCGACTTTTTCGATATCTTGTCGCGAGATGCTCATGAGAATGGCACGCCGTTAACTTGCCTTGGCCGGTGCGTGCGGGATTTTGAAAGGCGCCGCTCGAACGACCTTGGTGACCGCGCCGCTGCGGAGGCATTGCGTGCAAACGAGCACAGCCTTGTGGGTGCCGTTGTTTGTCGACACCTTGACACGCTGCAGGTTCGGTTTGAACTTGCGGCGGCTGATGCCGGTGACCTTTGTGCCCACGCCGCCCAAATACTTCTTCTTGCCGCGCGTGGTGACCTGATTGCCGATTTGGGCCGATTTGCCGCACACTTCACATTGCCGAGCCATCGCTAAAACCTCATCATCAACTTGCGTCTAACCGCGAAGAATCCCCAAGTATAACGAATTCGTCGACTTCGACAACGGGCAAACGGACGTGTCGTAAATTGCAGTTGCGAGCACCCGACTACACTGAAGCCCTCGTTATTGCCAGGACTTCATCGGTGACTAAGCCGTTCGTGGCGATGGCATCGCGCGAGTGAACGGTGGCGCGCCCCTGCCAGTCGCAAAATGTGCCGCCGGCTTCCTCAATCACCGGCTGCAACGCCGCCAAGTCCCAAATGTCTAATTCCGGATCGATCATCGCTTCGGCCCGTCCTGTGGCGACCATCAGGTAGCCGTACCCATCACCCCAGGTTCGCGTGAGGCGGGCCGATCGCTCAAGCTGCTGGAAAACGTCCATCGCATCGCGCGGACGGCCATCTGTAAAGGTGCGTATCTCCGTCGTCAGCAATAGCGACTCGGCCAGTCGCGGGACCTTCGACACGCGCCGGTCGCGGCTCTGCACTGTTTTCACCAACGTACCAGCAGCCGCCGCCAGTGGACGCGTACACAGTTTCCGCAGCCGCCGGAGCGTGGATCACACCGACGCAAGCCCTTTCCTCCCGCACAACCGCAACCAGCGTTGTGTAAAGCGGCACGCCGTGAACGAACGACTTGGTCCCGTCGATCGGATCGAGCGCCCACAAGTAACCGGATGTTCCGTCCGTCCTTCCAAACTCTTCACCAACAATTGCATCATCAGGAAATTGAGCCGAGATGCGTTTGCGCAGTAGTTCTTCGGCGGCCCGATCGGCGATTGTAACAGGGGTCTTGTCGGCTTTCCGCTCAACTTGCAAATCGTGACGGCGAAAATGCCGGAGCGTCACATCACCCGCTTCGCGGGCAATCGCGAGCGCCAATTCAAGCCGTTCAGAGATTGCGTTTTTCGGCTGCGATGCCATGGCACCAAAACAGTAGTCGTACACAGCAATCCAGCCGGTCGGCCTCGATCAGGCCCGGCGACATCTGGGCCCCGGCAAATCTGCAGTGCGGTCGGATCTTCCCATCCCGCCGGCGTGCGTGCAGCAATTCGCGGTGGTCTTGTTGGGTCCCGTTCCGAGCGTTAGACTTCGCCGCCCGTCGCTCTGCGCCAAAACTGTCCCAACCGCGGCAAATCCCTAAGTGGCAGTAGCTTAGCGGTGTTTTTGCGTTTCCGAAAGCCGCCCAATCGCGGTACGGTGACACATGCCGGCTGCCAATGGGAACCACCCGCGCGGGCCGCATTATCGGCCATTTGCCTATGCCGTTCTTAAATGCTGTTGGGCGATGGATTTAGCTTGAATCGGGATACGGTGCTTTTAGAATGGAATCTAGAGGCGCCGGATTCCTCAATGAAGGTCGCTCCAAGGCGGCCCAAGGAGGATCGCATGCGGTTATCGCTTTTCGGCGCCTTGTTCGTTGCAGTCTTGGTGATGGCGGCAAACGCTGGTACCGGCGTTTCGGAATCAGCGTACAGCCCACCGGCAAACTATCCAACGATTGCGCAAGCGGCGGAATTGATTACGCACGTGACGGCGACTGAAGGCCAGTCGCAACTCGTCACCGTAATCGATCCGCGCGAGCGCGTCATGGCGGTTTACCATGTGGACCGCGCGACGGGCCAGATTACGCCCAAGAGCGTCCGCAACATCACCTGGGACTTGCAAATGATTGAATTCAACAGCGGCGATCCATCGCCGCAAGATGTTCGCAGCGGATTGCAGCGCTGACGAGCCGGCCGGCGAATTCCTCGCCGCGCTGGTCCGATCGCGCTGTACGGTTGCTGCGAACCGGGCGACGTGTGGGACAGCGCGAGGAATTCATGGCTCAAAAGTTTACGAGCGTAGACGAAGCGGCCGATCAGCTTAGTATTTCGAAAGAACGGCTGAATCAGCTGCGCGAAGCGGGCAAGGTTCGGGCCTATCGCGACGGTGCAAGTTGGAAGTTTCGCGCCGAAGACGTTGATAAACTTGCCCGCGACGGAATTCCGCCGCTCGACTCGCCGCCGAGCGATCTTGCGCTCGATTCCGATAGCAGCCCGGCGCTTGGTTCCGCCGCCAGTGGATTAGACCTTGATTTGGCTGAAGATGAATCGCCGTCTGGTCCGCCCAGCGACGTAAGTCTTGACGACGTGGACGAACCCACTGTGGCCGGACTCGACGATGATGAGTCCGATGCGCTGGCGATCGACCTGGACGAGAATCCGATCAACTTGTCCGATTCGATACTGCTGAGCGAAGCCGAACTAGGTGAATCGCCAGGTCGCCCGCCGAGCACGATCATCGGCAAGTCGGAGTTGGACCTGGATGCCGATCTTGATCTTACCGAGGCGCCATCCGGAGCTGGACCGGCAAGCGACGTGAGATTGGCGCCTGCATCGGACATTCTTCCTGCAGGTGACGAGGATTTGTCACTCGAGCCTCCCAGTCCGTCGGGCAACTTTGCTGGGCTGGAGGAGCTGGAGGTCGACCTGGAAGCCGAATCGAGCCGAATTCTTTCGCCGGACGACGTGGCCAAAGCAAAAAGTGCGGCCGCGGCGGCAAAGGCGGCGGAAAGCAGCGAATTGCGATTGGCGCCCACCGATAGCGATCCGGGACACGGTAAGTCGGATATTGGTTTGGCAGGCGACGCGGCCAGTGGCGCTGGCCTGACCGGTCTGTCGGCCTTGGAGCTCGAAGACGACGATGATGGCGTGCTGGGAGACGGCAGCGATGTAACACTCTCCAGCGAGAGCAGCGGTATCAACATCATCTCGCCGTCGGACAGCGGTTTGGCGCTGGACGAAGTTTCGCTCGATTTGAGCGGCTCGGCGCCGATCGGCTCATCGCTCGACTTGGGCAACCTTTCGGCCGACGATATGCCGCTTGAGCCACTGTCGATCGGCTCCGATGTTGGCCAGTCGAAGGTTGGCGAATTCCAGCTGACGCCGCTCGGCGAAGAAGATGCTGACGAAGAAAAAGACAGCTCGCAGGTAATTGCGCTCGACGAATTATCGGAAGAGGCTGGGGCGGCCAAAAGCGCCGCGGGCTTCGGCGATAGCGGCATGCTGACGGAGGATTTTGGCGTCGGCCTGGCCTCCGGCGAAGTCGTGGTCAGCGATGCCGCCGATACTCAGTTCTCGATGTGGAACGTCCTCGGCCTGGGCAGTTGCATCGTGTTGTTGAGCCTTTGCTGCATGGTCGTTTATGACCTGCTGCGAAATATGTGGAGTTGGGACGGAGTGAGTAGCGCAAATAGCTCGCTTTTGGAAGTGTTGAATCCGTTCCTATAAGTCTCCTACGGACTAATTTGGGATGGCGAGCTGCTTCGGCGCGTAGAAACCTGTCGAGCACCGCCGGCAGTCACTCCGTGTCGGGCATACGGCCGAATCTGCGGTACCACAGGCACCGCGAACGGCTATAATTCGTCAATCGGCTCACTCTCCTAACGACGCCCGGAAAGCCGACCCCGCCGCGCCCACTCTCTGGTCCTGCAGGTCTGACGTAGTCATGGCTAATCGCACTTCGCAGTGGATTTCGAATCGTTTGTTGGTTTCCCTTGCCGCAGTTCTGCTTCTCGTTGGCTGCGAAGCGAAAGAGCAGATCCGAACCTATTCGGTGGCAAAGCCCACTCAGAATGCCGCCAATGCGGCATCGGAGAATCACACATCGAATGGCTCACCATTGCAGCCGGGCGATTCCAGCGAGGCTCCCGATCGCATGCTCGTCGCCATTCTGCCGGCGGGAGACCGGGCGACATTTTTCAAAGTCGTCGGCCCTGCAGGTGCCGTCGAAGAGCGAAAAGCCGAAATCGATGAGTTTTTCACCAATCTCAAAACGGGTGACGACGGGCGGCCGATTTGGAAAGTGCCGTCCGGCTGGAAAGAGGACGCGGGCAGCGGGATGCGCATGGCGACGATTTGGGTCCCGACCGACGGCAAGCCACTCGAAATGTCGGTTACCGCACTGCCATGGCGCGGCACGGAAGACGATTTGGTAAGCAACGTCAACCGTTGGCGAGGCCAGATGCAATTGGCACCGATTGGTCCGCAGCAGCTGAAAGATGTAACGTCTGAGGTTAAGGCGGGCGATGCGACCATCACATTGGTGGATTTGCGCGGGCAATCTGCAGGGGCCGGCATGATGGCGCCGTTTGCCGGCGGTGGGGCAGGTGCCCCAAGTCGCACAGCGCCGGGGGCGAACGCTGAACTTCCGGCCGGTCACCCGCCAATCGATTCCTTGGCCGCGCCGCCGAGCAACACGCCTGCGGCAGTCAACGCGGCCGCCGGTGTTCCAAAGTTTGAAGCGCCCAAGTCATGGCGGCCAGTTGCCGCGGGCGGCCTTCGGAAAGCGGAATTCGCCATCGGCAGCGATGACCAAAGTGCTACTGTCACACTGATAGACTTTCCCGCCAACGCTGGCCCAATGATTGCCGATCCTCTCTCGAATGTGAATCGCTGGCGTGCGGAAGTCGGCCTGGCCAGAATCGAGGAAAGTCAGCTTAAAGATTCCACCGAATCGACCGAGATCGACGGCGAGCAAGAAGAGTACGTGCGGTTGATCCCGGATGCGTCGAAACCTGAGGAGTCGAAAATCGTAAAGGCGACTTTGGCCGCGATGGTCACGAGCGGCGAGAAAATCTGGTTCATTAAGCTGCTTGGAGCGCGTGACACTGTGATCGCTGAAGAAGAGAATTTCAAGGCATTCCTGAAGTCGATGAAGTTTTCCGACGGCAGTGGAGTACCCAATGGCGACAAGTGAGCTGACCCTGCCGCGAAGCATTGCCCGCAAATCGGCCGAGCCGAATACGCAGCTCTCGTCGCTTGAGTTTGGCGTGCGGCAGGTGCTGTCCGTGTTCGCTTCGCTGCGGCTGACGGTCGTTCTTTTCGCTCTGTCGATATTCCTAATCTTCACTGGCACCCTGGCGCAAAAGGACCATGACGTTTGGTACGTCGTCAACGAAACGTATTTCCGCACGTGGTTTTCCTGGATTGAATTTGTCACGTTCGAGCGACTCGTCCAGATTTTCTTCAAGGACGTGAAGTGGGACTTGGGCGGAGGATTTTATTTTCTCGGCGGCAACTTTATTGGGGCGCTGCTACTGCTGAACCTCGCCGCCGCGCATGCGGTCCGGTTCCGAATTTCCGCGTCAGGCCGCCGACTGGCGATCGGCGCCACCACGATTGTGGCTGGCCTTGTTGTCACGTACTTCGTAATTCAAAGCGGCATGAACGATGCCATCGAAAGCGAGCTCTCGCCAGCTTTCTGCGATTTACTTTGGCAGTGTTTTCGCGGCTCACTGGCGATTGCGGCGATTGCCGGCGCCTATGGAGTGATATTCGCTGGCTCGCGATTGCGGTCGGTTGAGTGGCGGGTGTTTCTCGGCCTGGAAGTGCTGCTGGCCGGGCTGGCGGTCTGGCTACTGGCGAACCCTCAAGCGCGGCTGGATGACGCCGGGCTTCGAATTCTTTGGCAGCTCGTGAAGGGAACTGCCGCAGGCATCGTGCTCTTGGTGGGCTGTGTCTTGGTGTTCCGCAAGCGCGCCGGAATCGTCCTGCTGCACGGCGGAATCGCGCTGATGATGTTCAGCGAGCTGTTCACGGGCATCGCAGCCCAAGAATCGCAGATGACCATTGTCGAAGGCGCGACGGCCAGTTTCTCCGACGACAATCGCAGCGCAGAGCTTTCAATTATCGACCGCTCCAACGCGGCTGAAGACCACGTTACCGTGGTCCCGGATTCGCTGTTGCAGGCAAATGTCGGCGCGGATGGCCCGATCGAGCATCCTGAGCTTCCATTCAAAGTGCACGTTCATCGCTGGCTGGAGAACTCGAGAATACGCGCGCCGGCGGGGAATGAAGCCAATGGGGCAAGCGCGGGCTTCGGCAAGGAAGTGATCGCCGAGGAAGTACAAAAGGCAACCGGCGTAGGTGAGCGGGCAAAGATCGTGGACATGCCCGCCGCGTACGTCGAGCTATTCTCGAAGGAATCCGGCAGCTCCTTAGGCACCTATCTTACCTCGCCGCACTTGGATGACCAAGCAATTGAGGTCGACGGAAAAGAGTATGACCTGGCCTTGAGATTCAAACGGATTCATTTTCCGTACACTCTGACGCTGAAGGATTTTCGCTTCGATCGGTACACCGGCACGAACACGGCGAAGAACTATTCATCGCTTGTCGAGCTTAAGGACCCGCGGCACAACATCGACCGCGAGATGCTCATTCGCATGAACAACCCGTTGCGTTACGACGGGATTACGTTTTACCAGGCGGATTTTGACCCTACGACTGAGCAAATGACGATCTTGTCAGTCGTCGATAATCCAAGCTGGATGACGCCGTACGTGGCGTGCATGCTTGTGGCCACCGGCATGCTGGCGCACTTCGGCATCATGTTAGTGCGCTTTCTACTCCGCCGTGCGGAGGAGGCGCGAATAAAAGAGTCGGCGAACGGGCTGCATCACGCGGGCAACGGCCGCGCAGTTAAAGATAATCGAGGCTTCGCTCCTGCCGGCAGCGGCTGGACCACATTTTCCAAATGGTTTCCCGCTCTTGTGGTTGTTGTCTTCGCTGGCTACGTCGTAAGCAAAGCGCGAATGCCCGAATCGAAGCCCAGCGAGATGCAAATCTACGAGTTCGGCAAGCTGCCGTTGGCCTATCAGGGCCGGATCAAGCCTTACGATACGCTGGCGCGCAACACGCTGCAAATCCTCTCCGGGCGCCAGGAGCTGGTTGTCGTCGACAAGGACAAAGAGAAAACTTTTAAACCGGCGATCGGCTGGCTGTTGGATGTGATCTCAGGCGTGCCGCGCGCAGAAGATCATCAGGTATTCCGTGTCGAGAATCTGGATTTGGTTGATACGTTGGGCCTGGAGTATCGGCCGGGGCATTGGCGCTACTCGCTCAACGAGCTTGACAAGAAGCGCGGCGAATTGAATCGGCAGATCGACCTGGCCGCAAAGGTTCCCGAGGAAGAGCGCTCGCTGTTCCAGAACAAGGTGATTGAGCTCGCGGTGAAGCGCAACCTGTACATGGCTGTGAGCTTGTCGTTCCAGTCACCGCCCATATCGCTAGAACGAGAAGAAATACAGGAAAGTATCGCTGCGACGCAGAGACCTTATTGGAAAATTGCGGGAAGCGCAAGCGCCGCACGCTGTGCCGCCCAAAGACGCTACGACGAATTGGATTCCGCTTTTGGAGGCGGAGTACGAAGTTCTACGCGACCGCATCTCGAATCAGCAGCCGAACCCAGCGACTCTGGCGCTGAGCTCGATGCTTTCCGCCTATGCTCGAGACAATGCGGGCGAGTTCAACAAATATTTGGCCGAATATCGTCGCGTCTTGGGCGATTATGAAAGTTCGCTGGCCGAAAATGCGAATGCGCTGCAAGAGTCGGGAGCGGCACGAGCGGAAATCCTTGCGAAATCGAAGGTCGATTTCGAAGTCTTTTACAACCAATTCAGCCCGTTTTACTACGCGGCGGCCTTGTACGTATTTGCTTTCGTGCTCGGTGTGCTTTCCTGGATCGGCTGGAGCGAGCCGCTGCGCCGCGGGTCGATGTGGTTGCTCGGATTGACACTTGTGCTGCATACGTTTGCCTTGATTGCCCGAATCTATATCTCGGGCCGACCGCCAATCACCAATCTTTACTCGACGGCCATATTTATCGGCTGGGGCGGTGTGATCCTGGCTCTGTTATTCGAATTGATTCACCGGCTCGGCTTGGGCAACATCGTCGCATCCGTCATTGGTTTCCTCACGCTTCTGGTCGCCCATTTTCTTTCGCTGGACGGCGATACGTTCATCGTGCTGCAGGCCGTGCTCGATACGCAGTTCTGGCTGGCCACTCACGTAGTGACGCATCAACATGGGCTACGCGGCCACGTACACCGCCGGACTGTGGGGCATCGTTTACGTCCTGTTGGCCCACGTGTTTCCCGTGCTGAACGATGAATCGCGCCGCCAGCTCACGCGGATGCTATACGGCACGCTCTGCTTTGCAGTTTTCTTTAGTTTCGTCGGCACGGTGCTGGGAGGCCTGTGGGGCGACGATTCTTGGGGCCGCTTCTGGGGCTGGGACCCCAAAGAGAACGGCGCGCTGATGATTGTGTTGTGGAACGCCTTGGTGCTGCATGCCCGCTGGGGCGGCATGGTGAAAGCCCGCGGCCTGGCCACGCTTGCCGTCGGCGGCAACATCGTCACCACCTGGTCGTATTTTGGCGTGAACGAGCTTGGCGAAGGGTTGCACGCCTACGGGGCCTCGGAAAGCAGCACGGCCATGTGGCTGCTCGTCTTCGGCGCTTCGCAGCTAGCGCTGATTGCCTTGGGTATAATGCCGCGGCGTTGGTTTGAATCGATTGGCCTCGTGCAATCAAACGTAATCGCAAAGTAAGCCCGAAGCGCCGCCGAGGGATCGCGCGTAGCTTTGCGCGAAGCAAAAGCGAAGGACTGCGCTCCTTCGAGCGACGAACGTCGATTTTCCCTCGCTTGCGCTTGGGGCTTGTGTAATTATGCCGTGCGCAGCTTCTGCTCCAGCCGGCGGATTGCCTCTTCCACGCCGCAGGGCTGATCGTGGACGTCGATCTGTGCTTGTGAGCTGATCATCTTTTCCACCCGGCGGTGCGCCGAGATGACCGTGCTGTGGCTGCGGCGGCCGAAGAACTCGCCGATTTCACTCCACGCAGCACGGGTGTATTTCCGCGACAGCCACATCGCCAGGATTCTCGGCTCGCTCACCGATCGGGCTTTGCGATCGGATCGCAATTGGGCCGGCTCGACACCGAACATGTCGCAGACGACTTGTTGCACGTCGGCCAGCCGAACCGTGCGCGTGCAATGCCGGGCCATGTCGACTAGGGCTCGGTCGGCCAGCTCGCGCGTAATCGGCTGCCGTTCGGCATGGCATTCCGCATGCAGGCGGTGGAGGGCTCCGCGAAGCTCGCGCGCACCCGCGGTGATCTGCGTGGCGACCGCCGACAGGACGTCATCGCCAAGCGTCAATTGCAGCTCATTGCTCAAATGACGCAGGATGGCAACGCGCGTCGCGAATTCCGGCGGCTCGATATCACAGACAAGGCCTCCGGATAAACGCGAAGTCATCTCCCGACCTAGCGGACGTAGCTCGGCCAGGCTGCGGTCGCTGCCGAGCACGAGCTGGCGTCCATCGGCCAGCAGCGAGTCGACCGTGTGTTGCAGTTCCTCGATCGTGCGCTGCTTGCCGGCGAAGAACTGTACGTCGTCGATCACCAACAGCCGCGCACCGCGGCACTTCTGACGAAAGCTCGGCAAGCCGCCGCCACGAATCGCTTCCACAAATCCGGTGGTGAATTGCTCGGCCGAAAGATAGGCAGCGGCCGCATGTGGGTGGTGACGGCGAAACTCGCGAACGATGCCGCGCAACAGGTGCGTCTTGCCGACGCCCGTGGGCCCGCAGAACAGTATCGGAGATGCCTGGTGGCGTCCGCGGCCGATTAATTCCGCGGCGCGAAACGCTCCTTCGTTGCTCGGTCCAACGACGAACTTGGCGAGGCCAGCCACGCCGCGCTGCCCCGACGGCTCAGGTCCTTTGGCGCCGTTACTATGTGGCTTCGCGTCGACGCTGCCACAATGAAATGCCTCGGTGCACTTCGGCGGTTCTGCATGCGTTGTTGCCGACGTCACTTGCGTGGTTTCCGGCGCGGCATCCACATCGAATTCGACCGGCAGCGCACTGCCGGTAACGCTTTCCCAGCAAGCACGAATTTCGTCGGCATAATTATTTCGCAGCCAGTCGCGCACAAAGGAATTCGCCGCCCGGATCGTCAACCGATCGCCGCCCACACAGAGCCGCGTTTCTGGCCCGAACCATGTCGAGAATCGCTTCATGCCGATCCGCTGAGCCAGTTGTGTCGATAGCGCCGCCACAACGTGAGAATCTTCCATGACGACTTCCTTGCATCCGTTGGCGCAGACCCCGAGCGCAGGACGCTTTGCATCATTGCAACGCGCCGGCGACGCCTTCGCCGCCCTGCACTTAGGAGAAACTAGCGCGAACTAAAGAAAAGGCCAGTCAGCCATTCGGACCGCCGCCGCCTTGGCTCCGGCGAGCCAGGCCAGTTTTGACGCCCGATTTGCATTCCGACCGCGCCCCGATTGTTGTCACCGCATAATCTCGTCCAATCGCCGCTCTGCTGCGCTTTGTCGGGCGAAGCATCATAAGCGATTGGCCGAGTCGCCGATTCTATACCCGCTAGCAGTGATGTCAAAGGGGTTTTTGCCGCGCGGCAGGAAAGCTTGTCGGTCTCGTTATGAAAACGCGCGCGATCTGCGGAATACATGGAGTTTGCGGCTACGAGGCGCCGAAAAAATATTTTTCGCGCGGTCGGCGCGCAGCGTGGAAAAACTGTTTTCGATTCTGCGTGCCAAAACTGCGCCGCGCACTTCACAAGAAAATGCCGAGGAACGCTGTGTATTTCGCACGGTTGCATCACGAGGTCGATGCGAAGCGCACGAATACGTGCCGCCGATCCCATTTTTCAAAGCCCATGGCGCGATACATTTCCAATGCCGGAGAATTGGCTGCGTCAACCGCCAACACAATTCGTTCAACGTTGGCAAGCCGGGCCAAAGATTGCGCATGCTGTGTGATTTGCCGTCCCCAGCCACGACCGCGCGCTTTCGGCACAAGCCCCATATACACAAGCTCCCAATGTCGCGCACTGGGATGATCGGCGAGCAGCAGCACGCCAACGTCCTCGCCACTGTGGCGAATTATTTGCCATATCTCTGGGCGGAACAACCCCGTGGCTTTGTACCCCGCAATGACGTCATCCATTCCTCGTGCGCCGTTGAGAGCCGGGCAATCGAGGGTGCCGACGTACGTTTCTTCGATTAAGTTGCCGAGCCGCTCGCGGTTGCGCTCGTCGTAAGGCACGAATTGCAGTTCGCGTTCAGCCTGTGGCTCCGTTGAAAAGCGATCCGCTTCGCACGTCAAATACAACAACTCGGCAAGATGGCAGAATCCGACCGCTTCGAGCAGGGGCACAACAGGTTCATCGCGTCTGGGCAACAGGACCTGTGCCATGCCAATCGCGGCGCCGTCCAGCCAATCGACCGCGGCTCGCAGCAGCTCAAATCCAGTCGGCTCTGTCTCTCCGGCAACAAGCTGTGGCGGCCACAGGACGGCCGTGTTTCCCGGCTGCGGCTGCGGCCAAACGGCGCCGCACAGAATGTCGCCGCGCATGGCGACAATGAGTCCTGTCGCCGTCGGAGAATCGTAACTGGACGACGTTTTTAAGAGTTCGCCAGCGATTTCTCGACGCTGGCTGGGGGCAATCTCGCAAAGCACGAGCGAAAGCGCTTCGGCTCGGCGATTCGGCGGACAAGGCACGACTTCCGGCGGCGCATCTCCCATGCGCCTACCATAGCCGGTTTATTAAACCGGGGCGAGATTACGACGCAGTCAGCATTCCATCCAGGCTTTACTTCCGCTCCCTGCTCCCTGCTCAATTTGGCCAGCGCTTCCAAAGCACTTGGCCTTCTTCCTGCGGGGTAGCGTAGCGCATTTTATCGACGTACGAACTCGCGCTCGACGCCGAATCAACTCCTTCCACCGGCGTTGCTGCGCCCGCTGCTGACGGCGGGATATCTAGCGACGATGGCCGCGGTGGCAGCAGGCGCTTGGAGTCCGGTCGCGCCAGTTCCAATTCAACGCCAATGCTTCTGTGCGGCGAAGTGGACCACAGCACCGGCTCCGGCCGCGTGCGCAGCTCGCTTTGAATGCGGCGGCCGCGCTTGACTTGATACAGTTGTTCGCCTACCGGCGCGGCTGCTCGTTGGAATTCATAGGTTCGCGCGAGGAAATTCACCAACTGCGTTGTGTCGCCCGTGCGGCCGCGGAATGAAATGTGCTCCACGACACTGTTCGAGTTGAAATAGTAAGTCAACGAGCCGGCCAGCGCTCCCAAGTGAGTGCCGGTCACAAGCGGAACGCGAACGGCAAACAAGCCGACGTCGGTTGGGCCAGTTGACTTGCGGGCCCACGTGCGATAGACCCAGTCCTTGGTCAGGTCGAATCGCAGCACCTGTTCGACGGCGTGGATCTGCGCGCCATCGAGTGGCACCGGGCTGTCGTACATCAACGAGCCGGGACCCGGGACCGGCAACTTCGTCGGCTCGGCGCGAATTGCAGCCGGTTGGGGAGTTTCCGCCGTAGGTCCGGACTCGGGTGGTGCGGCCGCGGCAGGCGTGGGAGGCGCCACGGTTAGTTTCGACGACCGCGACGCCATGTACGGCATGCCTATCGCGGTACCCAACACGATGGCTATCATGATCAAACGGGACATAACACGTTGGCCGTTGTAATTTCGCAGTTCGCCATAGTCGTTTTCGGCCTGTTTACTGTCCGCCGTGGAAATCGACGCCCAGATGAGCGTCTGTAGCGATATTGCCGAATACAAATGGCTGACCGGGAACGAAGCGGCCGCATATCTTGCCGAGTTGGCGGCGGCTGAGAAGCCTTTACACACCGTCATTGAACGGCTGCGACGCCACCTATCGCCCAAAAAGGCGCATTTGCTTCTGGAGCAGGTGGAGCTGCGTCGCCGCGCGAAAGAAAAATTCACCGCCGCCGACCGGATGTTCTTCACCCGCGTCGGCCTGGAACAAGCAACGGATGAGTGGGCCGCACGCCACAAGGCCACTCGCTTCACTGCGCAGCGAGCCGGGGCGTCCCCGCCCCCGGCGGTCGCACCTGCAAACGCCCCAGCGATCGCAGACCTGTGTTGCGGCATCGGCGGCGACTTACACGCGTTGTCACAGGACAACGTCGTCGTTGGAGTCGACCGTGATCCAGTTGCCGCCCACTTTGCAGAACTGAACAATTTGCACCTCGCTGCAGCCGATCATGTCAGATTTGTTGCTGCACGCGTCGAAGATTTTGAATTGAATGGCGTCACAGCATGGCACATCGATCCGGATCGGCGCGCCACTGGCCGCCGTACAACGTCGCTGGACGCGTGCCAACCAAGTCTCGATACGATAGATCGCTTGCTCGCGCGCGTGCCGCATGCGGCAGTAAAGCTCGCACCGGCGACCAAGGTGCCGCGGGAATGGGCGGATCGCTGCGAACTCGAATGGATTAGCCGCGACGGCGAATGCCGGCAACTCGTCGCCTGGCACGGCGATCTTGCGCACAAGCCCGGCCTCCGCCAAGCCACCATCCTTATTACTTCTGCAGCGAGCCGGGCCAACCCAGCTCGACTGAGCTCGCCGAAGTCCGGCTCCGGCGCCTCAACGCGCACAATCACCGGCCAGCCGGATCAACCAATTCCCCTCACAAACATGCTCGGCAAATTCATCTTCGACATCGACCCGGCCGTACGAGCGGCGCACTTGCAAGGCGCGCTCGCCGCGGAGCACGAACTTTCGGCACTCGCCACGGGACCAAGCTATTTCACTGGCAATGCGCTGATTGCGGATACGGCGCTAAGCTGCTTCAAAATCGAAGACGTGCTGCCATTGCGCGTGCGCTCCATTGCACAGCATTTGCGCGAGCGCGGCATCGGCCGGCTCGAAATCAAAAAACGCGGCGTTGATATCGATCCAGAAAAGCTGCGCCGGGAGCTAAAGCTCCGCGGCGACAATGCGGCCACACTGCTTATCACGCAATTCGCCGGCCGGCTCGCAAGCAATTGTGGCGCAACGAATCTTCGTAGCAGGCATGCTCCGCATGCCGTAGCAGCGAATTCAGTGGATGTTAGCGCTCGCCAGCGGACGGCACACGGAGTGGTGCCTGCTACTTAGGCCCACCTACTGCGTTCATCGGGCGTCTGCTAAAATGTCGCGTTTCCATGGCGCAGAACACAGTTAAACGATTTGTGAGCTATTAACATGAGTGCTACGCGCAAGATTGCCGTCATCGGCGGCGACGGCACTGGGCCGGAAGTTGCCGCCGAGGGCGTCAAAGTCCTTCAGGCGGTCGCCAAACTAGAGAATTTGAAGTTCGATCTCACGCACCTCGATTGGGGCGGCGACCGCTATCTCAAAACGGGCGAAGCCCTGCCCGCCGACGGTCTCGACCAACTGCGGAAGTTCGATGCAATCCTCCTCGGCGCGGTCGGGCATCCCGACGTGCAGCCCGGCATCCTGGAGCGCAAGCTGCTGCTCGACCTGCGCTTCGGCCTCGACCAGTACATCAACCTGCGGCCGGTGAAGTTGTTCCCCGGCGTCGAAACGCCGCTTCGCGACAAAGGCACCGCGGACATCGACTTCATCGTCGTCCGCGAGAACACTGAGGACCTCTACTGCGGCGCCGGCGGCTTCATGCACAAGGGCACGCCGCACGAAGTCGCCACGCAGACGGCCATCTACACGCGCAAGCGGCTGCGAGCGCTGCATTCGCTACGCCTTCGAGCTGACACGCAAGCGCAACAACCCCAAGGGCAAAAAGCTCACGCTCGTCGCCAAGACGAACGTGCTCACCATCGGCCACGACCTGTGGTGGCGCACGTTCCAGGAAGTCGGCGCCGAGTACCCCGACGTCGAGAAGGACTACAACCACGTCGACGCCTGCTGCATGTGGATCGTGAAGAACCCTGAGTTCTACGACGTGATCGTCACCACGAACATGTTCGGCGACATCATCACCGACCTCTCGGGCATCATCCAGGGCGGCATGGGCGTCGCCGCCGGCGGCAACATCAACCCGGATCCCGGCGGCGTCAGCATGTTCGAGCCGATGGGCGGCAGCGCACCGAAGTACACCGGCACCGGCAAGATCAACCCGATCGCCGCCATCAACGCCGTCAGCATGATGCTCGACCAGCTCGGCGAAGCGAAAGCCGCGCAGCGCGTGATGGACGCAATCCAAAAAGTCACCGGCACGAAAATGAAATCTCAAGCCGCCGGCAAGATGGGCTACACGACCACCCAGGTCGGCGATTTGGTGTGCGAGTCGCTTTGACGATCGCGATTACCGAGCAGCCGCGCAGCGGCGACAGCACATAGCCGTGGGTGTCAACCCACGGAAAGGAAGTCGCCCTCGGGCTATGTAAGCCGCGCAGCGGCGACACTTCGACACATCGGGTCCAAGGATCGTGTCGCCGCTGCGCGGCTCTCCTGGCGCATAATCTCTTCGCCGGGGGCTGACGCCGCCCGGCTAAGCGCTCTCGCCGCTGCGCGGCGACTTAAAGCGCTGTGATTGCACCGTAGGTTTCGGGTCTGCGGTCGCGGAAGAATTGCCAGACGTTGCGGACTTCGCGGATCACGTCGAGGTCCATGTCGGCGATCACGATGTCGTCCTCGGTGCGCTTGCTGGACTGGGCGACGAACTGGCCGCGCGGGTCGCAGAAGTAGCTTTGGCCGTAGAACTCGCCGATGCGCCACGGTTCTTCCCAGCCGGGCCGGTTGATCGCGCCGACGAAATACTGGTTCGCCACCGCGTGGGCCGGCTGCTCAAGCTTCCACAGATACTCGCTCAGCCCGGCAACCGTCGCCGACGGGTTGAAAACGATCTCGGCGCCGTTGAGCCCTAAGCACCGTGCGCCGTCCGGAAAATGGCGGTCGTAGCAAATGTATACGCCGACCTTGCCGATCTTCGTGTCGAACACCGGGTACCCCAAGTTTCCGGGGCGAAAATAAAACTTTTCCCAGAAGCCCGGGTTGCAATGCGGGATGTGAATCTTGCGGAACTTGCCCAAATATTCGCCGCTGGCGTCGATGACCGCAGCCGAGTTGTAGTACACGCCCGGCAGGTCTTCCTCATACATTGGCACGACCATCACCATGTTGTGCTTCTTGGCCAGGTCCTGCATGAGCTTTGTGGTCGGCCCAGGAATTTGCTCCGTAAGCTCGTACCACTTCATTTGCTGTTCCGCACAAAAATACGGCCCGTAGAACAATTCTTGCAGGCACACAACTTCCGCGCCTTTGGCGGCGGCCTGATCAATGAGCGCCACATGCTTGTCGATCATCGCCCGCTTGATCTTTTCGACGGGCGAAGTCGCAGGCTCGCACAACGTGGCTTGAATCAAACCGCCGCGGACGATTCTGGGCATGAGTGGGCCCTTCCGTTGGTTATTTTTTGCCACAGAGTCCACAGAGATCACAGAGTCTTTTGAGAGTGCACATGGTGAAGACGGAGGAAAGATGAAAGATAAATGTTGAAAAGTGAAAGTCGATGTCGACTTGCCCCCTCAGCCGGCAAGCAACAAATCGCTCCTCACTCATCCCTCCTCCTTCCTCTCGGTGAACTCTGTGTCCTCTGTGGCTTACAAAAATGCTTAGTTTTGGCACGGCTTTGAGTCTAACTATAACTCATCTAGCGGCGCCGGAATATCGAGCGTCCACGGGTCCGGCCTGTTGTCCAGTCCGGCCGCCAGGCCAAGTACCATCGCCACTAGTGTAAATGCAATCAGCAAGCTCCGAGTCGAGTAGCGCCACGGCCGTTCCAGCGCGGCGACGATGGCCAACAATCCGGCCGCGAGCACTAGAGACCAATATGGCACGATGACTCCGGAGCCGCGCAGCGTTGCGACGGCGGCGCCAGAAATCAAGATCGTCGCGCCCTCTGGCGTCTCAAACGTCGAGCGAGTAACCATGTACGTTGGGTTGGAGATGGTGCCGAAGCCGAGTCCCGATTCGTACTGCCGCACGCTGCCGACCGGGAACGACATCTCATCATCGACCGCAAAACTGTGAGCACCCCACTGCCACCAATTCGCCGCACCGTGCCAACGGAAAGCAACGGCGGTTACTCGGCCTTGCTTTGATGCCATGAGGAAGGAGTTCCGTTCCCATAACCGGCCATGGATGCGATCGGCGTGATCGTAGCTGCGTACCCAGAGCACGACCAGCGGAGCAGCGGTCGCCACGCACAATATCGAGACCACTCGGAGCATTTTGCGACCGATACCTGCACCTTTTCGCGCGGTGGTGGAAGACGCGGCTCTTGTTTGTTCGTTCATTTGGCGCAAATGGCTGGAAACTGGTAGGATAACCGATCAGCCGCAAAACTCGTATTGCAGCGCGAGGAGACGGATCATGTCCGCCGTGAAAATGCCGCACGCTTCGGCGGTAGAAACTGTGCCGATTCTTGCCGGCGGCAAATGGACGAGACTCGAAAGTACGCGCTCTGGCGAGGTGTACAATCCCTCGACCGGCCAGGTGATCGCCGTTGTTCCGTTCTGCACGTCAGAAGAAACGGCCGAGGTGGTGAAGGCGGCCGCTGCGGCGCTGCCGGCTTGGAGTGATACACCGGTCGTCGAGCGGGCCCGCGTGATGTTTCGCTTCCGGGCGCTCTTGGAGCAGCACTTTGAGGAGCTTGCCGCGCTCGTCACGCGTGAGCATGGCAAGACGCTCGCCGAGGCTCGAGCCGAAGTCAATCGCGGCATCGAAGTCGTCGAGTTCGCTTGCGGCATACCGAGTCTCATCGCGGGCGATGTGCTGCCGAACATTGCCGTGGACGTCGATGCCGAGGCGGTGCGCTACCCGGTAGGCGTGTGCGTTGGCATCACTCCATATAACTTCCCATCCATGGTGCCGCTGTGGATGTTCCCGGTGGCGATCACCTGCGGAAACGCGTTCGTTTTGAAGCCGTCTGAGAAAGTGCCGCTTTCGGCCGTGCGGCTCGGCGAGCTGCTGACCGAGGCCGGCTTGCCCGACGGCGTGTTCAGCATCGTGCACGGCGATCGGGAATGTGTCGACGCGCTGCTGAATCATCCGCAGGTGGCGGCGATTTCGTTTGTCGGCTCCACGGCGGTCGCCAAGTACATCTACGAGCGCGGCACGGCAGCGGGCAAGCGCGTGCAATCCGCAGGCGGCGCGAAAAATCACCTCGTCATCATGCCCGATGCCGACATGGAGCAATCCGTAAAGGCGCTTGCCGCGTCGGCATACGGCTGCGCCGGGCAGCGGTGCATGGCCGGCAGCGTGGCCGTGGCCATCGGGAAGGCGGGCGATCCGGTCGTGGAAGGCCTGGTCGATTATGCCGGAACGCTGCGCGTCGGACCGACTGATGGCAATGAGTCAGTCGACATGGGGCCGGTGATCCGGGCCGAGCATCGCGACCGTGTCGCCAGTTATTTGGACATTGCCAAGAAAGACGGCGCGACCGTGGCGCTCGATGGCCGCCGAGAGTTCAAGTCCGACGGCTTCTTACTTGGGCCAAGTGTTGTCGATCGCGTGCGCACGAACATGCGAGTCTGGCGAGGAGGAAATCTTCGGACCAGTGCTTTCCGTCGTGCGTGCCGCCGATCTCGACGAAGCGCTCGCCATCGGCCGCGAATGCGAATTCGGCAACGGCGCGGCGATTTTCACGCGTAGCGGCTACGCCGCGCGCGAATTCAAACGCCGTTTCAACGCCGGCATGATCGGCATCAACGTCGGCGTGCCGGCGCCGATGGCCTGGTTCCCTTTCACCGGCTGGAACCGCTCGTTCTTCGGCGACCTGCACATCCAAGGCACCGAAAGTATTCTGTTCTACACGCGGCAAAAGGTGACGCTCACCCGCTGGCCCAAGTCGGACGATTCGCACCTGGACCCCGTGTGGCGTCAAGAACGCAACAAATAGTGCGCGAAAACTTCACGCAAAGGCGCAAAGGCGCAAAGTCCAGGCTTCATAACAACTCGAAAGTGGGATGTCCGCAAGGTTGAAAATGAATACGGCAGGATTTTCGATACGCGCCTTCGCGCTCGCGCCTTTGCGTGAGACCAAGATATGAAATTGGCATTCAGTTCTAACGCCTACTTGCGTTTTTCAATCGCCGAAACGATCGCCCGCATTGCCGCGCTCGGTTATCGCGGCATCGAGTTGTTGGCCGATGTACCGCATGCCTGGCCGGCCGGCCTGCTTGAAGAGCAAAAACATGCGATCCGCGACGCGCTCACCAAGCACGATCTGACGATCTCCAATATCAACGCGTTCATGATGAACGCGGTGGCCGACCCGCGGCAGCCCTATTGGCATCCCAGTTGGATCGAACCCGACCCGCATTACCGGGCCATCCGCCGTGAGCACACGAAGCGGGCCTTGCAGCTCGCGCACGATCTGGGTGCCCCACATATCACCACCGAGCCGGGCGGCCCGTTGGCCGAAGGCCAATCCTGGCACGCCGGCGCCGCGGTGTTTTACGAGGAACTGATGCCGTGCATCGAAGTGGCCGAGCGGCTTGGCGTGCCATTGTTGATCGAGCCAGAGCCGGGTCTGTTGATTGAGCGATTCGATCAGTATTTGGAGTTCGTCAGCCGCATCGATTCGCCAATGGTCGGCCTCAACTTCGATATTGGCCACGCTTATTGTGTCAGCGAAGATCCGCAAGACTGGGTGGCCAAAATGCGGCCGCACACGCGCCATTATCACTTCGAAGACATTGCCGCGACGCGCGTGCACCAACATCTGGTCCCCGGCCGCGGCGCCATCGATTTCGCCGCCACAATCGCAGCCATCCGCGAAACCGGCTATGCCGGCTGGCTCACCGTCGAGCTCTATCCCTACATCGACGACCCCGACGCGGCTGCCCGCGAAGCAAAACAGTATCTCGAAGCCACATTGAGCCAGGTGCAACGAAGTTGAAGTTGTCGGCTAACGTTTGGCCTCTGCTCCCTCTGCTTCCTCCTGTTAAAAAAGTATGTTGGAACAGGAGGTAGCAGAGGAAGCAGAGTCATTGATGAACGGCGTGCGGAAAGAATCATTTGCCTGGCTGCAGCTGCTGCGATTAGCCAACGTCCTGACGGCCGTGGCCGATGTGGCGATGGGTTACCTCGTCACTCACGGGAATTTGCAGCCGGTTGGGCACTTCACGTTGTTGGCCGCTGCCTCGTGCGTGCTTTATCTGAGCGGGATGGTGCTCAACGACGTCTTTGACGCCCAAGTCGACGCGCGCGACCAGCCGCAGCGGCCAATTCCTTCTGGCCGCGTTTCGCTGCCGACTGCGGCAGCCGTCGGCTGGGCGATGCTGGCCAGCGGTGTGCTGGTTGCGTCGTATGCGAGTTTCATCGCGGCCGACTGGCGGCCTGGAGTGGTCGCTACGCTGCTCGCGTTTTGCGTTGTGTTGTACGATGCTGTGCTCAAGCGTACGCCGTTTGCGCCGCTGGCGATGGGCGCGTGCCGGATGCTCAATGTGCTGTTGGGGATGAGTCTGGGGCCACTGGCCGCTGAAGCGGCCAGTTCGAATGTGAGGTGGGGAACGACGGCCGCATGGCTAATTGCGATCGGAATTGGCATTTATATCGTGGGCGTGACGATTTTCGTGCGCACCGAAGCGCGAGCCAGTTCCCGGACTCGCCTTATCGGCGGCTTAGGGGTGTTGTTCGTCGGAATGGTCCTCCTCGCCGCGACGCCTGAGCTGTCGCAGCACGACCCGCCACTCGCGGTGAGCCGAAACGGCTGGTATCTGTTGTGGGGATTGCTGGCTTTGGTGACGGCGCGGCGCTGCGGTCGTGCGATCTCCGAGCCGTCGCCGCCGCGCGTTCAGGCGGCGGTGCGGCACTGCGTACAGTCGATTATCGTGCTCGATGCGGCAGTATGTATCGGCTACGCCGGCCCGATCTGGGGCCTCGCTGTTTTGTCGCTCATTTTTCCGACGGTGTTACTCGCTCAATGGCTCAAGGCGACGTGAATCCGCTTCAACAATCGATGGATAGCGCAACAGCAACCTTTGGGCGCCGGTACGGCCGCCCGCCGCGCTGGATCGTAGCCGCGCCTGGCCGCGTGAATCTCATCGGCGAGCATGTTGATTACAACGACGGTTTCGTGATGCCCATGGCAATCGAGCGTTACTGCGTCATCGCCGCCGGCGAAGCAAATGACGAAGCCCGAATGACGAATGACGAATTTACTTCCCATTCGTCATTCGTCATTCGTCATTCGTCATTCACGGCAAGCGTGTTCAGCGTGGCGACGGACGAAGAAATAACTATTTCGCTTGATCGCCCCACTCCGCATCTGACTCCTGGCCACTGGTCGAACTACGTGGCTGGTGTAATCGCGCGTCTGCGCGGAACGCGGCCTGCAGCCGCCGGACTTTCAGGCCATCATCGAATCGGGCGTGCCATTCGGCGGGGGGCTTTCCAGCAGCGCCTCGCTGGAAGTTGCTACGGCAACGTTGATAGAAGCCATGACAGGCAAAACGCTCGATCCGGTCGACAAGGCGTTACTCTGTCAGCAAGCCGAACACGAGTTTGCCGGTGTGCCGTGCGGCATCATGGACCAGTTCGCCTCCGTGATGTGCCGGGCCGACCACTTGATGCTGCTCGACTGCCGCTCGCAGCAGATCGAGCACATACCACTAATTGATCCCACCGTCACCGTGCTGATAATCAACACGAATGTAAAGCACGAACTCTCCGGCGGAGAATATGCCGAGCGGCGCGCGCAATGCGAATCGGCGGCCCGAAAACTCGGCGTCGCTGCCCTGCGCGATGCAACGCTGTCGCAACTGGCTTCGCAACGAGAACGGCTCGACGCCATCGAATTCTGTCGTGCCCGGCACGTCATTAGCGAGATTGCGCGGACCGTCGATGCCGCCGCGGCATTGAAAGCGGGCGATTGGCCGCGAGTCGGTCGGCTGATGTATGCTAGCCACGATTCGCTGCGCGACGATTACGAGGTGAGCTGCCGCGAGCTCAACGTGTTAGTCGATCTGGCCCGCCAACTCGGCGCCAATCGGGGCGTGATCGGCTCGCGCATGACCGGCGGTGGCTTCGGCGGATGCACCGTGAGCCTCGTGGAAACCAGCAAGGCCGATGATATCGGCAATTATCTCAGCGAAAACTATCTGGCGGAAACCGGCATCGAACCGACAGTGCTTACCAGCCGCCCATCGATAGGCGCGCACGTTGTTCAAACACCAGCCCGAAGCGCAAGCGAGGGTTAAAAGCACCTCGGCTGCGCTTCGGGCAGGTGTGAGTGCCACGGCCGCGTTAGTATTCGCCGGCGAGCCGATAATGCAATTCATTCCAGCGAAGCTGATTCTTAAAATCGCGGAGCGAGGTGGCACGGTCGATAACTAATAGCTCGACGCCCGCCATTTCGGCAAACATTTCTAGTTGCTCCGTTGTGACAGCCTGGCTAAAGCCGGTGTGATGAGGTCCGCCGGCGAGAATCCAGGCCGCGGCCGCAGTTTCCAGATCTGGCCGGCACTGCCACAGGGCCCTCGCCACTGGCAGCTTCGGCAGCGGCTCCGGCGGTGCGACGACATCTACTTCGTTCACCAGCATGCGGAAACGATTTCCCAGATCGAGAATGGCCGCATTGACGGCCGGCCCCGGCGGCGCGTCGAACACCAGTCGCACCGGGTCTTCCTTGCCGCCGATCGATAGCGGATGAATCTCGAGCAACGGCAGGCCGGCCGCGATCGACGGGCAGATCTCCAGCATGTGCGCGCCCAGCACCAGCCGTGACTGCGGATTCAAGTGATACGTGTAATCTTCCATAAACGACGTCCCGCCCTTCGCGCCGGATGCCATTACCTTCATCGCGCGCACCAGCGCGGCGGTCTTCCAGTCGCCCTCGGCGCCGAAGCCGTAACCGTCTGCCATTAAACGCTGCGCGGCAACGCCGGGCAGCTGTTTCAATCCATGAAGATCCTCGAAGGTGTTGGTGAAGGCTTTGAAACCGCCGCCTTCCAGAAACGTCCGCAGGCCAAGCTCGATGCGTGCCGCATCGCGCAGCGACTGGCGGCGCGGCCCGTTCTTGCGCAGCGGCTCGGCGACCGCGTACTCTTCATCGTAGCGAGAGCAAAGCCGGTCCACTTCGGCATCGCTGGCGTCGTTGACTGCCGCTGCCAGATCGCCAACGCCGTAGCCGTTTACGGAATAGCCAAAACGAATTTGAGCCTCAACTTTGTCCCCCTCCGTCACGGCGACTTGCCGCATGTTGTCGCCAAACCGCGCGATTTTGAGATTCTGCGAATCGTGCCACGCCGCCGCGGCACGCGCCCAATCGGACAGTTGCTTCAGCGCCGCCTCATCCTGCCAATGGCCGACGATCACCGTTCGCCGCAGTCGCATTCGGCTCGCGATATAGCCAAATTCGCGGTCGCCGTGCGCCGATTGGTTGAGGTTCATGAAGTTCATGTCGATCGTCGACCAGGGAATGTCGCGATTGAACTGCGTGTGCAAGTGCACGAACGGCTTGTTGAGCGCCGAAAGGCCGGCGATCCACATCTTGGCGGGCGAGAACGTGTGCATCCAGGCCACGAGGCCGATACAGTTTGGGGCGGCGTTCGCTTCGCGGCAAAGAACACGGATCGCCTCCGGCCCGGTCAGCACGGGCTTGAACACGATGCGCACCGGCAACCCTGCGTGCTGCGCTAGACCTTGCACGATGGCCTGTGAATCGCGGTCGACCTGCCGCAGCGCTTCGTCGCCATACAGATGCTGGCTGCCGGTGACGAACCAGGCCTCGAATGCCTTGAGGTCGATCATTTGGTAATGCCCTGCTTGGTCAATTCGTGAGTAGGTGAGTATGGATGAGAACGAGCAAACGACGATCAACCCACCTACTCACTTTCTTACCTACTCACTTCCCTTCCCCTGTCCATAATACGCATCGGGTCCATGCTTGCGCCGATAATGTTTCTCCAGGATGTATGACTCCAACGGCTGCGCGTCTCGCATAATCTGTTGAACCCCGAGCGCCATTTGAGCGACCGCTTCCAACGCGACCGCATTCTTCACCGACTCCGCCACGTCTTTGCCCCACGTGAAAGGGGCGTGCCCGGCGACGAGGACCGCAGGCATCGCAGCCGGATCTAAATTCCCGAAGCGTTCAATTATCACGCGGCCTGTGTTGGCTTCGTAGGCCGTGTCGACTTCAGCTTTCGTTAGCGGCCGCGTTACGGGCACTGGGCCGTGGAAATGGTCGGCATGAGTCGTCCCGTAGCAGGGAATTTCGCGTCGGGCCTGGGCAAAAGTCGTCGCGAACTGGCTGTGCGTGTGCGTGATTCCACCGATGCCCGAAAACTGCTGATACAGCAAAATGTGGGTCGGCGTATCGCTTGAGGGCCGCAGATCGCCCTCCACGACGTTACCCGCCAGATCGACGACGACCATGTGCTCGGCACGCATCTTGTCGTACGAAACGCCGCTGGGCTTGATCACGACGTGCCGGCGGTCCTCGCTGATGCCGCTCACATTGCCCCAAGTTAGCGTGACCAGGCCGTGCTCGACCAGATCCAAATTCGCCTGGCACACTTCATCTTTGAGCAGTTCGAGCATCGGCTAACCTTTACGCACCTGGTTGCGAATCGCGATCAAGTCTTTCATCACACTGATACTGCGAGTCCTGCTGCTCAGGCAAACCGAAGGCATCGTGCAACGATTTGTAGAGCGGATACAACTCGTCGTACGCGCCGCGGTCCTTCGACGGATTAAACACCTTCTTTTTAACGCCGGTCATTTTCTTTTGAGCTTCCTGAGCGTTGGCGTACACTCCGCCGACGATCGCGCCGAAAATCGCGGCGCCCAGCGCGCAAGTCTGTGCCGAGCGGCTGACTTTCATCGGCCGATTGCAGACGTCGGCGTAAATCTGCATCACGAACGGATTCTTTTCCGCGATGCCGCCGCAGTTGACGACTTCTTCGACCTTCACGCCATATTCTTCGAAGCGATTGATGATCGTCAGCGCCCCGAACGCGGTCGCCTCGACGAGCGCGCGGTAAATTTCCGGCGCCGTTGTGTGAAGCGTCTGGCCAATGAGCAAACCCGTGAGCAGCGGGTCGACGAGGATCGTGCGGTTGCCATTGTTCCAATCGAGGGCCAATAGGCCGCTCTCGCCGGGCGCAGCTTTTCGGCTTCGCGCGTCAGGTTGGCGTGCACGTCGCCCTTGGCTGTGTAATTGGCCGGCGCCAGATTACGCGCGAACCAATTGAAGATGTCGCCCACCGCCGATTGGCCCGCCTCCAACCCGTACATGCCCGACATGATCGAGCCGGGCACGACGCCGCACAGGCCGGGGATTTCGGGCAGCTCGCCATCCATCGGGGCAACCATCATGTCGCACGTGCTCGTGCCGATGATCTTCACCAGTACGCCCGGCTGTATGCCCGCGCCGACCGCGCCCATATGCGCATCGAACGCGCCGACCGCCACCGGGATACCCGCGGGCAGGCCAACTTTCTTCGCCACGCTCGACGACAAGTGGCCGGCGAGTTGATCAGCCGGCACGACGTCGCTCGAGTAATGCTCGCGCACCTGCGGCCAGGTCCTCGTCGAGCGACGCCAGAAAATCGGCCCGCGGCAGTCCGCCCCACCGCTCGCCGTACATTGCCTTATGGCCGGCGGCGCAAATGCCGCGCTTCATCGTGTGCGGGTCGGTGTTGCCGGTAATGTACGCCGGCACAAAATCGGCCAGCTCGACCCAACTATACGCGGCGTCGAACGTCTTCGGGTCTTCCCGTTTACAGTGCCAGAATCTTCGACCAGTACCATTCGCTGGAATACGTGCCGCCGCATGTGGCCAGGTAGCGGTCCGGATCTTCCTTGGCTTTCTCGGTGATCTCGGCCGCTTCGGCGTGGCCCGTGTGGTCCTTCCACAACCAGGCATGGGCCGCCATTCTCTTTTTGAACTTTGGCTGCAGCGCGAGTGGCGTGCCTTCGCGGTCCACCGGGATCGGCGTCGAGCCGGTAGTATCGACGCCGATGCCGACGACATTTTCCGGCTTGAACCCGCGCTTCTTTTTCGCCGCCCTGACCGCGCGCCGCACCGATTGGTGAAAGCCTTCGATGTAGTCGGCCGGGTTCTGCCGCGCGAGGTTCGGGTCATTGCGATCGACCAAAACGCCAGCCTCGCCGCTGGGATAGTTGTAGACGTGCGTGGCGATTTCCGCGCCGTCGGACGTATCGACTACGAGCGCCCGCACGCTGTTCGTCCCGTAGTCGACGCCGATCGAAAACTTCTTTCCCGCCAGTCGCGCCATAGATACCCCTTGCCTTATGACGTCGCCGCATTCGCAAGAATTCAGCGCACGAGTCGTGATATGTCACGAATTCGGTGACGCCTGATTTGTTTTATCAAGCCGGCCGATTCGCGCCGATGTCCGAAAATGTTATCCTACTCGCATCATAACCGCTTGCAATATCTTGTGCACTAAATCGCGCCTGCGGTTCGGCCACTCGCCCGCTCCGTAATCCCATGCGCCATAACAAGGAGGGACCCCGCCATGCGGGTGCTCGTCACCGGAGGGGCTGGCTACGTCGGATCACATTCGGCGAAGCTGTTGGCCGAAAGCGGCCACGAAGTGACGGTCGTCGATAATCTTGCCGAGGGCCATCGGGCCGCCGTCGGCAAGCTGCCTCTCGTCGTGGCCGACCTCCTCGACCGTGAACGCATTACGACGCTGATTCGTGACAAGCGCATCGAAGCCGTGATGCACTTCGCCGCGTTTGCCTACGTCGGCGTCTCGGTCGTAGAGCCGGCCAAGTATTATCACAACAACATCGTCGGCACGCTCTCGCTGCTCGACGCGATGCGCGCCGGCGGCGTCAACCGCATCGTGTTCTCCAGCACATGTGCCACCTACGGCAATCCGCAACGCGTTCCTCTTACGGAAGATCATCCGCAAAACCCGATCAGCCCGTACGGGTTCACCAAGCTGGCGATCGAGCATGCGCTGGCGGATTACTCGCACGCCTACGATCTCGGCTACGCGGCGCTGCGTTACTTCAATGCTTCGGGCGCGGCCGCCGACGGCACCATCGGCGAGGATCACGACCCCGAGACGCACCTCATCCCGCTCGTGCTGCAAGTCGCACTCGGGCAGCGCGAGTGCGTCGAAGTCTTCGGCACCGATTATCCCACGCCCGATGGCACCTGCATTCGCGATTACATTCACGTCGACGATCTGGCCACCGGCCCACCTCGCGGCACTTGAAAAGCTAAAGCCCGGCGACGAACTGAAACTCAATCTCGGCACAGGGCAGGGGGCCAGCGTGAAAGAAGTCATCGACCGCTGCCGCGAAGTCACCGGCCACGCGATCCCAACGCGCGAAGGCCCGCGCCGCCCAGGCGACCCGCCGGAACTAGTCGCCGACGCCTCCGCCGCCAAGCGCGTCGCTCGGCTGGGAAGCCAAGCACAAAGACGTTCGCACAATCATTGAATCGGCCTGGGCTGGCACAGCAAACACCCGCACGGCTACGGCGATTGAGAACAATCGCTGCCTAATCTCGTAAAGCCGCGATCCGTCGCTCGCGGGATTTCCGGGCAACCACGTTTTCGCGTCATTCCCGATCCCACTTCAGCAGCCATGGGTCGCCAGTTCGTCGCTGAAAATCCTTCAATTTGCCCTGAAGATCTTTAAGGACCTTTCGATGCGCCGGATCGGACGCAAGGTTTTGAATTTCGTCAGGATCGCGCTCCAGATCGTACAGCTCGAAGTGCGGCCGCTGCACCAGGGACTTGATCGTCCGCTTGCCATACACAAAATCCTCGCCGCGCTTGCGGCTGTCCTGCCACGTCGCCGAATTCCACAAGTCGGACGCGAACGGGAAGGGCAGTGGATGGGCGATGTTCCAAATGAGCTTGTATTGGCCGCTGCGAACGACGCGCATGGGATAGTACATCGTGACTTCGTGGAACGTGTGCGACGCGTACATCTCGTCCCAGCCGCTCGGCTTCTCGTGCTCCAGAATCGGCAAGAACGATCGGCCGTGCAGCTCGCTGTCGCCGGGCAACTCGATGCCGGCGAACTCGAGAATCGTCGGCGCGATATCGACCCAGCTTACGATCGCGTCGCTCACGACGCCGCGCTTTTTCGCGTACGGATTCCGCACGACGCAGGGCAGGCGGATGCCCGGCTCGTACACAGTCGTTTTCGCGCCGGGAAAGGGAATGCCGTTGTCCGCAATGTAGATGATCAGCGTGTCGTCGTACTTGCCTGCCTGTTTGAGAATCTCGATCAATCGGCCCAGGCCTGCATCCGCTCGCGAAACCGATTCGTAGTACTGGGCCAGCTCGGCGCGGCAGGTCGGCGTATCGGGCAGAAACGGCGGCACGATCACGTCGGCCGGATCGTAATGCACCGGCTCGATGCCTGGATACGACTCGCCGTGCGGCCTGTTGCCGAACCGGTCGGGCTGCTGCGGCAATTTCTTCGGCCACGCCTCCGCCACGATGCGGATCGGCCGTGCAGAAATACAAAAAGAAGGGCTGGTCGGAGTCCGCTTCGATGAGATCGCGGCAACGCTCGGCCATCGCCACGCCGGTTGCGTGGATTGCCGGGCAATTGCTCATCAAATCGGTACACGCTTTCCGGACCGACATGAAACTTGCCGATGCGCGCCGTGCGATAGCCGGCCTGCGCCAGCCGCACCGGCAGGCTCTTGACGTTCTCAAAGCTGCGAAAGTGGTGTAGCCGCTGCTCCAGGCCGTACTGCCCGTTCGCATGATTGAACAGGCCCGTGAGAATCACCGACCGACTCGGGCTGCAGCTGGCCGTCGTGCAATAGGCGTGCGTGAACCGAGTGCCGTCGGCGGCCAGCGCATCGAGATTCGGCGTCTTGATCACCGGGTTGCCGTAGCAGCCGGCATCCTGGCCCTGGTCGTCGGTGACAAACAGGACAACATTCCGCGCGGCCGCATCGGCATTCACCTGCCAGAGCAGCGATAACACAAGCGCAAATGGAAGAAGCGAACGCATGGAAGACCCGCGATCTGTAATCAGAAAACGCTCACGCAGAGCGCAGAGGGGGCGGAGATGCGTTTGAAACGTCCGACTTTGCTCTGCGTCCTCTGCGCCTCTGCGTGAGATGAGAATGATTTTTGTAAAAGGCTCAATCCGATAGCTTGTAATCTGCGCCACAGCCAGCGCAGCGAATCGGGCAGAATCGCCCCGCCGTGGTTGCCGTTGTGGGCGCCTTCGCCGTAGACGAATTTCACGTCGTAGTCGCGGAACTTCAGCGCCGCGGACATCTGCTGGTTGCCGAGCGGCCAGTTGCCGTGCTCGTTGTCGAGGTCGTTGCTGCCGTCCTGCAGGAAGATGCGCATCGGCCGTTTCTTGCTGCCCTTGCGGATCATGCCGGGGTAGCGGTCGCCGCCGCGGATGTTGGTGAAGCTGCCGATGTGGCTCAGAACTTTGCGAAACGCATCGGGCCGCTCCCAGGCGACGGTGAACGCACAAATTCCGCCGCTCGACATGCCGCAGATCGCATGGCCTTCCGGGTCGTCGGTGATATGGATGCTCCTTGGCAACTTCCGGCAGAATCTCCGTGAGGAGGAATTCCGCGTAATCGCCGCTGAGCGTGTCGTACTCGAAGCTGCGATTCTCCGGCTGCGGCCGCCAGCCGCGCTCCGGCGGCAATTCCGATTTTTTATGCCCGGGATCGACAAACACGCCGATCGTCACCGGCATCTCGCCTTTGTGAATGAGATTGTCGAACACCATCGGCACGCGAAAATCGCCATCCTCGTCGATGTAGGCGTGGCCGTCTTGAAACACCATCAGTGCCGCCGGCTTGGCCGCATCATATTGCTCGGGCACGTAAACGTAGTACCGGCGGATCGTGCCGGGAAAGACTTTGCTATCTTTCCACACGTGCTCGGTAACTTTGCCGCGCGGCACGCCCTCCTGCCGCAACGAATCCGGCCCAAGCGGATAGCGCAATTCCAAGCGCGGCTCCTGGGCACGTCCTGATTCGATGAAAGCTGCGGACGAACCGAGCACGAACGCAAAAACAACGAAAATCCCTCGCAAGCAATTCCGCCCAGGCGCACACGAATTCACAGTAATACCTCCGGGAACGAGTAGGCACCGCGCACCCGGTTTAGCCGGGTGCCGGATCCGCATGCCGCAACGGTGCCGTACTCAGATCCCATCGTAAAGTAATCTGCCGAGGCGCACGAAATCACCGTAATACCTCCGGGAACGAATAGATACTGCCCACCTGGTTTAGCCGGATGCCGGATCCCACGTCTCAATCGATGCCGTTGTAAACTGCGGCAAACCGAATAGCAAGAAAACACCAGAAAGAGCTTCGCCAACCGCACACCGATCGTCGCCGCGGCGACTCTACCGCAACCGTGCGTTGTAACCTGCGGCAAACCGAATAGCAAGAAAACGCCAGAATGAACTTCGGCAACGGCACACCGACGTCGCCGCGGCGACCTAAACCGGTTGCTGGGTGCCCGGTGCCTGCTACATCAGACCGCCGGCCGGCGGCCGTCGGAATCGCCGAAGCGGTCGATCGCCGGACACGCCCATGTGCTGGAGCATCTCGATGTACATATTGGACATGGGCATCGAGTCGACCTCATGGAACCGGCCCGTCGTAAGCCCGCCGCCGCCGGCGCCCGCCAGAATCACGGGCAGATTATCGTGCGAATGACGGTTGCCGTCGCCGTTGCCACAGGCGTACACGATCATTGAGTTGTGCAGCACCGAGGTGCCGTCGGCGTCCTTCATCGATGAGAGCTTTTCCAGAAACTTCGCGAAATACGCCACGTAATGCCGGTCGATCTTCGCGATCTGCGCGAGGTTGTCTTCGTTGCCCTGGTGATGCGACAGGTCGTGGTGCCCGCGCTTCACTTCGATCTCAGGAAACGGCCGGTTGCTGCCGTCGTGCGCGAGGATTAGCGTCGCGATCCGCGTCGAATCGGTCTCAAATGCCAGCGCGATCATGTCGTACATCACCTGCATGCGCTCCTCGAACGGGTCGGGCACGCCTTCGGGCGCGTCCACCTTCGGGTTCGGCAGGTCGCCGAACTCTTCGAACCGGGCCAGCCGATTTTCGATCTCGCGAATGCTGGTGAGATACTCGTCGAGTTTGCGGCCGTCCTTGGCATCGAGCTTTTGCGCGAGCGAACGGGCGTCGTCGCGAATGAAATCCAGAATCGAGCGGTCGCTCTGCTGGCGAAGGGCGCGGCTCTTGCGCCGCTCTTCCGGTGAACCGGTACCGAACAGCCGCTCGAACACCAGCCGCGGGTTGGGCTCGGGCGGCACCGGCGTGGTGGCCGACCGCCACGCTATGTTGAACTGGTAAGCGCATGAATAACCGCTGTCGCAGTTGCCGGAGTTGCGCACGGCGTCGCACGTCAGCTCCAACGATGGAAAGCGCGTGAGATGGCCGACATGCTGCGCGGCGACTTGATCGACGGACGGGCCCAGGTGAATATCCGAGCCGTTTGTTTTCTTTGCCCGGCAGCCAGTGAGCAGGGATGCGCTTGCACGGGCATGGTCGCCGGCGCCATCCTTGCCGGCCGTGGCATTGATGTGGTCCAAGCCGCCGATGACTTGAATCTGGTCCTTCAGGGCGGCCAGCGGCTCCATCGTCGGGCCCAGCTCGAAATCCTTGCCTTTGCCCTGTGGCCACCAATTCTCCTGGTGCACGCCGTTGGGAATCGTGAGAAATACCATCCGCCGCGGCGCGGCAGCAGCCGCAACGGCGTCCTTCGCTACGGTGGCGACCTCGGCCGCATGCGACCAACGCGGCAGCAGCGAGGGCAGGGCGGGCAGCGCAACCGTCGCCCCCAAGCCGCGTAGAAAATGCCGCCGGCTCAACGACCAATGACGCTCAGCGGCACGCTGACGATCCGACGGCGAATTCGTTGCCATGGCGTTCTCCGTTTTTTGTCGGCCGCTGCCGGCGTCGCAGCTTTATGGGCTGGCGCCGACTTTTTCCGTTCGGCGTTGGCGTTGGAACGGCGCCGAATCGATGACTGAGGTCACCAACGTCGAAAACTTTCCACCACTCTCGTCGAGCCGCTCCACGATCATGTCGACCGTGTGCTCGTCATAATACTCCAAACCCCGACCCAGCGCGTAGGTAAGCAGCTTTTCGGTGAGGCAGCGGTAAAAGTCGCGGTGGTGCTTTTCCTTTAATATCGTCTTTAACTCGCGGATTCCAGCAAATTCTTCGCCCGAAAGGAGCGTGCCGGACGCGTCGATTGGGCGCTCCTGCTCATTATCTCGCCACGTCCCCAGGGCGTTGAAGTTCTCCAAAGCCAGGCCCAAGGGGTCCATGCGGGCGTGGCAGGAGTAGCAAAGCGGGTCGCGGCGGTGGATTTCTTGCAGTTCGCGGACCGTCGGCTCGTGGCCGGTCACCTTATCGGCCGCCGACTCCAGCGTCGGAATGTCCGGCGGCGGGGGCGGCGGCGGCGTGCCAAGAATGTTGTCCAGAATGTACAGTCCGCGCTTTACCGGCGAGGTCCGCGTGGGGTTCGACGTCACGACCAGCAGCGTGCCCTGGGTCAATAGCCCGCCACGAGGGCTCCCTTCGGGCAGTTCGACGCGGCGCATTTCGTCCCCGTCCACGCCCTCAATGCCGTAATGCTCCGCCAGTCGCTCATTGAGAAATGTGTAATTGCTGTCGATCAGCTCCAACACGCTGCGGTCTTCGCGCACGATATGTGCCAAATAGGACTCGGTCTCGCGGCGCATCGTCTGACGCAGCTCGTACGAGAACGAATCGCGAATCTCGCTCAGCCGGCGAAACTCCGAGCGAACTCTGTCGCGCTCTTCCTCCTCTTTGCGGCGGGCTTCCTCGCGTTTGGCGCTCTTCGTCCGATAGTTCGTCGTCCGCTTCGCGTTCCCCGCGCTCGCGGTCACGATCCCGATCGCGATCTCGCCTGCGCCCGCGGCCCCGGCCGTCACGGAAACGCCGAAACTGACTACGAAGCTCATCCCATTCTTCGTCCAGACCCATTGCCGACAGTGCGTCGATCTCGGCATGCTCGACGTCGCGCGCCCGCAGCCATTGCCCGCCAAAGTTTTCCACCAGCTCCTCAGAACGCCTGTCCTTCAGCATGCGCTCCACTTGCGCGGGCAAGTTCTTGCGCAGCTCGCCATTCTCCGCCAGCCGCATCAACTCGTCGTCCGGCATCGACGACCACAGAAAATACGATAGCCGCGAGGCGAGCGAATATTCGTCGATCAGCGGAAACTTCTCATCGCCATCGGTAGCCGTGACTTCTTCGGTGCGGAACAGAAACCTCGGCGACGCCAAAATCGCCACCATCGCCCGCGAAATCCCACTTTCAAACGTCTCGTTCGGCTCCGAATAAATCGTATTCGCAATTGTGAACAACTTGCCGACCGTCTCATCATCGGCAGGCCGCCGGTAGGCACGGCGGGCAAACGCGGCTAGCACCTCGCGGCGTACTTGTCGCGCTCCTCCGCATCCTCTGGCGGCGCGCCCTTCGGGAAGAAGCGCGTGTAATTTTTATTCTCGATCCGGTATTTCTCGTCGAACGGCCCTCGAACCGTTACCGAGCGAATCCGATACTCCATCGAATTGATGCGCTCCGACTCGGCCACCAGCGGCTCCAGTTTGAATTCCAGCCGCCGCCGCCCGCGCTTCCAATCGACTTCGAATTCGTAATCCTGCGTTTCGCCGTTCGACCAGCCGTATTCGTTCTCGCCGAGCTTCTTGCCGTCGGCCGTGAAGGTGACTCGGCAGCGGCCGGGGTCGAATTCGAATTCCCCGTCGAGCTCAATCACCACGTGCAGGCGATACTGGCCGGGCTCTCGCGCATTGAACCTCGTGGCGACGGTTGCCGGTTTGTAGTAGTCCATCCGGTCGCCGCGCACCTTCTCGTCCTCGTCGCCGTCCTCTCCGCGAAAGCGCGAACCCTCGATCCGCCGCTCCGCCACCACATTTGCTTCGCTGGGCACGGCCTCTTTCGTGATTTCCTCGGCCGCCTTGAGGTACTTCTCCATCAGCAGCGGCGAAACGCTCAGCACGTCGCCGATGGTGTCGAAGCCGTAGCCTGTGTCGTCCGCCGGAAAGTTTTCCGTCGTGTTGTAATCGACGCCCATCAAGTCGCGGATCGTGTTGCGGTATTCGACGCGATTAAGTCGGCGGATCGTCACGCGACCGGGATCGGGATTGGCCGGGTCGGTGCCAAATACGTCGGCCTTGATCCAATCGAACAGCCGTTGCCGCTCTTCGTCGTTTGGTCGCTCCTCGCCGGCCGGCGGCATGATGCCGGCCCGTACGTTTTTCAGCACCGCATGCCAGAGCTCGATGTTGCCGACCAGCGACTCATCGGAATCGAACTCATCCAGCGTGCGATTGCCTTCGCTGGCCCCGTGGCCATGGCAGCCGTAGCAGTACGTTTCAAGAACTGGCTGTACGCCCTCGCGAAACCGCTCGCCCGCTGGAGTGATTTTGCCGAAGCAGGGCGAAACCGCCAATGTCGCCACAATCGCGTAAAATGGGGCGAACCAAGGGCGTTCCGCCGCAATATTGGCGCGTCGATAAGGACGAATGAGGATCGTGGTGTCCGTCGAGAGCACGAAACGTGGCATAGTCGGCGTGCTCGATAGAGGTGGGAATTGGGCCGGCGGCCAAGCCGGTCGCTATATTGTACCGCCTCGCCCCATGGATGCCACCCATCTTGTACACAACGTACTAACTCAACGGCTCGCCATTAAACTGCCCAATGCCCGCAAATACGAGTTCAATCAGCTCGCGACAACCGTCGTCTGAATCCTGCCGCTCATCGCCCGAGACATCCGGAAGGCCGTCTTCCGATTCATTGGACGAAGTGACACCCGCCGTTCGTAGCCAGTCGAGCAGAGCCAAATCGTCGGGCAGCGTGAGGCTGCCACTGCTCGTCAAAGATCCGCCGTAGTGGACTTGCCCAGCAGTGCGGCTCGCGCGGGTGCCACTGCTGTTTGCTCGGAACTCGCCGTCGGGGACTTCCCCAGCAGTGCCGACTGTCGCCAAGCCTTGAGGCTCACTCACATCAACGATCGCTGCACTTGCTGCAGCGACCGGCACGTCGGCATAGGTGCGTCCGAAGTTGGCCCGCCACACGTTGTAATCATCTTGGTCGATGTCGCCGTCGTCATCGCCGTCGGCCTGCAAATCCGTGGTAGAGCCGACATTCTTTCGCCAGATGACAAAATCGCCCGCATCGACAACGCCATTGAAGTTGAAATCGCCGGCGAGCGGGTTGGGCTGCCGCTCCAGTGCGCCCATATCGATTCTGCGCCGAGCGTGCCGTCGCCATCAACCACGCGGCAAACGGCGCGCCGCGCTGGTCGTACATCGGAACGTCGCCCACTCCCGACACTGCGCTCGGATCGCCCGCGTCGATCGCGGGGCTGGCGCGTAGCAGCGCATGTGTTTGCGTAATGCCTCCGTTGTAGGCTAGCGGCCCAAGCTGCGCGTTGATGGGCGAACTCTCTGTTCCAACGACGTTGCCGCCATGGTTGACAATTGTTGCGCCCGTATTGACCCCGATGAGGCTGTAGTATGCTTCGGCTTGGCCCGTCACATCGGATTTGTTGACGGCGGGCATGCGGCTCGGACCGCCAGACGTGTTGCCCGCGACGATTGAATTCTCGAGGATAATCCTCCCCTGTGTGCCGTCATATACAACGATGCCTCCGCCATCGGTATTGTCGTAAGTATCACTGGAGTTCGCTTCATTGCCGTAAATGGTTGAGTGACGGATGAAACTTGTGCCAAGATTTCCACCAAGCGCAATTCCAGCCCCTCGAAAATTTGACGTGTTGCTACTGATGGTCGTTGAATCGATGATCAGCACGCCGCTCGAGTGAGCAAATCCGGCCCCGGAATTCGCTGAGTTATTATTGATCGTGCTCGCAGTGACTTCCAAGCGGCCATTGAAATGTTCAATTCCACCACCGGCGAAAGCTAAATTGCCGCTGATGCTAGATGAGTTAACGATGAGGTTTCCGTCGCGTGCGAAGATACCGCCGCCTCGGCCACTGTTGAAACCATACACAGTATTCCCGGTGATTGTGCAGTTGGTAACCGTGGCATTGGAGAAGCCGTTGTAGATTCCCCCACCTTCGAACACAAAACCCGCCGGATATAACCTGTTATTGGAAATCCTACTGTCGATAATGCTTAATTGTCCGTAGCGATTGTAAACGCCCCCGCCAGAGCGAGCTGCCGTGTTGCCGGCAAAGTGCTACGAATGATCGTAAGGGAACCGCCTCGGCTCAAAATCCCGCCGCCCGAGGGTACGAGCGATCCGTCCGACCTGGTCGAATTATCGGTAATTGTAGAATCCGTCAGCACCAAGTTCTCCAGGCTGCGTATTGCGCCACCGCCGCCCGTGATATCTCCGCCCGTGAGTGTCACACCGCTGATCGTAACATTACTTCGAGTGCTAAGCCCGTCGTCGATGTTGAAGACCCGGCTGCCGTCCCCGTTGTTCGTATCGGGTGTGGGATCGTTGCCGCTGGCATCGATTGTTAGCAATTGGTGGCCGGCCCCGACGATTGTCACGTTGTTATTGATCGTGAGCTGACCCATCGTGAGCATGATCGTCTCCGGCCCATCGTGGCCGAAGTCGAATGTAATCTCGTCGGCGAAGCTACCCTTGTGGCCTAGTTCGGTGGTCGTGTCATTGTTGGCCGCCAGAATCGCCTCGCGCAGCGTCACGAGGCCGTCGCCCGCGATCGTGTTATCCAACGGGCTGTTGACGAACAGCGCGGCCAACAGGCGGCGGTCTTCGAGCGGCTCGAACCCGAGCCGGCGGCGGTGGGGCAGGGCGGGCGCGCGGCGCCGCAGACCTCGCATGATGTTCCCCCGCTGTGCCATGCCGCACCTCGTCCGCTCGTTGAGCTGCTGCCGCGGCCGTGATTTTGATTGTATCTCAGGGCCAGACAATCGGCAAAGTTTCCCACAAGCATTGCGTGAATTCAGTAGTTGTTTGTCGTATTTCCATCGGTTCATTTACTAACGGAGCGAGTTTAAACTAGTTAGCTCTCCGACGTCTCTTCGATCGATTTTCTATTTTAAGGCGATCGCATGGAAAATCTGGAAAGGCCGACGACCAGCAATTTTCGCTGGGTGATTTGTGCGTTGCTGTTCTTTGCTACGACGATCAATTATGTCGACCGCACGGTGATCAGCGTGCTCGAGCCGGAGTTGCGGAATGTTATTGGCTGGGACGACATCGAGTGGGGCAACATCACGGCGTCCTTCATGTTGGCCTATGCCATCGGTTTTCTATTCGCCGGCTGGATGATGGACCGGCTCGGTACAAGGCTGGGCTTTACGATTGCCCTGATTGTATGGTCGATCGCTGCAGCTGGACACGCATTTGCGCGAAACGTCGGCGAATTCATGATCGCGCGTTTCGCGCTGGGCCTGGGCGAGTCGGGAAATTTTCCGGCCGCCATCAAGACGGTTGCCGAATGGTTTCCCAAACGAGAACGCGCGCTGGCCACCGGCATCTTCAACGCCGGGACGAATGTCGGGGCAACCATTTCGCCCTTCCTCGTGCCGATCATCTTCAAGTACTACGGCTGGGAGATGGCGTTCATAGCGACCGCGCTCGTGGGTATGTTGTGGGTTGTGTTTTGGTGGCCCATGTATCGCCGGCCGCAGGAGCATCCACGCGTCTCGGCGCAAGAACTTGCCCACATCGAAAGCGATCCGGCCGACCCGCCCGTTCACATTCCGTGGGGAACACTTTTGCGGCACCGCCAAACATGGGGCTTCGCCATTGCCAAATTCCTCACCGATTCGATTTGGTGGTTTTACTTGTTTTGGTTCGCGCCGTTCATGGCGGCCGAGTTCGACGTGAATATTAAAACAATCGGTCTGCCCATGATCACTGTCTACCTGATGGCCGACGTTGGATCGGTATTGGGCGGCTGGCAGAGCTCGTGGCTGATCGGCCGGGGGTGGTCGATCAATTCAGCACGCAAAACCGCTATGCTCACGTATGCGATGTGCATCGTCCCAGTGGCCGCGGCACCATTGGTCGACGACAAGTGGCTGGCGGTGTTCTTGATCGGCGTGGCAACCGCGTCGCACCAGGGCTTCTCCGCCAACTTGTTTACATTAGTGTCTGACACGTTTCCGCGCCGCGGTGGGGTCGGTCGTTGGAATTGGCGGCTTCTCGGGAGCAATCGGCGGATTCCTGCTTCAGCTCAGCGCGGGACACCTCAAGCAAATGACCGGCAACTACGTCGCCCTGTTTGCCATCGCCGCCAGTTCCTATCTGATCGCGCTAGCCGTCATTCAGCTCTTGATTCCACGGGTCGAACCCGTAATCATTGCCGCACGTGATAGCAGCCGCGTATAACCTATATTTCAGCGGCGTTTTATCGGCACACCAACTCGGCAAAACCGGCAATGCGTCCGCTGCGTATTTAAGTGCGACCTCGTGACGCAGGGCCGATTACCATTCCCGCTTCGAACTCGTTTTCCCTAGGCGAGAGAGCTATCTACGACCATGTCGACGGAAGATCAGCTTGGGGGCTGCAGTCGTCTCGCAAGCATTCTCGCTTGCCTGCTGCTATTGCTCAGTTACTCAGCATCGTCGCTGCGCACCGCAACCGTCGACGCCGCTTGGCTTCGCTATTCGCCGGTTGGCGCGAAGGTCGTCGAGGAGCGCTACGCCGATTTACCGGCGGTCGTTGTCCCCTTGGGCGAATCGGAGGTTATACGATCGAGTCGCGACGAATTGATTCAGGGCGTCCGCGGTATGCTCGGACAAACAATGCGGATCGAGTCCAAGCCACCCAAAGAGAGCTTCATACTCCTTGGCACATACGACCTCGTAAAAAAAATAATTCCCACGTTCGACAAGACGCCTGACCTGGCGAACGAGGGCTTTTGGCTTAAGTCAATTCAGTTTGAAGGCCGTAGCTGTCTTGTGATCACGGCTCCGGACGATCGCGGCGTTTTGTACGGTGTATTCACATTGTTGCGCAAGATTTCGTTGGGGCAGGCGGTCGCCTCGCTCAACGAGCAGCACCAGCCATTCGCCCCGCTCCGCGTTGTGAATCAGCATGATCGTTTGGATGGCACGCTGAGCGACGGTGAATTGCCCGGCTCGATTTTCTGGGAGAACGGCCACGTCGCCAAAGATTTGACCCGCGCACGTGACTTTGCGCGACTGCTTGCATCCGTGGGCATCAACGGCGTTTCGGTGAATCATCCCGGTGCCGGGCCGCGGCTCGTGACCGCGCCGTATTTGGACGAGTTGTCGAATGTGGCAGCCGTGCTTCGACCATGGGGAATTCGACTTTACATCGCAGTAAATTCAACGAGTCCTCCGCGTGTCGCGGGCTCGCAGCGATCCCGCGCTGAATCAGCGGATTCGGGCGACCGCGACGCTGGCGATGCATGGAAGGGACTGGTCGACGAGATCTATCGCAAGATTCCAGACCTTGGCGGTTTGGTGCTGCATGCCGATTGGGGAGGCTACCTGGAGGCGCCGAAAAAGGGCCGGAGCAGGCAGCGGCCATCAACGTGATTGCGGGAGCACTCGTGCCGCACTCCGGCGTGCTGTTTTGCCGCACGTGTCGTTGCCAGGTGCATGTCGACACGATGGACGTGACCGCAGATCCCGCCAAGGCTCCATACGACTTGTTCCAGCCGCTGGATGGACAGTTCGCCGACAACGTCGTATTGCAAATCAAGCAGGGACCGATGGATTTCCAGGTTCGCGAGCCGCCGTCGCCGCTGTTTGGCGCTTTGGAAAAGACAAACCAGGCGATCGAACTGCAGATCACGCAGCAGTACACGGGCCAACAGCGCCACTTGTGCTTCCTGGTTCCGATGTGGAAGGAAGTGCTTGAGTTCAATATGCACGCAGGCGAAGGTGAAACGCCGGTCAAGCAGCTCGTCGGCGGCAAAACCTTCAACCGGCCGCGCGGCGGATTTGTCGCCATCGCAAATTTGGGCCGCACTAATAATTGGCTTGGCCACGACTTAGCTTTGGCCAATATTTACGGCTTCGGACGGATCGCATGGGACCCGAACCTAACCAGCAAAGGGATCGCCGAAGAGTGGACTCGGCTCTCGTACGGCCATGACCCGCTTGTCGTCGGCGCGCTCGTCGACATGCTGCTCAAGTCATGGCGAATTTACGAGAGTTACACCGGTCCGCTGGGTGCCGGCTCGCTCACCGACATGGCAGGCATGCATTACGGGCCGGGAATCGAGTCGGCCAATTCAGTCGCCTGGGCGCCTTGGCATAGCGCCGACACCAGCGGCGTTGGGAAGAACCGAACGTCAGCCACCGGCACCGGGTTTATCGCCCAATATCGGCCCCGCGTCGCCGAGCAATTCGAATCTTTGGAAACCTGCCCAGACGCGCTCGTGCTGTTCATGCACCATGTGCCGTACACGCACACGCTCGATTCGGGCAAGAGCGTGATCCAGCACATTTACGACTCCCATTATGAAGGCGCCGGCGACGCCGCGCGACTCGTGCAGCAGTGGCAATCGCTCAAAGGTCGCATCGATGACAAGCGATACGAGGCGGTCCTCTCGCGCTTGAATTACCAGGCCGGTCACGCCAAGGTTTGGCGCGACGCGGTTTGCAATTGGTTCCTGCAGAAGTCGGGAATCGCCGACAACGACGGCCGCGTCGGCAATTATCCCAATCGTTTCGAAGCCGAAACGCTCACCCTCGAAGGCTACGCGCCGCTGAACGTCACCCCGTGGGAAACCGCCTCTGGCGGACAGTGCGCCGAGTGCATCGACCCCAGCGGCAAGGGCGCGCTCAGCATGAAATTCGAAGGCAAGGCCGGCTGGTTCCAAATCGACATCGTGTACTTTGACGAGAACGACGGAGAATCGCAATTGCGTTTGCTCATCGCCGGACAAGTGGTTGACGAATGGAAGGCCGACGACTCGCTGCCGGACAACAAACCGAACGGCCATACGTCGACGCGACATCAAACGGTCCGCGTCGCCCTGCGCCCGGCGACGAAATCCGCATTGAAGCCACCACCGACGGCGGCGAACGCGCGGCAATTGATTACCTGGAAATCGAACCAGCCAGCAATTAATCGGCCGCAACTATGCGAGCGACCCGACCGTGCTTCGACATCGAGTATGATCGTGATTGAGTCGTCGATGATGCACCGAGCGTTCATCGTCGCCCTTCGGTGATCAGTTCTTTGATCTTCATTTCGCCAAGCCTGTTCTTGCTCGCCAGCTTGCGAATTGCCTTGATCGCCGCACGATGTCGCTCACGGCTTGCTTTCTTTCTACGAGGAACTGATTGAGCCATCGCCGCTCCAATTAATCAATAAATAATTCGGGTCGAACCTTGAAACGCGTTGAGAGCTTTCGAACATGGTCAACTGTTAGCGAGCGTTCGCCGTTGAGAATCTTTGAGCCCATGCTCGCGTGAACGCCGAGCACTCGCGCTAAGTCGGAAGCGTTCATCTGGTTCTCGGCTAATATGTGCCGGAGCGAATCAATGCCACGCAAGTCGGATGTATCGATCCGATGATGCTCGGTCTCATAGGCTTGAACCAACTGCACCAGAGTTTCCAGGTACAATCCTTGGCCTTGTGTCAGCTTGAGGCGTGTCATCAGGCGGTCAATCATGGCTAGCGTCTTCTCGTATTGTGCATCGTTGCGAATCGCCTGCGGTGACATTATCTCAACTAAATTGTCGAATCGACCTGGAAGAATCGGCAGTCGTTTCTTCTTCTTTTTCTTAGTGACCTGCATGATTCTTATTCCTTCCAATTTGCCGCATCGTATTCGCTGTGCGTCAATACCGCCCGAACATTAATCAACTGATAGTCATAGCGAATGCGCACGACCAGCCGATATTTGTTGCCGCCAATATTGAAAACAGTCAAAGCGTCACGGGGCAATTGCACGGCGTCTGCGTGAGCGTACATTTGGCGGACTTCATGGAGATTCCGCCATGTCGCTTGCTGGGCATTGCGATACCAAAGGCGCAACGTCCTCTCCGCGTCTGGATGTTTCAGCCAAAACTCGCGCAGCAGTTTCAGGCTGATCACCCTCATCTAAATAGTATGCCGCGTGATAGCACACGAGGCAAGCTGAGTTTAGACAATTTGTCTAAATCGCCATCGTTACCGCACGCGCACGCGGAACCGCAGCACGCCGCCCTCGCCAGGGTCGACGGCGTTCGTGATTTCCCAGCGGAGGACCAGCGAGCCGTCGTTCGCCTCGGTTACGAAATTGGCGTCGACGCTGCTTTGAGCCGACTCGGCGACGTACTCAAACCGAGTGGAGAGATTGTCGACGATCGTGACATTGCCGATCACCTGGTCGCCGACGTTGTCGAACCGCAGCGTGAACTCCACCTCTTCGCCGGGGAGCGCATGGCCGCGCGAGGCCAGCTTCAACAGACGCAGCTGCGGACTATGTGGCTCGTCGGTTTGATAAATGATCCCGACTTGCCGCACTCCGGCCATCTCGTGGGCCGCCTTGGCCCCAAACACAACTTGCGGCGCTTGAACGCCCGTCAGCGTTACGGCCGCCTGAACCGCCCGCTCCACGAGCGGCTGTTCCGCGTTGCTCACCTCGCCGGTGCGGATGATTTGCAGGTTGGCATACGCTGCCAGCGAATCAAACACGTCCATCGTCGCCAGCAGCCGTTCCAATCCGCCCGCTTGCTGACGCTGGCGGAAGAGCGTGGCCGGCCGCTCGGCCCGATTCACCACTACCGCATGTCGCTGCAGCGACGAAGCAACCGGCTGCAATTCATCCGCCCGCGCTGGTGATTCTTCATCCAATAGCGCGTTGACGAACAGCGGCTGCTCGTGCGCCATCACGTTCACCACGCGCCGTACGGCGGCAAATCGCGGCGCATAAATGCAAACCCGGTTGCTCGGCGTGACGACAACCCGGCCATCGACCGTGTCGTAGTGCGCAATGGCATCTTCCTGTTCCACACCTTCGACGCGCCAATCGGCGCGCACACCGGCCGGTGTATGAAAATCTCCGCCGTCGCACAGGTATTCGTCACTCGGACCCATTAGCGCGGCATTCGCATCAACTACCGGTCCGCATGCGCCGCAAATTGCCGTCTCGGTATCGCTGATAATAGTGGCCTCGGCCGGCCAGCCGACGACTTCATCGGCGCCAGGCACTTGCGACAGGTCAAATATCGTCAGCGGCGGCGCACCTTGCGGCCAACCGCCGGGTTCGCTAGTTGTGCTTGGGACGCGGCCACCGATGCGAAGAATCGCCACGGGTCGGCCAAACCGATCCGCCGCCACCAGCGGATCGTCGCCCGACGCCGCTTCGAACCACGGCTGATCGGCATCGCGGTTTTGATTCACCGGAAGCGCCTGGTGCGGGTCCTCGATGTAAATCACGCGGGTAACAAACGCGCCGGCGGCCGCCAACTCGAGTTCCTCGAGGGTCAGCTCGATGGGAATCGGATACCGCAGCGCCAGCCCCGGCGGCGGATACAGCCGGTCGATCAGCTCGACGGTGGGAAAGATTTCGACGTTCGGAAGATTCGGAATGTCGGTGACGGAGAACCGGTACACCGCGCCGATCGCCGCACCTGCCAGCAGCTCATCGGGATACCACTGCTCGACCGAGCCTTCCATGGCCAGTGCGATCCGGGCGCCTTGCGGCGCGCGGATTCGCACTGGCTGGAAGTATCCCGACAACGGTCTGCCCCGGTGAAGTCGTAGGCTGCCAATCGCTCCCGGAGGCATGGCACCGGCATGAATCCAGTGCACTGGTCGCTCCTGCGCGACGGCCGCTGGGCCGCACGCCAGAGAAACTAGTACTGCCCATCGCATGCCCTCGACTCGCAACCGATTGGAAATCGGCCGCGCGAGCACCAGCACCGTTGTCGTAGGGAATTTCACAACGCATGAGAGTAGGTGGACCATCCTTCGGATGGTGCCCGGTGAGTAAGTATCGAATGCCTTGACCCTACTCACTTACTTACCTACTCACCCTGTTAAAACTGCATTCGGATCGAGACTCGTTACCTGTATCAAACTTACAACCCAATTACTGGCAATTCGGATCACCGTGTATTCCGCCGCGATGATGATGGAACAATTTGCCGAACCAGTTCGGCATGAGCCGCAGCGGTTCGCGCTGCGTCTCGTTGATGTGCACATGGTTCACAGGCCGCGGATAGTTCAAGCCGGGGCGTTGCTTCACTGACACTTTCACGTGGTCGACCGGCGGCGGCATGAGGACGCGCGTGCGGTTGCGCATCGTGTGTTTCTGCAGGCCGGCCGGCGTTCCCAGCGGAATATGCGGCGGTCCCGGCAGTCCAATCGGCGTGCCCGTGATCGGCATGCCCCATTGCGGCGCTCCGGCGATCATGTTCGGCGGCATGGCCGGCGGCGCAAACCCAGAAGTGGGCATGCCCATTGGCATCGTGCCACCTGCGCCGTGAGAACCACCGTCGTATCCGTACCCCGGGCCGCACGGTGCGCCATATTGGGCCGGTGTAACCGCGCTGTCCGTCTGTGTTTCGCTCGTCGCAACCGGCTCTTCGTATACAGCTTGATTGGCCATCGAGGAGTCGGCGGATGTCGCCGCGGTCTGCGTTATGTAACCGGCTGGCACCACAACGTCGCTCGGAGTGTACGAAGCGCCGTAGCTGGGTTCCAAATCCTTGTTGCCCATCCGTAGGATGGCCAGGATCGAACCGCGGCGGTCAGCCTCGGCAATTGGATCCACACCCGGATCAAGCCGCGTGCTTACGAGCGTCTCCACGCCCGCGAGCGCCAATTCCTGAAACTCGGGATCCGGGAGATAAATCACCTTCGTCACAAAGTTTCCGCTAAGCACCTGGTCGAAATCTTCTTCGGTGAATTGCACCGGAATCGGCGAGTGCGCCAGATAAGCGTCGGTGCGCGGCGTCACCGGTGCGATCTCCAGCGTCGGGTACAGCTCGACGCCCGGTCGGCCCGGAATATTCGTGAGCTTCAACCGATAGATCGCGCCTTGATAAAAATCCTGCCGGCCTGGAATTACCAGCGCCGAGGAGTCAAACATTCCGTAGCCGCTGACGTCCCAATTCACTTGAACGCCGTCCGCCCCGAGGAAGGCGATCTGTGACGTCGCCATGCCGGCCATCATGCCGCCGTCGGCATACGCCTCGGTCGAACCGGGTGCATATCCTCCGCCGTGACCGCCTAGCAATCCATGCAGCCGTCCGCGGAGACCATGACCATGTCCGCATCCACAACCATCGGCACCGCAGCTGCAACCACCGGCGTCGCATCCGCCGCTCGCACATCCACAATCGCCGTAGCCGGCGCTCGTGCAATCGCCTTGCATACCGACCGAATCGCCGCACTCATCGCCACCGTAGCCGTAATCTGCCCCGTATTGGTCTAGGAATTGGGTCTGCATGCCTTCGTCGTAGCTCGCCTGAGTCACGCCACTGTTGGCCGGCGATGAATTTCCGTTGGCTGCGTACGGCTCGGACGGAGCGCATTCACCGTATCCACCGCCCATGTAGCCGCCCATTCCGTCGCCGTAGCGGCCCACGGCTCCGCCGTACATCCCGTAGGGATTCCCGGCCGGTGGAATCACGCCCGGTCCCGGTCCACCAACTCCTGGTCCCGGTTCCATCAAACGCGACGCAGGCGGCAGGTTGTACGCCAACTGGCCTCCACAACCGGCCCACGCCATCGCAACTACGCACGATAATCCCACGAGCGCACGCTCAACTCGCATGACATCCCCCCTTCAAGCCGCCCGAGCCTCATCGGCCGTCTATCGCACCGGCACAACAAGCCACGAGCACTGATTCAGTTAACTTTCTGCTAGCCAGGCTGCGTCGCAAGGTTACATAGCCCGACCATCTTGGGCGGGCAGTGGCCGGACCAAGATGGCCCGGCAATGTTTGCCTTCAGTAGTGCCCGAACGCTAGCAGTGGGTCGAACTGCAGTGGACTCTTCGCGCAAGCGCGAATTACAATCCGCCACGCGCAATTCCGAAGACCGTAATCCGCCGCCGGCGGGCGCACATAGCCACAGCGCGTGAATATGCGCAGCGCCGACGGGAACGTTGGTCTCTGGAGAATATTGGTCGGCCTCGCTATTGCGATTTCTTTGGCAAAACCGTCAAAACCGGCACATGAAGAATACTTTGCCCCGCCGGTCGATCGCCGCTGTACTGTGGATGAGTGCGGCGGCGATAGCACAGAATGGATCGCTTGCGGCCGGTCAAACGACAACTGCAGTACACTTCCCAGCAGCGCCAGCCGAGGTGGCGTCCGTTTCATCGGGTGACCGGCTGCTGGTGCAAGCTCTGAATCAGCTGGAGCGCCGCCGCAGTATCACCGCCCGTTTGAACTATGAAGTCCGGCTTCTCGGCAAACGGCTCAGCGGGCGCGGAGGCTACTGGCAGCAGGGCCGTGGCGAGGAGCTAAACGTTTGCCTTAAATTGCAAATGATTGGACAGGATTCA
>CAVQLN010000019.1:0-314708 GCA_963713365.1 uncultured Planctomycetota bacterium | reverse complement strand
TCGTGCCGGCCGGCGGCGCGCGGGTGGCGGCCGTCGACGGGGCGGCAGAACCGTCCCCCGTGCCAGTGTCCTACACAGGGAGCGCGCGGGCGCCCTGGACGCGTCCTTCCGGCGGCAACGGTCATGACTTGAGACCGTTTGGTGAGCCGTCCACAACCCCTGCCCGAGCACCGCGGGGACTGCTAGCCTGATCCCGCGTCGGGCAGCTCCCCCCGTGGCTGCCCGACGCCCTACTTCCGCGCCCGGGACCGCCCGCTGCAAGGGCAGGCGCTGGGCCGCACGGCGCCCGCGTAGCCCACCACCGCATGTTCGACACCTTGACGACGTCGCCGCTCTCCGGCGCCTCCACGTCTTCCCGCTGCCGAGGTAGATCGCGACGTGGTGGATGTCGACGGGTTGGCTCGGGTTGGTCGCCCAGAAGACCAGGTCACCCGGCTGCAGGTCGTCGCCGCCACCTTGGGCAGCGCGGCGTACTGCGCCCGGCTGTTGCGCGGGATCGAGATCCCGGCCTGCGCGTAGGCGTACTGGGTCAGGCCGCTGCAGTCGAAGCCGATGATGCCGGAGTCCGGGTCCTGGCCGGGGCCGGGGCCGTGGGTGCCGCCGCCGCCCCACGCGTAGGGCAGCCCGAGGTAGCCCATGGCCGCGTCGATGGCGGTCTGGGCCGCCGAGGCGTCGCCGGGCCGGCCGGGGTGGGTTGCCGGCGGCCGGCGGCGGCGGCCGGCGGAGCGGACGGCCGGGGCGCGGGCGCCCGGCCGCGGCCGTGCCGCGGCCGCGCTGCCGCCGCCTCGCGTCCCCGACCAGCTCCTGCAGTTCCTCGCTGCGCCGAGGCCAGCTCGGCCTGCAGCGTCGCCTGCTGGTGGGCGACGCGGCGGCCTGCGCGCGGGCGGACACCTCCGCGGCCTGGGCGGCCGGCGAGCGGGTGGCCGCCGGCCTCGCCTTCAGCACGCGGTGCCTCTGCCAGCGCGGTGCGGGCGACCCGTCGGCCCGGGCGGCCTGCGTCCTGCAGGACGGTGACCGTGTCGAGCACGTCGGACCGGTGCGCTGCCGGCGGCCTCGAGCAGGGCGGCGCGCTCGATGAGCTCGGACCGGGTCAGTGGAGGTGATGAGGGCGGCGGCACCGGCGTACGTGCTGCCCTCCATGTAGCTGCGCCGGGCGAACGCGACGACGTCGCCCGCGGGCCACCCCGAGGTCGGCGGTGGCCTGCGGCGGCGCCGCCGCGGCGACCGGACTGCTGCTGCGCGGCCTGGACGGCGGCCTGGTGGCCTGGTAGTCGTCGAGCGCGATCGCCGACGCCCGTGCGCGGCGTCGACCGCCGCCTGGGCGGCGGTCAGCGGTGCCGAGAGCTGCGCCGATCCGGTCCTCGAGCGGCGTCGGCGGCGGCCGCGGCCGCGGCGACCTGCGCGTCGTGGGCGCGGCGGCGGCGACGGCGGGGCGAGCCCCAGCGCCACGAGAGCGGCCAGCGACGTCCCGTCCGCGAGCCGCAGGGCGCGCGCACGACGTAGTTCCGGGTACCGCTGTCCATGACGGACCTCCGACCCAGACGGCGCCCGGAAGGGCGCCACTGCAGTTGAGATCGGCCGTTGCGAGCGGCCCGTTGAGGCGCCGTTCACCCTTCCGGGTGAACCGGGCGGGCCGCCGGACGGTCAGTTGACCTGGCGCTCCGCGCCGGCCCAGAAGGACTCGCGGAGCTTGAACTTCTGGATCTTGCCGGTGGCGGTGCGGGCCAGCTCGTCGCGGAACTCGACCCGCTTCGGGATCTTGTAGCCCGGCGATCTTGCCGCGGCAGTGGGCGATGATCTCCTCCTCGGTGACCTGCTCGCCCTCGGCGACGACGACGAGCGCGGTGACCATCTCGCCCCACTTGTCGTCGGGGATGCCGATGACGGCGACCTCCGCGACGGCCGGGTGGCTGAAGACGACGTCCTCCACCTCGATCGAGGACACGTTCTCGCCGCCGGTGATGATCACGTCCTTCTTGCGGTCGGAGATCGTGAGGTAGCCGCCGTCGTCGATCGTAGCCGCCGTCGCCGGTGTGGAACCAGCCGCCGTCCAGCGCCTCGGCGGAGGCGTCCGGGTTCTCCCAGTACCCGGCGAGGACGGTGTTGCTCTGCGCCAGCACCTCGCCGGACTCGCTGGTCTGCAGCCGGGTGCCCAGCGACGGGACGCCGGCCCGGGACAGCCGCTTGGCGCGCTCCTCCGGCTCGAGGTCGTCGTACTCGGCGCGCGGCCGGTTGATCGTCAGCAGCGGCGCGGTCTCGGTGAGGCCGTAGATCTGGTTGAACTCCCAGCCGAGCTCGGCCTCGACCCGCGCGATCGTCTTCGACGGCGGCGGCGCGCCGGCGACGATGATCCGCACCCGGTCGCGGCCGGGGATCTCGCCGTCCCAGTCGGCGGCGGCCTCGAGGACGGCGTTCCAGACCGCGGGCGCCCCGGCCATCATCGTCACGCCGTGCTGCTCGACCCGGCGCAGGATCTCGGCGCCGTCGATCTTGCGGATCACGACCTGCGTCGCCCCGAGGCCGGCCATCGTGTACGGCAGGCCCCAGCCGTTGCAGTGGAACATCGGCAGCGTGTGCAGGTAGACGTCGCGGTCGCTCACCTGCATGTGCATGCCGAACGTGACCGCGTTGACCCAGATGTTGCGGTGGGTCATCTGCACGCCCTTGGGCCGCGCCGTCGTCCCGCTGGTGTAGTTGATCGTCGCGGTGGCGTCCTCGTCGGGCTCGGCCCACGGCCGCGGCTCGGTGTCGAAGCGCAGCAGCTGCTCGTACTCCTCCCCCGTGCCGAACCGGTGCTCGGCCTCGCACGCCCTTGAGCGAGGACTCCAGCTCGGGGTCGACGAGCAGCACCCGGGCGCCGGAGTGCCCGACGATGTAGCTGACCTCCTCCGGCGAGAGCCGGAAGTTGATCGGCACGGCCACCCGGCCCGACGACGGCACCGCGAGCAGCAGCTCCAGCAGCCGGGCGGCGTTGTGGCTGACGATCGCCACCCGCTCGCCCTCGCCGATGCCGAGCTCGTCGAGCCCGGCCTGCAGCGCCCGGCCGCGGCGGGCGACCTCGCGGTAGCTCACCTCGCCCAGCGACGGCGCCGGCTGGGTCGGCTCGTCGACGATGCCGATCCGGTCGGCGTAGACGAGCTCGGCCCGGTCGAGGAAGTCGCGGGTGGTCAAGGGCACGCGCATGCCGGCTCCCGGGGTCGTGGCCGGCAGCGCCGGCCGCTCGTCGTGGTCCCGTCACGCTAACGGCCCCGGCCGACGACGACGAGCCCTGCGCCCCGGCGTCAGCCGCCGGCGGCCACCAGCCGCGGCAGCGCGGTGCCGATCGGCTCCCGGACGACGAGGTCGGCGAGCGTCGTCGTACGGCGTCGGCTCGGCGTTGACGACGACGAGCCGCGCGCCGGCGCGGCCGCGATCGTCGGCCAGCCCGGCCGCCGGCCACACCTGCAGCGAGGTGCCGACGGCGAGGAAGACGTCGCAGTCGGCGGCCGCGGCGGCGCACGCCTCGACCACCCGCTCGTCGAGCATCTGCCCGAAGTAGACCGTCGCCGACTTCAGGACGCCGCCGCAGACGCAGGCAGGCCGGGTCGGGCTCCCCCGCCGCCGACCCGGGCCAGCGCGCTGACATCGCCGTCCGGTCGCCGCAGCCGACGCAGCACCGACCTCGTGGACGGTGCCGTGGATCTCCAGCACCCGGTCCGGCGAGGAGCCGGCCGCCTGGTGCAGCCCGTCGATGTTCTGGGTGACCAGGGCGCGCAGCCGGCCCTGCCGCTCGAGGTCGACCAGCGCGGCGTGCCCGGCGTTGGGCTGCGGGTCGGCGTCCTGCAGCGCCTGGCGCATCAGCCAGGAGCGGCGCCGGATCTCGGGGTCGGCGAGGTAGTAGCCGAGGGTCACGAGCTTCTCGGCGTCCGGGTCGCGGGTCCACACCCCGTCCGGGCCCGCGGTAGTCGGGGATGCCGCTGTCGGTGGAGATGCCCGCCCCGGTCAGGACGCAGATCCGCCGGGCCCCGGTCAGCCAGCCGGGCACGGCGGCGTCGGTCACCCGCCCACGGTAGGCACGGCGTCCGGTCGTCGCAGCGGCGGCCAGCGAGCCGGCCGCCGCCGGCCGCAGGCCGGGCCGCCAGGACGACGACGCCGCGGCGTAGACCGCGCCGAGGAGCGTGTCGACGACGTAGTGCTCCCCCGACCACACCAGGACGAGCGCCATCAGCACCGGGTAGGCGACCAGGCCCGCCCGCTGCCACGCCCGCTTCGCGACCGGGTAGAGCACGAGGCAGGTGAGCACCGCGAAGGCCGTGTGCAGCGAGGGCACGGCCGCCACCTGGTTGACCTGTCCCTGGCTGTCGGCGAGCAGGGCGCCGGCGCGCGGCAGGCCCAGCACCTCCCAGCCGGCGCCGCTCAGCCGCTGCACCGGCTCGATCACGCCGTCCTTGGCCGCCAGCCACGGCGGCGCCGCCGGATACAGCACGTACGTGACCAGCCCGGCCGCCGAGAGGGCGACGACGAGCCGGGCGTACCGGCCCCAGCGCGGCCGGTTCCGCACCCACAGGACGCCGAGGACCAGCGGCGTGACGACGAAGTGGCTGCCGTAGACCAGCGCGGCGAGCGCCTCCCACCAGTGCGCGTCCAGTGCTGCTGCAGCACGACCGTCGGGAGGCGCGCCACCGGCCAGCCACCGGTCGGCCGCCGCCGGCTCCGTGACGTGCACGGTCACGCCCAGCCCGTCGGCCAGCCCACGGCTGGCGTCGTAGGCGAGCAGCAGGGCCGCGAGCGGCAGCCAGTCGGCGAGCAGCCGGCCGACCCGGCGCACGCCGTCGGTGACGGCGTACGACCGCCAGCCCGGCGAGCACCCAGCCGAGCAGCACGACCCGGTCGGTGGGCAGGCCGTCGCGGCGTGCAGGTGACGGCGAACGCCAGCGACCAGGCCGGTCAGCAGGACGCCGCGCACGAGCGTCGCGGCCGACGGCGCCGGGCCGCCCGGAGGCGCCGCGACGGCAGCCCGGTCCGGCCGCCCGATGACGGGCGAGCGGGGGCTGGGGAGCGCTCGGGGCAGCGCCGTGGACTCGACCGCGGTCATGGCGGGCGACGCTATGGGGCCGGACGGGCTGCAGACCAGCAATTCCGCGGCCAGAGTTCACCCCGCGGCGTTCCCCGTGGTGCGCCGGAGGCCGGTGGGACGCCGACCGTCCCGGCCGGTGACGGACGTCACCGGGTGAGCGAGCGGCCGCCCCACCCGGTGTTCTCCGACGCGAACTGGGATGATCGGGGGAGAGACGAGCGCGCGACGGACCACCGAGGGGTAGGCGCAGAGAAGTGGCAGCCAGCAAGGACAGCTTCGGGGCGCGGTCGACGCTCACCGTCGACGGCACCGACTACGACATCTTCCGGCTCGACGCGGTGGAGGGCTCCGAGAAGCTGCCCTTCAGCCTGAAGGTCCTCCTCGAGAACCTGCTGCGCACCGAGGACGGCGAGGACATCACCGCCGACCACATCCGGGCGATCGCGAACTGGGACCCGAACGCGGAGCCCGACCAGGAGATCCAGTTCACCCCGGCCCGCGTGGTCATGCAGGACTTCACCGGCGTCCCCTGCATCGTCGACCTCGCCACCATGCGCGAGGCCATGGCCGACCTCGGCGGCGACCCGCAGAAGATCAACCCGCTCGCCCCGGCCGAGCTGGTCATCGACCACTCCGTGATCGCCGACGTCTTCGGCACGCCGGACTCCTTCGAGCGCAACGTCGAGATCGAGTACCAGCGCAACGGCGAGCGCTACCAGTTCCTGCGCTGGGGCCAGGGCGCGTTCAGCGACTTCAAGGTCGTCCCCCCGGGCACCGGCATCGTGCACCAGGTCAACATCGAGCACCTGGCCCGCGTGATCTTCCCGCGCCAGGAGGGCGACAAGGTCCTCGCCTACCCCGACACCTGCGTGGGCACCGACAGCCACACCACGATGGTCAACGGCCTCGGCGTCCTGGGCTGGGGCGTCGGCGGCATCGAGGCCGAGGCCGCGATGCTCGGCCAGCCGGTCTCGATGCTCATCCCGCGCGTCGTCGGCTTCAAGCTGACCGGCGAGCTGCCGGACGGCGCCACCGCGACCGACCTCGTCCTCACGATCACCGAGATGCTGCGCGAGCACGGCGTCGTCGGGAAGTTCGTCGAGTTCTACGGCGCCGGCGTCTCCGCCGTCCCGCTGGCCAACCGCGCCACGATCGGCAACATGAGCCCGGAGTTCGGCTCCACCGCGGCGATGTTCCCCATCGACGAGGAGACCATCACCTACCTGGAGCTGACCGGCCGCTCCAAGGAGCAGGTCGCGCTCGTCGAGGCCTACGCCAAGGAGCAGGGCCTCTGGCACGACGCCTCGCGCGAGCCGGCGTTCTCCGAGTACCTCGAGCTCGACCTCGCCACGATCGTCCCGTCGATCGCCGGCCCGAAGCGCCCGCAGGACCGCGTCGCGATCACCGAGGCCAAGCAGGCCTTCCGCGAGGCGCTGCCGACCTACGCGCCCGGACGGCGACAGCGACCCGGACGACGCGGCCGAGGAGGGCTCCACCGTCGACGAGTCGGTCGAGGAGACCTTCCCCGCCTCCGACCCGGCCAGCCCGTTCGCGCACGGCAACGGCCACGCCGGCAAGCCGCACCACGCCGTCACCGGCACCGGGAACGGCCGGAGCCGCTCCTCCAAGCCGACCCGCGTGGTCATGGAGGACGGCACCGAGACCGAGATCGACCACGGCCACGTCGTGATCGCCGCGATCACCTCCTGCACCAACACCTCCAACCCGCAGGTGATGATCGGCGCCGCGCTGCTGGCCAAGAACGCCGTCGAGCGCGGGCTGACCAGCAAGCCGTGGGTGAAGACGACGCTGGCCCCCGGGTCGAAGGTCGTCATGGACTACTACGAGAAGGCCGAGCTCACCCCGTACCTGGAGAAGCTCGGCTTCTACCTGGTCGGCTACGGCTGCACGACCTGCATCGGCAACTCCGGCCCGCTGCCCGAGCCGGTCAGCAAGGCGGTCAACGAGGCCGACCTCGCCGTCGTCTCGGTGCTCTCGGGCAACCGCAACTTCGAGGGCCGGATCAACCCCGACGTCAAGATGAACTACCTGGCCAGCCCGCCGCTGGTGATCGCCTACGCGCTCGCCGGCTCCATGGACGTCGACCTGAACAACGACCCGCTGGGCCAGGACACCGACGGCAACGACGTCTTCCTGCACGACATCTGGCCGTCGCCGCAGGAGGTCCAGCGGGTCATCGACCACGCCGTCTCCGCGGAGATGTTCAGCAAGGACTACGCCGACGTCTTCGCCGGCACCGAGCAGTGGCAGAACCTGCCCACGCCCGACCGGCGACACGTTCGACTGGGACGCGCAGAGCACCTACGTCCGCAAGCCCCCGTACTTCGACGGGATGCCGGCCGAGCCGTCCCCGGTCGAGGACATCGCCGGCGCCCGCACCCTCGCGGTGCTCGGCGACTCGGTGACCACCGACCACATCTCGCCCGGCCGGTTCGATCAAGGCCGACTCCCCCGCCGGGCAAGTACCTGCGCGAGCACGGCGTGGACCGCCGCGACTTCAACTCCTACGGCTCCCGGCGCGGGAACCACGAGGTGATGATCCGCGGCACGTTCGCCAACATCCGGCTGCGCAACCAGCTGGTGCCCGGCACCGAGGGTGGCGTCACGAAGAACCACCTGACCGGCGAGACGACGACGATCTACGACGCCTCGCGCGCCTACATCGACGCCGGCATCCCGCTGGTCGTGCTGGCCGGCAAGGAGTACGGCTCCGGCTCGTCGCGCGACTGGGCGGCCAAGGGGACGGCGCTGCTCGGGGTCAAGGCGGTCATCGCCGAGAGCTACGAGCGCATCCACCGGTCGAACCTGATCGGCATGGGCGTGCTGCCGCTGCAGTACCCCGAGGGCCAGAACCGCGGAGTCGCTCGGCCTGACCGGCGACGAGGAGTTCACGATCACCGGCGTCACCGCGCTGAACGACGGCGACGACGCCGCGCACGGTGAAGGTCAAGGCCGGGGACGTCGAGTTCGACGCCCGCGTCCGGATCGACACCCCCGGCGAGGCGAACTACTACCGCAACGGCGGGATCATGCAGTACGTGCTGCGCTCGCTGCGGGGCTCCGCCTGCCGCCTGATGGACCTGGGGCTGGGCGGTCGCGGCTACCTGCTCACCGGCGCGAGCCGGGGGCTGGGCTTCGCGACCGCCCGAGCCCTGGTCGACGACGGCGCCCGGGTGCTGATCAGCTCCCGGTCCGCCGACGCGGTGTCGCGCGGCCGCCGAGGAGCTCGGCGGTGCGCCGGCCGCGTTCGGCTCGGCGGCCGACCTCGCCGATCCCGACGCCGCCGAGCGGCTCGTCGCCGAGGCCCGGGAGCGCCTGGGCCGGGTCGACGGCGCGCTGATCTCGGTCGGCGGCCCGGCGCCCGGCACGGTGCTGCAGACCACCGAGGACCACTGGCGGGCCGGCGTCGAGAGCGTGCTGCTCGGCCCGCTGCGCCTGGTCCAGGCGCTGGTCCCGCACCTCGGGCGACGGCGCCGCGATCGGCTTCGTCCTGTCCACCTCGGTCCGCGAGCCGATCGGCGGCCTGGCCATCTCGAACGGGCTCCGGCCCGGGCTGGCGATGACCGCGAAGGCGCTCGCGGACGAACTCGGGCCCCGCGGCATCCGCGTGTTCGGGCTCCTGCCGGGCACCATCGCCACCGACCGGATCGCCGAGATCGAGGCGCGCCTCCGGGGACGCCGACGGCCGCGCGCGCCCGCACCGAGGCGGCCATCCCGCTGCGCCGGGTGGGCCGGCCGGAGGAGTTCGGCCGGGTGGCCGCGTTCGCGCTCTCCCCCGCCGCGTCCTACCTGACCGGGACGATGATCCCCGTCGACGGCGGCACGCTGCGCTCGCTGTGACCGTCCGACGCCGACGCCGGTCCTCGTCGCCTGCGCGCACGGCACCCGCAACCCCACCGGCCGCCGGCTGATCGCCGAGCTCGCCCTCGCCGCCCGGGCGTTGCGGCCCGGGCCTGACGACGACGGCGGCGTTCGTCGACGTCCAGCCGCCCACGGTGGTCGACGTCGTGGCCTCGCTGTCGGCGGAGGGGCGGGCTGCGGTCGTCGTCCCGCTGCTGCTCTCCGGCGGGTACCACGTGCACGTCGACATCGCCGAGCGCCAGCGAGCGAGGAGCGGAGCGAGCGCGGAGGCGAACCGAGGACACTGTGAGCCGACAGCGAGTGAGCATCGCAGCGAGCGCCAGCGAGCGAGGAGCGGAGCGTGCCGAGGCCCTGTGACCCCGGTCCTGGTCGCCTGCGCGCACGGCACCCGCAACCCCACCGGTCGCCGGCTGATCGCCGAGCTGGCCCTCGCTGCCCGGCAGCTGCGGCCCGGCCTGCGGACGACGGCGGCATTCGTCGACGTCCAGCCGCCCACGGTCGTCGACGTCGTGGCGGAGCTGTCCGCGCGGGGCACCGCCGTCGTCGTCCCGCTGCTGCTGTCCGGCGGCTATCACGTGCACGTCGACATCGCCGGCGCCGTGGCCGGTCGCCGACGCGCGCCGTGGCCGCCCGCCCGCTCGGCCCCGATCCGCGGCTCGTCGAGGTGCTGCGCGACCGGCTGGTCCAGGCCGGCGCCGATCCGGCCGACCCGCGCACCGCCGTCGTCCTGGCCGCGGCGGGTTCGAGCGACGTCCGGGCGGTCGCCGACGTCGAGAGCACCGCGGAACTGCTCCAGCGCGGCTGGGCCGGTCCGGTGAGCACCGGCTACGGATCCGCCGCGACGCCGACCGTGCCCGACGCGGTCGCGGCCGCCCGGCCGGCCGGGGCCGAGCCGGGTGGTCGTCGCCTCCTACCTGCTCGCGCCGGGCCACTTCCACGACAAGCTGGCCGGGGCGGGCGCGGACTGCGGTCACCGCTCCCCTGCTGCCCGACGACCGGATCGCCGCCGTCCTGCTCGACCGCTACGACGCCGCGGTCGGCCTGACTCAGCCCTGCCAGCCGAGCACCTGCTCGCCGACCGTGATCACGACGACGAAGACGACCGCCGCCACGACCGCGGGCAGCGGGGTCCACCACGAGTTCCGGCGGGCCAGGGTCACGAGCCACCCCGCCAGCAGGAACCAGACGAGCCACAGCGGCACGAGGACGTAGCCGGGGATCACGAGTCCGCCGGCGAGGTAGTAGAAGCCGACCACGAGATGCAGCACGCCGGCGAGGACCGCGACGGCGAGGGGCCCGCGCGAGCGGGCGAGGGTGTCCACGGCGGCAGTATGGCGCGCCGACGTGGCGGCGAACATCACCAGCGGCGCCCGTCCCTGGGGGGAGACAATCGTCGTGGGATCGGAACGGATCCCCCGGACGAGCGGCGCCGTACCCGGACAAAGCAATGCGTGGCCCTCCTCCTCCTTCTTCGTTCAGTTCGTGCCCTTGCTAACGCTCGTCCAGGTGTCGAACGGCAGGGCGCTGTGGGTCGACCGGCGACTGCCGATGGGACGCACCGTAAGTCAGATTAACCTGCGCGAGCTCCGCGCAGATCCGGTCCTGGCCGCCGATAGTTTTGACCAGATCGCGCCAGGCCAGGCAAGTTGGTCGCCCACCCAACCTGATGTGCTGGCCTGTTGCGGCGGAATGCCCCGGCTGCTGGCATCGTTGAGTGAAAACTTTTCGTTCATGCCGCGGCAGGCAATGCGGCTCGTATCGCCGGGCTCGCCGCCGCAGGCAAGTGCACCGTACTTCGCTGTCGTCGGTCACTGGAAACCAGAAAAGCTGGCGATGCTTAAAGGGCAACAGCCGACCATCGAGGACGCAGCTTCAAAAGCCCAAGCTTCGCAACCGGAACGCTTGCCGCAGGAAGTGCTGCTTCTGTTTGGGCAGGCCGACCTGTTTCCCTATCGCGTCGAGTACCGACAGCGCGAAACACCCCCGGCGGCGGGGCCGAACTTACCGGGCCCAACCTATCAGTTGAGTGCCAATCCGATGGTCGTTTTGGAATTCTCGGACGTCGCTTTCGACGTCCCAATTGCCGTCAGCCAATTCGACTACAAGCCCGGCGATATCGATTGGGTCGACCAAACGGCCGCTGTGCTCGAGCGCCTTCATCGCGAACGGCAAGCCCATGTCGCAACGCGGCGCGTAGAAGTTCCAGCGGTGGCGCCCGCGCGCTAGGGGCGCGACCTTGCCAATTGCGCGGCGGTGCAAATCGCGGCCACCATGCCGTCGAACGAGGCGGTGCCCTGCCAGGCGCGATCGAACGCAGTGCCATGCGCGACGCTCGTCCGCACGATCGGCAGCCCCAGCGTAATGTTGACCGCCGAATGCATGCCTAATAGCTTCAGCGCGATGTGTCCCTGATCATGGTACATGGCAACGACCGCGTCGAACTCGCCGTCGCGAGCGCGCATCATGAGTGTGTCGGCGGGAAACGGACCCGTTACGTTTAATCCCGTGCTGCGCGAGGCCTCAACGGCTGGCGCAATGATTGTCCGTTCCTCGTCGCCAAACAGTCCGTCTTCGCCGGCGTGCGGATTTAGCGCGCACACAGCTATGCGCGGCTCCGCTACACCCAGTCGCCGCATGGCCCCGTCTACGAGACGGCACTTGGCTTTGATTGACTCCGGCATCAAATCAGCAAACACGCTGCGCAACGATTGGTGCAGCGTGACGTGCACCACGCCAAGGCCGGCGGGGGCTTGCGGCATGGGCGCTGGGGGCTCGCTGATCCCTCCTCTCGGCTCTCGGCTCTCCGCTCTCTGCTCCCTGCTCCGCGCTCCCCGCTCCCTGCCCAGGAAAAGCATCATCGCGAAGTCATCGACCCCGCAAATCTCTGCCAACAGTTCCGTGTGACCGGGATAATGGTGGCCCGCCGCGTGCAGCGCTGCCTTGCTCAACGGCGCCGTTACGATTCCGTCGACTTGCTTCGACAGCGCAAGGTCAGCAGCAAAATGGACCGCCTGATAGGCCGCCTCACCGGCTCTCGCATCGATCCGACCAGCCGGCACGTCGAGCACGTCGTCGTCACTCGTTGTGATGCATGGGATTGTACGTACGCTCGTTGCGACTTCCCGCAACGAATCCGGCGACATGATTTCGACGACCGAGACATCGCGCGCGAGCAGCCGTGCCGCCCGCCGGAGAATTTCCGGCTGGCCAATCGCCACGAGTCGCGCCTGCTCATGAACGCGCGCATCATTCCATGCGCCGACAATCACCTCGGGGCCGATCCCCGCCGGGTCGCCCATGGTTATCGCGAGTATCGGTTTGGCAGGTGAGCTCATTCGTCAAAGAAGGGCAGGGGGTGCAGCAAATTCAATATACGTGTAGGCTGCATTGATTCTAAACGCCGGAATTCGAATCGTCCTGGCCCTGCCGCAATGAACCGCATCCTCTTCACGCTGGCCACAATCTCGATCGTGCTGCTCTTGGCCGCGCAAGTGCTTGGGCTGTTGGTCGGCGATCTTTATGTCAGGCCGCAGCCCGATGAAGACACGTTGCATTGGGCTACGGTTCATCGTCTGACCGGCGTTGCCGCGGCACTGGCCGTTGTGTTTGTCGAAAGCGTCGTCGTGACGTATTTCATCGGCACCAGCCGCTGGTGCAAAGAGGTCTCGGAAGCGTACCGGCTGGATCCGGCGGCCGTTCGGGCCAGCAACCGCTTGAAGCGGCGCACTTTTCCCTGGGCACTGGCTGGTATGTTGACGGTGGTGGCAATCATCGCGTTGGGTGCCGCTGGCGACCCGGCGACTGGTCGCGCCAACACGCGAACGTGGGCTGATTGGCACTTGATCGGGGCTTTCTTAGGCATCCCCCTTATTGGCTGGACCTACGTTGTCGCCTGGGGGAATGTGTCAGCCAATCACGCCATCATCGAGCAGCTTGTCGCCGATGTTGGCCGCATCCGCAGCGAGCGCGGCCTTGATGCCGGCACACCCGCCCGGCAAGTCACTACGACAGCTTCATAGACGTTGACCCTTGTCCGGCCCGGAAACTGTACGGGTTAGCGCAATAATTCGAATTAAAAGTCTCTTTGCCGTTTTTGCTGGATAAGGCAATTGCATCAGGATCGGACAAGGGATCGCCAGGGGCGTCCGATGCTGTGGTAGAGGACGGTGCTTTGGCACGATGCCGCCCCGCCGTTCTTGCTCTGTGTGTTCGGCCGCGGCCCACCTTCGTTCGATATGCCAATGATTTCTCGATTATCCGATGGTCGGCGTCGATACAACCTGATCAACAAAGGCTTGTATATTGCCGTCGTTTGTATCTCGGCTACTATCATCTCACAGAGATGTATTGAAGCGAACGAATCTCGTCCTTCGTCGGCCGCGCCGAAAACCGCATTCCAAACGAGAACTATTAAGGAGCGGTACTCGGACGGCAACGTAAGAATTGAACGCCAGGTGACGGTCGACTCGGACGGCAACTTCGTGAACGACGGTGCCTGGCGTCAATGGAACCGCATCGGCATGCACATTGCCGAAGGCCGCTTCGCTCATGGCAAACATGCTGGCAGATGGACGCATTGGCTTAATCGAGAGGATGCTGAAGTTCTTGCCACGGCACCCTTCGAACAATTCCAGGCGCCGTTCGTCTCTCGGGCCAATTTCATGGACGGCCAAATGGACGGCGAGTGGACCATCGTCGATGCCCAAGGCCGAAAATGCAGCCGTGTGACGCTCAAAAGCGGTGTTCGGGCCGGCCCAGCAACACTTTGGCTGCCCGACGGAAAAATTTTCCGCGATGTCATCTTCGCCAATGGTCTGCCCTCCGGCGATCTGCGCGAGCTCGGCATCGATGGCGAGCTCAAAACTGTCGCCTCGTACGTTGACGGGGACCAGGTCGTGAATAAATTGACTCGCTTCCCCGAAAGTGAACTTAAACGCGTCGAAGCAACGTTTCTGAGCGCGGCGATCACGATTGTCGAGCGCGATGATTTCTGGCAGGTCACATTCGCGAAATTCGCCGTGCAGGAAAAGCAGTTGCGCGACGGCGTGTGGAAATCCTGGTATTCCAACGGGCAGCTTCAATGCGAGGGCATTTACCGGTACGGCCGTGCGTCTGGCACTTTTTCCTGGTGGCACGCCAACGGAGCGCAAGCCGTCGCGGGACGGTTTATCGACGGGCGTCCGGACGGCGATTGGACCTGGTGGCATGCGAATGGAAAGAAGGCCGCCGAGGTACAGTTCAATCGCGGAGCCGTCGTCGGACCTTGGCGCCATTGGGCGTCCGACGGGCGAATCGTCGAACGTCGGCCGAACGAAGAGCTAAGTGGAGGTCGTACGCGAGCGAGATCCGTTCTGAGAGCGGGCAGGTCATATTCGCCGCCGCGCTGATGGCACAGACTCTTTGGCCGTCGCGGCGGACGGCTCCTGGCATTGGAATCTAGCAGTCTTAGGGGGCTGCCCAATACGGAAGACTGAGTTTTCGGCGATTTCTGCGTCGTTTACGCGAAAGGGGCGGGCTGCCGTGACAAGAAAATTTCGGCAATTATACTAAACAGTTTGATATGGATGGCACCTACTCAACTGCGGATATACGGGGTATCGGGCCGATGGGTAAAGCGATGTCGATTGCCGGCATGGTCATCGGCGGCGTGCTGGCACTTGCCTTTGCCCTCGACCTGGTGATTCACGCCCCATTTGGAGGTAAGAGTCCGCTGATGGATATCGGCTTCCTTATCTGCAGTGGGGTCTTGGCCTACTTGAGTTGGAACGTCTTTCGCGAGTCGACGTGACGTTTCGTTGCACCGCACCGTTGTGTCGACACGAACCCACCCGCAAAGCCGCTGTCGTGCAACGTCGGTTACGCAGCCTTTCGTAGAATCGAATGCTGCGGCGTCGCGTTAGGGACTGCGGATAAACGTGCGGCCGTCTGGCCGAGCGTCTCTGCTCCCATTAATCCGCGGTCGCGCAACTCGGCCACGCGGCGCACAAGCCACGCGAGAGTCGCCGTCGCACCGCGTCCTTCTTGAACCATCGCGGGCGCGTCGACCACGAGATGAAACACCGTCGCTGCGTCAGCCGCCACGCGAATTTGGCGGAACACCGAACGCTTTCCGCTGAACCACCAGCGCGATTGCAGCGGTAGCGATTCGGAGACAGGAATTTCCCATACGCCGTAGTGCAAGGCGCGTGGCAAGGCCATCGAGCGATTGGCCACCGGCGCGCTCACGACGCCGGCAATGGCCGAAATGCGTTGCTTGATCACCAGATCGATATGCCGATCGACCGATCCGACTCGCGGCACAAGCGTCGTGACATTGATCCGGGCGCTGCGCGCCTGCGACACGCGACGGGCCAGCTCACGGGCAAATCGCGTGCGGCCGGCCGTGGGCCCGACCCAATTCGCGTCGCCCAGGATCGCCAGTTCATGACACGTCGCCGATCGCACCACGAGCGGCGTTGCGGCTGAGTGTGCCGGATCGCTAACAGCCCAAGTCACCGGCAAATGGTGCTCATCCGTCAATTCGATGATTTGGCGTACAAAGTCCGCCAGCTTCGGGTGCTTTTCGCGGTTGCCGGCCTCGCTGGGTGGATCGAGGTGCACCGTCAGCAAGAAATGTCCGATGCGATGTTTTTGCCAGGTGCGGTGGTTCGTGCGCGACATAGACTCCTTTCATGCCTCGCCAAAGTACTTGGGGTGGTTAGCGGCGGCGGCGGGCACCGATGCGTAGCATTGGTCCGCTGCGAAACTCGCCCGCGCTATTCTGCCCAAAATTCAAAAACGCCCGGCAGGACTCCGATCGCATTCGCGCAGCAAAAAACCAGCGGCTAGACCACGTGGCGTCCTTCATTCAATTCGGAACAATGCCAGCAATGGCTGGACGGAAACGCGGCTGACGACGGTCAGGCGAGCCCGGTAAAGTCTGCGTGTTGCGCAAAGAAACGGCCTTTGGAATCGGATGCGTGTGGGACTTATGGGCTGCAGCCTCGAGCTGCGCTGCGGCCCAAGCTACAGCCAGCCCCAGCAGCAGGGCCACAGAAAGCTTCCCGCGGTCGTGATGGTGAAATTGCAACTCCGGTAGCAAGTCGCTCAACGATATGCATAAGAACGTTCCGGCCGAGAAGGCCAGGGCGTAGGCGACCCAAAGTTGCTGGTTCCCCGACGGGCCGTGGCCATCGGTCATCAGGCCGAAGTAGAACAAGAGCGCGCCAAGTGGTATCGCCAAGGCGAACAATCCGTTGATGGAGTGCCGCCAGGCCAGGCTTTGCCGGCCGCGCGCCATGAGCATCCCGATCGTCATGGCATCGAACGGCTTGTGCAGGAAGATCACGAGGAACGTGCCAAGTCCGGCCAACCGCGAGTCGCCGCCGTGACCGACTGCCGCCGCCAATGCCACGCCATTCAGCACGCTGTGCAGCGCAAGTCCAAGCGCCGCGCCGCTCCAGGAAAGATCGTGAGAATGCGCTTCGCTATGCGAATGATGGCCGTGCGCGTGCTGGTTGCCATGGTGCGAAGGGTGTTGCGCCGTGGTCTCGTCAGGAACATCATGGTGATGATACGAGAAAAACCGTTCGATGAAGAACATGGCCAACATGCCGGCCAATAAAGCGATCATCGTGCGAACGACGGCTTGCATGGTCGCCGTATCGATATTGAAGCTTCCGTTTTGCAGTGCCGCGCCGCCGGCAGCTGCCAGCGCCACCGCTTGAGCGATCGCATGCGGCAGCATGTGCAAAACGGCGACGCCCAGCATCACGCCGGCCACAAAACTCACCGCGAACTGCATCCAGCGGTGGGTCAGCTGAAACCAAACCGGAATCATCCCGCCGATGATCGACGCCACCAGAACCAGCGCAATAATAGGCAAGCAGAACGAGGGGCATATGAACGCGCTGCGTTTGTAGCTGAACTCATCAGCGTTCAGCATGGAACATCCTGTGGTGCCGGCAGAATTCCAACGAATCGACTTCCGATTCCCGTGACTTAGTATCCTCGCCGCGTGCCGCGGCGGCAATGACGCACACCCGATACACGACGTCTTCATGCGAGCCTGTATCCAACGAGTTACCGAAGCGCAAGTCACGGTCGATGACGCGGTCGTCGGCCGAATCGGAAACGGTCTGGTTGTGCTGCTTGGGGTCGCCGGCGTCGACGGCGAAGAAGAGGTGTCTTGGCTCGCAGAGAAAATCGTCGGTCTGCGTATTTTTGAAGATGAACAGGGCAAGATGAATCGCTCACTGGTCGAAGCCGGTGGAGCGATGCTGGTCGTGAGCCAATTCACGTTGTACGGCGATTGCCGCCGCGGCCGGCGACCGAGCTTCACCGACGCTGCGCCGGCTGAGCTGGCCGAGCGACTGTATGAAGCGTTCGTCGCACGCGTGCGCGCGGCAGGGATTGAAGTGGCGACCGGCCGATTCCGCGAGCACATGCTAGTGTCGCTCGTAAACGACGGGCCAGTCACGCTTTGGATCGACACCGCGGATAAATAGCGGGCAAGCAGTCAGCTCAGTAGCCGCGACGCTACGTGTCGCCGGCTTCACTGCGCGCTCGACGTCGCCGGCCACTGCGCGGTATTGTATTGGTCGTGAGTCATCGGCATTTCACTGGGAACGTTCTTCGGCGGAGGATTGTCCATCGCCGGCGGCCAGCTTCCTGGTTGAACAACGGCCGTCTGCGCGGCGTCGAGCATATTCTGCGCCGCTGGGAGGGGATCGAGAGCGCGCACGTGTTCCTGAAACTGCTGATACTGCTGCGCGAATTGCGGATGCGCGCGATTCTAGCCGCTGCATCACGGTCGGCTCGCCGAGAATGATCATTGCCACGATCACAAGCTTGGCATACGTCGAGAAATTCGACCACGCATCATCGCCCCAGAACTTGAGCGCCGTGCCAAGCGACTTCTTGAACTGCCATCGGCCGCCTTTCCATTCGACCGAATACATTTCGTCGAGCACCAGGTGCGACATGAATCCGGCGAACACTCCGCCCGCTTTGTAGCAGCGGATTTCCAGCGGGGCCGCGCCGCTCACAATGAATGCCAGGCCCGCGAACACCAGGCCCGCCGGAATGCTGTGAAACATGCCGCGATGCACCGTGTACTTGCGGATGATGTTCGTGATGCCGAACCGCACAAACAAATACAGCGACACGGCCGCGAGCGCCATCGCGTCGTAGCTCAATGCCAGCGATTGAAAGCGGCCGACCAACAGCATCGGCACGATCGCCGCCGTGAACGCCATCGTCTCGCGCAGCGGCACCCCGTTGTCGCTGTCCAGGTCGGGCAGCATGCCGGCCAGTCCGCACATCGAACCCGCCACCAGCGCCGTGTCCAGCGGCACGCCGTACGCGGCATGTCCCGCGGCAGCATAACCGCAGCCCAAAAGGGCACTCGTCGTAACGTGCACACGGAAACCGGCCATGGCAGTCCGATGCGGTGGAGAGTGTAGAGTGGCGAGTGGGAACGAAGATTGGGGAATGGGGCCAAACTGTATGCGAAGCGGAAGCAAGCCCCAAGGTCATCGCACCGCGTACAATGCTAGCGGCCACGGGTGATCTTCGCCGATTGCTGGCATGCCGCTATATTGCCCGCCGATCGTGAGGCAGCTTTACTGTCTCAACTCCGCACTCCACATTCCCCGCACCGCAATTGCATCGATGCAAACTTACGACGTGCTCATGTTCCTGGTGCTCGCGGCCGCGACGCTGTTTGGGTTTTGGAAGGGCATGTCCTGGCAGATCGCGTCGCTGGCTTCGCTCGTGGTGAGTTACGTCGCCGCGCTGCAATTCAGCGCGAGCTTGCGCCGATGTTTGGCGACCACGCGCCGTTGAACCGCTTTGTGGCCATGCTTGCGATTTACATCGTCGTGTCGTTCGTCATTTGGATGTTGTTCCGCCTGGTTTCGGGCGTCATCGACAAGGTGCGGCTCGAATCCTTCGACCGACAGCTTGGAGCGATGTTCGGGCTGGCCAAGGGCGTGTTGCTGTGCGTGGCGATTACGTTCTTCGCGGTCACGCTGTTGCCACAGCCGCAAGGCGAGGCAATTGTGGCGTCGCAATCGGGCCGCTACATCGTCGCGCTTTTAGACAAGTCGCACTCGGTGTTTCCGCCCGAGATCCATCAAGTGATCGATCCGTATCTCAACACGATCGAGGAGAAGCTCAACCCGGGCTTTCAACCTCACGGCCAGCAGCAATCGGGCATCTTGCCGGCGCAAGGGCAGTCACAGCCGCAAACGCAGCCCGGCAATGCCTGGCCGCAAATCGCCTGGCCGAAATCGGAGCCCACGCCGCAACAATCGGCTTGGCCGTCATTGAATTTCGGTTGGCCGAGCGACACCCCGGCGCCCGCCGCACCCGCGCGACGACCCCTACTCCGTGCCGCGCGAACCGAGTCCGTTCCCAGGACCGTACTCAGCCGGTAATCCGAACAACCGCGATTATTAACCGTTCGCGTCGTTGCCTGGAACTCGCCGACAGCCCCGGCTCTGCCGGATATTCTTCGTTCTTCATTACGATGGCGGTTCAAACCCCTGGCACAGCCGGAGACTGTCGGCGAATTAGGGGCAAAGCCGGCGTTCAGAACAGCGTCAAACCAAACGCGAGCAAGCAAACTAGAAACGCCAGAATGATGAAAACCGCGGTCGCTCGCATCCAAAACGGCCTTGATTCGCCCGGATACATCTCCCGCCGATCATCGGCCGAGAGCCAATAGCCGCAGTGCGGGCACTTATCGCTGAAGCTGTATACGGTTCCACCGCACTCGGGACAAGTCGCCGCTGGATCCTCGTCGAACGAATCGTCGTCGTCGTACCAATCCTCATCGTCATTGACCGAAACGATGTTGCGCATTGGCAGCTGGTTTCAGCTTGCCTCAGTCAGACCGAGGGCGACTCGTGGATCCATCGACGCCGCTTGTCGTCCGGCTTGTTGGCCAACAATGCGTTCTTGCGGCATCAGCCTGGCGTGAATATAAGCTTCGGCGGCGCAGAATCAAGGAACATTGAATTTGGCGAGGCAGTGGGCGCCATAAGCGTGAGTATCGAAATCCTCGGGCAAAACCGAGGCTGAAACGAACATAACAGTGATTATCGGACGTTGGGCATTGGTTCCCGGGATTCTCAACTTCCGCCCTGCTCGATCGTTGTTTGCCAGAGCCCTGCAGCTCATCGCCACCGGTCGGCGCTTGTCCACGGGCCTTCTGCGAGGCCGTCTTCAGCCGATCGTTCGACCGCTCCGGTCATACCACGGCCAAACTTGGAGTACCTCAAAAAACGAATCCGTAACCTGGTGCGTTGGTGCGTCGGCAGCGAACCGAGAATCTTGGCGGCGAGTCACGCGTTATTGCACAATCGGATTAAGCAGTCGATCATTGCATGTGATCATCTCGCTGGCGCTCGCATTCAAGGTCCACCGGCACTCGACATAAATGCCCCCTTCCGAATCCAGCCATCCGAATGCCGACGTCCGCATGCGGGGTTTCACGCAGCGGACGACTGTCGATGATGCGCTCGCTTGGCTCGATTCCGCTTTGCCGCAGTTTGGCGACCTCGATGTCGAGGAAGTTTCCCTCACGAGCGCGTCCGGCCGCGTCTTGGCAAGCGATGTCGCGAGCCCGGCGAATGTTCCAGGTTTCGCGCGGGCGATGATGGATGGTTTTGCGGTCCTCGCGGAAGATACGCACGGCGCGACATCTTACAATCCCTTGCCGCTGAACATCCTTGGCACGTGCCTGCCGTCGACGCCGTTTCCAGGGAGCGTGATTTCAGGCACCGCGGTGCGAATCATGACGGGAGCGCCGCTTCCCAATGGCGCCGACGCCGTTTTGCCAATCGAAGTTGCTCAAGTGGACGGGCTGCGGGCACTCGCATTGGATGAAGTCTCACCGGGAAAGCATGTGGGCCAAATCGGCGAGGACGTTCGAGAAGGCGATGTCGTAGAGTGCGCCGGTCGACTGTTGCGACCTCAGGACATTGGCCTGCTCTCGTCAATCGGTTTCAGCCGGGTTGACGTCATCCGCCGACCGCGTGTCCGCATTCTCATCACCGGCAACGAACTGCTTCCGATGGGCACGCCGCCCGACGGCTATCGAGTGACGGATGCGAACGGGCCGATGCTGGCCGCGCTCGTTGCGCGCGACGGTGGCGAACCACTCACCGGCCCGATCATCCCCGACGCCCGCGACGCGATCCTGGCCGCTCTGCGACAGGACGCCGATCTCACTTTGGTTTCGGGTGCAACAAGTGTCGGACAAGAGGATCATGCGCCGACTTTACTGGCCCAGCATGGTGAGCTGGCGATTCACGGCATTGCGATGCGACCAAGCAGCCCGACCGGCATGGGCCGCCTTGGGGGCCGGCTGGTGTTTTTGCTGCCCGGCAACCCGGTGTCGTGCCTGTGCGCCTACGATTTTTTCGCCGGCCTGGCGATTCGCAGCCTCGGCGGCCGCTCGCGCGACTGGCCCTACCGCCGTGCCACCGCGCGGTTGTCGCGAAAGCTTGTTTCCGTCGTTGGCCGCGTCGATTACGCGCGCGTCAAGTTCAATGGCTCGTTCGGTGGAACCCGTGAGCATCACCGGCGCTTCGGTGCTAAGCTCAGTCACGCGTGCCGACGGATTCGTCATCATTCCAATGGACAGCGAAGGGTTTCCGGATGGCGCCGAAGTGGAAGTATTTTTGTATTGATGGGCAGGCCCTACTGAACAGGTCAGCAGCCCCCGGCTCTGCCGGGGTTTTTATCGCCGCGATGTCTACGCGTAGTAAATCCCCGGCAGAGCCGTGGGCTGTATGATTAATTCATGTCCGGCCAAGACCAGTTTCTCAACGTCATCGATCGCGACGAGGCCGAAGCTCGGTTTCGCGCCGCTCTCGACTTGAAGCCGCTCGGCATCGAGCGCGTTCCTTTAGGCGATGCGTTGGGTCGCGTGCTTGCCCACGACGTCGTGGCCAGCGTCGACGTGCCATCGTTCGACCGCTCGAACTTTGATGGATTTGCCGTTCGCGCTTCCGACACATTTGGAGCAAGCGAGCTCGAGCCTCGCACGGTGAAACTGCTGCCGCATTCGATCGACGCCGGCGTCGATGCGCAAATGGAATTGCAACCGGCTGAGGCGGTGACGATCGCCACGGGCGGCATGGTGCCCCGCGGCGCCGACGCGGTCGTCATGGTCGAGCACGCTGAGTTGCGAGACTCAGCGAAAGTCGAAGTTCGAGATGAGGTTGTAATTCGCAAGGCGGTCACGCCCGGTTTCGGAATCGCGTTTGCCGGCACCGATATCGCTCGCGGTGAGACCGTGCTGAGAATCGGAACGCTCGTCACGAGCCGGGAGTCAGGCGTTCTGGCGGCAATCGGCGAGAATGAAGTTGACGTTTGGAGGCAGCCGCGTGTCGCAATCATCTCCACGGGCAACGAGCTCATCGCTCCCGGCGAAACCATGCACCCGCCGCATGTGTTTGATTCCAACGCTCAAATACTCGCAGACTCGGTGCGCGAGCTGGGCGGCCTGCCCCGTTGCTTGGGCATAGTACGCGATGACGCGATGGCGCTGCGGCAAAAGCTGCACGCCGCCCTGGCCGAATCCGATGTCGTGCTGCTGTCCGGCGGCACGAGCAAAGGTCAAGGTGACTTGTGCTACCGCGTCGTCGCCGAACTCACCGACCCGGGAATCGTTGCCCACGGCGTCGCGCTAAAACCAGGCAAGCCGATTTGCCTTGCGGCGAGCGGTGGAAAACCGGTGGTGATTCTGCCTGGCTTTCCAACATCGGCGATTTTCACGTTTCACGAATTTGTTGCGCCGGTCATCTGTCTGCTTGGCGGGCGCAACGTTGAGTTACAAGAACCCATTTCTGCGCGGCTTGCCGTGAAAGTGAATTCCGAAATCGGCCGCACCGAGTATGCGCTCGTTAATTTGGTCCACTCGGAACGCGGTTTGGTGGCCTACCCGATGGGAAAAGGCTCCGGCTCGGTGACGACCTTTAGCCGGGCCGACGGCTTCATCACCATCGGCCGACACACAGAAATTGTCGAAGCGGGCCAACAGGTCGATGTGCGTACCATTGGCCGCGGGTTGCGAATCGCCGACCTTGTCGTGATCGGCAGCCACTGCGTTGGCCTGGACTATCTGCTCTCGGAACTCCAGCAGCGCGGCATTATGTCGAAGCTGATTACCGTCGGCAGCTCCGCGGGACTCGAAGCCGTGCGCCGCGGCGAGTGCGACCTGGCCGGAATTCACCTGCTCGATCCAAAAACCGGCGAATACAACCGCCCCTTTCTTAGCGACGGCATGATTCTCCTGAAAGGCTATGGCCGGCGCCAGGGCATTGTCCACCGCCGCGGCGACAAGCGATTCGAAGAGCGCTCCATCGAAGAAATCATCGCACTGCTACGCGCCACTTCCGACCCAGTGTCCCGCATCCCGCATCCTGCATCGTCAATAAGGATGGTCAACCGCAACCAAGGCAGTGGCACCCGAATCTTGATCGATCAACTTTTGGCCGGCGCTCGACCGACCGGCTACGCCGTTCAGGCCAGCAATCACAACGCCGTGGCCGCAGCCGTCGCCCAAGGCCGCGCCGATTGGGGAATGGCAATCGAATCCGTGGCCCAGGCCAATGGACTTGGATTCGTCCCTTATCAGGACGAGCAGTACGACTTTGTCATTCCGAAGACGCGGCAAGAGCGCCCCGCCGTGAAGGCATTTGCGGCGCTGCTCGCAGAGCAATCCACGATCGAGCGATTTGCCGAATTCGGATTCCGCGTGAGCGGCTGAGTGCTTGCCACTTCATCATCTGTATCTGAATTCGTGAGAATTCAGCTTGCGCGTGTGCGGCACTGGCTCGACCCTTACACGTTCGCTACGCAGACTTTGCCACATGCCGCACGTAGATTTCACCGCTGCCGTCCGCAACTAAGTCGCCGACGTACACGTCAACCGCTTCAGGCAGCTTCGATTCTTCGAGCTGCAGCCCCTTCTGGCGCAGGTCGCGCAGCATGGCGTAGGGTGGGCATTGCCCACCATCGGCCGGATCCTGGCGGGCGTTGCCCACCCTGCTCGTCCGGTCAAAACGAAAACTTGGCAGCATTGGCGAAGGCGTTGGGCCGAGCATGGCAATCGTGCCGCCGCGCATGCCCGCGCCCGCCCTTATGCCGGCAGTTGCCGAGCACGAAAATCGACCCGTCCGTCATATTGAAGCCGATCATGTCGCCTGCCTGCCGCCGATCACAATCGTTCCTTTCTGCATCGACAGTCCGATCTCGTTGCCCGCGTTGCCATCAACAAGGATCGTCCCTCCGGCCATCCCTTTGGCCGAGCCGCGGTAAGCGGCGCCGACCAGGTGGCCCGCATTGCCCTGCACATGGATCAGCCCGGCGCGCATTTCGCAGCCGACCCAGCCGCCGGCGTCGCCCTCGATGTGAATCTTGCCGCCGCGCAGCTCGCTGCCGATGTGCCGCCCTGCAGGCCCCTGCACGTTAATCTGGCCGCTGCGCATGTGGGCGCCGATCCAATGCACACCAGACAGATTTCCTTCGAAATCGAACCGCTTGTCGCCGGCGTCCCCCGTGATGGAAAACATTTCCGCCAGCGGCAGCTTGCGATTGCCGTGAAAGATTTCAAACCGCTCGATCTCGGCCAGCGATTTGTCGCACGCCCAGTCGGGCGTCAGCCCCTCGATTTCGACAGGAACCGATGTCTCGGCCCGGTAGGTAAGCTTGATTGCCATTGCGCGATGTTGGATGCTGGATGCTTCGTATCCACGAACGACTATCTACTATCCACTATCCGCGATTCAGCATCCAGCCATGCGACGAGGCGCGATCATTCTTTGCGGTGGCAAATCGAGCCGCATGGGCCGCGATAAGGCGACGCTGCCGTTCGGTCCGGAGCTCATGCTCCAGCGGGTCGTACGTTTGGTTGGCCAAGTGGTCGCCTTCGAGAATATCGTCATCGTTGCCGCGCCGAACCAGTCGTTGCCCGTGCTGCCGGCAGGTGTGACGACCGCCCGAGACCTTCAGGAATATCGCGGTCCGCTGGCCGGTCTGGCAATCGGCTTGCATGCGCTCGCGGACCGAGTAGACGCAACCTATGTCACCGCGTGCGACGTGCCGTTATTAGTTCCCGCGTTTGTCGCGCGAATGTTTGAATTGCTCGCAGATTTTGAGGTCGCCGTGCCGGTCGACGCCCAACATCACCATCCGCTCGCGGCCGTCTATCGCCCCACGGTGCTTCCACACGTCCGGCGTCTCCTCGACGCCGAGCGCATGCGGCCGCGGTTCTTGTTCGATGAAGTCAACACGCGTGAAGTGCCAGTCGATGAATTGCGCACCGTCGATCCGCAGCTCTCGACGCTTGAGAATCTGAATCGTGACGACGACTATATCGCTGCATTGACCAAAGCGGGCTTTGCCATTTCAAACGAGTAGTAAGACTCACGGCCGATATCGGATGTTATCCTGAAAAAGACTGTGGGAGGCTCTGGCGCCAACAGATCGCGACTGCAGAGTCCTCCCACAGAAGGTTGGGCAAATGGTTTGCTCGCAAATTTCAACGCGCGACGGCCGCTTGAACCGTTTTGCTGAGCTTTCCGTCCGCTTTGTTCACCGCCACGCCGCCCACAGCACGGCACGCGTTGTCCTTGGTCCAACGGATATCGTGCAGCTTCGCATCGTGCTTCGCCAGAATTGCATTGAATGCACTGTAGTTCGGTAACTGTTCGGCGGTAGCGGGTGCCTCCGACTTAACCGATAGATTGGACGACAGGTCGTTCCATTGGAACGTATCGTCATTGACGCCTTCCGGTGTCCTTCGCAGATCCTGTTTTGGATACGGCATGTCAACCGTTAGCAGTAAGCGGCTTTGCTCAGTATCCGACTCGCCGACCGAGATATACTCGAGTGCATCCATACTCGCCAAGACTTCCTTTGGCGGCGTCGCGCCGGCATCGATCTCGAGCACGAGGTGACCGAAAAAGTGAAGCCGATCGCGCGGTATGGAGTAACTGCTGCCCTCAAGTGCTGCTTCCATGTCACTTAGCGCCACATCTTCGATAAAGAAAAACGTGACGTACCACTGGTTCCCAAACTCGCGGACTTCGATCGGCCTGAAGTCGTCGCTCCCCGGAAACAGTTTGCTATCCAGCTTTGCGGCCAGCAACTTGGTGCACTCGTCGACGTTCTCAGCGGTAACGCCGTCAATCGGCAGGCACAGCATAGGCGGCCCGCCGGCTCTGACCTGGCCGACGGCAAGTCCAACGCGCCGCGACCATCGCGAAAAATGAAAGTCTCCGAAACATGGCTACATCCTCCGGGTTTTGGTGTGAACGACCCCTTCACTACTCGAATCATACCCGGCGAGAAACAGCGGAAATAATTGTTTATATTTGATGTTATAATCTTTATTGTTGTGTTTCTGGTTCCTCCACTTCGACTCCCTCCCCCTTGCGGGGACGACTGTGGAGGGGTTCATTGAGGCGTCCAGCGTGAGCGACATTCCCTCGCTTTCAACCGATCAAATGGCGGCGCTTGTCGAGCTTGCCCAGCAAGGCACGCTGCGGGCCGCTGCCGAAGTGCTTCACCTTTCCGAGCAAGGCGTGCGCAACCGGCTCATCGCACTTGAATCGCGGTTAGGAGTCGAGCTTTATCACAAACGCCGAGGCATTCGCCGCAGCTCCCCGCTGACTCAAGAAGGTGGCCGGTTCCTGCCGCATGCGATCGCGTTCCTCCAGCGCGCCGGAGAGCTCACTGAGCTGTTTCGCGAATTCGCCGAGCCGCGCGAAGTTCGCGTGGTAGCCAGCCAGTACCTTATCGCCTACGCGCTCATAGACGTGGTGCGGCGCTTCCATGCGGCGGAGCCGTCGATTCGCATCCGCCTGAGTGCCCGCACCGAGGAGGAGATCGACCAGGCGTTGCGCGAGGATCCACAGATTACGCTCGGCGTGGCGGCGCCGTATGAGGTGTCAACCGAGCTGGAATACCGCCATTGGTTTTCGATGGACTGGAGCCTTATTACGCCACAGCGCCATCCGCTTGCCGGAAAGCGCCGGCTGCAGCTCGCCGACATCGCGGGCGAGCCGCTCATCGTCTATGAGCGTGGCTCAACCGGCCGCTCTCACGTCCTCGATGCGTTTCACAAGCTCCGTCTGGCGCCACGCATCGAAATGGAGGTGACGAACACCGATTTGATCGTCCGCATGGTAGAAGCCGGACTCGGCGTTTCCATCGTGCCGCTCCACCCCTCGGGCGCCGTGACGCGCGGCCGCCGCGTCGGCACCCGTCCCTTGAAACAGTTCATCCGCCCGATCGATTCTGGCATCCTCACGCGCAGAGGCGAGCGCCTCTCAAAAGCGGCCCAGAAATTCATCGAATTCTGCAAGCTCGACCCCGCAAGCTAGGCAAATCTTATATCGCTGCACCATCTTGGTCCGACAGCGCGAAGTCTACAATGCTGCGGCCAGAATTGCCCGGCTATGTATCCCATCGGTTTCGACCTGCTTGACCCAACCGCGGCGCCCACTAACATCATCTGTCATGAAGCGCACAATCGCTTCGCGAACCACGACATCAAGCCGGGAGCGAACGGTCCATGAACTCATTTCATCTCGCAATCGCCTTATCGATTTTGGCAATACTGGGCGCTGTGTCAGCAAGCAGAGCACAAACTGCTGATTCATCGCCAGCCGACACTGAACTCGCGAACGAGACGTTGGCCTATGTAGGCACGTACACCGGCGGAAAGAGCCGGGGCATCTATCTGTTCCGGCTCGAGACGCAGAACCCGGAAGGATCGCAAAACGACTTGCTCGTGCCGCTTGGCCTGGCTGCCGAAACGCCCAGCCCCGCGTTCCTGGAGATCGATGCCAAGCGCGGGCTGGTGTTTGCGGTGAACGAAACCAACGAATTCAATGGCCAGCCGACCGGCGGTGTCAGCGCATTTTCGGTCGATCCGGCGACGGGAAAGTTGAAATTGTTGAATCAGCAATCTTCCATGGGAACGGGGCCCTGCCATTTGATCCTCGACCGCACGGGTCGGCATGTCTTCGTGGCCAACTACGGTAGTGGCAGCGTCGCGGTCCTGCCGGTCTCGTCCGATGGACGCCTTGGCGAAGCAACCGACGTCGTGCAGCACGAAGGCAAGAGCGTCAATCCGCAGCGTCAGGAAGGCCCGCACGCCCACTGCGTGACTCTCGACCCGGCCAATCGTTTTCTTTTCGTTTGCGACCTCGGCCTCGATAAAGTCATGATCTACAAGTACGACGCTCAGAACGGCAAACTGGCTCCCAATGAACCCGCCTTTGCCGCGGTTGCGCCCGGCGCCGGCCCACGGCACATGGTGTTCCGCCCTGATGGCCGATTTGCCTATGTCGTCAACGAGCTGAACTCGACAGTTACGGCTTTCGCGTACGATGCAAATGCGGGAGCGTTGAAAGAGTTGCAAACCGTCTCGACGCTGCCCGAATCGTTCGACGGCCAGAACACTTGTGCCGAAATCGGCATTCACCCGTCCGGAAAATATGTCTACGCATCCAACCGAGGTCACGACAGTGTGGCTCTGTTTGCGGTCGATCACGAAAAAGGAACGCTTTCGTACATTGAAGCGCAAAGCACGGGCGGGAAAACGCCGCGCCATTTCGGCATTCAGCCTTCAGGCGCTCGTTTAGCGATCGCCAATCAGAATTCCGATACGCTGTTGCTGTGCCGGATCGATGAAGGCAATGGCCGATTGAAGCCCTCCGGCGTGTTCGCCGAGGCGCCGACGCCGTCGTGCATCCAATTCTTGCCGCCGGCTGAAAGTGCGCGCTAAAGAATATCCGCGGCGAAGTAATTTTTACCGGCTCCTGAAGCGGCTACTTCTGCCGAGTGCTGCGCTTCTTATAATGCACTTCAAGCTGCAAGCACTAATTCTTGGGGGGCCCACTTCTGGCAAACCGCAAAAACAAAAATCGAAGCGCACACGACCGCCGAACCGACGCAGCGACTGCTCGTGACGCCGGCCGCCCTGCTCAACCGCGAGTTGCCATCGTCGCATTACTTAGTGCTGGCTTCCGGATGCGCGGCACTCATTTTCCAAATTGCCTGGATGCGCGAATTGCGGCTCATCTTCGGGGCCACGACGGCCGCAACTGCCGCCGTGCTGGCGATTTTCATGGCCGGATTGGGAATCGGCAGCGCGCTGCTCGGCAAAGTTGCCGACCGTGTGCCAAATCCACTGCGCATGTATGGGCTGCTTGAAGTCGCGATCGCGCTCAGCGCTGCGGCATCGCCCTGGCTCATCTCGCAAGCCAGTCGGATTTATCTCAACATGGGCGGGCAGGAATCGCTGGGCGTCGCCGGGGCGACAGCAATCCGCTTGCTTCTTGCCGCGGCGATCATGGCGATTCCCACCGTGCTCATGGGAGGCACGCTGCCGGCCGCCGTCCGGTCGGTCACGCGAACCACCGATGTGCACCGGCGCGCGCTTGGCGTTCTCTATGGTTCCAACACGTTGGGCGCCGTTCTCGGTGCAGCGCTCGCCACATTTTTTGCCCTCGAGACGCTGGGTACGCGGGCGACTTTGACCTCCGGCTGCGCGCTCGGATTTATAGCAGGAATAGCAGCAATCGCGCTGTCGCGCTCCTTCCCCGATGCCGCCGCCGACAAGCGTCCATCAAGCCCACCTGCTGAGCCCACCCGAACGCCGATGCCGGACAGTCCATCCGACGACACGCCTCAACAAGGCCGCGACCGACTCCTCTATCTAACCGCCGCGGTACTTGGTTTCACGTTTTTCGCGCTCGAATTAGTGTGGTATCGCATGCTGGGACCTATTCTGGGCGGCACCACATTCACCTTCGGCCTTATTTTGTGCGTCGCCCTGTTAGGCATCGGCCTGGGCGGCATCGCCTACAACGTCGTGTTTGCTCGCTGGAAGCCGACTTGGGCAGCGTTGGCCGCCACCTGCGGATTGGAGGCGCTCTTTACGATTATTCCGTTTGCGATCGGTGATCGCCTGGCTCTCTTGGCGGCGTCGCAATCGGAAGCGGCCGGCAGCTTCGCCGAGTTGATTCGCGCCTGGGGCTATGTCACGAGCATCGTCGTGCTCCCCGTCGCACTTGTCGCCGGCGTTCAATTTCCGCTGCTGATCGCCCTGTTGGGATCTGGCCGGCGCGAAGTCAGCCGACATCTCGGCATGGCCTACGCTTGGAACACGTTTGGCGCAATTGCCGGCTCTCTCGTCGCCGGATTCGGCGCCATGCCGCTGCTCACCGCGCCGGGCATGTGGCAAGCCATCGCCGTGACGCTGGCCGCGTTTTCGATCCTGATTGCCATCGGCACACTTCGCACCGAGCGCCGCACGATCGCAATCCTGACAGCGATGGCGATTGCGACCGTCGGCTTGACGTTCGCCGACGGCCCGACCGCTGTCTGGCGGCACAGCGGCATCGGCGCGGGCCGTGCCGATCTGCCTTATTCTGATCCCAACCGCCTGCGCCGCTGGACGACGCAAATGCGTCACCTCTTGGTCTGGGAAGCCGAAGGGATCGAATCGAGTATCGGCATTGTCGGGGATGATGGGCTGGCTTTTGTCGTCAACGGCAAGAGCGACGGCAATTCACTCGAAGACTCTCCGACCCAAATTGGCGCCGCCATTCTCGGCGGCGTACTGCACGACGATCCGAAGACCGGCCTCGTCATCGGTCTGGGCACGGGTGAATCGGCCGGCTGGCTCGCTCACATGCCGGGCATGCAGCATGTGGATGTCGTGGAGCTGGAGCCCGCGATCGACGAGATGGCCCAGCGCTGCCGCGAGCTGAATTGGGACGTGCTCAACAATCCGCGCATTCGGCGAATTTATAACGACGGTCGTGAGTTCGTTTTCACCACAGACAATCAATACGACATTATTTTTTCCGAGCCTTCGAACCCCTATCGAGCTGGCGTCGCCTCGCTCTACACAAACGAGTTTTATCAGGCTGCCAAACGGCGTTTGAAGCCCGGCGGCCTGTTCATTCAATGGCTGCAAGCCTACGAGGCCGACGCTCTGACGGTTCACACGGTCGTGGCAACGGCCCGCTCGGCGTTCGACCATGTTGAGCTGTGGCAGACTTTTCGCTCCGATCTGCAGCTTGTTTGCTCTGCAGAATCCCGTGTGAATTCGGCAGCCGAGCTTCGCGAACGCCTCGCGTCCGAAGTGGTGCAAGCGGCACTCAAGCGAACCTGGAAGATGTATGACCTCGAGGGGTTCTTGGCGCACTTTGTGGCCAATGCGGATTGGTCATCCGGCGTCGCCGACATCGACATGATGCCGCGCAACACTGATGACCGCACCATTCTCGAATACAATTTTGCGAAGACCGTTGGCGGCGCTACGGAATTCTCGGTCGAAAAGCTTCGCGCTGAAGTAGCGAAGGCCGGGTATCACCGGCCGCCGCTCGGCGGCGAAACCGTTGATTGGAACCGGGTGGAAATCCTGCGCCAGGAGCTTAACTTGCTCTTTGACGGCGAGCTGTCGCACGCCTTGCTAACTGAACCGCAGGACCGCGCGCTGGTAGACGCATTCAGCAGTTTTCGCGACGAGGACTATCAGTCCGCGGTCGACCGCTGGCCGGCCGAACTTCGAGAGCCGATTGATCCTCTTCTGAGGCTCATCTTGGCGATGAGTTACGCCGAGGTCGGTCGTCCCGAATGTCTCGCTCTTCTCGCGGCAATTGAAAAAGAATATCCGGCCGAAACGGCCGCCATCAAAGCCATTTACCACTTTCGCACGTGGGATATCGCGGCCGCGGCCGAATGGATCGAACTCTACCTGGCAAGCCTGACAAATGATCCGTGGATTATCGCGATCATCGCCGAGCCGGCTCTTTTGCTGAGCAGCGAGATCGCCAAGGCCGACCGAGAGGCCGCACGGCGTATTTACACGTTGCTGTCCAAGCCGTTCGCGTCGCACCGATTCCGTTACGCGCGACTGGTGACGCAAGCGATGGTTGCCGAATATGTGGGACCTGAGCAGGTGGTCGAATCGCTGGCCAACTTCGAGCCGAACGTCCCCTGGACCGCCCGCGTGCTGGAGTCGCGCGCCAATGCCTACAAGACTGTCAATCACCCGCTCGCCGATCGGGCGCAGCACGATTTAGAATGGTTTAGACGCCAGGAACGCGTGGGACCATAACCAACAGCCAGTGCGAATTTGAAAGGCGTAGGTGCCACTGGCTCCGCCAGTGCCTTCCGCGCCAGAGCCTTGCGGCCGAACCCTTCTTCGATTTTCCAGCATTCCCGAGTTGATTTGCAAGCTGCAGCCGTCTCGTTACTTTACGCTCAACAATTAAACGATCGACGGGAAGCACTGGCGAAGCCAGTGGCACTCCCGCCGTGACCGTTCGAGGTACCTTTATGCAACTACACCGCCGCGATTTCCTTGCCACAGGTAGTGCACTGGCCGCAATGGCGGCCTGCCGCCCTGCCCTCGCCGAATGGCAGCCGAGCGAGCGCTACCCCGACCCGCTCGTGCGAACTCTCGATCCCAGTTTCGCGACCTACCAGCAGCGCAACGCCAAGGTCGAGCTGATTGCCACCGGCATGCGCTGGTGCGAAGGGCCGGTGTGGTTCGGCGACGGCCGCTACCTGCTGTGGAGCGACATCCCCAACAATCGCATCATGCGCTGGGACGAGGAAACTGGCGCCGTGAGCGTATTTCGCAAGCCTTCCAACCACGCGAACGGCAACACCCGCGATCGGCAAGGCCGGCTCGTTACCTGCGAGCACGGGCGACGCATCACGCGCACGGAATATGACGGCACCATTACCGTCATCGCAGACGCCTACGAGGGCAAGCCGCTCAACTCGCCCAACGACGTCGTCTGCAAGTCGGACGGCTCGCTCTGGTTCACCGATCCGCCGTTCGGCATTCTCGGCTATTACGAAGGCCAAGCGCCGAGCCGAAGCTGCCCACCAACGTTTACCGCTGGGATCCCGTCTCGCAACAGCTAACCGTGGTGGCCGGCGACGTCAATCGGCCCAACGGACTGGCCTTTTCGCCCGACGAATCGAAGCTGTACATCGTCGAAGCGGGCCTCACGCCGCGCGTGATACGAGTCTACGACGTAGCCGACGGCGGACTCACTTTGAAAAACATGCGCGTGTTCATCACGGCCGAACCGAGCGGCACGCCTGATGGACTGCGAATCGACGTCGACGGAAACCTGTGGGTCGGCTGGGGCATGGGCGCCGCGGGCCTCGACGGCGTCAGCATCTTCAATCCAGACGGCAAACCAATCGGCCGCATTGATTTACCGGAGCGCTGCGCCAACCTCTGCTTCGGCGGCCTCCACCGCAACCGCCTGTTCATGTGTGGGAGTACGTCTGTGTACTCGCTGTTCGTCAACAGTCAGGGGGTGGCGGGCGGTTGACGGGCTCTTGCTTGCATTGCATACCGGCAGAATATCAGGCCGGATGCCCGTTAGAGACTTGGAGCTCTGACATCAGCAACAAGTCGAGGACGCTGAAGCTTTCGTTGTCCTGATAAACAATGACGGTTCGGCCAGTCGGTGACATCGCGACGAAGTCGCGATGCGCAACGTCAAACGCTCGCCCATCGGCCGTCCGAATCGTAAAAGGACGGAACGGCTGCTGATGCAACATGGCTCGAAACTGTTCAGTCGTCATGCCGCAATTGTAACACGCTATCGCGTACCGTCGAATCAGTAAGTGCAACTACCACACTTGGCATAGTAGCAGCCGCCGTGGCGCATATTATTCAACTTATGCGCGGGACGTGATTGGAGTCGAGAACATGCAACACTGCCTTGGCACGAAGAACGACCTCTGGGTTCGATGACGGCAGGCGTGTATTTACGGCCTCCAGGAGCGATTCTGGGTGAATTTTTCGCGCTAGGCGAGAATAGCCTCTAAATTCCCTGCGGCCTCCGCCATCGATACTTCGAACGATCAACGCCGCAAGCCGCAAGTGTTGATCTTTGGTCAATGGAAAACGCTTGAATTGACGAAGTATGTTTTCTTTGATGTAACCTGATCCGAAGAAATACGGATCGGCCTGCAAGAATTGCAACGCGAGCTCGACAGCCTCGGGGTCGGAGTTCTTTAGACGTTTCAAGCCGGCCGAAAGTCCGCCGGGAAATGCCATAGAATCGTACGCTTTATGAAACTCGTCACAAGCCGCATGGTGCTCCGGCCCATGCGGACGGGCTTGGAAAGTCTCGTGGATCCGCTCGTGAAGCTGACGAAGTCGAGCCGCATTGCATGCAATTGAGCCTTGCATATCTTAAGTTTACAAAAAGACATGCGCCATCGAATACACCAAACTTACTCAACTATCGAAACCTAAGCCAACTGGCGCGCTGCGTCATGGCGCTGCTGGCCGTCGAAGAATTTGGCCGTTCCGCGGCTCACCAAATAACCTCGTCGCGCCGGAGCGCCTCCACCAAGCTTACGTGAGCGATTTTGACCGGATCATCTGCCATCGCAGCACTTGACGCCTATCAAATAGGTTATTAGCCGACCATGTGATCATAGACCCCAAACCGGCCGCCACGGTTTCGCAGTTTATCTCTCGCAAAGGTGCCAAGGCGCAAAATCCCGGTCGCAATGAGTCGTTCGCTTTACCACCCTCCTTTGCGCTACTGCGCCTTTGCGAGAGACTCTTCCGAAGTCGTTGGGTTGCACAAGGAACTCGACGCATTTTTCTGGTTCAAAACTCATTCGCCGTGACAGGAAGTCGCAGAGCATTTGTCGCTAGCAAAGTGGCACTGACTGCATCGGAATCGGGGTAGGTTGCGCAAACGTTTTCGTCTACATTGTGCAAAGTTTACAAACCAATAGTGCGTGGTGAACTCGCGGCGCACGGGCCACGTAGGGATTTGTTTGACGGAGTTCCGCCACGTTTCGTTTGTCAGTCGCCGTGGTCCGAGACTTCGGACTGAATCGGTCCGCCGTTTGCTAAGGGCTCGGCCAACGATCGCTTCCACTTGAGACGTGCGCGGAATGCGTTGCATTTCGTGGCGCGCACCATCGCAAACTGATTTGCGACGAACACGAACGTGCGACAAGGACGTTAGCACGAAGGAGATGAGCATGGACGCTCGCCTTATCCGAGTCGTTTTTCGGACGACTTCTTTACTCGGCCTGACTCTCGCACTTGGCGGCGGCGCCCGCGCTTGCCGCCGGCTACAAGACAAAGAACTTCACGGTCTCCGCGCCGACGCCGCAGCTGGCCAAGGAAATAGGCGACCGGGCCGAAGCCTGCCGGCGCGAGTTGTCGATCCTGTGGCTCCGCCAGGAACTGCCGCCGTGGGGCAAGCCGTGCCCGATCCACGCCAAGGTGGCGCCAAAATGGGCGCCGGTGGAGCGACGAGCTTTGTCTTCGACCGCGGCGAAGTCTTTGACTGGAAAATGAACATCCAAGGCTCGCGCGAACGGATCCTCGATTCGGTCGTCCCGCACGAGGTGACGCACACGATCTTCGCCTCGTACTTCCGCCGCCCCCTGCCCCGCTGGGCCGACGAAGGCGCCTGCACCACAGTCGAGCACCGCAGCGAAGTCGCCAAGCAGGAACGGATGCTGGTGGACTTCCTCAAGACCGGACGCGGCATCGCGTTCAGTGAAATGTTCGCGATGAAGGATTACCCGTCCGACGTAATGCCGCTCTACTCGCAAGGGCATTCGCTCGCGCAATGGCTCATCGAAAGCCGCGGCCGCAAGGCGTTCCTGGAATTTCTGGCTGACGGCATGCAGGATGAAAACTGGCCGCGCGCCGTCGAGCAGCACTACGGTTTCGACGGGCTCTACACGATGCAAAACTCATGGCTCAGTTGGGTGAAACAAGGTCGCCCGCAGTTGACGCCGGAGACTTCGCCGATCGGACAGCTCGTGTCGAACCGCGCATCGCAACCGTCGAGGGCGAACACTTGCCGGCCAGCCGAATCTGCGGATGCAAAGCCCCGACGACATCACGCCGGTCGCCGGCACGGCAATTGAACCGGCTGGTGCGAGCATTGCCGGAGCCAAGGTGACTGTCGCATCAGGAAACGGCTCCGTGTACGCCGCCGCGGCCCAGGCCGAGCGCAAGCGCAAGGATGCTGCAGGTTCAGCGCCGGTCAAACCAGCCGCACCCGGGCCAAGCATCTACGACGCGTCGTTAGGCAGCCCAGCGCTGCGACGCTAGATACAGGGCTGACCCATCTCGCCGCAGCGAGTCGCCGTGGCGACCTGGGCCGGTAGCGACAGCCTTCCACAAGAATTCGCGGCCAGGATATGCAGCCTATTCCGCGTTCAGCAGCTGCCGCGAGATGTGGTAGAACACCGGCGCGGCAAAGCAGATTGCATCAATGCGATCCAGTATGCCGCCGTGTCCTTCCACAAGCGTGCCATAATCGCGCACGCCGCGGTCGCGCTTGATGGCCGACATCGTCATCGCTCCGGCGAAGCCCATCACCGCCACGACCATCGCCATGAAGGCGGCCTGCCAAATGTCGTCATACGGCGTGGCCCAATACAGCACCATTCCAGCGAGCGCCGTGCTGGCCGAACCGCCCACCAGGCCTTCCCACGTTCGGGCCGCATTGATCTCCGGGGCAATCGGGTGCCGGCCATAGAGCTGCGTCCACAGGAACTGAAACGCTTCGGACAGTAGCGCCATCATGACGAAAAACAACAGCAGCCGTGGCCGGTCTGCTTCGTCAATCCCCGGCATGTACAACAATGCCGGCGCGAAGCTCAGGCAATACACGCAGATCAAAAGCCCAGACTGAATCTTTGCCGCCCGCTCCAAGAAGCGCTTGTAGTCGCCGGCGATGGCAATGCGGGCCGGGATGAACAGGAACGCGTACACGGGTATGAGAATGCTGTACAACGCGTAGTTGTTATACGCCACCAGCACGTATTGCAGCGGCGTAAAGAACAACAATACCCAGAACAGCGCCCGGTGGTCCGCGCGGCGCGTCGGCGTGAGCGTGATGAACTCGCAGCGCCTCGAAGCTCATCAGGCCGACGAGGATTACTGTAGTCACCGGGCTGAAGAAGGCGATTGCCAAAAGAGCGCAAATGACCCACCAGGCCCGCACTCGTCGGTTGAACGTGGCAATGGCGGCCGCGTTGAGGCCTAAATGGGGCTGCCGCTGGACGACCTGGCCAATGACGCTTGCCACGGTGAGCAGCGTGACAACAACGGCGGCCAGAGACCAGTCTTTCGCGTCCACGTTTACTCGACTTCCTTCAGACTCTGAACGGCCTCTCGGGCACGGTTTAGAAACTCAACTTTCGATTCGCCCGCTTCAAGCCACATGGGTGGGCCGAAGGTGATGCACGACAGTAGCGGCACCGGCAAGAATTCGCCGCGCGGCAGCACGCGGTTCATGTTGTCGATGTGCACAGGGACAAGCTCCAAGTCGGGCCGCTTCTTGCTCAAGTAGTACAGACCGCTTTTAAATTCGCCGACGGTTTCGCCCGCGCTGCGGCCGCCTTCAGGAAAGATGATCAACGAATGCGTCGTGCCAATTTCGCGCAGCATCAAGTCGACCGGGCTCTGATGCACCTTGATTTCCTTGCGGTCCACGAGCAGCGCGTTGTACGTCTTGGCCATGTAGCGCCGCAGCGGTCCGCGCTCCCAATAGTCCTTCGCGGCCACCGGCCGTGTAAGATGCCGCACCTCCGGTGGCAACGCCGACCATACCAGAATGATGTCCAAATGGCTTGTATGATTGGCGAAATAAACGCGCTGGCACGTGTCCGGCTGGCAGTCGATCCAACGCACGCTGGCGCCGCTGAGGAAACGGGCCAGTGAGGTGAGAATCAGCTCGGTGAGCATGGAAGTGAGTAAACAGTCGTCGGTCATCAGACGTCAGTGATTTATTATCGGTTCCGTGCCATCGACTTAGCAATTCCCGGTCGCGAGAGGCATAGTGTTATGGAGCGACGATCATGATGCTGCAACTGACGACTGACAACTGTCAATTGACAACTTCTGGTCGTAAACCGATTCAATCAGGCGCTCGTAGCCGCCGACCATCGCTTCCAGCGACCAATTGCGGACGACGGCCAGACGGCCAGCCGTGCCCATGGAATGTGCCAACAACGGAGCGTGAAGGAGTTGCAAGATTCGTTCGGAAAACTTCGCGGCATCTCCCGGCGGCACTAGAAAGCCCGTCCTGCCTTCGATGACCGCTTCATGAATCGAGCCGACATTCGTTGCGACCACCGGCCTGCCAATGCTCATCGCCTCCAGGATAGACACCGGGTTGGCTTCCACGTGCGAGGTGAGCGCGAACACATCCATCGCCGACAAGAGCCGCGGCACATCATTCCGCGAACCGAGAAAATGAACGTTCGATTGAAGCCCCAGATCGCGCCTCATGCGCTCAAGCGCCTCGCGTCGCGGCCCTTCGCCGACAACAAGAAACCGAGCGGCCGGCAAATGCGACACAACGCGGCGCGCCATTTCAAGAAAAAGCTCGTGATTTTTCTCCGGGCGCAATGCCGCGACGATTCCCACTACGGGGTCAGTGTCGCCCAGGCCAAGTTCGCGTCGCATGGCAATCACATCATGCCCCGGCGCGAAGCGATCGGTGTCGACTCCGTTTCGAATCACTGTTACCTTGCCTTCCGGAAACCGTGCCTCTTGAGCAAGAAACCGACCGTGAGCATCGGCCACCGCGATGAAAGCGTCGGTGATCGGCGTTAACAGCCGGTTGAGTCGGCCAACTCGATCCGGCCAGCCCGTGCTGTGCAGCGCGGAGAGAATTACCGGCACACCGGCGCGCCAAGCTGCGAGGCGGCCCCAAAACATCTTGTCACCGGCGCCGACGGTCACGACGGCATCGATCTGCCGACTGCGCAGCAGCCGCGTCAGCCGCGGCCACACGCGCAGATCGTATTTGCCAGACAATAAACCGTGATGAACCGGTATTTCGCTGGCCAGTTCCTCGCCCAGCGCACCGCGTTCTTTTAGGCAGCAAAGCTCTGGCGCAAATCGCTGGCGGTCGAGCCGGCGAAGGATGTTGGCCGTGATCATTTCGGCGCCGCCGATGCGCATGTCTGTCTGCATGAACATGACGCGAAGCGGGCGGCGTGATTACACGCGATTGCGGATTTCGGATTGCGGATTGCGGATTGCCGGCGCTGGCTTGTAATCCGCAATCCCGGGTACCCTCTGGGTGCCGCAATCCGAAATCGGAAGCTTCGTCCTCGACGGCACATGATGACGAATTTTCTAAACTGGGGTCAAACTGCATGGCTTGGCTCCGTCGGCTCCACCGGGCTGGTCCAATAAGCGTTCAGTTTGTCAATCTGCGTGCGGGCCAACTCAACGAGCGAGTCGCGTTCCTGTTGAGTAAAGAGTGTCTTGGAGAATGGCATGGCGATCGCCAGCGCCACAAAAGCCGCCGTCGCGCACCAAACGCCGCCACATAGCACGGCGGGAGCCATCGCCAGCCAGATCATCCCCGGCTGCAGGCGCATCCCGCACGATCGGTTGATCGAAAACAGAACGGCGAGCGCGGATCCCGTCGCGACGGTGGTTGAGACTACCGCTCCGTGTAACCCCCACATTGGGATGAGCACGATATTGAGACCAAGGTTAATTGCCAAACCAATTCCGAGTGGCACGGTGCTCCACTTCACGCGCTCGGCGCACCAGATGTAGTTTTGCGCCACGAGCAAGAGCGAATACCAGACGCAATACGTCAGCGTCCAGGGGAGAACTGCCAGCCCCTCGTCGTAACGGCCTTCAAACGCGACATGAAACAACAGCGGCGCTGCCCACAGCACCACAACGCCGCCGGCCATGGTGACTAGCGACGTCAGCTTGAGCACGAGATTCAGGCGGTCGGAAACGCGCCCGTAGGCGCCGGCTTCCCAATCGTGGCTCAAATACGGCAGCACTATTCCCGCCAACAGGTCGGCCACCGACAGAAACAAGATCGGCACGATGCGGCTGGCGTGGTACTGTCCCACGAGCGCCAGCGCGGCCTCGTTATCCAGCCCGCTCCAATGCACGAGCATGTAGCGGTCGATCACTCCGAACAGATGGCACAACAAGTTGGTGAGCCAAACCCAAACGGCGAAGCGCAACAGCGGCGGCCAGAATTCGCGATGCGCGACGCCGCCGTCGGGCGCCGCTTCCTCGGCCAATGCCCTGCCCTTCCAGGCAAGCGCGCCGGCCGCGGACACGAGGCATGCCATACCGTAACCGATCACAATGCTTTCGGCAGCAAACCGCCACCACCACAACAGGCCAAGCGATAGAACGGCAAATAACATGCTTTGGCAAAAATGCATTGCCGACACGATACTGAATTTGCGCAGCGCGGCGAACAGCGCCTCCAAAAAATGGTGCAGGATCACTGCGACTAAACTAATCGCCAATAAGACAACCAGCGATTTCTCATCGGCTCGTCCGAAAATAAGTTCAGAAAACGGCCGCGCGGCAACAATAATGAGTCCGAACGCAGCCGCGGTGAATGTCGCCGTCCAAATCGAAGCGCGGCGCAGGAACGTGCGCAGCTGGCCGCGCTGGCGAAACCGCTCCAAGTACCGACCGAACGAGCCGGGAAGGCCCAGCACGATGACCGGTGCGGCCAGCAGCAGAAAGCTGTAAGCCATCTCCCAGGTGCCAAGCTCATCCGGCGTCAGCCAGCGGCAAAACAAAACGCCGCGGCCAAAGCCCACACTCCGCTGAACGACGCTTGCCAACAGCAAAATGACAATACTCGTGGCCAGCGTATCGGGCCGAAGGCGGCAGTTGTTCGCAGTTACGTCCGTGCTCGAAGACATTGATGTGCTCACGTCGTGGCTGCCGCAGTTGGGTCGAGACAAGGCGACACGGAGACGGGGAGACAAGGAGATTCCAGGTCAATACCCGCTTGCCCCATGTCTCCTTGTCGCCATGACTCTTTGTTGTCCCGCAAAGTCTGGTCCGCGATCGTCCTGAAATCGCCCGGATCAAAATCTCGCTGCATGTGCAGCTTGCGTGGGTCGACGGTCATCCAGTTCTTGAATCGAAATGATTCTGGGTCTGCATGGATGCGGCGCAAATGGAACGGTTCGTCGCCGGGAAAGTTATAGCCGCCGTAGGCCGAACACACGCCGTCGTAGCCGGCCTCATACGCGGCTCCAAAGGCAGCGGACGACATGTTCGCGTGCTGCCCGTACGGAAACGCAAAGTAGCGCACACCTCGCTCGATCAATTCCTCGAGTTCGCGTTTGCAGCCGGCAATTTCGTCGACGAGTTGCTGCGGACTCGAAATGCCGCCCAGGTCGACGTGGCCGCGGGTGTGGCCGCCGATATCGACATCCGCGGCGGCCAGCTCTTGGATATCGGACGGGGTGTTCGGCGCTAGTGGGCAACCGGTTGCAATGTCATGAGGAAACGGCTCTCCGCCAAGCACATGATTTGTGGACACGAAGTAGGTGAACGGAATCGTGTGTCGCAGCAAGAGCGGCGCGGCGAAGCGCATGTTGTCGGCGTAGCCGTCGTCGAAAGTGATGCAGGCGGTGGGAACGCGGATCTTGCCGGATGCTATCCGCGACTGGGCTTCGGCGAGACTTACTATCTCAAACCGAGCGCGGAGCCATCCGATTTGGGCCGCGAAACGGCGCGTGGACATCGTCCAAGCGTTGGGGTGATCATCGGCGACGCGGTGGTAGAACAAGACGCGTACCGGCTCTGTTTGCAGCCGCGCGCGCTGTTGCGCCGCACGTTGCCGCGCGGGCAAGGTTGCGCCGTAGTAAGCGCCGAGCAGGCATTGTTTCCAGGCGTTGGTGGGCATGAATCGATGTACGACTGAGCGCTCAATTGCGATTCGGGTTAATCGGTGAGCGTTTGCCGCATCCAGTCGGTAATCGCGCCGGTAACATTGAGCACTCGGCCGCGAAGCCGTGCCAGGCGCCGGTTCGGGATGATGCGGTAATCAAATGTGGGCTGCGGCGAGGCCCGCCAATGGGCTTTGTAGGGCTCGTCGCCGCGCAAGAAAGTCGATGCGGCTATGCCCCTCAGCGATTGCGGCGCGAAGACACAGGATCGTTGACAGCCGGCCAGGTTCCTCGGCCAGTCGCTCTGGATCGACGCCGCCTTGATAGGCGTAGGTGGCCGACGCATCGGCCACGTGGTACTCGGCTGCGGCCGGCGAGCCATCGAGCTCCAGCCACGACATTCGCAGCTGCCCGCGGGCAAGCAGCCGCTGCGACGCTTCGCGATGGAAGTCGTGGAACCGCCGCGAGGCGAAGCAGCCGGGCTCGCCCAAGCTTTTCCGCCGTCGCTGGTGCAGGTCGACAAGGATTTCCCAGGCGGTGTCAAATTCGCTTGCCGATGCGACCTGATGCCAGCGGACGCGCTCGGATTCGAGGACGCGCCGCTCGAGTTGACGCAGCTGTTTGCGGTGTGATTTGGAAATCGACGCCAGATAATCGTCCCAGGTTGCGGGTATCTCGAGCACCCAACATGCATCCGCCGGGTGGCGTGAAACGAGGCAATCGCGCTCTTCGACAGCTTTGACCAGTTCCGCAATAGCCGAGTCGTCGGCGTCGACTGCGCTGAGGTCGATTCGATCCCAGTCATCGCGATTGGCCGTGAGTTCCTCGGCGACGGCCGCCGCAACGTGTTGCCGGTGTTCCGGTCGGCAGATGAGCGAGAGATGATCGGTGCAAACATCACCGCTGCCGAGCCAGCGCAGAACATTTCCGTGGATTACAGTGCGGTCAAGATACCAGGGCGCGATTCCGATCAATGGGCGTTTGCCGTCGGGCGTATTGCCGCGGCCGTCCTGGCCATAAACCGCGAGTACGTAAAGTTGCTTTTCCGCAGTCCGCGGCTGATCGTCTGTGCACGAATCCGTTGAGCCCGTGCCGTAGTGCTTCCACCACGTGGCAAGCCAGTCCCAGGAGCGGAACGGCATGTGACCCGCAAGCTCATTCCATTGCGCTTCGAGCAACGACAATTCATTCCAGGATGAAATTAATTCAATGGTCATTGAGTATTCGAGTTAGCAAATTCTTTGAGTGAGCGAAACGTAGCATGCAGCCCTCTCGACACTTGCAAAAAAAGTACCCGCGGATCACGTTCAGGATCACTGCTCTGTGCGAGGTAGCTAAACTCTGCCGCAATTAGACGCAAAAGCAACCGCGTCCCGATGCTCTCAATTCCGTTCGCGACGATTCTCATGTTTTGTCCGACACGTGCGTGGTGTTGCGTGGCCGCCACGTGTGGTTGAAACGCATCGTGCCGGGAGCCGGCGAGGAAAGGCTTCTCGCGAGCGCGCTCATACGCATCGCCTCAGAACCAGCAGAACGTGCGATCCTGCGGCCGCTCCCGCCGCGACTCTCACCCGCCCAGTGCGTCTGGGCACGTCCTTTGCCACTCACGCCGGCACGCAGGCCGACGCATCGCCGGGCCCATTCCGACCAATCGCGAGACCCCGATTCATGCATCGCCACACCAACGAGTTTCCGCAGGCAGTTTCCAACGGTGCTCTCAATCCAATCGATTTCATCCGCATCCTACGCACACACGTCCACTGGTGGGTGGGGCCCGCCGTGGTTTGTGCGGTGATTGCGGCCGCCTACTCGCTGATTGCTCCCCGTACCTGGCAGGCAAGCCAATCGCTGATCATTCGCCCCGAGGCGGCCAGCGTGTCGGAGGAGAAGCTCGGCAAGTTCTCTGATCTGTCGGAAATGAAGACCCTGCAAGAGACGATTCTGGAGTTGGCTAAGAGTCAAGGCGTGATACAGGCAGCACTGCGAGATGTGGGTCCGCCGCGCGGCTATCGCCGGCCGGAACGATGGCCGACGTCGCTCGATGTGGAAGCGTTCCGCGACTGTGTTGACATGCGTCCTCCGGGGGGTGCCGAGTTCGGAAAAACGGAAGTGTTTTATCTGTCGGTTCAACAGTCAAACCGAGACCGGGCCGCCGCGCTGGTGGCCGCGCTTTGCAGCCAATTAGAACATCGCATGCAGGAAATCCGCGATCAGCGGGCGCAGGGCATGGTCGCGGAGCTCGAGCGTACGGTGGCAATGGCCGACGGCGACCTCGCTGGTCAAACCGCGATGCTTTCCGCGTTCGAAGCCAAGATTGGCGCCGATCTGGCCGAGCTGCGCACGCTCAACGCTGACGTCGGCGCTCAAAGCGGAACATCGCAAGAACTGCAAGCCATTGAGGGCGAGCGACGTTCGAACGAAGCTCAGCGGCGCGAGAACGAGCGCCTACTGAAGCTGCTTTCGGCCGCTCAAGGTGATACACACCAGCTTCTTGCCACGCCCGGCAGCTTGCTCAAATCGCAGCCGGCCGTAAGCCAGTTGAAGACCGCGCTCGTGAAAGCCCAGGTGCACACGGCGGCGCTATTGGGCAGCCGTTCGGAGAAACATCCGTTCGTCATAGCGGCCCGGCAGGCCGAGGAATTGCTGCGTCGCCAATTGCACGACGAGGTGGCAGTCGCCAGTCGTGGCTTGGAGGTCGATGTGGAACTTGGCGCTGAGCGCGACGAGGCGCTCGCGGCGAAATCGACGGCAATACGCGAGCGGATCTCGCGGCTGGCATATGCCCGGGCCGAGTACTCCAAATTGCTGGCCTCGGTCGCCAATCACACTCGGCTTGTTGAAGCAGCTCGGACAAACCTGGCGGATGCGCGTGCCCAACGTGCCGGTGCAGTGAGCGCAAGCGTGATCAGCCGCATCGACGGCGTAGAAGCTGGCATTCGGCCGGTTGGTCCAAGCCGCAAAACGGTCACCGCTGGCGGCGGTATTGCCGGGCTGCTGCTGGGCGTCGGACTTGTATTCTTGTTCGCTAATCCAGTGTCCGATCCTGTGGCCGCCGCTGGTCAAGGGCAGGCAATATCCAGCTTCGGCGTTTCCGTCGATGTACGCACCATCGAACGGATCTTCAAAAGTTCATTCGGCCTCAAACGGCAACGCGAGCCACGCTGTCGAGACGAACGCCGGGTTGTTTCACGGAATGACGTTGGAACAGGCGATCCGCAGCGTGGAACATCGCGGATAGCCGACCGCGGCTGATTGAACGGCCTCGGCGAGTTCTCCTTGCTCTCGATTCCGTACTATCCTTGCATATGCCGATTGTGACACTTGTGGCTGGGGCCGCCGCCGTTGTCTGGTGGTCCGTTTGGGCCCGTCGTGGGTCGCTCCTGGTCGGCTGCGCAGTGCTCGTGGCCATCGGTTATGTCTTCGGCCACCAGTTCTGGCATGCCTCAATCGGCCCGCTGCCTCTGACCATTGATCGTGTTCTGCTCCTTGCGGTGATGGCGGCGTTCGCCATTCAATCGCTGACCGGCCGGGTAACAATCGTTCGGCCGAGTAAAAGCGATTGGCTTCTCGTATGTTTAATCGCAATCTTGGGCGCCAGTGCTGCGCTGGCCGGACAGCCGGAATTCAGCGACGGCGTGACGTCGAAATGGGGCCGGCTCGTGGCGACGTTTATCTTGCCGGCCGTGCTTTACGGCATCGCTCGCTACGCTCGAATCGATACGCGCGAGTGGTCGTGGACGCTCGTGGGCATGGTCCTGCTGGGAACCTATCTGGCCATCACAGCCTGTCTCGAGGTAACCGGTCAGTGGTCGCTGGTCTTTCCTCGATACATCGGCGATCCAGAGGCGGGCATTCATTTTGGGCGTGCGCGTGGACCCGAGCTGAATGCCGCCAGCTTGGGAATCATTCTCACAGCTTGCTTCTGGTGTGCATGGACATTGTTGTGCCAGGCCGGACGGCGCTGGCACCAAATGGCGCTTGCCCTGGCGCTGCCACTGATGGCATTGGGTATAATGTTCACCTACACTCGCTCCACTTGGTTAGGCCTGGCCGTGAGCGGGCTCGTCGTGGCCGCGCTCGAGATTCCTCGGCGCTGGCGGCTGCCGGCGTTGACTGCCGCCGCCTTAGGAGGAATGCTGTTCGCCGCCGCGTCATGGGACCGCATCGTCGGTCTGCAGCGCGAAGGCACAGCCGCTGAAGCACACCACTCGGTCGACCAGCGGACGTCGTTCGCCTATGTTTCGTGGCAAATGTTTCGCGACCACCCGGTGTTCGGCGTAGGCTTCGGCCGCTTTTACGATCGCAAGCTGCCGTATTTGTCCGATCGGTCACAAGACTTTGAATTGGAATCGCTTCGTGGTCTGCATCACCACAACACGCTGCTCAGCATTCTGACTGAAACAGGGCTCGTTGGATTGGCATTCTTTGTGGCCGTATTGGCCATCTGGACGACCTGCGCGTGGCAGATTGCGCAGCGCGCAGATTCGCCAAGATGGGTCCGGGCGCAGGGCGTGCTGATGCTTGCGCTATTGGCTAACTACACGTGCTCCGCCTTGTTTCATGACTTGACGCTACTGCCCTCGCAACATGCGGTGCTGTTCCTGTTTGCGGGAATGACCATCGGTCTGCGGGAGCATCGAACGCAAATCGTGGGTGCCACTGTTGGTTCGCCCAGCAGTGCTTCAATCGCTATGAACTTGCGGCATAGCCTGCGGGAAGCTGCAGACAACCTCGTCCCGACTTCGAGTGCTAACTGCAAGGTGACCGCCGATTCTGCACTGCTGGACAAGTCCGCCACGGCGGATCTCCGACCAGCAGTCGCACCTCAAATGGCACACGACGTCGTAAATTTGTTCGGCATGAAGATCTCGTGCGTTACGATGAGCCAAACGGTTTATCAAGTGATTGACTGGTGCGCACAGCCGAGCGGATCTGCGTGCCGGTATATCGTGACGCCGAACGTCGATCACGCAGTGATGTTTCAACATCGGGCCGACATTCGCGCGGCATACGCCGATGCGGCATTGGTGCTCGCCGACGGCATGCCGCTTGTGGCAGCATCGCGATTGTTTGGCCGGCCGTTGCCGGAGCGCGTGGCCGGCAGCGACCTCGTGCCGCAAATACTTCAGAATGCAAAACGGCCATTGCGATTGTTTTTACTGGCGCAGCCCCTGGCGTCGCGCTGACGGCAGGTAAGCAAATCGAGCAGCAATGGCCGGCGGTGCAGGTTGTCGGCTATTATTCGCCACCACTTGGTTTTGAGCACGATCCCGCTGAAACGGAGCGCATCCTGTCGGCCGTCGCAGCCGCCGCGCCCGATTTATTGCTAGTTGGCCTGGGTGCTCCGAAGCAAGAGCTTTGGGTTCACCGCTATCACCATCTATTGGCGGCGAAGGTTGCGATTTGCGCCGGCGCGACGATTGACTTTCTGGCCGGCCACCGTCGCCGTTCGCCCGTGTGGATGCGCCGGCTGGGCTTGGAATGGCTGCACAGGGTGTGCTGCGAGCCGCGCCGCCTGGCGGGACGTTACGCGCGTGACGCTTGGGTTTTTCCGCAGCTGTCTGTGGCCGAGTGGCGGGCCTCGACTCGGCAAGACCGCCGTCCTTCTGCTACATAGCCGGCCAATCTCGGGCAGAAGTGCGAACTTTAAGGCCATCGAACTGTTTTGGGCCGGAGTGCGTCCGTCGGGTCAACATCGCCCGGCTATGTATTCTCGGTGATGGTTGGCGGATATATTCGCCGCATGCCGACGCCCAATATTTTGATCGTATCTGTCGACGGGCTCCGCGCCTCGTCCCTCGGCGCGTACGGCAATACGACATTCGACACGCCATCGCTCGACGATTTTGCCGCGGAAAGTTTCCTCTTCGACTGCTGCCATGCACCCGCGGTCGAATTGCCAGATGTTTATCGGGCACTATGGCAGGCGCGTCACCCGCTGCGCCCGGCGCCGAGTGGCGCGGCGACCCCATCGTTGCCACATATACTCGGCTCGCGGGGCTATTCCACGACACTGGTCACAGATGAGCGTGGGCTGTCGTCGTCGAGTCAGGGACGCGAGTTCGACGAAATCGTCGACGTCGGTGCAGATCACAGCACGCGTGGCGTGCGCGCGGGCGACTTGACGCAAACGTCGATGGCCCGATTGTTCGCGGCGGCTTGCGATGCTGTTGCCCTAGGGCAGTCTTCGCGTGACGCGGCGAATGCGTCTGACCAAAGCGCGCCGAGGTTGGTATGGGTTCATTCTCAGGGATTGTACAGTCCCTGGGATGCCCCGCTCGACTTGCAACGATCACTTTTGGACGAAGGCGATCCGCCGCCCGTGGAGAGTTCCGCGCCGCCAGACTTGAATATCGACGATGCCGACGATCCGGACGCCGTTTTCCAATACAGTTGCGCCTATGCGTCTCAAGTGATGGTGATCGACGATTGCTGGCGAGTGTTGATGGAAGCCGTCGATTCAACGCCGGCCGTCCGGACGGCTGGCTAGTCGTACTCATTGGAACGCGCGGCTATCCGCTGGGCGAGCACGCGCGCATCGGCGGCGTCGACGCGCGACTCTATTGCGAGCAGCTGCATGTGCCGTGGATAATCCGCTTTCCCAGCGGGCTCGGCCGCTTGGGACGAAGCGGCGCGCTCACTTCGCACGTCGACCTTCTGCCCACGATCCTTGGCTGGCTCGACGACAGCAATGCCTCACCTCTTGAAGGCGTCGACGGCATCAATGTGCTACTGCGTGTGCGCACTGCGCGCGCCGAATGGCGTGAAACTTTGCTTGCTGCCAGCGCCACCAGCCGGGCCATTCGCACGCCGGCGTGGTGCTTGCGCCAGGATGTGCCGTTTGGCAGCTCGCCGCCGGAAACCGTGACCGACGGCGGTTGCCGGCGAATTGTACGTTCGTCCGGACGACCGCTGGGAAGCAAACGACGTGGCGAAATTATGCCCGGACGTCGTCGAGACGTTGTCGCAGACAATGGACGATGCCTGGCAGCACGTGCTGCGAAACGAGCCAATTCCGATTCGTTCGGCGCAAATTGCCCCCGAAGCGACTTAGGTTGCATTCGCAGTCTGCTGCTAGCGGCGAAGGCACTCTCGCTAGCGCGCACAGGTGAATGCAAGCTGATCTGGTTGCAGTGGCGCGATCTGCCTAGAATCCGCCGCCTGCTCCTGCGGCGCAACAGTCTTTGGGAGCAGCGTTTAGAACTTATTCATGGGCGGCCGCGCACCGGCCGCCATTCGCACTCGCTCTGCCACCAGCAACCAATGATCGGACAAGGAAGTCCGTCATCGACGGCACTTGCTTCTGCGCGCGCAGGCCGCTTTTGGATTGCGGCCGCTCGCGCCTTGGGGTGGCGCTTTGCGCCGATGGCCGCGATTGTACTTTCGCTGTGGCTTGCGCCGGCGGTGCGACCCCAAGAGTCTGCGAGCGTCCAACCGGCAGCAGTCGAGACGGAGCTGTTCGACAGCGGCCATCAGGATGATCCGATACGAATTCGCATTACATGGGGTGGCGGGCAGGCGAGCCAGTGGCGCGGCCAGATGGGGCTGGACGACGGGTCGCTCGCGGATCTGCGGATTGCCGGGCTGAATGCTGACTCGAGCGGGTCGGTTTGGCTTGAAAATGGCAGGCTGCACGTGGCGTCGCTGAGTCCGCGCCAAGTCGAAGGGATCGAGATATCCGTCCGCGGACCTAAAGAATCCAAACTACTCGTCGATTTATCTGCCGATCCCGATGAGCCGCCGTTGCGCGCACAGGTAGTCTTGAGTGATGCGCTGCGCACTGGCGTGCTGCTGAAGCTGGATGAGCGTGGCAACACGTTGAAAGTGGAAAGCGCACCGGGGAACGCTTTGAATCTGCGAACCGATGGTCGACCGCTGATCTTTTTTCCCGGCGAGCAGTTTTCGTTCGAGCTGAACCCTGCTCTAGTCGAGGCGGTGCCCGGCACGACATTGGACATCGAAACGTCACTCACGCCGGCAGGAAATAGAGAGATACTTTGGCAAGCCGACGAGAGGCTCGCGGTACCGATTGAAGGTCCGACACGGATGGTACTTACTGTGCCCTTACCGCAAGCCGAAGGCGTTTACGAGGTGCGAGTGGTGGCCAGCCGGCCGCCGGGATTCGGCAAGCGTTTCTTGCCTGGCGCTTCGACGCTGTTGGCTGAGCAACGCTTTCAAGTCGTTGTGCTCGAGGGTCACAGCGGCAGTACCGCGGAGACGGCCGAGTGGGAAAGCGTTTTGGAGATCGACCCGACGAGCCCACGTTGGTGGGACCGCTTGCCGACTTGGACTCAACTTCGCCGTGTTCCTGTTCCCGGTTTAAAACAGGGACCGCTCGGCAGCATCCGCGCCGGAGCGATCGAGCATCCGTTGGGCCGCTTTGTCGAGCTGCCGCCGCCGGCCCAAGGCGGCGAATGCCATTGGCAGGCCTACTCGCTGCCGCTGGAAGCGGTCGATGTACCGCATTTGTTGGAGATCGAATATCCGGCCGATAAGGAGCAGCAGCTCGGCATCAGCATCGTCGAACCGAATTCGGCCGGCATCGTCGATGGAATCGGCCGCGACAGCGGGTGCTATGTGGAAGGCCTCGGCCGCAGCACCACACACGAGCGAACAACTCATCGGGTCGTGTTCTGGCCGCGGACGCAAGCGCCGTTGCTGTTGTTGACGAACCAGCACCCCAGTACGCCAGCCCACTTCGGGCACATTCGAGTGCTCAAGCGCAGCGGCCCGCAACTTGCCTCGAGCACAAATCGCGAGGCGTCGCACGATCGCTGGGTTGCCGCCTACATCTCGCGGCCGCACTTGGCTGAGACCTTCGGAGCCACGCACAAGCGGAGCGCTGCCAGCGCATTCGATTCTCCATTTGACGCAAGTGGCGACGACTGGCAAACGCATTATCAGGCGACAACGCGGCTCGCCGACTATTTGCATTATGCAGGCTACAACAGCGCGGTCATCAATGTTTTCGGCGAGGCTCACTCGCTGTATCGCAGCAATCTGTTATTGCCCAAGGCGGAGAACGACAGCAACCGACCGCAGCCTGCGATGTTCGAAGCCGACGGCCTGGAGCTCATGCTGCGCGTGTTCGACCGCGAGCAGCTTGCGCTCGTGCCGTCCGTGCGATTTGCAGCTCCGCTGCCTGAGCTGGAAGAGCTGCGCCGCGGCAACGACCCGCAAACATCCGGGTTGGAATGGATTGGCCCGGATGGTCGCACGTGGGTCGAGACGTATGGCGCCAGGGATGGGCTTGCACCCTATTACAATTTGCTCGATCCGCGGGTGCAGCATGCCATGCTGAGCGTGGTCAGCGAACTGGTCGATCGTTATGGTCACCATCCATCGCTGGCCGGCATCGCAGTTCAACTTTCAACAAATAGTTACGCACAATTGCCTCCGCTGGAATGGGGATTGGATGATGCGACCGTTTCGCGCTTCGAGCGTGAAGCCGGCGTCCAAGTAGCCGCCGCTGGCCCGAACCGCTTCGCGGCACGGCACGCATCGATCGTGCGCGAGCACGCTGAAGCTTGCGCGCTTGCGCGCTGCGCAGGTCACCGAGTTTTATCAGCGATTGGCCGAGGTAATACGCGAAGACGGCGCGCAGCGGCGGCTCGTGCTCACGACCGAGGAGTCGCTCGATCATGCCCAATGGTCGGACCGCATTCGCCCCAACATCCTCGCCGACAACCGCGTTTTCGCCGCGCTACAAGATGCGGGCATCCAGCCTGAATTGCGTGAAAAAGTGCCGGGAGTCGTTGTCTGCCCGACGTACTACGTCGGTCCGACCGTGCCGTTGCGAGACCGTGCGCTCGATTTGGAAATCAACGCGGTATTCACCGGATCGAATTCGCCCGGCAACGTGGCTGGTGCATCCGGGGCTTTGCTATACCACCGAGCACAGCGACATCTGCTGACATCGTTTGCCGAGAAAAGCCCATTTCGATTTGCGTCGGAGTCGCGGCTGGTGAGCCAGCCGTTGGCACATGGCGCGGCCGCGCGGAAAGCTTACGCCCTTGCGCTGGCTGAAAGTGACTTTTCTGTTCTGTTAGACGGCGGCGAGCTTTTGCCCTTGGGCCAGGAGGACATGCTGCGAGACGTGCGAACGATTTGGCAGCGGCTGCCAACCAGCGCCCAAGTGGCTCAAGTTGAAAGGCAACCAGTCCTTTTAAGAACGTACACTGAACCAGGCGCCATGACGCTGCTCGCCGTGAATACGTCGCCGTGGCAGGCCGAAGCTGCGCGTCGTTTTGAATCTGCCGCAAGCGGCGGCGATGGAGCCGCTGGCCAGTGGCGTCAACGGCGCAAATATTTCCGAGACGCGCACGTTAGGTGCGGGCCGGCAAGCCTGGTCCATCGCACTAGAACCATACGCCGTAAAGGCGGTGCGGATACCGGTAGGTGGTGCGGCCGTCCTCGATCTGCAGGCGAAAGTTAGCGACGCCGCTCACACGGAGTTGGCCAATCGAATCGCCGAGCTATCCGAGCGCGATACCGGGCCCCGACTCTATCCGTCGCTTGCGAATCCCGGTTTTGAACCAATGAGTGGTCGAGAAGCGCTGCCGGGCTGGACGCTGGTGGGAAATGCCGGGACGGCAACTGCCGAACTCGATGCGACGGGGCCGCGCGGGGGCCAAACCGCTGTCTATTTTGAAAGCCGCGGCCAGCATGCCGCTCTAGAAAGCAACAGCTTTCCGATTCCAGCGACCGGGCAGTTTGCAATGACGGTGTTCGTCCGAAGGCAAGCCACGTCTGCGAAAGCCACCGTGCGGATGGTCATCGAGGCGGATCACCCAGGCCGGCCGTACCGGTGCGCGGTGCTGATGGGCGGCGATCAGGCGCCGCCCTACGATCTTTCGGAACAATGGTGCGCGTATTCACTCTTGGTGAACGACTTGCCGCTCGCTTCGAACGGTCAAATGCGGGTCAAGTTCGAGATGATCGCTCCAGGCGAAGTGTGGCTGGATGAAATACAAACGTACCCTCTGTTATTTCCCCTTACGTTCTATTCGTGGCAAGAGCTGGAGCGATTGCAGTTGGTAAAGTTCATCGACGCGGCGAAAGATTTCCACGAGAAAGGCAAAATCACCGATTGCATTCGTATCTTGGAAGGGTATTGGCCGCGTTTCCTCGCCGCTTATACGCCGCCGCTGCGGATTGCCAATCAGCCCGAGCCGTTACAGGCACCTGCGCAGCCACAACAGCAACCGGCTCCAAACGCGAACCAGAAGTGGAAATGGATCATTCCGAAGCTGCGATGATACGCGCCAGGACTTCGGTTGAGTTTGCAAAGCCTTGAATAGCTCCGTCCTCAGCGCCATGCGCACACCGGTTCCTGCCGGCGCGACGACGTGAACGCCAATCAGCGCCTCTTCGGTCGAGCAATCGCATTCCAACAGATCGGCCGCCAGCAATGGCTTTAACTCAATTGCCTTGCGAACTGCCTCGTCGACAGGCTCGTTCAACCACTGGTATACGATCGAGTTGGCGCAAAGGAAGCAGCACATAACGTCACCTGCACTAACTACGTAATACATACTCTTATTCGCGCTGCTTCCTACGTGTTATTGCGTTTGCCGTTGCGCGGGCGAAATGGGGCTCGCGGGCTGCTGGCGGTTTGATTGCGGCTGCGTCGATTGATTCGGCTGACGGGTTGCGCCAGTTGCGCCGGAGACATCGCCGTTCGGTCGCCGATCCGACAACAGCCGAATGATTCCTGCGGCCACCGGCACAGGCGATCCCGACAGTGGACCGGTGTTTGCCACTTGTTGCGGCGTTCGGCCGGGCACTTGCCGCGATTGGGCCGCAGCCCGCGTGTTGCCGGCCGGTGCGTTGCCCGCCGGATACTGATTTGTTGCCGTAGCGTCGCCGCGTGTTCCCGAAACATTCGTGTTGGGCGGAACCGTGGTTTGCGATGGAGCGGCGGGCGCATAAATCACGATGGCCTGCCCCACGACATCGCGCACACGGACTCCTTCTACAACCTGTTGCAATCGTCCCGTACCACTCTGGTCGATGGTGAGCACACCGATCTGGGCCGGAGTTGAAACGTTCAGGCCAGTGCCGGCGGCGATGCCGGCATTTACGCCGCTTCCGACGACTCCGTCGTCGACCGCATCCGGATCGGGCTGACCCGTTGCAGTCGTGCCGGATGGCAATACCCGGCCCGTTGGTGGAGCGCCTGGAGAGAGTACTCGCCCTGTTGGCGGTGCGCCCGGCGACAGAACCCGGCCTGTCGGGGGCGTCAAATTCGGATTTACCTCGCCGGTTGGCGGCGTCAAATTCGGATTGACCTCGCCGGTCGGCGGAGTCGAGTTCGGCTGCACTTGTCCGGTCGGTGGTGTCGCGGTGCCGCTGCCCGAGTTCTCGTTCGTGACCTGAGCGAGAACCGTTGGCGGTATCAACGATTGTGTTTGCGACTGGCGCTGATTGCCGCCAGTGTCGCCAGGTGTCTCGCGCAACTGCGGAGGCGGCAGCGTTCGTGGGGCGTTCACTGGTGGATTGCCAGTTGGTCGGCTGTTCGCGGGCTGATTGTTGGCGGGCCGATTGATGCGGTTCGTGCGCTCCTGTGGCCGCACGTCGCCATTGTTCGGGATGGGATTATTTAGTGCGCTGCGTACCGGTCCGCCGCCCATAACAAGGCCAGCGTCTTCAACGCCGACCGGGTAGCTTCCGGGCGCTAGTCCGCCGACGTCAATCATCACGACCATGCCGTTGGCATCGTCGCGGAAACCGGCCAGACCGATTCGGCCTGCGCCACCGGTGGCGGGATTACCCGGCGCAACCGGCGACGCTTGTTGTCGGGCCCCGGTAGCGGCCGCGGCTGCAGTCTGCTGACGCGTCTGAGTCGCTGGGTTTGGCGGATTAACCGGTGTCGTTTGCTGGGGCGAAAGACGAACAATTTGGGCCATGGCCCGTTCGCCTGCGCTGTCGACGTCGCCGAAGAATCCTCCGTCGTTGATGAACACGTCGTTATCGGAGATCGCTCCGGGGGCGAAAGGCTGGTTCGCGCCCGGCGGCAACACAGCGCTCTGGCTTTCTTCATTAGTAAGCTGCTGGCCGAGAGGGGCGAGCATCCGCGCGTCATCAGCCTTTTCTTCGGGTACCTGCAGTTCGGCCGTGATTCGCTTTCCGTCACGCAGCAGTTCGACGGTCACTGGTGCGCCGTCGGGAGTGTCGGTCACGAGCTTGCGGATGCCATCGATCCACTCGCGATAGGATTTTCCTTTCAAGCCGTCGAAGGAAATGATCTCGTCCCCTTCACGGATGCCACCATCGAAGGCGGGCGATGCGGCCGCTACGTCGACGACTTTCACACGCCCTGCATCGCCTTCCTGGACATGCATGCCGAGGATAACAGCGCGATTTGACGGATCGTTGTCCGCTTGTTCCCCAGCCCGCCGATCAAGTGCTTCGGCCTGCTCTGCTGGTGAAAGGACTTCGGCCTCATCGTCCTGCGCGTCTGGGTAGACGGTCAGTTCGCCCGTATCGTCCGGGTCGTCTGTTGCACTTTCGCCCGCATCCTGTGCAACGCGGCACGTTTTGCCCGGCTGCGAGATCGGGGTACGTCGCCAGGGATAACATGGTGATGGTGCAAAGAGTCAAGAACGACAGCCGGTTGAAGTGGTGATATCTCATGGCTGAACTCTCCAATCGGAAGTTCAAGATGGGGGGTGCAGGCGCGCCGTTGGCGCTTGTAAATGGCGTTGGATTTACGCCAGTGTTCCGACGAGGGTAGGAGCAATTCCTGTTCCCAATTCCATCATGAGAGCGAGCGTAATCTTGTGGAACTGAGTGCCGCAAACACGCGATGCACCGGCTGTTATTCGCTCGCGGTTCGGTGAGCGCAACCGTCGCCATTTCGCGTCAACGTCCGCGTCGCGCGACGCGTTCTGAGAGACTGGAGAATGAACTCTTATGCTTAACGGCGACAAATCGACCCGGTTCGCGTCAGAGTGGTGGTTCGACGACCAACTTAGGAACACCGGCCTTCAGGCAACTGCCAGAGAGGCTTCGCTAGATTGCGGATTTGGCTCAGTCACCGGTGGATGCACGCCAGGCCCATCAACGCGATACCACTTATCCAGCACATCGCGCCAGGCGCCCGGTTGGTGTACCGTGCAAAATTCGGCGCGCACTTCGGCTCGTTGCGGATGAAGTTGTGAATATTTGATGGCGAACTTACGCATGTCGGGCAGACACCTTTCGGCTCCGTAGACCTCTTCGGCCAATCGATAGTGTTCACAGATTACGTCGCGCTGTTCATGCAGCGTGGGCGGCTGCGGAAGTGGCCGGCCGGCCGCGAGCGCTCGCACCTCGGCGAAAACCCACGGGTTGCCGATCGCACCGCGGGCCACCGTGACGCCGTCCACGCCGGTGTAGCGCATCATGTCGATGCAGGCCTGTGCATTGAACAGATCGCCGCTGCCCAAAACCACGCGCTTCCCCGCATGCTGCTTCAACTCGCGCAGAAACTCCCAGCGCGATGGCCCGTCGTAGCGCTGATGAACAGTACGTCCATGCACAGTGATCGCCGCCACACCGAGCCGATAGGCGCCATCGAAAATCTCGAAGAATTTTTCGCGGCTTTCCGCAGAGTCGTCGATGCCGCGCCGCATCTTGACTGTCACCGGAATCTCCGCGGGCACCGCATTTCGCACACGGCGAATTATTTCCAGTGCCACGGCCGGCTGGCTCAAGTGGTAACCGCCGCGGCAACGGCCCAAAACTTTCTTCACCGGGCAGCCGAAGTTGATGTCGATTACGTCGAATCCGTGCTCGACGAGCCGCCGCGCGGCCGGTCCAAAGTCGTTCGGGTCGGCGCCCATTAACTGGCCGCCGGTCGGATGCTCCTCGTCGGCCACCATCAGGAAATGGCGGTTCTTGCGCCGCGGCTTCAGCTCGACGATGAATCGGTCGAGCATCACCTCGCAAAGCGTGTACGGCGCCCCCAGTCGGCGGGCGATCACCCGCATCGGCAAGTCGCTGTAACCCGAAAGCGCCGCCTGGACCACCGGGAAATCCAGTTGCAGAGGGCCAATGTGAAGCTCGCCGAGTACGCTGTGCATGACAACGATTCTTGCCTTGCACGAGCGGTCGAGTCAACCTCGTCGGTATCACTGCTTTGAAGCAACGTTCTGTGTCTCAAAGCAGAGACATAGCCGGAGGGCCACGCCCCCCGGCGCGGACCGCATGGCTGGCCGGTCAGAAGACGTCAAACGCAAACAACAACGCGAACGTTAAGAATACGCCCACAATGGCTGGATAAAGCGCTGCCGTCGCAGAAACCTTCGCTGGGTCTGGCTGGCCGCATTTCGGACAGTGAGTCACGAAGGGTGAGATTTCGCTTTGGCATTCGCGACAATGAACGCACTCCTGCAGGCGATTGTGCATCCAATGCCGGGCGGTACTACGGACTCGATACAGCAATCCGGAGCTTGAGCAGGTCATAGAATCGTGCTCCTGAGAGAAGAGATATTCTGCCCATTCAAGCCTAGCATCTTTCCGAGATTTCCACGTTTGCGGAAAATGCCGGCCGCAAATCTCTCACTATCGGCGCCGAAGTTCGGATATCGCTGCGTGTATTTCACCAAGTACTTCAGCGTCGGTTTCGATTTTCTGCCGGCCATGAAGCGCTTGACGCGCTTCAGCGTGTGTATTGCGGCCAAGTGCCCATGCGCAAGCGCCGCGAACCAGCGGCTCGTTGTCGTGTAGGCCGCGAACGAGCGCCGGAATTGCCTCCGGTGTCGGCCTGTTGCCAAGGACGATGGCCGCGTTACGCAGCAGTCCGCGCCGCTTGGCGCGCCACAGCGGCGTGCTGCGAAAGCGCTGGCGGAATGCGGCGTCGTCCAGCTCGAACAGGCGGATCAAGTCGATCGGGTTGCTGCCGGCGCACGGTTCAAAGGCCGCTTCACGGCTGTGCGGCGCACGCGAGTTCCATGGGCAAACTTCCTGGCAAACGTCGCATCCAAAAAGCCAATCGCCAATGCCCTGACGCAACTCGGCCGGCATAGCCTCGCGCAGTTCGATCGTGAGGTAGCTGATGCAGCGCGATGCGTCCAGCACGTAGGGTTGCGGGAACGCGTTCGTGGGGCACGCGTCCAAGCACGCGCGGCACGTCCCACAATGGTCGGTCTCATGAGCCGTGTCGTACGCCAACTCAATGTCCGTAAGAAGCGCGGCCAGAAAAAACCAGCTCCCCTGCTGGCGATTTATTAAGAGCGTGTTCTTGCCAGTCCAGCCGAGCCCCGCCAGTTGCGCGAATTCTCGCTCCAATAGCGGCGCCGTATCGACAACGCCGCGAACTTTGGCACCTGGCGCACGCTCGCGCAAATAGTCGGCCAACTCGTTGAGCCGCTCCCGGATCAGATCGTGGTAATCGGCATCGCCCCAAGCGTATCGCGAGATTCGGCCTTGACCAACGCGCGGCGCCGCCGGCTGGGCCGTGCGGTAGTTCATCGCCAGAATGACGATGCTTCGCACGCCGTCCAGCACATTTTTGGGATCGGCGTAAGACTCCCGGCGATCGGCCAGATAATGCATTTGACCCGCGTAACCGGAACCCAGCCATTCGTCGAACCGAGCAAGACCGGGCGGCGGTGCGGCCGGGCAGATGCCGCTCAGCGTAAACCCCAATTCGCCCGCCCGCGTCTTCAATTGCTCCGTTAATTCCGCCAGTTCCACGGTGCCCATAGAGCCATTTTAGCGGCCAACCGGGTGGGGGCATTGTGTTGATTCTTTCAAACCCCGTAATTAGCCTGAAAGATAGACCATTGCAGCCTGCCCAACGACGTTCACCTCAAGGACCTGTTCGATGAAACGATCTCTTGCAATTCTTTTCACCCTGTCGGCCCTGCTCGTCGCAGTGCCGATGAACTCGGCCGACGCCGGCAACGGTTTCGGCGGTGGCCACGGTGGTCGTGGTCATGGCGGCGGCCACCATCGGGGCGCACGGTTTTAGTGGTGCCGCCCGCAACCATGGGTTCGGCCATGGTCATGGCGGCTTCGGACTTGGTGGATTTGTCGTCGGTGACGACTCCGACTTCGCCGACCTGTATCGGCAGCTTTACAACAACCTGCCGTATTTCGCCCTGCACCCGCCGGTGTACTACAGCTATCCAGTGCCGCGCACTTACGGCTATAGCCCGTTTGCCTATGGGCCGTGGGTTATGACGCCGGAGGTGGACGCGGCGCCCACTCCCCTCACGATCGTCAATCCATACGTGCCGAATGCTGACAAGGCGCCGGCTAAGGAAGCAAGCGATCGCAGCGCCGCCGTCAGTCCGCAGCCGGAACCGCTGGTGATCATGAATCCTTACGTGACGCCAAACCGAGCGGTTGCCGCCAGCAAGCAGTAACTTACCCGCACGAGCTTTGCAGCGAGCCGGCGATAGCATCGCCGGCTTTTTTTGTTGCTATCGCCAAACCAACCTCATCCACCAATCAGTCTTGGAGACACGCCACGCCGCCGCTATGCTTGCGACACCCGAACGGAACCGGGTGCCACGGTCGACGATTAAACTGTTTCTCATCGCGTCGTCGGCCAACCGCAACAAGGCGGCTTGTTAGAAATTCTCGGCGCACGAATGCGCAAATTAAGGATACTCGCGGATGAAACGAATTCATCCGAACATCGCTCGCATCGCATTGGTGGCGATGTTAATTTTCTTGAGTGGGCACATTGGTTGCAAAACGCCGACTGGCGGAGTTGCCAATCCGTTTCTCGCACCGATCGCGTGCCGCCACCGGCCACGCGGGCAGTTTTGCCCGGCCAGGCGCAGCCCTATTATCCGGGCGATCCACTGCCGGTAATGCAAAGCAGTGTCGCGCCGCAGGTGGAGCCCACGCAGCAGGCCGGTCTCGCCTGGGGGGCATCCAACGGCGTAGCTACAGCTTCGAAAGCCGCACCGAGCTCTGGAGCCCTTGCGTCGTCGAACGAAAACGTCGCAATCCCGACGGACAAGGGCGATCTGCGATTTGAAGCGTCCCAGCCTGAATCGCCACTCCAAACCGCGTCGTCGAACGAAGGCCCAGCTGTGACCCCAGCGAGTGCTGCGGCGACGCACGCCGTCGTATCGGCATCGTTCAATGAACCGGTCGGCAGTCAACTACCTACCGACGCGCCGGATGTCACTCTCGTTGACGCCGCCGTGGTCAGCCCTTGCGCACCGCCGCAAATATCGCAATCGGTTGCAGCTGGTCCATCCGTAACTTCGCTACCACGCGTGGCAATCCCTGGCGGCGAACCAAGCGGCATGGGCGTGCGCTTGCGTCCGGTTCCCTCGCCGCCGCCCACGAATTCCGAACCAGGGGCACCGCGGATTCGGCTGCCGGGTTACTACACTACGCAACCATATTATCCAGAAGCCGCACTGCCGCCTGGAAGCGTAATGTATGGTGCGACCGCGATGCAGAGCTTCAATAATGCGCCGCAACCAGTACAACCAAGCCCGATAAGCCTGGCAGGCACGCACAGGGGCCGCAAAGCCAAGACGGTTTCCGCCCGCGCACGGCAATGCGCTGAGCGACTTAGCGTGCGCCGTGCACTTGAGCCGCCAGCGACGCCTCTATTGCGGCCATTAAATCGTCCGCCGTATAGATGCGTCCTGTTGGCTGATTCAGGTCGGTGCCCTGACGTGCTCCGGCGAGCGTGCTACCAAGATTGCGGCCACCGCGCGTCGTCGTGAGATATTCGATGAACTTATCGCCGTCCGCGCCGCGAATCAAATCGCGCACGAGAGTCTGGCCGCGCGAGATCGAGCTCAGTCGGTCCAATCGGTCAAAGCCACCCCGCTGACGTGCCACCTTACGCATGAACTTCCGCCCGGCGGGCGTCGAAAGCTCTTTGGCCAAAAACGAATTGTCGGGCAATGTCGCCGCCAGGATTTGCTCCGCGTTGGGAACTTTGGTGCCGGCCTCGGCTACCTTGGCGAGCGCACCGGCCACTTGCGAGCGTGTCACGAGGTCGCCCGGCTGGTGTTCGGGCAGCGACGCGAAGTACTGTTCGACAGCCAAATACGCGTCGACCGAATTATCAGTCGCCGGGCGTTGCGCACGAGCCTCGCCTGCGGCCAGTGGTAAGGAGAGGATGATACCGACGGCCGTGATGAGCCTTCGAAAAATCGGCCCGCGGTTTGCTGTAGTGCGAACCGAGCTTGCACAAAACGGGTCTATCCACTGGGGCAAAACTTGAGTCGGTTGCATAGCGGGAATGCCAACTTGACGCGCCAGAAAAAAGTTTCCCTCAACTGGCGAAGAAAAAACTCGCCGCTCGGCAGCTCCCGCGCAAGTGGCGACACATCACAACTTTAGCACGACGCCCAGACTGTGCTTCGGCACGTCAAAGCACGTGAGATTATTGATTTTCGGCCGTGGACGTTTATACTGAATCGCCATTGCACGGGTCGTGGGGGAACAGGCCGGTAGCAGGAGATGCCGTCATGCCTCGCAGCACTTATTTTGTGCAAGAATGTCCGACCTGTGGGCGAAATCTACAGGTTCGTGTGGAATATCTGGGTAAGCTGGTCGTCTGCCAGCATTGCAGCGCCCGATTCGAGGCTTGCCAACCCGGTTCGGCCGCCTATCCGCCGCCTAGCTCTAGCCTCTCGCTGCTCGAGCGCGCCGAACAGTTGCTTCAATCAACGGCAGCCTCAGGCATCGGAGTGCCCGCGTCGACTGCCGGCGATGTTTTTTCGATGCCGATGCGGCCGAAATAGGGCGAAGGGTCCGCATCACCAACGAACTGTAGGGTGGGCATCGCCCACCACATCCTAAAAGGCCGGCTTCGGTTGGTGGGCAATGCCCACCCTACGATCTCAGCGAACCAAGGTCGTCGAAGAACTCCGGGTACGTTTTCTCGACGCAGCGCGGATTGTTGATTCGCACGCCTGCGATTCGTAACCCGGCCAGTGCGAAGCTCATCGCCATGCGATGGTCGTTGTACGTGTCGATCGTCGGCTGGCCGCAACTGTCGCAGGGTGAACGGTGAGGCCGTCCTCGACGCTCCTCAACGTTCGGCACCCAACTTTCGCAGCTCGGTCGCCAGCGCCGCGATGCGATCGGTTTCCTTGTGGCGAATGTGGGCGACGTTGCGGATCGTCGTCGGCCCGTCGGCGAACAGCGCAACGACGGCCAGCGTTTGCACCGTGTCGCTGATCGCGTTCATGTCGACGTCGATGCCGCGTAAGCGGCCGGCCGACGACCGTGATCGAGTCAGCCTCACGGCGCGACTTCGCAGCCCATCTGCTCCAGGCAATCGACGAACGCCACATCGCCTTGCAGACTCGCGGCTGACAGTCCCTCGACAGTGACTTCGCCGCCGGTGATCGCGGCCGCGGCCCAGAAGTAACTTGCCGCGGAGGCGTCCGGCTCGATCGCATAGCCGGCAAGCCGAGTATGCCTGTGGCGCGGGAATTTCGAATCGTGCAACCGCTGGAGACGTCCATAGCGACGCCGAACGCCCGCATCACGCCGCGTCGTCATCTGCACGTAAGGCTGCGAGACGAGCTGGCCGTCGATCGTCAAGTTCGACGGGCGAGTGCGCCGCCGGCGCTGCCATCAACAGGCCGCTGAGGAACTGGCTGGAGATATCGCCGCGCACCGTGGCCGTTCCGCCGGGCAATCCGTTGGCGTGGACAACCACGGGCGGGCAGCCGTTCGTCATTTTCGCTGCGAACGTCCGCGCCCAGTTGATTCAGCGCATCGAGCAAGTCGCCGATCGGCCGCTCGCGCATCCGCTCGACGCCGTCGAGCCGAAACGCGCCGTGGCCGAGCGTCGCGAGCGCCGTGAGAAAGCGAATCGTCGTGCCGCTGTTGGCACAGAACAGTTCGGCTTCCAGCGCCGGAATCTCGCCGCCGGCACCGTGGACGATCGAGCGTTCTGCCGCCGTCGCGTAACCTCGACCTCGATCCCCAAACTGCCGAGCCCTTCGATCATCACCCGCGTGTCTTCGCTGTCGAGCGCACCGGTAAGCGTCGACTCGCCATCGGCCAAGGCCGCGCACAACCAGCGCCCGATTCGTGATGCTCTTCGAGCCGGGCGGCCGAACGCGTCGCACGGATCGGCCCATCGACAGGCGTAATTTCTATGCGGATCATCCATACACTGTGCGATCGCGACAGCGATCAGGTATGCGGCTGCGATGCAAAATCGACTATGCTATCTCCTACGCGTATCGAACACTCGTTGTTTTCTCCAGGCAAGCATTGAATCTCACGCAAAGGCGCAGGCGAAAGTGAGTCGAAGTAGGAATCGGCCTTTGCGCTCTTTGCGATGAGACAACAGTATGAAGAAACTGAAGTCGGGCGGCGGTTGGCCGGCCGTGTGGTACACCTGGCGAAAAGCCCGCGAGGCCGGCGGCCTCTCGAAGCTGTGGAGGGCCATGCGCTCCAAGAACGCCTGCAAGACCTGCGCGCTGGGCATGGGCGGCCAGCGCGGCGGCATGGTCAACGAGCTGGGCCACTTTCCCGAGGTCTGCAAGAAGACCCTGCAGGCGATGGTCGCCGACATGCAGGGCGCCATCCGCACCGAGTTCTGGCAGCGATACTCGGCCCGCGAGCTGCAGCAACTTTCGCCGCGCGAACTCGAAGCGTGCGGCCGGCTCGTCGAGCCGGTGCGCTACACGCGCGAGACCGGGCCGCTACACGCCGATCTCGTGGGACGAGGCGTTCGACCGCATCGCCGCCAAGCTTCGCGCGACGCCGCCCGACGAAACGTTCTGGTACTTCAGCGGCCGCAGCAGCAACGAGGCCGGCTTTCTGCTGCAGCTCTTCGCCCGGCTGTACGGCACGAACAACGTCAACAACTGCAGTTACTACTGCCACCAGGCGAGCGGCGTCGGCCTGGCGAGCGTCACCGGCAGCGGCACGGCGACGATCAGCTCGAAGACCTGGAGCACGCCGACCTGGTGTTCGTCATCGGCGGCAACCCGGCCAGCAACCACCCGCGGCTGATGCGCACGCTGCTGCACGTGCGCCGCCGCGGCGGGGACGTCATCGTCATCAACCCGATCGTCGAAACGGGCCTGGTGCGACTTCAACGTGCCGAGCGACGTCACGAGCCTGCTGTTCGGCAGCAAGATCGCCAGCCTCTACGTGCAGCCGCACATCGGCGGCGACCTCGCGCTGCTCACCGGCATCGCCAAGCGCATCGTCGAAATGGGCGCGCACGATGAAGCGTTTCTCGACGATCACTGCCAAGGCTGGCCGGAGCTGCATGCGCGGCTGGGCGACTGTCCGTGGGACGAGATCATCGCCAAGAGCGGCGTGTCGCGCGACGACATCGACGAGATCGCCGCGCTACTACGCCGCGGCCGAAGAACGTCGTCTTCAGTTGGACGATGGGCATCACGCATCACGCCCACGGCGTGCAAAACGTGCAGGCGATCGCCAACCTGGCGCTGCTCCGCGGCATGGTCGGCCGGCCCGGCTGCGGGCTGATGCCCATTCGCGGCCACTCGAACGTGCAAGGCATCGGCTCGGTGGGCGTCACGCCGAAGCTCAAGGACGCCGTCTTCGAGCGGCTGCAAAATCACTTCGGCGTTGCAGCTTCCGACGACGCCGGGGCGCGACACGATGGCCTGCATCGAAGGCGCCGACGGCCGGCGAGCTGAAAGTCGGCTTCTGCCTGGGCGGCAACCTGTACGGCTCGAACCCCGACGCCACGTTCGCCGCCGAAGCGATCGGCGAATCTCGATCAGATCATCGTACCTCAGCACGACGCTCAACACGGGCCACGCCCACGGCCTGGCCAGCGAGACGATCATCCTGCCGGTGCTCGCCCGCGACGAAGAGCCGCAGCCGACGACGCAGGAATCGATGTTCAACTACGTCCGCCTGAGCGACGGCGGCCCGCGGCGGCACGAAGGCCCGCGCAGCGAAGTCGACGTGATCGCGAGCATCGCCGACGGCAGTTGCCGATCCGGCAGCCGCCCGGCTCCGCCGGGGGTTCGACCTAGTGGCACTGCCATGTCGATCGGCACGGGCTGACGGCAATCGATTGGACCGCCATGCATTCGACCGCGCAAATCCGCCAGTCGATCGCCCGCATCGTGCCGGGCTTCGAACAGCTCGCCGAATCGACGAAACGAAGCAGGAATTTCAAATCGGCGGCCGCACGTTTCACGAGCCGCAGCTTCGCCACGCCCGACGGCCGCGCGGCTTCATACGCACGAGCTGCCGGAGCTGCAAGGCACCGGCGACGGCGAGATCCGCCTGATGACGCTCCGCAGCGAGGGCCAGTTCAACACGGTCGTCTACGAAGACGAAGACATCTACCGCGGCATCGACCGCCGCGACGTGATCCTGCTCCACCCCGACGACCTCGCGCCGCTTCGGCTTGAAGGACGGCGACCGCGTCACCGTCCACGGCCCGGCCGGCAGCATGCACAGCATCCGCGCGACGGAATTCGCCGAAATCAAGCCCGGGAACGCGGCGATGTATTACCCAGAGTGCAACGTCCTCGTCAGCCGCACGATTGACCCGCTTAGCAAGACGCCGGCGTTCAAGTGTGTGATTGTGCGACTCGATTGCTTACCCGAAGCTATGTCAGTCGAACAGCGACCAGGAGCTATGTCGTTCCACGATTCTGAGGTTTGTCACGATTCGATGGGAAGCACCCCAGCATGCTGCGGTTCGATCACGGCGATCTGGGAATAATTGGCGAAGTCTCGCGCATTAAGGTTAGCGAGTCGAGATATGCCATCGCGCAACATGGCAGCGACGAGTCGCGCATCGTGTGCACGTTTACCAATCACTCCATAATCCAGAACAAGCTGTTGCCAGACTTCAAAGATAGTTCGTTCGTCACGCAAGAGCTTGAAGCTTGGCCATAATCCATCTAGCTCCGATTTCGCGTCGGCCGCACGCCAGTCCTAACCCGTTGACTTCCAGCGGTCGCGTCGCAACGACCCAATACTCGTAGACGATCTGCGGAGCTATTACCAAACGGTGACCACGCGTCCGAAGGATCTCCAGCACTTCAGCCGCCCTTGAGTGCTGAGGATGACGTCGCTCGACGAGCCGCAGCAAGTGTTGGTATCAGCAAGTACTCAACATGCTCAGGCGCGGTCGGGATAGATGCTATCGCGGCTATCGTCGAAATTTGGGTTATACGACTTCCGTCGAGCAATCCACTCATTGAAGTAAGCGCGCCACTTCTCGCGGTCGTCAATATAGCGATCCTTGTACGACCAATAGGGTAACAACTGAGCCGCGTCCGACTATTTGTTCGTCAAGCAGCTCCTTCCACGGCTTACCGGTTTGCTCGGCGATTTCCGCGATACGGCGATTTGTTCCTCAGTCAGTTCGATTTCGCGAATATCAATCGCCATGCTATTCCTCCTGCTGCTCTCATCTATTGTACCACTTTCATGACCAGCAAAGTCGCTTCAGAGTTCGTGAACCTAGCCCGCCGTATCCAGATACGGATCCTGGCTCATCTGCGCGCTGCATTTTCTGGCGTTCTTTTTCGTGGTAGAGCAGCACCTTGCGGTCGCGGAAATGTTGGCGCTCGACTTTGCGCTGCGCCTTGTAGAAGAGTGACTCGAAGCCGGAAAGCGGGCCGCTGCCGGCTAGCTGCTCGCCTTGTGCCTTTGAGCTTCTTCGCTTTCTTTGGGCCGAAGCCGGTGAGCAGGATTTCGTCGTCCAGCGCGAGGAACTGCCGGTACGTGCCGGGGTCGCCCTGCCGGCCGCAGCGGCCGATGAGCTGGCGGTCGATGCGCTGCGACTTCGTGCAGCTCGGTGCAAATGACGTGCAGGCCGCCGAGCTCTGCCACGCCCGGCGCCGAGGCGGATGTCGGTGCCGCGGCCGGCCATGTTGGTGGCCACGGTGACTTTGCCGTTGCTGGCCGGCGTGCGGCGACGATCTCCGCTTCCTGGGCGACGTGCCGGGCGTTGAGCACCGCGTGCTCGATGTCGCGCGCCGCGAGCAGCTGCGAGAGGCTTCTCGCTTTTATCGATCGAGCGCGTGCCGACGAGCACCGGCCGGCCGAGCTTGATGCTGCTCGACGATGTCGTCGATGATCGCCTGCCATTTGTCTTCGCCGGTGCCGAAGACGAGCGTCGGCAGTTTCTCGCGAATCGGCGGCCGATTCGTGGGCACCGGCATCACGCGGCACTTGTAGATCTTGCGCAGCTCGCCGGCGCTGGTGCTGGCCGTGCCCGTCATGCCGGCCAGCCGGTTGTAGCGCAGGAAGAAGTCCTGCACGGTGATCCGCGCCGCCTGATTCGTGGCGAACGTGATCTTCGACGCCTTCCTTGGCCTCGACGGCCTGGTGGATGCCGGCCCGCCACTTGCGGCCTTCGCCGAGCCGGCCCGTGAACTCGTCGACGATCACGATTTCGCCGTCGCGGACCACGTACTGGCGGTCGAGGAACATCTCGCGGGCCACTTTGATCGCCCGCTCGATGTGCTCGTAGATCGTGGAGAGCGGCATGCGGTCCATCGCCGCCGGCTTGGCAAGCTCGCGCACGCGCCGCCGGCCGGCGAGCGTCAGCTCGACCGTCTTGTCCTTGTGGTCGTATTCGTAGTGCTCGTCCTCGATGAACTGCGGCGCCACTTTGGCCGCCCAGCGATACGCTTCGGCTTCCGATCTCTTCTTCCTCGCCGGGCAGCGCGCTGATGATCAGCGGCGTGCGGGCCTCGTCGATGAGAATGCTGTCCGCCTCGTCGACGAGCATGAAGTGCAGCTCGCCCTTGCACCGGCTCCTCGTGCCCGGCAGCCGGCCCTGCCCGAGCATCGCGCCGAACAGGTCGCGCTGACCTTCGCTGATCCGCCGCTTGAGCAGCCGGTCGCGGAGGAAATCGAACCCCATTTCGTTCGCCGTGCCGTAGGTGATGTCGCAGGCGTACTGCTTTGCGCCGTTCGGGCTGCGGCATCTGGCTTTGAATGCAGCCGACCTTCATGCCCAGAGCTTCGTAGATCGGCCGCATCCAGTCGGCGTCGCGCTTGGCGAGGTAGTCGTTCACCGTGGCCAGGTGGGCGCCCTTGCCTTCCAGCGCGGCGAGATACAGCGGCAGCGTGGCGGTGAGCGTCTTGCCTTCGCCGGTTTGCATCTCGACGATCGAGTTGTAATGCACGGCCGCCCCGCCCAGGAGCTGCACGTCGAAGTGCCGCATGTTGAGCTTCCGCCGGCCCGCTTCGCGCACCAGCGCGAACGCCTCGACCAGCAGCCGATCGAGCGGCTCGCCGCTGCGGGCGCGGTAGCGCAGCGAAAGGCTCGTCTTCTTCAGGTCGAAGTCGTTCTGCTGTATGAGCGGTTCTTCGAGCGCCGCGATCTGCGGAATGTATGCGGCCCACTGCGCAAGCCGCGAGCGTGCTGCCCCGGCTAGCATTGAACCGAAACGCCGTGATAGGCCATTGTGCGAAGACATTAGTTCGATACGAGTGCGGCTGGCAGCCGGTTAACTATGCGCATCCAAGTGCCACATAATTATTGCACGTGGCGACGCCCAAGACATTAGCCCGAAGCGCAAGCAACGGAAGTCCAGCTCGCAACCCGGAAACGGCAGATGAGCTGACTCGCCGGGATTCCCTTGCTTGCGCTGCGGGCAAATGTTACTCGGTCAATAGGGACTACGCGGCAGAACCTGAACGGGACCGGCAGGTGCAGCGGATGACGGTGGGTACGGCGTCGTCACAACCGGCGGTGGCGCGGCCGGGAAACTGGGCACCGGTATTGGCTGCAACGCGATTGGCGGCGGCGCTTTCATCCGCGCCCGTTCCACCTCATTCAGAGGCCGCTGATATTCGCGCGGCCGCCCGCCGACGACCTCGGGCCCCACATCATCAAGCGGATAAGGATCATGTTCAATCGCCTCGCCGCGCTGCTCGTGCGCCCAACCCGGATGGACAAAATCCGGAAAACGCATGTAGCGATGCACCTCCGGCGTGCAGCCGATCGCATTAACGGCCACGGCAGCTGCAAATAGAATCCATTGAAACTCAGCACGCTTCGACATGGACGGCAGGCGACTCCAGCATTCGGCCGAACGAAATGGGACCATGCGCGGGCCGCGGATTATAGGAAATCACGCGATGCGCACCAAGCGAGATTGACGCCGTGAATCAGGCAATTTCCTACGGCAAATACATGTCTAAAAGCACCGCCCTGCCCTGCGGAACGACTTGCACTTCGCGAGTGCATGCGGGAATGAGAATGGTATCGCCGCGCCGCAATCGACTTGCCTCCGCCGCCGTCGACACGCTTAACTCTCCTTCGACAACCGTCACGATGTGGAACCGATCGTTCACATCGAGTTGCTGTGGTGTCTCAAAGGCCAAGCGGTCGACGACGAACTTGTCGCAGGCAACCAGACGCTCGAATTGCGGATTGGCCGTCGGACGAAGCACAACCGGATCCACTGGCCCGCGCTGAAAGTCGATCGTGTCGAGCGACTGCTGGATGTGCAGTGGCCGCGGCCGGCCATCGCGGTCGACGCGGTTCCAATCGAACAAACGGAACGTCGTGTCGCTGGCCTGCTGAATCTCGGCGATCAAAAGGCCAGCCCCCAGCGCGTGAACCGTTCCCGCTTCGATGAAAACGCGATCGCCCACCCTCGGCTCGAACGCGTGCAGACACTTGTCGCAGTCACCGTTCGCGACGGCGCGCTCGAGCGCCGCCCGGTCCACGCCAGGTTTCAGGCCGGCGTAGATCTTGCTGCCCGGTGCTGCAGCCAGGACGATCCACGCTTCAGTCTTGCCTGAATCGGGCGGATTGAGGCTGCCAGCCTGCGCGTCGTTCGGATGCACCTGCACGGAGAGAGTCTTCTGGCAATCGAGGAACTTCAGCAGCAGCGGGAACTGCGACTGTCCTTGATGCCGGCCAAACAGACTCGCACCGTGAGCGGTGACCAAGTCATGAAGGGTTGCACCGGCCAGCGGCCCGCCGACGACCACGCTCTGATCGGCGCCGTGATCGACAATTTCCCAGCTCTCGGAATAATGTTCGCCATCGCCAAGCGGCTTGCCCAGCTCCGCCAGCCGCCGGCCGCCCCACAGGGCCTCGCGGAGGATCGGCTTGAATCGTAATGGCGGAAGCACGCTCATGCTTTTATCATAGAGCTCTCAGGTGTCGGGTGTCAGGTGTCAGACGCTGGCATCCTGATCTGACATCTGACACCCTTCGGCTGCGACCCGGCACACGGAAAAACCGTGTGCCGTGTGCCCGCACGGCCGAAGCCTGAAACCCGATACTTAACGCTCCGTGCACCGCAAATACAACGAAGACCTGTTCGAAAGCTCGAAGATGACCTTCGGCGAGCACCTTGAGGAGCTCCGCTCGTCGCTGGTCAAAGCCACGATTGCGCTGGTGGCTGGTGTTCTCATTGGGCTCCTCTTCGCCGGCGACGTGGTCGATTACGTTCAGACGCCTCTCAAGGCCGCGCTCGAGGATTACTACATACGCCTGGAGACGGAGGAGTTCCGCGCGTACCTGGAGCAGCAGCGGCTTGAAGGCAAGCCGGTGCCGCAGGACATTGACGCCGCCGCCAAGGCGTTCGCCGAGCTGGGGCTGATGACGGAGGAGCGTCTCGTCGATCCGCGCACTTTGGCCGAATCGCTCGCCGAGGTCTTCCCTCAGACCATCGACAAATCGGCATTGCCGAAGCGCACGCCGGGCCAGGCACTACGACTCGAGGACCTCGTGCGGTTGCGAATGTATTACAGCGTCGAAGACGACCCGCGAGTGCGCGTCGTGGGCCTCGGCGTTCAGGAGCCGTTTGTCGTTTACATGAAGGCGGCGTTCGTTTCGGGCGCCGTGCTCGCAAGCCCGTTCATATTCTATTTCGTCTGGCAATTCGTTGCGGCGGGCCTTTATCCGCACGAGCAGCGCTACGTGCACATCTTCCTGCCGTTCAGCCTGGGCCTGTTCCTGGCGGGGGCGGCGCTGGCGTTTTTCGTCGTGTTCAAGTTCGTGCTGGCGTTCCTGTTCACATTTTTCGACTGGATGGGCATCGATCCCGATCCGCGAATCACCGATTGGCTCACGTTCGTGCTGTTCCTGCCGCTGGGCTTCGGCATCAGCTTTCAGTTGCCGCTGGTGATGCTGTTCCTGGAGCGAATCGGCATCTTCACGATCGCCACCTATCTCGGCAACTGGCGAATCTCCGTGCTGGTGATCTGCGTTATCGCCATGGTCCTGACGCCGAGCGATCCTTACAGCATGGTGTTGATGGCAGCGCCGCTGGTGCTGCTGTACTTCTTCGGCATCGCGCTGTGCAAAATGATGCCGCGCCGCACGACGCCGTTCGGCGAAGTGATCGGCTGAGCTAATTATTAAACCGCCAAGGACGCCAAGTGCGTCAAGACGCGAATCGACGTTCGCATTCCTTGGCGTCCTTGGCGGTTCAATCTTATTGACTCTAAATTTGAAAATTCGGCTTCGCCGCCAGCGCCGCTTCCATCTCGCTGCGCATCCGCAACTTCGGCTTTTCCATGACGACTGTCGTGTTCGGCGCCACGCTTTGCGTGAGCCACACGCTGGAGCCGATCACGGCGTCGTGGCCGACGATGGTCGCCCCGCCCAGGATCGTCGCGTTGGCATAAACGACGACGCGGTCCTCCAGCGTTGGATGCCGCTTCTGGCCGCGCACGAGGTTGCCCTCGCCGTCCGTCTTGAAGCTCAGCGCGCCGAGCGTCACGCCTTGATACAGCTTCACGTGCTCGCCGATATCGGTCGTCTCGCCGATCACCACGCCCGTGCCGTGATCGATGAAAAAGTAATCGCCGATCTTCGCGCCGGGATGAATATCGATGCCCGTGCGGCCATGGGCCCATTCGGTCATCATCCGCGGGATGAACGGGATATCCAGCTCGTACAGCACGTGCGCCAGACGATAAACCGTAATCGCCTCCAGCCCCGGATAGCAGAAAATCACCTCGTCGAGCGACTTGCACGCCGGGTCGCCATCGTACGCCGCCTGCACGTCGGTCGCCAGCCGCTGGCGCAGCTCCGGCAGCCGCTCCAAAAACAGCATCGTCTTCGCCTGGCCGAGCGCTTCGAAATCCTGATCCGTGTCGCAATCGTCGGTGGCGCCCGCTTCATGCCGCAGCGCGCGGCCGATTTGCGTCGTAAACCGATCGTGCAGCCGATCTACTAAATCGCCGACGTAAAACGCGACGTTGCCGCGGTGCAATCCTTCGCGCCGCCGGTAGCCGGGATAGAGTATCTCCTTCAAGTCGTTCGTCGCTGCAATGATCTCGTCGTAGTTCGGCAGCGGGCAATGGCCGAGGTGGTTGATCTTCCCAACCTCGTCGTAGGTCTGCACGATCCGCTGTGCAAGTTTGGGCAGTTGATCCTTGAGCCGAAAGTCAGTGGCCATATGACGTTCCTAAAGCATGCGAGCCGGGCCGTCCCCGGCCCCGGCAGTCGACCGCACGGCAATCGACGAAACTTGCAAGTGACTAAACGATGCAGAGAACGCGCCCGTCCAGCGGGCGCAACGCGGCGGGATGTCCGGCTAAGCCGGACACGTACAGATGCAGCAAAGTGCCTTATGGAACATATTCGCGCGGCTCATATCAGTCTGGACGCCATTCTACGCCCGCGGGTTCAGGCCTTCAAACCACTACAATCAGTCTCGGCAGCCGCCGGCCGAACAGTTCAAGCAAACCGCCAGCGGCCGTCATAGCCCACCTCGTCCCAACATTATGCGAGTGCTGGCGTTCGCGGCGCATCGACAAGTGCAGGGCCGTTCACGGCCCTTCGGCTTAATAGGCCCGCCGTTTACGGCGGGTTGGCTGGCGCGAGGGTATGTCCTAGCCCTGTTCACAGGGCTTCTCGCTGCAATGGCTTATGCCACTACATCGAGAAGCCCCATGAATGGGGCTGGTTCGAGTGGGTCTGTGAGCATTTCCGCAACCCGCCGTAAACGGCGGGCCTAGTACCGCTGGCGCGGGAAGGGCCGTGAACGGCCCTCCAAGACATCCGTAACAGCACTTGCATAATGTTGTCCCGCACTGCCAGGTTCACGACGTAAGTGGTTAAATGGCTCATTCTTCGATACTATAAAGCGCATCTTACGCCAGGCCACCGGCAAAGCGCAACGACCGTGCAATTCTTCTGCTGTCGGGCGGGCAGCCATGCTCAAGTATCTGCGAATCGCTGTGTCCGCACTCAGCCTGACGGCTTGCGTGCTGTTGATTGCGTTGTGGGTGCGGAGCTACTGGTGGGTGGACGTCTTCAGCGTACATATTTCGACCAGGTACCACGTTACGGGTGTGTCATTTCCTGGAGCGGTTGGCATTGCCATTGGCGAGAGCAGTTCAAGTCCGGCTCGGACTTTGCTGAGCCTCCCCACGGACAGCTTTCTTCAGACGCAGGACCTCAGCGGTCGAAAATATCCGTCACGCATCTGGGGCATGTTTTATTTGGATTCCAGTTCTCCCCTTGTGCCGAGTTGGTGCTTGGTTCTGATTACCGCTGCAATTGCAGTCGTACCCTGGATACGCAATCTTCGCTGGCGATTCAGCCTCCGCACACTGTTAATCGCCACGACGCTGATTGCGGTCGCACTGGGGTTATTTGTCGTATTCGCCAAATGGAGTTAATCGTGAACTCGCTCACGTCCGGCGGCGCCAAGTCACACCAATAAAGACGATGTCTTCGTTTAAGTTCAGCTTGAAGACCTATTGCGTCGTCCTGACGGCGATTGCGGTTGGGCTGGGATTCTATTGGAAGTCTTTTCAGGATCGCAGAAGAGCAGTCGCCGCGATCGAGCGGCTGGACGGCACGCTCGACGTTAAATATTTCGGACCCACATGGCTTCGCAAACTCGTCGGTGATGATAAGTATTTTTGGGATCCAGTCGGTGTCTATTTCGATCGCCCGCTCTCAGTCGCCGAACTCGAATCCGTCTTGCCAATCCTCACGAGCTTTGAGCGTCTTCACCTGCTCGCTCTCCCTGGCACGACAATCACCGACGAAACACTACCGATGATTTCCCCTTTTGCCGGTAAACTAACCTTTCTTAACCTCCAGGGCTCGCCGATTTCTGACGACTCAATCGTCCATCTCAAGCAGTTTCAGCGGTTAATAGTAGTTTGCTTTTCCGACACCAGGCTCACATTCACAGGCCTTGCCAAACTTCACTTTGCCTTGCCGGAATGCACTATTGCAGCCCGGTGGGGAGATGAGAGGGTATCCCTGGGACCCTAAATTCTCACCATTGCTAATCGCCACCACGCTGGTTGCGGTCGGGATGGGCGTCATTGTGGTGGCAAACTAGCCACGAATACTTAATCCAGCGACAAATACATGACCAACCACATTCTTCCGGAGCCGCCCGGACCAACCTCTTTTCGTGCTTGTCCAAATTGCCGACGCTGGTTTGCATTGAAGCTCGAAAGCAAGCTGCCTGACGACATCGCCGGAACGCTTCGCACTTACCGCTGTAAGTATTGTGGCGCTTCTGTGACTTACGCTGACCATCACCCGCCGCATGCCGTCTAATCAATATCAGCAGTAACCTGGCTGCCATGCTAAAGTACCTCCGTATCGCCGTGACCGCGCTCAGCCTGACGGCGTGTGTGCTGCTGATTGCGCTGTGGGTGCGGAGCTATTGGGAAAGGGATTTGCTGATAGGAGAAAACGCCTCAGGTTTTACGGTGATGGCAATTTCGGAGTATGGCACACTGACTTTCGATTGCACGGACTATGGAGAAGCAGAATATTCACCAAGTTGGCAATTACAGTGCGGTATGCCTGCCTCGGTAGAAAAGCAGGCATTTTCTAGGAACGGTGGATTGGCGTTCACAACCATTGTAGTACCGTTTTGGGCAGTCGTGCCGCCATTCGTATTGCTCAGCATATCGATTTCTGCCCTAAGTATTCGCCGATCTATGCGGTTCTCCCTCCGCACACTGCTAGTCGCCATAACGCTGGTTACGGTCGCGCTTGGCATCGTCGTGCTCGCAACCTAGCCTGCCCGCCTACTTGAGTACGATCGTCTGATCGTTATACGCATGGCCCAAAAAAGCGATTGTATACACCAGTACACTATGCTACAATGCCGGCCAGGCCGCGATGTCGGCCGCCTCGTTCTTTGGAAATCGAGAAAAGTTGTTCGCCACCAGCTCTAGCTGTAAACCAGACAGAGAAACCGTCAGCTTTTAGCGATTAGCGCACGGAAACTTCTGCGCTACCGGTGCGCGCCGATCGCGCGCTGGCAGCCTGTGTCAAAATCGCTACAGGTGCGCAAAATTATGGGGGGGAGTTTTGCGCATCTACGCATTCCGGATGTGTAGCCGGCCTCTTGGAGGCCGGCCGGGTGCTGCACACTGCCTGGTTGACAACCGAACTTCGCCGACTAAGATAGGGGCGTCCAGTCGCGATTCTGGGCCAGCAACCGCGTCTTGGTTTTCTGGGGCCACAAACCAGGTGCTTTGGGTTTGGCGACTGGACATGAACGAATGCCTCGGCCGCTTCGTGCGAGCCGCGGCAGAGTCGTCCGGGATGACGGCTGACAACGAAGGCGCTGCTGCCAATTGCTGATCGTGGGCAAGGATTGGGCGATTCTGCGCGCCGATTTCGAGCGTGACTCGGTTTCACAGCGGGCCAGAACCTAACCCTGTGAGAAGTGAGGAGCGTCATGAGTCGGATTTGTTGGATTGCTTGTATCACCCTGTTTGTTGTTGCACCCACAACCTCGTTGGCACAGCCGCTGGATTATTTGCCGTCGATACCAAAGGGTGACATTACCGTTCGATTGAGGACCGTCGCTGCGGGCATGGCCGCGCCGGACTACGGCATCAGCCCGCCGGGCGACACGAGCCGGCTGTTCGTCGTCGAACAGAACGGACTTGCTGCGGATTCTCCAGACTGGGTCGAACCCGAGCCTGCTCCCCGGAAACGCGCTCGACATTCGAAATCTCGTGTCGAACACCGGCACGGGCCCGCTCAACCCGGGTAATGCAAATGACGAACGCGGGTTTTTGGGTCTGGCGTTTCATCCCGGGTTCGCCGATGCAAATAGCGTCGGATTTCGCACGCTGTACACCTACACGAGCGAAGCCTTGGGCTCCGGCGCAACATACCCCGCGCCGAACAACGCCACGCAAAACTACAAGATGCTGATCTCGGAATACAAGATGTCGGCCACCGACCCCAACGTCATCGACCCGGCGTCGCGCCGCGAGATCGTTTCGTTCGGAAAGAACGCCGGCAACCACAACGGCGGCACGATCGCGTTCAGTCCGATGGACGGCTATCTGTACTTGGCGCTGGGCGACGGCGGCAACGCGAACGACGTCGGCGCGAGCCACATCGAACCGGGCGGCAACGCGCAGAACATGACGACGCCGCTCGGGAAGATCATCCGCATCGATCCGGTCAACCCCACGCTGACCGCTGGCAGCACCAACGCCGTGAGCACGAACGGCCAGTACCGCATTCCGGCCGATAATCCGTTCACCAGCACGGCCGGCGCTGTTCCGGAAATCTGGGCGCTCGGCTTGCGAAACCCGTATCGGTTCGCCTTCGATCGGCAGGCGCCGCACGATCTCATTCTCGCTGACGTCGGCCAAGGGAATATCGAGGAGATCAACCGGGTGACCGTCGGCGGCAATTACGGCTGGGCGGTGAAGGAAGGCGAATGGCTGTTCGACCGCTCCAACGGCACGATCGGCACGCCTCCGCCGGGCAATCGCTCGCCTGGTGTGCCCGCGGGCCTGATCGATCCGATCTCCAACGGTCCGAACAGCCTGCAGTACGACCATCAGGACGGCATTTCCATCACGGGCGGGTTCGTGTATCGCGGCTCGTTGGTTCCTGAATTATTCGGTAAGTACGTGTTCGGTGACCTAGCCATTACGCCATCGCAAGGTGGCAACCCGCGAATCGATGGCCGGCTGTTTTACGCTGATCTGCAGACGGCCGAGATCAAGGAGTTCCTGATCCCGCAATTTACGAATGATAAGTTGCCGGACGGCCTCACGGTGCACGGCTTCGGCGAGGACGGCAACGGCGAACTGTACGCGATGGTGACGAACACGCCGGCCAACGGCACGGGCGGCATCGTGTACCAGTTCGTGACAATCCCGGAGCCGGCGACGGCGCTGCTCATGCTGGCCGCGCTGGCAGTGTGCGGCGGCATTCGTCGCAGGCGCTGATAATTCGTGGAAACAAAGCAACCGCAGCGGAGCGGTGAGAATCGCGCCGCTGCGAATTGCAACTTCAACGATTGCGCAACGCGCGTCAGGTGACCGGCTCAATCGGTCATCTGGCCGCTGCCGACGCTGTACGCGGTAAAGAACGCCAGCAGAATGAATATACCATCGATCGGAGAGAACATTAGCTTGAAGAACAGGCCAATCGCGCCAGGCTGGTCATCGTCGGCAAGTTCGTCCGCCATGTCGGCATCGGCCACCGCCCCCGTGCCGTCGTCAGCATCCCGTGCCTCGGCAATTTGCTCGTCGACGCCCGCATCATCCTTGTCAGCATCCGGTTCGTCGGATAGCGCCTCGATTTGTGCATCCAATTGTTCGTCGGTGAGCTTGGCCAATTCGGCCTCGGCCTCTTGCTCGGCTTGCTCCCATTGCTCGTCGCTGGCTTTTTCCAGGTCGATACCCTTTGCCTTGAGTTTCTCGCCGGCGACGCTGGGAGTCAGCAACATGCGCTTCATTTCGACGGGGTCAGCTTCCTGAACGACGTTACCGACGAACGCAGCCACGAAAATGACAATGATCAAGATCTTTGCGGCCACGATGCCGACGAGCGACATAAACGCCGCGATGATTCCTGCGATGGTCCCGTCCTCATCATCATGACCCAGCGCCATGCCGAAGCCGGCCAGCCCGCCGAGCCCAATTGCGATATAGCTCAACTCCCACATCGTGAAGTAGGTGAAGAGAGCCCAAATCAAGGCGCCGAGCATCGCCCCCAGGAAACTGAAAACCGTGCCGCGCAAAAGGCTCGCGGCCGACCCCAGTTTCGATCGCCGTTTGGCCTTCTTTGCGGGCGACGCAGCCGGCTCGAGGTGTTGTGTCTGATGCTTGGAACGAGTTCGTGTGTCGTATCCGCAGGCTACGCACAGTACAGCGCCGGATGCCAAGGCCGCACCGCAAGCGGGACATGTCGGGCCGGCCGATTTTCGCGCCGTCGGTACCGCCGGGTGGGACGCTTCCAATTCCTCGTCGAGCCAACTGCTCATCGACGACTGGCTGACCGATTTGGCCGGGGCCTTATGGCGAGCTGACAGCGACATTTGGCGAACCAGCAGCGACCGCCGCCTTGGCCGGCGCGGGAGTCGCGGAAGCGGCCTGCGAGTGGGCCGTCTGCGGAATGCGCATGCGGTGACCGCATTTGCCACATTTGGCGGTTTTGCCGGCAAGCTCATCCTTGACGCGGTAGCCGCGCTGACACTCGGGGCAGGCAAATTCGATAGGCATGCGAGGAGCCTCCCAGATACCGGGCTCGAACCGACGCACGCCTCTTTTCTGTCCGCTCCCCCGTTTTGGGTGGGAGTCTTCTAGAGTATCAGACGGCCCGCACGAAGGCAAAGATTTTTGGGGGCCGGCGAGTAGATTCGAGGAACTCCAACCGCGTCAATCTGTATCCATCGGCTCGATATGGACCACGGCGTCCATGACGTTGTGTTTCGAGGCCACCAGCGCGTCTTTCACGCGGTGGGCGATCTCGTGGCCGTCGCGGACCGTCATGTCGCCATGGACTTCAACGTGGATGTCGACCCACAGGCCCAGTCCGCTTTTGCGCACGCGGCACATATCGATGCCGGCCACGCCGTCGACGCGGCGGGCGATGTCGCGGATGTTGTCGATGATCTTGTCCGGCAGCGACGCGTCCATGATCTCGCGCCAGGCCCGGCGAAAAAGACGTACGCCGTTGAAGGCGATGACGCCGGCCGCGAACAGCGCGGCCCAGTCGTCGGCCGACTCATAGCCCGTGCCGCCCCACAGCGCGATCGAGATCCCGATAAACGCCGCCAGCGATGTGAGCGAATCGCTGCGATGGTGCCAGGCATCGGTTTGCATCGCCTTGCTTGCGATCGACTCGCCCGTGCGAAACAGGAAGCGAAACAGCACCTCCTTGTAACCACGACCACCGCGACCAGCACAATCAAGCGTGAACGGCGCCGGCGCGTGATGCCAGGTGTGAGAATCTCGCGCATGCTCTGAATAGCAATAATGGCTGCCGCGACCAACAGACCGGCGGCAATCGACCGTCGCGGCCGTTGGCTCAACCTTGCCGTAGCCGAACGGGTACTCCTCATCCGGAGGCTGGGCCGCAATCTTGAGACTGCCGGCCACCGACAGGCCGCTTATCACATCGAGTATCGACTCCACACCGTCAGCGATGAGAGCGTAGGAGTGGCCCAACAGACCAGCTATGATTTTCACCACCCCAAGCGCGAGGCTCACGACCACGGTCACCAGAATCGCGCGGATGCCCTTGTTCGCCGCCTCTTCGAGCTTCGGTTGAGCGGAATCAGCCTGAGCAGGTAGCTGTGACATGGATGCACGTCAACAGAAGCCGGCGAAGTGGATACACCTTCGCCTCTATATGTGTGCAAGCATCATGCCGTATTACGAACGGCGGCAACTCGCCGCGAAGTGCCGGCATCGAGCCATGTACTTGGCCGGACGCTCGCGCGGTTGTCATTCGCTATTCTTCCTCTACCTTGAGCTTCGCCTTGCGATGATCTGCTGCTGGACGTTGGGCGGGACGACGTCGTAGCGCGAGAATTCCATCGTGTAGCTGCCCTGCCCGCCCGTCATCGAGGAGAGCGTGCGGGCGTAGGTCATCACTTCGGCCAGCGGGCAGGTGGCTTCGACGGTCGTCATGCCGCCGCCGGCCGAGTCCATGCCGACCATCTGGCCGCGGCGGCCGGAGAGGTCGCTCGAGACGTCGCCCACGTTGCCCACCGGCACGGTGATCGCCATCTTCACGATCGGCTCCAGCAGGCTCGGCCGCGCTTCGCGGAACACGTTGGCAAACGCCTGCCGGCCGGCGATGCGGAACGCCGTTTCGTTCGAGTCGACCGGGTGGTCCTTGCCGAAGTGCACCTCGACGCAGACGTTCTGCACCGGGTAGCCGGCGACGACGCCGGAGCTGATCTTCTCCAAGAAATCCCTTCTCGATCGCCGGCATGAAGTTGCCGGGGATCGTGCCGCCGACGACCGTATCGACCCACAGAAAATTATTCTTCTCGTGGTAGTGGGTGTTCTTGAGCTGCGGGAAGCGTTCCTTGGTGGCGAACTCTTCGGGCTTGGTGCCTTCCGGGAACGGATACATGCGGATGTGCACTTCGCCGAACTGGCCCGAGCCGCCGGACTGCTTCTTGTGCCGGTAGCTGCCTTCGGCGTTGTTCTGAATCGTTTCGCGATACGGAATCTTCGGCTCGTGCGTTTCGACCTCGACCTTGTCGCGGCGCTTGAGCCGCTCGCGCAGCAGCAGCAGGTGCAGCTCGCTCATGCCGGTGAGCACCATCTCCTTGGTTTCCTGGTCGTGCTCGAGGTGAACGGTGCGGTCCTCTTCGGTGATCTTGTGCAGCGCGCCGGAAAGCTTGGTTTCGTCGCCGCGGGCCTTGGGCGTCACGGCCAGGCCGACCATCGGCGTCGGGAACTTGATCGGCGGCAGCTCGACCTCGCCCAGCGACGTGCCGGTGTGCAGGTCTTCGGTCTTGGCCACGGCGACGATGTCGCCGGCGGTCGCCTGATCGATCGGCGTCGTCTTGTCGGCCTGCACCGAAAGCAGCGGGCCGATCTTGATGCCCTTGCGCGAGCCGCGGCGACGGCACGGTGCTGTCCTTCTTCAGCGTGCCCGGAGAACACGCGGATGTAGCTTAGCCGCTGCACGAACGGATCGATGCGCGTCTTGAACACTTGGGCGGCGAGCGGCGCAGCCGGGTCGGCTTTGAGCGTCACGTCGTCGCCGTCCTTCTTCGCCGTGCGCGGCACGGCCGTCGGCGGCAGCGAGGCCTGCGCCGAGCACGGCCAGCAGTTCATCGAGGCCGACGCCCTTCTTTGTCGAGACGCAAACGATCGGCGTGAGCGTGCCCTGCCGCACCGCCTCGGAGCACAGCCGCGCCAGCTCCTCCTTCGACGGCATTTCGCCTTCGAAGTATTTCTCCATCACGGCCTCGTCGGCCTCGATGATCGACTCCATCACCGATTCGCTGACCTCGGCCGGATCGATCAGCGCGCCGGCCGTGTCTTTGGGCACGTCGAGCGTGCTGACGACGCCTTTGAGCTCGTGCCCCTGGCCGATCGGCACGTTGAACAGCGCGCATTGCGATGCCGAAGATCTCTTTGATCGAATCGATGAGGCTTCGGGAAGTTGATGTTGTCGGTGTCGAGCTTGGTGATGCACAAGGATGCGGCCCAGTCCGGCGTCGCCCGCCTCCTGCCACACGCGGCGCGTGTTCACCTTGATGCCGGCGTGGGCGTCGATCGCGATCAGAGCCGTTTCGACGGCCCGCAGCGCGCCGATCGTTTGGCCGATCAGGTCCGGGTAGCCGGGCGTGTCGATCACATTGAACCGCTTGCCGCGCGTGATCGAAATGAACGATCGACGCCTCGATCGAATGCTTGTGGTGCTTTTCCTCTTCGTCGAAGTCGCAGATGCTCGTGCCGGCGTCGACGCTGGGCTGGCCGCTGACCGCGCCGGTCTTCACGAGCAGGTGGTCGACGAGCGTCGTCTTGCCCGACGAGCCGTGTCCGCAAACGGCGATGTTGCGAATGTCCTCAACGTTCTTGGCCATGATGACTCCGTGTAGTGAATCGTGAGTAGTGAGTAAGTGAGTACGTGAGTAGGTACCTGAAATCTTACCTACTCACCTACTCACCGACTCACTTACTCACCCACATAGTTAATTCCCGCCCGCTGAAGCGGGCACGCCATGTCAACTTATGAGCCCCCGCCTCCGTTGTCCGACTCCGCCGCTTGACGCCTCGGCGAGCGTCAATGTGCCTTCGTACAGTGCCCGACCGATGATGCAGCCAGCCAGACCGGCGGCTGCCAGCCGGGCAACGTCATCCACCGTCGTCACGCCGCCCGAGGCAATCACCGGCGACATCGACGGCCGCCTGCATCTCGGCCATGGCGGCGACGTTCGGGCCGGCCAGCATGCCGTCGCGTGGCGATGTCGGTGTAGATGATCGCGGCCAGCGGCTCGCTGGCAAATTGCCGCGCCAGCTCGATGGCCGTCACTTGGCTGGTGTTCAGCCAGCCGTCGGTGGCCGCGAGGCCGTCGCGGGCGTCGATGCCCAGCACCAGTTTGCCGGGATACTGGCGGCAGGCGTCGCGAAACCACTCCGGGTCGGTGAGCGCGGAAGTGCCGATGACGAGCCGCGACAGGCCGAAATCGAGCAGCTCGCGAACCGATTGCTCGTCGCGGATGCCGCCGCCGAGTTCGCACTCGATGTCGACCGCAGCCAGGATTTCCTGGACGCTCGGCAAATTGACCGGCAGCCCCTCGCGGGCCCCTTCCAAATCGACGATGTGCAGGTGGCGAGCGCCCGGCATCGGCAAATTGCCGCGCCACGGCGGCCGGATCGTCGGCAAACACGGTCTCCTGCTGGTAGTCGCCCTGCCGCAGCCGGACGCATTTTCCACCGCGAAGATCGATCGCCGGCCAGACTTGCATGGAGATTTGTTCCGTCATAGGCCACGGCCGACGGGCCGGGCTGGTCGAGAAGTTCTGGTCCGTCAAATATGCCACAGCGGCAGGCCTTCGACAAGGGCTCGCCGCGAGTCCGCTGGCGCAAGTTATTCTGCGAAAAGAGTTTTCGAGCAGAGTAGAGGATGCGGGATGGCGGATGCCGGGCGCGGAAGATGTTGATCGATCAGTGGCGAACACGAGGGCCCTGACCCCGAATCCTGCATCTTGCATCCTCGTAGTCAGCAGAGCTCGGCGAAGTTCTTCAGCAGCCGCAAGCCGGCGGACTGGCTCTTTTCCGGATGGAATTGCACGGCGTACAAATTGTCACGCCAGATGCTGGAGCAGAAGGGCGTCGCGTAATCGGTCTCCGTCGCGACGATTGCATCATCACGCGGCACTACGAAATAGGAGTGCACGAAATAGAAGTGTGCATCGTCGTCGATGCCCTCGAACAGGGGCGGCCGTCTGCGGAAACGCACCTGGTTCCAGCCCATGTGGGGAACTTTGTAGCTCGTTCGGCAGCCGGAACCGCACGACGTCGCCTGGAACGAGCCCAGCCCTTCATGCTCGCCGTCCTCGAAGCTCTTATCGAATAAGAGCTGCAGCCCAAGGCAGATGCCGAGAAACGGTTTGCCGGATTGCGATCGCCTCGCGAATAGGCTCGACCAGCTTTCGCTCGCGCAAGGCGGCGATGGCGTCGCGAAACGCGCCAACGCCCGGCAATACGATTTTGTCCGCCATCAGCAAGAACGGCCGGATCGCTGGTGATCGTCGCCGAGTGCCCCACGCGCTCAAAGCCCTTTTGAACGCTGCGGAGGTTGCCCATTTCGTAGTCGATGATGGCAATCATGTGGAAGCGGGCAGACGTCGGAGGTCAGGGACCAACACGACAATCATTACCGATAATCATTTAGCTGCGGGGCTTGCTCCGCGCGTTGATGGCCGGCGCATGGTCGGACAAACGTACCTGCCGCCGGGTTCGCAGCCAAAGGCATTCTACCCAGCGGCGAGGTGCCAGTCAGCGGGCTCAGCGCCGCAGGGTCTCGGGATAGATGACCAGCTCGATCCGGCGGTTGCGAGCTCGGCCGGGTTCTGTGGCGTTCGAGACGATGGGATGGCTGCCCCCGTGGCCGACCACAAACAGTTGTCGTGGCGGCATTCCGGCGGTGCGCGTGAGCAGGTCGTAAGCCGCCATTGCCTGGGCAACCGAGAGATGCTGGTCGGTGGGAAACTGGGGCGACGTAACCGGGCTGCCATCGGAGTGCCCCTCGATGCCGATGATTTGCTGCGGATAGTTCTGCAGCAGATCGGCGGCAACCGCTCGCAGGATTCCATCGGCACCGACTTTGTATTGCGCCGTGCCCAAGTTGAAGAGTTGGTCGCCTGGCAGCTCGATGCGAATCACGTCGCCGTCCTGGCGGACATTGATGCCCGGCATGCCCGTGATCGAAAGGCTGCGCAGCAAGGTATTGTTGGCGCGGATTTCTGCCTGGCTATGCGTTTGCATGCTTGCGGCAAGCGCGGTGGTGCGGTTGCGAAGCTGGTCGTTGTCGGCCTGTACGCTGGCCAATCGATCGGTCGTATCGCGCAGCTGCGTCTGCGTCGCGCGAATCTGCTCGTCCAAGAGCTGAATTTGCTGACGCGATTGGGCCAGTAATGATTCGATCTCCTGATTATCGCGATCGAGCGATGCGGCCCGCTGCTGGTATTGCTGGGTCTGCTGTGCGAGTGCGTTCTGTTGCTCTGGTGAGAGCGTCACGGCCGCTTGCTGCCCGGCAGGCGCGTGCGCGAGTTGTCCGCAGCCCGCCGCGAGTAATGTCGCGAGAGCAAACGTAATTGCAACGAACGTGCGAATAGACAAAGCGTATAACACAGCGACCATCCCTGTCGCGGCGACAACCCGTTCGTGGATTCCTTGGCGAGGGCATGAAGCCGCTGCGCCGGGGCCGAAGAGCGGCGGATACTAGCAAAGAATCTGCTACGGCCACAAGGCCTTCGCAACTTGGCAATTCGAGGTAGGGTGGATGCTTGCACCCACTCGTGATTGCACGTATTAATCGGCGGGTGCAAGCACCCGCCCTGCGGGATACTCGCCGTAATACCGGCGGATGTAATTGCGGTGCCAGCGCTGCGGCTTGTGCGGCTCCCAGCCTTGGCGGGCCATGAAGCGGTCCGATAGCCGGGCGTTGGCCGCATCGCAAACGATGGCGTCGATTTGCTTCAGAGCGGCAATCGCATCGAGCGCTTTAAGCGAGGCGCGGAAGGTGCGGTAACTAGTACCCGGCGTTGAAACGACATATTTGAGCGCCAGAAAGTTAGGCATTCGCCGCGGCTGGTTGTAATAGAGCAGGCAGCGGTCGGCCGCGCCGCGCGCTATGGAAGCGCGGGCCGAGCGGCAGCAGTTCCGGGAGTGAAACCAGCTTGGGCCATGGCCGCAGATGAACGGCAACCAGCTTGCCGCCGCATGTTTCGACGATGCCGTACCTGCGCGCGCGGATTCGCTCCCCTCCAGCTTCGAAGTCGGTAATGGTTTCAATTGGCCAGGTCATGCCGCCCAGTCGCAGTAGGCAGAAACCGCGTTCGCTATGAAATCGTAGCTCACCGGCGCAGACCTACGGCGTCGGCATCATCGTCCAGGTCGGCCTCATCGTCCCTGATGCCGAAAATTGCCATTTTGATGATTCGCCAAATCGCGAGCATGATTCCCAAGAGTCCGAGGCAAACGGCGAGCGCCAGCGGCACCAGTGGCCCGGCCCCGAAAACTTCGCGACCCCAGGACCAGATCGGCGCCCAGGCAGCGACGACCGTCGCGGCCGCCAGGCATAAATAGGGCACGTAAGGGATCTCATCGTCGCGGCGCAGGATGAATTGCGCTAGGCCAACGAGCAACCCGGCAAACGGCGCGAGGAAAAAGGTAATCAAGCAAGCCTGCCAGCCAAGGAACGTGCCAACCATCATCATGAGCGTGACGTCACCGAAACCCATTGCCTCGCGGCGCAGCGCGGCGGTGCCGATGAGCCGCACCGCCCAAACAATGCCACCGCTGCCCACAAGTCCGATGAGGGAAGTCAACAAGCCGGCCCATCGTCGATCGCCTAGCGCCCAGACAAAGACGATTGCGGCCGTGCCTGCCAATAGCATCCAGCGCAGCGGCGGGCGCCTGAATTCGGCCCACACGCGCGTAAATATCAATTGAATTGCGAACAAGGGCCCACGGCGACCGCGCCAAATGCGCGGCGCCAGCGCAAAGCACCATAGCCAGTAGCAACTCAGGCCGACTGGCGAGCGATTGCCAGTCGCGCGGCTGGCCCCAAGCGGGCGGCCACGCGTTGGGCGCCACCGCAGTCACCGGTTCAAGCCACAGCGGCGCTCCGTTTGGTCCGATTGCCTGGCCACCCGCCGCGTTATGGATCAGTTCGCCGACAACCGGCCGTGCCGGCCGTTCACCTACGTTGCGGCAATAGCGACATCGGTGCGAGCGTCGCCAACGTCAGGCCGAGCAGCGTGCCGGTCACCGTGATGTCGTCCGGAACGATTTTTTCATCAATGTCGATAAACGCCGCAGCCAGAATCCAACAGAACAAAAGGGTATGGCTCACGAACTGCAAGTGCAGCGCAGTGAGCGGCGGTAAGATGGCGATGCCGACTTGTCCTTGAACCAGACCCAGCCGCTCGATTTCCCACCAGTAGAGCGCAGTCAGAGCCGTGCCGAGAAACAACTCGATCAGCAGAGGGCGGATCCAAAACCTCGGGCCGTGGATTTGCGCTTCACGGCGCAAGGCGAACCAACCGATCACGGGCACGCGATCCATTCGGCCACGCGGCGATGCGCCGGGCGCCAGTCGCGACCAGGGCGAAATGGGCCGCGGGCGCCAGGCGAGCGCGTAGATTGCCCAATTCACTAGCGATCCAAGCGCAAGGCCCGCAACGAAGACGATGGTGAGTCGCGCAGCGAGCGGAATCATTGTCCAATCCATGGCGCTCGGCATCGCGATTTGTTAAAGATTGGCCGCGATTTCATCGGCCACTTCGGCGCACGTTTTTCCGTCCGTATCCACCGTAAGAGTAGCACACTGGCGGTAAATGGGCGTCCGCTCGGCTAGCAATGCTTCGACTTCGTCCGCGGCCGCCGATTTTCGTCAGGTTGGGGCGTCGGCCGGCCGTCGTGGGGTCGGCAGCCAGACGCGTCACGATCACGTCGACCGGGGCGGTGAGCCAGACGACGGGCCCGGCAGTGCGGATTACATTGCGGTTTGCCTCTCGGATTACAGCACCGCCGCCCAGCGCAATTACCGTTCGCCGGAGGTGCGTGAGCTCGTTGACCAGTTGGCTTTCCAATTCTCGGAACGTTGCTTCGCCGTCTTCGGCGAAGATGGAGGCGATACTCTTGCCGACACGGCGCTCGATTTCTTCGTCGGCATCGATCGAATTGTAGCCGAGGAGCTCGGCCAAATCGCGCGCCACGGTCGATTTGCCTGTCCCGCGGTAGCCAATCAGGAAGATGGGCGCGGTGTCGGTGTTATCCGTCATGGATTTGTTTCAAAAAGGACCCGGCCGCTAAAGCGGCCTCGCCGTCGCTTTAATGAGTCCTCCTCTGGCTTCCCGCGTCCTGCTCAATATTTCACCGGCCCGATCGCCCGCTTGAGCGTTTCGCGCATCAGCGGCTCGGGCGCTTCTTTGCCGGTGAAAAGTATGAACTGCAGCGCGGCCTGGCGAATGAACATCTCAACGCCCGGTGACAATGCGGCAGCCGTGCGAGCGGGCCTCTTTCAAGAGCAGCGTCGATTCCGGATTGTACACCGTGTCGAAGACGATCATCGACGGCTTGAGATGCGACTTATTAAATGGCGATTCGTCGACATTCGGATGCATGCCGACCGGCGTGCAGTTGACGATGATCTCCGCATCGCCGATGTGCCGGGCCGGCCATTCGACGCATCGTCCGCCGAAAGTGTCGGCCAGGTATTGGGCCGCGCGACCGCGTGCGGCTGGCGATCGTCGTTTTCGCTCCGCGCCGCTGCAGCCCGTACATGATGGCCCGGGCCACACCGCCTGCACCGAGCACAAGTACTTTTTTGTCCTTGAGCGGGCTGGGCTTTCCCGGCGGAGCCGCACCGCCCAAGGCAGTTTTCCAGGCAATCCATCGCCGCCTTGTACATCGGTGTTGTAACCCAATACTTCGCCATCCTGAAACAACACCGTATTGACTGCGCCAATCCCTTTCACCGCCGGAGTCGACCTTGGTGAGGTATTTGCGCGATCGGCCTCCTTGTGCGGAATCGTGATGCTCAGCCCGCGAATTCCCAGCCGCGGCACGTCTTCCATGAACTGGCCAAGCGTATCGAACGGCACGCGGAACGGCACATAGACCGCATCAATGCTCGGCCGCGCCGAACGCCGCATTATGAATCTGCGGGCTCAGACTGTGAGCCGACCGGGTCGGCCACGACGCCGTACACCGCCGTATTCGGCTCGATACTGTTGTGCCGATAGATGTTCACCATTTGATCGTAGCTGAGCTGGCCCGGCGCGAGTGCCCGCTCGTGGTGGAACGTGGCGTACGTGAATGGTGCGCCGAACTTCGGGCCGAGGATCCGCGACGGCGTGCCGATGTCGCCCATGCACATGCCGATGGTCGGCGAGTCGCTCTCCTGCATCATCTCCAGCACGCGCAGGTTATCGTGCGGCTGGTTGGCCATCGTGGCGATCTTGACGATGTCGGCGTCGAGCGATTTCAGCCGGGCGTGCAGATCGCGCAAGATTATCGGGCGTGTTGCGGAAGCTGTGGTAGCTGATGATTCGCTTGGTCTTGCCGAACCGCGGAATCTGGCCGGCGATGTCATCTTCCAGGTCGATGTACTCGACGCCGTTGGCGATCGCCTCGCGAAGCATGATCAGCCGGGCTTCTTCGCTGCCCGTGTACTTGCCGCCATCCTGCTCGCGGCGGACGGTGATCACCGTTTTGCACGGCCGGTCCTTCAGCAGCCGCTGGATATTCACGCGCGAGCTGATGTAGTCCAGGCGCAGCTCGACCAGCTCGGCCCCCTGTTCGCACAGGTGCTTGTGCTCGGCCAGCATGTGTTTGTGGCGGCTACGGCCGATGCTGACGCAGATCATTTGAAGGAATGAGAGGTCGGAGGTCAGAGGTCGGAATGCGCATCCGTAAAATGCAAAGTTGCCGCTTGCGGTTTAGCCTCGGGCTTCTCCCATTTTCCTCGAAGCCGCGGCTTCAATCAAATCCGCTTGAATTGGCGGTCGAGATCTTCGCGGGTGAAGACCAATGCGGTGGGGCGGCCGTGCGGGCAGTGATGCTGGTCCTGGGCCAGGTGCCGCTGGGCCAGCAACGCTTCGATCTCCTCGCCGGTGAGCCGGTCGCCGAACTTCACCGCCGCTTTGCAGGCGATCATGTGCAGCAGATCGTCGAGCAAGTCGCGCGACTTCGGGCTGGCGGCCGCCGGAGAGCAGCTTTTCCACCAATTCGCGGAGCACTTCGGCCGGGCTGAGGTTCGCGAGCATCGCCGGATAGCTCGAGACTAGCACCGTCTCGCCGCCGAATGGCTGCACCTCGACGCCCAGCTGGGCCAGCAGATTCGCATGTTCCAGCACGGCCGCCGCCTCGCTGGCGGTCAGATCGACCGGTTCGGGCACCAGCAGCTTCTGCGATTCGAGCGCACCGCCCAACACTTTTTCCCGAATCTGCTCGTACAGAATTCGCTCGTGCAGCGCGTGCTGGTCGATCACTTCGATTCCCGTCTCCGTTTCGACGACGAGATAGCGGTTGTGAACCTGCAGCGCGTTGCGCGGTGAGGTGGCGACGAACATCGCGAACCATGGCTGCGCGGCAGATCAGCCGCCGCCGCTGGTGCGGCATGCATGCCGGCTGCTCGCCCGATGTCGAAAGGCCTGAATGGCGGCACATCGATGCGATGGAGCTGCAAGGGCTCGCGGAGCTCAATTTCAGTCGTGCGCTGGGCGGTCTACCGGTCTCGGCAATGTCCGGGGTCGTGGACGACCCGGCTCGCTGTATGTCCGGGGTTACGGACGCGCCGGACTGATGGAGTTGTTTGCCTAATTGTTGCTTGGCCCATTCCACCAATTCGCTTGCCCCGGCCGCCGCTCCGTCAGGTTCATCCACATCCGTCGAGCCATACCCGGTTGGCGATGTTCCGCGCGCAGTGAGGTCGGTCGTCAAGAACTTCGTCCGCAGCGTGCCAAGTAATTGGCTGTACAAGCGGCCGGAATCCTGGAAGCGGACTTCCTGCTTCGTGGGATGCACGTTGACGTCGACCATTTCCGCCGGCATGTCGAGCCGCAGGAAGCAAATCGGCTGCCGGCCGGTGAGCAAGAGACCCCGATACGCCTCGCCCAGCGCGTGCTGCAGCGCACGGTCGCGAATCGCCCGGCCGTTGAGAAACAAGTATTGCATCCGGCCGGTCGCGCGGCTGTGCATCGGATTGGCGACGTAGCCGCTCGAGCGTCACGCCGTCCGCTTCGCTGTGGATCTCGATGAGATCGTCGGCCAACTCGTCGCCGAAAAACGCGGCGATGCGGCCGCGGACGTTGTCCAACCGGCGGCAGGTCGTGCACCAGCCGGCCGTTGTGCGAGAGCGTGAAGTGAATTCCAGGATGGGCCAGAGCTAGCCGCGTGACCGCTTCGATCGAATGGCCCATCTCGGTCTGGGGCGATCGCAAGAACTTGTGCCGCACGGGCGTGTTGAAGAACAGATTTCGCACTTCGATCGTCGTGCCGACCGGGCAGCCAACCGGGAACGACCGGCTGCGCGGCGCCGCCGACCACTTCCAGCTCCGCGCCGCTGGCCGCATCGGCCGTGCCGGCTGCGAATGACCAGCCGGCTGACTTCGGCGATCGAGGCCAGCGCTTCGCCGCGGAAGCCGAGCGTGCCGACCGAGAACAAGTCGTCGGCCGATCGAATTTTGCTCGTCGCATGGCTTGCGACGGCCAGCGGCAACTCGTCCGCGGCGATGCCGCAGCCGTTGTCGGCCACGCGGATCATCTCGCTGCCGCCCTTTTCGATCGTGACATCGATCCGCGTCGCGCCGGCGTCGACCGAGTTTTCCAGCAGCTCCTTCACGACGCTCGCCGGCCGCTCGATCACCTCGCCGGCGGCGATCTTGTTCACGACGCTCGGCGGAAGTTGCTGGATGGTGGGCATTATAGGGCCGTCCGTAACGCTTCTGCCGCCGGCAAATGCAAAATGCAAAATGAACAATGCAAAATGCAAAATGGTGAGTCCGCATTGAACATTTTGCATTTACCATTTTGCATTTTGCATTCTCCGATTTGGCTTTACGTGAGACCGTACTCTTTGATCTTCCGATACAGCGTCCGCTCGCCGATGCCCAGCATGCCGGCCGCTTCTTCGCGGTTGCCGCCGGTGACCTTGAGAGTTTCGGCGATGAACATCGCTTCGATTTGCGAGATCGGTTTGCCGACCAGATCGTGCAGGCCGTCAGCCCCGGCCGCTGAAGCGGCCTCGCCGTTGGTGGGGGCAAGCTCGGCGGGCAGGTCGTCGATGTCGAGCACTTCGTCGATGTCCACGACGACCATGCTTTCGATCACGTTTCGCAGTTGCCGCACGTTGCCCGGCCAATCGTAAGCCAACAGCCGGCGGCGGGCAGCGGTCGAAATGCCACGCATCGTTTTTTGATGCCGCTTTGCATGTTCCTTCAGGAAGTATTCGATCAGCAGCGGGATGTCCTCGCGCCGCTCGGCCAGCCGCGGCAGAGTGATCGTGACGACCTTGAGGCGATGGTACAGATCCTCGCGAAACGTGCCGTCGGCGATCGCCTTTTCCAAGTCGCGGTTCGTGGCCGAGAGAATCCGCACGTTGACTTTCACCGGCTCGTTGGAGCCGACGCGCGTGATCTCGCCGCTTTCCAGCACGCGCAGCAGCTTGATCTGCGTGGGGATCGGCATGTCGCCGACCTCGTCGAGAAACAGCGTGCCGCCGTCGGCGTATTCGAATTTGCCCTGGCGGTCGCTGGAGGCGTCGGTGAATGCCCCGCGAATGTGGCCGAACAGCTCGCTTTCCAGAATGTGCTCGCTGAGGGCGGCGCAGTTGAGCGGCACGAACGGCCGCTTCTTGCGCGGGCTGTTTTGGTGGATTGCCTTGGCGACCAGCTCCTTGCCGGTGCCCGTGTCGCCCTGGATCAGCACGGTGGCGTCGGTCGGCGCGATCCGCTGCAGCCGCATCACCACATCGTGCATCTGCGGGCTGTTGCCGATGACGCCCTCGAAGCCGAACCGTTCGTCCAGTCGGCGGTGCAGCTCTGCGTTCGCCCGCCGCAGGTACTGGCTGCGGGCCGCGTTTTCGACCACGGCCCGCAGCTGCTTCAAATCGAGCGGCTTGAGCAGATAGTTGAACGCCCCGCGCTGCATCGCCTCGACGGCTGACTCGATCGTGCCGTGACCGGTGACGAGGATCACTTCGGCGTCCGGCTGCAGCTCCTTGCACTTGGCCAGCACTTCGAGCCCGCCGACATCCGGCATCTTCAGATCGGTGATCACGATTTCGAACGTGGTGTGCTCGAGCAGCGAGATCGCATCGCGTCCGCCGCCGGCCACGGTGCAAGCGAATCCGATGCTTCGCAGGCTGTCGGCCATCGCTTCGGCATGAGCGATGTCGTTGTCGACGACCAGCACCTGAATTGGCGGCCCGGTGCTGGCCGCCGTCGATTGTTTGGCGGGCATGCAACGATGATACGGCGTGCGGTTGTGAGCGAAAAGGGGATCGTTGACCCTGTGTAACCATCTCAGATAAACTAAATGTCGGAGGCTAAGAAATGTCCGGCCATATATCGACGGATAATGAGGCGTTTATTCAACAACAAATTGCGCTGGGATCTATCGCGATCGAAATGACGCGATTGAGGCAGGCATACAGCTCTTGCGACAACAGAAGCGCTTCTGGATCGACTTGATGAAGGACGCCGGCAACTCGACGCAGGCGACTTTCTCGAATTCGATGAGGAGGGACTTGCGCCAATTCTTCGAATGGCTTAAAGGAACGAGCACGTCGTCAAGCCGGATGCCGTTAACATGTCACGGCATCGATTTCGCATCGCAAGGCGCGGCGCGACCGACTTGGAAGAAATCGCTGAGTATATCGGGCAGCGCAATCCGTCGGCGGCAGACCGCGTCATCGACGAATTGTTCCACAGTTTTGCACAGCTTGCGGACAACCCGGATTTTGGGATCAGTCTCGATGAACTGCGGCCGACCTCCGTATGTTTCAGCCGTCCAAACCCGCATCCAAATACCTCATTTTTTACTATGTCGTACCCGACGGAGTCATGATCTCGGCCGTTATTCACAGTGCCCGTGATTGGTTGGGGATTTTTTCACAGAGCGAGCGGTAAATCTCTGTCACTCCCCTGCCAAACGCGCCGGCACCGGCAGCTCGATCGTGAACTGCGTGCCGCGGCCGACCTCGCTCTGCACGCTGATGCGCCCGCCAAGGCCGGCGATGATCTTTTGCGTCGTTGGCAGGCCGAGCCCAGAGCCGCCGGGCTTCGTGGAAAAGAACGCCTCGAACATTCGCGAAGCGGTGCGCTCATCCATTCCGCATCCGGTGTCGATTAAGTACATGCGCCACGGTGTCGCCCTGTGCCGCAGTGCGGACGATTAGTTGGCCGCCGTCCGGCATCGCTTGCTTGGCATTAATAATCAAGTTCAGCAATGCCTGGCGAAACGCTTCGCGGTCGATCATGACGCGCGGCAGATCGGCATCGAGATAGCGTACGATCTCGACGCCGGCTTCCTCGGCTTCGGGAGCAAAGAAATCGAGCACGTCGTCGATTTGATGGTTGAGATCGGTCGGCTCCAAGTGCAGCCGCCGCACTTTGGCGAAATTGAGAAAGTCGTCCAGCAGCGAGTGCAGGCGCTGGCATTCGCGCCGCACGATGTCGATGCGCTTGGCGGCTCGGCGCTGGACGGGCGTTTGCGCTTCACCCAAGTCCTCGGCCAGCAGTTCCATGTTGAGCCGAATCGTGGAGAGCGGGTTCTTGATCTCGTGCGCGAGCCCGCCCGGCGAGCGCGCAATCTCCGTATACTGGTCCATCAATCGCTGGACCGTGGCGGAGGAATCGTCAACGGGCGGACGATCTAGCTGCCTGGGCGCGGACATGCACCCAGTAGAAGTCGCGAAACAACGATTATCAATCGCAAATCACGCGGCGCGCATTCTGCGGCGACAGGCTTCGGCCCCGTCCGCTTTACCAAAATCAAAGACGCGTGCCCAGGTGCGGTTTTGTGACATGGAAAACCAGGCCTCGATGGAAACCTGGCCAGCAGCAGTCCCAATGCTGGAGATTAATGTTGTTCGGCCGCCCATTCGGGCCAAGATGCTGCCCGCGGCCGAAACAATTTGGGGAATTCAAAGCGATCGGCGATCATGATACGCTAACTGGACCATGAAACGCGCCGGACCCATTCTTCTGTATTTCGCAGTACTCGCTATGGAAATCGGTCCGGAAATCTCGCTAGGCCAATCGGTCGACGAGCCGGCCTCGGCCGGCGCCAGCACCGCGGATAAGGCACGATCACATTACGAAAAAGGGATCGTCAGCCGCCGCGAAGGGAAGATCAACGATGCCATCTCCGAATTGACGGAGGCACTGCACCTTAAGCCAGATTTTCTGGACGCCCGCAAGGAACTGGGATCGCTGCTGTTGGAGCAGGGCCGCTACATTGATGCGTCGACACTCTTCGGTGATGGAGTGCGAATTCATTCCTAATAACGCTGATGCGCACAACGATTTGGGAGTGGTGCTGATCAAGATCGGGAACCTTCGCGACGCGACCAAGTCGTTTTCGGAAGCGATTCGATTGAAGCCAAACCACGTCGACGCCCAATATAACCTGGGTGTCGCATTGTTCGACGCCGGCAAGATCGATCAAGCGGTCGAGCGCTTTGAGGCCGCGCTCCGCCTGCAACCGGTGTACGCCGACGCCCACTTCGCAATCGGCAGAGCGCTTCACCGACAGCGGAAAGCGGGCGAAGCGATCGGCCACTTTCGCGAGGCACTGCGGCTACGGCCTGATTACCCGAAAGCGCATTACGAGCTCGGCCAGGCATTAATATCGCAACAAAAGGTCAGGGAAGCGATTCGCCAATTGACCGAAGCGGTACGTACGGATCCACGCGACTTCGATACCCGATTCGGTTTGGCCCTGGCGTTGCAGCAATACGGCAACGACGCGGCGGCACTTCCCCAGTTCATCGAAGCGGTCCGACTGGAACCCAAAAGCGCCGATGCCCATTATCAACTAGCGCTTGTATTGGCTCGACGAGGGCGGATTGAGGAGGCGATCACCCACAACGAACAAGCGTTATTTCTGCGACCCGACTGGCCAGAGGCGCTTAACAATCAGGCTTGGATTCTGGCGACGACCTCCGACCCCCAGTTTCGCGATCCGCGACGGGCGTTGGAATTGGCCGAGCGAGCGAAGTTGCTGGCCGATTTCAAAATGCCACGGATGCTCGACACCTTGGCGGCCGCGCAGGCCGCGGCTGGCAATTACGACCAAGCCCAGCAAACCGCGGCTGAGGCGATCGAATGGGCAAAGCGAACCAATCAAATTCCGCTGGCGGAGCAAATCGAAGCGCGACTCGAGTTGTATCGCAAAGACAAGCCTATTCGGGAGGAAGGCGATGCAAAGTTGACCGGTTCATAGCACCGCTGGGCGCCGCTCAATCGGCTACAACTCTTCGCCGTCACCGTCCTGGATGACGATTTCGCGGTCAATTTCGCCGACGGCAAACCGCTCCTTGCGGCCGCTAGGCCAGAGAACCTCCAGCGAGTCAACGTGATCGGTACCCCCCAGACCGAAATGTGCTCGCGGGTCGTTGCTCGACAGGTAGCTGTAAGTGGGATGCGCCAGCCGCGTCAATCGCTTGCCTCGAGCGTCAATCGTGACGAGCGCACCGTAAGCGTCCCGCCGGCCGGTCATTGCGCGCACGAGCAGCCAATGCGAGTCGGGCGTGGCGCATCGTTGCGATAGATGCGCAACGTGTTGTCGATATTCTGCAGCACCATGTCGAGGTCACCGTCGCGATCGATGTCGCCAAACGCCAGACCGCGCGCCAGACAGAGGTTCTCTCCCGAATCGCCCCGCCATTTTGCCGACGTCCATAAATCGCGTGGTGCCGTCGTTCTCAAACAGGAGCGAGGGTTCTGCAAAATGGTTCCAGAATCGGCCATGTTTGGCACCGGGATGGATCGGTCCCCGCGTGACTCGACCGTTTGCGATCGCGACGTCGAGATCTCCGTCATGGTCGAAGTCGACGAAGCCGCAACCCCAGCCGGTAAAGGGGCGGTCCACTTCGGCCATGCGCGGCCGCGGTGTCATCAGTGAAGAAGTCGTCGGACCCGGCCGACAGATATAACGTGTTCGTCTCGCCCGCAAAGTGCGTTTTCAACAGGTCGAGCTTTCCGTCGTTGTCGACGTCGCCAACGGCGAGGCCCATACCGGCTTCCACCTGCCCCAAGGCATTGAACGCGCAGAGGCGAAAGACAGCTTCATCCTCAAACGTGCCGTCCTGCTGATTGACCCACAACTGTGCCGGCTCTTCGTCGTTGGCGATATATACGTCGCACCAGCCATCCCCGGTGAAGTCGGCACAGGCCAGGCCCCAGCCGCGCGCCGGCTGTGTGATTCCAGCTTTCTCCGATACGTCGGTGAACGTGCCGTCGCCGTTGTTGTGATAGAGCACGTCGCTCACGCCCGTGAATACATGGGGTCCGCAAAAGTCGCGCAGTGTCGAATCCTCGCGAACTGCACAAACCCGTGCCGGGTCGAATACGGCGAAGTTTACTACGTAAAGATCAAGAAATCCGTCACGATCATAAGTCCAGAAAACCGGCCGACGAACTCCACTGATCGCCCCGCAGTCCGACCTCGGCGGTCGCGTCGATAAATGTGCCGTCACCGTTGTTCAGGTAAAACGCGTTGGGGCCGTAATTGGTGACGCACACGTCCAAGTCGCCGTCGTTGTCGACGTCGCCAACCGCCACACCATGTCCATAACCGGGATCGGCCAATCCCGCCGCGTCGGGAACCTCCCGAAACGTGCCGTCCGGCAGTTGGCGAAACAGTCGATTGGGTGCGGGCTCGGTAAACGAGCCGGCTGGGCAATGGCAAATCTGGTAAATGTCGAGCCGGCCGTCTCCGTCGTAATCGAACAAAGCGATGCCGCCGGCGGTGATCTCCGGCGTCATAAACTGACCATCGGGCCAAGGTTCGCTGGGCAGCTCAAAACCGAGCGAGGTGGTCACGTCGGTGAACAATCCCTCGCTGGGCGCGGGAGATGTCCGACTTACAGGTTGCCCATCGTGGTTGGACTGCGCCTCAATGGTAGGAGCATCTTCGCGCGAAGGCGGCTCCGGCTTTGTGCAGCCGATGTTCCATGCCAATGCCGCTAACAATACGAATCGTGTGCGCAAAACTGCTTTCGATAGGCAACTCTGGAATGCAGTGGAGGCGCGGGCGGTTGGCTTACGACAGTCCATTTCTCGGTCGTCCGATCATTGCCTGGCAACCTGCTCGCCGAGAAATTGCTTTTGCCAGTCACGTGCCTGTTGGTGATGGGTGAACAAACCACTGCCATCGAGCGCCTGTTGGAGAAAAGTCTTCGACTTGGCGATCTCACCGCGTTTAAACAGGAATCGTGCATAGTAATAAGCCGCATCGCGGCTAACACTGTCGGTTGAAATCGCCCGGCCAAGCTGCTTTTCCGCCTCATCCAAATCGCCGACTTGGAAGGCGACCCAGCCGAGCGTCGCGGCGGCCTGAGAATTGTGGGGATACGTTTGCGCTAAGACGTGAGCAAGTTCCTGGGCTTGCCGCCGACGATCGGCGTCGCCCTGCTCGACGAGTGCCACCGCCATGTGGTTGCTCGCCACAAAATGTCCAGGCGACTTCTTGAGGACCGCCGCGAAGAACTGCTCGGCTCGGGCATGGTTGCCGCGGCATATGGCGACAATTCCCAGGACGAGCGGGGCCTCGGACGATTCTGGATCGAGTCGCGCGGCGTCCTGGGCGTGGCGCTCGGCTGTTGGAAGATTCCCACGCACTTCGAGTTGCCACCTGGCCATCGCCGTTCTTGGCTCGTCATCGGTCGGGGCTTCGGCGATCGCCCGCTGAAACCACTTTTCCGCCACATCGGGCTTTCCCGACTGATGATATAGCAGGGCCAGCGCCAGATTCGGATTGGGCGCGGCGTCACTCAACTCTTTGGCCCGCTTGAACTCGGCGAGTGCTTGCTGCGGGCGATCGAGGGCAAACAAAACGTTGCCCAATCGAAAATGGGCGTTGCCATGCTGTGGCTCGATGACAATAACTTGCGCGAAGAGTTGGCCGGCCAGGCGGAACTGCCCGCGCGCTTCGGCCACGTTGGCCAGCCCCATGGTGGCCCGCACTCGCAATTGATGCTTGCGCGTTTCGTCACCGGAAAAGGATTCCAGAAGCTGCTGGCCGCGCAAATATTGGGCCTCGGCATCGCTGAGGCGGCGCTCGCGCCACGCCAGGTCGCCGAAAATCAGCGGCGGTTCCGGGTCGTCGGGAAACTCGACGGCCGCCCGCTCAAGCACGCTCCGGCCGGCAACTGCCTGGTCTTCGGAGAAATGCATGTTGGCCAGCATGACCTGGGCCGGGGCCAGTCCGGGCTGCTTCTGCCGGGCCTTTTTCAGCCACTCTAGAGCGGCCTCGAATTCACCTTGTCGAAAGGCCTCGATCGCCCGCTGAAGCTCGGCAAGCAGAGGTTGCTCCGCGGCATCAGGATCGGCTGCGGCAAGGTTCGCAATCGGCGCTGCCAAGCCCGTGAGGGACCACGGACCCGCGACCAAAGTAGCAAAAATCGCGAGAAAAACGCGTAATTTCATCTATTAAGTCTACATAGGCGCTTGCAGGCCTGCAATTAATCGGGAATTTGGTAATTTTTGCGCAAAATCCTTGATATTCCCCAAGGCGGCGAATATCGTAGTTGGCTGAGAGAGTCGATGAGACTTGGTTTGTCCGTGGTCCTCGTCTTTATTGGCTCGTTATCTGCACGGCCGCTTCTCGTTGGAAACAGCTAATGAGCGCAAATATGAAATGCATTTTCTGTCGCGCATGGTGGTTCTATCTGTCATCACTTTCGCCCTCGGCGCGACCCCCGCAAGCGCGGTCGATTTTCAATGGAACGTCGCCGGACCGGCCGATTGGAATGTCGGCACGAACTGGAATCCCGAAGGCCCACCTTCCGGCGGCAATGGCGATCACGGTCGCGTCAACAACGGCGGTACGGCAGTAATTTCGGCCGATATCCCGGACATTCAAGATATCTTCGTCGGTGATGGCGCGGGGGCTTCTGGGACGTTGAATCAGACAGGTGGCACGATCCACGGTGGCGTGGGAGCGGAGAACGGCTGGACGTTCGTCGGGCAGAACGGTGGCATGGGCACATATAACCTGAGCGGCGGCACGTCGGACAACGAGCGATTGTACATCGGCCGTTTGGGTGGCACTGGCACCGCAAACATCTCCGGCACCGGTCTGGTGCAGTGGGCAACTACTCCCGGCGGCGGGGAATTCGTCGTCGGTATTGATGCAGGCTCGACGGGTACGGCAAATATCTCCGGCACTGGTAAGGTTAACACTGGCTTAGTGATTCTTGGCGCTGGTGGTGCAACAGGCAATCTCACTATGTCCGACGACGCCACCATCCATGCGACCAATGAAATATGGGTTGGCAACGCCGGCGGCAATGGAACGCTCAACCAGAACTCGGGCGTTGTCGAGGCGGATACGTGGATCGCTATCGGGCGCAAAAGCGCCACAGGCGTGGTCAACCTCTCCGGCACGGCCACGATGCGCAAGCTTAACAACGGAACGGATAACTCGGACGGGTCGTTCATCGTCGTTGGCGGGCTGGGCACCGGCGGGAGCGGGACGCTGAACATTTCGGGAAACGCCGTCGTGACTAGTGATACGGGCCTGCTGTTGAATGAAACCGATGGCCAGGCGGGCATCGTTAACCAGTCAGGCGGCACGGTCACCGTGCATGATTTTACCCCGCAACCCTTCCATGTGATGGCTAGCTATGGTGAGTCGCTGAGCATTGACCCGAACGGCCACGGCGACGGCGAGTACCACCTCAGTGGCGGCACGCTGAACGCTGAGAGTGTGCTGGTCGGCGGCGGCGTATTCGACATGACGGGGGGCACGTTCACTGCCAACAATTTCATGGGCAATCTGGCACAAAATGGCGGTACGCTGTCGCCCGGCGCATCGCCCGGCACGATGACCGTCACCGGCAACTATTCGCTCAATTCCGGGGACCTGTTCATTGAGCTCGACGGCCTCGCGGCTGGAACTGGGTATGACCAGTTGATCGTAACCGGCGACGTGAGCCTCGCCGGCGATCTGACGCTCGACGTTGGCTTTTCACCTAGCCTCGGCAACATGTTCACGATCATCAACAACCAGGGCACCAACCCAGTCAGCGGGATGTTCTCTCAGGGTTCGTCGATCAGCGCTGGGGGCTTTTTGTTCAACATCAACTACGGCGGAGGTGACGGCAACGACGTGGTGCTCACGGCCATTATTCCCGAGCCGAGCACCGCACTGCTCAGCCTCGTGATGACGGGACTGATCACCATTGCTGTACAACGGCGCAAGCGGCACCGCACTGCTTGACACTTAGTGCGAAGTCGCTGACTGTTACGGTCCAAGACCGCCGCCCAGCCGGATGGCGGTTTTTTGTTGTCAGCTCGCTTGTTTGTCGGTACAGGCTGATGTGAGTCTATCGAACGCTGAATCTTCGGACGGCGATATCTCTAAACCCGCTCCGTCGATCATCGTGCGATGATACGTCAAAAGCCGAGCTTGTCATCACGGCCGAACCGTGATTTCCAGCGATCTGCACCGGCATAGATGAGCGATGCGACCGTCCGCGAGCCGGGCATCAAAGGACGCACGTTCCACTCTTGATCGTTCGATTTGGTAAGAGCTGGTCTCTGCAAAGGAGCGGCTTTACGGGGTGCCGTTGCCGTCTTTGCCGGCGGAGGCCATCTCGCGCATGGCCGCTTTACGGCTCAGCTTCACGCGATCCTGCTCGTCGACGGCGATGACCTTGACCATCATCGCGTCGCCTACGCGGCAAATGTCGCCGACGCTGGAGACGTATTCATCCGCCAGCTCGCTGATGTGGCAGAGGCCGTCTTTGCCCGGCAGGATCTCGACGAATGCGCCGAAGTCCTTGACGCTGGTGACCGTGCCCTCGTAAATGCGGCCAACCTGCACCGAGGCGGTCATCGCCTCGACGCGGCCCAATGCTTTCTTCACCGATGACTCGTCGGCGCCGGCAATCGTCACCGTGCCGTCTTCCTCGACGTCGATCGTGACGGCACAGTCTTCCTGGATGCCGCGGATATTCTTGCCGCCTGGGCCGATCAACAGGCCGATCTTTTCGGGATCGATCTTGGTGCGGGCCAGCCGCGGGGCAGTCGGCGAGGTGTTGGGCCGCGGCCGCGGGATCGCCGAGAGCATCGACCGCAGAATCTCGATCCGTGCTTCGCGCGATTGCTGCGAGCGTGGCCCGCACGATCTCCTCGCTGATGCCGTTGGTCTTGAGGTCGAGCTGAATGCCCGTGATGCCGTTTTGCGTGCCGGCGATCTTGAAGTCCATGTCGCCGTAGTGGTCCTCGTCGCCGATGATGTCGGTGAGCAAGGTCCACTTGTCGCCTTCCTTCACAAGCCCGGTCGAAATGCCGGCGACCGGATTGGTGATCGGCACGCCGGCCGCCATCAGGCCGAGCGTCGCGGCGCACACGCTGGCCATCGAGCTGGAGCCGTTCGATTCGAGAATGTCGGAAATCACGCGGATCGTGTAGGGGAACTCGTCGTGGTCCGGCAGCACCGGGTTGACGCTCCGCTCGGCCAGCATGCCGTGGCCGATCTCGCGCCGGCCCGGGTCCGCGAATCGGCCGCACCTCGCCCACCGAGAACGACGGGAAGTTGTAATCCAGCATGAACCGCTTCGAGTATTCCTCGAACAGGCCGTCGACGCGCTGCTCATCGCGGCCGGTGCCCAGCGTCACGGTGACGAGCGCCTGCGTCTCGCCGCGCTGGAACAAAGCCGAGCCGTGAACGCGCGGCAGCAAGTCGACTTCGCACTGGATCGTGCCGCAGCGACTTGTATCGCGGCCGTCGGGCCGCGTGCCGCTGAGAATCAGGTCGCGCACGACGCGCTCCTCCAAGGTCGTGCCATGCCTTTTGGAACGACTCCAATAGCTGGCACCCATCGGCCGATGGTTCGGGGATAATATCCAGCAGCGCCTGGCCTTTTACGTCGGCGACAGCTTCGGCGCGGGCCTGCTTGCCTTCCGTTCGCTTGGCCGCCTTGAGCCTGTCGTAAAAGCCATGTCGTAGGCGCTCGAGCACACCGTCGTTGGGCGGCGGCACGAAGTCCATCTTCTGCGGGCCAACCTTGCTCGATCAACTCGTCCTGCAAGTCGCACAGCTCGCGTACGTATTTGTGCGCCTCATCGAGCGCAGCCGCCATCCGGTCTTCGGGCAGCTCGCGGGCGAAACCCTCGATCATGAGGATCGCCTCGCGGTTGCCGGAGACGATCAGGTCCAGCTCGCTAACCTCCAGCTCGTCGTGCGTGGGAAACGGCACGAACTGGCCGTCGACAAGCCCCAGCCGCACGGCGCCGAGCGGCCCCTGGAACGGCAGCGGCGAGATACCCAGCGCCGCGCAAGCACCGTTCATCGCCAGCACGTCGCCGTCGGTTTGGCGATCGCTGGCAAGCACGAAATTGAGGATCTGCACTTCGTCGTTGTAACCATCCGGGAACATTGGCCGGATCGGCCGGTCGATGAGCCGGGACGTGAGCGTTTCCTTGGTCGTGGGCCGGCCTTCGCGCTTGAGAAAGCCGCCGGGGAACTTGCCGGCAGCCGCATGTCGCTCGCGGTAGTCGCAGGTCAGCGGAAAATAATCCAGACCGGCACGGGGCGGTCCGCTGGCAACGGCACTCAGCGTCACCGTTTCTCCATATTGCACCGTGCAACAGCCGGCTGCTTGTTTCGCCAACACTCCCGTTTCAATGCGAATTAACCCTTTGCCAATTTGTCGCTCAACTCGAATTCGATTTGACATTCTCTTCCTTCAGTTTCTTGATGATTTCGCCGGAGGCAGGAGTCGTGTCGGCCATGAATGGCGGCGCAGATGAAGGATGAGAGGTATAAAGATGAGAGACGGATGGCGATGTGCAGTCGCGTATCTCAAATCTTTGATCCCTCATCCCGCTTGGGGGCGCGAAGTGCGCTAGAGCGACTGAGCAGAAGAGCTGCCGTGGAGCGCCGGAGTGGAGTAGTGGAGCAATGGAGTAATGCCTAACGTGCGTGCTCCACTATTCCTCTACTCCACTTCTGCCCTACTCCACGCTCTCTACTTGCGGATTTCCAGACGCCGCAACAGATCGAGATACAACTTGGGATCGATTCGCTTAACGTAATCCAACAACCGGCGCCGCCGACTGACCATCGCCAGGAGTCCCCGCCGGCTGGCGAAGTCCTTGGAGTGCAACTGTAAATGCTCGGTCATTTGGGCGATGCGACTGGTGAGCAGCGCAATCTGAACCTCCGGCGAGCCCGAGTCCGAGTCGCCGCGTCCAAATTCACCTTTCAGTTGTTGTTTCCGCTCTTTGGTTAATGGCATTGCGATTCCCGCGTAATTCGTGGGACGGACTTAAGTCCGTCCTACTCTCTCTAGTCTGGTGCGCTGCACACCCGAGCCCGACCGCCGCGGCGACCGAGGGGGCCTTCATCCACGCCGACACCAACTCCTTCCAAACCTGTTTACTTCCAAGACTTTGTGACAACAATCGCTGCTTAGCTCTCTAAGTTTACGAATTCGTTGATCGAATGCAACCGCAAATAGCAGGGGAGCTTGGAGCGGGGAGCAAGGAGCCGAAAATTGGCAGTTTCGGACTCCAGCTACTCGGCTCCGGCTCCCTGCTCTTTGCTCCCTGCTCCCCGCTCCCCGCTCGCTCTCGCGCCGGTATCCTGGTCGCCATGGGAGGCGTCACCCAGATTCTCTCAGCCATTGAGCAAGGCGATTCGGCGGCCAGCGAACAACTATTTCCGCTGGTCTACGACGAACTTCGCCAGCTAGCCGCGCATCGCATGATACTTGAGCGGCCGGACCAGACCCTCTCGGCGACGGGTCTCGTGCACGAGGCCTATCTGCGATTGGTCGACGTCGAGCGGGCCCAGCGCTGGAACAGCCGGGGCCACTTCTTTGCTGCCGCGGCGGAGGCCATGCGGCGGATCCTGGTAGAAAATGCCCGTCGCAAACATCGCGCGAAGCATGGCGGCGATCAAAAGCGAGTCGAATTAACCGAGGAAGCGCTCGCTGCCGACAAGCACGACGAACTGGTATTGTCGGTTGACGAATCGCTTTCAGCGTTGGCACAGCAAAACGCCCAGGCCGCCGAACTGGTGAAGCTTCGATTCTTTGGCGGGCTGACGCTGCCCGAAGCGGCCGCCGCATTGGATATTTCGCCGCGCACGGCAGATCGGCTCTGGGCGTACGCGCGGTCCTGGCTCCATCAGGAATTGCAGCCCTGAGCGTTTTTCCATTTTTTGTTGGTGGCGAGAAACCTTGGGATTTGTCGCACTAATAAGTGGGGCGAGAACCTCGCCCAGCGACGGGCCGGGCAAAACGATGAACGAATGTGACATATTCATAGCGGCGCTTGACATAGAATCGGCCGACAGTCGCACTGCATTTCTTGACGAAGCGTGCCGCAACGACGGAACGCTGCGCGACCGCGTCGAAGCATTGCTGGCGTCGCACTCAAGCGCGGGCAGCTTTCTCGATGAGCCCGCATTCGAGGCCCCCGCGTTACCAGCCTGTGAACCCGGCGCCAGAGAGTCGCGCCGTAATCGGCCCGTACAAGCTGCTTGAGCAGATTGGTGAAGGCGGGTTCGGGGTCGTTTATTTGGCCGAGCAAGCCCGGCCGGTCCGCCGCAAGGTGGCGCTTAAGATTATCAAACCGGGCATGGACACGAAGGAAGTGATAGCCCGATTCGAAGCCGAACGCCAGGCGCTCGCGCTGATGGATCATCCCAACATTGCCAAGGTGCTTGACGCGGGAACGACGGAGGAAGGTGTCAGGTGTCAGGTGTCAGGTGTCAGTGAAAAGACGTCTGCCTTGTCCCCGACACCCGAAACCCGATACCTGACACCTCATGTGGGCCGTCCGTATTTCGTCATGGAGCTGGTGAAAGGCGTCCCCATCACCGACTACTGCGACCAGTGCAACCAGACGACACGCGAGCGGCTTGAGCTATTCGCCACCGTTTGCCAAGCCGTGCAGCACGCCCATCAAAAGGGAGTCATCCATCGCGATATAAAACCGACGAACGTGCTGGTCACCATCCAAGACAGTCGGCCTGCACCAAAGATCATTGATTTCGGTGTGGCCAAAGCCATCAACCAACGGCTAAGTGAACACACGCTGGCCACAGGCTTCGCGCAGATGCTGGGCACGCCGCTGTACATGAGCCCCGAGCAAGCGGAGCTCAGCCCGCTCGGCGTCGACACGCGGAGCGACATATATTCTCTCGGCGTCGTTCTATACGAGCTGCTGACGGGCACGACGCCCTTCGACAAAGCGCGACTCCATGCGGCTCCTTATGACGAGCTGCGGCGCATCATTCGCGAGGAGGATCCGCCGCGACCCAGCACGCGCGTCAGCACGATGGCGGATGACCTGGCAACGACGGTGGCCGAGCGACAGCGGAGCGAGCCGCGCAGACTGCTCCAGACCCTCCGCGGCGACCTCGATTGGATCGTCATGCGCTGCCTCGACAAGGACCGCGCTCGTCGCTATCCCACCGCAAATGCATTGGCAATGGATGTGCAGCGGTATTTGAGCGACATGCCGGTGGAAGCTTGCCGACCCACACGGTCCTATTTGCTCAAGAAATTCATTCGCCGGAATAAGGTCGCTGTGCTTGCCGGGTCAGCAATGGCCTCACTCGTTCTTTCCGCCGTCGTCATTTTGCTGGTGAGCAACGCGCGGATCCGCAGTGAGGCGGATGCGCGTGAACTTGCGCTCCAAGCCAAGGATGCGGCTCTGACTGAAAAGGATGCGGCGCTGGCGACGGCGCGTGAGGCCGTGGATCGGATGCTCACGCAAGTGGCCGACGAACGATTCAGCGACATGCCGCTCAGCCATCCTTTGCGTATCGCGCTGCTAGAGGACGCGATGGCGTTTTACGAACGGCTGTCCGGCCAGATGGGAGCCGATCCTTCATTGCGACATGAAATCGCCAGCGTATTGCATACGCACGCCGGATTATTGCGCAAAGTAGGAGACTACAACGCGGCGACAAGGGCGCTGCGCCAATCCAGTGAGCTGCTGCAGTCGCTTTCCCTGTCGGATTCAAACCCTCCATCAATTCAAGAAAAACTTGCCCAAGTGGAGCTGGATTTGGCATTCACATTACACAGGGGTGACGAGACTACGCTTGCTAATAATCGGCAGGCCGAGGCGCAATATCTGCACGCCATAGAACTGGCCAACCAACTTGAGCGGCAATGGCCGGGTCGTAGCGAGCCGCCCTTGCTTGGCTTTCGCATGCTGGCAAAGCTCGCCGGAAGTCGGGGCGAACTCGCGGCGGCATTGCGACTGTGGCGTGAGGCAATCGCTCGGGGCGAGGACTACCTCGAGAAACATCCCGGCAACATCAACACGCGAACCGAAATTGGTTGGGCTTGCGCCATCTCTGCGACGCCCTTCAGAGCGATTTTCCGCAGACGCTTGGCGAGGCCGAATCAGTCCTGGCACGTGGATTAAAAGTTACGCAGGGAACACTCCAGGAAGATCCGAGCTCAACCCGCGCATTAGACGTCGGAGCTGCGCTGCAGATTCGACTGGCGACACTCAAGTGCCGTCAGGGTCGAGCGGATGAGGCGTTGCCGCTGTATGAAAAGGCGGTCGCGGGAATGGAGTCGCTCTGCGAGGGATTTCCATGGAATACGGACTATTGGAATAGCCTGCGATGGTTTCACCAGGAGATCGCCGCGAACCTCCCGGCAGCCGGAAACGCTCCCGCGGCGCAGCATGCATTGCAACAGTTTGATGGGTGGCTGGAAAAAGTGTCGCCGCAGATCTCGAAGGATGCGAACCAACGACAGCAGGTAGAGCGATCGCAGGAATTGGTCAAGGAATTATCGCGATCGATCACGCCGGCCACCGAAGCCACGGAATCATCATCGGAGCGAAATACGCCAAGGCCGAATAGTAGCGGCTTATAACTGAACCGGATGCAAAAGACGGCCGGGGAGAGTTCGCCGGCAAGCTAACCTCCCCCCGGCCAAGATCCGCCGTGTGGCGGACCCCACGGACGCGAGCGCACAGTGCTGCGCCGCAGTCCACGGCTTTTTTCATTCTAACGCGGATCGCAACTTGAAGGGAGCTGTTTCATGCAACGATGTTCCAAATCTCTCCCGCTGAACTCGTTTGTATTACCTGTCGCCATATTGCTTGTTGCCAGAAATCTCCGTACGCGATTGCGACCAGAGCATCCTCACCATGGCCTCGCTCTGCGAACCATCGGAATTGTCGTGCTGACGCTAGTCGTCATGTGCGGGGCACGACCCGCAATCGCGGCGCATTCCGTGGCGCGAGTTTGGAATGAACAACTTCTGGATGCCATCAGCATCGACACGGCCCGACGGTTCATGCGCGGAATCTGTTTCACCTATCGGTGGCTATGTACGATGCCTGGGCGGCGTACGACGATACGGCACAGCAGTATCTGCATCACGAACGCGCATGGCGGCGGACATTGAAGAGGCTCGGAACGAAGCGGTCAGCTACGCGGCCCTTAATATCATTCTGCACCGATTTTACGACGGACCCGCTGGCATTGGCTCCGGTCGTAATCAAACGCGCGTGCCATTCGCCAGCAGATGTCGGACTTGGGCTATCGTCTTTATCAACCTGTCGACGGTTGGCGACACGCCCGCGGCATTGGGAAATCGCATCGCCCAGACGGTGATCAACCACGCCCTGGCGGACGGCGCCAACGAGGCCAACAACTACGCCAATCCTCCGGGGTGGGAGCCGGTCAACGAAACACTCATAGTCGAACTGCCGGCGCGACGATGAACGACCCGAATCGTTGGCAGCCACTACAGTTTTTGGGCGGGGGCACCAGCCAGGGCGGGGAGCCGATCAATGAGGCGACGCAGAAGCACTTGTCGCCGTTTTGGGGGGAAGTGACGCCGTTCGCAATCACCGCAGCCGATCGCACTCCGCACGGCGGTTACTACGTGTACCACGATCAGGGACCGCCGCGCAGCTGGGTGGCCCTACCGACGCTCAATTCAAACAGCGTGAGGGCTGGAATTCCTTCGCATCTCTTCGCATCTCGATCCCAACGACGATGAGTTGATCGATATTTCACCGGCCACAAGGGGAAACACTCCCAACGCGCCGTTTACGGAAAGTTACGATCAAGTGGGTTACGCGATGAATCCGATGACCGGTCAGCCGTATGAGCCTCAACTGGTCAGGCACGGTGATTTCGGCCGCGTCGCCGCCGAGTTCTGGGCCGACGGTCCACGCTCGACGGCACCGCCGGGACACTGGAACGAAATTGCAAACGACGTCACCGGCAAGATGGAGCAATTGGGGATCGCGAAGCGGATCGGTGGCACCGGCCCGGTCGTCAACGACTTGGAATGGGACGTCAAGACGTACTTTGCGCCTCAATGGCGGGCTGCACGACGCCGCCGTCGCCGCCTGGAACCACAAGGGCGTTTACGACTCTTCGCGACCCATTTCGTTCATTCGCTACATGGGCCAGCTTGGACAGTCGAGTGCCCCGAATCTCATCGTCGACTTGGGTGGCGGCAATCTTGTGAGCACGTATCATCCCGACGGCCTGCCACTGGAAGCGGGACTGGTTGAAGTGGTGACGCCCGAGACGACCGCGCAGGGCCAGCGCCACGAGCACCTGGTCGGTCACGAGGGCGAGATCGCCGTTTTCGCCTGGCAGGGGGCCATCGATGGCATCGCCCCGTTCGAAGATCCGTCCCAGATCTCGGGAGTCGACTGGATTCTCGCGAAGACGTGGATGCCCTATCAGCTCGCCGGCTTCGTCACGCCGCCGTTTGCCGGTTACGTGTCGGGTCACTCGACGTACAGCCGCACCGGGGCGGAAGTGTTGACGCTGTTGACCGGCAGTGAGTTCTTTCCAGGTGGACTGTTTGAATACGAAGTCCCAGCTGGTTCTGGACTGGGTTTTGAATACGGTCCTTCGGAGGCGCTGACGCTGCAGTTTGCCACTTATTTTGACGCCTCGGATCAGGCCTCGATGTCGCGGCTTTATGGTGGAATTCACCCTCCGATCGATGACTTCGCCGGTCGGCGAATTGGGCACCTCGTGGGACCGGCCGCCTATGCGCTGGCGTCGCGTTATTTTGCCGGCGTGCCCGAACCCGCCGGTGTCCTGCTGGTCGCCATCGGCGCTATCGGGCTGATATGCGGACGATCCAGCCGGTCATCCTAGAAGCGAGGTCTGACGCAGCGATTCTCTTACGATCTGGGAGGAATTTGTCATGATGCGTTCCACTTGGTACGTTCTTGCCGGCCTGGCCGTACTCGTCTTCGGCTCCACGGCGTCGGGCAGTTTTTTACTGATGGTTTGAGCTCGGGCACGAACTGGACGATTGCGAAATCCTCCGATTCAACCTTCGCGTTCGCTTACGACTACTCACAGGACGGTCTGCCGCCGTGCCAAATGGCTCTGACACCACTGGCCTGAGGTTCGAGGTCAATAACAACGAACCGGGAGACATTGAACAGATCGGCGCATTTTACGGAAGTGAGCTGCTAACCGGACAATACACGTTTCGGGTCGACATCTGGTCGAACTGGTGCTGGACGGCGGTGGATCTGGCATTGGCACCACCGAGTTTATTGGGGTCAGCGTGGGTCATGACGGGTTTGATCCCGGACCTTTCGGAGCTTCGTTCATCTACAGTGGCGACGGTGATGCGGCTTCGATCCCCGACTATAGCCTGTACAAGATGGGTTTTCGGCTGCCGGCCGAATTCGGCCAGTACCGCGCTGGGCACTTTTGAAGAAGACCTCGACAACAGCAATCCAATCCTGACGGCAGCCCTTCCAGCTTTCGATATCGCCACGGCCGTCCCGGCCCAAGGGCAATCTGGGATCCAGCAAGCCGGCGCTGCCGGTTTTCAATGGATGACCGTCAACGTGGAGGTCGACACCGATGCCATTGGTCCGTCGGGCGCGGATACCGATCCCGGCTTCGCCCGGTTTTCAATGCGCAGCGCCGATCCGGGAATGTCGTTGAGATCGGTACGGTCGATAACAGTACCCAGCTTGAACCGCCCGTCCCGATGGATGGTGTCATCGCCTTGCTGATGTCTGATTTATTCCCGTCGGTTGCCGTCGATCCAGCGTTCAGTTTTGGCATTTTTGACAACGTGCAGGTCTTCGAAGGCTTGATACCGCTGGAGTCGGGTCCCGGAGGACTCGTCGGCGACTACAACGATGACGGTACAGTCGACGCCGCTGATTACGTCGTCCTGGCGCAAAAACGACGGCACGTTGAATGGATACAATACGTACGTGCGATTGGCCGCGCGGCCGGTGTGGGTGCGGCGTCGGGTGCCACTGCTGCTTGGCTTGCCCCGCAGCGCCGTTCCAGAGCCGAGCTCGGCACTACTAACCACTGTGGGTGCCGCGGCGGTGATTCGTATTCGGGTTTGGCGTCGGGCTACTAAAAGAGGAGCAAGTGTGGCACGACTCTCCGAGTCGTGAATTCACGAGTCGGAGACTCGTACCACATTCGATCACGAGTCGGAGACTCGCGCGGCAAATTACGCCGGCCGCGTGCCCTTCGGAATATCGCGCAGCCGCACCACGTCCCAGGCCAGGCCGACCTTTTCCATCAGCCAGATCATATAGTAGGTGACGTCGATTTCCCACCAGCGGTGGCCCTGGCTGGCGACGCGTTGATAGGCGTGGTGGTTGTTGTGCCAACCCTCGCCGAAGGCCAGCAGGCCGACCCACCACAAATTGCGGCTGTCGTCGGTCGTCTCGTAGCGGCGGTAGCCCCACATGTGCGTCACCGAATTGATCATCCAGGTGACGTGCAGCACGTACACCATCCGCACGCCGAGGCCCCAGAACACCATCGACAAGCCGGCCCGCCACCCGCCCAAGCCGATGCCTGTGGCGAAGTAGCCGATGAGAAACAGCACGACGCCGGTCGCCAAATGCGACGGCAGGAACAGATGGTGAATCACGACCATCATCTTGTCCTTCATGATGTCCGGCGCGTACTTCTCCGCCAGCTCGCGATGCCAGCGCCGGCCGAAGTTCGGCATGAACCACAGCATGTGGCTCCACCAGCGCCGTCGCGCGGCGAGTGCGGATCGCCCTCCTTGTCGCTGAAGTAGTGATGCTTGCGATGGTTGGCCACCCACGTCAGCGCCGAGCCTTCGCCGGATAGCCCGCCCAGAAACGCCAGCAGCCAGCGCACGGGCCGATAGGTTTTAAACGCTACCGTGCGTCAGGCAGCGATGGTAGCCCATGCACACGCCCATCGCGCCGGTCAGCAGGATGAGCACAGCACAAGCAACGAGGCCTGCCAACTAAAATAGAACGGCGCCACCAGCGCAAGCACGTGCACAAGTCCGATCCACACCACACACGGCCAATCGATGCCGCGATGCAGGAGCTGAGACGCCCCCGCTTTCGGTTCGACGCCGTCTTGATTTAGCGCGACACCCTCCAGTGAACTGACATCGGCCGGGGACGCCAAAGTGTCTACGTGGTCAACGCACGGTCTATCCACCGTCTTTAGACTTGGCCTGATCGAAGACCGATTGGTTTTTAATTGACTCATGAATCCGTTTCATCCTCTAAAAGTTATTCGTTTCCAACAGGCGTTGCTTGGCGACTGCACAGCCCGTGCCGAGCAAGACTTGCGTGCGCGATTTCGGTGTCAGAAGGGCGGGAGATGCACTTCAATCTTGAGAAAGTGTATCAACAGCATCTTGACGCACAATGATAGGCGTCGACAGGGCGATCGGCTAGTCCAAAGATGCTGTTACGTGTCAATACCGATGCTTCGTGGGCGGGACTGACTGACCGCTCTCGGAGAATTATTCGTCAATTCTCAGCACCGAGACTAGCGATTCGGACCGAATCGGCCGCAATCGAAAACCGCACGAGCCCGGCGTCATGTGTCCGCACCACGCGAGCGCCGGCGCGCTTGTACGTTTCAATTACGGGTTCCACGTCGTCGCCACGCCCGCCGCTAATCACCACCCATTCGGGTCGGCTCCAAGCGGCGAAGCCGGGTGGATCGCTGTGCCGACTGCCGTGATGGGGCGCCAACAGCACATCGCAGTCATAGGGCAACTCCGCGATGACGTCGTCCAATCCAGGCGACTCCAAATCGCCGGGAAGCAACAGCCGTTTGCCTCGGTGCTCGACAGCTAGCGTGATACTATTGGCGTTGTCGTTGCCCACGACGCCGGCTCGCGGCGGATGCAGAATCTCAATCGTCAGCTCGCTGCCAATCCTTAGTCGATCGCCGGCCCATACTTCGCGTGTTGAAACGCCGGCATCCCGAATGGCTCGTCGCAGCTCTTGCGGGGCGCCGAGGGCCGCCGCATCGCCAAATTCATCGAACATGACGGTCGAGACATAGATGGCGCCGATGCGAAAACGCTCAAGCAATCCCGGCACGGCATTGAAGTGATCGACGTCAGCATGCGAGATGATCAGACCGTCGATGCGCATGATGCCGCGATGCCACAGGTACGAGGCGATTGATTGCGTGGCATACTCGGGCGAGCCCAGCGCACCGGCGTCGTACAGTAGCGTTTCGCCAGTCGGTGTCTCCAACACGACGCAGGTGCCGTGCCCCACGGCAACGAACGAGCATTCGAGGTCGCTGCGCGAAACGGATCGCCAAACCGGCGGCACCAGGCCAAGAAGAATCCAGCGCAAAGCATGGCTAGTTGCCACTTCCAAGGCGCAAGTCGAGGCCCCCACAGCATCGATGCCAAAAGGATCACGTAAAAGCCCAGCACCCACCACGAAGCCGGCCCAGGCGCCCAGAAATGACCGGCCGGCACCGATTCTGCCCAGCCGACGACGCGCTCTAAAGAAGTCAACGACGCGCTACATAACACGCCGCACCAAGCACCAATGATGGGAATTAACCAGCCGGCGACGAGCATCACAAACCCGCTCCACATCGCCACGATCGCGCATAACCAGACGACCGGACTTATCACCACGGCAATCGGTGAAGCTACATGGAACTGCGACAGGACAAGTGGCAGCGTAGCGAGCCATACGGCCAAAGACGTTGCAAGTAACCAGCCTGTCCACTTGCCGGCCCAAACTGTGGACCGCAAATGCCAAGGGCGCGACGCAGCCAGCATTTGATCCAAGCGGTCGGCTGACTGCTTCTGGCGATATAGATGGAGCGTGCCGATCCAGATTAATGTTGCGACGGCAAGAAAGCTCAACTGTGGGCCGGCGCGAAACAGGTCGGCCGGGTTGATCGCGAGCACAATAATGGCCGCGCAGGCCAGCGAATTGAAACCTGCCGCGCCGGCCAATCCAGGCGGCGAGGCACATCAAGATGCCCAACACGGCCGCACGCACGACGGGTGGCTGCACCTCGGCGAGAAGCGCGTAGAGCACAATTACTGCAACTATGATGGCCAGGCCAGCGCGGCGCGGTATCCATCCGATGCTCATGAGGCCCAATAGGCCGACGGCCAGAATGGCGACGTTCACGCCGGAGACGACTAAGACATGGATCGTTCCTGTGACCAGGTACGGTTCCGTCTGATCGTAAGGCAAACCCTCTCGCGCCCGAGCAGAATCGCAGATGCCAAACCGGCGCACTCGGGGCCGACGTTCTCTCGCACGACTCGCTTCGCGCCGCGGCGTACGACGTCGAGCGTGCGAGTTGCGCTCAAACGGCTCCCGCGCGCGAAGACGGACACGCACTCGGGCGTGGAGCTTCGCATGCGCGCGAGTTGGCGATCGGCGCGTGCGTGCGCCGCGAAGTCAAATTCGCCCGGATTCAATGGCGGGCGCGCTCGCCCGAGCTGGCCAAAGATGCGAACTCGATCGCCCGCGTTTAGGCCGAGTAAATGACCGTTCACTTGAACCTGGCAGAGTCCGCTGGCGGCTCGCCAGGACGTGCCGTCGCGGACGCCGGTGACTTTGACGAGCAAGCGGCTGGATTCGCCGGCAGGAATCGCGCAGCGGCGTGGCGTAGGGTGCGGCTACGCGCTCTGGCGTCTCGAGGGCTATGGCCTCGATACACGCGGGTTCAGGGTCGTAGCGTGCAAAACGCGCAATTTCCGCGCTGTCAAATGAGCTCCACCGCAAGTGGTGCCAGCCCGCTGCCGAAAGTGCGACCGCGACGAGCAGCGACCACGCCGCGAACCGCTCGCGCCGTGCTCGCCAAAGGAGCCACCATCCAATCAGTAGCGCAGCCGCAAACGCACACCACGTCGATGAATTGGCACCGGCAGAATGGCCCGAATATCGATCAAGAACGATCCCTGCCGAGCCAGCCAAAAGCACGGGAACTAGCGGCCGATACCGGTGCCATAAATCGACGCCGATTTCATAGCCGCTCCGAGCTTCTACCGAAGAGCTAGACGGCGCTTGTGAATTCCGGGCTGTCGGACCTGGTGCGTCCACGGGCAGGATTATAGCCGAAACCGAAAGGGTTTTCGGCGCACTGGCCCATGCCGCTCTCGAAGCCGTCGATTACCAGCCTGGTGAGGCTTTGAATTACGAGTCGGAGACTTATGCCAGGCTTAGGACGCCACCGCTTCAAAGGACTCGAAGGCGCTGTCCAGGGAACCGAGATCCTGAACAACGGATTCGTTGGAGTGGTCGCTGGCCCAGAAATCACTTGAGCTATTCCGGCGGGCCAGGCTGCGGCTCGTCGCCCAATCGAGCAGCGCGTCGTCGATCGGTGCTTGCGGCGAAGCGAGCCGCTCACGGGCTGCGGCCCGCTGCCGCACGTTTGAGCGACTTCCGCTCATTGCGTCCCCGCCATCCGCGAGAGCTAGCACGTCGGACCTCGTCGTCGCGCCAGCCGATGCAGTGCCGTCAGACCCAGCGACGATACGAACTTTGAGGCCGGGCGTTGCACTCGCGCTCTCCGTGGCACTGCTTGTCGATGTCGCTGCCTCGTTACTTGCGGCGGCAGCGAGAGCGCTACCGCTGCCCGGCGCAATCGTCATACCATAGTTCATTCGCCAGAGATCGTAGTCGCCCTGGCCCACGACACCGTCGCCATCGCCATCGGCACCGCTGAAGGCGGCAACGTTCTGCCCCTCGGTCTTACGCCAAGTGATGACATCGCCGATATCGACGACGTTGTCACGGTTGTAATCACCAGTCAGCGCGGCCGTATTTCCAAAATGAGCCGTGGTGAACTGTTGTGCGTCGTCGACCGTGATCGGCGTCGGTGGGCCGACGGTTTGTCGCCAACCCGGTTGTTGCACCTCGCGTATGACGTAATCGCCCGCCGCGAGATTACCGAATTGGTACTTGCCGCTCTCATCGGTCGTCGTGGATCGTTCGGAGCCGACGATGGTCAGAGACCAACGGATCAGCGCCCCTTCGTCCGCTTCCGTGGTGTCACGGATAAGCAACTTCCAAAGGCCATTGGGGTCCTCGCCATCGAGGTCGCTGAGCAGACCTTCGGCGCGGAAACGGCCGCTGAACGGGGCCGAAGCGTCGACGATGAGCGTCTCCGCTTCATCGTCGAGCGTAGTGCCTAGGAAGTCGTTGAACTCCCGGCCGACGCCAGTGAACAACTCAATCTGTGTGCCGCTCGGGCTGATCAAATAGACGTCGAGATCGGCATCGAAGCTGTGGACGATATCGAGCGTGATATCAACGTCGACGATCGAACTGAGCCCAACGAATTCCAACTCCGAGGTCGTTGTTTCGAAATCTTCGATCGGCTTGGGCACATCCTCAGACTCGACAGTCACCGTGGCTTCTTCGTCGAGAATTCCGTTATTATTGCCGTCGATATAGATCGTCCAGTCCGCCAAACCGGGCTCGCCTTCATCCTTGACGCCGTCGGCATTCAGGTCGTGGAACTTCTGGCCACCGATTGAAGCGGGCACGATTTCGATGTCAGGAATCCAGTTGCCGAAGTCGATGCCGCGCACGCGGCCGCCAGAGGTAAGCGTAACCGGCGGCGGCGCGAAGGTTTGGACCCAATTGGCAGCTTGCTGGGTTCCGGCGAACGTCAAAGACCAACTGTTGAGAGTTCCTTGATCAAGAAAAAAGTTGTCGGTGACTTCCAAGATCCAAGTGCCATCGCCATTCTGGCCGTCGAAGTCGCTCAACAGTCCCTGTGCCCTAAACCGGCCGGTAAACGGCGCCGCCCCGCCGGTGATGGAGGTTGTCGCTTCATCGTCAAGAACCGTGTTGGTGAAGTTGTCGCCAGCGCCCCCAACTCCCAGCATCAGCGTCACGCGCGTGTCATTTGGGCTGATCAAGACGATCGACAGATCTGAAACAAACGTGTGCGTGATATCCAGCGTTATATCGACGTCGGTAAACTCTCCGATACCCTGGACTAGCAATTCCGACGTAGCGGTGATGCCGTCGAGTATAGCCTGCGGCACATCGGCGGAGGGAACAGTCACGCCAACCGATTGCCCACCCGACGGTATCACTTCCTGAACGTTGTAGACGCCCGGCGGCAAATTATCAAACTCGTAATGCCCAGTCCCATCGGTGGTCGTCGATTCTTCACGGCCGGTGATTGTCAGCGACCAGCTATTGAGCACGCCGTCGTCAACCGGCGCGTCATCTTTGATTTCCAGAATCCAGGTGCCGTTTGCATCCTCGCCATCGAACGCACTCAGCACGATTTCCATGCCGGGATATGTAGTTAACTCAATCTGGCTAACACTATCTTCCGGCCGATACGACCCGGAAAACGGCGCAAGCGGGGTCGAGATCACAGCCGACGCTTCATCGTCGAAGGTGACGTTGTCGAAATCGTTGTTAAATGCGCCGACATCGGAGAACAGTTTGACACGCGTGCCGGACGGACTGATCAGGTAGGCGTTCAGGTCGGCGACGAATGTGTGCGTAATATCGAGCGTGATGTTGAGATCATGAATCGATCTGACGCCTTCGACGAACAGTTCAGATTTGACCGTACGTTGCGAGGGGTCGTCGCTGAATTTGAGCGTTTGTGGCACGTCGGCTGAATGGATCTCTTCCACGAAGGACTCATCCAACTGACCGTTGCCGTTTTCATCCAAGAAGATAGTCCAACCGGGCAAGCCGCCTTCAAACAGCGGGTCCTCGGTATCGTCGGGGCCGTCCTGGAGGCCGTTGCCGTTTTTGTCGTTAAACTTCAACCCGCCGATCGAACCGAAGGTTCCCGGCCGAATGGCCGCGCCACCGACGGTCACTGTGGAAGCCGGGGACCCCTCCGGGGCACTGACCATGATCGTAATCCGGCCCATCTCATCGGCGATAACCAACTGGGCGTAATCCACCAGTTGCCGCGTGCTGTTGCCGGTTTGCTCGTTGATTTGAAGTTCGGCGCCTACTATCGACTGATTGAAGCTGATCGGCGCCCCATCGCCAATAATTTGTATGGCATTCGCTGCGTCCACGTCGCTGACGCCGAACAGATACACTTCATAAATCGTGAGCGGCTCCAAATCGCTCCAAGTGAGCGTCAACGCATCCCCGCTGGGCACCGTGATGAAGCCATCCAAGTCCTCGAGCGGTTGAGGATGGAGCGGCAACGTATCTGGAATAAGCGCGGCCGTTTGACCGGTGATCGTGCCGGCGCTGGATTGGATCGTGAGGTTGATCGGGGTCGTGTTGCCAGCTTCGTTCTTGATGTCGCTCAGCACGGCAATCGTGCTGCCACCGCCATAAAACGCCCAGTTGTCAGGTCGCGTTCCGCCCTCGGTCAGAGGAACGTCGAATTCGACGCCGATAAGTATGTCCAGCAGCGACTTGCGTGCCGCGCTGATCGTGTAGTATCCAAGACTGCCGTAATCCGAGTACCCCGGATCCGTCGTGGCCGGCTTGCCGGTTCCGTCGATCGACAGATAGTATCGGCCTGGGACGTACAGATCACTCGTCATCGTGTTGAGAGTGAACGTAGCCGCCAGACCATCGATAGGATTGCTGGTCTCGATCAGCTCGCCGTCGGCGTTGTAAATCTTGGCTTCGATATCAAGGTTTGGCAGCCATGGGTGCGGGTCAATCTCGAAGATGATTTCTTCGACGCCGAGATCGAAGGAGAACCAGTCTTGGTCCGTGGTTTGTTCGATGATGCCTTCGGCGAAAATCTCGGTGCCGGTCGCGCTCATCGCAGTGGCGCTGGCAATGTCGCCGCCGTGATCGTCGGGGCGATAGCTGACGCCGTGTTGCGCGCCCGTGATGACCGCGAGGTCATCCTGCATGAGATTATTGGCCCAAGGATACTCGCCCTTGCTCCATTGCGAGAGGTTCACGCCGTAGGCGACGCCCATAATGGCCCCCCAGCCAGTGGCCCCGACGCCGTGCCCCGGGTAATACTCAATCGGATCGACAAAAGGCGGGGCCTCGCCGTCGTGGGCCAGGCCGAACGAATGGCCAACTTCGTGAGAAGTGGCTTCGGCCACATTCTTTACATTTCCCAGCTCGACGGGAAATACGAATACCGGAGTATCTGTAGCTGCATTGAATGTATTCAACAGAGCGACGCCACCGATGGGCATGTCCTCTGTATACCAATCGAGGGACGAACCTGAGATCACGACGCGGATACCATATTCCTGGTCGGCGGCGTTGGACTTTTTCAGCCCTTCTTCGCCGGGGTCCTCCGTCGTTACGTCAACGTCGAACGGCAAAAAGTCTTCAGCCACGATCGACCACACAAGCTGAACGACCTCGTGCTCAAAGTCGTTAAACCGGGCATCGCCTGGAAGTTCAACATCAAAGGCAGGCGAAAAGATATTCGGCAGCATGGCCGCAGTGTTCCAAGCCGTGCCGGTGGTGACGTGGCCGTCGAAATCGAGATAGATCTTCCTGGTGGCGTCGGCGTTGCTATGCAGCGTAAATGTTTCTTCGTTGTCGAAAAACGGCCATTCGATCGCCGCGCCCTGTGCGGGTGCGTCGCCGGCATACCATTGAAGACTGAAGTCGCGCAGACTCGTTATGCGCTGCCCGACGGGCGAGGCATGAGTTTGTTCCAAATCCGAACAGTCGAGCGCGACGGGGGAAACCAGTTCGAGCCCTGAGGCGAGAGCAAGAGGATCCGCGGAAAGAACATGGCGTTCTTCGAGGCGCTCTATGTAAAACGGGTTTCGAATGGAAGCACGACGCGGAGAGCGCTTCCGCGCCACCTGTCGAGAAACCTTGGGGCATACCTTCACTGCGTACCATTCCCGCTGCGTTTGCCGCGACATCGCCTGCCTCTACTTAGAATCCCGCCGATAAAAAAGAGTAAGCCCCCAGTTTAAGTGGTATTATCGCTAAATTCAAGCAAAATGGTCCTATTGGCATGGTAGTTTGCCATGCCAAGTTGGCACGTTCGACTGTGGCGACCTGATTCGGCGCGGACTAGCGAGACCCAACCTGAGCTGAATCCTTTAGCCGAAACGGGCCCAATAAGCCGCAAGGTTTGCCTTTTGTGCAAGACCAGTCGGTTCTAGGCTTCAGCCTCCAGAGCGAACCGCTCGTGGACCGACCGCGTAACCTCGATGTACGGGACCGAACCGCGATCTAACCATTTGGCGGTCGGTCGGTCATTGGTATACTCTCACCCTCCCGGAAAACAAATTTTTTCCTCGGGACAAATTGTAGGAAGCCAACCGGCCGCGGCCTTTATCAGACGGAGCGTACGATGTCCAATCTCTCTAAATTTGGCGTGACGGGACTAATCATATGCCTCATATGCCTGGGTATGTTCCCGCTGCTATGCGGCTGCGCGGACGCTGGAAGGTGACCAGACTCCAACCAAACAGGCGAAAAAATCAGTGAGTGCGAGCAAATCTCAAGGCAATGGCTCTGACGCTAAGGAGCTCGCGGATTTTGCACTGATCCCTCGCGACGTGCTGTTTGGCAACCCGCAGCGGGCCCAAGGTCGGCTGAGCCCCGACGGCAAATGGCTGAGCTTCCTCGCGCCGGTTAACGGCGTGCTCAACGTGTGGGTCGTCAAGACGGGCGACGACCTTTCGAAGGCCGTCGCCGTGACTGAAGACAAGAAGCGCGGCATCCGTAATCACGATTGGGCGTACGACAACAAGCACATCCTGTATACGCAGGACAAAGACGGCGATGAGAATTTGCACCTTTACGCGACCAATGTCGAGACGCGCGAGACGAAAGACCTTACGCCGATTGAAGGCGTTCGGGCAGAGATTCAGGAGATCAGCCACAAGAATCCCGACGAAATCCTGGTGGGTCTGAACGATCGCAATCCGCAGCTGCACGACATTTGGCGGATCAACATCGAATCGGGCGAAAAGGAGCTCGTGCAGCAGAATCATGGGGTGGCCGGATATTTGACGGACGACGACCTAAATGTGCGGCTGGCGCTCAATTACACGCCACTTGGCGGGCAGGTTTGGCAGTTGCCGGAAGGCGAAGGCGAGAACCGCAAGTGGAAGGATTTTCTCGAGTTCGGTCCTGAGGACGCGATGACAAGCGGCCCCGCTGGTTTCGACAAGACCGGCAAGACGCTGTATTTTCAGGACAGCCGCAAGCGCAACACGGCCGGCCTCTTCGCGATGGAACTCGATTCCAAGCAGCCAAAGCTAATCGCCGAGGATCCGAAGTCGGATGTGGGCGGCGTTCTGGCCCATCCGACCGAAAAGAACGTTCAGGCCGTGTCATTCACTTATCAGCGTACCGAATGGAAGATTCTGGACCCGGCCATCGCCGAGGATTTCGAGTATCTCAAAACGGTCGAAGACGGCGAGATTCTCGTCGCCAGCCGCACGCTCGATGACACCCAGTGGACCGTCGCTTTCGTCCTCGATGATGGGCCGGTGAAATTCGTATCGCTATGTTCGCGGGCCAGAGCGAAAGGCTCATTTCCTGTTCACAAACCGCGATGACCTGGACGACTATCCGCTGGTGAAGATGCATTCGCCGGTGGTGAAGAGCCGCGACGGTCTGGACCTGGTTTGCTATTTGTCGCTGCCGCCCGGAAGCGATCCCGATAACGACGGCCAGCCGAACGAGCCGGTGCCGATGGTGCTTGATCGTTCATGGTGGACCGTGGGCGCGCGACGGCTGGGGTCTCAATCCGCTCGCACCAATGGCTCGCCAACCGCGGCTATGCGGTGCTCAGCGTCAACTACCGCGGATCGACCGGCTTCGGCAAGAATTTCATCAATGCCGCGAACGGCGAGTGGTCGCGCAAAATGCACGACGATTTGATCGATGCGGTGAATTGGGCCGTCGACAAGAAAATCGCGGAGAAGGATAAGATCGCGATCATGGGCGGCAGCTACGGCGGATACGCCACGCTCGTGGGCCTGACCTATACGCCGGATGTATTTGCGTGCGGCGTCGACATCGTCGGCCCGTCGAGTCTGGTGACGTTGCTGCAAAACGTGCCCGAATACTGGATGCCGTTTATGCCGGTGATGAAGGTACGCGTGGGCGACGTCGACACGGAGGAAGGGCAGAAGGTGCTTTTGAAGCGCTCGCCTCTGACGCGAGTGGACAAAATCAAGAAGCCGCTGCTCATTGGTCAGGGGGCGAATGATCCCCGCGTCAAAACAGCTGGAGGCCGACCAGATTGTCGAGGCGATGAAGCAGAAGAACATCCCGGTCACCTACGTGCTCTACCCGGACGAAGGCCACGGATTCCGCCGGCCGGAAAACAACATGTCGTTCAACGCGGTCGCCGAAGCGTTTCTGGCCGAACAGTTGGGTGGCCGATTTGAACCCGTAGGCGATGACTTCAAGGGCGCGAGCATTGAGGTGCCCGCCGGGGCGGAGGGAGTGCCGGGCCTCGCCGAGGCGCTAAAAAGCGAAAACTAATCAGTTACCGTCGGACTGGTCGCTTCAGCGACCAGTCACCCGGCCAGCAGCCTAGTTCCGCTTGCGTCCTCGCGACCCGCAGCCATAATACAGCCATGAGCCGCACGTTCTGGTACTACTTCTGGTTTACGTTTACCCGCCTGGGTAGCGGGACCGGAGGTAGTGCGTAGCGCTCACCAAGAATCGAATCAACCGGCACCCCGAGACCCAGACGACTGGCTCTCGGGGTTTTTTGTTTGATGGTTGAGAGCTGAGTGTTGAGAGTTGAGAGTTTGCAGGAGCGTGAACTGAATATAAATGACTGGAGATTCGAACATGTTTGGTTTCGAAAAGCTCGATGTTTGGCAAAAGTCAATCGAACTCACGGACTGCGTTTACTCGTTTACGCGTCCCTTTCCGTCCGACGAGCGCTTTGGACTGACGAGCCAGATGCGTCGATCATCTGTTTCCATAGCATCGAACATCGCCGAGGGAAGCGGACGCGGATCGAAACCAGACTTTGCTCGATTTGTCGAATTCTCGTACAGCTCTTTAATGGAATTGATCACCCAGACAACTATCGCGAATCGACAAGGATTTCTTTCGCGGCCGAACTTCGACGACGCTTATCAAAAATCAGAACAAATTGCACGCATGCTAAGTGGATTGCGCTCCTCATTACTCACGTCGGATAACCCCTAAAATGCATCCATTGCCCTAACTCTCAACACTCGACCCTCAACACTCAACCGGAGTCAACCATGATCGTCGTCATGCGCCGCGGCGCCAAAGAAGAGGATATCCAACACATGATCCAACAAGTGGAATCGCTCGGGTTGAAGCCCACGGTGCTCCGCGGCACGGAGCGGACCGTGATCGCCGCCATCGGCGACGAGCGCGGCGTACCGGTGGGCATCTTGGAAAGCGGCCCCGGCGTCGACGAAGTGCTTGCCGGTGCTCGCGCCTTACAAGCTCGCCAGCGTGGAAACCAAATCGGAGCCGACCGTCGTCCGCGCCGGCAGCCTCACCGTCGGCGGCGGGCACTTGGGCGTCATCGCCGGCCCGTGCTCTGTCGAAAGTGAAGAGCAGATCGTCGGCACGGCCCGCGCGGTGAAAGCGGCCGGCGCCACCGCCCTGCGCGGCGGGGCGTTCAAGCCGCGCACCAGTCCCTACAGCTTTCAGGGGATGAAAGAGGAAGGCTTGCAGTTGCTGGCCGCCGCCCGCGAGGAAACCGGCCTGGCGGTCGTCACCGAAGTCGTCGCCTCCGAAGACGTCGATGTCGTCGCCGAATACGCCGACGTCCTGCAAATCGGCGCCCGCAACATGCAAAACTATCGCCTGCTGGAAGCGGTCGGCAAAACTCGCCGCCCTGTGCTGCTCAAGCGCGGCCCGAGCGCGACGATCGAGGAATTGCTGCTGGCGGCGGAATACATTCTCGACGCCGGCAATCAGCAAGTCATGCTCTGCGAGCGCGGCATCCGCACGTTCGAAGCCCACACGCGCTTCACGCTGCCGCTGGCCACCGTGCCGTACTTGCAAGCAGAAAACGCACTTGCCGGTCGTCATCGACCCCAGCCACGGCACCGGCCACACGCCGCTCGTGCCGGCGATGGCCCGTGCGGCAATCGCCGCCGGCGCCGACGGCCTCATCGTCGAAGTGCACCCCAATCCAGAAAAAGCACTTAGCGATGGCTACCAGTCTCTAACCTTCCAGCAATTTGCCGAGATGCATGGCCGGTTGCCGTCGGATCGCGGAAGCGATGGAAATGCGCATGTAGGTGCCGCGAGCCGAGCGGCACCATATCGCTACGCGTGCGAGGGTGGCTGGTGCAACGCCCCAATCCGTTGACACTTCGGCGATGCCCCAGCTACACGCCGGCCGCCGCCTATACATCGCAAATACGGAATCCCTGCGCCAGCGACGCCAGCGGATCGCGCGTGGGAATGAATTCCTGCGCCAGGAAGCCTTCGTAGCCGGTATCGAGGATGCCTTTGACGATCGCCGCGTAGTTGAGCTCTTGCGTCTCGTCGATTTCGTGCCGACCCGGGTTGCCGCCGGTGTGGTAGTGGCCGATGTAGTCCTTGTTCTCCTGGATCGTGCGGATGACGTCGCCTTCCATGATCTGCATGTGGTAGATGTCGTAGAGCAGCTTGAAACGCGGCGAGCCGACTTGCTTCACAAGCTCGACGCCCCACGGCGAGCGGTCGCACATGTAGTCGCGGTGGTCGACCTTGCTGTTGAGGAGCTCCATGCAGATCGTGACCTTCTTCTCTTCGGCGAAGCCGACGAGCCGCTTCAAGCCGGCGGCGCAATTTGCCAGGCCTTCTTCGTCGGACATTCCGCGGCGGTTGCCTGAAAAGCAGATCACGTTGGGCAGGCCGTTGGCGGCAGCAAATTCGATGTGCTCGCGGAGCACCTTTTCCAACTGGTCGTGGTTCTCCTTGCGGTTGAAGCAGTCCTCGATCTTGCAGGCGCCGCTGAGCATTGCGCAGGTGAGCCCGGCGGCTTTCACCACAGGAAATTCAGCCGGCGTCACCAACTCGATTGAGCGGTAGCCGATCCGCTTGGCCTCGGCAGCGAGCTTTTCGAGCGGAATATTGCCGTAACACCAGCGGCAGACGGACTGCTTGATGTTGCCAGCCGCTTCCCCCGTTTCGGCTGGCGCAAGTTACCAAGTGGACCACCGAGCGCCGCCAACGCTCCAACGCCAGCCGCTTTTACCACGCTCCGCCGATCCAATCGATCCGCGCCTGTCATGACCGCACCTTCCACGTGAAGAATTGTATTGGAACCGCTGCCGTTTTTATCACGAATCCCGGCAAGCTTCAAGCAACTGGCGACAGAGCGGCACAATCCGCCGGCTCCGAATCACGACTCGGGGAGTCGTGGCACAATGAAGCGGCTAGTTGGCCGTGCGTAGCCGGCCGCTCAGATAGCGATGGGTTTGCGGCGTGCCGCGCACAATTAGCCGACGACTTGGTTTGTCGACTTGCATTTGTAATTGATCGGCGGCTGCCGCCGGGGCACCGACTTTTTCGCTCAATTCGGCTCGAAGCGTTTCCAGAAGCGCACTTTCGGTTGTAAACTGTTCGTGCATCGGCTTCGGGATATTGTAAAACTCCACACGGTAAATCTCGTCGAGTGCCTCGCCGCTGGTGATCTGAACCGTCGTGCCGTCGACGGCCCACCACGCCAGGCCGAGCGGCCCTAGAGTCTCATCCAAAACTTCGCTCCAAGTCCGATCGACTGCCGAGCAGGACAGGGGCGTGGCAGAACCAAGGTCGACATCCGCAATGCGATGCCAATCGGCAAGCATCGTGATGCCGGACGATTCTTGCCAATGCTGCAATACGTCGGCGAGCCGCGTCCAAGGCAGGAAAGTGAACGTGCTTTTCTCTCCGAGCCGAGATTCAAGCTTCGTATACGGCGAGTCGATTGAAAGGAGCTCGGTCGGATAGCGGCTCTTGCGAGCTAAGCCGCGCGCCAGCCGCAATCGCTCGCAAAACAGCAACATCTCATGTTGAACCGCTTTGCTCTGTTCGACACGCAGCTTGCGGCCTTTTACCTCAATCGTGGCGAACCATTGGAAGTCGTCCAACTTTGCGGCGACACATACGTTTGAATCAGTTTCGCCACGGCCGATGCATCGGCCGCGCCCGCTTCCATGAGGTCGCTCACGTCGAATTCGCGGGTGCTGCGTCGATCGCCATCGGCCAGCGACGTGATCAGGTGCCCGTCGCGTTCGACGTATTCGAGTCGTGCGGCGCGTAAGCGGCCCTGAAGCAGTTCATCGAGAGTGACGTTGCGTGCTGCGACAGTCACTTTCTCTCGCGGCGAGCTGCCGGCCAGCTCGAATGCCAGCGGATCCAGTGTGATCGGGACGCCGGAAATATTGGACAGCGTGTGGACAAATTGATTCAGCGGAATGTCGGCAACTTCAAGCGAGTCGACTTCGAATTCAAGTGATGTGGCGATATCGACCGTGTCGGTGTCGTTTACGACTGGCCCCAGACGGACGGTTATGGTGGGGTTGGCCGATGGCGGTGCGATTATGTTGCTCTCTTCGGTGTCGGGAGATTCGGTCTGAGTCCCGGCCGCTAAAGCGGCCTCGCCGGGTGGATCTTCCGTGATGGAGGAAGCGGGCGGAACCGGCGCCGTGCTTGTGCCAATGCTGAATTGCGATGGATCGAAATCGAGCGGGTCGAATTTCAGCACGGGCGTGCGCTGCTGGTCACTGCTGGCCGCGACCGTCGACGGCGCGGGCGACTCATCCTCCACTTCCGCCGTAGCCGCCGCCGATGCAATGTCGGAATCATCGTCAACCGCGGTCGACTCGGCAGTTTCCTCGGCAGGCAGGTCAGGAAGCGCCGGCTCATTGTCGGAAATGGCGGCAGCCGCTTCGGTGTCCGCAATGCTTTCCTCGGAAATCGGTTTCGCAGCCGTATGCGGTTCCGTCGAAGAGGCAACTACTTGTTCGGTCGACGGCAGGGCGCTTTCATCTGATTCTGCTTTGGGTGGAAGTGCGGCAACGGCGGCGGCAATCGGTGCAACTTGCTCGGCCGTATTCGGAGTTTCGCGTTCCGGCCACGTCGCGATTACGAGCCCGCCGACGAGGATGACTGCTGAACCGACAACACTCCACAACACAAGCGGCGAGCCGGCTGGGGGGAGCGCCGTCGTGGGCATCACGGATTCGGATGCGATCGCCGTCGGAGTGTCTACAACGTGTGGAGTGCTTGCGGCGGCCGCGGCCGCCTCAAACATGTCGGCGACCGCGTCACTCGGCGGCTCGACATGAGTAAAGCTCGGTTCTGGCGTCTCGGCGACCGCCAGCACCGCAGCAGCCGACGCAACCGCGACCGTTTCGCCGGTCCAATCCTGCGGCGCGGCGATCTGAACCATGCTGCCGCATTTCGGGCAGGCATGAATCTCGCCAATCGCGCTGGCGTCGCGAACCTTCAGTCGTGCGCGGCACGTCTCGCAGGTAACTCGGAATGGTTCCACAGATCAGCTTTTGATTGAACGACGTCGCACCAAATTCGGACGTCGGCCGAGTTCGCCGAGTCGGGGCTGGAATGAACTGTTTCGTATTCCCATGGCGGCAGCCACTTTATTGCCGCCCTTGGGATACTCCATGATACCACGTGCGCCAAATCCTGCTGACCCGGCCGCACGATGGCTATTGGGCCTGGAAAACGGCCGGCAATTCGTCGCCTCGCTCGGCCGCTCGACTTCGGGTGGTCACCATGACCCGCTCGGGCCGGTCGTTCGCCGCTGGTGCGATCACGTAGACCAGTTTCTGCCGTGGGTCGGCTGGTCCCGTGGCCGTCTTATCTGGATTAGCCAACCGCAGTATTTCAACAAGGATCGCTTCGGCCGGTTTCTCGGTCATCTCGATGCCGAATGATTGGTTCTTGGTGATTCCTTCAGCCTGCAGATCGGCGCCGACAATTTCGATGTCCACATCGATTTGGCTGGACAATTGCTCCAATGCGGCCTCAAGCGTATCGCGGGCGAATGAAAGAGATGCCGTTTGTCGCAGCCGGTCGTGCAGCGATTCTGGCCGATTCGCCGCTGGCGCCTGTGAAATAGCTGTGGCGACCGGGCCGGAAGTGCCAATTGCCTCGGCTAAATTCAACTCCGCTCCCATGAGCAAGTTATGCCCGGCCACCGCGGGCAGATAACAGCGCAGCACGGCGTAGTCCGCTTCGACGCCCGGGCGTGAATATGCAGCCAGCTTGCGAATCATCATGGGGAAGCGGGATACGATTCGCCGGCCGAACGGGTGTGGGTCGAGAGCGAGGACAAAGTTTCTCCACGCGGTCGGGCATCTCCGCGACGCGCGTGGCGAGAATACGCGCCGCGGCTTCGGGCCGGGTGTCGAGCGTGGGGGCGGCAATTATCTCCACAAAGAAATTCTCGTCCCAATGGATGCTGAAAGAAGCAGCGCTCAGCTCATCACCCAGGAACCAAAATAACGGCGCTCGAAGTGGCGCCATTGTGCCGGCGAAAAGTCGGCCGCCTTCGCTGAACAAAAAGTTCGGTGCGATAACGACGGTGAAGTGACGATCGGCATCGATGTGCTCCAAGATTCGTTCAAAGTCTCGTCGCATCGGCGGTGCATTGCCGCCGAGGTCGATGATGTCGCCAATCAATTCCGGCGGCGCGACTACCAGAAGCTTTTCATCTGCGTTGTCGGGAACCCAGTACGCCCAGTCATTTGCCAGCCGGTATGATGTCGCACCGTGCGATTTCTCGATGGCGTCGGGCAGGTTCGCTGCTAAATGTTCCGCTGCCGTAGGGCCGCCCGTCAGACGAGCGACAATCGTGGTTTGCAAGCGTCCATCGCTTGTCGTTTGGACACCGATGAGACATTGCTCGACTCCGTGAGGTTGTTTCAGGACACCATCGAGAAAGCCGATGGCCTGCTCGCCGAGTGGTCCGAGCGACGCAAGCATTTTTTCGCCTTCCAGATGCTTGGCGATTGCTTCGGGCCGCATGCCGACGACGATTTGCACACCAGGCGGGAGATACGAAAGGTCAAGCGGCTCGCCGGCCGTCGGCGATGCCCACAACGTCTGGCCGTCGTCGTCGATCAAGCGGTCGTTTTCGTCGGTTGCGTGTGCCGCATTCTGCGTGTGTCGGTCATTCGGCGTCGCAACTTGCCGCGACTCGGCTGATATCTTCCGCGGCGGAACGGCAACTGTACTGGTTCGCGAGCTGAATACGTCCCAAGCTGCGATCAGCAGCGCAAGAATCAGAATTGCGGCAATGCCAGAGACGATCAGCCACCGGTTTTGCCGATTTCGGCTTGGGCCAGGCGGCGGATCGCCCGATGTGTTCAACTTGCGCGATTGTCTCGTGCTCATGTTGATGATGGCGCTATTGGAGCGTGGTTCTATGCTCAGTGTAGGGTTGCTATTATGACGCAGCTACCCCGACAACGATCCTCGGCGTCTGCTTGTTCAGGCACAGCTGCAGGCCTATGATCGCGATAACGAGCCGGTTATTTCAGACTCGACGAATCACAATCGTGCCTTCCAAGCGATGAAAGCTCGCCATGCGTTCGTTTGAAGCCGTGAAAATGTACTTCGACCGGGCGGCCGATCAGCTTGACCTGGCCGACAGCCTGCGCAAGATTCTCGTCACGCCGCGGCGCGAGGTGCAGGTGCAAATCCCGCTCGAAATGGACAGCGGCGAGCTGCGCTCGTACATCGGCTACCGCGTGCAGCACAACAAGGCGCGTGGACCGATGAAGGGCGGGCTGCGCTATCACCATGAGGTGGATCTTGATGAAGTGCGCGGCCTGGCCTCGCTGATGACCTGGAAGACGGCGGTCGTGAACATTCCTTATGGCGGCGCCAAGGGCGGCATCGCCATTGATGCATCCAAGCTGAGCCTGCGCGAGCTGGAGCGCATCACGCGCGAATTCATCGACGAAATCCACGAGCTGATCGGCCCGGACACCGATATTCCCGCGCCCGACATGGGCACCGATCATCGCGTGATGGCCTGGATCATGGACCAGTACAACAAGTACCACGGTTTCAATCCGGGCGTGGTGACTGGAAAGCCGGTCGAGTATTACGGCATCCCAGGGCGCGAAGAGGCGACGGGCCGCGGCGTTGGGCTGCTGACGTTGAAGCTGCTTGGCCGGTTAAATCGGAAGCTGGCCGGTGCGCGCGTGGCCATTCAGGGCTTCGGCAATGTCGGCACGCATACGGCGAAATTTCTCGCGGGAGCCGAATGCAAGATTGTCGCCGTCAGCGACTCGACCGGCGCGTATTTCCGCGCGGGCGGTATCGACGTGCAGGGTGCGCTGCGTTACGCGATGGAACACAATCGCCTGCTGCGCGGGTATGCCGATGCCGAGATCATCACTAACGCGGAACTGCTGGAACTAGATGTCGAGGTCCTGATTCCAGCGGCAATTGGCGGCGTGATCACGGCCGAAAACGCCCCGCGCATCAAGGCGCCGATCATTATCGAGGCGGCCAACGCACCGGTGCAGCCGGATGCCGACGAGATTCTCGACGAGGCCGGCATCATCGTATTGCCAGATATCCTGGCCAATGCCGGCGGCGTGACGGTAAGTTATTTCGAATGGGCCCAAAACCGGCAGTTCTATCGCTGGAACCTCGATCGCGTGCGGCAGGAGCTCGACAAAACGCTCAGCACGGCGTTTGAAGAAGTTTGGGAACTGGCCCAAAAGCGCAAAGTCTCGCTGCGCACGGCCGCGTTCATGCTGGGCATCGACCGCGTGGCACGAGCGGCCATTCTAGGCGGAATTAGCTGACGTTTCTCAGGTCTGCTTTATCTCAACTCAGGGTCAGTACAAGTACCACGGTCCCAGCCAGAACAAGAACAGGAATGCGGTGATCGTGGGAATGGCGACGCAAGCGAGAGCCGGGAGGAAGAAAAATGTCCGCAGTCGAATTTGCGGCAGACGAGGCATGGTCGCGCCTTGCGCAGCGAAAAGCGTCTTAACTCTGTTGCAGATCGTCAACCGGCAACCGACTGCACCGCCGCGGTTGTCTCTTGCAACACCTGAGCGGCGTGTTCGACCTGTTTTCGTGAGACATCGAGGTGCGTGACGGCCCGGATTCGCTGCGGACCAGTCGAGTTCATCCACACACCTTCGTCGCGCAGCCGCGCGCAGAACGCAGCCGCCGTGCCCAGTTCGGCGTCGACGTCGAAGATCACGATGTTCGTATCGACGGCTTCAGGTTCGAGCTTGAGGCCGGCAGTAGTGCGGACCGCTTGGGCCAGGATGCGCGCGTTGGCGTGGTCCTCGGCTAGCCGCTCAATGTTATGTTCGAGCGCATAAACAGCGCCGGCCGCGATAATGCCCGCCTGGCGCATTCCGCCGCCGAGCGCTTTGCGATGCCGCCGCGCCTTGCGAATCAAATCGCCCGGGCCACTCAATGCCGATCCGACCGGCGCGCCCAAGCCCTTGGAAAAGCAAACGCTGACGGTATCGAAATGTGCGGCCCAATCGGCCGCCGAGATGCCGCTGGCCACCACGGCGTTGAAAAGCCGGGCTCCGTCCAAATGCCGCGCCAGGCCGTTCTCGGCGGCCCAGCCGCAGATCTCCGCCACGTCGTCGTACGGCTGAATGCGTCCGGCGCCGCGGTTGTGCGTGTTTTCCAGGCAGACAAGCCGCGTACGCACGCAGTGATCGTTCTCGGGGCGGATGCGGCCCATCAATTGCTCGACGTGCAGCACGCCGTGGTCGCCTTCGACCGGCTGCGAAGCGAGTCCAAACAGCTGTGCGTACGCACCTTGCTCGTAACAAAGAATATGGCAATTGGCTTCGCACAAGAACTCGTCGCCGGCCTGGCAATGTACACGTAGCCCTAATTGATTGCCCATGGTGCCAGAAGGCACGTAAACTGCGGCCTCTTTGCCGAGCATTTCCGCGATGCGTTCCTCCAGCCGCCGCACGGTAGGATCGTCGCCAAACACATCGTCGCCGACTTCCGCTTGTGCCATGGCGGCGCGCATGCCTGGCGTGGGACGCGTCACTGTATCGCTGCGCAGATCAATTGGAAGTTGCATCTCGGGTTTACGCTTCGCGGGTTTCCGTACAGAATAGCGACGCCGACGTATTATTGCCCGTGTTAGTCAGGCTTTCCAGCCTGACGACTCCTGAGAATCTGTCGCGTCAGCCTGCAAAGGCTGACCTACGCCTATGCCGCTGGCAATTCAACGGATCGACACGCGTCAGCCGGATGCCGCATGCGGCGATTGCGCAACTGCGCGCAAAGCTTGCGCCGGCCGGCAACGTCGTGAGCGACGCAGGGCGGCAGAAGACGCTGGAAGTCTTCGGAACGCCCATGGCGCCCGACGGAAGTCGTCGAGCGAATTTGCTCCGACGTCCGCACGCAAGGTCTGGAAGCAGTTTTGCGTTACACGGCCCAGCTCGACGGCGTTCAGCTATCGGGCACCACACTACAGGTGCCGCCCGACGAGCTTGCGTCAGCGCACGCACATGCGGCGCCAGATTTCCTGGAAACGATTCGCCGCATTCGCGAAAATATCCTGCGTTTTCAAACGGCGATCCTGCAGCAAGAAGTGCAGTGTGGACGCTCCGCACGGCGGCTAGCTTGCGGCAGCGTTATGTTCCGCTGGATCGCGTTGGCATTTGCGTGCCGGGCGGTGCGGCCGCGTATCCGTCGACAGTACTGATGACGGCGGTTCCTGCCCAGGCGGCTGGCGTGAACCAAATCGCGGTCGTTTCGCCGCCCACGCCTAACGGTGCGTACAACCAGGATGTGCTCGCCACTTGTCACGAGCTGGGCATACGCGAGGTGTATCGTATGGGCGGCGCGCAGGCGATCGCCGCGCTGGCCTATGGGCTGGACGGCTTAGTGAACGGCCCGCTCGTGCCGGTCGATAAGATCGTCGGCCCGGGCAATCTGTTTGTGGCGCTGGCCAAGAAGTTTGTGTATGGCGATGTGGATATCGATTCAATTGCCGGCCCGAGTGAGATCGTCGTTCTCGCCGATGAAACCGCGCGGCCCGATTTCGCGGCAGCCGACATGATCGCCCAGGCCGAACATGCGCCGGGCTCGAGTGTCCTGATTACGTGGAGCGAGCAAACATTGTCATGCCGTGGCCGCCGAGCTGGAGAAGCAACTAACAACGATTCAGCGCGGCTGACCTGGCCCGGCAGTCGCTGGAATCGTTCGGCGCTCGATCATGGTTAGTGGGCGCGACGAAGCGGCCAACCTCGCCAACACGTTTGCCAGCGAGCACTTGCACATTGCCTGCGCCGAGCCGGAAGAAATGCTGAGCAGGATTCGCAATGCCGGCGCAGTGTTCCTGGGACCATACAGCCCCGTGGCGCTGGGCGACTATGTGGCCGGGCCGTCGCACGTGCTGCCGACGGGAGCGAACGGCCCGTTTCGCCAGCGGCCTGTCGTCGAACGATTTTCTGCGCTCGCACAGTGTGATTCAGTTTCACGCAAGAAGGGATGGAGGCAGTTGCCGACGACGTGATTCGCATGGCGGAGCGCGAAGGACTCACGGCGCACGGCGCGAGCGTGTCACTGCGACGTGAGTGTAAGTGTTAGGTTGTGAATGGAGCCGGCGATCCGTAGGATCGCGGCTAATATGTTTTTTGTTATTGAGTTCTTACTCCACAGCTCCCTGCTCCCTGCTCGCTCTCTGCTCATTATGCCTTCCGTCCGACCCAATATTGCCGAAATGACAGGGTTATGTTCCCGGCGAGCAGCCACCGCGGGACCGGTGAGAAGTTCATCAAGCTCAACACGAACGAGAATCCGTACCAGTGCTCGCCGAAGGTGAAGGCGGCGATTGGTCGAGTGGTGCAGCAGGGTCTGCAAAAATATCCCGACCCGCTGGCGACTGCGTTTCGCATTCGCGCCGGCGAGCTGCTGGGCGTCGATCCGGATTGGATCCTTTGCGGCAATGGCAGCGACGACATTCTCACGATCGTCACTCGAGCCTTCGTCGGCACGAGCGACATGGTTCGCTTCGCGAATCCAAGCTACCTTGCTCTATCGCACGCTGGCCGAGATCCAAGGTGCGGCCTGCGATATTATTAATTACAACGCCGACTGGTCGCTGCCTGCCGAATTCTCGAAGCCAAACGACTGGGTGCGGCTCGCGTACCTGGCAAACCCCAATAGCCCCTCGGGCACGATGGTCCCGCCGGAAAAGGTGGCCGAGATCGCCGATGCCCTGCCCTGCCCTGTTCTGGTCGATGAAGCCTACGTCGACTTCGCCGACACGAATTGCGCTGTCGCTCGTTGCCGCGAACGAAAAAATCATGGTGGCCCGCACGCTGAGCAAGTCGTATGCGCTTGCGGGGCTGCGGTTCGGCTACCTCGTTGCGCAGCCGCAAGTTATCCGCGAGCTTCGCAAAGTCAAGGACTCGTACAATTGCGATGCGCTGTCGATCGCCGGCGCCACGGCGGCCATTGATGACCAAGAGTGGCTCTCCGAAACTCGTGCTGCCATCGTGACGACGCGTGATCGCATGACAACGGCCTTGCGCGAGCTCGGATTTGCGGCTGTCGATTCGCAGGCGAATTTCGTTTGGGCGCCCCATGAAAGCATGCCGGTCGAACCGATTTACCGGCAGCTCAAAGATGCCGGAGTTCTTGTCCGTTACATGCGCTATCCCGAGTGGGGCGATGGGCTGCGAATCAGCGTCGGCACCGACGACCAGGTCGATGCCTGCCTGGCGTCGCTGCGAACGATGCTTTAAGGGCTGGCGCTGCCATCGTCAGGCCGTGGGGCGCTTCATACGGACTGGTCGCTTTAGCGACCAGTCCAGTTCGCTTTATCGCTAGCACCACGATCGCATTTCACAATGCGTATTCTGCGTCGAGATTTCCCCAGGCGCAGCATCTTGTAGCGTCGTTGCTGGATACGAGCCGATGCAATCCTCACTGGCTGCATAACCGTTCTACGCGTCACGTGCGCCATAAGTGGATTAACCGCTACAACCTGATCCGAATTCTTGTCATTTTTGTGTCGTAACGCCGCGGCGCTCGGCGCCGTTTTCGGGGGGCCGGCGTGTTGTTCAGAGCCATTCAATTACGAATCACGCGGGCGGGCATGGCATGCCTGCTTGTGGTCGCCGTTTGCTGTGGGTCCGTGGTGCCAGGATCTGAAGCCGCTGCCGACGACACTCTATCGTCGCTGTTCGAGACGGCAAACTGGCAAGCCCCAATTGCCGTGCCGATGACGGACCCGGCCGTCACGCCCGATGTGGTGATGCCAATTCCGCCGCAAGACCCAACCGTCCTGCCTCCAACACCGCTGCTCGATTCGACCACACCCACCGAAGAAGAGTTAGTCCCGCCATTTGGAACCGAGGAAGCAGCTTCGCAGCGACGCGGCGTCAAGCCGTATGGCGGAGGCCATCCGACCGATTGGCCGTGGGGCTGCGGCGGCTCGCCGTTCCGCACCGGCCCCGGCGCGTGCGACGACTGGGACGTCGGCTGCCGCTGGGATGTGGCCGTGGACGGCATGGTGATGATGCGCGAGGATGCAAATTTGGCAGGTATCGCAGCAACGGAGTTTATGCCAGGCGTTACTGCTCCTCCGCCACCAGGTCCTTACCTTACCGACCAATTCGATTACGAGCCCGGCGGCCGGGTGTCGTTTATCAGCAAGTTCCCGCACTACACCTGGCAAATGCATGCCGGCTACGAGGGCATTGAAGAGTGGAACGCGTCCGTCGTGTTTCCGAAGATCTCACCTTTTCTCGACCCGGATGGACCCGGCGGAATAGTAGTTCCAGCTAATTCTTTTGAGCAGCGCAGTATTCACTACCGCTCCAGCTTCCATTCCGGCGAATTGAACTTCGTGCGTGACGACTGCAGTCGAGTGTGGCGACCCTATTGCGGCGTTCGGTATGTCAAATTTGACGACGAAATAAATGATACGATCGATCAACAAATTCCTATGCCGCCGCTACCGACTCCCGGGGCATCGATTCAGACTCTCGAGCAAGACCGCTTTAACATCTTCGATGTCGAAAATAACCTGATCGGTTTTCAGGTAGGGCTGCGCCACGACCTTTGGCGCCCGATGCGTCGGCTCTCAGTTGAAGGGTTTGTAAACGCCGGCGTGTATTACAACCGGATCAAATATACGAACTTGATGGGCGTATTTAGCACTTCAGAGTTCTCCGACAACCCTCTGACAGCTGTAAACGAAGCGCGGACCGATTTCTCGGACGTTGTTAACAACGATGTCTCCGAACTGTCGGAGATCTCGTACATTGCTGAAGCATCGCTATCAGGCGTGTGCCGGCTGAACAAGTGCTGGGCCCTGCGTGCTGGTTACCAGGCACTTTGGATCACCGACTTGCATGTAGCCGAGGATGCATTTCTTAATGGCTCCATTGACGTCGGCATGCAATCACGCGACCTGTTCTTCCACGGCTGGCACGCGGGTGTCGAGCACCGACGGTAAGATTGTTCCAGCCGTGTATCTTATTGACTGCTTCCGCTTTAGTAGCCAAGATTCATTGTGGGACTCCGTGGTCGCTTCCACCGATGGCTGAGCGACGGCATGCCTACTGTCTTGCGAATCGGAAGATATCGTTTCGTCTTTTTCAGCAACGAGAGCAACGAACCGCCACATATTCACGTCAAGGCATCTGGAGACGAGGCGAAATTCTGGCTCGAACCTGTGCAACTGGCGGCCAACTACGGATTCAACGTAAGAGAAGTCAATGAAGTTGAACGACTAGTGCAGGAACACCAAGAATTTTTACTAGAGGCCTGGCATGAGCACTTCGGCTGAGTCGAAACCAAAATTCCAGCGTGCCTTCGTACCGACGACCGCACTCGCAAGACACATTGAGTTTGACGACCTCACGATGAAAGTGACGTTTACCGACGGGCGCGTGCTGAGCGTGCCTCTGAATTGGTTTCCGCTGCTGCGCGATGCGACGCCGCCGCAACGGGCAAATTACGAAATCGGCGGCGGTGGCGTGAGCCTGCACTGGCCAGACATCGATGAAGATCTATCCGTCGCTGGATTGATGGCGGGCGTGGACCATAACGCTGGCTGAGGGCTGCCCTACGCGAACTCGTCGTCCTCTTCTTCCTGCAGGATTTCTTCCGCTACAAGCTGGCGCAAAAAGCAATCGCATCTTCACCGGCGCCCAGCGACTGCAGTCGTTGCTCCACGAGGCCATTTTCCGCCTTGAGTTCTGGAAATCGCAGCAGCATGTGAGCCAAGTCGCGCCGGTCCGTGAATGATTTTGGTTTTCCCTTGCGCCGCACGCAGGAGATCACTTTGCCTGCGATTACCTCTGCGGGCGTTAACACCGGCACATCATCTACCATCTGAATTGCAGGCATCACATCGACAGCTCGTACATCGACCAAATGGCGATTTTTGGGCTTGAGTACCTGATATAGTCGATATCCGATCCCTTCGCGGACGGATCGCACTCTTACTGCAATATGAAGTTGTTTGCCCAGGTACTGACGCAGCTCCTCGGCGAATTCTTTGCGCGCGGCGAAACGATATCGACATCCTCGGTCATCCGCCGCTCGTCGATGTACGCATTGACAGCCATCGCGCCATAGATCGCGGCATCCTGCCGGCACTTGAGAAAATCAATAACTGACTGCTGGATCACGCCTTTGGGCAATGGATCCTTCATTACGATCTCGCGAAAAGTCAAACCGTCATTGATCAGCATATGGCTGCTCCTATCAAATTGTAGCATCGCGCCGGTAACTGAACCACGCTCTGGAAACTCGTTGTGTGCTGAAGCACTGACGGCCAATTTTTAGACTGCATTGGAATGGTGAGCCGGACACCGTTATGATCTTTAGGTATGAATAGCCAATACGATTTCGACGTCATCGTCGTCGGCGCCGGCCATGCCGGGACCGAAGCGGCGCTGGCGGCTGCGCGGCTTGGGCGCGAAGACGGCGCTGCTGACGACCAATTGCGACACCGTCGGCCAGATGAGCTGCAACCCGGCGATCGGCGGCGTCGGCAAGGGGCAGATCGTCCGCGAGATCGACGCCCTCGGCGGCGCGATGGGCCGGGCCATCGACGCCACCGGCATTCAGTTCCGCATGCTCAACCGCAGCAAGGGCCCGGCCATGCACAGCCCGCGGGCGCAGGCCGACAAGAAAGCGTATCAGGCGGAGGTGAAGCGACTCATCGAGGAGCAGCCGAACCTCACGTCTGCGGCAGGAGGTGGTCGAGGACTTGCTCGTCGAAGCGAGGCAGAGTGACGGAGTCAGGAGTGCAGAATATCGGAACTGCACTCGACCCCGATCATTCGACATCCTCGCTCTCGCATCACCGGCGTTCGCGTCCGCGGCGATGCCGATCTACCGCGCTCGCGCCGTCGTGCTCACGACCGGCACGTTTCTGCAAGCGCTCATGCACACCGGCGAAACGAAAACGCCCGGCGGCCGCGCCGGCGAAGGCACGACCGCCGGCATCAGCGGCGCGCTTGCGCGGCTCGGCTTTCGACTTGGCGCGGTTCAAAACGGGCACGCCGCCGCGGCTCAACGGCCGCACGATCGACTACGACCGCGCTCGAACTGCAGCCGGGCGACGATGAGCCGCGAGCCGTTTTCGTTTCTCACCGATCGGCTCGTCGTCGAGCAGCTGCCCTGCTACATCACCTACACGAATGAAGCCGTGCACGACCTGATCCGCGCGAACCTGCACCGCGCCCCGATGTACAGCGGCCAGATCCACTCGAGCGGCCCGCGCTATTGCCCGTCGATCGAAGACAAGGTCGTGCGCTTCGCCGACAAGTCGCGGCACCAGCTGTTCCTGGAGCCGGAGGGCCGACACACGCGAGAAGTCTACGTCAACGGCATCTCGACCAGCCTGCCGCGCGATGTGCAGGACGCCATTTTCCGCCTGATCCCCGGCCTGGAGCGGGCCGAGATCATGCGCTACGGCTACGCGGTCGAGTACGACTACGCGCCGCCCGATCAGCTGCAGCCGACGCTGGAAACGAAGCGCGTCGCCGGCCTGTACTTCGCCGGCCAGATCAACGGCACGACTGGCTACGAAGAAGCGGCGGCCCAGGGTCTCATCGCCGGCGCGAATGCGGCGCTCGCGCTTGCCGGGCGCGAGCCGCTGATTCTGGATCGCAACCAGGCGTACATCGGCGTGCTGATCGACGACCTGGTGACCTGCGGCGTCGATGAGCCCTATCGCATGTTCACCAGCCGGGCCGAGTTCCGCCTTCTGCTGCGGCACGACAACGCCGACCGCCGGCTGACGCCGCTGGCGTTACAAGCGCGGCCTGGTCGGCCAACGACCGTTGGCACCGGCTCGAACGAAAGCTGGCGCGAGATCGACACGCGTTGCCGCCTTGCTTGATGCGACAACGACAAGACGGCGTGCCGCTCTCAAAATATCTTGCGTCGGCCAGATGCGACGTGGGCCGACGCTGTTGCTCGCCTGCCCGACTTGGCGGCCAAGATCGCAATCGTCGTCCAGCAGGTGCTGTGCGACCTGAAATACGCTGGCTATGTCGCACGACAGCAGGCCGAAGTCGATCGCCAGGATCGCGACTTGCCCAAAAGCGAATTCCGGACAGCTTTCAATTACGAGGGCCTTGTCCATCTGCGGGCCGAAGCCCGAGAAAAGCTCTCGCGCATTCGGCCGCGCAATCTTTCGCAGGCCAGCCGCGTCAGCGGCATCACGCCGGCCGATATCGCCCTGTTGATGGTGCATCTCGACGGCAAGGGAAAGACGGCCGACACCACGTTAAGCCGCGCCGTTTCAGGCAACATGGACTGCGACTTTTCCGGACACAGCCATCGCTTGCATGCCGGCGTTTCGCCAAGGTTCATAGCTGCAGACATGCACAGCCGTCTGCCCTATTGACTCAAAATCGATCACTATCACAAAATTTGGACCGCTCTCCGTTGCGTTTCCATCACAACCATTTTGTGCAGAAACGTTTTACGTCAAATCGACCGATATTGACTCAGCCAATCGCTCCGATATAATTCGCTGACATCTGGCAAAGCAGGCAACTTCGGCAGCTATGGTTAAGCCTGCCGATTGCGACCCCCCGTACAATTGTGGAAACAGCAGTTAACTAAGGGTTCTGCGGATGCCGGGTGCTAGAGGGCAGTTTCCTCTCGATTGCTCTAACGTATCGGCCGGACTATTGGATTCGACCACTCGATACGAATCCGGCGGCACGCAATGGGCATGGATCGTCTTACCATCAACTAAGGAGAGGGGTGGTTGAGCGCATGAAAACCGTCTTCACAACCGGCGAAGCGGCTAAGATCTGCAAGGTCAGCCAGCAGACGATCATTCGCTGCTTCGACTCCGGCCAGTTGAAGGGCTTCCGCGTCCCCGGCAGCCGCTTCCGCCGCATTCCGCGCGACCAGCTCTACGCGTTCATGCGCGATAACGGCATCCCGACCGACGCCCTCGACAGCGGCAAGCGCAAGATTCTCGTCGTCGACGACGACGAGGATCTGGTCGAACTGATCGTCGACCAGCTGGAGCGCGACGGCCGGTTCGAAGTCCGCAGCGTCAACAACGGCTTCGGCGCCGGCATGCTGATCAAGGAGTTCCGGCCCGACCTGGTCGTGCTCGACGTCATGCTGCCGGATATCAACGGCAAGGAAGTCTGCCAGCTCGTCCGCAGCGACAAGACGATGGACGATGTGCGGATCATCTGCATCTCGGGCATGGTCGAAGAAGACAAGATTCAGCAGCTGCGCGACGCCGGCGCCAACGACTTCATCAAGAAGCCGTTCGACGTGGAAGCGTTGATCGACCGGATTTGCCAATTGCTCGACGTCGAAACGGTTCCTCGCGGCTAAGACGCTGCGCCGCCACTTCCGAAGAGCCGCGGCGCCCGATTCTCAATGCTCTATTTGCGTCATGCTCGTGATCCCGCGCGTAGTGAGTTTCTCGAGCGCGTTCCCGTGGCAGAATTGACAGCGATTGGATTGGAGCGCGCGCTGCTGGCCTCCGATGAGGCGACTGCGCCAGCGAGAACTGGCGATCGCCCTGGCCCGCGATCCGGCCGTGGCCGCATGGGTCGTGCAAGCGGCGCAGCTCGATTTGGAGCGGCCGGTTGGCTCGTCGGACGAGGCAATAAACTGGTTGGCGGGCTGCCTCATCAGGCAGTTGACGGCCGCGCTTGCACGTCAAGACGATTCCCGGAGCTCGTATAGCAGCGAGATTGAAATTCGCTTACCCGCGCTTGTTGCCCGGTTTGCGGAATACGAGCATCGGCTTGCAGATTTTAACGCGCGACTTGCACACGAAAAACTGGAAGCGATGAAAGAACTGGCCTATGGCGCCAGTCACGAAATTAATAATCCGCTGGCCAATATCGCGGTTCGGGCCCAGACGCTTCTTCGAGACGAACCCGATCCGGAACGTTCACGCAAGCTTCTGGCGATTTATCGCCAGGCAATGCGGGCGCATGAAATGATCGCCGACCTGATGCTCTTTGCCCGTCCACCGAAATTGAATTTCAAAACGTGCGATTTGCGGCAGATTGCACGCCAGATCGTCGACGAACTAAGCGAAATCGCGGCGGAACAAGACACCGAGCTTGCATTTGACTCGATGTCGACTTCCATGGAGGCGCAGGCTGACGTCACGCAGCTTGCCGTTGCCGTACGTGCGCTCGTGACGAACGCGTTGGAAGCGACCGGCGAGGGTGGCCATGTTCGCGTGTCAGTGCGCCAAACGGAAATCGGCGATGAATGTTTGGCGGAAATCAGTGTGCGCGACGATGGTCCAGGTATCTCCGAAACTATTCGTGAGCGGATCTTCGATCCATTTTTCAGCGGCCGCGAGGCCGGGCGGGGCCTGGGGTTTGGCCTGTCGAAATGCTGGCGAATCGTCACCGATCATGGCGGACGCATCGTCGTCGAGCGGCCGGCGAGCGGCGGCGCTGAGTTCACGATCATTCTCAAATTAGAAGCGGCAATGAGATCGGCCGCGCCGGATGTCGTGGGACATATGACCTAATCGGCGACGTGCTCGCCAAACACACATCGTTTAGCTGGCTTGCCCCTCGCATGATTTGTTTGGGTGCAAAGAGCGTGGTATTCTTCAATATGAGACTGTGACGGCGCGTCGAATTGCTGCAACCAACGAGACCTGGCTATGGGCGCGATGAACCAAACCATCAGCAATGTGAACACAACACTGCGCACGCTGCTGATGCTCGTGCTTGTCGGCGGGGCCGGCTTCGGTGGTTACAAGGCGTATGAGATCTATAACGAACCGCAGAAGCGTCTCGCTACCACGAAGGCGGAACTAGAGCAAACACTCACGAATTTGCAAAAGGCGCACGAGTCACTGGTAGCGGAGCAACAGAAAAACGTCGAGCTTGCGTCTCAGAATGCCGAGCAGGCTGCACAAATCGAACGGCAGCAGATCGCGATGCAGTTGCTAAAGGTCACGCGCCGTGTCGCGCGGCTGACCGTGTTGGATCAGCGCCAACGGGCTGACAATGCGGTGCCGGCTGCCGCAGACGAAACCGATAACGAGGTGCCCAAGAATCTTGTGACTCGAATTGAATTTGTCGAGGTAGGCGACAACGGCGATCCAATCGGCGACGCCAAGCAGTTCGAGATTGTCGGTGACATGGTGTACGTCGATTACTTGCGCGTGACGTTTGACGACAAATATATCGAAGAGGCGGATCTCGATCGATCGACTGCGATTTGCTTGTTCCAGCGGCTATTTGGCGAGTATCAGGACCCGGCCGACGGATTTCATTTGGACACGGTCGGGACTCGACCCACCGCGTACGCGCGCGGCAGCGATATGTCGGAATTCGAAAAGAAGATCTGGAACGACTTCTGGCTCATTGCCAACGACAGCCGGCGGGCGGCTGAGCTTGGCATCCACGCCGCACACGGCAACGCCGTTTCCATTCGCGTGCGGCCGAACCAGACGTATGAAATCGACTTGCGCTCGACGGGCGAGATGTCGATCCGTCCGGCTGAGAGGTCGTCGCCGCCGTCGGTATCGGCCGACTGAATAATGACTGCGTGACGCGTCTCCAACGCCGACAGTGGAAGCGATGCAATCCGAAGCCGGCGCCAAAGCTCCCCGCACTCTGATTCACTCCTCAGTTACGTCGTCTGCGTAGCCGGGAGGAAATGGATTCGCTGGCAACTCGTCGGGCGGAGCGTCGGCGAATTCGTCGATCCAATAGGCGATCTCGTCAGGCGTCGCCTTGTCATCGAGATCAGCGCGTAGTCTTTTCATTCTCGAGGCGCTTCATTCGGGCGGCTCGCAGCTCGGCGTACCACTGCTCGCTATCGATGAACACAGCACCACGCCGCCGAGCGGCGCGCTGCACGCGGTGATCGCTCGAAACTACGACCAGCTCACGCGGCGCTGGCGATTGCTCGAGCAACTCCTCGATCATCTCGTCGGCGTCGGAATGCCGGCGGGCGAAGTGAATGGTCATGCCCTCGTGAGTCATTCTGCGCGGCAAGCCGGGCGGGGCACCCGCCGCGTCGAAGACAATCGTTGTTTGGTTCCGCTCGCGCAGATCGATCGACTTCGCGAGAAATTCGAGCAGCGCCATTCGAGAGCGATGCAGCTCGGTCCCGGCGCCTTCGCCGGCGAAAATGTCGCTCACATGCAGCAGATTGTAGCCGTCGATCAACAGGGCCATGCCGGAATTGTAGCATGGCGTGCCTCGCTGGGTGCCACTGCTGGCTTGCCCAGCAGTGCATACTCGATAGGACCTTGCGGTTGACCGAAGAAGAATATTTCCAGCTGGAATAATGGGTAGGAAATGATGCCGCAAGGCCCTGGCATTCTAACACTGCTGGACAAGCCAGCAGTGGCACTAGCATTCAAAGCTTTACTTCCTTTCCGCGGAGCAAGCTGCTCGACTGCGCTTCGCAGATTCGCATCGCGTCTTGGGCCAGCTCGGCGCCGAGTATCTTCGACGGGCGGCCTGCGCGGATGCTGCGGGCAACTTCGCTGAGCTCATCGACAAAAGCATCTACCGGGTCGCCGCCCGCTAGCTTAGGGTGCTGTACGCCGCCCTTATTGTCGAGCAATACCGGCTCGCACAAGTAGCGAGCGTCGCCGCCGATGACGGCAAACTCGAACGCCAGGGTGGCCCGCTCCAGGTGAATTTCAAAGCCGTGCGTGAATGGCCGGCCGGGCTGGTCGATTGTGCCGCTGGTGGCTTCAACGGTTAGGTTACGATCGGCGAAACGAAACTGCGTATGCCAGAATGCGGGCAGCCCATTTCGCATGCGGCCTTGCGTCATTACCGATGCGGGCATGCCGAACAAAAGGCGAATGAAGTGGGCATCATGGATGTGCAAGTCGAGCATGGGGCCGCCGATGTGCTCTGCCGACCAGAAGTTCTTTGCCCAAGGCGGGTCGACGATCACGCGACGAAACGCACCACCGAGCACGCGGCCGTACTTGCCGCTGCTCGCCACTTTAAGCGCCCAATTGTACTCAGGGAAAAATGGCAACACGTGGCCGATAAACAGCAGGGGGCGGGGAGCCGTAGGGTGGGCACCGCCCACCAATGATGGCCGCCGTTTCCCATTCCTGGTGGGCGATGCCCACCCTACGGCCTTCTTCGAGGCCGCAACCATACGCCTGCAGTCCGACATGCGCAAGGCCATCGGCTTTTCGCAAAGAACGTGCTTGCCGGCACGTAGCGCACGAATCGCCGTGTCGGCATGCAGATAGGTCGGCAGCGTGATGTCGACCAGATCGATTCGTTCGTCCGCAAGCAATTCGTCGAGGTCGCCGTAGGCAGCGATGTTCTTAAGATCGACCTGTTCGCCGGGCGGGCCAAAGTTGCCTTGAATGCCGCGCCAATCACCGGCCAGCCGCCGCTTGTCGCGCGTGGAAATGGCAACCACCTGCGCGCCGCGAATTTTTTGATAGGCGAGCCAATGGATCCAGCCCATGAAGCCGATCCCGACGATGCCGACGCGAATCAACGCGGTGCCTCCTCGGGAAGACGGGTGGCTTTCTCAGGATTCAAACTGCCGTGCGTGCGACCGTCGCCGCGTTCATAAAACAGCAAAGCAAAAAGAACCATGACCACGCCGGCCATCGCTGCGGGCACCAACCAGATGTCTTGCCAGTTGTGTGGGACGGTGGCGTCGGGCGTAGCAAAATATTCCACGACTTGCCCGGATATCAGCGAGCCGACGAATAATCCCAGCCCTAGAGTAACGAACGCGATGAATCCTTGGGCCGAAGCCCGCGCGTCGGGAGCCGCCTTACTGTCGACGTAAAGCTGACAAGTAACAAAGAAGAAGTCATAGCAGATGCCGTGGATCAGAATGCCGACATACAACATCCACACGGCCGGCCCGGTATCGCCATAGGCAAACAAAACGTATCGAAGGGCCCACGCGCCCATTCCTACAACAAGCATCCATTTCACACCCAGCCTGAGAAACAAAAACGGCATGATCGCCAGGAAAACTACTTCCAGCATTTGCCCGTATGTCTGCTTGGCGGCCGGGTGGGGAAAATTCAATTCGTTTAGAAACTGATTCGCAAACGAATAGTAGAACTGGAGCGGAATGCAGATCAGGAACGCGCCCACCACAAATACGAAGAACGACCAATCCTTCATCAGCGATAACGTGCCCATCCCCAGCACGTCGCTCGCCGATCGTCCGTCGCCCTTTGTCGGCGGCGTGTGGGGCAGGACCAGGCAGTACAGTCCCAGGACCAACTCCGCGATCGCCGCGATCTTCATGGGGATCGCCGTCGGCTCGATCTTGGCCTCAGGCCCCAGCGCTTCGCCCAACTGAATCGTGAACGGTAGAAAAAGCGGCCGCTGGATCGTGAGCCCCCATTGGTCGCCGGTCACGAGCAGGTATCCGACCAGCAGTCCGGCGACAACCCACCCGATCGTGCCAAACAAACGGATGAACGGAAATTGTTTGGCCGGGTCCGCCAGGTGCCGGAACGAAAGCGAATTCGTCAGCGCCAGCGTCGGCATATAGGCGAGAAAATATAGAACGATCACGACATAAAACCGTTCCGGCGTGAGCATCGATGGCAAGTACCAAAGAACGGCCCCGCCGATGAGGTGCAAAACGCACAGCAGTCGTTCGGTCGAGAAAAACCGGTCGGCCACCATCCCCACGAAAAACGGGGCGATCATCGCCGCGACGGCCGACGCGCCGAACGCATAGCCCACGAACGTGTCGGAAAAAACGCGCGACCCATCCGCGGTCAATACATTCGACAGGTACGTGCCCAACGTAACGCCCCACGCGCCCCACACGAAGTACTGCAGGAACATCATCACCGAGAGACGAGTGCGGACCATATGTGGATCCTGTGTTAAAATCGCACGTCGCGCGAAATTGGCGAGAAGGGGAGACAAGGAGACAGGGAGACAAGGAGAACGCGGTTGGCAAGCGAATCTCCTTGTCTCCCCCTCTCCTTGTCTCCTTGTCTTTTCTCAAGCATTATTCAGCCCGAAGTAACTATGAGCGTTCACGCTTAAGTCGTTCTAACAAGTCAATAGCCCGGCCGATTTCGGCCTTTTGCCTCTCCGGCTCCTGCGGAATCTCGCGTTCGATCGTCAGCGGCCCATCGAAGCCGATGCGCTCAAGCGTGGCCAAGAACGCGGCGAAGTCGACGTCGCCTTCGCCTAGCGCAACTTCGCGCCCCCATGTTTCTCCCGGCCGGTCCGACCACTTGGCATCTTTGCAATGCACGCTCCGCACGCGCGTACCAAGCAATTCCAGCGCGGGCAGCGGCTGGCCGGCGCCATACAGTATCATGTTTGCCGGATCGAAGTTTACGAATAGGTTGTCGCGGCCAACGTCGTCGAGAAATCGGATCAGCACATCGGCCGGTTCCTGCCCAGTCTCCAGGTGCAACGCCTGGTTGTTGCGGCTGCAATGGTCGCAAACGCCGCGGGTCAATTCGATCAATTCTCGATAATCCGGGTCCGACGGGTCGTGTGGTACGAACCCAATGTGAACGCCGACGGCGTCGACGCTCAATTCGCGCGCGAAGTCGGCAATCGCTTTCAGCTCGGCGGTGCGGGCGGTGCGCGTCTCGCGCGGCACCAGGCCCACGGTGCGCTTCACCGTCGGAATATCCGCGTAGCTTTCGCCCTCAAAACCGCCGAAGAGGCAGGTGATTCGGATGCCCAGCTCGGATAGCCGGTCAAGAAACTCGGCCGCGCGCTGCGGCGTGCGCGAGGGCCGGCTCGGCGTGTGCAGGTGGATGGTCGGTACGCCCAGCTCATGAGCCACTTCCAGCCGCACGCCCAAACCGGCATCGATGCTCGCAAACACGCCGATCGGCCACTTCTCCTCCATTGATTCGCTCCCGCCAAGGATCGCAACGCGGCTGAATTTGCCAGACAATGGCGTTTATCTTAGGAAACGCCGCGTGAAGACTCAATCCCCGCCAAGGGAAGACTGTAAGAGGAGAGCGGCGACGCGTTGCACGGCGACGTTGTTAACTTGCCAGCCTATTCGCAAGGCGATGCGAAAGGCTCCAGGCGACCACATCAAGCTCCCCGGAACACGTGACCTAGCGTCGTCACGTCCCAGGAATACTTCTCTCGCCGTGGGCGGGACATGAGCATCGTCGCCTGCTCGTCGCCGTCGAACGCTTGCTTCTCGGGGTCCCACTTCAAGTCGCGTCCCAGCATCAGTGCGATGTTGCACAAATGGCAGGATGTCATCGTGCGATGGTGTGACTCAACGTCCGAAATCGGCACGCCACGGCTTTTTACGGCGTCGAAGAAATCGCGCATGTGGTCGCCCGGCTGCTTGCCCTTGTAAAGCTTGACGATCTGATCCTGTAACTCCTTCTTGTCGGCGTCTGTCAATTCCTCAACCGGTTTGCCGGTCAGCCGATCGCGGTTGACGTAAATGCGGCCCTCGTCGCCTTCCAGCAAAATGCCATTGGGAAAATGAATGTTTCCCTCCTCGCGATTGTAGTTGTCGCAAACGTGAAGCACCGAGCCGTCCGCATACTCCAAGTCGATGCCAAACTCGCTGGGCGTGTGGTAGCCATTGGGCAGTTTCGCCTTGCCGGCCAGATAGGCATTCCAGTCGAAATGATCCGGCACGATGGGCGTGAACTTGCCTTTGCCGCTGACTTTTACTGGGCCGGTCTGATCATGACCGAGCGCCCACTGGGCGATGTCGATGTGATGCGCGCCCCAATCGGTCATCTTGCCGCCGGAGTAGTCGTAATACCAGCGGAACTCTTTGCGTCGTTCGTTGGAGTAATCAGCTTCTTGCGCGGGGCCGACCCACATATCCCAGTTGAGGCCTTCGGGCGGTTTAGTGTTTTCGAACGGGCCGCCGACGGTGCCGCCGCCGATTGCCGCGTAGGCCTTGACGTTTTTGCCAAGCCGGCCGCTTTGCGCGATCACAATCGCCTGAAGGAACCTCGATCCGTCTTCGCTGCGCTGCTGCGTGCCGACTTGAAACACGCGGCCAGTATCCTTGACTGCGTTGCAGATCTGGATTCCTTCCTCAATCGTGAGTGTGAGCGGCTTCTCGCAGTACACATCGCAGCCGGCTGTCAGCGCGGCGATCGCGATGGGTACGTGCCAGTGGTCCGGCGTGCCGATCGTGACGATATCTGGCTTTTCGCGCTCCAGTAATTGGCGGTAATCGGCGTACTTCGCCAGCTTGTTCTCGAAGTGCTTGCTAAACTCGTCCATGTGGACTTCGTCGCAGTCGCAGACGGCGATCATGCGCGCGTGCTGCGCCGCCCGTCTCCCGATCGCGCCACCCTGCGAATAGCGCCTCGGCTGCCGCCGACGCCGATGGCAGCAACTGTGAGCTGGCTATTGACGTCTTGAGCTCGAACTTGTGACCGCGATGAAACAAAGGGCAACGAGACGACGGCACTCGCCGCTGCAGAACGCTTCAGGAATTCGCGACGACTTGTTCGCATCGAACTTCTCCTGTCGTGTAGGTCAGGCCCAGCAGCCCAACAGGTCTATTCCGCCAAGGCCAACCAGCCTTACGTGACGCAAAGCGACAGTTCGCTTGCGATAGGCGGCATTATAGACAAGAAGATTTTAAGATGGGAGCCATGGGCCCCGGGCAGCTGGGACTTTTGCCGGCCAACCTGATTCATCGCTGCCGGCGAACGATTGCCGGAATTAAGAACAGAAATATCGTCCACGCCGCCGGTTCTGGCACAACGCTCGAGTTCGAGGCTGAACCGGCTGCGGCTGATGTGCTGCCGAATTGTGATCGCCAAAAACCGTAGTCCAAATCATTGACGACTCCATCCGGGGTGCCTCCGGGACCAGTGCCGTCAGCGCCCGAACCCGGCGTCACGGCTTGATTTAGCATTTTTCGCCAGACAACATAGTCGGCGGCGTCGACCGTGCCGTTGCGGTTATAGTCGCCTGGCACCATTGTTGCCGCGCCGATGGTGCGAATGTTATCCAGATAGAACTCAGCTGGCTGCAGCGCACCACGGAAATCATCGCCCGGCTGATGAATGACGCGGAATTGAGTTACGCCGGCGAGGGCCGCGTTGATGTCGGTTCCCGTGCCGACTGGCGTAAAGTCCGCAGCAAGCACGTCGAATACCAAGGAATGCCAGTTGTTGTCACGCGGCACGGGAAAACCATCCGTGATATAGACATCGCCGAATGCGCTTGCTCCGCCTGGCCCGGCGATGCCCAGCCTCAATGTCAGCGCGTCCGTGTTTGGAAGAGTACCGCCGTTTCGCACGTCGAGAGATATTTTGGTCACGCCCTCGGCGGTCCAATTTCCTTGCCAATTCGCGGGTCCCGGGAATCCCTGATCGGATTCGTTTACGACGGCCGCGCGGGGAGGTAAGGGGAAATTCCCGCTGGCGAAGTAAAGTGCGTGGTCGCCGACTCCCAGTGGTCCCTCATCTTCGACGCTGTTTGGGACCACGCCGCCCGTTTGTCCCAGCGCCAATGCTGCGTGGTGCCATCTTGAAAATCGTCGACGTGCCCCACGGAAATTGCAGCCAGGCAAGTCGCAACAGATCCGGCAACGCCCGCGATATTCAACATGATGGCGACGAACGCCGCCTTGCAGAAAGACAATTTCATCGCCCGTTTCCTCTGGACCGCACGCACCAGCGACTGCCTGCAGAATAATCGTTGTTGTATATCGACGAGGCTGAACGAGTGGCTGCGCTGCGCCACGCCAGTGGAATTACCGTTATCGCTGGAATTTTTCATTCTGCGGTGAGGCTGAAGCAGCGTCAAGGATTTGGGGTACCGCGGTGCGACAGGTCAGGTGAGCTGTCCCCTCGCTTGCGGCAGTTCAGGCGACTTGTTTCGCGAAACCGTGGCCTGACCTCTTACTCGGTAAATCCGGCATGATCGGCAGCCCGCGCAAAAGGAGGGGCCTGACTGAAGTCACCCATGCGACCGGAGAAAACTGTGCGGAGGTATGGTTCTAGAGACCCAAAGCAGTGCGCATCCGGACCGTAATAGTTTGCTGGCGACGTCACGCCGTTCTGATTACGTGTTTAGGCGCAAATCGAAAGGATTGTCTATGCGCGGTCGACACTTCGTCATCTACATAGCAGTTTGGCTGCTGGCGACTTTCAGCAGTACTCCAGCCGCAGCCATCAATATCTTGATGGTGACCCGCAACAGTGGTTCGCTGACAACAGCCGAGGCGGACCGCAAGGCGGAAATGGAGTCGTGGGGCTATACAGTCAATACGATCTGGGATGGCGCAGCGCAAGCAAGCTTCACTACCGCCTTCACGCAGAATCGCGCCGTGTACTTACCCGATGAGAGCACTTCCGGACAAATCGGAAACATATTGCGCTTCGCGCCAATTGGAGTTATGAGCGAGCATCTAACTCAAGTCGACGAATTGGGGTTGTGCAGCTCTTCCACGACGACCACTTCATCGGCAACGGTGACGATTACGAACAACAGCCACTACGTCACGAATGTCTTTCCGACAGGCAGTTTTTCACTGGGTTCGAGCGTGTATAACGTTGGGCGGATGGGCGGCACTACCGCGCCAAGTGCGATCGTGTTGGCCACGGTGGCCGGCAGTAATTCTGCAGTTGCGATCGAAACAGGCGGTGCGCTCGCCAACACCAACAACGGCAACAACGTTGCCCTCGCTCGCCGCGTGCAATTCCCGTTGCCAGTCAGCATCAACGATGATTCGACGTTTTCCGGAAACACCTTAACTCTGGGCAGACGCATGCTGGAATGGGCGGCCGGACTTGACCGGACCCTCGTGGCCCATTGGAGACTAAACGAAACCAGCGGCACTTCGGCCGCCGATTCATCTGGCTTCAACCGCACGGGCACGGTGACAGGAACGGCGATTTGGACATCCGCAGTGCGCAATAATGGCTTTTCGTTCAACGGCACCACGCAGATTCAAGCGACCGGCCTCTTGGGCAGCCACGCGAACCTCACGGTTGCCGCATGGGCGAACTTGACGGCGGCCGATACAAACGGCGCCGGTATCGTCAGCCTGGGCGAGCACTTTTACATCCGCCTGGACGAAAGCGGCTGGACTCGGGCCTATATGTATAACGGCACGACTTGGCTTTCGGTTGGCGTGAACCAGACATTCGCCGGCACCGGCTGGCACCACTTTGCCGCCGTCTTCGACGACGTCAACAACTTGTTCAAGCTATACATCGATGGTGTGCAGGCCGCCTCGGTCACGAACACATCGTCGATATCCTATCCCGGCTTGGCGCAAAACACGGTCATCGGCCGGCACGGCAACGGCGGCACGAGCCACGACTTCACCGGGATCATCGACGAGGTGCGCGTGTACAACTACGCGCTCTCCGACACGGAGGTTGCAACGCTTTACGGCTTCATCGGCCATTGGAAGCTGAACGAAACAGCGGGAACGATGGCGGCCGATTCGACGATTTTCGCCAGGCATGGAACCGTCACCAGTGGCGCCACCTGGTCTACCCGTTGCAATGGCGACCGAACCTTTGAGTTTAACGGCACGAGTCAGTACATCAGCATCCCGGATGCGACGCACCTCCGACCAACGGAATCGCTCACGATTGCCGCCTGGATTCGCGGCGATGCTTGGACGTCGTCCGATCTGGTGAACCTGATCCTTCGGAAGGGCGAGAACAACCCGAACAACTACCAGCTTTCGATCGGCGAATAATGGTCGCATTGCGCTGTCGCTCGATGCCAACGACCCCGCTCCTATCCAAGGCAACTCCGTTCTCACGCTGGGCCAGTGGTATCACGTCGCGGCCACTTGGGACGGTTCGATGGCCCGAATCTATCTGGACGGCGCAGCTCGATGCCACGCCCGTGGCGCGCTCGGGCACGATTGGCACAGACAGCTCGGCCGCTGTACATCGGCGGTCGATCGGGCACGGACTTTTTCGACGGCATGATCCACGATGTACGTTTTTACAATCGCGCACTCAATCAGGCCGACATCACGAAACTCGCCGGGTTCGCCGGCCATTGGCGTTTTGCCGAAGGAAGCGGTACATCCGCGGCCGACAGCACGCCGTTGGCGAACAACGCCACGCTCTCGGGCGGCGCTTCTTGGACGAGCGATTGCGCCAACAATGCGCTATTAACAAACGGTCGCGGGAGCTAAGGCACAGACTGATGCGCAATTCACGCCCCCCTCGGTCGGAACGGTCGCTTTCTGGATGCGCGGAGCCGGCACCGCCGCCACGCTCGGCCGAATTCTTGGGGTGAATGATGGTTGGGAGGTGCGACAGGAGCCGACCGGTGTCGTTTCCTTCGACTTGGGAGGCTCACCCTCTGGGGGAAGTGAGCCATTCTCAACTTTATCGGCTGTCGCCGAAGCGGGGCAATGGTATCACGTCGCGGCCGTGTATAGCGACGTCGATAATTCGTTTGCAGTCTATGTGGACGGACAATTGCGCACCAGCGGCATTAGCCCGATGGATCTCGTTCCGCAGCCAGCCGGAATCCTGTCATTCGGCGCGCACAGGCAGCTCCGAATTTTGGAACGGCGCCTTCGCGCGACGTACGCGTTTACAGCCGCAGATTGTGCCCCAGCGAAGTTGCTCAGCTCTCGGGATTCGTCGGTCATTGGGCGCTCGACGAGACGAGCGGTACGAATGCCGCAGACGCGTCGCTCCTGGCAAACCATGCCACGTATACAAATAATCCGACCCTGAACGTGAACGGCCCCGAGGGCCGCTCCGTACATTTCAACGGCACCAACTATGCCATCACGAACCAGACTTTCATTCCGCCATCCACCGGGACGGTCATGCTTTGGATGCGTCGCAATGGCCCGTCCGGGGGTCGCGAGCGACTGTTCGGCGCAGGCGACAATTGGGAAATGTGGCAGGACCCAGATGGCCTGGTGCGATGCGACTTGGGCGGCGACGGCAATGTTGGAAATTTCCGGTCGGCGACCTCCATGAATTCCTATCAGTGGTATCACATTGCCGCCGCGTTTGATGACGTGAGCGATACCTACAAGCTGTACATCAATGGCGTGCTTGAAGTCAACGGCGGTATGGGAATGGTGGCCCAAGCTGCGAATCAGCTCACGATTGGTGGCCGAACCGGACTCGCGATTGAACGCTTCCATGGTGACTTGGACGACCTGAGAATCTACAGCCGCATTCTCTGTCCGATCGAGATCCAGAACGTCTATAACGGCGGAGAGCCGTTCGATGGTGTGAAGATCATCAAGTGGGTCGAGATCCAGTAACAGGCCTCCTTGGCACGCCCTGAGCGCAGCAAGCGGCGTATATCTTCCTCAGTTTCGTCCACCACGCCCTTTCCGGACGTGCCGCCTGGGCTCTTATCACCTACCAGTCGCGCGGAATGCTGCCGTGTGGAAAAGTGAGATACGGGCATGTATCATACTATCTTCATCTCGTCGCAAGGCCGCGCAATGGCCGAAGCTTCAACAGTCCATACAAAAAATTGTGACGTGAAATGACGAATTTCAACCTCAAATCTCGCTCCATTCTGCAAACGGCAAGTATTATCGCGGCATCTGTTAGTTGGCTTTCTTCTAATTGCGCCGCGCAGCGAGCCAGTGATTCACCTCGCACGATGGGAATCATCGAGCGGCTTGATCCCGCGTTCGATAAGCTCGTGCCGCAGGATGCGGAAATGGAAATCATCGGCGAAGGGTTTCAATGGAGTGAGGGCCCGGTGTGGATTCGCGATGGTGGATTCCTCCTGTTCTCGGATGTGCTCACTAACACGGTCCATCGGTGGGACACCAAATCGGGCTGCAGCAAGTTTCTGTCGCCATCGGGCTACACTGGCAGCGAGCCGCGCGGCGCCGAGATGGGTTCCAATGGACTCAATGTCGATCTCGAGGGTCGGCTGCTGCTGTGTCAGCACGGCGACCGGCGCGTCGCGCGCCTCGATGCGCCATGGGAGAAGCCGCAGCCCAAGTTCGTCACGATGGCCGATCGCTATGATGGCAAGCGTTTCAACAGCCCCAACGACCTGGTCGTCCACTCCAGCGGTGCGATTTATTTCACCGACCCGCCGTACGGCCTCGAACAACAGATGGACGATCCGGCCAAGGAGATTCCATTTCAGGGCATCTACCGGATCGGCACCGACGGGAAAGTCACGCTGCTGAACAAGGAAATGGAACGTCCCAACGGAATCGGTTTTTCGCCCGATGAAAAGACGCTGTACGTGGCCAATTCGCATGGGCCGCGGCTCGTTTGGATGGCGTTTCCCGTGGACCAGGACGGCACGCTTGGTCACGGCCGGGTTTTCTTCGACGGTACACCGCTGGACAGGAAGTGGAACCGCGGTTCGGCCGATGGCATGGCGATCGACCAGCAGGGCAACGTCTGGGCGACGGCACCCGGCGGTGTCGCCGTCATTTCGCCCGAAGGCAAGCACCTTGGCTCTTTGATTACCACTCAGCGCACGGCCAATTGTAAATTTGGTGAAGACGGCTCGACGCTATTCATCGCCGCGGATGACTTTGTGCTCCGCATTCGGCTTACGACGAAAGGCGTCGGCTTCTAAATCAATAGGTGTCAGGTGTCGGGTGTCAGGTGTCCGTTGGGATCTGACTCTGACACCTGACACCTGAAACCTGACACCTAATCCATGCAAGCGCTCTTACTATCCGACTATCGCAAATTAGAGCTCGTCTCCATGGATTCGCCCGCGCTCGGCCCTCGCGACGTGCTCGTGAGAGTCGCCGCGTGCGGCATTTGCGGCAGCGACGTGCACGGCTACGACGGATCGAGCGGCCGGCGAATTCCGCCGATCGTCATGGGCCACGAAGCGGCCGGCACCGTTGTTGAAGTCGGCGCTGAAGTCGATCGCGAGCGGATCGGCGACCGTGTGACTTTTGATTCCACAATCTCCTGCGGCGAGTGCGAAGCTTGCCGGGAAGGTCAGGTGAATCTCTGCGGCAATCGCCGTGTGTTCGGTGTGTCATGCGATGAGTACCGACAACACGGCGCCTATGCCGAATTCGTCGCAGTGCCGCAGAACATCCTATATCCGCTGCCGCCTGAATTGCCGTTCGAGCACGCTGCGCTTATCGAGCCGGTCTCCGTAGCCTTGCATGCAGTCGATTTGCTCAAAGTGAGACCTGGCGAGCGAGCAGTCGTCGTAGGCAGTGGCATGATCGGACTGCTCGTGATCCAAGCGTTGCGAGTTGCCGGCTGCCGCGACGTGATCGCCGTCGACATCGACGCCGGCCGTCTGCAGCTAGCTCGCGAATTGGGTGCCACGCATACGATCGACTCGAAGCGATCAGATGCAATTGCCGCGGTTTTAGAACTGACCAATGGCCGCGGCGCGGAGCTTGCAGTCGAAGTTGTCGGGAATTCGGCGGCGCTCTCCACGGCGGTGCGTTCGGTGGCCGCGGCGGACGCGTCGTGCTTGTCGGCAACATTTCGCCCGAAGTGCCATTGCCATTGCAAATTGTGGTTGCCCGCGAGCTCGCGCTTATGGGAAGCTGCGCATCGGCCGGCGAATATCCGCGAGCGATTGAACTGGTGGCCAGCGGCGCGATCCGCGTGGCACCGCTGATCAGTGCGCTCGCCCCATTGGCCGAAGGGCCGCATTGGTTCGAGCGTCTGTACGCCCGTGAGCCCGGCCTGATGAAAGTCGTTTTACAACCGTAGGGCGGGTGCTTGCACCCGCCGACGAAAACCACGGCGGGTGCGAGCACCCGCCCTACTTTCATGACCAACCTGTTTGATCTTACCGGCAAGACGGCTCTCGTTACTGGCGCTAGCCGCGGCCTCGGCCAGCAATTCGCCCGCGCACTGGCGGGTGCCGGCGCCGACGTCGCCATCACCAGCCGCACGCTCGATTCCCTTGCTGGAAACTGCCAAGGACATCGAAGCACTCGGCCGCCGCGCCGTGCCATCGAGCTCAACGTCCGCGAGGAAGCCAGCATCAAGGCCGCCGTCGCCGACGCCATTCGCCAGCTCGGCCACATCGACATCCTCGTGAACAACGCCGGCTGCAACATCCGCAAGCCGGCCGTCGATGTCACCTGGGAAGACTGGAACACGATCGTCGACACCAACCTCCGCGGCATTTTCTTCGTCGCGCAAGCAGTCGCCCGCCACATGATTCCGCGCGGTTACGGGCGGATCATCAACATCGGCTCGGTCACCTGCGTGGCCGGCTACGCGGGGCTCGGCCCGTACGGCGCCAGCCGCGGCGGCGTCAAGCAGCTCACGATGAGCCTCGCCCACGACTGGGGCCCGCACGGCATCACCGTCAACTGCCTGGCCCCCGGCTGGTTCAAAACGGAGCAAAACCGCGCGCTTTATGAAATGAGCGGGTGGGTCGAATACCTGTGCGAACGCATCCCGCTCGGCCGGCCCGGCGCACCGGGCGACCTCGACGGCGCGCTCTTGCTGCTGGCCTCCGACGCCGGCCGCTACATCACCGGCCAGACGTTGCTGGTCGACGGCGGCATCTCGATTGGCGCGGTTCGCGCGTTGCCGCAATCAGACAATCGCTCGCCCGTCACTCAATCGCCACGCGATAAAGATTAACGCTGTGCGGCGGCACCTATACGGCACTGCCGAAAGCGACGTCGTTCTCTTCTTGATACAGCGCTTGTGCATCGATGATCCCATCTGCTGCAAGAGTTTCAAACCAGTCACCTACAAGCAAACTAATTCGACAGTCGAGCCGACGCTACCGTCCGTCAAGAAGAAACGGAGCTGCGCGTGGGAATGTCACGTTGGCCGCGACAAGCGAGTGACGCTGGCCGTGTAAGACCTGTGATTTGAACCCAATTTGGTAAGAACTGGACCGGCTTGCCTTTGATAAAGCACAAAATGGACAAGGTCGCGGAAAACTTCGGACTGCCGTTGGCTTCCAAATGGAACAATTTTTGCTACACTCTCCGGCAAGCGTCTGCTGTTTTCACTTCACTCTCCTGTCGGAGAACCCAAGCCATGTCCGTGATCTGGTTTATCCTGTTTGGTCTGATTGTCGGTTTGATTGCTCGTGCCCTCATGCCGGGCCGGCAACCTATGGGCTTCATTCTGACCGCCTTGCTCGGCATGGCCGGGTCCTTTGTCGGCGGCTACCTCGGATCGCTGATTGCCGGAGGCGATGAGGGACTGGAAGTGTCGGACCCATACAACTGGATTGGGGCGGTCCTCGGCACACTGCTGCTCCTGTTCCTCTACGGCATGGTGGCAGGGCGCAAAACAAGTGTTTAATTGCGGATGCGATTCTCGGGCTAACCGAGCGATCCTCTCGTAACAAAAAGGCCGGGCCGCTTTGCGGCCCCGGCCTTTTTTGTCAATGTTGGCCGGCAACTTCAATCTTCCCAACCGAACCGCCCCGCTAGCGATCGACTTTTCAACACGTTATTATCGAGTCGGCTGTGTTGAAGCGATCCAGTGCGCGATCCGGTCGATCTCATTGCATCGATTCGCGGTGAGCGACTTCCTTCAGGCGAGGTTGAATTCGATGAGGCGATTGCGTCGTAACGGTTTATTATTGTTGATCGTCTTAATTGGTGCTCCAGTAATCGCCGCCGAGCGCGAGCTGCCATTACTCCTCCTAGAGGATTTCGAGCGCAGGATTGGATCGTTGGCAGACGACCGATCCCGACGGCGCCGAACCGGTGTGGAAGATCATCGAGGTCGGAAAGCCGGACAATCACGCGCTGCGTGTCACGGGCACGAGCAAATACCAACCGCCTCACCGCAGCCCACATAGCATCGCGCTTTTGAAGGACGTGGTCGTCGGCGATTTTGAGCTCTCAGCCCGCGTCCAGGAAACAAACGTGACCGCGGGTCCACATCGGGACCTCTGCATTTTTTGGGGCTATCAAGACGCATCGCATTTCTATTACGTGCACTTTGGTGCTCAGGCCGATCCACACGCCTGCCAGATTTTCATCGTCAACGACGCGCCTCGCAAAATGATCACCGTGGACGGGGCCAAGGGCACGCCATGGACGGAAGGTTGGCACCAGGTGAGAGTCGTACGGCGCGTTGACGATGGCACGATCAACGTGTATTTCGACGATATGGAAAAGCCGTTCATGACGGCCAAGGATAATACGTTCACCTGGGGTCAGGTTGGCGTCGGCACGTTTGACGATCACGGCAACTTCGACGACATCATGCTGCGCGGCGTGCGCGTCGAGAAGAAATGATAAGTTGTGGATCTCACGAAGGCGCGAGGCGCAAAGCATCGTAGGGTGGGCACGGCCCACCTTTAGCACGCACGAGTTTGGTGGGCGGTGCCCACCCTACGAGGAAAGGGTAAACTCATGGCCATTTCCCGGCGTCAGTTTCTAGGCACGTCGGCCGCCGCCACCGCGGCTGTTTGGAGCGCTTCATGGACGAAGAGCGTTTTTGCCCAGGACACGGCCGATATCCGCATCGCCGTCGTCGGCTTCAACAGCCAGGGTCACGGCCACATCGAGGCATCGCACCGCAACATCGTTGCCCTGTGCGACGTGGATGAGCGCGTCCTGGACAAGACGGCCAAGGAGATGGCCGACAAATACGACCGCAAAGTCGAAAAGTTCACTGACTTCCGCCAGCTGCTGGAGCGCAACGATATCGACGCCGTGTCGGTCGCGACGCCGAACCACATTCACGCCTGGGTTGCCGTATTGGCTGCGCAGGCCGGCAAAGATGTGTACGTCGAGAAACCAGCGTCGCACAACATCTGGGAAGGCCGGCAGATGGTCGCGGCGGCCCGTCAACACAATCGCGTGATCCAATGCGGCACGCAATCGCGATCCAGCCCAAGCTTGAAAGAAGCCGTCGAATGGGTTCAAGGCGGCGGCCTCGGCAAAATCCTTTACGCGATCGGCACTTGCTATAAGCCGCGCCAAAGCATCGGCAAGATCCACCGGCCGCTCGAAATCCCCAAGCACATTCATTACGACCTGTGGTGCGGCCCGGCTGAAAAGAAAGACCTCTACCGGCCGAAGTTGCACTACGATTGGCACTGGGACTGGAACACGGGCAACGGCGACATGGGCAACCAGGGCATCCATCAGATGGATATCGCCCGCTGGTTCCTCGGTGAGCCGGCGCTCGCCCCGCGTGTCATCAGCGTCGGCGGCCGCCTCGGATACGAAGATGCCGGCAATACTCCCAACACCCAAGTTGTGTTTCTCGATTACGAGAAAGCGCCGCTGATCTTCGAAACGCGGGGCTTGCCGCGCTCGAAGGCAGACCAGAAGCGCTGGGGCGATTCGATGGATGTCTATCGTGGCTCCGATGTCGGCGTCGTTGTGCAGTGTGAGAAAGGGCACGTGCTAGTGCCCAACTACACGTCGGTCGAAGCATACGATCGGCAAGGCCGCAGCGTGAAGCGCTGGTCGACCGACCACGACGCACTCAAGACGCACCAGGACAATTGGCTTTCGGCCATCGCGGCCCGCGATCCGTCGCGGCTCAACGCCGAGATTCACGAGGCGCATCTTTCCAGCTCGCTATGCCACATGGGTGGCATCTCGCACCAGCTTGGCCAGCCGGCGCGAATGGGCGAGATCATGGAGCACGTCGCGGCGAACGACCTCTTGGCGAACTCCGTGGACCGGATGGCGGGCCACCTCCGCGCCAACGGCGTCGACGTCGACAGCGGCGACGGTGCGGTGACACTGGGCCCCTGGCTCGGCCTTGATCCGGCAACCGAAAAGTTCATCGATAACGGCGATGCAAATAACCTCCGCTCCCGCAGCCGCCAGCGCGATGGTTTCGCCGTGCCCGACATCGAAAGCTCGGCGCCGAAAATCGGCGCCACGGGGTGAAGCTGCGGTGACGGTCGATGATTATCCGTCGGCCACGAACTCCAATCGCTTCGGGAGCGGCTTGCCTTCGTTCAGCAGCTTGAGGAGCGATCGGGCCGTGCCGCGCACGACGTTGCCTTCCGGCAGGTCTTCAGCCAGTTCTTCCAACACGACGCGCTCCGCTTCGCTAAAACCATCGAGGCAATTCAGCCAGGCTTGCCCTAACAGCACGTACTCGTATTCAAATGCATCGGCGTTTGCTGAAAGATATGTGGCCACCGCCTCGCGAAGCTCAATTCGGCGCTCGCCGCGCCGAATCATGGCCCCTTGCCACCAAACGTGATCGTGGATCGGCACTTCGCCGATCGCGCGGCTGCCCTGGGTTGGCGGAGACGACTTGCGGTGCGTCCATGGCACCCAGACGCGCGTCCGCGGCAACCGGGCGACGACTTTGTTCTGCCGATCGAGCGCCCGCACTTCGAACATGTAAATATTTCCGGGCCGCAACCGCTTACCGCCGACACCCTTCGCGCCGACTTCCCAGCGCGTGTCTTTTATCTCCTGCATGGTCGAATGGATTGCTCGCTGCGTCGATATCACGTGTGGAATTTGAGTCGGCGCCGTAAGGATCATTTCAACCTCGTAACGGTCGATCACTGAGCTTGCGCTGCGGAGCGACTGCCACTCGAGCACGAAATCATCGGCGTCGACTTCGGTCCAATCGGCTAGATTCGGCGTCAGCTGCGGCCGGACGATCAACTTCGGGTAACGAACCGTTTCATTTTCTTTGAGTTCGACGATATTCGGACCCTCTTTGTTGCCTCGTACGCTGCCCGGCTCGCGCCATGCAGTCGGCCGCAAGTCGCCGGGCGCGACCTCCATGACGAGGTCCCAGCTTTGGCCTGCTTCCGGAAAGTTGCTCGTGGGGATGAGGACCTCGAGCAGGATGGGAATCCTCGGCAGAGCTTCGATGCGTATTTTTCCGGCCGCGTCGCTCACGCCGTAGCGAGTCTGTTGCCGATCGCGGGCGCGATAGCCGAAGGCATCGTATGGCTCTTCCTCCAGAGGCTGAGTTGCATGCAGCAGCGTGTTGGTGCGAACACCTGTGCGAAACACGCGCTCGGGCTCCGGCAGGCGTTTTACGAGCACATGTGCCCCGGGCAGGCCTTTGCCCTCTTTTTCAAATTGAAATTCAATCGCGCACGTTCCCGTGCGCATCGCTTCGTCAGCCGGCTGCCATTCCTGGGCCAGGTGGCTCCAGTCGGTCGGCGGAGCGGGCAGCGTCGGGCGTCGATTCTCAGGAATCGCCGGCTGACCTAGCTTTTCCAGCAGGGCGTTCATCCCGGCCCAATCTCCCTGCAGCAAGCGTAATCTCGCAAGCGACAAGCCGCTGCGGCGCACCAACGCCGATTGAGCCGGTGACCCGTCCAATGCCATCTCGAGCACCTCGGCAAGCGTTGTGTAGCTTTCGCTCGGATCTTCGCGCTCCCATTTCGAGCTGTCGCTGTCGGAAGGTGCGGCGAATTCCAAATCCGTGTTTGCCAAGCCGTTGCGAATGATCGTTGCCAAGGTCCAGGCCATTTCGGCGTCGGGCTCCATGGACAGCCGCTCTCGCAGCGCTGTCTTTACTCGTTGGGTCGGCGGATGAATACGGCCCAGGTTGAACTGCCCCTTCAGGTGGACAAGCTCACGAGCCACCTTCGGATCGAACGGGTTGACGCCGATTTCCGCTTGGCCAGTTTCGCCGACTCCTTCCGCTGGCAACTGGTTAGCAGTCGATACGTGCGCACAAAGAAGCACAACGCTTGCGCTTATCAAGGCAAATACGCAGGAACGGGTCATGGATAGTTCCCTAGCAGTTCAGCTGAGCAGCAGTAGCACGCAGCGCGCGACCGCGATATGCTACAGTTATATTGAGCGAATCTTCAAATATCTTACTGTTTACATGAAATCGCTGTACGGCGAATTTTTTTGCGCGTTGGTATGCCTTAGCCGAATTCAAAGGTGTAGGCCTCGCCCTAATGTTGATGACGGCGTTTTGGGGCTGCGGCCAACGCTATGATTCAGCTCGCACGGCTGCGCGAAAACCGGCGGCAGAGTCGGCACTACTAGACCGGTCTCTATCTGCGGCCAAAGATACATCAGCACCACGCCTCGACGCCCAATTCGTCAAGTTTCAACAACCGGCCGATGCCCAGCGGCGAATTATCTACAAGGCCGAGATTAACCTTGTGGTGAAAGACGTATCTGCCGTCGAGAGCCAGATTGCGGCGCTGTTGAAGGAACATCAGGGATACGTCGCCGAGTCGTCGATCGACCGCACTCAGGGCGAAGAGCTTTCGGGACGTTGGCGTGTGCGGATCCCGGTCGAGCGTTTCGACGCGTTTCTGAATGCCGTGGCCAGGCTCGGCGTCGCCGAGTCGCGGAAGCAAACTGCCCAGGACGTGACCGAAGAGTTCGTCGACCTGGAAGCGCAGATCAGCAACAAGAAAAAGCTGGAGGAGAGAATCGTCGAGCTGGTTCAGAATCAAAGTGGCGAAATCAAGGACGTGATCGAGGTCGAGCGCGAACTGGGCCGCGTTCGCGGCGAGATTGAGCAAATGGAAGGGCGCCTGCGATATCTCACCAATCGCGCGGAACTAACCACGGTTTCCATCGTAGCACGAGAAGTCGACGACTACGTGCCGCCCCAAGCGCCATCGTTTTCAAACCGCATCCAGCGGGCGTGGAGCACTTCGCTGCAGGCTTTGCAGGATTTCGGCCAGCAAGCGGTCGTGGCTGGCGTCTATGCGTTTCCCTGGATCATTGTGCTAGGCGTCGTCTTGGTTCCTGGCCTTTTGTACGCCAAGAAACGGAATTCGGGACGCTAGGTGGCGGCGCTTACGATGCTTCCGCGCGGGGCTTGGAAAACAAAAACTGCACAGGTTTCGCGACGGATTTCCAGTCCGAGAATTTCATGACAATAGATATCGTCAATGAACCTGCGTTGAATGCCACCTTGTCTTCCAGCTTGCCAATCGCGGTATCACCATAGAGTTCGAAGGGCAAAACCGGAACTCCAAACGGCGGCAGCGACCCAGGCACGAGGCCCGTCAGGTCAAGCAACTCCTCCGGCGTCGCGAAGCGAGTGCTTCTGATCTTCAGTTCTTGCTTGATCTTTTTCGCATCAAGTTGCATATCGGCTGGCAACACGAACAGCCGAAAATTGTCGTCGGTTTTCAAAAGCAACGCCTTCGCGCCGACGCCAAGGGCCTCGCCTCGAACGCGGGCGGATTCCTCCGACGTGCGTGCCGGTTCGTGGCAGATTTCTTTGTAGTCCACTCCATGTTGCGAGAGCAGTTCGCGAATTTTGTCTGTAACTTGTGTCATGTTGACAACCTGTCTGCGGAGCACCTCAATGGTCAAGTATCTTCGTGCCAGACAGTTTCGCAAGCCGTTCCGCAACGGTCGACTCCGCTACGATCATTCCGTAATAATTAGCCTTGTCTGTTCTCGAAAATGCCGTTCGTTATCAGCGAGCTCGAAATTCTTTGGATGGACATCGGAGTGATATGATTTCCACGATTCGTGGCGCGTGCGCAAGCAAGTTAGGACTGGCCGCCCACCCGAACCAGGATGCGAAGTGTGTGCAACGCGCCTTTGATGCAGGCATCAACTTCTTTTTCTTCTACGGTCCGGGCAACACCACTTTTATCCGGGAGCTCAAGCTGCTGGCTCGGCACCGTGACGATGTAATTGTCGCCAGCGGCAGCGGATCACGCACCCGACAAGGCTTGCAGACAGCGCGTCGCAAAATTCTTTCGGCGCTCGGCATGGAGCAGATTGATATATTCTTTGCCGAGTATGTCAATCCTGGCGACGATCCCGAAGCGATCTTCGGCAACGGTGGCGCTCTGGATGAACTGCAGCAATGGAAAGCAGAGGGTCGGATCCGATACGTAGGCGCAAGCGCCCACGACCGGGCACTCGCAAAAAGATTGGCACAAGACCCAAGAGTTGATGTGCTGATGCACCGCTTCAATATGTCGCACCGTAAAGCGGCGGTCGAGGTGTTTCCATCCGCGATCGAGTCAAAGACTCCAATCATCGCCTTCACCGCGACGCGCTGGGGCACTTTACTTGAACCGCATCGTGGTTGGAGCAGTGAACCGCCTACGGCTGCAGATTGTTACCGGTTTTCCCTGGCACAAGCGGCAGTCCACGTTGTACTCACTGCGCCGCAATCCATCGCGGAACTCGATGCGAATCTTTCCGTATTAGAATTGCCGCGAATGACGAAGAAAGCGTGCGAGCGTTGGCAACGCTTCGGAGATGTCGTTTACAAAAGCGGAGGCGGCGGGAGTCACGATTACGAATCGCAATGGCCTTGATTTAAGTGGTTGCGGCTCAGTGCAGCCGCAATTCTCGACTACGATCCGTTTCTGAAGTTTTCGGGAAGACACGACAAAGTTGCACTACAGTCGTCGCGCTAACTTACGCGCAGTTACGCGGTCGCAGCCGTTGCGTTAGAATTTGATTGGTGGCGCGTGCCTCCATCAACTCGGGGTCTCGACTTTTGGCCTGTATGACTGCATCCATGGATTCTCTGCCGAACGGACGTAGTTTGGAGCTGCTTGCCCCGGCGGGCGACCGGCTGTGTGTAACGGCAGCCGTTGAAAACGGGGCGGATGCAGTCTACTTCGGCTTGGAGTGCGGATTTAACGCCCGCGCTCGCGCCACGAATCTGCATCTCGATGAGCTTCCGGAGGTCATGTCATTTCTCCACGAGCGCGGTGTGCGCGGCTACGTTACGCTCAACACGCTTGTATTTCCTTCGGAGCTCAAGACGATCGAGCAGCACATCGTTCGGCTCACCGAAGCGGACGTCGACGCGGTCCTCGTGCAAGATCTTGGGCTTGTGCGGTTGTTGCGCAGCGTAAGCCCCGACCTCGCGGTGCACGCTTCGACGCAAATGACACTCACGAGCGGAGAGTGTATTCAGGCAGTCGAGGAGCTCGGCATCCAGCGGGTGGTGCTGGCCCGTGAGCTCTCAATTGATGAAATTCGCACCATCCGCCGGCAGACCTCCGTAGAGCTGGAAGTGTTTGTCCATGGCGCTTTGTGTGTTGCCTATTCTGGCCAGTGCCTCACCAGCGAGTCGCTAGGTGGCCGCAGCGCGAACCGGGGCCAGTGGCGCAGGCGTGCAGGCTGCCATATGACCTGGTGTGCGACGGCCAAGACATTGATCTCGGGGATGTTAAGTATTTGCTAAGCCCGCAAGATTTGGCCGCGTTCGCGCTGGTGCCGGAACTGGTCGAAGCCGGCGTCAACTGCTTTAAAATCGAGGGCCGTCTTAAGACTCCCGAATACGTCGCGAATATCACCAGGCAATACCGGCGTGCTCTCGACGCCGTAGCGGCCGGTCATCGAGCGGACTTCACGGAGCAGGATGTGACCGAAATGGAGTTGTCCTTCTCGCGCGGATTTTCGCCGGGTTGGCTGGGCGGATGCGATCACAAAATGCTCGTTCCGGGGCTGAGCTCGGCGAAGCGGGGCGTCCTGGTGGGCGAAGTCAAGGCGATTCCAGGCCGAAGTGTGGTCGTTGCCGCTCGGCGTCAAGTATCGGCCGGCGACGGCGTCGTGTTTGCCGGCAACCGTGAGGAAGCAGATGAACAGGGAGGCCGCGTCTATTCTGTCATTCCACATGCCCGAGACGACATCGAACTTTTTTTCGGCAAGAATGCGATCGATTATTCTCGCTTGCGAGTTGGCCAGCAGCTCTGGAAAACTGACGATCCACAGCTTACGGCGAAGCTCCGCAAATCGTTTACGGGCTCAAAGCCGCAGCGACGAGTTGGGCTGGACCTTATCGTCCGTGCCGCCGTTGGAGAGCCATTGCGAATTACGGGTCGGGCATCTAATGGTGCGCATTGCGACGTCGAGTCAACGCAGCAGCTTGTCGCCGCAAATAAGCACCCGCTGACGCAAGACGTATTAGCACAACAATTGGGCCGGCTCGGCGACACGGTTTATGTTTTGCGGAATCTTCGCGCGGAAATCGCTGGTGAGCCGATGGTGCCGCTGAGCGTGCTCGGCAAGATGCGGCGTCAGATGATTGAGCAACTTGCTCGTTCTGTTGCCGTGCGCGAGGTGCGCCGAGTAATGGATTCGGCCGGGCCAGAATTCGTAGTACACGCCGGAGTTCATGCAACAACTGGGCCGCCGACGTTACGCGTGTTATGTCGCACGCTCGATCAACTACAGGGCGCGATTCAATCAGGTTGCCGCGATTTGACCGCCGATTTTCAGGACATTCGCAACTACGGACGCGCCGTCGAACTCGCAAATCGGCATGGTGCAACAATTTATCTTGCGACGCCGCGCATTCAAAAGCCTGGCGAAGTCGGAATTTTTCGCGCAATGGCCAAGCATGGAGCTAGCGGATTTCTGGTGCGCAATCTGGCCGGGTTGGCATTTTGCGCGGCGAATGGTATTGCATTTGCCTGCGATTTTTCGCTCAACGCGACGAACCAATGGACCGTCGGCTATTTAATGCATCGTGGTGCTGAGCGAGTGACCGTCTCCTACGACTTAAACCGCGACCAGCTTCTTGATCTAGTGGAGGCTGTTTCGCCCGAGTGGCTTGAAGTGGTAATTCACCAACACATGCCGATGTTCCACATGGAGCATTGCGTGTTCTGCGCGGTGCTCTCGCCGGGTACGAACAAAACCAATTGCGGCCGTCCGTGCGATGTTCATGCCGTGAAGCTGCGTGACCGTGTTGGCATGGAACACGTGCTGCATGCGGATGTGGGCTGCCGTAATACGCTCTTTAACGCCGTGCCGCAAAGTGCGGCCGAAGTGGTGCCAACACTCGTCTCGCGGGGCGTGCGCAACTTTCGCATCGAGCTGCTGTCGGAAAACGAACACCAGACGCGCCAGGTCGTTGAGCTTTATCAAGAACTTCTTGCAGGTCGTAACAGCGGCAAACAAGTTTGGCAGCGGCTTCGGGCATCCAATCGCGTTGGAGTGACGCGCGGTACGCTTGAGGATCGCCGCAATCCACTCACAATTTTGTAAACCAGATATGTCGTTACACGCTAGAGAGGCAACGATGCAGCGGGATAACCAAAGACCGATCAGAATCGCCGTGGCTGACGATGAGCCGGACGTTCGGAAAACGTTTGTCTGGTTGCTCGAACGTCTGGGACATGAGGTGATCTGCGCGGCGGCAGATGGACAGGAATTGATTGAAAAATGCAAGTTAGGGAATGTCGACGTCGTATTTGTCGATTTGGATATGCCGGTTATGGATGGGCTCGCCGCGGCCGAGCTTATTGAGAAACAGGGAATACCGGTCGTCTTGGTTTCCGGTCACGCCGATGCGGATCATGTCGTGTTGGAACACGAGCCTGTTATTGCTCGATTATCAAAACCAATTACGCTCAAGGCATTGCGGGAAACCATCGAATTGGCGCTGGCAGCAAATAGGGATTCGCGCCCCCGATCATAATCTGGAATATTGATCAAAACTCCAGCGCCAGTTGTCCGCAAAGCTGGTGGACGGTGGCGAATTTTGTCCCAGTTTGGCGAACACGATTTTCTGGGGACAGAATTGCGAATTTTGTCCTGTTGGCCGGCATGAAAACCTTGGGAACACACGCCTTGCGCGACGTTCAGGGCGGTCAATATTCGGCGAATATTGTCCCAACGGGCGCAGCAGCGCGTGTCCTTATCGGGCCGACCAGCTTGCGAGCACGAACTATGGTGAGGTTTTGCGCGTGAAACGGGGCCCCTATTTCTCGTGCAAAACTCGGGCGAACTTACTGCGCAGAGTGCGCGGGCGCAATGCAGCTGAAGTGACTGCCGGTCTGTGGCCGTGGAGGAGCTGAGTTGTCAAGGAGCGAAAGCCGGCTGTCATTAGCAGCCTGGCCGAGCGGATCGAGCCGCGGACGTCCAGCTTAGCAGACGCCAAGAGCCACAATGGGGTAGCTTATCGGGCGAGTGCGATAGTCGGTGCACCCGCAGCGAGTTATTCCAACTTACCCACACGTGACTCTAAACCTGAAATCCTCCCGTCGAGTCCGTTACTAATCCTGACCATTTGATCCGATGTTTTGGTGCAGGTATCTGCCACCGATTGGAACCTATCGTCGATGAGTGAACGAATCTCTTTCATCTCTGCCTGTATGGACGCTAACTGCTTTTTGACATCGGAGAATTGACTTTTGACTTCGTCGACTTGCTTATGGACATCCGCGATCTGTTTATTGCAGTATCCTTGAAGCGATTGGAGGTCTTTCTTTGTTACTTCAGCCATGGGGCGTGTCCCTTTCAGTGTTGGCACTTTGGCGGCGCGATCGACATTTCGCCAACGATACCACGACGATCGAAAAACGCCAGCACGCGGCGTCAAACCGGACGGCCTGGGAGTCGACGCCGTTAGCTCTTTGACAACTCGAATAGCCCGGCGGAAGTCGCGAGCCGCCGGGCACTGGTAAGCTAAGTGATTGGAAGAAAATCGACCAGCCGATTCCGGGTGCTTAGCGTCGCAGCTGCAACAGCAATAGGACGAACAGGGTAATTGCTGCTACTGGCAGTCCTAGGTAATACATCCCAGCCACAGCCAATGCGACCCAACCATTTTGCAATGGCATGCCGCCCAAAAAAATCTGGTCCGCTGTGAACGAAATAGTGAAATGCAGCCACAGCCACACGGCGGCGGACAGGCAGATCAAGACCAAGGCCATCACAACATGCAAGTTCTTCATGTTCGCAACCTATTCGCGCTATCCTCCGCGCCGCACACGAAAACGCCCGCTAGCTCGACATCACAACTACCCCCAACACCACCGCAACGAGCGTCGTTGCGATTAGCAGAGTGCGGAGCGAGACTCGCCATTTGACCCAAGGCGCTGCGCTCAGTGCGGCAGTAAGAACAACCGGGATCCAATACGGTGCCTTGACTTTGGTTCTTGTCGTTTTGTGTTCAACCTCAATACTCAAGCTGCTCAGAGAAACCCATTTGTTTTCAATTGGCAGGCTGACATGGGACCGACCGAGGGAGTTCGCTGCCAGTATTTTGGCAAGGTCTGACGCCTGTATGCGAGAGTTACGGCCTGGATCGATTTCTATCAATGCCCAACTACCCTTCTGAGAGTTGATTTGGAAAAGTTGCGTGTTTGTTTTCTTCTCAAGTAAGTCCATATAGAAATAGCTCCGCACCCACAGCGCAACGAGCAGCACGCAGGCCGTCAGGCTCAATGCGGTCACAGCGATTCGCAGGTACTTGAGCATGGCTTCCGCTACTCTGGCGGGTCAACTGCGGCGATTCGTTATACGTCCTACAAAAGGTTGAGCAAATTACAGCCGGGACATGTATGGAACGACACCAAGGCTTCCAACTCTAACTTTCGGTTCGCATCGAGTAACCGAGCGCAATTTGGCCCGATAGATTTCGCAAATTCAGGCCAGACTTCGCGTACAAGCGACATCGTGCGCTGTTCTTCGTCTGGGAATGGAATTGTGATCCGTTCGTTGACATCAACGCCCAATGCCGACACCACTGCATCGGACGTGCCTAAAAAACGAATCGGGAAATGTTGCCGCAACCAAGCGAACACGAGTAAGTCGAACGGGTCACAATCGCCCAAAAAGTAAACAGCGTAATCGCGAACAATGGTGGCGATACCTGAAACGTCCTCATCTCCCGGCAACCCGTAGCGGCCGATCACGCCGACGGAAAGTTCGTCATCCTCAGATGCAAGCAGTTGAATTGCCGCCTGAATCTTCGTCGTGTAAAGGACAGCCTGAGACCCTGTCGTGGGAAAGACGACAGAATACAGGTACGCTGCCGGTATATCGGTCAACTCGCCACCGTCGACCTGGGTGATTCGTTGCCGAAGTTGAAGGGAGTCAGTCACAGAAATCGCGAGCAGATATGGGCGACGGACCGTCTAACACCAAAGGCTCAGTTGCCCGCCCTCAAGCGAGCGGGATTAAACGTAGTATAGCGAAAACGGCAGCGCAACAAAAAACCCAGTCTGGTTTGGCGGGAGTGCAGTTTGAAAGCTCCACTACCGAGATGCGTAGACTATTGCGCCCATTAGCACCGCTACCAGCGTTATCGCGATTAGCAGAGTACGGAGGCTGAAGCGCCGACGTATCCAAAGCGACGCCGCCGTGACGGCGGCAACGATGACGGTAAGCCAGTGCGGTACCCATACTATCCCGCCACTTACACGCAACCCTTGATGGGGAGGAAAACCCAATAGCTCATTTTCCACCGGTTCATGGCCCAGCCATACTTCAATTGGTTGACTCCACACTTCCCATGGACCGCCGAGATTGTCCCAATCCCAACCCGCCAATTGGCCTCGAACCGACTCAATTGAAATGCCGTAGTTGCTTGATACTGGAATGTCAATTTGGTCACACCTCCAATAACTCCGCACCCACAGCGCAATCAGCAGCACGCAAGCCGTCAGGCTCAACGCGGTCACGGCGATTCGCAGGTACTTGAGCATGGCGCGGTGCTGGATAAGTGTCGGCAGCGTTAAGCACAAGTATCCTTAGCCCATCGTAGTTCCATCCCCCAAAAGGCTCCGGTCACAGCGGAAGCCGCCCAAAGCCACAGAGGGGGCGGTCCCTTGGACCACAGCGAGCACACATACACAAGTACTAGCCCCGCTACACCACCAATCAATGCCGCCACGAAGATACTCTTGGTGTTGTGCTCGGGTCTCTCGATTCGACGAATTGTTTCCAAGGGTTGTACATTGCTGAGTCGTCTTTGGCTGTCACACCCGCCCGACAGCAGTGCTAGCGGTATTCACGACTATCCCCAAGTCCCACCGCAACCAGCGTCGTGGCGATTACAGCCAATTCCCAAACACATACCCGACGAAGATGAATGAGTACATGAACAACAAATAAAAAGCCACCGGAACGAATAGGAGGCTCGCCAGCAAACGCGAAGGTGCGGACAGAGGAAGCCAAAAAATACAGGCTAGCCCAACGCCAATACTAATAGCGGGATGCTAACCAATCGGTTGTTTCTGTGCACCATTCAGTGGGCCATCGAGAAAACCCGAGGTAAAGTGACATTAGACCAAAGGGACCGAGGACGGCACCAATCAACGGCCAACCGACAATTCGCTTATTCCGCAGCCTCATGGTTTGTCCCACCTAACTTGCAGTTCGACTCAATGCGGCTACCCCCCTCAGTCCGGGAGATAGCATCCTAATTCCACACTACAAGCCCCAACCCGACCGCAACCAACGTCGTGATAATTAGCAGTGTGCGGAGGCTGAATCGAGTCGGAATCCATGGAATGACGGCTATCAAAGGCAGGCCAATTAACATTGGCATAATCCAACGACTTGGTGTCGGAGAGTCGACATTGGGCAAAAATAGCACGAGCGCTATCAGCCATCCCACGGTCCAGGCGATTCGCAAGTACATGCGCATCGCGTTAGCTCGTGCTGATGATTATCCCCAGCCCCACCGCAACCAGCGTCGTGGCGATTAGCAGAGTGCGGAGGCTGAAACGGAGTGAAAGCCAAGGCAACGCGGCGAATGTCACGGCAATCGCTACAAGCCACCAATGTGGAAACTGCAATCCAACATCGATTCCGTTCGGGTCGCGGTTAAACCTATAGCCAAGTGCCATTCTCGTCCCTGCGTATATACTGCTCCACACTCTCGCGGTCCTTAACTCTTTGATGGAACGAATTCACGTAAAATATTCGCATAAACCAAAGCCGACCCACGGCCGACTGTATTGCGAATGTTTTTTCCTCGATGTCAATCGCGTATACGTCAATCCAGGTGTAGCTCCTCACCCATAACGCAATCACCGGCACGCACGCCGTCAGGCTCAACGCGGTCACGGCGATTCGCAGGTACTTGAGCATGGCTTCCGCGACTCTGGCGGGTCAACTGCGGCGAGCTTGTTAGCGCTTTCACCGCTTGGTTCCGCTAGTTGCGGTCGGCTTTTCGCGTTGAGCCAGCGCAATCAGTGACGTAGAGAAGTGAAATCCAAAGTCGGCCCACTCAGGAACGTCCTTCGGGAGGTCGTTAGGAGCACCATGGAAGCTCCCAACCTCGTAAACGACCAATCGCACAGATCTTCCGACATAATCTTTTTCAAGCTCCGCGATTTGCGATGAGTCTAAGCTGCGTGCCTTCGTTCCGTGCTTCATTTCGTAAAGTGAGAATGTGTGATTTGCCAGTTTGACCGACGCAAAGCGCGGAATGGAAAAACGCAGAAGCGGCGGGGCGTTCAGTTTCTTGCCGTCCACGTGTGTCACGTTCAGTAGGTACAACGACTGGTAGCCTTTCAATCGCAATTCGCTTCCCGCAGTTATCTCAGCGTCGATCTCTACAACAGTTCCCAATGGCAGTCCAAGCTTGCCAATAACAGTCCGACGATCGAGTTCCTCCAAGGTAATGGGCGGCTCGTCGGATCTTTCCTGTCCAAGCACAGTGTTCGCGAACGCAACTATCACGACTACGACCAGAGCGGGAACTCTCATCAAACGATTTCCTCTGCCGCTTTACACCAAAGCTCAGTTGCCCGCCCTCAAGCGAGCGGGATTAAACGTAGTATAGCGAATCGCGGGGCAGCCCGCGCAGACCAGGAGTAGATACGGCGCGAGCCGGGCTCAACGCGGTCACAGCAGCCCGCGAGCTGTCAGTCCAGGCTCTCGTGCTCGTCGAATTCGCCGTCCTTGGGAACGAAGGGCACACTGAGATACATTGCCGCCACTTCCTCAAAGAGCGAGACCAATCGCGGGGAAGAAAAATGTGTCAGGAACCGATTCTCTATTTGGTTGCGGCCGCCATTTCCGCTCCTCCAATTGGCATTGGGCAATAAAGACCATTCTCCATCGCGGCAGGCGAGTTATTCCAGACGAACCTTCGCTAAATAAATCTTGGCCTTTCCCTCATGGCTTGAGTAATAGCTGATCCACAAGTGGTCATCCTGCCAGACGAGGCCGGGATAGCTTGTGTCGCCGCCGCTGGGTAGCTGCAGAATTGGCTGGAGCGATTTTTGTTCGACGTCGAGCACCGCCAACTCCGTCTTTGATACGAAAAGGGGTCAGGGTGCGTCGGAGTAAAAGCCGGAGGAAGGTGCTCGACATTACTGTTGCCTTCCCCTTGTCAGAACAGGGTCGGCCACCACAAAAGGATGCTTTCGGAGCTCAATACACAGCCCGGCTGTGCCTCTGTGAACGCTTCGCTCTGCCGGTCAGCCCGTCACAACGCATCACTCGAGGCCAAGGCGACTGGCTAGGTCTTACCTTGTACGACTCTTTCATTCGCTAGTGGAGCACGACGTCTTTGTATTTCGATAAGCTTGTCGAAAGAAATGTCGAGTTCGATGTGATCGGTTACAGCTATTACCCGAAGTTTCACTACGATCCGTCGACGGGCGCCGGATCGATTGCGGGCGTCGCCGTTAATCTGAACAACACCGTCACGAGGTTCGGCAAGCCGGTCGTCCTTGTCGAATCCGGCTTTGCCTCGCGGGGCGCAGATTCGAACCGGATTACGAATTTGATGTGTCTCCTGAAGGCCAACAGCAATTTCTGGAAGCACTCATAGACGTCGTGCAAAACGTTCCACGCGACCTCGGCTGGGGCGTGTTCTGGTGGTATCCGGAGGCGCAACCCACGAGCGGGCTGAATGTTTGGGAGGGCGGACGATACGGGCTTTTCGACCAGAACGGCAATCTATTGCCGGCCGCGAGCGCTTTCGAACAATTCATCCCGCCGACGCTGGCGGGTGATTACAACGGAGACGGCCGCGTCGACGCGGCCGATTTCGTCGCCTGGCGCGAAAGCGACGGCACGGTTAACGGCTATGACGCGTGGCGATCAAACTTCGGTAACAAGCTCGACGATATCGATTCAGCGTCCACCGCAAATGCCACGGTTCCTGAGCCGCGCAGTGCCGTTCTGTCGATCCTTGGGGTGTTGCTTCTAATGAGGCGAGTTGGACGTAAGTTTAGCTGCGACATCCGAATTCGCCCTGCCCTAGCTTTTTACTACGGCGGAAGAAATCCGACCCGAAGTTAGGGTCGGTCTCCAGTATTGCGGCGGCGTCTGATGCCGGATAAACTCCACGGCTTGATTAAGTGGGGCCTGGACGATAGTCGAATACCGCAAGAGTGGAACGGATGCCTGCGAACGATCGTTCCGTAATTCCGTCGAAGGCGTGTCTGTTGGTCCTCGTGGCGTTTCTGTTCGCATTGGTCCCAGCGCCCGACACGCGCACATTCGCGCAGGTCCTCAACGCGGGTCAAAGCACCTCAGGGTTTCCATCTGAGCTCGTTGATTGGGTGCCCGCCGCGAAAAACCCTGTGTTCAAGGCTGGCGGCACCGGATGTTGGGATTTACGAATTCGCGAACGCGGCTGGATTCTGCGTGAAAACGGTGCCTACCACCTGTGGTATACCGGTTACGATGGCACGCGACAGGGAACAAAACAACTTGGTTACGCAGTTTCAGACGATGGTTTGCATTGGAGACCTTCGCCGAAAAATCCACTTTGCCGCGGTCATTGGGTGGAAGACGTGATGGTGGTTCGACATGGCGAAACCTATTACATGTTCGCTGAGGGAGCCGCCAATGGTCATGCTGAATTGTTGACTTCCAAGAATCGCGTTGATTGGAAATGGGAAGGACCGCTTCAAATTCGGACAGCCAATGGAACGCGCGACGCCGAACCTCCATGCGGCACACCGTCGGTTTGGGTCGAAAACGGAGTCTGGTACTTATTTTACGAGCGACACGATCTTGGTGTCTGGCTTGCCACGTCGAAGGATCCACTCTCAAGGGTATGGACGAACTTAACAGACGATCCCGTGCTGGTTCCAGGACCTGCCGATTACGACAAGCAGCTCATCGCGCTCGACCAGATTGTTAAGCATGATGGCGCAGTACTTTGCCTTCTATCATGCGTCTGGCGAGAAAACTCCGCGAACATGGAATACGAACGTCGCTCGTTCGACCGACCTGATTCGTTGGCAAAAGTATCCGCGAAATCCGATAGTGGAGGACAATAAGTCCAGCGGGATTGTCGTTTCCGACGGCCAAGGCTTTCGCCTGTACACCATGCACGAAGAGATTGACGTCTTCTATCCGCGTGCCAGCAGGCTCAACGTGGCAACTGCATCGCGCATTGTTCCTATAGCGTCAGGCGCCGAAGGGCAATAGTGGAAAGCCTTCGTTGAGGAATTCTCTTCGCATTCGCTTCGACATCAGCCAACATGCGCCGTGCGCACGCGAGATATATCCAACGGCTGTGTCATCGATTTGAAGCAGCGAGCCTACTTCCGTCGCTTGTGGTGATCCTTTTCTTGCTTGCGGCGCTGGGCATTTGCAATTGCATCAAGAACTTCTGGGCGAAGATCGAGAAAATCAGACGGCCGTTCCGTGTGTGCGCTCCAATACTTCTGCCAGTCCGCAGCGTGAACAGCCCGGCTGTTCGGGGTCGGCTTCTTCCATCGAATCTCCGGCGTCCTCTCGAGAAACTCCGCGAATTGCTTGTAAGTAGGAAAGTAGTCCTCCCAGCCAATCTCGTTCGCCAAGACAAAAGTTTCGCCGCGCTTGCCATTATTGTCAGCCTGTCGCTCGGTTGATTTCACAAGCCGTCGCTGTACCTCGAGCAGCGATTCGCTGATTCGACTTCGCATCGCCTGTGCCGCCTGCGAGTCAATTCGAACCGTAATCGACGGAAATCTGTTGCCCAAACCTTCCACGACATGTGGCAAGTCGAGCCCATGTGCACTGGCTTTCACTTCTTCCCATCGGTTGGAGAAATATTGCCAATCGGTTCGTTCTGGGTCGCCGCTATTGAGTGCCTTGAGCGTAGCGCCGATCATGGCGAGCAGCTCATCTGGACTTCTAACTACTTCCATAATTCACCTTGTCTCAGCCCCCAATCATTCGGCGGAAACGGAAAAGGGCGATTTTCGACGTGACCTGATGTTAAAATAGCCGCGCGGCCCATAAGTTACAGCTTCACGCCATTCGCCGCAAAAGCGAATCACAATCCGGGGCGGACCGAGAATATTGTCAAGACTTTCACCATTCGACGGGGTTCCTGTGCGGGTGCGATGTTAGAATGCCAATCGTTATGCCTCGGGTCAATTCCGATCGCAAAATGGAGCGGTGGATAGCTTCCTATGAATAAGCGAATACAACTGGTCGTCGCCTTGCTCATCTTGGTTGGCGGCGCCCATGGAAGCAGCGCAGTACAAATTGACCCAAACTATGCCGGCGCAATTTCAATTCGGCAAATCGATAACGGCGTTTTTGGCGCAAACGCAAGTAACGCGAGCCAATTAGCGTTTGGCCCCGGCCCCAACCCTGACCGCACGTACCTGTATATGTCGAGTCCCACCGGCAACCGCGGCGTGCGGCGCAGAGTACGACCCGGCAACCGGTTTGAGTGCACTGACGACTATCTTGCCCAATATCAGAGGCAATGGGATCGCGTTTCGGACCAATGCAAATGGACAGAACGAGATCTACTTGTCGGAACCCTACTCGGCAAACGGCCTTGGGTTTTCTCGACTGTGGAAAGTCGTGGACAGTGACGGCGACGGAGATTTCACCGATACCGGCACACAGACGGTGGCCATTGTCCGCGGAATTCCCGCGATGATCACGGGCTCAATCAGATCCAGATCGTCGGTAATTCACTGTACGTGGGCAATGGCGTCCGTACACGCAACGGAGATTTCCAAACGTTTTCCGGAGATGACTTCGGTGAGTCGGCGTATGGGGGTACGATTCTGAAGATTGCGAACTTAGACAATGTTGCAACAGCTACCGACTCGGCTGGCTTCTACCCCGCCACTCCGACTTCAACACAATACAGAAACCTGGTCGACGGCACCGATCCTGTTAGCAGTTCACCTTTCACGTCGGTTGCCGACAATAAACTTCGTGTCTTTGCTTCCGGGGCCCGAAATCCTTTCGGCCTGGCAGTCGACAGGAACGGCGAACTGTTCTTTACCAACAACTTTCAACGCGTAGAAAACCATGTTTTTGACCGGAACGTTTCGGGCGCCGGCGCGGACCTCGACGCTTTAGGAGGGGATGGATTTTCGGATGACATCCACGATCAGATTTACAAAGTCGCCGAACTCGCCGATTACGGATATCGAAATACGAATTGGCAGAACGACAGCCAGGCGACCGGCGCCGGGTTCTTTGCCGCCAGCAACGCCAAAGCCTCGCTCACCTTCGATAACTGGGCCACGCCGAATGCTGCCGATGCCGATACGGAGCATCCCAGTAGCGACCCGCCTCACAATCCGGCGAATCCTGACGGCCTGGGCCCACACTCATCTTCCAATGGACTTGATTTCTTCTACGACGTCGGAGGTTCCTCGGATTTCAACGGGCTCGCTTTTGTCGCTCGCTGGAACGTAACCGTAGATGATGGCGGCCAGTCGCTGACCTACCGGGATGTCGTGAGCGTCGACGTGACGACCGGCGATGTTTCTCGCGTTTTATTCGACGTGAATCAACCGTTGGACGTTCTTTCGGACGGCTTGGGAAACCTACTAATCGTGGAATGGAACCGCGGAATCTTTCTCGCGACGCCAAACGTTTTAGAGGGTGATTACAATCGCGACGGCGCGGTAAACGCGGCGGACTATGTCGTGTGGCGTGATCAACTAGGAAGAGAAGAGGCTAATCTCATCGCCGACGGTGACCGCAACGGCCGAGTCGATGCGGCCGACTACGACGTGTGGAGAAATCACTTCGGCCAAACTCGAAACGGCGGCGGTGCCAGCACCGGAATCGATACTGCCCCCACCGGCGCCGTGCCCGAGCCAGTATCGTGCGTGATGCTGTTTATCGGAATCCTGGCGATGTGCTCACGGCGGACCGCAAAATAGGTAAAAGCATTATCAGCGAATAAAAATCGTGGTGGCCAAAAAATGTCTATTGAACATATGTCCACTATCTGCTATAATGCGGCTCAACGATGCATAGCCCTGCGGCGACAGTGAGCAAACCTAGCCGGAGTCGCTTGTGTTTGTTCGGGCAAGCCGCCTGCTTCCGCAATTCGCCATGGAGGATTGCGGCCGGCTGCGGAGTGTGCCCGGCATGAAGATTCCGTCCGGTCACGGCTTCAGGTGAGCATGCATCCGGATCGGGGGCCAGAGGTGAAGGAAGTGCGCACGAGTTACTCCCGCTTCCGCTGGCTGTGCCGGCCGATCCAGCCCCGGAGGGGCGCCTCTCCAACTTTTTTGTAGCCGACGTCGTGAGCCTTCGACCAGACCGTTAATCGCCTAAAGGAGACCATTGCGACGAGCCGCCTGTCGACCCGTTATGGATACCTACCATCAGCGTCTCGAAGCTGCTGATGTGCTTCGTAAAGTTTGATTCTCGCAAGAAAGATTTGCCTTACGGATGAATTACGATCCCCGACGACCGAAACAGCATTGCGCATCGTTGCCAATGCCGAGTCGAAGTCGCCCTGTTCAGCTAAGGCGGCGGCGAGCACGTCAAGCACCATCGGGTTTTCGCTCTCCGACACCGAGTTAAGCCGCTGCGCTATCTCGAGCGCACTGCCCGCCGTCGCGAACCGCGTCGATAGGGCTGGTTGCTCGCAGCCATGCCAGTGTTACTGTCGCGGCGAAGTCGCGCGGATTGAGCCGCACTGCCGTCTCCAGATGCTCGACCGCCGGCTCGATGCGACTCAGCTCGATCAGCGCTCGGGCCAAATGCGCATGTCCATTCGCGCTGTTGGGTTCGGCCGACAATATCGCCTCATAATGCGGTATGGCCGCTGCAAATTCCCCGCTCGCCGAGAGCGCAGAGGCCAGGTTCACTCGGGCGGAGATCGAATCGGGACTTAGCTCAACGGCGCGCTGCAACGTTTCGACGGCCAAGTCCAAATTCCGGGCACGGCCGTGGAGAGCTCCCAAGTTGATCAGTGCCTCGACATGATCGGGCTTGAGTTCGATGGTCCGCTCAAAATAACCTGCGGCTTCTGTGAAGTCACCAGAGGAGACCAACGTCATACCGAGGTTGAAGTTCGCGGCCGCGAACTGTTCGGTGAGCTCCTGCCGCTGATTGTCTGTGCGTGCACCGGCTAGCTGCCGCTCCAGCATGTCGGCATCGAGCTTCATATATCGAGCGTAATCCTCGTCATAGCCCCTGTCGCGAAACGTACCTGCGACCGCTCGCATCAATAATAGGCGCGGCCGGCTAATCCAGCGGCCGGGGAGCGCAGCCGAAAGCGTCCGCCGCTCGGCGAGCGGCAGATTGAGCTGTGCCACATCCTGTTCAAGTTGATCTAGCTTGACCGGCCCCTTGTACGCCACGGCCAGGTGACCATCCGAATCGAACAGATACGATGTCGGTACTACTAGTCCTGCGTCGAAATTGAACAAGATGGATTCGACCACCGAGAGCTTGTCGAGCATCACGCGCGTTGCCATGCCGCTGGCAAAGGGAAATCCGCCACGGCCGATCTTCGACTTGAGTCGTTCAAGCGCCGCCCGCGCGTCGGCTGCCGTGGTCGACTGGCTGGAATCAAGCCCGTCGACCGAGACTGCGAGCACGTCGACTCCCGCTTGGCGCAGTGTTTCAGCATTGGCCGCCATGTCATGCAGCTCGAGCAAACATGGCTGACACCAGCTGGCCCACAATGTGACGAGCAGCGGCCGGCCGACAACGTTGATCGGCGTCGCCTGTCCGCCGACGACATCGTCGCCGGTTTTATACTCGAACGGCTCGTAAGAGATCAGCGGCATCGGCACTCGATTGGAAAAATACGTGTGGCTGACCGCCGACAAGGGGACGGATTCCTGACGCCGCGGCGTCAGCGCGATCTCGCGCTTTGCGGGTGGCAACAATTCCGTCCGGCCGCTTCCCTCGACGAGCTGATAACGCTCACCCGCGCGGATGTCGGGAAAACTCTCCACGGTTCCACTGGGCCAACGCACCTCGACTTTTTCCACTTCGTTGTCGGAACCCAATCCAAAGTGCACCCATTTGCTGGACTGCGAAAGGAAGGCGTCGCCCGCTCGTAGTGTTTGGATCAAAACGGGGCGTTCCGGGGTCGAGGACGACCCGGCTCGCTGGACGAGCTGCATCGTAACGCGAGCGCCAATCGCATCGCGATTGCTCTTGGTGCCCTGCAAACGGAAGGCGACGTAACCGTGGTCGGTGAGATTGGCCGATCCAACAATCGTGGAGTTTCGCATCAAACGAAGTCGCGGCCCGGTGCGATTGCCCAGCCACACGTCCAAGTCGCCGTCCTGATCCCAATCGGTTACTCCCAGCGCGCGGCCGTCATCGACAAAATCCAATCCCGTGACCGACGACGCATTGGCGAACCGCGCCCCGCGGCAATTTAAGTAGACGCAGTTGGGCTCGAAACCGCTGAACGAGTGGCCTTGTCGCAACATGCGATTTGTGGCTTGTAGGGCATTTCGATACGCGAACAGCGATTCGCGAGAGGTGCCCTGTGGATGGGGAGAGGCAGGTGCTTGCGACACGACCTGTCGCCAAACGAAGCTTCACAAGTCGTCGAGAATGATATTGCTTACGAAGCCGTTAGAGACGATCAAGTCGGGCCAGCCGTCGTTTGTCATATCGACAAATTTGGAGGACCAGGCCCAACGGCCCATCTCGACGGCTTCGTCCTCGCTGACGTCGGTGAATTGTGCCCGGCCCGACCCGGCACCCGGAAGGGCACCGCCCGAAGGGTGGTCCGTGTGCCGGGTGCCCGCGTCGCGTTCTTAAACAGTGTGTTGCCCTTCGCCATTCGGCGCATTCGGCTGACCGTCACGTCTGCCTTGCCTGTGGCAAACTTTGGCTGGTAGGTAACCCGGTTGCCGGCCGACGACCACATGTTACCGACGTACAAATCCATCCATCCATCACGATTGTAGTCGTCCCAGCTTACGGACATGCCCGAACCCGTGTCCTCGACGCCGGCTGCGGGCGCGATATCGGAAAAGTGACCGCCGTTGTTTTGATACAAATTCTTGCGGCCGAAATCGTTGGCCACGTAGAGGTCCTGATCGCCGTCGTTGTCGAAATCCTCCCAGGCGGCCGCCATGCTGAATCGCGAATTATTCTCGTCGAGTCCCACCTCGCGCGTTACGTCCACGAAACGGAAGTTGCCCTCATTGCGCAACAACACGTTTCGTCCGCCGTTGTTGGCGTCGTAATACGGCAGCGGGAACGGCAGCCCGCGATTCGTGGCGTCCTGCTCGCGGACGTTGTAGCCACAAACGTACACGTCCAAATCGCCGTCGGCATCGTAATCGGCGGCACAAATCGACAGCGAATCGGACTTCACTTCCAGCGGCGGATGAAGCTTGAACCGCCCGGTGCCGTCGTTCTCGGCAATTTGCAGATTCGGATCCATCGCCACGACCAGGTCCTGGTCGCCGTCGTTATCCACGTCAATCAGCAAGGCGCCGGTCGAGTCGTCCAAGAAATCGACGCCCGCTTCGGCCGATACATCCCGCGCTGTTCCGTCGTGTTGCTGCACGTAAAGTCGATTCGGCAGCCCGCCGGAATCGCACACGTACAGATCGTCCAAGCCGTCGCCGTTCACATCTCCCACAGCCAAACCGTTAAAACCAAACTTTCCCAGGAACTCGCTCGGAATGCGGGTGAGCCAATGGTTGATTCCGGGCAGCACTTGCTCGCGATAGCTGGCGTTGTTTGATAGGGCAGACTCGGTGCAGTCGGCGAACAACGGACCGTGAGGCCCGACAACATCCGCCTCCTCGTAACGGGCCGGCGCGATATGCGTCAGCAGCGGCACCGCCTTGCCGGGAACCGATTCGTCGCTGTGCGCATAAGTCCACCGGCAATTCCAGATCGCCGTCTGTTGCCGGTTCCCGCCAGGTCCATGCTGCGAAGCTTCATAGCGCACCAGCGTGTCGAATGTGGACGCTTCTTGCTCAATGCGATAGAGCTTGAATTTGACGTGCCGTTCGCCACCAAGCCCCAGCGCCGTATGAAGCTCCGTCAGTGCCTGGCTGAATCCGTTCACACCCTGGTACGGGCCATCCTCTGGGTGGGGCGTCTTTGGCCCCTTAAGGATGGGATTCTCGTCCTCGGAACGTCGCACCGTGATCACCCCATCCTGGTACACCTCGCGAAGGTCCGTGGGCCGCAGCGTTTGGCAGTCAAATTCGCCGGCAACGAACGACTGGAGCAACTCGCGATTGGGCGCGGACGGCTGCTCTAACGATCGCGCCAGCCGGCTAAGCTGGGCCGAGGCTGCCTCTGCCAGCACCTCGGTCTGCCAGTCGTCACGATCTGAATTCGCCTTTTCAGCCAGTTGTTCGATGGCCGCGTCATGCGAGTCCGGCCGCGGCTCTTGGGCGACAAGCTTGACCGGTATCGCCGGCTGCCCGATATCGGGAACAGCAGAAGCGTTCGCAGGCTCGTTCTGCTCAATCGCCGTTTCGGGTAAGCGGTCAGCGCGGGTCGCCCAGGGTGCGAAGCGCCAGACGAGCACTGTAAGTGCAAACGCAACGAGGGCCACCGCCGCAGCCGACAAAACACGTGCCGGCTGGGCCCTCTGCGTTGCTTGAGGCTGCGGTTTTTGTCGCATGACGAGCCTGTTTTCAAGGCCCAGCGTAAGGAACTGCCGTAATTCAGCGAGTATCGCTCAAGCCCACTGAGGTCGCAAGTCTCCACAGACAACTGGATTTCAGCGACGAACGCGATCCTCAAGTCCTCATAGGTTAGAACGTCATCCTACCGAAGAATCCTGGGATCCGAGGGCGAAGGTCGATAGCATTGGCGTCCAGCGTGAAGTGGGACGGTACGAGCGTGCGCCCCCTGCCCGAAGTCATGGTCACCATTTACTCAGTAACAGTTTCTCGCACTGGCTGAAAAAAATTGCAATACTTGCTTGTATATTCTCTATGCGCTGAGTAGATTCACAGCAATGGTTAAACGCCATTCTCTTCTCCTTAGTCCTTATCATTAAATGTTCGAGGACGATCAAATGGTCACAAGGTTGCTCGTGGCGGTTGGCATCGGTTGTGCCTTGATGTGCCAGAATGCGAGCGCCCAGCCGCCCGCTGCCGAGATCAAAAAAACCAGTACGGCTCCGGTCATCGATGGCAATGGTAATGACGCCGCGTGGGCGAACGCAAATGTTTACGATACGGATGAGTTTTTCATTGTCGAAGGGGAGGGCGCCGGCACACCGATTGGACCGTCGGCTGATTTCACGATCGAGTGGAGGGCGCTGTGGGACAACACGAACCTGTATGTGATGGCGAAAGTGACCGACGATGCAATCGTCAATGGGCAGGCTGAGTTCGGGGGCCTTGACAGCAACAACGGGTGGGAGGACGACGCCGTTGAGTTCTATATCGACGCTCAAAATGTCAACAACGCAGACTACCGTCCCGAAAATGTAGGTGTAACGGAGCCGACCTTTCAGTTCACTTCGGTCGCAGGTTGGACGCCCGCTCTCGCCAATCCTGGTGGTGATCCCAACAGTCCGCGGCTTGGCAGAGTTCCAAATGATCTGCCAAACACGTCGATTACGTTTGGCGTCAACTCGTACGATGGAAATCAGGACCAGCGTCGATATCCGCAGGATATGGGCAGCGCCACGTCCGGCCCGGTCACTGCGAATCCCGCAGGTGGATTTGATTGGACATTCGAAGCTTCGTTCCCGTGGACGGCGTTGGAGGAGACCCCGGCCGACATTCTCGCCCGTGATGGTATCTTTGGCTTCGGCGTTGCCTATAACGACGACGATGACTTTGCTTCGCGTGACAATCAGTACATGTGGGCCTCGACCGCGAACCAGTTGTGGAACACGTCCGCATTGTTTCCTGACGTTAAGCTCGTCGACGCACCGACACCCTTGGCCGGTGACTACAACGGCGATGGCAGCAGTCAATGCGGCCGACTTCGTTGTGTGGCGCAAGAACCCGGGTGCGCACGGTGGCGACCCAGCCGGCTACAACACCTGGCGCACGAACTTTGGCAGAACGTCGGGCGCCGGAAGCGGGCTCGGCGGAACCGCTGCTCCTGAACCGGGCACACTCGGGGTGCTGCTAGTGCTGCTTACTACCCCGTGGCTACTTCGTCGGCGACGCCGGTGAAGCTGTGGTTGCGATTAAGCAATCCCGTAGCGCCGATCGACGAATTTACTTCGTATGGCCCGGCCAATCCGCTTTGAGTGGCGGGCCTCTTTGTTTCCGGCAATTCGCACCCGTGGACCACGTACCATTTTTCGCAACGGTTTTAAACGTTGGCGCGCGTCGAAGCGAATGGCGACAAGACGACTTTCGCTTCGGCCAGTTTGAGTAAGGCGGGATGGCAAACTGACACTGGCAGGCCGGCCCGCTATACTCGTATCTAGCGCGACGGATGCGATGTTATGTGAATTACCGCGCGGGCCGGACAGGCTAGCATCTCGCCGAGCGTCGCAATTCCACGCTTGTCAGTCTTCGTCTAAAGTCGGCCAGTTTGCCGCAAAAGAAAATGTCCCAGGTGGCGTGCAGTAGCAGTGCTTCGGCCCCCTCGCCCGTCGCCAATAACGGCGTCAGTGACCGAATCTATTTCGACTTCAATGCAACGACGCCGTTGCTTCCCGAAGTCGCCAGCGCGCTGCGGCAATTGTCAAACGAGTCATACGGAAACCCATCAAGTCTACACTGGGCTGGCGTGCCGGCTCGGAAAGCCGTCGACACGGCGCGATCACAGGTAGCCAGGTTGTTGCGCTGCAAAACGACGGAAGTCATCTTCACATCCGGAGGCACCGAGGCAAATAACCTGGCTCTTAAAGGATTGTTCTATGCTTGTCGCGACCGAACTCGACGGCCGCATATCGTAACAACACAGGTTGAGCATCCGTCCATCTTGATTACCTGCCGCTTTTTGGAGGAACTCGGGGCCGATATGAGTTACCTCCCGGTCGATCGATTTGGACGGGTCGATCCGGACGATATCGCGAGCGCCATTCGGCCCGAGACAATTCTGATCTCGGTAATGCACGCGAACAATGAGGTTGGAACAATTCAGCCGATTCAACGGATCGCGCGCATAGCACGTGAGAAAGGCGTACTCTGTCATACCGACGCCGCCCAGTCGGCTGGAAAGGTTAGTGCCGATGTTTCGTTGTTGGGCGTCGATCTATTGACGATCGCGGGGCACAAGCTCTACGGGCCAAAAGGTGTGGGCGCGCTTTACGTTCGTGAAGGCGTTAGTATTCGTCCGCTGCTCCATGGCGCGGATCATGAGGCGGCAACGCGGGCGGGAACGGAAAATGTTGCCGGCATCGCCGGCTTGGGCGTCGCATGTTCGCTTGCGGCTGAATTCATTCCTGAATCCACGCTTCGAGACTATTTTTGGACGAGGCTTCAGCACGTCTTCGGCGACACGGTAGTGTTAAATGGTCATCCATTGGAGCGGTTACCAAACACGCTCAATGTAAGTTTCCGCGGATACATGGGCGGAGACATTTTGGGGAAACTTCCTAACGTTGCCGCTTCGACGGGATCAGCATGCCACGCTGGCGCGGTTGGCATTAGCCCCGTCCTTCGCGCGATGGGCGTGCCGGAAGAGATCGCGTTGGGTGCAATTCGCTTCAGTCTCGGTCGAACGTCGACTAGCGCAGAAGTTGACTGCGTCGTGGAACAATTGCGATCAATCATTGGAGTTGGCATTGAAACTTCCTCAATTAGAAATCAATCGCACGTATCGGTCGGGCGCGGATTGCTCGCCGGTGGCTCGTGATTTCGATCGGGCAAATGTAGATCCCATTGATTTTTCCGTCCGACTGACGCAAATGGCGCAGCGTGCCGGATGTGCCGCAAAGCAGCCGCCGGGCTATTTACTGCCGCTGTTAAGCCACATTCCCGCCATAACAGACCCAAACGTTCTGGTCGGAAGTGCCACCGCCGACGATGCAGCCGTTTACAAGATCTCTGATGAGTTAGCAATCGTCGTCACGACAGACTTTTTCACACCCATCGTCGACTTGCCTTACGACTTCGGGGCGATCGCCGCGGCGAACGCGCTGAGCGACATTTACGCCATGGGCGCCCTGCCCCTGCTGGCGCTCAACCTGGTTGGATTTCCCGATGATAAGCTTCCGGTTGGAGTGCTGGCCGATATACTTCGCGGCGCCGCAGACAAGGCCGCTGAGGCGGGAATCGCCATTGTGGGAGGCCATACGATCAAGTCTGAGGAACCGACGTTCGGACTGTGTGTTGTTGGAACGGTGCATCCGAAAAAAGTGCTCACAAACGCGACGGCACAACCCGGCGACATGTTGGTCCTCACCAAGCCGATCGGCCTGGGAGTCATTACCACGGCGGCGAAAAATGGCGAAGATGACCGCGGTGCGATCCAGCACGCCATCGACGTGATGAGCACGCTCAATAAAACTGCGGCCAATGTCCTCACCAAGTTCGACGTCCGTGCCTTGACGGATGTCACTGGATTCGGGCTTTTGGGGCACCTGCGCAATGTGACATCCGCAAGTAACGTCCATGCTCGAATATGGGCAGACGCGGTTCCTGTTGTTTCTGCCGCCCGCGAATATTTAGCAAAGGGAATCGCCCCCGGTGGGACGCATGCAAATTGGAGATTTTTGAACGAGTGGGTCGTGTACGACGACGACATCTCGAAGGACGAACAACTGCTGTTGTGCGACGCTCAAACGTCCGGGGGACTTCTGGCTAGTGTCCGGCGCGACGAGGCCGAGGGCCTGGTTCAAGCCTTGCAAAGTGCCGGCATTGATCAGGCCGCATTGGTGGGTCAAATTGAAGAGGGGCCGCGCGGCAAAATAACCGTGTCAATCCATCGCGAGTGAAAGAGACACAGCGATTCGAAAGCAAGTACTCAAACGGAAAACGACCAAGCCACAGAGGTCACAGAGAACAAAGAGTTCATGGATGACAATTGAAAGATAGGAGATGGATCAATTTATCACTCATCTCTCATCATTCATTCATTCATTGTTGCTCTGTGCTCTCTGTGATCTCTGTGGCTGCCTTTTTAGCTTCGTACACAGCGTTGGATTGCACGTGAACGCGCGCACGTTGATCCTTGGAACGGCCGGTCACATCGATCATGGAAAAACAACTCTTCTGCGCGCGCTGACCGGCATCGACTGCGACCGGCTACCTGAGGAAAAGCAGCGCGGGATTACGATCGATATCGGGTTTGCGCAGCTCGACCTGGCGCCATTTCAATTGGGCATCGTCGACGTTCCAGGTCATGAACGGTTTATCAAGAATATGCTGGCGGGCGCCGTTGGCATCGACATCGCGCTCTTGGTTGTGGCGGCGGACGATTCGGTCATGCCGCAAACACGGGAACACCTGGCAATTCTGCAGTTGCTGGGGGTTCGGCATGGGATGGTTGCGATTACGAAGTGCGATCGCGTCGAACCGAGTTGGCTCGATCTAGTCGAAGACGATATCCGCAGCCTCGTTGCGGGAACATTTCTGGACACTGGGCCGATCGTTCGTACCGCCGTTCTGGGCGATGGCTCGGCACATGGTCTGGATGAATTACGAGTTGCCATTCGATCTGTCTGCGAACAGGTAACCCACACTTCGGAGACCGAACTTTTTCGGTTGCCGATCGACCGTGCTTTCAGCGTCCAGGGGTTGGGAACGGTTGTAACGGGAACCGTCTGGAGCGGACGGCTAGCGCCAGGCGACGAAATCGAATGGCTCCCAATAAAGAAAAAGCTGACAGTGCGGGGGCTGCAAAACCACGGTGTTCAAACTGATGTCGTGGTGCGCGGGCAACGCGCGGCGGTCAACCTAAGCGGTGTGCAGCTTAGTGAGATCGTGCGCGGTCACGAACTCGCTACCACTGGCTATTTGGCGCCGTCAAAAGTGTTGACGGTCGAGTTGGAAATGCTTGCTGACAGTCCCTGGCCGATAAAACACCGTTCCCGCCAGCGCTTATATATCGGCACTCAAGAGGTCATGGTTACGGTAGCTCTATTGCACGACGCGGCGATCGTACCCGGCCAGAGCGGGCTAGCACAATTGCACTGTGCGAAGCCGGTAGTTGCAATCGGTTGTCAACCCTTTGTCCTGCGTGCCGAATCTCCACTCGTCACCATCGGAGGAGGTCGCGTATTATTGCCGAATGCACCACGTGTTTCCAAGCGTCAGCCTGCACGTCTTGAGCGAATCAATGCGTTGCGTGGGGCGGAAGAGGCAGAGCGTGCCGAAATTGCAATCTACATGTATGGGCTGCAATCATGGAGAGAGCTCGACCTGTGCCGCGACGCGGCAATTGACATCAATCGAGCTCGGCAGCTCGTCGTCGAGCTAATTGCGTCGGGCACCGTTATTGAAGTTTCGATTAAGTCGCGTGGAGCGTTATGGGTTCACCGCGAGGCGTTAAAAGAAGCCAATGAGCGGATCCTTGACTTTCTAAGCCAACTCCACGCTCATTGGCCGCTCAGCCCTTCGATTCCGCGGGATCGAGTAGCCCGGAATTGCCAGCCGTGGCAGGATGCGCAGGTGACCGATGCGCTTCTTGACCGTCTCGTTGAAAGCGGTGCGCTCCGCAGCGATCATAATACGGTTGCGCTAGCGAACTTCGCACCGCGGCTTACACCCTCCCAAGTGCAACTCCGCGAACACTTGCTGACAGCCTGGCATGATGCTGCTCTCAAACCTCCCGAGCCAGCAGAGCTCTGTCAAATTCTGTCGGCCGATGAACCCGAATTCCGACAACTGGTTGATTTATGTACGGCCCAAGGCGCCCTAGTGCATTTAGGTGGCGATATCTTCCTACACAAGGAAGTTGAAACAAATATGCGCTGCCAGCTCCAACGCGAATTGGCAAATGGTAAGCGATTTACTGTGAGCCAGATTCGCGACTTGCTCGCGACGAGCCGCAAGTTCGCTGTGCCGATCTGTGAATATCTAGATCGAATCGGTTTTACCCGCCGAGATGGCGACCTTCGAATGTTGCGATAAGCGTCAATAAGAGTCAATTAACCACCTCCAATTCGCATTGACATTCCACGATATCGTTGCGAGCTTGAGAGCCATGTCGCAGAATAAAACTCAGCTGACAAACGCAGCTGATCCTAATCCATTTCGGCGGCTGCCGTCCGTCAATGCGCTGGTAGAATCTCCGGGATTGTCTCATTGGTCAAAAGCAGCTGCCTCGCGAATTGGTCGTATCCGCAGCTCAGCATGTGATTTCGGAGTGTCGCCGGGAGATTACGCTCGGGAATGGCACGGCGAGTGCAACAATGGAACAACTCGTCAATCGCGTAAATTCTAACTTGGAGGAGTCTCGGCAATTCGCACTCACTCAGGTTATTAACGCAACCGGCATCTTGCTCCATACGGGCCTTGGCCGAGCGCCCTTATCGAGTCGTGCTTTGAGCGCGGTCGCGCTGGCATCGTCCAGCTATACGCCACTGGAAATCGATTTATGTAGCGGCGAGCGAAGCAATCGAGCCGATGTTGTTCGGCGCCAGCTTTGCGATCTTACTGGTTCTGAAAGCGCGACCGTCGTCAATAATAATGCGGCCGCGTTGTTGATCACTTTAAGCACGCTTGCCGCGGGCAAAGACGTGATTGTGTCGCGCGGCGAGCTGATCGAAATCGGCGGCAGCTTTCGGCTTCCAGAGATCATGGTCGCAAGCAGGGCCCAGTTGCGAGAAGTTGGCACAACAAACAAAACGCGCGTCGCGGACTATGCTGCTGCCATAAACGATGCAACAGGCATGCTGCTAAAAATACATCCTTCCAACTACCAAATCTCTGGTTTTACTGAGTCCGTATCTCTCGCCGAGCTTGTTGCACTCGGCCGGGCTCACAATCTACCGGTCATTCACGATATCGGTTCCGGTGCGCTTCTGGACTTGACTCCGTTGGGTTTTGGCGATGAGCCCGTGGTGCGCGTCTCGATAGACGCTGGAGTCGATTTGGTGTTGTTCAGCGGGGACAAGCTAATAGGTGGACCGCAGGCTGGCGTGATCGCCGGATGTCGGCAACTTATCGAGCGAATCGAGCGGAATCCACTGGCTCGTGCGTTGCGTGTTGACAAGCTCACGCTGGCGGCGCTTTCCGCTACCCTCTCGTCGTTTAGTCACCAACAAATGGCGGTGCGCGAGATTCCCTTGTGGATGATGATTTCTTCGACGACGGAAGATCTTCAACAACGCGCCCGGCGAATCGCTGACAAAGTAAAATCTCAAACAAGTGGATGTCTGGTCGACGTCACGGCCACAACAGCATATTTAGGCGCGGGCTCGCTTCCAAATCAAAAGCTGGAAAGTGTGGCCGTAACGGTTGCTGGCCCAAACGCTTCCGACCAGGAAATGGCTTACCGACTGCGAACCGGCACGCCGCCGGTCGTTGGGCGATTGGAGCGAGGTTCTGTAATTATTGACTTGAGAGCAGTTCTGCCACAGCTAGACGAAGCCCTGACAGAGGCCCTAATTGCCGCACTAACCGCGTAGCGCCGATCGCGACGCTACTGAGTTTATCCCAAATTATTCCAGTGACATCTTTGCAGTCCGTTAGAAACTGCATTCAAGCGATCCGGGAGTGTCAGTACGCCTGGTGGCGGCCGCGGGCTTCAAACCCGTTGTGGGATCCGTTAACCGGTTTCCAGGTGGGTTCGATTCCCATCCACTCCCGCTTTTTTCACCCCCGACGACGGGTAGAACTCGTCCGACGAGCGTGTGGTGTCCCCGAAAGATTCGGTGAGTAACTTGTTACACGCTGGCTGGCTAGAAGAGGTACTCGCGATGAAAGCGATCGACAAAAACGAGATTTTTCTTGGCAGCTTCTTGCATTCTGCTGCGACTTCGATAAACTAGGCAGTCGTTCTGTCCTCCGCAACTTTTAAGCGGTCTTTTCAGAATCCATCATTCGAAGATGGTCGGCGGAGATCGGGCGAAATGGGATCTTGTTTGCGCGTGATCTCCGCGACTTAAGTCTCCGTATGTCCGGGAGGTGTGCTGATGCGATTGCAACGCGTTGGTCTGGCGGCGGCTGCAACATTCGTCCTGTTCATGATGGCGCCGAGAGTTGAGGCAGCGATCTTGGCATCTGATGATTTTAGCGCCGATGGTGGCGGTGCCGGATGGGCGGCAGCCAGCAACTGGGGCACCACGGTTGCAGGTGGAGTATCGACGTGGGGCAATACGAACCGTAACTTCGGAGCGCCGATTGATCCCAATACGCACGGAAAGATTTACATTGCATTTGACTACGCGCAGACAGCACCCGGAGATGGCAGCCAGTGGGGCGGAGCGGCCTTCTTCGAAGGCCTAAACGCCGCTGGCGATGAGACCTTTTTCGCTGGCAATCCCGGGCAGTTCACGAACATTGGATTGGACCTGAAGCAAGGAGGCACGTTGGACTCGGGCGTCGCGCACAACGCAAGTGTGCATCGGATTATCACCGAGATCGATCTTACGGCAGGGGGGACCAACGCCACGTACCGAATTTGGGTTGACAGCAACAATATCGGCTCGCCAACGGCGATGGCGTCCATCGCCAATGATCCCTTTAACGCACCATGGCAGTCGCTACGGCTTGCGGGGGACGGAGCGACCACCAGCACGACAGACAACTTGGTAATCGCAACTACAGCGCGAGAAGTCGGACTTGTTCCCGAACCGGCCTCGATCGGGCTAATTGGCTTAGTCGGCGTCGCCACGTTGAGTGTAAAACGTCGACGCCGCGAATAGCGGTTAATAATCCGGGCCGGGCTTATCCGTTCGACAAGTTGAAGCCGTGTTCATGGGCAGGCGTTTACATCGGGCGCCTGCCCATTTCGTTCAGCCAACGCGGCACAGCGGAGCACGCGCGATCCATCGCCCATGAAGTAGTGCGGCTGCGCGGGGCAGCGGCTACAAATCGGGCCTTGTTACTGGCTGATGCGCTCTGGACTCGATAAATCACCGGCTCGCGGAGTGCGGAGTTTTGGAGAGGCCAGCGGCCTCGCCTGTTAGAACCACCGAATTTAGGTTCGTTCGGTAACTCGCTACGGAAGTCGGCTGTGTTGTTTCCCGGCAAATCGGGCCGCACCGACGCCGTGCCGCTAACTCGCGCAGGTGGACGATGGCGGCCAGATGGTAGCCCAAGGAAAGAAACAGTTTCTACAACGTTTCGCCGAATTGCCAATCCTTCTCGATATTGTTACAATCGCGGCGTGGAGAGGTTGGGGATCGCGTTGGCTATCTTGTCTTGGTCCGGTAAATCTCGATGAACAGCTCGCTTTGCGGAGAGCATGTCTCTTCTCGCCGAGCCGAGGCGCTGACATATCAGTCGGAGCCTCGGAAGCCCACAGGAATCCCCCCTCGCACTCGTTTCCGAGCGGGCCACGGTCCAGAGTTTGCTCAAATTCAACCGATGCTCACTGGCCTCCATCCCAATGGGATAATTTTTTACGGAGCGTTGTAAGGAGACGCATTATGAAACGTTTTCAACGCGGGTTTACGCTGGTTGAGCTGTTAGTCGTCATCGCCATCATTGGCATTTTGGTAGCGCTTTTGCTGCCTGCAATTCAGGCTGCCCGGGAAGCCGCCCGTCGCACGCAGTGTCAAAATCACCTCAAGCAGCTCAGCCTGGGCATTTTGAATTACGAAGGCGCCCGAAAAGAGTTGCCCTCAGGCGGATGGGGCTGGCACTGGATGGGAGATCCGGATGCCGGTACTGGCAAGCACCAGCCCGGAAGTTGGGTTTATCAAATCGTCGACTATATCGAAGAGTCCAACGTGCGGACGATTGCGAAGGGTCTCCCGCTGGCCCAGAAAAAAACTGAGTTGATGAAACTCTCGCAAGCACCAATCAGCGTGATGAACTGTCCAAGCCGCCGTCCAACATCCATTTTGCCGTATTTTTACACATCAGACGTTTACCGAAACATGACCCGACCGACCGGTGTGGTTCGCGGCGACTACGGCGCCTGCATGAGCGGCCAAGTAACTCCCACCGATGGATTCCAGGAACCACTAACCCTCGAGGAAGGAAGAACTACGTTCGATTGGGATAAGGCCGAAGCTGCCAAGCTCAGAAAGTTGCCAGACGGCAAGCTAGAACATCTCGATGGGGTCATAGTATATCACAGGACAGTATCATTGCGGAGAATTTCGGACGGTCTCAGCAAGACCTATATGCTTGGTGAAAAAGCCTTGAACATACCCTGGTACGCAACTGGCGAGGCGCCCTACGATGATCAGTCCTATTACATCGGCTTTGACCAGGATGTGAATCTTTCGGCCTTCAATCCGCCGATCCAGGATCCGCCGCTTAAGGCGCACGTCACGTTCCGGTTCGGCAGCGCGCACCCGGCCGTGCTTCATATGTCCTTTTGCGACGGGTCAATTCATCCGATTTCCTATGACATCGAAAAAGAGGTTCACCGGTCGCTCGGCAGCCGCAACCGCGGTGAAAGTGTGAACGATGTGGACCTGTAACAAGCCGCCGGTCGAATGCTTTCAAGCCCATAGTCTCTGAGGCGGTTCCATGTTCCGCGGATTGTTGAGTGATCGGCGGTGGCTTTTACTTTTCGGCCTGCTGCTGGGCGGCTGCGGTTCCTCGGCAAACATGGACATTCCTGAATTTGATCCGGCCACGGCGGCGGATCGGGCGCTCACCGAATACGATTCGAACACAGATCGCAAACTCTCGCGCGAAGAGCTCAAGAAGTGTCCCGGCCTGTTGTCGGCGATCAAAGATTTCGATCAAGATCGCGACGGCTCGATATCCGAGGACGAGTTGAAATTAAAGTTGCAAGAAGTCCAAGGGACCGGCGCCGCGCTCGTCGAAGTTTCGTGCGTCGTAACGCGTAGCGGCCGACCCCTGGAAGGCGCGACCGTTAAGATGGTGCCCGAGTCGTTCTTGGGAGAGACTTTTCAACCCGCGACGGGAGTCACCGCGCGCAATGGGAACGCGTACCCATCCGTCGCGCAAGAGACGATGCCGGAAGAATATCGCGGTAAACTACAAGGCGTTCCGATTGGCATTTATCGCGTCGAAGTCACGCATCCCAACGTTGCGGTTCCCGCCAAATTCAACACGCAAACCGAGCTCGGCCAGGTCGTCACACTGCGAACGCGTGACGCGCTGACCGTCAATTTCTAAATCTCGCGTTGCGGTTAGTCCATTACTCGTTATGTGCGAGGGGCCGAGCTTCACCTACCGAGTATTGCCGATCAGGGAGGCAAAGCCATGATGTACCGGCGCGAATTCTTAAAGTCAGGGATCACTGGCGCGGCATCGTTTTCACTTTTGCAAGCGGGGGCGTTTGCTGGCGGGCAAGAAGATTCCGTTCGAGTGGGGCTGGTCGGTTGCGGCTGGTATGGCAAGACGGACCTTCTTCATTTGATTCAGGTCGCGCCCGTCGAGGTGGTCGGGTTGTGCGACGTCGACAGCCGCATGCTCGCGGAGGCGGCCGATCTGGTCGCACAAAGGCAGCCTTCCCGAAAGCGGCCCGCAACCTATGGCGATTTTCGCCAATTGATCGCGCACAGCGCCCCGAAATTGTGCTGATCGCGACGCCCGATCATTGGCACTGCCTGCCGATGATCGAAGCTTGCAAAAGCGGCGCCGACGTTTATGTCCAGAAACCGATTAGTTACGACGTGATCGAAGGCCAGGCCATGGTGGCCGCCGCGAGGAAATATAAACGTACCGTCCAAGTTGGCCTCCAACGGCGAAGCACGCCTGCATCTTCTCGAAGCGAGAGATCAGTTCATTCGAAGCGGCAAACTCGGCACCATCGCCCAAGTGGAAATTCACAGTTACTATGGTACACGGGCCGACTTTCCGGCCACCGCGCCGCCGCCCGATTTCCTCGATTGGGACATGTACGTCGGGCCCGCCGCGTGGCGTGATTACAATCCGGAAATCCATCCGCGCTCGTGGCGTGACTGCCGCGAGTTCAGCAACGGACAAACAGGCGATCTCTGCGTTCACTTTTTCGATTATGTTCGCTATTGTCTGGATCTCGGTTGGCCGCGCCAGATCGCGGCATCCGGCGGGATCCTGATGCGGGCCAAGGATTCCAAGGTAAATACGCACGATACGCAAACGGCGATCTTCGATTATGGCCGGCTGCAAGTTGTCTGGAACCAAAAGAGTTGGGGGGCAAACCCCGACCCCGAGTATCCGTGGGGAGCGTCGTTCTATGGAGATAAGGGGACGTTGAAGGTAAGCGTTCAGTCGTTTGACTACATTCCCGTCAAAGGCACACCAGTTCATCGCGACTTTGTTGACGAGCGTGAAAAGTATCCGCAGGACGAAGAGCATCGCGAGACTGAACTTTTCGCTGCTCCGGCTACGCGGCGGCACTTCACAGATTTCCTTGCCGCGCGTCGCGATCGAAAACGGCCGGTAGCGGATATCGAAGAAGGGCACATTTCGTCGGCCTGTTGCATCCTCGCCAACGCATCGATGGAGCTTGGCCGCAGTCTTCGTTGGGACGCCGAGGCAGGGCATGTCGTGGATGATGATGAAGCGAATCGCAAGCTTAAGCGCGACTACCGAGGCGACTGGATTCATCCGACGCCAGACAGCGTTTAGTCGCGAGCTGTCATTCGCAATTGTGCCCCGAAGATTGCGGTAGCAGCATTTCCTTCTCTCACGCGCGCAAGTATCGCTGAGACGATGTTGCGGTACTTTGCATATTTCGACGGAGTGCGTCATACTGAATCCCGGGTACCTTGGGATTACAGGATGGCAACACATGTCGCGGCACTTACGATTCAACGGTTTTGCTCCGTCGCTTAATGGGCACCCGCGGCGCTACGCCGAACGCAACCGCCGGCGGCTCGCGTTCGAGTTGTTGGAGCCGCGGCGGATGATGGCCGCGTTCGATGTGCTCGTGTTTTCAAAAACGGCCGAGTTTCGGCACTCCTCGATCGATGAAGGTCTGGCGGCAATTCAGGCACTCGGCGCCGCTAACGATTTTTCGGTCGCTCACACGGAGAATTCAGCCACTTTCACTGCAACGGGTCTGGCGCCGTTCGAAGCCGTCGTGTTCCTCAACACAACGGGCGACGTGCTCAATTCAGCGCAGCAGGCGGTGTTTGAAAACTATATTCGCGCGGGCGGCGGATTCGTCGGCGTCCACTCGGCGGCTGACACGGAAAAATTAGGTTGGGCATGGTACGGTGAATTGCTCGGGGCTTATTTTGAGAGTCATCCGGCCATTCAACAGGCGACGATCAAAGTCGCCGATCATGTCCACGCGTCAACCGCTCACCTTCCTGAACGCTGGGTCCGCACGGACGAATGGTATAACTACTCCCTAAACCCGCGCGGTAAAGTGCACGTGCTGGCGACCCTCGACGAGTCGACTTATTCGGGTGGCGTGGACGGTTTCGATCACCCGATCAGTTGGTACAAGTACTTCGAAGGCGGTCGCTCCTGGTACACCGGCTTGGGACACACGGAGGGCACTTACGCGGAGCCGTTGTTCCAACAACATTTGTTGGGCGGCATTCAGTTTGCCGCAGGTCAAGCGGAGGCCGATCTGGGCGCGACGATTGACGCCAATTGGCGAAAGGTCGATCTTGTCACGTCAATGAGTGACCCAACGCTTAATAGCCCAATGAGTCTGGAGGTCGCGCCCGATGGACGGGTGTTTTTCGTCGAACGCGGCGGCGCCGTAAAGATTTACAATCCAGCTACTGGCTCCACAACCGTTGCCGGCCAATTGAACACCTACAGCGGGGCCGAACATGGGATGCTGGGCATTGCGCTGGACCCTAACTTTGAGACAAATCATTGGATCTATCTCTTCTGGTCGCCCGCGGGCGCCGTGTCCGACCAGCGTCTGTCGCGGTTCACGCTTGTGGGCAATCAACTCGACATGGCGTCCCAAAAAATCCTGCTTACGTTCCACACGGAGCGGTCGAGCACGAACCACGAGGCCGGATCGCTGGCGTTTGGACCTGGGGGCGAGCTCTACATATCGACCGGCGACAACACCAACCCATTCGAATCGAGCGGATTTAACCCGATCGACGAACGCCCGGGCCGTGCGATTTTTGACGCTCAGCGGAGCGCCGGTAACGCTAACGACCTACGTGGAAAAATTCTTCGCATCCTACCCCAGCCCGATGGCACGTACACAATTCCGGCCGGTAATCTATTTCCTGCCGACGGTTCGGCCGGCCGGCCCGAAATCTTTGTCATGGGCAACCGCAATCCGTTCCGGATCTCGATCGACTCGGAAACGGGCTGGCTCTATTGGGGCGAGGTTGGACCGGACGCCGGTAGCGACAGCGGCAGCCGCGGCCCGCGCGGTTACGACGAAATCAACCAGGCGCGGCAAGCGGGCAACTTCGGCTGGCCGTATGTCATCGCCGACAACAAGGCCTACCGCGATTTCAATTTCGACACTGGAACGTCTGGCCCGGCGTTCAACCCAGCCGCCCTTATAAACAACTCGCCGAACAACACGGGCCCGGTGAATTTGCCGCCCGCCCAAGGCGCGCTAATCTGGTATCCCTACGCTACGAGCAGCCAATTCCCGGAGCTTGGCACTGGCGGGCGGACGGCCATGGCCGGACCCGTCTACCATTTCGATCCCGAGCTGGACTCGCGAATCAAGCTGCCCGAGTATTTCGACGATACGCTCTTCATGTACGAATGGTCGCGCCACCAGTTTTTTGAGGTGAAGCTCGATCAAGGCGGCGGATTGCTGAAGATCAACCGCATATTTTCGAGTCTTGCCGTTCAATCGTCCGATGGATGTCGAGATGGGGCCGGACGGTGCGCTTTACGTAATTGAATGGGGGACCCAGTTCGGCGGGGGCCCTGACGCGAAGCTTGTGCGCATCGAATTCCTGGGAAATCGGCCTGCAGTCACGGGCGATTACAATTTCGACAACACGGTCGATGCGGCCGATTACGTCGTGTGGCGAAAGAATCTCGGTTCAACGACTGCTCTGTCGGCTGACGGCAACGGCGATCGCCTGGTCGACGCGCGCGACCACGCGGTTTGGAGAGCAAATTTTGGCGCGTCGCTAGAGATGCCAGGTATAGGTGGCAATGTCGCCGCGGCACCATCGAGCACATCGTCGATAGATGATGGCGAGCCGGAGGTGCCGGGACTCGCCCGGAATCAGTTCGCGACTGAAGAAGGGATCGCCTTTGCCAGGCCCGAAACTCGATCCGCCTTTGAAAAATCGAGCACGTCATCGATCGCTCGAAACAAGCCAAGCGATGTCGGCCGGAACGGCGGCGACGATTTGCTGCTGCTCGCGACGGACCGCGTGTTGCGTTCGCGAGGGCGAGATTCTTTTAAGCCGCTCGAAATTCTGAGCGATGAGGATCCTGCCTCTGACAAGCACCGCCAGAGCTTAATCGATGGGTCTCTTGCTCTCGCCTTCGAAGTGTGGCAATGACCGCGCTCCAGTTCTCTTGGACCGGTCTTCCGACTTAGAGCAGTTTTCCAAATCATGTAGCCACAGAGGTCACAGAGACCACAGAGAGTTATTGAGGAGAGCTTGCTTTTCAATAGAATCTCTTTTTCCTCTGTGTCCTCTGTGGCTATGTATTAACGCGAATTGCTCTAGTGCTCTGCTAACTTCGTGAAGACTTCATCGATCGTATCGAATTGCGAGTCGTGCAGCTCACGTAAGCGATCGCTTTTCCTCGACTGAAGCGTTTCACTGTCGCAGTTGCCATTTCTCGCCTATTCCTCATCGATACCAGCCAAGATGCAAGAGCAGCATCGTGTCCGGACTCGATTGCCTCGTGGCTCAATTGTTCAGCCGGCCTCCGATTGAGGCGAGGCAAGCGCGTTGGCGAAGCAAGATCCTGTGCCGCGCGTACTGAATTGGCCGATTGAAAACTGGGGACGGCAACCGTTCCAATAATCGAATTCGACGTTCGCAATACCCTGAGGTCGGCTGACCGGGCAGCGCGTGACTCCAGCAGTTCTCCCGAGGTATCCGTGTTGTTTCCAGTCTCGCTGATCGTCATCCCCGCAGCCGCCGTTTGGTTATCGTCCGCCGACGCAGCCGACTGCCCCTGAGAGAACACCGTGCTGCCAAGATTTTTTCGCCAAATAACGTAATCCGCGGCGTCAATCACGCCATTCCCATTGCCGTCGGCCAGCAGGTCGCTGGTCGAGCCAAATGTCGCTCGCCACAAAAACCAGTCGCTATGGTTGACGGTGCCGCTAGTATCGTAATCGCCTGGCACTGTGGCATGAAGGTTCTCATACCAGGTTGTCGCCCCTCCCTGATTCGAGGCGGTCAGCGTGTCCAAATCGCCGTCTCCATCGATGTCCGTGAGATGCAAGGCGTGCATTGGCGGCTGTCGCGCTTACGGTAAAGGTGCGTGTAAATTGTTGTTGACCGTTGTTTTTATACAAATCGACTGCCGAGGTGCCGGCGGCTGCAATATCGATGTCGCCGTCGCCGTCGAGGTCGCCGGCCTGCACACCGGTATACGGGCCTGGAGGAAACATGGTCATGCTGCGCTGCACGAATGTGCCACTGGAGACCTGCTCGAGCCAGCGGAGGCCGGTGAGGTTTGGACCTAACGTGAATATGATGTCGGCGTCACCATCCAAGTCCAAATCCGTGATCGACACGGAAAATGGATCCTGAACGCCTGTTGCGAGAACCTGATTCGTAAAGGCGCCCCCGCCTAGATTCCTGTGCCAAACGATGCCATTCGACGAGGAGCCGGAAACGATGTCGACATCCCCGTCGCGGTCCAAGTCGCCTGCATGAATGGCGCGAGCTGATGATGCGGATATCAATGAGTGCGCGGTAAAGTTTTGCTGACCGTCGTTCTCGTGCCACTCAATTGCAGCCGTCGATGTTCTTGGTAAACTTCCGGAAACGATATCAACGTCGCCATCGCCATCCACATCGGCCGCGTAAACCGATATGTATCGCAGGTTCGCTGTCGGCCCGATGTGCGCCGTGAAGACATTGCCGGTATTCTCGTACCAATCAATCTTGCCGCCGATGGAAGGGTTTCCCGTTGCCGCCAACACATCGAGATCACCATCGCGATCCATGTCGGCGGCGTACAGCGCATCGACGGGCAACGTGCTGGTCCCGACCATGCGCGGCGTGAAATTCTGATCCCCATCGTTCAGATACCACACGATCTGATTGGTGCCGTGCACGTCGGCGAGCACGTCCATGTCGCCGTCGTTATCGACGTCGGCCGAAAATACCGAATACAGACTCGTCACGGTTCCGATCACATTGCCTTGGTCGAAAACAGCGACCGACGTGACCGGTACAGCAATCGTCAGGGCGTGATCTTCGACTTCGCCGTCGGCACTCCAACCGTGGACGAACAAGTCCGCCAGCCGTGCTTAAACGGAACCGGGCCACGGCCGTTCCAGCTCGGGCGCTCGACGGCACATCGAACGTGATGAGATTTGCGCCGTCGACAACGGCTCTGGCTCAAGGCAATCTGCTCGAACGGCCCGCCCCAGTTTCCGTCACCGTCGAAATCGATCCACGCATCCAGCCGCGCGCCGGCCGGCGCGTTTTGCACATGAACGGTCGCCGACGCATCCAACTGCCCGACGCGCACGGTGGCGAAAGTAACGCCGTCTTCATCGGCACCGCCGGCGTCGTCGCCATTCGCGCCGGGCGCTGGCTGGCCGTCGAACTCAGTGTCGCGTGCGCTGCCGATCCTCGGTCCCACCGCGCGGTGCCGTGCGCCGTTTTGCCCGCGGAGTGTCGAGTATGGCGCCGGCGCATCGCCAAAATCGCCGCCTTCCGAACGGTCGAGCAATTTCGTCGTTGCGGTTGACGGAGTATAGATCGCGTAAGGCACGCCGACCGCAATCGCCAGCGAAACCATCTCATCATCCTCGAACTCGGCATCCGCCAGCGGCGTAAGAGTCACTTGTGCGGTGCTGGACATAGCCGGGAAAGTGACCGTCCCGCCGCTCGCCGTGAACGTGTCGGCGCCCGACTGCGTGTAGTCGATGCCGAACGTGGCGGCACCGCCGACTGTGAAGGAAACCGTCAGCGGCTGGGCAAGCGAGCCCGTTCGCGTGAACGTGAAAACAATGGTCGTCCCGCTGTCCTCCGCCACGCTCGCGGTCGTACTGGTCAGCGTCACCCCATTCGAGGCGTTTTCGTACCAGACAGTTCCAGCCAGCACATCCAGGTCGCCATCACCATTGAAATCAGCCGGAAGTAGTGGCGAAAACGCCCCCGTGGCATCGATCGTTTGCGTCGTGAAATTCTGCTGGCCGTCGTTTTTTAACCATTCGTACCTGACAGGATTGGCGAAGCCGGCCAGCACATCGAAATCGCCGTCGCCGTCCATGTCGGCGGCGTTCACCGAGCGGGTACCGTGAAAGCCGTTTTTGATGGTCCTCGGCGTGAACACCTGGCTGCCGTTATTCTCATGCCACTGAACGGCGGTTGCCCCATCGTAGCCGGTGACAACGTCCGTGTCGCCGTCGCGGTCTAGATCAACGGCGAGCGCCGTCAACTGGCCAGTTGTCACGGTGAGGATCGTATGAGCGACAAACGGCGAGGTTCCCTGATTCTCGTACCAGAAAACTTGGTGGACGTTGTGAGCCAGCACGTCAAGATCGCCGTCGCCGTCGAAGTCGACAGCTTGCACGCTTCGAACGTTAACCGCTGTCGTGGAAATGTTGACGGGTGTAAAGGAATTGACGCTCGTTTGCTGATAGTAAGCGATCCGATTGGGATACGCCACAACGATATCCAATCGACCGTTTCCGTCCATGTCGGCGAGGAATACTTCCAACGCGCCAAAGCCGGGGGAAATCACTGTCTCCGTCGTCACGAAAGTTTGATTTCCTTGGTTCGAATGGATGCGGAAACGAGACCCGTCCCAGCCCGATACGATATCGATATCGCCGTCGCCGTCGATGTCGCCCGCATGAATCGAAGTGGGCGTATTCGAGGGCGCGGAGGTGTTGACCGTGTGAAACGTGAAACCGCCGGTCCCGTTGTTCTCATACCATGAGATCTTGCTATCGACGGCTCCTGACGTCGTCACCACATCCATATCGCCGTCGCGGTCCAGGTCGATTGCGAAAGTGTCGAAAGCAGAGCTTGCGACCGGATGTGGGAAATCGCCGGGACCAACGGAGGAAACCGGCGGCACAATCACCACCATATGATCTTCCACCTCGCCGTCCTGCGCTGCGCCGCTCGGTCCCAGCGAACCGGCCGCCGTGCGCAATCGGAACCGGGCGAAAGTGTTGCCGACAAGGGCACTGCTCGGCACTTGGAAAGTAAATGCGTTGTCGCCTTCGACAACGACTGCGTCGCTGATTATCCGTTCCAGTACGCCGCCGAAATTGCCGTCGGCATCGAAATCCATCCAAGCCGTCAACCGCGCCGGCCGGCGCTTGCTGCACGTTTACCGTGACGCTGGCATCGGCCATTCCCACGCGAATCGCGCCAAAGGTGACGCCGTCCTCATCGGCACCGTTGGCGTCATCTCCGTCTGCGGAGACCGACGGCTGGCCGTTGGCTTCATCGTCGCGCGTTGCGCCGAGCGCGGGCCGGTCGCTCCATGGCGCGGTCCGTTCGCTGTCGACAAGGTGGGATACGGAGTGGGCAAGTCGCCCCAGTCGATTCGATCCGTGCCGACAATAGTAACGGTTGCGGAGACCGGTAATTCGGCCGCCAGGTCGTCACTTGAAACGACCGTCAACTGAACCGTTTCATTCGGATCGAGCAAATCGTCGGCGATTGGGACGATGGACACATCGGCCGTCGTTTCTCCGGCCGCGAATGCCACGGTCCACTGGCCGTCGATTAGCGTTGCCCCCGTGATGTTGTAATCGACACCGAGCGTGGCGTTACCGCCGACGAGAAATCTTGCCGTCACCGGTTCAAGCGACAAACCGCGGCGCGTGAAGGTGAAAATGGCCGGACTGCCGCCGTCTTCGTCGACCGTCGGCTGCGCGGCGGCGACGCTTACACCCGTATCGACATTTTCATACCACACTACGAACTGGCCGAACGCTTTCAGCAAATCCAAGTCGCCATCGGCGTCCATATCGGCGGCGAAAGTGCCGCCACCGCCTGACCCGATTGCCACGAAGTTAAACCCACCCCGATTCTCGTACCATGTGTTGGTGCTGCTGAAGATGTCCAAATCACCATCGCCGTCGAGGTCGGCCGCATGCACACGAAAGTTTGAGAATGGGCTTTGGATAGCCATTTCGTGTCGCGTGAACGTCCCCGTTCCATCGTTTTCGAATATCAAAACTCGGTACGGGTCTCCTTCGTATGCCGTGATCACGTCAGCGTCGCCATCGGCGTCGAGGTCGGCGGCGTAGATGTCGTTAGGATTCGCCACGCCTGCAATCAGACGTTCCGTGAATACTTGCTGGCCGTTGTTTTGCCACCAGCGAATCCGATCGTCGTCCTCGGACGCAGTAAGCAGGTCGATGTAGCCGTCGCCGTTGATGTCCTGCGCAAACACCCGGTTCGCGCCGTTCACGGCCGTGGACACAATGTGTGTGATGAACCCTGCGCTGCCGGCGTTCTCATACCAGGCGATCTTGTCGTCGCCGAACGAAGCCGAAAGCACGTCGAAATCGCCGTCCCGGTCAACATCGACTACGTCCACTGACTGGACAAAGTCCGCTGTATTGGTGATGTCGTGCCGAGCGAATGTAAATCCACCCAGGTTTTCATACCAGCCAACCGTGTCGCTCGCGAACGCGGCCACGATGTCAAGATCGCCATCCAGATCCATATCCGCCAAGTGCAGGTCGCGCGGGTCCGAGGCGGAGGTGATCGTCCTCGAAACAAAAGCCGTACCCGTATTTTCATAAACAAAGAACCAGGGCGCGGTCGTGGACGCGCTTACAAGATCCATGTCGCCATCGCGGTCCAAGTCGCCGGCAATCACATCCGTGCCGCTATTGTGCGCCGTGGTCGTAATCGTGTGCTGTGGCCCAAAAGCCCCCAGTGCTGTTGGCGTCGGGATGATGATGAGCGGATGGTCTTCGACCTCGCCGTCGGCAGCGACGCCGCGCGGCCCCAGGCCCCCGGCCGTGCTCAATCGGAAACGGCCAAACGTGGCCCCGGGCAAGGCGTCGCCTGGCACGTGGAATGCGATTTCATTTGCTCCGTCATGAACGAGTATGTTGGCCGCAATCCGATCCAGCGCGCTATCCCAGTTGCCGTCGCCGTTGTAGTCGATCCAGGCATCGAGGCGCGCTCCGTCCGGCGCGTTGGCCACAGTCACCGTAGCAACAGCACCCAGTTGCCCGACCTGAACCGTGCCAAATACGACGCCATCTTCGTCATCCGGAGCGGACGACGGCGATGTGTCGTCGCCATTTGCCAATGAGGACGGGTTTCCATCCGTCTCCAAATTGCGCACGGACCCCAAGTAGGGGTCTCGGGCGGCCATACTATGGCGTGCTCCGTCTTCGGCGAGCAGCGTTGGATAGCTTGGCGGCGCATCGCCAAAGTCACCGCCATCTTCGGCGCTCGTGATGATGCCCGTTGCGTAAGCCGAGTCACCCACGACGTAACCCGGAGCGGCGACGACGGTGAGCTGCAAGGGCTCATCCAATTCGGCTATCAGGTCATCACTCGCGTGAATCGTAACTTGTGCGCTCGTTGCGCCTGCCGGGATGACGACAGTTCCTGTCGTTCCATTGAAGCTGGCGGCGCCGCTCGCCGTGTAATCCTGGCCGAGCTTGGCCGCGCCGGCGATTTCAAACGCGATCGTCACCGGCTCGAGCGTGCCGCCAACACGGCTGAATGTGTAGACAAGCGGCTGCGAAGCTTCTTCCGCAACACTGCCGGGAGCGGCGCCAACGGAAACCACATCGAGGTTTTCAAACCAGGCGATTCTATTGTCAAGACTGGATGTAAAGACAACATCGAGTGCCCCATCGCCGTCGAGATCCGCCACGGCGACCTGACTGTTCCTGGCCGAGGTCGTGAGTGTATGAGCAACAAAGCTCTGCGCACCGTTGTTTTCAAACCAGGCAATCCGAGCGTCGTTGCTTGAGGTCGACAAAACATCCGTGTCGCCGTCTCCGTCCATGTCGGCTGCGAAAACGCCGGTTACCCAATTCGGCAACGTGGAAATCGCGCGCGGCGTAAACACTTGGCTGCCGTTGTTCTCGTACCAGGAAACTGAACTCGAAGATGCCGACAACACGTCCATGTCGCCGTCGCCATCGACGTCCGCCGCGAACACGGTATTCGCATTCGATACGCCTGTTGCGACCGAGTGTGCGACAAAGTTTTCGTTGCCGTCGTTTTCGTGCCAAGTAATCCGGCTGCTCAACGAGTTGGACGAAACGACATCCAGATCGCCGTCGCGATCCATGTCTGCCGCATATAGGCTATCGCCGCCTGGCGCAAAATTCGCAATCTCGTGGGCGTTAAAATTCTGGCTGCCATCGTTTTTGTACCACGTGATGATGTAACCGACCGAGGAGGCTGAAAGAACATCCACGTCGCCGTCGCCATCCACGTCCGCCGTAAGCAACTCTGCGGTGAAGGCGACGGTGTCGGCCAGAAATCGCAGCGTAAAGTTCTGATTGCCGTCGTTCTCAAACCAATCGATTTGAAAATTCGATGGGGATAGAACGTCGATATCACCATCCTGGTCAACATCGGCCGGGACGAAGATTCCGCGGCCAAACCCATCCGCGGTAATCGGGCGCCGCGTGAAATGTTCATTGCCGTCGTTCTCGTACCAAGACGTATTTGACGCGGAGATGACGTCCATGTCCCCGTCGCGGTCCATATCCACAGCCGACACGCCGGTGGCATCCGACGCAATTACGGCCTCGCTGGCAAACACGCCCTCAGTGACGGCCGGCGGCGCAACATTGACAGCGTAGTCCTCGACCTCGCCGTCGATCGCCACGCCGCCGACGCCAAGGTTGCCGGCCGTGCTGAGCCGGAATCGGGCGAACGTCAGGCCTTCGGCAGCATAGCCTGGCACGTCGAACGAGAGCAAATTGCTGCCGGCAATTACGGCTACGTTGTTGAATATCTGCTCGCCCGTACCGCCCCAGTTGCCGTCGCGGTTGAAATCGAACCAGGCGTCGAGCCGCGCGCCGTCGGGGCATTTTGCACCACGACTTCGACGGTCGCGCCAAGCTGGCCGACGCGCACCGGTCCGAACGCGACGCCATCGTCGTCGGGCCCGTCGAAGTTTGCGGTCGGTGAGTGCGTCCCATCGCTTTCGGTGTCGCGCAAGCCTCCCAATGTCGGCCCAAAACTCTCGTGTGCAGGTCCATCCTCGATCAGTGTCGTTGGGTAGGGGGCCGGCGCGTCGCCAAAATCATTCGCCAGGAGCAGGCGGTTTTCTAGAATTTCGAATCGCGGCGAGCGTAAGTTCGAGGCCGCCTCGGCAGATTTGGACAGCTTCGATCGTGCGATGCGCGCTTGGACTGCGCGATGCCAATTCAACCGAGATGTCCGTGCCATCGCCTACCCGGATAACGTCGAGAATCAGGTGTTAGACCTTATTCTGCCGGACGGGTCTGGCCAATGCAAGCAAATGTCAGCGTCGGTATAGGCATGCAGTTTTACGCTGGTTCCTCGCGGGCGGACCCGAGAGCGGTAGCCTTCCCGAGACTATATATATAGGCAGAACCTGGCAGATGTGTTTTACAGCGTGTGCCAGTGTACTAAAGGACTGACATCCGGCCAGAGTGCACGATCGTGCGTGGAAGCGCACCTCGCAATGCCCACAACTTAGCCGCGGACTGTTTCTCACGGCATATCAAAAACTTCGTCGCCAGTGATCGAGCCAAGCGCCTGCCAAACTTTCAAGTCGATGGAATCAGGAACAAACCGCGCGGAGCCATCCGCGAGACCTACCTGAACGCCTCCTGAATGCCTGCTTCGCGCGCCGGCCATGTGGTTCGTGCCGGTTCCGTTGCCGGGTCGGCAGGGTAAATTCAGGCTAGGGAGATTCAGCTTTCCCGTACACCATAACGGGTAGAGAAAATCGGGATCGGCGCTGTTTGGCAGGGTAGCGGTGAAAATCTGGCTTGTACCTGTATGGTCGTACCAATGGACACCGCGATATTCGTTGTTGTCGCCCGTGATACCTCTGAGGAGCTCGCCGACGAGCATGGTATGACTCGTCCCGTCGGAAATCATGCTGATCTTTACGGGGCGGTTGATCATAAATGCCGCGGGGAGATGTTTGGGTGTCGTGGTGCTGACAGCCTGGGGATTTTTGAAATACTCTAATACTCCTCCCATGTTGGCGTTGCCGAAGAAGCCAGCGTAGTTACTTCGCGACGCCTGGCCACCGCATCCCGGGTGATGGTGAACCAGATCGCCCTCTGCATCGCTGGGGCAGAGTAAGACGTCCACCGACTTGCTCACGGCCCGGTTATTCACGGGATCCAACCAAACGCCGCCGGAACACGCTTGCGCGGCTTTCATGTTGAACGCTCCAAAGAGCGTGCCTTCTTCCATAAAGGGAAACGTGTGCATCATCCAGGTGACGCGCGGATACCCGAACAATTCTCCGTTTTCGTGGAGTACACCGGGCGGAAAGCCTCGCTTCGTATCGTGGTGATTCTGCAGCGCTACCATGAGCTGGCGGATCTGATTGACGCACTGAGTTCTTCGAGCCGATTCCCGCGCCGCCTGAATGGCCGGCAGCAATAGCGCCACAAGAATGCCGATAATGGCGATCACCACCAAGAGTTCAACCAGCGTAAACCCAGCGCGGAAAGGCCTCGTCGCCGCGCTGCGCCAATGCGCGGACAACTCACCCTCCGGCAAACCGGAAGCGCCAACGCGTACTAGTCATTTCCTTGACTCCATTGATCCATCGATTCACGCCAAAAAAACGCGAAGAGTCGCACTGCCCTACGGACAACCGCCTTCCGAAGAAAGGTTGTCCCGCGACTCTCCGCGTTGAACTATTCGAAGTCCGAACGCAACTCATTTGAAGCGTGGCTCAACGATCACGACCGAGGCGCGCCATCGTCAATGGTGCTAAGCAAAGCAAGAGCAATCCTATGGAAGTTGGCTCCGGTACGGCAGCAAGGTTGGCGCCCGCGCCGCTTGCGGCCCCGAAGTTGGTCCTCCACGTGTTGTAACCAGCCGGGTCTCCGCCGAACGCGCCCGGGTCTTTGCGCCATAGAACATAGTCGGCCGCATCGACGGTTCCGTTGCCGTTGTAATCACCCTCGACAGGCTGTGGCAGAACGGCGGCGTCCACTTCCGCTTGGGAATAGATATCGAGCAGGTCCATATCCGGATAAATGTTGCTGGTCTGAATGAACAACATGCCGTCGATCGCCACATTGACTTCGCGCAGGCCCAGTTCAAAGGTGACCGTTTGGCCAACCATTTCTTCAGTGACCGTAAACTCGTTCTTCATACCGAAAAAGCCGTCGAAAGTGTTCGCGGGCTGTGTCGTTCCTTGGTAGGCGGGTCGGTTGTACCAATTGAAATTACCGTTCGCGGAAAGAGTACCAGAGGGGGTGTGCTGCTACCCAAACACCGTCGTCCTTGATGCCCCAATTGGCAAGTTCAAGCAAACCGTCGCGCTCATGATCTCCGGCTTGCGGCTTCCAACCATCCGGATCCAACGCGTCGCCAGGAGTAGGAATGTCAACATTCGTGTCATTTTCATCAAAACTCAAGCCTTGAAAGCCAAGCCAATCGAAACCCGAGTTCTTGTTGAACTCTGGCGGCAGAAAGATGGAATCTTCATTGAGGAAGCTGTTATTGTCGTTGCTATCGTACAGACTTTGTCGCAAGAAGAACTGGTAAGTCCCTGGAGTAATAAACTTCAACTCGTAGATCGCGGTGCGCGAGTGAGCAGTTGAAAAGTCATTTACTGGCGCCCAGATAGCGGCTCCAGAGACATTGGACGTCGCTGGCACAATGGGAACTGACGTTCCCGCCGTAACAACGGACATGTCTGGGCCGCCCTTGGTGGCGATCTTCCAGGTATTACCATCAACAGGTGCATTGAACGTGCTCGCACTTTCGCCTTCGACATACAGAAAGGGTCGCCCATCAAACACATTAGCCGCCGTCTGCACTGTTTCTGCGTACGCTTGAGAAACCAGCAAAGCGGCGCTGAGCGTCGCGAAGCAAGATGATACCGTGCTGAACTTCATAATCTTAATCCTTTGGCCCTAAGAAGCGAAACAAGAACTGACCTGCCCCATCGATTCCCCCCGCCTGGGTTGAGCAGCTGCGCAAATCAGAGAAACGAGGCGACCAGGATGCTAGGCGAACAAACGCCGATTGTCAATAAATTTCCAGATATTTGCGACTCGTCAACTGCTGCATCAAGTACACCGATGCGACAGACTGTGCGCAACTGTGCGGCGCCGCACGGTTGCCTTTACATTTGGCTGGTATAGTGTTACGCTTCCAGCTTCTGATTGATAGCTTTCGCCGCCTCTTTTTTGGGCGAACACCGTATCCCCGTGGTGTATTACAAGGTCTCGAAATGAACAACTGTAGCAATGTTCGTTTCGCGTCTGCGCTGATTGCTGTGTTCTGTCTCGTTGCAAGTGTTTCTGGCTGCGGCTCGAAGGTGCCGTTCGACTTCGTGCCGGTGCATGGGAAAGTTACCTACGAGGATGGCACGCCGATTGCGGCCGACAGCATTCTCGTCACGTTTAATCCGGTAGCTACGACGGAGAAGGGCAAAGTTGTTCCTCCTGGCGGGCAGACTAACGTTAACGTCCAGGATGGCACGTTCTCGGCTGTGTCCAGCCACCGCAAAGATGACGGCGTTGCCGTTGGACGACATAAGGTCGTGGTCGTCGCATTCGCGAAAGGACCAAACGGGAATACGGTCCCCTCCGCAGCAGTGCCGGCGATCTATCACAAAGAGTCGACGACGCCATTGGAAGTCGAAGTTGAATCGAGCGATCAGTTCTTGGACCTCAAGGTTCGCAAGAAGTGATTGAAACCAGAATGAGCACAAGCATGGATACAAAATCGGCCAAGGTGCGCGGCGCGTTTACCCTTGTCGAACTGCTGGTCGTGATCGCAATCATCGGCATCCTGGTGGCGCTGCTGCTGCCTGCCATCCAGGCGGCACGTGAGGCGGCCCGCCGTTCGCAATGCCAGAATAACGTCAAGCAATTGAGCCTTGCGCTGCTCAATTATCACGATACGAACAAGGAATTCCCACCCAGCGTGCGATTCACTGGCCCGCAGGCGAATGCTCCGGAGATGGCGACGACCCACCAACCGAATTGGGTAATGGATGTCTTGCCGTTCTTTGAGGAACAAAGTTTGTTGGATTCGTTCGATAGCACAGTTCCGGTTTCTGATCCAAAAAACCGGATTCCGCGCGGTGTTACGTTGGCGCCCATGCTCTGCCCAACGGATTCCTTCAATCGGCAAAGTCTGTTCCGCGGCCGCAATGCGGCTGAAGGCGACAATTGGGCTCGCGGAAACTACGGCGCCAACGGTGCGTTGGGGTTTCTCACGGTGGCGGGCACCAATCCGGCCGGAGGCAAGGACACGCCCTATTGGAAGAATCCGCAGACTCGCGGCGTGATGGGTATGAACATCGCGCTGAGCATTCCAAAAATCACGGACGGCACTTCCCAGACGATTCTGATTGGCGAATTGAGGTCCGGGGTCTCGGAGTTCGACCCGCGCGGAACTTGGGCCTTGGGCGTAGCTGGTGCGAGTAGTCTGTGGGGGCACGGCACCGACAACGCGATTGGACCGAACGCCTGCGTTCCCGGCGGGGACGGAATATGGGGCTGTGGGCGAATCAAGGGCTCCGTTGGGGGCGAAGATGCCCTGATGACCGAATGCATGCCATGCGACGACGTCGCCGGACAAGGCGGCGTCCGCAGCATGCACCCACAAGGGGCCTACGTTGGTTTTGTGGACGGTTCAGTCCATTTCATCAGCGATTTCATTGACAAGGGCACCCAATGGAACCTTGTTCCTGAGGAATACCACACGTGGCAGCGGCTGTGCGCGTCGGGCGATCAGCAGGTGGTCGATCAGTCCGAATACTGATTCCACCGCATCGACGACACTCTATTCGTGACCCCTTCCTGTGAATCGGCTTGAGCTAGACGCAGTTCTTTACCTGCTCTTGGAATGCGCCTGCCTGAAACTGCCCTACAAGGTCTGCGGTTGTAGCCGCTGGACCCATCCGGTCGGTATAACGGAAAGCGCTTTTCAGTCCGCTCCAGATCACAATCCCGAAAGGCCGGTGCCCCGATGGCCAGCTACAACCGTCGCCAATTCGTTTCCCATGTTGCATCCACCGCGGCCGCAGGAATCGCCGCGGCGGGACTCGTGCCGGGATCTCCGATGTTTCGCAAGGTCTTTGCCGACGACACGCACCCGGCGGCACGCCTGAAATTAGGGATTCAACTCTATTCGCTCCGGGGCTACCCCGTAGATAAAGCTTTGCAACATGCGAAAGAGCTAGGGTTCGAGCAGGTCGAGTTCTTCAGCGGAATGCTCCCGCTCGACGCGTCGGCGGAGCAAATCGCCGCAATGAAGGAGCGCGTCAGCGAGTTAGGCATGTCGATCTCGGCGCATGGCGTCAACGCGTTTGGCAAGGATGCCGCGGCCAATCGCAAGACATTCGAATTCGCCAAAGCGCTTGGCATTCGCAACATCACGGCCGATCCCGAACCCGAGTCGTTCGATAGCCTGAACGACCTGGTGCAGGAGTTCGATATTCGAATTGCGATTCACAACCATGGACCGCGCCACCGATACAACAAGGCAGTCGATGTGCTGCAGGCCATTGAAGGCCGCGACGAACGAATCGGCGCCTGTGCCGATCTGGGCCACTATATTCGATCTGGCGAGCAGCCTACGGAAGTGATCCGTCTGTTGAAGAGGACGACTGTACGGCATCCACTTGAAAGACTTCGCCGAAATGAAAGCGAATACCAAGGGAGTTGTGCTGGGCCAGGGGCACTTGAACGTGCCGGCCGTGTTCGCAGCGCTGGTGCGAGTTGGGTTTCCGGCCGACGGAGCGATGTCGCTGGAATACGAAGAGAATCCCGAGGACCCAATTGCCGATATTCGCGAATGCGTCAGCGTAGCCAAAAAGGCTCTGGACGACTTGTCGTGAGACTCGTCACATCGGCGTGGTCTAGCCTTCCGCGAAAACTAGCAAGCTAACGCTCCAAATACAGCTTGAAAAGCGAGTCGATTGGCAGCGCGGCGATCCATCCGAGGATTTGCGCATTTGATCATGGTTACGTTGCTTGACGCGTGTCCGGAAGCATCTGCGTTGCTTGCAATTCTTGACAATCGGTCCGAATTGGCCTAGCATCCCGGACGTTCATTGACGTTAAGTTACTTGCGGCACTACGCGCATGTCACAGTTGGCGTAGTGCCAATCATTTACTAGCTTCCGCATTCGAGGTTCAAACCATGAGGATCAGTACAGTATTCGTGGTGCTTCATAGCATTCGTAGTTGGTTCCTATTCTTCTCAGACCTCCGCAATAACCGTACAGACGGCGGCCGACGTGTTTGACGAACGCCCATTTTTATGGGTGGAAGCCGAGGACTACAGCTCACTAGCTCCAGATCCTGAAAACGACGGATGGAAAATCGTAAGCAAGGAAAATCCGATCAATTCCGTGCCCTATTCAGACCTGGCAACACGGCCGATCTTGCCGGCAAATTCCAACGTTTCGGGTACTGCGTTTCTCGATGACAATGGTGGCGGTGGCCATACCGATAAAGTTACGTACGAAGTCCAGTTTTTGACGCCCGGCGCCTATCAGATCTATCTGCGTCACACGATGTACGACAGGAATATGAGTAACGTCTTCGGCGACGAAGACTCGATCTACATGTCTCCGGCATTCAATAAGAATGCGGAAAGCGACTGGGTAGGTTTCCAAGGCGTGCAGTTCGATGAACAGGATTTGAGCGTGTCGCCCCCAAGCCCGGGATTCGGGCTGGACCCGAATGGATTCAAGCCCGCTACAGCCGACTCGACGAATGACGGTTGGTATGCGACTCGCGACTGGGGAGTTAAGAGCCAGGGCGGGGTGAACTTCGCAAATAACTCACTCGATCCGCAATCTCCCTGGAACGGCCATTTCAACTGGTACGGGCGGCCGGTTTTTGTTGGGGCCGCTCCTCCTGCTGGCGGTTTTAACGACGACTTCGCATTCAAGACCGAGTACATCGTGACTGAAGAAATGGTCGGAGAGCCCCTTACCTTTGAGGTTCACACCCGCGAGGCGTACGTAGTTATCGACGGTTTCCTGTTCATCAAGGACGATGCGTGGGATTTGCTGGATGTTCATTCGCAACAGGACCTTGATGAAGGAATTCTGCCAGAACCAGTTTCAGGTGATTTCAACGGTGACGGCGCCATCGATGCGGCTGATTACGTAGTGTGGCGCAAGACCGACGGGACCCAGCCGGGGTACGACGCCTGGCGAACCAATTTTGGACAAACAGCGGGTAGCGGCGCAAGCCTCCGCAAGTGCAGTGCCGGAGCCGTCAACGTTAGTCGCGCTGTTGCTGGCGATTGGGTTCATTTGCGTGCGCGCGAACGCATGCCTAATAAGATCCGAAAGCACCGATGGAAAGGTCGCTTTCTCCGACGTTCATGGCTGCTCCCATGCCGACCGGAGCTCGTGCACTTCCAGCGAATTGACCTTTGCCGGGCCACCGCGCGTCTCGACGAGGATTTTGCGGTTGTCCGGATTCATGTTGAACGGGATTGGCACATAGCAAAGACCGTCGCTTGCGAAAACTTCCAGGCCTGTACGGTCGCAGAAAATGGTGAGCCGCTGTTTGCCGTTGCGTAGCGGGGCGTCCGCCCGATGCCCGGCCACGGAGATTTCCTGCTTCTTGGCGTCGTAGACGACCATCACATCGCGGATATTGAAGACGAGCTCGCTGGCGCCCGCGGGCTCGAATTCAACGCGCACTTCGACGAGTTCAGCGCGGATGCTGTCGAACGGGTTCTTGTCGCCGGGCCTGAGAGACATAGGGTCGAAACGATGTGTTTTGGCACGCAAGAGTTCAAGCTCCGGCACCGGCGCATAGGTCATGCGCGGACCGTCGTCAGTCTGCGTGAGGCCGAGCTCTAGCGGGATTGTCATGGATTGGTTGAAGGGCATTCCCTTCGTCTCGGTCTGAAACCAGCCGATGAGAAGCCGGCGTCCGTCCGGCGCATCGCTGAACGATTGGGCAGCGTAGAATCCTTTGCCGCGATGGCCCGTCACCTTCGGCGATTCGGAAATGAATTTCGCGCCGTCGAACAGGCCAACGCGATATTCGCTGCTGGCGCCCATGAGCACCCACTTCTTTCGCGACGCGTCGCCGTCCACGGCAAGCTCGAAGAAATCCGGACACTCGAAAAAGCCGTCGGTCTTGCTGGCGAATGTCCAGTCCTTGAGATTCGGCGAAGTGAAGAAGTGGATTGTGTGGACGCCTGCCAGTTCGACGTACAGCACCATGACCCACTGATCGGTCGGCTCGTGCCAGATAACTTTCGGATCGCGGTTACCGGCGGTGATTTGTTTCAACACCGGGTTGCCGCTGTATTTTGTGAAGGTGCGTCCATCGGTGCTGTACGCGACGCACTGCACGGCAGGATTTCCCGCGGCCGTATAGAAGAGCACCATGGGTGCCCTGCCCTCCTTGCCGAATCCGCTGGCGTTTTTCCAATCGACCACTGCGCTGCCGCTGAACATCGGGCCCATCTCGTCGGGCAAGAGCTTGTCGCCCAATTCCTCCCAATGAACGAGGTCTTTGCTTACCGCATGGCCCCAGTGCATATTGCCCCAAGCCCAGCCGTACGGGTTGTGCTGGAAAAATAAATGGTACTCGCCGTTGAAAAACACGAGGCCATTCGGGTCGTTGTTCCATCCGCGCCGGGGAGAAAAATGAAACTGCCCGCGGAGCGGCTCGCGGTAAAGATCTTCGGCGTTCTTCAATTCGTCGCTCTGTTCGACGGCGCCAAGCGCGTTTGAGTCCTCGTGCAACTTGTCCACACGCAGAACAAGCTGCTTTCCGCGCCACGCGCCGACGTCCATGGGGGCCCACCAATCGGGATTACTGTCAGCGAGTTCGATGTCGTTGCGCACGATCGGCTTACCGTCCACGAGTAGCGTCACAACGCGCTTCGGCGCTCCGTTTTTGATTGGAATGTGCAGATAGCGCGTCGACGCGGTGAAGGCGCGTTCGGCGTCTTTCACGAATCCTTTCGGCTTCGCGTCGGTCTGCACAATGTGGTCGACGTTGATGTGCCCCCAGCCACCTTGCGCGTCATCCATAACGCGCAGCACTGCCGCCATCCCCGCCAACTCTGAGACATCCCAGAACTCGAGCGCCAGCACCTCGCTGCCGCCGGGCGTTTGGTTCGGTCCGGTCGCGCTGCGAACTACCTTTCCATCCACGAGCAATTGCAGTGCAAGTTTGTCCTCGTTCTTCCCGCCACCGATAAGGTACGTGATGTATTTCCGCTCGATGTGAAACTCTGGCGACGTGAGCGTGCCCGTGGTGTCGTCGCCGTTGAAAAACGAATTCACCAGTCCCTTGCCTTGGAAGCCGTCCACATGCATCTGCCCTGGCAGAGTCCCGCGCCGGCCCGGGGCCGAACGCCTCGCCAGTGACGGTCCATGGCGCGTACGCATCCGTTTCAAAATCGGCGATGAGGATGTCGTCAGCGGATACAGCGACGGCGGTCAGCAATGCGAACTGCACGATTGTTTTGAGCAATATGTTCATGCGTTTACATTTTCATGTTCACTGATGAAGTGTTTCGGGGGTCACGGAACCTGAATAACCGTAGCGTCAGTACCGCTAGGTTAAGCCGTTTCCAAACGTGGCGTCCACAATACCAGTTTGTCCCAAATTCATGCCCCGGCCTATGTCCGCAAATCATTTTCCTATGACGTAAACTTTATGAGCGTATTGCCCGAATCCGTGGAAATACGAAACTCGGCACTTCAACAAAACTACCATTAAGTTCCGTTCACGCACGGTAGTCAAATCCTGATGATATCGGACGAACTTCTCGAAACACTGTCGGCTGATGATTGGCTGACTGTTCTCGGTCAATTGTTGATCGTGGGGAGTGCTGCGCTCTTTGCGGCGATGCTGTATCTGGCCGTCCGTCGCCTGCGCTCGGTGTATGCCTGCGAGGGGCGTCGGTTCTCACGTTGTCGACTGACGGGCCGGGAAGCAGTTGCCCGATTACTCGAGCACCTCGGCCTTGCGTCGAACGGTATCGAGGATGGCGCGGCGATTGATCATTATGACGACCGGCGGCGGCGAGTGAAATTGCGCACCGAGTCGAGTGTCTCGTCGTCGGTGGCAGCGCTAGCAATCGCCGCGCACGAAGTCGGCCACGCGGAACAGTTCGCCGCGGGCTACTGGGCGGCCCGCGCCATGGGCGGCCTTCGTGTGCTCTTGATACTCAGCGCCGTGGTACTTCTGGTCTATCCCATTTCTGCCATCATCGCGAGTAGCGGCGACGTCAATCTCACGCGCCTGATCGCCTTGATCACGATCGTACCGCTATTGCGATTACCGGTGACGATGGCATTGGAGCTCGACGCGTCAAAGCGGGCAAAGAGACTATTGAACGAAACCGGGTTGGCACATGCCACCGAACATGAAGGGATTGCCAAGTTATTGCGGGCCGCTTTTTTCACGCACCTTGCATTGGGTATGGGGCTCATCCTGCTCATCGGCGCATGCGCCGCCACGATGTGGCTGGTCGAGAGTGTGCTCGACACACCGGCGATGTCGATCACGCATGTTGCCGTCTCGAACGCGACCCAACAGAGCGGGCCGCCGCAAATCGAAGCGATCCCCGTTACTGGCCTGGATTTTCTCCCGCTTACGGCGTTTGCGGTCGCGGTGGCGACGGTATGGTGGGCATTTTCGGGTGGTAAGCGTAAAGTTGCCGTTCGCTCCGCCGCCGACGCCAATATCGAAGGCATGGCACGCTTTCAGGCGGGCGACCTCGCTGGTGCAATCAAGCTGATCGACGAGGCGCTGCGGCAGGATCCTGGTCTGGCATCGGCACACTACAACCGTGCCGTCGTGCTTTCCTTCCAAGGGCGCCACCCCGAGGCACTGGCCGCAATCGACGCCATGTTTGCCTGTCGACCGGCGGAGGTCGAACCGCTCATTTGCATTGCAGACCCTTGGTACTTGAGAGGCATATTGCGGCTGGATCAGGGGGACTACCAGGGCGCAATTGATGACCTGTCGCAAGCCTTTGATCTCGAACCATCCGAGCCGGCGACTTTATTCTGTAACCGAGGTTTGGCCTGGCTCAGGCTCGGGCAACTGGATCGGGCGCTCCAAGACACGAACGACGCGCTGGCGCTGTCGCCGAATGATGCCATCGCCTACAACAATCGTGGCGTGATCCATCGAGAACTTGGCCACCTCGAGAACTCTGAAAGCGACTTGCGGCGAGCGATTGAAATCGACCCCGTGTTGCCCAATCCGCGGGAGCACCTGGCCAAACTTCTGGAAGCCAAGACAACAACTCCGATGAGCCAGCCTTCGGTTTGACTACGTCAGCCTGTTAGATTCGTTTTTCGATTCTATGTCTACAGCCTTCTGTACGCGCTTTTGAGAAACAGCCGCAATGGTTGCAACTACGCTCGAAGCAAACGTTATCAGTAATGCCGGCGCTACAATACCTGTTATGTCTTCGCCTTTCCCACGAGATAGAACCATTAATGTAGCTATTCCTGCCACCATCAAGACACTGAGTGCGATCGCAGAGTATTTTACCGTCTTTAAGAATAGTGTTGAGTCTTGTTTCATAGTGCACCTCATAATGCTTGTTGCCTTCTCCCTGATAATTCCCGCGGATGTTTCGATGAACATCCAGAGCACGAAACCGCTCAATCCCTCTTCCGCGCTGGCCCGTTCACGGCAGAGGTCGTTGAATGTTTGCTCCATGCTCTCCGCGAAGCGCTCGCGGTACGACCTCGAATAGAAGCGGAGCAGTTTGCGATACCAGTGCCGGTATCGGGCGATCGCGGGTTCATGTGCCATGAAATGGAACGGTTCCCGAATCCTTTTTTATAGCGGCTTGTGCTAATCGGCGACTGCTTCCTGACTTGCGCCGCGTCCTCGCACCTCTCCTGGCGTATTGGACCACGGGTCCGCGGCGTGCCGAAACAGCAAGGCCGATGCCACCCACAGCGCGACGAAGAACGCAGTCAGACCGAATACCTCCACCACACTGGAACTAACCGGCAGCCCCCAGATAATCATCGCAATCATAGGGACCAATGCCTGAGCGAGCGCCGTCCCGACGAGCGCGCGGGCCATTGCACGCGGCTCGAAGCGCGCGATGGTAACGCCGATGAGCAGGGCAGCGAGCACCCCGGCATACATCAGATTGGCGGGGTGGTCCTCGCTGCCGATGAGCCCCATGGCAAGGTTCATCCACACCAGGAGGAGCGCTGCCGCGCACGCAATGCCGGCGGCGGCTCGGTACGCAATCGTGCCCCTCGTCCTTGCTACCAGTTCATACGTGAGACCGGTGCCGAACAGGAGGGCGCCGGCGATAGCAAAATCGAACACGCCCCAGGGCGCATCGAGCCAACAAGGGCACCAGCAGTATGAACGCTACAACGGCAGCCCACCCACCCAACCTTCTTGTAATATTTTGCACAATGATAAACCTTACGTTCTCTCGAACAATTCCCACGGATGTTTCGATGAACATCCAGACTACGAAACCGACCAATCCCTTTCCCGCGCTGGCGCGTTCACGGCAGAGGTCGTTGAATGTTTGCTCCATGCCCTCCGCGAAGCGCTCGCGATACGGCCTCGAATAGAAGCGGAGCAGTTTTCGATACCAGCGCCGGTATCGCGCGATCGCGTGTTCATCGGCCATAGCCATAGTTCACTGCGTTGGGCGAAAGGCGCTTGGCGACCGCCACGACTTCGCGGTATCGCTCCAATTCGGCCCCGAGCGTTTTTTGTCCGAGAGCGGTAATTTTGTAGTAGACGCGGCGCTCATCGTCCATTTTCGGGTCTACTTTTTTGTCGCTTTCGCGTATTAGTCCCGCATCGATCATGCGACCGAGCGAGCCGTAGAGTGTCCCTGGTCCCATTTTTACTTTTCCCTGCGAGTCCGACTCGACCTGCTTCATAACCCCATAGCCATGCCGCTCCTGGATAGAGAGGGCGAGAAGGATGTGAAGCACCGCCGGAGTGAGGGTGCGCCCGCTTTGTTGTTTGCCATACGGCGAGTATATATCCGTCGCGGATATATTGCAAGCGGATATATTTTCTCGCGGATGGCTGCTACCATGTTCTGAGTCGCAGGCCTGGTTTTTGAATTGCTGCCCAGCCTGTGCAGATCGAAGCTATTTTCATTGCATGAGGCGAAAGGATTATGGCAACGCAACTTGCCGGGCATGAATTGATAGGGCAGCGGCGCACCTCGCCGGGGTCGCTCGAGAATCTATGGTTCAAGACGACCTCGGCGATCGTGAAATATGGATTTACTATCGAGTATCGCGACCTGGAGCCGCCGCGGACGGGCATCTTCGACGGCCTGCGCATCTCGATCGATCCGGACGTCGATTTCGAGATGCAATGTTTCATTCTGCTCCATCTCTTCGGACACAGTGTGCAATGGACTGCGCCATCGCTGGAGGAAAAGCTGGCAGCATTGAAGGACACGACCGACAAATCGGTTTTCATGCAATCGCTGCACGATTACGAGTACGAAGCGGCCCGTTTCGGCATGCAACTGCTGCGAGAAATTGGCGTCGACGACCTCGACCAATGGTACAGTGACTTTGTGGCGACCGATTGGCGGTATGTCGAGCGATATTACCAGACCGATCAGATACCACCGTGGCAAGAATGTTTGGCTTACGACCAGCCGCTGATCGAGCCGCTCTCAATTCCGCCAATCGTGCTAAGGCAAGTTGAGGTGCGATATGCGTTTTAATTGCCTGTTGGCGGCGCGCACTCCACTGACCGCTGGAGATCTATAATTTTCGTCGCGAACTCGATTCGCGAATGAACCGGGTGGAAGAACGATGATGACAAGTGATGGGCCGAGAATTCGATTGTTTATTGCCACGATTGTTACTGCGGCGTTGCTCGTGCTCGGCTCCCAAGGCTACGGCCAGGCGACGAGCTACTTCGAGGCAGACGGCGACAAGGTGCGCATACGGCAGGGGATCCGTGGCAAACAAGTGGCCGCCAGACCAGCCATCGGGCCATGCGGGCTGCTGGGAGGCGCCGGAAATACGGCGGCAGTCTCGACTCGCGGACTGGCGTGTTGCTTACGGCCCCGCGTAAGTATAAGCGCAAGATGATTGTGCCCGAAAAAGTGCGCTGGGCAGACCCTCGCATCGTCCGCATTGAGGGAGGCGGCACCGGCACGATTATCGACGTCGATGGCAAGCCCTACGTTGCAATGTTTGCCCACGGCCATGCCGAGCAGTCCGCCGGTTCAAACTGGGCAACGATTCATCGTGCAGGCGTACAACGGCAGGCGCTTCACTGTCACGGCTGCCGCCGTTGATGTGCAAAGCGATTGCAGCCTATTGGAGTTCCACGCTGGATATCGCGCCGCCGTTCCAGCGATGCGGGTCGCGACGCGTCCGCCGCGCACTGGTGAGCGGGTGCGTACGGCTGGCTTTCCTATGAGCCAGGAATTGCGCGACCGATTGACCCAGGTTATGGCTGCGAGCGCCCAGGAGATCCACATTGCAGCCGACTCTATTCAAGGCGACAGCGGCTCTCCGGTTGTAAACGAAGATGGCGAGCTGGTTGGTATTCTGGTGTCAGGGCGCATCACCGAAGACAATCGCAAAATTCAGGGCTCATTCTGCTGCGGCCCCGGGCCAATTCAAAAGTTGATCAGCAGTATACGTCGCAGGTTGTTCGCAACGAGCCAAACCTGATGTCGCCGCGGCGCAGAGTGACTGTCAATCATGCGGCAAACGGTTCGCGGCTTATGGGAACTCGACGATCCGGCGCTAGCTTATTTTGGCTTAAGATCAAACCAGGCCGATGTGCCGGTTCGCTCTTGCGCCGGATCAACTTCGAAGCCAAGCTCGGTTGTGGTATTGTAGCGGGCCGGAAGAGCGACTGTGGGATGATTAACTTCCACGTGGTACAGCCCGGGATGCATGAGGGATGCGTCTTGGAGATCCTTCGGCAGCTCCTCAGCGGACAACGCGATGCGTGCGACGCCGGAATCGTTGGTTGATCCTTGAGCGGGCTTGATCGACGATTCCAACATTTCGACTGGGCGAAACTTTACCGTAGCGCCACGTAGTGGCCGGCCGCTTAATGTAATCGTGCACTCCACGCTGATTAGCGCCGCACTAGGTCCATAGAGACGATCAATACGGTCTTCAATTTCTTGGGCCGAGAGCTGGCCGTTGTTATCCGCGTCATAGCTGGCGAGCGCGCTCGCCAGCGGCGGGCAGCTCGACATTTCCGATTCGTTGAGCGCACCGTCCTGGTTGGCATCGTAATGCTCCATCGCATACGTTGCCACGTCGCTCGCGTCAACGGAAGGCAACTCGACGGCAGACGGCCGGTTCGAACAGCCGGCAAAGAATGCTAGCCAAGCACATGTCAGCGCAGCAAAACTGGACGTCGCAATGCCAAGCTTCATTGAAATCGAATCAGAATACGAATTATGGCAGCACGTCGTAGGGACTGCCGTCATCGGCGCGGTTCGCGTTGCCGCGATGAACCATCAGATCGATGTCGTAATTCACTAGTTCCACATGGCCGTCACACCAGGAGACGAACCAGCCCGGGGCATGGGCGCTGCCGAAGCGATTACTGTACGAAATGCCGCGCCGATCCTGCTCGGGCAGTTCAAAGGCACAGCGAAAATTATCGTTGTTGAATCCGGAGCACCACGTTTCGTTGTCGGCCCCGTCGATACCGTTTTCGTAGTTGCTCGCATTGAGATATCGTTCGCCGACGAGGTACGTCCGCGAGGTGCCATCCGTGACGTGTTCGATTCCCACTTCACTGCGTTGGAAGCTGACACCGGTAAGATAGTTCGATGCCTTATGTAGCGGGGCACCAGTAGGAAGGATGGATACGGGCGTCCCCAGACCCGGATTCCAAATCCAAGTAGTGAAGTTTTTCTCTAGGTCATAATTCGATTGAGGCGATCCGGGACTGCAGCCGCCGGGCTGCCTGGCGCAGGGTTGCACGTAAGTCCAATTGCGATCGCCCGTGTTGATTGCGTAATCACTTCGGCCGGCAATTCGCGCCGAACTGATAGCGCAATTCCATCCGTAAAAGTCGCCATCGATCGGCTTAGGCAAGACATTGACATCGCGTCGCGACGGACACCGGATCAGGTCCAACGGCATCTGTATCACTCGCAGAATTCCATCTAACTGACGCGTGCTGATGTTGTTACGATCGCCGTCGCCAGCCAGTTTGTGCTTCGACTCCTCCTCCAGGTATGGCAGCAGGTTGTAAATCCAGCCGCCGGGCTGATTTTTCTTGAAGCCGCGATCCGCGTCGCCAACCCAAAACCACCCCCAGCCGCCGGTCGGAAAGATCTTGTGCACGTCGTGATGATTCAGCGCCCCAGCGCCATCTGCTTGAGATTGTTTGAACATTGTTGTCGCCGAGCCGACTCGCGGGCCGCTTGAATCGCCGGTAGCAATAGCGCAACCAGAATGCCGATGATCGCGATCACGACCAACAGCTCAACCAACGTAAAAGCACGCTTACGGTGCCTGCCACGCATGGCGGCATCCCTCATTGAGTCAATCCTTGTGACGGCTTAGTTGAAGATTTCGGATGACTTCGTCGAACAGGCACAGAAGTATTATACGCCTTCTCAAGAGTCCAGGTTCACCCCAGCTTATCACTGTGCGCACGGCGCGGGTGTCTGATTCACTATATCTGCGGCTGTGACAAATTTGTCACGATCCGACGCCGGTTGCCGCTCCTTGCAAGTGAACCAGTTTGTTTCGCGGACATCGGCTGCACCACCGCGGACGCGTTCAAGAACTGTAACCAAACTCGCGGATGAACGGATCGAGTATTTCGAACGCTGGTTGAAGCAGTCGCTCGTAGTTCCTCCAGCGACCAATCGCGCACGTGTAAATGGGCTGAGCCACGGCTTCGTAACTTGGACTGGTCACCAGTTTTTCGGTTGTAAGCCGCTGCCGGTAGTTCAGGACTTGATCATCCCACGGCAGCCCCAAAGTTTCAAGCGCGCGTCTCGCCTGCTGCTCAAGGTTGGCGACCGTGTCCTCATAGCGGATCTCGCACCAGGGTACGTCGATCAGCTCACGAAACTTGAGCCACGCCGTCATGTCGAGCGCATACCGCGAGGCCGTTCGCTCGGCGTCCAAGAATCGCACACTTACGGCGTTGAGAGGCAAATAGCGCAAGTAACAACTCAATACCACGTCCCGTGGGTCGCGCAGCGCGATAATCAGCCGGATCTCTGGAAATAAGCGCAGGACGAGCGGAATTGTCAAATTGTATGCGGGGTTCTTATCCAAGTGCATCCGGCCGCCCAGCGGCTGTCCCAAAAGATATTCCATCGCCCGAAAATAGCGTTGACGCTCCGCGCAAATTCGATCGACGCGTAACTCATTAAGGACGTCGATCAGCGGTAACTTTTCTTGTCGAGCAGTTATCTCGTAAAAGAGCTCCCGGCCGATAAAGTCGCCTCTTCCGAACTGGCCAAGTCGTAATGCGCATCAAGAATTTGCTCCAAAAGGGTTGTCCCAGAGCGAGGGAACCCAGTAAGCAGTGAGACGCGCTCTTCGGTTAGATGTCCGACTGCGTCGCGCCAGGACCGAAAACGATCCCGGGTCACGGCAGCAATCAATTCCCTCATCTGGCCGTGCACTTTTTCCGATGCGCACCAGTATGGTGCCTCGTGCGCCTTCTGCACACTCTTGCAGCGCACCAATCGCGTCACTGGCGGCATCAAAGTCGCCCGCAAGGTCCTTAATGAAGGCCAACTCACTCCAAGCCTGACAAGCCCACGGTGAGTCTGCCGGGAGCCATTTGAGGAGCGTTTGAATCGTGGCCTCCGCTTGCTCCAGTCGGTTCTGCCGGCGCTGAATTTGGGCCTGCACGAGGGAAACGATCGGTTGATTGAATCCAGCTTGCAGCGACCGCTGAATAAGTTCCTCGGCTTCATCGAGCCGGTGCGCTCGCTCGTACAGCGAAGCCAACTCCATCCATGTAACGGGCCCCGCCCCCGGCAGCAGCGCCGCACGCTGGAAACTGGCAATCGCCCGCTGCGGCAACTTGAGTAGATCGAAAGTTTCACCAATGTAATGATGCACGCCGGGATGACGAGGTGATCGCCGAATGAGCTTTTCATGCGTTTGCGTCATGCGGTCGAAATCGTATGTTTCCGCATACGCACGAGCTGCCTGCACGTACGTACGAACGTTGTTCGGTTCCTGGCGAATCGCTTCGGCGTACAGGTCCAGTGCATCAGCATGCCGACCTTCGTTCCAAAGGGATTGGGCGGCTTGCAATCGCCGTGACGGGACGTCGACCATCCGCACCGGCCGGACACGTGCGTCATTTCGTCGTCGACGATTGGCCATGGAGCTCTCCAGGATGCGATGACCGGCGGAAATATGAATCATACTGGAGTGCGCCACTCAGGCGACAATAACCAGGGGATTGAGTTCATCGTACGTATGGCCTACAACTGCGACTTGGGGATCAACGAATTTTGACGAATTGTATGGATTTCGTTGTCACCAACTCGTTCGTCGCCGTGCCGGCCGGTGTGCCGGCACGTTCGACGATCGTTACGAATGTGGGTTCGTTCCTGCGCGTGGCGCCAACCGGCAGTAACTTACGATGCGATTCCAGCCCCGCATCGATCGAAGAATCAAGCGCAGATTTCATGGAGCATCCCGATGAAAGTTACGAACTGGCGGCGAAAGTTAGCGGCGAGCCTCGTGGCCGGCGGATTGTTGTGCGCCGTGCGCCGTACAAGCGGCCAATCTGGACACGAATCTGGTCACCAACCCCGGCTTTGAAGATGTCGATGTCGGCACCACGTGCTGTTACCAGAGCACCGCGGTCAAGATTAACAGTTGGTCCGACGGGAGTCGTGTCGGGTTCGCCTACAACAACGAATTACCGAAATTAGATGGCAGCGGCCAAATCGGCTGGGATGATGGAGGTCCGCTGGCCGGAGGCGGCAAGTACTTTTTTGGCCCCGCTAGCGGCACGAACGGCGAGCAGGATGTGGATTACTTTGCGGTTCTAAACCCGGGCGAGGTGTCCCAGAACCTCGATGTCTCGACCGGACCGACCGGCACACTGATTGCTTCGGGCGAGGCCGCGGTCGTTCTGAGCGGGTTCTTTACCAGCTACAATGGCCAGAATAATCGTCACGGCTTCATGCAGGTCGACTTCCTCAACGCAGGCGGGACTTCGCTCGGCTCCACGCTCATCACGTCGGCTCAGAACCCGAACCCCTGGCACCAGGAACGGGAGCGACCGCCCTACCGGTCGGTACCGCGACGTTGCGCACGTCGCTCTATGGCAACTTATTCAACGCCTATATCGATAACGTGGATGTGCGCGTCCTCAACGCCGCCGACGCGTTCATCCGCGGCGATTTCAACTCGGATGGCAACATCGACACCCTTGATTGGGTGATCCTCCGCACGAATCAGGAAACGGATTTGAGCGGTCTCACTCTGGAAGAGGCATACCGCCGCGGCGACCTGACCGAGGACCGAGCCAACAACCACGCGGACTTTGCCCTCTTCAAGACCATTTACGAAGACGCCAACGGTGGCGCCGGCTCGTTCGCGGCGATGATGGCTGGCGTGCCGGAGCCATCGACGCTGGTGATGACGTTGTCGGCCGGGCTGTTCATTCTTTCGGCCAGGCGTAGGGCCACAAACGACGGGCAACCTTGACGCGATTCCAGGCCCGCATCGATGTAAGAATCAAGCACAGATTTCACGGAGCATCCCGATGAAAGTTACGAACTGGCGGAGAAAGTTAGCGGCGAGCCTCGTGGCCGGCGGATTGTTGGCGCCGCTGCGCCGTACAAGCGGCCAATCTGGACACGAATCTGGTCACCAACCCCGGCTTTGAAGATGTCGATCTCGCCACCACGTGCTGTTACCAGAGCGCCGCGACCAAGATTAACAGTTGGTCCGACGGGAGTCTTGTCGGGTTTGCCTACAACAACGAATTGGAGAGGTTAGATTTCAGCGGCAACATCGGCTGGGATGACGGAGGTCCCCTGGCTGGTGGCGGCAAGTACTTTTTTGGCCCCGCTAGCGGCGACGATGTGGAATACCAGTCGGTTACAACCCCGGGTCTAGTGTCCCAGAACCTCGATGTCTCAACCGGACCGACCGGCACTCAGATTGCTTCCGGTCAGGCTGCGGTCGTTCTGAGCGGCTTCTTTACCAGCTATAACGGCCAAGATGATCGTTTCGGCTTCATGCAGGTCGACTTCCTCAATGCGGGCGGGACTTCGCTCGGCTCCACAGTCATCACGTCACAAGGGGAGGCGAACCCCTGGCACCAGGAACAGGGAGCGGCCTTCGTGCCGGTTGGCACGGCGACGTTGCGCACCTCGCTCTTTGGCAACAACTTCAACGCCTACATCGATAACGTTGATGTGCGCGTCACGGACGCCATCAATGAATTGTTGTTCGTAGAGGTCAATACCACGACCGGCCAAGTGGCAATCAAAAATCAAACAGGCGACCCGTTCGACCTAGATTATTACAAGATCACAAGTGCCGGCGGCAACGCATTGAATGCCGCGAGCTGGAATAGTCTTCAAGAGCAGAATCTGCCTGGATTTCCCGCCGGCAACGGCTCTGGGAACGGATGGGAACAGTTCGGCGGCAGCAGTTCGGCCGTGATTGGCGAATCGTTTCTTACCGGCGACAGTCACGTCGCGAACGCGACGTCCGTTGGACTTAGCGGCTCGCCTTCAATACCGGCGGCGCACACGATCTAGAGTTTCTTTATGGGGTCATCCCGGCCGCACCACCGGTGACAGGCGATTACAACAATAACGGTGTGGTGGATGCGGCCGACTACGTGCTCTGGCGCAAAGGCGGACTGCTGCAGAACGATGAAACACCTGGTTCAACCACGCCAGACGACTACAACGTATGGCGAGCCAACTTCGGCCTGGGTGGTGGACCTAACGGAAAAAGCACGCTTGTAAGAGGATTCGTGAGGTACGTCACGTCGGGTGCAGCTGCCACCGTACCGGAACCGTCGTCAGTCTTTTTAATCGGAATCGGGTTTGCATCGTTTTTTGGTTGTCAACCGGCGAAAGTCAATCGCGGTGGACGCACGAAACGTTGAGTTACAACTGGCGAAGAAAGTTAGTGGCAACAATTTCGGCCTTGGGACTGGTCGCATCGGTACCAGTACCCTGATAAACGGTTTCGTGCGATACGTTAGCTCTGGTGCAACTGGGGCCATGCCGAAACGATCATCGATCTATTTAGTTGCCGTAGGGCTCGAGCGTTGTTCGGCGCAGGGCGGCGAGAATAAACATCGGCTCATGTCGGAGCGAATACATCGCAATAGAAGGATTAGAAGTCGCAAACTCAACATATCGGCGTATACGTAAAACTAGAATAATGCAGTTCATTCAAACGCGCGTACCAGGTGGAATGCCTGGATCACGTCCTCATCCTCGGCGAGAAACAATTGACCACTTAGTGCGGGAGTACGTCGGGCACTATCACGAGAGGCGGCCTCTTTAGGGGTGGAGAATCGGCTGTCACTTGGTCAACCGTTCCCTGCCCTATCGGACTCCACCGGCGAACGTCGCCGTCGATCTCGTCTCGGAGGGCTGTTAATGCAGTACTGCCGTGTTGCTGCATAGACGTCGGTGCGTACTGATACCGCGCGCGCTGGGGACGGAAGGTGTGCTTGTAAACATTTGTGTTTGCGACCGCACTGAAGCGCATCTAGCATAGCAATCGGGGCACCCGCCAGGACATTAAAGTGCCATGGCCGAGTCTAGCTGGCTTTCGCGGGTCCGGATACTTGATTTCCGGACGAATTTGGGCAGCCAAAAATCGACAAGCCAGCGGATTTGAGCTTGGAGAGTGGCACAAATCCAAGATTTGCGCCGCGGCCCGATAGCAACATAATCCGCTACCGCTGATGACTCGGCTATAATCGTGCCGTCGAACCTTAACAGTCTCCAGGGCAGGCTTATGCCCGAAGTCACGCAGATCTTGTCGCGTATTGAATCGGGCGACCCAAGCGCGGCCGAGCAGCTACTGCCGCTGGTCTATGAGGAGCTTAAGAAATTAGCCGCGCAGCGATTTGCCCGGGAGAAACCCGGGCAGACTTTGCAGGCCACCGCGCTGGTGCACGAGGCCTATCTGCGGCTTCTGGGCCCGGGAAATTCGCAAAGGCCGTGGAGTAGTCGTGGCCATTTTTTCGCCGCGGCTGCCGAAGCGATGCGACGAATTCTTATCGATAACGCGCGGCGCAAACAGAGCGCCAAGCATGGCGGAAACTTAGGCCGAATCGAGTTGGACGAAAACCATCTATCGGTGGCGGAGCCAAGTCTTGATTTGATCGCGCTGGACGAGGCGCTCAACCAGCTCGCCGCGAGAAACGCCCGCCAAGCCGAGCTCGTAAAACTTCGATTCTTCGCCGGCCTTACCATTTCTCAGGCAGCCGACGCCCTGGGGATATCTGAGTCAACTGCTAACGCTGATTGGGCTTACGCAAAGGCCTGGTTGCGGCTGCAAATGTCCGAATGACGAACTGCCAAAGTTTGGGCCGTGGGCAAAGAAAGTTTTATTTTTGGTCGGAGAGGCCGTCCTCGGATTTCGCACTGTGTTTTGGAGTGCGCGAACATGGCCCAGCTCGAATTGGATGAACAAACGATTTTCGAGGTGGCGCGCAATATCAACTCTACGGGAGCCCGCGAAGCCTACTTGCAGCGGTCGTGCGGTGACGATGACGTTTTGAAGCAGCGGGTCGTTTCCCTGTTACGCGCATTCGAAGAGAACAAAAGCTTTTTGGAATCTCCGCCGACAGGATTGATTGTCGAGCGGTCCGAGGTCGACGGGGACTTCACGATCGACCGGCCAATCTCCGAAGTGCCCGGCACCACGATCGGTCCATACAAACTGTTGCAACAAATCGGCGAGGGGGGCTTTGGCGTCGTGTTCATGGCCGAGCAGACGGCACCCGTCCGTCGCAGGGTAGCACTCAAAATCATTAAGCCGGGCATGGATACCAAGCAGGTGATTGCCCGCTTTGAGGCCGAACGGCAAGCACTGGCATTGATGGACCACCCAAACATCGCGCGTGTCTTTGACGGAGGTGCCACGCAATCCGGGCGGCCTTATTTCGTAATGGAGCTGGTCCACGGCGTTCCAATCAGCGAGTACTGCAATCTACAAAAACTGATGCCGCCCGAGCGACTGCGCCTGTTCATCGATGTTTGCCGGGCCGTTCAGCACGCGCATCAGAAGGGGATCATTCACCGCGACCTCAAGTCGTCGAACGTCATGGTCACGATGAACGACGACAAACCGGTCCCAAAGATCATCGACTTTGGCGTATCGAAGGCCATCAGCCACCAGCTCACCGAGAAAACGCTGTTCACGGCCTATGGTCAGATGGTGGGCACGCCTATGTACATGAGTCCCGAGCAGGCACAACTGAGCGGGCTCGATGTGGATACGCGCAGTGACGTGTATTCATTGGGAGTGCTGCTCTACGAATTGACCACCGGGACCACTCCGTTTGACGAGGCGACATTTAAACAAGTGGGCATCGACGAAATGCGGCGAATGATCCGCGAAGAAGAGCCACTCCGGCCCAGCGCGAGTCGCCACACTCGACGGTGAGCTGCTGTCGACGGTCGCAGACCAACGGAAAATCGATCCGCGAAAGTTAAGCCAGGCGCTTCGTGGCGAGGTGGATTGGATCGTGATGAAATGTCTGGAAAAGGATCGCAATCGCCGTTATGAGTCGGCCAACAGCCTGGCGGCGGACATTGAGCGGTATTTAAACGATGAACCGGTGCAGGCCTGTCCTCCATCGGCGCTGTACCGTATCGGAAAGTTGCGCGGCGAAACAAGGCCGCGCTGTCGATAGTCGGCGTGGTTGCGATCGGCATGTTACTTGGCCTTGTGGGGTTGGCCACCAGCACAATTGTCATCTCGCAGGCCAAAGACGACTTGCAGCAGTCGCTCCACCGCGAGCGGCGCACGACCTACTTCCAAAGTGCCGCATTGGCCGAGCGCGAGTGGTCTGCGGGGAATCTTAGCCGAGCAATCGATTTGTTGAATCGGTGTCCGGAGGATCTGCGCGGCTGGGAATGGCACTACCTAAAGAGACTGCACGGCAAACAACTGCCGCCGTTGCGGCATGAGAGCAGTCTCTACGGATGCACAATCAGTCCTGACGGTGGCGAGATCGCCGCGATCGACCAGGAAGGCTACATCACCATCTGGGACTCCATGAGGTGCCAGCAGCTGCACCGCTTCCGCGGCCACGAGGGAACAGGTTGGTGTATCGCATTCAGTCCAGACGGCGTGCGCCTTGCCACAGGAGATCGGTTGGGAAGTGTGAAGATTTGGGATGCGCGCTCAGCCGATGAACTCAGGGCCTGGAACTTTCCCGGTAGGCGCTAGCTATATCGATGCCATTGCTTTCAGCCCGGATGGAAAGCGACTCGCTTGTGCAAACTCTCGGGATGAGAATTCCGTGTTCAGCTCAACAATCACGCTTTGGGATCCACTCTCCGGCGAGCAAATCCTCAAGCTGCCAATCCAGAATGATTACGTCAAAAGCATTTCCTTTAGCGCAGATGGGCAGCATCTTGCATCGGCTTGCTTGGACGGCACAGTCAGAATTTCAGATGCCAATACCGGAAAAACCGAGCGAACATTTAACGGGGACGCCGGCTTTTGGTGTGTTGCAATGAGTCCAGACGGACGACTGATCGCTGCGGCGAGCGGCGGCCGCGATTCGGAATCCAGCGGCGCTATCACCATCTGGGAAGTCGCGACCGGTAATAAGCAGCCACCGTTGCCAGGACACGGGGCGAAGTCTATGGCATTCAGCCCGAATGGCCAGCGGCTGGCCACGGGTGGAACGGACCTCACGGTGCGAATCTGGGACGTTGCGACCGGCCACGAAGCTCTCACACTTCGCGGTCACACCGATTATGTTCGCGCCGTGGCATTCACACTGGACGGGCATCGGTTGATCTCAGCTAGTGACGATCGGACGATCCGGATCTGGGACGGAACACCATGGCGACGCGGCGAGAAACGGGGCGAAGAGCTGCTCACGCTGCGCGGGCATACGGATGGCCTGAGTGCCGTGGCATTTCATCCCAAAGAACCGTGGTTGGTCACCGGAGCTAGTGATGCAACGGTTATGAAGTGGGATACCCAGACCGGCCGGAAAATCAGCAGCATGAAAACCGACCTGGATACCGTTCAAACTTTGGCCTTCAGCCCGGAAGGCGAGCAGATGGCTTTCGGCGGAACATGGAGTGGTTCGGCTACGATTGTTGACGCGTTGTCCAATGAACACATCCGGCGGCTTGGGGCGCACGTCGAGGACGTCATGACGGTGGCGTTCAGTCCAAACGGCGAGCGATTCGCTTCCGGTGGAGGTGGCGAGGGTGTCGTAATGATTTCAGATCTAATCACAGGTGAAGTAATCCATCGTTTGAAAGGACACCGATGGTATGTCGACGACGTCGCTTTCAGCCCCGACTCCCAAGGGCGACTAATCGCTTCTGCCGGTTCCGATGGAATGGTGCGCATTTGGGATGCCGAGGCCGGGCGGGAAATCGCTGCTTCGCCGCTGAAACACCAAGGAGTCGTCGATGGCGTGGCATTCAGCCCAGATGGTCAATTTCTGGCGTCCGGCGGATGGGATGGGGTCGTGCGAGTTTGGGATACCACAACGTGGAACCAGCTGCCGGTAAGTCTCATCACAAATGGAAACGTGCGATGTCTTGCGTATAGTCCCGATGGTCAATTGCTGGCTTGGGGAACTACCAACGCGGTTGTCCAAATATGGGACAAGTCAACGGGAGAAATTCACACGTTGCGCGGTCATTTGAAGGCTGTCCGAGGAGTCGCGTTCAGTTCCGACGGAAACTGTATCGCCTCCGCCAGTCAGGATGGCACAGCCAAGATTTGGCCCATCCCGCAGAGTCCGCTCGGCCCACAACCGAAGAACGACGAAGCCACGCCGACGCAGGCGGCGGGCACCGACGAATCAAAGTGAGAAGTTTGAGGGTACCACCGATGTCACTCTCTCAACATGATGGCCGACGCAGCGGTTTCACTCTCGTCGAGTTATTGGTCGTCATTGCAATCGTTGGTGCGCTAGTCGCCTTGTTGCTTCCCGCCGTACAAAGCGCGCGCGAAGCGGCGCGTCGCACCAGTTGCCTCAATAACTTGAAGCAACTGGGCTTAGCGGTACAGCAATACCACGCTGCGGCTGGGCGATTTCCCCCCGGGCTCGTCCCTGTCGACGCCGTCGCCGGCCACTTTGATGATGCAAATAATTTGTGGATTGCGGTGCTCGACCATCTGGAAGAGGGAAGCTTGCAACAGAAATGGGACGACAAGGATTACCGCAAGAACCTCGGTGAGGGGCTCGATTCCACCGCGGCCCAAGTTGTGCCGGTGCTGCTTTGCCCCTCGGATGAACTCTCGCAGCCAGTAAACCATCTCGTTTTGGACGGAGATTACGCTTGGATGACCGGGCTGTACGGCCTGAGCAGTTATGGCGGCAGTGGGGGCACGCGCTCGTTCGGTGGATCAGACACGCCGCCTCCATCGGAGGACGGTGTTTTTTACCTCAAAAGCCGAATTCGCATGGCGGACATCACCGATGGCTCCGCAAAGACACTTCTCTTGGGCGAGCGCTCGCATGATGATCCGCAGTACGACCGCCTCACTGCAGAGCTTGATGCCGTGATGGGGCCGATGGCGAGTTGGGGTGCTTGGGCCGCGGCATATAACTCGAACACCGCGCAGGCCGATGTCTTGCTCAGCGCGGCGGTGCCGCTCAACTACCGCGTGCCGCCCGGTTCCGGCGACCAAGAGTGGAGCTGGCTAGAAAACCGGCTCTGCGCGTACGGAAGCGAACACCCGGGCGGGGCGAATTTCGCTCTCGCCGACGGCAGCGTGCGATTCATCGCCGACAGCATCGCTTGGGAAACAGTTCAGGCACTTGGCACTCGTGAAGGTGAAGAGGTAACTGAAATGCCATAACCGACAAGTAGGGTGGGCACCGCCCACCTGTATTTAGACAGACGCTAAATCATGGTGGGCAGTGCCCACCCTACAAAAAGCGGCCGGTGAGGACAGCCGCGAAGCAAAGTCCCTCACCGGCCCGGCATCGTCCTAGCGCTCGAGTCTGCGCGCTGGGGATGACCATTTTCATTGTAACGCAGACCAAACAAGGAGATACTGATTATGAGACAGATCAATATTCGATTTTGGATTTGCGCTGCGGTCGTCTTGGCGAGCGGCAGCCCATCCGTCGCCGGCTACTTGCTGGTTCCCGACTTCGACAAGCACAATGTGCTGCGTTTCGATGCGGCCACGGGAGCCTTCGTCGATAAGTTCGTCACTCGGAAAAGCGGCGGACTTAACCAACCCTGGAATGTGCTTATCGGGCCGCACGACGGCGAGCTCTACGTCAGTACCGGCCACTTCCGCGGCCCTGGCCAGATCAAAGCTGTCTTGCGCTACGACGGCACAACTGGCGCGTTCGTCGACGAGTTCGTCGTGCGCGGCCAGATGGACATGTCGCACGCCGTCATGTTCGGGCCTGATGGAAACCTATATGTCGGAGCCAGGGACGATGAAGGCAATAAAGGTCATGCTCAAGGCGGCAGAATCGCTCGATTCAATGGAACTACGGGCGAGTTTATGGACGACTTTGTTCCGCGCCTCAGCGGAGGCCTGCAGCATCCCTTGGCCCATGTATTTGGCCCAGACGGTTTTGGCAATCTTGACCTCTACGTCACCGATGAGGATGGCCACGATGTTAAGCGATACGACGGCACAACCGGGGCGTTTAAGGGAGTGTTTGTCGCGGCCGACGCGGATTTGATCTCACACCCGCTGGGTTTAACGTTTGGGCCAGACGGCAATCTCTACGTAGCAGACTTTGGGATCGGCGCCGTCTTCGCTTTCAAGGTCCCTCGGGATCAGCGCCTGGAGCGCCGATGCCCTCGGCCGGGAACAGCGGCGCAGTTTTTGTTACGCCCGGCAGCGGCGGTCTCCTTGAAAGTCCCCTGGGTGTCGTCTTCGGACCGGACGGCAATGGCGACGGGAACCAGGACGTCTACGTGAGTAACATCACGTTCACCGGCTTCTACGGGAAAGATGGCAACGTCAAGCGTTATGACGGCGTCACCGGCGACTTCATCGACACGTTTGTCCCGACCGGCAGCGGCGGGCTGGATGATCCGAGCTTGATAGCGTTCACGGAAACCGATCCGGTTACGCTGCAATATCTCGGCGGTCCCGGACATCACAAAGTAATTCACGTTGTGCCCGAGCCGTCGTGTCTGCTGCTGTCGAGCGCCGTCATTGGATTTGTAACTTTCGGCTGGCGACGGCGGTGAGTGCGTCGAGAACGCCGCGCAGAACCACGATCACCGAAGATGCGTTCAACAGAAAAGTAAAGCGGCCGGTGAGGACAGCCGCGAAGCCGACCCGCGTAAGGCGGGTACCCCGCCCTCACCGACCCCGGCATCGTCCTAGCGCTCGGTCTGCGCTGGATGACCGTTTCATTTAATGCAGACTCAAAAGGAGCTATGTAATGACACGTCTGACCTTAGTTTGGGTGATTTTGGCATCGGCGCTGGCGAGCATGTCGGGAACGGCATTGGCCTCCGACCGGCTTGCCAGTGTCAGCGGCTTAGGCAAAGCCGCTTTGACCGATCCAGATGGCGTCGAATCCCCGCTTCAATTCGGGATCGCAGCCTCTGTCTTAGAGGATGGCACGGCGCGGGGCCATGCCACCTTCGTGCTGCAGAAACCCTTTGCGAGAGATTGGGGCGCCGTACCCGGCGTCGTCGACCTGATCTGGCTCAGCGCCGAAATCACTTCGGGCTCAGTGGCCGATGATGGAACGGTCATGCTGCATGGCGAATTTGTCGAGGTCGACATTTCCTACCGAGAAGGGATCGTCTTCTTCGAGAAAGACACGGAAACGACGTCAATCTTCGAGATCGTTGTGGGCGGAAACCTGGCGCCGAATACGTTTACGCTGCAATGGTGTCTGCTTCCAACGTTCGATATCGCGGTCACGCGCGGGCAGTTGCGCGTCCGTTAACAGCACCACAACATTACACGTCATCAAAATGACGGCCGGTGAGGACAGCTGCGAATCAAAGTCCCTCACCGGCCGGCATCACCCTAGTCCAATATTAGTTTTCATGATCCGTGTCGCACTTTAGCCAAGGAGTTCAGTCATGATCGAGAGATTCAGCCAATTTGTAGAACGTAGGGCCACGAGCACGCCGCGCAGGCAGTTTCCAGGACCGCTTGGAAGAGGCGTATTGGTGGCAATATGCCTGTTCGGGGGCCTGCTGGCCTTCGCCACGGTTTCTGTTGCTCATCGAGACAAGCCGTCTGGCAAATGTTGCGCCTATGAATGCACAAGGACGGACGGTTCAACCTATGGTCTAACCCGCACGGCACCCTGCAAAAGCGAATTCGTGAACGCTGAGGGCGACCGCTGCGTGCTCGTCGCACGATACGATTGCGCCGGGCGCTGAAAATCTGATCAAGCAGAGAATGAGTAGATCGAAGGACGAGTGAAAAGCGGCCGGTGAGGACAGCCGCGAAGCAAAGTCCCTCACCGGCCCGGCATCGTCCTAGCGCTCGTTTTGCGCTGGGGATGACCGCTTCATTTTAACGCAGATTACATCGAAGACACGAAAATGAGCAAACATTCGATCCGCCCTTCGTGTCGTTGTGCTATTGATCGTGTCCAAATCGTTGCACTTCGCGGCAATTCTTGCGCTGGTCTATTCGACGGCGCAAGGAGGGGATTTTGTCGTTGATCAAGAACATTACACCGCAAATTTTGTGACCTCCTTTGGGGGCCAATTGGCGCACCAGGAGTTCACGCCGGTGTTCAGCACGCTTGACGTTGTCGACGTAAACCTCGGAGGCTTTCATCCTGGTATTGCCGTCAACATCCGCGAAGGCACTGTCGACGGCCCCATCGTGGGCAGCAGCTCGACGGCGATGCCGACGCTGTGGCGTCAGTTCGTTGGCAGCTTCGTGCAGTTCCACTTCGAGCCTGCTGTGGTAGTCGTGCCGGAGAATCTCTATGTCCTCGAAGTGGTCTGCGCCCAAGGGTTATCCATCGAATTGGAGACGAACGGAGGGTTTCAATGGCGCCCGGAACATGCCTATAGCCGCGGTCGGCTCATATTTCCCGACGGCACTCACAGCGAGGATGTGGACATTGCCTTTCGCACCGGGTCCCGTCGGCTTCCCGGCGTGGTTTACGCGACAGGCTTCGAGAGCTTGTTGGACGATCTTCCATATTTCAGCTGGGCTGGGTGGCAAATACTGGGGCACGCGGGCTGGGTGACTCCGTCTGACCTCCAGCCGAACCATGGAGCCAACGCATTACAGATTCACGGGCGCGGCGTTAGGCCGACAGCTCCTGGCCTTTTGATCGCTGGCGCTGTCCGCGATAGCGACCTGAATCCTCGCCTCGCCGGCAACGCGATTGTCTCCATGCAGGCGAGCATGCGCTTGGACGGACCGAACACCAACACTGGAGGCGGCTCCGACGATGACCTGATTAGCGCCAATTTCGGCGTGACCGACGAGGCGGGCGCAACCACCGCCGAGTTGGTCCTGTCATCCAACGGCAACGCTTATGCCTTTGTCGGGGAGAACCGCTATCGTTTCGAGACAGCGGTGACACTGGGCGAATATCACACAATCGGAATCCGGCTGGACTACCTCAATCGCATCGCCGAATTCTTTCTCGAACATCAATCGCTTGGCGTTTTGCCGTTTGAAACAAGCGGTCACCACGTATTCGGCAAACCTATCCTGTCGCTTACCTCTCTGGACACACCCGGGCTCGATCCCGCGCTTTATTCGGCTTGGTTCGACGACTTCTCGATTCAACAGAAGCCGGTGCCTGAACCGGCATCTGCCGCGATGCTCGTTCTCGCGGCGATTGGTCTATTCTCCATCGTCCGAGTGACGCGCACCCAAAGACCGCTAGCGGCCGGCGGTTTGATTATTGTGAGTTTCTCGTTTCTCACTTTGCCCGGACCTGTTCGTGCCGCGATGTTTCATGTTGCCAATGTTCCGCAGCTGATCACCGCGATTGGTGCAGCCAATCAAAGTGCCGAGCCGGATTCCATCGCCTTCACTGCGGGAGCGACGTTCACGCTCACCGACGCCATTCAGACCCCCATCGGCCGACGCGGGCTGCCGACAATTGCGGCTAGCGGAGAATCTAACGATTGTCGGAAATGGCGGCGTCATCGAGCGGAGTGCGGCGGCCGGAATCCCTGCCTTCCGCTTGTTCGACGTGGCCGCCGGAGCGTCGCTTACTCTCGAAAATCTGACGCTCCAGGGCGGAATGACCGCGGTTCCATTGGGGTACGGCGGGGCGATCTATAACGCGGGCAATCTGGCCCTTACCGGCGTGACCGTTCGGAACAACATCGCGCGAGGCAGAAATGGATCGCTCGGGGTTAGAGGCGGAGGTGGCGCCGGCGGTTGGGGTTTGGGTGGCGGCATCTATTCGGTCGGCTCTTTAATTTTGGAAAACAGCACGCTCCATAACAACCAGGCCCAGGGTGGGCCCGGCGGCCGTAGCTTCTGCCAAGGGTCTCGATGCCATCTCTACCCCGGCGGTAACGGCGGCTGGGGCGAAGGAGGCGGAGTTTACGTCGGGGCCGGCACCGCCGAACTTTACAACAGCATTGTGACGGGTAATGTCGCCCATGGCGGCACCGCCGGCGGCGGGCTGTACCCCGGCGCTCCCGGCAGAGGCATCGGCGGCGGCATCTACGTCGCCAACGCCTCACTAGGATTGGACGAATTTACCTTGGACCACGTAAGCGGCAACACTGCCTCGTCAAGCACTCCCAATATTGCCGGACCGTACACGATGTTACCGACTCCGCCTCCCTTGCCCGGCGACTACAACAACGACCGCACGGTCGATGCCGCCGACTACGTCGTCTGGCGCAAAGGCCTGGACACCATCTACACGCCGGTCGACTTCAACATCTGGCGCGCCCACTTCGGGACAGTGTCTCCTGCTACTGGCGCCGGCAGCGGTGCGGCCGGGTACCCTCTGGGTGCCTCCGCCGAGCCGCTGCCGGCCGCCGTGCCAGAGCCGGCAACCGGGCTGCTGCTGATCGGCGGTTTAGTCGCTCTCGCGAGTCGATCGAGACGAGTCGCACGAGGAGAAAACCGTTTCACGAAGGCTGTGCCCTGTGTGTGTGTTCAATGTCATCGGTCGAGTAGTTTCGGAATGGGCGACTACTTGATGCTAGTTGCCGCGACGTGTACGGTCGTGGCACTGCCGACGACTGCCGCAGCGGCAAACTATGCGTTCACCAACGTTGCCGATATCAGCGGGCCATTCAGCGGCTTTCACAGCCTCGCGATCAATGACAGCGGCACGGTCGCGTTTGCGCGCTTCGCTCGACGTCGGCGGCGCGGGCATCTTCATCGGCTCAGGCGGCGGACCGACGTCGATGGTGGTCGATGACAGCGGGCCGTTCAGCGACTTCGGCAACTTGATTCTTCCCAGCGGTGTCTCGATCAACCATGGCGGGCAAGTGGCTTTTTTTGCCAGTCTTGATGCCGGCGGATCGGGCATCTTTACCAGCAGCCCCGGCGGGCCCGCGATCACGACGATTGTCGACACGAACGGACCGGTCAGCAGCTTTGCCGGTGGCGGCGGGGGGCCGTCGATCAATGACAGCGGCACAGTCGCATTCGTTGCCGGCCTCGATGCCGGCGGCGCCGCCATCCTCACCGGCAATGGCGGGCCGCTCACCACGATCGCCGATAGTAGCGGGCCGGGATCGTTCAGCCAGATCCTTGGCGTTCACCCGTCAATTAATAATGGCGGCACGGTCGCCTTCCTGGCGAATTTCAATTCCGGAACGGGTGTGGAGCGAGGCGTTTTCACGAGCAGCGGCGGGCCGGCCTCCTTGATTGTCGACGGCCGTGGCCCGTTGAGCGGCAACAGTTTCTCATCCCCGCCCGCCATCAACGATCATGGCCAAGTCGCCTACCGGGCTCAGTTCGATACCGCCCAAGGTGAGCGCGGGATCTTTGTCGGCGGCGGTACGACCATTGCCGACTCCGGTGGGCCGTTCAGCGGCAGCTTCAGCAGTAAACCCGGAATTAACAACCATGGCGAGGTCGCCTTCAGCGCCGCACTCGACGCCGGCGGATCGGGAGTTTTCACCGGCCCCGATCCCGTGGCCGACAAGGTAATCCGCACCGGCGATTCGCTGTTCGGCTCGACGGTTGCCACCCTCGGTTTCTGGGGCGAACTGAACGACAACGGCGATATCCCTTTCAGCTACGGTTTGGCCAACGGCAGCTTCGGCGTGGCGGTCGCCCAGCGGCTTCCCAATGTTCCTGTCCCTGACGCCATCCCTCAACAAGAACTGCTCGCCGAAGCGTTGGCCGAGTATCGCACCAACACCATGGCTGGCTTCACGGCGTCTGACGTCGACACCGCCGGCATTCCCGGTCGGGCCGAGGCCCTCGCCAGCCACCCCAACTTTCCCACCAACACGGCGTTTGGCCAAGCGTATGCCGAAGTTCCCGTCGTCCCCGTAATCACGGACGACATGGGGAAAGTCGGAAGTCGCAGTTATGCCGAATCTCCGCTGCCCGGTTTTCCGGGCGGTCCAATCGACAGTCCGACGCGGGCCAGCGCCGAAGCCCGCCAGATCATCAAGTTAATGGTGCCGCCAGGCATTGCGCAGCCTGTGGACATTGACATGACCGTGCATTTCGAGGGCAGCTTGCAACAGAAAGTAGTCCCCGGCGTCGTGGTCTGCGAAACCCCGTGCGACCCCGCTCCTCGACCGGGGCCGGGAGAACAGGTGACAACCTCGGTCTCGGCCGAAGTGAACACTTATCACAGCGCAGGCAAACTTACGCCGTTCGAAGCCTCCGCGATTCTGGATTGGAACTCTGGGGGCGCGCTCAAGCTTCGTGCCGATGGCGATTGGGCAACGCACTGGACTCCGCTCGTTCAGCCCTCGGGCGGCGTTCCAGGCGGTTCATCGGTCTCATACACCGAATTCATTGATGACATGTTCTTTCTAGCGAGCGGTGACGACTACACCGTCGAAGTCGTTCTCCGCACCGAGGTCTTCAACCATTTTATCTCGACGCGACTCGGTTTCGTGTCGATCGCGGACTTCTTCAACTCGGGCGCGGTTACCTTTTCCACCGACACGCCCGGAGCGACGATTGTGCTGGTGCCCGACAGTCTCGCGGGCGACTTCACCCGTGACGGCGTTGTCGACGCGGCCGACTACGTGGTTTGGCGCAAAGGACTCGGCACGGATTACACGCAAGACGATTACGACGCGTGGCGCGCCAACTTTGGCGAAACGGCTGGCGTCGGGTCGTCAAGTGGCACTGTTCCTGAACCGGCAACCATCCTGCTCCTACTATTGACCGCTGCAGGTCGCTTTGGGAAGCGAAGCCAGTTTCTATCGAGTCCTATTACTCATCGAGACGTGGTTCCTATCGTGAACAGCTTTTGATATCATCAAAGCATGACCGCCCGGCTTTTGTTGACGATTGACGCAGTCTCTATTCACAGATCTCGTTGCCATAGCTCATGAGGTTGCGTGAGAAATGGCAAGGCATTTCGAACGCCAAATTCGCCTGGTCGTCGTCCTGCAAGTGAATCTCGATACGGTTCCGCCTGAGACCTCGCACAGGCGCGTACGCAGCATGGCATCGACGGGGTACGGATACTGATGAGGCGACTCGTAAGCATTACTTCCGCCTTCGTCGCGTTCACGCTTCTGAGTGTTTCCCCAGCTGACGCTGGCAGGCTTTTTGTCGACCCGATCTACGGAGTGTCAATCACGTCAAACATCACCTATGCCTTCGGCAACACGAACGGCACATCAATCCCGCTCCAACTGGATATCTATCGCCCAACGAACATTGGCCAAGGCGCTGCCCCAACTTTCGCCGGCGGTTGTCCTTCAAGACGGAGGCGCGTGGACGTCCGCTAGCAAAGAGCACGAACGAGTGACGATCCCTGCCAATTATCTGGCGCAGCGCGGCTTCACGGTCATCTCGGCAAATTACCGGCAGATAAACGATAATCCGGTAGCTGGCCCCGGCCCTTGGAATAGCTTGAACTTTCCCTTTTATATTCAGCTCTATCCGAGCGCGAATGTCGTTCGTGCGGGGATCGAAGACTTCGCTAAGGCTATGGAATGGACTCGCGCTAACGCCGTTACGTATGGCATTGACCCCAGTCGTATCGCTGCTGCCGGTGGCTCCGCGGGTGGCATTAATGCTCTATTGTTGACGTATAACAATCCATCTGCCGCGCATTCTCCGCAAGCGGTAATCGCCCTTGTGGCAACGATGTACGGAAACCACAATTCGATTAATGCCGGTGATCCGCCCGCGTTCCTTCTAAATAGCACATCCGATCCGCTCGTTCTGTACTCTCCGGACGTCCCCAATATGGTCAATCGGATGAATAGCGATGGCGTCTACAATGAACCATGGATCCACGATCTTGGGTTTGGAGTTCACGACGTCGACTACAACTACGATTTGGATGGAAAGAATGTCCTGGAACGCATGCGAGAGTTCCTGGTTTCAATCTTCGTTCCACCGCTAGCCGGGGACTATAATAACGACTTCTCCGTCGATGCCGCCGACTACGTTGCATGGCGCAAATCGGATGGATCGCTCCAAGGGTACAATTTGTGGCGTGCCAACTTCGGCATGACGTTAAGTACCGGGTCCATCTCAAACGCTCCGGTGCCAGAGCCGGCAAGCGATTCACTGCTGCTCGTGGCCGTCGTGGCAATAAGCTGGATGGAATACCGCTATCATTTGCAAAGCCGAAGGAGTCGTTAGCACTTAGGACGATTTACTAACCCATCGTCTCATCAAGGCAACGGGGTTAGTGTTCTTTCGCTCGGGGATGTGGCCGCGACCGGGGATGGCTGCGTAGAATACTTGGCTCGCCAATTACAGCCCGCCCCCGTTTCATTTCGCTCTATGGCCGCCCTGATTCGCCTCAATGAGCTCGGTATCGGTTTTAGCGGACCTCTCCTGCTCGATAATGTGACTTGCCAGATTGAGTCTGGCCAGCGAATCGGACTATTGGGCCGCAACGGCTCGGGAAAAACGACGCTGATGCGAATCTTGAACGACGAGGTTGCACCTGATCACGGCGAGTGTGTCGTAGCTTCAAAAACGAAAATCTCGCTGCTCCCGCAAGGCGTGCCACAGGATTTAGAAGGCCGCATCAATGAGCTGGTCCTCCACAGCTTGCCGCCAGGCGAGCGCGACGACTCTCACTTGTGGCAGTCCCAGCAGCGTGTGAATCAGTTGCTGTCGCGAATGGGCTTGGATGGAAATCTTGCGATGAGCACGCTTTCGTCCGGCATGAAGCGGCGCGTGCTGCTTGCGCGGACGCTCATTTCCGAGCCAGACCTGCTGCTCCTCGACGAACCAACCAATCATCTGGACATCGATACGATTGCCTGGCTGGAAGATTTCTTAGTGCGTTGGCCAGGGACGTTTATCTTCGTCACGCACGATCGCGTGTTTCTGCGCAAGCTCGCCACTCGCATTCTGGAGATAGATCGCGGACGGCTGTTTGACTGGTCGTGCGACTACGATACGTTCCTAGCTCGCAAGGAAGCGGCCTTGGCCGCTGAAGAAAAGCAGAATGCATTGTTCGACAAGAAATTGGCTCAAGAGGAATCATGGCTGCGCCAAGGCATTAAGGCCGCGCCGCACTCGAAACGAAGGCCGCGTCCGGGCACTCAAGCAGATGCGACTGGAACGCGGCAAACGCCGCGAGAAGACGGGCACCGCCAGGCTGGATATTCAACTCGCACAGCGCAGCGGGGCTTTAGTTGCCAAAGTTGACCGAATTTCGTTCGCATACGGCGAGCGAATGATCGTACATGACTTTTCCGCGACCATCATGCGCGGCGATAAAATTGGCGTTGTCGGCGCCAATGGCGCCGGCAAAACGACGCTGCTGCAACTGCTATTGGGTCAGTTAGCACCCCAAAAGGGAACGGTTCAACTAGGAACCAACCTTGAGATTGCGTATTTCGATCAACTGCGAGAGCAGCTCGATGAAGACGCGACCGTGCAGGAAAACCTGGGTGCCGGCGGGGAAATGCTGTCAATTAATGGTGCTTCGCGCCACGTGCTTGGATACCTGCAGGATTTTTTGTTCACGCCTGAGCGAGCCAGAACTCCATTGCGGTTTCTTTCCGGCGGAGAGCGCAATCGTTTGTTGCTCGCGAAGCTGTTTTCTAAGCCCGCCAACATACTCGTGCTCGATGAGCCGACCAACGACCTTGATACGGAAACGCTGGAGCTACTGGAGGATCGGCTGGTCCAATTCGCGGGTACTCTGCTGTTGGTAAGCCACGACCGGGCCTTTCTCAACAACGTCGTAACGAGCACGATCGTATTCGAAGCCGGCACGCTCCGGGAGTATGTCGGCGGGTATGATGACTGGCTTCGCCAACGCCCGGCCCTAGTTCCACCCGAGAGTGAACGTAAAACGGAGACCCCGAACAAAAACGCATACTCGACCATTAGGTGAGCAACAATCGCGGAAGCGTCGTCCGTCCTATCAGGAGAAACGCGAGCTGGAGTCGCTGCCCGCGAAGATCGAAACGCTCGACGCCGAGCTTGCGGAACTGCATGCGAACATGGCCCAGGCAGAGTTTTACAAGCAGCCCTCGAGTGAAATCGCCCGCAAGCAAGCCCGTCTGAAGGACCTCCAGCAACAATTAGCGGCCGCGTATCGGCGGTGGGAAGAACTGGATACGCCAGCGGAATAAAGAATTGCTATAGAGAATTGACCAAATGCGCAAGGTAATTTCACGAATTGGCAGGCGGCGCTCCTTCACGATAATTCGGTTAAAATGAGTTTTATGTATCAGCTCGGGTAGACATCGCAGCCACGCTCTTGGTTTGGCATGCCACACTTTCGCCTATGAGTCGCCATCTACATTTGTTTGCGTGCTTTATTTCTGGCCTATTGGCCGCGCCTGTCAGTGCGCAGATCCTGCCCCCGGGTGCCACGGTAACGCGGCTGGTGACCGGCTACAATTTCACGGAGGGGCCTGTTTACGATCGGGCCGGCGGTGTCTATTTCACGAATTTGATTTTTAGCAATCAGTTCAACAGCGACATCATTCGCTACGACATTGCCACGGGTATGGCGGTCGTCGTCGATCCGACGTCCGATGGGGCCAACGGTTTGTTCCTCGATGTGAACGGACAAGTCATTTCCGCCGACCAGGCGACGCATCGGATCTCGCGGCGATCGGCAACCGATATCACCGTGGTTGAAGAAATACTCGCGAGCTCGTGGAATGGCGCCGGGTTCAACAGTCCGAACGATTTGGTCATCGACGCGGCGGGCGGCATCTACTTCAGCGACCCGGACTACAACAACGTCCGAGCGCAGGCGGAAGGAGTCTACTATCGCAATCCGGCCGGCACCGTAAATCGAATCCTCAGCGGTTTTGTGCGGCCCAATGGTGTCATGCTTTCGCCAGGTGGTGAAACGTTCTATATGGCGGTTGAGGGTGAGAAGCGGATCATGGCATACGACGTGGCCGGAGATGGTTCGCTGTCGAACCAGCGCCAATTCGCGCGAACCGACGTCAACGCCTCCGGCGTGCCCCTTTCCGGAATCACGAACGGCCCCGACGGACTGACGGTCGACGCCGCCGGCAATCTGTATGCTGCTGTCCAGAACGCCGTGTTCGCATGGAACCCCAGTGGGCAGCGTTTGTTCGACTTGCCGGTTCCGCAAGACCCGACGAACGTCGCGTTCGGCGACACAGATAGGCGGACACTGTTTATCACGGCCGGTAATTCGCTTTACGGCATCGAGCTCAACGTGCCGTCGACTTTGCCAGGCGATTATAACGGCGATGCGGTGGTCGACGCGGCCGATTATGTCGTGTGGCGCAAGTCGCTGGGAACGCCGTCAGGCTATAACCTTTGGCGAGCGACGTTCGGCCAAAACAATGCTGCCGGGGTTATAAACAGCGGAAACACCACCGTCCCTGAACCGAGCTTTGCCGCCCTAATTTCATGCGGAGTATTTATACTGCCTCGCCCAACGAAGCACCGTGGGTGTGAATACTTCCCTCAGCGTCCGGCTCTTTCAGGACTTGGCTAATCGAATAACGCATGTGCTTAGCCGAACTTCCAACCGAGCCACGACCGGCATCAACGGCGGCCTCATGATCGTCAATGCCGCGTCGATCGTGACGATGCACAACTCGATGTGGCCGGCAACCTGAGGAGCTGGTGCGCGCCGATACCTTTCGTTCGCTTTCTGCAAGGCTGCCAAGCGCGAGACGATAGATGGCAATTCCGCTTACTCAAACGTTTATTTCCAAAAGTCGGCATAGTGTACGCTACGTGCTGATCCTGAATGAGGTTCCGGTAATTGAAACTGCAACGCCGAACCCATGAATAGCCACGAAAAGGAAAAAAACATCGCAACGACACTCGATGAAGCTCGCGGCCAAGCTGGCCTGTCGGCGAAAGAACCAATTGGTCTGGTTGGAACTGGCCTTTTCGGCACGGCGCTGGCCGACCGCTTGCTAGCGGAGCGGTTTCCGGTCGTCGTCTACAACCGCACGCGTTCCAAGGCGGATCCGCTCTTGGCTCGCGGCGCACGCTGGTCGGATAACCCGCTTGACGAATGTCGCCGAGTCATTTTCGCAGTTTACACGACTGGGCAGGTGGAGGAGCTGTGGGATCGCATGGCCTCCAATGCAAGGACCGGCCAAATCATTTTGGATACGAGCACAAGCGATCCACAGCAAACTATCGCTTTTGGGCGCCGGCTCGCATCGCACGGCCTAAGTTATCTCGAGGCGCCGTTCTCCGGCTCCAGCGAACAGACGCGCAATCACGAATCGACAGCGCTCGTAGCCGGCGAAATGAAAGCATTCGAGGCATGTCGGGACTTGTGGGAATGTCTTGCGGCGAAAACTTTCTATCTTGCGCCTGGGGGAATGCCGCCAAGATGAAGCTCGTCACCAATCTGGTTTTGGGTTTGAATCGGGCGGTGCTAGCAGAAGGTTTGGCGTTTGCCAACGCGGTTGGGTTGAAAATGGATGACGCGATGCAAGTGCTCCTCCATAGCCCGGCCTATTCAAGGATCATGGAGGCGAAGGGGCCGAAGATGACGCAAGGCGATTTTGCTCCACAGGCGCGCCTAGCGCAGCACACCAAGGACGTTCGGTTGATCCTGGCCGATGCGGCACGTGGAAGCATTTCCTTACCGCTCTCGTCGGTGCACCTTGAACTGCTTGAGCGGGCGGAATCCGCTGGCCTGGGCGAGCTCGACAACAGCGCGATTATCCGCGTTTTCCAACAACCGACAGGTTGAGTGTGCCGAATGATCTAGTGATGAAGTTAGGCATGACGAGTCCTATGAACAGACTTCATTTGTTCGTTTCAGCTGTGGCTTGCCTTGGCGGGCATGTTGCCGCGAGTGCTCAAACTGCGGCGGAACTATTGCCGGCAAAAGTCGATTTTGTGCAAGGCGACGGCCGTGTGGCGGTCGTCATCGACGGCACGCCGGTTGCCGTGTATTCATTTGAAGCAGGCCGTTTCTCGCGGCCGTGTTTCCATGATGTCCGCACGACAACCGGGGTACAGTTGACACGGCCGGCGCCGCCCATTGCTGGTTTCGATCTGGTGGACCACGACACGATGCACCCGGGCATTTGGATGGCGTTCGGAGACATCAGCGGTTGCGACTATTGGCGCAATAAAGCGTTTGTGAAACATGTGGAGTTCCTCGAGGGGCCGCAGGGTGCTGCCGGCAGAGGCTCATTTGCTGTCCGCAATCATTATCTGGACCAAAGCGACCCCTCGAAAATTGTTTGCCACGAAATTGCGCGCTACACATTTTTGATTCATCGTCACGGTTACCTGATTCTTTGGGACGCCCGATACAGCTCGGACCGCGAATTTACCTTCGGCGATCAAGAAGAAATGGGACTGGGCCTTCGAATCGCCACTCCCTTGCGCGTCGGTGCCAGCGGGAGTGGAAAGTTGCCCACCGGCACGGGGACAATCACGAATTCGGAAGGCCGGAAGAATGAGAAGGAAATCTGGGGCACGGCCGCCGATTGGACTTCCTTTGGCGGCAGCATGGTGGGCGAAAATGTTGGCATCACCATCTTCTGTCATCCAGCAAACTTTCGGCCGAGCTGGTTTCACGCTCGAGACTACGGGCTGCTTGTAGCAAACCCGTTCGGCCGGCACGCCTTCTCCAAAGGCGAGAAAAGCGAGGTTCGCGTGCAGCCGGGCGACGAGCTGCGGTTGCGCTATGGGCTGCTGATTCACAGCACGCCCGCGGCAGAAAAGCCGGACTTCGCCCAAGCATACCGCGACTACCTGCAAGCCGCAGAAAAGTAAGCGAATGTCGTCGACGACAGCGATAGTTCCTTGGCAGCTTTCTCGCCGGGGCCGGTGGGCGGTTCTGGCTGCAGCCTTCGCCGGACTTGTCTTCGATGGGATCGAACTTGGGTTAATGCCCGTCGCGTCGTTTTCGGTGACGAAAAGTTTGTTGGCGGACGACTACACGGCCGCGCTCGGCGGCCAATGGTTCGCCTGGTTCACCGCGGCCTTGATGCTCGGCGCAGCAGTTGGCGGAAGCCTGCTGGGCAATCTGGGCGACCGCATCGGCCGAACTCGAGCCATGGGCCTGAGCATTTTGTTCTACTCTTTATTCGCCGGACTCGGCGCCTTTGTGAAAACGCCGGAGCAGATGCTTGTCTTACGGTTCCTGGTCGGCCTTGGCGTGGGCGGCATGTGGCCGAATGGCGTGGCACTGGTCGCCGAATGCTGGCCGGCGGCATCGCGGCCAACCGTATCGGGAATTCTCGGCGCTGGAATCAACGTGGGTATTCTTGCTCTTTCGCAACTGGTGCGCGTCTATCCGATCACGCCGGATTCGTGGCGATGGATCTTCATGCTGGCCGGTATTCCCGCAGCACTCGGCGTGTTGGTATTAACCCTGCTTCCGGAATCGCCGAAGTGGCTGGCTTCGCGCAGTGAAGCGACGAAGCCGGCGCCGCCGCTAAGCGAAATGTTTCGCGGCGAACTGCTGCGCCCAACGCTGATTAGGCATCGTGCTTGCGTCCGTACCGCTCGTCGGAGCTTGGGCCGGAAGCAAGTGGATGATTCCCTGGGCAGACGCCGTCGGCGAGATTGCCGACCAGCCCGGCTACAAAGCGGCAACTCAAGGTTGGTGGGCATTAGGGGCTACGATTGGCAGCTTCGCGGCGCGCCGGTGGCGGCATTCGTAGGCCGGCGAATTTCCTACTTTCTCATCAGCCTGGGCGCCACAGTACTAACTTGGAGCATGTTCCGGTGGACAGCTCCGCTGGAAACCAACTTCTTGTACGTCGTTTTTGCTCAAGGCCTCGTGGCCACGCTGTTTTTCGGTTGGCTGCCGCTTTACTTGCCGGAACTGTACCCTGTCCAAGTGCGAGCGACCGGCGCCGGCCTGGCGATGAACATCGGCCGCTTTGCGACCGCCGGCGGCGTCCTGGCGGCTGGTTCGCTGTTCACGTTTTTCGAGAGCGATTATTCGGCAATCGGCGCAGCCTGCGCGCTAATTTATGCAATCGGAATGCTTGTGATCGTTTTCGCACCCAAAACAAAGAGCGAGTCGGTATAGTGGCAATGGCGATGCGACAGAATTTCCTTCCATGAGCGGCAACGCAAAAAGTGGACGCGGTAGGCTTCCATATTGCGTCGATCGCCGTATCCGTCGCACGGCGACAATGCGTAAAAAGCCGCGCGTCATTGCATGTATACGATCGAGGATTTTATAACTGGATTTGCAAAGAATACGTTGCTAAATATAGGGATCAAATTTGATGGACGCTGGTTAAAACACCGGAAATTGAGACAGAAAAATAATTCGTAGTAACACACTATTGGAACAGTGCCCCCTCGCTGAGGGCGGGCAAGTGGGCTTTATCATATTGCGGCAGCTTGCGCATGTGGACTTCACGCAGTGAGAAACTGGCCAACGGCGCGATCAAATTCGAAATTGACTTAGATTCAACGCCAGTCACGTACGGCGAAGTTCTACGTCGATGGCAAAATGACGCCGACTTCCGCACTTTGTTTAACGGCCTGTTGTCTGATTCGCCGTTTTCCGCATTCCGATGGGAGACGCCGCCAATTACCAGCGCAACGACGAACCGTCGATTTGAATTCGTCTTACTCAATAGTCCGGGCTTGGAAAGGGCCCCTGACGTGGACGCCTTCGCCGAACACTTTCGTGGTGTGCCCGACGGGGGAGTTGCCGAGTTCCTAAATCTGGGTAAGGACGCGATTATGGTTGTGCCGTGTCCGAGCGGCCCGCTCACTGCTTATAACCACCTTGCAGCATTCGTACGGCATGCACCGAGCCGCAGCGACACGAACTGTGGAAATTGGTCGGTGCAGTTGCGGAACGCAGACTTGGCCCCAAGCCAGTTTGGCTCAGCACAGCAGGTGCTGGTGTCTCCTGGTTGCATATTCGGCTCGATGATCGGCCCAAGTACTATGGCTATGCACCATATCGGCATGCCAAGTAATCGGCCCGCAACCGCTGCGCCAGCCCTACGGGCGCTTCTATTGTCGTCGACGAACTTCCCTAACTTTAACGCCGCAAATTGCTGTGGTTCAATTGGATGACCATATTCACCTCGATGGTTCCCAAGGAGAAGGCGGTGGCCAGATCGTGCGCTCATCGCTGGCGCTAGCGCTGGTGACCGGTCGTTCATTCACTATTGAAAATCTCCGCGGCCGCCGCGAGAAGCCGGGACTCGCACGGCAACATCTCACTGCGGTGCGCGCTGCTGCCAAAATCGGCGCCGCCGAAGTTGAGGGTGATGAAATCGGCTCACGTTCCATTACCTTTCGGCCAACTAAGCTTCAAGCCGGAGAATACCAGTTCTCAATTGGAACTGCCGGTAGTACGACACTCGTCCTGCAGACCGTCTTGCCCGCGCTGCTGATCGCCGATGGGCCCTCAAGAATCATACTCGAAGGTGGCACGCACAATTACCGCGCGCCCTCGTTCGAGTTCCTCGCCAAGGCGTATTTACCACTGCTGAATCGAATGGGCGTCCGAGTCGATGCCGAAATCCAACGCCGCGGGTTTTATCCGGCCGGCGGCGGCCGGTTCACCGTCACCATTGAACCCACTAAGTCGCTAATTGGCTTCGACCTGCTCGAACGTGGTGCCGATGGCGAACGCCACGCGACCGCGCTCGTCTCGCGGCTCCCCGAGCATATCGGTCAGCGCGAACTCGACTTCATCGCTGGCAAAACCAACTGGCCACCCGACGCGTTTCAACTTCAGGTCCTCTCAGCCACTGTCGGCCCAGGCAATGTCCTCATCCTTGAAGTCCATTCCCAGCACGTCACCGAAGTCTTTACCGGCATCGGCCGTCGTGGGGTGCCAGCTGAGCATGTCGCGGAGGAAGCGCTTAACGAAATGCGCGAGTACGTTGAAGCCGGCGTCCCTGTCGGCTACCACTTGGCCGATCAACTTATGCTCCCGCTCGGTATTGCCGCCTGGCAAACCGGCCACGGTGGCCGCTTTCGCACGCTTGCCCTCACGCTCCACTCGACGACGCACATGGACATCTTGCGGACATTTCTCAATTGCGACATCACGAGCGAAAGTGACGTCCACGGCACGACAGTCTCAATTTGCCCGCATACTTAAGAACCAACGTCGATAAGTCGCCGGTGATGTAGCCGAAGTATGCATACAACTAACCCCAACCTATTCGGTTATGCCGGCGTTTAGAATGGCCTCAGCTTCCTTGACGCCCCGTCGAGCCAATGTTCTGAATTCTCGCCCCTCCATTTCATTATAGGAGCAAAAGAAATGCTCGATCTCTTCCAATCGCATCTCGTTTAGCTCGTGTAAAGAGTGAACTATTGGCGGATTGCGTGGCGTCTGGATCACAGCAACCAGACGATCGTTCCGAATGGTTTCGCCTTTTTCCGTCTGCTCCGCTTCAAAAACGCCGATTAAAAGCGCCGGCAGCACGCAACCGGCGAAGGCAGGTTCTTCAGTCAATACGAGCACGTCCAGGGGGTCGCCATCCTCTCCCTTGGTTGAGGGTATAAACCCGAAATCAAATGGGAACGATGCGCCCAATGGCAGCACTTTGCTCAGCCGCCATACATGCGTCTTCTCGTCGTACTTGTACTTATTGCGCGAGCCCTTCGGAGTGTCGACGACCACATTAAGCAGACCCGAATCGGGATCGCGCTGGCAAGCTGGTCAAATCCGTAGCCATTGTTTACTCGCATGGCTTGAGAGTCGAATACCGTCGATGGCACTGCAAGATCTATGCCTCGGACTCCTAGCGACAAGCCGCAGCACACCCCATTGCCACAAGTGCACCCCTGCGCCCTGTGTTGTCGGAATGCCGTTTGCTGATACGTGCGCTTCTCGACACGGCATTAATTCCATTGGACCAAGGATGAAAGCGTCGTCGCATGAGCACTAAGTCTGAAAAATCTGGTCGCGAACTTCCCCCGCAGCAGCAGGAGAAGCCGGGCATTGAATCGGAAATGAAGCCGCGCCCGCAGTACAAAGCACCGGAATACCGCGCGGCGGGTAAGCTTGAAGGCAAAGTCGCCCTCATTACCGGCGGCGATTCAGGCATCGGCCGCGCCGTGTCGGTTTTGTATGCGCGAGAGGGCGCCGACGTGGCCATCATTTATCTCCCTGCGGAACAATCCGACGCCGTCGAAACGAAGCGCGAAGTCGAACGGGCGGGGCGGCGAGCCTTGTTATTGCCGGGCAATATCACCGACCGTAATTTCTGTCGTGCGGCCGTCGATCGAACGATCAGTGAGCTCGGCCAGCTCGATATTCTCGTGAATAACGCCGCCTACCAACAAAGCCAGAAGTCCCTCGAAGACATCGACGAAGACCAGTGGGACACAACCTTCCGCACGAACATCTATGGATACTTTTACATGACGAAGGCCGCGCTGCCTCACCTGAAAGAAGGCTCCGCGATTATCAACTGCGGATCTGTCGCGGGACTGCAGGGCAACAAGATGCTTATCGATTATGCGTCGACAAAGGGCGCGATTCACGCCTTCACCAAGTCGCTCGCGCAGAATCTCGTTGAGCGCAAAATTCGGGTCAACTGCGTTGCACCGGGTCCGATCTGGACCGTGCTTCAGCCGGTATCAAAAACGGCAGAGCAAGTCGCGCAGCATGGCGTAGATAACCCGATGAAGCGCCCTGGCCAACCAGAAGAAGTGGCGCCGGCATTTGTATATTTCGCCTCCGATGCGGACTCCAGCTACGTGACCGGCGAGGTATTGACGATCACCGGCGGCGAGACGATGGCTGCGTAGTCGGAAATGCAGGCGTTTAAGCGTTTTCGGTTTAGCCAATCGCCACCCGAGTCCGATAGAAACCAGCCATTCTTGCCAACAAGAGTTCCGATGAGTCCCTGCATTTGCGCAGAGATTCTAAGCCGGACGGGAGCGATCGACAAAGACTAGCGATTGCGCGCATGCGCGAGCCCATTCACGGCCACTCGGTCGTCTGACCGTCGTTCTTAGCGCCAAGAAGTTGATACAGGTTATGATCAATCGTGTCCTCGATGAAATGCACGCTGCCGTCGCCGAACAAGAAATAGCGCCGCCGGAATGCATCGACTTGAATCCGACTTCAGTGTTCCAGTTACATGGTTTGCGGCACGGATCGAGGGCGTCCTTGTTGCAGGTATCGTAATTGATTGGAATTAAGGTCGAACAATAACCGTTGCCGTTGTTCGAATTGACCCAGCCGTTTTGAGAGTGCTCAGAGCATTGCGGCCGCATCTCGCCGAAGAAGATCGTTTTCGAGAGACCGTCGGTGATAAGCTGAAGTCGCTCCTGCGTGCCCATGCGGGTAAAGGGTCCGGCAAAGTTTTCGGGGTCGTCGATGGGAGCGCGGGCCAGGCTTGCCCATTCATAGTCGCACAAGCAATTGGTATTCAGCCAGAGTTCGGTCGGACCCCGGGAAGCGGCGTAATTGTGAGCGACGCGGCCTTTGTCGTAACGAGTCTCTCGCTCGTCGCTCGGACAGATAAGTATGTCGATGACCGTGGTGTCAATTCTCTGTGTTGTGCCGCGCACGGTCGTGTCGTCGACGTTCGGCTTGGTCAGGTCAAAGGCATCGTAAAGCGCCTGCTGCTCCAGCATGGGCAGCAAGTGCACGTAAATCGAACCGCCGGCGCGAATATTCTCCTCCCAGACTCCACCGGGAGGCAGCCGCTTTTTCGCTTGCTCGTAATTGAATACAGCCAGCCCGATTTGCTTCAAATTGTTCTGGCACCAGGATCGCCGAGCCGCTTCGCGCACTGCTTGAATGGCCGGCAGCAGCAGGGCCACAAGAATTCCAATAATTGCAATGACAACGAGCAGCTCGATCAATGTCATTGCGGGTCGTCGCGACTGATGCATAACCTGGACTCCATTATCAAAGTTCGTCGCGGGCATTCAACATATAACAACTGCGCGAGTGATTCAACAAGCGAGCTGGAGCGCTTGCGGGTGCAAGCGGCGATTTGGGAAAAATCGTCGTTATGTATCCAGCGGTTGGGGGATCGCCACTGTCGTGGCGAAATCTTTGAACGTGCAAAGTCGAATGTTTTCGTCGAGCAGCGTCCGCCGGACGCGCGGATCACACAAAGCTTCGACTTCCAACTCGCGCTCTCGACAATAAGTCGAATTCAGCTCGGCCCCGCTTCCGGGATGGCACGCGAGTTCGGTCACGCCGGACGGCAGATTTCGCAGCAGGTCGACCAGGCCCGCCAGACTGATAGCATCCGGACAAGGCTCGCCCTTTCCCGACTGACCGTAAAAGCTGCCGCAATAGCGAATCTCTGGCGACACCCCGCGCAACACGACCGAAAGTTCGTCCGCTATTTGAGCCACGAGCGAGCGTCCGGGTTCCTGCAGGTGAACATGCTGATGCGAATCCAAGTGCGAAGGATTCCTGCCGGTTAATGACTGAAAAAGTTCCAATTGAGTGCGAATTTCGTGTTCTAACGCGTCCAATTCATCAAACGGCACTCGCTGGTACAGCAAAACCCATTCCCCATTTCGGAAGGCCCATTCACCAAGATCGATGTGTAAGCCAAGGTCGAGATCGTCCGCACGATCGACGGCATCGCGGGCCGACGGCCAGCGTACCATCAGGCTTGCGCTGGTAACGATTCCTTGCCGATGGGCCTTGAGGATGCCGAGGTTGACATCTTCGCTGAGTCCATAATCATCGGCATTGACGATTAGCCGTCGCGCCATAGCCTTCACCAAATTGTTCGTGATAAATCGGCGCCTGTGAACTTACAACCTCAGCAGTCAACTAACGGGGCCAATCGCATCGCTTCGGCTAACCAATCGCAGCGATGCTCGTCGGGTGCATCCCAGTCGGATGACCAACCGAGCCACTTGATCGCCATGAACAGCCGGCAGCACCGCAGCGCCTGGTAGAACTCTTCATAGCCGGCAAAAGGTCGCATCGCCGGCGAAAGTGCCTCGTAGTAGGCTGAAGCTAACTCAGTTCTTCGCTCTTCGGGCCAATTCCCAGCCACCAGCGCGGCCAGGTCGAGAAGGCCGGGGCCTATGGCCGCCGTTTCCCAATCGATGGGACATATTCGGATCCGGTCGTCGTGATTACTGATCAGTACATTTGAGGGATAGAACTCGCCGTGAATAAACGTTTGCGGCAGCGTGCAGATTTTTCGAACGGCGCGACGACATTGAGCTGCTAACGGCCCAATTACTGGCTGACCATTCTCGGCGCACTCTGCGCGTAGATTGGAAAAATGCTCGGCACGATCAATCCACACATTGAAGAAGTCTTCGTCATAGTGCAGTAGATTCGCATTGAGCTGCGTGTGGGCTGTCACTTCAGCCAGGCCGCTGTGCAGTTTGGCAAGCCAGCGCGCGGTGTCACACCAGATGTAGAACTCCCCCGTTTTTGCCAGTGTATTTCCGGCTACCTTTTCCAGCAGCAACCAATATTGTTCATTTTCTGGATCGACCTGAGCGCCGTAGCAGAGCGGCGTGCCCAAACCGGCGCCGGCAAGCACATGCCGGTACACGATAATCTCGCGAGTGGATTGGTAGCTGAGGTGCGGCCGGATCTGCCGCGCATAATTCAACAAACCGTCCGGACTCAGATTCTTGAAAATTAAAGCAATGCGACGGCCAGTTTCAAAATGCAGGATCAGTTCTTCGATTGCAAAACTGGAATGGTAATCGTTGAGCCGCCGCTCCATTGTGATGATACGATTCTCGCTGCCGAAGTGTGCACGAACGCTGTCCTGGACGAAGCGCTCCAGTTCGCCGTCGCAGAGCATAGGGGCAGTTTGTTGCGACGAATCATTCACGACATCGCCCCCAATCGCTGTAAGAGTAGCGTCAATACCTGGCCCGCGCAAAATGAATCTCCGCGAGCCGGCGAGCGGCATCGGCATGATGCTCGTAATCGTCGTTCATCGAATCGATGCAGCGAACGGCGTCATCGACGGAGCGGAAGGTGAAAAGGCCTTCTCCCGTGGGAAGATGCTCGCTGAATCCAGTGTCTTGCGCAACGACTGGGCGGCCAGATGCCAGGTAGCACGCGCTGCGGTCGCTAAACCATCCGCACTTGGAGTTTACATAGCCGCTCTTTGCAAGTCCGAACTCGGCTTTCGAGCGTTGGATAAACTCGCGATAGGCGGCGGGTGTAGCGGCAACTTTGCGCGGGTCCAGTACATTCCACCCGCCATGCTTAATGGCCTCCAAATCGCGCGTCTCATCAGGGTGTATCGCCAATGCAAGAAAGAATTTCTCGTGCGTGCGGCTGGGGAGCTCGACTATTTCCCGAAATGCGTGAGCCTTTTGACCGTAGAATTCTCCCTGATATTCGACCGAGCCGTAGCCGCGCCAATTGCCGACCGTTGTGAGGCCATGATAGCGAATCTCCCGACAGCGCGGCCAATGAGCGAGCACGACTGGCTGGAATGTGTGGATCCATTCTTTGCCACACGTCGGCACGCGGCACGATGATGTGCCGAGGGCCAGGCCAACGGTGACAAAATGCGTATGGCGCTCCAGGCGCATATCGATGCCATAGACCGAGTGCCACAGTTGAATGAAGGCTGGATCCAAGTCCAGATACGCTTTAATCGGAATCCGATCGATCAGCTCACGATCTACTAACATTCCCGAAACGTTGATTAATACGTCCGCGCGAGAGGCGAACGATTGCAACTGGTCGTAAGACGGGCCGACTGTTTCTCGCGAGTTTTCTAACAAAAGGGCTGCTGTTTTGGTGAGGCCGAAGTCGGCCGCAACTTGCCGAAAGTAGGCGGCATTCATCGACTCAATTAGAGCGCAGTTCGCTGGCAGTATCGACTTGGCAGGGATCGGCTCGACCACGACAACATTATGACCCAGCTCCTGGAGACCGAGCACATACTGCAATACCGCCCAGGTCGCTCCGCCCTGGTGCGGATCGGCCGCCATCATCCCGCTGAAAACAATGTTAAGTGAAGTCGCACTCATGAAATTGAACGGGGTGCCGGTTTAGCCGATGCGATCCGATGGCGGTTGCAGAACAATTACTCGGCGGGCGGCTGCTTCTCGGCGAGCAATACTTTGCGGGAGAAAATAGTTCGCAACGGATTGCGTGAAATGGTTAACGTGACGTCGCCAAATTCGCCTCGCGGAACAGGAGAGTTGCTTTGCAGAAGCGATCCGCGGTACCAGCGCTTAAATTCTTCAAGCTCACCCGGTTCGGCGAAGCATTTTGTAATGGCCTCGTTTACGAAGTAAAAATCGCGGATGTCGTTGCGGGTGCGGCGCGAACCCTCGACAACGCCGCCTAAGTCTCGAATCTCAATATGCGTGTTGCGAAGGCTCAAATAGAGGCCTTCTGGTATGTCGGCCGTGACCTGAGCGCCGAGGCGCAGTAGATTCTGCCGCATGGCCTCCCGATGCGTCGGTTCCAGTTGGGGCGGTGCATCCTCGGCGCCGCAGCCAAGCAGCAGGCCGAACGTCGCAACGAAGAAAAAGCGCATGCGGGTCCGACGGGTCGCGCAATTCCTGAGTGGATTGCTTTTGGACAAGCGGCGATTGGTGCAGCGCAAACGCGACATAATTCAAGACTCACTTGGTTGCTTCGACGAAGAGGCTTTCCTTTTCACGGTTGTCCAACTCGGTGATTTCTGGGAACTGGCTTTGGGTTCGCTGGTACTCGCAGTGATCGACGCGCGCGAAGCCGGCTTTGTACAACATCTCTTCGATAAACTCGGCCGTGAACAAAGTCCGCGAGTAACCGTACCAAATCAACTGGACGATGAGCTTTGCTCCCAGGCTTTTGACATCCTCGTCGGGGACTAAAAAGTAATCACGATCGCCCCGTTCGTAGGCGCACGCCTTTGAGCAAGTCGGGCAGCGCCAACCGCAAAATGCCGCCGGGCTTAAGCACTCGCCGCAGCTCCTGCAGCGCGGGCACGAGGTCATCGAACGGCATTTCTGGAAGTGCATGGATGCTAACGATGTAATCGATGCTCGCCTCCTCCAGTGGCAGGCCTTGGCGTATGTCGGCACTGATATCAATTCCGCGCCCTTGCTTAATGTCGGAATTGATCCAGCCAACGGGAGTCCAACCGCCACAACCCCAATTGAGCCGCTTCACGTTTGTTTGCGTTGCCATTTCCATTTGCCGAATCGCTCCACTCAAGGATCAGGGGTTTGCTCGAACTTGACGCAACATCGTGGCGAGAACTTTGTCGGAATCGAAATAGTCTTCCGCCAGCTTGCGCGGCCCGGGAATGCCAGTCGTAATTGGCAATGATTTCGCGGCCGCCGGCAACTGCTTCGTCGAGTGTTCGAAACGCCAGCAAGCCCTCGCCAGTGGGAATATTTCGACTAAACCCGGTGTCCTGAACCAGCACTGGTTTGCCGGAGGCAAGATACCGAATCGAACGATCGCTGAACCAACCGCTGTGTGTATCGACGTAGATTCCTTGTGCGACGGAGAACTCGGCGCCGGAATTTCGTACATAACCTCGATAGCCATTTGGATCGCTAGCCACAACTTTCGGGTCGGCAAGGCGCCACTTGTTTTCGCAAAGCAACGTAAGATCTTTCTCCTCGGCCGGATGAATATCCAGAGCGATCTCGAACTCTCGGTCGATGTGGCGCGGCAGCTCGATGAATTTGCGGAATTCGTGCACCTTGAGCCCGAAGGTTTTGTCGCCAACTTGCACCGGACCATAGGTTCCGCGCCAACTCGCGATCGTTGTGAATCGCCATGGCTGGACGGTCTTCGCAACAGGCCAGTCTTCCAGCACGACCGGTTGCCTGACCGGTCGCCAGTCAATTCCACCTGTCGGAATCTGGCAATCTGGCGTTCCGATGTTTTCGCCCACGGTGTAATAGTGCGTGTGCCCTTCAAGTTGCGTTCCAAGAGTGCCTTGATCGTGCCAGAACTGGGTAAAGCCCGGGTCGAGATCGACGTAGACTCGAATCGGAATGGCATTTTTGAGTGATTCGCAAGTCAGATGGCCGCTGATGTTGATCAATAGCGACGCCGTTCTACCAATGGTCTGCAGCTCGGACGTACTGATTCCCCAAATGCTGTCGCCATTCCGGTCGATGAGCGCGGCCGAGCGATGCAATCTGAACTGGTGCAAAGTCTCTTGGAAGTATTTGACGATGTCGGCTCGGCGATGCCCGCCTTCTGCCTCGCGCTCTTCACCGCAAACATCGGGGTTGAATTCTTCAACGAACACGACCTTGTAACCCAGCCGCTTTAGCCCAAGCAGCCAACTGAGGCGCACCCACGCCTCACCTCCATTAAAGGGTTTATTCGCAATCGCGCCGCTAACGACGGCAAGTGTCATGGTTACAACACAGCGAGTTACTCGATCCCCAAATTCATCAAAAGCCGGGATAGAACTTTATCGGAATCAAAGTACTGTTCGGCGACTTGTCGGGCGCTTCGGCAGTGGGCATCGTAATCCCGGCAGATTTTTTCGACGCCGTCGGCTGCTTCGTCGAAATTGCTGAACAGCAGTACCCCTTCGCCGACGGGAAGAAGTTCGCGGATGCCGGTGTCCTGGATAAGAACAGGCTTGCCGCTGGCCAGGTAGCAGACGGTTCGATCGCTGATCCAACCGCCGCGCGTTTTCACATACAAGTTTTTCGCGACGCCAAACTCTGCCTTGGAAGCTTGGATGTACGTCTGATAATCGTGCGGTGTGCGAGTGACCGACGCCGGATCGACAAGCTGCCAGCCGTTCTGCGTGAGAGCGGCCAGGTCCGCGGTCTCACTCGGATGAATGTCGAGGGCTAACTCAAACGGCTGCGCAGTTCGCCGCGGCAGTTCGATGAATTTTCGAAATTCGTGTACTCGCAAGCCGTAGCTGCTTCCTTGAAACTCGATAGGGCCAAATATGCCGCGCCAAGTGACGACACTCGTGAATTTGCCGCCTTCTTGCGGGGCAATCATCGGCCATTTATCGAGCACCACCGGAGGGAGCGTCGAAATCCAATTCAGGCCACACGTTGGGACGGTGCATCCAGAGCGGCCTACGTTCGTGCCTACGGTAACGTAGGCATCATGTCCGGCGAAAATGTCGGCCAGGCCTAGTTCGCGCCACATCTGGCCGAAACCCGGGTCAATGTCGAGGAAGACTTTTCGCCGGGCGGCAGCAAGGATTTCCTTATCGCGCAGAAAGCCCATGACGTTGATCAAACATTCGGCCCCGCGTACCCGGTCGACGACTTCATTCCGCGACAACCCGATATGCCTCTTGCCGCCATCGCATAAAAGTGAGTAACTGTTCTGGAGCTCGAATGCCGACATGACTTGTCGCGTGTAACGTACGGCCCATGACTCTTCGAGCGGGCAAGCGCGCCCTTGTTCGTCGACGTAGCTCTCCGATTCTCAGCGCGTCGAGGTACAGGATGTCGTAGCCAAGCCGGCGAAATCCAAGCAGGTACTGCAGGAACACCCAAAACTGCCCGCCACGGCCGGGACGTTGTGCGCGAGAGCCGGCAAATGCAATGATGGGCTTCATTTGCAACTCACCGGGCGTTAGTAATTGAATGCAAGGAAGTCTTTTTCGTATCGCTCTTTCACGATCGCCAGCGCCTTGTCATCTGGCTCGAACGTAGGCATTGTCGAATTAAGGCGCTGAAGCCGAGCGGACACGCCCAACCGTTCCGACAGTTCGCTTTGATATTCGGACAGGTGTTCCAACTTGTACACGGCATCGACAAGCTGTCGCCCATCCTCCGTGTACATCGTGTAGTACTGCGATCGCCAGTGCGGATCTGAGTACTCGTCAGGCATTGACGCAATAAAATCCAGCCAATCAATGAACGAAATTGTCTCGCGTCTGAGCAACTTAAGTAGCGGAGTCTGCCAACTCATAATATTAGAATGCCTATCGCACCGCTCGTATTTATCCTTGAAGCAGGACATTGCCCGGCGCAACGGGTGCCTAACTACAGAAAACTTAAAGAAGCCTTCATAACTGGCATCTAGCAGGTCGGTATACGATTTCAGATCGGGTAGTGAGGTTATCGCGGAAAATTCGTCGAAGGATTGGCGAAACAACTCTGCAAAACTGCAATAGGCGCACTTGAAGTTTGGAACAAAAATTACGCGCGCCGAATTGATCACGATACAAGGCCGTTTCGTGTGGCTGGCATCAAAGACAGGCAGCACGTAGAGGGAATCGCAGCTTGTCTCGAGAAACCTCCAAGCCGTTTGGATCCAATCGCTCTGGTTCGTTACAGCGTCGCACTGGCCAAATTCAGACCTGAAGTCGGGCAGCGGCGCTGCGTTGCTTTGTACGTCACATGGGATTAATGCATTGATTCGTATATCGGGCCGTTTTCTCTCGATCTCCGATTTCAGCAGGTGTGCTTTTCGATTAGTTCCATGGATCACGATTGAAGCGCCGGCTGGAAGGCGGGCCACGTTCGACCAACGGAGTCGTACTGAAGTATCTAAAGGCGAGTTTGCCATAGCCGGAAATCACATGTAGCCAATTCACTTAAATCGTGCGGCGAGCGATCATGAACCCGAAGCAACCGCAGGTTTCTTCGTGGCGATGATAATGTCATTCTTCGATTGCCGCGCGTCTTCATCGTTTGCTAGGGGCACGCCTTCGGCGTCGGTTAAGAGGACAATTTCGCCGAACGGTTCAAAGAGATCTCGGTACGCCTGATAAGTGTTATTGAGCACGCCATCCTTATAGTTGGTTCCGGAGAAATCGGTCCGAATGCAGAGGACAAAGTAGCCGCCGGGCCGAAGAAGCTTGAACATCTGCCTTGTGTTCTCCGGCACATTCCAGCCCTTGCAATTGCGCTCGGTTAATTCGTAGTGGTACCAGGAATGGCCGCGCGCCAAAATCATGTGAAAATGTTCATGCGGAAGTATGTCGCACAATTCAATGGAGCTGCGTTGAATGAAGCGGATCATGGGAAATCGAGCTTCGGCATTTTTTATGCCGACTTCGGACATATCGTTCCCGGTCACACGAAAGCCGAGGTCGTACAAGACGTTTGAATGAAAACCCTCGCCGCATCCGATCTCCAGTACGGCATCGCCCGGCTTTAGACCAAGGCTATCAACGATGCGCTTGAGCCTAAGGTGCTCTCGTCTGTAGTTGTATTTCCATCCGCCTTGGCTGTAACGGATTTCGTACGCTTCGACGGCACTTTGTGGTTTCGTGGCGGCGGTGGTCATAGGTTGCTCCGAGGAAGTGTCGATGAAATCAAAGCAACTCAGATACCCGAAGCAGCGAGCTCGCGTCCGGATTTGAGGTCTTCGGCGGTGATGCAGTTCAACATTTTCTGTAGTAGCGGGTGATGGCGGTACATCTCGTCGAGCCGCCACGGTTGCTCGGCCTGCGCTACTTTCGTCTGCAAGTCGCCGTCGTTCATGGCCGAAGAATAAAGGCTCGTCTCGTCTGCCTCGCCGAGCGGCTTCAACCACATTTCGGGCCGCTCCGCGCAGATCATGGGAATCTTTTGTCGTTTTGCGGCGACTGCCAGCCACAAATCGGCCATGCCCGGTGCTTTGAAATCTTCCCGTGAAAGGGCGATCGTTCCGACGTGGTAGGCGGTCGTGCCGGTGCCAAGCAGGTTGACGAGCCGATCATGCGCCAAGCTCCGCTTGAAATGAAACACTTCACGATTCGTCATAAAATGAACCAACGGCGAGGGCAGGATCACGCCGTGGCACCCGACAATGGCCGTGCGACCGTATTGTTCGATTTTCAGAATCATCTTCTGGACATAGTCACTCGGATAAATGATGTCGTCATCGATCGTAAAGTGATAACCCCAAGGAACAGAATCAATGAAGAAAAACTTGCCGCTGTCACGCAGGTCGCCGTACTCGCGGCTGTGGATCACGTGAATTTTGGCGCTGTTTAAGAACGGCGGGGTTTCGTCGTAGCCATTCAGATAAACATTCAGAAAGTCGACTTGAGGCAGAATCGATGCCACGGCTTGTTCCAGCGAGGCTCGTCGAGGCGGAAACGACGCCATCGAAGCTGTTGCATAACACTCCTCATGATGCATTTCCGGCAGCAGCCGAGCGGGCGCTGGGAAGCGGCGGCGCAGTTGAGGAAACGGCATCCGTGGATCTTCGTCACCTTTTTTGAGCCGCTCGTGCCACGCCGAGTATTGACGAACATATTCCCGCCTCGGCGCTGAAAGAAACGATTGATCCGAAAGGGGCAAATCCGCGACTGTAATGTCGGACTTCGTAGACGCATTTGTCGTCAACGATCCATCGCGCACGATCGCGCGGTATAAAGGCTGGTCGACGTGACAAATCCGCTCGTGGCCGAAGACAATTCCCACTCGTCGGGTGAATTCATCGTCGGCCGAGGTTCGCACGATGTCGAAATATCCGACGCGGTCGAGGACTTCCCTCTTGTCGAATAAGGTGGAAATAAGTGCCTTTCGCTGTTCGAGCCCGCGGTTGAGCACAATATCACCGGCGGGATCGATGCGAACATAGTTACAAGTACACATTACGGCCCGCGTCTGTTTGAGCTCGCGCAGCTGAAGCCGCAGCCGATCCGCATCCGATACGTCGTCGGAGTCCTGAAAGGCGATGTAACGCCCCGTGGAGCGGGTGATTCCATAATTCTTGCACCAATACGTTCCACGGTTGGTGAACAACTTGATCGGTCGGACGCGCGGATCGGAGCGCCACCAATTCTAGAAGGATTTCGAACGAGTTGTCGCTGCTGGCATCATCGACGACGATTAGTTCGAGATCGTTATGCGTCTGCTCAAGCACACTCAACACGGCGTTCTGGACGTACGCTGCGCTGTTATACGTCGTCATGATTACTGAAATTGTTTCGCCTGTGTCTTGCGTCAATGCATCTGCGTCGGCAGCGCGGTTAAGCTCGACGTCGGCGATGCCTTCTTTCGAGCGGTTGGCTTCGGGAATTCCGCGGGACGACAACGACTTGTACTGCCCTGGAGCTTCCGGCTTTACGCCGTGGCTGCGAAGTTTTACCTCGAGAAAGGCTTTTTCGAATGGCAGTTTGAGTTTCAGCTCGTGGTCATTGTCGACTGATTGGGGTCGAGATTTGATCGCTTGATTGGGTGCCCGCATTAGTGGCCCCGAGTTGCCACTGGCGCCTCTAAGGTCCTTGATTAATTGAAGTATTTCATTGGTTAAGCGGCTGCTTTCCACGGCCGCGGACAATGACGCCTTGATGCCCTCACTGATACTCGTGCTCAGTCCCTTCAGCGCTTCAGCCATCTGGTCGTTCCTGCGAAGCAGTCGTTGAGTATCGTCTCGAAGATCGCTGGTTACTTTGCCGATTTCTCCGCGTACCACTTCGAGCTCCGCGTAGCCGCTTTGCGTGTTCGTCGGCCGTCGCCCGTAGCTGCGCGGCAAGGCTTTTCTGCTGGCGTTCGAAAGCGTTCTCTATGTCCTTTTCCAATAGCTTTTTCAGCGCGAGCTCGCGTTCGGAAAACGAGCGCAGCATCTCGCGCTGGGCGATCGTTAACTCCTCCAATGATGCCAGGGCCTCGGTCTTCTCGAGCAGCGCATCGATTATTTGTTTCTTGCTGCGGCACGAGACAAAGAAGTAGGTCGGCGTATGATTGAAGCGACGCACCATCTGGTAGCCGATCGGTCGCAATAGCCGCCGCAGAGCGGCGTAATGCGCCGGCGTCTGTGCCTCGACGTACAACACAGGCCGCTTTCGCTTGAGAAGCCGCCAAGCGCCTTTCAATACGTCGGCTTCCATGCCCTCGACGTCGATCTTGATCAAGGCGACCGGGCCGCGAATTGATAGGTCGTCGAGTCGGATAACTTCGACGGGTCCCGTCCCGGTTGCTCGTACCCGTGCCTGTCCCCAGTTGTGTTCCGGCGGTGGAGTGATTTCGCCGCGGCTCGGTTTCCGGCCGGCCGCTTTTTGAAGCAATGTCACCGTATCGGAAAGGCCGTTGAGCTCGACATTCTTTTCCAAGACGCGAAACGCTTGCTCATAAGGTTCCAGCGCGATGACGGGCCGGCCCAGTAGCTTGCCGAAGAATACCGTGTGGTTTCCGATGTTCGCACCGACATCAATCACCAGCCCGCGCTTTAAGTTGCGCGATAGCACGTCAATCAGCGCACTTCTTCGTACAGCCGATGGTCGCTCCTCAAAACTCGTTGAATATGATCCTCGCCATCCGGTGTGAGGAACATCAGTTCCTTGCCGGAGCACGATACTTTCACGATTTCTTCGGACACTTGCGACATGTCGTTGAGCGTTGAAATGCACGCGGTCAATTGCGGCTACAACCGATAGATCAGGCACACCTCTTCTTGGAACGTCGTGATTCGATACTTCTGCTGCAGATGGGCAGTGAAATCAGAATAAAACTCGAGCCACCAAAACGAGGTGCTTGGTATGAGCAGATAGTCCGCTCCCTGATGGCGCAGTTGCTCTAAATGGCCGATCGCCTCGTGGCTATTTGCCGGGTAGCATCCGGCGAACTTGCCGTTCACCGCGCGGGAAGTGCCATGCCAGTGGCCCACGAAAATCCACCAGGTCCTCGTCACCCTTGGAAATCACCACGATCGTGCTGTGATTCGGAACGGTAATCTGCACGAGGTCTTTTATCAACTTGACCAGCGTCGCGTAGTGTTGCTTCGCCTCGCTTGGGCGTTTCGCTTCGAGCACTTCCGCCACGCGATTGTGTGGACCATTCAAATTTCGCTGAGGCAAAGCCATGCCTTCGTCGCTCGAATGGTTGGTATTCAATGGTCTTCTCCTGCGAATGGATGCAGTGAACGTAACTTTTCGATGACGCGCGCACCCCTCCATTTATCGTGCAGCATTCGTCATTTCCAAAACTTCCAATACAGGCTTCGCTTGACAACCGTCGCCAGGTTCCAATCCGAGAAACGCACAGGCGGTGGCAAACGTATCTTCAATTCGAATCGTTCTGTCGCCGAGTAAGGTCAAATCGAAGCCTTTCCGCACGCCTGGGCCGGCGACAATCCAAGGAATGAAGCGACTGCGCGGATCGCGCATATCATGGCTTTTGGCCGCGCCGCCGTGATCGGCCGTGAGGACTACCAGCGTAGAATCGGCAAGGTTCAGCGCGGCGATGGTTTCAAGAACCCGGCCCACGGCCTGGTCGGCCTTTTCGGTCGCGGCGATCTGCTCGGCTGTGCCCCAGCCAAATTCGTGGCCGACCGTGTCGACGCCGGGCAAATGAACGAACATTACGCCGGGCCGATATTTCCGCAGAAGTGCCGTGGCATGCACGGCGACTTCGCCGTCGGAAACGGGCTCCTCGTGCGGATAATAGTAACCGTCGAGCGCACGGGCCTGGCAAAAACGATGAACTTCATCTTGCCTGTGGCCATGGCGGTCGAATAGCCCGCCTTCTTGGCAATCTCAAACAGCGTGAGGACATTCGGATATGACTGCTCGATATACTCGTTCCAGGTGACGCCATGCTTTTCGGCGGATACGCCCGTAAGCATGCTGACGTGGCATGGCAGCGTGTACGCCTCCGGAGTAGTTTCCGCCCAGAATGTATAACTGCCTTTGGTTACAAGAGAACGCATATTGGGTGTCTCTGCGCGGAGCAGCACATCAGGACGTAAACCGTCAATGCTGATGATCAGCACACGGTCGATTGCTTCCACCGGTCGCTTAGGCGGCGGTTCTTTTAATCGGCGTGAGCTCTCTCGGACTGCTGAGACGGCTGTCGGCGCTACACTTTGCGTCACAGCAACAGGCTGGCCTTGCGCGAGAGTGCCCGATAACGATGATGAGCACGCAGCTGAGTTGAACGAGTCTCATATCGATTTCGATGACTTATGCTTCAACCCCGACATCGTCCAGCAAACGCGCAAGCACGACATCCGAATTGAAGTGATTGCGCGCTATCGCCTCCGCAGCGCGGCTGTGGCGCTTATAATCCGAATTGATGTCATCCAGCGCCGCAAGGATGTCTTCCATCGTTGAAAAGCCAAAAAGCCCTTCACCCGTTGGCAAGACGTTGCTGAAGCCGGTTTCCTGCGTAATGACTGGTCTTCCAGCGGCCAGGTAGGTGGCGCTTTGATCACTGAACCAGCCGCTGCGCAGCCGGACGTTTTGATCCTTGGCTACGGTAAACTCTCCCCGCGATCCGGTGATGTAATCGCGGTAGGCATCGACATCCATGGTGAATCCGGGTGCGTACCGCACTTTCCACCCTTTTTCCTGCAGCATCCGCTCGTCGTTCTCGTTGTATTGACCTAAGGCGAGCTCGAAGCGGGCGCCACTTCTCTGCGGCAGCTCGATGAACTTGGGAAACTCCAGATGCTTGCTCCAACTGTAAACTTCCTTGTGAAGTAGCACGTTGCGGCGCTGCTGCCGCCAGTTGCCGATTGTCGTGAACACTCCAGGCTCACCATTCGCCCGCTCGTTCCAGAAGTCGACAACAACCGGCTGCCGCGTGGGCTTGAATCGGAATCGATCCGACACGGGTAGTTTGCAATCGGGCTTTCCGTAGTTCTCGCCGAATGTAAAGAAGGCGACGTGCGGCTCTAAAAACTCGATCGACCATTGGTCGTTGTTGTGCAACTCAATCTGCAATTGCACCGGGTCGGTTTCGACGTATACCAACCGGCCTGTTTTGGCATGCTCGTCGAGAGGCTTTGTTCCGCCGTGGAGATTGATGATCAGGTCTGCCGAGCGGTAGAGTTCATTAAGCGCGGCCTGATCCATGCCGTAACAGCGGCCATCGTCGTGCAGCGCATGAAAGGCCCATTTGTCGCCGAAATCGAATCGCCGCATGACGTCTCTAATGAACGCGACGGCCTTCGCAGAACTATCGTCCGACTCATCCTGCATCAACATCGTGGGTGTCCGGGCGTGCGCTTCCACATAGTAAGCGTCGTACCCCAACCGCTCGAAGCCGACGAGATAATGCATCGTCTGCCAAACGACGCCGGCAACTGGCATCTGGCTCATCATGCCAAGTAAGACGATCTTCTTTTTGCCGCGGACGTGCATTTTCAGGCCAATGCGTGCTCAAGCGCTCAGATCGCTCAATCCGATGCGAGTTTTCACACGGTGATTCATCTGAAGGTCGTACAACTGGTGGTACACGCCTTGACGCGCGACGAGCTCGTCATGGTTGCCGTACTCGACGATTCGGCCGTCCTGCAACACAAGGAGAAGATCGGCATGGCGAACTGTCGACAGCCGATGGGCAATCATGAAGGTGGTGCGGCCGTCCATCAGTCGCTCCAGCGCATCGAGAATGACCGATTCCGTTTTGGTGTCGATCGACGAGGTCGGCTCGTCGAGAATTAAGATTGGCGAATTTCGCAAAAAGGCGCGCACGACGGCGATCCGTTGCCTTTCGCCGCCGGACAATTTGGCGCCACGCTCGCCCAGTACCGTTTCATACTTTCGTGGCAAGCGCATGATGAAATCATGGGCGTTCGCTGCTTCGGCTGCTTCGATGATCTCGTCGTGACTTGCCTCCAGCCGCCCGTAGCGAATGTTCTCCGCGATGCTGCCTGAAAAAAGCAGCGGCTCTTGCAGCACGATGCTAAAATGGTCGCGAAGAGACTGGAGCGTGATATTACGAATGTCCTCGCCGTCGATTACGATTCGGCCCGAATGAGGCTCGTAGAAGCGAGGCAGTAGTGCGACCAAGGTGGTTTTGCCTGCGCCTGTTTGGCCAACAATGCCGACGACTTGTCCAGGCTTAACCTCAAAATTTATATCTTCAAGCGTTCGCTTCCGTTCCCGATAAGCAAAATTAACGCCCTCGAACCGGACCCAGCCTTCGCATTGCCGCATCGGCTTCGCCCCCGGCGTGTCCTTAATCTCGACCGGGGTATCCAGCAGACCGAATGAAGCGTCCAGGGCCACGGAGATTTCCTGCAGCGAGGCGATTGTCGTGCTAATCGTCTCCAGGGGTTTGTAGACGGCGGCGATATAGCCGATGATGACCATCAATTGGCCAATCGTGAGATCGCCGCGCATCACGTGCCAGCCGCCGAAGCCCAGCACGGCGGCGGTTCCGGCAGCGGTTATGGTGTTCACGCCAAGCGAGAACATCGTTTGGCGCACGGTTAGCTTCACGCGCTTGGCGACCGTATTGACGCCATGCTCTTTGAAACGGCCGTGCTCGTAATCCTCGCGGCCAAACGCCACGACGACGCGTTGCATCGAGATCGCCTCGTGCACCAGCGAAAGCGATTCCGCTTCCATGCCACGCACTTCCTGCAATTGAGGATGCACGCGTTTCATGTAACGTGAAACGGAATAGTAAAGAAATGGCACGACTCCCATCGACAGCAACGCGATCTGCCAATCGAGTAGCGCGACAATCCAAAACATGCCAATCAACGTCAAGACGCTCTCGGCCAGCGGCGGGATGACCGTCAGCAGCCGGGCAATCTCGCTTCCCATGTTATTGATCGCAAAGATGATTTTGCCCGTGCGGCGCTGATCGTGGAACGCGAGCGACAACCGCTGTGCGTGTTGCATCATGTCGCTGCGAAAATCGAGGACCATGCTTTGGTCGATCTTCGTGTTCACGTACGTGTGCAGCACAGTGGCCGCGTTTTGAAAAATGGCGATCAGCAGCCCGCCTGTCACCACGACCATCAGCAGCAGGCCGCGATTGTCGGCTAATGGTCCCAGAAAGAAAGCCAGAAACGGCGGAAACGGCTTCTGCCCGAGGACATGGTCAAACAAAATTGCCACGGGCCACGGCGTAAGGAGACTGAATGCAGCTCCAAACACGATCAGCAGCCCGGACAACCACGCCAGTCGCCAATAGGGCTTCAGGTACTGAAGTACGCGTGGGAAGTGTTTCATTTCGATCGAATCAAGCCGGGCGAAGAGAATTCAGGCAAGCGGAACCAGTTTCAAAACTCTCCAATCGGGAGAAACGAGGAGCGGAACTATTTGTGCGGCATCATCGAATTCTGAAACAGCTTCGTTAGTCCGCTAAGAGATCCTGCCCATTTTCGCGCAAATGTAAACACACCACCGATTCACTGCGAATCAACTGCAGCAATGTGCCAATGACTTTACCGATGCTCTCGCGAAAGAACAATCTGCGAGCACACAGCCCACGACGTGGAAACTAAAACTCGATGCGATTGGACTGCTTCGTTTTCGCGCAATCCGTTCTGAATCGCCGTCGGGTCCGACGGGGAACGCAAAGCAGATACCAAAGTCGACAGCTCGGGCTCAGCGACTGCATGTGCTCCCAGTAATTACGATCGAAGAATCCCTTCAAAAGGAAACGAGAAAAGTCATACTCCTCGCCACGGTGATCTTCCGCACGTCATTTGAGCATATCGTTGAAGGATTGTGCCGACTTTTTGGGCGGCCCTCAGATAACCCCACTGTCGAGGTAGTAGTAAACACCACACTTTTGGGCAAAATGACGTATTTCTTCCAGTTATGATCACCATGCCACGAACCAAAATCAAGCTTGTTTCTCCGCCTCAGACCGATTCCCGGCGGTAAAATGTAGAGCTTATAAGCTCGCTGGTACAGGTATTGCCCTCACGTCGCCGACGTCGAGCATATACCAGCAACTTGGTTGCATTGATTCATGAAAGCAATTCAGCATTTCACCATCGCGCTATTTCTCGTTGTACTCAACATTCGTGGTAACGCGGCGCTCGCGGTTACGCTTGCAGCGGACGATGCCTCGCAGCAAGCTTATGCCGACGGCTGGCAATCAGGGGATAACGGCGGCTCGGGCTTTGGGCCGTGGGCACTCGACTACAGCGGTCTGCTCCCAGGATTGTTCCACGCCCCCCAGTTCATTGATCGATCGCCACTGAGCGGCAACTCGCTGGGAGCACCGGCCTTCGCGTTGACTACTGGCGATCGAGACTTTTTCAGCGACACCAGCGAGGCCCGGCGGACTTTTAGCGCGCCTCTCGGCATCGGGCAAACATTCAGCATGGACATCGATGGCTCGGCGCTTGATCCAGCGGCCACAAAGTTCTCATCCGGCAATACGGTTCAGCTATTTGGAACCGGCGGTCAAGAACGCTTCGGGCTATACACAAATAACGGATTTCTGAGCGACAACTGGATTGTAACTGATGACGTAAGCACCGGTATTCCCGCGGCGACTGCGTTTCATATGGATTTCACATTAGCAACGGCAAATACATATAACCTGACTCTATCGCCCATTGGCGGCGGCGCGCCACTGTTCACACGAAACGGGGCCGCTCTCACCGGCACCGCTGGAACTGGCATCAACAGCTTGCGCATCTCTGATTACGGTACCGGCAGTTCACTGAGTGGTGTTACCGAACTGTTTTTCGATAACTTAATGGTGACTGCCCCAGGGCTTAACGGCGACTACAATCACAACGGCACGGTGGATTCGGCGGATTATGTCATTTGGCGAAAAACACTTGAACTCGTGGGCGCCGGTCTGCCTGCGGATGGAAATGGAAACAACCAGATCGATTTGGATGACTACAACGTCTGGCGGACCAATTTCCACCGAATGTCCGGTAGCGCGGCGGGGGCCACAGCCGCGACCATCGCAGAACCGGCCACTGGATTAACAGCCGCGGTCACCATCGCCGGGTTTCTCATTGCTTCTGTCATCAAGCGAGTCGTCGAGCGAGCTTAACACCCAGCGCTTTGGCTTCTGCTATAAAAAGCCTGCACGTCAGGGCAACCCGGTCCAACCCGTTGAGATAGCCGTGCGAGTCGCGATTGGCCGACGTTGCATGGCATTGCTCGCGTCGACAAAAGGAATTGGTTACGCTGGACTTACCATCGGCGTGTTGCGCCCTGTGATCAACCATTGCTGATACAATCTGAGTATGAGTAACCGATCCGGCAAATCGGTGAAGCAACTCGGAAGTCAATCTCTGTTTTTGAGCGATGAATTCTTTATCCGACAATGAGTGCGGTTCAGAGCGCATCCGCGTAGATGGCAAGTTCTTCCGCTCTGGGCCGCGAAAATGGTACGTCAAAGGGTTCTGTTATGGACCCTGCGCACTGAATTCCCGCGGAGAGTGTTTGCCCGAGCCTGCGCAAATTGCGTCCGACTTTCGCAAGATGCGCGAGCTCGGTGCTAACTCGATTCGATTGTATACCCTTCCCACTTCGGCAACGCTCGATGAGGCTTTTGATCATGGCCTCAAGGTCGTACTGGACGTTCCCTGGGAGAAGCACCGCTGCTTCTTGGAAGACTGGACGGCTTGTGAGACGGCACGCCGCCAGGTCGTGGCGGCCGCTCATCTAGCCGCTGAACACCCGTCCGTCATGGCCGTAAGCGTCGTCAACGAGATCCCGAACGACATCGTTCGATTTCATGGCCACGAACGTCTCGAACGGTTTGTGGAAGACCTATCGGATTCGGTGAAACAAATCGCGCCAGCTTGCCTGACGACGTTCGCCAATTATCCAACGACGGAATTCTTCCAGCCGGCCGGCTTCGATTTCTATTTCTTCAATGTGTATTTGCACGATCTCGAACAATTGGGTGCTTACTTTGATCGTCTTCAACACATTGCCGGGGACCGGCCGCTCGTTTTGGGAGAATTTGGAGTCGACTCCCATCGTCAAGGAGCTGGCCTTCAGGCGGCGCTGGTCGCCGGCCACGTGCAGACTGTCTTTCAGCACGGACTGGCCGGATCGTTTGCCTTTTCGTTTACCGACGACTGGTTCACCGGTGGCGCACAGGTAGGCGATTGGGGATTCGGTGTAACCACTTACGATCGAGACGAAAAGCCGGCGGCAAAAGCCCTACAGCGCACATGGCAGAACGCACCTTTTGCAGAGCAAGGAAAAGTGCCGCACGTATCGGTGGTCGTATGTGCGTACAACGCTGCCCGCACACTGCGCGAGTGCTTGGATTCACTGATGCGGGTTGACTATCCCGAATACGAGGTGATTCTCATCGACGACGGTTCAGCGGACATTACACCACAAATCGCCGCGGAATTTCCACAAGTTAAATACGTTCGTCAGCAGAACCACGGTCTCAGCTTTGCCCGAAACGTTGGCACCAGCACGCAAGCGGCGAAATCGTGGCATACACGGATGCTGACTGCGTGGTCGACGAAGATTGGCTTCGCTGCCTCGTTCAGGCGATGCGGGACCAACAAGTACCGGCTATCGGCGGCCCGAATATTACGCCTCCGTCGGATGGCTGGAGCGCTCGTTGCGTTGCGGCCAGTCCGGGCAACCCAAGTCACGTCATGTTCGACGACCGGTTTGCGGAACACATTCCCGGCTGCAATATGGCCTTTCGGCGGAATGTCATTCTCGAGCTTGGAGGTTTTGATTCTCAGTTCCGGACCGCGGGAGATGATGTCGATTTCTGCTGGCGCCTGCTCGATCATGGCGGGGCGATTGGTTACGCACCGGGTGCGTTTGTTTGGCATCACCGACGTGAGACGGTGAGGGCCTATTTAAAGCAACAGATTGGCTACGGCCGGGCCGAAGCGCTGCTGCATTTCATGCATCCGCATCGCTTCAGCTTGCTAGGCCATTGCGGGTGGCATGGCCGAATTTATGGCAGCGGCGCGACCGGCCTGCCATTGGCGCCAGAACGGATTTATTACGGCACCTACGGAGTGGCGCCGTTTCAGACGATCTATCGGCACAACCAGTATGGCCTATGGGCATGCGTCACCTGGCTGGAGTGGCACTTGCTCGCATCCTTTATGCTGGCCCTTTCATTTTTGTTCTGGCCGCTTGTGCTTATTACCGGATTGATGTGGAGCGGCTCGTTAATGTTAGCTACGCATGCGGCACAAAAGGCGGCGCTGCCTAAAGGCTCGCCGTGGTGGTGTCGTCCGCTGGTAGGAGTGCTCCATTTAATTCAGTCGCCGGTCCGCGCATGGTTCAGGGCGACGTATGACTTACGCATGTGGCGGCCTCAATTGCCTGCCTCGTATTATGAAGTGAAGCACGATACCAGGCGAATCTCGCCGCGCGAACTCGACCTGTACTGGTCGAGCAGAAACGGTGCGGGCCGACAGGACTTACTATATTGTATTGCTACTGAAGCGAAGCAACTGAAATGGCTCGGTGTGTTCAATAACGCCTGGTCGACGTGGGACATAAAGCTGGTTGGCGATTTATGGCACACGCTGCACCTATCCACCGTTACCGAGGAGCTCGGAGGCCCGAGCCGATTTACACGAGCGCGAATTATGGCCAAGCCGACGCTTGTCAACCGTGCTGTATCAGTCGCCGCATTGATTTGGTCGGCGGCTGCACTAGTCAGTCTTCAACCGATTGCCTTAGGCTTGGCGCTATTGGGCTCCGCCGCCGCATTGATGCAAAATATCAGCAGCCGACGATCTTGCCTGCGCACGGCGGTCTGTCTCGTGGCACGGGCAGGCAAAACAGCGGAACTCGATCCGACCGATACGAGTGGAAACAATAAGGAATGTATTTCTCCCGGCATGGACGCTCCAGTTTGGACTGATTCACTGACGCCTGTAACGCAACGCGCATCCTAAGCCGATCTCGGCTCCGGAACAGAGTACGTTTAGCGATGGCCACGTCAAAGGCACAGTCGCGTGCAGGCATCAGGCGGCCGGTTCAATGCGCTACCAGTAAACTGCGGATCATCGTCCTCGGTTATATCGTCCGGGGACCGATTGGAGGCATGGCTTGGCACCATCTGCAGTACGTTTTGGGCCTGAAACAACTCGGTCACGAAGTGCTGTTCCTTGAAGAAAGCGATGATTTTCCGTCGTGCTACGATCCATCGACTCACTCGATCAGCACCGACTGCACGTATGGGTTACAGTTTGCCCAGCGCACATTCGATAGTCTTGGTTTACAGGATTGCTGGGCCTATTTTGATGCACATCACACAGGTTGGAATGGCCCGGCGAGTGGCAAAGCACTTGATTTCTGCAACGAAGCCGAGGTTGTCCTCAACATTTCAGGTGTCAACCCAATTCGAACCTGGCATGATAGAATCCCGGTTCGGGTGTTTATCGATACGGATCCGGTTTTTACCCAGATACGCCATTTGAAAGACGCGGATGCCTCTGCTCACGCCGCCAGGCATAACGCGTTCTTTTCCTTTGGCGAGCTTGTCGAAGCAATTGAAAACACGATTCCGAGCGACGGATTTGACTGGCACGCTACTCGGCAACCGCTAGTTCTCGACGCATGGCCATTCCGAGCTGGACCGGCTGATCGGCCATTCACCACGGTAATGCAATGGGAGAGTTATCCTGCGGTAGAATGGAATGGTCGCCGGTTCGGAATGAAAAGCGATTCATTCGGCATAGTGAAGGACCTGCCGGTCCGGGTGCAGTGTCCGTTAGAAGTCGCTCTAGGCGGCGTGTCGGCGCCCAGGCGGGAGCTTGAGCGTGTCGGCTGGAAAATAGTTGATCCCCTGGTAGTCGCACGCGACATCTCAAGTTATCAGGAATACTTGCGCATGTCTCGGGGGGAACTAAGCGTAGCGAAGCATGGATACGTTGTGGCACGAAGCGGTTGGTTCAGCGAGCGCACCGCGTGCTATTTGGCGACAGGCCGCCCGGCGGTGGTGCAGGATACGGGCTTCAGCGGTCATCTACCGTGCGGTGCGGGACTTTGGGCATTTACTGACGCAGCGGCGGCGATCGACGCAATTGAGAATATCAATTCCAATTATGATGCCGAATGCCGGCGCACGAGGGAACTCGCAGTGGCCTATTTCGACTCGCGGAAGGTGCTCACCTCATTATTAGAGAAGGCGTTCGCTGTCGGTAGGCGACCAAATCCGGATGTTGTTACGCGATGAAGACCGAGTACTCACCTCAATACTATAGTCGCCTTAAGAGCGGAAGTCGTAACTCGGCGATGGCTGTCGTGCCAGCGGTGTTTCAACTGATTCAACCGCGGAGCGTAGTCGATGTCGGCTGTGGAACAGGCGCCTGGCTAGCAGAATTCGAACGGCAGGGAGTGCAGGATATTCTGGGCGTGGATGGTCCGCACATCCCCGTGGAACAGCTCGAGATCGACCCAGGCAGCTTTCTCGCTGCTGATTTCGTACAACCGCTTCGGTTTCGCGGTCAGTTTGACCTCGCAATGTCGCTGGAAGTGGCGGAACATTTAAAGCCCGCGCAATCGGAACAGTTTATCGAATCGCTAACAAACCTAGCGCCAGTGGTCCTTTTCTCGGCAGCCATACCGTATCAGGGTGGCGAACATCATTTGAACGAGCAGTGGCCGGCATATTGGGTCGAGCGTTTCGCTGCACGCAATTACGTTGCGCTCGATCCGTTTCGGCGCTGGCTCTGGGAACGCTCTGACGTCGACTGGTGGTACGCGCAAAACCTGTTGCTGTTCGTGCGAGACGATCACGCCTCCAAACTTCCGCGACTATCGGGCTTGATTCAACCGGATTCAGCCACCATCCCAACGTACATTCACCCGCGCAACTACTTGAATCATGCGTGGCAGAACCTCGTGTTGCGAGTTGCCGTGGACCTTGCGACAACGACACGCCCGGGCGATGTCATTGTACTGGTAGACGAGGACCGCTTCGGCGCACTTTACTTGCCGGGGCGTATGATTCGTCCGTTTATCGAGCGTGGCGGCACTTACTTCGGTCCGCCTCAAAATGATGACGAAGCAATTCGTGAGATAGAGCATATGATAGCCGACGGCGCCAGCCATTTGGCAGTCGGATGGCCGGCGTTTTGGTGGCTGACCCATTACAAAAGTTTTGCTAAATACCTCGAAGAGCGTTACTTCACGGTGCTGCGCAACGAACGGGTCGTCATGTACCGGCTCAATGAATTATGAATTCATTCCCCTACGGATGGCTTTGTGGGCATTCTACATGCGAGCGATCGTAACAGGCATGATCGCAACGTATCCCGTCGGCGGAGTCGCCTGGGATTATGGACAATATCTCCTGGGCTTAGATGCTCTAGGGTTTGAAACGTACTACGTGGAGGACACCGGAGGGCCAACCTACGATCCGACGGAACGGCTTTACGGTGAAGATTGCTCATACGGCGTTCGATTCCTTCGCCAGTCGCTGGCACGATTGTCGCCCGAGTTGGCCGATCGCTGGCATTTTCGGTCTGCTACTGGGCAGTGTCATGGTCTGCCGCAAAGTGAACTTAAGCATCTAGTTAAAGCCACCGACGTCTTCATTAACGTTTCTGGCAGCGCTTTATTACGCGACGATTACATGGCGTGCCCTTGCAAGGTGCTCATTGATACAGACCCCGGCTGGAATCAATTTGTCAACTACCCAAGATGGGACGCGCAACCTGGCTGGCAGGGAACGCATGGCTATCGCGCGCATGATTACTTCTTCACATATGCCGAACGCCTCGGACGCTCGGATTGCTTGCTGCCAGATATGGGGCTTACCTGGCATTCAACACGGCCTCCCATCGCGATCGATCGCTGGCAGCCGCGCGAAGCTGGGCGGGCGTGGACCACGGTCATGACGTGGAACAACTTTCTTACACCCGTGATGTATCAGGGACGCACTTTCGGTACAAAAGAAATGGAGTTTTCGAAAATCGAGGGCCTGCCCAAAATCGGGCCTGAAGTTCAATTTGAAATCGCAAAAGGGGGCGCGGAAGCACCTACAACCCGGTGGCAAGCAGCGGAATGGAACGTCATCGACTCCCATTCGATCTCGACGTCCGCGGACGATTATCGACGGTATATTGAAACTTCACGAGGCGAAGTTAGCGTGGCAAAGAACTTGTATGTGGCCACTCGCTCCGGCTGGTTCAGTTGCCGCTCGGCGTGCTATTTGGCCGCAGCCCGGCCCGTCGTCGTGCAGGATACGGGATTCTCAGAAATCGTGCCTACCGGGGAAGGGTTGTTTGCGTTTGCCGACGGTGCGGAAGCCGCTGCGGCGATCGCGGAAGTTGAATCCGACTACGAACGGCACAGTCGAGCAGCGAGGGCTATTGCGGCAGAGTACTTTGACACCAGGTACGTCATCAGTGCCCTGCTGCGACGAATTGGTCTGTTGTGACACCTCGTCAATGCGAAATGAGCTTCAACGAACTCGACATCACGGGGAACTGGGACTACCGCAGTTTGCCGGCCAATGTAAGGGTTGGTCGCGGGTGCTGGTTAGAGCGGCGTGACAGCTTTGTGCGGTTTCGCAGCGAAAAGGATCCTGGCCTGGTTCTGGGAAATGGCGTTCGCGTTTACACATGGACGACATTCAATGTCGAGCCGACGGGTTACATCGCGGTAGGAGACGACTCGATCCTGGTCGGACCCGTGTTCATGTGTGCCGAACGAATCACTCTCGGTCGCAATGTTACCATCTCGTACCATGTCACAATTGCAGATTCGGACTTCCATCCGAGCAACCCGGACCTTCGTATCCGGGATGCCATTGCAAGCAGCTCGCAAGGCGATCGCGGACAGAAGCCGGCGCTCGTTTCGCAGCCGGTAATGATTGATGATGATGTCTGGATCGGAGTTGGCGCAATTATTTTGAAGGGCGTGCATATCGGCGCCGGTGCTCGAATTCACGCCGGCGCGGTGGTCACACGCGACGTGCCGTCGGGCGCAATTTTCGCCGGCAACCCGGCGCGTCCTATCGAAAATTGAACCATGGCGACACTCAAGCTCGAGCACGATTGGTTCTCTCGGCCCATCCCAGACAACGTTTGTCTTGGGGCCAGGTCCTGGCTGCATAGCTCGTTTGCATTCGCACATTATGGCAGCCGCGCTGCGATTGGAGTTCGTGTGGGCAGCGACACGGGTCTTTATGCTGGCACGTTTTTTGATCTTGGCCCTGAGGCCGAAATTGAGATCGGAAACTACTGTTCCATTGTGGGCGCCATTTTTGCCACCAACGGACGTGTCGTAGTCGGCGACTTTGCACTCATCGCGCACGAAGTTGTCCTTGCGGAAACGCACTGGCCCACGCCCGGCCTCGACTCACCAGCCGCCGAGCGGCCGCGAGCTTCACAACAGCCCGTGAGTTCAATAGAGATCGGAGCAAACGTCTGGATCGGCACGCAGGCGATTATCCTGGGCAACGTGCGCGTCGGGGAAGGCGCTATCATCGGCGCCGGGACTCTCGTGACGCAAGACGTGCCGCCATTCACGCTATGCGCCGGCAACCCGATGCGAATCGTGCGCACGATTTCCAAAGGCGAGAGCGGCCGCCTCTAGATTTGCACTACTGTACCGACACAGAATGCCCGTCGGCCTTGGCTCCTAAATATTGATACAGTTGATAATCGATTGCCTCGTGCAAGAAATGCACGCTTCCGTCGCCAAACAAGAATTGAGCACCGCCCGGGTGTGCCGATTTGAAGCCGACGTCAGTGTTCCAAGTGCAGGGCCGATTGCAAGCACTGGGCGCCGAATCGCTACACGAATCGTAATTGATTTTGATCAGAGTCGTGCAGTAGCCACTGCCATTGTTCGTGTAGGCCCAGCCAGCTTGCGCGTGCACAGAGCACGGCACGCGAACTTCACCGACAAAGATAGTCTTCGACAGTCCATCGGTCATTTGGCTGGGTTTGGTGCGCACACCAAGTCGGGTAAACGGCCCCGCGAAATTCTTTTCATTATCGATTGGCGCCAGTTCGTAGTTCTTATCGTACGGGTTCGCGCAGGAGCAATTGGGGTTGTCGTAGACCCCTGTTGGTCCATTCGATGCCGCGTAGTTGTGCGACGCACGTCCTACGAATGCGCTGTTATGTTCGTTCCCAGGGCCATCGAAAATACCGTTGTGAGCATCACTCGGGCAGATGTACGATTCGACAATTTGAGACGCGATCCGCGTATTGGTGCCAGGGAAGACGGCAAAATCAATGTCTAACTGGTTAAAGTCGATGGAGTCATACAACGCCTGATTCTCGATAAATGGCAAGAGATGAATCAGCATCGAGCCATGTCGACGTCGTTTGTCAGGTGCTGGCCAGCGGTCCCAGATTGCTCCCGGTGGATAGACCTCCTTTGCCGACTGGTGATTGATGATTGCGATGCCAATCTGCTTAAGATTGTTCAGGCACGATGTTCGCCGCGCAGATTCGCGTGCGGCCTGAATTCCTGGCAGCAATAACGCAACCATCGTCCCAACGATGGCGATAACGAGTAGCACCTCGATCAGCGTAATTCCCTTAGCGACTCGGCGCTTCATGTCACGATGTAGCTCAAACGGTGTGTGCCGGAGTGTGTCGCCCCAAAATGCTCATCAGCAATGCCGCTAGCATACAGCAATGCGTGCTCAGGGCGGAAAAATAACTTTAGAGCTTTCTAAACGCTGTGCAAGTATGGCCGAATCAATATGGCCGCCGGCGGGTTCTGCCTGATCGATTCGACGCCAACCTGCCCATCGAGCGGTCTGCATCAAGCCGACCAATGCAATCACGACTAACACAAATAATGGCGGCTCGGGAATGGCTGGCAAAGTCGACGCCACAGCAGCAACATTCGCGCCGGAAAAAAGCGATCTGCCGAAATTGGCTCGCAAAATGGCATAGTCTTCCTCATCGACTTCGCCATCGCCGTTTCCGTCTGCGGCCAAAGCTAATTCTGCCTGGTCGAGCGACCTGCGCCATACGACATAATCCGCCGCGTCCACGTTTCCATCGATATTGTAGTCGCCGGGCAGCGGCGCAAATTCCGCTGCACCAATATCAGCCTGTGGCCCCTGCGGGATGGAGATGCCGTACACATCATTAGGCCCAAGGCCACTAAACCAGATAGGCCAAGCCGCGCTATCCAGGGCAAGACCGGCGTCGATCAAGGCCGATGGCGGCACGGGACGGTAATCGCCCTCGTCAGCGAACCGCGGATCGGTGAATAGGCCGACAAACACGCCGTTGATGAATTCTTGCTGCGTAGCGGCCGCCCACTCCGCAATGCTGGCGAACTCCGTTTCCGCCATCACAATTGGCCCGTCGCCGGTCCAATAGGCATTGTTCACGAATTGCGCTTGATCAATCGTGGTATTGCCGTCGATGAGCGCGGCCCCATTCAGCGCCACAAATAGATTGTTAATCAGATCAATGTCGTCGTGGTTTGAATTCACGAACCAGACTGCACCGCGGCTATTCGGGGCAACTTCGCGATCGACAATTGCCGTATTGTTATGAAACAGCGTCGACGTAGCGATGCTCGTTGAATCCTGCCCCCAAATGGTAAATGCGCCATATTCGTCCACGCCATCATTGACTGAAAGGTTATAACGAAAGACGTTTTGCTGCATTGGCTCGGCGAAGCCGAACTGGGCCAAAAGGAAACCGGCGCCGGAATTATTGCGAGCGACGTTGTACTGAACGATCGAGTTCGTTACGCCACCGTCGATGTCGAAGCCGCCGCCGTCGCCGCCATTGGGTGACCGATTATCATACGCACTATTACGTTCAATCATTACGTCATTGGATTGCCATGTCCAAATTCCGACATTTCCCTTTCCGGCGTCGTTGCCATTCGAATGCGCCACGCTATTCTGGATCACCGCACCGTCGACTTGCCCCAGAACGATTCCATGGCCGCAATGTGGCTGGCAGCCGACATAAGCCAGGATTGCTGTGAGCCGTTACCGCCTCGATCCGCACATCGCGGTGTATGAGTTCGGTCCAATTACCGGCGGAAATATCGATGCCGGCAAACTGATTCTCATGAAATTGGCTGTTCGTCACTTCGACGTCTTGATAGCCTGCGCTGCCGGCCGAGTAGAGCGATAGTCCACTTCTATGAAACCCTCGCGAAACAACGTTGTCGATGCGAATGTGCGAAAGATGTGCGGTTCCGGATCCAACGTTTTCGTCCAATATGAACTGGATGCCGGACTCGTTGTTGCTGGCGTAACTCCCGCCATTAAAAAACTCGAGATTATGCAGTTCGATCCCGCCGACGTTGTACGCAAGCAGCGCTTCTTCAGTCGGATGCGATCGAAACAGCGCACAATCGAATGGACTGCCACCGTAGGAACTAATGACAATTGGAGCAATTAACCGACCATTGTTATCCGTGCCGGTATCATTTGAATCTAGTGACACTGAACCATTAAAAGTCTCTCCAGCTCGGAAGAACACACGGTCGCCAGGATCAAGGTCCAGCGAGTTGAACTTGTTGATAGTGCGCCAGGGCTGTAACTCGGTCCCCTCGCCATTTTGATCGTGCCCGAACGCGCTAAAGTAGTATTCGGCCGCATCCGCCCAGGCCGATAACGCGACTGCGTAGACTATAGCCGCCAACATTCCAACCAACGGTCGACGCCTCAGTTTGTGAACGTCCATAAAAGTCAAATGAAGGTCGATGAAAATGCGGTTCTCGTACACAATCTCGTCCAAAGCAGCTGGTCAAGTCTTAGTCTATCAGATTTCACCATTTCGAAGCGCTTGAAGCGCCGTTGGGCACCCATAACTGGATCATGATCTGCAAAATCGCCTGTCCCAGGTATGATAATGGCGGGGTGCGCCTCTAACTACGCATCGACTGGCGTTGGCTGCACGTCACCCGCAAGGACCGTTCGAGATGGCTGTTCCAAATCATCATGCGAAAAAGATTATGGAGCGGCTACTTCAGGGGATGAACCCGAAGCAATTGGCCAGCCATTACGGTCCGCAGGATCCCAGGACGCATCCGCTGCCGCCACGCGTGCCCGCGTCCGGCGATCATAGCGCGGCGGCGATGCAGCGACGGCGCGAGATGCTCGGCAAGCAGGGCATCGTGGTGGAACAGCTTGCCGGAGAGAGAGACGAAATTGCGCCGGAAGAGCTGGCCGGCAACATTGAGAACCAGATCGGTATGGCGCGGATGCCCGTGGGCGTCATTGGCCCGCTGCGGATTCGCGGCACGGCCGCCAACGGCGATTTTTACATCCCCCTGGCGACGACCGAAGGGGCGCTGGTCGCTTCCTGCCAGCGCGGCTCACAGGCGATCAGCCGCTCGGGTGGGGCATCGGCATGTTGCTTTACGGAATCGGTGTCGCGGGCTCCCTGCTTCGTTTTCGACCGGCTGATCGATGCGGGACAGTTTCTGGCCTGGGTAATTCCACATTACGACCGCCTGCAAGAAGTAGCGGCCAGTACATCGCGCTACTGCCAACTACTCGATCTGCGCACCACCGTCATCGGCAAAGAGGTGTACCTGGGCTTTGAATTCACCACAGGCGACGCCGCCGGCCAGAACATGGTCACGATTGCCACCGAAGCCCTGTGCCAATCGATTCTGGCAGGCGCACCCGTACAGCCGAGTCGCTGGTATCTGGATGGCAATCTTTCCGGCGACAAGAAGGCCACGATGCTTGGTTTCACGTATGCTCGTGGCAAGAAAGTCGTCGCCGACGTGACCATCAACAAGCAAATCGTCCGCCGATTCCTGCGGACTGACCCGCAGGAGATGTTTCGCTATTGGCAGATCTCGGTGCTCGGCGGCGTGCAAAGCGGGTCGATCGGCGTGCAAGGGCACTTCGCGAACTCGCTGGCGGCGCTGTTCATTGCCTGCGGGCAGGATGCCGCCTGCGTCTCGGAGGCGGCGGTGGGCATCACGCGGATGGACGTCACTCCCGACGGCGACCTGTATGTGGCCGTGAGCCTTCCCAACTTGATCGTCGGGACGGTCGGCGGCGGTACCCGCTTGCCCACGCAGCGTGAATGCCTGGAAATGATGGATTGCTACGGGAGCGGCAAGGCGCAAGCTATCTGAGATCTGCGCGGCCACGGCGCTGGCGGGCGAGATCTCAATCACTGCGGCCATGGCCGCCGGGCATTTCGGCCACGCCCACGCCACGTACGGACGAAGGAAGTCCACTGCCGACGCTTCCCAGTAGTGACTCGGCGAGACGTTTCATGGGTCACTATATCGACGAGCGAGCCGATTTCGGCATCATCCGTTATGCCAATTGCTGGGAAGACGCCGACGTGTTATGCGCCGCCCTGCAACCGGCGCCCCGCAAGCGCATTTTGTCGATCGCCTCCGCCGGCGACAACTCGTTGGCGCTGTTGGCCGAGGGCAGTGAAGTGGTCGCCGCCGACCTGAGCGCGGTACAGTTGGCCTGTGTCGAGCTGCGCATGGCTGCCTTTCGCGAGCTGGACTACGACGAGACGCTGGCATTCTTGGGCGTCCGGGAATCTACCGAGAGACTTCAAACTTATCGAACGCTGCGGGGCGGTTTGTCCGGCGTCGTCAAAGATTATTGGGACGCCCACGGTGAAACGATCGCCGGCGGCGTGATCCACGTGGGCAAATTCGAGAATTACTTTCACCAATTTCGTCGCCGCGTGCTGCCGCTGGTGCACGGCCGCGAGAAGGTTCGCGAGCTGCTCGAGGAGAAACCCGCCCAGGAGCGTCGCGAATTTTACGACCGTCGCTGGAACACCTGGCGGTGGCGGCTTTTGTTTCGCATCTTTTTCAGCCGGTTCGTGATGGGCCGCCTCGGCCGCGACCCCGAGTTTTTTCGGTATGTCGAAGGCTCCGTCGCTGACCGCATCCTCGAGCGCACGGAATACGCCCTGACCGTACTGCCCACGCACGCCAACCCGTTTTTGCAGTATATTTTGACGGGCAACTACGGCGATGCGTTGCCGCGCTACTTGCGCCGCGAGCATTACGATGCGATCCGCAGCGGCCTCGCGCGATTGACTCTTTTTCAAGGCTCGATTGAAGAGGCCGCCGCCCGCTACGGCGAGGGCGGGTTCGACGGGTTCAATCTATCGGACGTTTTCGAGTACCTCGATGAAGACACGTGCCGATTGATTTTTGAGAAGCTGCTGGACAAGGCGAAGCCCGGGGCCCGACTGGCCTATTGGAATATGCTCGTGCCGCGACAACGCCCGCAGAGCCTAGCCGACCATATTCGCCCGCTACCGGAGGTGGCCGAGCAGCAATTCGCCAACGACCTGGCGTTTTTCTACAGCCGATTCGTCGTGGAGGAAGTCTGTTGACGCCCTCGGCAACCGATCTTGCCGCCGGCGCCGTTGTCACGGTCATTTTCTTGACCATCGTGGCGACGGCCGAAGCGTGGCGACGGTGGGGCAATCCCAATCCTGAATCGACTCGCAAGCTGATTCACATTGCCGGCGGCCTGGTCGCCCTCTGCCTGCCGCTGGTGATCGATTCGCACCTGGTGGTAGCTAGCGATGGCACTTGGTATGGGGGCGTTCTTTCTGGCGGGCAAGCTCACCGGAAGGCTGCAAAGCCTTCACGGCGTGAGCCGTAAAAGCAGCGGCACGGAATACTATCCGCTGGTGATTTATCTGCTGTTCTATTTCACGCAGGGCGAGCCCTGGAAATACTTCATTTGCGTGCTGGTGTTGACGACGGCCGATGCCCTGGCCGCGCTGGTGGGCAGCCGCTATGGCCGCATGCGGTACGAGGTGGACCAAAACTACAAAAGCGTGGAGGGATCGCTGGTATTTCTGGTCGTTACGCTGCTGGCGGTCTTTGTGCCGCTGTTGGCGTGGCCGCTACCGAATCCCCCATCGCCGGCCGCTTGCCTGCTGACCGCTTTGCTGGTGGCAATGCTCACAACCGGCTTTGAAGCAATTGCCCAGCACGGCCGCGACAACTTGTGGGTGCCGCTGGGCACGCTCGTCGTGCTCAACCGAACGTTGCCCTTGCCGGTGAGTGAACTTGCGCAGCGCGTGGTGATTCTGGTCGTCATTTGCGTGCTGGCGGGTTTGGCCGCTTGGCGGACGACCACATTCAATGTCGGCGGCACGCTCGTGTTAATCCTGGCCGCCCACGCCTGTTGGACGCTGACGTCGATCGACTGGGCACTGCCGGTATTCTGTTCGTTCGCCTTCTACATGTGCACCGTGGTGACGATTCCACGCCACGTCATGCTCGTCTCCACGCCGGTCTTGAAGGCGCTGTTGTTGCCCTTTCTGGTGATGGTGAGCGCATATCTATTGCAGTATTTCGGTGCGACCGCCGAATATCGTTTTCTTTACGGTCCGTTCGTCGCGGGATGCGCCACAACGACGGCGCAGTCGGCGTGGGATCAAGTGCCGCGCGACCGCCGGATGCGCCCCGGCACGAAGCTCGTCGGCTCGATTGCCATGACCTTGCTGGCCTGCTTGGTCGTTGTGCTCCCCACATTCTTGCTGCAATCACAAGTGTCCGCGGAAGCGCCGCTGTGGATTACGGCGGTGGCGCTGGCGGTCGGAATTCCCTCCGGAATGCTTTTCGAGCGCCAAGAGTTGACCGATTCCAACCGCCGATGGTGGCTCGCTCGCATGCTCAGTATCGCGGCGGCGATGGGCCTGGTGGCGCTGCTTCAAGCGAGCGGTGTCAGTCCGTTGTGGTATCCGCGGTAGGCTCGTCAATCTTTACCGTGCCGGCGGAGCCATCCATTGTTACGTGCTGCCCGCTTTCGAGCGTGGCAATCAGTCCGGTGATGCCGACGATCGTCGGAATGCCCATTTCCCGGGCGACCACGGCGGAGTGCGAGAGGATGCTGCCCCGTTCGATGAGCAGGCCGGAGACTGCCGGGTAAAGCGGCACCCAGCCGGGGTCGGTCCGCTCGGCCACGAGAATTTCCCCTTCCAGTCGCACGTCATCGCGCGGATCGGAAATCACGATCACTTCGCCACTGACGACGCCCGGCGAGCAACCAATGCCGCGCAACACGCCGTCTTCGCTGGAGGCAATGCGGCTCTTTGTGATTGACGAATCGGTTGCGGTGATAGGCCATGCCGAAGGTCTCGAACCGTTCGTCGGGGACGGGGCATTCCGATGCCCGATAGCCGTCAAACTCTTGTCTTCGCAGACGGGCCAGTTCGCGCAGGTTCGTGGTGACGGCTGTCCCTTTCACAAAATCCCACGCTTCATTAATCGTCAGGTAGAACACGTCCTGAGGTTCATCGAGAATCCCCTCCTCGGCCAGGCGGCGCCCCAGGGCCCGAAGCAGCTCGCGCAGCAGGCCGTAAATGCGCGTGCGGGCGAAGCGCATGTTCTCGCGATTCTTAACGCCCAGCCGAGCGCGCTTCAGCACCGCGCTGAAGATAAGGCGTTTGTGAACGGCGCGCCATCCGCGGAGTGACTCCCGAGCTTTGGCTTCTGCTTCGCGACGCACTTTTTGCTCACGCGCCTGCATCGCCGAAACGTCTAACGCCGTTGGATCGTTCAGCGACAGGTAATTTCGCAGCACCTGATAGACCAGGTGCGGGCGGTCGCGCAGCGAGTACTCCTCCAGCTTCAGCTCATCCATGCAGCGAAAGCCATAAAGGTCCAAATAGCGATCGAACTCCGCCTGAAACTCGGCGAATCGCTTGTCGCCGGCCAAGCGAGCGGGAAGTTTGGGCGGCGGCACCGTCGTAATCAACTCTCGCAGATCGGGAATCGTCTGGCGCGGCTGGCCAGGCGCAGAAGCATTCGCGCGGCTCGGCGCTTTCTACGCCCCCTTCGCCGCAGATGAGATCGTTCCGCAGCGATCCCGATTCATCGCCACACCACGAGCCGCACAATTTCTTGAGCAGACCGAAGTAAATCATCACGTAGAAGTCGTTGATGATCGGGGCTTTCCAGTTCCAGAGCAGCGAGTCTTCCATCTCGTAGTACTGCTGCATCAACTCGGACGGCGATCGCCGTTCGAGGTCGAGCGCAGACCAGCGATCGTAGTGCTCACGAAAATTGACTTCAAAGCCGGCGACAATCGGTCGAATCCGCATAAAGTTGAATGCCGACCGCGCCAATAGACGCAAGAGCGCCGGCAACTCGACAAACCAGCGCCGCCAGAAGCCAGGCGACGGCTCGTCTTCCATAGTCAAGTTTCTCTTTCAGGCCCATCATCGCTTCCATGAACTGGGCGTTGTACTGGAAGCCGGGAAAGAGCCGGATCAGGCGGTACCAGTTCTGCAGGTTGTAATAGACTCGCCCGCGAATCAGGCCGAGCATGTTTTCAAACGTGTGCTGGTTCGCCCGCACCTTGGCAGGCGAGATGCCCATCACCTCGGCAAAGCAGTGGTAGACGATCGTGTATGCCCGCCGTATGAAACTGAACGTCATCGGCGAGGTGACGCCCGAATAGCTTTCGATGATGTTCGAATTGTCCCACACCAGGCGATGCCCCGCCGCCGGGCCATATTCCGCGATGTTGGTGACCGGACGCGATTGCAGCAGCAGCAGGCGATCCTGCCGGTCGAAGCAGAACTCAAGATCCTGCGGCCGGCCGAAGTGCCGCTCCACGTCGATGGCGGCCCGCGCCACATCGCGGACTTCCTCGTCGCTAAGACTGCTTTGGCTCTGCAAATCCGTCGGCAGTTCTTCCCGCGCGAGGCCGCCCTCATCGACGTTGAGCACGAGACGCTCGCGCTTGTCGACGATTTGGGCCGTGAATTCGAGCGTCTCCTTTTCGACCGTGTAGGTGTCCGCTTCCAGCCCCGCGCTGACCAGGCCTTCGCCGACGCCGAACAAACTGCTGACAACCACCTGGTGCACACTGCCGGTGCCGGGGTTGCAAGTGAAGATGACGCCGCTGCGGGGGGCGTCGATCATCTTCTGCACGATGACCGCCACCGCGATTCCGCGCAGCGGCACATCGCGCGCAAGCGATACGAAATCGCTCGCTCGTTGAACGCCGAGGCCCACACGCGGCGAACCGCCCGCAGCACGTCCCGCTGGCCGCGGATGAAGAGAAAACTGTCATGCATCCCGGCGAACGATCGTTCGGCGGAATCCTCGTCGACGGCCGAGGAACGCACCGCCACGTAATCCCCCGGGCCGCAGAGTTGTTCATAATGCCGGCGAATCGCCTCCTCCATATCGGCAGGCAATTGGCAGCCGGCAATCATGGCTCGCAGTTCGGCTGCCGCTTGGAGAATCGCCGCCTCATCGTCGAGCTCGCCAATCGTTTCGATCTTCTGAGCGATACCGCTTTCGGCCATCGCGTATGCAAAGGCAGCCGCCGTGACCGTGAAAAACGTTGGCACCTCCTGGCCAGCCTGCTGCAACCGGATCAAGTTCGCCGCCTTGCCACCGACCTGTTGAATCGGCGCGCCCCCGGCGTGCGCATCGTTGGCTGACGCTTCGGCGGCGTAGATCCAATCGGACAGGCTCATGCGATCCACGTGAACGTGACTCCCTGGCGTGCTCCCAATGCGAGCGCCAGCGTGATGTCGAAGGCGATAATGTACATGCCCGCGTAAGTCTCCATTCGCTTGGCGGTCCTACGCGTAGTGTTGAACCGGTACTGAATGAAGCCGACCAGGCACACGCCGTAAAGCACGATCAGGACGGCGTAGAACCACCACGGCAAACCCAGATGATACCCGACCACGGCGACCATAGCGGTATCAATGAGGCGCACCGCGAGCACAGCATACGCGGCCCCGTAGGTGCCGAAGATTTTGGTGTACGTCTGCAACCCTTCGCGTTCGTCCTGCGGTGCGCGGATCTTTCGCGATATCTCCCAGTTGAACGTGACAAAGAATCCCACGAATGCGTAAAACCAGTACCATGGCGACGCCTCCCACAGGTACCGATCGGTCGTGTAACTGTAAACGATCATCGCCAACAGCGGCATGATCAGCATATGCAGCGTGGCATACAGCAGAAAGCGTTGGCGAAGCAAGCGGCCAACGAAGAACTCCTTGAGCATGAGCAGCGAGAAAGCGAGCGCCGTTGCCACGGCGACAAGCGGCGCGGGCGACACGAATGCCGCCCATACAAGTGCGGCGCCCAATTCGAAAGCGATCGCCAAACCGCCCAGAATCTTCAGGTGCCCAAGCGTAATCAGTCCGCGCTGCAATACGCGATCGGGATGATGGCGGCAATCTTCTTCGTAGTCTTTGTGCTCGTCGAACACGCGGAGGTGGAAAAAGACGGCCAGCAGCGTGAGGGCGCCCACCAGCGTGGCCAGCGAATAACGCATGGGCTCGCCCGGCCTGGTCAGAGCCTGGGCGAGAAACTGGTTGCACGAGTAATAGCTGACGATCAACAAGCCGTGACCCGCCGGCGGAAACCGCTCGTTGAGATACGCCCACAGCCGCAAAGGGAATGGCGAGTTCGCCGATAGCTCTCGTTGCATGGTTTCAGTCGCCACCCCATTCGCGGCACGTAATTATGAACGCCGCGGACTACGTTGATTTCAAAAGCCGCTCACGCAGCGCCGGATAATCGATTTTGGATCGATGTCGCGGATCGAGCGGCAAAGGGCTTTCGGCGCGACGAACCTCATCCACCGGAAGGCCGGCTGCTTCAATGCGCCGGCGGACTTGTGAAAGAATATCGTCACCCGCGCCGTTTTCGACAATCACCACCACTCGTTCCCCCAACTCATCGTCCGGCAGCCCCACGGCTGCGACCCTCATATTCGACGCGCTGCCGGCGCCGGCTTGCTCCACCAATTGCGGATGGACCGCTTGACCGCCGCGATAAATCGTCGAATGGACGCGGCCGACGAGCCAGGCGTATCCCTCGCTGTCAACGTAGCCCGTGTCGCCCATCCGATGCCAGACGGTGCCGTCGGCGTCGATGATTTTGTTCTCGGCGGTGGCCGCCGGATTCTGAAAATAAGATTGTGCGACGTGGCCGCCGCTGACGATCAGTTCGCCCGCTTGGCCCGGCGGCAACTCCCAACCAGACCAGTCACCGCCATCGAGACGTATCGGACCGTCGTGAATCCGCACCACGCGGAGCCGAACGAGACGGCTCGGCTTGCCGATGCAATACCCGCGCGGCTTGGACTCCGCCTGAACGCTGAGGCGCTCGTCGGCGTCGATGTGCGCGACCGGCTCCGCCTCGGTCGAACCGTACACAACAATTAACTCCGTGCCTGGCCAGACGCGCCGCCAAGCGGCAAGCTGGTGGTCGCTCACGGGCGCCCCGCCCGTCAAGATCCGCCGCAGAGAGATGCCGGGATGTTTCTGTTGATGCTCCGCAAGGCGATCGAGGAATGGTGGCGACGCGGTACACGTAGTCACGCGGTGACGGCCCATCTGAGCTGCAATCGCCGCGGCGTCGACGCGGTCGACGTGGCGGAAATCCATCGCCGGAATCACGGACGGCACGCCGCGGCCCAAGTTGTTTAGTGCGAACACTGGAAACATGGGCATGTCGATATCGTCATCGGTCTGCGGAAACTCCTGCTGCAGCGCCTCGTGCTGAGCCGCGAGAAAGCCGTGCGTGCGGTTGACGCCCTTGGGCAAGCCGCTGGAGCCGCTGGTAAAGGTGATCATCGCCGTATCGGAAGTGTCGACTGCGGCGATTCGCCCGTCGCAGGCCGCTCGCTGCATGTCTCGCAGTGTGAAGCGGCCTCCCAGCCCAAACCACCGCCAGCCCGTTGTGACTGAGAGCGGGATCTCGCGCAGGGCTGAGTCAATCATCCGCAGCAGGTGACTTTTCGGTACTCCGATCCACGCTGTCGGTTTTGCGAACGAGGCGAAGGCGGCGATCTGCCGTCGTCCCACCCAGGGATCGACAAACACGGCGATGGCGCCGCACTTGAGCACGGCCAGCAGAAGGGTGTAAAGGTCGATTGACATGGGGATCATCAAGATGGCACGATCACCCGCCTCAAGGCCCGCGCCGCGCAGCCCCGCGCTGGTTCGATCCACGCGCTCCCAGAGTTCGGCGAACGAAACGCGGCTCTCCGTTGCTCTCGAATCCTGCAGCACCAGCGCCGTCCGCGAGCCGTGAGCCGCCGCGCTGCGGGCCAGAAATGAAGCGACGTTCTCGTCAGGCGCTGTCATGCTCGCTCGTTTGGGTAGTGGTAAAGCACGTATCGACGGCTGACGGTTCCGACATCGCCGTCAAGCCGGGCTGACGGATTGCCTTCGCGAATTAAACAGAGATTGGCCCGGCGGAATCCTTTCTGCACCATCGTTTGGTAGATCTGGCACGTCAGCGCCGCGGCCAGGCCCGAGCGTCGATGCGCGGGCACAACCCCGAGCGACTTGATGTTCACCGCACCAGAATGGCGGCGATTCATCAGGAACCGCAGCTTGGCGAGCAGCCCCTCGCCGCCGTGCATGGCGGCCACCGCCTGATGGTAGTCCACCAGCGCAAAGACAAATCCAACCGGCTCGCCCGTCGCCGTTTCGGCGATCAACACAAGTTGCGGATCGATCAGCGATCGGGCCGGGCGGTAAATGGCGAGGAAGTCGTCCAGCGAGATCTCCTCGTACAGGAAATTGTCGGCGAAGATTTCCTTGGAAAGCCGATAGATGATTTCCATTTCCGCCTCGAAGCGATCCATCGCCATCGGGCGCAAGCGATACCCATGCTCCAGCACGCGGCGGCGAATCTTGGCCAGCGGCGCCGCTGCGGCTTCGGCGTCGTCGACAACCTTGGAATAGTAGTTTTCCAGCGGTTGGAAACCCGCCTGTTGCCACAGCTCGCCATAGTACGGCTTGTTGTACGGTTCCATCAGAAACGGCGGCCGATCGAACGGGCCAACGTTGAACCGGTATCGATGCCAGGTGTCGCCGTCCATCGGGCCGATGACGGTATTGGCGCCTTGGTCCTTGAGCCAGCCGATGCTCGTGCAGAGCAATTGCATCACCTCGTCGGGCGCATCGAACGCCTCGAAAAATCCCAACATGCCGATTGGCGCCGCGTCCTCATCCAATAGCACGGGCGACACCCGGGCGACGACGCGGGCCAGCGCACGATTGCCGCTGCGCCACAGGAACGCCTTCTGCCGGTCCGCAAAACGCTCCCGTAACAGGCTCGCCCGGATTTTGGCCAAAGGCTCGCGGATGTAGTTCTGATCGTCGCGATAAAGGGTACGGGGCAGCTCGAGAAAATCTCCCAAATCTGTGTCACCTGCCAGGAGATCGATCGTGACAGTTGGCATCAATTATCCATAGAGAAAAACGCTTCAAGGCAATCCGACGAGCGGACCGCCGCTCCGCTTCGCCCTACAAAATGGCCCAGAAAGTCGCCGAACGCCAGACGTAGGGCGTTCCGGTTCGTCAAAAATTTGACGTAGCGCCTCTTTGTATTCGCCTGGCACGTCGTCAGGAAGGCATTAGCGCTTTGCCGTTGGCTGAGCACCTATGGTCGGCTGAATTGTCCGCGAATAACAGTCCGTGAGACACACATATCCCAAGGTTCAGCGGTGTATTTCGCGAACTTCGTCACCAGCGAATCGAGACGCGCCCCTTGTCGCTCAACAAGAATGATTGCCCCGCACTTGATCCACTCCAAGAGATGAGCGGCGTGTGGAGCACGAGGAGTTTGCACGCCCATGCTCCACCACTCGACCTATTGTTCCCAAGGCAAGGATGTGCAATAGTTCGTCGTAACGTGACAGCGCGTGGCAATTCCCCAAAAGTCCTTGAGTCGGCCGACGAAGAGAAGCAGACGGGCGACGAAGCTACTTCAGCCGAGGGCCGCGCGCGCCAAATGCTGGCTCCGAAAAAGCGCAGCAAAATGCGCAGCAGCAAGCACCACAACGTGAAGGAATAGACGAGCAAGTATCGGAACAAGAATGCGAAAATCCCGGCGATTTCGATAATCGTCGGGATTCTCTAGTGGTTTCAGCTCCCCCGGTAGGACTCGAACCTACGACATAGCGGTTAACAGCCGCTCGCTCTACCAACTGAGCTACAGGGGATCAATAGATACGGGCTACCACCGTTACTCCATGGCGCATCGAGACTTTTGAGTGAGCGGCAACACATCATTTTGCCGCAGAGTCACCGGCATCGCAAGGCCGGCAATTGTTCTGATTGTATGCCTCGCCCGAGCGGATTTTTTCCATCGTCACGCAGTTGCCACTTTGATTGTGTTCGACATGGCTCATAAATGCCTTGATCAGGGCCAATCCGCGCCCGCCGGAACTTTCCAAGTTTTCGTCCGCTGTACAATCGGGCACCAACTGCGGCTCAAAGCCCTGCCCTTCATCGCAAACTCGAAGCCAGAATCGCTCGGGGCTCAGCTTGCATTCGACCGACACTTGTTTATTCTCGTCCAGCCGATTGCCGTGGCGAATCGCGTTGGTGAGCGATTCGGCAAGTGCGAGCTCGACGCCAAAAGAATCACGTCGGTCCCAACCAAGTTTCTTCAATTCGTCCAGAATCTCGTCCATTAACGGACGGTGCGCGTCCGGTTGACTGGGCAGGCTCCTGACGGCGGTCCAACTCCAGCGATGGTCCGACATGCTTTTGGACTTTCCGCCGATGGCTTGCGAAACAATTGGCGAATGGAGTTAGTTCGAATCAACTGCCGATGAAACCGCGACCAATCGAGTTTTCAGATCGCAGCCAACGCGTCCGCTTCGTCGTCCTTGATGACGAACAGCTTTGTCAGCTTGGTGATGGCGAACACTTCATAAATCTCGGGACGAATATTCGACAGCATGAGTTCGGCGCTGTGCTGCTTGACCCTCTTGTCAAAGCCGATCAATTTGCCAAGCGCCGCGCTGGACAAGAACTCGACGTTGGCGAAATTGAGCACGATTTTCTTTCGCCCGTCGCGTTCGACCAAATCGTACAATTCCTGGCCGAATTCTTGAATCTCAGACTCGTCGATGATCTTCGAGTCGTTGAATGTCACCACGCTGACCTTGCCCGATTCGGTAACTTTAATGCGTCGCGGTGTGGCCATGTATTTGGGATTCCTTCTGCAAGCCAAAGGGACCCGGTTACGACCGAAATCGCGGCCGATCGGCCTATGCCTGCCGGGCCATACGAATCTAAACTTGGCGCCTTGGCCGCATGCGCGATAAGGCACGCCACTATTATCGATAATAGCGACGTGTAGAACTGGCTGCAAGCACGAGTCCCTTCGGCCGCGCCCGACGGATATTGTTCAATACCACCACGAGCGGACGATGGCCTTCACGTCATATTGCCGCGCCCGTCGCCAATGCGTTCGTTGCCCGCAGTCGGCCTCGTAGGATTGAGGCCGTTACGCCGGGCGTGGCATTGCCAGCGAATGTAAACAGAGTACGACGCCTACCGAGATCAGGCACCAAGACAGCCATTCCGGCGGCTCAAGCACTTTTCGCGGCGCGGCCGACGTACCGGCCGTAGCGGACATAAAGGATGACACTCCGGGTGTCGCTTGTCCGGTGCGCTCGGCGAGAAATCGCGTAGCTTCCGGATTTAAGACATACGCGCTGACATAACGAAACTGCACTCCGATCAAAAGGAGCAGGAAACCAATGAATAAGAATTGGTGGCGATTCAGGTCCATGAGCTTGCCCATACCGGGTGACCTGCGGCGCAGCCGCCCGCATTCGATCCAAAATAGACTGTGGGCCTTCAACACCTTTCATCGAGTCCAATCAACTAGCGACTTGACATGGCGAGCGATGGTCCCAATCGTGAGAATCATATCGGTGGCAACGAACATGCCGAAATGATCGAGGCCGCCTGGCGGATGGTGCCGATTGCGGCGACATTTGAAGATTTCTCGATTCAAACGGCCATGCCGGTGTTCCACTATATGCTTTGTCATGCATCATATTAGCCAGCCTGCGACTTCAGACCTGCATTCGACCGACGCGCTTCACACCGACCAGCGCGAAGGTCTGATGTCGTTGACGTTCGTTGGGCTGCTGCTTACGCAGTTTCTCGGTACAGCGAACGACAACATCTTGCGCTGGTTAGTGATCGGGTTGGGTAAGGAATATGTTTCCAAAGATCAAATCAGCACGGTGCTTGCCGTTGGCTCAGGCTGCCTCGTCTTGCCTTATTTGCTCCTTGCCGCTCCGGCCGGTTACTTGGCCGACCGCTTCAGCAAGCGAGAGGTGATTATCAAGTGCAAGATCGCGGAAATCGCCATCATGGCAATCGCCGTGGTGGCGATTTTGATTGGCGATGTTTATTTGTTGTTTGGCGTCGTGGCGTTGATCGGTTCCCAAGCGGCACTATTCGGTCCAGCCAAGCTCGGCAGCATTCCGGAAATGCTCCGGCCCAGCAAAATCTCCTCGGCCAACGGCTTACTCGGTCTCACTACGGTAGTAGCCACCGTGGTCGGAACCGCAATTGGCAATTGGTTATCGCTGGAATCGGTCACTGGAGAACATGGCCAAGAGAAGTGGTGGAAATCGGCGCTCGTCATGATAGGCATTGCAATCGCTGGTTGGCTGGCAAGCCTGTGCATCATGCGCCTCAAAGCGGCCAACCCGAGCCGCGTCTTTCCCTGGGACATGGCCCGCCAAACGGTGCGCGATCTTAAGTCGCTTGGTCACGACCGGGCGCTTCTGCGCGTGGCGCTTGGGATCATGTTCTTTTGGACGTTCGCCATGCTATTCCAATTGAACATCGATCAATTCGCCTCCGAAGGCAGCATGGTCGAGAAGCAAACGCATGTGACTTTGCTCTTGGGGTCGTTGGTTGTGGGCGTCGGACTGGGCAGCGTGCTGGCCGGCCTGTGGTCAGGCGGAAAGGTCGAACTCGGGATTCTGCCCCTGGGGGCTGGCGGTTTGGCTCTGTTCTCGTTTTTGCTGTTTACCGTGGAAGGTGTGCTGGTCGATCCGGCCGGCGCTTACACGATTAGTTACGTCGCCGCATGCGCCTTCTTGCTTCTGTTGGGCGTAAGCGCTGGGTTGTTCGACATACCGCTTGCTGCCTACATGCAGGATCGTAGTCCCGTCGAGCACCGCGGAACGATTCTGGCGGCGAGTAATTTTCTGACCTTCGGCGGTATGCTTCTGGCTTCCATCATTTACGGGCTGTTGCGCCGGCCCATTGGTGGCCATGCCATGTTTACCTCCCGAGAGATCTTTCTCTTATGCGGGATCGCCACCATCCCGGTCTTTGTCTACATCATTGTCTTGATTCCTCAGGCCACGATTAAGTTTCTGGCCTGGCTCATCACGCATTCCATTTATACGATTCGCGTCCATCAACGGGAAAATATTCCGGAGCAAGGTGGTGCGATACTTGTTCCCAATCACATCTCCTGGCTCGACGGCCTCTTGCTCACAACCACCTCGTCGCGCACTGTGCGGCTGCTCGTTGATCGCGACCTTCTGACGAATTGGTGGAGCCGCGGGCTAGCTAAGATTATGGGGGCGATTCCCATCAAGGGCACACCCAAAGCGGCGCATCGCGGCATCGAGACAGCTCGCGAGGCCTTGCAGCAGGCGATCTGGTGTGTATCTTTCCCGAAGGGGGCATCAGCCGATCCGGTCAACTGCAATCCTTTAAGTCCGGCGTGTTGGAGATACAGCGCGGCACCGACGCTCCGCTGATCTCGGTTTATCTGGACGAGCTGTGGGGCAGCATTTTCAGCTTCCGAGGCGGCAAGTTTTTTTGGAAATGGCCATCGACGCGGCCAAAACGGGTTTCTATCTGGTTCGGCAAGCCGATTGCCCAAGCGAAAGACATTTTTGAAGTGCGACAAGCAGTGCAAGATCTTGGCGCGGACGCGATGGCAGGGCGCAAACAGCGCACCGCCGCCCTGCCCCGCGCGATGATCCGCAATTGCCGCAAAAAGAAGTTCACCTGGAAAATCGCGGATTCGACCGGCGCCGAACTCAGCGGAGGCAATCTGCTTGCGCACATTTTGGTATCGCGACGCCTTTTGCTGCGACATGTGCTGCGCGACGACGACCGTCATGTGGGCCTGCTGCTGCCGCCTGCAGTGGGTGCCGTCGTAGCCAATGCCGCTTTGTCGATGGCAGGCCGCATCACAGCGAATCTGAATTACAGTGCGTCGCCGGAAGTGGTGAATGCCTGCATCCGGCGGGCTAATATTCGCATCGTTCTCACAAGCCGGAAGTTTTTGGAAAACCCGGCGATGGCGAAGTTCCAAAACAGTTTGGAGGCAGAATTCGTATATCTCGAGGACCTTCGCGAGAAAGTGCATCGCGGAGATAAGTTGGCCGGCGCTATAGCCGCTTATATCGTTCCAGCATTCTTGCTCGATCGCCTGTTGGGGCTGCATCGCATTCGTGGTGATGACGTGGCCACGGTCATCTTCACCTCTGGCTCCACCGGGATGCCAAAAGGAGTGATGCTTACCCATCACAACATTGCCACCAATGTCGAGGCAATCGATCAAGTGGTGCACCCGCGGCCTGACGACTGCATCCTGGGCATCGTGCCGTTTTTTCATTCGCTTGGGTTTACCGTCACGTTGTGGGGCCCGCTGCTGCTCGATATTCGGACGGCTTATCACTTCTCACCGTTGGATACGCGCGTGGTCGCCAAGCTGGCGCGTTCGCGGCGGGCAACCATCTTCCTGGCCACGCCCACGTTTTTGCGCAGTTACTTGCGGCGCTGCGAACCGGAGGAGCTAAAGACACTCGAGATCGTCGTGGCCGGCGCGGAGAAACTGCCGTGCGCGTTGTGCGAAGCATTCCAGCAAAAGTTTGGCGTGCGGCCAGTCGAAGGCTACGGCACTACGGAGCTCTCGCCACTGGTGTCGGTGAACGTTCCGCGCAGCCGCTCGAAGAGTTTGGACATCGATTGCAAGGAGGGCTCGGTTGGTCGACCGGTGCCCGGCGTCTCCGCGAAGGTTGTTGATCCCGACTCGTTCAACGAGCTTCCGCCCGGCACGCCCGGTATGCTGCTTGTCAAAGGTCCGAACGTAATGAAGGGTTACCTTGGCCAGCCCGAGGAAACTGCGAAAGTAATGCACAACGGCTGGTACGTCACCGGCGACATCGCGATGATCGACACTGAGGGCTTCATTCACATCACCGGCCGCTTGAGCCGCTTCTCGAAAATCGGCGGCGAAATGGTTCCTCACGTGCGCGTCGAGGAGGCGATTCAAAAAATCCTCGGCGTGGAAGAGGAAGGCCACCTAAAAGTGCTCGTCACTTGCGTTCCCGACGAACGCAAAGGCGAACGTCTTGTGGTCGTTCATACTTCGCTCGACATGCAGCCCGAGGAGATTTGCCGCCAGCTGTCCGCGGATGGCCTGCCGAATCTGTGGATTCCCGGAACCGACAGCTTCATGGAAGTCGAATCGATCCCTGTGCTCGGCAGCGGCAAGACGGATCTCAAAGCAGTCGCCGATCTGGCGAAGGCGCACTTCACGTAATTGCGCAGATCGTACGGCTTATCGCGCCGGAGCCGCGGAAGCGTTAGTGCGATGAGCCAGCAGCGGCGTATCGTCACGCGGTGGTTTTCCGTTTTGGGTATACCGCTCGGCGGTCCTGAAGCAGACGGCCACCAACTCCTTGCGCGTTGGCTCATCGATCGATGCCAGCCGCGTCGCCAGGCGCTGCATGCCCTGTGGGTTCTTCTCGGCCGTGCGCGAAAAGTTGCTGACGAAGCTGAGGGTTTCGATAAAATTTCGATCGGCCGTTTTACTGATCCATGGCTGCGCCGTCTTGGCCACAAGCTCAACGCCCATCTGTTCGATGCGCACAAACGAATCAATCCGCACAGTTACATAATGCCGGCCATTCGATTCGCGAACCGCGCCGGAACGGAGCAAGATAATTGAGCGTGCCTTGAGTGGAGTCACAAACGGCTTTCCCTCATACGTGCCGTCGGCAAAAACGACGGCCAGGTTTTGCGCAGTCTTGACCCCACTGCGAGAACAGAAAACGCACCGTCCCGGTGGTCCCAGCATTGTCGCTACATCGATAATCGCCGTCGGGCAGCCTCTGCAACGCCACTTGACTGATGCCCATCACGCGCCACACGTCGATGATGACCTCCGGGTGTTGCAACAAAAAGTTGAACATGTCGGGGTCGCAGTCGATCACGCGCGTTGGCAGCCGGCGGTAAATGCTGGCATTTTTGACGATATATTGCGCAGCCCGACGGTGCTCGGCCGGAATCTGACGCCAGGGAATGGCTCGCACCGCTTCGTCGCGGGCGGTTCGGCTGGAGGTTGCCTCAGTATTGTTGCCTAGAGCTGCCAGGGGCAGCAAACAAAGAACGGCAGCGCAGGCGATGCTGGTGAGGAATTGCCCTCGACAAACTCCGCTTAGCTTAACTCGTGAGGATTTAGCTGGAATAGTCGTGCGCCCACCGCGCGGCTGAACTCTTACGTGTCCAGCTACCGCAAATTCGCCTGCGCGACGTTGAATGCAACTCATCGATGTCCCCCCCGAAGCTTGGCGAAGAATCGAAGCACCACTCGCGCAAGCGCTCATGCCACGGCGCATGCTGCCAGTGACGCTTGCCGCGCCAGCAGAAGCCGTAACGCCCGTCGGCCGGTTAAGCTGTGTCGATCCGCTAAATAATTCGGCCTTTTCGCCGAGCGGCCGACAGAAAAAACCTTGATCCCTTGCCCGACAAGCAAACCTTGACTCAGCCGCGAGCCGATCAGAGATAGCAGGCGGCAACCTGGGCGAGTTTTCGCCGAAGACATGTATTCGCGTCTCGGAGCGGCGCGATTACATCGAAGCGCTGGCGTGCTGTCTTGCTGCCACCAGTTGAAGTTAACGGTGCGACCGCTGCGCGGAACTGCCCTTGCCCGCGGCAGCGGGATCGCACGAAAATGCGGCACTCGTCGTTCCGCGCACGCAGTGCCGCTGGAGATTTAATGTGTCTGCGCCGACCAAGCGTCGTCATCTTTCTTATTACTTCTCACTGCCAGTTTTAGTCGCAATCGTATTTTTCCTGGTGGCCCAGCTGGCCACCCGGCAAAGAGCCGAAATTGTCGCCGAGCTGGCTGACCGCGTCGCGCATCATGAAGCGGATGATGCCACGGCCGCGCTGCGCCAATTGGCTGCCATGCCGCGCCCGCCGATCGAAGTGCTAGTCTCGGCCGCCGCATCGCCCGACCAGGAAATCGCCAAAGAAGCACAGCTGCTGGTGAGCGGGCTGCTTCGACGCTGGAGCCGTCAGATCGACAGCGAGCGGCGCGTATCGACGGTGGCGCGCCAATTGGCCGAGGTGGCCCAATCCTTGGCCGCACACCAGGCTGCGTTTTCTTCCGCCGATCACCCTTGGGTAGCGGCGACAACCCGCCGAATATTGCGGATCGCCAATCGAATACAAGTCGACGATTCACCGCTCGTGGCGATGCACTGCGACTCCATTCTGGCGTCGATTGCCGCCAACGAAAGCGCAACAAAAGCATTGGTCGACCGCGGTTTGTCCGCCGCTAGTCCACCGATTGTTGCAGCCGCTGTTGAACCACCGACAAATCCACATGTCGCATCGCGCCGAACGGTTATGGAACCAAAGCTCGCAGCGAATGTCGATGCACGCTCGGCGCTCGCAAATGCGAACATGCTTCGGAAACCTGCCGCAAATACGCCCGACGATTCCGGCGCAGCACGCGCGCCAATCGAGCGAAGCGAGCTCTTGTTGAATGTTGCCCCGGCGGCAATTGGCGCGCATGGCGATGGACCGAGCGACACAAGCCCCGTGGGCGCGTTCCAGTCGCCTTGGCGCGGAGAATGGGCCCACCCGGTGTTTCGCATGTTACCTGCAATGCCGATCAACAGTCGAGCGGTCGTCGTCGAGCAAGGCACCTCTCGGAGGCAATCGGCTGCCGCCGCGAACCAAGAAAATTTCTCAGGCGCCGCCGGCGCATTGGCCGACGCCGACTCTCGCCACTTGCTCGCGCGATGGCTCGTGGCCAGCGGTAGCGACGTATTCCCGTTGGACGAAGAACTCACACGCCGCGGCTTCGGCCGATTATCGGCCAGACTCGTCCGCCAACTATTCTCGGTCGATGCCGCCGAGAGGCTGCGGTTGGTCGACGATATCTTGACGGAGCCGGGCGTCGACGCACGCCCATGGCTCATTCTGCTGGCCGACGACGCAGCTGGCGACGTGCGCCTGTTGGCGGTGACAATCATGGCCACCTCAGACGATCCGACGCTGATCGAAAAAGCCTGGCAGGTGGCCATCAACGACCGCGATCCGCGCATCGCCGGCTTGGCCGGCCGTCTGCGCGACCGCCGCGACAGCGCCCAGCGGCGATAGGTCAGGGCATTGACGCCCCAGCCTGAGCAGCCTGGTCAAGATCGCCGGACTATATAGCCGGGCCAACATGGTCCGACTTTCTCTGTGTTTGCTTGATATATCGTGGGACGGCGGATGCAATTCACGCTACTCGATTTTCTCAAGGACCAGCATTGTTAAATCACCATTTTTCACCGCGCCAAAATCGGCAGGTCGCGGCAGATCAATCTCGCCATGCAGAATGGTCAACTTCTCCCCTTCCAGTTTGTAAATTCCAAGTCCAATATTTCCGTCCATGTCAAGATCGATGCCTTTGGGTTTCAGTTCCGGATGGAGCGTAAAGGTTGCCTCTGTCACGTCGTCCCCTTTCTGCGTTCTCAGAGTATTACCGGCGAATGTAAGCTTTACGTTCGTTGTCACCTCCGCGGTGAACTTTTCACCATGTCGCTCACCGGAAGTGAGCGCCCAGGTACCTTGAATTCTCTCGAAATCGTTCGTTGCGGCCGTCTCTTCTTTCGCCCGATTGCATTGGACGTTTGTGCAAACAAGCAGCAGCATCAGTACCACGGCAATAAAACGCATGGACTTGGTCTCCTCCAGGTGGAACGAGATACTCGATTGAACCCCACCGCACGTCGTGCTGTAGTTTGACAAACGTGCCGCAATCGAGCTTCTTCAGGACTGCTTTTTTCGCCCTGTACAGTGCAGCCTACGGTACTGTTTGGGTGAGCAGCCAAACCGGCGACGGAAAAGTGACGAGAATGCCCCTAGGCTTTCGAAGCCGATCATGAAACAGATGTTGGTCACAGGCTCGTCGGTGCCCAGCAGCAAGCCGCGCGCGGCGAACAGTCGCCGCTGCTGTAAAAATTGCATCGGCGTCTGGCAAAATAGTGCCTTGAATTGACGGTGAAAGTGGGCCGGCGAGAGTTTCGCTGCATGCGCCGCACTCGCGACGCTAATCGGGCTGGCAAAACATGCGCTTAGAAAATCTTGTCCGCGGTGGAGACGGCGATACAGTTCGTCCCGTGTGGACGAACGTATTGCCCCCACTTTTTCGACGTCTTTGGAGACATTGCCATTCAACCTCGCAAGTGCGCCAGCCAGCTCGTACATCTGATCTTCGAGCCAAACGCTGGATGCACGGTCCGTCAATATGCCGCTTTGAAGCTCATCAAGCAGCCGTCCTACTTCGCCGGTTCGCGGATACAAGTGCTCGTAGAATTCCATACAGCGCTTCGGTGTCGCCAAATCGTCAAGTTGTTTTTCGATGGGCGCCGACCCGCAATAGGAAACGTGTTCCAAAAAGCCCGGCTGAAAAAAAGGGCAGATAGTCTCAGTGGACGATGGCCATTGAAACTCCAACGAGTACTGCTGACCCTCGTTGAGGATGAGAAAGCAGTCTTCCGTAACGAGGTGCCTGGCTTGCGGCGTCGTGTACAACGCCGCCCCACGAGCCACGGCCTTCACCGACAGGGTTGTACGATAATTCTCAACGTTGTATCGCGTGGCGATTCCGTGTAGCACGGCGGAACACGTGGGGATTTCTCGCGCGGCGTGGGTTCAGCTTGAAACGAAGGTCAATCATCGGCGGATTTGCCTTGCGTTTTACGGTCTTTCAATCGGCCAATCATTGCCAATCGGTCGGTGCACCGATCCATCGCACATGGCTCACAACAATTCTTTGACGGCCGCGTCGATATCATCCGGCGTGAATTGTCGCTCGGCGCTGGGATCGACGGAGAACTCGTGACGCAGCTCGCCCGCGCGATCGTAGACGCGGTAGCACGGCACCGGGCCGGGTAGTCCAAATGCGTCGATCGATTCGGTGCCGGCGCCGTACTTGCTGAGGAGATTGTCGAAGTGCGCGTCCTGCTTTTGCAGGAAGTCGCGCACTGCGCGGCTGCTTCCGACGGATCGTCGAGCGAGACGCTGATCGCAGACAGCCCGCGGTCCTTGTACTTGCGCTCGAGGCTTACCGTGTGGGGGAATTGCTTGACGCAGGGCGCACACCAGGTGGCCCAGAAGTCGACGAGCACCACCTTGCCGCGCAGCTTGGAGAGCGTTTGCTGATACTCGTCGGCGTCCACAATGCGCACGGAAATCGGCGGCGCAGCCGCTCGGCGGCCGTTCGCGGTTCGACTCGCCCGGCGGAGCGCAGCCAACAAGCGCCAGTAGCCCGATACCGAACGCAGCGAACGCGGTGGCAGCGGTGTGGCTCTCGTCAAAAGCGGCACGCGAAAATACCCCCTCCCCGACCCTCCCCCAAAGGGGGAGGGAGTTCTGGCACCGACGGATGTTTTGCGCGGCGCCGCTATTCATAGGCAATACCGCAGCCAAACGGCTTTACTTCCGCCGCTGCCGGTTTCTTGCCGGCGAGCACAGCGTCGATTGCGTCGCGCAGATAATTGTGTTTGATCTTCGCTTCGTCCTGGCTGTCGTCGACAGGGCCGACAAACGCGAGGTTCCGCTTGCCGTCCAACAGGAATACGTGCGGCGTCACCTTGGCCCCATAGTCGCGGCCGACTTTTTGCGACGGATCATACAGGTACGGAAACTCGTAGCCCCTTTCCTCGGCGCGTTCTTTCATGGCCGGCAGCTTGTCGGCATCGACGTTGTTGACATTGATGGCGATGACTTGCACGCCTTTGTCAGCGTAGTCGTTTTGCAGCGCGACGAGCCGATCTTCATAAGCCTTGGCCACCGGGCAGTGATTGCACGTGAAGACCAGAGCGACCGCCTTGGCTTCCTCGAATTCTTCGAGCGAGTGCTTCTTGTCGTCAGTGCCAATTAAACCTTCGAATTTTGCGCGGGATCGCCCACACTGAATTTGTCGTCGGACTTCTTCTGGTCCACGGCGGAAACCGATGATTGGCCACACACCACAATAAGTCCGGCCACGACAATCGCAATAGCAAGTAATCGCATGTTGATGCCTCCAAATTCTGTGGGTCATAAACGGCTCTTATTTTTATCGACCGAAGCTGACTTGAAAAGGGCCGTCGCTGCCCAGACCGACGACCGTTTCGCGTCGCTGGCTGGCGCGGCCGGCACGGCCGCTTCAGAACCAAGTTGCCAGCAAGCTGCCGAGGGCGTCGCATCAAGCTGCGATTCAAGCGACTGCGCGGCGCGGTTGAGCCGCGCTTTATCTCGATTGCCACCGCGGGTTTAAGAAATCTTGCTTTAGGCCGGACTTCAAGGTATAATTTTTGCAGGTGCAAAATTTGCATCTCCAAATAAAACGCATACAAAGGAAAAGGAAGATGGCTATTTCGATCACCCGCGAGGAATTCCTCGCCGACCGTCAAGGCAGAACATTTGCCGACGTTGTCAGCGCCTCGGAGCGACCGTTTGAGGCGGCGCTGGAGTTTTTTAATGATGTGGATCGGCAGCGGCGGATGGAGGACTCGGAGATTCACCATGATCGCGCGCCGCTGGCCGGCGTGGTGCGGGAACTTGAATCGATGCCCGCCATCAATCGGTTCCTCGGCAGGATTCATCCACGCCGCAGCCAGAGATTTCGTCAAGCAATTGGCGTCTTGATTCGCATGATCATGGAACGTCGCGGATGGCGGAAAACCGGTAAGAAGGGGTCGTTGGGCGTGCGCAATACAGCGGCGGCAGGGCGGCCGCGCCACAACACGGGCGGCCTGGCGTTTTGGTTTCTTCGCGCGGAGCGATACGAGAATCCGAAACGAAAGCCTTTCGCGTCGACTCGGAAGCGATGTCGCGAGCTGGCCGCAGCGGAGCCGCGCGGTCTCGCACCAAGACGTCCAAGAAATCACAGGGCGATTCCAGGCAATCGGCGATTAAGTAACGCGACACGATGCGCGATCCTGCCGAAGTTGCGCAATTATCAACAGAATTGAAGGCCTCGAGATTCAAAGACGGTCGGCTATGAACCTTTTCAAGCGGTGGTTTTGGCGACGTTCGAATCGTAACGAGATGTTGTCGTTCTACAGAAAAGGAATGGCGTGCGCGGAAAAGGATGATTCGCAAGGCGCTATGTCGGCGTACACGACGGCCATTGAGCACGCCGGCGCGTCCGAGGACGTGAAAGCCATGGCTTTGTACAACCGGGCTTTACTTTTCGCGGCCAAAGGAAATAACGACCAAGCTCTTGCCGATCTCACGGCGGTCATGGACATGCCGCTTCCACTGCACGAGATCAAGCTGGCGGCGAGACGTCGACTGGAGCGGTTAAGACATCGTCTGACAGCGACGGCCCGCGCTAAGCGGACGTCCACGCCGTGATGCGGCTTCTCCGATTGTCGTTTAATCGCTGATTAGGATACTAGTTCCAAAGGAAGGTCTTCGTGCGTATTTCACCACCCGAATTAAAGCCGGTTTCGAACGATCATCTTCTGCTGGTATATGTTGCCGATTTGGAACTAGAGGTTGATCGCCTGAGGAAACATGGGCAGTTTTTGCGACAGGCTGTCTGTGAGGCCTTAAAAAGCACGCGGGCGGTCTTGGCAGAGAACACGTTGCCGGAGGAACCAGCGGCGCGTATCACGCAGTCCGTCGATGAAGTCGCAGCTGTGATGCGGGATCTTCAGGATCCGCCGGGCTACCATCCAGCCCATGATCAGGTAATTGCGATTGCCGTGCGTCCGTTGGTCGAGCAAGTGTTCCGTTGGCAACAGCGTTTGTCGGGCGCTTCGCAAGCAATTCTGCACATGGAATTGGGGACCGAGACGGTCAACTGGTTTCCGGCGAGGTTTCGGCATATTCTCGACAACCTGGTTTCCAACGGGCTGAGATATCGCGATTCCGACAAGGGCGAATGTCGAGTCACGGTTGCGCTCAGCCACTGGGGAAATTCAATTGAATTGCGCGTGACCGACAATGGGCTGGGCATGCCACCGGATGAGCGAGCCGATGCCTTTGAGTTATTCTACCGATCTGCTCCCATACGCTCCTCCAGCCCAGGTGTCGGTTTGGCGGTAGTCAAACTTCTCATCGAAGAAAGCGGTGGTTCGTTAAATGTTGAATCTGGCGAGGGCAAAGGATCGAATTTCACCGCGCTCCTGCCGCGCTACGACGTAGGCGATTTTTTAACTTGAGCAGGGTTGCAACGATAAATCCGGGGTGCAGTTTCGACGAGCGTGAGCTGACCATCGCATGTCAAACGAATCGGACGAGTTGAAGAAGCTGCAAAAGCCGCGTTTCAAGACTCGTAAAGAATCGGATTGAGCGGGTCGTCCATGATCTCGCCGACTTTGGTGCTCGGGGTCCAGATTTCCCAGTCGCGCTGCTGGTTCTTGTTCTTGGGGTTCACCAAGCGCATGTCGGCATCCATGTAGATAATAGTGAAGACGCGCCGCGGCTGGTTCGTCGTGTTGGGTCCCGCGCGGTGCAGTGTCCAGCCGAGGTGGTAGCTCACGTCGCCGAGCGCGAACGGCTCCTGCACTTGATCAATCTTCTCCTTCCGGACCGCCTCGCGGATTTGCTCCTCGCTTTCTGCGCTGATCTCCAGGTCGCGCCCAATATGTTTGCGGTGGCTGCCGCGGCCAAAACAAAGCGGGCCCATTTCCATCGGGGTGTCCTGCAGCGGAATCCAGGCAGTGACCGAGTGCGGGCTGGCCATTGGCCAGTATTGCTGATCAACGTGCCACGGAGTGAAGCCGCCAGACGGCTCCTTGTATAGTGCCTGGTCGTGCCACATGCGCACGCCGCGCGTGCCCATCAGCTCGGCCGCGATGCGGGCCAACCGCTTGCTGAACGCCAGCTCACGGGTCTTTTCGCTGTGCGGCCAGACGTTGCTGACCTGGATGAATGCCTGGTCGTAGAGCGAGCGCTGCTCGAGCGGGATGTCTTTCAGCGGATTGCGCTCGGCCACCATGCGGTCGATTTCCGGCACATAGTCGTTAATCAGCTGCGGGCTCAAAACGCCGGAGAGCCGTATGAAGCCGTCTTCGCGGAAACGGCGGATTGTCGCTTCATCAAGTTGGTACGGCGCTGAGCTCATCGATGGGCATAAAACGCGGCTCCTCGGGCGACAGTCATTATAGCGCGGCCGTCGAGCAACTTTCCAGGGACACACCAAGGGCTTTGTTGGCAGGGATGACAGCTCAAAATAGTATTGCAACGGGGCGGCGCTTCGCTTGCCCCAGGCACCACACAGATTTATACCAGCGGTGCTTGCCAGCGCCGGATATCAGCGCAAGAATGAATTCATGCGATATTTGGTACGTGGACGAGTGAAACCGGGTAAGGCAGCGAGCGCTCCTGGAGGCAATTGAGCGCGGCACGCTGGGCTCTGGATCGGTCGCCGAGGGCGAATACCTGCGCAATATGCAGGATGCCCGCGTATTCACTGACGGCACCGCGCGCTGGGTCGAAGTTTGTTACTGCAACATGCCGCTGGAAGAGGAGCGGCCGTACTGGGAAGAGTTCTTTGACCTGGTCAAGATTCAAGATGCGCATGCGCGAGTCAATTGCCGCGATGAGAACGGCACCGAGCCATGGGCATGTGGCGACTGCGACTGCACCGCGCGGCTCGAGGCGCGGCTGGCCGAGCAGGCGCCGGCGTTCTTGCCGAATTTAGCAATCCAAATACAGCGCTAAGTCGCGAATAGCTGAGTGGCCTCAGCGCTCTGCCGTTTTCTTGGGCGAAGAGAATTTGTAGATGCCGCCGTCCTGGGTGACGTAATATACCTCGCCCGCATCGTCTTCGCCAAATGACATCACGGGGAGTCCCTTGGCAACGATCGTGCGATTCGCGGTGACCTGCTTCTTCTCAGCGTCGTACCAGAGCGCCCAAATTTGGCCGCTAACGAAATCGGCATAGAGATAAGCGCCGCGAAGCTCCGGCACGAGTTTGCCGCGGTAGACGTGGCCGCCGGTAATCGACTTGCCGACATCATGATGATACTCCCAGATGGGATCGATCAGCTTGACGCTAGTTGGACCGTTTGGCGCGAAGGGATGCTTGCCTTCGCGGATGTTCCAGCCGTAGTTGCCGCCGCGCTCGATGATGTCGATTTCTTCCCAAATGTTCTGTCCGACGTCACCCGCCCACAGCAGGCCTGTCTCGCGATCGAACGCGATGCGCCACACGTTGCGTATGCCGTAAGCCCAGATTTCGCCGCGCTTGCCAGGTTGACCAGCGAACGGATTGTCCTTCGGAATGGCGTATTCGAGGCCAGGATCCTTATTGTCCACGTCGATGCGCAGAATGCTGCCCAGCAGCGTGCCTAGATTCTGGCCGTTGCCATGCGGGTCGTTTGCGGCGCCGCCGTCGCCTAATCCGACATAAAGGTACCCATCAGGGCCAAACACAATCGTGCCGCCCTTGTGGTTCCAATACGGCTGTGGGATTTGAATCAGCATCTCCTCGCTGTCCGGGTCGGCCCGATTGGGGTCATCCTTCGAAACCCGAAAACGCGAGATCGCGGTCGTGTGCGGGTTGGGTTCGCGCTTGATCGAGTAGTAAACGAAGAACTCGCCGTTCTCCTTGTATTTCGGATGAAATGCCAGTCCGAGCAGGCCTTCTTCGTTCTCCTTGGGATGGTATTGCACTCGGTCGCGGATATCGAGAAACGTTTTGAGCTCACTAGACTTGGGGTTGTTAGGGAAAACGTGGATCGAGCCGTACTCCGAAACAACGAAAATGCGATTCGTGCCGTCGCGTGCGCCAGTGATCAACAGCGGCCGCGGATCCTGCGGGCGGCCGACATCTAACCCAGTGAGCCATTCCGGCCACTCAATTTTTGGAAAAGCGGAAACAACTTCTACGTCAAGAGGCGTCTCGTCGAGTTGTGCGACGGCGCAAGCCGGGAACAACGCTGCGATCAAAACCAAGTTGCAAGAAAGGCGCGACATTTTGCTAATGGAACTTCCGGAGATAAAGTAATGCGACGGCCTGACGGTACCGCCCCGATGGGGGCTATTGTAATTTGGGAGCTGACGCCATGCCACGGGCGTGAGGCGGCGCTGCGATTGATCGTCCTGGGGGGTTGGCGATACAATACTCGATTCGGCCGCGGCTTCCCGCGGCAATAGCCAGCGTAGCTTCAATTGGCAGAGCACCGCATTCGTAATGTCAACCGGCCATTTTTCTTGAAAGCCACAACGCAGCATATTTGCCGTGTTTTCTAGGCTCAAACACTCATTTGGCCACTTATCAAAAAGAGTGTACAAAGGCGTAGATACTGCCCGCCGCGGGTGTATATACACCTGCTGATTCTGGGCGAATACAGGCCAGACGCTCGATCGCGCCCGACAAGGAATGAGTCGGCCTATGTTGCTGAAGCATGCGACAGGGCCGCCTCGGCGTCGCTAACACCGCACGTCGTTTAAGGCGCCAACCTTCAGTTTCACTAGTTAAATAACAGCGGCAAGAACGCAGTATACCTATGAGATCGAAAAACGCCAAATTGGTGTACACTTGCGACACACTCACTAAACAATTCAGATCTGGCCGCGGCGGGCTCTACCGCAGCGCGCAACGTACACGCCGATTCGCGCTTTGGAGATTTTCACTCGTGGCGCAACTTACCAATGACCGTCCCACATTAGGCAGTGAGACGCTAAGGCGTTGGCATCATAGAAGTGCGTCCCGTTTGCAACTTGGCCGCGAGGCAGCGTAGAGCTGTGTCAGAAACTACGTTTGATGGCACTTTGATTTCCGGCATGAGTTTTGAAACGTTGGCGTCCGAAAATTTTGTCGACCACGAGACTTATGGGGACCAGTGCCTTCAAACGAACCTTATATGAACCTCGTCCTACCTTCAAATGCGGCAGAAACAACCGTTTCCAGCCGACACCTTGCCAAGCGGCTACAATCAGACCGTCTGACCCAAGGTTCCAAGGTCGCGTCTGATGACCGACGTCACACAAATCTTATCCCAGATCGAGCACGGCGATCCGGCCGCGGCGGAACAACTGCTTGTCCTTGTTTACGAGGAGCTGCGGCGGCTGGCGGCGCAGAAGTTGGCTCGCGAGAAGCCGGGCCAAACGCTCGACGCCACGGGGTTGGTCCATGAAGCGTACTTGCGACTATTCAATGGCAATGGCCAGAGCCGACGGCGAGCGGCAACATTGGGACGGCCGCGGACACTTCTTCGCCGCTGCTGCCGAGGCGATGCGGCGGATCTTGATTGAAAATGCACGCCGCAAGAAGCGACTGAAGCACGGCGGCGACCGACAGCGAGTCGATTTGCTGGATCGAGGATCTGGCTGTGGACGACTCTGCCCGATGAACTGCTCGCGTTGGACGCAAGCCCTCGCGAAACTGGCCGTAGAAGACCCGGCGGCCGCGCAGTTGGTGAAGCTCCGCGTGTTTACCGGCCTGTCGATCGAACAGGCGGCCGAGGTGCTCGGCCTTTCGCGTGCAACTGCCTACCGACATTGGAATTATGCGCGGGCCTGGCTCCGCTGCGAGATCGAGGGCACATGACCATATGTTATGGTGGTGAATCTCAGCAGTTTTCTCGATTTCGTGAGACAAACGGGCACGGACGTCGCATAGCATGCTGGGACCATGCCATCGCAGGAAAGCTGCCGTGACCGCCGATCCGAACAACGTCAAGTCGATCTTTTCGGCTGCCTCCGAGAAACCGCCAGCCGAGCGGGCCGAGTTCTTGGAGCAGGCCATCGGCCGGCGACGCCGCACTCCGGGCACGGGTCGAGGCCCTGCTCAAGGCCCACGACAATCCGGACAGCTTCCTGAAAGAAGCGGCCGCCGAGTTCGGCGCCACGATCGATCTGTCTCCCGCCGAGCGACCGGTGGCCGAGCAGCCCGGCACGCTCATCGGTCCGTACAAACTCCTGGAGCAGATCGGCGAAGGGGGCATGGGCGTCGTGTACATGGCGGAGCAGCAACCGCCGGTCCGCCGCCGCGTCGCGCTCAAGATCATCAAGGCGGGCATGGATACGCGGCAGGTAATCGCCCGCTTTGAGGCCGAGCGGCAGGCCTTGCATTGATGGACCACTCGAACATCGCCCGCGTGCTCGACGCTGGGGCGACCGAGTCCGGCCGCCCGTACTTTGTGATGGAGCTCGTGCGAGGCATCCCGATCACCGAGTATTGCGACCAGAACAACTTGCCTGTCCACGAGCGGCTGGAACTGTTTGCCCAGGTCTGCCACGCTGTCCAGCATGCACACCAGAAAGGCATCATCCACCGCGACCTTAAACCCTCTAACGTGCTGGTGACGATGCACGACGGCCGCGCGGTGCCGAAAGTAATCGACTTCGGCGTGGCCAAAGCGACCGGCCAGCAGCTCACTGAAAAGACGCTGTTTACCGCGTTCGCCCAGATGGTCGGCACACCGCTCTACATGAGCCCCGAGCAAGCGGAGATGACAAGTGTCGATATCGACACACGCTCGGACATCTATTCGCTCGGCGTATTGTTGTACGAACTTCTTACCGGCACGACGCCGTTCGACCAACAGCGGATAAGTTCGGCCGCCTTCGACGAAATCCGGCGCATCATCCGCGAGGAAGAACCGCCAAAACCCAGCACGAGGATTAGCACGCTGGGGGAATCGCGCACAGCGACAGCGGCCCGCCGCAAAGCGGATCCTCGTCGTTTGAGCCAGCTCGTCGAGGGTGACCTGGATTGGATCGTCATGAAGTGCCTGGAAAAGGATCGCACTCGGCGCTACGAAACTGCAACGGGGCTTGCCGACGACGTTCACCGCTATCTGGCCGATCTACCAGTGAACGCTGGACGACCGACGCGAATCTACCGCACAAAGAAATTCATCCGGCGGCACAAAGTTGGCGTCTTAACCGGGTCGGCAATTGCCGCGGCAATTGTCATCGGGCTGGTGCTCGCGTCGATCGGAATGGTGCAAGCCCGTCGCGAGGCCGTTCGCGCCGATCGTGAGGCGAATATTGCTCGCGGCCAGGCCATTCGCAGCGAGCAGTTTGCGCAAATCCTCCAACAGATGCTTCGAGGCGCCGGTCCGAGTATGGCCCGAGGGCGTGATCCAACACTGCTTCGCGAGTTGCTGGACCAGACAGCCGGTCGTGTGCAGCAGGAACTCAAAGAGCAGCCACAGATCCAGGCCGACGTCTCCACGATGCTGGGCGTCACCTACTGGGACATTGGCGCTTACGAGCCGGCGGTCGTGATGTATCAGCGAGCGGTTGATGGCTACCGGATGGCCGGAGGAAATGAAAGTCTTCGACTTGCGCGGGCCTTGGGATCGCTGGGCTGTTGTCAGTGTCTCGCCGGCGACGTCTCGAGCGGAAAGGCCAACTCCCAACTGGGCCTGGACATTGCTCGAAAATTAGGCGACCGCGAAAACCTCGCAACCGCTCTGGGAAACATGGCCCGCTCGCTCAATTCGACATCGACCGGTTCACCCGAGGCGATTCCTTATCTTCAGGAGGCGATCGCGCTGGACAAGGAAATAGGAAGCGATCCCGTGGCAATCGCTGATAAAATGACCTGGTTGGCGGGGTGCGTGGCCTCCACTCGGAAGCCAGGTAGTCTCGGCGACGCTACATCGTTGGTACTTGAATCGCTCGCAATTCATCGCCAGCACCTCGATCCTGGAGACCCCAAAATTGCCTATGGAATGGAAATGCTTGGCCGATTGCGGCGGGACCTCGGCATGCGGGATGAAGCGGTGGCGGCGTATCGAGAGGCATTTGAAACGTATCGCAAATATGATCTTCCCGGAAAAGTCGAGACGCTGCGCCATTTAGTGGAGCTATTGGCGATTCAAGGCAAATGGGATGAAGCAGTCGACCTCATCGACGAGCAAATGAAGGACTCGCCGAGCGACGCGGCGAGTTTGTACCGGAAAGTCGGCAAGTACCTGCATACGCATGGAAGGCCCGACGCGGCAGTCGCCGCATTGCGGAAGCCGATTGAACTCGAACCCGGAAACGCAACCGATCACTTCATGCTGGGCGAGGCGTTAGAGGCCCAAGGGAAGTTCGCCGATGCGATCGCCGCTTACAGCAAGGCGGTCGAACTCAAGCCGGACGATCCCAACGGCTGCAGCCACTTGGCCTGGTTGCTTTGCACTGCATCCGCTCCAGAGAGCCGCAACCTGGCGCGCGCCGTCGAGCTCGCTTCACAGGCGGTGGAGTTGCGCCAACGGATGGAATCTACCGAAATACGCTGGGCGCGGCGTTCGAGGCCCAAGGCAAGGTCGACGATGCGATCGCCGCGTACGGCAAGGCGGTCGAACTCAAGCCAGATTGCGCCGAGTTCTATATGAACCTCGGAAACTCTCTGGAGGCACAGAGGAAGTACGAAAGAGCAATCGCGGCCCTGAACAAGGCGGTCGAACTGAAGCCCGACAGTCCTAAATACTGCAACCGCTTGGCCTGGTTACTTGCCACTGCACCTGCTCCGGAGAGCCGTAACGCAGCGCTGGCCGTTGAGCTCGCCTTGCGAGCCGTTGAAGCGGCACCAAAGGATGGAAATCACTGGAACACGCTGGGCGTGGCCCATTATCGTGCCGGCCATTGGCAAGGTGCCATCGAGGCGCTTGGAAAATCGATGGAGCGGCGAGGCGGAGTTGACGCGTCGGATTGGCTTTTTCTGGCCATGGCCCACTGGCAGCTTGGCCACAAAGACGAAGCCCGCACGTGGTACGACAAGGCCTTCGAATGGACGGACAAGAACCAGCCCAAAAACGAAGAACTTCTCCGCTTCCGCGCTGAAGCGGCCAAACTTCTGGGCGTCTCGGGAACGAGCGCCACCAGCTGACGCGGCTTCGCCGCCCTAGTCGCATCTCATTAGGGCGACTCTCTTTATCGCGACGGGACTCAAGAGTCCACGGACGGTTACGACGCAGTAGTGTCCTTAGTGCCCGCGTGGTTCAAAATGCCTTTTGGGATTTCGTGAGACAAACCGGGCCGGACGTCGCATGAAGCGTTAGATCAGTACGATCAAAGGGCCGATCGTCCAGGAGGATATTTATGAAATGTCTCACTTGTTTTTCTTTGGTTGGCTTATCTTTCATCTCAGCCGTCGCTCGGATTTCGGCGGCGCCGTACTCTTTCACGAACATCATCGATACCTCGGTTGCGGCGCCGTCGGGAAATTATCTCAGTTTTGCGGACGCCGCCATTGGTGGCAACACGGTTGCCTTCAAGGCCGTTCATACGCAGGATTCTCGGGGTTCATTGACAACATCTTGACTAGCAGTGGTGGTCCGCGAACCCAGATCGCGCGTACGCTGATGAGCGTTCCGGAAGTGCCGTTCATCAGCCCAAGCGGCACCGTTGATACGATCGGACGCCCCTCGATTGAGGGCGGCAATGTTTACTTTGATGCCCGCGTGTACCTTGGCATATCGGGTTTTGGTGACGGAGTGTATTACGGGTATGGCCTACGCCATGTGAATGGGAGCCTCCTGGTCAATACCGCCGTCAGTCCGCGACTGGTCTCTTGGGCCCACGCGCCCAAGGTTGTCGCGGACCCGTTGATCAGCCAGGGTTTTCTGGCATATCTGGGCTCGGCCAACACCATCAACGTTAAAAATCCCCAGAGCGCATTCTTCACCCGAATCGTGGGCGCGGGCGATGCCGCTCCGCCGAGCGGGACCTTCAGTTCCATCGATGCCAATTACGCCCTCAGCGGCGCCACGGTGGCGTTCCGTGGTGTATATGGCAGCCAAGAGGGCATCTTTGCCGGCGCCGGCGGACCGCTCACGACGATCGCCAAGACGGGCGACCTCACACCATCCGGTGAGACGTTTACCGGGGTGCTCGATCCAGCGATCAGTGGCAGCACCGTGGCCTTTCTCGGCACGTTCACGGGCGGCAGCGGCATATTTATAGGCGATGGCGGGGTTCTTTCCGCCGTCGCCAAAACTGGCGACGCAACGCCGGACGGCAATCTGTTCTCTGGTTTCTCCGTTCCCGCAATCGCCTTCAATATGCTCGCTTTTCAGGGCGACTATCCGGGCGGTGGCGGCATTTATACCAAAGCGCGGCGATGAATTGGGCAAGGTCGTCGAAATCGGCGACTCCTTATTCGGCAGCACGGTGGCCAGTCTCAATTTCAGTGACCTGGGGCTGGATCGCGGCGGCACTGGGAACCTGGCGTTCAACTATGGCCTGACCGACGGCCGCTCCGGCGTGGCGATGGCGGTTCCCGGTGCCGGTCTGCCCACCCTTTATCAGCGAAACGGTTTTCCGGTTCCCGACAGCGTGGGAATAAGTTTCGTGCC
>CAVQLN010000018.1:0-232718 GCA_963713365.1 uncultured Planctomycetota bacterium | reverse complement strand
GTCCGCGCCGAGGATCCGGAGTGTTCGAGGACCAACTGAACGAAGTGCAGGGTGGTTTCCATCGTGAGAGCAACTCGCCGTCCAGGTCGATCGTCTGCGACCCGACCGTCGGCGCCGTCCCCAGCGCCGCCGCCCAATCCAGCGCCACCGCGTCGGTGACCGTCCCGCCGGCGGTCGCGCCGTTGTCGTCGTGGGCGCCCGACGCACTGTTATAGGAGAAGGTGCCGCCGGTGACCGACACCACCAGCCCGTCGATCCCCTCCAGCGACGCGCCGACCTCGGTCGCCTTCACACCGATCCACGCCCGCGTGTCCGTGAAGGTCGCGCCCACCACGGGCGTCGCCGGCTTCAGCACGGCGACCGCGAGCTTGGTCCCGTCGTGGATCACCAGATGCGGACCGCTCGCCGGCCCGATCGTGATATCCGACCCGTCGAGCTCGAGCGACAACGTCGTCAGCTGCGCCCGGTCAGCGCGTTCACGCCGCCGCCCGTACCGACCGTCGCGCTGACCGTGCTGGTGTCGACGCTGAACATGAACTGCCGGTGAAGAACCCGAACACGTCGATCGTCGCCGTCCCCGCCAGCGAGAGCAGCTCGCCACGAAGTCGATCGTCTGCGTCCCCACCACCGGCGCCGTCCCCAGCGCGGTCGCCCAGTTCAACGCGCTCGCGTTCGTGATCGTGCCGCCGGCGGTCGCGCCGTTGTCGTCATGCGCCCCGGACGCGCTGTTGTAGGAGAAGGTGCCGTCGCTGACCGACAGCACCAGCCCGTCGATCCCCTCCAGCGAGGCCCCGACGTCGGTCGCCTTGACACCGATCCACGCCCGGGTGTCGGTGTAGGTCGCGTCCACCGGCGCCGCCGCGGGCTTGAGCACGGCGACCGCAAGCTTGGTCCCGTCATGGATCACCAGATGCGGACCACTCGCCGGCCCGATCGTGACATCCGACCCATCCAGCTCGAGCGACAGCGTCGTCAGCTGCGCCCCGGCCAGCGTGTTGACCCCGCCGCCCGTACCGACCGTCGCGCTAACCGTCCTGGTGTCGACGGTGAAGATGAACTGCCCGCTGAAGAAGCCGAACACATCGATCGTCGCCGTCCCCGCCAACGAGAGCAGCTCGCCATCGAGATCGATCGTCTGCGTCCCAACGACCGGCGCCGTCCCCAGCGCCGTCGCCCACGTCAACGCACTCGCGTTCGTGATCGTGCCGCCGGCCGCCGCGCCGTTGTCGTCATGCGCGCCCGACGCCGAGTTGTAAGAGAACGTGCCGCCGCTCAGCGACAGCACGAGCCCGTCGATCCCCTCCAACGACGCACCGACCTCGGTCGCCTTGACACCGATCCACGCCCGCGTGTCCGTGAAGGTCGCGCCCACCGCAGGCGTCGCCGGCTTGAGCACCGCGACCGCGAGCTTGGTCCCGTCATGGATCACCAGATGCGGACCGCTCGCCGGCCCGATCCTCACGTCCGAGCCTCAACTCCAGCGACAGCGTCGTCAGCTGCGCCCCGGTCAGCTGTTGACGCCGCCGCCCGTACCGACCGTCGCCGAACGGTGCTGGTGTCGACGGTGAAGATGAACTGGCCGGTGAAGAACCCGAACACGTCGATCGTCGCCGTCCCCGCCAACGAGAGCAGCTCGCCTCGAGATCGATCGTCTGCGTCCCGACCGACCGGCGCCGTGCCCAGCGCCGTCGCCCACGTCAACGCGCTCGCGTCGGTGATGGTGCCGCCGGCCGTCGCGCCGTTGTCGTCATGCGCCCCCGACGCCCTGTTGTAAGAGAACGTGCCGCCGGTGACCGACAGCACCAGCCCGTCGATCCCCTCCAGCGACGCGCCGACGTCGGTCGCCTTGACACCGATCCACGCCCTGCGTGTCCGTGAAGGTCGCGCCCACCGCCGGCGTGGCGGGCTTGAGCACCGCGACCGCGAGCTTGGTCCCGTCATGGATCACCAGATGCGGACCGCCCGCCGGCCCGATCGTCACATCCGCCCCATCCAGCTCGAGCGACAGCGTCGTCAGCTGCGCGCCCGCCAGCGCTGTTCACGCCGCCGCCCGCACCGACCGTCGCGCTAACCGTGCTGGTGTCGACGGTGAAGATGAACTGGCCGGTGAAGAACCCGAACACGTCGATCGTCGCCGTCCCCGCCAACGAGAGCAGCTCGCCATCGAGGTCGATCGTCTGCGTCCCAACGACCGGCGCCGTGCCCAGCGCGGTCGCCCAGGTCAACGCGCTCGCGTTCGTGATCGTGCCGCCGGCGGTCGCGCCGTTGTCGTCGTGCGCGCCGGACGCCGAGTTGTACGAGAACGTGCCGCCGGTGATCGACAGCACCAGCCCGTCGATCCCCTCCAACGACGCCCCGACCTCGGTCGCCTTGACACCGATCCACGCCCGCGTGTCGCGTGAAGGTCGCGCCAACCGCCGGCGTCGCCGGCTTCAAAACGGCGACCGCGAGCTTGGTCCCGTCATGGATCACCAGATGCGGACCACCCGCCGGACCGATCGTCACATCCGACCCGTCCAGCTCCAACGACAGCGTCGTCAGCTGCGCGCCCGATCAGCGAGTTCACGCCGCCGCCCGCACCGACCGTCGCGCTGACCGTCCTGGTGTCGACGGTGAAGATGAACTGGCCCGTGAAGAACCCGAACACATCGATCGTCGCCGTCCCCGCCAACGACGAGCAGCTCGCCCGACAGGTCGATCGTCTGCGTCCCGACGACCGGCGCCGTGCCCAGCGCCGTCGCCCACGTCAACGCGGTCGCGTTCGTGATCGTGCCGCCGGCCGTCGCGCCGTTGTCGTCATGCGCGCCCGACGCGCTGTTGTAAGAGAACGTGCCGCCGCTGACCGACAGCACCAGCCCGTCGATCCCCTCCAACGACGCGCCGACCTCGGTCGCCTTGACACCGATCCACGCCCGCGTGTCCGTAAAGGTCGCGCCAACGGCGGCGCCGCCGGCTTCAACACGGCGACCGCGAGCTTGGTCCCGTCATGGATCACCAGATGCGGACCGCTCGCCGGCCCGATCGTCACATCCGACCCGTCCAGCTCCAGCGACAACGTCGTCAGCTGCGCGCCGGTCAGCGTGTTCACGCCGCCGCCCGCTCCGACCGTCGCGCTGACGGTCGCGTGTCGACGGTGAAGATGAACTGCCCGTGAAGAACCCGAACACATCGATCGTCGCCGTCCCCGCCAGCGAGAACAGCTCGCCATCGAGGTCGATCGTCTGGCTCCCGACCACCGGCGCCGTGCCCAGCGCCGTCGCCCACGTCAACGCGCGTCGCGTTCGTGATCGTGCCGCCGGCGGTCGCGCCGTTGTCGTCATGCGCCCCCGACGCGCTGTTGTAGGAGAACGTGCCGCCGGTGATCGACAGCACCAGCCCGTCGATCCCCTCCAAGCGACGCGCCGACGTCGGTCGCCTTGACACCGATCCACGCCCTGGTGTCCGTATACGTCGCGCCGACCGCCGGGGCCGCCGGCTTCAACACGGCGACGGCGAGCTTGGTCCCGTCATGGATCACCAGATGCAGACCGCCCGCCGGCCCGATCGTCATATCCGAACCGTCGAGCTCGAGCGACAACGTCGTCAGCTGCGCGCCGGCCAACGAGTTCACGCCGCCGCCCGCGCCGACCGTCGCGCGACCGTCGTAGTGTCGACGGTGAAGATGAACTGGCCGGTGAAGAAGCCGAACACGTCGATCTTCGCCGTCCCCGCCAGGGAGCAGCTCGCCAGCCAGGTCGATCGTCTGCGACCCGACCACCGGCGCCGTCCCCAGCGCGCGCCGCCCAGTTCAACGCGCCCGCGTCGGTGATCGTGCCGCCGGCGGTCGCGCCGTTGTCATCGTGGGCGCCCGACGCGCTGTTGTAGGAGAACGTCCCGTCGCTGATCGACAGCATCAACCCGTCGATCCCCTCAAGCGACGCCCCACGCTGGTCGCCTTGACACCGATCCACGCCCGCGTGTCGCTGTAGGTCGCATTCAACAGCCGCCGCCGCCGGCTTCAAAACAGCGACGGCGAGCTTGGTGCCGTCGTGGATCACCAGATGCGGACCGTCGGCCGGACCGATCGTCACGTCCGAACCGTCCAGCTCCAGCGACAGCGTCGTGAGCTGCGCGCCGGCCAGCGAGTTCACGCCGCCGCCCGCACCGACCGTCGCCCACACCGTCGGGAATCGACGGTGAAGGTGAACTGCCCGCTGAAGAACCCGAACACGTCGATCGTCGCCGTCCCCGCCAGCGACAAAAGCTCGCCGCCGAGGTCGATCGTCTGCGTCCCGACCGTCGGCGCGGTGCCCAGCGCGGTCGCCCAGTTCAACGCGCTCGCGTCGTGATGGTGCCGCCGGCGGTCGCGCCGTTGTCTCATGGGCGCCGGACGCGCTGTTGTAGGAGAACGTCCCGCTGCTGACCGACAGCGTCAGCCCGTCGATCCCCTCCAGCGACGCGCCGACGTCGGTCGCCTTGACGCCGATCCACGCCCGCGTGTCCGTAAAGGTCGCGTCAACGGCGCCGCCGCCGGCTTCAGCACCGCGACGCGAGCTTGGTCCCGTCATGGATCACCAGATGCGGACCGCCCGCCGGACCGATCGTCACATCCGAGCCGTCAGCTCGAGCGACAACGTCGTCAACTGCGCCCCGGCCAGCGAGTTCACGCCACCGCCCGCACCGACGGTCGCCGACCCGACGTCGAATCAACCGAGAACTGAACTGGCCCGTGAAGAAGCCGAACACGTCGATCGACGCCGTCCCCGCCAGCGTCAACAGCTCGCCGCCGAGGTCGATCGTCTGCGTCCCCACCGTCGGCGCCGTCCCCACCGCCGCCGCCCAGTTCAGCGCGGTCGCGTTGGTGATCGTCCCGCCGGCCGTCGCGCCGTTGTCGTCATGCGCCCCGGACGCGCTGTTATAGGAGAAGGTCCCGTTGCTGACCGACAGCACCAGCCCGTCGATCCCCTCAAGCGACGCCGCCCACGTCGCTCGCCTTCACACCGATCCACGCCCTCGTGTCCGTGTAGGTCGCGTTCAACGGCCTGGGCCGCCGGCTTCAGCACCGCGACGGCGAGCTTGGTCCCGTCATGGATCACCAAATGCGGACCGGCCGCCGGACCGATCGTCACATCCGAACCGTCGAGCTCGAACGACAACGTCGTGAGCTGCGCGCCGGTCAGCGAGTTCCACAGCCACCGCCCGCTGCCAACGGTGAGCCGACACGGTCGTGGAGTCGACGCTGAACGTGAAGCTGGGCCGCTGAAGAGCCGAACACATCGATCGTCGCCGTCCCCGCCAGGCTCAAAAGCTCGCCCCCGACAGGTCGATCGTCTGCGACCCGACCTGCGGCGCCGTCCCCAGCGCGGTCGCCCAGTCCAGTGCGGTGGCAGTTGGTGATCGATGCCGCCGGCGGTCGCGCCGTTGTCGTCATGCGCCCCCGACGCGCTGTTAAAGGAGAACGTGCCGTTGCTGACCGACAGCACCAGCCCGTCGATCCCGACCAGCGACGCCGCCCACGTCGCTCGCCTTCACGCCGATCCACGCCCTCGTGTCCGTGTAGGTCGCGCCGACCGCCGGCTTGGCGGGCTTGATCTCGAGCTTCGATTCAGTTTTCACGGAAACTTTGGATCCGCGTCGCCATTGGAGATAGACGGAAGGGTGAGCTTCGGTCGTGCCGGGATGAGTAGTAACGGCGACTCTTCGGTCGGGTCCAACGAATCGGTGGACTGGAGCCCGTTTGGTGAGGGCGAGGAGAACTCTTTTGGACTTGATCTTCGACGATGGTCCAGCATTATTAAATCGGCGACCAATGTCGTGAATGATCCGGCCGGCTGGCCGGCCGATATTACCCTATTGCCTTCCCTATTGCCGTCGATTGCCAATGCCGTAAGGGCTTGAGGCGCCAAGAAACTGTCGAGCGAATAAGTGAAAGTATCGTACAAAAACGACGGCGTGCCTTGGCCGGGTGTTGCATAGATTCGGGTCGTCAATGTTCCACCGGCCGAAATTGAGAATCGCGCAAAGTGATGCATCGTGTCATCGCGGGCCGCAGTCCAATAGGGGGGCGGATTGGTTTGAAACGCGGAGAACTCGCTATCAACGCTGGAAAGCTTTCCGGCTGGGCTAACTTTGAGCCAGACGATGCCATCATTTGCGTCGTAGCCTGTGAGCTGATTGTCTGTGACAACGGGACTGCCCTGGCCGACATTCACAAGCGGATAGGTCCGCTCATAGTTTTGATCGTGCGAGCTGATGACGAGGTGCACTCCAAGTTGTTCAAAGACCGGCCCTAGCTGATTGCGCAGCCCAATGTTCGATGGGTGGCTCGTACCATCCGAGAACGCAGACACGTGCATGTACGGAATGATCCAGGTTTGCCCACGCGATTGTGCGTCTTGAACATCCTGGATGATCCAATTGACTTGCGAATCCGGCAAACCGGATTTTCCGAACACGGCGAGAATCGAAACGAAGTGCACCGGCCCTACGTCGAAGCTGTAAACGTTGAAGTTGTCGGTTTGCGAAGCGGGAAGGGCCATCCGCGCGATCCAGGCATCGTACGACTCGTTGAGTCGGACTTCGTGGTTGCCCAGCGTGGGCATAAAGATTGATTGTGCCAGGAACGGCGCGGATTGGTTAAACCACGCGTCGATATGGGCCTCCAGCGGACCAAACCGTTTGTCCGAGTTGTAATAGGCATAATCGCCGCCACCTAAAATCAGCAGCGGATTGAGCGCAGCGATGTCGTCGATGATCTGCTGCGTGCCAGTCGACAGCCCATCCGTACGGCCGACGAGCCCCGTATCGGCGAAGTAAACAAAGTCGAAGTCGGCCGGTCCGCGTGGTGGCGCGGTCTTCGTGACATGGATGGGCGACCAAACGCCGCCATCGCCTAAAACTCGATATTCATATTGTGTTGATGCCGTCAGCCCGGCGATAGCTGCCTGGTGGAGCGTTCCGGTGGTGCCGCTTGCTTTCTGCGCACCTGCCGCATCGAACCATTCGGCGTTACCAAGCCGGCGGTATTGAGCGGCGGAAGCCGTCGACGTATTGAAGGTCCGCCAGACGACCGTGAACGACGTCGACGGATCGCCGGTCCACGACAAGTGAATTTGATCAGGAATCGATTGGCCGACCACCACTTGGAAGCTCAGCGATCGTGCGTTGATAAGCGAGCCGCCGCCACTTGAGCCAGTGAATGCTCGGGCGGTAAGCGTGTGATTGCCCAATCCGAGGGTCACCGGGCTGTAGTTTCCCACGTTCTCGGTGAAAACGGCATAGGGGGCCTGGCTGTCAATTCGAACATTCGTTGCTCCGTCATAGTCAAACCCAACACTTCCAATTGTTCCCGAAGTGTCGGCGCGAATGTTGACTTTCGTCGTCGCGAGTTCCGTCAAGTCGATGATCATCCCGTCCTGGATGGTGAACATCGGCTGATCGGTAACCGCATTGATAAGAGTAAAGCCTGCAATGCCGGGCCCAGTTTGTTGGGCATTGACCGTGACCTGCACATCATCGCTGCGGACGAACTGCCCATCGTCCGCCGTCAGTCGCAGAACATAAATCCCGGCCGCGCTGAATGTAACCGTCGTGTCGACGCTAAAGGGGTCGGCAAACGTCGCTATGCCAGGGCCGCTGGCGAGGCCCCACGACGTCGAGAGCGGGTTCGCTGGAAAACTATCGTCGAGCACGGTGCCGTCGAGGTTTACCGAAAACGTGGGCAACGTGATGATCTGATCCGGGCCGGCGTTGGCCGTTGGAGGTTGGTTGGTCGGCTGGCTTTGATTGGTCACAGTGAACGTGACGCTGAGCGATGTGCCAGGTGTACCAGCCGCATTGCGTCGTGAGAAGGGCGTGGCGACGAGCGTGTGACTCCCCAACGCAAACGATCCCGCCGTGTAGTCGCCTTCTTGATCGCCGAACAGCGAGTGAGGAGCTGTGTTCTCGATCCGGAACCCTGTCTGGTTATCGAAATCGAAACGCACGCTGCCGATGCTGTCCACGGTGCCCGCGGCGATATTCAGGTTCCGAGTCGGCAGCTCGGCAAGATTAATCGTCTGACCGCTGATTAGCGGTCCAATCGGGAGGTCCGTGTCGGCGTTGATTAGCGTCAAACTTGTAACTGCCGCGAGCAAATGACGATGCTCAAGCGGCTCAAAACGCAAGCGGCGATTGCCCGCTGGACGCTTAGTGAAGCGCACAAGGAAAGTCGTATTCATCCGCGTCTCCCTAAGAGACGAATGCGATCTGCGTAAGTATTGCAACTGAAAAGCTTTCGTCAAGCAACCAATGGCAAAATGCCAGCAGGGGTTCGTCCTGCAGATAAATCCTGCCGCGGACGTCCGCGTTTCACTTCGTCGTCAGTGGCGCAACTAGCAACTCACCGCCCGCATCTCGTGACAGTCGGGCTGCCGTAATGTGCGGATCGTGTGAAAACAGGGCCATGCGCTGACGTTCTACGATGTCGTCAAGGATGACGGGTTTTTTCTGGCGGACGGTTAGCGGGAACTGGTCGTAAGCCATCGTCCAGAATGTCGGCAGATGAGCCACTTGTCGGGCAAATGTCGGCCAGGCAAACGGCCGACTCACCCGCCGATTCAATCCGGACGATCTGGTGCCCGCGAGTGTGTCCGCCGGTGAGCTGCGTGGTGACGCCCGGAACAATCTCCGTATCGCCATCAATCAGTTCCACCAGGCCGGCCTCTTCGAGCGGCGCGAAGTCGTCGGGAAGGTAGGCGCCGGCCAATTCGGGAAGTCCGGCATGGCATCGTCCCATTCGATCCGCTGCACGAAATGCCGCGCGCGCGGAAACATCGGTCGCAGGCGACCTTCCTCGTCGCGAAACGTAGCGCCGCCGGCATGGTCGAAATGCAAATGGGTCAAGATCACCCAATCGAATTCGTTCGGCGCAATGCCCACAGCCGCGAGATTTCGCGCAAGCGGAGCTCCTTCGTCCAACGCATGCCGCAACCGGAACTTTGCGGTCGCTTTACCGCCGTAGCCCGTGTCGATCAGTCCAAGCGAATTGCCGGATTGGACGACGACGCAATTCGTGTCGAGCTGAATTCGATGTTGATCGTCGGGCGGCGACTTTCGCTCCCACAGCACGCGCGGAACGACGCCGAACATGTTGCCGCCGTCGATCCACAGTCGCCCGCCGCTGACGAATGGTGAGCCGGATATCGCCGATGGAGATGGTGTACGCTCATCAGTCGCTGTTCTCGCTCGACGAGCATCGCCACGGCATTGCCGCCGCCGAGGCACAGCGCGGCGACGCCGAGCCGGCCGCCGCGGCGCTCGAGTGCACCCAGCAGCGTCACCAGCACCCGCGCGCCGCTCGCTCCGATCGGATGGCCCAGTGCAATTGCGCCGCCGTGGACATTCACGCGATCGGGCGGCAGCTCGAGCTGGCGCATGCAGGCGAGCATTTGCACGGCGAACGCTTCGTTGATCTCGAACAGATCGATTTCATCGAGCGAGCGGTTCGGCCTTGGCAACAACGCGGCGGATGGCTTCGACCGGCGCGGTGAACACGTCGTTGCGGCTCGCCGCCGGAAGTGGCCGACGCGACGATTCGCGCGAGTGGCCGCCTGCCCGAACGCGCCGCAGCCGTTTCCGAACCGACGACGACAGCCGCGGCGCCGTCGCTGATCATGCGATGAATTGCCCGCGGTAACGGTGCCGCCTGCCGTAAGGACGGCGCAAGCTTCGAAAGCCGCTCAAGGCCGTATCGCCTCGCGGGCCTTCGTCGTAGTGACACGAGCACTTCCTCGGACCCACGGCCGCACGGAGACTGGGAACTATTTCCGCTGCGAATGCGCCGGACTCGGCGGCCGCGACTGCCCGGCGATGGCTTTCGAGCGCGTAGCGATCCTGCTCCTCGCGCGAAATGCCGGCTCGCTCGGCGAGCCCATCCGCGATTTCGCCCATCGATTGTTGGCTGAACGGGCAAGTCAGCCCGTCGTGCATCATGGAATCGACAAGACGGCGTTCGCCCAGCGCGGGTGCATCTCGCGGTAGCATCACAAGCCGGCCTGGCTCATGCTTTCCATTCCGCCTGCGACGACCAGATCGACGTCGCCGCAGCGCACGCCCTGCGCCGCAAGCATCACGGCTTTCAATCCCGAGCCGCACACCTTATTGATCGTCAATGCGGCGACGGTCGGCGGCAGGCCGGCCCGCAGTGCGGCTTGCCGCGCGGCGCCTGGCCGACGCCGGCTGACAGCACGTTGCCCAGGATGACCTCGTCGATATCTTCCGGCTCGAAGCCGGCTCGAGCCACCGCCTCGCGCACGGCGATGCGCTCCGAGGTCAGTGACCGGCAGCGACGCGAGCGAACCTCGAAACTTGCCGATCGGCGTGCGGCACGCGGAAAGTATGAAGGCATCCGACATGAAACAATGGTCGTCGAACTCCTTCTGGCAGCATACGAGCGTCTCATGTGCACTCATGATGCCTGATCAAGAGAGTCGCGTGTGCCGACATGGCGACGCTCGGCACATCTGACAATTCATATGCAGCAAACGTTCGCTACATGTAACTCTGGTGTTCGGCCTCCACCACATGGTTTGTCCGTTATACACAAAGACGCATCCGGCGTAGAATTGTAATACTGCGAGTATGGCGAACACCGTATATGGCCGAGCTGAGCACGCGCGACAAACCATGCCGTTCCCTGGGTCGATGGACTCACGATCGGGCAGGCATTGCGGGAAACCGCCCGGCGGCATCCCGCAGTGCGACGCGTTCGTCTTCTGCAACCCGCCCGCACGGATGACCTGGGGCGAGTTCGACGCGGCCGTGGACCGGGTCAGCCGCGGTCTGTTGGCGCTCGGATTCGCGCCGGGCGACCACTTTGGCGTGTGGGCGACGAACGTGCCGGAGTGGGTTCTCCTCCAGTTCGCCACGGCGCGGATCGGCGTCGTGCTGGTGAACATCAATCCCGCCTACCGGACGGGCGAATTGAAATACGCCCTTCGCCAGTCGGATGTCCGCGGTCTGGCGCTCGTCGATTGCTTCAAGATCGTCAAACTATTTCGACATGCTCAACGAAGCCTGTCCGGAGCTTGCCGCGACCGCACCCGGCGAACTGCAGAGCGAGGCGTTTCCCAAACTGCAATGGGTCGTCTCGCTGCGCGGCGACCCGCCGCCCGGGCATGCTGCCTTGGAACGAGTTGCTGCATCGCGCCGACGATGTGCGCACCGAGGCACGGCTCGAAGAAATAGCCGCCAGACTCGATCCGCACGACGCCGATCAACATTCAGTACACGTCCGGCACGACCGGAAACCCCAAGGGCGCGATGCTCTCGCATCGCAACATTCTGCTCAACGCGTACTATGCGGGCGAGTGTCAGCGGCTCGATCACACGGACCGCATCTGCCTGCCCGTGCCGCTGTACCACTGCTTCGGCTGCGTGCTGGGAACGCTCTGCTGCGATGGTTCACGGCGCGGCGATGGTGTTCCCCGCCGAGTGCTTCCAGCCGGGTGCCACGCTCGCGGCCATCGAGAACGAGCGGTGCACCGCGGTGTACGGCGTGCCCACGATGTTCATCGCCCATGTTGGAGCACGAAGATTATCCGCAGCGCGACCTGTCGTCGCTGCGCACGGGGATCATGGCCGGCAGCCCGTGCCCGATCGAGACGATGAAGCGCGTCACGCAAGAAATGGGCGCCCGCGAGATCACGATCGGCTACGGCCAGACGGAAGCGTCGCCGCTGATCACGCAGACGCGCACCGACGATCCGATCGAGCTGCGCGTGGGCACGGTCGGCCGGCCGATCCCGGGCATCGAAGCGAAGATCGTCGACGTGGAAACCGGCGAGGATTTGGCCGACGGCCAGCAGGGCGAGCTTTGCGGACGCGGGCACGGCGTGATGATCGGCTACTACAACATGCCCGAAAAAACGGCCGAAGTGATCGATGCCGACGGCTGGCTGCACACGGGCGATCTCGCCCTGCGCGAACCGAACGGGTACTACCGCATCACCGGGCGGCTGCGCGACATGATCATTCGCGGCGGCGAAAACATCTATCCGCGCGAAATCGAAGAACGGCTCTACGAGCATCCGGCCGTGGTGGAAGTGCAGGTGGTCGGCGTCCCGGATCGCCGGTTGGGCGAGGAAGTGCTGGCGTGGGTCAAGCTCAAGAGCGGTCACCAGTGTCACCGAGGACGAGCTGCGCGAGTTCTGCCGCCAGACGCTGGCCCATTTCAAAGCGCCGCGCTACTGGAAGTTCGTGGACAGCTTTCCCACGACCGTCACGGGAAAGATCCAGAAGTTCAAAATCCGTGAACAGGCGATCGAGGAGCTTGGGCTTGCAGGACGTCGCGAAAATTGAAACGGCGTGAGTTGCCTGTCGGAGGGGTCTCCGACGCCGATGATGCGGAGCCAGGAATCTCACCATGCAAATTGAGTGCATCTACCATCCTGGTCACCGGCGGCAGCTCCGGCTTGGGCGCGGCGTGCGTCGACATGCTTGCGCGGCGAGGTGCCGGCATCATCGTTGCCGACCTGGCTCCGCCGCCCGCCAGCATCGCTTCGAGGAATTCTCCGAATCACGTGCTATTCACACCGACCGACGTCACCAGCGAAGCCGATGTGCGCTCCGCCATCGCGGCCGGCGAAGAACGTTTCGGACCGCTGCGCGGCGCGGTCACCTGCGCGGGCGTGCTGCACGCCGAACGCGTGCTGGGTCGCGAACGGCGTCGCGTCGCTGGAGGACTTTTCGCCGCGTCATCGACATCAACTTGACTGGCACGTTTAACACGGTGCGACTGGCGGCCGAAGCAATCGCGCGGAGCGAACCACAGGAAGATGGCCTCCGCGGCGTCGTGGTGATGACTTCGTCCGTCTCCGCGTTCGAGGGTCAGATCGGCCAGGCGGCGTACGCCGCGTCGAAAGGCGGCGTCGCCTCGCTCACGTTGCCGCTGGCCCGTGAATTGGGCCAGCACGGCATCCGCGTCGTTTCGATCGCTCCGGGCGTGTTTGATACGCCGATGATGCAAGCCGCTCCGGAAAAGGTGCGTCAATCGCTGATCGACCAGATTCCGTTTCCGCACCGGCTCGGGCAGGCCGATGAATTTGCGTCGCTGGTGTGCCACGTCTTCGAGAACAACATGCTCAACGGCTGCGTCCTGCGACTGGACGGAGCGCTTCGCATGGGGCCGAAGTAGCACTGCCAGACCAGTGCGTAGCCGGCACGGGCAAGCCGGCCTGCAATTCGCAGTTCCATTCAGACATTGCCGATCTGTCAGATGCCTGCATCGCGCAGCAATCGATCGTCGTTGGCCCGCATCTCCCGCAGACTTGCTTCGGCGCGGCGCAGTGAATCCGCAACGAAAAGCCGGGCCACCGCGTCGTGCGGCCGCTCGTTGCGAGACAATTCATCGTCCCAGCGGCTGAGAGCGCAGGCCGCGGCGAACAGCTCCATCGCCACCCAGGCGATCCGCTCCTGCACAAGTTGCCGCTCGACGACTTCTTCGCGGTGGCGGACCAATGTCGTTTGAACCGCCGCGCCGAGGCGGCGGATGAGCCTTCCCAGCCGGCGAGCCGCGGGTTTCAATTCCGCCGATTGAACGGGCACCGGCGGAGCATTGAACCGCATGCGGACCGCATCTGCCAAAAAGCGGCCGAACGCACCGAGGCGCACTCCACGGCCGCTTCGATGGAGTCGGCCACTTCCTTCATCCGCAGCCCCGGCCCGCGCATTCCCACGAGGCCGATGAACGACAGCAGCACTTCGTTCGCGCCTTCGCCGATCTGGTTGATGCGATGATCGCGGAGCATGCGTTCCAGCGGCCGGTCGGTGAAGTAGGCCGCACCGCCGTGAATCTGAAATGCGTCGTTGACGATCGTCCACAACCGCTCGGTGCTCCACACCTTGAGCATCGCGGTCTCGAGCATGTAGTCTTCCAGGCCGCGGTCGATCAGGCCGGCCGTGACGGTCGTCATCGCCTCCATGGCATACGTCCATGCGGCCATGTGGGCGAGCTTCTTCTGCACCAGCTCGAATTCGGCCAGCGTGCGACCGAATTGGCGCCGCGAGTCGGGCGTGCTCCGTTGCCAGCCGCAGGCAGGTTTTCGCGGCGCCCGTGCAACACGCGCCGAACGTCGTGCGGCCGAAGTCGAGCACCGTGAGCGCCACCTTCAGCCCCTTGCCGGGCGGTCCGAGAATGTTCTCGCGCGGCACGTACATGTCGTGGAACGCCAGTCGCGCCGTGGCCGTGCCGCGGACGCCCAGCTTTTCCATCCGCGGTTCGACGACCTCGAAACCCGGCATATCGGGCGTGACGACAAACGCCGTGACGGCGGTTCCGTCGCTGCCTTCCACCGGCGTGCGGGCCATCACGGTCAGCAAATCGGCGATCGCCCCGTTGGTGATGTATCGCTTCTCGCCGTTGAGCACGAAGCCGGTGCCATCCGCCGACGGCGTGGCCATCGTCTGCACGTTGGCGGCATCGGAGCCGGCTTCCGGCTCGGTCAGTGCGAACGCCGCCAGCTTGCGCCCGCTGACCAGATCGGGCAGCCACTTCCGCTTTCTGCTCATCGGTGCCGAACAGCAGCAGCGCCCGCATGCCGATCGAATGGTGCGCGTTGACGAAGATCGCCGTCGAGCTGCACCGCGAGCCGATCACTTCCAGCAGCCGGCAGTAGCCCATCTGCGAAAATCCGCGGCCGCCGAACGTCGGTCGGCGCCGTCATGCCCAATACGCCCAGTTCGCCAAGTCCATCGATGACCTCGCGCGGGATGTCGGCCTCGCGATCGATCCGCTCCGGATCGAGATGCTCGTCGCAGAAGCGTTCGAGCTTGGCGACCGCTTGCTCCACCTCGCTCCGCTGGCTCGGCGGGTAGCTGCTGGGTAGGGAAACACCCAATCCGCCACGAACCGGCCCTCGAACATCCCTTTCGCCACGCCGATTTTCTGCGGCAGCGCGGCCAGCAGTTCCTCCGCCTGGCGGATTTGCTTCTCACGCTCGGCCAGGCGATTCGGTTGCTCGACGGTCATAGACATATTTGTAACCGGGTCAGCGACCCAGGCAGCTTTTAGGCAGGTCGCCCTCATAGCGGACGCTACAGTTCCCAACTTGGTTTCGCTTTTCGGCGAACGCGGCCAGTCCTTCGCGGGCCTCGTCACTGTTTCGGGCCGCCAGATGTGTCGTCGACCAGATTCGGGCCGGCGCGATCGGCTGTGCTTGAAAACATCGCGTTCAGCAGTGCCTTGGTTTGCCGAATCGTTTGCGGACCGCCGGCAATGACCGACCGCGCGACGCTTAGGGCCTCATCGAGCAACCGCTCGGCGGCACAACGCGCTGCACGAGTCCGACCTGTTGAGCCCGAGCCGCGTCGATCGGCTCGCCGGCAAGGAACAGCTCGCGGAGATCGCCTTCTCGAACCTTGTGCATAATACGTCACAGATGAGCGCCGGCAAGCAGGCCGCGGCGGATTTCGGGAAAACCGATCTTCGCATCTGCTGCCGCGATCACAATGTCACAGGCCGCCATCAAACCTGCCCCGCCGGCAAATGCGCCGCCCTGAACCGCGGCAATCATGATCAGCGGGCTGTGCGCAACAAATTCAGTGCCCGCGAAACGGCCGCGGCCGATCGTTCCACGAGCGAGCTGTCCGCCGCTTCCCGCAAATCCAGGCCGGACGAAAACACCGGACCGGCGCCGCGCAGGATCACGACGCGGTGCGCAGGATCGCTTGCCAGTTGCTCGATCGCCGCACAAAGCTGCTCGAGCAAGTCGATGCTCAGCGCGTTGCGACGTTCGGGCCGGTTGAGCGTCACCGAAGCGATTCCGCGTTCAATGGTTTCCACCGACCAGGATCATGCGGTCTCAGAGCTCATAGGTCGTCACCTCACCTTCAGCATGTCTTTTGATGTGTGCAGTGCACCATCATTAAGAATCGTACGCGCAGCCTCCTCCGGAAGTCGCATTTCCAGCAGCATTTGGCCAATCGCCTTGCCTTGGGCGTCGGTCCGCAAACTTCGTCGCAGGGCACCGTGCAGCACAAAATTTAGCGCCTGCAGATTCGGCAATTCGAACCGCTCGACGGATTCGATTTCCAGTGGCGAAAAGAAACTGGCACACGCGATCGGCCGTGAGCCAATGTGCGCAGAAACTCCCACCACTTGTCGCTACGGGCAATCACGCCAATGTTCGCGCTCGTGCCTTTGTCGCCGCTGCGAGCGCAGGCGATGTCATAGAGGTGGGTTGGTCTCGCTCCGGGTCGAAGATCCGTCGTGGCGGAAGACGGTTGACGTTCGGAAATGGCGGAGGGACGCATTGCACCCTCACCTCGCCACGGCGAGTCGCCTGCGGCGACCTGCCCTCTCCCGGTGGGAGAGCGAATTGCGACAGCCTTTGCCGGCAGATCGCTCTCAAGGATTTCAACTTGCGGCGCGACCGCGTCGCGAGCAATCAGGCACGGCCAGTAGCGAAACACTGGATGAACGCGCGGCCGGCCTTCCGCGTAACCCGTCGTTCCCTGCGGGCCCGCCGTGATGAACGGCATCAGCTCGCGCGAAAAGCGCTCGGCCGCCTCGCGCGAATCGGTTTCCACGGCGACGCGCAGCACGGTTTCGCCGAATCGCTCCGAATGATCAGTTTCTGGCCGGACAACAATTCCGACGGCGCCGTCGCCGCTGCCGAGGCATTCGATGATGCTGTCCCGCAGCTCGAAACCAGCTTCGCGCACGCGCCGCAGCACCAGTTCGCCGCAGCGGCGCGCCTTCGCCACCGCATCGCGCCCGATGATCGTCAGCGTGCCAGCCGCCCGGAAGCCGTCGCGATACGTGGCGCTGACCTTATACGTATTCGGGTCGCGGCTTGCCCGTCGCACCGCCTACTCGAACGCGATCGTTGCCGAGATCTTCAACCTCCAGCGACAGGAACGACACCGCGACATCGGGGCTGAGATAATTTGCCGGGTCACCGATTTCGTAGACGAGTTGCTCCTTGACCGTCAACTCGCTGTGACGCAGCCGCCCGTTCCGCGCGGCTTTGTGACGACGCAACTCCCATCGTCGGCGACTTCCACGATCGGAAAACCGATGTGCGCGGCGTCGCGGCACATCGAGCCAATCGGTGCTGATGCCGCCGGTGACCTGCGTGCCGCATTCGATCAGATGGCCGGCCACGGTCGCGCCGGCCAATCGGTCGTGGTCCTTCTCGTTCCACCCAAAATGATGGATGCAGGCCGCCACCGACGAGCGATGGATCGGCGACGCGGCCGGTGATCACGATGTCCGCCCCGCCGGCGCAGTGCCTCCACGATCGGCGCCGCGCCGAGATACGCATTGGCCGTCACCAGCCGGTCGCCGACATCGCTGATCGCGGCGCCGGTATCGAGATTGCGAAACTCGATCGATGGCAGAATCTGCGGCCGCGGCGCGAACGCAGTTCCAACACATCGTCCCCCGTGACGACGCCGATCCGCAACGAACGGCAGCCGGCCTCCGCGAGCGCGGCCCGGCAGGCCTCCGCACAGCCGCGCGGGTTCAGTCCGCCGGCGTTGGCGATCAGCCGGCATCGTCCGCCCGACGACCAGTACGGCGCGAGCGACCGAACCACGTCGACAAAGTCCCGGGCAAATCCGGCTGCCGGGATCACGCTCGCGCTGCATCGCGAGGATCGACATCGACACCTCCGCCAGATAATCCAGCGTGAGGTAATCCAGGTCCGGCTCGCGCGCGAGCATCTCCGCCGCCGCATCGGAGCGATCGCCCCAAAACGCTTGCGCGTTCCCGATTCGAACGGCTTTCGTCATCGGCATCACCTCACACCTGCAACACGCCCGTGCGGAAGTCGCCCTCGGCGGTCGCCGGCAGCAGGTCGAGCGCGGTTTGCAGCCACAGCCGCGTTTCGTGCGGGCGGAATGATGGCGTCGACCCAGCCGCGAGCCGCGCCGTAGCGGATATCGGTCTGCTCTTCGTAACGCGCACGGATCGATCTGTCGAAGCTCCGCGATCTCGCCTTCCGAAAGCGTTTTGCCAGCCCGCTTCGGCATCGCGAAGTTGCAAGGCGAGCAGTGTTTCGGCCGCCTGATCGGCCCCCATCACGGCATATTTCGCCGACGGCCAGGCAAGAATCAGCGCCGGGTCGTACGCTTTGCCGCACAGCGCATAGTTCCCAGCGCCGAACGAGCCGCCGATGATCACCGTCAACTTCGGCACGATGGAATTGCTGACGACGTTCACCAGCTTCGCGCCGGCCCGAATGATGCCCGCCTGCTCGGCCTGCTTGCCGACCATGAAGCCCTGCACGTCTTGCAGGAACACGATCGGCACGCGCGACTGGTTGCAGTCCATCACGAAGCGAGCCGCCTTGTCCGCCGCGTCGGGATAAATCACGCCGCCGATCTGCAGTTCTCCGCCGGCGGTGCGGCGAGCGGTGTTTCTGATTGGCGACGATTCCAACGGCATGGCCGCCGATTTTCGCGAACGCCGTGACCAGCGTCTGGCCGAACTCGGCTTTGTATTCTTGCAAGCGAACCGTCATCGACGATGCATGCCAGCACGTCGCGCACATCGTACTCGCCGCGGCCGTCGGCGGGAACGATTTCGTAGACGCGCTCGGCAGATGACTTGTCAGTTCTCGCGATCCTTCCGCGCTGTGCCGCAGCTCGATTGCTCATCCGTCGCTCGGCAGCAGCTCAACCAGCGACCGCAGCCGCCTGAGACACGCTGCGTCGTCCGGCTCGTGAAAATCGACCGTGCCGCTGATCGCGGCGTGCATCGCCGCCCCGCCGAGCTCTTCCGGATCGACCGTCTGCCCGATCGCCGCCTTCACCAGCGCCGGGCCGGCCAGGCAAAGCTGGCTGCCGTCGGTCATCAGCAGCTTGTCGCACAGCACCGGCAAGTACGCCCCGCCGGCGATGCAGTTGCCCATCACCGCGGCGTACTGCGGAATGCCGGCGGCCGACAGCACCGCGTTGTTGCGAAAGATGCGGCCGAAGTCGTCTTCGTCGGGAAAGATTTCGTCCTGCAGCGGCAAAAACACGCCCGCCGAGTCGACGAGATAAATCACCGGCAGGCGAAATTGAAACGCGATCCGCTGCGCGCGCAGCAGTTTCTTGACCGATTGCGGAAACATCGCCCCGGCCTTGACGGTCGCGTCGTTCGCGGCCACGAGGCACGGCCGCCCGCTGACCCAGCCGATGCCGGTGACGATCCCGGCGGCCGGCACGTCGCCCCATTCGGAATACATCCTGTACGCCGCCCAGATGCCGAGCTCGAAGAACGGGCGGCCTTCATCGAGCAGCAGCGCCAGCCGCTCGCGCACCGGCAGTCGCCCCAGCCGGCGTTGCCGCTGCTGCCCGTCCGCGCCGCCGCCCAGCCGAAGAGTTTCCTCCTCCTTGCGAATCGCCTCAGTGATGTCACGCAAAGATGCCATGGAGCGGGTGAATGCCAATTTCGTCGGCGACTTCGAGTACAGGGGCAGAACGACTACAAAAACTTTTGCAGCGGCCACCGATGGCTCGGTACAACGGACGGCATACCAAGTTCGAATCTTTGATCCTCGATCACAAGACGCATCATTTCTAGCCGACCACACCATTCTCGAATAGTCCGGGTTGACCGCCAGGCACAGTAGTGTATAATATACACTAAGGAGGCTCGCTACGATGCTCGAACAATTGTATCGCCCGCGACTGGCGCTGCTCACCGACCTGTATCAGCTCACGATGGCCTACGGCTATTGGAAGCTCGGCCGCGCGGACCAGGAAGCGGTGTTTCACTTGTCCTTCCGCAGGCCGCCGTTCGCCGGCGGTTACGCGATCGCGGCCGGGCTCGCTCCCGCGATCGAGTACCTTCGCGATTTCCGCTTCGACGCCACGGATATCGAATACCTCGCAAGCCTAAATGGCAACGACGGCGAGCCGCTGTTCGAGCGCGGATTTCTCGACTACCTGGCGACACTGCGACTCACGTGCGACGTCGACGCGATGCCCGAGGGGACCGCTGGCGTTCGGCCACGAGCCGCTCGTGCGCGTGCGGGGACCGATTCTGCAATGCCAGATTGCTCGAGACGCCGCTGCTGAACATCATCAACTTCCAGACGCTGATCGCCACGAAGGCGGCGCGCATCTGTCCGTGGCCGCCGGGCGAACCGGTGCTCGAGTTCGGGCTGCGTCGTGCCCAGGGCATCGACGGCGGCCTCTCGGCCAGCCGCGCCGCGTACATCGGCGGCTGCGCCGCGACGTCGAACGTGCTCGCCGGCAAGCTGTTCGGCATCCCGGTGAGGGGCACGCACGCCCACAGCTGGGTCATGTCCTTCGACGACGAACTCGAGGCGTTCGAGCGCTACGCCGAGGCGATGCCCAACAACTGCGTGTTCCTCGTCGACACCTACGACACGCTCGAAGGCGTGCGGCAGCGCCGTCGACGTCGGCAGGAAGCTGCGCAGCAACGGGCCACGAAATGGTCGGCATCCGGCTCGACTCCGGCGACCTCGCGTATCTCAGCATCGAGGCCCGCAAGATCCTCGACGAAGCGGGTTTCCCGAACGCAGCGATCATCGCCATCAACGATCTCGACGAGCACATCATCGCAAAGCCTCAAGAACGCAGGGCGCGCAGATCGCCGTGTGGGGCGTCGGCACCAAGCTCGTCACCGCGTACGATCAGCCGGCGCTCGGCGGCGTGTACAAGCTCGGCGCGCTTCGCGACGAAAATGGCCGCTGGCAGCCCAAATTGAAGCTCTCGGAGCAAGCGGTCAAAACGTCGATCCCCGGCATCCTGCAGGTGCGGCGCTTCGAGGACGAGCGCGGACTTGGTCGGCGACATGATCTACGACGAGACGCGCGGCGTCGACGAGCGCGGAATCATTGTGGATGTCAAAGATCCGACACGTCGCAAGCAGCTCAAAAGCAAAGGCGTGGCAATCGATTTGCTGACGCCGGTGATTCGCGACGGCAAACTTATGGCGCCAGTCGAGGATCTCGACAGAATCCGGACACGAGTGCAGGAAAGCCTCGAAAAACTGCATCCCACGATCCGCCGCTTGATGAACCCACACGAGTATCCGGTTGGCCTGGACATCGGGCTCCACGAACTGCGCGACGCCATGATCCGCGAGGCGCGCCACAAGAAAATGGAGATCGCCACATGAAATTGATCCGAGTGGCGGCAGCGGCCGTAAATCAAACGCCGCTCGATTGGGACAATAATGCGGCGCAACATCCTGGCGGCCATCGACCAGGCCCGTTCGCGCGGCGCCAGCGTGCTTTGCTTGCCGGAGCTCAGCATAACGGGCTACGGATGCGAAGACGCTTTCTTTTCGACCGCGGTCCAGCAAATGGCGCTGCGGGTGCTCGGCGAAATCATTCCGGCCACAAGCGGCATGGTCGTTTCGATCGGCCTGCCGGTCATGCATGCAGGCGCGCTGTACAATGCCTGCGCGTCAGTGGTTGACGGCAAGTTGCGGGGATTTGCTGTCAAGCAGCGGCTCGCCGGTGACGGCTTGCATTACGAGCCGCGCTGGTTCAAGCCCTGGCCCGCCGACACAGTGACCTCGGTTCCATACGCCGGCCACGATTATCCGATCGGAGATTTGCTCTTCGAAATCGACGGCGTACGACTCGGCTTTGAAATCTGCGAAGACGCCTGGGTGGCTCAGCGCCCGGCCGCCGATCATGCCCGGCTCGGCGCCGACATCATCCTCAATCCCAGCGCAAGTCACTTTGCTTTCGGAAAATCGGCCATCCGCCAGCGATTGGTGGCTGAAGCCTCTCGAGCGTTCGGCGTGACCTATGTCTACAGCAATCTAGTCGGCAACGAGGCAGGACGGGTCATCTACGACGGGCAAACTCTCATCGCCGCGAACGGCGATATCGTCGCCGCCGGACCGCGGCTGACGTTCGAGCAGGTTGTCATCTGCGACGCCGCGGTGGACATCGACGCCACGCGAATGCGGCGCGTTCAATCGTCAAGCTACGAGCCCCAGCTCGCTTACGACAAAAGTCGCATCGTGGCCATCGATTTCAAACTGCCATCCGCAGATCCTGCTGTGAAAGCGCCAGCCATAAGTGCGTGGGAACTCAGCACACATCTCCAGGAAGAAGAATTCACGCGCGCGATCGCGCTGGGACTCTACGACTATCTGCGCAAAAGCCATTCTGAGGGGTTTGTCGTTTCGCTCAGCGGCGGCGCCGATTCGGCGGCTGTCACTTGCTTGGTGGCGCTGATGGTGAGGCTTGGTTGCGCCGAACTCGGAATTGAAGCATTCGCACGACGCGTGCCGCTACGCGGCCGATTTCCCGCAACGGCGAACGAACTGATCAACGAATGGTTGACGACGGTCTACCAAGCGACGTCGAACAGCTCGGACGACGACCCGGCGAGCAGCGTCCACGATTGCCAAGGCAGTGGGTGCCCAGCACCATGAACTCGACGTGGACGATATTCGCAAAAGCTACACCGCAAAGATCGCGCACGCGCTTGGCCGCGACCTGACTTGGGCCAAGGACGACATCACGCTGCAGAACATCCAGGCGCGCGTTCGCGGACCGGCCGCGTGGATGTTGGCCAACGTGAAGAATGCTTTGCTCCTGGCCACCAGCAATCGCTCCGAAGCTGCCGTCGGTTACGCCACCATGGACGGCGACACTTGCGGCGGCATCAGCCCGATCGCCGGCATCGACAAAGCGTTTCTGAGGAAGTGGCTACGCTGGCTGGAGACGAGCGGCCCGGCTGGCGTTGGCCCAATTCCAGAGCTGCGAGTCGTGAACGAGCTCGAACCGACGGCCGAACTGCGTCCTCCCGCGGCAAACCAGACCGACGAAGCTGATTTGATGCCCTATGAGCTGCTCGACGCAATCGAAGACCAGGCAATCGGCGAAAAGCGTTCGCCGGCCGAAGTTCTGGCCGTCGTGTCGGCGCAGTTTCCCGACTACACGCGCGATCAGTTGACCGTGTGGGTCCGACGATTCTTCCAGCTGTGGAGTCGAAATCAATGGAAGCGAGAGCGGTATGCGCCCTCGTTTCATGTCGACGACAAAAACCTCGACCCTAAAACCTGGTGCCGTTTCCCTATCTTGTCGGGCAGCTTCGGCGGAGCTTTCCGAGCTGGGAAGGTCTAGCTAAACGCCCTGGCGGCAGTTTTCACTAAATTCGCCACAAAATCAGACCAGTCACTTGACTTAGTGTAGTACGGACACCATAATAGTGTCGATGGAACACTAAGTACGAAAGTTCGAGGCAGTTTCGAAATGGCCCAGACCTACGAGTTCGCTCGCCCCGCCCTGACGGTCGACATCGTCGTGTTTGCCCTCGACGAAGAGGACCTGCAGGTGATGCTCGTGGAGCGCGATTTGAAACCGTTCGCCGGCGAATGGGCGCTGCCCGGCGGTTTCGTGCGAGTCGACGAAAACCTCGAGGATGCGGCTCGCCGCGAGCTCGAGGAGGAGACGGGCCTCAAAAACATTTTTTTGGAGCAACTATTTACCTTCGGCGACCTGAATCGCGACCCGCGTGAGCGCGTCGTCACGGTGGCCTATTACGCCCTCGTGAATTTCGAGGGACACGACGTGCACGCCAGCACCGATGCACGGAACGCCGCCTGGTTTTCGGTCAACGATCTGCCGAAGCTGGCGTTCGACCACGAAAAAATATTGAAAACGGCACACGAACGGTTGAAGGGAAAAGTGCGCTACCAGCCGATCGGCTTCGAGCTGTTGCCCGAGAAATTCACGCTTCGCCAGCTGCAACACTTGTATGAAGTGATTCTCGACCGCGAACTCGACAAGCGCAACTTCCGCAAGAAAGTGCTCGGGATGGAGATCGTGAAAGAAACCAATGAAATCGAAAAGGATGTTGCGCACCGGGCCGCGCGGCTCTACCGATTCGACAAGCGGATGTACGACCGTTTGACGAAACAAGGGTTCAATTTCGAGATCTGATCCATTGCTGCCCCCGTTGAGAACTAATCGCATGAAGTACATCGAATGCACCAGCGAATTTGAAGGCGACGAATACAGCATCTTTCTTGCCGGCAGCATCAGCGATCCTGCGAATTGGCAAGCACGATTGGCAAGTTTGCTTGCGGACGCTCACGTAACAATTCTCAATCCCAGGCGACGCGAGTTTCCAGTCGGTAATCGGATCGAAGAGCGAAGGCAAATCGAGTGGGAACGCCGATACTTGGCGTGCCGCACAGCCTGGTTGTTTTCTGGTTCACGCCGCCCACGCTTTGCCCCATCGCTTTGTTCGAATTAGGAGCATGCTGTGAAGCGGGAAAGCCGGTCGTGGTTGGAATTGATTCCGAAGTATGCACTTAAGTTCGACGTCAGCGGTCACTTGAGCCTCCGCCGACCGGATGTGAAAGTGTCTCGATAACTTGGACGACGTGGCACGAGCAATTCTCACTCATTTCGTGCTCGTGGAAGGAACAGCGATGAACAGTTTGCTTTTGATTGATATTCAGAACGACTTCCTCCCCGGCGGCGCCCTTGCCGTGGCGAATGGCGACGAAGTTGTGCCCGTCGCGAATCGGCTCATGCCGGACTATGAATTGGTTGTCGCCACGCAGGATTGGCATCCGGCCAATCACGGCTCGTTTGCCAGCCAGCATCCGGGCCGCCGGGCAGGTGAGGTCATTCGACTCGACGGACTCGAGCAGATCCTCTGGCCCGACCATTGTGTCGAGGGAACGCGCGGCGCGGAATTCGCGCCTGGCCTGAACACGGACGGCATCCACCACGTCGTTCGAAAAGGCACCGACCGAAACATCGACAGCTACAGCGGCTTCTTCGACAACGCGCGGCGCAAGCCAACCGGGCTGGAACAATACCTGCGCGGTCGAGGCGTCGAGCGAAGTGCACATCATGGGCCTGGCAACCGATTACTGCGTAAAGTTCACCGCGCTCGACGCCGTCAGTCTTGGATTTAGCACGACGGTACTAACGGAAGGTGTACGCGGCGTCGAGCTCAATCCCGGCGATTGCCGGCGCGCAGTCGAAGAGATGCGCAAGGCCGGAGTAATCATCAAATAGTAATTGGCGCTGGCCATCCAACACACGGCAAGTTGGCTTCGGAGACTAAATCATGATAGAGCTACGCACAATCCGCCGCGGCGGGCGCGTTGCCGTGTGGAACGCCGAAGGCGACGTGCGCTTCGTCGATGGGCCGAAGCGCCTGCTGCTATTTAGGGAATGGACCGAGCCGCTGCAGCGGTATCGTGCCGAACCGCACGAATACTTGTCCGTTCGGTTTAAGGACGGCCGCACCGAGAATGTTCGTGGACCGGCGGCCGTCTGGTTCAACCCGGTTGAGCACGAGTCGGTCACCACCGAGGAAGCGACTCCAGTCAACGCGCACCAGGCACTGGTGATTTACCGCCGCGCTGAGGATGACAATGTGACGCGCCGAGTGCTCTATGGCCCGGCTCTGTACGTTCCCGAGGCGAACGAGTGGCTGCACGAGTTTTGCTGGCATGGCGCCGACCCGGTCAATCCGAAGCGTAAGGTCCCGCGAGCACTGCAGTTTACGAAGCTGCGAGTGATTCCCGATCAGATGTATTTCGATGTGCGCGATGTCCGCACGGCGGACGATGCGTTGCTCGTTGTCCAGGTGATGGTGTTCTTCGAGCTGACGGATATCGAACGGATGCTCGACCAAACCCACGACCCGATTGCCGATTTCATCAATGCCTTGTCGGCCGACGTGATCGGCTTCGCCGTCGGGCGGACATTCGAGGAGTTCAAGGAGGCTACGAGCCGATTGAACGACCTGGCCCAGTACGAAAATCTGGTCGGCCGCGCCGAGCGCATCGGCTATCGAATTAACAAAGTCGTGTATCGCGGGTATGTTGCATCCGACACGCTGCAAACCATGCACGACGAGGCAATCGAGAAGCGCACCGGGCTTAAGCTGGAGGCCGAGACCGAACGCCAGGCCCAGGAACTTGCTGACTTGAAGCTTCAGCGCGAGGCCCAGCGTGACCACCAGCGCCGCGAGCTGCAGCACGCCCAGGCAGAGCATGAACAGCGCCTGTTGCAACTCCAGCAAGATGGCACGCGCGAGCGACAGGAGTTGGATCATAAGCAGCAGCTCGCGCACAGGCGAGAGCTGCAGCTTGCCGATGTGGAGCATCTACACGGCGAGAATGAGGAGCGCCTGCGATTTCTTACGCGAGATTCGAGGCCTCCAAGTCGATGTAACTCGCTACCTGGTGGCCCAATACCAGCACCCGGATCGATTGATCCGCGTCGAAAGTGAAAATGGGAGCCAACTGCACTTACATCAAGGGCTGACTTGAGGACGTATGGCTGAACATAAAGAACCAACGGTTGTGTGCGCCGGCCGGCACCTGTCGATGGTGAAGCGCGGCGATTGGGAGTTCGTCACGCGGAACACGAAGAAGCCGGCGGTCGGCATCGTCGCCGTCACGAATGACGGCAAGGTCGTCCTCGTGGAGCAGCACCGTCCGCCTGTCGGCCGACGAGTTGTTGAGCTCCCCGCGGGCCTTTCCGGCGACATCGCGGGCGCCGAGGACGAAGCTCTGCTGGAAGCGGCAAAACGCGAGCTGCTTGAAGAAACCGGTTATGTGGCGGCAAAGTGGGCTGAGCTTGGCAACGGGTACACATCGCCGGGACTCACCGACGAATCGGTTGTGCTGTTCCTGGCCCAACGCCTCACGAAGCAAAGCGCAGGCGGAGGCGACGGCAGCGAGCAGATCACCATTCATGAAATCGCGATCGATGACATCATTCACTGGTTGCACGAGAATCGGCTCAGCCTTGATTTAAAACTGTTGGCCGGACTCTACGCGGCCCAGGCATATATCAAGCGCCACGGATCGTCCAATGATTAACCAGAATCCAACGCTACAAGAACGCTTTACTGGCTGTCTGTTGGGCTTAGCGGTCGGCGATGCGCTGCGGCGCCCAATTTGAAGGGCAATCCGCCGATTTCATTGCCCACCGCTATCGGAAGGCAAGCGATCTCATCGAACATCCGCCGCCGGGCGAATTGTGGTACACCGACGACACGCAAATGGCCATCGGCGTCGCCGAAACGCTCGTTGAGTGCGGCGATATCGACGAAGACGAAATTTGCCGCCGGTTTGCGGCGAATTACGTTCCGCAGCGTGGCTACGGCAGCGGGGCCCGAATTGTGCTTAAAGCCATGGCCGAAGGTGGCGATCACAAGTGGCTCGCGGCGAACAGTTTCCCCGGCGGCTCGTTCGGAAACGGCGCGGCGATGAGGGTGGCGCCGGTCGGCCTTATGTTTCGGCACGACCATGCATCGCTCTGGGAGCAAGCCAGGCTATCGGCACTGCCGACGCATGTGCATCCCTTGGGGATTGAAGGGGCACAGGTGCTGGCCTTGGCGGTCGGCCTGGCGTCGACGATCGACGACTTCGTCCGCGAAGATTTCTTGGCAGCTTTGGCCCAGCGGTGCGCGTCGCTTGAGTTTAGTGGTCCTTTAAGACGTGCTGCACAACTCACCGACGTGCGCGACCTCGGCCGATTCGGCAACGGCATCGAGGCGACCGCATCCGTTGTAACAGCGATTGCCTCCTTTGGTTTGACGCCAAATTCGTATAAGGAAACTATCGGCAACGTGATCTTGTTGGGCGGCGATACCGATACGATGGCCGCAATGGCTGGTGCCGTCAGCGGCGCTTTTCTCGGCCAAAACGCGATTCCGCGGCACCTGGTCGACAACTTGGAAGATGGTCACCAGGGAAGGACGTATATCGAAAAACTGGCCAGCAAGCTTCTCGCCGCGCATGAAACGGCAATTGCATAAACGGCCGATTGTACACGGATTCACTATGGACGCCGCATTTCTTAAACGTTCAAGGCCTCAGCAAATTTTCCAGCTCACTTCACGGAAGCGAATGAACAGCGGCTTACGGCACATCGCTCGGCCCGCCGCCGAACTGTTTCCAGTACAACTCTTTGAATGGATTCGTCTTCGGCCCAATTGCATCCTCGTTGACTAAATACGACCGGCAGCGATTGCCACCAGTTGTCGTAAGCGGCGTCAAGCTCCTTCACTACATCCGGATGCTTTGCAATCACGTCCGTTGTTTCGCCGGGATCGTTTTGTACATCGAAGAGTTGCCAGTGCTTCGGGCCGTCGCTGTCACAGACCAGGTGCCATTGGCTGGTCCGCACGCTGCACTTTGCATATTTGTAGTCGTCGATTGCCGCGCCCTTGGGCCAGCGGCCCACGTGCGTAAAAAGGATTCGATCAGCCCACGTCCTCGGTGGGATTCTCTAGCAACGGCACAAGGCTGCGGCCTTCGATCTGCCCCTCGGTCTTGTCCGAGAGAGCCGCACCGGCCAGCTCCGCAAGTGTAGGAAAGAAATCGATGTGTGCCGTCAAGCGGTCGCAGTCGCCGCGGCTCGAGCGTGCCCGGCCAGCGCCACAGCGAGGAAGCCCGCGTGCCGCCAAGCCACGGCGTTGCCTTCGAACCGCGCATCCCGGCGTTATGCATGTCGACCCCGACCGTGCCTCCGTTGTCGTTCATAAAAATAACGAGCGTGCTTCTTTCCAGGTTCCACTCGCGCAGCTTGGCGAGGAGCCGGCCGACGTTGTCGTCGATGTTCGAAATCATTCCAAAGAACTTGGCGACGTTTGGATTTTGCACCTTTCCCGTGTATCGCGCCTCGTCCGCCGGCCGCACGTCGAGCGGCGCATGCGGCGCATTGGTGGCGATGTAGCAGTAAAACGGCTTGCGGCCTTTCACGGCTTCGATCCACGAAATAGCCTCTCCAAAAAACACGTCCGTGCAGTACCCACTTGTCTTTTCAAATGTGCCGTTGTGCAGGATGGCCGGATTGAAGTACGTATTGCCGGGCGCGTCGCCGCAACTCCCGGGATATGACTGTCCGATACCACCGGCGCCATGAATGAACATTTCGTCGAAACCACGCCGATTCGGCCAGCGGTCGGGCTCGTCGCCCAGATGCCACTTGCCGAAGATGCCGGTGGTGTAACCGGCCGATTTCAATACTTGTGCCAACGTTACCGCGTTTGGCGATAGTCGCTCGCGTTCGAGGACCGTGTGCGTAACGCCATTCTTGAATTCGTGCCGGCCGGTCAAAAGCGCCGTGCGCGTCGGAGAGCAAGTCGGGCTGACGTGGAAATCCGTGAAGCGCACGCCCTCGGCATGCAGCCGGTCGATATTCGGCGTTTGCAGAATCGGATTGCCATGGCACGATAGATCGCCGTAGCCTTGATCGTCGGTCAGGATGAAGACGATGTTCGGTCTCGTTCCGGCAAGCTTGTTGTCCGCACTCGCCGGGAAAGAAAGCAATGCGATAACAGACAAAACCAACGCGCCGCGCCGCCAAATGCATGCATGGGACACTGTGCTGAGTTCGATCGCGGCAAGGACGCTTTGAAGGCTCATGGTCCACTCTGGCCGTTGCTCAGAACACCCGATGTATCCGAGCTTGTCAGCAAAATGCGCTCGCTCGCCAGCTCGGAGAAAAGTTTGGCCAGATCAGCAGGATCAACCGGCTTCACAAGGTGTGCATCGAAGCCGGCTTCGTGCGATCTGCGACGATCTTCGACTTGGCCCCAGCCAGTCAGAGCAACGATATGAATCCTCTTTCCCCACGGCCGCTCTCGAATCATCCGGCACACGTCGTATCCGTTCAGCTTCGGCATGCCGATATCAAGCAGAATGACGTCGGGAGCAAATGTCTCGGCCGCTTCAATTGCTTCCAGCCCATCGTAAGCGGTGCACGTCTCATGGCCGCTTAGTTTTAGTAGCAAGGCAAGCGATCTGGCCGCGTCTGCATTGTCGTCGACGACAAGTGCCTTACGAATCCCGCTCGTCGCCGATTCGGGGACGCACTGCGAAGTGTCTGCCGTCGGACTCTCGACCCGGATCGGCAAGCGAACTACGAATTCACTTCCTCGCCCAGCTCCCTCGCTATGCGCCTCCACGGAACCGCCATGCATTTCCACGAGCCGCTTTGCCAGCGTCAGACCAATACCCAGGCCGCCATGCGACTGCTCTAGCGACCCGTCGATTTGCGCGAACATCTCAAACACGTGCTGAAGCTTATCCAGCGGAATTCCAACGCCATCGTCTTTGACTTTAACCACCGCCTGCTGCCCCTGCTGTTCGGCCGACACGCTGACATGCCCGTTTCGCTCAGTGTACTTGCAGGCATTGTTAATCAAATTACCGAACACTTGCGCCAGCCGCACTGGGTCCGCGTCGGCGTAAATCGAGTCCGCGGGCAGGTTTAGCGCCAATTCTTGGCCGAGTGAAGCGATCATCGGTCGGCAGGCTTCGACCGCATGATAGATGATAGGCGCCAACTCGACCCGTTGTTTGCGCAGCTCGAGTTTGTCGCGCGTGATGCGGCTCACGTCGAGTAAATCGTCCACCAATCGCACGAGGTGCGATAACTGGCGTTCCATGACGTCCCGAGTATTTTGCAGCAGCTCTTCGTCGGGCGGTGCAAGTTTCAAGATCTCCAACGAATTGCGAATCGGAGCTAGAGGGTTGCGCAATTCATGCGCAAGCGTTGCCAGGAACTCATCCTTGCGTCGGTCGGCGGCCAAAAGCGAATGCTCGGCCAGCTTCCGCTCCGTGATGTCGGTCACAGTTCCCAGGTAGCCGGTGATCTGGCCGGTTTCGCCGCGTAAAGCGATGCCGCTGCCGGACATCCAGGTAACGCGGCCGGCCGGCGTCTGAAACCGATACTCGCTCGCAAACTCAGTGCCTCGCTTAGCCGCGTCGTACCACTCCCGGTGTACGCGCTCACGATCCTCGGGATGAAGCGCCTTCGCCCAGCCCTGTCCGCGGGCCGCCACAGCATTCATTCCCGCCATCTCGCACCAGCGCTCGTTCACAAACAGGCAATTGCCATTCTCGTCCGTCTGAAAAATGCCGACCGCGCGCGGCTGGTAAGTGTTTTGAATCGCTGCTCGCTTTCTCTCAGCGCCCGCTCGGCCTGCGCGGCGGCCGATGAATGCCGGCTGATGCTGTTTGCCGTCCACCACAACAGGGCCAGAAAGAGGCCAATCTCTATCAGAGTGCGCAGCGCCGTACCGAACTCCATATCGTAAAGTCCGGCCTGTTGCCCCAGCACTCGCAACCAACCCATTACGAGTGGAAGCAGCACAACCGGCAGGATAAGCCGTCGCAAAACCGTGCCCCCTGCGTCCGGCCGCGTCATCGCGGCCAGCAGCCCTTGTTCCGGCATCGCGGCCATCAAGCCAATGCTCAAAGCTGCGAGCATGGTACTCGTCTGCCACGCGATTCCGGTAAACCGGGCCACTCCAAATAGTTGGTCGGCTCCAAGCAAGTAGCCCGTAAGCGAAAGGAATGCAATAGCCGCGGCCAGCATTGCCAGCGGGCTGGCCACGCGGTGCGCTCGCGGTCCGTACGTGGCGAGAAACAGCGCCGCGCCAAGAATCAAAAACGCCGTTGAAGCCGGCGGGCCCATGCGCATTGGCGCAGCGGCCGCCCGCTGACCCCAGGGCCGATTGAACAGAATTGTATCAATCCCGAGGCTAACGCCGGACAGGTGTTCCAACAGCGTCAATCCGCCAATCAGCGCAATGAACGCCGCGGTCCAGCGCGCAACGGTTTCCGGCCAGCGGCGCCCGATGGCCAAGAGCGCGAGAAGGGCAACACCGCCCAACATGGCGCATGCCGCCGTGTTGGGAAACATCGATATGCCGTCATCATTCCAGTCCGTAAGGCGTCGCAGCTCAAGCCACCAGCCAACTAGTGTTACGGCGCCTCCGGCCACCGCATACGTGCCGGCCAGCAGCATCCAGATACGCGGCAATCCACCAATTTTGCTTGGCGGGTCGGAAATAGATATATGCCGCGCCGGTTTCAGCGTCATCACGAATTTACCATGGTGCTGGCGCTAGTCGGCCTATCAAGTCGCTGCGGCGAGGGCGAGCCGTTTGAACCCCATATCGAGCGTCGTGGTCGATACACTTAGCGAACATATTAGTCGGTTTCTTTGACGCAGGCCAATCACACTCTCGCTTACCGCCAGTTAGCCGTTCGGATGCCGCACCTTTCGCACCAGCCGCCGTGCCATGTAGTACATTCCGCTAACCACGATCGCCAGCAGAATCACCGCCAAGAGCGGTACGACAATCGCGACCAGCGGGAAGAAAACGCTGGCAATCAACTCGATGGTCGAGATGATAAAGTTGGTAAAGCCGCCAGTCATCGCCGTTGATGCGCCGCGAGCGAAAACCGTTCCACCTTGCACGACGGCCGCCGAGCCGCCGCCGGCGATGATCGCCAGCGTCCATTTCAGAAGCGGGTCCAGCCCCGTCACCGAAGCCGCGAACAACATGATCCCGGCAACCACGGCAAGCGGACTTGCAATCGTATCGAGCAAGTTGTCAAGCCAGGGAACGTAGTAGGCCAGCGTTTCAATGACCGCGGCCACCGCCAGCGCCGACAACGCCGGTACCGTGCCGATCCATTCAAAACCGGCAGTCAATTTTAGGTAACCGCCGTACGCGGCCGCGCCCGTCACCAGCAGCGGCGCAAAAACCCGAAAACCGCAGGATGCGGCCAGACCGATTCCCAACAACGTGGGCAGCACGAATTCCACGTCAGCTAAAACTCCCCCTCTCCCTCCGGGAGAGGGCCGGGGTGAGGGAAATGCGGATGCCAAGGCACCTTCACCCTGCCCTCTCCCAAAAGGAGAGGGTTCTAAGTCATCTCCGCCCGCGAATTCCTTCGCCGCTGTCTGGTCGCCCTGCCGCGAACAACCGCGCGAGCACCAACCCCGCGATGAAGCCGCCGATATGCGCCGCGTAAGCGACGCCGCCCGTTTGCGATCCTTCGCCGAACGCGCCCAAACTGCTGATCACCTGGAACAAGAACCACATACCGATCGCCACGTACGCGGGGACGTGGCTGACCATCCGAAACAGGAACACCATCACGCGGCGGTGGGGATGGAGCACGAGATAGCCGCCCATGATTCCCGATATTGCCCCGGAAGCGCCAAGCGACGGAATAAGCGCCTGCTCGCTGCCGGCTCCGTGGAACGCGACCGTTGTGAACACATGTGCGAGCGACGCCACCAGGCCGCATACGAGATAGAAAATCAAATATCGCCAGTGGTTATGCGAATCCTCGACGTTATCCCCAAAGATCCATAAGAACAACATGTTGCCAAACAGGTGCGCAATGCCTCCATGCATGAACATCGACGTGAGCAGCGTAAAGTAGACCGAACCAGGCGTCTCCTGCAGGCCCGGAACTGTAATTTGTTGACCGGCGTACTCCACCTCGTGGTCGGGCGTCACTTGGTCGTCGCCGGTGACGATTTCTCGCGGCACGCACGAGAACGAGTACGTAAACTTTTCATTCGTTCCCCCACCTTGGAAAAGAAAGAACACCAGCACGTTCGCCACGATGAGGGCATACGTCACCCAGGGGCGAATGGTACGCCCGGTGTTGTCATCGCCGATGGGCATGATCATGATCGCGGTTTCCTTTCCCGGTTGCGGAAATCAAACTCTCGCAGTGCCGCCTTGGACGCTTGAAAGAATAATACGGCCGCATCATAAAAGCTATGAGTCGATCTGGTTGCTTTCAGCCCAGGGCACGCGAACCTGCACGCTGTACGACATTTCTGCCCCAATTTCAAACCGGCAAACAAGGTGCGCCGTATGATTCGCCCCGAGCTGCTTGCAAACGATGAGCCGTTAATTTGGTCCACCGGCACGGGCACGGACGTGTGGGAGATGTTCTGCGCCGCCATCCGCGGCGATCTGGATGCGATCAGGCAGCTGCTTTGCAAAGACCCATCGCTCGTCCGCTCGCACTACGCCTATCGAACGCCGCTGTACTTCGCCGTGCGGGAAAACAGAATCGATGTTGCGGAGTTTCTTCTTGACCATGGCGCCGATCCGCTCAGTCTGGCCGTCAACGATTCGCTTGTCGAAATCACGCGCGACCGCGGCTACGTCGAAATGCAAAAGCTGTTGGAGCACAAACTGGAGACGAAATTCGGCGCGTTGCCCAAAGGCGAACCGGCGGCCGCCGCGATTCGCGAGCACAATCTCGCCCACCTGCAAAAGCTGCTCGACGATGCCCCCGACCTGCTGCACGCAGGCGACTTGCGCGGTAACCAGCCAATCCATTGGGCCGTGATGACTCGGCAAATCGACATCATCGACGCGCTGCTCGACCGCGGCGCCGACGTCAACGCACCGCGCGGATGGAGGCTGTCCGATTCATGTTACCAATGGGGACTATTTCTATCGTGGTTGGCGCGATGTGCCCAAGGACCATCCGACCACTCCGGCCGATGTGTTGGACCATCTCCGCTCGCGCGGCGCGTACGTCGACATCAACACGGCCGCCAGCATCGGCGACTTGAACCGCGCGAAGGAGTTGCTCGGGGAAGATCCCTCACTGGCTAATCGAGTCTCGGACTATGTCACCTATTATGTCGGTTCTGGTTCGCCATTGAAGAACGCCGCCGCCCGCGGCCATCGGGACGTCGTAAAACTGCTATTACAGCGCGGGGCCCACCCGAATCTGCCCGAGGAAGGAATTGCGCCCCGGGGCCACGCTCTCTATTCGGCAGTCGCCAATAAACACTTTGAGATAGCGAAGCTGCTGCTCGAACACGGCGCCTATCCAAATCCAGAGGTCGAAAGCTCCGCCGACGCCTTGAGTCGTGCAATCTCCAACTCCGATCAGCCGATGATTGAGCTACTCTGCTCGTACGGCGCGGCCCGTGCAGTCCATCTGCTCGCTTACGATGGCGACATTCAGACGGCTGCGGCCGTCTTTGCTGCCAACCCGGCCCTTGCCGATGATCCCGAGGCGATCGCAAACGCCGCTGGCGAAGGGCACGATGCGTTTGTCCATTTGATGCTCCGCTATCAACGCGATTTGCCCACGCGGATCACGTTTCCCTCTTGGTCGGTTGCGCCAAGTTGCGCGAATTGAACGAACTGCTCTTTGCGCACGGAATGAACCCTAGTCAACCTGACTGGTTGCTCATCACGCCGCTACATCAATTTGCTCGCAAAGGCGACTTGGATAACGCCCAGCTTTTTTTGGAGCACGGCGCCGACCTTCACGCTGCGCGACGAAGACATCTGCTCGACGCCGCTTGGCTGGGCCGCCAAATTCGGCAGCGCCGCCATGGTTGAGCTGCTGCTCAAGCAAGGCGCCAATCCGAACCACCCAGACGATCCTCCCTGGGCCACGGCGCTCGCCTGGGCAACCCGCCGCGGGCACACAGAGGTTACCGCGCTGCTTCAGCTACACGGCGCAGTCTAGCGGTTTCGCGACGGATCGAAGCCCGCAGTGCAAGCAAGGGAATTACCCGCGACCCTTGCTCGCGCTGCGGGCTGCAACCACGCGGACTTCGAATGGCTATCGCACCCGCGAAAGAATGCTCGAAGTCGCCGAATCAATTCCTTTAAGCGCCGAGAGGAGCCCCTCGCGGCTTGGCGCATAATCCAGCGCCGTCGTGCGAAGTATCTTGTCTTGATTCACCAGCTCACACAATGAGTGCGTGTAGTCGCGCATGCCCTCCTCGCGGCATTGATGCAGGATCGCCGGCAAGTCCTCGTCCTCCTCGCGCAGAATCTTCTGCTTCACAATCGAGTTGGCCAACAGAACCTCGGTGGCCGGGAAACGGCTTCCCTCCTGCACGCCGGGCAACAGCCGCTGGCAGGTGATCGCTTTCAAACTATTGGCCAGCGATGAGCGAATGAAGTTATGTTCGCTACGATCGAAAAACTCCAGAATGCGTGCAAAGCTAAGCTGCGTGTCGGCACAGTGCAGCGAGCCAAGCACGAGGTGACCCGTCTCTGCCGATTGGATCGCCGCCAGCATCGTTTCGCGGTCGCGCATCTCACCGATGAGAATCGCATCCGGGTCCTGCCGCACCACCACGCGCAGAGCGTCCGGAAAGTTCGGCACGTCGAGGCCAATCTCGCGCTGCGAAATGATGCTCTTTTTGCCCTTGAATTCGAATTCAATCGGGTCTTCGACTGTAATAATATGTAGTCCTCGGTTCTGGTTGATCCACTCGATCATCGCCGCCAGCGTGGAGCTCTTGCCCGAACCGGTCACGCCGCACACCAGGATCAGCCCCTCCATCGTATTGGCGATCAATTCGCGATACACATCCGGCAGGTTCAAGCCTTTGAAATCGAGAATCTTCGATTGCACGCGGCGCACCGCCACGTGGACTTCGCCCTTGGAACGGTAAATGTTAATCCGATAACGGTCGCCCGACCCGTCGGCATTGGAGAAATCCAGCGCGCCATGCGCTTCAAACTCGTTCCAACGTTTCTCCGGCACCATCGACATGACCATCTCGAGGATGCAGGCCGTGTTCGGTATGGGCGGTAGCTCCAGCTTGCGAAGATGCCCGCCGATCCGCACGTACGGCGGATAGTTGACTTTCAAATGCAGATCGGATGCCTCGTGCTTTCCCAGAAACGACAACAGCCGTTTCATTTCTTCTTTCGGAGGCAGGACGTTTTCCATGGGGACTCCGCGGTTAAGGCGCAGTATCAGACACGCCTCTGTCCCGTCAAACATCGGCCTCAGGCCGCCGGGCACCGCCCGAAGGGTGGTCCGCCTGCGCCGTCATCAAAGCCCAATTCGTGGGCCGCTTAACAGCCACTCGACCCACAATGAAAAGTTCGTCTATGTCTATTATTTCTTGGCAGCCGCCCAAATTGCTATAGCAGCTTTCCAAATGCCAGCGAATCTGTGGGAGGCGTCTCCACACGCCGATTATCGTCGGTTCGCCTGGGGGCCGCCCGTCGCCTCCGCGTCTTTCTTTCGAAGCGCCTCCGAACGCAAATCAACGTTCTGGCCGTCGCGTTCGACCATAAATTCAGGCAGATAATAGTGGTGCCCGAGATAGCCGCTCGAACCACCGGGAACGTGTATCAGCGCCGTATACTTCCCCGGTTTTAGACCAACGCATTCGAATTTCCCCGTTTCGTCGGCCTTCGTTTTCAAGCTCGTGTAATCCCAATCGAACTCCGAACAGATGCGAATCGTGGCCCGAGGCGGCGCCTTGCCCCAAATACGAAGCTGGCCCAAGTCATTGCCGAAGTTAAGCTCGACCGTTTGGGCCTCTTCGATCGCAGCTCGCCGGGCATACGGGCCGGCAAACACGATGTACTCGCCGGGCGGCAGACCGCCAAAACGATATCGGCCTGCGGCATCGGTTTTCGAATGCGGATTCCACTGCTGCATTTTTTCCTTTTGCTCGGGCAGTTGCACCGCAACGCCTGTATTGGCGATCGGCTTGCCGTCTCGAACGACCACGCCCGTAAAGACCGACTCGCGCGGCACCGGCACCACAAGTTCATCCGTTTTCGGATCATGCAAGCGCACATCTGGACGTAGAACGAACCGCTGATAACCGTCTTTCAGCACGAAGAGGGTTCCCGGCATTTGGTCGCTCACCTCCGCAAACCAAAATTCGCCTCTGGCGTTCGTCGTTTCGTGCTGCACGTACGTGAGCGAATGATAACCGTCGACATGCTTTTTGAAATCGCTCCACTGGAAATAACTCGCGCCATCCGTGAGGCCGTGGAGAATGGCCGCTCCAGAAATAGGGTCACCTGTTTGGGCATCGACCAATTTGCCGCGCAGTGGCGGCCGCGCCGGCAGCGCAATTTCCTGATACTCGTCGGAGCCGGCCCGCACGGCCTTCATTCTCGCCGCTGTCGCCGCATACCCTTTGGCGTACACATAAATCATATAGTGTTTGCCGAGCGTACCTTTGCCCGGCAAACTGAAGCGGCCATCCTCCGTCGCAATCGGAAGCGCCTCGGGAACATGCCGCCGCACTACACGCACCTCATCGAACGGTACGTTCGGATGGTCGGTCGCCACGCCAACCAGGCGGCCTTGAATCACGCCTGGCTGCCCGCTGCCGCGCATTTCGATTTGTATGTCCTGCGCAACCGGATAATTCGCATCGTTCACGTGCCGATGCTTGGAGCGCAGCGAAAGCTGCACCTCGCGCTGACCCATTAGCGGCACGTCAGCAATGTGAAAACGGCCTCGCGCATCGGTCACGGCAACGCGCGGCGGCTTGAACGCGTCTCCGCCCGTCGGCATGGAAAAGCTGGAATGAAACCCTGTCACTGGCGTCCGCGCTTCCACGCGCACGCCCGCAATCGGCTGACCCGCTTCGTCGACGACCACGCCCGCCACACTTTGCGGAGTCGAATCAATGGGAACCGCTTCAAGCTTGCTGCCAGCCTCTTGCGATTGCGCCCGCAACGAATTCGCGTGAAGGACAATCACAAACGCGGTAATGCAAAGTAATCGCGCCATCAGCGATCCCCTCCTGAGCTGGCTGGTCCCGGCCGCAGCATTGCAAAGGTTCTACTGTATCCGCTTAGACTTACAAACAGGGAGTCTGGTTCCCCATTGGGAACAATCAAAAGCCAGCTTTTTCCCGCAACTGAACTCGTAAAATTTCAGACAGGCGCAATAAACGCCGCTCCAGATGACACATTTCCGCCGCCCAAAACAGCACCTCCCGACTCCCTGCCATATTTGCACAATTTCTTGCGGTTGCGGTGGCGTTTGTTAGAATAGCCGCGCCTGCCTTTCGGACACGAATTCGCTTCTTAGTTGATGGGGGGACTAATGAGCCGACACCTTTGCCGACAAGCCACTTTGCGCACGCTGTTCGCTGCCGCGCTCGCTTGCCATTTCTTCGCTCATCCGGCACCGGCCGCCGACCAGACGGCCACGTGGAACAACAGCACCGGCAACTGGTCCGACGTCACGCGCTGGAGCACCAATCCGCTGTTTCCAAACAACGGCAACGGCGGCTTCACATTCGATGCCATCATCAACGGCGGCTTCGCCACCCTCGATCAGAACATCACGATTGAGGCGCTTTCTATAGGCGGCGGAAACATCACCGGCGCGGCCGCCACGAATTTCACGCTCGCTCTCAACGGCTTGTTCACTTGGACCAGCGGCACGATCGGCGGACCGGGAACCGTCGATGCCAACGGCGGCATCACCATGAGCGGATCGTTCGCCAAGACTTTGGGCAGCGGCGGCAACGCCGGCCGTACGCTCATCAACGACGGCGTGGCCAATTTCAGCGGCGGGCCGCTATTGATCAGCTCCAGCGGCGGAGCCAACCCGGGCTCGCTGTTCCAGAACAACGGCACGTTCAATGCGCTGGACAACGCCGACATCAGCCACAACAACTTCGGCGGCGTGGCAGGCACCTTCGCCAACGCGGGCACCTTCAACAAGAGCGGCGTCGGAACCACCACGGACGTCGGCACGCTGTTCAACAACACTGGCACTGTCAATATCGATGAGGGAACGCTGCAACTCTCCGGGGGCGGCACGAGCACCGGCGGCACCTTCGCTGTGGATGCCGCCGCGACCTTGCGCTTTTCCAGCGGCACTTATTCAACCAACAATACATCGGCGATCTCAGGCGCCGGAGATGTGACATTCACCAACGCCACGGTCACGCTCGACGGCGCCTACACGGTAACCGGCGCCACAACGGTCAGTGGCGGCATTGTCAATTTCAACGCGCCGGCGGCTACGATCACCACGCTCAACCTGTCGGGCGGCACGCTGGGCGGCACCGGATCGCAGAATATCACCACGCGCCTTCAATTGGACCGGCGGCACGCTCGCCAATACCGGAACCACCACCATCGACAACACGGCCACGCTGACGCTGAGCGGCACGAGTTCGAAGACCTTGGGTAATGGCGGCAACATGGGCCGGACGCTGGTGAACAACGGCACGGCCAATCTCAGCGGCGGCAATCTGAGCATCAGCTCCAGCGGCGGCGCCAATCCGGGCTCTCTGTTCCAGAACAACGGCACGTTCAACGCGCTGGATAATGCCGACATCCTTAACAACAACTTCGGCGGCAACGCTGGCCGCTTCACCAATGCCGGCACGTTCAACAAGAGCGGCGTCGGAACCGTCACCAACATCAGTGTGCTGTTGGGCAACACGGGCACGGTCAATATCGATGAGGGAGAGCTGCAACTCTCCGGCGGTGGCTCCAGCACGGGCGGCATGGTCAACGTGGATGCCGGCACGACGCTGCGCTTCAACGGCGGCACGTTCACAATGGACGGCGCATCCACAACCACGGGCGCCGGCGACGTGACGTTCGACAGTGGCACGATCAACCTCGACGGCACGTACACGGTGATTGGCATCACGACCGTCAGCGGGGCCACGGCCAACTTCAACACGCCGGCCGCTACACTCACCACGCTCAATCTTTCCAGTGGCACGCTGGGCGGCACCGGATCGCAGAATATCACAAGCGCCTTCAATTGGACCGGCGGCACGCTCGCCAGTACCGCCACTACTACGATCGACAACACGGCCACGCTGACGCTGAGCGGCACGAGTTCGAAGACCTTGGGTAACGGCGGCAACACGGGCCGGACGCTGGTGAACAACGGCACGGCCAATCTCAGCGGCGGCAATCTGAGCATCAGCTCCAGCGGCGGCGCCAATCCGGGCTCTCTGTTCCAGAACAACGGCACGTTCAACGCGCTGGATAATGCCGACATCCTTAACAACAACTTCGGCGGCAACGCTGGCCGCTTCACCAACGCGGGCACGTTCAATAAGAGTGGCGTAGGGACCACTACCAACATCAGTGCACTGTTCAACAATACGGGCACCGTCAATATCGATGACGGTGAGCTGCAACTCTCCGGCGGCGGCACGACCACAGGGGGCACGATGGCTGTGGACGCCGGGGCCACCTTGCGCTTCAACGTCGGCACGTTCACGATGGACGCCGCCTCGACGACCACCGGCTCTGGCGACATAACATTCGACAGTGGCACGATCAACGTTGAGGGCACGTACTCGGTGACCGGCATCACGACTGTTAGCGGCGCTACGGCCAACTTCAACACTCCGTCCGCCACGCTCACGACACTCAACCTTTCCAGCGGCACGCTGGGCGGCATCGGGTCGCAGAATATCACAAGCGCCTTCAATTGGACCAACGGTACGCTTGCCGATACCGGCACTACTACGATCGACAACACGGCCACGCTGACAATGAGCGGCACAAATTCGAAGACCTTGGGCAACGGCGGCAACACGGGCCGGACGCTGGTGAACAACGGCACGGCCGATCTCAGTGGCGCGGCGCTCTCGATCAGCTCCAGCGGCGGGGCCAACCCAGGCTCGCTGTTCCGCAACAACGGCACCTTCAATGCCACCGACGACGCCGACATCACGAACAACAATTTCGGCGGCTCGGCGGGTCGATTTGAGAATGCAGGCACGTTCAACAAGAGCGGCGCGAGCACGACAACCAATGTCTCGACGATCTTCACAAACACCGGTGTCGTGAACGTGAATGAAGGTATTCTCTTGTTGTCGGGTCCCTTCACCAACTACAACCCAACGACCGACACAATTACAGGCGGCGCCTATCACGTCACCAGCACATTCCGCTTCAATAGCGCCGACATCAACACCAATCAGGCCAGCATCACGCTCGATGGTCCTCTTTCTCTGATCGAAGATCCGTCCGCTGCCAATGCACTCACAGATTTCGCACTCAACGATACCGGCGCATTCTTCGGCATCGTGAATAACCGCAACTTCACAACCACGGCCCCTTTCGCCAACCGCGGCGATGTCCAGATTGGCGGCGGCACCTTCAATGCCGCGTCGATCACCAACGAAGCAGCTGGCGAGTTCTTTGGTTTCGGCACGATCGCCGATGCCATTGTGAACTCCGGCACAGTGCGCGCCAGCGGCGGTACGCTCACCATGGGCGGCACGATTGGCGGGCCGGCCGGCACCATGCAAATTGATCCCGGCGCATCGCTCGACCTTTCCGGCTCCGGTGGCGACAGCAACGCCGATTTTCTGGTCCACAACGGGACTAGTCTTAATTTGGGTGGCAACGACGTTCTGGTGCGCGACGACTACAACAACTCCAACTTCGGCGTTGGCAATACGTTCAACCACAGGGCCAACGTTTCCGGCACCAGCCAAATTCTTGCGGATGCCGCCTTCACGATCTCCGCCACCAATGCCGTAACTGGTGGCTCCACAATCGACTTCGGCAACCTCCGAGTTGGCGACGTGATCAAGCACGCATACCGAATTAATCACGACGGTACACCTGGCGCTAGCCCGCAGGTCCGCATCGCCGTCCAAACCAGCGTCAACGGCGGCAATATCACCGATCCACGGCTTAGCGGCGGCGGCGTTACGGCCGGCAATCTGCTGCCAATCGCGGCGGGTGCCAGTAGTGATTCGCACAGCGTCGGATTCACTGCCACTACGGCCGGCGCGCTCCTGGGCCAAGCCGTTCACTTCGAGGACAACTTCGACAACGTGGCGGGCCTGACGCTTGGCATCACCGGCGCGGCCTACAATCCGGCCATTGCCAACGTCGCGCCGGTTAATGTCAACTTCGGCAACTTCCATGTCGGCGACCCCGTCACCGTACAGCCAATTACAATCAGCAACACAGCGCCTGCCGGCCTTTTTAGCGAAGACCTGCGCGAATAACTTTGTTGCCTCACCCGACGCACTCATTGCCGCCGGCAGCCCCAGCTCCGTCCAGGTCATCGCCGGCGGTACCAACAATGCGTTGGGTATTTCCATCAACACTTCTACGCGCGGGCGCGCACCGGCTCAGTGACGATGGACCTCACGTCCACTGGCCAGGTCGCCGGCACTCCTATTTCCAGTCTCGCTCCTCTCGGCCTCGGACAGCGCACCATCAACTTAGGTGCAAACGTCTTCCGTTTCGCAGCCCCGGTCGTGAGCGATCTCAATCTCGGCGAGTTCCATGTCGGCGCCCCGGCGCAAGGAAACATCAACGTCCAGAACACTGCGACCGCTGATGGGTTTTCCGAAACACTGCGTGCGGCTGTTACTGGGTTCAGGTCCGCCGTTTCCGCGGCGACCGGATCAGCCGACATCGCTCCCGGCGCAAGCAACACGAACGCTCTGTCGGCTACGCTCAGCACGGCGAATGCTGGAGCGATCTCCGGCATCGTCGACGTTGGTCTCACCTCGTTGGCCGGCGCTACCGGCTTGACGAACACGCCGCTCCCAACGCAGCAATCGACGGTGCGCGCGCCAGCGTTTTCCGCCTGGCTAACCCGTTGATTCAAAACGCACAACCTATCGATTTTAGCATTGTGCATGTCGGCGACGCGGTGGCGCAGGTGCCATTGAGCATCTTAAACAACGCCGCCGCCGACAACTTCTCCGAGAACTTGAACGCGTCGTTCGGACCTGTGGAGGTAAGCGTTACGACCAACGGCGGCATGATCACCGGCCTCGCTCCGCAAGCCAGCAACGCCGCCAGCATGACGGTTGGCATCGACACCTCCACCGCGCGGATCATCAATCGCACCGCGATTGTCGAATTCCAGTCCGATGGCGCGGGCATCAACTCGCTCGGCCAGACTGACCTGCCAATTCAAGTCGTGCAAGTCAGCGGTCAGGTAAACAATTTCGCCGTGGCCGACCTTGCGAAGCTCGCGGGCGACGGCACGTTCAGCATGACCGGCCCGAGCGAGTTCACGCTCGACTTGGGCATGGTGATCCAGGGCCAGCCGAGTCTTGACGCTGAGCTTGGCATCCTCAACGACGTGCTCGCCCCGGCCGACGACCTGGCCGGCAGCTTCACGCTCAATGCGCCCGACTTCACGCTCAGCGGCTTCACTCCATTCACCGCGCTGGCGGCCGGAAACACCCGCGGCGGATTGATGGTCGAGCTCGATTCCTCAATGGTCGGCATGTTCTCCGGTCAAATCACGCTCAACCCGCGCAGCACCAACCCGCGTCCCGTTCAGCATGGACCTGTCGCCAATCACCATCCGCCTGCTTGGCGAAGTCCAACCGATTCCCGAACCGGCAACGATCACGCTCGCTCATCGCACTGCTGCCGTTTGCCGCGCTACGGCGCCGCTGATCATTCGGTAATCCCAAACAAAAAAAGGGACGCAGCTTTCGCTGCGTCCCTTTGCGTTTCAATTTAGCGTCGTGCGTTACTGGACCGGCGGGGCCGGCAATTCGGTTTCCACCGCCACGCCCGCGCCTTCCGGCGCTTCCAGTCGCACCAGCTCGATCACCTGGATGTCCTCCGGAGCATAGTGCACAAGGCCTGTGGCTTCCGGCTGGGTCAGGTTAAACACGCTGGTCTCCATGAGGATCCGCTGGCCGCGATCGTTCGTGTACGACCAGACGGCGCGCTGCGTCTCCTTTTCGACTGTGCCTTCGACCTGGTAGGTCAGGCCGCTGGCCTGGTCGTGCACAGTGCCGCCGATGATGCCCTCTTGCGTCACCGCAAGCTGGACCATCAGGTCGGCTTCCGCCCGGCCTTCGCGGGTCACCGCGAACACGCCCAGCGGCAGCCATTCGGCCTGCGCCGCTTGCACTTCGGTGAGCACGGGCGCCTCCTCGATCAGCTCGACGGTATTCTCATAGAACACCGGCGCCGGCTGATACCACTGGCCGTTCACGTACACGACGCCGTCATCGTGGTAGATGTACTCGCCGTGCCCGTAGTCCCAGTAGTAGGGCGTCTGCCAGCCATAGTCGAAGTGATTAAACAGCAGCGGGGCTGCTGCCCAGGTCCACCAGTACCAGGGGTCGCCATGGTAATAATTCCCCAGTGGTTCCAGTGATTACCGTGCCAATGATTGCCGCCCCACCAACCGACGTGGAACGGGAAATCATTCCAGTCATCCCAGTCATGATCGTGCCAGCGGTCGCCCCAGCGATTGCGCCAACGGTCGCGCGTACGCCAGGCGGTGTCGAACCGATCACCGTCGCGCCAGCGGCCCGACCAATCGCGGTTATCACCGCGCCGGTCGCCATCTCGGTCCCAGCGCCTTCGCGCCAGCGGCGGTAGTCGCCGTCGCGGCCTTCGCCGCGTCGAGCAATTCTCCGCTCGCGATCCCCGCGATCAAAATCGCGGTCACCACGATCGCCGCGGTGCGCTACGTCGCGATTTCGGTTAGGATCACCGAGATCAATATCCCGGGCACGGTCGCCGCGATTGACGTCGCGGTCGCCGCGACGATTGGCATCGCCGATTCGGTCCTGCAAATCGCGCCGGCCTTCGTCGCCAATTCGGCCCGTACGATCGCGCCCATTCTGATCGCCAATTCGGTCAGCTAAATCGCGACGATTCTGCTCGCCAACGCGGCCCGTCAGATCGCGACCGGTTGCGTCGCGACGATTGCGGTCCGTCAAGTCGCCGGCTCGGCCGCCAACGCGACCGGCCGCATCTCGATTACGCAGTGCCTCGCGCACGTCGCCGAGGTTGCGCCCGCTGTCACCGCGATCGAAGCCACGATCACCTCGAGTGGCATCGCCGGCGCGACCGCGCAAATCTTGCGCTTGCCGTGAGCCATCTTGGCCGCGTCTCATGAAATCACGTACTTGATCGTCCGTGGGACGAGCCGCTTGATACTCGCGCCGACTGAATTCAGGTCGCGAGCCCGCCGTACGTGCTCGATCCGCGTCAGAAGACCGCAGCGATCCTCGACCTTGAAGTTGTCGGTTCCCAGCTCCCTCGCGCGAAATTCGGCTCTGCGCGTCACCGCGATCAATTGATCGTCTCGCGGACTGCCCGGTCTCGAACGAACCACGATTCGACGGGCGGAAGCTTTCACCCGATGGCCGAGCGCTTCGTTCCGACTGACGTGCCGAAGAACTAACGTCTGGCCTGTTGCCGCCGGAGCGCATCATGCTCTCGGCCGAACGACCGGATGAACCGCGGCCGGACGAACCCCGGCTGAACGATCGCGATTCGCCGCCGCCGCGCAGCGCGCTGCTAAACGATCGCGACGAGCCGCCGCCACTACTTCGCGGCGCACTGCTGAATGATCGACTCGATCCGCCACCGCTGCTGCGCAGGGCGCTGCTCATGGATCGACCACCACCGCCGCCACCGCCGCCGCTAAAGGATCGGCTTGAGCCGCCGCCGCGCTGACCGCCGGAGGAGCGCATGCCGCCGCCCCCTCCACCGCCGCCACGACCACCGCTCATCGACGAGCGGCCGCCGCCGTCGCCGCCTCGCCCACCGCCACCGCGGCCTCCGCCTCGTTCACCGCGTTGCCCAAGGGCATCGCCGGCCACGAGTACCGAGGCCAGCAAAGCGACAAGCGACCATCGCTTGCCAAAACTTGAAAATGACATTGCTCAATACCTCCGACCAGGCGGCCGCCTCCATTCGCCCGCACTCGTCTTACTTTGCCTGTCTGATTCGAGTCAGCGCCCGACGATCCGCGTCAACCCGGCGCGATGAGCGTCGGACATAACATCTCCCCCGGGCGGACAATCCGCCGCGAAACCATTACGCAACCGCCGTGCCGATGTGATCCGGCGTATTGGCGCGGCCGAAATATCCCTGCAAAATGATCAAACAATGATGTGAAAAGTCAGCGGACCAGTTGCAAAATGACATCATGGGGACGGCGCTGTCGTCAAAATGATACGCATGCTTGTGACGTCATGGCACCACGTTGAGCATTGCCCAGACGGCCAATTCACCTAATAATAAGCACGCTAACTAATTGCCGCAATCCGAATAACGATGATGTTGCGTTACGATTTCGAAGAAAGCATCGGCGCCTGGCTGACGCTGGCGACCCAGACCTATCATCGCGCGGTCAGTGATGAGCTGGCGCCGCATGGAATCACCTATCGCCAATCCATGGTGTTGGGCTGGCTCGCACTCGAGGGCGATCTCTCCCAGACCGAGCTGGCAGCAAGAATGATGGTCGAGCCGCCAACGCTCGTGGGAATCCTGGATCGGATGGAGCGTGATGGATGGATCACGCGTCACAGTTGCCCTGGGGACCGGCGAAAAAAAATCATTCGTGCTAATCCGCCAGCCGAACCCGTGTGGGACAAAATTGTCGATTGTGCGTTGCGAGTTCGACAGCGAGCGATTGAAGGTTTAAGCCAGGAGGAATTAGCGACACTCAAGGAGCTACTCCGCCGCGTGCAGCAGAATTTGAAAAGCCGGGGCGGCGAAACGCTCCATTGCGAGGACGCGGCGGAGACCCACGCGCAGTGACTATTCCTCCTATTCATCCGAATCAATTGAACAGGCATCGCATCTATATGACTCGTCGCTGTCTCTTGCCACTTATCGCAATGGTGCTCGCACCGGCGCTGATTGCCCGGCAGGCGCTGTGTCAAGGGCCGCCGGCCGTGTTAGTGGCCGTTTCACCTATCGTCGAGCGCGAAGTGGTGGCCAGCCAGACGTCGGTCGGCACGGTGATGCCGCTCATGAAGTCGATCGTCGGCAGCGCGGTGGACGGCCGCGTCATCGAGTTCCCACTCAACGAGGGCGATCGCGTGGAGCAGGGCCAGATGCTCGCGCAATTGCTCACCGAAACGATCGAGCTCGAGGTGGCGGCCGCCGAAGCGGAGTTAGACCTGCGCAAAGAGCAGCTTGCCGAGTTGCAAAACGGCACTCGGCCGGAAGAAATCGAGCAGGCGAAGGCCCGCATGGTCGCCGCGCAAGCCCGCGTGCAATATGCCAACGCGCGCCGCACGCGTGCGGAGAACTTGTTCCGCCAGGGCCAGGCGATGACGCAGGAAGAGCGCGATGAAATGATCGCGCTGGCAGTTGAAGCGGAACAAGCGTACCTCGATGCCAAGGCCGCCTACGAGCTAGCGGTCGAGGGGCCGCGCAAGGAGCAAATTGCCCAAGCCGCCGCGCAAGTTGCGGTGCAACAGGCCACGGTCAATCAGCTCAAAGACCAAATGGCCAAGCACACCGATCGTTTCGCGCTTCTCCGGCTACGTCACGGCGGAGCACACCGAGGTCGGTCAATGGGTCAAGCAGGGCGACCCCGTGGCCGAAGTCGCAGCCCTTGATGAAGTGGAAATCATCGCTCAAGTTGTCGAGCAGTACGTTCCGCACGTGCGCGTCGGAATGGAGGTCAACGTCGAGATCCCCGCCGTCGGCGGCGATCCGCTAACGGGCGTGGTCTCAGCCGTCGTCCCGCAGGCCGACGTGCAGGCCCGCACGTTTCCGGTGAAAGTGCGTGTGAAGAACCAGCTCACCGAGGATGGGCCGCTGGTAAAGTCCGGCATGTATGCCCGCGTGATGTTGCCCACCGGCGACAAGCAATTGGCCATGCTCGTGCCCAAGGATGCGCTGGTGCTCGGCGGAGCCGCAGCCGGTAGTATTCGTTGTCGACCTGGCCAGCGCGGAGGCGAAACAAGGCAAAGTGCAGCCGGTGCCGGTGCAACTCGGCTGTCGCCAGGGCAACATGATTCAAGTCACGCGGCGGGCTCGAGGCCGGGCAGATGGTGGTGGTGCAAGGCAACGAGCGTTTGCGCCCGGGACAGGACGTGACCGATCCAGCGAGTCATTCCACCCGCGGCTGCCGACAATCCGCAGCGCCTCGAATGCCCAAACGATTCCGTAACGCGGTGCCGCGATGTCCCTCATCGAAGTCTTTGTTCGCAACCCGGTGAAAGTCGCCGTCGGCGTGCTGCTGGTGGCGCTGTTCGGCATCGATTGCGCTCATGCGGATGCCGATGCAGCTCACGCCCGAGGTGACGATTCCGATCATCACCGTGACAACGCTCTGGCCCGGCGCAAGCCCGCAGGAAGTCGAGCAGGAGATCGTCATCGAGCAGGAGGAGCAGCTCACGAGCGTCGAAGGCATCACGAAGCTCTCGTCCTCCAGCGCACGATTCGCTTGGCACGATCACGATGGAGTTCCAAGTCGGCACCGACATGGAGGAAGCTCTCCTCAAGGTGAACAGCCGGCTGCAGCAGGTGCCCGAGTACCCGGAAGATGCCGATGAGCCGGTGATCAGCACATCGGATTCCTCATCGCGGACCAGGCCATCGCATGGTTCATTCTGAGCCCGAGGTATGCCACGCCGGAGGAGATCGACGCATTCGTCGAAGCGTCATCCTGCACTGGCCGACGAGCTATCCCCCGCCGCGCAACGCCCACAACGCCGGCGTGCGCATGCGTGCGGCTGCGCGAGCTGGCCAAGGAACACGCAGGAGATTCGGGAGCTGCTGCCGCCCGCCGACCTCGACGTCGCGAAGCTGCGCCGTTTCGCCGAGGACGAAATCGAAGCCCGTTTCGAGCGCGTGCCCGGCGTGTCGCAATCGACGACCTTTGGCGGCCTGGAAGACGAGCTGCAAGTCGTCGTCGATCCGGAGAAGCTGGCCGCCCGCCGGCTCACGCTGACCGACGTGCGCGACGTGCTGCGCAGCCAGAACGAAGACACGTCGGCCGGCGATTTCTGGGAAGGCAAGCGCCGCTGGGTGGTCCGGGCGATGGGCCAGTTCCGCTCGCCCGAACAAGTCGAAAACCAACTGCTCGCCATTCGCGACGGCGCACCGGTGTTCGTTCGCGATGTGGCCGAGGTGCGGCTGGGCTACAAGAAGCCCGACGGCTTCGTGCGCCGCTTCGGCGAGTCGAGCATCGCCGTCAATGCCACGCGCGAGACCGGCGCCAACGTGCTTGACGTGATGGCCGGACTGCAAGAGGCCAGTGAGCGAGCTCAACCGCGACTTGCTGAACCCGCGCGGGCTGCAGCTCACGCAAGTCTACGACGAAACCGAGTACATCTACTCGGCCATCGACCTGGTGAAGGACAACATCTTCGTCGGCGGCGCGCTCACGATGGCCGTGCTGATGCTGTTCCTGCACCTGGAAGTGCGCACTCTGCTGGTGATTCCGTTCATCATGGTCACGGCGCGTCATGGCGTCGTGGTTTCGCCGTGGTTCTTCGTCATTTCGGTGGCATTGATCGTGGTGCGCGGGCTTCTGGTTCGCCCGCGGCGCACTGGTCGTCGGCCTGGTGATTCCGGTCAGCATCATCGGCACGTTCGTGTTCCTGGACGTGATGGGCCGATCGCTGAACGTGATCAGCCTGGCGGGTTTCGCGTTCGCCGTCGGCATGTTCATCGACAACGCGATTGTGGTGCTGGAAAACATCTTCCGCCGCCATTCGCTCGGCGAATCGCCGCTGGTGGCCACCGTGCGCGGCACGCAGGAAGTGTGGGGCGCCGTCGCTCGCCGCCACTCTCACCAACATTGCCGTGTTCGCGCCGGTGATCTTCATGCAGGAAGAAGCCGGGCAGCTGTTCCGCGACATCGCGCTGGCGGTGACCGGCGCGCTGCTGTTGTCCGTGGTCGTCTCCATGACGATCGTGCCCGCGGCAACAGCGCGGCTATTTCGCGACTCGAATCCAGAGGAGTACAAGCACGAATCGACGCCGCATCTGGCCGTAGTTGACGGAAATGGCGACGGAGACGTCACCGTCAAAGGGGCTAAAGCCGGCCTCTCCGAAGCTGGCAACAAGTCGGCGACGCCGCCCAAGCCACTCGCGCAACGCTCGCTTCACCGACCGGATTATCGCACCCATCACTGTGGATGTCGGACCTGTTTGTGAACGCCGTGGTCGCGATCAACCGCTGGGCGCAACCGAGCATTGCGCGGCGGCTGGCCATCGTCTTGCATCATGGTCGGCACGTCGACGGGTCTAGCCTGGCTGATGTGGCCGAAAGTCGAATACCTGCCGACTGGCAATCGCAACCTGGTGTTCGGCATTGTGCTGCCGCCGCCCGGTTACAACCTCGACCAATTGATGGAGCTTGCGCGTGATCGGTCGAACAGGATTTGGAGCCGTATTGGAACGTCGATCCCGACAGTCCCGAAGCGGCACAGCTCAGATATCCCGATCATCGACGACTTCTTCGTTGTGGCGTTTAACCGGCAAGTGTTCATGGGCCTGCGTGCACATGACCCGATGCGAGCAAAAGAGCTCGAGCCGCTTGTATTCACGATCGGAATAGCCGGCTGGACAGGCGCGATGGCCGTGGCCAAGCAATCGAGCATTTTCGAGGAAGGTTTACAGGCTGGCCGCACGGTGGATGTCGAAATTACCGGGCCGGACGTTACGCGGCTCGTCGGCACTTGGCGGCCAGGTCTTCGGCCAGGCGATGTCCTTGCTATCGACGCCCGATGCACCAGCCCAGGCGCGACCCGAACCCAGCCTCGACCTATCCAGTCCCGAAGTCCACATCGAGCCCAAGCTGGTGCAAGCCGCCGACATGCGGATCAGCACGACCGATCTGGGCTTCACGGCGAACGCGCTGATCGACGGCGCGTATGTAAGCGACTACTACCTCGAAGGCAAGAAAATCGACCTCACCGTCATGGGCGAAGAACAGTTACGCCCGCACCACACAGGACATCGAAGCGCTGCCGATCGCCACGCCGATGGGCCAGCTTGTGCCGCTGTCGGCGGTGGCCAATGTCAAGCTGGCAAGCGGGCCCGAGCAGATCAACCACCGCGAGCGCGAGCGGGCGATCACGATTCAAGTCACGCCGCCGGCCACCGTGCCGCTCGAAGTCGCCATGACAGAGATTCAGCAGCAGATCGTGCAGCCGATCGTCGCCTCCGGCCAGCTCGAAGGCGGCTACCACATTAATCTGGCGGGCACGGCCGACAAGCTTCGCCAGGCCTGGCAGGCCATGCGGTTCAACATCCTGCTGGCGTGCCATCATCACCTACTTGTTGATGGCCGCGCTGTTCGAATCGTGGCTTTATCCGTTCGTGATCATTCTTAGCGTGCCGCTGGGCGCGGTGGGCGGCGTGCTCGGCCTGTGGTTGCTGAACTTCTACGTGCTGCAAACGCTCGACGTGCTGACGATGCTCGGATTCGTGATCCTCATCGGCACGGTGGTCAACAATCCGATTCTTATCGTGCATCAATCGCTCAACCACATGCGCGAAGATGGCATGTCGCCGAGCGACGCGATTGTTGAATCGGTTCGCACTCGCATTCGGCCGATTTTGATGACGGCCGTCACCACCGTGCTCGGCCTCTTGCCGCTCGTGCTGTTTCCGGGCGCAGGCAGCGAGCTGTATCGCGGGCTGGGCGCCGTGCTGCTGGGCGGCTTGATCGTGTCCACGCTTGTTGCCGCTGGTCTTGATCCCCGCGCTGTTCAGCCTCACGATGGACGCGCGGCAGTGGTTCATGCGGCTTGTGTTCGGCCGCGATGAGCCACTGCCCGTCGACGAACGGCCGGCGACGGAACCTGCCGCCCCGCGTTCTGAAGCTGCTCTCACACGCTAGCCAGTCACGCCAGCCCGACGAGCAAGCGAGGATGAATGCCGTTCTCCCGCCTTGGCTCCGGGCGGATGTGAGAGCCGCCAGGTAGCAACCTCAGCTTGAGTCACCGTCGCAATCAAAGTATTATCTGGCTCACGGGGTTGGAGGCCGCCGCTTCCAGCCCTTTTTTCGTGTCGACCCGAAATGGGAGACATCATGAGCTCCGACGCCTGGTTCACTCTTGCCGTCTTGGTCGCCAGTCTCGTGGCACTGGTGAAGAACTGGTGCCGCCGGATTTATTGTTCTTGGGCGCCACTGCGATTCTCGCCTTGATGGGCATCATCACGCCGCAAGACGCATTCGGCGGCTTCGCCAATGAAGGCATGCTCACCGTGGCAGTGCTGTTCGTTGTCGCCGCCGGGCTCGAGCAAACCGGCGTGTTGGAGTACGTGGGTCATCAGATCCTCGGGGGAGCGCGCGATGAGCGCACGCGCGATTGGCCGTCTCGCCGCGGTCATCGTTCCCTCGTCGGCGTTTTTGAATAACACGCCGATCGTAGCCATGTTCATGCCGATCGTCATCGACTGGTGCCGCCGCAACGACGTCGCGCCGTCGAAATTGTTGATTCCCCTGTCGTACATGGCGATTCTGGGGGGCACGTGTACTCTCATCGGCACGTCGACCAACGTCGTGGTCCACGGCCTATTGCTGAAAAGCGGCATGGACGGGATGACGCTATTTGAAATCACGCCGTTAGGTGTGCCATATGCCCTGGCCGGCGTCGCGTACTTGATGCTCGCAGGCCGGCGCTTGCTTCCTGAGCGGAAAGAATTGTTCGAGCAGCTGGGCGAATCGCGGCGCGAGTATATGGTGGACATGCTGGTGCAGCCCGAATGCCGCTTGACCGGCAAAAGCGTCGAGGCGGCCGGATTGCGAAGGTTGCCCGGCCTGTTCCTTATCGAAATCAACCGGGAGGACGAGCTCATCACGCCGGTGGCGCCGAATGAAGTGATTCAAGTTAACGACCATCTTGTGTTCACCGGCGTCGTGAGCAGTGTCGTCGAGCTGCAAAAAATCACGGGCCTGGTTCCGGTGGCGGATCCAGCGTACGAAGCGGAGCCGGTGCGGCAATTAAGCCGACGCATGTGCGAAGCGGTCATCTCGGCCGATTCGCCGCTCATCGGCCAATCGATTCGTGATGCCGATTTTCGCGCGACTTATGGCGCGGCGGTGGTCGCCGTCCATCGCGGCGGCGCGCGGGTTAAGGAAAAAGTGGGCGACATTGAGTTGCGGCCCGGCGATACCTTGCTCTTGCAAACGCAGCCGCATTTCGTGCGGGCCCATCGCAACGACCCGGCTTTTTATTTGGTGAGCGACGTCGAGCAGTGGCGGCCGCTGCGGCGGCATCGCGCCTGGATTGCTTTAATATTGTTTGTGCTGCTGCTCGTACTGATGACGACGCAGGTCGTACCGATACTTGTGGGTGCGGCCTTGGTTGCAGTCCTGATGGTGGCCACCGGCTGCCTTTCGGCCGGCGAAGCGCGGCAAAGCATCGAGCTGCAAGTCCTCGTAACGATTGCCGCCTCGTTCGGCATTGGCGCCGCACTAGAAAAATCGGGGGCGGCGGCGGCGGTCGCCAGTCAGTTGGTGAATGCCACTTCGCTCCTTGGCCCCATCGCAACGTTAGCCTGCGTTTACTTGCTGACGTCCATCCTGACGGAAATGATCACGAACAACGCGGCCGCCGTACTACTGTTTCCGATTTGCGTGCAGGCCGCGCAACTTAGCGGCGTCGACCCGCGGCCGTTTATCATCGCGCTGACGTTCGCCGCTTCGGCCAGTCTCGTGACGCCTATCGGCTACCAAACCAACATGATGATCTACGGCCCGGGCGGATACCGCTTCACCGATTTCATTCGCGTCGGCATGCCCCTGCATCTTCTGCTGTGGGTCCTGGCCACGACGATGATCCCGATGATCTGGCCGCTGTATCCAGGCAACGGCTCGCCATAAACGCCGTGCGGCAGTGCGAGCGAGCGCCTTCAGGGCGCCACTCTTGCAGAAAATGATGCATTCCTAATCGGCTTCCTTCGGGTGCGCGTGCGGATCAGGTTCAAGATGTTCGTCATCCGGCGCTCGTGATTTTTTCGGAGCTGCACTAGCACCGGCTGCAGCGGCAATCATATTGCGCACGCCCGCGGTGGCCGATTCCAAATACGAGACGGGCAACGTACTTTGAGTCGAATCTTGGCGATCGGCCAGCACAGGCTTGGCAACTTCGCGGATAATGACGCCGTCGGTGCGGTGTAATCGAACATCACCAGCCGCCCGGCCCAGCGTGGCATCATGCTTGAGCAACAAGATTCTTCGCTGACCGCGCGCACTGCAGCCGACGCGCACCTGGCCGCCCTGCCAATCGGCGGGGACCACAAACGTCACGGCCAAGTCGTGCACTCCTTCGAGTGAAGTCTGCGACGAGCGCTTAAGCTTGAAGAAAACGCCGCGGCCTTCCGACGATGTGCCGCTCACCACAATCGCGTGCTTGGGCGGAAGGCGGTTCGTTTTTTCAGTGGCCGTTTCGCTGCCTGACAGGCCGGCGTTCACCGACGGCGAAACATGCGCCACCAGGCCCGCATAGGGCACCGGCAGTCCGCCGCCTAACGTGCCGTCGAGCGAGCGGGCTCGTTTGGTTGTCGTCGTGGTCTCGATTTGCTGCGCGATATCGCTGGTCAATTGCGTCGTGGGTGAGAAATCAATCACTCGCAGCCCGGCCGCGGCGCCGTTGATTTCGATGTCCAGCTCCTCGACGTCATTCATCGAGAGGCCGTGAAAGCGCACCGACACCGGCAGCACGAGTTGAACAAAACGGTGAGTCGGAACTTGCGCAATGCGCTCGGCCGGCGTGACGTCGCGGCATTCGGCCGATCGCGCGAAGTCAAACTCAACGTAAGGCGCCCCGACGGCATAAGTGGAAATGACGCTTGCGGCCCACCAGGCGATGAGCCGCAAAGACCGCGCAAACGCTTTTCGATGGGTTGCGTAGGAAAGCATGTTGACGTTCCTTCATCTTCAGACAAGTCGGCAACAGCTTGGTTCGATAGCTAGCGGGACGCGTCGATGAAGTTGCGGCGCATCGGACGTTCCATCGTTGTGTACGTGAGGTAGTAAACAAATGTTTTGTGGGTCGCCAAGCATGTTGGAAGCGATAGCACGAAGGTCGCGGTCGAGCGAAAAAGCCGGTCTAGGTCACTTTGCTGGCGCTCGCTATAGTTTGCGCCCCTTCACCAAATCCTTTGCACACACCTGCCCTGCGAGACTGCGGATGGATTCAAAGTTGCGCCTTGAACTGACCATATTGCTGAGCTGCGTGCTAATTGCTGCGACCGCAAGTGCGCAGCAGCAGGGGCTCGCGCCGCAAGCGGTGCAACAACAGCCGCCGGTGCAAGCAGTTGCTCCGCCGCAGGCGCCAGCCGGCTTTGCTCTGAACGCGCTGCAGCAAGCTCAGCTAAACGCCGTGCTCGCCGCCTGGCAGCAGCAGGGCGCGACGGTTAACACATTCAAGTGCGACTTCGAGCGCTGGGAATACAACCTTGTGTTTGGGCCAAGTCGCGATATCCCGCTCAACAAGAACAAGGGCGAGCTAAGCTTCGGCAGGCCCGACAAGGGAAGCTTCCGCATCACCGAAATCAACACTTGGAAGGAATCGCCGCCGCCAGCCGGTCAGCCCGCCACGGCCGAAAAGGTGGGCACGTGGGCGCCGCAACCGAATGCCATCGGCGAGCACTGGGTGTGCGACGGCAAATCGGTGTTCGAATATCGTCATGACCAGAAGCACCTTGTCGAACGGCGCATACCGCCGCACTTGCAAGGGCAGGCGATCGTCGATGGACCGCTGCCGTTTCTGTTCGGCGCTGACGCCGAAAAGCTCAAAGCGCGTTACTGGATGCGCGTTGAACAGCAGCCGAATCAGGCCCAAATCTGGCTGGTCGCGCTTCCCAAGTTTCAAGCCCAGGCGGCCGACTTCCGAGCCGTCGAAGTGATTCTCGATCACCAGCGGCTACTGCCTACGCACATGCAAGTTCATCTGCCCAACGGCGACCGGCACATGTACACATTCGACATCGCGGGCGCTACGATCAACAGCCCGTTGCAAAAGCTGCAAGTCCTCTTTAGGCTTCCGCGCTTGCCCGGCGGCTGGAAACACATTGTCGAGCAGATGCCGATTGAGCAAGCGGCCCAGCCGGCAGCGCCGCCACGGTAAGAACGTTGCGTTTAATCGCCAATGATTTCGTTCAAACCGGAAATCAACTGTTCCAACTCGTCGGGGGCCAGCCTTCCGATTCGCCGACCGATTCGCTCAACCGACAAAGTGCGAATCTGGCTAATTTTGACCCACGACTTTTTCGGCAGTTTGGCGCTTTGTATCTGCAGCGTTAGCGGGAAGCCGGCCGACGGTTGTTGACTGGATATCGCCATCGCAATGACTGTGCCCGAGCGAGCATTGAAGATGTCATGGCTGACGACAACGATAGGTCGTAACCCGGCTTCCTCGCGCCCGCGCACTGGGTCGAGGTCGGCCCAATGAACATTGCCTCTTAGTATTCGGGCCATGTTTCCGCGTCGGCGCTCATGCCTAATTCTGCCAGCTTTTGCTCATATTCTGGATCGAGCTTCGTACATTCATTCGCCAAACGCCTGCGGTCCATGCGATCCAGTTTTTCCCGCACGGCTTCCTGCACAGCGCGGCTGCGACTGGGAAACTGGTTCGCCGCGACTAATTGATCCAGTCGGGAAACTAGCTCGTGGTCTAGTGTGACGGCGATTTTTTCGGCAGGCACGGCTAGCCCCTCAGGTTGGTATGATGTTTTATCATACCAGAGCGGCGTCCTTTCGGTCAACCGACGCAAGCACGTCGCGGTAGACCGCGGCGACGCCGGCGGCCATCTTTTCGTCGGAGAACGACTCGGAATGACGTAGTCGCGCGCCGCGGCTGAGCGCGACGTAATCCACTTCGCCGGAAATTATCTCTTCGATCGCGCGCGCCAACTGACTGACGCTGCCCGGGTCCACCAAAAGCCCGGTTTGCCGATGGGCAACTGCCAGCGGCACGCCTTCGACGCGCGAGGCGACAACCGGCAGACCAGTCGCCATCGCCTCGAGAATGACCATCGGCAAGCCTTCTCCGAAAAGGCTGGGCAGCACAAACACATCGATCTTGGCCAGCTCGCGATTCACGTTCCGCGTAAAACCAATCCAGTCGATGGCGCCTTCCAAACCGAGTCGCCTGGCCAAAGCGCGAATTGCCGCCTCGTAGCCGGCCGTTTCGAAACTGCCCACCGCACGCAAACGCAAATTCACTCCGCGCAGCGCAGCGCCGCCAGTGCTTCGAGCAGGATTTCGATTCCCTTACGCGGCCGGAACAGTGCAATCGCGCCGACCGTCCAGGTTCCCGTCGGCGCGCGGCGCTCGACATGGTTTGCGGCGGCCGGCACGCCGTTGGGAACATACACGATGCGCTCGGCCGGAACGCCGCGGCCGATCATATAATCGCGCACACTGGGCGAGACGGCGATGAGCCGGTCGGCATCGCGCACCGTGGCCCATTCGACCAGCGCATTCACTGAGTTGAGCAGGCGGCGCGTCGAATCGCGCCCTGCCGGGCTGTGAACGTGATACACAAACGGCACGCCGGCGCGGCCGGCGGCCAGCCGTCCCACCAGCGCCGTGCGCGGCGAGTGCGCATGGATCAAGTCGTAGCCTTCGCCGCGCACCAATTCGACGAGCTGCTTCACGACGCGCAGGTCGAAGCGGCCGCGCATCGGCAGCTTGAAGAGCGGGGCATGCTTACTCTGTCGGGCCTCAGGAAAACGACGTGGCTTGACGCAAGCAAATCCCACATCGCACCCGAACTGTGGAAGCTGTAGGGCCAGTAAGTCCTGCACTCGTTCGGCGCCGGAATAGTGCTCGCCGTTGACCAGGTGCAAGGCTTGGATCGTTTGTTCAGCGCAGAAGCGGAGCTGTCGTCGCGCCTCGGCGCGATATGTTCCGGGATATCCGCGACGTTGGCGAACTGCGGCGAGGTCGGGAACGGCAGAACCGCGGCGAACGCGGCAGGCTGAAAATCCTCAGCCTCGGGGGAAAGCGGGGAAGACATGCCGAAACTCGTGGCATCCAGGTGAATCAGCGTGGCACAAACCGGAGGACTCGTGATTTCCACGATCCGCCAGAGCCGTGCCACAATCGCCGCGACCATGCGGCGACCACCGCAAGTGTACCACGCGCTGTGCTGCCAACCCTCGCGTGTTATTCCTGCTATATCGATCGTGGCGGTTGTAGCGTTGGATGCCAGACAAGGAGAGGGGGAGACAAGGAGACGATTCGAAGTGCGCGGTCGCGCGGTGCAGAACGGCCGGCCAGTGGCTAACGTGCGCGAGAATGTATTGAGCGTAAGTGGGATTGGCTCGCGGCGTCTGGTAAAACTTTTGGCATGATGCAGCGGACGTTGTTCAGAGGCGATTGGGCTGGCCAACTCTTTGACTTAACCTCCAATCGGGCGGACATTTCGATTGCAATTTGTGATAGGATGGCTGGGCTGGTCGACAATTTTTGGCTTGAACAATCACCAACAGCAAGGATCGACAGTGTCATACGGACTACTGGATGACGAGGAAGCGAAGGCAAAAAAGGTTCTTGGCGACGCAGCGAAGTTCCCAGATCGAAAAGTCGATATTGGCGAATTGGGCAAAAAACAAAAGGAGGCGTTTGAGGCTTTCTACAAGGCACGAGATGAAATGGGAGGCCTCCTGGAATCGTGCGCGAACACTACCGACGCCGTAATCAATGGAGTGAAACGGCTTTCCGTCAGTTATGAGAAGAATAACTTCGGCCTCGATGAGAAGAAGAAGGATGACGCAAAGAAGATCAAGCAGGCTCAGAAGAATTTTTCCGGTTTTTTTAAAGAGGAAGTTGCAACGCTGAGCCGCATTGAGAATACAGTCGATGAACTGGAAAAACACCTCGTACAACTGAGCAAATATAAGGGTCCGAAGTGACTCGCCGATCTGTGTGCGCCGGCGGAGCCCGATCACATGAGAGCCGACTGGCCGAAAAAGATTTCTCTCGACAACGAACTTACCGTTGCCTTCTGCCGTGAGCGCCTGCAGTCGGGCAATTAAATGCAAGTATTGCGTCGACAAATCACCTCGCCGCGGGTTGATGCGGTAATCATGCTGCTCGTCGCGTGGGCGCTCATGGACTTGGGCGGCGTGGCCTCCGCAACCAATAATACTGCGTTCGGCGTCGCACTACGACTCGCTGCGATTGCGAGCCTCCTGATTGCTTGGCGGTCTTGGCGACGTAAGCCGACCGACTGACCGCCGCCACCTTATCAAGACTTAATCCAGCACCACCCGGCGATGCTCAAGTACCTGCGAATCGCCGTGACCGCGTTGAGCCGGACGGCTTGCGTGCTGTCGAATGCGCTGTGGGTGCGGAGCTATTCGTTTCTAGAGCAGGCCGCGGAGGTGCGTTTCCACGCACTCGGCGAGGATGGGCGGGTTGTATCCGCCTTCCAATAGGCTCACGATGCGGCCGGCGCTGTGCACGGCGGCGACGTCGGCGACGATTTTGGTAAGTTCGGCGAAATCTTCGACTTCGAGGCCGAGTGAACCGATCGGGTCCTCGCGGTGGCTATCAAAGCCGGCGCTGACGAGCACGAGCTGCGGCCGAATGCGCGCGGCGAAATCTTCCAGTTCGCCGCGGAATGCGTCGTGGTAGGCGGCGCGCTGGGTGCCAAAGGCGATCGGCAGGTTGCGCGTTGTGCCGAGACCGTCCGCCGTACCGGTTTCGTCGGCGGCGCCGGTGCCGGGGTAGAACGGCCAGCGGTGGATTGAGAAAAAGCCGACGCGGCCGTCGGCGTAGAATAGGTCCTGCGTGCCGTTGCCGTGATGGACGTCCCAATCGACGATGAGAACTCGATCGAGGTTGTGTTGTTCGAGCGCGACGGCCGCGGCGACGGCCACGTTGTTGAACAGGCAGAAGCCCATCGCGCGCTCGGAGAGCGCATGATGGCCGGGCGGCCGCACAAGGCACAGCGCGGTGTTCGCTTCGCCGGTCAGCACGCGGTCGACGGCGTCGCAGGCTGCGCCGGCGGCCAGTTGGGCGACGTCGAACGACGCGCGGCTGACGACGGTATCCGGATCGAGCCTGGCGCCGCCATGCGACGCAGCCGCGGCCACGCGGTCGATGTGCGCCGACTCATGCACGAGCTGCAGCCGATCGCGCGAAGCCGGCTGCCATTGCGGCCGCACGCACTGGTCGATCAGGCCCGTGCGTTCCAGGCGTGCGATGATCTGCCGCAGCCGCTCCGGCTGCTCGGGATGCTGGCCCGTGTCGTGATCCAGAAACCGCGGATCGTAATAGAGAAGCGTCATGCGCGTTGTCGCACATCAGCCCGAAGCGCAAGCGAGGGGCATAGTATTGACTTTTGCTTGTTCAACTGGCCAACGCGTGAGATCCCTCGCTAGCGCTTCGGGCTTGGGGTGGAGGTAGCAATAACTCCGCCAGAGAACGCGAAAACTTGAATGCGGGCCACGTCCTTGGTACAGTGAAAGTGGCACTTTGTATAGCAGAAGTCCGGAATTCAGAGTCACCCTCACCCCGGCCCTCTCCCGGAGGGAGAGGGGGTGTTCTAGAGAGAGGAAGGCGCACGATGCCATTAAGCTTATCCGATTTGACGCCATTTACGACGATCGCGCGAGGTGGCGGCAGCTCTCTCGCGCTGCTGTTGATTGCTGCAAACGTCACATCGCTGGTTCACGGCCAGCAGCCGGCGGTGGAATACCGCAGCGATGCTCCGGATCCCAAATTGAAGTTGTATGGCGGCGTGGCCCAGGCGTCGGTGCGCGATCCGTCGAAGTACGCGGCCGAGAAAGCCAAGATCGACGAATACTTCGAGAAGTATTATTTTCCGGACATGACCAGTACCGCGCCGGAAGACCTGGCACGGCTCGGCGATTCGCGCTACAAGCTGTTCAAAGACTATCTGTGGCGGAGCACCAACGCTGAGTTTCAGCAGCAGCTTACCAACAAGGCGTACGCGGCCTCGGTCAAGATATTAAATCCTAAGAACCCGCCGCCGCCGTATCACCCGGCGGTGCGCTTCAACGCGGTGCTTATTCTGGGCATGCTGGATCGGCAGTACGGCGCGGAAGGTTCACGTCCGCCGGAGCCGCTGCCGCAGGCGAACAAAGTGCTCACGGCGATCGTCGACTCGGCCACGACGGACGACCGCTTCGCGCCGCCGGTGATCCTGGCGCTCTGATTGGCTTGGAGCGCCACGCTCAGCTTCGACAGTCGCTCGCCGCCGATGATGTAAATAAGATGACGGCCGCCGTACTCAAGCTCATCAACAACGACAAACCGATTCAGGACATGGACCCGCGCGTACGCCTGGCTGCGATTGCGCGCGGCAAGCGTGTTGTCGCATTTCGGCACCGTGGGAACGAACAACAGTATCCACGATTCGTTCATGAAGTTAGCCGGCGACTTGAAGGCGATGGACGACCGCTGTGCTGCCGCGGCGATGGTGGCGAAGATCGATTACGAGCAGGTGAAGCTCGCGGATGCGGCGGCCGTCGAACCGCTGTTCAAGCTGGCGCGACCTGGCGGCCGAGGAATCGAAGCGGGCCAAAGAATTTCAGCAGCAGGAAATCGGCGGCGGCGTCACAGCCGGCGGCGGCGCGGGCCGTGGTACATATCCCGGCGGCCGCGGCGGATATCCTGGTGGCCGCTCGGAGGGTGGTTATGGTGCCACGGGGGACGTGCTCGAAGATCAGGAGCGTTTTCCGCGGCGACATGTGCTGGCGCGCATTGCCGATCTAAAGGCCGGTTTGGAAGCCGTGAAGCCGGCCGTTCCGGCGGACGCTCAGACTAAGATCGACGCCGTATTAGCGGCGCTCAATCCGGTTCGCACGCAAGCAGTTGATAAGGAAGTGGGCGAATTGGAGTTCGCGGGCTCGATCGTTGCCATGGCCTCGGCGATTGAGACGGTGGCCGCACCAGTCGCAGCGCCGGCCGCCGACGATGCGGACGAGGACGCTGAATTCCAAGAGCCCGCAGCCGCGGCGGAACAGACGTAGCTGGAACGCTCGAAAACTAATCTTGTGGGAGGCGTCTCCGACGCCGATACCGCTTCATAGTGGAATGCGGCATCGGCCTCAGAGAGGCCTCCCACAGTTGTTCTCAACGGAGCAGGATCGATTCTAATCGCGCACCGGGGCGTAGGCCACCTGCGGCATCTTTGCTCCTGCCAGTCTCCAACAGCTGAAGAGTGTGACAAGGTAAAACACGTCGCCCGCGAGCATCCAGCGGTAGAACGGCACGGCGGCCCAGTAGCAGCGAATCAATCCGGCAAGGGACTTCTCGTAGTCACTCTGGAAGCCCCACACGGCGAAGTTCGATACCAGAAAAAACAACGTTGCCGGCACTAATCCACATGCGGCCCAGCGAGTTACAACCGGCACCCAGCCGCTCGGCCTATCGCGCAGTCTTCGACCCAGCCACACCGGAACGGTCATCACGGAGTACGTGGCGACCATTACCGGGAGGTTGTTGTATGCGGGCAGCACGAGGTCGCTGATGCCGAGAATGGCCAGCGGAACGAGAACGGCAATTGCCGCGCGCGAAAAATAGAAGCCGGCGAAAACAGCGGCGGCCGCGGTGGGCGTGAAGCACCACTCTGGCTGGCCCCATCGACCGGCCACGCCGATGGCCACCAGCAGCAAAAAGACACAAAAGTCGCACGCACGTTGCTGACGCTCGTTCACGGCAATCGACTCCTTTATTCGCGAAACAACGGAAGGTGCCGCTCGGACTTCGGCGGACCCGGCACCCGGCAATAACCATGTGCCGGGTGCCCCAGTCGAGCCGCTCGCGGCACCTATTTCTGACGCATTTTACTGCGGTGCGGCAAACGTCCACAAGACATGATCATTGGGCCGTAGCTCGTAGACGGCGAAGCTGCGGTCGGCGTGCTTGCCGTTGACGGTGTAAGTCCAATTCTTGCCGTCGGCGCCCTCGTTCCCGACGCCACCCAGCGCCGTGAGGAAAGCACTGGCGTCCGAGCCGGTGCTGGTGAGGCTGATCCTTGGCTCGCTATTGAGCAAATCGGCGACAGTCATCTCTTCACGCCAGCGGGCATCTTCGTTCACCAGCGGGCGGCCATCGCCAAAATTGATCGTCAAGAAAACCTTTTGTGCCGCGGCGGCGGTGGCTACGTTTTCGGGCGAGGTTTGCCGCGGTTGAGCGGCCGGCTCGGGCGCACCGCGGCGAAGCATCAGCACGATTACCGCCAGAACGATCGCCAGCAGCAGCGGCAACCGCCACCACGAATTGCACGCGGAACATGACTGCTGATCGGTTGGTTCAGACATACGAGAAACTCTAACGCTTGGAGACGTGTGTGGGAGGCGTCTCCGACGCCGATGGCGGTTTACCATTGCATCGCAAGTTCGGCGACAGAGTGCACTCCCACAAGCAACTGTACTATGGTCTTATATCGAAAATTACGCCGCCGGTCATCAGGCCTGACATCCGGGCCGGCTTTGCGGTATCTTGTTTCGCATGGCCGCCAGCACCACGCTATCGCTCACGTTTCCCGAGCCCGACGTGGCCTTGATCACGCTCGACGATCCGCAGTCGAGCGCCAATGTATTGTCGCGCCACGTGCTCGATGCGCTCGAGCAGCACCTCAACGAGCTGGACCGGCGGCCGAACCTGGCGGGCCTGGTGATCCGCTCGGCCAAGCCGGGCATGTTTATCGCCGGGGCCGATCTCAAAGAGTTTTCTCACGTGGCTCGACGCGCCGAAGGCGGAGGTGGTCGGCTTCGGCCGCCGCGGACAACAGCTATTTGGTCGGCTGTCAAAATCGAATTACGTTACTGTCGCCGCAATCGACGGCATGTGTGTCGGCGGCGGCGGCGAGCTGGCCATCTGGTGCGACCGCCGGATTTTCACCGATTCTGAGAAAACGGCGTTCGGTTTTCCGGAAGTGAAACTCGGTCTGTTCCCCGGCTGGGGCGGCACGGCGCGCACTCCGCGGATGATCGGCCTGTCGAATGCGGTGGAGCTGATCACCGGCGGCGAGAACATCGACGCCCGCACGGCCGCGGCGATGGGCCTGGCGAACGACGTCGTTTCAACTGGGGCTCGATCTGAACCCTCCCCTAGCCCCTCCCTAAAAGGGAGGGCGAGCTCGGACGATCCACTGTTGGCCGCCGCCATGCGGATGATTCGCGTCGAGCAGAAGTCGCAGCAATTCCGCCGCGACCGCCAGCGCTGGGCTCAGCCAATCAACATCAGATGAAACCGAGCTAGGCTTCCTCGGCGCCACAGCGAGCGCGTACATCCAGCAGCAGACCAAGGGTCATTACCCGGCGCCGCTGGCGGCGTTGGAATTGATGCTCGGCGCGGCGGGCGTCGACCTGGAAACGGCCTGCCAGATGGAGGCCGAAGAGTTCGCGACGCTGTTCGGCTCGCCGATCAACCGTGCACTGCTCAACGTCTTCTTCCTGCGCGATCGCAACAAAAAGGACCCGGGTGTTGCGGCGAAGGTCGAGCCGCGGAAGATCGCTTCGGCCGGCGTCGTCGGCGCCGGCGTGATGGGGCAGGGCATTGCGGCGGCGAACGTGAAGCGCGGCATCCCCGTCGCGGTGATGGATGCGAATCAACAGGTCGCTCGCGCGCGGCGTGCAAGGCATTCTCAACGAAGTGGCATTCAACAAGCAAACGAAAGGCCCCGACGCAAAGCGCGCGATCGAGCTGGCGCCGCTGGTGAACGGCACGCTGTCCGATATCGAGCTGTGCCACGCGGATCATCGTGATCGAGGCAATCTTCGAGAATCGCGAGGCCAAGCAGCATCTGTTCGCGCGGATCGAGCCGCTCATGCGCGACGACGCGATTCTTTGCTCCAACACGTCGACGATTCCGATCAGCAAGCTGGCCGCCGGGCTGGAGCATCCCGAGCGGTTTTGCGGGCTGCATTTCTTCAACCCGGTTCGGCAGATGCCGCTGGTGGAAGTGATCCGCGGCGAGAAGACCAGCGACGCCACGATCGCAACTGCCGTCGCTTATGCCAAACGCTCGGCAAGTCGCCGATCGTGATGAACGACGGGCCGGGCTTTCTGGTCAACCGGCTGCTGCTGCCGTACATGAACGAAGCGGCGCTGCTCCTGTGCGAAGGCGCCGAGCATCGACGAGATCGACCGGGCAGCCAAGAACGTTCGGCATGCCGATGGGGCCGTTCACGCTGTACGACGTGGTGGGACTCGATGTGGCGGTGCACGCCGGCGGCACGATGGTCGAGGCGTTTCCCGATCGCGTGGTGCCGGCCGTAGTTCTCGAGAAGATGGTGGAGCGCGGCCGCATCGGGCAGAAGGCCGGCAAGGGCTTCTTCGATTACGGGCCGGCCAAGGCGGGCAAACCGCCGCGCGGAACCGAGAGCAAGGAAGTCGCCGCGCTCATCGCCGAGTGCCGCACCGGGCCGCAGCGAAAATTCAAGAGCGAAGAAATCACCGACCGCTTGTTCCTGCCGATGCTGCTGGAGGCAACGCGGGTGCTCGAAGATGGCCTGGTGCGCGACGTGCGCGATGTCGACCTGGCGCTGATCTACGGCATCGGCTTTCCACCCTTCCGCGGCGGACTGTTCTTCTGGGCCGACCAGGTGGGAGCGGCCAAGATCGTCGAAAAACTGAAGCAATACGCCCCGCTGGGCAAGCGATTCGAGCCGACCGCGATGCTTACCAAGCTCGCCGAAAGCAACTCGAAGTTCTACGATTAAGAATAGCCACAGAGATCACAGAGAACACAGACAAGGGGAAGATTGAAAGAATGGTAAAAAAAGGATGATCCCTTAGTGTTCATCTCTCATCCTTATTACAAAGTCTAGAACTTGCCTCTGTGCTCTCTGTGTCAAAACGAACTCTCAATTATGAAAAACGCCGTCATTGTTGATTGCTGCCGCACGCCGATTGGCCGGGCCCATCCCGAGAAGGGCGCATTTCGCGATGTCCGTTCCGACGACCTGGCCGTCGCAGTCGTCAGCGCGCTCGTCGAGCGCACCGGCATCGACCCCGCGCGTCGATCGAAGACGTCGTGCTCGGCAATACGCAGCAGCAGCGCGAGCAGGGGTTCAACGTGGCGCGCACCGTGGGACTGATGGCCGGTCTGCCGGTCGAAGCCGGCGGGGCGACGGTCAATCGCCTTTGCGGCAGCAGCCTGCAGGCGCTCGCCCAGGCATCGCACGCGATCCTCGCCGACGCCGAGGACGTGCAGATCGTCGGCGGCCTGGAGCACATGCACCACATCCCGATGGACGCGGGCATCGACCTCAACCCGAAGCTGTTCACGCGCACGAGCAAAGGCGCCCTCATGATGGGCATCACGGCCGAGTTCCTGGCCCAGACGCAGGGCATCAGCCGCGAGGAACAGGACCGCTTCGCGCTTGCCAGCCATCAGAAGGCCGCGGCGGCCTACCGTGATGGCAACGGCGCGGTCGCTTCAGCGACCGTGTCCGCCGGGTTATTCAGTAAGGAGATCGTCCCCGTCTGGGGCCGCGACGAAGCCGGCAACCGCATCCTCGTCGAGCGCGATCAGTGCATCCGGCCCGACACGAGCATGGAAGCGCTCGCCGCGCTGCCGCCGGCGTTCATGCCAGGGATGGGCACGGTCACGGCCGGCAACAGCTCGCCGCTCAACGACGGCGCCGCCGCGCTGCTCGATCATGAGCGAGGAGCAGGCCAAGTCACTGGGCCTCAAGCCGCTGGTAAAAGTGCGTGCGACGGCCGTCGCCGGCGTCGACCCGGCCGTCATGGGCACCGGCCCCGTGCCGGCAACGCAAAAAGCGCTGAAGCGCGCCGGCCTCACGCTGGCCGACATCGACCTCGTCGAACTGAACGAAGCGTTCGCCGCCCAAGCGCTGGCCTGCATCCGCATGCTCGAGATGGACGAAGAAAAAGTAAACGTCCGCGGCGGCGCGATCGCCATCGGCCACCCGCTCGGCGCATCGGCGCCCGCATCGCCACGACGCTGATCCACGCCATGCGCGACCGCGACGCCGAGTTCGGCCTCGCCACGATGTGCATCGGCGTCGGCCAGGGCATCGCGGTGATCTTTGAGCGCGCTTTTCAGCGCCAACGTCGTTTACGTTGCTTGGGCGACAGGGATCTTTATCGAGTCTTCGTAAAGCGTATCAGGGCAAATGTCTTGCTCGTGTGGCCAGACTACGGTTCCTCCCTCAGCGCGAGCCAATCGGAAGTAATCAATGTCTCGCAGTTCTTGAAACACGCCAAAACCAAGAATAGGCGAGCAATCGTATATTCGCACTTCCCCATTGGTAAACTTCAATTGAAGCTTGTGATCGGTCATCGCGGTAACGGTTACAACCCTTGGATTCATTGCCTATCTCAACGGCTCGATCTTAAATGGATGTTGACCACTAACGGCCAATTGCCAGTCAGCAAGCAGTTCGTCGCGATGAATCTCGATCCAGGCGTGTACTAGCTTCATCTTCCCGCGCGGCAATTGTCCTTCCAGTAATTCGCCATCATCAATTGCGATTACTGCCTCGTCATCTTGGTATCGTGCGTGAATGTGTGGTCGGTGATGACGGCGATTATCCAAAAAGTACATTGAAACAATGATGCCATAGAACATTGAGATCGTAGGCATGAGTCTCATCCTAAATCTAAGTCATTATAGCGCATCGCTCACGAAGCAACGAGCTGCGTTCTCCGTAGCATCCCGCTGGTGCCAGTTCGCGACACGTGGCGCTTCAGTACTATCGAATAGTAGTGTCTTGATCCACAAAAAATGGCTTTCAACGAGTGCATATTGACGTAAGAAATTGGCCGGCTTACAGTAAAGGCCAGGGAACGAGACGGTCCGGCGTTTTGCCGCCGGTGGCCGGTTTGCAAACCGCGTACACACTTTGCTTTTCTTGTTGCGCGGGCACTTGAGGGGAACTCTGGTCTCGTGGACTATCAAGCTCGGCGGCGAAGCTTCACGCGCCGCTGCGCGACATTAACAGGCGGGAGGTTGCAGCCATGCAACTCGGTAAGTCACTTGTCGGCGCTATCGTCGGCGGTCTTGTTGGTGCTGCATTATGCGTAGTCATCATCAAGTTGTCCGGTTGGGACAAAATGTGGCTCGCAATTCTCGTCGCTTTGTTAACTGGTTTAGGAGTACGCTGGATGGCCAATACAAAAGGCCATCCTAGTTACGCACGGGGTGCGCTAACAGCAGTCATCGCCATCGGTGCGTATTTCCTCTCTTTCTGGATCACGACATTGGTGATGACCCAAGGTGCGGCCGCTCGCTCGACCGTTGGGCTAGAGGCCGTTCAGCCGGCGGATAACGGCGATGCCGATGCGGCCGACGGCGCGGCCGAAACGGCCGATGACGAGACTCCTGCCGCGCCAACTCGATCGGCGGATGCTCAAGAAGGACTAGGCCCAGCGCCCAACCTCATGCGTAATCAGCGACAACCGGACCGCTCGCCATGGGAGTACGTTGCGCTGGGCATCGCGGCATTGATTGCGTACCAACTTGGTCGCGGAAGCGACGGACCGCGAGCGAACGCGGCGGAGGGAACCGTTGTGCGCGACGAACCGCCGCTCGCGCCAGCCGGTCAAACGCTGCCGCCAGCCGATTGAGTCGATTCGAGCAAGACCTGCCTCAGGAACTGGCCGGTGTAGCTCTCCGCGCACGCCGCCACATCTTCCGGCGTGCCGGCCACCACCACCCGGCCGCCACCTGCGCCGCCCTCTGGCCCCAGGTCGATGACCCAGTCGGCCGTCTTGATCACATCGAGATTGTGCTCGATCACGAGCACCGAGTTGCCCTGGTCCACCAGGCGATTCAACACGCCAAGTAGTCGGCGGATGTCGTCGCTGTGCAGGCCGGTTGTTGGCTCATCCAGAATGTAAAGGGTGTGACCAGGCACCGGTCGGCCCAGCTCGGTCGCCAGCTTGATCCGCTGCGCTTCGCCGCCAGAAAGCGTCGTCGATGGCTGGCCGAGCGTGACATAGCCGAGCCCCACGTCGGCAAGCGTTGTGAGCAGCCCGTGGATGGACGGCTGATTTTCAAAAAACGCGATCCCTTCGTCGATGCTCATGGCGAGCACGTCGGCAATCGACCGGCCGCGAAACTTCACCGCCAGCGTCTGGCGGTTAAACCGTGTGCCATGGCACACCGGGCAAGTCACTTCGAGGTCGGGCAGGAAGTTCATCGCGATCCGCCGCACGCCCTGCCCTTGGCATTCTTCGCAGCGGCCGCCTTTGGTGTTGAAGCTGAACCGGCCGACGCCGTAGCCGCGCTGCCGCGCCTCGCGCGTGGCAGCGAACACGCGGCGGATGTCGTTCCACACGCCGGTATAGGTGGCCGGATTGGATCGCGGCGTGCGGCCGATCGGCGATTGGTCGACCTCCACGAGCCGATCTAGTTGGTTCACGCCGCGCAAACTTCGGTGCGGCGCGGCCCGAGCCTCGGCGCCGTGCAGCTTGCGAGCCAGTGCGCGGGCCAGCGTATCGACACCAGCGAGCTCTTGCCGGAACCGCTGACGCCGGTGACGCAGACGAAGGCGACGAAGCGGAATATCGACGTCGACGTCTTGCAAGTTGTTTGCCGCGCGGTGATGCAAAGCATCTTTCCGATCCGCCTGCGCGAGCCGGGCCGTCCCGGCCCCGGCTTTTGATGAGTTTGCAGCCGCCGGGGTCGCGGACGACCCGGCTCGCTTAGCGTCGTGACATAACCGGCGCTCGACGGCACTTCAATCGACTGCCGGCCCGACAAGTAACCGCCCGTGAGCGACGATTCGAGCTGTCGCAACGGCGGCCGGCGTGCCTTCGGCAACGACGTGCCCGCCGCGGCTGCCGGCGCCTGGTCCCATGTCGATCAGATGATCGCTCGCGCGCATCAGCGCTTCATCATGCTCGACAACGACCACCGTGTTGCCCTGTTGCTGCAAGTCGCGCAGCGCCGCGATCAGCCGATCGTTGTCGCGCGGATGGAGTCCGATCGACGGTTCGTCGAGCAAGATACAGCACGCCAACAAGCCCGGAGCCGATTCCGGTCGCCAGCCGCACGCGTTGCCGCTCGCCGCCGCTGAGCGTGTCGGCGGTTCGGTCGAGCGTAAGGTATTCGGTGCCGACGCGGTCGAGAAATGCAAGCCGGCGGACGATCTCGGCGACAATCGGCTCGGCGACCGGCTGCTGGTCGTCGCTGAAAGGCGAGGCCGCGAAAGAACTCGATGGCCTTGATTACCGAAAGCGCCGTGATTTCGTGGATCGCGAGGCCGCCAAGTCGCACGGACGCGCGCTTCGGGCCGCAGGCGCGTGCCGTTGCAGTCGGGACAAGGAGCTGGGAGCTCGGGAGCTGGGAGCTGAGGAGTTCCGATGCAAGTTTCGCATTCAGACTCCCTGCTCCTAGCTCCCCTGCTCCCCGCTCACGACGCCCAGCCCATGGCATGTTGGGCACGCGCCGTACGGGACTGTTGAAGCTGAACGTCCGCGGCTCGATCTCGCCGATGCTGGTTCCGACACCGGGGCAGGCATAGCGCGTGTTGAGCAAGCGCTCCTGCCAGCCTTGTCGTTTGAGTCCGGGTCGCCGCGGCCTTCGCCGGCCGCTTGCGTCTTCGCACCGGGTGTCTGATAAACAATGACAACAACGCCGTTGCCGTGCCGCGCGGCAAGCCGCACCGATTCGACGAGCCGCGCGTCGATGCCTTCGCGGATCACCAGCCGATCGACCACCGCTTCGATGTCGTGCATCTTTTGCGGAGCGAGCGGCGGGATTTCGTCCAGCGGATAAGTGACGCCATCGATCCGCGCCCGCACGAAGCCGGCCTTCTGGATCGACTCGATCACGTCGCGATGTGCGCCGCGCCGGCCGCGCACGAGCGGCGCGAGAATCATCACTCGCGTTTCCGCCGGCAGTGCGCGGATCGTCTGCTCGATTTCGGCCGAGCGTTTGCTGCGCGATCGGCGTGCCACAATTCGGGCACAGCACCTCGCCAACCCGAGCCATCAGCAGCCGCAAGTAGTCGTAGATCTCGGTGATCGTGGCGACGGTGCTGCGCGGATTCGGCGCCGCCTGCCGCTGGTCGATCGCGATCGTCGGCTGCAGTCCTTCGATGCGGTCGACATCCGGCCGCTCCATCTGCTCGAAGAACTGCCGCGCGTAGAGCGACAGGCTCTGCACATACTGCCGCTGCCCTTCGGCCAGCAGCGTATCGAACGCCAGCGAGCTCTTGCCCGACCCGCTGACGCCGGTGATGACGACGAGCCGATTCCGCGGAATGTCGACGTCGACATTCTGCAAATTGTGCGTCCGGGCGCCGCGGACTTGGATGGCATCAGGCATAGAGTCAAGAGCTGAGAGTCAGAGAGTCAAGAACCAGCGGAAAAGTCTGCGACGCGACCAGTCGCCGCGGCGACCGCTGCCCGTCGCGGATCCGCTTCCCATTGTCGCGGTACGTGCGGCTCAGTAAAATGACCCCGCCTGTTAGAAAAGCTGTGTCATTGCACGATTCGTTGGCCAGCGAGCCGTTGGCTCGCGGCTATTGTCTTAACTCCTTGCTCCACGCTCCCCGCTCCTTGCTCCCATGTTCGAAGCCCTTCAAGACGGCCTTTCTTCCGCGCTCAAAACGCTGCGCGGCCAGGGCAAGCTCACCGAATCGAACATGCGCGACGGGCTGAAGCTCGTCGAACAGTCGCTGCTCGAAGCCGACGTCAGCTTCCCGGTCGTCCGCGACTTCATGCAGCGCGTCTCGGAGCAGGCCGTCGGCGAGAAGGTGCTCAAGTCGCTCAACCCGAGCCAGCAGGTCGTCGGCATCGTCTACCAGGAGCTCGTCAACCTGATGGGCCCGGTCGATCACTCGCTGCACCTCAAGGGCGCGGACGACGTCACCGTGCTGATGATGTGCGGCCTGCAGGGCTCCGGCAAAACGACCATCGACCGGCAAGCTTGGCCGGATGCTCAAAGCAGCGCGGCCGCCGGCCGCTGCTCGTCGCCGCCGACTTGCAGCGCCCGGCCGCCATCGACCAGTTGCACGTGCTCGGCGAGCAGCTTGACATCCCGGTCTACTCCGATCGCACGCAAAAAGATCCGGTCGCCGTCTGCCAGGCGGCCGTGCGCGAAGCCAAGAAGCACGGCGCCGACGTCGTGATCCTCGACACGGCCGGCCGGCTGCACATCGACGACGAGCTGATGGATCAGCTCGAGCGGATCGACCGCCAGGTTGCGCCGCAGCAGGTGTACCTGGTCGTCGACAGCATGACGGGCCAGGACGCCGTCAACAGCGCCAAGGTGTTCAACGAAAAGCTCGAGCTCGACGGCGTCATCATGACGAAGCTCGACGGCGACGCCCGCGGCGGCGCGGCGCTGTCGGTCAAGCACGTCACCGGCGTGCCGATCAAGTTCATCGGCACGGGCGAGCATCTCGACGCGCTCGAAGAATTCCACCCCGACCGCATGGCCGGCCGCATCCTCGGCCAGGGCGACTTGCTCACGCTCGTCGAAAAGGCCCAGCAGGAATTCGACCAGGACGAAATGCGGCTGCAGGAAGAGCGGCTCCGCAAGGGCGAGTTCACGCTCGACGACTTCCGCAAGCAGCTGTCGCAAATCGGCAAGCTCGGCCCGCTGCAAAAAGTGATGGGCCTGATCCCCGGCATGGGCCAGCTCACCGAGATGATGGGCGACGTCGATCCACGAGGAGGACATGAAGCGGCTGTTCGGCATCATCGACTCGATGACGCCCGAGGAGCGCCGCAACCCGTCGAAGACGATCGACCAAAGCCGCCGCCGCCGCATCGCCGCCGGCGCCGGCGTGCAGCCGCACGAAGTGAACGAGCTCGTCAAGCAGTTCGACGCGATGGCGCAGATGATGACCGTCGATGGCCGGCAAAGGCATGCGCGAGCGGATGAAAATGGTCCGCGAGCTGCAAACCGGCATGATGCAAAACCCGAACGGCCTGGCCGCAAGAAAGTCGGCACCGGCAAACGGCTGTCCAACGCCGAAAAAGCGAAGCTGCAAAAAGAGCGCGAAAAGGAACTGCGCCGCCGCAAGCGCGAGCAGCGCCGCGGCCCAGACGCCGAAGAAAACGGCGAATCTTGAGCGGCTAGCAATGTACGGTACAATAATCTAGGATCGATTTCTTACTGTAGCTGCTAGTTTGGAGGCTCTTATCATGCCGCGCATGGACTTAATTCGCTCTGAGGTTCAACGCTTGCTCCGCACACTGCGCCTTTCTTGTAACCGGTTCGCCATAACATTATCGGAAAATTCGGCGTATCGGTGTTATCATCGAGCATCCGTGAGAAAATCGCATCTGATTCTCGGGAAGAGAAATGGTGTCAGCCTGGGCCTCGCTTCAAGAGCTTCTTGACGTCGTTACGGCATGTCAGCTTCGGCTGTTCATCGGAGCTACCTTGTGGAATCGGTGAGAATCGAAGGCGTCAGAATCCGGACGTTGTTGACGCTACGATCTCGTCGACGAGTAATACGTGGGGATTAAATTCCCGACATGAATATGCCTTCAGCGAAAACGCAGAATTCAAGTCCCTAGCCGTTGCCCTAGGCTACGGTGAGGGATGGCCTTCGGCCAAGAAGAGAAGCAAACAGGGCTTGCCGACTGCCCCTTTTGCGGCAAAATATTGGATTCGCCGCAATCCGCAGGTCCGCCGAGCCGAGGCGGACCATATCGATATATGTCGTACGAGTCCGCATTGTCTTTGTGCCGCTCGGCTCGCGGCACCTACTTGGAGCTAATTGTGTCTGTTCGCATTCGCATGAAGAAGTTGGGCCGGTCCCATCAGCCGTTTTTTCGGATTTGCGCCATCGATCGCCGTGCGCCGCGCGATGGCAAGGTGATTGAGGAGCTTGGCACGTACGACCCGCGCGTGCCGGAGACCGATGCCCGCGCGATCCTAAACACCGAGCGGATTGATTACTGGCTCAGCGTTGGTGCGCAGCCGTCGGAGAACGTTGCCATACTGATCAAGAAGTATGGCACGAACGGTACGCACGTGGCCGCGCAGAAGACGGCGCTGGAAAAACTTGCGCAGCCGAAGACTGTGCCAGATCCCGGCGCAGCCGGCCAGCGTGCCGATGCCGAAGAGGGCAAAGGGAGAGGCCGCGCCGGCAGCAATGCGGAAGAGACGGAAGGCAAAGTCGCAAGACATGCCGGCGGCGCAAGGCGAAGAGGCCGTGCCCGAAGGGGCGTGATTGAGACTGACCGAATTGACGACCTATTTGTTTCACGCAGAGACGCAGAGTACGCAGAGGATTATTACCACCACTAAATGATGAACACCACACGCATCAATCCGTGCAGCGCATATGCGCTCGTGTTGTCCTTAGTGTCGTTATGGTTTAAAGCTCCTCTCTGCGTCTCCGCGCCTCTGCGTGAGTGATTTAGTCCATGCGGATCGACGTGCTGACCCTGTTCCCGGAAATGTTTTCGGGCTACTTGGGCCAGAGCCTGGTGAAGCGGGCCGTCGACGCGGGAGTTTTGGACATCCGCGTTCATAACATTCGCGATTGGGCCCGAGGGAAACAGCGGCAAGTCGACGATCGGCCATTCGGCGGCGGACCAGGAATGGTCTTGCGGCCGGAGCCGGTGGTGGAATGCGTCGAAGCGGTGCAAAGCGATGGCCAGGCAGCCGGACATTTGGTCTTGCTGACGCCGCAAGGCCGGCGGCTGAACCAGCGAGTGGTTGAAGAATTTGCCGGCCAGCAGCGGCTGGTTTTGATTTGCGGCAGGTACGAGGGGGTGGACCAGCGGGCGATCGATTTGCTCGAGCCGGACGAGTTGTCGATCGGCGACTACATTTTGGGCGGCGGCGAAGTGGCCGCGATGGTGGTCATCGACGCGGTTGCCCGGTTGGTGCCGGGCGTGTTGGGCGACGAGGAGAGCAATAAGCAGGATTCATTTTCCGGCGACCCGCCGCTGCTGGAATTTCCGCAATACACGCGGCCGCGCGAATACCGCGGGCTAACCGTTCCGGACGTGCTGATCACGGGCAATCATCCAGAAATCGCCCGCTGGCGCGAGGAGCAGAAACTAGAGCGAACGAGATTGCGTCGAGCAGATTTGCTCGCCGACGATGCCGCCGAGCGCCGGTCGGACGTATAAAAAGTAGCCACAGAGGACACAGAGATCACAGAGAGCCCGACGTAGAGACGTTCCATGAGTGATCCGTCATCGGCGCGGCGATCGAGGTTCATCGGATTTTGGGACCGGGATTGTTGGAATCGGTTTATGAAGAGGCATTGTGTCACGAGTTCGATTTGCGTGGCATTAAGTATCAGCGCCAAGCGCCGGTGGAAATGCATTACAAAGACAAAACTATTAAGAATCAACGAATCGACTTAGTTGTCGAGGATAACGGTGATCGCGCGGTGGTGGATCTCAAGTCATTGAGCCGACTCCCTGAGATTTCAACGGCCCAAGTACTTTCATACCTAAAGGCTACCGGCATTAAGCGAGGCTTACTTATAAACTTTGGAGAGAAACGCCTTGTGGACGGAGTTCGCCGTCTCTCTCTGTGATCTCTGTGTCCTCTGTGGCAAGAAAATAACGCAACGAATCGAGAAGGAATAAGTTATGAGTCAAAAGATATTGGAGCTAGTTGAAAAATCGAGCCTCAAGTCAGAAGTTCCGGCGTTCCAAGTGGGCGACACGGTCGACGTGCACACCAAGATCCTGGAAGGCGACAAAGAGCGGATTCAGGTCTTTACCGGCGTGGTGATTGCCCGCAGCGGCTCAGGCAGCCGCGAGATGTTCACGGTGCGGCGGATCGTGGCCAACGAGGGCGTGGAACGCAAGTTTCCTCTGCATTCGCCGAAGATCGAGAAGGTTGAAGTGGTCCGCGGAGGCCGCGTCCGTCGGGCGAAGCTGTACTTCCTGCGAGATCGTGTGGGCAAAGCTGTGCGCTTGAAGGAGCGCCGGCGAGAAGTGAAAGAGTGAATTGATCTAACAGGAGGTAATAGAGGAAACAGAGGTCGAGTAATTGCATATCGCAGATTGAAAAAATCCAATTAGCGTATTGACGGCGCGCTGACTTCGAACGTTTCGCCGTCAGTTTTGGTGATCGATCATGCTTCGGGTCCTCTGCTACCTCCTGTTCCTATGATTTCCGGATCGGGCCTGCGTGCGTGGCTGGCGCGACGTTTCTTGGTAAAGAAATCGCTTGGCCAGCGCGGCGAGGACGCGGCCGCCCGGTTTCTCAAGCGCAAGGGTTATCGCATTCTGGCTCGCCATCTCGATTTGCCGCTCGGCGAATTGGACATTATCGCCGTCGACGGTCGCACGATCGTGTTCGTCGAAGTTAAGACGCGAACGTCCGACGACGCGGGACATCCCTCCGAGGCGATCGACGCGCGGAAGGAGCAGCGGATGACGCAGGCGGCACTTGCCTATCTCAAGCGTAATGGTCTCCTCAAATACGCGGCCCGATTCGACGTCGTGGCTATGACTTGGCCCAAAAATGCTCGCCGACCGATAATCGAGCATTACCAAAACGCTTTTTCCCCGGTCGGCGCGGGCCAGTTTTTCAGTTGACGGTCGCGGGGATGCCCACAAGCTTGCGCCGCGTTAGAATGAAAGTGTGCGTCGGGCGTTGACGCAGGCGGCGTCGTGCGCGGAACACTTATTGCCAGGAAGGTGAATCAACATGGCCAAGCATATCTTTGTCACCGGTGGCGTCGTCAGCTCCCTCGGCAAGGGACTCACCAGCGCGTCGATCGGCATGCTGCTGGAAAAGCGCGGCCTTTCCGTGCGGATGCAAAAGCTCGACCCGTACATCAACGTCGACCCGGGCACGATGAGCCCGTACCAGCACGGCGAAGTGTACGTGCTGGATGACGGCAGCGAGACCGACCTCGACCTGGGCCACTACGAGCGATTTACGCACAGCCCGCTCACGCGCGATTCGAATTACACGACCGGCCAGATTTACCAGTCGGTGATCAACAAGGAGCGCCGCGGCGAGTTCCTGGGCAAGACGGTGCAGGTGATTCCGCACATCACCAATGAGATCAAAAGCGTGATCGCCAAGCTGGGCGATGAACGCAACGGCCGCGTCGACGTGGTGATCACCGAGATCGGCGGCACGGTGGGCGACATCGAGAGCCTGCCGTTTCTGGAGGCGATCCGCCAGTTCGCCCTCGATGTCGGCAAGGAGAATTGCCTGTACATTCACCTCACGCTGGTGCCGTATTTGAAGGCCGCCAAGGAGCTCAAGACGAAGCCGACGCAGCATTCGGTCGGCCAATTGCGGCAGATCGGTATTCAGCCCGACATCCTCATCTGCCGCACCGAGCATTCGCTGAGCCGCGACGACCGCGAGAAGATCGCCCTGTTCTGCAATATCTCGATCGACGCCGTGATCGAAGAAAAGGACAAGGATTTTTCGATTTACGAGGTGCCGCTGAGCCTGGTGGACAACAACCTCGACCGGCTGATCGTCGACACGCTGGGACTCAAGACTGCCGAGCCCGATTTGGAGGATTGGCGCGAGCTGTTGCGCCGGCTGCGCAACCCCGACCGCGAGATCAGCATCGCCGTGGTCGGCAAATATGCCGAGCATCACGACGCCTACAAGTCGATCTACGAATCGCTCGACCACGCGGGCATCGCCCACCGCGCCGGGTTCGCATCGGCCGCATCCGCAGCGAGGATATCGAGTCGGAAGGCCCGGAGCGGCTGTTGAGCGGTTACGACGGCATCCTCGTGCCGGGCGGGTTCGGCGAGCGCGGCATCGAAGGCAAGGTGGACAGCGATCCGCTACGCTCGCACGAAGGGCATTCCGTTTTTGGGCATCTGCCTGGGCATGCAGTGCGCCGTGATCGAGTTTGGCCGCAACGTTTGCAATTTGGCCGGGGCCCATTCGACCGAGTTCGACAAGAACACACCTCACCCGGTCATTTGCCTGCTGGACGAGCAGAAGGACGATCACGCAGAAGGGCGGCACGATGCGGCTCGGGAGCCCAGCCGACGCGTCTGGAAGCCGGACAGTGTCGCGGCCACCTGCTACGGAAAAACGGAGATTTCCGAACGGCATCGCCACCGCTACGAGTTTAACAACGTCTATCGCCAGCAATTCGCCGCGCACGGCATGCGGTTTTCCGGCACAAGTCCTGACGGCTCGCTGGTGGAAGTGATCGAGCTGTCCGAGCATCCCTGGTTTGTCGCGGTGCAGTATCATCCCGAGTTCAAATCGAAGCCCACCTCGCCGCAGCCACTCTTCGCCGGCTTTGTTGGAGCCGCCGTACAGCGCAACCGCACGCGCGGCGAACGCGCGGCGGCAAAGAAACCGGCCACCAAAGAGCCTTCGGCTCCGGCGGATCAACCCGTGTAATTTCGGGACGACTTAGGTCGCAATTTATTGCGCGGTGACCGCCGCCAAGCGGAGAATTGAGAGGCTCATGCCCGACGAAAAGAAAATCATCATCGACGAAGACTGGAAGTCGCGGGTTGAAGCCGAGAAAGAGCAAGCTGAGAAATCCGCGCAGCCAGGTGCCGCGCAGGGACCCGCGTCAGCGGCGCAAGACTTCGGCGACATGCCCATGCCGCCGGCTTCATTGGAATTGTTGCTCACGACGCTGGCCACCGAAGCTCTCATGGCCATGGGGCAAATTCCTCACCCGGCATCCGGAAAGGTCGAGGTTCAACGCAATCAGGCCAAGTACCTGATCGATTTGATTGACGTGCTCCGCGAAAAGACCAAGGGAAACCTTTCCCCGGGCGAACAGCAGCTAATCGAAAGCATGCTGCATCAACTGCGGATGGTATTTGTGGAATCGATCGGCCAGTCGGCCGAGCAAGCGGGCAATGAAGGCGCCTCGTGAATGAGGCGAAGAAACCATACCCAGCCGGCGACGCCGCTGGCAACGATGCCAACGAAACCGCTTGCTTCAAAACTTGCATTCCCCATCCGGTGACAACGGCTGGATAGGACGGCCTAAGCGTATCCGCACTGGGTATGGTTGGTCTTATCGATTGCGCGGCAGCATTGCATCGAGCCGCGAATCACTTTCGCTTGCTGACGTATTTTGCTCGGGGTCGCCACCCGTTTCAAGCACGCGCGTGGCAGCGCAGCGAATTTTCGCCGCGACAATTCAACTTGCTAGCAACGCTGTCAACATCGGTAACTGTTTTGGAATAGCACGAGCTACGATGGCGTTTATTCCGATTTTTCTATATGGATCGCTCGAATCCTGCGCGCTGATTTGCAGGTTGCTTTTCCATGTTGAGGCGGTCCGGACGGCAGTGCGCAAGGTGCTGGCACTTCCTCTTATCCCTTATCCCGCTACGCATTTTGCCGTAGCACCCTTATCGATTCATCAGTGCAACCGGCCCATACCCAGGACGAGGCGGTAGTTATCACCGGCATCGGCGTGATTGCGTCGATCGGCCGAAACCGCGAGGCCGTTTGGCAAGCAGTCCAGCGCGGCGACTGCGGCGTGCGCCGACTGACCGGCGTACCGGGAATACCCGATGGCCTGATGCTCGGCGCGACCGTCGATATCGAGGGAGAATCCCCGGGTCAGCTGAAGAACATTCCTCTGTGCCGCCAGACCGCCGCCGAGGCCCTGGCCGATGCGCGCGTCCACTTGGCCGGCATCGACCGCGAGCGATTCGGCTGCTCGATCGGGGGCCATATGGGCGATGCGGGATACGTGGCGGAGCGGATTCGAGCACGGAGCGAGGAGCACGGAGCCGGGAACACGAATTCCGACTCCATGCTCCATGCTCCCTGCTCCCCGCTCAGATGGTGGCAGCAGTGGCTCCCGAACACGTCCTGTGCGATGGTCGCGCGCGATTACGATCTGCGCGGGCCGCGGCTGAGTAATTCGACTGCTTGCGCCAGCGGCACGATTGCGATATTGACGGCCCTGCGCGATTCGCGATGATCAGTGCGATATCGCGCTCGCCGGCAGCTCTGAGGCGATCCATCCGCTGTTCGCGGCCGGCTTCTACAACATGGGAGTACTCGCCGATCATGTCGAGCCCACCGAAGCCTGCCGGCCGTTCGATCGGGCGCGAAATGGATTTGTGATGGGCGAGGGCGCGGCGATGTTCGTGCTGGAGCGGCTCAGCCACGCGCGGCGCGCGGGGCAGCGATCTACGCCGAGGTGCTTGGTGGACGGATCCTCAACGATGCGCGGCACGTGACAAGCCTCGATGCCAACAGCGATGCGCTCGCCGAGCTGATCCGCGGGGCGCTGCGCACCAGCGGCATCGCGTCGCGCGACGTCGCGTACATCAACGCCCATGGAACCGGAACTCAGCAGAACGACGTGCTGGAAAGCCGCGGCATTCGTGCCGCGTTTGGCCGCGCGGCCGATTCTGTTTGCGTCAGCGCCACGAAGTCGATGCTGGGCCACCTCGTCAACGCTTCGGGCAGCGTCGAGCTGGCGATCACGGCACTCGCGCTTCGCGATGGTTTTGCGCCGCCGACACTGAATTTGACTGAGCCCGATCCGGAATGCGACATCGATTGCATACCGCTAGTAGGGCGCGTACGGCCGTTGGAGCATGCGCTCAAACTCTCGATAGCGTTCGGCGGCCACTTGGCGGCCGTCGTCTTGCGCCGCTGGACTGCCGCGGATGCCCGGCAAGTCCGTCCGCTTTATCGCCGCGCAGCTTAAGAAATCTGGCCACGCTCAAATAGGCCCGACAGCCCCCGGCTCTGCCGAGGGTCCACATTGATCCATGGGATCGGGCGACGAAAAGCCCCCGTCAAAGCCGGGGGCTGCATCTAATTTTCCCATATTGCTTATTTATTCGTCATCCCGCCGGGATATACTTGGGCGCAAGCTAAACGGGCGCAAGTTGCCCGTTAGACCAGCTGCAATAGAGTGAGGCCCAATTGCGAATTCGATGATAAGGAGCAAGAGATGAGACGCTTCCTCAGCACCGCAATGATGGCGCTGTTTCCGGCGACGATGGCCGCCGCACAGTTTATTGACACCCCGAACAACAACGCAGGCAACGCGGGCAACGCGGCGCCGCCGCCGGCGCAGGCCGGAGGCGAACGCGGGCCTGGACCGCGAGGCATGTTCGGGCCGCCGAACGCTATGTTCTCGGCAATCGACGCCGACAGCGATGGAAAAATTACGGCGCGCGAGCTGCGCCGAGCGGCACTGCAACTCAAAAAACTCGACGTTGACAAAGACGGCAACATCACGCTGGCGGAAGTCTCGCCGCGCGGCGGGCCTGGCGGGCCAGCGGGTCCCGGCGGAGGCCCCGCGCAGATGATAGATGAGATCATGCAGAATGATAAGAACAACGACGGAAAACTCTCCGCGCGAGCTTCCTGATCACCTGAAGCCGATGCTCGAGGGCGCCGATCAAAACAAGGATCGTGCAATCGACCGCGCTGAGCTAACCGCCGCGATGGAAAACATGCGCAACCAGCTCCCCGGCGGACCCGGATGGCGCGGCGGTCCCGGCGGCCCCAACGACGCATTCGATCCGGGTCGAATGACCGGCCAGTTGATGCAACTGGATCAAAACGGCGATCAGCGACTCTCGCCGAACGAGATACCGCCCAACATGCAAGGCATGTTTCAGCCTACGGATGATCTCGACAGCGACGGGTCCATCAATCCGGCCGAACTGCAGGCAATCACGCGGCGCATGGGCGAGCGGCGCGGGCCTTCGCGCCAGTGCCGGCAACCAGCGAAACGACCCAGGGCGCCGGCTCGCAACGGCCGAGGCCGCGAGCGACCGCCGCGCAACGAGAACTGAATTCTGCGATATCACGCAGCACCTCGATCACACTAGCCCGAAGCGCTAGCGAGGAAAACGTCCGGTTGCGCTTTGGGCTAGTTTCACGCCGGCACTTGATTTGCTCCCAGTCATCCGCGTCGGGGCGACGCTGTGTCGCTCCATCGCTTGCGGATTCCACCATCGATGGAAGGGAGTGAACCATGTCCGCTTTTGGGAAACTGAGATTGGGAGTGGCGGCAGCCAGTGTTGCTTGTTTGGCTGCGGGAATTGCCCTGGCACAGCAAGCTGCGGGGCAGCGAGACGCGACGCAATTGCGCGATGATGTTCCGGGTCGCGCGGCAACCGATCAAGCCGACCAGACGAGGCAACCGGTAAGAGATCGGATTCGCTCTAGGGCGACCACGCAGATTGAGCAGCGGAACGTTCAATTGCAAGCCGGCGGCTCGAACCAGGAAGTCGAAAAATTCTTGGCGGGCTGCTTGCTGCAAAAGAACAAATGCGAAGTTGAGTTCGCCCAGCTTGCCCAGCAGCAATCGCAAAACCCCGAAGTAAAGCAGTTTGCACAGATGTTGGAGAAGGACCATCAAAAGATTGTGCAGCAACTTGAGCAACTGGCCGGCGGCCAGGCCGGACAAACGTCCACGCGCACCCAGCGCCAAACTGAGACCAACGCGACCGGCCAGAATGACGCACAGCGCCAGCCCGCCGATACCACGCGGCTGCCCGGCTCACCCGGGGCGACGCAAACCACTCGCAGCGAGACGCAAACCGCAAACTACGGCTCGCAGGAAATGAGTGGTCCGTTTGCACAACTGGCTCAGGTCGAGAAGCAGATTGGCGAACGGCAGAAGCAAGCCATGCTCGACGAGTTGCAGCAGAAATCGGGCGTCGAGTTCGATAAGTGCTACGTAGGCTCGCAGGTTGGCGCGCACATGCAATCGCTGGCCGCACTTGAGGTCATCTCGCAGCAGCAAGGTGAGTTGGCCCAGATTGCGCAACAAGCGCAGCCGACGGTGCAACAGCATTTGGACCATGCCAAGCAGTTGGCCAAGCAGTTGGAAGGCGCTGCCAACGAACCGGGGAGTCAGGCCGAGCGTCAACGCCCGCGAACGCAGCGGCAATAACTGAAGGCCGGTCCTGAAGCCACGGCAGTGACAAGCTGACGGCGTGGCGGCAAAGCCACCACTTCAAATGGTGGCCGCGCCGCCACGTTGAAAGCGGCCCCGCCGATGTTTGTCGTGCGACGCGATTGCTGGCGAATCAGTCGCCAAAATTGCTATCGCGATTCGATGAAGAATCAGAGAACAGAGCAGATGGCAAGGCAGCTGTTGGCAAATGCCGACAGCTGCTTTCTTTTTGCGCCGGCACGCGCAGGGCCCCGCCGATCCGATCGTTCAATCACCGCCACGATCGTCGTCGCGCTTGAGAATGGATTTCTCGGCTTCAATCGTGTATTCAACCGACGGTCGCGCGACGAGCCGGTCGAGTTCTTGCAGTGCATTGCCCACAGGAAGTCCGCCAGGACGGCGACTTCCATCGCCCCGGTACTTTTCGCGAAGATGCTGCCGTACGCTGATGGCCATGAAAATTGGCAGGGCGACGACGAAAACCGCCATCACGATCCAGAAAAAAGCCTTTGCCGTCATCACACTTCGTTTCCTTGAAGAATATGTTTCCGGCGATAGCTTAAAAGTGCAACGAGCGTTTTTCCGTCGCGAATCTCGCCGCGCTCGACCAGCGCCAAAGCCTGATCCCAAGTTAGTACGAGGTTCTCAATCTCTTCGTTCGGTTCGCGCTTGGGCTCGCCGGCCGTGAGTCCGCGGGCCACATAGACCCACATCCGCTCGTTCGATATGCCAGGGGATGGGTAAAAACTAATCAGCTCCTCGACGTCTGCCGCGCGGTAACCGGTCTCTTCGGCGAGCTCACGGTGGGCCGTTTTTTGAGGAGGCTCGTCGGGCTCGCGCGTTCCAGCCGGGACTTCAATCAGCGTTTCACCGACCGTGAGTCGCCGGCTGCGAATCAGGCAAATCCGGTCGTCCTCGACAAGCGGCAGGATCGCGACCGAACCCGGGTGCGTTACGAATTGGCAAGTTGCCGGCTTGCCGTCGTTCCGGGTGCAATCTAATTCAACGACTGAAAAGCGTCGCGTTTCGCACAGTGTGCGTATTTCACTGGGCATGGAAGATACATGGGTTAGGTTATGCCGATAAGTTCAGCGATGCGGCAATCCGAATGGCGCAGCCTACAGGTGCGCCCACGATCAATTGGAATAACGGACTGGTGGTGGGCCGTGCCCACCCTACAAGTGCTGCAGGACGGTGGAACCAAGCTTGAAGTTTACACCCCAACGGACGCGGCACGTAGTGACGCAGTATTTGCCCTTCGTTCTTGGGGCTGGTAGGATACATGCGGCACCCTCGCAAGGTGCTGCCGATTCATGCGCGGGGCGGGGCGGAAAGGTTGGTCGGGCCGTAGTTTTCTGTTGGGGTGCCGAGGCAGAGGTTGTGATGCCCAATTGCTGCGTCCAACGTTGGAGTTTGGGGTTGGGCCGGTGGTGGGGCGTTGCTGTTTATCTGCACATCTTTTTCGTGGCGTGTTTGCTGGTCGCGGCCGCTTTCACGTTTCCCGACGCCGATCTACTGATCGTGGGCCTGCTGACGGTCGGCGTTCTTCTCGTCAGCGTGACGCTGCATGAAGTGGCCCATGCCCTGGCTGCCATTCATGTCGGCGGCAAGGTAGACGCGATCGTTCTTGGGCCGGTCGGCGGGTTGGTTTCACCCCGCGTGCCCGATGAACCGGAATCTCACCTGTTCGTGTCACTGGCCGGACCTGTCGTTCATTTGACATTGGCCGTGCTCGCAGCCATCGCGCTGGCAATCGCCGGCAACAGCGAGCTTTTGGGCCTGCTCAACCCACTGGCGACCCCGCAAGACCTTGTGGAGCCGGGCACTTTGTGGCTCGTCAGCGCAAAGCTCACGCTCTGGTTGAACTGGCGTTTGATGTTATTGAACTTGTTGCCGGCGTATCCTTTTGATGGCGGCCCTGCTATGCGGGCGATGCTCTGGCCGGCGCTGGGCCGGCGCACTGCGCGGATCGTGACGGCCCGCGTCGCCATGGTTGTTGCCGGGCTGCTCTGCATCGCGCCGCTGTTGGCGCTCGCCGGCGAGTTGCCGGCCCAAGTGCCGATGTGGATTCCGTTTGTCATGTTGGGAACGTTCGTTTTCTTTAGTGCGCGGCAAGACCTGGCGGTCCGCGAGCCGCTGGAATGGGTCGACCAACCAGGCGGCTATCAGGTAAATGCCGAGGGCCTCGATCTGCTCGATTCGATGTGGTCGACCGACGACGAGGAAGAAGGCGTGCTGGTGGAACATCAGCAGCGACAGCCGCCAGGGCAGAGCGATCAGGCTCAAGACGTATCCGAGGACGATCGCGTCGACGATATTCTGGCGCGATTGTATGACTCGAATTGGGATGCGCTTTCGCCCGAAGAAGTGGCAGTGCTGCAGCGTGCGAGCGAGCGCTATCGACAGCGGCGCCGCTAATCCGAATTTGCTTTCCACGCGCCGTAGCGGGCCGGCCTTCGGCCCTTTTCTGTTCTCGTCGTCATTACCGGCGCAATCCTTCTAACCGTCCGCTTCGGCGCCGAATCCACCCGGCAGTACGGTCCCAGCGGGCGTCGCCCAATTCAGCCGCGCTGTTGGGCAAACCTATGTTTCTACTGAGTATTTGGGCGTCGAAGCGGCCGCGGCAATCCGCATCGCGGAAGCCGCCCGCCAGATTCCCTGTCCATTTGTGGAGATTCCCTGTCGTGGCTATGACGTACCACGAGCAAGTTCTTGCCCCCGGCGTGACTGGTGGCGACGGCGTTGCGCTGGCGGCCGACGGCGAGCAACTGCTGCGCCCGGAAGCAATCCAGTTGGTCCGCGCACTGGAACGTGCCTTCAGCCAGTCGTTCGTCGTGATCGACTGCACGACGGGTCACCGCGTGCGCTCGGCAGCGAACGGGCTTCCGATCGATTGGTACAAGCGCCTAGCCAGTTGCGAAGAAATTGCTCAGCGCGGGCGTCCGGAAATCCTGGACGAAGTTTCACCCCTCGTGCTTTTGGCCGTGCCGCTACCCGTCGCGCCAAGCGATGGACCGATGGTCGCCGTTTGCGCGTTCTTGACCGAGACAATTGAGCACGAAGCGCAGATCGCCGCCGCGGCCAAGGAATTCGGCATCGATCCGCGTCAGACGTTCCGCTGGGCGCAAGGGCGCTCCCCTGGCATCCGCACGCGGTGCAAGAGGTCAGCTCGGCCGTGGCAGAGAAGCTCGGCCTGGTGCAGACGAACGCTCAACTCAAACGGCAGTTGGCCGATCTGTCGTCCCACCTTTTGACGACGTTTGAAGAGATCACGCTCCTTCATCGCCTGACGGAGCTTCTCTCGATTTCCAAGAGCGTGACCGAGTTGTGCGGTCTGGCCGTAGGCTGGCTGGCCGACGTTGTGCCCGCGAAAACAGTTGCCATCTGGTTCGAGTCCAGCAGCCACCTTCATGAGCAGCACGCGGCCGAGGCAAATGGCCGCGAGCCGGTGCTCATCGCGCACGGCAAGTGCCCGCTTAAGGAGGGCGAGTTTGGCCGGTTCATCGAGCGGCTCGGCCCGCGCGTGGCAAGCGAGCCGCTGGTGCTCAATCGCGGCGCCACAGGTTCGCCGACGTGGTTCTATCCCGAGATTCGCGAAATCATTTCGGTCCCGATCCGGGAGGGAAATCGAAACTTCGGCTGGTTGCTTGCGCTCAATCACAATGGCGCCACCGACGTAACCAACAGCGAGGCCGAGTTCGGTACCGTCGAGGCCTGCCTGATGGCCAGCGTGGCCACGATTCTGGGCATCCATTGTGGCAACATCGCGCTGTATCACGAACAATCGGAATTTTTCGGCAGCGTGGTCCGCGCGCTGACGTCGGCAATCGACGCCAAGGACCCATACACCTGTGGGCATAGCGATCGCGTGGCCCGGCTGGCAGTGTGCCTGGCGCGGCAGCTTGGTTGCAATAAAGAGGATCTCAATACAATTTACTTGTCGGGACTGCTGCACGACATCGGCAAAATTGGCATCGACGATAACGTGCTGCGAAAGCCCGGTCCGCTAACGGCCGCAGAGCTGGAGCACATCAAGACCCATCCCGAATTGGGCTGCCGGATTCTCGACGGCGTCAAGCAGCTAGATATGGTCATGCCCGTCGTGCGCCATCACCATGAAGCATGGAATGGCGGCGGTTACCCGTGCGGCCTCAAAGAAGAAGAGACGCCGTTACTCGCGCGGATCGTGGCCGTGGCTGATTCCATGGATGCCATGTCGAGCGATCGTCCGTACCGCAACGGCATGGCCGACGAGCAGCTCGATACCATTTTGCGTTCCGGCGCCGGAAAGCAGTGGGACGCGAGGATTGTCGAGGCGGTGTTCCGCGTGCGCGAAGACCTGCGCCGCATCTGCCGATCCGAGCGCAAGCTGCTCTCGCTCGACGTCACGCGCTGGCAAGCGGAAACGCCGCACGCTGCGCCCGCCGCGACAGCGACGTAATACACCAGCCCGAAGCGCAAGCATTGATGTTGCGCAACAACGCAGTCTCGTTTCGGCCTTGGCATCCGACGAACGCCGAAGGCGCTCCACACCGTAGCCCAGGGTCGCTCTGAGTTTTGCGAGGAGCGCACCCTGGGTTAACAGCGAACCAAGATTCGGTTACTCCGAAGGAGTTACACATGCGTTTTCCACGACAGTGTGTAACGCCTTCGGCGTAACCGTGCTGCATTGGGGGACGCGTACCCAGGGTGGCGCGGCTGCGCCGCTTACCCTGGGCTTCGGTGTGGTACCGCTTCGCGGTTCACCTCGCTATAACGTATCCCTTATCCGCAGCTATCAAGAAGTGCGCAACATCAAATAGCGCAAGAGGGGGAAAGCCCAAGGTGGCTTCCGTCCCTCGCTTGACCTTCTGGCTAATCTGCGCGATCAGTTCCTTCGATTGCGATTCTCTTCTTCCATCCCAGCTTCTCGCCAACGGCGACGGGATAATCCCATCCGTCGCTGTCCTCTTGTCGGATCATTACCTGTGAGTTCTCCGCGACCATCGCCACGGTTTGCGGCCGATCCAGCACGCGCAGCACGTTGAGAAAGTCGGGCCCATCCCGGTGCGATTTCGCAAGGTCAGTCAGCTCAAGCCGCTCGACCTGAGGCTCGAATAAGGCTGCATAGAGTGCGATGTCCGCCATGTCGCCCTTCGCTTGCAGTTCAAGCGGCATGTCGTCGAAGCCATCGATTGCGCGCACGGCCTGGATTGCCCGCCGCGCGTCCCAAACGCGCATGCTGGCCAGCGTTTGGCCAAGTAACATGAAACGCCGCTTGATGTGAGTCTCCTTTTCCGGCTTCCAGGCCGTCGGACCGATGCCGCGCGGGGCCGTGTATGCCAGCGCATGTTTTTGCGATGCGATTTTGTCACATAGGCGTGCGTAGTTCGCTGAGTCCGGTTCGACGTGTGTTTCCTGATCGAATTCGTCCGGAAACTCAACGCGCATCGCAGATACGAACTCGATCCAGCCTGGTTCATCAAGTAAATGAAGCTCGATGGCAGCGACCTGCCTTGCAGCAGCGTCGGCCGGCTCAACGACATACAACCGGAGAGTGACATCATCTTGGCTGTCGAAGTCGTACGCACTCAATTTTGTGCCTGATGAAGCAGACTCAATCTCTTTATGCATAGCCGGCGGTTCATTTTGGCCGCTCTGTTCAGGCCAGCCACGAAAGCACTTTTCCAACAGCAGCTCGCGCCAACGGCCCGCCTGACGGCTCCACGCGTCGGCCGACGTGGGCACCGGCGGAGTTGGCGCTTGTGGCACGAACGTTTCGTGAACGCGAGAATTGATTTCATCCGCCGGCAGCTCATCAAAGACCTTTAGCTGCTGCATTTCAAAGACCGGCTCGGCCGCCGCCGCAATCGATTCGCTCCGGCCTTTAAGATGCTGATTGAACCACTGGAATGCGTGCACCTGCAGCGGCTGGGTGTCGTCGTGCCCGCCGGCCGTGATGTTGAGGCCAAGTTGCTCGGGGTGACCGTGCAGTTTGTACAGCCGGCTAAGCTTCTCGTGAATGCTCAGCACCCCGTCGAGCGGAAAGATGGTGTCGCGGTCGCTGTTGGCAACCAGGAGCGGCCGCGGCGCAACGAGAGCCGCAACCTGCGCGTAGTCCCAGCGATACGTATTTACCAGATACATGCAATCGCAATGGCCTTCGACGCAGCCATCGACCACGTGATTCGCAAGACTCGTGATCCCGGCCACTGGAACCACCGCCTTCACGCGGTCATCCAGCCCAGCCAGCCACCAGCTGTACGCACCGCCGCCGGAGCGGCCAGTGACGCCCAGCCGCTCGCCATCGACTTCGTGCCGCGACTGGAGATAGTCGAGCGAACGGATCGCGTTCCAGGCCTCAACTCCGGCGGGCGTGTAGCCGCGGGCATTCCACCACCACATGTTCTCGCGATACGTTCCGTGGTGAATGCCTTCGATCTCGCCGAGCTGCAGCGTGTCGATGACCATGCAAACGTAGCCATGGCGCGCAAACCACGCGGCATGATGCTGGTACTTGGTTTTGTTTCCGTAGCTGACGCCGTTTTCCTTGGCCGAGCTATGGCCGCAAACGTAGAGAATCGCCGGCAAAGGGCCGCTCCGATTCTTGGGAAGATACAAGTTCGCAGTCACATACAACTGCGGCCGCGATTGAAAATGCAATTTCTCGACGACGAATTCCGGATGGTCCAGCGTTCCGGTGGTCACCGCGGCCAGCGGCGTACGCTCGGGCAGCGGATCAAGACCGAGCATCTCCTGAAGTTGGCGGCGATACGTTTCGCGTCTGGCGGTCCAGTCATCGAGCGACTTGATCTCCGCCAGGCAGGCGCTGGCAAGTTTCTCCGTTTCGCTCTCAAAGTAGGCCGCGATCATGCGCTCGCCACGCGAAGTGTCGCCCGATTCGGCCATCCCGTTAGCCGGCCACGCCATGGATAGGAGCGTCGTTCCAATGACAGTCCAGAGAAGCATTTCTCGTGCATAACGCATTTTCGCACCTGTTTCTCGAAAGTAGTCGAGGCATCGGCCGCTCATTATACTTGCGGGAGTCGTTCGGCGGTTGTCAACCGGAAGCTATGATTCGACCGGACCGATCCCATGCGATTGCCCATCATCTATTTCCTCACCGCGACCGCCGTCGTTCCGGCCGCATATTCAAAGCCACCGAATTTTCTGGTGCTCGTCGCCGATGATCTGGGATTTTCCGACCTCGGCTGTTACGGCGGCGAGATTGCCACGCCGAATCTGGATTCGCTTGCCGCCGGCGGACTCCGCTACACGCAGTTCTACAACACGGCCCGCTGCTGGCCCACGCGCGCCGCGCTGCTTACGGGTTACTACGCGCAGCAAGTCGGCTTCGACGATCTGCCGGGCGATCGCGGCGGATGCGCGCGAAAGAGGCCCCCTTGGGCGCCGCTATTGCCGCAATATTTGCGGCCGCTCGGCTACCGCTCTTACCATTCCGGCAAATGGCACCTCGATGGCGGCTCCGTGGAAGGTGGCTTCGATCGCTCCTATTCACTCAACGACCACAACCGCTTCTTCGCACCGCAGCAGCACACGCTCGACGACCGGCCGCTGGAGCCGGTGGCGCGCGGCGACGATTATTACGCTACGACCGCAGTCGCAGATCGGGCGGTCGAGTTCTTAAAGGAGCACGCGTCGCAGCACAGCGAAGCGCCATTCTTCGCGTACGTCGCCTTCACAGCGCCGCATTTCCCGCTGCAAGCGCGGCCAGACGACATCGAGAAAGTTAAGGATCGATATAAGGCCGGCTGGGACGCGATCCGCGCCGCCCGTTGGCGAAAGATGCAGCCAATCCTAAAGATCCCCGGCGAGCTTTCCACACTGGAGCCCGAGATCGGGCCGCCTTATGCATTTGCTCGCGCCCGCAAAGAACTGGGTCCGAACGAAGTGCGGCGCGAGATGCCGTGGGATCAATTGACCGAGGAGCAGCGAACGTTTCAAGCCGCCAAGATGTCGATCCACGCGGCCATGGTCGAACGGATGGACCGCGAAATTGGCAGGCTTCTTGAGCAACTGCGCAGCATGGGCGCACTCGAGAACACGGTCATCTTCTTCCTCTCCGACAACGGCGCAAGCGCCGAAATCATGATCCGCGGCGATCGCCACGACCCGGCCGCGCCGCCCGGCTCGGCCGAAACGTTTCTGTGCCTGGGCCCCGGCTGGTCGCGCGCCGCCAACACGCCGTTCCGCCGCCACAAAACCTGGGTCCACGAAGGCGGCATCGCCACGCCGCTCGTGGTCCACTGGCCGGCCGGAATCCCGGCCGCGGGCGGAGTGCGCGACGCGGCCGTCGGCCACGTGATCGACATCGTCCCGACGATCGTCGAATTAGCCGGCGGCACGTGGAACACAAAAGACGCCGGCTCGCCGCGCCCGCCCTCCCCCGGCCGCAGCCTCGTACAATCATTCCAGCAAAACGCATCCATTGATCGTGACATGCTGTGGTGGCTCCACGAAGGCAACCGCGCCATCCGCGCCGGCGACTGGAAACTCGTCGCTGCTCGCGGCAAGCCCTGGGAGCTTTACAACTTGGCGAACGACCGCGCCGAGAACTACGACCTGGCATCCGACGAGCCAGAGCGCGTGTGCGCAACTGGAACGGCGATGGCTGAAGACGACTGAGCAATTCCAAGAGCTCTCGGCCGCTGACGCATCGCCGAGTCAGTAACCGGAATTCGCGATCATATTTGCATTCTAGAGCAGTTTTCCAAATCATGTAGCCACAGAGGTCACAGAGACCACAGAGAGTTATTGAGGAGAGCTTGCTTTTCAGTCGAATCTCTGTGTCCTCTGTGTCCATGTATTAACATGAATTGCTCTAAAGCGGCAGATGAATGACAGCGCAAGCCCAATCATTGCTGTTTTCTCAACGTACTCGCTCCATAGCCGGCGAACACTTTATTATAAACTTTTAAACCGTCGTGATGCTGCGGCGGGCGAGGATTTCGCCGCCGGCAAGCCATGTCGTCAGACCCACAGCGAGCAGCACGATTACATCGCGCGCTGGAAAGTTCCCATGCTGCAGAACCTGCGCGGGCCGGTAGTATTCCAGGATGCCCAGGAACGCAATCTGCTTGGCCGGCTGCCAGAAGTTGGCGATGAAGTTCAACAGGAACGACGCCAGCAAGATGGCGAAAACTACCGCGACCGCGCGGCCGCGGTGATCGCTCAGCGCGGAGACTAGGAAAGCGATGCCGCCGACCGCAATGTACACGCAGTACAGATTCACCAATACAAATACGATGCGTGGAAGCTCGGGACGCAGCTCATCGGGCATCCGCGGCGCCGCAACGAGGTGCCCCGCCAAACCCATCATAAGCACGAACACGCCCGATACGATCCAGACAATGGATTCGCACGCATACACGGCGCGGCGCGAGACGGGCAGGCTCAACAAAACGTCGATTGTGCCTCGGTCGATTTCCGCCGCCGGCATGCGCGTGCACAGTGTGACCGCGTGCGCCCAGACCAGTGCCAGAACGACCGGATGAACGTAGAGAAACGCCTGCATCGATCGGGCCGATATCTCGGCGCCCAACGTGTTGCCCAGCAGAATCGCGAGAAAGGTTCGGGCAAACGGAAGCCGGTGAAGCACTTCGCCGAGCGCTTCATGAATTTGCGGCAGGATGTACGTGAGGATCATCTTCACCACGAACAGTCCAAGGCCGTACAGCAGCGTCGGCAGCCAGACTTCGTACAACGTTTTGGTGAGAAGTCCACGCATTGCTGCTCACTACGCTACATCCAGCGACACGTCGTAAAACTTGCGAAACAATGTTTCCAAATCGGGCGGGCTGATCGTCATGTCCGCCAGCGGCTGCCCGGCCGCCCAACGTACAAGCGGCGTGGCCGGCCCGTCGAGCTCGCACACAAGTTTGCGGCCGTCCCGTCGCTGGACTTGCAAAAAACCGGGTAGCACCGCACCGTCAGCGGCCGTTTCATCCGCATACACCAGCTCCACCGTGCGCCGCGCTCGGCCGCGCAGCGAATCGAGCGTTTCGTCGGCGATCACGCGGCCGTGCCGAACCACTGCGACGCGGTCACATAAGGTTTCGACTTCACGCAGCGTGTGGCTGGAAAAGAACACCGTGTGCCCGGCGGCTGCAAGCTCTCGAAGATGATTGGCCAGCACGCCCTGCATCACCGGATCGAGACCAGACGTCGGCTCGTCCAAAACCAATAGCCGCGGCTTGTGCGCCAGCGCCATGATGAGCCCCAGCTTTTGTCGCGTGCCGCGCGACATGCGGCGCACGCGCAGATCCATCTCGAGCTGAAACCGCTTGGCGAGTTCTGCGCCGTTTGCCAGCAAATCAACCCCGCGCACCCGGCCGACAATTCGCAGCGCTCGCTGGCACGTCAGCCAGGGATAAAGCCGCAGATCGCCCGGCAGATAACCAACGTCGCGTTTGATCCGCGCGCTATGGCGCCAGCAATCGAGGCCAAAAATGCTCGCGTTGCCATGACTTGGGCGAAGAAAACCCAGAAGCAAACGGATGGCGGTTGTTTTGCCGGCGCCATTGGCGCCGAGAAAGCCGAATATCTCACCTTCACCGACATTCAGTTCCGCCGAATCGAGCCCCATCCGGCGGCCGTATCGCTTCGATAGGTTTTCCGTTGAGATGACGTTCATCCGTGGGTGCCATTTGGGCTATGGCTCGTCATTACACTTGCCGCGCAGCGGCAAAGGCACTTAGCCGTGGACGCCAGCCCACGGACATCGTGCTCGCTAAATATCATAGCCGCGTAGCGGCGACAGCCGATAGTTTCGCCGCTGCGCGGCTTTATCGCGTTTATTGCTCGCGTTCCGTGGGCTTACACCCACGGCTAATCGCCGTCGCCGCTGCGCGGCTTGTCCGCAATTCTTCCTTAGTCGCGGCCCAAACGATTTCGGCAAATCAACGCAAGCGCGACGGCCCAGATCGACAAAATCCCCGAACCCGGTTCCGGCACCTCGCCCACCAGCGCCGAAAACGCGCCTGCGCCGTGAGCGTTGTTGTACGCCACGCGGAAGACCAAAAAATCGGCCAGGTCGTGATCGAAGTCGCCGTCGAGGTCGCCCTTGGCGAATGCCTGCATGCGAGTTAGACCGGTGAAACTGCTCCCCTGCCCTGCTTTAAACTGCGTCCAGTCGGCGGGCGTAATCTGCCAGTCGCCGTTGAGATCGCCCACGATCACCGTGCCCAAAACATTCGCCGCCACGGCATTGGCGCCGTACATAATTTGCCAGGAGAGATCGCCGGGAAGCGTGGGCAGCATCAAGCTGCCAAACGTGCTGCCCATGAATCCGGCAGCCGCGGATATAAGCTGGAACGAATCGCCGGCCGACGGCATGAACGCACCTGACAGCTCAAGCTTGAGCGCTCCCGCAAGCGCGGCCACGTCGCCGACCGCAAGCGAGCCGAATTGCGATGCGCCGACGCCGCCGATGCCAATCGCCAGCGTGCCGTTCGGCATTTGCACGTAGTCGCCGTCAACGCTTACGCGGCCGCTGGACGCGATCGTAAGTTGACTCGCAGCAGGCCCGCCGTTCTGCAAAAACTCGGCCCGCGCTTCGTGCGTCGTGACAAGCAAATTTCCGCCGTCGACAAGCACGCGCGGCCGGGTCCCGTCCGACTTCGGTGTTGCGACGGCCACCGTGTGAACGGCCCAGTCCATGGCCACGTCGTCGGAAAGTTGCAGGTTGATGGCTCCCCGTTGCAGTTCGTCCAAATACGGGCCCAAGTCAATGACGCCGACAAATGGCGTACTGGGATTCACTTGCGAGGCCCAGCCCAAACCGACGAAGGTCAAGAGATTGGCCGAATCGGTGTCGAATAGCTGCACATAGTCGCGGTTAATTTCGTCGCCCGATTGCTTCAGGCTCATCGCCAGATACGAATGCACCACGCGCTCGCCGCGCACCAGCGGGTAGTTCATCGTGAAGGCGACGTTCTGATTCGGCGCGACCACGTCCGTTCCGCGGATCGGATTCGTCGAACCGGCCGCTATGGCTGCTTGCCAGGCGGGATCGATTGTCGGCGTGTCGACGCTGCCGGCCGCACTGTCGAACGTGAAATTGTCGTAATCACCGTGTAAGTACTCGCGCGTGCTGACTATGTACACGCCCGGCCGAATCTCCTGGTCCCACTTCAAATCGTCGTTCCAGTTGCCAGTTGATGCAGTCCAATGGAACTCGCGGATATCGGCCGCGTCATTCTTTTGCGCTTCGTACAGGCTGTCTTCCCCGCCAACGATTACCCGCGTGCCGTGCGAATCGCGGTATCCCTGGCACGACACGCCCGCCGGCAATTGGCAATTGCCTGAGTTAATCGTGCCGGTCGAGCCGACGATCCAACCGTTCGCCGTCGGCGGGGCTCTGCATGATGAAGCTGTTCGCCTCGGAATTCCACACGACGACATTGGCGCCGGCCCAGCCATGGCCCGTGCCGCTGGTCCAGCGGTTTTGCACGTTGATCGCATTGCCGTTGATGTCCAGATTGTCGAACAACAGGCCATTGCCCCAGCGATGGTGCGGCCCGCTATCGGAACGCGTCGTGGTCGTCGTCGAATTTGTGAACACAATCGGGCCCACCACGTCGCTCCCCGTGACGAAGTCATGCCGCCCCGAATCGGCCGAAGAATTCTGCACGAGCGAGTACTGGCCATCCAAGGCGAACGTATACCGCCGGCCGCCCGTGACCTCGCCCGCCGGTAGCCGGCTATGGACGTTGTCGACCGTGATGTGCCGGCCGCCGTCCGCTTCCGAAGTGAATACCGACGCGTACGTAAAATGCCGCGTTTGAAGGTCGCGGGCAAAGCCGTCGACCACGCGCGTAAAGCGGATGAACGTCGGCGTGCGGGACTCGTTGGCTTCTTCGCGTGCGTCGAGCGATTGGCCGCGAAGATTCTCGACGCCGACGTTTCGAATCGTATTCGGCGCATTGTATGTCCGCACCGTGCCGCCGCCCCACTCTTGATCGAGTGCTGTGGTGATCGGTGCGTCGATGAAAACGCGGTTGCCCTCGATGCGCGTGATCGTGCGCTGCCAATCGAGATCGCGATCACCGGCGCCCCACGGGCCATTTGGGATCAGGTGCATCCCCAGCTCTTCAATCCAAGCCTGAGTGCTGGGGCGAAAAATCTCCACCATGCCGCCGACAGTCATCCCGGTTGTCGACGCCACGCGAAAGCTCTGTGCGCCGACCGGCACGACCTTGTCGATGATTTGAATCTGGGGCCCGCGGCTGATGCCGCTGCTGGAGCCCTGGATGTTGATCACCGGCGTGCTGCCGACGGTGCCCGTGCGGTTCTGCGAAACGATGTGGGTATTGGCGGTGAGGCTGTCGCCGCCGCCCGCGCCGCGCAGCACAACGCCGCTAGCCGTCATCGAAAGCTGGCCGTTGACATCGAACTTGCCCGGTCCTAGTTCCACGACGCCGCGAAATCCGTTGGCCTGCAGCGGCCGCGTCGCGGCGAAGTTGATCGCATTCTGAATGTGCAGCGTGTTGTCGCCCGCGATCGGATCAATGTGGATCACGACGGGAATGTCGCCAGGAATATCCCGCTTCCCCGCACCGTAACCGACCATGGAGAAATCAGGAATGCGGTCGCCCTGGGCATCGGGCACATAGATCAGCCGGCCAGTCGACCCCGTTTTAACCCAGTTGCTGTTCTGGGCGGGCGCTGGGTGGCACATGAAGGCGCACGCCAGCGCAGCAACAAACCCGCCGACACGCCGACAAAGAAAACTCGCCATGACCTGGCAAACCCCTTGCTTTCACCGCACCGGTGAAACTCTATTCCGCAAGCGCCATCCTAAGCGAAACCAAGTCTTCCCGCCATGAAAATTCACCGCCATCGGCTGCGAGATTGCGGCATAGATTGTCGATTGCCAGCCGGCACTCGCAGCGTCACAATTCAGACGTCGCCGCGCATATACGGAGTACTTTGTACTCCGTACTCCGAAGTCCCCATTCCCCACTTCCGCAATGTCCCGCATCACCGTTCCTGAGTTCACCGGCTTCAAAGCGGCCGGCCGCAAGGTCTCGATGGTCACCGCCTACGACTACGCGCTCGCGCGGCTGGTCGACTCGGCAGGCGTCGAAGGCATCCTCGTCGGCGACAGCATGTCGATGGTCGTGCAAGGTCACGACAGCACGCTGCCCGTGACGCTCGACGAGATGATCTATCACGCCGAGATGGTCGGCCGCGCCGTCGAGCATGCGCTCGTGGTCGTCGATATGCCGTTCCCGAGCTTCCAGCTCGGCAAGTACAAGGCGATCGAAAACGCCGGCCGCATCCTCAAAGAATCGCGCTGCCAGGCCGTGAAGCTCGAAGGCGGTGTCGAGCAGGCCGAGACAATCGAAGCGCTCGTATCCGCCGGCATCCCCGTGATGGCCCACTGTGGCCTGCGCCGCAAAGCGTCCACCAGCTCGGCGGATACCGCGTGCAGCGCGACGAGCGCGAGCTGTTGGCCGACGCCAAGGCGGCCGAGCGCGCGGCGCGTTCGCCATCGTCCTGGAGTGCATCCCGCGCAGCATCGCCAAAAAAATCTCGCAGGAAATCGTGATTCCCACGATCGGCATCGGCGCCGGCGCCGATTGCGACGGCCAGGTGCTGGTGCTGCACGACCTCCTGGGAATAACCAGCGGCTACGTGCCGAAGTTTGTTAAGGCGTATGTCGATCTCAAGAGCGAGATCAAACGCGCCATCACCGAATACCGCGACGAGGTCCGCGACGGCACGTTCCCGGCCAAAGAGCACGGGTACGAATGAAAACCCTCTCCCTTTGGGAGAGGGTAGGGTGAGGGTTCCGCTTGTCACGGCCTGCGCCCGAATCTGAAGACATGGCCTTCAGCATCAAGCAGCTTCTGTTCTCGACGGCCGTCGTGGCATTCGGCCTGGTGGCGCTGTTCAGCGAGGACAATCCACTTCTGGGACGGCTGTTCGATTTATTGACGCTCGGAATATTGGTCGGCATGGCGTACGCCGCTTGGCTGTCGACCGGCGAGTCCCGTGTGTTCCGCCTCGGTTTCCTCTGCTGGGGGGCAGTGTACTTCCTGCTTTTCAAAAAGATATTTGATGTAGGACTCTCTGATATGATAAGCCGTGCATATCGCGGGCTGTTTGATCTTGCATGGAGTGCATCCGGTGGTTGGCCCCAGGGCATGACCGTTCCTGAGCCCCTCGTATTCAGCGAGCGAGGTGTCGTGGATCATGTGTACCCCAATTTCTACGTGACGTGCCATTCGCTGTTGCTGCTGCTCATTGGTGTCATCGGCGGCTGGGTGACCGTCTATTTCTACCGAGAGCGGCAGCGGAGACTTCGTCAAACCGACGCCCACAGCGGTGATTGACGAAGCGCGCGACAAAGCGATCGGCCCATGGATCTCGACGCTGAACCAGAATCGAAACCGGCGATGCCCGCGCTGTCTTCACCCGGCCGACTGCTGATCTTCGCCATCTTGATCCCTGCCACCGTGGCCGCGTCGAACCAAGTCTTTTTCCACCTTGCCGAGTTTCAATCGGAACGCCGCTGGCTGCTGTACCCCTGGATGGTGTTCACGACCGCGGTGCTAAGCTGGTGCGCAGGTCGCTACCTACAGCCATCATGGCTTCGCTGGCTCGTGTTCGCCTGGTGCCTCGTGCTGTTGGATCTGCTTACGATCAGTGCCTGCCTGAGCGGACCCTTGCCAACCGATTTTGCGTTTGTGCTCATATCGTCTCAGATCAGTTTGCTCACGATCTGGTCCATGCTGGCCAATGTCGGATGGCAGTCGCGGCTGCCGGGACTGGCCGCTTTCGGCGCCATCGTGATCGTTTTTGCCGGCATGTTTGTGTCAAATTGGGCCATGCGGAGCTGGGGTATTTTGATGATCCTGACCACGGTCGTCGTGGTGGTCGTTTGCTTTGCACTGCGCTTGCGCGGATTCACTCTGCGGCAGCTAAATGCGGGTAACATCGGTGCGTCCCGGCGCACGTCCGCGCATCAGTTCGGAACGCGGCATATGCTGATATGGGCGGCCGCGATGGCGCCGCTGCTCGTTGTCGCGCGCGGCATGGAGTTTCTGATATTTTCAGACCTCGACTATTCCACGACGTTTCAGTCCGTCTGGCTCTCATTGGCCGTCGCAACGCTGAATCTCCTGGCGATTTGGGCGGTTCTCGGCAGCGGCCCGTGGCCGCTTCGCATCGCCGCACTCATAATACTTCCCTACGCGCTCTCTCTTGGCGTGGAGCGTTACGCCGATTCTCTTCACCCGGGACTTGGTCGATCCTGGACGACGTTGACGTACATGTTGAGAGAAATGCGAGGCCAATGGGCATCTTGGCTGTCGCTCAACGCCATCCTTCTGGCCGCGCTGCTACTTTTCGTGCGCAGGCGGTTATCGGTTGGTGCGGCGGGCTAATTAGAGATATTCAAGATGCCGATAGAATTCAGGCCCATCAAAGCATCCGTCGATCAGCAATAGTAGCCTGACTAGATCGCCGATTGAGTGCTTGTCCTTGTGGCAATAGCAGATGCCACTGTGCATCGTGCCGTTGGCGTGGATTCGCGTGAAGTCGTCGTCATGCGTCACGACAACACGGTCTTGCGATTGTGCGAAGCGCAGGTGCTCGTAATCGTCGGCACCGATCAGTTTTGCGTCCAAGGCCGTGGTGACATCCAGACCACGGCGCCGCAACGCCGCTGCCACGGCGCCGGATACGTTTTCGTCAAGATGAAAACGAATCGCCATTCGCGCCCATATCGGCTAGCTTGCCCGGAAGCTTCGGCGGATTGGCAGCCTTGATTCGGTCCGCTTCCTCGCGGCCGCGCTTGCGTTGCTCGCGAATTTCGTCCGTGTGCTCGAAGTAATAGGCTAGCGCTGCGTACACTTGGGGAAGCGTGAGCATCGGATATTCGCTTACGATCTGATCCGCCGTCTTACCCATCAACTCGTACCAGACGTAAATATCCTCGACGCTGATGCGCGTCCCGGCAACACATGCCTTCTGGCCGTGGATTGCACTCGGCCGCATCTCGATATAGTCGACAGTCGCCATGTGAAAATTATAACACGGCTTGTTCTGTCTGACGAACCCCCATTGCGCTGCGTTCCACTTGCGCTTTCGCACCCTGGAAATCTCCGCTTGTGTCTTCGAACACACGGCGCATTTTTGGAAAAATTCCGCGCGGCCAAAACGGTACTAGACATTGGTACACTACATCGTGTATAATAACGCCCGAAATGACCGTCCGTGCGTGGCTGGAAAGACGTCTCGCCGGATGGCGCGCTGAAAGTAACAGTCCGCGTGCAAAGCCTTAAGTGGCTCCCTCCGATCAGGACACCTCTTCAGCGCGCATCATTCCGGGCCAATTGGAATTGCCAGGTGCTCCACCCGGACGGTAGGGACCGTGGGCGTCGTTGCCATCAGCTCGCAGAGCTGCTTCATGCGCGTCAAGCTCACCAAAGCGGCCCCAGTGGGCCCACCATTTCTTTTTTTCACGCACACGCACAATAACATTGATGCCAGAAAAGAAAGGCAACCTATAAAACACAAGCCCAACAACCGCTTGCGGCTTAGCGGCGAAAACACCAAACAAATCCACCGCTCGCGCTCGTCACCGGTGCAACGCACACGCTCCGTCGTCGCACGCTTTACCGCCGCTGAGGCGATAGCGGTTGCGCGCGACCCAGCGGTACAGCGGCCGCCACACGAGCATGCTGCCCGGGAAGTGCAGCAGCGGCGCCGCCCACCACAAGCGGCGCAGCCGGCGCGAGAGATAGCGAATCCCCGCCGCGCCCCAGTGCCGCTTGCCCTGGCGATCGACGATCACCATTTCTTGCATCAAGCGGTCGTGCGAAAGATCGGGCCAGCGCCGTGCCACTTCGGCGTCGTGCAGCGACAGGTACGAAAGCTTTTTTTGACAGTCCCACCAGCGCAACTTACGAACCTGGGCCGTGCAGATGCCGCAGTTGCCGTCGTAGATCACCACGTCGGCCTCCGGTCGGTCGGCCGGGGTCGGCAGGGCGGCCGGCGACGAGGCGGTTAGTGTGGCCATAGTGCATAATTCTATTCCACGAAGCCGCATCGCGTCGAGTTGCCGCCGGCCGCCCGTTGCCGCCGGCCGCCCTTGGCGTCGGCCGCAAGGCCGAATCTAGCGGTGGAAGGCCAGCCGTTGGATCGCCTTCCGGCGGTAAAGTCGGCGTGGCCGCCGACGCTAAGCCGATATTATTGAAGCGTGACTTGTAAATTCGTTTGCCGTATAATCCCAGTGCCAGGGCACCACCACGGTTGTGCGTGGGTCACACATTGTTGCGGGTCTCCCGACCCCGCACTTTGCCCGACCACGCACCTAAGGAGCATGTCATGGACCAGCTTCAAAAACAGGTTGCGCGCGCCGCGCGGCGTTTGGTTCTGGAACAATTCTTCGGCCGCTTGGTTTGGTGCCTCCTGGGAGCATTGACGATCGCCTTAGCGGCGGTAGCCGTGCCGCGAGTGTTTGTCGTTTCAAACCTTCCCGCGGATTGGGATATGGCATGGCTCGTGGGCGCGCTCGGCGTTGGTTTCATGTTCGCGCTCGTGTGGACGTTTGTTCGACATCGCAGCCCAATCGACGCGGCCATCGAGATCGATCGCCGCTTCGACTTGCGCGAGCGCGTCGCCAGCAGTCTCTCATTGCGGCCTGAAGAGCAAAGGAGCGAGGCCGGCCGCGCGGTGGTGAACGACGCGGTGCGCGCCGTGAAGCGAATCGAGGTCGACGAGAAATTCCCCGTGAAGCTCGACCGCCGTGCCTGGTGGCCGCTCGTGCCGGCCGCGATCGCGTTTGCGCTCGTTACGTTTGTCGACAACCGCGAGGCCGCGAGCAGTCTCGATCGCAACTCGACCGCGAGCGTTCAAAAACAAGTCAAGCAGTCGGCCGAAGCCGTGCGCAAGAAGATTGAAGAGCAGCGCCGCGAGGCCGAGCAGCAGGGCCTTAAGGAGGCCGAGGGGCTGTTCAAGAAAATCGAGCAAGGCACGCGCGATCTCGCCGAAAAGCAGGCCGCCGACCGCACCAAGGCCACGGTGAAGATGAACGACCTCGTGAAGCAGATCGAACAGCGCCGCGAGCAGCTCGGCGGGAAGGATAGCCTCAAGCAACAGTTCCAAAGCATGAAGAACCTCGGCGCCGGGCCGGCCGAAAAAGCGGCCAACGCTATGAAGCAGGGCGATTGGAAAAAGGCCATGCAGGAAGTGAAAGAGCTCGAGAAACAGCTTCGCGAAGGCAAGCTGGATGCAAATGCGAAGGAACGGCTCGCGAAGCAGCTTGAGCAGATGAAGGAAAAGCTCGATGCGGCCGCCCAGGCACGCCAGCAGGCGATGGACGACCTTAAGAAGCAGATCGAGCAGCAGCGCCGCCAGGGTAACCTCTCCAAAGCGGGCGAGCTGCAAGAGAAGCTCGACAAACTTCAAAAACAAGAACAGCAAATGGACCGATTGCAGCAACTGGCCCAGCAGATGGGACAAATCCAACAGCAGTTGCAGCAAGGCGACAACCAGAAGGCGGCCCAAGCCATGGCCAAAATGGCCGATCAGCTTGGCAAGATGCAGCAGCAGATGAACGAGATGGAAATGCTCGACGCTGCCATGGATCAGCTTGAAATGGCCAAAGACGCGCTCGCCTGCGAAGAGTGCGAGGGCGAAGGCTGCGAGGCCTGCATGGGTTCAATGGCCGGCATGAACCAATTCAATCCCCAGTCTCAGCCGCAGATGGGAAATGGAATGAACGGCAATCCCCAAGCCGGCGCCGGCATGCGGCCGGACGAGCGCAATAACACGAACCTGCGCGACACGCGCGTCCGCCAGGATCCCAAGAAGGGCGCGGCCACGTTTGCCGGCATGGTCGAAGGGCCGAATGTCAAAGGTGACGTGGCCCAGGCGATCAAGGAAGAAATGGCCACGCTCAAAGCCGAGCCGGCCGATCCGCTCACCAGCGACCGACTGCCCAACAGCCGCCGCGAGCACGCGGAAGAATACTTCAAACTCCTCCGCGAAGGCGAATAACGAAACCGCTGCAGTGCGCGCGGTGCGCAACTATCTAGAGCAATCTGCCCCGGAGCTGCATTTAGCGGCGGGGCTTGCCCCGCCCGCCTCGCGCAAACTCCACGGCAAACTATCCGCTTCTAGACAAGTCGCGGCAAGTGGCATAGAGTAGCTAACTCCGCAGTCGGCGATTTGCCTTACACAGCCGCCGCGGATTACCCACCATAACCGCCGTCCACCGATTGGCATCTTGTTGTTCTTGCGGAGAGGCCGGCCGCCGACGCCGACCGCCGAACACGGCAGTCGATCTACATGCCTGGCGTGGAAAGGATTTTTTAATGCGCCGCTTTCATCGGATTGGATTTATGCAAACAGGCCACGCCCTAACTTTGAACTGGTTCGTTGCGACCATCGCCGTCTGCGCCAGCTTGTCGCTATTTCTGGGCGCGGCGAATGCTCAAGAGGATATGGACGAGCTCGTTGAAAAAGTGCGCGAAGATTTCCAGCCAGTGACCGACGAACAGCTTGCCGCCGCACGCGCCGAAGTTCGCAAACGAATGGTCGAGCTGGAGCGGTTCGTGGGCCCCGGGACCAACGGAAAACGATGGCTGCGCTACTTGCGATGGGACGCACTTCGCAAGGAGATGTCGGGGGAAGGATCGCCCGCTCTGGAAACGCTCGACGCCACGCTAGAGCGACTCAACCGCGATCAAAACGGACTCGAGCTTCCGCAATTCCGCCGGCTCGCTGACGCTCTGGAACGCTATCGCAACCTGCTCGCCGTATCGCAGTGGGATAATCCGGAAGAGCTTTACGGCCAGCAGTTAGATGCCCTCAAGAGCGACATCGACGCGGTACCGCGACGACGCCACCGCTGCCAACGAAGCGCGGCTGGCCGAGCGGCTGGCGATCATCGCGGATTTAGGTCAGGCGCCGGAGCTGGTCGCCGCCGTGCGGCGCGAGTTCGCCAGGCCCAACGCGTTCATCGACGTCTCGACGCCGCTGATCGCGGCCGGTGCGGAACCGGTGAGCCGCATGGAGTCCGTGACCGACAACATTCTAGGAACGCGAATTCACGGCGATGCGTTCACCAGCGGCACGGTCGAAGTGGCCAGCATTCCATCCGATGACAAGGCCGTGCTCCAATTCCGCTCGCGCGGGCACGTCGACTCGCAGAATGTCGGTTACAACGGGCCGGCCGTGATCCGCAGCACCAGCCACACGAATTACACCGCGACGAAGCACGTGGAGCTTAGCGACAAAGCGTTCGCGTCGCGTCCGGCGTCGGCCAGTGCCTCGACCGATACCGACATCCATTCCATTGCCAAACGCGGAGGCGGCCTGGGCAGCCGGATCGTCTCCAGCCAAGGCTGGCAGCGCGCCCGGCAAAGCGAGTGGCAGGCCGAGGCAATCGCCGCCGATCATGCCGAAGACCGCATCGAGCGGCGGTTCAACGAGGATGTGAACAAGGAGCTTCGCGAAGCGCGTAAGCGGTACGAGGCCGAATATCGCGATCCCTTGGTTCGCCGCGGCCAGATGCCGGAGCATATTCGCTTCAGTTCCGACAAGGACTCGATATCGCTCGAGGCCACACAGGCGAGCGGCGGGCAGCTCGCTGCGGTAAGCGAACCGCCGGCGGCGCCGGATGGGCACGACGTTACGATGCGGCTCCACGAATCGGCCGTGAATAACTATTCCGCCGTTGTGTTGGGCGGCGCGACGGCCCGCGAAACGCAGCCGGGCGAGGACGCTCAGTTCGATGTCAAAATCCCTGACTGGATGAAAGACGCCTGGGACCGACGAAACACCGACTCCGAAGATTCGGCCAACAGCGAAGACGAATTCAAGGAATGGTCGATGACGTTTCGCGACCGGCCGATCAGCGCCCGCTTCGCGGATGAGAAGGTCCAGATCACCATTCACGTAACCCGTCTGCAATCGGGCGATCAGACTTTTGAAGACTGGGACATCAGCGGCACGTACACGCCCGAGCTTGCCGGCGGCGGCGTTGTTTTGCGACGCGAAGGCGACCTCGTCATGCTGCCCGCCGACTTCGACGGAACTCTCTCCAGCCGTCAGACGGCCGAGCGGCGGAACCTGGAGGAGGAGCTCAACGAGCGCTCCGCTCAAGGACGCGGCTTCCCAACCACGATCGAATTCGAGCCAATTCGACCCGAGGGCGCGCTGGCCGACGCGGGCCCGCTTGAATTAAATGAATTCAAGAGCGAGGATGGCTGGCTGAGTCTGGCCTGGGATCGGCGAAGAAGGTGAGTGGGTGAGTAAGTGAGTAGGTGAGTAGGTTTAGTGGGGTTGATACCTACTCACTTACTCACTTACTCACTTACTCACTCCGCAACATGCAACCCAACGTCGACATCGCGTTCGATTGCCTGCCGTTGCGCTCTGTAGGTCGGGTCGACGTGCCGCTCGACGCCTCGCCAGCGTTTCGCGTGCGAGGCGAAGCGTTGCAACGCGCGATCGACACGCATGGCACCGAGAACGCGTACTTTCTCTACAACACGCGCTGCGTCTTCCGCCTGGCCAACTCGGACGTGGAAAACATGGTGCGATTCACGTTTGACGGCACGGTGATCACCGACCGCAGCGACTGCAAAGCCGATCGCGCCGACCTGTCCATCAAGCTGGCGGCCGAAACCTGCGGCACGATCCCGCCGGACGTGCTGGCGTGGTTCCGCGGCGTCGTCCAGCGCAGTCCTTATCGAGTTCGACCATTTCATCGCGGCCGGCAGCCTGGCAGCACGCGTGAGCGATCTTGGCAAAGTTGAAAGCATTGCTGCGCTAAGCGGCTTCGGCGGCAATGTTTGAATTACGACTCTCGCAGAGGCGCTGAGATAGCAGAGTACGAAACGAATCGCGTTTGGCTTCGCTGTCCTCTGCGTCCTCTGCGTCCTCAGCGCCTCTGCGTGAGATCTTTCATATCTTGAGTTTAGCGTACTACGCTGTCACCTCCCGCCCGCTGAAGCAGGCCTCGCCCACGCGCATGAACTGCTACCGCTGATTGCGATGCCAGCTTCTCTCGCATGTCAAGCGCGCGAAAATCGTCAAAGTTTGACGCCCGGGCCGACGATAACCAGTTCTGCTGATTGCTCCAGAGCTCAGGGTCGTAGTCCGGATTGCGGCCCGCTCGCGAGCGACGCAGCCCGGGGGAAACGTGACGCCCAGCGTGGCCGTCACTGCTTGTCAGTCGTAATTGCCCGGGTTTCTGTCAAGTGCGCATCAAGCCAGTGTCGCATCCGTGCCGCTGGTGGTCAGGAAGCAACAGCAATGAACCGGCCGCTCCGCATAGTCTTGTCGCTGGTGCTCAGCGCCTCGCTCGCTGCCTCGGGCTGCGCCCCACAGCAACCGTTCTACTGCCGGGAAGACGGCGATCTCTCGCATTATCTCGACGTCGCCACGGAGATCGAGTATCCCGACGTCGAGGAGCCCTCGCTCTGCGAAGTCACCAATACGCTGCCGCCGCTGACGCTCAAGAACACGGAAAACTACGAGATGTGGGACCTGCCGCTCGAGGAGGCCGTTCAGATCACGCTGTGCAACAGCCAGGTGATGCGGCAACTGGGCGGACGCGTTCAGTCGACGGCGCCAGAAACCATCTCGCGCACGCTCATCAGCCCGGTCGCCGTCACGACGACGTACGACCCGGCGCTGGTCGAATCGACCACCGGCCTTTCCGTCGGCTCGCCGTTTCAAGGTTCGGGTACCGGAAGCCGCCCTGAGCGAATTCGATGCGCAGCTCGATGCCAGCGTGTTCTGGGAAAAGATTCGCCAGCCGCAGAACCGGCCGGGCAGCGGCATCGGCGTCAGTATTCTTCCCGCCGATTCTGGCCCAGGAATCGAGCAATTTCACCACCGGCATCACCAAGACGACCGCCGACGGGTACGCGAGTTCGGAGTTCGCAACAACACGATCTACGATCAAAACAATGTTCCGCCGACCGGTCGCGGCCGCTGCCGAGCGCTTGGACAGACGAACTTCGAAGCCACGTTCAATCATCCGTTGTTGCAGGGCAGCGGCGTTCAATACAACCGCATCGCCGGCCCGATGAGTTTCGAGGCCATATGCGGCCGGGCTGGGCAATCCGATCGACGGCGTGTGATCGCGCGGATTCGCATGGATCAGACGCTGGCCGACTTCGAAGGCGGCGTGCGAAACCTGGTGCGCGACGTCGAAGACGCGTACTGGGAGCTGTACTTCGCGTATCGCGACCTGGATGCCCGCAAGATGGGCCGCGACAGCGCACTGGAAACCTGGAAGAAGACGGCGGCGCCTTTACCGCACCGGTTCGCGCGGCGGCAGCGCCGACCGCGAAGCCCAGGCTCGGGCTCGCAGTACTTCCTGTTCCGCGCCCAGGTGCGAGCAAGCGCAAACCGAAGTTTTCCGAGATGAAAATCGCCTTGCGGTATATCATGGGCCTGTCGATGTCCGACGGCCGCTTGATCCGCCCGTCGGACGAACCGACGACTGCCCGCGTGGCGTTCGATTGGGCCGGCATCCACACCGAAGCGCTGATCGCGCCGCGTGGAAATTCGCCGGCAGAAGTGGGAAATCAAGCGGCGCGAGTTGGAACTGATCGCCGCCCGCAACTTCCTGTTGCCGCGACTCGATGCGGTCGGCCGCTATCGCTGGCTGGGCCTGGGCGACGAGTTGATCAATCAAAACAACACCGGGTTCCTCAATACGGCCGGCCCGGCAGCCGGCAGCCCGGCCACTGGCTCGTCCGCCTTCGGGGTCCTCACAAGCGGCGAGTTCCAGGAATGGCAGCTCGGCCTGCAGCTCTCGATGCCGATCGGCTTCCGCCGCGAGCTGTCGGGCGTTCGTCACCAGGAGCTGTTGCTGGCCCGCGATCGGGCAATTCTTCAGGACTTGGAGAATGAAATCTCTCACCAAATTGGGCGACGCCATCCGCGACCTCGATCTGAACTACGGCCTGACGCAGACAAACTTCAACCGCCGCGTCGCGGCCGAAGCCGAAGTGCAGGCCGTCAATACCGTGTTTGAGCCAGGGCAGCGCCACGCTCGATCTGTTGCTCGACGCGCAGCGTCGCCGCGCCGAGGCCGAGAGTGCCTACTATCCGGTCGCTTGTGGATTACAACCGGGCTATAATGAACGTCCATTACCGCAAGGGCTCGCTGCTGGAATACGACGGCGTGTACCTGGCGGAAGGCCCTTGGCCGGCCAAGGCGTACTTCGACGCCCTGCGTCAGGCTCGCAAGCGGGATGCCGGCTTGTATATTGACTACGGCTACACGCGGCCCAACGTGATTAGCCGCGGGCCGTACGATCAAGGCGTGTCGGCCGGCGCAGAGACCGGCCACCCGATGGATATGATCGAAGGCACTCCGGCACCGCAGGAAGCGCCGGCACCGGAGGCTCCAGGACCGGAGGAAGTTCTGCCATCGCCCGATGACGCTCGGCCGTTGAACTCGCCGCCGAGCGACACCAGCAGCCGCATGTGGCCTCGCACGAATGAACGTCAAGCGTCTTACGCGCCTGCTGAAGCTGCTGCAAATGTTGGGGTCGGGGCCAGGGCAGAATTCCAGCGGGCTGGCTAAGATCTGCGGCGTTGGACGGCGGACGATCTTTCGCGATTTAGAGTCCTTGCGCATCGGGCGTGCCGCTGGCTTACGACCGCGAGGCCGGCCGGTTTTCCATCCCCAGCGCGTTCTTCTTGCCGCCGACCAACTTTACGGCCGATGAAGCGCTCTCGCTATTGGCGCTGGCTGGAGAAATGGGCCGCAACCACAATCTACCGTTCTATGAGCCTGTCTACAGTGCGGCGCTCAAGCTGGAAAGCAATCTCCCTAGGCCGTTGCGGCAGGAGGTGCGCCGGACCGTTCGCTCCATCAAGATTCGCATGAACCAGGTGGGACATCTTACCGGCAAAGCGGATGCGTACCACGAGCTCGTCAGCGCGATCGAGAAGCGGCGAGTCGTTGAGCTTCAATACGACAGCCTGACTGAATGGGAGACGATCACCACGAAGCTCAAGCCATATCAGATGATGTTCAGCCGTCGCAGCTGGTATGTGATCGGCCGTTCCTCGCTGCACCGAGAAGTGCGGATCTTCAATCTGTCGCGCGTGATCTCGCTTGCGACGCTGCGAGAGCGATTTCGTATTCCGAAGGGCTTCGATCTCGATCAGTATTTAGGAAACGCCTGGCATTTGATTCGCAGCCCGGGGCGCGACAGCCATGTGCGCGTGCGCTTCAAGTCGCTGGTTGCTCGCAATGTGGCCGAGGTGATCTGGCACAAGACCCAGCGGACGGCGTTTCTGCCGGATGGCTCCTTGGATTTCCGCGTGACCGTCTCCGGCCTGAATGAAATCGCCTGGTGGGTTCTGGGATACGGCGATCAAGCCGAAGTGTTGCAGCCGTCGCGCCTGCGCCGGCTAATCGCCCACCGTGCCCAGAACATCGCGGCGATGTATAACGGAAAGGGCGGATAGGTGTCAGGTTTCAGGTGTCAGGTGTCAGTTTTGTGTGACTGCGCCTGATCTGAGTTCTGACACGCGACACCTGACACCCGACACCAAGCATGTTCTTCTCCTTCGACGGCATTGATGGGACGGGGAAATCGACGCAGTTGCGGCTGTTCTGTGAGCGCTTGCGCGCTTGGCTACGAGATCGTCGTTTGCCGCGACCCGGGAAGCACGGAGCTTGGTGAACGGATTCGCGAGGTTCTGCTCTCGCGCGAGGCGTCCACAGCGATCGCCCGCCGCAGTGAAATGTTCCTCTACATGGCTGCCCGTGCGCAACTGGTTGAAGAAGTGATCCAGCCGGCGCTCGCGGAGGGGAAAACTGTCGTGTCGGATCGCTACGTGTTGGCGAACATTGTTTACCAGGGCCACGCGGGGGGGCTTGATGTTGCCGACGTTCGTCACGTGGGCCAAGTCGCAACTGGGGGGATAACGCCGGATTGCATCTTCCTTCTCGACATGAAAGTCGAGGAGGCCGATCGACGGATGTCGCGGGCGCTCGATCGCATGGAGAGTCAGGGACCCGAGTATCGTCGACGTTTGCGCGAAGGCTTTCTTGCTGAGGCCGCACGTTCCAGTGGCAAGATCCACGTGATCGACGCAAGTCTATCGATCGACGAGGTGCAAGCGGAGATTTGGCATATCGCTTCTGAGAAGCTGGGCCTGCTCTCTCAATGACCAACGCTCCGGATTGAGGGGTTCGTGTCAGGGCGCTGAGTACACTCGTCGCAACTTTCCTGTCTTCACATTCTTCCAAGCCCAGTTGCGCCATCGGGCATCCGGATGGGGGGATTTGTGACTATCGACGCCAGCAACAAACGTTGACGTATTTGAACAAGCACACTAGAATTTTTGACCAGCCCCCCCTTGACGGTGTGCTGGCTTTGCGTTTGTGGCGATGCCGCTGGATCTGGGCATAGTGCGCCGCCTCGTGCGGCGTGTTTGCTCTCGCCCGGCGTCGTCATCAAGTTTTGACTTGGTCCATGGAAAGGGCACGCGTGAATTGCGCCCAGGGCAGTCTGCAGGGCGGCCACCGATCGACGATTGTCCACGCAAGAAGCGCGGCCCGGATTGCTACGGTGTGAAGGATGTTCTTCCGCAGCGCAGATCCGCCGCGTATGGCCCGCGCACCGGCCAAGCTGAACCTGTTTCTCGAAATAACAGGCGAGCGCGGGGACGGGTACCATGAGTTGGAAACTCTCATGGTGCCAGTACGCATTGCAGACTGGCTGTCGTTCAGCGCGGCGGCAGCGACGGAACATGAAGCGGCTGGGCCGATTGAGCTTACGGTTCGCCCAAGTTTCGCCGTGAGGCCGCCGCCGCAAGTGGAAAGTGCGCCCGCCGGATCGAAGAATCTAATTGTCCGCGCCCTTACGCTATTGCAGCAGCGAAGCGGTTGTCGCATCGGGGGCGAGTAGGGCTTATCAAACATATTCCAATATCGGCCGGTTTGGGCGGCGGATCGAGCGATGCCGCTACGGCTCTCAGGTTGGCAAACATCGGCTGGAATCTTCATTGGGGCACCGATCGCCTGGCTGAATTAGCAGCCGAGATCGGCAGCGATGTGCCGTTTTTCGTATCCGGGGGCGCGGCGATTTGCCGCGGCCGCGGCGAGCGCATCGAGCGCTTACGCGCGATGCCCACGCTGCACTTCGTGGTCGCCAAGCCGCCGGGCGGCTTGAGCGCAGGCGAGGTTTACGAGTCGTACGACCGCCTCAGCAAAGCGGATCGAACTGGAGACATGCGCCCATCGATTTCGATGAGCGTCCGTGGCCGACGTTGGGGCGATATAGGTCGCTGGATGCGCAATCGCCTGGAATCGGCCGCCGCTATGCTCACGCCTTGGGTGGCGCAGGCACGGGCGGTTTTCAGCGAGCTTGATTTTGTAGCGCACCAGCTTTCTGGCAGCGGTTCCGCCTATTTCGGCGTTTGTCGCCATGCACAACATGCACGGCGTTTGGCCAGTATACTTCGAACTCGGCAACTGGGTCTTGTCTACGCCACTCGCAGTTGCCAGTAGGGTCGCGCATAGAGCGCAAGGAGCACGACCGTGGAAATCACCGAGGTTCGCATCAAGCTCATGGAAGAGCCGGGTGAACGCCTCAAGGCGTTCTGTTCGATTACTTTCGACAACTGTTTCGTGGTGCGCGATTTGAAAATCATCGACGGCACGAACGGGCCGTTTGTGGCTATGCCCAGCCGCAAGCTAACGTCGCACTGCCCTGGCTGCGGGATGAAGAATCACCTGCGGGCCGTTTATTGCAACCAGTGCGGAAAGCGCCTGGAGGACTCGCGAGCTCCGAAAGACGCCGATGGCCGGGCGAAACTGTATGCCGACATTGCGCATCCGATCAATTCCCATTGTCGCGAAATGATTCAAGATTTCGTGATCCGCGATTACTACGAAGAAATCGAGCGGGCCAAGCAGCCGGACTACGTGTCGCGGTACGATGACTTCGACTTTGAATACACCGACGCTGCCCGCAGCCGCCAGGCTCGGTTCGATCAGCCGCACGCCCATCCGGCGGCGGAGCAATCGCATATCGGAGCGAAGGCGGCTGCCCGACACGATAAGCCTAATAACAAGCCGCATTATCGCGGCAATTCGGCACCTGACGGTGCGCGCGTCCGGCTCTCCGCCTATAGCGAAAGACGGGTTTGGCGCGGGAATTTTTCCGTAATGCACGCGTGGCATGTTCCGCCGCAAAGCGGCCGACGGGTGGCATGCTCTCGGGCGCAACCCCGTAAGCATGTTACGCGGAACATCATGCCTACGCCGCTGTGCGCGGCGAAGGCATGCAGCACGCGCGGTTAATACGCGCGAAACAGAGAAAGTGGCGGTTTGCGGCGCGTATTGCCAGTGACGCTCGTTCCACTCGCACCGGTTCCTCAGTGCGATTCGCTTTCCTGCTTGACCTAATTCTCCAAGTCGCTTGAAAGTGTGCTCATTCGCTGACCGATATATTTTCTGCGGACGGTGCGGTGCGGCTTTCTTTCACGGGTAGTCCCAGTCGTCGCTAACGACAGGCGCGACCGGCGCGGCTCCCGATCTTGACGAGGCGAAACTCTCGGTAAGGACGCCGCTCACACTCTGCGCGCAAGGCGCCATCAATACAAACGGTGGCGAGTTATTTTGGATCATCATCAGCATTCAATCATAAATGAGGGCCTGATTTCACATGCCGACGGAAGTGCAGCGGCTTGATGACTTACATGCCGTACGACGTTATGTAAACGAAACCCTGTGCGAAAAGGACCAACTCGAAGCCGACTTGTTTCCACTTTCCGAACGAATCCTGGTGCGGGGCGGCGCCGTGCGGCGTATTCTTTTGCCTGTACGGTCCGCGCTCGCTGTGCCTGACTGCGATTTGGGAAACGGACGGCAACACGATTTTGTTTTACGGTTCTCGCGGCGAGCGATTCCATAAGACGCAACTGATAGCACCACCGCGGATTAACGACGCCCTGAGCCAATCGGCCTGAATCCCCGAGCGGCAACTAAATTCGAACAATTGGTGCCGCGTTACCGATTGGCCCGGGGGGTTCGGACGGACGGGGCTTGACGCACACGGCTGGGTGTACTATACATAGATACACTCGCCGATAAAAGTATATACACGGAGGCTTTCGATGCTCGTCCTCTCGCGCAAAGAATCGCAGCGAATCCGGCTGGGGGATTCGATTGTGATTACGATCGTCAAGATTTCAGGCGACAAGGTGCGCGTGGGCATCGATGCGCCAACCAGCGTACTCGTCTTGCGTGACGAATTGGAAGCACGCACTCCGGCCGGCGGTGCAAGCAGCGAAAACGCCGTGAGAATCGACCCGTCCGCGACGCCGACCGAGCCGCTCCGCCAGTCGGCCTGAGAATAAATAAAAAATAACGCCGTCGGAGCGTTGGGCTTCGACGGCGTTATTCCTGGCTCGCTACGCTCAGCCGAAGCTGAGCAGATGGTCCAACTGCTAATCCCGCGGGCGAATCGCCCCGGTCAGGCCACTGTAATCGCCCCGGTCATCCTCGTGCCAGAGGGGCTCGCCGCGGCGTACACGTTCGGCCATCACCTCGAGCTTTTCGCGCGTTCCGGCCGGGGCCTGCGTGGCCTTGAAATGATCATCGCTTTTCGGGGCGAAATCCTCGTCGTGGCCGTATTTGAGGATCGCCTCAAAAACATTTTTGAGGGTAGGATCGGGCATGACGGTGTCAACTCCTAAACTGGAATGGGTGTAATTTGCTAAGTGTCATTGCGCGGCGAAATTGGGCCGTCCAGTGTGCCGCGGGCGCGAGAATCCATTTCGCCGCCGGCCAAAATCAGGTAGGTGGGATATTCTTGAGCGGCCGGCTGACTGGGCAGCTTCTTCAAACTGCCTTAATCAAAGGATTATGGTCGTTCGGCGCTCAAAGTCAAGTTTTTTAACAGGTGGATTCCTAAGTTCCGCGCGACGACAGTTCGTTCGACGTAAGACCTTGCGGGCTGGGCAAATAGGGCGCGTAATCGCACTAATGCAGCCGCAGATCGAAGTCCCCTGTTTTTAGTATGCGGCAGACTGGCACAAGGTTCGCGCAGAAATCACAATATTTCTATTGGAAGCCGCAGATTCAACTTGAGTGATAGCACCTGATGACCTGGATTCGACGGACGCTGCATCTGCCGGCCCATTCGCGTGGATTTCACCTGATAACCCGTGAAGTGGTCGCGGCGCTGCCAGAATTGGCTCAGTTCGAGGTCGGCCTGCTGCACGTGTTTTTGCAGCACACCTCCGCGTCGCTCACGATCAACGAAAATGCGGACTCCGACGTGCCGCTGGACCTCGAGGCCTCGTTTTCGGAGATCGCGCCAGAGGACTTTCCCCACCGCCACACGGTCGAGGGGTCCGACGACATGCCGGCCCATGTGAAATCGTCGCTCTTAGGCTCGAGCCTTTCGATTCCCGTGGGCCAGGGCAAACTTTGCTTTGGCACCTGGCAGGGCATTTATTTGTGCGAACATAGAAACCACGGCGGCCGGCGGAAAGTGGTGCTGACGCTGTGGGGCGAGTCCAAAAACGCCTGACTCATCAGCGAGCCGGGGCGTCCCCGCCCCCGGCATCAATCCAGCCAGGACGTCCTCGTCGCCGGCGATGGCCGACATCGCAACCCGAACCGCGGCCACCATGGGCACGATGCTCAGGCCGAGGTCGACGCCTTGCAACTAGAGTCATGCCGCCCTCTTGGTTTCGCAAACGCCAAATGAACACACCGCTCCGACGAACAGAAGATACAACGCTGAATACACGAGACAAGTTCGCAACAATCAACGCTGGGAGCGCGGGTGAGCAGCGAAACCGCGAAACGACTGCGAGCGTTGCGCCCAGCGCGATGAGCGCCATTCCGCTAATGACGGGAATCCCGGACCAATATTCGGCAGCCAGCAGCACGACGAGACCGACTGCAATCAAAGCAGGTCCTTGCTTGGTTCGTGTCTCAAATATCGCAAGCAACAGTGTATGACGAGATTGCATGTGTATGGCGACGACAACAAAGAAGTTGACGAATCCATTGTGATTCGCCAAGCGCGCTTCGTCCACCAAACGCCGCTGTCGTGATGAGAAGAATCGCTACGGCCGGAAAAGATCGATCAATGCCAGGCGAAAGCCTGGGACGATGTCGTCGCAGGTCAGCGCGTCGGCCTTATGATAGGACTTCGGCGGCAGGCTCGGTCGATGCTCGTCGACGGATTCGGGCTCCGGATCAACCACCCATATGAGCTGTGCGCCTGCCTTTAGATAATCTGCAACTTTGTCGTTGATCTCGGTGGTACTGTCGTTCTTGCTTCGTATCTCGACGATTAGCTCCGGAATGGTCTCCAAATACCCTTCCGACGCCTCTCGCGCCGGGAGCGAGCGAGTCATGATGAATGCCGCATCCGCACCCACTAAATGATCGGGGCTGCGCGCAGCACAATTCCCACTTCCGTGTATGCCTTGCCATGCCCTCTTTGCTCCCCTTGAACGAGTAATGCACCTGCGATACGAGTTTGCATGTTTCCGTGCGTTGCCCCTGGAGGCGACATTACAACTAACCTCCCATGATGAAGCTCGTAACGCACGTCGCCAGAAGGAAGACGTTCCGGCATCACGGCAACGTCCGCCGCCGTGAAAAGTCGCTGACCCGGCTGGATCAACGTGAAACGATCGGCCGCGATATTGGTTGCCGGATCCGCAGTGGCCATGCTGGATTCTCCCGCAGCTCAGTCTCTCAAACCCCCTCGGCCTTTTCCATTTCCGAGGCGTCGATGTCGCGGGCCGGTTTGGATTGGGCGGGCGAGCGCTTCTTGCCGTCGGCGTCGGTGCCGGGGACGATCATCGGGCTGGAGGAGTGCTCTTCGATGATGCGCTTCAGCGCGACCGAGTCGATCACTTCCTGTACGAGCAGCTCCTTGCTGATGGCTTCGAGCGCCGCGCGGCGGCTTTCGAGGATGTGCCGCGTGCGCTGCAGGCCCTCGTCGAGGATTCGCTTGACTTCCTGGTCGATTTCGCGGGCCGTCTGCTCGCTATGATGCTGTATGCGGGGTGAATCCATGCCCGAATACAGAAACGGGCTGCGGCCCGATTCGCGGAAGTTGATCCGGCCAAGCCGGCTCATGCCGTAATCCATGACCATGCTGCGAGCGATTTCCGTGACCCGCTCCAGGTCGTTTTGCGCGCCGCTCGAGACGTCGGCGAAGATCATTTCCTCGGCCACCGTGCCGGCCAGCAGCGTCTGAATACGGCTTTCCAGCTCGGCTTGCGTGACCAGGAAGCGGTCCTGCTCTGGCCGGTACATCGTGTAACCCAATGCGGCCAGGCCGCGCGGGATGATGGAAACCTTATGCACCGGGTCGGTGTTGGGCAGCGAGTAGGCCACCAGCGCGTGTCCCGCCTCGTGATACGCCACGCGCTGTTTTTCATCGTCGCGCATGATACGACTTTTCTTTTCGAGGCCGGCGCTGGTCCGTTCCACGGCCTCATTGAAGTCGTTCATCACCACGGCTTTCTGACCCTTGCGCGCGGCCAGGAGTGCCGCTTCATTGACCATGTTCGCCAGGTCCGCCCCAACGAAACCGCTGGTGATCGAGGCCAGAGCCTTCACGTCCACCTCGGCATCGACCTTGATGTTTTTCAAATGCACGTTGAGGATCTGTTCGCGCCCTGCGACGTCGGGCCGGTCCACGAGCACGTGGCGGTCGAACCGGCCGGGCCGCATCAGCGCGGAGTCGAGCGTTTCCGGTCGGTTCGTGGCCCCCATCACGATCACGCCGCTGTTGCTGTTGAAGCCGTCCATCTCCACCAGCAGCGCATTGAGCGTTTGTTCGCGTTCGTCGTGCCCGCCGATATTGCCGCTGCCGCGAGTCTTGCCGAGCGCGTCGAGCTCGTCGATGAAGATGATGCACGGCGCCTTTTGCTCGGCCTGCTGAAACATGTCGCGCACGCGGGCCGCGCCGACGCCGACGAACATTTCGACGAAATCTGAACCGCTGAGGCTGAAGAAGGGCACGCTCGCTTCACCGGCCACGGCCTTGGCGAGCAGCGTTTTGCCGGTGCCCGGCGGGCCCACGAGCAAGACACCCTTGGGAATCCGCCCGCCAAGCATCTGGTATTTTTCAGGCGTCTTCAAAAACTCGACGACTTCGCGCAGCTCGTCCACCGCTTCTTCGATGCCGGCGACGTCTTCGAAAGTGACCTCGATATCCTCCTGCGCGTAGAGTTTGCCGCGACTGCGGCCGAAGGCCATTGGCGAGCCTGCGCCGCCCATGCGGCGGATCATGAAGACGAACAGCATGACCAACAGCGCGGTCATGAGGAGTATCGGCACATAGCTCAATAGCGCGCTGGGCCGGCCTGCGTAACGAAATTCAACACCACTCTCTTCCAGCAGGCGAGGCAAGCGTTCTTCCTCAGGCTCGCGATCGACGCGGATGGCTACTTCTTTTTCGGCCTCTCCGGTTGTCTCGAAGCGCGCTTCGCCGCCTCGTTCGCCCGGTTTAGCGGGCTTGAGCTTGTGCCGCGTAACCTCAGCCGTCACCTCGGAATTGCCAACAACCACCTTGTCGAGCTTCGAAATGCGCCATCGCTGCGGCGGGTTGCTGCTGCGATCCTCAATATCGACAGAACCGTTGACGCCCTTGCCACGGGCTTCAACAAGGCGCAGCAGATCGCTCCAGTACACGGTATGCTCCGTGCCGCTGGAGAGCATCGTGACCATCAGGAGCAGCAGCACGCCCACGCCGAGCATGTACCACACCAGGTTGCCACCCTGTTGCGGAGCCTTTTTGTCGGCCTGTTTATCGTTCGAAGGTTGGGAGTGCTCGTCCTTGTCCATATAGTGGCGTGCGCGGCAGATTAAGAGATAAATTTCACCGGTGTAAGTTCATGGTATGGTGAACGACGGGAAAAAACAACAAAACGGGATTGCCTCGCACGTCCGAAGTCAACGCAGTTGTATAGAATGCGCTGAACATGATCGTTTTCCGGGGGCTTGGACTTCGGCGAGCCGCTGGTGGGCACGCGCACGGGCTTGGCTTGCTCGCAATTTACGAGGCCCTTAGAATGTCCGGGTCTGACGCAACGGTCGCTTGACCCTACGGCCGACAGCGAGGGCTAGCACCGGTTTTTTAGCCGGTCGCTTGGATGAATCGCCGGCTCGCAAGCATACCTTGCGACAATCTGGCGCGAGCCGATTAGCGGACACGCCTGCGCCACCCGCATTACTGTTTCAACCGGTCACGTTTCCAACCTGGGCCATCCCTCGGCGCCGCGATTCGGCAATGTCCGCAGTTACCAAGAACGTGGCGGTGCTGGGCTCGACGGGAAGCATCGGCACAAGCGCGTTAGAGGTAATACGCGCTAGCGAAGGCCGGCTGCGTGCTGTCGCCCTATCAGCCCACGGGAAGTTGAGCCAGCTTTTGGAGCAGGCCCGGACGCTGCGACCTCGCTGGATTGTGGCAACTAACGAAGCCGCGGCCAAGGCTTTCGACTGGTCGGAGCTACCCACGGACACGGAGCTTCTGGTCGGCGCGCACCGGCTGCCGGAAATTGTTGCGGCGGACGAAGTTTCCGTGGTTCTGGCGGCGATCGTTGGAAGCGCCGGGTTGCGCAGCACGTGGGCGGCGCTGGAGGCCGGGAAAACGGTCGCGTTGGCAAATAAGGAGACGCTGGTGATGGCCGGCTCGCTCGTCACTGAGCTTGCCGCCCGACGCCGCGCCACGATCGTGCCCGTCGACAGCGAACACAGTGCGATCTTCCAAGCCCTACAATGCGGTCGCCGTGAAGAGGTCGCGCGCGTCGTGCTCACTGCCAGCGGCGGTCCGTTCCGAGACTTTTCGCCTGAGCAGCTCGCGCAGGTTACGGTGGACGAGGCGTCAGCGCACCCGACGTGGGACATGGGGCCGAAAATCACGATCGATTCAGCCACATTGATGAACAAGGCGATGGAAATCATTGAGGCGCATTGGTTGTTCAATTTGGCCGGGGAACAGATCGACGTGGTGATTCATCCGCAGTCGATCGTGCATTCGTTCGTAGAATTCGTGGACGGGTCGGTTGTGGCCCAGATGAGTCCGCCGGACATGAAGCTTCCGATCCAATATGCGCTCGAGTATCCACACCGCCGCCCGGGCGTGGCCGAGCGGATGGATTGGTCGCAGCGCTGGCAATTGGAATTTGAACCGGCCGACCCCGCGCGATTCCCCGCGTTAGCGCTGGGATACGAATGTGCGCAGCACGGTGGCACGAGCGGCTGCGTGCTCAACGCGGCCAATGAAGCGGCTGTCGAGGCATTTCTGGGCGGTGAGCTACACTTCACTGAAATCGTGCCGGCATGCCGCAGCGTGCTGGAAGCCCATCATTTCAATCCAAAACCCACGCTTGAGCAGCTAATTGAGCTCGACCGCTGGGCGCGACTGGAGATCGACCGCTGGGTATGTGCGTGAACCATGTGGTGAGTAAGTGAGTAAGTGAGTAGGGAAAGACCGTTGAGTGCGCAACGAATAAGTGTAAAGCGATTATCTTAAACAGTCCCGATCGACGCTGACATTGGTCGAATTCATCCCCGCACCTACTCGCCCACTCACTTTCTCACCTACTTACTTTGTCACCTATGGAAATGTCCATGACTTCGTTGATATTCATTCCTTTGTTAGCCGTGAGCCTGTCGTCGACGCTGTCGCTCCTCGCCGTGATATTATGGGTGGCGGTCGGATTCGGCGCGGTGATCTTCGTGCACGAATTGGGCCACTTTCTGGTGGCCAGGGCCTGCGGCGTGAAGATCGAGAAATTCATGATCGGCTTCGACATCGGCGGCTACAAGCTCGCCTGGCGTCGCGGCGAGACGCTGTACGGGATCGGCATCGTACCGCTGGGCGGCTACGTGAAGATGCTTGGGCAGGACGATGATCCGGCCCACATTGCCGAGCAAATGAAGAAGTCGCAGGTGAGCTCTGGCAGCGACGCGGGCGTGGAAATCGTCGGGCCGAAGGGGGAGAAGTATTTTGTCGACCGCCGCAGTTACCTGGCCAAGAGCGTACCGCAGCGGATGGCGATTATCTCGGCGGGCGTAGTGATGAACGTCATCTTCGCGTTCATTTTCGCGGTGATCGCCTACGGCATGGGCGTGCCCTACTATCCGTCGATCGTTACGGAAACGTCGCCTGGCTCGCCGGCGTGGCGCAGGTCTCGAGACAGGCGACGAGATCATTCGAATTGGCGATACGGTCGATCCGACCTTCACGCAGCTTCGCGGCGGAGTGACGCTGGGCGACCTGGAAAACGGGATTCCCGTTGTCGTGCGGTGCGCCGAAAATCAAGAGGAGGTGCGCGTCATTCTCAAGCCCGAGCACGGCAGCGGGGAGCTCGCCACGATCGGCCTGATGAATCTGCCGAGGACGTTGACGTTGTCGAAGGTTCCCATGTTCGAGCAGTCCGCAGCGGCGCGCGAAGCTGGTGTTGCCGCAGGAAAGCGAGCTCTCGTCGGGCAAAGCCAAGTTTCAAGCCGGCGATACGATTATTCGGATCGGCGACGTGCCGGTGAAAAGCTACGGCGAGTATGCAGCGCAGTTAACTGCCAACCCGGATAAACCGCTTCAAATCACGGTTCGTCGGCCACCGCCAAAGTCGGAAGAGAGCGAGGAAGAATCCGATTCGGAGATCGTCGGCCAGGAGCTGACTTTTGAAGTGCCGACCGAACCGTTGCATCGCTTCGGTCTGGTGATGAACATGGGGCCGGTAGCCGCGATCCAAAAGGGGTCGCCGGCTGAAAGCGCGGGATTCAAGGTAGGCGACCAAATTGAACTCGTCGACGGCCAGCCGATGGCGGTTCACGGCGCAGAGGAAGGCGCGAATGCCTGGGATAGCATGAGCTTGCCCCGCTACGCGCAGGCGCGGGCCGCCGAATCGCGCGAACTCGAATTCACGGTGGAGCGGTCGGCGGGCAAGGTTTCCGAATCGAATCAGGTGATCATCCCAGTTGAGCCGATCAGGCCGGCGATGTTTAGCTCGTTCCATTCGCCCGGCGCACCGGTGGCCGTGAATGCCATTGGAATTGCATACCATGTCGGGAACGAAGTGGTTGGCGTCGCGCCGAATAGTCCGGCCGCGAAGGCTGGCTTGAAAGTGGGCGACAAGATTACAGTCGCCAAGGTCACCTATCCGCCTGATTCGAAGGGTAATGAGCAAGACCCGCTCGACGTGCGATTCGTAGAGGATGAGCCTGGTTGGCTTGGCCGGCTGGTTCGCAGCGTGTTTGGCGGCGGAGAAAAGGAGCCACGCGTCGAGCCGAGCTGGCCCACCCTCGTCGACGCCGTGCAGTTAGCAGCCGACGGCACCAAAGTTGAGCTAACCGTGAAGCGGTCGGGTGAAGAGGAGTCGCGAACAGTAACGCTCGAGCCGGCGCCCGCTGATGGAGCGCATGTGGAGGCTCGCGGATTCAACTTCGAGCTAATCGAGAAGATCCGCACGGCCAAGTCGTTCGGCGAGCAGATCCAGCTCGGTTGGAATGAAACGACGGAAGCCTTGGGGATGGTGTTCCGTTTTCTGAAGAAGCTGGGAACGCAGGTGCCGTTTACGGCGCTGGGCGGGCCGGGCACGATTGCCATGGTTGCCGGCAGCGAGGCGTCGAAAGGGTTGCCGTCGTTTTTGGTGTTCCTCACAATGCTCAGCGCGAACCTGGCGGTGCTCAATTTCCTGCCGATCCCGCTGCTGGACGGCGGGCACATCGTGTTTCTGGCCTACGAGGGCATACGCGGCCGGCCGGCTTCCGAGCGGTTTGTCGTCGCGATGCACATGCTCGGTTTCGTGTTCATTATCGGACTGATGCTCTTTGTGATCGGGCTCGATGTTCAGCGGATTTTTGGCCTGTACGCGCAAGCTGCGCGAGGGGAAAGTAGCGCGGGTGGGACTGGTCGCTGAAGCGACCACTCCGTATGCGAATGAGATTACTGCATTGTAAGGTCAGCTTTGTGCGCGGGTGCGTCCGCCGCCGATGACGCGTTTTTGCACGTCGGTCTCAAGGACGCCGAACGCCTGTTCGTGCCGTTGCACCGACATGTGAAGCGCTTGCAGCATGCGCTTGGCGGTGAAGTAGTTGGTGACGATCCGCTGCTTGACTTCAACCGGCTCGGTCGGAACACCGAAGGGCTGGGCGTTGAGGCCGAAGTCGAGGATCAACTCTTCGGGCGTGCCGGTGACGCGGCAGAAGTTTGCGTACAAGCACACGGCGTTCTTGTCGTTGACTTCGACTCGCGCTGTGCGCTGCAATTGCTCCTGGGTTGGCTGAGCGGCCTGATCGCCGTCGGCCGGCGTTTTGGCTTCTACTTTTTCTTTTTCTGCCACGTGAATTTCCTTGTGCTGTAGGTCAGGCTACCAGAGCCTGACGATGATTGAATCAACGCGAAGTTCGCCGTCAGGCTGGAATGCCTGACCTACGGCTAAGTTTACGGAATTCGAGTCGCGCGGGCTATCCCTTGGATAAGTAGGGTGGGCACTGCCCACCATGGCTCGTAAACGATTCGTGTTTACGGTGGGCAGCGCCCATCCTACGGGCGCCAGATTTTGAGGATTACGCTTTCCGCGCCGGTCTGGGGACTTTGGTAGGTCGCGGCTTTGCGAAGTTCCAAACCGCGCAGCAGGCCTTGTTGTCGGGCTTCATTCCGCTCCTCGACCCATTTCGGACCTTTCGTGAGCAGGAGCTGATCGAACTGCGCCCCAATGAGGGGTGAACCAGGAAAAAACTTTCGGCAGCGAAGCCAGGCCGCGTGCGACCAATGTATCGAAGGTATTAATCTCGAGAACCTCTTCAGCCCGCGTGGCATAAACGGGTGCGGCCAGGTCGAGCTCACCCACGATTGCTTCCAAGGCGCGGGCCTTCTTTTGTGTCGATTCGCTGAGGGACACGGATAAGTCGGGGCGCAGGATGGCCAGGATCACGCCAGGCACACCGCCACCCGAGCCGACATCCAACACGCGCTCTTTGCGGCCCAGGAGTTTCGACAGCTCGTAGCTATCGACGACGTCGCGACCGACGAATTTTTCCAAGCGTCGTGTGCCGCGTAAGATTCAGCCGCTCGTTCCACGACCACAAAAGCCGCCGGTAGCGGTCGAGCAAGTCAAGCTGATCGGAAGTTACGTCAATGCCTGCCGCGACGAGGAGTTTTGACAGGGCGTCGTGCTCGGGCTGAGGTATGCTTTCGGGTGTGCTCACGGCGATTGACCTCGACCTCGCGGGACCGATAATCCGATGGAAATTGTAGCAACTTCGTAGGGTAGGCACTTCCTACCAGTGCGACGATAAACGAGACGATTTTGATGGGCTATGCCCACCCTACGACTACAATGAATGAACGGAGGACCGATGACGACAGAAGCACCACAGAAGGAACGGCCGCGTGCGGAAGCATCATTCGCCGAGACGGCGCTGACGCTGGGCGGCAAGAGCGCCGACGAAGCGCGTCGCACCGGCGCGATCGACACGGCCGACGACCAGGTCGAAGCGCTGTTTGCGCCGGAGTATCAAACGGTCAACAGCCCCGCGCATCGCGCCGTTTGGGACCGCGGCGTGCCGGTCGAATTTGTTTCAAAGCGCGCCGCCCGCGACGCCGCCGGACGTGCAGCGCGTGATGGACGACTCGATCGCCGTCGTGCAGCGGCATAAATCGGCCGGCACGCTGCTCAACGAAGACGGCAAGATTGCCGACGCGGTGCTCGCGGATCTTGGCGGCGGCCGGCTACTGGGGTCTCTTGGTCGGCAAGGAATACGGCGGCTCGGGCGCGCCGTTCAGCTCGTTCGCGCCGTTCCTCACGCGGATGGCGCTCGTCGAGCCCGACCGTCGCCGGGCTGGCTTCGGTCCACGGCTGCATCGGCGCCGTCGATCCGGTGCGCACGTTCGGCAACGCCGAGCAGAAAGCAGCGCTTTCTGCCCGGTCTGGCCGACGGCTCGCGGCTCAGCGCATTTGCCCTCACCGAGCCCTGCGCCGGCAGCGATCTCACGGCGCTGCGAACCACCGCGCGGCTCGAAGGCGACGAGTACGTCGTCAACGGCGAGAAGCTGTTCATCACCAATGTCGTGCCGGGCCGCACGATCGGCCTGGTGTGCCTGATCGAAGACGAGCCGGCCGTGCTCGTCGTCGAGCTGCCGCCGCGAGAGAACGAACACTTCCAGCTCCGCAAGTACGGCCTGTGGGCGCTCAAGCACACGTACAACCGCGGCATCATCTTCCGCGACTTCCGCGTGCCGGCGGCGAATCTGCTCACGCCGCCGCGCGGCGACGGACTGACGATCGCCTACCACGGCCTCAACCTGGGCCGCATCGCGCTGTGTGCCAACGCGGCCGGCACGATGCGGCTGATGATGGCCAGCATCATCCCCTGGGCCAACTTCCGCCGTACGTACGGCGCGCCGATCGCCACGCGCGAGCTGGTGCAGCGGCGGCATGGGCGAATTGGCCGGGCTCATCGTCGCTTGCGATGCGCTCGTGGCCTGGTGCGCGGGCCTCATCGATCGCGGTTATCGCGGCGAAATGGAATGCATCGTCGCCAAGATCTTCGGCAGCGAAGCGCAGAAGCACGCCGCCATCGAGTATTTCATGAAGACGCACGGCGGCCGGTCGTTCCTCGAGGGCCACAACTTCGGCGACAACATTCACGAGTATCTGGCGCCGTGCATCTACGAAGGCGAAGGCGAGATGCTCGCCATGGGCTTCTTCAAGTCGCTGGTGAAGCATCACGGCAAGACGTACTTCGAGCCGATCGGCAAGGCGCTGGCGGCGGCCGGCATCCGCAAGCCCAACCCGCTGAACCCGGCGCACATGTGGGCCCTCAAAGACGTGGCCTTGCCGTACTTGAAGTGGATCGGTGGCCCGGCGGCTGCGGCCGGTGGCTGCGGCCCAGTTGCCGGAGATGCCCAAGGCGCTGCGCGAGCACGCCGAGTTCGCCTGCGAGCGGCTGCAGCGGATGGCGCTGGAAATCTCCGGCACGATGAGCCGGTTCCAGTTGAAGCTGGCCGACCGCCAATGCCGCATGGCCGAGCTTTCGCAGCGCTGCCAGGATCTCATCACGATGCTCACGACGAGCCTGTACGGCGCCCGGCACGGCGATCCGCTGGTGCAGGACGCGGCCGACATCCTTTGCGAAAGCTTGCGGCAGAAGACTACTTGGCCGCCGGCCGTCGAATCATTACTTCCGCCGCGTGACCGAACTGGGCGCGGCGATCGCCGAAGGACAATTCCGCTCGATCGCGGGCATCGAAGCCGAAGAGATCTTGATGCCGTATGAGCAATGATCGGGCAATGCATCGCTGGCGGCAAAACGAATACAATTAGAACGGAGGCTTTGCTATGAGTGAAGTATTGTCGATTGCTGATATTGAGGGTCTCTATCCAAACGAATGGATCTTGGTCGAAGATCCGATTACGAATGACGCCTTGGAAGTGCAGAGCGGTAAGGTGTTGTGGCATACGCCAATCGCGACGACGTATATCGTAAGGCGTTGGAGTCGCGCCCGCGAAATTTTGCAATGCTTTGCACGCGCACGATGCCTCCAAATACTGCGATCATCTTATGACGTTTGGTTTCAATCCTCACCACGGCGCGATCGTCGTTCCGGTCCGCGTTTGGGGCCGTGGTGGGAGCGGGTGCTGCGCTGTATTTTGGACACAGGGTCCACAAACACCTCGATTAGCCCTGTCGTGCTCGCGACACTGAGTTACGATCTCGCAGTCGGTTCGGATCTCATGGAAGTTACAACCGCCAGCAATGTAACCTTTGCGCGCGGTGTTGTCGTGGATAGAATACGCGCGCTCGATAATGAACGAGTGGATTTTGAAGTGCTTGGCATCAGTTTGCCTCCTAGCGCGAATGTGGATGGTCTGCTAGGTTTGGATTTTTTCCGAGGCCAGTCGCTGCTTATCGATTTTCGTGTGGGCGAAATCACGCTCAACTAACGCATCGCGCAAAAAAGCAACGTGGATAGCGCAAACCACGAATGACGAGCCGTCGGCCTTTGCCGGCCCATCGCCGCTGCGAAGCGTGCACACGACGAGCTTTCCAGCGGTTCTCGAGCAGTTGGCGAGCTCGCTTGTCGTGACGACGTATCAGGCCGGCAAGCTCGTGGTCCTGCGCTCGGACGGCGGCGTGATCAACACGCATTTCCGCGCGTTCAACAAGCCGATGGGCATGGCCGTCAGCCGCGGGCGATTGGCGATTGGCACGGCGGTCGATGTGTGGGAGTTTCGCAACGTGCCGGCCGTGGCGGCCAAGCTCGAGCCGCCGGGCAAGCACGATGCGTGCTTCTTGCCGCGCTCGGCGCACGTGACGGGCGATGTGCAGATTCATGAGATGGCGTATGTTACCCGTAGGTCGAGACTCTCCGAGACTCGGACACGCGCAGTTTCGGAGAAACTGCTCCCTACGTCGAGGATGAGCTGTGGTTCGTCAACACGCGTTCTCCTGCCTGGCGACGCACGATCCGGACCACAGCTTTGCGCCGGTGTGGCGGCCAAAGTTTATCACGCAGCTCACGCCGGACGACCGCTGCCATTTGAACGGTCTGGGGCTGATTGATGGCCGGCCGCGGTGGGTCACGGCCCTTGGCGAAACGGACACAGCCGGCGGCTGGCGCGAGAACAAAAAGAGCGGCGGCATTCTCATCGACATCGAGTCGAACGAGATCGTCGCCCGCGGGCTTTCGATGCCGCATTCGCCGCGCTGGCACGCCGGGCGGCTGTGGCTGTTGGAATCGGGCACGGGCAGCCTGGGGTACGTCGATTTGGCCCGCGGCCGCTACGAGCCGATCGTGCAACTCGACGGTTTCACGCGCGGCCTGGAAATGGTCGGCAACCTGGCGTTCGTCGGCCTGTCGCAAGTCCGCGAAACGGCCGTTTTCAGCGGCATCCAAATCACCGAGCGGCTGGAGGAAACCGAGCGCACCTGCGGCGTGTGGGTGATCGACATCCAGCGCGGGCAGGTGCGTCGCGTTCCTGAAGTTTGAGGAGGCCGTGCAGGAGATTTTCGCCGTGGCCCTCCTGCCGGGAATGCGTTTCCCCGATTTGATTAACGACAATGCCGAGCTGGTCGGCAGCTCGTTCGTGCTGCCCGACGCGGCCTTGCGCGACGTGCCGGCCGAGCTGCGGGCGACGAGTTAGACTAATGGTAACTAAATGTCTCACGCAGAGGCGCAGAGAACGCAGAGTATTCCACAACGCTCACACAATAATTCATCCACTCCGCGTCCTCTGCGCCTTTGCGTGATACTTCCGGTTTAAAATTCAAACGGTCGAGAATCAACTATGAAGACACTTCTCACGGCAGTATTGGGTTGGGTGTTATTAACGTCTCTATCGAGCGACTCGTTGCGTGCCCAGGCAACGGCTGAATCAGCGGAAAAATTGCGGGTGCTTATCATTGATGGTCAGAACAACCACGATTGGAAAGCTACCACGCCACTGCTGAAAAACATCCTGGAGTCGAGCGGACGGTTTACTGTGGAAGTCGCCACGTCGCCGCCGGCGGGCGCCGACATGAGCGGCTTCGAGCCGAAGTTCGCCGACTACGACGTCGTTGTGAGCAACTACAACGGCGATCGCTGGCCGGAGGAGACCGAGAAAGCGTTTGAGTCGTACGTGAAGGGTGGCGGCGGATTTGTCACCGTGCATGCGGCCAACAACGCGTTTCCCGAGTGGCCGGAGTACAACCGCATGATCGGCCTGGGCGGCTGGTACGGCCGCACGGAAAAGCATGGGCCGTACGTTTATCTCGACGACAGCGGCACGTTCGTCCGCGACACGTCGGCCGGCGCGGGCGGCCATCACGGGCCGCAGCACGAGTTTCAGATCCGCGCGCGCGACACGGAGCATCCGATCATGAGCGGGCTGCCGCCGTTGTGGATGCACACCAAAGACGAGTTGTACGACCAGCTGCGCGGGCCGGCTGAGGACCTGCACATTCTGGCTACGGCTTATTCGTCGCCGGAATACGAAGGCACGAGCCGCCACGAGCCGATGCTGATGACGCTCGAGTACGGCAATGGCCGCGTGTTCCACACGGTGCTCGGCCACGCCGATTACTCGATGAACTGCGTGGGCTTCTCACCACGCTGCAGCGCGGCGCCGAGTGGGCGGCCACGGGCGAAGTGACGATCCCCGTGCCGAAGGATTTTCCGACGGCCCAAGAGACGACTCGCGCTCGTGAAGATTCAATGAAGATCGCTCACGAAGGAACTGTGGATGAACGTTCCGCAGCGGCGGGCGATCGTTTCGATCCATCGAGACGTTGAGAAGGCGGTCGCCGACAGCGGCGTCAAGGACGGCATGGTGCTCGTGAACGCGATGCACATCACGGCCAGCGTGTTCATCAACGACAACGAGCTGGGCTTGCACCGCGACTACGACAAGTGGCTCGAGGAGCTGGCTCCGTTTGATCCGTCGCCCGATCGGTACCACCACAACCGCACCGGCGAGGACAACGCCGATGCCCATCACAAGCGGCAGATCATGGGCCGGGAAGTAGTCGTCGCGATCACCGACGGTAAGCTGCATCTCGGACCGTGGGAGCACATCTTTTATTATGAATTCGACGGCCGGCGTAAGAAGCGCGTGCTGGTGAAGATCATTGGAGAGTGACCTACCGCCGAATCATTTGTGAAAAATTCTCGCGGCCGGCGAATCGCTGTGCTTGCGGATTCACGTAAGCTTGCTGGCGCGTCTCCAGGAACGTGCCGCGGCGCTCGAGGAGGCCCTGGTCGTAGGCGATTTGATCTGAGTAGCCGGGCAGCAGCATGCGGATGTCGAGGCCGATGCGGTTGGGGCTGATTCGGTTGACGTGGCTCACGATGTTCGAGGTGCAGTTGTTCGTGAGCGTGTCGTAGAACTCGGGCTCACGGGCAATGTTGTTCACGCGGCCAAGTACATCGACCAGCAGCATGCGGGCCGTGTCCGGCGTTGCCACGGTTCGGTACACGAACACGTGCTCCTGGTTGAAGTTGGTGCGAAGCTGAATCACGTCGCGCTCGTCGGCCAGCACGTACATCAACTCGTATTGCCGGGCGCTGCCTTTCACAGGGTTGTATTGCTCGTTTTTCTCCTTGCGCACCTCCACGCTGACCGCGAGATAATCTGAAGTGCCATCCGGGCCCGCGATTTCAAAGCTGAGCATCGTATGTGCAAGCAGCGGCATGCCGGAGAAGGGCACAATGATGAAGTCGACGCCGCGAACGGCGCTCAGGTCAAACATCTTGTCGTAGTAGTCGACGAGATAAACGTCGCTGGCGAAATACTGGCAGTTGCGGACATTGCGGATCGTAACCTGATTACCGTGAAACTCGGCCTGCGGGAGCAGCGCTTGTTCCGGTGTCCAGTCGCGGAAGTGGGATGGCTGAATCGATTTCTCAACGGTGCGGCAACCGGCCAACAATAAGAGCACAATACACGACCACGGCGCAACGTGGGCGCATACTGCCGCGGCAGACATGTTAATCCGGCTCGTCACAACGAAGTGCTGACCGACGAATGCGTCGAAGAGAAGGTAGAAAAGCGGGAGAATTTAGAATGTGAATCAATGCGCGCGAAGGGAGCGTGTCACGTCCAATGGTGGCGGTGCTAGCAAACCTTAAGCTATGCGGTAGCGAACATGACTATGACTTTTTGATAATGCCCGCCTGGTGCCATACCGGCATAAGGCGATTATCTGCTGAGTAATTCGGCTGCTTCTGGCGACGGATAACGACCAAACCGATTTAGCAGCCTGCGTTCTATTACGCGCTCGCGAGTGTTTAATCCAAGAATTCGCGCTGTCACTTCGCCAATCGCCGTTTGAGGAACAATCGTGAAATTGGAAAGGCGAAAGTGGTCGCTCCAACGGTCGGCGCGTGGATTAAAGAACCGCGTCAGCGTATTCGAGCCCTTCGCGAGCGACCCGATGTCGCTTCCTTTGGCCTGATTGCAGAGAGCGCAGGCGAATGCGAGGTTATCGAACGTCGACGACCCGCCGTGCTTCTCACTAATAATATGATCGATATGGCAGCCGTAAAACGTGTCGGCTTCATGGATCAAGCAATATTCGCAAACGTAATTTGCGCGTTCGGCGATCTGCCGGCGAAGCTCTGCCGAGACGTAACTGCTCATGAACTAAGATGACCTCGAGCGCGGGCTTTGGCGAGTCGCATGATGTGCTCAAGGTCAAGGTATTGCTTCAATTCCGTCGCTTCTTCCGCAACTAAGCCGACAGTTTTCTCCCGGTAAATCAAGTCCGCCACGCGGTCCTTGGTTGATTGCGATGCTTCAAATGCAGCCACAGCCGCCGGATTTGCAGCGGCGATGAAGTCGACGATTTCATCATAGGCAGTGCTCATACATGTATTTTATTTCGGTAAGAGGCAAACGTGCAATACGGATGAGCGGCTGGCGGTGATTCCACCAGCTAAAGTCGGCAGTTGGTGATCGTCGTTTCCAGAATCGCCGTGGCGCCGAGGGCTTCGAGGCGCTCCATGATTTCGATCACTTCGCTGCGCTTGACCATGGCGCGGACGCTGAACCAGCCGGCTTCTTCCAATTTGCTGATCGTCGGCGATTCGAAGCCGGGCGTGATTTTCTCGGCCTCGGCCAGCTTGGCCTCGGGCACGTTGTACTCCAGCAGCGAATAGCTGCGGGCGATCACAACGCCTTCCAGCCGGCGGACGACGCGGTCGGCCAGTTGCGCGTGGCGCGTGGCCGGGTTCTGCACGAGTGCCGCTTCGTAACGGCCCAGCTCGTCGAGAATTCGCAATTGGTTTGCGGCCAGCGTGCTGCCGGACTCGACCAGATCGACAATCGCGTCGGCCACGCCGAGTGCAATCATCACCTCGACCGAGCCGGTGAGCTCAACCGTGTGCGCGGTGATCTTGTGGCTGTCGAGATATTTCTTCGTGACGTTGGGAAAGCTCGTGGCGATGCGGCAGCCGGCCAGCTCGGCTGGCCCCTTGATGCGGCTGTCCTCAGGCACGCAGATGGCCAGCCGCCAATTGCCCATGCCCAGCGCCAATCGGTGCGTGAGCTGCACGCCGGTTTCTTCGATGAGGTCGCCGCCGGTGATCCCCATGTCGATGGCGCCCTCGGCACAAAGCACCGGCATGTCGTGCGGTGCGGAGGAACGTTACCTCGATCGGCATGTCGCGCACGCGGGCGAACAGGCTGCGCTCCTGCCGGCGGAAGCTCAGGCCAGCTTCCGTAAGAAGCTCGGCGGCGGCCTCGGCTAGCCGGCCCTTGCTGGGGATGCCAATGCGAAGGTTGTCGGACATGCGTAGGGTGGGCACTGCCCACCATCCCCTTTCAAACGTCCAACGGTGGGCAGTGCCCACCCTACTACTTCCGCGACGCTTTTTCCTCTAATCCAGAGACGCCGAAACGGCGGGTGAGTTCGGCCTCGACGTCGGCCAGCGAGCATTTTCGATGCTGCAACAGGACCATCAAGTGATAGATCAGATCGCCCACCTCGCGGATGAAGTGCTCGCGTCCAGCCGGGCCCGGCTCGCCCGCGGCTTCCACCACCTCGGCGGCTTCCTCGATGATTTTAGGGCCCATTTTTTCCACGCCGCCGGCCAGCAGCTGGCTGGTGTACGATTTCTCAGCCGGACTGGCAGCGCGAGCGGAGATCGTTCGCTCAAGTTTTTCGAATGGCTGACCCGAAGAGCTCACGTGGAAATTGCCTTTTCATCGATTTGTACGAGCACGAGAATGGTGTTTGGGATAGTTTAGGCTACGGCGTCGCCCAGCCGCAAGCGAGACTGCGACGTCGATGTGCAGGGTGGGCACTGCCCACCAGCCAGAACTGACACAACTGGTGGGCGCTGCCCACCCTACAAGTGACCCACACATTTCACGATTGCTGGTTTCTCACGGGCGCCACGGCGGTTGGCAAGACGGCTGTTGGCATGGCGCTTGCCGAGCGGATCGGTGCGGAAATCATTTCGCTCGACTCGATGGCGATCTATCGCGGGATGGATATTGGTACGGCCAAGCCGCCCGCGGCTCTGCGCGAGATCGTGCCGCATCACCTCGTCGACATCGTCGATCCGGAGGACGAGTTCAGCGTGGCCCAATACGTCGAAGCGGCGGCGCGGGCTGTGGCCGACACCCGCGCCCGCGGCAACGAGCCGCTGTTCGTCGGCGGCACGCCGCTGTACCTCAAAAGTTTGCTGCGAGGCTTGTTCGATGGCCCGCCGGCCGACTGGCAGCTTCGCAATGAAATCGAAAAGGAATTGGCGCAAATTGGACCGCAGGCGCTGCACGATCGCTTAACACAAGTCGACCCGGTAGCGGCGTCGCATATTCATCCGCGCGACACGCGCCGGCTGATTCGCGCGCTGGAGGTCTATCGGGCGACTGGCGAGCCGATCAGCCATCAGCAGTCGCAATTCGATGATGGGCGGCCGGCGGAGGAATGCCGGGTCTTCGTGCTGCGTCGCTGCCGCGAGGAGCTGCACGAACGAATCGAGGCTCGAATCGAATCGATGGTGCAATCGGGCCTGGTGGATGAAGTTCGCCGTCTGATTGAGAGCGGCCATGAGCTTGGCCGCACGGCCCGGCAAGCCGTCGGTTACCGGGAGGCACTGGAACACCTGGCCGGCCAGTATAACCATGAGCAAATGATCGCGCGGATCAAGGCGCGCACGCGGCGTTTTGCCAAGCGGCAGGGCACGTGGTTTCGCAGCTTGAGCGAGTGCCGGTTTGTGGATATCGCGGGCGACGCGGACGCCGCCGCAGTAGCCGAGGAAATTGCGCTTCAGGCCAAAGCAGAGTGATTGGCCAGTCACTTCGAAGAGAGTCGACGAATTACGACCGCCAGCAATCCCGCAAGCCCGACAACCAGGAAGCTGCCTGCCTCGGGGACCGGGGCGATGTCGAATGAGACGGCGCTGAAATTGCCCTGGCCAATGTCGAGTGCTGAGCCGCCGCCCCATGCGACGCGGCGCAAGCCGATATCTGCAGGAGCAAGAGTCGCGCCCGTGTAATCAGAAATCCGCTCAATACCATTGACAAACAGTTGCGCCGTCGGAGAACCCGGGGCTTTTTGCAGAGTGTAAGTAACGTGCGCCGCTGTACCGCCGGGAACAGTATAGCTTGGGCCCATATCGGAGTCACCCTGAAACTCGAATGTTCGGACGAGCGTGTCGGCGTCCGCGCGCTCAAAACCGACAAACCAATCTGTGACGCCGTCAGTGAAAGATACAAACGGCGAACGCTGAAAGCGGATGTCTCCGGTGTCAGGCACGCGGAGCGTTACCGACAGCCTCCAGCCGATCGAATTGGCGTCGGCGACTTGCGTTGGAGTCACTGTCTTGCTGTAGAAATAGCCGCTGGAGGTGTTTGCGTCGTTGGCAAACCATGCCGGCGTGCCTGCGTCGTTGATCGGTCCCACCGATTGGCCGGCAGGGAGCGTGGGCGACGAAGGCGACCATCCTTCGGTCGCTGGGTCTGCGCTCCCGACGTGCGATGCGACAAGGGTGGCTTTGGCGTCGCGCGAGGGCAGCAATGCGGCGAGCGCAAAGCAAATGCAAATCGCAAGTCGATTACCAGTCACGTGGCTGAAGCGAATTGTTGGATTCATCGAGGTTCATCGAGTGCCGCGTAAGCGGTGCCCAGGCCAGAACGCAATCCGGTCACCGGAAGTTGGCCGTCATTATACGGCCGATTTGCGCGTCAAACAGGAAAGTTACCGGGAAGTTTCGCAGGTCGCAGAAATTCATTGGACTCCCCGCGTCACCGCCGATTTGAGTGTGATTTGGCGTGTTGTGCGCGTGCGATTTTTTATTCACGCCGACGACTGCAGATGAACTGCCCGAAAATGACCGAGCCAAGTAAGACCAGCGTCGAGGGTTCGGGCACGACCGTGATGTTGTACGTGGAGGTGAAAGGCCCCCCAAAGAAGTTTGAGCTGTACACGTTCATGATCGTATGCTCGCCAAATGGCATGTCGAACATCGCGCCAATCCCGACCTCGAAGATCGCCGCGGTGGCGTTAAGCCCCGGCCCGCGCGGCTGCGGATCGGTATAAGGGATCGGCTCCGAAAAAACCCTGACGCCGGAATTCCGCTCCGGAAAATCACTGGCAAATCCTTCGAGGACTACGCTGCCGTCGAAGGTGGTCCGAATCGTCGCTCCCTCAAATATTTGGTCGATGATCGGGTCGTTCGGGTTGTCTTGGCTTCCGTCATCGTATCTCTCGCCGAAGATGAAAAATGGCGAGAACACGACCGCCGTCCCTTGTTGGATTGTCAAGTCGGCGACAAAGACGTTGCCAAAATTCGGCGGAAGGTATCTGACGCCATCCACCGTATTTGGAAGCGTTTGTCCTCCCAAACCGGTCTTAATTCCCCACTCGCCCCAATTCAAGGTCCACTCGTCGAGCGACTTCCCGTTGAAATCGCCCGGGGGCAGCAGTTGGGCCCGACAGGTTGGCGGGACAAGCATCACAGATGCGGTGAGGACAAGCAATGGAAAGAATGATCGTCGATGCTGCAGATTCATGAGCAAGCTCCAATCCAGTAATGATGTGAGCGGGCAAAGCCCGGATTTCTCGGAAGTCGATATGCCGCGAGCGAAAATGTACCATCGCCCGATTATGCCTGAACAGGGAAGTTATGGGGACCGGTTTACCACGAAATGCAACCACTGTCTGACCACCATCATTCCAGCAAGGGTTTCGAAGGGCTGTCTCATCCGCTCACACGGGGCCATTGGGCGGCGGAATTCCCAGTAGACTGAGCGAATTTGAGTGTATCGAATTCAACTCGATGGTCACCGATCAGTTCGCCGGCGAATGTTAAGATTTGCGTATAGTGCAACATGCTGAAGCTGCCGTCGGGCCACGGTACGCCTTTTTGTCCCTGGACGACGGCCGTGTTGCCCGTCACCAAGATCGAGTAGTCCTTCTCGTCGAGCAGTTCATTCCGGCAACTCTTCCAAAAAATCTGAGTCGCACGTCGGATCTCCCTGTGGCCGCGAAAAGTGCCGCCGAAGGGAATTTGGGCGCACCCGGCAAGTGCAAGGCCGCGTCATCGTGGTAGCAGCGCATGAGGGCAGGCAAATCGCGGTTGTTGACCGCGCGTTGCCAGTTGATCAAAACATCTCGTCGGCGGATTTCCAATTCGCGCGCGGAGCGTGTGGGCCGGATAAGATGTCCCAACTCGGTCTGCAGAACCAAACACAGCTTTGTAATTGTGCCAAGGTCCAACCGCCTGCCCTGCTCTGCTTTGCGGACCGTTTTCACATCGAGCCCGGCCTTTTCCGCAAGTAGCTCTTGGGTCATTCCCTGCGCCTTCCGCAAATCAAGGATGCGGTCGCCATGGACGGGCTTTCCACGCATAAATCGGTTTTCCGCGAAATGGCAGACGTGCGGTTTCGAGGTTTGCTGAATGTGCGATTTCATTGCGCCAGTTCCGACTAGCTCGGCTGGCGTCTATAAGATTCAGCGTTTTTTCGCTGCTGCGCACACGGGTGCTGCAAGATTTTTTCCGTTTCGTTTCGACGATTGAGTCTGAACCGGCGCGCCCTGAAACGGTCGGTTGGCACAGTAACTTGAATCGCCGTCAGTACATACGTATCATCAGGGCTGCACTTCTAAGCGATCGTATGGGGGCGTCACGCGCGATGGCTGGCAATAGCGAGACAGATGTCCGCGACGTGGTTCAATCAGACGTGGTCCAATCAGTCGTGTTGGACGTCTTGCGACGCAGAGCCACCGGGGAATTGCTGCCTGACGACGAGGTAATCGCCTCGCGACCCGAGCTAGCCGGACTGCTTCGCGTCGAACTTGCTAAGCTGCGGCAGATTTGTGTCGCGGCGAACGGTGCGGAGAATATCCTCCCTGTGGACGCATCGACGGACGATATGCGCAGCGATCCCACGCCTGGCATGTTTCAGGTTCGGTGTCCGTATTGCCGCGAGTTCTTTGAGGCCTCGAAAGATACACCAGTTGCCGAGATTGCATGCTCGATTTGCGGCGGCCGCTTTAGTCTTGCCGGAGCGAATGAGGACACGTTGGCGGCCCCAACGCTGCAATCGCTGGCGCACTTCGACCTGGTCGAACTCCTCGGAGTCGGAGGATTCGGCTCGGTATGGAAAGCACGCGACCGCGAGCTCGACCGCACGGTGGCCATCAAGATTCCGCATCGCGGTCGCCTCAATAACGAGGATCTCGAAAAATTTCTGCGAGAAGCCCGCGCGGCCGCTCAACTTCAGCATCCAAATATCGTGCGCGTGTACGAGGTGGGACGCGACGGCGACTCGGTTTACATCGTCAGTGATTTCGTCTGCGGTATCCCGCTCAACGATTGGCTCGCGGGCCAGCAGCCCACGATGCGCCAAGCCAGCGAGATCTGCGCGACAATTGCCGATGCCCTTCAGCACGCTCACGATCGCGGCGTGATCCACCGCGACCTCAAGCCTGGCAACGTGCTGATCGATTGCGACGGGCAGCCGCATTTAATGGATTTCGGTCTGGCCAGGAGGGAAGTCGGCGAGATTACGGTCACGCTTGACGGACAGGTGCTTGGGACGCCCGCCTATATGTCGCCGGAACAAGCGCGCGGAGAAGCTCATGCGGCGGACGGTCGCTCTGACTTGTATTCGCTCGGCGTCATTCTGTTTGAACTGATAACGGGCGAACTTCCTTTCCGCGGTAACCCGCGGATGCTGATGCACCAGGTGATTCACGACGAGCCGCCGAGCCCGCGGAAGTTCAATAGCAATATTCCGAAGGACCTGGAAACGATCACGCTCAAATGCCTCGAGAAGAGATCGCTCGACCGACGATATCAGACGGCAGGCGAACTTTCAGGCGAGTTCAAACGCTATCTTGCCGGCGAGCCCATTCGTGCCAGGCCTATCAGCCGTGCGGTGCGCCTGGCGTTGGGCCAAGCGCCGCCCCGCGGTGGCCGCAATCTTGGCGCTGCTTGTCATCTTCGCCACTGCATCAGCCGCCGCATTCGTCCGCGAACGCGCTTGGAGCCGCGAGGTGTTGGCCCAAAAAAACGAAGCCGACAGGCAACGCAACGAAGCGAACGCACAGCGACTGGAAGCACAAGCGCGCAAGGCCGAAGCCGAATCCGAGCGCGACAACGCCGACGCCGTTGTCAATTTTCTGACTCAAGATGTGCTGTCCAAGGCCTCACCGTACAAGATACAGGACAAGGTCGTGCGCGACACCATAGTGAAGGCCTTGATCGAACCGGCCGCCGTTACCGTCGGCGAGCGGTTTCAGAACAAACCCCTGATCGAGGCGGCGGTTCGAAGTACGCTTGCCATAACACTGGACGCGCTTGGGCGTGCCGACCTTGCTCTACTGCACGCGGAGACGGCGCTGGAGCAGCATCGTAGAGTGCTGGGGGAGAATCATCGCGATACGATTACGTCGGTGCACAACTACGCGGTCGTGCTGGAATCGCTAGGCCGTGCGCACGAGGCTGAGCAGCTATACAAGAACGCACTGGAGCATCGTCGCAAAATACTGGGGGAAGACAAGCCCGAGACGATTGCGTCAATGAACAGCTATGCGCACATACTGTGGTCGGTTGGCCGGTCGCAGGAGGCCGAGGCGCTGTTCAAACATGCGCTGGAACTGGGCCGCAAGGTGCAGGGCGAGGACAACGCCGACACGCTCACGTCACTGAACTTCTACGCGCTTGTGGTGGCGTCGCTGGGCCGTACTCAGGAGGCCGAGCCGCTTTGCAAGCAGGCGCTGGAGCAGTGCCGTAAGATGCTAGGGGAGGACGACCCCCAGACGATTATTTCGCTGGCCAGCTATGCGACCGTGTTGAATTCGCTGGGCCGGGCGGAGGAGGCCGAGCCGCTTTACAAGCACACGCTAGAGCAGTGTCGCAAGGTGTTGGGGGAGAACCATTCCGAGACAATTACGTCGCTGAACAACTATGCGGGGGTGCTGCTCTCGCTAGGTAGATTGCAAGAGGCTGAGCCGCTGTTCAAGCAGGCACTCGAGCAATCGCGCAACATGCCAGGCGACGATCGCTCACTCACGTTCCAAGTCCTAAACAACTACGCGTATGTGCTCGAGTCGCTGGGCCGTGCGCAGGAAGCCGAGCCGCTCTATCAAGAGGCACTGGAGTATAGTCGCCGGTTGCTCGGCGACGATAATCCAACGACGATAATAGTTAAGAAGAACTACGCACGCGTCCGCAAATTGCTGGTTGCCGGCCCGGACGTGAATTCACCTATGGAACCCGCTCAGCAGGGCAACTAGACAGGCTTTCGTCGAAATTGCAGGATTACGAATTGGCATACAGCAAGACAGAATATGCCCGCCGAGGAAGATCTCATCATGAGCGCCGTGGCCGGCGACAAAGTTGCTTTGCAAAGCCTGCTTTTGATTCACTATTCGGAAATCGAAGCCACCATCCGACAAAAACTTGGCAGCGGCCTTGCCGCCAAAGTCGAGGTGCAGGATTTAATGCAGGAGGTGCTGACGTCGATTTATCAAGAGATCGGCCGCTTCTCTACGACGGACACTGCTTCGTTTGGAGCCTGGCTCAATCGCATGGCGACAAACCGCGTGGTTGACGCCGCTCGCAAGCTTGGCCGCGCCAAACGCGGCGGGCAGGCGATGCATCTCGATATTCAGCGATTTTCCGACGAGTCACTTGATAGTGTATGGGATTGGGTTTTCAGTGAATCCAATCCGCCGGACCGGTCGGCACGCAGGCGCGAAGAACGCGAGGCGGTTCAGGTCTGTCTCGCTCGTCTTCAAGACGATCAGCGCGAGGCAGTCATTGCGTTTTACTTTGAGCAACGGAATACCCAGGAGATCGCTCAGCGCCTGAATCGCAGCCCGGCGCCGTGCGAGAGTTATTGCGTCGGGCACGAGCCAATCTGGCCAAAGATCTAGGCACGGCGTCCAAATGGTTGAGCACTCGCTAACAAGAGTTTGAAATACTATTCGCGTGGACGGACCCAGTGCCCGCTGCGGCCGCCCAATTTTTCTTCGAGCTGGATGGGGCCGATGGTGATGCCGCGGTCGATGCCCTTCGTCATGTCGTAGACGGTGAGCGCAGCGACGCTGACGGCGGTGAGTGCTTCCATTTCGACGCCGGTTTTGGATTCGACGCAGGCAGTCGCATTAATCGCCAGCGTGCGGTCGTCGACAAACGTGAAATCGATCGTCACCGATTCGAGCGGCAGCGGATGGCAGAGCGGGATCAGTTCGGCCGTGCGCTTGGCGGCCATGATGCCGGCCAGGCGGGCCACTTCAAGTACGTCGCCTTTGGCAGCTTTCTTGTCGCGAATTAGCTGCAGTGTTTCCCCGGCCATTGTCACGCGGCCGCTGGCCCGCGCCATGCGGCGCGTGACTTGCTTCGCGCCGACGTCGACCATGCGGCTGGCGCCTTTTTCATCGAAATGGGATAGATCACTCATTGTGCTGCGCTTGATTACTTTCTCATGTTGGCGAGCCGCTGATTGGCGACGCTTCCGCAAGCTTTGGCGGCTCAACCTCGTTGCAGGCCGCAAGATCGCGGTCGTCGTGGAAAGTTGGAGTGACGCGGGCAAGCCTTTGTCGTGTGACGCTTCGCAGCCCGTCGGCGAGCATGAACACACTGCCCACGAGCGCGCCGGCGACGAAGCCCAACACGGCGCCGAAGATCAGCATGAAAATACCGGTTACCACAATGTCGGAGGTGGCGTAGGACCGCGGACCGCCGAGTTGCCAAAGAATATAGGTAACCAGTGCATAGTACAACATGCCGACGAGCACCGATGCCGTGCGCGGCCGGTTGCCGCGGAACAAGAATGCCTGGCCTAACCCGATGAGCGCAAAATAACCGCCCACGATAGCGCTTGCCACGGGCGGCAACGGCAATAATCGCATGCCTGCAAACAGGATCGAGAACGCGATCGTGATGACAAAGATCGTGAACAAATCGAACCGGCGCGGAGCGGCAAAAACCTGATTGCCAGACGAGCGCGCGCAATCGGATAAGAGCCGTTCCACAATCGGCCACGGAATGCTTTCGGTCTGCTCCACTCCGAGCTTGGCCATCCGCCGTCGGACATCGGCTGATTGCATATCACTTTGCGGCGGCCAGTAGTCGACGGGGATGGAACGCCACAATCGCTTGATAAGCTGCAGCCGTACGGCTGGTTCGAGCTTCTCCGCCGCAAGAAAGGCATCATCTAGAGCCGGCATAGGCGTATTTGGCCGTTTCCAATTTTCTTGGTCTCAAACAGAGGCCACGCCCGCGCTGGATTTTACATTGCCTGGCGGATGTTGGTCAAAAAATCTCAATTGCGCTCGTTCGATCATGCCTGCGCCGCTGACTTCGGCGGACCCGGCACCCGGCACAAGCCGGTCGCCGGGTGCCCCGCTCGAGCCGCGCGCGAAGGCATGCCACGCGCTAGATATCGTCCCTGCGCACTTTATCACGGACGGGCGATCGAATCCATTCTCGCGCGGTGAAAGTCAGGCCGATCAAGGCGCCGCAAGCCGCCAGGGCCATGTCGCGTTGGGCGTCCCAGACGTCGCCCTGCTGGCCGTTGTACGATTCGGCCCAGTCGGGCGCCATGAGCATTGCCGCGAGCCATTCGAAGATCTCGTAAACTGCTCCGGCCGACAGGATGCCCATCGATCGCAAACGCGGTGCTCCATTTCGCATCCAGGCCCAACGATGCGCCGCGAAAATCGCCAGGCAGGGATCACTAATAATAAGCCGAAACAGAAATGGACAAGCCGGTCGTAGTGGTTTCGCGTGAACCCGAATTGGTAGGTGACGTTGAAGCCGAACAATTGTTCCGACCACGCGTCGTACGGCACGTAGGAGTAGAGGTAGCGTGCGCCAAGAACGTGCAGCGCCATGAACGCCATGAAAAGCGTGTAGCTCAGGCGGCTGATCTCCAGCCGGTTTTGCACAAACGCCAGGCCGGCGATGACGGCCACGGTGGGCACGTGCTGCAGCCAGAAGTATTTTGGATACGGCACGTTGATGCAGCTCGCAGCCCAGAACGCGAGGAATATCGCCAGCACGGCTCGATTCCAGAGATCGACGGGCAGCATTTGAATTAATCGGTTCATCGAGGCGAAGCGGCGACGTCGTCGAGTGGATGGGCTGAAACTGCCGGTTCGGCGCCGGACGGCAGTGTTGCAGATGATTCAGTCTCTTCGCTCTTTCTGGCCGTATCGGTTGCGCAGCGCGTCGGCGACGAGGAAGACGCCCCCGACCATTACGCCGGCGAGATAGCCCAAGACGCTTCCGAAGATGAGCGAAAACACGATTGCCGCTGGAATCGCCTCGAACAGATCGAATCGCGGCTCGATAAACGTATAGCTAATCGTGCCGACGAAGAAGGCGACCATGCCGGAGTATACGGAGACTGCGCGCGGCATCGATAAACCCGACAAGAGAGCCTGTGCTATGGCGACCACGGTAACGAAAATCGCAACGTAGCAGCTCTGCACGGGCGTAAAGCGAAGTGCGCTCATCAGGCTGAGCAAAATGGCGTACGCCGCCGTGACGATCATGATCGTGAACAAATCGAAGCGTCGTGGGGCAAAATAGAGCTTCGACTCAGCCACCGGGCGTGACCGCGACCGGTTCTTGACGATGTTCTGAACAAATTCCCAGGGCGCGTCGAGCAGCCGGCCTTCGTCGTGAGCGCGCAAGCGGCGCTCGAATTCATGGAGCTCGTACGGTGTTGGCGCGGCCCAATGGTCGGCCGGCAGCGACGCCCAGAGCTTCATGATCAGCCGCAGCCGGTCGTTCGGCTCGAGCGATTTGGCAGCTTGAAGTGCCTCATCCAGCTCCGACTGGGAGCCGGTTCTAGGAGCATCCGTTTGTTCCGGCATGATCGCGGCGTCCTCACCAGTCGTCCAACGAATCGATGATCTTGCAATTCGGCAGCGCGGATTGGAGCCGCGCTAGCGCTTCCGGGTCGATTTCGTCTAAGCCTTCGATGACGATTTTTTGAAGCTGCCTTAGCTGTGCCAGCCCGTTAAGATCTTGCTCGTCCAGGATGGTAGGCCGCCAGATTTCTAGTGTTTTCATCTCGCGCCAAGGTGCGGAGGGCCGAAAAGCGAACGTACGTGGCGCAGATGGCCTTCAATTCCGATCTTTGTGACGTGATCGAGCTGCGCAATTTCCGCACACATCAATTCCGTTTTGTCGCCGCGCTCAGGCTGAATATTGACTGCTGACGCTCGCCAAAAAAACTCGGGGAACACTCGAACGCCGACGAGCGAGCGGTGCCATAGCGGTGCGACACAAACATGATCGACGTCGAACCAGGTGGCCTCCATCGGTCCGGAGCGCTGGGAAACTTTGTCGATGAGCGCCGTTTCGCGTGTATCTTCGCGCTCCACGTATGTTAGCCAGCCCATAACGGCGCTCGCGGCCGCAATTGCAACCAGGAGGCCACGAAGGCCGAAGCGAAAGGAGAGTGGGCTCGCTTGTCGTCGCCGCCACAATTCCCAGGCGCCGACCACGCCGGCCAGTAATAGCAGCGCGATTGCAACGTTCCAAAACAGGTTCGCGGGATTAAAAACCCAGCGCCGCGGCACGGCGGCCGTATCCGCCTCCCAGAACCGCCAGTTCTCCGCGTTGAGCCAGGGAATGCCCCAATGGGGAAGGTCGGTTCGAATGTCGAGCGGATAGATTACCGGGCTAAAACTGGGAACTAGCGAGAGTCCTTCCGGAGTTGTGACTGACTCGGGCACATACCGTTCGGCAGTCTCCCGCCGCAAATAGACCCACGGCCAGCCATGCTCAAAAACCTTCGACACGTCTGTGCCGCCTATGCCGCTAACTACTCGGCCGGGGATTTCAATGAGGACCAGCAGCAGGGCGATGACGAGCCCGACAACGATGCTCGACTTGTGCAGGCGCGGGCGCGGCATAACGAGGATCAGCGAGGTGCCACGTGGGGGCACCTGCGATTCTAAAGGTTCTTGCGCTCGATCGTCAAAGAAAAGATGCTATGGCGACTAACGGCCCTTCCAGGCGTCCTGATCTCGCGCCGCGTGGCGAATTGCGACGATTACCACCGTGTCTTCCGTCTGCCGCTACGCCACGAAGTATCGGAATTTCTTGAGCAAATAGAAGCGGTAGGTCTCGTCCCACCGCGCATACTGATCGGGATTCTTGTGAACGGCTTCGATTGCTTGTTCCACCTCGGCTCGAAAGCGGTTCGCTGCGGAGACGTTTCCTCTCAAGGTACCAGTCAACCGCCTCGTCGTATTCCAATCGGGCGGAGAGGAGGATATCAAGTTTCTTCATGCGACGCTATCTTACGCCGGACTTCGTCACGAACTTGCTCCCAAGGCACGGCTGTATCTCTTCCGGCTTCGTAATCGGCCCAGCGTTGTTTGATCAAAGCCAAGTCGTGGTCGCTGGGTCGGAATTGGCCGCTTTCGCGAACATCTTCCCATAGGCGAGAAATCAACTCCAGCTTCTGTAGTGGCGCGAGGGCCTGAGCGGCTAAATAAGCATCATCGACGTTCGAAGCTGCTGTGGACATAGTTATGTCTCCTTGCCGCGATTCTACTCACGGGCGAGGCCACGTCAAATATGAGTGCTGGTCCCATTCAACGAACAAGGCCCGGCTGCCTCTCGGCAACCGGGCCTTATCTTGAGCGGGTGGTGGGCGACGGAGGGACGGGATCTCTCCGCCGCCACGCGGTCGAATCGTTCGACCGACCCTTATGTGAAAGCGTTGAGCTGGGAGCAGGGAGCGGGGAGTAAGAAAGAATTCTGACTCCGTGCTCCTAGCTCCCTGCTCTCCGCTGTTTTATACCAACTCCTTCTTTGCGCCGATCAGCGTTCGCAGGCGTTCGGCCAAGCAGGGCCGCGTCGAACGGCTTCTTGAACGTTTCGTTGATGCTCGAGCGATCGAAGTTGCGCGGTCGAGCTGTCATCCGGCAGCAAGGCGATCAAGAATCGTCTCGCCGAACTCGGCATTGCGGCGCAGATTCTGGCAAATCTGCAGCGCTTCGAGCTGGCCGATCGAGAAATCGACGATGATACAGTCGGGGTGGAAGCTTTCGGCCTGAATACCTGCTTCGAAGCCACTCGCGGCGGTCGCGGTGCGGAACGACCGGTCGACGGGCAGCTCGCGCTTCAGGTTCTCGATCAACACCTGGTCCTGGGCGACGATCAGCACCTTGGCCATCGCCTCGTCTTCCAGGTCGCCAAGGGGCATGCCATGCTCCTTGAGGAACTTGATCAAATATTCGCGCGGGATGCGTCGGTCTTGGGAACCGGGGATGCGGTATCCCTTGAGCCGGCCTGAGTCGAACCACTTGCTGACCGTGCGCGGGGCCACTTTGCAGATCTTCGCGACCTGACCAGTAGTAAAGACCTTCATCGGGCTCTCCAAATTGTCTTGCTAAGTGTCCGCTGGGTCGTCGGCCGCATCGGCGACGTCCGCCGCGGCCGAACGGTTTGCCCCGCATTTGTCGTGCAAACCTGGCGCGCTGTTCCCTCGCGCTTACACAGGCTGGCTGACAAATGTCTGGGTCGGGGCGTTTCGTATGGGAGCTTTTAGCTATTAGCTATTAGCTGTTAGCCAGAAGATCCGGGGCCGGGGACGGCCCGGCACACTTTCTGGCTAAGAGCTAACAGCTAACGGCTAACAGCTTCCTCGTTGGTTTGGGTCAGGTCCTTCTGATCCGCTCCTCTTTGACTTACTGCTGGCATCGGCTAGCAATGCAGGCAGAGATCGGTCAAAACCGTTCGATTTTCCCGATGCGGAGCAACTCGGCGCGAATCAGGCGAATCAACCGGCATAACCGGCCCTCGCCTCCGGGCGTTGCGCGGTGCGTGCAAAACCCGGCAGCCACGGCAAGCCGTGGCAAGCTGAGGACGTGCAGGAAGACGCTTGCCTTTGGCAGCTCTCAGCCACTAGCTATTAGCTGTTGGCCAGAGGCAGACAGATCGTCCTCTGACCAATAGCTAACAGCTAACAGCTAACAGCTCCAAACGTCTGAGGTAGGACTAAGTTGGCAGGCTCCCCCCTGCGAACCGTCCCGTGCACCACGTCGCACTTTTGCGCGGCGCCGTGGCACGTCGGCCCATCCGATAGTTAGTTTCGATAAGACCGACCAACGAACTTTAGAAAGTTTCGATAGTCTTGCCGGCAGAATGGATTGCGCCGCTTCTTAGCGGCGTAACGGATCGGTCGGAATGTAACGGTGCGGCAGTCTGGGGTGCAGTTGGATGTGCGTCAGCATCAGCGATGCGATGCAGGCGGCGCACAGTCGCAATGCTGCAGCAGTGCGCGCATGCGGCATCGAATTTGCCCGTCTTCACTGACGTCTTCGAAGCGGACCGAAACCCGTTTCGAAACGCCGGATTCTTCCATCGTGACGCCATACAGCGTGTCGGCGCCGGCCATCGTCTTCTTCGAATGCGTGACGACGACGAACTGCGTGAACGAGAGGAACTCGCGCAGCACGGCAATGAAGCGGCCGATGTTGGCCTCGTCGAGCGCGGCGTCGACTTCATCAAGCACGCAAAATGGGCTGGGCTTGCTGCGAAACACCGCCAGCAGTAAGGCGACGCAAGTGAGCGTCTTTTCGCCGCCAGACAGCAGCGAGATGCTGCATGCCTCTTTTCCCGGCGGCCGGGCGACAATTTCAATTCCGCATTCCAGCACGTCGTCCGCTTCGTCGACGATGATGTCCGCTTCGCCGCCACCGAACAGCCGCCGGAACAGCTCCTGAAAATGCCCGCGGACCATTTCCAGCGTTGTCAGGAACAGTTGCCTGCTATCGACATTGATGCGTTGGATAATCCGTTCGAGCGAGGCCTTGGCGTCGACCAAGTCGCGGTATTGGCCCGATAGTTTCGCGAAGCGTTGTTCCAGTTGCTCCAACTCGTCGAGGGCGTCGGTGTTCACGGCGCCGATGCTGTTGATTTGGTTGCGGAGCTCGGCGATTTCGCGCTCGACGGCAGCGCGATCAAAAGCGGGGAGCGGGGAGCTGGGAGCACGGAGCGAATCGTCGATCGCGACTCCGTGCTCCGTGCTCCCTGCTCCGTGCTCCGTGCTGGCTTTTGCCAAGTCGATGCCGTAATCGTCTTGCATCCGTTCGGCAAGCGTTTGCCGTTCGTGCCTGAGCGTGCTGGCGGCCACCTCCGCCTTGTGATGCTGCGACTCGGCAGCCGCAAGCTCTTGCCGGCGTGCGCGAATTTGCTCTCCAAGCGTTGCCCTTTCGCCGCGCAGTGTCTTGTCGTCGGCCGACCGACGCGATAATTCCTCGGCGTGCTGTTCTTTTTGGAGAAACAACTCGGCGAGTGCTTGACGGCCAGCGAGCAGCGACTTGTCGATCTCGACCAACTGGGCTTCGAGCGTATCGAGGCGCTTGCGTGTGTCGGACATTGCCAGTTCGCGTTCGCGCTGATTACGCTGCGCAAGCTCCAAGTGCTGGCGCAACATTTCGACGCGCTGTTCGTGTTTGGCGGCAATGACGTGACGCCCGGAAACGGCCTCGAGCAGCTCCGAGTGGCGTTTACCTAGATTCATCAACGATTCGCGAGCCGCACTCAAATCGGCTTGAATCTGGTCTAGTGATTGCTCCATCTGGACTCGCTCGTGACCGATAGATTCGCGCTCGCTACGAATCTCCGCGAGTCGCTTTTCAGTTTGCCGAAGCTCATCGGTGGCTTCGTCGTGCCGGTGGACAAGGTGCTTCATTCGACCGTCGTGGATGGCCGTTCTTTGACAACATTCGGCCAGCTCGGCCGCCAGTCGACTGCAAGCGGCGGCCGATGAGGCGACGATAGCTTCCTGCTGAGCGCGTTCCTGATCGAGCTTGTTGTAGAGCGTGGCGAATTGCTCGATCTGGCCATCGAATTCGGCGGCCTTTTCGTGACAGGCCCGAAGTTCGCTGCGCCGCGACATGATGCCCGCCGCGGCGAGGCGGGAGCCGATCACCAAGGTGCCATCGGGGGCCAGCAATTCTCCGTCGCTCGTGACAAACTCCAGGCCACGGCCGGCGGATTGCGAAAGCCGCAGCGCCGTCGCCAGGCGATCGACCAGCCATGTTCGACCCAGCAATCGTTTGACCAGCGGCTCTGTGTTCGGGGGCCACTTCGACAAATTGATCGGCGCGGCCCATCACGCCCGACTCTGTTGAAAGGTCGACGTGATCGAGCGCCGTTGCGGGTGGCCGCGTGTCGAGCCGCAGAAAGCCCACGCGCCCGGGCACGCCCAGCGGCTGGGCCGCGAGCCGCTCCAGCAATCGATCGGCGGAGGCCAAGACGATGAACTGAGCTCGCTCGCCGAGCGCCACCTCCAGTGAGCGGAGCGGTGTCGACGTCGCAATGGAACAGATCGGCCACGACGCCAAGCATATCGCCAAACGATTCGCCAGCCGATTCCCGGGCCATCCGCAGAAGCTTGCTGCACGCCGCCATCCAAGCCTTCGAGCCGGTGCTCGAGTTCGGACAGCACGGCGATGCGCTCGCGCAGTGCGCGTCGCATTGGCCTTCGAGCTGCGCGATACTGCCGGTCGACGCGCGCCAGCTCGCTGCGCACCTGAGCCAGACGCTGCTCGGCCGTTCCGAGCGCGGTCTGGTGCGATTGGGCTTGGGCCTTCACGTCCGCTTCTGCCTGTTCGCACTGGTTGAGCTCGGGCCGGAGAAGCTGCTGCTCGCGCTCGAGCTCGGCGGATTGGGTGCGGAGTTGTTCCTGATCGGCCTGGGCAGTCTTGAGTTGTGACTCGAAGGAAGCCAACTGCTCGCCGAGCTGCTGCAGCGCGATGCGTTGCCTCGGTTCGTTGAGCTTCCGTTTGGTCGAGTTTAGTCCTTGCTTCATCTAATTCGCGCTGCGATTGCTCAGCCAGTCGGATGTGCTCGAGTCGGTCGGCGGCGGCAGCAGCAAGCTCAGCTTCGGCACGTAGAAGTTGGTCGGCCGCGTCTTGAAATTCGTCGGCTACTCCAACGGTGCGGCTGCTCATCGCCGCCAGTTGCTGCCGGATATGGCTCGACTCTTGATGCAATTCGACCTGTCGAGCGAGATGGTTTTCAATTGTGGCCTGGCGAGCGGCGATTTGCTCGCGCGTGGAAGCGGCGACCGCTTCTATTTCCCGCAACTGCGCGAATGCCGGACTCCAATCGCTCATCCAGTTCTTGCTGCCGGCGGTCGGCTTGCTCCAAGAGCGCGCGTGCGCTCGTCGGCGCGGCGTCGCAGCTCGGCCAACTGCGCTTCGCGCGTGGCGATCTGCCGCGTCAGCTTTTGCCAGTCCACCAGGCCGATTTGCGTCCGCAGGTGCTGCAGGCGCTCTGTGCATTCGCGGTAGCGGCGGGCCTTGCCGGCCTGCGAGCGGACGCTGCGCAGGCGGCTTTCGACTTCGTCGACAATGTCGGACAGGCGCAGCAGATTTTGCTCGACGCGCTCCAGCCGCCGCAGGGCGATGGCCTTCTTGGCTTTGAACTGGCTTATGCCGGCGGCTTCCTCGAAGATCATCCGCCGGTCGCGCGGCGAGGACTGCAACAGTGCGTCCACTTTGCCCTGCTCGATGATGCAGTAGGCTTCGGTGGTGATGCCGGTGCCAGCCGAGCACTTCGCGAATGTCGCGCAGGCGACAAGGCTGGCGGTTGAGCAGATATTCGCCCTCGCCGCTGCGGTACACGCGACGCGTGACATGCACTTCCTTGGCGTCGATCGGCAGCCGGCCGTCGTCGTTGTCGAGCGTAAGCGTCGCTTCGCCGGTTCCGAGGGCGGCGCGCGTGGCGCAGCCGTTGAAGATGACGTCCGTCATTTCCTTGCCGCGCAGCGACTTAGCGCTTTGCGAGCCGAGCACCCATTTCACGGCGTCGACGATGTTGGACTTGCCAGAGCCATTTGGCCCGACGACGACGGAGATACCGCGCGGGAACTCGAACCGCGTGCGATCGGCAAAGCTCTTGAAGCCGGCAAGTTCGAGAGCTTTGAGCATGAGTAGCGGGGAGCATGGAGCAGGGAGCGGGGAGTATGAGCAACGGCTAAAATTCCTGAGTACTCCCTGCTCCGTGCTCCCAGCTCCCTGCTCGTTTTAGCGTTGTCGGCCGTACAAGTCGGGCAGCGGCGTGGCGACTTCAAGCCGCGGCTCGTCGCTGTCCGGCGACGTCACCCTCGCCGTCATTCGCTTCGGCCTGCGACGCGTAGCGATCATACGGGCGGCCCGGCTGGGGCAATGCGTCGACTTCGAAGCGGCTGGCGAGTGCGCCGTCGGTCTTCGCTTGCTGAAGCGCCTGCAACACGTCGGGATACGTGCCACCCAGCTCGACGATCGCGCGAATCACCTCGTCCACGCGGGTGGAGACGACGCGCTGCTCGGTCTCGGCGCCGGCGTCGAATCGGGTCACCGTGATTTTTTCGCCGCTCATGCCGTTCACGAGAATTTTCTTGCCCGCATCCAGCACAAGCGGCAACTGGAAATGCTGGTCCTTGCCGAACAGCACGACTTCGGGCAAGTGGCTGCCGGTGACGTGAATCATATCGGGGCCTGGCACATCGAGGACGTGATAATGGAACTGCGTCGCCGAGTTTTTCGTCGCGCAGGAACGGATCGTGTTCGTTCATGGCCCACAAGGCGCGGAATGCTCCGTAGCGGGTTTCGGCACTGCGGACCTCCAGCAGCGTTCGCAGCGCATCGTAGGCCATCACATCGTCCATGGCGCTGAGGGCCGCCGAGGCATTGACGCGAAAGGCGGGCTCGTTGCGGGCCACGTCGGCCAAGCGTTTCCACGGCCGCGGTTTCATCCAGGTAGGCCAGGGCTTCTGCCGCGTAGAAGCGCACTTCGGGGTCGTCGACCAGAATGCCCTGCTTGAGAATTCGTTTGGCTTCATCGTCGCCGATGGCTTCCAGCCGCATGGCCGCTTTGGCCGCGGTGAGCGGATCGGCCAGTTGCTGCTGCAAAAAGAGCAGCCGCGCTTGCCGCTCCGCAGGTATCTCGTTGATCGCGACGTTATGCACCAGCTCGATGTAGCGGGCGATGTTGTCCTTATAGCGCGGATGAACCAACAGATCGATGAACTCATCGGTCTTCGGAGTCGCCACGCCTTGCTTGCGGCCGTTGACAAACGTGTGGAAACGTTTGTTGATTGAACTGGCAATGTCTTGGCTGACGCGAACCGATTTGTTCTGATTATTGAGGATCAAACCCAACGGTCGCGACTTGAGCGCGACGCCGCCGCCGAGTATGCGGCCGCGCGTGGCGAGCGCGGGATCGCTTTCGGGATCAGCGGACGGATCCACGAGCACGGGTCCTTCCGAAAGGCCGAGCAAGTGGCCTTCGCGAATTTGTTCGCCCAGGACCGCTAATTCGGTGAGGCGAGTGGATAGCAAGTCAGCCATTGCGGAGGCTGGTCGTGTCGCTCTGCGTCGGGACGCGAACTTCGACGTCGAACCGGTCGCCTTCCTGAAGGCCTGGCCGCAAGAACGCGCGGACCAAGACCATCGAAGTGTTGCCGGAGGCAAGCAGCTCATTTGGATTTTTGACTTCCCGGCGATTCATTTCGGCGAGGAGCGCGGCGCGTTGCGGAGTGGGCGGCGGATCGGAACCCGTGCCCGCCAAACCCGTCACAAGTGAAACGGCCTCGAGCTTCGCGAACCCCATTCCGTAAGGATGCGTGTATTCCGACACGTACTTCACGTCCGGCATCGGCGGCAGGTCGAGGCGGGCTTCGGGGCTTTGTGGCCGCAGTATTGGGCCGCCGCAACCAACACAAACCAGCGCAGCAGCAAGACAGCCCATCACACGACGAGCACGGCCGATAGGAGTGCGACGCGTCATGCTTAGCCGCTCCTCGCGGAAAAAACTTAGAACGGTTTCGTTACGGGAACGAAACGGACCACGCCCACTTGTGCGGCGCGGCCGATTTGCCAGTCAGCGCGACCGCGTGCGCCAACGCGCACGAAACCGGTCAGGCCTGCCAAAAGCGGGCGGAGAGTACTGGCTTAGCTGCTAAGGGTCAAGGTGGGCCGATTAAACCAGTTGCGTGGGAGAAGGGTCGCGGCTTGGAAGCTGCGGCTAGCACTGCTGTCGCGGCAAGCGCAGTACGAGTGTGGGAGGCGTCTCCGACGCCGATTGAGGCCGACATCGGCGATAGAGTCGCCTCCCACAAACAAGTGTGAATGCATTCACGGCGGATCATAACCGCCGCGATTGAACGGATGGCAGCGGCCGATTCGCTTGAGGCCGCGCCATGTGCCCCGCACGGCCCCGTACTTTTCTACCGCCTGGATGAAGTAGGCGCTGCAGGTCGGCTCGAAGCGGCAATGGCGGCCAATGAGAGGGCTCAGGGTCCATTGATAGACGCGCGCGGCGGAAACAAGCAGCGTGCTTGGCAGATCCCAGACTGTTTTGGCAAGCCGATTCATCGTCGAGGTCATTGGGGCTGCTCAATCGCCGGCGAACTCTGTTCGCCCGAGATCGCCGCAGGGGACGGCTGCGGTGCGCAGCGCGCGGCTGCAATTTTCGCTCGAGTCGAAGTGCCAGCGTCCGCAGCGATTCCATCAGTTGAGACAGCTCGGGCGGCGACGTCGAGCGCGGTATGCACACGAATTCGACCGCGGGCAATTCATGTTGACTTAAGCGAAACGCCTCGCGCAGCATGCGCTTCCAGCGATTCCGCACGACGGCGCCGCCGACACGCCGCGGAACGGTCAGTCCAAGACGTGCATGGCCGGTTTCGGTCTTTGCTCCATACAGCACGATCCAGCGATCGCTGACCGACGCGCGAGCCGCGAATACACGCTCGAACTCTTTCGCGCTGAGCAGGCGCAATCGTTTTGGAAATCGCTGGCTGGGCATGGCGCGTAGGGTGGGCACCGCCCACCGTTTCAAGCTACAACGTGTGGTGGGCGATGCCCACCCTACGGGTCCGCCTTCGTTTCCTTCGTCGAAGGATCGATATGAATTGTGTCGGCGGATTGAAATACGGGCAGGAACTCGTGCAGCGCCTGCGCAAACGCGCTCGTTGCTGGACCTGCGGATGGCGACGCTAGTTCGGGGACTTCCCGGGCGATGGCGAGCCATGCGGCGGACCCAATGTCCGCCGAGCATTGCGCAAGCCACCAGCAGTAAGCCCGTGAGCACGAGCGCCAAGAGAGCCATCACGACGGCAGCGCGACGCGGCGGATCGAGCCGCTCGAGCACCGGCCGAATTGCTTCGGCGGCCAGCAAATAGCTGGCCCGATGTATCATTAAGGCGACGTAACTAGTTACCATCGCAGCTCCGTACGCGGCCAATGGGGATAGCGGTTGGCGATTTCGGCTAGCTGCTCGCGCTCTTCGGCCGTTAAACCGTCGGGCAATACGATTTCAATCTCCGCAAACAAGTCGCCCGGGGGCTGGTTAGCTGGCCGTACGCCATGACCTTTGATTCGCAACCGTTTGCCGCTCGACGTATTGGGCGGCACGGTGAGCGAAATCGTGCCGTGCGGCGTAGGCACGTCGACTTTAGCACCCAGCGCCGCCTCGGCCAGCGTGATAGGCACGCGAACATCGAGGCGGTTGGCGGAGCGGCGGAAATGAGGATGCGGGCTGACGTGGATCGTAAGCAGGATATCGCCGGGCGGTGCGTCGCTCATTCCTGGCTCGCCTTGGCCGCGGAGGCGAATCTTTTTGCCGTCATCGATGCCGGCCGGAATCTTCACACGGATCGTTTCGAGTTCGCCGTTTTGCCGACGGAGCGTTAGCGCCGCTTCGCCTCCCAGCACGGCCGTCGCAAACGGCACCGTAAGCTCGTGCTTTAAGTCGTTTCCGCGCGCAGGCCGGGCTTCGCGCCGGCCACCGCGACCGCGGCCGAATTGCCTGAACAAATCGGAGAAGTTGCCGCCGCCCTCGACATTCGCACCGCCGCCGCCGAACAGATCGTCCAAATCAAATGGGTAAGTTTGCGGGCCGTGCGAGGTAGTGTAACGCCAACCGCGCGGTCCCCCGCCGGCGCCAACCTGTTCGAAGTCGGCACCGAATTGGTCGTACCGCTTGCGCTTATCCGGGTCGCTGAGAACCTCGTAAGCGGCCTGGACCTCCTGAAACTTGTTCTTGGCCGACGCATCATCCGGGTTCATGTCGGGATGGTATTTGCGCGCATTTGTCGATAGGCCTTTTGAATTTCCTCTTGCGAGGCGGTGCGCGAAACGCCCAGCGCGGCGTAATGGTCTTTGGCCATGGACGATAGTCGAGAGCTGAAAGTCGAGAGTCGACAGTCGAGAGCCAGTATCGGACTCTCGCACTGCAACTACCGTTCATTCTACGGTAAAGGCGAGTAAAGCAAAATTGCCTGGCGGAGCGGCCCACGCGCGGGGCCGCTCGACTGAGCTCGCCGCAGTCAAGCCCCGCCGCGATATCGTGGGCGTGCTAGACTGGAGTTGTTGAAAAGTGGACCCAACGCAAGGCACTTCGAAGCGCCGCAATGAATCGACTTCCGGTATTATTTGCCAGCATTTTCTCGCTCGTTGCGGTGGCATCTTGTTGCCAGTCGAGCCATGCGGCTCCGCGCGGCGATGGTCAACTGACGATTGAAGTGGTCGACGGCGAGACGGGCAAGCCGATTGCCGCGAGGATGCACCTTACGAATTCTCGCGGCCGGCCGCTTACGCTTCGTCTGCCTAACACGGCGGAGTTTGGCGGCCATTTTTACATCGACGGGCAGCTCACGCTGCCGCTGCGCATTGGCCAGTACACGTTCGAGCTGGACGCCGGTCCCGAGTACCGCACCCAGAGCGGACATTTCGAGATCGAACGGCACGCCGACGATTCCGAGCGAATCGAGATGAAGCGATTCGCCGATTTGGCCAAGGAAGGCTGGTATGGCGGCGACTTGGATGTTGCGAGGCTGCGGACTGATATGCCGCTGATCATGCGGGCCGAAGGGCTGAGCGTGGCTCCAACCGAAGGAGAGCGGTCGTCAACCGAGCATCGATCCGCCGGCGAACTACTGTTTCTCAATTTACAAAAACAACTCGAGGCCCAATCAACGGATCGTGGCCCTTCGTCTTTGGCATTTATCAAGCAGGCTCGTTCGCTCGGTGGCCGCGTCGTTTCGCGTACGCCGTATGCCTGGGACGTGCCCGCCTGGTTGGCCGGCGGACAGTTGGATGCGCTGAACCTGATCAACCATCACGCGCTGCGCGACGATGTGCTGGACAACGAACAGGACGGCCGGCCGCGAGATCGCTCGCTCTTTCCGGGCCGCACCGGCAATGGCCGCTGGGCCGAGGCCGTGTATTATCACGCACTGAATTGCGGCCTGCGGATTCCACCGGCGGCGGGAAGCGGTTCCGGTGAGAACGACAATCCGGTGGGCACGAACCGCGTGTACGTTTATTGCGGCGAAACGTTTTCGGACGAGGCTTGGTGGGACGGCTTGGAGGGCGGCCGGGTTTTTGTCACGAACGGCCCCCTATTGCGGCCGGCGGTTAAGGGTCATCCGCCTGGATACGTCTTTCGTCTTGATGAAGGCACCCCTCTGACGTTGGAAATCGCTTTGGATCTGGCGACGCGCGTGCCCGTTGAGTACTTGCAAATCGTGAAAAACGGAAACGTTGAGAACGAGGTGCGACTGGCCGATTGGACGAAGCAGAAGGGGCGGCTGCCGCCGCTACATTTCGATGAGAGCGGCTGGTTCCTTGTGCGAGCTGTGACGGCCAACCAGCGAACCTATCAATTCGCATCGAGCGGCCCCTACTACGTTGAGAAAGCCGGCCGTCCGCGCGTCAGCCGGCGCAGTGTGCAGTTCTTTCTGGACTGGATTGCCGCGGCCGAGGCACGCGTTCGTGCGATGAAGGACCTCGAAGTCCAATCGCGGCAGGCATTGCTAGCTGAGCAAGAATCGGCGCGGCGGTACTTTGAGGAATTGCTCGCGGCAGCCGACGCGAATTGATTGCGTCGAGCGATCGGGCACACATTTGAGCGCCGCGGCAGCTCAGCTACATCTTCCGTTATGCCGAAGATTAGTTAATTGGGAAGCGCCGCGCTCTTGCGCCAGACGAGCGGGGCAAGCCCCGCCGCTAATTGCCTTTTAGATTTCTCTTCCATGGGTTCATTCGCACAACATGCTGTCGGCTTACTCAATGCGCCCGTCGCCGGCGCCGCCACGTCGGTGGCTGCTGGGCCGATCGAATCGCTGAGCATGCTGCGGAAGTCGCTGTTGTTTGCCGAGCTGTCGAATGTTGCCTATTTGCCGCGGGCCGAGGCTGGCCAACGGGCGTTCGAGATGGGCTTTCCGGAAATTCGGTTTTACGACCGCGACGGCGCCCAGGCATACATTTTTGCCAACGAGCGATGATGCGGTCGTCACGTGCCGCGGCACGGAGCCGCATGATTGGAACGACGTGCGGGCCGATCTCAACCTGGGCGTGGTGGTTGGCGAGACGGTGGGTTGGGTGCATCGCGGATTCAAGCAGGAAGTCGACGACCTTTGGCCGCGGCTGGAGCAGGCGCTGGCGAGCAACCGGCGCGCGCTGTGGTTTACTGGCCATTCATTGGGCGGCGCGATGGCGGCGATTTGCGCCGGCCGTTGCACGCTGTCTTCACATTCGCTCCAATCCGCAGGGGCTGTTCACGTTCGGCAGCCCGCGAATCGGCAGTCGGCGCTACGTGAACTACGTCCAGATGGAAGCTTATCGCTGGGTCAACAACAACGACATCATCACGCAGTTGCCGCCGGCCTGGCTCGGCTTTCGGCATAAGGGTCAGGAAGTGTATCTCAACGCCTACGGCAAGATTCGCCGTCTCACGGCGTGGCAGCGTGTGAAGGATCGCTGGCGCGGTTTCGTGCGCGGATTGCGCGAGGGCAGCTTCGATCACTTCGCCGATCATTCAATCGGCCGTTACATCGAGCACATTCAGGCGGCCGTTGCGGAAGAAGAAGCGGCCACCGCGCCCTGGCGACGACCGCGAGTCGAACCGGTCGCGATGCCGCTTCGAGCCGCGGCGTGAAGACCGGCTGTGTGCCACCGGCACCCAAATTACCGCGCGGTTGAGCGTTTTCGTTTTTTTCGCTTGGGGCGGACGTTGAGTGGCAGGCCGTTGCCACCGGCGGCGGCGGCAACCGAGTCGAACGAAGGCGCGAGGTTTTCCTCCAATTCAGCCGCTTCTTCGCGCGTTGCGGCAAGCGCGAGGAGCTCGCTTTGGCTGCGGCGCGGCGGTTTGTCGGCCTCTGCCACGCGTTGGTAAGTGCCGTCCGGCCGAAGCAAACGAGTCCGCAATGTGTCTTCGAGATACATAGGAATGATCTCTTCGACGATCCGCCGCCGCGAATTCTCGGCCTCGACCGGGAACATCACCTCGACGCGCCGCTCGAAGTTTCGCGGCATCCAGTCGGCGCTGCTGAGGAAAACCTGCTGCTTTGAGCCGTCGCCGAACACCAGAATTCGGCTGTGCTCCAGGAAGCGGTCGACGACGCTGAAAACGCGGATCGTTTCGGAGATGCCCGGCAGTCCCGGCCGCAGGCAGCAGATGCCGCGGATCATGAGGTCGATCGGCACGCCCGCCTGGCTGGCCCGGTACAGCGCTTCGATCGTCTGCCGATCGACGAGCGAATTCAGCTTGGCGAAGATCCGCGACCGCTTGCCTTCGCGGGCCCGTGCGGCTTGCTCGTTGATCAGCTCGATCGTGCGCCGCTTCAAGTCGCTGGGCGCGACCACCAGCTTTTGCCATTCGTGCTTCTGCGAATAGCCGGTCAGAAAGTTGAACAGGGCCGAGACGTCGTCGGCCATCACCTTGTCGGCCGTGAACAGGCCGAGGTCGGTGTACACAAGGGCCGTGTTGGGGTTGTAGTTGCCGGTGCTCAGGTGCACGTAGCGGCGGACCTTTTTGCCTTCCTTGCGGACGACCATCGCCAGCTTGCAATGCGTCTTGAGGCCCATGAAGCCGAACACGACGTGCACGCCGGCCCGCTCCAGGTGCCGGGCCCAGGTGATGTTGTTCGCTTCGTCGAAGCGGGCCTTGAGCTCCACCAGTGCGGTCACGTGCTTGCCGTTCTCGGCGGCCTCGGCCAGCGCCCGCACGATGGGGCTGTCGCCGCTGGTGCGATAGAGCGTTTGCTTGATGGCCAGGACCTGCGGATCGCGGGCGGCCGTGCTCGATGAAATCGAGCACCGGCACGAACGATTCGATAGGGATGGTGCAGCAGCATGTCGTGTTCGGCGATTTCGGCGAACAAGTCGTCGTACTCGCCGCAGCCCGACCGGCGGCCGCGGCACGAGCGGCGGGTCGCGCAAATCCTTGCGGTCGACAACGCGGACCAGCTCGAACAGGCACGTCATGTCGAGCGGGCCGTCGAATCTCGTAGACCTCGTTGTAGCCGGCCTCTGGCGAGGGCGGCTGCAGCTTTCGTGTCGTGGTGCAGCTCTTCTTCGGTCACGAGCATTTTGAGCAAGGCCGGATTCATGCCGGCCGAAATCTCCAGTCGCACCGCCTCGGTCCGCTGCCGGGCGCGCAAGCGCGATTCGATCGACCGCAAGCAGGTCGTCGGCCTCCTGCTCCAGCAGGTTCGACGTCCATGTCGCGGGTGAGGCGGAACGTGGCGTGGTCGACGATGCGATAGCCGCCGAACAGCTCGGGCAGGCGGCTGGCGATGAGGTCTTCCAGCAGCACGAAATTCTGTTTGTCGTCGGGCTCGACCGACACGAACCGCGGCAACACTTGCGGCACCTGCACGACGGCGAACAGCCGCGGCGGGCCGATGCCGCTCATCCGCTCGAGCATGGCCGCCAGGTACAGGCCGCGATTGTGGAACCGCGGGCTGGGATGGGCCGGGTCGATCGCCATCGGCGTGAGCACGGGGAACACGGCCTGGCGAAAGTACTTGTCGAGCGACTTCTCCGGTTTCGATTCCAAATCCTTCACCGCGTGAATGCGGATGCCGGCCGCGGCGAGCGCCGGCACGATCGATTCGTTCCAGCACTCGTATTGCTGGGCCGACGAGCTGCTCGGTGCGGCGGGCGATGCGTTGCAGCTGCGCGAGCGGCTTGAGGCCGTCGGCCGGCGGGTCCTGCGGCAGCATGTCGCCGAAGGCCTGCTCGCGAAGCCCGGCCACGCGGACCATGAAGAACTCATCCAGGTTCGAGGCGAAGATCGCCAGGAACTTCACCCGCTCCAAGCAGCGGATTGTTCAGCATCCTCGGCCTCTTCCAGCACGCGCGCGTTGAACTCCAGCCAGCTCAACTCGCGGTTGATGAAGTGCTCGGGCAGGAATGGCTCTTGGACGGTGCTCATACGTGAATTCTACCACTGCCGGGGATTCGTTAGCGGAGGCGGCCGATCGCTTCAGCCCGATTATCCGCTATTCGAGGAAGTTTCCAAGACTTGGCGATTGTGGGCGAAAAATGAGCGATTTGCGGTATTCAGAGCGAAGCCGTCAGCGCGTCGCGGTTGCCGTGGCCAGGTAGTTAGCCACCCAGGGCGTGGCGATGAAGCCCAAGAGGAACAGGCCCACGAGCAGGCTGCCCGCGTCGTGGCCGACTGCGGAGAGGGCGATCGCCAGTACACCGATAGCCGCCATCGCGGCGGTAAACGACGTCATCGATTGTCGCGGCCAGCCGATGTCGCATTGGTAGATCGTTACCAAGGGAAGCGACATGCCGACTGCAAACCCGGCAACCAAAAACGCAATCGGAACGCCAAAGGCGATGTTGGCAATAACCGCCACGACAAACCCAGCCAGGCAAAGGCCGAACCAGTTCGACGCGCGTCGCTGATCGCGCGACAAGGCGTATCGCCCGAACTTGTTGAACCGCAGCAGCAGGTTAAACAGCGGATACGCGAACCAAGTAAGCAGAACGAACACCAGGTAGAGCATCGTGAACGGCATGATCCACGGCGCCCACTCTGGATTGTTTCGCGCCAGGCTGCTCAGGAATTTCGCGCCGAAGTACCCGCCGATGATGACGCCCCAGCGGGCGCCGTTGCTGAGCCTTGCCATCCACAAAAAGTACGCAAGCATCCAGCGGTAGATGGGATTGCGGGCCTTGAGCGCTTCGACGATGCCCTGCTGTGCGTACTCGTAGGTCGGCGCGATCCGCAGCGCCTCGCGGAAGTGCTCCAGCGATTCGCGCGGCTTTCCCTGATGTAAGAGGGCCCATCCCTTGTTCGTGTGAGCCATCGGGTTGTCGGCGTCGCGCGCGAGCAGTTCGTCAGTAGAAGCGACGGCCTCGCTCTGCCGGCCCAGCTTCGTAAGCGCCATCGAGCGCAGGTGACTGCAGGCCTGGTGATCGGCATCGAGCGCGAGTCCTTCGGTTGCAGCATCGCAGGCCGGCTGCCATTTCCGTTGAGTGAAGAGCGTCGCGGCGAGTCGGGCGCGGTAGTCGGGATCGAGCGGCTCCAGCCTTACTGCCTCGCGAGCCGATGCCTCGGCCTCGGCGTACCGCTTGCGGTGCTCCAGCACCACGGAGCGGCAATGATGGGCGTAAGCCCAATCGGGCTCGAGTGTAATCGCCTCCTCGGCCGCAAACTGTGCTTCTTCGAGCTTGTCCTGCTCAGCAAGGCAGATCGCCAAAAGCGCATGCGCTGCAGCCTCGTTTGGACTTTCACCTAGGGCGCGGCGCAGCTCCTTTTCGGCCTCGGAGTATCGCGAGTGTTGAAAAAGGAGTTGCGCGCGAACCAAGGCACCGCTCATCGATTTCTCCTGGCCATCTCTGCGCCACCCGTTGCAAGCTGGGGCTTCAAATACGTGAGAAAATCGTCGCACACGCCGACTGGATGGTCACTGCTCGGAGTGCCGTGTTTTATTTTATGTTGGTGAGGCATGGCACTACGCTGCGATCGAAGGCTGGTTTCATAGTGAGTAATTTGCAGTTCGAATCGCGGATGAACGGTAGTGCACGGTAAGTACGTGCGAAAAGACTAATGAAACGAGCCAGGATATCACAAGGCCGACAATGGATTGAGCCACGAGCCATACATAAAAGCCGATCGCCATTGGAGTACCAATTCCCGCGAATGCTAACCCAGAGTCCGACTGTTCACAATTGTTCATTTGCCTGAAGAGTATCAGAATAAGCTCTGCGTGCGGCAACATGGTAAACACTATGACCGCCAACACTGGGCTGCGCAGAGGCAAATGCCAGCCAGGTCACGAGTAAATGACAAGTTACAGGAAATGCGAAACGAAGCAATTCGGGAAACAGCGCCGGCCACGGGATGTCCAAATCTCTTCGATAGGCGATTTTACCAGTGGCGTGAGCCATCATGTCAAACGTGATCGGCGCCAGAAACAGGTTCAGCACGATCGAAAACAGCGCTGCCTTTGGCACAGCATGTTCTTTCAATCCCAACGTGATGAGCAGCATTAGTGCGGCGGCTACTGCGACCAGGCTCCAGCGGCATCGACGGCCGCCAAGAGGGGAAACGAATCAAAAACCGATCGACGACGCGGAACGGCCACAGCAGTCGGCCGTAAGCAATTGCAAGCGCATTACGGTCGTGGTGAATGACCGGGCTTAGCCGGCGAGCCTCGCGCAGAGCGTCTCGCGCCTCGGATGGGCGTCCAGTCTGCAAGGTGACCGAACCTAGCGCGAGGTGCGCGCTTGGTTGCTCGGGATGGATTGAAAGTGCTTCAAGAATCGATTCCTTTGCCTCGCTGTAACGGCCTAGTCTGGCCATCAATTTTCCATGGAGGAGCAGTGACGGCACGTGCGTTGGATCAAGAGAAAGGGATTGTTGGAGGACGATGCGTCCTTCGTGCAGCCTGTTCCTCAACATGAGAAGCTCTCCTAACCAACAAAAGTATGCTGCATCCTGTTCAAGGCGCAATGCTTCTCGAATCGCTTCTTCCGCCTGGTCGATAAGTCCCTGGTAATGGCGCACATAGCTTAGGATATAGTAAGCAAAGGCAAACTCCGGCGCTAAACCCAGCGCGCTGCAAATATCATGGTCCGCGTCACGGGGCCTTCTGAGATGGAGGAGGCAAGACGCCCGCATAGCTAGCGCCGGGGCGGAATTTGGTTCGGCGGCTAATTCATCGGTAAACGAGTCGAGTGCCTCATGATAGCGCTGGAACTCAAAGAGTTGCAAACCTCTTGAATAGTGCCACCCCACGTCGCACCTTGTTGTCAGAGCTTGAGGTACTTGAGGATATCGTCGTACACGCCGCCTTGGTTGCTGTAGAGGGCGTAGTTGCGGGCGGTGGCGAACCATTCGCGCGTCGAAGGCTTCACGCTGCCGGCGGCGGCCAGCAGGTCCTTGGTGCGCAGCGGCTGGAGCTGGCCCGATTTCATGGCTTCGCGCAGTTTGGCCTCGACGGCCTGGTCGACGACGGCTTTCAGGTCGGCGCCGGAGAAGTCGGCGGTTTTCTTGGCCAGTTGGTCGAAGTCGATGTTGTCGCTCGGCTTGCCGGTGAGCATCAGCCGCAGGATGGCGGCGCGGGCCGGCTGGTCCGGCGGCGGCACGAACACGATGCGATCGAACCGGCCCGGTCGGCGAAAGGCGGTGTCGAGGTGCCACGGCGCGTTCGTGGCGGCCAGGATGAGCACGCCCTCGTTCGCCGCATCGACGCCGTCGAGCTCGGCCAGGAACTGGTTGATGAGATGCCGGCCGCCGCTGTGGCGCATGTCGGCTCGGCTGGCGCCGAGCGCGTCGACTTCGTCGAAGAACAGCACGCATGGCCGGTTGCGGCGGGCCTGCTCGAACAGCTCGTGCAGGTTCTTCTCGCTGCTGCCGATCCACATGTCCAAGACGTCGCTGATGCCGATCGAGAGGAAGCCGGCTTTCACTTCGCCGGCGGTGGCACGGGCCAGGTACGTTTTGCCGCAGCCGGGCGGGCCGTACATGAGGATGCCGCCGCCGACCTTCTTGCCGTAGGCCTCGAACATCTCCGGATGCTCAAGCGGCAAGATGATCTTCATGCGGATCTCTTCCTTGACCGAGTCCATGCCGCCGACGTCGCCGAAGGCCGTCTTGGGCCGTTCGATGTCGCCTTCGAATTCTCCCGGCTGGTCGCCCGCGCGCTGGCGAACTTTTCCGTCCACAACTTCGTCATCCTCGTAGTCGGCAGAGGTCCCGGTGATACCCAACTCGCGCGCAAGCTCGGCATCGGCGACCGCGGAGTCGATCTCGACGCCTTGCCGATATTGATAGGCCGCGCGCTGCGGTTCGCCGGCGCGAATTAGAAGTTTCGCGTGCCAAATGTAGGCGGCCGCCGGCGGATCGGACGCTTCCAGCAAGTCCTCAATGATCACCAGCGCCGGCGAATTCTTCTGCTGCTGGTAATACGCGCCGGCCAGGCCAAGCTTCAGCTCCACATGATGCGGCGCGGCGGCGAGCGCTTCGCGATAGGCCGCTTCTGCTTCGTCGAAGCGCCCGAGCTTGAGCAGCGACTCGGCAAGATGCTTATGCAGCGGAATATTGGTGGGCGAAACGCGCAGCGCTTCGCGTAATGCATTGATGGCGTCGTCGGAAGGAATCATGGTTTAAAGTTGGCAGTTTGTTATCGCTAGACGATAGCTTAACGGTTCGGCCACGATGTGCAAACCAATGGGCCGTTTGTCATCGAGTTCGGAACCTGTGAGCGCAATAATCTTTGCTCAGGCCACCAGGGATGATAAAATGACATAGGAGTTGAAACTTTGTCTTTGTGCCATGTCAATTACACTCGAACAACTTGAAGACTTCCATCGTTTTGCCACTGCCAAATTGACGAACGGTGGCGCTCGATCGATTAACGAGCTTGCCGATGAATGGCTGGCCGCTCGCGAACGCGACGAGGTCAATCAGGCGCTCCAAGAGGCAACCGAGGATTTTCGGGCTGGCAGGTACCGCCCGGCGGCCGATGTATCTCGCGACATTGACCAAAAATTCAACTTGCCGGGCTGATGAGATTCAATGTTCATTTGCTGTGGCGCACGGAGGGCGATCTCGACCACATCGTAACGTGGCTTTATGACCGTTCACCGGACGGCGCCGCTGCATGGCATCAGGCGTGGAAGAATACCGTAAAACTCTTGGAAGATTCGGCGAGTGGATATGGCTTGGCGCCGGAAAATGAGGACCAGGAATTAGAAATCCGCCAAATCATGTTTCACACGCGTCACGGACGAAACTACCGGGCGCTGTACACGATTCGCGGACAAGACGTTTTTGTGATGCACATTCGCGCTCCAGGTCAAGACATCGTCGCTGCGGACGAGCTGCAGCTGCCGCAATAAGGTACGCCACTACTCGCGCACCGAGGCCACTTGAGCCGGGCCAGCCGATCGCGCGCGCTCCTTCCCATCGTTCACGCTTGGCCCGATCAGCTCGCGGAGCTCGCGTTCGTCGAGCACCTCGCGCTCCAGCAGCGTTTCGGCCACTTTTCGCAGCTTGCCCGCGTGCTGCTGCAATGTGCGCTTGGCGCGGTCTTCGGCCGCGTGCAGCACCTTGGCCACTTCCTCGTCGATCACCTGGGCCGTGTGCTCGCTGAACTGGCGTTCGTGCTGGGCGATCTCGCGGCCGAGAAACGGGTGATCTTCGCTCACATGATACGCCACGGGGCCGAGCCGTTCGCTCATTCCCCAATGCGTCACCATCCGCCGCGCCAGGCGCGTGGCCTCCTGCAGATCGTTCTCCGCGCCTGCGCTATATTCATCGAACTGGATTTTCTCAGCCGCCCGGCCGCCGAGCAGCATTGCCAGCCGCGCGGCGAGGTCGCCTTGCGAGATATTGTAGCGCTCCTCTTCGGGCACAATTTGGGTGACGCCCAGCGTGCGGCCGCGCGGCATGACCGTGACCTTGTGGACGCGATCGCAGCCGGGCGTGAACCAGGCCAGGATCGCGTGCCCGGCCTCGTGATAGGCCGTGATCAGCTTTTCCTCGTCACTAAGCACATCCTCGCGTGCTGGGCCCATGAGAACTTTGTCTCGGGCGTACTCGAAATCGTCCATGCGTACCACGTTCTGATTGTTGCGCGTGGCCCACAGAGCGGCTTCGTTCACCAGATTGCGGATGTCCGCCCCGGTCATGCCCACCGTGGCGCGCGACAGGCGCTCGAAGTCGACGTCATCCGACAGCGGCACGCCGCGCGAATGAACTTCGAACAGCTGACGCCGGCCGGCCAGCGTGGGCCGGTCCACCGTGATGTGCCGATCGAACCGGCCGGGACGCAACAGCGCGGGGTCGAGCACGTCGGGCCGGTTCGTGGCGGCCAGCACGATCACGGCGCTCGTGGGACTGAAGCCGTCCATCTCACTGAGGATCTGGTTGAGCGTTTGCTCACGTTCGTCGTGTCCGCCGCCCAGGCCCGCGCCGCGCTGACGGCCGATGGCGTCGACTTCGTCGATGAACAGGATCGAAGGCGAACTGGCCTGGGCGGTTTGGAACATGTCGCGCACGCGGCCGGCGCCGACGCCCACGAACAACTGAATGAATTCCGAGCCGTTGATGGAAAAGAACGGCACGCCGGCCTCGCCGGCTACGGCCTTGGCAAGCAGCGTCTTGCCGGTGCCGGGCGGCCCCATCAACAGCACGCCCTTGGGCACGCGGGCGCCGAGCCGCTGAAATCGCGCCGGGTCGCGTAGGAAGTCGACAATCTCCTGCAGATCATCTTTGACGTTGGTCAGTCCCGCCACGTCATTGAACGTCGTGCGCCCTTGTTCGGCCTCGTAGCGGCGCGCCGGGCTGCGCAACACTCCGCTCAGCATTCCGCCGCCGAGCATCTGGTCGCGCGCCCGGCGGGCCATGGTCCAACCGCCAATCAGCAAAAACGCCAGGAGTCCCAGCCAGACCAGGAGCAGCACCTGGCTGTAGTCGGTGGGCGGGCGGCTTGTGACGTCGACACCCGCGTCAATTAGCGATTTGCGCAGCTCGGCATCAACCTCCGGGCTAAGCAAATTGACGACAAATTTCTTAGGTAAGCGTCGCGGCGACGTGGCGGGCTGCGCCCCTTCGCTCTCGCTGCGATCCGCCGGCTTTTGCGAAGCAGTCGGCGACGGAGGCGGTTCGATGAATTCGCCGTAGGCCTTCTGGCCGCGAATCTCCAGCGACTTGATGTTGCGGGCCTGAAGCTGCTGGTAAAAGAACGTGTACTTGATTTCCGCCATGTCGGCGACCAGCCATCGGGAGGCCACGAACGCCAGAAACAGCACCAACACCACGATCATCCACAGGGCGGCGGCCGGCGGGCGAAGTCGCGGGCGCGCTTTTTGATCGGTCGGCTTCGATGGAACGGTTGGTGACGACATGAAATAACTTGGTGAGGCGAGACGTTGACGGCTTTGATGCAAACCGGCTGTTCGTCCGGCCGATAAACGTCAGAAGTGAAAGTCAGACGGCGGCATACTTGGCCAAGAAATTGTACCGCCTAAGCCGGCATCGACGAAGCGCCCGCACACCAGGCCGAAGCGCAAAGGAGGGAAATCAATAAGCGGAAGCGCGAGTAAGGGATTCAGCCGCTTTTCCCAAGCTTTGGGCTAAAAAGCGATCGAGTTGGTCGTCTATCCCTCGTTCGATTGCGAAACGAGCTTTCCGTCTTCGTAGTTCTGGGTGATCTTGCGGCCGTCTTTGAGCCACAGCGTGCGCGTTCCGTCCAACTTCCCATTCGTATACGAGACTTCAACGCGCTTTTCGCCGTTTTCGTCCCATTCGATGCTGGTGCCATCAAGCTGACCCTGCTTGAAACCCAGTTGTTGCCGCTGCTGGCCGTTGGCATGCCAGACCTTCCAAACTCCCTCCGGCTTACTGTCGACGTAATGCTCTTCGCGCAACGGTTTCTGTCCGGACGCATCGTACGTAAGCCAGTCGCCGTGGCGCTGACCGTTGCGAAAGCTGCGCTTGGCTGAAAGCGTGCCGTCGGCCCGCGTAACGTCCCAAGAACCGTCAGGCTGACCGTTGCTATAGTTCGCCTTGCGATTCAACTGGCCGTTTTCATGATAGAACGTCCACTCGCCATCTTGCCGGCCGTTACGGAATCGGCCTTCAACAAATAGCTGCTCGTTCGGATAGAACTCGCGATAGGTGCCGTCGGCCTCGAAATGATTGTCCGAGTAATAGGCGACCTCGCGCTCGATGCGCTTCTTGCCGTCTTCATACTGTTCGCGGAGAGTCTCGCGCCTGACAAGCGTTGGCGCGGCGATGACCTCTGGTTCGTCGAGATAGATTGGCGGGCCGGAGTAGGGTTTGATATCGATGCTCTCCTGGCCCTCGTCCGACGAGGGGGCAGTCTGGGCCGCGGCGAAAGCGCCGAGGGACAATTGGACCACCGCCAGCAGTGCAATTAGGCCCACATGATAAAACGAATTTCGAATCGATACGTTCATCCGCTTAGACTCCGAATGCAATGGCAAATCGCTGAGGCGAAACAAGCCGATTTTCCGCCAAAATCGCGCTATCAGCAAATATGGCATATTGCGGCGAGGCCGTCTATCAAGCCGAATTTTAACGATCGTAGGGTGGACACGGCCCAACATGACGACGCACGGCGACGTGAAAGGTGGGCGGTGCCCACCCTACCGTCGCCAGCCGTCGGGCAGCACGGCATTCTTCGGCAGCACCAGGATGCCGTCAAGCATTTCGAAGTTTTCGCCCACGACGCGATCGAGCTGCTGCGGATTGCCTATCACCTGCGCCCCGCGCCAACATGGCAGTTTTTGTCGACAATGGCGCCATCGATCACCGCGCCATCGCCGATGCCGATGGGCGGGCGACCCGCGCTGCGGTCGGCCGACAGTTGGGCCGGCGTTTCATAGTAATCGGCGCCCATGATCACGGAGTTCCGAATCGTCACGTTGTTGCCGATGCGGCAGCGCAGGCCGACGACGCTATTTTCAATTCGTGCGCCTTGGCCGATCACGCAGCCGTCGGACACGAGACTTTGCTGGATTGTCGCACCGTCGGCGCGCGTGGGCGGAAGGAAGCGGGCCCGCGTGTAAATCGGCGCGGTGGCCGAGGCCAGGTCAAAGGGCGGATGCCGATGCGCAAGCCGCAGGTTCGCATCGTAGAACGCGCGGATCGTGCCGATGTCCTCCCAATAGCCGTCGAACATGTGCACCTGGACGTTCCGCGAACGCATCGAGGCCGGAAACACTTCCTTGCCGAAATCTCGATAGTTGGTTTTTTCGAGGGCCGCCAGCAGCGTGTCGCGCTGGAACAGGTAAATGCCCATGCTGGCCAGGCAATCGCGTCCGCGACTTTCGATGCCGCGGGCCTCGAGCCATTGCGGATCCATCGCCACGTCGTTGAGCTCTTCGTTGGTTTGCGGCTTTTCGAGGAAGCCGACGACCCGGCCGGTGTTATTCACGCGCATGATGCCCATCGCGCCGGCCTCGGCGCGGCTGACCGGCTTGGCGGCGATCGTGACATCGGCCTTGGTCGCCTCGTGCGTGCTGATCATGTCGCGGAAGTCCATGCGGTACAACTGATCGCCGGACAGGATGAGCACGTACTCGGTTTCCACTTGCGCGAAGTAGCGCAGGTTTTTTCGCACGGCGTCGGCGGTGCCCTGATACCAGTCGCGCTGCTCGTCGGAATCCATGGTTTGCTGCGCGGCGAGTATTTCCACGAAGCCGCCGCTGAAATTGTCGAAGCGATAGGTACCGCGAATGTGGCGATGCAGGCTCACCGACTGGAACTGCGTGAGCACGTAGATCTGGTTGATGCAACTGTTGAGGCAGTTGGAGATGGGGATGTCGATGAGCCGATACTTGCCGGCCAGCGGCACGGCCGGCTTGGAGCGCAGCGCGGTGAGCGGCAACAGCCGCGTGCCGCGGCCACCACCCAAGACTACTGCGACGACGTTTTTCATGTTTTTTTGCGTGTCAGATGTCGGGTGTCAGGTGTCAGTGACCGGAGATAAAGCAATTCATTAGAATCTGACACCTGACACCTGACACCTATTTGATAACAAAGTTAATCAGCCGTCCGGGCACTGCAATTACCTTTACAATTTGCTTGCCGACAAGCAGCTCGGCCGTGCGCGCATCGGCGCGGGCGGCGGCTTCCAATTGCTTGGCGTCCGTGTCGGGCGGCACCATGATTTTTGAGCGGACCTTGCCGTTGATTTGCACCGGAATCTCGATGAGATCTTCTTTGGCCAGTTCCGGGTTAAACTCGGGCCACGGCTCGTGGGCCAGCGACTGCGTGTGGCCGAGTGCCTGCCACAGCTCCTCGGCGACATGCGGAGCGAATGGTGACAGCAGTAGCACGAACTGCTCCATCGCAGAGCGCGGCCGCTCGCTAGCCGTGGTGAAATAGTTGGTGAACTCCATCATCCGCGAAATGGCCGTGTTGAACGCGAGGCCCCGGATGTGGCCGGTCACAACGCCAATAGTTTTATGCAGCTCGCGGTTTTCTTCGGCGGTCGGCGGCCGGTCGACAATGGCCGCGTTGAGCTGCATGCCTTCGGCGCGTTCATCCATGATGAGCCGCCATGCGCGGTTCAAAAAACCGTAGACGCCGTTGACGCCTTGCATGTTCCAGGGCTTCGATTGCTCGAGCGGGCCCATGAACATTTCATAGAGCCGCAGAGAATCGGCGCCGTATTCACTGACGACGGAATCGGGATTTACGACGTTGCCACGCGCCTTCGACATCTTTTCATTGTTTTCGCCAAGGATCATCCCTTGATTGACGAGCTTCTGGAAAGGCTCGAGCGACTTGACGATGCCGCGGTCGTACAAGACTTTGTGCCAGAAGCGAGAATACAAGAGATGCAGCACGGCGTGCTCGGCGCCGCCGATGTATAGATCCACTGGCATCCACGCTTTTTCAATTTCCGGATCGATCGTTGCGCAGTCATTGTGGGGATCGAGGAAGCGGAGGTAGTACCAACAAGAGCCGGCCCACTGAGGCATCGTGTTCGTTTCACGCTTGTACCGCTTACCATTGATTGTCTGATACAGCCAATCCTGCGGCGCTTTTTCGAGCGGCGGCTCCGGGCGGCCTATCGGCTTGAAATCAACTAGATGAGGAAGCGGCACCGGCAAATCTTTTTCATCGACGGCGCGCACTCGTCCCGTGGGCTTCCCATTTGTATCGAGCTCATGCAGAATCGGAAACGGCTCGCCCCAAAATCGCTGTCGCGAGAATAGCCAATCGCGGAGCTTGTAGTTAACGGCCTTGCGGCCCAGGCCTTGCGCGGCGAGATCGGCAGTAACGTTCTCTTTGAACTCTGCCGTCGTCAGCCCATCGTATTGGCCAGAGTTGATCGCCACGCCGTCGCCGACAAAACAGCGCCGCCCGGCAAGAACCTCGTCGCGCTCGGTGGGCGAAACCGCATTGCCCGGATCAACCACCGCGCGGATCGGCAAGCCAAACTGCTGTGCAAACTCGAAATCGCGTTCGTCATGCGCCGGCACGGCCATGATCGCGCCGGTGCCATAGCTGATGAGCACGTAGTCGGCGATCCAAACCGGCATCGGTTCGCCGTTCACCGGATTGGTCGCGTAGCTGCCCGTGAAGACGCCGGTCTTATCCTTCGCCAGCTCCGTACGGTCGAGGTCGCTTTTCCGTGCTGCGTTCTCGCAATAGGATTTCACTGACTGCAACTGTTTCGGCGCCGAAAGCCGCTCGACGAATGGATGCTCTGGCGCAATTACCATGTATGTTGCACCAAAAAGCGTATCCGGACGCGTCGTATACACGCGAAGCACGTCGTCGTCGGGCTTGCGAGGAAAGCCAGCTTCATTCCGCTTGTTTCTCCAAGCGATGGCATCGCCAAGATCGTGGAAACTTCCGAGCCCCTTTCCGAAGAAGAAATCCACATTGGCCCCCGTGCTTCGCCCGATCCAATTGCGCTGAAGTGCCTTGATGCCTTCCGACCAATCGAGTCCTTCCAAATCTTTCTCGAGTCGGTCGGCGTACGCCGTGATGCGCAGCATCCATTGGCGAAGCGGCATACGGACAACTGAATGACCGCCGCGTTCACTTTTGCCATCGATGACTTCTTCGTTGGCGAGCACCGTGCCAAGTGCCGGGCACCAGTTCACAGGCGCTTCACTCTGATAGGCGAGTCGGTGTTCGTCCTGATAGGCGCGGACCACATCTTCGCCTTGCTCGCGAACATCGAGCGGGATCGGCAGCTCGCTGATCGGCCGGCCGCGCTGCTCGTCGTGGTCGAACCACGTGTCGTAAATCTGCAGGAAGATCCACTGAGTCCAGCGGAAGTACTCGACATCGGTCGTGGCCAGCTCGCGGCTCCAGTCGTACGAGAAGCCAAGCGACTTGAGTTGCCGGCGAAATGTGTCGATGTTTTTCTCGGTTTTCGCGCGGGTGCTCGCCCGTCTTGATGGCGTGCTCCTCGGCAGGCAGGCCAAAGGCATCGAAACCCATCGGGTGCATCACGCTGCGGCCCTGCATGCGAGCGGCGCGGCAGACGATGTCGGTCGCCGTGTAGCCTTCCGGGTGCCCCACGTGCAGCCCGTCGCCGCTGGGGTAGGGGAACATATCGAGCGCGTACAATTTCTTCGTGCCCGGCTTGGGCAGGCGCGGCGCGGCGAACGTCTGGTGCTTTTCCCAGTACGCCTGCCATTTGGGCTCGATGGTCGCGTGGTTGTAGCGGGGCATGAGAGCGGGGAGCAGGGAGCGGAGAGCAGGGAGTTTCAGACTCGTAAAATCGCGATTGCTGGCACATCGCTTACAGTTTCGCCGCAATTCGGCAAGCAGATTATCTTACCGCCCACAAGAAGCTTCGCCAACGCGCTTAGCGATTGGCCGGCACGGGCTCATCGGCAAGGCGCGATTGCCAGGAATGAAGCAGCTCTAGCGCCGCTAACGGCGAGAGCTCGTCGAGCTTAGTCGCGCGGATTTCGTCGAGGAGTGGATGCTCCTCGAAGCCGAAGAGTGTTAATTGCCAACGGCTGTTGGCACCGTTGCTGTGGCCGTTGGTTGATAGCGGCGGTGATGAGACTTTGCTCGCGAAGTCACAAGCGTTGGGCTGCGCCGCTTGATGCTGTGCTTCCAGCCAGGCCAGCACTTCGTGGGCCCGCTCGTTGACGCTGCGCGGTACGCCGGCCAGTTGAGCCACGTGGATGCCGTAGCTTTTGTCGGCTGCGCCGGGCACGATCTGGTGCAGGAACACGACCTGGTCGTCCCATTCCTTCACGGCCACGTTGTAGTTGCGCACGCCTGGAAGCTGCGACTCGAGGTCGGTCAGCTCGTGGTAATGCGTGGCGAACAGCGTGCGGCAGCCGATGTGCTCGTGCACGTGCTCGACAATGCTCCACGCCAGCGACAGACCGTCGTACGTGCTTGTGCCGCGGCCAATCTCGTCAAGAATTACGAGGCTTCGCCGCGTGGCCGTGTTGAGGATGCGCGCCGTCTCGGTCATTTCGACCATGAACGTGCTCTGCCCGCGCGACAGCTCGTCGCTTGCGCCGACGCGGGCGAAGATGCGGTCGGCCACGCCGATCGTCGCGCGGCGAGCCGGCACGAAGCTGCCCATTTGCGCCATGAGCACGAGCAGCGCCGATTGCCGAATATACGTGCTCTTGCCGGCCATGTTGGGGCCGGTGATGAGGAGGATGGTGCCAAATGACGAATGACGAATGTCGAATGACGAATGGTCCGTCGATTGGCATTCGTCATTCGTCATTCGTGCTTCGTCATTCATCGCGCGAGCAGAGCACTGCACTCCATTCGGCACGAACGTACCTTCCGGCTCCGTGATGTCGAGCACCGGATGGCGGCCGGCTTCGATATCCAGCACCGGCTCGTCGACGACGGTTGGTCGCACGTAGTTTCGCGAGCGCGCAAGCTCCGCGAGGCTGGCCAGCACGTCGACCTCGGCAAGCGCGTTGGCGGTGGCCTGCAGTTGCGCGGCCGATCGGGCGACCAGCTCGCGCAGCCCGACGAACAGCTCGTACTCGAGGTCCTTGGCCTTTTGTTCGGCGGAGAGGACTTTTTCTTCGTACTCTTTAAGCTCCGGCGTGATGTAGCGCTCGGCGTTTTTGAGAGTCTGCTTGCGGATGTACTCGGCCGGAACTTTCTCGCGGTGGGCGTGCGTCACCTCAAGGTAATAGCCGAACACCTGGTTGAAACCGACTTTGATGCTCGTGATGCCGGTCCGTTTGGCCTCAGCGGCCTGGTAGGCGGCCATCCATAGCTTGCCGCCGGCCATAAGTTCCCGCAGCTCGTCCAGGTCCGCGCGGAAACCTGCGCGGATGAAACCGCCTTCCCGCGCGGTGAGTGGGCAATTGCTCGGCGAGCGCTTGCTCGAGCGGGCCGCGCACGTCGGCGCACAGATCGAGCCGATCTTCAAGCTGCTGCAAGAGCGCGCTGGCGCGGCCGGTGAGCTTCGCCTTGACTTTCGGCAGAATCGCCAGCGTGTGACAGACAAAGGCCAGATCGCGGGGGCTGGCCCGCCCCGTGGCCACGCGGGCAAGCAGCCGCTGGACGTCGTAAATCTGTTTCAGCGAGTCGCGCAGTTGGGCGGTAAGTGCCGCATCGGCGACCAGCTCGGCGACGGCATCCAGGCGTGCGTCGATGGCGGCTACATCGATTAAAGGGGCGCTGAGCCAATCGGCCAGCAGCCGCGCGCCCAAGCATGTCACCGTGCGATCGAGCGTGCCCAAAAGCGACGCCTCACGTCGACCGTCGCGAATCGTGCACGTAAGCTCGAGGCTGCGCCGCGTGGCCGGGTCAATCGCCAACCGCGTGGCGGCCGAGTAAGGCAACAATCGGTCGATATGGGCGAGCGATCCCTTTTGCGTTTCGGCAAGGTAGTCGAGGATCGCGCCGGCGGCGCGCAGGGCCAGCGCATCGGGCGCCGCGGCGTCCTGTTCGAAACCAAAGCCTTCGAGCGAGTGCGTGCCGAATTGCTTGGCCAGCGCCTCGGTGCTCGATTTGTGGCCGAACGTCCACGCGGGGCGGCGCGTGACGGCGGTTTTGTCCGTAATCTCCGCGGACAGCGGCGGCGAATCGTCACTGACTAGGAGTTCCGCCGGGGCGATTCGAGATAGATGGTCGGCGAGTTGTTCTGCGGGCAAACTCGTTGCAAAGAAACGGCCTGTTGAGATATCGATCCAAGCGAGGCCGACCGCCGGGGGCGGGGACGCCCCGGCTCGCCCGGAATTCGAATGGACCGCAGCCGCCAGGAAGTTGCTCGCTTGCGGATCGAGGAGAGCATCGTCCGTGAGCGTTCCGGGAGTGACGATGCGCGTCACTTCGCGCTTCACGAGGCCCTTGGCGAGTTTGGGGTCTTCGACTTGCTCGCAGATCGCGGCGCGGAAGCCGGCCGAAATAATTTTCGCGAGATACGAATCGAGCTGATGGTGCGGGAAGCCGGCCATCGGCACCGGATCGTCGCCCTTGTCGCGGCTGGTGAGCGCAAGGCCCAGCACCCGGGCGGCCGACTTGGCGTCCTCGAAGAACAGCTCGTAGAAGTCGCCCATGCGAAACAGGAGCAGCGCATCACCAGCGGCCTTCTTGGCCTCGTGGTACTGCTGCATCATGGGCGTGGCGGGCATGGAATGGCTCCTTCGTAGCCGAGTTTCTCCGATCGGAGATTCGCCGTGGCGAAAACTCGGATTGGCAGTTTCGGAGAAACTGCCCTACGTGTGCCGCACCATGCTAGCAGAGTTGAGTGCTGATAGTCGAGGGTTGAGTGTCAGAATCAACCTTCGCGAAGAGACTACGCCACTCGCACCTTCAACACTCCACCCTCAACTCTCAACCGACTATTGTACCAGCTCTTCTTCATCGTTGATGGCATTCAGATCGATCTCGCCGCGGTCTTCGAGCGAGCGGATGACATCCACGATTTCTTGCTGCTTGGCTTCGACGACCGAACGCTTGGCGGGCCCAAGATATTCCATCTCCTCGCGCAGCGTTTCGGCGGCGCGCTCCGACATGTTCTTGAGCACTTTTTCCTTTAGCGTCTCGCTTGCGCCTTTGAGCGACATGGCCCACTGGCTGGTCTCGACGTTCTTGAGCACGGTCTGAATGTCTTTGTCGCTGAAGCGCACAACGTCTTCGAAGACGAACATCAGGCGACGAATTTCTTCCACCAGCGCGGCATCTTCCTGCGCCAGGCTGTCCATGAGCGAGCGCTCCGTCGCGCGGTCCGAAACGTTGAGCATCTCGGCCACGGCTTCGACGCCGCCGGCATGCTCGAAGCTCTGGGTCATCACGCTCGACATGCGCCGCTCCAGGCCCTTTTCCACTTCGCGGATAATCTCCGGATTAGTGCGGCCCATCGTGGCGATGCGGCGCACGACGGCCAGGCGGCGCTGTTCAGGTAATCCCGCGAGGATTTCGGCGCCATAGTTGGGCGGAAGGTGCGACATGATCGAGCGCAATTGTCTGCGGATGCTCGTCGGTGATGTACGTCAGCAAATTCTGGCTGTCGACATGCCGCAAGAACCCGAACGGCGTGGCCTCGATCGATTGGCGAATATTCACTAGCGCTGCAGCGGCGTTCGGGCCGAGTGCTTTCTGGATCAACGTCTTGGCGAGCTCCAGGCCCCCGCCGCGCAGTCCGAACGATGGGCTGGCATCGGTGAAGTCCTTGACGACCCGCTCCTGCTCTTCGGAAGTGACCGCGCGCGTGCGGGCGATTTCGATCGAGACCTGCTCGACTTGCTTTGGATCAAGCTTCGCCAAGAGCTGGCTGGCCTCCTCCTCGGGAAGCGACATCAAGAGAACGGCCGCATTGTGAAGGTCGGACATGGCGTCGAACGAGTGCTAGCGAGGAGGTAAAAAAGTGGCGTTGGATTGGGGTGGCGCAGGATTTGCCCGGTCGGTAGATCGGCACGGAATGCTGGCAACTTAAGAAGAAGTTGCGGGTCGGGAAGGATGTGATGGCCAGCAAGTCCGGCGAGCCGAGCCGGACCTGCTGGTACCGTTCGGACTTCGGCGAGCTCAGTCGAGCCGCTAGCGGCGCCTACAGCTCCCAAAAGGCGACTTGGCCGTCGCATTCGTCGACTTCGATCCGCACGCGCTCAAATTTGGCCGCGTGCTCACCCAAGGCTGCGATTAGTTGTCCGCCGATGTGCGCCGCCAGCATTTCGGCCGTTGTATTGGCCAGGGGCAAGAGCCGGCAATCGCCGCTGGGAAAGATCCATCGCCGGTCGTCGAGAGTGGCCACGACCTCGCGACCGTTATCTTCGACGCGCAGCCGTTCGTGCTGAGTTGGCAGCAATACATAGTGATCTAGCTGCGCGACGATGTCGCGAAGCTTGCGCGCACGAGCAGAAAATCGATAACGAGGTGATTCGCGTCCAGCGGCCCGCGAAATTCGGCGGCCACGTGGTAGTTGTGCCCGTGCAATCGTTCGCACGCGCTGCCGAACGTAATGAAATGAGCCGCGCTGAAAACGTGCTCAGCTTTCTCGATTCGGACGTGGTAAGATTCAGCCATCGTAGGGTGGGCACTGCCCACCAAATTAATTCCACGTGATGGTGGGCAGTGCCCACCCTACCATTTGGTCCAGTTTAACCGCCCTTCGCGCAGCAGCACAAACAGGCCGGCGGCCACCAGGTCGGCCGTTGTGCCCGGATTGCGCCGGTGGCCGTCCTCTCGCAACCAGCAGTCGAAACCATTGAGCGCTGCACGAAAGGCGGGCCTGCCGCGGCTTTGTGATTCGAGCACTGCCGCGGCGCGGCGCGTTGCTTCCGCCGAGATTTGTGGCCCGCATTTGCGGCCGATCAAGCTATCGGGGCATTGCGCGAGTTGTTGAAGGTGCGCCAGACGATCGCGTCGCCCAGCGGCATCTCGTGCCGAAGGGCGTCAGCTATCCAAGCGGCCGTGCCCTCGAACACGTCGGCGAAGCCATTTGTGTATTGACGCGCGACGGCGTCGCGATCGGCAGCCAGCCGCATTGCTTCCACAAGGGTGAGGTCCAAGGGAGGATCGGCGAAAACATCGGCTTTCTCGGCGCGGCCCAAGCCGCCGGCGCTTGAGATCCGAATTGCCTCGTAGACGTGCCTGGTGTCCTCGCTGGTGAGATCGGCCAGCACCGCATGAATTCCTTCGGATAAGGATTGACTCGGCGTCACGGCCGACAGAGGGCCGATCAATAGCAGCGTGCCGAGATTGGTGTTCGTTCCGACGGCAGCGCGAGTGGCCCGCACGGCATCCAGCACCATTAGCCCGACGCCGCGCTGCGGCGCTTGATCGATACACCGGACCGATCACGACGGCGGACGCGACGAATTCGGCATAAGAAACGTCGTCGAAGCCCGCGCCGGATGAACATTGCCCGGCTTTGCGGCCGTCGCTTCGTAGAGGCAGGCGAGCGTGGCCGCGGCGCCGGGGGCGAGTCGATTTGTAACAGGCACACTCCGTGTGCCGTCGCTGGAAGTGCCAAAAAACGCCGAACTGGCGTTGTCTGAAATACCAGTCATGCGAGTTACTTACTCTTCTAGAAATAGGCTACGGCACACGGAGTGAGCCTGCTGCCTCTTTGGCCGACCTCGCGGACAAAAATTCCTCGACGATGGCTAACGATTCTTCCGGTGCGTCTTCCACGACCCAATGGCCCACGTCCGACAGGCGATGCACTTCGGCCTGCGGCCAGGCTTCGATAAATCGGTCCAGGCAATCGGGCCTGAAGCACCAGTCGCGCATGCCCCAGATCAGCAGGGCAGGTCGATCGGCGAGCGAGGGAAGCTGGGTTTCGATCGAGTCAAGCGACTTCCAGGTTTCGCTGCGAGGCTGTTGCGGAATGTCACGAACAAAACCATACACCGCGCAGCGGTTTGCCCACGAGTCGTAAGGCGCCAAATATCCGGCAGCAACGGCCGGCTCCAGTCTTGGCTGCCGTGCGAGCGTCATTCGCAGCGCCGCTCGGCTGAACGCATTCGCAGTCTGCACGGCGATTCGTCCAATTAGCGGGATGCGGCAGGCTCGAATCCGCCAGGGAATGTATCGCGGCGGGAAGGCTCCCGTGTTGAAGAGCACGATCCGCTCCAGGCGCTGCCGCATTCGTAGCAGTCGCGCCAAGACCGATCGCCCCGCCCCAATCCTGCGCGATGAGTGTCACACGATCGAGCCGGAGCGTCTCAATGAGGTGGCTCAAATTATCAATGTGATCATCCAACGTAAAAAATCGTTGCGGCTTGTCACTCAGCCCGCAACCGATATGATCCGGCGCAATGCATCGAAATCGCGTTCGCAGCGCCGCAATGAGCCTCCGCCAATGAAACGACCAGGTGGGATTGCCGTGGACGAAAAGCAGTGTCCGCGAGCGATCACCATCAAAAAAATCAGGCGGGCCTTCATCGATGTAATGCATCCGGCCGAGTGCGGAGCCCGATTCGTGCCAATGGGACTCGAACGGATAAAGTTGCCGCCAATCTTCGGTCGTCACTTGGGCTTCACGGTTTGCCATGCGTCCATTGTTTTGGCAGGCGTATCGCGGGTCAACGGAGGTGTCAGGTGTTGGGTGTTAGCTGTCAGGCTGAATTCTGACTCCTGACACCTGACACCAGACATCTTAAACTGGACTGCGTGATGGCAACTAATTGCCGGCGACCTGTAAGGTCGCGGCTATCGCGCAATCCAGCCGCTTATGCCCAGCCTGACGGTCGAAAACTACGTGAAAACGATCTACGTGCTGGCTCAAAAGGCGAGCGCGGCCGAGGTGGCGACTGGGCAGATTGCCGCCGCGCTGGGTGTGCTGCCCGGCACGGTGACGAGCATGCTCAAGACGCTCGACGAGAGCAACCTGGCCACCTACACGCCGTACGAAGGCGTCCGCTTGACGGCGGCCGGCAGAGCGCTTGCCCTGCGTGTGCTACGGCGGCACCGGCTAATCGAACAGTTTTTGAGCCAAACGCTGAACCTCACGTGGGACGAAGTTCACGAGGAAGCCGAGCACATGGAGCACGCCGTGAGCGATGCGCTGGTGGATCGCATCGACGACTTTCTCGGGCATCCGACCACTGACCCACATGGCGACCCGATCCCGCAAGCGGACGGCTCGATGGCCGCCGCCGCCGATCGACCGCTATCGGAGTGTATTGCTGGCCACAACTTTCGGCTGGCACGCGTGATCGATCAGTCGCCGGAGTTTCTTCGCTACCTTTCGCAGGCCGGCTTGGAAATAGGCGCGCAGATCCTTCTCGTGGCCAACGATCCTGCCCACGATCAGGTGACGATCACGATCGCCGGAGAAAACAAATCGCTGGCTCGGTCGGCAGCGAGCAAAATCATGGTGCGATGACTCCATAGGTCTACATAGCCCGGCCATGTTGGCCGGGTCGAGCACGCGCCGAACTTAAAATCATCTGGCAATATTGAAGATAAAGGGCGGCATGCCGGACAAGATGGTCCGGCTATGTAGTGAAATGAGCGCGCCTTTGACCGGCAGCTACTCCTTGCGTACAAATAGGGGCGACAGGAGTGTCGCGGCGATCTCCGGTGAGGGGCCTCTGCAATGGGGACCTTGCAAACCTGGTCAGGGTGGAAACACAGCAGCCATAAGCGTGTGTCTCTTTGTGTGGGGGCCTCTCACCGGGGGTCGGCAGTATGTTGTCAGGTTTCAGGTGTCAAGATGCCGGGGGCAGGCGACCTGACTGAACCTTACATTTTTCATTTCGAAACCTGACACCTTATTTTATGAGCGAGTCCACCACATCGCCGGTCTCAGCGGAGCAATCGGCCGGCGGCCGCTATGTCGTCATCGCTCGGCGGTATCGGCCGCAAACGTTCGATGAGCTCGTGGGTCAGGAGCACGTGGCCCGCGCCCTGCAGCAGGCCATCACCAGCGACCGCGTGGGACACGCGTATCTCTTCACCGGGGCACGCGGCGTGGGGAAGACTTCAGCCGCGCGGATTTTTGCCAAGGCGCTCAATTGCGTTCGCGGCCCGACGCCTACGCCCTGCAACGAATGCGACATTTGCGTCAGTGTATCTACGGGCGATGACATCGATGTGCTGGAAATCGATGGGGCGAGTAATAACAAAGTCGATGAAGTTCGCGAATTGAGGCAGAACGTATCGGTGCGACCAAGCCGCACGCGATACAAAATATACATAATAGATGAAGTTCACATGCTGTCGACGAGCGCCTTCAACGCGCTGCTGAAAACGCTGGAAGAGCCGCCCGAGCACGTGAAGTTTATTTTTGCGACGACCGAGGCGCACAAGATTCCGATCACCATCCTCTCGCGCTGTCAGCGATTCGATTTCGCCGGCATCAGCTCCAATGCGATTGAGCAGCGGCTGGCGCAGATTGCCTCTGCCGAGAGCGTGACGGTCGATGCTGAAGCGCTCGCGATTCTTGCCAGCCGTGCGGCGGGGTCGATGCGCGACAGTCAATCGCTGCTGGAGCAGCTTCTGGCATTGGGCCGCGAGCGAATCACGGCCGCCGACGTGACGGAATTGCTCGGCATCGCGCCTGCGGAGCGGCTGAGCGGCTTAGTATGCCAACTGGCGGCTCGCAATGCGGCTGCCGCGTTGGCCGAGGTGGATGCGCTTGTCCGCGGCGGCGTGGAAATTGGCCTGCTGCTCGATCAACTTGTGGGATACTTCCGCGACGTGATGGCGGCAGCGGTCGGCTGTTCCGCCGATCAAATGCTGTACGCCTTGCCGTCGCAAACCCAGGAAGTGCGTCACGTTGGCGAAAAACTGGGTCTCTCAACCATCCTGGCGGTCGGGCAAATTCTTGATCAAACCGCCGCGCGAATGCGACTGACGATGCATGGCCGACCGCTGGTAGAAATGGCCCTCGTGCGCATTTGCCAGCTCGACGAGCTGGACGACATCGCCACGCTCATTGCGGAACTTCGCGGCACGCCCAATTCGGCCCGCGGGCCCTCCGGCTCCGCGCCCTCCGAGAAGGCGCGTGTTGTGCGCGGGTCTCCTGACCCCGCACCGGTTGAGAACTCCGGTCGGAGCGGCGGGGTCGGAAGACCCGCGCCGAACTCAGGCGCTGCAAAAAAAAACGATGAACCGGTTCCCCCACAGTCGGCGAGCGCGCCGACCTTGTCAAATACAAGCGAACTGACCCACAGCGCCGCGCCGCTGAACGATCTGTCGGCGGCCGCCTTGTGGCAACGGGCAGTTGTCGAGCTGGGCGATACCGTGGCCGGAAGTGCGGCTCATGCTGACCGAATTGTTGCTGGCGGCGACGATTTAATCGTCGCCAGCTTTCCGGCCGCGTATAGTTTCTGTAGGGACGTCTGCGAGCGTCCGGAAATGCGCTCGCGGCTGGAGCGAGCTCTGTCGCAGGCGCATGGCAGCAACATTCGGCTCAAGCTGAACGTGCACGACGATGTGCCGGCGAATCGCGAGCCCGCGCGGCCGCCGCGCACGTCGCGTCGCGAGCAATTGGCCGAGGTGTCCGAGCAGCCATTTGTGCGGCGTGCAATGGAGGTGTTCGACGTGCCGGCAGGGCAGTTCCGCTACACGCCTCCAGAGACCGACGCCAGTTAAAATCTGTTTGACCACAGAGAACACTGAGAAGAATTTTTTTGAATAGGAGATAGCAGAGGAAGCAGAGAATAGATACTGATAAAAACCGTATCTCAGCTCTCTCTGCTACCTCCTATTTACTAATCGTCTCTGTGCTCTCCGTGTCTCTGTGGTTCACTTTTTCGGGATTTAATGAGGTAATTCAGAATCGTGTTCAAAAGCCTTGGAAATTTGGCCAATCTTCCCGGCCTGTTGAAGCAGGCGCAGGAAGTAAGCGGGAAGATGCAAGCCCTTCAGCACGAGCTGCGCAGCAAACGTGCGACGGGCTCAGCCGGCGGGGGACTCGTGGAGGTCGAAGTGAACGGCCTGGCCGAAGTGCTGGCCGTGCGCATCGACCCGTCGCTCGTGGAAAAAGGCGAGCGCGAAATGATCGAAGACTTGTTGCCCGCGGCCTTCAACTCGGCCCAGCAGAAGGCGAAGCAATTGCACGCCGAAGCGATGCAGTCGCTCACCGGCGGCATCCCGGGTTTTCAGGATGCGCTTTCGCAATTGATGGGCGGCGCTCCCGAGAGCGACGACAAGCCGCAGGCTTGAGTGCGCCACGGCCAGCGCGGTCACCGCGCGGACAGGAGCGCTATCCGGCCCACCTCTAAGCACGACAACTGGCGATAGCTTATCGCTGCAGGACAGTGTAAACCTCATTCGAGGCGACGGCAAGCAATTAGGCGCAAACGCCGCCGGTTGTTCCACCTTGCCGTTTCCGAAGCTAGAATTGTACGTAGAGATTTGACCTCGTTTGGCCGCGAGCAGTATGCTACATAGCGCTACGAACGTATTGTTTGAAGCGGGATTGTCGAAGCGCTATCAAGCGCTCGGAAACAGGAACATCGGTAGCAATCAGGTCGTGCGCGAGTATTTCATCGCGCGCTTGCGCTTCTCTGAACTTTGATCATCATTCGGCATTTGCCGCCGACTGGAAAAGACTTCGATGCGACTTTCACTTGGCCAACAAATGCAGCTGGCTCAGAAGCAGGTGCTTGCACCGCGGATGATCCAGTCGATGGAAATATTGCAGTTGCCGCTCATGGCGCTGCAGGAGCGCATCGAGCAAGAAATGGAAGACAATCCGGTGCTCGACCAGGTGGAGGTCGATGCCGACGAGCCCGAAGAGCCGCCCGAAGCGGAAGCCACCAGCAGCGTCGCCGACACCGAGCGCGAGTTGGTGGTCAAGGACAGCCCGAACAACGAGGACGATTTCGAGCGGTTGCTCAACATGGCCGAGAACCTGCCGGACGACTACGAGGAGCGTAGTCGCCCGTCGCTCAATCGCATCGAGCAGGAAGGCGACCGCCGCCACGATGCGATGGCCAACATGCTCGCGCGTCCGGAAACGCTCACCGATTATTTGCATCATCAACTGAGCTGGTTCGATGTTGAGGATTCGGTGCGGCGGATGGCCGAGCGCATCATCTACAGCCTCGACACCAACGGATACTTGAAGACTCCGCTGGAAGAGCTGCTGCCGCCGTTGGCGCCCGACGCGAACGGCGACTTGCAGTCGTATCGCGCCAAGCAGCTTGCGCTGGCTGAAGAAGCGCTGCGCGTGGTGCAGCGGCTCGATCCGCCCGGCGTCGGGGCGCGCAACTTGAAAGAGTGCCTGCTGCTGCAGCTCACGCCCGGAATGCCGTTCTACGAAGAGCTGCGCGTGCTCATCAGCCATCATTTGGAAGATTTGGAGAACAATCGCCTGCCGCAAATCTCCAAGAAGATCGGCCTGTCGATCGAAAAGATCCAGGACGTGTGGCACGAGCTGCGCAAGCTGAAGCCCAAGCCGGGGGCCGACTTTAGCGACTCGACCGTGCCGAGCGTTACGCCGGACGTGTTCGTCGAGCGCAACGAGCAGGGAAAATACGAAGTACGGCTTGAGGATGGGCAGTTGCCGTCGCTCTACATCAGTCCCTACTACCGCAAGCTGTTGCGCGACGAGGGCACCAATGCCGAAACCCGCGAGTACATCAAGCGCAAGATCAATTCGGCCCAATGGCTGATCGAATCGATCGAGCAGCGGCGCAGCACGCTGACGCGCGTGAGCCAGGCCATCGCCGACCACCAGACAAAATTTCTGGATGACGGGCCGGAGCACATCGAGCCGCTCAAGATGCAGCAAATCGCCGATAAAGTAGGCGTGCACGTCACCACGGTGAGCCGGGCCGTCGACGACAAATGGATTCAAACGCCACGCGGCATCTTTCCCTTGAAGCGGTTCTTCGTCGGGGGCACCACCAGCGCCGATGGCGAGGAAGTCGCCTGGGACCGCGTGCGAATCAAGCTGCAGGAAATCATCGACATCGAGGACAAGACCAAGCCGCTTTCGGACGATGCCATCGTCGAAGAGCTAGGCAAAGAGGGCATTACCGTCGCCCGCCGCACCGTGACCAAGTATCGCAAGGCGATGAACATCCCCAGCTCTCGCGGCCGGCGCGATTGGACGAAAAGTGAGAAGTAGCCGTCAGCTTATTCTGTTGGTCGAGGTGCTGTGATGATCCGAATCATCGTCGATGACAAAGTGAAGTCCCAATTCCTGCACGTGGATGAAACGTGTGAAGTAGTGGACGCGGCTGGCAACAAGCTCGGCAAGTTCACGCCAGAGTACGTCGGCTACGAATGCCCGTATAGCGACGAAGAACTACGAAAGATTGAAGAAAAAGGAGGTGGTCGCCCGTTGAAGGATATTCTTCGCGATCTGGAACGGTGCGCATGAATTTCACCGTGTCGTGGTCCGAGGAAGCCGAGTCGCGCCTTGCTCAGGCGTGGCTATCTGCTACTGATCGCCACGTCATTTCCGAAGTTGCAAACAGAATTGATTCAATGCTGCAACGTGACGCGCAAGACATTGGCGAATCTAGAGCCGAAAACCGGCGCATCCTTCACGAACCCCGCTCGGTGTCGTCTTTTCGGTCGATGTGGAGAATCGCAGCGTGTTGGTACTAGACTTGTGGCGGTACGGATTGCATTAAATATAGCTCGACGACCGAAGGAACTAGCGGACTCGATGCAGCTTATGCAGCAGATACATCTCGCCTTGATGGCGGGCTTCGTCGTGCCAGCCGTGGAACATGCCCGGTAAAAGTGGCCAGCCGCCGCTGGGTGGAACCGCGTTGGCCTTTGTCAGGATCATGTCTGCATGCTCGCGAAGGAGCGATTGGGTTCGGCCAAGTTGGTCTTCCAGCAAAGCGCGAACTTCCGCCACGTCGGGCCAATCGGAATGAAGTTCCGGCCGCGAGTTTTGTCCAAATACGCTCGCCCAGCCTTGCGGCAGTTCGCTTCGGCCGGTTAGTGGACGAATCGTGAGGGCGTCTTGCAGCCACACGGCGTGGCCCGCGTGCCACAGAATGTGATTCGATGTGCCCGGCGGCGCCGACGTCAGCCAGCTTGGATCGGGAACCTGCAACAGCTCCAGCGTGCTTGCGCACCTGACGGGCCAGTTCGGCGAGGCCGTCGACGGTAGTCACGTGCCTGGCGCTGATCGTCACTCTTCGATCCCTCGAATCTTGAAGTCATACACGTCCGCAATTTCTTGCGGCGACTTGGAAGCCAGGTTCGTAAAACGCGTCACGAGCCGCCGGCGTCGTCGACGCCCTGTGCGGCAAGAAGTTGAACCTTTTGTTCCAGCAAAGCGGTCAGGTCTTCGGTGTCGCAGCGGGCATGTCCGGCCGGGTACATCACCAGGCCGCTCGAAAGCGGGCCCAGCTTGGCGTGGACCAATTCGACCGACGTGGGCAGACCGTCCGGATAACGACGATCGTAATCGCGGCCACCGTGACGAAAGTCGATATGACGCATCAGTCCGCGCGTGAGCGGATGAAATAATGCCGATTCGTCCTCGGCATAGTCGGCCGGCGTGAGCATGAGCCGCCGCCAGCCGTCGCGGCCGTCCCAGCCCTCGCGGCGCAGCTCGTAGGCCTTGCGCAACAGCGTCGCCACGATGTAGACCATCGAGTGATCGGCGCTTTGACGAGTGCGCGGGTCGTATTTGGCCGGGTCGCCAATGATGCTGAACGCCGGCTCGTAAATCCTGATCCGCACGTCAAGCAGGCTGTCGAAATCATCGAGCAACTTCGGCTCTTCGGCGAACACTTTCATGACGCCGTGAATGGCACCGGCCGACTGGTGCTCATAGATGCCCAGCTTGAAGTGCATCCCCATCACGGCGAAGTCGTCGCCGGCCGTGGCGAGATTCAGGTCGAAAGGACTCGTTCCCGGCTGCGCCGGTGGCTCGAACAGGCAGAAAATCGCCTGTGGATTTCGGACGATGTCGGCCGGGCCGACAAACCCGTGCATCGAGCGGCGCACGCTGGTCACGGCCGCTTCGGCGCTGATGGCCGCGGACGCACCTTTCGAATCCGAAAGCTGGTGGCCGTGGCGGATCGCGCGGAAGGGAATGTAATGCGCAACAACGAGGCCAATAGCCGATTCAATTTGCTCGATGGTCGCGCCGAGCACCGCGCCGTAAACGGCTGCGGAGGCAATGGCGCCGTGCACCACGTGGTCAATTTTGTGGTTATTGAGCTTGAACACTTCGGCCAGCCGGCCGCGAATCTCGTCGAGCGTGGCCATCGCGACCAACGTTCTCCGGCCATCGAGGCCTTTCAATTGAGCGGCGGCCACGGCAACCGGATAGAAATCGTTGTGCCCAAACTCGCCGGCGGTGGCGCCGCGGGCCGGGTTGTAGCCGAAGTTTGTGCCGTTGGCGTCCCATTCGCGCACGGCGGATGAGCAAGCGAGTACGGCCTTTTCCGGCGCAACGCGAACACTTGAGCCGAACATCGGCACGCCGTCCGCCGCGTCGCTAGTGCGATACTCCAAGGCTTCGCGGCGGAGCACGTTTGGCGCGTTGGTGCCGCACGCCAGCGCGCTCACTCCGCAGGCGATACTGTCCAGATGAAACTGCTCGACCTTCTTGAGCACGGTGTCGCTCGGACCGAGATGCCGGCCGCTTACCATGTCGAGCGCATATTGTGCGATGCCACGAGCCTGGTTGGTGTTGCGAGAGAGAACGGTGAATTGGTTTGAGGAATCAGTCATAGGAATTACTCGGTAGGGTGGGCACTGCCCACCATACTGCGACGCGGCGCTGTGGTGGGCGGTGCCCACCCTACATGACGAGACTGCCGACCCGACGGTTGTTGGGTCGTGACGAACAGCCTATCATGGTTTTCCGCGTTCGCCCATTGGTGGTGGCGGAGCGCCGGCGACCCGACTATCGCGAAGCGATGGTGCCCGGTCGCGGCTATTTTAGCTTTTTTGCTCGATAGAATCATGCACGACCCGCGCATTGACCGGCTGGCCGACGTTCTATTGGACCATAGTTGCCGCATTCAGCGCGGCGAAAGGGTTCTTATCGAGGCGTTCGACCTGCCTGTGCCCGCGCTGGTGTGCCGGTTGGTGGAGGGTGCTGCCGAGCGCGGGGCGGTGCCGTTTGTGTCTTGGAAGTCCAACGCCGTGCTGCGGTCGCTGTATCAAACGGCCAGCGAAGAAAGCATGAAGCTGGCCGGCCAGTTTGATTTGACGCGGATGGAGCGAGATGCAGGCCTACATCGGCATCCGTGGGGCGGCCAACAGCAGCCAGTTCGCCGACGTGCCGCACGAGAAGATGGACCTTTATCAGCAGCACTGGTGGAAGACCGTGCACACGACCATCCGCGTTTCGAAGACGAAGTGGGTCGTCCTGCGCTATCCCACCGATTCGTTTGCCCAGGCGGCCGACATGAGCACCGCAGCGTTCGAGGACTTCTACTTCGATGTCTGTACGGCCGACTACGCCGCGATGCAGAAGGCCCAGGAGCCGCTCGCCGAGCGGATGCGCAAGTGCGACCGAGTGCGGATCGTCGCGCCGGGCACAGAGCTTGAGTTTTCCATTAAGGGAATTCCCGTCATCCCCTGTTGGGGCGAGCGCAATATTCCCGACGGCGAGGTGTTCACATCACCGGTGCGCAACAGCATCAATGGCCGGATTCGCTTCAACACGCAGTCGCGCTATCAGGGAACACTGTTCGACAACGTCGAATTCGAATTCAAGGACGGCAAGATAGTTCGGGCGGCGGCCAACGAAACGGAAAAACTGAATCGAATTCTCGATTCGGATGAAGGCGCCCGCTACTGCGGCGAATGGGCCATCGGCGTGAACAACCGTGTGCGGCACCCGATGCTGGATACGCTGTTCGACGAGAAGATCGGCGGCTCGTTCCATCTTACGCCCGGACAGGCGTACGAGATCGCCGACAACGGCAACCGCAGCCGAATCCATTGGGACCTGGTGCACATCCAGCGTCCCGATTACGGCGGCGGCGAGATGTGGTTCGACGGCGAGCTGTTGCGCAAAGACGGCCGTTTCGTGCCGGCCGATTTGCAGCCGCTTAATGAAGGGTTGTAGGGTGGGCACCGCCCACCATTGTCAGGCTCGCGCTCGCGCTCGTGCGTTGGTGGGCAGTGCCCACCCTACCCGCTGCGAAGCATTCGCCAGAGTTCAGCAAGCGAAGCGCCGACGTGAGCCGTAAAACTCACGGTTGCAAGAAGCAGCTTGGATCGGCGGAGCGGCGATTGGCCGCGGAGCAGGTCCTCGCTCATCGTCGGGCTTTTGGCCTCGAGCGCGGCCCACTGGCGAACCACATCGCGACCATCTTGCCAGGCGGCATATTCTTTCCAGGGGTCCATGGCGGCGAACCATCCGTTCGAGCATTGCAGGCGGCGAAACACCGCCCACTTAGACAGGCCTCGAGCCGACAGGTTCACTCATGGGCCTGCTCGGCGCCCGAATTGTTGTTGTCGGCTGGTTCACAGCGCACAATCGCTCCGTGGTGCAACCTCTCGATCATCGCGGCGTGGCGACGAAATGTAGGGTGGGCACCGCCCACCAAAAATGAACGAGAAGTGGTGGGCGGTGCCCACCCTACTCAATGCCGGCCTTGCAGGATCCGGCTCTGCTCCATGGCGTCTTCCGCCATGCGGATGTAGCCCATGTTGTTCGTGCCGGCGAACGCGCTGATAGGTCACGCTCAAGGCCGTATAGCTGAACGGATCGTCCGGCTCGATTTCGCAGACTTTGCGGGCGTGCTGAATCGCCTCTTCGTGACGTCCCAGCTTCTGCAATACAACTGCCAGCGCCGAATGAGCCAAGGCATAATTCAGATCCACCGAAAGCGCTTCGTAAAGTTTCGCCGCTGCCTCCTCGAGCTTGCCGGCGTCTTTCAGCTTGTCCGCTTCGTCGTACAGCGCAACGGGCTCGGTCATTTGAGCTTTCTCCGGATTCGAGTCAATTTTGCTGCTAGCAACTGCATTGCGCCGTAGGTCAGCCTTTCCAGGTCGCCACGGCGACTCGCTGGGGCGAGCTGACGAAACGCTGGCAGTGCCAGGCTGGAAACCGGGGCCTACAGCTAGCAGGCTCTACCGGCGAGTTTAGCAGGGAAGCGCGGACTTAGGATAGTTGCCAACGCCAGGAGCGAGAAAATCGCCACCTGCGGCTAAATCGCCCTATTTGATACGCCCGATAGTGAAAGTGGTGTCGCTAGCGCATGAAGGGTGGGCAATGCCCACCAAAAAATGCGCTCCCGAACAAATGTGGTGGGCGGTGCCCACCCCAACGCAAGCGACGCCCCTGCCCGCCCGCTTTGTCACGCCTGTTGATGAGGACCCGCCTGTGTCGATTCACCCGCTGGCTGTTGTTAGTCCCCATGCCGAAATCGGAACGGGCGTACGCATCGGTCCGTTCTCCGTAGTTGAAGCGGGCGTGGTGCTGGGCGACGGCTGTAACCTCGCGAGCCGCGTGACGGTGAAGTCGGGTACGGTTCTCGGCCGCGATAACCTGGTACTCGAAGGCACAGTTCTCGGCGGAATGCCGCAACATGTGCACATGCCCGAGTATCCGGGCGTTGTGACGATCGGCGACGGCAACGTGATCCGCGAGAACGTCACGGTGCACCGCGCAATGAACGCGGGAAGTGTCACGCAAATCGGCAGCCGCTGTCTGCTGATGGTCGGCTCGCACGTGGCCCACGATTGCACGTTGGGCGACGGCGTGATCGTTACGAATAACTCACTGCTCGGCGGCCACGTGACGGTCGACGACAAAGCGTATATCTCTGGCGGCGTGGCCGTGCACCAGTTCTGCCGGATCGGCCGGCTGGCGATGGTCGGCGGGCTGGCGCGCGTGACGCGAGATGTGCCGCCGTTCGTCACGGTCGACGGCGGCACGACGATGATCGTCGGGACTGAACAAGGTCGGCCTGCGCCGAGCCGGGTTCTCCGCGCGGGATATGACGCAGCTTAAGGCGGCCTACCGCTTGATCTATCGCAGCGGTCTGACCTGGGAAGAAACGCTCGACGTGTTGCGGTCCGAGTTTACTGACGGGCCGGCGGCTGAATTTCTGCCATTTCTCACGGACGGCAAGCGCGGCTTTGTGCAGGAGCGCCGTACGCCGCCGGGCGCCATCGTTCGTCTGATGCGCGACGATGATGAGGACGCGGACACGACACCCGCCGAAGCTGAAAAGAAAGTCGGATAACCCACCCAGTAACCCCCCCGGCCAAACCGGCCATCCCCATTCAGTGCGCCTGGCAAATGCAGGCGCAATTCTGCCAGTTTTCGATAGTGCGATGTTGCCCCCACCAAGCGTCGCTGTGCCGCGCACATTGGAATGCTGCGCGGGCGCGCATGCCACAATGGGAAAAGAGGACCGAACATGAAGCTGCGTCAGTACCGGCGCCAAATCGGTTCACGATCGTGGACCGGTTGGCCCGACGAGGCCTACGCCCAGAACCGTTATCAGCTACGGCTCGAGTCAGTGCAGCAGCACCTCATCGTTTGTCTCGACGAAGCGCCCCGCGGTCCGATTCGCCTTATCAGCATTTGTTCTGGCGATGGCCGCGACGTGATTGGTGTGTTGAAAACACATGAGCGGCGCAAAGACATGTCGGCCCGGCTTATTGAATTGGATCGCCAGTCGGTTGTGGCCGGCATGCGCGAGGCTTCACTAGTCGGCCTACAGGACACAGTCCGATTTTTCAACCGCGACGCGACCGATTACGCGACCTACCAGGGCATGGCGCCCGCGGATATTGTCCTTGCGTGCGGTGTCTGGGGGCATGTGCCCACGCGCGAACGCGTGGGGCTGACTAGCGCGCTTGCTGGGCTGTGCAGTCCGCGTGGCACGGTCACTTGGACTCGAGGAATTTCAAATGGAACGGCGCGTTTGCGCGAGATCGAGTCACTTTTTGCGAGTTCGACATGGGAACGTGTTCGAATTACGATCACGGCCGACAACAAGTGGGCAGTGGCGACGTACCGGCACGACGGGCAATCCACGGTGTTGCCGCGGACAGGTCGGATTTTTAATTTTGAGCGGTGCGCGGGACGGTGACGCCGCGATATACACGCCGGCTATCTTGGGCGACATGTCCAGCCACGTCCGACGATCCACTCACGGAAACGACGCACGATGGACCGACTACGTACGTGCTTACTCGCCCTTGCGGCCCGTGTCGACGCCACCTTGCTTAAGCGCCGCCTGAGCCGCCGCCAACCGCGCGATCGGCACGCGGAACGGGCTGCAGGAGACGTAATCCAGTCCCACCTTGTGGCAGAACTCGATCGAGTCCGGGTCGCCGCCGTGCTCGCCGCAGATGCCGCACTTGAGGTTCTCTTTGGCGGAGCGGCCCTTCGTGACGCCCATCTCCACGAGCTGGCCGACGCCGCTCGTGTCGAGCGACTGGAACGGATCGCGCAGCAGGATTTCCTGCCTCAGATAGTCGGGCAGGAACGTGTTGATGTCGTCGCGGCTGAAGCCGAACGTCATCTGCGTGAGGTCGTTCGTGCCGAAGCTGAAGAAGTCGGCGTCGGCGCCGATTTCGTCGGCCGTGAGGCAGGCCCGCGGAATCTCGATCATCGTGCCGACGAGGATATCGAGCTTGCCTTTGAACTTCTTCTTTTCCTGCACGTCGGCGATCGTCTGCGCGCACCTGTTCGGCGAGCACTTGCAGCTCGCGCTGCGTGCCGACCAGCGGGATCATGATCTCGGCCTGGGCGTCGATCTTCTTTTCCTTGCAGGCGATCACGGCCTCGGTGATGGCCGTGACCTGCATCTCCAGAATCTCGGGATAGGTGACCGCCAGGCGGCAGCCGCGGTGGCCGAGCATCGGGTTCATTTCGTGCAGCTGGCTGACGCGGGCCTTCACGTCGGCCGGCGTGATGCCGAGTTCCTTGGCAGTTTCGGCCTGCGTCTTGGCGTCGTGCGGCAGGAACTCGTGCAGCGGCGGATCCAGCAGGCGGATCGTGACCGGCAGGCCGTTCATCGCCTTGAAGATGCCGATGAAGTCCTTGCGCTGCAGCGGCAGAGTCCTTGAGGGCGGCGCGGCGTTCCTTTTCGTTGTTGGCCAGGATCATCGCCCGCATGTCCTTGATGCGGTCGCCTTCGAAGAACATGTGCTCGGTGCGGCACAGGCCGATGCCCTGGGCGCCGAACTCGCGGGCCCGCTTGGCATCCTCCGGCGTGTCGGCGTTGGTGCGGATCTTCATCGTGCGATACTTGTCCGCCCAGCCCATCACCGTCGCGAAGTCGCCGGAGAGCTTCGGCGTTTGCGTGGCGATCGTGCCGGCCATGACTTCGCCCGTGGAGCCATCGATCGAGAGCGTGTCGTTGTAGCCGTGAAAGTCTTGCCGCCGACTTTGATCTTGCGGGCCTTCTCGTCGATCGTGATCTCGCCGGCGCCGGCGACGCAGCAGCGGCCCCAGCCGCGGGCGACCACCGCCGCATGGCTCGTCATGCCGCCGGTGCTGGTGAGAATGCCGACGGCCGAGTGCATGCCTTCGATGTCTTCGGGGTTCGTTTCCTTGCGCACGAGCAGCACCTTTTCGCCGTCGAGCGTGCGGTCCACCGCTTCGGCCGCGGTGAACGCGAGCTTGCCGACCGCCGCGCCGGGCGAAGCGGGCAGGCCGATCGTGAGCAGGCGGCCTTCCTTCTTCGCCGGCTGCTTTGCCCGCGGGCGTGAAGCTGGGCAGCAAGCAGCTGCGTGAGGTCGCCGGCCGGAATGCGCAGCACGGCCGTCTTTTCGTCGATCAGCTTTTCCTTCACCATGTCGCAGGCGATCTTCACCGCCGCGGCGCCGGTGCGCTTGCCGTTGCGCGTCTGCAGCATGAACAGCGTGCCGCGCTCGATCGTGAACTCGATGTCCTGCACGTCGCGGTAGTGGTCCTCGAGCTTGTCCTTGATCTCGAGCAGCTCGCTTGTAGACCTGCCTTGTTCCACTTGGGCATTTCGGCGACGGGCAGCGGCGTGCGGATGCCGGCCACGACGTCCTCGCCCTGGGCGTTGATGAGGAACTCGCCGTAGAACTTGTTCTCGCCGGTGGCCGGGTCGCGCGTGAAAGCGACGCCCGTGCCCGAGTCGTCGCCCATGTTGCCGAACACCATCGACTGGCACGTTCACCGCCGTGCCCAACAGGCCCGGTGATGTTTTCGACCTGGCGGTACTTCACCGCTCGCGGCTGCATCCAGCTCTTGAACACCGCTTCGATCGCCAGCTCGAGCTGCTTGAGCGGATCCTGCGGGAATGGCTTGCCGAAGTGCTTCTGGAAGACCTTCTTGTACTCGTCGCACAGTTGGATCATGCCTTCGACCGGCACGTCGGTATCGTTCTTGACCTTGTACTTCGTCTTGATCTTGTCGAAGGCGTGTTCGAACTGCTCGTGATCGACGCCGCACACGACGTCGCCGTACATGTTGATCAGCCGGCGGTAGGCGTCGTAGGCGAACCGCTCGTTGCCCGGTCGCGTTCGCCAGGCCGACGACGGCCTCGTCGTTGAGACCGAGATTGAGAATCGTGTTCATCATGCCGGGCATCGAAACGGCGGCGCCGCTGCGCACCGAGACCAAGCAGCGGGATCGGTGTTGTCGCCGAACTTCTTGCCGAGTTCCTTTTCCAGCATGGCGACGTTGCGTTGCGACTTCGTCCATCAAGCCGGCCGGCAGCTTGCGGCCGCTCTTGTAGTACAGATCGCACACCTCGGTCGTGATCGTGAAGCCGGGGGGCACCGGCAGGCCGATGCTGGTCATCTCGGCCAGGTTGGCGCCCTTGCCGCCGAGCAGCTGCTTTTGCTTTCCGCCGCCCTCGGTCTTCGTGCGGCCGAAGTAATAAATCATCTTCGCGGGTCGCCCGTTGGAACCCGAAGGTGCGGACCGATCGGTCGATGAATCTGGTTTTGCCTTGCGTTTCAAACCAACTGTGGCCATTGAATCACCCGTGCGAAAGTTGAAATGTCGAAGCGGAAACTGGCTTCGTCGTGCGCTCGAATTGACGGACGAAGCGGGCCGCCCTAGGTTTTAACGTGGAGAATCTGCGTCAGATGCGAATCGGTCAATGTATGGGCGCAGTCGGTCGCTCGTCAAGGCGAACGTAGCGCGGCCAGTGCCCACGTGATCGAACAGTACAGGGGTGTTGGTGGGTGGGGCGGCTCGACTGAGCTCGCCGAAGTCCCACCCCTACGGAAAGTCGCAGGATGGCTGAAAGCCAGCAGCGCCAAAACGGTTTCGCGATGGCCGTAATCGTGGAAGGCGGCCTTGCGCTGGTTGCCGTGCTCTTGGCGTGGATGTTCCGCGTGCCGCTTCGCGAGCAGATTCCGGCGAGCGGCGAGCAGCTTGCCTATGCAGTCATGCGCGGAATCGTCGTGACGTTGCCCATGTTTGCAGTTTTCTTGTGGCTCGTGCACTCTTCGTGGGCCACATTGCGAGAATTGCGCCAGCAAGTCGAATGGCTGGTTGCGGAAATGTTCCCTTCCGCCAGCCTTGGACAATTCGCCCTCGTGGCCTTGCTTGCCGGCGTCGGCGAGGAACTGTTGTTCCGTGGCGTGATTCAAAGCATCAGCGGCCAGTGGACGACGCCGCTGGTGGGGTTAATCATCACGAGCCTGCTGTTCGGCGCAGCCCACGCACTCACCAAGCTGTACTTCTTCCTGGCCACGGCGATCGGCCTGTGCTTTGGCGCACTGGTGCTGCAATACAACGACCTGGTTGCGCCAATGGTCGCTCACAGCGTGTACGACTTTTTCGCGCTTACCTACTTAAGCCGCCGCTTGCGGCTTAGCGGCAATAGCGCCCCGCCGCCCTGAGCGCCCGCACATAAGATGACTGCGGCGAATGCGCAGCATGCAATGGCCAATTGTCATACGCTTTCACAAACAGCCACTGTTGTGCCGGCCGTTGCATCTTGACCGGATTCTTCTCGATATACCGGATCGTCCGCCAGACTTCGTCGGGATGGTCGAGAAACACTTTCCAGCCGCCACGCGTCCAGGTCGGATGATCGTTCTGGCGAAGCTGGAGTTCAATAAGCCGCTCGCGGCTTAGCGTCTGGATCTTGTCGATCATTCCCTCGGCCGAATCCCGATGCTTGCGAATCAGCAGGTGCATATGGTCGGGCATTATCGCACCAGCGTAACAAGTGTATTTGCACTCATTGATCGCGTGACCAATCGCATCGGCGACGACTGAAAACTCTGGCGGCGCGAAGGACGAGAGCGGATGTTTCAATATGCCGGCTGCTTCCTCATAAAACGCACGGATATCTCGCCCCGCCGGTTGGACCGTCTTTCGGCCAAAATGCACTTCGCCCAGTTCAGCGATGACGTCGTTGCGGATGGTTCGCGATGTGGAGCCGCGCAGGTCATTTGGCAGCCACCAACCGTAAAGCGTCCACATGATGTGGTGTGCAATTACGATGGGTTTGCCAGTTGCAGGCATGTCGGTAGCTTAATGCCGCGGCGCGCTAAGCCGCAAGCGGCTGCTAGCGGACAAATCGTCGGCCTCTCAGCGATTGGCCAATTTCAAAAATACTGGTCTTGTGAAAAATCCTGCGCCGCGAATTAGAACGTTGAATAACGCGTTGATGCGAGTTGTGGACCCCGCGAGCGCCACATCGGTCGAGACCTCGACTTTCTTCATGGACGACGCTCGCTCGTAGAGCGCACAACGCGCGTCCATTGGTACGGACCTGGCCAATCGCGCTGAGGAATCAGCGAATCTGCAGCTGATTCGTCAGCCGCTTGAGCCAGTGCCTGAATAAGCGTTTGGCGCCGAAGAAAAGGAGACATTCATGTTAGTTCTTTCACGTGGTCAGAACGATCGGGTGGTATTCCCGACGCTGGGCATCAGCGTAGAAATCATTCGCGTGGCGGGCAAAAAAGTGCGGCTTGGCATCGAGGCGCCCGAAGAGATTCCGGTGCATCGCCATGAAGTGTGCGAGCGCATTCAGGCAAAAGCGAGCGCGGGTGAAGTGGACGAACAAGTGCTCAAATTTCCGGAGGCAAAAAAGTCGTTGATGGCGCGGCTGAACCACGACACACGCAACCGGCTTAACGCGGCTGCGCTTGGCCTGCACCTGTTGCACCGAAAACTCGAGAACGGCGATTTGACGGATGCCGAGTCGACGATCTTCACGATCTTTAACGAACTCAAAGGAATTGAGAATTTGCTGGAGGAGCCAGCGACGACACCGGCCAAGTCGCACTCAGACGTCCATCGCCGCGCGCTGGTGGTCGAAGACAACGACAACGAGCGCGAGTTGTTGGCCGGCTATTTGCGCGTCAGCGGCTTCGACGTGGACACGGCCGCCGACGGGCTTCAGGCCATGGTCCGACTCACACAGAGCGCGCCGGATGTCGTGCTGCTGGACATGCGCATGCCGCGGTTCGACGGCCGAAAAACGGTCGCAGCCATCCGCAATAACCCGGATTACCGTGGCTTGAAGCTGTTTGCTGTCAGCGGCACAAAGCCTGAGGAGATGAATGTGGCACTAGGCCCCAACGGCGTGGATCGTTGGTTCACCAAGCCGCTCGACCCCAAAACGCTCATCGACGCGCTCTACGACGAGCTGCACACGGAGCGAATTCTGGCCTGAGCCAATCGGAACTTTGCGCCCAAAATGAAAAAAGGGTGGGCCGACTCATACATGGAGCCGGCCCACCCTTGTGGGTTTCAATTGACCAGCCTTCTTCCCCCACTAGGGGAGCGAAGGGTTCTCACTTACTACGCACTCGGAGCTTCGGGGGCAGCCGTTTCGGGCGCCGGGGCTTCGTCGACATGCTCGACGGCGCCTTCGTACGACCCATCGACCGAGCCGCCACATCCGCAGCCACCGCCTTCGCTGCAGCCACCGCCTTCGTTGCAGCCGCTTTCGCAGCCGCAGTCATTGCACCGCGTCCACACGCATACCGGAACCTGCTTGCACACGCAACGTGGCACGCAGCGGGTCACCGTGTACGGCACGCACTTCGGCACGCACTTGTAGACCTGGATGGTCTTCTGGTAGCACACCGGCTTGCACACCGTGTAGCAGCACGTCTTCGTGCGTTGCTCGGGCACCATCTGGCACACCTTGTAGCAGCATGTCCGTTGCTCGGGCACCATGTGGCAAACCTTGTAGCAGCACGTGCGGGTCCGTTGCTCGGGCACCATGTGGCAGACCTTGTAGCAGCAGGTCTTCTGCTCGGGCACCATGCGGCAGACCTTGTAGCAGCAGGTCTTCGTACGTTGCTCGGGCACCATGCGGCAGACCTTGTAGCAGCAGGTCCGTCTGCTCGGGCACCATGCGGCAGACCTTGTAGCAGCAGGTCTGTCTGCTCGGGCACCATCTGCAGACCTTGTAGCAGCAAGTGCGCGTGCTCGGGCACCATCGGCAAACCTTGTAGCAGCAAGTGCGGGTCCGTTGCTCGGGCACCATCGGCAGACCTTGTAGCAGCAGGTCCGCTGCTCGGGCACCATGCGGCACACCTTGTAGCAGCAGGTCTGTTGCTCGGGCACCATCCGGCAGACCTTGTAGCAGCAGGTCCGCGTCTCGGGGACCATCTGGCACACCTTGTAGCAGCAGGTGCGGGTCCGTTGCTCGGGCACCATCTTGCAGACCTTGTAGCAGCAGGTCCGCGTCTCCGGCACCATGCTGGCAGACCTTGTAGCAGCAGGTCTTCGTGCAAGGCTCGCAGACCCACTTCGTGCAGCAGATCTGCTTCTCGCAGCATGTCGGGTACCCAAACCTTCTTGCAGCACGTGCGCGGCGGGCACTGGCAGCACTCCGTGTGGCACTTGCCGGGGCAGTAGCAGCAGCGGCAGGTGCAGGGATTGTACACCCACGTACCGGGCTCGCGGACGACACTTGCGGTAACGTCGGGCCCGGCACGTAGTAGGTCTCGGTTTCCCAGTGGCCGCTCTGGACCTGGATCGTCTTCGTGTACGGTCACCGGCTTGCGGACCGTGTAGCAAACCTCGCGGGTCTTGGTTTCCCAGACCGGCTTGCACACCGTGTACTCGCGGGTGCGGGTTTCCTACACCGGCTTGCACACCGTGTAGCAGATCTCGCGGGTCTTGGTTTCCCAGACCGGCTTGCACACGGTGTAGCAGCGGGTCTTGGTTTCCCAGACCGGCTTGCACACCGTGTAGCAGCGGGTCTTGGTTTCCCAGACCGGCTTGCACACCGTGTAGCAGCGGGTCTTGGTTTCCCAAACCGGCTTGCACACCGTGTAGCAAATCTCGCGGGTCTTGGTTTCCCAAACCGGCTTGCACACCGTGTAGCAGCGGGTCTTGGTTTCCCAAACCGGCTTGCACACGGTGTAGCAGCGCGTCTTGGTTTCCCAGACCGGCTTGCACACGGTGTAGCAGCGGGTCTTGGTTTCCCAAACCGGCTTGCACACCGTGTAGCAAATCTCGCGGGTCTTGGTTTCCCAAACCGGCTTGCACACCGTGTAGCAGCGGGTCTTGGTTTCCCAAACCGGCTTGCACACCGTGTAGCAAATCTGGCGGGTCTTGGTTTCCCAGACCGGCTTGCAGACCGTGTAACAACGCGTCTTCGTTTCCCAGACCGGCTTGCAGACTGTATAGCAAACTTCTCGTGTACGGGTTTCAGGGACGTACTTCGCGCAGTTGATCACGCGATCTTCGCAGACCCGCTCCCAGCACGTCTTGTAGCATGTGACCTGTTGCTGCTCGTATTCGACGCAGCGAACTGTCTTCATGACGGTGTGACACCGCATCTGGCAGCACGGTGCACAGCAGCTGATAACGCGCGAGGCCACAGAACCCGGCATCCGCCTTGTCTGGGACAAGCGTCAGCGCCAGGGCTGCGGCAAGCGCAACCATCCATCCTCTCATCTCCTTCGCCTCCTTTGAGTCCAGTTCGTAGGGTGTGTCCGTGGGCTGGTCGTGATAGCGGACGCGAAGTCCGCCCATAAGTAATTCGGGCTGGCAAATCCACGCACCTTAGCTGAACTACTTATTTTCCGTGGACACCGCATTCGACCGAATAGCACGTGATCCGACAGGTTTTCGTCTTCCTAAAACTCACGCCGCCAAGTGCTTGCGCTGCACGAGTCGTCGGTCGTGTAACTCGTTTAGCGGTCGGGTTAAACCGGCTTTAACAAAGTCGCCGTTTAGACCCAAAGCAGCGGTTAGGCGAGAGGCGTTGACGAGTGCCGTCTATGCGGGCGGACGGAACTCGTCGCGCATGATCGCGGTACACTTGTGCTGCGAGTCGGCAAACTAGCCAATTCGCTGGTCTAGAGACGTCGTACGCCCCGCTTTCGGTGCGCCGATCGATCGACCGGGCGCCTTGCTTGCTGAGCGTCGCCGCATTTTTTAGAGTTGACCTCGCTTTGAAATCCCTGGCCGCGAGGCGGCGAAACGAGGCGAACCGTTGGCTTCTGCACGGCGAAGCAAACTTGATCCTGTTGCAGCCGCGGGACGTGCCAGCTGTGGTGGTCAGCCGGCTCAGCCTTTACCTTCGCGAGCTGCAGCACCTGGTCCGCGAAGGGCAGGGCCACGGTCAGCTCCAGCCAACTGGGCAAGCTGCTGGGTTTCACCGACGCCCAGGTTCGCAAGGACCTGGCCTATTTCGGCCACTTCGGCCACCCGGGCATTGGCTATCGCTGCGATGAGCTGATCGCCGCAGATTCGCCGCATCCTGGGCACCGACCGCCAATGGACCGTCACGATGATCGGCGTGGGAAACATGGGCCGGGCCCTGTTGCGGTACAAGGGGTTCGCGGCGCAAGGATTTCGCATTGTCGCGGCTTTCGACGCCGACCCTCGCGTGGCGGGCACAAAGATTGAAGGCATCCCGGTCTACAGTCAGCAGCGGTTGATCGAAATCGTGCGTCAACAGCGGATCCAGCTTGGGCATGATCACCGTTCCAGCGTCCGCAGGCACAGCAGGTCGCCGACCAACTAGTATGCGGCCGGCATCGCCGGCATCGTGAACTTTGCCCCGGTGACGCTGTCGTTTCCGGCAGACGGTCGGCTTAGTGGGCGTGGACCTGACCACAGAGCTCGAGCAGCTGGCCTTCGCGGTTGCCAATCGAATCGGCACGCGCTGATGAGTAGCTGTTAGCTTTTAGCTGTTAGTCATGAGTTGAAATTTCGGCGTACTCGGCCTAACAAGCTAACAGCTAATAGCTTTCGCCTATTACCCGGTGGTGTAATGGTAACACTAGGGATTTTGATTCCCTCATTCCAGGTTCGAGTCCTGGCCGGGTAGCTTCGTAGTTCAGGGGACAGTCCAGCTTCTGACAGCGTCAGGCATACAGCCTGGAAAGCCGTACGAAATGACCTGTCCTCGATCTCGCCTGAAGCCCATTTGCCATTGACGCCGTCCGCGAGGCGTCGCTCCTGGCCCGCCGGATTCAGCGGGAAATGGTGGCAGGGGCCGATCACGAAAGACGATCGCTCGCCGGTCACGGTCGCCGACTTCGCCGTCCAAGCCCTGATTGCCCGACGACTGGCGGAACAGACTGCCCGGCTCGGTCCTCATCGGCGAAGAGCAGGCCGACGCGCTTCGGCTGGAAGAAGGCGTCGCGACGCTCGACCAGGTGACCGACGTTCGTCCGCACCGCGATTGCCGACGCCACGCCGGAAGAAGTTTGCGGCCTGATCGACCGCGGCAGCGGCGAACCGCCGCGACATTCTGGACGCTCGACCCGATCGACGGCACGAAGGGCTTTCTGCGCCGCGAGCAGTATGCGGTGGCGCTGGCGTTCGTTCGCGACGGACGAGGTCGAGCTCGGCGTCCTCGGCTGCCCGGAACTTACCGAGACGCGTCACGATTCCGAGCCGCCGGCGGACGCCGGCGGTTCGCTCATCGTTGCAGTGCGCGGCGGCGGCACTTGGACGCAGCCGCTCGAGCGGATCCGACCGCAATGGCGGCGGCTCGACGTTTCGTCGCGCTCGCAGATCGCAGCCGACGCCCGCTGCTTGCGCTCGGTCGAAAAAGCGCACACGAACACGGACGAGATCGGCCAACTCGCGGCGACAGCTGGGCATCACCGCAGCCGCCGGTCGCGATGGATAGCCAGGCAAAATACGCCGTGCTGGCGGCGGGCGAGGGCGATGTCCTGCTGCGGCTGCTTTCGCCGTCGCGGCCCGACTACCGCGAAAAGATCTGGGACCAGGCGGCCGGCTCGATCGTGGTCGACGGAAGCGGGCGGCCGAGTCACCGACCTCGACGGCAAGCCGCTCGATTTCTCGCACGGCCGCACGCTGGCCAAAAACCGCGGCATTCTGGCCACGAACGGCCGACTCTGCACGATGCCATTGTCTAGGCTGGCGTTGCGCGCAAATCGGCGCATAGCGCCGGGACTTGCCGCTGAGCCATGCGTCGGTGCAAATCGCCGCTGCAGATCGATCGTCTCGCGTTGACCGCCCATACAATCGCGTATACTTACAGGGCTACCCAACCTCGCACGGCCCGAGGAATGGGTGTAGCGTGTCACTTTTTCTGGCCGAATTGTTTGCCTAACGCCGGACGCCCGCGCTACCCGTACCGCGTAGTAGCGACTCCCCCGGTGTGCCAATTAAGGAGTTTTTGTGTCAGCACTCGTGAAAGAATTGGTGGAAGCTGGCGTCCACTACGGGCATCGCGCCAGCCGCTGGAATCCGAAGATGCGGCCGTATATTTACGCCCGCAAGAATCTCATTCACATCATCGACGTCCGCGAAACGGTTCGCGGCCTGTTGCGGGCGAAGAAATACCTGCAGCAGATCGCCGTCGCACGGCAGCCTGGTGCTGTTCGTCGGCACCAAGCGGCAGGCGGCCGACGCCGATCGAGCGCGAAGCCCAGCGCTGCGGCATGCCGTTCGTCAACGACCGCTGGCTGGGCGGCACGCTCACCAACTTCCGCACGATTCGCAGCCGGCTCACGCGGCTCGAAGAGCTCGAGGCGATTCGCGACGGCGAGGCAAGATTCAACACCTACTCGAAGAAGATGCAGTCGGCGCTCAACCGCGAGTACCGCAAGATGTTCCGCAACCTCAACGGCATTCGCACGATGAACCGGCTGCCGGAGTGCCTGATCATCGTCGATCCCAAGAAGGAAAAGAACGCGGTCAGCGAGGCCCAGAAGCTGGGCGTCGCCACGGTCGCGCTGATCGACACCGACTGCGATCCGGACCTGGTCGACCTGCCGATTCCCGGCAACGACGACAGCATGCGGTCGATCGAGCTGATCGTGAAAATGCTGGCCGACGCGATTGTCGCCGGCAAGAACCAGGCGGCCGTGCAAACTCAGTATGCGACCGAAGGCGCCGACGGAACCGGCGTTGGTTTAAGCTGCCGGCCCAGCATGGGCCGGCTATGTATCACCAGCCCGACCATCTTGGCCGGGTGCGGTGGACATTGCCCGCGGCATTCACGCATTGATCAGGTGGGCGGTGCCCACCCTACCGATTGAGGAGTCTTCCCATGGCAGAAATCACCGCCGCGATGGTGATGAAGCTGCGCGACGAAACCGGCCTTCCGATGATGGAGTGCAAGAAGGCCTTGCAGGAAGCCGGCGGCGACTTCGAATTGGCCAAGCAGAAAGCTCCGCGAGTCGGGCAAGAAGATCATGGCGATCCGGCAGGATCGCAGCACCGAAGAAGGCCGGATCGCCGTTTACACGAGCCTGCAAGCCAGGCGGTCGGCGCGATGATCGAGCTGCAGGTCGAATCGGCGCCTGTCGCCAAGCACGAGGACATCATCGCGCTGGCCAACGATCTGGCGAAGCAATTGGCGACCGGCCCTGGCGCAAAGACGCCGGAAGAGCTGTGGAAGCAGCCGGCGCCGAGCCGCAAGGGCATGACGCTGCAGCAATGGAAGGACGAGATCGAAGGCAAGATGCGCGAAGTGCTTCGCCTGGCGCGGATTCATCGCATCGATGCGCCGGCCGGCGGCTACGTCCATCATGACGCAAGAGCGGCGTGCTGCTCGAGGTCGAAGGCGGCAACGACGAGCTGGCCAAGAACATCGCGATGCACGTCGCGGCGATGAAGCCGAAGGCCGCGACCACGGCCGAGCTCGACAAGGCGCTGGTCGAAAAAGAGCGCGCAATTCTCACCGAGCAAGCCCGCAAGGAAGGCAAGCCCGAAACATCATCGAGAAGATGATCGAAGGCCGGATGCGCAACTTCTACGCCGAGCACGTGCTGTCGGAGCAGCCGTTCGTGAAGGACGACAAGCAGACCGTCGGCAAGATCGCCGCGGCCGGCGGGATGAAGCTCGTGAAGTTCATCCGCTGGCAGCTCGGCGAAGCGGGCGGCGAGAAACCGGCCGCATAGCGTTGTTCCTGACGAGCCCTGGCGAAAGCCGGGGCTTTTTTTGTGCGGTAGGAAATGCAAAATGCAAAATGTACAATGCAAAATGCAAAATCGGAGATGCATAACGCCGCGACATTTGCCATTTTGCATTTTCCATTTTGCATTGAACATTCGCCCATCGGAAGTGAACGATGCCTAGCGTTTCGAGCCCGTACAAGCGCATCATCCTGAAACTCTCCGGCGAAAGCTTTGCCGCGCCGGGCCAGCGCGGCATCAGCATGCAGGAAGTCGTCGATATCGCCGCGCAGACGCAGCGGGCGGCGCAGACTGGGCGTGCAGATCGCCATCGTCATCGGCGGCGGCAACATTCTGCGCGGTGCCCAGTTCACGGCCGGCAACTCCAGCATCCAGGAAGCCACCGCCCACTACATGGGCATGCTGGCCACGGTGATCAACGGCCTTGCGCTGCAGGATGCGCTGGAGTCGCTCGATTGCGAAACGCGGCTGATGTCGGCGGTCCGCATGGACGGCGTGGCCGAGCCATTCATTCGCCGGCGGGCGCAGCGGCACTTGGAAAAGGGCCGCATCGTGATCCTCGCCGGCGGCACCGGCGCGCCGTTCGTCACCACCGATACGGCCGCCGCCCAAAAGGCGCTGGAGATCGAAGCCGACATCCTCATGAAGGCCACGCGCGTCGACGGCGTGTACACGGCCGACCCGGAAACCGACCCCACGGCCACGCTCTTCCGCCATCTCACCTATCGAGGAAGTCCGCGACCAGCAACCTGCGAGTGATGGACCCGACGGCGATCGCCCACTGCATGGAACACGACCTGCCGATCCTGGTGTTCAACTACCGCGTCGACGGCAACATCGAACGCGCCGTCCGCGGCGAAGACATCGGCACGCGCGTGTCGAATGACGATTCGGATGATCCGAAACAAGGCAGTAGAATAACCACGGAGACACAGAGAACACGGAGGAGAGACAAAAAACTGCAGAATCGAGGTTGTACGATGTTGCATGAAGAAGAACTTGACAAGTCAGATCATTGAGAGGTCAGGAATTGAGGTTACGATCGATGATGCGTCGAGAATCGCAGTGAGCTGGCGTTAGAATCTGCTTACGAGGCGATGTCATCACCGGGAAAAAAGTTGGACTTATCCTGAACTTCAACACGTGCTAACTACTAAAGGACGGAATTACTCGACTCGTTTTGTAGGATTTCACGGGTATTCTCTCCGTGCCTTCCGTGCCTCCGTGGTTAATCCTTTCCGAGAACGACGATGAGCGTTGAAGAAATCTTGTTCGATGCCGAAGAGCGCATGGAGAAGGCGCTCGCGAAGCTGAAGCAGGACCTCACCGGCATTCGCACCGGCCGGGCGAACCCGGGCATGGTCGATTCGCTGCGCGTCGAGGCCTACGGCTCGCCGGTGCCGATCAAGCAGATCGCCAGCGTCAGCGCACCGGAGCCGCAGCAGCTGGTGATTCGGCCGTTCGATCCGGGCACGATCAAGGACATCGAAAAAGGGATCATCGCCAGCGACCTGGGCCTCGCGCCGCAGAGCGACGGCAAGGTGATCCGGCTGAACATCCCGCCGCTGTCGGGCGAAGTCCGCCGCAAGATGGTCGCCCGCACCAAGGAGCTGGCCGAGGAGACCAAGGTGGCCATCCGCAACATCCGCCGCGACGCGAACAAGCAGGCCGACCAGGAGAAAAAGGACAAAGAGCTTACCGAAGATGAGCTCGACTCGACCCAGGAAGAGGTCCAGAAGCTCACCAAGAAATTCGAGGACAAGGCGAACGATCTGGCCAAGGCCAAAGAAACCGAAGTCATGGAGGACTGAAGTTGTTTATGTCGGACGTTGCCATGCGGAAAGTGTGGGCATGGCATTTTTTGACCTGCTAGCGGTCCTAGCCTTCTCTTGCCGGTCGCTGCCGGCCCTGCTATCTTTCGCCCGCCCGCACCTGAGCCAGCGGACCGTTCGTCCGCGGCCATTCCGAGTAGACGACGTTACGGAGAGTTGCCCATGGCCCGCATGGAAGCTGGTCCTGCGAGCGTTTCATCATCGCCAAAACGAACGAATTGGAAACGCCGCATCGCCTTTATTTCCAGCGGCCTAGCAGTCATCGGCTTGGCTGTCGCGCTGCGTTACCTCACCGGCACGAGTTCCGCCGAAGCGCAAATCCCGAACCCATTCCGCGCAAGGAACAGGCGCAACAGCCGGCGGGCCAGCAAAAGGCAAACACGGGCGCACCGCAGCAGGCTAGCGCGCAGCTGCCGCGGCACGAGCGGCCCAAGCACGATGTGATGGCTGTGGTAAATGGCCAGGACATCCGTCGCGGCGCGCTGGCATCAGCGTGCGTCGATCGCTACGGCGAGGAAGTGCTGGAAGGGCTCGTGAACAAGCGGCTCATTCTGCATCACTGCAAGAACCGGGGCATCGAGGTAACCGACCAGGAAATCGACGCCGAAATCAACCGCATGGCCGCGCGGTTCAAGATTACCCGCGAACAGTTGCTCGATCATGTGTTGCGCGAACGGGGCGTGAATGTCCACCAGTACAAGCACGACATCCTGTGGCCGATGCTCGCGCTGCGTAAGGTTGCCGCCGAACAGCTTGAGGTGAGCGACGAGCAGCTTCAGAATGCGTATGAATCGCAGTTCGGCCCGGCGGTGAAATGCCGGCTGATTGTCGCCCCCAATCGTCAGCTTGCAGAGCAGCTCCATCGCCAGATTACGGCGAATCCGAACGACTTTGCGCGGCTTGCCATGCAGAATTCTGTAGATGTCAACAGCGCGAGCATCGGCGGGCTGATTCAGCCAATTCGCCGCCATGTGGGCGACCCGGCCATTGAACGCGAGGTGTTCGCGCTCGAACCGGGCAAAATTTCATCGATCATTCCCGTGGGCGAGCAGTTTGCGATTCTCAAGTGCGAAGGACAGCTTCCGGCGCGGAATGTGCCGATGGAAAGCGTCCGCGAGGAGCTCATCGAAAAAATCAAGGAGGAGAAGCTTCGGGACGTAGCAAGCGGCACGTTCGAAAAGCTGCAAGAATCGGCAACCGTACAGAATGTCTGGAACGATACTCAGTTGCGGGCCACGATGCCGGGCGTCGTGGCGACGATCAACGGCCAGCCGATCCCCTATCAAGAACTGGCTGAAGAGTGCCTGCTGCGGTTCGGCGAAGAGGTGCTGGAAATCGAGATTTCGCATTTGCTGTTGCAGCAAGCACTGGCCAAAGCCAACCTCGCCGTAACAGAGCAGGATTTAAACGCGGAAATCGCGCATGCGGCGAAGCTGGCCGGAGTCGTCGACGCGCAGGGACAGCCCGACTTTGACAAGTGGTTGCAGATGGCCACGACGGAACAGGAAATCTCCAGGGAGCAATACATGCGCGATTCGGTCTGGCCGTCGGCCGCGCTCAAAAAGCTTACAAGCGGCCAGATTCAAGTCACCAACGACGACCTGCAAAAAGGTTTTGAGGCCAATTACTCCGAGCGCGTGCGCTGCCGCGCCATTGTGCTGGGCAACATGCGGCGAGCCCAAGAAGTTTGGGCAAAAGCACGACAGAATTCGTCGATGGACTACTTTGCCGACCTGGCGGAGGAATACTCCATCGAACCGACCAGCAAATCGTTGCGCGGCGAGGTGCCGCCAATCCGCCGGCACGGCGGTCAGCCACAGCTTGAGGAGGCGGCGTTCGCGCTTGCGCCGAACGAACTTTCCGGCATCGTCCAGATGGGCGACAAATTCGTGATCCTCAGGTGCGAAGGCCGCACCGATCCGGTCGACGTCAACCCGCAGGAAGTCCGCGACATTCTTTACCAAGACATTCTTGAAAAGAAACTGCGGATGGCGATGGGCGATCAATTTGAGAAGATTCGCGGGCAATCGCGGATCGACAATTTTCTTGCCGGCACGTCGCAGTCGCCCGACCGCGTGAAACCAGATCCCAAAGTGGGTACACCGCGAGTTGACACGGCAGTGCGGCCCACGGCCGGCACACCGGCCCCGCCGACACAGCGCTAACTGCTCAGCACATGGTTAGCAGATAACGACGAAGCTCAGCAGCGGCGGGGCAACGGAGAGCTATGAGTCCCAGAAGCGAATCATGCCCCGACGTCTGCTGCAGCGAATGGTTCGGCGTTACTTGGCGGCGAACTCCGGCGCGCGTACGACTCCAGGAATCCGCACGCCGAACAGCGAAAGACCCCCACCGGAACGCACTTGTCCGGCGGAGCTCTCCTGACCTGCCGGAACAGCCAGCCGACCTTCTCCGGCGTCCCCTCGACCCAGGTGCTGACCTTCCGGTTGGGGCCCTCTCTCTCGCAAGTGAAGCCCTGCACCATCTGGCCGTTGCACTTGGGGCACCGATTCGTTCCCGCGCTCATGCCTGAACCTCCGAAGGAGCAGTTGCAGTAACGCTTTCCTCCGCCGCCGAACCTATTCCTGACTCATTTCCGGCGGCGGCTCCGGGAATACGACGCCTTCCAGGGCCTTGTCTACGATAGCCCCGGCCTTGGCGTCTTTTTCACGGATCCACTCCACCTGCCGCCGGGCCGCATCGCCAGTCTGTTCCCATAGCCCGGCCTGGCGGAAATTGGTGATGCGACCCATGCCGCCTCCTCCCTCTTTCGCCTTCTTCTCCTGGGCGGCGATGATCCGCCCCTGGATGTCGCGAAGGTTTTCGCCCGACGCTTCCACGTCGGATTGATGCGCCTTGGCGGACCCTTCGTCGGAGATCTTCCGCAAGACCTCGAGCAGCTTCTTGCCCTCGATGTTGAGTTGCTCGTAGCGATTGGAACTCTGCTTCATCCCCATGTCGCAACCGGCCATGATGATAGTGACCGCGATAGCCAGCAACTGTTGCCATCTGCCGATTCTCATTGTCCGCCCTCCCCTCGATCGAGTGAGCTAGAATTAACGGTTGTGCCAATAGGATAACTGCTGTTTCAAAAGCTGCAACACCCGCTCGATGAAGGCTGGGCCATTGTCAGTTGGGCAGCGAACCGCGGGCCGTTATACTTGGTCATTGATGGACCGCGTGCATCACTCAAAGTTGAAACGGCCATGAGCCGCCCTCCACAAAATCAGTCGCCCGATCCGCCGTTTAAGGTGCAAGTGGCCGAGCGCGTCACGCGGCTGCCGCCGTACCTGTTCGGCCGGATCAACGCGCTGCTCTACAACAAGCGGCGGGCCGGCGACGACGTGATCGACCTGGGCATGGGCAATCCCGTCGGATCCGCCCGAGGAGTTCGTCATCGAAAAGCTGGCCGAAGCGGCCCGCGATCCCGCGCAACCACGGCTACAGCAAGTCGAACGGCATCGCCAACCTGCGCCGCGAAGTGGCGTCGAAATACTTCAAGCGATTCGGCGTGCGGCTCGATCCGGACGAAGAGGTCATCGTCTGCCTGGGCTCGAAAGAAGGCTTCAGCCACATGTGCCTGGCGATGATGGGGCCGGGCGACACGGCGATCGTGCCCGCGCCGTACTTTCCCGATTCACGTGTATTCGGTCGCGCTGGCTTCGGGCAACGTGATCGCGCTGGAAGTCCGCGACAGCGAGAAGTTCCTGTCGAACATCGCCTACACGTGCGAGCACCTCTACCCGCGGCCGAAGCTGGTGATCCTCAACTACCCGCACAATCCGTCGACCGCGTGCGTCGAGCAGCCGTTCTTCGACGAAGTGGTGAAGCTCGCCCGGCGGTACGGCTTCATGGTGATCAGCGACTTCGCCTATGCCGACGTGGCGTTCGACGGCTACCAGCCGCCGAGCTTTCTGGCGTCGCCGGGCGCGATCGAGGTGGGCGTCGAGTTCACCACGATGAGCAAGGGCTACAACATGGCCGGCTGGCGGGTCGGCTTCTGCTGCGGGCAATCGCGAGATGATCCGCGCCCTGGCCACGATCAAAGGCTACTACGACTACGGCATGTTCCAGGCGATTCAGATCGCGGCCATCATGGCGCTGCGGCACGGCGACGCGGGCATGGAGCAGTCAGGCGGCCATCTACCAGGGCCGCCGCGACGCGCTTGTGCGAAAGCCTGGAGCGAATCGGCTGGCCGAGTCACGCCGCCCAAGGCCAGCATGTTCTGCTGGGTGCCGATTCCCGAGCCGTGGCGATCGCGGATGAGCACGATGGATTTCGGCATGATGCTGCTGGAAAAGGGCAACGTCGCCGTCAGCCCCGGCAGCGGCTTCGGCCCGGCCGGCGAAGGCTTCCTGCGGATGTCGCTCGTCGAAAACGAGGCCCGGCTGCGGCAGGCCGTGCGGCAGATCAAGACCTGCCTGCGCGAGGCCGAGGGCCAATTCTCGACGGCGGCCGCTAATGCGGACTCGACGGCCAATCCTCCGGTTCCGGCGACTTAATGCAACGAGTTGGCTTTGCAAACGAGCAATGTCGCCGGATTAATCGTTGCCCACGAGCGGCACGAAGCCGAAGCTGCCGAGATTATCGCGGTCCCACTTATCGCCGCGGCGTATGAGGCGGATCATCTGCTGATGTGCCGGCGGCCCGATGGGAATGACCAGCCGCCCATCGTCCGCGAGTTGCTCCTGGTAAGCGTCCGGCAACACCTCGGCGCCGGCGGTGCAGACGATGGCATTGAAGGGCGCTTCTTGAGGCAAGCCGCGTGCCATCATCGAGGTAGACTCGCACATTGTCGTAACCGAGCCGGGTCAATCGCTCACGGGCCGCCTCGAACAATTCCGCAACTCGCTCGACCGTATGCACTTCACGTGCCAGCAGCGACAAGACAGCCGCACCGTAGGCTGATCCGGTGCCGATCTCGAGCACCTTGTCGCTCGCCGTAACTCGTGCCTCCTGGCACATAAATGCAACGGTGTACGGCTGGGAGATTGTTTGGTCGAGGCCGATTGGCAGCGCCCGGTCGTCGTAGGCCAAGTCGACTAGATCTGGAGGCACGAACTCTTCTCGCGGCACCCATTCCATCGCTTCCAGCACGCGCGAGTCATGGATGCCACGCCGCTCGAGCTGATGGACGACCATGTTGTGCCGCGCAAGGTCGAAGTTCATGGCGCGAGCAGTAGAGCGGCAGAGGCGCAGAGCATCAGACAAGTCGTGCTGTCGCGTTACTACTCCTACTCCGCTACTGCTCTACTTCACCACTCCTCGTGAAAAATCGGGGTGACAGGATTCGAACCTGCGACTTCTTGGTCCCAAACCAAGCGCTCTAGCCAGGCTGAGCTACACCCCGTTTATATTGTTGGCTGAACCTCCGACTTGTCGCCGCGGCGACCGCTCTAGCCAGGCTGAGCTACACCCCGCACAACATGAAGACCCACAGCAGGAAGCTGCGGTTCGCCCACGGATGTATCCTAGCCGCGATGGCTTGAATGGGCAACGACGGCTGGCGATCCACCGACGCAGACCGGGACGCCAACACGGATTTACGCTGGAACCCGGACCTGCGGGCTATCGAAGCCGCCATAAATAATTGCCGCCCGCTCCAGGGCGGCGTCGAGGTGCGGCTGCAAATTCCTGCGGCCTATAAGCGACATGAGTTTGGAGCGGCAGATCAATTCCACTGGCTGCTGCTGGGCTCCGCAGATTACGAGCGATTGGCCGGAATCGCGGAGCCGCAAAGCCAGCGACTCCAACGCATGGATACCAGTGCCGTCGATCGCCGACATGTACGTCACTTTGAGTACGACGATCGCGCCAAACTTGCCGAGATCGCGAGTTGCTTCGTCGAGTTTGTCGGTCGCGCCGAACAAAAATGGCCCGCGGATGCGGATCACTGAGCAATACGCGGGAATGTATTTGTCAGTAATGACGCGCGGCTCGCCATCGCCAAGCGTGTCGTCGGTCACCGATCCGACAGTCGTTGTTGTCGAAACGTTATGGATATAGAGCAGCGCCGCGAGCACCATTCCGACTTCAACGGCCACGGTCAAATCGGCGAATACGGTCAGCGCAAAGGTGCCGGCCCACACCAGCCGGTCGGCGCCGGGTAGGCGCAAGATGGATGGAATCTCGCGCCACTCACCCATGCGATAAGCGACGACCATCAGAATGCCGGCTAGCGCCTGGGAGTGGGATGTAACTGCGCGAGTGGCGCGGCGGCGAGCACAATCGCGAGTAGCGTCAGCGCATGGACTAAGCCCGAAACAGGTGAGGTGGCGCCAGAGCGGATATTCGTGGCCGTGCGCAATCGCACCCGTCACCGGGATGCCGCCGAACAAGGGTACAACCAGGTTAGCCACTCCTTGCGCAAGCAACTCCGCGTCGGGTTTGTGCCGATCGCCGCTCATGTTGTCGGCCACCACCGCGGAAAGCAGGCTTTCGATGGCCGCCAGCATTGCTACTGTTAGTGCCGACGGCAAAAGCGGAATTAGGAGATCCGCTCGGAACTCGGGCATCGCAATTTGGGGCATGCCCGTCGGAATGCCGCCGAAATTTGTTCCGATTGTATCCACCGGCAGGCCGATGACGCCGCACGCAAGCGTCGTAGCTAGTAAAGCAATAATCGAGCCGGGCACTTTTTTGGTGACCCGTGGCCAAAGCAGTACGACGGCGACCGTTGCGGCAGCAACCACGATAGCCGGAATGCTGATCGTTGCTGCGCTCTGAACGAGCGCCCACATCCGCGGCAAGAATTCGCTCGGCACGCGCTCGAGCGAGAGACCCAACAAGTCTTTGATTTGCGTCGAGGCGATCAGCACCGCGATGCCGTTGGTGAAACCAATGGTCACCGACCTCGGAATGAACCGGACGGCGGCGCCGAGGCCTGTAAGGCCCATCAGTACCAGCATCGCGCCCGCCATTGCGGTACACATCAAAAGGCCGGACACGCCAAACTTGGCGACGATGCCCGCAACAATGACGACGAAAGCACCGGTCGGGCCAGAGATCTGGCAACGCGAGCCTCCAAGCGAGGCGACAACCAAGCCGCCGATGATTGCCGTGTAGATGCCGGCTTCGGGCTTCATGCCGGAAGAAATCGCAAACACCATCGCCAGTGGCAAAGCGACAAGCCCAACCGTGACGCCGGCGATCAAATCCGCCGCGAGTTGCTGTCGCGTGTAGCCGTTCAGCGTTTCCCAGAGTTTGGGCGCCAGCCGATGCTGACTTGTGATCGTCATAACTCGCGAGCCGTTTCCGACCGGCCTGCTATGCCACTTCGCGGTGCGGCGCCTTCGAGGCCGTCAGAAACTGCCGCAATCTCGCGAATTCGTCCTGGTTCTTGAAATGAACCGTGATTCGGCCGCGACCCTTGGCCGTTTGCGTCAGCTCGACTTTGGTGCCGAGCGCGGTACTGAGCTCCTCTGCGAGAAATGCGATTTGTTCGTTTCGGGGTTTGGCCACCGGCCGTGAATTGCCGTCGACATCGACAATGCGCAAGTCGCCGCCATCCAAGGTTCGAATGAGGTCTTGGACTCCCTGCTCGGTTGCACGAACGGAAAGGCCTTCCTTTTTGATCCTCTGTGCAAATTCAATTTGTTCCTGCTCTTCGCCTAGCGGCAACAAGGCGCGGGCATGGCCTTGCGAGATGTCACCCTCCTGCACCATTTGCTTCACCAGGCCCGGAAGCTCCAGCAGGCGGATGAGATTAGCTACCGTGGAGCGATCGATCTGCACGCGCGCGGCCAGCTCTTCCTGTGTGCACTGGTATTGTTCGATGTAGCGATGGAACGACTCGGCCTTTTCTATTGCGTTGAGGTCCTTTCGCTGGACGTTTTCGACGATGGCCAGCTCGGCCATTTGCCGATCGTCCACGGCGCGGATTTGCACCGGCACTTGCCGCCAGTCGGCCGCCTGGGCGGCGCGTAAGCGGCGCTCGCCGGCAACCAATTCGAAGCGCTCGCCCGTGCGGCGCACCACGAGCGGCTGCAGGATGCCGTGCGTGCGAATGCTGTCCGCGAGGTCAGCAATTTCGGTCTCGCCGAAGGTTTGCCGCGGCTGATAGGGATTGCGTTCGATTGCGTCGCAATCGAGCCAGACCTGGCCGTGCTCGTCTCGCGTAACTCGCTCGTCGACGCTTGAGTTGTTCGAGTCGACAGAGACTTGGGACATCGTCGTCTCAGGTTTCGTCGCGCCCTCGGTGTCATCCCATGCGCGACCAAGCAGAGCTTCCAATCCACGTCCTAGCCGTCGCTCTCTCGACACGGGCCAACCCTCCCTGAAGTAGACGTGCCCCGACTCTGGCGGATGCGAGCACCCGCTCGACTGTCCTTCGCCGCGAGGCAGCATCCTTGCCGACCAGGCGGTTCTCGATAGCGGCGCATGCAGTGGTGAAGAATGAGTTTCGCGCCGCCGATTTGTCATCGACTAAACCACATCGCGAGTCCTATGGAAAGCGAAGCAAGAGCACAAATTGCATGGTCCACCCGTTTTCCGCGGTGGCGGGATGCGCACGGGGCGACGGCTTCATGAGCGCCGTAATCGCTAGCAGGAATTCAGCGGGCTACAATGGCGTCGAGGACGTCTCCGCAACTGGATCACTCTCAACTGGCGCGATCGGCGCCAATATTAAACTACTGATGTCCGCGACGATCGACCAAGAGTCCGCCGAAGCCATTGAGTTGAAAGCTCAGAGTAGCGGCGACCTCGATCTTGCGGAGGCGATGCGCCAAGACCTGACCAACTACAACGGCGGCTCGATCGTCTTCGGGATTATGCTGGCCGGCGGTGCCTATCCGATTGTCCTGGCCGCGATTTATTTGATCGTGGGGCTTGCATTCGTTATTTGGAATTCGATCAGCGGCTATCCGCTTGGCAACCTCGGGGAAGAGATCGGCGCAGTTTTTGTGTTTCTCGTTGCCGGCGGCGTCTTTTGTGCATTCATCGGCGTGGTTTGGGCGGCGATCGCGTCGGCGCTCGACGATGCCGGTGGTCTACCTGTTTTTGCGGTCGCTCCGCGTGCGCGGAAACTTTGTAGGATTGGGAGCCGCCAGCGGTGGGCTTGTGGGCTTCGTTGCGTTTTTGCCAATTACGCTCACCCTGCCTTGGTCGGTTGGCCTGTCCGACGTCGCAACGACTGCAATAATCCTTGCCGTAGGTCCTGCACTTACCACGATTCTTGGCCAGATCGGCGGAGCCTGGGGTGGACGAAGGGCCGCCCAATTTGCTCGTTCGTCGTACGCGAATCAGCTGCTGCCGCAATCCCCGATCTGTCAGCGGAATCGAGCTCGACGGATGAAATGTCTGTTTCGTCGAATGCCGCCGAACCACGACTGCAATTCAGTATCCGCCACCTGCTGTGGATCTTCGTCTGGCTCAGCCTGATTCTGAGCGTCATCAAGCTCTGCCGACTGCCGTTTGAGTTTGTGCTGCCCGTTCTGGTCGGCTGGTTCTTTTATCAGTTGGCAACACTCCGCATAGGGTCTTACTTGGCACGCCGGCTTGGCCCATGGTGGGGCAAATGGCGCGGCCGACGTTCCACATGAAACATTCGGCAAGGTGGACCTGAATTGTGCGTTCCACGTGGAACAACCAAAACGCGGCTCGGCACCAAACTTTGCAACCGGCAGAGTCGTTTCACGTGAAACGGAGGGTGAATGACGAATTCCCGAATGACGAATGGCTATATGTTGCTTGATCATTCGTTATTCGTCATTTGGTCATTCCAACGGGTTAATCACCAACCCGCTGAGAAGCTTCGGATAAAAGTACGTGCTCTTTGCCGGCATGCGCTCGCCTTGGCTGCTGATGCGGCGGATATGATCTACCGTGGCAGGCATCACAAGAGCGGCCAGCTCGAAGCGTCCGCCGGTGCCGGCTTGGCCCGTAGCATCTCGGCCGGTCTGATCGCCCTCCCGCAGACTGTGAACGACTTCCTCGATGTCGCGGACGTATTTGGGCGCCGGCAAGTTTGGTGCGTTGAGAAGCGAATCAATCACCAGGCGATGTAGGATGCTCACCCCCAAGCCTTGCCATTCGGACGAATGATCGGCCGCGCCTCGGCCATTCGTTGCTTCGCCGGCATCGGTGATGGCCGCGCATGATCCATTCTGATCCTCGGCCGCGTAGTAGAATGCCAAACGTCCTTGGACGCCTTCATTTCGATTTCCTCCCAAAGCATGCAGCATCGTCCGGCCCGCTGCCCGCCTAGCATCATGTGCGTCGAAGGAATCGCCCAGCTTTTGCAACAATTCGCGAGCTCGTCATCGGCTTCAGTCCGCGAAACAATCGGTGTGTTGGAAGCACGAGCATGCCGCGATCGCTCATCGAGACAAGCATCATCAGGACATAGTTGGCCGGATGTTCGGACGGAATGGCTACTCCGCGTTGAGCAAGCTCAGCCGCTAACTGGTCGCGGAGCGTGAGCGCGGTTTCATAGCGATGGTGGCCATCAGCAATAAACACAGGCTGTTCACCCATTGCCGCGTTGACGGACGTGATCCTCGCCACGTCCGTCATAGGCCAAATGCGATGGATGACGCCGAGGTGATCTGTCGCTTCGAGCGGCGCTACGCCAGCGATTCCGGCGTCGAGAAGATATTGGGCTGCGTTCCTGTCGTCTGAATAAAGACCAAATATCTGGCTCAGGTTTGCCCGGCACGCGGACCAAAGCTTCAGCCGGTCGGCCTTGGCCGCGCCGTGCGTCTCCTCGTGCGGGAAAATGCTGCCCTCGCCGAAGCGTTCCAGCCGCACGCGGCACATGAAGCCGCGCCGCGTGTATTGTGCGCCTCCGTCAGTGAATACCTGATGGTAGACGTATATGGCCGGGTCCGATTCGGTGAACAGGACTCCGTCGCGCTGCCATTGCCGGTACAGCCGTGAGGCGCGCGTGTAGCGGTTGTCGTGCTCATCATCGCCCGGCTCATCACGATTGAGAATCAGCCGCACGACGTTTGCCGGATGCTTCTCGTAAAGCTGCGTGCTGCAGCTCCGCGTCGATCACATCGTACGGCGGCGCAATGACATTACTGAGTGAGCCGACATGGCCCAGATCGTACCGAATGCCGCGAAAGGCTTGGATGACAGGCATTGTTTTCGAAAGCGCTAATCCTGAGGCCAGTCCGGCAGTTCGAATTTCTTTTTGACGTTCGCCGTGTGCTCGCCGTAGTGCCGCTCCATCTGCTGAAACAGTCGGCGAGGGGACCAGCGGCTATTCGGCGCAGGTGCGTCGAGGTCCATTCCGTCGAGCAGGTAACCGAATCGCCGTACGAGTGCGCTGACACGTTCAATCTGCCGCGCTTCCTCGGCCCCGGACCAGTCGGGGTGCGCCGCCTTGTAGTCGGGCGGCATTTGCGCCGGATTCAAGTCGATCGGTGCGATCGCCGGATCTCGCTGCGCGAAAATCTGCGTGAAGAACAGCAGCTCGCGGCCCATCATGTGCTCGGCGTTCCAGCGCGGAGTGTGGGTGCCGTCGGATGGGCGAAAGTTCATCTGATGCGAACTGAGCGTCCGGAACACCTCCCCCGAGTTACGACTTGCCGCTTCTTTGCGGTCGGACAACTCGGCAAGCTCTCCACTCGGTTGCCACGGCTCATAGCCGAGGACTACGACTCGGGTCTTTTCCGGCCCATTGGACCTGGAGGCGGATACGGCGAGCGTGTTGCCGGACAGATGCGAGACCTCCGCATCCGGCTTCATCGCGTCGACAAACGCGTTCACTCCGTGCAGATCAAATGCAAGCGCCGGTGTTTTGTAGTGAATCGGGATCGTGATGCGCGGATTCACCTGGCGGACGATCTCTGCCGCGGTTTGTCCGTCAACGGTGTACACGCCGCCCACGGGAATTAAGAGAACGTCAACGCGACCGAGCGATATGCGTTGATCATTGGCGAGTTTCGACTGGCCCAGGTCGCCGCAGTGGACGATCCGCACGCCGTCGACGTCGATCACAAAGATCGCGGTCGCGCCGCGGTCGGCACCCTTTTCATCATCGTGCCAGGCGGGGATGGCCCTGACCATGACTTGATGGCCAGAGGCGGCAGCCTGTGCGAGCCCGGCGTTCGAGGTTGACTTCCAAGTGGGGCGCTCTTCGTTAGGCATTCGATCGAGCACCTGATGCAGCAGCGCGACATTGCCTTCAGCATCGAGCCCGCGTACAACGACCGGCTCACCGCGCACGGCGGAGGCGTTGTTGTGGTCGGCGTGTTCGTGCGTAATGAGCACCAGGTCGGCCGAAAGTTGCGGATCCTTATAGCCTACCTGCTCACCGAATGGATCGATGACGACATGCAAATTCCAATAAGTCTCGATCGAGACCATCGCCTGCCCCCACCATCGCACGGCGACGGGTTTACCGGGATCGGCCGTGGCAACGGACGCAAATCCCAGCACCATAACCCATATGAGCGCCGTTCGTTGCGTGAAATATTTCATCGTGAGCCTTCCGCAGTAGAGGCGCATGATAACAGGCTCCGAGAATTGTTCCCGGAGCCTGTGGAGGTTGTCAAATCCAAAACGGGTTGCCTCGAGCTATTGTCGCCCAATCTGGGCAACTAGCGTCGTGGTTGCCACGAAGCGGTGCGCGATGAAGTCGACCACTACTCCAAAGCCCTCCAGCGTCCGCACACCTAGCAGCGTCGCGTCACCAGGCTCGGCAAATACGACTTCGTCAATCGTCTCGTAACCCTCAGCTCGGAGAATCGCATAGCCCACCGGTCGTTGCACCGTCTGTCCAGTGGCAGTTTGGAAACTGCGGCTTCGCACCGGTCCGATGCCGACTGCCTGCAATACGCCGGAAGGTAACCACGTGAGCTCCGAGCCGCTATCTACAAGAGCTGAGATGGACGGAGTGACGCGCTGCTGATCGGCAATATTCACCGCCACCACATTAACGCGAAACGAACTCATTCAGTTCCCCGGCAGGAACGTTGTTGCTCGTTAATACCGGTAGTATTCCGGCTTGTACGGCCCTTCGACCGGTACGCCGATGTAGTCGGCCTGCTGCTTGGTGAGCTTCGTGAGCTTCACGCCGAGCTTCGCCAGGTGCAGCCGGGCGACTTCCTCGTCGAGCTTCTTGGGCAGCACGTGGACGCCGATCTCGAACTTGTCCGTCTCGGTCCACAGCGCAATCTGCGCCAGCACCTGGTTGGTGAACGAATTGCTCATCACGAACGACGGATGGCCCGTGGCACAGCCGAGGTTCACCAGCCGCCCCTCGGCCAGCACGACAATCGAATGGCCGTCCTCGAACGTGTACTTGTCGACGGCGCCGACGTTGCTCGGCTTGATGTTCTGCTTCTCGAACGCGGCCGGCCTTCACTTCGCCTTCGAGCCAGGCCATGTCGATCTCCAGATCGAAGTGGCCGATGTTGCAGACGATCGCGTCGTTCTTCATCTGCGACATGTGCTTGCCGGTGATGACGTCGCGGCAGCCGGTGGTGGTGACGAAGATGTCGCCTTCCTCGACGGCCTCTTCCATCGTCGTGACTTCGTAGCCTTCCATCGCGGCCTGCAGGGCGATGATCGGGTCGATCTCGGTGATGATCACGCGGGCGCCGAGGCCGCGCATCGATTGGGCACAGCCCTTGCCGACGTCGCCGTAGCCGGCGATCACGACCACCTTGCCGGCGACCATGATGTCGGTCGCCCGCTTGATGCCGTCGGCCAGCGATTCGCGGCAGCCGTACAGGTTGTCGAACTTGCTCTTGGTGACCGAGTCGTTGACGTTGATCGCCGGCACCTTCAGCTCGCCGCGCTCGTGCATCTGGTAAAGGCGATGCACGCCTGTGGTGGTTTCTTCGGAGAGGCCGCGGATGTCGTCCAGCAGCTCCGGAAACTTGTCGTGGACCATCGCGGTGAGGTCGCCGCCGTCGTCCAGGATCAGGTTCAGCGGCTCGCCCGACGGGAAGAACAGCGTCTGCTCGATGCACCAATCGAACTCCTGCGTCGTCATGCCCTTCCAGGCGTAAACCGGGAATGCCTGCCTTCGCGATCGCGCAAGCGGCATGGTCCTGCGTCGAGAAAATGTTGCAGCTGCTCCAGGTGACTTCGGCGCCCAGCTCGCGCAGCGTCTCGATGAGCACGGCCGTCTGAATTGTCATGTGCAGGCAGCCGGCGATGCGAGCGCCGGCAAGCGGCTTGGTGCGGCCGTACTTTTCGCGCAGGGCCATCAGGCCGGGCATTTCGTTCTCGGCCAGCTCGATCTCCTTGCGGCCCCATTCGGCCAGGCGGTTGAACTCGGCCGGCGAACAATCGAGCACTTTGTACGGCAATTTTGTGGCCACCTGCGACACGGCAAACTCCTCTTGGCGGGTCCAATAATTTGGTAAACCTTTTATTGTAGTTGGCCGTCGATGCGGCTGACAAGGCACGAACGTCTTATGCATTGGTAGCGTGGCTGGAGCTGTGCCATCGGCATAATCGAATTCCTCGGGAGTCGCCGTAGAAGCGCAAAACTCCCCCACACATTTTTGCGCACCTACGGTTAGCCGTTCCGTCGCGCTTTGCGCAGGGCAGTGGGAACCAATACGGATGCGTCGGGTGCTCATGTGCTGTGTGCGCAGCGGAAGCGGCCTCAGGCAATCGCTAGGAGTGCCGAGTGGCGGTAAATTCTGGCTTGTGCGTATATGTTCATGTGTATACCAAGCACGTGGCCAATTACAAGGGGGCGGACGAGAACGATCCATGGGCATGCGAACCCCGTGCGCGCCGTAGCCGTCATTCCAGGCCCGCGAATGCCTCGCGGGCCGCGGCAACGAAGTCGCGGACCTTGGCGTGGTCCTTCTTGCCGGGCGATGCTTCGACGCCGCTAGCAACGTCGACGCCATGCGGGCGGACAACTCGAATTGCCTCAGCAACATTGTCCGGCGTCAGCCCGCCGGCGAGAATCAGTGGAACGTTATGCAGCCACCGGCGGTAATCTGCCAAACCACTCCAGCTGACGGTAGTCCCGGTGCCGCCATATCGACCCGGCGTCGCCGCATCAACGAGAACTGCATCCGGCAAGCGGCGCATTTTGTCACACGCCTCAAGGTCGGCCGCGATCGCAGCGATGCCCTCATCCGTGAATCGCCGAGCACGAATCAAGTGTTTGGCGCGGATTGCCCTCAGGATTTCAGGCGGCTCGTCGCCGTGGAGCTGTATCGCCTGAAGTCCGCTCGGGACAATGCTTCCAAGTTTTAGCAGCAGCCGGTTAATGGTTTCGGTATTTTCGTTGACTACCACTCCAACGCGACCCAACTGCGGGGGAACGGCCATTAGAATCGTCCAAGCGATCTCGGGTTCGATAAATCGCGGGCTTTTGGGATAGAAGTTCAGCCCGATTGTGTCCGCGCCGGCATGCGCCGCCGCAAGCGCATCAGCCTCATTTGTAATTCCGCAAATCTTGATTCGAAGCATGCTTCTATGATAGGGCATGTGGAATAAACGAGGCTAGCTTGACAGCGTCCTTTTCAGGTCGCGAACGGGGCAACCATTGCGGCTCAATTTCTTTGCCAACCCACCTGCAGCAGCTTTCACGCGATTGCCGATGCAAGGCGATAGCGCCCACGTTTTTCGCATGCTTTTCACGGACCGCCTGATCATGCCAACCACGCCTGCCGGAATGGATCTCGAGCGGCTGCTCAAGCGGGGGGAACGCGCCTTTCCTGCCTGCCCGCAGGTGAGCCGCTATTTTCCCGCGGCGTCGATCGAGGACGCCCGCCGCCGAATCGGCCGCGCGATCGATCGCGGCGATGGACCATGCCTGGTGATTGGCGGTCCGGGCACGGGTAAATCGTTGCTCTTGCAAGTGCTGGCTGCCCAGTACCACGAGCAATTCGACGTGGTTTTACTGGCCTGCGCCCCGCTTCGTACACGGCGGGCACTCTTGCAGGCAATTCTATTCGAACTCGGCTTGCCATACCGCGTGCCTGGCGAAGGCGAGCTGCGGCTCAGCTTGCTGGACCACTTGCTTTCCGCGAACGAGTCTCCGAGCGGCCTCCTGCTGTTGGTCGATGAAGCCCAGTCGCTTTCGGCGTCGCTACTAGATGAGCTCCGGGTAATGACCAACCTGGTTCGGGAGGCGCGCCGCGAGTTCGGCTTGTGCTTGCCGGATCTGGTGCGCTGGAAGAGTCGTTCGCCAACGCTGAACTGGAGTCGTTCAGCCAGCGGCTTTCGACTCGCTGTTACCTCGCGCCGATGACTCGCAATGAAACGTCGCAGTTCATCCGCGCATCTGGCGGCTTCAGGAGGCGATCCGGACGAATTGTTTGTCGGAGACACCAGCGGCGCCGTATTCGAGGCAACCGACGGCGTGCCGCGCCTTGTCAATCAGTTGTGCGACCGGGCCCTCGTTATGGCCGACGCACAAAACCTGGCCCGCGTTGATCGCGATTTGATTCAGGCTGCATGGTCTGATTTGCAGCAGCTTCCCACTCCCTGGGAAACTCGGACGAGTGCATCGGCCGCGGCGCGGCCGACAGACGTGGTTGAATTCGGCTCTCTGAGCGACGAGCATTTCGTTGACGTTATTCGCGTCGAAGAAATGGCCGAGATCGATCCAACCGAGCTCGATGTCGATGACTTGACGCAAGAGCTGCCCACGTCGAGTGAGGCAGTCGGATGCGCCGAGAATGTGGAACGTCGGTTTGATCCCTTCGGAGAGCCGTTCGACGAAGAGGAAGTGGTTCTCGACAATTTCGCGGCATGGGACAACATGTTCCTGCGCGATCGGATTCGCGTCGAGAATCGCCGCGACCCGGGTTTTGCCTCTTTGGTTCAAGACGCGATCGATGCGTCGACTGTCGGACCGTTTGAAGACGAAAAGTCCTCGACTGAGACATTGCCGCCCGCCCGGCTGATGCCAGTGCCGTCCGGACGAAGAAGCTGATGAATTCTGCCGAGGCCGGCCAATCAAATGCCGAGTTTGGCGAGGTGAGTAGTGACGCGGAAACGCGAATGGATGAAGAACCAGAGGTACCGCTGCTGCGTCTGGCGGACGTGCCAGATCTGCTGCCGCTTACGGCGATTCCTTTAATCATGCCGTCACCGATCGCCACAGCCAGCAGCCCCGCGTTTGACCCTGTGCTGCCGGAAGACGACGACATGATGTCCGGCGACTGGCTTACACCCTTCGCGGTTGGAAGCGCCCACCGACACGCGCAAGAATCGCTGGACCAATCCGTGCAGGTGCTGGACAACGAGCCAATCCTCGTGATTGAAGAGGAGGATCGGCCTGTCGGCCGGCCGCAGGCTCGGCGGCAAGAATATCGGAATTTGTTTTCTCGTCTGCGTAGCGGCTGATTGTCTCATCTTGTATCTTGTGCTCGATGGGAATTTGCCTGGTTACCGGCGGCGCAGGTTTCATTGGCTCGCACGTCGCCACTGCGCTTGTGGAGCGCGGCAAGCGAGTACGCGTGCTCGACAATCTTGTCAGCGGGCATCGCTCGAATTTGGCGCATGTGCGGGATCGCGTGGAATTCGTCGAAGGCGATCTTGTGAATCGCCCCGACGTCGAGCGGGCTTTAGCCGGAGTCGACGTCGTATTTCACCAGGCAGCCCTTGCCTCGGTGCCGCGGAGCGTGGAGCGGCCACTCGACACCAATGCGGCATGTGTCACCGGCACGGTAAACTTGCTGGACGCGGCTGCGCAAAGCCGATGTGCGGCGAATTGTGTTCGCGGCTTCCAGTAGCGCGTACGGCGATCAAGTTACACCATCGAAAAATGAAGAGACTGATGCCCGGGCCGTTGTCGCCGTACGCGGCGGCCAAGCTGGCGGGCGAATTCTACTGCCAGGCTTTCACGGCGACTTACGGCCTGGAGACCGTCGCGCTGCGTTATTTCAACGTATTCGGACCGCGGCAAGACCCGCAAAGCCAGTACGCGGCCGTCATCCCCAAGTTCATCACGGAGATGCTGGCCGGGCGACCGCCGGTGATTTTCGGTGACGGGAAGCAGTCGCGTGACTTCACGTACATCGACAACGTCGTTCACGGCAACCTGTTAGCTGCGGAGGCGACGGCCGCAGTTGGCCGCACGATTAACGTTGCTTGTGGTCAGTCGTACACCCTGCTTGAGCTGGTTGACGGGATTAATCGGGCGCTAGGAACGAACATTGAGCCTGTTTTCGAACCGCCGCGCGTTGGCGACGTGCGCGATAGTCTTGCAGATATCTCCCTGGCACGCGAGCTTTTGAGCTACGAGCCGACAGTTACCTTCGAAGTCGGTCTCGGGCGCACGATCGAATTCTATCGTCAGTCGGCAAAATCGAAATAACCACGGAGACACAGAGGGCACGGAGAACAAACGAATGGAACATGCTCCTGCATAATGCAGAATTAATTAATTAGTTTTCAGTTGTCTGTGGTTTGCGTTGGGCGTTTTGCATTGAGAATACTGTCTTCCTCCGTGTTCTCTGTGCCTCCGTGGTTAATTTGTAATGCATCCGCCGCGCACACTCGTTGCCTTGGCGACATACAACGAGATCGATAATCTTCCGGGCCTGGTGGATGAAGTTTTGCGCGTGCTGCCCGACGCGGATCTGCTTGTCGTCGACGACAACTCTCCAGACGGCACCGGTAAGTGGTGCGACAGTCACGCGCAAAACGAGCCGCGGCTTCGCTGCGTGCATCGTCCGGGAAAGTTGGGGCTGGGCTCCGCCACTCTGCAAGCCGCGCGTATCGCAATCGATGAAGGCTACGATGTTTTCATCACGCTCGACGCCGACTGGAGTCATGATCCGAAGCATCTCCCACAGTTGCTAAGCGCTGTGCAGCAGGCCGACGTCGCGATCGGCTCGCGCTACGTGGCTGGTGGAGCGATCGAAGACTGGCCCTGGCATCGCCGCGTGATGAGCCGCTCGATGAATCGTGTTAGCCGGACCTTGCTCGGACTGCCGGTCCATGATTCAAGCGGCGCGTTTCGCGCATACCGCGTCGCCAAGCTGCGAGAACTTGATTTCGCAGACATACAGTCCTCGGGGTACGCTTACCTCGAAGAAATCCTCTGGCATCTTGATCGCATCGGAGCCACTTTTGCCGAAGTGCCGATTACGTTTCAACAGCGCCGCGCTGGACGCTCGAAGATTAGTGCTCGCGAAGCGGTTGCCAAGCTCCGAACTCTGTTCCGTCTGGGTTCGCGGCGGCGATCGGGAAAATGAGTCGCCGCAATTTGCTCTTTATTAGGGCTCCGTCTATCGATTGTCTTTGATCGCAGCACGTCGACTGGTAAAATCGACATCTTGTTCGCGGCGAGGACTTTCTCGAACTGGAGATGCGTGATGGCGGCTCAGACGGGCGGACAGATCGATACGGTCATGCAGGAGAAGCGGCTGTTCCCGCCGCCCAAAGAGTTTGCCGCCCGGGCGCGCATCAAATCGCTCGACGAATACCAGCGAATTTGGGATCAAGCGGCGGCCGACCCGCCGAAGTTTTGGGGTGAACTGGCGCACGAAGAGCTGCACTGGTTCGAGCCATTCGAAAAGCCGCTCGTGTGGAACGAGCCATTTGCCCAGTGGTTTGCCGGCGGCAAGACGAACGTTTCGTACAACTGCCTCGACCGCAATTTAGCAGCGAGCCTTGGGGAACGCACGGCAATTTTGTGGGAAGGCGAACCAGGCGATACGCGCACGCTCACGTATGCCGATTTGCATCGTGAAGTCTGCGAGTTTGCGAACGTGCTCAAGTCGATCGGCATCGTTCCTGGCGACCGGGTTTCGATCTACATGCCGATGGTGCCGGAACTGGCCATCGCGATGCTGGCCTGCGCTCGCATCGGCGCGGTCCATTCTGTAATCTTTGCCGGCTTTTCGGCCGAGGCCATCGCCGATCGCAATCGCGACGCGCAGGCCAAGCTGCAAATCACAGCCGACTTCGGCTGGCGGCGCGGCAAAATGCTTCCACTGAAAGAAACCGTCGATGAAGCGCTCACAAAAAGTCCGTCTGTTGAAAAATGCATTGTGCTGCAGCGAGAACTTAGTGGTACGCCTGGCACACTGCGAATTCCTGGTGAAAGTGCCCGCGACGCGCGCCAGGTAAAAATGCAAAAAGGCCGCGACTTTTGGTGGCACGATTTAATGGAGGAGACCGTTTCAAATTGTCCAGCCACGCCGATGGACAGCGAAGCGCCGCTATATATCCTCTATACCAGCGGCTCCACCGGGAAACCGAAAGGGATCAAGCACACCACTGCCGGCTACAATCTCTTCGTCAAGAAAACATTTCAATGGGTGTTTGATCATCGCGACGATGACATATTCTGGTGCACCGCCGACTGTGGTTGGGTCACCGGGCATAGCTACGTGGTCTACGGCCCGCTTTCGGCCGGCGCCACGGTCGTGATGTATGAGGGCGCGCCGAACTACCCGAATGAAAGTCGCTTCTGGGAGATTATTGAGAAGTACAAGGTCAGCGTCTTCTACACCGCTCCCACGGCCATTCGCGCGTTTATCAAGTGGGGCGACCACCACGTGGCGAAGCACGATTTGTCGAGCCTGCGGCTCTTGGGCACCGTGGGCGAAGGCATCAACCCCGAAGCCTGGATGTGGTACCACCGCGTGATCGGTCATGAGCGGTGCCCGATTGTCGACACGTGGTGGCAAACCGAAACGGGCGGGATCATGATGAGCCCGCTGCCCGGCGCCATCGCAACCAAGCCGGGGAGCTGCACCAAGCCGCTGCCGGGAATTCTGCCGGAGATTGTTACGCCGAGCGGCAAGCCAGTCGGCCCTAATCAAGGCGGCTGGCTCACGATCACGCATCCTTGGCCGGGCATGCTCCGCGGCATCTGGGGCGATGACGAGCGCTATAAGGAAGTGTATTGGAGCAAGATTCCGGGCAAATATCTGGCCGGCGACAACGCCCGTTGCGACGATGATGGGTATTACTGGATCATGGGCCGCATTGACGACGTCCTCAATGTCTCCGGCCATCGCTTGAGCACGATTGAAATCGAAAGCGCGCTTGTGTCGCACCCGAATGTTGCTGAGGCAGCAGCGGTCGGCCGGCCCGACGAGCTTAAAGGCGAGGCGGTTGCGGTGTTCGTCACGCTCAAGAGCGGCGAGGCATCCGACGCGCTGCGTGACGAGCTTAAAAAACACGTCCGCCGCGAAATTGGCGCGCTGGCTCAACCCGACGACATCCGCTTTACGGGTGCCCTACCGAAAACCCGCAGCGGCAAAATCATGCGCCGATTGCTGCGCGACATCGCCTCAGGCAAAGAAACTGTCGGCGACACGACGACGCTTGAAGACTATAGTGTCCTGGCCAAGCTTCGGGAAGAAGAGGAGTAATCAAGAGACCCATGGCAATCGAACTCAATAAATCGAACGATGCCTCCGCCGGCGAGGCTTGGGAAGAATTCATCACAGATGCCGTCTATCCCGAGCCGGCCGTCAAGGCGCGTGAGGATTATCGCAATTACGATAATCCAGCCCGTGACACGGTGCGCGAATTCTATCGCCAGAACCACCGCCATCAGACGTATGACTTCGTACGCACTAAGAAGCGCGAGTTTTTGCCGTTCAATCGGAAGCGGATGAGCATCTTCGAGGCTCTCGATTATCTCAACACGCTGGTGGATGATTCGGACCCCGACATCGACCTGTCGCAATTGCAGCACCTATTGCAGACGTCCGAAGCGATCCGCGCGGCCGGCCATCCGGATTGGTTTGTGCTGACCGGCCTGATTCACGACTTGGGCAAGGTGCTGTGCCTGTTCGGCGAGCCGCAATGGGCCGTTGTTGGCGACACGTTCCCGGTGGGCTGCGCATTCAGCGATTGCATCGTGTACAGCGAATACTTCGCCGAGAATCCGGATGCCGCCGATTCGCGCTTCAGTTCGCCAGCGGGCGTCTATCGCGAGGGATGCGGACTGCGGAATGTGGAGCTGTCGTGGGGGCATGACGAGTACATGTACCAGCGGATGAAGCTCTATTTGCCGGAGCCGGCCCTATACATGATTCGCTTCCATTCGTTCTATGCATGGCACCGCGAAGGCCAGTACGATCATCTGTGTGACAACCACGATCGGCAGATGCTCCACTGGGTGCAGGCCTTTAATCCCTTCGATCTCTATTCGAAATCGCCCGAGCCACCGGATTGGATCGCGCTCCGTCCTTATTATGAGCAGCTGATTAACAAATACCTGCCGCCGGTTTTGGACTGGTAATTGTCGCAGGCGTGCACTGCATGCCATCGCCGAATGAAAGCGCAGTTGCGGCACGCCGACTCGACATCCGGCTATAGCGTTTGCCGGGTACCCCGGTGCCTACTACACTTTGCAGATGCGCCGTCTGGTATTTCTTATCCAAGTCAGCCGGCCGATTGTGTGGCCCGTGTTGCCGTTGGTGTATTACCTGGGTCTGCATGCGGCAAACGCGCGACTGAGCATTGCCGCAATCGTCCAAATGGCCTCGCTCACGCTGCCGATGAACCTCATCGGCTGCGGTCTGAATGACCTGTACGATTACGAGTCGGACCGGCGTTCGCGACGCAGGCGGACGGTTTGGGGGGCCGTTGTCGACGACGCCGATCGGCCGCTCGTATGGTGCGCTGCGCTGGCGATGGTGCCGCTGGTCTTGCTGAGCGCCGCTGCCACGGGCAACCCATATAATGTTGCGGCCGCAACGTGTCTTGTGCTCGTCGCCTGGCTATATTCGGTGCCGCCGGTGCGGTTGAAAGAGCGGCCGCCGCTCGATTCGCTAGCCAATGGCCTGGGGTATTTCCTTTTGCCGCTGGTAATGGGCTACAGCCTCGGCAGCGACCCGCGCGATGCCGCTGCGTTTTTACTTGCTCGCGCTCTGCGTGTGTGGCGTCCATGCGTTGGCGACGGCGGCCGATTATGAGGCGGACAAGGCGGCCGGACACCGCACATTCGCGGTGCGCTTCGGCCGCCGCGCTGCGGCTGCGTGCGCCTTCGCCACATTTATGGTCACCTGGCTGGCCGCCGATTTCCACAGCGCGTGCCGTTCGCGCGTATGTAGCGGGGTGTACGATGGCCGCGATGGCCGCGATGCTATACCCTCACGAAAAAGTGATTTCGCTGGCCTGCGTGGCGATTTTTGCCGGGTTTCTAATTGCCGGAGTTTTCCATGCCTATGGCTGGTGAACAGCAGGCCGGGCGTCAACACCCTCTCCCTTTGGGAGAGGGCCGGGGTGAGGGCAATCCGTCGCCAATGCACCCTCACCCTTCCTTCTCCCAAAGGGAGAGGGTTTTTATGGAAATAGCGTGTTCCACACGAGTCGCGCCACATACTCGTACGCGTTGTCCCAAGGGTTATCGCGCAAGAACTGCACCTGGCGTCCCGGCGAGCCGATGAACGGCCGCAGCAACCATGCCATTTGGATCGCCACGGCGGTGTACACGCCAAGCCAGCACCAAAGCAGAAGCGCATGCCGGCGATCCGCCGCGATGAGAGGTCGATAATAGCCGCGCACAAGCCGCTGGGCGGCGAAGCTTGCGACGGCGAACATCGCGCCATTAAACAACAGTGCTTGCTGATACGCGGCGGATGATGCGTACCATGCCAACGTAAACGGCGCCAGCGATGCCAAGACGATGGCAAGGCCGGCTTGGGCGGCGATGAGCGAGCGGACGGCTGACGCAAAATCGTTTCGCAACCCGAGTAGCGAGTTTAGGACGTAAAAGCTGGGCAAGCTGATCACAAAAGTGGCCAGCAGCAATAGCGGCACCTTGATTGCAGAATAAAGGATCTGCAGGGCCCATTGCTGCTGAGCGGCCAGGGCGCGAAAGGTGCCCATGGCCGCGCCATACAGCAGTCCGAACAAAATGAGGAACGCCACGAGCCGGAGGATGGCGCGTCGCGAGTCGAGCTGCCGAGTTACCCAGGGCGCTTGGCGCAGCACATCGTCGGCGCCAGTAAGGAAGGCGTGCATCGCTTAACCTCCGGCGGAAAACAGGCCTTCCAACGCGTTCAGCACCGCCTCAAAGAAATTCGATTTCCGTTCGCGGAACACAGTGAACTTCAAGTGCGGAGCGCCAATGAACGGCCGCAGCACCCAGCCCATTTGGGCGCCGACGAGCGCAAACACAATCATCCAGCAAGCGAACACCGATCGCGTATGTCGGCCGAGAGTCTGACCGGCCGGCATATCGAGTGGGCTCCGCGAGGTGACTGAGGCAGGCTCGTCACCTGGTGCAATTACCTGTTCCTCTTCGAGGTTTTCCTTTGGCGGCGGGACGGAGTTCCGGTCGGGAGTTGTCAGCCGGTGCAGCGTCTGACGCAAGAACAACAGCCCAAGCACGCCCGCCACAGTGAACATCGCTACATTCAGCAGTTGAATGAACGGATAGCTTTTGGTGGTCAACGAGAAAAAAAGCACAATTGGGCCGAGCGACGCCAGCACGGCCAGATTCACGGCCAGCGAAGCCACCAATAGTTTCAAGACGTTCAGCAATGTCAGCCGCGATCCCACCAGCGCATTAAATACGTACAGCGACGGAAACGTCACCAGCAGCGTCAAATAGAACAGTGCCGGCACTTTGAGCGTCGTTGCGAGCAATTGCTCGTAACGCATATTGGGATCGCTGAGCGCGAGCGCGTCGGGTACCACCTTCAACAACGAATACGAACCCATGCACAGGCCGTAAATCATCCCCAAAAGCACAATGACGATTGTTAACCCGCCCGCATCGATCCCAATCCGACCATCGCGCAATTCTTCTGGCCGTGTGATGTCGCCGCGAAGCAATCGATCCAAGTGCGAGAGCCAGCCGAGCATAGAGAACCCCAGGCAAATGAGATTTGAAAAGAGAGATAGACGAAGAGCCTTCGTCCAGCCTAATCTCGGCCGACAACGGTTGCGACAACGCCAATGCGTTTTAGCAAACGAGTATTAATTGCGCGACGCAACATGCCGTCGTTTGACGTAGTACGCAGGAAGCGGATAATTGTTCACGGGACGCCAAATATTTCTTGCAATCGAGAACAATCGGAGGTTGCCATGACCGTTCAATCGCCACAATCACCGGCGGAGTTGGTCAAGAAGAAGTGTGCGCCGTGCGAAGGAGGCGTCGAACCTTATTCGCCGGAGGAAGCCAAGTCGCAACTCAAGCAGCTCCATGGCTGGCGCCTGACGCACGACGGCCAGCGCATTCGCAAGGATTGGAAAGTCAAGAATTTCATGGCCGGCATTCAGTTCTTCAATCGCTGCGCCGAGCTGGCCGAAGATGATGGGCATCACCCCGATCTGCACATCGAGGGCTATCGCAACGTGTCCGTCGAGCTGTGGACGCATGCCATCGGCGGCCTGTCGGAGAACGATTTTATTCTGGCGGCCAAAATTGATGAGCTGCCGATTGATCTGAAATAGCACGTAGGGTGGGCATTGCCCACCAGTTCTTGATCCATGTAGGCGCTGGTGGGCAGTGCCCACCCTACATCTAGATTGTCGGGATCGTTTGTGTGGTGTTTAGCATTTCGCAATCCGAGCCGTTTCCGGGCTACCTCGTACGCCGAGGCGAGGATGGCCAGGTCGCGGCCCGCGTCGAGGCAATTACACAGGATCAACTGCCCGATGGCGACGTGCTGATTCGCGTCGCCTATTCATCGCTCAACTATAAAGACGCGCTTGCGTGCCAGGGTCATCCCGGTGTTGTGCGCACGTTTCCGCATGTGCCGGGAATCGACTGTGCAGGCGTAGTCGTCGAGAGCGCTTCGGCCAGCTTTCGCCCCGGCGATGAAGTTCTCGTCACTGGTTACGAATTAGGCGCTGGCCACTGGGGCGGATTTGCGGCGTACGTGCGCGTGCCGGCCGATTGGATCGTGAAGCTTCCCGCCGACTTGTCAGCGCGCGATGCCATGATCTATGGCACCGCCGGCTTTACGGCAGCGCAATGCGTCTCGGCGATCGTCGAGCGCGGAATAACGCCAGACCGCGGGCCGGTAATTGTCACTGGCGCCACAGGCGGCGTTGGCTCGCTGGCCGTCGCGATTCTCGCCAAATTGGGTTACGAAGTCGAAGCAGTCACCGGCAAACGCGAACAAGAAGACTGGCTTCGCCAACTCGGCGCGAAGAAAATCCTGGGCGCGACGAGGTGTCCGACAAAAGCGACCGGCCGCTGCTCGCATCGCGGTGGGCGGCCGCCGTCGATACCGTGGGCGGCCAACCACTAGCCACGATTCTGCGTTCCGTCGAGCATCGCGGCTGCGTCGCCGCTTGCGGGCTGGTGGCGGGCGCCGAGCTTCAGCTCACGGTGTACCCGTTCATCCTTCGCGGCGTAACGCTGGCCGGCGTTGATTCGGCCAAATGTCCGCGCCCGCAGCGGCTCGAAATGTGGCAAAAGCTGGCAGGCCCATGGCGCACTACGCAACTCAATGAACTAGCTCATGAAATCTCGCTTGACGAATTATCCGATCGCGTCCAGCAGATCTTGTCGGGGCAACTTATCGGCCGGACGATCGTCGTGCCGCGGACACAATCCACGTAGGGTGGGCACCGCCCACCACGCGTACCACAAGGCAACAATGGTGGGCAGTGCCCACCCTACTATCCGTCGGGGAACTGCCGGCAGTATTCGTACATGGCCATAGTCGCCGCGCTGGCGACGTTGTAGCTGTATGGCAGACCCCAAACCGGAATCTCCACGACATCGTCAAGCATGGCCAAGATGTCGTCGGTGAGCCCGCTGCGTTCATTTCCGATCACCAGTGCGGTGCGGCGCACGAATTGATACTCGTGCAGGCTCTTTGAGTTGCTTGTCTGCTCCAGGCCGACCAATCGATAACTGTTGGATTTCAACGAATCGAGCACTGGCGCCAGCGTGCGGTGCGTTTCGATTTGCAGCGAATCCGCGCTATCTCGGGCAATCTTGCGCTCGAGCTTGGCAGTGCCGATGCAGACGATCCGCTCGAGCCCAGAGCAGCCAGCGACGCGCGAATTCGCGATAGGTTCACGTTGCTACGCATCGGCGACAGACGAGCACCAACTCGCGCGGACGAAGAAGTTCGCGCGGCGGTTTGTGGCGCTGATGGGCAAACTCGGACATGATTCGACGGTATCGCGATCGCACGTGCTGGGCAAGCTCCGCCCGTAACTGGGCGAATCGTCGTTGGCCATTTCGCTGCTGGCCGGTAAGCTGAGTTTATGTTTGGGCGAACCTGGTTCTTGATCGTGATGCTCGCGGGCGGCATGGCCGCAGTCGGCTGGGCCGTGTATGGCAGCCGCCTGCCGCCCGCCGACTTCACGTTCGTCAACGAAACCGAGGTGGCGACGGTCGATCCCGCGCTCATTACGGGGCAACCAGAGGGGCGGATTGCACTCGCCATCTTCGAGGGGCTCACGCGCCTGCGCCAGCGACAACTCGGCCGAGCCCGGCGTCGCCGAAAAGTGGGAGATTTCCGAGGACGGCCGAACGTACACGTTTCATCTGCGAGATGATGCCCGCTGGTCGAACGGTGACCCGGTGACGGCGGCTGATTGTTTATATTCCATTCGTCGATTGATCGCTCCGGAAACTGCGTCGCGATACTCGTACCAGGCTTGGTACATCGTCGGCGCCAAGCGCTATACCTTGGGCGCCAGTACGCTTGCGCCGGGCGACAAAGTTGAAATCGAGCTGAACCCGCCGGCAGGTTCGCCGAACACGGTCCGCGGCCGGCTGCTGTTCGGAACGCTGGTGCGAATGGAATCAGACGTCGCGGCGAAATCCGAGAGAGAGGCCACCGAGAATCGAGTTTTTGCCGTTAAGATTGGCGACGGCGATCACCGCTTTCAGGTAGCCGACGAAGGAGAATCTCTGCCCGTCGGCATCGAACGCTGTCGCCAGGTACTGCTCGATTTCCGAGAAGTTGGCGTCCGGCGCTCGACGACCGCACTGTGGAAATCCGCCTTGAAAATCCCACGCCCTATTTTCTTCAGCTTCTGGCGTTTTATCCGTTCGCGTTTGTCCATCAGGGCTGCTTGGAGCAGCACGGTTCGCCCGCTTGGACGCGGCCCGAGAATATTGTCGGCAATGGGGCGTTTCGGCTTGTCAACCGGCGGCTGCGCGATCGCATACGTCTCGCGCAACGAACATTATTGGGATCGCGAGAACGTCCGATCCAATGTGGTGGACGCGCTTTCCGTGGATAATCGCACGACGGCGCTAAACCTGTATATGACTGGGATGGTCGATTGGGTTCCCGTGCCGCCGGCCGAAGTGTTGCGCGAGGTTCTAAAACGCAATCCGCCGCCGAATGATGTCAACCCGTCGCCGCAGTTGACGACTTACTTTTATCTATTGAATACAAACCGGCCGCCGCTCGACGATCAACGCGTTCGCCAGGCACTTTCCATGGCGGTAGATCGAGAGGAGATCACGCGCGTCGCCACCGGGGCAGGCGAGGTCCCTGCCTATAGCCTCGTGCCGCCGGTGATGCCAAACTACAAGGAGCAGCAGTGCAAGCCGCGTAATCCCGACGCGGCGCGAAAACTCCTGGCCGAAGCAGGTTACGCAGACGGCCGCGGTTTTCCAAAGATCGAGATTCTCTACAATACCGATCAGGCTCACCAGGCCATCGCCGAGCTGCTGCGCAAACAGTGGCAGCGCGAGCTTGGAATCACGGCGTCTCTGCGCAACGAAGAATGGGGTTCCTTTCAGGACGCCCAGCAGCAAATGAATTTTACGGTGTCGCGTCGCGCTGGGTGGCTGACTACATCGATCCGAACACATACCTCGACATGTATGTGACCGACGGCGACAACAACAACACCGGTTTCAGCAACGCCGAATATGACAAGTTGATCGCCGAAGCCGCCCGCGAGCCGGATAAGTCGAAGCGAATCGAAATCCTGGAAAGCGCCGAGCGGCTGCTCATGGAGGAGATGCCGATCATTCCGATTTACTATTACGTTTGCGCAACATGGTGCGGCCGCGGTCCGCGGGCTTTACAACACGTTACAGGACATGCACCCGCTGCATGCGATCTGGATCGATCCCAGTGTCGACGAAAACGATCCGCGCCCGAACGAATACATGGAGCTGGTGCCGTGATTTGGTTCATCGTGCGGCGACTCGTGGCGCTGGTGCTTACGCTGTGGATCGTGTTCACGGTTTCCTTTATGCTCATGCGGCGTGCCCGGCGG
>CAVQLN010000017.1:0-687724 GCA_963713365.1 uncultured Planctomycetota bacterium | reverse complement strand
TGCCCGGGCTGCCGACGACGCCCATCTCCGGCGAGGGCGAACGGTTTGTCACGCGGCACGAGCTCGACTGGCCGATCGATGTGGCGCCCTTCAAGGTCGTGCCGTTCGTGCTCGGCGAAGCGGCCCATTGGGGCGAAGACATCAATGGCGACGACTTGCAGCGGGCGTATGTTCACACCGGAGTGCGGGCCAGCATCCCGTTCTGGACCGCCGATGCGGCCATCCGCGACCCGTTGTTCAACCTCAACGGCCTGGCGCACAAAGTCGTGTTCGACGCCGAATTCTCGTATGCCGACGCAACGCGCGATATCGACGACTTGCCGCTCTACGACGAGCTCGACGACGATTCCATCGAAGAATTCCGCCGCCGAATGTTCTTCCCGGCGATTTGGCGGCGACATGACGTTCGACCCCAAGTTCGACCCGCGGTTCTACGCACTTCGCTCCGGTCTGCAAGGCTGGGTCACGTCGCCCTCAGCCGAAATCGCCGACGATCTCACCGCCCTTCGCGCCGGCATGCGGCACCGCCTGCAAACCAAGCGCGGACCTATGGGGCAGGAACGGATCATCGATTGGCTCACGTTCGACGCCAACGCGACGTGGTTCCCGCATGAAGGTCGCGACAACTTTGGCGCCGACGTCGGTCTTATCGACTACGACCTCCGCTGGCACCTCGGCGATCGATTCTCCATTCTCTCCGACGGCGCGGCAGACACCTTCGGCGAAGGCCTGCGCACCGTGTCGATCGGCATGCTGCTCAACCGGCCCGCGCGCGGCAACGCGTACGTCGGCTTCCGCACGATCGACGGCCCATTCGAGGCCCAAGTCCTTTCGGCCACGCTCAACTACCGCATGAGCCCGAAATGGATCGGCTCAGTCAGCGCGGCCATCGACTTCGGCGAAAGCGGCAACATCGGGCAGTCGGTGTCCTTCACTCGCATCGGCGAGTCGCTCGTCGCGACGCTGGGTGCGAACGTCGACGAATCGAAGGACAACTTCGGCGTCAGCTTCCTGGTCGAGCCGCGCTTCCTGCCCACGCTCAGCGTAACGCGCCGCACGGGAATCGAAGTTCCGCCCGTGGGGGCGTACGGGCTCGAGTAGTTACTCACGACCCAAAGCATCACTCTTAGGATTCTCGCTGCGGCACGCTATAATCGCCGCATTTCCTGACTGGATCGTTGCAGGCACAAATTAATTGGCCAATTCATGGAGACTTAGAATGCCGCCAACAACCGTCGATCTTAACGCCATCGCCAAAAAGAATCGGGACAACGTCAAGAAGACGCCAGACGAGGGCACGCTCGAATTCCTGGCGGTGAGGCAGTTCGTCCTTATTGGATCGGGGCACAACCCCGACTATGTCAAACTGGCGAAAGAAGGCGGGGCCTACAAGGGAACGATAACCGTTGATAAAGGCTCCATGCTCGACAAGGGCACCTTTACCGTGACCGGCTTGACCGCGAACCGCTTGCAATTCGAAGACATGATCAAAATGTTTTCGAAGAAGAAGGTGGTTTTTAAGTAAACGCGCGGCCCAGAAACTAAATAAAGCCGCGAAGATGGTGCGTGGCTTGATGGCAAGATGACGGCCGCAAGAACGGCGAGGCTACGAACTCGTCCCGGCGTTGCACGGTGTCGGCGCGCTCGTCGTTTTCAGAATGCGGCGCAGGAAGCCTTCGGATCGCTTGAGATGGATGCTGAGCGTCGGTTCGCCGTCGCCTTCCCAAACCACATCGACGACTTTGAACGATTCACCAACGTCGTCCAATTCCGCCAGCGCAACTGTCTCGCCAATCCGTGGAATCGACGACCAGCAGCGAATGACCGGATCATGGCCGTCTACACAAAAGTACATCGTAAACATCGCGAACCTTCGTGGTGTACAGACCCCCGCCGAAAGCGACTTGCAATTGATCACCAATTTCCCTGTCGCCGGCAGCCCGAGCCGCAAAGGAATAAGTATACCCGGCTCGACCTCACTGGGACAGGATTATGCCACGTCGCGGCCGCGATGTCCGCTGCGCAATGTGATAAACTCGCTCGCGCCGCGCGTGGCGATAGTGCGACATTTTCGCACCCTGCCTAGATCTAGATAGCGGACTGCAAAACAGCTATCGCTTCCGCAGCATGCCAAGACCTGCCAACGGCGAAGAGCAGCAACATTGCCGGTGCTTGGCTCCGGAACGGCCAACATGAAATTCACCGCGTTAAGGAACATCCGTGTGCCGTCGTCCGTCAGGTCATAAATTCCGGAGGTTTCTGCATTGGTCCCAGTCGGGCCAGGAGCAGGAATCATCTGGTTCGCGGCTTCACGGCTTCCGCTCAGGAAGATCAGTTTATGGCCGGCCGATACGGAGGTGGGGTTCGATGCCATCGTGGTACCGGGTGGAAAGAGGGCGATGACCGTTCCACCGGCCGTTGCATCGCCGGCCGCCACGGTACCCAAGATTTGTCCGCCAACGGCGATTGGTGTGCCAACTGAAATACCACGCTGCAACGTATTCGGCGCATGCGGAAGCGACGGGATGGTGGCATAGTTATTAACCATCGTGTTCATTCCATCGAGCGAGACGCCAGCAAAAATCGGGTGGCTCGGGTTCGTTGCAATTAGCTTGATCGGGTCGGCCGAGTCCACGAGTGTCTCGTTCGTGTAGAGTCCGAGGCGACTTCCACCACCAGTTCCACCGCGAATGGCAAAGCCACCCATGTGAATCACGGGCTTGGTTGTCGTCGTGTTCCAAAACAGATGTTCGGGCTGCTGTTGATAGTGGCGCTCGCGACAGAGCGACCGACGATAATCAAATCACTTGCGGCTAATACCTCGAGCTTTGCAGCATCAAGTGGAACGTCCTGTGTCACCACGCGCGTCACGTTATGCCCGGCGGCTGTGAGCGCCTGGGTGTAGCCCACGTCCGGAGCTTGCGTGAACAGGAAGTTTCCCGCGTTGGTCGAAGGCGTGCTATCGCCTGGATGGAATGAGACCCAAGCAATGTTCGCGGCAGAGGCCGCGCCACAAACACTAAGGGTGAGGATGCAGCACAAAGCTGCGACGAACCATGATGTCGACTTCATTAGACAAATCCCTCAGCAAAATCGAGAAAAGTTTGATCGCCCGAAAGACAAGACTCAACTCGCAACCCTAAGGCGAGTGAGCAAATGCCAACGTACCGCACAAGCGGATACATCGCCCTGACGTTGGCCTCCTCCCGCTCCTCTTGCGCTAATCTAACTAAGGCGAAAACGAATGTAAACGTTTTAGCGAGAGATTTCTTAACATTTTCTTAATGTTTTGCGTAGCCAGACTGAGAAATCGAGGCGGCCTTGCGTGTTCCGTGAGTCCAAAGCTGAAGCCAGCAGCACGAATCGTCTATCACCAGATTGGCCATAACCGCCCGCCGCTGGCTACGATGCGCAAGTCTCGTCCCGTAAACGGTTTCGATCGTTTCCAGTGTCACCACTTCCGGCGTCCGACCGGCGGCGTGGACACGACCGCCAGCAAGCACGAGCGTGTTTCCGATACCGGGAACGATTTCTTCGATATGGTGCGTGACGAGGATCGTCGTCGGGACAAAATGACGAATGACGAATGACGAATGACGAATACCTGGTGTTAGGATTTCACATTCGTCATTCGTCATTCGTGCTTCGTCATTCTTTATTCTCTCATCCAGCCATCCCAAGAACCGCTCGCGCACCCCTGGGTCCATGCCGGCACACGGCTCGTCGAGCACCAAAAGCAGCGGCCGAGCCATGCGGGCACGCGCGATGAGCACCTGCTGACGCTCGCCTTGCGAGAGAACGCCGAACGGCTTGTTGGCCAGCGACTCGCATCCCAAGCCGACCAATTCTTTGGCTGCAGCGGCGAAGTCGTCGTCGGTTGGACCGTAAGAAGGAAAACGCTTGAGGCCGATTTGTGCCAGCCGGCCCGAGACCACCGTTTCCAAGCCGGTGTCGCCGGGCGGAACCTCCGCGATCATGCCCGAGGAAATCCAGCCGATACTGCGCCGCAGCTCGCTGAGGTCCAATAGCTCCTGCCCCAGTCGCAGCACTCGGCCGCTCGTGGGCCACAGGTAGCCGCAGACGATTCGGAGCAATGTCGTCTTGCCGGAGCCGTTGGGCCCCAGCACAGCCCAATGCTGGCCTTGCTCAATTCGCCAATCGATACTCGCAAGTATGTCGATGCCTTGCTGGCGGTAACCGACGCGCTCACAAGTGATGAGATCAGGCACGATCGATCACGATCTCGGCAGTCAAACGTCGCGTCAACTCTCGGGATTATCCAATAGTTCCTGAAGTCGCGCAGCAAGTTCCGGCGGAAAGCGCTCGGTCCAGGAGTCGTCAATAAGACCGACGCCTATCATGTCCAGCAGATGAACTCGATCCTTAAGCCGGTAGGACGTGAGTTTCATGCGCACGAGCGGTTCCAGATCCACGACGCGAAAAGGTCCCGCAGAATCTGCCTCCACGACATCGGGCGACGGCGCGATATAGTCGGGCAATACTTTTTCGCCAGCAAAAATCACATGCACGGCATCCCGGGCCTTGGCGTTTACACTGTCAAGAAACATATCGACGCTTTTCACGTGCCGGAAGATGAATCCCGCCGCCGTCAGCGCGGCCTTCGCCGCCTCTAGGTCTTCACGGCGCAGCAGAATATCGACGTCTTGTGTATTGCGGACGGCTGCTTCGTCAACTCGCGACACCCAAGCGGCGACAGCATTGCCTCCGGCAACGGCGTACGGTACGCCCGCACTCTCCAAGGCAGCAACGGCACGGTCCAGCCGGGCGCAGGACTTTTTCCACGGCGCGAATCATCCTTTCCCAGGATAGGGGACCAAGTTGAATTGACGACATAGGTATCAGTAAACACGCACCGCAATGCCTTGGTTTCGCCTTACCTCTATTATAGCCCAGTCGACTGCCACCTACTCTTGCGCAAGTACCGAATAGACCGTATGACTATCCTTTGACCACCTCGGCAATCGCTTCGCACAAGGGGCCAACGTTTTGCTCCGTGATGCCGGCGACGTTGATCCGGCCAGAGCCGACAATGTAGATCGCGTAGTTCTTTTTGAGCGCTTCAACCTGCGGCGGCGTCAGGCCGGAGAACGAAAACATGCCGCGCTGGCGCGTGATGAACGAATAGTCGCCCGGCACGCCTTTGGCCTTGAGCGTGCGCACCAAAAGCTCGCGCATCCCGTTGATGCGTGCACGCATCTCGCCGACTTCGCGCTCCCACAATTTGCGAAGCTCCGCGTCGCCGAGCACGGTGGTAACTAACTCGGCGCCGTGAGCCGGCGGGTTGGAGTAGTTTGCACGAATGGTGGCCTTTACCTGGCTCTGCACCGTGTCGGCCGACTTTCGATCTTTGGCGATGATGGTCAGTGCGCCGACCCGCTCGCAATACAAACCAAAGTTCTTCGAGAAGGAGCTGCAGACGATTAATTCCTGCCGGGGCCGAGGACGGCCCGGCTCGCTTGGAGAGCCCGACTCGCCGCAGAAGGCGCGCAGCCCGACAGCATCCTCCGCGATCCCGTCCGCAAAACCCTGGTAAGCAAAATCCAACAGCGGCAACAGGCCCTGGGCATATACCGTGTCGGCTAGCTTTTGCCACTGCTCGGGGGTCGGATCGATGCCGGTCGGATTGTGGCAGCAGCCGTGCAGCATCACGACGTCGCCGGCCGGCATTTTTTCGATCGCCGCCAGCGTTTCCTCGAACGCCAATGCGTTCCGCTTGGCATCGAAGTAAGCAAATGTCTTGGTGGGCACGCCCGCCGCGGCGAAGATATGCGGGTGATTGGGCCACGTCGGCTGAGTCAGCCAAACGGTGGCCTTGGGCAGTTGCTGATGAATCAAGTCAGCGGCCACGCGCAGCGCACCCGTGCCGCCGGGCGTGTGCGACGTCGCGGCCCGGCCCGCCGTTTCCACTTCGTTTCCTTCGCCAAACATCAGCCGCTGCACGGCGGCCGCGTAAGCCGGCGAACCCGGAATCGGCAAATAGGACATCGACTTCTGCCGCTCAAGCACCAGCCGCCCGGCGCTGCCGACCGATTCCAAAATCGGCGTCTTGCCATTAGCGTCCTGATACACGCCGACGCTGAGATTGATCTTCTTCGGGTTCGGATCAGCCTTGAACGCCTCGGTCAGGCCAAGGATCGGGTCACTCGGGGCAAGTTCAATTTTCTCAAACATGATCGTCTGTGGTTGACTAAGGTGAAAGGAAAATCTCTCGCAAAGGCGCTAAGGCGCAAGAGGGAGTTTAACCACGAAGGGCACTAAGGACACGAAGAGGGCATGAAAGTCTGACTCTTTAGTTACTTTGTGTTCTTCGGGTCCTTTGTGGTTCGCTCGCCCGATAAAGTATTCTTTTGCGCCTTACGCCTTTGCGAGAGATATTTGTAACAAACTGAACTAACTTGACTACCGCCGCGCACCCGTGGGACAATGATAAATGTGAGCCGGTTCGCTTCCTAGTGGAAGGGGCCTGCCCGCTGGATTCGCCGGGCCATTTAGCACAGCGCAGAAGGGGCGGTACTCAAACGACAAGCGAGCTAAGCCTCGCCGCTAAATGGCTTCCCTATGGCCTCACGAAGCATCGGTCTGTGGTTTATTGGCGCACGCGGCGGGGTGGCATCGACCGCCACGCTTGGTTTGCTAGCCCTTCAGCGGCAACTCGCCGCCACAACCGGATTAGTGAGCGAGCTGCCGCAGTTCGCGACCCTCGACTTCGCCGCTTGGGACAGTTTTGTGGTCGGCGGCCACGAAATTCGCGAAGGATCGATCTTTGACGCGCTGGCTCGACTTCAGAGCGATAGCCGCGTCCTCGATGCAAAGTTGATCGAACACTGCCGGCCCGAGCTGGAGGCAGTCGACTCGCGAATCCGTTCCGGCAGCTTGGCCAATTGTGGAGCAACCATCGCGGGCCTGGCCGATCCGCCAATGCGCGAAGGCGGATCTGAGTCGGCGCGGAAGGCGATCGACCGCCTGCAGCATGATCTCCGCGAGTTTCAGGCCGCGTCCGAGGCAGAACGTGTCGTTGTGGTCAATTTAGCCTCGACCGAGCCGGCGAACGACCGCAGAGTGCTGCCCGATCGCTGGGAAACGCTGTCGCGAGATTTGGAAAATACGGACTTCCAATCGCTGCCTGCCAGCTCGCTGTATGCGATCGCCGCGCTCGACTTGGGCATGGCGTACATCAATTTCACGCCGTCGCTGGGCTCGTCGCCGCCGGCCATTCAGGAATTGGCCCAACTGCGCCGCACCTGCCACGCCGGCCAGGACGGAAAAACCGGCGAGACGCTGCTCAAAAGCGTCCTGGCGCCGATGTTCGCCGCCCGCAACTTGGAAGTGCTGAGCTGGGTCGGCCACAACATCTTCGGCAATCTCGATGGGCTGGTGCTGGACGACCCCGCCAACAAGGCCGCCAAGATTAAAAGCAAGGACCAGCTACTTCGCCAGATCTTGGACTACGATCCGCAAACGCTCGTTTCCATCGAGTACATCCGCAGCCTGGGCGACTGGAAAACGGCCTGGGACCACATTCATTTTCGCGGATTTCTGGGAACGCCGATGACGCTGCAATTTACCTGGCAGGGCTGCGACTCGCTGCTGGCCGCGCCGCTCGTGCTCGACCTGGTGCGGTTCGTGGAGCTGTCGCATCGCCGCGGTGAAGTCGGCGTGCTCGGCCATCTTGGTAGTTTTTTCAAAAGCCCGCTGGGCCTCGCAGAGCAGCGTTTTTCCCAGCAATTCTCGCGGTTATGCGAATGGGCCGAGCGGCAAACGGCGTGAGCCGGCCGGCTGATCGCCGCGCTCCTGCGCACCGTAGCGCTGCCATGTGTCAGCCCGCGCCGCGTCCGCGATTGAAACGTGACGCCGCGCATCATCGCGCGTTGCGCCAGTTCGCGTGCTGAAAAATCTTTCTTCTCAACTCGATTTTTCGCTGATTCGACTTGACGCGCACCGTCGATACTTGGTTCAATGCGCGCAAATGATGCACTTTGAACAAATTAGGAATCGTTAAGGACAATCGCCGCCGGAAGCAGCCGTTCGCAAACCTGGCGGCCCTTGTCTTACGTTTGAGGAAGTCTCTCCCCGGATGTCAGCGCCCCGGCGGATAGACCAATGGTGTGATCGGGCGCTGCTACGGAAGGAGCCACATCCGATGGCAAAAAAGAGAAAGGCCGCTAAGAAGTCGACCAAGAAACGCCCCGCCAAGAGAAAGGGAGCGAAGAAGTCGACTAAGAAGCGGTCGAGCAAGAAGGGCGCCAAGAAGCGCTCGACCAAGAAGCGCTCGACGAAGAAGCGCGGACCAAGCGCCCGCCAACCGCGACTCCGGCGGCCCCGACTGCCTTCTAGCTCGTCCTTTTGCGTGCGGGTCGGAGACCGGCCACGTTCAAGGCCTGAGCCCGGCCTGGCACGCGGTGGTCTGTCGACCCAATCTTGCAACGACGACGAAAAACCGGCTGGCCGGCGCATTACCGCACGGCCAGCCGGTTTGTTTTTGGAGCGGTCAGATGGGTTCGTCAGACGATTCGACGGGCTGTGGTCGGGTCTCCACCGCACATTTGCCAGGCATAGTTCGACGGTCTCCGGACCTGACCAGGGCAGCGTCACCCTGTCCGATACTTCGAGCGACCGCTATCTTAAACCGATTCTGAACCCCGAACCCTGACCTCTGAACCCTTCCTTGTGCCCCTCCTCTTCTGAATCGAAGTTAACTGAATCGGCTAAGATCTCGGCCGGCTTCGGCAGCCTGGGCCTCTCGGAGACGATGCTCGCGGCGCTGCGCGAGCCGGTTACCAGGATCCAACTCCCGTGCAGGCCGGCATCATTCCGCTGGCGCTCGCCGGCGAAGATGTGCTAGGCCAGGCCCGCACCGGCACCGGCAAGACGGCCGCCTTCGCGATCCCCATCCTGGAGCGGATTCACGGTCGCAAATCCGCGCCGCCGCAAGCTCTGGTGCTCGTCCCCACGCGCGAGCTGGCAGTCCAGGTCCGCGATGAATTCGAGAAGCTCGCCCACGGCCGGCGCATTACATGCGTGCCGATTTACGGCGGCAAGCCGATCCGAGGGCAGATCGCCAAGCTGCAGCAAAGCGCCGACGTGATCGTCGGCACGCCCGGCCGCGTGCTCGACCACCTCGGCCGCGGCTCCCTCAATTTGCGATCCGTGCAAATCGTCGTCCTCGACGAGGCCGACCGCATGCTCGACATCGGCTTTCGCCCCGACATCGAAAAAATCCTCCGCCGCTGCCCCAAGGAGCGGCAAACGCTGCTCCTCAGCGCCACGGTCGCGCCGCCCGTCGAGCGCCTCGCCCGCACGTACATGCGCGACGCCGAGGTGATGGACTTCTCGCCGAAGTCGAAGGGCGTCGAGACGATCGACCAGTACTATTTCACGGTCGACCACGAGCGGAAATTCGATCTGCTTGTCCAGCTGCTCAAGCGCGACCAGCCCGAACAGGCGATCGTCTTCTGCCGCACGAAGCGCGGCACCGAGCGGATTTATCGCCGGCTCGCCAAACACTTCCCAGCCGCCGACATGATGCACGGCGACATGGTCGCAGGGCGCTCGCGACCGCGTGATGAAGAACTTTCGCGCCGGCGAGGTGCGGCATCCTGGTGGCCACGGACGTCGTCGGCCGCGGCATCGACGTCACCAGCATCTCGCACATCATCAATTACGACATCCCGCAATCGAGCGACGACTACGTGCACCGCGTCGGCCGCACCGGCCGCATGGGCCGCGAAGGCATCGCCTACACGTTCGTGACGACCGAAGAAGGCGGCGAGCTGACGCGGATCGAGATACTCATCAACCGCCTGCTCAAGCGCGACGAAATCGCCGGCTTCGCCGCCGTGGCGACCGTGGCGCCGCTGGCCGGGCCGGTGGGCAGCGTGTCAGCCACCACGTCGCCGTCCGGCGACGCGCCCAAGAAGGAGCCGCCATCACCGCAGCCGCCGCGCCCCGCCCCGCCGGGCCGCCGACCGATGAAGCGCCACCGCCGGGCACTTTAGCGGCCAAACATCGGCTGCCAACGATCAGGTCGGTTCATTTCTTGTGTACTATGTGGTATTCGCGAACCGCGTTGAAGTGCTGGCCGTCTTGCACAGTCACGTCGTGAGTCAAGTTGGCAATCGCGTGCCTAGAACCTTCCGCGGCGTCCCGATATTGTAAAAGCGTTGGTAACGCCGTTATCGATAGGACCAACTTCCTGTCCGAGCCTGCACGAGCAATCGGCCGTGCCGACTGTCGGTCAATTATCGTCCGAGATTTACAAACGGCGTCTCTCGTCTAAAAAATGCAGAACGGTGAACATTGTCACGAGAGTTAACCACGTCGCCGGCTCGGGAACGGGTGTGAATTCAAAGGTCGTTTGTACCTCGGTAAGGCCGCTTATAAGAAACTGCCCGCCTCCGTGCTTGTGACCTCCCGCCTCGCTTGTCTCTTCCAGTTGCACAAAAAACCCGAAGGGGTACAGGTACGGTACATTCGGTTGAAAGTATTCCAGGTCGCCGCCCAGGTAGGTTTCACTCACCGGCGGTGGATCGAAGTGATGATTGTGACCCAGGGATGCCGGGGCCACACTCGTCGGAACCGCCGGAAACTCAATGAGGCGATTGCCGATTTGGATGGCGGGAATGCTCACAGTGTGATGATGCTCCGGAATTGTCTGCGCCGAAAGCACCGCAACAAGCAATTCACGCTCCAAAATATCGATCGACACCGTTGCCTTGGTAAGAGTACCCAGGGATTGGTCGAACGCCCCTATTCCGTTTATGGTGAACGTGGCGGCTCTCGCGTGAACCGGCGCCGTGACGCAAATCACGACGGCAATCAGCAACCGATTGTGCACTTGTGGTTCCTCACTCGGGAAATCTGGCTGACCACTGTCGATGATAACTCCCCAAAGGCCCACGATCTAGTTTTGGTCGCGGGTCGTACGTGGCGACTATGCAACGCACCGCGGAAGTGACCGACGATCTGTCGCGGCAAAGGTCCTTCACTAGCTGCATTTTCACGACGCAGACGCTTCGGCCGCTCCCTGCGAATCTATCGGCGCCGACTGGGCTGGCATGCTTTCGTACAACCGCTTGGCGTCGCGTACTCCGAGCATGGCAAACGCGGCTCCGGCCAGGATCCATAGGATTAAGACCGCCGTGGGCGAGCCAATCGTTCGCCAGAAACGCGCGTTGCGCGCGTCCCGTACATGCTGAATTCTCCAAAACGCGTACCACGCCAGCATGCCGATGCCGGCAATCAGCACCGACGACGAAAGTAGATTGATCGTTCTGCGAAAGGCAACATTTGGTTCGACCCCTAGTTCGTAGACGAACCACGGCGTCGGCCAGCCGACATGATGCCAGGCGGATGGTCGGCCCGAATCGTAACCTCCCCCGCCGCGCAGAGTGAGGAACATAGCCAGACATCCGATGTGGACCGCCAGCAGCAACGCGAGGACCGTCCAAGTTAACCAGCGATCTCGGTCCGCCCACCACTCGTCCCAAGCTTGGCCGAGCGTGCCGCGGACCGTTGGGGGTGCAAGCCCCTGCTCCGATGGTGAAACGTGAAACGCCGCCTTGATGTCGCTGCGCGTCAGGACCACCAGCACCCACAGCCCAACCGGCGCCCCAACCAAATCGGCCGGCCCAATCGCCAGCGTGCCGAACGAAAGCCCGACCAATTTGAAAATTAGCACCGCAATCGGCAGCACGGCCGCCAACATCGCCAGCCGATAGCCTTCCAGCCGCTTCATACGGAAACCGGCCAGGGCCATGATCGTTCCCACGACTAAAGGAATGGCGCCGAAACTGATCTGGAACACCACGCGTTGCGTGGCGTTCATGGCGTTCATGTTCGCAGTGAAAGGAACCGCAAACGCCAGTGGAATTGTTACCCAGGAAATGACGCCCGTAATGATCAGCCCCCAAGCCGGGTTCTGCACAAGACGGAGCACGCCGGGATACGGTTCCACAGCGGAACCGGAGTTCGCGACGGCGCTCGCCCCCGTTTCCTCGGTTTCACCGGACACAGGCGCGGTCTAAGCTTCGTATCGTTTTTTGGTTCACCCGTCTTTGGGCCGATATGTCGGGGCCGGCGGATTAACCACCCGAGCGCGAACCAAACGTGCGCTGCGGTGAAATAAAACGTCCACAAGGACAGGCCCAACGCCAGTATTCGCAGATATCGCTCATCACGCTCCGTGAACGATTCGGTCGTCGATGGCAGCCAGTCTTTCAGCTCCACTGGACTGGGCAGTAGCACCGTCACCAGCATCATCACGAATCCGAGCACGAGGGTAAGGAGGTTCCGAGGATCCCTCCAAGACATTCGGACGTCGAATCGCAATTTTTCGATCAAGTAGGCAAGACAAGAAGTCACCAAAATAGTTGCCAAGGTCGCCAGCACGACCGTGTTGTTCCAGAGAAATCTGTTTCCATAAACGGCCGCCACTAGCGAGTGAAGCAGTAGCGCGAAGACCATCGAGTAGGCTGCGTACGCCTGCCAGGAAGGCCTCCAATACGTCCAGGCGACGTTCGCCGGCTCGATGGGCCGCACCGGTGCCGTTGGCGTTATGATGGAATTGACATCTGTTCTTACGTCGCTTGCATGTTGGTAACGGCGTTCCGGCTCCCGCGCCAGAGTACGCAGCACGACTTCGTCCAGTCGCACGTCAATTTCGACCCTTTTCGATGGCGCGTCGAAGTGCCCCATCGGCACTTCGCCCGTGAGCATCTCGTAGAACACAACGCCCAGCGAATAAATGTCGGCGCGATGATCCACCGCGTGCGAGCCTTCCATCTGCTCGGGGGCCATGTAACGCGGCGTACCCATTACCTGATGCGTGCCGGTGAGCGTGAAGTCTTGCGGCGAGCCGGCCGCCAGCTTGGCCAGGCCGAAGTCGGCGATCTTCACGCGGCCGCGCTTATCGAGCAAGATGTTTTCCGGCTTGATGTCGCGGTGTACCACGCCTTCATCGTGAGCAAACTGCAGTGCCTCGCAGATTTGCGGCACGATCGCCAGCGCCTGCTCCGGCAACAGCTCGCCGGTCTGCAGCAACTGCCGCAGATTTGTCCCGTCAATGTACTCCATGAGGAAAAAATAGAGCGTTTGCGACGAACCACTCGCCACCGCTTCGGAGAGGTTTACCTCGCCGAAATCGTACACGGGCACGATGTGCGGATGACTGAGACGCGCCAGCATGCGCGCCTCGCGGTTGAACCGCTCGGCGAACGCCGGGTCGTCGGCCGATTCCGGCCGGATGATTTTCAGCGCCACCAGACGATCGAGCCTCGGCTGCCGGGCTTTGTAGACGGCGCCCATGCCGCCATGGCCCAAGAGTTCGAGAATTTCCAACTGTGGAAAATGAGCCGCCAACCATCTCGCTTCCGGCGGGACGAAACGTCCAGAGTGCGGCGTGGTCGGCGCGTCCGAACCGCGGCCGGCCGCATGCCCTGGATACTCGCCCGATTCCAGCCCCGCGGCCAGCAAGCACTTTGGGCAAAGCCCGCCCAACGCATCTGCCGCTATTTCGGCGCCACATTCCGGGCAACGGTTTGTCTCGGACATCGCACGAATCCTCGCGATCAAAACGAGTATCGCTCAATTCCCTCCCCCTTGGGGGGAGGGTTAGGGAGGGGGATTCTTCGGTTCTACCCTTCCTTTCAAGAAATCCAGCCCACGGTTACATACGATTCCGATTTTTTTCCGCGCCCAGCACGGCGAACAAATCGCGAATCTCCTCATCGACGTCTTCCGGCCGCTCGACCGTCTGGGCAATTTCACTTCGCAGCCGCTCGCGATAGCGCTTCCGCATGCGGTGCACCGCCACCTTCGCGTTCGTTTCGCTGATCCCGATTGCCCGCGCCGCCTGGGCATAATCGGCGCCTGCGGGAGAGCCCGCCAGAAAATGCTTCAGCGTCTCGAAGTGCGCCAGCCGCTGCTTGGCGGCATACTCGCCGCGGAGCTGATCCATGACTCGCTCCAACAGCGTAATCGCCCATTTTTGATCGTAGAGCTGTTCGGGCGAAAGCGTGTCGCTGGCGACCAGGTTTAACTTTGACTCGCCCGACTCGAAATCAAGCGACAGCAACTGCCGCCCGCCGCCGCGCTTCGTGGCCCGGTCCTTATTCCACTCGTTGATTAAGAAACGCTTACATGCCGTAAGCAGGAACGCGCGAAATCGGCCACGCTCGGGGTCCGCCGCCGCGAACGTGCCTTGCTCCAAAATCTTCTCAAAGAATGCCTGCGTCAGATCCTGCGCTTCGTGCACGTCGGACACTCGACGGCGAACGTAGGCATACAACGGATACCAATAGCATTCGCAGAGTTCGGCCAATGCCTTGCTCGATGCCGGAGCGCCATGATCGCCGGCCGCCAGGACCACGCTCCAATGCGTCGTGGCAAAATCATCTTGTCGCGCCGGCGTTCCATCGCCTGTCTCTTTGGCCGCCATGAGCCGAGTATACCACGAGAACTGTATTCAGCCCGTTGACGCCATTTTCCGGTTTTGTGCGTCAGCGACTGGATCGAACTCCTGTTGCAGCGTCCGCCATTCGTTCGCGCGATGAGGGAAAACCATAGGACTTCGCTGCAACTTTTGTTGACATGCCCCATCTACCGGACTAGCCTGACCGTAAGGGGTGGGCCTTCTTTTCGACCGACTCTTTTCCTGCATTTAAGCGAGCTTGCTAATGACTATCCGGAAAACGTTTCCATCGCTTTTCGTTTACCTCTTATCTTTTGTGGCGACTTGCCTCGCAAGCTGGTCGACCGTTGCGCAGGGCGCGATGATCGACTTCAACACCGCGGACGATTATGCCGCCAACTTCTTTGCCAGTGATCCTCTTCCGTTTGCCGAAACGGACGGCGTCGGCGTCGGCACCCCTGCATCGTGCGCCCTGGGAATGACGGGTACTGGCGATAACGGCTCCACGCTCAACACGAGCAGCTACACATTTGGATCACCCGGCGCAAAAGTCGCCATCTCGATGTTTTTCCATACGGCGGCAACGCTGGGTACCATCGGCGAAGACCGCGTCTTGGAGCTAAATCTCGTTTCCGCGAACAATAGCGATGTCACGGCCGCGCACACAGGCATCGGCGCAAAGATCGAATTCCCCCCGACAGACGGCGTGGATGACATCCGGATCGAATTCCGCCGCAACAATTCCGATGTCGCGGGCTCCGACGTTTCCGGTCCGTTCGATGTTAAAACCAACACTTGGTACAAGGCGACGTTCACCGCGACCAATGCAGGCACGGCCCTTCCGATCCCCGCCACGATGGTGCTCGACGAATACAGCTCCGACGGCACATCGCTCGTGATGTCCAACGTGTTGACCCACGCATTCGCTATCCCAGCCGAGGCCGTCCTCACGGCCGACGCAGAAGTGTTCGGCGCGTTCCGTGTCCGCAACGCCACGCGTCTGTACAACGCTCTGGATAACTTCGAAGTCGTGCAGCTCGTGGTGCCGGAACCGGCCACGATGACGCTGGGCTTAGTTGCGGTTGCCGCAACGATTTGCACGCGCAGGCGCTTGTCATAGCGGCGCGAAAGCCTGCAGATAGTGGTGATGGACGGCGTCCCGTTCGCCGCGTCACTCGGCAGCCGCGAACTCGTTTTTGAGAAACTCAGCCGCCGCATCCCATTTCTCCGCGGCCGCTGACCAGTCGACGTTCATTGCCCGCACTTCCGCCGGCGTCTTCACGCGCGGCGACGCCGGCACGCCCTGACGCAATGGAATCTGCGCTCTGGTCCGTCGGCAAGCCGTCGCTCAGCGTCGGACGACAGCAGGTAATCAAGCAACGTCTCCGCGGCCTCGGGATTCGGCGAATCGGCAATGAGCGAGAGCGTATTCGGAATGAACAGGGTTCCGACCTTCCCCTCGCCCTGGTCGGGATAGACGATCATCACTGGCATTCCGTTTTCAATCTCAACGATCGCATCATCGGTGTCGGTCAAGCCGAATATAAGTGTGCCCGCGGCTACCGCCTGAGCTACTTGCTTGTTACCCGCCATGATTCGCGCATTACTTTTCACGTCGATAAAAAACTCTTTCGCCTCTTTGTCGCCCCAGGCCGCGAAAAGGCACGCAGCATGCGTGGCCGTGGTGCCGAACAACGGCTTGGCGATCGCGCACTGGTCCGCCCATTGCGGATCGGCCAGATCGCGAATCGACTTGGGCCGCCGTACGTCGGCGATGCGGTTGGTATTCACCACCAGCACGCGAGCCCGGGCAGCAAAGCCGTACCACATGCCGCTCGGCGACTGTGCTTCCTTGGGGTAGCCAGCGGCCGCCGGCGATTTGTAAGGCCGCAACAATCCTTGCCGCTCCAGGCGAATCGTGTTGAGAATCTCGTTGTTCCAGAACAGATCGCACCTCGGCCGATTCGCTTCGTTCATGATGCTGGTCACGAGGCCAACGGTCTTGGTCGACTCGGTGTCGTATTTGGGTAAAACGGTGATTCCCGTTTCGCTGGTAAACTCACGAAAAATCGGCGCAGAAAAGTCCTGGTCCAATGCCGTGTACGCCACAACTTCCGATGGTCCGCCGCCGCAGCCAGCCAGGCTTAAAATCAACAATGCGACGATGACCGTCAAACAAAAACCTCTCAACGCGTAAGCGGTCAAGCGCGTGCGGTACAATCCAACGGTTGCAGTCGACACGATGGCATCCTCCATCCAATGGCAAAACTACGTTGCCGCAGCTATCCGGGCGTGTTAAATTCCACTCGTCATTGTCTGATTAAACGTGTCTCACGCAAAGGCGCTAAGGCGCAAAGGAAAGACAAGATACAGGATTTGAGACAAAAAATGCTGAGGACGAGAGGTGAAAGATTAGAGGTGAAAGGATAGCGGACACGAGGGTCCTTTGCGCCTTTGCGCCTTTGCGTGAGAAAACTCCTAACGGCCATGAAGCTCCTCTTACTCGGTTCCGGCGGTTACTTCCCCAATGAGCGGCGGCACACCGCATGTATGTTCCTGCCCGAAGTGGGAGTTGTCCTTGATGCCGGCAGCGGCATGTGCCGCATCGGCCGCCACCTCGAAACCGATCGGTTGGAGGTGTTTCTCACGCACGCACATCTCGATCATATCGCCGGGCTGACCTGTCTAGTGAACATCGCACCACGCGACGTCCTTGGGCGCACTGTCGTCCGAGGCGACGCGGCGAAACTTGCCGCCGTCCAAGCGCATTTATTCGCACAGGAAATCTTCCCGCTTCCGCCGCCGTTCCGCTTTGAACCGCTCGCCGGCGCGTGCCAGCTTCCGGGCGGCGGCAATTTGAAATGCTTCCCGCTCGAGCATCCGGGCGGTTCACTAGGTTTTCGACTCGATTGGCCCGGCCATTCCATGGCCTACGTCACCGATACCGTCGCCGACGTTCATGCTGAATACGTGAACATCATCCGCGGCGTCGATTTGCTCGTGCACGAAGCCTATTTCGCAAACGATGCCAAAGATCTCCAGCGAATGACGGGACACAGCAGCTTGCATTCAGCCGCCGCCGTTGCGAACGCCGCGCAAGTTGGTCAGCTCGTGGTCGTGCACATCGATCCCCAAATTGAAGATGATCGCGAGTTCAACTTACAGTCGGCACGAGCGATTCATGCAAATCTCGCATTGGGCGTCGACGAAATGGAACTTCAGTTCTAATAGTCACCTCTCCGAGTGCAGGACCTTCAATCGAGCGGAGCACGTCGAATTGTCCAGGTCGGCGGAGCCCGGCCCAGCCAGAAAAACCTGTTTTTTTTGCTGCTGAATATCTCTGGCTAAATAGTCTCGGGCCTGGGATGCTGACCAGTGAAAACGTGGGAAAAATGTCGATAAATACCCGTGCGGGGGCGATTACCCGCGAATTGTTCGGTCGAGGGACCAATTTTGTTGCGGCGACATGTTGTCGGAGCGCGCCTTGACACCTCCCCCCAATTGGCGAAAAATTCCCTTAGAAGATGCTGTGATTGCAGTAATCGGGCGCTAGGCCCAACTTGCCACATTGTCGGCGGTAAGTTTTGAATCGCGGCCGCCGGGCGCCGAAGCGACACATTGGCCAGCTTTAGGGGTTGACAATAACAGCGAGACAGCCTGCTCGCTGATGCTTCTCATGGTCTACAACTGGTTGATTTTCCAGAGAAAAGGTGAACCAATTAACCATGGAGCAAAGTCGCAATGGCCAGGAAAGCCATCTCAAACGACCGGTATCGCCTCGTAGGTACTTACGAACGGCTTCGTAAGAACTTGTTGGAACGCCCGGACGACGGCCGACTCGACAAGGCGCTTTCCTACTGGGTCCTGCCCACGGACCGACGCCTCCCAATTGCTTTCCTGGATCGCGTGCTGCGCGATTTGTTGTCGCAGCCGTTGGATGAGTTGATGGCCACGCCCGGCGTTGGCCACAAAAAGATCCTCGGCTTTTTTGACCTGTTGAAGCGCGCCGCCAAGGCCACCGCGCCTGACGCCCCGTTTGGCCTCAGCAGCGAAGCGTCGAAGCGCACCAAGCCCGCTCCCACCGGCGGCTTCGATGCTTCGATCGTTTCCGAATCGCTGTGGACCCAATGGTGCGAAACGGTCCGCCGCTACCGCCTGGAACCGGAAAAGCTGGGCCGCCTTGCGCCGTCGCTGCAAGCGCTGCCCACGGTTATTTGGCACTCGCGCTTGGAGGAATATGTCGATCGATCACTAGCGGAGATTCGCTCGCTTCGCACGCACGGCGAGAAGCGAGTCCACGCGATTCTCGAGGTCTTCTGCACCGTTCACGAAGCGCTGGCCACCGCCACGTTGCAGGAAAACATCGACCTCGTGGTCGTTCCACAATTCATTCCGCCACTCACTCGATGGTTGATGGAAGCCGTTTCTCAGCCCGAGTTGCCGCCGGTCGATGATCTGCATCAGCATATCGTTCGGCCGATGATCCATCAGGTCAAGATCGACTTGGGCGACCAGGTGGCCGGGCTGGCATCGGCTCGGTTGTGCCTCGATGAAAATGCGCCCAGCGTCAAGCAGCAGGCGGAAACGATCGGCGTTACACGAGCCCGCGTCTACCAGCTCCTTGAAGATTGCGGCAAGGTCATGGACGTCCGCTGGCCGGAAGGCCGCTGGCTGCTTGCCCCACTGGCCACGCGCTTCGGCGCTCCGATCCCGAAACGATCGGCCTGGTGCACGGCATCATCGATCTCTTCTACCCGCCCGAAAAGGCCGCCGTTCCCACCGATCGCGACCGCGAAGAAATCGCGATGCAGCCGTGAAATGCAGTTTGGCTGTAGATGTCACCTGATATCAAGCGCCGCTTTTATTGCGTCGTTCACAGCGGCGATAAGCTCGGGCGATAAATGCCCTATTGTCTGCTGAACGTCCTGCTTCCTGACGGTGTATAGGTTGCAGCACTTCACCACGGACGGGCCGTGCAGTCCCGACGTCGTACCTTCCGGCTGATTCGGTGCGACAAGAACTTGGCTTGGCTCGCCGGCGTGACGGGTATTGCCGGAGATCATGGCCACAATGGTATTCGCTAACAGCCGATTTTCACGATCATTTTGAACAATGAGGGCCGGGCGCTTCTTACCTTGTTTTCCGTCGACGTACGGAAACTCAACGATTACCACATCGCCGCGCTTCATTGGTAGCTATCGAGCAGCGGATCGTGCGTATCGTCTTCCGCCATGATCGTCTCAATAAGAGGGTATGCCGCCCTCGGATCAAAATCGTCCGAAACGACTCTCGCTATTATCCCGAACTGCTCGGCGGAGATTAGATAGTAAAGTTCGTTCGTGGCCGGATCGACAATTTCGACCGGCATCCCGATCGTAACGGCTTGCTTCAATTTCGGATCTAATTCGGCTCGCGTCATACAACTCATTATATATCGCGGTGTCGTTAACCGCTACCGCTCGTCAATCTCCACCAGCCCCACGTCGATGTACTGCCCACCGCCTGTCTGATGGCAGTGTATCGCAATGACATTCTTCCCCACGCGCAGCGCCTCGCTTGCGTCTTCGCCAAGCACCACTGGGCGGTACGTCGTAGTGTAGCCACTCAGACTGCGCACCAACTTGCCGTTGATGTACACCTCGGCATTCTCGTCATGGTGAATTGACAGCATGATCTCGCCGTCGTCCGGCAACTCGTCCAGCTCAAATGTGCGCCGCAACCAAATATCCGATGTGTCCCAAACCGTTCGCACCAGCGTGCCGGGTGTGCCCTCGGTTCCGAATCCGCCCTGGCCGTGCTTCCACGCGCCGTCGTCAAAGTTGGCGTCATGCCAACCTTCCTCCGGCTCCTCGGTCGTGTAATGCCAATTCTGCGGCGTCTTCTCACTCGTTTCGACAAGCGTTGTCATCCGCGGCGGCGGCAGATAGAGCTTCCGCGCCGCCTCGGTGATCCGCCCCTCGTCCATCTTCACAATTTCGCGGTCGTACGTCATGAGACCGTTGACCTCGATCTCGACGTCCGTCGTCTGCGTGTACACCGCCGCCGACAGCCCGCGGCCGATGAGCGGCCGCATCTCCGTCAGCAGATTCACGTACGCGTCGGTTAGTTCATTGGCGTTGTTGTACGACACGTAGCCCCAGTTCTCTTCGTCCTGCCAGGTGTGTCCGCGAAACCGGCATGCCCAGCCCGCCGAACTCGCCCAGCACGACTGACGCGATCCTCCTCCGGCGCTCGCATCCCCGGGCCCGGATAGCTGTGCATGTCCGAGACATCGCCGCTGCCCCGGTCGTGCCAGCCGCTGGCCTCGTTCACCGGCCGCGTCGGATCGTATTCCTTGATCCACGCCACCACCTCGGGCGTATCGTGTTGCCCCCAACCTTCGTTGAACGGCACCCACATCACGATCGACGGGTGATTGTGCAGCGCGTCGATCATCGCCTGCAGCTCGCGGCGAAAATTCGCCCGGCTCTCGTCGCTCGCTGGCCCGTATCGCCGGACGGCATGTCCTGCCACACCAACAGCCCCAGCCTGTCGCACCAATAGTACCAGCGGTCGGACTCGTACTTCACGTGCTTGCGGGCCATGTTCATGCCCAGCTTCTTCGTCATCTCGATGTCGTACTTCATGCGCCTCGTCGCTGGCCGGCGTGTACAGCCCGTCGGGCCACCAGCCCTGGTCGAGCGGGCCGTATTGGAACAGCACCTTGTTGTTGAGCCACAGCCGGTTGATCCCGTCGTCATCCTTCTTGACTTCGATCTTCCGCATGCCGAAGTAGCTGCTCACCGCGTCGACGGTTTCGCCGTCGTCGACAAGCTCGACGGCAAGGTCGTATAGATTGCGGCTGATCGGGCGACCACAACGCCGCATCCGGCACGGCGACTTCAATCGCCTCGCCTGCCGCGCCTTGCGCTTCGCCGACTGCGCTTGCCGTCGCGCAGCTTTAACGCGCACCGCCTCGCCTTCGTCGGCTGTCGTGCTTGCTGTGACCGTGACCACGCCGCGGTCGACGTCGGGAACAATCTTGCAGCGACTCGATATGCCTCTCCGGCACCGGTCTCGAGCCACACGGTCTGCCAGATGCCGGTGACCGCCGTGTACATGATGCCCCGCGGCTTGAGCACTTGCTTGCCGCGCGGCTGGTTGCCCGTATCCGTCGGATCCGATACCGCGACGACGATTTCGTTTTCGCCCTCTTCGAGCGCGTCGGTGATGTCGAACGTGAACGGATCGTAACCGCCCGTGTGCTCGCCGACCTCTTCGCCGTTCACCCACACGGTGCACTTCCAATCGACCGCGCCAAAGTGGAGCAGCACCCGCTCGTCCTCGCCGAGCGCAGGCCGCGAGAAAGTTCCGCCGATACCACAGCCGCTCGCTCCGGCTGCACGGCTTTCTTCACGCCGCTCAGCGCCGACTCGACTGCGAAACGGCACGAGGATTTCGCCGTCCCACGTCCGCCGGCTGGTCCTCCGACCCGGGCCGAATCGCGTAGCTCCACAGCCCGTTGAGGTTCACCCAGTCCTCGCGAACCATCTGCGGCCGCGGGTATTCGGACCACACCCGCTCCGGCGAAACTTCCTTGGCCCAACGCGTAGCCAGCGGGCCCCTGGCAGGCTCCCAGGCTAACGTATGGCCGGCACAAAGTAATACGGCGAACAGCCCAATCCACAGCGGTTTATATCGATAAATCATGTCAAGGTTCCCTAAGTGGCTGCCGGCGGACGACTTATATTCCGCAAACGATAGCTCCGCAAACTCGAGCGCTGCGATTCTAGCTATCTTTCCCGCCCGCCGCCACTATCCACCCCTTCTTGACAGCCACCTCAGCCTGTAGTATACGTCTGTACATAGACGTTTCGCGGCGCAAGATGCATCCACTCTACACAAAAGCATCTGGTCTAACTGGCGAGATAATTGCCGCGGCCATCGAAGTTCACAAAACGATGGGGCCCGGCTTGATTGAATCGATTTATGAATGGTGCTTGATGAAAGAGCTGGAGCTTCGAGGTTTTCATGTTAGCAATCAAGCGATAGTCACCATTCGCTATAAAAGCTTCTCTCGTGAAGAACCTTTGCGATACGACATACTTGTCGAACAGTGTGTCCTTGTCGAAGTGAAGGCGGTTGAGGACGTGCATCCCATTCACAAAGCGAAACTTCTGAGCTACATGAAACTAATCGATGTCCCGATTGGCCTGGTCATTAACTTCCATGTCGAAAAACTTACCGACGGTGTATCTCGACTTATGCTTCCCGGAAGCGCAACGTAAAGCAAATCCCAATGAAGATTGAACAGGAGGTAGCAGAGGGAGCAGAGCTTGTTGGAATCCTGACCTCTGCTACCTCTGCTTCCTCCTGTTCAAAAAACTTGCTTCCTTCCGTTCCAATCATAATACGAATTTGTTCGACGCTGTAAGCAAATAGTGGAATGATTCATTGAGATAATGAGCGATTCCGATGATCTCCATGTCTCAAGTCAAGTTCGACGGCGGCGCTAAAGCCATCGCCGTCAATCTCCGCCGCTTGATGGCCCGTCATGGCCTCACGTTCGACGAAGTCGTCCGCGCCAGCGGCCTCGACGAGCGTACCGTGCCGCAGGACTCGCGCACGGCGCGAACAATCCGCACGCACGCACGCTGAATAAGCTGGCCCACGGATTGGGCGTCGAAGTCGACGAGCTTTTCCGCCAGCCGGGACGGCCTGCCCAGCAGCGGTTCGATCGGGCCACCAACACGCTTGTCGAAAGCGTCGTCGCCGCCCGCGGCGACATCTTCGAGCGCTGGTCCGACGCCGACTTCGACGAGCTCTACAGCCGCTTCGGCACCGGCGGCCAGCTTACCGAAGATGGTGTCCTTGCCGCCGCCGAAGCCATGAACGCCAAGCGCGAACTCTGGCGCCAAATCAGCATCATCCTCGAAACCGGCGAATCCGCGCTCCTCGCGGAATTCGTCCAGCTCCTCTACCGCCGCGCAACCGCCGCCACGCCCGAAAAAGCGTAACGCGGCACATCGGCGCAAACGCGCACTGCCGCAAACCGCACCGAATCGCCGCTTGCGGTTTAGCTCCGCTGACTTGAGCATGCCGCACTCTATTGATATAACGTTTACTTCGTCGCTCCACGAATAATTTCACAAAGGAGATGCACATGAAACGCTGCTTCATTTCATTGTGTGCGGGCCTTGTTGTGCTCCAAGGCATTGCCTTTGGCCAAGCCGACCAGGGACAAGATACCACCGGATCGGCCACGCCGCGGCAACTCACTCAAACAGACCTGGATGCCCTCGAACTAAAAATACAGCGTTTGGATTCGGCCGTTCAATTACTGACCGAAAAGATTGATGGCCTGGCTCATTCCGGAATCAATCGCCGACGACGACCTGGAAGTCGTTAAGCCGACGCCGACTGTTCCGCCCAGGACAACACTGCGATCGAGGACCGGCTTGCCCGGTTGGAAAATGATGTTGCCGAGCAGGGCAATATGCTCAGGAGGTAACGGCCCAGGCCGAGGGCGGCGGCGCTACTGGCGCTTCGACACCAACAGTCAGCCGGCGCGGCAAGAGTTCGACCGCGCGTAAAAAGCACCGTGCCGCCGCAGGCGGATTTCGTGGTCGTCAATCGGACCGCCCGTAATGAGTGCATCTATGTTAACGGTCAAAGGCACACTGTCGCGGCCGGATCGCAGCTTGCCCTGAAAGTGGCCCCCGGAACTGTCACGGCCCGGTTGCCCCATCAGCAACAGCCGCTGGCACTCCACGTCGGATTTCCGAATTACTATCATTCGGTAGACATCAAGGAGCGGCCGGCAACCCAGGCGTATGCCCAGGCTGAAAGCGAACCGGTCTACTGGGTCGCTGGGTATTAGCGGTCGGCCTTGCTGCTGAAATTGCCCGCGAGCCACGTCTCCCACTGCGTTTGCAGCTCGTCGAGCGACTCAAGGCGATAGTGTGCTCGCAACGCGTCGGTCCAACCGCTGCGCTGCCCACCCTCGGCGAACCGCACGACGCTTTGCGCATCGCCGCGCGTGAGAAGAAAACTGACTAACGACGTTGCCGCCGCATAGGAATATTCGTCGGACGAGTGCAGATCCGACGATTCGAACACTTGCTCGAGTCGGACGGCGCACCCGTGCGCACCCATGAACGAGCTAGTTGGTCCCGAGTATCCTTTCTGATCGCGTTGTCATATCGGCTGGCGATTCCCTCCTCGACCCACGAGGGCAGCCGGCTCGGGTGCGGATACTTCGTGGCGAACACGGCGTGCGCAACTTCGTGCTTAAGCGTCTCTCCGATAGCCAGCCTCGGCGATGTATTTAGCCAGATCGTATGGGAATGACGATCAGGTCCATCCTTTGCCCATGTCAGGCCCAGATCTTCCGCCGTGGAAAACTCGACGTAAATTGTTGATCGCCCCGCACCCGCCGGAAGCTCTTCGCCAAGCCACTCCGTTGAGATCTCCGCGCGGTACTTTTGCGCGTGCTCGAGCACCAGCTCCGCAAATCGCTGCGCTTGCCCCGGAATCGCTGTCTCGGGCACGTACACCGAAAAGTTTTCATTGCGCACCACCCCGGCCGCACATGCATAAGACGCGAAAATCGCCGCCAGAACGGCGGCAGAGAGTGCCACCCTCATCGCCGTGCCTCCATGCACTGGGTTCGGGAATATCCGTATTCCCATGAAGGCGTCAACGTAACCCCTCGCGATTGCGGGCACAGCGCCAGTTCTGAAAAAACCTCGATCCATTTATTCTGCTAGCAATGCAATCGCTCCTGCCGTAGCACGGGCTTCAGCCCGTCCGGCGACGGACTGAAGTCCGTCCTACGCGTAGGGCACGTCACGCCGCCGGCGGCCGGCACACGGCCGCCATCGTGTTCTTCAGCGTTTGCCGCTCGACGAATAGCACCTGGTAAATTGTGCTGGCAGCATCCGTGATCGAGTCGCCTGCCGCGAGCGTCGCATTGGCCAGGGGCGCGGCGGCCAGGTGAAACACAAAGTCGGTGGCTTGAAGCACAACATACGTTTCCACGTTCCGCATCCGCGATTGCGTGAGCGGGCGCCGCACGGCCGGCACATTCGCGATGGCCGACCCGCTCAGCGGATCGTAAGTCACCAGCTCCTGTCCGTCGAAGATCGAAAAGTCAGTGGTAGGCGTAGGCATGGCATTACTCGATGCTAGGAACTCGATGCTCGCCACGTAGGCGAGTTTCTCCGAAACTCGCAACCGCGTCTCGGAGAGACGCGGCTACGTGAACCCCTGCGAGCGCACTTCAAAAGGCTCGTACTCGGCCAGCTTCTTGTCGCACCAATCGATCGTCCGCTGCAGCGATTCGGCGTACTCCTGCCCAGTGAACGCGCTGGCCGTCGAGCCAATACGTTGGCTTCGGATCGGCCCGCAGCTCGTCGAGCTGCGCAAGCGTCTGACTGCGAATGGATTGAATCTGCACAATGTCGGTCATGGTTTAGTTCCTGCTGCTTGATTCTCGATCCTCGATTCTGTTTTCAACTGGCTATTGCCATTAGCCGCGACCTTACAGGTCGCCGGCGCATCTCAACTTAAATCGCACAATTGATCGGCCACCATTCACCATCGTGAGTTGATACGCCACCTCGAACCGCTGCTGAGCATTCGGCAACGGATCGCGACAATCGAGTGTGACCTCGTGCCAAAAGTTGTATCCCACCTTGTCCAGGCTCCAAAAACGCCCGGCCTGCGGCGAATCGAAGAGCACGCGGCATGCATCGAGCGGCACCGCATGATGCCCGCGCACCACCGTCAACTGCTCCGGCCAAAACGGATCAACCTCGTACGCCGAGTACTCCAAGGCCAAGACATCCGACGGCCGTATGGCCACACCCGTGCGGTCCACAATCCGCGCCATCAAAACAATCGACCCGCACGCAGCACTCGGCTGAATTTGCCATTTGCGATCGCATTTGCCATAAGGCCTCCGCTGGTCGAAAAGCCGAGAGCCAGATCCCTCCGGCTCTCCGCTCTCCGCTCTCCCCCCCTAAGCTCTCGGCTCCTGCTCAGCCCGTGTTCTTCACGACGTACCGCGGGTTGAGCACCGCCGCGGCGCCGCGCTCGCTGGCCTTGAACCGCAGCACGATGTCGTTGTTGAACTCGGCCTCGCTGCCCAATGGCGCCTGCGTCACGGTGATCGGCCAGTTCTCCATGTAGGCGAACGCCCGGCGGAAGTCGCCGACGAACCACCACTTCTTGGCGTCCGCCGCGGCCACGCCCGACGCCACGATCCGCCGATACGCCAGCCGGCTGTCGTGCACGCGGTAGCCCGACAGCGGATTTGCCGCCACCGTGGCGGTCGCCGAGCCGGCCGCCGTAAACGTCAGCTCGGCCGCGTTGAACACGCGATGCGCCGCGTGCCGATAGGCCGGCATCACCAGCACCGTCGTGCCGCTGCACCAGCACCGGCTCGCCCGTCGCCGGGATCCAGAATGTCGGCGAACAGCTGCTCGGCCTTGTCGACGTTCGTCCAATCGACCAGCTCGTTGGCCGCAAGCGTGTTGATCCACGGCGTCGCGGCCTGGTACGTGTTGTACGACGTGCCCTTCCACTTGTAGTTGTTCGTGACGCCGATCACGAGGTCGATCAGCCGCTTCTCCTTGTTCAGGCCGAGCACCTCGCCGACCTCGGCCGCCCGGCTCAGCACCAGGTGCGTGCGGTCGAAGAAGATCGCTTCCTTGGTGACCGGCACGATGAACCCGCGCTTGGTCGTCGACGGCGTTTCGATGTAGTCCTCGCCGAAGCCCAGGTGCGGATACGGCATGCCCGGACCGACTTCGTCGATCGGCGTCGCTGACGCGCGCGATGCCGGGGATCTTCTCGCCGTCGAGCCGCGTGGGGATCGTCTCCACGAGCTTCGAGACGACGAACGCCTCCTGCGTGTACGCCTCCATGATCTTCGAGTAGATCACCTGCGCCGGTGATGTTGAGAAAGGCGGTCACGTCGACGCCGTCGCCCGCTTCCATCACGCTCACGCTGCCCGCGCTGCGCGGGTCGAGCATGCGCACCCACTCGCGGCCGTCGGGCACGAGCGCCTCGGCCAGGTCGCGAATGCTGAACTCCTCCGGCTTGAGATGCCCCTCGCGAAGCGCTTCCGAAAGGTGGCTCACAGTTTGCTCCGCGCCGTCGAGATCGTACCGGCGCTTCAATTCACGATATTTCAAGGTCACAGCTTTGTTCCTCAAATAAAGGTTGTTGAGTGATTTTGGACTTACTCTTGTTTGAATGACGAATGACGAAGCACGAATTACGAATGCATTCATTCGTCATTCGGAAATTCGTCATTCTCACAGCACCGCCTGGGTGCCGCCCTTCATCGTGCTGCTGACGACGTCCACGAGCACGCGCGTGCCCGCCGGGTTGAGCCGTTTCGCGCAGCGCCCGACGGCCGCGTTTGCGGTGGTTACCTTGGCAACCGTCTGGTTCAACAGCGCGGTGCCGCGCGCCGTTCTCGTCCGAACTCATTAGGTCACCGACCTCGAGCGTCGTGCTCAGGCAGTCGAACTCGAAAACGCCGACCGTCGCCACGCGGATCGGATCCGACTTACCGCTGGGCGAGGCCTGCATCGCCACGCCCGCGAAATTGTCGTGAAACATTTGCTGATTGCCGCCCTCGCTGCCCTGATCGGTCTGGCTGGCCGCCGGTTTGGCATCATCGACGTCGAGGTACACCAAGTCGCCGATCTCGATCACGGTCGCCGAGTCGACCGGGATCATCACCGGCGAAGTCTCGCCATATCGCCATCGCATTGTGTTGGCCATGAATAGGTCTCCTTTGTGAGTAAGTGAGTAAGTGAGTGGGTGAATGAGTGAGTAAGAAAAATAGCTGTATTCCGACTCCCTCCCCCTTGCGGGGAGGGCTGGGGGAGGGGGGTCCATGCCGCTCCTACCCGCGCACCGCGGCTGCGAAATCCTTGGCGCCACGAATACCACTGCCATTCGCGCCGAGCGCCACCACGATTTGATCTTTCGACCGCGGGCGCCGATCGATCTGCTCGGGGATCCATCGCGAAGCGCAGCGCACCAGCTCGGCGCGCTCGCGAACAAGTCGGCGTACTGCCGGCTCGTCGACTGCCTTCATGAGCGCTTGCAAGAACTCGTCGCTGACAATTCGGCGGCTCGCCGCGTCGCCGGCCGGCAACGGCAAGCCATGCTCCTGCAATAACTCGCAAACGCGCTGGCGGCGCTGCGAGGCCTGTTCACGCGCAACTGCCTCGTCGAGTTGCTGGCGCAATTCATCAAGCTGCGGCGCAACCGCGCGCTCCGCTTCGCGCAGCAGATCCGGCCGGTGCAAGCGAAGTTCTTCCAGCGTGAGCAAGTCCAGAGGAGTAGTGGAGTAGTGCGGTAGTGGAGTAGCAGTCCCAGTTTTCAACTTGTCGGCAGCTCCACGGGCACCGCCGGAACGGTGGTCCCTCTGCTCCTCTGCCGCACTTGGCCCTTCCTGCTCGAACAAGCCTGCCGTCGTGGCCGGATCGGCCACCAGGTCGATGCTGCGCACCTTCGTGATTGCCTCGACGACCGTGTCGTTGCCGCTGCGCGACGTGCGCGCGAGCACGTTATGCGACATGCCTACGTTCTGGGGAGCGTGCTCGGCATCCCATATGAGCTGTTCCGACAGCGCATGCTTAGGATTGAAGTGCAGGTCACCGAACAACCCGTCACCGGCGCGAAACTCTACGCCGCGACACGACGCCCAGGCGGTCTTGATAGTCGCGAGGCGAGAGCGGATGGCCTTTCGGGTGATTGATGTTTACTTTGGCGCCTTCGTACAAGCTCGCGGCATCGACCAGCGCGCTCTCGCGGTAGCGCCTGCCATTGCGCAACGCAAGGCCCAGCAACTTGACTCCACGAATAATTCCAGCCTCGCGATCGACGCGCAACTCGTGGCTTCCCGAATGAACGAATTCTTGCAGCGGTTCGGACATGGCTTTCTCCGGAGGGGGTGAGTAAGTGAGTACGTGAGTAGGTTAGTACGTGCCGATTGTTGATCCCTACTCACTTACTCACGTACTCACCTACTCACTTGTCTTGAAAAACAAAAAGCCCACCGGAAGGCACCTCGGCCTTCAAGTGGGCTCGCGCCCGATATCCGCCGCGGCGGACTCGGGACGATACCTGCGTGTTGTGAGTGAGTAAGTGAGTTGGTGAGTAGGTGAGTAAGTTCGAATCTTGATACCTACTCACTTACTCACATACTCACTTACTCACCCTGCCTTGATCATTCTCTCAATCGCCACGCGAATGTGCTGGATGCGGCCGTCCTGGACGCTAACCGTCAATCCGGCCTCGCCATAAAACCCCCGCCGCGAGGCGTCGGCCAAAAGCTGCGCGAGCGCCTGCTCGACACGCTGGACCATATTCATCTGCGGCGTGGTGTTTACTCGCGTTTGAATCATGGCGGCATTATACCACAGAATAGTGTACAAATCTATACTAGTTTTGGCCACCCAGTTGAAGAGTGGGAGACAGGGAGAGGGGGAGAGTGGGAGTAACAATACGACTACGACAATACGTTTCCATCTGAGTCTCCCCTTCTCCCCGTCTCCCCCTCTCCCACTCTCTGCTCAATTGGCTTCCCCGTGCACCGCCAGGTTCTTCTGCTCCTGATCGTAATCCAGCCCCAAATGCTGGCTCCATGTTTGCGGCGAGAGGATGCCGCTGTCGAAGGCGATGCGGTCGACCTGCGTTTGGCGAGCTGGTCGCGCACGTGCAGCGACGGCGGCATGATCTGGATTTCCACAAGGCCGCTGACGTCGCGCGGCAGCCGGCCTGCGCCACCGCGTTTTCGACGACGCGCCACATGACGGCCCGGTCCTGCTCGATCGTGCTGGCCTGCAGGCGCTCGAACATCCGAATGGCGGGGCCTTCCGCCACCATCGTCGAGGCGAAGTTCGCATTCGACGCGTCGGACGTGAACATGAACTCCGGCATCACGAGCCGCGCGGCGATCGCGCGCAGCTCCGCCTGTAGAACTGTAACGAAGGTCGATGCATCCAGGCCGCGCGCCGGGAAGTCGTACTCCAACCCGGCGGGCGCGTCGAGGATCGTGCCCGGCCCGTACTGCGAATAATGCCGCGTGCGGCCGGAAAGGCTGTTCGTGGCGGTGGCATCCGCATCGGAGGCGACGAACTGCTCGATGCCGCTGCGGCTGGCGCCGCGATGCTTGCGGATCAGCGCGATCGCCGACTGAATCTCGGCCACGATGCTCATGTTGCGCAGCAGCTTTTCGGCACGCCGCAGATTCTTTCGCACGGGCGTGTACAGCGGCAGGCCGCGCTTGACGTTGAAGTCGACGTTCGCGCGGCGATGCTGCACCTCGCCGGCATCGACAAACTCGCCGTCGACGTAGTAGCCCAGCGACAGTTTCCACATCCTGGGCGTCGGTTTGAATGCCGAAGCTGGCCGACGGGTCGGCCCCCAAGGTCGCCGGCGTAACGATCTGGTCCGGCTCAATGAACCGCACGCGCGTCAGGCCGGAGGGGTCGAGGAAGAACCGCAGAAACGCCTCGCCGTCGCGGTCGACGCGGCGGACGATTTCCTGCTGGCGCTGTTGCCATCTGTTTTCGTCAAGGAATTCGTCGAGCACTTTTTGCACCTGCATCGGCACGTCGGCCGGGGCGTCCATGCCTTTGCACACTTCGGCCCGGTAACTGTGGCCGGCGCCGACGATGTAGCTGATGCGGTTTTCATGGCCGTTGATGGCGAATTCATTCGTGGCGGCCAGCCGGCGGCATTGTTCCCGCAGCTCGCGCAGCGCCTGGTCGTCGAACGGACCTTCACCGCGTCGTGTGGTGCGTCCCGACACGCTGGCAACGGCCGGCCACCAGCCACCATCTGGATCGAAGTACGCATCGCGCGGATCGACGAAGTCGTCCCAGAGGGAGTCGAAGACTTCGAGCAGGCGCGATTCGAGCGATTGATGGTTGCCGTTTAATGTAGCGCTTTTCGTCATCGTAAACTCCTTGTGATTTGTGTGAGTAGGTGAGTAAGTGAGTAGGTGAGTAGGGCCAAACGTTACAACCTACTACTACTCTCTCACTTACTCACTCTACTCACCTGCCTTGACCTCACCCCACCGGCAAACGATTTCCCAATCCGTCGCTTGAATTGCGGCCGTGCCACACTTCCTCCGCCAGGCGCAGCGCCATCTCGAGCGCATCGGGCCCATCATCGTGCGCACCGGCGGGAAAATCGCGCAACTGATCCACCAGCAACTGAGTCGAGACCGAGCGCGACAAGAACCGCATCTGGCGTCGCGACAGGTACGGCCCCAGCCGGCGGATTCGCACTTGCTTCTTCACCGTGTTGTGAATCGCCGCCGGCACGATGTACTCCATGCCCTGCCGCTTGAATTCCCTGGCGAACTCGCCGCTCTAACACAACAGCTCCTGAAACTGGTTGGCTTCGACGCCGAAACCGTCCGGCCGAAAAGCGCCGGCATAAGGCTATCCCGTCCGTGACCATCTGCGGCGTGGGCCGGCGCGACCAGGTCGGCCTCGACATAAATCATGCCGTCCCGATCGATCCCCAGCAGCACGTATGCCGAGTAATCGCCGTGCTGCGCGTCGCGGCCCTTGCTGGGATCGAGCGCGATCGCGCGAATCACGACGTCGCTCGGCCACTCGTCGAACCAGATGTGATCGGCGAAGTAAATTTCCGGCCATTCGCACACGTCCGGGTCGATCGGCGAACCTTGCTTCTCGCGCTCGAAGGCCGTGCGGCCGCCCTCCACGCGCATCTGCATGAGCGTGTACAGATCCTCCTCGGCCGGCCACAACATGACGGCTCCGGCATCCATCTCTTCACGATGCGCGCTCGTAAAACGCGCGCACATCATGCTTGGCGTTGCGGTTTCGCGCGTCGCAGTAAAGTGTTTCCCACTCGTCCCACAAGGCCGCGTTCGTGGGCCATTCTTCAATCGATGAAAAACGCCGGGAGGTCCAGCCGGGCGCCGTAGGAGCTGTAGCCGGCGAGCGCCTCTCGGTGCAGCGCCGTGGCCAGGTTTACGAAATTCGGTGCGCGGATTGCCGGCCTTGAGCAGCGAACCTTGGAACCACTCGCGTGAAACTCTGCGCTGCAAGCCCGATGAAATATGGTCGTCGTTCTGTAGGTCGTCGCAGACGATCAACGACGGACGATGGTGATCGAACCGCCGACCGCGGATTCTCTGCCCCGTGCCCAGCGACTCAATCACGACGCGGTTGGGCAACTCGATGTAGGTGCCGCGCAGCGCGGCCCGCTGCCCACGGCATGCGGGTAATCCTCCGCGAGCGCTTCATTATTAGTGAGTTGAAGCTTGACGTTTTCCAGGTGCAGCTTGGCCTGTTGCGCCGTGTCGGAAACGATCCAGATGTACGGTTCATATTCTTCGACGGCCATGCGCAGCACGTAACAGAGCGTGGCGATGGTCGACTTGGCGCTGCCGCGCGGGCCGACGAGATTCACTTTCGAGCCGCGCGCAGCCCGGCAGGCGTCGAGCTGCGCGGCAAGCCACTCGTGCATGAGCGACGCGGGCTTCGTGAAATACTTCGGCAGGTACCGCCGCCCCCAAGCGAGCGTGGTTTGCGGCCGGTCGGCACGCGACGCGGCGGCCGCTAGCGATTTGTGCCCGCTGGTGCAACCCGCGAGATGTTCGCGCACGAGCGGCGTCACGACAACCAGAGGCAGGCCGCTGGCATCGAGCTCGAGTAGCTTGGAATCGGTCAGTGTTGGTTGAACAACCATTCGTATTAAGCAAGCATCTAGGTGAAATCGCGATAAATCGGTATATAGTAGGCCCGAAGGGCCGCCGGCATTTAGCTCGTAGGGCGGGTGCTCGCACCCGCCCTACGCCGCTATACGCCTTCGCCGCTGCGCGGCGAGTGCATTGCATCGTCCTCCAACGGATTAGGTTCAGAGCTACTCGTTTCCTCCGCCATCTCATCCTGCACGAGTTCCTCCTCGTGCGGCACCGCGCCCGAAGTCAGCAGCTTCTGGGTTTCGAACCTGCCCGCTTCGGGCTGACCTGGCTGGGCGTCGGCGAACATCTGCTCAAGCGTATCCATCAGGCGATTGAAGCGCGCAATGAGTCGCTCGCGGTCGGCCGCGTCGTGCACTTCTTGGCGGTAAATATCCAGCAGCATGGCGCTAAACGCCTTCAATTGTTTCGCGGTCATCGTGCCGACTTTGCGGGCAAACCGCTCCGGCGAGCGTTGTTCGAGCCACCACACGGAAGCCCTCCATTCCTTTTTCTGTTCCGCCGCCTCCTGCACGTTGCGCATATGCATCAGCTCGATGCCCGCCTCGGCACGGCGCACCTCGGCCATGAACATCGCGTCCTGCTGCATGCTGCGGCGGATGTCGGTCAGCGAGCAGCCGGCATAATCAACGGCCGTCTGCCGGTCGCAGCCCACCGAGAGGATGCCACGGATTTGGGTTTTCTGCTCGTCGGTTAGCAGCATTGAATTGGATTCGTTCATCATGTGCATCACTTTTGAAGTGCTGGGTTTCAGGTGTCACGTGTCGGATTTCAATTCTGACACCTGACAACCGACACCTGACACCTTCCGACATACTCGAACGACACCACCGCCCTGCCTGCGGCGCTTCGATAGGTCGGAAAGCGCGGGTTGGAACGTCGGCCGCCGGACTTTTTGATGTTCACCGCGCGCCACAGCGGCGAGCGGCAGCAGTGGCGGATCAGCGCCGGGTGGCTGCTCGTGACGTTGATCCGCAGTCCTTCGGCCCGGTGCAGCTCGGCGACCGCGGCAACGGCGCGCATGCCGATGCCGATGCCCTGGTAATCCGGAAGCGTCACGATGCGCGTGAAGCGGCGGTGGTTCTTCTTCGTGATCACCGGCACGGTCGCACAGAAATTCACCGGAATGCCTTCCCATGTCGTCAGATAACACCGCGCGGCGACCGGCAGCGAGCCGCTCAAATAGTGATGACGCTTAAACAGTTGCCACGCCGCCATTGTGCACCGGTGGATTTCCAATTCGATCGCCGGCCGCCGAAAGGAACCCCGGCGCCCGGCTTCGCCGGGGGTTACTCGCCGGGGGCTGATCTCACTAACTGATTTGTTGCCATGTCGAGAACCCAGTCGGGCTCAAGCCATTCGGCCACGTCGTAGTGACAAGTCACGGCAACAAATCGACAAGGAATATGCCCGCGGCGGATGCCCTTGGCGATCGCGGCGGAGCAGACCTTTGCCACATTTCGATCGACCACGCTGGTGAATTCGTCGAAGGCGACGATTGGGTTGGCGTCGGCCGCCAGGCCGAATTTACCGCCAGTAGGTTCTGCCGTGCGGCAGACGCTCAGCGCTCGCGCCAAATCGCACCGAAATCGCTCGCCGTTGCTGAGCACGTGATACGGCTTCACCCATGACGGCGGCGAGCCAAAGCCAACGGCGGTGAACAAGTCCACGACGTGCCGAATTGAAACGTCGCCGAAGCAGTCGACGACTGCCCGGTCGGCCGGCCAATCGGCACCCGTGTAGAGTTCGGCCGCGAATGCGCGGCGGGCGATGGTGCTCTTGCCGCTGCCGGAAGGGCCGACGATCAGGCCGATCTGCCAATCGTCCTCGGCATCCGGCAGCTCGACTTCAAAGCGCTCGGTCGCCTTCTCGGCGAGCGGCACATCGAACATGCCGGCCACTTGCTGGACGCGGAATGAATCGTGCACGGGACAGGAAACGGTGACATCAATTGTTGGCATGGGAGTAGGTGTCAGGTTTCAGGTGTCAGGTGTCAGGTGTCAGTAAGAAGCAGGTTGTCCAATCGGGTTCTGACACCTGACACCTTCTTCACAGCGTCAGCACGCGGCAGCGGTAGCCTTCTGCGCGCATGCGCTCGAACACGCTTTGCTGGTCGTCCTCGTCGCGGCATTCGACGACGACCTGGTAGCTTTCGGGAATAATCACTTCCACCTGTGGCTCAGGGACTCGGTGCTCCGCGCTCCCAGCTCCCTGCTCTATCAGCGAATCGAGCAGCGCTCGCACGGCAGCATTCTCGGTCCGAACGCCGGCGAGCAGCGATTGAACGTGTTCCTGCGATGCAGTGGCCATTGCCGCCAGCGGATCGTGCGTGAGCAGGATCTTGTCGGCCTCGGCTTCGTCGACATCGAGAACGAGCACGGGCACGACAGCGTCGGGCGTCGTTTCGGCGCGCAGGTGGCCGTCGATGAGCATCAGCGTGCCGTCGGCCAGCTCGCGCGCGAGCAGTGCGTCGGCATAACCGACTTCGGCCAGCACGCCGCGCAGAGCATCCTGCTGAGCGGGCGGATGGAGTGCGCCAGTTGCGCGGGTTGGGCCGCAAGTCGGCGGCGCGAACGCGGCGAAGTTCTTTGATACGGTCGCGGATGTGCATGTTTGTAAGCGATTGTTGACTGATTACGGGCGTCAGCCCCCGGTCAGGGATCCGCCGTGGCGGACTCTGCCGGGGGTTAATACGATGTAAGTAAGCGTCGCGCTTCTAAACTCCCGGCAAAGCCGGGGGCTGACGAAGCACTTCTCGAATCGTCGTTTGCAATTCCTTGATGTCGGCACGGATCTCGGCACGCAGCACATGATGTGCTTGCTCGAGCGACACCAGCCGGGCGCGGAACTCGGCCAGGTCGGTGGCGCGGGCGTAGATGCGGCCGTTGCCGGTTTCGCCGCGGTCACCGTCGCGCAGCGACATCCACTTCAAGATGCCGGCGGCCAGCGTGCCGAGCGTACCGAGGATCACCGTTGCGACAGGCCAGTCCATGTGGAGGGTTCAGGGTTTAGGGTTCAGGTGGAAATGACGAATGACGAATGACGGAATGACGAATGAGAAAACGATTAACTGTCGGTCATTCGTCATTCGACATTCGTCATTCGTCATTCAATTCACGGTCCGGGAGCTGCGGGAATGATTGGCGCCGCGGCGGTCGCGTTGCCGCCGGTTGAAGCGGCGCCCCCGCCCTTCATCGTCGCGTCGCTGCGCGTGGCGGCGTAGAACAGCGTGAGGTTCGTTGGCCACGGAGTGAGCTCGGGCAGTTCGGTGACGGCGATTCCTTCAGCCAGCACGTCGAGGCGGTCTTCGGTGAACACGCGGTCGAGCCGCGGCACCGTGTCGACCATTTCGGTTTGCGTGAAGAAGTCGCCCGGGTTGTAGGCCGCAAAATCGGCGTCGGTGAGCGCGAAGCCGTCGGCGGTCGCTTCGGCCCGCGTCTTGCCGAACAGCTCGATGGCCATGTTTATATAGACGCGCTTGATGTACTGGCCCACTTGCCCGGCAAAGGCCGTTGAGATTTCCATGCTCTTGCGGTTTTCCGTGTGCTGCATGGCTTCGGCGAGCGAGATGAGGATCAGCTCGGCCCAGCGGCGCATGAACTGGTTGCGCACCGAGGAAGAACGGCACGGGGAAGACGCGGAAAACTTCGCCGGCAGGCCGCGAGTGGATCACTTCCATGTTGTTCTCGCCCGGCGGCACGGCGCGGCCGGCCAGGATGTTCGCCGCGCGGATGTACAGTTTGTGAATTCGCTTGGCCGTATTGATCGATGGCGGGATGCGCAGGTCGGCGTCCTCGTGGTGCATGATGTGGAACAGGTTGCGGCCGACGAGATAAGTCCAATCCAGAATCTGCGGATTGAGGCTGCCGACGTCGTTCGACCAATTGGGCACGGCGTATCCCGCCTTGCCGAACTCGCCGACGTTGTACCAGAGGACGGCATCGGTATTGGTGATGGGCATGATTGGGGGCCTTTCAAACGGGGTAACGGGTGTTAGGTGCGAGGTGTCAGGTTTCAGGTGTCAGGTGTCAGAGTTCTGACTGACACCTGACACCTACTGTGCTGCCAGATGTTGTTTGATGAGTGAGTCCTGTGCTTGCAGAATTTCTGTTGCGCCGGGATATTTTCGTGCGATCTGTTCGCAGGCCCATTGGTGGGCTTTGGCAAACGAGTCTTTTTCGACGGAGACGTAATGGGTTTCCGGGACGGTGCGCTGCGGCGGAGGTGGCGAATCCACCGGGATGGGACGTTGCCTTTCAGCGTGGCCGGTCTTATGCGCCGTGGATTCGAACTTGCGGTCGACGCCAATTCGCCGTTTGACACGGCGGCCAGCCAGGCTGGCGGCGATGATCACGGCCGCGGCGACTGGGCCGCTCAGTCCGAGTGCGCCGACGAGCAGCTTGCCAGCCGATAGTCCTTGGAAGAATCCAACTTTATTCGACGCGATTCGTTTGAGCCGCTCTTCGAGCGATTCGAGATGTGCGCGAATGCCCGAGTCAACTTCATGCGATGTTGGCGGCTCGCTGTTGTCAGGCGACTGCACCCCCGGCGGAGTCCGCCACGGCGGATCCTTGACCGGGGGCTGACCAGCGGGTTGGCTGAGGATGCGGTTTAAAAAATCGCGCACCGGGCGGCCGCAGGTGGCGTAGGTGAGGCCTTCGCGTTGGCCCCAGATGACGCCGACAAGGTGGCCGCGTGTGTTGAGAACTCCGCCGCCGCTGTCGCCGGGCCTGGCCTGCGCCGGCGATGGTCAGCGATGGATACACAGCACCGGCAGCAATGGCCGCACCGGTGATGTCGCCACGGAAGCAGCGCAATTGACCGTCCGGACCATAGCCGCAAGCCGATAGAACTCCGGATGGTTCCTCGTCGCTAACGGTGATCGGTTCGGCGTCGGACCGGCGAATCAGCAGCGCCGCAAGGTCGTGCGCTCGGTCGCGCTCCACCAGCCGCGCGGCGAAGCGCTGGCCGTTGGTGAAGGTGACGATAATGCGACCGGTTGCGTTGTCGAAAAGGTGCGCGCACGTGAGCACGAGGCCAAGTGAATTAGTGCGGCGCACAAGCGTGCCACTGCCGGTGCTGCCGTCAGCGACGGTTATTCGGCAGTGGGCCGAACTGCTTACCGGCGTGCAGATTTGCTCCTTGGTTACAGGATCGATGTAGCATTGCGCTTGCGCCACATTGCAACACGATGCAATGCATAGCAGCAGAGTTTTTTGAACAGGAGCTAGCAGAGGTAACAGATAACTCTGCTTCCTCTGCTTCCTCCTGTTGAATCCGAATTGGTAATTCTCAGTTTGCATTTTTCAATTTGACGCCGGCGAGCTCAGTGGAGCGTAGGGTGGGCACCGCCCACCAACGGTTCGCTGCTTGTCGTGGGCAGTGCCCACCCTACGGAATTAGCGTGAACGCGTATTGGTAAAACGGGCTGCGCGCGAGGTCGGCCGGTTCGGTGAGGCGGTCGGCCAGGTGTGGCACCGGGTCGACGCCGCCGCCGATGCGGTCGGTCATGGCGCAGGCCTGGCTGCAAAACGGCGGCCGGCGATCGATCGCGTCGTCTTCAAAATTTGCCCGCACTGCCAGCCGGACGACCGGCAGATGGAGCATGGCGGCCGCGAGCACGGCTGCGTAACCGTAGTCGCAACCGGCCAGGCGGCGCATCAAATGGGTGGAGCGCGTTCGATCGTACTCCGGCCACCGATTCGCAGGATTGGCGTGGTAAACATCGATTCGAGCCGGGAATTTTTTGACCTGGCTTTCGAGCGTAACGGCCCGGCCGCCGTGCCACTCGCGGACTTCGACGCAGAACAAATCGTCGCCCCACCAGGCGGCCTTGGCGGCGTGCGAGTGCGCGCCGCGGCCGGCGATGGAAATCAGGCCGCGGCGACGCAACAGCAGCAGATCGCCGTCGCGGATCGTGTTCCGCGCGGCGGCGAGGGTGACGAGACGTTGTTGATGAACTCGGGACTTCATGGAGACCTTCGGTCGATCCTTGTGCGAGGTCGGGAGACCCGCGCACAACGCGTTCCGCGCAACGGCAAGCGTGACGAGTTTTTTCGTGTTTGTTTTCATTGCGCAACAAAAAAAGCCCGAGGCCGGACCGATGTCCGACTTCGGGCTCTTTGGATACGTGCCTTTGCGCTACGCTCCGCTAGATACCTTCAGCGTCGAGGAGCAGTATAGCATAAGTGGTGGCCAAAAACAAGAATCAGAATTGGCCACCTCAGTCTCGGCGTAGCTGAACTTGCAAAAGTTCAGCAGAGTTGCCCGGGCTGAATTCTTGCGAATTCAGCTACGACTGTTTACTGCGGCGGATTGCTGCGTCGCGTGTGGCCACGCGGCCAGGGGCCGCGCTTTCGTAGGCGCTGAACTCGGCCCAGATGGGCAGGTGATCGGAGACTTGCAATGCCTGGTCGGGCGTGAGTTTGAATTGGTGCGGGAAATTGAGCACGCCCCAGCGGCCGGAGAATTCCGCCGTGGAGGGCTGGTGCAAAATGAAGTTGTCGTAGAGCGCGGTGCCACGCGTGTTGGTCGGCACGCCGCGCACGACTGGCCGCACGGCGTCGAGCTGGCCGAGCTGGCCCAAGTGCTGATCGTCGACGTTGAGGTCGCCAAGCAGGATGATGTCGTCCTCGCCGCCGGCAGTGCGGCGGACCACCTGATACACCTGCGCCAGCGCGTCGAGCTCAACATCCGTCTCGTCGGGGTCGGTGTGGATGTTCACCAGGACGAAAGTGAAGGCTTGTTGCGGCGGCGGGCCGCGGACGCGGAACATGGCCACGAGCGGCTCGCGGTGCAACAGGTCGTCCGGGTCGTGCACGGTGTACACCATGCGGCGGTTGACTTCGATCGCGGCCGTGTCGTAGAGGAAAGCGTATTGTTCCGTGTTGGTGGAGCGGCCAAGTCGCGGGCCGACGATGCGGTCATACACGCGGCCATTCTGGTTGACGAAGTTGCGCAGGAAGTTGTCGATGTAGTAGTTGTCCTGCGTGCTGATTTCCTGGATGGCCACCACGTGGAAGTTATGGATGATGGCGGCGAGCGTGGCCATCACGTACGGCTTGGCGGCCTTGGCGTCGCCGAAGTCTTTGATATTGAACGAGGCGATGCGGATGGCGGGGCCGCCAAACATCGGCTGCGGCGGCGCGATGGGTGCCACGCCGGGACCACTGCATTGGCAGCGGGGTCTGGTGCAAGCTGCGGACCTTGCCCGGCCGGAGTGGCAGCCGGCGCCTGGCCATTTTGCAATTGCGCGGCGGAGTTTAGAATCGCGCCGAGCTTGCCAGCACCCGGGCCGGAGCTGAAATACCACCCGCCGCCGGCGATCAGCGCTATCAGAAGTGCAGAATAGGTACGTGGCACGGGCCCCTCCATGGGCGTGCGAATACGCGCGCTAGCATTCAGCGCAAAGCGACCGCAATCGGTCAAGTCGGCAAATTGAGGGCGGCGGGATTAGAGAAAGTCGCCCAATGTGCCCTGAATGGGCACGATGTGATAGCCCAGGGCAAGGCCAAGTGAGCGCAGCAAACTTGGCCGTCGCCCTGGGTCAGCGATCGAAATATAAGCTCAAGCCCTGAAAGGGCGGGATGGCCGTAGCGCCGCGATCAATCCCAAACGTAACGTTCATCGTATTCGACCTCGTACTTCGCCAGTATCTGACGGTACTCATCCTGGAACGACAATCGGCGATGATGTTCGCGCTGGTTGGCAATGTAATGTTTCAGATCCGCAATTGAGAATGGCCAATGGAGAATGCACCGTAGCCGTTTTGCCAGGCGAAATCGGCGTATCGATCGCCTTTTGTTTTCATCCATTTCGAGGAGCTTGTTTTGATTTCCTCAATGAGCGCGCTGATCGCCATTGTGCGGGCCAGCGAGCATGCGATGTGGATGTGGTCATCAGTGCCGCCGATTTTGTGGGACGGGCATTTGATGTCGCGGCAGATGCCGGCGAGGTATTTGAAGAGTTCCGTTTCGATTTCGATGTCGATCCATGGTTGACGGTTTTTGGTGCTGAAGACCAAATGCAAGATGACATTGGATAAGGATTGCGCCATGGTTCGGTTTCCAGGCAGGCGTCTATTCCGCCCTTTCAGGGCTTGAATGTTATATTGGGACGCGTACCCAGGGCGACGGCCAAGCTCGCTTCGCTCGCTTGGCCTTGCCCTGGGCTATCGCATCTTGCCCTTTCAGGGCATAAACCATTTTGCACGCTATTACGACAAATTATGCAACAGCTAGTTGATGATATTGCCGAGACCATACGGCAAGTCGATTCATGCGGAATTCCCTTCAAGAAATTCAGACTAGGTGTTGGCCCATACGGTGAGCCGCAATTGGTTAAGCTTATTGCTCAAAATCTGTTATTAAAGTGTAACAATCGTTACATGGGAATTAAGACATGCCGAGTTCCCGATGTACTCATTCCTGGATCGTGGGCCCTTGAATTTAAGATTGTGCGCCCTTTTGGTGACAATGGAGTCGAAGCGGAGCACTGGTCTCAAAACTTACTTCATCCTTATCCTGGAAATGTGAGTGCGATAGGCGATGCGTTTAAACTGCTAAAGCTCGATGGTCCAGAGCGAAAAGGCATTGTCGTCATAGCGTATGAGCATGAACCACCAATAATCGATGTGTTGCCGTTGATTACGTGCTTTGAGCTCATTTCGCGAAATGTGCTCAATATTCCTCTGGGCAACCGTTTGTCTCGAGTAATTTCGAATTGCGTCCATCCAGTTCATCAACGTGTGACAGTTTACGCGTGGGAGTTGACTTGAATGAAATTAGGAGGACTTCATGGAACTACCTACTTGCCCGCTGTGTAACGAAGGCAAACTGCTTCCGCTTTCTGATTCTGAGGCACCGTATGCGTTGTGGATCTGCAGCGCACCGAATTGTGCTTATGCGGTGAGCAAGAATATCGCCGGCGTTACGTACTACAAGGGCGTGGCGAAGACCGAGCAGAAGCAGAAGGGCGCTAAGACTTGGGTCGAGTACGAGTTTTGACTCACTTCCGTGCTTCGAAGACCAGGTGCCCGATTTCGGGGACGATGAGTTTGTCCATGGCGAGCTGCACTGCGGCGGTGGAGCCGGGCATGGTGAGTAGAACGACGTTGTTGATCACTCCGCCCACCGCGCGGCTGAGCATGGCCGCCGGGCCGATGTCTTCGTAGCTGAGCATGCGGAACAGCTCGCCGTAGCCGGGCATGGTTTTGTTTAACAGGCCGCTGATCGTTTCAAATGTCTGGTCGCGCGCGGCGATGCCCGTGCCGCCGGTGATGAGGATGGCGTCCATAGCGCTTGGGTCGGCCAGCTTACGGACGAGCGGTTCGATCTCGCGGGGGTCGTCGCGGACGATTTCGCGGCCCGTGACGCGATGGCCGCCGGCGAGGAGCAGGTCGGCAACCAGTTTGCCGCCTCGGTCAGTATCCATCGTGCGGGTGTCGCTCACCGTGACGACGGCGCAGCGCACAGATTTGGGCGACTCGCAGCGGTGTTGGGTGGTAGACTGGCTCATCGCAAAATCCTCGACAAATCAAAGGGTAAATCAGCCGTTATAATAAAGGATATGGTTTAATTCGGCTACGAGTCATTGTTAATGGGATGATCACAATCATGACTACGATCGCCGTTTCGTTGCAAAGTCTGTTGACTATCTCGTTTGCCGTTGCGTGGATTCTATTCGCCGCATCCGCGCGGGGCGATGTGTTTGAGCTGGCCAATGGCGGGCGCATCGAAGGGCGGTTGGTCGAATCGGGCGATGGCGCGGAGAAGACGGTTGTTGTCGAACTGGCCGGCGGTGGGAAGCTATCGATAGCGCGGTCGCAAATTGCACGCGTCGACACGAAATCGAACGTCGAGGCCGAATACGAAAAGCGGGCCCGATCGTCGCCGGACACGGTGGCCGGCCATTGGGAGCTTGCCCAGTGGTGCAGCGACCACAAGCTGCGCAACGAGGCGCGCCGGCATCTCGAGCGAATCGTCGAGCTTGATCCTAACCATGAAGAGGCCCGCGGCCTGTTGGGCTTCCGCAAGAAAGACGGGCAGTGGATGACGCGCGACGACATGATGGACGGGCGCGGCATGGTGATGTACGAGGGCCGGTACGTCACACGGCAGCATGTCGAGCTGTTGCAGCGAGAGAAGGATGCCAAGGTTTCGCAAGGCGATTGGGCAAACACACTGGAACGGATGCGGCGCTGGCTCGTTGGCCGGAGACAGGATCGCGCGGATGAGGCCCTCGCGACCATTCATTCCATTAACGATCCGCTGGCGGCGGAAGCGGTTGTCGCGCTACTTGAGCGCGAGAAAGATCCCGAGCTGAAGCGGCTGTGGATGGAAGTCTTGTCCCGGCTCGACCACCAGGCGGCAGTGGATGCGCTCGTTGAACTGTCGCTGCTGGATGAAGACTCGGAGGTGCGGCATCAGTGCCTGGAGTATCTCATAGCGTCGGGCCGTCAGGGTTTGTTGCGGCCTTACATTCGAGCGCTCAAGGATCGCGACAACCTGATCGTCAATCGGGCTGGCGCCGCGCTGGGCCAGATCGGCGATGCCGATGCCGTCAGTCCGCTCATTGGTGCGCTCGTGACGAAGCATAAGTTCAAGGTTGCCGACGGCAATCCGGACCAGCACTCGTACACGTTCACGCCGCAGGGCGGCGGGATGACGTTCGGCGGCGGCGGACCGAAGATCATTACGCGCTCCCTACGCAACCCCGATGTGCTCGGGCGCTCACGGCTCTATCGGGCGGCGCGAGCTTTGATTACGACCAGGAGCAGTGGCGACGATGGCTGGCGGCGCAGGCCAAGCAGCAGGTCGTGGATGTTCGCCGCGATCAATAGCGATGCGGAAGTATAACCACGGAGGCACGGAGAACACGGAGGTCGGAGGGTGAGACAGAAAGAAAGGGTGGATGAGTGATGTTTAAAACGGTCTCTCACTCATCCCTAATCGTTCATCCTTTATCTTTCATCGTTCAATCCAGCTCGCCGTCGCTCTTCGCTGTGCCCTCCGTGTCTCCGTGGTTCATTTCACCACAGCAAGCGCCACCCGGTCTTCTAGATTCGGTCGGAAAATGGTGAGCAGCAGAAGCGGCAGGTACCAGGCTGGCGCGAGGCCGCCGGTGTGGGCGTGCCAGAACTGCGTGCCCAGCATCACGGCGGCCGAATAGGCGATAAGCGTGCTTAGACTTTTCTGCGCCGGCCACAGCGCCATGCTGAGGCAGAGACCCGCGTGCGCCACAAGGATGGGGATTCGGTAGTCTGGCCGCCAGAATCGAGACCACACGCCGGAATCTGCCTGCACCGGAAAGCGGATGTCAAACATTTGCTTCAGGCTGGCGACGAACATCTGCATGTCGATCGACGTGAGCGCAATTGCCAGCAGCAACAGGCCAACTGCGACGAGACAGCCGACAAGAAATCGGACGGCCCCGCGCCGCCAATAGAAGCTGATCCACAACGGCAACAGAAATAGCGGGTAGTAGATCGCCCCAAATGCCAGGCCGACCAGCGCACCGGCCAACAGTGGCCGGCGATAAAGAACGACCGCCCAAACGAGCAGTGCGGCGGGCAGCGCATGCGTTACGCAGCCGGTCCACATGGATGTGTACGGCAGCAGCAAATAGAGCGTGGCGACGGCGATTCCCGTTTTGACGTTGTCGAAATGGCGCATGCCCACGAGCACAATGCCAATCACAATGGCCAACTGCGAAATTATCGCAACGACTCGGGCCGTAATTGCCTGCACTCGTGCATCGCGGGCGGCGGCTGCGTCGGCCTCGTCGCGCGGCTGCGAGTCGTCCGGCGGCTCCAGGTCAACAATCAAACGCGTCAAGGTATGGGGCAACAAATAGACCAGCGGAAACGTGGGCCCGTGCGTCGTTAATGTAACGACGTCATCCTTCGAGGCAACCATCTCGCGAAGGTGCGCCGCGCGTTTCGAGCCGATAAGATCTGCTTCGCCCGGCGTTCCCGTGACAACGTTCGCCATCAGGAACACGAACAACGAGAGGCCGAGGAACGTCAACCCGCCGACCGTCAGATTTGCTTCCAATAATGGGCGCCGAACCATGAACGCATCCAGCAGCAGGCGCAACATGAACCAGCCGCTCACGGCATACAGCCAGATGTAGCCGAAATGCTCGACGCGAGCCGCCACATCGGCGGGTGCGCCATGGCCAGCATGCGCGACGCCATACTGCACCATGAGCAACGCCGGCGCCAGGAGGATCAGACCGAACAAGTCCCAATTCCGCACGCTCCAAGCCCGGTTGAACTTGAAGTACAGCGCGATCATCAGCAGCGACGCGAGGTAAGCCCACGTCGTCGGGTTGACCGGCTCGTATTCGAGGAGGATTTCGTTCATGGGGTGCGACCATAGCCCCCGACTCCGCCGGGGGTTTTGGAGCTGCCATCGCCAGTTCTGATGAAGAACCCCCGGCCGACCCGGCACACGGCAAAACCGTGTGCCGTGTGCCGGCGGGGGCTGTTGGCATATTCACTCGTCGGACTCGATCACTTACTCACCTACTCACTACCTCCGATCCGTTCACGCGCTTCGTCGGCCCAGGGACTCGCCGGAGCCAAATTCATAAATAGCTGCCAGTGTCGCGAAGCCTCGGCGGACCGGTTCTCGCGATCCAGGAGGCGGGCCAGGTGATAATGTGCGTCCGCATAATCGGGATGATATTCCAAGGCGCCGCGGAAAGCGGCCTCAGCCAGGGCGAAGTCGCCTTGCTCGGCCAGAACACAGCCTAAGTTGGAACGCGCTTCGACGAAGTCTTCATCCAACTCGATGGCCGCGTAATAACGCTCGCGCGCGGCCGACAGATCGCCGCTGCGATAGAGCAACTCGGCCAACGCGAAGTGATCGTCGGCCGCGAAATCGCCGGAGATGAGTATCGCTCGGTAAACTTCAATGGCCTGATCGTCGCGCGAGTTGGCTTCCAGCTCGGCCGCTAGAGAACGCAAGTCCTCGGCGACAAACGGATGTGGGCCGCGCGGCGGCGCCGGGAGCCGGCGCGAAGCGCGTCGCCAGCGGCAAATCGAATTGCGACGGGGCCCGCATCGGCGCCGCCGATCGCATCTTCTGGCTGGCTGGCGTCGAAGTCGATGAGAAGCTGGCCGCTCGGTTCGGCCAGATTATCGCCGCGCCGGACCATGAGGCGGCGCCCTTCGACCACGACCGCCGGATCCGCCAAAGGGCGCGGCATGTCGGGAATCAAGCGAGTAAGTTTGTTGAGTCGGCGGTTAATCGTGGACAGGCTGGCGCCGGCGGCCAGCAATTGAACCAGTTTGCGCGCCACGCGGACTTCCTCGAAATCGAAGTACGGCAAGCGCCGCACTTCGCGCTTCGCAATGAGCACGCCGCGCCGATGCCAATGTCGAATCGCGGCGATCGGCGCACGAAGCAATTCGGCCAACATGGCCGGCGTATAAAGTCGGGCGATGCCTTGCCCGGCGTCCACCAGGCCGAGCCGCGCCCACAATTCCGACTCGCGGATAAGTTCCAATTCGCCCCGTTCAAAGGCCTGTCGTGAGGCCTCGCACAGCACCTGATCGCCGGTTACGAATCGCTGGATGTTGTCGGCGTCGTCCGGCACCACGATCGTATCGGCTTCTTCACGCGACGGTTCGACGACGCGGCCGCCTGAAGCGCGGATCAACTGCTCGGCGTCGCGGCGCGACATGCTGGCCAACTTGCCGACCAGCGCAATGCGACGGCCGGCCAACGAAGCATCTTGCTCGTGGTTCGTCGGCTCGCTCACGATAATATGTTCCGCCTTGGATCGCCGGAGAAAAGGCACCGCGAAAGGAGATAGTCTCACCGGCAGCGGCGGGAATGTCAACGAGCGCCGTAGGTCCGGCGAGCCGAGCCGGACTGAAATGACGAATTTCCGAATGACGAATGACGAATTAAAAACCCTGTCATTTGATGATTTTCATTCGTCATTCGACATTCGTCATTCGTCATTCAAAGTGCCGCTCGGCTCGCGGCACCTACTCGACCCCCTAACCGGCGCATGGGTCGACCGGCACCCGCATCACGACCGTGCGGGGAACGCGATAGGTGTGCGTGACCGGCACTTGTTTCATGACCGTGCGCGGGACCTGCACCGTGTGTTTTTCGCAGGTCCATTTGCACACGCGAATCTGGTACGGCTCGACGCGCTCCTCCTCTACCATGCGGCATGTGGTCACGGGAACTTGCCGCACTTGTTCCTCGCTGACCATGCGACAAACTTGCACGGGCACTTGCCGCGGGACGCGCTCGACCACCTGGCGGCAGGTGGTGTAGGGAACCTTGCGAACCTGTTCCTCTTGGACCATGCGGCAGACTTGCACGGGCACCTGCCGCACTTGCTGTTCGGTGACCATTCGGCACACCTGGTACGGCACCTGCACCGTGACTTGCTCCGGGCAGTGATGCACGACCTGCACCTGCCGGGCGACGACGTTCGGCCGCCACACGCGCTGCACCACCTGTTGCGACGGCGCGTAGCCGCTTGTCCATGCCAATCCGGGACGTTGATACTGTACCATGCCGGTCAGAGGATCGGTTACGGCCACGCCAGGACTCCAAGCTAGCCGCGGCCAGGTTGCCGTTCCCGGCACACACGCGACTTGTTCGACGTAGCATCCTTGATCGACGTACTCGGTGCGGCAAGTGGTGACCGGCCGCATCACCGTGCGGCACTCAGGGCGGTATGCGGTTTCCATGACCGGCCGCTGCACGCAGTAGCGTTCTTCGCGCATGGAGGTTTCCCACACCGGCCGAGAGACGCAGTATCGCTCCTCGCGCTCGCAGGTCTCGACGACGTTGCGCACGACGTTGTAGCTGCAGTCGCGCATCACCGTTTCGTACACCGGCCGCTGCACGCAATAGCGCTCTTCGCGCATCGACGTTTCTTGCACGGGACGCTGCACCTTGTAGCGGCGCTCGCGCATCTGGGTTTCCCAGACGGGAACTTGCCGCGTCACCTCGTGCGCCTCGCACACCGTTTCGCACACCTGCCGGTAGCAGGTTACCTGGCGCTCCTCGTAAACGGTCTGGCAAACCAGCTTGTACGCGGGCTCGCAGCACGGGGCGCATTGAGCGGAGAGCTCGCGCGCCGTGCCGGCGGCGAACAGCATTGAAACGACAAGAGCGCCCAGACGATATCGACTAGTCATGACCCATGATCTCGCGAAAGACGAGTAGTTCCTAGCCTCCGTGCTCGACCCACGCGCGGCGACCATCGCGCGCCTAACACCCCTTCTCTAATGAATTTGGCGCACAAGCGCCCTCGATGCAAACGCCAGCAATGCTTCGCATCGCCGCTATCACAAAGATAAAGCTCACTCGCCGCAATGCTTTACGCGCCTAAAGAATTTCTCAAGTCTCTTCAATTGTCTACCGACACGTTGCGGCCGTGCAACGGAACAATTTCACATCGTTGCGAATCGGAACAAAGCCGGCGCGGCGCAACCGGTACAACCGCTACAGAGTGACACGCCACTTGCGGGGTCGGGAGTCTTCAACATGCGCTGAGGTGGAGTACCGTATTGGCCCCTCAAGAGTAATCAACTCGCAAAAGCGTTCGACTCCTGACCCCTTCGGCTAAAAGCAACTCGCGCTGGCTGTATGGTCTTCGTACAAACCTTCGTCCTCAGGTGCGAAGCTACTCAGAAAAAGGCGGCGTGATCACGTGCTGCTTCAATTCCCTTACTTCGTGCTTTCGCACTTTCGCGCTTTCGTGATCCAAAAATTGGTGCGCCGCGGCACAAGTCATGAGTCGCGAAAACGCGAAAGTACGAAACCGCGAAAAAACGCGGGTGGGGCTACGGCAGCAGCATGACATCGAAGCCGTCTAGCCAAAGGACAAGTACCGAGTGCTTCTTAGAAGCAGCGGCATGAGTGAATGGGATATCGGCCACCCAGAATTCACCCGGTTGAATAGTCATCGTACAAGCCTTCATCCTCAGGTGCGAAGCTATTGAGAAAAGTCGCCATGGTCGCGAACGGGAGTGTCTGCCGGTCGAATTGAAACAAGCCAATGCCCTGGACCAATAATGGCGGCCGCATCCTGGGGCAGATATAGCGGTTCGCCCGGCTGCAATTGCACGTCGAAAGTGATCTCGATGAACTTCGATTCCATCATCTGCCTCCCAAACAAAGTCGCGTGCATCCTATTATATGCGACGCTGATCAATTTAATAGCGAAACTGCGATCACGGTCCGTCGGATTCGGCCGCAGTACGAGGCGTTCTGGATTTCAGTGATTCCAAAACTCGCTGCGCTTCGGACGCCGCTCGCGATGGGACGAGCGCATCACTCAACTCGCGGTTGTCGGCGGCGGCGAGTTGTTCAAGCGACTCGATTACCAACGAAAGATCAGCGCTTGGATTTCGTTTGGCGAGCGCTTCGACGGCCTGTAGAGCGTTGCCCATGATGACCGTGCGCCTGGCCGCTTCAGCCCGCTTGTTTTCGGCCGTGTGCATGCCAAGCTCGTCAAGATCGAGCATTTCCGCAAGCGTTTCAACGGCCTTCGCATTGCCGTGACGTGCAAGCGCCACGGCGGCGTTGTATCGCGTGTCATCGTGCGGATCGTCGACCATGGCTTCCAGCCGCTCGAGCGCGGCGGGCGTGCCGATTTGAGTCAAAGCATAGGCTGTCGCCTGGCGGATGAGCGGATCGTCGTCGACCGACAATCGATCGAGCGTCAGCATCAAGTCCTCATGGTGAAGCGTCTGCGGCGGATCGAGATGGCCTAAATTGTCGGCGCGAACGGCGATTGCCTCGAGCGCACGATACCGCACTAGCTGTTCGCTCGGTGTGCGCTGGGTTTGGGCGGCCTTCAACAAAACATCGATTCCCTCCTGCACCTCGAATTCGCCCAGCGCACGGGCCAAAAAATACCGCAGCGTTATTTCTTCCTCTTCCATGCCATCGTCGGACGTTGCCTGATCGATTTCGCGATTGAGGATGCGGGCCACGTCGCCGGCCGCCTTGGGGTCGCGCTTGAATTCGGCAAACCGTTTGTTGCGCAGCATGTCGGCCAGCTCACTGGCGCGCTGCCAGCGAGCGACGCTTGGTCCCTGTTCCAGACCTTGAATCATCGTCTCGGGCGACGTGCGCCGCACGAGCCAGGTGAACGTCAACCAAACGCCGACGATCACCAGCACGATGAGTGCCGGCACGACGAATAACTGGATCAGGAATGCGGCCGAGGGGGGCTCAACCGGCGGCAGGTTGTCGTCCCCGACGGGCGCAGGAGGAATGTTTGCGATATCCCGATTCGCGTCAGCCTCAGATTGGTTCACTTGAAGCATGAAAAGAAGCACCTTGGCTTTGGATCACCAAGGCGAAGTCGATACGTGAGAAAATTCAAAGTATTAGAGCGCCGAACAAATTGAACCGCCAAGACGCCAAGCACGCCAAGGAAGGCAGTAAGTCCCTATGGATGTTTCCTTGGCGACCTTTGCGTACTTGGCGGTTTATTCATCCTGTTAGCTGCTCTTAGTGTCTCACGATGAGTGCGAGGTCGTCAACCGATATCGGCGCCCAGACGCCTCCCACAGCGGTTTTACGGCGATCTTGCCAGATCACCGGCGCGTGTGGGACAACAGCGTCATGCAACGCTTGGAGCTTACACTGCCGACGCCAGCCGAAAACCTCGCGCTGGATGAAGCGCTCCTGGACTGGGCCGAAGAAGCGAACTCCGAATGGGAGTTCCTGCGCCTATGGGAATCGCCGCAGCCGATGGTCGTGGTCGGCCGCTCGTCGCGCGTGCATGAGGAAGTCCATGAGTCGGCTTGCACGGAGGCAAACATTCCCATACTGCGGCGATCCAGCGGCGGGGCGGCGATCGTGGCTGGGCCGGGTTGCCTGATGTATGCGCTCGTGTTGAGCTACCAACTGCGATGGGAGTTGAAGGACATCGGCCGTGCGCATGCCCACGTGCTTGGCCGGCTGGCCGCGGCGCTCGGGCCTCTAGTTTCGCACTTGGGGACCGTAGTCCATGTGGGGACAAGCGACTTGGCGCTAGTGAATCAATCGGCGGAGCGCCTAAAGTTTTCCGGCAACAGCATGCGCGCAAGCGCACTCATCTCTTGTATCATGGCACGCTGATGTACGATGCCGACCTGTCGCTCGTGGCGCGTGACTTGCGCATGCCGCCGCGGCAACCCGAATATAGGGCGGCCCGCTCGCACGCCGAGTTCTTAATCAATTTGCCGTTGGCTCGACACGAGATCATTGCAGCCATCGACCGCGCGTGGCCGACGAAGGATGCGCTTGCTGATTGGCCTAGCGGGCTTGTCGCATCGCTTGCGGCCGAGCGATTCGGTCAACGGAGCTGGACCTACGAATTCGCGTAGAAGTGGTTTCAAAACCCTCTCCCTTTGGGAGAGGGAAGGGTGAGGGTGCATCGGCTATGCTACTTTACCCTCACCCCCGCCCTCTCCCGGAGGGAGAGGGAGGCTAAGCGAGTCGCTTACTTGCATTGATCCGGCGCCGGAAGAAAAACGCCCTTCTTGGCGCCGTGGTCCGTGGCATCGTCGAATTTTTTCTGCGCCTTAGTGACGCTGGGCGAGAAATCTTTAAGCAGCTCAGCCAGCTTCTTCGTGTCGAGATTCTTTTGCGAGGTGACCTTCTCGCCAAAGATGGCCGCCTCTTCCAACAGGATCAGCCGGTGGCCTTCCTCGTGCTTCTCGAGGCTGCTGAACATTTTGTCCCACGCTTCTTTGCACGACTTCTTCGCATCGTTGTAGCCCGACCATTTGGGCATCGTGATCGTGTAGCCGATCTTGAGCACGACCTCTTCGATCGGGCCGTCTTTTGGCTTGAAGGCCACTTCCGGCTTCGTGGGCGAGAACTTGCCCCATTCTTCCTTGCTGGCGTTGCGTTTCTCGAAGAACTTAAAGACGTCTTCGTACGAACCGTTGATCGTGTAGGTGGCGCTGTCCTTCTTTGTCCATTCGATCTTGAATGATGGCTGCACGCCCTCGTCTTTGCCCATTTGAGCCCTCGTGGTTTTTGTGACAACTCCCGCCAATAGATAGTTATTCGACGTCCGACTGGCGGCGGGGCGGTTAAAGACCGCATTATGGACAATGTATTAATGAAAACGGCAGGTGAAGCGAACGGCGCCGCGAAGACTGCCCGCTTAGAAGTGCATTCACGCCTGTATCGCCAATTGAGGACGGGCTTGGTGGAGAGCAGCGACCACCCCAGCTCAACTGGGGGCTCGATCGCCGCGGCGTCATCGACTCCAGCCACCCATCGGATACGGCAATGCGAACGAAAGAAGAACGGACAATACCGCAATGATTACGTGCCCGACTTTCGCCTTTGTTTGCGGCGGCGGTTGGTTGTTTTGCGGCGCTCCTGCTTGCCGTTCGTACCCGCGGCGGTGCGCGGCGATTTGGCGCTGGCGCGCCTTTCGCGCGTGCGGCGGTCCTTTTCCTCCTCGCGCTTTTCGATGAGTTTTTCGAGCTCGGGCGGGACGGGCAAGCGTTTGGCCATCATTCGTCCTTTACTTATTTCAGACAATTTCTCACGCCGCGCGTGGACGCAGTGTGAGTTTGCGGCCGTAACCCAATCATGAATCGCGACAGCGCGAAAGTACGAAATCGCGAAAGCCGAGATGATTCCTGCTATTTCGCGCTTTCGTACTTTCGCGCTTTCGTGATCCAGGGATTGGTGCACCGTGCGCAATGTCATCTATGTGATTCAATTTGTTTGCTTGTGATACCTACTATGGTTGATCTGTGATTATTGCGGGGCCGTTCATTGAGCCCGGGCGGATCCGCATCATGGGCTCGAGCTCATCCGACAAGAAGCCCTCTTGCGGCGGCATCACTTCCTGAGGTATTGCCTCCTGCGGCATGACCGACGGATCACATCCATTCTCATAGGATTGCTGCTGCGGCAGCGGCGGCGCCGGCACGTCGTATTGTGCCGTCCATGGGTTGTAGACCGGCGCATCGTGGCCGTGCTTCCAATTTCGTCTGACTTGGTTCGGATGCGGCAGCAGTCGCCGGTAAACGCGATTTCCGTCGGGCAGCACGGGGTCCCAGGGTCGATAGGTTCTTTGCAGTGGACCTTGCATGAGCGGTACGCCCGCCTTGACCAGCTCGCCTTGCTCGTATGCCTGATATTCGGGGTTGTAGGGCTGAATCCGCGGCACGAGGGCCACAATGATTTCCACGCGTCCTTTCGTGACTTCCGAGTGCCGGAAGAACCAGCCCAACCCTTTCACGTCGCCCAGCCAAGGGACTTTCGACTGGGTCACCGAGTCCGTCTCTTTGATCAACCCGCCGATAATCATGCCTTGGCCGTCGTTGAGCATGATGTCGGTTTCCAGCTCAGTGGTTTTCTCTTCAGGCAGGCCGGTTTCGGGGTTGACCTGGCCTTCGGAAACTTCCGGCTTCACGCTGAGCAGCACGCGGCCGTCGCGCGTAATTCGGGGAATGATACTGAGCACGACGCCCACGTCGAGAAATTGCACGCTTTCCAAAGTGCTTGTTTCGGTGGTCGTCGTGACTTTGAAGCCGAGCTGCTCGCCAACTTGCAGCCGTGCTTCCTGCTCGTTGAGCACTAGGAGCTTCGGCGAGCCCAAGGTTTTGGAGTCGGTCGTGGTTTGGAGCAGCTCGATGACATGGCCTAGGTCGCCGCCTTCGAGCGTGGCGAGAAAAGCTTGCGGAGCGGCTTCATTGGCAAATCCTGTGGTCTTCAGCGTGAGATCGACGTCGCAGAGTCGGACGATGCCGTCGATGTTCACGCCTTGCCGATTGGTGTCGTCGAGATTGATCTGCAGGACGTGAGCTTCAATGAGCACCTGCCGCGGCGGACGGTCCACCTGGCAAATGTACTCGGCAATGCGCGCCAGCGACTCGGGCAAATCCTCGACAACGACCAGCTCGCGCGTCATTCGGTTGTCACTCGGGTCGGATTCGCTAACTGAGACTTTGCCGATCGGCGACAGGAATCCGCTGACGGCCTCGGACACGACCCGTGCCGAGGCAAAGTCGAGCTCGAACACTTGAATCTGCCGGCCCTGCACGCCGGCGGGCAGGTTGGCCGAATCTGCAAGCGATGTGATAAGAATAATGCCGTTTCTGTCAACCCAGGTGTAGTTGGCCACCGACAGGATGGCGGTGAGCGCCTCTTCAACCGGCACGTCGTTAAGCGTGATGGAGATCATCGCGTCGATGTCGTTCGAGGCCACGATGTTCAATCCTTGCGCTTGCGCCAGGAGCGAGAGGATTTTGCTGAGCGATACGTCGCGCACCTTGAGAGTGATGCGCCCGTCGCGGCTCTGTGACAATTCCACGCCGTCGCCTTGCGAGCCGGCGAGCGGCAGACGTCCTTTGAACACCTGCGGCGGCGGCAGCCCTTCGAGCGGTTGCGTCGACGCGGCACTATCGTCATTGAATGGTTGCTGAACGCCCGGGCTGACCTCTTCGTTTTCCGACTGGCCTGCGACCAGGTTGAATGCATCGCGAAGCCGCCGCCGTTGAGCGAATGCGTCGAGCGGATTGGCGCAGCAGATTGCGATCGCGGCCAGTAGGCAAACCAAGACAAAGCGCCGCGGCGGAATGCGGGGTGTCGTGTGCGGAGTGTGGAGGACTGGGCACGGCGTGCTGAGTACGGAGTACTGAGTACTAAGTACGGCGCACGGAGGACGGACTACCGCCGCGCGGGTTTGGATCGAAAATCCAAACCCCGAAGTTCCCACTCCCCGCTTGCCATGTCGTTCTGCGCGGCGTCATTTCTGGACTTTCCTTTCCACGCGCACGTGATCCGCCTCGATGGCGGTTACCGTAAAGCTGCCGATTTTTTCGCCCACGTGGAGCGTGCGGTCGCCGATCATGGCAACGTACTGATCGCGATCGCGTCCGCGGACGATGACGTGTACGCCGCGCTGCTGAAGCTGTTCCAGCTCCATGCGCAGGCTTTCGATAGCTTCGGCCAACTGATCGGCGGCGAGGTCGGCGTCCTCGGCGAGGACCGTGCCGACTTCTGCCGAATTCGCAGCGGCAGCCCCTTGCGGCGGCTGCGGAAACCCGGCCGGCAGCGCGAACGGATCGTATGCCAGCACCATCGATAGATCAGGCGACTTCCACCGCGATTCGTCAACTTCGACCGACAGCATCGAGGCCGCATTCGATGCCGCCGCTTGCGCTTTCGCCGCTGCGCCGGCCTGCTCGCTATCGGTCTTTGCCGCGGGGCGGCGACCGGATAATTCAATTAGCCGGCTGGAAATGGCCGCCGCGCCGGAGGAGCCGTATTTGACATAGACCACGACCACCAGCGTCACGGCCAATGCCGCAACGATCGCCGCTTTGCCGCGCGTCAGCCCGATTCGCTTCGGCCATGTTTGAGGCTCAACCACGGCGATTCTCCTGGGTGTTCGCGTCGGCGGCCTGCAACCCGAAATAGATGATGAGCGTTGCTGTCATCGGATACTCGGCGGCACCATCTGCAGCCGACAGCTTGAGATCTCGCACCTTCGACAGCCGAGTGAGCTTATTCAGCTTGTCGATGAACGCGCAAATGCTGTCATAGCTGCCCTGCCCTTTGAGCGTTACTTGCATTTCGGCGTAACCGGCCTTCGCGGTGGGTGTTGCCGGCTGGAAGTCTTTGATCGCAAGCTTCTCGGTCTCGGCGATTTGAGCCACCTCTCGCAGGAACGCGCCGCCATCGGCGTGGCGCGGCACGCGGCGCCGCACCGCCGCGATTCGTGCTTCGACTTCATGCAGCGACTGGGATACCTTGCGATGTTGTTCGCGAATCAGCGGGGCGTTTTCGACGGACAATGCCAATTCGTCGATCCGCAGCCCGGTGTTGGCGATGACTTTGGCAGTCGGTGCATGCACCAGCGAATAGGCCACCGTCGCGCAAACGACGCCGGCAAGCACTCCGGAGTAGTGCAATATCCGGCCGAACCGCCGCGTTTCGTCGTCGATGATGGATCGATTTTGCAGCATTGTTGTAGCGGGGAGCACGGAGTCGCGGAGCGGGGAGTTAGAACTCTTCCTACTGCGTTCCTGTTCCTAATTGCCGTTCCGTTCTGGCTCCTTGCTCCTCGCTCCCTGCTCCCTGCTTCAAAACTCGCAGGTCACCTCATAATTGCGGAGCGACACCTCCGCGTTCGCGCGTTCTGTGAGCGCGTTGAGCACAACACGGCTGAACATTCCTGAATTCTGCAGGCCGTCGAGCAGCTCGAACACGGCCGGACTATCGAGCGACACGCCGGACAACAGCAAACCGCCGGCCTGACCGCTCGAATTGCTAACTCCGGCCGACTTGTGTGGACTCTGAAAATTCGTGAGTTCCAAATTGGTTACGCGCAGGCGGCCGCCGGTTTTTTGGGCTGTTTGGCTGATAACGCCCAAAAGTGCCAGCGCGTTCCGCTGGTGTTCCAGCTCGTTGGCGATCAGTTCTTGTTGTTGCAAATCCACCAGCCGTTGGCGCATGTCGACGAGTTGCTTGAGCAATTTCTGCGTGGGCAGATGTTCGCGCTCCAGAACGTCGAGCCTCTGAGCCATGACTCGCTGGTCACCCAATTCGCGCCAATGAAATATCCAGCCGACCGCGAGCACAATGCAAATCAACGCGCTCCATTGCTTGATGCGCCGCCGCGTCATTTGTTGCCGGCGATACAGGTTCGGCAATAGATTGATCATCGTTCTCATGCCGCCCTCCAGGCCGAGGCCGAAAGGGCCGCTGCCGGGCCGAATACAGCCGCGCGGTGATCGGCAGCGCAGTGGATCGGTTCATCGCCCGGCGGCATGTGCCAAACGTTGACCTGAATCTGCAGTGCGTGGCCGAGGTACGCAGCCACGTTGCGCATCGAAGCACCGCCGCCCAAAAGCAACACGCAGGCCGGCTGAAGGTAGCGGCGCTGGGTTTCTGCAAACTGCAGCGTGCGGGCCAGTTGGCTTGCGAGTTCTTCCAGCGTTTCGCCGGCTGCCTGCGTGATGGCGGACTGGATCTGAGCATCCGTACCCGGATCGGCCTCGCTCGCCGCGAGTCCCTGAGAATCTGCCAAATGCTGGGCCTCGTCCAGCGTGACGTCGAGTGAACGAGTGACGGCTTCCAGCACGCGACTGAAGGCACAGTTGTGGATGCGGCGGCTGTACAGTGCCCGGTCGTCGCTAACGATTGCTAAGGTCGTGTTCGAGTAGCCCCAATCGACTACCAGCACGGGACGCCTGCGATCGATGCCGGCCACGAGTCCGACGGCCCTGGCCATGACCAACGGCGTGCCGTCGACTGCCCAGCAATCAAGGCCCGTTTGACGGCAGTCGTGCCAGAGCTGAGAAACCCACGGGCGCGGGGCAGCCATGATGTTCACATTGAACGCGTCGCCCGTCTTTTCTCCGTTCGGAGCTTCGAGCTCCCAAAAGTCGAATTCCATCGGTGACTTGCTATCCGACCATTCCTGCGTTACCTCGTGGCTGGCCATGGCGCGGCGTTCCTGTTCGCTGCCCGAGGGCACGTTCATGCCGCGCAACTGGCATATATTCATCGGCAGCGTGCAAATCGCATTGCGGCCGACGAAACCACCGCATTCGAGCGCAGCCCGGATTTCCGTCGAGGAGGTGATGGGCGGCTGGTGGGTCAGTCCATCGTCGCCATTCCACGCGGCCGGCCGCTGGATTACCGCCGCACGGTAGAGGCGCACGCCACCAGCGTCTCGCGCGGTCTGCGCGAGCTTCACGGTGTGCGTCCCGACGTCGACGCCGATCCAGCCGAGTTTGCGTGAAAGTGGCAAGTGATGAATTCCTTCTGCACTTTGCTGTCGTCTTCAATCCAACCGCGAAGCGGTTGCATTCCATAGCCCAGGGTCGCGAGCACGCCTGGGTGTTAAGGTTTCCGGAATATTGGTTTACGCCGAAGGCGTTACACAAATAGCGTTGTTAAACCCTGCGGGGTTTGTTCGCATCGCGATTCCTTATACCCAGAGTGCCGCGACCCTGGGCCTTGGAGTTTAACGCCTTCGGCGTCATTGCTTTGGCTCCGCTCTGAACTATTTGTCCTCCGTCCCTTCAGTACGCCTGGTTTGCATCTTCTGGGCCAGGGCCTCCAATCGCGCCAGGCGGGAGTCCATTTGGTGCAGCGTCGCGGCAATCTCTTTGAGCACCGGGACCGACAACTGGCCGCCGGATTGAAACGCTGGCGGCTGCGGCGTTGCGCGTATCTCGGCGTGGGCCTCGCGCGTGGTTGTCATCGAGGCGCCGGCGATGGCACCGGCAGCAACGAGCAAAAGGCCGATAAGGGTTTGTCGAAGTTTTAGCTTTTTCATATGTGGGTCCTTTATTAGGTGTCAGGTGTTGGGTGTCAGACGCCAGATGTCGAGCACTGACACCCGACACCTGACACCTATTCTTCACCGCGCCATCGTCGCGATATCGAACATGGGCAGCATCACCGCCAGCACTATAGTCGCGACGATCACCCCCATCGCCACGATGATGAGCGGCTCCAAGATCGTCGCCAGCTCGCGCAACTTTGATTCCCCTTCTTCCTCGTAGTGCTCGCCCATCAGCTCCGTGACCATGCCGAGCGTTCCCGTGCGTTCGGCCGTGAGGACCATCTCAGCGGCCACCGGCGGGACGAAGCCGGCGTTGATCAGCGAGTTAGCCAGGCCGCGGCCGTTGAGAATGGATCTTTCCAGATCGTCGAACAGATCGCGGTACAGGGCGTTGCGGATCGAGTTGCGCGTGAGCCGCAGGCCTTCCAGCAGCGGCACGCCGCTTTCAATCATGAGTCCCAAGAGTCGAAACGTGCGGCCGATGTAAAACGCGCGGGTGATTTCTCGCAGGATCGGCGTATTGAGCATGGCGGCGTCCCACCTGCCGGCCCGATTCAATTCGTCGAGAAACAACAAGTGCGACCATGGCCCCGAGCACCAGCGGCAGCCAATAGAGCATGTGCTGCCGCAGCATGTCAGACACCGCAACGACCACCTGTGTCAAACGAGGCAGCGGGATTTCGTATTGGGCGAAGATGTCGGAAAACTTTGGCAGTACGAACGTCACTAATCCGAGCACCACCAGAGACGAAACGCCGGCCAGCACGACCGGGTAAGCCAGCAGCGTGCGGATCGAGGCGCGCATGCGAATCTCGGTGCGCTGAAATTGGGCCAGCCGGCCAAGCACATCCGGTAACTTGCCGGCCGCTTCGCCCGCGGCCACGCTGGCGACATAGGCGTCGCCGAAGACGGCCGCTTGTGTCTGCATGGCATCGGAGATGCTCTTGCCGCCGGTGACGTCGCGATGCACCTGGCCCAGGATGTTGCGTAGTGCGAGGTTGCCGCACTGCTGCGACAAGGAATGGAAGGCCGAGGCCAGGTCGACGCCGGAGCGCGTCATGATGGCCAGTTGCGTCGTGACGCTGAGCAAATCGCGTTTCGAGAGGCCGGCCCGCTCGCGCGCCAAGCACCGTCTTCCAAAACGTCTGCTTGGTCTTTTTGCGGATGTCGATCACGAACAGACTCTGCTCGCGCAGCGCCCGTTTTACCGCTTCCACGTCAGCGGCGCTGATGTGGCCGGTCTGTATATCGCCGCCGGAAGTCTTTGCTGTGTAGGTGAATTGCATGTGTGTGTAGGTGAGTACGTGAGTAGGTGAGTAAGTGAGTAGGGCAGTTGCGTTGCACCTACTCACTTACTCACCTACTCACTTACTCACACCCTATTCGAAATACGCCACCCTCATCACCTCGTCCAAACTTGTCTGTTCCTTCTCCGCCAATCGGATGCCTTGCTCCAGCAGCGTTTTGCCGCCGGCGCGGCGGTAGCAATCGCGAATTTCGTCGGTGCCGGCGCGAGAGGCGATAAGCGCCCGCATCTCGCGGTCGACTACCATGACTTCGTAAATGCCTGTTCGACCGATAAAACCCGTGTCGTGGCACTTAGGGCAACCTTCGCCGCGAATGAAACTGCGACGGCGATCGCCCTCATAATGGATCGTTTCCAAGAGCTCGGCCGATGCGTACACGAACGTTTTGCACGAGGGACAAACCGTGCGGATAAGCCGCTGGGCGATGACGCCAACGACTGAAGCTGCGATTTTGAACGGCTCGATTTCCATGTCGGCCAGACGGTGGATCGCGCCCTGCGCAGTCGTTGGTGTGCAGCGTACTGAGCACCAGGTGACCCGTAAGGGCGGCCTGCACCGCGATCTGCGCCGTCGGCACGTCGCGAATCTCGCCGATCATGATGATGTCGGGGTCCTGACGCAAAATCGAGCGCAGGGCCGAGGTGAAGGTTAAGGATCGCGATTCGTCGACTTGCACCTGGTTCACCAGCTCGACCTGGTACTCCACCGGGTCTTCGACGGAAACGACGTTGCTGTGGACGCTCTTGATCAACTCAAGCGCCGAATACAGCGTCGTGGTTTTGCCGCTGCCCGTGGGGCCGGTCACGAGCAACAGGCCATAAGGTTTTGCCAGCAGCAGCTTGACATTCTTTAGCATGTCGGGCGGAAGACCCAGCACATCGAGATTGAAGGTGAGGTTTTCCTTGTCCAAAATGCGTAGCACGATTTTTTCGCCCAGCACCGTGGGCAACGTGGAGACACGGAAGTCGACTTCGCGCCCTTCGACCGTGACTTGAAACCGCCCGTCCTGCGGCCGGTTGTGCTCGGCAATATCCATCTTGCCCATGACTTTGATGCGCGAAACAAGAGCCGGATGCATGTCGCGCCGCGGCCGCAATGCTTCGTACATCTGGCCGTCGACGCGGAAGCGCACGATGGAAAACTTGCGGCTGGGCTCGATGTGGATATCGCTGGCGCCGGAGCGGATGGCCTGGACCAACAGGTAATTCACCAGGTTGATGATCGGGCTGCCGTCGACCATCGACTCGACGTTGGTGAGGTCGGCCTCGGCCGCGTCGGACTGCAGTTGAACGGCCGAGTCGTCAAGGTCGGCCGTGACCGTATCGACCTCGAAGCCTTCTTCGTAGCAGCGCGGCAGCGTGCGCTGGATGCTGCTGCGGAATGCGAACACGGGACGGACCTTGAGCCGCGTGATCCGCTCGATTTCGTCGATCTGTTCCAGATTCTGCGGATCGGCCATCGCGACGCAGAGCGTGTCGCGGATTTTGAACAGGGCCACCGCGTCGAGTCGCTCGGCCAGCCGGCGCGGCAACAGCCGCACGGCCACTGGATCGATCATGCCGTCGCGCAGCCGCGTGGCCGGCACGCCCAAGTGGTTTTCGATGAAGGGCAGGATCGCGTCCTCCTGCACCATGCCCATTTCGACGAGCGTTTCACCCAGCCGCAATCCCTTTTGAGAGCCTTCGGCGAGCGCCTCATCGAGCTGCTCGGGCGTGATGATGTCGGCGCCGACGAGCTGCTGTCCGAGCGTCACTCGGCCGGGTCGCGACGGCCTTGGCGGCACCGGCACGGTTGCCGGGCGGCGATCGGTACTAGCCGAACCGGCGGCGCCCGATGCCATGCCGGCGCCAGAGCCGGCGGCCGTACCGGCACTTTCAGCGGCACGCGTGCGCGTCGAATCGGTTTCTTTAGTTGCCGACACGTTCATTGCACAAAGCTCCGCACCGCGCCGCGCGAGTCGCGGAAGATTTCAAACTTGGCCCCAACGCCCGTGGCCTTGAGCACTTCGACACAAAGAACGCCTGGGTTGGCAAGCTTCAAGGCGCCCCCCATGCGCTGGCATTTTTCCTGGACGTCGAGCAGCAGCTCCAAGCCGGCGCTGTCAATCACCGCCACGCCTAATAGATCGAGCACCATCAAGGGTTGACCGTGCTCGAGCCGGGCCTCGAGCACTTCCTTCAACTCCGCGACATGATCGCCGGAAATGCGCTCCCCGCCGCTAATGACGTCGACTGCACCTTGGCACTTTTGTTCAAACATAGTAGCGGGGAGCAAGGAGCCTGGAGCATGGAGTACGATCCAGTTCCAGGCCTGCTTTTTGTTCCTTAGTTATTCAAGCGAACGCCACAGTCCCGTGATCATGCGGCAGATTTGATTCAGTTCATCCAGGTATTTCTTGACTTCTTCGTAACCGATCAGTTTTTGACGTTTGAAAATGAGGAACATGCTTGCGCATTCAAATGCTGAACGCCGACTGAAATTGAGGAAACTTCGAAACTCGTTGTTGGAATTGCTGCCTGACCCTTCCGCGATGTTATTCGAGATTGACAATGCTGCCGCGCGAAGTTGTTCGGCGAAACGATAAAGGTGTCGCTCTGCCAGCCCGTCGGCAACGAGGCCGAGCGCAAAAGCTAAATCGGCCGCTCGCTGCCAAACGTCCAAGTGCTCGAAGCGAAACAAATTGCCATCGTCCGCCATTCGTTTCCTCTTAGTCCAAGCTCCACGCTCCGTGCTCCCTGCTCCTAGCTCAACGGCAGCTTCACCGTAAACGTGCTTCCCTTGTTGATTTCGCTTTCCACGCCAATCTTTCCGCCGTGCAGCCGGACGACCTCTTGCGCCAGGGCCAGGCCCAAGCCGGTGCCGGTCTGCTCCTGCACGCGCGGGTCGTTGCTGCGGAAGAACTTGTCGAACACCTTGGCCACCTCGTCTTGGGCGATGCCCACGCCGGTGTCTTCGACGCTGATTTCGATGTCTTGATCGGTGACGTTGACGCGGAAGGTTACGCGGCCGCCCTCGGGCGTGTACTTCACTGCATTGCCCAGGAGGTTGACTAGCACTGTGGCGATCTTGTCCTTGTCCAGTTCGGGCTCCGGCAGTTTGTCCGGGAACACCACTTCCAACGTGAGGTCCTTTTCGTCGATTTGCGGCCTGATCTTGCTAATCACTTCATTGAGCATGCGGCTCAGATCGGTCACCTGCTGGTTAAGCGAGAGCGAACCCAGCTCCATGCTGCTGACGCTGAGCAGGTCGTCGACGAAGCGGGCCAGGCGCGTGGCCTCGGAGTTGATCGTGTTGAGGAACTGCTTCTGCTGCTCGACGTCGATCACGTCGGCCAGGGCCAGCGTTTCGGCGTAGGCCTTGATGTTGGCGAGCGGAGTTCGCAGCTCATGGGTGGCGGTGTCGACGAACTGGTCGCGCATTTCCTCAGCCAGTTTTTGCTGCGTAACGTCGCGAACCATCCATACGTGAGCATCTTGCTTGCCGCCGCCGATGGGATATCGTGCGACGCGAATAATACGCCGCTGGCCGTTCTCTTCACGCGTCAGCTCGGTCACGACGGAACGATCCCGATTCTCGTCGGCAAGAATCGGGTCGGTTTCGTCCAGCGTCCATCGCTGGCGCAATTGTTCGACCATTCTTGCGCGGGGCCGTCAGCCTGATGATTGCTGGCGCCGATCGGTTCCTTCAGCCCGACCAGGACGGCCAGGGGAGTGTTCGTGTAGGTCAGCACTCCCTCGAAGTCCGTCGTCGCCACGCCCTCGGGAATGCTATTGAGAACCGTGTCGACGTGGCTCTGCCGCACCTGCACCAGCGACTGGCGCAGGCGATTTTCCAGTGACTCGGATTGCGGGATGTCCACTCGCTGCCGGACGATGCGGTTCCATCCCATGGCGGCCGCGCCGACGCTTGGCACCTCGCGCAGCTCGCAACCTTCGACCGACGGGCTCGTAGCCACGTGAAGCAACTGGCGTTCGATCTCGGCCACCGGCTTCACAAGGCGATTCAGCAGCACGGCGCCTGCCGCAATGCAACAGGCCGGACCGATGAAAGCTAGCGGCGCAAACTGCGCACCGAGGCGCAGATAGCTCCACAAGCTGGGCTGCGGCACGGACATGTGCAGCGTGCCGAGTTTCGCCCCGCCGGCTTGAAGCGGCGAGCGGTATTCGTGAATTGGTACGCCCAATTCGTTGACGTACTCGACGCGCACGACTTCGCCCCAGCGATCGGTCGTGGCCCCCTTGTCTGCCGCTTGCTGACCGGCATAGATGCGATCCGAATGGGCCAGGTACTCGCCCGTGGGGTTCACGATGGCGCAGTAGTCGGCGCCCGATTGGGAACGCAGCTCGGCAAGCAGGGGCTGCAGATCGGCACGCTTGTCGCGCAAGTAAGCCAGCACGATCCGGTCGCACCCACGGCCCAGCCAACGAAGCGACGCGCTTTCAGAGCGATTGTGCGTGACGCTTCGGGCTACGTAAACGGCGCCGAAGCTGAGCCATACCAGTGCGGCCAGGCCGAACAGAAGAAAATAAGCCGTTATACGACGCGGCATTCGGATATGCAGCTTGCTGGCAAACATGGGATTCCTTCCCGTGCGACGGACTTCCTGTCCGTCGCTGTGTGAGTAGGTGAGTAAGTGAATGGGTGAGTAGGTAACAGAATCCGCCTTACTCACCGGGCACCATCCGAAGGATGGTCCACCTACTCACTTACTCACCTACTCACTGGCTACGCCCGCAGGCCGTAGCCAATGCTTCCTTGATGCAGTTGACCAACTCGCTGGGGCTGAACGGTTTGGGCAACGCCTTCGTCAGCCCTAACGTTTGCTTCAGTTTGCCGACGTCGATCTCCATGCACTTGGCCGTGAGCAGAATAAAGGGCGTCTGCTTGTAATTGGGCAGTTGACGAACGTGCTCGCACAATTGAATTCCCGTCATTAGCGGCATCTGCTGGTCCGACAGCACCAGGTCGTACGATTCCTTGTTCAGGGCCTCGAGCCAAGCCGGCCGTTGCTTACCGGAGTAACTTCGAATCCGGCTCGCACCAGATTGAAACAAACGACGCCCGACAAAGCCGAATTGTCCTCGCACACGAGAACCCTGGCTTTGCGCTGAGCGGCGTTCTGCTTCTCCGCCGACGCGCTGCTCGGTTGGCGACGCTCAGTAATTTCTTGAACAGCCAAGTCCGGTTCCTCGCATTGCTTATCGGCGCAGGCATAGCCCGATCTTTGTTGCAATCGGGACAATCGACCCAGTCAGCAAGCTGACCTTCAAAGCGCGCTCTCTTCGTCGTTTGCCTAGACCACTGCCACCAGGCCAGCACTTACACCACAGCCAGCTTACAGCTTGTTGTAAGTGAGGGTCGCTTCATCGTCCTCGCTCTTGGTGAGCGCGTCCGAGTTGCAGACGAACTGGCCGTTGTCCTTGTTGTAGTGCCACGACTCGGTGCCCGAAACCGTCTCCAGCGAGAGGTCGACGAGAGCACCTGGAGTGAACTTAATCTGATTGTTTTTCGAGCCCACCGGGCTGACTGGGAACGAACCTCGCAACAAATCCTTCAAATCCGCCTTAAGGTCAGCCTCGGTGCCCAAGTCGCCCGGCAGCGAACCGGCGTTTTCGGCCGCATACCGCTCGATGGCATCACGAACCACGGCCAGCGTTTGCTTGAGGCCGTTGTCGGCCGCCGCGCTGGACGTGCCCAACAGCTTCGGAGCGGCAACCGCCGCCAAGATGCCGAGAATCATGACCACGACCACAAGTTCAACTAACGTGAAACCGTTGTGCTTACGCATCTGCCTGTCTCCCCATTGCCAATGGTGAATGCTGACCCGCGCGGGCGTTGCGATAGCGGGGGCTAAAGTCGCCCATTAACCCAGATGTGCCCCGTTACCGGCGTCAACAAGCGAGGTTGTCGGCGCTTCTAGGGAAGCGTAGTTCGCGATTGGCAAGGTGGGTCTGGCTTTTCCAAAAACCCGGGTCGCGTCCTGATGCGACATTGTGACAGACAAACGGGTCCTGCCGGCTTCGTGAACTTTGTCGCGATCCTTCGTATCTCAAGCCCATTTTTCGCTACCGGCGCCACTCCGTCCGCGGATCCCGCGCATTCCGAAAAGTTGGTCGATTCGGATTAATTGCAGCACTCGCGACCTAATATCAGCGACCGCTTTGAAATCTTCGAGCAACAACCGTGGGTCGGTTTTCACTTAAACGTCCGGATCGACACGAGCAGACTATGCTTCAGTTGAGTCTCTCCCGAACGTCATTGCGGCAACTTTATTGCGCAACTGGAGCGGTGTCGAAGCATGCGCACCATCTCGACGCGGCCGAAGCGCGACGCCTGTCGACTCAGATCGCGGATTTGCACTGACCCGCGGTCTCGCGCGTGTCGTTCCGCGTTCTCGATCGTCGAACTCACGATTGTCGTGATGATCCTAGGCGTTCTAGCGGCGGTCGCGGTTCCCACGTTCTTCGATTCGTTATTGTTCCATCAAGTCGAGTCGGCCGCGCGCCGCATGAAATCGGATCTCGAACTGGCGCGTCAAACCGCGCGGCTTACCAGCACGACTCAATCACTTTCCTTCACCGGCCCTGCCTACGTGCTGTCGAGCGGAATTAGAAGTCTCGACAATCCGCTCGATGATTACGTCGTCGACCTGTCCGCGGCGCCGTTCTATTTGGAGCGCATCACCGCCGATTTCAGCGGCGACAATGCCGTGTCGTTTGACGGCTACGGCGCGCCGACCAGCGGCGGGACCATCGAGCTCGAATTGAAATCTCTCAAGTGCACCGTCACGCTCGACGAGGTGACGGGCCAGGTCACGATCAACAGCGGCCATTCCGACGGACGCACCGCGAAAGTTGCCGCGCCAATTGAAGCTGGTTAAGCGTATGCAGCTCCTACCATTAGAAGATGTTTCAAAACCCTCCCTCTCCCAAAGGGAGAGGGGTTTGAGGGCGGAGCGTAGCGGCCACACGCTCATGGAGCTGATCGCGGCCATGGTCTGCAGCGGCGTACTCCTGGCCGGCCTCGGCTCGGTAATGCTGATTGGTCGCCAAGTCGCCTATTCGCCGTCGGCGGCGAGCGTACGCACCGAAACGGCCAATGTCGTAAGCCACCTGGCCGACGAGCTGCAATACGCCACGCTTCTTATCGGGCAGTCGACGCGGTCGCTGGAATTCGTCATCGCTGACCGCGACGGCGACGGCCGGGCAGAAAGGATTCGCTACTCGTGGTCCGGCACCAGCGGCGATCCGCTCGTCAAAACCGTAAACGGCGGCACGCCAAAGACCATTCTCGAAGCAGTCGAGGAGTTCAACGCGTCTTATGCGATTAAGCCAGAAACAATGACGCTCAACACGACGAGCGAAACGGCCGAAGCGGTGCTGTTTAGTAACGATAGTGTGCAGATTGGCACGGAGCGCGACGTTTCCACAACACGGCATTCGGCGCAGCTCATCGACGCCGGGACACTGACTGGCGTCCCTGCGAACGCCATCTGCTGGAACGCGACCAAGGTGCATTTTCAGGGGCGCGACAACAGTAACGCCAGCGAAACACTGCTCGTGCAACTCCGCTCCACGGGCAGCACGTACGACGGGCCGACGAGCGAGGTGCTCGGGCAAGTAAGCATCCCGGAATCTTCGCTTGGCAGCATGAACTGGAAGACGAATGCAAAGTTTCCCAACCCGGTGCGCGGCCTGGCACTGCATCGTAAGTACATGGTGGTTTGGGCCGGTGTCGGGGGCGACGCGGCCCGTTTGCTTTGCACCGATAGCACGCCCAGCGGCGTGTTCGAGTCAGACGACGGCGGCGCAACATGGAATTACATGAACTCGCGCCGGTTGTATTACCGCTTGCACGGGACGTACACATTGCCTGGGCTGAGCCACGATCTTACGAGGCGCTTCGTGTCGCATGTGCAGCTTAAGCTGCAGTCGGGAGGGCAAAGTCATGCACGAGTTGATACAAGCGTGCCGCTGGTGAACTTACCGGAGCAGCTCTCAGCGTATTGGCGAGCCGACTTCGACCGCGACCCGACGAACACCGACTCCAATGGCGACGGCACGCTCGACTGGGCAATGGCCGCCGGCGCTTTGTTCGATTCGGCCAACATGATTAACAGCATATGGCATGCGATCGGCGCGCTGGAAACGCGCCCATTAAACGACTTCACGAAAACAACGATCGTCGAAGTTCGCTGCCGCAACACGAGTGTCGGCGGCAATGGCGCGGTCGTGCATATCAGCGCAGACCGGCAAAGCGGCCTGCACGCGCCGCTCACGTTGATTGTGAAATTGCAAGCCGACGGAACGCAAACGCTCACGCTGCTGGGCAAGACGTCGGACTCGAGTTCGGTCACGCTGTTCAGCTTTCCGCGGCTATCGAACGACTTTGTGAGTTTTCGCCTGACCATCGTCCCGCATCTTGACCTGGTGAATGTGCATATTAACGACGAGGACCAAGGCACGTACGCCTATCCGGTTTACGCGCCGTCCACGAGCGACCGTTATGTCACCCTGTACGCCGATGCAAGCCTGGCGGAGTTCGATTACGTCGATGTACGCGTCACGGAAAATTAAGGTAGGGTGGGCACCGCCCACCTTCCGATTAAACGAGCACGATCGTGCGTTGTGCTGGGCAATGCCCACCCTACGCCACCGCGCGGGTCTCTCGCTGATCGAGGTCGTTGCCTCGACGATGATTGTCGGCTTGATGGCCGTCGCGGCCCTCAACAGCTTGGGTGCGGCCACGCGTTCCTCGGAATCGATCGGCAACCGGGCTGTCGCCATGGGGCTGGCCGACGAGCTGATGTCCGAAATCCTGCAGGCGGAGTACAGCGACCCCAGTGGCTCGGCCAGCTTGGGCCCCGATTTGGGTGAATCGAGCGGACCGCGCTCCGTCTTTGATGATGTCGACGACTACGACGGGTGGAACGAGTCGCCGCCCCAATATCGCGACGGCACAGTCATTCCCGACCGGGCCGATTGGCGGCACCGCGTGGAGGTCGACCACGTGCTCTCCAGCGATTCGACTCAAACTGTCGGCAGCGATCAGGGGGTTAAGCGGATTCACGTCATCATTGAGTATCGCGATCAGATCCTTGTCGAGCAGATCGCAGTTCGCACGAACGCAATCGCGCAATGATTGAGCACTGAGCGGGGAGCGAGGAGCACGGAGCGGGAAGAAACCTATGAAAAGCAGAAATAACAAACTGAATCGCGCAGGCGGCGTTTATATCGCGGTCCTGGGCGCGTCGCTCGTCGTCGGCCTGTTGGGAGCTTCCGCACTGGTGGGCCAGCGCATCCAAAACCGCACTGTCACCGCCTCGTCCGATATTCGCCAGGCCCAGCTCAATGCCAACAGTGCCATCGAGATGGGACTGCTCGTCATGAAACAAGAATCCAATTGGCGGAGCAGCCGATCGAACGGGCCCTGGTTCAGCTCGCGCGACACCGGCGCCGGGACCTGCGAGCTGGAAGTGATCGATCCGCACGACGGCAACCTGTCGAACAATCCCGACGACCCGGTGGTGATGACCGGAATCGGCTACCGAGGCAATGCCCAGCAGCGCGTTAAGTTGACGGTCGAGCCGCTTCCCGAAGCGTTAAGCAGCCTGCACTCGGCGGTTGCGGCGGGCAATGCCATCAACTTGCAAGGGGATACGCTCCGCACCGACGGGCTAATCACTGCAAACCAGGTGACGGCAACCGCCTCGCAGGTGTACGGCGACGTGGAAGCCGTAACGGTCAGCGGCTCCACATTCACGGGCACAGCGACGCAAGTCGACTCCGCCAAGCTGCCGACGATGCCCAACTGGTCGACCGTCTTCGATTACTATCGCGCCAACGGCACGAACATCCTCTACGGTGCACTGCCGTCTGCAAACGCGGCTAGCTTTGCTCGCAATGGGTCATTTGAAATCGACACAGCCAACTGGAGCGGCACCGCGCCTGGGCTTCCCGGGGTTACAGCCGACATCACACGATCCAGTAGTTGGAGTTCCGTCGGCACCTACAGTTTGCGCGTATCGAACCGCACTTCGTGGCAAGCCGGGGCAGTCCAGCGTATTGAACATTTCGTCAAACCGGGTCAACAATACACCGTGTCGGCTCGCGTCGCAGCGCCCTCCTTGGTGGGCAGACGTGATGTCAGCATCACGCTGTATACGAAGGGCACGGGCAATGCCAGTGCGTCCTTCAACACGAGTCCCAGCGCCTTCATGCTGTGCGTTGTATTATGTCCCTTTGGTCCCGTGACAATATCTGGCACGGTAACTGCACCGCCGTGGAGCGGGGACCTGGAATACGCCTTCATTAAAGTCGCTGAAGATCCCTCCGGAAACAGGAGCACTGGGGACCTCTATATCGACAACGTGAACATCACCCAGGTTTCATCGGGCCGCCATATCTATCGCCAGGTGCTGAGCCCAACTGTGAATTCATTAGGCGGCGGCACCAACCCGGAAGGGATTTATAAGATCGACTGCGGCGGACAGCGGCTGACGATTGAACGCTCGCGCATCGTCGGCACCCTGTTGCTGATTAATCCGGGCCCGAATTCCGGAATCGCCGACGGCCCAATCAACTGGACACCCGCCGTCGCCGGGTACCCGGCGTTGCTCGTCGAAGCCGACGACCCTTCCACGCTGCAATTCTATATCCGCGCGACAAACCGGGTGCTGAGCGAGGCGGAGCAGCTTGTCAACTTCAATCCGGCCGGCGCTCCTCATGAGCAGTTCGGCTCGGATACGAATGAATTGAACGATATTTACCCGACGGTGATCCGCGGCCTGGTGGCAGTCGAGGGCGACTTCGCATTTCAAAACCAGCCGCGTCTACTTGGCCAGCTTTTGGTTGGCCGAAGTATTATGAACTCGAACGGCGAATTGGACGTCGAATACCAGGCCGACTCGCTTCTCAATCCACCGCCCGGGTTCTTGGCACATATACGCATTCGCGCCGACCGGGCTCCGTGCAAAAGGCCGTTTTGCCGTAGGGGAATAAGGTGTCAGGTGTCGGGTGTCAGTTGTCAATCGCGGTGCGTGTGCGAGATAATTACGTGTTGCCACTGACAACCGACACCTGATTGAAGATTCGCCGCGGCGAACACCTGACACCTATTCATGTCTCGCCGGCCATTGCTCGACATGCTCGCACGCTATCGGCAGGCCTTTCCCGCTGAGGCCGATGTCGTCGGCCGAATCTGTTCGCTCGTCGAAGGCCATGCCGATTGTTTCGAGCGCTCTTGCCGGCCAGGCCATATTACGGGCGCGGCTTGGATCGCCTCGGCCGATCGCCGCCGCTATCTCTTGACGCATCATCGCAAGCTCGATCGTTGGCTGCAGCTCGGCGGACATGCCGACGGACAGTGGAGCGTCGACGAAGTAGCCCTGCGCGAGGCACGTGAGGAATCGGGCCTCGCGGATTTCGATCTTGTGCCCATCGACGGCGTGCTGATCCCGTTCGATGTCGATGTGCATCGCATCCCGGAACGTTACAACGCCGACGGCCAAATCTTGGAGGACGCCCACGAGCACTACGACATCCGATTTTTGCTCGTTGCGCATGCGGGGCAGGAAGTCACGGCCAGCGACGAGTCGCACGAACTTGGCTGGTTCACGGCGGAGGAAATCCGGCGGCTGACCGATGAGGAGAGCGTGCTGCGAATGCTCCGCAAGGCACTGGAGTTGCTCGCGTGAACTCCTTTGCGAATAGGTATTCATTTTTGCCGATTAGAGCACCGCTTAACAGCGCGCCACGCGGATAGTTTTTGCGCAAAGCTCCGCCCCGCATGCGCCGGGCTGGTGGACGGCAAGCGGGTGAATTTAAGTTCGCGGCCCGAATCTGCGACTTGGGCCAACGCATGGCGCCGGAACGCCGTCTCGGCCTTTCCACCATTGAAGAAGATGGTCGCAATGTGGGGATGGTCGGCGAGGAAGGAGACGAAATCATTCGCGGATTCTGTTTCCACTCGAATTGCCGTATCGAGACTGCCCTCGCGATGACATTCTCGCAACACGTCCCACACAGCGACGTGGTGTTTGCATAAAATGCGCTTGCGCGCCTCATACGGAAGTTCGATGCCCGCTCCAAATAGCCGGCCCATGATCGGCCAGAAGGCATTTTGTGGATGACCGTAATATTGCTGCCTGGCGAGCGAGGCGACGCTCGGCATCGAGCCCAATACGAGCACCCGCGCATCAGGCGCCGCAATCGGCGGAAATCCGCAGATCGGACCTGACTCAACCTGTTTCTTGACCAAAATATGTTCCTTTGACAAGCCGCTTCGTAGCGGCTGCGGCACTTTTTTGAACAGGAGAGACGAGAGGTAGCAGAGTTGGTTTTATGCCCGGGGCTCTGCTCCCTCTGCTACCTCCTGTTAAAATCCTTTTGGAAAAAACAGAGATGGTGCAACGCAATCCGAGCAAAACAAGTGCTGCGTTCAACGCTTTTGATACAATGCAAACAAAATCAAATTGCCAAATCGCCCCTACTCCGATGTTCCAAGGCGTGCTAATTTGATCGGGCGCACATTGCATCGCGCTGGAAAGGAGTGATCGAACCGTGTCGACGACTCTTACATCGACTAAGCTACGCCGCAAGGAAGTGCCGGAAGGCAAGGTCCTTTGCGAGTATTGTACCGCGAAGTGCTGTCGCTATTTTGCGATGCCGATTGAAACGCCGGAGGAGCTCACGGATTTCGAGTACATCCGTTGGTACTTATTGCACGAACGGGCGACGGTGTTCAAGGAAGACGACGACTGGTACTTGCTGGTCCACACGACGTGCCGTCATTTGCAGGACGACAATCGCTGCGGCATTTACGAGACCAGACCGCAAATCTGCCGCGAATATTCCACCAAGAACTGCGAATACGACGACGACTGGACCTACGATTTTTACCTCGAGCGGCCGGAACAGGTCGCCGAGTACGAAGAAGCGGTGCTGCAAGAGAAGGGCAAAAGCATCCGCAGCCCGAAGCCGCCGCTGTTGCCAATATTGGGGTGAGTACGTGAGTCGGTGAGTAAGTGAGTAGGTAAAAGAGTCCTGCACTTACTCACCTACTCACCTACTCACCCACTCACCTACTCACTATGCCCGGCCCTCTCATCCAGCCCCGCACTCTCAAGGGTTTCCGCGACTATCTTCCGGAAACAATGCTGCCGCGCGAGCGGATCATGGATACCGCGCGGCGTGTGTTCCGCTCCTACGGCTTCAGCCCGATCGACACGCCTGCGCTTGAATACCTCGACATCCTGCTGGGCAAGGGCGGCGCCGAGACTGACAAGCAACTGTACCGCTTTCAAGACCAAGGCGGGCGCAACGTGGGCATGAGGTTCGACCTCACCGTGCCACTGGCGCGTTTCGCTGCGCAGCACATCGGCGAACTGGGTACGCCGTTCAAGCGCTATCACATCGCCACGGTGTGGCGCGGCGAGAACACGCAATTGCGGCCGACTTCCGCGAATTCATGCAATGCGATTTCGATACCATCGGAACGAAGAGCGTTGCCGTCCGACATCGAAACGATTCTCGTCGTGCATGACCTGCTTCCGCACTTCGGGTTCGGCGAGTTCAGGATCCGACATCAATCAATCGCGACTTGCTTAATGGATTCTTAGAATTGCAGCTGGGGACTGGAAATCCGCGACGGACGTCCTGCGCTGCGCTCGACAAACTCACAAGATCGGCCCCAAAAGGTCGCTGAAGAAATTCAGCGCTCAGCCGGGAATGACGTCGATCAGACGAGTAAGATTGTCGGCCTGTTCAACTCAGCCGGCACAAACCGAAATCAATCCTGACTCAACTTGCGACCGCTTGTTGCCGGAAACGAAGTCGCGGGAAGCAGGTGTCCGATCGGTTGTCTGAAATTTTCGCAGCCGCTGTGTTCCACAGCGGCGCATCCCGGCGGAGCGCACTGCGCATCGATGCCTTCCATCGCCCGCGGCCTTGACTACTACACCGGCACGTCCTGGAATCGACGCTCGATGAATATCCCGAATTTGGCAGCGTCTGCAGTGGCGGCCGTTACGATAACCTTGCCGAGTTGTATACCAAGCAACAGCTGCCCGGCATCGGCGCCTCGCTGGGCTTGGACCGGCTATTGGATGCCATGCTCGAGCTGGGAATGATCGAGAGCCAGTCCGCACGCCGGCGCAAGTTTTCGTTGCCTATTTCGACCGAGCCCATCTTGGGCGACTATTTCCGATTAGCCGCGGCGCTGCGCGCCGCTGGCCTTGCGGTCGAAGTCTATCCCGACCCGGCCAAATTGGGCAAGCAATTGCAGTACGCCGACCGCAAAGGCTTTCGCGTGGCCTTGATTGCCGGCGAGCGCGAGTTCGCCGCCGGCGAGTGCCAGGTGAAAAACCTGGCCAGCGGCGAAAGCACGTCCGTGCCGCTCGCCGACGGCGCTGCCGCTGTGGTCGACGAAGTGCGCCGCATCTTGGCGACGTGAACGGAATGGTGTACAAACTAGGTGTTAGGTGTCAGGTGTCAGAACTCGATATCTGACACCTGAAACCTGACACCTTCCCCATGAACCGCGACAATCATTACGAAGCGGCATTCGAGGCCTTTCTGCGCGAGCGGCAGTTGGCGTACATCGCGGTCGACGAAGCGCGGCGCAGCGTCGTGGCGGGAGGATCGCTGAAGAGCCTCGACTTTATCGTTTCGCCGCCGGGCCAGGCATCGTGGCTTGTGGATGTGAAGGGACGGCGCTTCCCCTCGGGCGACGAGCACCATCAATACTGGAAGAACTGGTCAACGCGCGACGATCTGCGAAGCCTGGCCGCCTGGCAGCAGCAATTCGGGCCGGGCTTTTGTCCGCTGCTCGTGTTTGCGTATCATCTGGTGAGCGACCGCTCGCCGTTACCGCCCAGTCAATTGTTTGAGTTTCGCGGCGAGCATTACGGCTTTCTGGGAATCCGCCTGGCCGACTATCTGCCGCACGCCCGGCCGCTTTCCGACCGCTGGGACACCGTGGCGATGCCCGCCGGCCTGTTCCGCCGCGCGGCCCGGCCGCTGGAAGCGTGGCTGGAAAGTCCGCTGCTTGAAGTCCCGTTCGGGCCGTCCAATTGGCAGGAGCTGCCGGCCGATTTAGAATGGGGAGCGTAAACGAGTGCTTACGTCCGCGCTAACCATCGCACATATTACTGAACCGAATCGATGTTAATACCGGCTTTCAGCTTGATCTTCGCGCAGGCTTCTACGAGCGGCCCGAGCCTTAGCTTGCAATGGGCGATCGTCGGCTTCTCGATCATCCTTGGCCTGATCGTCACCGTGTCGCCCGCACGGCGCACATACGAAGTAAAGCGCCCAAAGACGAATGAGCGGAGAGGCAAGAGCGGAGAGCCAGACTTTTTTCGATCCTCTGGCTCTTAGCTCTTAGCTCTCCGCTCTCCGCTCCCCGCTCTCTACGCCGCCGCCCGTTCCTGCCCTTGGCAAAACTCGGCGACCGCGTCGATGACGCAATCCTGCTCGTCGGACGTCAATTCCGGATAGACCGGCAATGAGAGAACTTCGCGGCAGGCCTGTTCGGTGATCGGCAGGCTGCCTTGCTCGTAGCCCAGCGCGGCGAAGCACTTTTGCAGGTGTAGCGGGACGGGGTAGTAAATAGCCGAGCCGATTTTCCGCTCCGTCAGATGCTGCTGCAGCGCATCGCGGCGCCGGGCACCGCCCGAAGGGTGGTCGGCGACTCGCACCGTATATTGATTCCAGACGTGACCACAGCCGCCGGTCGCGATCGGTGCAATAATCGATTCATCGAGACCTCGTCGGGCGAACTCCGTCGTGTAACGCTCGGCGTTCCGCTTTCGCGCGTTGGCCCAGCTATCCAGCAAAGGAAGCTTTACCTGCAGCACGGCCGCCTGCAGTGCGTCGAGTCGGCTGTTGAGTCCGACGAAGTGATGGTAATACCGCGGCTGTTGACCATGATCGCGCAGCACGCGAAGCCTGGCGGCCAGCTCGTCATCATCGGTCGTGATAAGCCCACCGTCGCCGAATCCGCCCAAGTTCTTTGTCGGATAGAAGCTAAACGTACCCAGTGTGCCGAGCGCCTCCGCGCGCCGGCCGCGGTACTCGGCGCCGATCGCCTGGCAAGCGTCTTCAATGATGGGGATGCCGCGGGCAGCCGTGGCGATTTGGTGGATATCATCCATCTGCGCACTGGCCGAACAAGTGCACGGGAATGATCGCCTTGGTGTTGGTGGTAAGTTTGTACAACACGTCGGCCGGGTCGAGATTGAACGAATCGGGCCGGATGTCGGCGAAGATCGGCTTTGCGCCCAGCCGCCAAACTGCGCTGGCGGTCGCAAAAAAGGTGAAGCTCGGCACGATGACTTCGTCGCCCGGCCCGACGCCGAGCACCATCAGCGACAAAAGCAGCGCGTCGCTGCCCGATGCACAGCCCACGGCATGTCGCACGCCGCAGTACTCAGCCATCGCGGTTTCAAACCGCGCACAGGCCGGGCCGTGTACGAATGCGCCCGACTGGCAAACTTCGGCCATGGCCGCGTCGATCTTCGGCCGAAGCCGCCGGTTCTCGCGGGAAACATCGAGCATCGGAACACTCAACGGGCGCGGCGGCGACTTCAATGTGCTCATTTCTGAAGGCTCTCAAGGGTGGCGAATCGAGGCCGACCAACGGGAGGCCGGACGACGGATTCAAAATGAAATCGGGGAAATAACTTTTCCACCGACTGCAAATAATCCTTAGCGGGGAAACGAGTTGCGAGTGGCGAAGATTAGTGAGGCCGACGGTTCGGGTCAACGCCAAGCCGACGCGGTGCTTGCAGGCCGCCGGACGGCAAAGAATAATCATGGTTCGTCACTTTAGCGGCGCGTGGAAGCCGATGCCGTCCCGCTTACGCTTCGGCTCAGCATCGCTTGTCGTCGCGAACTTTTTTCTCGAAATCTGCGGTACAAAAGGAGACTCCAACAATGACAGTAATCTCGCCCATTCGACGCGGCATGATCTTCACCTCGGCGCTCGCGACTGCCGCGTTCGTTTTGTGTCCCTGCGCGAGCTCAGGAACAACAAGAGCCTCAATTGCCGCAAGTCAGCGATCAGCACAAGTTGCTGCAAAAGGATGTCGGCACGTGGGACGCCGTTATGAAGATCTTTCCTCAGGAAGGAGCCGAGCCCGTTGAAAGTAAGGGCACCGAAAAGAACGATCTGCTCCCCGGCGGAATGTGGCTCGTCAGCCAGTTCAAGGGAGAAGTTTTCGGCATGTCGTTTAATGGCATGGGCACGATGGGTTACGACCCCGTGGAAAAGAAATATGTGGGCACGTGGGTCGACTCGATCAGCCCGCATCTCACGGTCCTGAAGGGAGAGTACGATGCCGCGAAAAAGACGATGACGTCGATTGCCGAAGGCCGCGATTTTCAATCGGGCGAGGTCACGCAATCGAAGCACATCACGCGCTTCATCGACGAGAACACGCGCACGTTCGAAATCCATGCGAAAGAAGGCGGCGAAAAAGAACGCAAGGTCATGGAAATCCAATACAAGCGCCGGGCCGGGTAAGGCCGCTTGCGCGAAGATTCATCGGCTAACAATCTACACCGCAACTTCACGGCCGCTTGCGGCTTAGCTCAAACTGCCTTGCGATTTACAATGTCAACACGCCTTCTAATAACATCATTGACATGTCTGTCCTTTTTCTTCGACGCCAATGCGCCGTGCCGTGGTGCTGAATCGCAAAACGGCAAATGGCAACAGCTCTTCAACGGTAAGGATCTCACCGGCTGGACGCCGAAGATCAAAGGCTTCGAGCTGGGCGACAATCACGCCGACACCTATCGCGTCGAAGACGGCATCTTGAAAGTCGCATACGACAAATACCAAGGCCCGTATCGAGGACGCTTTGGCCACCTGTTTTACGAAAAACCATTCTCGAACTACATACTGCGAATCGAGTACCGTTTCGTCGGCGAACAGGCGGAACGCGGCCCCGGATGGGCGATTCGCAACAGCGGCGTCATGATCCACGGCCAGAAGCCCGAGTCGATGCTCAAAGATCAGGACTTTCCCGTCTCGATCGAAGTGCAATTCCTGGGCGGCGACGGCCAGACGCCGCGCTCGACCGCCAATTTATGCACGCCCGGCACGAACGTTGTCATGAACGGAAAGCTGCACATGCAGCATTGCACGAACAGCTCGTCAGAAACGTATCATGGCGACCGCTGGGTTACCGTCGAAATCGAAGTGCACGGCGGCAAACTGATCCGCCACAAGATCGATGGCCGCACCGTGATCGAATATTCCGAGCCGCAGCTCGACGAGAGTGATCAGTATCGGCCGCGGGCTGCTGGATGCCGGCGCGGAAAAGATGCTCACCCGCGGCACAATCTCGCTGCAATCGGAAAGCCACCCGGTCGAATTCCGCAAGGTCGAGCTGCTGGAGCTGGACGAGTAAGACGATACCTTTGGACGTAGGGGCAGCCACAGAGGTCACCGAGCACACAGAGGAATCAACAAACTAATCGGCGCCGATTTAGTTGCCAGTTCGCCAATTAACATTTTGCAATTTGCAATCTCTCCTCTGTGCTCTCTGTGCCCTCTGTGGCATAATAAGTCGGCGTTCAACGGCCGATTATGTCTTCACTCGATAACAAAGTCGCTCTCGTCACCGGCGGAAGCCGCGGCATCGGCGCGGCGATTGCCAGACGGTTTGCACAAGACGGCGCTGACGTCGCCATTACGTACGTGAGCGCCGCTGAAAAAGCGCGTGCCGTTGCCGCCGAAATCGATGCGATGGACCGTCGCGGCCTGGCGATCCAGGCCGATAGCGCTCATCCCGCCGCAGTCACCATGGCGGTTGAGCGCGCCGCCGCTGAGCTCGGCCGGCTCGACATCCTGGTCAATAACGCGGGCATCTTCATTCCTTCGCCGTTCGAAGATACGACGCTCGACGAAATGGAGCGGATGTGGACCATCAACGTGCGCGCGGCCATTGTCGCCACCCAAGCCGCGATCAAACACATGACCGGCGGCGGCCGCGTCATTAATATCGGCAGTTGCCTGGCCGAACGCGTTTCTGCCCCCGGCATGTCGCTGTACGCGATGAGCAAAGCGGCCCTCGTCGGACTTACCCGGGGCCTCGCGCGCGATCTGGGCCCGCGCGGTATCTCAGTGAACGTCGTCGAGCCCGGCCCCATCGACACCGACATGAACCCGGCCACCGGCGAAGGCGCCGACAAACAGCGCCGCTCCACGGCGCTCGGCCGCTACGGCACCGCCGACGAAGTCGCCGCCCTCGTGGCCCATCTCGCCAGCGAAGCCGGCCGCAACATCACCGGCGCGCGGCTACTCATCGACGGCGGCTACGCGGCATAAAATTGCCGCATCTCTTAACGCGCCCATCGTAAACCGCTCTTGCCATACCTCGAACCTCGATGTATACCTCCCCGCCATGACGAAAAAACCCAATCCCGATTACCTCAACGGCGTGCCGGAGCTTGTCGTGCTGCAACTGCTGTCGCGGCGGCCGATGTATGGCTACCAGTTGCTGCGCGCCATCGAGCAATCGACCGCGAGCGTGCTCGAATTTGGCGAAGGCTGCATCTACCCGATCCTTCATCGCCTGGAGCACGACGGCCACCTGGCGAGCCGCCGCGAAATCGTGGGCGGTCGCAGCCGCGTCGTGTATCGCATCACCGCCGCCGGGCGCAAGCGCCGGCATCGGCGCGTGGCCGCCTGGCAAAATATTGCGACGGCCGTGAACCAGGTTTTGCATGGAGCCGACGATGGAAAACCAGTTGTCGCATGAAGAACTTCGCAGCGAGCTGCGCCGCCGCGGCCTGCCGACTGCGTACATCGAGCGGCTTGTCGCCGAGCTCGACGATCATTTCAACGACCTTCTCGAGGAAAGGAGCACCTCCATGGGAGCTGCAAGGAAGCTGCAAGTCGAACAGGAGAATCTGGAACAGCGGCTGGGTGAGCCGGCACAATTGGCCCTCTTCGCTGCCGAGCAATACCATGCGCGAAGCTTCTGGGGCCGTCATCCACTCGTTACGTATTTATTAGGCCCGCTGCCGCTATTGGCGGCGTGTTTTTTCGCCTATGGCCTTGCGTTTTGGGCTGTTTCGTGGATCGCCTCCTTCGTCGGCACATACGTGCTCGGTTGGACAGAAGCCACCTTTGCCAACCCGGCCGAATCCATCTGGTTGCAAGCCGTGCTGCTCGCGCTCTTGTGCTGGTACGTAACCGTGTTCCCGCCGCTTACCGCGGCCTGGCTCCTATGCCGCACGTACCGCCGCAACGCGCTGGATTGGCGCTGGCCAGTCATCGGCTGTACGCTGCTGGCCATCGTGTGCGGCCTCTTCAACACTTCGTACAACATCGCCACCGAACCCAACACGGGCCGGTTCATGCTCGGTTTCGACATCGGCCAATCCTCTGCCTGGCTGCTGCGTTTCCTGCCGAAGTTCGCCGTGGCGCTGGCAATCGGCCTGTTGCTCATTCATCGCGCTCGGCAGCAGCTCGCACTGGAGGCCGAAACTCCCGCTTCATGACACGGCGATTCGGTGCGGTATGATTGCCGGCAATGCAGGGCGCACCCGATTCGAAAGGCTATCCACCATGACACTCGGGAAAGTCACACCCATCCTGCGCAGCTTCGACGAAGTCAAGGCTCGCGAGTTCTACATCGACTTTCTCGGCTTTAGGGTGGATTGGGAACACCGCTTCGAAGAGGGCCTGCCGCTGTACATGCAGGTCTCCAAGGACGACTGCATCATTCACCTGTCGGAGCATCATGGTGATTGCAGTCCTGGCGCCGCACTGCGAATCACAACAACTGACGTGAAGGCCTATCAGCAGGAGCTCATCGCCAAGCGCTACAAAAATTCCCGCCCCGGCGTCGAACGCCAACCCTGGGGCGAATGGGCCATGTCGATCAGCGATCCCTTCGGCAACCGACTGGATTTTTATCAGACCAATTCAGTGACGGATGCGGAGCGGACCGACGGCACTTGCTGACACGGAAGATGAATTGAGGTGCGTCTGCCATTACGACCGTTTACGGTCGTTTCTTGCCGCAGGCGATATTAGGCCCGGCATTCATGCCGGGTAACCGATGTAATATCGAACGCCTCTCTGAGGCGAGTTCGCGGCGTTGCCGCGAACTCGCCTCAGAGAGAAATGGCTCGTGGGACGGATAACTTGGCATAAATGCCGGGCCTAGTACGGTAAAAGGAGCGTCAACGCTCCTCAACCTGCCTCAAGCCGCATACAGAAGCGTCCGTGTCGGAGCAATTGCCTCAAGAAAATAGGGATTCCGGATCGCCCCGATCATCACCAAATCGACCGGACGAGAGAGCAGCGATTCTAAATCTTCCTTAAGGCCGAAGTAAGCATCGGCATGCTCGCCATCTCCGAGCGGCTCGAACTCGACGAGAAAATCCGCATCGCTCCGCTGCACGTCGAACGCTTCACCAGCCGCCGAGCCGAACAACTCAAGCCGCCGCACTCGATAGCTGCGGCAAAGCTCCGCAATTTCGCTACGACATTTGGCGATGGCTTGGACCATACGAAAATTCTAGCATATAAGTATTACCGATCAAAACGTCCTGCGCAGATGGCAGCCCGCATTGAAGGAGCCACCTCATGAAATACGAGTTCTCGCTGATCCTAACGCAGCCCGAAGTTACGGACGAACACGCCGATAAGCTATACGAAGCCCGCTGCGATGATGCGAGCATTCTCACGCGGCAGAGCGTCACGAGATTGCAGTTCGACCGCGAGGCGTCGAATTGGATCGAAGCCCTCGCCTTAGCCATTCAGAACGTAGAGCGCGCGGACTTGCGGTAGACCGCGTCGAAATCGAACGGCACGAAGTACCGCAGATCGCGTGAGTTGGCGACTCGCAGCGTCCTACCTTTTTCCTGATCCAATGCCTCTCATTAGCCAGAATCTTCATGACAGCGCGATCGGCAGATTAGAAACGTCGTCCTGATTACAGCAGCGCCGTATGTGTACAGTGTCGAAAGCGTATCAAACCGACGCTGCTCTGTCAGCGTACGATTTAATGCGGGGACTCGCATTGTCATTCCAGCTAATGAAATCTTGTTATTCGGATGCATGCGGACTATATAGTCATGAACAACAATTCCAAGCACGTTGGCTCGAGCAATGATCTGTTGAACCTTAGCCTGATACCGGCTCCAAGTGACTTTAAGATTCTGAAAATATTCTGACCAAAAGAGAGTATCCGGCATTTGTTTAAACCGAAGATTTTCGGGATTAAACGCTAAACAGGTATCGAATGCAATGACTCCTTGTAGACCGGATCGGGCGATTTGATCTGTTGCCTCACGCACTCGCCGGATGAGATTCTTTTCGTTTTTTATTCGCTTTGCCGCAAAGGCGTACTTCGTGCCTTGCCAAACGCAAGTTATGTCCGGCTCCTCGAAATCGACGGGATAGAATTGGGCGGCTCGTACACACGGCACCCACGTAAAGCTCAAATGCGGCGTCGCGGCCGGGCGAGTTGTCGCGATCTTCTTGAGGCAGAGGCGAATCGGTGATAACTCTTTTAAGCAAATTTGAATAACCGTGTTTCGGTTCGGTCAAAACGAACTGATCAAACGCAAAGCCCAAAAGTTGCATGTCCCGCTCGGCTTCAACGCGACCTCATAGTCTTTATGTTTAGGCTCGATCAAACCTCTAGCGTTCAAGTAAATTCGATTCATTTGTCCCAAGCGCGATGAGCCTGGCAAGGAATACCTGCGGCTTCAAGTGAACCTAGGACAAATGCGGCGAGCTCGCGCCAGTGCGCTTGGGTGTTGTTGGGGGTAGGACTATCATTTCGTCGCTCTTTAGCCGCAATAGATTCCTCTAGTACTTGCCAGAAGGAAAAAGGGTTACTGCTATCAAAAAAATCACAGGATGCAGGAATTCGGCCTCGTGCCTTACCCTACATCCCGCTTCTGAAAATCACAGGCAAGGTGAGGAAGCACTAGGTATGTGCCAAAGCTTCCTCCCTACTTGATGCATTCAGCCGCCGAAGGAATTCCTGCCGCATTACCTGCGAGGGACTCGGACCAACAAAATTTGGCGTCTTGTCAAACAATTGCTGTTGCTTCTCGCCCGCGGCAAATACTTCCGCGGCGACCGCCTGCATTTCCGGAGCATTGAGAAGCAATGGGAGCAATTCGTCGGCGTCGCGAACGTTTCCAAACACATCGTCCAACCAATGTACTGGCAGAGCCATATTTCTGCTCCTTGTATCGATCCAAAGCGAATGCGTTTTGCTAAATCTTCATTTCATCAGCTACAGCCCATCGAGCTGCCGCAGTTGTGGCATAAGTAGCAGTTGCCGGCGCGGACGGTGATCGAGCCGCAGTTGTCGCAGGCAGGCGCGTCGGATTGGAAGTCGGCGAATTGTTCGCTGCGGGCTGTGTTGGGGCCAGCGTCTTTGAGGAGCACGCCGGCGCGGGCCAAGAGGGCGGCGCTGATGTCGCCGTTCGTGCTGTGGCCGTTGCCGTTGGCGTGACCGTTTGATTTAGGATGCGGGATGCCGGATGCGGCATGCGGGGGTGCCAATGTTGCTGTTTCCCCACTGTCCCCCTTCCCCCTTCCGCCTTCCGCCTTTGTCGAGCCGGGTTTGTCCGCGACCGGCGGTCGCGGCTTTATGTCCTTAGGAAAAGCGGGCATGATTGCGCTGTCGTCGCCGGGTAAACCCCCGGCGGAGCCGGGGGCTGTCGAGCCCGAGCTCGGTTCCGCCGACGGCAGCACTCCCATGCTGGCTTCCTTGTAGCCGGGCAGAAACATGATCCCCATCCAGCGGAAGATGTAGTCGATGAGGCTCTTGGCGATGCGAATGTCCGGGTTCTTCGTGTAGCCCTGCGGCTCGAAACGCATGTGCGAGAACTTGCGCACGTAATCTTCCAGCGGCACGCCGTATTGCAGGCTCATCGAAACGGCCGTGCCGAAGGCGTCCATGAGGCCGCCGATGGTCGAGCCTTCCTTGGCCATCGTGATGAACAGCTCGCCCGGCCGACCGTCGGGGAACAGGCCGACGGTGATGTAGCCCTCGTGGCCGGAGACGCTGAATTTGTGCGTTATCGACTGACGCGTGTCCTCAAGCCGCTCGCGGCGCGGTTTGTTGACGGCTGCAGCCGCGGCCGCTGCACGCTGTCCCTCCGAGCTGGTGGCCAGCGGCTGGCTCTCCTTCGAGCCGTCGCGATAGATCGCGAGTGCCTTGAGGCCCAGCTTCCAACCGTCGAAGTACGCCTTGGCAATGTCCTCGGTCGTCGTCTCGCGCGGCATGTTGACGGTCTTCGAAATCGCGCCGGAGAGGAACGGCTGGGCGGCCGCCATCATCAGCACGTGCGCCTGCCAGGCGATCGACCGCTTGCCGTTCCGCGGCGTGAACGCGCAGTCGAACACGGCGAGGTGCTCCTCCTTCACGTCGGGCGAGCCTTCGATCGTGTCGTGCTCGTCGATGTACGCAAGGATCGAGCCGATTTGCGGCTGGTCGTAGCCCACCGTGCCGAGCGCGAGCGGCACGGTCTGATTGACGATCTTCAGCATGCCGCCGCCGGCCAGTTGCTTGTACTTCACCAGCGCGATGTCCGGCTCGATGCCCGTCGTGTCGCAATCCATCATGAAGCTGATCGTGCCGGTGGGAGCAAGCACCGTGGCCTGCGCGTTGCGGAAGCCGTGCGCACGGCCGGCCGCAAGCACTTCGTCCCACACGCGGGCCGCCGCATCGCACAGATAATCCGGACACTCGGAGTTGATCTCCTCCACCGCGTCGCGATGCATCTGCATCACGCGCAGCGTCGGCTCGCGGTTCTTTTCGTACTCTTCGAACGGCCCAACCGCCTCGGCCAGCTCGCTGCTGGCCAGGTTGGCCGCCCCGTGCAACAGTGCGGTCACCGCGCCGCACACGCCACGTGCTTCGTCCGAATCGTAAGGCATGCCGGCCGCCATCAACAGGCTGCCCAGGTTCGAGTATCCCAAGCCAAGCGGCCGGAACAGGTGGCTGTTGCGCGCGATGTCAGGCGTCGGATAGCTGGCATGATCCACCAGGATTTCCTGGGCGATGAAGTAGATCCGCGCCGCCGCCTTGAACCGCTCGGCGTCGAACGTGCCGTCCGGCTTGCGGAACTTCATAAGGTTAATGCTGGCCAGGTTGCACGCCGTGTCGTCGAGGAACATGTACTCGCTGCACGGGTTCGACGCGTTGATCCGGCCGCTGTTCGGGCAGGTGTGCCAGCGGTTGATTGTCGTGTCGTATTGCACGCCCGGGTCGCCGCAGTGCCATGCGCAGTCGGCCATGCGGTCCATGATCTCGCGCCGGGTAGGTCGGGCCGGGCTGCTTGGGATTGGTCACCCAGTGCGTCGTCCAATCCTCGTTCTTTTCGACGGCCTGCATGAAGTCGTCCGTCACGCGCACCGAAAGGTTCGCGTTCTGGAACATGATCGAGCTGTATGCCTCGCCATTGAAGTTCGACTCGTAGCCACCCTTCTCGATGAGGACGCGGGCCTTCTTCTCTTCCTTCCACTTGCACTCGATGAACTCCATCACGTCTGGATGCCAGACTTTGATCGATTGCATCTTGGCCGCACGGCGAGTCTTGCCGCCGCTCTTCACGACCGCGGCCACCTGGTCGTACACGCGCATGAACGACAGCGGGCCGCTCGGCTTACCGCCACCGGCCAGCTTCTCGCGGTGCGAACGCAGCGTGGAAAGATCCGTGCCCGTGCCGCTGCCGAACTTGAACAGCATGGCCTCGCTGCGGGCAAGCTCCATGATGTCTTCCATGTTGTCGGCCACGTGCTGAATAAAGCACGCGCTGCCCTGTGGATACTCGTATGGATTCTCCGGCTGCACGACGTCGCGGACTTGTTTATCCCAGCGCCAGTTGCACTTCGCGCCGCTCACGCCGTACTGGTGATACAGTCCGACGTTGAACCACACGGGCGAATTGAACGCCCCGTGCTGATGCAGGCACAGCCAGGCCAGCTCGCGATAAAACCGCTCGCCGTCCTGAGTCGAAGCGAAGTAGCCGTCTTCCATGCCCCAGTCGGCAATGGTGCGGGCCACGCGGTGCACGAGCTGCCGCACGCTATATTCGCGCTCGCTCGTGCCCACTTCGCCGTAAAAGTACTTGCTGCAGATGACGTTTGTGGCGAGCTGGCTCCAGAACGAGGGCACTTCGCAATTGGTCTGCTCGAAAATCAGCTCGCCGTTCTCGCCCTTGATTTGCGCACTGCGAACCTCCCAATCCACCGTGGAAAACAGATCCTCGACATCCGTCGGGCAGAACGCGGCATCGACCTTCAGCCGGCCGTGGAATCGCTTCGTCGCGGGGTTGGTCGTCTTCGAGACACTGCCTTGTTGAACTTTCGCCATGGACATTGAATCGTCCTCCGTGCAGATGGAACGGGCATCCTACCAAATGAACAAATGTGCACGCATCCTATCGGATCGGCTGACCGGAGCGGGCGGCACCAGATTTAGGGCGTCGACTGCCCAAAACCCGAAAAATGAACTGTTTTGACACCGCAAAACCACAATATATTGTATGCAAACGACTTGCTGGCACAATACGTTGTTGTTTCAGGAGTCAGATCATACTCAAGCGACCCGTTTCGTCAATGCAATTTCTTGTGCGTCGTAAGTTGCTGTCACACAACTGGTTGTGGCTTACATTAAATTCTAGCGTCGCTAGCATGAAGTACGCGCGAAGTGCCGAAAACACTATAAAACACGCTCCGCGGCGAACTTCGAGAGGCAGACTCATTCGTCCGCAGGATCAGTGAAAGAATGTTCAAAATTATTCGTACGTCTGCGGTACGATGACAACCTGTCGAGGCGCGCGGCGTCGAGTTCGAAACATTAAACTGGCGGATCGGATGCTCGCCCTCGCACAACCTGTACCATTCTCATTTATCGCCAGCGGAGCCTGACGAACTATGTGGCCGCGGAAGCAGTTGGACATCGATTGGACCGACTTCGCCTTTGGCTTGCGCAGTTTCGTCGTCTCTGCACCGCCGCGCAACATCGTGCCGGCCGGCTGGATCCCAGCGAATGAATCGCTCGTGTCGCTCTCGGTGCGCACTGGCTGGGATTTGTTTCTCAGTGCGGCGGGCCTTCCACCTGGCAGCGAGATCATCATGTCGTCGGTGACGATCCCCGACATGGCCCGCATCGTTGAGCACCATTGCCTCGTGCCCGTGCCGATTGACATCGACGCGAAGCGCCTTGAGCCCGATTTGGATGAGCTCGAGCAGTCGATTTCGCCTCGCACGCGCGCGATCCTCGTGGCGCACTTGTTCGGCAGCCGGATCGACATGGCGCCGATCATCGACATAGCCCGGCAGCATCGCCTGCTCGTCATCGAAGACTGTGCGCAAGCGTTCGTAGGCCGCGCTTACGCCGGGCATCCCGAGAGCGACTGCAGCATGTTCAGCTTCGGGCCGATCAAAACCGCCACGGCGCTCGGCGGTGCCGTACTGCGCATTCGCGATTGCGACTTGCGCGAGAAAATGGCTCTACTGCAGCACGCCTACCCGTTGCAGAGCAAGCGTGCGTATCTGGCTCGGCTTGCGAAGTACCTGTCGTTTCGCGTGCTTTCCAAACGACGCGCGTACGGCGCACTGGTGCGCGGGTATCGGGCACTTGGGATCGACTATGATGCGGCATTCAGCCACGCGGCACATTCCTTCGGCCAATGCAATTTCTTCGAGCGCATCCGCCGGCGGCCCTGCGGCCTGCTGCTCGGCATGCTGAATCGCCGGCTGAACAGTTTTGAACGTCGCGGCCTCGCGCGCCTGGAACGCCGCACCGAGTGCGGAAGCGAGCTTGCACGACAACTACCGGCCGGAATGATCGTCGGTGCGGAAAACGCGTCGCACACCTATTGGGCGCTTCGCGCGAGTCGCCAATCGCGTGGAAGTGGTCGCGGCCCTTCAGGCCGCCGGCTTCGATGCCACGGCTCGCTCCAGCCTTGTCGCTATCACGGACGCGAACGACCGCTTAGCGAACGGCCGCCGACGCGCCGCATGGCTCGATGAAACCATCTTCCTTCCCAACGGCGACGACATGCCCGATGACCAGTGGCAGCGAATGGCGTCGATTCTTTGCGAGGTGGCCCGCCCCGTGCCAGCGGCGGAGCCGCGCCGCGTGCGCGAACGTGTAGCACCGCCCTGTGTCTCTGTTCCATTATGAGGGATGCTACCAGCTGCGTATCGCTGGATCACTTACGTCGCGGCAGACCAGAAGTTTCTCTCACACTGCCGATCGCAGCTCGTCAGTTCACTTCCAGTGGCGGCTCGGCAAGCCGCTCGCCGTACCACAAATCCAGCCCCTCGCGGCGCTGATAGGCGCCGCGGCCGTCGCGTATCCATCGCCACGCCTCGCCCAAAATGCGCCAGGCAGAGTGAGCTCGCAATTTGCGGCCTGATGTTACGACCGTCGGAACTGGAACGGCGAACCGTCCGCGACGCTTGACGCGCACAAACACCGCGTCTTCGCCGGCAAAATACCGCTCATCAAATCCGCCGATCGCTTCGAACGCCTCGCGCGTGCAGAACAAGAAGCAGCCGCCCATAAGCTTAAGCGAGCGCGAGAAAGACTGCCACGGGGTACAGCAGCTTAGCCCAGACGGGCAGTGTGCCGTCAAAAGTAAATACACAGCCGCCGCCCACTGCGCCACCTTGCAACGCGCCGACACAGGCGCGGACAGCTCGTGGGTTGGCAAAAGTGTCGGCGTCGACGAAAAACAGCATCTCGCCGAGCGCGGTGCGTGCGCCAGCATTTCGCGCGGCGGCGATTTGCCGGTGGGCAACCTTAAGTACTGTCGCGCCATGATTGGCGGCAATCTCAGCCGTCCGATCCGTCGACGCATTGTCGACCACAATCACTTCGAACGGCTCGCCCGTAGCCTTCGCCGCCGCGAAAACGGCCGCGACGCATTCGCCAACGTGAGACTCTTCATTATGTGCGGGAATGATGAACGACAGCATCCAATATCAGAACCGATCCTCATCCGCATCGGTAACTTTGAGAACAACTTTCGACTGCGCATCTAAAATCCTTTCGTCCAGGGCGGCGAGCGTCAGCCGGAAATGTTCTTCGGCGCTGGGCGACAGCGCGACCGAGATGTAATCCGACGTCTCGTCCAAGAACTTGCCGTCTTTGTCGTAGATCTCGGCTTCAACGGTGACGTTGACCCAGGTGTGACTTCCAATGTTTTTTAGTTTTCCAACAACGTCGAATCGATCCTGGCCCACTCGCGTTTCGATCAATGAGGCCTGAATCTCGTTGGTGAACTCGCGACTTTCGCGAAACATCCAAAATTGCATCCAGATCAGCAGCGCCACCAGCGGAAGGAAGCCCAGGATGCCCCAAAGCCACTGCCACTTTCCCCAGCCGAAGGTGAGGTTCGTTAGCTCAGCGCCACAATTGGAACATTTTACTTTTGCGTCCGACATAGCGCTAATGACCGGTTCGCTGCCAAGTCTCAAGTGTACGGATTGATGGAATTATAGCCGCCGCGAAATAGAGATTCGTAAGTCCGCCAAGAGTTTCCGTTGGATCCGCAGTTTCGTCGGCGGCCACAATCTTGAGCGTTACTGCGGATCAATTATCCCGCAGGATTTCTTCCGCCGCGTTCTTGCCGCAGGCGCCGAGCACGCCGCCGCCCGGGTGGCTGGCCGCGCCGCACAAATACAAGCCGCGAATGGGCGTGCGATGGTCGGCCCAGCCCGCCACCGGTCGGAAGCAGAAAAGCTGATGGGCGCTCATCGCGCCTTGCATGATGTTGCCGCCCGTGATGCCGAACGTGCGTTCCAAGTCGAGCGGCGAGAGAACCTGGCGGTGTTCGATCGCGCGGGGGACGTTCGGCGCGTACTCGGCCAGCACTTCAATGCAGCGGTCGGCGAAGCGTTCTTTGATGTCGTCCCAACCACGGCTCCTCGCCCCTGAGGGGAGAGGTTGGGTGAGGTGCGGCTGGACTCCGAGGACCCTCCCCTAGCCCCTCCCTGCAAGGGAGGGGAATCAGAAGTCGATAGTTTGTACGGCGCGTACTGCACGAAGATGCTGAGAATATGCTTGCCGGGCGGGGCGATCGTGCGATCGACGCTCGTGGCCATCGTCATTTCCAGAATCGGCCGCTCGCTGGGCCGGCCGTATTTGGCATCGTCGTACGCGCGCTCCAAATAATCGAGCGACGGCCCGATGTGCATCGTGCCGTGATGATGCGGGCCAACGCCGTCGCCCGGCATGCACGTGAACTTGCGGCGGCTCGGCCAGCGCGAGATTAATTTTGGCCGACGCCGACGCGTAATCGATGCGCGCGACGGCCTCGCGGAAGTATTCCGGCAATTCGTCGCGCGTAAGAAACTTTTCGAAAGTAAGATGCGCGTCGACGCTGGAAGCGACGATCTTCGCCTCGATCTGCGTCCCGTCATCGAGTCGCACGCCGATCGCCCGGCCGCGATCCGTAAGGATATGCCGCACCGGCGACTCGCGGCGAATCTCGACGCCCAAATCGCGACACGCTCGAGCAAGCGACGCGGCCAGGCCGCCCATGCCGCCTTGCACGTAACCCCACACGCCTCGCGCGCCGCCGGCTTCGCCCATCACGTGATGCAACAGCACATAGGCGCTGCCCGGCGAGCTGATCGAAAGGAACGCGCCGATGATCGCGTCGGTGGCGAGCGTGGCCTTCAAGGCGTCGCTTTCAAACCAGCGATCGAGAATGGGCCGAGCCGCGCCCGTGAGCAACTCCACCGCCGGCGGCAGGTCGGCGCCAAGCTCGCCGAGCGCCCGATAAAGCGCCCACATTTTCTTGCCGTCGCGAAGTCGCTTGCCCAGTCCGATGTCGCGCCACGTCTTCGGGCAGCGGCAGGGATCGGGAGCCGCCTGGCTCAGCACAGGCTCGAGCACGGCCGCGACGCGCTCCAGGAACGCGTTGTAGCGCGGATAGGCGGCCGCATCGGCCGCGCTGAACTTGGAAATTTCTCGCCGACAGAGATCGGCGTCCGCGCCGAGCAAGAGGCTGCGCCCGTCGGGCAATGGCGTAAAAGACGATGGGCTGCGCGGCAGAATGGTGAGGCCATATTCCTTCAGCTTCAGCTCGCGAATGATCTGCGGCAAGAACAAGCTGATGACGTACGCGGCCGTGGAAACTTTGTAGCCAGGCCACAATTCCTCGGTCGTCGCGCAGCCGCCCAAGACGTGCCGCCGCTCCAGCACGCAAACCTTCTTGCCGCCCGCGCCAAATACGCGGCGCACACCAAACCATTGTGGCCGCCGCCGATAATGATCGCGTCAAACTTGGACTTCCCTGTCATGTGCCTCTAGGTGTCAGGTGTCAGATGCTGAATAAACTCTCCAGCAGATAGTCGGAAGCTATACTCCCAGCAATTTTGCCGTCGCCAGCCAATACAGTTCGCCGCCGCCGGCATTGGATGCGTCGTCTTCGAAGCCGATCGCGGCGACCGCCCCTTTCGCAAAGCGAATGCGGCCCGCGCCGTCGCCGATCAACTCGGCCGCCAAGTCGCTCGACGTCCGGGCTGTGACCCACCCAGCACACGTCCTTGCCGCCTTGCTCGTTGGTCCACTCGATAAGCGGGTCCAAATCCGAACCGGGTTCCAACGCTTCCAGCTCGTCGATCTCTGGCTTTCCATCAACGTATTTCGCGATGATATCAGCCGTTTGGCGGCAGCGGGTGTACGGGCTGGTGACGATCCGCGCCGGCGCGAAGCCATGCTCCGCCAGAGCTTTCACGACTTCCGTGTACCGCTCAATCCCCTCGGGCGTCAGCTCGCGCAGCGAATCATCCGGCCAGCGCGGGTCGCCGCGCTCACCGGCCCAGGCATGTCGTGCGATGTAGATGAACATAGGTTGTGCTAGGATCAAAAATGAATAAACCACGGAGGCACGGAGAGCTCGGAGAGAAGATAAGCAGAGAGAAGGTTGCTCGACTCTGTGTCCTCCGTGTCTCTGTGGTGAATTATCTTTTTCTCCAAAGGGCGTCGTCATCAATTCCCAATTCGCGCTGCTTGGCGGCGATTGCCTTACGGAAGCGATGGGAATCGGTGGGATATCCGGCGGTCGGGCGCAGATCGCTCACGTGCGCGCGCCCAGAATTCATTAAATGCCCGCATCGCCAGCTCGCGCAGATACTTGGCCGTCATCGATGCCAAGGCCGTCGGCAAAAACCGCTCGCCGTTCATGCGGAACGTGACGCGCACGCGCGACTCGTCAGGCCCCCATTCATAGCGGCTTTCCGCGTGGCTCTCAAACACCGGCTCAATCCAATGCTCGGAAAAATGATGCTGTAGGAGCGCCGTGTAATAGTTCCGCCCGCCGTGCTTGTCACAAACCGCAAACACCGGCGAGGCCGCTTCAGCGGCCGGGAATAGATCGTCAACCACTTCGCGCAACAGCCCTACGGTAACGTGCGACAACGCTCCGCCCTTCGACCCGTAATAGTCCACCAGCTCATTGAACTGCGCAGGAAACACAAGTCGTGCGCGTATAAACAACGGTCGCACCTGCGAAGCCTCACACGCCCGCGCCAAGCGGGCTGCCAAGCGCGTAAGCTCCGTGGCAGCAGCGTCGACCGGCAGCGCGCAATCAAAACCGTTCGGCCAGCACGCGCGGCGATAATGCCCATCGGGATCGGCCCGACAGTAATGAACGATATCGGACCAGCAGCAATGCCTCTGCTCGATCGAATAGAGCACTGCGTGCACGCCGCGCTCTAACTGCCGCAACCCCAGCCCTGGATGAAACAGCGCCTTGGAATCGGCAATGGCAATGCGCCGCTCGTTGACGCTCTTGCCAACGATGTTTCGCAGCAGGCGGTAAAGATCGACACAATCGGCTTGTTTTTCCGTAGTAGCGAGCCGGGTCGTCCCCGACCCCGGCCTTGCTGCTAGCACCGCAGCGCTTCCATCATTGTGCCCGTTCGTCGCCGCGTACTCACGATCACCGGAACCCTGAACCCTAAACCGCGAACCCTCATCGGGTACTTCCCAAGCAGTCGCCGCCACGGCGAGCGGCCCGAAATGCGGGCCGTAGCCCGCTTCATCCATGCCGATCAAGATTCCCATGCACGGCAGTATACCGGATCGACCCATGGCGTCGACCACCCCATGTGAAAGCTGCTATGCTTAAAAGTATGAAGATAATTGAGGCAAAAGCGCTTCCCGCGTTTCGACTCGCCGTGAAATTCGACAACGGCGAAGGCGGCATTGTTGACTTGTCCGAATTCGCTGGCGTCGGCGTCTTTGCGGCGTGGCGGCAGCCGGGAGTTTTTGAGCGAGTTTCTGTAACAGCCGAGGGTGCCGTCGAGTGGCCAGGGCAGCTCGATATGTGTCCTGATGCGATCTACTATCGAGTGACTGGGAAGAGGCCGGAGGATATTTTCCCAACTCTGCGCAATCGTTTGACGCATGCCTGAGATCGCACGATTCAACGGCATAGTCATCCAGATGTATTTTGGCGACGATCCGCCGCCGGACAATAACCGGGCTAGCAGACTGGTATTCGCAAGGTAAAATGGTAGCATGCAAACGGAAGTCGCGACACATATTGAAGTGCGCAAGAACCGTGCGGGCCAGGATCGCGCTATATCTCCGGTACCAGAACGCGCGTCCAGGATATCTATGCCATGGCCGAGATCCATGGTCTCGCGCCTGACAACATTGTGGAGCAGTTGCCGCATTTGACGCTAGGCCAGGTGCATGCCGCCCTGTCATATTATTTCGACCATCGTGACCAGATTCTCAACGAGCTGCGCGAGGACGAGGAGTTTGTGCGAATGATGTGCGCGCAATCTGGCCCTGGTCCGTTGGAACAGCGATTGAGGGCGCTGCACGGCGACGATGCGGTTTCATCTTGACGAGCATGTGGTGCATGCAATCGCCGCAGGCCTGCGCGCGCGGGATTGATGTAACGACGACGACCGACGCCGCTCTCTTAAGCGCACCAGATGAGGACCACATCGCGTTTGCCAAACGCGAACAGCGCGTAGTCGTTACAAACGATCCGGACTTCCTCCGGCATGCAGCTACTGACCCTACGCACTTCGGGATTGCTTTCTACCCTCAGGGGAAGCACTCCTTCGGCGACGTGATACGGCACCTGTCGTTGATGCACGACGTAATGCATGAAGATGAAATGCAAGGGCGGATCGAATATCTCTAGGGGCGCGCGTCCAGGCGTGCGACGACGCATTATTCCGCTAGTTCTTTATACTTCGCTTCGGCCGCCTGTACTTTCAATTGCAGCTTCCGCAGATCGGACTCGCTCACGGCTCCCGGCGCTTTTTTGTTCCCGTCCAGTGCCGTTTCGTATTCGGCGGCTGCCATAGCCACCATTGCCTTGTGGTACTCCAGCGCTCGCTGCGCTTGCTGGAGCCGCGCCAAGCTGATTTCATAATTCGACTTTTGAGTCTCCACTTCCGCGGTGCTCACTGCGTTGTTCGCAGCCAACTCCTCCAAGCGTCCATATTGCAGCCCTTCGCGCTCGACGAATTTCTTGAGCACGCTGATCGACTCGTTTGACTGTGGCGTTGCTTCTGACCGAATGGCGCGACTGAATGGATCGTTACCGTCACGCGTCCCGCCAATCGTGGGAGAAGCCTCCCGAGTTGAGCCGGTTTGCTGCTGCTTGAGTTGAATAATTTTCCGCTTAATATCCGCGAGGTTCTTCGCGGTTAAAAGGACGACATCGTAGGTAGTGTTCCCAGCTTCATAGTCGGCGCTCATCGCTTTGAATGCGCCCTCTGCTTGCGCTTGCGCTTCATTGAATCGCTCGATTGCTTGAGCATGCTGCCCTTGCATCAGCGCTTGCTCGCCCTTCGCCACGGCCAATTCGTAGGCGGCCAGGGCACGAATTGAGGCGTTACCGCCGCGACGGCCGGCCTTGAACAAAGCATCGATCCGCTCGAACTGAGATTGAAGTGTTTTGATGTGTTCTTCGAGCACCTTGATTTCATTTTCGCTTGCAATTGCAGGCCAATTGTCCCGTGGAATGTTAGCAGCACGAGGTTCCACTGTGGGTTCAGGAGATGCTTGTCCGCGAATCTCAACCGTTGCGGCTTCCGTGCTTGAGCCACCTCCGCTCGCCTGCATTGACTGCGTTCGAACCGTAATCCGACCGGTGACGACCTGGCCTTTGTCAGTATCCGACTGGTCGGCCCGGACGACATAGAACTTCAACGGGCTCAAACTGGCCAGGTCGTCACGGGTTAATATGTCCGCAACCTCTTCCAGGCTTGTCGTTGGCCACACGTGCAGTCCGACCAGGATGTCGCCCCGCTGGACTTCAAAATAGTTCTTCAGACCTCCACCAGGCTGTGATGTTCCGGTGACGAGCAAGCCTTCACTATAGCCGAGCGCTCTCACCCGGCGTAAATCCTCGTTTTGACTTGGACCAAGAGCTGCAGCGTTGCTACTGCCAATCGGCTCCAACTCAAGTTGCAGCATTCGCCATGCAAGGTCGGCCAGCTTCTGGTCTTCCAGCGAGGGAAACTTTTGATTCGACCTGTTTGGCCCTTGCGCCTGAATCATTGCGTCGCCGGTCGGTGAGGCGTCGAAAAGGTATTCATGCCCGTCCGCAAATGCATACGCCTTGACGGCAATGGGCCGTTTGCCCTCTTGGGCGTTTAACCATGCGTGCAAGTCGTCGAAGGTTTCAAACGTCTGATCACCAACGCGCCGCAAAAACGCGGGCAACGGCAAACCATCCGGCACATTGCCGCCGAGGATTTTGATGGGGCCGCCCACGCGGTGAGTCGTAAAGGCAAGCTGCTCCAGTCTCGATGCCGGCACCAGCTTCAGTCCTAGCCGCGCCCAAGCCTTGTCGGCGATCACTCGCTCTTTCCGCGGCGGTTGGCCCAGCAATGCCGGCCAGTTGGATTCGGTCGGCGCCGGCACAACGACTAAATCCCACTTGTCTTCGTTTTGGACGATGTCGACATAGAGCTTTTCTGCATGCGCTTCCTCGACAGCCCGGAAAAGTTCGCCCGGGTTATAGGGATCAATTTGAAACGTGCCCAAAACACGCCGCTCGTGCGATTCGGCCGAGCCACCCGGAGATTGAGTGGGCGTGGGTGCTTGCGGCCGCCGCATCGAGTATTGAAAGATTCCGCCACCTTTCTTTTTGCCTTGCAGAACCAAAAGTTCATCAACTGGTTGCGAGGCCAATGCATCGAGCGCGCGCTCCAAAGCGGCGAAGTTCGCAATTCCCGTAGTCAGACGCTTCGAATGGAAATGGGTTAGAATTAGCGGACCTTCTGTGTTCATTACCTCGTCGAGTCCGATCAGCTTCAATCCACCGCGAAAGCCGCCACGACGCAATTCCTCAAGCTCCGCCTCAGTCAGTGGGAGGGCTTTGACACCCAGTTCCTTCCACGCCCGTTGGGCAATCTTGCGCTCTTTCTCAGACGCAAAATCAGCATCACGCAGCCAATCATCTTCCGCGTCAATTTCGGCTCGGTCAGTCGGCGAGTCGATTTGTATTTCAGTCGCGCCTGCTTCTTCCGCGACGTCCGCCGACTCCGCGCTTTCTTCACTCTCCTCAGTGATCTCTGTGGCCTCTGTGGCTGATTCCTCGGCTTGCCCTTGTGTTGGCAAATACAAAACTGCCAGTATGGCTGCAGTTAGTAAGCCCGCCAGCACGAACGCAAACGATTTTCCGGTGATACGCATGGAATCGTCCTCCAATTGCAGGATGTAGCGGATTCGATTTCGCAAAGGGGCGGCCGCCATCGCCGAGGCCAGTGAGCCGGGGCGTCCCCGCCCCCGGCTGTTCACCATTCTTTTGATCGAAAGGCTGAAACGCTCCGCGTCGCATCGTTGCGATGCGAGTGCTACGAGCAGCTCGGCGTACGCGCGGCGCCTGTTCGTGTGGCCGACGACGATCGCATCGCAGCACGCTTCGCGCTCGCGGCGCATCCAACCGGACACAAGCCACACGGCCGGATGGAAAAACAACAGCGACTCGACGAGCCGCTGCAGCAGGTTCACAAGATTGTCCCAGCGGCGCACGTCGCGCGAGCTCGTGCAGCAACACCATTTCGATTTCGTCAGGCGACCAGCCGCTGAGGGCGGCGGGCGGCAACAGGATCATCGGCCGCAGAATGCCGACCAGCACCGGCGCCGCAATTCGCTCGCACACGGCAATCGCGACGTGCCGGCCGACCCGCAGCGAGGTGCGCAGCCGCGCGCCCATCTCCGCGATCGGCCCAACCGTAATGGGTTGGCCTGCACGTCGAAGCCGCTCCGTCCCCACGATGCCCGTGGCCAACAAGACCAATGTCACGGGCGTGCCGACAAACCAAATCCACGGTAAGTACGGCACACACGACTCAACGGCGCCGAGCAGCATCCCCCTCCCTCTTAGGGAGGGGTTAGGGGAGGGTTCGGGCAGGTTGTCAATTGCATCGAGGTTCGAATCGGATGTTGGCGTGTCACCGAGTTGCGCAAAGCGTTGCAATTCGTCTTCCGGACTTGAAGCCGATTGACCGATGACGGTGTGCGCAATGGGACCGTCAAGAGGGTTTTCATGAGCTCCGAAAAAACCTTCGCTTATCCCTCCCTGAAAGGGACGGGAATTGCTAGTCAACCACACGACGATACCCGCGGGCAGCATCGTCAGCGCGGCAAGGCTGGCCGCGGCAGCAACGTACCGGGCGTTTGGCGACGTGCGCCGCAAAACCACTCCGCAGCCGGCGGCTACAGCCCCAATCAGCACGCCGATCCACAAGAAATGAAGCATCGTCCAACCGGCAACTTGCCACAGCTCAACACCATCGAGTCGAAGATAAGAGTTCATGTCCCACTCGTGCTAGTTGAAACCGGTAGGCAGTGCCCCACCCTACGATTGCTTCCTTTGCGCCTTTGCGCCTTTGCGTGAAATTTTGTTCGAGCTGGATTCAATAAGCTGTCGCAGCTCGTCCAATTCGTCAACGGAAAGTTGCCCCGCTTCAACCAGATGGGCCACCAGCCGGCTGGCCGAACCGTTAAAGACGCCGTCGACGAGCTTGCCGACCATCGAGCGTGCCGCTGCGGTCTGCGTTACTGCTGCCGACCACAGATGTCCGCGCGCTGCCGGTTTTCGCTGGACGAGCCCCTTGTCGAGCATGATCCGCAGCATTGTGGCGACCGTCGTCGTGGCTACGTCGCGCTCGCGCCGCAGTGCTTCGCACACATCGCCAAGCGACGAAGGGCCGCGCTCCCACAACACGCGTAGAATCTGCAGCTCGACGTCCGTCGGATGCTTGCTGGCGGAGCGCGCCATAGGTATTTGCCTCTTGCCGGGAACGAAAGCTTACGACGCTCGAATTCTAACGAATTAGAATGACGGCCGTCAAGCGCGTGTCTGAAATTTTTTTGGTAAGCTTCGGACCGGTTGGTGTGGTTCACATTAGCCCGACTGCGCAAGCGAGGGATTGCCCGCATCTCCTCTCTTGCGCTTCGGGCTGGTGTGAGGCGCGATCGTGCGGCAGAAAGCCGTGTTTTACTCGAAGATAAGAAACCCGAACTGATCGGGCGAATCGCCGGCGGCCGCCCCGCCGGACCACGTTGCGGAGCCGATTCTTGGGATCGTACGGCGCAACGATACCGCCCATACGTGCTTTGGCGACGGCAATCTAGACGTCAATTGGGCGAGCGGCACGGCCGCTTCCACCATCCAGCTAGTCTCATCATTTGCGACCGCCACGTACCAGTTTGGATTCCAAGCCACATCGTCCCAGCATGACTCATGCGTCCAGCCACGATGATCGACAGTCAATTGGTACGCCGTTGTGAAATCGCGGTCGAGGTCCAGCCGCAAGGCGACGCGGTCGCGTTGGGTCAAATCCGCGTCGCGCGGACGAGGACTATCGTCCCCTTGATAATCGACGCTGATTGCTTTCGGACATTGCACCGCGATGTAAAGAAACACCTCGTCATAACCTAGGCGCACTTCGCCCGAATCCGTGGGACGGACAATCTTGTTGGTCGCATCGGTCTCATCGGCGGACAAGATTGTCCGCCCCACGTCTGAATCACCGCGCAAAGGCATCCGATCGGCGTTCGTCCAGAATGGCTCGTCCAACTTTCCATCAAGATGTGGCCGCTCGAAAGTTCGGCGGCAAGCCGCGATCACCTTGGGCGGCGGCTGATCGTTGGGCTGTGCGAGCCACTGCTCCGTCTCGGCGCATCGCCGCCATGGGTCGCTCGCGGGACGATCTCCTAACGAGAGGAAATATCGCTTTGCTGGGTTCGCATACCCGAGTTGGCGTTGGGCGGCAACTTCAGCGAACCGCACCGCCGGATCGGCGTAGAGCGCGGGCCTTCCCGATCTCAAATATTCGGCCAATTGCTCGGCGCGGCGAAACCGGTCATCGCGCGACAATCCGATCGCCGGCGCTTCAAAGGCCGTGGGACGGACTTCAGTCCGTCCGAGTTCTTCGACCGTGGGATGGACTTCAGTCCGTCCAGGATCAGCCTGTGCGACCTGATCGAATCCGGCCCGATAAGCTTCAGACTCTGCGACTGCTGCATCGTCACGGACTAAAGTCCGTGCTACCATCGGCGCAGCAGACCGCTGTGCGGCCTCGCTGCTCGCATAGAATTGAACGAGCCAGACGAGCGCCTCGTCGACCAGCGGGTGCTGCGGATATCGTTGGGCGAGGAGATAATACGAATCGGCGGCCAAATCGAGCCGGCCGGCTGCGCGGTAACCGGCAGCCATTTGAAACAGCAGCTCGCCTCCGCCGCGCTCATCCAGATCCTCGAGAAGTCTGGCAACCTGTCCGGCCCAAGCGACATTGCCCTCCGTCCGCGCGAGCAATTCCTGCAAATGCCGCCGCCGCGTGGCGATGCGACGCAGTTCTTCCAAATCATTGAGGGGCATCTCGGGCATTGCGCGACGCGCCTCTGAGCCACGAGCAAGTGCGATGCCGCTAAATATTCCGCCTGGGCTGCTCGTTGCTGTGGGCTCGCTAAACAATAACGTCAGCTCGTGCGCTTCCGGCGGGCTGACATGCGTCGCAAACAATAGGCGGCGCGGGCCCGGTCCAGTCGGAGAGCGAGGCGCCCAGCACTGGCGAATACGTGCTTGTGACAATCGATTCCTGGCCACGGATTTCAGCTAGCGACGCTCCATAAACCTTCTTGATTTTCCACGGCTCCAAGCCGGCGTTCGTCGCAAGGTCCACGAATTGCGTTGGATCGCCAGCCGCCTCAACGGCACGAAGCACCAACTGCTCCTCAACGGCAGGCAGCGAATTGCTTTCATCCGGACGCGCGTGGCGCGTAACGACCACATCCGGCCGCCACATGCGCAGAGTCCGCACGAGATGACGTTCCATCTGCTCGATCGCCCGACCATCGTTCGCACGGTTCAGCGCGGCCAGCATGTCGGCCGGCGTAAGACCGAGATCGCTCCGCGGCAGCGGGAAGCGCCAGGCAGTCTCGGATGCCGCGGCGCCAGCCAGAATCATCGCCTCGCGCGCTCGGCCGTTTGTCGCGGCGTCGCTGTGCGCATCGGCGGCATTCTCCACATGCAATAGGTTCACGGCCGCGATGTAGCCTTCCGCCGCGCCTTGCTCGGCAATTAACTCGAGCGGCACGTCGCCGGCCGTGGGAAACAGCGCAAGAGCGCCGCCCGAGTGCCGCCGGCTCGCTGTTGCTGCCAGGATTGGCCGCCGTCGCGCGTGGCCAGGATTGTCCCCAAGTCGCCGGCGGCCCAGCCCTGCTGTGCATCGATGAACGCCAGCGTGCGAATCGGACGCGAATTGACCGCTGGCAAACGCCTGCCAGCTCTTGCCGCCGTCCGCCGAACGGAAAACTTTCGGTGCCCGGCGACCCGGCTACCCAGGCACTCTCTCCGTGAACGGCCAGCGCATGAAAATTGAAATCCGCGGCGACGCCGTGCGGCAACTCGCCCAATGCGCTTTGCCAACTGTGCCCCAAGTCGGCCGTGGTCATCACTAGTCCGCCGTCGCCCACCAGCCAGCCGCTGGCTGGCCCAATCAATTGCATCGCGTGGGTGCTGCGCAGCGAAGGCATCGCCAGCGGAGAATGTTGGACCCTCTGTCGAGCGATCGTGGCAAACTCACCGGCCGAGGCGGCTACCGCCCCGGCCCCCGCATCGAGAAAGTCGCCGGCCAACCAATAACCAGCCTTGTCGGCCGGCAACGGCTGCCAATCCCGTCCGCCGTCGTGCGTCACAAAGACTCCCGACGGATGCGCCGCGGAACCAGCGCCAATGGCGACGCCCACATTCGGGTCAAAAAACTTCACGCGGCTCAACAAAGGCAAGGTTGCGTTTTGCGCCGCGCTCCAGGTGGCCCCGCCATCGGTTGTCTGAAGCAGCACACCTTGCGTCGAGCGCGCATAAGGACGGCTCTCACCGCCGGCCGCCCAACCGCGACTCGCGTCGAGAAAGAACACGGAATTGAGCCGGCTCGAGACTCCTGACGTTTGCTCTCGCCAGGTCACACCGCCGTCGGCCGTGTGCCAGATGACGCCGCGGTCGCCTACCGACCAACCGTTCGCCTGGTCGATGAAAAACAAATCGGCCAAGGAAGCATCATTCCGAAACGATGCCTCAACCGACTGAGTCAGACTTTCAGCGGCCGACAGCTTCGCGTCGGCATTTCCAGGCGTTTGTCCACACGTGAAGCCGCAGAGTTGGACATATATCGCGGCGGCAACGAGGCCCTGCCGCAGCGCACGAGTGGCGCACGAGCCAAGCCGGCGGCCATCCTGGCATTTCATGTTCGGCGTCCTTTGCCTTGCGTTCGTGCGAGATTTCCGTCGCGGCTGATTCTAATCCGACCTCGCCTTTCGGACCTAGTGAGCTTTGCGGCGCACGTAGCGCGCGGCTATTTACAGGAACTCAGCCACTAACTTATGCGGCCCAAGTACTGGGTATTTCCAGCCGCGCCAACACCCCCCATCCGTTTATTGCGCCCGTGCCGAATGTGCTAGCAATGCGCTTTGCGCAATCGCTGAGCTACATTTTGGCAGCCTCCATTTGAAAACACATCTCGCTCCGGCCGCAACGGTCTGCGGCCGGCCGCTGACGGTGTCGGAAATCTATTGATATGAACCAGACCGCTTCGCAGTTGGAGCAACTGGCCACTCGGGCACAGACGCTCTACAGCCGTCCCACCGTGGCCATGGAAGTCGTTCGGCTTGCTGAGCAGCCGCGCATCGATCCGATGGAATTGAAGCGCGCGATCGAGCAGGACCCGGCTCTTGCATGCAAGGTGTTGCGTGTGGTCAACAGCTCGCTGTTCGGGCTGCAGCGTCCGGTAGCCGACTTGAAACAGGCGATCGGGCTGTTGGGCATCAAGCCGCTCAAGCTGCTGGTGCTTGGCTTCAGCCTGCCGGATTCGCTGTTCGCGGGAATCGCGGCTCGCGAGCTGCGTTGGTATTGGACGAGAACCCTCACACGTGCCGTCGCGGCGCGGATGCTGAGCGAACAACTATGGCACAAGTCAGGCGACGAGGCGTTCATCGCCGGCCTGCTGCAGGACATCGGCATTCTCGTACTGCTGCAGGAGCTGGGTGAGCCTTATGCCCGCTTTCTCGGCGGCGCCATTCAAGAAAAATGCCATCTCGCCGCATTGGAGCAAGACACGCTTGGCTTTGATCATGCGCAGCTCGGCGCCGCGCTGTTCGCGCGCTGGCAGCTTCCCGAGCGGCTCGTGCAGGCGATTGCAGCGCCAAAAAAACAGGCTCGGCTTGCGCATGACGCCGGCTGAAGGCGATCTTCCGCAAATCCTGCATCTTGCGGAGCTGCTTTTGCAGCTTGTGAGTCAGCGCCAGTTCGACGTGCTGCCCGATTTACTGGACGCCGGAAAAGCGTATCGCGGCATGACGAAATCGAACCTTGCGGCGCTCGTGGAAGGGCTGCAGCCACAGGTCGATCAGCTCGCCGAAGTTCTCACGCTTGAATTGGCCGAAGATCGCGATTACGTGCAAGTCCTCCTCCAGGCACATCAGAAAATGGCAATCCTCAGCGAGCAGGTCGCCACTCAACCGACCGCCGATTCGGCCGACGACGCGATCCATGCAGAATTGCTCGCGCAGACGCGCGAGCTGTGCGATGCAATGCGCGAGTTTCTCGCGCGGGCGAAAGTCGTCTGCCGATTCGCCGTCGTTTCGCGAATGGAACGCACAACACGCTCCGCACGAGCCAGCCGACTCGTTACCGGCTTCGAATACGACGCACATGGGCCGCCCGACGAGCGCTGCGGGCCTATTGCGTAAACTGTCGGCGGCCATCGGCCGATGCCGCGAGCGGCGCCATGCGCTCAGTCTGCTTCTGGTCGAGCCCAATGAGTATGACGCGGATTCCGATCCTGGCGCGGTGCACGCAAATCGACAAGTTCGCTCAGCTTTGCTCCAAGCGTGCCAATCGCTTGACGCCGGCAACGTCTCCGTGATCTCTCTGGACGATGAGCGCACGGCGGTCATTCTTTCCGATTGTGAGCGCAGTGCCGCAGTGACGCTGGCGCACAACATTGCCGATGTCACTCAGCAGCTCCAGTGAAACTAGCGATGAATCGAGCCAACTCGACACGACTCTCAGCATCGGGGTGGCGACGGCGAGCGTCATACCCAAAAACTTCGATCCGCTGAGGCTCGTCGACAGCGCCCGGCGCTGCCTCTCGGCGGCCCGCGCCTGCGGCATCACCACCGTAAAAAGTATCGAGGTGTGATCGAGCGGAGAGCGGAGAGCGGAGTAAGCGGGGAGCTAGGAGCGGGGAGTAAAATTTGGATCCCATGCTGCATTCTCCCTGCTCCTCGCTCCTCGCTCTACGCTCCTCGCTCCCTGCTCCTCGCTCTCCGCCGTGCCACCTGATACTATTTCCCTATCATGAGCACGCCGAGCACTCCGACTCCTTCCGAACCCGGCCCACCGGAACAACCGCAGCCTGCAACGCCGCCGGTGCCAGTCTCAGCTCCGCCTTCCTCTGCAGCGGTTCCAACGCCCGAGAATGCGCAGCCCAGCGCCACGGCGCCCGACCGCGCGCCCGGTTCCATGCCGCCGGGAGGTGAATGGGCAACCCTGCCCGAGCTTCAACAGTCGCACCTGCAGTCGCCGCCGCGGCGGCGATTGACGCTGCCCCTCGTTCTATTCATCGCAACCTGCCTCTCGACGTTCTGGGTGGGCGCCGCGAACTGGCAACCACAGTTCATGGAGCAGCCGGGCGAAACGTTTCGCGTCGTCACGGCAAATTGGCGGCAGGGACTGACCTACATGGCAGCGGTCCTGGCCATCTTGCTGACGCACGAGATGGGGCATTTTCTGCAGACGGTTCGCTACCGCATTCCCGCCAGTTACCCGCTCTGCATTCCCGTGCCCTTCAGTCTCATCGGCACGATGGGCGCGGTGATCAGCATGGACGGCATGCGCGCCAACCGCAAACAAATCTTCGACATCGGCATCGCCGGGCCGCTGGCCGGCCTCGTTGTTGCTGCGCCGATCCTGTATATCGGCGTGCGCCAGCTCAATTTGTCGGAGGCTCCGACGCCGCACGACATTCAGCTTTACAACCCGGTCATCGTTCGCTGGTTGATTGAATGGATGCATCCCCAGTGGGCCGATCGTGCGTCCTGGGTCGCGATTTCTCAGCTCAACCCGTATTTCATGGCGGGCTGGGTCGGCATGCTCATCACTGGGCTCAACATGCTGCCGGTGAGCCAGCTCGACGGCGGGCACACGATCTACGCCCTGTTCGGCCGCGACGCTTACAAACTCGCGCGGGCGTTCACGATCATCGCGATCATTTACGTCATCCTGAATTTGGAGCAGGCGGCCATCTGGACGCCAATGCTGATTCTCGTGATCGTCCTGGGCATCCATCACCCGCCCACAGCGGACGACAGCGTCGAGCTCGACGACTTCCGCTGGATTCTGGGCGTCGCCTCCATGGCAATCCCCGTGCTCTGCTTCCCGCTGCAAGCGCTGCGGCAGTAACGCCTCGGCGAGGCGCGCTTCAGCGGGCGGGATTCTTGCGGGCGGGATTCTTGCGGGCGATTGAACCAACTCGCTACAATCCCCACATGCCCAAGCGCATCGAGAAAATCTCTCGAAGCCAAAACGCCAACTCGCGCGCTCACCACCGCTTCGAGCACTGGCACGTCGACAACCAAGTCTATTTCATTACCGCGCGCTGCCGCGACAAGTTCGCCGCATTCTCGACCGAAGCCGCAAAGAGCGTCTTCTGGGACCGTTTCGACTACTACGCCGCCGAGTTCGGTTTCGTACCCTGGGTCACGAGCCTGCTCGACAACCATTACCATACGCTCGGCTATTTGCGCATCGGCAACAACGTATCCCTGATGATGCAGCGCCTACACGGTTCCACCGCCAAACTCATAAACGACTTGTTGACTGAACGAGTGGTTCCATTCTGGCGCGATGCCAAGGGCCGAGAATATTTCGACGGTTGCATCCGCAACGAAAAGCAGGCGCGGCTGGCGTATCGGTATACGCTTACGCAATCAATTCGGCACGGCATTGCGAGCGATTGGCGTGATTACCCACACACGCACGTGCGAGTGGAGCTCGACGCGGCAATTCGCCGATCGCACGAACTGAATGCCTTCCTCGAAGGCGTGCCGTACAAGCGGTATTTGACGCAGCGCCGAAGGCCCGCCCGCTGAAGCGGGCTCGCCGCGTGTTTGGCGAGCCCGCTTCAGCGGGCGGGATGAAATCGCAAAGCCTACGGCGCCAGCAATAACCGCCCCGGCGCCGCCAGGTAGCCCTTCACTTCGTTAAGAAACCGCGCCGCCGCCGCCCCATCCACCACGCGGTGATCATACGTGATCGAAAGCGGCATCATCAGCCGGGCCTCGACCGATTCGCCGTCGACGATTTGCGGCATCACGCGGCTGCGGCCGCTGAGCAGAATCGCCACCTGCGGCGGATTGATCAGCGGCGTCGAATACGTGCCGCCCACCGAGCCGAGGTTGCTGATCGTAAACGTCCCGCCGCGCAACAGCTCCAAATCGAACTTGCCGTCGCGCACGGTCGACGCCAGCTCATCCAGCTCGGAGGCGATCTGCGCGATGCTCTTGCGGTCGGCATCTCGCAGTACCGGCACCACCAAGCCCCGCTCCGTGTCCACCGCGATGCCGATGTTCACGTACTCCTTGTAAATGATCTGGTTCTCTTCCATGTCGACGGAAGAGTTCAGCAATCGGGTGCCGCTTGAGCGACGAGGCAACCGCCTTGATCAAGAACGGCAGCGACGTGAGCTTGATGCCGCGGTCGGCGTAGTCCGCCTTGCTCTGCTCGCGCATGTCCTCCAGCTCGGTGACGTCGGCATCGTCGAAATTCGTGAGCTGCGGAATCGTCGTGTACGACTCCACGCATGTTGCGGGCAATTGTCTGCCGCAGGCGCGACATTTTCTCGAGCCGCACGCCGCCGTACTCGTCGGTATCAGGCGCGCCCGGTGGCGTGACGCCGCGCGGCATTGTGGCGGCAACTTGCTCGTTCGTCTCGCGCACGTGAGCCCGCACGTCTTCGACAGTGATGCGGCCGCTGGCGCCAGTGGGCCGCACGCGCCGCAATTCCACGCCCAACTGCCGTGCGAGCCGCCGCACGGCCGGCCCGGCCGCAGCGGAAGCGTGCCCGTCGCCCGGCACATCGTCGACTTCATCGCTTTCCGGCTCAGGCGTCTTGGCCTTCGCTACGGTTTTCGAGGACGCCTTCTTTTTCGGCTGCCGCTTTTCCGATTCTTCTTCCGGTTGAGGCGGTTCTTCTTCGTCGGGCGGAATATCGCCGCCTTCAACGTCCGCTTCCATAGCCTGCTCTTCGGCTTCCTCCGGCTCGGGCTCTTTCGGCTTTGCAGCCGCGCGCCTTTTCCTGCTTTGGCTGTTCGGGCTTCTTGGCGGCGGGCTTCTCGGCACCTTCCGCCGCTTCGATTTCCATGATCGGCGCCCCGACGTTCACCGTTTCGCCCTCGCGCACGAGCACCTTCGTGATCTTCCCCGCCTGCGGGCTGGGAATCGGCATCGTCGCTTTATCGGTTTCCAGCTCGAGCAGATCCTGGTCCGCTTTCACCGTGTCGCCTTCGCGCACGAGGATGCTCAGCACGTCGCCCGACTCAATATTCTCGCCCAAGTTGGGAAGCTTGATCTGTGTTGACATGGTCTATGAAATCCCCCTCCCTCCTAGGGAGGGGCTAGGGGAGGGTTCGGCACTGCTGGTTGTGGCTTTCCGTAAAATAAACTCAGCCACACCATCGAGATTATTCAATACATCATCATTCATTACACGAACGACTTTTAAACCAAGATTGCAAAGATGCTGGGCTCGATCCTTATCATACGATTGCCGACCTTCATGACTTTCGCCGTCGAGCTCAACGACGAGCTTTGCGGAAGCACAGTAATAGTCGACGATGTACGGCTCGATAGGATGCTGCCGCCTAAACTTCAAACCTCCAAGCTTGCGCCGGCACAAGATCGACCACAATATCTGTTCGGGTTGCGGCGACTTGCGGCGCAAGTCGATTGCGCGGCGGCGCGTTTGATTGGTTACGCGCTTTAGCGGGCGAATCGCCATTCGAACCCTCCCCTAGCCCCTCCCTACAAGGGAGGGGGATTCTGTTGCATCACGCGTACAGGGCGGATTGCTTTTCCGGATTAATGCCCAGCTCTTTCACAGCCTTGGCCACGCATTGCCCGTCGCATTTGCCTTGCTTTTTGAGTTGATACAGCGCGGCGATCGTGATCGATTCGGCATCCACTTCGAAGTGCCGCCGCATCGCCGCGCGGCTTTCGCTGCGACCCATGCCGTCGGTGCCTAGCGCGAACAGTCCGCCCGGAACCCACGGATCAAGCTGCTCGGCAAGTGCCCGCACATGGTCGGACGCGGCGACATAGGGGCCGTTGCGCCCGCCAGCATTTCGGCCACATACGGAACCCGCTGTGGCTCTTCGGGATGCAGCATGTTCCAGCGCTCGGCCTCCTGCGCATCGCGCCGCAGCTCGGTGTAGCTGGTGACGCTCCACACGTCGCTGCTGATCTTGTACTTGTCGGCGAGAAGCGACTGTGCCCGCAGCGCCTCGCGCAGGATCGCCCCGCTGCCGAACAGTTGCACGTGCTGCATCTGCCCGCCCGCTGAAGCAGGCTCGCCAACGTTTACGGTGGAAACGCGATACATGCCGCGGATGATGCCCTCCGCGCAGCCGGCCGGCATCTCCGGCATCGGGTAGTTCTCGTTGTGCAGCGTGATGTAGTACATCGCTGTTTCATTATCTTCATACAGCCGTTTCAGACCGTCGAAGATGATCACGGCGGTTTCGTACGCATACGCGGGGTCGTAGGCACGCACGGTCGGGAACGCGATGGCGTTGAGGTGGCTATGGCCATCCTGGTGCTGCAGGCCTTCGCCGTTGAGCGTGGTGCGCCCGGCAGTGCCGCCGAGGACAAAGCCTTTTGCGCGGGCATCGGCGGCGGCCCAGATCAAGTCGCCGATCCGCTGGAAGCCGAACATCGAATAGTAAATGAACATCGGGATCATGCTCACGCCGTGCGACGAATAGCTCGTCCCGGCGGCGATGAACGAAGACATCGAGCCTGCTTCCGTGATCCCCTCTTCGAGAAGCTGCCCGTCCTTCGCTTCCTTGTAAAACGCGAGCTGATCGGAATCCACCGGCTCGTAAAGCTGCCCGACGTGCGAATAGATGCCCACCTGGCGGAACAAACCTTCCATGCCGAAGGTGCGCGATTCATCGGGCACGATCGGCACGATGTGCTTGCCGATCTCGCGGTCGCGCAACAGGTCGCTCAGCAGGCGCACATAGCCCATCGTGGTCGACATGTCTTTGCCGGGCCCTTTGCTCACCAGCTTGGCCATCGTCTTTTCGTAATCGGCCAGGCGCGGCACCTTTAATGTGACCGGCTGCGTCGACCGCGCCGGCACGTAGCCGCCCAGCGCTTTGCGGCGCTCGCGCAAGTACTTCATTTCCGGGCTGTCTTCCGGTGGTCGGTAGAAAGGCGCCTCGGCCACGCGCTCGTCGGAAATCGGGATGCCAAACCGCGTGCGAAATTCGCGCAGCTCTTCTTCGTTGAGCTTTTTCTGCTGGTGGGTCATGTTGCGGCCCTCGCCGCCTTCGCCCAGACCGTAGCCTTTGATTGTCTTGGCGAGGATCACTGTCGGCTTGCCCTTGCACTCGATCGCCGACTTGTACGCCGCATTGACCTTTTCGGGATCGTGCCCGCCGCGGCGCATTTTTTGTAATTGCTCGTCCGAATAGTTGGTCACCAGCTCCAGCAGCTCGGGATACTTGCCGAAGAAGTCCTGGCGGATGTATTCGCCGCCGGACACCACATATCTCTGGTACTGGCCGTCGACGACTTCCATCATCCGCCGCATCAACAGACCGCTCTCGTCCTTTTCCAGCAGCGGGTCCCAGTCACTGCCCCAAACCACCTTGATCACGTTCCAGCCGGCGCCGCGGAACGTGCCTTCGAGCTCCTGAATGATCTTGCCGTTGCCGCGCACCGGCCCATCAAGACGCTGCAGGTTGCAGTTGATCACAAAGATGAGATTGTCGAGCTGCTCGCGCGACGCGAGCGTTATCGCCCCCAGCGATTCCGGCTCGTCGCACTCACCGTCGCCCATGAAGGCCCACACGTGCTTGCCGGAAAGGTCGACAATCCCTCGGTCCGTCAAATAACGATTAAACCGGGCCTGATAGATGGCCATGATCGGCCCCAGACCCATCGATACCGTGGGGAACTCCCAAAAATTCGGCATCAGCCACGGATGGGGATAGGACGACAATCCGCCACCCGGCTGTAGCTCGCGGCGGAAATTCACGAGCTGCTGTTCGCTGAGGCGGCCCTCGAGATAGGCGCGGGAGTACATGCCGGGCGACGCGTGGCCCTGAAAATAAATCTGGTCGCCTTCGAAGCCGCTCTCGCCCCGGCCGCGGAAGAAGTGGTTGAACGCCACCTCGTAGAGCGTTGCCGACGATGCATACGTCGAAATGTGCCCGCCGATGCCGGCCACCTCGCGGTTGGCGCGCACAACCATGGCCATGGCGTTCCAGCGCACGAAACTTTTGATCCGCCGCTCCAGCTCGCGCTTGCCCGGATAGCGCGGCTGCTTATCGTGCGGAATCGTGTTGATGTACGGCGTGGTGGCCGTGAACGGCAGCTCCACGCCGTTGCGAATCGCCGATTCCTCCAGCGCCTCGAGCAGTTGCCGCACGCGCTCCGGACCCTTGCGCTCCAGCACGTAATCCAGCGACTCCAGCCACTCGGCCGTTTCGGCCGGGTCGACGTCGTCCGGAATCGGTCGAGTTCACCTTTACTACTTCTGTGTCAGCCATAGTGATGAGTGTCCAACGTTTGTTAGCCACGAATCACAGCGGTCACAGGCGACGAAGAAGCAAGTATGAGAATGCTAAATACAAAGGTTGCAATGCAGCATTCTAATGATATATTTCCCATCGAACATTCTGCATTTGGAGTCGCTTCCTGGCAAATTGTGTGTCTCCTGTGTCTCCGTGTCCTCTGTGGCAAATCTTTTCTGATTACTTTCGTTTTGGCCGATAAACCTCTGTCGCCGTGCCTAAATAAACTTCGGACGCAAACGACAGCGTCTCGCTCAAGGTCGGATGCGGATGAATCGAATCGGCCACGTCGCGGGCCGTGCAGCCCATTTCGATCGCAACCACCGCTTCGGAAATCAGCTCGCCCGCGCCCGTTCCGACAATGCCGCAACCCAGCACGCGATCGGTCGATGGATCGATCAGCCATTTGGTCATTCCATCGGTGCGGCCGATGGCAATGGCCCGGCCGCTGGCCTGCCACGGGTATTGGGCCACCGTCACGTCGCGTCCGGTCCGCTGCGCTTCCTCGCTGGTAAGTCCTGCCCAAGCAATCTCCGGATCGGTGAATACAACGGCCGGAATTGCCTGCGGCTCGAACGCAGCCGGGCGGCCGGCGAGCACTTCGGCCGCCACCTTGCCCTCGTGCGATGCCTTGTGGGCGAGCATCGGTTCGCCGGCCACGTCGCCGATCGCCAAAATATGCGGATCGGCCGTGCGCTGCTGTTCGTTGACCTCAACGAAACCTCGTTCGTTGATCTTTACCTTCGTGCTTTCCAGGCCGATGCCGCTGGTCACCGGCCGGCGGCCGACCGACACCAGCACGCGGTCGAATGCGTGCGTGCCGCTCGAGCTCGGAACCTTCCACGCGCACATTGACCTTTTCACCCGCATCTTCGAGCTCCACCACCTTCGTGTTCAAGTAAATGCCGGCGAACCGCTCGCGAATTCGCTTTTCCAGTGGCTTCACCAGGTCGCGATCCGCCCCGGGCAATAGCCCGTCCAGCAGCTCCACGACGGTGACCGACGAACCAAGCTCCGCATAGACGGTGCCCATTTCCAATCCGATGTATCCGCCGCCGATCACAAGCAGTGACTTGGGCACTTCTTCCAGCGCCAGCGCATCGGTGGAATCCATCACGCGCGGCGAATCGATATTGAACATCTTGGGCATCGCCGGCACCGAGCCGGTCGCCAGGATGCAATGTTCAAACGTAAGCCGCTCACTGTCATACGTGCTGCGGTCGCCGCCTTCCAGTTGCAGTGTTTGCGAATCGACAAAAATTCCCCGCGCGTTAATCACGCGCACGTTCCGTCGCTTGGCCAACTGCGCGAGACCACCGGAGAGCGTCTCGATGACCTTTTCCTTGCGGGCCCGCATCTTGTCGACCGACAGACGCGGCTTCGGATATTCAACGCCCCACTCGGCCATCTCGGCCGCCTCGCTGATCACTTTGGCGACATGCAAAAGTGCCTTCGACGGAATGCAGCCGCGCAACAAACATGTGCCGCCAAGACGCTGATCGGCCTCGACGATCGCGACTTCCAGCCCGAGGTCGGCGGCCAAAAACGCGGCCGCATAGCCGCCCGGACCGCCTCCCAGCACCACGACTTTTGAATGAATCGCCATCAAACTATTGCCAGCAAAGCAGTTACTTCGCCAAACACATAAGTTTACCCGGCTTTCCAACTTGAGCCAATGGGAACATCCAGCCACATCGAACCAAGAACGGTGGCCGCGATGGACACGTCGCTCGCGGATTCGCGCAAGAGAACTCCACACAACGATCGCTTGCGGATTAGCTAAACGATTGCTGGGTAGGCCGGCATCGCGCGAATTGCGCCGCAATCGCATGCCGTAGCGCGGGCTCCAATTGCGGATGCTGGAACGCAAACCCGGCCGACGAAAGCGCGCCCGGCTCGACGCGTACGCCACTGAGAAGCATTTCATCGGCCATCTCGCCAAACGCCAACCGGGCCGCAAACGCCGGCATGGGAAAAAACGTCGGCCGGCCGAGCACGCGGCCCAGCGTCTTAGTGAACTCGCGATTAGTCACCGGCTGCGGTGCCACGGCGTTGACGGGTCCACTCAGTGCCGCCGCAGTGAGCGCGAATTGAATTGCGCTGACCACATCATCGTGCGAAATCCAACTGAGAAATTGCTGGCCACTGCCGATCACTCCGCCGAGACCCAGCTTGAACGGCGTGAGCATCTTTGCCAAAGCGCCGCCCTGTCGACTCAGCACAACGCCCAGCCGCAAATTGACGACGCGAACATCGGCGTCCCGCGCTGGATGCGTTTCAGCCTCCCACTGTTGGCACAGCTCCGCAAGAAACCCGCGGCCTGGCGGCGACGATTCATTGACGAATTCCGCCGCCGCGATTGCCGTAATAACCAACGGCCGACGCGCTCACGAGCACTGAAGGTTTCGATGCCAGGCTGGCAATCGTTCGGCATAACAGCCGCGTGCCAAGAATGCGGCTATCGCGAATTCGCGCCTTCGCGGCCTCAGTCCAGCGATGATCGGCCAGATTCTCGCCCGCCAGGTGAACGATCGCGTCGACACCGGTCAACTGCTCGGCGTCGATCGTCCCGGCAGCCGGATCCCAACGTATTTCGCGCTGCGCATTGCGCACGGGCCGGCGCACCAACCGGCGCACCAAATGGCCGCCGGTCTCCAGGGTCTCGACCAGCGCCGTCCCCACCAAGCCGCTTGAACCAGTAATGGCGACGATCATGGTGTTGGGGAGTGAGTAGGTGAGTGAGCAAGTAGATGAGTAGGAGAGTCGACGTACTGGGGACAGGGTACTTAATCAGTACTTAGTACCAAGTGCGTGAATGACCATGATCTGGTTTAACAGTGTTTTCAAACCCGCATTCATTTCGCTTGGGCCACCTACTAACTCACTAACCGTAATCACGGCCGCCTCTTCTGATACTTCTGACTGGCCTTCTGCAAAATTCGTCGCTCGCGCCTAGTGAGGCTATCCTGCCCATGGTCTTGAATTTTCCGCAAGATTTCATCGACAGCGAGGTCTGTTTCCGATTCGCCGTCAGCGTCGGGGTCGAGCACTCGCAGCTTCGGCCTGCGGCGCAAGCGCGAAAGCGATGCTTCGCTCGGCAGCCAGCGCTCCAGTCGCAGGCCATAACGAAAATACAAAAAGGCGAGGGCCGCCCCGCCCAAATGGGCTGTGAACGCCGTCGTGCCAAAGCGGCCGATGGCCCCCGCGATGTCGAAGGCCACAATCAGCGCCCCGGCAATCCACATCGGCATGGGGAACAGCATCATGAACATCGCCGTGACGTGTGGATAATTCAGCGCAAACAGAATCACCACGGCCGTGACCGCCCCGGATGCACCGAGCATCGCCACGTTGCGGCCACTGGGAATTTCAGCCACTGTCCAGGCCAAGCCCGCGACGACCAGCGCCGTGAAATAAAATGTGAGATACTCGCGCCGCCCGTATCTTGCTTCGATCTGGCGTCCAAAAATCCACAGCCCCAGCATATTGAACCCAATATGCATCAGATCCCTTGGGTCATGGAGGAAACCGTAGGTTAGCAATTGGTACGCGAGCCACGGGCGCCGCCACCAGTCGGCCTGCAACGAGCCAAAGTCCGTGATCCATTGGTTCGTGAAGAACTGAACCAGGTACACGCCGAACGTCACGATCACCAGCTTCGTGGTGAGCGTAACCGGGCCGCCCAGGTGAAACCCGGGCTCCCCGTCGTATTGCCTGCCGCGCTCGTAATCTCGGTCGTAGATTCCCATGCGTCGCGCTGCTGCTGGTAGCTGAATTCGCAAGAATTCAGTGGATGAATATAACTTCGACGACGCTGAATTCTCACGAACTCGGCGACTCCGAAGTCATTGTATGCCAGTTCGGCAGCGAGAGCAGCGCCATTCGACGTAGGTGCCGCGAGCCGAGCGGCACAGACTTAGTTCGCCTCGGCTCGGCGGACCTACCGTCAATTCACGCCCAATGCGAGCGGAGTGCTCGGCTGATTGGGCGTCGTAGCGCCACGCGATCCACGTTCGCGCACCGCAAGCTGACGCGCCAGTTCGCTATTGCGCCGCAGCGTCTCGGCAAGAAGTTGATTTCCTCGAACAAGCTGTTGTTTCAGCTGCGCAAGGTGCTGCTCGATGGCCTGCTGGTCCTTGGTGGCGCCGGCCAGATCGCCATTGAGCTTCTGGATTTCGTCCTCGCGGAAGGCCCCCAATTGTTCGGCGCTCTTCAAGGCCGTCTGATATTGCTCCAGGTCTTTTTTGCCCGCGGCAGTTTCCACGGACAGAACCAGCCGTTGCCGCGCCAGCTCGGCGAATTCCACGGCGTAGTCGCGCAGCCGCCGCTGATATTCCTTTTTGGCGATCTGATCCGCCGGTGCATCGGGCGGAAGCCGTTTGCCGGACTCATCGAAATTGGCTATGCGTAGCGGGTCTTCGCCTTGGGCGGGTTCCTTTCGGTGCCGAATGTATTCCTCAACGCTCTGCGGCGGCATTGTCTGACGAAGCTGTTCTTCGGTCATCCCGGCAAAGATCTTGTAACGATCGGCGGGCATCACATCATACATGACCCACGGCCCACGGCTGGCCGCCAATCGCTGTCGCTCGAAATCATCCAGCGGCAGAACCGGCTGAAGCGTTGCCGTCTGAGCGGCCGCTGCCGTCACGCGAAACTCACCCAAGTATTGCGGACCCGGAGGCTGTCCCTCGGCCGGCAACCTCGGCTCGCCTGCCTCGAATAAGACGACCACGCTCTCCGGTCGTATTCCTGCCGGTACCGGACGCTCGACGCTGACTTGAATTTGTTGGGTGCCGATTTCGGCGGGCATTACGTTCCACCAGGCGCGCCGCGCTCGCGAGTGGCCAAGAGCAACTGATGCTCCAACTCGGCCATGCTCGGAAGCGTTTCCTGATCATCCCGGATCCGGACCTCCGCATTCCGCAACTGATTGATGACGGCCGCGTCGTCGCTGCCCCTTTCGAGAGCGGCGTTTTGTCCTTCGAACGTGGCCAGTTTCGTATCGAGCTCGGTCACCTGCTTTCGCAGCACGGCGTTAACTCGCAGGACTTCGGCGGCGAGGATGAAATAGCCCAAGGTCGAGAAAAAGATGCCGACCACCACCAGCACGTAACCCCAGTGCCACGTCTTCGCACTGAAGAAGGCGAACACAATCGCCGCCAACGCCAGGGCCCCGATGATGTATAGGATCACAGATTGATTCCTGGCGACGGGCGAGCCGGCAAGAGTTGGCCGCGCGTATTGGTTTGGAGTTTCAAGACAGGCGGAGCGGCGCGTCCTACGCCCGGACTCGGGCAAACAGCAGCGGGCTGAAAAGATCCGACAATTAGCCCAATTTCATAATAAATGCAGCCCGTCGGGCGGTCAAGTTTTCGAATGGCGGCGAAATAGCCAGGGATTTGCCGCGGCCGGCAGGATGCCGATGGAACCGCGGCACACTTTATTTCGACTCGATTCGCTTCACGCGGATGTTGCGAAAGGCGACCGGGTCGTTATGGCCGGCAAAGCCGATGCGGCCGCTCGTGCGCGAGGCGCCCGGGTGCTCCTTTCCGTCGAGCGGTTTTTGGCGGGCCTCGGCCACGTTCACGTTCAGTATCTCAAAGCCGTTGAGGTGCACCTCAATCCGGTCGCCGTCGACGACAACTTCCTGGTAGTTCCAGTGGTCGGGCGGATGCAAATAGCCGCGCGCGGCGGGCGCGAGGCCGTACAGGCTGCCGTGATATTGGTAGTCCTCTAACTCGGCATATTGGGCGGCCGAGTTGTCGAGAATTTGCAGCTCCATCGCCGTGTAGGCGAGGTCGCCTTCCGCGTCGGCGCGCGAATCGCCAGGCCGTTGTTGCCGCCGGGCGGCAGTTTGAATTCGAACCGCAGCACGAAGTTATCGAACTCTTCCTCGGTGACCAGGTTGCCGCCCTGCCCTGCCTTGCAGCGCAAGGCGCCGTCCGCGACCTCATAGTCGTTTACGGCGCCAATCCAACCGCTGAGGTCCTCGCCGTTGAACAGCGGCTCGAAGCCATCTTCACCGCCGCGAATCTCGACGAGCGCGCGAACCGATTCTTCGTAGGGAATCTCGCGCACGAACACATTGCGAAAGCGCGATCTCGGCGCCGTGCGTTTGCAAATAGATCGGCCCGCGCATGAAGACCGGAATCGCGCGGTCGTAGTAGTTCTCCATGACGACGTTGTCGACGACCTCTCGGTCGTTGAGCCGCACCGACACGTAAGGCCCCACCATGCGGATGAACATGCGGTTCCACTCGCCGGGCGGCCGGTCGGCCACTTCCGGAGGAAACCGCTCGTGCTTCTGGTTGTTCCACAGTGCGCCGGAGCCCTTGTCGGCCCCGTTGCGATGGGCGTCTTCGTCGGTGGGATCCCATATCTGCACCTGCGGCACGCCGCGCAGATAGATACCGCTGTCGCCTTTGGGGTGAATGAGCCAATCAACCCACAACTCGAAATCGCCGAACTTCTGTGTGGTGGCCAGGTAGGGCTCGCGTCCGTCGCTCACGAGTACGCCGTCCTCCACGCGCCAATGCTGCTTGAGCTGCCGCGCCATCTGGGCGTCGTGCTCCTCCCGCTCGGCCGGCGGAAGTGCTTCCACTTCGCGCGGATCGCGCGTCGCGCCGCCTGTCCAATCCTCGAAATCGCGGCCGTTGAACAGCGCCGTAAACCCGTCCGGCGGCTCGTTGTTCTGCTGCGCAAAGACTGCTGTCGAATTGAAAAGCAAAAGCAAGCAACCGAAAACGTGGAAGTTGAATCGCATGTTGTGGCTCCACGCTGGTGATGACCCAAACGACAAATCAATCTCGTAGGACGAACGCTAATCTTCGCAAATCTACACTAACTCGAATTAGTGTGGATTAGCGGAAATTAGTGTTCCAAAATCATCTCACGCACAGGCGCTGACAACGCAGCGCAGGTCGACGCGCAACTTAAATTATGAATCGCGAAAGCGCAGAAAGTACGACAGGACGAAAAACTGACATGAGCTCATATCTTTCGCGCTTTCGTACTTTCGTGTTTTCGTGATTCAAACATACGGCTGACGCTGCGTGACGGTGCCGCTGGACGCAACTATAATAGGCCCGCGCGGTGCTGGCTAGTTTCTACTGTAGCTTTGCGGAAATCAACGATGATCAAGTACGTTTCCATGTTTTTGTGCTGCGTATCGGTCGCATTCCAGGCGGCAACTGGGGCGGCGGAGGAACAGCCCATCATCCGCGTCGGCATCGTGGGCTGCGATACGTCGCACGTAATCGCTTTCACAAACGCGATCAACGACCCGAAGGCGACTGGAGCGTTGGCCCGCTGCGAAGTGACGATTGCCTTTCCCGGCGGCAGCCCCGACTTGCCGTCCAGCCGCGACCGCATCGACGGCTTCGTCCGCGAGCTTCGCGAGCGCGGCATCGAAATCGCGGGCTCCATCGAAGAGGTTGCCGACAAGTCCGACGCCATCCTGCTGGAAAGCGTCGACGGCCGCGTGCACCTCGCGCAGTTCCGCGCGGTCGCACGCGGCAAGCCGGTGTTCATCGATAAGCCGGCCGCCGCCTCGCTCGGCCACGTGGCTGCAATCTTTCGCTATGCGGACGCAACCAAAACGCCCTGCTTCACCTCCTCGGCGCTGCGATTTTGCGACGAGGTGCAATCGGTCGCGAATGACAAGTCGGTGGGCGAGGTCGTCGGCTGCGAAACGGTAAGCCCGATGAGCATCGAGCCAAGCCACCCCGATTTGTTCTGGTACGGCGTGCACGGCGTCGAAGCGCTGTACACGATTCTCGGCCCCGGCTGCCAAACATTGACGCGCACGGATACGGATTCCACAACCGTCGTGACCGGCAAGTGGAGCGATGGCCGCATCGGCACGTACCGCGGCGTGAAACAAGGCGGGGCCTACGCCGCCACTTTGTTCGGAACCAAAGGCGTCGTCCACCGGGCGGGCTTCTCCGGCTACGGTCCGCTTGTCGAAAAAATCTGCACGTTCTTCATCACCCGCGAAGAGCCGGTCAGCCGCCAGGAAACGCTCGAGATGTTCGCGTTCATGGAAGCGGCGGACGAGAGCAAGCGGAATGGCGGATCACCGGTGGACCTTGCGACTGTCATCGCGGAACACCGAAGCGGCCGCGAATACCTCTCGCGAAAACAAGGTCGACGTCGTTGTGTACGGCGGCACGTCGGCCGGGATCATCGCGGCGATTCAGGCCAAGCGGATGGGAAAGAGCGTTGCGCTGATCGAACCGTCGAACCATCTAGGCGGCCTCACTACGGGCGGCCTCGGCGCCACCGATATCGGCAACAAGCAAGTCATCGGCGGCCTGGCGCGCGACTTTTATCGCCGCATCCGCACGTATTATGAAAACGACGACGCCTGGGTGCACGAGACCCGCGACAAATACAACGCCCGCAATCCGCGCTACAACTCCGACGACGACACGATGTGGACGTTCGAGCCGCACGTCGCCACGCGCGTGTATCGCAGCAATGCTGGAGGAGGCCGGCATCGAGCCGATCATCAACGAACGGCTGGACCGCGGAGATGGCGTGAAGAAAAACGGCTCGCGCATTGAGTCGATCACGACTGGAATCCGGGCCGCACGTTCTTCGCGAAGGATGTTCATCGACGCCACCTACGAAGGCGATCTGATGGAGGCCGCGGGCGTCGAGTATCACGTCGGCCGCGAGGCCAACGCCGTGTACGGCGAAACGCTCAATGGCGTGCAGCCAAAGCTGAACGTCAAGAATCATCGGTTCACGCACGCCGTCGATCCGTTCGTAAAGCCGGGCGATCCGGCGACCGGCCTATTGTGGGGCATCCAAGTGAAAGAGCTGCCGCCGGACGGCACCGGCGACCGCTGCGTGCAGGCGTATTGCTACCGCCTTTGCACGACCGACGTCGCCGGCAAACCGCCGTCCCTGGCCGAAGCCGGCCGATTACGACGAGTCGCGCTACGAGCTACTGCTGCGCAACTTCGAGGCCGGCGATCAACCGCGCGCCGTGGAACCCGGTGTGGATGCCCAATCGCAAAACCGACACGAACAACAACCACGCCTTCTCGACCGACTACATCGGCGGCAGCTACGACTACCCGGATGCCGATTACGAAACGCGCGAGAGCGATCATCGCCGACCATGTGTCGTATCAGCAAGGCCTGATGTGGACGCTCGCCAATCACGATCGCGTGCCGAAAAAGGTGCGCGACGAATTTCAGCGGCTCGGCCTCGCGGCCGACGAATTTGTCGACAACGACAACTGGCCGACGCAGCTCTATGTGCGCGAAGCACGCCGGATGATCGGCCCGTACGTGATGACCGAGCACAACTGCCGCGGCTCAAAAGTCGTCGAGGATTCCGTCGGCATGGGCGCCTACGGCATGGACAGCCACAACTGCCAGCGGTATGTCACGCCGGATGGCCGCGTGCAAAACGAAGGCGACGTGCAAGTGCACGGCTTCGGAGCCGTACCCGATCAGCTACCGCTCGATCGTGCCCAAGCGACGAGCGAGTGCGACAATCTGCTGGTGCCGGTGTGCGTGTCGAGCTCACACATCGCCTACGGCTCGATCCGCATGGAGCCGGTGTTCATGATCCTCGGCCAATCGGCCGCCACCGCGGCCGCCATCGCGATCGACCAAGACATCGCCGTGCAGGCAGTGCTTTACAGTGACCTACAAGCGCGACTTTTGTCCGATGGACAAGTCCTCAACATGAACACAACTTCAAACTAACCTGACAAAGCGCCTCGCCTTATTGATTGATTCAAATACAAATTATTGAACAGGAGGTCGCAGAGGAAGCAGAGATCGTCTATCTGCCTTTTTTACAAAATACGCCTATTGAAGTAACCGCCACAAAAAATCGCTTAACGTTGAATTACACTCTGCTACCTCTGCGCCCTCCTGTTACATTGCCTTGATACTCCGTTCAAAAAAGAAAGCCGGACCGCGCAGCTTGTGCGCGGCCCGGCTAATCTGATGGCCCAAAGGCTGGGGGACCTTCGGACCAGGCAGGGATTTCAGTGGGCCTCTGCTTCTTCCGCTTCTTCAGCGCTCTCCTGATCGCCATTCTCGCCGTTCGGACCCAACAGCCGGCGTTGCAGCTCTTCCATTCGCTGCTCCATCTGCTCAAGACGCTCGCTCAGGCGGTCGTCGCCGAAGCCGCGTCGCTCCAAATGTTCCATGTTCGGCATTTGGGGGTCGAAACCTACCGGCGCAGGCCGCGCAGCATCCGCTCGACGAACGGCCGCAGGTCGTCCGGCAGCTTGTCGAGCGACTTCGGATCGTCGCCGACGACTTCCCACGTCTCGTCACCGCGCTTGACGGTGATCTGCGTGGGCTGGCCCTCCTTCTTGGTAATGCTCACAGAGACGCCATTGGGAACGTTCGCCATCCCGTCTCCGCCGACGATCACGCCGGGGCCGAAGTTGCGGAAATTAAACGGCCGCTGGCCGCCCTGAAGCTGGCCACGCTGAAACTGTCGCATCAGCTCGTCAACGCCTTCGGGCAAACCGGCGCCTTCACCAAGGCTGCCTTCGCCGAATCCGCCGGTCGAAACCTGCGCGTCGGCCGGCCGCTCCTCGGGCGTGACGTAAATCGTCTCACGCTCGCCGCGACGGAAAACTTCGAGCGCGATCTGGCTCTTCTTTTCGCCCTCGGTGCCGACCAAATCGACGAGATCGGTCATCGCCTTCAATGGCGTATCGTTCGCTCGCAGCAAAATGTCATTCTTCTTGAGGCCGGCCTTCGACGCGGGACTGTTGGGCACAACGTCGGCCACGAGCAACCCCTCACCTGTCGGGAGATCCAAGTGGGCACGCAACGGGTGATCTTCCTGAATCAGCCCGCCCAGCAAACCGATCCAATACTTTGGGGCTTGTGGCGCGTCGACGATCGCTCCGTCCGTCGGTCCGGGCCTCGAAAGACGTTGTGTCTCTCGAGAATCATCCACGTCGTCTTCGCCGATCTGCACGACGCGACCTTGATCGCCGGATTCATTCTGTTGAGCCTGGACAATCGCCCCGGCCCCAACGACAGTGACGGCGATCAGCGCAAAGCCCATGGCGCCTCGTAAAAAATTGTGTGACATCGTTCTCTTCTCCTAAGGGTTAAACGTTGGATGAGAAAGTGAGTAGGTGTAACGGCGAGCTGACACCAATTCGAGCGGTCTTTACTTGGTACTACGTACTCGGTACTCAGGTACTTAGTACTCGTATCGTGGCCAGTTCCCCGCGGTATCACCCGACTTACTCACTTACTACCACTTACTCACCAAACTCGACTCACCGGCACGATCCTCGTATCCTCCACCGGCACAATCATGGGCCGGCCGTTTTCAAGCCACAGCGGCGCGTAGCGGCGCTTTGAGTGAACGTCGAAGCCGCGGTCCTGCAGTTGGCTGCGCACGTCGGCGGGCAGCCCCGTTTGAAACTCAAGGCCAAGCTGCTGGTCCAGCGTCCCGGCGTCCACGAGTGGAACGCGAAGCGGCCGCGCTTTGCCCGTCTCGTCGCGCACCCAAAGCGTGAGCGCATTGGTCGCGCCCGCGGCGTCGGACGAATCGGATGCCGGCGGCGGAACGACTTCGGCGATCGTTTCCCCGGACGGCGCAGCAGCATTACCGGCAATCGGCGCGCCGCCGCGCCACGTCAGTCCCAAAGTGAACGCCGCCAGCAAGCCGGCCGCAACCGCCAGCCACACGACCTGTCGCCGTCGTTCAAGGCGAGCCGGCGCGTCACGCGCAACGCTGATCTTTTCGTTCGCAGCATCGGGTGCCGCTGGCTGTCGCAAAAACTCGCCGAGCCCTTCACTCCAACACTGTGATTCTAGAAACGCGAGCGCACAACGACGCCAGCCGCCGGGCTGATCGTCCAGCGACGCCAAAAGCCGGCGCCGCTCATACGCCGAAAGCTCGCCGTCGACCAGGCGGTCGAACTGGATGTCGTCTTGTGCAAGCTCTTCGTGCATTGCTAAATGTTTCTCAAAAAACTAAGTAAACCGCCAAGGACACCAAGATCGCCAAGAACTCATTCGATGTTTGCAATTCTTGGCGTCCTTGGCGGTTTCATAAATCAACTACCGCGGCAATCCGACCAGCGTCGGGTCAACTGCCGCGAGCGCTATTCGCATCTTCTGCCGGGCTCGATGCAGTCGGGCTTCGACCGCGCTGGTGGTCAGTCCCAAATGCTCTGCCAATTCGCGATAGGTCCAGTCCTCGGTGTACTTGAGCAGCAGGATTTCCGCGTCGCGTTGCGGCAGGCGCGCAGCGCCTTGCGAATCATCGCCTTCCGCTCATCGGCCAATAGCCAATCGAGCGGATCGAGTTCGCGCGTCTCGCCATCCTCGAGCCGACTGCGTTCGGCAAACCGGTCGAGCAGCTTGCGACGCCGACCCTGGCGCCGCCGGTATTGCAGCGCCGCCATCACGGCCAGGCGATACAACCACGGCGCCGCGCTGGCTGGGTCGCGGAGCTGATGCCCTTTCTCCACGGCTGCATATGGCAACCTCTTGCAGCACATCGTCCGCAGCCGCGGCTTCGCCCACGCGAGCAAGCACCACGGTGCGCAGCCAGCGCGCATGCTGGGCCAGCAGCACAGTCCAATCGACTTGATTGGCCGCCGACTCGCCGCCGCGCTGGGTGGTGTCGTCGCCGCGCATGGCTGAAAGATAGTTGCCGCCGCCGCGAGATATCTTGCGAAAAAAAATCTCCGACGGAATAATCGGCCCTAATTCGCCGCCGGTCAACGAGTTACGACCGGCGTGCTGCGGCTTCGGCCCGTCGCGGCGCGGGCTGTTTCTGGGGCTCGGGCGCCGTGGCCAGCGGCCAGACAATTCCCCGCGGCTGCTTGGACAAGTACCACCACAACGCCAGGCCGCACGCCAAGAGCAGGATGCTGATGTTCTGCGAGATGCTCATGCCGGTGCCAAACACGGCCGGCTCATCGGTGCGTATGATCTCCAGCAGAAACCGCGTGATCGGATGGATCGTTAACAATAGTGCGATCGTTTCGCCGTCGCGCCGGCGAAACGGGTAGAACGACCACAACAGCCAGCCCAAGATGCCGGCGTCGATGGCGCTGTAAACCTGAGTCGGGTGGACCGGCCGGCTGCGAGGCGGCATGGGCGCCGCGGCGATCTCCACCGATTTACCAGTCGCCAGCCCCAGCCGCAGGTTCTTGCCCGTTTCAAGCGCCGTGAGCATCACCGGCTTCACATCTTCCATCGACTCGACGCGCCTTCCGTTGATCGTCGTGACCTCATCGCTCTTCCTCAGGCCGGCTGCGGCCGCCGGCGATTGCGGCTCAACTCGCGTCACAACGAGTCGGCCTTGCTCGTCTGCATCGAGTCGGAAGCCGTGCATCTCGCCATGCACCGCCTGATCGAAATACGGTGGACTGTATCGCGGCATGTCGCCTTTTGCCGCTTCAAGCGGCGAACCTATTTTTGGAAACGTCACAGCCCACGGCAACTCGGTTTGCCCGCCGTAGCAGCAGCCGTTCAGGAGGCAGCCGATTCGGCCAAAGGCCAGCCCCACCAAGAGGCTGGGCGCAACGAGGTCGGCCATCGACAACAGCGGCAAACGGTGCTTGCGAGTGAAGGCGACTAGTCCCACGGCACCGCCAAAAAGTGCGCCGTAGATCACCAGCCCGCCTTCCGGCACATTCAAGATTTCCAGCAAGGTTTCAACAGGCGCCTTGCCGGCAAATTTCGTGTCCCAATATTCGACGACGTGAAACAAGCGGGCACCGATCACGCCGCACACAACAAGCCACATCGCTAGTGACAGGATCAGCTCCTGGTTCAGTCCAGCTTGCCTCGCGCGCAGCATCGCGAGCGCTAGGCCACTCGTGATTCCCACCAACAGCAAAAGGCCGTAGCCGCGGACTGGAAACCCGTCGGGAAACACGCGCGGAAAAAAACAATGGCTGCTCCGACCAAAAGCATGAGCGGCAGCGCACCCAACGTCTCCGCGCTCCAGCCGAATTGACGCACCATCCCGACGATCGTTGCGGCGCTCGCCACCGCCCATAGGGCAAGCAGCACGCCGACGCCAAAGATCGGCACGCCACCGATTTCGTACGGGATGCGAAGTAGTTCGCTGCACATGGCGTGAATGTTGGGTGAGTAGGTGAGTAAGTGAGTAGGTGAGTGGGTGCAGGTAGACGGCTGAGTTGTCGAGTTGGCTTGCGTGCGAGTAAGTTAGAACTTGGTACGTCAGTACCGACTACTGCGTACTAAGTACGAAGTACTTCAGTGTCTACTAGTTATATGAACAGTCAACTAATTCGACATTGGGAACGCGTAACCAACTTCACTTAACGATCCCTACTCACTTACTCACCTACTCACCTACTCACCAACGTATTGTCAATCAGCCGCGTTTCGCCAACTTTCGCCGCGATGGCGATCGTCGTCGGGCCCTCGATTCGCTCGACCGGTGTTACCGTTCCGTCCTTCACAAAAGCGATGTACTGAACGTCAACGCCGCCAGAGCGATCAATTTCATGCTGCATCTGCCGCCGGATGCTGGCCACATCTCGTTCTCCAGATGCAACGAGCTCTTCGGCCAATCGTAGTGACCGCGGCAATGCCAGCGCCCGCGCCCGCTCGCCCTCGGATAAGTACGCATTACGCGAGCTCATCGCCAGGCCGTCGGCCTCGCGCACAATCGGGCACGCGCGCACGTCGATTGGCACGTTGAGGTCGGCAACCATCTGCCGCACGACAAGCGTCTGCTGATAATCTTTTCGTCCGAAGTAGGCCCGGTCGGCCGGCGCCAGCAAAAACAACTTGAGAACCACCGTGGCCACGCCCCGAAAATGCGTCGGCCGAAACTCGCCTTCCAACACGCGGCCAAGCGGCCCGACTTCCACGAACGTTGCGTGGTCGGACCGATACATCTCATCCCCAGGCGGCGCGAACACCAGATCGCAGCCGCGCTCGCCGAGCAGTGCCAGGTCGCGATTCAGGTCGCGCGGATAGCGGCGAAAGTCCTCGCCCGCTCCGAACTGCGTGGGGTTCACAAAAATCGTAACAACCGTGACGTCGCACTCGGCCCGTGCGGCATCCAGCAAGCTCAGATGGCCCTCGTGCAGCGCACCCATGGTCGGCACGAGCCCGACTGTCCGACTCGAGTTGCGCAGCCAGGACCGCTTCGCGCATTGTGTCGCCACGGTTTATCACGCTCGGTCGGGCCATTAGTTGGTGCGATGCGCCGGGCATAGGTAGGGTGGGCACCGCCCACCAACTTTCGTCGATTGTTGGTGGGCGGTGCCCACCCTACCTGAATTCTAGGCGAATCGCGCTTGCGAGGCCTAGATCGGCCAGACCGACTCGATCGCCGCGAAGACTTCCGCTTCAATGGCCGCCTGATCGGAGAGCTGCAGTCGTAGCATAGGCCCGCGGCCGGGTTGCCGAACAATCGCCGACCAATCCGCCTTGACCGCTCGCGGTGCGCCGCCGTCCGCGTCCAAGATGATCGTGAGCTTGGGAAACTGTGCGGCCGCGTACCGCAAGCCGCCGGCGCTTGGCTCGCCCGTCGTTTTCTCCTCGCCACTTTGACTTACGGCCAACCACGTGGCGTAGCTCGCGGGCCAAAGTTGATCGGCCGTTTTGAACGTCGGCGCATCGATCGCACGCGCGCCGAACCGCTGCGAAAGCTTGGCCGTCAATTCACTGCGAAGTGCCTCGGACGGCGAGAGCATGACGACCTCGTCCTTCGCCGCATTCAAGTGCAACAGCAGCCGCTCGACCGGCCAGCCGATGACCGGGTGCGCCATCCGTGGGGCGACTCCAGCCGCCGGCTCCAGCACGAAGCGGCGGAACGTCATCCGCAAGTGAGGTATCGTCAACTGCGGCATCTCGATCACTTCATCGCCGTACAACAAAAGATCGATGTCGAGCGGCCGAGCCGCCCAGCGATCGGCCGGCACTCGGCCGTGCCGCGCCTCGATGCGTTGCAGCAGCTCCAAGAACGCCAACGGAGGCACGGTTGTCTCCACAACCGCGGCCGCATTGAGATACTCGGCCTGATCTGGCGGCCCGCCCAGCGGCCGCGACCGATGCCATTCGCTGCGCCGCGAGACGCGCACGTTTGGCAAGGCGTCGATTTGTTCGAGCGCCGAGTTGAGCGCGGCCTCGCGATCGCCGAGATTGGAGCCCAGACCGAGTAAACACGTCGTCATAGTATTGCAGGCTGCCAGCCCCCGGACATTTGCCGCAGAGATCACTGAGGACACAGGAGCTCAAGACGTTACACGATCGAACCCCCAGCTCACTACTTGCGGCATCTTTGCGGCTATTTCCAAGACCGTCATTGCTGCAGCTGATCTCCGCGGCGTCTGTGTCGTCTACTGTGTCTCTGCTGCATGGCTTTATTCGCTCACGTGCAACAAAAAAAGCAGAACGAGCGCTGGGCTCGTTCTGCCTTGCTGGGTGGGCTTCGCTTGCGTGCGACAATACTTGGGAGGGACATCCAAGTACGCGACTGGAGCCGCCGACGTCGATCCGTCAGTCGCGCCTCCCAAGATCGTCGCTCGAAGTGGATGCCCAGTCCAGGTTGAGCCGTTTTGCCCCGTGTTCCGTGCAGTTGGCCAACTGTTGTCGAGCACGCGGCCACGCGCTCCGTTGTGCGCGGGTCTCCGACTCGTGCGATGCGCGCGACTGCAATCCTCGCACTCGGTGCGCACCACGAAACAGTTCGCCTAACCAGTTTTCGCCTGCGTTGCCGCTTCTCGAGAAGTCCGCGTACTAGGCGCGTGCTTCGGATGCGGCCTTCCCGCCAACGGCAGGAGTTCCCCTACAGACACCACAAATGTTGATTCGCGAATCGCGTATCAACCGCACGCCATTGTGCGCGGTTCGCGTTTGATGTCAATAAGAAATCTTCGTCACCACATTTTGTGGTCGTGCACATTGCGAAAGTCTACCAACGCTTCGCGTGGCGGGAATTTTTCCGCCGCGCTTTGCACGTGGAAAAGCCGCGCATCGCGCGCCGTAAACCACTATCGCGCAACAAGAATTCTACGTAGCATGAATTGTGCGCGCGTGTTCTGCGCTGCGCCGCATGACGGATATGCGCCACCACAATCGACGGTGCGTTTGAGAAAAGTGTCTGCTGCTCTTGACAAAACATCGTTCGACGGTTTTCGAGTCGCCGCATTTGAAAGCCGGCGCGCAGACGAAATCGAGCGCATGATCGCCAAACGCGGCGGCGTACCTTTCGTAAGCCCCTCGATGCGCGAGGTCGCGGCCGAGAAAAATCGGGCGGCGATCGATTTCGCCAACCGGCTCATCACCGGCCGCATCGACGTGATCATTTTCCTTACCGGCGTCGGCACGCGGATCCTCGTCGAACAAGTGGTCCGGCACGTCGACCGCAACCGCTTTCTCGCGGCAATTAGCGATATCAAGACCGTTGTGCGCGGACCAAAACCGCTGGCGGCGCTGCGCGAGCTGGGCATCACCCCCACGTTCACGGTACCCGAGCCAAACACCTGGCGCGAGCTGCTCACGACGCTCGATGAACACCTGCCGGTGGCAAATCTTGTCGTCGGCTTGCAGGAATACGGCGTCACCAATCCCAGCTTGATTGCGGGATTGGAAGCCCGCGGTGCCACGGTCGACGCTGTGCACGTGTACGATTGGGCGTTGCCCGAGGACTGCGGCCCACTGGAGCAAAACATTCGCCGCATAGCCGTCGGCGAGGTCGACGTCGCCCTATTCACCTCGGGAAACCAGGTGCTGAATCTGCTCCAATTGGCCGACGACTTGGGCCTTGCCGACGAGCTGCGCGAGGCATTTCGCCGTATCGTCGTGGCCTCGATCGGCCCCACCACCAGCGAAATGCTGCGCAGCCAGAATCTACCTGTCGACCTGGAGCCGTCGCATCCCAAGATGGGGCACTTGGTGCAAGAATCGGCCGAGCAAGCGTCGGAAATACTTGTCGCGCAAACGCCGCATTGAGAATCAAATTGCGGATTTCGGATTGCGGGTTTCGGATTGCGAAAAAGGTTGATCCAATCCGCAATCCGAAATCCGAAATCCAAAATCCATATCGCCCCCTGGCACGACAGCCCCTTCCTGCGCCTGCCGGCGCGAGCCGACCGATTTCACGCCGATCTGGCTGATGCGGCAGGCCGGCCGCTACATGCCCGAGTACCGCCGCATCCGCGAGGAGCACAGCTTTCTAGAGCTGTGCCGCAATCCGCAGCTCTGCAGCGAGATCATGTGCACGGCGGTCGAGCAGCTTGGCGTCGATGCGGCGATTGTTTTTTCCGATTTGCTGCCGATCCTCGAGCCGATGGGCATGGAGCTGGAATTTGCGCACGGCGAAGGGCCGCTCATCCATAACCCGGTGCGCGAATCGTCCGACGTCGATCGCGTCGTGGAGCTTGAAAGCGCCGGCGCCCTGCACTTCGTCATGGAGGCCGTGCGCCAAACGCGGGCCGACCTGCCCTCCCACATTCCGCTCATCGGCTTTGCCGGCGCGCCGTTCACGCTCGCCAGTTACGCCATCGAAGGCGGCGCGAGCCGCAGTTATCTGCACACCAAGACGCTCATGTACCGCGACACGGCCGCATGGAACGAATTAATGGGCCGCCTTTCGCGCGCGGTAATCGTGTATCTCAACGCACAAATCGCCGCGGGCGCCGCCGCCGTGCAGTTATTCGACAGTTGGGTCGGCTGCCTTGGGCCAGACGATTATCGCCAGTACGTTCTGCCATTCGTGGGACAGATCGTCGGCGGCATCGCGCCGGGAGTGCCGGTGATCAGCTTTGCGACCGGCAACCCGCAGCTCACCGGGCTGCTGGCGGAAACCGCGCCGGCGGTCGTCGGCGTCGACTGGCGCGTGCGACTCGAGGAGGCGTGGCAAATGGCCGGCCACGACCGGGCCAGTTCAAGGCAATTTAGACCCGACGGTGTTGCTCGCCGATCGAGATGAAATTCGCCGCCGCGCCACGGGCATCCTGCGATCAAGCCGCCGGCCGGCCCGGCCACATCTTCAACCTGGGCCATGGCGTCTTGCCGCAAACGCCCGTCGACAACGCCCGGGCGCTCGTGGATATCGTGCATGAAAGTTCGGCGCGGGTCTCCTGACCCCGCCGAAAGATAGGACCGAAGGTCTCCTTCTTGGTCGTCGACCTGATGGAGACCTGTGGTCAATCGCAGTGCGGGGTCAGAGACCCGCGCACAAACTGTTGGCCGATTCGCCGCGATTGATCGTGTCGATGAGATGCCGCAATCGCCCGAGACTGCGGCGATTGAAGTGGAAAACAAGCCGCGTCAGCCCAGCCAGCTCGGGGCGTGGCGATTCGCCGGCGATCGCCTCGCCCTGCCGAAAATCGCCGTCCGCGAGGATGTCGGAGAACTCTCGCTGCAGCGAATTCAAACGCCGCTCGTCAATCGCTCTGTGCAGCCTCAGCACGAGCCGATTGTGAACGTACTCCATGCTGTGAAACTCGCGATAGAATCCCAGGACTTCCGCGACCGCTTCTTCCACGTTGTCTGTGACGCGAAACAGGGACAGGTCGTCCGGCGAGATCATGCCGCCGGCGAGCAAGTTACCACGGATGTAATCGAGCCAGTTCTGCCAGAATCGCCCGCCCGGCGCGTCGAGAAACACCAGCGGCATCAGCTCGCGTTTGCCTGTCTGCAAAAGTGTGAGCACTTCAAATGCCTCGTCCATCGTGCCGAAGCCGCCAGGCAGGCAAACCACCGCGTCGCACTCCTTCACGAACATCAGCTTGCGCGTGAAGAAGTATTTCATCGTTACCAGCTTGCCGTCGCCGCGGATAACTTCGTTGGCCTCTTGCTCGAACGGGAGCATGATGTTGAGGCCCATCGAGCGATCGCGACCGGCCCCGCGATGGCCGGCTTCCATGATTCCCGTGGCGGCCCCAGTGACGACGAACCAGCCGTTTTGCACCAGGAGCTGGCCAAGCCGCACGGCCTGCTGGTAGGCTGGCGCATTGCGCGGCGTTCGCGCCGAGCCGAAGATCGTTGCCTTGCGCTGCGAACGATACGGGGCGAATACCGTGAACGCGCGGCGCAGCTCCCGAAGCGTCTGGCTGAGAATACGCACGTCCTCGTGCGCGGTGCGGCTTACCGGCAAGCGGTCCGCTGCATGCCGCAGCCGGCGAAGTAGATCGATGATTTGCGTGCCATTTTTTTTCGGAGGGCCGTTGCCGTCCGCAGATGCACCTCGAATGTCGCCGTTATCGCTCATCTCGCTTCATGGCCAGTTCATACACTAGCCCGAAGCGCAAGCGAGGGACAGTTCGTTCAAAACCCCTCGCTTGCGCTTCGGGCTAATGTGACGCGCTTATGCTGCCGGGTGGCGATAATACTTGTAGGCCAGCAGCACTTCATACAAGTCGGCCGAGATCGTGATCTCGTCGTCTTTGAAATCCGTAAGCCATGTGCGCTGGCTGGTGACCGCGTCGGCCAGGAGTGGCAAAACTTCGCCCACATTCACGGTGATTGTGGCCGGGCTCGTGCTAGCGGGCCGGACCGCTGTCGTTTTGTCGGCCGGGCCGCGATAGATACGCAGGTTCGTGCGAGCCATGGATGCTTCCTTACATGCCGTTGGGGGGGAATCGGCCGAACTACCGCGCAGCGTCTTGCCGCGCAGCCACGAGGGTGAGCGTTCGGGTGTCGCCTTAGATCGGCCGTTCGGTAGGTAGGGAATTCATCTATTTTCGTGACTGCACGCTTTTTTTCGTTAAGTCGCGCTAATGACAGCGACACGTAGCAAGAATTGCCAGGAAATGTCAAAATGGGCCAGTTGCTCGTCGAATGCCGAGGAATTTTTTATTCGTAACTTGCCTAATCGATCCCGTCGCCACCGAATGCGAAACTTGACAGCTTACACAATAAACACCACAATTTCCGACGCTTGCGCTTCGTCCAGAATGTTCAACCCGGCAGCCGCTTCCAACTATATGCTGCATTCCCAATCGCCGGCCCTTCTCGCTGGCCCGTTCGCGCTTGCCGTGCTTCCGTGCCGGCAGCGGCGCGGCTCATCGTTTGGCCCCTGAATCGGCTCGTCTCATGGCATCCGCGACCGCGATCGACTACAGCCGCCTGACGCGTGAGCTCGGCCTCGACCAGAATGCCATCGCGCGCACGATCGCGCTGCTGGATGATGGCAACACGGTGCCGTTCATCACGCGCTACCGCCGCGACGAGACGGGCGGGCTCGATGAAGAGCAGATCGGCCGCATCCGCGCGAGCATCTCGAAGCTGCGCCAGTTGGAAGAGCGCAAGCACACGATTCTGCGATCCATCGAATCGCAGCACGCGCTCACGGGCGAGCTGCGCCTCGCGATCGAGCGGGCCGATAGCGTCAAGCGGCTGGAAGACTTGTATCTGCCCTTCCGGCCGAAGAAGCAAACGCTCGCCACCAAGGCCCGCGAACAAGGGCTCGCCCCGCTGGCCGAAGAGATTTTCCGGCAGGACAAGGCGGCTGCCGATCTGGATGCGCGGGCCGCCGACTTCATCAACACGGACAAAGGCATCCCCGACGCGGCCACGGCGCTGTTCGGCGCCGGCCATATCCTGGCCGAGGACTTCAGCGAGAACGCCGAAGTTCGCCAGCGGGTTCGCAAGCTGTATCGCAAGACCGGCAAGCTGGTCAGCGCGAAGGTCGAAGACAACGAAAAGAAGAACCAGCAGTTCCACGACTATCTTGACTTTCGCGAGCCGCTGCACCGCATTCCGCCGCACCGCGTGCTGGCGATCAACCGCGGCGAGCGGGCAAAAATACTTCGCGTGCGGATCGATGCCGACGCGGCAGCCATCGAGCAATTGGCCATCGAAGAGCTCGTGCCGGCCGAGCATGCGCACAAGGATTTTTTGATTGGCTGCGTGAAGGACGCGCTGGCGCGGTTAATTCTCGCCAGCCTGGAACGCGAAGCACGCCGCGAGCTTACCGAAAAAGCGGAAACGCACGCCGTCGAAGTCTTCGCCCGCAATCTGCGGAAGCTGCTGCTGCAGCCGCCGCTGCTTGGCAAGCGCGTGCTGGCGGTCGACCCGGGCTACAAGAATGGCTGTAAGCTGGCCGCACTCGACGAGTTCGGCGGCATGCTCGCGCACGATGTGATTTACGTCGTCGGCAGCGACGAGCAGAAAGCCGCCGCCCGCACGAAGCTTGTCGAGCTCATCCAGCAGCACAACGCGAACGTCATCGCCATCGGCAACGGCACGGCGTGCCGGCAAATGGAGCAACTCGTGGCCGAAGTGATCGGCGCGGAATTGAAAGACGGCGACGTGCACTATGTCGTCGTGAACGAGGCCGGCGCGAGCGTGTACTCGACGAGCGACATTGGCCGCGAGGAATTCCCCGAGTGCGACGCCATCCAGCGGAGTGCCATCTCGATCGGCCGCCGGCTGCAGGACCCGCTCAGCGAGCTGGTGAAGATCGACCCGGCCAGCATCGGCGTGGGATTGTATCAGCACGACGCTCGGGCCAAGCATCTGCGCGACACGCTCGACGACGTCGTGCAATCATGCGTGAGCTTCGTCGGCGTCGAGCTGAACAGCGCCAGCACGCCGCTGCTGCGATACGTTTCCGGCATGAACCAGCTCACCGCCCGGCGCATCTACGAGCATCGTCAACAGAACGGCCCGTTCCGCAACCGGCGCCAGATACTCGAAGTGAACGGGCTGGGCGACGCCACGTTCGTGCAGGCGGCCGGTTTCTTGAAAATCGTCGGCGGCGACAACCCGCTCGACGCCACCTGGATTCACCCGGAAAACTACGCGGCGGCCGAGCGGCTGCTGACGAAACTGGGCGTTGACGCGGCGACCGTGGCCCGGCCGGAAACGACAGCGCGCATTCGCGAGCTTGTCGCGCCGCTCGATCAACAAGCGATTGCCGCGGAGCTTGGCGTCGGCCGGCTGACGCTCGATGACATCATTGAAGCGCTGTGCAAGCCGGGCCGCGACCCGCGCGAAGACTTGCCGCCGCCGATCTTCCGCAAAGATGTCGTGAAGTTCGACGATCTGCAGCAAGGCATGGAATTGCGCGGCACGGTGCTCAACGTGGTCGACTTCGGCGCGTTCGTGGACGTGGGCCTTTCCGACAGCGGCCTAGTGCACATCAGTCAGCTCAGCGCGGGCTACGTTCGCGATCCGCACGACGTCATCGCGGTGGGCGACCAGGTCCGCGTGTGGGTGGCGCACGATCGATCGCGAGCGGCGCCGCGTGGCTCTCACCATGATTCCGCCGGGCACCGAGCGAGTACGACCCGAAAAACAACGCAGGCCGCGCCGCGACCGGCCCGCACCGCAGCCGGCCGCTCAAGCGGCGTCCACGGATCGTACCGCGACACCTGCCGAAAGAACTCCCAGGCCGCAGCGCCGGCCGGCCAAGCAGGAGCAGCGACGCGGTCGCCGCGACGCCCCGCGGCAACAGCCGCGAACCGGCGCCTATGAAAAGCGGGCTCCGAAAGTAAAAGTGCCGATCACCAAGGAAATGGAGGAGGGCAAGGAGTTCATGCGCTCCTTCGGCGATTTGCTGCAGTTTCATCAGAAGAAGAAGGATTCCACTCCTGCCGAATCAACCGAGGCGGCCGCGCCGCCGTCTCCACCCGCGCATGCGACTACCAATGGTCCCAGCAATGGTTCCACGGACGAGTCCCACGAGTCGCCGGTCATGAGCGGCGAGGTAAACGAATCCGGTTCTTGATCTGCACGCCCTCGATCCTTGCCCCCTTACCGCAATGAGCTTCAAAGAGCGACTTCAGCGAGCGCAAGAGCGCGGCAAGCAGGCGCGGGCCGCGCAGCTCGACGAAGCGGCTGCCCGCGCGATGAGCGAGGAGGAATGTCGCCGCCTGCACTCGCAGTATCGATTGGAGCTGACTGACCAAATCGAAAGCCGCTTGCGCGATCTGGCCGACAACATTCCCGGCTTCCGCCTGGAAACGATCATAGACGAAGAAGGCTGGGGCGCGGCCGCGAGCCGCGACGACATTCACCTGGCCAGGGGCCAGCGCAGCAGCCATTTCAGCCGGCTGCAACTTGTTGTCAGCCCGTACAACAAGTACCACGTGCTGGAGCTTGCGGCCAAAGGCACGGTGCGCAACAAGGAAGTGCTGAGTCGCAATCATTACCAGCGCTTGTCCGAAGTCGACGTCGAAAGCTTCCGCGAGCTTGTCGAGCTATGGGTGCTCGACTACGCGGAACTCTACGCTGCGGCGGTATAGCGGATCTCGAACACTAGCCCGAAGCGCAAGCGAGGGTTTTGGAAACGTGTTACGCATCCCTCGCTTGCGCTTTGGGCTAGTGTGATGGACGTAGTGAGCAACATTCTCGCCCTGGCACGTTGCGCTCGGCGCGGACTTCAATTTGCGATTGGCTCGTCCATACGCTGAGCTCGCTCAACCAAAGTGGCAAGGCGGCGCGGACCGGCACAACAAGTGTTACCGTCATCTGATCGCCGCCAGCAGCTTGAATCGCGCCGCTCACGGCTGCGCCGTTGCGGTGCACGGAAAGCGTTAGTTGTTTGGCCCAAGAGGAGCGCTCAGCGAGTCGGCGCTTTACTGCATCGCCAACACTTCGAAGCGTCGCTCGCGGCAAAGTGGCTTCCAGCGCGCCTGCGCGGGCCGCGCGGGTCAACGTGTGCTCTGCTGCTAGTGAGTAGGCAAATTCCGCCAACGAGCAGCCGGCGAAACAAAGTACGGCGACGGCCGCGGCCCACCCGAGAACCCATCCAACGCCACGTATCGGAATGCTCTCCCCAGTGTCACCTGTAGCGCCGTGAGCAACACCGTCAAAGTGTTGGAGAAGATCGCAGGAAACCTGTGCCGGACCCATTCTTCCAGGCTAATTGCGCCTGTGCGGCACGGCAAATTTAATTCCCGGCGCGAAATCGCTATGCGTTCCATCGCGCGTGGCGCGGCGCGTGGGGCCACAATGGGTCGCTAATTATCGTAGTCGACTGCCAAATCTGGGATGGCCGCTTTGAGCTTTTCGACGCCTTCTTCGGTCACGGTCGTCAGACGCAGCTCGAGCTTCTTGAGCGAACGGCACGATTGCAGATGGGCCAGCCCTTCGTCGGTCACGCCCGTTTCGTTGAGCGTCAGCGTGCCGAGTTGCGGAAGCGTGGCGATTTGCTTGAGCGACTCGTCGTCGATCTGCGTGTTGTCGAGATTCAGGTACAGCAGCTTTTTGAGCTTGGCCAGGTGCTCGACTCCGCCGCTGGTCACCATCGTGTTCCAGAGGTTGAGCCACACGAGCTCATTCATTCCGGCAAGGTGCACGAGGCCGTCGTCGCTTGCCGTCGTCTCGCTTAGATCGAGTTTTCGCACCTGCTTCAAATCGCGAAGATGCACCAGTCCGTCGCCGCTGACATACGTACCGCGAAGAAACAGGATTCGCAGCTTGGTGAGCTTCGACAGGTGTGCCAGGCCGTCGTCGCTGATCGGCACGCGCATCAGGTTGAGGTCGTCGAGCTCCGTGAGACCGGCCAGGTTGGCCAGGCCGGCGTCCGTGACTTTTGAGTCTTCGAGCGCGAGGCCGCGCAAGCGCTTCATCGAGCGCAAGTGCGCGACGCCGGCGTCGGTGACGGCGGCCGAGCGCAACTTGAGCGCGACCAGCCCGGTAAGCGGCGCCAAATGGGCCAAACCGGCATCGGAAATTTTGCAGCCGCGCACATCCAGCAGTCGAAGTTTCTTCGCATTCGCCAGATGCATCATGCCGGGATCGCCCACTTTGGTGTAAAGCAGAACGAGATACGTGAGCTCGGGCAGCTTCGCGACATGTGCAAGACCGTCATCCGTAATTCCGGTGGCCCGCTGCAAGTTCAGCGATTTGAGCTTGTTGAGTGGCGCAAGCTTGGCCAGCCCGGCATCGGTAATGAGTGTGTTCTCGAGGGTCAGCTCGGCGAGGTTCGCGAGCGTCGCCAGGTGAATCGACACCGGCATCTGTGATTCCGGCGCCCCACACGATGAGCTTTTGCAGTTTGGGAGCGGCGGCCAGGAGTCGAAGATCTTCGTCGGTCGTGCCGCGATTCGCGAGGTCGACGGCCACAATGTCGCCCGTTTCCGAATGCACAACATGCCCGCCGAGTTGCTCAATTCGAGCCACCAGGGCATCGGCATCGCCGGCGACCGCCGGCTTGGCGGTGACCCCATGGCATACGGCGGACAACAAAAAAACCGGGATGGTCGAGAGTGGAATAAATCGTCGCATGATGCGTGACCTCGCAGTTAAAGCTTGCCGAATTACCGTGCGAACGGCCGGCGTTGACTCCCGTTAAGCGTAATTTCGCCGGTCCGGATTGGCAAACAGCCACTGGCCCAGGCCGAGGGGTTGTGGTCGAAATAGGGGCGGTTTTTCGGGTCAAGCCCCTTCCGCCGCGCGACCAGTAAATCAGGCCAACCCTCTTCTCCCCGACCAGTTTGAACTTTCGCGCCGCGCCCGCTATGCTGTTAGGCATACGTCGGGCTTTATCGCGCCTGACAAAAGCGCTTTCGTGGGCAGCAAGTTCGACGCATCTTCCTTGGTTGGAGACGTATCCATGTCATTCGTAACGAATCGTCGTAGTTTTCTACAAACATCCGCTGTCGCGGGCCTGGGCTATTGGGTTGCCGGCGGCGTGCAGGCGCAGGACAGCACCTCGCCCAATGAAAAAATTCAAATTGGCTGTGTCGGCGTTGGCGGCAAAGGGAAAAGCGACGTGCAGAACGTCTCCCGGTTTGGAAAAGTTGTCGCCCTTTGTGATGTCGACGCACCGACGCTGGAAGGCATGGCCAGCGCCGTCAAAACGGAACACAACTACGCCGACTTCCGCGAGATGCTCGATCAGATGGGCGACCGGATCGACGCAGTGACCGTGAGTGTGCCGGATCATTGTCATGCCGTCGTGGCGGCCAAGGCGATGAAGATGGGCAAACACGTGTACTGCCAGAAGCCGATGACCCATTCGATTTGGGAAGCACGGCGGCTCGGCGAGATTGCTCGCGAAAAAGGCGTCGCCACGCAGATGGGCAATCAGTACACAGCCCACAATCCGATGCGCAAAGCGGCCTACCAGATTCGCAATGGGCAGCTTGGCGCCGTGAAGGAAGTTCACATTTGGACCAACCGGCCGATCTGGCCTCAAGGGGAGCGCCGCGGTTCGATCAAGGCCGTGCCCTCCACATTGGCGTGGGACCTGTGGCTCGGCCCGGCGCCGTGGCGGCCGTATGCCGACGGCTACCATCCATTTGCGTGGCGCGGCTGGTGGGACTTCGGCACCGGCGCGCTGGGCGACATGGCGTGCCACACCTGCAATCTGCCGTTCATGGCGCTGAACATGCGCGATCCAGTGGCCGTTGAGGCCGAGTGTCCCGAGCACGACGGCGACAGCTATCCGGGGCGGTCGAAGATCAAGTTTGAGTTCCCGGCGCTCAACGGTCGGCCGGCCTTCACGGCGTATTGGTACGACGGCGGCAACGTGCCACCGTCCGAGCTGTTCAAGGATGTGAAGCTCGAAGTCGAGATCGACGGCAAGAAAGTGCCGGCGCCGACGCCCAGCGGCGTGCTCTTGGTTGGCGATAAGGCCAAGATGTACGCCGCCGGCGACTATGCCGAGCAAGGCATCGAAATTGTCGGCGACGTCGAGGAAATGCGCGTCGACTATCCGCGCAGCCCGGGCCATGAGAAGGAATGGTTCGACGCGATGCGCGATCCGAAGAAGCCGGCCATGTCGAACTTCCCCGACTATTCCGGCCCTCTTACTGAGACGATTCTGCTCGGCAACCTGGCAGTATGGAAGCGCGGCCGCGTCGAATGGGACCCGGTGAATCTGAAGCCGCTCAACGACGCGTCGCTGGAGCGGATCGTGCGCAACGAGTACCGCGACGGGTACGAAGTGTAGGTCAAAGAATGCATGTTCTTACAGCCGCGCAGCGGCGGAAGCCGATCTGGGCTTCATGCTCACGCGCTGCTTGCGAGAGCATCTACCGTCAAAGCGATTCGAGGACTGGCACTCTAGCGGTCGTTATCGCGGCGGCGTCTGTCCGTCGTCGCGATGATCGCCCTCGTCGCGCGAGCGCTCGATGGAGCGGCGCGATTCGCCCTGCGGCGGTGCATTGGGCGGCGTCATACCGCGTCGGCCCAACTCGCCGGGCAATTGGTCCGGATCGCGCAGGCCGAACTGCGAAGTCAGATACAACCGCTCTAGCTGCGCCTGCATTTCGTCCGTGGGCAAGCTCAGTAGATGAGCGCGGACGTTATTATCCAATTCCTTGGCGAAGAACCGTTCCAGCTCGTCGGGACCCCAACTCGGCCGCATGGCTTCCATGATCCACCGCCACAACTGAACTTGTCGACGGCGATGATCGCGGCGGCTGATGTTGTTCCACTGCGCCTGGGCTTCCGGGCTGAGCTCGTCAATCAACCGGTCGCGCGTCTCCTCGTCGCGGTCGTCGTTGCGGAGCTCCCAACTGAGAACCATCAGTGCGCGCCGCGGCAGCTCCGCGCCTTCGAATAGCGGGCGGATTTCAGGATCGCGCCGGCCGGCGCACGACAAAAAGTCTGCCTGGCGCTGTTCGTATATCTTTATGATTTCCGCGCGGAGTTTTTTCGCATCATCATCCGAGAGGCGGCGCAACGCGCGCTCCTCTTCGTCGCGAACGATTTCGCGAACAACCTTAAGCCGCTCATCCATGGCCAACTGGCGGAGTTCTTCCTTGTCGCCGGATAGTTGCTTTGAAAGCCAGCGGCCATAGGCGATCAGACGTCGACGCAACATGTCGGCATCGGGCGACTCATTGATTTCGCGTGCTAGCGCGCAAACGGTTCTGCTCAATGGGGCTATTCTCGAGGTCCTGGAATCGCCGCATTTGCGTTTCCAGGTTTGCTTTGGTGTCTGGGGCCAGGCTTGCGACCCATTTGCGACGGGAATTGAGCGAAGCCGACGCGGCAGCCTTCATGTCGGCGGCCTCCCGCTGCATGTCCGTTCCGTCACCGGCTAAAGACTCGTTCGCGACGCTCTCAGGCAAGCGGCGGAGAAACTCGATGTCCTCGATCTGACTCAGCACATCGAACTGTTGAATTACAGGCAAATCGGTGAGTAATTCTTCATTCGAGTTCGGAATCAACGAGCGTACCGCGACAAAGCCGACGGCCGCTGCAGCAACGCCCGCGGCGGCCCATCCCCAAAGGCGGCGCCGGCGGACGGCCGCCGCAGTCGCCGTTTGCTCCGAAACGTCTTGCTGGGCGGCCACGTTCACCATCTCGATCGTGGTGCGCGCGAAATTATCATTGACGGCCGGCTTGGGCAGCGCGTCGAGTGCTTCCCATGCCTGATCCAATTCGTGCAACTGGCGGCGGTAATCGTCATCGGCCGCCAGCCGATCCTCGACCCGCCGGCACTCTTCCGGCGGTAACTCGCCATCGAGATAGGCCACGAGCTCGTCGCCCGGCCGGATGTCGGTTTGTGGATCGGTGGGGGGCATGGGAGTGGTGAGTAGGTGAGTGAGGTGAGTAGGTGAGTAGGTGGATGGTTCCTGTCCCTACTCACATACTCACTTACTCACATGACTGATTCAATTTCAACAATGGGTAATCGTTTCTTGACCCTACGCAGTCGCCTCGGACGGCGGATAGTGGCTGTCGGCCATGGAATCGGCCAGGTCGCGGTCGATCTTTGCGCCGCGGTCGATGTACGGCTGGATTGTCTCCCGCAGCTTTGTGCGGGCTCGCGAGAGGAGCGATTTGATTGCTTGCGGCGACATGTTCATGACGTCGGCGATTTCGGCGTAGCTGAAATGTTCGAACTTGGCGAGCAGCACCGCCATCCGCTGGCGATCGTTGAGTGTTTCAATTGCCTGCTGCACCGCTGAACACAGCTCCGCTTTATCAAGTTGTCGCGTGGGCATCAGAGGCGCTGGCGGCGACGGCGGCCGCTTCGAGCGAGTGTGAACCGGACTCCGTGTCGCGGGAAGTGAGGACTACTTCGCGTCGGCGAGCCTTCGTGCGCCGGGCGTTGGAGGCCACGTTGCCGGCAATCGTGAATAACCACGTGGAAAATTTCGCGCCAGGCACGTAGCGGCGGCGAGCCCGGTAGACTCGCAAAAACACCTCCTGCGTGAGGTCCTCGGCCAGTTCGCGATCGCTGACCAAATGCGTGAGCAGCGAAAGGATCCGATTCTGATAACGGAGCATCAATTCTTCAAACGCCTGTCCATCGTTGTCGCGCACCTGCAGCATGAGCCGAACATCGGGATCGGCCAGCGTGTACCTTTCAGCAGTCGATTCGCTAATCGACAAAGGATGTCTCGATTGGGGGTGGCCGACGGCGGCTGGACGGCCGCGCAGCGACCGCGCGTGCCGAAACGGCCGCGGAACGCTTCATTTAGCTTATACGCCCTGCGGCCAGTCGGCGAGCGGCGGCAAAAGGCGGGCGAACCGCACCGTCTGGCACCCGATCTATCTAACCCCGGTGAGGACAAACGGTTTCGCCGCCGAGGGCGAGTGCAACGCTGATGCTGCCAATCGCATCACAGGATTTCGACAGTGCTTTCTTATCGTCTTTCCATTCGATTTCGTGATTTAACGGTGCGGATAAGAAAAAATTGGGGGCCCCCGCATTTCGGACCGCGCGAATGAACGTGGCCGCTAGCGGATGCGAAGATCCGCGCAAGCGCGTGTGCGGGGTCAGGAGACCCGCGCACAACGGTCGCGCACTTGCACGATCCTTGACCGTCCGCTGGCTATTGGGAGGATCGACCCAGTTTGGCGTTGTCGCATCAGCGCATCCGGAAGACGATCGTAGGGGTACATGCCGGCGTAGCCGCAGCGGCCCGGTGGCCGATGAGACTTGCGCCGGGAGATCCTACGAGGCCTGTTAACAACCTGTCCCGACAATTGCCGCCAGGGGCCGATGAGGTCCTCCACAACAGGGCGCACGATCATTAGTGAACATGCGTATCCTATCAGAAGCAGTGGCCAATTGCAAGAGATTTTTGGCCACTGACCGTAGTACGGACTTTAGTCCGTAATGCCACGGACTGAAGTCCGTACTACGGGCACTTATCAATAGCACAGGCTGAAGCCGCGCCACACGCTGCTCTTGCTCATTCGTCGGCGCCCGTACTTGCGTGCTTCTCAAGCGATCGTGCGGGCCAGCTCGCGCATGGCGGTCATCATCGGCGCTTTGATCTGGACGTTGGCGAATTCCTTGGCGTCAACCGCGTCCAGCAGCTGACTCGTTTCGACGTATTTGGTGAATTTCTCCAGCAGCTGGCGGGCGTTGTCGGCAGTCTCGCGCAGGCGGTCCTGCTGCTTGAGTGGCGTCGACACGTAGGCATCGAGCGCGTCGCGCAGATCGTCGTTGAGGTTGTCCATGATCTGGTCCAGCTCCTTGATCTTCTTCATGGCGATGGGGAACTGCACGGGATCGGTCAGGTAATGATCGCGCACGCCGTCCTTGACGGCTTCAATGTCTTGGTCCGCCTTCTTGCGCACGACCACCCACTTCGCGCGGGCCTGCTTGAACTCCTTGCGGAGGTTTTCCTGCTGCGCTTCGGTGGCCGGCGCGCCGTTGCCCGCGGCCGCTCCGGCTCCGGCAGCGGCGGCCTGCCCGTTACCGGCCTGGGGCGCGCCATTCTCGTCTTCGGTATCGGGCTCGGTGTCCTCAAGTGTCTGGCCGCCGGGCAGAATGAGCTTTAGCTTGCGGAACTTGAGGCCCTTGTCGGAGCGCAGAAACAGGCGTCCGAGCTTCTGGATTTGCGGCGGCTCGCCGGCGTTTTCGGCCAACTTGAAGACGAGCGTTTTTCCGTCTTGCGCATCGGGAACGGCGGTGCCGAAGCAAATTAGCCGGTTGCTAAAGTTGCCGGTTTGCTTAAGTGCCTTGAAAAGTTTTTCGGGCTTGCCTTTGCGCCAGGAGCAGCTTGCTGCCCGCGGGATTTTTGGAATCCAGGCCGAAGCCGAAGTTGAGCTCCTTGCCGGTGCTTTTCAGGATCTTGACCATCTTGTGCAGATAGTCGGGCTCAAACAGCTTGCCCTCGTCCTCCTCCTCGCCGTCCTCGCCGTTGGCCTCGGCGGCAGCCGCGCCCTTGGCCGCCTTCTTCTTGAGGTCGTCCAAGCGGCTCGACTCGGATTTAATCAGGCCGGAATATTTTTCAAGGACGGCGATGACATCCTTGTGCTTCTTTTTGTCGCACTCTTTTTTGATCGTTTTGTCAGCGGCCGACTCGACGCCTTTAAGCGCCGTGAGGCAGGCGTCGATGGCGGCGGGGTCCTTTTTCTTGTCGGCGTCGGCGAGGGCCTTTTCGGCAGCATCCAGCGCCTTGACGAGGTCTTTGCCTTCGACGTCGGACGGTTTTTCCGACGTCCACCACTTCTTCGAGATTTCAGGCTTATCGCTGGCTTTCATGTTCGGTCCTTTGATCGATAGTTTGTGGATTAATGCCCAAGACCGCCTTGCGTTGTGCGAAGACACTGAACCAAGAATCGCGGAGTGGCGTTCCACTCACCCGTCGACTGCGTACGATCAATAGTTGGTGTTGTCGCCCAAGTATTCCTTAAGACAGGCACTAAATCCTGGATTAAAAGAATGCGAGTATGCCTTTTCAACTTGGGCGCGCATGGACGGCAGCAAAGCGCGGAAGGCAAGTTGCTCGTAATTATGTTTCGATTGTTTTGCCGCCTCAATTGCCTGTTCGCGAGTGGTACCCGGCACCTTCTGCATAATCACCTGCAGTGCGCGCTCCGCGTCTTGATTGCCTTGCGCATTCGGGCCGGGCTTTCCGCGCATTGCCGAGCCATACGATGCCGCGTAGTCTCGGCACTTTCGTGCCCCCTCCTGGCAGATTGCCGCTGCCTCCTTGCCGGCTTCTTTCATGGAATCGATCCAGGCCATTGCACCGGCCGTAAGCGCCAATCCGCCGAGTATTCCGCCGGCAATTCCCGCGGCCGGTGCTGCCGCAACGGCAGCTGCGCCGGCGGCGCCGGTTCCACCGGCAGCAACTCCAGAGACGCCAATGTCAACGCCCTTTTCGGCAGCATATTGAGCAATGATCTTGGCGTAGTCAGGTGCGATCGATGCCGTGCCACCCACCGGCTGCACCTGAATTTTCGTCATTTGCACGGTTCTTCCTTCAAACGTGAATGACCGATCTTTGACCGGGATTGTAACTTTCGTACAGACGTAAGCAACTTTCGCCGCAGGCGTGACTCCTTCCATGGCTACGCCGATATCAAAGTCACCGATTTTGGTTTTGATTCCAATGGCAGCCGATTTGTTTGTCCCTTTGTTATCTTTACCGACGCCAGTTTTGGCTTCGGCAACGACCTCGCCAAGTGGGGTCGCGTTGTCTTTCCCCTCGGTCGTCCACCACGTATGCCCCCATTCTCCTCCAAACTTCGTTTCGTTAAGTTTACTGAGGTCACCATACAATTTTAGTTCCTCTTCACCCTGATTGATCTGCGCCTGAAAGTGAATTTGCCAAGCGAGGACAATCTCAAATTTACCACCACTCACGGGAATCTTCAGGCCGGGAAGCGTAATCTCAAGATGAAGCTTGAAGCCTACTTTTAAGACTTCCCCAACTTTCGACTTCATATCGGCGACAAGTTTATTCGCCTCATTGTAGTCTCCCTTTTGAACAGCAGCGTTCATCTGCTCGTTGGCTTTGACTGCATCAGTATGAGCCGGCGTCCGTTTGTTCTCGGGGGCTTGCGTAACACCGTCAATCTGCTTCTTAAGGGGTTCGATCGCTTTTTCATATTCCTGCTTGTGTTTTTCTAGCTCTTCGAAAGACTTCTTGTATGCATCCGCTTTCGGTCCCAGTTCCTGGGCCAGCTTCAAGGCTTGTTCAAAGTTTTCCTCTTTGGCAGCCCCCTCCATTTTTCCTCTCAGAGTATCGACTTCTCCTCTAGCTTTCGCGAGCGCTTCGTATTGCGCTGAGAGGTATTTGGTAAGCGCGGCTCAAGCAAGGCCAATGCATCCTGATAGGCCTTCTGTTGCTTTTCGAGTTGCTCCAAAGCAATAAGATGTTCATCAACATGCTTGGAGAGTGCGGCCATCCGCTCGAGTGCCTGAACAAAGTTCTTGCTCTGGGCCGCAGTCTCCATTTGTTTCAGCGTGTCTGCGATTGCAGTCTGCTTTGCTGCGAACTTGGCAAATTTACTTACCGAAGCCTTGGTCACCTTCGGGTCGAGAATTTTGCGCCCGCATCGTACTTCTCTTTGGCCGCCTTCTGCTTGAGATACTCGTCATAAAGCGGCTTCAGATTCTTTAAGTGCTGGTCCAAAAGTTTAACCGCTTCGTCATACTTATTTTCATTGGTCGCAGCGAGAATGTCAGTGCGCAACTTGCGGACGTTCGCGAATACCATGTCGGCCCACTCGCCCCACTTATCTAGTTCCTCAAGCTGTTCGACCGACTTGGTGTAGGCAGGTTCCTTGGCCTGCCAGGCCTTTCGCGAAGCCTCCGCTTTCTGCTTCAACTGGTTGGCTTCGCCGGCTAACTTTCGAGCGCCGTCCAAAACTGGCTTGCTGATGGAATCGGCTTTGGCTTCGTCGTTATTGATCTCGCCCAGCTTGGAGGGAAATTGGTTGTAGATTGCATCCCTTTTGGTGACCATCTCGTCGTGTTTGGGCTTTTCCGCGTTGATCTTGGTGTACAGCAGGCACTGTTTCACCGGCTCCATCGCGCCCTTGAAGTCGTCGACAAACTTCTTTGCCTTTTCATTAGTGCCGCTAGCCAGCGGGGGCGGGTCGGTCAAATCCCATTGTTTTTTGAGACTTGGGCCGGCGGGCGGACCAATTGTGGCGGGGGCAGAGGACGACGTCGGAGGATTGAGTGTAGCTGGGCCGCCCATGGTTTTGCTCCATTAACAGGAAGATGATGTGATCTGCTTAGGTTTGTGCGTCGGGCATTGGCGAGAGAGTGATTGCCTCTACTAGATAAAGCGATAAATCGCGCGGATTGTGTCACTCGCCGCGACGATTTTTTTGGTTTTTAGACTTGCGTAGCGTTTGCTCGATTGTATGAATAAACCGCCAAGATCGCAAAAGTCGCCGAGGAAAAATCCATGAGTTTTACTGCCTTCCTTGGCGTGCTTCGCGTCTTGGCGGTTCCATTTATTAAGCGATCTTAGTCGTGCTGTCGCTTTGGGTTACATCTGCGTCGCCGGCCGTTCGGTGACCTGGTCGCAGATTGCCGGCCGAGTCATGAAGTCTCCCATGACTTCATGCGCGTTTAGCAATCGTTGGACCTCGCTCCGGAGTTGATGATCGTTGCCACACGCGCGGTCCAAGAATTCCGGCCACTGGTCGCGCGGCACTTTCTCCACGACTTCCACAAAAACTGCCTGCGCGTTTTTGGCTTGGGCCATGTGGCGAACTTTCCCGGCTTGCTATAGATATCTAGCGAAAAGGGCGCTTCGTCTGTCTCAAACTTTTCGAGAATTGTTCTCGGGACGCTCAGCGCTCGAGCGAAGCGCGAAGCCAGGCCCGGGCGTACATCCACAATCGATATGCGGTTGCGCGCGAAAGCTCGAGAATTTCGGCCGCCTCTTCAATCGAGAACCCGGCAAAGTAGCGCAGCTTGACCAATTCGGCGGCGAGCGGGTCCGCGGCGGCCAGGGCGTCGAGAGCGTCGTGAACCGCGACGATTTCGGCGGGCGGCCGGGTTGTGACAAAATCCTTCGGGTCAACGGCCTGCCGGTTTATTTGGCCGCCGCCCTTGGAGCTGAGCTTGTGCCGAGCCCGATCGACTAGAATACGTCGCATGACCTGAGCGGCCGCGGCAATGAAATGGCGCCGGTTGTTCCATCGCGGCACTTGATCGACGCCGAAGAGACGAAGATAGGCCTCGTGGACCAGTGCGGTGGCCTCGAGCGTCTGGCCGGGCTGTTCGCGCCGGAGCTGCTGCGCGGCGAGCTTGCGCAGCTCCGCATATACCAATGGCAACAACTCGTCGGCGGCGGTCGGGTCGCCCGATTCGAACCGCGATAAAATTTGAGTTACGCCGCTCATCGGCCAGCCGTAGGAAAAGCAAGTGACACAGCCAGCGATTATAACACTGTGACCGTTTCAACGGAGTAACATTGCCATGGCAGCCTGCCTCGCGATCGCAGTAGTTTTATTGTCGAGCGAACTGGCGGCCAATGATCCGTTGCGCGCGGATGGGCAAGATTCTGCCGCACGAGTGTCAGAAGCACGCGGTGGAGGCGACGATTCGCGCAAAGTCGGCCCGCGAAGCGGACGCGTGCGGATCGAGGGTCACTCGCTGGTCGACGACGGCGGGCCCTTTCTTGGCCTCGGGGCCTCCTATTTTACGGCGCTGTGCGCACGAAGAACGATCGCGCGAGGTTGGAAGCCGATCTCGCGTTTCTGTCGCGATGCGGTTTCAACTACTACCGCATGCTGTCGATAGTGGGGCACAACGCGGCATGGGACGGGCTGGAGATTGCGCCGGTGTCGTTCACCAGCCGCGAGGGCAAACGCGTAGAGGCGTGGCCCGACTATTGGCAGCAATTACGTGAGCTGATCGATGTGGCGTACGACCGTTACGCTCTGCGCACGCAGATCACGATCTTTGCCGACGCGCAGCTCATGCCGGAGAAGGAAGCCCGCATTGAACACATGCGGAAGCTGTTGGCCGATGTCGTGCCGGGGCGCGAGCATAAGATCATCTTGATAGAAGTGGCGAACGAGGCCTGGCAGAACGGCTTTCCGGGGGATGAAGGCGTTTTGCAGTTGCGCGAGTTCGCAAAGTATCTTGGCGAGCGGACGGAGATTCCTGTTGCTATCACGTCGAACCACGACTGGCCGGAGCTAGGCAGTTTTAAGGGGTTCGAGCAAGTCTACGCGGGCGGCGTGGCCGACATCGCCACGTGGCACTTCAGCCGCGACCGCCGCACCGACGACGGCTGGGCACCTGTTTACGACTGCTGGGCGCTGGGCGAGCGGCCGGGGTTCCCTCCGGTCAGCAGCAACGAACCGATTGGACCCGGTTCGTCAGTGAATGCGGAGCAGGAACCGATTCGGCTGGTGATGGCGGCGGCGTTTGCTTACTCGGCGAAACTACCGATGTACGTGTTTCACAGCGGCGCGGGAGTATTCGGACGGACGCGCTTTGAGGATATGCCCGCTATCGATCGCTTTGGGCCGTTGATGCGTCTGCTGCCGCCAGACTTGCCGAGCTGGGAGCGGAACGACGGCAAGGAGGCGCGGGCGCCATTCACAGTGTTCGCCGGCGGCGAGGCGAACCGTTACTGGCCGGAGGTCGACGGCGCGCCGGACGGCTGTGTACGGAACATCGGGGGCCGCAATGGGGACGAGTTCGTGTGCGTGCCGATTGGGATTCATCCGGGCGGCTTGCAAATCGAGGCGCGGCACGCCTTGAAGTTCACGGCTTTCGACCCACTCACCGGCGAGATGAAGCTCACTGCGACCATGCGGCGAGGCGCGCGTGTGACGCTGCCGGCGGAGCCGGGCGCGTTAGTCATTTTGGGGCGGGTTGATTCCGATTGATATAATTGGAATGTGCCGCCAGCTTCTTACTGGTCGCTGAAGCGACCAGTCCGTTACCTTGGTAGTTAGAGCAGGCTGTCGAGCAGAAGGCGCATCTTGCGCATTTCGGCGCGGTGGTCGTAGCCTTCGAGCGGGGTCATTTTTACCGAGAGGGCGCGCTCGTAGCCGACTTTCTCGAGTTGGCCGATGAGTTTGCCGTAGTCGACCTGACCCTGGCCGACGCGAACTTGCAGCTTGTCCTTGGTTGAGTCGCGCAAGTGCACGTGCTGCACGTAGCGCATCACCTTTTCGATGTTGCCGCCCTGATGCGGGCCGGTGATGTAATGACTTGGGTCGAGGGTCAGGCGCAGGCCCTTCACGTTGTCGCAGAGTACCACGGCGGTGTCCGGATCCTGGCTCATGCAGCCGATTTGTGTTTTCAGGCCAACGACGGCTCCTTCCAGCGAAGCGATTTCGACCAGTTTTCTCAAGCGCTCGATCTCTTCGTTGAACGGCGTGCCCAGCTCGGAGCAAGGGACAACCAGCGTGACGACTTTGATCGCCTTGGCCAGCTTGCAACAAGACGTGAAGTAATCGTAATAAGTTGGGCCGGCGGCGAGCTCGATGTCCAGCGCGGCGATATCGAGCCGGTGCGTATCGCGGCAGAAATGGGCCGCGCGATCCACGTCGCTATGGACTTCCGACGGCTTGAGCCAGCCGCCCGACTCGTGGATCGGCAGCTCGATGGCAGTGAATTCCAAATCCCGCAGAACCTCGAGCACCTCTTGAGGCCCAAAATCGGGGAAGCATTCAGTGGATGCGGAGACGAACACGGCTGCTCCTTAATGATCGTTTCGGACTGTCCACTTTAGCGGGAATTCGTTGATGGTGGAAGACAAGACAAGGAGACTTGGAGACAAGGAGACAAGGAGATTCGAGGGCGGGCCGAATCACGCTGTAGCGCAAAAAACATGAGTCTCCTTGTCTCCCGCTCTCCATGTCTCCTTGTCTTTTCCCAAGCTGCAAGCGGCCTCAATTTGTTCAACCGCCGCGATGCTCTAGAATGACATGGCGGATAGCACGCTAGCAGTCAATTCATTTACGGAGAACGATGGTCATGGCCAAAGACGATATCCAAGTGACTTCCGTCCATCCCGCGGGCGACGCCGCGCCGCAGCAGATCGTTATTCAGCAAGCGCCGCGCTCCGGACGATTCGGCAAGTGGATCATCATGGGTCTTGTTGCCACGGTGATCGTCATCATGGTGATGGTTAGCGGTTACCAGAGCTACTACGTCCCGCGAAACATGCCGGAGGAGAAATATCATTCGCTCGACAAGTACGCGGGCAACAAGATTGCCATCATTGAAGTCAAAGGGCCGATCTACGACGAGGCCGACGGCTACGTCAAGAAGCAGATCGATTTGGTACGCGAAGATCCCAGCGTCGTTGCCGTGGTGGTGCGGATCGATTCGCCCGGCGGCACGGTGACTGGCAGCGACTACGTGTACCACCACCTGCTGCAACTGGTTGAGACGCGCAAGATTCCGCTGGTGGTCAGCATGGGAAGCGTGTGCGCGAGCGGCGGTTACTACGTGGCGATGGCGGTCGGCAACCAGCCGAACTCGATCTTTGCGGAGCCGACCACGTGGACCGGCTCGATCGGTGTCATCATTCCCCACTTCGACCTGTCGGGCACACTGGCCGCGCTCGAAATCGAGGACGATTCGATTGCCACAGGCCCTTACAAGCAAATGGGTACGCCGACGCGCGAAATGACGGAAGAGGAACGCAAGCTGCTTCAAGGATTGGTGGACGACAGCTTCGGCCGATTCAAGGATATCGTTCGCAGTGGCCGGCCGGCGTTCAAAAGCGACGCGGCGGCTCTCGAGAAAGTGGCGACGGGCCAGATCTTTACCGCCAACCAGGCTTTGGAGCACGGGCTCGTGGACCAGATTGGGTTTGTGGAAGCCGCGATCGCGCGGGCCGTCGAGCTGGCCGACCTCGAGCCGAAGGACGTGCGCTGCGTACGATACGAAGAGCCGCCGTCGTTGTTTGATGGATTCGCCGGCGCAAGCGCGACTGGCGCCAGGCGCGTGAGCGTCGATCTCGGCGCGATTCTCGATCTCATGACGCCGCGTGCTTATTACTTGTGGACGTGGTTACCGGCGGCGATGGCGAATTCGGATTGATTCAACGACGGAGGCACGGACGACACGGAGAGGAGCATATTGAACAGCAGGTAGCTGGTTGGTTCTTCTCTGACTGCAAACGTTCAAGATTTGCGCACGGTGCGCAAATGTGTTCGAATCACGAAAACACGAAAGGACGAAAACACGAAAAATAAGAGCGTATTTCAGATTTCGTCGTTTCGCACTTTCGCGCTTTCGCGATTCCTGATTTGGTTGCGGCTCCGCCGCTCTGTGTCCTCCGTGTCTCCGTGGTAAGTCTTCATAATCGGCCGCAGTAGGGTGGCATGACCCAACGAGTGAATCTTGAATCACCTGTTGAATGCGATTGAGCAACAGCTTAGTCCTTGGTTCAAGGACCATGGCCAAGGTGCGTATCGCGTGGGGCAGGTGCGGCGCTGGCTGTTTGCGCGGAGGGCGGCCGGGTTTCAGGAGATGACCGATTTGCCGCAAGCACTTCGCGATGAATTGGCGCAAGAGTTCGTGCTGTGGAGCACCCAGATTGCGCGGCACACAGTGGCTGACGATGGCACGGAAAAGCTTCTTTTGACGCTATCCGATGGTGGGCAGATTGAGTGCGTGCTTTTGCGAGAGAATGTAAAAGTCCCTCTCTCTTCCAGGGAGGGGCTAGGGGAGGGTCGCCCTCGCGCGAGGGCACCATGTCCGCAATCGCGGCCGTTACGCGGACGGGCCATCGCAACAGCAGGTTGGCCGCCGAACGATCTGCATTAGCACGCAAGTTGGCTGCGGCATGGGCTGCGTGTTCTGCGCGAGCGGCTTGGAGGGCGTCATCCGCAATCTCACGACGGGAGAAATCGTCGAGCAGATGCTGCGGCTGCAACTCTTGCTCAAGCCCGATGAGCGGCTCAGCCACATCGTCGTGATGGGAATGGGCGAACCGCTGGCGAATCTCGATGCGTTGCTTGCCCGCGCTTGAGGAGGCCAGCCGCGAGGACGGGTTAGGCATCAGCCAGCGGCGCATCACCATTTCCACCGTAGGCCTGCCGAAGGCGATGCGGCGGTTGGCCGACCGCGATCCGCGCTATCGCCTTGCCGTGTCGCTGCACGCGCCAAACGACGAATTGCGTCAGCAGATCGTGCCGGTGAGCGAGAAAATTTCGCTGGCCGACATCCTGGCCGAGGCGGACCATTATTTTGAGAAGAGCGGACGGCGGCTCACGTTTGAGTACGTTCTGCTGGCCGGCGTCAACGACAGCCCCGGGCATGCCAGGGAACTGGCCGACTTGCTGGCCGGCCGGACCGCCATCGTGAACGTGATTCCCTACAACCCGGTGGCTGGTCTGCCGTATCAAACGCCCAGCATCGCGGCCCAGCGCGCGTTTCAGCGCACGCTTGGAGCAGCGTGGAATCAGCGTGCGGTTCCGACATCGCAAAGGGGACGCGATTGATGCGGCCTGCGGGCAGCTTCGCCGCCGCGCTCAGAGCACGGCAGAACTTGCTCCGATGGGGGCAAGAGGGGGAGACAAGGAGACAAGGAGACAAGGAGAATCGGTTTGAGGCCTGTGTCTCCTTGTCTCCCCTTCTCCTTGTCTCCTTGTTTTTTCCTCAGTTGTGCCGGGGGCGGGGACGCCCCGGCTCGCTGCATTGGCGAATTACGCGTTCACATCTGGCGGATCGTTACTTCATAGAAGCCGATGGCCTCCACCGGCGCTTCCTCGAGAATCGCGTTCACGATGTGCTCGATTCGCCGCGCATGCTCTTGAGGCTGGGTTCCGCGAGTTCTTCGTTTGAGGTGGCGCGGATGGCGGCGATGATTTCGTGTCGAAGCCGATATTCGTCAATCTTCATTTGGCGGTTAATTTCCGCCACTCGGTAGTGCGGCACGTTGCCGAAGACGTGCAGGCCCAGCTCGGTGATCAGACCGGATTCTGGATCGCGCGGCAACGACGTGTGGAACGAGCCCATGTCGATCTCAGCCAGGCGGGTGTTGAGCGCGGCAGACCGAGCGTGTGTCACCAGCACTTGGCCGTCATAGCAACCGGCATGCGAGACAGCCACCAGCCCGGCTAGGAACAGAGGCATTGTCCAGCGGGCGAGCTTGCCGGCGTGGTGCTCGAACTCTCGGTGTCGCCGCGTTGGCATAATCGTTTTCATCGTGATATTCGTTGCGTTCGGCCCTGCAGGAATGGGGGCGCGCAGAGGATCGCACTGCAAATATACGTCGCGGCCGGTGGACGCCCCCTTTAATCTATGTTTTCCAGGGGTGGCATATGTTTAGCGCGCATGGGCTGAAACGAGGTGCTGGCCGGTTCGCCGCTGTGATGGCGTGCGCTTTGCCGTGCGTTGCCGCAGGCGGATGTGGATCGGAACCGGCCTTCGAGTTCGACGAGCTGGATCTGGTGGCGGCGGAAGAGGAATTGGAAGAGGTCTCACTGGGTGAATACGCCATTCCCATTCCGGCAGCCGGAAACGGATCCGACGGCCAGGCGCCGAAGCGCAATCGTGTGCAAATGGATTTCGAGCTGTTTGCGCTGGTATCGCATCATGAAAAGTCCAAACTTTCGGACACGTGGGAACGACATGAGGGAAAGATACGCGACCACGTGATTCGCGTTTGCCGCAACTCGCCGCTTGAGGTGCTGCATGAACCGGAGCTCGGAACACTCAAGGCCAAGCTAAAGGACCGCGCTTGGGCCCCACTTTGGCGATGACGTGCATCAGCTCTTGATCACCGACGTGGTGACCCACGAAATTTGAAGGGTAGCCAGTTTTGCATTTGCGAACCACGAAGTTCACAAAGAACACGAAGGAAAGCGGAAGTTACTTTCGACCCGCACCTTTGTGTCCTTGGTGTACTTCGTGGCTTATTTAGAGCACCTAGCAGAATGAATAAACCGCAAAGAACGCAAAGAACGCCAAGGAAAAATCCAAAGGGACTTACTGCATTCCTTGGCGTGCTTGGCGTCTTGGCGGTTGAATTTGTTAGGCGCGCTTAGATAGTACCTGCGATAGTGGCTGACTTGGCGGCGCCATGAATCAAGAGATGACATCCTGGATTAGATTGCGTAAAGGAGCAGCGTCCGCCTTCGCCGCGATAATATTGGCGATGGCCACCTGTGGCACTTGCCTGGCAAGCGCTCACGGCGAGTCTTCACACGGCGAGTCTTCACACGGCGAGACCGAGGAAGCTGAGATTGACGACGCTGCCGGGGCGAAGACACGCGGCATCGAATTGGGTGAGTTCCGTATACGGGCCTATTATCCGGTCCAGGCCCAAAAGAGCATGGTGCGGTTCGTGCTGTTTGCGAGAGTCTCGGGCGAGCGGTATGCGGCCAGCAAGAAAGTGATGCAAAACCGCCAGCATAAGATCCGAGATCAGGTCATCACGGCCACCCGGTTGGTCCCTCTCGTGGAATTCGACCAACCCGACCTCGCCAGCTTCCGCCGCCGCATCCTGCTGCGTTTGCGCCGTACACTGCCGGAACTTGAGATCGACGACGTTTACGTGAGCAACTTCGAGCTCAAGGTGCAAAGCTTGTAGGCGCCCCCGCTCACTTCGGCGGTGGCAGCACGCCGTACTCGCTCGAGTCGGCTTCAGACTGCGGCGCCTTGCCGCAGGCGCAGCACGTGGCATCGCAGCAGCCGGGCAAATGCCGAATCTCCCATTTGCAGCGGCACGTCTTGACCTCATAGCTCTCAGATTCCAGCACGCTGACGCAGCGGACGGGCCCGCACTTCGGCGCACAGCAGCCCGCGGTTGAGGCGCCTGCGCACCCGTCGCATTCTTCGCCGCAAGTGGCCTGGCTTCCACAGTGGCACTTCGCGGGGTGCCTGAGCCAACTAAAAAGCGTGAGCTTCGATCCGCCCGGTTCCCACGGCAATCGAACAGCGGGAACGCACACTTTTTCGCACTTGACCTTCCAGCACGATTTTTCTTCGGTCGCTTCTTCCACGGTCGCGCAGCACACGTCGCGTCCGCGGCAGCAACGAGCGCACCGGCCGCCATGGCCGCACGCATTGCCATTCAATGCACAGCCGCAATCCGGGCACGCACATTCGCCGACGGCTGGTGAATCAACTGCCTCGGATACTTCCATCAACTCGACGGGCGGCGTGGCGCCATACGAATCACCGGCCGCCGCGATGACGGTCATTGCGAATAGGAGCGCCACCGCGGTACGGCGGTTACGAAAATTTATGTCCATAGATGTTCGTGTCAGAAGTCGACCATGAAGCGGGTGCCGAGGATGTGATAGTCGCCGAAGTCAATGCCACCGGCGGCATTCAAGGCGTTGTCGTGGATGTTGCCATAGATGTAATTGAACTGCATCCGGGCCCAGGGGTTCCAAAGCCAATTGAGGCCTAACGTAAAGCTTTCTCCGATGCCGCCTTGAATGTTGTCATCAGCCAGGTCGCCGTACGACCAACGTGCGGCTACCTGCCAGGCGCCCATCCGCTGCGCACGCCGTCTTCGCAGGTGTCGACGATAAAGAAATTCTCGAACGGCTCGGGGCGATCGAGCTGACCGGTTTCGCGGTCCCAGGGCATGTGCTCGCCGGTGAGGAAGTAGGCCGGCCTGCACGTAACCGCCGTGGAAGTGGAGCTCGGAGTCGCCTTGGCGATTGAGCCACACATTCTGATACTCGCCCACCAGTTGCAGCGGGCCGAGATTGATTACGTTTTCCAAGGCCAGCAGCGAGTAGTCCTCGGCGCCAGCAATCACGCCGGTGTCAAGCCACCGTTCGACGGTGCGGGCCTCGGGACGCGTGCGGAAGCGCGCCTCGCTGATGCCGCTGTCGGCGTAGTTCTCAGTGAGTTGGTTTTGAGCGGTATCGGCCCAGGTGCCAGCGACGGCCCAATGCGCGTAACCGCGGCCCTCCGAGCATTCGTCGTACCAGATCGTGTTGGCCAGTCGCCCCGCAAATTGCCCCTGCCAATTGTCGCTGGCGTACAAACCTTCGTCTTGGATCAGCCGCTGATTGAACACGCCGTACTGCCAATTCCAAGCAAGGTCTTCCGAATAGGACCAGGATTGAATACCCAGACGGCGGGAGTCCTGATTGAATGCCTCGATGATGAACGGGCGTCGATAAAAACGTTGTAGCGGCTGCTGTTCCAGTGATCGAGACCGTACGGTCTTTTTTGGTTGCCCAACAGCACTCGCTGTAGAATCGGCAGCTCGGTCCAGCCAAAATACGCGTCTCGAAATTCAGGGTCGTTGCCGCCCGAAAATTCCATCTCGATGCGATATTCCATGTTGTGCCAGATGTCGCCGCGGACTCCGAATCGCATGCGGCGAAACTCCAGGCGGTCGGCGGGCGTGATCATCGTTGTCGCCCGTTTCGAACCCGTTTACGCCCGGCGAATCGCCGGGAAATTGCCACATATCGATGTGGATGCGGCCGTTCACCGACATGGTCGCGGCGCTATGACCGCTCTTGGCGTAATCATTGAGACTGCCTTCAAGCTCGTCATGTGCTTTTTGCAAATCGGCATGTTTGGATTCGAGCTCTTCCAGTCGCACGGCGATGGTCTTCTCTTCATCATTGTCGGCGGCGTCTTCAGTCTCGACGTTCTGGTCGACCAGCCACGACGCCGCATGCGATTCAAAGACGCTGTTATGGGTCTCGTCTTCAAAATTGTCGCCGACGGACTGTAACTCGCGCACTTCGTCGGATGACTGACTGTGATCTTTGGGCCGTCGTGCAAGCAGCGCAGACGTTGAAGCCAAAACTTCCGATGGAACCTCCGGAAGCATTTCGGCCGCTGCACCAGTCGCGAGACAAAGCAGCGCCACGGCCATTCCTAGACCACAGAGTAGATTCGATTTCCCCATGGTACTGCGCACGGTGCGACGACATTGAGCAAGAAAGGACCGCTAACACACCCTGATTCGGGTGGCGGCGTTGACTTGGCCAGCCAGCGGAAGCGGAAATCCGATCCGCCCCCCCGACCGAGTCATTCTGGGAAATCGGCTGTGCAAAACCGTCACGACAGTTGCAACCGGTGCAATCGCAAGAATCGTCAGGACTGGCCGTCCTACGATGCGTACATCCGTTACACCTTAACAGCAACGAACGGATCGTTGCTATCAAGCCGAAGACGAGCCGCCAGTGATGCTGGGGGGTTGGAAGACCCGACCCAGTTACATCGCATTTGGCGACGGAAGGGATTCATCGCCACCTGCAGCGGCGCAATCGGGACAAAGGTCTTCGACCACCCACTTGTAGCTCGGCACGGTGACGGTTTCCGTCTTGCGCATGAGCTTGGTGCGGGTGTAAATCTTCGCCCCGCCGGGAAACCAGTCAAGCCACACGAAGCGCTGGGGCTTGCGCGCGGCGCGTCGGGATCGTCGCAGTGTTCGCAGTCGTCGCACACGCATTCGCAGTGGCAACACCCGGGTTTACTCGGGCAGGCGAGGCAGAACTCTTCGCATTTGCATCCGTAGCAAAAGACTTCGACTTTCTTCTCCTCGCAAACCAGTCGGCAGACTTTGCAGCATTCTGCCGTACAGCCGCAATGGGCACAGCAGCCATGATCGGCGCGAGCCTGGCTTGCGGCAACCACGATTGCAAGTATCAAGAGCCAACGCTGCCGGCGCAATATGTTTCGCATGGGGATACCTTTACCAACTGAAGTCGAACCGCATGGCGATGATGTCCGATTCGGTGCCGCCAAAGGGCGTCGACCCGCCACTTGTCTCGGGATGGATGTAGTCGAACATGATTCGTGTGCGATCGGTCCAATACCAGTTGAAGCCGAGCGTGAGGTCGTTGTATTCGCCGGAGTCGACGTTCCGCAAATTCAGGTTCGACCAGCGGGCCTTCACTTCCCAAGCGCCCGGTCCGCAGCAGCCAGGAACCCAGAAGAAATTCGAGATCGGCACACTGCGGCCGAATTGCGCGCCGTGTTGTCCGAAGCGCTCGTAAATGCGATTCTCGCCCGTCAGAAAGTAGCTGACGTAGGCGTACGCACCGTAGAGCTGCTCGGAATCCGCGGCGGTCAGATTCACATTCGTAAGGAACAGCTCGCTCTGAAACGACAAGGGGCCCCACACGGTGGCCAACTCGAGATTTGCAGCAGTGAAGCTGCCGGCCAGCAGACTTCCCGTGTCGATCAGGAACGGCCCTTCGTGAATCTGCGGCCGTGCGCGGAAGCGTACGATACCGTCCTGATCGTCCGTGTGCAGAATGCCCATGCCTGTGTGGACAAGTATCGGCCGTTCGAAGGCTCGTCGTAGTATGGCAGCCAGGTGAGTCGGCCGCTGAACCGTTGACCCTGATTGTCGTCGATTCGCTCCTTGAGCGATTCGCTGATGCTGTCGATAAACGTGCCGAAGGTCCACGTGAAATTCTTGGCGTCGTTGACGCCGTAGAACGCCACGCCGACCTCACGATCGGCGGCGAAGATACCCTGCGTCGGAATCGAGCGCTCCATGAAGATGTTGTTCGTGTCGTTGGTAACTTGCTCCAGACTGAATGGCACGAAGAAGTTGCCGATGCGCGCCTGGTCGACACAGGGCCATTCGTGGGCGTGAAAATAAGCGTCCTTGACGTCGACGACGGGCGTCGCGACGCCGTCGCCGCTCTCGGGCTCAATGTCGATCTGCAGGCGAAAATCGTACACTCCGTAGCCCGTCCCGTCCGCCAGAAGCCGCAGGCGACGGAACTCGAAATAATCCTGTGCCGGCACGGGCGGATCGTCGGCATCGGCCCAATGGATGAAATCTAACTGCACGTGGCCGCCCAGCTTGACCGTCCATTTCTCTGCCGAGAGGTCGTCCCATTCGTCGGCGGCAATTGCATCCGCGGCGGACTTTTCCGCGGCCGGCTTTTCGGCCGGCTTATTCTCTTCGCCTGGCTTGGCAAGACTTTGCTCCAACGCATCCAAGCGGCGAAGGATATCGGCAAGCTCTTCGGTTGTCGCCGGCTCGCGTTCGGAGCTCATGCCCGGCGCAGGATCGGCTTGCGGCCCAGGCGGCGGCAACGTACTTGCCGCGGAGCCAGCAGCGTCGTCGCCGCCGGTGGGCAAAGCCTGATCTTGGAGATAATTCACCGCATACGACGGCACCTGTTGAGCAATTGCTGCGGCCGGCGCTGCGAAGATAGATCCAATCGTTGCCGCGGCGAAAAGCGTAGCGCGAGGAAGCAAGCGGCCTTTGAGGGAAGACGAATCGTTCATGTCGCGATTCCAAGGAAGCCCATTGTTACTGTCGCACCGTCCGTAACAGGTTGCGTTCAGCGAGGGCGCGCGCACCGGCTATCGCGGCAGCCGGCCGTAGCGCCCGAGAAGGACCATGCGGTCGACGTAGTCGCAGTCCCCACTCGAGGCGACTCGTCATGGGCGCCGAATCACGGCGTCAGGAATAGAGTTTCGACCGCTCGAATGCCGGAGAATCAGCACGACCGATTCATGCGGGATGATTCGCAAATCAGGACGCGCTACGATCGCGCTAAGCGTTAAGCTTTGCGCCATTGAAAGACGTTCGAATAACGCTGCCGGTAGCTGAATTCGTGAGAATTCCGCTTCGAACTGAAGTCTTACGACTTCAGCGACGACGGTCGGCCGGAGCGTTGCCCCAGCCACCCGCCGTTTGACTTCAGCTAGCACCGAACGCTTAGGATGCCTGTTTTCGTTTTTCCGCTTCGTCTTCCCGCTCGATGGCCAGGCCATGGTGGGCCTCGTGATGCGGATGATGCGCGGGCATCGGCGCACCAGCGGTTTGCGGCGCCAGGTGCGGAGGCGCCGCGTCGAGGAAGCGATATAGCACGCCGTAGATCACCAGCGCCGAGAGCACGCCGATCAGGAAATCCGTCACCGGCACCATGACGGCGGTGTAGACCATCAGTGCGACGTGGAAGCGGTTTTGACTCCAAACTTCGCGGACCTCGGCCGGCTTGACCATGTTGGCGGCCACGAACATGAGGATGCCGCCGATGCAGGCCATCGGCACGATCTCCAACCATCGAGCCAGATAGACGGCCAGCAGCAGCTTCAGCGCGAACTTGAAAATGCCCGCCAGCGGCGAGACGGCGCCGACCTTGATGTTCGTCGCCGTCCGAGCCAGCGCGCCGGTGTGCGGGAAGCCGTTCAGCAGCGGCACGAGGATTTGCACCCAGCCTTGGCCCCACAGTTCTTTGTTCGGGTTGTAGGGCATGCCTTTGTTGTCGGCCAAGCGGTCGGCCATCCGCGAGCAGAGCAGGCTTTCCACGCCCGAGACGAACACGATCGCGATCACGAAGTAGCACAAGTCCCAGATGACTTCGGGCGTCAGCTCGATCGGGCCGGGAAGCGTGAACTGCAGCAGGTTGCTGGGGATCGCGCCGTACTTGTCTCGGACGAGTGTGAGGCCCATGTCGGACCACATCGTGGCGCCGATCAGCGTGGCCAGGCCCAGGGCGATCAGCGGCGCGGGGATGAACTTTGAGACCTTGAGCAAGTACTTGGTCACGACAAACGTCATCACGGCCATGCGCGACCGCGTAATAATTCACATTGCCGATTTGCGGAAGGATGCCCTGGAGCTTGGCGAAGAAGCCGTGTCCCCCGCTGGCCGCGAGGCCGAACACCTGCTCGACCTGCGACAGGGCGATGACGCACGCGATGCCGATCGTGAAGCCGACGACGATCGAGTTCGGCACGTTCGCCACCAGCCGGCCGAGCCGCGTGACGCCCATGATGATCAGCACGACGCCGGCGAGGAGCGAGCACCAGATGAGAAAATCATAGCCGTCATACTTCGCGGTGATGGCGGCGATGACCGGAATGAACGCGGCGGTCGGCCCGTACACCTGGTACTTCGACCCGCCGAACAGCGCGCCAACAAGGCCGGCCACCGCGCCGCCGACGATGCCCATTTCCGGCGGCAAGCCGGACGCCATCGCGAAGCCCATGGCCAGCGGAATCGCCACCATGGCCACGATCAGACCCGCCGTGAAATCGCGGAACACGTTCATGTACCAGCGGCCTTTGGCCAGGTCTTCGAAGCGGCCATCGAGCGGCGTGCAGTAAAAGCGCAAGCGCTGCCAAAGGTTGCCGGCGTCGGACGTGGGAGCAGCCGTGGGCGCTGCCTTGTGAATTGCGTGCATTGTGAATCTCCTCAACGTGCGTTTTATGAATTAAGAGCGGCTAACAAATGGAACCGCCAAGACGCCAAGTACGCCAAGGAAGGCAGTAAAACTTCATGGATTTTTCCTTGGCGACCTTTGAGTTCTTGGCGGTTTATTCATTCTTTGGTGCTCTAAGTAAAAATCAGTTAAATAATGAAATCGGCGTCGGAGACGCCTCCCACTCGTAGCGGGAGACGCCGTGCCGGTTGCAGTGCGAGAGCTATGCGACGGATGTTGCCTGCATCGAGATGTGACTATCGATGGCGGCGAACTTTCCCGTCACCGTATCGAAGACGGTTACTTTGCCTGTTTCAAATCGGTAGAAGCAACCGTGCAGCGTGAGCGAGCCGGCGGATTCGGCCGCTATGATCGCCGGGTACGTCCGCAGATGGTCGATTTGCACCAGGATGTTTGCCTTGATGGCGGCAGTCAGCGCATCATCTTGCGAATCGGCGCTTGAGCCATGCTCAAGGATCTCGTGCCGGACGCGTTGGGCATGGGCCAGCCATTTCTCGACGGCCGGAAGACCCTCGAGTATTTCGGGCCGCAGAACACCCGTGATGGCACCGCAATGCGAGTGTCCGCAGACAACGACGTCCTGCACCTTGAGCACCTGGACGGCATACTCGATCGTTGCCGCCTCGCCGCTGTGCTCGTCCGTACAGGGCGGCACGAGATTGCCAGCGTTACGCAACACGAACAGCTCGCCCGGCTCGGTTTGCGTGAGCAGGTGAGGAACGATTCGCGAGTCGGAGCAGGTGATGAACAACGTCGATGGGGCCTGCCCCGCCGCTAGTTGTTCGAAGTGGGTGCGTTGAGACGGAAACACTACGTCTTGAAATGCACGCATTCCGTGGAGAAGTCGGCGCATGGTGGCGATCCCTCTTGCAAGCAAGCGGTGAGACCGCTCGCGCACTAAGCTGCGGCTAAACCGGCAATCGACGGGGCGAAGCAGCGGCGACGCGAACGGACGGTTGCGGAACGAGATACGGTTACCGATAAGCGCGCGAATGCGCCGCGCTTATCAGCACGTAATGGGCGCCAGCAGGCCATTCGCCAGGCGATGGCCGGCCGGAGGCTCGAGAATGGGGCGCTGCGAGTGCCCCAACAGAATTCGGTCGGGCTGCAGGAAGGCGCAAGGACCGCTTGCGAAACGCAGGTACCGCTCCAATTCGACGCGGTGGGCGAGCGTCGGGTCTTCGACGCGCTCGCGGGGGCCCTGCTCATTCATTTCGGCCGTACGCACGACTGGCGCGGCCGTCATCATGACGCCGCCGAACATCGCCAAAGTGGCGCTGAGAGCCCAAGTGGAGATTCGCCTGCGAATCGAGCCGGATTGAAGTCGAAAATGAATCATCAACCCATCTTGCTAAGGTAATGCGGCTCGCCTAGTTTCCCAGCGGACGGGCCAAGGGTAGCCAAGCCAACTACGGGTGTCAAGCCGCTTTGTTCGGCCCGCAAATTCACAAGCGGCAATAAAGTCTTGCAATCGCTGAATTTGGGCGATGGAAAAATTTGGGCCGGCGTGCCGTTCTAACGTGATGCGGCTGGCCCGCGTGCCGCGACGCCTGGCTCCGGGGCGTTCATCATGTAGGCAAACAAGTCGGCCACCTGCTCTAAGGTCAGCGTGTTGAGCAGGCCTTCCGGCATCGACGAGGCTTTGCTGGCCTGCACCTCTTCGATGTCGTCGGCGGCCACTTGCACTTTCGTGCCGTCGGATTGGAGCACCGTCATATCGCCATTGGCATTTTTGGCGGCGATGCCGGTGTACGTCTTGCCATTGGCAATGACGATCTGGCTCGCGTACTGGTCCGATACTACCTGGTTCGGATAGACGATCGACTCCAGGATTTCTTTGCGCTGGAAGCGCTGCGCCACGGTGGTCAAGTCAGGGCCGATGCCTTCGCCGCGGCCGTTGAAGCGATGGCACTTGATGCACTGAGCATTGGTAAATGCCTGGGCTCGCGCGAGGGGCTGCCCGCGCTGTGCTTCAGCGGATTCCAGGTAGCTGGCCAGCTCCTCGTAGCTCCACCTGTTGGGCTGCGATTCTTTAGGCAGCTCGGCCGGCAGCTCGTTAGGGAAAGTTTGAGCGTACCATTTCTGCCAGGCGGCCAGTTGTGAGGCAAGCGAGCGCACCGAGCGCTGCGAATTCTCTGGCCACCAGTGCTGCAACAAGCTTGGCGGCCAAATCATCGCCGCTGTTTTGCATGCGCAAACCGAGCAGAATCGCGTTGCGATAGGGCTCGGACGTTTCCGGCCGGCGACTCGACTTTCGCGAGCGCGGTCAGCACTTCCTTGGCCGGCTCGCCTTCGACGGTGCGCAGCGAATCGACGAGGATCGGCCAGTTTTCGCCGTTCGGATGCTGCGTGAGGCTCATCGCCACCGGCGCGCGCCGCTGTGGATCGTGAAGGTATACATCGCGCAAGTAGGCGAGCGACTCCTCTTCGCCGCTGCGGCCAAGCACGGCGACGATGCCGACGCGAAGCCGCGCGATCGGCTCGCCGGGCATGCCTTCCAATCGCTGGTCGAGCGCGCGGATTTCCGCCAGCACGTCGGCGCCCGGATTTTCTGGCAGCTTGGCCAGCACCGACAGCGCCGAAGTCGGAAAGTTTTCGCCGGCGGCGAGCACCTGGCGGCGCTCCTCGAGAGTTAAATTCGTGAAGAAGTCGCGCGCGAAGTTTTCGATGTAACCGGACAGGCTATGACCACCTTCGATTCCGCGCACCTGCTCGTAGTAGCGCAGCAAGACGAGCTTGTCCGCCGTCTGCCAGCCGTTGGTCATGCGAGCCGCGTAGCCGGCGATGTGCAACTTTTCGACCTCGGGGATTTCGCTTTGCAGTTGCTTGGCAAGAGCGCCGGGGGCTTCGGGCGGCTGAAGGTAGGCCAGGAGCCGCACAAGCTCGCGATTGAGCATGACGTCGCGCGTGGGATACTCGCGCACGAGCTGTCCACTCAAGCTGGAAACATCGGCCGGCTGGAGCTCACCGCGAATCAGTGCCAACTGCACGACGCGGAGCAAGTCGACGAACAGCGGATCGCTCATTTCGCCAGGTCGTCGGCCGGGCTCGTTCACCTGGCCGCGCATCATCGCCTCGCAACGGGCGAGGACCTGCTGGGCGGTTTCGGCCGACGGATAGGCCACCAGCAATCCTGTCGCTCCTTGCAAGAACGCGTTCGGATCGGCAACCGCCAGGACCTTGCCTTTCCACGCTTCGGCGGGGATTTTTTCCAGCGCGCGGCGGGCGGAGAAAGCGACGAATCGATCAGGGTCGGACAACAGGCGAATCAGCGCATCCGTGGGCACTGCGGGGTCGGGACCGCAACTGATTCGGAGCCGCGAGGTTCTATGGGCAATCGCCTCGCAGGCGACGCGGCGAACCCAAGCGTCGGAGTCGCCCAGCATCCGCGCGAGCGGTTGAGAAAATCCAGGTTCGGGTCGTGCGCCCATCAAGCGGGCCGCGCGCACGCGCATCGCCGGGTCGGCGTCGCGCGCCAGGCGAACCAACACTTCCGGCGAGGGCGGCGGACCGAAATAGGTCAGCAGTTCAAGGGCCCGCAGCCGCAGCTTCGGCTGGGACGCCGGGTCGGCCAGCACACGGTGCAGGTCGCTCTGCCAACGGTCGCCCAAGCTGCGCTTCACGGCGGCGACGCGCATGCGCGCCCAGTCGCTGTGGAGTTGCGGCTGGTGCAGCGCCTGCTCAATGCCCTGCCCGAATTGAATCGCCTGCGGCGGCACGGTGCCCGTCCAGCGCACGCGGTAGATGCCGCCGTCGGTGCCGCGGCCGCCGGTGCAGAAGTACAGCGCGCCGTCCGGCCCCACATCGAGCCCCGTGACATTAAGCGGCCGGCCTTTGACAAACGTCGAATATCTTGGCCGTGTAGGTGGCGCCGTTGCGCTGCAGCTTCACCGCATGTATCTGGCCTGTCGCCCAATCGCCGATGAACAGCGTGTTCTGCAGCCGCACGGGGTACATGACGTGATCGTAAAACACCACGCCGGTGGGCGAGCCGGGGCCGATATCGAGCGTCGCCGGCAAACTGTCGATGTAGTATTCGGGCCACTTCGCCCAACCGCTGCGCCAGCCAAGCTCCGCCGCCTGGCGGCACGTGGTTCACGCGCGTGGGCCGATACCACGGCGCGCCGATGTCCCATTCCATGTCGGCGTCGTAGGTGAACAGCTCGCCGTCGCCGTTGAACGCGAAGTCGTACGGGTTGCGGAATCCGCCGGCGACGATTTCGACGAAGCTGCCCGGCATATCGGTGCGCAGGATCGTTCCGCCGGGCGCGGGAACGCCGACGGCATGCCCGTTCGGATCTTCGTACCGCGGCTTTACGAGCTCGCCTTCGTACACGGCGCCGTAATGGCTGCGCGGGTCGAACTTCACATCCGCTTGGGCGAGGTTGCCGGAGAGAAGATAAAGTAAGCCGTCGGGGCCAAGCCGCACCGTGTGCGGCCCATGCTCGCCGAGCGAGCCGCGAAAGCGCACCAGCGTACTTACCTTGTCGCTTCGGCCGTCGCCGTCGTCGTCGCTGATTTGATACAGCGCGCCGCCGTCGGGGCCGTCGCCCACGGCATACACGCGGTTCCCGAGCGGCAAGATGCCCTGCACGTTTTTCACCTCCGTGCAAAACGGCTTCACGGTTTCGAGAGTGCCGTCCTTATCCACATCGCGGATGAGCAATAGCGGACCGTCTTCTTGCGAGGCCAGGATGTCGCCGTTGGCGGTAAATGCCATCGCGATCAGCGAGCCGGCTTGCTCGTCGGTGACCAGCCGCTCGATGGCAAATTCCGGATCCACGAGGAATCGCGAGCCTTCGTCGGCGATGACGATTTCGTCGCCCCAGGGCAACACGCCGCCGAGCGGGCCATAGACCCTGGCGGCCAGCCATTCGGTGTCGCGCACGTTGCGGCTGCATCCAGTTGCCGAAGAGCTTGACGCTCGTTCGCCAGGTTGCATCGGTCGAGTAGCTTTCGAACGTGCCGCCTTTTTCCTTGACGATGATGCGGGCCACGAGGCCGGCCGCGCCGGCATCGGTGTTCGTGGCTTTGATGGCGATGACATTTTGGCCGCGAATGAGCAGCTTGAGTGATGTCGTGCACGTCCATCTTGCGCCAGTCGTTGCCGCTGACCGGCAAGCCGGCCGTTGACGTACAGCTCGTACTGGTTGTCGCAGGCGATGTGCACCTGGGCCAGCTCGGCGTTTTCGGCGGGAAACGTTTTGCGGAAGTAGCAGTCGCCCACCGGCACTTCATCTTTGGGATGCGCGGGCGACCAAATCCAATTGGCGCCGATCAGCTTGAGGAAGGCGGCGCGGGTTTCCGCGTCGGCTTTTTCCAGAATGGGTGGCTTGGCGGGAGGCTGTGCCGAAGCGTTTGCCGGGCGGTTTTGGGCGTTCGCCGCTGCCGGTCGCCGAGCGGCGGGCTGCCGCTGCGCGGGCACCTGGGCCGTGCGGCCGCGGGCCGCACGCTGTCGCTGTGCCGCGGCATCACCCGAAAAAACCTGCAACCACGCCAGACAGCATGTAAAAAGAATGGCCAAGCGCAGGCGCAGAAAGCCTCATGAGTAACCTCGGAAATCGGTGGTAAGCGGGGTGAACGAACCAAGCGCGGCAGCTTAGCAGTCGCACCGGTCGCCGGGCAACATGGCTTCGTGGGAGTCGCCGCTAGCAGGGTGAGCGGAGGTGAGTAGGTGGACCATCGTTCGGTTGGTGCCCAGTGAGTAGGTAAAAACCAAAGTACAACCGGTCTGCTTTTTGGCCTACTTACTCACTTACTCACATACCCACCTACTCACCACCGGGCGCAGCCCGGCTGACTGTCGTTGACTCGATGTAAATCATTTTGTAGCGTAGATTTCCGTCAAATTGCTGGCAGCCGACGACAAGCGGTTTTTGGGCGTTGGTGACGGGCGGCACGCATTCTCCGCGTTTCCACCGCCAGCATGTCGGTGCCGCAACAACCACGCTTAGGCATCTCGATGGTGAAAGGCTGAATATGAGTTGTTGCTCCCGGCGCCACGTGCACTTCGTTTCGCTGCTGATGCTGGTTTCCGTACTTGGTTGCGGTCGCTCGTCACAAGAAGGCAAAGCCAGGCGTTCGACGAGTGACATCCAAAAGGACGCCGCGCAGACAGACGCGCCGGCAACCGAAGACACAGATGCGGCAACGCCGGCGGAGAGCAAGCCGTTTCAACTGGCCGATATGGTCGAGCCGTTCGATCCGCCCTCGCTGGAGGAACTCGAGACAAACTATCGGTGGACAGAGAGCCCAGTGGTCGACGCGATGGAACTGCTGCGCGAGGCGAAGGCCAAGGAGCCGCCGGTGGTGAGTGTCGAAGAAGCGCTCAAGATGCGAAACGACTCGCCGGAGGCGAACCGCAAAATCTACAGTGCGCTCTCGGTGGTTGCGCCGCCCGACGGCGCGGGCGTCAATTGGGACGCCACCATGAATCGCGTCCTGACGCTCGACCTGCGTTCGATGAACGGCTTGTTGGCCAGCAGCACTGCCGAAACCGAACTTGCCAAGCTGACGTCGTTCAATCTTTTCGGCTTCGACTGGGAAATGACTCCGTTAGCCGTGAGCGACTACGTGTCATCGTGGCACACCAGCAGCGATCACCTGGTCGACAAAGTGGTCATGCGCGACGATCTGCACTGGTCCGACGGCAAGCCGATTACGGCCCATGACGTGGCCTTCTCGTTCAAGCTGCTCATGTCGTCGGCCGTGCCTGTGCCGGCGCAGCGCACCGGAACCGACGAAATTCGCTGGGTCGAAGCCTACGACGATCACACGGTCGTGTATTTCCACAAGCGGCGCTGGCCACCAATGTGTGGAACCTCAACTATCAAATCGTGCCCAAGCATATCTACGAAAAGTCGGTGGCCGAGGACCCGACGCTGCGCTCCAGCGACCACCATCGCAACCTGGAGAAGAAACCAGTCACGGGAGGCCCGTACGAGGTCGCTCATTGGACACGCGGGCAGGAAATCCTGCTCGAAGCGCCGCGAAAACTACTACATGCACGACGGCAAAGAGGTCCGCCATAAACCGTATTTCGCCGAAATGCGGTTCCGCATCGTCGAGGACGGCAATACGCGGCTTCTGGCGCTCAAGTCGGGCGACATCGACGAGTCGGAGCTGGAGGCCGAACAGTGGCAAACGCAAACGGCCGGCGACGATTTCTATCGCGAAAACACCAAGGTGTCCGGCCCCGAGTGGCTCTACCTCTACATCGGCTGGAACATGGACACCAACAAAGTGCCGTATTTCGGCGACGTTCGCGTTCGTCGTGCGATGGCACACGCGATGAACTACGACGCCATGCTGAACGATCTGTGCTACGGCCTGTTTACGCAGGCCGTGGGCATCTTTCACCCCGACGCCTGGATGTTTCCCAAGGATGCGGCCGAGCCTTTCCGCCATGATCTCGACAAGGCGGAAGACCTGCTCGATGAAGCGGGCTGGGTCGACAGCGACGCCGACGGCATGCGCGACAAGGAAATCGGCGGGCAGCTTGTGCCGTTTCGCTTTACGCTGATGGTCAGCAACAAGCCGGATCGCGTGGCCATTTGCAACTTGTTTCGTGAGAACCTGGAGACGATCGGCGTTATTTGCGATATCCGGCCGCTGGAGGCGGCTGTATTCCAGGAGCGAATGTTCAACAAGAACTTCGAGGCCGGATGCGCCGGCTGGAGCACGGGCGCCGACCCGTCCACAAACCGGAACATCTACGGCACCGGCGAGGGGCGGAACTTTTACTCGTATTCCAATCCGCAGGTGGATGCTTTGTTCCAGCAGGCGATGCAGGAATTCGACCGCAGCAAGCAGGCCGAAATCTACGGCAAGATTCACAACCATATCTATGAAGATCAACCCGTCATGTTCCTATACAACAAGCACTCGCTGTATGGATTCAACAAGAAGCTGCGTGGATACCGTTTCAGTCCGCGCGGGCCGTTCCATTATTCGCCGGGCATCGATTCTCTCTGGTCGCCGTAAGCCTACGCGACAGCTTCACATTAACAGTTTTAAAGATTGAACCGCCAAGAACGCCAAGACGCGAAGGAATGCAGAAAGTCCGATGAGTCATTTTCGCGAACTTGGCGTCCTTGGCGGTTTAATCAATTCTGATAGAAGCTCTTACTAAGTTCATGTATCAGTATTTCGCGCGACGACTTCTGCTGGCGCTGTTCACGTTGCTTTTGATCACGTTCGTCGTCTACGCGCTGATCCGTCTGATGCCCGGCGACCCGTTGCTGGTGAATCTGGAAGGCGGCGACCGGCCGATCAAGCTCGAAGAGATCGAGCGGATGCGCGAAATCTTCGGGCTGAACGATCCGTGGTACGTGGCGTACTGGAACTGGCTTACGAATCTATTGCGGGGCGACTTGGGCGATTCGCTGTCCCGGCCATCGCGCGTCGTGGACATCATCGGCCAGCGCATCGGCCCGACGCTCATGTTGGAAGTGACCGCGCTCTCCCTGACGTACCTGCTGGCGATTCCTATCGGGCTGTACGCCACGGCCCGCAGTGGCCGGCTCGATGAGCGGATCGTGAGCACGTTTTTGTACATGCTCTATTCGCTGCCGGTGTTCGTGGCGGCGCTATTGTTGCAAGTGCTGTTCGCGATCCAGCTTCGCGGCACCGCCTTTGATCTGCCGCTGTTCGGCATGACGAGCGACAACTTCGATGAGCTGTCATTCAGCGGCAAGGTTTCGGACTTGTTTCAACACGCGCTGTTGCCCGTGGTGTGCTTCACGTACGGCAGCCTGGCCTATTACAGCCGGTTCATCCGGGCCAACATGCAGGAAGTCATCCGGCAGGATTACATTCGCACGGCCCGGGCGAAAGGCGTCGGCCCGGTGCGCGTGTTGTTGCACCACGCTTTTCGCAACACGCTGATCCCGCTGGTGACGATGATCGGCCTGACGCTGCCGGTGCTGCTGAGCGGCTCGATTATCCTCGAGCAGATTTTTAGCTGGCCCGGCATGGGCAAGCTGTTTTTCGAGTCGATCCGCGAGCGCGATTATCCCACGATGATGGGGCTGGTATTGATGTTCTCGGTGCTGACGCTGCTGGGACAAATGCTGGCCGACTTCCTGTACGCCGTCGTCGACCCGCGCGTATCGTACAGCTAACGAGTAAGAAGAAAAAAGTCTCACGCAGAGGCGCTGAAAGCGCAGAGGAAAGAGGGAACCGCGAAATTTGCGGGAACACTAATCTGGCGCTAATCAACACTAATAAAAAGGCAAAAACATTAGTGAAGATTAGCGGAGACTAGTGTTCCCACCTCCGCGTCCTCTGCGCCTCTGCGTGAGACATTAAATCTTTTGAGCTAAGAACGGACTTTGACGCAGGACTTCTTCAATCCGAAACGGGCGTGGCGCCGGTGGCCCCTGAGGCGGCGGAGCGGATCGTTGCGCGCGGCTTCTGGCGCGAAACGTGGCGACGCTTCCGCCAACGGCGGCTGGGAATGATCGCGCTGGCGTACGTGCTGTTCATGGCGCTGGTGGCCATCTTCTCGCCGGCGATTGCCGGCACCAAGCCGATCGTGTGCAAGTACAAGGGGCAGATTTACTTCCCGGCGATGTACTACTTTCACCGCGGCTGGGAGAACGCCATTTTCCGCAAGGATCGTTTCCGCACGCAATACTACGACAGTCTCAAGGAAAAGGACCCCGAAAGCTGGGCCATCTGGCCGCTCGTCTATCAGGATCCGTATCGGCCGCGTGCGCGAGGACGAATGGCCCGGGCAGCCGCCGAACCCGACGCGCAATGAAGGCCGGCCGAACCGCTTCAACTGGTTCGGCACCAACCAGCAGGGCTTCGACGTGTTTGCGCAAATGGTGCACGGCACGCAGACCGCGCTGATTGCGTCGGCTTTGTGTCGATGGGCATCGCCGCCACGATCGGCATCATCGTCGGGCGCCATGGCCGGCTACTTCGGCGGCTGGGTCGACATGGCCCTCAGCCGGTTGATCGAAGTGGTGATGTGCATCCCGTCGCTGGTGCTGATCCTGGCTCTGGTTGCCGTGCTCGAGCAAGCCGACGATCTGGCATCTGATGGCGATTCTGGGCGTCACCAATTGGACGGGCATCGCCCGGCTTGACGCGGGCCGAGTTCCTCAAGCTGCAAGCAAATCGATTTCGTCACGGCGGCCCGCGCGATGGGCGCCGGCCAGGCGCGAATCATGTTCCGCCACGTGCTGCGCAACGCGCTTGCGCCGGTGCTGGTGCCGATCACCTTCGGCATCGCCGTCGGCGATCCTGATCGAAAGCGGGCTGAGCTACCTGGGCTTCGGCGCCCCGCCGCCGAACCCCAGCTGGGGCACGCTTGCTCAACGACGGCCGCAGCAACATGCAAATGTGGTGGCTGATCGTGTTCCCCGGCGCGGCGATTTTTCTAACCGTGCTGGCATACAATCTAATCGGCGAAGGCCTGCAGGAAGCGACCGATCCGCGACTTAGACAAGCGGCGCACTAATGGAGTTTGAACGTTTACTCATGTCGCAATTGCGGATTGCGGATTGCGGATTGCGGATTTTTGTTTGTCAATCCGCAAGCCGAAATCCGAAATCCGAAATCGCATAAACTGCAATGGCCACTCCCGTTCTCGAAGTCGCCGACCTCCGCACGTACTTCCACACCGAAGAAGGCGTGGTGAAGGCGGTGGACGATCTGTCGTTTCGCCTCGAGCCAGGCCGCACGCTGGGCATTGTCGGCGAGAGCGGTTCGGGCAAGAGCGTCACGTCGCTGTCGATCATGCGGCTGTTGGCGTCGACTGCGAAGATTGAGACCGGGCGGATTTCGTTGCTGGGACGCGATCTTGTGCGTCTGCCCGAGCGGCAGATGCAATCGATCCGCGGCCGCGACATCAGCATGATCTTTCAGGAGCCGATGACCTCGCTCAACCCGGTGTTCACCGTGGGCGCGCAGATCATGGAAGCGATCATGCTGCACCAGAAGGTGGCGAAGACGCAAGCCACGGCGAAAAGACGATTGCACTGCTGCGGGAGGTCGGCATTCCGAAGCCTGAGCAGCGAGTTGATTCGTATCCGCACCAGATGTCGGGCGGGCAGAAGCAGCGCGTGATGATCGCGATGGCCCTGTCCTGCAACCCGCAGCTGCTGATCGCCGACGAGCCGACGACGGCGCTCGACGTCACGATCCAGGCCCAGATTCTCGAAATCCTCCGCAAGCTGCGCGACGAGCGCGGCATGGCGATCATCTTCATCACGCACGACCTGGGCGTGATCGCCGAGATCGCCGACGACGTGCTGGTCATGTTCCAGGGGCAGGAGGTGGAGTATGGGCCGGTGCTGGAAATCTTCGGCCAGCCCAAGCACCCGTACACGAAGGGCCTGCTGGCCTGCCGGCCGCGGCTGGAAACGAAATATCGCCGACTGCCGACCGTCGACGACTTCATGGAGACGGTGCGCGAGAACGGCGATGTTCGCGTGATCGAAAAGAAGATGGATGCCGCCCGGCTCAAACATCTCGAAGAAGCCGGCCGCGGGCGGCTGCTGCATCCCAAGTCGGAGCTGGCGGGGATCGGCCATCCGTGGGAAGAAGGCCATCATGCGCCGGACACGCAGACGGTCGCCGAGGGCACGAAGCCGCTGCTGGCGGTGGAGAATCTTCAAGTGCATTTCCCGGTGCGGCGCGGCATCCTGGCGCGCACCGTCGACCACATCAAGGCGGTCGACGGCATCAGCTTCAATGTCTACCGCGGGCAGACGCTCGGCCTCGTCGGCGAATCGGGCTGCGGCAAGACGACCACCGGCCGGGCCATTCTGCGGCTCATCGAGCCCACCGGCGGCCGCGTCGCCTACGACGGCGTCGACCTCGGCGCGCTGGGCGGCGGCGAGCTGCGCGCGATGCGCGGCAAGATGCAAATCGTCTTTCAAGACCCCTACGGCTCGCTCAACCCGCGGATGACGATCGAGACCGGCGCTCATCGAGCCGATGGTGATCCAAGGCATCGGCAGCAACCGGGCGCGAGCGGCGCGACCGGGCCGCCGAGCTGCTCGAAGAAGTCGGCCTGGAACCGCGCTACCTGCGCCGCTACCCGCACGAATTCTCCGGCGGCCAGCGGCAGCGCATCTGCATCGCCCGCGCGCTGGCGGCCGAGCCGGAGTTTCATCATCTGCGACGAATCGGTCTCGTCGCTCGACGTCTCGGTGCAGGCCCAGGTGCTGAACCTGCTCAAGGACCTGCAGGAGAAGCGCGGCCTGACGTACATCTTCATCAGCCACGACCTGAGCGTCGTGAAATTCATGGCCGACATGATGGCCGTGATGAACGACGGCAAGATCGTCGAGTTCGGCCCCTCCGAAAACATCTACGCCAACCCGCGCGAAGACTACACGCGCCGACTGATCGAGGCCACGCCGAAGGACGACATCGAACTGATCCGCCGCCGCGTGGCGGAGCGGGCACAAAGCCGTGTGAGCTGATTTTGAAGCTTCTATCCGGGTCGTATTCCAACGGTTGTGATATAATATCGCTATGAGCCATCTCGTCGAACAAGCCATCGAACGTCTGCGACAGATGCCGGAAGAGCGGCAGGATCTGATTGCTCGTTTGGTGCTGCAGGAAATTGAAGACGATGAACGCTGGATGCGTTCCACGGATTCAAACTCGGAGAAACTGCAACGGCTAATTGGCGAAGTCATCGAGGCCGATGACCGCGGTGAGTGTGAAACACTCGATCCAGATCAATTGTGATCTCGCGACTGCACCCATCATTTCGGCGGGATTTCGCTAAATTGCCGCGCGATATTCAGCGGCGCGCGAGGCAGGCGTATCGGCGCTTCAAGGCGGATCCGACACATCCCAGCCTGCAATTCAAAAAACTCCACTCAACGATGCCGCTGTGGAGTGTTCGAGTCACGGGATCATATCGAGCAGTGGGCATCCGCCGCGATAACTCTATTGTCTGGTTCTTCATCGGGACACATGCAGATTACGACAAACGGCTAAATAGCCTGCCGTAATGCGGCACAGTCGGATAGATATTTGTTCAACGAGCACAGTAATTATTGTACTGGCTGTACCGCCCGCAGCATCGCCGCTGCCGATTCCCGGGCGAAGCGTTTTTGCATCCTTCGCACCTGAAAGTTTCCGATCCGCACGAGCACATGGCGCGGCCGCGAAAATGCGACGATGTCGTACCACACGCGGTTGTCGGACTTGTCCCATTCGACCAGGAAGCGCTCCTCGCCGGTCTCCACGTGGCCGGGCAGCGTGCCATAGGCAAAGCCGTAGCGACTCATGGACTTCGATGACTCGTCGATCACATAGACAATGCGGGCGGCATTAAGACTCCACACGCCAAACACGTGGGCCGCGACGACCACGGTTTCACCCGCGCGGATCGGCGTCTCCGGCGGCCAAACTTCCAGCCAGCCCAGGGGGAATTGCTCCCACCGTTCCAAGGCGCGTTGCGCACTGCGAAAGACTGTCTCACCCTCGCCCAACGCCACCCGTATGTGGTCGGTGGTGTAACTCGCGGGCGGAGCCCCAGCCGTTGCGCCCACTTCCGCGTAGGTAAAATCAAGTTTCGACTGAAAGTCTCGGAAGCTGCGTCGCAATTCGATTCCAGGTTTCCGTACGGTCAGCATCAAATCCTCCGTGAACTGTGTGCGGAGAGCCGCTGCAAATTCTAACGCTCGTTCGCCGACCGAGCAGAATTCCGCTGAAAAGAGATGCTTGACTCACAAACCAGTTTGTGATACAAACTAGTTGGCGTGGCAGTTAAAGCGTCTGACAAAATGATTGGAACCGCCAAGAACACCAAGCTAAGACGGTGAGCTTCTCGGGGTTTCTTGGCGTCCTTGGCGGTTCAAATTGTTAGATGCTCTTAGCTCGTTTGTTGTTGCACTCGACCAGAAAGGTTCGTATCCCCGAATCAGAAGGGCTGGCAAACATGAACACTTCCCTTGAACCAGAACAGAACGAGTTGGAAGAATCGCGGCGCATTCAACGGTGGGTCCATCGCTATGCCCAGAATCGTAGTCTGCCTGTCGCCGTCGGCCTGATTGTGTTCGCTCTGCTGTTTCTCGCGATCAGCCTGTCCTCGCTATGGGGCGGCATCGCCTATCGCCGCGGTGACACCGTGCAGTTTTCTCTTTGCCTGGGAGTTGCGATCGTTGCGATGGCCGCCACGATGTATCTCTCGATTCCGGGCTGGGGCGGCCGGCGCCTGCAGGAGCTCGGCGAAAGGCTGTATGAAGCAGAAGGCCGGGCGACGATCAATCCGCAACGTACTCGCCGGCCATGGCACGTCGCCTGCATTGGCCTCGGCTTCGGAATGTGTGTGGTAATCCACGTGATGCTCGGTGTGCTCGGTTATTTGCCGACCGACACGTACATGCAGCCGATCTCGGCACTGTATATGGTGCCGTTCTTGGTTGCGTTGAATTGGCTGATGCGGCCGGCGACGGGGAACGTTCAGTTGCTATGGCCGCTGCTGTATGCCTTGCACGCCATCCTCATCGTGGCGGTCGCTCCGATCGTATTCCGCGGCCCATGGGCGATCTTGAACATGCTGGTGCCGGTCGTCGGCTACGGCCTGCTGACGGCCATCATCAGCCACATGTATAGCCGCTGGGCCTTGCACAGTGTTCGCGTGATTGTCGGGCGGCAGCTCGACGAGGCGCAGCTCGAGCATAATGGAGGGCCGGCGTAATGGAGCTCGATCGCACGATTCACGAGCCGGTGCGCCTGCGAATCATGGCGATGCTCGGAGGCGTCGATACGGTCGACTTCAACTTCCTGGTGTCGACGCTCGGCTTAAGCAAGGGCAACCTGTCGTCGCATATCGAAAAACTAGAGGCGGCCGGGTATGTCCAGGTGACGAAAGGCTTCAATGGCAAAATCACCCACACGAGCTATGCCCTGACGTCCAAGGGGCGAAAGGCACTGGATAATCATTGGAAAACGCTCGATGCCATGCGCACCGCGAGCAAGCGAAAATAATCGAGAAGTATTCTCCACACGCCTTCAGTGAATTGGGCCATGCAGCAAAAGTACATCGCCGAAATCCATGGCGCCCACGAGGTCTCGTTGCGTGGAACGGCAGACTACGAATACTGGAAGGATCGGCTTGCTCACGAGGAACTGGCCCCGATTCGAATCCACGACCGCGCCCAAATCCTGCTGAGCGCCGTCGAGCTCAAATGGATGGGCGTTCGGTTCAGCGAGCTGTCAGTGTCGATTTCCGTTCATGAAATTGACGATCCGACGAAGAGCGGTATCTATCTTGCCGCCGCATTCAACACGTCGAAACTCTTTACGTTCTTCGAGCGACATTGGTTTCACACACCGTATCATCACGCTCAGGTCAACGTCATTGCGTGCGAACCCTGGTCATTTCAGCTAACCGACGGTGAAGGTATCTTGCTAAAGGCGAGACGGCATGGCATGACGCAACCTACAGAAACTCACACCGCGTGGGAAGGACCAATCTATTTGCCCCATCGCCCGGTCGCAGCACGAAAGCGATTCCAGGTCTTCTTCGCCCGTCTCAGTGGCGCGACGGAAATTGTTCCGTTTGACAGCTCGCAAGATTCTAACCAGCTCGCGCCTTCAAAGCGTGATCCTATTTTTCAATCCTTGCTTGACTCGCGCTTTACTGCGATCGAGTGGCGCGTTAGAAGTAATGCGACCCATGCCAGATCGAAAACGTACAATAGGGGCGTAGTTCTATGACGGTCGACCAACTCATTTTCGTGGGCCTCAACGGCTACGCGCTTGCGCTGGATCGCGACAGCGGCGAGATTGTCTGGTCGAACGACCAGATGAAGTCCGGCTATGTTACGCTGCTGTTGGACGGCGACCGGCTGATCGTTTCCACGAACGGCTATATGTACTGCCTGGATCCGCTGACCGGCGCGATCAAATGGAACAATCCGCTCAAAGGCTATGGCAGCGGAGCGCCGACCTCGCTCATTTCATCGCGCGGACAAACGAATCAGACGATCATCGAACAGGCCGCGGAGATTGCCGCCACGTACGTCGCCACCGGCGGCGGCGCGTTGGCTGGAAGCTGAAGCACGGTGAGGGGCGCCATGCCCACGGCTTTGCGTGGGCATGATAACATTGCGACATGGCCACTCAAAGCAGTGGCCATGGCACAGGCCGAATTGGGCACGAGCTTAGGAGTTACCCTTATCATGCCTTGTTTCATGGGATGCCTGGCGCTTTTCTTCCCGAGGCTCGCGATCGTCCTGATTTGGCTGTTCAGCGACTATCTTGGACGAGCGTACGAAACAGTGGTCTGGCCGCTACTGGGATTTTTCTTTTTGCCGCTGACGACGCTGGCGTACGCCTGGGCAATCAACGCGAACGGCACCGTCAGCGGAATTTACCTTGTGGTGGTCGTCGTAGCGGTGCTCATTGACCTGGGGCTATTGGGCGGCGGCGCCGATAGCGGGCGACGAAAGTATGTGGCGCGATCGTCCACAGATTGAGGTGTGAACGCACATCCGATCTTAGCGCGTCTAACAAATTGAACCGCCAAGACGCGAAGCACGCCAAGGAAGGCAACAAATCCGCATGTACTTTTCCTTGGCGACCTTTGCGTCCTTGGCGGTTATTCATTCTTTTAGGTGCTCTCAATACCCCAGCGCGACGCCGTCCTTGCGCGATTCGGTGGCACCGAAGTAGACATCTTTTTCGGCGTCGTACCAGATCGCCTGATAGCCGCCGAAATCGCTGCTCAGCGCGGCGATCACCTTGTGGCCGCGGCGCACCAGCTCGCGGACCGTCTCGGTCGGAAAGCCTGACTCGAGTTGCACCTGGCCGCCGCGCGGATCGGCCGGCTCGCCGGTCGGCTCCGACGTGCCGATGTGATGCACGCGCGGCGCATCGCCGGCTTCTTGCAAGCCCATGTCGAAGTCGAGCAAATTAAGCAGTATCTGCACATGACCTTGCGGCTGCATGTCGCCGCCCATCACGCCGAAGCTCATCACCGGCCGCCCATCCTTCGTCACAAACGCGGGAATGATCGTGTGGAACGGCCGCTTGCCGGGCGCGTAGCTGTTGGGCCGGCCCGGTGTGAGATCGAACATCTCGCCGCGGTTCTGCAGGCTGAAGCCCAGGCCGGTCGGGCACATTCCCGAGCCGAAGCCGCGATAGTTGCTCTGAATGAGCGAGACCATGTTGCGATCCGCGTCGGCCGTCGTGAGATAAATCGTGTCGCCGTCGTCCACGGCCGGATTGCCAGCCGGAATGCTGGTGCCGGCGCGCTGGGGATTGATGAGTGCGCGCCGAGTGTCGGCGTACGCAGCCGAGATCAGCTCTTCGATCGGCGACTTGTAGAAATCGGGGTCGGCATAAAACCGCGCCCGATCTTCGAACGCCAGCTTCTTGGCCTCGACCAGATAGTGCAGATGATCCGCGCTGCCGTAGCCGGCGCCGCGCAGGTCGAACTCCTTGAGGATTTGCAGCATCTGCAGAGCGGCGATGCCCTGCCCGTTCGGCGGCAACTCCCACACGTCGTAACCGCGATAGTCGACGCTCACGGGCTCGACCCAGTCCGAGCGATGCTCGGCAAGATCCTCGTAGCGCAGGAACCCGCCGATCTCGCGCATGAACTCGTCGATCGTGCGTGCGATGTCGCCCCGGTAGAACGCGTCGCGCCCGCCCTGCGCAATCTGCTCCAGCGTGCTGGCCAGCGCCGGATTGCGATATGTTTCGCCGTGTTTGGGCGCCCGGCCATCCGGCATGAATGTTTGCTCGAAGCCGGAGTGCTCTTTGTACGCTTTCAATGCCTCCGGACCCGGCCGCCACGAGTGCGCAATCACTTCCGTCACCGGAAAGCCCTCGCGCGCGTATCGGATGGCCGGCGCAAGCACTTGATCGAACGGCAGCTTGCCAAAGCGCTCGTGCAGCTCGGCCCAGCCGTCGACGCAACCGGGCACGCTCACCGGCAGCGGGCCATACTTGGGCACATACGTCAAGCTTGCGCTGCTGAAACTCCTCCAACGTCAGCCCGCGCGGGCTGCGGCCACTCGCATTGAGACCATAAAGTTTCTTCGTCTTCGCGTCCCAAACGATGGCAAACAGGTCGCCGCCGATGCCGCAGCTCATCGGCTCCGTGAGGCCGAGCACGGCGTTGGCCGCAATGGCCGCATCGACCGCGTTGCCGCCCGCCTTGAGAGTCTCAATTGCGGCGAGCGTCGCCAGCGGCTGGCTTGTAGCAGCCATCCCGTTCTTTCCGACCGCCGGCGAGCGCGTGACGAACGATCGGCCAGCGGGCCGGTCCGCCGCACTAGTTCGATTCGCAAAATCCACTGGCATATCGCAAAGAAAGAGAAAAACGAACCAGGCTCGCGGCGCAGTTCTCATGGCGAACTCCCGAGTAAAGGAACCCGAGATACCATATTAGCACGGCGCGAATGCATTTGGCGAGTCGACAACTGAGCACCAGCGGGGATCGGGAGTCTTTAACGAGGCTTGTAAGCGATGATGGTCTGAAGCCTAGCGTGTACTACAGTTGTCGCCGCACTCGGCTCCGTTCGGCTGCGACCCGGCACACGGCAAAACCGTGTGCCATGTGCCCGCACGGCCGAAGCCCGATCCCCTTCGTGCCGCCGCGTCGAAGGGGTCGGGAGTCGAAGCCGCTGCGAGATGATTTCGCAATTCGGCGCTATGCCATTGGTCGCTATGACCGCGCGGTTGAAGACTCGCGACCCCCGGTCAAACCGACCCCATTCAGCGTGGCGATTTACCTGTCCTGGCCGGGTTTGTTTCGCCGATTAGCCGGTTCCAGAGTTGATAGTCGACTTCCTTTTTCGGCACGATCCAATCGTCGGCCGCGACTTCCTCGTATCCTTCCGCCGTGAATTCGCGGCGCTCGAGGTCTCTCAAGTTGATATAGGTAGCATTCGATTCAAGGCGGGCTCCCACGGGCAGCACCGGAATCCTCTGCAGCTCCTCGTCCGGCATCTCGCGCAGGAAGGCGTGAATTTCCTTCGCGTCAAACGCCGTTCGGGGGTTGTCCTTCTCGGGATGCGGCCCGACAAGGCCCCAGTTGATACCCTTCGAGGCGTCAGGGTTCAGATCCTGCTGGTACGGCTCAGGATGCTTATCTTCCGGTCGATAGATGTGGCTAGTCATCGATCCTTCTCCTAAAAGCTAAGAGGTTGAATTCATGCGACGCATGCGACATACCGACGTTGTTCCTCTACGAAAGACAGAGCAAAGAACGTACCGCGCATTGGTCACGGACTGCGGTCTGCGACAAGCTATCCGCCATTTTGCCGGATTCCCTGCGGGAAATTGTCGCGAGGAGCGACTAAGATCGATGGGCCAAAGCAGACGCGAAACCGGCCAAAAGCGTCTAACTAAATGAATTGAACCGCCAAGCACGCCAAGAACGCCAAGTAAAGACCGTGCGCTGCTTGGGATTTCTTGGCCTACTTGGCGTCCTTGGCGGTTGGAATTGTTAGATGCTCTAAATTAAGTCATCGCCCTAACACGCGCTGCGGAGCGCCGCGGTACCACGGCGGATTTGCACGAAGTACGTTTCGGTGGCGTGGTATAACGGTCCCTAGGATTATCCAAGTGCTTGAATCCAGTGCACAAAGCAAGATGATGAACCGCCCAACACTTGTCGGGGTGATTTGGCTTCGCGACGCGGTGAATTTTGCAGCTCTTGTCGCGTTGCTCATGTCTCCGCTACCGGCCGGCCGCGCGATAGGGCAGCAACCAGCCACCGCCGCGCCGCGGCTATTTGAATTGCAAGTGGTCGGCCCGGACGGCAAATCAGTGCCCGATGTCACGGTGGAGATTCGCGGCGGGCTTGCCGGCACGATCCAGCCGATTAAGCGCGGCAAGCTCCTTACTCCCTCGTTGGCGAAAACCGACGGCGACGGCGTCCTCGTACTGGAAGTCGCCCAAGATCCGCAGCGATTTGCGCTGTGCATCAAGCAGCCTGGTTATGGACCGTATTGGGCCGAGTGGAGAGCGCGGATCAGGCGCCAGCGATCCCCGAAAGATTTGTGGCTGAGCTTGATGCCGGCTGGGCGGTCGGCGGCATCGTCGTCGACGAAGACGGCAATCCGGTCGAAGGGGCCACGGTGAGCCCGAGCCTTAAGTTCAAAAAACGGCCCGGCGACTTTAGCGAGCTATACAGTGGCGAAGACATCCAGGTCGACGCCGACGGTAAATGGAGTTTTTCGTGCGTACCGGCCTCGATGCGAGAGATTCATGTCACGATCAATCACCCAGATTTCATGCCGGGACGGCACATGCTTACGCGAGGCGAGTACGGCATCGAGCTGGGCACCGAGCCCACCCGGAAGATCGAACTCAAGCACGGCGCGATGATTGTCGGCACCGTGAAGGATGAAGCAGATAATCCGATTGCCGGCGCGGCGATCCGAACGAAGTTTTTCAACGAGCTCCGCGAAACAACCACTGACGACGACGGCACCTATTTTCTCGCAGGCTGTGAACCGCGCATGACGCGGATCGTGGCGTCGGCCAAGGGGCGGGCACTAGAACTTCAGGAGATTCGCGTCGAACCTGGAATGGCGCCGGTCGACTTCGTGTTGAAGCCCGGCGGTAAGATTCGCGTCCGCGTGCTAGATGAGGACGATAAGCCCATCCCCAGAACGCGGATTTTCTTTCAGCGCTGGCGGGGCCACATCGATTATTTCGAGTTCGATCACGTCAACGAATACACCGATGCCAACGGCGTCTGGGAATGGAACGAAGCGCCGCTCGACGAGTTCAAGGCCGACATTTGCCGCCCCAACGGCATGCAGCTCGAGGAACAGCCGCTCGTGGCGCGCGATGAAGAATACGTTTTCCGCCCGCCGTCGCTGCTCGTGATCAGCGGCAAGGTGGTCGATGCGAAAACTAAGGAACCAGTTAATAAGTTTCGCGTCGTGCCTGGTTGGCGCTGGGAAGACTCGCGACTGCACTGGTCGCAGGACGAGGCACACGAAGCGGCCGAGGGCCGATATGAGACCGAACGCAACCGCGGCCTCGTGCATTTGGTTCGCATCGAAGCCGACGGATATCAGTCCGCCGTGTCGCGCGATATCAAGTTCGACGAAGGGAATGTCACGATCGACTTTGAGTTGGAGCCCGCGGCGAACATTGCGCCGGCGATCGTGACGCCAGATGGAACGCCTGCCGCAGGCGCGCGAGTCGTGGTCGGCATAGCCGGGTCGCAGATTCACATTGAGAACGGCGCTATCGACGACGGCTCCACGTACGCGGCAAAATATGTAGCCGATGAGGCCGGGCGGTTCAGCATCCCGCCCCAAGACGGACCGTTCCAGATTGTAGTCACCCATCCCGCGGGGTTTGCTTACATCAAAACGGCCGAGACGCCGATTCCAGACACGATCAAGCTGACGCCGTGGGCCAAGGTGGAAGGCGTGTTTCGTGTGGGACGTGAGCCGGCTCCACGTGTCCGGCTTCACATGAACATCCACGGAATGGATTCCTACGGTGACGACGTGCCGCGAATCTTCACCCAGCACGACACGACGACCGAGGCCGATGGTAGTTTCGTATTCGAGCGTGTGTTCCCCGGCGAAGGCCGAATCGGCCGCGAAATTATCTACATGGTAGACGAAGGCGCGACCGAGGTGGCTTCGTCGAAGATGATGCCGCTCGAGCTCGCGGCCGGCGAAACGAAACGGATCGAGCTGGGCGGCGATGGTCGGCCGGTTACCGGCGTTTTGGCGCCTCCCGAAGGTCACACGGACGAAGTGCTTTGGAGCTTCGCCCGCATTCATGTGACCCTCGGTCTGCGCCCGAAGTCGCCCCAAGCGCCCGCGGACATTCAGAACGACCAAGAGCGGTACCGGGCGTGGTGGAAGCAGTGGTCCGAATCGGAAGAGGGAAAAGCTTGGCGCGCGGCGTACAAAGCCTACGAGGAAAGCAGCAATGAGAATCCATATTTCAATGTCAGCGTGGACCGCGACGGCAACTTCCGCATTGAGGACGTGCCGCCCGGCGAATACTCGCTGAGCGTCGACATGAACGAAAGACCGATCGGCCAGCTACGGGACCATGCCTTTTCGGTGCCGGCGGCCGAAGGCGATGCAAAAGAACCCGTCGAACTGGGAGTTCTGACGCTGGAGCGCAATCCTCGGGCGAATTGAATTCACGCGTTTTAGATAGCGCATTGCCTGCCCGCGCGCGGCAACTTCACCCCACTGATCATTCGTTCTGATTGATTTCGCGCGGCAGCGTGCGGTATGAGATATCGCCGCGGGCCAAGTATTTCTTCGGGAGTGGATCGAGGACTGGCTCACGGCGGCAATGTTCGACCCTGCCTCGGGTAGCACTTTGTAGAAAGGAACGACCATGGGTTTCTATGACACGGCCCAGAAGGACGTCACGAAATGGGAAGGCTCCATTCCCCATATGTATGTCGATACCAACGGTTATGTCACAGTTGGCATTGGCTTTATGATTCCCAACGCTGGAGCCGCCAAAGGCTACAACTTCGTGAAGCGGTCCGACGGCAAAAAGGCCAGCGACAAGGAGAAGGAAGAGGAGTGGAAAAAGGTCAAGAAGTTGACCAAAGGCAAGAAGGCGTCTACGTACAAGGCGGATACGACGCTTGACCTTCCCGATAGCGATATCAAGAAGCTGCTGTTGGAGAAAATCAAAAGTTTCGAGTCCGGCATTAAGGGGATTTACTCGGACTACGACAAATATCCCGACGAGTTGAAGCTGGCTCTTTTGGATATCGCATTCAATACCGGCGTCGATGGACTGAAGAAATTTGCCAAGATGAAAAAGGCGATCGACGAAAAACGCTGGACGGATGCCGCGACCGAGTCGAAGCGCAGCAAAGGCCGCGCCGAGCGTAACAAGTACGTCTACGATCTAATCATCGAGGCCGGCAAGAAGATGCCCGCCCCCGCGGCCGCGACGCCGTGACGGTTTTGCCCTCTCATTGGAATGCCACAACGCGAGCCGGTTGACCGGCAACGGCTTCGCGTGCGCGCCGGAAGCAGCTTTGCGACGGACTGCATTATCCGCACAGTCGTCACTATCGTTCTCTGCAAACGCCTGCCCGAAAAGTCGCAACAGGCACAAGCTATGTTGTAGTAAATGGGGTTCCTCCGCGCATCGCTGAGCTGCCGGCTGGCCATTGCGGATTTGTCTTTGGCGCGAGGGTGCTGTGTATCCGCTTGTAATGGCCGATTGTGGCGGTGGTAGTGCGCCCAAACCTTTAACTTGCGGTGTCGAATGTCAACTGACGTAACGCGCGTGGTCGTCGTGCTCTCGCAGCATTGGATCGTGGGCTCGATCTGGCTTCACGGAAAGCGCATTCAGGATATCCTGAAGGACACAAACACGAATTTTGCGCGTTTCAACGATGTGCAAATCTATGCCGACGCCGATCGCACGTCCTGCGTCGCGGTCCTGCCCTATGCAATGGTTCCCAAAGATCAGATCGAACTAGTAATCCTGCCCGAGGCCCGGCACGAGGCGCCTGTAAAACGCTGGAACAACTTCAACGTCCGCTCGATGGCCAAGGTTTCGGCGATCGTGAGCAGGTACTACATCGAAGGGGAATTGCAGTTGCCCCCTTCGACCCTTGACGTGATGCACGCGCTGACGCAGCAACTGGGCAGTTTTTTTCCAATCGTTGGCGCGTCGATTGTAGGGGTGGATTTAAAGCGCATGAGCGTTCCGGTCGTCTTTGCAAATAAGCGTTTTCTCAGTTGCTTCAACGCCGACGAGCCTGCAAACACCGTAGACGGCGCCGCGGAGCTGGAATCGACTGTGAGCTGAAGCCAACGCGCCGCGAAGTGATGCGGGAAAAGCGGCCGCGTGAAGCCCGAGGGGACGAAGGCTTCACGCGGCCGGCAGAGTTTACTCGCACGAAAAAAGGTGGGCGGGAGAAATCGTGCGAAGGCGGGTTGCCGGCAGTTATAGCAAGGGGCGCGCCGATGGCGATCCGATTGCCGGCCGCCGCTGAGATAGGGCGCTAAACCGCGGCTGCGACATGCGTTGCGATCGAGTGCCGAGGTGCAAGCCGTTGTTTGATTACGCGACCGTGTTGACGGAAGACAACAAACCGCTGTACAGCGGTTGCAAAACTGCATCATTCGCCGGCCACCGGACCCGTCGGCCGCTGCCGCAGCATTCGAGGGCGCGAAGTTAAGGGATAAGCGGCCGTTCAAGTCGCCGTTATGGCTGGCTCAGATACTCCACGCCAGGAGTTCGCTCACCCGACACAAGCACCACGTCGTTCCGTCCGCGGCCCGCCGCCGGAACTCCGAACACGTTGCGGTACATGTTGTCCCCACTTTCGGGCAGCGTCGAGCTAATAAGAAAGTCCACGTGCCCATCGGAGAAGAGCACGTTTTGTCCGTGGCCGCCATGATTGGCGCTTTGCGCCGACCATCTGGAAATCCGGCGCGTCGGACATCAGCGGCGTTCGTTCGCCTCGGTCGTCGCGAATCCAATAGTACTGATCGGCGTCGACGTAGCCGATGCGAAGCGCGTAGGAGCCGCTGGCCATGGCACAGAGTTGTGCCATGTTCTGGCCGATGATGGCACGTTCATTGACGCGCCTGGGAAGCTGAATGCGGGCCTGCCCGTTCTGCACCTGCTCTGCTAACGGAGATGACTTGCAGACCAAGTAGCGGGACATCTCCTCCGGGGCCGCATAACCTTCGCTGACAAGCTGGATCACAAACATGCCGGCATAATCCTGCGGATGAATGCCGGGGAAGTAGTTTCCATGATCCTCGGCATATCTGGCCGCAGCCATGTAAACGTATCGCTGGTTATTCTCACAATCGACGCGGCGCGACGCGTCGCGGCTGTCGCGCAGCGCCGGAAACAGCAGCATGCTAACCGCCATTACGACGCCGCCAGCCACGGTCAAATCCGCCAGGCTCCAGCCGAGTACACCTGCCGGAGGCTCGACTTCGGCCGCCTGCGCGCGGAAGCTTCCGCTGTCGCCGCAAACGGAGTCGGTGACGCGCCGGGCCAATCCAGACGGCGGCTCGTCGCGTGAGGGTTCGATGTCTCGAGCCGCCGCGAAACAGGCTTGTAAATGAACCAGCTCGCGCTGCAGTGGGGGTGAATCCCGCAGCTCGTCTTCCAGCCGGCGTTGCTGCGTGGCGTCCAGCTCGCCTAATAGATAGCGGATAAGCAATTCGCGCATAGCGTCCGCCACTGATGAGTATCAAGAAGAAGGCGCGCCGAACGCGCGCCTTCTCAATGATCTTACCTTATACACTCCCCCCAACACGTAGCTGAAGTCGCAAGACTTCAGCAAAACTCCCTCTCCCTCCGGGTCGGAGATCCGCCGTGGCGGGAGAGGGCCGGGGTGAGGGCGAATCACCGGTACGCAATGCACCCTCACCCTACCCTCTCCCAATGGGAGAGGGTTTCGAAACCGCCTTACTTCAATTATGCGCCGGGTGGGCTTGTGCCCAGGCCTCGCCCAGCCGCTTGACCGCCGAGTGCAGCCGGCTCTTGACGGTGCCCACCGGCACCTCCAGCTCGTCGGCCGCCTCGCGGTATTTCAAACCACGAAAGTACACCAATCGCACGGCGGAGCGCAGTTGCTCAGGCAATGCGGCCACCGCTTGGCGCACCCATTCTTTCCTCTCACCCTGCTCCAATCCGCTCGCCGGTTCGCCTTCACGGCTACTCAATACATCGACCAGCGAGCCGAGCTCGTCGTGCTGAACTCGATTGGGCCGATCCAGGCTTACCAGCCGATGCCGCCGATTGCGGCGCTGGATGTCGATCGCCTGGTTCGTGGCCACCGTATAGAGCCACGGCCGCACCTTCCGTTCGCCATCAAACAAATGGCATTTCAGGTGGACCTGCATAAACGTCGCTTGAAATGCATCCTCCGCCAAAACCTGATTGCTCAGGAAACGGCGCAGGTAGTTGTAGAGCTCGCGCTCGTATCGCTTGACCAGCGTTTCGAACAACTGCGCGGCACCGGTGAGCCGGTACTCCAGGAGCAGCTCTTCGTCGGTCATGCGATCGGTGTCGGCCGAGGAACCGGGGTCGAGGACGACCCGGCTCGCCGTATTGGCCAAACGTGCGCGATCTTCCTTGGAAAGCTCTGTCATCGTTACGAACCTCTAACGTAGAGGGTTCGACGCAAATGGGGGAAGTAATCCTTCTTCCCCGACGTCAGGAGTAGTGGACCGTCGACCCTTGCATTGTAACGCTTGCAAATCCTTGGGTCGCCGGTTTTGACGGCATGGAACAAGGAGACTGCCAGAAAGGCCGAATCGCCCGATGCCACCGTCCAAACGCGTATAATGGCAACTGGTATGCCAAAGTGACTATCCGTCGAAGCTAGCAGGCTGGTTTGGGTTTCCCAACCCGTGCCGGACACTGTTTTTATGCCTCGGCGCACTGCGTCCCGGTGGCAGGAGGAGAGGCCGCGAAGCGGCGACTGCTCCTGCCAAACTTGCATTCGTTCGTCGGCGTAATTACTTGCCAGCGTTTCAATTTCGACCAAGCTAGTGTTCATTTCCGCCCCAGATTCATTGCCGGCATGCTGCCGCCGGCCCTACCTTGGCGAGACAATAGTGCTGATGCCGACCGGTATAGCCGTCTTGCGAGAAAACGCCCGAGTCGCCAAAAAATGGGCGCTTTGCCCCATTTAAATGCCGCTTGCCACCATTCCCTTAAGCCCGTCTTTGGAGCCTCCGTTGACAGATACTTCGCACGTCGCCGCTGAGCCGGCAACTGACGTCACCGACCAGGCGGCCGATGTCACGGCCGAGCTCACGCCGGCCGAGCAGGCGGAAGCGCATCGCTACGGCCGGGTATCTCTCGCCCTCACGCTGGCCGACATGGCGCTCGACCTCGGGTATTTGGGCGTCATGGCCTTGGTGTTTGCCCGGCCCCTCGATGCCTGGCTGGCCGGTTTCGTGTCGTCGACGTCCGAGCATTCGTACGTTCGCCTGCTCCTCGTTTATTTCGTTGTGATGGGCCTCCATATACTCGTCTCGCTGCCGCTCTCGTTTTATTCCGGTTACGTCGTGGAACATCAGTTTGGACTAAGCAACCAAACGCTGCGCCGCTGGTTTCGCAATTGGGCGCTGGGCAACGTCTTGGCGGTGGCCTTGGGAGCGGTCCTCAACCTGGGCCTGTTCTGGATTCATGTGGAACACCGGCCCCTATTGGTGGCTGATCACCGCCGGCGCGTTCTTCGTGGTGAGCGTCGTGTTGGGCCAACTCGCGCCGGTTCTCATCGTGCCGCTGTTCTATAAAGTCGAGCCGATTGACAACGCTGACTTACTTGAGCGGCTGAAGCGATTGGCCGAAGGCACGGGCCTGACGATCGAGGGCGTATACCGGCTGGGCCTGAGTGCCGACACATCGAAGGCCAACGCGATGCTGGCCGGCCTCGGCCGCACGCGCCGCGTGCTGATGGGCGACACGCTGCTCGACAAGTTTACGCCCGAAGAGATCGAAGTCATCTTCGCGCACGAGATCGGCCATCACGTTCACCGCCATATTCCCAAGATGATCGCGACGGGCCTGTTGTTCAGCCTGCTTGGCTTCTGGGTGCTCGATCGCGTGCTCGTGTGGTGGGCCGACGTTCCGACCGCCGCATCAGCCCCCACGAGCAGCCTGCCGCTGGTGATGTTCACGCTTGGCCTTTTCATGACGCTGCTCAGTCCGCTGCAGAACGCGATCAGCCGGCACTACGAACGCCAATGCGACCGCTACGCGCTTGATGCGCACGGGCAAACACGCCGCCTATCGCTCGGCGTTCACAAAACTGGCGCGGCTCAACAAAGCCGACCCGGAGCCAAACCCGGTTGAAGTATTTCTGCTACACAGCCACCCGCCGATCAAAGAGCGGCTGGCGCTGGCCGACAATTAAGTGCGCCTAACAATATGAAACCGCCAAGGACGCCAAGTGCGCAAAGAAACCGAATACGCCGAATGTCTTTACTTGGCGTGCTTGGCGGTTTTATTCATTCTGTTAGACGGACTAAGTCAAATCTGTTACAGGCATCATAACAATCAGCGCAGGCCTGCCGCGCATGGATTAGTGCACGGATTTTTTCACATCGCCGGCGAAATGAGCTACGTTTCAATTGGAAGGCGGTACTTCTAACCAATCCTTCCACTTCCTTGTCTGAACCCGCGAGCATCAACAGTCCGCATACTCGTCTGGTATTTCGGTCCATTTTGTTCGATTACCCCGCCGCTGGGAGCCACACGACTCCACGAGCCGGCCGGTCCTATGCGCTGCTCCATGCGCAGCGGATTCTTGAGGACTTTCCATGTCGCAGTTTGTACGTATTCGCCCGAGCGGCACAGCCCAGCGCCGCGGCGCCGCCGCGGTGGAGCTCGCCATTTGCTTACCACTTTTGGTGCTGCTCGTGATGGCGTCGATCGAAGCTTGCACGATGATTTTCCTGGACCACAGCCTGACGATCGCCAGCTACGAAGGCGTCCGGGCGGGCATCAACTACGACGGCACCAACGCCGACGTTCTGGTGCGCTGCAACTCGATCGTCAATTTGCGCGAAATCCAGGGCGCCGAAGTGACGGATCAGTCCGTCCAATGTGGCTAACGTCGAGCGCGGGGAATCGATTGCAGTCACCGTGTCGGCGCCTTGCAACTTGAACATGGTCATCCCGCCTTGGTTTTACGACGGGCGCACGTTGCAATCCACGATCACCATGGTGAAGGAATAAAAGCCGGTAGAACCCTCGCTGATTCGGTTCGAGGCTGGCGATCGTTTCGAGAGTATTGCGAAAGGCCCACCTATGATTACCACACCGAGAAAACCAGATCGTTCAACCGAGAAACCGGAAAACCGCCGCGGCGCCATTGTCGTCCTGGTCGCGTTTATGATTGTCGCGTTTCTCGTCAGTGTCGCCTTTTCCGTGGACGTGTCGTATATGCAGCTCACGCGAACGAAGCTGCTCGGCAACCGACGCGGCGGCCCGCGCCGCCGGCGAGGGACTTTCTCGGCGCAAGACGAGGATTACGCCCGGCAACAGGCCAAGGACATCGCCGCCGCGAACAAGGTCGCCGGCAAGCCTCTGTTGCTCGAAGACGAGGACATTGTCTTCGGCCGCTCCACCCAGCAAGGCGGCGGCGCGTGGGCCTTTACGGCCGGCGCTGAGCCGATCAATGCGGTGCGTGTCTTTGGCCGCCGCACTGGCGAAGCACCGTCCGGCAGCGTGCCGCTGTTTTTCGGACGTGTGCTCAACGTACGGGATTTCGAGCCGACGCAAGCCGCCACGGTCGTCCGGCTGGACCGCGACATTTGCCTCGTCGTCGACCGTTCCAGCTCGATGAAGCTGCACCTTACCGACACGTCGCCGACGATGTCCACAAGCGATACACGGTTCTGCAAGCCGCCGAATATGTCGCTCAGCCGGTGGGTGCGCTATCAGTCGCAGTGCAGCGCTTCATCAGCGCGTTGGGAGAAACACCGCAGTCCGAGCACCTGGCATTGGTTTCCTACGGCAGCAATTACACTGCGTGCAGCGTGACGAACGTCTCCGCGGAAATCAACTGCAACCTGGCCTCGAACTATTCTGCCGTGACGTCGGCAATGGGCACGTTGTCCGCCAAAAAATTCAATGGCATGACCAACATCGGCGCCGGCATCACCAAAGGCGTCCAGGTTTTGACTTCCGCTTCCGCGCGGCCGTATGCGGCAAAAACCATGGTGCTGATGAGCGACGGGGCTTACACGGAAGGTACTCGCCCCAGCCTGGTCGCCCCACAGGCGGCGGACCAGGACATCATCATCCACACGATTACGTTCGGCGAGGCCAACCCCAGCGAGATGCAGGCGATCGCCGACGTCACGGGCGGCAACCATTACATCGCCCCGGATGCCGCGGCGCTGCAAGACATCTTCGAGGAGATTGCCTTGACGATGCCGGTGGTCTTCACCGACTGAAGCCTGTCGGCCGGCTGCGCTCGATACGACAGACCTTTGACTTAGGACAGAAACCATGCGTAAATTAATAACCAACGACCGGCGGCGCGGCCGTTTGGATCGCAACCGATCGGGCGCCGTACTCGTGGAATTCTCGCTTTGCGCGCCGATCCTGTTCTTCTTCTTCTTTACGGCGTTCGAATTCTCCCGCGTGAATATGATCCGCCAGAGCATCGAAAACGCGGCCTACGAAGGCAGCCGGCGCGGCATCGTTCCCGGGGCCACGGCGGACAATTGCAAGGACGCAGCGCGTGTCGTGCTGAATTCTATTTCAGCACGGTTTGCCAGTGTAACCGTTTCGCCGCCCGTGATCGCGCCCGACACCGACGAAATAACCGTGCGGATCGATGTCCCAATCAATGAAAATAGCTGGGTAGCACCCTTCTTCTTCAAGGATATGATTGTGTCGACGTCGATGACCATGCAGCGGGAACGATTCGGCACGACAACAGTGCCATAGCCCGCACTCAAACGCGCACGAAAATGCAATAGCCGAAGGCCACACCTTCCGGTCGAAGGTGGTATGCCTCCGGCTATTGCGAAGATGCTGCGAGAACGCGGTGGCCCGTCACTTCGGCGTTCGCGGCGGCATTTCGCACGCCTCATCCGCGGGGCGGTCATAGGCAGCCGCGCCTTGACCGGATTCCTCCATAGCGCGCCGGTCGATCCGCTCCCAGGCGTCGCGCGTGGCGTGGCGGGCCCGCTCCCATTCGAGCTGCGATGTGCCGCGCTGGCTGCTCCAGTCGTGCTCCAGGTGCGGTTCGGCCTGGTTCCAGTTCTTGTCGTGATGCTTGTGCGCGATTCCCAGCCGTAACGATACGCGGGTTTCATCTCGTCATAGGTCACGTCGTCATCGTAATAGTCGCGATTGGCGTATTCGTCGCGCCAATACGCTTCTTCAACGGTGGGGTCTACCTGCTCGGCGATGGCCTTCCCGGCCAGGCCGCCGGCGATTCCGCCCACGACCGCACCGACACCGGCGCCGATCGGACCGGCCGCAGCGCCGGCTGCTAACCCGGTCACGGCGCCGCCAACTGCCGCCCCGAGGCCAGCGCCCACCGGATGCGCCGGGCTCGCCCGTAATGGGGTCTGGATTTACGTCTCGATCTCGCAGGTCCGCCGTATCAATGTCACGATCAGGGTCCAGATTGGTTCGTTCCGTATCCATGAGAAGAGCTCCCTTAAATCGAATGTGTGTTTCGCTGACGAGCCGCCAACCGAAAGGCAACCCTGCGACTACAAACGGCAAACGGTGTGCCTAAAGCGTCGCACCCGGACTCTTTCACACGAGAAGGCGACAGCGTGTCATGGAATTCGCCGTCGTGCCGCTTCAATTCGCGGTACGAGCAAGCATCCTCGCTCCGAGAGCAAAACAAAAAGCGCCAGTCGCCAGCAGGATGCTGCACGGCAAGAGCATTTCCGAGAGCGTGAACCCGCGCCAGATTGAACCTTCCAGCGCCAGGATGCTCCATTTCACCGGACTGAAGTTGCTGAGCGATTTCATAAATCCGGGCATGAACAACAGCGGCATCATCCCGCCGCCAAACATCGCCATGAACATGTTGGCCGCCCACGCGCCGCCCGACACCGCTTCCTCCGATTTGCCGATCGTCGACATCAGGATCATGATTCCCACGAAGCAAAATGCGATGCACACGGCTGCAATCGCCAGCAAAGCCGGGCTTCGCGGCCGCATGCCGAGCCATGTTCCAAGAACGACCATGACGGCGATCACGCCGATCACCGTCAGGAAGCAGGCCAGCGCTTTGCCCGCCACAATCTGCGACCGCGTCACCGGGGCGATCTGCAGCCGCAGGAACGTGCCTTGCTTCCGTTCCCGCACAATCGTGATTGCAAAACCGGCCGCACACCCCAGTACGCCCCACATCATGGCTTGCGGAAAGCTGATGTCCCAATTCGAACGCAGGTTTTGAAGCACTGCTTCGGTGCTGCCTTTGGGGACTTCGCGCGTGACATCGAGCGATTCGACGCGGGCAAGCTGCAGTTCGGGCATCGCGGCCGACACGCCAGATTTCGACGTGCTGTCGGCAGCCTGCACGGTCTCCCACGATTGCAAAAATGTGTCGAGCGAACCGAGCATCTGCGCGAAGAGCGGCCCCATCAGGCCGATATCTGTCGAGTTGGCGACTTCCTCCTTGGCCTTTTGAATCATGGGCCGCATGCTCGCCGGGTCCTGAAACCGCACGGCCACGAGCTTGCCCATGGCCTGCATGATCATCCCTTCGAGCATTCCGGCTTCCGCCTTGCGCGACGGATCGATGCCGATTTCGATCGGCGGCCCTTCCATCCACAACATGCCGGCCGTCTCGCCAAAACCCTTGGGAATGGCAATCATGCCCACGAGCTGGCCCCGGCGTACGCGGTCCATCGCCGCGTCGCGCGGCAGCTTCTCGGTGCGCACGTTGCCGGTCGCCTCAACCGCTTCCACAAACTTGTGCGACATCTTCGAGTCGTCCTCGTCGACGACCGCAACGCCGAGCGAAACGCTCTTGGTGTCGAACGACCCCATGACGATGCCGAAGAAGATGCCCATCACGATGGGAAAGCCAACAATGAAGAAAAGGCCCAACCAATCGCGGCTCATCAGCCGCAGGTCCTTCATCGCCATAGTGAGAACGGTGCGCATTTAGTCCCGCAGGCTCCTGCCGGTGAGCGTCAGAAAAACGGTCTCAAGGTCGGGCCTCGCGACTTCCAGCGTTTGAAATACCACACCGGCTGACGACAATCGGCCAATTTCTTCCAGCGGCCGGTCCGATTCGAATCGCAGCGCCATCCCGTCGAGTTCCGCCGGCAGCTCGATGGTTTCAGCCGGCGGCCGTGCCAGCTGGGCCTTCACCACCGATCGGCCGCCGTAGCGCTCAACTAGCACCTGCACCGTATCAAGATCCAGAATCCGGCCGCGGTCCATGATCGCCACGCGGTCGCACAGCCGCTGTGCCTCTTCCATGTAGTGCGTCGTGTACACCACGGTGCGGCCCAGCGAGCGAAGTTGCTCAATGGCCTCGAAGATGTGATTGCGCGACTGCGGGTCGACGCCGGCGGTGGGCTCATCGAGGAAGATCACCGCCGGATCGTGAACCAGCGCTACGGCCAGGTTCAGGCGCCGCTTCATTCCGCCCGAAAAAGTTTTGACGCGTGCCTTGCGCCGATCCTCGAGGCCGGCAAACGCCAGGGCCCAATCGACGCGATTCTTGAGCTCGTCACCTGACAGCCGATACAGGCGGCCGAAAAAGTTCAAGTTCTCGGCCGCACTTAGCTCCTCGTAGAGCGACAGATTTTGCGGAGCGACGCCAATCGCCATGCGCGCGGCCGCATCCGTCGGCGACGACCCCCCATTGATCCGAGTCGTTCCGCTGTCCGGCCGTAGTCACGCCGGTGAGCATGCCAATCGTCGTACTTTTCCCTGCACCGTTTGGGCCCAAAAGGCCGAACGTCTCACCTCGCCGAATCTCGAACGACACGCCGGCGACGGCCGTCGTCGCGCCAAAGCGTTTGTGCAGATCGCGGACCTCAATCATTGAAGCTGGCGCCTTTTCCTGGCCGATTTTTATCGGTCTCTCGCGATCTATTCGCTTCGCGCCCGTCAATCTTGGGTAGCGGCTCGGCGGCGTCATGCCCGCACGACCTGAGTGCCGCTCGTACGGCGGATCAGACGGCGCATCTCCAGCACGCTAATCGTCGAGAGCACGCGATGGATCGGCATGCCGCAGGAAGCGGCGATGGCGTCGACTGACGTGGGCGCAGAATCGATTGCCGCGAGCACTCCCTGCTCGATCTCGTTCAGCAGCACTTCGGCGGGCTGTTGCAGTACGGTGCCGTCATCTCGCTGAATTGTCTCGGCCAGCGGCCCAAGCTCGGCGAGCACATCGTCGATCGTTTCGACAAGTTTCGCGCCGTCCTTAATCAACGCATGACAACCGCGCGACATGCGGCTATCGACTGGCCCTGGGACGGCGAACACTTCGCGCCCTTGCTCATAGGCGTGGCGGGCTGTTATCAGGGCGCCGGACCGCTCGGGCGCTTCGACGACGATGGTGCCGACGCATAGCCCGCTGATGACGCGGTTGCGCTGCGGAAACGCACCGCTGAGCGGCACCATGCGCGGCGGCGCTTCGCTGATGAGATAGCCGCTGGCGGCCACTTCATCGGCCAGCTTTTCGTGCTCGGGCGGATAGATTTCCAGAATGCCGCTGGCCAGGACGGCAATCGTGCGCCCGCCGGCCGTCAGCGCACCGCGATGGGCGGCCGCGTCGATGCCACGTGCTAGGCCGCTGACAACTGTGAAACCTGTGCGCGCCAGGCTGCCGGCTAGCCGTTCGGCTTGCGCCAGCCCATAGCGCGTGGCATGCCGGGTGCCCACGATTGCCACGGCCAGCTCATCCTGCGCATGCGCCTGGCCGCGGCGGAACAACACGCCCGGCGGATCATGGATCTGCCGCAACGGCCGCGGGTAATCGCCGTTCGTTTCGGCTAGTACATCGATGCCGTTCTCGGCCGCCAATTGCAGCTCGGCCTCGGCATCGATCTCATCGCGCGCCGCGACGAATGCGCAGCAATCTTCGGCCCAATCCCATCGACGCACTGCAGCTCATCCTTGGCCGCAGCGAGCACCGCCGCCGGCGAACGAAACCGTTCCAACAGCGCTTTACGCAAGAGCGGCCCGACGCCGGACACGAGCGACAGCCGCAGGCTGTCGACTAGCTCAGGTGCGAAGAGAATCTCGGCCATTGCGATGGGACTTGATTAGTGCTGCTGCGTCGAGCGTCAGTAACACGTCGGCGTTGGACGATAGGCATGTTACTTTGTTATGACTCAAATTGCCACAGTTCCAGCACAAATCGAACGTTCCTGGGTTGCATTCCCGACAGACTTCGCACCTCCAATCGGGTAGTCGATTGGCCTCTACATGCGCGGCTTGAACCAACTCGTCCTCTCGTCCTTGCGAGCGCGCTTCCAACAGCGCTTGAACGACTCGGAACAGCGTATCTCGCGGAATTCGTTCATCGAGCGCGAACGCGGCGATTGCCACGCCGATCAGAATATCCTCGAAGACGTATGTCGCCGCATTGGAATCGGGACTCTCATTGCCGATTGCGTCATCGGCAGGAGACGAGGCACAATCCAGTACGGCGACGGTTGCCATTGGATAATCACCGGAAGAACTCGTCGACCGCACAGGAAAAGCCTGGCACGACGGGATCGCCTTGCAAAGTTTCGCCCGCGGTCCTAACGACAATATTCGTCATCGACTGATAGATAGTGACTGTCTGCAGTTTCGGATCGACGACCCACACCGCTGTGCATCCTGCGGTGAGCCAATCTTCTAGTTTCTCATCGACTTCACGAGTTGTATCGCCGGGCGACAGAACCTCGACCGCCAAGTCCGGCGCTCCCGGCCAGAACGCTTCTGTCGGTTCTGAGTCCGGCAGATTTTCGTTGGCGATGAACGCAAAATCGGGGGCTCGCACGGTATCGGGATTCCGCTTCAATAAAAAACCGGTCTCTGCTCCAAAACTGCGCCCGAGTTTGCGCTCTCGAATGAAGTGGCCGAGAAGCGAGGCAATATTTGCCGCGACTTCGCCGTGCCGCCAACCTGAAGGTGACATCACGCGGAGTTCTCCTGCGACAAGTTCGTAGCGCTGGCCCATGCCCGAGGGCAGCTTGAGCAATTCGGCGGCCGTGACCAGAGATGTTGTGCTCATAGCAATATTATAACCTTTTGCCACTCAATCTTCCGCCGCCAGCGCCGCCACGATATCACCCGTGGCAATTCCGCTCACGCAGTCCACGTGCCCCATGCGCGTCGGCAGCACGAATCGCAGCTTGCCGCGGTCGACTTTTTTGTCGCGATACATCAACTCGACGAGCTCGTCGTGGTCGACTTCCGGAACTGCGAGCGGCAGCCTGAACGCTTCCAGCAGCGATCGCTGCCGCTCGACGAATGCCGCGTCGACGCGGCCCATCCGCTGGGCCAGCCGCGCGGCGCACATCATGCCGATCGCCACGCCTTCGCCGTGCAGCAGTTGCTCGTAGCCGGTGGCCGCTTCGAACGCGTGGCAGAACGTGTGGCCGTAGTTGAGGATGGACCGCAGGCCGGTTTCCTCGCGTTCGTCCTGCTCCACGACGTCGGCCTTCAAGCCGGCAGCAGCGCTCGACGATGTGCGTGAGCACGGCGCGGTCGCGGTCGTTGATCGGCTCGACGTTCGCTTCGAGAAACGCGAAGAACTCGGCGTCCTGAATGACGCCGTATTTCACGACCTCGGCCAGGCCGGCGCGGTACTCGCGCTCGGGCAGCGTGCCGAGCACGTCGACGTCGATCACCACGCCGCGCGGCTGCCAGAACGCGCCGACCATGTTCTTGCCGCCGGGCAGATTGATGCCCACCTTGCCGCCGACCGAGCTATCGACCTGCGCGAGCAGCGTCGTCGGAACTTGCACGAACCGCAGCCCGCGGGCAAACGTCGCCGCCACAAACCCGGCCAGGTCGCCCACCACGCCGCCGCCCAGCGCCACGACGACCGACTTGCGATCGGCGCCCTGGTCGAGCATCTGCTCCCACAGCTCGGCCGCCACGTCGGCCGACTTGCTTTGCTCGCCCGCCTCGACCGACAGAATGTCGACCTCCGCACCCGACTTCGACGAGCGAATCGGCCACCGGCTCGGTGTACAGCTCATCGACGTTCGAATCCGTGATGATCACGGCGTGCGCATCATCCGCCTCGGCATCGCAAAACTTGCGCCGCCTCGCCAAGATTGCCGCTGCCGATCTCGATGTCGTAACTGCGCGGGCCGAGGTTGACGTGAACGGTGGGCATTGGAATTGTGACGAGTGGTCTAGAGTCGAGAGTCAAGGAGTCAGGAGAGTGTCAGGCGATTCAAAGTTCTGGCATCTCTGACTCCTTGACTCCTGACTCTTGACCTTTCACGCCGTCACGCGCTGAATATCCTCCGGCGTCACGACGATCCGCCGGCAGAAGCCCGTATGCGTGCGCACATACTCCAACTGCGACGCCTCCTGCGGCCGCTGATGCAACAGCGTCTCGACCCGTGCCCGCTCGGTCGGCTCCCAGTCGTCATACTCCTCGGGCCACTGGGTCTCGACTTCAACAATCAGCGCTTCGCGGTAAGGATCGTATTTATCGGCCATGGTGGGAGGATGAGTAGGTGAGTAAGTGGACCATCCTTCGGATGGTGCCCGGTAAATGAGTAACGGCGAAACTTGCTCGCACTTACTTCCCTACCGGCGGCGTCAGTATACTCAATCTCAATAAGTGCCAAAAGGCGGCGATAAGCACTCGCTGGCATGATCCAGACGATCGATTTTCACCGCATGAAAGTTTCCGGCAAGCTCGTGATCATCGCCATCCTGGCGGTCGCGCTCGCCGCAGCCGGAGCGAGCTGGTGGTTCCGCTATAACGCCACACACCGTAGCCGCTGCATTTTGGGGTCCTGAAGCCGCACGCTTATTCGCGATGCGCCGGTAGTCGAGCTCTATCGATTAGGCTCGTCCAGTCACAATCGAGACTGAGTTCGAGGAGTTGCGTCATTTACGTCAGATGCGCCATCAAATCGCGCATGACATCTCATCGATGCGCAGGACTTACTCATCTTCGCAATGCGCTCTTGGAAGACCGCAGTTATCGATTGGCCGCCTGCAGCAACGAAGACCAGACGATCGATTGGCATGGGACATTGCGTGTTCTGCGATGAGCCCGGCAGTCGACCAGCGCGATCTTGATTTTCACCTGACTGGGAATATGTAACTAATCGTAGACACGCGATCGGAAATACTGTCGTGCGCACCAATTGCTGCTGGCCTTGGCGAAATGTTCACCAAGATGTGACCGCAGCCAATTGCACGCAATCGCGCACCTGCAAGCGAATCCACCTCAGCGCGGTAGCACCGCCAGCACCGCGGCATATCTCGCTGGACGCGACCGGCATGTCTCCTATAATCCGCCACTCGACCACGCAGCCCCCAGTCACGCTAGCCCCCAGCCCCATGCGCAGCATCGCCATCATCAATCAGAAAGGCGGCGTCGGCAAAACCACGACCGCCGTGAACCTCAGTGCCGCGCTGGCGCGTGCCGGGCAGCGCGTGGGGCTCATCGACATCGATCCGCAAGCGCACGCCTCGCTGCACCTGGGCCTCGATCCGCAAGCCAAAGTGCCCACCGTATACGATCTGCTCACCGAGGAAACGCGATCGCGGACTCTGGCAGCGAGCGGGCGTGGGATCGGCCGGAAGTCGCCGAAAGCGCGATAGCCAAAAGCCGACTGCCGGTCGACACCTCTTCGTCGCCGCCTCGCACATCGACCTCGCCGCCGCTGAAGTCGAGCTCGCCGGCGTCGTCGGCCGCGAAGTTATCCTGCGCGACAAGCTGGCCGCGGCCGCCGACCAGTTCGACTACGTGCTCATCGATTGCCCGCCGTCGCTCGGCATCCTCACGATCAACGCGCTTGCCGCGGTGGACGATGTGTTCCTGCCGCTGCAGCCGCACTTCCTCGCGCTGCACGGCCTGTCGAAGCTGCTCAAAACGATCGGCCTCGTGAACGAGCGGCTCAACGACCGGCTGCAACTGGCGGGCGTCGTGTTGTGCCTGTACGAATCGGGCACGAAGCTGGCCGCCGAAGTCAGTCAGGACGTCGAACAATTCTTCCGCGAAGCCCGCAAAGGCAGTCGGGCCTGGAGCGCAGTGCGGCTGTTCGAAACGCGCATCCGCCGCAACATCCGCCTGGCCGAAGCGCCCAGCTTTGGCCAATCGATCTTCCAATACGCGGCCAACTCGCCCGGCGCCGAAGACTACCGCGCGCTGGGCGGCGAAGTTCTGGCGTACTACGCTGGCCGCGAGCTGTTGGAAAACGCCGCCGCGTAGCGGAAAGTGCTACAACGAGTGAGCATATCGGCCTCAATATCTTGTGGCCGTCAAGCCGCCGCACGGGACGAAACGGCTCCGCACTGGCCGCCGAATAGGCAGCAAAAATGCTGCATGACTTAGCGCCGCATTATTCACACGGCGCAAGAAATTGTGCTTGCGGCCAGTATTGCGGACCAAGTCTGCGTTCTCGGCTTTCTTGCGCTCCGAGCGCACACCGTCGAGCGCGGGCGGCATAACGTTTGCTGCCGCAGTTCCGATTCAGGTTTTCGCCAGCCGGACGCCGCTACGTAGTTGCGGCCCATCGCGCCGACTGGCCAACGGATTCGGACCTCTTGGCGGAATTTGGCCGATCCACCCAGGCATGAAAGGAGACACGAGGATGTCGCAATCACTAAGACCGAGGATATGGGCAAGCTGCATTGCTTGCCTGGCGTTCGCTGCCCTCTCGGCCGGCGCCGCGCTGGCCCAGCAGGAAGAGCAGCAAACTTCCGACCAGGCTGCGAGTCAAAGCGCCTCGCAAGGCCAACAACAGAACGAGGAACAAGAACGACAACGCCGACAACAGGAACAGCAACGAGCTGAACAAGAACGGGAGCGGCAACAACAGGAACGGCAACGCAACGAACAAGATGATCAGGACGAAGATAGCGATCAGCAGAATCGACAACGCGAACGGCAGGACCGGCAACAAGAACGGCAAGAGGGCCGTCAGCAAGACCGGCAAGAAGGCCGTCAACAAGACCGGCAGCAAGACCGGCAACAAGAGCGTCAACAGGGCCGTCAGCAAGACCGGCAACAAGAGCGATCAACAGGCCCGTCAGCAAGACCGGCAACAAGACCGGCAACAGGCCCGTCAGCAAGACCGGCAAGATCGCTTCCGCGACCGTACGCGAGACGAGTCATCTCGCTTCCCCGGGCCGAGCCGCGATCAATTCGGCCGTCAGCGGTCAACACGCGATTCGCAGTTTGGCCGCGATTCCCAAAGGAGCGGTCAATTCGGCCAGCAACGCGGCCAATTCGGTCAGCAATACGACGTCTACACGGAACGTCAATCTGGCCAGTTCGGCAGTGGCGGTCAGGATGAAGACGCCGGCCTCGGCGTGAACATCGTCAGTGAAGGCTCCCAAGAGGGTGTCACCGTCGTGCGCGTCTTCCCCGATACGCCGGCCGAGCAGATGGGGATCCAGGAAGGCGATCGCATTACGCAGGTCAACGGTCAAGAGGTCCAATCCACGCAGGAGTTCATCTCCCAGATTCGCGAAATGAACCCGGGAGACCAGGTGCAATTGGAAGTTGACCGCAACCAGGAAGAAATCATCGTAAGCGGCCAGCTCGAATCTCGCGACGAAGCGCTTGCCGGCAACCAGCAGGGCGGCAGCCAAAGCTGGCGGCAGGAAAATGAAACCTGGCAGACCGGCTACGACGAGCAGCGCGATTCGTCTCAGCAGCAAGGCCGCATCGCACGCGGCGGTGCTTCGGATAGTCGCATCCAACAGATCGAGCAGCGCATCGATCGGCTGCGCCGTGAGCTGGACCAGCTCCGCAGCAACTTGCAAGAGCTCCGCCAGGATCAGGGCGGTCGGATTAGCCGCAGCGGCGAACGCCAGGCCGGCTATGACGAGGACCAAGGCGGCTACCAAGAGCAGCGCTTCGGCACCCGTCAATCGGGCGAGCAGGATCAGTGGGACGGCCAGAGCGACCAGCGTTCAGGCCGAATTCAAGGCCGGATCATTGACGAGCGCGGCACGCGCTCCGGCCGCATCATTGAACGCGGCGGCCAATTCGACAGCCAAGGCTCGATCCAGTCCGATGGTTTCCGAAGCGGATCCTCGGATTGGAACGAGGGCGGCTACCGTTCGAACGAAGGCGGCAGCGACAGTCCCGGCGGCGTAACCGGCGGCCTCCGCACCCGCCCCGACAACGACCCCAACTGGGAACGCCAATAGTTAAATAGAATCTCCCTTCCCGATTCCCTCCCCCTTGCGGGGAGGGTTAGGGAGGGGGAATTGTGATCCGACTCTCCGAGTCGGATGTTGAAAACCAAACTGCGGCCGGCCTGAGCCTGTCGAAGGCCGGCCGACAAAAAAACGTGGAAGGCTTCGCGCCAACCACTACAAAACGGCGACGGACGCATCCCCCCACTGCTCCGTCGCCGTTTTTCTTTTCAATTCTCCCTCTCCCTCTGCTGCATTATGCAGGTGCCATCACAGCAAACGCCGAAGGTGTTACACACCGTAGCCCAGGGTCGCCGGTCCGCCGGCGCACCCTGGGTTAGCGATCCAAAAACGGCACGGTTACCCCGAAGGGGTTAAACAAAACGATGCCCACGACTAGTTATATAAGGCCTTCGGCGTAAATGATGGTTTTTGATCCTGTCCCAGGCTGCGCCGCTTCGCGGCGACCCTGGGCTACGGAGTTTAACCGCTTGGCGGTTTCCTAAATGCGACCACCTGCATAATGCTGCTCTGGGAGAGGGCCAGGGCGAGGATGCCTGCCTTCCCTTGAGGTGTGTAAGCGTGTTTAGTACGCTTCACGCATGCCGTTCGCGCATCGCTTCAAACCGTCGCATAAGGAAATCAAAACCTACTACGAAGAGCTCGGCGGCTACGCCTCGCACGAAGTGAAGCATGAGGGTGCTGTGAGCACGGCATTTCAACAACTCCTCGCCGCAACCTGCAAAAAAGCCGACTGGCACCTCGTCCCGCAGCTCTCCACCCGCATTCGCGGCAAACAAGTCCGCCCCGACGGAACGCTGCGCGACGACTTCAAATCAGCACCGACAAACGCAGCGGCATCACCAGCGACCCCAACAACCCCGACGATGAAGAATACATCGTCCGCCTCGTCGGCCAGGTCGTCCGCGTCAGCGTCGAAACGGTGAAGATCGTGAACAGCCTGCCTAAAGAGTTCTCGACAGCGGAATCAAAGACGGAAGCAAGTGCCAAGGCAAAGAGTTAGCATACTCGCGCGATCAGCCGCGCAGGCCTGAAAGGCCGCGATGTGATAGCCCAGGGCGGAGACTCGCCGCAGCGAGGCGCAGCCCTGGGTAAACCGTCACCAAGAAATTCTATGAAGCCCGGTAAGGGCGAAATCACTGCGACGACGCGAAACAATCGTTCAGATTATCTCACCCCTTCAGGGCTTCGTGCATGATGGAACCCATTGCACCCAGGGCGTTGCCCTGGGCTGTCACATTGCGCCCTTGCAGGGCTTCATTCTTTAATGGCCAAAACAGTGTAGTGACTTTTTGTACACGTTGTAGTATAATCGCGGGCGTTTGCTGTACGGCATTCGACGTTTGTAAGGGTATGCATCTGCCCCTTGCTTCGAGCGTCGAGCCTCTGTTCTTTGGCAACACGAAAGAAGCCGCCAACTGGCAGCCACTAGCTCTCAGCCAGAGGTGATGCTGCGCGCCCAGCGCCACCCAACGCCGAACGCCGGAACGGATTTTGAACAGGAGGAAGCAGAGGAAGCAGAGAAGGCAAGCCATCGGCCCAACAAAAACTCTGCTCTCTCTGCGAACTCCTGTTCATCGATTGCGCATCGAGGATCTGGCCGGCCGCCGCGCGCAGTAAACTCGCTCACTTTTGCGCGACCGCGCATGGCCCGCGATGGCTGATTTTCGGGCCGATTGCATATCGCGGCGTGCAAAATGGGTGAATTTTGCACGAGAAACTGGGACCCCCGGCGGGCCGTGCAAAATCGGCCAGAGGCCGTGGATCGAACATCGAGCATCCAGGACCCGTACTCCAAGCTCTTTGCTCCCGCTCCCCGCTCCCTGCTAGCATCCGCTGACGTTTCTCACACCGTAAACTTTTCCGCCTGCATAAGCGCAAGCGGTCGTGGAAGGCCTGATTGTCTTGACGGTCGCAACGCGGGGCGGGCTGAAATCTCGTGTGCTGTTGTAGTGATTCTGCGGACAAAGCCCGGCCGTGCGTCGATTGGAAAAGCGGGGAGCGTTCCCAATTGCGCCGAATAACGCGCACTTGCCGAACGAACAGTTGCCGCGCGAGCGCACCCCAATGGCGGGCCACCGCCGAAGTGTATCCAGACAGACCCGCCTTTCGCCCAGGTTGATTGCGGCCGGGCCCTCACCTAACTCTTACGCCGGAAGGCCGGTGAATGGAACGGTCAGGTTACGAGCTGACCGACATGATCGAGATGTCAGGCTGGAAAGCCTGACCTACAAAAAACGCCTTCAGGGAAGAAGGAGACCGTCGAGATGGAACGTCATTGGATTCGAGTGGCCGCCGCGGCGGCCATCGTGGCTGGAACAACCGCTCCGCAGGCCGACGCGCAGTACGCGCCGTACCGGCTCGCGCAGCAGCAATCGAGTGCCGCAGCAGCGCCGGCGACCGCTCGGATGGGAATGCCCGCGGCCGCGCAGCCGGCGACGCAGCCGGTTTACGCGCCGTATCGGCCGCAAGTTCAGCGAGCCGCTGCCCCCGCGTCTGCACAGCCGCCCGTGCGCATGGCGGCCGTGCCGCAGCAGACTCGCGTCGCGGCGCACTATCCGCAGGTCGCCTCGAACTATCCGACGGTGACCTATCCGCAGACAACGCCGACGTACCCGACCACACCGGCATATCCGCAGACGACGGCCGCGTATCCGCAAACCGGACCAGCGTACCCGCAAGCCGCGTATCCGCAAGCGAGCTATCCGCAAGAGACCTATCCGCAAGCTGCGGCGACGCCGTATCCGCAGGTGACGTATCCGCAAACCGCGGCTGCAACCGGAGCGCCAACTACGGCAACATCGTATCCGCAAACGGCTACCGAGTATCCGCCCTATGCGACTTACCGCAACGTGTCGCAGCAGCCAGAAGAGCTGCCGGCCGACGAGGGAACGCTTCCAGCGCCTAGCCGCAACGGCGAGCCGACCAACGGCGATGCCGCCAATGGCTACAACGGTCATTCCGTCCAACGGCGCTGCGAATGGACACGGCACGATGCCGGTCGAGAACGGCGCGACGATGCATCCGCAGAATGGACACAACGGCTACCCGACGACTAGTTATCCAGGCGGCGACGCCGTCGGTGCGAACTGCGACGAAAGTGGTTATCCCGACTACGGTCTGGGCAGCTACTTCGACAATCCGCATCATGATTCGAACTGGTTCGGCGGCGTGTACGCCCTGTTCATGACCCGCGACGACGCCGACTACCGCCGATTCACGTCGATGTTCAACACGCCCGCTGGCGGTTACCCGTACTACCCGGTTTCCGATTTCACGGTGCTCCATAGCAACAGCGTTGATCACGACTATCGCGAGGGCGTCGAAGTTCGCTTCGGCTGCACATTCGCCACGGGCGGACACGATGAATGCGATACCGCGTGCGGCACGCCCTATGGTTACGGCTACGGCTGCGACGACAGTTGCAGCAGCATGGAACAGTACGCCTGGGAATTCGGTTACTGGTATCTCGACGACGATGTCAACACGGCTCAGGCCATCGATTCGATTCCGACCGACACGGACCGCATGTATGGCATGAAGAACTTCGCCGGCCTCACCTACAACGGCCGCGACGTGAACGACTGGTATGACTACCAGATGCCGGTGACCGACCCGGCCGGCCCGGGCGCGACGGACGTTCGCCTCCTGGCCCAGCGCGTGCGGAGCAAATTCCAGGCGCAGAACGTCGAATTGAACCTGCTGCATCTGCCCCTGTGCGGCGCTCCGTGCGGCAACTACGGCGTTGGCGGATATGGCGCGACCGACTGCTGCTCCGGCCTGCAGCTCGCCGTTCTCGATGTCGACCCTGTGCGGCTTCCGTTATCTGCGCGTGGATGATGACTTCGAGTACGCCACGATGTGGGCCACCGACGCGGGCGGCGTGCTTACGCCCCCAGCCTACACCCCGTGGGACGGCGAAGGCGAGTTGTATTACGACGTCCAGGTCGACAACGAGATGGTCGGCTTCCAGCTTGGCGCCAACATGAACTACGCCATCTCGTGCAAATGCAATGTGTTCTGGAACTCGACGTTCGGCATGTACAACAACCACATTGAAGTCTATCAGCGCGTGTACGGCGACCTGGGCCCGGCCACCTGGACCCAATCGGGCGCCGACGCGGTGGTCAACGCCGACAAGGATGACGTCGCTTTCGCCGGTGAACTGCTCGTGGGCACGAGCTACAACTTCACCTGCAACTGCCGCGGCATCCTCGCCTACCGGGCGATCGCCGTCAGCGGCATCGGCCTGTCGGTCGACCAGATGCCGGAGGACTTCGCGAACGAAGCGGAAGTCGCGCTGGTGGACTCGAACGGCTCGCTGATTATCCACGGCGTGCAAATTGGTACGGAGTGGAGGTATTAGGAGCGGGGAGCATGGAGCTAGGAGCGAGGAGCGAGGAGTTTAACTAGCTCTAAGCTGTTAGCTGTTTGCTTTGGAAGACGATAGTTTCCTCGGCCGGCGGGCTTTCGATTGGCTCGCCGGCCGAGTTTTTTGGTAGGCACCCAGTTCCGGCTCCCTCCGCCGTTGCGCCCATTACTGAATGTCTGGCTCGCCTCCCCCTTGCGGGGATTCGGTGACCAAGCCCCACGGGGAGGGGGTACTTCCGAACCCCGGAGCTTCGAGCGCATTCGGCGACATCTGGCGTCGGCTTCGGCCGTGCGGGCACACGGCACCGGTTTTGCTCGCGTGCCGGGTCGCAGATCCGAATTCCGCACGGACGCCTCCCACAGGGTTGTCTATGCAAACGTCAGAAGCCGCATTGCCGGCCCGCTCGTTACCGCACGATTTGACTCTCCTCGAAAATAACCTAGTCTTGCTGTGGAAGCCCGGTGCTCCGTGAGCGTCGGGCTGCATGGCTGCGCGCCGTGCGGGCGCCCGGCCACGCGTTTAGCTTCTCTTCCCGGACCGCTTCAGGCGAAGCTTGATCGCGACGTCGCGAAGGGTAGCTTTGCGCCCAACCAGAGGCCTGCCGCGTGATCATCCTCGAAAAAGGCAAACCAGTCGAAAGTCTGGGACGCAAAGCCATAGGGCCTTCCGCGTGCGCCATGCGTGCATCGCGCTGCGGATGGCAGCCTGGCCGCCGAATGGATGTTAGCGTTGCCTTCCGTGCCGCGTGCGATGCGCGCGGAGGATTCTTTAAAAACAGGAGGGGTTGATTTCGCATTTTGGGCGTTAACTGTAGCGGCCTTGCGGCGGCATGCAGGCTCGCCGACGTTTCAATGGGAAGCGTCGGCGGCCGCCGGGGGTCGATGTGGAGCGATTCGCCGGGATCTACTTCGGCGGCTCGGCTCCATCAACCTAAAGGGCGGTCGGCTCCGAGTCGTCCGGCCCACACACGGGAGAACTACCATGAAGAATCTTGCTTTGAAAGCAAAACGCTTCCTCATCGCCGAAGACGGCCCGACCGCCGTCGAATACGCCGTGATGCTGGCCCTCATCGTGATCGTGTGCCTTACCGCGATCCGCTCGATCGGCACGAACGCGAACACCACGTTCGAAAGCATCGCCACCGAGCTGAGCGGCAGCTAAGCGACATTGTAGCTGGCCTCTTTGAGGCCGGCCGCATTTCGGCTGGCCTCTCTGAGGCCGGTTCACCGGGGCCCGCGATCCCGGCTACAGCCGGGCGCTGGGGCGAACGCCCCAGCTACCCACGGCGGCTGCCCCGGGCACAAGTCTTACAGCGGGAGCCCAGGGGCACCGCCCCACAATCTCGCCAAGTAAGCCGCAACAGTGCAACTCACACCCCTCGCGTCAGCGCGATTCGCTGCAGAGGGGTTTTTTGTTGCGCCGTTGCCATGCCAGAATCATCGAAGGTTGAATCGACCGGCCAAAAGGCACTACGGCGTTCGTTCTCGCCACAGTTCGGCGGCAGTCGCAGTTCACTCCGTTTCTGATGGAGCAGGAGTCGCCCGGATCACGTCAGCGCTCGGCCGCACTTTCGCATAAGCAAAGCCGAGCGCGCTCATGTAGGCAGCGTGGACGTCGTGGGCTGATACCTTGTTGCCTTCGAATTCGACGTCGCGGGTGGCGCAGGCGTCGTGGGCGACAGTGCAGTCGAAGCCGAGGTCGGCGGCGGCGCGGGTGGTGGCGTCGATGCACATGTGGCTCATTGCGCCGCAGATCGTGAGGTTGTCGATGCCCGCGCGGCGGAGCTCTTCCAAGAGCGGCGACTCGCGGAAGCTGTTGGGGAAGTGTTTGACGACGACCGGCTCGCCCGGCCGGGGGCCGACCGATTCGTGAATGGCCGCGCCCGGCGTGCCGGCCACGAAAAACGGGGCCGACGGGTCGTCCCAGGTGTGCTGGATGTGGAACGTTTTCTGGCCGGTGTCGCGGAAATGGGCGAGGAGGCGGGCGGCGTTTTCGGCGGCGCGTTCTATTTCGTGAAGCGACATGCGGCCGCCGGGGAAGTAGTCGTTCTGGATGTCGACGATGATCAGGGCGTTGGGCATGGGAGGGAATGACGAATGACGAATGACGAATGAAAATGCGATTCAGCGATAATGATATCACGCGGAGGCGCGGAGGCGCAGAAGTGACGAACACTGATCCGCGCTAATTGTCCGTAGAGAATCAACGCGACGGCACTGCGAGTGTACCAGACTAGAAAGACGAGCCCTCCCCTTGCCCCTCCCTAAGAGGGAGGGGATTTCTTGCGTAGGCGATTGCGCCGGTGAGGGCGATGAAGTCTGGGTCGTGGCGGAGCGGGTTGAAGTCCGGCTCGTCGGCGATGAGGTCGCGGAGGTTGGCGTCGATTTCCAGGGCTTGCGAGAGGAATTTTAGCGCGAGCGTGCGGTTGCGCCGAGGCTCCAGTAGCAGGCCAGGTTGTAGTGCAGCACGCCTTCGCTGGGGTCGACTTGGACGGCCCGCTCCAGCGATTCGATTGCCTTGGCGAGCTGGCCCGTCCGCTTGTAGCACCATGCCAGAGCCAACATGACGTGGATGTCGTCGGGCACCAGGTCGGCGCTGCGCTCAAGCGGCAAGAGCGCTTCCTCGTAGCGCGACAGCTCGCGGAGCGTTTCGCCCATGAGGTAGCAGGCGCGGCCGTTGCCGTGCACCAGCGCGCCGCGACGCTGCAAGCTGCGCAGTGCATGCTCGCTCATGCCGAGCTCGATGTAGCCTTCGGCTTCTTCGATCGTGCGACGCAGGAGGATGCGGTTGCGGGACACGTCAAGCTTCCGTCAATTATTGGTCTTACGCAGAGGCGCTGAGGACGCAGAGGAGTGTTTCGGACGTTCATCCGGAAATTCGTGGCACGCTAATCGACACTAATGGAAGCAATTAGCGACCACCAGTGACGATTCGTGTTCCAATGCTCTGCGACCTCTGCGCCTCCGCGTGAATCTGCTTTTTTTCCAGTGATATTCGGCTTGAGTCAGGCACGAAAGCCTGACCTACTGAATTGTACTCACAGGTATCGCGAGGCCAAATGGTTTGCTGGGAAAAGCGCGCAAAAAATTCAAGTTCGCAGTCGTCGGCGCGCGTGAGGAAAACTTGGCTTGACAAGCCGGTGGAGCGGGGGGCGGGGAGTGTGCGGGCGGGGACCAGACGAGAGCTTAGAGCGGAGAGCCAGAGCAGCAGAAGTGTTACACGGCATCGGCGTCAGAGACGCCTCCCACAGTTGAGTCGAGAGCCAGAGCGCTGGCATGGCCCGTGGCACTTAAAAGTCGACACAGAGCCGTTGACGTTTGGCAACATTCTTTTGCGCGTCGTGTTGCGTTGGGGCAACGTTTGAGGTTGCGACGTGACGTTCGTCGGGCGGGGCTCGCGGCGCAAGTTGTCGTATTTCAAGGGCTTTGGCGGTGAGCGCTTCTTGATGTGCTCGGTTTGGCATGCGGGGTGCTTTGCGATGGGACGGCCGCTGTGATGCGGCCCAAAACCTCGTTCCATCCCCTGCCCTTCTTTTCTTAGCGCGTATTGACGCAACCGCGCGGCTCGAGCCCGCGTGACGCGCGGGGCAAGCCCCGCCGCTAAATAGCCGCGACCATACCGGGCGGTTTGCGTCGAGCGCCCCCACGCACCATGCGCTTTATTATTGGGATATCGTTGTTGCTATTGGGATTTGGCATGTTGTCGTGCCGCGTTGAGGGGCTGGCCGTGCGCGAGCCGGAGCGGGCTCCCGCATCACAGTGGGTTCGCACGATAGATGGTTGGGAGCGGAGTGATCGCTGGGCAGTGACGCCCGTACGGGAGCCGGCGGTGCATCCGTTCGTGGTGGCGGCGGGGCAAGGGTTGGTGGCGGTGATGGCGCTGGTGGCATTTGGCAATGTGCGGGGTCGGGAGACCCGCGCACATCGTGGTGGCACTCGGCGGTGCTAGCGCGACGAGGTGTCGGGGTGGGCCCCCGTAGCTGAGTTAACTGGTCGCTTAAGCGACCAGTCCGTAGGGCATCGTTTCGGTTCTTGCGGCGCAAGTCTAGTTGTGCGCGTCGGTTGCGGCGATCTTTTCTGGGTGCGGATTTTCTTGCACGGGGCGGCGGGTCAGGCGGCACTATTAGTTTGGTGCGGGGTCGGGAGACCCGCGCACAACTGCGGCCCTGCGCACCTGTTCTTTCCCGCCCGCTGAAGCGAGCTCGCCGACGGCCCATCAATGGAAGCACATCGATTATGCGTTTAACACTTCGCACCTTGCTGGCGTACTTGGACGATATTTTGGATCCGGCCGATAAGGAGCAGTTGGCCAAGAAGATCGAGTCGAGCGAGTTTGCCGAAGATTTGGTGCATCGCACGCGCGATGCCGTGCGCCGGCTGCGGCTCAGTGCGCCGCAGGTGATCGGGAGCGGCATGGGCTTGGATCCCAACACAGTGGCCGAGTATCTGGACAACGTGCTGCCGCCCGAAAGCGTGGGCGACTTCGAGCGGATCTGCCTGGAGTCGGACATGCACCTGGCCGAGGCGGCCGCATGTCATCATGTGCTGACGATGGTGCTGGGCGAACCGGCGGATGTCGACGTGCGCGCGCGGCAGCGGATGTACACGGTTCCAACCGACGGAGTTTCGCGACGGCAGATACGGGTCGAGCCGGCGCATGTGGCGGTGGCCACCGAGCCGGTGGTCGCGCCGCCGATGCAAGTCTCGGTGTCGCCGGCTGGTATCGTCGCGACGGAGCCCAGCGGCGTGACGGAGGTGCCCGATTATTTGCGAGCGACGAGTTGGCCCGGATTGCGGACCGTGCTGGCGGGGCTGGCGGCAATGGCGGTGATCGCGGCGGGCATATATTTCGTTGGCGATCAGCAGGGCTGGTTCGGCCGCGCTGGAGAGCAGAATTTGGCAGTCGCGACAGACGCGACGCCCGACGGCGGTGAGACGGAAAATGAAACCACACAAGAAGCGCCGGCTGTCATGACGGAGCCGCCGATTGAAACGGTTCAATCAAACGACGGCATAACTTATCAGGAAGTCGGCCAAGACGCGACTTCGACCAACACGACGGTTGACGCGGCGCAGTCGGAATCGCCACGGGTATTGGACACGCCACCGCAACCATTGACGCCGAACATGTCGACAGACGCGTCGGCATCGAGCACGGCTTCGCAGGATGCCGCGGCACGGCCTTTGCCAACTCCGCCGCAGGATAATAATCCGCCGCAGGGTACCGATCAACAAGCATCTGTTGATATCGGGCCAGCATTAACGAGTGAAGCCGCCGCGGCGAATGCGGCAACTGCTGGGAATACAGCGCCTAATGTAACTGACGTTTCGCGGGACGCAGATGTTTCGGCCGCCGCGGCGATGCCGGCTGACGCAGGCACGAATGTGCCCAGTCCAAGCGAGACGCTCGCGGCGGCGGATATCGGCGCCAATGATGCGGCCGCAGGCAGCGCCGCACCAACTGATGTTGTGCCGCCCGCCGCAGTCGAGCCAGGAACTGAGGCGACGGAAGTGAGACCGACCGGCCCGATGGAGCTGGGAACTTATTTAGGTGGCAAGACCGTACTGTTGCGTTACGACGATCAGGCGGGCGGCTGGTTCCGCGTTCAGCCACGCAGTGCGGTCATTGCGGGCGACCGGCTGCTTGCGTTGCCCGAGTTTCGACCGAAGATCACATTGGCGTCCGGCCTGCACATGGATATGTCGGGCGGCACCCAAGTGATCACGCAGTCGTCCGGCCAGTTGCCAGCGGATGGCCTGGCAACGCCTGCGGCGGATATGCCGGCGATGGAAGTCATGTACGGCCGCGTGATTCTGATCAACACATCGAACGCGCCGAATCAGGTGCGTGTGGCGGCGGGGTCGAGCGTGGGCGATGCACGACTTGCGCGGAATGCCACGCTGGCAATCGAGGTGGAGAGGCAATACGTTCCAGGAAATGATCCTCGGCAGTCGCCGGCGCCGGTGATCGCTCGATTCTACGTGCCAGACGGCGGCGTGGAGTGGCAGGACGCATCGGGCAGCAAAACGATTGATAATGCGTCGCGGTGGACGGTCGAACCGAGTGGGGCCACTGACGTAGTTGCGGACGCCTCGCCGCCCGATTGGATCGATCAAGAACCAGCGGGCCAACGAAGCGAGCAGCGATACGGAGCGCCGGTCATCGAGAGCACGATGGTTTCCGACAAGCCGGCCGATATCCAATTGCTCGAATTGTTTCAGGGCAATGCGCGGAAGGAAGTGAAGTCGCTGGCCGCCAAGAGCAGCGTCCACGTCGGGCTGTTTGAACCGTTCATCGATGCTTTGCGCGATTCGGAGCAGAAGGCGAATTGGGCGGCGCATATCGCCACGCTGCGGGCGGCGATGGCACTGAGCCCGGACTCGGCCGCCAACGTAAAGCGGGCACTTGACGAACAGCGCGGCAGCCCGGCGGCCGACGATCTGTACGAAATGCTTTGTGGATACAACGCGGATCAGATCGGCCGCACGCCGGAAGAAATTCGCAGCGGGGCGCTGTCGAGGCTCATTGATCGGCTGGAAAACGACAGCCTCGACTATCGGGTCCTGGCGGTTAACGACTTGTGGGAGACGACCGGAAAGCGGTTGATGCCCGACCCCGCAGCCAATCTAAAAGAGCGGACGCAAAATATCCGCCGCTGGCGGTCGCGGCTGGAAGCGGGAGAGCTTCTGCCGGGGCAACCGCCGGGTTAAAACGGACGGCGAGTGGTGGGCGTCGGGGTGCGCTGTTACGTTAACTGGTCACTGAAGTGACCAGTCCGCATGAAGTCGCCTTGCGAATCCGTTGTGTACCTTATTCCTGCCGATTCGTCGCGGCTTGGACCTGGCACGCGTATCGTCCGCGGGGCCAAATCTGACGGAAAAGTCCCCGTTTGTCTGGCAGGCGGAAAGACGCTAGAATGGCTGGCTTGTGCGGTAAAGCCTGCAGTTATTTGACGATTGGAAAGCTGCCGCGGACTTTTGTGCGCGACGGTTCCGAGCGGGGCTTCTTTGCCCCTCGGACCACGGCGACCCGCTAGCCCAAAGCTCACAGGCCGCCGGCAACCGTTCAGATGCGCCGTTGGAGAACCATTCGTGCAGATACAGATTTCCACGCGACATGGTCATCTGAGCGAAGAGTCACGCGAACGGATTACCGGCAAGTTAGAGAAACTGTTGAAAATTTTTGATCGGCTGACCGCAATTGAACTCATCATCGACTTAACCGATTCGACCATGCCCAAAGTCGACCTCATGGTGTCGGCGGAACACAAACACGATTTTGTGGCCCGACATGAATCGGAGAGTCTAATGGGATCGATTGACGTCGTGCTCCATCGGCTCGAGCAGCAGCTCCGCAAGTACAAGGAAAAAGTGGTGGAGCGGCACCGCAACACGGATTTACGACGGCGCGAGGAAGCGTCCCGACCAGAAACGGAAACCGAATAGGCATTCTTGCGATTCGGTTCAGGTGGAAGAGAAGATCTTTGGCAATGAGGGGATCAGGAGCGGTTGCCGCGACACGCCGTTGGCGTTTGGGCAGTCCTCCTGAAATCATGTAAGCACCGAGCTTGCCAACGATGCGCCCGACAGCGTACAGGCGATCATGAAACTCGGTCGATGAGGGCTAAGAAGCGATGAAGTTCTCGGACTTTATTTGTAGAGACGCAATTCGAACGCAGTTGGAGGCGGACGAGAAGCAGTCGGTGATCCGAGCGATGGTCACGTCGCTCGTAGAGTCGAAAAGAATCAACTCCAAGGATTATGAGAGCATTGTCGAGGCGATCCTGAAGCGAGAAGAACTTGGAAGCACGGGCATCGGCCGGGGCGTGGCGGTGCCGCACACGAAACATCCCTCGATCGACAAGTTGATAGGTACGGTGGCAGTCAGCGACAGACGGAGTGAACTTTGAAAGCCTGGATGGCGAGAAGGTGCACCTGCTGTTCTTACTGGTTTCTCCCCCGGACCGGCCTGGCGACCACTTGCGGGCGCTGGAGAACATCTCGCGCCAGCTTCGCGACGACATGTTTTGTCGAATGCTAAAGCAGTGCAAGACGCCCGACGAGGTGTGGCAATTGCTGGAGGAAGCGGATAACAACCAGTTTCCCGCCGTAAAGCGCGGCGGATGTTTCGGGCAGTCCATTTAGCCGCGCCGCTCGGCCAAATCGCCTTTGAGCGGCGCCGCTAAATGCAGACTCCCCGAGCAACGCGCGTCATTGTGATTCGGAACAGCCAGGGACTGCATGCGCGCCCGGCGGACATGTTTGCGCGGCTGGCACGGCAATTCCAGTCGCGAATCGAGCTGGTGCGCGAGGAGCGGCGTGTCGAAGCCAGCAGCATCATGGATTTGCTGACTCTGGGCGCGGCCCAAGGCACGGAATTGATTTTGGAAGCGGAAGGGCCCGATGCCCAAGAGGCAGTCGAGGCCCTGACAAAACTTGTAGAAAGCGGCTTTCCATTGGAGGAAGCCAGCAGCGAGCTGAGTGAGTAGCTGAAGCAGTTTGTAGCACGGACTTTAGTCCGTGCTACGCAAACGCTGGCCGCTCAGCAAAACCCGAACATTTTTCAAAACAGTTTTTGATCCGACGAGTGCTAGATGAAACGGCACGTTCATCCCGCCGATTGTCGCGCGCAGCTGATCTCAATCGTAGCGCGCAAGTGTGACAATCGCGGCGGCATGACGTAAGCCGAGAGCAAGCCACCCATCGTTCCGGCCAATTGCTTCAGGACGGAGGCAATCTACCCGGAAAACTCCTGGCTGCACAAAGCGCTCCTCGGAATGCGACAAGTCAAAACATGGAACGTCTCCAAGGGATTGCCGTTTCGCCCGGCGTGGCGATCGGCGAAGTGCTCGTCATGGACAACGAGGGATTCCGCATCCCTCGGCGGTTCCTGCCGCGCGACGCGGTCGATGAGGAGCTGGAGCGGCTTGAACCGGGCCATTGCGGCCGCGACCGCCGAGATCGAGCGCAATCGCGCCAAGGTCTCAGAGCAGCTCGGCAAGGATACGGCGGCCATCTTTTCGGCCCACATTCAGATGCTCAACGACCGCGGCCTGCGGGCAAAGCTGGAGGAGATGATCCGCCAGCGGCATTATTCGCCCGAGTACTCGGTGAGCCGCGCGCTGCGGCAATACGCCAAGGTGTTTCAATCGCTCGAAGGCGACTACATGCCGGAGCGGGCCAACGACATCTTCGACATCGAGAAGCGGCTGCTGCGGCATCTGTTCGGGACAGCGGCGCGAAGAGCTGGCGCACATCAATTCCGAAGTGCTGGTGCTGGCGCACAATCTCACGCCCAGCGAAACGGCGAACCTCAATCCGAAGTTCGTGACGTGGTTTCGTGACCGAGATCGGCGGGCCGGGCAGCCACACGGCGATCGTGGCCGAGGCGCTGGGCATCCCGGCGGTGGTCGGCATCGGGCCGTTTCTGACGGATGTCTCGGGCGGCGAGACGGCGATCATCGACGGCTACCAGGGCCTGGTGATTCTGCATCCGGACGAGGAGACGCTTGCCCGCTATCGGCACGAAGTCGTGCAGCACCGATCGCTGGCGGCGAAGCTCGAAAAGCTGCGCGACCTGCCGGCCGAGACGGCCGACGGCGTGCGGATCCAGCTCTTGGGCAACATCGAGTTTCCCTACGAAGTGGAGCAGTGCCAGAAGCGCGGCGCGGACGGCATCGGCCTGTACCGCACCGAGTTCTTGTTCATGGCGCGCGAGGATGAGCCGACCGAAGAGGAGCAGCTGACCGCATACTCGCGCTGTGGCCGAGGCGATGCAAGGGCAAGCCGGTCGTGATGCGCACGATCGACCTGGGAGCCGACAAGCTGCCGAGCCTGCCGTTTCCGGAGGACGAGCGGAACCCGTTCCTGGGCCTGCGCAGCATTCGGCTGGCGCTCAAGAACCCGGCGATGTTTCGCACGCAGCTGCGGGCGATCCTGCGGGCGAGCGTCCAGGGAAACATCAGCGTCATGTTTCCGCTGGTCAGCACGCTGCTGGAGCTGAAGCACGCGAAGATGGTGCTGCGCGAAGCGATGGAGGACCTCGAAGAGGAAGGCGTTGAGTTCGATCGCGGCATCCGAGGTCGGCATGATGGTCGAGGTGCCGTCGGCCGTGATGATGATGGATCATTTCGTGGAAGAAGTCGACTTCTTCAGCATCGGCACGAACGACTTGATCCAGTACGTGCTGGCCGTGGATCGCAGCAACAAGGACGTGGCCGCGCTGTACACGGCGTCGGACCCGTCGGTGCTGCGGCTGATCGACATGGCGGTGCAGTGCGGCGACGGAGCACGAAATGCCGATCAGCATGTGCGGTCAGATGTGCGGCAACCCGCTGTACACGATGCTGCTGCTGGGCATGGGGCTGCGGAGCCTGAGCGTGACGCCGGCGGCGATTCCGGAGATCAAGCAAGTCTGCCGGCGCGTGTCGATTGCGACAATTGCCGAGCGAGTAGCCGAGCAGGCGCTGCAATTGGAAAACGCGCGCGACGTGAAAACGTATTTGAAAGAGGAGTTGTCGAAGGTGCTGCCGGAGTTGCCGGTGTGACGGCGCAGGTGAGTAGGTGAGTAGTAGTAGAGCTGACGAGTATTGTGATGGGGTAACGTCGGCGAATCTGCCCTGTAAGGGCAGAATGTGATAGCCCAGAGCGAAGCCCTGGGGAAAGAGATCATCATCGGATTGGTTAGCTCTAAAGAGCGCGATAGAGGTCGCCATTTTATGTCGCCCTTTCAGAGCTTCCAAATCAAATCAAATGTAACAAGACCCAGGGCTTCGCCCTGGGCTATCGTATTTGCCTTTTCAGGGCAATCACAACACATTACATAGGAAACAATTGACCACATGAAACAAGAAATGCTGATCAACGTCGCGCAGGCGGAAGAGTGCCGCATTGCGATCGTTGAGGACGGACTGCTGGAAGAGCTTTATTTGGAGCGGACCAGCCAGCACAATTACGTCGGCAATATTTACAAGGGCCGGATCGTCAACCTGGAGCCGAGCATTCAGGCGGCGTTTGTCGATTTTGGCGTTGGCCGCAACGGCTTCCTGCACATCAGCGACGTCGAGCCGCAATACTTCCGCCAAGGCGGCTACGATCCGCGGAAGTCGATCCAGCCGAATGGCGGACCAGCGCGACGACGCGGAGTTTGAGACGTCGGAAGGCGACCAGCCGAATACGCCATAGCCGCGGACGCAACGGCGGCCGCAACGGCGCCGGAACGCGAACCGCCCGCTTTCGCCAAGGCGTGCGGCCGCGATTCAAGCCGCCGATCCAGGAGATCTTCCAGCGCGGCGACGAAGTGCTCGTGCAGGTGATCAAGGAGGGCATCGGCACGAAGGGCCCGACGCTTTCGACCTACATCAGCATTCCGGGCCGCTATCTGGTGCTGATGCCGGCGCTGGGCCGGATCGGCGTGTCGCGGAAGATCGAAAGCGACGAAGACCGCCGCCGGCTGCGCGACATTCTGCGCGAGCTGAACCCGCCCAAGGGCGTGGGCTTCATCGTTCGCACGGCCGGCACCGACCGGACGAAGAAAGAGCTCTCGCGCGACCTGGCGTATCTGCTGCGGCTGTGGAAGGTGATCGTGCGGCGAATCAAGAAGACCTCGGCGCCGGTCGATATCTACGAAGAAAGCGACATGATCATTCGCACGATCCGCGACATCTTCACCGGCGACGTCGATACGATCTATATCGACGAGCCGAAAGCGTTCGAGCGGGCCAAGGAGTTTTTGCAGATCGTCATGCCGCGGTACGTGAACCGGCTGCAGTTGTACGAAGGCCGCGAGCCGCTGTTCCACAAGTACAACCTGGACGACGAGATCGCGAAGATCAACCAGCGGCACGTGCCGCTCAAAGGCGGCGGCTCGCTGGTGATCGACCAGACCGAAGCCCTAGTGGCGATCGACGTCAACAGCGGCAACTTCCGCACGGACGGGTCGGCCGAGGATTCGGCCTATCAGCTCAACCATGATTGCGGCCAAGGAGATTGCCCGGCAACTGCGGCTGCGCGATCTGGGCGGCGTCGTGGTGAACGACTTTATCGACATGCGCAAAGAGCGGAATCGCCGCGGCGTCGAACGCACGCTGCGCGATGCGGTGAAACGCGACCGGGCACGGACGAAAATCCTGCGCACCAGTCCGTTCGGGCTGATCGAGATGACGCGGCAGCGGATTCGGCCGAGCATCAAGCGGAGCGTGTACAAGGAATGCCCATCGTGCGGCGGCACCGGCCTAGTGAAATCGGCCGAGAGCATGGCGATCGAAGTCGTCCGCAAGCTGATCATGTGCGCAGCATGCGACGCAGGTAGCGCGGATCTCGGTCACGGTCGAAGAAGAAGTGGCGAGCTACTTGAACAACAAGAAGCGCCGCGAGCTGGTGCAGCTCGAGCAGGATAACAACGTGGAAGTACAGGTACTGAGCGGCGAAGGGCTTTCGCCGGAATATTTGAAGATTGAATGCATGGATGCTAACGGCCGCGAAGTGCGGGTCACCGAGTGATCAATTCCTCTCTCTCCCTGCGGGTCGAAGATCCGCCGTGGCGGGAGAGGGGTTTTGTATGTTTCCTTTTTTCTTGTGGGGATGTGATGACGAAGCTGTTCAAGAAATTCCTGTGGACGTCCAACTTTTGGGCTCTTATTGGGTTTGTTGGTTGCGGCAGCGGCCTGTACTTCCAGAAAATGGCGCAGAACGGTATGGGACTCTGGTTTTTGGGACTGGTCTTCTTGGGCGCGGCATGGCTCGAACGCTCGCAGTGAGACGTCCAAATCATGGGATAGCTCTGCCACGATGGTAGATGGTAGGGCGCATGCAGTGCGTGCTAGCAAAACGAAAAAGCCGGCGATCCAATCGCCGGCTTCACTTCAGCATCGCAATGAAGAAACGTCGCGTCAGAACTTGACGGTGAAGTAGACCATTGCGCCTTTTTCTTTCTTCTGGAAGTCCTTGGGGTCGCCCCAGACCTTGAGCTCGAACTTGCCCTTGGCGTCGCCGCCCATGTCGAACTCCGGAAGGGGGATCGTAAAGGACGGCAGACCGCTGCCCGGCGCCTTCAGTGTTGGGACCGGCGTGATCTTCGGCAGTGCGCCGGGAGGGTCCTTGGGATTGTGCTTCTTGGCCTCTTCGGCAATTTTCTCGGCGATCAGCGTAAGAATCTTTTCATCGACGTCTTTGCAGACCTTTTCGCTGAGCAATTCAGCGAGCTTCTTTTCGTTTTTTTCGCCGGGGGCAACCTTGCTGATATCCTTTACCGCTTTTTCGCAGGTTTTTTCGAGGCTCTTCTTCACCGAGCTGGGAAGACCGCTTGGCATGAACTTTGAATCCTTTTAATTGTTGTGAAACGTCTGAGGCCGGGCACGTCGCCCGGCCCAGAGCGATGCGAGTCGTTTGGCCATCGCTTGGTTGTCATATGTTATTCGACGGCCACGACGAATCGGGGCGGCGGTTTTCGAAAAAACCCTGGCTTGGTCGATAGACTCCGAGTCCACGAGCGATTGGCTAGTGGCACGGTGGACGAAGCGGCTGAAATTGAGCGGCAATTTGCTGCGGTCTGGCTTCGCGCGACCCATAGGCATCAGGGTAAGCAGCATGCATTGGCCCGAAGGGCCTCAGGCATTTAGCGGCGGGCGTCAACCCGCTGTCGGGTCGGCCTGTTACAACTCGAAGCCGCGACGCGGCGTAGGACCGCGTCGTGCATCGCCTACGCCGCTGCGCGGCTGCGCGGCTGCACGTTTCCAATTCTGTCACCAATCGGCGGGCTCTCGCCCGCCGCTACAAACCTGGGCCGCTGCGCGGCCAGTTTAAGAAGTGCTTGAACCTTAAGTTGATGCTGATGGGCCTCGGTCGACGCGGCGAGCCCGACGCCAGCCACTGGAACGGCGCGTCGCAGCCGGTGACAATGCTTGCGCTACGAAGCCAGCTTCGCGTCGAGCGATATTTCAGCGCCGCTCAGCACCTTGGAGACCGGACAGTTGATTTTTGCTTGCTCGGCGATCTCGCGGAACTTGCCGCTATCGATCCCCGTCACGCTGGCAGACGTTGTGAGGTGAATTTTCGCGATGCGGAAGCCCTCAGCTTCTTTGCGGAGATCCACCTTGGCTTTCGTTTCCACGCGTTTTGGCGGATTGCCGGCCTTGGTCAGCGCGGCGGCGAGAGCCATTGAGTAGCAGCCGGCATGCGCCGCCGCGATGAGCTCTTCGGGATTCGTCCCGGCGCCGTCCTCGAACCGCGACTTAAACGAGTACGGTCCTTCCCACGCGCCGCTGCCAATCTTCATGGTTCCGCGGCCCGATTGCAGATCGCCGTCCCAAACGGCTTGCGATGATCGTTCTGGCATGGTGCACCTCTTACTTTTGCGTTGACATAACGTTTTCAAGTCTTTTTGAACAGGAGGTAGCAGAGGAAGCGGAGTACCAACTGACACCTTTCTCGGCTTACTTGACTGTCCTCGATGTAGAACATGGCTTTTGATTTTAGACTTCGGTCGTCAAGTCGTCTCCGTCCGACAAATCGTCGGAAAAGCGCGGAAATCCTCGACATTTCGCGGCGGGCGAAGAGCGGTCGACGGCAAGCGGCTCGATCGGTAAACTGAGGGATTCTCAAATATCTTGAACTCGTTTTCCCAGCGGATGCTTGAGCCATGTACGCCATCTTTAGCGACGGTAATCGTCAATATAAAGTCGAAGAAGGTCAGGAGCTCGTGATCGATTACCGCGATGTGCCGGCGGGCGAAAAGCTGACTTTCGATCGCGTGCTGGCCGTTGGCGGCGATGGGGACGCCAAGCTCGGTCTGCCGCTGGTCGATGGGGCAAGTGTCTCCGCCGAGGTGCTCGGCCCCGAAAAGGGCGAGAAGCTCGTCATCCAGAAGCTGCGCCGCCGCAAAAACATGCGCCGCAAGACGGGCTGCCGACATATCTTTACGCGCGTACGCATCGGCAAAATCAAAGCGTAAGACGTACGACAATCATGCACGACCGGCTGTTGAATCGTCGATTCTGCCTTTAGTCATTCTTCCAGCTTTTGCAGTTTGATTTCGCGGAACTCGATGGGTGTGCCCTCGGATTGAAGGGCGATTGCACCGCGGGTTTGGCTGACTTTGGTGGCATGATTCACTAGCTCGCCGTTCACCTTCACGATCACTTCGTCGCCGCGGCAGGTGATTTCCATTTCATTCCATTCGCCGATCGGTTTTTCGCTGTCGTCGGTGAGATTGAGGTGCCGCCGGTCTTCACGGCGCTGTTCCACGTTTTCGACGTCAATGGTCGTGCCGATAACCCAGAAGTCGCCGGCGTTCTCGTGACCGAGCTGCACTTCGAGCGACTTGGGCCACACACCCAGCGCACCGGGCTCGGTCACGTGCACTAGCACGCCGTTGTTGCCGCCCTTCTCCGGCCAGCGCCAGTCGAGCGTCAGCACGTAGTTTTCGAAGTCGTTTTTCTTGGTGAGCAGATAGCCGGCCGGCCGGCCCTTGCACATGAGCACGCCGTCTTTGGCCGACCAAACGTCCTCCATGCGCACTTTAGGATCAGCAAGGTGATACGTCCAACCCTCCAGATCATCGCCATTAAACAGCGCAACTGGTTCTTCGGCGGCATGGGATGATGTGACGATCGATAGCGCGATAGCCACCACGGCGAGCAGACGTCGAATTGACATCGTGGAAGTCCTATTTGCGAGAGTTTCCAGAGAGTTTGTCGCCCAATACTATCATGAAGCCCGGCCGTGTAAAACCAGCTGGCGAAAAGCGGTCCGCAGCGACTTGTGCAAATGTCGTGCGAAATCGCGGCCAAGATCGTGCTTGGCGATCAGTTCCACAACGTCGGCAAAATCCTTGTGCGTGCGGCGTAGGTTCGACTGGCCTGAGGCGATCTTCGATTCGATCAGCGCCGCAAGTGAGAGCACGAAAAGGCCTTCCAGCTCCGTAACAACTTCGGGATCGGCCGGGTCGGGCAGACGGACCTCTGAGCCTTTGCCGGCGCGTTCACCGGACACAAGAAAATGGATCGCGACGCCGGACTGCGTACGAAACTCGTGGTCGTCTTCGTTCCACTTAAATGCCGGCCGCTTCAAACGTATTGCGCACGGCCTCAGATCGTCCGGCCTGAACAAGCAAGATCCAAATCGATAGTGTTCCTTTGATAACCGTGCAGGCAAACGGCCACTCCGCCTGCAATTGCGTACGGAACGTGAACATCCGCCAATAATTCGTGGCACGCCTTGGCGGTTTCCCACAAGGTTTCGTTGCCGAGCATCGCATAGACCCTTTCGGCCGAGATCACCGTTAAACCTCCATTATGGCTGTGCGCCGCACCGACTCGATACTTGAAACGTGCCTAAAAGCCCCTGCTATATTTTAGCATTCCACGAGCCGGGCGTTCTTGTCTGCTACTTTAGGTTAAGGATCAGAGGAATTGGCTTGACGTAAGTTCGTCGAGCACCTGGTGTGCTGATTGAAGGCGATGCGACGGGTCGCGTTTTAGGCATTTGTTGCAGAATTTTTGAATGCGCAATGGCAACGCTTCGATGCATGGTCGCGATTCGTCGCCGTCTGACCGGTGCATTGTCGGCGGTTGGCCGGTTATGAGTGCGTGCAAAAGGGCACCAAGACTATAAATGTCGGCCAGCGGAGATACCTTCGGCCGCGCGGACTGCAGCAACTCCGGAGCGATATACCCTGCGGTGCCGCCAATGGCGCAGGACGTTTGTGACGATGGCGGACGGTTTGTAAGCAGCTGTGCGAACCCAAAGTCAGATACCACGACTCTGTTTTGATCCATGAGCACGTTGGCCGGCTTCAGATCGCAATGGATGATGCCTTGCTCGTGAGCGTAGGCGACTGCTTTGGTGACCTCTAGCAGGATTGAAATCGCGCCGCCAGCGTCGAAAGTTGCTCGCTCCAAGCGTGATTGCAGATTCTCGCCGTCGATGTATTCCATCGCCAGAAAATAGCCGCCGCCGGGAAACTGGCCGAGGCCAAGTGTGCGGACGATGTTCGGATGATCGAGGCGAGACAAAATCGCGGCTTCTTGAATGAATTGCTCAACGGCCGGGCCGCTTCTTTGCCGCGATTTGAGCAAGGCCTTCACAGCCACGACTTTTCCCGTGCTGCGCTGGGTTGCACGAAAAACTCTACCCATGCCGCCGCGGCCAACTAGCCGTTCGAGCACAAAATCTGAGTATGATAGTGTCGCGCGGGTCAGGTGTGAAGCGCCGGCGCTCGCCGCGATTGCGAGCCGCCGCGTGACCATCGGCCTCAAATCGCTGTTTCACAGAATCCAGGATCCTGCGAATGGTCCGCGGCGAACGCTGAACCGCTTCAGCGATCTCGTGAATCGTGTCACCACGCAGCCGTAATTCGACGACTCGCGCTGCAAGCGGAGAGAGGTGTTTCATCACCTGTTTGAGCTGTTCGAACAGCGCCACCTCTTCCGCAGGCGTTGGCTGGGGCGCAACGGGTTCTATCGCATGCACCCCGGCCGATGCAGACTTGTTCTTCGCGAGCCACATCGCGCCGCGCCGCCGTATGTCGTTCGACTTGGCCATAGAGTTTGTTGAGTGTGATGCCGACCAGCAGGCGCCATAGATCGCCGGCCTCGTCGAGCACGTACTGTTCGTCACGGGCGCGGAGAAAGAAGCTGCGATACGCGGATTGAACGATGTCCTCCGGGTCGACGCGGCGGCTCAGTTTGCTCGACAGACGCTTGCGCACTAGGCCGATGAGCCGGGCCACATAGTGATCGTAGATCTCGCCGGCGGCCTTGCTGTCGCCGGATTTATAGAGGGCAAACAGCTCGCGAGAACTTGGCTCACCCATTGCCTGCTGACCGGGAGAATTGCTGTCTAGTTAGATCATCGCCCAATCCGGCCCGCCACATCAATCCGAGCGTGCCGCCGGCATCCGCAAAAAAATTTCAAATTGCCGTGTCCGATTCCAACAAAAAACCGGATGCACCTATAGAGTGGCATCCCGCCGGGTGCCGGTTCGGTTCTAGCGGTCGAGTTTTAAGGTTTGCTGATATGGCCTACGTTGTCACCGCTCCGTGCTTTGGTTGCAAATACACCGATTGCGTCGTGGTCTGCCCGAGCGACTGCTTCCATGAGGGCGAGAAGATGCTTTATATCGACCCGGACGAATGCGTCGACTGCGACGCGTGCCGCACGGAATGCCCGGTGGGGGCGATTTTTTATGAAGAGAACGTCCCGCCGGAGTGGCAAGGCTTTATTCAGCTCAACGCCGAGATGTCGCGGAAATGCCCGCCCATCACGCAGCGGAAGGCACCCATGGCGCACGGCTAAATGCGGCGCATTTATTATGCCATTGTCCCGGAAATCGGCTTACTTTTCGCCCCTTGCCCGCACGAGTATAATTAGTGCTTGAGTGCAAGTCAGGCTTTGCAGCCTGACGACGGGCGCGTCAGCCTGGAAAGGCTGACCTACTTCGGGGGCGAACAGGGTTCGACCGGATATGTGAAGCGCAAGTGGCGTGTCGTGGTTGATCAGTTGGCCACGTTAAAAGCTGATCACAATTTCAATTGCCAACGGCAATTTCGCTTTGGCTGCCTAATAAACGGTAGCCCGGACTGCGGACCGTAGTCGGAGTGGTTCAAAAGTCCGTCGCTAAATCCGAATCGCCGCGAGTCACCGCCTGGTACGCTCGCGGTTAAAAAAGTTCCGGGCTGGCCGACGCGCGACCCGGTCGACAGGGGCGCGCGGCGGCGAGATTAAACAGTCGACTACACACGTAGAAGCGGGCGTGGAGCTATTTCGGGACGCGGGTTCGATTCCCGCCGCCTCCACTTTCTTTAGAAAGAAGCCCTTCGGCGAGAACGTCGAAGGGCTTTCTTATTGCGGGGCAAAGAGTTCTGTCAACGAGTGTGCAGTTCGACGCTGGACCGTGAACCCCGCTTTCACAAGCTCCCTGGAAACCTTGGCGGTGGAATACCAATCCTTGTGAGACACACGGTAGACACAATTCGTGAGTTTTTGTACAGTATCTGGGATCGATTCCAAATACTGCGCCTCAATTGTGTGGCTATGACAGTCTTAGGCGCAAGGTGTGTCGTATTAACTATTCGGCACCTGTTAGCGGGTCGTGATTCAACACTCGTAGTCTCGGTGTTCGCATGTCTGAGATCCAACTCGTTTGGCCGAACAAGGACCTGTCGCTATTTGCCTCAGGCGAGACTGGCTACAAGTGGGTGCAACCAACTGACTGCCGATTTGATGGTCCGCTTGAGTTGGAGTTGCTCACTAAGCATCCGCTGAACGCCCGAAGGAACGTGCTGGCCATCGGCGATGGGCTGGACGTCTTGGATGCGTTGAGAGCGAGAACGACCATCTTCAGGGGAGGCATTCGCCTCGTCTACATCGACCCACCCTTTAACACGCAGGTGAACTTCCGCCAGTATCGCGACACGATGGCGCACTCAATGTGGCTGAGTATGATGCGTACTCGACTCATGGCACTTCGTTCACTCCTCGCTGAGGACGCGAGCATTTGGGTGCACTTGGACGACGCCGAGGTACATCGCGCTCGTGCCATCATGGACGAGATTTTTGGCGAAAGCGCATTCGTCGCATCGGTTGTCTGGCAGAAAAAGTCCTCTCGTGATTCTCGTGCAGCCTTTTCTACTAACCACGACACGATTCTCGTATACGCGCCAAGCGGTCCGATTACGTGGAAGACGTCGAGGAACCTGCTTGCGAGGGATAGCGCACATCTCTCTCAACAGGGACAACGATCCTCGAGGGCCTTGGGCGGATGCCCCGTTCACGGCTCCAGGATACCGAAGAGCGCAGCAATACGACATCGTTACACCAACTGGGCAAGTTCTGCGTCCGCCGCGAGGCCGATCTTGGTACGCAACACAACCGACCTATCGGGCCTTACTTACCGATGCGCACATCTGGTCCACGAAGAGTGGCGATGGCGCAGCCTTCTATTGCCGCCCCTTGCCCTTCGCAAACGCGCAGCCCGCGTGGTGGCCGTTGATGAGCGACGGGCAGTCGCATAGCGGACCGTCGTCGCTTAGATCCACGTATCGCGGATAATCGGGCACTGTGAACCCGCCCGCTCTTGCGATAGCGGCGACTCCGTTTGTATTCCTCGACGTCGTGCCATGTGGCGAGTCGGCAAATATCAGCCGCGCCCTGAGCCTCGGATGCCTGATAGTGGCCACAGAAGCAGACGAGACCCTCGTCCGGGTCATCGACTGTGAAGTCTGTGATCGCACAGCATGACCAGCAATACATCGCTTGTTTTGACATTTGTTTCTCTTTGTGCGGATTTGGCCGGGGTCTTCGGCATGACTACTCAAGAACTTCATATTGCCCGCGGGACACGAACCTGAGCAGGCCCATGTCCCGTAGGACCTGCAGTTGCTGACGGATTTTCGGTCGAATGTTGCGATTGTTCGGATGGAGCTTCGAAAGCTCGGGGGCGAATGCATACGCTTCGCGAAGCGAGAAGAGTCGCTTATCTAGTTTTCGGACCAGCCGCAACACATCCAAGGTCCAACCTCGCGCTTGCACGTTTAGGGCGGCTAGCGGTCGTAACGTTGCATACTGTTCTCTCACCGCTGAGGCGTCGGTCGCCATGCCGTTCGCGACGACTTTGATCTTGCCGACATCGGCTATTTCACGGAGGAGAATATTGCAACCGATCCATCCCGCGCACCGCGCCGTCGGCGCGAGCGGCGGCCGCTTCTCAATTGCAGCGGGCGTGAAGAAAAAGGACGGGATAACAAGCAGGTTTTGAACGTACCAGTCGGGCGTGTACTGCATTACGAGCAGATTTGGAACTCGGTCGCTTGCCAGTGCGCACATCATCGCGTGATATCCAGCGTCCGGAATTTTCCGTTCGTTCCATACCCGTGCGGCTTTGAGTTGAAACGGTGCAGAGCACTTCGGGCACGCAAAGTCAATCGCTTGGGAATTGTGCGGCAGCGCCTGGATGCGGTCAGAGGTGCACGCCGCGCAAAAAGAGATTTGCACCTGCCCACGCCTCAGTGACGCGCCTTGTCACTTGGCACTGACTCTTCAGTCCCACCGCGCACGACGCCTCCATCGACAGATTTAACGAGCTGATGCTCTTCATCGATTTTCTTTATCCGCGCCGCCAACGCCGGACCATCTACCTGAGGTTCAGCGCCGCCAAAAACTCATTAGATGCCACTCCGGCGCCGCCGTTATTTGGAAGCTGAATATACCTTCAACAGGACGGCCAAAACTAGAACATCTTCAGAGACGCCGGGTATGGCAAGCTACCTTCGGAACCCCGGCTACGGACTGTTCTTCGATCCAGTTCGGAATCACGATGGTTGGCTGCAGCCTACGCCACTTTCGGAGCAGGCGGCGACGTCTGCTGATGAGTTCGCGAGGATATTAGATGCGCCAGTTTCCCGCCAAGTCCTCACGAAGACGCGGCTGCCGAGAAGTTGGAAGCTGATCCTGATGAGGTCGAAGCCTTTCGAGATCAGATTGAGCGTGCGAGTTTTGAAGTACCAGACTCGACTGCGACGGTCAAAACGAGAGGTAGTGCGCAGAAAGCATTCGCGGATCGTGTGAAATCCAACTACGGTTTGAAATGTGCGATCACCGGCATCGAGACCAGGGACTTCCTCGTCGCGGCGACATATCGTTCCGTGGAGCAAAGACCAAAGCATCCGCCTAGACCCGTCGAACGGCATCTGCCTCTCGCTGCTCGTGGACCGCGCTTTCGAGAAGGGATATCTACTGATCGACGTCGATCATATTGTTCGCATCGACTGGGAAAGAGTCGGCGATGACCAAGCTATACACCGCTTGCTCGAGACGTACGAGGGCGCACGCTGACTGTGCCAACAGAGGGAGGGCCCAAGCAAGAGTATCTTCAGAGACGGCGGGCCCTGGTTGTTCCGACCGAATAGCTCTCAGCCGCTCGTCAAAGCAGTATCTCGTTAAATTCTTCCATCAGTTCGTATTTGATGTTGCACGCGGCATAGGATTCGTCCGATCAGCGCCAGCGATGCACTTCACGGATCCCGATACGGTAGGGAGCGGCAGAGGCGGAAGAGCTGTTCGAGGACTTCGTCGAGTGCGGGCGTGTCGTCGACGTTGCCGACCGCGATGATCACCAGGTCGTCTTCGGGAATGCGCATCATCTGGCTGAAAAAGCCTTCGTTGGCGCCGTTGTGCATCTGGTACAGGCGCCCGTCGAGGCCGGATTTTTTCACGATCCAGCCGCACGCATAGTTGTCGTGGATCGGCTGGAAGAGCCGTGTTTTTTGGCTTTCGGAAAGGAACTCGTCGCCCGCCAGAACGCGGTCCCAGCGGAGCAGGTCGTTGGCGCTGGTGTAGATGCCGCCGCTGCCGTAGCCGGCTCCGAAATTGCGTCCGTCTTCTCCGTTGGCGAAGAGCGGTTGCCCGGCGCGGTCGAGTTTTCGAAACGTTAGCCCCTCGGCGATGCGCGCTTCGGATGGCGGGCGGTTGACGCGCGCCACTCCGCTGTCCTTCATGCCCAGCGGTTGGAAGACATCCTGCTCCATGAAGTCTGCGTAGTCGCAGCCAGAGATGCGGGCGATAAGTGCGGCAAGGACGCGGTATCCAAAGTTGGAGTATTGGTAGTCCGTGCCAGGTTCGAACTTGAGGGGCATTTCGACCGCCAGGCGGACGTAGTCATCCACCGGCGTCGCCGCCTGGGACATGGCGTTCCAGCGTAGGCTGCCCATCAAGCTCTCGGGACTCCGCGGCAGGCCCGACGTGTGCGTGAGCAAGTGGTGGATTGTGATGTCGCGATAGGGCGCTTCGGCGAACTCGGCCAGGTACCGATGGACGGGATCGTCGATGTTGAGTTTCCCTTGGCCCTCCAGTCGAAAGATCGCTGCCGCGGTGAACTGCTTGGAGAGCGATGCGATGCGAAACGGCGTGTCGAGCGTGTTAGGCGCCTTCAATTTCAGGCGCGAGAAACCAAATGCACCCTCGTAAACCGGTTTTCCGCCGCGCGCCACGATGACGGCGCCGCTGAAGCCCGCTTTAATTCGGGCGGCGTTTAGAAATTCGTCGATGCGTGTCCCGAAACGCTCGGCGTCATCGATGGGGACGGCGGGATGCGTCCCCTGTTGTCCGAGGTCTGGTGATTCGACTTCGACGTCGTGCGGCTTTCCGCTGCCAACTACGATTTCCCACGCGGCTGCTTGGGCATTGTCGATGTCGCCGTCGTTCGAGGTGACGGCGACCACCGTCTTCTTATCGGGGATGAACACCACGAGCGCGTACCACATGGTGTTCGATCCGTTGTGCCAGTACATGGCTGGCTGCCCCTGGGCAGCGGGTTCAATCTTCAACCAACCGCAGGCATGCTGGGCGAGCTCGGGGGTGTGCAGCAGCTTATAGGATTCGGTCGAGAGTAGTTTCCCCTCGCCGAGTTCGCCCAGCAGGTGTTCATTGGCGAAAATGCAGAGATCACGCAGCGTCATATGAATCATGCCAGAGGGGCCCATGATGGGAGAATTGTCTGACGTGTCGTCCACCGGGACTTTCCCAATAAGGACGCTTCGGTGACCGCGCGGCTGCTGGAGCGTCTCATCCGCACTCTGGGGCGGGCCAAATCCAGATTCAGTTAGTTGTAAAGGCTCAAAGACCTCTCGTTGAATGAGGTCTTCCCAGGTGGCGCCGGTCACCTTCTCGGCCATCGCTCCCACAATTGTGTAGCCGACATTCGAGTACGTATACTTTGTACCCGGTGGGTATGCTGGCTTCTCTGCGAGCACATTCAGTACGGCCTCTCGACGCGCTCGCGTGCGTTCGGCTCCGAGCGCAGGCCGTTGGTGCCAAATTTCAACTGGGAAGTTTGGCGGTGCGCCCGCTGTGTCTGTCAGTAGCTGCCGGAGCGTGACCGGTTTCCAATCGCCATGAACTGCGGCGTCAGGAAAAATCTCGCCGACGGTATCTGTCCACTTCATCTGACCCGCTTCGATTAATCGCGCGATCATCGTGGCCGTGATACTCTTGGTGATCCCACCCAGATGCCAGCGGTCGCCGATCTCGACTGGCACGCCGCTGCCAATCTTCCGTTCCCCTTGGGCCGCAGCCGCCTCGATTTGTCCGTCGACCATCACCATCGCGGCGAGGCCGACGAGATTCCTTTCGTTGCGAAGATTGGTGACCAAGCTCGCCAGCGAGTCACCTGCTGGGCCGCTGCTTTGCGGAGGCTCGTCATAGCTGGAATCGGCGATGCCGTCGATCAGGGCAGGCAACACGATCGCCAGGACACAAAGTGCAAAGCCGATGAGAAAGCGCCACAGTTTTCCCGGCCGCTTTGCGCTTTTCGTACTCGCTCCGCTTGCGGGCTCGTCGGTCAATTCATCGCCGAGACTGGCGAGCAGCGTGAGCAACTCCTGGCGGCGCGGCTCAAGATCCGTACGCACGGCGCGTTGGTTCAGGTAGTAAATGAAGCCATACAGCGCGAATAGAAAGACGAAATTGCCCGCATGGCTAAGAGCGTCCAACCAGTTTCTAGAGCTAAGCCATGCAACATGGGCAAAGAACGCCAGGATTGCGAGCGTAAACGGCAAAAGGTACCACCAGAAAATATTGCGCAGCAACCAGATCTGATGCTCCACCTGGGTGAGTGAATTCTTCACACAACTGACCAGCGGTTCACTCGGATCACTAGGCGTTTGTGGGTGGCGCATTCGATCGACCAGAAAATACCCGACGACAAAAACAATTGCTGGCACGCCCAGCCACCACGTCCAAGGCAGCGACTGCGTCAGGCCTTGATAAATCCAGTATGGCAACAACAGCAGTCCAATTCCGACTTCGATGACGTCTCGACGGAGAATGGTCGCTCGGAAATCTCGTTGGTTTCGCTGTACTTGTTTCAGCAACAAGTCGGCATCGACCGTGACGCGCGTCTGGGACAGTGTGTGCTCGCCATGCCTGCTGATATTTGTCAGGGTCCATGAGACCTGTCTCCTTTCATCAGTTCGCTCAGAGCTTTTTTCGCCCGATTCAACTTCACGCCCACGTTGCTCTCAGAGATGCCTAACACTTCGGCCATCTCGCGATAACTCAGTTCGTCCAGGTACAAGAGCACGAGCGCCGCGTCGGTTTTCGGCAACTGGTGAATGGCCTGGTATAGTTGCTCGACGGTTTCGCGCTGCTGAACTTGCTCGGCACTGTTCGCGCCTTCGGTCGCCAAGACTTGCACTTCGAGCAAAGGCTGCTGCCTTGACCGGCGCGGCTTGTCCTTTCTGTGCCAATTCATCGCCGTGTGCAACGCCACGCGATAGAACCATGTCGCCGCGGCTTGCCTTACCCTTGAACTTCGGCAACGACCGCCAGGCTTGGAGCAAAATCTCCTGGGCCAGGTCCTGACACTCGTCGCTAGTGAGCGTGTAAGCTGCGCCACCTTCATGACCGACGAGCCATGCTCGCCAAGCCAGTTCATGAACAGCGACTTTTGATCCTCATCCGGCAACGCAAGACCTCAGCGGTCGAATCTTTCAGGCTACCGGCCGACGTATTGATAGCTTAGAGCAGCTTTCCAAATCATGTAGCCACAGAGGTCACAGAGACCACAGAGAGTTATTGAGAGCTTGCTTTTCAATAGAATCTCTGTGTCCTCTGTGTCCTCTGTGGCTATGTATTAACGTGAATTGCTCTAGAGCGTCCGACCAGTACCGCAGTTGGAGAGGGCGAAGCTCCTGCTGAGCCGCGTTTGTCTCGCCTCAATTGGCTCGGCGTGAGCCCTCCGGTTTTGTTAGAACGCTCAATCAATTCGTCGAGCCGACTGCTCAGCGCCATTTTGATGCAGAACCAGGCTCCTGGCGCGACCGGCTTTCGGCAGTTTGAATTCCAGTGTGGCGTCGATGCCACGGTAGGACCATCGCGTGGGGGAGTCAGGATAGACTTCCTGGGTGGGTTGATTGGTAATGCCAACCATCAGATGGCCGTCAACGTCACGAACCGTGAAAACAAAATCCGGTCTCAACTGATAACGACCAACTAACCGGCGGCGAAGCTTTGCATCAATCGCCAACGCGCCATCGCCTTGCTCGACAGACGCTACCTCATCGGCCTGCTGTCGATTCGCTACGACCGCGAGCGGTTCTCTTCGGTCATCGGTGCGTTCTCGATGACCAAGTCTTGCTTCGTTTTGAGGTCAAGTAAACGCAGTTTCACCATGTTGCCGGGCTTGTGGCCCATGCCCCATAGCAACTCGACCAGGTCTTCGCTGATTCGCTTCTGCCACTGCTCGCCAAACTGTTTTTTTGATGATGCGACGATGTCTGCAACCTTGATCCCGTTCAGCTCAAGCCACTGGTAGGTCTGACCATCGTAGTCGACGATGACTTGCTCGTTCTCAAATCGAACTGCCGTGAACGGCGATCGCTTGGGCGGATCGTTATTCCGTTCGCCTCGCTCGGCCTTCGTTTCGATGCCGGCCGCCTTTTGCATCAACTGAATGCCCAGTTCGTCGACTTTGTCGGTTACGGACGTGTTGCACAACACAATCACTGCACTGTTTATCCGGCGATTGACGAAAAGTGTCGACGCGAAACCACCAGTCCCGCCGTTGTGCCAACGAGTCTCGCCATCACCCACAATCACCCAGCCCAGCCCCATCGCGGGACCCGATGCATCCGCTTTACCGTGCTGCTTCCAAGCCAGCTCGATCGCGTCGCCGAGTGTGCCGCTTGGAGGATTCAATTGAGCCTTTGCGAAACGCATCATGTCGCGCATTGTGGCGTGAATGCCGCCGGCGCCCGGCAAGTCTGCGAACGCCCAGGGTGATGTGGCCGAGCCAAATTTATTGTGCGGCGTGGCGAGCCGCTTCTTTTGATCGCTGCTTAGAGTAACGGTGCAATCCGTCATTTTTAGTGGCTCCGCGATTCTTTCCCGCAACAACTGCTCGTAGGACTTACCCGCCTTCTCGGCGACCAGATATCCAAGAACCGAGGCGCCAAGGTTGGAGTATTCCTGAGACTCGCCAGGCTGACGAGGCAATTCGTATTGGTTCAGAAACGCGGCTGCCATTTTTGAATCGTAATCGCGATACGGATTCACCAAATCGATCAGCGGCAAATTGCCAGGCAGTCGCGGCAGCCCTGCTCGGTGAGTACCCAGATCAATCCACTTGATCGACCGACCATCACGCGACGGCAATCGAATCCCGGCCGCATTCGTAACATCCGCGGCCGCATCTAAATTAATTTCGCCGCGTACAACCGCATCCGCCAGCAATAACGCCGTAAAGACTTTGCTGACGGACCCAATCTCGTAAACCGTCAAGTAGTCCGCTTTTTTCCCGCCTCGGTTCGAGCTTCCCAAGTGCACAATTCCGAAGTGCTCACCTTCGATGTAACCGACACTCAGCCCATCGACGACTCGATTTTCAATCAACGGCGCAGCCGCTTTCTCGACCCATTGTTCCGTCAGGTTCTGCGACGACGCGATCGGTACCCCGAAGCAACAGTTCACTGCAATTGAAAGCAGAACCACACGACAACGCTGACCGTGCATATTCGGAACCTCACAAAAGTAAGAACATTCACCCCACTGCTCGCCAGTGAGGGTTTAAACGCGCCGCCTCCTGACTGAGGAGCCCTGCTCGCCAAGCCAGTTCATAAAACATGACTTTTTGTGCGTCGTCACGCAATACAAAGCCGGATTCCAGAAGTATTGGTAACTCGAGCAACCTTTTACTTACAAAACCTTGGAACCGCAAATGCCTTCCGAATGAGAAGTTGGAGAGGCTTGGCCGTTGTCACACCACCGGCGCTCTCCGTTTATTATCGCTCCCTCACGCACCATCGGACAACTTACTTTGGAGCTCGCAACTGGGCTAATAACGCCGAGCCATTGCCTGGGGATGACCGTCTCCTACAAGGTTCGCCGGATCTCCAACTTGATACTTTCTTGATGCGCTTGGGCACAATCTTAGCCCCTATTTGATGCGCTTCGTCGGTAGGATTCAATCAATGAATCGTCGGCTGTTTGTCGGAGAGAGATTTTCAGGCAGCGAAAGACTAACGCGATGAATGATTTCGTGATTGCGATTATGGTGATTGGCTTCGGCGCAGTGTCTTGGTCTCTGCTTGTAGCGAGCGATTGGCTTGCGGGAGAAGCGATCCATGACCGGAAGTGAAATGATTGGGCTTTTGCTCTCGACCGCGCTGCTGGTCTATCTCGCGATAGCGCTCCTAAAGCCGGAATGGTTTTCATGACTGCTAATGCCTGGATTCAGTTTGCCCTTTATTTGGCAGCGCTGTTAGCACTAGTAAGGCCACTCGGTTGGTACATGGCTCGCGTGTACGAAGGGAAGCCGTGCGGACTGGACCGCGCGCTGAGGCTGGTTGGAGCGCGGCATTTACCGAATTGCCGGCGTTGATCCCGTTGTTGAAATGGGCTGGCGGCGTTACGCGGAATCGTTGCTATTGTTCAGCGGCATTGGACTAGCATTCCTCTATCTGCTACTGCGTGTGCAAGGTGTCTTGCCGCTGAATCCGCAAGAGATTCCCGCCAATGCTCCGGACCTGGCGTTCAATACTGCTGCCAGTTTCACCTCCAATACCAATTGGCAGAGTTACAGCGGTGAGACAACGCTGAGCTACTTGTCGCAGATGCTCGGCCTTACGGTGCAAAACTTCGTCTCGGCCGCATCAGGCATGGCCGTGCTGGTCGCATTGATTCGCAGTCTCGCTGCGCCGGTCGGCAACTACTATTGGGAACTTTTGGGTCGATCTAGTCCGCACGACACTTTACATCCTATTGCCTCTATCGGTCGTGCTGACCATTGGCTTGGTGGCACAAGGCGTCATTCAGAATTTCAAGCCGTATCAGAGGGTTGAATCGGTGCAGCGGACCGCTGGCGCAAATGGAAACGCTGCGACTCAGACTTTGGCGATGGGGCCAGCCGCCTCGCAGATAGCGATCAAGCAGCTTGGAACGAATGGCGGCGGCTTCTTTAACGTCAATTCCTCGCATCCATTCGAGAATCCGACGCCGCTTTCGAACTGGCTTGAGATGCTCGCAATCCTCGTGATTCCGGCCGCACTGTGCTACAGCTTTGGCGTGATGGTCGGTGATACACGCCAAGGCTGGGCGATCCTCGCCGCGATGCTGGTGATTTTCGTGCCGCTCGTCATCGCAGCGATTGTGGCCGAACAGTCCGGTGTGCCGTCCTATGAGGCAATGGGCATTGAGCAACATCCATCCACTTCACAGGCGGGCGGCAATATGGAAGGCAAAGAGACTCGCTTTGGCATCGTGAACTCAGCACTTTGGGCAACGGCAACTACGGCCGCATCCAATGGCAGCGTGAACTCGATGCACGACTCCTACACGCCGCTGGGCGGCCTGGTGGCCATGTGGCTGATGCAGCTCGGCGAAGTGATTTTCGGCGGAGTGGGCAGCGGGCTTTACGGCATGTTGATGTTTGTCATTGTGGCCGTATTTGTAGCTGGGCTGATGGTCGGCCGCACGCCAGAGTATCTGGGCAAGAAGATTGAAGCATTTGAAATGAAAATGGCCTCGCTTGTGATTCTCATTCCCCCGCTCGTCGTGCTGATTGGCACAGCCGTGGCGATTTCCGGGCCGGGATTGGAGTACGTCGCGCGAGACAGCGGCGAAGTCAAGAGCAACCTCAACAACCCGGGCGCGCATGGGTTCTCGGAAGTGCTCTACGCGTACTCATCTGCCGGCAACAACAACGGCAGCGCGTTCGCGGGACTCTCGGCGAACGAACCGTTCTACAATTCGACCTTGGGCATGGCGATGCTCGCTTCCCGGTTTTTGCTGATGATCCCGGCGCTCGCCATTGCAGGCGCCTGGCGCGGAAGAAATACACGCCGCCCGGCGCCGGCACGCTTCCGACTCATACTCCGCTGTTTGTCGTACTCGTGGCAGGCACCGTCCTATTGGTCGGTGCGCTTTCGTTTATTCCAGCATTGTCACTCGGACCAATTGTCGAACACCTGCAAATGATCGCCTCTTGACCAAAGTTTTTGACCCATGGCAGCAAAGACTACGACCCCGAACACTCGCCCCTTGTTCGACGCTTTTATCGTGCGCCGAGCGATGATCGATGCGCTTTGGAAACTCGATCCGCGCCGGCAGGTTCGGAACCCAGTGATGTTCACTGTGCTGGTTGGTGCAGTGCTCACGACTTGTTTGGGCATACAGGCCATTCTTATCGAGGGAACCGAATCGCCGGGCTTCATTCTGGGAGTCTCGGCCTGGCTGTGGTTCACCGTGCTGTTCGCCAATTTCGCTGAAGCCATGGCGGAAGGTCGCGGAAAAGCACAGGCGGAAACCTTGCGACGCGCACGACGCGAAGTAAACGCCAAGAAGCTCACTGAGGCGAGATATGGTGCGGTGCGCCATCCAGTACCTGCCTCGGTTTTGCGCCGCGACGACATTGTGCTAGTGGAGGCAGGCGACTTGATCCCAAGTGACGGTGAAGTTATCGAAGGGGTAGCATCCGTCGATGAAAGCGCGATCACCGGCGAAAGTGCCCCCGTGATTCGTGAAAGTGGCGGAGATCGCAGCAGCGTGACCGGCGGCACGCGACTGCTGTCCGATTGGTTGATCGTTCGAGTTACGGCCGATCCCGGCGAGACATTTCTCGACCGCATGATTGGACTCGTGGAGGCGGCAAAGCGCCAGAAAACTCCCAACGAGATCGCCCTCGACATCCTGCTCGCGGCAATGACGATCATCTTTCTGGTGGTCAGTGTCACGCTGCTTCCAATGTCCAAGTACAGCGTGGCTGCTGCTGGCGAAGGCCTCCCGGTGACAATTACCGTGCTCGTGGCACTGCTAGTCTGCCTGATTCCAACCACCATCGGCGGTTTGTTGTCGGCCATCGGCATCGCCGGAATGGACCGCATGATTCAAGCGAACGTGGTCGCCATGTCCGGCCGTGCCGTGGAAGCGGCGGGCGACGTGGACGTACTTCTTTTGGATAAGACAGGCACGATCACGATGGGCAATCGGCAGGCCGTGGAATTCATTCCTGCGCAGAGCGTGCCATTGCCGGAACTGGCGGACGCTGCCCAGCTTGCGTCGCTGGCCGACGAGACGCCTGAAGGACGCAGCGTCGTGGTACTAGCCAAGGAAAAATATGGCCTGCGCGGGCGCAACGTCCATGAGCTTGGGGCAACGTTTATCCCCTTCTCCGCGCAGACGCGGCTTAGTGGCGTTGACCTTAACGGCCGGCAGATTCGCAAAGGGGCTGCGCAAAGCGTCGAGCGTTTCGTGGGGGAGCAAGGTGGGATCGTTCCCACCGCGATCCGCGAATCCGTCTCTCAAATATCTCGACAAGGTGGAACGCCGCTGGTTGTTGCCGACGGCGCTAAGACGCTCGGCGTCATTTATCTGAAAGACATCGTGAAGGGTGGGATTAAAGAACGGTTCACCGAACTGCGGAGCATGGGCATCAAGACAGTCATGATTACAGGCGATAATCCGCAGACGGCCGCCGCAATCGCGGCCGAGGCTGGTGTCGATGATTTCCTGGCGGAAGCCACGCCGGAAGCAAAGCTCAAGATGATCCGCGAATACCAGACGGGCGGCCAATTGGTGGCGATGACGGGCGACGGCACGAACGACGCGCCGGCTTTGGCTCAGGCCGACGTAGCCGTGGCGATGAATACGGGTACGCAGGCCGCCAAAGAAGCCGGCAACATGGTCGACCTCGATTCCAATCCGACGAAACTCATCGAAATCGTAGAGATCGGTAAGCAACTATTAATGACACGCGGCTCTCTGACGACATTCAGTCTGGCGAACGACGTGGCGAAATACTTTGCAATCATCCCGGCCGCCTTTGCCACAACCTATCCTGTGCTCGACAAACTAAATGTAATGCGGCTAAACCAGTCGAGTGCAATCCTATCCGCGGTAATTTTTAATGCACTGATCATCGTCGCGCTGATTCCATTAGCGTTGCACGGCGTGCCGTATCGGGCCGTCGGAGCGGCTCGGCTATTGCGCGACAATTTGCTCATTTATGGTTTGGGCGGACTCATCGTCCCGTTCATTGGTATCAAGTTAATCGACGTCTTGCTGGTCGCATTGAGAGTCGTCTAAGGAGATTTCGATGTTGTCAGTGTTTCGACAAGCACTTTTTGTCTTCGTGGCTCTGACGGTCGTAACCGGCGTGGCATACCCGATCGTGATGACGGTTATCGCGCAGGTCATTTTTCCGCATCAGGCCAATGGAAGCTTGCTTGAGCGGGACGGCAAAGTGGTCGGCTCGGAGCTTATCGGGCAGCAATTCGACGATCCGAGATACTTTTGGAGTCGGCCGTCGGCCACCGCACCGGCATACAACGGCGCCGCGTCGACGGGGAGTAACTATGGGCCGACGAATCCCGCTCAACTCGATGCGGTCAAGGCTCGTGCAGAGAACATTCGCAAAGCGCACCCCAACCAAAGTGGCCCAATTCCCGTTGACCTAGTTACGGCCTCAGGAAGCGGGCTCGATCCGCACATCAGTCCCGCGGCGGCCGAGTACCAAGTGATTCGCGTGGCTCAAGCCCGCGGGCTTGAATTGCAAAAAGTTCGCGAACTTGTTTCACAACAAACCGAAGGCCGGCAGCTAGGTGTATTAGGCGAGCTGCGCATTAACGTGCTCTCGCTGAACCTGGCGCTGGATGAGCAGATATTCAACGCAGAATAGCGGCCCAAATAGAGCGGCACCGTGCCTCGATGGTCCCCTGAAGGCTGCACATCTTGAGAGGGCTTTTCGACGGCCGGTGCCCGCCATTTGAAACCATGATGTTAATTCAACGCACAACTCGAGCGACTGTTGCTTTCACGGAGCAATCAGATGACGTTCGGCGCGGTAGGAGTCGTCGATGGTGGCGTCGATTCCTCAAATGGCTCATGGATCCGATTCCGTTTCCGGGCATGACCTACGATATTGACCGACCGCAAAACGGGTACAATCAAGAAGGCGCTCGCCAATCGAAGGCCACTTCCCGGAATGACAAACGACGAACGACCCAACCCTGATGAACTGCTGGCTCGCATGCAGCAAGCCGAATCTCGGCGCGTCGAGGCAAGCTGCGGATTTTCTTTGGCTACGCAGCCGGCGTGGGGAAGACTTACTCGATGTTGGCGGCCGCGCGGCGCGCACGCGCCGAAGGCGTCGACGTTGTGGTCGGCTATGTGGAGCCGCATGGCCGTCCCGAAACGGAGGCACTTCTTGCCGGTTTGGACGCCATTGCGTCACGCTCCATTCCCTATCGTGGCGTGACATTGATGGAGTTTGATCTTGATGCCGCACTGGTGCGACGGCCTGAATTGTTGCTCGTGGACGAACTAGCCCACACCAACGCCGACGGATCGCGGCACACCAAGCGCTGGCAGGATGTAGAAGAGCTGCTTCAAGCCGGCATCAATGTTTGGACGACGCTCAACGTCCAGCACGTTGAGAGCATAAACGATGTTATCGCGCAAATTACCGGCGTAATCGTGCGCGAGACGTTGCCCGATGCGGTCTTGGAGAAGGCCGACGAAATCGAGCTAGTTGACATCACGCCGGAAGAACTGTTGGACCGGCTTCAAGAAGGCAAGGTGTACATACCTCCCCAAGCCGAACGGGCGCTTCAGCATTTCTTCCAAAAGACGAATCTTGTCGCGCTCCGCGAGTTGTCACTGCGGCAGGCGGCAATGCGGCTGCAGCGCGATGTCGAAGCGGCCCGCCTGGAGCGGGCCGCGCTCGCACCGTGGGCGACGACGGAGCGCGTGCTGGTGTGCGTCGGCCCCAGTCCTACCAGCGCTCGGATTATTCGCGGCACCAAACGGTTGGCGTCTTCACTGGGCGCTGAGTGGATTGCAGTCGCCGTAGATTCCGGCGTGGAAGGACCGCGATCAGCCGCTGTAAGCGAGCAAACCGCCGGCAACCTTCGTTTGGCCGAACAGCTCGGCGCAGAAGCCCGGACTCTGGTGGGGCGCAAAGTTGCGGACACCGTGCTTCAGTTCGCGGCGTCACGGAATGTCACCAAGATCGTCATCGGAAAAACGTCCCAACCAGGATGGAAGCGGGCGCTTTTCGGCACGATCGCCGACGAGCTGTTGGAGCGGTCCGGTAACATTGACATCTATGTCGTCACGGGTGAAGGCGAAGCGCCCACTCCAACTGCTGGCTTTGTCAGAACGAAGACCGTCGCTTGGACACAATACATGTTGGCAGCGGTTATCGTGACGGCCTGCACGCTTGTCGGCTGGGCCATGCACGCCTTGGGACTGAAAGAGGCCAACGTGGTCATGGTTTTCCTCAGCGGCGTGGCCTTGGTGTCTGCGCGTTATGGTCGCGGGCCATCCATCGCCTCTGCCGTGGCCAGTGTGCTGGTCTTCGACTTTTTCTTCGTACCTCCGTATTTCACCTTTACTGTCTCCGACGTTGAATATGTCATCACCTTTATTGTGATGTTGGGCATCGGCGTATTGATCAGCGAATTGACGTCCCGGCTACAGGCTCAGCTCCGCGCTTCGCAGCAACAGGAACACCGAACGGCTCAACTCTTTCGTATGACCCGCCAGCTCACGGAACTGGCCGGCTCAGAGTTCCTGGTCCGCACTGCCGGACGACAATTGGCAGAAATCTTTGACGGTGAAGTCGTCATATTCTTACGGGAGCCAAACGGTTCGCATTTGCTCAGATACGGCGAGAATACTTCTGTAGCCGAGCAGCCAGTTAATGCTGTCGTCGCGCAATGGGTAGCAACGAACAACAAGATGGCCGGCGCTGGGACCGACACATTGCCGAACGCAACGGCGCTGTTCGCTCCGATGATCGGTTCGCAACGAACGGTCGGAGCGCTCGGCGTCCGTCCCAGGGACGAAAGTTGGCTTCGCGATCCCGACCGCCAACGGCTGCTTGAAACCTGCGCAAGTCTGATCGCGCTGTCCATTGAACGAGATGAATCCGTATTGGAGGCACATCAAGCCCAGTTGCAAGTCGAAGCCGAGCAACTTCGCAATTCATTGCTCAACTCTGTGTCACACGATCTGCGAACGCCGCTGGCGACCATTGCGGGGGCCGCATCAAGCCTGGCGGAACGCGCAGCCGGCGACGATAGGGAATTGCTGCAATCGGTGGTCGACGAATCGCGGCGATTAGCGCGGCTCGTGGACAACCTGCTTCGCATGGCCGGCCTTGATGCCGGCGCCGTAAAGCTCAACCGGCAGTGGCACGTTTTAGAAGAAGTCGTCGGCGTTGCGCTGGGTGCAATGAAGCGTGAACTTGCCCAGCATCAAGTTCGAGTGCGGATCCCGGCCGATTTTCCGCTGATCTCAATCGACGGCTTCTTGATGGAACAAGTATTCGTCAATCTATTGGAGAATGCAGTACGATACACACCGGCCGAAAGTCAGATTGACATTACGGCCAGCGTGGACGAGAGTAGCGCAGTAATTCGAGTCGCAGACAACGGTCCGGGCTTGCCGGCGGGCAGCGAAGCGAGAATTTTTGACCGATTCTTTCGCGGGTCGGCAGAACCGGCCGATGGCCGGCGAGGCGTCGGACTGGGACTGGCGATTTGTCAGACAATCGCGCGGCGCATGGCGGCGAAATCATCGCGGCCAATCGTCCCGAAGGCGGCGCTGAATTTCGGATTGTTTTGCCCTGCGATCAAACGCCGCCGGTCGTCGATCCTGAAGCGCGAACGATTCCAATTAGCTCCTGAATATGACTGCCGCCTCGCCGCTTGTGCTGCTTGTCGAAGACGAAGCGCCTTTACGCAACTTTCTAGCTGCCTCGCTGGCTAGTGCCGGCTATCGGCTGGCGGAAGCCGATACGGGCCGGAAGGCCCTGCGAGCTGCGTCCGAGCAGCCACCTGATCTCGTGATGCTCGACCTTGGACTGCCGGATATGGACGGACAGGAAGTGCTTCGGCAACTGCGCGAATGGCTACATGCGCCGATTATCGTGCTGTCGGCCCGCGACCAGGAGCAGCAGAAAATTGCAGCTTTGGATCACGGCGCCGACGACTACCTGACGAAACCGTTCAGCACGGGCGAACTACTAGCTCGTATTCGGGTGGCGCTGCGCCATGCGGCACACTCGGCCGGCGGCTCTGCCGCGACAACCTTTGAGTACGGTGACCTAAAGATCGATCTATCGGGCAGAAGAGTGTTTGTTCGTGGAACTGAAGTTCATCTTACGCCGAACGAATTCAAGCTGCTCGCTGTGCTTTCGCGTTATCCTGGCAAGGTGCTGACTCATCGGCAGTTGCTAAATGACGTTTGGGGACCGCAGCAAGTTCAAGAGACACATTACCTGCGCGTGTTCATGGCCAATCTTCGACGCAAACTCGAAGACGACCCGGCCCGTCCACAATACCTGCTTACGGAACAGGGAATTGGTTACCGGTTAATGAGTGAATAGCGCGTGTCGCGCTTCGCCCGCCGATGTCCGGTGCGTTGTTGGTCGTCATGGAAATTCGAGCCGCCAGTCTAAACACTTCTGCGGTTTAGAGATTCCTTCAGGCCGGTGGCCAATCCCGCAAACACCGTTCATAGTACGCCACTTTCGAGGAATTCCACACTTATTTGGTCGCTCGGCTTGGAATTCGTATACTGCCGCGTGCGGAAGTGCCATGCCTTTAAGGTATTGGGCAAGTGGCAGTCCGCGCGTAACAGCATCGTTGGGGCATCATTCGCTGAGGTAGGAAAAGGAGATAGCGATGATTATCAGTCGAGTAAGTTTGGCGGCTGCGTGTATTTGGCTCCTTGCGGTCCAACATGGGAGCGCTCAGTCCGTAACTGGCACCGGCATAGGTCCGATCATAGGCGTCGGTCAAGGTCAAGGTTCAGGAACTCCACAAGGAAACCTCACGGCCTCTGCCCGTTTCAACGATGGCGTGCCTGATGGCACGGTCCGTATTCGACTTCCTGGATTCGCACAAGCAACGGTGGATGTGAATTGCTTGCATATCGACGGAAATATCGCGATCGTTGGCGGGCCGATCCGGGCGGGGACTTCGTTTGACCCAGCCTTTAATTTTCTTTATCTCATCGTCGAGGATAACGGTAACTCCGTCCAAGGAGAGCCAGTGGACCGTGTACTTGCCTTCGCGGCGAACTTCGATGCCTGTGACGCTACGGACGTGTTCTTGTTTCTGTTCCGTCTCATCAATCCCGATCCGATGAGTCATGGAAACTACACCGTCTCGGATGAGATATAGCGTCTCGCTGGCCGGACTGACGTAGCCGGACTTATATTTCTGTTCTAATTAAGCGCTGTAGCTTATATTCCGCCGACAGCAGGCGCTCGCGGTATGAAATCGGCGGCTGGTAGTTTAGTGTTTGGGATTTGAATACTTTCGGCGGCAGCAAATCCACGCCAAGCCAGCAAGCGCGATTGGGATGCCGGTTCCTGGCTCCGGAATTGAGGTCACCGCGCCGCCGCCGCTTGCGGAGAGGCCAAAATTTTCGCGCCACGATAGATAATCGGCCTCCCCCACCGGCCCGGAGTTTTGTGGGTCTCGGTGCGCAAGAGCCGACGCGCCGATATTCTTGAGCCAGACTACGTAATCGGCTGCATTCACGACGTCGTCGCTATTGTAGTCGCCGACCACACCGGGCGGCGCCAGCGATTCGACGTTGAAGTTGAACTGATAGGTTGTGGCGACGCTGCTCGGCTGGTGTAACCAAAAAAAATAGGAACCTGCGGGTAGCGGAGGTGTGAAACCCGTGGCACCGAATGCCGTGCCCATTTGTGGGAGAATATCTTGCCCGATATTGCCAAGTTGGGTACCAAAAAGGGTGTATCCCGATAAATCACCGGCTGTAGCATCCTCCGGGATGCTTGTTCCGATTCGCATACCGATGAAAGCCGCCGCGCTAGTGCTCGTATACGACTGCAGCACGAGGCTCGCCAAGCGTGTATTAACCGGCACATCGGCTCGCACAAATTCGAGATCGCCCTCAACACCCGAGGTCGCCGTCAACATATTGGCGCCGACGGATAAAGGAAACGGCGTGGGATCGATCCGGCTGTTCGACAAATCGCCGTCGGTGCTTTCGCTATAGTCGGCGGCTTGAGTGTACGGGACGATCAAACCAATCGCGCCTACCCAGAAAAACATAGGCGCAGCGATATTCCAGGCGCGCATTAGAGGGACTCACTGCGATTGTTCGCGCTTTTCGTGCACCAGCCCCTGAAACTCTGGTCGAAGAATTGCCGAGCCTTATCTGGTCCACGACGTTACGCTCGGTGATTCCTCATTTTATGCGCTGCTTCCCTTGGTGACCAATCACGATAATTTCGGAGGCTCTCCCTCTATTGCTGCTGCGACAATATTGCGTGGAATACGCCAAGAACCAGAGTCGGCGTCAGTTCGCGCGGGACGTTTCACCAAAGGACTCCGGTGAGGTAAGCAGCGCGGCCAGCGCAAACGGATCCGGAGGCTTCGTCAGGTGGTGATTGAACCCCGCCTCTTGCGAGCGCCGCCGATCTTCGGCCTGCCCGTATCCTGTCAAGGCGGTGATAACGAGACTTTGAAACTCTGGCTGGGCGCGCAACTGCCTGGCAACTTCATAGCCGCTCATGCCCGGCATGCCAATATCCAGCAGCACGATTTGCGGGCGGAACTTGGGCGCCATCTCGAGTGCTTCCGGACCGCTAAAAGCGGTTTGAACGTCGTGACCCCAAAGCTTGAGAAGCTTCACCACGCTCACGGCCGCATCCACATTGTCGTCGACCACGAGTATGCGGCGGCCTGCATGCTTGGGCGACGACAACGGTGTATACATTCCCGGCTTCGACGGCGCATGCGTCTCCGATGAGACCGGCAATCGCACGACGAACTCGCTTCCTTGCGACGCGCCCTGGCTGCTGGCCTCGACCGTGCCGCCATGCAACTCGACAATGCGCTTCACGAGAGTCAGACCGATGCCGAGACCGCCGCGATTGCGCAAGCGATGTGTCAGCCTGAACGAAGAGGTTAAAGATGCCGCTCAATACGTCGAGCGTCATTCCCACGCCGCGATCGCGCACGCTGATAATTACTTCGTCCTCAGTCCGCTCCACCGAAAGCGAAATCTGGCTCGGCTTCTCGGTGAATTTAGCCGCGTTGCTGAGCAGGTTGCTGATTACCTGGGAAAGCCTGGCGGTGTCGCCGTCAACCATAATCGGGCGGGCCGGCATCGAGAGCATCAGCTCGTGACCGCCCGCATCGATGGTGGGCTGAACCTCCTCGATGGCCCGGTTAACGAATGCACTGACTTCGACCGGTTCGTTTTCGAGATGAATCTTGCCCATGATGATGCGCGAAACGTCCAGTAGATCGTCCACTAGTCGCACCAATTGGGTGACCTGCCGCTCCATCATCTCGGCAGTCTCGTGGATCGCGGCCTCGTCACGCAGTATCTTAAGGAGCTGCACGCCGTTGCGGATCGGCGCCAGCGGGTTGCGCAGCTCATGCGCGAGCATGGCGAGAAATTCGTTCTTTTGCCGATCGGCGACCCGCAGCGCTTCGGCCTGGCGGCGCTCGGTCATGTCGCGCGTGATTTTGACGAAGCCGCGGAGCGTGCCTTCGTTGTCGCGCAGGGCCGTGATGATGACGTTGGCCCAAAAATTCGATTTGTCCTTGCGCACTGCGCCAGCCTTCATCCTCGAAACGGCCTGTCGATGCGGCGACGTGCAACTCTCTGGCAGGCTTTCCCTCGGCGAGATCCTCGGACGTGAAAAATGCGGAGAAATGCGTGCCGATGATTTCATCCGCCGTGTAGCCATTAATGCGCTCGGCGCCCGCGTTCCAAGTGGCGACGCGTCCGTCGGGATCGAGCATAAAGATTGCGTAATCCTTTACGCCCTCAATCATGAAGCGCAAGCGCTCTTCGCTTTGACGAACTTGCTCTTCAGCTTGCTTGCGCTCCGTCAGGTTGCGCGTGATCTTCAAAAAGCCGCGCAGCTCGCCCTGATCGGTACGGAGCGCGGTAATGACGACGTTGGCCCACATCAGCGTCCCGTTCTTGCGCACCCGCCAGCCCTCGTCTTCGAACCGGCCATTTGCGATGGCCCGTCGCAGCTCCTCTTGAGGCCAGCCGCGGTCGATCGCTTCTTGTGGATAGAAGCGGGTAAACGGCTGGCCGATAATCTCATCGGCGCGGTAACCCTTGATGCGCTCGGCGCCCGCATTCCAACTGATGACGATGCCGTCCGAATTCAGCAGAAAAATTGCATGTTCCTGAACGTTGGACACGAGCTCCGCGAAATGCTGCTCGACCTCTTGCAGCGTGTGAATCGACGCCGGATGGGAGCGTGCCGAATGCTGGCCAGGTTCTTTGGGCATAGTTGCGTTGCAAGCGAGTGAGTCGACGACGCCGTCAGCGTGGCAGGTGGGCCGTTTATCCCTGGCTCCCGTTATTATGTAGTCGATATGCACGAGCGCCAATCACGCATCGACTGCGCTCCCAGTCGCTGCATCTATCGAAGTGAATGACAAGAAACCAATGAACAGGCCGGCTTGATCGATCAACGCGCAGGCCGAGCGATCGTCGGCCAATGCTGTACCCATTAAATGTAGAGGCCTGCGGCATCGGGTAACGGGGCGTGGCAGAGGCCTGTGGCATCTGTGGTCCCGGCGTGCCTTCCAATTTTGCTTGCACGTGGCATCGCGGCGGCTAAAATCACACGTGCGTCAGTTCACGACACGCATCCGGGGGGAGTCTAATGATTGTGCAACGATTGACAACAAGCAATTTCGTTGTTCGCAGCTCGGCTGGCGGTCGATCGGGCCGCTTTCTAACGTGCACTCTTTGGTCGGTAATTTTTGTGCTTGGCGCGTTACGGCCGGCTGGCCCTGCGGCCGCGTTCAACAGCTTCAACGCCTTCACGATTCTCGAAGACGCGTCCGGAACGACGATCGTTTCGGATCGCGACGAGGGCACCGATTTGATTGATCCCATCGCACCCAACACGGCGTTCACCAGTTTTATCGGCGGTGGCAACTTTAATGCGGATGCTTACGTGGATACCAACGCGATCATCGGCGTGGAAGCTGGCATGACCAACCGCCGCGACAAGCTTACATCGAGTGCGTCTTTTTCACTTGATATCGAGAACACCTTTCCAGCCCCGCGCCGCATGGATTTGGGCTTCCTGATCTTTCCTGGCCAACTGAGGCTGGTCGCGGCGAATGCCGAAGTGAGCGTCAATATCGAAGTTTCCGTGGTTGGAGACGTCATCGAGGACGGCGACGGATTGATTCCGAGGTTCGAGGCGGGCGGCACATTGCGGACCGATGCGTCCGGCGTCGCCACCTGGACGAATTTGCCTTTCGGCGACGACATTGGCCTGCCGCCGGACGGGCCCAACTCGGGAACAGTCAACATACCGCTGCGGGCGCCGACGCTAACGGCCTTTTTCGGAGCGAACGCGAAGGGCAACATTCAGTACGATATGTCCGTCACAATCGATGCCACGGATGCGGTAGCAGGTGGCGGGTTTCTCGAGTTCGCCACCGCCAACGTCAGCGACCCGCTGATGCCCCCCATGACCGACGCCATTCAAAGCATCACGTTCAGCGAAATCCCCGAGCCGGCCAGCGCGGGGTTGGCGCTTCTGGCGATGATTGGCTTGAACTGCGCCGAAACCGCGTCGTCGCCGGAAGTAACCACAGCGGAGCCAGCGCGGCCTATGGCCGCAACCAAAATCTTGAACAGGAGGAAGCAGAGGTAGCAGAGAATACGGCAAACCAGGAAGAGCGATCAACAAGAATCATTGGTGGAGATTGTGGATTTGGTACGTGGCGTTCGACGTCGGAAAATACTCCAAACACGCCCCTCTGCTTTCTCTGTTACCTCCTGTTCAATAATTTTTTCGCCCTGCAAAGATTTTGACGGTTAGTAGCACAAAGGTGACCTGCGTCGGCTTGTGGTGGCAAGGTAACCATCGAACCGCACTGCTGGACAAGTCCGCCACGGCGGATTCCGAGCAACCAGCAGTGGCACCGGCGGCATTCTTGACCAATTTTGCACTCAAAACCAAATACGATTCAAAACTTCACAATTCATCTTTTTGAACCACCGGCGGGCTAAGCAATGCTGGAATTTCCGTGGTTTTTGGGCGCCGCGATGACACAATTCGTGGCATTTTGATCAACGCTCAGCAGGGTCGGCATTGCCCACCGGAAACTGGAGCTATTCGTAATGGTGGGCGGTGCCCACCCTACGGCTCGTGAATTTGCGTAGATGCGCAAAACTCCCCTCCGTATTTTTGCGCACCTACGGACCGCTCGTCTGACGGAAACAAGCGAGGCGGTGGCCGCCCGGTGCGCACCGTTAGCGCAGGCCGTTGCTTGAGCTTATGGCCCGTGGTTTCTCTGTCTGGTTAACAGCTATGAGCTAACTGCTAACAGCTTTCCAACTTTTCAAAGAACGAGTGCGCACTTCGAGCGTTTCCACCCTTGGGCAGACACGCGCTTCTGAGCTCAAATGAGCGCATTGCAGTGAAGTGTACATTAGCACACTACGCGGCCAAAAACAAGGGCTAAGCGATGGGCAATTTGCGTAACATGCCGAACGATGGGGCGACTTCGTTAGGGATTGCCGCCGCCCCACTTCCAATTATTAAACGCTCGCTCTGCCTCTTTTTGCTTTTCAGTTTTTGGCAGGTAAATCACACATTTTGGGAACGCTCGTTTGAGCTCTTTGGCCGCTGAGCCGAGCTTGTTGATGCTCGTGCCGCTGAGGTGGAGCCACTGCAATTTAGTGAGTCGCAAAAGGTGCGACACGCTAGCGTCGGTGATACCTTCACCTCGAAGCCTGAGGTGCTCGATTTGGCCGAGTGCGGTGACATGAGGCACGCTCTTGTCGCTTAGATGGGTGAGCAAGTCCAAAGTCGTCAGCTGCGGCATTTGCGAAAGCTTCCGGAAGTCGTCATCCTCGATCTTCCAGGCCCATGTGCCGAGTGCCGTCAGGTGCTTCAATTTAACGACGTGATCGAACGATGCGCTGGTGATGTGGGGGCTGCCCACTGTGAGCCTTTCCAATTTCGAAAGCCGGCACAGTTTCTCCATGCCCGCGTCGGTGATTCTGGTCTGGAAAAGCTCCAGCGATTTGAGAATCGGAAAAGCGGCCAGGGCTTCGGCCGCGTCGTCGCGAAACCGATATTTTGTGTGCACGCCACCGGCGTTTGGATCATGCCAGAAGCATGTAATCTGCAATTTCTCCAGATGTGGCGACTTTGCGAGCTCTCGGAGAGCTGCGGGGGAGATCTTGATGTCGGAAAGACTGAGATCATGCAGACCCGTGAGCCGAGCGATCGCCGCCGCATGTTGGGGAAGCAGCTCGTTTCGTTGACGCACGAGCAGCGATTCAAGCTGTGTGAGCTGGCTGAGCGAACGGTAATCATTGACATCGAATGTTTCGCCCGATAGCGTCAGCGAACGCAGCGATGAAAGCTTGGCAAGATGCGGTGCGACGACGGCGAATCGGTTCTTGTCGCTCTTATTGATGTACTCATTGAGCCGCACTTCGACGATTCGGTCGAGCCAATGGGGGCCAAGACGCTTGCGCAGCCATTGCGGGCCTGGCGGTTTGGGCGGCGGCGTCTTGTGGTCAGCGCCCGGAGGGCGAATCTGCCAGTCGTAAACGATGTCTCCATGCGCCTCGGCGATAGCGCTCGCCGCGCGACGCTCGTTCTGCACGCTGCTAAAGAAGAAGCCGAACGCGAGTGAGATCAGTGTGACGGCAATCAGGAAGGTGCGCAGGGAAAAGCGAAACCATCGCCGTCGCCAGGATGACGCAGGCTCGAGTTTGGCACAGGTCTCGGACATAAGAGGGATTGTATCATGATTAGGACATAATCGCGGCCGACTGCTGCTCATCGATCTTGCGTCAGCCAGGTCAACTGAGCCGCCATGCAAGAAAGTCACGATGGCCTTTCCTTCCAGATCGCAAGGCGGCGATTTTCTGGTCAAGGTGGTAGTGGCACCAGCGCGATTCCGTCGTAAACGCTAAAGCTATATAGTGATTTGAGCTCTATTACCTCAAGTCGTTGGTACCCAATAGTCGTCGCACAACGAATGCCAAGAGTCTATCGAACCCAGAAGGAAAGGGAATGCTTCCTAATGAGGAAGTTCGTTGACCATTTGGGCTATAAAATATCGTCTCCCAAATGGCAAGAAAGACCGGACTGCGCTTTTGACATTGAGCAATCCAACCGAAAAGAAGTCGCACTGCGATTGAGGTCACGGACCATTACAACGATACGGTTGCGGGACGCGTGTCGCCAAGGACACCAATCGATGGCTTTTGGCGACTTGTCGAAGCAAGTCTCATGCGGCGCATTAGCCATCGTAAGCATCTTACCGGCATCGTCGCGAATGTGCGATTTTCAGAAAATGTCGCTTTGCCAATCGCTAATAATCGTGCATCTAGCGCCAGAGCCCTCGCATCAGAAATCGTAATGTTTGCCGAGAGTCATCCGATCAAGCCAGGACAATCACTGATGTCCGTTCGCAAAGAATTCGTTGGTTATCCCACGGCTATGGGACTACTCACTTCTTTGCGGCTCGCGCGGTCCACAGAGGAATTCTTGCCGACCTCGCGCTGTTCATGGAGGTGCGCAAACCTCACAACAGGCCACGTAGCTGTCAGCTTGAATTACATTAAAGCTGCCATCACCATCAAGAACAACAAGGCGGTGACATACGAGAATTGGGGCAAGGCCGAGCAAAAATGGCTCTTGATTGTGGCCGGTGGTGGTAATGTAAGCACACACGCGCCTCGGCGCAACATAGGCGTAGATTGGAATGATCAGACATTGATCCAACTCTGCAAGGATTCACCATTCGATGGAATTGTTTTCTGGGAGCCAGTAGGCCATTGGCATCGATGGCTCAAGAAATAATAGGGTCGGGTGGGGCGAGAATGTTGGCTGTGGTGCGCGGAGAATTATCGCACTTGATGAATAACCGCTCGGCGAAATATGCTGAACTCTTGATGTTTGATTAGACGTGGTTTCACGACTTGCTGAAGCCAGCCAAGACGACCCCCTCCCCCGGCCCTCCCCTCAAGGGGGAGGGAGAAAACCGTGGACGAAACCAAGATAATGGGACAGTGCCATGAACAGATTTTCGAAAGTGATTGCCATGATTCTCTTCAAGCACCGTGCTTTGGCACGCGGATCGATCCGCGGCTGCTGAAACTCCGAACGCTCAGAATGATCGGCCGGCCGAATCCTCCCCTAGCCCCTTCCCTGCAAGGGAGGGGAAGTATCGGTGTCGGAGACACCTCCCACAAAGCTGGCCGGGCCGAGCAGGCGACGTTTGGGCTTGGGTGTTTCTGGTGTGGCGAGGCGGTGTTTGAGCAGTTGCGGGGTGTTGCGTCCGTTGATTCGGGCTATAGCGGCGGGAGTTCGGAGAGTGCCAGTTACAAAGCGGTCAGCTCTGGCCGCAGTGGGCACGCCGAGGTCATTCAGATTACTTACGATCCCGAAGTCATTTCTTATGACGAGCTGCTGGAAGTGTTTTGGAAGATGCACGATCCGACGACTCTCAATCGCCAGGGCGCCGATGTCGGCAGCCAGTATCGATCGGTGATCTTCTACCACAGCGACGAGCAGGGCAAAATTGCCGAGCATTACAAACAGAAGCTTGAATCATCGCGTGTCTTCGACGATCCGATCGTTACGGAAATCACGCCGTTCGAGGCGTTCTATCCTGCGGAACAGGAGCACCTGGATTTCTACCGGTTGAATCCCAACAACCAATATTGCAGGGCGGTCATTCAGCCCAAGTTGGCCAAGTTGAAGCAGGTGTTTGCCGAAAAGTTGCGGCCAACCTCGGAGACTATTGGCAGGACCGCCGCGGAGAGTGGCCGCAGCAACATTGAATTCACGAAGGATTCGCTGGCCGTGGTGAAAAAGAACGTCGCCGAAGAGAAAGCCGTGCTGGTCGACGTGCGGAGCGAGCAGGAGTGGAACCGAGGCAACGTCGAGGGCGCCATTTTCCTGCCGGATGCTTCGCTCAAAACGAAAGTTGACCCGAAGTATCTGGCTGAGAAGCTGCCGAAGGACAAGATCATCTACACCTTTTGCGTCGTGGGGATGAGGGCCAAGCGTGTCGGCAAGATCCTGGAGGATCACGGCTATACCGTTCGCGTTTTAGAGCCCGGTTACGAGCAGCTCATTAAGGCGGGCTTTAAGAAGGGATGATGTCCGCCCGGAATTCTGAGGCGTTGTCCCAATCACGCGCGCGACCGCGCTCCGGAGACCCCCGGCAAAGCCGGGGGCTATGGGATTTTCGCGGCGGCGGATGGTTTATTTTGATCCCGGTTGAAGAAGTTTTACGATCCCAGTGTCGAGATCATAAATTCCGCCGACTACCTTGACGCTTTCTGCCTGAACGCGCGGGGCAAGGATTGGCTCTAAATTATTTAACTTCTCGACGCCGGCGATTACATTCGCCTGAATGACATTGTCGACGATGTCGCCGGGTTGGCCCTTGGCATTGCTGACGACTGGTTTTATCAGTTCGACAAGTCCGTTGATCGAGCCGGGCAATGAATCCTTCTGATCGATGTGCGCGACGGCAGCCTTGACCGCGCCGCAATTAGTATGTCCCAGGACGACGACGAGCGGCACATTCAATTCGGCAACGGCATACTCGATGCTGCCTTTCATCGTGACGCCAGCGCCGTCAACAACGTTGCCGGCGACGCGGATCACGAATAACTCGCCAATGCCCGAGTCGAACAGCAGCTCGGGCGAGACGCGGGAATCGGCACAGGCAACCACAACGGCGATGGGGCTTTGGGCTTTGGATACCGAGCGAAAGTCTGCGGGAGTACGTCGCGGGCTTGTCGCCTCGCCCTTGGCGAACCGGGCGTTGCCATCCATCAAGTCCTTTAGAGCAGCGTCGGGCGTAACCGTCGTGCTCTCGTTAGTAGGTGCGCCATACACGGCGGCGACTAGCGTTAGAAGGAAGGTAATGCAAACGAGAAAAATGGCAGACGGCTGATTTCGTTGCATACAACAGACCCTCTTACGGAAAAATGTCTGTTTTTACTCGGGCCCAAATAACCTAAGACGGGACTATTCTCGCCGATAGCCGCACAGTATACCAAATACCAATTTGGATCGGCGTCACAGCGCCAGAGGCGTGGCGCATCGGCGATACACAGCGGCTAAAGCGCTATTTGCAAAGTAAACGGATTTAGGTTGGCTCCTTCCGTCGCGTCCACAGTGGGCGAGTACAAAACATGCGTCTTTGGACCTGGCTCATTCCTGTGTTGGCGCTCGGTTTGTACCTTGTGGCACTCGCTGTGGGCGTGGGAACGTTTCTTGCCGTGCTGTGCGGCGCTGCTCTCGTTGGGGCAGTTCTCGCAGCGGTTCACCACGCGGAAGTTGTGGCCCATCGCGTCGGCGAGCCCTTTGGCACGCTCGTACTTGCCTTGGCCGTGACCGCAATCGAAGCCGCGCTCATCCTCTCGATGATGATGGCCGGCGGCGAGGAAATGGCGATCCTGCCGCGCGACGCGATCTACGCTGCCGTAATGATCATCTGCACCGGCGTTTTAGGTTTATGTGTTTTGCTGGGCGGACTGGAGCACCACGAGCAGACATTCCGGGTCGAGGGGGCCGGAGCCGGCCTTGCCGCGCTCATCGTGATGGCAACGCTCACGCTTGTCCTGCCGGTGTTTACGACCAGCACGCCAGGCGGCACCTACAATAATTCGCAACTCGCGTTCGTGGCGCTGACCTCGGCCGCACTGTGGGCGATTTTTGTCTTTATTCAAACGGTGCGACATCGGGACTACTTTATTCCCGACGGCGCCAATGCCGAGGCACACGCCGAGCCGCCGACGACCCGCGAAGCATGGGCGAGCTTCGCACTGCTGTTGGTCTCGCTCGTGGCGGTCGTAGGCTTGGCGAAGAAACTGTCGCCCACGATCGAACATGTGGTTGATGCGGCCAACGCGCCAAGGACGGTGGTCGGAATTGTGATCGCCGCGCTGGTGCTGCTGCCCGAAACGTGGGCCGCTGTGCGTGCTGCCCGGGCGGATCGGCTTCAGAGCAGCATGAATCTCGCGATCGGCTCCGCACTTGCGTGTATTGGCCTGACCGTTCCCGTTGTCGTACTGGCGTCGATCGCCTTCGACTTGCCTTTGATTTTGGGCCTGGAGCCCAAGGACATCGCGATGCTCGCCGTGACGTTTTTGGTGAGCGCCGTCACGCTCGGCACCGGTCGCACCTACATGATGCAGGGGGCCGTGCACCTGGTGCTGTTTGCGGCGTTTCTGTTTCTCGCCTTCGTGCCTTGAGTTCGGAGCGCGTAATATTCTAGCCGCCGTGTGCGTTCTAAAGCGAGCGGATTGTCGGATGGGTGGGGCCATATAACCGGCATCGTCACTACATCGGGCATCGGGGCCTCGATGTTCCCTCGCGCGCTGGAATTAGACACATAATTAAATAGTGCCGCCGAAAGTTGGTGGCAATTTTTGGAAGGGATGCAGTGCGCTTCAACCCAGCGCTTAACGCACCCCGTCTCGCCTGCCGAGCGGGACGCAGCGATTCACCATCGGAAAAGCGTCGTGGTTCCTTCCGGCAGAAGGGGCCTACAGGGGACATTCAAATGATCAAATCATTGCGAGTCATCGCGGTTGTCGTTTTGGCGGGGCTTTGGCCGGCCGCTATTGCCAGCGCCAGTTTGGATTCGGGATTCATGTCGGTGGCGGACATTACGATCACGATTCCCATTTCGATCACCATGATCATTACGGCCACCGTCATCACTCCGATTGGCACCACGTCGTGCCGCATTACGACAGCCACTACGACGGCAGCTATTACTGGCACGACGGCGTCAACTACTACGTTCCACAGCCGCACGTCACCCATGGCGGCGATCATGTCGCGGCTCAGCCCGTTGCAGTCGCGTTTGGCAGCTACTCGCACGTGGATGACCTGGCAGGTCGCCTGGAGCGGCTCGCTAACGATCTGTGCTTGGACTTGCACCACAACTACCGGCATAACCGCGGCTATGACGCGACGTACCGCGAGGCGTACCAAATCCTCGAAACGGCCAGGTACATACATGACAAGGAGCACCAAGGCGACCGTGACGAGGTAGCGCGTCGTCTGGATGAGCTCGACGGGCTATTCCACCACGTCCAGGACGATATCCAAGGCTGGAGCCGGCGGAATGTTCGGGCCATTGGGCGGTCCGGCGCGCGGGCCAAGTTGAATCAGATCGAGGCAACGCTGCACCACCTGATGAACGACGTCGGCGTGCGAGGAAGCCACGACGGTCGGCTACCCGCGCCTGCCCCGGCGGAATACGAAGTAGCGCCGACGCCGGCCGACTAGAAGGCAACGCCGCTGCAACCGGCGGTGCGCGAGCCAGAAGTGGCACTCGGCGTCGCTGCCTGGCAGCAGAAGGGGACAGTCTCATTTTGCTTCGCAAAATCGGGACATCCCCAGCGAGCGTTCAGGCGTGCGATTGCGGCAGTGGCAACACGAGCCGGCGCTTTGAGGCAGCGAATCGTACTCGTCGTGGCGGCGCCACCAGACGCCGGCCGACTCGTTGCGGCCCTTGGGGGCGCGGTCGAGCCACTGGTACATGCCCCACAGGCCGTCGACTCCGGCGCATAGGCGGAATAGGTGTGGTAGACGGCGCCGCCCTCGAGCGCGAACGCGCTCATGCCCGGCCTCTCGCGCGTGTATGTGGCCACGTCGGTTCCGGTCGTGGCCGCCATCTCGGCGACCGGCCCCTCGTCGCCGCGCCAATCTAACCCTGGCTCGCGCTCGTAGTTGTATTCAATGTCTCCCTTGCGCTGCTCGTCCTCGGTGAACGTGACGCCGAAGTCAGCGTTAAAGTCGCTGCCGAGCGAGGATGCCCACGGGAACGTCCAGCCCATCCGCCGCTTGTACGCCTGCAGCTTCGCGAGCGGGGCGCGCGAGACTGTCCAGAACATGACGTCGTGGTTCGCGAGATGGACGTCGATACCGTTGTACCCGTCGGCGATCGCCGAGCAGGACGGGCAGCCGGCGGTGTAATCGGGCCCGAACATGAAGTGGTAAACGAGTAGCTGCGAGCGCCCTCGGAACAGGTCTGCCAGCGAGGCGGTCCCATCATCCGTATTGAACCGGTACTGCTTATCGATCCGCACCCACGGCAGTTCCTGACGTCGCCGCGCCAGCTCGTCGCTGCGCCGCGTTAGCTCTTTCTCTGCGCTGAGCAGGTCTTTTCGGGCGGCAATCCACTGTTCTCGACTGACGATTTGGTGTGGCATTGTTCGGTCTCCTTTTGAAATGACGAAGAGCTTTAAAAATATTGAACCGCCAAGAACGCCAAGGGCGCTAAGCAAGTCAAAGCCAACACATTTTCCTTGGCGACCTCCGCGTTCTTCGCGGTTGAATTCACATGGTTAAATGCTCTCAAACGGCTCAGACGCGCCGGGCGCGAAATTCGACCTGAAGCCGCCACGATTTGCCGTCAGGTTCCAGGCATTCGCCGCGCCACAGGCACGAGTCGGGCATGATTTCACTGAAGGTCCAGCGGATCGGCGTGCCGTCCGGGAAATGCCCCTCCTGCACGATTTCATTTCCACGTCGGCGGCCGACGAGCTCGGCACGAAAGCCGTCATCGGGATTGAACCAGAACACGCGCCAGGCGCGGATCGTCGGATCGAAATACCGAAACGTCGTGCCGAACCAGTTGCCAAACTTCGGCGAGTCCGGAGCACGGTCCAACCGCTGTGGATTGATGAACACGTCCTGAATAGCGCGGCCGCCCAGCACTCGCGCGAAATGTGCTTCGCCAGTAGTGTGTGTAGCGTTTCCCTCATCGGGGTAAGCGACAACATCGAGCTCCCAGCTTCCGATGAGAAATCCATACAGATCGTCGTCGGGATTAATGTCCGGCGGGCGGCCCGTCGAGGCGAGAATCTCCACGAAGGGGTCCATCGTTGCCGGGGCGTCGTGTCTCGTGATCATGATGTTCTCCTTTCGCTTGCGCGAGCAGAATCAATGAAAGTCTTCAGCGATCTCTGCGATCTTGGCGGTTGAATTCATACCGTGCGATGCGCTGAAGATGCGCCCTATACGAATTAGCCGTTGCACGACGAGGAAGATCAATAATGCGACGCAAAACAGCAGCATCGCCGACCGCAAGTAAGTTGCCGTGTAAAACGACAGTCCGAGTCCGGTCCAAAGCGTCACGTGGGCTGCCAGGCAGGCGGGACACTTGGGCACCAACATCAGGATCGCACCGGGGAGGATCCATGCGAGAATCTCTCGGATTCTTCGCACCCACGTCGGCGTTCGGGCCGCATTGCAGCAAGCGCTCATCGCAGTGTCCCCTTGCGGTGCTTTCGTTCAGCGTGTTCGCGAATTTGGTCGAGCCATTTCGCCCAGCCCTGTGGCATTCCATCGCGGTGTTCGGGCAGGATGAGGCCCACCGCGCGATGCACAAACGTCAGGCGTGTCTTGCCGTTTTCCTCCTTGAGGCGATATTGCACGTGATTCACGGCAGCATACGACATCGGCATCGGCCCGGTGATTTCCAGGAGCGTGGGAGGCTTGATGACCTGGACGTGGCCCCACAGATGTCCGGCGTTATTGCCCAGGTCGCGATACCAACGACCGCCGGGCCAAGGCTCGATCTTCATGGAAAGTGATTGGCCGTCCATGATCTGCGCCTCGGGACCCAGTTCGTCGAGCACCGATTGGAAAGTAATTCCTATCGGGGCGGCGATTACGATTTCCTTGCGAATCTCGAAAGCACTAACGTCTTGGCGCTTCGCACTGTCGGTTGTCATTGTGTTCCCCTCTGGAGTCTCAGTTAGAGCGTTTAGCATATTGAATCGCAAAGCACGCAAAGAACGCCAAGGATGGAAATTGATTGTTTGTATTCTTGGCGTCCTTTGCGACTTGGCGGTTCAATTTACGTTGTTTGGTAATACTAGTTTGATGAGCCACGCTGATCTCGCGCGCACGGCGCTCCGCACGCTGCTTGATGCGCTCGAGCTGATGGTTCCAGTGCCGCTGAAATTTCTCTGTCCAATCATGCACACGCTTCAACTCCTTGGCCTGGAGCTGATACAAACGTTGCTGGCCTTGTTTTGTCACGGAAACAAGTCCGACCTTGCGGAGCACACCGAGGTGCTTCGAGACGGCGGGCTGCGGCATTCCCAATGTCACGACCAGAGCGCTTACCGCGACCGCCCCGCGCCGGGCGAGCACTTCAATGATTTGACGACGCCGCGGCTCGGCGATCGCATTGAAAGCATCGGTGGTGGTTGCAGCACGCGGCATGCCGTAAATATATTCCCATATGGGAATATGTCAACCGTCGATTTCCTCCTTCCGCTGGTGGATTGCGCGGCGTGCGACAGACTGGGCCGCCGCGACTTTTAGCGTGCGTTCCTACTCCTGGTCGATTGGCGGCAACGCGGATCGACACGCGATTGGACACTTCGAGAACTTTTCCTGAAAATGGCGCCGGCTGCCGACAAGGCGTCTGTTCGATCAACAGCCAGGGTCTGTCGGTCCCGATGCTGACGCAGCAGCACACAAGTCGGGCTATTCATCAACTTTGTAAGCGCATCTTGCTGCCCGTCGGTGTGTCGTTTCTCCAAATCGAGGAGGAACTGTTTCCGTCGCAATCCCCCGCCGTAGCCGCCGAGATGGCCGTCCTTTCTGACCACTCGATGGCATGGAATCACGATTGCGATGCGGTTCATGCCGTTCGCCCGGCCGACGGCGCGTTGGCCTGCGGGCTCTCCGACCGCAACCGCCAACTCTTCGTACGACCGCGTTTGTCCGTAGGGAATGCGCGCTAGCTCGTCCCACACGCGCTTCTGAAAGTGCGGGCCGGGAGAAACGAGTGGGACGGAGAACGTATGTAGCGTCCCGCCGAAATACGCCCTGAGCTCCGTTTCTAGCAGCTGCAGATGGTCATTCATTCCAGGAACGGCGGGCACGTTGAAAAACTTTCGCAAGGCGGCCAATTCCGTTTCAAGCATTCGCCTGTCGCTGAACTCGAGCAAACACACTCCTTCGCCAGTAGCGCCGGCCACGAGCGGCCCGAGCGGGCTGTTGAGCCACGACAGGAATATGCAATCGTGGGCGCGACCATTGCGCGGCGTACTGCCAAAAGTGCGGACAAAGGCGTCGCGGAATCCGCTATGGGAGTCATAGCCGCTGGCAAAAACGGCCGAGTCGATGGACGATCCCTGACGAATGCGATGCAAAGCGCCGCCCAAGCGCCGCGACCTCGTGTACGCTTGGAACGTCATGCCGTAACGTCGCTGGAAGTAGCGACGGACTGTCGCCGGGTCGACGCCGTGCGCCGCCAGGTCGCGCTCCGAGATATGCGGCGATGGGTCGCGTTCGACCTCGTCGATCAACTGCCTGGCCCACTCCGGCTCGTCGCCGAGTTCCATCGGCCGACAGCGCTTGCATGGTCGATAGCCGGCCGCCATCGCTTCGCTCGTCGTCGCGAAGTATTCGACGTTCTTCGGAAGCGGCTTTCGCGCAGGGCACGTCGGCCGACAAAAAATCCCGGTCGTGCGGACAGCGAGGTAAAACAGTCCGTTGAACGTCGCGTCTCGTTCTAGGTACGCGCGCTCCATTTCATCGATGGGCGGAAGGGTGTTGGTGGTGCTCATACTCATAGGATACGCGCACGTGCCGGCGACGCTCCACCGATTTTCGGGCGCGGATATGAGAACAAGTCCGTTCCGGCCCGCGATGCGCAGGGGCCGCGTCAAATGGCCGGGCTGGCCCGATCAGCCGTTAAAGTGTGCGGCGCCTTCAGCCATCAGCTCTGAGTTCGCAGTTCAGTAGGGTGGGCACTGCCCACCAAAAGTTGACGTTCGCCAATTGTGGTGGGCGGTGCCCACCCTACGGCTGCAGCCGACGATGACGGACGACTGCGAATGCGATCGCGACGCCGATGAGCGCGACGCTTGACGGCTCGGGCACAGCCTGAGCTGCGGCCAGTCCAATACGAGTAATCTGAATGTCGTCGATAAACTGGTAGATTGCGACGGAGTTGACGGCGCCGCGGCCCACGGTAAGACGCAGTGTGTGGTAGCCCGCCTCCACGTTGGTGAGGGTTGCCTCGACGCGGTTGCGAATCACTTGCGAGGCCGCGATTAATGTGCCGTTGAGCAGAACTTGATCGACGACCTGACCGTCGAACGAGAGCGCGTAGTTTCCGGGGGCAGTGTTTCCTCCTGTCGCGAGCGACTGCGACGCCACATCCGCGGAAAAGATGTAGTCGCCCGCTTCGAGAAGGAGCTGCTGTTCAATCGCAACTTCGCCGCCGAAAAGGTCGGTGTCGCTCCGGCCAAGCCGCACGCGCATGGCGCGAGTCGCCTGGCCATCGCCATCGACATCGAACGACTCGACGCGAGGGAAGCCGAACGATACGTCGGCATTCGGTCCGATGACAGTGTTCCATCCCGACAGATTGTTCGTCTCGAAGTCGCCGTTGCGGACCCCGTCGTCGGGCCCTACGCCGAACTGCCCGTTCCACACGCCGTAATCCTCCGGGTCGACGTCGCCGTCGCCGTCGCCATCGGCAGGCAAGTCGCCTTGTGTTCCGTTTGACTTGCGCCACACTACGTAGTCGGCCGCGTCGACGTGTGCATCGCGGTTGTAATCGCCCGCGGGAACTGCGTGCGCCGGCGAGGCGGGGACCGAGTAGCCAATGTTAAGCATGGGAGGTGAAAAGGTGGCCGGGAACTGATCGGCAAACTGCGTCGCCACGATGCGAATTCCGACGGTCGGCGCAGCTTCATAGGCAACTATGCCGACATCCGGCGACACCTCGAGCATTGAGGAAAGTTCCTCGACGTCCAGCGGTATGCTCACCAGGTCGTTGCTCATGATTGGCGCCGATCGTCCGAGAAATCGCGACAGGCTGCGTGCGTCGGCATCCGACGGGCTGCCGTCCGCCTGGTAACCGTAGAGCTCGACGATGGGCACCAGTGAACCAGAAAAAGTGCGGACGTTGATATCGAAATCAAGCGTCGCCGACTGGATGATCGCCCCTTCGGGCAAGCCGGAAGTGTCGAACTCGATCAATGCCCGGTTATCCTCGTCACGCGACGGTGAACGGTCGACGCGCATCGAATCGCCGGCCGTAAAGATTACCGAGCCACCCGACGTCGAAAGCGACGCACCCCACTCGGAGGTTGGCCTCAACGCCAACGTCTGCGCACCGCCGGGAAGCACCGCCGGATCGACCCAGGTTCGAAATCCGTAATCATGATCGCTGCTGGCGATAGACCAAACCCCCGCCCGATCGAACTTCCCACCGGCGTTGTAACCGGGGAATCCACTAGTCCACGAGGCATTCGGATCGTCAAGAGTCGCGGTGCCACTGACTGCGATTGCGAGCTGGTCGCCCGGCGACACGAAGATCTGACCGGCGCTGACGTTGATCGGCACGAGGGCAGAGGTGTTGGTCGGGATGTCGTTCGGATTGATTGGCGCCGAGAACAAGGGCGTCGAACCGGCTGGTCCGCCCGCCACCACGGGCCATAGCTCCAGCGCCAAGTTACCGACGTCCCCCGTGTCGCGGCGCAGCAGCACGTCGACTTGGGACAGTAATCCCGCCGCGCCCACGGTGAACATTTGGGTCGGCGAATTTCCCGCGTAAATAAACCTGCCGCCGGTCGATTGAGTGATGGCGTGCGATTGATCAACAACCGGGACCGCCACAGTCGTCGCCGCGGTAATCAACAACGCCGGAACTGGCAGCAGATAGCGCATATCGAAACTCCCAGAAGTGAAACACCAGCATGCAAGGGGCGCGGCGCGCAACGCTCTTGCCGAGGAAAAAAATTAAAAAAGTGGGCTATATTCTAGTCTCTGCCTGAGACAGACTCAACAATCCGCTGCCGCAGGTACACGGGCGATATCAAAAACAAGAAAGTCCGAGACCGGCGGGCGCTGCGGTTCGAGACGGTGGAAGATGTGCTTCGCGATCGGCCCTCACCCTACTCTCTCCCGAAGGGAGAGGAGGAGAAAGTGGCGGCGCGGGACGGGGCGTTGCGGGCTGGCGGCATCTGGTCGTTGGGGCAGGCGCTTGCGCATTTGGCGAAGTGGGTCAACATGCCGTATGACGGGTATCTGGAGATGCGCCGGCCGGCGTGGTGGATGCGGCCGTTGCGGTCGCTCATCTGGTGGTGGTTGGTAAACAAGGGATTTCCGGCGGGTGTGCGGATTGAGGGCTCCGGGCGGGACGTTTGGGATCGAGCGGTGCGAAGTTGATGAGGGCCTTGGCCGACTGCGATCGGCGTATCGCCGGCTGATGTCCGTTGGTTACCCGTCCGATTGAATGATCCCGGTGGCCGGCGACGGCTCACCCACATTGCCGACGCTCGATAAAGGGACGAACGCGGCTGGATCCGCTATTATATCGGAAAGCGGCAACCCTGAACGAAGTGCGGCGCCTGGTCGCCCATGTCGCCAACACGACAATCGCGAACTGGAATCTATGACTAGTACAAGGGAAGAAAAGACCAACGCGCCGATTGCCGCGTCCGGGGTTCAAGGCTTGGACGAGATACTGAGCGGCGGCTTTACTCCGCGGCGGTTGTATTTGATTGAAGGCGTGCCCGGATCGGGCAAGACCACTCTCGCCATGCAGTTTCTCCTGGAGGGTGCTCGCTGCCAGGAGCCGGTTTTATATGTCACTCTTTCCGAAACAAAAGAAGAGCTCGAAGACACGGCCGCGTCGCACGGCTGGTCGCTCGAAGGCATCACAGTCCACGAAGTAGTTCCTGGCGAAAACAGTTTGAATGAGGATGAGCACTACACGATGTTCCACCCCTCCGAGGTGGAACTGAACGAGACGACAAAAACAATTTTGCAAGCGGTCGAGCAGCTCAAGCCGCAACGCGTCGTGTTCGATTCGCTTTCCGAGCTGCGGCTGCTGGCGGGCAGCCCGCTTCGCTATCGGCGGCAGATCCTTTCGCTCAAACAGTATTTCGCGGGCCGCAATTGCACGGTTTTGTTGTTGGACGATATGACTTCGTCCGATCGCGATCTGCAGGTGCAAAGCATCTCCCACGGCGTCGTATTGCTCGAGCAGCTGAACCCGGAATACGGCTCCGATCGCCGGCGGGTGCGCGTTGTCAAATACAGGGGGCGTCAATTTCGTGGAGGCTACCACGATTATGAAATCGTGCGCGGCGGGCTTACCGTGTTTCCGCGGCTGGTGGCGGCCGATTACCGTGTGCAAAGCGATCATCGGCGGCTGCCAAGCGGCATCGCGGAACTCGATACGTTGCTTGGCGGCGGGATCGAAAGCGGAACCAGCACGCTCATCGTCGGCGCTGCCGGGACGGGAAAGTCGAGCCTGGCCGCTCAATTTGCCAGTGCCGCAGCCGAGCGCGGCGAGCGCACGGCAATGTTTATCTTCGACGAAAGCCTTTCTACGCTGCTGACCCGGACGGCCGGGCTGGGCATCGACCTCAACAAGCACTTTGACTCGAGAATGATCGACATTCAATCGATTGATCCGGCCGAGCTATCCCCAGGCGAGTTTTGCAGTCGCATTCAAAGGGCCGTGGAAAAAGACAACGCGAGCATGCTCGTGATCGACAGCTTGAACGGTTATTTGAACGCGATGCCGGGCGAACGCAATCTCATCATTCAGCTGCACGAGCTACTCATGTATCTCGGCCAGCGGAACGTGGCGACGCTGTTGATTTCCGCTCATCAGGGACTCATCGGGGCGAATATGACAAGCGCTGTGGACGCGAGCTATTTGGCCGATGCCGTCGTTTTGCTGCGCTATTTCGAGGCCCGCGGCGAAGTCCGCCAGGCGATTTCGGTGATGAAGAAGCGCGGCGGGCGCCACGAGCGCACGATCCGCGAATTCAGGCTCAGCGAAGGTCGGATCGAGTTGGGCGAGCCGCTGCGAAACTTCCGCGGAATCCTCACCGGCGTGCCAACCGCCGAAACTGAAGCCGGTAACCGGCCACCGGAAAAGCACAAGGTCTGACGTCATGCCGACGGCACTGGAACGGCGAATCCTTGTCCACGCGCCGACTGCGAAGGACGCGGAGCTCACCTGCAAAGTGTTGGCCGATCATGAAATTGAGTGCGTCGTTTGCAATAGCGTGTCGACCTTGGCTCTGGAAATGAATCGCGGTGTCGGCGCCGTCATTCTGGCGGAAGAGGCGTTCATCCGCGGTGACCTGAATCCAGTATTGGAAGCGATCGGTCGTCAACCGCTATGGTCTGACCTGCCAATCATTCTCATCACACGCCATGGCTCAGACTCGCCTGGCGTGTCGAAGGCTATGGAATCGCTCGGCAACGTGCTGCTGCTGGAGCGTCCGGCGCGGCTCAATGCGCTCGTGAATGCCACACAAGCTGCTCTGCGTGCCCGTCGCCGTCAATTTCAAGCCCGCGACCTCATCGCAGCACGCGAACACGCGACACAGGCCCTGCAAGAAAGCGAGCATCGATTTCGCACGCTTGTCGAACAGGTGAAAGACTATGCGATCTTTATGACCAACTTGGAAGGGCGCCCTACGAGTTGGAACGAAGGCGTAAGGCGCGTGTTAGGCTTCGAAGAGGCGGAGTTCTTGGGCGCCAATATAATCGAAAAGATTTTTACACCTGAGGATCAAGCGCAAGGCGTGCCCGAGGCCGAACTCCATGAGGCAGCAGCCACCGGCCGGGCCGGCAATGATCGCTGGATGCGGCGCAAGGACGGCAGCCGATTTTGGGCCTCCGGCGTAACAACTGGCTTGCGCGACGCGGCCGGCTCGCTGTTAGGGTATTCCAAAGTGATGCGCGATTTAACGAGCAGCAAAGAAGCAGAAGAATCGCTCCGGCAGGCGGATCGCCGCAAAGACGAATTCCTGGCAACGTTGGCTCATGAGTTGCGAAACCCGCTTGCTCCTTTGCGGAATTCGCTCAACATCCTCCAAATAACCGCCTGCGATGATCCGTCGACCGAGCGGCTCTGCGAGACAATGGAGCGCCAGGTGAACCACCTGGTGCGGCTGGTCGATGACTTGCTGGAGGTTTCACGGATCACTCGTGGCAAGATCGAGTTGCGGAAAGAAACAGTCGAGCTGGCCGCAATCGCCCGCAACGCAATCGAGACGAGCCGGCCGCTGATCGACGCGGCCGGCGTGCAGCTTGCGATTTCGTTACCGCAGGAGCCGATCGTGCTCATCGGCGACCCGGTGCGCCTGGGGCAAATTTTTGCGAACCTGCTGAACAATGCGGCCAAATACACGAACGAAGGCGGCCAGATCTGGTTCACCGCGCGGCGTGATAATGACGAAGCAGTTATCTCCGTCCGCGATACGGGCATTGGCATTGCGCAGGAGTTGCTGCCAAACGTGTTCGACATGTTCATGCAGGTGGAGCGTGCGACCAGCCGATCCCAGGGCGGTTTGGGCATCGGTCTCACCTTGGTGCGCAGCCTGGTCGAACTCCATAACGGCCGCGTTACCGCGGACAGCCAAGGACCAGGAACAGGCAGTGAATTCGTGGTGCGACTGCCGTTGGCTGAGACCGAGGCACTGGCCACCCATCCGAAATCGTCGAGCGGACCCAGTCATATCCTTCCTTCGCGTCGCATCCTGGTCGTGGATGACAACGTCGACTCGGCAAAGACGCTGGGAATGCTGCTGAAGTACCTAGGGGCAGACGTTCAGGTCGTCCACGATGGGCCAGCGGCTCTCGCGGCGATCGAAAACTACCGCCCCAACGTCGTGCTGCTCGATATCGGCATGCCGGGCATGGATGGCTTTGAGGTCGCCAAGCGCGTCCGCGCGCGCGATGAGTTCGGCAGTGTTACGCTCATTGCTCTCACCGGATGGGGGCAGCAGGACGACCGTCGGCGCACGCATGAGGCGGGCTTCGATCATCACCTGGTGAAGCCCGCGGACATCGCGACATTGCAATCTCTTCTGGTGTCGCTGGAGTGACGGCGGGTCCATCGGCCGGGCTAAGGTGGCGCTCGAATTTCGGCACGAGAGCTGGTTCGACGAAGCGACGTTCGCATGCCTCCGCAAGCATTCGGCCGCGCTATGTGTCGCCGATGCCGAAGGGCTGCCGATGCCTGAGCTAGTGAGCACCGCTGCGTGGGGTTATATGCGAGGCCGCGAGGAAGGCTACACAGATAAAAATCTCCGCAATTGGGTCCAGAGAATCAAAACAGTGGATTGGGACGATCTGTTTGTGTTTTTCAAACACGAGGACGCCGGCGCCGGGCCAAGAATGGCCACTCGTTTCCTGGATTTGGCCGGCGATTAAAGAGTCTGCTGCGCACCGTCGGAAGATCGAACTCATTCACGCGGTAGACCGGAACGCGAATATCATTCTGGGTTGTCGACAACCTCGTTCCCATGAATCGAAGCGAACATCCGATGCAAGCGCACGTCCATACCGTAGCTGACCGACTGGACTGAACCGTCGGCCATAGACATATTCATGGTCGCAGGATGTGCGCTACCGAATTCGTGGCAAGCCGAGCAATTGTTTTCGATGTCTCGTGAAGGCGGTCTGACCGCAAAGCGGACGTAGGAGTTCGCGGCTCCAGCATTGTCCTTCAATCCGGCGATAGGCGCTCGGTCGCCCACATCCACGCCGGTCGTGTAGTGAAGCATGTCCATCGACTTCTCGCCAACCAGGTACGTGTTACTCAACCCATCCACGATTTTCTGTAGTGCCGTGCTGGCGCCCAAGGGACCAGACGCCGTCGAATTCGAGTTCGATGTTCAAGGAGGGCCGGCCGTTGCGGCCCATGGATGTGGAACTGCCGCCGTTGATTGCGTAATCGGTTCTGGCGCCCATCGGACCATAGGCCTCCTGCTCTGCTTTAACGAGCGGATACGCGACCGCAGCCCGCCGCGACGGGCAATATAAAATCGGGATCGGGCTGGTGACTGCGAGCGTTAATTGCGACTGGGTTGCAGTGCCTTGCCCGGCGGCGATGAGTATATCCGCGATCAGCTCATCTTCCATGTAGGTGATCGACTGCAGCAGCCAGTTTCCCGTAAAGGGCATATCCATCGCGCGAACCCTTCGCTGCTTTCCAAAGTCGACGCGGATTGGCTCGAGCTCGCCGCCGTGGCCCGGAAAATACTGCTTCGTGGATTCGAAATTGTGAAAGCTGATCGCAATCTGCTTCAGATTGTTGCGGCATTGAGTTTGACGGGCCGCTTCGCGGGCCGCTTGAATGGCCGGCAACAGCAGGGCGATGAGTATTCCGACGATTGCGATGACGATCAGCAGCTCAACGAGCGTGAATCCCGGCGAGTTCTCGGCGCAGCCTCTCGCATAAGTCGGGCGTGCCCCGTCACACATATCGCATCGACGATCGGTAACATGCTTCATCGATTCACCCCCGGGGATGCTACGATCGACTACTTAGTTTGCACGAAACCTCTTCGAAAATCCGGCAAGACAAGAATTGGATTTTACCCGACGATCTTCCAAATGCCACCCTTTTGCACGGCGAAACTTTTAAGCTCGCTTCACCGGACAGCGATGCTTATGTTTCAATCCCCGATCCGAAATCCACAATCCACAATCAAAAATGTCCTCGCCAGGAATCGAACCTGGTCTTCGACCTTCGCGGGGTCGCGTGCGAATCCGGCACACCCCGAGGACGTATGAGCGGAGAGCGGGGAGCGAAGAGCCAAGAACCAGAAGCTTGATACGTCATTCCTTCTCTGGCTCTCTGCTCTCCGCTCTTAGCTCTCAGCTTTTGAGTGCCTCGCCGAGGAGTCGAACCCCGTCTTTCAGATTCGAAGTCTGCCGTGCTCGTCCGTCACACTCGCAAGGCGTTGTGGCTGCAGGCTATCGGCTTTCAGCTATCGGCCAGACACCGCTTCTTGCCGACAGCCGATGGCTGATAGCCGACAGCTTCTCAATTACTTCTCCAGTTCCGCATTCCAGTACACGTCGCTCACGAACTTCGACCAGCTTTCCAGCCGCACGTGGTGGTCGGCGTAAACCGGCTTCCACGTCGGGCCGAATCGGCTCGCGGCGCAGCGCCATGCCGGCCTTGCGCGGCGTGCGGTCGGCCTTGCGCTTGTTGCAAGCGACGCAGGCCAGCACGCAGTTCGTCCAGCTCGACAGCGCCGCCCTGCGAGCGCGGCACGACGTGGTCGATCGTGAGCTCGCCCATTCCCGGCTGACCGCCGCAGTACTGGCACACGTAGCGGTCGCGCTTGAAGATGTTGCGTCGGCTGAACGTCACGGCCGATGCCGGCTGACGATCGTAGCTCGATAGCGCAATCACCTCCGGCACGCGGAGCCGCATGCGAACCGCCTGCACGAACGCCTCATCCTCGCGCGGGCGCAGCTTCGACCAGTCGCTCCACGAGAACGTCTGGTAGTCGGCCACGTCGACCACGCGCGCCGCCTCGTTCCACAACAGCACCAGCGCACGGGCCACCGTGGCCACGTTCACCGGCTGCCAGTTGCGATTCAGTACCAATACGGGGTTATCAAGCGTCGTCATAAATCGTCCTTCACTAAGCGGAGGCGATAGGAGTTGAACCTACAAGGCCGTTAGGCTCGGCCGGCTTCCAACCGGGTTTCGTCGCCAGTCGATTTGCGCCTCCGAAGCATCCCGCCGCCGATTCGAACGGCGCCCGACAATTTAGAAGATTGTTGTGCTATCCATCACACTCGCGGGACATGGGGTGGCCGAGCGGAGTCGAACCGCCGTAGACCTGATTCACAGTCAGGTTCCCGAACCGAGCACGGGGCGGCCACAGCGGAGGACACGCGATTTGAACGCGCATGCCTTGCGGCACACTGTTTAGCAAACAGGTCCGACGAACCGTATTCGGCTATCCTCCGGGGAGTTTAGGTGTCGGGTTTCAGGTGTCAGGTGTCAGGTGTCAGATCAATGCATTTGAAACTGACGCCTAATACCTAACACCTGACACCTTCCCCAGTGGACCTGGTGGGAGTCGAACCCACCACACCGACCTTGCAAGGGTCAGTCGCCCCCAACGGCATGCAGGCCCATTTCGAGTTTGGATTTGGGATTGCGGATTGAAGTACGACTTCAATCCGCAATCCAATGTCCGCAATCAGCAAGTGGGGGATACGGGAGTCGAACCCGATGTCTCGAGCTTATGAGGCTCGCGAGGAAACCGTTTCTCTCATCCCCAATACCCGCGAGTGGAATCGAACCACTGTTTCAAGCGTGTCGAGCTTGCGCCCTGCCATTGGACGACGCGGATGTCAGTAGCGAGTCGCAGATTCGAACTGCGCGAGGCTGGCTTATGACGCCAACTGAGTGCCCAAGACTCAACTCGCCGTAATGTGTCGGGACGGATTCGAACCGCCACAGCCCAAGGCCACTGTTTACAGACAGCTTAGCTCGCCAATGCCAGCCGACACGCAAGTAGCGTCGAGAGGATTTGAACCTCCACCAAGTCGCCGCGGCGACCGCCTCTGCCGTTGGGCTACGACGCCGCGATAGCGCAGATCCGATTCGAACGGATAAACGCAACATTTTAAGTGTTGCAGCGTTGCCAGTTAGCGTTACTGCGCCAAAGTAGCTGGGGACAGATTCGAACTGTCAGCATTCCTGCTTTTGAGGCGAGATGGTCTGCCGGTTGCCTACCCAGCCGCAAGTACCCCCGGTAGGAGTTGCACCTACACTGTCCACGTTCTAAGCGTGGCGACTCCTGCTATTGGTCTACGGGGGCAAAGCGCTCTCGACGAGATTTGAACTCGCGATCTCCTCCGTGACAGGGAGGCGGGAACTCCGGGCTTCCCCACGAGAGCATGAATGGGCACTGAGGGAATCGAACCCCCAATTTCACGGTGTAAACGTGACACGATACCATTTCACCAAGCGCCCTGTAGCAGTGAGAGTCGGAGTCGAACCGACAAGGCTTTCGCTCGTTTGTTTTCAAAACAAGTGCAGTCACCCATCTGCTTGTCTCGCCAATAGCGGCTGTAGGAATCGAACCTACTCGTCAACCTTCAGAGGGTCGCATGACTTCCAATACATCAAGCCGCAGCAAGTAGGGGAACTCGGTGTCGATCCGAGACCGTCAGCTTCAAAGGCTGCTATGCAGAGCCGCTACACTATTCCCCAGTGCGCCATGAGGGAATTGAACTCTCATATCCACTTTGGAAGAGTGGTGTACTGCCGTTGTACGAATGACGCAAAAGCGGAGGCCACAGGAATCGAACCTGTAACGGGTTTAACCGCAGCCGCTTTCGAAGCGGTGTCCTCGGCCGTTCGGTCGGCCTCCGTGAGTCTAGCTGGTTGGATTCGAACCAACGGTCTCCTGGCCCCGAACCAGGCGCGATGCCAAACTTCGCCACAGCTAGATAGACGAGGGCGTGCTAGCCATTGCACCACACCCCGCTTTCGCAGGGTGCCGGGACTCGAACCCGGATCTCCGTCAGCTTCTTTCTAAGTCACCGCGACTGGATTTGAACCAATGATCTCGACCACCCCAAGGTCGCGGGATACCAGGCTTCCCCACGCGATGATTAAGTACCCCATGACGGTAACGCTCCGTCTTCTCCAGGCTGAGAACCTGGCGTTCTGCTTCTAAACCAATGGGGCATGGGGCTGGCTTCGGGAATCGAACCCGCATCGGTTGTTTACAAAACAACTGCTCTGCCATTGAGCTACGCCAGCGCAAGCTGCGAGGGCTGGGATCGAACCAGCGGGGAACGTGTTTAACAGACACGCGCAACTACCAGCAGTTGCCCCCTCGCAATGGAAGTACCCCGTGTCGGTTACGTTCCGACCTCGCCGGTTTGAAGGACCAGCATTCTGCTACTAAAGTAACGGGGCAAAGCAGATCGCCTAGGAATCGAACCCAGTTTTACTGTTTTGGAGACAGTCGTGTTGCCACTACACTAGCGACCTGTAAGTGGGTCGAGGAAGAATCGAACTTCCGCTACATGATCTTCAGTCATGCGCACTGCCACTATGCAACCGACCCGGAGTGCGCCAGACGAGAATCGAACTCGTCATTCGACGTTGGCAACGTCGCGTGTAGCCAATACACCACAGGCGCAGAATCGGGCGCGGTCGGAATCGAACCGACATGATCCTGATTAAGAATCAGGTACATTACCTTGTCTGCCACACGCCCATATGGCTTTACCGAATTGTCAATGAACATCGCGGCGCCACATTCTGCGCCGAAAGAGCTGATACTCAGAATTGAACTGAGGTTTCCTCGTTACGAGCGAGGCGGATTACCGCTATCCGATACCAGCTTGGTAGGGCGTCGTGGATTTGAACCACGCCGCGCGGCTTATAAGAGCGCGCAGTGCGACCAGCACATCACGCCCCCAGTTGGGCCGGAGGGATTCGAACCCACACCCGCCTGATTAAAAGTCAGGGATGCGACCGTTACACCACGACCCAGGAATGGCTGTGGCGTATCTGTTTGAGTCGCGACATTGTCGACATCGCTTTGCTCCTGTTGGTTCGTATGTTTGTGTGCCACTGGTCGCTGAAGCGACCAGTCCGTAAGTGGTAGCCCTGGGAATCGAACTCAGCGCAGCGGCCTTATCAGGGCCACTTGGGCAACCAGCCCTCGACTACCAATGGCAAGCTTTTAGCTGTTAGCTTTTAGCTATTAGCCAGAAGCGCACTGGCGGCCGCTCTTCTTTGGCTACAGCTAAAGCTAATAGCTAACAGCTTCGCACTAGCCCGTATGGGAATCGAACCCATCTCTCCGCCTTGAAAGAGCGGTATCCTTCGCCAATAGACGAACGGGCCATGGTCAATGACGAATGACGAATTTCCGAAGGACGAATGAAGGCGTCAACGCCTGACGGTGTTGCATTCGTCATTCGTGCTTCGTCATTAATCGTAATGGGCCGGCGACCCGGCACCCGGCATAAGCCGGTCGCCGGGTGCCCGGCTCGAATCCTCGATAGTCGCCGCGGCGACCGCTTTACCGTCTAAGCTACCAGCCCAAAAACTCGTCGGGGTCGGCCTCTTCGATCGGCAGCGAGAGCCAACGAAAAAGGCCCGGAGTCGCGTGTGACACCGGGCCTTATGGCTCATCAAAGAGTTAGACCAAGTGTCACAATCGCCTATGTTGTTCGCTCTCGGGCGCGTAACCCAGCCGTTCATTCGCCCGTATGGCAAATGTCGCGGAGCACAGCAGCGCCGTCTGCGATAAGCGTATGAGGCTTGGTCTTGAGTGCATCATTTGAGTCACCTCTAGCACTATTATACCCCATGCCGGGGCAAAAGTTTCGATTCTCGACTATAAGAGTGTCAGATCGGCGAACCGGTTCGTGCAAGATTCGAAAAATTTTTCCAATTTCGAGCGTTGTCAGCGGATACTCGGCAAAAACTGAATTTCTGCATTGGATGAGCTGACGCGAATAACGCGGACTGTACCGAAGTTACCTGGCTATCGCCGTCCGCGAGCCCTCTTTGCCCGCTTCACTGGTCGTCTCGCTCTACCATCTCGATTTGCAGGCATGCGAGCAGGGCCAACTCGCCTGCGGTCGAATGAGACGTCGGAGATGTTGTGCACTCGCCGTCGACTTGCTTCGTCACCGTCGCCAGGAACGAAGGTATCGGCGGCAAGTACATCGGCCCCGAAGTCCAGCCCTGTGCGATCGCTTAGCTCGGCGACGCTGACATGGAACCGCGCGACTTTCGCAAATGCGATTCGGTTCGCCGCTTCGGGGCTCAGCTCCATCATCTCAGGAACAAAGTCGATCAGCGGCGATTGATCGGCAATGAAAGCCGTGGCATGCAGCAGGCCTCCTTCCACGCGCAACAACAGCTTCCAGTATTCAAGGGGCGCTTTGAAGCCTTCCATATCGTCGCGGCCGTGCGCCCAGGGAATGTCGTCGTCGTCGTTGAAGATCGGGCCGGTGAAGACCGTTACGAGTCCGCGATCCGCCCGCGCATTGTTAAGCACGAAGTCCTCCAAGGCACGCCAATGCAACGTGCCACCGGGATGCCCGGCCTCTTCGGCAGGCTTGAAAATGCCCATGTTGAAGAATCCCACCTGCGGCGCGCGGTTTGTCACATGGAACGTGTCGGCATGGGCCCGATTCACGATCTCATCCGAGCCCCACAACGGGTCTTGTCGCCGCGTGAGGTGGCCTTGCTGGAACATTCGATTGCGATGGGCGCTCGTTTGCCGATCGAGAATCGGGTCGCCGCTCGCATCAAATGCCGTCTGCCCGCTAAAGAAATCCGGCGGCGTCTGTTCCTCATCTTTAATACGCGCGTCAATGAACCATAATTCGGCCGCTTCCGCTCGCTCCTCTTCATCCTCGGTTGTGCCCGAGGCATCGGTAATCTCGCCCGTTTTCCGGTTAACGTCCTTGGCCTGGCTGCCGTCAATATTGGTCGCCGTGAAAAAGGCGAGGCGCCGCTGTCCATTCATCACGATGCTGAAATGCTCGTACTTTAATTCATGTGGATCGTCGTCGTCCTCAGCCTCCTGATTCACAGCCGCCAACGGCGTGAGAACGTCGGATAGCTGTGGCATCGGGATGACGACCGTCTGCAAAAAGCCTGGGTTGTAGCCGCCCCGGTTGGAGAATTCCGGATCAACTTCCAGCCGTAGTTCACTTCCCGCCGCCGCAGCGTCTTGCGGTTCGGCCGAAAGGAGTGGAAACGCCGCGGCTGCAGGCAGGTCCGGCTGGACAGTCCCTGGCTCGCCGCCAATGCGCACGGAAACTGATAACGGTATGCGCCAAGTCGCCGTTCCATCGCGCGCAATCGTTACTGCAGCGCCAGTAGGCGCAGTTTCATGTGGCGCCGACACGGCTGGCGGCACGACCCTCACGTTAGGACTCGGTCGCCGCTCGATGCCAAGCATCAGCGCTTCATCGACCAGTGCTCGCGCGACCGGGTTCAGTGCGGACTTTCGCGTTTCAAGATCCAACACGATTGCACTGGCGCGCACGCCTTCGTTGACAGTCCGCGGTACACGTACGCCGTGCTCATCGAACAACTCGCGATGAGGTCCGCCCCAATGGTGAAGCGCTACCACGTCCCACATGACATTGAACACCGGCGAACCGGACGAACCGGGCTCGGAATCGGCGACATAATGCAAGACCGTTCCACTCTTGGGACGACTTACCAGGCGATTTTCACGAACGACGGCTTCTTTGAGGCGGCCATCCGGATGCTGAATGAGATTGGCGAAGTCACCAAGGGCATGCTTGTTCCTGGCACCGCTTAGCGGTAGAAAGCCGAATTCCGCAATTTCTTTTCGTCCAGCAATGCGCGGCCCGACGGCGATCACGCTAAAGTCCAGATCATCGCGGTCATCTGTCAAGAAGGCGATTTCTGGAGCCAGTGCAAAGCGCGTGACCTCACGGGGCACACCTGCGAGGTCTCGTTCGAAGTCGAACTCGGCCACGATTCCGCGCCAGCCGCTGCAGTACCGATTACATGATTGTTCGTTATTAACAGCCGGGGAGATATAAGGAAGCCCGTTCCGAATCCCTGGCCATCGCGCGTTGCAATGCGACACACCGACCAGCCCGCCATCATTCCACGTTCCAAGAATGACACGTCGACGAAATCAATGGTTTCACCTTGAATCGCTTCCGGGCCGACAGCGATTCGTCTTCGCGCTTCGGCAAATGAAACTCCGTTCCGAACTTGAACGACGGCCGTGCGGCGAGAATCGTCGGTTTCGGCTTCGGCCGGCCGGCCACGTTGAATTGCCCGAAGAGAATTCTTGATTTGTTCGTCGCAGTTTTTGATCCGCTCACGTGCGGCATTGGCAACCACGGGTGGCGCTTTCATCGCAGCTCCTTTGGCACCGAGAGAAGGCTGGCATTCGCACTCTGTCAGGCAATGAGACAGGGGAATGCCCGATTACGGCATCTTAGTGCTCCCATACCGAAACGCAACTAAATCTTTCAGGGGGGGATGTCCGAACATTCTCAGAACGACGCTCCAGGGAACGACCACGGCGGATACGCACGTCGATTCGTGTGCGACGGTACCAGCGGTAACGTGATCACGACGCGACGATCAGCCCTCAGCCTTTATAGCTCAATAGAGGCCGCAATTGGCGGTTAATCCGTGCCAGTTCCCGCTGCGCTTGCATGACGGCCCGAATATCCTTGTAGGCGGCCGGGGCCTCGTCGCGCAACTTGGCGCTGCGACGATGGTCATACCATAAACCTCCGACTTGCCGTGCAAACGCTTTCTCACTAACGCTGTGGCGCGCTTCGGAGCGGCTGAGCTTTCGGCCGGCACCGTGAGAACATGACGTCAGCGCGTCGTCACATCCGCGGCCACGGGTATGGAAGCTGGCCGACCCAATGGAACCGGGGATGATGCCGGGTTCATCGAGACGGGCCGATTGGGCCCCCTTACGGTGAATCCAGAACAGTTCGCCGAAATGCGTTTCCTGCTGGACGTGATTGTGATCGCAGTGGATCAGCGAGCTCCAGTCGGCAAGACTTGCGAACGATTGCCGCATCAACTGTTCGACCGCGCGGAGCATCGCCAGGCGACTTTCGCGCGCGTAGGCGCGGGCCCATTCGACGTCGGCTAAATAATTGCGGCCCGAGTCGTCACTGGCGCTTAAGTTGGCGGCACCGTGCGACAAGCCGCCCGCACTCTTGACATGGTGAGCTGTAATCGCCTGGCCCATGGCCCGCGACCCGCTGTGGAGAAGAACCCATAGGCGGCCGTCCTGATCCGCCTGCAACTCCAGGAAGTGGTTGCCGCGTCCCAACGTGCCCAGTTGAACTCGGCCGTCGCGCTGCGCCATGCGCCGCAGCCGTGAGTCGCTGAGCGGAAGTGACTCGAGTTCTGCGGGCAGATCATGTGGCTTTCGATGTTTGTTGCCTGGAACGACTTCGTAGAGGCGTTTGAGGATCGTTGCGGCCGATCGTTCATTGTCGACCGACGTTGCCGCAACATCGAACGCGAGCGCGGCCATGCCGCAGCCGATGTCGCCGCCGACTGCCGCGGGGTAGATAAGCTGCCGAGTGGCAACAACGGCGCCAATACACACGTCCTGCGCTAAGTGAACGTCGGGCATCAGCGCAACGTGCTGAACGTCGTCCAGTTGACGCAGCCGGTCAACCGACTGAACGATCTCATGCGCAAGCGGTTCCGTTAGCCACGACTTCAGACCGGCTTGGTGTGAATCGCTCATGGCCGGCCCTCCTCTTCCGACGTCGGAGTGGTGGAGTCTGGCCCGATGAGATTGAATATCAGCGAAGGCGCTTTGCGGCGCATGATGGCCGCCGCAACTTCGCAGCGCAGCCGGCCCTTGCTCGCGGCAAGGCGATCGTCGAGCACGTCGCGATCGAACTCCTCGCGCTTGCAATCGGCGCGGAGCGTCACAAGCAGTCGCGACGCGTCCGGTGCAGGCCTCACCGAAACGATGTGGAGGCACTGCAGCCGATTGTCAGCGATTTCACCCGACAGCACCTGATCGAGCGTTTCCGCCACCTGGTGGCACAGTCGCTGGAGGTGGTGAAGTTCTTTTTTGTGGATGCGATCTGTCTTAAAAAAGTCGCGTGGGTCAATACCGTCATCGTCGCGCATTTCGTCACAGTGCGCCAGCAGTTGCCGGCGCGTACGTTTATCAAGCGTCATATTTCTTTCGCAAAGTAAGGCTGGTATGGAAGCGCAGAATTGGCGCAACTGGCCGCCAAGCAAAATGAGCGTCAGAGACGAGCCCGGCACGGTACGGGCGAGAAGCGCAGAAAAGGCGCAAAACTGCCCTTAGCAAGAGCGCAGGCTCAGCAGCACAGAAATTAGCTGAATAGATCGCATGGCTGAGTCTTCCGTAGCGGGCAAATAGCCAGAACGTCGCGGATTTCAGAGAAAACTATAGCACATTTTCCTGCTGTTTTCCCTGGGACAAAATGTTGGACAGTTGCGTTCACAAAAGGTTCACTTTCGGCCTGTTAAAAAGCCGCGAAGCGGCCAGCGGCCCGTGGCATTCCCCGGGCGAAAATGTGAGAATCGCAGGCTGCAGCCGTTGCATGCCACTGTGCTGGACGCCGCTGCAAATCGCAGGAATCCAATGATGAGCGAGCCGAGTGCCAGCGCCGTTCGAGAGATGGTCGACTCGCTCTACCGCAACGACTCGCGGCGCATATTCGCCACATTGATTCGCGTGCTGGGCGACTTCGAGCTGGCGGAGGAAGCATTTCACGATGCGTTCGCCGCGGCGGTGGAGCAATGGCCGCGAGAAGGCGTGCCGTCCAACCCGCGGGCATGGCTGGTTTCAGCCGGCCGCTTCAAAGCGATCGACGCAATGCGCCGCCGCTCACGTTTCGATTCGACGCTCACACAGCTTGCCGAACGGCTCGATATCAATAAGAGTGCCGACGTCGAGGTTGATGACGAGCGTGTCGAGGACGATCAGCTGCGGCTCATCTTCACGTGCTGCCACCCTGCCCTGTCGCCCGAGGCACAAGTGGCTCTTACGCTGCGCGAGGTCTGCGGCCTGACCACCGAAGAAATTGCGCACGCTTTTCTCACGGCCGCGCCGACAGTCGCCCAGCGAATCGTGCGCGCAAAAGCGAAAATTCGCGATGCGGGCATTCCGTATCAGGTGCCGACGCTTTCTGAATTGCCCGAACGGCTCGACGCGGTGCTGCGGGTGATTTATCTCATCTTCAATGAAGGGTATGCCGCATCGTCCGGTGCGACGTTAACGCGGGCCGATCTGTCCGGTGAGGCGATTCGCTTGGGACGGCTGCTTGGCGAATTGTTGCAAGAGGGAGAAGTGTTTGGCTTGTTGGCCCTGATGCTGCTGCAAGAGTCTCGGCGCACCGCGCGCACTTCGCCCAGCGGCGATCTTATCTTGCTGGACGATCAGGACCGCTCGCTGTGGAATCGCGCCAGATTGAAGAGGGCAGAGCGCTGGTTACCCGCGCTATGGCTTCGGCACGAATCGGCGCGTACACGCTTCAGGCGGCCATCGCGGCGATCCATGCCGACGCACGCGATCCGGCGGCAACCGACTGGGCTCAAATCGTGTCGCTCTACGATGTACTTGCACAAGCCGAGCCGTCGCCAGTGATTGAATTGAATCGGGCAGTGGCGATCGCCATGCGCGACGGGCCGGCTGCCGGACTTGAATTGATCGACGCGATTCTCCTGCGAGGCGAGCTGGCCGAATATCACCTGGCCCATTCGGCGCGGGCCGATCTGTGCCGCCGCTTACAAAAAACGTCCGAAGCACGCGAGTCCTACCGGCGGGCTCTGGAGCTGGCGCGGCAGGAGCCTGAGCGGCGATTTCTTGAACGGAGACTGACCGAATTGGCTTAAAAAAATTTCAAACGCCTGTCGATTGGACTCGTTACGGAGCGACTACTTAGTGTTAGCAGCCGATGAGGACTTTGGACCGAAAGGCTGACGGGTTTCAAAACGCTGGAAACAAAACAATCAATCGCAAGGGAGAAATGTCATGAACCGATTCAACTTCGCAGCCGATCGATCGACGGGTAAAGACCTGGAGAGTGTAGTGGAGCCGCTGGCCGCCTATATCTGCGCCACCGAGCAGCCAAAGACGGCCTTGATGTCGGCTTTGGCGGTGCTGTTCCGCGAAGTCGAGGCGACCAATAGCGCAGCCGCGTCCTATTTTCAGTCCTTTATGCAGAATTGACGGAGTTGCCGGCTTCGTCTCAGCCGGCGAACAACTCAAAAACGGGCTGAAAGAAATCTTTGGACCCCTGTCGATTCTGACCACCGCCGAACGACTACTCTATGAAAACCAGATTAAAACCGGGCGATTTGCCGCTACACTGCTAGATCCGGGACGTTTCCAGGCGCCGATTCAGGCGTTCAAAACTTAAGGGACACGACAATGCGATTCATGGTCATAGTTAAGGCCAACAAGGATACCGAGGCCAGCGTGATGCCGAGTGAAGAGCTGCTTCGGGAGATGGGCAATTATAACGAACAGCTCGTGAAGGCCGGCGTAATGCTCTCCGGCGAAGGGCTCCAGCCCAGCTCGAAAGGTGCGCGGATAAAGTTCTCCGGCGACAAGCGGACGGTGGTCGATGGCCCCTTCGCTGAGACCAAGGAACTCATCGCCGGCTTCTGGATTTGGAAATGCAAGTCGCTTGCCGAGGCGATCGACTGGGCCAAGCGCTGCCCGAACCCCACTGGCGAAGAATCAGTGCTTGAGATTCGCCAGGTGTTCGAAAACGAGGATTTCGGTGACGAGTTTACGCCCGAGCTGCGCGAGCAGGAAGACCGGCTGCGTGCCGAGATCGCGGCGAAGCATCCTAACAAATAACGCCCGCGTAGCGTTGCCAAATATTCGAAATCGGAGCCCACGATGAAAAACATCACGCCATGCTTGTGGTTCGATAATGAGGCCGAGGAAGCGGCTCGGTTTTACACTTCGATCTTCAAGAACTCAAAGATCGGGCACATAGTGCGTTACGGCGAAGCCGGGCGTAATACCATGGCAAGCCGCCTGGCACCGTGATGACGATTGAGTTTGAACTCAACGGGCAGCCGTTTACGGGCCTCAACGGCGGCCCGATATTCAAGTTCAATGAAGCCGTCTCGTTCCAAGTGCTTTGCGAGAATCAGCAAGAGTCGATAACTACTGGGACAAGCTTTCCGAAGGTGGCGACAAGAACGCCCAGCAATGCGGCTGGCTCGAAAGACAAATTCGGCCTGTCATGGCAGATCGTTCCGACGGAGATGATCGAGATGCTCAAGGACAAGGACGCCACGAAATCGCAGCGCGTCATGACCGCCGTACTGCAAATGCGAAAGATCGACATCGCGAAACTGAGGGAAGCGTACGAACAGAAATGATCACTTGGCCAAGTATGCTCGCGAGAAAGACAAATGAGCTCACGCAGGGACGCAGAGGATTTTTTCAACAAGAGATTTGAATCAGTGTGCGGAACACTAATTCTCACTAATCGATACTAATAAGTGAAAGGTTTTGAATTGAAAGCGGTTGGTATCTAACTCCGCGTCCTCCGCGCCTCTGCGTGAGTCTTCCGTTTTTACTTTTGATCTTTAACTTAGGGTATTGAACCATGAGCCAGGAAAATTGCATGCAAGTCGAACCACAAGCGGAACATAAGTGGCTTCAAAAACTCGTCGGCGAGTGGACGTTCGACGGCGACTGCGTGATGGGGCCGGATCAGCCGGCCACGAAGCATAGCGGCAGCGAAACAGTTCGCTCTGTCGGCGGGCTATGGACTCTTGGCGAGGGCCGCGGCGCCGGCCCCGATGGCAGCCAGATGACTTCGTTCATGACACTCGGCTACGACCCGGCGAAAAAGCAGTTCGTCGGCACGTTCATCGCCTCGATGATGACTCACATCTGGATTTACAATGGCACGCTCGACGCGGCCGGCAAGGTGCTCACTCTTGATACGGAGGTCCCGACTTTTCCGGCGGACCGACGATGGCCAAGTACCAGGACATCATCGAATTCGTCAGCGACGACCACCGCATGTTGAAGTCACGCCTCCGCGGCCCGGATGGCAACTGGCAGAACTTCATGACCGCACATTACCGTCGGAAAAATAATCGGGCGGCACTGAACGCTCTGTGAAGGATACCCCCCTCCCCGGCCCTCCCTCCAAGGGGGAGGGATCCACAAACGCATTTCACGCGAAAGGGAAAAATATGAAATACATGCTCTTATCTACACAGACGAAAATTCCTGGACTAACGACGAGCGCGAGCACTGCTACGCCGAGTCGACGGAGCTGACCCACGAGCTCAATGCGCGGGGGCAATACCTCGGCGCGTCGCCGCTCGAACCGGTGGCCACTGCGACCAGCGTTCGAGTTCGCGACGGCAAGCCGCTCATCACGAGCGGTCCCTTTGCCGAAACGCGCGAGCAGCTTGGCGGCTTCTTTTTGATCGAGGCCAAGGACCTCAACGAAGCCATTTCCATTGCTTCGAAAATCCCCGGCACCGCAAAGGCACGGTCGAAGTTCGCCCGGTCATGGAACTCGCCGGATTGCCGACGCGGTCTGAAGTGCTGGAAACGAGCGGTGCTCGGTAGCCGAATTCGTGAGATTCGGCGACTCAACTGCTGGCTGCTGAACTCTTACGAGTTCGGCTACTGCTGTGATGGAGGGCGAGATGAAATACATGCTGCTCTGTTACGACGACGATAAGGCCTGGGAACGGGCCGGCCAGGACGCGCTCGAGCAGGCGATGCAGGAGGCCGTGCAGCTTACGCACGAGATCAACGCGAAGGGGCAATACATCGAGGCCGCGCCGCTGGAGCCTGTTTCGACGGCAACCAGCATCCGCATTCGCGACGGCAAGCGGCTAGTAACGGATGGACCATTTGCCGAAACGCGCGAGGTGCTCGGCGGCTATTACTTGATCGATGTTCCGAACCTCGACGAGGCGATTCGCATCGCCCAGCGGCATCCGGGCGCCCGGTTGGGCGACGGTCGAGATCCGGCCGGTGATGGAGCTGCCTGGATTGCCACGCAAATAGTGCAGTAACTTTATGAACGATGCCAGGGACGAATCCGACACGGCTTCGTATAAAATCTTTTGGAATAACTGATGTTAAGGAACACTAATCGACGCTAATCTTCGCTAATTGCATAATTGATTAGCGGAGATTGGCGAAGATCCGTGTTCTTACTCTCCGGGAGAATTAAAGCATGAGCGGCATACGCGTATTAGTCGGCACGCGCAAGGGTGGGTTCATTCTCACGTCCGATGGCAGCCGGAAAAAGTGGTCGGTTTCCGGGCCCCACTTCGCCGGCTGGGAAATCTATCACATCAAGGCCTCGCCCATTGACCCGGATCGCATCTTCGCGTCGCAAACGAGCGGGTGGTTTGGGCAGGTAATCTCGCGCTCCGATGACGGCGGCAAAACGTGGAATACACCGGGCAGTTCGCCCGAGGAGTTGAAGTCGCCCGATGGCATGCCCAAGGGCGAGAGCAACAAGTTCGTCTATAACGATTCGCCCGAGACGGGCAAGCCGCTTACGACGCACCTGTGGTACGACGGCTCGCAACACCCGTGGGAATTTAAGCGTGTCTGGCACATTGAGCCCTCGCGCGACGAACCGGACACTGCCTACGCCGGAGTGGAAGACGCGGCGATCTTTCGCACCACCGACGGCGGCAAGTCGTGGCACGAGCTGCCCGGGCTGCGCGGCCACGGAACGGGCTCGAAGTGGCAGCCCGGCGCCGGCGGCATGTGCCTGCACACCATCCTCTTCGATCCGACGAATCCCAAGCGCATCTATGTCGCGATCTCGGCCGCGGGCGCCTTCCGCACGGACGACGGCGGACAGACATGGAAACCGATCAACCGCGGTCTGACGTCGCCGTACCTCCCCGAACCGACGCCCGAAATCGGCTTCTGCGTGCATCGCCTTGCCATGCACCCTTCGAAGCCCAATGTCGTGTTCATGCAATTGCATCAAGGGGGCGGCGTGTACCGCAGCGATAATGCGGGCGACCAGTGGGTCGCGGTGAATGGAAACCTGCCGACTGATTTCGGCTTCCCCATCGATGTTCACGCCCATGAAGCCGACACGGTCTATGCGGTGCCCATGGACCCCAATTTGCGGGTTCCGCCGGAAGGGAAGCTGCGCGTGTACCGCAGCCGCACTGGCGGCAACGATTGGGAGCCACTCGCGCACGGCCTGCCGCAAGAAAACTGCTACGTCAATGTGCTGCGCGACGCGATGAGCGCCGACTCGCTCGACCCATGTGGGATTTACTTCGGTACCACGGGCGGCCAAGTATACGGCTCCGCCGACGGCGGCGACAGCTGGACGGCCATCGTGCGCGACTTGCCGGCGGTGCTTTCGGTCGAGGCGCAAACGTTGCCGTAAACGCGTAAACGATGGGATCGCAGCCCGCAGCGCTAGCAAGGGTAATGTGCGTCGATTGTCAAAACCCTTGCTCGCGCTGCGGGCTGCGATCTGGAGCCATTTTTTTATGAGCACGACGCAGTTCGCCCTCGCTTACCATATCTATTGGACCACGTATGGCACGTGGCTCTCGGGCGATTCGCGCGGTTGGCTTAAGAAAGGCCATTCAGGGATCAAGGCACCAGACTGGCCGTTAGAAGATCAATCTCGCGAACGGATGGCCGAGGACGCCGTTACACTGACTCCGGCGCAGCGAGCAATTGTTGAAGACACGATCGTGGCGCACTGCACCATTCGCAGGTGGCACCTACATGCCGTTAACGCACGAACGACGCACGTGCACGTCGTCGTCACGGCGGACCGCGATCCCGATGACGTGATGGATCAATTCAAAGCGTGGTGTTCCCGCAAGTTGTCGGATGACGCCGGTTTGAAAGTGCTTGTTGCCGTAAAGGCGGGACGGCGCCATTGGTTCACCGAGGGCGGCGGCAAGGAAGAAATCTATGAGGAAGAGTATTTGCGGAATGCGATTCGGTATGTGGTAGAGGGACAATAGTTTTGCCCTAGATCGGAGCCCGCAGCGCAAGCAGGGGTCTATAGATCGTTTTTCACATAAAGGCCCTTGCTTGCGCTGCGGGCTGCAATCCAATACCGCGCGAGTGGCCGCAATCGAGATTTAGCATGGTTCGCGTCATCCTTCCCTATCATTTGAAATCGCTGGCCGGCATCAGCGGCGAGGTGCAGCTCGACGTGGAAGATCCCGCCACAGTGCGCACGATCCTCGACGCGCTGGAAGCGCGCTACCCGATGCTGCGCGGCACGATCCGCGACCAGGTCACCGGCCACCGCCGGCCGATGCTGCGCTTCTTCGCCTGCGAACAGGATTTTTCCAATGACTCGCTCGATACGCCGCTCCCCGACGCGATCGTCTCGGGTGCCGAGCCGCTATTGGTTGTCGGCGCCATCGCCGGCGGGTAGTCGTGCGATAGCCCCGCGCTTTACCCATTGCGCAATGCTAGAATTAATGATCTCCTGCTGACTGTCTTTCCTTCGGCGAGTCGTTCCCATGACGACGATCGATTTCGAACCTCTCACCGTGGTTGTGCCGTTGCGCGAAGAACCGCCCGGCGTTCTGCGCGTCGGCGAAAGCCGAGTATTGCTAGAGTTGGTGCTGCGTGCGTTTAAGGCCGGGGCCACACCTGAGGCAATCGTGCAATCCTATGACACGCTCAACCTAGCAGACGTGTATGCGGTCATAAGTCGTTATCTGGCCGCCCCCGGACCTTTTGATGCATACCTGCGTCAATGCGAGGAGGAGGCCGCGGAAACACGTCGAACAATCGAAGCGTCTCAAGGACCTCAAGGCGATCTGCGCAATCCTGCTTGCCCGTGCAAAAGCTAAGGAGAAGGCGTGCTGAAGCTGTTGAGCGACGAGAATTTCAACGGCGACATCCTGCGCGGCCTTTTTCGGCGACGACCGGATCTCGACTTAGTTCGCGTTCAGGATATAGGGCTGCGGGGCACGAGTTACATAACTCGATCGTTTACCTGCTCAAGAATCAACGACCAAAAGTTATCAGCGCCGTCAAGACAGCCGGGATCGAACCCACAAATCCTCGTTTCCAGACGCCTAATTGCAGCTCTAACTTGTAACTCGTCTTCAGGGTCGTGCTCGCTCATCACATATTCGATGAACGCCGCGCAGCATGCGACGAACGTCCTTATGCTCGTGTTGGCAATTCTACGTTTCAACTCAGTTCGATCGAAATCCTCGATGTGGTTGTGCCGTCCGATCATAACAAGCTCGTATTCGTTACCGCCAAGTACGCGATCCCGACTTTCGGTGATGGCTGTTTTCAGTTCAACGAATTCGCCAAGTGGCCGAAGACCGAACTTTCGCTTGTCAAACGATAGATTCATCACTTCCACATTGGGAAGCCCCAATGACGTTAAAAACTGTATATCTTCTTCGCTAAGTTGAAGTCCTTTTAGTTCTTGGGGTGCAAATGAAACGAGCCGCGCATCCTTGAAAACGCGACGAATGAAGTCCTCGCTATTAACAGTAGGATTTGGCTGCATCAGCGCTTCCCCCTCGGTTCCGTGCACCGCGGCTCTCCTGTCTAGCCGCCTTCATGGCGTCACCGTTACGCTTTACACATATGGTAACTGGCCCTTTTTAGCGCTGGCCAAATCGAAAATCAAATTGGCGATCGCTTCCGCGACGGCTTCGAAATATTGCTTGCCTTTTTCCGCCGTCGCGCGCGACGGGTCGCCGCTGCCGGTGTCTGGATGACTTTTCGACCACGGGCGCGGGGTCCATACTCCGGGCTGCGACAATGATTTGATGGCGAACGGCACTCGCTCGCCCTTGCCGGCGTGGTGCAATTCGACCAAGTCCGGACACAAATGGAGCAGCAGGCTGGTTTCCATCTCGTCGGCATGATCGCCCGGCTTTTCAAATATTGCCTGCTTAACGGCCGGAACCATCTCGTAGAAGTTGGCCACGACGATCAAGAGTTTGTGTTGCGATTGCAAATCTCGCACTAGCGGCTGAAACTGGTTGCCGCCGTGGGCGTTGAGAATCACCAGCCGGTCGATGTGCTGCCGCGCGAGCGAGCGGGCCACGTCGCCAAGAACCGCCAGCGCCGTCGCCGTCGTGAAACTGATGGTGCAGGCTTGATCGAGCTGCTGCTCGTCGTTGCCGAAAGGGATAGTAGGAAGAACCGCCACGCGTGCGCCGCGCATAGGCAAGCTCGGCCGCGCGCTCGGCCAGCCTGGTGGCTTCGATCACGTCGGTCCCATAGGGCAAGTGCCGATTGTGGGCTTCGGTCGCGCCCCACGGCAGCACGGCGACCTGCGGCGGCGACTCGGTGAGTTGCCGATGGTTGGCTTCCAGCAATAGATAGGGGCGCGGCGGCATGGTTCTTCGGCCTCGGCGGCTTTCGTTTTAGCTTCGTCGTCGCAGCGCGGCAATAAGCCCGGTATTGGTTCGGGGAAATGAATGCGGCAGAGCAACCCTCCCTTATTGAAGGCACTAGTTAAGTCGGTGATAATGGCATGCCCAAGTTCGAACCGCGGACGTCGCATATCAGTCATCCCACACTTGGTCCGGCTCGGACTTCGGCGGACCCGGCACCCGGCAAAAGCCGGTCGCCGGGTGCCCCAGTCGAGTCGCTCGCCGGACCTAATTTAAGGTGCGAATATGAATAACGAACGAACGGTGCCGGAGTATCCCTTGCCGGTCGATGTCTCGCTGCTGCTTGTGCGCGTGATTGTCGGCGTGATCTTTGCGGCGCATGGAGCGCAAAAACTGTTCGGCGTGTGGGGCGGACAGGGCCTATCCGCGACGGTCGCACCGCCTCCGGACGGCATGGGACCGATCGGCTATCTCGTGACGATCGGTGAATTCTTCGGAGGACTCGGGCTGATCGTGGGATTTCTGACGCGATTCTCCGCTGCTTCGCTCATCGTGATCATGATCGGGGCCATCGCCATGGTTCATGGAAAGAATGGGTTGTTATTGCAAAACGGCGGCTTTGAATACAATCTGGCGCTCATCGGTCTGCTGCTGCCGATTTTGATTTGCGGCCCCGGGCGGTTTTCTCTCGGCCGATACTTGCCGCTGCCCAGATCGGCCAAAACGGGCCGGCCAGTTGTGGTCTTGGAGTAACGCCGGCGGCTTCGAGATTCGCGGCTAAGCGCACCCGGGCAACGATGACCGCCGCAGTTTCAATGAACGGGTCGACATCGCCGTGTGAGCGAGCGGCGGCCGCCATGAGCTTCAGCTCGGTAAGCGTCATTGGCAATGCATTGCGACTCGGGCGCACACAACTGTAGAGCTTGCAAAGCGCCTCAACTATTCCCTAACATCGCGGCATAGCGTTTGCTCTTCTCGGCGGCAATCTTGTCCAGAGAATCAACTGAGGTTTATTAATGGCCACGGTCGACACGCTCAAGCAGCATAAGAAGCACTCCGGGCAAACTCGTCTCAGGGCGAAGCATGAAACGGGCATCCGCGTTTGGCCGGGGCAGCCTTATCCGCTGGGGGCCACTTGGGATGGCCGCGGCGTGAATTTCGCCATCTATTCTGAGCATGCCACCAAAGTCGAACTTTGCATTTTTGATTCTGCGGACACCACGCGCGAATCGGCTCGCATCACCCTGCCGGAAAATACGGACCTCGTGTGGCACGGCTTTTTCCCCGATCTCACGCCGGGACAACTCTACGGCTATCGCGTTCACGGGCCCTACGAGCCGGAGAATGGTCATCGCTTCAACGCCAACAAGATTGTTCTCGACCCCTACGCGAAATCCATTGGCCGCAACTTGCGCTGGGCGGATGAATTGTTTGGCTACAAGCTGGGCGACCCGGCCACGGATTTATCGTTCGACCCGCGCGATAACGCGGCGTTCGCCCCGCTGGCGCACGTGGTCGATCCAGCGTTTACGTGGGGCGACGATCGGCCGCCGCGCACGCCGATGCACAAGTCGCTGATTTATGAAATGCACGTGCGCGGGTTCACGAAGCTGCACCCCATGGTGCCGGAGAAACTGCGGGGCTCGTATGCAGCCATCGGCTCCGACCCGGTGCTGGACCACCTAACGACACTCGGTGTCACTGCCGTGGAACTGCTGCCCATTCACTTCCACGCCGACGACCGCCACCTAGTGGATACCGGCCGCGTCAACTATTGGGGTTACAACAGCCTCGGCTTCTTCGCGCCGGAGCCGCGCTACGAGGCCCCCGAATCGCAGCTCGACGCAGTCTCTGAATTCAAGTCGATGGTGCGCGGCCTGCACGCGGCGGGAATCGAAGTGATTCTGGATGTGGTCTACAACCACACCGCCGAAGGCAACCAGATGGGCCCCACGCTGTCGTTCCGCGGCATCGATAACGCGGCGTACTACAAGCCGTCGCCGGAGTCGGCCCGCTATTACATGGATTTCACCGGCTGCGGCAACACGTTTAACATGACCAATCCGCGCGTGCTGCAGCTCATCATGGATAGTCTGCGGTATTGGATCACCGAGATGCACGTCGACGGGTTTCGCTTCGACTTGGCCAGCACGCTGGCCCGCGAGCTGTACGACGTCAATAAACTCGGCGCCTTCTTCGACATCATCCACCAGGATCCTGTCATTTCCCAAGTCAAGCTGATTGCCGAACCTTGGGACCTCGGCGCCGGCGGCTACCAGGTGGGAAATTTTCCCATTCTGTGGAGTGAATGGAACGGAAAGTATCGCGACTGCGTGCGCAAATTCTGGAAGGGCGAAGCCGGAAAGCTGCCCGAGTTTGCCACGCGGTTCAGCGGCAGCAGCGATCTTTACGAATGGAGCAGCCGCCGCCCGCACGCCAGCGTTAACTTCGTGACATGCCACGACGGTTTCACTCTGCATGACCTCGTGTCGTATGACCACAAGCACAACGAGGCCAACGGTGAGAACAATCGCGACGGGGCCGACGACAACCACAGTTGGAACTGCGGCGTGGAAGGACCGACCGACGATCCAAAAGTTATCGAGCTGCGCGAGCGCAAGAAACGGAACGTTCTCGCGACGCTGCTTTTGTCGGAAGGCGTGCCGATGCTGCTTGCTGGCGATGAGCTTGGACACACGCAGAACGGAAATAACAACACCTATTGTCAGGATAACGAGCTCACCTGGCTCAACTGGGAGCTGAACGATCGCCAAGAGCAACTGCTGCGCTTTACACGGCGCGTGCTCGATCTATTTCATGAGGAACCTGTGTTCCATCGCCGGCGATTCTTTCACGGCACGGCGCCCGAGGTCGGTGAGAATCCCGATATCGTCTGGCTCTCGCCCAGCGGCGCGCCGATGAAGGCCGAGGATTGGCAGGCTGGCTTCAGCCGATGCATCGGCGTGATTCTCAGCGGCCGCTCGATCGATATGGACGAGCATGGCGAGGATATTCATGGGAACACGATACTGCTGCTGTTTAATGCGGATCACTCGCTGGCCATTGATTTCAAGCTTCCCGGCGCACAGGAAGGGGCCAAATGGGATCTCGTTTTCGATACGTTCACGCCACAGGCGGAACCGCCCGAAGCCATGCCGGCCGGAACCGTGTATCACTTGAATCCGTGCAGCGTCGTCGTGCTGAGGGCGTGGGAAGAAGACCCCGGCGAGACTTAGTATCTTTTCGCAGTACATTTTAACCGCCAAGGATCACCAAGATCGCCAAGTTAAGTCTTTGGCTAAGTTGGAATTTTCTTGGCGCACTTGGCGTCCTTGGCGGTTTTATAATATTCTTGCTGCTCTACGGCTCTCGACCGGTTTACTGCACTAATTTCTCGTCGCTTTTATGACGCGTATCGTGCGAATTGTCGCCACGGAAGTCGTCGTGCCGGCCCGGCCCGGGACGATCAACAGCCCAGGCATCGACCAGCCGCTGCACAAGCTGCCTGTTGCCGGCCGCGCGAGCTGGAGCGTTCAGTTCGATGAGCTTCCCAAGTGCGTCATCGAGCTTTATCTAGATGATGGTACTGTCGGCCTCGGCGAACTGTACCGCGACCATGACTGGCGCATCATCGAAAACATTTCCAAGCGGCTGTTGGGCAGCCTCGTTCGACGATCTGAGTCGCCAGAAGCTGCCGATCGCGCATTGCCGAGAATATGACGGCTTCGAATGTGCGATTTGGGATGCGTTCGCCAAGCTGCACGGGCTGCCACTCGTGGAACTTTTGGGCGGACAGGTTCAGCCGGAAGTTCGCGTCGGCGCCTGGTCGGGCCATCGCAAATTGGAAGAGATCAAACCGCTGGCGGCCCACTTCGCCGACGCCGGATACGACTGCATCAAGTTCAAGTGCGATCTGGAGGATGATGTGGTTGGCTGGTGCCAATCGATCGCCGAGCAGGCGCCACGAATGCAAGTCATCCTCGATCCGAACGAGCGTTGGAATACATCGGCCGACACGCGGCGGCGTATCAACGGACTGAGCGAGGTTGGGAACGTATTGTGTTTGGAAGACCCCATTCCGCGATGGATGTTGGATGACTACGCGAAGCTGCGGCAGTTTTCGCCAATCCCGATCGTGCTACATGTCTCGCTGCCTTACATTTATCATGGCCAGCGCGTGCACGATGCGATTCGCGCGTTGCAGCTGGCGGCCGTGGACGGCTTCAATTTCAACGGCGGCCTTGTCGGATTTCAACAGCTTGACCGCATCGCTTGGGCGGCCGGATTGCCGTGCTGGCACGGCTCCGAAATCGACCTTGGGATCTTAGAGGCTATGTATTTGCACCAATGCGCTGCCGCGCCGAGCTGCACCTGGCCGTCGGATATTTTCGGCCGATTGATTCGCGAACACGACCTGCTCGCGACGCCGCTTGATTTGAAGCCGCCAGTCGCAACCGTGCCAGCCGGCCCGGGGCTTGGCGTCGAGCTTGATCGAGATGCCGTTGCAGCATTATCAAACCGATGTTCGTGAATACAAAGAAGCGTGAGGATACGCAATGAGCGCGAAACGATTGCCAGAAAATGCCGTCGCAACATACAACGGCCGGACCTTATTCGCCTGTACTGGAAGTTCGATGCCGATAAGCTGGTCGTCATTTCCGGCCAGGTCGCGATCGATCCGCAAGGCAACGTCGTCGGCCAGGACATCGACGAACAAACCAGGTACACGCTCGAGAATTGCCGGCAGCAATTGAAATCGGCCGGTTGCGACTTTTCCGACGTGTTCAAAGTCAACGTCTTTATGGCGGACCTCGAAGAATGGGACCGGTTCAACGCCGTGTATGCCGACGCGATGCCCCAGCCGCGGCCGGTGCGAACGACGATAGGCGCGAAACTGTTGCCCGGTTTTCGCATCGAACTCGAAATGTGGGCGGCGAAACGATCATGAACTGGCAAGAACTTCGAAGTCCCGAATTTGCAAGCATCGACCGCGCCGTGCCCGTGGTGCTGCCCGTGGCGGCCGTGGAGCAGCATGGACCGCATTTGCCGTTGGCGACCGACCGGATGATCGTCGAGCACTTTGCGCAGGAATTGAACTCGCGCCTGGGTGGATCGGTTTTAGTTTTGCCCGGTGTGCCGGTGGGCTGCTCCGACCATCACATGGAATTCCCCGGCAGCCTAACGCTCGATCACAAAACATTTCTGGAAGTCACGAAGCAGTATTTGCATTCGGCCTGGCAGCATGGATTTCGCAACTTTTTGGTGCTCAACGCCCACGGCGGCAACCAGGGCATTTGCCAAGTGTTGCTCGAACAGTTTGGGACGCAGCACCCAGACTCTCAAATCGTCGTGGCAACATGGTGGCGCGTGGCGAGCGAGGCGCTCATCGCCTTGAATGAAACGGGGCCCGGCGGCGTCGGCCACGCCTGCGAATTTGAGACGTCGCTTATGCTTCACATCGCGCCGCATCTCGTGCGAATGGAGGCTGCCGAGCCGCGTGCGAATGTGCCCACTTACGATTGGGCCCAGGCCGACCTCCTGCGCTCCTCGCGCGCGACACTCTTTCGCACCATGAAGCAAATGACACCTATCGGCGCTTACGGTGAGCCTCTCGCGGCCAGCGCAGAAAAGGGCAAACAAATTGCCGACATCGTGTGCGATGCATTGGTCGCCATCCTCCGCGACGTCGCCAGTGCAAAATAGCTGTTTTGACCGCAGCAGTGTGAATGATAGGATTCAGCGATCTGCAGCAATCTCACATAACCGCGGTGGTTTGCAGCCCGCAGCGCAAGCAAGGGTTCGGCGCTAACGGCATAATTCCCTTGCTTGCGCTGCGGGCTGCAATCAGCAACTTTGGCGTCGAGCGACTCATTTCATGAACAAAGCATTCGTGCGTGAACCCGAGGACGACGGCCGGGCGTTTTGTCCGCGGTGCCGGTCGTTGGGCGTACCGGTCGAGGCGCGGCCGCTCGATTCGCACATTCGGCCCGAGTCACGGGGCAAAATGCATGATGCGGCTTGGTTTTGTGGCTTCCCGCGCTGCGACGTGGCCTATTTCAATCTATTCGACGCGGTCGTCACGATGGACGAGCTGCGCGCACCGGTGTATCCGTACGATCCCGACGCGCCAATCTGCGCTTGCTTCGGCCTGGCATACGACGACGTTGAAGCCGACGTGCGCGAGGGCGTTCCGACTCGCATCCGCGAGCTGTTGGCCAAATCGAAGTCGGACGGAGCCCGATGCGAGACACTGGCGGCGAACGGCCGATGCTGCATCAGTGCAGTGCAAGAGCTGTATATGCGGCTGCGCTCTCAGGGAAACGGATAGTGCGCCTGTATGCCCTCGTCGCGCCGCAAGAGATTAGGACGATCGTTCTTCAAAAAGCCGGCCGACGAGCTAGCGCGGGACGTTCTAGGGACGATCATGGTGCGGCGCGTTGGTGGAACACTGCGCCGAGCGCGAATTGTCGAGGCGGAAGCGTATCTTGGCCCCAAGGATCTCGCGTCGCACGCGTCGAAAGGGCGCACGAACCGCACGCAAGTGCTGTATGGCCGGCCCGGCCGGGCTTACGTCTACTTTATTTACGGCCTGCACTACATGTTCAACATCGTCACCGGCCAAACGGGCGGCGGTCAGGCCGTTCTGATTCGCGCCGCCGAACCGCTCAATGGCTGGCAGGCCGATCTCACCGGGCCAGCCAGGCTGGCAATGCACTTTGGCATTACGCTCGTAGACAACGGTCTTGATCTAACCAGCGACGAAATCTTTCTTATACAAGAGGCCGATTACCGCCCGCGAATCATCAGAACCAAGCGCATTGGCGTGGACTATGCCAAGCATTGGAAGAATCGCCACCTGCGCTTCATCGACGCGAGCAACCCGGTGGCAACCAAGTTGCGACGTTGACCGCTAAGGCATGCTCTCTCGCCGCGGCGAGTAAGCATGAGGCTCGCGAATTCATGCCTACGCCGCTGCGCGGCGAAGGCATGCCACCCTTCATTTAGCGTCTGGTCCTCACACTACCTCTGATCGTAAAACCGCTTCAGCGGATTAATGACCGTCCAAGTCGTCATCGCCAGCAGAAACGCGATGGCATAGATTCCGAACAGCGTGTCCCACCCGAACGTGTTGAATACTCTTTGCCCGATCCATGGCTGAGCGGCATGGGCCAGGCAGCCGATCATGTTGATGAAGCCCAGCGCGACGCCGGCGTATCGGCCGCCGATGTCCACAATCGCCGCCCAATTGGCCCCTTGACCAAAATCGAACGCGGCGGCCGCGATGCACATCAAGATGGTCGCCTCGCGCTGCGAGTCTACGTGCCGAATGGCAAGCATCGCCACGGCCGCGATAAAGCAACCCGTAATCGGAAATACGGCCCGGCCGACCCGACGCCAACCGGTCCGCTTCACCAGCTCATCGCTCAATATGCCGCCGACCAAACATGCGATGCCGCCAAAGAACATGGGCCACGCGGAGGACCATTCCGATTTGGCAAACTCCACGCCATGCACGTCCTTCATATACCTTGGCATCCAACTAGCGAAAAACGACCAGCCGAAGCTTCCACAAAAGTAATAAATGGCAATCGCCCACAGCGAGACCGACGCGAACAGCTTGCGCCAAGTGGCGCCGTCCATGCTGTGGCCCGTCTCGATCGTGCCGCGGCCCTCGTGGATGTGCCGCAGCTCGGCCGCTCCGACCGACTTCTTTTCCGCCGGCTCATCGCGGAACCATGGGTAGAACGCCAGGCACCAAACTACGCCTAGTAAACCCGAGGCGAAGAATCCGATCCGCCAACTGGGAATCGAGGCGAACCAGTAGAACATGGTCGACTCGTTCAGATTGGCCTGTAGCGACTCGATGCCACGCGTTATCGATCCGAACAGCAGCGGTGCAAACGCGAAGCCCCACCGGCGCAAAGCCACAAGATTCCGCCAGCGCGGGCCCGCTCAATTTTCGGCAGCCAGCGCGATTGCACGTGCGCCATATTCGGATACGCTCCCGCTTCGCCCACGCCAAACAGGAACCGATACATCAAAAGCGAGACGAAGCCGGTCGCGGCCCCGGTCAGTGCCGTAAACAGAGACCAGGCCAGCACGATGCGCGTGAGCGTGAACCGTGCGCCGATGCGGTCGCCCATCCAGCCCCCCGGAATTTCAAACAGGGCGTACGCCAGCCAAAAAGCGCCAAGGATGATGCCCATTTGCCCATCATCCAGTGACAACGAAGCCTTGATGTCCTCCTGCGCGAACGACGCACTGGCGGTCGTAGTACGTGAGAAACGACAACGCGCAGAGAAACGCCAGCACAGTAAAGCGAACGTGCGTCGGTCTTTCATCGTGAGTGGTTGGCGTCGCAGCTTGAAGCATGAGCGTCAAGCTAACGTTTGGTGCACGGTGTGGCAACTATCGCCGAGCAATAACGCGCAGGTCAATCGCGTTGTAGCCGCGTCTCTCCGATCAAAGATTCGCCGTGGGGCGAAGACGCGGATGGAGATACGATTTTGCCGCCATCTTCCTTCCGAGCGGTAGAAGTAAGCTGCCAAGAGAGTACATGCGAGACTTCGCCACGGTGAATGTCGATCGGAGAGACTCGCTCCGCGCGGGTGCCACTGCTGGCTTGTCCAGCAGTGCGCCGCACTGCTGTGCCCTTGTTGCATGCCCTGGTGAACCGTGGTTAATTCGCTGCGAGACTTTCGACAACAAGGCCGCGCCGTGGAAAACACTGCTGGGCAAGCCAGCAGTGGCACCCAAGGGTCTGACGACTAGGAGCGCCGTGCGCGACGCTTTGCGAACAGCGGCAGCAGCAAAGCGGCGAGCACCAGCGTCGTCGGCTCGGGCACAGCGCTGCCGGCCCCTGCTCCAGCTGCAATTACTCGCAATTGAACGAGGCTTGGCGAGTACATCACTTCGAAGCCAAAGCCAGGAACGGCATTGGTGACTTCCACCAGATCGAAGGTGCCGGTGATGGTGCCCCCTGCTCCCCCCGTTGTTCCTTCGTTCTTGCGCCAGAGAACGTAATCAGCGGCGTCCACGATGCCGTTCAGGTTACCGTCGGCAGCCGCGTTGTCGCTGCCGAAATGCATTCGCCAAAAGTTGTAGTCGCCGCCGTCGACTGTGCCGCTGCCGTCATAGTCGCCGACTGGGGCAGGTCCGCCAGTGACCTTGATGATGTCAAACGTGTCGCCGACGACGGGCGAATACGTGGGGTTCGTGGCCGACCCGCTGGCTCCCGTCGTGCCAGGCGGATTGAGGAGTACATTCAGTTTGCCGTTAAGCATGACGTCGCCGCCCGCCGTGATCGAGTCGAATTGGTCACCTGCCGTGCCATTCACTTGCAAACGAAGAATTGCCCCATCGTTCAAGGTCAGGCCGCCGGTGCGCCCACCACTGTCGGTAATAATCAAGTCGTTCGCATGATGCCCCGCGGTGTAGCCCCCGGTGGCAGTTCCAAGGCCTTGCTCAAAGCCTACATCCAACGTGCCGCCGTTATTTACGGTCACCTCGCCAAAGGTGATCGACTTGGTATTCGGAATGGCCTGATGACCCATCTCCAATCGGGCATTGTTATTGACGATGAATCCCGCATTGGGCAAGTCGTGTCGAATTTCGACGTTAACGAAATCGTTCGCCGTGATTATGCCCGAGAACGAATCGGTCAATACGGTGCCCGGCTCGCCGGTATTGCCGATTTCAAACTCGTTGAGGGTTATGTTGCCGGATGTTGGGTCGGTTGCGGTGCCATTGACCGTCAGGTTGCTGTTGCCTTGCAACTCGGTGGTAATGAGGAACCGTCGCTCCTCGCTCGAGGACGGTGCCTCGCTCAAGTCAACCGTAACAGGCGCGTTGGCAACCAGGACCAAGGACCGTGCAAGCGACTGGCGCTGTCGCCGGAAGCATGCTGCACGGTTCCCGGCTGATTGAAAATCAAATTGCCGGCGGTCAATTGCGCGGTCGGAGCATAAACAAGTGTGTTTGCCCCGGTTGAATTCATTTCCAGCGTGTTATACGCCTGGTTTTCGAAGAGCTGCACTTCATCGCCGTTGCCGTTAAAGCGAATCGTGCCCTCGAGCCCGCTGGCCGCGCCGAGCACGAGGTCCGAGCCCGCCCCGTTGCTGTTGAAGGCGAGGTTTCCCGGTCCATCCAACTTCATGTCCAGGAAGAAGTCAGACCCCGCATCCATGTTGAACGTCAAATCTTGCTGGACTAGAAACTCCCGCAGGTTGGCAATGCCTAGACTGACGTCGCCCAGGGCAAAGTCTCCGCTCACTGACTCGGTCAAGTTACCACCTGCTTCGACAATCAATTTGCGGATGTCGACAGCACTGGCAGCCAGGTTGAGTACGCCGCCAGTGGATATCACTAACTCGTCCCCTGGGAACGCCGAGTCGACGCTCACGGTGTGGGCGTTCACAACACGGTACTTCTTCCCTGCCGAAGGCGGCTGCCCATCGGACCAAGTGGTGCCAATGAAGGCCGAGCCGGTCATCACGGAATCGATGAATTGCGATGGGGGTGCCGAAAGCCGGTAACCGATGCCATCGTACCAGCTGCGATTGTTGGCTGAAAACGGAGTTATCGACGTCGCCGGCAGATCGTCGACGAATACCGAGAAGCTGCCGCCCGTGACGGCCAATTGGCCGAGTGAAGCGAACAAAAGATCTTCGCCCGCATTGGCCGCCGGCGTCGTGCCCGTGAACGTCAAACCCGATCCGACAATGTTTGTCCCGGCGGTTCCCAGCGCGCCCGTCTCGTCGTAAATCGGATTCATATTCGGGTTCGACGTGAACCCGGCCCGAATCGGCCAGTTGGTATTCGACTGGTAGAACAGCAGAATTTCGTACGTGCCGTCCGCCACGCCGGAGATCGTTGTCTTCAATTCCACGGCGTCTTCCGCGCCGGCCATGGATCCTGTGGATTCCCAAATACCATTGTTTCCTTGGTCATTTCGGAAGCGCCACTTTCCGTCCGCGGTGGCGGTACCATTGGTGTTGGTAACATCATTGCCGTCGTTCCAATCGACCAAACCGCTTACCGCGCCGACTGTATTGCTCACGCTTGCGTCGAAATAAGTAACCTGAGCCGAAACGCTCATGGTCAAACATCATGCAAATAGCGCTCGTCAGCAGCGATCAGCAATAAATTGCAATGTCGCATCAATCGATCCTCCGCACGAAGCTATGATCAGCAGACTCTTTCAATGACGTTTTTGATAGGCCGAGCTTCTACACCCGGCGGTCGGAGCAGCGCAAGCTCAGGCGATCGCGATTCCGTCACCTTCCTTCTAGAATACTTAAAAATGTGATTTTTGCGCGAGCAAATTCTCGCTGGAATGCGTGCCCTGGCCGCCAGTATCGCCGCTTCCCTAACGCAAATTGAAAAGTTGCTCCAGCCCTGCCTGCACCGATAGAGGACCGATAACCGATGGATCGGCCGCCCTGGTGCATTAGCCGCAGTCTATAAGGCGCGAGTCGCGAAAAGTTGACGGGCTTTTTTTCGCGGACAATCGGTTTTTTGCGGTGGCCGTCTTTCGGCCTGAGCAGAATGGCCTAAATTGAAGCGAGATCGTGTCAGATTCTGTCATTTCGTGCCCTTTACCAATGGCTATCAATGGCGAACTCGTTGGCAGCCTGCAAGATCGTCAGCACACAATATGGACGAATCACGACGACAGTTTGTCCGTTTGATTACCAAGTACGAGCGGCTGGTGTACGGATACATCCTCAGCCTCGTGCCGAACTGGACCGACGCCGACGAGATTCTGCAAGAGACCAACGTGCGGCTGTGGGAAGAGTTCGACAAGTTCGTGCCGGGCACCAACTTCGCTGCCTGGGCGATCCGCGTGGCGCACTTCCAAGTGCTCACATGGCGCAAGGCCGCCAGCCGGAGCCGATTGCTGTTTGACCAGCGCGTGATCGATACCCTCGCCGTCGAACCCTACTGGACCGATGAAGCATTCGAAGAACGGCAACAGGCGCTGGGCGACTGCGTTTCGGAGCTGCCCGTCCACAGTCGAGAGTTATTGAGGCATTGCTACGTACAGGGAAGCAATATAAAGGAAGTTGCGACTCGGCTCCGCCGGTCGCCGGCGGCCGTTTACAAAGCCCTGGAACGAATTCGAACATCGCTGCACTCGTGCATTGAGCGCAAACTGGCCCAGCAAACACATTGATGGACTCAACTAACGACAAACTGTTCCGCACGATTCACCGGCTGGTGCATGCGCAGCTCGAGGGTTCGCTCACGCCGGCTGAGCGTGAACAGCTCGACTCCCTGCTCGTCGAGGACCCAGCGGCGCACCGCATGTATGCGGAGTATCTGCAACAAACGGCCGCACTACGGTGGCTGTGTCTTGACGAGTTTTCTGCAGTCGGCGAATCCCCCATATCGCTCGCGAGCGCCAACGTCGCTGATTCGGCGCGGCGAAGGCCATGGATGCCGCAGATGCTCGCGGCTCTGGCCTGCACAATGGCGGTCGCCGCCATAGGCTGGCAGCTTTTCATTCGCGCTGGTTCCAGCGCCACACCGAATCAGCAGCAAGTTGCCACCATCACCGGATTGCGCGAAGTTCTATGGTTGCCCACCGCTGAATCAGATCGATTATTGTCGCGCTGCCATGTTGGAGAGCGGCTGCAATTGCAGCAGGGAACTGCCGAGTTAACATTCGACGCCGGCGTGCAGCTCACCGTGTACGGTCCGGCCGATTTCGAAATCACTTCAGCGACTTCCATTCGCTGTCGGCGCGGCCGCGTTACCACATTAGCGAACGCGCGCGGCCGCGGGTTCACGATTGAAACGCCGCAGGCCAAGGTTGTCGACCTGGGTACGCAATTCGGCCTATCGATTTCGGACGATGGCGAAACGCAGGTCGTCGTATTTCAGGGCAGCGTCGATTTGTCCACGAATGCGGTCGAGTCGACCGAGCACGCAACGAGCCGGCGACTCGAGCAAGGCGACGCGCTGTCGCTCAATAAAGCCGGAAAGTTTGAACGCGTCGTTTCTGTGGAGCGAAACCAGTTTCTCGCGGGTGTCCACGGCGTCAGCGGCCGAACGCGAGAGCCGGTGATTGTCGACGTGCGGGACAACATCCGCACGGCCGAAAGCATGAAGTCGTACCAGATTGTCCACGGCGGCCTGCAGGAAGACGCGCTGTGCTTTGTCGACCGGGACCACGAGTGGAACGGCATGGACGCCACGGGTTTGCCAGAATTTCTCGTCGGTGGAGACTATGTCATGCCATTCAACGACGACAAGTTCGTGCGGGATTTAGAAATTACGGTCCAAATCGCCCGGCCGGCTACCCTGTATGTCTTCCTGGACAATAATATGGAAGTGCCCGGTTGGCTGCGGGAGGGTTTTACCGACACTGGCCTTGACATCGGTTTGGACGGCGCCAAGACCGAGTGGCATGAACGTAATTCGCTTGCCGTGAGAGCCGGGCGCAGCATCGATTTCCCCTTTTCCGTGTGGAAGCGGGAAATCAAGCAGGCGGAGACAATTAGGCTGGGCGGCCTTGAGCCGCCTGATATCCGATCGCGCGGCTTCAACATGTACGGCATCGCCGCCGTCCCCACCGAATAAACGCGCGGTTTCTTGAGCAGTCTTAAAGTTGGAATAATGAGTACGCAGCTACCGTTGAATGAACGATAAACGGATCAGTAACTTTGCTCTTACCGCGAAGCGGTACAACACCGTAGCCCAGGGTCAGCGGCGCAGCCGCGCCACCCTGGGTACGCGGCACCCTATACCGCGGTTACGCCGAAGGCGTTACACAATTGGCTCTTGGAAGCCGGTGTGTAACTCCTCCGGAGTAACCGAAGTCAATTGCCTTTCTCCCAGGGTGCACCCTTCGGCAACCTCAGGGCGACCCTGGGCTACGGGGTGGAACGCCTTCGGCGTTCGCCAGATGCGGGCGGCCTTGGTAATTGTTGCGTGCGTCATGTCGCTCGCCGTGGCCCGGTCACTGGGCGCCAAGGAATCCGACGCCCCCCGCTTCAACCGCGACATCCGCCCGATCCTTTCCGACCGCTGCTTCCCCTGCCACGGCCACGACGCCGGCAATCGCAAGGCGGAGCTCCGGCTTGACACATTGGAGGGCGCAACGGAGTGGGCCGTCGTCCCGGGCGACGCGGAGAACAGTGAAGTGATCCTGCGCGTCTCCAGCGACGACCCCGAGTATCGCATGCCGCCGGCGAACTCCCACAGGCCGCCGCTCACGCCTCAGCAAGTCGAGCTCCTGCGCCGCTGGATTGACGCCGGCGCCGAGTATCAGCCGCATTGGTCATACATTCGACCGGAACGACCAAGTCCGCCCGATGTCAACGATGACTCGCGCGTACGCAACTCGATCGACCGCTTCCTCGGCGAAAAACAACAACAGCACGACATCCAGCCCGCGGCTGAGGCCGATCGCGTCACGCTCGCGCGGCGGCTTTATTTCGACCTGATCGGCCTGCCGCCGACGCCGGCTGAAATCGATGAGTTCCTACAAGACGATCGGCCCGACGCCTACGAGCGTTTCGTTGACAAGCTGCTCGCCTCACCGGCCTACGGCGAACGCATGGCCGGCTGGTGGTTCGACCTCGTGCGCTTCGCCGACACGGTCGGCTATCACGGCGACCAGGACCATCGCATCGCGCCGTACCGCGATTACGTCATCAAATCGTTCAACGACAATTTGCCGTTCGACCAGTTCACGATCGAGCAGCTAGCCGGCGACCTGCTGCCGAATCCAACGATGTGGCAGCTCGTGGCCACCGGCTACAACCGCATTCTGCAAACCACGCACGAAGGCGGCGCGCAGGACGGCGAATACCGGGCCAAGCACCTCGCCGACCGCGTGCGGAACTTCTCCGAAGTGTGGCTGGCCGCGTCGATGGGCTGCGCCGAATGTCACGATCACAAGTTCGACCCGATCACGCAGCGCGATTTCTACAGCCTGGGCGCGTTCTTTGCCGACGTCGACCGCTTTGGCTCGTTTGAGAAAGCGGCTTCCAACTCCCTGCCCACCGAGCGGCCGCCCGAAATGCTGGCCTGGACGCTGCCAGTTTACGAAAAGATTCAGGCCATCGACGAGAAAATCGCTGAGCTCGAAGCCGAGCTGGGCGACAACTTCCGAACCGACTGGGAGAAGAAACGCGACGAGCTGATCTCGCTCAAACGTGAGCGAATCGAGCTGGAGGCCCAGTTCGTGCCGACCATGATCACCGAGGCCACCACGCCGCGCGACGTTCGCATTCTGCCGCGCGGCAACTGGATGGATCAGTCGGGCGAAGTGGTTCAGCCGCAAGTGCCGCATTTCTTCGAACCGCTTCACGTGGCCGCGTCTCTCCGAGACGCGGATGGATCGCTGACAGATACCAGTCACGGCAGCGCAGACTCTCGTCGAGTGGAAAACGCAACGTTCAATGCGAGTCTCGGAGAGACTCGCCCACGTGCCGACCGCCGCCCGACGCGGCTCGACCTGGCCAAGTGGCTGGTTGACGGAAAGAACCCGCTCACGGCACGTGTCGTCGTCAACCGGCTGTGGCATCGATATTTCGGCATCGGACTGTCGAAGAGGCTGCTCGACCTGGGCTCGCAAGGCGAATGGCCGCAACACGCCGATTTGCTCGACTGGCTGGCGGTCGAATTCGTGGACAGCGGCTGGGACGTGAAGCACATGGTGCGGATTGATGGTGACCTCCAGCGCCTATCGGCAGTCGTCGCTGCCGCGGCCGGAGGTCGAAGCGATCGACCCGGACAATCGGCTGGTGGCCCGCCAATCGCGGTTTCGGCTCGATGCCGAGCAAATTCGCGACAACGCGCTCGCCGTGAGCGGCCTGTTGGTGCGGAAGATCGGCGGCGATTTCATTCGCCCGTATCAGCCGGCCAAGGCTACTACCTGCCACCTCAATTTCCCGGAGCGCGACTACTCTCCGTCGACCGACGAGAACCAGTTCCGCCGCGCGCGTGTACGTGCACTGGCAGCGGCAGTATTTGCACCCGTGGCTGCTGGCGTTCGATGCGCCGACGCGCGAAGAATGCACGGCCCAACGCAGTAATTCCGAACACGCCCAGCGCGGCGCTGGTGCTGCTGAACGATCCGTCGTTCGTCGAAGCGGCCCGCGCCCTGGCTGCCCGCGTGCTCACCGAGGCACACGGCGACGACAACAGGCGAATTACGCTGGGCCTGGCGGCATGGTGCTGGGCCGCGACGCACGCAGCGAGGAAATCGATCTGCTGCGCTAACTGCTGGATAAGCATCGCGCGTACTTTGCAACGAATGCCGCAGCGGCCGAAGCGCTGGCTGTCGGTCGGCATTTCAACACGACGCCGAAAACTGCAGCTGGCCGAACTGGCCGCCTGGACGTCGTCAGCCGGGTGCTTTTAAACTTGAACGAAACCATTTATCGGAATTAGTAGGGTGGGCATCGCCCACCATTCGACAACGCCGAATCGTGGTGGGCAGTGCCCACCCTACCGAGTTTTTTGCCATGAATCGCACATCTTCACACAGCGGAACAGCTCGCTCGCCGCACGTTCCTCGGCCGGGCGTCGCTCGGTTTGGGCTCGATCGCACTGACCGGGTTGCTCCAGCCGCGAGCTGTCGCGGCGCCGCGGCAACGGGCCGTTGAGCACGTCGAGCGGCGCCGTGCAATCCGCTCCATTTCGCGCCCAAGGCCAAGCGCGTGATCTTCCTCTGCATGGCCGGCGGGCCGTCGCAGTTCGAAACTGTTCGACGAAAAGCCCAAGCTCGCCGCCATGCACGGCCAGCCGATGCCCGAGTCGTACACCGCCGGGCCAGCCCATCGCCCAGCTGCAAGGCAAGGAGCTGCGCTGCTTCGGCCGCAGGTCAAGTTCGCCAGCCACGGCCAATCGGGCCAGCGCATCAGCGAGCTGCTGCCGCACATCGCCAGCATCGCCGACGACATCTGCATCGTCCGCTCGATGCAGACCGAGCAGATCAATCACGACCCGGCCCACACGTTCATGAACACGGGCACGAGCATCTCCGGCCGGCCCAGCATGGGCTCGTGGGTCAACTACGGCCTGGGCAGCGAGTGCGCCGACCTGCCCGGCTTCGTCGTGCTGATGAGCCGCGCCGGCACGCGCAGTCGCCGCAGCCGATCTCCTCGCGGCAGTGGCACAGCGGCTTCTTGCCGAGCCGCTTCCAGGGCGTGCCGTTCCATTCGACCGGCGACCCGGTGCACTACGTCGGCAACCCGCCCGGCGTCGATCGCGCGCGGCAAGCAAGATGTCATCGCCACGATCAACCACCTCAACCGCACTGCACGACGCCGAGGTACACAATCCCGAAATCACCACGCGCATCGCCCAGTACGAGCTGGCGTTCCGCATGCAGATGAGCGTGCCGGAGCTGGTCGACATCGCCGACGAGCCGCAGCACGTGCTCGATTCGTACGGCGTCAAAGGGGCCGGACGGCTCGTTCGCCTACAACTGCCTGCTCGCCCGCCGCCTGGCCGAGCGCGGCGTGCGGTTCATTCAGCTCTATCACCGCGATTGGGACCACCACAACGCGCATCAACAAGCACACGCGCGAGCTGTGCGACAGTCGGCCGACAAGCCGACCGCGGCCCTGATCAGCGACCTCAAGCAGCGCGGCATGCTCGACGACACGCTCGTCATCTGGGGCGGCGAATTCGGCCGCACGCCGATGGCCCAGGGCGACGTCAACAGCCGGCAACGCCGGCCGCGACCACCACATCCGCGGCTTCTCGATGTGGCTGGCCGGCGGCGGCATCAAGCCGGGCATGACGTACGGCACGACCGACGAGCTCGGCTACTGCGGCTCAGGAAAACAAGGTCCACGTGCACGACCTGCACGCCACGATGCTGCACCTGCTGGGCATCGACCACGAGCGGCTCACCTATCGCTACCAAGGCCGCGACTTCCGCCTGACCGACGTAGCGGGGCACGTGGTGCAAAATATTCTGGCATAACGGTGGAGGGCCGAGGCGTGTCGGCTGACCTGACACCTGACACCCGACACCCGACACCTAATTCCCGCCATGTTGCACTGCAGTCTGTCTGGCGCATCCGGATGATGCCGAAATTCTCTGCGCCGGCACGCTCATCCGCCTGGCCGACGCCGGCTGGGAGATTCACATCGCCACGGTGGCCGCCGGCGACTGCGGCTCGATCACGCTTTCGCGCGAGAAGATCGCCGCCGTTCGGCGCGGCGAAGGGACAGCCGCCGCCAAATCGATTGGCGCCACGTATCACTGCCTCGAAGAGCCCGATATTCAGGTCGTGTTCGACAAGGCCGCGAACCGCAAGACGATCGACCTGCTGCGCCGCAGTCGCGCCCACGCTGCTGTTCACGCACCCGCGGCACGATTACATGCTCGACCACGAGCAGGTGCACCTGCTTGGCCCGGGCAGCGGCGTTCAGCTATCCGATTCCCAACGCCTCGACGTTGCCGCTGGTCCCGGGCTCGGCGATCCCCTGGCTATACTATTGCGACCCGGTCGAAGGTCGCGATCCGTACACGCTGTCGAGCTGTGATGCCGACGACGTACGTCGACATCAGCCGAGCAGATCGATCGCAAAGATCGAGATGCTGGCCTGCCACGCCTCGCAGCGCGATTGGCTGCGCTCGCATCACGGCATGGACGAGTACATCGATGCCATGAAACGCTCACAGCGCCAGCGCGGCAGCGAAGCCGGCGTCGCGTTCGCCGAGGCATTCGTCCAGCACCGCGGCCACCCGTTTCCGCAAACCGATTTGCTGGCGGAGATTTTGGTAGGTCAGGCTTCGCTGACGAACAAGGACGTCAGGCAAAGCCTGACCTACGGAGACAAATGAATGGCCAGACCGATCAGCAAAGTGGCGCCCGGCTGGTGGGACTACACGACGCTCGATCCGCATTTGCTCGCCGACGCGGCGCAAGCTCACACCGAACGACCTGCTTGCAGCTGTCGCGCGACGGCTTCGAAGTCACGATCTACGACACGCTCGAAGAATTCTATTGTGCCGAAGCGCTGGAATACGTCCGCGTCCTGGCAGCAGGCGACGGCCGACAACCCCGTCGGCATCTGCGGCCCGATCGGCCCGACCGAGCAGTTGCCGCTCGTGGCCCGCATCGTGAACGCTCTCGGACTTGAAGCTGCACCATGCCCACTTCTGGGGCATGGACGAGTGGATCGAAAACGACCGGCCGGTGTCGATGGATCATCCGCTCTCGTTCGCCAAGGCCGACATGGAGCTTTGCTTCAATCGCATCCGGCCGGAGCTGCGCATGCCGGCCGAGAACATTCACTTCCCGCTCGATCTGGAAGCATACTCCAAGAGCTACGACGACGTGCGCTGCCTGGTCATGCAGGGCGGGCAAGGCGAGGTGAAGCACTGGGCGTTCAACGACCCGCCCAAGCGCGAAGGCCAGTGGCAAGCACGAGCCGCCGCCGCCGGCCGTGTATCGCCAGCTCAAATCGCGGATCACCGACCTGCACCCGATGACCGTCATCCAAAACGCCCGCACGTCCGGCGGCGGCTACGTGCCGCAGGTGCCGACCCGCGCCGCCACCGTGGGCCCGGCTGAAACGTGGAAAGCCGATTGCGTTTCGATCTGGCACCCCGGCCACCACGACAACCCGTTCGGCATCCGGCTCACCGCGCTGATGATCAGCAAGCGCATCCCCGACGCGAGCGTGCCGATGTCGCTTTTGGCCGACCATCCGCACGTAAAGTTCAACTACTACCGCGGCGGCATCGGCACCGTCGAAGCCGAAATGCACTGACAAATAAACACACAAATACGCCGGAAGTGGATTGAACAGGAGGAAGCAGAGGTAGCAGAGCCTTTAGGTCTCTGCTTCCTCTGTTACCTCCTGTTCACAAACAATTGCGCTAAGAAGCAATGTTTAGGTTGAAGAAAACTTGCTGGCAGGCATATTCTTGTTGCGCCTGCATCCTTATCGTCCAGCCTCATGCAATTGCTGCGCAACCGAAAGAAGCAAGTGCCGCGCAAGTTGTTTCGCCCGTGAATGGCGTGATCCGCCTGTTCGACGGTAAGTCGCTTGGCGATTGCTATACGTGGCTCAAAGACACGAAGCTCGAAGACCCGCGCAGAGTGTTCCAAGTTCATGACGGCCTGCTGCATATCACGGGCGACGGCCTGGGCGGCCTCGTGACCAACAAGCGGTATCGCGACTATCATCTCGTGCTGGAATTCAAATGGGGCGAGCGCACCTGGGCCGATCGCAAGAACGCCGCCATGGATTCGGGCCTTTTGATCCACAGCAACGGCATCGACGGCGGTTACAGCGGAACGTGGATGCCCGCCATCGAAGTGCAAATCATCGAAGGCGGCGTCGGCGATTTTGTGCCCGTTCCGGGAAACGACGAAAACGGCCAGCCCGTGCGGCTCTCGTACACATGTAACGTTGGCCGCGACCGCGATGGCGAAGTAATATGGAGCCCAGAAGGGCCGCGCGAGACATTCACGCTCGGTGGCTTGAAGCGCGTCAACTGGTTTGGCCGCGACCCGGATTGGCAGGACGTAAAAGGCGTCCGCGGCCAGCAGGATAAAGACAGCCCGCCGGGCGACTGGACGCGGCTCGACGTGATCTGCGACGGCGGCCACATCGAGGTGTTCGTGAACGGAACGAAAGTCAACGAAGCGTTCGACGTTTCGCCGCGCGAGGGACGGCTGCAATTGCAGTCGGAGCTGGCGGAAATCTATTTTCGCCGCTGGGAGCTGTGGCCGGTTGGCAAGGGACCGAAGCCGGCGCCGGCTCAGCACGAATAGTGGGATCGCGAACTGAAGTCTTTGGAGATGATCCAATGCAAAATGCAAAATGTTTAATGCAAAATGCAAAATGGAGGATGCCGAGCATTTTGCATTTGTCATTTTGCATTTTGCATTTTGCATTCTTTGCCGCCAGCGGTTTACTACTGTCGCCGTTTTGTGCCGCTGCCGAGCCGCTGAAGGCGGGCATCGCCGTCGTCGATATCACGCCGCCGATTCCGTTCCGCATGAGCGGCTATTTCCACGAACGCCTCAGCACCGGAACCAGAGATCCTCTGAAGGCCAAGGCGATCATTTTTCAACAAGGGGACATCTCGACGGCGATCGTGTTCTGCGACTTGGTCGGCATTCCGCGCGACGTTTCGATACGTGCCCGCCACCGAGCTAGTGAGGCCGCGGGAATTCCGGCCGAGAACATCGCCATCGCGGCGACGCATACGCACACGGGACCGCTCTACTTCGGTTCACTCCACAAGCATCTGCACGACAAGTCCGTTGCCCGATTCGGTAAGGACCAATACGAGACGATCGACTATCCGGCGCAGTTGGTCGAAAACATCGTCGCCGCGATCGTGGCGGCGAAGGCAGGCTTGAAGCCAGTCGAGCTCGCGGCCGGCTACGCCCGCGAGGATCGGCTGGCGTTTAATCGGCGTTTCTTCATGAAGGATGGCACGGTGCGATTTAACCCGGGCGAGCTCAATCCGGACATTGTTCGCCCGGCCGGGCCAACGGATCCACAGGTCGGAATCATTTCGATCGTCGAGCGGGGCAGAACGGACCCCGCGGCCGCGATCGTATCTTTCGCCATGCATTTGGACACCGTCGGCGGCACAGAATATTCGGCCGACTATCCGAAATTCCTCGAAGGCGGACTTCGCGAGGATTTCGGGCCAGGGTTCACGCTGCTCTTCGGCACGGGCACCTGCGGCGACATCAATCACATCGACGTACGAACTCGCGATCGGCGGACGGCCGCCGACATTGGCCGGCTGCTGGCCGAAACCACCGGCACGGCGATCGAACAGGATTCGCTGACGCCGATTGCCGAGCCATCGCTCGCAGTGCGAAGCGCCATCGTGGAGGCCCCGCTGCAGCAGTTTTCGGACGAGGATCGCGCCGACGCACGCAAGAAAATGGAACTGGTCGGCGGCCGCGAGCTGCCGTTCCTCGAGCAGGTGCGGGCCTCGACGATCATGGATTTGGAAAACCGCACCGCCGATAGCTTGCCGCTCGAAGTGCAAGTCTTTCGCTTGGGGACAGACACGGCCATCGTCACCTTGCCGGGCGAAGTTTTCGTCGAGCTTGGCCTGGCGATCAAAGCGGCCTCGCCGTTCAAAACAACGCTCGTCGTCGAGCTCACGAACGACTCGCCAGCCTACATCCCCACCAAGAAGGCATTCGTCGAAGGCAGCTATGAAATCGTCAATTCTCGCGTCCAGCCCGGCAGCGGCGAGCGGCTTGTGGAAGAGGCAACGCGCCTGTTGAAGGAGCTGGAATGAAGCTCGCCCTGCGCACCTTGACGATTCGCGCACTTTCCTTGGATGTAGGGCGGGTCCTCGCACCCGCCACACCGCTCGCATGGATGGCATGGTGGGTGCAAGCACCCACCCTACTTCTTGCAGCCGTCGTACTCGCCGGCGAGTCACCACGCGCCCGTAGCCCGGTGTCTCCGCAAGAGTCTCTCGCCCATTTCGTCGTCGCGCCGGGACTAAAGATCGAGCTTGCGGCCCACGAGCCAAACGTCGTCGATCCGGTCGCCATTCGCTTCGATGAAGACGGCCGCATGTGGATCGTCGAGATGCGCGACTACCCGAACGGCATTCCCGGCAAAAAAGGCGGCTCGCGGATTTCCGTGCTGCAAGACGCCGATAACGACGGCTTCTTCGAAACTGCCACTGTGTTCGCCGAGGGCTTGCCGTTCGCCACGGGGCTGCAGCCGTGGAAAGGCGGCGTGTTCGTCACGATGGCTGGCCGCGTCGCTTACATGAAAGACACGACAGGCGACGGCAAGGCCGACGTCAATGAAACCTGGTACACAGGCTTCGCCGAAGGGAACACGCAACTCCGCGCCAATCATCCCACGCTCGCGCTCGACAATCACATTTACGTGGCCAACGGCCTGCGTGGCGGGACGATCGTGGACGCGAGACGGCCGAACGCCGCGCCCGTCTCGATCAGCGGCATGGATTTTCGCTTTGATCCGCTGACTCGCAAGTTTGAATCGGTCTCCGGCGCTGGCCAGTTCGGCCTCGCGTTCGATGATTACGGCAATCGCTTCGTGTGCTCGAACCGCAACCCGGCGATCCACATCGTGTTGGAGGACCGCTATCTAAAAAAGAACCCGCTAGTCGCGGTGGATGCCGTTTCGCACGACGTGGCGAAGGCGGGGGACGAGTCGCGCGTGTTTCCGATCACCAACGTCTGGACCACGTCGAACCTTCACGCCGGCCAGTTCACGGCCGCCTGCGGCCTTGCGATCTACCGAGGCGACGCGCTACCCGCCGAGTTCTATGGAAACATCTTCGTTTGCGAGCCGACGGGCCACCTGGTGCACCGCGAAATCATGAAGCCGCACGGCGTGACGTTCACGTCGCAGCCGGCCCCTCCCCGAAATGGGGAGGGGGACGGAATGCAAGTTGAATTCCTTGCCTCGCGCGACGAATGGTTCTCGCCCGTGAATCTCGAAACTGGTCCCGACGGTGCCCTGTATGTCGTCGACATGTACCGCGCGGTGATCGAACATCCTGAGTGGATGCCGGAGGAATTGCGCAAGCGGCCGGACCTGATGTGGGGCAACGACCGCGGCCGAATTTATCGCATCGTGCCGCAAGACTTCCGCCGGCCGCCACAGCCAAATCTTTCCGGCGTATCAAGCGACACACTTGTCGAGCACTTTGCCCATCCCAGTGCCTGGTGGCGCGAAACGGCCGCGCGTCTGCTCCTCGAGCGGCAAGACAAAACTATCGCGCCAAAATTGGCATCGATAGTAGGAGTACACCGCTCGCCGCTGGCAAGGATTTATGCCCTACGAGTTTTAGAGGGCCTCAAAACGATCACTGAGGGCGTGCTCATTAAGTCACTTCAGGACGATGAGCCACGTGTCGTCGAACAAGCAATTCTCGCCGTCGAATCGAGCGCCGCTGGAGCGGAATTGCGCTTGTACCCTACGTCGAACTTATGCGGTCATCCGGATGCTCGCGTGCGCTTTCAAGCGCGGTTGACCACAGAGCAGCCCTCGCTTAAGCCGCCGATCGATCGGTGGGAACAGTACGCCATGTTGATAGCAGCCGGCGATCGTGGCGGATCGCTTTTGGCAAAAGTCGTGAAGTCGCGCAACCTGCTCGACGACCGCATCCCTGATTCGGAGCGACTGGTCGCCGATCTCGCGCGGCTTGCGGCCGCTTCGCCAAAAGCGTCACAGCAAGCGATCGCGCTAAAGGCGACTTTGGCTCCGAACGACTACCAAAGGCTTGGCCTAACCGCGTTCCTGGAGGAAGCCGCGAAGCGCGGCGCGTCAGTTGACGAACTGAAGGCCGCGCTGGACGAGGATCAGAGGCGTGAAGTGGATTTTACATTCAAGTTGTCCAAAATGGACGCGACCGACACTGACGAGTCGGAACCTGACCGCTGCGAAGCGGTTGATTTGCTCGCGTTTTCGGATGACGCAGCGCAAGTCCTCGGGCCTCTCGCTCTCGACGATCCATCCCAAAAGGTTCGCGCCCATGCCGTTACAGCACTTCGACGCGGTAGCGACATCCGGCCGTGGCGCGCGCTGTTGGAAGGGTTTTCCAGCGAATCGCCAGCCCTGCAACGCGCCATTCTCGACGGTGTCTTTGCCGACACCGAGCGAACAAGACTTCTTCTCGACGAAATAGCAGGCAAGCGAATTGCCGCAACGGCCCTCGATGCCAATCGCATCAAGCTGCTAGTGAATCATCGTGATGAAGCGATCCGTGAGCGCTCAATAACGCTGTTCGCGGAAGCCGTGCCTACAGACCGCCGCGAGGCGCTGACCAAATACCAATCGGCACTCTCGCTCGCAGCGGATCCATCACGCGGCCGCGTCGTTTTCAAGAAACAGTGCGCCAACTGCCACCGCGTCGCGGGCGTCGGCATCGATGTGGCGCCCGATATCTCAGACTCCCGCGAACGCTCGGCCGAACAACTGCTCACCGACATCATCCAGCCAAACCGGGCCATCGACTCGAACTATTTCAGCTACACGGCGGTCGCCACCGACGGACGCGTCTACACGGGGATACTCACGACCGAAACCTCAACATCCGTAACGCTGAAACAGGCGGAGGGCAAAATCGTGACGCTTCGCCGCGCCGAGATCGACGATCTTCATTCCGATGGCGTGTCGCTCATGCCCGACGGCCTGGAAAAACTGATTCCGCCTCAAGACATGGCCGACCTGATCTCGTTCGTCAAGAACTGGCGCTATCTCGACGACCCGGCGGCCCCGCCGCTACCAGGCAGCACGCAGCGGCCGGAACGACCGCCGAGCGAAAATTGAAGCCAATGCCAGGTCGATCGCCTGAGCTTGGACGACAGGCGCCGGCTCAAGCAACTGATTGGCGATGGAGTCGCTCGCCGCATCATCACTCGCATTCAATTCCAGCGACACGAGCAGATTCAGGTCGTCGACCTCCGCAGCGACCGATTCAAACGCTAGTCGCCGCGGCGCATCATCCCGCATTAATGTTGCTCGCATCGAATCGGCAGCCACAAATTCGATTGTTGCAACAAGCGGGCCCGACGCGGAAACTACGAGGACGCGTGTGCCGTCAGCTTGCTCAACGCCGGCTGCAAAAGACTCAAACAACATCGCCGCTTCGGCGACCTGCTCGCCTTGAGAAACTGCCGCCCCTCCGGCCGACTCGCGCATCTGCGCTTCCGCCATACGACGTAATCGGCGGCGTCGACGAGCCGGTCGTGGTTTCCGTCGCCGCGCAGGTCGGTGGTCGATCCAAAAGAACTTCGCCAAGTGTCGTAATCGCCTTGATCGACCGCGGCGCTGCGATCGAAGTCGCCGGCGATCGCGCCGAGATTCTTTCGCCAAATGACGCTATCGGCCAGATCGACGATGCCATTGCGATTGCCGTCGGCCGGCAAATATTCGGTAAGCGACCAGGTTCCGTAGGCGTTTCGCCACACGGCATGGTCCTGGTCGTCCAAACGACCATCCATGTTGAAATCGCCGGGCATTTGGTTAGGCGGAGCAGCGTGCGCGAATTCGGCCGCATGCCAGGCGCCGCCCGTCTCGCTGAATTCGTAATCAGCATCGATAAGCTGCACAAGCCCACTCGTCGCGCGGTACAGATAATGCTCGTCACCCGCGCGGAATACCAGGTTGTAGCCGCCGCCCGGGGCGTCAGGCGCCGCTTCGGCCGTGACCAGCATTGCCGCTCCGGCCTCGCGCTGCAGCCGCTGCGCCAGGTCAGCCCGCGGTCGATTAACCGCCGCAACCAAGCGTGCATCCGTGCGAGTTGCCGGAAATGGCGTTGTCAGCTCAGACGCACCGGACGCCAAGTCGGCACCGATCAATGGAACCACGACCGGCGGATCTTCCTCCTCCGGCGGCTCCACCACGATCAACTCGGCGATGAGAGTATCGAGGTCCGCAATGTCGACAACTTTCACCGAGTCATTCGCAATCGAATACAGCTTATCGCCGATATAGCCGCTGCGGCGCACGGGCGTGCCGTGCTCGATCTCGGTCTCCAGAACAAGCCGGTCGGCAGGGCTGGCCGCGTCCACATCCACCGAGAACACAGCGAGGTCGTTGCGCCGCACGCTGCGGCGCGTTTCGCGATAGCCGTCGCCGTCCAAATCGACCCGCTCGACAAACACGCGGGCGACCGGCATACCTAACAGGCCGTGCTCGGCATAGTAGCCGAACGCATGGTGGTCCAGTTCCGCCTCGCTCGTGGAGAACCGCTCGAAGGTGTACTCGGCGATGCGCAGCGGCTGCAGGAGATTGGAAATATCAAACAGCGACACCTGCGTCGGTCCGTTGTTGCCGGCCGGCGTGTTGCGCCCAACGGTGAGCAGATGGTTCGCACCGACCAGATGCATGTAGCTGGTGAAACCAGGCAGCGTGATGTGCCCCACGGATTCTGGCCGCGTCGGATCGGTAAGATCGATAGCAAATAGCGGGTCGATGTTGCGGAACGTGGTGATAAACGCCCGGTCGCCCAAAAACCGCACCGAGCGCATCGTTTCATTCAGCGCCAAATTCTGCAGGCCGCCGACAAACTCCATCACCCCGTCGTCTTCCTGCAGGACGAACAGCATGTTTTCAGCGCGGCCCGACCAGTTCCCTGAACTCTGGTTGCTGACCGTCGTGGCAATGCGAAGATACGGTCCGTTCTCATCGGCCGAGAACTGGTTGAGGATTCGGCCGGCAACGGTCGTCGTGGCGGCGAAGTCGACGCTGCCATCGGCCGGCTCCCAATCGAACTTCACGATCCGAGTCAGCGCCCCATCCTCGCGCGAATAGTCGCCGTCGAACACATAGAAGTTGTCGAGCGAGGCGTAGATCGCGCTCGCCCCGGTGCTGTAGACGGCCGACGTATCGGCCAGCCCCGGCTCTTCCCCCTCGACGTTGAACGAGACCACCGAGATGAGATTGAACGCGTCCGGCACCAGCGGCTCGTAAATGTCCTCCGGCGCGTTCAAGAGGCCGGTGCGAACCATCTCGCCGTCCGGGCCATAGGACGTGTAGTTGGGCAGCGCGGCTTCCACAAACAAGCCCGGATTCGCCGTGACGCGGGCCAGGTATTCTTCGCGTGTCTCATATCGGCCGGGCGTTGCCGGGTCGTTGTCGGTGTCGATTACTTCCGGCTGCGGGGCGAATGCGTTCGGCATTGCTCACCAGCACATACACAAAATCGCCCACGCCGCGCGAATCGACGTACTTGCCTTCCATCGTCGTGGTTTGCACGATTTCGCGGCGCGGCCCGATTGCTGACGTCAATCACGGTGACGATCGTGAACGACGGCAGCGGCTCGAAGAAGAAGGGACCGCCAACTCGGTCCACCAGCGGCGAACCTTCAAACCACGGCGGAAACGCGTAGCCCCCGCCAAGCTCGGAAATCACCGTCAGCCGATCGCCATGCAGGAATTCGACCAGCGGCCGGCCTTCGATCTCCAATCGCGATTCGACGCTCAGCTCATTCGCCGGCCAGGCGTCGACAATCACGACCTCCGAATCGGTGAGCATGTACACGAAGTCGGAATCGAATTCGACAATGTCGCCCTCGTCGACGCCGGCGACCTGGACATTCGTCTCGGAATGACTGCGGCTATCCGCAGGCGGAAAGCCCGCTGTTGGTCCGCCGTTTGAGAACTCCCAGTCCCATGCCGTATTGCCGAACAGATACTGGTAGCGATCGAGCGCATCATCGATCAAGAATTGCGTGTAATCTTCCAGGCTGCCAAATGTGGGCGACTGCTCGCTGGCCGGCGCATCGACGACGACCTTCACTTCTGCTTTGAGCGCGCTGTCGACCGTGTACGTGAACGTGTCGGTTCCCACAAAGCCGGCGCTCGGCGTGTACACGATCGACCGACCGTCGGCGCCAATCGTGGCCGTGCCGCCGGCCGAGGTCGCCGTCACAGCCGTAACATGCTGAGGGCCGGAGTAATTCGCGCCAAACAGGTCGTTCACCAGCACCGGCAGCGCTTGAGGCCCGTCGGCCGCATCGACGCGGAATTGATCGTCCCGCACGCGGCGAATCACCTCAACCGACACGGATGCCGACATGAAACCGTCGACCGTGTACGTGAAGCTGTCCGGGCCGTGATAGTCATCCGCCGGCTCGTAACTGACCGAACGACCATCGGCGGCGACTGTCACCGTGCCGCCGTGCACCGACTGGCTGACGCCGGTGATCAGTTTCGGGCCCGGGTAGAAATAATAGTACGGATAATTGAGAGAAAAATCGTTGGCGAAAACGTCGAGTTGCCTGGCCGCCGAGTTCTGATCGACCACATAACTATCCGAATTGACGACGTTGCGTATCCACACCGAAACCGTCGCTTCATACTTTCCGTCGACCGTGTAACGAATGCTATGCGAGCCGGCCGTCGTCGGATCGAACAACAGCGTTTGGCCATTTTGAATCGATACTTGGCCGTCGCCGCTGAGCACTTCGGCCGCCGTGATCATTCCCGGCCCAGTGTACCCGCGGCCGAAGTTGTCGTTCGCCAGCACATAAAGTGAATAGGGCTGCGGCGCATCCGGGTAAAACTGGAAGTAATCCCCTTGGGCCAACGGCGTCACTTGCACGGTGACATTCGCCTCTAGCTCGCCGTCGACCGTGTACGTAAAGGTATCGGGACCGGTGTAGCCGGCAGCCGGCGTGTAGAGAATCGCTTTGCCGTCGCTGCGGATCGTCACGGTGCCGCCGCTGGGCGTCGGACCCACCGCCGTTATCAGCCGCGGACCAGCTGTAGCCATTCCCCAGAAAATCGTTGGACAGCACGTTCAGCACGGCGCCCGGCGTATCCTCGTACGCGCCGGTGCTGATGTAGTCATCGCGTACCGGGCGCGTGACATTTACGTACACTCGGGCCTCATGCACTCCGTCGGCCTTGTACGTGAAACTGTCGCTGCCACTGAAACCAGAGGCCGGCGTATAGACAATGCCCTGACCACCAGGAGCAATGCTCACCGTGCCACCCTCTTCCGACTGAGTGACCGACGTGACCTGGTCTATCACGTCGTGCAACTGGTTGTTCAAATCGCGATACGTGTCGTTAAGCGTCACGGCGAAAAAGAAATTGGTGCTGTTCTCATCCACCGAGAAACTGTCGTCCTGCACCGGCCGATGGAGGGTGATCGTCACGTCACCCTCGTATGTCCCGTCAACGACATACTTGAAAGAATCCGTCGCCTGGCTGTAATTATCGAATTCGCCGAAATCGGCCGGCTGCGTGTAAATGAGCGAACGGCCATCGCTCGAAATGGCGATGGTTGCGCCAAACCGGCTCTGTGTGACGTGCGTGATCTGCCCGGCGCCCGCATAGCCGGGCCAGAACGGGTCGTTTGCCAGAACGTTCAGCGTCGCCGGCGATTCGTGCTTTACGAATTCATAGCGGTCGCTCTTGAGCGTCTCAGGAATCCGGATGGTGACCTGCGCCGGATAGAGCTCATCGACGACGTAGATAAATGTCTCTTCGGTATACGGATCCTCGGGCGGAGTGTAGCGGAGGGATTTGCCGTCGGCGGCAATCTCAATGGTGCCGCCCGCGCTGCCGACGCTCACCGCCGTGATCCGCCGCGCACCGCCATATCCCGGCCAGAACGGATCGTTCGCCAGCACTTCGAGCTGATGCGTCACGCCGTCCGGCGGAATGGTGTAATTATCAAACGCCAGCGGCGATTGCACACTTACACTGCACCTGCGCCGTGAGCGAGCCGTCGACAGCATACACGAACGTTTCCGTGCCGAAGAAATCGGCCGGCGGCGTATACAGAACGCTACGCCCGCCCTCCGCGATTTCGATCCGCCCGCCTTCGCTGCCGAAGCTCACGGACGTGATCTGCTGCGGACCCTGATACTCGCTGCCGAAGGTATCGTTCGCCAGCACATGGAGCTGCGTTTGCGGGCCGTTCTCTTGGAGGCTGAATGCATCGTCGACCAGCACCGCCTGACCGTTCAGCACATAGCGGCCTTCCAAGAGCTCAAGGCCCAGTTGCCGCCTGTCTCGCCTGGAATTCCGCCTGCGAAAAGAGACCATGTCACTCCCTCCCGGCGCGCCAGAAATTGCGGGACGCCACGTGCCCGGTCATTGTACCGCAAAAATCGCCGAATCTACCCTTGGTATGGGCCGATTCTCTGGGTGCTGTGTTGCGCGATTACCTCTTACAGAGGCCTTAGTTCTCGAATTTGTGTAAAATACCACTTTTCGCAAGACCCGACGCTCCAGCCCAGAAATAGCCTCGTCTATTTCTTTAACGGTCGGGCATTTCACCATTTTTGACCGACCGGCCTGGGCGATTCGCCTTACCGGCGGCGCGAACTACCGCCAAGACAACGATGGTTGCGAGCATCGGCAGCGTGGAAATCGCAGGGACAGCAAATCTGGAATTCGTGACGCGCCTCGGATCGCCGCCAGCGCTGCAGAATTAGCGTGCCAGATGCCGTAAACGTCGGCGCCAACGCCGATCCGGGGGTTTGCAGTAGAGAATCAGCGGCCGAGCTTTCGATCGCTGCTAACTGGAATGCTAGTTTTGCCGTGATCTTTGATGCGGCTTTCGGGGTCCGGCAGCGGTGTGGGGTTCTTCGGCGGCTCGATCTTGTTCCCAGAACCGCCGCATCCCAGTTGGGTCGTTAGAAGTGAGGCAAGGAGGACGCCCGTGAGTAACGCCCCTCGAACAAAACGTGCTTTTAGACAGGTTAACATTGAACGGCCGTGAACAAGTCTTGCTAGAACTGGCTAAAGTTGACGGTCTCACTCCCGCGAATCGTGGAGAGTGCGTCCAAAACAGGCGTATCGACGTCCTTTGGAATGGCATGCACCGAACCGTCGGCATACACAAATTGCACGATGTCACCGCGATGCAAACTGCCAAAGTAAGACCAGTGCGATTGGTATCTGGCCCCTTCATTCGGCGTGCCGTTTTCGCGGGAACAATCCAAACCAGCCAATGTCACGAGCGTTGCCGTGCCAATCCATGCGTGACCAAGCCCGAACTCGCCTGTGGTTGAGCCGTCCTGCGCCTGGATGCCTTGTCCAATATTGCCTGGTGCCTCGCCAAACATGAGCATTTTCGACATGCCGTCGATAATATCCGCCGTCGATATCTTGGATCGGGGGGAAAACGCTCCGATCAAATCCCTTTCGGCGTTGTATTTTGATCCATCCGGAGCCGTAGCCACCCACTGTGGGCCAATCTTGCCAAAGATTCCTCCCACGGCCAGATAGTGCGTTATGGCAAGCCCGGCCTCCGACAAAAAGCCGTTCGCGTGAAATGTGAAAATACTTCCGTCGAATGACATAGTGATCTGGTCGAAGACCCCCTCATCGGGTCGTGTACTGGGCAATGTCGGGCAAAGAAATGCGCTTAACTGGGTTTGGGCGGTAGTCCACGCGTAGCCGTCTCTCCAATAATTCTGGTCGCGCTTATCAACGCCGATGTTCAGCGTTCGCGTTAATTGATCGTAGACCGGTTGTGCCTCCAGGTTGGGCAGCAAGTACACCAAGACGCCAATCCATTGATGTTCGCCCAGCGCGTCGGAATCAGCGCGGTAGTCGGCCGGATCAATGCTTCCTAAATAACCAGGAGGGAAGACCTTTCGCTGCGACTCGTAGTTGAGTGCCGCCAGGCCCATTTGCTTGAGGTTATTCGCACACGCATTGCGCCGCGCTGTCTCCCGGGCCGCTTGAACGGCCGGAAGCAAAAGCGCCACGAGGATGCCGATGATCGCGATGACGACAAGAAGCTCGACGAGCGTAAAGCCACGGCGCGGCGCAGGATGATGGCCGACCATAACGTATTCCCCCAGTGAGGTGCGCCTGAGGTCACAAGACAAGAAGCAGAACAGTAATCAGAGTCTCGCTGGCCCGCTTTATTGTCCCTTTGATCGCTATTTTTACAATCCGAGCGCCTGTTTCACACGATAGCGTGATTATTCTGCCGTTAGAGCATGCTCGACAACGGCAAATGCTGGATGGCTGGGCCAACGCCTAGGATATCGCTGAGCTTGCTGGGGCACTGCCCCCGGGCCCCACAGCTTTTGCGTGAAATGTCTCCTATCGCCCCAACTGTTCGGCCAGGTCATGGGCTCCGTAAATATTCCGCAGCGCTTCGGGAAGCGCGCTGCTGTGGACGCAAACGGCCCGCGCAACCTTGTCGTCATAAAAATACGAGGCGGTGAGCCCCTGAATATTGCTGTCAAAAATTACGCCCACCAGCTCGCCCGCGCGGTTGATCACCGGGCTGCCCGAATTGCCGCCGATAATGTCGGCCGTGCACACGAAATTCAGCGGCGTGGATTTCTCAATTTGGTCCTTCGCCTTTTGCCATGTCTCGGGCAACTTCCAGGGCTCCTTGGCTTCGTGCGCCGTCTCATGATCGAACGCGCCGCCCATGTTCGTCCACGGCGGAATCTGCGTCGCGTCCTCCTCGTAACCTTTCACCAGGCCGAACGCCAACCGCAAGCTGAAGGTGGCGTCGGGATAGCCGGACGTTCCGCGCACAGCCACCTTGGCCTCGTCGATTTTCGCGTAGGCTTGGCGCTTGAGCTCGTCCAGTTCGTCGTGCGTCTCGCGGAGGGAGCGAAACTCGGGTTCGATTTCGCGAAACAGGCGAATGAGCGGGTCGTCCGACGCCGCGATCGCATCGACGCCGCCCTCGGCCAGTTGCCGGCGGACCTCCACCTTGTTCAGCGTGGATTGGCTGATCAACTCGGCCGCACGTTCGCGAGGGCTTTTGCCGCCCAGGATTTTTTCCACGAGCGGGTCATCGCCGCCGCGGCGCTCCATGAACAAGGCCAGCTCCGTGGCAAACTTGGCCGATTCCAAATCGTCGTAGACCGGCGCCGGCGAAAACACGTCCAGCTCTAGCGACTCGCGGTTCGACTCGCGGTACTCGCGCAGCCGGTCGCCGCTTGGCTTCTCGTCTTCCGTCGCCATCAGGACCAGGTGCTTGGCGATGGTGAAATACCGATTGCGGAAGTCGGGCAACAGACCGATGAGCGCAACTTTCTTCTTCTCCACTTCAGCGACTCGTTGCCACGCCTCGTCGAAGCGTCGCAGCTCGGAACTTGCCTGCAATTCGCTCCGTAGCGATTGTTCGTCGGCCGCTTTCCGCTCGATGAATTCGGGCGTTTGCAGCCCTTGCAGCATGCCGGTAATCGCCTTGCGCGAATTCTGCACGCCGAACAAGTCGTCGCTGCCGCGCCGATAACGTTCCGGGCTTTCGTTCGTGTATTGCTGCAAGGCAATCTCCATCCGCGAAAGCGAATTGAGCATATAGGGCATGAAATCGTCGCGCAGGTGCGTCACGCCGGCCAGAGTTGTGATCCGCTGCGTGTTGCCCGGGTTCCCGGAAACGAACACCAGCTCGCCGTCGCCCGCCCCAGCGTCGGACCATTGGAGAAAATGCTCGATCTTGGCTGGCTTTCCGTCCTCGTACACGCGCACGAGCGTCACGTCCAAACAGTAGCGTGGGTACTCAAAATTGTCGGCATCGCCGCCAAAGAACGCGGCCGTCGCCTCCGGCGCCCATACCAGGCGTACGTCGGTGTATTTCTTGAAACGATAGAGGTGATACTTCGCGCCGCCGTAAAGCGTGATCACGTCGCTGCGCAGCCCGGTTTCGGCAAGCGACTGCTTCTCGATCTCCGCCATGGCAGCTTGCCGCGCCTTGTACGCCTCATTCGCATCCATGCCGTCGGTCACTGCCGCGTCGACCGCCTCGGTCACGTCTTCGATCGATACAAGCTGATTCAGCTCGAGGTCGGGCGCTTTCAGTTCCTCCTCCGGAGTGCGCGCGAGGAAGCCGTTCTCGTAAATATTATTCTCCGGCGTGGAGAGCTTATGCAGCGTGTCGGCGGCCACGTGATGGTTGGTGAGCACCAGGCCATTGCTCGATACAAACGACGCCGACCCGCCGGACGAAAAACGCACCGACGACAGCATGACGTGCTTCGCCCATTCGTCGCTGGGCACGAAACCATACCGCTCGTCGAGCAGCTCCTTGGGCAAATCATCCAAGAGCCACATGCCCTCATCGGCACGAGCGGCAGTCACAAACAATCCACAAACGATTACCGAAAGAAAATGAGTTCGAACGGACTGATCCCGTTTCATAGTGATTCATTCCAAATTGGTTCGTAAATTCCGCGCGGGTTGTAGCCCACAGGTCAGGCACTTGAAATCGACGTCACACTGCCTCTCCGGACGCCTAAATCTATATGATTAATATACGTTCTACAAATCGCGCCGGTTCCTCATTGTCTTATCGCAGTCGCCCCAGCGCGCTGACCAGCCCATCCACCATATCCGGGGTGTGATGAAAACACAGGCTGATCCGCAACAGTGATTGGCCCTCCGGCACCGAGGGTGGCCGGATGCCCGGCACAAAGAATCCGGCCTCACGCAATCGGCCCGCCAGCTCCATCGTGAGCTGCGCGTCGCCCACCGCGATCGGAATGATCTGGCTCTCCGACCGGCCCGTGTCCCACCCCTGATTCTGAAGACGAAAGCGCAGCTCTGTCGCAGTTGCCACCAGCCGTTCGCGTCGATGCGGCTCGGCACGAACAATTTCCAGCGCCGCAATCGCGGCCGCACTTGCCGCGGCCGGCTGAGCGGTTGAAAAAATGTAACTCCGCGCACGGTTCGCCAGCCAATCAATGAGCGACCGTCGTCCACACACAAAACCGCCGCTGCTGCCCAGCGCCTTGCTCAACGTGCCGACGCGGACGTGCACGCGATCGTGTAGTGCTTTGGTGCCACTGGCTATGCCAGTGGTCTCATGCCACGGCCTTGCGGCCGCATGTAATGTCGTGCTTTCCGGCGGCGATGTGATTGGGTGCAAGCTAGCGCGTTCTCGATTCGTGCGCATTGCAACTTGTTGGTCCTTGTCAGACACTGGCGACGCCAGTGGCACCCATGCGCTGCGCCCGCTGCTCGCTGCCCGCTCTTCGCTCCTCGCTCTTCCCCCGCATCCCGCATCCCGCATCCCGCAACCACAAGCTCAACCACACCACGGCCATTCTCACCAAACACTCCCGTGGCATGCGCTTCATCCACCATCAGCATCGCGTCATACTTGTGCGCCAACTCGGCCAGCTCCGCGAGCGGCGCAAGATCTCCGTCCATGCTGAAGAGTGTGTCGGTCACAATCAGCCGGCGGCGAAACCGGTCGGCGCTCTGAAGTAACTTTTCCAAGGCATCACAATCGCCGTGCGGGTACACGAAGCGGGCCGCCTTCGAAAGCCGGCATCCGTCGATCAAGCTCGCGTGGTTCTTCGCGTCGCCGAAAATCGCGTCTTCATCTTCAACGAGCGCCGGAATGATGCCCGCGTTCGCCGCGAATCCGGACGGAAATACGAGCGCCGCTTCCGCCCCTTCGAACTCGGCAAGTCGACGTTCCAGCGTCGCATGCGCCTGGCTGCGCCCGCTCACCAGTGGACTGGCCCCACTGCCCCATCCTTCGCGCTGCGTTACGTCTACCGCCGCGGCAATCACGCGTTCGTCCGCCGCAAGACCCAAATAATCGTTGCAACCGAAGTTTATGAGCTTCTCGCCGTCAATGACAACGCGTGCCGATTGCGGCCCCTCGCGCACGCTCAGATGGCGACGCAGTCCCGCGTCGTCCAATCGGCCGAGCGCGCCGTCGATCCAAGCTAGCGGGTCGCGGGCCATGAAGTTGTGAATCCTTTCGAGAACCCAACGCCTTTCGATCGAGCTAGACAAGGAGACAAGGAGAGGGGGAGACAAGGAGATCGCTGTTTCAGACCTTTATCTCCTGGTCTCCCTGTCTCCTTGTCTCCCCCTCTACGATTTGACACAAGGAATCGCCAGCGGAACAATAAGCTAAGCCGATGGAAACGGCCCTTTCCAAGGGACTTTCCGCCGGGAACTTTGCCCCTCGTCCGAGCGTCCAACTTTACGAGCCAAGCTTGAGCGACGACGCCCCACTGATCGCAGCTACGCTGGCAGGTGACACCGCGGCCTTCGGCCGACTGGTGGGTTTGTACCAGGACCGGCTTTACAATTCGCTGCTGCGCGTGCTGGGATCGGCCGAGGACGCCCGCGACATCACGCAGGACGCTTTTGTCCAGGCGTTTGTCAAGCTGAAGTCGTTCCGTGGGTCGTCCGCATTTTATACTTGGTTGTACCGGATTGCGTATAACCTGGCGATGAGCCACGCGCGGCGCGAGCACGCCGTGGTTTCGCTCGATGGCGTGAAACAAACGTGGGGCAGCGAGCCGATGGACGGAAACCCGGCCCGATGCCGACATTTTGCGACGCGAGCAGGTCGAGCTGGTGCACGCCGGCCTCGCGTCGCTGAGCATTGAATACCGACAAATACTTGTGCTACGAGAAATCGATGGCTGTCGTTACGACGAGATAGCGGAAATTTTGGAGCTGCCCGTGGGCACCGTGCGAAGCCGCCTGTTTCGCGCTCGCATGCAATTGCGCGACCACCTTGCGCCGCGATTCCACGTCGAACGAATCGTGGACACCCGATGAGCGATTACGAGCCACAACCTGAATTGGATGACGAGCTGCTCAGCGCGTATCTCGACGATGAGCTGTCGCCGGCCGAGTGCGCCGCCGTTGAATCGCGATTGTCGGAGGATCCGTCGGCCCAGCAGTTGCTGCATCAGTTGCGCTCCGTCTCGGAAGCGGTTCAAGCCTTGCCGCTGGAAGTCGTTGGGCACGACATGCGCGAATCGATTCTGCGCAAAGCGGAGCAAGCGCGAGAACAGACCACGGTGCCCGGGCTGCGAGCCGTTGGCGAGCATGCCGATGCTTCAAATGGCGAAGCCGCGGCCACACTTGATGCTGCGCCCAAGTTTACGCTCGGCCAAACGCGGCGCGGATGGATCTGGGCTTCGCTCGCAGTTGCCGCGGCGCTATTGATCATGGTTTTCGGTCGCGAGCCCGAGCGCGACCGTTTGCCCGCCGTCGCGAAGGTCGAGGGCCGAGCGGCTGACGAAACTGGTCGTGGCCGCGAGTTAGCAATTCGAGCGCCCAACGAACCAGCGGCGCGGCCAGCCACCTCCGAGACCGCGCCGCCGCCCCCGTCGGACTCGTCCTGGCAAATGACGAGCGATATGGATGCCGAGCCGGCGCCGACCTCCGGTCCTCAGCCGCGGGCAATGCCCCTTGGTCTGGATACAGTCACCGACTTACCGTCATCGCCTGCGGCCGTGCCGCCGCAACCGGGCGAAGAAGCTCGCAGCACTTACGGCGGCTATGCCGACGCTTCCGCGCCGCCGCCAACAAATAAAGATGAATCCCTGGCCGAAGGCATCGCCGAAATGCCTGCGGCGGATCGCCTTGCGGCCGCTGCACCTGCCACCGAGTTTCACGACGCCTCATTGGCCGACGGGATTGCCGATGCCAGCGCCGTCGGCCAGCCGGCTCCGCCTGCCGATGAAGCACTGGCGGCCGAAGATCCGCTCGTCGTCGTCCGCGTGCATGCCAAACGCGCCGCGCTCGACGGTAAGACTTTCGACCGATTATTGGAACGCAGCGGCATCGAGGTCGGTTCGGCCGACGACGATTTCGGGGCAACAACGGTCGAGGAATCGACGCGGTCGGCTCGCCGTTATGCTGAAAATGGTCAAGCACCCGCCGCAGTTGAGCCGGCGCCCGATCAAGTAAAGGATGACGCAACCGTGGAGGCGGTGCTCGTCGAGGCATCCCCAGCAGCGATTGCAGCCTGCATGGATGGGCTAAGTAAAGACCAGGAAAACTTTGTCGGGCTTTTTGTAGACGACACGTCAACGGTTAAAGCACAGTCCGCCGCAGAATCCGCGCACAATCCAGAAGTGTTTGCAAAACTAAAAGTGGCGGAAAATCTTGAACTGAGTAAATACAACCGGGGTATCGTGCCAGCGGAACAAGAGTCGCTCGATCGCGACAAGTATTATTCTTACGGCAACGATGGCGCGGGTTTCGGCGGCGGCCGATTCGGCGGTGCTGGTGGCGGCGAACGCGACCTGCAACAAAGGCAACAAGGACGTCTGTTCCGCGCGCAATACGCTCACCGATTCAAACGCCGGGCTGGCCGTGCGCCTCAAGGAATGGGGCACCGAGGCCCAGCCGCAACCGGCCACAGTTGCGCAGCAAACGACGCGCGGCGGGCTGGCTAGCGAAAACGCTCCAGCGGCCGCGGCCTTCAAAGCGCAGAATTTGCGCCGCGAGTTGAAGGAGACCGAGCAAGCGGCGGTGGACAATAAGCTGCAGGTGCTGTTTCTTTTCAGCTGCGAGGATCCCGCCGTGGCGACGCCTACCGCTCCGTCGCGAGGTAAGGCACAATAGACGGCCACCGCACTGTATCGTTGCATCGCAGGGAGGATCCATGGCCGAAGTCACCGTTCGCTTGCGTCCCAATGGACCGCTTTTGATTGAAGGCCCTTTCAAACTCGTCGATTCGCGCGGCGCCGAATTCCAGATTCCTCCAAACAAGCCGGCGGTCGCTCTGTGCCGCTGCGGGCAATCATCCAAAAAGCCGTTCTGCGACGGCACGCACAAAACCTGCGGCTTCATCTCCGACGAAGCGCCAACGCCGCCCGCTGTGGGATAGCGCTTACAACAGTTTCAAACTCCCTCTCCCTTGGGTGAGGACCCGGGTGGGGGTCATACGGCGCAAGCTCGCTTCGCCGCAACGACCCTACAACTGTCGCCAACGATTCCACCGCTCAACTCGCGCTAACGCGACAAGTTTCTCGCCGCACCACCCTGCGCCTCGTTCTCCGCACTTCAGCCCGCCATCGCCCGGCGTCGATATTTGCCGATGACGATTGATTGCTGCAAGCACTAACGCAGAGGACCATGACCATGTGGCGGTCGTTCTTCCTGGCGATCGGCGCGTATTGTTGTTTATTGGGTGTCGAAGCACTGGCCGTTGAAAAGGCCGTGCTCAAGGTCGACCCCAACAACACCCAAGCGACCTTGCGAGAGATTTCACCGCCCGATTGGGCACCTTGGACGCTGCTCGCTGGCGGCGCCGTCGTGATGTTGTATTCGTTCACCATCCCGCAACGCGTTGGCGGCGGCGGCTAATCACGAATCGACGCGCCGACAGCTCGCCCCGCCCAAGCATTTAGCGGCGGGGCTTAACTTAGACGAGCTCGACTCGACTGAGCTCGCCGAAGTCAGCCGTGTCGCCCCGCGCGGTTCGGACTGCCGGTATTTCCCCCCTGCCCGCACCAAGCTTGAGCCAGCCCCCCAACATCCCTATCATGGATAGGTTTGGGACCAACGGCCCAGCCCGAACCCAGCCCAGAAAGTCCCTGTCCCTATCTTCTCCCCGAATGCGCCCCCGCTCACCGCTCCGACCGACGAGGTATCCTGCCGTGGCCACGATCATCAAACGAAAGACCAAAAACGAGCTCACCAGCGGGGCCGACATCCTCGTTCAAGCGCTGGTGAACCACGGCGTCGACACGATTTTTGCCTACCCCGGCGGCGCCAGCATGCCGCTGCACCAGGCGCTCACGCGTTTCACCGACAAGCTGCGCACGATTCTGCCGCGGCATGAGCAGGGCGGCGCCTTCGCCGCCCAGGGCGTTGCCCGCAGCACCGGCAAGGTGGGCGTGTGTATGGCCACCAGCGGCCCGGGCGCCACGAACCTCGTCACCGCAATCGCCGACGCCAAGCTCGACAGCATTCCGCTCATCGCCATCACCGGCCAGGTGGGCACCAAGGTGATCGGCACCGACGCGTTCCAGGAAACTCCGATCGTCGAAGTCTGCCGCGGCATCACCAAGCATCACTATCTTGTGACCGACGTGAATGACGTCGCCCGCGTGGTGCGCGAGGCGTTCATCATTGCCACGACCGGCCGGCAGGGTCCGGTGCTCATTGACATGCCGAAAAACATCCAGCTAGATAAAACAGTGCCCGATTACGATGCCGAGCCGGACCTGCCCGGCTTCCACATGGAAAACCCGCGGCGAAGCCCGAGCAAATCAACCAGATCGCCGCGGCCATCAAGCTCGCCAAGCGGCCGATCATTTACGCTGGCGGCGGCATCATCAGCGGCAATGCCAGTGAAGAGCTGCGCACGCTGGCCCGCAAGACGGGCATCCCCGTCACCATGACGGTCATGGGCCTGGGCGCATTCCCCAGCACCGATCCGATGACGCTCGATATGCTCGGCATGCACGGCTCGGTGTACGCCAACTACGCGGTCGAGCAGGCCGACCTCTTGATCGCGCTGGGCGTGCGCTTCGACGACCGCGTCACCGGCAAAGTCGAAGAGTTCTGCAAGCACGGCAAGATCGTGCACGTCGACATCGACGCCTCGGAGCTCAACAAGAACAAGGCGGCCCACATCCCCGTGTGCAGCGACGTGAAATATGCGCTCGCCCAACTCAACAAGATCGTCGAGCCGCCGGAAGACATGTCCGCCTGGATAGCCCAGTGCCAGAAGTGGAAGGAAGAAGAGCCATTCCACTACAACGAGAGCTTCACCGGCATCCTGCAGCAGCACGCCATCCGCGAGCTGTGGAAACTCACGCACGACCTCGACCCGGTCATCTCCGTGGGTGTCGGCCAGCATCAAATGTGGGCGGCCCAATTCTACAAATTCGACCGCCCGCGAACGCTCCTTTCGTCGAGCGGACTAGGCACGATGGGCTTCGGTCTTCCGGCCGCGATGGGCGCGCAAAGCCAGTTTCCCGGCCGCCTCGTGATCGATATCGACGGCGACGGCAGCTTCCAGATGAACATCCAGGAGTTGGCCACGTGCTTCTGCGAAAAGCTGCCGGTGAAAGTGCTGCTGCTCAACAACCAGCACCTCGGGATGGTCGTGCAGTGGGAAGATCGCTTCATGCAAGGCAACCGAGCCCACACGTATCTCGGCCCGATCGATCACCCTGAAGCCCGCGGCAAAGGCGACGGCCTCGGCAACAAGGACCGCTATCCGAATTTCGTGGCCATCGCCAAGGGCTACGGCTGCGGCGCCGCCTACGTCCGCAACAAGGCCGATCTCGTGCCGGCCCTCGAAGAGATGATCAACTACGCCGGCCCCTATGTGCTCGACGTGGAAGTCCCCTACCAAGAGCACGTGCTTCCGATGATCCCCAGCGGCCACACGGTCCGCGACATGATCAAGGAATAGCGCTCGCTCTATTCCCCCCTCCCTCTTAGGGAGGGGCTAGGGGAGGGTTCCAGTACCGTTCACGGCCTTCGCCGCGAAGCGGTATTAGGCCCGCCGTTTACGGCGGGTAACCGAGACAGCTAAAAACACCGATCAAGCCCCATTCATGGGGCTTGTCGCGAAGTGGCTTACGCCAGTCACTCTCGATTTAGCTTCTCTGGCTGTCGCCGCTCTGGCCAAAACCGGAGAAGTGCCATTCCCGCCACGGCAGCAGCTATAATACCAAACGTCCGCAACAAGCCTTTGTATGGGTGAAGGATGTGCAATCGGTCCGTTATGGCGACGGTGACAAAACCAATTGCGACAGAGATCGCCATGATAATAAATAAGGAGTCGGATCATTCGCTCATTTTAACATGCAGACTAAATGGTCGTCGTGTGTCAGCATCACTCGGCCCGACGATAACGCACATGCCAGACAGCCTGGATCGTCGCTGCTAAGCAAGTCGACGTCGGACCGCGTTGTTACGTCGAAACCGTGCTGGCCAAGAGCGTCGGCGACGAGATTCGCTATGTGCTCAGCCAAATGAAACTTCATCACCCAGGCCAAGACTTTTCTTCAGAAGATCGAATTTCGTAACCCCTTGCTTTCGCTTCATTTCGGCGACGAATTCTTCGTCCTCTTTGGCTTGTCGCTGAATCTCCTCGCGGTGGTCCAGATAGTACGCCAGTGCAGCGAAAACGTCGGCCAGCGTGAGCTGCGGAAATTCGGCCACAATTTGCTCCGGCGACTGACCACGCAGATTGTGCCACACATGAATGTCCCACACGCGAATGCGCGTGCCGGCGATGCACGGCTTGCCGCCGCACTTATTGGGATTGATCTCGATGTGCTGAATGCTTTCCATGCTTTTATCCTAAGCCGCACATAAGGTATAAACCCGCGGCGCGAAACAGCCCCTCAGGTTTTTCGCAATCTGCTCAATATACGCATATTCCGCATCCGATGATAAATACTGCTAACTGGGAAATTTAGGACGGCATAGGAAAACTTCCGGCTTCCGCAGACTATATCGAGAGCCCCGACACCACGTAGCCGCGTCTCTCCGAGACGCGGATGAACGCGAGTTTCGGAGAAACTCGCCTACGTGTGTCCCAGATTTTATCGAGAGCCTGCAACGACGGAGCAACCCAAAACCGTGACGGCCGCCACCACTCTCGACGAATACCCGCAAACTTTGCCAATCTCCGCAGCGACGCTGACGCGCCAGGAACCGGGCAGCAGAACCGATCCGCTGCTGCCCGTTCCGGCGCTTCCATTGCCGCGGTTAACATTGGGAAGTCAGCTCGCCGGCGATCCTCACACCGGCCCGAAGCTCAAGCGCGGGTCAAGGGAAACGCCGGCTTCGAATTCCTCAGCGGATCGCCTCCGCGCCCAACTCCCTGCGTTCGCTCCGCTGCTCGAGGAGCTGGAGATCGCTGGCTGGAGCGCAAGTCGATCCCGCGCAGGCGGCAACTTCCACGACTGGCTGCTCCTCGGCAGCGACTGCTTGCTGGTCATGGTCGGTCACGCGGCCAGTCCTGAATCGCGTGATTCGACCGAACCGGCGCTCGTCGCCCAAGCAGCCTGGTCGGCCATCCGGGCCCACGCGCTCCACACGCGCGATGCCGGCAAGCTCCTCTCGCTCGCCGGCCAGTCGCTGTGGGCGACGCCCGCTGCCACCGTGCACGCGCACCTCGCGGTGGCCATGATCGACACGCTCGAAGGCCACGCCAGCCTGGCCATCGCCGGCGACTGCCTCGCTTGGAAAATCCGCGCCGCCACTTCCGAGCAACTCGCGGTCCGCCAGCCCGCGCTCGGCGCGGCCGCGGACTGCACCTACCTCGCCCACTCGGTCGAACTCGCGCTCCGCGAGCGCCTGATCCTCGTGGCCGACAACCCGCACCACCGTCCGCCAAAGCTGGCCGCGACCATCGCCGCGACGTTCGCCCGCCTCGACGCCGAAACCCACCGCCGCATGCTGGCCACCGACGCCGTCACCCTCCTCCGCCGCCACTACGAACAACCGGCTACTGCCCCGCGCTTCCCGGCAAGCATCGCAGCGGTGCGCAGGCGCTAAGTCTGTCGGTGCGCATGACGGCGGAAGAGCCATACTTCGGACGGCCCATCAAGCCTTTGGCATCTGCTGAGCGTATGCTGCGTGCGATCTGGCCACTTGGTTCCATCGGGAACGGACGTTTTTGTCTGCTAGGTGAATGCTATGGCGCGCATCCGTGTTAAGCCAAGCCGGCCTCAGGGCGAACGAATCTCTACGATGGAGAAGGATGCAACACGACATACGCCTGTTGCAGCAGCCGGTCGAGGTTCTGGCCCGTGACCGATGAGAACATGAGCACATCACGGCCAACGGCTTCGGCGAAACGTGCTCGCGCTTCGTCGGCCTCGGGCAACTCGGCTTTGCTGATGGCGATGATCTCCGGCCGGTCCGCCAGGCCATGGCCGTATTGTTCCAGTTCGCCGCGGATCGCTTTGTAGTTCTCCACCGGGTCGGTGCCGTCGACGGGCGCCGGCTCCACCAGATGAATGAGCACGCGCGTGCGTTCGACGTGCCGCAGGAACTCGTGGCCCAGGCCCGCCCCGGCGTGCGCGCCTTCGATCAGGCCCGGGATGTCGGCCATGACCATCGAGCGGTCGAGGTCGATTTGCACGATGCCCAGTTGCGGCGTTTTGGTCGTGAACGGATAGTCGGCGATCTCGGGCCGGGCGCGCGAGACGCGGCGAGAGGAGCGTGCTCTTGCCGGCGTTCGGCTTGCCCACCAGGCCCACGTCGGCGATGACTTTCAATTCCAGCGTGAGCCGGCGCAGCTCGCCTTCGCCGCCGGGCGTGTGCTCGCGAGGGGCTTGGTTCGTGGCCGACTTGAAGCGTGTGTTGCCCTTGCCGCCTTTGCCGCCGTGCGCCGCGATGACTTGCTCGCCGGGCACCGACAAATCTTTGAGCACGTGGCCATGAACGGCGTCGGTGACGATTGTGCCCGGAGGAACGCGGACGACAAGATCTTCGGCGCTGCGGCCGTGGCAATTGGAGCCGCGGCCGTGCTCGCCTCGATCGGCCCGCCAGCGCTTGCGATGCGCGAGCGCCGACAGGCTGTCGACGCCCGGCTGGGCCACCATGATGATGCTGCCGCCGTCGCCGCCGTCGCCGCCATCCGGGCCGCCGCGCGGCACGTACTTCTCGCGCCGGAAGCTCATGCAGCCGTCGCCGCCGCGGCCGGCCTCGACTTCGATGGTGACGCGATCGACGAACATATGAGCAGGGAGCAGGGAGCTTGGAGAAGGGAGTAGGAAGTTGGAATAAAAAAAGGGATGCCGTGCGGCATCCCTGGCGTATTAAAACCCGAAGGAACTCCCGGCAAAGCCGGGGACTGCCCGACCGGTTGTAGTTAATTCGTTGACGGCATCGGCACGACGTTGACACGAGTGCCTTCGCGGTCGAATTTCACTTCGCCATCGACGAGCGCAAACAGCGTGTAGTCCCTGCCTTGGCCGACGCCTTTGCCAGCGTGAAATTTCGTGCCGAGCTGTCGCACGATGATGTTGCCCGCGATGACCTGCTCGCCGCCGTATCGCTTCACGCCGCGGCGCTGGCCGTTCGAATCGCGGCCGTTGCGGCTGGAGCCTTGACCTTTTTTATGTGCCATGGGAGTCCCTTCTGAGTCGAGCTGAACCGCAGTCGCCGTCAGCGCTCTGCGAGGTTGGATTTGGCGTGGCCGCCGACGCTAAGCACGGAAACGGTAATCGCACTTGCGTCCGTAGCCCGTCAATCCTAACGGTAGACCCAGTTGTAGGCAACCCCTTCGCGGACGTCGTAGAGAGCGGCCTTGCCGATGGGCACGCCGTAGCGGAATTCGTGCTCGCTCCGCAAAAGCTCATCGCCCGGCCGCCAGAAATTGAGCTGCAGCATCTTGCGGGCGAATTGCCGGCCGCGGCCCGGCGGATCGCCTGGCCGATAGCCGCCGGCGGCATCTTCCCAGCGATACGCGTTGGTAAGCCCACCGACATAAATGGAAAAGAAATCGATGCGCGGGTCGACGTCAGCCCACATCGCGACTCCCCAAACGCCGCGATCGACGCGGCCGTCGCTGACGGGAATCTGCTGCTCAGCCATTTCGATGCTGTTGAGCAGCTTGCCGCCGCGCATTTCGCGCTGGCGGATGGCGGCCAAGGCCGCGGGAATGATTCGATCGAGATATGCTTTTGGATCGGCGTCGCCGGCACGATCGTGTGACTCCAAAACGAACTGCGGGAAGAACTGAATCGGCTCGCCGCTGCCCGGCTTCGCTTGGAACACGCCGCCATCACCTTCGGTCGGCTCGAGCGTCTTTCCAGTATTGCGAACCCGGTAGACAAGGTACATAACGAGTTTGCCGTCGACTTCGATCATACGCAGCGGCTTGAAGGCGAATTCCAGGCCCCAGATCTCACGGCGAAACTTCACGCGGTCGGACATGCCGTAAAGCGTATCGCTGACCGGTATGAACGCGGGATCCCATTGCAACTCGCGATTGCTGCGCACTTCGACAAGGTTGTGAGTGCTGACGGTATCGTTCGGTTCCAAGTCGGGCCGAATTGTCGTCAACACGCCGGGGGCAAGTTGCCGCGCATTGGCCGCTGCGCTCTGCGCTCGCGAGAACTCGAACAAGACGGCGCCAACAACGGCAAGTGCCAAGGCAAAACGAAGTAAACATGTTAGATAAGTGCGGCGACGTGCCCGCATTTCGACAAAAGATAAGTGCATCAAAGGCCTGCTTTTCTGTTCTACAGGGGAGGCGGATCGCGCGAATAATCCCTCAATTTCAGTATAGATAGGCGTATGGGCAGCGGCAACAAATTGCCCCCGGACGCCGCCGTTAAGGACCAGCGAGGCCGCTTCAGTGGCCGGGAAAAGAAGAGAAAAGCACAGCACAAGTTGCCGGGAAAAGCAGGCCCGGCCCCGTGTCGGCTGGGAGGTCGATTCACACGGGGACCGGGCGCGTAACGAGAGATCAGATAGTCTCAAATCACCTCGGCCGCGGCCGGGCGGGCTTGTGGGCCTCGAGGCGCGTCACCTGGACCATCAGGACGCGGCGGTCGGCGTCGCTCACCATCGCGAGCGCCACGGTCACTACGTCCGCGCGGACCAGGGCGATCACCGCGAGGTGGACCGTCGATGCGCCGCCGTTCACGCAAACGGATTTCAAATCGATCGCCTCCACGTCCGAATGAGCCTTCGGGGCCAAGTCGACCGACTGCGCGGGCCGTCAGGACCGCCCGGCGGTCCAGGCCGACGACGATCGACGAATTGTGACAGCTCGGCAAATTCACGCCGACTGAGCATGTTGTCTCCATCCATATCAAACCAGCCAAACAGCGGGCCCAGGTCGCGCTCGCGCCGCCCGCCCATCGGCCGGATTGGGCGGCCGGGCCGAATCACATCGCGCGGCCCGTCCGGCCGGCGCGGTCGCTCCGCGCGTTGGGGGCGATCTGGATCACGCGGACGATCCGCACCTTTCGCGCGATCCGCATCTCGTGGACGATCTGCATCGCGTGGCCGGTCAGCATCTCGCGTGCGATCTGGACCGCCACGGCGCCATCGGGCTCTCGCCGGTCGCCGTCGTCGCCCTTCTCGCCGGCGCTCGGGCCCTGCATCGCGGCGGCTGCTCTCGATTTCGATCATCGTCTCTGTGCCGCTCTTCACGTTCGGCCGCTGGCCGGGGCGGGCGATCGCCGTCGCCACGCTCTTCTGGCGGTTGGGCGAGCACTGGCATTGCCAGCAGACAACCAGCGAACATCGTTGCCATCGCCAAAAATCGGTTTCGCACTTTTGCCTCGCTGACGGATTCTTGAGTAAACAGGCGGCGCATGGACGCACAGCGTACCCTGCCTCGCAGCGGCGGAGCCGGGGCAGAGCACGCACGAAGGTCCCGTTGCCTAGTAGATAAACCCCACGGGTGCGATTAGAGTTCCGCTTTTTTTCGCGGCCGCGATCGCTGGGATGGTGGCATGCTCTCGAGGCGCAGGCACCGTGCGAAGCACGGTCGAACGAAATCATGCCTACGCCGCCGGCGCGGTGAAGGCATGCAGCCCCCGACGCCGCTTGCGGTTAGATGGCGACTCGCTCCCGCTGGCGAGCGTAGGTGCTCGCGAACTCGTGCAGGAAACAGGCTTAATTTTCGGCGCCTTGCCGGCCTGGCCAAAAGCCGTCATCCGCTCAACGCAGATTTTTTTCATCGATTCGCGGGCCGGCTTCAGATAGTCGCGCGGATCGAATTTTTCCGGCGTTTCGGCAAACACTTTGCGAATGGCCGCCGTGATTGCCAGGCGGTTGTCGGTGTCGACGTTGACTTTGCGGACGCCGTGCTTGATGCCGCGCTGAATCTCCTCGACGGGCACGCCCCATGCTTGCTTGAGTTGGCCGCCGTACTTATTGATCATCGCCACGAGCTCTTGCGGCACACTGCTGGAGCCGTGCATCACGAGATGGCAGTTCGGCAATCGGCGATGAATCTCCTCGATGCGGTCCATCGCGAGCACGTCGCCTGTCGGCTTCTTGCTGAACTTGTACGCGCCGTGGCTTGTGCCGATGGCGACGGCCAGTGCGTCGACATTCGTTTCGGCAACGAACCGCTCTGCTTCGTCCGGATCGGTGAGCAACTGATCTCGCGTCAGTTGGCCCTCGGCGCCGTGGCCGTCTTCCTTCTCGCCGTGGCCCGATTCCAGCGAACCCAGGCATCCCAGCTCGCCTTCAACAGAAACGCCCTTGGCGTGGGCGAGCTGGCAGACTTCGCGCGTGACGCGCACGTTGTAGTCGTAATCGGCTGGCGTTTTGCCGTCGTCTTTGAGCGAGCCATCCATCATTACCGAAGTGAAATTGTTATCGATCGCGCTCTTGCACGTGGCGGGACTGTTGCCGTGGTCCTGGTGCATGACGATCGGGATCTCGGGATACAGCTCCGACGCCGCGAGCATCAAGTGTCGCAGATAGCCGTCCTGCGAATACGATCGGGCGCCGCGCGAGGCCTGCACGATCACGGGCGACTCGGTTTCGTGCGCCGCCTCCATGATCGACTGGATCTGTTCCATGTTGTTGACGTTAAAGGCGGCCAGGCCGTAGTCGTTCTCGGCGGCATGATCCAGCAGCAGGCGCATGGGTACTAATGGCATTGGAAGTGCTCCTTGATCAAACGTTGCTAATAATGAACCGCCGTGCCGGGAAAGGCCTGGCCAACCGAATACCGGCATTCTACAGAATTGGAGCTGAAATGGGCAGGCGGCACGTAGAGCACGATAGATACGTGCGCTGAACCGCAAATGTCACGACTAACCCCACGGCGATGTGGACCCGCTGCCGCGACTCAGAAATCGTTAAGTTGGGCAAACATTTCACTGGGCGGCACCTCGGCCAGGCGAATGAGAATGAGCTTCTGCTGCCGGCCCTCGGACGAATCGACGCTATGGAAATAGTGGCCCAGCCGGCTGCCGGCGTCGGGGAGGCTCATCAGCACCAGCATTTCGCCCGGTGCCAGTCGCACGGACATTCTCAGTTCGTTGAACACCTCGCGTTCGCGCAAGGGCGCTTGCGCATAATGCCCATGTCCTCGTCGTCGCGCGTGAAGCGAAGCCGCGCCGGGCCGAAATGCAACTCAGGCGTCAACTCGACCATCACCGTCTGGTCCGGCTGCGAATCGACCCGCAATGCGTACATGGCTTGAGCATCGCAATACGTGCGGCCACGTAGCTCCTGTCCACCGTTGACGAGCAGCGGCAGCGACGGGTAAACCTCCGAGGCCTGTATCTCCGATCGCTGGTTGCGCCGCAACTGCTGGATACGACCGTGAACGACAGGCTCGCCGCTCAATGTCGCAGAGTTAGCGCCGCCGGATGTCGGCGGTTCGTCGTCGGATTTTTCGCCGGAACCAAGGCGCGGGCAATTGCGGCAGGCACCGTGCCGCCGATGACTCCAACCCGAAAGCCGTTATTCGCCAACTCTCGACGCACGGCCGGCGCAATCTGTGTCTCGTCGATTTCGCGCGAAGTGGTGTCATTAAGCTCCGGATCGCCCGCCGCGAATCGGGCCCAAATGATCTCCATGGCGACGCTGTCGGGCGATGCAGCGGCCGGCCGCAGCAGCGACTTGCCCAGAGGCTCGTCGTTATCAATGAAGATGCGACAGCCACTCGTCGAAATGACGAGCAGTCCAACCGCAACACTCCATTGAAAAGACGGCTTCATCGTAGAACAGCCCGCGCTCAATGAAGCCGGCGCGGAGCAGGGAGAAGAGTGCAGTCCGACACGTCCGTCGGGCCGCGAAGAGTAGTGGAATCGCAAGCCGCAGTCAATGCAAGCTATTGCTCGAAGTCGAAAGATCGAAGCCCACAGCGCAAGCAAGGACTTGAGAACAGTTCCCTTGCTTGCGCTGCGGGCGGCAATTCCGACAGAATCCTAGATAGCTTACTTGGCCGCCAGTGGCTGCTTTTCGGGCTTGCTGCCCCCGGCCGGTGCATCGCCTTCGAACGTCGGACGAACGCTACGTTCGGCGGCCCGGTCGCGAACTCCAACGAACTCCAGAATCACGCGAGTTCCGGCATCGCCCAAGCGCGGCTTGGCCAGCCGGACGATGCGCGTGTATCCGCCCGGCCGATCGAGAAAGCGTGGCGCCACCTCAGCGAACAGCACACGGACCGCCTGCTTGTTGCCGAGCAATTTCAAGCAGCGGCGTCTAGCCGCGACGGCCGGTGCAATCGCCGCGTTCCAATCGCGCGAACGCTGGCCGCTGCGCCACGATTTCCAGGCGTCGCTGCCGCGATCGGCGTCGGTGGAGTATTCCTGAGCCGCGTCCTGGGCCACGAGACCTCGGCGTGCCGTGGTGATGCACTTCTCCACGAGTGGGCGAACTTCCTTCGCCTTGGCGATCGTCGTGATGATGCGGCCCTTCACTTTGGGCTTGTTGTCGTCGAATTCGGCGTCGCGCTCGAGTAAGAAAAATGGCGCAAGCCAAACTTCGCAAGAGAGCCCGCTGATGCTCTGGATCCCGGCCGAGCTTTCGGCCACGTCGTCGATGTCGCATGATAGCACCGTAAATAGTCGTCGTGTCGCAATCGCTAAGCCGCCCCTCGGCCGTGAGCTCGAGGCCGAACGGCGAGCGGCTTATAAAACTCCGGCGGTTGTGGCGGGCAGCCGCATTCCCAAGTGCAGGCCCAGGTCGCGGAGCTTGTGCCGCACTTCGGCGAGCGTTGTTTCGCCGAAATTGCGAACCTCCAAAAGCTGGTCTTCACTGCGCGTAACCAAGTTGCGCACGGTCATGATGTTCTCCGATTCCAGGCAATTGCTCGCGCGAACCGAAAGGTTCAGCTCCGAAAGCGACATGTTCAATTTGGAATCAAGCGCCGAATCAATTCCCACCGAGCTGTCGTGCGCCGGCGAGCGAACCTGGGGGCCGAGCTCCGTGTACTGCACGAACGGATTGAGGTGCTTGCGCAGAATCTTGGCCGCTTCAACCAAAGCCATTTCCGGGGCGACCGATCCGTTCGTCCAGATTTCCAGCGTGAGCTTGTCGTAATTGGTTTTCTGTCCCACGCGGGTCTCTTCGATGCCGTAGCGCACCCGCACGACGGGGCTGTAAACGGCGTCGATGGGGATGATGCCGATTTCCTGGATGTTCTGGCTGTGCTCCGTGGCCGGAATGTATCCGCGACCGTTTTCCACAACCATTTCCATAACGAACGGCACGTTATCAGTGAGTGTGGCCAGCACGTGCTCGGGATTGAGCACTTCGACGGCTTCATCCGTTTCGATGTCGGCGGCGGCGACTGGGCCGGCTGCATTCTTCTCGACACGCAAAACGCGAGTCGAATCGCTGTGATTTTTCACGACGAGCGATTTCACGTTGAGCACGATATCGGTGACATCCTCGAAAATGCCGCGAATCGTTGTGAACTCGTGCTGCGCGTTGTGGACTTTGATTTGCGTGACCGCGCTGCCTTCCAAGCTGGACAATAGCACGCGGCGCAGACCGTTGCCGATCGTCGCGCCGAAACCGCGCTCGAAAGGCTCGGCGATGAATTTTCCGTAGGTTGGCGTGAGCGTGGCGGCGTCAACGGTCACCACGCTGGGTAGTTCCAGTCCACGCCATCGAATATGCATGGCAGGTCTCCCGATATTTGATAAAGCTGTAGACAATTTAATATCCTTGGTGAGTAGGTGGACCAACCTTCGTATGGTGCCCGGTGAGTAAGTTTGTAGGGTGGGTCGAGTTTCACGAGACCCACCCTACCTCACCGCTCTCGCGCTAGCGAGAGCACAGTTCGACGATCAGTTGCGTTTGCACTGGAATCGAAACGTCGTCAACGGCGGGGAGACGGGACACGACCCCTTCGGGGATCTGCGCCTCGCTGCGTGATAGAAAATCGGGAATGTCGCGCGAGCTTTCGGCCATCGCGCCGCGAACCAAATCCAGGCTCTTGGCCCGATTCTTGCGCGAATCACGTCACCTGTTCGGACTTCAAAGCTGGGGATGTCGACCTTGCGCCCGTTGACAGTGATGTGCCCGTGCCGGATCACTTGCCGGGCCTGAGCGCGGCTTTGGGCGAAACCGAGGCGGTGCACGATGTTGTCCAAGCGTCGCTCCAAGATCGTCATCAGCGTGTCGCCCGTGTTGCCTTTTCCCCGCACGGCATGCTCAAAGTACTTGCGGAACTGCCGCTCCAGCACGCCGTAGTAGTGCTTGACCTTTTGCTTCTCGCGCAGGTGCTGACCATAGTCAGTGAGCTTGCCGCGTCGCTGATGCTGCTGTCCCGGCGGATTCTCGCGCCGCTCGATTTCGCACTTGGGCGTATCGCAACGAGTTCCCTTGAGGAACAGCTTCAGGCCGTCGCGGCGGCAAAGACGGCAAACAGGTCCGGTGTATCGTGCCATGTAAGGGTTCTGGGTTCAGGGTTCGGGGTTCAGGGTGTTCCAAGGCTCAACTGAACCCTGAACCCTGAACCCTTGCTATACGCGGCGCTTCTTGCGGGGGCGGCAGCCGTTGTGCGGCAGCGGCGTGATGTCTTCGATGGATTTCACTTTGAGGCCGGCGGCTTCGAGCGAGGTGATCGCGCTCTCGCGACCGCTGCCCGGTCCTTTGACTTTCACTTCGAGTTCCTTGACACCGAATTTCTTGGCCTTGTCGGCCGCCTGCTGCGCGGCCATCTGGCCGGCGAACGGCGTGCTCTTCCGGCTGCCTTTGAAGCCGCTTGTGCCGGCGCTGGCCCAGCACAGCGTGTCGCCCTTCGTGTCAGTGATCGTGACGGTCGTGTTGTTAAACGTCGCCTGGATGTAGGCGATGCCTACTGATACGTTACGACGTGCTTTCTTCTTTGTTTTTGCTTTGGCCATGTGTTATGCAGTTGTGTAGTTGCAATGAGCTAAACCGCAAGCGACGGGCAGGCGCCCATTGCAGCACCATTTAGCGGAGGTCTTTGACGCCCTTCTTTCCAGCGACAGTCTTCTTGGGTCCTTTACGGGTACGGGCGTTGGTCCGTGTGCGTTGGCCGCGTACCGGCAAGCCGCGCCGATGACGGACACCGCGGTAGCAGGCAATGTCGCGCAAGCGCGAAATGTTTTGCGCCACTTGTCGACGCAGCTGGCCTTCGACGACGTAATCCTTGTCCAATAGCGCGGCCAATCGAGCGACTTCGTCCTCGCCAAGCTCGCGCGCGACCTTGCGGATTGACTCCCGCCTTATGACAAAGCTCGGCGCGATCTTGTGGCCGACGCCATATAAATACGTCAGCGAGATCACCGTGGGGCGATCGCTTGGAATATCAACACCGAGCAAACGCGGCATATGGATAGGCTCCCGATATTAAAACGTTGCAAACTTGTTCGAAGTTACACGGAACGCGCGGAGTCGACCACCGCTATCGCGGTGGTGCCCTCCGCGGCTAAATGCCCCCAATGAGGCTGAAGCCGGAAACGATGGGGCTATCCCTGGCGCTGCTTGTGCCGGGGATTGCTGCACACGACGTACACTACACCGCGACGGCGCACGATTTTACACTTGTCGCAAATCCGCTTGACGCTTGCCTTGACTTTCATCGTTCGACTCGACGCGGCTCGGATCAGCCGCGAAGGCGGCCAATCTCAGAATGGCGGTAAACGCTTAAATATACGGCCAGCGGGTGCGGTACTTCAAGGGCTGCTTTTGCGATTTTCCAGCTTGAGCGTCAAACGACGGCCGGATTGCCCGCGGCCGCGAGGTTCCACGGCAAATTCGCCAGTTCTTCGGGCGTCGGCGCGTCGGTCAGCAGCCTGGGACCATTCTTCGTCACGGCGATGGTGTGTTCAAAATGAGCGCTCGGCTTTCGATCGAGCGTCGATTGGGTCCAATGGTCGGCGTGCATTTTCACCCGCTTGGTACCCATGTTGACCATCGGCTCCACCGCTATCACCAGGCCCGGCTCGATGCGGAAATCGCCGCTGCCGCGCAGCGAGCGGCTCAAGAAGTTAGGAACCTGCGGCTCCTCGTGCATCTGCCGGCCGATCCCGTGCCCGACGAAGCACTCGACGGTGGAAAACCCGTTGTCGCGGACAAACTGCGCCATTTCTCGTGCCACTTGGCTCCACTGACTCTTGGTATGCATCAGCTCATAGGCCATGTCCAGCGTGGCCGCCGTGACGTCGAGCAACCGTTGCACCTCGGGCGAGATGCGGCCGACCGGATAAGTCACTGCCGCGTCGCCGCACCAGCCGTTCACCCGGCAGCCGGTATCGACACTGACAATCGCCCCCTCGGGCAGTGGCCGGTTGTTGGGAATTCCATGGACCACTTCCTCGTTCACGCTGGTGCAGGTGGCGGCCGGAAACGGGGGCCGGCCGTTGTTCTGATGCGGATAGTTCATGAACAGCGGCTGAGCACCGCATTGCCGAAAATGGTCGGCGATCACCGCATCAATTTCGGCGGTCGTGACTCCGGGCACCACGATCGGGCGCACCAACTGGTGCGCCTGCCAGACGCAGATCCCCGCCTGGCGCATGAGCGCGATTTCTCGTTCCGACTTGAGCTGAATCACTGTGGACCGATCTCCGGCACGGCCTAATGTTTGGTTCGTCAAAAAGTCTTAAGTACAAGTTTAGCAAGTTTTACGCGGCGGTCGAATCGATTTAGTTGTTGGCCGACTCGACGGCGTTTTGAACCCGGTCGAAGACTTCGTCGGGGGTGCCTTCGCCGTTAATTCTGCGCAAGACTCCGCGGCGTCCGTAGTACGCCAGCAATGGCTCGGTCAGGCGATCGTATTGCCTGAAGCGCTCTTCAATTGTGTCGCGGTTGTCGTCCATGCGTCCTCGATCGAGAAGGCGTTCGACCAAACGCTGGGCAGGCACCTCGAGTGCCAGCACCAGATCGAGGGGCATGTCGCGGCGGGAAAGCATACGGTCCAAAGCCTCAGCCTGTGGGACCGTGCGCGGAAAGCCGTCGAACAAGCAACCGCGGACGCAATCCTTGCTTGCCAAACGATCGGCGACGACGCCGACGACCACTTCGTCCGGCACGAGCTCGCCGGCCTGCATATGACGGGCGGCTTCAAGCCCGAGCTTCGTTTCGGCCCCGGCGGCATCCCGCAGCATTTCCCCGGTGGAGAGATGGGCGATGCCCAGATGGTCCTTGAGCCGCTGGGCCTGCGTCCCCTTCCCGGCGCCAGGCGGACCAAGGAACACGATGCGCATGGGTTGTTTGTGTGAGTAGGTGAGTAAGTGAGCAGGTACATCCGGCGGACATTGCTACCTACTCACGTACTCACCTACTCACTTACTCACCTACTTCTGCAATAGTCCCGTGTAGTTTCGCATCACCAAGTGGCTATCGATTTTTTGGACGAGATCGAAGGCCACGCTCACGGCGATCAACAGGCTCGTGCCGCCATAAAAACTAGCGATTACGTAATCGACGCCCAGCGAGCTGGACACGATGGTCGGAATAATGGCCACGATGGCCAGGAACCCTGCTCCAACGTACGTGATGCGGACCATCACCTTTTCGAGATAGTCGGCCGTCCTCTTCCCGGGCCGATAACCTGGGATAAACGAGCCGAAATTCTTCAAGTTGTCTGCCATGTCCTTGGGATTGAAGGTTATCGCCGTCCAGAAATAGCAGAAGAAGTAAATCAGCGTCAAATAGCACAAGTTATAGATGTAGCCGTGCTCGCGCCCGAAAACTTCGCTCAGCCAGTTCACGCTGCGGCCCCACCAGCCCTCGGTGCCGGATAGGTTCGCCAGGTTCTGGAAGATGATCATTGGGAACATGAGCAAGCTGCTGGCGAAGATGATTGGCATGACGCCGGCTTGATTGACCTTGAGCGGGAGGTACTGGCGAGTGCCGCCGAAAACGCGCCTGCCGCGGACGTGCTTGGCGCTTTGCATGGGAATTCGCCGCTGGCCCAGCGTGATGAACACCACGCCGGTGACCACGGCGACAAACATTGCTGCGAGCACGATCAGATCCTCGACGCCCAAACTCGTTCCCGAGCTGGCCAGCTCGAGCGACGCTCTCTGCAGCAACTGAAGGCCGGCCGCCGGCATGCGGGCCAGGATGCCAGCCATGATCAATAGGCTGATGCCGTTCCCGATGCCGAACTCGTCAATCTGTTCGCCTAGCCACATCAGGAACATGGTTCCGGCCGTCATGGTCAATATCGACGCGAGTTTCCAATGCCAGACAAGCTGGCCGGAGGCATTTTCGAAGGCCGACGCCACTAGCCCCTGCGGCTCGACGAATGACTCGACGTAGAACCAGCTTTGCAGCAAGCACAGGGCACACGTGGCGTAGCGCGTGTATTCGTTAATCTTTTTACGTCCGCTTTCGCCCTCCTTTTGCAGTTGCTCGAGTGGCGGATAAACGCTGGCGAGCAACTGGAAAATAATCGAGGCCGAAATATAGGGCATGATTCCCAGGCCGAAGATCGTGACATCCTTCAACTGGCTGGCACTGAGCAGGGCGACGGTCTCGAGCATATCGCCCAGGCCACCGCTCTGGCTCCCGAATTCTTCGGCCCGTTGCTGGTCGATAATCGGAAGCTGGATTTGAAAGCCGACGCGGTAGATCGCCAGCATCACCAAGGTAAGCAAGATCTTGGTGCGCAGTTCGGGGATGTGCCAGATGACCCGAATTTTTTCCCACATGGTGAGCACCCATCCGTGAGTAAGGAAAATGACGAATGATCAAATGACGAATGACGAATGAACGAACACAAATTCGTCATTCGTCATTCGGTAATTCGTCATTCCACCGTTCACTTACTCACCTTCTTCTTCATCTTATTCTTCACAACCGGCGCCGGTCCAGGCAGGACGATCGCGTCGCCGCCAGCTTGAGTGATTTTTTCGGTGGCTGTCTTGCTGAACTTGTGCGCCGACACCTTGAGCTTCTTCTTCAGTTCGCCGTCACCGAGCACTTTCAATTCATCGTAGCGGCCGCGCACGAGATTGGCCGTGGCAAGCGCATTGGGCGTGACTTCGTCGCCGGCCTTGAATGCCTCGTTCAGCTCGCCGACGTTCACGACGACGACCGACTTGGCCCAGCGATTGTTGAAACCGCGCTTGGGAATGCGGCGCACGAGCGGCATGGTGCCGCCTTGAAAAATTGGCGAAAAGGAGACGCCGTTGCGCGAGCCCTGGCCCTTGTGGCCCCGGCCGGCCGTTTTTCCCTGGCCCGAGCCGATGCCGCGGCCAAGCCGCTTTCGCGGCCGCGCTGTATGGACTCCACGATTTACGTCGCTGAGATTCATGACAATGTCACCTGACGCAGACGTTCAACATCCGCCTTGGGCCGCAGTTGCTTGAGTGCGGCGAAAGTTGCCTTCACAAGCGATACGGGGTTATTCGAGCCGAAACTTTTGGTGAGTATGTCGTGGATGCCGGCCGCTTCGCACACGGCCCGCACGGCCGAGCCCGCGATCACGCCGGCGCCCGGCGCGGCGGGGATTAGGATTACGTGCGCGGCGCCGTAGCGGCCGTTCACGATGTGAGAGATCGTCGAGCCGTCTAGCATTACGTCGACCATGCTGCGCATGCCTTCTTTGCGCCTTTTCGACACTTGGTGGTACCTCGTTTGCCTTGCCGTAGCCCCAGCCAACCCTGCCGCGACCGTCGCCCACCACGACCATGGCGGCGAAGCTGAACCGCCGGCCGCCCTTAACGACTGCGGCGCATCGTTTGATCTTCACGATGTGCTCGGCCAGTTCGCCTTGTACTCGTTCGCTTGTGCTGGCTGCCACGGTTCGTGTCCTTGGTTAGTAAGGGTTCAGGGTTTAGGGTTTGGGGTTCAGACCTGGCCTGAACACCTGAACCCGAACCCTCAAAAACTGAGACCTGCTTCTCTGGCCGCTTTGGCTAAAGCCGCCACGCGTCCGTGATATCTGTAAGGCCCTCTGTCAAAGCAAACGGCCTTAATGCCGGCCGCCGCGGCGCGCTCGGCGATTGCTTTTCCTACGGCTTCGGCGGCAGTTTGGTTGCCGCCGGATTTGAGCTTGCCGGAAAGCGTCTTGTCCTGCGACGAAGCGGCGGCCAAGGTCTTGCCGGCCAGATCGTCGACAATCTGAACTGAAATGTGTTTGTGGCTGCGGGCGACGCTCAAGCGAGGCCGGTTGGGCGTGCCGCGAACGCGCTTGCGAACGCGAAACGCCCGCCGCTGACGTTGCCGCACGAGTTGTTTGGAGTGGTCCATTGCGTAGTTGAGAGTCGAGTGTTGAGAGTTGAGGGGACGAGGATTGAACACTCAACCCTCAACCATCAACTCTCAACCTTAGGTTGCTGTCTTGCCGGCCTTGCGGCGCACTTGTTCGCCTTCGTAACGGATGCCTTTGCCTTTGTACGGTTCGGGCTTCCGCACGGCACGAACTTCGGCCGCGAATTGGCCGACTTGTTGTTTATCCGTGCCTTTGATCACGATATGAGTCTGGTCGGGGCAGGTTACGCTGAGGCCCGTTGGAATTTTCTTGTGTACTTCGTTGGCAAAGCCAACTCGCAATTGAAGCGTATCGCCTTGTATGGCGCCGAGATATCCGACGCCTTGGATTTCTAGTTTCTTTTCGTAACCCTGCGTGACGCCGACGAGCATGTTGTTGATGAGCGCGCGGGTTAAACCGTGGTAGGCGCGGATCTCGCGATCCTCGCTCTGGCGGGTGCAGGAGATAAGCTTACCGCCGTCGTCGACGCGCACGCCGATCTCGGGCCGATGGTTGTATTGCAGCTTGCCGAGTTTTCCTTCGACGGTGATAGCGCGATCGGCGACGTTCACGTTGACGCCGTCGGGCACGGGAATCGGTTTTTTGCCTATTCTTGACATGGTTGAAGCTATTAGCTGTTAGCTTTTAGCCAGAGCCGTTAACCATTTCTGGCTTACAGCTAATAGCTAAGAGCTTTGTCACCATACTTCACACAGCACTTCGCCGCCCAGGTGGCGTTGCCGCGCTTCGCGGTCGCTGATCACCCCGCGGCTAGTGCTGATGATTGAAATTCCTAATCCGTTGAGCACGGGACGCAGGCTGTTGGCCTGGCTGTACACGCGCCGGCCGGGCTTGCTGACACGGCGAATGTGCCGGATCACGCGCTCGCCGTTGGGCCCGTACTTGAGCTGGAGTAAGAGCTGTTTGGACGGCGCTCCATCTTCCTGCGCCTCGCGCCAATCCCAGATATAGCCTTCACGCTTGAGCACCTCCGCGAGGCCGCGCTTCACCTTCGACAGCGGCAGCTCCACTTGAGGGCGCTCAATTCGCACGGCGTTGCGAATGCACGTGAGCATATCGGCGATCGGGTCGGTCATCATGTGAGGCTTCAGGGTTCAGGGTTCAGGGTTCAGTCTTTGGGTTCAGTGTTCGCGGATCAAAGTTCACCTCGATACCTGAACCCCGAACCCTGAACCCTATCCAACTACCAGCTCGCGTTACGCACTCCGGGGATCACGCCCTGGTCGGCCAGCTTGCGGAAGCAAATGCGGCAGATGCCGAACTTGCGATAGACCGTGCGCGGCCGGCCACACAGCCGGCAGCGGTTCTCGCGCCGCGAACTGAACTTCGGCGTGCTAATGGCTTTGGCGATTTTCGATTTACTGGCCACCGGTTTATGTTTCCTTGTTTTGAAGCTGTTAGCTATTAGCTCTTAGCTGTTAGCCAAACCTTCGATGTTCGTCTCTGGCTAATTGCTAACAGCTAACAGCTTCCCTTACGCCACCGCCCCTTCGCGGCGGAACGGCATGCCGAAGCCGCGCAGCATTTCGCGGGCTTCGTCGTCCGAATGGCCGGAGGAGCAGATCGTGATATTCATGCCCTGCACTCGCGTGTATTTGTCCGGGTTGAGCTCTGGGAACACGAGCTGTTCGCTGAGGCCGAGACTATAGTTGCCGTTTCCGTCGAAGGCGTCCGGGTTCAGGCCGCGAAAGTCGCGTACCCGAGGCAGCGCCAGCGAAATCAGCCGGTCCAAGAACTCATACATGCGGGCCCGGCGAAGCGTCACCTTGCAGCCGACTTCCAGCCCCTCTCGGAGCCGGAAGGCGGCGATGCTTTTGCGCAACTTGCAGCGCACCGGCTTCTGACCGGTGATTTCCTGCAGCGCGGAGGTCGCTTCTTCCATATGCTTCTTGTCGCTGATCGCGCTGCCGACGCCCATGCTGAGGACGATTTTTTCGACACGCGGCAGCGAGAGCCGGTTCTTGCGGCCGAGCTTCTCCCCAAGCTGCGGGACGATCTGCTCTTCGTAGAGCGTCTGCAAGCGCGGCGTGGGCGGCGGCGGCGCCTTCTCGGCCTTCTTGTCTTTCTCTTTGTCTTTTTCTTTCTTGGCCATGGTTAGTTGTAGGATGGGCACCGCCCACCGCACCTCATGGTGGGCGGTGCCCACCCTATGGTCTACTTCTTGGCAGTTGCCTTTGGTTTTGCGCTTGTGGCGGTTTTCGGTTTAGCGATCGTCGTCGTACTTGCTGCATGGGCGGCTTTCGCGGGGGCCACCTGGCCGGCGCTGGCGCCGCATTTCTTGCAGAATCGCTCCTTGCTGCCATCGCCGAGAAAACGCGCGCCCAAACGGGTCGCACGGCCACACGGCTGGCAGAAGAACTGCACGTTTGACAGCTGGACCGGCATCTCTTTCGAGAGCACGCCGCCTTGCGGGTACTTCTGGCTGCGGCGGATGTGCTTTTTCACGCGGTTGACGCCTTCGACCAGGGCCTTGCCCGTGGCGCGATCGACTTTGATCACGCGACTGCGCTGGCCGCGGTCGTTGCCGGCAATAACTTCAACAGTGTCGCCTGTGCGTATCAGCATGGTTGCTTATGGCTGCTATTTGTTAGTGGATAATTGATAGTTGTGCACAGTTTGATAATCGAACTCAACTATCCACTATCCACTAACAACTGTCACACCACCTCACTCGCCAAACTCACAATTTTCATGAACTTGCGGTCGCGCAATTCGCGTGCGACCGCGCCGAAAATGCGCGTGCCACGTGGGTTTCGCTCGTTGTCGATCAGCACGACCGCGTTCGAATCGAATCTCACGTAGCTTCCGTCCGGACGCCGCGTGGGCGCCTTGATTCGCACGATGACGGCCCGGACGACCGCTTTCTTTTTTACTTCGCTCGTGGGCAAGCTGTCCTTCACGCTGCAAATGATCACGTCGCCCAGACCGGCGGTTCGCCGCCGGCTGCCACCCAGCACCTTGATGCACATCACTTCGCGGGCGCCGGTGTTGTCGGCGACGTTCAATCGTGTCTGCATCTGGATCATGCGAGGCTTTCGGCTCGGTAGGGTGCGTCGAGCGTGCGAGACGCACCCGTTCAATATCAATCTGGCGTGTCTCGCGGACTCGACACACCCTACTCAGTCTCACCGGTTTCGGGTTGTTGGATTTCCGCGGCGACGCGCGTCGCGGCCATGTCGACTTGCTGGGCGCGCGTGACGATCCGCAACAGGTCCCAGCGCTTGAGCTTGGAGCGCGGCGGCGCTTCAATGATCTCCACCGTGTCGCCCTCATGCGAGTCGTTGTTCTCATCGTGTACGTGGCACACCGTGCGGCGGCGCATGAATTTGCCGTACATCGGGTGCTGGACCAGGCGCTGGATCTCCACGCGGCGCAACTTGTTCATCTTGTCGCTGGTGACTACGCCGGTGACTTGTCGTTTGGGCATGTTAGTTCTCAGTTTTCAGTCATTAGTCGTCAGTAGAACGTCTGACGACTGATGACTGACGACTCTTATTTCGCTTCCGCTTTCTTATTTCGCTGAGTCTGCAGTGTCTTGATCCGCGCGACCAGGCGCCGGTTGCGGCGCAGTTCGCTGGGGGCGTCCAGCCGTTCAGTTTGCGAGCGGATTCGCAGCCGGAACAGGTTCTCGGTCGCTTCGTTGAGCGTGAGTCCGAGCTGTTCGTCGCTCATGTCGCGGAGTTCGGTTAGTTTGGCCATGGTGTTCACTGTTAAGAACTGGTCGCTTGAGCGACCAGTCCGTAGCGCCGCAATCAGCCTTGTCTTTTGACCATTCGCACGCGGATGGGCATTTTGTGCGCGAGACGCGCGAGGCACATTTTCGCCGCCGCTTCGGTCACGCCGCCCAGCTCGTACAGGATCGTGCCTGGGCGCACGACCGCCGCCCAAAATTCCGGTTCGCCCTTGCCCTTGCCCATGCGGGTTTCGAGCGGGATCGACGTAATCGACTTATGGGGAAACACCCGAACGTACAGCCGCCCTTCGCCGCGGATGTACTGCGTTGCCGCGATACGGCCGGCCTCGATCGTCTGCGCACTGACCCAGCCGCCTTCGACCGCCTGCAAGCCGTACTCGCCAAAGACAACGCTGTTACCGCGCGTGGCGTTACCTTTTATACGCCCTCTTTGGCTTTTTCGGTGCTTGACCCTCTTGGGCATCAGCGCCATCGGTCTCGTCCTCGTACATGCCTTGGTTAATCCACACCTGGACGCCAATATTGCCTTGGGCCGTCTTGGCTTCCACAAAACCGTAATCGATTTTCGCCCGCAACGTGCTGAGCGGAATCGATCCGGCGTTTTGTTTTTCGCAGCGCGCCATTTCGGCGCCGCCCAGTCGGCCGGAGAGCTGTATCTTGATGCCCTTCGCCCCGGCCTCCATCGTTTGCTCGATCACACGCTTCATCGTGCGGCGGAAGCTGGCCCGCTTGGATAGCTGCTCGGCAATTTCTTCCGCCACCAGGTGCGCCTGCAATTCCGGCCGCGCGATTTCCTCAATCTTGATGTTGATCCGCCGCCCCACCAGGTTCTGCAACTCCTCTTGCAGCTGATCGACCTGCTGGCCCTTTCGGCCGATGATCACGCCCGGCCGCGCCGCGTGCAGCACGACCTTCACCTCGTCGCGTGTGCGCTCGATCTCGACCTTGGGGATGCCGGCGAACTTGTACTTCTCCGTGACGTACTTGCGGATCTTATGGTCTTCCACAAGAAGCTCCGCGAATTCCTTCTTCGAAGCGTACCAGCGGCTCTTCCAGCCGAGCATGATGCCCGTGCGAAAGCCGATTGGATTGATTTTTTGACCCATGTGTTCGATCCCATTAGCGGCGGTGGAAACGCCGCATCTACAACATCCGGCGTGGCCGCCGGCGCCAAACCCCACACTACTCTACACTTACTCGTATATGCGAACTGCGGCGTGCCACCACGTGTGCCATGCCGCGGGCCCGTGGGCGCATGCGCTTGAACATCGGGCCGCCATCGACTCGGGCGTCGGTGACCACTAGGCCGCCAACGTTTGGAGCCCGCAGGTCCTCGGCGTTGCCAAGTGCGATTTTGATCAACTTCTCGAGCATCCGGCGCCGCGCTGCGGCTGGTACTGCAAAATGGCCAGCGCTTGATCGACGCTCTTGCCGCGAATCAAATCGGCGAGCGGCCGCACCTTGCGGGCGCTGATCCGAGCGTGACGATGAATTGCAGTGTATGCCATGGTTGTGTTGCCGACTTAGCTGAAGCCGTAAGACTTCAGCCTGGCTGGGCTGAATTCTCACGAATTCAGCTACTCCTCGTTATCCTGCCCCAGGCGCCGGTCCTGCACCGGCCCCCGACTTCTTCGCTTTGCCGCCGTGACCGCGGAAACTTCGCGTCGGGGCGAATTCGCCCAGCCGATGGCCGACCATGTCCTCGGTCACGAATACCTTCAAATGCGTCTTGCCGTTGTGGACCATGAACGTGTGGCCGACGAACTCGGGCACGATCGTGCAGGCACGGGCCCATGTCGTCACCGCGTCCTTTATGCCGGACTCATTCTGCCGATCGATCTTGGCGAACAGCTTCGCGTCGACGTATGGACCTTTCTTTAACGATCTTCCCATTTGTTCGTTCCAACAATCGATAGTTGATAGTGGTTAGTTGATAGTTGCAAAGACAATCAAGAATTGTGCTCTCACAAGTAACAACTATCCACTAACTACTTCGTTACCAATTTCTGTACGCCGTAGCGCCGGCTACGACGGCGGCGAACGATCGCCTTGTTCGATGCCTTGCGGCGGTCTCGCGTCATCCCACCCTTGGCGCTCTTGCCCTGAGGACTCACCGGGTGCCGGCCGCCCTTGGTCCGTCCTTCGCCGCCGCCGTGCGGATGGTCGATGGGGTTCATCGCCGTGCCGCGTACGTGCGGACGACGGCCAAGCCAGCGGCGACGTCCCGCCTTGCCCCACACGATCGCCATTTTGTCCGGATTGCCGGTCGCACCGATCGTGGCGCGGCACGCCGACGGGATGCGGCGAATTTCGCCGCTAGGCAGCGAGATTTGAGCCCAGCCCGATTCGCGGGCCATCAATGTGGCGCTCGTTCCGGCACTGCGGCAAAGCACACCACCGCGACCAGCCTGCATCTCAATGTTATGAATGGTTGTACCGAGCGGAATCTTCGACAGCGGCAGGCAGTTGCCGAGCGATGGCGGCGCTTCGCTTCCGCTCAGCACCGTGTCGCCGGCCTTTAAACCGTGCGGGGCGACGATATACCGCTTCTCTCCGTCCACATAGTGCAGCAGCGCGATACGGGCAGAGCGATTCGGATCGTATTGAATTGAATTGACTCTTGCCGGCACGCCGTCCTTATTGCGCCGAAAGTCAATCAGCCGCAAGCGGCGCTTGTGGCCGCCGCCGCGGTGCCGCGAGGTGATCTTCCCCTGATTGTTGCGACCACTGGTTCGTACTTTTGAGCGCAGCAACGATTTGACCGGCTTCGCCCCCGGCGTCAGCTCGGCAAAATCGCTCACGGTCGCCCCGCGACGGCCCGGCGATGTCGGATTGTATTTGCGGATGCCCATTTCTCATAAAGCCGGGCATGGCATGCCCGGTCCGGACCGGCGATACCATCGCCGGCTTTTTGCATTAGAAGAAATCAATCCTGTGTTCTTTATCCAAGGTGACGATGGCCTTTTTCCAATCACCGGTGAAGCCGATGCGGAAACGCGTGCGTCGCGGCTTGCCCTTGCGCGTTTGCGTGTGCACTTTCAATACGGTTACGTCAAATAGTTCTTCAACAGCTCGTCGCACGTCCGATTTCGTGGCCAGCCGATGGACTTCGAACGCGTAGGCGTTGTTACGCGTCGAGCGGTGCATGCCTTTTTCGGTCACGAGCGGCCGCAGGATGATCTGGTGCGGCTCGAGCGTGAGCGTCGTGGTTTGTGGTTTGTGGGTGGGCATGGTCAACGCTCTTATGCTTCACTGCCTTTGGCCTTAGCGGCGGCAGTTTCCCGGGCCGCTGAAGCGGTCCTCGCCGACGCAACCAGCGCGTCGAGCGCGGCCTTGGTTACAAGCAACCGGCGAGATGACAACACCGCGTGGGCGTTGAGGTCGCCGGCGGGCGCCACGGATACGCCGTCAATGTTTCTCGCACTGCGGTAAACGTTCGCGTCGTGCTTGGCTGTAGTTACGAGCACCGACTGGCCGCGCTGGACGTCGAGATGCTTGAGGATTGAGGCCATTTCTTTGGTTCGCGGCTCGGTGAACGCCAGATCGTCGATCACCAAAAGTTCATCATCACGCACTTTCGCGGCCAGCGCCATCCGCGTGGCTTGCTGCAGCGCCTTGCGCGGCAGGCGATATGAATAATCTCGGTTGTGGATGCGATGGATGTGCCCGCCACCACGGCGGATGCCGCTGCGCTTGTGGCCGGCGCGGGCATTGCCGGTGCCCTTCTGCCGGTACATTTTCTTGGTGGAGCCGGCGACCATGCCACGCGACTTCGTCTGGTGGGAGCCCTGACGCACATTGGCCTGGTACATCACCACCGCGTCGTGCAAGAGCTGCTTGTTGATGCGCGGCGAAATCGGCGGGCTCGACGTTGTACGTCCCCACTTTTTTGCCCTTGCGATCGTAGATGGTGAGTTTGGGCATGGTGGCGATTATGCTGGCGCGACTGGTCGCTAAAGCGACCAGTCCGAATTCAAGTGATTACGTCGTTTGCGGACTCGTCGCTTTAACGACCCGTAAACTTGTGTTTGTGTTATTTGACCTTATTGGTTTCTTTAATGATCACGTATCCGCCATTGGGGCCGGGCACGGCGCCGCGGACCAAAATCAAGTTGTTCTCGGCGTCGACCTTCACGAGTTTTTGATTGCGCACGGTAGTCTTTTCGTCGCCAAGGTGACCGGGCATCCGCTTACCCTTCACGACGCGGCTGGGAAAGGCGCTTGCGCCGGTGCCGCCGAGGGCCCGGTGACATTTCTTCACGCCATGCGTGGCACGCTGGCCGGAAAAATTATGTCGCTTGATGGCGCCTGCGAAGCCGCGCCCTTTGCTGATGCCCGTGATGTCGATCGCCGTGACATTGGCCAACGCTTCGACTTTCACTTGGGCGCCGACGGCCAGCTCGCCCACCGGGCCGCGGATTTCGCGCACGAACCGCTTGGGTTCGCAGTCTGCTTTGGTCAATAGCTCGACGCCGGCGGATGCACGTTTTTTCGCGCGCTTGCTGTCGAGGCGGGCGACCTGACCCCGGGCACTTCGAGTGGCCAAGCGGCGCGGCTTATCGAGAAAGCCGAGCTGCACCGCCTCATAGCCGTCGCGTTCCACAGTGCGAACCTGCAGCACGTCGCACGGGCCGGCCTGGATCACCGTCACCGGCACGACTGCGCCCGATTCGTCGTAGAGTTGCGTCATCCCGACCTTGCGGCCGAGTATTCCAATAGCCATCGAAGTGTACCCTGCGTCCGTTGTCCAGCGGGAGATTCACGAGTTTGTTCTCGCCTTACCCGCTGATCATCCAATCATATTTGTTAGTTGATAGTGGTTAGTTGATAGTTGCGAATACGACCGCAACTATCGACTAACAACTATCCGCTATCAACTATCCACTCGTCGCCTTGATTTTGATGTCCACGCCGGCCGGAAGACTCAGCTTGTTGAGCGCTTCGATCGTCTTCGCCGTCGCTTGAACGATATCGATCAAGCGCTTGTGCGTTCGTATTTCGAATTGTTGGCGCGACTTCTTATCGACGTGCGGGCTGCGGAGCACCGTATAGCGTTCGATCCGCGTTGGCAGCGGGATCGGACCGTGCACGATCGAATTGGTCCGCTTGGCCGTGTCCACGATTTCCGCAGCGCTCTGGTCGAGCACCGAGTGATCGTATGCTTCCATGCGGATGCGAATGATTTCCTGCGAAGCTGCCACGTCTAATGGTCCTCAATCCGCCGGCCAATTTTCAAACAGCGTGGCCCAACCATGGGCGTGAGCCAGCACGAAATGGTTTGCCACGCCAATTCGTGGGGAACTAGCGATGATACCGCTAGCGTCAAAAGCCTGTCAACCGCACAAAATCAGGATTTTTCGCGCCGCGAAGACTGGCTAGACCAGCGGTCACGCGATGACAGACAGCCGCCTCTACACAGGGGCACGAGCGGCTACAAAGACGATTATCACGTGATTGTCGGCCGGGGCAAGCTGACTTTTTTGTGCCGCGGATTCCCAGTGTGCAAGTCGCGCTACCGACCGCCCGGTTTAATGAGAGATCGAACGCCATTGCCGAACCGGCGGAAAGTTCTATCCATCCTGACGTTCGATTTGGAGGACACAGGCCGCCGCTGCTGACTGGCCTCTTTGCCGATCGATTCCAATATGCCGGTGGCCAGAAGGGACGTTTGCCCGTCGAATGACTGCTTGCTCATGACCAAGTCGAACTCGAGGGGCACATTCTTAGGAACGCGAGACGCCATCGCCGGACCGGCCGCACGTGCGATCGGATTGTTCGGCATATACATGGTGAAATTGTGGGCCAACATGCGGCAGTGCATCTTGAGCTCCGTCGACTCATCCTGAGGGTGCCATTGGGTTCGAATTTCGGCATCCACCAGGCCGTCGACGCGTCCGCCAAGTGGCGCGCTCACTCGCTGGCCCAAGAGCGACAGGGGCAGGTCCGTAACCTTAAAAACTGATTCATGAGCCTCCGCGGCCGCGCGGCTTGTTATTTCAAACGGCTGTCCGTAGATTGTTCCTCGCGTTTGGGAACGAAACAGCACGTCAAATACCATCCAGCGATTGCGATAGTCGTCGATTTCCAGCGAAGTCACTTGTATCGGTACGCGCATGATCCGCGCTTGCCGAGAGCGATCAACAAAGTCCACCTGCACATCGCTGATCGTCAGCCGGTCGATTGTGTAATGCCGTCGTGGTTGCGACGGATCGCGCTTGCCGTTTTGAGTGACTCGCCCCCGAACGCTGCTAACCGTCACCGACTCGAAGGCCAATTCTCGCGAAATGAATTTCCTCACGTCCCAATCCAGATGGAGCCGACCGATGGAGAGATCGAAGTCGGAAACAACATGACCCTGCCGCTGGACGCCTGCAGCACTTAGCTCGGCGCGGCCTATCAGCCAATTGCCATCCGCCGACTGATACGTGACCACGATTCCATAGGATCGTTCAACGCCCCGCAGCGCGAGCCGCAAACAATGTTCGAACAGCAGATAATTCATCGCCGGGATCGCGATGATCGTGATCAGTAAGCCGCCCGACGCGAGTGCCAGCCAGCGCGACCAATAGAAAATTGCGGGCGCAGTCAAGAATCGCAACCGCGACGAAACGTTCGCGCCCTTCACCCGCGCCGCCTTGCCTGTGTGTCGCTTGTGCCGCCGAGAATTCCAGGCCGCTGGAAATGACCTCAGGGTGACGGTCTCGGTCGCCAGCGCCCCGGCCTCGATCGAAAGGCTCGCAGCCAATAGTCCAATCGCGCCAATCGCGATAAAGAGAGGTACGACGAGCGCCTCCGCCGGCGATATAAAGAACTTCCATCCGATTGGGCCCATGGTTCGGCTGCGGAGATGAGCTTTGCTAGTGTCCGACGAGGCAGGTGCAGCGCGTATCGCCGTTGACCGCGGCCGATTCGGCCCACAGTCGCCATGATTCGCGCAGTTAACTGGCCAACCGGGTGATGTTCGCAGCGATCGCTGCCCCGTTAGAACAATAGGTTACAATCCATGATGGTGGTGACGAATTTGCCGATAAATCGCCCTAGCAGGTCGACATGAAGCTCTTACGGGTCCGCCAAAAACTGGTTTCGCATCCCATATCGGATATTCGTACCGCAGCGCGCGAGCAGCTTGACCGGCTGAGGATCGACGTCCCGCAAGGTGAAGTGGCGATAACGGCCGGCAGCCGCGGCATCAACAACATCGCCACGATCCTCCGCGCCGCCGGCGAATGGCTGCGCGATCACGGCGCGCGGCCGTTTGTCATTCCGGCAATGGGCTCGCACAACGGCGCGACGGCGGAGGGCCAGGCTGCGATGCTCGAAGCGCTGGGAGTCACCGAGCGAAGTGTCGGCATGCCGATCCGCGCGAGCATGGAGTGCGTGAAGATCGGCGAAGTTCGTAGCACGGACTTCAGTTCGTCGAGTAAAAACGGACTGAAGTCCGTGCTACGGTCGGCGAATGACGTCTGGATGGATCGTTCGGCGTACGAATCGGCCGGCGTGCTGGTGGTGAACCGAATCAAACTGCACACCTCTTTTTCAGCCGCCGTGCAGAGCGGCCTGGCGAAGATGATGGCCGTTGGGCTCGGCAAGATTGGCGGGGCGCGAACGTTTCACGACGTGCCCACGTCGCAGCTTCCCCAGCGGCTGCTGGCGATGCGCGATGTCGTCCTGGCGACCGGCAAGATCTGGGCCGGGCTGGCAATCCTTGAAGACGGCTTCGATCAAACGGCCGAGCTGCACGCCGTTCGACCTGACGCAATCGCCGACGTGGAACCGCGGCTGCTCGATCGCCATCAGCAATATTTTCCGCGGCTGCCGCTGGACGATATTAACGTGCTGGTTGTCGATGAAATCGGCAAGATTTTTAGCGGCACCGGCATGGACACGAACATCATCGGTTTCCGCGGCGATCGCTATGCCGAAGACCTCGACCGGCCGCGCATCAAGGCGATCGCCGCTCTCAACCTGGCGGAAGCATCGCACGGCAACGCGCTCGGCCTGGGGCTGGCCGACTTCATCACCCGTCGGCTGCGCGAGGCGATGGATGAGGAAAAAACCTATCTCAACGCGTTTACGACCGGATCGATGCAAACCGTAAAGACGCCGATGGCATTTCGCGATGATGAGGAGCTCTTCACGCGTCTCTCCGAGCGCTTCGGCGAGGAGGGGTGGATTGTGATCCCCAACACACTGCACCTCGAAACGCTATACGCCAGCCCGGACTTGCGCGAAGTCCTCGAGGCCAATCCGATTTGCAGCGTGGATCCAAATCCTTTGGAAGTCACGTTCCGCGACGGTCGGCATCGACTTGTGTTTGGCGATCAATAGGAGCAACCACCGGCCGAACTTGGTGAATGGCGCACTATGGAAGCGAATTCGCCCACCTACAGCGGACGGCGGCGTGCTCCGCTCGGGCGCCGACGACTTCCGCGAGTTCCGCCGCTGCCGTATCCGTTCGGCCGGTGAGAACCATGGACTGTTAGCGCCGGCCTGCGCGATTTCGTCGCGCCGCCTCGTTTCGATTGGTCACTGCCGTGTGGCTGGCGAGTTTGCGTTCCATTCGGACGCGCACCATTTCCCTCGCCAACAACCGCAACTGTCGTATCGTTGCGATACTCCGGCTGATTCTGCTCAATCGTGAGCTTCTTTCGCGTGAGCCGCTCGATGTCGCGAAGCTGTCCGCGCTCCTCGCGACCGCAGAACGATGTGGCGATGCCCGTCGCTCCGGCTCGGCCTGTGCGGCCGATGCGGTGCACATACATCTCCGGCACGTCTGGCAAATCGTAGTTCACGACGTGCGAAATGCCGTCTACGTCCAGCCCGCGGGCGGCGACGTCGGTCGCTACCAGCACGGGCGGCCGATTCGATTTGAATGCATCCAGCGTGCGTTGCCGGACGCTCTGGCTCTTGTTGCCGTGGATCGCCAGCGCGCGAACGCCCGATTGAACCAATTTCTTCACGATTTTGTCTGCCCCGTGCTTGGTGCGTGCAAAGACCAGCGTCCGGGTATACGCCGTGCTTTGCAAAAAGTGCGCGAGCAGTTGCGGCTTGTGTCGCGGCTCAACCATATACACCGATTGCTCAACTAGTTCAATCGGCGTCGCAATGGGTCCGACTTGCACGTGCACCGGATCGCGGAGCCACTCGCCGGCCAGCTTGCGAATTTCCGCCGGCATCGTGGCGGAGAACATCAGGGTTTGTCGGGCTTTCGGCACTGCGGACACGATTCGCCTCAGCGGCACGATGAAGCCCATGTCCAGCATCTGGTCGGCTTCGTCTAGGATCAAGATCTCCACGCTTCGCAGATCGATGTAGCCCTGCTCCATGAGATCCAGAAGCCGACCGGGCGTGGCAACCAGGATGTCGACCCCGTTTTGCAGAGCGCGGACTTGAGGCCCTTGGCCTACGCCGCCGTAGACGACGGTGTATCGCAGGCCGGTGAAGCGACCGTAAGCGGCAAAGCTCGCACCGATTTGGGCGGCCAGCTCCCGCGTCGGCGCGAGAACGAGCGACCGGATCGGGCGGCGATTGTGCTTGCGCGGCGCGGAGTTGTCTTTGCGCGAACTTCATCTTTAGCGCTCAAACGGTGCAGCGTGGGCAGCGCGAACGCGGCCGTTTTGCCCGTGCCCGTCTGGGCGCAGCCCATGAGATCGCGACCGGCAAGCACCGGCGGAATGGCTTGAATCTGGATTGGCGTGGCCGTGTGATAGCCCTCGGCGCGCACAGCGCGGAGCAGCGAATCGGCCAAGGCGAGTTGATCGAAACTTGTCATGCAAATACTCTCTGTCTTCCTTCGAAGAATGTGCTTTGCCGTGCGAACAGACAGCTCGCGCGGAGCGTCGTCGCAAGGCTAAATGCTGGATGGCTCAACCGCCGAAACGCTCGGCAGGAGCCGAAGGAGCAAGAAAATCAGTCGCGGTCGTGAGCAAGATATCGGGGCCGCAAAAATCGCCCCGCGTAGCCGCTGCAATCGAATTTGAATGAACCTGGCTCGGCAAATGCCGGTGCCGGTCTCGCACCTAAGTTGTCAGGAGAAGGATAGCACAAAGAGCCGGCCGGTCAAGGGCAAGTGCGACGCCGCCGCTGCCCGGCCAAGATGGCCGAGCTATATAACAAGGCGGCTAAGCTACATAGCCGGCCCATTTTGGGCCGGTTCCTTGTCGCGGTTTTACTTTTTCGCCAAGTCGACCGCGATGATTTCTTTGTCATTGCGGACGTACATGCGCTTGTTTGCATAGGCCGGCATGCACCACACGACCTCACGGCCGAAGGCGAAGTTCGTCGGCTCGATGACGTTGGCGCGGTCGATTTCCTCGTAGCCTTTCGGCGTGAGGTTGGCGATGATGATGTCGCCGCTGTCGTTAAACAGCCAGTAGCGGTTCCCCGTTTCGCCCTGGCGAACGATGAAGGCGGTGCCTGAGTTGGCCGACCGCTCGCTTATCGGCTTGGTTGTTTCCCAGACCCGCTTGCCGCTGGGCAACTCGACAGCGTACAGCCGCCCACTGCCGTCGACGCCGTACATGACGTTGCCGTTGACAAATGGCTGTACGTTGATCGGCGAGATACCGTGCTGCGGCTTGTCGCGCCAAAGCGTTTCGGCAGAGGGCTTATCACTATCGAGTTCGACTAGCAAGTTCTTCTGGTTGAAGCCGCCCACGAACAAGTAATTGCCGGAGAGCACCGGCGACATGATGATCGAGCCGCTGGTGGCCTCGTAGGGCACGGACCAATACTCGCGGCCGGTCTCAGGATCGACCGAGGTGACGGCGTCGATGCGCACCAGGATGAGCTGCCGCGTACCGCCGGCTTCGATGATCGTGGGCGGGGAATAGCCCTGCTCCCGCGAAGTCAACTCACTCCAAATTTCTTGCCCTGTGTTCTTATTGAAGGCAACGGCATGCGATCCTTCGCCGCCGGCGACACAGATCAATTTCTCGCCATCAATGAGCGGATGGCCGGCGTAGCCCCACAGCGCTGTTTTCGTCTTGTAATCCTGCGGCAGGTTCTTTTGCCAGAGGATGCTGCCGGTGTTCGCGTCAAAGCAGAAAAGATGGCCTTCGGCGCCAAGCGTGTAGACTTTGCCTTCATGAACGATCGGCGTGCAGCGTGGCCCGGCCGGGTAGGAAATGCTGTATTTCACCGGGTACTCGTGCCGCCAAATTTCCTCGCCGTTCGCTTCATTGAGACACAGGACTCGCTCGCTGCCCGTGAATTCGTTGCGGTCAAAATTGTCGACCCGGACGTTCTCATTCGTGGCGTAGTCGGTGACGTAAACTTTCCCGCCGGCGACGGCGGGGCCGGCATACCCCCCTGCGATCGGAATGCGCCATACGACGGGTGGCCCGCCTTCGGGAAACGATTCCAACAGGCCTGTCTCGCGCCACACGTTGTCGCGCTTGGGGCCCATCCATTGCGGCCAGTCGTCGGCACAGCTTGCGCTGGCGGTCGACAGGGTGATTAGGCAAAGCGTGAATACGAAACGCTTCATCGGTGGCGTCCTCAAATAGATCTAGGCTTGAAAATCGCTTGTGCCATTCGGAAACATGCTGGCCGACGAATTATAAGGTGCGATGGATGACTTGCCTAATGGTTGAAAAACCCGAGTTGTTGGCAGCGGTGAGCGTGGGTACAATCCGCCGCCCCATGGCGGGCGTTTTGCGATTCTTCGTTCAAATGCGAGTGTTGTCGGTCGCAGCCGCCTTGCGACGGCCGCTAAAGCGTCGCGGGTTAGAACATGCTTGCAATTCTTGCTTTATGAGTCCCATTCTTACGACGATCGTGCTGCTCGCCGCCTCGAATGTGTTCATGACGTTTGCGTGGTACGCGCATCTGAAGCACCTGGGCCATAAGCCACTCTTGGTTGCGGTGCTCGTGAGTTGGGGAATTGCGTTCTTTGAGTATCTGATTCAGGTGCCGGCCAACCGGACTGGCTTCGGGCACCTCTCGCTGCCGCAACTCAAAATGCTGCAAGAAGTGATCACGCTCGGCGTGTTCGTGCCGTTCAGCGTGTACTACATGCATCAGCCTGTACGGCTGGATTTTCTCTGGGCGGCCCTTTGCCTCTGCGGAGCCGTGTTCTTCATGTTTCGAGGCCTGCCCGCGACCGGATAAACGCGACGGCGATGATCTTCCGGGTATAATTGACTCTTGGCCACCCGGAGACTGTCGCCTGTGAAACGTATCGCGGCATTGATCACGGCCTGGCTTTGTGCCACGTCGGCATTCGCTCAGGTCTATCGCTACGAGGCCGAAAGCGCCGATACGCGCGTGGGGACCGTTGTCCGCAGCTCGGTTCCAGGATACTCGGGTACTGGTTATGTGACCGGGTTCGATAGCCAGACGAACTCCGATTACTTCGAGATGAACGTCGACGTGCCTGACGGCCTCTACGAGATGTGGGTCGGTTATCGCTCGCAGTTTGGCCAGAAAGGATACAACTATCGGGTCGACAACGAAACCGGCAGCGGAATGTTCGATCAATCGACCACGTTCACGGCCGATCGGGCCGGGCTGTTCAATGTCTCCGGCGGCAGCAACCAGCTTGGCATTTACGAAAGCTGGGGCTTCTACGACGTCGATTACCTGGAGTTTCGGCCATTTACGCCGCCGGCCGTGTTGCCGATCGCGCCGCAGCTCAGCGATCCGCAAGCGGACCTCAACGCGCGGATCCTCATGAGCTACATGACGAACATCTACGGCGAGAAAACGCTCGCCGGCCATCAGCACGATGAAAGCAAAAACCTCTCGTTCCCCAGCAATACGTACCTCAATCTATCGGGCGGCCTGCGACCGGCACTGCGCAGCAGCGACTTCATGGAATACTCGCCCACGCGCCTGCAATTCGGAGCGAATCCGCGAAACGAAAGCGAGCAAAGCATCGCGTGGGCCCGAGAGAATGGCGGCATTGTGAGCATGACCTGGCACTGGAATGCGCCGGCCAACCTAGTCAACACGCCGTGCGGCAGCAACTGCGGACCGAACGATTACCCGTGGTGGCGCGGTTTCTACACGCAAGGCACGACTTTTAATTTGCCGGGTGCATTGGCAAATCCCAGCGGCAGCGATTATCAGCTAATCTTGCGCGACATTGACGCCATCGCCGTTCAACTTCAAAAGTTTGAGGACGCCGGCGTACCCGTCATCTGGCGCCCGTTGCACGAGGCGCAAGGGAATGCTTCCGGAACGTCCGGCGACGGTGCATGGTTCTGGTGGGGAGCTCACGGGCCGGACGCGTTCAAGCAGTTGTGGCGCGTTATGCATGATCGACTTACAAACCACCATGGTCTGCACAACCTCATCTGGGAATTCACGTCCTCGGCTGCCCAAAATGGCCACCTCGAATGGTATCCGGGCGACGATGTCGTGGACATGCTCGGGCTCGACATCTACACCGATCCATCGAGCAGCATGAGCGGTCAGTGGTACGATGTGCTGGCGCACTACAACGGCCGCAAGATGATCGCATTGAGCGAATCAGGAACGCTGCCGAATGCGGAATCGATGGACCTTTACGGGATCGGCTGGAGCTATTTTTCGCTGTGGAAGGACGGATTTTTAGACGACTTCACCGCCGCACAGGTTCAAGCGCTCTTGAACGATGACGACATCATCATGCTTAACGAGCTGCCGCCGCTCCCGTGGAGCAACTCGGCACCAATCGCGGGCGACTTCGACGGCGACGGTTCGGTGGACGCGGCCGATTACGTCGTCTGGCGCAAGCTGATGGATCAAACCGCTACGAATCTCGTGGCCGACGGCGACCTCAATGGCCGAGTCGACGAGGGAGATTACGCGATTTGGCGCTCGCAATTCGGCATGGCAGGCGGTGCGGCCGCATCCGGCGCGTTGCCGGTTCCAGAGCCATCCGCTGTTGGATTGGCACTCGGGCTGACTTGCGCCTATTTTTTCTCACGCGAAGGCGCAAAGAAGAAGCTCTCGTTACACTTTGCGCCTTTGCGTGAGACTTCCTCCTTTTGATACGAATCATTACGGTGATTCCCAGGCGCGCTTTTCGGCGAGCACGAGCTGCAAAACGTCCTCCCAATTATTCACGCGCGGGCCCGGCAGAGTCTCGTTGGTTGAATTCGTGAAGACGATGGTCTTTTGCCCTTCGGCCCGCAGCCGCTCGATGTTTGCCGGCGAGTCTTCGATGTAGAGATCGGCCCCGACCGCCGTCTTCTGCTGCATGAAGCACAGGTCCCAATAGGGAATGTCGTGCCGGTCGAGCCATTGGATCGTCTGGCTCACGGCGACCTGATGAAAGTATTTGATGAACAGCCGGTGCGTGATGATGCGGATGCGCACGCCTTCGATCGAGAGCCGCCGCAGTGCCTGTGGGGCGCCGGCCATCGGCGGCATCTTCAGGAACAGTTCGCGCTGCGTGACCGCGAAACGGTGCAGCCGCTCGTAGCCGCCGGGAGCCTCGTCGACTCCCCACTCCACCAGCCCCCACGACACTTGCGGCGTGAGCGAATCAAGCGCAACGCCCAGCCATTCGGCCGCGATTGGCCGCAGGCCTCCGTAGAAGTCGGCGACTACGCCGTCGAGGTCGACGCCGAAGACAAAAGAACGCTCGCTCATCGGATCTGATTTACCACAGAGACATAGAGAGCACGGAGAGGAATGAAAAATGCGAGCATCGGCATTCGTTTGAATTTACATTTCCTGTCTTTCTTCTCCGTGATCTCCGTGTCTCTGTGGTTTATCCTTAGCTTGGAATTAGGACTCGCCGAGGAACTTCTGCATCACGTCGGGCGGCGCGGCAGCGTACGTGCTTGGCTCCATCGAGCAGCTCGCCCGGCCCTGGCTCAGGCTGCGCATCGCGCTGGAGTAGCCGAACAGGTTGGCCAGCGGCGCTTCGGCGTGGAGCACGGTGGCGGTGCCGCGCGATTCGGTGCTGTGGATGATCGCCCGGCGCTGCTGCAGGTCGCCTACCAGGTCGCCGACGTGGTCGTCGGGCGTGCTGATTTCGAGCTTCATGATCGGCTCCAGCAGCACCGGTCCTGCGGCGCGCAGGGCCTGGTCGAACGCCTGATTGGTGGCCGTGCGAAAGGCGATTTCGGAGAGCCCGCTCTCGGCCACTTCGCCGCCGAGGACTGTGGCCTTGAGCCGCATCAGCGGGAAGCCCAAGCAGCCCGCCGCCCTGCCCTGCGCTTTCCAGCTCTTCCAGCACGACAGTCGAGCATTTCGCTGGGCAGACCGTGATCGAGGATATTGGTGACGGTGACGGGGGCGACGCCCTTCTCGAACGGCTCCAATGCGAATCCGCACTTTCGCTGCGTGCTGCACACCTTGAATCATGCGGCTGCTTTCGCCCGTGACCTCGGCCGGCCGTTGCGATCGTTTCGCGGTAGCTTACACGCGGCTTGTGGACCTTCACGTTGAGCGCGAAAGTCGCGCAGCAGCCGGTGCTGGATCACCTCCAGGTGCAGCTCGCCCATGCCGCTGATGAGCGTCTGGCCGGTTTCTGGATTCTCGGCGGCACGAAACGTCGGGTCCTGCTTGCGGAGCATCTCCAGCGTTTCGCTGAGCTTCTTGCGGTCGTCGGTGCTTTCGGGCTCGATCGCCATCGAGATGACCGTCTCGGGAAACTCGATCGACGCCAGCAGAATCGGCTCGCGGGTGTCGCACAGCGTGTCGCCGGTGATCGAGTCGCGCAGACCGATGACGCCGACGATGTCGCCGGCCCGCGCGCCGTCGAGCTGCTCCTCTTTCTTGCTGGCGTGGATCCGCCAGAGCTGGGCGACGTTTTCCTTCTTGTCGCGCGTGGAGTTGAGCACGCGGCTGTTGGGCTCGAGCTCGCCCGAGTAAATCCGCACCCACGCCAGGTCGCCCGTCTTGTACGGCAGCACCTTGAACACGAGGCCGCAGAACGGCTCGGCCGGGTCGGGCTTGCGGACGAATCTTCGTGTGGCGAGGGGAGCCGGGGAGCGGAGACGCAGACCCTCTTCCACTCTCCCCTCTCCCACTCTCGCCTCTTGCCTTTGCCCTTTTGCATGGGGTCGATGCCTTCGACCGGCGGCACTTCGCGCCGGGTTCGGCAAGTAGGCGGCGACCGCATCGAGGATCGGCTGCACGCCCATGCCGTGCAGGGCCGAGCCGCAAAGCACCGGCTGGATCTGCAGGTGAACCGTCGCGTCGCGCAGCACTTTGTGAATGAGCGGCTCGGGAATCGGCTCCTCGGCCAGCGCAAGCTCCATAAGCTCGTTGCTGTAGTCGTAGAGCGATTCGAGCAGCCGCTCGCGCCAGAGCTGGGCTTCGCTGGCCAAGATCGGCGTCCGCGATGTCGGACGCGATGATCTTGTTGCCTTCCTTCCCCTCGGGAAAGGTGAGCAGCTTCATCCTCACGAGGTCGATCACGCCGCGAAACGGGTTGGCCGTATGGGCCGGCCCTTGGCCCACTGGGATTTGCAGCGCGACCGGCCGGGCGCCGAGGCGGTTGCCGATTTCATCGAAGACGGACTCGAAATTGGCCCCTTCGCGGTCCAGCTTGTTGATGAACGCCAGCCGCGGCACGTGATACTTGTTGGCCTGCCGCCACACCGTTTCGCTCTGCGCCTCGACGCCTTCGCGGGCGCTGAACACGACGACGCCGCCGTCGAGCACGCGCAGGCTGCGCTCGACCTCGGCCGTGAAGTCGACGTGGCCGGGCGTATCGATCAGGTTGACTACGACGTCCTTCCACGGAAACTGCACGCAGGCCGAGTAGATGGTGATGCCGCGTTCGGCCTCCTCCGGATCGTCATCGGTCGTGGTGGTGCCCATATCCACCTCGCCGGCGCGATGCTTCGCCCCGCTGGCAAACAGCATCCGCTCGGTCACCGTCGTCTTGCCGGCGTCGATGTGGGCAATGATGCCGATGTTGCGGATTTTGGAGAGGTCGGTGCTGGCATTCAATGATTAAACCGCTAAGAGCAAACGCCAAGATCGCACGAAGATCGAACTCGATTGCAATTCCGTAGACTTGGCGTCCTTCGTGTTTTGGCGGTTCAATGACTCGTGCGCATGAAAAACGCCGCGGCTTTTACGGCCGCGGCGTGCTGATTATTTGTTATTACCACGCAAAATGAGCAAACGCCTTGTTGGCGTCGGCCATGCGGTGGACGTTTTCGCGGCGGCTGACGGCCGTGCCTTCGCGGTTGAAGGCGGCGACGAATTCGTCGGCCAGCTTCTGGGCCGTGGGGCGGCCCTTCTTTTCGCGGACCGCCATCAGAACCCAGCGGATCGCCAGCGATTGCTGCCGCGTGCGGTTCACTTGCATCGGCACCTGGTACGCGGCGCCGCCGACGCGCTTGCTGCGGACCTCGATCGACGGCTTCACGTGCTCGAGCGCCTGCGTGAAGACCTCGATCGGCTCCTTGTCCGGCACGCGCTTCTTCACGAGCTCGAGCGCATCGTAAAACACGTTCTGCGCGACGCTCTTCTTGCCGTCGTGCATCAGGCAGTTGATGAACTTGGCGGCCAGGATCGACCCGTACATCGGATCGGGCTTCAGTTGCTTGCGGCTGGCGGTAATGCGACCCATGGGAAAATTTCCGAATGACGAATGTTCGAATGAGCCAATGAATAAGAATTGGAACGAATCCCGAAGACAAGACGAAGGCCTGATCAGCCCATTCGTCATTCGACATTCGTCATTTCTCCTAACCCTTCTTCGCTCCATAGCGGCTGCGCGATTGCTTGCGGCCTTGGACGCCCAGCGTGTCGCGGGCGCCGCGGACGACCTGGTAGCGCACGCCCGGCAGGTCGCGGATACGGCCGCCGCGCACGAGCACGATGCTGTGCTCCTGCAGCGAGTGGCCTTCGCCCGGAATGTACACGGTCACTTCCTTGCCGTTGGAGAGCCGCACGCGGGTGATCTTCCGCAGCGCCGAGTTCGGCTTCTTGGGCGTCATCGTGCGCACCAGCAGGCACACGCCGCGCTTCTGCGGGCACTTGTCGAGCACGGGCGACTTGCTGAACTTTCGCTTGGCCCGCCGCCGGCGGCGCACAAGCTGGTTAACTGTAGGCATCGAGGGCCTTTCTAACGAGGCAATCGGGCAAAACGAGTTGAAACCAATAAGTTTACGCGATTGCAGGATGGCCGTCAAGGGCGGCACAGGTGATAGGGGTGGCTGGGGCAACGCCCCAGCACAATGACACCGAACTGAGGCGGCACTTCGCTCTGCCCCAGCCACCCAATCCCCTAGGAAGCGCGGCCGTTGGAACGCGAGCGTTCCGGCTTGGTGGGCGCGTCCAGCACCTGGAAAATCAGCTTCTGCGTATCTTCGGCCATGTCGGCCGGCTTGGCCACCTTGGGCAGCTCTTTCTCCTCGCTGGAGAGCCGGCGCTCGATTTTTTTGACGTCTTCGGCGGCCGGGAGCTCTTCGGGCATGATGCGCCGCTTCTGCAGCAGCTTGCGCACGTCGCGGTTGTTCTTGATGTGCTCGCGCGCGATTTGGGCTTCGGTGTGCAGGTAGTCGCGCTTGATGCTGAAGTTGGTGATCTCGTTGGCGAAGTCCTTGGCCTTGATGGTGATCGTGGGCAGGAAGTCGGCCATCGCGCGCCCCTTAGGCACGCGCAGGCGCTGCTTCATTTGCCTTGTGGTGACGCCGCCGAACAGCGCCTGGTCGCCCTTGGTGCGGATGCGCGAGAAGCCGCCCTCGTTTTCCACGTGCTCGTAGATCAGACCGGAGAGGACTTTTTCGGAGCGGCTGAGTTTGCGGCGGGCGTCGAGCCGCTCCTGGTCGGCCAGCCGCTCTTCGATCATCTCCTGACGTCGAGTCTGCACGGCGAAGTACGTCTGAGCGAAGGCCACCGCTTCCTTGGTCGAATTCGCATTCTGCGCAATGAGATAACAGGCGTAGCGCGTGAGGGCGTAGTCGTCACATGGCATATCGCCGCCGCGCTCGGCCGGCACCATCTTGCGCAGCTCGAGAAAGTGATCGCTGGCCTCGTATCCGGCCAGCTCGCAAGCCGCCCGAGCCTTGTTGATGACGCGTATGAAGTTCGACCAGCGCTTGTAGCCGAGCACCTGCTGCAGATCGCGCAAGCCAGAACTCCGTGCCGGTCTGGACCTCTTTATGCACAAGCTCCTCGAACTTGCGGTGCAGCTTGGTGATTAATTCGCGCTTCATCGGACTGGGCTTATCTGAATGGGGGTACACTACCGGCCTACGATGAATTATAGGTATTTGTTTGCGAAAGTGTACCGACGGCCGTGCTAGCTTCGACGAGCATCGTATGGGAGGCGTTTCTGATGCCGATTCTGGGCCACAAGACCAGTAATTGTAAATTGAATAGACGCCATCATGGTCGGAGAACGTTCCCACAGGAACTCTTTGGACAAAGCCGCTGCGCTGACCGTTCGCGGATTTGCTTTGTGTCGCGGCACGCGGCGAAACACCGGGGGGTATCGTGAGCTGATTCCAATGGGGTAGACTGAAATCCTCATCGATTGAAGTGGCAAGATGCCCAAGGAACATTTGAGAAAGCCGCTTCGATTACGCATGCGCTTCTTCACCGCCATATCACTAGTATTGTCGTGGGCATTGGTATCGACGGGCAACGAGTTCTTTGTCCTCCAGGGCATCGACAAAACGCACCCCGACGATGTTCTCGCGAGCCCGGGCGTCGATGGTTTTACGATCCGAGTTTCATGGCGCAAGCTCTACAATGAGGGGTTTGCCTGGCTCGACGAGCAGATCAGCCGCGGCGAGGAGCTCGAAACGAACATCCAGCTTCGCGTGCTCGCCGGTACGAACGCCCCCTTGAACTTGCCGGGCGTTGAGTATTTTGATTACCTGGAGACGGACCCCGACGGTATTTCGGATATCAAACGTGTGCCCGTGCCCTGGGACAGCGTGATGCATCAGCATTGGGGAGACCTGGCAGCGGGCCTGGGCAGCCGGTATGGCAACAATTCGCGAATCAAGGTGGTACATGTGCCGAGCTTCGGCAACTCGTCGGAGCTTCACATGCCGGACGAGGTGACGCAGCTCGTCGGTTATTCGTCGCGCGATTTGGCCGAATCTTGGATCGCCGTGGCGAGCCCGTTGACCGCGGCATTTCCCAGCGCGATCGTTTCGCTGAACTACGCCACGCCGACTCAGGCGCAAATCACTGGAGCCGATGGCGATTGGCTGATCGAAGAAATGGCGGTCCTGGCAAATGGCCGGGCCGGTTTTCAGGCGAACGATCTGGCGGCCGACGTCGACCTGGAGCGTAACAAATACCAGACGCTCATCGAGCAACAGGAGCTCGGCCGGCACATCGGTTTTCAAATGGTCAGCTCCAGCGGAACGGCTCGTTTTGGCGGCGAATTCCTAGAGGCCGTCAGTATCGCCTCGCAGGCCGGCGCCAGTGGCTGGAAATGTACGCGAACGACATCGAAAACATTCCTCCGACGGGCGATTACAATTTCGACGGCAGAGTGGACGCCGCCGATTACGTGGTATGGCGAAAATCTTTGGGCCAAACCGGGCCGGGCCTGGCGGCTGATGGCAACCGCGACCACGACGTTGACAGTGGCGATTATCGAGTCTGGCGGACGAACTTCGGTAAAGCTTCGCCCGGCGTTTCGATTGCAAACTCACTCGTGCCCGAGCCATCGACCACCGTGCTCATCATTGCTGCGATGATGATCTTTGCCGGTCGGCGTGCAGCTCGCGGATGACGCGGCAGGGGTTGCCGGCGGCGAGAACATCCGGCCGGGATATCGCGCGTGACGACGCTGCCCGCGCCGATGATCGAGCGGTCACCGATTTTTACGCCGGGGCAGATGACGGACGCGCCGCCGACCCAGACGTCGGAGCCAATCTCGACGGGCTTGCCGAACTCTAGGGCCACTTTCGACTCATCGCCCGCCGGCGGGCGGCGCATCTTATGATCCATCGGGTGCGTGGCCGTGTAGATTTGCACTGCCGGGCCGAACATCGTAAAGTCGCCGATGCGGATCGTGCACACGTCGAGCAGGATGCAGTTGAAGTTGAAGTAACACTTGCGGCCGAGGTGGATGTTGGTTCCGTAATCGCAAAAGAACGGCGGCTGGATCCAAACATCATCGCCGCCCGAGCCGACGAGCTCGCGCAGAATGCGTCGCCGCTGGGCTTCGTCGGCTTCGCGCGTGGCGTTGAGACCCTGGCACAAGTCACGCGCCCTCTCGCGGGCGGCAACCAGCTCTGGATCGAGCGGATCGTACAGCTCGCCGGCGAGCATTTTTTCGCGTTCGGTGGGCATCGCACGTCTAGCGTCGCCAGGATTTTTGGAACACTAATCTGCGCTAATCATCGCGAATAAAGTCGTTGTTGGATGCGCTCTTGCTTTGATTAGTGCCGATCAGTGTCATTTAGTGTTCCAAAGAAATGAGCGTAGTGTCAGCTAGCGTTCGTCATGGCTTGCTCGAGGTCGGCGATGAGGTCTTGGGGGTCTTCCAGGCCGATGTTGAGGCGGACGAGTTGGCGGCCGTAGTTGCGGTTGGCGCGGCCGAGCGATTCGTAGGCCATGACGAGGCTGGTGACGCCGCCCCAGCTGTAGCCGATCTTGAACAGCTTCAGGTTGTCGACGAAACGCATGATGCGGTCGGGTGTCCAATCGTTTTTGAAGACGATCGAGAACACGCTTGCCGAGCCGGTGAAATCGCGCTTCCAGATGTCGTGGCCGGGGCAGTCGGCAAACGCGGGGTGGAGCACCAGCGAGATTTCCGGCCGTGCCTTGAGCCAGTTGGCGACTTCGAGCGTCGAGTGTTCGAGCTGCGCCAGCCGGACGCCGAGCGTTTGCAATCCGCGCAGCGCGAGCGAGCAGTCGTCGGGCGAGACGTTGAGGCCGAGCAGGCGGTAGATTTTGCCCGACGCGCTGTCATTGCGGCGTCGCTGTTGACGGAGACGGTGCCGAGCAACAGGTCGCTGTGGCCGCCGACGTATTTGGTAAGCGCCTGCATGCTGACGTCGACGCCGTGTGCGAACGCGTCGAACAGGACGCCGGCGGCGTAGGTGTTGTCGAGCGCGACGGGGATGTTGCGGGCATGGGCGGCGGCCACGATCGCGGGCACATCCTGCACTTCCATCGTGACCGAGCCGGGCGTTTCGGTCCAAACGAGCGTGGTGTTGTCGCGGAACAGCCGCTTGATATCGCCGCCGATCATCGGGTCGTAGAACTCGACTTCGATATCGAGGTCGGCCAGCAGGCCTTCGGCGACTTCGCGGCTGTTGCCGTAGGCGCTCTCGGGCGTGAGCGCGTGCGAGCCGGTTTTGCAGTGGGCGAGGTAGATAAGCGTGATGGCCGCCATGCCGCTGGGGACGATGAACGTGTGGCGGGCGTTTTCAAGCTCCGCGATGCGCGCGGCAAGCCGCAGCGTGGTCGGCGTGCCGTAGATGCCGTAGGTCGAAGGCCCGCCGGGCCGCCAATCGGCGTAGGCGTCGGCAAGTTTTTCGAAGACGACGGTGGAGCCGCGATAGGTAGGCGTCGCGAGCGAGCGGAAGCCGGGCGGCGCGTCGGCGGTGGAGTGGATGAGGCGTTCGCCAGGAGACGTTTAAGTTTTCAGGATAGTTGGATGAGTGGTTACCCATTTTGCTGCATATCGATGGTCATTCTTCGACCACGTACTTCCCAAGTGTCGCTCGATTTCTCATGCTAATGCAGCTATGCTAGCAGTGCTAGAAATACAACGACGTATTTGTTGTTAAAATGGCTAAGAAGAAGACTTTTGCGGCTGGTGACGTTAAGGGAATCCTCGGCATACGCCAGCGAACGCTTGATTATTGGGATGAGTGCGAAGTCGTGAAGCCGCATACCGCTGCGGACGGTAAGGGCACAGAGCACGGCTACTCGTATGAAAATCTGATTGAGTTGTCTGTTGTAATGCGGCTTCGGGATACGGGCCTAAGCTTACAGCGAATTCGGCAAGGACTCGAATACTTGCGACAATTCAAGCGACGACCACTTCGCGATGTTGTGCTCATTACGGATGGAAAGGACCTGATTCGAGAAAAGAAAAGGCGACCAATTAGTGAGCGTCCTGAACGGCGGTCAAATGGCTTTTAGTGTCGTCTTTTTAGGAAGGATTCCGGAAGAACTCGATATTTCGATTCGAAAACTCGAAAAGAAACGCAAGACTGGATGACGTTGGCGGTACGTAGAGGGAGCGCGGCGTGATCGAGCAAACATTTCTCCACATGGCTGGAGTTGGCCAAGCGACCGAGCAACGTCTCTGGCGTAATGGGTACCGATCTTGGGATCAGCTGTCGCGCGCGCTGAATGACGGGCTCACGACTCGTGATGTGCTGCGCAACCCATGGCGCACAAAAACACCTCTTCGACGATGCTGGTCCACGAGAGAAGCACAAGAAGACAGTTGCGTGGATTGATTGTCTGGATGAATCGCGTCGCGCTTGGAAAAACTGTGATTATCGATTCTTTACTGACTTATTACGGCCGTCAGACCAATGGCGATTGCTGTCTTCCGTAATGAAGGAGGCGCTGCTCTAGACATCGAGACGACGGGCCTCTCCAGCGACCTTCATTACACAACAGTGATTGGCGGGCTTCTTATCAAGGGACATTCCATCAATGGGTATGGCCGCAACCGCTCGACGAACTTCGAGACATTCTTCAATCGGCTAAGGTGCTAGTAACCTTTAATGGTCGACGCTTCGATGTGCCATTCTTGCGGTCGCATATTCCGGACCTATCGTTTCCAGCGGCCCATATTGATTTGCTTTACATCGCCAATGCAGCCGCAATGAAGGGAGGCCAAAAGGCGATTGAGGAGAAGCTAGGTCTCACACGCGACGATGGCATACGCGACCTAAGTGGCAAGGAAGCTGTTTTGGCCTGGTGCAGCGGACTCTATGGTGACCAACATGCCTATCGACAACTTTTGAAATACAATCGCGCCGACGTTGAAATGATGCCTTTGCTCGCGCTCAAACTTTGCTCGCAATTGGTTTCAACTGCAAAGGATGTAATACCGGAGCCTAAGATTCCATCCGTTACACGGAAACGACTTGGACACAAGCCGAGCAGTTACGAAACGTTGGCGCGGCTTGGGAGCAGCGACGTCCTGGCCGGTACATTTGCTTGAACCTAAGCTTCTTCGGCGATACGGGCGGTCGCCGAAAATTGTTGGCATCGACCTTCGAGGCAAGCCGGAGAATCCAACTGGATGGGCAGTGTGCGAAGGTTCACGTGCGGAAACATGTATTCTGTTCCAAGACGACGAAATTATTACGCGGACCTTGGCGGCGGGGAAGCCCGATTTGGTTTCTATTCGATGCCCACGCCACGCAAGTCGCACACGCGGTGGGCCCCGCTCTCGCGGGTTCTCCTGACAGATGCGCCCGTAGGTCGCAAACCGCCGGCGGACAATCGTTCGAGATGGCGGAAAAGGAACTTTGGGCACGTGGCCTCCGCCTTACCCCGGCGAATATTCCGCACATCCAAACGCTAACGCACCGAGAGGTCTGCTGCTCGGCTAAACAACTTCGAGTTGTTGGCGCCCAAAGTAATTGAATGCCTATCAGGTGCACAGGCCGTCGCACGGAATCCTCAATAAAGCGAGGAAACGAAGTATCTACTTACCGTGGGCTCGCAGACTCCGGCTATTCGATTTGAGAATGGGAAGTCCCACGTGAGTCCTGGAGCGCAATTACATCGGCATTGGTAGGATGTTTTATTTGGACTGTGGATATCCTGAAGCGATTGCATGCCGACAGCGAGTGCTTCATGGTCCTCCCTAAGCGGAACTCCATGATTTGTGTCTGGGAATATTGGTCGTAATCGTCTCTCTCTTCGGTCTCCCTGGCTCAGGAAAGCCGACTCTTCGCGGGCGTTGGCGGGACGTCTGGGTGGCATGCATGATATTGGGTAGACTTGTTGGCGAGCCGGCAAAAGGCGACCGACGACCGCTGATGAGCTCGTGGCGGCGGCCTGCGCTGAAGAGCTAAGTCAAAGAGATTATCAGGCGGCAGCGGGAGTGCTGATGATGAAGGCTTGGTGCTGGACGCATTTCCGAGGCAAAGCGAAGGCCCTGGCTGCCGCACAACTCTTTCCGGAATCGGAAAGTCATCTATTTGGATGTTTCCGAAGCAATGCCGGCATCGATCGTGTCCCGAGGCCGTGCGACGTATGCGATTTCATCGCTGCATCCGCAGGTGATTCTCGCCCGATATCGGAGCGACGCTTGGCTAGTCGCTCAGAGGACCGATCGACACAATCGATCACAGGCTTGCTCTAGCACTGCCAGCCATCCAAGGCGTATTGAAGGCGATTCCTAGAAGCAATGTGTTCTCGATGGACGCCTCATTGCCCACAGAGGAACTGACGACTAAGGCTGTAGATGAGCTTCTGAAAAATCGGATTGCCTGACGCTATATTTGCCGCTCGTCGTTCCGAGGGAAGAAGCAGAACGGTGATTATTGGCCATTACTCAATCTTTTGGGGTGGCTTCGTTGAGTTTTTTTGAAATCGCCTCCAGTTGCGTTCGCATGGCGTCACGATCTGCTTCGAGCTGCTTCACCGTGTCTCCCATATTATGCTTGACGTCGTATGCGAGATCCCAGGTGGACTTGAACATGTTGTAAAATGCAAAACCGAGGCCAAATAGTGCTAGGAGTCCGATGTTTCGTAGACGATTTACCGATTTTTTTGCAGATTGGCTCGAGGCTCGTGCTTTCCTGATCTCTTGGGGTATAGAACTCGGAATGGCTCGATTGTTATGGGCCTTCTTGAAAAAATCTTCCAATGTTAAATCGATTTTGCTACGCGGAAAAGTTGCGAAGCCCTCCGGGTACTTGGTGTCCCCGTCGGCAAGATTGCCCGAATTGAGATTGCGATTGTCGTCATCCCATTGCAGCTTCGTAAATTCCATCCATAACAATCCTTCACCTCCCAAGAGTTCATAGTCGTTATCGGTAAGATTATGTAGCGGGATATACAGGTGCCCTTCATAGCCCGGATCCACAAGTGGCCCGGTTCCAAGCAGCAGGCCTCGATACACATGGGTGATCTTGAGGTTGAAGCGTATAGCAATGTAATACGGTAGCTGAAATCGCGGCTTTACCTGGACGAAAGCAATAGAGTTGCGTTTAAGAGTGAACTGACGTTCTGTATTCTTCCCCTTTGTCGCTGAAATCAATTTGTCCACCTTCTTACGCTTCTCGTCCCAGTATACAACCCGACCTTCGAAAGCAATCTGAAGAGATGCCGGCTTGATCTCGTCGAGGTCCTCTCGTGTGAATGGAGACAACATCCCGGTCTTTAAGATGTAGTCTCGAATTTGACCCGAATGTAAAAGCGCTGGCTTTACCCCAGGGAATGGATCTTTCGATCTCCATTCTGCGTAGCGCTTCCTTGCTTCTAGATGATCATCATCGCCAGTTAAGAATTCCGAGTCGTCGATCTTGCGTTCGTTCCGCAATTCCTTTTGGTCTCCCATTTGGCAAGTCCTTTCCCTTGCGGCGAATAATAAAACGCTTCATCCGGACAATGTCAGGTGGGTGTGAACAACTCCCGCACCGGCGTGCTGTTGGCAATTGCTTGAAAGGTTCCAAAGCCTGTACCGAGCCACTTAATGGGGACTTGCAGCTCGGACTCCAGCATTGCCAGAAAGTCAATCGCGTATCCCATAATTTCCGAAGGGTTTCTGGCTCCAGAATTTCGAACGTGGAGTCGATCCAGCCCCATTACAGCTAATGAAGTCGGTCTATTGTACCTACACGCAGAACGCACGAGTTCGAGGTCGAAACGCCCCACGCCGCCGTAGCTTTTTGGTTACAGAAGTGAATTCCTCCTGAAGCTTTGGTGATTCCGATATCTTTTGAATCTCCTCCCATGAAGTCTCATTGGACAGCGGTCCACTCGGCCCGCCGACGCGGATCGGAAACGTCCGTACAACCAGAACAATGTCGTCGATATGACGCGGCGAGAGTCCAACTTCGGTCGCGAAGCCTGCAGCCGTCGTGTCGCGGGCGGTGACGTACGGATAGTGAGGTCCGTGCAAAAGCGACAACCCGAATCCTTGCGTCCCTTCAACAACAATATCCTCACCTGCATCTAGAGCATGATGCAATAGCGGCGCTACGTCTTCGACGCGGGCTCGCTCGTGAAGTCGCCGAGCATCTTTAGCAAGCTGCACGTCTTGGGTTCGGCCCATACGCCGAATCATCGCGCTTCCGGTCCCTGAGCCTGTGCTACCTATTTCACCCGTAAGCGCGGCTTCGTTTTGGCGGTCCCAATCTGTGACGAGCACAGCGCGAGGATCGACCACGATCCTTTCTGGAGGGATTCTGCAAATATCTAACTCGCGAAGGAGGATTTCCTCATCGATCGCGCATCCGGCCGCTACGTACAGAATCGCCTGGCCGTGCCCGGCGGCCGCAGGAAGCTGGCGAAGCACTTGCTCGACGCCGTTTACGCACGTCGTATGGCCAGAATTTGGCCCCCCACAACGAACAACGTGCGGCCGGTCCAACAACGAGCTTGTCAGCGCGACAACCTTACCTTTGCCTTCGCTTCCGTATTGTCCCCCGACGACGATTGTAGCTGGCATGGCCGGCCCTTATTGCACGGAATAGGCCATGAGCATAGCACGGCTGCACAGCCAATTTCAATCAGGCGTATGCCTACTTACACATCCAAATTCCGCACATCCAGTGCGTGCTTTTGGATGAATTCGCGGCGGGGTTCGACTTGGTCGCCCATGAGGACGCGGAAGAGTTCGTCGGCGCCGCCGACGTCTTCCATGCGGATTCTGAGGAGCGTGCGGTTGGCGGGGTCGAGCGTGGTTTCGCGGAGTTCTTCGGCGTTCATTTCGCCGAGGCCTTTGAAGCGGGTGATCTGCAGGCCCTTTTCGCCGGCGGCGCGGATGGCGCCGGGCAGGCCGCGGAGGTCTTCGAGGCCGGTTTCGTTTTCGCCGCGGCGGAGCGTGTAGCGCGGCAGTCTCTTCGCCGGTGCGCTCTTGCGGGATGAGGGCCTCGATGTCGAAGCCGAACTTGGCGAGGTCGGCTAGCATCGTGTTGATGGTGCGGACTTCGTGCAGCTCGACGATGCGGAGGCGGCTGGCGCGGGGATGGTCCCGGTCGCTGAAGCGAGCTCGCCGTTGGTGCTCGGGACTGGGGACTGGGGGCTGGGAGCTGGGGTGGGGAGGCCGACGTCGACGTTGAGCTTTGCCGCCGGCTTTTCTTTTCCTGCTGCGGCGACGAAGTTGTCGAGCTCTTCGCGGGTGGCGAACCATTCGTCGCGGCCGTCGAGGTAAACGTGGTAGATCGGCAGGCGGCCGGTGTCGGGTCTTGGCGCGCTGGCGTGGATCTTGAGGCTGATGCCGCGGCGCTCCAGGGCGATGATCGCTTCTTCGAGCGTGGCCAGCGTGCGCACGAGGCGGGCCATGGCTTCGCCTTCGATGCACGGTGCCGCCCGCTGAGCGGCTCGCCGGCGATCGACGTAGAACTGGCGTCGGCGAGGCCCAGCTCGAGCAGCTGGTTGCGCATTTCCTCTTCGGTTTGCACGTAGTAGGTGTTCGTCTTGTTGCGCACGCGGAACAGCGGCGGCTGGGCGACGTAGACGTGGCCGCGCTGCGACCAGCTCGTACATCTGGCGGTAGAAGAACGTGAGCAGCAGCGTGCGGATGTGCGAGCCGTCGACGTCGGCGTCGGTCATGATCACGACGCGGCCGTAGCGGCGCTTGGTGAGGTCCTGGTCTTCGCCGATGCCGGTGCCGACGGCGGAGATCATGCTGCGGACTTCCTCGTTGGCGAGGACCTTGTCTTCGCGCGATTTGTAGGCGTTGATGATCTTGCCGCGCAAGGGAAGGATGGCCTGGAACTCGCGGATGCGGCCGCCCTCGGCGCTGCCGCCGGCCGAGTCGCCTTCCACGAGGTACAGCTCGCACTTGTCGACGTCGCGGCTGGAGCAGTCGCGGAGCTTGCCGGGCAGGCCGCCGCCGGCGAGGGCGCCCTTGCGTTCGCGGATGAGCTCTTTCTGCTTGCGGGCGGCGACGCGGGCCTCGGCGGCGAACAGGCCCTTGTTGCAGATCGCCTTGGCGGCCTTCGGGATTCTCTTCGAGGTACTTGGTCAGGAACTCGCCGAACGAGCGAGTTGACGATGCCTTCGACTTCGCCGTTGCCGAGCTTGGTTTTGGTCTGGCCTTCGAACTGCGGATGGGGCACGCGGCAACTGATGACGGCGGTGAGGCCTTCGCGGAAATCTTCGCCGCGTGGGGACGAGGTCTTTGAACAGGCCGGCTTTCTTGCCGTAGTTGTTGATCGTAGCGCGTGAGGGCGGTGCGGAAGCCGGAGAGGTGCGTGCCGCCTTCGGTCGTGTTGATGTTGTTGACGTAGGAGTGGACGTTCTCGGTGTACTCGGCCGAGTACTGCAGGGCGACTTCGACGGTGACGCCCTCGGCGTCGCCTTTGACGTAGAGCACGTCGGGGTGGACCGGCTCGCTGGCGCGGTTGAGGTGCTGGACGTATTGCCGCAGGCCGTCGTCGTACTGGTACGATTCGTTGTCGCCGGTGCGGTCGTCGGGGATGGTGATTCGCACGCCCTGGTTGAGGAACGCCAGCTCCTGCATGCGCTTCTGCAGCGTGGCGTAGACGAACTTGGTGGTCGGGAAGATTTGCGGATCGGGCTTGAAGGTGGTCTTCGTGCCGCGCTTGGTGGTGTGGCCGACGCGGCGGACGTCGGTCTTGGGGACGCCGCGCTCGTATTCCTGGTGGTAGACGTAGCCGTCGCGGCAGACTTCCACCTCGCACCATTCGGAGAGGAAGTTCACGACGGTGACGCCGACGCCGTGCAGGCCGCCGGAGGTTTGGTAGGCGCCCTTCTGGAACTTGCCGCCGAACTTGAGCACGGTCATCACGCCTTCGAGCGTGGACACATCGCGGCCGATCTCTTCGGAGAGCTGGGCGTGGCGCTCGACGGGAATGCCGCGGCCGTCGTCCTCGACGGTGACCGAGCCGTCGACGTTGATCGAGACGCTGACGACGGTGGCGTGCTCGGCCATCGCCTCGTCGATCGAGTTGTCGACCACTTCGTAGACGAGGTGGTGCAGGCCGCGGGCCGTGGTATCGCCGATGTACATGCGCGGGCCGCTCGCGGACGTGCTCCAGATCGCTGAGGTGCTCGAGGTCCTCGGCCGTGTAGCTCGCGCCGCTGCCGGCGGCGGGCTTTGGACTTGTTTCGTCTTGCTTCGTTGGTCGTCTGCCATGGCTTTCTTTCGAAGACACAGGAGACACGGGGAGACAAGGAGACAAGGAGATTCGGTCGCGACACGAATCTCCTTGTCTCCGTCTCCGTCTCCTTGTCCCTTTCAATGTAAATGTTGTTCTTTGTGTAGTCTGTTTAGTGCTATTCGACCGAGCCGATGCGGAAGCGGAGATCGCGGATGCGCGCGTCGGGGAGCTCGGCTTGAAGTGCGGCGAGGATGCGTTGTTTTTGAAACGTGAGTTCTTGGACGATCGTGGAGTTGGCGACGGTGACTTCAAGCATGCCGCGGCGGATTCGGCCGGGGCGGGTGAATTGCGCGAGCGCCTGGCCAGCGGCTGCTTGCCAGGCGGCCGTGAAGTCGGCATCGGCCTGGATGCGGCCGTAGCCGCGGGCGGTAATCAGTTGGGCCAGCACGTCGGCGATTTTTTTCGGGCGCCGGGCGTAGTGACGCCGCTGCTCGCGCTCGCGGCGAGCGGCGAATTCGGCAGCGGCATTGTCGGTGGGGTGGATTTGCAAAGTTGCGTTAGTGCCAGTCGAATTCGGCGCGGCCGCCCACGCCAAGCCGCTCGCGGCTTAGCGGTCGCGGGCGAGCGGCATGATTACGTAGCCGTAGCCGTCGTCGGTGCTGCAGACGGCGGCCGCGTCGCTGTCCTGCAAGTCGATCGTGAATGTCTTCTCGGCTTCGAGTACTTTCAAAAAATCGATCACGAATCGCGGGTCGAGCGTGATCGCAATTGGCTTGCCGTCGTAGGCAATCGGCAGCTCGACTCGCGACTGGCCAACTTCGGCCGTCTGGCCTGACAGCACGAGCGAGCCTTCGCCGAACGTGAAATCGATGCCGCGGCTTTCCTCGCTGGTGACGATCGCCGCCTGGCGGACCGCCGCATACATCGGGCCCGACCGTCAGGTCGAGCTTCAACGAATTCGACCGCTGCGGAAAAACGTCGCGCCAACGCGGATAGCGGCCCTCGAGCAGCCGCGAGTAAATCGTGGCCCGCGGATTCTTCACGAGGATGTCGTTTTGCCGAACCGCGATCTGGACTTCGCTGCGATCTTCGGCCAGGGCGCGCTCCAGCAAGTGCATGGCACGCGTGGGGACGACCGTCACGTCGCCGAACGGGGCGGGTTGCCCGACGGCTTGGGCCGGGCCTTCCATTTTCGCCAGGCGGCGGCCGTCGGTGCCGACGGCCGTGAGTAGGTTGTCTTTCCATTCCAATTTTACGCCGCCCAGAGCGTATCGGCTGCTCTCGTTGTCGGTCGCAAAAATCGTGCGGCGAATTAACTCGCGGAACAAACGGGCCGAAAGCTCGTAATAGCTCGCTTCGCCGAATTCGGCGACGGCTGGAAAGTCTTGCGGGTTTTCGCGAGGGCAGTTTGAATTGGCTGCGCTCGCCGCGGATCGTCGTGCCTTCATGGTCGGATTCGATGCGAAACGTGGCATCCGCTGCTTTCGCGCAAGATGGAACCAAAGCGGTCGACTGGCAGCACGGCCGCTCCCGGCGCATCGACTTCGATGCCGGTAACTTCGTAACGGATGCCAACTTCCAAGTCGGTTGCCAGCATCGTTGCCTTATCTGGAGCGGCTTCCAACTTGACGTTTTGCAGGATGGGCTTCGGGCTTCGCGCGGGGGCGACGGCGGCGACGGTTTGAAAAGCGTGAGCAGTTTTTCGCGATTACAAGTGATCTTCATAATCAGAGATTCCTATGAAACAATGGCATCGTGAGCTTGTTGGGCCTCTGCGGGGTATAGCGTGCGAGCAGTTACGATCGAAGGTTCGTTTGCCGGCTATGGATGATTAGTAATTTATATTTGTATCAGTAGTATTAATCTTTTGCGGCCGAATAGTGTCGCCAACGTCAGGCCGGCGATGCAGAAGCATCGGTGTGCGCACTGTTTACGGAAATCGCGATAATGTGGAGAGAATGTTAGTTTCGTGTTAGCCGATGGTTGTCGTCTGGTCGAAAACTGAGGCAAGCTGCCCAAGTCCGTCGTGCCCGCGTTCTTAGTCGCCGGTTTGCCGACATCGACAAACAGGAATTCAACAAGTAACCCAGGTAGTAACATCTAGCCGCTGAGCAAGATTCGGCGCAGGTCTTCGAGCGTCTCCTGCAGTGCAAAATCGTGCTGGCGTTCCCGCTGGACTTTGCGAAAGTTGTGCATGATCGTGGTATGGTCGCGGCCGCCGAGCGCGCGGCCGATTTGTTCGTAACTGGTGTCACTTAGCTCGCGAGCAAGGTAGATAACGGTAGCCCTGGCCCGTACCAGACGCTGCTTCCGCGAGTGGCTTTTAAGCAGCTTCTGCTGCACGCCGTAATGTCGCGCCACGAGCGAGACGATTTCGGGCAGTGTGGGCCCGCGATCATCATTCGCCGCAAGCAGGCGATCCGGTTGATCGGTGGAGTTTTGCAATTCCGCGAAAGCTCGAAAATGGCGCCAATCAGCCGGCTGGCCGTACCGTGTAAACCACTGGCCAGGCGGTGTATGGCCTCGTCCGGCAGCGGCCGGCCGAGCGCGGACGATACATGTTGCACGATTCGCATCCGTGCAGCGACGCCTGGCGCCGCCAATTGCAACATCAGCCCCGAGGCAAAACGACTTCGTAAATCGGGAGACAAATTCGGAAGCGCCGTTACCGGCTGCGTTGAAGTGACGACAATAATTGCCCCACGTTCCTCCAGCGTGTCGATTGTTGCACGCATTTCCTGCAGCAGATAATCGTCGCCCGGCAACCGGTGCAGCTCGTCGATCGCAAGCAGCTCCCGCGTGCGAAAGCGTTCGCGAAATGCTAGCACCGAGTTATCGCTCATCGCCTCATTAAACAGGTGGCGAAAATCTTGGGTGGTAATGTATTCGGCGCATGGATGGGCCGCGCCGGTTCTGCCAATGGCGCACCAGGCCCCGGCTCACGTGCGTCTTGCCGACGCCGCTGGGGCCGAACAATGCCAGAACGAACGGCGGCGCATACATTCCATGAGACGTCGAAGGCGACATCTGCGGATCGGCGCGATTTAGAAGCTCTTCCAACGTGGCTGCCACAAGCCGATTTTCCGGACCGGCGACAAAGGCCGGTAAATTGACGCCCGCTTCGTCGGCTGAAGCCCTTCCGCTGGGGTGTGAGACGACGGACCGGCCTGGCAAAGGGATTTCAGTAATGTGGTCGACCACGTCGGCTCCGTCCGTGTAGCGATGTCCGAGAGCGAAAAAGCGCGACGCTGCGTTACTGGGATAATCCAGATGGCGGCGCGCTCGAACGACAAGCCCACAGCAGGGGGCGATTCAGCATAAGTTCGTAAGTCAGAATTCTACCCGATCCGCCTCACAAGCGGGAGCCGCACCGGGCAAATTTCAAGTGCGTTTTTGTCGCCCCAAGTCGTTGCAACAAGTGAGGATGCGGTGAATCGCTTGATCGACCTCGCTGGCGGTCGTCGTCGCGCCAAAACTGAATCGCAGCGCGCTTGTGACAATGGCCGGCTCGCAGCTCATGGCCACCAGAACCGGCGAAGGTTCGCTCGAACCGCTGGCGCATGCGGATCCGGTGGAACAAGCAACTTTCGCTTGATCGAGAGCCATGAAAAGCGCCTGTCGATCGATGCCCACGAAGGCGATATGTGATGTGTGCGGTAGACGCTCGGCTTCGGCGCCGATCACCACGGCGGCCGGCCAACCGGCGACGATCGACCGTTCGAAACCGTCGCGCAATTTCCGCATGTGCGCATCGCGAGTGGCCGCCTCGCGGTTCCACAATTCGAGCGCACGTGACATACCCACGACAAGGGCGACAGATTCTGTGCCCGGGCGCATGCCAAATTGTTGGAAGCCGCCGAAGAGTTGGGGCGCCAGTTCGATCCCGTGTCTTACGACTAGTGCGCCAATGCCGGTAGGGCCATGGAATTTGTGAGCGGCAACGCTCATCGAATCAACCTTAAGCTCGCGGAAATTCACAGGGATCTTTCCGGCCGCTTGAGAAGCGTCCGTGTGGAGCGGAACGTGATGCTCGTTGCAAATCTGGGCGAGTTCTGCGATTGGTTGAACGACGCCCGTCTCATTGTTCGCGAGCATGACGGCAACGAGGCGCGTTTCCGGGCGAATTAACCTCGCAAGCTCTTCGACGCGAACGACACCATTGCGATCGACGCCCAGGCGATCGACGGCGTAACCGCGGTGTTCGAGTTCATTGGCGAGCATAGCAATGCTGGGATGTTCAATCGCCGAGACAATGAGACGGGGAGTAGGGTAGGCACCGCCCACCGATTCGTCGCGCTGTTGCTGCTTAGGGTGGGCAACGCCCACCCTACCAAGCTCGAGCAGGCCGCGAATTGCGAGGTTGTTTGCTTCGGTGCCGCCGCTCGTGAAGATCAAGCGATCGTGCGCATAGGTGTCGACTTCGGCACCGAGGATATGGGCAATTGAATATCGGGCGTCTTCCAGTAGTCGGCGGGCACCGCGCCCGAATTCATGTTGGCTGGCCGGATTGAGATACGGCCCCTCGTAGCATGCGCGCATTGCATCCACCACTTCCGGCAGAACCGGCGTCGTGGCGTTGTAGTCGAGATAAATGGGTGCCGGCCGAGGTGACGACATGCTGGAATGATACCGCCAATTCATTGATTTGGCTGACAAATCGGCATTGGGAGCTAGCTGGGCAATGGATAAGATTTGGCCGCAATTCAGATCGGGACGCCACACAAGGTACCAGACGCAAGTGGTTCGTTGCGCTGGCAGTGCCTCACTCAACGAGACAAAAACATGCCGTCGTTTACCACCGTGCTGCGTGCCGCCGTGATGCTGGTCGCGGCAATCGTTGTTGTCAAAGGCTGGCAGCTTTACGGCCCGTCGGCCGAGCAAATGAAATCGTGGACGGCCCGAATCGCGGAACGGGTTCACATTGCATTGAGCGACCGGCCGCAGCTCGCTCCCGTGTCAGATGAGCCGGCCAGCGAATTGAAGTCCGCTGCTGCAGCACCGACGGGTTTGCCCGACGTCTTTGCGCCAGCGAGCCGTAATGAGGCGACCGAATTTGCTGAGGTGCCGCCGTTGACCGCCGACTCGACTAAGGGGCCTGCGCTCGGAGCAACCAATTTGGTGTCCATTCCTCAAACTGCCTCGATTGAATCCGAGCGGATGCCAACGCTACTTGCTCGGCTTGAGCGCCTCGGCGCGACGGACCCGCAGCTTGCCGCCTGGGGCAGCGGCGGCAAATTGTATCGGTTTTGTTGCCGGGCTGCCCTGGCCGAAACGTCGCAGTACACGCGCCATTTTGAATCAGTAGCGGCCGAGCCACTCGTGGCAGTCGAGCAGGTCGTCGCAAAAGTTGAGGCCTGGCGCGTGGCGCAGGGCGCCTCGCCCGGTCTTCACTAGCGAGAATTCAGTCCCGCTTTTTGACGCGACCAGCGCGTCGCACCCGTCCCGCCACAGCAGATGCAACTCAGTTTGCGATACAAAATGAGCACGCTTGGCGATCAATTGCGCCAAGTATCGGGGTGCTGCACGACGCCAACGCAGTTTGGCGCAGCACCGGCGATTATCCCCGTCGGCACGGCAACGCGTCACGCCGCATGGACGTTGCGCGGTTGCGATCCAAGGAACATGCGGTTGACTGCGCCCCAATTGGGGCGGCGCAGTCGGCTAGAGGCGGTGCTTTTCTTAAGCCGAGAGCCAATCGCACCGCGAAATTGGCCCAATTAGCCAATCTTACCGATGGCACCGAGGCGCGAACCTTGCTGGAAAGTCTTCGCAAACGGTACGACGAGCGCGGTTGTGCCTTCCAAGTGGTTCAGGTCGCCGGCGGCTACCAACTATTGAGCCGGCCAGTGTTCGCTACCTGGCTTCGAGCTCAGGCTGGGCACGTAGAGTCACTTCGCCTTTCCCCCCCGGCATTGGAGACACTAGCTGTAGTGGCTTATCGTCAACCAGTTTTGCGGTCGGAGGTGGAGGCAATCCGCGGAGTTGCCTGCGGTGAAATTCTTCGCCAGTTGATGGACCGCGACCTGTTGCGAATTGTCGGGCGCAGTGAGGAATTGGGCAGGCCCTTGTGGTACGGAACGACCAAGCGGTTTCTTCAGGCGTTTGGATTGTGTAATCTGGACCAACTGCCATGGGCGCAGCAATTGCGGCGTTCGTCGGCTGCCCTTGAATCAGGCGGCGACTCGCTTTCTGGGGAAGAAGTAACGCACGCCGCTTGACCGGCCGCGTTCGTGCTGCATACTCTTGTGTTTTCCAAATTTGGGATAAGATTGGGGTTAGTGTTCGGGGCAGTTCACGTGCATGGAATCGGTGTATACTTGCGGACTCGAAATCAAGTATGCACCCCTCGGTAGGTCGTTGCGTCACAAGCGGCCAAGTTAGCCACCGATCGCATTCATTGGAGATCTGAAGATGAGCTTGGATCAACTACGTGCCGCTGCACTCCACAAGCAAGCGATTGACGCTGCCAAGAAGGACGAGGAGTTCGAGGACGACGACAAGGAAGAAACCGAGGAGGATGACGACGACGAATTCGAGGATGAAGAGATTGACGACGATGAACTTGAAGACGATGACGAGGACTTCGAGGACGAAGATGATGAGTTCGAGGACGACGACTTCGACGATGATGAGCTCGAAGACGACGATGAGGAAGAGCTCGACGAAGAAGACGACGAGTTCGAAGACGATGAATGGGAAGAAGTCGAGGACGATGAGCTAGTCGAAGAAGACGACGAAGAAGACGAGGACGAAGACTTCGAAGATGAAGAAGACTTCGAAGATGACGAGGAGCTCGAAGACGAGGAGGAGAGCGAAGACGAGGAGGAAGCACTGGAGGGGGACGAGGAATTCGAGTACGAATTCGAGGATGATGAAGAGGAGTGAAGAATAGGTAGCTGAGCTCGTGAGAGTTCAGCCACTCCCGAATTCTCACGAATTCGGCTACCTAATCTTTATCTTTGAGCTGGAACAATCTCTGCAGCGCTTCCAGCAACCCCTGGTGCGTGCCGTTGCGCGACTCGTCGCGGAGCGACTCGAGCGGCGGGTGAAGCATCTTCGCCACGAGCCGGTCAGAGAATTGACGAATTTCCTGCCGGGCGCGCTCGTCCAGCTCCGGAAGCCGATCGTAGAGTCGTTCGAGTTCCGTGGATTGCGCGCATTGCAACCCCTCGCGCAATCGGGCGATCACGGGACCAGATGCCCGATGACGAGTATCAGCGACAAACGAGAGGACTTCCTCATCAATGATCCGCTCGGCCGCGGGGAGGGCGTCGGCGCGCGCTTGGCGGTTGCGCTCGCAGGCTTCGCTCAAGTCGTCAATTCCGTAGAGATACACGCCAAGCTCCTCGCCGATCGCGGGCTCAAAATCGCGCGGCATGGCCAAGTCTAAGATAAAAAGCGGTCTCTGGTAACGGCCGCGGACCACTTTCTGTTGGTAATCGGCCAGCGTGACCACCGGCCGATCGGCGCCCGTCGTGCTCACAACAAGATCGGCGGCGACCAACTGGGAGGCCAAGTTCGTTCCAGGCCGCCGGTTGGCCGCGCCACTCAGCAGCCAGCGCCTGGGCCCGGTCTATATCGCGATTGATCACCGTAATGTGACGGGCGCCCGCGTCGACAAGATATTGCAACGTTTCCTGTGCCATTTTCCCTGCGCCGATCACCAGCACGCGCTTGTCGTCGAACCGTTCGAAAATCCGCGATGCGAAATCGGCGATCGCCACGCTGGGAATGCTCACGCGGTGGCGGTGGAGCGGCGTCTCGTTAGCCACGCGCCGGGCGACTCGTAATGCGGCCTGAAAAGCGCCGTGCGTGATCGGCCCGGCGCTGCCCAGTTGGCGGGCAAGCTCGTATGCCTGTTTCACTTGGGCGAGAATTTGGGCTTCGCCGAGCACCATGCTGTCGAGGCTTGCCGCCACGCGAAACAGATGCCGGACGACTTCTTCCCCTTGCAGCGTGACGAGCTGACCGGTGATTTCTTCGATAGGCACGTTGTGAAAGCCGGCCAGATGCGCAGCGATAGCGGAATCGTCGACTGGTGCGTTGGCACTATCAGCGGCGGCGTATAACTCCACGCGGTGACATGTCGAAAGCAGCACCGCTTCGACGTCGGGGTGGGCGAGGCACCAGGCGGCCAGGGCGTCATTGGTTTGCGCCGGCGTAAACGCAAGCCGCTCGCGGACCGCCAGGCTTGATTGCCTGTGGTTGCAGCCGATCATCGTGAGCGTTACGCAGGAGTTCATGGAATTGGTTGCGTTATCCGCCGTTTACTGGTCGCTGAAGCGACCAGTCCGTGTCGGTGGCATGTGCTCCGTGCACCGTATCGACAAGCATGAGCGAAGTCAGGGCGATGACGAGGAACACGAAGGATGCCAGCGTGAGGTAGGCCACCTTGCGACCACGGCGCGCCGCCGGGTAAACCAGGCGAAAAACTTCGGCCGCAACGAGCCAGAATAGCATGGCGGCGAGGCTCGACACGACCGGGTCGGTCCACAGTGTGTAGGCCGCCTGTTTGCGGTGGCTGGCAAGGCTTAGAACCAGCCCCGATGCGAAGCCAAGCGCAATCAGGACTGCGGACAGGCCTAAGGCTCGGCTATTGATCCGCTCCAGCCATTCCAGGCTGGGTAGTCGCAGGCCGTTGGTTGGCGAACGGGAATGTTTCAGCGCGTAGCTTTGCACGATGTACATCAATCCGGCCAAAAAACCGAGGCAAACCGCGACGGTCCCCAAAAGCAGCACGATGGCGTGGAACAGCCCCAGATAGTACGAGCGCTCCGGGGCAAGTGGCTGGGGATCAGCAAACGTCGATCCGCCGATGATTGCCAGGATGATCGGCAGCAGCACGATGCCGGTTGGCGTGCGCGGCAGATAGAACAGCCCGGCGAAGTAAACGATCGCCAAAACCCAGGCGGCCATCAACATCCATTCGACCGCCGACATGGGTGTCGCGCTTGCATCGGCCGCCACATAAACCAGATACAGGGTATGCGCCAAGAGGCCCGCCGCGCTGGCCCCAATGACGGCCAGGCGCAACCACGTCGCGCGCTTCCGCAGCCCAATCACCTCCAGCAACAGCGCGATCGCGTAACTCGCGGCGAAACAAACGATAGAGATGCCGGAGAGCATGTTGAGTGTGGCAGCGAAGTATTGGTGTAGTGGAGTAGCTGGGCTGCTGCTCTCCTCCACTACTCCGCTACTCCACTTCCATCGAGGCCGTACTGCTTGAGTTTTTTGTGTAACGTATTGCGATTGATGCCCAGCCGGCTGGCGGCTTTGATTTGCACGCCAGCGCATTCATGAAGCACCTGGGCAATCACTTCGCGCTCGACGCGATCGACGATCCGGCTATGGACGTCGGCGGCTTCGCTGCCTGCCTGTCCGAGACCCAAATGCACCAGCTCTTCTGCCAGGCTGTCGAAGTCCAAGGCAACGCCGATCGTGCGCGGCGAGCGGCCGCTGGTGACGACCGGAGGAAGAAGCTCCCAACGAAGCTCATCGCCCGGTGCCATGACGACCGCTCGCTCGACGTAGTTTTGCAGCTCGCGGACGTTGCCAGGCCACTGGTATTGCTGCAGGGCCGTAAGTGCCCGCGGCTCGATGTGGGCCACGTAGCGGTCGTTCTGCTCATTGTACAGGTCCAGAAAATGAGCGACCAGTTCCGGAATATCTTCGCGGCGGTCGCGCAGCGGCGGCAGATGAATCGGCACCACGTTGAGCCGGTAATAAAGATCCTCGCGAAAGCGGCCGGCGGCCGATTCGGACAATAGGTCGCGGTTGCTGGCCGCGATGACGCGGGTGTCCACGCGGATCGTCTGGGTATCGCCGACGCGTTCGAATTCGCGCTCCTGCAGCGCCCGAAGCAGCTTCACCTGGAGATGCGGCGTGGTGGAATTGATCTCGTCGAGAAAGATGGTGCCGGTGTGAGCCGCTTCGAAACGGCCGGTGCGATTGTCGATCGCCCCGGTGAACGCGCCGCGGACATGGCCGAAGAGCTCGCTCTCAAGCAGGTTCTCGCTCAGCGCACCGCAATTGACGCGCACGAATGGCCGGTTGCGGCGCTGGCTCAGCTCGTGGATCGCGTGGGCGATGAGCTCCTTGCCCGTTCCCGTTTCGCCCAAGAGCAGCACGGAGGCCCGGCTACGGGCCACTTGGCGCGTGAGCCGATACACCTCGTGCATCGCGGCGCTGGAACCGATGATCCCCGGCAGTGGTTCCACCAGCGCCTGGTGCGGCCCAATACTGGAAGCAGTGCGGCTCATGGGGCGGGGGCGACGGCGGGTCCTACGGCGTTGCGGCGGGATTCGATTGCGTCGAGCAGCGCGCCAAGGATTTGCTGCGTTTGTGCGTCCGCAAGTGCGCTCGCGTTGTAACGATCGTATTGGGTCAGGATCTCATCGGTTGTCAGCAGCACGCCGTTTCCGTCGACGCTTGTGCGAAATGCAGCCGCGGCCTGCAGCCGCTGGGCGCCTGGCAAAGTTGTTTGGCTGGCGAAATCCAAAAGCGTCCGCTGGCTCTCTGGCGTGCCAAGCTCTGTGAGAGATGCAATTGCCTCCGCGGCCACATCCGCGCGATAGAGCGACGCCGCAATCACCGGCGTTGCATGTTCAAGCTCGTAGAACGACCGGTTCTTCGAAAGAAGCGATTGGATCCAATCGATGGCCTGGCGTGCTTGGGCGGCCCGTTCGGTGGCGGAAGACGCATTGCTGCCCGCCACGACAATCAGTTCGGCCACGGTCCGCGCGACCGTCTCTTTGGAGTGCAGTCGCGGGACGGCAATCGTTCGATCGTGCTCCTCGGTTAGGCGTTCGGCTGCTTCGAGCTGACCGTCTCCGGCGAGGATTGCGATTGGAATCTCGCCCGTCGTTCCGCTGGCGCGAAGTTCATACAACACCTGGCGGATGCCCGGCACGAGGATATCCATGTCCACAAAAATCATTTCGAGATCGGACGTTTCGAGTGCGATGTCGACGGCATCGCGCCCGCGGTTTGTGGCTTCGGCCACCAAATCGTGTGCGGCAAGCATGCCCGCCAGGTCGGACGCCGCGGCGTTGGTTGGCATTGCCACGATGGCCCGACGCTCCCCCGTGCTTCCGGCAAATTGGGCCAGCGATTCGGACACGTGGCTCGAGCCTGGATATGGCGAACTCGGATCAATCGCCATGACGGCCGTCAATGCTGCAAACTGGACTCGTCGATTTGGATGCACCAGAGCGTTCGCGAGCGGTGAAGGCTCCCCGTCTGCGGTGTAGAGCACGTCATTGTCCCGCCTGCGGCCCAATTCATTCGACGCCGCAATTGCTGCATGGGAGAAGTTGTGCGCGAGAGCATCGGCCAGCACGTCGCTGACGAATGGTGTGCTCGCGCCGGGGAAGGTGACATTCGCGTCACCTATCAGCCCGGCAGCTTCCGCGCCGTAGAGCCATGCCTGGCGTAAGTAGTCGCGATTATCGGGTCGCAAAGAGGCAAGTGACCGGGCCAGCCTTGCGATCCAAATGACTTGTGCGTCGTCGGCCGGATATCGGGCGGCGACGAGCTTTTTCGTGGCATCGTTCCAGTGCCATAACTCGACCTGGTTCGCCTCGTTTGGAGCGAAGGCGGGCGTGCCGGCCGAATAGTTGTCGATCGCATCGAGGAGAGCTCGTTCGGCGGACGCGGAGCCCGGCGTCAGAAACGGCGCCGCCTGTGATGCGCCAGATGAGTCAGAAGTCGGGAGACGTCGCCGCGCAAACGCGAGTCGTTCGTCGACAACATGGCTAACAATGGCCCGATCACGAGCGGCTCCATTTGAGCGGCGGCCCGCGACAACGCGGCGCGGCGATTCGGATCCGCCTCACGAGCGAGCGCCTCAAGCGTTACGGTGACACCGGCCTGGCCAGCGGCGGCCAGGTCGTTCGTTGCCAGTTGACGCTCGTCGGCCGACGGACTGACGACCTGCTGGATCAGACGCGCCAATCGCTGGGGATCGCGTGCCGCATTCGCGGCGGCCGCCGTGCTAACTTCTGCGAATTCCGCCGCGGACGGGCCCAGCTCCTTCGTGCGGGCCAGAAGCAGCATGCTGCGCGATCCGAATTGGTCGACGAGCGCCGCACGCTGCGCGTCGTTCAGTTGCAGCCCGACGAGTTCGTCTAGAATCGGCTTGGCCAGTTCGGGCCGGTCGAGCTCGATCAGCGCGAGGACGGCGCGGAAATAATCGGCCGGTTCCTCGCGCGTCAATTCCAGAGCCGCCAGCACCGCCGGGTTGGTTTCAATCGGCGGGCCGGTGTCGGCGGCCGGAGGTGCATCAGTGGCAGCAGGCAGCGCCACAGTAGCGGCTGCGTCTTCAGAAGGTTGGGCGATGAGCGACGGGCATGCGGCTAATGGCTGTAGCCAGGCCAAAACGGGCAGGCAAGCTCTCGACAGAATAATCATGGGTGTCGTCGCGATTTGAGGTCAGCTAAGTGCGTTCATTCAATCGCTCGCGCCAGCGGACGAGCTGCTCTTCAACCTGCTGCGGATTTGTCGAGCCAACACTGGTGAAGGCTTCAACGGCGCGCTCGACGCCAAGCACGTTGAACACGCTTTTGTCCAACGAGGCGTGAGCCGATTGAAATTCTTCGAGCGGCAATTCGGCGAGCGCTACGCCGCGCTGCATCGCGGTGGCGACCAGACGGCCGATGATTTCGTGGGCCGTGCGCTGCGGGACGCCGCGCAGGATGAGGTGCTCCATCAGAGTCGTGGCGTCGAGGTAGCCGCGATCGAGCCGCGCGGCGATTGCTTCGCGGTTTAGCTCCGCATCGACAACGATCGGCGCGGCCAGGTGCAAACACGCCATCACTGTGTCCACGGAGTCGAACAGACGCTCTTTGTCTTCCTGCAAGTCGCGGTTGTAGGCCAGCGGCAAACCCTTCACGAGCACGAGCAGGCTCGTAAGATTGCCGATCACGCGTGCCGCTTTGCCGCGAATCAGCTCCAGCACGTCGGGGTTGATTTTTTGCGGCATGATCGAGGAGCCCGTGCAAAACTGCTGCGGCAGTCGCAGAAAGCCAAACTCGGTGGTTGACCACAGGATCCATTCTTCCGCCCAACCGCTGAGGTGCACGGCGATCGTGGCCAGCGCCGAGGCAAACTCCAGCACGAAGTCGCGGTCGCTCGAGGAGTCGAGGCTATTGGCCAGGATGCCCTCGAAGCCAAGTTCATCGGCAACCGTTTGGCGATCGATGGGAATCGTCGTACCGGCCAAGGCGGCAGTGCCGAGCGGCAATTGGTTGACACGGCGGCGGCAGTCGACAAGCCGGTCGCGATCGCGCTGGAGTTTTTCGCAGTACGCCATCCAATAATGGGTCGCGAGCACCGGTTGGGCCCGCTGAAGGTGCGTGTAGCCCGGCAGAATGACGCCGGCGTCTCGATCTGCCCTGGAGACAAAAGCACGCTGAAGGTCAAGGATCGCCGCCGAAATTGCATCGATTTGGTCGCGACACCAGAGCCGCAGGTCGGTCGAAACCTGGTCATTGCGGCTGCGGCCCGTGTGCAATTTGCGGCCGACGTCGCCGATGCGGTCGGCCAGCGCCCGCTCGACATTCATGTGAACGTCTTCCAGTTCACGGCGGAACTTGAACTTGCCGTCGGCGATCTCTTGCCCGATCTGCTCCAGGCCGGTCACGATCTGCCGGCACTCCTCCGCGGTTAGCACACCGGTTTTCGCCAGCATCCTGGCATGAGCAATAGAGCCACGGATGTCGTGCGCGTACAGCCGCTCGTCGAAGCTCACGCTTTGGGTGAACTCCTCGACGCGCCGGTCGGTCGCTTCTCGAAAGACACCGCCCCAGGGCTTATCTGACACTCTCATCTCCGGCGGTGAGTTTGCAGCGGCGCAAGACGCAGCGCGCAGGTAGGCAAATACCGGCAACATGTTTACAGTAAACAGCTTACGGCAAGCTGTCAACGCGCCGCGCGCACGCGCCGCCCAAAAAATAGGCAGGCGCCTTTGGGTCTGCATCGTACGTGCAGTCTGGATGCGAGCCGGGTCGTCCTCGACCCCGGCGGTGTTCGGGCTTCCTTTCAATCGCCGGGGTCGAGGACGACCCGGCTCGCGGCCCACACTGGTCGACGTTATTCGCAGTTTTGGAGCAAGCTTTTCGCGCTGGCCACGAATATCGGAGCAGGTCGCGTTAAGATAGGTTCATAAAACGGCTGCTGAAAGCAACGGAATCCGCGCAGAAGGACTTTTCGATGAACAGCCTGTTCCAGCTATTCCACGGCATTTTGGATATACCCGTGCCGTTCAACATGATTGTGCTCGTGGTCCTCATCTTTTGCACTACAGGGGTGGTGACCTCCATCTTCAAGCAGATTCGCAAGTATGCATGCCATCGGCGCGACGCCGATTTGAAGCGCGAGCTGGTGGAGCGCGGTCTAGGAGTGGATGAGATCGAGCGGGTTCTGGCGGCCAAGGTGCGTTCCCCAAGCAACGAGAGCGGCGATTGACGCACAAGTGGCGACTCGATCCATGAGTCGCACAACACAAGGGGTATGAACATGCAATCCACACCTACCGATCTCGGCTTCTGGCATTGGGTCCAGTCAATGCCCCACCCCGAATCCATCATCATGCCGATATTCTTCGTTGTGTTGGTGGCCATCGTGACGGGCGGCATCGTCATCAATTCCATCCACCGCCGCCGCGCGGAAACGGAATTAAAGCGAGAATTGCTCGAACGAGGCATGGGTGCCGAAGAGATTGCCATGGTGATTCGCGCCACACCGTCAAAACGCGGCTGCCAGACGCATTAAGCGCAGCCGATCGGAGACCATTAATATGAACTCAGTGCCTACGGGATTTTGGGAGTGGACGGGCGCGCTGGATTCCGGCCAGCGCACCGGCATGATCGCGCTGTCGATCGTCGCTACCGTGTTTGTGATCTCAATCCTATTGATTACGATCTACGGAATACACAAGAACCGGCTCCAAGACTCGCTGAAACGCGAATTGTTGGATCGAGGGATGAGCGCCTCAGAAATTGCCATGGTCGTTCGTGCCAAGCCGGGCAAATATCGATCTGCCGACACACCGTCGTGACGATGGGTAGACTCTAGGAAGGGTAGACACGATGAGCTTTTTCGACGCTGGTTATCTCGTCCTGGCACAAATGATGTGGGAGCAGGATGATCCCTGGTCGCGAACGTTTTTTGGACTGGGACAAAGCCAGCGGTTCGTGCTGATGATTGTGGCCATTGGCTGCGCGACGGCGATCCTTCTCGGGACGTTTGGCATCATCACCGGCGCGATCAACTCGGTGCATCGCCGCCGCGCGGAGATGGAGCTCAAGCGGGAAATGATCGATCGCGGCATGAGTGCCGACGAGATCGCCAAAGTCATTGAATCGGCCGCGCCGCCTGAGGACGCCACGCAGCGCTGGATCGCGTCCTGGGCCAGGAAGAAAACGTAGGCTCAAAACCCTCTCCCAGAGGGAGAAGAAGGTTTTGATGCGCCATGGGCATCCGCAGATAAGTGCCAGCGCACCGACGAACATTCCCATCGCCGTCGGCTCAGGCACCGCGGCGCCGCTTCCCAATGACGATCCAGCAACGACGCTGCCGTAGCGCATGCGCCAGACGTTGTAATCCCCCTGGTCGATCGTGCCGCTGAGGTCGCCGTCGGCCCCGGTGCCTTGGGAGACGTTCTGGCCCAAAGTCTCTCGCCACACCACATAATCGGCGGCATCGACGATGTCGTTGCCGTTGTAGTCCCCGGTGGGCGTTATTGACGGCCTGAGATCGATCTGCCCCGCGGAGTTAGGAAAGCGTGTCGGTGTGTTCGCCGTGACCTGAATGTTCGGCGTTCCCGGTGGAAACCCAAACGCGCCGTTGTCCGTCAGGGAGTTAAAGCCATTTTCGGGAAGCAGGGTACCCGAGAAGCTCATCGAATCGTTCGATCCCGAGAAACTGATTGTGATATTGCTGGCATTGGGGTTGAAAAACGGTACGGAGCCGGCGGGCAACGTGAAATCTGGCGTCACTGCGCCGGGCAGGCTGGCAAAGCCGGGCGTGGCAATGAGGAAATGGGTGTTGGCCGTGGTTTGGGGCGGTGTAACAACCAAGCTGCCGGGGATGTTGAAGTTTTTGATCACGCCATCGCTGTTGGAACGCAGTGTGTGGTTCGCCACAAATTGCTCGCCGGGAGAACTGTTGAACAACTCAATAAACTGCACGCTTCCATCGGCGTTCGTGAACACTTCCTTGACATGCCATAGATGGAACGCCGCGTTGGCACGCGGCGCTGATACCGCCAGCAATTTCAGGCCCACCAAGAGTGCGACGACAGCGCAAAACGTAGTATTCTGATTCATCAATTTTCTACACGGGGTATTAATCATGGAATCGTTTTCGCAGCCGACGCCCGAGCGCGAGCAGTGCCGCAAACGACAAGCCGATGGTCGTCGGCTCTGGCACGGAGGCGAATTGGCTGGTCCCAGATGCTGCTCCGGCGAAGACTCGGCCGAAGTTCATGCGCCAGACGTTGTAATCGTCCGGTTCCACAGTGCCGTTGCGATTTCCGTCGGCGCCGTCGCCATTCATGGCAACCGCCTGACCGAGCGTTTCCCGCCAGACTACGTAATCGGCAGCATCGACGACATCGTTGCCGTTGTAGTCGCCCGTGGAAGCGGGCGGCATGATCGTGCCCATTGCGCGTTCGTAGGCAAAAGCGCCGCCCGCGCCACTCCATTCGGTGATCCGCAAGTCGAGGTAGATGTCTTCCATAATCAAATGCACGACGGCGTTGTTGGCGAGCAGCCGACTCGGCAGCAGCATTGTCCCCGCGCCACCGTAGGCGTTGACCCAATCATCGAAAGTGAGATCGGCCCAGTTTGCCGCGGCGATTTCTTCACCGGCATTGGCCGCAATTAGCGCCGTTGCCCATTCGGTGTTTTGCGGCGAAGTGCCTTCTGTGAATCCGGCTTCCACACTCGCATTAAACAAGCCCTGATTGGTCCCGCGGGTAATCCACACATTGTCAGTGATTCGGTCCTGGTTTTCAGGCGCCGTTGGGTCGGCGAACAAGGGCTTGGAGAATTGCACGTCGAAACCAGACCAGACAGATTGCGCCTTTGCCGCGGGTGCGAATGGCCACCCCAAGAAGAGCGTGGCCGACCATAGGGTGCATAGCATCAGAGCACGAGACATTCTGAGAACTCCGGTGGAGAATCGGTTGAACCAAAAACGAATCGTCGACTATGAGGCCGACCAAAGATGCTGGCCCAACATCGCGGAGCACGCCCTTGTGCCAGTATCCACGACTTTCCGCGGGTTTTCAAGCGGATTTTCTGGCGCGGCGCAGGTGGGCCTTAACGCGTTGCCGTTGAGCAAGCTCCGCCGCTCAATGCCATGGCATGCGCGTAGGATTCCAAGACCCTATTCGCTGCGCAGGCGGCGTGTTAATCTTGAGCGATTTTAGCCATTTCGGTGCCTGTACGACGCAAATCGCTCAGTTGATCCCGTCAACCCGCCCACTGAAAGTGGGCTCGCCAATGCCACGACGCGACGACCTCAAAAAGATTCTGATCATTGGCTCCGGGCCGATCGTCATTGGCCAGGCCTGCGAGTTCGATTACTCCGGCACGCAGGCCTGCAAGGCGCTGCGCGAAGAGGGCTACGAGGTCGTGCTGGTGAACTCGAACCCGGCCACGATCATGACCGACCCGGCGACGGCCGACCGCACGTACATCGAGCCGCTCACCTGGGAGATCGTGGCCAAGGTGATCGAGAAGGAGCGGCCGGATGCGCTGCTGCCGACGCTGGGCGGGCAGACGGGCTTGAACGTGGCGATGGATCTGTGGCGGCACGGCGTGCTGGAAAAGTTCGGCGTCGAGATGATCGGCGCCAATGCCGACGTGATCGACAAGGCCGAGAGCCGCGACCGGTTCCAGCAGGCGATGCAGCAAGATCGGCCTCGATCTGCCGAAGGGCAAGACGGTGCGGACGGTGGAGGAGGCCCGGGCATGGGTCGAGGAAATCGGCCTGCCGGCCGTGGTGCGGCCGAGCTTCACGATGGGCGGCAGCGGGTCGGCGATCGCGTTCAACCGGTCCGAGTTCGACGACGCTCGTGCGCCGCGGACTCGATCAATCGCCCGTCCACCAGGTGCTGATCGAGGAATCGATCATCGGCTGGAAAGAGTACGAGATGGAGGTGATGCGCGACAAGGACGACAACGTCGTGATCATCTGCTCGATCGAGAATTTCGACCCGATGGGCATTCACACGGGCGACTCGATCACGGTGGCCCCGGCGCAGACGCTTACCGACAAGGAATACCAGCGGATGCGGGACGCGTCGCTGGCCGTGATCCGCGAGATCGGCGTCGAGACGGGCGGCTCGAACATCCAGTTCGCGATCCACCCGGGCACGGGCCGGATGATCGTCATCGAGATGAATCCGCGCGTGAGCCGGTCCAGCGCGCTGGCGTCGAAGGCGACCGGTTTTCCGATCGCGAAGATCGCGGCGAAGCTGGCGGTGGGGTATCGGCTGCACGAGCTGCCGAACGACATCACGCGCGAGACGACGGCCTGCTTCGAGCCGACGATCGACTACGTGGTGACGAAGGTGCCGCGGTTCGCGTTCGAAAAATTCCCCGAGGCCGACTCCACGCTCACCACGCAGATGAAGAGCGTCGGCGAGACGATGGCCATCGGCAGCACGTTCAAGGAGTCGTTCCAGAAGGCGCTGCGCGGGCTGGAAGTGCGGAGCGACGGCTTCGGCTGCGACCGGCTCGACCTGTGGGGCACCGACGAGCAGCCGAGCGAGGAGGAGATCATCGCGAAGCTCATGAAGCCGGGGGCGGAGCGGGTGTGGTATCTGCGCTACGCGTTCAAGAGCGGGATGAGCGTCGCGAAAGTGCACGAGCTGACGGGCATCGATCCGTGGTTCCTGGACAACCTGCACGAGATCGTGGAGACGGAAGAGGCGCTCAGGCGGAAGTGCGGACAGCAGCGGATGCGCCGGGAGTTCGAGCACGCGATTCCGACGGACTTACTGCGCACGGCCAAGCGGCAAGGATTTTCCGACTGCGCAGCTCGCGAACATCTTCGGCACGACCGAAACGGAAGTGCGGGCCGAGCGACTGCGGCACGGGATTCGGGCCACGTTCAAGTCGGTCGACACCTGCGCGGCCGAGTTCGAAGCCTACACGCCGTACTACTATTCGACGTACGAGACGAAGACGAAGTGCCGCCGAAGCCGCCGGGCAAGAAGCGGATCATGATCCTCGGCGGCGGGCCCAACCGCATCGGGCAGGGCATCGAGTTCGACTACTGCTGCTGCCACGCCAGCTTCGCGCTCAAGGAGCTGGGCATCGAGTCGGTGATGGTCAACTCGAACCCGGAGACGGTGAGCACCGATTACGACACGAGCGACATGCTGTTCTTCGAGCCGCTCACGGTGGAGGACGTGCTCAACATTTGCGATCGCGTGCAGCCGGACGGCGTCATCGTGCAGTTCGGCGGGCAGACGCCGCTGAACCTGGCGCGGCGGCTTGCGGACGCGGGCGTGCCGATCATCGGCACCAGCGTCGAGGCGATCGAAGCGGCCGAGGATCGCGAGAAGTTTCAGCAGCTGCTCCACAAGCTGGGCCTGCGGCAGCCGCCCAACGGCATCGCCCGCACGATGGACGAAGCGCGGCGCGAGGCGGAGAAGATCGGCTATCCGCTGCTTGGTGCGGCCGAGCTTCGTGCTGGGCGGCCGGGCGATGGAGATTTGCTACGACACGGCGCAGCTGGAGCGGTTCGTGGCCGAGGCGTTCATCGCGGCCGAGGGGCAGCCGGTGCTGATCGATCGCTTTCTGGAAGGGGCGACCGAAGTCGACGTCGATTGCATCAGCGACGGCACGGACGTGATCGTGCCCGGCATCATGGAGCACATCGAGGAGGCGGGCGTCCACTCGGGCGACTCGGCCTGCGCGATCCCGCCGTACAGCTTGCCGGGGCCGGTGATCGAAGAGATTCGCGCGGCGACGGTGGCGCTGGCGCAGGAACTGAACGTCGTCGGACTGATGAATGTGCAGTTCGCGGTGAAGTGGGAGGCAGAGCTCGAGGGGAGGGCCGGGGAGGGGTGGACGATCAGCCTCCAGCCTCCGCATCGCGAGGACATCCCATCCGTCTTTACGTGCTCGAAGTGAATCCCCGCGCCAGCCGCACGGTGCCGTTCGTCGCGAAGGCGACCGGGCTGCCGGTGGCGAAGATCGCGGCGAAGGTGATGGCGGGCGTGTCGCTCGCGGAGCAGGGCGTGACGCGCGATCCGGTGCCGGCGCACGTTTCGGTGAAGGAGGCCGTGTTTCCGTTCATCAAGTTTTCGGGCGTCGACATCGTGCTCGGCCCGGAGATGCGCTCGACCGGCGAAGTGATGGGCATCAGCGAGCGGTTTTCGATGGCGTTCGCCAAGAGCCAACTGGCGGCCGGCACGGTGTTGCCGCAGCGAGGGCAACATTTTCATCAGCGTCGCCGACCGGCACAAGAGCGGCGATCGTGGAGCTGGCGCGGCAGCTCGTGGCAGCTATGGGCTTTTCGCTGCTTGCGACGAGCGGCACGGCCGACGCGCTGGAAGCGGCCGGCATTCCTGTGCGGCGCGTGAAGAAAGCTGCAAGAAGGCCACGCCGAACCTGCTCGACTATTTTGCCGACGGCGAAGTGGCGCTGGTCGTGAACACGCCGAGCGGCAAAGGTGCTCGCACCGACGAGGGCAAGATTCGCGCCGCGGCCGTGCAAGCCGGCGTGCCTTGCGTCACGACGATCGAAGCGGCCACGGCGGCGGTGAAGGCGATCGAAGCGCTGCGCGAGGAAGAGATGCAGGTGCAGTCGCTGCAGGAGCGATTCGCCGAGCGCTAGGAGCTCAACATGGCGAACGCCAGCGCCACTCAGAACTATCCGGCCGACGATTAGCGTTCGACGTGCGCGAGCAACCGGCGCCCATGTTCGAGTTGACGCCCTATCGCCACATTCACCCGCCGCACCTGGACAGCGCGTTTCGTGCTCTGCGCGGCGAATTCGAGCTCATGGCGCTGCCCGGTGGCCGCACGCGCCTCATCGGCCGCACGTGGTACACGCTCGATATCCGGCCACACACTTACTGGACCGTGTGGACCGACTGGCTGATGCACCGCATTCACCAGCGCGTGTTGCGACACATTAAGCGGTTGGCGGAGACCTGATTTGGCTGAGGTCGTCACGCCTGACGTGCCCAACTGCCGTAAAAGGAGATAAGGCCCTCGGCAGGAAAGAAACGCAAGTGCAATCGCTGCAGGAGCGATTTGTTGCGACCGAACGATGAGGTACAATTAGCGTGAAGCGGGAGCCGTTGCCATGTCGACCGAGCATATATCTGCACCTTCAACCGATCATGTCGAATTGACAGTTCCATCGGGACGCCTAGCTCAGATTGCGATTCAAAACGGCGATCGAATGACGCGGGAGGAGTTCCATCGTCTCTATGAGCAAACGCCTGAAGGATTCAAGGCCGAATTAATCGGAGGAATCGTTTACGTGGCATCACCGCTGTATCCGGGACACGGAAAGCCACACTTGCATTTAGGCGCAGTAGTGGCCGCCTACGAGGCACATACGCCCGGCGTGGATGCGAGCGATAACACGACAATCTTTTTAGGCGATGAGGGAGAGCCGCAGCCAGATTTGTACGTGCGTATTCTCCCCGAATACGGCGGGCAATCGTCGACCAGCGAAAACGAGTGCGTCGAAGGTGCGCCCGAGCTGATTATTGAAATTGCAAATAGTAGTCGAGCGATTGACCTACACGCCAAAAAGAAAGACTACATTCGCTACGGCGTGCGCGAATACTTGGTCCATTGTGTTGCTGAAAGGCAATTGCGTTGGTTCGATCTGGCGAATAGTACCGAATCGCAACCCGACGCCGCTGGTGTTCTGCGGATGAAGACGTTTCCGGGATTGTGGATCGACGGTGTCGCCTTGCTGGCCAGGGATTATCAAAAGCTAATGCAGACTCTTGAAGCAGGGCTGGCAGCGCCCGAGCACGCAGCTTTCGTGCGTGAGCTTGCCGGTCGACGCAGCAAGGGGTGATTCGATTTTTACCGCGGCCGCTTCGGCGCGTCGACGTAGCGGCCTTGCTTCGGGATGGCCACATGATCAAAATCGCGCGCCAGCGTCTCCAAAGCCTCGCGCATGGCCGGGCCGTGCATCGGCGGGCCGTGGCCTGTGATGATTGTTTCCGGCCGCAGCTCGGCTAGCCGCTCGACCGAAGCGCGTGCGTTGTCCCAATCGGTGGTGTAATACATCGGGGGTCCGTGAAGCTCCGGTTTCTGAGTGAGAACGGAATAGGCCGATTCCTGAGCCGTGGTAACACAGGCGTCGCCCACGATTAAAGTACGATCGTCTTCGCGCCAAAAGGAAACGTGTCCGCGGGTGTGGCCGGGTGTATGAATCCATTGCCAGCCCGGCATCGACGGCACGCTGCCATCGGCGGGGAGGGACGCTAACCAGCGGCTGACGTCGACCGGTCCGCGCGGATAGAAACGCGAGAGCGTCGACATTAATCCACCGCCGACGCTCGGGTCGGGCGGCGGGTAGGACTCGCTGCCATCCAGATACGGGTGCTCGAGCGGATGGGCATAGACAGGCACGTCCCATTTCTCAGCCAGCTCCATAAGTGCTCCAACGTGATCAAAGTGCCCGTGCGTCAGTACGATGGCATCGGGTCGGGCACCTGGGCCGAAACGGCTTTCCGCCCCGCGCTCGATAGTTCGAGTAGTGCCGGTCACGCCGGCATCGATAAGAACCCAGCGCGAGATCGGCCGAAGGCTCGCCGAAGTAAACGATGTTGACAATGCCCAACCGCCGATAAGCGACGTCCGATGCAATCTCAGTGGCGTCGTCAAGTTTTCGCCCGAGCAGTTGCGCCGCGTCATCAACCGGAACCTGTTGTGCCATGTTTAAGTCCTCCATCTCAAGCGACTTGTTGTCTAGCACTGATAGGAGCGCAATTGAAGAGTGCAAATACTATGCCCCGTTCGGCCGCTGGAGCGACCTCTGCGGTTGGTACGTCACCAGCGTGAAACCCAACCAATATGGATGGCGTTCGTGCGTGACGAATTGTTGCGTATCACTCGGTCACGTCATCCGTTCGTGGTCGTGCGCACTACGCTGCTTGGGGGCAGTTTGAGTTTTCGTTGCCCGGCAGTGGCCACAATGGCTAGCGGGCGTCACGCATCGCTCAGCGCAACTACAGTTCCCATCGCTGCTTAAAATCTGCATGCAGCGAAAAGCTTCGGGGCGACAAATCAGCCTTGACCGACGTTTTCGCCTGCCGTATTCTCCCCAGCCACGACGGACGCTTGAGGGCAAGCCGCCGTGAGCTTAGGAACGGAAATCTACCGCAACACAACTGGTGATTTCTGATACAATATGTTTGACGGGTGTTGATTGCCTATTCGCCCGTTCGAGCAATACACTTTTGATTCCCCGGAGAAACGAACCACGTGGATGGGTCACCCCCCCGAGAGGGAGGCGGCGACCCCGCAGCGGTTGGCGTTGGCACGGATGCCCGTCATCCGCTACGATACACTCCCCGATGCTCGGCAATTGCATCCTCCCCCCATACGCGATCCTGCCTTGCATCCGCCCGCACGCAAGCGTAATTGCGTCCAATCGCTCCCGGAAAGGTAACAGCGTCCTTTGCCCCCCTGGGACGTGTGCTTTTCTGGGAGCTTTTTTTGCGCATCGGTTCGCATTCGCATTTGTGGCAGTCGCAAGAAATCGCTAGAATCCGCGGCCCGGCACCGGCGAGCACGACCATGACTTCGTCATGGTGGCGCTCGTGGCTGTGCCGACGTGATGCGGAAATATCAGGCGCTCCACTAGCCCGTCAAGGAAGACGCGCTCCTGATGAGCAAGGAAGCAACTCGCCGGCGCCCGTCGCCGACCCCCAGCAAACTTACCCCCGAAGAACAGCTGCGCGCTGCGCGAGAGATCGTGCGCCGCGAAGCGGCCGGCGTATGGAAGGTTTCGTACCGACTCAACTCGTCGTTTTGCGCGGCGGTAAAGCTGCTTTTCACCTGCAAGGGAAGCGCGATCGTCACCGGCATGGGCAAGGCCGGCATCATTGGCCAAAAACTGGCCGCCACCCTTTCATCGACCGGCACGCGCGCCTCATTTCTGCATCCGGCCGAGGCGTTCCACGGCGATTTGGGGCGCGTCCATCCAGACGACGTCGTGGTAATGCTCACGCAGAGCGGCGAGACGGCGGAAGTCGTGCAGCTTTTACCGTCGCTGCGCGAATTCGGTGTGCCGCTCGTGGCCATCACCGCTTCGCACATGTCGACCATCGGCCAGGCGGCCACGGTCGTGATTGAGCTCGGCGAATTGGAAGAAGTGTGCTCGCTCGGCCTTGCGCCGAGTACTAGCACAACTGCCATGCTGGCCGTGGGCGACGCACTGGCGCTGGTGCTGAGCAAGATGCGAAATTTCCAGGCGGACGATTTCGCGCGGTTTCATCCGGGCGGCGCCTTGGGACGGCGGCTCAGCCGCGTGGACGACATCATGCGGCCACTGGCCGAGTGTCGCCAGGCAAGCGAGGCCCTCTCCGTTCGGCAGGTGATTGTTGCCTGCAGCCGGCCGGGCCGACGCAGCGGCGCGATCATGCTTACCAATAAGTCGGGCCGGCTCACCGGGCTGTTCACCGACAGCGACTTGGCGCGGCTGTTCGAACAGCGGGATGAAACCGCACTCGATCGGCCGATTCGAGATGTGATGGCAACCAAGCCGACGACAGTGCCCAGCGGCACTCGCGTAGCCGATGCGATCTCGCTTTTGGCCAAGCGGAAGTTCAGTGAGATGCCTGTTGTTGATAGCGCTGGCCGGCCGATTGGGCTGATTGACGTGACCGACGTCGTTGGACTCGCGCCATCGGAAGCGGATAGCCGGGCGCCGAAAAAGGCGGCGTGAAAGTCGTGCGCCTAAGAATCTCACGTGAAAATCGCACATGAATCTTGCCGCCACGTGTGCTCGAATTGAGCTCATCCTCAGCGACGTCGATGGCGTCATGACCGATGGCGGCATTCACGTGCTCGACGACGGCAGCCAGATGGTCACATTTCACATCCGCGACGGCATGGGCGTGCGGCTGTGGCGAGAGGCTGGCAAGCGGTTCGGCATCGTCACCGGCCGCAACTTGGAGGCGGTTCGCCGCCGGGCCGCCGACCTGTGGCTCGACATTGTGCATTTGGGCGTCGATGACAAACTTCCGGCTGTGGATGCGATTGCCGCCGAGCTGATGCTCTCGCGCGACCAGGTTTGCTACATCGGCGATGACCTTTTGGACTTGGCCACGATTCGCGCCGTGGGGCTTGGCGTGGCAGTGGCAGACGCCGTGGAGGATGTGCGCCGCGCGGCGAAGTACACGACCAGCGTGCCGGGCGGCTGCGCGCGGTGCGGGAAGTTGTGGAGTTGATTCTCAAGAACACGGGCCGGTGGGAAGACGTGCTGCAGCGGTATCGGGGAATGACGAATGACGGATGACGAAGGCAGTTGAATTCCCGCCCATGCTCAATCGCATCGTCCGCAGCTTGTTCACGTTTATCGCGATTTTTGCGATCTATGTGGCATACTCGCGAGTTGCCGTTCCTTGGATGGAACCGCCCCTCAAAACGATTAGGCGGCCGGTCCCGACAGCCGATGACATGCGTGACGCCGCGCAGAGTGCTACCAAATATCAGCGCTTGCTATCAAATTATTTTCCCAAAGATCATTGGTCGCAGACCCGGCCGCCCAAGGTTATTGCTAGCTCCGATGAGACGGGGATGCTCGTGTTCGACGATTGGGAACGGCTCGATCCTAAGCCAACGGCTCAGGAAGATGGCCGCTCGCCGGCCCGTGTCGCCATTAAGCGTTTCGCGGCGCTGTACTTCCCGACGCCGGCGCGCGAGGGCATCCTGCCGCCGCGCGATGCGGTGATACTCGAGGCGCCGCAAGGCGCCCGATTGGAATTCGACGACTTTCGGCCTGAACGATGGCATATCGGCCAGATTACGGGCGGGCAATTCCCCGGCCGCGTTACCATTCGCAGCGACATGCGCGAGCCGGGGCCAGAGGACGATTTGTACCTGGAAACCGCCGAGCTCGAAATGAACAGCAAGCTGCTGTACACGTCGGAGCCGGTGCGCTTTCGGCTTGGGACAAACGCTGGCGTGGGGCGGGAGCTCGAGTTGCGGTTCCTGGTCGATGAGCATGTTCGGCCAAAAGAATCGAGGTTGAAAATACCTGGCTTCGATTCGTTGGAAATCCGCCGCGACGTGCGATTGCGCGTTCAATTGGAGACCGATAGCCTGTTGCCGGGCGCGCAGAAACCCTCCCCTAACCCCTCCCTAAAAGGGAGGGGAATCGGCGCGACGAACCCGCCCATCGAAATCACCAGTAATGGACCGCTGGTTTTGGATTTCGTCGGCCGTCGCGCCAGCCTGGATCGCGATGTCGACGTCCGGCAGATTAATCCAGCCGGGCCCAGCGATCAGATGACCTGCAACCAACTCGATCTTTATTTTTCGCCGAAGCCTGCAAGCCCCGAAACCGCGCCGTTGGCCGCGGAACCGCGACAGCAGGAAATGCGCGGTTTCATGAGGCTCGCTCCGGCCATCCTCGTTGCGCAGGGGCATCCGGTGGTGGTCACGTCGCCGGCCCGCCAGGCCGAAGCCCGCGGCGAGCGGATTCAAATTGGCTTGCGCGAGCGGCGCGTAGTGATCAGCGGCGGCACCGACGTGATGCTGCGCTACGGACCGAACGTTCTGCGCGCACCGGCGATTGATTATCAACATGCTGCCAGCCAGAGTGGCTCGACGCTTGGCCATTTCCGCGCGAGCGGCCCCGGTTCGCTGGTCTATGTACGCGATCCGACGAACCCAACGCAAGCCTTGCGGGCCACCTGGCAGCGATCAATCGAACTTGGCCGCGAGCAAGGACAGCCGGTATTGCTGATGGAGGGCCGCCCCCTGTTCGGCATGGTCGAAACCGGCGCCATGGAGGCCGACCGCATTAAGCTGTACTTGCGTGAACTTCAAGGCGACGCATCGTCGAACGGGATAAGCGTTCCGACGTCGGAAGGTGCCGACGCGAAAGGCAAGTTGCGACTGGTTCCGGATCGGCTCGTCGCCAACGGGGGCGTGCAGGTAAAGACCGCGCAGTTGACTTGCCGTACCGAGGAGCTGCTTACAACGTTTCATCTGCAGTCGAGCACGGTAGCGCCTGCAGAAGCCGGCGCAGCACCGACCGGTGCCGTTACCAGCCCGATATCCGATTGGGCCGCAGCACAATGCGTCTGAGCAAACATTCGAGTTGGATGCTCAGCGAATGCGGCTGGAGGTTCACATGCGCGGCCAGGCCATTTTGCCGTCATCGGCCGTGTGTGAAGGCAATGTCGTGCTGCGGGAAGTTCCTGCGCCGACCAGCAGCGACCAGCCGCTCGAAATTCGCGGAGGCCAATTAACAATCGATCAGCTCGAATCGGGTACTGCACATATCGTGCTGGCCGGCGCCGGGCCCAGTGACGCGCCAGGATCGAAGATGGCGCAGCTCGTGGGCCGGGGCACGACCGTGTTAACCGAAGTCGTCGAATTGGACCAACGTGGCAATCGATTGTGGAGCAACGGACCCGGTAAAGCGACGCTGATTCTCACGCGTGGCATGAACGGCCAGGCGTCGGATTCGCCCGTGCCGGTTGACGTGAGCTGGCAAGGCGGGTTGCAATTCGATGGGCAGAATGTGTTGATCCAAAAGAATGTTGTCATTGCCAGTGTCGAAGATACGCTGCGTTGCAACGAACTTTCTGCCAAACTAAGTTCACCGGTTCAACTCGGCCAACGAGTACAGCAGCGAGCCATCGATGTGGCCGAGATCGAGTGCCGCGGGCGAGTATTGATCGATCATCGCTCGCGCGACGAAATCGGTCTGACGTCGCACGAGCGAGTTCAATTGGAGCGGCTGACGATCAATCAGCAAACGGGCGCGATTAGCGGCGATGGACCAGGCGTCATACGCTCGACCCGTTACGGCACCGGGCTGGCGGCACTAGCAGGTCCTCAGGCGAGCGGCTCGCCGCAAGCGATTGCTGTGGCGCCGTCCACGAGTGGCAACAAGCTCAACTTTTTGCGAGTCGATTTTCAACGCAAGCTAGTGGGCGACATCTACGTTCGCGCTTTATCGTTTGACGGACGGGTACGCACGGTCTACGGGCCAGTCGACGCCTGGGAACAAGAGTTGGACGGCAGCCGGCCGGAAACGTTGCCGCCCGACAGCGTGGTGCTTTCGTGCAATACACTGAGTGTCAACGAGGATCCGCTTGCCGCCCGAACCGCGATCAACGCGCGGGAGGCTGAGACTCGGCCGCTCGGACCGGTGCAACTTGAGGCGAAAGGCAACGTCCGCATCGACGGCCATTCCGAATCCCAGGGCACATTTGGCGCACTTGCTGACCGAGCCAGCTATGAACAATCCAAGGACGTATTTTTGCTTGAGGGTGGCTCGCGCACGCCAGCACAACTGTGGTTAAGGCGTTATCCGGGTGAGGAGGTAACCCCCTTATCGGCCGGCAGAATTCGTTACGATCGCTCCACGGGTTTACCCAAGATCGAACGCTTCCAGACCCTTGAAATAACGCCGCGCAATCTTGAAAACGCAGACTTGCCGCGTTCGGCTCCGAAGTAAATGCGTGGCCATGGCATTAGCGCCAACGGTGCGATCCATGCCGTCTGCATAATCGGCGAGTCGTCTATCTTCGAATGCCGTGCGCAAGTCGGTGCGGCGGAGCCATAATATCGAATACGGCCAGGCGGAGGATTTAATCCGCCAGGTCGAAAATGCTTGCACACGGTCGGCGGGGGCAGCCGCCAATTCTTCGAGCCGCCCGCAAGAATCGAGATATGAGCGAACCCGCCGCCACGGATTCCGCACGAATCGGTTGGCTGTCTCTAGCTCCGCAGGTGAGCAGTGCCCTGGCTGTCGCCAGCCGCTGCCGATCCGCGCTAAACGTCCGAACGAGATCTTTGCTCACTGGGAGTGCGCGGCATGCCGGACGACGCTAACGGGCGTTCCCGTGAACGACATCACGCCGAAGATGGCGGAATCGATTCGAATCGCGCAGATCCACTTCGACGCGCGCGATGCGGCTCCCATGCCTCAAGCCATGCGAGAACTGCTCCAAGAATTCTCCCAGCTGCGTCAGCAAAAACAAACAGCAGTCGAGCGACGTGCCAATCCGCGGATTCCGCAGCAGCTCGATGTGACCGTCGTTCCAGTGGGCGATTGCTGGACGCCGCGTGGCAAGCCAGTGGTGGGCACCGTTGTTGACATCACGTCGCAAGGTTTGGGCATGGTAACCACTTCGCTCGGCGGCGTGGGCCATGTCGCCATGCAGATCCGCAATCCAACAGGTTTGGTGCAGCTGCTGGGGCGAATCGACTGGACTAAAAACCTCGGTCAGGGATTTCAGGATTCGGGTGTTCAATTCCTGCTCCGCTTCGGCCCGACGTTGGTCGACGCGGATTCAAAAGCGCCCAACTGCTAAGGCAGCTTTGGCGCGATGTCGCACACATTAGCACGAAGCGCAATCGAGGGAAGAAAAGAACCGATCCCTCGCTTGCGCTTCGGGCATGTGTCGTGGCGAGCCTTACACAATTCGCAGCCGTTCCTTCTCTAATCGATCCGCGAGAAAGCCGACGGCGCGCTCGGCCATCAGGCTGGCGTAATGGAAGCTGTGACCGCCACCGGTTGTTTCAAGATCGCACTCAAACGGCACTCCCAGAGACCAGAGTTTCATGCGCAGTCGGTCAGCCGATTCGTGCCAGCGCGCGTCGCTGGGATCGCAGCAAAAGAACTGGTTCCGCGGCCAGTTAAGCGGATGAATATGAAGCAGCGCCGTATCCTGCCGCGCATCCTCGGCATCCTGATACATCGCATCGAGGCCCGGGTCGACACCCTCAACGATTCGTTTTTGATAGTCAATGGCCGGTGAAATGGCGGCCACTATGGGAAACACATTCGGAAACTTGTACGCCATCCGCAGCGCCCCCTGCCCGCCCATGCTGACGCCCAGCAGCGCAAGCCGCGGCGGCTGCACGCCCCATCGCTCCGCCAAATAGGGAACGACGCGCTGGAGTACATAGCCCTCGGCGGAGATGCTTGTATCGAACTCAGGCCAGATTCGATCGGTCCACCAACTGCGGCCAGTCACCGGTTCGATGACTCTCAAACCATGCCGCTCGAACTGTTGGACAAACGCGGGATAACTGCGCAGCGACGCGGCTTCGCTGCAGTGCAGATAGATGACGACAAAACCGTGCGGGCTGGGGTGCGCCGGTTCGAATACCCGGCAGCGATGGCCCGCCACGTCGACGTTGCTCCAGATGCTGATGTTCGTATTCATCGATGTCCATGCTGTCGAGCAATGCGGCAGCCGTCTAGTGGCTGCGCAGTTCGGTGCGTAAAATGGCCCCCATCGCCGGACCATTTCTTGCGATCGGCGCAAAAGGCTGCCTTAGCCGGTTTGGGAGCACACGTGAAACAAGTCCTCAGCCCGGAACAGATACGCGCCGGCGTGCGCGAGCTGGCCGAAAGGATTACGGCGATTTATGAGCAGCGGCCGATAACGATCGTGGCCATTCTCACCGGCAGCCTCGTCTTACTCGCCGACCTGATGCGCCAACTGGAGATGCCGCTTCGCGTGGCACTGGTCCAGGGCAATCGTCACCGTGGAACTGCCGAACCACATCCCGGACTGGTGATCAGCGACAATTTGCTGCCAAACCTCAAGGGGCGCGAGGTGCTTGTAATCGACGACATTTTTGATACGGGCCACACGCTCGTTGAAGTGCTGAGCCAATTGTTGGCACAGGAGCCCACGTCGATTCGTTCCGCCGTGCTCATGCGAAAAATTGACCGCTCGGAGGTAGCAGTGCAGCCGGACCACGTTATGTTTGAAATCCCCGATGAGTTCGTCGTGGGTTACGGCCTTGATTACGAGGATCGATATCGCAACTTGCCGTATGTCGCGGCGCTGGAGCCGGAGGACTTGGCAACCGATTGATATGTTCGCATTTTCGAACATACACAATAACGATAGACAAGGAGGCACGGAGACAAGGAGACAAGGAGAGGAAGTCATACTATCGCATCTCCCTGTCTCCCCCTCTCCTTGTCTCCTTGTCTTTTTCTATAAATGCGTCGCATCCTGCACATCATCGATTCTCTGGGTTATTCAGGTGCGACGACGCAGCTTTTGGTTCTTGCCGAAGGCCTTGCCGCGCGCGGCTTCGACGTGCACATCGCCGCGCTAAGCGAATCGCCCCGCATCCCCCTCCCTTTTAGGGAGGCCTGCGGCGAGCGCGGTCGAGCCGGGTTAGGGGAGGGTTCGGATCGAATTGTTGCCGCAGGAATTCCCGTCACATATATTCCGCGCCGCTGGCGGGTTGACCCGCTCGCCGATTTTCAGTTGGTGCGGCACGTTAACCGCTTGCGGCCGGACGTAGTACACACTTGGAACAGCGTGCCGGGGATGCTGGGTCCAGTCGCCGTCAACTGGGCACGACGGCGGTTGCGACGCAAGCGTACCGCCGACGAAGCAAGCGACGAAGTTCGTTTGGTGGCTGGGCAATATCGGATCCAGCGTTGGCCCGCTGCCTGGGAGTCCGCGATCGAGCGCCGCTTCTGCGCGACATGCAGTGCGTTATCTTTCCAATAGTACGGCGGTTCGCGATTGGTGCGTGGCCGGCGGACTGCGCGATCAGCGGTTTACGGTCATTCCGCCCGGCGTGCCGGCCGCGCGAGTAAGCGATGTGCCGCGGATGCCTTGCTCCGAGAATTGCAATTGCCGTCGTATGCTCGTTTGATCGGCGTTGTGGGCAAGCTTGTGCCCGACAGTCGCGTGCAAGACCTCATCTGGGCGGCCGACCTGCTGCGCGTACTTCACGATAACCTGCGGATGCTGATTATCGGCGACGGCCCGCTGCGCTCACAGCTCGAACAGTATGCCCGGTTGGCCAGCGACCTGGATCACATCCGGTTCCTCGGCGAGCGCAGCGATCTGTGGCGCATCATGCCTCATTTCGACGTGCTGTGGAACGGCAGCGAGAACCGATCGGTTTCCAGCTCGATCCTGGAAGCTATGGCAGCCGGCGTGCCGGTTATCGCCAGCGATGTGCCGGTCAACCGTGAAGTAATAGTGCCCGATGAAACCGGCTACTTGATTCCGCTCGGCCGGCGATCGGGCCGCGCCGACCGTGCCCGCCACACCGATCGGATCTTCAGCCATGCAACAATAGCTGAGCGATTGGGCTCTGCGTCAAGCAGGCGAATCTCTGAGCAGTTCTCCCATGAGAAGATGATTCAGCGCATCTTGCCATGTATGCCGACCTGATCAAGTAGCATCCAAATCAACACTGGTAACCAGCAAAGCAGACGACACGGTGTAGAGTGGCTACCGCTTGCGGGCGCAAATTAGGCTGAGCAACAAGCTGAGCGACAGTATCAAGCAGCTTGCCGGCTCAGGAATGGCAGTCGTGCCCAGCGCGTACATTGCCCGTGCCCATTTGTGCCCCGAAGTTGCTTCTCCACCCGGTGTAGTGCGTGGTATTGAATCGCGACCCGGCGCCGCTGCGCCACACGACATAGTCGGCGGCGTCAACTTTGCCGTCGTTATTGAAGTCGCCGGGATCGCCGGGCGGAGAGGATGTTCCTGAGAAAACGCCTTCGTCGGTCACTGTAAAGTGAAAGTTCTCGCGATCGATGCAGCCGGCCGGGCAGTCGCCAAAACCGCGAGAGAGGGTGTAGGTGCGGTCCGCTTGCGCTACAATGTCGTCGCCGTCGCCGACGATGCCATTCGCATCCGCGAATCGCACGCCGCTGACCGGCTGAAATAGTTGGGCAAGTCTCGCTCCGTGGTACACCTGTCCAAATTGCAAGTGCACCCATTGGCTGAAATCATGCGTCCTGGTTTGAGGAGTACCCAGATCCGCATAGAGTGAATCAAACCCGCGAAACGTGCCGGCCTTGAACTCTGAATAAGCCGATGGGGTCAGTCCGACAAGCAATTCGCCCGGAAGCCAGGTCGGCAGGACGCGAATGTCCGCAAGATCGGGGTGAGCCGATCGAATCGCCGTAACATCCGACTGGATTTGATCGGCCAGCAGAACCGGCGGCCGTAGTTCACCGGAAATCTCAAGCGACAAGTATTCGGCCTCGGTTCGCGGATTTTGAAGATCAACGCGCTGGGCGAAAGCGGCCGGCACAACGCAAAGGTAGACGAGCGCTGCGTAGCATGTTGGCTTCAGCATCACAATTCTCCAAGAAGAGACGATGCAGAGGCCTCCCTTTCGCTAGAACGATTCAAATTACTTATCGCATTTAGTCCAACTCGTGTCAAATTCTCGTCTGGGTGGCCGATTTGGTAGGTTTCACGCGGCGTAGCCTCACACGGGACGCGGCAACGCTCGCACGTGCTGGTGTCGTGTAAGGAAGCCGGACCGCTGGCACGCTGGCTTCTCCATTGGCCGTTTCCATCGAACTGCGTTAAAATTGCCAGTTTGGAATTGTTCGGCAGCAGGGAGTCGCAGGCGATGAAGGAAGTTTTGGCGGTAGTCTTGGCCGGTGGAAAAGGATCGCGGCTGGGGCCGCTGACGCGCGACCGGGCCAAGCCGGCGGTGCCGTTTGGCGGCATCTATCGCATCGTCGATTTCACGCTCTCGAATTGCCTGAACAGCGGCCTGCGGCGAATTCTCGTGCTCACGCAGTACAAGGCGATGAGCCTCGATCGCCACATCACGCTCGGCTGGCGGAACTATCTCTGCCGCGAGCTGGGCGAATTCATCGACGTCGTGCCGCCGCAGCAGCGGATCGACGAAAAGTGGTACCAGGGCACGGCCGACGCCGTTTACCAGAACATCTACACGCTGGAAAAGGAGCGGCCCGAACATGTCGTCATCCTTGCAGGCGATCACATCTACAAGATGGACTACGGCAAGCTGGTGGCCTTCCATCAGGAGCGAAGCGCCGACGTCACGATCGCCGCCCTGCGCGTGCGGGCCCGCGAAGCGGCCCGGCAGTTCGGCATCATGGAGGTCGACAGCGACGCCCGAGTTGTCGGATTCGAAGAGAAGCCGGCCGAGCCCAAGACGATTCCCGGCGACGCGTGATTACTGCCTGGCCTCGATGGGCATTTACGTGTTCAACTCCGCGTTTTTGTTCGACGCAATTGTGCCGCGATGCGACGTTGCCCGACAGCTCGCACGACTTTGGCCGCAATCTCATTCCCGTCGATGATCCGCAGCCGCCGCGTCTACGCCTTTCCATTTCTCGACGAGAACCGCAAGCACGACGCCTACTGGCGCGACGTGGGCACGATCGACAGCTACTACCAGGCGAATCTCGAGCTTACCGAAGTGGAGCCGCAGCTCAACTTGTACGATGACCACTGGCCGGTGCGGACGTATCAGCCGAACCTGCCGCCGTCGAAGTACGTGTTCAAATCGCACGAACGGTGCGGCGCGGCCTACGACAGCATCGTTTGCGCCGGGGCAATCATTTCCGGCGGCGAAGTGACGCGGACAATCGTCGGCCCGCAAACCCGCGTCAACAGCTACGCCGAAGTGGAGGATTCGATCCTCTTTTCGCGCGTGAATATCGGCCGCCGGGCGAAGATTCGCCGGGCCATTATCGACAAGGGCGTTCACATCCCTGAGGGCTTCCGCGTCGGCTACGACGAGGAAGAAGACCTGGCCCGCGGCTTCACGGTCTCCGACGGCGGCGTTGTGGTCATCGCCAAGGCGGAAAGCATCGAGCCGGTGATGGCCGAGAGTATTTAAGTTCTTTCCATCTCGGTGCGTTCAGGTGATCCGCTCGATTCGACGTCTGCTGCATTCTCAATGTTGTCTTCGTAGGGAGGCTCCGGCGGCCCGTTTGTGATTTTGTCGTGGCCGACTTGTGACTCCAGCTCATAGAGGATGCGGTCGGTGGCGTCGCGGTCGAATTTGAAGTTGTCGAGTACAAATCGCCGCTTGCGGCCGCCGTCCTGGTAACGGATTTTCGCGATGCCCTTGTTGCGCCACTTTCGCTTATCGATGGACAGCACCTGATCGTAATCGAGCGTCTGCCCCCAGCTCGTCGTTAGCCCGGTTTCGGTTTGTTCGATCCACTGCCCGCGGGTGCGCCACACACCCCATAAGAGCCACAGGCCAATTGCACCTGTCCCAGCCGCCATCACGAACTGCATATAGATATCGCCTTCGCTTTGTGGCTCGCCAGGATGAGTTGAGGGCCAGCCTCTCTCCTGGGCATACTCGGGCCACGCATCGAGAAAATCCGCAGGGTCTCGGCCTCGGTATTCTTCCTCTAATCGTACATATGCCAGCGCGCGTTCGCGTTGTTTTGGATACCCGATGAAGCCGTCGTACAAGCAATACACGGCCCAGCCAAGTGCAGCGATGCCGATGATCACGAATCGCCTGTAGTAGCGCGGGTCGCTGTCAGATCTTATTCCCATGGAATCAGCCGAGTCCAACCGGTCCTTTTGAAAATGGAGAATGGACACAAATGCGCGTTACCGATTGTAACGTGGCGTGACCTGACGGACGAGCTTGACGGCCCAACCGCTGACCCCGAACCGAGTCCGGCAAGAAATGTCGCGAATAAACGCGAACGGCTATTTCGCCCCCGAGGAGTGACTTCGGGTGGCCGTTTGAGTGGCAGGCATCGGCGGATAAAGCTTCAGTTGCTCAATCAGTGCTCGATCGGCTGAGGCGACGCGCTCGAACCATCGGCCCCTCGATGGTTACCGCAACGGACACGCGGTGACCGCTGTCCCGCGCAATAAGAAAATGATGCCATTCGACCGGCATTTCCTCGATCTTTCCGCTCACGACGACCTCGTAACAGTAGTGCTCTTGTGAGTTCTGCCATTGCCTGGTGCGGACGAGCTCTCCAGCATTCTTGCCGAGCGAATAAAGGACGTCCTTTTGGAACTGTTCGAGTGTGGTCTGCCGGCCGGCCGATTTCGGGGGCAAGGATACAAGCGTGCATTGGGCAACAACGTCGTTGCCGTCGACGCGGCGCAGCGTCACCGCCTCACGCTCTTCGCTTGTAATAAACCATTGTCGATCGTGCTGCAGATGAAAACCGAGTGTCGGGGCGTCGTACGTCAAATCCAGAGCTGCGGCAGGGTCGGGAGGCATTAAAGCGTTAACATCCATGTCGTCGAGCTGCGGACAGCTTTTGATGGGCTCGAGCTTGATTTGCAGTTTGGCGACCGCGTCGAGCCCGGGGGTTGCACCGCCAATTGAGCGTTTCTCCCGCACCGCCAGGTTCATCCGCGTAATTCGCCGAAGATTCCGGTCGAACAGGTACACGCCGCGGATTTCCTGCTCGGTCGCGGCCCCTTCGGCTGTGCCGTGAACGACCCCGGCCACGCGCACCTTTGGCGAAGCTCGCGTTGAATTCTTCCAATACACTTTGCACTTCGCAAATAGCAATTGAATCGAGCGTCAACAGCGCCGCGACCGCCGCCGTATCAGTGGGCCATGAGTCTCCGTCAGCGACCGTTTTCCCGGGAAGCAATTGATCGATCACGCAAGAGCTCGCCACCACATCCAGCAAATCGAGCTCTTCTCGTTTCAACGGTCCGTTTGGAGAATATAGAATCGGCCGCGGGGTTGCGTTTGTAACGACGATTAGCCGTCGGTCCTCAGCGAGCCGCGGCGCGACCGCCTTTTCATCGACTTTGATCGTCGCCTCAGCCAACTCGTAATAACGAACCGCTAACAGGCGGATGCCGCTCCTGTCCGGATTGCGGCTAGGAAAATCACGCTCCGCATACCGCAATCGAGCCGTAGCGTTGAGCGGCAGACGCCGCTCGGCGCCTTGCCAGACTTTCCGTCTGCTTCGCTGCGCACTAGCGTGCTGCCGGCCGCTTCAAGCTCGACCGTAACCTGGGTGAGTCCATCGGATGGACGTTGTGCCGACAGGTCAATCTGTTCGGCGACCACGACGCTAATGCTGACCGCCAAATAGGCATAAAGAGACACCAACGCCACGCGAATTGGCAGACCCATACTCGGATACCTCTACAGAGGGGGAGCTGCGCTCTCGATTGCAGCGAAATGGTTCAATGTGGGCTAAATCGTCCAACAAGCGACCGGCTGTCCACGACAAAATGTTGGCAGTCCCGCAAACCTGTTCGTTTGTAAAAATGCGAAAAATGGAGAAGCTTATTCCGTTTCTGCGGCTGCAATAGGGTTTGCGCCTAGTTGCGATACGGTGATGCAAGCATAACTCCTTTTGGATAAATACTTTACATGGCCAATGCCACAGTGCTCGGGCTGATGCGGGAGAACGATATTTCCGCAAAAGCGCGAACTTTATGACGATCCGATTCGACTTAATTGCGTACAACAAGGTGACGTGGTGCTGGCTTGCAGCCCTTGACTTGTCGCAGACAGCAGCTTAAGTCAACGCATCATTGCGTCGTGGCAGGCGGCCTGCGGCACCGGAATTGCTCCTACATCGTGGGGCAATTTGAACTGCCGCCGGCATGAGAGCCACGGGCAGCACTGAATCGAGCATTTAGGAGACAAGGCAGTTTGCTACTAACGGCGCAAGTGCCATTTATTCGGCCGTGGGCGATGGAGTCGCATGGAACACCACGCAGGGCGCAGGAAGACGTAGGTAGCAGAGAATGAGGTGGACCATGCAACGAGATTATCAAAGCACCGTAATACACGACCTTCGCGATCAGCAAATCCGATTTGCGCCGCGTGCGAAGAAGCTCCAGCAAGTGGAAGCGGCCGAGCGTCTCATCGGCGAGGTCGATCCAGAGAAGATCGTATCCCTACGAGTACGTCTGCTTCCGCATCACCGGCTATCGGCCCGGAAGTCGCCGCCCAGGTGAAAATCCAGGGCGACGACCTGCTGCACGATCTGCGCCTGTTCGTGGAAGACCTGTCCGACTCGGCCGACATGCCGGCCGAAAACATCGGCGAGCAGGTGCTCACGGTCGAAGAGCTGGCCAAGCAGTTCAACGTTTCGACGAAGACCATTTCGCGTTGGCGCGAGCTGGGCCTGGTGAGCCGCCGGCTGGTGTTCGACGGCCGCAAGCGCGTGGGCTTTCTGCGCAGCAGCGTCGATCGCTTCGTGAAGAACAATCACGAGCGCGTGGCCCGCGGTGCGCGGTTCAGCCAGCTCACCGACGAGCAGCGGCAGCGAGATCATCGACCGTGCCCGCCGGCTGGCGATCGCCGGCGGCGGCCAGTCGGAGATTTCGCGCCGTCTGGCCAAGCGTGCCGGCCGCAGCGTGGAGACGATCCGCTCGACCATTCGCCAGTTCGACAAGCAGCACCCGGAGCTGGCGATCTTCCCGGACATGAGCGGCCCGCTGACCGAAGCGCAGAAGACGCGGATTTACCAGGCGTTCAAGCGCGGGACGTCGGTCGACAAGCTGATGAAGCAGTTCGGCCGCACGAAGACGACGATCTACCGCGTGATCAACGAGGTCCGCGCGCAATCGGATCATGGAGCTGCCGCTGGATTTCATTCCGAATCCGCGGTTTGCGCGCAAGGGCGCCGACAAGGCGATTCTTGGCGCCCATGCCCGAGAGCGACACGCCGGCGAAGAAGGCGCGCCGGCCGTCGGGGCTGCCGCCGTACCTGGCCAGCCTGTACGAGATGCCGCTGCTCACGCGCGAGCAAGAAGCACACCTGTTCCGCAAGTACAACTACCTGAAGTACAAGGCGGCGAAGCTGCGCGAACGAGCTCGATCCGGCTCAGCCAAAGTCGAGCTTGATGGACGAGATCGAGGAGCTGCACCAGCAGGCCGTGGCGACGAAGAACGAGATCGCCCGGGCCAATCTGCGGCTGGTGGTTTCGATCGCCAAGCGGCACGTGACGCCGGACCAGAACTTCTTCGAGCTCGTGAGCGACGGCAACATGTCGCTGCTGCGGGCCATCGAGAAGTTCGACTTCGCGCGCGGCAACAAGTTCAGCACGTACGCGAGCTGGGCGATCATGAAGAACTTCGCCCGGACGATTCCGGGCGAGTTCAAGCATCGCGACCGGTTCCGCACGAGCCAGGACGAGCTGTTCGCGGCGACGCAGGAGCACCGCGGCAATCCGCTGGTCGAAGAAGGCGCGCAGCACACGCGCGAAGCGCAGATCGAGCGGATTCTGCGCCGGCTCGACGAGCGCGAGCAGAAGATCATCATCGGCCGGTTCGGCCTGGATCACGCCCAGGAGCCGCAGACTCTGAAGGAAGTCGGCGCGTCGCTGGGCGTGACCAAGGAGCGAATCCGGCAGATCGAGGCCCGGGCGCTTGTCGAAGCTGCGGCAGGCCGCGCAGGAAGAAAAGATCCTGCTGGACACGCTCGAGTTATAGCGGTCGCGGTCGATCGTCTTCACTGCCGGTGTCGGCGATCGATCAGTTCGGCGCGTGGCCTATTGTGCGCCTGCACGAATATTTTTGTACAAGCGGTCGTTTTTCCTTGAAGCGTCAGCCATTCGTCAGCCGCGATCCGGCATCCTTGGGCCAGCGACCTGACTAAGTGTCGTGCGGAGGGCGAGCTACGCGGCGTTGGACGGAATTGCGCGAACCGGCGGACCAGTCAGGTTGTCCGAAATAATGGCTTCCAGCCGCCCTTGCGGCGGCGGCTGGGACCGTTATATTAACTGATTCGCACGAGTTTGCCACCGGTGCCGGCTAGCGTAGCTCAATTGGCAGAGCAGCTGATTTGTAATCAGCAGGTTGTGGGTTCAAGTCCCTCCGCTAGCTCGTAGTACGTGAACAGTGCGGCGGGTTTGGACGATCGATCGCGCAGCTCGCGGCACGATTCGCCACGGCAGCCGGCACGTGTTCGGACCACGCAGCTCGTTGACGATGTAGCTTGCGGAATGTTTGGCAAGCTAGCCTCGTCGTGCCTAGGATCAAGTCCTGAGAACGCGTCGGTCTCGGCGTGACGGCTCGCAGTGGCGTCACGGGGAGTTACCGAAGCGGTCAAACGGGTCAGACTGTAAATCTGATGGCTTATGCCTTCGCAGGTTCGAATCCTGCACTCCCCACTGAATGAAGTGTCAGATGTCGAGTGTCAGAGTGTCGGTGAAATCTGACACTCGACATTGACATCCGAAACCTCAACGCTTGCGGGTGTAGCTCAATGGTAGAGCAACAGCCTTCCAAGCTGATGACGAGGGTTCGATTCCCTTCACCCGCTTTGAGGAGCTGTCAGCTGTTAGCGATGAGCTTTTAGCCAGAGGATCGAAACAGAATTTGAAAGTTTGAGCTAACAGCTAACAGCTAATAGCTAACAGCTTTTGCCGCTGCTGTAGCTCAGTTGGTAGAGCGCGTCCTTGGTAAGGACGAGGTCATGAGTTCAAGTCTCATCAGCAGCTTTGTGAGTGTAAATGGTGAGTAAGTGAGTAGGTGAGTAGGCGAGTAGGATTGCGAAGTGGCCCTACTCACTTACTCACTTACTCACCTACTCACAACTAACCGTAGTTGTAGGAACTAACATGGCAAAGGACACATTTCATACGCAAAAAGCCGCACGTCAACGTCGGCACGATCGGTCACATCGATCACGGCAAGACGACGCCCACCGGCGCGATCCTGGCGGTGCAGGCCGCGAAGGGCCTGGCCAACTTCAAGTCGTACGCCGACATCGCCAAGGGCGGTACGGTGCGCGACGAAACCAAGACCGTGACGATCGCCGTGTCGCACGTCGAGTACGAGACCGACAAGCGGCACTACGCCCACATCGACTGCCCGGGCCACGCCGACTTCATCAAGAACATGATCACCGGCGCCGCCCAGATGGACGGCGCGATCCTGGTCGTGTCGGCCGCCGACGGCCCGATGCCGCAGACCCGCGAGCACATCCTGCTGGCCCGCCAGGTCGGCGTGCCGCGCGTCGTCGTGTTCCTCAACAAGTTCGACCTGGTCGACGACGCGGAGCTGCTCGACCTGGTCGAGCTCGAAGTTCGCGAGCTGCTGACCAAGTACGACTTCCCCGGCGACGAGATTCCGATCATTCGCGGCGCCGCCAAGGCCGCCTACGACAATCCCGAACGATCCCGAGGCCAACAAGTGCATCGGCGAATTGATGGACGCGATCGACTCCTACATTCCCGAGCCGGTCCGCGAAGTCGACAAGCCGTTCCTGATGGCGATCGAAGACGTGTTCTCGATCGAAGGCCGCGGCACGGTGGCCACCGGCCGTATCGAGCGCGGCATCGTCAAAGTCGGCGACACGGTCGACATCATCGGCCTGGAAGCGGCGCCGAAGACGACGACCTGCACGGGCGTCGAGATGTTCAACAAGACGCTCGATCAAGGCCAGGCCGGCGACAACGTCGGCTGCCTGCTCCGCGGCGTGAAGCGCGAAGACATCCAGCGCGGCCAGGTGCTGGCCAAGCCGGGCTCGATCACGCCGCACACCAAGTTCGAAGCCGAAGTGTACGTGCTGTCGAAGGAGGAAGGTGGCCGGCACACGCCGTTCTTCAGCGGCTACCGGCCGCAGTTCTACTTCCGCACGACCGACGTCACCGGCTCGGCCAACTTGCTGGGCGGCGCCGAAATGTGCATGCCCGGCGACAACGCCCGGCTGATCGGTCGAGCTGTCGAAGCCGATCGCCATGGACGACGGCGTGCGGTTCGCTATCCGCGAAGGCGGCAAGACGGTCGGTTCGGGCGTCGTGACGAAGATTAGTGAGTAAATAGAATGACGAAGCACGAATGACGAATGACGAATGTTGGAGAACAACGCCGCCTTGGCACATTCGTCATTCGGAAATTCGTCATTCGCACAGGGGTGTAGCTCAATTGGCAGAGCACCGGTCTCCAAAACCGGGGGTTGTGAGTTCGAATCCCACCACCCCTGCCATTGAATAGTTTGCAGTTGGAGTGCTTCGGATGTCGATGGATCGGTCACGGCAACCGCCGCAGTTCCGAATCACATGACGGAAGTATGAATTGAGGACGCAACGTGGGCGCCATCGTTCAGGAATTATTTCGCGTCGGGGTGTACAAGCGGAACCAAGGCCGTATTGCCCGGCAGGCGACGTTTGCCGCGCTGGCGGTGATCGTCGGCCTGGGCGCCTGGAGCCTGAGCGAGTTTTATGCAGGATCGAGGGCCCGGTGGCCCACTACTTCCTGCCGCTGGTGTTTTGCTGGCCGGGCTTGTGGGCCAGTTTCCGGATCGTCAACATGCCGAGCTTTGCGGATTTTTTGATTTCCGTCGAAGGAGAGATGAACAAAGTTTCCTGGCCGTCGCGGGGCGAGCTGTTTCGCGCATCGGTGGTGGTGATGCTGGTCATTTTCTTCCTGGCGGCGTTTTTGTTTGTGTACGACTTTGTGCTGACGTGGCTGCGACTGGCTCTCGAGCGATTCGTCAGCTGGATTTTTGGCTAACGGTCGATGGCGACGCATGCCGCAAGCGAGGAATCATCCCATGGAGGATGAGCAAAACACAAACCTCGAACAACAGACGAGCGATGCTGGTCATTCGTTGTGGCCGACGATGCGGTCAGCAATCGCAGCGACGATACGGCATTGGAGGAGCCGACGCGACTCGTCGCAGCTCTCGAAACGGTACGGCGCACGCGGGCGGACTCGGACGTCGAAGCGAATCAGCCCGAAGCGATGCTCGGCGGAAGCAAGCAGGAATCGGCCGCTGCCCAGTCGCACGAAGCGGAAGACGCCGACGAAGTAGCCGATGAACGGCTAATGAACGAGGCAGAAGACGAGCCAGTTGAGACGCGACGAGGCAGCCAGGCGTCCGCGCAGGCGCCGCCGGTCGAGATCTGCGGACGAGATGCTGAAGAGATCCGCATGGATTGGTACATCCTCAAGGTGCAAAGCAATCGCGAGCGGTCGATTGCCGAAGCGCTGGAGCGAAAGATGCGGATCGAAGGCCTCGATCGATTTTTCGACCAGGTGATCGTGCCGACGGAAAAGGTCACGGAGTTCAAGGGCGGCAAGAAGAAGATCGTCGAGCGGAAGCTCTACCCGGGCTACATCGTCGTGCACATGCACATCAACGACGACACGTGGTTCGCGGTGCGCGAGACGTCGGGCGTGGGCGACTTCACCGGCGCCGGCGGCAAGCCCACGCCGATGCTGGCCCAGCGAAGTGGCGCGCATCGTTCAGACCGAGGAAGAAGAAACCAGCGAAGCGCCGAAGCTCGACATCAAGTTCAGCTACGGGCGACAAGGTGAAGGTGAAGGAAGGCAACTTCGAGAACTTCGAAGGCGAAGTGAACACGATCGACGAAGCAAGCGGCCGCGTGACGGTGATGATCAACATCTTCGGCCGCAGCACGCCGGTCGAATTGGAATATTGGCAGATTGAAGCAGTGTAGGAGAAGCTATCAGTGCATTAGCGGTCGAGGCTTCAGCCATGCACGGAGCAAGCTCCGACGGCTAACTAGCTGACAACTCGTAAGAATGGCAAAACAATTCGCAGGCAGCGCGAAGTTTCAGATCCCGGGCGGGCAGGCCACGCCGGCCCCGCCGGTTGGTACTTCGCTCGGTAAGTACGGCATCAACCTGGGCCAGTTCGTGCAGCAGTTCAACGAGCGGACCAAGGAAGCCGGCGGGATGATGATCCCGGTCGTGGTCACCGTTTACAACGACCGCTCGTTCGAATTCATCACCAAGAGCCCGCCGGCCGCGGTGCTGCTGAAGAAGGCGGCCAACATCGCCAAGGGCTCGGCCGTGCCGAACAAGGACAAGGTGGGCACGGTCACGCGGGCCCAGATGGAAGAAATCGCCAAGATCAAGATGGCCGACCTCAACGCCAGCGACGTCGAACATGCCGTGCGACATGGTCGCCGGCACGGCGCGGAGCATGGGGTTGGAAGTCAAAGGTTAAACAAGTAGAGCTATCAGATGTCAGGTGTCGGGTGTCAGCGAAGCAATCCGACAACTGACACCTGACACCAGACACCTAATCAGACAACATGGCAAAACAATCCAAACGATATCGGGCACTCGCTGAGAAGAAGCAAGACGGCCGACGCACTTCCCGTGGCCGACGCGGTGAAGACGCTCAAGAGCTTCGAAGGCACGAAGTTCGACCAGTCGGTCGAGATCGCGATCCGGCTGGGCATCGACAACACGCAGGCCGAGCAGATCGTCCGCGGCTCGATCGTGCTGCCGCACGGCATCGGCAAGCAGCAGCGAGTGGTCGTGTTCGCCAAGGGCGCGAAGGCCGACGAGGCCGAAGGCAGCCGGCGCCGATGTCGTGGGCGAAGAGGACCTGGCGGAGAAGATCAAAGGCGGCTGGACCGAGTTCGACGCCTGCATCGCCGCGCCGGACATGATGAAGCTGGTCGGCCCGCTGGGCAAAGTGCTCGGCCCGCGCGGACTGATGCCCTCGCCGCGTGCCGGCACGGTGACGCCGGACGTCGGCAAGACGGTCGCGCGAGTACAAGGCCGGCAAGGTCGAGTTCCGCAACGACAAGGCCGGCATCGTGCAGGCGGTCGTCGGCAAACTGAGCTTCGACGCGCCGAAGCTGGCCGAAAACATTCAGGCATTTTTGGACAAAGTCGTCGGCCTCAAGCCGGCGGCGGTGAAAGGCACGTTCATCAAGGGCGCGCACCTGAGCGCGACGATGAGCCCGAGTGTGAGATTGGCAGTGTAGATTTCCGTAGGGTGGGCACTGCCCACCACGATTCGAATTAGAGTACGCGAGCGTGGTGGGTATTGCCCACCCTACGAACCATGAGCAAATACGTCAAAGACTTGATCACGAAAGATCTTCGCAATCGACTCAACGGAGTCGAGGATGCGCTGTTGGTCGACGTGATCGGCATGAAGAACGAACAAGAGCGTGAGGCTGCGGCAGCGGCTGCGCGAGAAGAACATCCGCCTGTTGGTGGTGAAGAACAGCTTGGCGCGGCGGGCGACCGAAGGCACGCGGCTCGGCGCCGGCGTTCGAGACGCAGCGAAGGCACGTTGGCCATGGTGTGGGGCGGCGAAGACATCATCTCGCTGGCCAAGGAAGTCGTCAAGATCGCCGAAGACGAAGGAGTTCGAGCCGTTCAAGCCCAAGGGCGGCGCGATGGACGGCCAGCCGCTCGCGGCCGACCAGGTGACAAGCGGTCAGCAAGTGGCCCAGCCGCCAGGAGCAGCTCAGCATTCTGTCGGCCAGATCCTCAGCCCGGGCGCGAAGCTGTCGTCGCAACTGCTCGGCGCCGGCAGCAAGCTGGCCAGCCAGATCAAGAAGAAGAGGCGAAGGCGAAGAGACGCCAGCCGCCGGTTAAGCAAATCAACCTCGGTTTGCGGCATGTCCAGCATTCCGCAATCCGAAATCAGCAATCCGAAATCAAAACATCCACGCAGACCCAGTACGAGAAAGGTAGATACGGCCATGTCCACTGCAACCATGGAATTCGCTGACACCACCAAGAAACTTGGTGATCAGATTGTCGGCCTCACGCTGAAAGAGGCCAAGGAATTGAGCGACTATTTGAAAGACGTGCACGGCATCGAGCCGGCCGCGGGCGGCGCGGTGATGATGGCCGGCCCGGTGCTGGTGGCGACGGTGCGCGGCTGCCGCCGTCGAGAAGACCGAGTTCGACGTCGTGCTGGAAGGCTTTGGCGATAAGAAGATCGGCGTCATCAAGGTGGTCCGCCAGGCGACCGGCCTGGGCCTCAAGGAAGCCAAGGACCTGGTCGAAGGCGTGCCGAGCAAGGTCAAGGAAGGTCTCTCGAAGGCCGACGCCGAGAAGCTCAAGAACGAACTGGAGGAAGCCGGAGCGACCGTCTCGATCAAGTAATCGAGGTCGCAGGTGGCCTGGCGGCAACGCCCCGGCACCGAATTGGGGCGTTGCCCCGGGCACCGCATGCGTTGGTTTTCCCAGCGCGGCGTTAGCGACGCCCGTCGCTTCGGTTGGCCACTTGTTGGCACCAGTTTGCATGAGCCATCCCGATCGCTTGTTTCTTCAATTCTGCATGTCGGTCGATGCCGCGGCGTGGCGGCTGCGCGCAGCGTGCGCGCCTGCGCGCCGTCGGTCCGATTCGGCTTTCGCGCTTTGAGTACGGAGTAAGGTGTCCTATGGCAGTCACCGCGCGACGGCGTTTGGAAACCACCAGCAACTCGACGCTTCGGCAGCGGTCGCGATCCCTACGCGATTCCCGATCTCACCGAGATCCAGACGAAGAGCTACGCGCGCTTCCTGCAGTACGATGCCACGTCGGAAAAGCGCAAAGACGAAGGCCTGGAAGGCGTGCTGCGCGAAATCTTCCCGATCGAAAGCTACGACAAGAAGCTCCAGCTCGAGTACCTGCGCTACGAGCTCGGCAAGCCGCGCTACGAGCCGGATGAATGCCGCCAGCTGCGGCTGACCTACGGCCGGCCGTTCCGCATCTGGCTGCGGCTCAACAAGGAGCAGCCGATCGAGGAAGAAGTCTACCTGGGCGACCTGCCGATCATGCTCGGCGGCGGCGAGTTCATCATCAACGGCGCCGAGCGCGTCGTGGTGAGCCAGCTGCACCGCAGCCCCGGCATCGACTTCGTCTCCGAGATGGAAGCCGGCGAGCGGCGGCTGTACAGCTGCCGCGTCATCCCCGAGCGCGGCAGCTGGATCGAGATCAACACCACCAAGAAGGACAGCATCACGGTCCGCATCGACCAGAGCGGCAAGTTCTCGGTGATGACGCTGCTGCGGGCGATGGACCCGAAGTACGGCCTGGACGCCGACATCCTGCGCACGTTCTACGAAACCGATCAAGCAGAAGATCGTCGACGGCCGCAGCGCCGCACAAGATCGAAGGCAAGATCGCCGTCGACGACATCGTCTACCCGGTCGGCAGCGAGCGGGCCGGCGAGATCATCGTCGAAAGCGGCCAGAAGATCACCAAGAACCGCGGCCGAGATCGATCTGCACGTCGGGCCTCAAGCTGGTCGAGATCATGGATCCGCCGCCGACGCCGCTGCTGCTCAACGCCCTGGCCGACGACGGCACGTCCAGCCACGAAGAAGCGCTGCTGCGCATCTACCAGCGGCTGCGTCCCGGCAACCCGCCGCAGTTGGAAAAGGCCAAGGCCCTGTTCCACGAAAAGTTCTACGACACCAACCGCTATCGGCTGGGCCGCGTCGGCCGCTTCCGCATCAACCGCAAGCTGGCACTCAACGTGCCCGAAGACGAAATGGTGCTGCGGCCGGAAGACTTGATCGACGCGGTCAAGTACCTCATGCGGCTGGTGGCCGGCGACTCGGACGCCCACGTCGACGACATCGACCACCTGGGCAATCGCCGCCTGCGGACGATCGACGAGCTGGCGTGCGACGAAATGCGCAAGGGCTTCCTGAAGCTCCGCCGCACCGTGCAGGAGCGGATGAGCCTCAAGGACATCGAGGACATGACGCCGCGCAGCCTGATCAACCCCAAGAGCATCTCGGCGGCGATCGAGTACTTCTTCGGCCGCGGCGAGCTGTCGCAAGTCGTCGACCAGACCAACCCGCTGTCGATGCTCACGCACGAGCGGCGGCTGTCGGCGCTGGGCCCGGGCGGCTTGAACCGCAAGCGGGCCGGCTTCGAAGTGCGCGACGTGCACATTTCGCACTACGGCCGCATCTGCCCGATCGAGACGCCGGAAGGCACGAACATCGGCCTGATTTCCAGCCTGGCGATGTACGCCTCGGTCGACGAGTACGGCTTTTTGATCACGCCGTACCGCAAGGTGACCAAGGGCAAGCTGACCGACGAAGTCGTCTGGCTGCGGGCCGACGAGGAGTCGGAGGCGTACGTGGCGTCGGCCGACGTCGCCGATCGACGAACAACAAGATTCAGGGCGAGACGATCGTCGCCCGGCATCGCAGCCGACTTCGAGCTCGATTCCGATCGACCAGATTCAGTACATCGACGTCACGCCGAGCCAGATGATCGGCGTCTCGGCCGGCCTGATTCCGTTCCTCGAGCACGACGACGCCAACCGGGCCCTGATGGGCTCGAACATGCAGCGGCAAGCGGTGCCGCTCCTGGTGACCGAGCCGCCGATCGTCGGCACGGGCCTGGAGCGCGACGTGGCGCTGCACTCCGGCATGATCGTGCGCGCCGGCCACAAGGGCACGGTCACGTACGTCGACGCCGACCGCATCGAGATTGGCCCCGAAGTGCACAAGCTGCGGAAGTTCGTCGGCCTCAACGAGCGGACCTGCCAGAACCAGAAGCCGATCGTGAAGGTCGGCGACAAGGTGGAGAAGGGCCAGGTCATCGCCGACGGCGCCGCCACGTACCAGGGCGAGCTGGCGCTGGGCCGCAACGTGCTCGTCGGCGTTCATGTCGTGGGAAGGCTTCAACTTCGAAGACGCGATCATCATCAGCGAAGAGCTGGTGAAGAACGACACCTACACGTCGCTCCACATCGAGGAGTTCGACGTCGAAATTCGCGAGACGAAGCTCGGCCGCGAGGAGTTCACCCGCGACATTCCCAACGTCAGCGAGAAGATGCTCCGCAACCTCGACGAGAACGGCATCGTGCGAGATCGGCACGTTCGTCGAGCCGGGCGACATCCTGGTCGGCAAGGTTTCGCCGAAGAGCAAGACCGAGCTGACGCCGGAAGAAAAGCTGCTGCACGCGATCTTCGGCCGGGCCGGCGAAGACGTGAAGAACGATTCGCTGGAAGTGCCGTCGGGCGTCGAAGGCATCGTCATCGACACGCAGAGGTTCTCCCGCCGCATGAGCCTCACCGAGGACCAGCGCAAGGAGTTCGAGCAGGCGCTCAAGGAGGCCGAGAAGGAAGGCAACGAGCGGATTGCCGCGGTGTTCGGCGAGCTGATCACGGAGACTCGAGAGGCATCATCGGCCGAAGCTGACCGACGAGGACGGCAACCCGCTGGTCCACGGCCAGGATCCCAGCTTCGTCGCCGAGCGGGCCGCGAACGTTCAAGATCGACTCCATCGATCATCCGCAGCCCGCAGCGCAAGAAGGACGTCGAGAAGTCTTACAAGCAGCTGTGGCCGAACGTCGAAGAAGCGATCGACGCCCGCGACCGCAAGCTCAACTCGATGAAGCGCGGCGACGAGCTCCGCAGCGGCGTGCTGCAGATGGTGAAGGTCTACATCGCCACGAAGCGGGTGATTTCGGTCGGCGACAAGATGGCCGGCCGGCACGGCAACAAGGGCGTGATCTCCAAGATTCTGCCGGTCGAGGACATGCCGTTCCTGGCAGACGGCACGCCGGTGCAGATCATGCTCAACCCGCTGGGCGTGCCCAGCCGCATGAACGTGGGCCAGATTCTGGAGACGCACCTCGGCTGGGCCGGCGCGAAGCTCGGCTTCCGGGCGGTGACGCCGGTGTTCGACGGCGCCGACGGAGAGCGACATCAACGACTGCCTCGCCGAAGCCGGCCTGCCGAGGCACGGCAAGACGCGGCTGTACGACGGCCGCACCGGCGAGCCGTTCGAGCAGGAAACCACCGTCGGCTACATCTACATGCTCAAGCTGCATCACCTGGTGGACGACAAGGTCCACGCCCGCAGCACGGGCCCCTACTCGCTCATCACGCAGCAGCCGCTGGGCGGCAAGGCGCGGTTCGGCGGCCAGCGGTTCGGCGAGATGGAAGTGTGGGCGCTGGAAGCCTACGGCGCCGCGTACATCCTGCAGGAGCTGCTCACCGTGAAGAGCGACGACGTCGAAGGCCGCACGAAGATTTACGAGTCGATGGTCAAAGGCGAGAACACGCTGGAAGCCGGCACGCCGGCGAGCTTCGACGTGCTCACCAACGAAATCCGCGGCCTGGGGCTGAACATGCAGCTGGAGAAACGCGGCTGTAAGCGATTGCAAGAGTCTCACCAGCGAGGCACGATAGCCGAGCGAACAGACGGTCGAGTCGACTCTCGCGACGACTTACGTCCGATCGCGCTCAGACACATCGCTTCGATCACGGCCGTCACGGCCAGCGTTCCAACGAGGACACGATATGAGCACATTCTCGAACCGCTCAGTTACGATCGCATCAACGACTACGCGTCGGTGAAGATCAGCCTGGCCCGGCCGCACGACATTCGCAGCTGGTCGTTCGGCGAAGTGAAGAAGCCCGAGACGATCAACTACCGCACCTACCGTCCGGAAAAGGACGGCCTGTTCTGCGAGCGCATCTTCGGCCCGGAGAAGGACTGGGAATGCGCCTGCGGCAAGTACCGCGGCATGAAGTACAAGGGCATGATCTGCGACCGCTGCGGCGTGAAAGTCACGCACAGCCGCGTGCGCCGCAAGCGGATGGGCCACATCGAGCTGGCCGCGCCGGTCGTGCACATCTGGTTCTTCAAGGCCATGCCCAGCCGCCTGGGCAGCCTGCTCGCCATGAAGACCACCAGCCTGGAGAAGGTGATCTACTTCCAGGATTACGTCGTCATCGAACCCGGGCGACACCGCGCTCAAGCCGCAGCAGCTGCTGACGGAAGAAGAGTATCGCGCAGGCCCGCGAGCAGTACGGCGAAGACGCCTTCGAAGCCGACATGGGCGCCGAGGCGATCCGCAAGCTGCTGCAGCAGCTCGACCTGGTGAAGCTTTCGCAAGTACCTGCGCGAAGAGCTCAGGGAAACCGGCTCGAAGCAGAAGGCCAAGGACCTCATCAATCGGCTGAAGACCGTCGAGGCGATCCGCGACTCGGACAACAAGCCCGAGTGGATGGTGCTGGACGTGATCCCGGTGATTCCGCCCGATCTGCGGCCGCTGGTGCTGCTTGGACAGCGGCAACTTCGCGACGAGCGATCTGAACGACCTCTATCGCCGCATCATCAACCGCAACAACCGGCTCAAGAAGCTGGTCGACCTCAACGCGCCGGAAGTCATCATCCGCAACGAGAAGCGGATGCTGCAGCAATCGGTCGACGCGCTGTTCGACAACAACCGCTGCAAGCGGCCGGTGCTCGGCTCGTCGAACCGCCCGCTCAAGTCGCTCACCGACATGATCAAGGGCAAGCAGGGCCGGTTCCGCGAGAACCTGCTCGGCAAGCGCGTCGATTACTCGGCCCGCAGCGTGATCGTGGTCGGCCCGAGCCTCAAGCTGCACCAGTGCGGCCTGCCGAAGAAGATCGCGCTGGAGCTGTACCAGCCGTTCATCATCCGCCGGCTCAAGGAGCTGGGCCACGCCGACACGATCAAGAGCGCCAAGAAGATGCTGGAGCGCAAGGACGATGAGGTGTGGGATATCCTCGAAGAGGTGATCCGCAATCACCCGGTGCTCCTCAATCGCGCCCCGACGCTGCACCGCATGGGCATCCAGGCGTTCGAGCCGGTGCTGGTGGAAGGCAACGCGATCCAGCTGCATCCGCTGGTGTGCAAGGGCTTCAACGCCGACTTCGACGGCGACCAGATGGCGGTCCACCTGCCGCTGTCGATCGAGGCGCAGGTCGAGGCCCACACGCTGATGATGAGCACGCACAACATCTTCAGCCCGGCCAACGGCGCGCCGATCATCAGCCCGTCGCAAGACGTGGTGATGGGTTGCTACTACCTGACGATGAGCGTGCCCGAGGCGCAAGGGCGACGACATGATGTTCTCCTCGCTCGAAGAAGTGGAGATGGCCTACTCGGCGCGGCAAGGTGCACACGCACGCCAAGATCAAGGTCCGCCTGCCGAAGAGCCGCTGCCTGCGCGACGACCTGGAGGCAAAAACCGGCTACGGCAAAGTCGTCGACACGACGGTCGGCCGCGTGATGTTCAACATGGTGCTGCCCAAGGGCATGCCGTTCTACAACATCGCCGCTGCGGTCGGCGCAACTGGCCCGCGTGATCAGCGACTGCTACCAGATCCTGGGCCGCAGCAAGACGATCGAGCTGCTGGACGACATGAACCAGCTCGGCTTCCGCGAGGCCACGCGCAGCGGTCTGTCGTTCGCCACCGACGATCTGATCACGCCGGAAGCCAAGTCGCGGATCATCGCCGACGCCGAGAAGGAAGTGCTCCGAAGAACAAGCTCTACCAGCGCGGCATCATCACCGAGGGCGAGCGTTACAACCAGGTGCTCGACGCCTGGACGCACGCCCGCGAGCAGATCACCACGGAGATGATGAGCGCGCTGGAGAACGACTTCCGCACAGGGCGGCTACGTGAACCCGATCTTCCTGATGGCCCACTCCGGCGCCCGCGGCGGTGTCGAGCAGATGCGCCAGCTCGGCGGCATGCGCGGTCTGATGGCCAAGCCGTCCGGCAAGATCATCGAGACGCCGATCAAGGCGAACTTCCGCGAAGGCCTGACGGTGCTCGAGTACTTCAGCTCGACGCACGGTGCCCGCAAGGGTCTGGCCGATACGGCCCTCAAGACGGCCGACTCCGGTTACCTCACGCGCAAGCTGGCCGACGTGGCGCAGAACGTCGTCATCACGATGGACGACTGCGGCACGACGCAAGGCATCACCAAGGGCATCATCTACCGCGGCGAAAAGGTCGAGGTCAGCCTGGCCGACTCGATTCGCGGCCGCGTCAGCCGGGCAAACATCGTCAACCCGATCACCGACGAAGTGATCGTCAGCGAAAACGAGCTGATCACCGCCGAGATCGCCCGCAAGATCGAGGAGCTGGGCCTGGAGAAGATCCAGGTCCGCAGCCCGATGACGTGCGACGCGCCGCTGGGCATCTGCCGCAGGTGCTACGGCATGGACCTTTCGACCGGCTCGATGGTCGAAGAGGGCATGGCCGTGGGCATCATCGCCGCCCAAAGCATCGGCGAGCCGGGCACGCAGCTCACGATGCGGACGTTCCACATCGGCGGCGTCGGTCAGCACGACGTCGAAGAGAGCGACATCAAGGCCAAGCGCGGCGGCATCGTCAAGTACACGCGGCTCAAGGTGGTCACCAACGACGAAGGCCAGAAGATCGTGCTCGCCCGCAACGGCGAAGTCTCGCTGGTCGACGAAAAGGGCCGCGAGGTCGAGAAGTACGAAGTGCCGGCCGGCGCGGTGCTCAAAGTCGACGAGAACGAAAAGGTGGCGGCCGGCGGCGTGCTCTGCGAATGGGACCCGCACAGCATCCCGATTCTCGCCGAAACGGGCGGCAAGGTCCGCTTCGAAGACCTCATCGAAGGCCAGACGATGCGCTGCGAGAAGGACCCCAGCGGTCACATCCGCTACGTGATCATGGAGCACAAGGGCGACCTGCATCCGCAGGTCGTCGTCGAAGACCCGAAGGACGGCAAGATTCTCGACTTCTACTACATGCCCGAGCGGGCCCACTTGGAAGTCGACGAAGGCCAGATCATCTCGCCCGGCACGCTGGTGGCCAAGACGCCGCGCGAAGCGACCGGCACGCAGGACATCACGGGCGGTCTGCCGCGCGTGACGGAAATCTTCGAGGCCCGCAAGCCGAAGGACCCGGCCGTCATCGCCGAGATCGACGGCACGGTCGAGCTGCTCTGCGAGAAGAAGCGCGGCAAGCGATCGATCATCGTCCGCAGCGAAAGCGGCATCGAGCGCGAGCACCTCGATCACGCACAACAAGCACTTGCGCGTGCACTCGGGCGACATCGTGCGTGCCGGCGACGCCTTGGTCGATGGGCCGCTCGTGCCGCACGACATCCTGCGCATCTCCGGCGAGGAGGCCGTGCAGCAGTACCTCACCCGCGAAATCCAGAACGTGTACCGCAGCCAGCGCGTCGAAATCAACGACAAGCACATCGAGATCATCGTCGCGCGATGCTGCGGAAGGTGCGGATCGAGCACCCCGGCGACACGAACCTGCTTGCCGGGCAGCGTGATGGACAAGTTCGATTTCCGCCAGGCGAACGACGCATATCATGCAAGTGCCTCAAGATCACCGAGAAGGGCGACAGCGATTTCGCCGTCGGCTCGATCGTGCCGAAGGACGTGCTCGATCAGGCCAACGCGCAGATCGAAGCGCTCGGCGGCGACTCGCCGAAGGGCACCAAGCCCAAGCGGGCCACCGCCGCCACGCAGCTGTTGGGCATCACCAAGGCGTCGGTGCAAAGCTCCAGCTTCATCTCGGCCGCCAGCTTCCAGGAGACGACCAAGGTGCTCACCGAAGCGGCGCTCGCCGGCCGGACCGACCACCTGGTCGGCCTCAAGGAGAACGTGATCCTCGGCCACTTGATTCCGGCCGGCACCGGCTTCCGCAACATCCACGAGGCGGAAGTCCGCATTCGGCCCGAAGCGCTCGAAGCGCTGGCGGCCGAAAAAGGCCGCGTGCTCGAACGCGCGTTCCCGCTGCTTGGACTCGGCGTGTGGCCGCCGAACGCGGCAACGGCGACGGGGCACCCGCCCCGACAATCGCCCCCGCGCAGCCGGCGCCGAGCAGCCTCGACGCGCTGTTGGGCGGCGCCGAGCCGACCGATACTGGCGACGACGAATTGACGCTCGCGCAACTCGATCGGTCGCATGGCTGCAAAAGGCGGGCCCCGGAAAACGGGTCCGCCTTTTTTCTTGGCTGTCTTCCATCACGAAAGGGATTTTTTAGGCAGGGAGTTGACTGACCCAACAAACCACTCATACAATTGATTAAAACAAATGTTTTAAACTTTTGTATTATTACAACGTTATGTCCAACAACGACTTAGACACAAAGCGGGAGCGAATCGTCGATGCGGCGGGAGAGCTGTTCGCCGAGCGTGGGTTCGATGGCACGACCGTGCGCGACATCTGTCAGGCCGCCGATGCGAATGTTGCGGCCGTCAATTACTACTTCGGCGACAAGCAGCGGCTGTACGTCGAAGCGGTTGTGCGGGCGCATCGCTGGCGGATGGAGCGCGCGAAGCTGCCCGACTGGTCGGCCGACACGCACGCCTGAACAAAAGCTCGCCGACTTTATCAAGACGTTCATTCGCCGCGTGCGCAGCGGACCGGACGACACCTGGCACACGCGGCTGATTATGCGCGAGATCGGCAATCCCGCGCGCGGCCTGCGCTGAGCTGGTGCAGTCGTCGATCCGGCCGCAGTTTGAGATTCTGCTTGTCAATTCTTCGCGAGCTGCTGCCGAATGAGACGGACGATGAAAAGCTGCGGCTCACGGCGTTCAGCATCGTCGGCCAGTGCTTGTTCTACCACTTCGCCGATCCGGTAATTCGCAATCTGCTCAACGCCGACGAGTACGCCGCACTCGATGTCGACAAGCTGGCCGAGCACATCGCGAGGTTTTCGCTGCGCAGTTCGAAAGCTCGCGACAAGCCGACCGCTCCCCTAACCCCTCCCCAAGGGGAGGGGATTGAAAGGGAGCGAAGCGATGAACTGGATCGCGCTCAAGATGCTGACGGGCAACCGCGGCAAATACCTGGGAATCATCCTTGGGCATTGCATTCGCGTCGCTATTGATCGCCCAGCAGGCGTCGATTTTCTGCGGGCTGATGCTGCAGACCAGCGGCCAGATTCGCGACATCCAGGGCGCCGACATCTGGGTGATGGATCCCAACGTGCAATTTTCTGACGACGTGAAGCCGCTCTCCGACAGCGATCTGTACCGCGTGCGCGGCGTGCCGGGCGTGTCATGGGCCGTGCGGTTGTACAAAGGTCTGACGCGCTCGCGTCTGGAGGACGGCAACTTCCAGCAGACGATCCTGCTGGGGCTCGATGATGCGACGCTCGTCGGCGCGCCGCCCAACATGATTCTCGGCAACGTGTTCGATCTGCGAAAGCCCGAAGCCGTCATCATGGACCTCGAGGGCTACGAATTGCTGTGGCCGGGCGAAGAGCCGCGCATCGGCAAGCGCTTTGAAATGAACGACCGCGAAGCGGAGATCGTAGGCATCTGCAAAGCGAGCCGCACCTTTCAAACGTTTCCTGTCGTTTACACGCGCTACACGCAGGCACTGGATTTCGTGCCGCCGGAGCGGAAGGTGCTTTCGTTCGTGCTGGCCGATGCGGCCGAAGGCCTGAGCGTCGACGAAGTTTGCCGACGCATCGAGAAGCAAACCGGCCTGCGGGCCGTGACCGGCAAGCAGTTCGAGTGGATCACCATGTCGTACTTCATGGAGAAGACCGGCATCCCGTTCAACTTCGGCATCACGGTCATACTAGGTTTCGTCGTGGGAACGGCCATCGCCGCCCAAACGTTTTACTTGTTCACGATCGAGAACATCAAACAATACGGAGCGCTCAAGGCAATGGGCGCGGGCAACTGGAGTCTGATGGGCATGATCTTGCTGCAGGCGCTGTTGGTGAGCGTCATCGGCTTTGGCTTGGGCATCGGCGCGGCCACTTGGTTCGGCACCTGGGCGAACGCGCCCGGTTCGAAGCTTGCGTTTTACATGCCGGCCGAAGTATTTGTCGGCACGGCGCTGGCCGTGGGCGCGATCAGCATTCTGTCGAGTCTGTTGAGTTTGCATCGTGTGATGGTGGTCGAGCCGGCCGTTGTGTTTCAAGGATAATCGCTATGAACGGCGACAGCGTGAAACCTCTGGTCATCTGCCGCGACGTCGTGAAAACCTACGGCAGCGGCAACGCCGAAGTGCACGCGCTGCGCGGCGTCGACTTGGAAGTTTATCCGGGCGAGCTGACGATGCTCGTCGGGCCCAGCGGCTGCGGCAAGACGACGCTGCTCTCCGTAGTGGCAGGCATCCTTCGGCCCACAAGCGGTCGCGTCACGGCATTGGGCACCGATTTGACGCAGTTGTCCTCATGGCGGCGAACGGCGTTTCGCCGTCGAGCACGTGGGCTTCGTGTTTCAGCAATTCAACTTGCTGCCGGCGCTCACGGCCGCCGAAAATGCCGCCGTGCCGCTGGTGATTCAAGGATACTCGAAGCACAATGCCGTTTCAGCCGCTAAGTCGCTATTAGCGAAAATGGGCATGGCCGACCGGCTGAACAATCTTCCTGGCCAGCTTTCCGGCGGACAGCAGCAACGCGTGGCGATCGCCCGGGCGCTGATTCACCGGCCGCAACTGTTGGTGTGCGACGAGCCGACGTCGGCGCTCGACGCACAAAACCGGTCATTCGATTCTGGAACTATTGCGGTCGATCGCCATTGAAGGCGACCGGGCCGTGATCATCGTCACGCACGACAGCCGGATTTTCGAATTCGCCGATACGATAGCCCGCATGGATGACGGCCGGATTGTTTCGCTTGAGCGACAAACGCCACGCGACGCGCCGGTCGTCTGGGAAGAGGCAGTTACGCTGTGAGGAGTTTTCAGTTGACTAAGCAGACTCACGCAGAGGCGCAGAGAACGCAGAGTTTTGAGGAAGATCGTCCAGCAATTCTTGACCGTTATCTCCCCGTTCTCCGCGCCTCTGCGTGAGGAATTTAGATGATGACGTTTGTGTTGTACTGAAAAGTGAAAGATGTAACATGTTTACCAAGATCGGCCTGCCGCTGATCGCCATCGGCTCGATTGTGTTCGCGGTGATGTTTCTGGCGGAAGCGGGCGAAAAGATGCCCGAAGTGCCGCCGCCGATTCAGCCGACGGAGAATCCGTTTCCCAAAACGGTGGCCGGCGCCGGCATGATTGAAGCCCAAACCGAAAACATCGCCGTCGGCTCGCCGGTACCCGGCATCGTCGTCGAAGTGCCCGTCAAAGTGGGGCAAAAGGTGAAGGCGGGCGACCCGCTGTTTCGCCTCGACGACATCCAGTTGAAGGCGGAGCTCGAAGTTCGACGCGCGGCACTCGCCGACGCGAAAGTCGCCCTCGCCAGGCTCCAGGCGATGCCGCGTCTCGAAGAATTGCCGCCGGCCGAGGCGGCGCTGCGCGAGGCAAAGGCTGACTGGGATAATTGGGAGCAGCAGTGGGCACGGGGCGAGAAGCTGCTCACCGATCGCGCGATCTCCGAAGAGGAGTTTATGGACCGAAAGCAGTTGGCCGTGCAAGCCCGCGAGCGATACAACCGCGAGGTTGCCGACTACAAGCTCCTCAAGGCGGGCAGCTGGGAGCTTGATCGCCAGGTCGCTCAGTCGGCGATCGACCGGGCTCAATCACAAGTAGATCAAACGCAAGCGGAACTGGATCGGCTGGTCATACGAGGGCTCGTCGACGGCGAGGTGCTGCAAGTAAACGTGCGGCCCGGCGAGTTCGTCGGTGCGCCGCCCGATCGGCCGCTCATCGTGCTTGGCAATGTCGAGCAGTTGCACGTGCGGGTTGACATCGATGAATACGACATTCCGCGGTTCGTGCCCGAGGCCCCGGCACGGGCGACGCTCAAGGGTCAGCCGGATGAGTTCTTCCCGTTAACATTCGTCCGGCTCGAGCCGTATGTGGTGCCCAAGAAATCGCTCACGGGCGACAACACCGAGCGGGTCGATACGCGCGTGCTGCAAGTGATTTACTCGATCGACGCACGCGGCAAGCGGCTGTTCGTGGGGCAACAGTTGGATGTGTTTGTCGACGCCTCGGCAAGCAATCGGTAGGATTGGATGGAGGGATTGGGCGGGTGGGCAGTCGAGGATAGTCGTGCCGCGATTTTCACTTAAGGCTCTTCTGGTAGTCACCATGCTGGTTGCGTTCGCATTGCGCGCGTACCTGTCTATCGGCTCGGTTGAGGAAACGATACGTAGGGGCGATCTTATCGTTCAGGCATTGAACAAGTACCACGCTGACCACAATCAATATCCGGCAACAATCACAGATTTATGTCCCAAGTATCTGACAGAAATCCAGGAACCTGCCTGGGGTTTGCGAGTGTGGAAGTATCAGCGAACCTCGACGGAATATGACCTCGCCGTTGATGAATCAAAGCGAACTGGCGACGGCGACTCACTTTGGCTCCGATATTTAGGACCAAAGTGGGGATGGCAAACTGGAGACTGAGAGCGATTTTTGCCATACCTTTGGCCAATAGTGCTACCAGTCGGATAAATGCTAGCAATATCGACCTCGGTCGCGCGATCGGCTTAGACTAACCCATCGCCTCTGAACAAGGAGGGTCGAGCGATGGGACGAGTTGGGGTGCGCCGCGACGCCGAGGTGTTTCGCGGATTTGGGCGATCACGTTACCTGCCATTCCGCGCGCAGCTGCGCGGGCTCCGCGTCGCCAAGGACTTGGCTGAAGTTCGCCGCGCGTTGCGGGACGAGTGCCCCGCGCTGCCGGGAGTTTACGGCGTCGTTGATTCTCGAGCCGAAGCTGGCCTATGTCGGCATGTCGACGGCCCTGCGAAAGCGGCTGTCACTTATTTTCAGAGCGGCAGCGCGATCCGCAAAGAGCAAGCGATCGCGGCGCACGCCCGCACGGTCGTGTGGGAGGTAGCCGGCCATGAGCTGGCCGCTCAATTGCGCGAGCTGGAATTAATCCGCCGCCATCAGCCGCGGTTTAACGTCAAGGGCCGACAGCCGATTCGGCCGCTGGGCTTCATTTATCTGTCGCGCGAGGATGCGCCTCGCTTTCGAATCGCAAGGCGCGTTCCCCGCGGCGTGCGCTGACAGTTGGGGGCCGCTGCCCGTGAGCTGGCGAATTCGCGATGCCGTCGAGATCGTCAACTGGCTGTTCAAGTTATGCGATTGCGGCCCGTCGGTAGCGATGCACTTTGCCGATCAGCGGCAATTGTTCCCGCTGGATTTGCGCGTGCAATGCCTGCGCGGCGAAACCGGGTCGTGCCTCGGGCCATGTGCGGGCCAATGCACGTTCACGCAATATGCCGCTCAATTGCGAGCGGCCCGCGCGCTGCTCGACGGCCGCGATTCCGGCGCTATCGATCGGCTCGAGGCCGACCTGGCCGACGCGGCCGCGAGTCAACAATATGAACGGGCCGTCCGGCTGCGCGACACGCTGGAGCGCCTGCAATACTTGTGCGATCAGTTGGCAATCCTGCGAGCGCCGCCGCTGCCGGAGCAATTCGTCTACCCGTTGCAATTGGATAACCGGCCAGTGTGGTACTTGATTGCTTCGAGCCGCGTGGTTGCCGCCGCCCCGGTCCCTGCGACGAACGACGACGCCGAGCGCTGCGCGCACTTGTTTGCCCGAACCCTGGAGCAAAATTCTGCGAAGCCAACGGATATCGACCGGCCGGCGGCGCAAATCGTCGCTTCGTGGTTTCGCATACACCGGTCCGAATTGCACTCGATCATCTCGGCGGCCGATGTGCTCGAATTCTGCCGAAGCATGGCACTTCGACGTGCGTGAAATGCTGCCTTTGCAGGGTCGGAATTTGACCGCCCGCAGCCGCGGCCGTACGATGCGCTGCCATGATGCTTGTTTTGTTTCTGTTGTTTACACTGGTGCCATTGATCGAATTGGCACTCTTGATTTGGATCGGAACGCATACGGTGTGGTGGCTCCCGATAGGACTGGTGATTTTGACCGGCATCGCGGGCGCCGTGCTCATGCGGCAACAAGGGTGGCAAACGAGTTCGCGAATGCGCGGCGAGCTGCGATCCGGCCGCATACCGGCCGACGCGATGATCGACGGCTTCCTGCTCGTGGCCGCCGCCATCTTCTTGATCGCCCCGGGCGTGCTGACCGACGTGGTGGGCATCGCCTTGCTGCTGCCGCCGGTGCGCGGCGCGATCAAGCGAGGCGTAATCACGTGGATTCGCCGGCAAATCGAGCAGAAGACCGCCGAGTTCCACACGACGCTCCGGCCCGATGATCTGGATCATCCGGCGCCGCCGCGCCACGACGAGATCATTGAAGCAAAGGTGATTGCCTCGCGCGTGGAAGACGTGAAATAGGCTGCGCCACGCGAGCATACGGCGGCAGCTTACAACTTCAGTTCGTCTTTGGCCGGTTCGAGCAATACGTGGTGGTAGAACAGGGCGGCAACTACGGCCCCGGCAATCGGCGCCACCCAGTACCACACGTGCCACTCAAAGTGGTTGTGCACCAGGGCCGGGCCGAACGAACGGGCCGGGTTCATCGACGCGCCAGTCACCTTGCCCGCGCATAAGATATCGAAGGCGACCGTGAGGCCGATGGCGAATCCGCCGAGTTTCATCGGGGCAGCGCGCTCGTCCACGGCCGTGCCGAAAATAGCGATCACCAGCAGGAACGTGAGGATGAACTCGGTGACCAGCAGGATCGGCACGTCGACCCACTGACCGGGGAGCGGAATACCGAGTTTGGCAGCGTTCACTGAATCTTCCGGGAAAATGAAATTGCAAGCGGCCGCCGCAAGCGTCGCCCCGATCAATTGAGCGACGATGTACAGTGCGGCGAGCGGTGCGGAAATACGGCCCGTGGTTAGAAAGCCGATTGTCACTGCGGGGTTGAAGTGCGACCCGCTGATGCCGGCGAAAATGCTCACGGCGATCGACAAGGCCAAACCATGGGCCAGCGCGATGCCCAAGAGGCCGGCGCCGCTGCTGATGGGAGCCTCCGTCGAGACTATCGCCCCGATTCCCGCGAAACACAGGAAAAAAGTACCGATTACTTCCGCCAAGAGCTGCCGGACGGTGTACATCGCCTTTACCTCCGGATGACCGTAGGGTGGGCACCGCCCACCATGGCACCGGTGGGCAATGCCCACCCTACAACTCGCTCCAAGCCCCCTGCTACTTCAGCTGCCCGCGCAGCGCTTCGACGGCCGCGTCGTAATCCGGCTCGCTCGTGACTTCATTGACGTACTCGGCATGGACCACTTTGCCGTTGGAATCGAGCACAAACACAGCCCGGGCGAGAATCTTCAGCTCTTCGATCAGAGTGCCCCAGTGGGTGCCGAAGTTGCGGTCCTGGTAGTCGCTGCCGACACGCATGTTCTTGATGTTTTCCGCGCCGCAGAAGCGGTTCATCGCAAACGGCAGGTCCATGCTCACGGTGACCGCGTTGATCCGCTCGCCCATCGATGCCAGCTGATCGTTGAACTTCTTGGTCTGCATCGCGCACACGGCCGTATCAAGCGAGGGCACTACGCTCAGGATCGTTGGTTTGCCTTTGAGGTCGGCAAGCGAGATCGTCTTCATGCCCCCTTCGAAAAAGTGGATTTTGAAGTCCGGGGCCGACTGGCCCTCCTTCACCTCATTGCCAGCCAGCGTAAGCGGCGCGCCTTTAAACGTTACGGCTCCAGATCGTGACATCGCAGGGACCTTTCGTGCGTTCGAGCAGAGTATCAATAGCCGAGATTGGGCTTTAGACGGGCGGGATCAACGCGGCCCAGTAGGCCGCGGCGGACCCTTAAGTATCCGGTTTTAATGCCTGCTCGCAAGGGGCGTAGCAAAGGCAACTTAAAAGCCGAATCGCAACCGCGAAACGATCCGAATTGTGGGATGTCAATTCGTCGAGATCACCGCAAAGAATTGGTCCAACTCAGCGATGTAGTGCTCCGGTGGCACCCAATTGTGGTCCCCACCGGCAATTCGCACGAAGCGCTTTGGCTCATTTGCAGCGGCGAAGAGTCTTTCGCCCTGTGAGAAGGGTATTAGCTCATCAGCGTCACCGTGGGCAATTAACAACGGCCCGCTATAGTTCCCAAGCTTCTTCAACGAATTGAACCGATTGATCATCAGTGCTCCCGGCCAGAGCGGCAACAAATCGTTGGCCACTGCGGGGAGAGACGTGAAAGTACTTTCCAGCACAAGCGCCTTGGCGCCGTCGTTCGCCGCCAAATCGACCGCCACGCCGCCGCCGAGCGAACGGCCATACAGGACAATCTCCTGTTCGGCGATGCCGGACTGTTCGGCCAGCCAGCGCCGCGCCGCGCGCGCGTCGGCCAGCAGCCCGCGCTCGGTTGGCCGGCCTTCACTTCGGCCATATCCCCGGTAGTCTAAGGCGAGCACGCTGACTTGCATCCCGGTCAGCATCCGTAGGTCGGGCCACAGATACGTAATGTTCCCGGCATTTCCGTGCAAATACAGCACAACGGCCCGGGGCGCCTCAACCGGGCAATACCAGCCGTGGAGCCGTGCGCCATCCGCCGATTCGAAATTGACGTCCTCGTACCGCAAACCGGGCGGTTGCCAAGTGTCCGGATGTGGTCCCGCCGGCTGATAGACGAGCAAATTCTCGAGCGGGACCACTTGTCCGTCGCGCGTAACGGCACAACCAGAGATCACTAGCGCAAAAACGAGAAGGAACTGCTGCGTCTGCATCACTAGCCGCCGAATTGCACGGAGAACACGGCCCGAGCAGTAGACAATCGGCCTCGGGCCGTCAATTGCAGACGACAAACGAGTCGTGCTGTCGGAATCAAATTGCAGGCAGCGAGCGAATACAGAATCGGCCCGAGGGCTAGTTGCCTTCGACCTGAGCTTCGCTTTGGATGGCTTCGGCCTGTTCCTGCATGGCGGCCGCTTCGCGGGCCAGCTTGAATTCTGGACCTGGAGCGTAGTACTGCACGTCGTCGGTGAGATAGTACGGGCTGGGCAGGGTCTGGCCGGCCATTTCGACCTGGCAGCCGGTAAAGAGCGTTACCGCAGGCAACAGGGCGGCGGCGGCAAGCCTCAGTAATTGATGGTGCATTGGCTTACGCGTGTGCATGGTTCAGTCTCCGGCGAAATGCGAGGAGGGCCAGTCGCGGACACTTGCGGATCAGCTCTCCGGTCCGTCAACCCGCTGCATTCGGCGCTCCGCCGTACAACCGTTATCGTCCACCCAACCGGAAAAGGTTTGCTGACTTTTAAAGTTTGTGCCAAAACGCCTGGAGGCTACGCTAGCTCGCGAGGTGAGCCTTGAATTCGGATTCGCACACTTGCCGCAAGCGCAAGGGAGAGAGTTCGCCTACTTTCCCTCGCTGGCGCTTCGTGGCCGGTGTGACGACCGCGAAAATCGATCTCGAAGTCCGGCGGCACGAACTTGGTAGAATGCAATGGGCGCCAGCAACGCAGCATGCGTTGCCGGCACGTTTCGTCCCACGTTCGAAGAGGCAACACTATGGTGCGCTTTGCCGACCCGAGCTGGGCCGACGTCGTGAGATTCTCCCTCTCCCAAGGGGAGAGGGTTTGTGGGTGGCTGCCGCCGCTTTATTGATTGCAATGCTTGCCGCGGCGCCCGTGGCCGCGCAAGTCGGCGACGACATTCCCCGCGCGCCTACTATCTCGCCGTGCAGACATTTTATGCCGGCGAATACCTGGATGCCGAGCGCGGACTGCGCCGCGAGACTCGCCGTGGCATCCGCACCGTTCAGGCCCGCTGGATCGACTCGATCTGCTACCACGCCATGCTGGGCGAGGTGTTGTATCACCAGGGTCGGAATGCCGAAGCGCTGGCCGAGTTCGATCAGGCCTGCCAAATCCTGCTGGCCTATCCCAACTGGCTGTTGCAGGTGAAATTTCTCCAGCCGCCGCGGCCCGACTTGGCACGCGTGCGTCGGGTGCCACCTTGGGGCCGCAGCCAGCGCCAATTTACGTTGGGTCAGTTTGCCGAGACCGAGCAAATATTCATGGGTGAGCTCGATCCGCGGCGCGCCTTGCAGGAGGGCGGCGTCTTCCGTCCGCCCATGTTCTGGCGAGTAAACGCCATAGAAGTGATCCGCACTTCGGCGCTGGCCATTCGCCGGCGCAGCGAGTTGCTCGGCCCGCTTGCAGTGCACGATCGCCTGTCGAAGGAACTTTCCGACGTGTTTGTGCGCGGCAATCTCTCGCCGCCCAATCACTGGTCGAGTGCATGGATTGACTTGTTGCGCGGCCTCGCACAGGCCGGCATTGGCAAACTCGACGAAGCCGACATGCTGCTGAGCCGCGCTGCGGTCGTGGAAGGCCAGTTCGATCATCCCCTAACGTGCGTTGTGCTTTTGGAGCAGGGACGAATTGCGATGATTCGCGGCGACAGCCAGCGGGCGGCGCAACTGCTGGCCGAAGCCAGTTTCTCGTCCTACTACTACGAAAACTGGGATGCGCTCACCGAATCGATCTGGCTTGGCTGGATTAATCACATGGCAACCGGGGGCGCGACCGTTTACCCGCCGCTCGGACCGGTTGCTGACTGGACACAATTGAATCGCATGCAGCATGTCTCCACGAAGCTGCGGCTGGCCTTGGCGGAAAGCTTGCTTTGGCTCGGGCAGCTCGAGCCGGCCGCCGCCGCGGTCGAATTGGCGTTGCGCCGCACGGGCGAGATGCGCGGCGGGCTCGCGAGCATTCACCAACTCTATCTGCAGGCCAACTTGCAGCTCATGCGCGGCCAATTCGCGCCGGCCGGCGAAGCGCTGAATCAAGCGGTTGCGGCGCAAGCTGGCGCGTCGTTGCGAAATTTTCAAATCGGCCGCACGAACGAAATGTACGATGGGCGGGCGATTTCCGCGCATCGCGGCCGATCTTTACGTTTCGCTTCTTGGGGACCCGCGGCCGGCCGACTGGGCCTATCAGCCGCTCGACACCATGGCTCTGCTGAAGACGGCGCACGATGCGGCGTTCGATCGCTGGTTTTTCGCCGCACTGGAGCGGAAGGACCTGCCGCTGGCACTTGAAGTTGCCGAACGGGCCAAGCGGCGGCGGTTCCTGTCGATGTTGCCGCTCGGTGGGCGGCTGCTTGCGCTGCGCACCATTCTGGAGGCTCCGGAAAGCACGCTTTCCCGCACCGCGCTGTTAGAGCGTCAGCAGTTTTTCGTGAGCTTCCCCGCCTACCGTGAGTTGGCCGAGGCCGGCGCAGCGATGCAGGAAACGCTTCGGGCTAGTTCTGTCGTGGCCAAGGATCCGGACGACACCAAACCACTGTCGGCACAGTTCGATGCCTGGGCGGCGAACACCGAGCAGCGGCAGCGTCTATTGATGCAACTGGCGCCGCGGCGGCTGCCGTCTTCGATGGAATATCCGCCGCTGCGCACCACGGCCGAGTTGCAAAAGTCGCTCGACGAAGGCGAAGCGCTTGTTGAGTTTCATGCCGTGGGGGAAGACTTGCACGGCTTCCTGGTGACACGAACGGGCGTACACACGTGGCTTGTCGGCGACGTGAGACGGCTGCGATCGGGGATCGGCGAATTTTTGAGGGCGTTGGGCAATTATGGCGGAAACCGCGCGCTGTCGGCGGAAGAGCTGACCAATGACCGCTGGCAACGCGCGGCGGCGACGGCATATCAGGCGGTCTTCGCGGACGCGCGGTTGGACCTCGCCAAAACCACTAGCTTAATCATCGTGCCGGATGATGCGCTGTGGTACCTGCCGTTCGATGCGCTGATCTCGGCGGACGTCGATCCAACGACCGTATTGGCCGACCATGTGCCGCTGCGCGATGGACCGACGGCGGCGCTGGCGATTCGGCGCCGCAAGCGCTGCGGCGGCCGCAACACACCGGCGTTGTAGCGAACCACGTAAGCATCGGCAAAGATAGCGCCGAAGCTCAAAACTTGGTGGTCGAGCTTGAGAAAGTACAGCCGGGCGCCGTGCGCTTGCCCGAGCCGCTCCCTGAGCCGCCGCACCTTCTGGCGGCAGTGCTTGATGGGCTCGTGGTTGTAGACGAGGTCGATGCTGAGCGAATGACGCTCGCGAGCCCGCTCCCGTTTCCGCGTAACCGTCGTTCCGGCGACGACGCAAAGGAACCATGGGTTGCGTTACCGTACGGAGGCCCGGAGCGAATCATAATCACAGGACTGGCAACTGCGGCGGAACAAGGATTAAAGACCTCGCGACGCAATGCGGCCCGCGACACTCGGCCCGGCAGCGAACTATTTCAATCACTGTGTGCGATGATGTCGGGCGGTGCGAGAACCATTCTGATCTCGCGCTGGCGGACCGGCGGCCGAACGAACCTCGATCTCGTGCGCGAGTTCACGCAAGAACTTTCGCAATCGCCGGCGATCGAGGCGTGGAGCCGAGCGCGCTGCTTGCGCGAAGCGCCGCTGGACGCCGAGAACGAACCCCGCTTGCGCGGACTGGAACAAGAAGGCGAGCTGGCCACGGCCAATCACCCGTTTTTCTGGGCGGGTTACCTGCTAGTCGACACCGGGCCGCCAGCAGATGTGGTCGAGGAAGACGGAGAGGCTGATCCCGCGAGCGAAACGCCGACTGACACAAAGGCCGCGCCGATTCCTCCGCCGGTTCCGCCCCAGGGCGACGCCGCTCCGCCGGCCGCGGAAACAGAGCCGCCGGCCGAAAGTTCGACGTCAAGAACGCCGAACAAAAATTCGTCGCCGCCGAGCGAGTCCGACAATTGAGGCGACAAGCACGAGCGCCACACTAACTGGCTCCGGCACGGTGGCCGTGCTCCCCTGCCCTGGATCAGTGGCGGAGCGGCTGAAGTTCGCGCTCCACAATGTGTAGTCGTCCGTGTCGACGATGTTGTCTTCATTGCCATCGGCCGCCAAGTCGCCTGATTGGCCGGCACTCTTGCGCCAGACAACGAAATCGGCCATGTCCACATTGCCGTCGCGGTTGTAATCGCCAGGCAGTCCGTCGGAAATCAAGACCAGCGTCGAAACGCTCCAGGCCGGCATCGTGTATTGGAACGCGTTCACGAGGTTCAGCTCGATATCGGCCGCGTGCGTGACTAGCGGCGAAGAGCCGGCGCCGGAGGTCAACTGATAAACTTCGGCGTGGTCGAAAACGCGGTCGTGCGTCACGGCGATGCCCGTCATCTGGGCGTTGGCGGTGCGATTGATGGCCACGACGACCATGCGATTCGGGTCAGTCGAATCGACGCTGGCGTAAACCGCCGAGTTGGCGATGTTATTCGTATCGGCGTCCACCGAGACGTCGCCGAACTGCCCACCGGTGCCGTCGTAGTTGACATACATGTTGAACGCGGCGTTCACGAAGCTCGAGCCGTTGCCGATGTCCCACCAGTTTGCGGCGAACACTCCCTCGCGGCCGAGGATGCCGAGAAAATCGGCCTGGGCGATTCCGCCCGAGTAATGGCTGCCCGCGCCGTAATTGTATTCGGTGATGGCGATTTTCGTGCCCGGCTTGAAATCGTCGATGTCGCGCTGCACATGCGTCAGCAATTTGATCGGCCCGCCGCTGCAACAACTGGTGATCCAGCTTGTTTCGGTGTACGTGCTGTCCCACAGCGAACGCGTCGCTTGCACGCGTGCGGCCACCACGGCCGCAGATGTGTTGTTTTCGGTCACGCGCACGCCGGCACCTTGCGCTTCCGGATACCAATGCAAATCGAGCACGTCCATGAGCGTGCGGCCTTGCGCGGTCTCCGCCGCACGGACTTCGTTCAGCAGCCACTCGTAATAGTGCAGTTCGCCACCCTGGTCGCCGCCGGGATGCGACGGGGTTGTGACCCGCCCAGGCGCATCCTGCAGCGAGCGAAACTCGTTCCATCCGTAGCCGACGCCGCCGAACACCAGCGCATTCGGATTCACGTCCTTGATCGCCGCGGCGTGGGCTATCGTTTTGTCGCGCATCTCGTTGAATGTTGGCGCGAACGGATGAATGGTCGGATGCGTGCGGCCGCCTGAGCTCGGATTCACGCCGTTCGCCGGGTTGCAGCACGGGTTGGGTGGCGACCCGGATTGCCAGCCACCCGGCAGCGACTCGCCCCATAGCGCCGGCTCGTTGTCGAGGCTGTAAAACACTGGCTGCCCGGGCTGCTTCGTGTTCTCGACCCAGTTCACGAATTCGTCCGTGAACACATACGCGTCCGTCTTGTTGGGATTCAGCGACAACGAAGAGCCGGGATACTTGGTCGACTTCTTGGGGACGATTTCGCGCCAGCGCGAGGACGGCGCGATTTGCGTTTCATCGACCGTGCCGTTGGCGTCGGCGCTCACGTAGCCCGCCATCGGAATGGTAACGATGCGCCGCGCGGCCGGCCGTGCCCGCACTCTGGATCATGCCGCTCACCGCGGAACCGGGCGGCCGATTGGCCTGGCCGCCCGTGAGGTGGTAGTCGCTATGGTGATACCAGTCGGATCCGGCGTTCGAGGCATTAGTCTCCCAGTTGTAGCCTGTTAGACGATTGCCGCCGCTGCGATCAAATGTGCGATTGGTGATTTGCGACGAATTGGAGCCGTAGATATATGACGAGATTGATTTAACATCTTGGCCGGAGTTGAGCGTAAAGCGAATGGCCGCAGGGCCAGGGTCATCGGGCGTAATTTGCGCCCACGCCGAGGCCGAAAAGATTGCCGCCACCGCGACGCCAACCAGCGGCGCGAGCGCGCAACGAATTCGACAAAGATGTAATTCCGCCATGCTCTTCCGGTTCCGTGGGGTGGCATGCCTTCGCCGCGGGCACCGTGCGCAGCACGGTCGATGGCGTAGGCATGATTTTGCAAGACATGCTCACACGGCTGGCGCCGCGAGAGCATGCCACCCATTCCGCGACGCCGTCATTTTACGCAGCCGGCTCCAGGAATGGCAAATTAACGGTGCAGCAAGCCGCAGCCCGCTATTTCGTCGCGGATTTGCGCGGCGCTCGCCACAGTCCGCCCAGGATCAGGTCGCGGATCGACGGCAACTCGCGCGGCAAACGGTCGTAGAGCTTGAAGAACAGCCCGTCGTGCGAGGCGATTTCCTGGACCCATTCATCGCGGTCGATGTTCATCGCCTGGTTGAAGTTTTCCTTGCTGAACTTGAGGCCGCGCCAGTCGAGGTCTTCATAGCGCGGCGTCCAGCCGAGCGGCCCTTCCACGGCCGTCGCCGTGCCACGCACGCGGCCGACAATCCAAGCCAGGATGCGCATATTGTCGCCGAAGCCGGGCCAGGTGAATTTGCCCTCCGCGTCGCGACGGAACCAGTTCACGTTGAAGATTCGCGGCTTACGCTCGACGCGCGGGCCGAAGCTCAGCCAGTGGTCGATGTACGAGCCCATGTGGTAGCCCGCGAACGGCAGCATGGCGAACGGATCGCGCCGCACTTCGCCCAACTTGCCGAAGGCGGCGGCCGTCATCTCCGAGCCCATGGTGGCGGCCGCGTACACGCCGAACTGCCAGTTAAACGACTGCACGACCAGCGGCGTCACATTGCTGCGCCGGCCGCCGAAGATGAGCGCCGAGATCGGCACTCCCTTCGGGTCGTTGTACGCCGGGTCGGCCGACGGGCACTGCGAAATCGGCGCGGTGAAGCGGCTGTTTGGATGGGCCGCTTTCGCGTCGCCGCCCGGCTTCCAGTCGTTGCCTTGCCAGTCGATGGCGTGCGCGGGCGGCTTATCGGTCATGCCTTCCCACCAAATATCTCCGTCATCGGTGAGCGCGACGTTCGTGAAGATGGTGTTCTTCGTGATCGTTGCCATCGCGTTCGGGTTGGTTTTGTCATTCGTGCCGGGCGCGACGCCGAAGAAGCCGGCCTCCGGATTGATCGCGTACAACCGGCCGTCGTCCCCCGGCTTGATCCAGGCGATGTCGTCGCCCACCGTGGTCACTTCCCAGCCTTCGTCGCGAAATTCCTTGGGCGGAATCAACATCGCGAAGTTTGTCTTGCCGCAGGCGCTGGGGAAAGCGGCCGCGACGTACGTCCGTTCGCCATCCGGACTTTTGACGCCGGTGATGAGCATGTGCTCGGCGAGCCAGCCTTGGTCGCGGGCCATCACCGACGCAATGCGCAGGGCCAGACACTTCTTGCCCAACAGCGCGTTGCCGCCGTAGCCGGAGCCGTAGCTCCAGATCATTCGCTCCTCGGGAAAGTGGACGATGTACTTGTCCTTCGGATCGGGGCTGCACGGCCAGGGCACATCCTTCTCGCCCGGCCCCAGCGGCATGCCCACCGAATGCAGGCAGGGCACATATTCGCCATTGGTGCCTAGCACCTTAAGCACGGCCTCGCCCATGCGCGTCATGATCCGCATGTTCACGACCACGTACGCCGAATCGCTAAGCTGCACGCCGATGTGCGCGATGTCCGAGCCGATGGGGCCCATGCTGAAGGGGATGACATACATCGTGCGGCCACGCATCGAGCCGTCGAACTTCGCCGTGAGCGCGGCCTTCATCTTGTCGGGGGCCATCCAGTTGTTCGTCGGACCGGCGTCCTCCTCGCGCACCGAGCAGATGTACGTGCGGTCCTCCACGCGGGCCACATCGCTGGGATGGCTCCGCGCAAAAACGAGTTAGGCCGCAGCTCCGGGTTGAGCCGGATAAACGTGCCCGCCTCGACCATCTCGTCGCAGAGCCGGTCGTACTCCTCCTGCGAGCCGGTGCACCAGTAAACCTGGTCGGGCTTGCAGAGCTCGGCCATATCATTGACCCATTTGACGAGTCCCTTGTGCTTGACGGTAACGGGGGCGTCGATGGTCGTCGTAGGCACTGTAATTCCTCCGAATCTTTCGTGTTCCTGAAGAGGCCTGTGGCGGAAGCCGCTAGTTGAATTCTGCCACGCGCAGGGCATTACTCCAAGGGGGGTGCAGAGAACGGCCCGGCCGGCATCGTTCGAAGAAGATGCCATCTTGTGATTCACCGACCGTTGCGCGCCGAGCTAGCGAACGATTTCGGCACCGAGGCTCGATGTTCTAGCGCCGGGATCACGAATGAGCTGAGCGAGCTGCTTGCCGAGTCGTTCTCCGCGGCAATGCACGGCCGCCACCTTGCCATCTTTGCCCACGAGAATGAAAGCGGGAATGCCGCGAATGCCAAACTTGGCCGCCATCGACTTGCCATTCTTGGGATGGTTGTCGGCCACCACCGGCCAGGGGGGCTTTTCGTCGGCAACGAAGGTCTTGAGCGCGTCCAAATCTTCATCGACGCTGACGGCGATCACTTCGAAACCGTCGCTGTGGTACTTGTCCCAGTTCTTTGCGATGTTCGGGATCTCAGCCCGGCACGGGCCGCACCACGTGGCCCAGAAGTCCACGAGAACGACTTTGCCCTTGTACTGCGAAAGCTCCGTTTGGGTGCCGTCGACGGTATAGCCTTGCAGGTCGATGGGCTTACCCATCAGTGCCAATAGAGGGTCAACGTTCTCTACCGCGGCTGCCGCTTCGAAATTAATCGACTTCTCGCCGTCGGGATACGTTGCGCTAAGGGCGAATACCTGCCACTCGTCGTCCTCGAAACGCAGGTGCAGCTTGGTCTTGTGCACGGCGCCGCCCGCGCGCACCAGAACGGGAATTTCCGCGACTTGGCCGTCGACCGTGACGCTTCCCACCTTGATCGCGTTCGTGCCGGTTTGCGGCTGCGGCAAGCCGGTCAGCGGCGACTGACCGCCGGTCAAAAGCGCCTCCGCCTTCTTGGTGAGGGCCGCCTTAGCCAATTCGCGCTCCTTGTTGCGAAGGTCGCTGTAGAAGCTCTCGGCGATTTTGGCGATCATTTCGTCGGCCGCTGTCGCCTTCGTATCAGGATTCGCCGGGCGATCTTCAATGTACTTTTGGTCCTCAGCGCTCAAACGCTCAACATCGACCGAAAGCTCTTTGCCATCGGCCCGACGAAGAATCGCCTTTCCGTCTTCCACCGTGACGAGCTCCGCGTCGACGCTGAACTTTCCCGTCTTGTCAGTCCACTTCCGCTCCTCCGCCGACGCGACCAACGTGACCGTCAGAACCACCGCCGCCAGCGCATAGCATCGCCATGAAATCGCTCGGTTCATCGCCCGCACCTCCGTCGAGAGAGTTTCCACCCGCCAGGGAAATACTGCACGATTATATTGTGGAGATTCGGTCGATTGCAATCACATTCGCTCGACGACTTCGATTCCCAGCAGGTTTAATCCCTGCTGGATCGTGCGAGCCGTTAAATCGCAGAGCCGCAGCCGGCTCATGCGCAGCTCGTCGGTCTCGGCCCGCAGCACGGGGCAGTTCTCGAAGAAGTCGCTGTAGCGACTGGCTAGCTCGAAGAGATACGCCGTGAGATGGTTGGGCCGATAGTCGGACACGACGCGGTCGAGGGCCTCGGAGAATTGCAGCAGCGCGATGGCAAGGGCACGCTCTTGAGGCGTGGTAATTAGGATTTCGGATTGCGGATTTCGGATTGCGGATTGGTCAACACCCGCTTTGGCAAAGATGCTTTTCACGCGCGCGTAGCTGTATTGCATGTACGTGGCCGTGTTGCCGGTCATGGCCAGCATTTTGTCGTAGCTGAACACGTAGTCGCTCGTGCGGTTGTGCGCGAGGTCGGCGTATTTGATGGCGCCGATGCCGATCCGCTCGGCCACTTGTCGCCGTTCGTCGCCAGAGAGTAGCGGCTCAGGCCGCGCATCGTCGTTTTGGCGACGATCGCGTAGGCCCGCTCGACCGCTTCGTCGAGTAAGCCGGTCAGCCCGACGGACGTGCCGCTGCGCGTCTTGAACGGCCGGCCGTCGTCGCCCAGCACGGTGCCGAACGCGATGTGCTGCAGCTCGACGTCGCGATAGCCCCACAGCCGCGCCGCCGCGAACAGCTGCTCGAAAGTGCAGCGACTGGCGATGGTCGACGACGTACAGAATCGCGTCCGGCCGCCACTCGCTCATGCGGTACTGAATCGTGGCCAGGTCGGTCGTGGCGTACAGGAACGCGCCGTCCTGCTTCTGCACGATCATCGGCACGTCGTGGCCTTCGAGGAACACGCAGATCGCGCCGTCGCTCTCGTGCGCCAGTCCCTTGTCGGCCAGGTCCTTTACCACGCCGCGCAGCCGGTCCTGGTAAAAACTTTCGCCGAGCGTGTGGTCGAAACGTCACGCCGAGGCGCTTGTAGACGATTTCGATCTCGGCCAGGCAAGCCGGCAGGAATTGTCGCCACAATTCGACGTTCGTCGGATCGCCGCCGTGCAGCCGGGCCGTTTCCAGAAGCACTTGCTGGCCGATGTCGGCGATGGGCGGCGGCCAGTTTGCTCAATTCGGGATCGCTCTCGACGGCGCCGACTTTGCTTTGCAGTCCGGCAAGCTCGGTGCGAAGCTCGCTCAACTGCGCCTTCGGCCTGTCGCAGCCGTTTTGCATCTTTCTTGGCATCTTTCGCGTCGGCAGCCGGCGCGGCTGTGCGCAACATTGCGAGCTGCCCCTCGGCATCGGCGAGCGTCTTCTGGTGCGTCGGAATCTTTTCCCTGCGGGTGTCATGATATTCCACGAGCGAATTCACCAGCTTGTAGAGCCGCGTCAGCTCGGCGACGGGCTGACTGTCGGAACGCGGCATCGATCGACGAAGTGCTTGTAGCCGTAGATGATCATCCCGAACTGCGTGCCCCAGTCGCCGAGGTGGTTGTCGCTGATCACGCGGTGGCCGAGGAACTTCAGCGATGCGGTAGAGCGCATCGCCGATCACCGTCGAGCGGATGTGGCCGACGTGCATCGGCTTGGCCACGTTGGGCGACGAGTAATCGATGACGATCGTCCGCGGCTTTTCAGCCGGCGCGATGCCGAGCCGCTCCACGTCAGCGCTGGCGACCGTGAGCTGCTCCACGACCCAATTGTCTTTGAGACGCAGATTGATGAAGCCCGGCCCGGCGATCTCCGGCGGCTCGCAAATGCCGGCCACATCGAGCAGCGATACAATTTGCCGCGCAATATCCCGCGGCGGCTTGCCCAGCCGCTTGCCCAGCGGCATCGCGCAATTCGCCTGGTAATCGCCGAACTTGGCATCCTGGCTGGGCAACACCATCTCCGCCAGCGCGGGCACTTCGGCGGCGTCGACGCCCAGCTTCGCGAGCGCCGCCGCAAACCGTTCGCGCAGTAGTGCCAGTGTGTTCATGGATGCAGCACCGCTCAATGATCGTAGGGTGGGCACCGCCCACCATATTGGTAAAAGCCGGCCATCTCAAGATGGTGGGCGATGCCCACCCTACTGCCACGGCAGCGGCACGCGCTGGGCGTGTGCCCACAGGTCCTCCAGCGCGTAATAGGCCCGAGTGTCGGCGTCGAACAGATGCATCACCACCGAACCGTAATCGAGAAGAATCCAGCGGCTATCGTTGTAGCCTTCGATGCCGAGGCGCTGGTCGCCGAGCTCGCCCTCCAGCACGCGATCGATTTCCTCACTGATGGCGTGCAACTGGCGGCGGCTATTGCCCGTGACCAATACGAAATAGTCGAATTCGGTCGTCATGCTGCGCATGTCGAGCACAACGATATCCTGGCCGCGGTTGTCGTCGGCTGAGCGCGCAGCGGCCAGCGCAAGCTGCAGGCTGCGCTGCTGGCGGGTTTCAAGACTTGGTGTAGCGTCTGCGATGTTTGGCATGACTCAAATTGGGTTATAACGGATGCCCTGCAAATGGCGGTCCAATTCTATCCGTTCGGCCATCATCCGGCGAGTATCCCGCCAGTTTCTCAATGCCCGCAAACCAATACCGCGTTATGGAAACCAAATCCTCCTATTGGCTCGAGCCCGGCGAGCGCGCCCCGGCCTTTAACCTGACCGCCGATGATGGGTCGAAGGTTCGCCTGTCCGGCCTGAAAGGCCGCCCGGTCGTGCTGTATTTCCACCCGCGCGACGACACGCCGGGTTGCACGCAACAATTGCTCGCGGCCCTCGCGGAGTTGACGTGAGCTCGCGCAATCGTCGAATAAGTATTAGCGAAGAGTGGGAGAGGGGGAGAGTGGGAGATAGGGAGAAACGATGATTCGAGTGCACCTCTGAATCTCCCCCTCTCCCCATCTCCCCCTCTACGTTCCGCCCCCTGCGAAACTGCTCTAGCCCTGATAGCGTGGCTCGTATATAAAGGCTCACGAAAATCCGCGTCAGGGATGTTGCCAGCGCCCGAGAAGGCGCATTCTCCTCCTGAGCGCACGCGGTCGCTCGACACTGCGGGAGGTATTGCGATGGATTGCGATCAAGTGTTCATGATCCTCACGCGAGGACCATTCCCCACCGGTGCCGCTTGGGACGAAGACGTAGAAGCCCACCTCGAGACCTGCGGCGATTGTTGGCGACTGGCAGAAGCACTTCGGCCCGCACTGGAAGTGTTCCAAGAAGCGGTGCCGCCGGCGGAAGGTCGCGACTTGCCCGGTTATTGGGGCGATGCACGTCCCGCTTCCGCAGCAATGTCTGACTTAGCCAACGGCTCCGGTCGGACGAGTGTGGCTTCCGTTAGTCGCAAAGCAATCGCTCGCGATCTTCGACTTTATGGTCCAGAGAGTGCCGTTTCCGCCGACGTGTTTCGGGCGATTGCGGTAGCCGCCACGCTTACGGCCGCGGCCGTTTCGTTCGTATTGCTGCTTCGTGGGTAAGGCGAAACCGCCTTAAGAAACCCCGAACGTGCATCTTGTCAGAACAGCTTTTTTGGCCGGCTGCGCAGCGCGGCTTTTGTCGGCGGTTTTCAACCTTTCCGGCTGAATTGGTTCTGACGACGCGACCGGCCGCCGAATTGCAGCTCCGCGGCGCCGACTTGCTTGCTATCGGGTTTTTGTGAGCTAGAGTGGCTTGAGCAGGCTTTTGTTCTTTCATTTAGCACGGCGGTCTGTCACTCATCCAATCGCACGACGCGCGAATTAAAGCATAGAACCGTTCTGCCGGTAGCACCTTTTCTCATCCCGTCATTTTCCATCGGCCTGAAGTCTTAAGACTTCAGCTTTCGTTCGATAACCCGCCCGACGCCCGTGTTCTCCTTGGAGAGCAAACTCAAGTGACCGAAGTCCTGTCCTCAGCCCTTTTTGATCGTGCCGCCCTGGCTCGGCAAATTCAGACCTTAGTAGCCCGTCTTCATCCGACGGTGACGCTCGAGCGGCGTCGCGCCGATCGGCTTTCAATTCCTGTTTCGTTTCGTTTAACGCCATTGGCCGAGGATGGCCAGCCGATTGCCAACGAGGCGATCAGTGTCATCGGCAAAAACATTTCGCGGTACGGGCTGAGCTTTTATCACGCCACGCCGCTCGCCTACCGCCGTGCGAAGATTTCGGTGGAGAACATCGATGTTGCTTTTACAGCCGAAATCGACATTAACTGGTGCCGATTCAGTAAACCAGGATGGTACGAGAGCGGCAGCCGGCTCATCGCGGCAATGCCTCCGGAATCCACGAGGCAAAATCATCGCCGAGAGAACTCGGACGACCGGAATAACAGGCCCGCGTCGAATCGCCGCACCGCGTAGCAATTTTAGCGGATGCGCGATGTATTTCGTTGTGCAGCCGGTGCTTGCCAGGCACTGCACTAAGCCTTGTTGTCTCCCCTGCGGCTGGGCGAACTATCGTTAAGCATCGGCATCTTCGTTGCCGTGCTGTCTGAGCCTGTGGGCGCGCAATCGTGCGTGATTCCCGGCTTCCGTCGTGACCAATCGTTGACAGTACGATGAATCACACCGCCGTTAAATCCGGCTCCAAGCCTGTCGACCTCCAACACGCGCCGAGCGACAAGCTCAATCGGCAGGTCCAGGGCCTGATCGATGACGCAGGCACGACCGCGGAATCGGACGAGCGGCGAAATCGCGACCGGTTTCCGATTCCGTATACATTCCGCCTCACGCCGTTGGATCAAAACGGCAAGTTGCTGGCGGACGAATCGACCACGATCGTTGGCAAGGACTTATCGCTCTCGGGCATCGGGTTCTCGCACGACCTTCCGCTGCAGTATCACACGGTGATCATTTCATTGAACCATCCGATGCTCGGGTGTTTCGCCGTCGAGGCGGAAATTCTCTGGACGCGGCCCACACCGCTGGGCCTGTTCGAAAGCGGCTGCCGTCTGATCCGAACCGTGGATGGTCATATCTTGCGGGGCAATGGCTGAGAACCGCGGCAAGCACACCAGCCCGGCAAACACAGCCCGCCATCTCGTCTGGGATAATTCAGCTGGCGACCCCGTGGGGGAACTCCGGCCCAGAATGGGCTGGCTATGTATCTGTCGTATCTGGCGGAATAGTTTGACCGGCGCTGGTCGAATTAGCTACCATCAGCGGCGCCGGTATTTGGGCACGCTTTGTAAAATTCTGCGGTGCCCGCGGTTTGGTTCTGTGGGTCCAGTTACGAGGAGGCCAGTCATATGAAACGCTCGATTTGGATCTCAGGCTGTGCAACCTTTGCTGTCGTGCTCATGCCTCTGTTTGGCGCGGCACAGGAGTCCGACGATCTCGTTCGGACCGTCCGATCCAGCAGCGGCGGCGCAAAATCCGTTTGGTGAGGCGACTCCCGCCACGCCATCGGCTATCGATCGATCTTTAATTACGCGCGCCCCAAAACCAGCCGGCTGACGAGGCGACTGCCAATGCTGAATTATGTCAATGCGTGGGCGCAGAGAACTCGCCGTCCGTCGCGAAAATTGAGCAGGCGTTGCGCGGTCAATTGAACGCTCATGGGCTGGATTTCACCGACACGCCGCTAGAGGAGGTCGTTGGTTTCATTCAGGAGTCATATGGCATCCCGGTGCAGCTGCATACAACGGCGTTGGAAGAGATTGGCATCGATCCGCAGGAACCGGTGACCGTGAGTTTACACGGCATCTCGCTGCGGTCCGCTCTGCGGTTGATGCTCAAGCATCTTGGACTGACCTACGTCATTTATCACGAAGTGCTGATGATCACCACTCCCGAAGAGGCAGAGGCTGAGCTGCTCACGTGCGTGTACGACGTGCGTGACCTTATGGTTGGCCCCACGGATGTCGGCGGCGCCGATGCCCTAGTCGACACGATTGTCAAATGTATCAGCACGGATACTTGGAAAGAGAATGGCGGTGGCGAAGCGGCCATTGAATTTCTGAAACCAGGTCTGCTGGTTATCGCTCAGACACGGGCGGTTCACGAGCAGATACGCGGACTCTTGGAAACGATCCGCAACGTACAAAAGCACGCGCCAGGCCGCCACCAACGACGCCGAGAAATCCGCTGCCGCCAGCCCGGATCCGAATGAACTGGTTACCCGCCCGTATTTCCTTTCGCTGGGCCAGCCCTGCCGATCCCGAAGAAGTTCGACTGCAAATCAAGAATCTCATCACCACCGCGCTGCCGGACGAGAAATGGGAAGGCCGCCTTTCCAATGGACAGCCGGTGCTGCTCACCGTGTTACCCGATCGCGTCGTCCTGCGGCACAAAGCGGCTGTGCACGAAAAAGTGACCGCACTTTTGAGCGATAGTGGCGTCGCCGCGCCACCGGCCAATGGAACGTTCGGCGGGGGCGGCATCGCTACGGGCGTCAGCGGCAGCGGCTTCTTTCAGCCGCGTCCCGCGAAGTAGCCGGCACACTCCGTGTGCCGTAGCAGCGTAGGTTAGAGCGAATTACTAATCCGGCGGACGGCACACGGAGTGTGCCTGCTACAATGCGCTGCTACAATGCGGCATGCGCATCGGCTCCACGCAGATTCTCGATACCTACGCGGAAGCGTTCGGCACGCGCTACACGCGGCTCATCATCACGGCCGCCGAGCCGCACTGGCTGAACGCGGCGCTGCATTCGATCACCGGTTACGGCACGAGCGTGCTGGGCTGCGACGCGGAAGCAGGCGTCGAGCGGCTGACTGCCGGTCGACGAATCGCCCGACGGCCGCCCCGCCGCCGCCGTGCTGCTGTTCGGGTTTTCCGCGGAGGCTGTCGGCCAGGCGGCGCAGCACCGCGTCGGCCAATGCATTCTCACGTGTCCGACGACGGCATGCTATAACGGCCTCCCCGACACGACTGAAACCTATTCGCTCGGAAAGTACCTGCGATATTTCGGCGACGGCTTTGAGGAGCAAGGCAGCAACGTGAGCGACGAATGACAAGAGCCGGAATGACAAACGAGGCTCGGACTCTCATCTCGCATGCTCCCTCGTCATTCCCCCTCTGGCGCATCCCCGTCATGGACGGCGAGTTCCTCATCGAAGCCACGGCGGGCGTCGCCAAAGGCGTCGCCGGCGGCAACATCATTCTCCAAGGGGCCACGCAATCGGCCGCCCTAGCCGCGGCCCAACGGGCCGCCGGCGCCGTCGCCTTGCTCGCCGGCGTCATCACGCCCTTTCCCGGCGGCGTCTGCCGTAGCGGCAGCAAAGTCGGATCGAAGTACAAAGCGCTCGTCGCATCAACCGCTGAAGCCTACTGCCCGACGCTTCGCGACCGCGTCGATTCGGCACTTGTGGACGGCGCCACATGCGCTTACGAAATTGTCATCGACGGCATCGACCAAACGGCCGTGGCGACGGCCATGCGCGCGGCAATCGAAGCCGCCGCCGGCGACGGCGTGCTGGCCATCGGCGCCGGCAACTATGGCGGCCGGCTCGGCAAATACCCGATCCGCTTGCACGATCTATTCGCGTAGGGTGGGCACTGCCCACCAATTACTGGACGTGCGAAAAATCTGGTGGGCGGTGCCCACCCTAGCTCGGCGAACATGTCGCGATTGTCGACCCTTCACCTAGCCTGCTACACTGTTTAGCTTTGGCGTAGCCGACAAACGTTTCGTAATTCTGGGCCTTGGTAATGTCGTCCGACACGTCTGATATCGATCAATCGCAAACCGACTCGTCTCTGTCGGAGCAAGAAATTCGTCCCAGCGAGCGGATTCGAATTGGTTCGCAGCGAAACAGCCTGTACCGTGCGCGCAACCGAACGTCCGAGCACGACTGAGGAACCGCCGCCAGCATCCGCACCGCTGGCCGCCGACGAAAATGTTCCGCCGGTCGAGGAGCCGCCCAAGCCGAAGCCGGTGACGCCCGCCGCCCCGCCCGCTCCCAATAAAGAGCCGAAGCATTACCCGCCCCCCAACATCCGCGATCAGCTTTCGCCCGAACTGGAGCAGGAATTTCAGGCGGCGCTGGGCGACATGTCTTTCGATGCGCTGATGAATGCCGACGCGGCGGCTGCCACAGCGCCCGAGCTAGCCGACGAAAGCCGCATCACCGGCCGCGTGTCGCGCATCAGCCGCGAGGATGTGTTCATCGATCTGGGCGGCCGCAATCAGGGCGTCGTGCCGCTGCGGCAGTTTGAAGACAAGCCGCCGGCCGAAGGCGCCGAGTTGGAACTGCTCGTCGTGCGCTTCGACGCGGAGGAAGGCCTCTACGAACTTTCGCGTCCGACCGCCGCAGTCGACGTCGGCAATTGGGACGAAGTGCGCGAAGGTCAGATCGTCGAAGTCAACGTCACAGGCAGCAACAAGGGCGGCCTCGAATGCCAGATTGCCAGCATCCGCGGATTCATTCCCATGGGCCAGGTTTCGATCTACCGCGTGGAGAACCCCGAGGAATTCGTCGGCCAGCGGCTGGCGTGCGTCGTCACCGAAGCGAACCGCGAACGCCGCAACCTGGTCCTTAGCCATCGGGCCGTCATGGAGCGCGAGCGCAACGAGCTGCGCGAAAAAATGATGGCCGAGCTGGCCCCCGGTCAAATCCGCGAAGGCATTGTGCGCAGCATGAAAGATTTTGGCGCGTTCGTCGACCTCGGTGGCCTCGACGGGCTTGATCCACGTGAGCCAGCTAAGCTGGGACCGCGTGAAGCATCCCAACGAGGTGCTCGAGCTGGGCCAGAAGGTGAAGGTGCGCATCGAAAGGTTTGACAAGGACACCGGGAAGGTGAGTCTCTCGTACCGCGAAGTGGGCGAGAATCCCTGGCAGCGGGCTGCGTCGAAATACATTGTCGGCAGCCGGGCCACAGGCACCGTCTCGCGAATCATGGATTTCGGCGCGTTCGTGAAGCTCGAGCCGGGCATCGAAGGCCTGATCCATGTGTCGGAGCTGTCGCATGGCCGGGTGTTTCGCGTGGGCGACATTGTTAGCGAAGGCCAGGAAGTTGAAGTAAAGATATTGTCCGTCGACACCGAGAAACAGCGCATCGGCCTGTCGCTCAGGGCGCTCATGGCCAAACCCGAAAAACCGGGCGAGCAGAAGACGGCCGATGAAGAGATGCCGCTGCCAGCCGATGCACCCAAGCCGCCGAACAAAAAGAATCAGCCGCTCAAAGGCGGCATCGGCGGCCCCAGCGGCGGCGAGAAGTTCGGGCTCAATTGGTAATGGATTTATCTCGCGCGAAGGCGCAAAGGAATTCCGCTCACGCCGCGATTCTCGTGCGGTTATTACATTAAAGCTTTGCGCTCGGCGCCTTTGCGAGAGATTCTTATTTCAACTAATCTTCAACGATGCTAACCGTCATCCTGCCAGACGGCAGTCGCAAACAGTTTGATCGCGCCGTCACCGCTTACGACGTGGCAGCGGAGATCGGTCCCGGCCTGGCTAAGGCGGCCGTGCTAGCCGACGTCGACGGCCGGCAAATCGATCTCCGTAGTCCATTGCCAAAGAGCGGTGAAGTCCGCCTGCGCATGCTCACGAAGAAGGACGCCGAAACGCTCGCCGTCATGCGGCACAGCGCAGCCCACGTCATGGCCCAAGCCGTGATGCGGCTTGTTCAAGGGCGTGCAGCTCGCGTTCGGGCCGACCACCGCGACGGGCTTCTACTACGATTTCAACTTGGAGCACCCGCTCTCGGAAGAAGATTTCCCAAAGATCGAAGCCGAGATGCAGAAGATCGTCAAGGCCGACGAACGGTTCGAGCGGCTCGACATGCCGCGCGGCGATGCGCTTGCCCTGTGCCGCGAGCTGGGCCAGGAATTCAAGATCGAGCACATCGAAACGGGACTGGCCGAAGAAAAGACCGCTCTCGTTCTATCGGCAGGGCGAATTCGTCGATCTGTGCCGCGGCCGGCACATTCCCAGCACCGGCCACATCGGCGGTGCGTTCAAGTTGCTCTCGGTCGCCGGCGCGTACTGGAAAGGCGACGCCTCGCGCCAGCAACTGCAGCGGCTCTATGCCACGGCGTTCTTCGACAAGAAAGAGCTCGACGCGCACCTCGAGCAGCTCGCAGAAGCCAAGCGCCGCGATCACCGCGTGCTCGGCAAGCAGCTCGAGTTGTTCACGATCAGCCAAACGGTCGGCTCCGGCCTGATTCTCTGGCTCCCCAAAGGCGCGATCATCCGCCAGACGCTCGAAGACTACATCAAGGACGAGCTTCGCAAGCGCGGCTACGAAGCCGTGTACACGCCGAACATCGCGCACGTGGAGCTGTACGAAATCTCGGGGCACTTCCCGTACTACAGCGACAGCCAGTTCCCGCCCATCGAGTTCCCCGACGGTGAGCGGTTCCTGCTCAAGCCGATGAACTGCCCGCACCACATCATGATCTACCAGGCCAAGCCGCGCAGCTATCGCGACTTGCCGGTGCGGCTGGCCGAGTTCGGCACCGTGTACCGCTTCGAGCAGTCGGGCGAGCTTTCCGGCATGACCCGCGTGCGCGGCTTCACGCAGGACGACGCCCACCTCTTCTGCACCGAAGAGCAAGTGGCCGACGAGTTCCGCGGCTGCCTCGAAATGACGCAAACCGTGCTGGCGTCGCTGGGCATGAACGACTACCGCGTGCGGCTCGGCTTTCGCGACCCGAAGAGCGACAAGTACGTCGGCAAGCCGGAGGTCTGGGACCGGGCCGAGGCGGCGCTCAAAGCCGTGTGCGAATCGATGAACCTGCCCGACATGACGATCGAGCCCGGCGAGGCGGCGTTCTACGGCCCGAAGGCCGACTTCGTCGTGACCGATTGCATCGGCCGCGAGTGGCAGCTTGGCACCGTGCAGCTTGACTACAACCTGCCGAGCAAGGAACGCTTCGGCCTGGAATACATCGGCGCCGATAACCAGCCGCACCAGCCGGTGATGATCCACCGCGCGCCGCTCGGCTCGCTGGAGCGGTTCGTCGGCGTGTTGATCGAGCACTTCGCCGGCGCGTTCCCGCTGTGGCTCGCGCCCGAGCAGGTGCGCGTGCTCACCGTCAGCGAAAAATCGGAAGCCTACGGCCGCGAAGTGCAGAGCAGAACTTGCCACCGCCGGCCTGCGCGCGAACGGCGACTACCGCGGCGTGAAACTCAACGCCAAAATCCGCGACGCCCAGGTCGAGTTGATTCCGTACATGTTCGTCGTCGGCGAGAAAGACCGCGACGACGGCACGGTAGCCGTTCGCGACCGATTGGAAGGCGATGTCGGCGCCATGCCGCTTGACGCCGCGATCGCCAAACTCCGCCACGAAATCGATGCAAAAACAGTCCGCCAGGTCGCCAAACGCCAACCCCCTACCAGTCGGCGACTCGTGAAACGCAAAACGAGTATTAGTCCACTTACGGACTGGTCGCTTCAGCGACCAGTTGATCCGTCTTAAATCCCGAAAAGCGTTAAGATCAGTTGACTAATTCAACCGGCGCAGCCAAGATTTCAGAGCAGGGAGCCAGGAGCATGGAGCTGGGAGTCGATCGCATTGAACTCCATGCTCCTTGCTCCCCGCTCCCCACTTTCCTCTAACCCCAATAGGAGAATTAACAATCGACCGCAAAGCTCAACGGATCAACGAGCAGATCCGCATCTCACCCGTCCGCGTGATCGGACATGACGGCGCCGTGCTCGGCGTTATCGATACCAGCGAAGCCCTGCAACGGGCACGCGAAGCCGGCCTGGACCTGGTGGAAGTTGCGCCGCAGGAAAAGCCGCCCGTTTGCCGCATCATGGATTACGGCAAATTCAAGTACCAGCAAAAAAAGCGGCAGCACAAAGGCCACACGCACCACAGCAAGAACAAGGAACTTCGCCTGCGCCCGAAAATCGGCGACCACGACCTCATGACCAAGGTCAACCGGGCCAAGGAGTTTCTAGAGGCCGAAGGACAAAGTGGTCTTCTCGGTCATCTTCCGCGGCCGCGAAAACGCCCATGTCGACGAAGGCTACAAGCTTGTCGACCGGCTTCGCAAGGAGCTGGAAGAGCACGCCAAGCTGGAGCAAGCCCCAGATGCACGGCCGGCGAATCGTGGTGATTTTCGCCGAAATAGCTTGCACTTTTCGCCAGATCAGCGGCGATCAAATCGAAGCAGCCGATCGGTCTCGCGCCAACGATGCGAGCCCCCTTTTCGTAAATTGCCGCCTGCGGTATCATTCAGGATTCACTAAAACCGAATCCGTCGGCTCGCCCCGCGTGCCGATTCGTCGACGCGAGCCACGGCCATGCCCAAGCAAAAGACTCACAAAGGCACCAAGAAGCGATTTCGCCTCTCGGCTAAGGGAAAGATCAAGCACCGCCCGGCCGGCACCAGCCACCTTGCATCGCGCAAGGACCAGAAGCGGATTCGCAAACTCCGCGGCACCGAAACGCTCGGCTCGGGCATGGAAAAAGCCATCAAGCGCGCCCTCGCCGGAAACAGCTACTAGATAGCTCAGGCTTTGCCTGACACGCCTCACGACACGCCTACGGACTGGTCGCTTAAGCGACCAGTACAACAAAGTACAACACGAACAAGCCCGCCGGGCACAAGTAACTCCCAACGCCAACATGAATGGCATGGGGGCCTGGGCGAGCAATTTTCGAGCGAAGGGTTCCTTCCATGCGAACCACGATCGGCCCCGCACGGCGGCGCAAGAAGAATCGACTTTTCCAAAAAGCCAAGGGCTACACGGGCGGCCGGCGCCGGCTGCTGCGCTCGATGAAAGAGACGCTGCTGCGGGCCGAGGCCTTCGCCTTCCGCGACCGCCGCGCACGCAAACGCGAGTTCCGCAAACTGTGGATCATCCGCATCAACGCCGCCTGCCGCGAACGCGGCCTCAAGTACAGCGAGTTCATCAACGGCCTCAACAAGGCCCAGATTGAGCTCGATCGCAAAACGCTGTCCGAAATGGCCATCCACGACCCGGCCGGCATTCGACGCCGATCGTGGAAAAAGCCAAAGCGGCGATCGCGTAAAAATCGCGCCTGGCATCCACTTACGCCGCGATGTCGTGAGCGTGTTTCGCCCATCGAGGCAATCATGCTCATGCCACTGCGTGGCGAGAGCATGCTACCCGCCGCCAGTGCCGAGCGCTGTCGCCCCGTCGGGGCTTCACGTGGTAAATTAGCACGACGCTAACCGGCGGCTCCCGCCGCGGCTACACGCCCAGGCCCCTCCGGGGCCGCCCTAGTGAACGCACAAACTATCGGCACCCGCAACCGAGTTCGCCGATCCCATCCAAAGCCACGAAGTGGCGACGGCATGTAGCCGGGGGCGACAGCCCCCGGATATATGTCTGCCTATTACACGATTGAGCCCCGAAGGGGCGACACATCTCCGCCATGGCCGACGAAATCCTCCTCAACGAAGCCGCGTTCGCCGTGTGGCAGACGGTCAAAGAGCGCGGACCGATTGAGTTGAGCGAAGTCGTGAAGCTCACTGGTATCGATCAAGCGCAGGTTTCGGCCGCCGCAACAGAGGCGTCGGTCAAAGGCTTCTTCAAGATTGAGGAGCGTGATCGGGAAGAATTCGTTAGAAGCGAAGGTGCGCACGATTTGCTTAAGGCGGGCCTTCCCGAAATTAGAGCTGCGGCCCATCTTGCTCAGAACGGCAACAGACTGCCGATGCAGGACTTTATTTCATGGGCCAATATTAAGGGTGTCGCGCCTAATGAGGTACTCAAATGGGGGACAGCCCGCGGTTGGATTGATAAGGTTAAGACCGACGAAGGGGTGTTTGTTGTTCTGAATGAAATCGGCACTGAACGCACTCCAAGACGAGTATCAAGATGTCGATATTCGCGACTCTGTGGTTTGACGGTCCGTTCGACGACTTGAATCTGACTGCGGAAGGGCGGGACCGAGTAAAGAAACTGCTCAGCAAGCGTCCAGAGCTTGCCAAGTTTAAGACTCGAACCGAACGAACTCTGTCATTAACTAGTCCAGGCGCGACCGCACTCCGATCCGCCCGCAAGATCATCGAGCGCAACACGCTCACCCCCGAAGACCTCGAATCCGGCGCCTGGCGCGAGATCAAACTGCGGCCGTATGATGTGACGCTCGCCGCCCGCGACGTCTATCCCGCCAAAATTCACCCGCTGCGCAAGATCATCGAGCAGACGCGGCGCGCGTTTCTTGAAATGGGCTTCGCCGAAGTCGCTTCGCCGATGATCGAGTCGGCGTTCTGGAACTTCGATGCGCTGTTTCAGCCGCAGGATCACCCGGCCCGCGACATGCAGGACACGTTCTACATGCGCTGACCCAGCCGACGGCGCCGCTGCCCGACGCCAAGGTCGTCGAGCCAGTCCGCCGCACGCACGAAGACGGCTGGGAGACCGGCAGCGAAGGCTGGGGCTACAAGTGGAGTCCTGAACGCTCGAAGCAAGTTGTGCTCCGCACGCACACGACGGCCGCCACGATTCGCGCGCTGGCGGCCAACCCGAACCCGCCGGGCAAATTCTTCTGCGTCGGCTGGACCTACCGCAACGAAACGATCAGCTTCAAGCACCTGCCCGTGTTCCACCAGGTCGACGGCATCATCATCGACGAAGAGGCGAACCTGGCCTCGCTGATGGGCACGCTGCAAGAGTTCTATTCGAAGATGGGATTCGGCCGCGTGAAGTTCAAGCCGGCGTTCTATCCGTACACCGAGCCGAGCGTCGACGTGGTCGTGTACATGGAATCGCGGAAGAAATGGCTCGAGATGGGCGGCGCCGGCATCTTCCGTCCGGAAGTGACGCTGCCGCTGGGCTGCAACTGGCCGGTGCTGGCCTGGGGCCTTGGCATCGAGCGGCTGGCCATGCTGCGCTTCGGCCTCGACGACATTCGCGATCTGTACGGCACCAATCTCGACGCACTGCAACAGGTGCCGCTATGCCGATAGTGAACATCGACCTGGCGTGGCTCAACCGGCTGCTCGGCAAGGAATACCCGACGGAGACGCTGCGCGAATCGCTCGAGCAAATCGGCTGCGACGTGGAGGACATCGTCGACATCGACCGCAGCCGCTGCCCGCAATGCGGTTCGCTGGTGGAGCATCCGCTCGGTCAGGACGAAGTGAAAGCCTGCGGCCTCTGCGGGTTTGAATCCGAGTCGCCGTTCAAGCCGGCCGGCTCAAAGCAAGTGATGCGGCTCGACCTGTTGGCCGCCCGCCCTGACCTGTTCGATGTCGGCGGCCTGGCACGGGCGCTGCGCGGCACGCTCGGCATCGAAATTGGCCTGCCGAAGTACCAAACGAAGCCGTCGAACGTCGAGGTCCACGTCGATCCGTCGGTGAACGACGAGAGCAGCTATCGCCCGTTCATCGCCTGCGCCGTGATGACGCTGCCGCCGGTCGATGAGACGAGCCTCATCGCGATCATGAAGCTGCAGGAGAACCTGCACTGGGGCGTCGGCCGCGACCGCAAGCTGGCTTCCATCGGCGTTTATGACATGTCGACGATCACGCCGCCAATTACGTATCGCACGATGGATCCCGACAAAGAGCCGTTCGTGCCGCTCGGCATGCCGGGCAAGAAAATGTCCGGCCGGCAGATTCTGGAATCGCACCCCAAGGGCATGGCCTACGCCGAGTTGCTCGCCAGCCACAAGCGATATCCCGTGCTGATCGACAGCAAGAACCAAGTGCTGTCGATGCCGCCGATCATCAATAGTGAAGAAACGAAATTGAAACAAGGTACGACGCGGGTATTCATTGACGTGACCGGCATCAGCCAGGCGGCAGTCACCAAGTCGCTCGATACACTCGTGTGCTCACTGTGTGAAATCGGCGGCAAGGGCGAAAAGGTGACGATTATCGAACGAGGCGGCGACAAGCGAGTCACTCCTGTCTTGACGCCAAAAACCGCCGACGTTGAGTTGAGCGAGGCCAAGCGCTGGTTAGGCCTCCCTTTGAACAATGATTCGCTTGTGAAATCGCTTCGCAAAATGAGATTTGATGTTGAGCCGGCGGCCGATAGCACAGGCCGTTTCACGGTTTCCTATCCCCCCTATCGCACGGACATTCGCCATCCGGTCGATCTTCTGGAAGACGTCGCCATCGGCTACGGATACGGCAACATCGAGCCGCGGCTTGTGCGATCGATGACAGTTGGCAAGCCGCGCCCCGAGGAGACGCTCAGCGATCGCGCGAGGCAAGTCCTCATCGGTCTCGGCTACAGCGAGATCATGAGCTTGCCGCTGACCACCGAAGAGCATCAGTTCGAGCGATTGCGGGTTCCCGCGCCGGCACGCTATCCGCAAGTCTCCAACCCGAAACTGAAAGCCTACAACGTCGTGCGCACGCATCTCATGGGCGGCCTGTTGGAGGCGTTGCACGAGAACCGCCGCCGCCCGATGCCACAGCGGCTGTTTGAAATGGACAACGTTGTCGAGCTGGACGATGCCGCAGAGACGGGCGCAACCGAATATCGCAAACTGGCTCTCGTGGAAATCGGCCGCGAGAGCGGTTATGCCACTTCCCGCAGTGCGGTCGACGCCCTGCTCCGCGAGCTAGGCTGGGAAGCAACCTATACGGCGATCGAGCACCCCACATTCGTTGCCGGCCGCGCGGCGTCGGTCGCCATCAATGGCAAGCCAATCGGCATCCTCGGCGAAGTGCATCCAGAAGTCCTCACAAATTTCGGCCTCACCTATCCCGTTGCGCTCGCCGAGTTGACGCTGGAACGCGTGTTCTAATTGCACGGTTGCAGCGCGCAGCGTATCAGCGATCATGGGCGGCATGCGCCACGAGTTCTCGGAAACAATTCCCACTTTTCTTGCTGCGACCGTCGCGACACGCGGCAGCGAGCCCGCACTCGGCTACATTCGCGCGGGCGAGCTGCATTGGCGCACTTGGCATGAAGTGGCCGACGAAGCCCAGTTTCTGGCGGGCATGATCCACGCGGCGGGAGTTCACCCTGGCGACCGCGTCGCTCACGTTTCTGAAAATCGCTACGAGTGGATCATCACGGACCTGGCAATGCACTTGGCGGGTGTGGTCCATGTGCCGATCCATGTCACGCTCGCCGGTGAACAAATCGCCGAGCAAATTTTCGACTGCGGCGCGCGGCTCGTTTTTGCGTCGAATGACGAGCTTCTTACCAAGTTTTCTAAGCAACTTGGGTCGAACGTCCGGGCGCTCGTCCATGACAATTGGGCCGCGACCGTAACTGCCCATGGCAACAGGCCCCCAGCGCCCAGCCCCCAGTCCCCTGCCCCGCACGACCGCGCCACAATCCTTTACACGTCGGGAACGACCGGCCGGCCGCGCGGCGTGATGCTCAGCCAGCGAAATCTTGCCTCGAACGCTGCGGCGGCCGCCGACGCGCATGGCGCCGGCCACGATCAAACTCGGCTTTGCGTCCTGCCGCTAAGTCACATTTATGCGCGAACGTGCGACTTGTATACATGGGTGTACGACGGGGCGCGCCTGGTGCTTGGCGAAAGCCGCGATACGCTCGCGCGCGACTGCCAGTTAGTTCATCCCACGGCACTCAATGCCGTGCCGTTTCTCTACCAGCGCATTGCCGAAAAAATCATGGCCAGCGGCGCAGCCGACCAATCCGCCGCATTGCGCGGATTCTTCGGCGGGCGCATGGAACGACTCACCAGTGGCGGCGCCCGCTTGCGCCAAATGTCGAAGCCTGGTACGCCGACCAGGGCTTGCCGGTCTTGCAGGGTTACGGGCTCACGGAGGCGTCGCCGGTCATCAGCGTGTCGACCTTCCCTGCCAACCGTTTTGGTTCGGTCGGCAAGCCGCTGCCGGGCATGGAAGTCCGAATTGCGGCAGACGGCGAAGTGCTCGTTCGCGGGCCGAACGTCATGCTCGGCTACTGGCACGACGAGCCGGCTACGGCCGAAGCAATCCGCGACGGCTGGCTCCAGACCGGCGACCTGGGCGAACTGGACGGCGACAACTTTCTTTTCATCCGCGGCCGCAAGAAGGAGCTCATCGTTCTGTCGACCGGAAAGAAAGTGCTGCCCACGCGCGTCGAAAATCTGCTCACCGCCTCGCCGATGATCGAGCAAGCGGCCGTCTTCGGTGACGGCATGTGCGGCCTCGTTGCGCTGATCGTCCCCAACAGCGCTTGCGGCTTAGCTCAAAAAGCCGATGCGCCCGACTATAAATCATTCGCCGCTGAGATCAATCGTTGCCTCCAGTCCGCCGCGCATGAGGAGCAGGTGCATCACTTCAAGCTGCTCGACCGGCCATTCTCGATCGAGCGCGGCGAAATGACGCCCAAGCTAAGCCTTTGCCGCAAAACGATTGAGGCCAATTTCGCGGCTGAGCTGGAAGAGATTTCACCACAGAGTGCACAGAGTACACGGAGAGATTAGTGCCAGGCGACATCTTCACAATTTACAAATCCGCAAATTCGTTGTGGAACATCTTTCCGAGGCCGAACTCGATTCGTGCTTTGTTCTCCGTGTCCTCTGTGTACTCCGTGGTAAGTACTTGGGCGTAAATTGATGTCGAATTCCCGTGTGCTGCTAACCGACTATGCCTGGCCGGATTTGGACATCGAGCGCAATATTCTGGCCCAATACGGCGCCGAATTAGTCGTTGCACCGGATCGTGAGCTGCCGACGCTGGTCAAGCTTGCCCGTGACGCGGACGCCATCATGACCAACTGGTCCGACGTGCCGGCCGCGCTGATCGATGCCGCGGTAAAGTGCCGAATCATCGCCCGGCTCGGCATCGGCTTGGATAACATCGACGTGCGGCACGCCACGCAGCGCGGCATCCCGGTCACGAACGTCCCCGACTATTGCCTCATCGAAGTCGCGGAGCACACGCTGGCGCTTCTTTTGGCGCTGGCAAGAAAGATTGGCGTGTTTCATCAAAACGCCCGCGCCGGCCGATATGATTTGGCCGCGGGATTGCCGCTGCGGCGGATTGAAGGTCAAACGCTAGGCATTGTCGGTTTAGGACAGATCGGCCGGCGCGTCGCCGCCAAAGCTCAAGCGTTCGGGCTAAAGCTCCTGGCCACGAGCCGATCGCGTCGTGATCCGATGCCGGGCGTCGCCTGGGCCGATTTGAACGAGCTGCTGTCGCAGAGCGACTTCGTGTCGTTGCATGTGCCACTAAAGGATGAAACCCGCGGCATGATTGGCGCCGCGAGTTGACGTTGATCAAACCCACGGCGTTCTTGATCAACACGGCCCGTGGCGGCCTCGTGGATCATTACGCTTTAGCCGCGGCACTAGCCGAGGGAAAACTTGCCGGCGCCGCGCTCGACGTACAGGATCGCGAGCCGCCAGATCTGTCACAACCGCCATACAATGATCCGCGTGTTATCGTCACGCCCCATGCGGCTTTTTATTCGAGCGAGTCGGTAGACGAGCTGCGGCGTCGTGTCGCACATCAGGTCGGCACGCGACTGGCCGGACGCAGGCCTGAAAACGTCGCCAATCCCGAAGTGCTTTCGCCGTAGGTCAGGCTCAGCCTGACATCTTATTGCGCATTAGGGTTTGTCAGGCCAACCCCGACCTAGGACCTACGTGCCAAAATATCACGCACTGATCCCGGCCAGCGCTTTACAAACCGCAGCATCCTCACAACCGGCACGCGCTAAGACTGGGGTTTTGACCGGAGGCTGAGAGCGGCCTATATATCGTTGGGAATATCCTCGGTATTCGCTGCCAGCTCGACGTGCGCACGGCTGAGCGCCGGCGGTCGAAAAACGCTCGTGATTCACGCGCGTGGGAGCTGGGATTTCGCCATTCGAGATGAGCATGGAAGACAAAGCCGCGCAATTTTGCGATTCCGAAACCTTCTCCCCGCCCTCCGCCACGGCGCTGCGCGAGTTGCATGATCGTGCGCAGGCCGCGCTGTCGGCACAACGGGGTCAGGTATCACATCTCGAAGAGGAGATCACCAAGCGGCTCGAAGCCATTACCTCGGCAATCGCCCAGCAGCACGCCCACGATGAAGAGGAGCTGCGGCAGGCGACGCACGGGCGCGTGGAACTTGAGCGGCTTCGCAAGCAAACCGACGACGCGCGAGCGGCGCTGCAGAGTGAGCGCAGCGAGCAGGACGCGGCCCTGGAGAAGCGCCGCAAGGAGCTCGACGCGCGCGGCTCAAAACAGGATGAGCGCCAAGCATCTGGCCGAACTCGGCTGCGAGCTGGAAGCGCGCAGGCTGCACTCGATGAAAAAGCCAGTGCCGTGTCGCGCCACGAAGGCGGGCTGGAAGAGCGTGAGGCCGCTGTTGAAGCGGCACGCAAGCAGGCGGCGTCGGAGCGCGACCAAATTGCCCTGCGGGAAACCGAGTGGAAGGTTCAGCGGGAGACACTTGAACTCGCCCGCGACGAGCTGCTGGCCAAGCTCGCCAGACTCGAATCGCTGCAGCACGGCAGCCGCGACGAGTGGCAGAAGCAGCTGGCCGACTTCGAACACCGGATGCAGGAACAACAACAGTCCTGGAACAAGCAGCGAGCCGAATTTGAGGCCGCCCGCGCCGCGGCGGAGCGCGAGCGCGACGAGTTACAGCAGAAGTTCGAGCTGGCGCTGGAAGACGTGCAGCGGTTCCGCGCTCGCGTTACCGAACTGGAACAGGACCTGGCCAGGCGCCCGCAGGCCAACCAGGCCGATTCCGCCGAGCTGATCGCCTTACGCGCCGAGCGCGACGCCTTGGCCGAGCGAGTCGAGACGCTGGAACGGCAGCCAGTGGAGCACATCGACGCGAACTCCGAGCAGCAAATCGCCGATCTCCAGCGGCGATTCGAGATGGCCGTCGAGGACGTGCGCGAACTGAAGACGAAAAACGCCGAGCTGGAATCGCGAGTTTCATCTGCAAGTCGCTCCGTCGTCCACTCCGATGCCGGCGGCATGGACTGGGAATCGCAGAAGCGTCGCATGCTGGCCAGCCTTGAAGACGAGGGCGGCTCCGAAATCGACGCGGAACGTCAACAGGAGCGCGCCAACATCGAGAACACCATCGAAATGACCGATGCGGTTGTCGCCGAAAAGGACCGCGAGATTCAGCAATTGCAAACACAGCTTGCCGAAGCGGCCAGCCAAAAACCGGCAGCAGCCGATCACGTGCGCCAGCAAAAGATCGACGAGCTCGTGAACGCCGACGAAGTTGTTGCCGAGCACCGCATGCGAATCGCCCAGCTCGAGCGCGAGATGGAAGACAAGCTGCGGGCCGCTGAATTGGAGTTGAGCGTCGAACGGGCGAAGGTCGCCCGAGAAAAAACCGAGCTCGAAGAGCTGCGGATCGATGTCGAATCGCGGCGGCAGTCGCATGATTCGGGCACCGCGGTCGGTACACCACGACGCCGGTGGCTCTCAAAGCTCGGCCTCGGCGGCGACGAACTCTAACCCTGGGCATGGGGGCGAGCCGGGTCGTCCTCGACCCCGGCGCTTACACATCACTGCACCGATTCGCCTTCGATGCGGTAAATCGCCAGGTGGTTGCCGTCGGGGCCAACGACCTCGTTGATTCCAAAGGTGCCCTCAACGGCAATCGGCCAGATTGAAAACTCGATCGTTTTTCCCGGCACCATCTCCACCAGAATGCAATCATACAACGCGGCGCCCGGGCCGAAGCAGCACTCCTGGTTATCGCGAACGAGGACGAAAGTCTTGATGCCGCGCTGACGCTCCGCCGGAAGAATGAATCCGCGGATGCGTATTCGCTGGCCGACCATCGATTCGATCGCCGGCGGCAGCATCGCCCGCTGAAACGGATCGCCCGGCTTTATGTCGAATCGCAGGTTGTCGAACGTCTTGTCGTACTGTCGGTCGCCGGCCGCCGCTAGCGCCACCGTTTTAGCTCCGGGGCGTAACGTGCCGGTGCCGGCTTCGGGCGAAGGAGCCGCGGTCGCGTCATTCGCGGCGGCGATTCAGTTGGGTTATCGCATCCGGCGAGAAGCATCGGCAGCGCTGCTGCCGTCGCTGCCAGAAATCTCATTCCCCATACCCTCTGGCAAGTGTGCATGAATTCTCCCGCGGCCGGGCCGCCAGCGCCATGACGGATTGGTTACATGGCGTAATCGGCCTTCAACGAGAACACGGGAGCCAGCGGGCCGCGGCCCGCGTTCTGCGGCTCAACTTTCAAGATGCCGCCCATGCGGTATACGGCGCCATCCCTGAAATCGACAGTCCGCGACCCGGTCATGTCCACGTCCACTTGGTCGTAGTATTTGACCGCGGAGATGTCGCCGAAACAGCACTGGTTGTTATCACGCACCAAAAGAAATTCTTTGATGCCGATCCGCTGCGTCACGGAATCTGGCCTGATGTAACCTTTGATGAAAACTTTCTTTCCATCCATGGCGGCAATTTCAGCCGGCACGGCCACGCCGCTGCGCTCGTCCAGCTCGTCGGGCTTCATGCCGTTGAAGGAAATCCGGGCGTAACCCTCAGGCACCTCAGTGGCGTACACGTACCCGCCGTAGCCGACGCCGGCCACGAGGAAGAAAACGGACACGACGAGGCCGAGCATCGCGATCGGCGCACCGGTGAATAGCTCAGGCTCTCGCCGTATCGTCGCCAACGACCACAGGCAAAAAATGGCCGCAATCGCATTCAAAAGCGAAATAAAAATGAGCTGGGGCGTGCTACCCCAGGAAATGAGCGTAAATGTCGCCGTCAACGCGCCGAGCACCAAACCGAGAATTGCCCCGGTATGAACAGCCCGGTACGAAATCGATTCGTCCGCAGTCCGGACCGCGTCAAAATCAAGCGATGCAGTACTCATAACGAAGTCTTAAAGCGCTCCCGCGCGGAGAATTAGCCAATAAACTCCCATCAGCAACACGGCCCCTGCAAGCGGCACGCCGACAACCAGTAAACGATTGAATTCGGCGTCAGAAGTCGCCGGCGAGGCCGCTTTAGCGGCCGGGACGCCTTTCGAACTGGCAACGTCTTCAGAAACCGGTTCGTCCGTCAGCACTAGAACTCTTCACGTTCGCGACGGGCACGTACCTCGCGCCCGCTATCCGTCTGCGCAGGCGGATTATTCTTCGACCCGTCTCCCTCGACGTAATTAGCCGGATCGGGGAATTCGCTCACCGTAACCGAACCAACCTCGTTGCCATCGTTCGCCGGCGTCGTTGTAGTCGCTGTTGCGGCGGCGGCGGCCGGCCGCGACGCACCCGCTGCGTCGGCACTGGTGGCCCTGGCCCGCGCTAGTGCTCCGAAGGCCATTAAGCTGCGTGCTTGCTTTACGCCTTCGGGGTCAAGCTCCTCCAGCTCCGCAAGCGCTTCGGCGGCGCACGTGCCAACGTCGCCCGGCTGCTCGCTGGCGACCGTCAGATAAGTGACCACCGGCTGGCGGACGTAACCGTGCTCGTCCGATTCCTTGTACATCGACACGAGCCGGTCCAGCACCGACCAGTCTTCCCAGCGTGCGAGGTCGGGAATCACCTGCTCGGCAAATTCGGGATTGTCGAGCACCAATCGCATCGACTCGAGCAGCCGCTTCGCGCAGGCACGGGGCTTGACTTCTCCTCGCCGTGGAATCGCAAGGCCATGATCGTGGAATAAAAATATGTGTATTCCGTTTTCGGATTCTTTAGAAAGCGCGAATCGATGAGGTCCAGTTCTTCCGGCCCGCCAAGGGTCAGGTAACAGGCGACCATCGCGTCGAGGCCCAGCTTTTTGCGACGCTCGTCCTGATCCACCAAATCAACCAAAACGCCCAAGCCGCTGGGACCGCCCATCGCCACGCCGCAGCTTACCAATTGCTCCAAATACGGCTTCATCTTTTGGAAGTCGGAGGCGATCAGCGCCTTGAGCATCGGCAAATCTTTTTCCGAGCCGCATACGCCGAGCATGGTGAGATACAGCCGCCGCCGGCTCGGAGTTACTTGCGGATCAGCCGATCCATTCGATGAGCCGGTCGTGAGGCATCCGTGGGCCGAGCGCCTGCACATCGGCGTAAGGCGCACGCGCGAACTCATCGTACGCGTCCTGGGCCAAGAGCGGATCTTCATGCTCCAGGTACTGCTGGAAGAACGCCAGCCGGTCGGCGCCGGCCGCCGGAACTGAGGCCAGTTTTCGCACGTAGTCGACGGCCGCGGCGGAAAGAGGCAGCGGCGTTGTCCAGTCGATCCTCTCGGTGCCGATGCCGGAGATCAGGAACACGCGCTCGCGGTCCGATTCGCCGAAGAACACGACCTGGATTTGCTTAACACCGGTCAGCAATTCCTGGCCGCGCAGCACTTCCACAATCTCGAACGTTGCAGTTCCGGAATTCGGGTCGCTGGAATCAATCGCACTCTCACCCACCGGCGGCGCTTCTTTGATCAACTTGGCCAACACGACCGCATCGGATGATTGCGTCTCCTCGCTGAGCGTTTGCGATTCAATGCTGCAGAACGGGCAAGCAGTCGCAGTGGTGTTCCAAATAAACAGCGACGCGATCAAAGCAAGCGAGAGCCGCGCATACCGGCTTCGTGTCGCCATATTTTGCAGGAAGGCAACGAAAAAACTCATACTAACCTCCCTATTGAGATTGCAACGATCATCCCACTTCAAAACAGCGGAATGAACAGGAGCTAGCAGAGGAAGCAGAGTTAGTTTGAAATCGTAGCTCCGCTTCCTCTGCTACCTCCTGTTAAAAATCAGCAGAATTGGGCTAAGTAACTCTCATTCTACCCAGGTCGCGTGCTGCGGCTATACGGTCAATTGTGCATACTTCGGCCGTTCGTGATTAGCGGCTACCGGCGAGGGCTTTCGCAACGTCGGTCTTATACGCGGCCAACGCCGGCAAAAGCCCAACGAGCGACGCCAGTACGATCAGCCCCGGAATTAGCACCAGTTCCCACCAATCGAACTCGAAAAGGCCCAGCGCGATCCCTGTGCGTTCCAGGACGTACGGACTCGCCAGCGCGATCATGCCGTGCCCGAGCAGCATGCCGAGCAAACCGCCGCCAAGTGACAAAAGGATCGATTCGACGAGAATCACCGCCATCACCGCGCCGCGGCTTGCGCCCAGCGCCCGCATCACCGCGATGTCGTGGCTCCGCTCGTTCATCGAATTGTAAATACTCACGAGAATGCTCACGCCTGCGACGATAACGATCAACACGGTCAGCACGAGCAGGATGATTCGCACGGGGCCGACGATGCTGTTCATGAGCAGGGCCACCTCGCGCGCCGGCGAGACTGACTGTGCCAGAGGGTCGTTGTCGCGGTTGAAGGCGTCCTCCAAAACGGTGGGCGCAAGCGGGCTATTGCACAACACGAGGATTGAGGTCACTTCGCGCTGCGCCAGCGGAAGCGGCACGGGCGTATTGTGGGATGCTTCTTCCGTGTGCGGTTGATCCTGTCCCGGCGATGATTGAACGCCACCGGCGTCATCATTGGCAGCATCTTGATCTTCCTCGTCCGGCGTCGACGCATGGCCCTCCAGTAAATAAAAGCCTTCGATATTGATGAACACGGCTCGATCGTTCGCCGTGCCGGTGGGCTTCAGGATGCCCACGACCTTGAAACCTTCGTGCTTGTGCCCGTCGCGCCCCAGCCCGTGCGTGGGATTGATTTCGTCGCCCAGCTTCAGCCCCGACCGGGCGGCCACCACCGATCCGACAACCGCCTCGTAAAAATTCTCGGTCTTGAAATTCCGCCCGCCCGCTTCGAATTCGTATTGCTTGGGCGTGCCGTCGCGAAACGTGCCGTAGGAAATCTTGTCGAACAAATCCGGCGTTGTGCCGACGGCGCGGAAATGAGTGCCGTCCGGCGCTTCGTAACTGTCGCCCAAACAGATCGGGATGGCGGCTTCCGTGATGTCGGCGAACTCGCCCCCCTCGGTGAACTTCTGGTAGTAGCTGTAAGGAATCGGATACAGCGGCTGCCCGACGTGGTAGACCGTGCTCATGACCAATTGCAGGGCGCCGCCCTTGCCGCCGACAATGACGTGATAGCCTTGGGCATTCTCCTCGAATTGCCGCACGGTGACGCTATGGATCACGATGACCGCGATCATCACGGCAACGCCCAGCGCCATCGACAGCGCCGTCAGCGACGACGCCAGCGCCCGCTGCTGAATATTTCGCCAGGCTATTTTCCAAAACGGCATAATCTAAAACCGGTTGGGGCCCAAGCGGATCGCTTGCGGTTTAGCTCACGCGTCGCAGCACCCAATTCAGATTCTCCAAATCCTCAACACGATCAAACTGGCTGGCCACCTCGGGCGAGTGCGTGACCAGCAGCATCGCGACCTTTTCAGCACGGCAAACTTCGCGCAACAAATCGACGACCTGCTGCTGATGGGCCGGGTCGATGTTGGCCGTCGGTTCGTCGGCCAAGAGCAAGCCGGGCCGGTTCACCAGCGCACGAGCCACCGCCACGCGCTGCTGCTCGCCCACCGAAAGCGCCGCCGGCTTGTGCGTGAGCCGATCTCCAAGCCCGACGCGCGTGAGCAAGTCGGCCGCTCGTTTGCGGTCGCTTGGTTGGCGCGTGAACGTCATCCCAAGCTGCACGTTTTCCAGCGCCGAGAATCCAGCCAGCAGATTGAACGTCTGAAACACAAAACCGATGTTCCGGGCGCGGAACCGGTCGCGGACCGCTTCACGCAGCCGCGTAACCTCCGTGCCGTTGACGACGATCTTTCCCTCGTCGACCGTGGCCAGGCCGGCGATGGCATTGAGCAGCGTCGTCTTGCCGCCGCCGCTGCGGCCGCGAATGACCACCTGCTCGCCAGCAGCTAGCTCCAGCCGCGGCACGTCCAGGATCGCCAGCCGGCCGCCATCCGGCTCGCGGTACGATTTCTTGACGTTTTCAACCAGCAGCATACGACAGGCGCACCGCAAAACGCGTTAATCTAACGAGTTACGATTAAACACCAATTTCGGTCGGCCACGGGCCGTAAGGTACGTCGGCCACGAGCCGTAAGGTATAACGCCCCGCTTGCGGTTTAGCCTAGGCCCCTTCCGCTACGCAAGCATGCGGCGCCAAGTTCACTCCTAGATCCATTCGCTGGGCAACATCTACAAACGCCTGCAGAAAGATTTACAGCCGGTTCCATGCGAGCGTCCTAGATGCTTGCCCTGGCGCGGGGGTAGCCTAGCCTCGTGTAAACAGTGTCGTGCAAACCACTTGCACCCCCAAATCACAACATGCCGAACGTTTACTTGACGACTGGCACAGCGTGTGCTTTTTACGCGGATCGGTAGAAGAGTGGGACGTCGGACCGGGCCAAACCGCGGGCGGGTGCATCACCGCGGAGGCAACCGGGACGGCGTCCAGCAGATGAGTTCCCGCCGTTTAACCTTGTGGGTCGCACAATGCGGCCCGTGTTCTCCCCGCCTGAGGGCCGACGAGGATTCCCGCACCTCGTCGGCCCTTCTTTTTTTGCGCCGGCGGGTCGCGAGTCTTCAATCCGACTCACGACCTCGTTCTATGCTGTTATTGCGATGGGCAGCATGAATCCAATTCCGCCGCTCGATTCCCGACCCCTTCCATGCAACCAATCGATACGACGCCCTCAATGCCGCTCTCGTCGGCCCGAACTCGCGCCCTCGACTGGCTCATGGGCCGCATCAACTACGAGCGCACCGCCACGGTTCCATACAATCAGCGGCAACTCAAACTCGACCGCATGCGGCAACTGCTCGTGCGGCTCGGGCAGCCGGATGCCGGCATGAAGATCATTCACGTCGCCGGCACTAAGGGTAAAGGCTCGACGTCGGCAATGATCGCGGCGATGCTCACGGCCGCCGGCTACCGCACCGGCGTGTTCAGTTCGCCCCATCTGGAACGGATCGAGGAGCGATTCGCCGTCGATGGCCAGCCCTGCACCGCAGAAGAGCTTGTGGTGCTGGTGGACCGGCTGCGCCCGATCGTCGAGGCGATGGATGATGAATCACGATGCGACGGTGAGCCGCTGGACGGCCCCACTTACTTTGAAGTCACCACCGCGATGGCGCTCGTGCATTTTGTCGAGCGGCGGGTCGACGCCGCCGTGCTCGAGGTGGGGCTGGGTGGCCGACTTGATTCCACGAACGTTTGCCTGCCCACGATCAGCGTGATCACCAGCATCAGCTTCGACCACATGAAGCAGCTCGGCAACACGCTGGCCGCGATCGCGCGAAAAGGCGGGCATCATCAAGCCCGGCGTGCCAGTCATTTGTGGGGCAACCGAGCCGGAAGCACAGGCAGTCATCGCCGAAGTGGCCCGCGACCACGGCTGCCGCTTAATCCAACTCGGCGAAGATTTCACCGTCCAATACCAGCGAGCCGGGTCGTCCCCGACCCCGGAATTATCAGCGCGAGCCGCGACCCCGCTGCGCCGTGCGCCCGCCCCGACCCCGGCTGCCGAAAGACACGGAGACAAGGAAACAAGGAGGCCAGGAGAGATTAATGGAGTCTCCCCCTCTCACCCTCTCCCCCTCTCCCCCTCTAATCCTCCACTGGGGACCATGAGTTTTTACTACAACGTCCTCGGCCAGGAACAGCAACTAACCAACATCTCCCTCGCCATGCCAGGCGCACACCAGGCAGCCAACGCGGCCGTGGCATTAGCCACGATCGAGGAACTGCGCCATCAAGGCTGGTGCGTCTCGGTAGACGCCATCCGATCGGGCCTGTCTAGAGCTATCCTTCCCGGGCGCGTCGAAGTATTTGCCGGCGATCCGACGGTCATTGTCGATGCCGCCCACAACGCGGCTTCAGCGCGGCGCTCGTCGCTGCGCTGGCCGAGTTGCCCACGCACTCGCGCCGCACGCTAGTCTTATCGGTGAGCCACGATAAGGACGTTCGGGCGATCCTGCGCGAGCTCGCCCCATGTTTTGACCAGTTCATCGTCACGCAATATCAAGATAATCCCCGGGCGGTTTCCGCCGAAACACTCGCCGCAATGATGAACGACGTGCTTAGAAGCCGCGGTATGGAAGCGCTTGTCTGCCGCACCCCCGCGCAGGCCTGGCACCACGTAATCCAGAACGCCACGCGCGGCGAACTGATCTGCATCACCGGCTCTTTCTACCTCGCAGCCGAAATGCGCCCGCTCGCGCTGCCGCAAAACGGGGGAGCGATTTCATTCCGGCAGCCAGCTCACCGAGATTAGGGTACTTTCCGCGTCACTGATCGCTGGAAGCGAACTTCGTCCGGCACTTTATTGATGAGCTGAACCTTTTTTAACTTGTCTCAACACCGTTTCCCCCTTCGGGAAATAGCTTTCTCGCGATTATGCCGTTGGCAACCGTGCCCAAATCGGTTTCTTTTTGGCAACGCGATTTGACTCTCGCGATAGCGCGGGCATATTTGAATTACCAACCTTATCGGTCGAATCCAACGACTTTTGGCCCGCCCCCTTCTTTTCCCTCCCGGAGCTCAGGCCGAGCTCTTCCCCCCGTCCGAAAAAGGCAAACCGGTCGCGAGATCGGGACGCAAAGCCATGGGTCTCCCATGAAGGGAGATCGCCAGGCTTCCTACCACCCTCTTTGGTAAGGAGCACACCCATGCTGCGCATCCATTACCCATTTTTCGTCCTGCTCTTGTTCGCTGCGGCCGGCGCCACGAACGCCGCGGAGCCGCCCGGCAAAAAATGGCATCGCGACTGCAACAGCGCATTTGAGGAGTCCCAGGCGCAGGGCCGCCCGATCCTGTTTTTCGTAACCATGGACCATTGCTACTACTGCGAAAAAATGTGCAGCGAGACGTACAGCGACAACGGGCTCCTCGAAGACATCGAACGCGACTACGTACTGGCGTCGATCGACCGCAAGCGCTGCCCGAAGCTGGTGCAAAAGCTGAATGTGCGTGTCTTTCCCACCACCGTGATCGTGGGACCCGATGAGACGGTGATTGATTCGATGACTGGCTTTGTGGGGCCGGACCAATTGCGCTCGCGGCTGAATGCTGCCGAAGCGAAGATTGCACGCCGCTAGGAGCAATAACGTACGGGAGGTGCAGAATTTGCAACCAGCTTCAACAAAGAATCTTCTATCACGCGACTTGGCCACCCGCTGCCTGAAACGGAACCATTCGCTGAAGACGCTCGTCCCAGAGCTTCAGCCGAGTGCACTTAACGCTGTCCCACAGACCCAGCGTTACAGCCTGGCGTAACTCAGGCACGTCGTTATAGCAGGACGGCAGGTTGTAATTAGGAATGCGGCTTTCCAGGTGGTGGATGTGATGAAAGCCGATATTGCCGGTGAACCATTGCAGCACGCGTGGCAACCGGTAATACGAACTGCCTTCGTAGGCTGAACGAATGAAATCCCAACTGCCGTGCGGTTGCCAGTACGCGCGCTCAAATTGATGCTGGACGAAAAACAGCCAGCTACCGATCGCCGCAGCGAGCATAACGATCGGTAGATGCACGAGAAGGAACGCCGGAAGCCCAATGGTGACCCAGGCCACCACGAGCATTGTCAGGATGCCGAGGTTCGTTAGATGCACGCTCTTGCGCTCGCGCGGCCAGGTGCGCGGGATACCAAAGGTAAAGCGTTGCAGCACCATGAACAAAACACTTGGGCCAATAACAAACATGACAATCGGATGACGATACAACCGATAGCGCAGCCGCCCAAGGTAGGAGCAATTACGATATTCGTCGACCGTCATTACCCAAACGTCGCCATGACCACGGTGGCTGAGGTCGCCGCTGCTGGCGTGGTGCCTGGAATGGCTTCGCCGCCATAGGTAGTAGGGCGTCAGTGTAAACACGCCGCAGAAACCACCGAGAAGGTCATTCGCCCGCCGGCTCCGAAAGAAGGAATGATGCCCACAGTCGTGTTGTATGATGAAGACTCGAACTAGAAAGCCAGCCGCTGGAACTGCCAATAAAAGTGTCAGCCAATACGACGAAGAAAGACTCAGGTACATCAGATACCAAAGTCCTGCGAATGGCAGCAACGAGTTAGTGATCTGCCAGCTGCTCTTGAACTGGTTGGGGCGTTTGTACTTGACTAGGGTGTCCGACCAGACAGAGCTCTCGACGACTGGCGCCCGCATCGCGAGCTGCGAACTTCCACTGCTCACGCATATCTCCATGGCTCGGGTTTGAATCTTCTTTGCCTGCAACCGTTTGGAACTCTAGCAGCGAACGGGACCAGCGTAAATGTCCGTTTCCGTCCGCCTCTGGCGGCCGCGATGCTAAGCTAGGGTGATATTTCACGGACCTTTAGCTTGACGGTGCGTTTTTTCGGCAGAAGCGAGTGCCCGAGTGTCCGAGCGAGCGCCGTGACCAGTTCTCGCAAGCGCCAGGGGATGGGCGATCTTGGACTGGCCGCCCGTGTCTAAATAGTTGATTATTCGGCAGCCCGCCCCATCAAATCCGAGCGATTCCACTGCTACGGCAACATGGGCCGACGGGGTCGGGGTTGTGGCATCGTAGCAATCGTGGTCACATGATATGGTGGCACCCCGGCCGCAGACTGGATCCTAACCTCTGACATAGGAGAATCATTGGCAACTAGCGAACAAATCGTGGCGATGGCCCAGGTGATTTGGCCCGCCGCGAAAACCATCGAAGTAACACCCTACAAGGCTGACCGCTCGTCGTGGAATTCGGAGATCACTGAGGGATTCAAGCTGACGATCAGTGCCGAGAGTGGAAGCCTGGTCGCACAGATAATCGCGGGCACCCTCGACGCGTTAAAAGGCAAATTGGATCAACGCTCGAGGAAGAAGCGCTGGGGAAGTTTTTAAGCGATCTCCGGTTCTGACCACTTCCCCCCGCATTGTGCGAGATTCGTCGCCCAAATCGCCGCGCAGCGGCGAGGGCGCTTAGCCGTGGCGCAAGCCCACCAGAATCGGTGCGCACAATCGATTCAGCCCCGCAGGGGCGGCGGCATGTAGCCAGGGCCGTCAGGCCCTGGTATTCGGTTAAACGCCGCGCGAAGCCCCGGAGGGGCGACACCGAAATGGCGCGATCGCGCCATTCACTGTCGCCCCGTTCGGGGCTCTCAAATATTATCCGGTTCCTCTTTTCCAGGGCCTCTCGGCCTGGCTACATGACTGCTCTCCTCCGGGGCCTGATAGCGTTTGCATAATCCTTGTTTGCGGGAAGGGACCAAACGGCGACTGAACGTCGTCGGGCACCGACGCGCCGCGTTGGTCACAGTGCGGTAGTGAATCGCGAAGCGACGGGGAGGGGGTCGTGTCGGCTCGGATCACCGAGTTTTGACCTGCTTCTACGCCACGTTTGGGACAATACTCGCCAAATATTGTCCTCTGTGAACGTCGCGCAAGGCGCGTTTTTCCGCGGTCTTCACAGCGGCCAGCAGGACAAAATTCGGAATTTTGTCCCAGAAAATCGTGTTCGCGAAATACGGACAAAAATCCCCATGCGTCACTCCGGCAGCGACCGCACCGAGACGAGTGCGCTCTTCCGCAGCACGGACCGCAGACGCCGCTCGAAGCGAACCTCGTCCTGCAGTTTCTTGATGAGTTGGGCCACGTAGGGATCGGCCCACGGCAACACGTCGCGCGCGAAGGCGCCTCGCAAAACAATCGGGTCTGAGCCAACGGAAACGACCTGGCATCGGATTCGGTTAAAAGCAACCATGAGAAACCCCCAATGTGCGTTGATGAGTGAATGGGAAAAGAGTGTTCGGACTAGCGATGCGCACAACTTCTGGCCAACGCGATTGTCGTCGAGTGCGTTGAGCCTGCTTTGTGCGGGCCGGTCGCCTGTTCGTGCGGCGACGGAACATCACAAATGCACACGCCGTGCCAAACGTTCGGCGCACACAGCGGACCCGCGCCGATTCGCTATAACCGATTGCCGCCTATGGATTTCTTGATGCAAGCATCGGACCACATTCGCCAATGCCTACGACTCGGAGCGCTGTCAGAATTACGCTCGCACGAGAAAGTGCTACAACCGCTGCAACCTGAAACACGTCGATTGCGAGGTCACAAGCTGGAAGAGTCCAGGGACGCGCGAGATGATCCACCGCCAACATCAATTGGCGATCGATGAACGTTAGTCATCGTTGGTCGAGTTGCCGTCGTCGGCCGCGTCCGCCGCAGGGTTCATGATTTCGCCAAGGTCACGCTGATGCCGATATTTGAGATAAGCGTTGTAATCCTCGGGCGAAAGCTGGAGCTCAAGGCCGGCGTCCGGCATAACGCCCCAACTGCCGTCCTCCGGTGCGCCTGCCATGCGATGCAGGTTCACCCCGCTGGGCCGCCAAAAACTGGCCCAAGTCAGCTTCAGCAGGCTCGCGTTCCCCAGCGGCAGCATCTGCTGGACCGTCCCTTTGCCATAGGTGCGTTGTCCCACCACGACCGCACGCCCGTGATCCTGCAGGCAAGCGGCCACGATTTCGGCGGCGCTTGCGCTTTCCTGATTTACGACGACGGCCACCGGCAGGCTGGTAAACGGCCCCATTCCGGTGGATTGATATCGCCTGCGGAGCGTCCCATTCCGGCCGCGCGTTTCGACGATCGTCCGCTCGGCCGGCAGCAGCAAATCGCACACCGCGACGGCCGCCTCAAACGCGCCGCCCGAATTATCGCGCAGGTCGAGCACGACGGCCTCGGCGCCTTCCTTCGCCGACTGATCGACCACGCGGACCAGCTCCTGGGCCGTTCGGTCGCCGAACATCACGATCCGCACATGGGCAATCCGCGAGTCGACCGGCAGCAAGAACTTCCATTTTCCGTCGGGGCCGCGCGTGTCGCCGAGGAGCGATTCCGTTTCAATGATCTCTCGAACCAGCTCCACCGTCCGCGAAATAGGGTCATCCGCGTGCCCAATCGTCAAGCTCACCTCGCTGCCCGGCGCCCTCGCATCAAGTGCAGTACGCCGTCCATATCCAGCTTGTCGGTGGGCGTGCCGTCGATCGCCAGGATATGGTCGCCCGGCCGCAAATTGGCACGCGCGGCCGGCGTTCCAGCCTCGGGCGGAAAGGCGATCGTCAGCCGCGGCGGCTCCCCCATGTAGCGAAGCCGCACGCCGATTCCGCCGAACTGCTGGCGAATCTCGCCGCGCAGCGTATCCGCTTCCTCATCGCTGAAGAATTGGGAGTGCTCGTCGCCGTGCCGCTCGAGGACGTCGACCATCCCTTCCATGGCGCCCTCGAACAACTCGCGACTGGGAATGCGCTCGAGCGAGCCGGCGTCGATTTCCGACAGTCCGCTGGCCACATGCCGGGCAAACGGATTCTGCTCGCCGCGTACGTAACATGCGTACGAGGTGGCAATCGCCAGCAGCAGAACGACGAGATTGCGTTGGGACATTGCAGGCGCACCGCGATAAGGACACTAGGCCATCCACGATCGATTGTGAGCGACCGTGCGGCGCGCGGCAATGGTCGTCGAGTATGGAGGGCCGCCCTTAGGCAAATCCCGAATGGCCGCGCTCGATGCAAATCGGCGTCAGAGACGTCTCCCACACGCCGCGAAGTCTCGCTGGAGAAGACGTCGGGGTCAGCGTTACCAGAAGCCTTCAACACCGAACGACGCGCCGTGGTAGAACGGATCCTGCGACGTATTGAGATAAGAAAAGTCGTCGATGAACGTGGCCTGGTTCGGTCCCAATGCCAGCGAGGTCAGGTACATCATTTCATACGACGCGCGCAGGGAGAAATCGGGGAGAATGTGGAAGCGGCCGATCAGCTTCGCCTCGCCGACAAACGACAGCTCATCGCTCTGCAGGTGCAGATCGGCATCGTTCAGATCGTCGGCCGTGAAGTTCAATGTCGTGCGGCCAGTGGCATTGTTGACGAACACGCCCGCTTTCGATTGAACGCCGATGCTCCAGCGTGCCCTTTCATACGCGGCACCGGCGCCCATTTGGAGGCCGAACATGTCGTTGTCCGTGCGGATCAGGTACGAGCCGTCATTGCCCAACACCTGAATGTCCTCGGCACGCCAATCGAAGATGTCGCGCAAATTCATGTATCGAAGGCCTACCAGGTACTCTCGATTCCAACCGGGGTCGGTGGCGCGATGCCAATGGCCATTGGCATCCATGATCATCTGATCACGGCTCAGACGTTGTCTTACCCGGTAATTTGCCTCAAAGCTGCGGAAGGTGCTGCTGTAGTCGACGATCTGGGTGCTCGAGCGGTCGAACGATGGATTGCCGCCATCGCTGAAGAACGGCACGAACAATCCAAAATCATTGACCGACGAGATCCGCCGATGCTGGTGCCAGTCTCCGCTGCCGAAAACTGTGAATTCGACCGTGTGGTCGCGATTTCCGGCGTCGCGGAAAAGAAAATGGCCAAGCGTGCCCCGCACCGAAGAATCCTCACCCGGGATGAGCCCCGTCGAGCACCAGCAGGCGGTTCGTTGCGAAAAAGTTCCCGTTGGGATCTTGAACCGCCATGATTTTGGCGTCGCGGCTCCAATGACGGTTCCATATCACTGCTTCCGTCTCGGCGTACCACATCCCACGCCGCAGCCACGTGCCGGTGCTTTCGATCGGCGCCGTATGGTTCATCCACATGCCGTGGTGCTCCGAGAGGAACGGTCCATGGCCACGCAACTGCCATTCCTGGTACTCGTCGGCGAAACCGCCGCGGTCACGAGCGTCTTCGGACAGCATGCTTTGCTCATCGGAACCTCGTGCGCCGAGCCCCGATTCATCGTCCGGCTCAAACGCCGGGAGCGAAAGGTCGGGTGTATTTGCTGCGCCTTCATCATCAGGCAGCGGCAGGTCCTCGCTGCGTGCGTCGCCTGCCAGCAATACGGCGGTTATGATCAGCCCGAGAAACCGGGTCAATTTGGTCATGGATCAGGTCTCCTCACAGCCGCAAGTGCACAGCTTGCACGTCCAATGCAGCCATGCGCTCCCCTCACCTATGGCGTTGCCCGACGCGAGCGGGCGATCGGAAACGCGCGCCGGGGGCCGACGCAGCGATACCTGATTCGTTAATCGACCTTCCGTAGTCGTCAATGCAGGGATAACCGTTAGAATCATGGGAATTGTCAGGGTCACCGCCTTCCGAATAGTCGCACTCTTTCGCCTAGTTTCGCATGGATCGTAGGAGACCCGCCGGTTCACCTCTTTGGCCAATGATTGTATGATTTTGGCCTTGGATCTTACCCCGTTCCGGCTGCAAATAGGAGCTAGCGATGGCGTCACCACTTCAGTCCCTGATCGCCAGCGGCACCAAGCTCTGGCTCGATTCGGTTGACCCCGATCTGGTGAAAGCCAATCGCGCTCGGGCGCTTCCGGCGCGACCTCGAACCCGATCATCATCGCCGACCTGATTCAAACGGGCCGGTTTGACGACGACCTCGAAGCGGCGATCATCGATCGCGGGCTGAGTGACGAGGAATGCCGCCTGGCAGTTGACCGACACGGTCGTTCGGAGCGCCCAAGAAGTCTTCCTGCCGGTTTGGAAAGCCACGCAAGGCGACGACGGCTATGTGAGCTTCGAGCTCGATCCGCTGCTGGAAGATCCGTCGAGCACGCTTTCGCACCGCGAGCGGGCGGCCCGGTACATCGAGCTGGGGCGTCAATGGTCGGAAGGCCACCGTAATCGGATGATCAAGGTCCCGGCCACGCCAGCGGGGATCGACGCTCTCGAGCAACTCGCGGCCGCCGGCGTCACCCTCAACGTGACCCTGATCTTCACCATGCGCCAGTACGAGGCGGCGCGCGACGCGATTTGGCGCGGAGCCCAGCGCCGCAAGTCACTCGAGGCGTTCAAGAGCGTGTACAGCATCTTCATCTCGCGCGTCGATGTGTACACCGAGAAGCATGTGCCGAATCTTTCCTCGGCCGCGCAGGGCCAGGTGGGCATCGTCGGCGCCAAGCGCATCTGGCGGGCGAATCAGGAATTCTGGAAAGCGCGGCCGACGCCCTTGCGGCAAGAAATCGTCTTCGCCAGCACGGGCACCAAGAAGCCGCAGGATCCGCCATGGAAGTATGTCATCGCGCTCGCCGGCAGCGACATCCAAACGAATCCGCCCGCCACGAACGAGGCTGTCGAGGCAAGCGGCCTGGCGTTTCAGCGCACGGTCGATACGATGCCGCCGGCGGAAGTGCTCAGAGAGATCGACGCAAAAGTCGACATGGTGAAGCTTGAAGCGGAGCTGATGCGCGAGGGAGTCATCAAGTTCGCCGATCCGCAGAAGTCGCTTCTCAAGGTGTTCGCCGAAAAGCGAAGTTCACTCGTCCACCAGCGATCGTGAGTGCCGTCCGGCTTTCGATCGCCGCCACGGCGGTACGAAGATGAACTCGTGGCCGCATCAGACAAAAAGAGGACACAACGGCACAGATTCTTGGCTCTGCTAGGTGCCAGTTGAAGCACAAATCTGGGCTCGGAGGGCGGGTCGTCATCCGCCGCGGCACTATGTTAGGATCGTCTGCTGCACTGGCCATTCCAGCAGCTACCAGCCAAGATCATGGTCTCATCATGGCGATTGATCCCTATGCGTTGTGTCCCTGCGGCAGCGGCAAGAAACTGAAGTTTTGCTGCTCCGACGTGGTCAGCGAAATCGAAAAGATTCACCGCATGATCGAGGGCGACCAGCCCAAGGCCGCCTTGCGGCACGTCGAGCACACTTTGGCCTCCCATCCCAAGCAGGCATCGCTGCTGGATCTCAAGGCTTCGCTCGAATTGTCGCTCGGCGAATTGGACGCGGCGCGGCAAACGGTCGAGGAATTCGTGGCTGCTCATCCTGACAGCCCGTCCGCGCATGCGTGTCGTGCGTTGTTCTTGTCAGAAACCGGCGAAGCCCGCGCCGCGGCCGCTGCCTTGCAGAGGGGCCTGGCGCTCGTCGAGCGCGACATGCCGCAGCGCGTCTTCGAGGCGATCGGCGCCGTCGGCGGCGCGCTGCTCGAAGCGGGCCACATTCTGGCCGCCCAGGCGCATCTCTGGCTGCACGCCAACATCGCTCCCAAGGACGACACTCGAGCGTACGAAGCCCTGATCGGTCTTAACCACTATTCCGGTCTGCCGCTGCTGTTGCGAGATCAGATTCGTCTTCGGCCTTGGCCGGAAGACGCGCCGTGGAAGAACGAGGCATCGCAGGCGTCGATACTTGCGGACCATGGCAAATGGCAAGACGCCGTCGGAATTATCGACCGCTTAGGACAGCGCTACGGTGCCGATCCGACACTTGTATTCAATCGGGCCCTGTTAGGCGGATGGCTGGCCGACGACCGCTCGCTGGTAGCCGGCTTGCACGCCTACGCTCAGCTCGAAGTACCGCTCGACGACGCCATCGAAGCCGAAGCGATCGCTCAACTGCTCGACCCCGACCAGAAGGAGCAGCAGCTCGATACGGTCAAGCAAACGTATGCCGTTACCGACCAGGATGCGTTAGCGGGGCGGTTGGCAGCCGACCGTCGCATTCAACACTTCCATTTGGATCCGTCCGCCTATTCACAGAGCGATGAGCCCCCGCCGCGGCACACGTACGCACTTTTGGATAAGCCGATGCCCGAATCGGGCTCCGACCTGACGCGTGAGCGCGTGCCGCGTCTGGTGGGCATCATGGCCGTATACGGCCGCCAGACCGATCGCCCGGAGCGCCTCGAAATCACGCTCGATCAGGGCCCGGCCTTCGACGCTGGCGTTGCGACGGTGAAGGAAATCGGCGGCGATGCGCTGGGCGAGTTGAGCGAGGAGACGGTGATCGGCTCCGTCTCTACGACGGAGCAAGCGCTCAACTGGCGCTGGCACATGCCGCGCGATACGCCGCCAGAGGTGCGCCGGCGGCTTACTGGCGGACGAGCGTCGCGTCGTACTGCTCGAGCGCTGGCCGTCGCTGCCGCGTCCTTCCCTGGGCGGCAAAACGCCGCGCCAGGCGGCCAGCGATCCACAATTTCGCATACCGCTGATGGCGGCCGTGTTGGTACTCGAGCAGGGCACCGGCACGGGTCGCGACGCGGAAACCATCGCGCAATTGCGCCAGGAACTTGATCTTCCGCAACCCGGGCCGATCGAGCCGAGCGGCCAGTCCGTGAACAGCCTGCCGCTGGTGCGTATTCCGCGGCTCAAAATGGATGCGGTATCCGACGATGACCTTGTGCAACTTTATCGCCGAGCTGTTTTAGCCGGGGGCCAAGCGGCAATTGTCCACACTGCGCAGGAAGCCGTTCGCCGGCCTTCGTTGGCAAAACGAATTCCGCCAGTCGAAGCCTATCAGCGCCTCCTCGCAGCGGAAACCGAACCCGATCGTGCGCTAGCGCTGATTGGCGAAGCCAGGGAGCAAAGCCGAGCTGCCGGCGAATCAACCGCCACCTGGGACCTCGCCGAATTGGAGCTGCATATCACGGCCGGCAACGCCGAAGAGGCCAAGGAGCTCTTGCGCGAATCGAGCGCGAGCATCTCGACGATCCGCAAGTTGCGACAGCGCTCTATCGGCTGCTCTATGAAACGGGCGTGATTCCGCCGGATGCTTTGCCCATGCAGGCGTCGCCTCAGGAAGATTTGCCGATGGCGGCGCGCCGGCAGCACCCCGCCCCCTGCCGGCCGCATCTGGACTCCCGACAGCGAACGGCCCGCGGGCGGAAGTCCACCCTTTGGACGCCGTCCTAACGCGGCGCAGCGCCCGGTGACACGCCGCGCCGAACAAGACGAGCGTTTCATGGGCCGGGCCCTCGCCCTGGCAATGCGCGGGCAAGGACGCGTCGAGCCGAACCCCATGGTCGGCTGCGTCATTACTCAGGGCGCGGACATTGTCGGCGAAGGATTTCATGAACACTTCGGCGGACCGCATGCGGAAATTAACGCGCTAACAGCCGCCGCCGGGCGACGCGGCGGGCGCCACCGCATACGTCACGCTCGAGCCCTGCTGCCATCACGGGAAAACACCGCCCTGCACGCAGGCGCTTTTGCGCGCTGGCGTCAAGCGAGTCGTCGTTGCCGTCGAGGATCCATTTCCGCAAGTTGCCGGTCGAGGCATTGCCGAGTTGCGAGCCGGCCGGCGTTGAGTGCGACGTGGGGGTTCGCGCTGCAGAAGCAAACTGGCTGATTGCGCCGTATCGGAAGTTGCTTGCGACCGGCCGCCCCTGGGTCATTGCCAAATGGGCCATGACGCTCGACGGCAAGCTCGCCACGCGCACCGGCGATAGCCAATGGATCTCCAGCGAGGCATCGCGAGCGGTCGTGCATCAGCTTCGCGGGCGCGTTGACGCGATCATCGTCGGTAGCGGCACCGCGCGCATCGACAATCCGCTGTTCACGGCCCGCCCGGCCGACTGCGCCGACGTCAAGCGCGTTGCCACGCGAATCGTGGTCGATTCGGCCGCGATCACTGTCGCCTGAGAGCCGCCTTGCACAGACTGCGGCCGATGTACCCGTTCTTGTCGCAGCCGCATCACACACCGACGCGAATGCGTGCGAACGCCTGGCTACGGCCGGCATTGAGATTTACCGCTGTACAGGCGAAACACACGCCGAACGATTGCGCGCTTTGTTCGACGAATTGGGACGCCGCCGCATGACGAACGTACTTGTCGAAGGCGGCAGCAAATTGCTCGGTGCTTTTTTCGATGCCGGCTCCATCGATGAGGTGCACGTCTTCATCGCGCCCAAGCTGGCCGGCGGCGCCGACGCGGCGAGCCCAGTTGGCAGGCGCTGGAAACGCGAAAATCTCCGATGCGCTTCAACTCGCCGACATCACCATCGAAGAACTCGATGGCGACGTGTATGTGCATGGACGGCTGAAAAAGTGAGACCGCTCGCTGTTTAGCTTTCCGCTTCCACCAAGATCAAGCGCCGCCCAGCACGTCGGGTCCTCATCGAACGGGAATCGCCGCCCCGGTGGCGAACGTCTGCAACCCGAGCTCGCGGTCGTATACCGCATACGTAAAGCCAATCTGCCGATATTGGTGCGGGTCGTAACCGCCCAGCGCGACGGCCGGCACGAACGCCGCCAACCAATAGCCCGACTTGGTCACGCGGCTGGCGACCTGCAGCTCGCGCGGCCGAATCGGCCGGGCATTCTCGCGGGCACGGTTGATCAGCAGTTGGTCGGCGACCGGTTCCGCTTGCCCGCTGTCCGCCGCCGGCCGGCAGAAACGCGTAGCGATGGCAATACCGGCTGGCGCGATGGATGTTGAGCGTCGCGCGCGTATCGATCCATACCTGCAGTCCGTCGCTGTCCTCCAGCCGACCTTCGCGGCACCACGGCGGCTGCTTCTTTCCTTCGACGCGTACGTTGAACACCAATCCGTCGGTATTCCAGGCCATCCGCACATCGGCAAACGCGCGTTCACGATCGTCGGTGCCCGCATCCAGCTCAGCCAGGTTCACGAGTCGATAGGATTCCTCCAGCTCAAGGCCGCCCGGCTTCCAGATCGGCTCGCGGCGCACGAGGGGCACGGCGAAGCGGAACAAGAACCGCGGCGCTACCAACGTATTCGATGTTTCAGACGTGATCGACATTATTCAACCGCTACCGCTGCCACGCCGCGCAGCGACTCCAAGTGTATCTTCAAAAACGCAGCCACATTGCCGCCGTGCAGTTCCTCGGTTGTGACGAACCGCAGTTTCACCTGATCGCGGTCCTCGCTGTCCGTGGCCAGCGCGCGCGTCGACCCAAGCTCCGCGACGCTGCCCAGCTGGAATGCACCCTTCGGCCCGTTGAGAATAAGGTCCACGCCGGCCAGCCGCTTCGTGAACACGGTGGCCCACGGCTTGCGCACGCCCGGCACCATCAGGTACACGACGTTCTGATTGTTCCACAAGAACTGCCCGCCGGGCACCGCGTCGGCGAGCATTTCTAGCAGCTCTTCGAGCACCTCGGGCTTCCAATCCGTCTTCTTGCCCGGCGGAAAGCCCTTCGCGAAAGGTGCCATTTCTGCCCGAGCACTTTCCAGGGCATCACGTCCTCGGGCTTGTGCTCAACGCGCTCGGTGAATTTCTGGAAGCCGGCCACCGCCCGCTCCAAGAACGCCCAGAACGCCGGCGTGTCGATCTCCTCCCACGAGTGGGCGTCGATCTGCACTTCCTGCCACGGGCCGCGCAGGTTCTTGCACTTCACTCGCGGGCCGTGGCCGTAGGCCTCGATTTCGTCGATGTCGTTGAGCGGCTTGAGGCCCAGGTCCGCGACCAGCTTGTCGCGCTCGAATGTCTTCTTCGCCGTGCGGAACTTGAGCTTCACCAGCCAGCGCTCGCCCGTGATCGCGTGGAAGAACCAGCCGTCGGATTTTTTCGCGGCGGTGATCTCGACGATCGAGCGGTTGTTCCAATTGGTTTCGCTGAACTCGCCGAGCTCGTGAATCCGCTGTTCGATGGCGTCGAGGATGCGGCCGTCCCAGCAGCATGCCCGGCCGTCGCGGGCGACGCGATCGCTCGTGTGCCAGCGCCGGCCGTCGGTTTCCCACGGCATCCGCGTGTCGCGGCCGACCTCGTCGATGTCGAGTCGTCCTCGGCGCGCGGCTCGACGTGCGGCCGCGGATCGTACGGCTTGCGCTCGACACACGGGCCGGCGGCGAGCACGGGCGCGAGGGCGATGGCGGTGTGGGAGACAACGATTTCGGATTTCGGATTTTGGACGTTGGATTGCGCATGCGCTGTAGTCGCTTTCCGACTCCTCGCTCCTTGCCGGGTACCCTCTGCGCGGCTCCTCGCTGCCACGATCTGCTCCGGCGTTCCACAGGCCACCACGTGCCCGCCGTCCGCCCCCGCCTCCGGGCCGAGGTCGATGATCCAGTCGGCGGTCTTGATCACGTCGAGATTGTGCTCGATCACGACGACCGTGTTGCCCTGGTCGACCAGGCGGTTGAGCACTTCGAGCAGCTTGGCCAGGTCGTCGAAGTGCAGGCCGGTCGTCGGCTCGTCGAGCAGGTAGAGCGTTTGGCCCGTGTCGGGCCGAGCAAGCTCGGCGGCCAGTTTCACGCGCTGGGCTTCGCCGCCGGAGAGCGTCGGCGCGCTCTGGCCGAGGGTGAGGTAATCGAGCCCGACGTCGCACAGCGTCTGCAGGATGCGGCGAATCTTCGGGATGTTCGCGAACAGCTTCGACCGCGTCGCCGCACGACATGTCGAGCACGTCGGCGATGTTCTTGCCGTGGAAACGCACTTCGAGCATGTCGGGGTTGTAGCGCTGGCCGCGGCACGTTTCGCACTCGACCCACACGTCGGGCAGAAAGTGCATCTCGATGCACTTCTGGCCGTTGCCTTCGCACGCTTCGCAGCGGCCGCCGGGCACGTTGAAGCTGAACCGCCGGGCCGTGTAGCCGCGGAGCTTCGACTCCGGGAAGCTGCGCGAACAGCTTGCGAATCAGCTCGAACACGCCGGTGTACGTGGCCGGGTTCGACGTCGGCGTGTTGCCCAGCGGCTGCTGATCGACGCGAATCACCTTGTTGATGTGCTCGATGCCGCGAATCGTTTCGTGCGCGCCGGGCATCGTGCTGGCGCGGTGCAGCGTTTCGGGCGAGCTGGTTGTAGAGAATGTCCTCGACGAGCGAGCTCTTGCCGCTGCCGCTGACGCCGGTGACGGCGGTGAGCGTGCCGAGCGGAATCGCGACGTTGATGTTCTTGAGGTTGTTGTGGCGCGCGCCGATGATCTCTAGAAATGGCGAATGACGAGTGACGAATGACGAATGTTGTCTTTGTTTTCGTCATTCGTCATTCGTGCTTCGTCATTCTTTCTTAATCCAGTCTGAAACAATCGGCACGCGACGATTTGTCGGCACCGGAATCGCCTTCTTCCCGCTCAAATACGGCCCGGTGACGCTGCGCACGCTGCTTGGCGACCTGCTGCGGGCGTGCCGGATGCGACGATCTGCCCGCCGAGCCGGCCGGCGCCGGGGCCGAAGTCGACAAGGCCGTCGGCGCTCGGCGATCACTTCGCGGTCGTGCTCGACGACGATCAGCGTGTTGCCGAGGTCGCGCAGCTTGTGCAGCGCGGCGACGAGGCGTGTGTTGTCGCGCGGGTGCAGGCCGATCGTCGGCTCGTCGAGCACGTACAGCACGCCGCACAGGCCGCTGCCGACCTGGCTGGCCAGGCGGATGCGCTGGGCCTCGCCGCCGGAAAGCGTGGGAGCAGCGCGGCCGAGCGTGAGATAGTCGAGGCCGACGTCGACCAGGAACGTGAGCCGGTTTTCGATTTCGCGAACCAGCTCGCCGGCGACTTTCTTTTCGTTCGCTGCCAGCTGCCATTTCTTGATTTGCGCCAGCAGCTCGCCCAGCGGCGTGCGGCCGATCTGGTCGAGCGTGCGGTCGCGGAATCGCACGGCGGCCGCATCGTCGCGCAGCCGGCTGCCGCCGCACTCGCTGCAATCGATCTCGCCGACGAATTGCTCCAGCATGGCCGCGCAGCCGCGGCGAAAGCTTCGAGGCTTCTTCGAGCGCCGGGTACAGGCCTTTGAATTGGAAGCGGAATAGCGGCGTTGCTGACGCTCGGCGAGCCGGTGCTGTCGCGTCTTCCGTTTGCCGGCAGCCCCCGGCTCTGCCGAGCTTTTGGTCGCATACATCGATCCACTCCTCGCCCGTGCCGAACAGCACCATCCGCCGCTGCCGCGGCGACAGGTCGCTGATACGGCACGTCGATCGGCACGCCCGTGTGCGCCGAAAGCGCCGCGAGCATCGCTGCGAACATCGGCCAGGCTGACGTCGGGCCACACCAGCAGCGCGCCCTTGGCGAGCGTCAGCTTCGGGTCGCGGAGCAGCGCCGCGGGGTTCGCGCCGACTTGCGTGCCCAAGCCCTTCGCACGCCGGGCACCAGCCGAGCGCGCTGTTGAACGAAAAATTGTGCGGGTTGAGCGTGTCGAAGCTGCGGCCGCACTTCTCGCAGGCCAGGTGCTGGCTGTGCACACGGACCGGCCAGCGCGGCTCCGGCACATCGTCGTGCCGGATGGGCCACGTGCACCACGCCCTTGCCGAGCGCGAGCGCGTTCTCGATGCTGCCGGCGATTCGCGAGCGCGCATCGGCGCGCACGACGATCCGGTCGACGACCACCTCCACGTCGTGCTTGCGGCGGCGATCGATCGTCGGCGTCTTATCGAGCGAGTGCGTTTCGCCGTCGATCCGCACGCGCACGTAGCCGCCGCCGCGCAGCGATTCCCACAGCGCTTCGTACTGCTCGCCGACCTGCACCTCGACCGGCGCCATCACGTACAGCTTCGTGCCGGCCGGCTCTTCGAGCAGCTTGTCGACGATCTGGTCGGACGTTTGCGTGCCGATCGGCATGTCGCACTCGGGGCAATGCGGCTGGCCGAGCCGGGCGAACAGGATGCGGAAGTAGTCGTAGATTTCGGTGACCGTGCCGACGGTGGAGCGCGGCGTGTGGCCCGTGTTGCGCTGCTCGATGGCGATCGCCGGCGAGAGGCCGTCGATGTGATCGACCTGCGGCTTCTGCATCTGGCCGACGAACTGCCGGGCGTAGGAGCTGAGGCTTTCGACGTACCGCCGCTGGCCTTCGGCGTAGATCGTGTCCATCGCCAGCGAGGTCTTGCCGCGAGCCGCTCGGCCCGCAGAAGACGGTCATCTGGTCGCGCGGGATCTTGACGTCGACGATCGCGCAGATTGTGCTGCCGCGCGCCGCGCACGGTGATATGCGTGGCCTCGCGTGCCGTGCCATTGCGACCGTTCTTGCTCGCTTGCGGCTTAGCCGCTTCCGGCGTAGCCGGGCGCTGACGCGTTCGGTCTTGATGCCCAACAGCGGCGCCAGCGCCTGGCCGGTGTACGACTCGGCATTTCGCGCCACTTCCTCCGGCGTGCCGCAGGCGACGATCCGGCCGCCGCCTGCGCCGCCTTCCGGGCCGATGTCGATGATCCAGTCGGCCGTTTTGACCACGTCGAGATTGTGCTCGACCACCAGCACCGTGTTGCCCGCGTCGACGAAATCGTGCAGCACCTTCAGCAGCAGCTCGATGTCGGCGAAGTGCAGGCCGGTCGTCGGCTCGTCGAGCAAGTACAGCGTGCGGCCGGTGGATTTCTTCACCAGCTCGCGGGCCAGCTTGATCCGCTGGGCCTCGCCGCCGGAAAGCGTCGGCGACGGCTGGCCGATCTTGATGTAGTCGAGGCCCACCGCGTGCAGCGTGCTCGAGCTTGTGGTGGATCGGCGGGATGTTTTCGAAGTGCTCGAGCGCCTGCTGCACGTCCATCTCCAGCACTTCGGCGATGCTCTTCTCCTTGATACATCACCTGCAGCGTTTCGCGATTGAAGCGGTGGCCCTGGCACACGGGGCACGTGACCCACACGTCGGCCAGAAAATCCATCTCCAGCCGGTTCGAGCCGTTGCCTTCGCACGCCTCGCAGCGGCCGCCGGCGACATTGAAGCTGAACCGGCCCGGCTTGTAGCCGCGGCGCTTCGATTCGGGGAGCTGCGTGTACAGGTTGCGGATGTCGTCGAACACCTTGATGTACGTGCCCGGGTTCGAGCGCGGCGTGCGGCCGATCGGCGACTGGTCGATGACGATCAGCTTGTCGAGCTGATCGACGCCCTCGATGCGATCGTGCTCGCCGGGCTGGCCTTTGCCGCCCATGAGGTCGCGCAGCAGCGCTTCGCCCAGGATGTCGTTCACCAGCGAGCTCTTGCCGCTAGCCGCTAGACGCCGGTGACGCAGACGAACGCGCCGAGCGGGATTTCGACGTCGATGTTCTTGAGGTTGTTGTGGCGAGCGCCGACGATGAGCGAGGAGCGAGGAGTGAGGAGCGAGTTTGCGATCGCCGATTTCGATTGGTCGTTGCTCTCGCTCCTCGCTCCTGCAGTCTTGCACTCCGCGATCCGCATCTTGCATTCCGCCGGCACTTCAATCTTCCGCTTGCCGCGACAGAAACGCTCCGGTCACGCTTCGCGGCTCTTCGGCGATCTCCGTCGGCCGTGCCCATCGCCACGACTTCGCCGCCGCGCACGCCCGGGCCGGGGCCGAAGTCGATGATGTGGTCGGCCGCCCGCATCGTGTCTTCATCGTGCTCGACGACGACGACCGTGTTGCCCAGGTCGCGCAGGCTGGCGAGCGTGGCGAGCAGCCGCTCGTTGTCGCGCGGGTGCAGGCCGATCGACGGTTCGTCGAGGATGTAGAGCACGCCGACCAGGCCGCAGCCGATCTGCCCGGCCAGGCGGATGCGCTGCGACTCGCCGCCGGAAAGCGTGGGGGCGGTGCGTTCGAGCGTGAGGTATTCGAGGCCGACATTCGTGCAAGAAGCCGAGCCGGCCGCGGATTTCCTTCAGCACCTCGGCGGCGATCAGCTTCTCGTTGCCTTCCAGCTCGAGCTCGGCGAAGAACTCGACCGCGTCGGACACGGCCAGCGCGCATACTTCGGGCAGCGTCAGCTGTGCGGCCGATCGGCGAACTGCGGGCTGGCCGTGGTGAGCGTCACCGCGCACGCCTGCGGATTGAGCCGCTGGCCCGCGCAATCGGGGCAGCGGATCACGCTCATGTACTGTTCGAGCTGCCGAATCTGCACCGTGGCTCTTGCTGGTGCGATATTTTTCCAGCAGCTCGGGGATGATGCCTTCGAACGTGCCGCCGTATTTCTGCGCCGCCTTGCCGGCCCGCCAGGTGAACGTGATGTGCTCGTCGCCGGTGCCCCACAGCCAGATGTCGCGCTGCTTCTCCGGAAGCTCGTGCCACGGCGTTTCGAGCAGCGTGCCCTCGGCCAGCTCGAGCTTGCGCTCCATCGTCTCGGCCACGCCGCGATAGATGTGCCGCTTCCAGCGGCCCAGATCCTTCCACGGGCCGATGAGCTCGATGCACCCTTGCGACGAACGACTTTTCGGGTCGCGGCGACGAGCCGCTCGGGATCGAAGCTGAAAAACTCGCCGAGCCCGTCGCACGTCAGGCACATGCCCTGCGGGCTGTTGAAGCTGAACAGCTGCGGCGTCGGCTCTTCGAAGCTGATGCCGCATTCGGTGCAGGCGAAGTGGGACGACGAGGACGATGTCGCCGGGCTGCGTGCCGCCGGCGCGCGCTTTCCGCGAGTCGTGCGAGCCGGGGCGTCCTCGTCCTCGGCCGTTGCTGCATCGCCTTCGATCGCCGGGGTCGGCGGCACCTGCGCAGCGGTCGCGGCTCGCTCGGCTCGTCGTCGCCGTCCTGCACCGCGACGATGATGTTGCCCTTCGCCGACCGCGAGCGCCGTGTCGACCGCTTCGGCCAGCCGCCCGCGGATGCTCGGCCCGGCCGTGAGCCGGTCGATCGACCACTTCGATGTTGTGCCGCATCTGGCGGTCGAGCGACAGATCGTCGGTGAGCGACACGATGCGGCCGTCGACGCGCGCCCGCACGAAGCCCTGCTTGCGCAGGTCTTCGAACAGGTCGCGGTACTCGCCCTTCTGGCCGCGGATCGACGGGCGCGAGCACCGCGAACTTGCGTCTTGGCCGGCAGCGCCAGGATGCGGCCGATGATCTGCTCGCGCGTCTGGGCCGTGATCGGCTTGCCGCACTGCGGGCAATGGCCGCTGGCCGACGCGGGCATACAGCACGCGCAGAAAATCGTAGATCTCGGTGATCGTGCCGACGGTCGACCGCGGGTTGTTGCCGGACGACTTCTGCGAGATCGAAATCGACGGGCTCAGGCCGCTGATGTGGTCGACGTCCGGCTTGGGCATCTGCCCGAGAAACTGCCGGGCGAACGTGGACAGACTTTCGACGTACCGCCGCTGCCCTTCGGCATACAGCGTGTCGAACGCCAGCGAGCTTTTGCCCGACCCGCTCACGCCGGTCAGGCAAATCAGCTGGTTGCGCGGCAAGCGTAACGTCGACGCTGCGGAGGTTGTGCTCGCGGGCACCTTGGATAACGATATCGGAAGCGGGCATCAGTTCGCCGTTGAATTGCAGTCCTTGGCGCTCGCGGCCTGCCCCCACGCAATGAGCGTCCGCTGGCTCGAGCGCAAACTGTACATTTTACGACTATCCGACTAAGCCGAAAAGACGGCGATTTTTCGGACTATGGCGACCAAATCTGCGGCCGCGGGGCCCAGTTGGATGAGTTCGAAATTTTTTTATTATTGCCTCGCCATTGTTTGTACTTATCGTAATCTGCTGCCTTGGCCTCATCGGACCGTATCAGTCACCGACGTTTTGTTCTCCGCGACACGTTCATTCTGATGAATATCATCGCTGTTGGGTTGGGGATTATAGCCGCAGTCCTTCGTGCCGACTTCTGATTTCAAGACGCCCATGGTTGACAGTGAAAAGGATCCGTACGAGCTGCTGGACTTCGGCGAGGGTCGCAAGCTGGAACGATTTGGCGGCATTGTGCTCAACCGGCCCAGCTTGGCCGCCGAGGGCGGCAAAAAGTCGCAGCCGGAGCTTTGGAATGATGCTACTGCCCGATTTCGCGGCCCGCGCACCGGCGATGGCTCGTGGTCGCCTTCTCCGAAGCAGTGGCAACCGGACGATTGGCGGTTCGGACATGACAGTGCGGCGACATTCAGCTTGAAGCTCGACGCGCTGCCATCCGGCCAGATCGGCGTATTTCCCGAGCAGCGCGACAACTGGGACTGGATTGTGCGCCAAGTCACGCGATTAAGGTCGCATCTCGGCGATGAACGATCGCCTCGCGTCCTGAATCTGTTTGCCTACACAGGCGGCAGTACGCTGGCAGCGGCGGCGGCCGGGGCGGAAGTTGTCCACATCGACGCCGCGCAGAATATCGTCGACCGCGCCGGCAAAACGCCGAACTCTCCGCGCTTGCCGACCGGCCCATTCGCTGGATTGCCGAAGACGCCATCAAATTCTGCCGCCGCGAGCTCAAACGCGGCAATAAATACGATGCCGTGATTCTCGACCCGCCCAGCTACGGCCACGGCCCGACCGGCGAACGCTGGAAAATCAACGAACACCTGCTGCCGCTGCTCGAGATGTGCGGCGAGCTCACGGCCGACAACCGCGCGTTTGTTGTTGTGTCGTGCCACTCCACCGGCATCGGCCCGGCGGAGCTGGCGGCTTATCTGAGCGAAGGCATCTTCGGCCACTGCGGCCAGCCGCCCGAGTCGGGTGAGCTGTTCCTGCGAACGGCCGGGGGAAAGCGGCTTGCGAGTGGTTGTTACGCCCGCTGGCCGAGGCGGACATTGATCGTAAACTAAACGCCTCCGACTACATCGATTAGACGCCTGGCGGGAACTTCGGCGACAAATCTACGATCGGCGCACCGCCGCTGCGCAGTTCATCTAGCATCCGCCGCAGTTGCAATGGGTCGGACGAATCGAGTTCGACAAGCGTTGCCACAACTTCCTCGGCCATTTGCCGTTTGCCCAGCTTTTCGAGCGACCAGGCCAAGCCGCGTCCCGCTTCGAAGAACGGGCGATTTGCCGCCTGCGAATACAAAAGCGGCTTTGGCATCTTGCCCCGTCGCAACGTCTGCAACCCGAGTTGATAGCCGGCCCCGTAGTGCCCGCGGGCTAAGTTCATGTCACCGGAATCGTGCGCCAACTCACCAAGCACCACGTGGGCCGCGATGAATTCGGCGCAGCCGGAAAGCAGCCATCGTAGTTCATCAAGTGCGATATCGGACTCGCCGGCCTCGACCATCGCACGAACTTCGTCGAGGTCCTCTGCCCGATCACGCGCACAGCGCGGGTGCACCAGCACCCAACTGCGCCCATCAGTCGAGCGGCGAATGCTCAAGCCGCTTGTCGACGGCGCGCTTCGACGGCGTTTTGGTTTGCCCTTGGCCACGTCTACGATTCTAAAGGAAAAAACCACGAAGCGGCTGTGTTGATTGTCAACCAGAATGTGGATGAAGTTTAGGATTCCAAGGAAGATTGTTTTTGAGCATTGAGTTGAGGATCACAAGCAGTTTACGCATGCAGGCGGTGAGGACGACCTTGAAGGGTTTGCCGGCGGCCTCGAGCCGTTGGGCGAATTCACGGATCACTGGATTGGAACGTCGAGCCGTGAGCGCCGCCATATAGAGCACGCTGCGGACGGCCGCCCGGCCACCCCAGATCGCACGACGACCATGGAACTTGCCACTATCACGATTGAAGGGGGCCACGCCGACCAGTGCGGCCACTTGCTGCCGATCGAGACGCCCCAGTTCGGGCAAGTCCACCAGAAGACTCGTCACGGTGACGGGTCCCACGCCCGGTACGCTTTCCAGCAAGGCAGCCTTCGAGGACAGCTCCGGCTGGCTTTCCACCAGCTGGCCGATGGCCTCCTCCAGCTGATGAATTTGTTTCTCGAGCTGCTCGATGAGATGACGCACGTTTTTGCGAACGACCTTGGTGAGCGTTGTCTCCAGGCGGTCCTGTTCGGCCGTGCGCAGCTCGACCAATTGCCGGCGGCGCGTCACCAGCTCGCGCAATTCGGCCTGTTTTTCCGAGCCAACCTCAACCGTCCGAGGTTGGGCCTGCTCTGCGAAGCGGGCGATGACTCGCGCATCCAGTCGGTCAGTCTTGGCCAGGATGCCCAGGCCGCGAGCGAAGTCGCGGACCTGACGCGGATTCACCACGGCCACCTGGTGGCCGGCGGCCATGAGCGCGCCGACCAGGCGGCTTTGATAACCTCCGGTGGCTTCGACCACGACCAGGCAGTTGCCGGTCGCAGGCAGCTCATCGAGAAGCTGTCTAAAGCCGGCGCTGGTGTTCTTAATGGTGAAGCTCCGGCCATTGCTTGCCACGTAAACGTCCAACGAATACTTGGCGACATCGATACCTACCAGCGTGTGGGAAGTCGGATCCATGAACATGTCCCTGTCTTGCGGATGCGAACTCACTCTTCCAGGAACGGACGAGTGGTTCTGGCGGCTGTTCGGGTTACGTCCACGAGACCGGCGACGATCACGCTTCGTGGCGGTGTCGTTGGCACCTGAACACGCTCGATCTGTCGCCGGCTTCTCAGCAGAAGCTTGCTTGCTACGCTGCGCAAGCTTCTGCTGAGAAGCATCCATTACAACACCACTAACTAACTTTTGAAACATACAAGGACACAAAGGGCACAAAGAGGTAAAAAAGCGCCTTCGTGTCCTTTGTGGCCTTCGTGGTTAAATACTTCCTCCTAGCGCGTAAATCTCTTCCGCGTCGAGCACGGCGTCGTTCGATTCGAACAAGCGGCGGATCGCGGCCTTGTGCAGCTTCATTTTGGTGCCGCCAACGCCGATCGCGCCGTAACCAATCTGCCCGTCACGCTCTCGTGCTTTATCCTGTGGCTGGATGCCGCCGATGCCGGCCGGCGGAACGGCGTTGAGATCGATCGCGAGCTTTAGTTCGCGCTGCAGGCGCCGGACAGAGTCCGGCAGCAATTCGACGCCCGGCGCTCCGGCTGCGATCACCGCGGTCGCCCCTTGCATCGCGGCGCGAAGCGAGTTCTCGTCGCGAGTCTCGACGGCGTCGAGCCATGCGCCCGGCAGAATGGCGTGAATTGCGGCGCACACTTCCTCCGCTCGATTTAACTGCCGCGACGCCACGCGCACGCTGGCGCCCTCACGAGCCAGCAATCGCACGACGCGCCGACCTACCGATCCTGTCGCGGCCAGCACCGTAAACACGGCGCCGTGCAGCGGTACGTGTTTTTGCGCCATGAGCACGGCGGCGGCCGCCGTTGTATTCGCGCCGTTGGAGTCCAGCATCACGGAGACGCGCATCGGCCCGAAGAAACACTCGCGCACCTTGGCCAGCAGCCGCTCGCCAGCCGCGACGTCGGAGCCGCCGACGAAAATGGCGGTGTTCTTCAAGTCGGCCGGGCCGCGCGTGAACATCGCGCCGTACACCAGATCGCGCAGGCCGCTCTCCGTCACTCCGCTATGCCGCAACAGTTGGTCGGCGCCCGCATCGATTGCGACTACAGCATCGAAAACACTCGGCTGCGCGTCGGTGTCGAGACAAAGGAGGATTCTTGGCGAGGGGCATTGATTTTACAGCGCTGGGCGTGCTTCCAGTTAATAGACAAGGAGACAAGGAGAAGGGGAGACAAGGAGACACTCGGTGAGGCGTTGCCCACGCATCTCCCTGTCTCCGTGTCTCCCTGTCTCCCTGTCTCCTTGTCTGTTCGCAAAGACCGCTCAGCTTCGCCGCGCGGCTCGACGCTGCCTTCGACTAGAACCCGCGGAACGGATGCGCGGCCTTGTCTTTGCCGGCCAGAATTTCGTCGACCGTGGGCTTGCCCGTCATGGCGCTCTTGATGGCATCCTTCGTGGCCTGGTAGTTGTAATCGTAGATCTTGCGGTCGTCGGTCGCCTCGCGGATGGATGAACACGCCGCACACGCATCACGTAATCCTCCGCCTGCTTCTTGCGTGATGACGTTCTCCGCCACCGAATCAGCCACCGCCTTGGCGACGGCCGCCTGCGCCGGGCCGAACATCTGCACCGCCTGCCGCATGCCCTTGATCGTCACCTTGGTGATCAGCACGGTGGCCGGCTTGGCCAGCAGGTTGGGCGTGAGCACGGCCAGCAAATTCGTGTGCCCTTCGCTCTGTCGGGCCAGCGCATTGGCAAACGCATTGCCTACCGGGCCGTCCTTGTCGCCAATCAAAAGGTCGATATGGGCTATTTCGTTCCCTTCACCAGCCAACGCTTCACCAATGAACATGGCCATCCGATTGATCTCCTTGGTAGGTCAGGCTGTCGAGCCTGAAAGCAAAACGGTCCGATGTCAGGCCTGAAAGCCTGACCTACGCTCAATTGCAACAAAATCGCTGCAGGAAAGCGAAGATATCACACCGGGGAGGGTTTTCAAGGCCGTGAAAAACCGCGTCTCATCTTGACTTTCTGGACAAAACCTCTGGCTTTTGGAACAATGGAGGTTAGTGTAGCGGCCGGTGCGCGCCTGGCATGGGGCTCGCTACGACTTATCGATATCATTCTCGGCCACGTTATTCGGCCGATGGAACAGAGACACGGGGCCGATCGCGCCCCAATTTATTGGAAGGGAACAATCATGAGGCGAAGAACGCAGGGCTTTACGCTGGTCGAACTGTTGGTCGTGATCGCGATCATCGGCACGCTGGTCGCACTGTTGTTGCCGGCCGTGCAAGCCGCCCGCGAGACGGCACGCGGCAACACCTGCCGCAACAACATGAAGCAATTGCAGCTTGGCGCTCACCAGCTACGATACGACACAAAAGAAGCTGCCTGGCTATGCCAACGAGTTATTCAACCCCAACGGCCCCAAGGCGAACGGCATGCCCCAGCAAGGCCGCCGTGCCAGTTGGATCGTGATGCTTTTCCCGTACATGGAAAACAACGCCTTGTGGGACGAGTGGTCGACTCGCTTTGGCGGCACGCCGACGGCGCCAGCGATTGAAATGCTCACGTGCCCCAGCGATCCGCCCGAAATTCCGACCGAGCCCTGGTGCAGCTACGTGGGCAATGCCGGCCAGGGATTTTCCGATCAGACGCGCACCAACAAGAAACTTGAAAACCCGGCCGACGGCATCTTCTCCGACGACAACAAGAACATCAATTTCACGCCTTCTGGCGACTGGACGGCCGCGAGGATGTCAGCCAGAATCCGCGCGTTCAGATGTCGCTTGGATACGTTCAGGCCAACGACGGCACTAGCAAGACCTTCATGGTTTCCGAAAACCTGCAATCCTTCTACTGGAGCTACGGCCTCAATAACGACGACCCCAGTAGCCAGATTCGTGACACGAAGCACCTGTTCGGGTTCATTTGGAAGAATGTCGCTCCATCAGAGAACCAGCCGCACGCGATCGAGCGCATCAATGGCGATCGCGTATTTCGATCAATCGCCACCACCGCAAACGATGACAGAGTTTGCCGCCGTGGGTAGCGGCAGCAGCGCCCCTTTCCGTTATGAGAGCTACGGCTACCCGTCGAGCAATCATCCGGGCGGCGCGAACATGGCGTTCTGCGGCGGACAGGTCGTTTTCATCGCCGAGACGATCGACCCTCTCGTTTATGCCCAGTTGTGCACGCCCAATCGCAACCGCTCCAGCCTGGTTGGACCTGGAAACACTCCCGAGCGGAAGATGCCCGCACCGGCCGACGACGCGTATTGATGCGCATACATAGCCCAACCATCTTGGTCGGGAACTTTACGCGGTCAACGCTGAAACTGCCGGACTAAGATAGTCCGGATATGTACCAAGACCGCCCGCTACGTGACTGGTTCCACGCGCTGCAAATCCTCGCGCGCGTAAAGCCGCTCGATCGGCTGGCCGTTCTCCGAGATCTGATAGCGCATTCGCCTGCGCGTCCTCGTCCCATAACATTTCGCGTATCGTTCCGGTACGCCGCTCGTTGACCATGCCGCGCGAAACGACTTCGACCCAGTCGCCGATCTCCAATCCCTCCGGCCCACTTCCTGCCACAACGCGGGCAGTACGCGCAGCCGCACCTTGCCGTAATGCAACACCGCATAGTCGCCCGCCGTGCCGTCGCGGCGAAACACCCGGCCACTGGGGATCATCGCCGCGCGCCGCGTCCACGTCCTCCGGATGGATCCAATCGTCGCCATCCTCCGGCCAACGCGGAAAATAGCCATACTTCGGATCGGTCTTCAGCGGCGTGCGGTCATTTGCGGTCATGACGCGGAATTCTCAAGCACGTCGGTTCGCGTGGTATCGGTCACGATGGTCCAGGCGACCTATAATTGTACACGCCAATCATCATTCCTGGTGAGTAGGTAAGTAAGTGAGTAGGTGAGTAGGTTCCAGTTTCGCTTACTTACTCACCCACTCACTTACTCACCTACTACGACTACTGCCCACCATGCGCGTCCAACAACTGCTCGAGCACCACGGCATCGCCGTCAATCCGTTCGCGGAAGAAGATGCGCAGTCCGACCCCGTGTTCAAGGACCGCTGCCGCGACGCGACCTACCATCCCGCGTGGGACAAGGTCTACGGCGACCCGTCCGACCCGGCCACGTCGATCGTGTTCGGCGAAAAGGGCTCCGGCAAAACGGCCATGCGGATGCAGATGGCCGGCCGGATCGCGCTTCACAACGCCCAGCCCGCAAAACAGCCGGCTGTTCGTCATCGAGTACGACGACTTCAATCCGTTCCTCGACCACTTCGCCGACCGGCTCAGCGCCCGCAAGCAGCGCGACCCGGCCCGCGTGCTGGCCGAATGGAAGCTGTGGGACCACATGGACGCGATCCTGTCGCTCGGCGTCACGAGCCTCGTCGATCGGCTGCTCGGCGTGCCGCAACCCGAGCGGGCCGGCCGCGAACCAGATCAGCACGCCGACCGGCTGCGCACGCTCGACCGCCAGCAAAAGCGCGACCTGCTGCTGCTGGCCGCCTGCTACGACAACTCCACCGGCGAGAACGTTGCTCGTCGCGCTGGGACCGCCTGCGCCGCAAGCTCGCGTATCACACCTGGCCAAGCTGGTGGGACACGCTGCTCGGCGTCGCCGTCACGCTGCCGTCGTGGCGGCCATCGTCTACTGGCGCGAATGGGACTGGCTCACCACGCCCTGGCCGTACGTGATCGTCGCTGCCGGCTGGGTGCCGTGCTTGGCACGCTTCGCGAAATGGCACTTGGTCGGCCAGCCGTATCGCCCGCAACGTTCGCGTGCTCAAGCCGCACGCGGCTCGCTGCGCCGCCTGTTGATGCGATTCCCCAAGCGCGACATCGACGGCCAGCCGCTGCCCGAAAGCCAGCGCACCGACGACCGCTACGAGCTGCTGGCCAAGTTTCAAGGCGTGCTGAAGTCGCTCGGCTGCGACGGCATCGTCGTGCTGGTCGACCGCGTCGACGAGCCGCACCTGATCACCGGCTCCGTCGAGCGCATGCGGGCACTCGTCTGGTCGATGCTCGACAACAAGTTCCTCAAGCAGCCGGGCATGGGCCTCAAGCTGCTGCTGCCGCGCGAGCTGGCCGACTACATGCAGCGCGAGGACCGCGACTTCTACCAGCGGGCCCGGCTCGACAAGCAGAACATGATCCCCTCGCTCGAATGGACGGGCGAAGCGCTGTACGACCTGGCCAACGCCCGCGTCCGCAGCTGCGGCGCCAATGGCCAGCGAGCCCACGCTGCGTTCGCTGTTCGACGATTCGATCACCGACCAGCGCCTGATCGACGCCTTCCGCTCGCTGCGCGTGCCGCGGCACCTGTTCAAATTCCTCTACCGCCTGCTCGTGGCCCACTGCAACGCCCACACCGACGACAAACCGCTTTGGCAAATCTCCGCGCGAAACTTTCGAAGCCACGCTGGCCGTCTACAGCCGCGACCAGGACGCCGTCGACCGCGGCCTGCAGGCCGGCTGATCAGCTCATTCGCTAATTTCGCGGTGCGCGCCGTCGCGGACGACTCTACGGAAAAGAATCGCCATGGCGCCCAATAGCGCCAAGATGCCGGCGCTCGGCTCAGGGATCGCAAACACAATGTTATCGATCCCGCCTGAAGGCGAACTGCCCAAGATTCTCACCTCGAGTCGCCTGACCGAAAAACCGTTGAAACCCGGATCCTGGATGGCCGTCGCATCATCGCCCGCTGCGTTCGGGGCGGCTGGCTGCGGCATGAGCGTGTCGAGCCTCAGCGTCTGGTAGCCGATCGGCGCGTCGGTAATGTCTGTAGTCCATTCCGTCGGAACCTCGTAAATACGCCGCCTTCCGGCGCTGTCGGAGAGGATCAATTCCATGTGGACGCCCCGGTCAATATCGATCAGGTCGATCGACATCGGATGCACATTGGGAGTCAAGAAATCGAACACGATGCTTCCCCGATCCGTATGCGTCGCCTCGTCATTCGGCTCATCGAACATCAGCCCGTGGGCTGCATCGACACTGGTGTCCGGGTGCTCGTCCGCCTGAAGCATCAAGATGTTGCCCAGTCCCACGAGCAGGTTCTCGTCGTCGGTATCCGTCGTGTCGGCCGGATCCGAATCGAAGATCGCCGCATCCAGGTGACCATCGTCGCCGATCATCGTGGCGCTCGACGTTCACCAGGCGGCCGAATTCAAGGCGAGAGTCAGCGGAGAACGGCACGAATGGCGCCGTTCGATTCGGGCGAGGTATGGAGCTGATGGATTGGCCGTGCACGAGCGACGTTGCAAAGTCATCCTCGGTTTCAAAGTCGAGCGTAAACATTGGCGCTGCATCAATGGCCGCGTTGCTCAACAATCCAAGTGCCGCAACAAGTACAATTGCCATTCGTTGTCGGTTCATTAGAGATTTCTCCACCACAAAGAAAACGATCCGTTCGACCGCCAGGCCGCAAATCGCTGCTAGAGGCAGGCGCAGAACACCAGTAACCTAGGACGAACGGCCGCTAATGTCTATCAATTTTGTTGCAGACCGCTGGCAAACTACGTCCAACGGGGGGTTAATAGGAAAGCAAACGAGCAGGCAACAATGCAAGACGAGCTTCCACTTCGCCCAAATTGCCATGAAACTCGTCGCCGTCGTGCAACCCACGACGCTCGTTTGTTCAGTTGTAACGAACTTAATCGCAGAAGAAGAACCGTACGAGTGACATCCGCTTGGAATTAGCATGCATCGCGATGCTAATTGCCGAGCAAGATTCAACGCGCGTCGCTGCAATTCATTTTCATGCCCTGCGCAAAGGGTCGATTCATGTTGAGATTTTCGATCAGACTGGCTTGCGCGAGTTCACTCCTAATTTTCGCCCCAAGCGCACCCGCTGACACGCTGGATGATATCCACCAGCGCGGCGCCCTGCGCTGGGGCGGCGACGCCAGCGGCGGCGGGCCGTACATCTTTCAAGGTCCCGACAACCAGCTCACTGGCTTCGAGTTTGAGCTGGCCCAGTACCTGGCCGAGCAGCTCGGCGTCCGCAGCGAGTACGTCAACTGGGAGTGGGAGATGCTGCCGCAGATTCTCGACCGCGGCACGATCGACGTCGTGCTCAACGGCTACGAGTGGTCGGCCGAGCGCGAGCAGCTCTGGTCGTCGACCATTCCCTACTACATCTACAAGCTGCAGCTGCTGGCCCGCAGCGACGATGACGTCGATCTACTCTTGGGACGATTTGCGCTGCCGAGCCGGCCAGCCGCGCAAGCGCGTGGGCGTGCTGCAAGGCTCGGCCGCCGAGCGGTACGTCGAGAAGCGCTTCGGCGAAGCGTCGAGCTCAAAAAATATCCCGAGGTCACCAGCGTGATGGGCCTGGTGTCGCAGGGCCAGCTCGACGCCACCGTGCAGGATTTGCCGATCGCCATTCACTACGGCGCCGACTTCCCCGGGCTGCGCCGCGTGGGCGAGCCGGAGGAGCCGGGCTACTACGTCGGCTTTGTGCGCACGGGCGACGAGCGGCTGCGCGCACGGCTCAACGAGGCGATCGTCGGCCGCGATTGAGGACGGCACGTTGCGTCGGATTTACGAGAAGTACGGCGTGTGGAATGACGACCAGCAGCAGTTGGCCGCGGTGGCCAAAACTGGCCGCCGACCGTCGCGGCTGCGCCTTCGCGCTGGGCGAACCTGCCACACTACGCACGGCTGCTGCTGCGCGCCGCCTGGACCACGGTCAAACTCTCGTTCGCTTCGATGCCGCTGGCGATGCTGATCGGGCTCATTGTGGCTGTCGGCCGCTTGTACGGTCCGTGGTGGATTCGCTGGCCGTTCGAGGTTTACGTCGAGTTCCTGCGCGGCACGCCGCTGCTCTTGCAGCTGTTCGTGATCTACTACGTATTGCCGCAATTCACGGGCATCAGGATTCCCGAGTTTTGGGCGGGCGTACTTGGCCTGGCCATCAACTACTCGGCCTACGAGGCGGAAAACTACCGCGCCGGGCTGCTGGCCATTCCCCGCGGCCAGATGGAGGCCGCGCTCTCGCTCGGCATGAGCACGCCCACCGCGCCTGCGCCGAGTGATCGTGCCGCAGGCGGTGCGAATCGTCATTCCGCCCGTCACCAACGACTTCATCGCCCTGTTCAAAGACACGTCCGTGTGCTCGATGATCGCCGTCACGGAGCTCACCGGCATGTACCGCTTCCTGTTCCAAAGCCACCCGCGGCTCATGCTGGAATTCGGCCTCATGACGGCACTCTTGTATCTCATGATGAGTTACCCGCTATCGCTCGTCGCGCGGCGAATGGAAACACGGTTCAAGAAAGTATCCGTATGACTCGGCCTGTAAACGAAAAGACTCACGCAGAGGCGCAGAAGAGCGCGGAGTTAGGAACACTAATCTTCACTAATCTGCGCTAATGCCCTTGTATTAGTGCTGATTAGCGAGAATTAGTGTTCCAGAAAGCGTATGCGTTTTTGTCTGTAAAATGACTCTGCGTCCCCTGCGCCTCTGCGTGAGTTCTTAGCAGTAGCTCGTGTGAGCATCAATCTTGAGAAAAGCATGATCGAAGTCCGCGACCTCGTGAAAAACCACGGAACGCTCCGCGTGCTCGACGGCGTGTCGCTCTCCGTGCGCCGCGGCGAAGTGGCCGCCGTGATCGGTCCCTCGGGCGGCGGCAAGAGCACGCTGCTGCGCTGCATCAACGGTCTGGAGACGTTTCAAGAAGGCGAAGTGCAGGTCGACGAAGTGCGGCTCCGTCCCGGCGCGCCGCGCCGCGAAATGGCGAAATCTCTCCGCGAGCTCCGCCGCCGCGTGGGCATGGTGTTTCAGCAGTTCCACCTGTTCCCGCACATGAGCGTGCTGGAAAATGTGCTGGCCGGGCCGCTGTTTGTCCTCAAGCGACTCGCGCGAGGAGTCAGAAGGCCCCGCGCCAGCTTCTTGACGCGCGTCGGCCTGGCCGAAAAGCTTCGCCGCCCGGCCGGACCAGCTCTCCGGCGGCCAGCAGCAGCGCGTCGCCATCGCCCGCGCGCTGGCGATGAACCCCGAGGCGATCCTGTTCGACGAGCCGACCAGCGCGCTGGACCCGCGCATGGCCGCCGAAGTCATCGCCGTGATCGCCGACCTGGCCAAATCCGGCCAGACGATGATCGTCGTCACCCACGCGATGGGCTTTGCCCGCAACGTCTCCCACACGGTGCACGTGATGCACGGCGGCCGCGTCGCCGAATCCGGGCCTTCACAGCAAATCTTTGATGATCCCGCTGAGGAGGTCACCCGCTCTTTCCTGGCGCAAACGAAGGCGAATTGACGGCTTTACCCGTCGGGCCAGCCCGTCTTGACCGCAAAATTGAGTTTTGCCAGACTCTCGACCCTTCTGCCGTGCCAGGTGCGGCACATGCAGCTACTAAAACGCGGAGAGCGGCAATGATGCGTTACGCGAGCCTTTTCAGCATGGCGCTAGTGAGCACCGTTTTCATTGCTGGCTGCGGCAAGGATTCAGCCACCCAATAGCGCAGCCGAGCAAGCTGCATCCACGACGCCTCCCACTGCTGGGCAAGCGCCGAATACCGAGGCCGTAACCCAGGCCGCCGCCGATTTTCTTGATGCGGTTCTCAAAGGCGACACGCAGCGGGCAAGCGGGCGACTGACGCCCAAATCGATGGAGCGGATCATCGAAAGCGGCAAGCAATTTGCCCCGCCGGGACTCGAAACGGCTACGTTTCGCATCGGTCAGGTTCGCATGCCCTCGGCCAACCAGGCTCTCGTTCAGTGCATCCTTACGGACGCGTCCACGCCTGGCTCGCCGCGAAGCGAGGAGATGTGCTGCCTGCTGAAGCTCGTGGAAAACGACTGGCGGATCTCCGGCATCGCCTATGGCACGGCTGGGAATCAGCCCTGGACCCTCTCCGATTTTGAAACGGGCAAAACCACGGCGATCCCTCGCCCAGCCGGCGGCCAAGCCAATGCCGCCCAGCAGGCCGCTTCGACTCGGCCTTCTCCACCTCGCACCGCCCAGGAACAGCCGGGCGGCGTTGTGCGCTAACCTTAAGCGACTAGACAAGTTGCGCTCGGCATGCGCGCGTCCAGTTCTTGTTGCCTCATTCGCCGTGGCGGATTGCTCAAGCGAGCAGGGACAAACTGTCGCTGCTCGTCCGCAATTTCTTGCGATATTCACTAATCAGGCAACGCATACTTCCTATTTTAGCGCTAGTATCTAATCCAAAGAATTTCTGTGATCCCCACGAAATAGGTACCTTGTCGAAACCAACATCTTCGGTTCTCATACTTGCGTTCCGCAGCGGCCCAACGAAGGCGTTCAAAACGCACTTTGGGAGGTGTACGACGGCAGGATAAAGTTGTGGCATCTTCGACGCGGGCCTTCGTCGACGAATGCTAGCTGCGGTTACGTTTGTATTACGGAAGGAAGATCTGTGGACTTGTTCGTTCTTGGAGGTACTTCGATGAAACGAAATATGATCCGACTGACGTTGGGTCTGGCGGCGATGTGCGTCGTCGTCATGGGCCTGGAGTCGCAGGCCGACGCCCGGCTGTTCGGCCGCGGCGGTCGCGGTAGCTTCGGCGGCTGGGGTGGTCGCAGTCATGGTTGCCATTCGCATCAATCGCATCATTCGGGTGGCTGCGAGCAGCAAACCTCGTGCTGCGAGGAAGAGGTACAGCATGATTGTGGCGGCTGCGAGAGCGACTGCAACAGCGGTTGCGGAAACGGCCACCACGGCCGGCGCGGGCTCTTCGGACGTCGCCATCATGGCCATAACGGCGGCGGATGCGGTTGCGACAGTGGATGTGACAGTGGCTGCGGCGGCGGATGCAATGGCGCCGTCAGCGGCGGCGAAGTGATTATTCAAGGAGAAGGCGAGCAGGCGCAGCCACCAACGGCGGCCCTGCACCAGCAGCTCCGGAAGCACCCGCCGAGACCAACGGGCAAGAAGCGCCGAGCGCCTAACCGGCCCAAAGTTGCTCACGCCAGCGGCGTGACCACACGATAGTGTGGTGGTTGCAAAGAAACGCGAAGCCGGGCCATTTATGGCCCGGCTTTTTGTATGCGCCATCTCGCCAGGACGCTAGCATCTAACTCGCGCTAGTGGCCGGCTCCCCTTGTTTGGTCAGCGTCGCTATAGTCGCGGCCGTTTTCCGCAAGCCGCTCGCCCCCGGGGCGATTCAATCGCGCACCGCCGCCACTGAGCCATCCAATGAGCACGTCCTTGTTTCGCGTCCAACTCGATATCTATCGTGGGCCGATCGACCTGCTCTTGTACTTGGTCCGTCAGGACGAGCTAGACGCAACCGAGATCGCGATCGCCTCGGTCACCGAGCAGTTTCTGTCGCACATCGCCGTGCTGGAGCAGATCGATGTCAACGCCGTTGGCGACTTCCTCGACATAGCCAGCCTGTTGATCGAGATCAAGTCGCGCATGGTGCTGCCCGGCGAGGAGGAGATTCAAGCGGAACTGGAGGACCCACGGCAGGAATTGGTCCGCCGGCTGTTGGAGTACAAGCAGTACCGCGATGCGGCCAGCATGCTCGAGGAGCGCAGCCGCGAGTGGAGCGACCGCTTTCCGCGAATGGCCAGCGACATTCCATCGCGTCCGCTGTCGATCGACCGGCAGCCGATCGAGCGAGTCGAGCTGTGGGACCTGGTGAGTGCGTTCGGCCGAGTGCTGAAAGAGAAGCATGCGGCGCAGCGGTCCGGAGAACATTCGCTACGACGAAACCCCGATTCACGTTTATATGCGGCGGATCGACGAGCGCTTGCGGCAGGAGGGCCGCATAGGCTTTTCCGCATTCTTCGAATCGATTGTCCACCGATCGGCGCTCGTGGGCATGTTTCTCGCCGTGCTGGAACTGGTGCGGCATCACCATGCGCTGGCCAGTCAGCCGGAGTTGTTTGGTGAGATCTGGCTGGAGCCCGGCGCAGCGCCGCTGCCGGCGGAGCTATCCGCCGTTGCCGACTATGAGCACGGCGACCAAGATGCTGCGGCCGCGGCTGCATGATAAAGGGGCTGTCATATGTTTCCGATTTCAGCCCCCAGCTTTGCTGGTGGTTGAAGTTGTAAATATATTCTTGATCAGCAAACCCCCGGCGAAGCCGGGGGCTATCGGCGTTGCTCAGCCCATCGTCTCTCTCTGCGGCGGCTGTCCGCTCTTTCGAGCTGTCTCTACAATGGACCTCCTTCCTCAATTGCCGAACCGCCCGTCCCGTCCGCGCGTCTTTCCGCTCTGATGATCAACAACCTGCCGGTCAAGACGCTCAAGCACGGCGACCTGACGATTGAAGGCTACTCGCGGGCGGCCGTTCAAACATACTGGCGATTTCCCGAGCTGAAGCTCGGCTTCGACCTGGGCGGCCAGCCCTGGTCCTTCATGGGCACCGAGACGTGGTTCGTGACGCACGGCCATCTGGACCACATCGCCGCGCTGCCCGTGTACGTGGCCCGCCGGCGGATGATGAAAATGACGCCGCCGGTGATTTACATGCCGGCCGAGACGATCGAGCCGATGCAGAAAATCCTGCGGCAATTCACGCGGCTCGACCGCGGCCGGATGCCGTGCGAAATGAAGCCGATCGCGCCGGGCGACGAGATCGAGCTGTCGCGCGAGCTTGTCGTTTCGGCCGTAGCCACGCGGCACACGGTGCCGTCGCTTGGGTTACATCGTGTGGGACCGCCGCCGCAAGCTGAAGCCCGAGTATCAGGAGCTAAGCGGCGAGCAGATTCGCGACTTGCGGCTGGCCGGAACGGAAGTCAGCGCCGAGGTCCGCCACCCGCTCGTGGCCTATGTGGGCGACAGCTCACCGGGCGGGCTCGATGACAACCCGGCCATGTACGAAGCCAAGGTGCTGATCTGCGAGCTGACGTTTGTCGCGCCCGATCACCGCAAAGACAAAATCCACAAGTTCGGCCACATGCACCTGGATGACCTGGTCGAGCGCCGCGAGCAAGTTCAAGAACGAGCTCGTGATCGCGGCCCACCTCAGCACGCGCTACCACGCCAACGGCGTGCGCACGCTCGTGAACAAAGCGATTCCCGACATGTTCGGCGGCCGGCTGCACTTGTGGCTGTGATAGCACGGAGCGGGGAGCTAGGAGCAGGGAGCAAGAATTCTGACTCCACCATGCTCCATGCTATATCCCGCTGCTTCGGATCAAGAATTCTGACCCAGACGCTCCATGCTCCATGCTCCATGCTCCATGCTCCATGCTATTATCCCGCTGCTTCGCAGTTGGCGAATCCATTCCGGCGTATCAGCGATGTACGCGTCGATGTGCTTGCGTCGGCTGAAGTAGTAAAGCGCGTTGAGACCTTGAAAAACGACGCTGGCCGCGATTACCGAGCCGTAAAACAGGAAAACGATTTGTCGGGCAAGCGTCTCGATCTCGTCCGGCGTGCCCAGCACCGTTTCCAAATCGGAATAGGCGCCCAACTCGGCTGTTATCGATTTCGCCTCGTTGAGATTCGATTGGATCGCCCCCAGGGAATAGACGACGACGATCGCCAGCAGGCCAAGTTGATTCCAGCCTAAAAAAGTCGCCGCCGAAGGATCGAATTGCAGCAACCGATTGCGGCCGCGAAATTCGTTGTACGCCACCACCGACAGCCCGATGAACACCAATGCGCCGCTGATACTGAACAGGGCAAATGGTGCCGACAACAAAGCCACGACGGCAGTGGCCCAGCCATTGAAAGCTGGCAACGCGGGCCGCATTCTTAATGGCCTTGGCGCTTTGCCGGGCGTGAGCCAATTCGCGATGGTGCTGGGCCGTCAGCGGGCCGCTCTGCGACCTGTCATCCCGCGACATTGTATAGGCAGCAACCGTCATATGCTTTCTAACCGTCCCGGCGGAAGTTGCACCGGTGGAATTCGGTATCGCGTGCAACGCCCTAACGAAAGTGTACGTCGCCGGCAGGACGCACAAACGCAATTGCTTAGCATAGACTGGCTCGCCCTGCGGCCATCCAGACCGCCAGTAGCTATCTGTCGCCGAAGCGGTTGCTAATCGGCATAAAGAAGAGCAACAAGGCACCGATCACTGCCAACACGGCGCCGGCTGGCTCCGGTACGGCCGAAGCGTCTGATCCGCCGCCCGCGCGCACGACCCCAAAATTCGCTCGCCACACGTTGTAATCCGGCGTGCCGATCGTGCCGTCGCCGTCGCCGTCGGCGGCAGTGCCTTGCGATACGCTCTGGCCGAGCGTTTTGCGCCACACCACGTAGTCGGCCGCGTCGACGGAATCATCGCCGTTGTAATCGCCGGGCAGGATTTGAGGCTCCGGCACGACGAGGTTGACGAGGATACGCGTTGTGTTATTCGATTCGTTGAGTTCCTGGATGCGATCGTACGGGTCGGCAATCACTTCGAGCCAATACTGGCCGTCGGCGAGGCCGGTGGCTTCCACCCACTGTCCGGGGAGAGCTCTCGTGTAAACGTCGGCCCAGCCGATGGAGATTCCTAGAATCGGGACGCTGACACTGTTGTAGACACTGCTCGGGGGAGCTCCCGGAAACGGTGGATCGTATGCACGACTGTCGACGACGGCCATGCTCGTTTTATCGTGCGACGACACGATTGGCCCTACGCCGTCGCCAGGCAGCACGGTGCGAAGATTATATTGTGCGATGCCGGGCAGGAACAAATGATGGTTGGGCAGGATCGAACCGGTAATCGGAAAACTGCCGATCAGCGTTTCGTTGAACCCTCCCTGCGTCTGATAAATCCGCTGGTAGACGTCCTGAACATTGTTCGGATGCGTCACCTCGCGAATTTCCAGCGGCCCGACGCCAAGGTTTGGCAAGGCCCCATGGAACCTGTACAGCACCTTGTTGTCGATTAGTTCGGTATCTATGACGCCGCAGTACATGTAACAGCGAGATGCGTTCGTGGAATCGTTGGCCCAGGCAATAAGGTCGGGCAAGCGCTCTGTGCGGCTGTGCGCGGCGATGCGATGCCAAGCAGTAGCGAAGGTGCCAGCGCGCAAGCCCAGAAGCGCAATCCAATGCTCCACAAAGAACCGGCAGGCCTCTTTCTCATCCGATGCACCCTCAAGCGGTCAATTCCTATTGTAACCAATGACCGCAGTCGTGCGCTATTTGGCGGCCAGATGGGTCACGGGCGGACTTCCGGCGGCCGGCGTTTTTAGAGGCGCAAGGCCCAAAAGCTCGCGCACCTGGCGGCTGACGACCTCGCCGCGATAGGCTGCTAGCGTCTCGCGGACGACCTCATCATCGAGGTTCAGATAGAACTTGCCGTCGCGCGTGATGAGCCGCAGGAAATTGGTGAGGTTTTTGGCGAGCATCTGGCTGGCGTGCGCGGGCAGCTCACTGGGCAAGTTTGTCGGACCGAGAATCGTGACGCCATTCTCCACGACAACCTGGTCAGCCTTGGTGAGCTCGCAGTTCCCGCCGCGCTCGGCCGCCAAATCGACGATCACCGAACCGGGCGCCATCGCCCGCACGGCGTCCGCCGTGATCAGACGCGGCGAGGGCTTGCCTGGAATGGCGGCGGTCGTGATGCACACGTCGCTGGCGGCCACGGTGCGCGCCATCAGCTCGCGCTGCTTGCGATAAAACTCCTCATCAAGCTGCTTGGCATAGCCACCGGCCGTTTCGGCGCCGGCGGTTTCGAGCGGCATCTCGACGAACTTCGCGCCGAGGCTTTCTACCTGCTCCTTCACGGCCGGCCGCACATCGTACGCCTGCACAACGGCACCCGAGCCGCGCGACGAAGCGATCGCCTGCAAACCGGCAACGCCCGCTCCGATGACGAACACTTTGGCCGGCCTCAGCGTTCCGGCCGCCGTCATCATCAGCGGAAACATCTTCGGTAGCACGTTCGCCGCCAGCAACACCGCCTTGTACCCAGCGATCGTGGCCATCGACGAGAGCACGTCCATGCTCTGGGCGCGCGTGATCCGCGGAATCAACTCCATTGCGAAGAGCGTGGCGCCGCGCTCGGCAATTTGACGCACGGCCTGCCGGATTACCCAGCGGATCGAACGGCGCGACGATCACCAACGTATCGCTGACAAACGCGAGATCGGCGGCGCCCGCTTGAGGATTGGCGCCAAGGCCGCGGACCTGCAGCAGCACGTCGGCGGATTGAAACAACTCGCGGCGGTCGGCGACGATCTCGGCGCCGGCAGTGCGATATGCGTCATCATTAAACCCGGCGGCCGACCCTGCGCCTTGTTCAATGCGCACGCGGCTTCCGCCCTTCAGTAACGGCGGCACGCTTGCCGGCACCAACGCAACACGGCGTTCGCCCGGAAACGTCTCTTTGGCAACGGCAATAATCATGGCGGGAGCAATAACCTCGGCCGCCCATCCTACGGACTGGCCGCTTCAGCGGCCAGTGGCACGGCGGGCAAAACGTCCTGGAGTAGAGTTGGTGGCTGGGGCAAAGCCCCAGTTCGTAGTCGCGCTAGGGCGATGCGCCAGGCAGCCGCGGAGATACGATTACTCAAGAGAAATGATGTGGCCAGCCCACACCGCCTGCGCCGCATCGCCCGTATATCCGTGCACGTTCTCCGCCGGCTGATCCACAAGCCAGCCGAGCACGCCCAGCGGCCGCGCCGATGATTCGATCGCGTCGGCCTGCTCCTGTGGGACGAGCACGGTGAGAGGTTCGCCGCCTCCAAAGTCGACTTGGCACTCGATCACGGTTCCCTTGTCGGCCTGATTCGTGACGCGGCCGGCGAAAAAGATGCCGGCGTGCGTTCGCTTCGTCGAGTTGATCCATAGCGGCACGAGGTGTGCCACCTCTTCTTGGGCATGTGTGTTGGCCAGCGTCGTGCGGACCAGATCTTGAACTTCCCTTTCCAAGGCCGAGGCGTAGCTGGCGTTCGAGTCTCTATCGACGAAGGTTGCTTTCCGAGCCAGATCGCAGAACGCCATGTAGCTCTGGCCCTTAGTGCGCTTCACTTCGCCGCTATCCTCAAAGTTGCCAGTAACGAGGCCCGCCTTCGCTTCTCGCGCCTTTTGCAGAGTGACGGCCAGCTCATCGGCGGAGAACGATGGTGCACCCGCAATGACGGTCGCTTCGCCGGCTTCTTCTCTCTCGGCGCTTCCGCTGGCTACTGCCGGCGGGGCCTGCTCGGTTGCAACGGATTCCTCGACATCATCAGCAACATACGGCGATTCAATCGTTTGTGATGCGATCGAATCACTCGCTATCGAATCGCTGTCGCCCACTGTCACGACAGGCGATCGGAACTCTCGCGGCAGAATCGCGCTGGGCAGATACTGGGCAGCATCCAAAAAGTCGCCCCTCGGCCCAGTGATCCACATCAGCGCGTAGTATCCCAATACCAGTCCAAAAACCCCGCCAAAGCCAATCATGATGAACGTCCGCAACGGCGATCTGCGCCGGCTCGGCCGCGCCCAGTGCGGAACGGGTCTTCCTTGCGGCCACGCCGGCGGCATTGCGGGAGGCGCGTCGCCGTGTTCATTGTTAGGGACTTTCGGCTCTGGCTCGTTGTCGGACGAGGATTCTTCGCCGGACGATGACTCGTCGTAGGACGAAGATTCATCGTTGTCCGTCGCATCGGATTCAGTCTCCGATTGCGCTTCTTCATCGAAATTCGACGTTGGGGCCACTTCATTGAGCGGCTGAGGCTCGTCGGCTACATCATTCGCGGCCTCCTCGGGCGTCGGCGGAGTAAAGTCGAAAATGGTCTCGGTCTGAAACCACCTGTTGAACCGATCCGTCGAGCCTGCGGAGGATTGCGGCGACTTTTCGGTGCGGCTGTCATCGTCGTTCGCATCGCGCGAGCGGCGCAGTCGCAACGTCGGTGTTTCGCTCGGCGGTGGGTAATCATCCGGCGTATCGCCCGCCTGCTCGGCGCGAGCTTGCGCTTCACTTTGATCGACCGGCAGGTCGCTCCATGTGGCAAGTGCCGACAAGTCGGAAATGGTGCGCTTGGCTTCGTCGCGGGCGCTTTCCGGAGGCGGCTCGGCGGATCGAATTTGATCTTCAGCCGGGACGTTGGTCGTCGGTTCAATGCCAGCGATTGCTTGTGTCGATGCGCCGTTGAAAGTGCGCCGCGTGTCCCAGCGAGTTTCCAGCGACGAATCGACCGTTTCCTTGGCCGCCTCCGATTCTTCGTCGGCCAGCAAAGCTTCATCCTTGGTCATCACCAGCGGTGGTATGTCCCGGGCCGACGCATTCTTGAGCTGAAAATGCGTGCGGCACTCTGGACAGCGGGCCCACTCCTCGCTGTCGGCCAGGTCAAACATCACCGACTCGTGGCTGCACTTGGGGCAGACTGCCACTCGAACCATCGCGAAACTCTCCAATAAGGCCCGGCGAGAAAGTCGCTTGGAGTCGCACGAAGCGAACCGATTTGTTCCGATTGCAAGATGTAACAGTTTACCACGAATTCGGGGGGGACAACTACTTGATGGTCAACCAAGACCCGCGAATTCGCGCCAAACGGTAAAACCGGAAGGAGCCAGTAGGTGCCGCGAGCGGCTCGACTGGCGCACCCGGCGACCGGCTCATGCCGGGTGCCGGGTCCGCCGAAGTCCGAGCGGCACGATCGAGCTGGGAGCAGGGAGCACGGAGCCGGGAGTAAATTCCTACTCCATGCTCCCCGCTCCTTGCTCCTCGCTCTCTATCCGGCTCGGCTCGCCGGACCTACGTGCTGGCGAGCTCGTACAGCGGCGCGAACTTGCCGCGCAGATGTCGCATCAGCGCATCATGCGATAGCGGCTTGCCCGTCGTGCGGCGGGCCAGCTCGGCAGCCGGGTAGCGGCGGCCTTGCGAGTGGATGTGCTCGCGGAGCCATTCCAGCAATGGCCGAAATTCACCGCGGCGGAACATGGCCGATAACTCGCCAAGCGTCTCCGCCGCCTGCTCGAATAGCTGGGCCGCATACAGGTTTCCCAGCGAGTAGGTGGGAAAATAGCCGATCGCGCCGCTGCTCCAGTGAACGTCCTGGAGTACGCCATCGGCGTCGTTCGGCGGCTCGATGCCCAGATAACTGCGATACTTTTCACGCCATGCGCTCGGTAGATCGGCCACACGCAAATCGTCGAGTACGAGCGCCTGCTCCAGCTCGAACCGAACCAAGATATGCAGGTTGTAGGTGGCCTCGTCCGATTCGGTGCGGATCAACGACGGCCGCACGTCGTTGATCGCAAAGTAAAACTCGTCGAGCGGCACATCGGCAAACGCTTCGGGTGCGGCCGCTTGTGTTAGCGGATAGAAATGCTCCCAGAACGCGCGGCTGCGGCCGACCAGGTTTTCCCACATCCGCGATTGCGACTCGTGAATGCCTAGCGACACGGCCTGCCCGGTCGGCAGGCCATAGCGGTCGGCCGGCAGGCCCTGCTCGTACATGCCATGTCCGGCTTCGTGCAGCGTGCTGAAAAACGAGCCCGGCAAGAATTGCGGATCATAGCGCGTGGTCAGCCGCACGTCGCGCGGCCCGAGCGTTGTGCAGAATGGGTGGTCGGTCACATCGAGCCGACCGGCGGTGAAATCATAGCCGAAGGCTTCGACTGCCTGCCGCCCGAGCTTCTCTTGCAAAGCAACTGGAAACGGCCGCTTGAGCGCGTCCAATTTCGGACGCCGGCGGCTGGCGGCAATTTCCGCGACTAACGGGACAAGCTGGTCGCGCAGTCCGGCCAGCACGCGCTCGACTTCCTTTGTCTTCGCGCCCGGCTCGTATTCATCCAGCAGCGCATCGTAGGGCACGTCGTCATAGCCGACAGCGGCGGCTTCTTGGCGCTTGAGCTCCACCATGCGCTCGAGCAGCGGCTGAAAGCGCGGAAAGTCGTTTGCCTTGCGAGCCTCGACCCACAGTTGCTGACCGAGCACAGAGAGCCGCGCGAGCTCTTCGACGAGCGACTGCGGCAGCTTCACTTTGCGATCATAGTCGTGCCGCAGGTTGACAATGTCGGCGCCTGAGTCGCTGTGTGCGTCCACCGCCAATGAGCTATCGGCCAGCTCGGCCAGCCACTCGCCAACTTCCGGCGCTGTCTCGCGCTGGTGGATCAGGCCGGCCAGGTAGCTCATCTGCTCGGCGCGATACGCACCGCCGGCCGGCGGCAGTTTTGTCCGTTCGTCCCAGCCCAACAGCGACTGCGTGGAATGCAGAAGCGCAACCTCGCGTGCGTGTGCGCACAGTTTTTCGTACGTGGCTTGGTGGTCGGTCATCGTCGACTCTCTGCTGGTGCCCTGGCGATGGTGGCATGCTCTCGCGCAGCGTGAGCATGTGCCGATATCATGTTTCATGCCTACGCTGATGCGCCGCGCAGGTATGCCACCTCATTAGAACCCGTGCGGAGCCGGATTAGAACGGGTTCTTTACGACCGGCTCGGCCCGCTCGAGCCGTTGTTCGATGTCGACGGCCCTTTCATCGCGATAGCGATTGAGATTCCAGCGATCTTCGTCCCACATCGCGCAGCCGCCCGCGAAAATCGGCAGCGAGACGATGGCTGCCAAGCAGACATTTCGGCAGTTAGAATGGAGGCAGAGGCGGAACAAAAGGGAGCCCTCGCAACAGCACTGAGTGAGTGGCGGCGAAGTTTCGCAGAAACCAGTCAAACCGACAAGCGAAGTTCGACACGAATTAAGTGTGGTCCGCCGGCGAAGACGCCCTCGGCTCGGTGGCCCTCAACTCTCAACTCTCAACCTCTCCGCATGCTCGACATCCTCGTCATCGCCCCGCATCCCGACGATGCCGAGCTCGGCATGGCGGGGGCGATTTTAAAGTTCAAAAAGGAAGGCCGCAGCGTCGGCGTGCTGGACCTCACCAGCGGCGAGCCGACGCCGCACGGCACGCCGGAAATCCGCGCACGCGAAACTGCCGCCGCCAGCGCGATCCTGGGCCTCGATTGGCGCGAAAATCTCGGCCTGCCGAACCGCAGTCTGGAAGCCACAATCGAAAACCGCGCGAAACTGGCGGGCGTGATTCGGCGCGAGCGACCCCGCTGGCTGTTCGCGCCGTATTGGATCGACGCTCATCCGGACCATGTCGCGGCAACGCAGCTCGTCGAGGCGGCTCGCTTCTGGGCCAAGCTCACCAAGACCGATTTGCCAGGCGCCCCGCATCATCCCGAACGTATCTACAACTACTACTGCGTGCACCTGAAAATGGCCGCGCAGCCCGCGTTCGTGCTGGATATCTCGGCCGAGTGGGAACAGAAGCTGGCGGCAATCCGCTGCTACGAGAGCCAGTTCATCACCGGCCGGCCAACCGAGCCGCCCGTGTTCCTCGACGCCCTGCGCGACGAAGCCGCCTATTGGGGCAAAGCCATCGGCACGCTCTACGGCGAACCGTTCACCTGCCGCGAACCGCTTGGGTTGACGTCGATGTCGGAGCTTATTTGATGCAAGACCATCGTTCGATCGAGCAAAAAGAAAGTCTTTGATAATGAAGCGCCATTTTGCCTGCCGCTGATTCCGGCCATAGCTCTTGCCCTTTTTGCGGTCTATTGTTTTGGCCTAATGTGCAATCACTCCAACGCCCGTTGGCGGGAGAAGCAACCAGTAACGTCGCTCGACCCGGTGACGCTCTACCCGGCGCCGAAAATGTTACAATGAGCTCATGAACGATCCCAATCGTCACATCGTGCGAAAAACTAAGCTCGCCGACCAGGGCAAGGAAGATGACCTGCGCAACACGACCATCGAAGAACGCTGGAATATGATGTGGCAGTTAGCCGTGAATGCGTGGGCGATGAAGGGCGAAAACGTTGCTGAACAAGAATTTCAGAGACATGTTGAGCGATTGTCTAAGCTGTCTGAAAAACACGGCGGGCGTTCGATTTGACGCCTAGTTGGAAAAGCCGATCAATGAACGAACCGTCTTTGCGTTTTTCCTTGCGGAATCTTTTCCTGGCGATGACACTGATCGCGGCCGTCACTGCCGCGGCCGCAAATTATCCGATCGTGTTAATTGCCTCTTTATGCCTTGTGTCCCCATTTCTGTTCACGTCGGCAATGGCCTATTTCACGACGCGCCTACCCGTTGTGGAAAGATCGCTTCTATTGGCCATTTGTATGGCGGGTCTGCTGGCAGGTATTTTTGGCTGCGTGTTAATGCTGCTTGACCGGCGCTGATTGGCGATCCGTCCGGCAACACGCTCATAAAGCAATCGCAATCATTGCCGCGCGGCGGATGCTTTCTCTCAAGCCCGCAATCCCTGCAACCGATAACGTAGCGCGCCGCGCTTCGATGCGCCTGCGTGTTTGCTAGCAGGGGGGCTGGATTCGCTTCGTTATCCAGCCGATGTTGCGTGGCTTGTCGACCTGCCGGCCTCTTTTCGTCGCCATGCTCGCTGGCATGGTGCTTGCCGCCACATCGGGCTGCCACATGATCCTGCCGGACGTCGGCCACCAGCCAGTCATCCATAATCCATTTCCGCAGCTCAGCCGCGTGGCCATCGCGCCGTTTTTCAATCTCAGCGATGAGCCGACGGTCGACGGCAGCAAGTTCGCACTCTCCTATTTTGCGGAGCTGCAGGCAGTGCCCGGCTTCGAGGTCGTGCCTCTGGGAGTGGTGGAAGAAGCGATCATCGCGAACCAGGTGGATTTGTCGCGGCCGGAGGAGGCCCGTCGGCTGGCGCGAATTCTGTCCGTCGACGCCGTGGTGATCGGGTCGGTGACTGATTATTCGCCCTACTACCCGCCGCGCTGCGGCATGCGCGTCGAGTGGTACTCGGCCAACCCTGGCTATCACGAAATTCCGCCCGGCTATGGCCTGCCTTGGGGCACGCCCGAGGAGGAGTTCATCCCGGCGCCGCTGGTGTTCGAAGCCGAGATGGCGCTGGCCCGCGCAACTGACCACGCAAACGCCTGATTGCGAATTGCCAGCAGACACCGCTCCTCCGCCAGCGCAACTGCCCGTTGATCCGCAAACTCCACCCATGATGATGCCACGCGCTACCACGGATTCCGGTGCCACAAACCGCGAGGACACGAGCGCGCCCCCAACTACGCCCGATCGCGCCAAAGCCAATGGCGCCCAGACTGATGATGCGAAGCAAGACGAAGGCGGCGGCACCAACGATAACAAGCCAGCGGGAGAGTTGGCTGCGCTTTACGAGGAACAGCCACCGGCCGGGGACAGTGAGCGAGCGCTCGGGGAAGAATTGCCGGCGGGCGATAGCACGAGCGCAGGCGGAATGCCCTCATTGCAAACCGACTTAACGGCCGCCGATGGTACGACCGGCGCAATCATCGCACATGGCGCCCTTACCCCGTTGCCGCCTGATTGGCCCGACGAGCGCGGCTTCGTGCCTGCGCCGCCAAGCGCCATTCGTCCGGCGTGCTGCCCGAACAATGGTCCGGTTATGACGCACACGCGGATTTATCATGGCACCGACAGCGAGTTTACTGAGGCGCTGGCCAGCTACTACCACTTCCGCGACGATGCGCGCTTCGGCGGCTGGCAAAACTACCTGCAGCGCAGCGACGATTTCATTCGCTTCTGCTGTCATGTGCACATCTCCGAAATGCTCTCCGCGCGCGGAGGCGCTGGTCAAACACGAGTAGTGTGGCGCTGGTCAGACAGCCGATAACTTTGCCTAGGAAGGTTGAGGGTTGAGAGTTGAGGGTTAAGTGTCGCGGAAAACCGGAATTCAGAACTCTCAACTCTGAACCCTCAACTCTCAACCTTCCCAACCGCCGACTCCCCCAATGCTGTCGCAGCATCCGTCGGCCGTCCCCCCGCTCGCTGCCGCATGGAGACCCGGCCGTGAATGACGACATCAACGTGCTCGCGCTGATCAAAGGCAAGGAACGCTACATCTTTCTCTACGACGATTCGCAGCGCGCCGAAGCGCTGCGGTCGCTCGGCCGGCACGCCTCGAACCCCGAGCTGAGCTTTAGCTGGTATGACGCGGCCGTGCTCAGCCAGAAGATCCGCCAGGAAGAACGCCAACAGCGCTCGCGCCTGCGGCTCCCGCAAGTGAGCGACAGCGAAGAGCTGTTTTAGGCTCCGGGTCGGGAGTCTTCAACACGTCTTGTGACTGTTTGCGGCGCTTACTGCGACTAAGCGATCAATTGGAGGGAGCCCACGACTCCCGACCCCTTTCGAGTTGTCAACGGAAGGGGTCAGGAGTCGTGAGCGTGCCCCGTTTCCGACGCCAGTCACAGCACCGTAACGCTCACATTATCGACGTGAGTTAAAGACTCCCGACCCCCTCCAATGCGTCCCCAGATCGGCCAGTTCCTGCAGTACCTGCGCGTGGAGCGCGGCGCTTCGCCGCACACGCTCAAAGGCTACCGCGAGGATCTGCACGCGCTCGCCGAGTATCTTGCCGACGGCGACGGCCACACGCCCGCGCCCGGCGGCATCACCATGGGCGAGCTGCGCGGTTTCGTTTCCGCGCTGCATGAGGCCGGCTACGCGAAGTCATCAATCTCGCGACGACTGGCCTCCGTGCGCAGCTTCATGCGTTTCGGCCAGCGCGAAGGCTGGGCCAAATCGAACCCGGCCAAGGCGCTGCGCAACCCGCGCAAGAGCCGAAAGCTGCCGCACTTTCTTACCACCGACGAAGTCGGCAAGCTGCTCGATGCGCCCGAAGGGCACAGGCGCGCCTCACTTCGCGACCGCGCGATCTTGGAAACGCTCTACTCGGCCGGTCTGCGGGTGAGCGAGCTCGTCGGTCTCAACGACGGCGACCTCGATTTCGCGGCCGGCATCGTCCGAGTGCGCGGCAAGGGAAAGCGCGAGCGGCTGGCACCGATCGGCTCCTACGCGGCCCGCGCCCTGAAGCGCTGGCTGGAGGTCCGCAAGCTGTCGCCGCGCGAACCAAGCGGCCGCGAAGCACCCGTGTTCACCAACAAGTTCGGCACGCGGCTCACCACACGCAGCGTCGCCCGGATGCTCGAAAAGCATCTCAAAGAAACCGGCCTCGACAGCCGCACGTCGCCCCACACGCTCCGCCACAGCTTCGCGACGCACCTCTTGGACCGCGGCGCCGACATCCGCAGCGTGCAAGAGCTCTTAGGCCACAAGAGCCTCGTCACGACGCAAATCTACACGCACGTCAGCACGGCCAACCTCCGCGCGGCCTACGAGAAAGCTCACCCGCGTGCGCGGTAAATCAGCCTAAGCGCGCGAACGCAGCAGGTGATCGTACTCGGCATGCGTGCCAATCCAGACCCACAAAAAATCGTCGCCGTCCTCAGCCGCCAACGCTCGGTAGTGAAGGCCCACACGGACCGACCAAAGCTTTCCAATTTTCTTCAAATGAAGGGAGGGATGACGCGGATCACTACAAAGCATTTCGTAGTCGCGATCCGCTAATCGCTGAACCTCCTCCGGCAGTCGTCGATAGGAGGCCCAAAACCGTGGAGTCGCACGGTGCTTCATCGGTCCGTGCACCGTCCCTCTTCACAATCCTTGCGCGCTTCCGCGACCAACCAATCAAGTCGGCCGGCTGCCACATCCGCTTCCAACTGACGATCCCATTCGTCAGCATCGAACTCGGCATACCAGGCGCGAAACGCAGCCCGTTCTTCCGGAGTCAGACGGCGTACAGCATTCTCAATTTCTTCGATCGTGCTCATATTTGCAGCATACGACTCAACTCAACGCAAAGCAATATTGCCGCGGACATCCGCAAGTCACAATATCGCCGTCGCTAACACCTGACGATTTCCCAGACGACAACGATGATCAGCGCAATGGCAGCCATTGCAATAAAGCTCCCAACGGCGAAGCTCAGCCAGTTGGCTCCCTCGATGCCGGCGACGTCGACGAAGAACCATTGTGACTGCGTCACAGTGAAACTGCGATTGTCCAGAGGGATGATGAACTCGTAATAAGGATAATGGTCATTGGAATGTTGATTTCCCACGACCGTCGCAAATGCGACTCTTTCGCCGTTGTGACGTCCGCAATTCCCACATGCCCATAAAGCGTCTTTGTGTCGGCATAGCCGTCTTCGCCGTCGATGAGAAGTTCGGCATCGTCTGCCGCCTGCCAAATCGACGCCACCAGCTCTGGCGACACTGGCTGCTGCGATTCAATTGGAATCTTGCGATTGCCGAGAACCTGCAAGATCCTCTGTATAGCATCAATCTCTGTTGCAGTATTCCATTGAAGCATTTGCGCGGCGGAGCTGTCGAAATTGCTGTGATACTTGGAGCCAATTCTTTTGCGGAGTTCACGCCCGATACAAATGAAAGCTGTTCCACAACGCTGATATCGCGCGAGCTGAGCCAACAGCCGCGGCTGCGCGAACGGGTAGCGCCAATAGTGTAGCGAAAATAAAATGCCTAGACCCAGGGATGAAACCGCGATAGCAACGAAAGCCGCCAGCCAGCCGGCTCGTAGCTGGTCAAAAAACACTACGGCAATCAAGGGCACTATAAACACAAACAGCAGCGGCCATGTAAAACCAACCGCAAACAAAGCGACAACAGCCAGCAGTCCGCGAATACTGAATCGAAATTTGGCGGCCCGCTTCATCGGTGGTCGTTCGTTTGGTGAAGACCTCGTTCCGCCTTAGTCGAATTCCTCTTCCAATTCCATAACGAGTTCAACCATATCGAGTGATTCGGCGCCTGACTCGTTCCAGATGTTTGGATTTCGGCGAACCGCTTCCTCGTCAATTCCTAGAAACTGAGCAACGAAGCGTATGATTTGTTCTCGAAGCGCGGCCGATTGCTCGAATGGATAGAACCGAATGTCGCTGTCAGCGGCAATGGACCAAAACAGGCAGCCGCAATGCGGGCACGGCGCGTCGCCAAATGGCATCGAAGGCTCAATCTGAATCGACTGCTTACAGACGGGACAATGATTGGGCGTGCCTTCGGGCGTTCGAGATGAGGCGATCATGTTCGGGCATTGTATTCCGCTTCGAATGCCCTCGCAAAGCTCATAACCCGCATTACCTGACATAGGTATTCTCCAAGCGGGGCATTCGTTGACCGCGCATTGCCCGTGACGTAGATATTTGGCGACAACGCAGCGCAGAGACTGCGTAGCACCCACTAGCCGCGACGCCGACCACAGTTGCACTGTGGTGCCCGGTCGCAGGCTCCTGCGACGCGTAGCTTCGCGGCTGATTGAGATCAAACTAAGTTACCGCTGAAGATGACCAAGCCTCACCTGCTCGTTGTTGACGACGACCGCCACGTGCTCGAGTCGATGACCGACTGGCTTCGCAGCCAGGGCTTCGAGCTCGACGCGTCGCCGGGATACGCCGATGCGCTGGAGCGATTGCGCGGCAGCACCTACGAGCTCGTGCTGGCCGACGTGCGGCTCCGCGACGGCGACGGCTTCGACCTGCTGGAGCAATGCCGCCGCAACTGGCCCGGCACGCAGGTCATCCTCATGACCGGCTACGGCACGCCCGACGGCGCGATCGAAGCGATCCACGCCGGTGCGTTCGACTACGTCACCAAGCCGCTCATCGACGACGAGCTGCTGATGGCGATCGAGCGGGCCCTGTCGCAGCGGAGCGTGCAACAAGAGAACGACAACCTGCGCGCGCAGCTCGATCGCCGTTACGGCATGGACAACATCGTCGGCCGCGACCCGCGGATGCTCAAAGTATTCGAGATGATCGCCAGCGTGGCCGACACGCGGGCGACCGTCCTGGTCACCGGCGAAAGCGGCACCGGCAAGAGCATGATCGCCCGGGCCATCCACCGCCGCAGCGGCCGCGCCAAGGGGCCGTTCGTCGAAGTCGCCTGCGGCGCTCTGCCCGGAGACGCTGCTGGAAAGCGAGCTGTTCGGCCACGTCGCCGGCGCCTTCACCGGCGCGGCGGGCGAAAAGATGGGCAAGTTCCTGCAGGCCGACGGCGGCACGATCTTCCTCGACGAGATCGGCACGGCCAGCCCGGCGATGCAAGTGAAGCTGCTGCGCGTGCTGCAAGAGCTGAAGTTCGAGCAAGTCGGCGGCAACAAAACGTTCGAAGTCGACGTCCGCGTCGTGCTGGCCACGAACGAAGACCTGGCGCGAGCCGTGGCCGAAGGCCGCTTCCGCCAGGATTTGTACTACCGCATCAACGTGATCAACGTCGAGTTGCCGCCGCTGCGCACGCGGCCCAGCGACGTGATCGCTGTTGGCCCACAGCTTCCTCGAACAAGTTCGCGAAGACTCGCGCCGCCAGGTAACCGGCTTCGCCGACGATGCGCTGGCCGCGATGGAGCGTTACCATTGGCCGGGCAACGTGCGCGAACTGCAGAACGTCGTGGAGCGGGCGGTGCTGTTGGGCAAAGGGCCGACGATCACGCTTGCCGACCTGCCCACGGAACTTCGCGGCACGGGCAGCTTCATTACCACGACGCCGGTCGGGCAGAAGACGCTCAAGGAAGCGCTTGAAGGTCCCGAGCGGCAGATCATTCGCGACGTGCTCGAATCGAACGACTGGAACCGCAACGCGACGGCCGATCAGTTGGGCATCAATCGCACGACGCTCTACAAGAAGATGAAACGGCTAGGCCTGGAAGACGGCCGAGTCGGAGTTCCATTATAACAACATTGCGAGCCGGCTCGACTGAGCTCGCCGAAGTCCGAGCCCGGCCGGGGTCGCGGACGACCCGGCTCGCAAACAGGTCGTTACGGTGCCGGCGCCGCTTGCTCTTCCGTCGCACCGCTCGACTCTGTTGCGGCGTCAGCATCGGCTTGGTCAAACGCCGAAACCGCTTCGGTTTCTGAGACTTCCTCTTTCGCCGGTTCATCGGCTGCAACCTGGCCACTGCTGGCCGCTTCCGCAGCCTGGATCTGACCATGAACATCCGCCAGCGCCTCGTTGACGATCGGCATGAACTCGCGTGCAAATCGCAGGCAGGCGCTCTGCTCGGCGGTTTCGCTGGTATCGCGCATTTCGCTCGTGAAGTACATCTTGTAAAGAGCTCGCGTGTTCCCGAAATGCCAGCGGGAATTCTCGGCGCTTCCCAAGCCACTTTGCCCTTGTTCTCCTCGTCGGTCGGCGGGTTGTGCCATGACCAGAACACGCGCACCAGGCGCCGACCATTCACGTCCTCCTTGAAGAACGTATTCGTCCAGAACGGAGCCTTTGGCACGCCGGGAAACTCCATCGGGTACAACGAGTTTTCGCGCGGCACGCTGCTCGAAGCCAGATGCGGGGTAGCACGTGTTCGGCGTGTGTGACGAAATCGCGCGGGCATGGCCCACGATGAGCCATAAATTCACCCGCTCGTTCGTGCGGCTATTTCGATACTCACGCGAAATGGCGCCGACGGCTCCGGCCACGTCACGCACGTTTTTGTCGATTGGCATATCCTCGCCGATCCAGTCGCCGATTTTCTTCGGCACCTTTTGGAGCAATTCGGCCTGTTGCGCGGTGCTGATGTTGGTGTTGGCGAATCGATCGGACATGACGATCTGAGGAATGGTGAGTCCCACAATCACGAGCACGCCCAAGACAATCGGCAGATAACGCGACATTGATTCGTTAACCTCACGGTGAAGCCACGCGGTCACGCGTAGCTGAATTCGCAAGTCGAGAATGACGAGCAGAGCTAAACTCGTACGAGTTCAACTGCCCGTTGAAGGTGATCTGAGCCAGCGAAGCCCAAAAAAGGCCGATGCCGACCGAACTTCTTTCACGGTAGGCTCATGGCCGCAGAGTGTCAAGCAACGCGACACAGGGGCCATCGTTGCGACTGGTATAAATGGCCCAATCGGAGCGAGAGTGGCACGAGTCTCCAACTCGTGATTTCAGCGCTCGAAGAATCCGGCCGCCGAACTCACGACTCGGAGAGTCGTGCCACAATGGCTCAGCCGAGCGTTAACGGAAACGCTGGCGGCGGATCGTCCGAATTGCTCGGCTGTGACGGTGCCACAGCGCGCCGCACCGGTGAGGGCGAGGGCGACACTTTGGGCAGCTCAACGCGTTTACGTACTGCCGCCTCGGCAATGGCCCGCGCTCGGAAGGGAGGTGCCGGCGGCGGATCGTCGCCCGGCGACTCGAGTTGGCCAAAGGGCAATAAGTTTCCCGGTTCGGTCGTGGGCTGTGTGGGCTCGTCGTCTTCAAACGGAGTCCGCGTCGGCGACTCGAGGTCGCCCGGCGGGGTGAAAGGCGGCGTGCCGGGAGTTGTCGACGGCGGATACGTCGACGGCGGCACTGTCGGAGCTGTTGTTGTTGACGGCCGCGTCATCCCTCCCTCGGATTCTGGCTGCTCCGCGTCAGGCGTTGGTATGGGAGGCGGCGCACGGCGATCTTCCTCCTCCGGCCGCAGCGGCTCGAAGGGGCGCAATTCAAGACCCGGACGCCCCGGACCGCCATCGGCGGGCGTCGGGACCAGCGCCTCGCTCGGCCAGCGACGCCAACGCGTCGGGTATGCGCCCCAAGTTGCAGCGTTCGGATAGCAAATGCCGTCGGCACAGCACGCCGGCGGTGTCGGCCGATCAACGATACCCGGCACTCCTGGTCCTGCTGCCGTGGCGCTGCCGCTCACGGAAGCCGCCAACAGGCTTGCGCTCAACATTCGGCTGAAGTTCATCGACCCCTCCCTAGCTCACGTTGTCTGCACACAGATCACGATATATTCCTTCCCGGCTCGCGACTCTCCGCTCTCAGCTCTTACAGTGAGCCTAAGCCGTAACGCGTGATCCGGTTGAACGTGCCGGTGCCGAGTGAAACGATACCGAACAGGCGTTCGAACGGCCGCGTGTATTTCGCCACGAGCGAGTCGAACCGCACGTAGGCGTCTTCGGCGATGAACAGCCGATCGCCGGGCATTAATTGATAATTTGTTGCTGTTGCAGCACTGCGGCTGATTTCGTCCCAATTCACAGGCAGGATTTGATCGCAGCCAACGCCGTTCGGCGCGGGCCGCGCGATCCAGATATTCTTCGAGGAAACCTGCGAGATCCCGCCGATCCGGGCGACCGCATCGAGCACGGTCTCGTTGCCGGTGATCGGCGCCTCGGCCACGTTGTCGCCCAGGCCAGCACCTTGCGTCACGATGTAGTATTTCTTGCTGTTGTATGCAAACACGTCGACGACCACCTCGGGATCCTCAAGTTCATTCGACAGCAGTCGTTCAATTTCCTCGGTGGCTTCGTCAAGAGTCAGTCCGGCAAGGTGCACCGATCCGTACGTGCCCAGGTTGACGTAGCCGTCAGGACCGACCAGGTGCTCGCCCTGAATCTGCTGGACACCGGACGAAAACGCGAGCGAAACCGTAATCAATGGATCCTCGATCATGTTGGATAGATGCCGGCGAATCGCATCCTGCGCTTCGTCGGTCGTCATGCCGACAACGCTCACCCGGCCATACGTCGGGCCGAGGTCAATTTTGCCCTCGGGATCGACAAAGTATGCGTCCGAGATCGGCGCGTCGGTAAACGCATTGGCAACTTTGACCAGAATTCCGTCGAAAGGTTCCAGCCGGTGCGGCGGCTTGGGTACGACTTTGATCGCGTTGATCATCAAAATATCCGGCGGCTCGACCACGTATCGCGGCAGCGAGACTTTATCCAGCTCGCGTGGAACCGTGCTCATCGGCGAAGGCTCCGGCGGCGTGATGGGATAAGGCTCGCGCGGTTCCAGAAATGCGCTGCAGCCCCCGCACATGGCTACGGCTACAAGAGCCAAAAAGAGGCGGCGGACGGCGTCACAAGGTCTAACAAGCGTCATGGCGTGTCTCAATTCGCGCTTAGGAAGTGCCACGATCCGATGGGTTCACGCCAGGCGATCCCCCGGGCCGGATTTACCGGCACAGTCTGACTAATCGGTAAAGCTTTCCAACAACTTTGGTCTCGTCCGTAAAACTGCCGGCAGCCTCGCCATTTTCACGGAGAGTGGATAAACGAGAGAAGATGGGTTAGACTCGTTGCCAGCTCCGGTGCCTTTTGGGAAGAGGTCCGGACCGCTTAAAAGCAAGCTGTCACCGCAACCGGGAGTCGCACATCAGGCCGCGTGTTTGATCGCAGCCCAACGCGATAAAACGGCCACACTCGAGCCCTGTGCATATCCAGAGCGGTCGAGCCCACCGCATATTTTCCTCACGCGCGAACAACGCGTACCCAGCGCCCGTATTCAGCGCCGGCGGCTGGAACGAAGCTGCAGGCTGTATCGATTGTTGCCGTGCAAGCGTCCTGATTGTCCTATTCGTGACATTTGTCAGGACATGCATCGTTGTAACGGCGTAAGAAGCGATGTTCCGGCGTTTTATGCAGAGAAAGGCCGATGGGCGTCACGGTGCTAATCTGTCGGTTGTTTGACAGTTTTTTGCCATCCGCTTATTCTCGATTGATAGACGGCGCGCGACGGTTGGACTGGGCCGGTAAGCGTTTCGCGCTGAATGGATAACGCGGGGTCCGCATTTCTTTGGGATCGGATGCGGGCCGCCTTGAAACACAATGGCGCACAGGCGCGCGTTGTGTGAATGTTGGGGCAAGCGTTCGCCACACTTGTCGCATGCTTATGCGCTGGCACGCCAAGCGCGCCGGCAAGCGCAGGGAGCAGATTCCACAGGCCCGGCTGGGATTGTCGCCGCTGCCGAGATGAATTCTCGACTTCGCGCCTGGCGGTTCTTGCCACGTTGTTATCGCGATTTGCTATTAGACGACATCGATTGAGGTCCTTCGTTCCATGAGCCACGTGCCTCCGCCAGTTCCAAGTGCCGCGCGAAAAGACGCTGTTGCCAACCGCTCAGATACGCTTCCCAATCGAACGGACGCGCGTCGTTCTGTCCCGCCTACGCGGCCTGGCGCGGTCGCTGCTGCACCACAGATCTCATGGAGCGATCCGTCGCAACGCACGCCGCTGATAATTTTGGGCGGGCTGGTCCTTCTGCTCGTCATCGCGTACTTCGATATGTTCGCTCTCACCAGCGCCGCCTGGAATGAGGGTCTCTATTCACACGGCTGGATCGTGCCCTTGGGCGCATTGCTGCTCATGTGGATGCGCTGGCAGCCGTTTACCGAAGTGCCAGCGATCGAGCGCTGGATGGGCCTGGGACTGTTGGTGCTGGGATTGTCCGCCCGGCTGCTCGCGGCCGAGCTGGGCATGCATCCGCTCGATCGTATTTCGTTCATGCCGGCAATCTTCGGCGTGTTCATGCTGGTCGGCGGCTTCCAACTGATTCGCTGGGCATGGCCCGCGCTTCTGATCCTCGTGTTCATGTTTCCCTGGCCCACGGTGTTCGAACGCGAGATCCTCGGCAACCTCCAAAAACTCGCCAGCGTGTGCAGCACATTCGTGCTTCAGACGATGGGCATTTCCGCCTTCCGCGAGGGCAACCTGATCAGCCTTCCAGAAATGGACCATCCGCTGAACATCGCGGAAGCCTGCAGCGGGTTGCGCATGGCCACGATTTTCGGGGCGATGGCCGTGCTGATGGTGTTCCTTGTCGAGCGGCCGTGGTGGGACAAGTTCGTGATTCTCCTCAGCGCGATCCCTATTGCGCTACTCGTCAATGTCATTCGCATTACTCTCACGGGACTGCTCTACATGGTCGTGGGGCAGGACAATCAATTCGCTCAAAAGCTTGGCCACGACTGGGCCGGTTATTTCATGATGCCGCTGGCGCTTGGGTTCTTATGGCTATTGCTTCAGATTCTGGAGCGAGTAACCGTGCCCGTCGACAGCGTCCAATTGAAGCCGGTTGGGGCCGGCCGCGGCGTGGCAATTCCGGCGCGCATGAGGCGTGGCCGGACGTTGAAAAATGGCGACACGTGTTGAAAAAACGCAGCATCGCGAGGTCGGCTCCAACGACGATCTTGCCGCCAAACCGCTGGAAAGCCCAGCGCGGCAGTTTGCCCCTGTTAGGTGAGGGCGTTTTGGCGTGCCACTTGCGGTTCGGTCCCGCTGAGAGTGTCCTCATAGTTCCTGCCGGCCCTGTTGCCGGCTGCACCCTCTTCGCATGAGATTCTTCGATGACCTATCGAGATGACGATCAATCCCGTACAGCGGATTCCCAGCACGCGATGATCAGCGGGCCGCAACCACCGGGCGACGCTTTGGTGGTTCACTCGAACGGCGCGCCCACCTCGCTGGCGCTTCCTGGCGTGGCTCCGGCGTTCGGTCCGCAACAGGTTCTGCGTGGCGGGATGGACGCCAACACCTTTCTTCATGCGCTGCGTCGCCGCTGGCTATTGGCTACGTGCCTTGGGCTGGTCGTTGCCGCCGGCACTGCGATCGGGCTGTGGATCGCATTTCCAGAGTCGTCTTCCGCCACGGCGTTGTTCCAGGTTTCCAATGAGCAGGAAACCTTGGTTTTCGACAATCTGAATCGGCAAAGCCCGCAGCAGTTCGAGATTCTCAAGAAGACGCAGTTGGCTCTCTTGAAAAGCTACTTCGTGCTGCAAACGGCCGTTCGCGATCCAGACATTGCCAGCCTGAGCATACTGGCCGACGTGCCCGATCATGTGGAATGGCTGCAATACAACCTGGATGTGGAGTTCCCTCAACAAGGCGAAATTCTCAGTATCTCGCTCACGGATGATGGGCCCGCCGACGACCTTGTCGCGTTGGTCAATGCCGTAGCCAAGGCGTACGAAGAAGAAGTCGTTTTCGTCGACCAGCAGCAGCGACTCGGCACGAGCGATCTGGTGGCCAAAAGTCTCAAGAAGCTCGAAGGACGAGATCCGGCTCGAGTGGGAAGATTTCCTGGAAATCGCTCGCGGCGGCGACCGTCCTCAAGCGACGGAGCGCGACACCAAGTCCGACCTGTTGATCAACGACATTGCCAATCTGCGTAAGCAGCGGTCGGAGCTCGAATCGCAGCTCTATCAGATGCGAACCGACTTCATGATCAACAAAAGCCGGATCGACGATCCGCAGATGATTGATTTGCAGGTCAAGGAAATCCTGGCGCAGGATACCGAGATGATGCTGATGAAGCAGCAGTTGATGGAATATCAAATGTCGCGCATGCGGATGTCGAGTGAGAGCCGTGGCCGGGCGCAGCGGCGCTGCCTCGCTCGATAATCAGATCGCCCAGATCAACCAGCAGATCCAGCAGTACGAGGCATCGGTGAAGTCGCAGCTCGAGCGAGATCGCCGAACCAAGCCGAATCTCATGTTGCAGCAGTTGACCAAAGAGTTTCAGACCAATGCGCTCTTCACGCAGCAGCAGCTCGCTGGCTGTGAACAAGTCTCTCGAGGAGGCCATGAAAGCCTTGGACACTCGCGAGGAAATATCGATCGATCTGGAGCAGCGCGACCTGAACTTGAAGCAGCAAACAGGAAATCGCCAAGGACATGAGCATCAAGCTCGGAGCGCTTGAAGTTGAAGCAGAGGCGCCCAACCAGATCAAGAAAATCCAGGACGCCGTTCGGCAAGAGAACATCAACACGGCGCAGCACTACGCAATCGCCATCCTCGGCGGCCTGGCCGCGTTCGGCCTGACCTGCCTTGGCGTGGCCTATCTCGAATTCCGCAACCGCCGGCTCGACGGACCCAGCCAGGTTGACGAAGGTTTGGGCATCCGCGTCGTCGGTACGCTGCCTTCGCTTTCGTCGCGCAAGGCGCTCGACCCGACGCATCCGATCGTGGCCCAGCTGACCGAATCGATCGATGGCGTGCGGACGATCCTCATGCACGATTCAACCTCGAAGCGTCGGCAGGTGGTTATCGTCACCAGCGCCGCCACGATGGAAGGCCGCACCACGGTGGCCAGCCAGTTGGCCGCCAGCCTGGCCCGCGCCGGCCGGCGCACGTTGCTCATCGACGGCGACTTGCGTCGCCCTGCCCTGCACTCGCTGTTCGATGTGCCGCTGGAAGACGGCTTGTGCGAAGTGCTGCGTGCCGAGGTCGATGTGGCCGACGTCATCCGGCCCACGCATGCCGAGGGCCTGTGGCTGCTCACCGCCGGCTACTGCGACGTCCACGCCATCCACGCCCTGGCCACCGAACAGATGCAGCCGGTCTTCGACAAGCTGCGGGCCGAATACGACTTCGTCATCATCGACGGGGCGCCGGTCCTCGGCATGTCGGACGCACTCATCTTCGGCCAGTACAGCGACGGCGCCATCCTCTCCGTGCGGCGCGACCATAGCCAGATGCCGAAAATTCACCAGGCCGCCGAGCTATTGCGCGGCGTTGGCATCCGGATCATCGGCGCCGTGGTCAACGGCGTGCCGACTAAGGCCGATGACCGCATCGTGCAACTGCGCCTGATCGCCCCCAAGTCCGAACGCGAGCTGCAGCCGGTTGGCTAAATCGACGCTCAGCAAATCATGCTCACGACCTGACGGCGCTGGCAACTGCCAGTGCCGTCTTTTTTTACGCCCCCAATGAAGGTGCCACCTCGTCGGACCCGACGCATTGCGCGGACAAGCCGATTTCAGCGTTCGCTGCTGCGATCGCACCAGCGATAAAGCTTGTAGTTACGACCCCGACGTCTTTATAATGTAGCGCGTGCACATAATTATGCCGGGCCGCATCCCATTCTCATGGCTCTGCGCCGCCCCGTATGCCGTGCGACTGCGCGGTGTATCGTACCAGGGGAGCGCCCGATGAACGACGACCGTAAGAACGCCGATCCGGCGGCCACTGTCGATCTGCAATCGGACATCCATCAGAAAACTGGCGCGAAGCGCGAGGATTCTAAAAGTCTCTCATCGTCCAGTTCGAGCCAGCTCGAAGTCCGTTGTCCAAATTGCCACTCGCCGACAGAAGTAGCCGTCGACACGTCTCTCACCGACCTCACATGCGGTAGTTGCGGCAGCCACTTCAGCCTGGTGGATCAGACCCAAGCGACGCGCATGGCGCCGCCGCTCTCGAAGATGGGCCGCTTCGAGCTCATCGAGCGAATAGGCGTGGGCGGTTTCGGCAGCGTGTGGAAGGCCCGCGACAAAGAGCTTGATCGCACCGTGGCCTTGAAAACTCCCCGGCAGGGCGCGATGACCGCCGAGGAGCAAGAAAAATTCTTCCGCGAGGCCCGCGCAGCCGCCCAGTTGCAGCATCCGAATATTGTCAGTGTTCACGAAGTCGGCCGCGACGGAGAGAACGTCTACATCGTCAGCGACTTTGTGCGCGGCGTGACGCTCGGCGATTGGCTCACCGGCCAGCAGCTCACCAATCGAGAGGCAGCCGAGCTGTGCGCGCTGGTCGCCGACGCCCTGCACCATGCCCATGAGCACGGCGTGGTCCATCGCGACCTCAAGCCGGCCAACATCATGATGGATTATGACGGCGAGCCGCACTTGATGGACTTCGGCCTAGCGCGGCGAGATGCCGGCGAGGTCACGATGACCACCGACGGCCAGGTGCTGGGCACGCCGGCGTACATGTCGCCGGAGCAGGCCGAAGGGGAAGGCCACCGCGCCGACCGACGCAGCGATGTTTATTCGCTGGGTGTAATCCTGTTTCAGCTTCTGACCGGCGAGCTTCCCTTCCGCGGCAACGCGCGGATGCTGATCAAGCAAGTCATTCACGACGACCCGCCCAGCCCGCGGAAGCTCAACGCGAACATTTCCAAGGACCTTGAGACGATTACGCTCAAGTGCCTTGAGAAAGACCCGAACCGGCGCTTTTCCACGGCCCAGGAATTCTCTCAGGAGTTGAACCGATTTCTCAGTGGCGAGCCGATCCACGCGCGTCCGATCTCGCGCGCGGCACGGGCCTGGCGATGGTGCCGGCGCAGACCGGTCACCGCCGGGCTAAGCGCGGCAGTGGCGGCGCTCGTATCGTTTGTCGCGGTGACAGGACCGGTGGTTGCCATGCGGCAAGCCAGGCTGGCCGAAGCGGCCCAGCAGGGCGAACTCGCTGCGCGCGACTTGCAACGATCGGCGGAACGCAGCGAACGGCTTGCCCGCGAAAACGCCGAGGCCGCACAGCGACTCGCCGAAGCGGAAACTCGCGCTCGCCAGGAAGCGGAGCTTGCGCAGACGAATCTTGCGGAAGCTCGGGAGATGGCCCAGCGCATCGCCTACGCCCGAACGATTTCCCTCGCCCAGCAGGAGTGGGCCAGCGCCAATATCATGCAGTGCGAAGACCTGCTCGACGGCACGCGCAGCGATCTGCGCGGCTGGGAGTGGGACTACCTTAAGCACCTGTGCCACACGGAAAAGATCACGTTGCGCGGCTTGCGGTCGATGCCCAACCGCTTTGCCTTCCACAAGGATGGAAAGCATCTGGCCGGATTTGTGTTTGAGGAAGGGCGCGTGCTCGTCTGGAATCTGGAATCGGGCCAAATTGTTGCGCAACACCCTTTCACCGGCTGGGGCATCAGCCGGGACGGAACCATCGCTGTCGGCCATCCGAGCGGAGCACTGCAGCAACGCTTGCGCGACCTCGACCTGTTTCTGGCCGGAAAAATTCAGATCGGGAAAAACACAGGACGACTGTCCGTGTTCGACGTCCTCACGGGAAAAACGACGAGCCACATCGCGGGACATGTGGGCGGCATCAACTTTCCGCACTTGAGCGGGGATGGAAGCAAGGTGGCCACGACCGGCCACCAAGACGGCGTCATTCGCATTTGGGATACCCAGACCGGCAAGGAGCTGCGCGCGTTCAAGGGGCCCGTCGGCGATCCATATTTTGTGGTCGCTCTCAGTCCCGATGGACAGCGCATCGGTTGGAAGTCGCCCGACGGATGGCTGATCGTGCATGATGTCGCCTCGGGCGACGAGCTGATGAAAGCTCGCGAGCGTGGAACCTGGAGTTATCCCGCCTTCAATCGCGACGGCACCCTGTTGGCGTCCGGCACCGGCGATGAGATTGCCGTGTGGGACGTCGCGAGCGGCCAGCGCAATGCGATCATGCACGGACATCGCGGGTTTGTGCAGAAGTTCGAGTTTTCGCCGACCGAGTCCGTTCTGGCATCGTGGGGCAGCGATAATACGGCCCGCTTGTGGGATATTGATACTGGCCGTGAATTGTTGTGCTTGCGCGGGCACCGGCGTTCCGATCGCAACGCCTTTCCGGAAATCGCGTTCAATGCCGATGGCACCTTGCTCGCCACGGGTGGTTCCGACGCGACCATTAAGATTTGGGATACGCATGCCGGCGATGCGCTTCCATCAAGCGCTTCAACCAACGGCGCAGGCGACAATGAAAATGTGGCATTGAGTAACAGGCAGACCGCTGCCGATTATCGCCAGGAGCTCGATTGGCTGTTCGGGCACGAGGGCGCCGTAACGGACGTCGACTTCACACCCGACGGCAAATTGCTGGTCAGTTGTTCGCGCGACGGGACGGTCAAACTCTGGGACATTGCCAAAAAACGCCTCGTCCGCGACTTGTCCGGACATGGTGAGAACACGGGGGCCGTGCGCGTAAGCAATGACGGAAAATTGGTCGCAGCGGGCTCTGGAGCGTGGAGTGGCACGCAGCGCGGCAAAGTCGTCGTCTGGCGGCGCGACACAGGGAAAATAGTCCATACACTCAGCGGGCAGACGGCCGCGATCACACAACTCCGCTTTACTTCCGACGGTAAACGTCTCGTCGCGGGCTCCGATCACCTGACTCAGCGGAAAGGCGAATTAATTATCTGGGATGTTGAGCGAGAGCAGATCCTCAACAACATTCGCACGGGCGGAATTAACGGGCTCGCCATATCCCTTGATGATCGCGTCATCGCGACGTGCGGCGCCAGTGGTCAGATTCATTTATGGGACTTCGATTCGGCCGAGCACCTGCGGATGATGGGGCAGCCTGGCGGAGTGTATTATTCAGTCGCTTTTTCTGACGACGGCAAGCTGCTAGCGGCCGGCGGCGACTCGTCCGTTGCGATATTTGAGGTCGATTCGGGAAGCGTCGTGTGGAGGAAGTTCGATCATTTAGGGGCCGTGAAAGATGTGTCCTTTGCCAGCCAGAACCGATTGATCAGTTGCAGCCTCGATGGTTCGGCCAGGCTGTGGGATGTGGAGTCGGGCGAGAGTCTCCTGGCGTTGCGAGATTTCGCCGGTGAGGTCTATCGCGCCGAATGAGTCCAGACGGTCTCACGCTTATTTGCACGGGCGACGACCCGCGCCTGTCGCTCCGGCAGCTTCCACCGCGCTCTCACGAAATCGAGACCGACTGGACCGTGCTATTCGAAGATGATTTCGAACGTCACGAGCTGAGTGATAATTGGAAAATCATAAACGGCAATTGGACTATCGAAAGCGGAGTCGCGCACGGCGCGCTCGGTCGCGAAACCGGCAACAGTTCGGCTTATGCGGCAACGATCGCCGCACGCTCGACGCTGCCTGAAAATGTCGAGGTCAGCTACGACCTTCGATCGGCGCTGAAATCAGCTTCGAGACCAAGCTGGTCAGTCGCATTGAGCAAGAGTGGCTCATCGCGGCGCATGTCAGCCGTACCGGGATGTTTTATAACCGAGGCGAGAAGGGATTCGCCGTGCTGATTCTACCGGCGGATCGGTATTTCAAGAGGTTGCCAGAAAGCAGGACGACTTCACTCTCACTCCAGACCGGACCTATCATATTCGAACCGTTCGCAACGAAGGGCGTCTGCGAATGTTTGTGGATGAAACGCTCGTGCTGGAAGCAGACGTGCCCGATGGTGTGGTGACCAACACGTTGCAGTTGCATGCTGTCCATGGCGCGCGAGGCGACCAGGTTTTCATTGATAACGTCCAGGTCCGCACGCCGAAGGTGCAACCAAGGTAACGGACGGCTGCCCCGTTTTCTTCAAAATACCGCCGTCGGCGGGCCATTTTCAACCCATGGCCCATCCGCTAAAATCGCGAGTTCCAGGCGGTCACCGTTGCCGGCTCCTTTCGGCTGCGGCTGGCCGCTTTTTTATAAGCAGGGAGCTTGGAGCAGGGAGCATGGAGTTGATTCATACTCCACGCTCCGTGCTCCCCGCTCCCAGCTAGACACATATCTCCCCTCGTTCTTGGAGAAAGCCAAACATGGCAGCAATGACTCCTCAAACGGTCCTGGCGATGTGCCGCGAACGCAACATTAAAGCGGTCGACATGCGCTTCATGGATTTCCCCGGCATCTGGCAGCACTTCACCATCCCCGTTTCCAAGCTCGATGAAGAAGTGTTCGAAGATGGCCTGGGCTTCGACGGCTCCAGCATCCGCGGCTGGCAGGCGATCAACGAGAGCGACATGCTGCTGCTCCCGGTGGCCGACACCGCCTTCGTCGATCCGTTCACCGTGATTCCCACGCTGTGCATGATCTGCAACGTGCAGGACCCGATCACGCGTGAGGACTACACGCGCGATCCGCGCAACGTCGCCCGCAAGGCGGTCAACTATTTGAAGAGCACCGGCGTGGCCGACACCTGCTTCATCGGCCCCGAAGCCGAGTTCTTCATCTTCGACGACATCCGCTTCGACCAGACGCCGAACGCCGGCTATTTCTACATCGATAGCGAAGAAGGCCAGTGGAACCGCGGCAAGGATTATGCGGCCCAGGGCCAGGGAAAAACTAACCTGGGTTACAAGCTGCGCCACAAGGAAGGCTATTTCCCTGTGCCGCCGGCCGACGCCCTGATGGATATCCGCAACGAGATGATGATCACGATGATCGAGTGCGGGCTCGACGTCGAAGCCCAGCACCACGAAGTGGCCACCGCCGGCCAGAGCGAAATCGACCTGCGCTTCGCCGACCTCGTGAAAATGGGCGACAACATGTGCCTCTACAAGTACATCATCAAGAACGTCGCCAAGAAGTACAACAAGACGGTAACCTTCATGCCCAAGCCGCTGTTTAGCGATAACGGCTCCGGCATGCACACCCACATCTCGCTCTGGAAGGGCGGCAACCCGCTGTTTGCCGGCAACGGCTACGCAGGCCTCTCGGAGATGGGCCTGTTCGCCATTGGCGGTCTCTTAAAGCATGCCCCGGCGATCCTCGCCTTCACCAACCCGACCACCAACAGCTACAAGCGTTTGGTGCCGGGTTACGAAGCGCCGGTGAACCTGGCCTACTCACAGCGCAACCGCTCGGCATCGTGCCGCATTCCGATGTACAGCCCGAGCCCGAAGGCCAAGCGCGTCGAGTTCCGCTGCCCGGACCCGAGCTGCAACCCATACCTTGCGTTCGCCACAGTGATGATGGCCGCGCTGGATGGTATCCAGAACAAGATTCATCCAGGCGAGCCGCTCGACAAGGACATCTACGACCTAGCGCCGGAAGAGCTCGCCGAGGTGCCCAAGACGCCCGGCTCACTCGGCGAGTCGCTCAGGCGCTGGCCAAAGACCACGAGTTCTTGCTGCGCGGCGACGTGTTCACTGAAGACGTGATCAACACGTGGATCAGCTACAAGCAGAAGAACGAAGTCGACGCGATGGCCCTCCGCCCGCACCCCTACGAATTCTGCCTGTACTACGACATGTAACAGCGATTCCCCTCCCTTTTAGGGAGCGGTCGGGGGAGGGTTCGTCTGCCATGCCCACGGCTCCTTGGCTTTAAGCGCGGCATCGCAAACCGCTGAAGTTCTCTGCCCGCCAATTAGGCCGCGCGGGTGCTGTTGCAGGTTCGCCCCGCCGATCCGCCGCCCAAATAGAAGACGCCGCTTGGTTCCTCGGCATCGTGGCGGGCCGCATCCACGTTCACCTTATATTCGAGCCAGCCAACATAGGCCCAGGTAAACAAGAAGCTACAGGCGAGAAGGAACGGGAGGATCGAATACGGCAGCATATTTGCCGGTCCTAGCTTCGCGAATGGAAAGCTGGCGCCGCGCCGGCACTCTCCTCGCAAAGCCAAAAAAGGAATCTCCATCGACTGCGATCGGTTTTGATTCGGTTGTCAGCCGCGCTCGCGTCATCGGTGCTTCCGTGCTTCGGCCATCGAGCGTGAGAGCCGACCAGGCTCGCCCGCTCGATGGCGCCAAACGGAAAACCGCCGTCCGCTTACCGGCGCGCAATCTTCGTGCCGGATGTCCTCAGCCACGTGCGCATTTGCTCGGGGCCGACGTAACCGGGCTTCGAATCAATCACTTGGCCGTCACTTCCGATGATCACCGTCGTGGGATAGAGGCGGACATTCAGCCTGTCAGCAATTTCCGGGTGAATCTTCGAGTCGATCGTCGCGGGCACAAATTCGCGCTCAATGTCATCGACGACACTGCTGTTGCCATAGGTGTCTTGGCGCATCTTTTCACAGTAGAAGCAGCACTTTCTCGTGACGAAGATCAGGATGGGGCGCCCTTCGGCCTGCGACGCGTCCCACGCGCTGTTCCAGTCGTGGTGCCAATTCTTGCCCTCGGGTTCCGCCGCACAGACGGCGCCTGATGCCACCATTAGCGCAAAGCACATGAGTGGTGCGCTGGACTTGTTGACGGACGGTAAATGGAAACGAAACATGCTGTCCTCCTTTTCAGGATAGGAAGGATCACCTTCAGCGGCTCGCCCAGGAGCTCGGCGTCACACGCGCACGGCCCACCGCAGATCGCGGTTGTGGGGCAACGCTTTCAGGCGATGCAAACTGTCGAGCAGGACCGCCCGCGTCCAAACCGCGGCGTCCTTACATTCATTAAGAAAAGATCACTCATTCGGTAACCTGGCGATCTCCCATCCGGGAGACCCCTGGCTGTGCGCTCGCGATCTCGCGATCGGATCGCCTTTTTCGGCGGGAACTCGGCCCTGAGCCCGCGTAAGAAAAGTCTAAATGAAAAGGGATTGATGAGGCCAACCAACGCTGGCATTGAAAGCCTGCCGCACGATTCCCCGGCGGTCAAATTTGGCCGCAGTTCCGCCGGAGAAACTTTGCAAACGGTTTTAACCGCACGTTCGTTACCAGCCGAAGCGTTCGGCGTCGAATCTTCCTTCCCTCGCCCATCGGGTCGAAGATCCGCCGTGGGGGAGAGGGTTGCCTCGGAATTCCCCTCCCTTGTAGGGAGGGTTCGTGTGCCATGCCCGCGGCTTTGCAGGGGCGCGTCCAATCGACAAAGGTTCTGACTATTTCAAGCCATTTAGTCGCTCTGGCAAGTTTCGCCGTTTACACTAAACTCGACGGGAAACTAACCTTCTGGTTCACCAGAGCGAGAGTAGCCATGGCACTGTAAGCGGGGCATTCTCATCATCCGTGCCGCGGCCATCATCGCCATCCACCACCGACATCTCGTACTTGGGAGGTACGACCCGATGAAGGTACGCTGCGTTTGCATGATTGCGATTGCGATCTCCATTGCCTTTCCGCTCGCGCCGGCCGCCAGTGCGGTCGTCATCGCGACTAGCAAAGGCGCGGGCGCCGACGCCGAGGTGCGCGACCATCAGCCCGCCACCAATCTTGGCGCCAGCACCGAATTGGCAACGCGCATACTCGACAACTTCCCCGCAGGCGCAAGCGACGTCAACGACCGCTTCAGTGCCATGTACATGAAGTTCGATATCACAGGCCAGTTCGACGTCCCCAATCAAGCAACCTCCCTGCGTTTGACCTACCGGAATTCGAACTTGACTCCGAATCGTATTCACGACCCCACGCCGCCGGGAAACAACACGGACTTTCGCACCGGCCTCGCGTTCTATGGACTCGATCGCGACCATCCGGGCAACAACTGGTCGGAAGCCACCATTACGTACTCAAACGCCCCGGGCATCGCCAGCGATGGCAATAACGGCACGAAAGATTACGACTTCGTTGATCCCGATGGCGGCGGCCCCTTGCGCACCGTTAACGCCGCTCGGCGTCGCCGTGTTCCCCGAGGTGCCTCCGCAAAACCGCCTTCCCGTCGGCGGCGCGCTCGTCTTCTCGAGCAACGCGCTCAACAATTTCCTGGTCGCTTCACTGGACGCCAGGAAGACTTCCGTGACGATCGTGGCCGGAATCGTTCATGATGGAAGGATTCCCATCACCGACTGGAGAAACTTCAACTACTTGTTTAACCCCAAAGAGCAAACGACCCTTACCACCGACGTCGGTTATGACGCCGACACGACGAATCCTAACAACCCGCTGGGCGGCCCGTGGTCGGCGGCCAGCAACGCGGAGGACGCCAGCGGTTTCTCGCCGTTTTCGCCGCAACTGATTTTCGCGCCGCCCGGCGACTTCAATGTGGATGGCCTTGTGAACGCGGCCGACTTACGTGAAATGGCGCAAAACTGTCTGGCAACCAGGTGGAGTACCACATGTGGCGCACGAACTTCGGCCGCTCCTTCGCCGGCGCCGCCAGCGACACGACCACAGTCCCCGAGCCGCACGGCGCGACTCCTATGGATCCTCGCCGCCATCCTCGCGTATCTCCATAAGAGCCGATGGGAATTCCCCTCCCTTCTAGGGAGGGGCAAGGCTTCGGCCGTGCGGGCACACGGCACACGGATTTGCCAGGTGCCGGGTCGCAGCCGAATGGGGAAGGTTTGGCTCCAAGCCACATAACCCGCCCATCTCACCGTAGCGAGTCGCCGTGAAGATCGCGGCGTGCCACTGCTGGTCCGCCGCAGCGGATCCGCCGCAGCGGACTTGTCCAGCAGTGCCCTCGGTCTCACCCATCCACGGGATGCCGCCACCGTAAACCCGGCCAGCGACCAAAGCCGCGGTCGGCAGTTACCAACTCGCCACCAACCTCAATTGCCAAGGCTGCAAGATACGCATCACTCACTAGACCCCCACGCGCATTTCCTCTGCGGCAAAGATCGATAAATATGTCCCAGTGCAACTTGCCAGGCACCACGACAAGGCAATTCGGACGACCACGAAGTTGCTCGGCGAACGTGAGCACGTCCTCGATGGGACTCGGCGGGATAAAGACTCCAGGATGCGTCGTAATGCGAATTAACGCGCTGAACGACAGCGACGGGATCGCGAACGGTTCGGTGCCGTTTACCAGACTTTGGACGTACGCGACGTATTTCGAATGCTCGGCCACCTCGCCTCGATAGGCATTCACCAGCACATTAACGTCCAAGACGTCCATCGTACTTGTCCATTAAGTCTTCGAGGGCCGCGTTATTGCTCAAATCGACGCCCGGCTGCAGGCCTTTCCCCTTAAACGTGTGCAGCTTAACCGGCTTCGTGCGCTTGCACTCTTTCTGTTGCACGCGCAATGCGCAGCGCAGTCCTCGATGACTTGCGTGAACGTGCGTCCCGTATCGATGGCCAACTTCTTGGCCTCGGCCAGCAGCTTGTCATCCAATCGAACGGTCGTTCTCATGCATCAAAGCATACTATGGGTGCATCAATATGTCAAACCTAAACTGCAGCGAGGATGCAGTTGACGAACCCACTGGCACCCATCAGCAGATTGTCTCCCTCCCCTCGACGGGGAGGGATTAAGGGAGGGGTGACATTCCTCATGCGGCACGTCATCCACAATATGCCGATCGCCCGTCGCGAAGCCCGCCGACGCCCGACTCCATTCATCTGGCTAAGAGCTAACAGCTATCGGCTAACAGCTAATCTCAGATAAGTCTCTTCCGGCACCGAAATGCGACAAAGAAAGCCGGAATTCTCGAAAAGTTCCTCAGCCAAGGCAACGATGAGCGTGCCTCGGAACTAATCAGGCGATTTTTGCGAATGGCAGCCTCGCCCGAACGCTAAATGGCATGCTATGGAGTTGGCGATCAATCCTCTGGCGCACTAAAATAACAACATGATCCACAACATCGAGGCAATCTACGATCACGGCGTCGTCCGCCCCGTTGAGCCACTGGCGTTATCCGACGGGCGCGAGTACACCTCCGCGTTGAAGAGGAGAAGGGCAACAAGGCGTCGGTTCCGGCGTCCAATCATCGAGTATCTGCACTGCTTTCCGCCCTCGACCATGGCCATAATACCGAGCCCATCGGTTCCTTGAGGCGCGAAGAGCTTTATGACCGCGACAATCTTCGTTGACACCAACGTCTAAATCCAATGGCGAAAAAAAGCAACATACTCGGCGTTTTGTTGTCGCCGACCCGAAGGTTTGCCGCGGCAAACCGACATTCCGTGGGACGCGACTGCTAGTGAGCGATGTGTTGATACTGGTCGCCGCGGGCATGAACTGGGACGACATCATCAAAGAGTGTCACGGCAGCATTTCGCGCAGCCATCGCCGAGGGCATCCGCTTTGCGGCGGCCTGCTCAACATGGTAGAATTGTGACATGGTCCATCATATCGATGCCGTCTACCATCAGGGTGTGTTCCGCCCCATCGACCCAGTGACATTGCCGGAGGGCACCCGAGTGCATCTGCGCATCGTCGAAGAGAATGGGGCTGAGCATTCAGCGAACAAATCGGCTGAGGGCGAACTACCAACGCTCCTGGAGCGGATGAAGGATTTCGTCGGCACGGTCCACAATCTGCCGCCGGATGCGTCCGTTAATCTCGATCACTATCTCTACGGCACGCCCAAGCGCCAATAAGACCGGTCTTTGCCGACGCTTCTTACTACGTCGCGCTTCTTAGCCCGCGCGACCAGCATCATCAAGACGCGGTGCGGATCAGCGGAGAGTTGCGGCGGCCGGTTGTCGTCACGGAATTTGTTCTTGTCGAGGTGAGCAATGCTTTGGCCGCGGTCGAATCTCGGGGCCGCGCCGTCGCGCTTTGGACGCATTTGGAAAATGATCCTTCGGTCACCGTTGTGACGCTCTCGACCGAGTTGCTCTCCGAGGGGCGCCACCTCTATGCAAACCGGCTTGACAAGCACTGGTCGCTAACCGACTGCATTTCTTTCGTAGTCATGCAAGAGCGAGGATTGCAAGACGCACTGACGACCGACCATCACTTTGAGCAGGCAGGGTTTGTGCCGTTGCTCAGACCGTAGGTTTACGGCATTTAACGCGCGCGGCACCTCCCGGACGTCCATTTCGAAGTCTTACCTGACACCCGAAGCCTGACACCTGACACCTTTCAAGCCGACGACTGACAGCGACCGCTAACGGCTGAAAACTGACAGCTAACAGCTAACAGCTAATTTGCCTCACAGATAAGCCTCTTCCGGCGCCCGAAATGCGACAAAGAAAACCGGAATTCTCGAAAAGATCCTCAGCCAATGCAACGATTGCCGAGCTCGAATGTGTCAATCGACGCTAACTGACGGCTGAGAGCTACGAGCTAACCAATTAAATCTTCCCCAGCGATTCCGAGTGACCGTTATCGAAGCCGTCAAACTCTAGAGCGATTTGTCCATTCTCGATATACCGTATGTTATATAGATCGCCGTTTGACACTCGGAGTAGGTACGTTTAGAGATGACGCAGTACAAAGGCAGTGCTTAACCTGCCGACCGCAAACGAGTGTTCGTAATGGATGCCGATAAATCGCTGGACGATCAGATGTCCGAACGCATGGCAGAAGCAATGATTCCACATGTGCAAGATCATGTGGTTGCGATCTCGGCATTTTATCAAGGGCAACTTCGACAACACGCAACCGGCACATTGGTGCGTTTCGCCGATTATCATTTTCTTGTGACAGCTGCACATGCGATTGAGCAGTTATGACACTGGTCGGGGAGTGTATTCAGATTTGCAACTCTATCTGGACAATGGCCATGCAAATCCTCTAGTGCCATTGTCAGGACAATATCACGCTACACAGACTGCGTATGATTCCGATCGACGGAAGCTGCGTTTGAAAGGAGAGCGTGATGATATCTGGGATATTGCGGCTCTGGGAACTCGACCGCGTCACTGTCGACGATTTGACGGCTAAGAGGTTCCTAAACAGAAAGGATATAGCTATCGACGAAGATCTAACGCAAGGCATTTATTTTCTTGCCGGTTGTCCCTGTTCGTGGGCCGAAGTGGACACTAAAAGGAAAATCGCGCGGTGGAGGTGGCTACGCTATGTTGCTCATCCATATCCGGAACGGAATGAGCTGCCAGATTTTGATCAGCGGTTCCATATGGCAATCTGCCTTGGTGAAGATCCGACTTTGCCTGAAGAGTTTGTGGGTATAAGTGGATGCCCCATTTGGAAATTGTCGAACCTTCCGGTTGCAGACGATTGGTCTCCAGAACACGCAAAGATCGTCGCAGTTCAAACGTGTGTTTACCGCGACAGACCCCTAAAAGCGATTCGTGGTACGAAATGGCGATATGTTTTGTCGGTATTAACCGATATGCACCCAGAGATCGGGCAGGTGTTCAAGCTGTGGTGGCCGTAAGACACGATAATCTTGCAGTCGTATCACTCGTTCGAGTTACCCTCAGATTGGGTACGCACTGCCGACGATTTGCACACTTTTACTAATTTAAATGGCAACTTTAGAATTGCGTGGTTGTCTCGTATCCATCGCTTCTGCTCATCGGAGAGCTTGTCACTTGACGACTTTATTTCCGCGAAAAAGTATTCTCCCTCACGGAATAGAATAAGGTCGGGCCAACCAAGATAGCGCGTCCAATACGAATCAATAAGATATCGCAGAATTCGCATCAGTGGCTCTCGCGGTAGGATTGCGAGTAATCTCCTAGCCCTGTCGACGTCAGTTGAGCGATGAGCCCAAAGATATTGGCGGAGGTTTTCGCTAGGGTCAAGCCAGTATTCAAAAAGCCAATCCAGCTCCTCAGGCCGCAGTATCTCTGCGAAATGTCGATCAATCGCACCCTTGCGCCGCTCCCCATATCCAGACGTTCCGAAGTCATCTGGTTTGTGAGCCCAAATCATGCGTCCTTTTTCGCCATGCTCATATGCACCTCGTTCACCAAAACCGGCTAATTGAAGTCGGTCGTCGTCAAGGTCTTCTATGAGTAGCCACATGAAAACGCCAAACAACACGTGAAACGGCACGCTTTCGACCTCAAGACATTCGTAACTCAACTTTTCGTAATGTGATTTAACGAACTCGGTAATCCCTACGACTCGTCCGTCGCATTGCAATCTTACCCTGCGAGCCGACGGAACCTTTATGTACTCACCTTTGAGCGAGACTATCGCCACGTCGCATTCGGCAATAATGTCAGCCAACGTTTTTTCGTGGTGAAACACGTACTTAGGTGCAACTTCATGCAAGTGTTTGATCTCACAGAGTGCCTGCATTGATGCAAGCTTGTGCACGGAGGCGGCGTCGGGACCCGACGCAACAACTGGATCAACACCATGGTCTAATGCCCACTTGCCAAATATTTCCATCTCACGCTTATGCAATTCGCGCCAATAATACCGTTTTATCTTACTCGTTCGTCCATGAATCGCTGCGACAGGGTGGGCCTCCGGCGGCATGCCTCGGCACTCGCGGCACACACTTGTTTGAAAACCCAGCGTCACTGGTACACGTGTGTTGAGAGTTGTGTCGCGCCCCGTGCTTATTTGGTGAGGGAGATATCGCGTCCCAAATTCGGCCTCACATGCGCACATCATCACTTCACCACAGCTTTTACAGCGATACTTGCGAATAATCTCAAATTCGTTCAAACATTCGACGTCTTTATGTAAGCAATTCATCTTGCACTTCTCCTCTCCTCCATAACATTTCGACAAAATCTACGATCGCGGGGTTCGTCTCTAGAAATACGCTGCTGCCTTAAAAAGAGCCGTGAGACCTAGTGACCAGTTTCGCGTAAAAGCTCGGGGAAGCGAAAACGAGAAAACAACCTTCATACAGTAACATGGCCGACCGGATGAATTTTATGTCTGCTACCTAACCGCCGGCGTGTATGGCAATTCGTCGTTCGCGCTGAACGTTTGTCGGCCACAACCTTCGGCGGCGAACAACTGCCAAATCCAAGATGCACGGGCGCAAGAATTGCACAATGTTACCCCAGTAGCCCGCCACGGTGGGCGCTGCGGCTTTTCTCACGGATGGTTCTCATGCTCGTTTCGTGGGAGACCATCATGCGTCCTTTCTCAATCGTCGGCTTGATTCTCATTGTTTTGGGCGTGCTCGCGCTGGCCGTGCGCAGCGTCACCTACTTCACCACCGACCATGTCACCGGCCCGCTGGGCTTCTTCGCCTGGGAAGTCGAGCGGCCGCACACGATCTTCATCAATCCCCTCGCGGGAATCGTGGCCGTGGCCGTCGGCATCGCGCTGGTGCTGATGGCGCGGTCGAAAGGTGTGAGTCGTTAGGCGTAAGGCGCCTGCCCCGAGCTTGCCGAAGGGTTGGGAGTAAATTCCGCCGGGACTCCCGCTGCAATACCCAACGCCGAAGGCGTTTCACACCGTAGCCTAGGGTCGCTCCGAGTCCCGCGAGGAGCGCACCCTAGGAAGGATGGCGATCGCCCGGTTACTCCAAAGGAGTTACACAACCGATGACCAAATTGTTGTATAACGCCTTCGGCGTAAACATTGTGTGTTGCGCTTGTACCCAGGGTGGCGCGGCTACGCCGCTTACCGCTGGGCTACGGTGTATAACGCCTTGGGCGTCTGCTAGGCGCGCTGCCGTCATTTTCTCGCCAATCTCGCGGTGGAAGCATTTTCGCGGAACATCAATGAGCGCGAGCAAGGGACTTGTTGCACAACCCTTGCTTGCGCTGCGGGCTCCGATCCCACGAAAACGGAGGCTGCTCACTCGCACGTGGCCAAAAACCCATTGAGTTTCAAGCCTTTTTATGATATGATCACCTGTCCACGTAGGCGCAGCCGACCTCAACCTCAGCTTTGGGCAGCGTCATGCATCTTCCGGCCATCAACTAACAACCCTCAACGGCTAACACCAACGTAAATTCAACCCATTTTGCGCGCTGCCAAGCCAATCACAACGCGGCTTTCACCGTGCCGTTCGCCAGGCGGTACGCGCAAAAGCAACCAGTTTTGCACGCGAAAGTGGGACCCCCGCTCGAGCGCGCAAAACTATTTCCCTTTACATTCACGTCACTTTGCCGCATATTGCCGGCAGGAAGCGCCGCAAGTCGCTCGTCAGCGAGCCGGCGCGACCTATATTCGGGAGTAGGGACATTACCGAGCAAACGGCTATCGGCCGTTGGCTCTCGGCTGTCGGCCAGACATCTGTGTTCTGGCTGAATTGCCGACAGCTGATAGCCGACCGCCCAAACGAGACACATCATGGCTGATCAAGACTCGCAGGCGCGTCCGGCGGCCAGCGCCGGGCGCGCATCGCCGCGATCGACGCCGGTTCCAACAGCGTCCGGCTTGTGGTGGCCGAAGTGCTGCCCTCCGGCGGTTACCGCGTCCTCGACGAAGAGCGCGAGAACACGCGGATGGCCGCCGAGCTGACCAAGACCGGCCGGCTGCACCCGGCGGCCGCCGACGCCACGGTCAACGTCCTGCGCAACTTTCTCTCGATCGCCAACGGCCTCGGCGCGAGCCAGATTCGCGCCATCGGCACCAGCGCCCTGCGCGACGCCGAGGACGGCCCCGAGTTCTGCGACCGTGTGCGCAAGGACCTGAACCTTTCGATCGAAGTCATCTCGGCCGCCGAGGAAGCGCGGCTTGCTTTCCTCAGCGTGGCCCGCGCGTTCGATATTTCGGGCCGCGAAGTTGCCGTGGCCGACATCGGCGGCGGCAGCACCGAAATCGTGCTCGCTTCGTCCGGCCTCGTGGACCAGATCTACGACACGAAGCTGGGCGCCGTGCGCGTGACCGAAGAGTGCGGCCTCACTGGCCGCAGCAGCGAGCGCGAGGTCGCCAAACTTCGGGACTACATCGATCGCGCGCTCAAGAAGGAAGTGGGCAAGCCGCCGTTCGTGCCCGACATGCTGTTCGGCACCGGCGGCACGTTCACCGCGCTGGGGGCCATCATGATGGCCCGGCAAGGACAGGCGGGCCAGCCGATGTGGGGTTACCGCGTGACGCGGGCACAAATCCGGCACCTCGTGTCCGACCTGGCGCAGATGTCGCTGGAAAAGCGCTGCAAGGTGCCGGGCCTCAGCCCGCAGCGGGCCGACATCATCGTCGCCGGCCTCGCCATCATCGAGCACATCATGCGTCACCTGCGCGTGAACGTGGTGCAAGTGCACACGCGCGGCGTGCGCGACGGACTGTTGCTCACGATGATTAGTAGCAGGCATGGGGCACCCGCTTTCGCGGGTCCGTATGCCGTCGCCGACAGCGCGGACGGCACCACCCGGAGGGTACCCGGTGCGCCTGCTACATCGGCCGAGGAGCGGCGTGCTGCCGTCGAGGAATTCGCCCGCCACTGCGGCGTCGATCTTCCGCACGCGCGGCAAGTGGCCCGCATCGCCGGCTCTCTTTGGGAGCAATTGGCGGTCCCGCTAAAACTCAACGCAGAGGACCGCGAGCTGATCGAGTCGGCCGCGCTGATTGCGAACGTCGGTTACTTGATCAATTTCGAAGGGCACCACAAGCACAGTTATCACTTGATCCTCAACAGCGAATTGCCCGGCTTCGAGCGGCGGCAACTGCAGCTATTGGCCAACGTGGCCCGCTACCATCGCGGCAGTCCGCCCAAGAGGAAGCATGAACCATATCGAGAGCTGTCGATGGCCGACCAGCGCCGCGTGGCTTCGCTTGCGGCCATTTTGCGGCTGGCGCTGGCGCTCGACCGCACCCATCAGCAGCACGTGGAAGATGTGCGGGCACGCGTCCGCAACGACCACGTGCAGATCACGGTGGAGTCGCACGGCGACGCGAATGTCGACGTCTGGGCAGCCGAGCGCAAGGTGGAGCTGTTCGAGAAAGTTTTCGGCCGCAAGGTGCGCTTTTCCGCTCGAAACGGCGACGCTCGCGAGAACGGAAGACGGAGCCGATCGGCCAAGAACTCAGCGCGGAGCCGACCAGCAAACGGCCTACCTCGATAAAAGCGTTTCAATATCCCTGCGAGCCGGGTCGTTCCCGACGCCGGCCACTGAACAATGCTTCTTCGATGGGCCGGGGCCGAGGACGGCCCGGCTCGCCGCCATACTGAGGAAATAAATCTGCTAACGTCGCACCGCCGCGAGCGCATCCACAATCCGATCATCGGACTCCAGCTTCTTACCGCGCGACGCAAGTTTCTTGAAGTCACCGCGAAGCGCCTTCAGGGCATAGCGCTCTTCGTTGATCTCGTCCAGCGTGCGAAAGCCGAGCCGACGCAGCACTGGAATCGGAGGGCACCAACCTTGCAATGCGTGCTGCAGGAAAAACGTTTGCACGATCGCGGGCACGATGAGCCACTTGCGATTCTTGGTGAGGGCCAGCGTCAGGCCGAGCAGCGTAATCGTCGGCGCCATGGTTTCAAGCATGCGCTCGATGTCCCATTCGCGGTCGAGCTCTTCGAGGCGGCGCATGATTGCTTTTGGGCCGCCCGCGATGCTCTCCATGATGTTGCGCTCGGTCCGCTGGCGAATCTGTTGGTTGATCTCCTCGGCTGTATTGGCAATCACTCGGTCTCGTGTGGCGGTCAACATATTACGTCTCCTATGCAGGATGACACTGCAGCCGGAGTAAAGTGCAATTTCTATGCCACACAATCTGGTCGTTTATCGTTACAAAAACGCATCCCAGGCGACGATCGCCAGCATGATCACGCCGACGATCAGCTTGCCAATGGTGCCCCAGATGCGGCCGGCGAACGCGCCGCGGCCTGCCGCCATTCGCTCGTTTTCCGGCCGGCCTTTCCACGCTTCGCCCAAGTACGCGCCGGCAAATGCCCCGGCCGCACCGCCCAGAAGCGCCATCACGAACGAGCCAAGTACTGGAATTGGCGTTCCGATGGCCAGTCCTGCAATGCTCCCGACCATCGCGCCGATGATGGACAGTGCCACGCCGCGCCGACTCGCACCCTGTTTCGCCGCGCCGGCTGCGCCGGCGGCGAACTCGACGATCTCGCCGATGACGCCGAGGACAGCCAATTCGCCGACGGTCAACCAGGTCATGCCGCGGCCGGTCTCGTTCTCTGGAAACAACCACGCGAAAACCGCCGCGAGTCCAAGCACGACCCAGTTGCCAGGCAGCGCCACCAGCGAAAGCAGCCAGCCAACCGCGCAGGCCGCCACCAGCAAAAGAGCCCAAATGTAATACACCCACGCCGCGTCCATGCGATGATTGTAGAAGTGCCCGCCCGCGGCGACTACATACGTAGTAAAGCTTAGCTCGCCGGAGCTTTATTCGTGCGGCGGCACCGCCGGCGTCGCGGAGAATGCGACGCAATGCAAACAACAACGGACACCGTTGCGAAAATGAACGTACTCGGCTCCGGCACCAATGCCGTGCCGCTCGCCGGTCGGCCGGCGCGTTGCGATCAAAGTTCGCGCGCCACACGGCGAGATCCTCGGGCTGGACCCAGCCTGGCGTCGTATCGTTCGGCAACGTGGTAAGTGTTCCAAGCCGCTTGCGCCAAACTATGTAGTCGGCTGCGTCCACTTTTCCATCTTGGTTGTAATCACCGGGTAGATTGACGACCGTCGGCACCTGCAACATGAAGACGCGGTCGTATGGCTCAGCCGCGCCGCCCGGCCCATCGTCGAACTTTCCGATGCCGGCTATCCAGCCGGTTTCGCTGACCGCCAGCGCCTGCTCCAAGCGCCAGCCGCTGGTAGGCGCAATGAGCGTATTGAGGTCAACCGCCGTTCCAGTGTTAGTCCAATAAACAGCGGCAGTCGACGAAGGCATTACCACGGAACCGACGGCGACTCCAGAATTGCTGATGTCGAACGCTTTGGAGGAAGTTGCACCGGGCAGCAAGCCCAGCTCAGTAACCTGGCCGGCCGGATTCCAAATCACGGCGCGGTCGCCTTGATTGATGCTCTGACCATCATACTTAGTCAGCCAACCCACCGCCGTGCCAATTTCGTTGAGCGTATAGGCCTTGCTGAACGTGCTTCCATTCGGATCGGTGCCCAACACTTGGAGTTCGACGGGTATCGATGAGCCGGCGTTCCAGCGCACTGCGCGCTGGCCGTCGTTCAGTCCATTTACATCAAACTTGGTGGCAAAACCTATGGCGACGCCGGCTTCGTTGATCGCCCAGGCCGCGGCGTTGGTTAAAGACGAAACACCTGTGCCCAAGTGGCCCAGCTCAGTGGCAACGCCTGCCGCGTTCCAACGCACTGCTCGATTGCCTCGGCTCATTCCGGCGGCGTCATAACTGGTTCCATATCCGACCGCCACCCCGGCATTGTTGATCGCGTATGCTTCCGAAGTCGCGACGGAGTACGATTCGGCGCCGGAGCCGACCGTGTAGGAGGAAATATTCCCTAGCTCGAACGCGCTCCCCGAGCTGTCCCAGCGCACGGCTCGATCACCCACGTCGGCCAGCAGCATAGGGTGCGTTTTTCCGGACCAGCCGACGGCAAGCTGATTATCGTTGATGTCGTTGGCTTGCCCCTCAGGTGGACCGAGGATTATGTGATGCTCCAGCGGCGAAAGAACAGTGAGAGAGCTGCTGCCCGCGTTCCATCGCACCGGGCGACCGTGGGCGTTCGCATCGAGCGATTGCCCGACCACCGCCCCGAAGGCATTGATCGCCGTAGGAAAACTTGCCGGTGTAACCGGCGGCCCAGCTAGGTCAGACAAGCGAATGGGTGGACCGGTTGCTGGGCTGAAGCGGAAAGCCCATGAGTTGACTGTCAAAGGAACGAAGTCCGTTGCCCAAGCGGCCGTACCGGCATTGTTCAACAGCGCCCATGAGGCTTCAGGCTTCGCCGTGCCGTCGGCCTGGTGGAAGGACGGGTTAACAAAGCCGTTCGTGCCGTCGAAGCTTAAACTGCCGTGGACTGTAAGAAACGCCTGCGCGGCAACCGGGGCGGCATAGCCAGCCAGCGTGAGGATAGCCAAAGCGCAGATCGAGGCCGCGCGGAAGAACAATGAAAATTGTCGGCGCTGCACGTAGTTCTCCGCCGCGTGATACCAGAAAAGTGCGTTCCGTTGCCATCGACCGGGCCGTTTCAAGCAGCCGGGCGGGAATCAATTCAGTTTAGCCACCCCCACTGCACTGGCCAACATTTTCGCCGAGAAATACGGTTTTTCAGCGAAACTTACGCCAAAGTCAAGCAGTACATTGCCTAAGCTGCCGTGGAGTTGGCACGAAAAAATGCCGCTGCCTCCGATTTGCCGGCTTCGCCGCGGGCAATCGATAAGACCAACTCTGCGTAATCATCCTGACTGGCAACAAGTTCCGTGTCATTGAGGGCCAAAAACACATCGGCTGCGACTGCCCCGATCCGCTTGTTACCGTCGACAAAGGCATGGTTCTGAACCATATGGAAGAGGTACGCCGCAGCCATCTCGTAGAGGTCGGCGTGAAGATATTGCCCGCCAAACGTAACGGCGGGCATTGCAACGGCCGACTGCAGCAGGCCCCAATCGCGCACGCCGAGCGTGCCGCCATAGCGTTCGATCTGGTCGCGGTGGATTGCCACGACTTCATCCAACGTGAGAAAAGCAATATCCACGGCTCACTCCGCGAGCCGCTTCAGCGCATTGCCATAGCGCTCGTTGCTGGCCGCAAGAGCCTCCTCGAACTTCTTGCGCCGCTTCCTATCTCGCACCGGAGCGACGATTAGCGCTTCGCCGTCGGTGGAAACTTCCAAAGACGTCTCTTCGTCGATATTGAGAAGATCAAGAATCGAACGGTCGATCACGAGCGCCAAGCTGTTGCCATGTTTGCTGAGCTTTTTGACCATCGTTCGCTCCACACGACGTTTATTCATGTTATACCATCGTAGCACCAATGGTATAACTAGGCAACCTCATATCAGCCCAAGACGTTATTTCTGCACGACCGTTTTGCTCATTCGCTCGGCCAAGGTTGCCAGGGCACGGCTGCAGTCTTTCTGGTCGAGCATGACTTGCAAAATGCTTGGGCCGCCGCTGGTCGTTCCAGGCGGCGTTCAAGGCCTGGTCGAATTCGCCTTCGGTGCGGATGAGGTAGCCTGTGCCGCCGCCGAGGACTTCGGGCAGCCGGTGATACTGCCAGGGCTGGATGTCGTTGAACTTCCAGTCGCCGGCGTGCAGCAGCCGCTCGGTGCCGTAGCCCTGGTTGTCGAGCACGATCACGATCGTGGGAAATTTGTACCGCACGAGATTCGACAATTCCATGCCGGTCATCTGGAACGCGCCGTCGCCGACGATCGCCACGACGCGCGCGTTGGGACGGGCCACATGCACGCCCAGCGCCGCCGGCACGGCGAAGCCCATCGACGTGTAATAGGCGGGGCTGATGAACTCCGTCTTGCCGCGCGTGGTGAGCTCGGTGGCCGCGAATAGCGAGTCGCCCACGTCGGCGATCACGACCGTGCCATCTTCGAGCTGCTCGTCGAGCCGATCGATCATCCGCGTGACGGTGATTCGATCGGCCGGCCGAAGCGTGAACGGCTCCTTCCAGAACTCGGTCGGTGCCGGCGGCGGCGGTGTTTTTCGGCCGCGGGTGCCGGGCCGCCAGAGTTCGCACAAAGTCTTCCAGCCGCACGTCGTGATAGTGGTGATATCGGACGCGGAGCTGTTCGCTGGTGACGTAGATGCAATCGGCCAGGTCGAGCTCGGCCGTGTAGATCCCAGGTTGATGTCCGTCATGAACGTGCCGAGCATCAGAACGCAATCGCTGGCTTCGACATACTTGGTGACTTCCTCGCGGCCAAGTGCGCCGTTCGTAAAGGCCCATGTAGAGCGGATGCGTTTCGGCGACCACGCCCTTGCCCAGCATCGTGGCGGCCATCGGAATGCCGCGAGTCCTCGGCCAGACGAACGGCCTCTTCCTGCAGGCCGAAGCGATGGATTTCGACCCCGAGCAGCATCACCGGCTGACGGGCGTTTTCGAATCCGTTCGACCGTTTCATCGACCGCTTCGTCCAGCGCCCGGGTGTCGCTGTGCACTTCGGGATGCTTGTACGGCGGCGTGGTCTGCGGCCGCACGTGGACCATGTCGCGTGGAATCTCGATGTAGACCGGCCGCTTGAAGCGATCGCACGTCGCCAGCACGCGGTCGATCTCGCTGAACGCCGTGAGCGGGTCGTCCAGCTCGGTGCCGGCGCAGCACAGTTTTTCGAACACGTCGTACTGCGTGCGAAAGTTGCGGACCATGTGATGCAGCAGCGGATTGTGAATCCGCTCGCGCAGTCCCGGCGAGCCGGTGATCATCACCACGGGCGACTTCTCGGCATAGGCGCCGGCGATCGAATTGCAAACGCTGAGACCGCCGACGCAATAGGTGACGCACAGGGCGCCCATGCCGTGCACGCGGGCATAGGCGTCGGCCGCGAAGCCGGCGCAATCCTCGCGCGTGCAGCCGACGATGTTGAGCGGGCTTTGCTCGAGCATCGTGTAGAACGACAGCACGTAGTCGCCGGGTATGCCGAAGACGTCGCGAATGCCGTAGTCCTGCAGGCGGCGAATCAGGTACTCGCCGATCGACGGCGCTGGTTCGAGGTTGTCATCGTCCACGTGCGATTCCTCGCGAGCGAAGGTTCGGCTGTGCAATGATCCGGCGAGCAATTATAGTTGATATTCTCACGCAAAGGCGCCAACGCGCAAAGGCAGAATTCGGTTCCTTTGCGCCTCGGCGCACTTTGCGTGAGACTTACTTCGTGGAACCACTTGCTACGCGCTTACTTACACTAAAATTGCTGCCATGGACAAAATCCGCTGGGGCATATTGAGCACGGCGAAGATCGGCCGGCAGAAGGTCATTCCGGCCATGCAACGCAGCCAGTTAGGCAGCGTGACGGCGATTGCCTCACGCGATTTGTCGCGCGCCGGTCTGCGGCCGGCGAACTTGGGATTGAAAAGGCCTACGGCTCATATCAAGAGCTGCTATCAGACCGAAACGTCGACGCCATTTATATCCCGTTGCCGAACCATTTGCACGTGCGGTGGTCGGATCCGTGCTCTCAAGGCGGGGAAGCACGTGCTGTGCGAAAAGCCGATCGGACTGTCGGTCGCCGAGGCCGAGCAACTAGCCGGCGCCGCGGCCGCGCACCCGAAGCTCAAGATCATGGAAGCGTTCATGTACCGCTTCCACCCACAATGGCAGATGGCGCGGCAGTTGGTGCAGGAGGGGCGGATCGGCCAGTTGCGCACGATCCATACGTCCTTTTCCTATTACAACGACGATCCGCAGAACATTCGCAACCAGCGCGACATCGGCGGCGGCGCACTGATGGACATCGGTTGCTACGCGATTTCGCTGTCGCGATTTATCTACGACGCCGAGCCGCAGCGGGTGATGGGTCACATCGAACGCGATCCGTCGACTCAGGTGGACCGGCTCACTTCAGGCGTGCTGGAGTTTTTCCAGGGCACGTCGACGTTCACTTGCGCTACGCAGTTGGTGCCGTTCCAGGGGGTCAATATTTTCGGCACATCAGGACGGATCGAGATCGAGATTCCGTTCAACGCGCCGTCCGATGTGCCGTGCCGCGTGTGGGTGCAGATCGGCACGCACGCCGGCGCGCCGATCGAGGAAATTCGCTTTGACGTGTGCGATCAATACGGTTTGCAGACGGACGCCTTCGCGAGAGCCATTATCGAAGGCACGCCTGTGCCCACGCCGCTGGCTGATGCCGTGGCCAACATGCGCGTGATCGAGCGCGTCATCGCAAGCGCTGAGAAGGGGGCGTGGACGTAGGTTTCCGCCGGACGGCGCGGAGCAAGCTCCGCCTCTAATTGGCGGTCTTGACCCAGTTTGCTCTGTGGCGGGAAAATCGCGGGTTCCACGATGGATACGCCGCGATGACAAATGACGCTTTCAGTGTCGCCGCCACGCCGCATAGCTCGGCCACCTGGCGTATTGTGCTCGGATACGCGTTGATGCTGGGCGTGGCGGCCGCGCTGATCTGGCTCATTCTTTCCTATGGCAGCAAGCACCTGTCGCCGACTGCGGTCGAAGCGGCCGACGGCTCTGCAGTGGCCGCCCCGCCGCACAAATTCGATGCGCTGTATCACGTGCTGCTTGCGCTGGTGTCGATTCTGTTGTTGGGCCGCTGGCTGGGGAAGCTGTTCATTCATTTCGGTCAGCCGCGCGTGATCGGCGAGATGGTGGCGGGCATCATGCTGGGGCCGTCGCTGCTGGGCCATTTCTGGCCGCAGGCGACTGAATTTATCCTGCCGGATCATGCGCAGTCGTCCCTGAAAATCGTCGCGCAAATTGGCGTGGTCCTGTACATGTTTCTGGTTGGCCTGGAGCTCAACGCCGGGCTGATTCGTTCGCGCGCTCACGCCACGGTAGCGATATCGCACGCCAGCATCGTTGTGCCGTTTTTGTTGGGCAGCATTCTGGCGCTATGGCTGTATCCGCGATTCGGCACAGCCGACGTGCCGTTCACCAGCTTCGCGTTATTCATGGGAGTGGCGATGTCGATCACCGCCTTTCCCGTGCTGGCCCGCATTCTCACCGACCGCAATATGGAGAACGACGGAGCTGGGCGTCGTTGCGCTTTCCTGCGCGGCGATTGACGATGTCACGGCGTGGTGCCTGTTGGCGTTTGTCGTGGGCGTGGCCCAATCGGAGGTGAACGGAGCGGTCCAGACGACACTGCTCGCCGTCGCGTACATTGCGATCATGCTCGTGGTCGTGCGGCCGCTCGCGGTGCGCTTTCTTGGGCACGATGCCGATCACCCGCCGCGGCGCATGGCCGTGTGGGTGCTGGTGGGCTTATTGTTTTCGGCGATGACGGCCGAGTGGATCGGCATCCACGCAATCTTTGGTGCGTTCTTGCTGGGCGCCATCATCCCGCACGACAGCGACGTGGCCCGCGACTTTACGGAGAAGCTCGAAGATATCGTTAAGATCCTGCTGCTGCCCGCGTTCTTCGCGTACACAGGCATGCGAACGGAGATCGGGCTAGTTTCTGGCTGGACCGCCTGGTTTTTCTGCGCGCTGATTATCCTGGTGGCCACGCTCGGCAAATTTGGCGGCAGCTTCGTCGCGGCGCAGCTTTACCGGGCTCAATTGGCGAATTTCCGCGGCGCTGGGGATTCTCATGAACACGCGCGGCCTGATGGAGCTGATCGTGCTCAACATCGGCCTGGAGCTGGGCGTCATTTCGCCCACGCTGTTTGCCATGATGGTCATCATGGCGCTCGTTACGACCATCGCCACGACGCCGGTTCTGCATGCGCTGACGTCCGTGACGGCGCAGCCGGAAAAGGCGGCGGCGTGAGTGCCGGTTGTAGCGGCTGGGCCGGTTTCAAGCTGCGGCGTTGAATCTGACGGCAAACCCCATGCCTTGCGAGTCGACCATCGGCCGCCGCGACGCTCAATAGGCCGTAAGCTTTTCTAGGTGAGAACTTACGGGTCGGCGCTATCGCCCTACGGGGCCCTCATCTATCGCGCCATTCAGAAACATACGGGGATCTTATCATGATTTCGCGCAGTCGGGTCTGGCTCATCTTCATGATCACGTTGGCGATTATTCTCGCCCAGGCAAATCTGGCGTCGTCGCAGATTATATCGATTGGCGGCAAGGGCCGAGGCGACGGAGCGGGTGGCGGTCCGGCTATTGGCTGCCTCAAATTAGAGAACTGATCTACTCCGCCCGGTTCTCAGCTTTGTCGAGATAGGCCTTTAAGCGAGCGCGCAGCTCTGGGTCCAATCGCTCGTCGCCCCATAAGATCTCCAAGTCCCACACCTGGGCGCGTTCGGCCGGAACGTACGTCTCAAATACGCTTAGCACGCGTTCAAACTCGACGGAGTTTACATCGCCGCCATCGAGAAATGCACTCTCAAACGCGCGGCGCGGATTCTGGCTGAGCTTTTCGACGTATAGCGCGCGCAGCCATTCCGGCGATTGGTTCCGCTCAGCTTCTCTTAGCACATCCAACGGCGGCGGCATTTCCTCACCATAACCAATGCGTGGAGGCGGGTCCCACACGGGTGGAAAGTCCTCGCGAGGAAACCGAGATATGTATTGCACGGCCTGAGTTAATTCACCTTTTCGTAGCAGCCGTTCAGCCTGACTGTGGCGCTGCTGTTCCGGCTGGCCGACCGGTAACAAGGCAAATCCAGCAACCATCAATAAAACGCCGATACCCCACGACGCTTTGGAAACCGACGTTGCGGGCATCGACTCGGCAGCGGCCAGCGACCATTGCGGCGCACGGAGACCCATCACCACGACGGTGCCGACTAGCCATACAAGCCAAGATATGCCGCCAAACACAGCGACCAGCATTGTCGCGCCGAGATGCGCCGATTCAGGCGGTGAAAGTCGAATTCCACCCATGACATTAAAGACTGGCTGCGGCGTGATCCAAATTAATGTCAACGCGACGCTATCGGCAAACAGCATCACGATGAAAAACATCCCGATGAAGCTGGCCCCGAGCCAAACCGAGAGGACCCGCGACATGAGCAGCACGCGCCATACGGAAACGGCTGCTAAAAACCACAGATTTGCGGTCGTTGCATCCCCCGGCGACAGAAAGCGCTCAACCGGAATCGCATAAATCCAGGCCAGCGGCGCCGTCCACCAATAGAACGTGAGCAGCGTGCGATATCCGGACGCAAATTTCAAACCCACGCCGCGATTGCACGCTGCCGTGAACATCAGGCAGTAAAGCACAAACGACGTCGCCAACGATGCGCCCAGCGGCAGCACGAGATGCCACGGCTCGCGCAGCAGGTCGGCCCCATCGTATTCGCGCGCGAAGCCGGCCGAGAGTACGAACAACAGGCCCAGCCATAGCGCCGAACGGCTTTGCGCCAGCCTCAGAATGGCGCGGCGATTGCCTACGAGGTACAGCAACAGGCTGAATGGCGTTAGCTTCGCACCGGTTGTCTTGAAATTTGGGCCGGCGGTAGTTGTCGGCTCCATTAGAGCGTAGTCGGTAGCCATGCATTTCCTCGCAGAGCAGGATTTCGCCGCCAAACTTCGCGGCGGATTGCCGCCCGCCGCGCCGTTTGTGCTTCGTCGAAGGCGCTGCGCAGCAGCTCTCGATAGCCGGTTTCGAGTTCGGCGACCGTCAGCTGGTCGGGTCGAAACGTGACGTCGAAGAGCGTATAGTGCGACCAGTCGCGTTCCTCAAGCAGGCGGCCTTCGCGCGCGAAACGCGATCGCAGCGCCGTGCCAGGAAACGGCGTGTGCAGCGTCACTTGGACATCGGACAATTCGGTTTCCCGCAAAAACCGTAGCAGTCGGTCGAGCGATGCCCGGGTCTCGCCGTCGGCGCCGACGATGAAGCAGCCGATCACCGCCATGCCAGCTTGTTGAATCGCAGCAAGCGCATCGAGCACGCGCTCCAGCGCCGCAGTCTTATCGCCCATTCCCGGGTAGCGGAATACGAACGACTCAATTCCGACGAGGACTTGGACACAGCCCGACGCGGCCATCTCGCTCACCAGCGCGGGCCGCTCGCCAATCCGCCAATCGACTTCGGTGAAATAGCGGGCGTCAGCCTCGGCCAGCGCGGCCAGCACCGGCTCGGGATCGGCGTGGCCGGAAAAAGTGTTGTCGTCGGCCAGTTCGATTGTGGGGTGCGGATCGTGCCGGCGGATCACGGCCAATTCGCGGCGAAGCTGTTCGGCTGGCTTTTCGCGAAACCGGCTGATTAGCCGGCTCGCCGCGCAGAACTCGCACGCGAGCGGGCAACCGCGCTGTGTTTGAAGCGTCCAGCGCACAACGGGGCGATCGGCAAGAAGGTCGAAGCGCGGCAGAGGCCAGGATAGTTCGTTCGCGGTTCGGACTGCCGAGTATCGCGGCTGGAGCTGATCTGCTTGCGCGTCGGCCAATATTTGGGGCCATGCGAGTTCACCTTCGCCCATGCACACGGCGTCGAAGTGGGCCGCGGCTTCTGCGGGGCATGTCGTGGCGTGCAGGCCACCGAGCACGCATGGCAAGCCTTCAGCCCGCAATTTAGCCGCCAGCAAATAGGCTTGCTGCACTGAGGCGGTGAGCGCCGACATGGCGACTAATTGCGGGCGCTTGCGCACGAGCGATTGAATCAAATCGTCATCGACGCAGGTGACCTCGCGATAGCTGCAGGTCCAATCATCGGAAAGCATGCCGGCGAGCGTGAGCAGACCGAGCGAGGGCAACTGGCCGACCGCCGCCGCCCGCGCCGAAAGCCCTGGCAGCCGCACTCCTAACTCGGCGAGCTGCTCCTCGCGCACTGCGCAGTCCCGAGAACGACAAAAAGGCGACGTGCGGCATCTGACGGCAAAACACGAAGAATCGGCGATTAACCGGTGCTGAGGCAGATATGCCTGCGGCAGCAGGCCGGCCACTTTGATCGTAGCCTATCGCAGCATCGCCCGCACCGAATCGGCCGCTACGGGCCGGATGTTACCACGATCGGTGATAATGGCCGAGATGAGTTCGGCCGGGGTGACGTCGAACGCCGGATTGTAGACGGCGGCGCCCGCCGGCGCTGTCTGTGCGCCGAAGCCGTTCGTGATCTCTTCAGCGGCGCGCTGTTCAATGGGAATCTCAGCGCCGGTTGCGATTGAAAGGTCGAAGGTCGTCGCCGGGGCCGTGACATAGAACGGAATCTCGAACACTTTGGCCAGTGTGGCCACGCTAAACGTGCCGATCTTGTTCGCCGTGTCGCCGTTAGCGGCGATGCGGTCGGCCCCGGTGATGACGGCCTGCACGCGGCCTTCGCGCATGACTTGAGCTGCGGCCGAGTCGCAGATCAGCGTAGAATCAATTCCGCGCTGCTGGAGCTCCCACATCGTGAGCCGCGCGCCTTGCAACAGTGGCCGTGTTTCGTCAACCCACACATGCGGCCGCTTCCCGCGGCGGGCCAGCTCGAAGATGACGGCCAGCGCGGTGCCGTCGCCGCCGGTGGCGAGTGCGCCGGTATTGCAGTGCGTGAGGATGCCGGCGCCGGAAGGAAGGTCGGCCAATAAATCGGCCCCGTGGCGACCCATCGCTGCGCATTGCTGGCGATCTTCTTCATGAATTGTCCGTGCCTCCTTTAACATAATCGCAGCAAGCGAGCCGGGCGGTCCCCCGCCCCGGGGTTTGGTGCCCTGAGCAAAGCCGACGGGGCCGGGGACGGCCCGGCTCGCTGCCTGCGCATGCGGTCGAGCGCCCAGAAGAGGTTGACCGCCGTGGGTCGGCTCGTCGCGAGATAATCGCAAACGTCGTTCACGCCGCGTCCCTCCTTGACACCAACGCATACGCCGTACGCCGCCGCCACACCAATCGCCGGCGCTCCGCGCACGCTCAATCGCCGAATCGCCTGCCACACGTCCTCAACTGCATGGCAGCCAAGATAAACGGTCTCGCCTGGCAGCCTTGTCTGGTCGAGCAGCACGAGGTGACCGTCGATATCGCCTTGCCACCGAATTGTTGTCGCTGTTTCAGTCATCGATCAGCGGCTGCACGGGACGCAAACACTTATTCTCTTTCCATCCAGATCATGTAACCGGCCATCGGGCCCGCCGACGACTGATACGATCCATCGGGCTGTCGTTCCCGTGTTCGCTTCTGTAACAATATGATCGGCCCCGACGGATCAAGTGTCTTCGTGCCTCTCGTTCCCAACGTTTGCTGATCGTAGACCGTCGTCTTCTGAATTCGGTGCATTTCTTCGGCAGGGATTGTCACGCGGGCACCGCCCATCTGATACGGCTGATCGCCAATCATCGACGCGACCGACAAAGACCAGTTGCCATCGTCTAATTGCCGGAGCCTCGCAGTGACAACAACCTCAGCGTCTTCGTCCGAATACGGCTCGTTGGACGTGTGTTTCAGTTTCGGTTGCGGTACGCCCTTGGCGGGGATGTCGCCGAAGCCGAGGCACCACGAGTATCGTACGCCTTGCGGCAGAAAGATTCTCCAGCGCCACGTATCGGGCTCATTCATATCGACGGCAATGACGTGGACTTTACTTGACTCTTCGACAGATAAATACCCAACTTCGTTGCGCAGTCGCCTGATCTCAGTTTCGGCGCGGTGCAGCTTATAGGTCTGCATTCCCATCGGTATCGCAATGCAAACGATGACCACCAGGAGCAACAGCGTCCGCAGGCTGAACCGCCAGCGGCCTGAATTCGCGTTGTTGGGCAGGTCGTCGGCCGTCATATTGAAATCGCGAGGCGCTGTTTCGAGCCGAATCACGTAACTTTGAACCGGGGCGAATAAGTCAGGCCAAACGTGTCGGCCACCGCTTTGTTGGTCACTTCGCCGCCAAACAGGTTGATCGCGCGGGCGACAGGGCGCAGCTCGCGGCGCCGCCGCTTCGATGCCGCGCTCGGCGATCGCCAGCACCCACGGCAGCGTCACGTTGCAGAGGGCGAAGGTGCTGGTGCGGCCGACGGCGCCGGGCATGTTGGTGACGCAATAGTGCACGACGTCGTCGACGATGTAGGTCGGGTTGCTGTGCGTGGTGGGCCGGCTCGTGGCGATGCAGCCGCCCTGATCGATGGCCACGTCGATGATCACGCTGCCCGGCTTCATGCGGCGCAGGTCGTCGCTGCTCGACCAGCATCGGCGCCTTTGCGCCGGGGATGAGCACGGCGCCGATCACCAGGTCGGCCTTGCGCCAGTTGCTCGCGGATCGTGTGGCGGTCGCTGAACAGGCAGTTCACGTTGGGCGGCATGATGTCGTCGAGATAGCGCAGGCGGTCCATGTTGATGTCGAGGATGGCGATGTCGGCGTTGAAGCCGGCGGCGATCTTGGCCGCGTTCGCGCCGACGACGCCGCCGCCGAGGATCGTGATGTATGCCGGCGCAACGCCGGGCACGCCGCCCAGCAGAATGCCGCGGCCCATTTGCGGCCGCTCCAGGAATTTGGCCCCCTCCTGGATGCTCATCCGCCCGGCCACTTCGCTCATCGGCGTGAGCAGCGGCAGCCGGCCTTGGTCGTCGGCCAGCGTCTCGTAGGCGACGCAGGTGGCGCCGCTCGCGAGCAGCGCTTCGGTCAGCGCGCGATCGGCGGCCAAATGAAAATAGGTGAACAGAGCCTGGCCCTTGCGAATCAGCTTGATCTCGCTCGTCTGCGGCTCCTTTACCTTCACGATCAGGTCGGCGCGTGCAAAGATTTCCTCCGGCCCGCTGACCAATTCCGCGCCCGGCCGCAGATAATCGTGATCGGGCAGGCCCGAGCCCAAGCCGGCGCCGGCTTCGACCAGCACCGTGTGTCCGCGGCGCACGAGCTCTTCCACGCCCACGGGCAGCATGGCCACGCGGTATTCATCCTGCTTGATCTCTTTCGGCACGCCCACGATCATGACAGTGGCTCCGCTGGGGAATGCGCAGCTTGCGGATTGGTCCAAGTTGCGCGTAATGCAGCACAGTTTAAATGACCACTGACCAAGGACCAATGACCAAATAGCTAGGAGGGTCTAAGCTCGGTCATTGGTCATTGGTCATTGTCCGGAGCAGCCGCCCATGGAAAAAAACCGGCGACATCAGTGGCTGCCGCTGTTGATTCTCGGGCTTGCGCTGCGTGATCTGGGCCGGCTTGTTTGCGCTTGGAGCTTACCTGGAACTTGGCGCCGACCGGCCGCGATACGACTTCCGCAAGCCGCTGGTGGTTTTGACCACGATGGCACTTTTCCTTGGGGCCTGGGGGCTTTTGCTTTGGAAACGGGCCGGGCGTTCTCGACGGAAGTAAGAAATGGGGCTGTAAAGCCAGGAGGAATCTCCGAATGATGTTCCCGCCCTTGTCGGTCTGCCGCCACGCTTGTAAACTACTGGATTCCAATATTTGCAGGCAAATTCATTGCGCGGCGACGGCCGCGCTGCGAACACCATGAAAACTTACATGGCCAAGGCCGGCGAGGTCGAACAGAAGTGGCACGTTATCGATGCCACCGACCAGATTGTCGGCCGGCTGGCAAGCCGCATCGCTGTTCTGCTCATGGGCAAGCACCGGCCGACGTACACGCCACACGTCGACACGGGCGATTTTGTCGTTGTGATCCATGCCGAAAAGGTGCGGCTCACCGGCAAGAAATGGGGGCAGAAAGAATACCGCTGGTACACCGGCTATCCGGGGCAGCGAAGCGTGACAGCCGAGACGCGGCTGGAGCGGAAGCCTGAAATGATTTTGCACGAAGCCGTGCGACGCATGCTGCCCAAGAACAAGCTCGCGTACAAGATGATCACGAAGCTTAAGATTTACACCGGCGCGGAACATCCGCACCAGGCGCAGAACCCGGCGCCGCTGGAAATGGCAACGAAATAGTCGAGCGCGAAGAGTCGAGAGCCAGAAGCTGTCAAACTCTAAACCCTGAACCCTAAACTCTGAACCCTCCCCATGCCTGCCGCAGAAAAAGTCATCGACGCCCTAGGAACCGGCCGCCGCAAGACCTCGGTGGCCCGCGTGCGAATTCGCGCCGGCTCCGGCCAGCTCACGATCAACGAGCGCACGCTCGAAGACTATTTTCCGGTCCAGCAGGACCGCAACGCGGTGGTCGCGCCGCTTGAGCACACGGGTGTGCGCAACAGCGTGGACGTGGTTATCCGCGTTCACGGCGGCGGCGGCACAGGCCAGGCCGGCGCGTGCATGCAGGGCATCGCTCGGGCACTGATGCGCTACGACAGTGATTTAGACGCAAAACTTCGCGAGAAGCACTTCCTCACGCGCGACGCCCGCATGAAAGAGCGCAAGAAGCCCGGCCTGCACGGCGCTCGCCGCGGCACGCAGTTCTCGAAGCGGTAGTTTGCGCTGCATTCGGTTCCGCAGCCGCGTTGCTGCGCAACGCCGGGCTAGCGCACCGAATCATCCTCGGGCAGCCCAAGCCGCTCATACAGCCCACGGCGCGCCGCCTTGTCGCCTTCCAGCGTTTCGCGGGCATACTTCGCCACGCGCTCGGCGTTCTGCCGCGGCACGACGATGACACCATCGCCGTCGGCCACCACGACGTCGCCCGGCATGACCAGCACGCCGCCCACGACGATTGGCCGATTGACCGACTCGATTTCATTTCGCCCCGGCCGAATGCCGCGGCCCGGCTTGCGGTAATACAGCGGAATGCCCTGCGCGGCGATTTCGTCTGTATCGCGGGCCGTGCCGCTGGTCACCACGCCGACGCATCCGCGCAGCTTCCACGACATGATGTTATTCGAGCCGATGGAGCCAACATCGGTTTCCGGCGCCTCTTCAATCATGAGCACGGAGCCCTCACGCAAGAGCGGCACAAAAGGCTCTGGCGAGCGATCGCCGTACCACTGGCCCATCCAGCGATTGAATTCGTCGGTTTCGCGCGGTCCGTGCGCGGCTGGTTTGTGGGCACGTAGCGGGCCGTCACGGCGACCCCGATGATGCGATGCTTGAATTCCTTGGTATCGCGCCACAATGGACCGACATCCGCATTGACGAGCCCGACGTCCGCCAGGCCGGCCTGGTCCATGCCGTCGGAGACGTCGGCCACGCGCAGGTCATCGAACAGTTGGAGAATCTGTCGATCGTCCTCGGCGCTGTACACTTTCACGTCAAGGAAAGTGCGGCCGGCTCGCGGCAATTCGGCGTCGCTGCGCCGGCTGAGCCATTGCCCAGTGACCGCTGCACGTGAAGAGCGCAACGGCGATACTCATGACGCAATTTCGCTTAAGCGATGGTTCCATTTTTTTATTTCTCCACCAAAGGGTTCAGACAGTCGCGACATGGCTACGAGTCGCGGAAATAATGGACCCATTGTAAGCAAAGCCTCGCAGACGATTGGCAGTTTTGACGGGCGCGGCAGTCCGGCGATTCGACTTGCAGTTTGGGCGGCCTGGAAGGTACAACATGAGCGGGTCCTCCTGGTGACCTTTTGGGCGGCAGACCCAGAGTTCGCCAGCCCGCATACAAAGCATCCGGGAGGGCCTTTCTTGCTTTATGGGGTTACGTCGTCGTCTCCACTTCGAGTTCTTCGCCCATGGACGACCTGCCAGCTAAACTCTTCGTCTTCCTCCTGGCCACGTTTCTTGGCCTGGAGGTCATCCGCCGCGTGTCGCCGCTGTTGCACACGCCGCTGATGTCGCTGACCAACGCGATCTCGGCGATTGCCGTCGTGGCCGCCATTCAGGTAATTTCCGAAGCGAAAACCAGTGTCAGCACGGTGCTCGGCACGCTGGCTGTGATCGCCGCGACGACCAACATCGTGGGCGGGTTCTGGATCACCGACCGCATGCTGAAAATGTTCCGGCGGGAGACGGGCCGCCGTGATTGACGTATCCACTTCTGGTTTGCTGGCTGCCGCCGATTTGGCGAGCCAGTGGACAGGCTGCGATGCTACGTCGGTGCATCGCTGCTGGCCGCCGCGCTTGTTCATCCTTTCGCTCAAATGGCTGAGCCACCCACGTACGGCCCGGCGCGGCGTGCGTGCTGGCGAAATCGGCATGGCGCTGGCCGTCATCGGCACGCTGCATCATGTTCCACGTCGATATTCATTGGGTGCTCGTCGGCATCGTGATCGGCTCGATCATCGGCGCGCCGATGGCCATCTGGATGCCGATGACCGCCGTGCCGCAGCGGACGGCGCTGTCGCACGCGTTCGGCGCGCTGGCCGCGGCGCTCGTCGGCATCGCCCACTACTATGAGCCGCACGCACGAGGGCACGATCGATCGCTTTACGATGGCCGTGCTTGCCTTCGAAGTGTTGCTCGGCAGCCTCACGTTTACGGGCAGCCTTGTGGCGTTCGGCAAACTGCAGGAACTCATCCCCAGCTCGATCAAAGGACTGCCGCAACAGAACCTCATCAATTTTTCGCTGCTCGGCGCGGCCATTCTTTGCGGCATCTGGCTGGTGCTTCTATCCGCATCACTATGTTGTGTTCGTCCTGCTTGGTGCTCTTGAGTCTTGCCTTTGGCATCTGCCTCGTCATGCCGATCGGCGGGGCCGACATGCCGACGGTGATCTCGCTGTTGAATTCCTATGCCGGCCTGTCGGCCAGCTTGATGGGCTTCGTGCTCGACAACTACCTGCTGATCATCGCCGGTGCGCTCGACGGGTCATCGGGCCTGATCCTGTCGATCATCATGTGCAAGGCGATGAACCGGTCGTTCACCAACGTGCTGTTCGGGCGGATGGACGCCAGCCAGGTGGCCTCGGCCGATGACGTGTACGGCGGCAAGGTGAAATCGGCCTCGGCCGAGGATGTTGCCATGGTGCTCGACGGCGCGCAGCGGGTGGTGGTCGTGCCCGGCTACGGCATGGCCGTGGCCCAGGCCCAGCATGCGGTGCGCGAGCTGTTCAACCTGCTCGAGGAACGCGGCACGCAGGTGGAATTCGCCATCCACCCCGTGGCCGGCCGCATGCCGGGCCACATGAACGTGCTGCTGGCCGAGGCCGATATTCCGTACGACAAGCTCAAGGAGATGGACGAAATCAACCCCAGCTTTGGCCAAACCGACGTGGCGATCGTCATCGGGGCCAACGACGTGGTGAATCCGCTGGCGAACACCGATCCAAAGAGTCCCGATTGCCGGCATGCCGATCCTCAACGTCGGCGAGGCCCGCACCGTGGTCGTGGTCAAGCGTAGCCTCAGTCCCGGATTCGCCGGTATCCCAAACCCGCTGTTCGCTGCCGACAATTGCTTAATGCTGTTCGAAGACGGCAAAAAAGCCATTGTCGACCTCGTCGCCGCGATGAAAGAAGCGGCCTGACGACATATTCTCTTTTTGTAAATCCTTTAGCGTCGGCGGCCACGCCGACTGATCTTTAACAACCGAGACCCCGAGATGCGGCAACGAAGTACACACCTTTTGATCACGTCTTTATTTCTACTCGTCGTTTCGGCGCCCAGGCTGCAAGCGAATGAATCCCCCGCAACTGCAACGCCGTCGCCGGCCCTTCAGGCATACGTCGCCAAGCCGGACGCCACGTATCAATGGAAAAAGCGCCGTGAAGGAACGCTCGGCGAAGGCTCTTACGCCGAGCTGATCCTCACGTCGCAAACCTGGCGCGACATTGCTTGGAAGCATCAACTCTTTGTCTATCGGCCTGCCGAAGCTGAACCACGGCTCGCAAGCGCTGCTCCTGATTGCCGGCGGATCGTGGAAGGCGGAGCTCGAACAGCAGCCGGCCCAATCCGACTCCAAGCTGCCGGGCGAAGCCCATATTGTCGCAGCGCTGGCCGAATCGCTTGCGCGCCCCGGTGGCCGTGTTGTTGCAAGTGCCCGAGCAACCGCTGTTCGGCGGCATGGTCGAGGACGAGATTATTTCGCACACCTTTGCCGAGTTCATGAAGACGAACGACGTCGAATGGCCGCTGCTCTTGCCGATGGTCAAAAGCGTCGTTCGCGCGATGGATGCGATCGAGGAGTTCGCCCAAGCAGAGTGGCAGCTCGATGTCGAGCATTTTCTGGTCACCGGCGCGTCGAAACGGGGCTGGACCACCTGGCTGACCGGAGCGGTCGATCCGCGCGTGAACGCCATTGCGCCGATGGTCATCGACATGCTCAACATGAAGCCGCACATGAATTGCAAGAGGCGTCGTTCGGCGGTTATTCCGAGCAGATTGAGGATTACACCGAGAAGGGCTTGCAGGACCACCTCGACAGCGATCGCGGCGATGCGCTGCGATCGATCGTGGATCCTTACAGCTACCGCAGGCAATTGAAGCAGCCAAAGCTCATCATTCTCGGCACGAACGACCGCTACTGGCCGGTCGATGCGCTCAATCTCTATTGGGACGACTTGGAAGGCGAGAAATACATTCTGTACGTTCCAAACAATGGGCACGGGCTGCGCGATCACATGCGCCTGGTAGGCACGGTGAGCTGCGCTGCACGAACAGATTACCGGCGGCAAGGCCATGCCCAAGCTGGATTGGAATTATGAGGATCGGGGAGACTCGCTGCGGCTGGAGCTGTCGAGTGACACAAAGCCCGAGGCGGTTCGGTCGTGGAACGCTGCCTCCGAGACTCGCGACTTCCGGGAGTGCGCTGGGAATCAGAGGCTGTACCGGCCGACGAAGGCGAGGGGCGACGATTTGTCATCGAAATCGCGAAGCCGGCGGACGGCTTTGCGGCCGTATTCGCCGAAGCTGAGTTCAACGGGCGGCCCATGCCGTTTTACCTGTCGACGAACCTGCGCGTTGTGCCCGCGGTCGAGCCGGCTGCGACGGTCGATGGAAACTGAAGGCTCTCTGGCTTAGTCGCCGAAGTTCGTTGCTTTTTCTCGGAACGCGGCAGTTGAAAGCCGAGTCGAATTGTTCTACAATCGCGGCGTGTTTTGAGATTGAATCTCAATAGCAACTCGGCGACTCGCCGGCCAACTCATGCGCGAATTCTTGCCAATAACACTGCTTGCCGCAGGGCAAGTTGCTGAAGTCTCGCAGCTTATTGGACCGCCCGAAAGCATTCGCCGGTTCGAAGAACTTGGCATTGCGCACGGGCGCACACATTGAAATTGTCCGGGCGGCTCGCCCTGTATCATCCGCGTCGGCGAGAGCCGGCTTTGCTTGCGCGAAGACGCTCAGGTCCGCATTCTCGTTGCCCCGAGGAAAACGGCATGACGCGCGTTGCCGCGGAGCTTTCAGTCGGTCAGTCGGGCCGTGTCGCGCGAGTGGCTTGGGTGTCCGACGATGTCAGCCGTCGCCTGCTGGAAATGGGCGTGACGCCCGGTGTCGAACTCCGCTGCATCGGCGCCGCGCCGCTGGGCGATCCGCTCGAATTCGAACTCCGCGGCTATCGGTTGAGCCTTCGCCGCAGAAGCGCAGAAGCTGAACGCACATTGAACTTAATTCTGAGGCTGAAGGTAAGTGAGTGGGTGAGTAAGTGGAGTAGGGACAATGCATGTAACCCCACTCACCTATTCACCCACTTCACCTACTCACTTCGCACTCATCCATGTCCATCCTGCCCGCTGCCCGCCGAAAACGATCCGCGTTGCCCTGGTCGGCAATCCGAACACTGGCAAGAGCACGCTGTTCACTGCACTGGCTGGAGTTCGGCAGCGAATCGGCAATTATCCGGGCGTCACGGTCGAGAAGAAGATCGGCCATCTGCGACATGACGGGCATGTTTTCGAGCTGATCGATTTGCCGGGCACCTACAGCCTGGCGCCACGCTCGCCGGATGAAATGGTGACCGTCGATGTGCTGCTCGGCCGCGCGACAGACCGCAGAGCCGCCCGACGTCGTGCTGTCGATCGTCGACGCCAGCAATCTGGAGCGCAATTTGTTTCTGGTGAGCCAGGTGCTCTCGCTCGGACTGCCGACGGTCGTCGCGCTCAACATGGTCGATATCGCGCGCGACCGGCAGATTGAGATCGATATTCAGGCGCTCGGCGAGCGACTGGGTGTGCCGGTGGTTCCGGTGCAGGCCAATCGCCGCGCCGGGCTTGGAGCGGCTTAAAAATTGCACTTGCCGACGCCGCCGACGAGTCCTGCCGGCAAGCGCGACAATCCATTTCCAGCCGAGTTTCAACGCGCACACGCGATCTCGCCGCAGTGGCTTAATGAAACAACGAGCAAGCCAGTGCCGCAGTGCTTGTCGAGCGGCTGCTCCTGGATAGCGAGCGGCTACCTCGAAGGCGAGCTGCTCAACGGCGACGCGGCAACGAAGGTTGCCGCAAAACTCCGCAAGGCAGCGCGAATCGCTGGCCGCCGCGGGCTTGCCGGTGCCGGCCGTGGAAGCCATTGCCCGCTACGATTGGGTCGCCCGCAGTGCTGGACGGCGTGCTCGCGGCGCCACTTGGACATCGCCGCACGACGAGCGACCGCATCGACGCCGTCCTCACTCACAAATTGTGGGGCACGCTGATTTTCATCGCCGCGATGGCTGTTCTTGTTCTCGTCGATCTTCATCTTCGCCGTACCGCTGATGGATTTGATTGACGGCCTGGTGGGCGGACTCGCGCGGCTGCGGTGGAAGGCATCATGCCCGCAGGAGCACTGCAATCGCTGGTGGTCGACGGCGTGATCGGCGGCGTCGGCGCCGTCGTGATCTTCCTGCCGCAGATTCTGATTCTGTTTTTCTTCATCGCGCTGCTTGGAGGACTGCGGCTACATGGCCCGGGCCGCGTTCCTGATGGACCGGCTGATGGCCGGCGTGGGACTTAGCGGCAAGTCGTTCATTCCGTTGCTTTCGTCGTTTGCCTGCGCGGTGCCCGGCATCATGGCCACGCGGGTGATCGAAAACCGCCGCGACCGGCTGGCCACGATTCTCATCGCGCCGCTGATGAGCTGCTCGGCCCGGCTGCCGGTGTACGTGATTCTCATCGGGGCGTTCGTGCCGGCTCAACGCATACCTGGGCGGCCTCGTCGGCCTGCAAGGGCTGGTGCTGCTGGCGATGTACCCGGTTGGCGCGGTCGCGGCGATCGGCGTCGCGTGGCTTTTGAAGAAGACGCTTGCTCCGCGGCGAGACGCCGCCGTTCGTGATGGAGTTGCCGAGCTACAAGGTGCCCGCGTTGCGGACTGTCGTCTATCGCATGGTCGGAGCGGGGTTGGGCGTTTCTGGCCCGCGCCGGCACGGTGATCTTCGCGGTAACGATCGTCGTCTGGGCGGCCGACCTATTATCCGCGCAGCGATGCGCGGGTGGCGGCCGACATCGCCGCTCAGCGAGCTGCGATGCACTGATGCCGGCGGCACTCGCCGAATTCGATTCGACCCGGAAAATCTCGCGCAGCTCGAACGCCAGCCTGCACCAGCGCTACAGCTTTCTGGGCCGCGCCGGCCAGTGGATCGAGCCGGTCGTTCGGCCGCTGGGCTGGGATTGGCGAATCGGCTGCGCGGCGATTGCCTCGTTTCCGGCCCGCGAAGTCGTGATGGGCGTGCTGGGTGTGATTTACCAACTTGGGCGCCGACGTCGACGTCGGCGCGGAGGAAGACCAGAGCCGACTTGCGCGACCAGCTCCGCGCCGCCCGCTGGGACGACACCGGCGAGCCGGTGTATAATCTGGCGGTGGCGCTCTCGATCATGGTGTTCTTCGCGTTGTGCGCACAGTGTGCGGCGACGCTGGCCGTGATCCGCCGCGAGACCAACAGTTGGCGCTGGCCCGCGTTTACGTTCGCGTACATGACGGCGCTCGCCTATGTCGGCGCACTCGTAACGTACCAAGTCACAATTCGATTGATTTACGCATCATGTATCCATTTTGCGGCGGGGCTTGCCCCGCGCGTCCAATCGCATGCAAGACGCCCTTGCCATCTTGATCGTCGCTCTCGCCGCGGCTTTTCTCGCGCGCCGCGGATGGCGCCACTATCTGCGCCGCGCCGGCGGGCACTGCGGTTCATGCGCGAAGCTGCCCGGCCTCGGCCTGCAACGCCGCAGCCGCTCGTCAGCATCTCGCCGCTTGTAGTCGCACGCACAGGCGCAGAGACACAAGGCAGAGACGACCGAACGCTGAGTTGTGTTCCTTGGCGCCTTCGCGCCTTTGCGTGAGAATATGCCTCCATGGCCACGGCGACGGATCGCAGATTAAGCGAACGGCACGCGGTTCCCGCATTCTCATCCGCACAGCGGCAGTTCGCTTCGCCGCCGGCTCTTAGCCTGGTACCGCGACCATGCCCGCGATTTGCCCTGGCGCCGCTCGCGCGATCCGTACCGCGTCTGGATCAGCGAGGTCATGCTGCAGCAGACGCAGGTCGCGACGGTGCGCGACTATTTCGAGCGGTTCGTCGCCGCGCTGCCGGACGTGCACCGTCTAGCGGCGGCCGATGAGCAGCAAGTGCTGCGGCTGTGGGAAGGACTGGGCTATTATCGCCGGGCGCGCCAGCTTCACGCAGCCGCCAAGGAAATCGTTTCGCAGCACGGCTGGCGAATTTCCCAGCGACGTGAGCGACCTCATGAAATTGCCCGGAATCGGCCGGTACACGGCCGGAGCGATCGCGTCGATCGCCTTTGGTCGGCGTGCCGCCATACTGGAGGCCAACACGATTCGATTGCTTAGCCGACTGATTTGCTTCCAAGGCGATCCGTCGACGGCCGCCGGCCAGCGGCTGCTTTGGCGGACTGCCGAAGAGATTTTGCCGCAAAAGGATGTGGCCGAGTTCAATCAGGCCCTTATGGAGCTTGGCTCGCTCGTTTGCACTCCGACCGAACCTCAGCTGTCCGGAATGCCCTCTTTCGAGTTTGTGTGCGGCCCGCGCGGCCGGCATTGCAGCAGCGAAATCCCGCAGCCGAAATCCCGCAAGGAATACACCGAGTTGCGCGAGGCAGCGGTCGTGATTCGGCATCGCGGCCGTGTGCTCATGCGCAATGTGCGAGGGGGCGAGCGCTGGGCCGGCCTGTGGGATTTTCCGCGGTTCGCGCTCGAAGCCGAAGGACCGCTTTTTGCCGCCGACGAAATCGCCGAAAAAGTCTTGCGTCAAACCGGAATCCGCTGCGATCCCGGGACCGCTCGTCAAGCGGCTCAGGCATGGCGTCACACGCTTTCGCATCACGCTCGATTGCTATGAAGCCACGTACGCTGGGCGGCCGCGCGCGATCGGCCAGCGGTGCGTCGGTACGTTGGATCAAGCGCGAGGAACTAGAACATTTACCTCTCAGCACGACGGGCCGGAAGTTGGCGGAACTGGTGAGTAGGTGAGTAGGGATCTGTAAACCAGCCGTCATCGAGCAATACTTACTCACTTACTCACTTACTCACCTACTCACTTACTCACCGACACTGATGTCCACCTCGCTTCGTCGACGCCCCTGGCACGTTTCGGCCGATGCTGTGGCTCACGCTGCCGGTGCTCGTCGAGCAAGTGCTGCATCTGCTCGTGGGCTTTGTGGACCTGTGGCTGACCGGAAATTATCTGCCGGGCGAGGCCTATATCGCCGCAATGACGCTGATGATCTACACGTTGTGGCTCGTGGGCAACGTGTTCGGCTTTGTGGCGCTGGGTTCCACGGCGATGATTGCGCGGTTCGCCGGCGCGGGCGATCGCGTGATGGCCAATCGCGTGATGAATCAATCGATGGTCACGGGGTTGGCTTGGGCTGCCATCTTGATGGCCCTCACTCTGCCGCTGGCGAGTTACTACCCCACTCTAATGGGCCTCGAAGGCACGGCCGCCGCGGCCGCCGAGCGCTATCTCACGATCGAGCTTTGCGTGTTGCCGGCAATCATGGTCGAGCGAGTCGCCGTGGCTTGCCTGCGTGGGGCGGGCGACATGGTGAGCGGCCTGGTGACCATGGCCATCGTCAACGTGATCAACATGGTCGTCAGCTATTCGCTCGCGCGGGGCGTCGGTCCGCTGCCCGAGCTGGGTTGGACGGGCATCGCCCTGGGCACGGCGATCGGCCATGTGTGCGGCGCGCTGATTCTTGTGGTCCTGCTGGCCGGCGGCCGCGCCGGCTTCCATTTGCGGCTTCGCGACATGCAGCCCGACGGCGACCTCATCCGCCGCATCCTGCGGATCGGCGTCCCTGGCGGGATCGACGTGATCATGGTGAGCGTCTGCCACCTGATCTATTTGCGAATCATCCTGTCGCTTGGCGATGTGGCGGCCGCGGCACACGGCATCGCCATTCAAGTCGAAGCACTTGGCTACATGCCGGGCGGTGCGTTTCAGATATCGGCTGCCACGCTGGCCGGCCAGTATCTGGGCGGCCCGGGACCTCGTTCGGGCACGCCGCAGCGTGGTGATGGCCTGTGCCGTCGCGAGCGCGATCATGGTTGCCGCGGGCGTAGTGTTCTACGTCGCCGCCACGCCGCTCGCCGCATTCTTCTTGGGCAATCGGCCGAGTGAAGTTGTGCCTCTGGCCGCCCTGCTCCTGCGAATCGTCGCCTTTGCCATGCTACCGCTGGCGATCAATATGGTTTTGGTGGGCGCACTGCGCGGAGCGGGCGACACTCGCTGGCCGCTGGTGCTGAACTTGCTGGGGATCGTGCTGTTGCGCGTGCCGCTGGCAATTTTTCTGGCCCACGACGTTATCGAGATTCCGTTTCTCAATATCACGCTGCAAGGCGCGGGTACGGCGTGGTGGGCGCATGGTGCGCGGCGGTTGTCGACATTGTTGCCCGGTGCGTGCTTATCGTGGCCCGTTTCCGCCACGACGCCTGGCAGCGCATCGAGGTATGAGGTCCCCATACTAGCCCGAATGCCAGCGAGGGACAACAACCAACACGATACTCCCTCGCTTGCGCTTCGGCTGGTGGCGCACGGCCTATCGCGAATCGCGCCCGCGCCCATCGCCGGTCCAAGAATAACGCGGCTATTCCTTCCGTGGCGGCGCCCCACACGAGGTGGGACACGATCAGCAACAGATTTCTTCCAGCCGGACGCCGCTGCGGCGGAGGAAGCGTTTTGACCGCCGGCAGCCAGCCCGCGTAGCTTGCTGCCCAGACGAGCATCCCATACGCCGGCCCGCGCAGACCGCGCGGTAGCGGCAGCAAGCGATCCGCCAGCGCGTAAATCATGCCGGTGCCGGCGCCATATCCAAAGTGCGCCGCCACGGAAACTTGCTGTTTGTCGCGCTCGGAAAGATCATCATGCAAATCGGCTTTGCGAAGCATGTCGTCGCTAATTCGGCGCGGTTCGAGCGTCGACTGCTCGCGCCGCGGCAACATTCGTTGCATCACGAGCATCGTCACGGTCATCGGCACCGTAGCCACCAGTCCAGAAACTGCGCCGGCAAGCGCGTCGCCAAGCAGGGATCGATTGGAGGCATTTTTTTCCACAGCTTGTATCCTTGGTTGAAGTGAAGCGGTGGCCAAAACCTTGCAAATCGAATGCCTGCAGACATGCCCTGACTTTTTGACGCCTGACCCTGAACGCATTGGTACGGGCTTCGCACGCCGTTGGCGGGTTTGTCGCGGAACTTCGAGAGTCGAGGTCACTATGGACGTCAAACTCAAGCCAATCGACGAGCAAGTCATCGTAATTACAGGCGCCTCCAGCGGAATCGGGCTGGCGACGGCCTGCGCCGCTGCCGAGAGCGGGGCCAAGGTTGTGCTCACCGCCCGGGACGAAGAAACTCTGGCCGAAGTCGCACACCAGATCGGCGATTCGGGCGGCGAGACGGCCTACGTCGCCGCGGACGTCGGGCGCCAGGACGAGCTTGCTCACGTCGCGGACGTGGCCGTCCAGCGCTTCGGCGGATTCGACACGTGGGTCAACAACGCCGGCGTCGGCCTGTATGGCCGGCTCGATGAGGCGACCGACGAAGAACATCGGCGGCTGTTCGACACGAATTTCTGGGGCGCCGTTCACGGCTCGCTGATCGCGGCTGAGCACCTGCGGACGCGCGGTGGCGCCTGATCAACGTGGGCAGCATCGCCTCGGACATGGCAATTCCATACCTCGGCATGTACAGCGCCAGCAAGCATGCCTTGCGCGGCTTCACCGATGCCTTGCGCATGGAGCTGGAGCGCGACGAAGCGCCGATCTCCATCACGCTGATCAAACCCACCTCGATCAACACGCCGTTTCCGCATCACGGCCGCAATTACATGGACCGCGAGCCGCAGTTGCCACCGCCCGTTTACCCGCCCGAGGAAGTGGCAGCAGCCATTCTGCACGCGGCCACGCATCCGGTGCGCGACTTGTATGTTGGCGGCAGCGGCCGCATCATGACCGCTCTCGCCTGGCGGGCGCCGCGCACCATGGATCGAATCAGCGAAAACATCATGGCGGAGCAACAGTTCCGCGACGAACCGCCGCGCGACCCGACCGGCGCACTTTGGGAACCGGGCTACCACGGCCACATTCACGGCGACCAGCCGGGACATGTCTGCAGTTCGAGCGCGTACACACGCGCGGTGATGCATCCGGTAATCGCCAGTGCCGCGGCGGGCCTGGCGATCGCCGTGGGTGCTGCAGCAACGGCGTGGCTGATGCGAGATGAGCTGCCGGCGCATTGGCCCGCACGGCGCCGGCGGCATTGGCTGCCACGGTTGCCACGCTAAATTCGCGGCGGAGCTTGCTCCGCGCGGCCCGAGTGGTATGCTCTTGTGAATGGTAAACGCCGGTACCCGGCTAGCCGAGGCGAGTTGCAATCCCATGCGCTGCACGCCATCCAGCTTTCTTGTCACGGTTATGTTGCTGCCACAGTGCGCCGCGGCGGAGGAAAACGACGGCGAGCCCTGGTCTGCTTCGCCGGCCGTTGTCGAAGCGGCGTCCAAGAACAATCGCGAAGCGAATTTTGTCGAAGCAAGTGTGCCCCCTTACACGCTGCCGGATCCGCTCGTCGCTGAAGACGGCACCCGTGTCACGCGCGAAACCTGGCCGGCGCGGCGTGCCGAGCTAGTCGATCTGTTCCGCGAACACGTCTACGGCCGCGCGCCCGTTGATCGGCCGGAAAACATTTCGTTCAAAACTTTAGAAGAAGACATGCGCGACCTCGATGGCCGGGCTACACGACGTCTCGTTGAAATTTCGTTCGACACGCCGCACGCTGGCGCTTCCGCTTTCCGGTGCAGCTTTACATGCCCAACGCGGCCGCCAGGCCGCTGCCGGCCGTCGTGCTGCTCCAATTCGAAGGCCTCACGGACCGCGCGACGCCGCTCGTCATCGATCGCGGATACGCACTAGCGATTGTCGATCGCCGCGCGCTTGCGGCCGACGATAAGGCCACCTATCGGGATGGCGTCATCAACGCATTTTCCGGAAATGAACCGCTTGCCGGCGACGCCTGGCGCGCGATCTCCGCTTGGGCCTGGGGCGCAAGCCGCGTCGTCGATTACCTTGAAACCGAGCCGGCGATCGACCGCGAGCAAATTGGCGTGGCGGGGCACTCGCGGATGGGCAAAACGGCGCTTTGGGCCGCGGCCAACGATGAGCGGTTCGCGATTGCACTTTCGAATCAGTCCGGCTGCGGCGGCGCGGCCTTGTCGCGCCGCATATTTGGAGAGACGGTTGGCCGAATCAACACGGTGTTCCCACACTGGTTCTGCGAAAATTTCCAGCGTTACAATGGGCGCGAAGCCGAGCTGCCAGTCGACCAGCACATGCTGATCGCCCTCATCGCGCCGCGTCGAGTCTATCTCACCAGCGCCGACGAGGACTTATGGGCTGATCCACGGGGCGAGTTTCTTTCCTGCGTGCACGCCGATTCGGTTTACCGGCTGCTAGGCGTACTTGGATTGGCCGAAATACCGCCCTCTCAAGCCGAAGCGAAAGAAGAAGAGAAAGAGAAGGAAAAAGGGAAAAGTTCGTCTACAAAAATGCCTCCACTCGACAAGCCAATCCACGGCGGTCACATCGGCTACCATGTCCGGCGCGGTGCCCACGCGTTCACTGAGTACGATTGGGAGCGCTTTCTAGATTTCGCTTCGGCCGATTCTCAATCACGTTGAGCCGAATCGCACCGGCGATTGTCGTCCATGGCCCAGCAACTCGATCCGTAGGTTTTCGGCGGAGCGGTAATCGCACCAAACCTCCTGGACTGCTTAGCGCTGAATACTTTACCAATTTCCATCAGCCAGTGTGACGCGGCTTCGAATTCTGGGACGAGCCGGGTCGCGGAGGTGACAGGCACCCAATTTGCTATTTTGGCAGGTAGCCAATCCATTTGCAGTTGATAGCATTCGCAAACCTGAACCCCCCATCTGCAACAACCCACTCGCCTTTCTGCAAGGAATGAAGTCATGAACCGCTTGTGCAACTTTCTTACTGGCGCCACAGTAGGCGCAGGGTTTCTGTACTATTTTGATCCGGTGCTAGGCAATCGGCGCCGGGCTGCCGTGCGCGACCAAATTAATCACGGCTTCAACAAAGCCGGCGACGCGATCGACGCCACGGTGCGCGACCTGCAAAACCGCTCTTACGGGTTTTTCGCTGAAGCACGCGGCTGCCTCACCAGCGACAACGCCGACGACGAGATAATTGCCCAGCGAGTGCGGTCGAAGATGGGCCGGCATGCTTCGCACCCGTCCTCGATCGAGGTGTCTGCGCACAATGGCGTCGTCCACTTGAGCGGACCAATTCTGGCCCACGAAGTGGACGACCTCGTGTGCGCCGTGAAATCGGTCCGCGGCGTGGAGGACGTCGTCGACAATCTTGAAGTTCATGAAACGGCCGAAAACATCTCGGCTTTGCAGGGTGGCGTGCCTCGGACAGGCGAGCCGGTCGACGTAATGCAGGCGAACTGGTCACCGACCACGCGCCTGCTCATGGGGGCGGCCGGCACTGCGCTGATGATGCGCTGCGCCACGCGGCGCACTCCGGCCGCCGCCCTACTTTGCCCGGCTGGATTCGCCATGGCGATGCGCGCGGTGACCAATCTGGAATTGGGCCGCGCGCTTGGTGCAAGCGGCGGTCGTCGCGGAACGACTGTTCAAAAAACGACGATGATCAATCGACCGGTCGAAGAAGTGTTCGAGTTTCTCAGCGACAAAACTAACTATCCGCGTATCACCGACATGATCACGTCAGTGAAGGAACTGGGTGACGGCCGAATTCAAAAAACGATTGCGGGCCCTGCCGGCGTCGAGCTGACTGTCGAGGAGCGGTTCACAAGCATCGTGCCCAACGAATTCCTCGCGGTCCGCAGTGAGCCGAATTCGCCGGTCCAATACGCGTTGCGAGCCTGGTTTGAGCCTGAGGGCGATTCCAGCACTCGGGTTCATATTCAAGCTACGTACAACCCGCCAGGCGGTGTGTTGGCCCACTCGGCTGCCTGGCTCGCAGGCATGGACATCAAGAGCCTGCTCGACGACATCATGATGCGGGCCAAGTCGTACTTGGAGTCCGGCCGCGAGCCGCACGACGCGGCCAAGTCGGAGGGCCAGGCGCATCGTAGCCAACACAACGGCAGCGGAAAAAAGAAGCCTGCGAAAGCGTCAGGCGAGTCGACCGGTAAATCGCCCCCGTCCGGAGTGGCGTAACACGCGAACCAATGGCCAGCCGGCCGCGGACATGCCATCCGGTCCCGGGGGGCATGGCCGGCCGGCTATTGGGGTTGATAGGCGGGCGTTCTATTCGTCGCCGAATACACGAGTGCTTTCTTCGCGCCGAATCGGCTGCGCAATGTCATCGGTGTTCACTTCGACGGTGATCCGCTGATCGCCGGCCTGCAAACCCTGCACGCGCACGCGGTAAACGGTGTCGGCCTTGGGCAGCAGTTGAGGCAGCGGCTCGAACATCAGGGCTCCGCCGCGCGTGCCATGCTGCGTTTCGCCTTCGGCCGAAACGATCTGCATTCCAGGCGGCAAATGCACGGCAATCTGCACGTTGGTCGCGGCCTTCGTGCCCTGGTTGACGACGCGAATTTCGTAACCCGTTTCGCCGCCGACCTCGATCGGGTCCTCGAGATCGCGGACCTCGAACATGATCGCGGCCAAACCCTCGACGAGAATCTGCTGTTTCGCTTGATCCGCGAGACCTTGGCCGGCCCGGCTTTCGACTTCTAGAGTTTGCGGACCGGTTTCGACCGGCATCGCCACGAGCTCCACTTTTCCGCTTTCGCCCTCGGGCAGCTCGGCCAGGCTCCAATAAACGGCGTGCGTGGCCGCATCGTATTCACCCATGTTATTGGCGCGCACAAAGCGCATGCCCTTGGGCAGCTTGGTAATGATTTGCACGTCGTGCGCGGGTGCCGTGCCGGGGTTTTCCACACTGACTTCATACGTGGCCGGCCGCTCCAGATAACGCCGTTCCGGCCCGCTGACTGCAATCTCAAGCGCTGGCGCGATCACTTCGAACTCGACCTGCTGTTGCACCTGCAGGTTGCCTTCGGCCCTGGCGGTGAGGACATTGACGACCTTGCCCGCCTTTTCCGCCAGCAGCACTATCTCCAGTTCGCGCGTTTCGCCGGCACGCAGCGTGCCGATTTCAAATTCGAGCGCCGGCCCGGCTGCGTGCTTGACATTCTCCGGTACGTTCTCAAACAGCATCACTCCGGTCGCATCGCCGCTGCCCGGATTGCGCAGTTCGATCTTTACGCGCTGTTCCTGCCCGATCATGACTTTTTCCGACGACGACATGCGGATCGCCAACTGCGGCATGGTGCAGCGAGTCTTTACCGAAGCTTGGGCCGAGTAGGATACCGTGGCGACGCTGCCGATTTCGCCTTCGGTGACCGGCATAAGCTGCATTTCGAGGCTGCGCTCCTCGCCGGCCGAAAGCTTGCCAAGCTGCCACACGAGCTCGTTGCCGTTGGCCTGGGCGCTGGGCGAGGTGCTAAGAAGCCTAGTCCCTTGCGGTACTTCGTCGCGGATGATTACATCATCGGCCGCTTGCACGCCAACGTTACGAACCTGCACAACAAACTTGGCCGGCTTGCCGACTTGAATTTCAGCCGGGGCAAATTTCTGAATCAACAGCGCAGGCTTTTGCGGTCCTTCCAGCGCGCTCGCCGGGTCGACCGGTGCCGTCCAAATTGCTGGCGCCACTTTGGCCCGCGTCGAGCGGGCTGTCGCCCGATGCATTCGATTCAGTCGCGATTTCATCATTTGGCAAAGCGCCAATCGAGCGATCTTGAGTTGCGGCGATAAAAGTGTTGGGCAGCGGCGCGGTTGCATTGGGCAACGGCGCGGCACTGGCTACGGCCGCTGGCGCACCATATTTGGCATTGGCTTCCTGCTCGTCTGGCAGCGGTGTATCGATCTCGGCTGGAAGCGCCGGAAGCGTTTCAATCAATTCATCGTCGTCGGCTGGCATAGCTGAGCGCTTGTTTTTGGATTCAAACGGATTCGCCATCGCATTGCCACGGTTCGTAGCGGCGCTCGCCGTTCGAGGCGCAGCGGAAGCGGCCCCGTAGCGTTCGTCGGGTACGGCGACTGGCTGGCGCGAAAGGCGTTTCGAGCGCGCTGTGCCGCCGTGCTTTGCTCCGGCTCATTCGCAGGAAGAGCGAGCGAAGTCTGAGATCCAGCATCATCCGTCACATGGCTGAGCTCGCGCGCAGCAAGTGCCGGTTCAATGGCGACATCGGAGACTTCAACGCCGGCCGCTTCATCGTTCGGCTCCTGTCCGCGAGCGACCGACGCGCTTTCGTACGACGGGGCCGCCGATTCTTCGGACGCAGCATCCGGAAGTTGCTCGTCGTATCGAGCCGCATTATCTGCGGGCAACTGTTGCGTCGAGTCCGACGTTACATCGGGAGTCGCTATATCGGGAACTGTATATAGCTCCTGCGCTTCGCCGGAAACCGCCGGCGTCGCTGGTATCGCTGTCGCAGGGATTGAAGCCAGCGCGTAGCGATCTTCAACAACCGGCTGCGAAATGGCGGGTTCCTCAGCGCGAGCTGGCAGGACCACTTCGGTGCGGGCCGGGATACTGGAATCGACGGCGCCGTACGTATCATCGCTAATAGTTTGCTCTGCCGAGGGCGTTGCCCACGCATTGGCGACCGCATCTAACTCCGCCGGCGTGGCCGCTTGCGATTGCGCGTGGCCAGCCGTGTCGTCGTGCTTTAGTGCCAGCGTCCAGCCGCTGTGGACCAGGAGGTAATAGGCGCCGCCGCCGGTCGCCCCAAACGCGGTGAGGCAAAAGAAAATAATCGCCGCAATTCGCTTGTTTCCAGCCATGATAGCTCGCTTTGGAATTCGCCGTCGGGGGAACGCAAGGCCGCGCACGACCGAGGCCGCGCCGCGTACCAATGGGTGGCGTGTAGTAGCAAAAACTAGCTGCCCGGCAAAGGGCATTTGGCGTGGCTGGCCGCTAGCGGCTTTCGCCCGCCGGCATAAAACGCTGGTGGCTGTGCCAATTGATGTGTGCTTAAACCAAAGCAACGGCTACAAGGCGCGGCCATGCTCATTTCGCTGATCTTGTTGGTGGCCACGCTGCTGTCATGGCTTTCCTCCGGCGCGGAGCATGTTGCCGGCCCGCTCGGCAAGCCGCCCATCACGCCGCAGAATCCATCGACGCTGACGCTCGCATTGATCGGCGCCGCAGCGCTGGGAGTGTACTTGACGATAAGTCGCAAAACTTGGCGGCGACGTGCAGGAGGCAATTGGACTGGTCGCTTAGGCGACCAGTCCGTAGAAACCGCCGCAACGTCCCGGGAGTCAGAAGAGCAAGTACCCTCGCGCGGCGCGGCCTAAAGCCGGATTGCGAACTGGTGCGCCTGCGCTGACACATCGAGGCCGACGAATTCGCTCCAGGCTTTCAGCAATCGGCGATACACCGGCCCCGGGCGGCCATCGCCGATCGCGCGGCCATCGCATTCAACGATCGGCAGCAGGCAGATCGAAGTGCTGGTGAGCATTACCTCATTTGCGGATCGCAACTGGTCCACCGAAAGCGGCCGGGTAACGAACGGAACGCCGAGCTTGGCGGCCAGTTCCTGCACCACGTGCACGCTCACGCCAAAAAGAATGTGCTCCGGCGGCGGCGAAACCAGCCCTTCGCCCTCGCGATAAACCAGTACGTTCGCTGTGCTGGCTTCGGCGACGTAACCATCTTCATCGAGCAACACGGCCCGCGCCGGGTTGCTGTTGGGCCGCGCGCCGGTCGGCCAGATAGAAGTGCATGCGGCTGCGGCACTTCAGCTCCGGCGGCAAGCTGTTCGGCGGGATCTGCCGGACATCACTCACCACGACGCTAACGCCGCTTTCGAATTGCTCGGCCCAAAGCTCAAACGGCAGCGGATAGCCATGAACGCAAACCGTCGGCCCACCCGCACCCGCGACTCCTGGCGTGACAAACGCAACGATCGACCAGTCATCTTCCACAGCGATCCGCTCGCCATTGCGGCTCAAGAACTCGGGGACGGCAGCCGCAACCTGATTTGTGATGACGTCGGCATCCAAGCCGATGATCTCGAGCGAACGGCGCAGGCGCCGCATGTGCTCGTCGAGCCGAAATACCTCGCCGCGAAACGTGCGCAGCCGCTCGGTTACCGTCGCGCCGAGAAGAAATCCCAAATCATCGACGCCAACGCGCAGCTCGGCGTTAGGAATCCAGTCACCGTTGTGATAGGCCCAAGAATCATCCATGAGCCCAGTATAGGTCGGTGCCGGCAGGAAAGTAGGGCGGGTGCTCGCACCCGCCAAACCATGCGCGGGTGCGGCGGGTGCCAGCACCCGCGCTACGCATGTCTTTCAATTCGCGAACGCGACCTGCGCTTCGCTCGCGGGCGTGACGCCCGTCGCATAATCCCAGATGTGGCCGGGGACGCCCGGTACGCACAAGTAATGATAAAGATCATGCTGGGAGACGTAGCGGCTCACGTCGCGCATGGTGATCTTGGAGCGCCCGGCCGAGGAGAGGCGCGTCGGGCCGCGCAGGCCCAGGGCCTGTGGCCGGCCCGGGAATGCCAGGTGATAGAACCGCATCGCCGGATCGCGGCAGTTGTTGACCAGAAACATTTGATTCACTTGCGTCATGGCGAGGCCGTGATACTGGCCTTCGCCGAGCCAATGCGCATGCAAGCCACCCGGCAGCAACACCACGTTCATCGGCGGGCGATTGGGATTGACTCGCTCGCTCAGTCCGAGGTGTCCCAAGTTGCCGCCGCCGAGAATGTGCAAGCCGCCCGTGATGATGCGGGCACCAAAACTGAAACCAACCAGTGAGATCGGCGTCTCGGCCGGCATCTGGTCGACGAGCCATGCCAATTGACAACCGGCCGGGCCAGTCCGCGCCGCCTTCACGCGCACGTCGCGCAACAGCCGACCCACTCGGGCCGATGGCCACGAGAAAATAACAAGCCGAATTTGCGGACCGCTCGCGCCGTACTGCATCATCCGACGATAGAGGACGAGGCCTTCCTCCCTGGCGTCACTGGTCGTAATTTGGTTGCCGTGGACGAAAATGATCGTCGGCACCGAAGGATCACTGGCCAGCAGCGAATCCAAGTCCCAACGCTGCCAACGTCGCCGGCCAGTTTCATCGTAGACGGCGTAATTCTCGACCGTCACGCCATTTCGCATCGACTGCGGGTCGCAGATCCCGCACAGCGTACGCACGTTGACGACCACGATCTCGTCCTGCTGGCGCACGCCATTGCGGAACACGAGGCCGTCACCGGACGCGTGCACCATTGCCGGACCGGCCGACGACGGCGCGGCGTGAACGGCGCCGGCCAGCGTCGTCAGCAATCCCAAGCAGATGATCGAGGCCAAGGCACGGCGGGTATGGATATCTTGAATCATGGCTGTAGATTCCGACAGTATCAATTCCATCGCTTAAGCCCGGTATTGCGATTCTGAGGGTTATACCGACGTTCGAAGCTTTTGCAATCCGGCAATCGCGGCACCGGGAAAGAATTTGGAAAAGTGTAGCACCTTTTCACCGAGTCCCTGGGCACGATGTGGAAAAAAATCACCGGTTTCGTTTGCACATCGCCGGGCAGGTTGTAGAGTTGCTCAGCCCGCCACAATTGAAACGGGGAGCATGGAGTGGGAAGCACGGAGTCAGAGTAAAAACTCCTTGCTCCTTGCTCGTGCTCTTCGCTCGCCCTCGCCGCCCGCCTATGCAAGTCTGAATCGGAATTTCAGACGGCGCTACCCAAGCAGTAATCCCCCGACTGCTTCTCCTGGAGACACTGAATCATGAAGAAAATGCTGATCATGCTGGCCGTAGCGACGCTCCCGGCTACCGCCGGTTGCAATTTCTGCGGCCTGGGCACTTGCCCCTGCAACCCGTGCAATTGGGGTAATCGGGGCGCTTACTGTGGCCCAACCACCTACGCGACGCCGGTAGTGGCGCCGTGCCCGACCGGGTGCCCGCCGACCTATACCCCCGCGGTCATGCAGCAAGCGATGCCGCAACAATATGTGATGCCAACCCAGGCGCCGTACGCCACACCCTATACGGCGGCCCCGATGATGGCCGCTCCCCAGCAACAGATGCCCTACGCCTACAGCGAGCCGGGCTGCGGCTACGCCGCTGAGCCGAACTGCGGTTACATGGGCACCGTCGGCTACGGACCGAGCATGCCGATGGAAATGGGCGCCCCTGCTGCGAAGCCGGCGGCTACGACACTGGTGCAGCAAGCGCTCCAGGCGAGTCGTTCATCGATCCGACGCCGGCCGGGGAGTGACAACCGATCACCCCTCTCCCTTGGGGAGAGGGAGTTGCAAACAAACAATTGGCGCGAAGTGATTCCCGAGCCGGTTTCCCCGCCCTCCCACACCGGCATGGGTCCTTCGCGTGACGTGGGTTGATAGTCGTCCGGGACGTTCAGCCCTCATAAGCCCTGTCGCGGCTCCGCCATCCTGAAGGCAGCCGCGCAGGGCTGTTTTTGTTAAGTGACCTCGTACCTGGGAAAATCGCTCTTGATTGCAGCCCGCAGCGCAAGCAAGGGTCGTTGGGGTTTCCCTTGCTTGCGCTGCGGGCTGCGATCCTTCAGTGAGGATTCAGCGCTCTCACGCAATCGATGGCACTGCAAACTCTTTGCGATATTCGCGGCGCAGCAATTGGTTCGCCGCGTCGGCCGCGTCGCCGATGAACTGCTCCCGCTCGCCGTCGAACTCGAGCACGGGGCTGATTTTGAATTCCGATTTCGCGATGTCTACGTCGTTGCGCCGCAGATGCTCGTGCGCGTGGCCGACAAGCTGCGGCCAGAGGTCGACGTCCGTACCAATCAATCGCGTTTTTTCATCGGCGTACGAGTCGCCTACGCGGCAAGCGATGTTCACAAGGTTGCACCACGCGGTCGATTGATGGCCGATCTGAACCTCGGCGTTGAGCCGGCTGCGATCGCGCGCCGCGACCGCGTCGACAAAGTTTCGCGCATGGCCTGCGCCGGAATCGCCCTTGAAGCGGCGGATGACCTTTCCGTCGCCGTCGTACGCCGCGCCGCCGCCACGCCCGCCCGCGTAGTAACCGCCTTCGCAGTGCACGACGTACCCGCTGCCGATGCCCAAGTACTTCACGTCCTCCTTGCTGCCTTTTTCATTCGGCAGGTTCGTGAGGCCGAACAGCACGGGAATCGAGCCGGTGTCGTAATACGCGAAGCATACGTTTGGCGACTCGCCCGCATCCTGCCACGCAACGCGTCCACCGGCCGCCAACAGTCGCTTCGGGAACGGCACGCGGTCGCGCAGCACGACGTTCACTGCGTCGTCGATCACATGCACTCCCCAGTTGCCCATCTCGCCGTTACCGGTGTTCCAGTCCCAGTGCCAATCGTAGTGCCACTTGTCGCGGTAGATCGGCTCGTCGGCCGCCGGTCCGAGCCAGAGGTTGTAATCGAGCGACGCGGGCGGCGGCAGCGGGTCGCGCCGCTTGCCGATCGGTTCCCGGCTCCCAAAACGGCTCACGACAACGCACTCGAGGTTGCCTAGCGTTTTTTCCTCGTGCAAGAAATTCTTGAGCTCGTCCTGCAGCGGATCGGAGCGCTGCTGCGTGCCGACCTGCACGATACGATCGTACTTTCGGGCGGCGCGTACAACCTGTTGCCCTTCCCAATGGTTGTGCGCCAGTGGCTTTTCGACATAGACATCTTTGCCGGCCGCGCAGGCCCAAACGGCCGCCAATGCGTGCCAGTGGTTGCACGTGGCAATCGCGACGGCGTCGACGTCGCTGTCCTCGAGCAGCTTGCGCAGGTCGGTGTATTTCTTGGCGTCCGAATGTCTCTCCCCTGCTTCGTGCAGGAGTTTCTGGTCCGGATCGCACAGCGCCGCGATTTGTACGTCGGCCAGCTTGCCGAATTGCTTCAAGAGCTCGTTGCCGCGCCCACCAACGCCGATGAAACCGACGTTGAGCTTCTCGTTGAAGTTCTGTGCGCGGACCGGCGAAATAGCGAGGACCGCGCCAGAGCGGCCGATTGCTGCAAAAACGTGCGCCGATGAATTCGTGACATGCGATTCACCTGGAGAGTGACGGTGGGATGAGACACATCTTGCGTAAACGCCGGGCCTATTATCGCCTGCGCGATAACGGCCGTAAACGGCCGTCCAAAGAGTTCTCTGCTACGATCGCGCAGTCGACGGCCAGTCAGCATTCCCGTTGCGAGCAGCAACAGCATACCCGTCGCCGGCTCTGGCACATTTCCGGCGAAGCCGAGGTCCACGCCGGCCAGCGATCCGCCGCCGCCGAGGAAAGCCATCTTCCATTGCCGGAAGTCGTCGAAGTCGACTGTGTTGTTCCGCACCAGATCGCCTTGTTGACGCGTCGTGACGCTTTTGCGGAAGTTGTCGCGAATCGGCGTGAAGTCGTCCATGTCGACATCGCCGTCGAGATCCACGTCGCCCGGAAGCGGCGGCGGGCCGAACCCGTTTTGATCCCGCAGCGTCACGACCTGGTCGGCGGTCAATGCAGAGCCATAGACCCAGATTTCATCCAGATTGACACCCTGGGGGATATAAATGCCGTTGTCCCCCTTGATGCCGATGCCGCCGACGGGCGAGCTGCTATCTCCCATAGCAAAACTGGGGTCCGTGGAAGTAAACGTGTCTACCTGGGTTGCATTGAAGTAACTAACGAGCTGACCCGAAGTCGTATCGAAAGTCCAAGTGAGCATGTGCCAGGAGCCGTCATTGATTGTTGCAGGCGTTGTCGCATTGCGCCAAAGATGTCGTCACCGTTGGTGCCGCCGCCGCCACTGGTCGGCTCATTGCGTCGTACCTGGGCGCGCATGGTGGTCGTCGGTCCGGAGGCGCTGCCAGCAAGAGTGTTGCTGGGGCCAAAGGCATAAGTAAACCGGGTTCCGCTAACGCTGGCGGGTTGATTGCCCCAGCTCCCCAACGCTGCGAAGGGGTGGGCACTGCTCAGACCGGCCGTGGTGTTGATCCACATCGAAACGGAATAGCTTGGCCCACCATTGGCCGCCATCAACTCGGTTAGTTGGGGAAACAGAAAGAAGTTGTCGCCGTTGAACCTCACTGCTTGTCCGAATGGACCGGCCACTGAGGAAGTTGCCGCAGGAAATGCCGCAGAAACAAATTGAGTCCCACTGCCACCGCCCGTGCCTGCGATGCCGGGCGTGGCGTCGTGATTGCCGGTTTCCTCAGCGACTTCAGTGATATTCCCGCCCTCAATCGTGAGCGTCGGCGTGTCGAACGACCAGTGCGCGATCGTCGTCGGCTGAGCGCTCAGCGCGCCGGAGATAGCGCGAGCGTGGCCAAACACGAAGCCGAGAACAATATGACTTTCTGGAACAGTTGAAGTCTACGCTGGCAGTCCGAAGAGAATTTATCCGCCATGGGTCCTGCCCCTGCTTTCTTTATGATTTACACATGTGTGCGTCGCAGGCCTGATGCGACGCCCGCCATGCGATCGCGATTTCTGCGTGTCATTGCAGCCGCCAATGCGGCTACGAGCAATCCAACGGTGTTCGGTTCAGGAACATTGGAAAGAAATCCAAAGTCCACGCCCGCCAGCGAACCGCCGCCGCCGAGGAAAGCTGTCTTCCACTCGCGAAAGTCGTCGAAATCGACGACGCCGTTCCGCACAAGATCGCCGGCGCTTCGCCCGGCGACCTGCTTGCGAAAGTTCGCGCGGATCGGATCGAAATCTTCCACCTCGACCACGCCGTCGCCGTCGGTGTCACCTAGAACTGGCGGCGGCCCGACTTCCTGCTCGAACGAAACTCCAGACATAACCAGCACGTTATCAATCGCAAACGTGCCCACGTCGCCGGACGTGGAGCTGCCGATCCCAAACCGGTTGAAGGTGCCGAACACCGGCTGGTGCGCGGCGGTGAAAGCGGAAACGCCCTTCACCTCGCCGAACATGCCAGTTGTGTTGTCGCGCACGTACGGAATGTAGTTGAAGCCCGGAAGTGTCACCTGCGTAAGATTGTCGATCGGGCTCGTGAAGGTTAAATCAGTCGCTTTGTTGTTTGCCACCAGGAAAATAGTTTCATCGCCATTGTTCAAATACGCGCCGCGTGTCGGATCCGCGGCGGTTCGGTACATGATGGCTTCGACGATTTGATCGCCGCTTTGAAGAGTATTGTGAGCGGTGCCGATGCCTGCCCGAAAAAGCATCTCCATTCTGGGAGGCGCTTCGACAACTGGCTCAACGACGTCGAAGGAGAACGTCATAATGGGGTCAGTGAAATTCCGCACTACTGAGAAAGTCGCCCTGGTCTCAGCGGGGTCGTTGAATCGCGCGATGCCGTTTTCAATAGTGACATTGCCCACCTGCGCGTTCTCGGCGAGCGTTGTGTCTTCGAAATCCTCTGAGAACAAGACCTGTGCCGAAGCGTTGCTCGGACCGAACACGTGGCAAGCTGCCACCAAAGCGGCTGTTGAGTAAATAAGTGAATGTCTTCGTACCAATTGACAAACTGACATTTCGTTCCCTTCTCTTCTCTGGAGAGATATGCTCTGTGCCTAACCGAACGCGCATTAGGCGCCGCAGTGGCGTAAAAGTCGCGAGCCCCATCAGTTGGCTTACACGTCAAGCGACAAAACGTGCCAGCAAAAAAAGGGCAGCGATGCCGCTTCTATTATCCTAACGCAATCGCTTACGCCGCCGCTGGCCCGAATACTTTGAATTCCGTTTACGACGCTAAGGATTTGCCGCAATACGCGACAATTTCGCTTGACCAATCCGCGGTCGGGCGCAAGCGGCGCCGGCGAGAAGCACGAGGATCGATGTGACTCATCGAGCGCTTCAAGAGGCCCGAGTTGCGCCGAGTTCGTGGCACCGCACACGAAAGGCATGCAAGCAGCAGCAAGCCAACCGTTCCTGGCTCCGGCACCGAGGCAACCGACCATGCCAGACCGTACTCTTCGCTGTTTGCATCACTCACCATGTCGAACAGCTCACCAGTCCAGCGCACGCGCAGCATGTAGGCGCCTGTCGCGGGAATCGAAAAGTGAAAGTGCTCGGTGTTGTTGTAGATACTCGCTGACTCGGAGATGAGGCTCAGCGGCGAGCCGGCCAGCACGCTCCACAGCTCCAGATCGAGATTGTCGTAGCTTGCGTCCCTGAAGTTTGTCGCGTCCAGGATCGTGCGATCACGAAACCACGTGAGCGTCGACGTAAAGATCGAGCCGGCCTCCAGAACGCCGCCAATGAGATAGTCGTTCGTAAGGCCTTCGACGACTTCGCCGAAGTCCCAGCCGATCGGGTTGACCGCGCCCAACAACCCGTGCGGCAGGCCGACAACATCGGTCGTGCCAGCGAGCAACTGGTCGAACGCGCGATCGAGATTCATCCGACCGGCGCCAGCATCATTGTCCAACCCGCGCATCGTCATCACCCCGCCGTTGCCGTTCGAATGGGCCGCCTGGCCGTTGTCCCAATCCAGCGTTTTGTCGGCCGAGTTCATCAGCACGGCCTTCATCACGCGCGAGTCGCGCGCATCGGGCGTGGCCGAGAGCATGTCGTAAGCCGCATCATACAGCAATGCGGCGCCGCCACCCACCGTGGGCGAGGCGAAGCTGGTTCCGGAAATATTTCGAGTGTACCAGTCCAGGCCGCCGGTCGGTCCATTGGCCGGGCCGGAGACATTGGGTCCGTTGCCGCCGGTTAAACCGCCATAGTAGGCGACCGAAAAGTTTTCGCCCGGCGCGGCGATGTCAATCACCTGCCGCACTTGGCTCGCGAACGCGCCGCTGGGATCCGAGTAATCGCTCGGGCCTCCGTTGCTGAAGCTGCTTACGACGTCGTACTGGCCTCCGTTGGGCGAGAGCGCCGCCACGGCCATGTTGTTGTAAGCGCTGGCCGGACTGGGAACGATCGAGAGCAGATTTCCCGCCGCCACCGTGAGCAGTGTTCGCGGATTCTCGTTGACCAGCGCGTCGAGCGTGCCGGCAAGCCGGTCAACTCCCGACGAACTTTGCGTGCCGACGTAGCTCGAGTTGATCACGTCGGCCGTGCGGGTGCCGCCCGGTCCCGTAACGCCGGTGATGAACGCGGCCCGATACGGTCCGTAGGTTGAGATCGAGCTGAAATTCACATGGAAGTTCGAAGTGAATCGCGGAAAACCGCTCGTGGGCCAACTGGTGGCGATAGCGCCCGACATGAGCTGCGCATCGGCGCCATCCCCTGCTGATAATGGCCCGGATCCTTGCCCCCTTGGCGGCCGGCCAGCACCGAGGCGACCCACGTCGCATGGCGATCGAACTCGCCCGCGCCGCCGCTCGTCGGAATCAGGCCGATGTGCGAAAGCGATTCATGGCCGGTCCAGATGTGTCCCGCCTCGATGTTCGCAATGACAGCGCCATCTCCCCTGAAGCCCGCGTTGTAAAAACGATCGGCGCCAAGAAAGCTGTTGAGATTCGTGGTGCCAACAAAGGAGCCCTGCTGATGCCCGGTCCCAGAGAGCAGATATAGGCCGGCGGTCGCGATGTCGTCGTCAGCCGACGCCGACGCCGGCAGGCTCAGCGGCAGTAATAGGCCGGCCAATAGAAAAACGAAACGCCGTGCCGCGTCCGGCAGCGAATTCCAATGGCCAGCTATCCGCGCGCGGCAATAGCCGGCGTGGGAAACAGGCCGAGTTGTCAGACTCATTAGAACTTACTCCGGGCTGAAGACGACAAAGCGAGTGGCGTCCCGAAGTCATTCGAGTGGGGGGCCGCTGCCGCCGCCACGAATTTGCGGCAGCTATCGAGGAGAATCTCTTCCTATCCTCAAGTTTCCATTTTACATGGAAAGGAGCGGTTCTCAATGAATTTGCGGCCGATTTCAAACCGATTGCGGCACAGCGGGAAAACTCGGTTTATCCCCGTCCGTTGGCATTTTCACTCGCAGGAAAGGGGTGGCTGGGACATCGCCCCAGCTGGTCGCATCAGGCTGGGGCCATGCCGCAGGCACCGTTCGTTTGTGCCCGCGGGCACTAAGCTGCCTAACAAGTTGAACCGCCAAGACGCGAAGCACGCCAAGGAAGGCGACAAATCCGCATGTATTTTTCCTTGGCGACCTTTGCGTTCTTGGCGGTTACTCATTCTGTTAGGTGCTCTACGCCATATTGAAAACCCGTTCGACGTTGCCGCGCAGCACTCGGCGGCCGAGGTCGACGGCCTGCTCTTCGCTCCAGCCGCGGTCGACGACGAACCGCTCGGCCAGAATCTTCGCCAGGATCCGCTTGTACATCGCGAACTTCGGCAGGCACGAACTCCAGCTTGTAGGCGTCGCTGTAGTAGCGCGATTTGCTTGGTTTGCGGCACGGCTTCGAGCCGGGCGGCCGCGTCGTGCTCGATGTAGGCCGGCGTGTTCGAATACCACCAGTGGCCGTTGGTGACGACGTTCGGAAAGATCCAGGCGTAGCTCACCAGCTCCTGGTTCGTGACGCTGGCCAGCACGGAGATCGGGAACGTCACCTGCGGGAACGCGTTGAACAGCTCCTTGTACTGAATGAGCGACACGCGGCTGTCGTACAGGTCCTGGCCTTGATAGACGCCGCTCGCGGTAGACCGCGCGGTTGACGCCGATCATGAGGTCGAACGGCAGCTTGAACTCGGCGCAGAATTCGGCGAGCGTCCAGAAGACGAAATGTGAGACCGTCGCCGTTAGATGTCGACTGTTCTGGAGTCGGCATTGCCGCATGACGGCGAGCAATCGCCGCGTCAGCCGGAACTGCCGAGCCGCACTAGGTATGCGGGCGCAAAGTCGGGCGGCAGCGAAATCGCGCACGCGCGTGCGCCTTTGGCAACGAAATGCTCGAACAGCTTGCCGATTGCAGCTCGCAGCGACGCGGCGTCTCGTACATCGGTGTCTCGTGACGTTCTCCAGCCGCTGGCGCACTTCGGCTTTGCCGAGGTGAAACACCAAGTCATCGGTGCGCAGGCAGGGGATGTATCGCTTGGTGTCGAAGCCTTCGAGCGGATCGTCGAAGTTGTTGGTGAGGAAGACGGCGTCGAGCTTCGTCCGTGCGAGGACCTGCTCTTCCCAATCGGGCTGCGCCATTTTCTTCGCTGCGGTGTCGTAGAGCTGTTCCCAATTCGCCGTCGTCAGGTGCTCGCCCCGGGGGAAATCGAAAAACGCTGCGCCAGCTCCAGGAACCAACTGTATTGGATCGTGTTGCGCAGCGGCTCCATGCGCGCCACGAGCCGGCGGACCTTCTCCTTGGGGTCGAGCCCCGGCTCTTCGATCTGTTCGCGCGGCATGCCGGCCGAGTGGGCACAGCTCGGTGTAATAGTGATAGCCCAAGATGTCGGCCAGCGTTTTCGACGCGGCCGTCTTCGGCTCGATGTGCGAATGCGGATCGATCAGCCGGATGGAATCGAGCTCGGCGAACAGTCGACAACGAAGTTGTTCGGACATGTGTGGCGATTTCGGATTTCGGATTGATGCTGTGCCAGCACGCCGTTTCAGCTCACGATAGCCTCGTGGCAATCGGCGCAGGCTTTGGTCATCCGGCTCGCAGCTTCGCGGGCATTGTTGAAAGTTGTTCCAGTTCGACGGCCGCGGCGATGTCGCGTCGCAGCCTGCCGAAGTTCGACGGCGCGTATTCGGCGTATTGTTCATCGTCCCAATAGTCGAATCCTTCGCGGCCGATCACGTCGGCAATCGCGGCGACGATTTGCGCTTCGTGGTGCACTTCGTCCGATGTTCGCCGTCAAACTCGCGTTCGTTGGCCAGCCACTTCGTCAGCCGCTCCTCGTGGGCGATGTTCGAGCCGCTGCATCAGCGGCGGCCGATCGGTCGACCTGCGCCCAGTCGGCTGCCGCTCGGCTTCGGCACTTGCGGCCGCGAGCCGCCGACCAGGTCGGCCAGATCCTGTTTGCGCTGCTGTCGCCTCCTGGTACGTCTGATCGGTGCCGACTTTGCAGTTGTAGCCGGCCCGCGCGAACACAGTCGCGCAGCGCCGGCGCGCGACGTCCTGCCAGCGAACGTCGCCATCGTATTCGGCCGCAACCGCAAACAGCATGGCCAGCACGCTGAAGTGCCGGCGGCAATCCTGGTACCCGCCGCCTTTGAATTCGCTTGGCGTCGTCACATCTTGGCAACCGCCTGCGCCAGCCGCTTGATTTCCGTTTCGATCGTTTCGGCGTCGATGAGCTTGGACCATGCGAACGCAGCAGGCACGGCGCTGTCTTGCTGTCGAACGGCGGCGATTGGCATCGCAGTGTTTGCGGCTCTTCGCTGCGTAATCGGGCCGCTCGCCTTCGAGCTTCTCGCGAGCATCCTCAAAAAATGCGTCGAGCACATCCGCCGACCACTTCGGCGGCCGGGCACGCTTCGGCTTGTGCGGGCGCCTCGGCCGCTAACGACCGCAACGGCCGCGACATAACGCAATCACCGCGATGATCAGCGACCGCAAGAATGCTGAATTGTTCGCCGACCTTGGTTCATAACGTATGTCTCCGCCTCTCGGTTCGCAGCTATTTGTCGCATTATCAATGCGCTGTAGTCACGGCCAGCAAGCGGCTGACATGCGGCCCGAGCTCTAGCTCTCGCCGGCGATCGCTATGTTACGTTAGCGGTCGCCGATTGACGGTGCGCATATATTTGTATCTCGGTCGAGCTGAACGACATGAACGTCAACGCATACGCCGTCCACGCCAGAGCTCGTCGAGCAAGTCAAGCAGGCCGCCGCCGGCGGTCAGATCAGCTCGACGGCCGCCGCAGAACATCGTTGCCTGGCTCACCGAGCCGCGCTATGCCGAATATGCCGATGAAGTGGCCGCGCACATCGCGGCCGGCAAGTGGCAGATTCTGGACGATGTGTTCTGGACCGTGATTCCGTTCGGCACGGGCGGCCGCCGCGGGACGAATGTACCCGATCGGCTCGAACGCGATCAACGACCGCACGATCGGCGAGAGTGCCCAAGGCCTGGCCGACTACGTGAAGGACACGCTCGGGCCAGGTGCGCACGCTTTCGTGCGCGATCGCCTACGACACGCGGCATCGGTCCGAGCATTTCGCCCGGCTGTGCGCCGAAATCATGACGGCGGCCGGCTTCACGGTGTACTTTCTGAAGATTTTCGCAGCACGCCGGAGCTGTCGTTCACCGTGCGCTACAAGAAGTGCTCGTGCGGCATCATGGTCACGGCCAGCCACAATCCGCCCAGCGACAACGCGGTGAAAGTGTATTGGTCGACGGGCGGGCAAATCCTGCCGCCGCACGACAAAGGCATCATCGAGCGCGTGATGACCACCCAGGAGATTCGCCGCGCGAACTTCGACGAGATGCTCGCCGCCGGCAAGATCGTTTGCTGCCAGGACGAAGTCGACGCGAAGTTTCAACAGGCCGTGCTGACGCAGGCGACGCCGGGGCCGCGCGATTTGAAGGTGATTTACTCGCCGCTGCATGGCGTGGGCGCGACGGCCGTCATGCCCGTGCTCGCGGCCGACGGCTTCAAGGAGGTCGAGGTTTTCGGCCCGCACGCCAAGCCGGACGGCGATTTTCCGAACGTGCCGGGCCACGTCGCGAACCCCGAGAACCCGCAAGTGTTCGACGCGATCATCGAACGTGCGCAAAGCCGTCGGCGCCGACCTCGCGCTGGCCACCGATCCGGATTGCGACCGCATCGGCTGCGCAGCACCCGCTTCGGGTGCCACTGGCAAAGCCAGTGCTCGTGAGGATCGGGCAGACACTGGCAAAGCCAGTGGCACGCAAGATAAAGCTGCAGCTGGCACGCTCACCGGCAACCAGTTCGTGCGCACTGCTTGGCCGACTACGTGCTCGAAAACCGCCGGGCCAAACGGCGATCTCAGCCCGCAGCACTTCATCGTTCAAACGCTCGTGACCACGCAGCTCGTGCGCCGCATCGGCGACAGCTACGGCGTGCGCACGATCGGCGATTTGCTGGTCGGCTTCAAATGGATCGCCGGCGCGATCGACGAGTTTGGCCCGGAGCTATTTATCTACGGCACCGAAGAATCGCACGGCTACATGGCCGGCAGCTACGTCCGCGACAAGGACGGGGCCGCGGCCTCGATGCTGCTGTGCGAACTGGCGGCCAAGCTGAAGGCGGCCGGCCAAACGCTGCACGAAAAGCTGGACGCCCTGTTCTGGCAGCACGGCGTGCACGCCGAGCGGACCATCTCCGTGCAGATGCCCGGCAGCGAGGGCATGGCCCGCATGATGGAAGTGATGGCGGCGTTTCGCGCCGCCCCGCCCACGGAAATCGCCGGCGACCGCGTCGCGCAAATTCGCGATTACGAGCGGCAGACCGTAACGCCGGCGGGCGGCCGCGCCTGCGCATGCTCGAAGGCCCGAAGGGCGACCTCGTGTTTCTCGATCTGGCGACCGAGGGCAATTACGTCGCCTGCCGCCCCAGCGGCACCGAGCCGAAGATCAAGTTCTACATGTTCACCTACACGCCGCCGGAACAGCTCGCGAATCTCGAAAACGCCAAACGCGAGCTTGAAGAGCGGCTGCTGCGCATGGAAGCCGACTTGCGCAAATTCGCGGGCGTGTAAAGTGTTCAGCTCGGACACTTTGCCTATCTTCGCGACGATCTTCGCGCTGTCGAAGTTGTTGAATCAGAGCTTCATGAATTATTCATTGGTGATTCATCGGCGATTCATCCTTCTTTAATTTTATCCTGTTAAAACTTCCCCTCGGACTGGTGTGGACATGAATCGCGACGAATTCGGCTGCTTCGTTCGTCGCGAAAAGCGGGAAGTGTCGGTGCTCACGCGCCGTCTCGAAGTAAAGCTGGCTGCTGGCGCGGCGTGTAACATCGCAGCGTTTGTGCGCGCTCGCAACAAGACGGCAAGCGTCGCAACCGTCACTGCTCATGTTTTGCGGGCCTTTTTTAGCCCACTTCAACGGCGAGGCCTGAGGCGAGTTCGTCTGCGTTGCCAACGGCTTCGGAGTATTCAGATTGAGAACGACTTAGGTATCAAGCATTTCGTTCAAAATTCATGTCGCGGTCATTTGTATTTAATCGCGTGCGTGCATGATTCGATGGGGCTGGAACGGGCAGTAAACGAGGCGTTCGAAGTACAGAAACAGGCATTTGTTTCGTATTGCGGCCACAAATCCGCAAGGAAGCCATGGAGACGTAAATGGTCATAAGTAGTGGGGGCCGTGGAGCCAGAAGCGGGAAAATTCGGGGCGCTTTCACGTTGGTGGAGCTGTTGGTCGTCATCGCCATTATTGGGATTCTAGTGGCGTTGTTATTGCCGGCGATTCAAGCCGTGCGCGAAGCGGCGCGCCGCTCGCAATGCACCAATAATTTGAAGCAGCACGCGTTGGCATGCTTGAATTTCGAGTCGGCGATGAAATATCTGCCGCCCGGCGGCCCAACGTGCGTCCACACGCCGGACAACGGCTCTCAAAAGCCGATGTGGTGGGTCGCGGGCAACTCAAAAGAGGGCGCGTGTTACGGTCCGAATTGGGCAATTCAGCTATTCGCATATATCGAGGAGGGGTCGCTGGCCGCGTTGGCTGGAGAGGCCGCCAAGGATCCGGAGTACGTGACTCGCGCGAATCCACCTGATGTGTGGGACATGCAGCTCAAAGGGAGCCGACGTTGGCGCGCGTTCCACGAGAGCGTCAGTGCGACGATGCGCTGCCCGAGTTCAGGACTCATTCCGACCGTACCGTATAACGACGACGACGACGGCACGGCAGGTATGGGGTTCGCCCATCTCAGCAAGGGTAATTATGCAGCTTGTTTCGGCGGGAACACGATGCTGAACGCCATTACGCCCGGACTGCCGGTGCCAAATACGAATCCGGATCCGCAGTGGATCGGCATGTTCAGCATGGTGGAAATACGAAAGAATCCGGCGGGACAAAGAGTGGGCGTCGGGACCAAGGTTGGCAAGGTTGCCGACGGGATGTCGAAAACGGTGCTGCTCAGCGAGGTTTTGACCTGGAGTGAAACGAACGAGTCAGGTGGAGCCGTCGACCAGAGCGTGCCGCACGGCAACGACGACTGGCGCGGCGTGTGGATGATCCCCAGCGTGGGCGCGAGCGGGTTTACGGGAAAATTCCCGCCCAATAGCAAGGGTATGCGGACTGACTTCCGCAAGGCGAACACCATCAATTCCGCAGACACGATACCGGCCTGCGGAACCGAGCTCGATGTGAGTCGCAGTAGCACGCACCCGGACTCCGCCGAGATTCCGTGCGCGGAGGAAAAAGACTCGGGGAACATCTGGGCATCGCCGCGGAGTCGCCACCGGGAAGGCGTCAATGCTGCGATGGGTGATGGTTCGGTTCGATTCGTCTCAAACGATGTCGATGCATACGTGTGGCACACAGCCTGTACGCGCAATGGCGGTGACGTCTCGGAAGATTTCTAGGGCCTTTTCATTACACTCTCACGCTTCTTTCTGCCGCGCGCGACTTGCGTGGCAGATAAAGGAGAGTGCGTTTCCAGCTAATGGCCATGCGCTGGAAGTGCGCCTGCAATGCATCGGAGCTTTACTGATTATTAACCAAATCCACGCTTAAAACTTCATCGTCGGGCTTATAGTCACGTCCACAAAAACTTTTATCTGGAGCGGAATTGCTTTCTTTGTTTCACAGCGGAGACCCTATGCGCCGTAAGTCTAAATCATCGTTGTTTGGCAAGTATCGAACACGAACGGCAACAACACGCGGGACTCGCCGGGCGGCGCGGCGCAGAACGAACTTGTCGATCGAGCCGTTGGAGGCTCGACATCTGCTCGCCTCGGTCACGTTCCAGCACGGTGTCGGCGGCTACGAAGGCCAGCAGGATACCGTGATTTTCTCGCTCGATCGCGATACAAACTTTGGTACCGAAGGGCATATCAGTTCGGACCAACAGGACTTCAATAATGTGCGGCAAGGTCTATTGAAGTTCAGTGATATTTTTGGCAACCAACCCGGGCAGATTCCGTTCGGAGCCACGATCAATTCGGCGATTTTGGATGTGCTCGTTCAAGACGACTCGAATACCGCGATGCAAATGAGTCTGTATCGCATGCAGCAGGACTGGGATGAATCGGTCGCGACGTGGAATAGCTTCGGATCAATCGGCGGCGTTCAGGCGTCTGAAGGCGAGTCGACCGATCTTCCACCCGATGCGGTGCTGCTTGACTCGGAAACGGACGCGGACCGCCCCGCCACCGCGGGACGGTTCGACGTGAAGAAGTCGCTTGAGTACTGGGCTGCCGGATGCACCCAACTTTGGCTGGTTAATCGAAAGTGCCGCCACGAATGGCTGGGATTTCCGCACCAACAACTCCAACGCAGCCGACCGGCCGCGGCTGATCATCGACTACAACGCGCCCGCCGCGACGGCCGACTTCCAAATTTTGAGCACCTCGGTGACCCAAGCCGAAGGGAACACCGGGACGCGAACGGCGAAAGTCGATGTTGCTCGACTGGGCAATATTTCCGCTGCCACGAGCATCAATTACACGGTCACCGCGGGCGGCGCCAATCCGGCGCAGTCGGCTGACTTCGTCGAAGTTGCCACACCGCAGGCGCTCAATTTCGCGGCCGGTCAAGCTTTGGCCACGATCGAGGTGGCCATCAACGGCGACGATGACCTGGAAGGGCTGGAGACCGTGTTGGTGACGCTGTCCGGGCGGCACCACCGTTGCCGGTCGGGGCGTCGCTACGGTGACCATCGCCGACGATGATATCTTGATCAATGAAGTGCTCGCCAACATCACCGACTCGGATGACGAAACGGACCGGGAATATATCGAATTAATTGGCACGCCCGGGGCTAACCTGGCAGGTTACTACTTCGTCGTGTTCGAAGGTGAAGAGGAGGAGAACAACCTGGCCGGCAGCGGAATTGCTGATTTTGTGGTCGACCTGAGCGAGTTCACGTTCGGTGCTAACGGTCTATTGGTGCTTGTTCCCGGCGATCCGAACGTCGATGGGTTGACTTGGGAGTATGCGTCGATCGCCGATCCGATGTCGAACATCGAGGAACTAGCCGCGCTCATGGGTGCGGGAGGTATTCTTGAAGATTTTTCGCAGACGTATGCCGTGATTCGCAGCCCCAATGCCGCGATTGTGCAGGGAACCGATTACGACACGGTTGGAGCCTATGAGATCCAATCGCCCGACCCGGGATTCCAAAACGCGATTGGTGCGGGTGTCGGCATCTTGGACCAACTCCCCGCCGGCGCCGAGCTCATCGATAGTGTCGGTGTTGTCGAAGGTGGTGGCAACGACCGGGACCGCGTGGCGACAACTGCAGCGCAAGGTCACCCGGGCATCCACGTGCATCAGCCAACGCCGTTTACTCCCGGTGGCAACGTGACGTCCGACGCCGTATCCCGGCGCGTGGGCCAGACGCTGCCGAACTCGATCGGCGCTTGGTACAACGGCGACATCTCGAACGGAAATCCGGCCAATGCGCCGATCAGGTATCTCGAAGATCAGTTCTTCATCAGTGTGGTCGCGCCGGACGGCGCTGTGCTTACGCCGGGCGCAGCCAACACTCTGCGAAATGTTTACTTCCGCCTGGTGGATCAGCAAAAGGAAGTTGCCGAGGCCGATGGCAGCGTGACGATCCGCATCGAGCGGACAGGAGACATCGCGAACGAGTCGCTGACCGTATCGTATGCGACACTCGATTTTGGCAGTGCGACCGAAAACGTGGACTACACGGGCGCCACTGAATATGGTCACCTTCAACCCGGGTGAAGCCTTCAAAGATATCACGATTGACATCAATGAGGCCGACGGGTTGGCGGAGGGATTTGAGCGTTTCCGCGTCCGACTTTCGAACGCATCAGCCGGCTATCTGATCACGAACGGCTCGCCGACCAGCTCTGGCAATCCGAACGGCGAGGCGACGATTACGATCGTTGACGCGAACGTCTCGGTGGCCACATTCCAAAATGGCCTGAACGGGTATACGGGAACGAAGGACGCTTACCTCGATGGTGAATTTACGCTCGACAAGTTTGGTCAGGATCCAGTGATCCGCGTCGATCAGGCGAAGGGGACGAGCATCGGACCGCCGCAGCAGGCATTGATAAGATTCGACGAGATGTTCGGCGCGGCCCTCGGGCAGGTTCCGATGGGCGCACAAATTTTCGATGCCTTCTTGACGCTCAACGTTACGAATACAGCGTCTGGAGCCGATATTCGATTCTTCCGCATGCTTCAGGATTGGGAGCAGGTCAATGCTACCTGGGAGGATCCTCAGGGCAATGCTGGCGGTTCGATCACGAACGGCGTGGCGCCTGAAGGAACCGAGGCCAGCGCAGTCGCCGACGCAAGCGTCACGGAACCCGGCCGGGCGGGACTTGTTCAGATTCCATTAAATGTCGACACGATCCAAAGCTGGGCGAATGGTTCGCTGGCCAACTTTGGTTGGTCCATCATCTCCGACGATCCTTCATTGTGGAGTTTCAACAGCTCCGATGCATTCCTGATCGGAACGGTTAAACCGGAGCTGACGATCCTCTATACCGCCCCGGTGGACACGAATCCGGGCACATTCAGTTTGTCCGTCGATAAGTACACGGTGAATGAAAGCGGCGGCACTGCCACGATTACTGTCAATCGGATCGGCGGCTCCGACGGCGCGGCTACGGTCAACTGGGGAGTTTCCGAGGGCACGGGCACGTTGGCCGATATCTCGGGAGCGACGTCCGGTTCGGTCGCCTTTGCTGATGGCGAATTATTTAAGACATTCAACGTGGCCATCAACAACGATACGTGCTCTGGAGCGTAACGAGACGTTGAACCTGACGCTCTCGGGCACGGGGCTGACGTTCGGCCAGAGCACGGCTACGCTCACGATCCGGGACAATGACTTTGTCCCCACGAGCGGTAATCTGGTGCTGAACGAAATCTTTATTAACTCGCCCGGCAACGATCCGCCGCATGAGTTTGTAGAACTTTCCGGACTTGCCGGTATTGGGATGGGTTCGCTGTACTACGTGGCGATCGAAGGCCTGGTTGGTCCTACCGTCGGGCAATTCGAGAAGATCGTTGACCTTGGTCCGTACCTCAACGGCTCGAATGGTCTCTCGCTGCTGACGCCGCAAGAGCCGGGCTTCGCCTATAACGTGAACCCAGCCACGACTCAAATTCAGGATTTGGGAACCGTAGCCAACGAAAACGTATCGTCGAATAACGACTCGACTTCGTACTTGCTGCTGTATAGTCCGTCTCGCGAACTGACCGATTTCGCGTTCGACTTCGATTGGGACAATGATGGATCGCTCGAGCTGCCCGTAGGTGCGACGATCGTGGATGTCGTTGGTGTCCGCACCCTAGGCCTGAGCGACCAGGTCTATGGCCCCACCTCGAGTATCCTTAGTTTCACCGCTGCGGAAGTCGACTCGATTAGCCGGAAACGCTCCGACCTCGATCGCAACGATGGATCGGCCTGGTTTGGCGGGAACTTGCTTTCGGCGGGCGATGACTACTTGCTGTATGAAGCGGCCCAGTCAACCGCTCTACCAGTGACTGGTGCGGCCATGACGCCTGGTGACGTCAACACGGGAACCGACGTGCAAAGCCCGCTGGTTGCGCTGACATCAGTAACGCCGAATTCTGATGGGACCATCACGGTGAGCTTTGACGGTCCCGTCAGCCAAGTCCTGTCCGGCGACAGCAGTGCGGCCCCGGCGACTGGTAGCGGAATTAGTATCACCGACACCAATGGTCAACCCATTCCGATCATTGATGCGCGGCCGGTAGTAACCGGTATTGGCACGAGTACGTTAACGTTGTCGTTCACCGGGTCCGGCGTCGTGGGCGGCCAGCTGCCGGCTGGCACTTACCAGCTTAACTTTGTCGGCAATGGCATTATCGCCAACGGTCGGGCCGTCGACGTCGCAAACAATGACACGCAGCTCAACGGATTCTTCGAATTTGAGTTCACCGTGTCGGACGTCCCAGGGTTACCGGGCGACTACAACGGTAGCGGCACTGTCGACGCTGCCGATGTCGTCGTCTGGCGGAAGTTAAATGGTCAAACAGGGCCTGGCCTGGCCGCCGACGGCGATGGCGACATGGACGTTGATCAAGATGATTACCTTGTGTGGCGAACCAACTTTGGCCGGACGGGCTCGGAAAGCTCGGCAACGATTCAACCGGGCACCGCTGCCGGTGCCGTTCTCGCCGGCGCCGCAGCCGAGGGTTCAATAGACGTTGGGCGCGATGCGCGGGATCAAGCGATCGCCCAATCCACGGCGCCTGGAATTCGGCTAGGCGTCACTCCGGCTCGCCGCGCGTCATTCGGCAGAACGGTCCCAACAACGCGTCTTGAGCCCTCCTTATTGCTGGATATTCATCAGCGCGGTGTCGCAGGTGCGGGTCATGACGGCCAGAACTTTGCGACGGGCCGGCCCAGCGACTCTCGATTCGATGAGTATTTCTCCGAGTTGGGTGACAGCCGTATGAGTGACGGATTATCGAAGCTGGTCGCCGCAATTTAAGTAGCGCATCGCTGGCTTTTCCGAAAAAGCGGATGCCGCTTCGACGGCATTACCGCTCCACAAGAAAAGCGCATTCTAAAGAGAGGCGCTTTCTTCATCATTTCTTAACGACCTTCTTCATCTGTTCTTAATACCCGCATCATATTCTTTTCGCTCGCGTGCTTCGCTGCGTGGCGGGCCGAGGGCTGGAACCCAAGATCAGGATGGAAAGGGAATAAACATGGGCCGAAGGTCTTGTCAATTCGGGGGCAAATCAGAACATCCGGCAATTCAAAAGCGGGGATTTACACTTGTCGAACTGCTCGTGGTGATTGCGATCATCGGCATTCTGGTTGCGCTGCTCTTGCCGGCGATTCAGGCGGCGCGCGAGGCGGCCCGTCGTTCGCAATGCACCAACAACATGAAGCAATTGGGGCTTGGCGTTCTTAATTATGAATCCGGCACGAAGCGAACTCCCTGCCCCCGGCCAGTGCGATTCCACCGGCGGCGCGTCAACAACCTACATGATTCATTCCACCGCCACGCTGATCTTGCCTTACATCGAGCAGTACGATCTGTCTACGACATGTTCGATCACAAGACCGACCCGATTGCCGCCTACTCGGCGACTCCCAGCGGCGACGCCTTCAAGACCTCGACCGGCTGCTTGCTGCACGCCAAGTCGAAGGGACGCAACTACGACGATCCCGCTCATCCCGTCGGGGCAGCTCGCGGCGAAATCGAAGATTGATACGTTCATTTGCCCGTCAGTTCCGATCTCGAATCCGGAGCGCGATCCGGTTCACGGCTATGGCGGAATTGATTACATGGTGCTTGCCCTCTCGGATGTCGACGCCGCCCGGGCTCGGCAACGTACGGCATGCGAACCACGCCGTCCGGCTCACCACGAATGGCTAAGCCAGGTCGTCGCTCCGATGCTCGATTGCGAAGGCGGCGGCTTCAAGCGAGTCACCGACGGGAGCAGTCATACCATTTTATGGATCGAAGACGCCGGGCGGGCGCATCCCGATGTGAGCGTTCACGGCGCGTACTCCTACGCGTTTCACTCCCGTGTCCGGCGCCGCGGATCCCATCAACATGTCGAGCGGCGCCAATGGGCGGCGCGTGTTTGCCTGGGCCGACGCAGACGCAGTCAGCAACGGCTATTCCGGACCCAGCAATGCGGTCAATCCCGGTTCGAAGGTAGCGCAGCTTAACAACTACGCCTCGCCGCACGGCGGGCCCGACGAATGCCGCTGGTCGGTCAACAACTGTGGTCCCAACGATGAACCGTTCGCGTTTCACCCGGGCGGTGTCAATGCGACCATGGGCGACGGCTCAGTCCGATTTCTGGCGGACAGCATTGATGGCGTCGTCGTGAAATGGATGGTCGGTGCCGAAGACGGCCAAACAGTCAATGAAAGTCCTATAACCGGAGGGCACCCATGCGATTGTTTATCGTTTTGATGTTGATCGTTGGTTTGACTCGGTTGCGGTTCGGAAGTGAACTGAAAGCGGCGCCCGTGAGCGTGTCGGGAAAAGTGTCACAAGGCGGCCAGCCCGTCGGTGGCATGGTGATGATCTTTCAGCCGCTCGGTGACGGTCATGTTCGTGAGTTTCCCGTCCAGAAGGACGGCACTTTCAACGGCGAATTGATTTCCGGAAAGTATGCCTATTACGTTGCCAAACCGGCGGTCCCCGCCGCCGCGCAAATGCTGCGAAACCTTCCGCCCAAGTTCTTCGAGGCCGACCTGTCCAGGACCGTAGCCGTTGAATCCGGTAATCAGATTGCGATTGAACTGAATTAGCAGCCGGCTGCCGTGCAGACGACGCGTCGCGCACACAAGCCTTAATTGCCGGGCTTCAACGCATACACGTTGACGCTGGCTGCGTAATCATTGATGTTGTATCGAGCAAGTAATTCCCCAAGGTTGTTATGCACTTCGCTTGAACAGCATGAAACAACTGGAAGTCCGTCGTCCATGGAAGGCGAGCAACAACCCGATTGTCCGTTCACTTTGGAATAGGCATTTAGATCTTTGCCGTTGTCGATAATCTCGACGGTGCTAAACCCGGCGGCCGCCAGCCACGTTCGGTAATCTTCGATTAATATCGCACCGGCGACACAGCCAACATAGGCTTGTAGGTCGTTGCCAATCTCCGGCGGCAACGGTTGCTTGAGGGCGATGTCGCTCACGGCCAAGCGACCGCCGGGTTTCAGCACGCGGGCAATTTCCCTGAAAACTGCCGGCTTGTCCGGCGCAAGGTTGATCACGCAGTTGCTGATCACGCAGTCAACCGATGCGTCTGGTAAGGGCATGTTGTCGATCGTTGCCTCGTGAAATTCCACATTCTTTCGACCCGTCAGCGTTTCGACGGGACAATTCGAGCATTTCCGGCGTCATGTCGATGCCGATCGCTTTACCAGTCGGCCCGACTTTGTCCGCCGCGAGAAATACATCCAACCCGCCGCCGCAACCGAGATCGAGGACCGTTTCGCCGGGGTGTAGCGTGGCGAACGCCGTTGGGATTGCCGCAGGAAAGCCCCATGTTGGCTTCGGCTGGAATCGACGCCAGTTCGTCCGGCGAGTATCCGAACGCTTCCGCAATTGCGCGAACGCCCTCGTGCTCGCTCGATAACCGGCTCTTGGCCACCGACGCGTACTTCGACCGGACGACTTCTTGGATGGACATTATTTCTCCTTCAACCATTGCTTAATGTGTGCTTCGATTTCGTCCCGCACTGCGCGGAACTTCTCTAACATTGCCGCTTCGACTGCCGACGAACGACGCCGGATCTTCAAACGGCCAAAACAATCGATTCAACATGCCCGGGAAAATGCGAGGACATTTCTCGTTCGCGCGGTCGCAAACAATAATGAGATGCCGGACCGGCAGTCGGCCCAAGTATTCGCCGACGTCAGTCGGCGCCTGGCCACCGATGTCGATCTCCTTCTCGGCCATCACCTCCACGGCCAGGGGATGAATGCGTTCCATCGGATCGGTTCCAGCGCTGTAGACTGTGTATCGGTCGCCGCCGTGTTCGCGCAAGAATCCCTCCGCCATCTGACTGCGGCACGAGTTGCCGGTGCACAAGAACAACACAGCCGGTTTCGACTTATCGTTTGGCACAGCACTCTCCCTTTCGTAGACCGGCTTTATCCGCTGGGCAGCATGCTTCGATTGCGTCCGCCAGTGCGCGGAGCGTTTCGGTCAACTGCCGGTATCGAACGGCGTAATAAACGGTCCGTCCCTCCTTTGCGGACTCCAAAACTCCCGCTTTTTCCAACATCGCCAGATGTCGCGAAACGACCGAAAGATCGACCGAACAACACTCGGCGACTTCGGTCACCGAGCATGCCCGGCCACATTTTGCCAGACATGCCAGCAGCTTGAGGCGGGTAGCATCGCAGAGCGATTTGAACAGCTCAGGATCGAGCAGTTCGTCCACGGGAGCGCAGCACTTGGAGGCTTGTTTCGGGGTCATCGGGCGTTTCGCACAATAAATTGCATAGTTGCGTCAATATGCAAGTATATCGGCCAGCAGACGGATGTCAACACACTATTTTTGCTCTCGCGGCCAATTGCCGATTGCCTGCTAGAATTCACCGTTCGAGCGCTTTGTGCACCTTGAACCAAGCAATGAATAGCGACGACAAAATAGTGCAAGAGTCAGCACCCGCCGGCGACAGCGGCGAGCCGCCGCTCGAGCTCCCCAAAACGCAGGCCGAGTTCTTCGCCCGCGCCGCGGAGAAAGTGCGCGGCAAGTTCCCGCACGAGCCGGGCGTGTACCTCTTTCAGGACCAGGCTGGCCGCGTTCTCTACATCGGCAAGGCGAACGACCTGCGGGCGCGCGTGGGCAGCTACTTCCTCGCTGCCGCGGCCGGCGACCAGCGCACCGCCCACCTAGTGCGCGAGGCCTATGACGTCGATTTCATCGAGGCCGAGAGCGAGGTCGACGCCGTGCTCATGGAAGCGCGGCTGGTGAAGGACATCCAGCCCAAATACAACCGCGAGCTGCGCGACGACAAAAGCTTCCCTTACCTGCAGGTCACCACGCATGAGGATTTTCCGCGCGTCGAGGTGACGCGCGAGCCGCGCACGAGCGGCGCGAAGCTGTACGGACCGTTCGCCAACGCGGGCAGCCTGCGCGGCGCGGTGCAAGCTCTGCAGAAGGTGTTCAAGTTCCGCACCTGTTCGCTCGACATCGAGGCCGATGACGAGCGCTGGCGCTGGTTCCGGCCGTGCTTGCTGGCGTCGATCAACCAATGCACGGCCCCCTGCAACCTGCGGATCAGCAAGGAAGAATATCGCAACGACATCAAGCGGCTGCGAATGTTTCTCGAAGGCAACCGCAAGAAGCTGCTCGACGAAATGCGGCAGGAAATGGCGGCCGCATCGGCCGAGCTTAAGTTTGAGCAAGCGGCCCGGCTGCGCGACGAAATCCAGATGCTCGAGCGCCTGCGCGAACGCGGCGAGCTGGACAAGCACGAGCAGCCCGAAGTCTTCTACGTCGATCCAAAGAAGGGCCTCGCCGGCCTGCAGAAAATCTTCAAGCTCGACGAACCGGCCGCGAAACATCGAAGGCGTCGACATCGCCCACCTGGGCGGCAACGAAACGGTCGCCAGCCTGGTGCAATTCCTCGACGGCCTGCCGTTCAAGCCGGGCTACCGCCGTTACCGCATCCGCGACGTCGAAGGCGTCGACGATTACGCCAGCATCCGCGAAGTGGTCGCCCGGCGGTTTCGCAAATTGCGCGACGACGGCGATGTGTTTCCCGACGTGCTGCTGGTCGACGGCGGCCTGGGCCAACTGCGAAAAGCGCTGGAAGCGTTTCGCGTGCTCGAGATCAAGCCGCCGCTCGTGCTCTCGCTCGCCAAACGCGAAGAACTCGTTTACGCCATGGATCGCGACGATCCGCTGCGGTTAAGCCGCCGCTCGTATGCGCTGCGTCTTTTGCAGTACGTGCGCGACGAAGCTCACCGCTTCGCCCAGCATTACCATCACATCTTGCGCCGCAAGCGCACACTGGGCGAACCGTAAAGTCAATCAATCGCGCGAGCCGGGTCGTCCCGACCCCGGCACTTCCCAACACGGCACTGTTTGACATAGCCGCCGCAGCATACGAAGTGTAGAATTTAGTCGCGGCGAATCTCTTCTTATTGGGCCTTCACGCCGCCGATTGGGCCTGGAGCGGGAACAGAGAATCTCAAGTGACGCAGGGTCGCGCTATTGTCGTAGCGCTGGTGCTCGCCATTTGCGTGCCCGGTGCCGGTTTTGCCGCCATCATCGTCGATCCGGCGCGACCGATTACGCATCGTGTCAACGTGCAAATCATCGAGACGGCGCTCTCGAATGGGACTTCTCCAGCGACGATCTTCGGAAATATGTCGCAGCGCGCCAGCATCGAGTCGGGCATCGACCGCGTCTGGGCGCAAGCCGGGATCGACGTCGCCTTTTTGCCCACAATCACGCGATACAACAACACGTTTGCGTATCAGGGCAACGCGGCATCTCGCTCCTCCAACGACCTGAGTGCCATCTTGTCGGGGGCCGCGGGCGCCGGCGTTTTGAATTCCACTCCCGGCGTAATCAACATGTTCTTTGTGAACGTGGTGCCTGGCTTCAGTTTTACCAGTGAGAACTCCGCGAATGGTATCGGCAACCTCGGCAGTAAGCGGCATCGCGCAATTCGTCGGCGACAACCTGCTAACTTTTCAAGGCGGTCACGACGTTATTTCCCGAGTCGTTGCCCACGAAATCGGCCACAACCTCGGACTGCAACACACGGCCGACTCCATCGGCAACCTGATGAGCCCCGGTGGAACGACCGCGCAGCTAACGCCTACTCAAATTGACGCGATCTTTCAGCTCACGCGCCGCAACGATTCAGTTGCCTATATTCCGTCGGGTGGCACCGGGCTGGTGCTACCGCTGCCCGCTCAACTTGCCGGGGATTACAACCACAGCGGCGAGGTCGACACGGCCGATTTCATTCTGTGGCGAAACTCCATTGGCTCGACAACGAACCTGGCCGCCGATGGCAACGCGAACCGCGTAGTCGACTCTCCGGATTACAACATTTGGCGAAGCAATTTCGGCCGAACTGCTGGCATTGGGTCCGGGACCAACAACTTGGCCGATTCCGCAGTTCCCGAGCCCGCGACGCTGGTGGGCCTGGCACTTATGCTCGCAGTTTTCATCATGGGCCGCAGGCCGCGACGCCCCCGAATTGATTATTTTCAAACTCGTACGAATTTTCTGGCACATTCAACCGAGTAATCCTAAAATACTAACCGCTCGCACATACGGTGCCCCGTGCTATTGAACGGCGCGGCTATCACCGTTCAGGGATCGAATTGGCTAGGCACTTCATGCACCGTGTGACCCTGCTCGTCGCGCGTACGCTTGCACTATGCGCCCGTTCGGCCGCGTTCGCGGCGATCATCGTGAATCCGGCTCAGCCGGTCACGCATCGCGTCTCCGTACAGGTCATCCAGACGGCGCTCGACAATGGCAGCTCACCCGCTGCGGTGTTTGGTGACCCGACACGTGAGGCCGCGATCAAGGACGTCATCGACACGGTCTGGGCCCAGGCGGGAATCGATATCAGTTTCCTGCCCAACACGATTCGCTACAACAACACGTTCGCCTATCAAGGCGCTGCCTGGCGCGGTGCGTCCGATCACCGACTTGAACCTGATGATGACCAATGCCCAGTTGCAGGGCGGGATCATGCACCCAAATCCGTCGGTGATCAACATGTTTTTCGTCAACGTCGTGCCCGGCTGGAATTTGAAAACGCCCAACTGGGTGAACGGAGTCGGGAACATTGGCGCCAATGGCATTGCCATCTTCTTGGGCTCGAGCGTAAGCGCCGAACATGCGGGCCATTGGATTGCCCATGAGCTGGGCCACAATCTTGGCCTGGCGCACACCGATCCTGTCGACAACTTGATGTTGAGCTGCTGTCGACGAAATTCCTTGCTAACTACCGAGCAGGACGCCGCCGTGTTTCAAACGCAATTTCCCCAGCCGCTTGCCCCAATTCTCGGCGACTACGATCGCGATGGCCGCGTCGACACGAGCGATTACGCGGTATGGCGCAAGACGCTCAACAGCCGCACCAATCTGGTCGCCGACGGCAACAACAACGGCATCGTCGACACCGATGACTACTCCATTTGGCGGCGCAACTTCGGTCTCGACGCGGCAGGAACCGCCTTGGGAACGGCCCAAGGCCCATTCCTTGCAAGCGGCGGAATCCCTGAGCCGGCCTCCGCAGGTATTGTTCTATCTGCGATTATGTTGCATCTCGTTCGTCCGCGCGCACGCCGCAGACCGTTAGAGTAGCGACGCCCGGACAATGTTTGGCGCAGCCGTTTCGCATTCTTCACCGTCGAGCAGCGTACTGATCCGACTTGCACGGTAGTCGAAGATCGTGTTTAAGTCTCGAGCCACCGCAAGCCAATTGGCCGCCTGGCCAAGGACGCCAAACGGCAGCGACTACCGCACGACATCGACGATCCGCGTGCCATCGCCGTCGGACACAAAAGAATGAGTGTGATGCCATAAGGCATACGGGCCGCTTAGCTGAATATCAACGAATCGATTTGGTGGATCCCATTCAGCAATCTCTGAAAGCCAGCGCATGCCGATGATTCGCCAACGGATGCGGTATTCGATCCGCGTTCCCGCTTTCATTTGTATTGGCTGGCGACTTGCGATTTCGAAATTCATCCACGGCGGCGTGAGCTTCTCCAAATTTGCCGCTTCGGAGAAGAATGCGAACACTTCTTCCCTGGATCGCGATATCCATTGCTCGCAGTATAACAAGTGCATCGTTCCAGCCATGGGCAAGAGCGGGCCGCCGTCGGCCCGCCCCAACGCCCTGTGGCCCTATTTCGCAGGCTGCGCTCCATCGGCAGGAGGCAACAAAACGGCATCGATCACGTGAATCACGCCATTGGTGCATTCAATATCTGTTTTCACCACTTTGGCGCCGTTGATCGTGACGGTGCGGTCCTTGACGGCGATCTTGACCGTTTTTCCAAGCGCCGTTTTTGCGCTTTTTAGCTTCACCACGTCGGCTGCCATCACCTTACCGGGCACGACGTGGTACTTCAACACCGACTGAAGGGCCTCTTTGTCTTTGAGGAGAGACTCCAGATTCTCCTTGGGAACTTTTGAGAATGCCTTGTCCGTGGGCGCGAAAACAGTGAACGGGCCCTCGCCTTTCAATACATCCACGAGTTCCGCGGCGGTCACGGCCGTGACTAAGGTCTCGAATTGTTCGGCGGCAATCGCTGTATCTACGATGTCCTTTTCGGCCGCCGCCTCGTCGGCATTCGCCCTCGCGGCAACTGCGGACAACAACAACGTTACTCCGGCCCAATGCAGAATACGAACGTTCATTCGGAAATCTCCATTTGAGATGGCGGCCATGGTGCGACATACTCATGTTGCGACGCATGGCCGCCGGGGGAATTTGAGTTCTTATTGATACGAGTGCTGTTCAACCGGCGCAGAGCGCCTTTTTAACGGTGCGCTGGAGCCATGTGTTGGTGCGCCAGCTCGCTGCGCGAACGCAGAATCACAAGCGCCAACCCGGCAACTCCCACTAGTCCGTACACCAGCCGGCTAAGCGGGGCCGACTGCCCGCCGAACAGCGCGGCCACCAAATCAAACTGGGCCAGACCAACCAGCCCCCAATTCACCGCCCCGACCACAACAAGAGTCAGTGCGATCCATTCAGCGGTCTTAGACATGATGTGCTCCTTTCGATACAAACGGGCGAATTCTTTGGTCGAGCGGCGCGGCACCCGCCACGCCTATAAAACGTCCAAATCGTTCATATTTAATTTCTATGCGGGTGTCCTGTCGGCGTCAATAGCCTATCCGGGACTTTTTTCAAGAATTCAGCCGATTGCTTTCGTTCAATACGTCCACTATAAGTAAATCACGGCGGCCGACGCTATCGAACGACAAGTGAGAATCCGCGACTTGCAACCGAAGGACTCTTCAACTCCGGTGTTTTTGAGCACGGCTCAGGTGGCCAGCGCCTGGGCCTCGGCGTGAGCACCGTCAAGCGCTGGGTCGAAGAGGGCATCCTGCCGGCTGCTAAGACGGCCGGCGGGCATCGCAAGTTACTCCTGGCCGACGTGCTGGAAGTGGCCAGGCAGAACAACCTGCCCGTTCGCGACTTAGCACGTTTAACGGCAAGTGTTTCCGCGGGGCGGACGCCCGTTCCGGACACGCTCAGCGACGATCTCTATCGCGCCATGCTTGCGGGCGATGCGCAACAGTCCCGCGCAATCGTTCATGGCGCGTACCGCAGTGGAATGACGATCGAGACATTGGCCGACTTCGTCATCGCCCCGGCAATGCATCGAATCGGTTCTGACTGGGAAGCGGGCCGAATCGACGTGATGCACGAACACCGGGCCTCGCAGTTATGCGCAAGTGCGCTATACGAGCTCAAAGAGATTGTCGAGACCCGGGCAAGGCGACCGCGGCCGGTGGCCGTCGGCGCCGCCACCGAAGGTGATATGTCGGTTCTTCCGACCTTGCTTTCGCAAATGGTGTTGCTCGATTCGGATTGGGATGCAGTGAATCTGGGGCCAAACACCCCGCTGGCGAGCCTCGGTCGGGCGATCGCGGAGCTGTCTCCGCGGCTTGTATGGCTCTCCATATCACACCCCGTTAACGAGCAATCGTTTCAGCGCGAATACGTTCGGCTATATCGGCAGGCCGAAAAATCCGGGGTGCCCATTGTAGTTGGCGGAAGATCGCTCACCGAGTCGATCCGTTCGGTCATTCCGTATACCGCACACGGTGATGGTTTGACCCATTTGGCGGCCTTCGCTCGGACACTTCATCCGCGGCCCCGCCGCCCCCGGCGCGGCCGGCCCGCTCGCAAGTGAAGCGCCACGCGATTCACCGGGCGTGAACATGGATTGCCACTTTGCGAAATCCGGGGTTTGATTGACAGCCGTGTTCGTGAACGTTAGTGTAAGATGTATCTAGAGTTAGCGCTTTTCGCCGGTTTTTTTCGAGGGGATGCCAGCAGCGGCCGCGCTCGGGGTACCGCTTCACCCGACCGCCAGCTGCTTCAGTCTCCGTCGCGGCAATGCGATTGGGCGTGCGCCGCGAATACAATTGGAACAGCATCCGTTAAGCGACATCTTGAATCCACTCCGTCATGGCAGATTTGGGTAAATATCTCGTTGGGCGCGGCATCGTCGGCCCGGAGCAGCTGGCCGAAGCCCAGGCCATCGCCAAGAACAACGGCGGCAAGGTCCACGAGATCCTCATCAAGCAGGGCTACGCCACCAGCGAGCAGGTCATGCAGGCCATGGCCGACATGCACGGCTATGAGTTCTTCGACCTGCGCGACGTGCCGATTCCGCCGTCGGTGGTCGAATTGGTGCCCGAGTCGGTCGCCCGCGAAAACGCGGTCATTCCGCTCGCCGAAGAGGACGGTGCGCTGAAAGTGCTGGTGAGCGATCCGTTCGATTACGAGACGTTCGAGAAGCTGCAGTTCATTCTGAACCGCAAAGTGAACATCGCCCTGGCCACGCGCGAAAGCATTCTGGAAGCGATCAACCGCAACTACGGCCAGATGGGCGACGAAGTCGGCCGACTCGATGCTGCAGGAGTTCACCGATACGGCCATCGACTTCACCGAAACGGAAGAGGAAGGCGGCGGCGGCGGCGAGGACGTCGACGAGACCAGCGCCCCGATCGTGCGGCTCGTGCAGCTGATGATCGGCGAGGCCGTGCAGCTGCGGGCCTCGGACATCCACATCGAGCCGTTCGAGGATCGGGTGCGGATTCGCTACCGCATCGACGGCGTGCTGGTCGAACGCGACAGCCCGCCGCGGCGGCTGCTGGGAGCCTTGCTCTCCCGCATCAAGATTCTGGCCAAGATGGACATCGCCGAACGGCGCCGCTGCCAGGACGGCCGGATCAAGATCACGGCCGGCGGCAAGGAGCTCGACCTGCGCGTGAGCATGCTGCCCACCAACCACGGCCAGTCGTGCGTCATGCGGCTGCTGGACAAGGACAACATCAAGGTCGGCGTCCGGCAACTGGGCCTGTCGGAGAAGGACTTCAAGAAGTTCCGCAGCCTGATCAAGCGGCCGAACGGGATTGTGCTGGTTACGGGGCCGACGGGTTCCGGAAAGACCACGACGCTCTACGCCGCCCTGAACGAGCTAAACCGCCCGGACCGCAAGATCATCACGGCCGAAGACCCGGTCGAGTACTACCTGCCGGGCATCAACCAGGTCGAAGTGAAGCACAGCATCGGGCTCGACTTTGCCCTGATCATTCGGGCCATGCTGCGGCAGGCACCGAACATCATTCTGGTCGGCGAGATGCGAGACTATGAGACGGCATCGATGGGAATCCAGGCTTCTTTAACTGGACACTTGGTTTTCAGTACGCTACATACGAACGATGCGCCCGGTGCTATTACACGTATGGTCGACATGGGCGTGCCGGCCTACCTGGTCGCGGGCAGCGTGATCGGCATCCTGGCCCAGCGGCTGGTGCGCGTTATTTGCTCGAAGTGCAAGCAGCCGTATACGCCACGCGAAGCCGGAACTGGAGGCTGCCGGCATCACGCCGGAGCAGGCTGCCTCGGCCACCTTCATGAAAGGACGTGGCTGCAATCACTGCGGGCAGAGCGGCTTCCGAGGCCGGCTGGGCATCTTTGAGCTGCATGATGATGACGTCCAAAATCCGCGAGCTGGCGTTCCAAGGGGCCTCCACCCAGGACATCCGCAAGGAAGCCATAAAGGGCGGCATGTCAACGCTTTACGACGACGGCATCCGCAAGGTGCTGGAAGGGATCACGACGCTCGAGGAAGTCTTCCGGGTCGCCAAGCGGGAGGAAATGTAAGTCGCAGTTGACCGCTTCTGGCGCGCTCGGCCGTACTGCGAAACGGCTCGCTGGCCGCGCAGTTCGAACGTCGGTCGCCCTGCCGATCCGGCCGCCGAACTCCGAGAGCCTCGAAGCAGACGAGCGGCGTTCCATGGCGACCTCAAGAACGTCGATAGCCCGCAGATGCGGTTTGTATAGTAGAAATATCTTGAGTTTGTGTTTCAAACGGCGAATAATCCATTGTTCGCCGCATTCCGATAGGGTGCGACATCCTGCCGGTGCTGGAGCTCGATGGCCTCATCTTGCATGCCATCGGCTGCTGCCGCAGCGATATGCGGCGGCGACGTTACCGCTTGCTTCTTTGGTCCGTGGCAGGGGCGCGGACCAGAGCAGGCGCAATGCCGAGAGAAGAGGCTTCCCTGGCGACAGCGATCCGGCAGACCGCATGGTTTGCATGGTGACTGAGCCGGGCGGACATATCGCCGGTTGTCGGCAGCAGGGTTAAGGTCGGATTCGACCGCGGCTCACGACCGGCATTCTGTCTGCCTGTGCGCATTTGCAGGGGAATGATCGGACTATGGGAACGATTCTCATCGACAAGCTGCTCTCGGCCTGCGTGAAGCAGGGCGCGAGCGATCTTCACATCACGGTGGGCCAGCCGCCGGTGTTGCGGCTTCACGGCCGGATGCAGCAGCTCAAGACCAAGGTGCTCGAGCCGGCCGACACGCAGGCGCTGATGAAGAGCATCACGCCCGACCGCTGCCAGCAGGAATTTCAGGAAACGGGCAGCGCGGACTTCGGCTTCGCCTTCGGCGACGCGGCCCGCTTCCGCGTGTCGATCTTCCGCCAGCGCGGCAACGTCGCGATGGTGCTGCGGCAGATTCCCATCAAGATGTGGTCGATGGACGAGCTGGGCGTGCCGCCGGTCTTCAAAGGCCTCGATCGCGCGGCCGCGCGGTCTGGTGATCGTCACCGGCCCCACCGGCTCGGGCAAGACCACTTCGCTCGCCGCGATGGTCGACTATCTCAACGAGAACTTCGACCACCACATCATCACGATCGAAGACCCGATCGAGTTCTAGCACGACCACAAGAAGTCGACGATCAACCAGCGCGAAGTGGGCGTCGACGTGACGTCGTTCTCCGAGGCGATTCGCCGCGCGTTGCGGCAGGACCCGGACGTGATCCTGGTCGGCGAAATGCGCGACCTGGAAACGATCGAAGCGGCCATCACCGCGGCCGAAACGGGCCACATCGTGTTCGGCACGCTGCACACCTCCAGCGCGGCCGGCACGATCAACCGCATCATCGACGTGTTCCCCACGAACCAGCAGGAACAGATTCGCACGCAGCTGGCCTCGGCCGATCATCGGCATCCTGTGCCAGCAGCTGTTGAAGAAAATCGGCGGCGGCCGCGTCGCGGCGTTCGAGACGCTCGTGGTGACGCCGGGCATCGCCAACCTGATTCGCGAAAACAAGATCTTCCGCATCACCTCGTCGATCCAAACCGGCGCGAAGCACGGCATGATGCTGCTGGACGACCACATCTTCAAGCTGTGGCGCGAAGGACTGATCACGAAGGAAGACGGCCTGGCGAAGTGCAACAGCGCCGACGAACTGGCCCGCCGGTTCGCCGAAGCCGAACGCGGCATCTTCGACGATCAACCGCAAGAAGCAGGAAGCAGAACGCGTATAAGCTCATCGCGTAACCGCTGAAGCGGGCTCGACCATCGACTCAACTCTCAACTCTGAACTCTCAACTCTCCTCAACATGGCACATCGCCGCATCGGACAAGTCCTGGTCGACATGGGGTTCATCACCGACGAGCAGCAAGAGCTGCTGGTCGATGAGCAGCACGAGCATCCCGGCCAACTGCTGGGCAAAGTCGCCATCGACATGGGCCTGATCAACGAGGACCAGCTGGCGCAGGCGCTGGCCGAGCAGCTGTCGCTGCAGACCGTCGCGGTCGGCGACGTCACGATCAAGAAAGACGTGCTGGCGATGGTCACCGCGCCGATGGCGCAGATGTATCGCATCGTTCCCATCGAGTTCGACGGCGACACGCTCACCGTGGCCATGTGCGACCCGCAGAACCTGCAGCGTGCAGGACGAGCTGCGCACGTTCCTGGGCTACAACATCCGCGTCGTCGTGACCACCGAATCGGCGATGATGTCGGCCCTGGAACGCTACTACGGCGAGAGCAACGAGAGCGTCGAGAGCATCGTGCTCGCGCTGGAAGACGACGCGGAGCTGGCCGCCGCGGCCGCCGGCATCAGCGCCGACGGCCCGATCAACCTGGACGACGTCACGGCCCTGGCCGACAGCGCCCCGGTCCGCAAGCTGCTGAACATGGTGCTGCTCATGGCGATCCGCGAGCACGCCAGCGACTTGCACTTCGAGCCGTTCGAGGACGAATTCAACATCCGCATCAAGGCCGACGGCGTGCTGTACGAAATGGTCCCGCCGCCGCGGCACCTGGCGTTCGCGATCACCACGCGCATCAAGGTGATGGCCAACCTCGACATCGCCGAGCGGCGCCTGCCGCAGGACGGCCGCATCGAGCTGACCGTCGGCGGCCACCCGGTCGACCTGCGCGTGAGCGTGCTGCCCACGATGTTCGGCGAGAGCGTCGTCATGCGGGTGCTCGACCGCTCGGTCACGTCGCTCAACTTGGAATCGGTCGGCATGGACGCGCCGACGCTGAAAAAGTTTCGCGAAGTGATCGCCAAGCCCAACGGCATCGTGCTGGTCACCGGCCCGACCGGTTCCGGCAAGACGACCACGCTGTACTCGGCGCTCAACGAGCTGAACAGATCGAAGACAAGCTGATCACCACCGAGGACCCGGTCGAGTACGACATGGAAGGCATCGTGCAGGTGCCGATCGACCCGGACATCGGCAATACGTTCGCCCACATGCCTGCGATCCATTTTGCGGCAGGACCCGGACAAGATCCTGGTGGGCGAGATCCGCGACCTGGAAACGGCGCGAGATCGCCGTGCAGGCCTCGCTCACCGGCCACCTCGTGTTCAGCACGCTGCACACGAACGACGCGCCGAGCACGATCACGCGGATGAAGGACATGGGCGTGCCGACGTTTTTGATCACGGCCACGGTCGAGGCGATCCTGGCCCAGCGGCTGGTGCGCAAGGTGTGCATGCAGTGCCGCGAGGAATACACGCCGCCGCGCGAGATGCTGGACGACTTGGAGCTGACCGTCCGACCAGGTTCGCGGCAACCGGTTTTTCCGCGGCGCCGGCTGCGAAGTCTGCAACAACACGGGCTACAAAGGCCGCGTCGGCCTGTTCGAGCTGATGATCATGAACAACGACCTGCGCGACATGATCATGGCCAACGCCCAGGCCGACGAGCTGCGCGACGCTGGCGCACAAGCAGGGCATGGTCCCGCTGCGCGCAGGCCGGCATCAAAGGCTGCTTCGACGGCGTCACCACGCCGGACGAAGTGGTGCGAGAAACGATTTTGGAAGCGTAAGCGATGTCAGCGTTTTCGTATCGGTTATCGGACTGCGTCGCTGAAGCTGACCAGCTGACACTAAGACTTGCGGAAGCACACACATGCCAACTTTTCAATTCGAGGCGATGGACGCGACCGGCGCCGAGATCAAGGACGTGATCGAAGCGCCGACCGAAGAAGAAGCCCAAGCGACGATCCGCCAGATGGGCTACTTCGTCACCAAGATCACGGCCAAGAAAGCCCGCAAGAAGGCCGAGGCCACGGGCGGCAAGAAGAAGCGCGGCTTCGTCTTCGGCGGCGTCAAATCGCAGCGACCTCACCACGTTCACCCGGCAGCTTTCCATTCTGCAGGACGCCGGCCTGCCGATTCTGCGCAGCCTGCGGATTCTCGCCGGCCAGGCCAAGCCGGGCCGGCTCAAGTACTCGCTCGAAGACACCTGCGAAGAGATCGAAGGCGGCTCCACGCTCTCCGAAGGCATGGCCAAGAGCCCCAAGTGCTTCAACCGCCTGTACGTGAACATGATCAAGGCCGGCGAGGCGGGCGGTGCGCTGGAGCTCATTCTGCAGCGCCTCGCCGACTTCCAGGAGCGGGCCGAATCGCTCAAGCGAAAAGTCAAAGGCGCGATGATCTACCCGATCGTCGTCGTCACCGTGGCCGTGTGCATCTTGACGTTCATCATGATCAAGATCGTGCCCGAGTTCCAGCAAGATCTTCGACGGAGTTCGATCTCGAGCTGCCGGCGATGACCGAGATGCTCGTGGCCATCTCCGAATGGTGCGTCAGGTTACTGGTACCTGATCCCCGGCATTCCGATCACGATCTGGCTCACGGTCAAGCTGATCCGCAAATTCAAGCACGGCCGCATCGGCTGGGACCAGTTCATCATCAAGGTGCCGATCTTCGGCAACCTCATCGAGAAGAACATCCTGGCCCGCACCACGCGTACGCTGGGCACGCTGGTGGCCAGCGGCGTGCCGATTCTCGAAGCGCTCAACATCACGCGCGACACGGCCGGCAACGCCATCGTTCGAGCGGATGTACACGAAGATCTCCGAGGCGCATCCGCGAGGGCGAGGCCATCGCCAAGCCGATGAAGGAGCACTCCGATGCCCGGCTTCCACCCGGTGGCGGCGTTCTTCTGGTTCTGCTTCATCGGCGGGCCGATCGGCCTGTTGATTTACCTGTTGAAATACAAGCAGCGGATCGTCGACGACATCGTGGTGAACATGGTCGACGTCGGCGAGGAAACGGGCGAGCTCGACACGATGCTCTACAAAGTGGCCGACACCTACGACGAAGAAGTGGCGGTGCTCACCGAAGGCCTCACGAAGCTGATGGAGCCGCTGCTCATCCTGTTCCTCGGCGGCGCGGTCGGTTTCATCGTCATCGCGCTGTTTATTCCGTTGGTGAAGTTGATTGAAGGGTTGAGTAAGTAGCGAGGAGCGATGGAGCGACGGAGCGAGTGGACGCAAGAGGCTATTGAACTACAAGGAATCGAAACAATGGATACAACGCGTCAAAAAAAGTGGCAGGTCGACATCGCCGATTTTGCTCCCCGCTCCCCGCTCCCCGCTCCCCGCTCCGGGTTCACCCTCATCGAGCTCCTGGTCGTCATCACGATCATCGGCATCCTCGTGGCCCTGCTCACGGTCGCCGCCGTGGCCGCTCGCGCACGGCCCGGCAAACCGAGATCAAGGCCGAGATCAACCAGATGGACGAAGGGCTTGTGGAGTACAAGAACAAAACGACCGCCTTTCCGCCGAATGCCCAGACGGACGATACCGACGCGATGACGCCCACAGAGCCGACGAATGCTCCACTCAGCGAATCGCAGATTCTTAGCGACGTTAAGAGGCACTTGAAGCAAGCGTTCCCGCGACATCAGGAGTCAGACGACTTGATCAGAGCGCTTGTGGGTCTGCCGGCGACTGGCAACGACAGGTCGGATTACCCGCAGCCGCTCGCCGGCGGCATGACGGCGGGCGAATCGCTCGTGTTCTGGCTCGGCGGCTTCAGCGCCGATCCGCGATATCCAATCTCTGGCGAGGGCGGGCCGTCCTATCCGATTCAGAGCCTGGGAGACCAGAATAACAACACGCTCGATCCGATCGAGAGCCGCAAGTGGGTGTTCCCGTTCGACGTCGGTCGGCTTGGCCGCGCGACCGACGACGACTACTTCGACGGGACGGCCGGTACAGGAGATTCCAACGTTAGGCGTTACATCGAGTACACGGCCCGCATCAAAGGTCAGGTCCAGCGGCGGCGAATCAATTTCTGGCAGTACGTGCCGCGAAATTCCGAGCAGCCTTACCTGTACTTCGACACCTCCCGGCACGACGCGACAGCGGCGTTCGATCCGCCGGCGTCCACGGCCCAGCCGAGCATCCCGCTGCACGTGCATGCCGTAAAGAAGGCCAGCGACTCGGCCGGAGCAACTATTCCCATCCAGTTCGTCGAGCCGGATAAATTCCAAATCCTGCACTGCGGCCTGGATGATGCCTGGGATGTGGGCGCGTTTGAGCGGATGTCATCCCATGAAATCGCCAATGGAGCAGAGCCCTTGCTCTTCCCCGACGGCCCGTTCATCGGCGAGGTAGCCGACACGATTGCCAACTTCACCACCGAAACCAAGCTTGAGGACGCGCAGCCGTAGGAGCACGGAGCGAGGAGCGAGGAGCAGGGAGTAAGAAATGCAAAATGCAAAATGCAAAATGCAAAATGTTAAATGCCGAGGCGCGATGGGCGTTTCATGCACTTGTGAACGCGTGCCGGCGTCCGCATTTTTCATTTTGCATTGATCATTTTGCATTTTGCATTTTCCAACACCGCCGCCGGGCAGCCTTCACCCTCGTTGAGCTCCTCGTCGCCATCACGATCATCGGCATCCTGGCCAGCCTGATCCTCGGCGTGGCCAGCGTGGCCGGCGAGACGGCCCGGCATCGCAAGACCGAGCAAATGATCGCCCGGCTGCACACGCTCCTCATGGAGCATTACGACACGTACAAAACGCGCCGCGTGGCGGTGCGGCAGCCGATCCTTGATGGAATCAATGCTTCGCCCGGAAATGCGGCCGGAAAGGGCCAGCTCACGGCGCTCGCCCGGCTGTACGCGCTGCGCGAGCTGATCCTCATGGAAGTGCCCGACCGCTGGAGCGATATCCTGCTCACCGACGTGCCCGATCCGCCCAAGGGCCTGGTCGACGCTATCTTCCCGTTCTTCCAGAATCCGGCGGGCGCTTTGCCAACTGGCCGCACGTCGCTGGCCGACGTTTATCTGCGCCGCTACGCCGCAATCGCCACGGGCACCAATTCGTTGACCGGCAATCGCAACACGGCCGAGGAGATCACCGACAACCAGGGCGCCGAATGCCTGTACCTCGTCATCACGCTGGCCACGGGCGACGGCGAAGCCCGCAGCCTGTTCGGCGAGAGCACCATCGGCGACACCGACGGCGACGGCGCCAAGGAATTCCTTGACGGCTGGGAGCGACCCATCAATTTCCTCCGCTGGGCGCCCGGCTTCGATTCGCTAATTCAGATCGACACGTTCGAGCTTAGCGCGATGTCGGCAACGCTGAGAGGGCAGTTGGCAGTTACAAACGATCATGATCCGTTCGACGTGTATCGAATTGATGAACAGGCGTTTCGCCTCGTGCCGTTGATCTTTTCAGCCGGGCCTGATGAAACGTTTGGCATCCGCCTGGTGAAGCCGCACGTTGCCCTGCGCGGCATGCGCAATAACAAACAAGTTAGCCAGGTGAATCCGAGCACGTGGCAGAGCATCAAGCCGTGGCCGTACACCTTGTCAGAAGCGGACGAAGACGGCCAGCAAGTCTTTTTGGGCGTCGACAGCGGCGAAGGCGCATCGACCGACAACATCCACAACCATTTATTGGGCGACCGATAGCGCAAGGGCGCAATTAGCGGCGGGGCTTGCCCCGCGGGGACATCAAGCATGACGTTCGATCGAAGAAACAATCGAGTCCAGATTGCAAATTGCAAACTGCAAATTGAAACGGTGTCAGGCTGTAATCCGACACCCGATCGAAGATTCGCCGTGGCGAACACCCGATCGAAGATTCGCCGTGGCGAACACCCGACACCTCCTCGCGGCATGACGCTTATCGAGCTGCTGGTCGTGATCGTCATCCTGACCACCGTGGTTGCGGCCGCGATTCCGATCATGGCCCCGTCGAACGTCGACCGCCAGCTCCGCGAAGCCTCGCGCACTGCGAATACGTTTCATCACAGGGGCCCAGGCCCGGGCGATCGCATCCGGCCGGCCCTACGGTATCGCTGCTCAAACGGCTCAGCCGGAGCCGAACACGAACCCGAATAAGAGCTTTAATCCGGCACTCGACATCCATGATGACAGCGGCGTTTGTCTCGAGGTGTTCTATGTCGAGCAGCAGCCGCCGTTTACCGGATTTACGATCGCGACTCGCGGGTTTGCGTTTCGCTGCCCCAACGCTGGGGTTCTTGTGCATTCGTTTCGTCACAAGAGGCAACGCGTATCAACAGAACAAGACCGGCTGCCAACCGGCTGGGACGCGGACCTGTTTCCGACGAACATGATCCGCCCGGACGACGTGATCGAAATTGGCGACTCGCGGTTCGAATTTCTCGATCCCCAAAAACTCAACCAGCGGGATATCCAAGACTCGCTGCAACATTCGCGTCCGCATTGACCCGTTGACCGGCTACATGGGTCGCAGCAGCTGAACTCCATCGTTCACATCATCGCGAGCCGATCAACAATACCGGCCAGCAGATCGAGCCCGAATACGACGACGCTGGATTTTCACTGGGGTCGGACCGCCCACCCACACCGCCAGCGCCGGCCAGGCCGCCGTACCCGTTCTGGAGCAGCCCTGTCTCCGTACAAGATTCTTCGCCAGGCGACATTCACCTCCGATGAGCCGTACCAACTTCCCGGAGGGCACGGCGATCGATCTTGCGCGCTTCCGGCGTGGGCAACTAGCTTCTTTTACTACCCACGGTGCCATCGAGACCGTCCAGCATCAATCCGCGAGTCGATAACTATGCGCCGATTTTCATCATGTTTACGCCCGAAGGCCGGGTCTCGCGCGTGACGTTTAACTGGTCGAGGTACCAAGTACCCTTGACATCGCCGCAAACGCGACAAGTTTGACCAGGCGGTCGTCGACCACCTGTTCCTGCTCGTGGGCCGGCGCGAGAACATTCCGCCCGTTGCTGCCGCCACCGACCCCACGTTGAACTCTCGACTTCGTCGGTCAAGTCTCACGACCGACGAACAACGGCCGAATTGCAGCGAGCCGATCAATTGGCTCAACGGCGATAGCCGCTGGCTGGTGCTCGGCGCACAAACGGGACGCGTCGTGACAATTGAGAACGCCTTTGTCGATCGATGTCAGCCGATCACTGTTGTTCGGGATTCCGCAATTTGAGAAATAGACGCAATCAACAAATCCTCGCCGCCCGCGAGTTCACACGCGAAATGAGCCAACTGGGCGGAGTAGAATACATCGCGACTTTTGCGAGCCGGGTCGTCCCCGACCCCGGCTGCCTTGGTCGCGGCAACGCGCCGGGGGCGAGGACGCCCGGCTCGCCGAAAAGAAAACACACCAGGGGCAACTGGTGACCGAAAGGTTGTTCCGATGTATGTGAAATTTGAAATTGCAAGTTGCAAATCGCAAAGTGCAAATTGTCGACCCAGGATTCTTACTCCCCGCCGGGTACCCTCTGGGTGGCTCCCCGCTCCCCGCTGCACGCGCAGCGGCCTCAGCCTCACCGAGGTGCTCATCGCCATGGGCATCCTCACGCTCGGCCTGCTGGGCGTGGCCTCGATCTTCCCCGTGGCCGGGTTCTACATGCACAGGGCCGACCAGGAGGACCGCGGCTCGGCCATCGCACGCTCGGTGATGAACGATATCGTCGCCCGCGGCATGCTCAACCCCGAGTCGTGGTACGTGATGACGCCGTGACAACGGAGTTGCCGATTGCCGGCACATGTGCTATTTTCTTCCGATAGCGCTCGGCACTCCTGGGATCCTCCGCTAGGATTATTCGTTCGGTCCTTCGCGCCTGCACTGCGCGAAGCGCTGAACCAGCCCGCGGCGATCACCGATGCGACGCTCATCGGCAAACAGTTTGGCAGCGCCTATGTAATCGATCCCATTGGCGTATCGCGACCTTGGCCTTTCCGAATGGCGGTGTGCCGTCAGCCATACGCACGCAGTGTCGCTCCGCTGTTTCCCGCATCTGCCAGCCAAGCATGGAGAGACTACGCCAGATATCCGAGTTGGGGTAATCCAACGTGGGCTCCGTGGTCGGGCGGCACTCAAGCCGGCGGATCCAATGCGTATCTCTGGCCCATCCGCCGCGTGACATTCCGCCAGCCCAGTACTGGCTGGCAGATGGACGATACGATGGCCGACTTCTACTTCGAAGGAAATGACGACCTGGTAACCGAGCTGCCGGATCGCGACGATCGGCCGGCCACTCAGAACTGGGACACGACAGTCGACGCGCAGCGGCAATTCCATTCCCATGGCCCGCCAATGGGTCGGCGACTATTCGTGGATCGTCAGCGTCGTGCCCAGCACGAATGCGGCCCGCAACGGCATGGCCCGCAACCCCGAGAGCCACGCCTACGACGTATCGGTTGTCGTCTTCTACAAGCGACCGCTGCCGCAGCAATCGGAAGACATGTATGCCGATCTCGGGTCGGCACTGGCAAACTACTTGAACGCGATGAGCGAGGGCGAGCGCGCCGTAAGAGCGACGGTGGTTTCCACCGGCCTCAATGGCGGCGAGCTGTTGTTGGAACGTTTTCAGGGCGAACCCACCGACCCGTTCGACGGAATCCGAACCAGCCAGTGGATCATGCTCTGCGGCCCGCATCCGAACAGTACAACAAGCGAGCCGCGGTTCTCGCTGAACTGGTATCAGGTGATCACGGTTGATCGCGAAGGAGTCGGCATCCGGCCGAACAACCAACCCTTTGATCCCGCGAAACATCGCTTGGTGACAGTTCGCGGACCCGAGTGGCCGTGGAGACCCGGTGACGTCGCGTCCAACAACCTATGCGTCGCGATTTGCCGCGGCGCCGTCGCCGTGCATAGCAGGACCATCCGGCTCGAAAACCCGCGCAGCGCGGGCTCGCAGGGGGTCGCGTTCGGCGCAGGCGGCGATCCGAAATTGAGCCGTCAGGAATACGATTGAAAATTTGCACAGGCGAGGCCAGACGAAGGGGTGAAGAGCGGAACAGAAGAATTGCGGCGAGGAGCAAGAGAGAAGAAGCGCGGGCATCGGCCGGCTAGTGCCGGCCTGAGCGGCAGTAAAGCTCCTCGCAAGGAGAGGCGACATGTGGAACAGAATCATAAAAGCTGAGAGCGGAGAGCACGGAGCACGGAGTAAAGCCATTCCGAATTTCGGATTCGCAGATCGAGGACTCCTCGCTCTTCGCCGGGAACCCGCTTGCGGGTGGCTCCCCGCTCCCCGCTCCCCGCTCCCCGCTCATCCCGCCGCGGCGTGCTGCTGCTCGTCGTCCTCAGCATGCTCGTTTTGTTCATGCTGATCGGCACCACGTTTCTCATGACGAGCAACAGCGAGCGCGTCGCCGCGAAACATTCCGGCCGTGCTGGCCGGCTCGGCAACACGCCCAGCAAGTTGCTCGACCGCGCACTCATGCAGCTACTGCGCGATACGGAAAACCCGGCCTCGGTCATGCGCGACCACGGCCTGTTGCGCGATCTGTACGGCACCGACGGGTTGCAGGGCATCATCTACAGCCCGCCGGCGAATCAGGCGTTCGATCCCGCGCGGCCGGCCCAGCAAGTCACGCGCTTCTCCGCCGCAGTTGCCGGCACGCCGGCGCAGCAATTGGGCCCGACGCAGGGCCAGCTTATCGACATCTACGTGCGTGCCCTGGCGCACGGTCTCGACGACCCGGCGACGCCGACCGTAAATGAACAAACTCAGCAGGTGTTGCCCGACCTGCGGCACGTATTGCAGCTCAATCGCGGCGCCCGCGGCGAACCGCAACTGCACACGCTCTCGCTCACCAAGGGCTATTACAACGGCTGCTTGCTCACGATCACGAGCGGTCCGGCCACCGGCCAGTCGGCACGGATCGTCGATTACGATCAGGTGGGGCCGATGATGCGATATCGGCCCGAACGATGCCGACTCAGCACGCCGCCGAAGTTCACCCGGCTGTTCCGCTTCCGCGTGATGGCCTTCTCGCGAACCGACGGGCTGCCGCTGCAAGTCAGCCCGGCTCGCCCGCCTGAAATCACCGACCTTGCCGGCGCAACCTTCATCGTCAACGGCCGGCCGTTCAACGGCACCGGCGTGGGCTACAACCCGCTGGCCGCCGCCGGCCAGCCGCGGCTGAACGCCGTGCAACTATTTCCCGTCGGCAACGGTGAAGCCGTCGGCGCCGAAATGGCGCTGTTGCCGAACTCGCAGGTACTTCGATGCACGGAATCCATACACTTCGCGGGTGCAGCTATTTCCGGTGCGCTGGCTAGACCCGTTCCAGCCGCTGACCCGTTCTGACCGGGCAGAATGCCGGATTTTTCTCCCGCTCAACAATCTCGGACCGGCCAACGCGTTCTTCAACTATCCGCGCTGCATCGGCGCCGGCGACGCCGACGAGCCGTATGATGCGGCCGACTTCCAGAACATGTTCCTCGCGCTGTTGACCGTCACGCCGCGCGCCAGGCGCGTTACGTGCAGAGTAACGGCTCGGGGACGCCTCTAACATCCGATTTGGATGACCCGCAGGTCGATCCGCAGCCAGTTTCTGCGGCTGGATTTGGAAAACGTGCCGCTGCCGTCGTTCCATCGGCCCGACCTCGTGAACTTCTGGTATCACCGCTTGCTCACGCTCTTGAGCGAGAACATGGATCCCAACGAAGCCATGCGGGCGATCATCCAACCCTACGATGCCAACGGCAACCCGAACCCGGCCGTCGGCTCGCTCACTCCGGAGCAGGCCGCGCTCATCACCGCCATCAAGCGCAAGATCATGATGCGGCCGATTCGCGAGGACCATCCGAGCTTCGACGGCGGCAACCCGCGGTCCGCCGCGCCAAACGTCACCAACGTCAACAACCTGGTCAACAACAACGGCCTCAGCGACGTTCCCCTTCTGGGAAATCACCGGCCCCTGGGACGTCGACAACGACAACGACGGCGTGCCCGACAGCGTGTGGATCGACCTCGGCGACCCGATCCAGGAACTCGAAGACGGCACGCGCTACAAGCCGCTGTACGCGTTTCTCGTCATCGACCTCGACAGCCGGCTGAACGTCAACGCGCACGGCCTGGCCGACCATATCAATCCGCCGCGATCTTGCGACCTGGTCGACAACAATGGCGATGGACTATCAATGAGCTCGACAAGTTCCCAACCAGACCGTGACTACGCTCCAACGACGGCGACGAATCTGACGCAGGGCGAGGCGGGTGATCAGCTCAGCCACGCTGACCGGCATTTTCGACGCCGACATGCTGCCCACGGCATCGGCTACGGCCCGGCGGAAATCAGCCTGCGGCCGCTGTTGCCCAGGCCGTGGGCCGATGTCAACGGCACTCCGGTCAACGCCGTCAATTGCAGCGAAGTCGGGCAAGGGATCGACGCGATCACTCGACAGCTATGCCACGCTGCTTTGGGGACGCGAACGGCTCGACGGCACGGTCGTCTCCGGCAAGTATGGCTACTCGCCACCGCTCAACGCATCAATCGACATAACCGACAAACTCTGGCGCTCGCCTCGGCGACTGAATTACCGGTACGTGCCATGAACGCCGGCACGCCGACCGGCGAACAAGCCATTCCGGACTTGTCGGCCCGCTTGAAATTCTTCGACTATCCGTGGGCGATCACGCAACTCTCGGCCTTTGGCAGCCCGCCCGATTTGATTTGCTCGCTATGCGTCGGCCTCGATTACATCGGCCAGCCTACCTACGAGGTGCTCCGCGACCGAAACGCGTGGGACAATACGCTTGGTCCGCCCGCTGCTGACTGATTCGCCGTACGAGCTGAATATCAATCGCGCACAGCGGCGCGATACGTGGGCTGCGAGCTTCGCGGACGCGGCCGCAGCCTTCAACGCCAGCTTGAGCCAGAACGATGATGCCGCATTCTCCACGGCCGATTTGGAGCGCATCCTGCGCGGCGCCGACGCCGACTCCGGCTTGCTGCCCAGCCGGTTGTGGGAAGTGGTCGATGTGTTCGATCCGCTGCGGCTCGTGCAATACGATCCGTTCCGGGTCCAGGCCGCGACAACCGCCCAGTTTGGCATCGCGAACCCGTTGCCAACCAGCCCGGAAATGCTCACCGCGGCCCAACAAATGGCCTCGATCAGCCGCCGCCTCGTCACCACCGACAGCAGCGACCTGCCGGTGCCCGGCGGCAACTTCTTGAGCCGCCTGCTCAACGGCGCCGACGGCCAGCCCGGCCGCGCGGGTATCGACGACAAGATGAAAACGATCCAGACGGATTGATCGATGACCCGGGCGAGCAGGGTTGGGCCGGCTCCGACGACTATCACGCCGTGATGAAGCGGCAGTGCCCATCACGGCGACCGATCCGCTCGATCGCCAAGCCGGCCGGCCGACGCGCCGCTACTGCCTCCGGAGAATGCCAACATCGTCGACCTGCTGCGTTACCGCATTGCAATTCGAGCGCCTGCGCCGCGGCCTCGCGATCTATAACGAAGCCGACTTGAGCCAGGTCGTTCAGCAACTGCTCGCGCCGGAGGTCGTCGCCGGCCTGCGGATGGACCTCAATCGCCCCTTCGGCGACGGCCGCGACAACGGCGACGGCGTCGACAACGACGGCGACGGCGCCATCGACGAAACGGGCGAGGACCTCAACGGCGACGGCGTCGCCGACACGCTCGCCGAGGGCGGCGATACGCTCATGAACGGCATCGTCGACGACCCGCTCGAAGCGGGCGACCCGTTCGCCGACGCGCACGATTCTGCGAACGGTCGCTGGGACCGTGTCACTCCATCGCGGCCGCGGGGCGAAGAGTTTTACGACATGGACGGCAACGGCGAGTATACGCCGCCGCTCGATCGCCTGTGGTCCGGCCTCACCGCCGAGGAAATCTTCTTCGATTACAACCACGGCAGCGCACTGCTCAACGGCCGGCTGTCGGACGGCCGTCCCATGACGACGGTAATCGAACGATTTTATATACGACCCAATGAACCGAGGATGGCCGCATCCGCGCCAACGGCTTGCTGCAGCGCCAGATTTTCGCGCGGCATCTCTACTGCCTCGCCATGCTGCTCACGGATGAGAACTACGTAGCGACCGAGAACGTCCTGGCCAACGAAGAAGGCAACGTCAACTTCGTCACTTTCTATAACGATTTGTGGCACCAGCAGTGCGCTTCAGCTTGCCGGCGGCAACGCCGCTGACGAGCGCGAACATCTGCGCAGCCGCGGCCGCCGTGAAGCCGCTCTGGGCCCGCAAGCTCACGGCCCGCCGCATGGCGCAGTGGGCCATCAACGTCGTCGACTTCCGCGACCCCGACGCGATCATGACGCCCTTCGAATACGATGAGAATCCGTTCGACGGCTGGGGCGTCTTCGTTCCAGATCCGGCCGACAACAACCCCGACCGCACTCAGCGGGCGAAAGTCTTCGTGCCCCTCGACAGCGACATCGCATCCGACGAAAACCTGGGCAGCGAGCTGCCTTACCCCAAGAAGTACAAGCCAGATCGAGCCGGCCGGCCCGCAAAATCGTGATGATGAGGCGCTCGTCGAGGACGCCACGCGCGCGATCGTCTGGGGCGCCGAGCGGCCGGAGCTGTTGATCACCGAAACGCTCGCCTGGCACGACCGCCGCGCCACCGATGAGGGCGACGAAGGCCGCGGCGGCGGCGGTCAGCAGCCGCCGAACGTGCCCGGCGGCAATCAGACGAACGTCTCCATTCTCAACGAAAACACCGAGACGCCCGACTACGATCTGGATCAGAAGCTTAAGCCCCGCGGATCGTTGTTTGTGGAGCTGTACAATCCGTGGTCGGAAGATGGTCAGCGGCCGGCCGGACTTTACGGAAGAACGCTAATTACTCCGGGCCGCCATGGCGCAGATCTGAGCGAACCGGGCGTCCTCTTAAACCAGATGAGTCTGCTGCCGGCCCGCGTCACCGATCCGACCACGAATCAAACGGTCGTCCGCTACTCGCCCGTCTGGCGGATGTCGGTCGTGCGCGATCCGATCAACGGCCGCATGGCGACCGAGCTCATCTCCGACGCGGCCGATTTCCAAAAGGTGTATATCAAGCAACTCTTGCGCACCGATCCGGACGGTTTCGGGTTCAACTCGGACCAGCACTCCGAGCGATTGATTTACTTCACGACAGGCAATGACGTCGAATCGTTCCAACGACAACGATTTGACAAAGGAGTACGATCAATCATGCTGCACGCCTCCGGTGCCAAAACCTGTCAATCCGAATCTCAACGTTTGGGTTCCGCCGGTTGTCGCTCGTTTCGAAAACTTCGGGTGGCCGTCAGGCCGTGATCCCGATGACGAAGCGCTATTTCATCGCGCAGGCCGAGCGGCAACGCGGGACGGCGCCGAACGACAAAGACATCCCGATCGCGCCGATTCTGCCCGGCCGATTTGCGGTGATCGGTTCGTCGGGCATCCAACTGACGCCCGTCACGCCCGTGGGCAGACCCACACCTGATGGTTATAGCCCCACGGCATCCAAAGGTTCGTCACGCCGATCAGCCGCCTGGAAGGCACCACTTCGGACTCCGAGCAGACAGACCAGGACCATACCGGCGGAAATTTGGGCAAAACGCACCGCATCGAGCTCTGGCCGAGCGTCAACCCGAACATTCAGCAGCTTTTAATCGGGAACAACGGCGGTCAGGAAATTGTCGACCGCGGCGGCGGCAACTACGTCAACGTCACCGACGCGGATCGCGACGGCCGACCGGACGCGAACAGCAATATCGTCGATCCGGCGGTCGCCATCCCGGTCGAGGACCTCAACATCTCCGAGCCGCTCGAAGGCTACCCGAGTCTCCGTTACCAATTGGTTTCAAATGACCCGACGCTGAATCCGAATGCAGGCAGCCCGGTGGACGCGCAGCAGCCGCGGCTTAACGCGAGCGGCGAATGGGAATACCAGACGCCGTACGATCGGCCGTTCGACATGGATGTCGAGCTCGTGCGCAACGGCACGACTCAGAACTACCGCTCGATTCATTTGCAGCGGTTGGCCAATCCCACGCTGCCCTGGAATCCGCCGCCGGTCGACGAGGACGGAAACGAGAACAAGCTGCATCAGGTCAACCTGCCGATCAACCCGTATCTCACGATCGATTCGCAGTCGGTGGACCTGACGGCGTTCAACGGGGCGAGCCAATTCGAGCGCACGCATTTGCCAACCAAGCTGGCTGTCGACAAGCTTGGAACCGATACCCGCGACATGCTCCAGAGCGATTACTTTGCGCCCTTTCGCCTAGCGAGTTCAGGACGGCGCCTGATCATGTGGTTCAGGGCCTCATCGATGAGTTGACGGAAAAGGGAATTTTCAGAACCAACCGGTCATCGGAATGGATCACCCCCAAAGATTTCCTCAAGAGATTTAACGACGATCAAATCGCGACGTACTTGAACCAGCTTGAGCAGCGTAAAGGCGGTAATACGGGCGATCGCGACACATTGCTCGATCCGACCTTCGGCGGCGAGTGGGGTTGGCATCGCTTGCGACGCGTGTTTCCCGATGATCGCGCCGCGCAAACGGCCCACGGCACCAATTACAGTGAAACCAACTTCAAGCAGCGCCTGCACATGAAATCGCAGGAGCGCGGCGGCCATCATCTGGAATATTTGTTTCCCAATACTGATCCGAACGATCCTACCAAAGAGGGCTGGATCAACGCTTCAGCCTGGGAGCCGCGCTTGCTCTGGAAGCAGGAGCGGCCGAACGTGACGCTGATCTTTCGCACGGCCACGGGCTCCGTGACACTTTCCGATTTGAAGAACGTGTGGAGCCGCCGCGTGCTGCGCGGCGACGTCGGGCCGATCGATTACAACAACCCGCCTCCGCCGGCTCAGCCGCGCGATCCGAATACAAGTTTAACCCCGGACGAACTCGCGCGCGCCGCGTGGCTCAAGGCCAATCTGAACCTCAGCAACCAGAATCAGCACGTGTTCGACTACGTCGTCGAGCAGACGCTCGGCTTCGTGAACGAGGCATACGCGCCGAATCTTGACCGGGTCAACGGCACGGACGCTGTGGCCTTTATGAAGTCGATACAAGCAGGTGCGCCGGAAGTTGTCATTGAATCGCGCTGATCCGGCGGCCGCGGCACTCCCCGACCCAGATTCGCAGTTCCCAAACATCGCCGCGGAGCGCGCCGCTGGAACGTCCTGCCGCGCCAGAAGGTCCAGATCAGCCACGGCCGAGGAACTGAATCGCCGCCAGAAGCTCTTGCGGTCGACCTATCCCTGGCTCGCGTGGAACAATCGCCCGTTTGCCAGCAGCGAGGAGCTGCTGCAGGTTCCCGGCACGTCCGCGTCGCTGATGCTGCGCTACTTCTCCGTCATCAACGCCAACACCAAGAACCCGTACGACGGCACGATCCGCGACGACGGCACGGGCACAACCTCCACCGACCGTTACGCCCGGCAGCAAGGCATCTTCGGCCACCTGTTGAACTTCTTCAACACGTCGGAGCTTTCGGCCGGGACATACAAGGACGCGGCAGGCGCGCCGGTTCCATTCTCCGGCGCCCGCATTTCTATCGCGTCATGGAATTCGTCGATGTTCCTTCGCGGTATGTGGGCACCGAGACGCGGCTCACGGCCGAGATCTTTGGCGACGTCGTGCCGACGGCCGCGAACCCCAACGGCGTTGAGACGATGGGCGCCGATCTCACCGGCTTCGACGACCCGCGCTACAACTTGCAGCCGCCGTTCAACACGATTTCGCGGCGCAGCGATCCGGGCCGCGTGAACCTGAACACGGTCACCGGCCGGCGCTGCACCGACGTCCGGTGATCCTCAAGCACGGCATTTGGTCCGAAGTGTACGACGGCATCATGAACCGCGCACAAGTTTTGGCCCGTAGTCAACTCCATCACCACTCGACGACGATATGGGGACAGTAATCTTGTGCATTCGAATGACAATTTAGTTCAGCTCGGCCATCTCGGCCCGGCCTGGCGCGATATCGTGCTCAGCCGGCGCGGCTACGCGCAGGCAAACGCCGATAACACGCCGGTCGACAAAATCCCGGACGCCGCGCCGGACGCGTATCAGTTCGGTCTCAACAAGGATTTCCCGAGCTTCTTCTCCAATCCGTTCCGCTCGCCCGACGCGGGCGACCTGGTTCCGTTGCCGCAGATGCTGCGATACGGAGTGGATGCGGGCTGGCTCCGCCGGCACCACTTTAACCGCGGCGGCGCGGCAAACCTGGGGATCGGACGCAACGACGACGACAACAACGGCGACCTCACGATCGACGACTCGCGCGAGGCCGGCTACGGCGGCGATGACCTGGTGTTCGATTCAGGCACCGGCGCGCTATTGCCCGTCATTTCAACCGGGGCCGACCCGGCGCAAAGCGGCATCCCGCTGTTCAGCGAAACGTTCAACGCGCCGTTCATCGCCGGCGAGCGCAATTCGTACATGATGTACCAGCCGATGTCGCGGCTGGGCAACCTCGTGACCAACCGCTCGGGCGTGTTCGCCGTGTGGATCACGGTGGGCTACTTCGAAGTGGAGAAGGCGCCGAGTTGGAACGATCCGAATCCGACCGAACGGCTGAAGTGCGACGCGCTTCGGCGGCGACGGCGAACGCCAATATCGCGGCGACGATCGCGGCGCAGCGCTTTACAACCGCGTTTACCCCGACGGCTACATGCTGGGCCGCGAGGTCGGCACGGACACGGGCGACGTCAAGCGGCACCGCGGGTTCTACATCATCGACCGCACGGAGGAAGTCGGCTTCAAGCCGGGCGAAGACCTGAACGTCGAGAAAACGATCCGCCTCCGCCGGCGAATTGATTAAGGCTTTTTAACAAACTAATAAACCGCTAAGAACGCCAAGAACGCCAAGAGGGAAATACGGACCAGTTGGTCTGTCTTGGCGTCCTTTGCGTTCTTGGCGGTTTTATACTTTTCGTTGAACTTGGCTGATTAACCAAGACATGGATCACAACGCATACCAGTCGCCGTACGACCAGCAGGGCGGCGTCGCATTTCGCTCGATGATCGTGTTGATTGTGGCCGCGGTGGTCCTGCTGCTGGTCGCCCGGTGGCGCCAGCCGCGGACGCCGGATGAATGGGCCGGCCGCCCCCTGCCGCCGCTCGAAGCGGCCGGCTGGCTCAACACCGATGGGGCCCTCACCGCCGATGACCTGCGCGGCAAGGTCGTGCTGCTCGATTTCTGGCTGACCACCTGTGGGCCGTGCGTCGCCGCAATGCCCGACCTGGCGTCGCTCAACCAGCGCTTTCGCGAACGTGGGCTTGTTGTCGTAGGCCTGACGCCCGAATCGGACAGCGAAGTCGATCTCGATCGCGTTATGAAGACCATGCCCTACATGGACTGGCCGACCGGCTACGGTGCACGCGCCACTTTCGACCACATGGGCATCTACGCCACGCCGACCTACGTGGTCTACGACCGCAACGGCCGCAGCACCTGGGGTGGTCATTCGCTCGCTCAGGCTGAGGATGCGATTGTGGCTGCGCTGGCAACAGCGGTTACCGCTGCCGAGGTTGAGTAGGGCGGGTGCTTGCACCCGCCAACGGAAATAAGCATGGCATCCGCGGCGGGTGCGAGCACCCGCCCTACGGAAGAATGGCTCGCGGCACCTACTGCAGCGGCTCCCGGATATACTTCACCTTCGGCTTTCCGCCGCCGGGCGTCGGCAGGCCGATTAGATAATCCGACGCGTAGCGCAGCCGCTCTTTCCGCTCGGGCACGGTGAAGTTGTCGCCCTTCTGCAGGATCACGCGTGCGAGCGGCATCTCGCCGAACGCCCGCGTGCCGGCCGATTCGCACGGGTACCAGTTGCCTTCGCCCTCGGCGTGCTCCATGTAAAACTCGGGGTAGGCGTGGCCGTCGACCCACACCATGCGGGCCGGCATCTTGTTCGCCCGGCACAGCGCGATGAACACCATGCTGCGGCCCTGGCAATCGGCCTGCCCGTCGCGCAGCGTATCGACCGCGCCTTTGTCCGGGCCCTTCCACGTAGTCGACGTTCTCCAGCACGTAATCGTAAATCGCTTCGACCTTTTCCCAGTCGCTCGCCGATGGATCGACGTCCTTCTGAGATCTCCCTGCTCAGCGAACGGATCCGCTGGTGCTTCACCTCGATGTACGGGCTGCCATTGAGGAACATCCGCAGCTTGCGGTCCACGCGCTTGGGAATTTTCAGCAGCTCGGTATTTTCAGGCGGCAGCACGCGGCCGCATGGTAACTTCCGCCGTGACGACCGCGCGGGCCGTGGCGCCGCTGGGCAAAAACGGCACGGAGATCAGCATCTGCCGCGCGCCTTCTTGCAGATTGCGGTAGGTGACTTCGCCGACCTCCGTGGAAAAATCCTCATCAAGTAGCTGCACCTGCTGCTCGGGACACTCCAGCGGCACGGTGACCATCGCCACGATGCCCCGGCACGCCCCGCGGCTGGCCGTGATCTCGGCCCCCACGCGAAAGCGAAGCGTTTTGGCTTCGCCAAAGCGCACGGCGCTAGGAGCGGCTTCTTCTTCCTGAATCTGCGCAAGCGCGCGCTCGAGGAAGTTCATCGAGAACAAGATGAGCGCCAGAGGCCGCGACCAATCGCCAATAATATTGCCGAAAGTGCATATCTCTATTGTAGTTCACCGCACGCCAATGTGGGCGAGTCTCTCCGAGACTCGCATGGGTCCCTCAAGATCATGCCGTTGGAGGCACTTAAACCACTTCAGACGGCAACAGTTTTTCTTTCCATCCGCGTCTCGGAGAGACGCGGCTACGTGTGGGCGAGTCTCTCCGAGACTCGCATGAAACTCTTGGCGTTGCACTTCGACAAGGCGACAGCAAGAACTTGCAAGAATTTCGCCGCCATCCGCGTCTCGGAGAGACGCGGCCACGTGCTTCTATTCCTCAGCGAGCAGCCGCTCCGCTTCCTCGTCGGAGAGGTTTTCGATTTGCGACAAGAGGGCCGCCAGCGCGCGTCTTCGGCTTGCGGCGCCGGCGATGGCGCCGTTATTGCGGCTTCCCCGTTCGTTTCAGTGGGCTGGAGCGATTGCTCGGCCAGGTAGCGGGCACAGCGCCGCTGGCGTGGGATAGTTCCAGGCAATGATCGGCGGCAGCGGCACCTTGAATTCGTCCTCAAGCTCCTGGCTTAGCTCGACCGCCGTAAGCGAATCGACTCCGAACTCGGCGAACGGCCGGTCGCGCGACGATATCGGCCGCGTCCAGCCCCAATCGCCTCACGATCCACTCCAACAGCCACGTTTCAATGCGCTCGGCCGCCCGATCCAGCTCGATCGCGGCAGATGCAGCGGCTTAGGCCGCGCAAGGGTTCTTGTTTTGTCTCATCGGCACGCGACTACGGCCACTCCCTCGGAATGAAGCTGCACGTCGACGCGGCCGTTCATCGTCGCCTTGGCCGGCGGCGCGGTTTTCGGCGCCGGATTCGTCCACGAGTGAACGACTTTGAGTTCGCCCGCCAGATACTGCTCGCGGCACAGGTTGCGCTGCACCTTGCCGCTCGAGGTAATGGGCAGCGACGTCTGGCGAATCAGCACAATGGCGTGCGGGTCGAGCTCGTGTTGCTCGACGATCGCCCGGCGGATCGCGCGGACGACGTCGTCCATGTTCGCGCCGCGATACTGCCGGTCGACCTGGTGCACGACCACAAGCTGCTCATCCCCCTCCTCGCCTTCCAGCGAAAATGCGGCCCCCGGCATCACGGCCGGATGCGCCTCTTCGGCACTTTGCTCGATGTCCTGTGGATAGTGATTGCGGGCGCGGATAATGATCACGTCTTTTAGCCGCCCGGTGACGAATAGCTCATCGTCGCGGAAGAATCCCAGATCACCTGTCCGAAGAAACCCGCCTTCCCGTCCTTCCACCGTCGCACCGAAGACTTGCTCGGTCTCCTCAGCCCGGTCCCAATATCCATTGCGACACCGACGGGCCTTGAATAAATATCTCGCCGACCTCGTCCTCTTCGCACTCGAGCGACGTTTCCGGCCGCACAATGACAATCGTGTGTCCGTGCACGGCGGGGCCGCAGCCGACCAAGTCGCTGCGTCATTTCCGCCGGCTCGCCGATAGCCTCGACGACGCGGTGCTCGCCGAGTGCCGCGCGATTCACGGTGAGAATGCGCGGCTCTTGTTCGAAGTTGGGCCCGGCCGCCAGCAGCGTCGTTTCCGCCAGGCCGTAGCACGGATAAAACGCATCCATGCGAAAGCCGGCCGGGCCGAATGCATCGGCAAAGTGCTGCAGCGTCTCGGCACGGATTGGTTCGGCGCCACAAAACGCCAGTCGCCAGTGGCTCAAGATCGAGCGAGTTGCGTTCCTCGGGCGTTGTGCGGCGCACGCAGTATTCGTACGCGAAATTCGGCGCACCGCTGATGGTCGCCCGGTAATCGCTAATTGCCTGCAGCCAGCGCATCGGCCGCTGGAGGAACGCGGCGGGCGACATCAGCACGCTCCGGCCGCCCATGTAGAGCGGCGTGAGGATGCCGCCGATGAGACCCATGTCGTGATAGGCCGGCAGCCAGAATACGCCCGTCGCTGAGATCAAATCGTCCTCGGTTTCGCCGATGCCGAACGACTGGCGGATGCAATCCAGGTTCGAGAGCAGGTTGCCGTGCGACAGCATCACGCCTTTCGGGTCGCTTGTGGAGCCGGACGTGTATTGCAGGAAGGCAAGATCGCTCTCCGAGACCTCCGGCCGATGCCACATGTCCGCTAGCGCATCGTCCAGCTCGTCGGTGGCAATCCACTGGCTCGTAGCGGCGTCGGCCGAGAGCAGCTCGGGATCGAGTGTGGTTAACGTTTGCGCGCTCGACAGCGCGACGTGCGCATCGCAATCGAGGGCGATCCGCTGCAGGCGAGGCATGGGCCGCTTGGGCTTGGGATAAGTCGCCGGCACTGCCACGACGCCTGAATACAAGCAGCCGAAGAAAGCCGCGATAAACTCCAGCCCCGCCGGATACACCAAGATGGCCCGGTCGCCGGCGTTCAGTTCGAGTTGCAGCCTGGCCGCGATAGCACGAGCACGCCGATCGAGCTGGCCGAATGTGATTTCCGACAAGCCGTCGCGCTCATCAAGATACACATACGCCAAACCGTCGGGTTGATTGGCCGCCTGATTGGCCAATAAATCCAAAAGCGTTCGGCCGGGCGATTTACTTCCCATCGTGGTTTACAATTGCAGCTAAGCTGTGGCCGAAGACGCCAACCGCTGAAGAGCTTCGCTCGACAGCAGTTGGAGCCGGTACTTGCGATTAATAGTGGAACGCCAAGCCTGACCAGGCCGCGCCATAAACTGGGAAGCACCGCTAAGGCTAATACCAACTCACGACCGGACTTCGAGAGCCCGTATCGCTTGGCATCGGTGGTCCTGGATAAGTCTGGCGAAGACTTCCATTTTAGGTGGAATTCGAGCGAATCGGAAGTACGTGGCGGTTTAGGCACAAACGGAGTTCTGGGAATATCGCCGATTGCGATGGTCACGCGGAGTTTGTCATTTCGGTGGCCACATCTCTTTTCATGCCAACGCTTTAAAGCGGGAGTTGAACTAAGTCTGCGCCGTCGCTATAAACGTCGCCTTCATCTCACAATGTCCAATACGTCCAAAGCGGCCACACATCGGACATGCAGCCAGCCATGACTCTCCGTTGGCCCGAAGCAATTCCGCCGTTAAGCCTTTCCGACGATGAAGCTCATATATGGGCGGTCCGGATCGACGAGACGCATGCGCCAGCCGATAAATGGCTCGCATTTCTGTCCCACGATGAACGCAGGCGAGCTGAGCAATTCCAGTTGGAAGCGCCACGACGGCGGTTCATCGCCGCCCGGACCGCGCTGCGCCGATTGCTTGGCACGTATCTCGATATGCCAGCGGCCGAAATTTCGTTGACCTATAGTCCGCGCGGAAAACCGCTGCTCGACGGCACAAGCGCTGCCGAATTGTTGCAGTTCAATGTTGCGCACACGCACGATCTGGCCTTGGTGGCCGTGACGCGCGGTTGCGGTGTTGGGGTCGACATCGAACGGCTTCGCGCGGTGAGTCATTTGGAATCGATCGCACGACGCTACTTTCATCCGGCCGAGGTGAGCGAGATTCTAGGTGCGGCGGTCGAATGGCGCAATGAAGTATTTCTGCGCTGTTGGACTGCAAAGGAAGCCGTCATCAAAGCGGTTGGTACGGGCCTGACAGACTCGCTCGCGGATTTTTGCGTTCCAGTTGCCGACTCCAACGGCGCCTGGGTCGACATGCCGATGTTCGCGAACGGTGCTCCACAACGGTGTTGGGTCGAGCGACTTATCCCATCTGAAAACTCGATCGGGGCACTGGCTTTTGTCGGCGAGCGGCGGCGCGTGCGCTGCCTCACGCTTTCATTGGTTGATCCATAATCGCGCGCGAAAGTCAGTGCGCTTGCCCAGTGCTTCGGAGCCAGCTAAAGTTGGCGAGCATGAATGCTGCGCGCGGCACTTTTAAAAACTTGTCGGCGGCCGATACTCGTCGCGCGATGCGGCTGGCCAACGCCAATGCCGCGCTGTGGGCCACCGGCAATGGATTGGTCTCGAGCACATTAGTCTTATACCTGGCCAACGCTTGGGGCGCTTTTGGCCTGGCAATCAGCCTGATTCTAGCGGCGCCGCGTTTTGCCGGTTTGCTCCGATTGGCTGTGCCGGCCATGATGGCCTCGCTTCGCAATCGCAAGGCAATATGCATTTGGGCGTTTCTTGCCAGCGCCATCGTGATTTGGGTGATACCGGCCGCCGCGATCCTAAACGAGCGCATCCCGCAACGAACGGCGCTCGCCACGCTTGTCGCAACGTGGTGTCTTTACCACGTGCTCGAATACATCGGCGGTGTCGCCTTATGGTCATGGCTTGGCGACCTCACGCCGCGACGCATTCGTGGTCGGCTGTTGGGAGAGCGAGAGCGCTGGCTCGTGGCCGGGCGGCGTGATTGGGCTCGCCATAAGTGTCACGTTAGCACTTCTGTGGGACCGTCTAGCGCCGGCCTCCCCGCGTTGGCATCCGCTGGCCGTTTCCGCAATGAACGGCGCCGTGTTCATGGCGTTGGCTGTCGTGCCGCTTGGCTTCATGCCATCTGTACGCCACGCGCCGAGCGCCGTTCCAAGCGCGCCGTGGCGGACGCTGTGGCATGCAGTCGTTGACCCTGCCTATCGGCGCCTACTTATTTTCAATTGCTTGTTTTCGGCAGTGAACGGTCTGACCGCCGCGGCTCAAGAGATGTTTCCAATGCGCGTGCTCGGAATCAGCTACGCCGGCATGCAATCGCTGCGCGGCCTGACTCGCGTCGGGCAATTCATGATTGCTCCGTGGGTGGGCGGCCACACGGATCGCTGGGGCAATCGACCGGTGATGATCGTAGGCCAACTGATCGTGGCAACCGGCTCGCTGTTCTACCTTGCAGCGACGCCAACACGATGGTGGCCCGTGATTGGAGCGTTCATCGTTTGGATTGCGTACGTCGCGCTCAATGTGGGCCTCGACAACATCAAGCTCAAACTGGCGCCGCAAGAAAACAACGCTCCATTCCTGGCCGTTTATCAAGCAATCAGCGATTTGGTGAACGGTACGACGGTCGTCGCCGGAGGATTATTGGTCGACCAGCGGCTGCGCCGGCAGCAGCGACGCAGTTGCGCTCTATGCACAGATTTTCCTTTGGGCCTGGATCGGCCGCACACTGCTCGCCGGATTCCTACGCGCCTCATCGAACCAGGTGCGCGACGTTTGATCGATATGAGCAGAGAAAATTGAAAAAGTTAGCCGGGGCGTCCCCGCCCCCCGGTAGTTCGAAACCACTCACGACACCGCCGGGGCCGGGGACGGCCCGGCTCGCACGACGGTGGAATTACAAAGGCTCGTCGCGATCCTCGTCCGCGCGAACGCCCAAGTTTCCGTAGCGATGATACACCTGGGCGACGCTCTGCTCGCGCACATACCACAACAGCTCGATACGTCCGTGCTGTGAGACCGGCGTGTCGGCAACGTATTGAAGCGAGTCGGCGGCCGCGGCCCTAATTGATTCAGGGACTCGTGCCGGTGCGGCGTAGCGAATTCGCGCAACCTGGCCGGTTCGAATCGCGGCCGCCAGACTCTCGTCATCCTCTTCCACAAACTCGATGGCGCCGGCCCAAGAGTCGGTGAATGAGTCGAGCAGCTCGACGAATACGGCTGCCGCAACGGTCGGCGACGTGGGAGAGCTGACGATCGCTCGGCAATTGACGGCCCGGGCGGCCGCCGCGCGGCAGAAAACGTCGCTCAGCGAATCATCCGGATGGATGCGAATTCTCAGCGGCTCCACGGGCAAATAGCGGCGGAAGTTGTCTTCGCCCAATAGCCGGAAGTGATCGTGAGCCGCGTTGAATTCGTCGCGGGCCCAGTGCGTGTAGCTGTGAATCGAATTCAGCACGCGGCACACTTCCTCATCAGCATTCGGCTGACCGCCCGCGGCGCCGCCTTCGAGCGCTCGTTTGAGATCGAGCAAATCCGACTGCCATCGTGTGTCTCGCGCGAGAATGGGAGAATGGGAGAGGGGGAGAGTGGGAGATTCAATCAATTCGATTTTCTCCCCCTCTCCCTCTCTCCCCCTCTCCCCCTCTTCGTGGGTCACTTCGCGGTCGTCAAACCGCATCAGCGGCACCACGTAATTCGGTCCGCCAGCTTTGATCCCCGGGCCAACGCTGCTCTTCCCCATGCCGCCGAATGGTTGCCGCAGCACGATCGCCCCGGTGGTTGGCCGGTTGATGTACAGGTTGCCGGCGCGTACTCGCTCGCGCCAATGTTCGTGCTCGCGGTCGTCGAGACTTTCAAGTCCCGACGTCAAGCCGTATCCGGTTGCGTTCACCAGGTCGATCGCATCGTCCAGGTCGCGCGCTTCCATCACGCCGAGCACGGGGCCAAACAGCTCCGTCATGTGCGTGAAGTTGCCGCGCTGGACTCCCCACTTCACGCCGGAACTCACGAGATTCGGATTATTGTCCAAATGGAACCGCGGCATGACGGCCCATTCCTCGCCCGGCTCCAATTCTTTCAGCCCTGTCTCCAAAGCGCCGCGCGGCGGATGAATCAGCGGCCCGATCTTCGTCGAGAGGTCCCAAGCCGAGCCAACCCGCATGCTTTCCACTGCGTCGCACAGCGCGGCGCGGAATTTCGCGTCGTGATACACTTCGCTTTCAAGAATCAAGAGCGAGGTGGCGGAGCACTTCTGCCCGCTGTGCGTGAATGCACTGTGCAGCACGTTTTTGATCGCCTGGTCGCGGTCGGATAGCGCGGTGACAATCGTGGCGTTCTTGCCTCCGGTCTCGGCCAACAAGTTCATCGCCGGCTTGGCGGCGAGCATTTCGGCCGCCGTGCTGGTGCCACCGGTGAGCACGACGACGTCCACGCCATCATGGGTCACCAGCCGCTGGCCCACGGTGCCGCCGCTGCACGGCGCGAACTGCAGCGCCGTTTTCGGCACGCCGGCGCTCCAGAAGGCCTTGCACAATTCATAGGCGATAAGGACCGTGTCGGAAGCCGGCTTGAGAATCACACAGTTGCCGGCTGCCAGCGCGGCCGCAACACCGCCGCACGGTATGGCCAACGGAAAGTTCCATGGAGATACGACGACCGCAACACCTTGACCGCTCGCTTCGACACCGGGCAGCTCGGAAACCGTTCGGGCCGCCTCGCCATAGAAGCGGCAAAAGTCGATGGCTTCCGACACCTCGGGATCGCTCTCGGTGAACAGCTTGCCGCCCTCGGCCAGCATCGTGCCCAACAGGTCGCCGCGCGCAACCTGCAATTCGTTCGCCACACGATTCAGTGTTTCTTGCCGCTCCGCCGCCGACAGCCGACGCCAACCGGCGGCATCTGCGCCGTGCCGTCTCAACCGCGCGATCGATATCCGATTCATTCGCCTGAAGATATCCCGCGACAACGATTCCCGGCCGCGATGGGTCGTGCGAGTCACGGACTTGCCGGCCATCGCGGATTTCCTCGCCGCCGATCACCAGCGGCACGTCGACGCCATTCGCGCCGTGCTTGTCCTTCCATCGGTCGATGATCGACTTGGCCCACTCGCTGTGATGCGGAAGCGCCCAATCGGTGTCGGGCTCGTTGCGAAAGTTTCCAAACGCGGTCCTATCGCGAGCCGGGGCGTCCCCGCCCCCGGCGAATCGGCCCTGCACGCCATCAGCCGGGGCCGGGGACGGCCCGGCTCGCAACACGTTTGCGCGTGTTTCATCACGCCGGTCCTGCGTACGGCGCGGTGCGCTCGACACGGTATTCATCCCACGGAACGCCGCAATGAATTGCTCCTCCAGCGCACGCCACTCGGGGCTGTCGACCTCAATGTTGAATGCATGACGCAGGAAATTGTCCGGGCCGGTGTTTTCATCCAGCCGGCGGACGAGGTACCCGATCGCGTTGGTGAAATCCTCCTGCCGACAAGCCGGCGCGTACAGAAGCATATTGCCCGTCAGCTCAAAAGTGCCCGGCGCTGATGGTTCGCCATGCCTTCGAGCATTTCAAATTGCACGCGATCGAGCGCATTAGCGCGGGTCGCGAGCACCAGCCCGTAAGCCAGCGTGAATAGATTGTGCGACGCGATGCCCAGCCGCACGGCGGCGAGTATTTTCCGGCCGCAGGCCTTCGTGCAGCATTCGCAAATAATTGGCGTCGGTTTCAACCTTTGTCTTGTAAGGCGCCTGCGGCCAGCCGCGGATACTGGCTTCCACGCGCTCGGCCTCCATGTTGGCGCCCTTCACGAGGCGAATGGTAACCGGCGAATCACCCGACGCAACGCGCTTGCGTGCCCACTCGTTGATTCGCTGGTGCGTCTCGAACGAATCGGGAATGTACGCTTGCAGGGCGATGCCGGCCCGCGCTTGCTCAAGGCCCGGCCGGTCGAGCGTGCGCATGAAGACTTCGGACGTGAGCTCCTTGTCGCGGTATTCCTCCATGTCGAGATAGACGAACTTGGACACCATCGTGCCGTCGCGGCGCTTGAACTTCGCTTTCGTCGCCGCCCGAAACAAAAGCTCCAGCCGGTCGCTCAATACGCGGACCGTGTGCTCGCGCGACAGCGCCGAAATCTGCGAGTAAATCGTGGAAATCTTCACCGAGATGACTTCAATTTCCGGCTGCTGCAGTTGGCTCAAATAGCTCTGCAGCCGGCGCTCTGCGTCTTCCTCACCGAGCAGAGCCTCTCCGAGCACGTTGACGTTCATCCGCACGCCTTCTTCCCGGCGTGCCCTCAAGTGCTCGGCCAAAAGCTCGCGCTCGGCCGGCAGGATGACGTTCGCTGTCTCGTGCTGCATTCGCTCCTTGACAAACGGCATCGCCACGCCCGGCAGATACGAGCCGAACGACTGGAAGCCGAGCAGCAGCGTGCGATCGAGCGCGCTGAAGAACCGCGGCACGCCCTGCACGTCGAGAATGTGAATCAACTGGTCGGCGGCCCGATGCGGCCGCCGCGAGCGGAACGCCTGATCGGTGAGCTGAGTGAGCGTGGACCGATCATGCGGCGAGTGGATCATGCGATCCAGCTCAGCCTGTTGCCGCCGCTCCTGCGGTGTCTGCAGTTCGCGCGCACGCCGGCAAAGCACGCGAGCCAAGTGAATCGCCTGCTGCACCTCAATCGGTGCCGATGATCGGCTGTCGTGACGACAATCGGCGAGCAGTCGTTCAATACTCTGCTGAGCTTGAGGAATCGCGTCACTGGCTAAGGTAGATGCCATGGTATTTAAATTGTCGCCATGTGCGGCGGCGCGTCTACACCGATCAGGCTGTGCACCAGGCGAGCGGCGTTTACGCCGCTTTTCACTATTAGGCCCGGCATTTATGCCGGGTTCGCGTGCACCTACAATGTCTCTGGTCGAGGTCTGCCGCGGCGCTGCCGCGGCAGACCTCGACCAGAACAAAACTCGGAACGCATCGCGAACCCGGCGTAAACGCCGGGCCTATTACCGCCTGCGGCGGGAACGACCGTAAACGGTCGTGTCGCAGTTCAATCTACCTTACAGCGTGTCGTTCAAGTTGCGAGATTCGCCATAGCGTGCCCCTAATTCTCTGATCGACTTAGAACTGCTGATTCGAGCTCCTTGACCTCCTCGTCACTGAGCTCCGCCCATATCGCATATGGCTTTAAGATGTCCGCAATCCCAGTAGTTACGGACGCATCAGACATATTGCGATCGACGTCATGCATAATTATAGGCAGCCATTGATTTGCCTAGCGGCGAGCTATCGCCGCGCCGCCGCCGAGGCGATGCGTTCGGTCAGATACCGCAGGATGTCGCGGATAGAAATGACGCCGGCCAGCTTGCCGCCGAAGAGAATGGGGATGTGCCGGTAGCCGCCGACGTTCATCTTGTGCAGCGCGAACGCGATCTTGTCGTTCGTCTCGAGCGTCACCGGGTCGGGCGTCATGAACTGCGAGATGGGCCGCTCCATGTAGCGGGCCGCGTCGGTGTTGAGCTTCATCAGCGCGTTGCGCTCGCTGAAGATGCCGGCCAGCTTTCCCTGATCGACGATCATCACGCAGCCGATCCGCTCGTCGACCATTTTCTTTAGCACCGTGCCCACCGGCGTATTGGGCGACACGGTCGACGGCGACTTCGGCCACAACCGCTCGATCCGGTCTCGCAAGAGGTCGCTCTCAAGCGAGCTGGCCGGTACGCGAACGCTGAGGTCCGCAAGCGCTTCGCCGCACTCGGCGCACTTGTCGGCGCCTTCGATGTTTTCGGCGTCGCAATAGGGGCAGAGGATAGTGCCGGCCATAATATGTCCGCCATCATCTGAATGACGAATGACGAATGTCGAATGACGAATATTGGCTCGTCTTCCATTCGTCATTCGTCATTCGGTAATTCGTCATTTGCTACGCCACGTCCCACGTGTCGCCGGAGCGGAACAATTTATCAAGGTCGCCCTTGCCGCGCTCGCCCGTGGCCTGCTCGACCTGCTCGTTGATCATCACATCGTACCGCGGCCGGTCGACCGCTCGGAACACTCCGATCGGCTCGGGATAGCCGTCTTCGTGCCGCATGCGGCTGAGCAAATAGGCCAGGCTCGGCTCGGGCGCCTTCTCGTCGTGGAACAACAGGTCGTCCTCGGAAATTCCCTTGCCAAGCTCGACGACCTCCGGGTCCAGCCCGTTGAGGCGAATGCCCTTGTCGCGATTCTTGCCAAAGATAAGTGGCTTGCCGTGCACCAGCTCGAGCGTGGTGTCGAGCTTCGTCTCGCGGTCGGTGGCGTAGTTCCACGCGCCGTCATTGAACACGTTGCAGTTCTGGTACACCTCGACGAACGAAGTGCCCGGCGTGCTCGGCCGCGCGCTTGAGCGTTTCGCCCAGGTGCTTGATGTTCGTGTCGATCGAGCGAGCCACAAACGTCGCCTCGCAGCCGATGGCGATCGACAGTGGATGCAGCGGGTTGTCAATCGCGCCCATCGGCGTGCTCTTGGTCTTCTTTCCCAGCGGCGACGTGGGCGAGTACTGGCCCTTTCGTGAGGCCGTAAATGCGGTTGTTGAACAGCACGATGTTGATGTCGAGGTTGCGGCGGATGGCGTGCATGAGATGATTGCCGCCGATCGACAGGCCATCGCCGTCGCCCGTGATGACCCACACATGCAAGTCCGGCCGAACCGACTTCAGGCCGGTGGCCACCGCCGGCGCACGGCCGTGGATTGAGTGCATCCCGTACGTGTTCATGTAGTAGGGGAAGCGGCTGGAGCAGCCGATGCCCGAGATGAACACGATCTTCTCGCGCGGGATACCCAGGGTTGGCATCACCTTCTTCATCTGCGCGAGGATCGAGTAGTCGCCGCAGCCGGGACACCAGCGGACGTCCTGATCGCTTGCAAAATCAGCAGGCTTGAGAACGGGAAGTGGGAGGTCGACGCTCATGGTTGTTCAATGCCTATTGAATATGGAAAATCGTTCTTGATGTTTGGTAGAGGGGGAGAATGGGAGAGGGGGAGATTGGAAGATTCAGTGTTTGCGCCTGATTCTCCCTGTCTCCCATGCTCCCACTCTTGCTTGCATTCGTGTTCGGTAAATTTCCTGCTAAGCCGCAAGCGGATCAATCCGTTTTCCAGCGGAACTAACCGCCTTGCGCCGCCATTTCGCGGGCGGCCTTGAAGGTAATCTCATCGCCTGGCAGCTCCGGGGCGGCTTGCGAATCGCTTGTTTCCCCGCGCAGCATGGCTTCGATCTTGTCCACCACTTCGGCCACGCTGAACGGTTTGCCCTGCACTTTGTTGAGGCCGACCGCGTCGACCAGGTACTTGGCGCGAATGATCGTCCGCAGCTGCCCCATGTTCAACTCTGGAATCAGCACCTTCTTGAATCGCTTCATGATATCGCCCAGCTCGTTGGGCAGCGGGTTGAGGTACCGCAAGTGGCAGTGCGTCACCGCTTTGCCTTTGCCTTGGACCACGTGCGTGGCCGTGGCGCAGGCGCCGTACGTGCCGCCCCAGCTCAAGACGAGCAAATCGCCGCTCGCCGGGCCGTCGAGTTTCTGCGGCGGGATGTCGTCCGCGATGTTGGCTACCTTCGCCGCCCGGGTATTCACCATGTGCTGATGGTTGGCCGGGTCGTAGCTGACGTTGCCGGTAACGTCCTGCTTTTCCAAGCCGCCGATGCGGTGCTCCAAGCCGACGGTGCCCGGCAGCGCCCACGGCCGCGCCAGTCGCTCGTCGCGCTGGTACGGCAAGAACGCCTCGCCCGTTCTGCTGCGGGCCGGGATGCGTGATTTCGATCTTTTTCAGGTCGCTGTACTTCGGAATGCGCCACGGCTCGGAACCGTTGGCGATGTAGCCGTCGGTGAGCAGCATCACCGGCGTCATGTACCGTACTGCCAGCCGCCATGCTTCCTGGGCCACATCGAAGCAATCCGACGGGCTCGAGGCCGCGATCACGGGCATCGGGCATTCGCCGTTGCGGCCGAACACGGCCTGCAACAAATCGGCTTGTTCGGTCTTGGTCGGCAAACCGGTCGAAGGCCCGCCGCGCTGCACGTTGATCACGATCATCGGCAACTCGGTGATGATGGCGAGGCCAATGCCTTCGCCCTTGAGCGCGATGCCCGGCCCGCTGCTGGCCGTGACGCTCATCGCACCGGCGAACGCAGCGCCGATCGCCGCCGTCATCGCGGCGATTTCATCCTCGGCCTGGAACGTGAGCACGTCGAAATTCTTGTGCCTGGCCAGCTCTTCCAGAATGCTGCTGGCCGGCGTGATCGGATACGCGCCGAGGAACAGCCGCTTGCCGCTCATTCGGGCCGCCGTAATCAGGCCGTACGCCAGCGCCGTGTTGCCGACGATGCTCGTATATTTGCCGGGCGCAAGCCTCGCCTTCGGAACGTGGAACTGCGTGTTGATCGCTTCCACCGTCTCGCCGTAGTGGTAACCGGCCTTGAGCGCCGCCGTGTTCGCCTGCGCGATCTCCGGCTTCTTGCCGAACTTCTCGTCGATGTATCGCAGCGTGGGATCGAGCGGCCGATCATACAACCAGAACACCAGCCCCATCGCGAAGAAGTTGCGGCAGCGGTCCTTTTCTTTCTGGCTCAGCGCCAGGCCTTCAACCGCCCCGCGCGTGAGCTTGGTCATCGGCACGTTGTGCACGCGGTACGGCTTCAAGCTGCCGTCGTCCAGCGGGTTGGCCTCATAGCCGGCTTGCTCCAATCCCTTGGGTTCGAATGCGTCGCCGTTGACGATGAGGATGCCGCCGGTGCGCAGGTCGCGTGAGGTTCGTGGCCAGCGCCGCCGGGTTCATCGCCACGAGCGCGTCGACCGTGTCGCCCGGCGTGAAAATGTCCTTGCTGGAGAAATGAACCTGAAAACCGCTGACGCCGGCGAGCGTGCCTTGCGGCGCGCGAATCTCGGCGGGGAAATCTGGAAACGTCGCGATGTCGTTGCCCACGAGCGCCGACGTGTTGGTGAACTGCGAGCCGGCTAACTGCATGCCGTCGCCCGAGTCGCCGCAAAAGCGGACGGTGGCTTCTTCCAGAGTGCGAACTTCTTTATCTAATGCTGCGGTAGTAGCCATGGTTGCCAAGGAATTCCTGATGCCTCAGTTGCCGCCCTGAGGCCTTTGGGGTGGGTCGATAAACGCCTGTTCCATGGGGGCGTTCGAGGCGGTCGCTCTCCAGATGCTCGGCAGCGCGCGACCGGCCAGGTGGGCTCTATGTGTATTGTTGGGGAAAACTCGCTGTAAGACAACTTCTAAACATACGTCGCGCCGCATGGCTAAGCTCCTTCCCGCTCACGCGGCGCGGCCTTGGGGTCGGGTGGCAGGTTATATACCGTTTCCGGAAAATGATCCACGAGATAATGGACGATTCCATACACGGCGACTACGCCGGTGGGGTTGCCCTGCCCGTCGACGATCGGCAGGTGGCGATAGCCGCCCTCGGCCATCACCCGGATAGCGTCGGCAACGGTCGCCGTGGATAAGATGGTCGCCGGCTCTCGCGACATCACCTCGCGCACGGGCGTCGAAAGGTCGGCTCCGCTTGCCATCAGTTTGAGCGCGTCGCGCTCGGTCAAAATGCCAACTAGCTTTTCGCCTTCGCAGATCAGCACCGCGCCGGTGCGCTGCGCACGAAGCAACTGCAACACTTGGCCAACGCTTTCGTTGGCGGTTGCTGCCAGAGGCTGGTCGGGATAGGCAGACCCGACCCCCTCGCTCTGTAGGCTTAGCTGAAAGTCCACGGCGACGCTTTTTCACTAAAGCCGCGTGTTGCGGCTCGAAGGCACATCCTGCGCGAGAACACAGTGGCGCGAATTGCACTGCGGCTCGAACCGAGTGCGGTTACATAAATTTACCACGCGCCTGGCGCGGATTGAACCGCAGACTCATTGTTTTTCGCGGAATTATCGCTCAAGTCCTGCGGCTGATATGACCGAACGGCCGGCTCGAGCGAAGCGAGTCCCTAAATAAACGTACTATTCCGTGGGGGGTTCCTGCGGCCGCTCATAGAAAGCCGTCAAATCCACTTCGCCACGGCGGTCCTCTTCGATCAGCTTCAGCCGCAGCTCCAACTGCTCCAAACGGCGAGCTAGCTGAGGCAGCAGGGCTTGTTCCTTATCGGCGGGCTTCTGACGCGGCACCTCAGGATAGCCCAGTTGCCTGTGAAGCGAGGAAAACAAAAACAGCGGGTCCTTGCGGCGATTGGCCAGCGCAATCCGCCCTTCACGCTCGCCAAACAGGATGATGCGCTCTCCGTCCTCCGCGCGAGCCGGGCCGTCCTCGGCCCCGGCGCCTTCCACGGTTTCATCAGCGGCCGGGGGGGAGGCGGGCACACCGCGCAGCGGGGTCGCGGCTCGCGGTTGGCTGCGATTGTCTTGCCGCTGCCAATAGTACTCGCTGTGGACGTAAATCAAGTCAGCGATGTCCACCATGCCGATCTGCCGGCGCACCTTACGAATCCACTCGCGCCATACGTCATTGAACGCCGGATCGCGCGCCACGGCCTCCAACCCACGGTCGTAGCCCAGACGATTACGGCATAACGATTCGAATTGGTAGAGAAAAATCCCCTCGCGCGTCGGCTCGCCGGCACGATATTCGGCCTCGCGGCTGAGAATTTCCAGGCCCACGCGCAAATCGAACCGCAGCCGGACATTTTCCGACTCCTGGATTACAAACGCCTGGAATGGCGTGAAGTAGTGCGGCAGCATCGTCAGCGCCGGGCCCAGAAGTCCTTCGTGACGCAACTCGCCCAAAAGAAAATCGATCGCCAGGGGCAGCTTCGTCGTGGCCAGCACCTCCTCGCGAACCGAGGCTAAAACCTCCTGGGCCGGAACGCTTTCGGCCAGCCGCTCGCCCAGGGCGCGAAAGAAGTGGCTTTGCTCAATGTATTCCTCGCGGCCGAGGGGCATGAGCGAAGGTGGTGGGGCGTTACTCATGAGTGCTGCGTATTTGTAGTTTTGTCGGGGCCGAGACGGCCCGGCTCGCTGCTCGCGTTTGGGAATTCCGAGCGAGCCGGGGCGTCCCCGCCCCCAGTCAGTCCTTTATAATAGAGATCATCATCGCACGTCGGCAACTGAACGGCCGGCCGCCTCAATTCGGAGCCTCACTTGAGCAGCCTGTTCTCCACTATCGACGAAGCAGTCGCATCTATTCGCGAAGGACGAATCATCATCGTCGTCGACGCCGAGGATCGCGAGAACGAAGGCGACTTCATCTGTGCCGCCGAGAAGGTGACGCCCGACGTAGTCAACTTCATGATCACGCACGGCCGCGGGCAGTTGTGCATCCCGATCCTCCCTGAAGTCAGCCAACGGCTCGAATTGCCGCTCATGGTCGGCCAGAACACGGCGCCGCTCGGCACCAATTACACAGTCACGGTCGATCATCGCTCGATAAAAACCGGCATCACGGCGTCCGAGCGGGCACGCACCATCCAGGCCCTGTGCGACCCGGCGAGCAAGCCGGCCGACTTCACTCGACCGGGCCATGTGCAGCCGCTGGTGGCCAAGGAAGGCGGCGTGCTGCGCCGCGCGGGCCATACCGAGGCGGCCGTCGATTTGGCCCGCCTGGCCGGCCTCATGCCCGCCGGCATGCTCTGCGAAATTCTCAACGAGTCCGGCGACCGGGCCAACCGCGATCAGCTTTTGCAACTTGCCCGCCGCTTCAACTTGCCGCATCATTTCCATCGAGGAACTGATTTCTTACCGCCGCGTGCGTGAGAAGCTCGTTTTCCGCGAGGCCGAAGCCAAGCTGCCGACCAAATACGGCACTGGCACGATCATTGCCTATGGCGTGAAGTACGAGTCGCAGCAGCCGCTCGTGTTTGTGCTGGGCGATCTCACGCGCGTGGCGGCGCCGCTCGTGCGGCTGCATTCGTCCTGTTTCACCGGCGACCTGTTGGAATCGCTGCGCTGCGACTGCGGCGACCAGCTCCACATGGCCCTCGACATGATCCACAACGAAGGCACGGGCGTGCTCGTTTATCTACCGCAGGAAGGCCGCGGAATCGGCATCGTCGAAAAGATCAAGGCCTACGAACTGCAGGACCAGGGACTCGACACGGTCGAAGCGAACGTCGCCCTGGGCTGGAAGGCCGACCCGCGCGACTACGGCGTCGGCATTCAGCTCCTTAAGGACCTGGGCCTGCGCAAAGTGCGGCTGCTGACGAACAATCCCAAGAAGACGGATGCCTTCATCTACGGCGGCTTCGACCTGGAAGTCGTCGATCAGATCCCCATCATGCCGCCCATGAACGAGCACAACGCTCGTTATCTGGCGACCAAGCGCGACAAGCTCGGGCATCATCTGCCGAAGGAGTGAGCCGGGCCGCCGGGGCCGACGGGGCCGGGGACGGCCCGGCTCGCCGAGTGAAGTGCGTCGACGAAAAAAAGCCGCGCACCAACGGCTCGCCCTTCGGCGGCGCTGGCTTGCGGCTTTCGTTTACGAATCGCTCGACACGGATTACGGATTGTCCGTCGTGGCGCCGTTGGCGGGGGTCGTCGTGGTCGTCCCGTCAGTCGTCGTCGTGTCGGTTGTCGTCGTATTTGTTCCGGTCGTTCCGGTTCCGGTTGTCGTAGTTCCGTCGTCGTCGCCGCAGCCCGCGACGACCAACGCGGTCATCATGATTAACATCGCAAACAAACTTCTCATCGCCAGGTCTCCTGAAAGGAATGGAAAGCAAATCCTCGCACCCGTTTTGTCGGGGTAACTCACTAAATATGGTGTAACGGCGCGTCAGCGCCTAGTGGCTGCCATCGCCCAGGTGCTGCAACGAGGCGGTCAATGATTAATTCGCTTATTAGCCGTAATTATTGCCGCTGACATGCGCTTCGGACGCCGTTTAGCCCAACTTGTCTGATCGTTAATGCCGCTCTTGACCGCGCGCATTCCAGTCAATTCCGGACATTTGCGCAAGGGCTAACATCAAGGCGTGTGTGCCCTTGCGATCATTGCCCTGGGCGGCCACCGACTGGTAAAGCTGCTCCGCAAGTGCCAAGCCGGGCAGCGAAAGTTTCATCCGCCGGGCCTCTTCCAACGCAATCCCCATGTCCTTGAGGAAATGGGCGACAAAAAACCCGGGGTCGAAGTTGCCGGCCATCATCCGCGGGCCGTAGTTCGAAAGCGACCAACTGCCGGCGGCGCCCGAGGCCACGGATTCGAGCACCGTTTCCAAGTCGAGGCCCGCTTTGTACGCGTACAGCAGACCTTCGCACACGCCGATCATTCCGGTTGCGATGAGCGTTTGATTGACCATCTTGGTGTGCTGGCCCGCGCCGGCGCCGCCTTGGCGAACCCATTTCGATCCAAGCGTCTTCCAGATCGGTTCCAGCGCCGCGACGATGTTCACGTCGCCGCCAATCATGATCGAAAGCGTGGCGTTGCGCGCGCCGACGTCGCCGCCGGAAACCGGCGCGTTGACGCTCGCGACGCTGCGCTCAGCCGCGCGCTGCGCAATCTCAACGGCAAGCGACGGCCGGCTTGTCGTCATGTCGACGATGACATTTCCGGCTTTGCAGCCGGCCAGCGCACCATCGCCCTCCAACAGCACCGATCGAACGTCCTCGGGAAAGCCGACGATCGAGATCACGACGTCGGATGCCGCTGCCACGTCGCGCGGCGAATCGGCCCATTTGGCGCCGCGATCGATTAGCTCCGCGGCCTTCGACTTCGTGCGATTGAACAGCGTGATCTTGTAGCCCGCATCGAAGCAAATGGCCGCACATCGATCGGCCCATCACGCCCGTGCCGATCCAGCCGATGCGAGTTTGTTGAGGCGAGATTTCGAGGGCCATGGCCATGTCCCATTGCAATGACGTGACGCATTACGGTCACGTCAAGGTAACGGGTGGGCAGTCGGCCGTCGATACGTTGAGAGCCGCACGACGCGAACCCTCTCCCTTCGGGAGAGGGCAGGGTGAGGGTGCATTGCTTATTCGCGAGAAACCCTCACCCCAACCCTCTCCCAGCGGGAGAGGGATAGGGAGTAAATGAACCGCTACTAGAAGATCATGCCCGCGTGCACGCCGGGGCCCATGAAATTGATCGAGTCGGCGCCGGCGGTTTGGCCGGCGACGTCACTTTGCCAGTTCTGAACTTCGAAGGCGATGCGAGCGAACGCGTCATAGCCCCTGTAATGCTGAATGTACTCGAAGCCGCCGTAAAACTCGTTGACGATTACGTTGTCATCGTGATTCGGCGCGAGGAAGCCGTTCGCAGCCCCTTCCCAATCGCCACCCGAAAGCGAATAGCGAGCGCCGGCGATGCTTGCCCATTCCCAGCAGCGCTCGCGGCAAATAATCACACGCAGGTCGGCCGCAAAGGTGATGCCCGGCATGTCGTTGGCCACGGGCGCATCGGCGAGCGTGATTCGCGCGTCGGTCCAGCGAAAGCCGCCGGCGACGACCAGCTCTGCGCGCTCCGTGCCGAAACGGCTCGTTCCCTCGATGTCAATCACGCCCATTTCGAAGCGTATCGGCAGGCTTGGATCCGTAAGATTGTCTGTTGATTGGTCGTAATGCCAGTATCGTATGCGGCCGCCGATTCCTTGCTTGTCCTCGTAGCCGATCACGATCCGCGGCGAATACGCGAACTGCTCCGAAAGTTTGCCGATGGCATTTTCCATCACGTGGGCACGCAGCCACATGTGTTGCACCTCGGCGTAATACACGCCGTGAATTAGCCCATGCTCGCAATCGCAGCAACCCGTATCGCTGCAATTGTTGTCGCAGCAACCCTGATCGCCGCAGTTCTTATCGCGGGATCGGCACGAGCTGCTGGCACATTCGCTCGCCTCGGTGTCGGCCAATTCGCGCGGCGCGGGCAGGCGCGTCGCTCCCGGCTCCGCGTCAGGAATGAACGAAGTGGGCTGCACCGGAAAGCGACCCAACGTTTTTTGCTCCAATTGCTCAAAGCGACTTTCGACGTCGATAAACTCCGGCTCGCTTGCCGCGACCTGCGAACCAAAAACTAACAGCACGCTCATCAATGCCAGCCATGCTTGCAATGCAGTGAATCTCATTCGTTGCTCCTAGAAGCCGCGCGCGGGCGCTCGTTGTTTTGGAAGCGCGCGGCACGTTCGCCGACGGCGAAAGGGTCTAGGCCGCACAACCGGCATAAACCCTTCGCTCGGCATACTTACAACTGGTATCGCCGCTGCAATCGCTACAAATGTAATAGGCTGACGGGCGGCGCTCGCGCTTGTGCAACCGCAAGGCTTCGCCCGACGGGAGCACTTCGCCCGACCGGCAAGGTTTCGCACCAGGCCAGCATCGCTAGCGTGCGAATATCGATGGACACATTAGCCCGAAGCGCAAGCGAGGGAGTTTTGACCCGATGTCCCTCGCTAGCGCTTCGGGCTAATGTTGGCCAGCGCCGCCTGCAACACATCGCGCACGAAAGCTGCGACATCGGGTTCCTGCGAAGCCCGCGGTCCGGCGATATTTAGCCGGGCGACCTGATGCTCAGCAATAAATGCGATCAAACGAGCGGCCGACTCGGCCACATTCGACGTCTCACGGCACAGATGGAGATACGGCTTTTCCAGCCGGCGCGCCACTGCGAGTGTCAGCGCCGTGCCGCCTGCCGGATTCGGCGCGACGCTGAACACGACCGTGGCGTCGCTGTCACGGACGTTCCACTCCGTCCGCTGCGAGTACTTGCGCGAACGAGTTTCTTCAAGCTCGTATACCCGCGGAATTGTTCCATCCTCGGCCGGCCGACCTCGCGGGCACCAGCCGTCGTGCGGAATGTCGTGTTCGATGGCGAAGTCGAGGGCCGCGCGGTCGGCCCCCGTTTGGCCGCCGGATACGATGGTGATTTCTCGCAGGCTGGCCACAATTCGGCGGCGGTGTTGTGAGGGTTGGGGCTTTCGCTTCAGGGCTTTCAACGTACTATTGCGTAATCCAACTCGCAATCGGCGCTTTCGTCATGCAGCAGCGTTTTCGCAAACTCATCCGGCAATCGTTCATCTGGCAGATCGCGCTCGGGCTGTATTGGCTGGCGCTGTTCGTGATGACGCACATTCCCAGCGAGATGGCCACACTGCCCGGTGCTTCGACGGACAAGCTGGTGCACGTCGCCGCCTTCGCATTATTGGGAATGCTGCTGGCGACGGCGTGGCAGTTGTCGGCAGGCCCAATTGGGCTTCGCCACCTGGCATGTGCGTGGCTGCTGCTAGTTCTGTATGGGGCGATCGACGAGTGGACGCAAACACTCGTGGACCGTCAGGCCAGCCTCTACGATTTGCTCGGCGACGCGCTGGGAGCGCTGATCGGCTTGGCTATGTTTGCGGCGTTAAAAGGCATCGTCGGTGCGAGGTTTCAACGTGCCGACCGTAGCGAGAGAGTAAATCAGTAATTCGGCGTCGGCGCCCGGTACTCTTCCCACCGGATCGTGCGGAACCAGTCGATCGTCTTCTTGAGGCCTTCGGGCAGCGGCGTCTGCGGCTCCCAGCCCAACTTCTCTTTGGCCAGCGTGATGTCCGGCCGTCGTCGCGTGGGGTCGTCGACCGGCAGGTCTTTAGGAATGATTTTGGATTTGCTTCCCGTAAGCTCCATCACCAGCTCGGCCAAATCCAAGATGGTGAACTCCGCTTGGTTGCCGAGGTTCACCGGTCCGATGAAATCCCCGTTCATCATGCGCATCATGCCCTCGACCAGGTCATCGCGATAGCAGAAGGAGCGCGTCTGGCTGCCGTCGCCGAACAAGGTGATGTCCTCGCCGCGCAGCGCCTGGCGGATGAAATTCGATACTACGCGTCCATCGTACGGATGCATCCGCGGCCCATACGTGTTGAAGATCCGCACGATCCGCACGTCGATGCGGTGCATGCGGTGGTAATCCATGAACAACGTTTCGGCCGCCCGCTTGCCTTCGTCGTAGCAGGCCCGCGGACCGATCGGGTTCACCGAGCCGCGATAAGACTCTGGCTGTGGATGGACCTCCGGGTCGCCGTAAACTTCGCTGGTCGAAGCCTGCAGGATTCGCGCCCGGCAGCGCTTGGCGAGACCCAGCATGTGGATCGCGCCCAGCACCGAAGTCTTCATCGTCTTGATCGGATTGTACTGATAGTGGCCGGGCGCGGCGGGACATGCCAGGTTGTAAATCTGATCCACCTCCAGCACGATCGGCTGCGTGATGTCGTGCCGCACGAGGTCGAAGTTGGGCCGGTCCAACAGGTGCGCGACGTTCGTCTTCTGGCTGGTGAAGAAGTTATCGAGGCAAACCACGTCGTGCCCCTGGTCCACCAGCCGCTCGCAAAGATGCGAACCGAGAAATCCGGCCCCGCCGGTGACCAAGATGCGGTGAATCTGCGCCATTCGCTTATTTCGCTAACGGAAGTGTCACTACTAGCTTCTGTAGTGTAGCGTCCGCTTTCGGTTTAGCGAAATGGCCGCTCCGATGCACAAAAGCCAAGCGGCAGCGCGGCGAGTTTTGGTTGCCAACGGCTTGCAGCAACGTACTTGTGTGCCACTGCCCGTGGCCAGCGCTGACTCAAGACCAAACCCTTGCGGCTATTCGCCAGCGGCACCGGCGCGAACGACTGGCCAATGCCTATGGCACCCGTGCGCACCCGGGACATCAAACAAAACGGGGCGCCCAGGCTTGGCCTGAGCGCCCCGGTCGAGTCACATCGAAAAAACGTCAGCCGCGTGAATGGTTTACTTGCGGCGCCGCCGCGCGAAGGCGACCAATCCCAGTGAGCCCAATCCCACGAGGCCAACAGTGGCCGGCTCGGGGACGATCGTCACGGAGATGTCATCGAGATGCACTAACGCGTCGCCCTGGCCCGGGCCGCCCGACGCGATCGCGTAGGTGACCACCAGGCCAGTCGTCCCCGCCGGTGCAACGCCCGTATGCGAGAACATCTCATAAGCCGAACCGAGAGTCAGGTCGGCAAGGAAGGTCTGGGGCGGATTGGGCGTGCCTTGCCACTCAAGCTTGATTTCCTGCGTCGCATTGAATGGCCCGTTCGCAGCATTCCTGGCCCAACCCGACAAATTCACAATCTGCCCCGGGTTGATGGTCGTGTTCAAGTTCTGAAACACACCGGCGAACTGATTCGCTCCGATCAGTTGCAGCTCAATATGCCGCGAACCCGTGCGCGGCATCACAGTGCTCTCCGACGACGTGCCATTGGCGCCGCCTCCAAATCGGAACCAGACATCGTTCGCTGAGCCCATGCTCACCGTCGGATCCTCAAAACTCGGATTCTCGACCAAGTTCTGCGCAGTCGCTTGCGACGCAACGAGCATGAAGACGCCGAGCGTCGCCAGCAGATTCTTTCTCATGAGATCCCCTCCGATCGTTTTAACAAGGATGCACCACGTGACCTAACGGACTACGCACCGGCAGGTAACTTCGCATGATTGCATGAATCGTGCGCTCTCGACGAACTCGCCTCGCGCAATCGCGACGGAGGTAAGCGTCGAAAGGCAACGGGTATAGCATAACCGGAAGGCACCGCGCGTTGAAAGCTTTTTTCGAGCAAAATAAGAACATTTTGAGATGCGGTGTCTGGAGATCGCCAACGAATGGAGCTTGAAAACGGGCGATTGACGACTTAACCGTCTGACTCTCGACCATTTCCAGCAGAGAAAGCTGACGCCTTCTTTTCCTTCCGTCTCGCGCCCCCTTGCGCTAGCTCCTAATTCCTCTTCCGGTTCCCTCCCCCTTTGCGCTAGCTCTTAATTGCTCGTCCGATTCCCTCCCCCTTTGCGCTAGCTCTTAATTGCTCTTCCGGTTCCCTCCCCCTTGCGGGGAGGGTTAGGGAGGGGGTAAACCAACGCTCAACTCTCACAACACCCACAGCCGCCGCCAGCGACGACTACTTGAGTCTCGAATCAAACACGCGGACCTTCTTCCACAATCCCTTACACTCTTCCACGAACTTCATGTGACGGGGATGCGTCTGGTAAACGTCCTGGTGCCTGGCCGTTTCAAAAACCAGGTGCAGGGCCACATCGTAATCGCGATCATTGACTTCGCGATTGTATTCGGGCGCATTGACGCCAACCCCGAAATAAACAATGCCTTCGTGCCCGTCGAGATACTTCTTGCACCCTTCAACGAGCTTCGACCGATTGGCGTCGCTGGGTTCCGCAAGCGTGAAAAACACAATATGCGCCAGCGGAGCAGATTTGCCGGTGTCGGGGGCGGAATATGGAAGCTCGTCAGCCATGCGATGTTAGTCCTGAATACGAAACCGCGAAGCGGTTAAACACCGTAGCCCAGGGTCGCCCTGAGCTTGTCGAAGGGCGCACCCTGGGATTCGGATCAAAAACCATCATTTACGCCGAAGGCGTTATACAACCAATCGTGAGCATCGTTTTGTTGAACCCTCAGCGCCATTTTTCGAACAGAAAGCGATCCTTCGTTGAGCTAGTTGCACTAGTCGTGCGCTGCGACTTAACTTTGTCCGGATCGAACACAATTCGTCGAATACTTCGATGATCGTCGATTGGCACCACCAAGTCATCGTTGCTACCTTCCACGACGAAGACTTCTTCTTTAACTGCATTCACCGTTCCACGAAATCGGACAAAGACGCCGTAATCAATCGTGAACAACTCATAGCGGATTCCAGGCGTGTCCGGGTGCGAATAGGTCACGTTCAAACGATGCAAAATCCGTTCATTCAATAATCGAAGCAGACGCGGGTGGTTAACTTTCTCTGCCTCAACGAGAAATGTACGCGATTTGTAACCTTTCAAGATTTCGTTCATTAGATGCGAAAGTGTTTCCAAAGCCTCATCTTCCGCGGCTACGTTTGCAGCTTTTTCGGTATCGTACCAACTTGCAGCAGCCTTTGTTACATTCGCGATACTCAGTAAGTTAGAGCTGTCAGATTGTCTATACTCATCAAAATACGCACGGCAGAAGACACATAGGAAATCGCGGCAGTTACCTTCTGCTGCTCTGACTAGTTCGCTGAAAGCACGCTCCTGCGTGAATAGCTTCAGTACACGAGTTACTTTTTGCTTGGCATCGAATTCAAGCGGCCAAGTAAGAGCAGACCCCAGGTGGTTAAAGAGTAGCTGGCCGAAAAACTCCTGGACAAAATCGCGTCGTTCGTCGTAAACGAGGTAACGATCCAGGTCGATGACATCAGGGATATCTGCACCTCGTTCTAAGCCGATAGAATTCCCGTTTTCAGGACGTGAGAACTGGCATTGATAGTTGACGGCGAGTATTTTCAGTGATAGCTGCGGTACAGTCAGTACTGTTCTTTTCAGGAATTCGGCAAAGTAGGCCTGTGCCTCCAATGGCACCTGAGCCCACTCATCAAGGATTAGATATACACGATTCCAACCAAGTTTATCCGTGATCGAGCGTAATAGATCAGATATTTGCCGATAGTTAAACGTAGGCAACTGCGCATCATTGCCAGATCGCGACTGCATTTCGGACGCCAAGCTCGACAGGCGCTGAAGCAACGACTGCTCTATCAATTCGTCAGGGTTTTCAAGATGAGAAACAACATCAAGGAGCTCGGTTCCGAAATCATTTAGAAACGCGACAAAATACTTCGTGGCCACGCCAAATTTGTCGACGTTGAGCCCGCCGAAACCGCTACCCAACCGCGTACAGTCGAAATAAAAGGCCACACCTCCTCGAGCTAAGATATCCTTGTGGAACACTCGTAGAAGATGAGTTTTCCCGGTTCCTCGCCGACCAAGGACAAGCTGCGAATCCGGACTACCGACTCGATCAAACAGGTCCGTTTTGACAAAAACTTCTTCCAGTTTCTGCCAGTCCGTTTGCTTTTCGGCACGCTTTTGCAGGCCGGACACTGCCTGACGGAACGCGGAGGATGTCAACAAGTCGCCCGCCATGTTGGAACTATTCTCCTGCTTACCACGCTGCTCACCATAGTCACAATTTCCAAGTGTATCGACCTATGTTCATAGCTAGTAGGTACACTATTTGGAAATCCAAGATTGCGACCACGTCGTCCATGCGGATCGCTTTCCGGGCCAGCGATGTCGATCGTTGTCCCCGTCGGCTTGCCGACCGCGCTCCATCGCGAAAAACTGGGGTGCCGCTTTCGATCAGCCGTGCTCGGTCCACTGATTGCCTGGACCGTCGAGAACAAGCGACAAGTGGTTCAAGATATCGCGGCCAAGTACGCCAGTATCCTGATCGGTGAGCAAGTACCGGCCGCGAAAACGGCGGTTCAGGAAGATCAGGTCCAGATCGGCGACCGACGCAACGCTGCGTGTGCCGTCGAATGCGATAAGCTCGCAGGTAACGTCCGCAATCGGCTGCAGTCCCAGTGACACGAGGGCGGCTTGAGGGATGAGCGTAGCGTCGGCGCCGGTATCGATCAGGAGATGCTGGTCCGCCAGCTCGGCGTTCGTCTGAAGATTTCGTAGCGTTACGCGCGACTGGCGCCGGCGGGTCGTATAGAGCCGCATCATATTCCGGCATCCGTCGGTTCCTCGAAGACTTGTTTCACGAAATCGGCGGCCTGCTCCGGATGTGCGAGTCGCGGGCTGTATATACGTGCGGGCCGCGATGCATCGCTTTCGGCAATGACCACATATACGCGCGTGTTTTCAGGCAAACGAACGTTTTCCAGCAGCCGAATCTGGCCGTTCTCCACGATGCCTTCGATGGTCGGGTTCGTCACGTCAGCCTCCTTAGCAATTCGCCGCCGCGTGCGAAGTCGCCCTGCCAGCGGCCCGCGAGATTGTCGAGCCAAGTGTTGTAATCGCTGGATAGGGGCGGGCTGCCGTTTTCTTCTTCAACGCGCAGAGCGCACCGCGCACCCTCTGGAAGCGAGAGCGGGGCGATGGGGCGGAGCACGCCGTGATCGTAGATTGCGTCGATGTTGTGGATCATACCGTCATTTTACGACGGCCGTTGGAACTTCGCCAACCTAATTGCGGGCGATCGGCGGTCGTCGAGCAGTTGGCCGGCAATGGGGTGGATATGAAGTCACGCGTGCATCATCGGTTGCAAATGCGGATGGCCGGTCCCGGGATTGAGATTGCGCTTATCGTCACCGGCATTGATCGTGCCCACCTCTTTCGCTTGTTGCGTTCATTTGCCGACCATCCAGAGCGGATTTCGGCGCAAACTCGTTTAATTTCGGCACTCCCGGGCATGTATCTCCCGTTTGCCTGCAGGCCAAAGTGTGTTGGGTCTGCCTGAACGCGTAATGTCATGGTTGCACTCTTCAAGCTGGTCACCCGGCGATCCAGGAAATAGGTCAGCCACCGACCGCTCGGTAGCTAGGTCACTTTCGCAAATTCATTCAATTAGCAATTCATTCATCGCGTCAAAAACGACCGCGTTCAGTCGATCCTTTAATTCAGCACATTCTTCTTCGACCATTCCAGTCGCCTTCGAGGCGGCACTGGCGGCGACTCCCATTGCGGCTTGAGCAATGGCTAAGGTCACCAGTTGCTCGTCGAGTTTGAACTGATGTGCAAGAGTCGGTCGCATTTCCAACAGAGTTCGTGCCATGGAGCCGGCAATGGCGTCCGCGGCTTGGTTAGCTTTCCGAGCTTTTTCGAGATGCTGATTCACTTCCAATCCTTTGGTGTAACCCTCCCTCTCCCTCCGGGAGAGGGCCGGGGTGAGGCGAATAACCCGTACGCGAGGCACCCTCACCCTACCCTCTCCCAAAGGGAGAGGGTTTTGAAACCGATTCGAGGAACTGCGTTGTTTCCTACGCGCTACAGCCTTGTGCTAAAAGCCGTGGCTCGCAAGTGGCAATTCGCCGCGAGGCACGGCGGCAAACGAGAATCGACGTTGCAGGCAGTGATAAGGCGCGTTTAATTGTTCGAAAGATTGTTTTCAAACGCGCGCCCGCATTGCAACGACTTGATGCTATCACGCGGTCTTGACACGGTGGACGACAGCGCGAATCCCACTAGCGCTTGCCAGGTCAGCCATTCTGCGGCCCTGGCTGTTATCGATGGCGTTCCTTTGCTGCGCGTAGACTGCGCCAGCGGTCCCGTCGGCGATAGACTCCTGCCAAAGACGCGGCCAGCACCATGAGAAGGCCCGCGGGCTCTGGCACCGAGACAGTCGAAGAACTGCCAACTCCCGCACCAGCCGTGCGGCCAAAGTTGGTGCGCCACAAGTCGTAGCCCACCTGGCTGCCGTCGGTCTTGCGCCACACGACATAGTCCGCCGCATCGACAACCCCGTCCGCGTTGTAGTCGCCCGGAAGGACGTTGCTGATCACTGAGAGCACGACCGAGTTGGGAGTGTACTGAAGCTCCCAATCCAAACCGCTGGATAACGACGGCAGAACCTCGCTCGTGAACGTGCCCGTTCGCCCGCCGCTGGCGGTGAGAATCTGGAACGCGTCGCCGAGCGACGGAACGAAACCGCCGGCGAGTTGAACCTGCAGCGTCCCGTCGAGCGCGGCGCCGCCGCTGACTTCGACCGAACCGAAGTCGGGATCCTCAGCCGGATCGGCCAGGTGTACCGAGAGCGCCGAGCCGCTGCCGGTTGTGGTCAGGCCTTGCAAATAGACGGCCGTCGAACCGGGAAAGACTTCGATCGTCGAACCGCTGTTGGTCACCGGCTCGTGAAACACGGCCGTGCTCTCGCCGGCCACGACGATCCGGCTCGACGCGCCTTGAATGCGCACCGAGCCGTAGATGTCGTTCACGCCGCCGGTGCTGGCCAGCACGCCGCCGGTGCTGTCGAAGCCGAAGCCCGTCGTCGGAATCGGAAAATGCACAACACCATTCAGCAGCGTGACGGCGGCCGCCTGATTCGAATTCGTGAACTGTTCGAGGAAATGCATTTGACCGCCAACGACCGCAACCTCGCCGTCGTTGTCGAAGCCCAGATTGCCACTGGTGCCGCCGTTGACAACCATGCGATCGCCCGGGCCAACTTCAAAGCGGCCGCCGACGAGATTGGCGATCGTCAATTCGCTGTCGACGCGACCATGACCGACGACGGCGCCGTTATTGTCGAGGTCCTCGGTGCGCAGCCGGCCATTGTCCAATTCGACGCGGCCGCGCGCACCGATCGCGACTGTATCCACGCCGGACGCGGCATCGTTGGTCGCAACGACAAAGCCCTCATCTTCGATGATCAGCGTGCCTGTTCCGCCTGGACCGCTAGTATTGTGCCCGATGAATGCGTCGTCGCCTATACGCAAGAGCGAGCCGCGGCCGCTGACGACAACGGTGCCAACACTATCGTGGTTCTGACCAATGACCAGGTCGCCGCTGCCGGGATTGCCCGCGAAGTCGACCGTCACGATAGCGCCGTCCAGGATTTCCAAGGAGCCGGTGCCGGAACTTCCCACGATGATGTTGTTCGTATTCCAAACGGCCCCTGAGCCGGTGGCGGTGTCGAAGCCCGAGACAACCGCGTATCCGATGCCGGTAAGGTCACGTCCGATGATCGCCACGTCCGAGGTAACAACGCTCGACGGCGTGATTGTGAATCGGCCGATGTTGTCGACGCCAATTACCGGATCGGCGCCCGCCGTCTGCGGCGGACTCGGCAAGACGCTGCCGCTGGAGCTAATCGCGGCGCTGGCCGATTGCGCGGCCACAATCGCCATTACGATGCCCATGATCTGACGCGAAAACGATGAACCAGCAACGCCTGCTAAACATGAGCACATGATGCAATACTCCCGGGTGAATTGCGTATTATCGTTCCACCCGGAAATAGGATCAACATCAGTAACCGAACACGCCAGCAACGAATTCTGGGCGGCGTGGGATGGACAATCCTGTCCGTCATCTTGGATTCGACGCACACGATTATCCGTCCCACCGGCTCAAGTTCGTGCCAGTGCGCGGCGGCGGCCGTTGGAGGCGGGCTGCGTTGGCGTACGCGCCGCGGCCATGATTCGGAAGTTGCCCTGACCCAGAAGCTCGTCGACTCGCCGACGCAACTCGGGGTCGATCGCCACGCCGCTTTTCGGGCATCGATCATCACGCAGCCGCCGTCGGCCAGCTCCAGCCGCAGACGGAGCGGCTTCGCGCCGGGGTAGCCGCGCACGATCTCGCGCAGCTTGGGCAGCATGTCGGCCGCCGTGAACGTCTTCGCGAATGCGGATCAAAACGCCGCTCGAGAATCGCGACGAAAGCTCTTCGAGCGGAATCAATTCGTTGCACGATGAGGTTGATTTCGTCGGCTGCCCGGCCGGCGGTCGATCGCTGGCCCGCAGCGCGAGAATCGCGTCGGCCTTCACCAGCTGCGCCGAACTCGGCGAACTGCTCCGGCCACAGGATGCAGCGCACGATGCCGTCGAGATCTTCGAGGTCCCACATGGCGTACTTGGTGTTGGTGCTGCCCGGGCGCGGGTTCTTCGTGTGCGAAAACTTGATCGCGGCCAGCATGCCGCCCAACAAGCACTTCCGTGCGCGGCTTCGAGCTTGGCGAGCTGCGCGCTCGTGTGCGTGCAGAAACGTGCGCAGCGTCGCCTCGTGCTCGGCGAGCGGATGGCTCGACAGGTAGAAGCCCAGCACTTCCTTCTCCATGGCCAAGCCGTTCTTTGTCGCCAAACTCGGGCAGCGTGCGGCAGCGACGGCGTCGGCCGCGAGCCGGCGATCGTCGTCGCCGTCCTGAAACAAGCCGCGTCTGACCGCTGCGGCGGTCGGCCAGCACGGCGGCGCCGCTTTGCATGGCCCGGTCGATGGCGGCCATGCAGCTGCGAACGGTGGCCGCCGAGCGAATCGAACGCGCCGGCCTTGATGAGCGTTTCGATCGTCGCGCGGCCGCAGGCTTGCGGATCGACGCGCTCGCAGAAGTCGAACAGGCTGGCGAACGGCCCGCCGACTCGCGCGCGGCGACGATCGCCTCGGCCGCGCCGCTGCCGCAGCCTTTGATCGCGCTGAGGCCGAACAGAATCTTGCCCGTCGCACGACCGGCGAAATCGACGTCGCGAGCGATTCACGTCCGGCGGCACCACCTCGACGCCCATCCGCTGGCAGTCTTCCAGGTGCTCGACCAGCGAATCCTTGCTCTTGAAGTTGCGGCCCGGGATGTCGCCCGACAACAGCGCGGCCATGAACTCGACCGGGTAGTGCGCCTTCAGGTACGCCGTCTGATACGCGATCAGCGCGTAGGCGGTGCTGTGCGATTTGTTGAAGCCGTAGCCGGCGAACTTCTCGATCTGGCCGAACAGCTCGCTCGGCCTTCTTCTTGTCGAGGCCCTGCTGCCGCGGCGCCGTCGATGAACTCCTCGCGGAACTTGGCGATGATCGGCAGCTTCTTCTTGCTGATCGCCTTGATGCAGGTGTAGGCGTCGGCCAGCTCGATGCCGCCCACGCAGGTTGAGAATCCGCATCACCTGCTCTTGGTAGACCATCACGCCGTGCGTCTCTTCGAGCACTTCTTTCAGTGACCGGGTGCGGGTAGTCGGCCGGCTTGCGGCCGTGCTTCACCTCGATGTAGTCGTCGACCATGCCGCCTTCGAGCGGGCCGGGCCGATAGAGCGCGTTGGTGGCGATGATGTCGCGGAAATGGTCGGGCTTCATCCGCTGCAGCAGGTCGCGAATGCCGCCGCTTTCGAGCTGGAAGATGCCTTTGGTTTCGCCGCGGCAGAGCAGGGCGAACGTCTCCGCGTCGTCGAGCGGAAACTTGTGCGGATCGATCCGCTCGCCGCGCGACTGCTCGATCAGCTCGACCGCCTTGGCCAGGATCGTGAGGTTGCGCAGGCCGAGGAAATCCATCTTCAACAGGCCGGCGCGCTTCGACGTCGCCCATCGCCCACTGGGTGATGACTTCCGTCTTGCCCTTCACGTAGCTGCAGCGGCACGTATTCGTCGACCGGCTGCTCGGCGATCACCACGGCCGCGGCGTGCGTGCCGACGTTGCGGGCGAGGCCCTCGATCTTCATCGCCAGGTCGATCAGCTCGCGGATTTCGCCGTCCGAGTCGTACGCTTTGTGCAGGTCGTCGCTTTGTTCGAGCGCGTCGTCGAGCGTGATGCCGAGCTGATCGGGCACCATGGCGACGATCTGATCGACGCGAAAGATCGGCATGCCGAGCGTGCGGCCGACGTCGCGGATCGCCGCCCGCGCGGCCAGCGTGCCGAACGTGCCGATCTGGGCGACGTTCGCCTCGCCGTACTTGTCCTTGACGTATTGGATGACCTCGCCGCGGCGATCCTTGCAGAAGTCGATGTCGATATCGGGCGCTTCGCGGCGGTTCTCGTCGAGGAACCGCTCGAACAGCAGGCCGTACTCGCAGCGGGCAGACGTGGCTGATGTCGCAGCGCGTAGCACACCAGCGAGCCGACGCCGGAGCCGCGGGCCGTGCAGGGAATGTCCTGCTCCGCGGCGTAGCGCACGAAGTCCCACACGATCAGGAAGTAATCGCAGAAGCCGAGCTTCTCGATGACGTCCAGCTCGCGGTCGAGCCGTTTGCGCACATCCTCTGCGAGCGTGCCCGATTGCAGATCGCTGTTTTCCCAGCGTCGTGGATCGGTCGGCGTAACGTTCCCGCAAGCCCGCTTCGCACAGCTCGCGCAGATATTCGCTGGTCGTCTTCGCGGCTGGCGGAGTGAACGAGGGAAAGTGCCGCTTGCCAAGCTCCAGTTGCAAGATCGACCCTGTCGGCGATCTGCTGCTGAACGGGCGACGGCATCCTCCATGCCCGGGAAACGCGGCGTACATTTCTTCTGGGCTGCGCAGGTAGAACTGGTCGCCCTCCATCCGCATCCGGTTCGTGTCGGTGCGGAACTTGCCCGTGTTGATGCACAGCAGCACGTCCTGCGCCACGGCGTCCTCGCGGCGAACGTAGTGGGCGTCGCTCGTGGCCACGCAGCGGCAGGCCCATCCGCTTGGCCAGGTCGAGCGACAGCTTCCATTGCTTGCCGCTGGAATATCCAGGCCGTTGTTTTGAATCTCGATGAAATACCGATCGCCGAAGACGCGATGGAACCAGGCCGCCAGATCCTCGCCGCGCGCAAGCGCTTCGTCGGCCGTGTTGCCCGCGAGCAGCGTGCGGCTCAACTCGCCCGAGACGCAGCCGCTAAGGCAGATGAGCCCTCGTGTGAGCGGCTCGAGCAGCTCGCGATCGATCCGCGGCTTGTGATAAAAGCCCTCCAGAAACGCCTTGCTGGAAAGCTGCACCAGGTTTTCGAAGCCGGTGCGATTCGCGGCCAGCAGCGTCAGGTGATAGCTCGTCTCGCCCTTCGCGCTCGCTGCTTCGATCGAACCGGCTGCCGGGGGCGACATACGCCTCGTAACCGATGATCGGATTGATGCCCGCCTCGCGGCACGCTTCGTAGAACTCGCAGCGCGCCGTACAGGTTGCCATGGTCGGTGATCGCCAGCGCGTTCATGCCCAGCTCTTTGGCGCGGCCGACCATGCCTTCGATCGGGCTGGCTCCATCCAAAAGACTGTAATGGCTATGGCAATGCAGATGAGCAAACGGCAGCGCAGTCACAGCGGTTCCCTTCCCCAGCGAGCCGGGTCGTCCACGACCCCGAAACTTACAACGTACTGGTCATTCTATCGCTACGCATGCGCGATTGTCACCTCTCTGAAAATATTCACAATCCGACTCGTCAACGCGCGTGGTATAATGGTATAACGCTCGCGCATGAAGGTGCCCCGTGTTTAAGCAAGTCTCTGCAAAGCTCGATAAGTCTGCCGTTGAAATACTAGATTCGTTCGAAGAAGCGGCGGCACTAGACCGCGAGTATTGGCTTTCCAAGACACGAATCGAGCGTCTTGCCGCCTGTGAGCTTCTGCGGCAAATCAATTATGGATACGATCCCGTTACTGCCCGACTTCCTCGATCTTTTGAGATTCTTGAACGAGGAGAAGGTTGAATACCTCGTCATCGGCGGGATGGCCGTCAACTTCTACGGTTATCGCCGGGCAACTGGCGACCTCGATGTGTGGGTCGCAATTGACGACGAGAACCAGGAGCGGCTTGCTGCGGCACTTCAAAAGTTCGGCTTTTCAGCACAACCCCTCGCTCGCAGACCATTACTGCACAAACCCAAGTTCATTCGAATCGGGCAGCCGCCAATTCGTGTTGAGATCACAGCGAAATCGCCGGGGTGGAATTCGCGCAGTGTTATCGGAACGCCGAACGATGTCGAATTGAAGGCGTTGACGTGCAGTTTATAGGTCTACACGATTTACGGCAAAACAAGCGCGCCGCCGGTCGTATCAAAGACCTCGCCGATCTGGAGGCGCTTTCCAGTGAGCCCGAAGCACAATAAGCTATTCCGCCGCCGGCTCACCGATCTTGCGCAGGTATTCGGCGAGTCGACCTTGCAGGTCGAGCAGCTCTTGCCAATGCGGCAAATCCATCTTCGCGTGTGTCGCCCCCTCGGGCAGCGTGATGCCTTGCACGAGCGTGCGGCTCTGCAGGTGGAGATATTCGAAAATTTCCGAGAGCTGGGCCGCCTGACCGGGCGTTAGTCCCATCGGCAGCTCCGGCGGCGCGGGAATGTGCAGCGTGCTGTGCAGATTTTCGGAAGCGCCCCAGCGTACCTCGAAATCGGCCGAGTCTGGATTGAGCTCGTGCGACATCTTTTCTGCGCCAATTCGCCGGTCATTTCCAGGCCGTTGTCGCGCAGCTCGTCGAGCCGATTCACGATCTGGTCCTTCGTGCCGTAGAGTAGCACGCTGCGGCCAACGGAAATTACGTCGCCGAAGCGCAGAAGCCGCAATTGCACGTCTTCGCCGTTGACGCGCGTGCCGTTGGTGCTCTCCAGGTCCGTGAGCACCAGTTTTCCTTGATCCTCCTGGATCTTGATGTGGAAGCGGCTGATGCGCTCGTCGTTGAGCTGCACCGTGTTGCCCTCTTCACGACCGATGGTGACGGGCGTGGGCAGGTTTTCATAAACTCGCCCACGATCGGCACCGTCCAGAACTCGCAACGTCACGTCGGCCATGCGATAGTGCCACCAGAGAACCGTGCGCTGCGGCGCACCACGCGCGCTTACGCGGTCGGAAAAGGGCTTCGAGATCAGTCCCAAGACTCGCGCCCGCGGGCGCGTCGGCTGCGAACGTTCCTGCGATCATGCCGCTATTACTATTTTGCGCTATAAAGAGCCGTCGGGCAACCAGCCCGTAGGTCAGGCTTTCTAGCCTGACCTGAATCTGGTGCGCTTTTTACGGCGACGTCAGCCTGGAAAGGCTGACCTACGTTAATGCCTGAAATGCCGCCGGCCGGTGAAGATCATTGGCAGAGCGTGACGGTTGCACGCGGCGATCACTTCGTCGTCGCGGCGCGAGCCACCCGGTTGGATGATCACTGCAACCCCTGCTTCAGCGGCACGCTCAATTGAATCGGCAAACGGAAAAAACGCGTCGGAGGCCAGTGCCGATCCGCTTGCCCGCTCGCCCGCCTTGCGGATCGCAATCTCCACGGAGTCGACACGGCTCATCTGACCGGCGCCGACGCCCACTAGCGCTTGATCCTTCGCCACAACGATGGCGTTGGATTTCACGTGGCGACACACGGCCCAAGCGAATCGCAAATCGTTCAACTGCGCGTCATGTGGTTTGCTGCTCGTCACCACTTTCCATTCCGACTCATCATCGGGCAAATCATCGGCGGTCTGGCATAACATGCCGCCGCTAATCTGTCGGAATTCGAACGCCCCCTGCGCTGGCTCGATCTTGCCAACCTTTAGCAGACGCACGTTCGCCTTCCACTTAGGCTTGGTCGTAAGAATCTCAAATGCTTCGGGCGTGAAATCTGGTGCAATGATCGCCTCGACAAACCGGTCCGCCTCGGCGAGAAACTCGGCCGCCGCGGCGTCGACCGGCACATTGAAGCCGAGCACCGAACCGAACGCGCTCACAGGGTCGCCTTCCCAAGCCAACCGCATCGCCTGGCCAAGCGTCGCGGCCGTGGCGGCGCCGCAAGGGTTATTGTGTTTCAGCACGGCGACGCCCGGCGTCGGCAATGACCGCGCGACCGCGAGCGCGCTGTCGAGATCCAGCAGATTGTTGTAGGACAGTTCCTTGCCGTGAAGTTTTTCCGCACGAACGAGAGAACCAAGTGTGGAATCCGGCGAGACATAGAGTGCCGCGACTTGATGCGGGTTCTCGCCGTAGCGGAGATGACTCTCCCGTCGAAGGGAAATGCTGAATTGCGTGGGAAGGATTGTGGGAGGCGTCTCCGACGCCGATTGGCGTTGTCTGCTTCCATCGGCGTCTGAGACGCCGCCCACAGCGAGATGATCGAAGTATCGTGCTATCGCCGTGTCGTACTCCGCCGTATAGGCAAAGGCGGCACCCGCAAGTTCACGACGAGTTTCCGAGGTTGTCGCGCCGGTGGCGAGCACTTGTTCAAGAAGGCGGCCGTATTGAGACCGCTCACAAGCAATCGTCACAAAGGCGTGGTTCTTGGCCGCCGCGCGGATGAGCGTTGGCCCGCCGATGTCGATCTGCTCGATGGCTTCCTCAATTGTCACGCCTTCGCACGCAACGGTCTCCTTGAACGGATACAGGTTCACGACGACTAGCTCGAATGGCACGATGCCTTGCTCGGCGATGGCGAGCATGTCGGCCGGATTGTCGCGGCGGCACAAGATGCCGCCGTGGATCTTTGGATGGAGCGTTTTAATACGGCCGTCCATCATCTCGGGAAAACCGGTGTAGGCGGCGACTTCGCGCACCGTAATGCCGGCCGCTTCAAGATGTCGCCGCGTACCGCCACTTGCGTAGATTTCCACGCCAGCCGCAGCGAGGCCCTGCGCGAATTCGGTCAGTCCGGTTTTGTCGCTGACACTGAAAAGAGCGCGTTCGATCTTTGGCGAATCCATAAGCAATAGATAAGACACGCACTCGTGCGAACTGGTTATGGATTAACGGTGCAAAAACTCGCCCGGTTCCTGAACCACGTGAATCGCGCGATTTAACGCGCGGAGCACGGCTCAGTGTGCAATTTACTTCCTTTCACGACTCGGAGAGTCGTACCACACTATGGCCGCAAATAATTCTTTAGCGCGCGAACCACTTCGGCCGCCGTCTCGTAGCCCAAGTATAGGAACAGTCTCCACGCGTCGGGCGGCAGTCGCACCTCCAAGGCCGCCCGTCGCACTGCTGTTCGTGGCCGCGAGGTCCCTCCCCCCAGCCCGCGGCCACGATAGCACCTCTCGCCGTCCCTTACAATGCGCGGCCGCGGGCCACCGTCCCCCCCTCAATCCGCGGCTGGCTAGTAAGGGCGGCGAGTTTTTTTTGCCATCATTCTCTCTAGCTGCGCAGTTGCCCGTGAGGCCTTGTGGGAGGGATCTCTGATCCCGACCTTGCGTCGAGCAAATCATCGAGCAAAACGAAATCGGCGTCAGAGACGCCTCCCACACTTCGTCCAAAACTTTCTCGTAGTGCTAGCGCAAACCTGTCGCACCGCGCGTGCGTAGTTGATGCAGAGTGAGGGGGGCAGGATGCAGAATGCGGGATGCAGGGGGAGCACCGCTGATGAGCAACTCTGAACCCCTGCGTCCCGCATTCTGCATCCTCACTCACTCAAAGCGCGCTGGTGATACGACGCACCGGTTTCTTGTCGGCACGACGCCATTTTGTCGGAGCCTCAAATGCGCAAGCCTCGCGGTGTAGCGCACGGAAGCAAAAGGAAACGAGTCACGGTCGATGCGAACGCGCGACGCTTGTGGTGAAATACTTGACAAAGGCGAATCGCAGGCGCATGATCGGTTTTATCGCTTGTGCAAAACATCCGGGTGGCGCCGGATGTTAACCAAGCGTCATAATCCGTGAAGCAGGGCCGGTCGCTAGAACCGCTTCAAGTGGTTTTAATGTTGCCCGCAGGGCAACGAGCACCCCGCGCCTCGGTTGGCGCGGCCTGTAACGGGCATACCGGGCAGATCAGGCGCAGGCAGCGAAAATCTGCGTTTGTATTTTTTGACCGTGCAGCTTTCGTGATCTATATTCTCGGTGGCCGCACAAAATGCGCCGGCACCAGAACGGTGTTGGCGCGGCTTGACGCACATCAGGCCTTCACCTCTACGGATGGAAACTTCTGATGCGACATCGGCACCTCGCCTCGTTGCGGCTCATCGCTCGCTTCGTAACCCTCGCCACGCTGTCGGTTCTCACCGCGGCCACGCAAGCCCAGACGTTCGTTCCGCCGCGCTTGCCGCAGGTGGCCGAACAGGTCTCGATTGCCAGCGAGGCTGTGGCGGCCATTCAATCGCTGTTGGAAAAGGGCCGCTCGTTTGAGCTGACCGGCCGCTGGGCCGACGCCCTGAGCTGCTACGAAGACGCCCTCCGCGAGTATCCGCAAGATCGCACGCTGCAGGCCCGCTTCGACGTGGCCCGGCTGCACTATAGTCTCGAGCAGCGCTACGACGACCGCAGCTTCCGCGAAGCGGTGCGGACGATGCGGCCGCAGCAGTCGCTGAATCAATACGCCGATTTGCTGACCAAGATCGACGCGCATTATTACACGAATCCTCCGTGGCAAGACCTCGTCCGGCGCGGTGCGCAGGCGATGGACATCGCGCTGGCGAACGAGGAGTTCCTGCGTGACAACGCGATTCGCGTTCGCGGCCAGCAAGTGCACCAACTGCGTGCCGAAATCGCGCAGCTTCCCGGCCGCTACGCGATCCGCAGCTCGCGCGACACGTCGGCCATCGCCACCCAAATCGCCCGGCTGGCCAACCAGCGGATCGGCCTGAGCGAGACGGTCACCTACTTGGAATTCACCGCGGCGGCGGCCGGCGGTTTGGACCATTACTCGGCGTTCCTCACCGCCGATCAGCTTCGTGATATTTACTCGCAGATCGAAGGCAACTTTGTGGGCCTGGGCGTCGAGCTCAAGGCCGACAACGGCGACCTGTTGATTGTGCACGTCATCCCGCAGCCCGGCCGAGAAGGCCGGCATCCGCGGACGGCGACCGCATCGTGGCTGTTGACGGCCAGACCACCAGCCGCGCTTTCCACCGACCAAGCCGCCTCGCTCCTCACGGGCGCCGAGGGGAGCCTGGTGACGGTGAGCGTGGTGACGCCCGGCCAGGCGGCTCGCGACGTCGTGGTTCGCCGTGATCATGTCGAGGTGCCCAGCCTGGAGGACGTGAAGCTCGTCGACCCGCGCAATGGCGTGGGATACCTCCGCATCGTGGCGTTCCAGAAGACGACCGCCGCCGATCTGGAAAACGCCCTGTGGGAGTCTGCATCGCCAGGGCATGCGCAGCCTTGTCATCGACCTGCGCGGCAACCCGGGCGGCCTGCTCACCTCGAGCGTCGAGGTGGCGGACAAGTTTATTGCCGACGGCGGCATCGTCTCCACTCGTGGGCGCAGCGAGCAGGAGAACTTCAATTACCGCGCCCACAGACCGGGCACATGGCGCGTGCCACTGGTCGTGATGATCGACGGCGATAGCGCCAGTGCAAGCGAGATCTTCGCCGCCGCAATCCAGGATAGCGGCCGTGGCAAGATCGTCGGCGCGCGTTCGTACGGCAAGGGTTCCGTTCAAGGGATCTTTTCGCTGGGTACCAACGGTGCCGGCGCTCGACTCACCACCGCGCGCTTCTTCTCCCCACTCGGTCACCCAATCAGCAACGTCGGAGTAACCCCCGACATCGACGCACGTCGTGCTACGCAGGTGGCCACGGGAGCGGAGCCGGCCGCCAATCCGTCGCACACAGTCGCCTTCCGCGGCGCGGGCGGCGACGGCAGCGCTTCGCTGGTGAACTCGGCCTCGCCCAACGCGCCCGGCGCTGTGCAAAGCGGCACGCCGACCGCCATTCCGACGGAAGTACGCTTCGCACCACGCGCAGAGCAAGACCCGGCGCTCGATGTCGCCGTGGATGTCGCCCGCACGCAGCCGGTGGCGAAGTTGTAATCGAAGCTGTTAGCTATTAGCTGTCAGCTCTTAGCCAAGCCGTTCTCGCTATTGGCCAGTCAGCCCCCGGCTTCGCCGGGGGTTTTTGCGTTTCGCGCTACCACAATTGCATCGGTCGCAGCCCGCAGCGCAAGCAAGGGTTGCTGAAGAATCCCTTGCTTGCGCTGCGGGCTCCAATCCAAGCGTGGCTCCATGAATTCAAATCGGATTAAAAAAACGGAGGCCGGCCTCCTATCGCTGGGCTGCGCGGCGCACGACCGGCGGGCGAAGCCGCATGTCGGCGCGCGTTGGCAGCCCGGGCCGTCTCTTCAGCGGCGGTTGGGACTTGAGCTAGTCGTTTTGTTTTTCGGCAGGTTGCGTCAGGCTCTTCCGGAAAGTCGATAGCCGCCATCTCTGGCGGTACTATGGTTGGGGTCACCCACCTGTTCCAATCTCTACCGCTTACCGCGCGGCCGCCGACAACGCGACTCCGCACGGCAACCAACGACCCGTCTCAGCCCGTCCAATACTGAACAGACGTCCACACGACTAAATGCAGCCTAGCACATTAGGTGGCCAATTCCTAGATGCGTGCGCCCGGTTGGAAAAGATTTTTCTGGATGGCGGGAGGCCGAAAATGAGGCTGTTCCTACGTTCTTAAACTCGGTTAGATCCAGACGCGCACCGCGAGTCGCAATTATTGCCTGGTCGGCTAAGCGATTCGCTTCTGACGACTTTCCATTGAAGAGTAACTGACAAACATGTTTGTAAACCGACACGGGATTCCTTAATCGTGGCGGCACGGGAACATTCAGTCTTCCTATCTTGTCCCGGCTCCATTTTTACTAACCCGTCGGCATACACACGCTAGCCGTTCAATTTGCTTGGCAATACCTGACGTCAACATGCTTAAGGCCCATGCATACCGTTCATACTTTGGAGTATTCTCACGAAACGTTGCAACATATAGCGTGTTAGTCGAGCTTAGCGTATGCGACTCATTCATGCACATCCATACTCCAGTTCCGCTCATTCCAGTTAGGAATGCATCTACACGAGCTGGAAGCGGCGTCAGATACCAAGGGTCTCGAAGTTGGATCTTGTAACCATCGCGCTGGCATCCTCCTGTTTTGTGTGATCGCCGTAGATACGCCTTGACAGACTTGCAATAAAGACTTCGCTTTGACGGACGGAACAACCACACCTTCTCATCCGCGTCACACAGTTTTGCCCAATGCCGCTCTGTAATGGCACTATTCATAATGTGCCGACTTCTGGAAACAATAGGTGTCACAGAGGAAATCGGCAACTTCAACTCCTTTCGCTGTGACTCCGTGATGACGAAGTAGGATGAATCTCCCGTAACGCCTCCCAACCGGATATCTAACACCTCTGATAACCGCCGTTGTTTGCCTGAATCACGCGTGTGTCCCTTTTGGGCAGGAGTGGGCATTCAATCTCTCCAGCATTCCCAATCGACTTATTACGCCTTCGATGTCGTGGACTTCATGGCGTCTGAATAGCTGCGAAGTTCCTCCCCGGTTGCGGCAAACCAGTAACGGCAGACTGCCTTCGTGTACTTCCTCAAAAAGTGGACGCCGACTTCGTATCAGATCGACGCGTTCGAAGCATGAGGTTAGGATTGCACGTCCGGCTTCGGCATAGTTTGAATATTCACAAGAGGCAGGTAAAACGAACGCCAAACTTCCGCCATTGCGGAGCAATCGCACCGATTGCATTAGAAACGCGTACCATGTATTCGCGAAAACCCACCGCTTGACCGTTCAGCTGCTTAGTATTGGCGGCCTGATGCTTAAGAGACTTTGGCAAGCTGTTTATGGGCAAATACGGTGGATTACCGACCACACAATCGAAGGGTTTTGTATGATGAGTTGACCAGCAAAGAAAATCTACTCCTCGTGTGATACGGCCAAGTTGGTCACTTGCAGACTTGTTGCGGTCGAGTATCCACACCGATGATATTCCGTCGCTCAACGCCGAGCGAACTTATGGCTTCAATGAAAGAACCGCGACCACAACTCGGCTCGAGCCATCGCTGCTCTTCGGATTCGTAGATCACATCGACCATTGCTGATGCAAGTCGAGCAGGCGTAGTATACCATGCAGGACTCGCAGGGTCTAGTTGTCGGCATTGTTAGTCGTCGGTTAACAGGCCGATCTCAGGTTTAGCTCTCTTCAGCGACATCCACGGAGTAGTATCGTAATTCCTCACCTGCTTCAGCTGCCAGCCCAGAACACGCTCAAGACGCCGTTTCTGTGCCGCTGACCACAAGTCGCGATGATATGAAGACTCGCTGACGTGGCGATACCATTCAATCTGAAACAATTCGCCCAGCAGGAACTCAAGGCCATCCAGAGGCATTAGGAGCAGTCCAGGGAATCGAGGAACTTTGAGCCACTCAGGAAATAATCCGTCGGTACCGTATTGGTTTACTGCCGAATGAAAATGGCATCCCGGAGAAGTCGCATCACCAGCCTCGAATTGCCATTGCGCAACCAGAGTGTTGTCGTCCACGGCCTTGATCAAAATACTAGTTGAAGCGATACCGTTCAAAACAAAATGAGTCTGCTTCCTTTTGCTTTGGTCTGTGTTTTGGATTTGCCAGACAAAGGATAGCAATCCATATACGCAAAGACCGCCGGATGTGCTTGCCCGATATGCTCCTGCACTATCGTTTGTCCGAATAGCATTCTAACGATCTATCGACCAGGCCCCTCCGTTTGCACTGTTTTGCAGGTTTCGCAGCGAAGTCTCGCACTCATCCAGCACCCATTTGTAGTCATCTTTTAGAAAGGGACCAGCGCATGTTTAATTGACTGGAGTTGGCGCAGGATTGCGGCGTACTCCCAGCGAGCAGCCCCGTGAATGCATTCGTTTGTGAAGTGCCAACTCGCGACAAAATATTCACTCGCTATCAATGACATACATTCGCATTTCTCCATGGCTTTCGATCTCCGCTTTACTGCGCGTAAGCCGGCTCGGCATAACTTGGCCAATCGTCTAACTGTAGTGCATGCACGTCAGCCATATCAGAAAGTGTTCTCTCGGGTCGCAGTTCGTGATCAACGGTGACAACTGGTCTCTTCACGTCCACCGGAACAAGCTGTTCGGCACCAGCAGTGCTTGTACCGCGCTTTATGAATTGCAGTTGCCTCGTTCGAGTGGCCATCAGTGATCGTCCAAAGCAGTTGTTCCACACCATCCCTCCACCAGCGATCGCCGGCGAATGTCGCGAGGGGCCCGCAGTATTTCATATCCGTTAGAAGAGTATTTAGAGGCTCGGAATTGGTAAGGCAGGCATCTAATGATTCCGGCGTGACATACAGGCGAGCTGCTAAGTGTAAAGCGTCGACAAGAAACGTCGTATGTGGCAAGATGCGATGCAAAAGCCAACGCAAGACAATCACGCCATGACTTCGCTCGCCGAGTAAATGAATTGGGGGCCGGCATCGTTCTACGGCATCACAAAACCGCTCTTCCAGTTCGTTTCCATCCGTGCCCAAAAAGCTCATCAACGCTTTGATATTTCCTCGCTCGTTGCCGATCGCGTCGGGTAAGTTCTGCACGGCCGAAGCAAGTGAGAGTGTCTGCTTAACGTCTAGCTGTTCCGTTTATCGAAAAACCACTCAACATTATTCAGTCGCGACACGACATGCGGGCGACACTCTGCTGGCATCGGACCCAAATTCTCCGGATTGGCTGTTACCAAGGCAAACGCCGTGGGCGGAAAATATTTGAGTTTTACGCGCTGTGTTCTCGGAGGATAGAAGTGAGTGCAACGCCATTGATCGGCTTCATACTTCTTTGGTCACCTTTTCGACTTGAACATTATCGATCCAATCATCAAGAGTGTAATCGACAACAATCAGATCGGCTTCCTGTAATAAGCCATTTGTTATCTCACTTGGGTCATAAACCGCACTCGCGCTCGCACCACCAGCCTTTACTTGGTCAGCAAACGTTCGAAGTTCTTCCTCCTTATCATCAATGAAGGCGATCTTGGGTCCCGCTTCCATAGACAATTCCTATTGCTTCAAGAAAATTTGGATTTCGATCGCCGTCGAAAAACTCTTTGACTTGGACTCACAAAACGAATTGTAGCACCGTTGTCTTCCAAAATATTACGGATGTATTGGCAGTATTCATTCCCATAATCTTGACCAAATGCCGGGTCGGATTCCACCGTTGTAGATTTGAAAGGCAAAAACCATTTTTCCGAATCCGGGAGACCGACTCGTCGTCCAGTGTTCTGGATTGTCAGCACAGCAGTGCCGTCGGATTTGTAACGTCCCTTTGCCTGAACCTTTCCGTTTCGACGGACCGCTTTTTATTGCATTGGAAATCAGATTAGAAAAAACCACCGCCAATTCAGCCGGAAACATTGGCGGGGATTTAACGTCGTCCGGAAACTCACTTCTTTATTCGAATGTTCCGTCTATCCGCGTTCCGCTGAAACAGACGACACGCTGCGTCGAATCTCTCATTGAGTTTTTGTCGTGACCGATGCCGTTGCGCGTCGGGAGGATGTTACATCGGCTAAATACGATGCTTGTCGCTCGACGACACGGCGCAGAGTCACCGACACTCTGACTCAGCTTTGCCAATTCACAACTGCGCAGCAACGTCCAAGTGCAGTTTCTCACGAACGACTTCGACGGCGTAGTTCTACCGTCCTAGCCATGCCTAAAAGGGTGTTCATTTCATGAACGAACGCAGCCATTTGCAAGCCGACGCCTGCTAGTACTTGCATGATTGATCTATCGGAGATCAACTCGCCTGCAAGGCCTGTGCTCCGTTGAATTTCTCTAACTGCGGATTTGATTAGCGATTCAGCTTCGGTATGTCTGCCGGCCGCAGCAGCTGATCGTGCTTCCCGAGCTAAATTGGTTGCTTTCTCTACCGATTGGTCAACTGCTCTCGTAATTGCATGCGCTCAGGCGGTGACGATGCATCGCTAGTTTTACGTTTGGCACGCTCTTGTCGACGTTTGTCGCGTTCGGGACGATTTTCAAACGCTCTCGGCCACCGAAAGGTCTATGCCTACGCGAATGATTCGCTGCAAGCTGATAAAGGACGCATTTGGAATGAATCCCTCTCGGTTCACCAGCATATCAAGATCGGGAGTTCCGTTACTCGTCAGGAATACTGCCCCAAAGTAGGACGAGTTTCTAAGAGCAACGAGACCGAGATTCTCGTCTTCTTCACCGAATTCACTCAGGTCCAAATCGGCCTCACTCAAAAACCGAGAGTCCGCAACCGCTGAGTATAGTCGCTGTCTATCTCGAGCCAATCGTCTCCTGGTTCTCCATACGGAAGTACCCGAAACCCTTCCATATAGATCCGTACCCCGGCACTGTCGGTTAACCACCTAGGATTAGCTTTCTTTACGCCACCAGATCCTTCTCGAATTAGAATGCGAGCATAGAGTGAGGGCACATATTCGAGTGATGGTTCATCCCATCGGAAGTCATGCTGATCCGTTTCTGGAAAGTCTTTCAGCAGCGCTTTGGTCGGTGTAACACGATAGTCGACCACGCCTGTCGAGTGATCAGCTTGTATTTCGAGAATCCAATTGGCGGCCTGCACTACGACCTGCCAATATTCTTCGCCAACATCAAAATCGCCTTTCGGCGCAACTTCGAAACCGGGATCGTCGTCATCGTCAACGTCGCGAATGACAGGAACGTCGAAAAGTAGTTCGTGTTCAGTTACTTTTTCAGGTACATTGACCAATATGTCTGGTGGTTGGAAAGTTGTAACTTCCCGTATTACTCTTGATCGCTCCCTTGCAGTCCACTTTCCGCGTATTTCGTTAATTCTATTTCAGTGCCGGGTGCGTCATCAGACTCGATTGCGTCTACGGAAATCGCCTGATCGATCTTGTCGTCGTCGAGCGTCTCACAACGATCGATCTTTTGCCAATCAATAGTCGCTTCGACCGCTTCGGCATCATCGCCCAAAACAGCGGGATCAGGCACTGATATTGCTGAAAGGTGCCATGCAAGCTTTTGTGCTGCGAGTCTTCCGATTCCTTTTGCACCGGTGTACCGACGTTTGTAGTACGGTGAGCGTCGACCGCTACCTTCCTTCAAGCGAGATGCGATGCGAAGAAACCCCTTCCTAAAGGTTTCTGGAGTCATTCCGATCCCATCATCCGTGATTGTAATGCGACCCTGGGATGGCTTTTCTAAATTCTCTCCGTAGACAGTCACGATCGTAGCATCAGCGTCGTAAGAATTCTTGATAAGTTCAACAAGCGCAGTCGACTCACGCCCGACGAGTAACTCGCCAAGTTCTCGGAAAAGATGGGTGTCGACGGTAAATTTTGCCATTTATAGTTTTCTGCCGTATTGCCTCATGTATTTTCGGAGATAAACCGATGAGTAATGGAATTTTGCGTTTCCACCGGGCACGTTCAGCACAATCAGTGCCATCGAATCCATATATCCGAATTAACCCCGGCCTCACGT
>CAVQLN010000016.1:0-81629 GCA_963713365.1 uncultured Planctomycetota bacterium | reverse complement strand
CTCCTTGAACTGAAACACATGCGCGTCGATGCGGTGGAGGATGGTGAAGGGGTCGGGGGCGATTTGTTTGAGGAGCTCGGCGTGGGCTGCGTCGAAGGCGGCGACTTCTTCGGGCGTAAGTGAGGCGCCGATGCCGCGGCAGGCGCGGATGCGGCCGCGCCAGCTTTCGTGCGTGAAGGGGATCGGCTCGTCGTAGTAGAACATGGCGCGGACGTCGAAAGTTTTTTCGGCCCATTCTGGGCAGGCCGGGATTTTTCCGGACCAGTCGGCGGCGCTCCACTTCGGGTTGAACTCCAGGACGAGCGCTTCGGAGGCGCGGGCGACTTCGTCCGCGCGCGGCAGCCAGGTGAAGTGCGACGTCACGAGCCAGCCGCCGGGCTTGAGGACGCGGCGCAGCTCGCGGATGGTTTTCACTTTGTCGAAGTAGAGCCACGACTGGTTGGCGATGGCGATGTCGAACTCCGGGCCTTGCCAGGGGAGGCATTCGGCGGGGGCGAGGAGGAAGTCGAGCGGCCCTCCCCTGCCCCTCCCTGCGAGGGAGGGGAATTTTCGGGGAGACGGCCCTTTCCTTCCCATGTGAAGGAGAAGTTGCCGTATGTTTTTGTAAGCAAAGAACTGAAGCGCGGCATCCGACGGCGGGGCCGTCGGCCTGGGTGTGGATTCTTGGAGTCGAACAACGGAACCCTCCCCTTGCCCCTCCCTGCAAGGGAGGGGAATTGATTTGGGCCGCCAATTGGCGGGCGGCGGCCAGTTGTTCTTCGGAGATGTCGATGCCGGTGACGTGGGCGCCTTGTCGTGCGAATTGGCGGGCGATGACGCCCGTGCCGGTGCCCAGGTCGAGGATGCGCTGTTGCGGCAGGCCGACGCCGAGCGCGGCGAGTCGCGCGTAGAAGCTGAGCGGCGGGCCGGGGCGGTAGATCGAGTAATCGCTCGAGGTTTTGCCCCAGTCGATGATGCGATCGCCGTCGTGAGCGGGCAGGCCGTGCATTGGAGTATTGTAGCGGAGCAGGGGCAGCCGAGGTCGAGGACGACCGGCTCGCGCACTCGAGTAACTGAGGTTAGAGGCAACGGCCGCGGAAGAGTTTTATCGGCGAGCCGTCGGCCACGAGCGCGCTGGTGGGTTGCGTGGCGAGATATTCGGCGAATGGCGGATCGTACGTGGCGGCGAGATCGCAGTTCCACTCGACTTCGTCGACGGGCGCGACGCGCCATGGATCGTGCGCGACCTGGTACTCGCGTGTGCGGCCGTCGCGGCCGCGGACGTAGCCCCAGTAGTTTTCGATGATGAATTCTTCGAACGAACCTGGGGCGGGACGTTGGAGTGGCGCGGCGATGCGGGCGGAGAGGTGGTTCCAATGCGCGGCTAGTGCGCGTGGGCCCTAAGGGAGGGGAAGCTGTGGAACCCTCCCCTTGCCCCTCCCTAAAAGGGAGGGGAATTGCGTGGGTCTGCCAGGCGTATTCGAGCGTATCGCCGAGCGACAAGACGCTGTTTGCGATGTGGATGTTTGCGCGCATCGGGCGCGTGATGTAGTTCTCGTTGTAGAGCCAGTTGGCGGTGAGGCCGACGGCGCGGCGTGGGGCGATTTCCTTTACGAACACAACTCCGCGGCGTGGTTGGCCGTCGACGAACCGCCTCACGTAGTAGCGCAGATTAATTTCTGCGAATCGCGTGTGGCCGGGAATGGGCAGGCCGAACAAGCGCGTGCCGTGGAAGCGGAAGCCGACGATGCTGACGTAGGCCTGACCATTGTAAAGATCCGGTTCGGTGCCGGGCGGGACGAGCGGTGCCAGCAGCTCTCGCGGCACGCGGAAGTTGAGCACGAGCAGCTCGGTCCAGCGGGCTGTCAGCACGGGGCGTTCGCGTCGCATGTCTGGATTTCTGGAGCGCAATGGGGGGTAGGTTGACGTAGTTTAGCGCGAATTCGATACTCAGGAGGGTTCAGGGTTCAGGGTGTCGGGGTTTGGGGTTCAGATTCTCAGTTTTCGGTTTTAGGCTTGCTGAAGCCTAACCGAGAACGAGTGGCCCTATTAACTGTGGGAAATTGCTGCCTGTAAAGGATCACACGATATGCCGCGCGATGAAGAAGAAGATTTGTACGATGAGGAATTCGACTTCGTCGACGACGACGACGAGTCGGATGACGATGCCGGGAGCGACACCGCCGCGGAGCCTGAAGCGCCAGAGGTCGTGGAGAAGCGGCCGGTTAAAAGGCCACGGCGCGTCGATCCCCGGCGGCGCGATGAGCCGCCGGCCGATGAGTTCGGCGAAGTCGACGGCGAGCCCGCAGATGCGGAGGCGCCGGTCGACGAATACGGCCGGACGGCGCCGGCGGCGAATTATGTCGTCCACATCTATGAGAATAGGAAACTCAGGCGGACGATCGACCGCCCGTTCACGCCGGAGGAGGCCGAGGCATTTGCCACCGAGTACAACCGCACGTCGAAGTCTTACGGCCATTTTGCCGCCGCGGGAAAGAACGACGCCACGCCCAAGAAGACGCTGGATTGATTTATTGGGCGGCGTTGGGAGCGCTGGGATGACATTTTGCGGGCGGCTGGTCATCGGCTTTCTTTTCACGCTCGCTTTTGCGCTCGTTGGGCGGGCTGAGCTGCCAGCGGAGCTGCGCGTTCTCACCTACAACATCCACCACGGCGAAGGCGTCGACGGCAAGTTTGATTTGCCGCGGATTGCGGAGGTGATCAAGTCGGCGGCGCCGGATCTGGTGGCGCTGCAGGAGGTGGATCAAGGAACGGCGCGCGCGAGCGGCGTCGATCAGCCGGCGGAGCTTGCGCGGCTGACCGGGCATGGAGGTGGTATTCGGGCGGAATATCGATTTTCAAGGCGGCGGGTACGGCACAGCCGTTTTGAGCCGGCTGCCCATCAAAGCGCACAGCAGCGTGAAGCTGCGCTCGTTTTATGAGGGGACCGACGACCAGCCCGAGCAGCGCGGAGTGCAGATCGTGGAGATTGGCGACGCGGGTGACACGGGCCTCGTGTTTCTCGGCACGCATCTTGATTACCGGCCGGATGAGCGGGAGCGGATGGCGTCGGCCGAGACGATCAACGAGCTGGCGGCGAAGTACGGCGAGCGGCTCATGATTCTGGCAGGCGATCTTAACGCGGAGCCAGAAAGCCGAGTCGATGCGCGAGTTTGAGAAGCGCTGGACGATTGCCGGCGCGGATGCGAAGACGCAAGCGACAGGCGGCGCGAATTCGGTTCTGACATTTCCATCGGGCGAGCCGATGAAGTGGATTGACTATGTCCTGGTGCGCCCGGCGGAGCGCTGGGAAGTTGTCGAAACGCGCGTGATTGAAGAGCGCGTCGCGTCGGATCATCGCCCGCTGCTGGCGGTTTTGCGCAACTTGCCGTAGCGATTGTCTCTCCTCGGGCGCGGTATTTGCATTGCAATCTGCCATGCGCATTGCTCGCGTCGTTCATCGAGGAGAGGAGCCATGTTCCGCAATCAAGTGGGTCAGAAGCGTCCGATCGTATGTGACGACCGTCATTCCAACTTTTATGTTTGCTGTGTGGGCATCTGCCGGCGGCCGCGCAGGAGTTGAAGGAGTTCGATACGGACTATCTGCAGTCGCCAGTCGAAGGGCCCGACCTGAGAAACTGCCGAGCGGGCGATTGTTCGTCTCACAAACGAGTTTCGCCGCGAGAGCGGACTGGAGAAGTTGAAGCCTGACGATAAGCTTCACAAGGCGGCGAGTTATTTTGCGGCCTTCATGGCACGCACCAACAAGTATGGCCACGAGGCCGACGGCAATCATCCGTGGGAGCGCGTCGCGCTTTTCGGTTACGACTATTGCGTGGTGGCGGAGAACATTTCGTTTCAAATGAAATCAACTGGTTTTGAAACGAAGGAGCTGGCCAACTCATTTGTTGAGGGCTGGAAAGAGTCGCCGCCGCATCGGAAAAACATGCTGCAGCCGCACGTCACGGAGACGGGCGTGGCGATTGGCCATGCACCGGGGTCAGACCGCTACTACGCGGTGCAGCTCTTTGCGCGGCCGCAGTCGGAGGCAATTCAATTTCAGGTGACCAATCGCACCGACGAGCTGGTTCGGTACACGGTTGGCGCAGGCAAGAGGCGACGAAGCGGAACCGCACGAGGTTGAAGCAGAGCAACAGACGTTCGAGCTGCCGCCGCGGGCAACGATGTCCCACACACGCTGCCTTCCAGCGCACCTTGTTTGGGGCTGGACTGAGGGCGGTGATGGAGTGACAGTTGCAGGCAACGGCGCGTACGTGGTCACGAAATCGGCGCGCGGCGGATTTGAGGTGATGGAGCAGCCGGCAAGCGAGTAGGGATCGCAAGAACGTGCGGTGCCGCATGAGCCGGAATTGTTGCTCGCTCTTTTTTGTCGTATGATTGCATAATACCTACTGTCTTGCGCAGCGGACCGTATCGGTTCTTCTTTTACGCTGGCGACCGAGACGAACCGCCGCACGCGCATGTGGAACGGGACGATAACGAAGCGAAATTCTGGATTGATCCAATACGGCTGCAATATAGCTTTGGATTTGCCGCAAAAGAGATCAATAGAATCGCAAAACTAGTGCGCGAGAATCAACAATTCTTGTTGGAAAGCTGGAATGAGTTCTTCAACGGTTGATAATCAAGTTGTAACGGCCGTTAATGTTCGCGCCGATGACGACGTGCTCACGGTCGAACTATCGGACGGGCGGGTTCTATTGGTACCTGTTGCGTGGTACCCAAGGCTGTCGCACGGGACTGTGAAAGAGCGGAACAACTGGCGACTGATTGGGGCAGGTCGCGGAATTCATTGGCCAGACCTTGATGAGGATATCAGTGTCGAAGGACTGCTGGCCGGCAAACCTTCAGGCGAGAGCCAGGTGTCATTGAAGAAATGGCTGGCAATTCGCGCAGAAAAAATGATCAGAACACCGGCTGAATGTTCTTGAGCCGCAATTCGGTTTCGGCCATGAGGGCATCTTCGGCCCGCTCGTCGGCGGCTTCGTAGGTGGCGCTGAAGCGCAGGAAGGGGCCGGCATCATCCCACGGGACCGTGCAGATCGACTGCTCGGTGATGAGGTATTGGCTGGCCGATTCCGCGTTTTCGAAGTCGATGCGCGAGTCCTGTGCGGGGTCGGGAGACCCGTGTACAACTCGGCCATTGGCGAACGCGCGCGGGGCAGAGGCGTAAAGGAAGTACGTGCCGCCGGGCATGCGGCACTTGAAGCCGCAGCGCTGGAGCGTGGCGACGAGTTTCTCGAGGCGGCGGCGATATTTCTCGCGTGTGCGCTTGGGTATCACCGGATCGTCGAGGCCGGCGATGGCCGCTTTCTGGATGGCGAGGAACTGGCCGGAGTCGCAGTTGTCTTTCACGTTGGCGTAGGCGCTGACGATTCGCTCGTGGCCGCAGACCCAGCCGATGCGCCAGCCGATCATGTCGAACGCCTTGGACATCGAGTGGACTTCGACGCCGACGTCCTTCGCGCCTGGGATGGCGAGAAAGCTGTTGGGCGGTCGGTCGTAGCTGAGGATGCCGTGGGCGGCGTCCTGAATGATGACGATATCGTTCTTCTTGGCGAAGGCGATCGCGCGCTCGTAGAACTCGGGCGGGGCCGTGCGGCCGGTGGGGCTGTTCGGGTAGCACAAGACCAGCAGCTTGGCTTTGTTGCGGACGTCGGCCGGGATGCTGTCGAGATCGGGCAGGAAATCGTTCTCCGCCGTGAGCGGCAGCTTGTAGACGATGCCGCCGTAGTAAGTCGTGTGCGTGCCGGCGACGGGGTAGCCGGGCACGGTCATGAGCGTGATGTCGCCCGGGTTGATGAAGCAGGCCGGCAAGCATCGCGAGGGCCGTCTTCGAGCCGATGCAGTGGTTGATTTCGCTGGCCGGGTCGAGCGCCACGCCGTACTCGCGCTGCATGAAGCGGGCCACCGCCTCTTTGAACACGGGCGGGCCATTGTCGGCGTAGCCGCGGTTTTCCGGCTTGTTGATTTCATCGGCCATGCGGCGGCGGACGACCTCCGGGGCCATTTCGTCGTTCTCGCCGATGCCGAAGTCGAGCAGCTTGCGATTCGGGATGATCGGCCAGTGCTTTGCGCTTGGCCCGCTTGATCTTCTCGAACTTGTAAATGGCGGTGCCTTTGCCGTAGTTGGCGCCGCCGATGCGCTCGGCGAACAGAGATTGGAAGTAGGGGTCGGACATGACAATTTACTTACGAGCTAAGTTGGATTGATGTTAATGTGTAGGTTAGCGAAAGCTCGTTGCGGCAACAACCGGAGGGGTCAATTGCGAATGACGAATGACGAATGACGAATGACCAAGTCCAAGACCAGAGGGATTGAGACAGTGGTTCGCGCGATTGCTAATTGGTGTCGAGAGCAGACGTGGATACGGCAGGCGAAAAGTCTTGCGTTGCTGGCCGCGGTTACGTTCGCTCTAAATGGCGAAATGGCGAGTTGCGAGGAATCGCAACTGGAAAGCCGCTTGGCGCTGATTCGAGCCGCGGGCGATCCGGCGTCGATCGCGGACCTTGCGCCGGTACCCGTACTTAACGACGAAAACGCGGCAGTCTTCCTGGAGCGGATCGGGCCGCGTCTGAGCGAATTCAGCAGCGACCACGGCCGCTTTTCCAACACGCCGATCGGGCTGAGCTATGAACAGGCGCAGGACCGAGGCGAGCCGGCCACGCCGGAGCAGATTTTCGAGATTCGATTGATTCTCATCCAATACGAGGATCTTGACGAGGCCATCGCCGAGGCGGCCAACTGTGGCCGATATGCGTCGCAACTGGACTACTCGCTCGGTTTCACCAACTTCGTCGACGCCGCAATCGCGACACAAGGTAATGGGAGAATGGCTGCGCGATTCGTGCATTGGCGGATGGAAGTTTTGATTGCCGATGGCTTTCATGAAGACGCGCTGGAGAACGGAATTAGAATCTTGCGGCTGGCGCGGCTTTACGAAAGCGAGCCGACGATCGTGCCTTTCCTAGTAGGCATTGCCATGCGGAACTTGACGGTGCCGCATATTTACGATGCGCTCGACTCCGGGCCTATATCGGACGAGTTGCACGCGGCGCTCGATCGCGAGCTTGCGATCGTCGATACGCCGCGACGGCTCGAACACGCGCTGAAAACTGAGCGGGCGGTGAGCGCCGATTGGTTGGATGAGCAGTTGAGGTGGAACTTTCTATTCCCCGCGGCGTGCCAATCGGTTTTGAGGTCAGAGCAATGGGGCCTGCTCGATGAAATCGACGCGCATTTGCAACTGGCCGAGATACCGTGGCATGAAGCGCGGACCAGGTTGGCGCCATCCAATTCGATCGTGCCGCCGTCGAAGCACGGGAAGCTGGCCGATTCGTTGTTGCCCGGGCTGCAGGCGATATTTCACGCCAATGCGCGCGACCTGGCAGTGGCGCGTTCGCTGCGAGTTTACAACGCTTTGCAGCAATTTGCCGAGAAGCACGGGCGCGAGGCGTCGGGACTGGCAGAACTTGATTTGCCGGCCGCTGCGAACCATTGATCCTTATTCGGGCCAGCAACTGCTGCTGAAGCGCGCGGAAGTGGGATGGATGGTTTATTCGGTCATGGAGAATGGCGTGGATGACGGCGGCGATTTTCTGGGGCGCAAGGATTATGGCGTGGCGCCGCGGAAGCTGCGGTTGACGGAATGAGGCAGTGTTGTGCCGTGCTCGCGGTAGAGTCGGCGTGGCCGCCGACGCCAAGGCGTGCGGTGGCACTCAACCGAAGGCTTCGCGCAGGCGTTCCAAGCTTCTTGGAATGGCGGTGCGCCAATCTTCTTTGCCTTCGTATTCCAGCGAGACGTAGCCGCGGTAATTGTGGCGGCGCAAGAGCTCGGCGATGCGCTCGTAATCCAGCTCGAGCGAATACCAGATGCCGCCGCCGTAGTACGTCTTGGCCTGAACCAGCACGGCGCTCGGCGCCATCGAGTTCCAGCCGGTCGTAGGGATCTTCCAGGAAGTTGCCCGTGTCGAGCGTGGCCTGCAGCCAGGGCGAATCGACCGCCTGGATGATTCGCAACACGCCCTCCGGCGTGCGACCGAGACCCCAATGGTTCTCCAGCCCCATAGTGACGCCGCAGCGCTCGGCTACCGGCACGCACTTTTCGAGCGACTCGATCACCCAGGCGAACCCATCGTCGTCGGTGTAGCCTTCGAGGTTTGGCTCGATGCCGCGGTTGGCCATCAGCGTGTCGAAGTCCTTGGTCGTGCCCCAGCGGCCGGTGTTCACGCGGATCGTGGGGATGCCCAGCGCATACGCCAGCTCGATGCAGCGGATCGTATCGTCGACGTTCCTTTGGCGATCGTCCACATCGGGCGATACGAAATCTTGATGCGTGGAGAAACCGCACAGGTCCAGGCCATTGACGAACGCGCGCTGCTTCAAGCGCTGCAGATAGGCCGGGGCGTCGCTTTCCATTTGCATGTGCAGGATTTCGACGCCGTCAAAACCCAGGCGGGCCGCCTCATCGATGCACTGATCGATCGACAGCTTCGAGTTGTCGAGGAATCGCCAGAACGAGTAAGTCGAAACGGCGATGCGATTGCGTGGCGGCTGAACCGTTGTGTCAGGAGTCTCTTGAGCGCGGATCGCGCGAGGGGCCGCGAGTGCGGCGGTGGCGCCGAGGACGGTGATTGTGAATTGGCGACGTGAGATGGTCATGATGATGCTCCGGTGTGGATGACGCGTGTTGGCGGTAGATTCGGCGTGGCCGCCGACGCTAAGGGGCATATTTTACTTTAGCGTCGGCGGCCACGCCGAATCTAGTTGCAATCCGCGCAAACAATACTGTTTAATCGCCGACATGCTTCTTGGCTGGCATCTAATCTTCACCGCCTACGGTTTCTGGCCACCAAACGACCCGCGCGGCAGCGGATCGATCCGCGTGAGGACGTGGCATATCTATGATGCCGCGGGAGAGGCGACCAAAGTAACTACGCGGAGAAGTGTTGCGCGGCGGCCGCACGATATGAGCATTCGACGTGCCGCGAAGGAGGCCCTCAAGTATCCGGCGGTGGAGCTGACCGGGGTTCAAGCGCGGGCGGTGGCTCGTGGTATTGCGGCCGTGTGTCCCAAGGTAGAACTCGTCATTCACGCCTGCGCCATCCTGCCCGACCATGTGCATGTCGTCGTGGCGGCGCATCGCTTCGATGGCGATGAGATGATCGCCTGCCTGAAGCGCGCTGGGACGCGTGGAATGAATGAAGACGGATTGCATCCGATGGCCGCCTACCGGCGTGACGATGGAAGGCTGCCGACTCCATGGGCGGGACGCGGATGGAAGGTCAAAATCTATTCGCCGGAGCAGATGCGATATTGTATTCGTTATGTGGAGTGCAATCCCGTGCGGGCCGGATTCAAGCCGCAGCGATGGAGCTTTGTGGTGCCGTACTTGGCGTAGCGCTTGTTGGCGGTAGATTCGGCGTGGCCGCCGACGCTAAGCAATTGATGCGTAAGATCAGAGCGGCGAGCATGGCGCTTGCCAGAATTGCGATTAACGAGTGCGGTTCTGGAACGGCGCTGAATAGAACTCCCCGCCGGTTCGTTCGAGCGACCATAGTTTGTGCGCCAGTCCAGGTAATCGTTTTCATCAAACTGCCCGCCCTCGTTCGTGCGCCATACCACGTAATCGGCGGCGTCGACCGTTCCGTCGGCGTTGAAATCGCCCGCAAGCGGTTCCGGGCCTCATCGAGGCTCGCCACGCCCACGAGCAGTGCGTAGATTCCGAACTCGGCATGGTCACCGAGTAAAATCATCGTCTTCAAAACCGGTTACGCCGAGGTAATAAGTTCCATCGGCCGGGATCAAGGCTCGAATCGCGGAGCCGAAGATGCCGTCGGGGAACATCGGATTGTCACTGCCAAGATCGGGATCCAAATCACTATAACCCTCATCGCCGGCGTCGTCGTTGACGACGAGCTGTGTGCCGGACGAATCGAAAAGCCCAATCACTGTATCGGGGTAATCAAATGTGAAATCCAAGTCGTCAAGCGGCGCCGTCATCGCGCTGAGAACCTGGCCTGCGGTAAGCGTCAACGCAAAGAAGTCCACATCATTTTCGAGCAACTCAACGACCGACACTCGGGCGCCGGCATTCCCGAGATCGCATCGGCTCCGGCCCGCGTGTCGTTCGCCGGATCGGTATCCGTAAACCCGCCGCCCAGAACGCTCGGCGTTACGACCGCCGCAGTAAACATATAGTCACCGATTTCGGCGTGATCGGTCCCGGACGCCGCACCATCGAATTCCTCGTCCTCAAAACCGGTGATGCCAACGTAATAGGTGCTCGGAAGCGGAGCTTGAAACCGGAACAGCGACCCGTGCACGTCGCCGTCGAACGGCAGCTCATCGGCGAAGTCATCGTCGCTGAAGGTGGCCCGCGATCCGAAGGCATGGACGCTCGTCATGGTGTCTGGGCCCTCGAATGTGGACGGTAGACCGGATATGGGCGTCGTCATGCCAAACATTACATCGTCTTCGGAAAGCTGGACCGCAAAGAAGTCGACGTCGTTGCCGGGTGCTGCCAGCGCGGCGCGATTTGACACCGCGAAGCCGGGCAGCAAACCCAAGTCGTCCCCGGTCCCCGCCTCATCGTTCGTTGGATCGGTGTCGATCTGTGCGACGGCTGAGCTAGAACAAACTGCTAGGAGAATGAGGGCGGCGAAGCACCGATGGATGAAATGAAACAAATCGTACGACGCAGAATGGACGCGGTCGTTCCTCATGTTGCGGCTCCGCAGTCTGTAGATCAGCAAAGTAACGTACCGACTGATTAATAATCGCTGCTGCCATAATAAGCAAGCGCCGGCAGTCCGGTGCGGCCCGTTACGAGCCGCACAATGCGGTCGACTTCGGCGTCGGCCAACGGCGAGACGTAGGACTCAGCCGGCCGGCGCGCGACCGTGTAGATCTGCACCAGCTTCAACTGGCCGCCGGCGGCCGTGATTTCGTTGAGCCGATCACAAAATGCTTCCAGCTCGGCATTGGGCGGCGGCTGGCCTGCGACGCGCATGAAAAGTGATTGGATGACGATCGGCCGCACGCGTGCTGCGGCCGTGATATTGTCCAAGATTTGGCGAAACGGGATCGGCGTGCGCTCGATGAGATGATAGTACTCGTCGCTGCCCGCTTCGAGCTTGGCCCAGATTTCGCCGTTGTTGCGGTCCAGGATCGCAAGCCCGCGCTCGACGTGCGGCCGGTGGAACATGCTGGCGTTGGTGATGAGGAGCATTTTGAATGACGAATGACGAATAACGAATGACGAATCGGATGTTTCGTCCTTCCTGAACCGCTCTTCGAACTCTCGCTTCACACCCGCGCATGCCGCGATGATCTCGTCGAAATTCTTGTACGTGGTCGGCTCGCCGTCTCCGGAGAAGGCGATGTCGTTGAGCCGGCGCAGGTGCGGGGGTACGTCGTGAAACTTTGGCGTTTCGTAGATGGCGCCTGACGTGACGAGCTCGAGCGTCGTGCGCAGCTCGCCCGTCAGCCCGTCCATTTCGACAAACCGCGTTTCGCTTTGGCGCGTGCGATCGACCTGGCAATAGATGCAGTCGAAGTTGCAGATCTTGTCCGGATTGAGATTCACGCCGATCGAGATGCCGCCGCTCCGCCGGCTCAGCACCGGGTAGACGAACCGGTTCTGCTCAAAGGTCCGGGCATGATCGGTGTGAAGCTGGTGCGTGGCCATGCATTAGGTGTCAGGTGTCAGGTGACAGGTGTCAGACTGTCGTCGTCATGCGGGCTATTAGATCATCATACGGTGCGGCGTTTGGCGGCGTCGAGTTTGGCGTCCGAAAGACTACCCGCCACTCGCCGGTTTGCGGTATGCTGAAGGGCGGAATACCGGGGAATAAACTACCCGGATGCAGCGAATGGCAATTGCGGGGCGGCCACGCAAGCTCTGGGGCGACGCGACGAACAGGAGGCAGACACCATGCCAGCCAAACGGGTTCAGGGCTTCACGCTGGTCGAGTTATTGGTGGTAATAGCGATCATCAGCACGCTGGTGGCGCTGTTGCTGCCGGCGGTACAGCGAGCGCGCGAGTCGGCGCGGCGATCGAGCTGTCTTAACAACCTGCGGCAGTTGGCGCTGGCTACGACGGAGTTCGAAGAACGGTATCGGCGCTATCCGGGTCTGTTCGACGAGATGCCGATCCAGCAGCGCAACTCCGCATCCAGCGAACGGTTCACCACCTGGGCGGTGCTGCTGCTTCCCGATCTGGAGCGCGAGCCGGTGTGGCGTGCATATGCCAAAGGTGAGCGACCAATCCCCAAAATCTACATTGAACCGTTTTTGTGTCCCAGCGACGCGACGCGGGAACGTGCAGGAAGTGTATTGACGTATGTTGCTAATGGCGGCAAGGCAGGTTCCGCTGCCGGTCAAAGGCCTACGAACGGACCGTTCTTAAACCGCCTGTATGATCCCAAAGCCGCCGTCATGGAAGGCCACTGGCGCGATGGGCGGGAATACACGCTTATCTATACAGAGAATCGCGACGCGGAGAACTATGACGTCATTGGTTGGAACGGCCTTAAGCGCGAGCCCAACAATATTAACGAAGACCATCTGGAAGGTGGCGTTATGGAAAATGGAAACGATCGCGCTTGGAGCCCCGTGTTTGTTTGGCAGACATCGAAGGATATCCGCAACGCGTACATTAACGCCGACCGTGAACCGTGCAAGTCCACCGAGCCGGAACCAATCCCAGACACAGGCCGTTTCCCCCCTAACGTTCCGCTGGACTGTCTTATTATCAAGTCGCAAAACGCGCGGCCCAGTAGTGAACATGCGGGTGGTGTCAACGTGGCATTCGCAAGCGGCCGTTGCCTGTTTTTGCGAGAGAACATCGACTACGACGTGTTCCGGGCGCTGATGACGTTGTTCGATAAGGAGTCCGATTCGCCGCATAAGGACTTCATTGTCGAGGATCAGCCGTACCTGTGATGAAGAGCTGATGGAGGGCCGGGGGCGGGGACGCCCCGGCTCGCTTTGTTGATGCAAGTTACGCGTTCGCTCACGCGCTCTCGCGGTAGCCGAAGTGGCACAGGCGGCGGTAGAGGTCGCAGCGGCTCACCAGCTCGTCGTGCTTGCCGGTGTCGATGATCTGGCCCTGGTCCATCACGACGACGCGGTCGGCCAGCGAGATCATGCTCACGCGGTGCGTGATCATGAAGGTCGTGCGGTCGCGTGAGAATTCTTGCAGCACCTCGTGGATGAGATGCTCGCTCTCGATATCGATCTGGCTCGTGGCCTCGTCGAGCAAGAGGATTTCGGGATCGCGCAGGATGGCCCGCGCCAGGGCGATGCGTTGCCGCTGGCCGCCGGAGAGCCGGCTGCCGCTGGGGCCAACGAGCGTCTGGTAACCTTCGGGCAGCTTTTCGATGATGAACGCGTGGGCGTGGGCTTTGCGCGCGGCCGCTTCGATCTCGCTCTGGCTGGCGTCCGGCGTGCCGTACGCGATGTTGCTGGCCACCGTATCGTTGAAGAGCAGGATTTCTTGCGACACCAGTCCGAACCGGCGGCGCAGGTCGCGTAGGCGAACGTCGCGAATGTCGACGCCTTCAATCGTGATGCGGCCGGCCAGGGGATCATAAAACCGCGGCAGCAGTTGCAAGAGCGTCGTCTTGCCGCAACCGTTCGGGCCGACGATGGCGATCGTTTCGCCGGCGCGGACTTCGAGCGTCACATCGCGCAGCACCGGCTTGTCCGCGTGGTAGTGGAAGCTGACGCCTTCGAATCGCAAGGTGCGCTTGAGCGGCGGCAAGACGGCGGGCACCGCCGGGTCGACGATCGTCGGCTCGCGGTCGAGCACTTCGTACACGCGGTCCGCGGCGGCCACGGCCTGCTGGATGTGGCTGAACTCGTTCGACATGCGGCGGGCCGGGTCGGCCATGCCCACGAGCATCGCGAAGAAGATGCTCATCATGCCGTGCGTGAGCGGTACGTCGCTGATCTTGAATCCGAGGATATGCGTCTGCTGGCCGAGCACGAGGTAGCCGCCCATCACCGAAGCCAACAGCACCATGCCGATTCCCAGCGTTTCGATCGTGGGGCTGACCAGCGAGTTGTACGATGCAATCCGCATCTGACGGCGATAGTATTCCTTGGCCGACATTTGGAAGCGGCTGTTTTCGGCAGGCTCCATCGTGAAGGCCTTGATCAGCTTGATGCCGCCCAGCGTTTCGGTGAGCGTTTCGTAGATCGATGAAAGCTCTTGCATTGCGCGGCGGTGCGTGCGCTTGAGCGCGCTGGCCCAAGCAATGAATCGAATAAAACGCCAGCGGAGCGATGATGATCGTCAGCAGCAAAAGCCGCCAACTGACCCAGGCCGCGATGCCGAAGCAAACCAGCATCTTGAGCGGCTCGAGCAGGGCCTGGCCGAACAGCCGGTGCACACCCTGGCTGATGGAGTTGAGGTCCGACGAGCAGCGGTTCATGAGATCGCCGCGGCCAGCTTCGGTGAAATTGGCCATGTCGAGCCGCAGCACCTGGCGGTAAAACTCCACGCGCAAGTCGTAACCCACGACGTGCCCCAATCGCGCGACGACGATGCTGTTCCAAACGCGCACCACGCCCTTGAGAAGCGTGCACACGAGCACGAACAGGCACACGACCAGGAGCGTGCGGAATGGCGTGGCGGGCATCCAGCGATGGGCCGCCGGGGCGATCCAGCGAAATCGGTCGGCGCGCTGGCTGTACACGCCGATGTGATGCTCCGTCTCGCGGATTTCCTGTTCGATGGACGGAACCACATCGGCGGGCGGCATCGTTTGCAGTGTTGCCAGTTGCTTGATGCGATTTTCGAGCCGGGTCTTTTCGGCAATCTGCACGTCGTTCCAAGTGTTCGCGGAGCGCTTCTTGGTGCGTCTCCAGCTCTTCGCGGCGATGGGCGATTTCGGCGCGTATCTGCTCCTGAATTTGCTCGGGCGTGCTGTTTATGAGCGACTCGAGCTGCGCCAGCCAGCGGCTCGATTCGGCCACTTCACGGTCACTTTCGGCGATTTTATGGTCGATCCATTGCGGCAGCGACTGATCGTTCATGATCACGTCGACGACCGGAAACACGGCCGTCAGGTTGCCGCCCCAGAGTACGGCGATCAACAGCGACGTCAGCACGCAGCCCACCAGGTTCACGCGATGGGCGAAGGCGATTTTCAGCGCGCGCGAGAAGTTGTGCATGCGTTGTCCTGCTGGCGATGCTGTCGCTCCGATTGAGATTGGAACCGGCGCGGGGCGGAGTTGTATCAAATGGCTGGGGCTGATCCAAGGTGAGTATCGCTAGCAAACGAACGCTGCGCTTTTTCGATGGAATTCGGCGTGGCCGCCGACGCGATGGCCGCATCTTCCAATTTGTTGGATTCTGCCGATTATGCCGCCGATACCAGTGGTAACGACCTTGAACGCGGCGCGGCAAATCCCTTTCTCTTCCAACGGCAAGCCGCCGCGAGACCCAGGTCCTTAGGGGGGAAATCGATGAAACGCACGCTTGTCGTGCTCGTGCTGGCGGTGCTTTCGACCGCGGGCTGCCGAGCCATTAACGTCAACGATCGATCCGATAATTACGCCTGCGGCGACGCATGCGGCGATTCCTGCGGCGATGCATGCGACCAGTCATGCCACGTGGCGCGTTCCCAACATGCGCCGTCGGCCGGTGGGCGAAGGCAACTACGCGGGGCGCGGCGGCAACTTGCAGGACAGCGACTGCGGTGGCTGCGGCGTGTGCTCCAATTGCTGCCTGTTTCGCCGCAATTGCGGTCAAGACTGCGGACCGGGATACGGGCCCGGCCCGTACGACTGCTCGCCCTGTAATGCCAAGGGCGCCTGGGGCTGCAGCGGTCACCGTCATCCACATGGCTACGCGAGCGGACATGAATGCTTTTGCGAGAACCAACAAACACAACCGCTCCATGCAGGGATATGCGGCAACGGCTACTGCGGCGGCTGTGGTCAGCCAGGGCCTAGCTGCTGTTGCTGCGCAAATTCGGGCGACCAGAATTACAATTTCAATCCTGGTCCGCCGGTGGCGCAGACCGCTTATCCGTATTACACGGTGCGCGGCCCGCGAGATTTTCTGCTGGATAACCCGCCGCCGTTGGGGCCGTATTGAGCGGGCGTGACCGGGGGGCCGGGGCCGAGGACGGCCCGGCTCGCTAAGCGCTGGTCCTATAAGACACTTGCGTGAAAGGATTCACGCCTTGAAACAGCCGCCGACGGTGCACGGAAGCGCCAGGGCGGCTTTTTTCATTGGATGCAAATGAGCCGCTGGCCTGAATCGACGAACCGAAGATCACTGACGCGCACTGTGTGTTTCGACGCGGACTTGTCTGCGGAGCTGCAGAGCACATTGCGGCGCGGCGACGTGGACCGCTTGTTGTTCGCGTCCGTGCCGCTGCAAGTCAAGGATCGCTGCATCGTCGCCCGGTACGACGACGAGGCGCGCTCGCTCGTCGTGAAGCGGAACGTCTGGGGAGGCCTCGTGCGGCACGCTGCGCATGTCGTGGCGAGAGTCGTCGGCACGTCGCTGCGCATGGTTGGGCCATTACTTGTCGGAGTGTGGCATTCCGACGCCGCGTCCGCGGGCATGGGTCGAGCAGCGACTCGGCCCGTTGAAATACCGCTCGTACTTGTTTACCGATTTCATTGAGGGGACGCCGCTCTATCGGTTTGTCCGTTCGGGCGACGCCAGAGCCGACGTGCTCGAGGATCTTGCCAGGCAAGTTGCCAATATCTGGCAGCGCTTCGTAGAAATAGGTGCGACCCACGGCGATCTGAAGCCGGAGAACTTCATCGTCGATCCGGACTTGCGGGTTTGGGTCCTCGATCTGGAGCGAGTCCGAATCGACGGCATTGCGCGACTTCGCGGCCAGCGCCCGGTTGCCGACGTGGAGACTTTCCTGCACATTCGCGGCTGGCATCAACAGCCGGAGTCGCGTGAAATCTTCCGGCGCGCCTTTGCGCACGGATGCCGGCCGGCGGTTGGGATTGCCGCTCGATGAAAGTGTGGCATCAAGTGCCGCGGAAACCGACGCGACGCTTTCCGTGTTGATCTTGTGCGATGACGACGAATGCGATTCCGCGAGCGCACAGCAAGCAATGGAATCGGTGCGGGACATCGCGGACGAGATTGTTATCGGCGTGTGCCGCGGCGCCGGCGGCCAATTCGAACGCGTGCGGCGGCTAACGCTATGCGAGGGCAATCCGGCTAACTGCGATTGGCTTCTGGTGCTCCATCAGAATGAGTGCGTCACGCCGATACTTGCCAAGCGGCTTCAAGAAGCGATTACAGGGTGCGCGCGGCATCATGCCTATCGTATTTCGATTGAGCGGCAGTATTTTGGTCGCAGCCTGTCCGTCGGCGGCGGCGCAGGAAATTTGCCGATTCGCTTGTTTCGGCCTCAGCAGTCGTCGTTTTCGGTGGCGAACGGCGAGCTCACGATTGCGGCCGATCCCGATCAGACCGGCCAACTGGAAGGGACGATTCAGCAGACGGTTGTCGCCAGCGTTAGCGAGTTCGTGGCGTTTCTCGATCTACAAACGACGCAAATGGCCGAGCAGCGCTGGCACGACGGCGGGCGCCTGCGCTGGATCCCCGCGCTCACTACGGCCGTCGCGCACTTCCTCAAACGAAGCGTCAGGCGCTGAAGGGATCCGCAGCGGCTGGGTCGGGCTTCACGTCGCGGTAATCGAAGCTGTCTTCCGCTGGCTTGAGGAACTGAAGCTGTGGCAGATGTCGGGGCAGTTTCATGACGTTCGCAATACGATTCCCGCTGACAACATCGACGATGAAACGCTGCCCGACGTGCGGCGAATGACGCCGCTAATATCTGAGTTGCCGCTGGGCAAAGCGGCTTAAAGCCGCTGCGCTGTTCTTGCCTGGTTTTTGCATAGCCGGACCATCTTGGTCCGGAATTCATACATAGCCGGACCATCTTGGTTCGGATTCTTTTTGCGGGCGTTCTTCGGTTGCCGGCTCAACGGCGCAACCTCTCTTCGCAGCGGACCAATGCTTCGCATCGGTGCCCGCCGCCGCCGCTAAGCGCTTCTCTTGTACGCATCGGACGCGCACTTCTGCGCGATGTAAGGCCCCGCGCGCCGTTGCCGCTGGAAAAATCGGCACGATCGGCCCGCGGAATTGACAACGGCACAGCCCAATTATGATGGAAGCTCTACCCAGCTTGTTTCTTTTCCCAGCCTCTCTTCCCACCTCGAAGTCGAGCCGGCTCCACCTGAGCCAGCTTCGCGCTTGCTTCCTTGGCAAAGGCATCCATGTCGACGCATCTGTTGAGTTTCCTCCGCGAGTCGTTGCGCTTCCCACTTCCTCAGCGTAAAAAACAGAAACCGCCGCCGGTCGGGCGACCGCCGGCTGGCTTACGAAGCGCTCGAGTCGCGTCAGCTGCTGGCCATCATGCCGCTGCGAACTTGTCGGTCTCCGAGAACACCGGCGAGAAGCCGCAATCGAAAGTTTGGGAACACGCCGGCCAGTGGTGGTCGGTGATGCCCAACTCATCGGGCACGTGGGTGTTCCGCCTCGACGGCACCAATTGGACGCCGACCTATCAAATCACGTCCGACAACAGCGTGCATGCCGACGTGAAGCCTGCGGGCGATTTGGCGCACGTCCTTCTGTTCGGCGGCTCGAGCGCCCAGCTCGCCACCCTGCAATACGACGGCGGACCCGATAATCGCTTCGAGCCGTGGGTGCTGCGGCCCCAGCTGGTGAACGTGCCGCTGGCGGGCAGCGTCGAGACGGCGACGCTCGACGTTGATTCGACCGGCCGGATGTGGGTCGCTTACGACGTGTCGAGCACGGTTGAGGTGCGCTACAGCGACGGTCTGTACACGAGCTGGAGCGCGCCGTTCATTGTGGCGTCCGGCATCAATTCGGACGACATCAGCGCGATCGTCGCCATGCCGAACAACAGGATCGGCGTGCTGTGGTCGAACCAATCGGCGGACCGGTTCGGCTTTCGTATTCATGTCGACGGCGCGGCGCCGACATCGTGGCTCGCGCCGAAGTGCCGGCCGCCCAGTCGGCGCTCAGCGTCGGCGGCGGCATGGCCGACGATCATCTGAACGTCGCTGTGGCCGCCGACGGCACGCTGTATGCAGCGGTAAAAACAAGTTACGACAAGTCGGGCTATCCAAAGATCGCGCTCTTGGTGCGGCGGCCCAACGGCGCTTGGGACAATTTATACAACGTCGACACGAGCGGCACGCGGCCGATCGTCGTACTCAGCGAGACCGCGAACCGGCTGATCGTGGCCTACACGACGAACGAAGGGGGCGGCGACATCGTTTATCGCGTGAGCCCGCTGGACAACATCGCCTTCGGTGCCCGCCAGGTACTCATCGGCGGAAGCGTCAACGATGTCACCAGCACGAAGCAGAACTTTACGGACAACGTAGTCTTTCTGGCTTCGAGTGGAAGCGCGAAGGGCGTCTTGTTTACTTTCGACACGCCAGCGCCGGTGAATCAACCGCCGGTTGTGAATTCGGGCGCCGACGCCACAATCGCGTTTAATTCGCCGGCCGTTCTTGATGGCACAGTGAACGACGACGGCCGGCCCGCGCCAGGCACGCTCAGCACCTCCTGGGCGAAAATATCTGGTCCGGGCACGGTGACCTTCGCCAATGGACTGGCAATCGACACGACGGCCAGCTTCAGCGCGGCAGGCGCCTATGTGCTGCGACTGACAGCGAGCGACGGCCAGTTGTCGCGGTTCGACGATGTAACGATAACCGTGACGGCGCCACCGCCGCCGGGACCTCAAACGCCGCCGCCGCCGCCGACCAACGGGCCGCAACAGATGGCTTTCCAGGACGGCGTGTTTCCCTTCGTGACATATGCCGGCACGACCGACACGAAGCTCAACAGTGGTTCGAAAAACACGAACTACGGGAACGCGGTGTCATTTGAAATCGACGGCCAGCCGGACATATCGGCCCTCTTTCGCTGGGACGTTTCCGCAATACCAAGCAGCAGCATCGTGGTGTCGGCAGCAATTGAATTGAACGCGCTGACGACTACGAGCGCCAACTTCGAAGTGTACGCGCTTCAGCGCGCGTGGGAAGAGCTTGCAGCGACTTGGAATCAGTTTGCTTCAGGACAGGCGTGGACCGGCGCCGGTGGACAGGGCACCGGCGACCGGGGCACAGCCGTGCTCGGGCAAATAGCGCCGACTGCGAAGGGAATTCATCGCATCGCACTCAACGACGCCGGTGTATCGGCTGTCCAGTCGTGGGTGAACCAACCGTCGCGTAACTTCGGCATCATCCTCCAGGATTACGTGCCGTCCGATGGGTTCCAAGTCAGCTCCAGTGAAACGACGTCCAGGTTGCTGCGTCCCAAGCTAGTGATTAATTATCATCTGGCGCCGCCGCTGGAGCCGCACTCGGAGCCCGTTAATTCGCCGCCAATCGTCGATGTCGGCCCGGACCGCACGGTTCGAGTCGGCCAATGGCTCGACCTCGCGGGCGTAGTCAGGGACGACGGCCGGCCGTCGCCCGGCGCACTAGCGATTCGCTGGGTTCGCTCGTCCGGCAGCTTCGGGACTATAACGTTCGAGGATGACCGTTCACCCACGACTCGTGTCCAGTTCAGCGAACCGGGTCGCTATGTTTTGCGCCTCAGCGCCAATGACGGCGAGTTCAGGTCGTTCGACGAGTTGACGGTGACCGTGACTGAATCGGTCGCGGCGGGCTTGACGACCTAGCGCACACGATCGTGATTTCGTGACTACGAGGCAGCGGCGAGCAAATCCCAGGCTAGTTGCGAAAGGACTTCGTCGTCACTAGGAGAATCATATGGATGTTCATCCAAGCTTGGCGGTGAAGGCTCCGACGGTTTCACTGGCAGCGCGAGCAGCAGATGAATATCCGCTAGTGCCGCATCGGCGACTGCCGGTTTAAGCTGGATCGTGCGGCGAGACGATGCAACTTCCCGCGAGCCAAACGTTGTTGCGACGACATGAGCGCCCGGCTGATCTACGGTTGCGCCGGCTTCGCGCTGTTCCCGAGCGTGTTTCCATCACCTTGTGCGCCGGCGGTTGGGGGGCCGAAATTGCCCACGATCGGCCGCGAACCCTCGCCGCCAAACTCGATGTAGATATCCTTCCCGCTCGGCGCTTGTAGGAATGCGTGGTTGAGCGTGTTGATGTTGCCCACGACGCGCCGTGTGCCGTCAGGGTCGTTTGAGACCAGGAACCGAAATTTGGCAGGCACGCTGGCCGCGCCCGGCAGCCACAGCCCGATGTCGTCGATGCCGTCCTGATCCAGGTCGGCGGCAAGCGGCCGATCTTGTGTGCCGGGTAGACCCCACAGGAGCGTTCGGTCGGCGCTGCCGAAGCCATTATTCGCCAGGTCGAAAGACCATGTATTGCTGCTGAAAACGGCAAGATCATCGCGCGCGTCGCCATCGAAGTCGCCCACGACGGGATAGCCCACCAGGCCGTTCGTGATGAACAGGTCGGCATCGGTGATGATGCGATCGCCGTTCGTGTCGAACGCCCACTTTCCGACGTTGTACAGACCGATCTCATCGCCGGGCCGAGTGGAATCGAACTCGCCGGCGAGTGCCTGCGCACTATTGATATTGAAGCCGGCCGGCAGCGCCGGCTGCGTCGTGACAATGTCGGTTCCAAGTTCGATAACGCCGTCGCCGTCGGTATCGATCAGCCAACGGAACGCGTTCTGCGCTGGCACGAAGCCGAAAGCGGCGAGCTGGTCGAAGAGCCGATCCGGCGGGTCGCCGCCCGGCTTGACGAACTTGCCAGCGAACAATTGGTCGTGCGTGCCAAAGCCGCCGGCGGCTGGTATGCCCTCGCCATCCACCACGGGAAGATTGAACACAAGGTCGATATTGTTCGGATCGCCAAGCGAGAACGGATCCCAAAACCGGTTGCCGTTGATGTCGACGTTGATGTCGGTCCCGACGCGACTGCCGATCTCAGGGCGCGAATCCACGGTGAATTCGGCCTCGAAGTTTCCCCCTGGATCGCCGTCGCCTGTCGGGAAAGTTGGATCGTCCTCGTCCGTCTCGCCATCGAGCGGATTGCCTTCCGCATCGGTGATCTCGTCCGATATGAATAAAGTGTAACGATCGTCTGGAAGTGGACGGTCGAAGACGAGCTCGATGTTGGCGGCGGGCGGTGCGCCTTTGGTCAATGGCAGCGGTTCCACATTGACCTGCCGAATGCGCACCTCGCCCGTAAAGTCGCCGACTAGGAAAAAATTATCAGGATCTAGAGCGCTTTCCAGATCCAGCACGGCGCTCGAGGGCGTTGCACCAAAATTCTCTCGCCACGTATCGTAGTCGTCGTCGTTGACCACGCCCGGCGTTGGGTCGTTCGGCAGGGTGACGGACTCGCCATTGTTGAATCGCCAGACAACGAAATCGGCCGCATCGACGACGCCATTGTTGTTGTAGTCGCCTGACAACGGTTGTTCGGCCGCTGACTCGTCTTCGACGCGAATCGTCAGGCTGCGCACGAGTGGTGTTGCGCCGTCGATGCTCGGCACTGGGTTAAACAGAGAATACGTTTCTGCGCCGGTGATCACGATGGCGGCGATTTGCGGTCCATTGTCTGGCGGCGCCGCTCCCGAGGCAATTGTCTCGCCATCGGGCAGCACGCTTGCCGTGCCGGCCAGCAGGTGGCGGTCTTCAAGCGGCTCTACGGCCAGTGTGCGACGAAACTGGTGACGCGGACGAGATTTGACACGGCGGGCGCAAGCGACGCGCAGCTGGCGGCGATACATCGGCGCGGCCTCCTCAAAGTTGTTGCTCAGCGATGTCGAACGAGAGGTGCACCATAGCGTCCGACTTGACATCGGAAACGTGGGTGCCGGCATGCGAAGCGGATGCGACCCGTTGGCCAGGCGCGGCCTGGCCATCGAAGTCGCGCACGCACGCCGTCAATCAAACCAAGATGCTATCGCTTGGGGTGCGCATTAGCAATTACTCGCTACCAGATTCGGCAGAATACGAAGAAAGCGCGAGATAGGAAGTGAATGATTCCGTGGCGTCGGGAGTCTTCAAATCGCGTTACGATGCGCAACGCGAATCCACTGAATCGCCGAACATGTCGTGCCACGGCCACGATTCCCGACCCCTTTCGCGATGCAACGTCGAAGGGATCGGGAGTCGACCGCGTTAGCAGATGAGATTGCCTCTCGTGCTTCCTGAAGGGGGTCCTGGTGGCAACCGTTTTGAAGACTCCCGACCCCGGCTGTTACCAGCGGACTTCGGCCCGACCGACCAGGCCGTCGAAGCTGATTGTGTCGTCGACGCTTGACGTAGTTGTCGGCCTGCACAGCGTCGACGAACACGGGCGTGCTCACGATGTTGAACCAGTGGCTCATCATGTACCCGGCGCTCAAACGAAAGTTCCCCTGCGGATTGGTCCAGGCCAGGCCCAACTCATATTCGAGCATGGGAACAATGCGGTCGTCTTCCCAAATTGCAACGGCGAGCGGGCCGCCGAGCGTATCGACCATTCGATAATCGCTTTTGAAGTTGCCGGTCATTGCTGCGGCCAGTGCCCGACCATACGCCGAGAAACCGGTGACGCCGATTCGCTGTTCACCGTCGATGCCGACCATGGGACCGCCGCCGGTGAATTCGATGTTGGTCGACGTGGTAATCTCTTCGGCCCCTGGGCCGAAGACGCCGACTTGTGAAAAGCGTTGGTCGAGATTGCCGAAACGACCGCCGGCGAACACGCTCACTTCTTGCAACTGGTTGCGGACTAGTATCTGTCGATAGGCCGCGTCACCCACTTGGAACTCGATCTCGTAGGTCGCTGAGACCGGCAAGATCGACGTTCCGATCCCGGTGTTCGGGTGATGCACCAGTGAACCGACGGCGCCGCTGCCGCCCGCGGTAATTGGTGCGGCTACGCTTGAGTCGGCTTCCGTTTCAAAAAACGCGTACTGCACGAAGATCGCCGAACAGGGAGTGAACTCCAGTTCGCCACCGATCCGGAAACCGAGATCGTACGAAGGATCGGCCACGGCAATCTCGCCGAAAGGCACGGGCCCGAAGACGCCGCCGTCATCTTGCTGCTGCGCATGCGCCATGTCGACGCCGGTGGGGTGAATCCACAGGGCTTCGCCGTAAAGGGTCCATTGGATCGGCGCAGGCGGAGGGGGCTGTACGGCAATCGGCGGGGGTGCGCACTGCTGAGGCACGACCCACTGCGTCGGCGTTGCATAAGTCGATGGCGCGCACCCGCCGGGGCATGGCTGGCCGGCGTATGGCTGGCCGGCGTAACCCTGAGGGTTCGCCCAGTACATTGGCTGCTGGCCGGGCGGCATCATCATTGGCTGGTCGACGTTGACCGCGCCTTCGGGGCCGACTTGGAACATGGGCGTTTGCCCGACCCACATCGGTTGGCCGGCCGAGGCGGCGGGCGGCGGTGGAAGGAATTGATTCTGGGCACACGCCGCGCCGTGCATGCCCGCGCCGAGCGCGGCTGTGAGCAGGGCCAGCGCGAGCCGCTGGGGCGCGCGAACTGTGGTCACACGTGACATCGTAGAAACGCCGATTCGAGAGAAGAGGGGTTGCCAAAAAGGCGATGAGTGGCGGGGAGAGTAGCGGGAGCAGCGCCGCAGATCAAGACAAGTACGGACTGGCCGATTCAGCGGCCAGTTGACGTGTAGCTGAAGTCGTAAGCCTTCAGACATGCATGCTGAATTCTCAGAATTCAGCTACATGAGTGCTATCACGTCCCGACCAGGAATACCGTCAACGAACGCGGCCCATGCGCACCGATGACCAGCGACTGCTCAATATCGGCAGTCTTGGAAGGGCCGGAGATAAACGCGCCGAACATTGGCTGAGCGAAAGCGGATTCGCCGCCAAGGCCAGCAACGCCCAGCCTGTCGTAAGCCGCATGCATGTGGTCGACAATTTCGCCGGCCGGCACGACGAGCACGAGATGCTGGCACAGAAAATAGATCACCCGTAGTGGCACATTGCGATCGGTGACCCAGACGGCCGCATTTTCGGCCACGGCGAATTCGCCGGGTAAGATCGCCACATCGACGTCGGCCAGCTCGTGCGGTGAGTCAACAGATGACAGGTCAACGACCGACTCACCGACGCCAGCCACCAACGACACAATTCTCTTGGCGTCGCGATAGATCGGCAGCAGCCGCAGCTTCTCGTTGAGTTCCGATTCATCGGCAATGCCGATCGCGGTCCCTCCCACTGCCGCCAGTACATTCACGAACTGCGTACGGGAATTTGGATACGTCGTCCACGCTTCGCGCAAATCGGGCGCATCGCAGGCGGCGGGGCGATTCCGGCGGACCGCATCTAAAATGATTTCTCTGCTGGTGCTCATCATTGAAACTTGCTCGCCGTCCGCCCGCCACGGCGGGTCTGCGACCCTCCACGGCGGGTCTGCGACTTGCGGTTTAGCTCGCGAAACGATTCGCGCGGCGCCACCGGCAGCTCGCGTCGCCGTCCCCAGATGTTCCAACGGTTGTAGATCAACCGCCGCGGCAGCACGCGCAGCGCTGCTCGCGTGAATGCCCCCACGATTCGATAGAGCCACGGCCGATTGAGCACCGCGGCCGTGAGCTTCAAGCCCCAGCGCTTGCTTCGCGGCACCAACCCGGCCAGTGCCAGTTGCCGCCGCGAAATGAACAGCTGCTGGTGAAGATCGATCTTCACGGGGCAGACGTCGCTGCACGAGCCACACAGGCTGCACGCGGAAGGCAGGCTCTTGTGCTCGCGCGGGTTGGCGGCCGCGTTGATGATCGAACCGATCGGGCCGGCCACCGTGACGCCGTAGCTGTGGCCGCCGCTGCGGCGATATACGGGGCAGGTGTTGAAGCACGCGCCGCAGCGGATGCAGTTGAGCGAGCGGCGGAAGTCGGTGCTGCCCAGCAGTTCCGAGCGGCCGTTGTCCAAAATGACGATGTGCAGCTCGCCGCCGCGCATCGGGCCGTGGAAGTGCGACGTGTACGTAGTGATCGGCTGGCCGGTCGCGGAACGGGCCAAGAGCCGCAGGAAAACGCCCAAGTCGGCCGCACGAGGGATCAGCTTCTCGATCCCCATGCAGGCGATGTGCAGCTTGGGCAGCGAGACGCCGAGGTCGGCGTTGCCTTCGTTCGTGCAAACGACGAACCCGCCGGTTTCGGCGACGGCGAAATTCACGCCGGTGATGCCAGCGTCGGCGGCCAGGAAAACCGAACGCAGGTGCTGCCGGGCCGCTTCGGCCAGGTAGGGCGGGTCGGTCGCGCCGGCCAGCGTGCCCAAGCGCTCGTGAAACAGCTGGCCGACTTCTTCCTTTTTAATGTGGATCGCCGGCGTAACGATGTGGCTGGGGTGTTCGTGGCGGAGCTGCACGATCCATTCGCCTAGATCGGTGTCGGTCACTTCGATGCCGTGCGCTTCGAGATGCGGATTCAGGCCGCACTCCTCGGTGAGCATCGACTTGCTCTTAACGACACGCTTCACGCCGTGTTGCTGCAGAATGTCGCCGACGATGCGGTTGTGTTCGGCGGCATCGCGGGCCCAGTGGACCTTCGCGCCGAAACGCGTCGCGTTCGCCTCGAACTGCTCGAGGTACTCGTCCAGCCGCGACATGGTGTGCAGTTTGATGCGCGAAGCCACATCGCGCAGTGTTTCCCACTCGGGCAGCGAATGCGCTGCCCGATCGCGCCGGCCGCGTGCCGCCCACAACGCAGCGTCGTGCCAGTGCGCACGGTCGCGATCGGCGATGAACGCGGCGGCGGCGACGGCGTGGTTTGTGGGTTGGGATTTCATTGGCTGCGTGGGCGAGTCGATTCGTGTTTTAAACTGGTCGCTGAAGCGACCAGTCCGTCGTTGGGCTCAACTGCGAGTTGGGCCGCGGCAAACACCTCGGCGATGTGCATCACGCGGATTGGCTTCTGCTGCCGGCGGATCAGGCCTTCCAGGTGCATCAGGCACGACATGTCGGTCGATGTTAGCACTTCGGTGCGGCCTCTCTCGTGGTCGGCAATGCGGTCCTGTCCCATCATGCAGGATACCGCTTCTTCAGTCACGGAAAACAGGCCGCCGAAGCCACAGCATTCGTCCGGCCGGAGCAGCTCGGTGATTTCGATGCCGTCGAGCGACGCCAGTAGCTGCGCCGGTTTGTTGAACGCCGGGCCCACGCGCTCGCTGCCGGCGGATGTGCGCAGCTCGCGCACGGCGTGGCAGCTTTGATGCAGGCCAACGCGGTGCGGAAAACGGCCCGGCAGACCGGTCGACCTGGAGCACATCGATCAGGAACTCGCACAGCTCGAAGGTTTTCTGGGACACAGCGTGTAGCTCTTCGCTGTGGCCGAGTACCTCGTGGTAATGATGGCGAACCATGGCGACGCAGCTACCCGACGGGGCCACGACGTAATCATACGGGGCAAAGATGCGCAGGAACCGCTCGGCGAGCGGACGGGCGTCGCTGTGCAGGCCGGCGTTCGCCATCGGCTGGCCGCAACAGGTTTGTGCCTCGGGAAAATCGACCTCAACGCCGAAGCGCTCCAGCACCTCGACCGTTGCCAATCCAACGTGTGGATAGAACTGGTCGATGTAGCAGGGGATGAACAGGCCGATGCGCATTTTTGCCATTTAGTCCTTCTCTCGTTAGTCTCCGCACCAGTGCGCTGCGACGCAAGCCATTGAATGGATCGCAGCCTGAAACGCAAGCAAGGGCTTTCGGTTTATTCCCTTGCTTGCGCTGCGGGCTACAATCCCGTGGCTTTTTTTACAATTCGTGAACGTTGCTTGCCACGCCGTCGGCGCAATACCATGTCCGGCATGAGTCGAGGTTACATTGCGATCGATCTGGGCGCCGAGTCGGGCCGCGTGATCGTCGGCGTGCTGGCCGACGGCCGGTTGCGGTTGGAAGAGGTGCATCGGTTCAATCACGAGCCGGTCTGGTTGCCGACGGGCTTGCACTGGGACATCACGGGCATCTGGCGCGAGATCGTGGCCGGCCTGCGGCGCGCCGCGGCGTGGACAAAGACAAACGGCGTTGAACCAGTTTCGGTCGGCGTCGATACGTGGGGCGTCGATTGGGCCCTCGTCGATCAGACCGGAGAGCTGGTCGGATTGCCGCACGCTTACCGCGACCCGCGAAATACGGCAGCGTATGAGGAAGTCATCGCCAAGCTCGGCCGGGAACGAATTTACCAGACGACCGGCATTCAGTTCATGGCGCTCAACACACTGTATTCGCTCTACGCGCACAAGTTGGCTGACCCGGATGCGGTGGCAAACGGCCAACTGCTGTTCATGCCGGATTTGTTCCACTTCTGGCTCAGCGGCCAGCGTACGATTGAAGCCACCATCGCCTCGACCAGCCAGATGGTCGACTGTCACATGGGGGATTGGGCTCGGGAAATGCTGACCGAACTCGGTTTGCCGGCGCCTGCGCTTAGTCCAACGACTGCACCGGGTGCCGATATTGGCCGGCTGCGAAAAGCGCTGGCGGAAGATACTGGACTGCCCGCCGGAATGCGCAGTCGTCGCGCCGGCATCGCACGACACGGCGAGCGCCGTTGCGGCGGTGCCTGCGGCCGATAGCGCGAATTGGTGTTATCTTTCCAGCGGCACCTGGTCGCTTTTGGGCGCTGAGATCGACTCGCCTTGCGTCACGCCGGCGGCCCAAGCGGCGTCGTTCACCAACGAACGCGGCGTCGCGAACACTTTTCGCTTTTTGAAGAACATCCCAGGTTTGTGGCTCGTGCAGGAATGCCGGCGCGAGTTCACCCGGCAGGGCCAGGAGTTGGACTACGCCAAGCTCACGCATCTTGCCGAAGGTGCGCCGGCTTTTCGCACACTCGTCGATCCGGCGCACCAGGCATTTCAATCGCCGGGCAACATGCCGCAAAAAATTTCCGAGTATGCACGAGCGACCGGGCAGCCGGCACCCGAATCGCCGGGACAATTCGTACGCTCGTGCCTGGAAAGCTTGGCGCTAGCCTACCGCGAAAAGCTCGAAACGCTGGAAGCAATTCTCAGGCGCCGCTTCGACGTGATCCATGTCGTCGGTGGCGGCGGCAAAAACACGCTGCTCTCTCAAATGACCGCCGACGCGACCGGCCGGCGAGTGGTTGTTGGGCCTTACGAAGCAACCGCGAGCGGCAATGCGCTGGTGCAAGCGCTGGCTGCTCGCGAGGTTGGCAGCCTGGCTGAGCTGCGCCGGATTGTCGCGCGCTCCTTCGAGCCGGCGGAATACACGCCAGTAGACGGCGACCGCTGGCACGAGGCGTACGAGCGTTTCAAGAGTCTTAGCGGGGCTTAGTTACCGATTCGCACTGGCCACTCGTCGATTGAGAGAGCGACAGAAACCGCTCCGTATCGGTGGCCATCTGCTTGTTGTTGAACAGACAATAGGTGGGGCCCGGCTGGCAGCGCGCGAAAATTGCCACCAGCTCCTCGTCGGAATACACTCGACCGTAATCGTAGCGGAATCCGCCGAGCGCTTTTCCGTGTAGACGAAGATATCGCGGACTGCCGTAGACATCATCATGTTCCAGCGGATCGACTACATGGATCAAATCCAACTCGTGGCATAGGTCGCGCACCAGATCGCGCGTCCACGTGGCATGCCGCGGCTCCCAGGCAAACCGCAGCCGGTGTCGATCGGCCCATTGAAAAAAGCGGCGCAACCGGCCGACGTTTTCCTCCGAGGCGTCGAACTTTGGCGGACATTGAAAAACCACGAACGTGGCTTCCAATGCGTCGGCCAATGTCAACGTGAGCCGCCAGGCCTCGCGAACGACTTGCTTATCGCAGAAGCCGCCGCACTGCGCTCGCTCGTCGGCCGAGAACTTCGTGCGACGATAGGTTGGGCTCGTGCTGGGATGCGTGATTGCCTGAAATGCCTTCAGCGTGAATTCGAAATCGTCGGGCGCCGTTCGACGCCAGCGCTCGACGGTTTTCAGCTGCGGCGGCCAGTAAAACGTCTGCTGCACTTCGAGCAAACGGAAGCGGCGAAATAGCTCGGCCTGCGGCAGGCAAAACCCACACACGCCGGCGCGAACTGACTGCGCGTCGGCCAAAAGGTCTGCAGTGTTGAGTTCGCCTTCCGAGCTGTTCATTTAAGTTTTATTGCAATGTCATGGCGAAGATTCGAGATGCTGTCGCGGTTCCGTTTCAATCGCGATAGTGCATTTTCTTGACCGAAAGTGGCAGGGCAAGGGATAATGTATGATTGATCTAATCGGTTTGTGCGACTGAATGACCGCATGCTGCTTGCGTGCGGAACTTTTCCGTTGTCCTTCGCCGCCACGACAAGGCAATTTGCCCATGTTCGACGATGTGCTGCTCTTCGTGAACGGCCGGCGACACGAAGTCCGAGGGGCGCGACGCGTTTCTGTCGCTGTCGGACTATCTGCGACGTGTGCAGGGGCTTGTCGGCACGAAGATCGTCTGCAGCGAAGGCGACTGCGGCGCGTGCAGCGTGCTCATCGGCCGACCGGCAAAAGACAATGGCCGGCTCGTTTATCGGCCCGTCGATTCGTGCATCCAGTTCATGTTTCAACTCGAAGGCACGCACATCGTCACCATCGAAGGCTTGGGCGACGAGGCGGCCACGAGCGCGGTCCAACAGGCGATGATCGAATGCCACGGCTCGCAGTGCGGCTTCTGCACGCCCGGATTTGTCGTCGCCATGACGGGACTGCTTGGAAGAAGAGCGACGCCGCGCTCGATGAAGCCCAAATGCGCTGCGGCCTCACCGGAAACCTGTGCCGCTGCACCGGTTACACGCCGATTCTGGAGGCGGGCCGGCAGGTCGATCTGACCCGACATGAGCGAATCGAGGCAGTTGTATCCGAGCGGCGCCGATGCTTGCTGAATTTGCAGGTCGACGCAGCCAGCCAATCGAAATCCAGACGGAGTGGGGCGGCGAAGAGCATCTGTTCGCCGTCGCCGCCGGATCTGGCAGTCGGCCCTGCAGTACTTGCAAGCGCATCCGGATGCCACGATCGTCGCCGGGGCCACCGACATCGGCGTGCGAATCAATAAAACGCTTACCGTGCCCGCGAAAATACTCGATCTGAACCGCGTCGACGAGTTGGACCAGTGTCGCGATCGACGACGGCGTTTTAGTGCTTGGCGCGCGGGCATCGTGGACGGCCATCGAGCAGCCTGCCAAGCAGCTGGTACCGGAGTTCCACAAGATCGTTGCGATCTTCGGCGCGCCGCAAATTCGGCACGTCGGCACCATCGGCGGCAACATCGCCAACGCTTCGCCGATCGCCGACTCATTGCCGTTTCTTACGTGATGGACGCGACGCTGGAACTCGCCAGTGCGGACGGCACACGGAGTGTGCCTGTTACAAGTTTCTACAAAGGCTACAAGCAACTCGATCTGCGGCCGGGCGAATTGATCATCGCGCGTTCGTGTTCCGCTGCCTCGGCCGACGAGATGCTGCGGCTGTACAAGGTGTCGCGCCGGCGCGACCTGGATATCGCCAGCTTCACGGCGGCGATTCGGCTGCGGCTTGATGGCGAAACGATCGACGAGGCTGCGATCGCCTTCGGCGCCGTGGGGCCGACGGTGATCCGCGCGCAGAGACCGAAGCGTTCCTGCGCGGCCGGCCGCTCGATGAAGAAACCATGCGCCGCCGGCGACGTGGCGGTTGACGAAATCTCGCCCATCAGCGACGTCCGCGGCGCGGCCGATTACCGCTATCAGTTGACGCGGAACATTTTGCTGAAGTTTTATCATGAATGCCAAACCATTGCCGTCCTGCGTAAAACGCTTCGGATTTAGCCACAGAGGACACAGAGAACACAGAGCCATGAGGATGAAAGATAAGAGATACGATTGAAGAAGAACAGCTCGTATGATCTTTATCTCCTATCTTACATCCTTCATCTATCAGTCTCTGTGCTCTCTGTGTTCTCTGTGGCAACACAAAAAGTTGGATCGTTAAGCGAGCGATCTGATGCCCAGTGTTGGAAAACCGCTGCCGCATGATTCGGCGCGTCGGCCATGTGACGGGCCAGGCGCCGTATCATCGACGATCTGCGCCCGATGGCCGGCGAGCTGTGCGTCGGCTTTGTCGGCAGCCCGGTGGCCGCGGGCCAGCTGCATGAGCGTATGATACGAGCGCCGCGCTCGCGGTGCCGGGCGTCGTCGCGTTGCTACACGGCGGCCGATGTGCCGGGGCACAACCTGTTCGGGCTGGTCGTGGCGGACGAGCCGTTTCTGGCCGATGGCGAGTTGTTGTATTTCGGTCAGCCGGTCGCGGTGGTCGCGGCCGACGAGTCCAGCAGCGTTGGCGAAAGGCCGCAAGGCCGTGCGGATTGATTGCCAGCAGGCCGAGCCGCTTCTGGATTTGACCGAGTCGATCCGCCGGCAGAAGTTTCTGGGGCCGCGACGGCGTATCGCCCGCGGCGACGTGGATGCGAATCTGTCAGTCGCGGCGCATCGGCTCAGCGGCGTGTTCACGAGCGGCGGGCAGGAGCAGTTTTATCTGGAGTCGCAGGCGGCGATCGCCTATCCGGGCGAGCAGGGGCAGATGGTCGTGCACTCGTCGACGCAGAACCCCACCGAGATCCAAGCGCGTCGTGGCCGAGATGCTGGGCGTCGGGCAGCACGAGGTCGTGTGCATTTGCAAGCGGATGGGCGGCGCGTTCGGCGGCAAGGAATCGCAGGCCGCGATCCCGGCGATGATGGCCGCGCTCGTGGCGCACAAGACCGGCCGGCCGGCCCGCGTCATCTACAACAAAGACGACGACATGCGCGATCACCGGCAAGCGGCACGCTTACCGCAGCGAGTGGGAAGTCGGCTTCGACGACGACGGCCGCATTCAGGCGCTGCGCGTCGGCGTTTTATTCCAACGGCGGCGCGTCGACCGACTTGTCGCTGGCCGTGCTGGAGCGCATCGCTGCTGCACACCGACAACTGCTACTACCTGCCGCAACGTCGAGCTGACCGGCCAGGTGTGCTTCACGAACCTGCCGTCGAACACGGCGTTTCGCGGCTTCGGCGGGCCGCAGGCGATGGCGGTGATCGAGAACATCCTGGAATCGATCGCCCAGCATCTGGGCATCGACGCGTTCGACGTGCGGATGCGGAACTTCTACGGCGTCGGCGAGCGAGAACTGTCACGCCGTACGGCCAACTGTTCGACAACAATCATCTGCCGGAGATTTTCGCCACGCTCGGCCGCTCAATCGCAGTACCGCAAGCGCCGCGAGGAAGTGGCCCGATTCAACGACACGTCGCGCACGCACGTTCGCGGGCTGGCGATGACCGGCGTGAAGTTCGGCATCTCGTTCACGACGAAGTTTCTGAACCAGGGCAACGCGCTGGTGAACATCTACACGGACGGCACGGTTCAAGTTTCGACCGGCGCCACGGAGATGGGCCAGGGCGTCAACGTGAAAATTCGCCAGCTCGTGGCCGACGAGTTTGGGCTCGACGTCGACCGCGTGGTGCTGATGCCGACCAGCACGGAGAAGAACAACAACACGTCGCCCACGGCCGCGTCGGCCAGCACGGACCTGAACGGCGCCGCGGCCGTGCGAGCCTGCCGGGCCATCAAGCGGCGGCTGCGGCGGTTCGCGGCCGCGCGACTCGCCGATGCTGCCGGCCGGGCATCGACGGCTTCGCAGTGCGCACATTCAGTTTCCGCGATGGCCACGTGTTCGACAGTCGGCGGCCGGATGTGCAGATTCCGTTCGGCCAGCTCTGTGCCGAGGCCCGCCGCGAGCGGCGTCGACCTCGGCGCGCGCGGTTTCTACGCCACGCCCGGCGTCGACTTCAACCGCGAGACCGGGCCAGGGCACGCCGTTCCTCTACTACACGCAAGGCGCCGCCGTCGCCGAGGTGCTCGATCGACCGCTTCACCGGCGAGCTGCGCGTCCCGCGCGTCGATCTGCTGATCGACATCGGCCGGTCGATCAACCCGGGCGTCGACCGCGGCCAGATCATCGGCGGGTTCATTCAAGGCATGGGCTGGGTGACGACCGAGGCGCTCGTCTACGACGCGCGCGGCGACCTGCTGTCCCACTCGCCGACGACGTACAAGATCCCGGCGATCACCGACGTGCCGGAAGTGTTCAACGTGGCCACGTTCGACAACAACGACAACGTGCGAAACGTGTACCGCAGCAAGGCCGTGGGCGAGCCGCCGCTGATGCTGGCATCGCCGTGTGGGCGGCGGTGAAGAATGCGCTGTCGTACGTGGCGCCCGGCGTGCCGACCGATTTGCAATTGCCGGCCACGGGCGAGGAGATTCTGCGGTGTCTGACGCAGCTTGACGAGCTGCCAGCGCAGTCCGTCAGCGTCGGCGGCCACGCCGATCATGGTGTTCAACGTCGAATTAAGTTCGGCCTTGTGGCCGACGCCGATACTTCCGCGATTGACTCTCGGCTCCTTGCTGCCGACGCTCACTCGCTCCATGCCCACCCTCACGGATTTGTCGAACGCCTGGCCGAGCTGTCGCGAAGCGGCGTGCCGTTTGTTTGCGTGACGATGGTCGAGGCCGTCGGCAGCACGCCGCAGGACGCCGGCAGCAAGATGCTCGTGACGGCCGAAGGCCTGGTCACCGGCACGGTCGGCGGCGGCCGCGTCGAGCACAAGGCGATCGAGCACGCGCAGCGACATGCTGCGGCGCAAGTGCAGGAGCAGGAGACGTCGCGAGGTCCCGCTCGCCCACGCGCACCCTCTCCTGCTGTGGAGTGGAATCTCAAGCGCGACGTCGGCATGACCTGCGGCGGCACGGTGAAGCTGTTCTTCGAGACGTACAACCACAGCGACTGGCGGATCGTCGTCTTCGGCGCCGGCCACGTGGCGAGCTGCCGTCGTCGCATTGCCTCGGCCAGCTCGATTGCCACGTCACGTGCATCGATCCGCGCGCTGAATGGCTCGACCGCATCGCCGAGCGCGCGCGGCTGCGAAAAATCCGCTGCGACGAGCCGCGCACGCTCGTCGCCGAGTTGCCGGCCGACGCGTTTGTCGTGTGCATGACGATGGGCCACGCCACCGATCGGCCGATTCTCGAGGAAATCTTCCGCCAGGGCCGCGAGTTTCCATTCCTGGGCGTCATCGGCAGCCAGGCGAAGCGGGCGGTGCTGCTGAAGGAACTCGCCGCCGCCGGCATCCCGGCCGAGCAGACCGCCAGCACTTCCACTGCCCGATCGGCCTCGACATCGGCACGAACCAGCCGGGCGAAATCGCGGTGAGCGTCGTGGCCCAACTGATTCAAGAGCGCGACCGCTGGCAAGGAAAGCATGATCGCTGAAACAAGATTCAGCCCGCGGTGCGAGCAAGGGCTATCAGAATCCTTGCTGGCGCGGCGGGCTGCCATCAAGCTGAAATTCAAGACTTGAATTGTAGGCTACTTCGAAAAGCGGCTACCGCGCCGTGCTTGCAGCAGCAGACGTATCGATCGTGCCGCTCGGCTTTTGTAACCGCAGCCCCAGTTGCGCCTCGAACAATGACCGCGGCTCGACCTGCGCATCAGGCTGCTCGTTCCGGCCTTCGTTTTCGAACTTGATCTCGCGGTCGGCCGTGAAGCCGACGAATACCGGTTCGGCGAACGTGTGGTTACGCCGCTGGTCGGTGTTCCAGAAGTTGTAGGTGAAGTCGAACGTCGAGCGGTGCCGAAAATTCCAGAACACGAGGTCTCGGCCGCCGTGCGGCAGGCCCGGGTGCGGGCCGCCCAGGTTGCGGAAGATGCCGCCTTCGATATTGTCGTACAGGCATGCGTACGACTGGCCCGAGTGCAAGTCGATGTTCTGGTCGACTTGCATCTGGCAATTGGTGACCACCAGGTTCACCGATCCATATCCACCGCCGGGGCCGTGATGATGGGCGGCCGTGTCGCGGCAATTCTTGATGAGCGTTCCGTAACCGCCGCGGGCGTGCACCGACGTGTGCCCCTTCTTGCCCGTGAACGTTGACGTCTTCGATCGTCATCTTGTATGCGTTGCGGGTGAAGACGCACTCGTTCCAGTTGCGGAACTCGCAGCGGCGAATCCAGCTATCCTCGACGTTTTCCATCGAAACGGCGTCCCAACCGCTGTCGTGAATGCCGTTCTTGTGATGGACGAACTCTTCGGGAAAGGAGTCCCAGTGGCCCGTGAAGCGAATGTCCTCGATGCCGCACTCGCGGATGCTCTCGTAACGCTCGAGCGTGAACGGTTCGCTCTCGACGATGCGCAGGTTGAAGTGAATTGGGTTCACAAAGCGGACGCGGTTGCCGTCGATCTCGGCAATCGTGTGGATTTCGGCGATGTTCATTCCGCCGCGCCGGCCGAACAAACGTCGCCACTCGCGCGCGAGCGGGAGCGGATCGAAATACAGCCGTGTGAATTCCTCGCTCTGGTGGCGTATCACAACGTTCTGGCCAACGATTAGGTCGGTCGGATCATCCACCTCGACCCAAAAACTTTCGCGCGGGGCGTCTTTGGTAATCGTGGCCAGCTCGTCGCCCGTCGTGCGCCGTGGCCCGAAGCGAATCTGCCGCCGGCCGATACGCATCTTGTCCATGAATATTTCGCTGCCGCCTTCGCCGGCGCCGCTGCCCTTGAGCACGATGTTGCTCTGGGAAATGCGAATCGAGCGGCGGCGGTTGTCGTCGCCGGCGATGAGAAATCGGCCCGGCGGAAAGAACACGACGCCACCCTGGCTGGCCTCGGCCGTTTCAATTGCACGCTGAATGCCATCATCATCGAACGTGTCGTCGTTTGGTGTCGCTCCGTATTGCGTGACGTCAAACCGCGGCCGCTGCGAAACATCGGGAATCGGCTTCTCCGAAAAGTGATAGCCGGCAAAAGAGAAGTCCGGCAGCACCGGCTCCCTGCCCTCCCGTTTCGCCGTCACGAAATCACTCCAGAGCGCAGCGGTTTCGGCGGAAACAACATGGAAACCTGCTAGAAAGAATGCAAAAACGAGCAAGCAAATTGAAACTCGCCGCATCATTCACCGCCTTGATATATGTCTCACGCAAAGGCGCGAGCGCAAAGCAAACAGCAAACGCGCTGTCGATGAATCTCTGCTTCCTCTGCTACCTCCTGTTAACATTTTGTTTTGAACAGGAGGAAGCAGAGAGCAGAGCTTGTTGGAAACGATCATCGTATGTCCGTGACAAACGAAGTTGAATGCCTTTGCGCCTTCGCGCCTTTGCGTGAGACAAATAGCTTTCATTGGATTTATGACTGCAGCCAGCCGCGGAGGACGCCCAGGTCTCGGCGAAGTGCGGCCAGGTTTTCTTGGGTGCCGCTCGCGGCCCAGGTACTCGACATGCAGCGAAATCGGTCCGGCGAATCCGTCGGCCAGCAGGTGCTGGAAGAACGCCCTGTCGACGCGGCCCTTGCCGAGCGGGACATGTTCGGCGCGGCGGCCCGACCCAGTCGAAATCTTTCACATACACCGTCGCGATCCGCTGCCGCATCGCGTTGTACACGGTCGGCCAGGAGAGGCCGGCCTCGATCGTCGCGTGGCGAATATCGAACGCCAGGCGCAATTTGCTCTTTGGGGATGTCTTTAATGAGGCCGTAGATATCCCACACCGTGCCGCCGACGTGCTCGGCGCCCGAATGATTCTGGTAAACCGCTTGGATTCCCAGCTCGGCGTTGAGCGCGCCCAGCTCCTTGAGCGCAGGCCCGATCGCTTCCAATTGGTCGAGGACCGGCCGCTTGAGGTCGTACTTGTAAAACCCCATGCGGTACATCGGGATACCGAGTTTTGCCGCCGTCTGCAACACCGGCCGCGTGTTGGGGTCATCAACTCGCACGACGTCGGTCGTGATCATCGTGATCTTGAGATTGCGCTTGGCCATTGCATCGGCCAGCTTAGGCAACTCTTGGGCGGCACGTTCCGGCGCGATGTAGCCGCCTTTGCGCACCGTGGCTTCGATCCCATCGGCGCCCATCTCGGCAACGGCGTCGGCCAGTTCCTCGTAGCCGAGCGATTGGACGAATTTGATAAACACGCAGATGGGATTGCGACACGAGCGCCAGCCGTCGCACGCGTCTGCATTCCAGCAGCCAACGTGGCTCCGATGGCAACTGACTCGCGCAAAAACTCTCGACGTGCGATGAATCGGCTCATGACGGCTCCAGACATGGATTGGCCAGCTTCTGGCGACGTGTGTGTTTAATCAGGCGTGCTTGATAATTACACACGCGGCGACGATGAAGTTCAACTATTTGTATTCAAAAATGCCACGTCGATTGACGGTATCGCCCCCCGTCTCGCTGTCCCCCCTCTTTGCTACATGTGCACTCGGTGCTCCAATGGACACGATCCAATGGACCGCACGGCCAACAAATCCACCGATGCGCGCGTAACCGGCGTTGAACTCTATCTGCTGCCGGTCAGCACACGCGTGCCGCTGAAGTTCGGGGCTGAAACGCTCACCTCCGTGACCTGTGCGCGCGCGCGAGTTTTCGTTGCCGGGCGCGATGGGCGCTCAGCCGCTGGCTGGGGCGAGACACCGCTCAGCGTGCAGTGGGCCTGGCCGGCAAATCTTTCTTACGCCGAGCGGCATGAGGCGATGATCGAATTCTGCCGCCGGCTCGCGCAGGCGTGGGCCAATTTTGGTGCGTGGGGGCATCCCATCGAAATCGGCTCCGCGTTTCAGCGCGAAGTGCTCGGCCGGATGAACGACGAATTGAATCAAGGCCGCACCTCCGAAGGGCACTTGCCGCACCTGGCTGCCCTGATCTGCTGCTCGCCTTTCGACATCGCGATTCACGATGCCTACGGCCAGCTTCACCAACGGCCGACGTATGAGACCTACCATCGCGGATTCATGACGGTCGACCTGGCGACATTCCTTGAGCCGGACGACGCGGCCGTTGATTTCCGCGGCCAGCATCCGGTCGACTACCTTTCGGCAACGCCCAAACGCAAGCTGCCGGTGTGGCACCTCGTCGGCGGCCTCGATCCGCTCGAGCCCGACGACCTCACCGGCCGCGAACCTGATGATGGCTATCCCGTGCTGCTCGGCGACTGGATCGACCGAGACGGTCTCACATGCCTCAAGGTGAAGCTCCGCGGCGACGACGCAGCCTGGGATTACGACCGGCTCGTGCGCGTCGGCCGGCTTGGTCTCGCGCACGGCGTCGCGCATTTGAGCGCCGACTTCAACTGCACGGTCCGCGAACCGGCCTACGTTAACGAGATTCTTGACCGGATGGCGCGCGATGAACCGGCCGTGTTCGCCGCCATTCTGTACGTCGAGCAGCCATTTCCATACGACCTCGAATACCATCAAATCGACGTGCGCAGCGTGTCGGCTCGCAAGCCGCTGTTCATGGACGAAAGCGCCCACGACTGGCGGCTGGTGCGGCTAGGGCGGTCGCTCGGCTGGACCGGCGTAGCGCTGAAAACATGCAAGACGCAAACGGGCGCGATCCTTTCGCTATGCTGGGCGCGTGCCCACGGCATGTCGCTCATGGTGCAAGACCTCACGAACCCCATGCTGGCCCAAATCCCGCACGTGCTGCTGGCCGCGCATGCCGACACGATCATGGGCGTGGAATCGAACGCGATGCAGTTCTACCCGGAGGCCTCCGCGGCGGAGGCTCGCATTCACCCCGGCCTCTACAAGCGCCGCGGCGGCATGCTCGATCTCTCGACGATCGCCGGGCCCGGCTTCGGCTACCGCGCCGACGAAATCGACCGCGAGCTCCCGGAGCCGGTCGTTGCGATCGGTGGCGCACAAACGTGACGGCAGCTTCACCCTCCCCTAGCCCCTTCCTTCAAGGGAGGGGAATTCAAACGGACAGCCGGCGGCATTACCGACGGCGCTGCTGCGACACTCCCAGTGGAACGGGCTGGCCCATCCTGATTCTCCCTTTCATCGAAGAGCAGGCCCTCTTCGACAAATACGATTTCGACGAGCCGAACGAAAGCCGGACCGACGTCGATAGCGACGGGCTGATCAATAGTGTCGTGCGAGAGGCGAATGTCGCAGTTCATGATTGTCCGACCGACGAAGGCACGAGCTTGAACGAATTCCCTGCCAGCGGCCCCGGTAGCGGCGTCCGGTACAATCGCGGCTCCTATCGGGGCAACGCCGGGCTCTGTACTACGCAGTCACAAGCATTTTGGGACAGTTCCTCGCAACAAAACAAACAATACGTGCAGGAGCGTGGGCCGCTTCCTGGGATCGGAACGATGTTCGATAACCCGTGGGTTGCTAACCCGGTTGTGATGTCCAATCCGCCATGGAGTCTTACTTCTCCCGTGAAGTTGAAGGACATTACCGACGGTACTTCCGCCACGATGCTTCTTGGCGAAAAATCACATCTCGGTCTGTCTCCGGAAGCATTGCGGCGTCGCACGTTTTGGGCTTACACCTACACTTCCTATCAACGCTCGTTGACGTTTCTGCAAACCCGGTCGATCATTTCGGATTATGATCGCTGCTTGCGCATCCCCGGCGCCTTTGGCGAAGACCCCTGCAAGCGATCGTGGGGAAGTCTGCATGCGGCCGGTTTCAACGTCGCCATGTGCGATGGCTCCGTACAACTTCTGTCCGAATCGATCGATATCTTCCTGTTTGGCGCAATGTCGACGGTGGCGGCCGGTGAGGTAATTCAACACGAATGATTAGCTCAATTTTCAGCCGGGCAGGCTGGCAAACCACGTGACTGCGGACGGCAGGTGTGGTCATCACGTCTTATCGGTTTGTGGTGCTTTCGCTTCTGTGCTGTGCCGGCTGCGGCGAGAGCCTGCCGTTAGCACACGTGTCTGGAAGGATCACGTTGGAAGGTCGGCCGCTGGCCGGCGCCGGCATAACGACCCAGCCGATCGCTCGGGACTCGCGAAATCCGGGCGCCGGTTCGTTCGGTCTCACGGATGCTCAAGGGCGCTTTGAGCTTGAGCTTGTGAAGCCGGCCAGGAAAGGCGAGATTATCGGCGAGCATCGCGTCATGATCACGAAGCCCGCCGAGCCTGCGGCAGAAAACCCATCTAAAGCCTCCGTGGAGGGCGACTTGCAGGTTTGGGAAGACGATCCGCGAGCAAATCGCACCGCCGCGGTCGACAATTGGCCGCATCGATTCACCGACGGCTCGCTGCGATTGACCGTCCCGCCCGACGGCACCTACTCAGCGGATTTCGATTTGACGAATAAGCCGTGACCGCCCGGGACGCGCAGTGCGTCGTGCCCATTCGCGTCCACCAGCGAGCGCTTATTGACGTCGGTGCTGCTTACCTTGGCCGCCTCCAGCCAGTTGCGAGCATCGCCGTCAAAAGCAACAGTTGTGCGGCGGCCGGTTCGGGCAAAATGCTGAACTTCATCAAGAACGCATCGTCTTCTCCAAGCCGCTCTCCGGCCAGGCCGCCGCCTGCTGTGCCCGCGATGTAAAGGTTCCCCATTCCGTCGAATGATATACCGTAGGCCTCATCCGGATTGATGCTGGCGAATTTTTGCTTCCAAACCTGAGTGCCGTTCACGTCATGCTTGGCGACAAACACGTCGGTGCTGGTCAGCGAAGGGCCCGTGCTGTCGAAACGGCCCTGGGTGCCGCCCGCGATGAACACGTTGCCTGCTGCATCCGCCGCGACGGCATTTCCCGATTCGTAGTAGCGCGTGCCGAACTGGTCGATCCATTGCAGGATGCCGTCCGAGTTGTACGAGCCGATGAAGGCATCGGACCCGCCCGCCGAGCCGCCAAACGATGACCCATACGTGTTGCCGCCGAAATAGACGTTGCCGGTGCCATCGATCGAAACACCTCGCACGCTCTCGGTGTCGAAGCTCCCCAATTGGCGCGTCCATAACGGGTTTCCAGCCGCATCGAATTTGCTCACGAATGCATCGGATACACTGACGAGCGGGCCGCCCAGGCTGCCGCCCGTTTCGCCGCCGACATAGACGTTTCCAGCGTTGTCGACCGTTAAGCCCAGGCCGTATTCGTTGTGCGGCGTATCGAGCAGACGCTCCCAAACAACCGTGCCGACGCTGCTGTACTTGCGCACGTAGGCGGCGATGGCGCCGAGGCGGCTTACGCCGTCGCCGCGCGGGATACCGAGATAGCCCGTGACGTAGACGCCGCCCTGGCGGTCGACGGCGGCCGCACGGCCGATCTCACCGAAATCGTTGCCGAACTGCCGGGTCCAAACGAGGTTGCCCGCCGCGTTATATTTCGTCACGAATGCATCGCTGGAACCGGCGTTCGTGCCGCCGAGGTTGCCCAGCGTGGAGCCGACAACGAACACGTTGCCTAGCTTGTCGGCCGACACACCGTAGCTGCGGTCGTTGGCGGCGGTGCCAAGCTGGCGGCTCCAGAGCTGCGTGCCGGCCGCATCGTACTTGGCGACAAACGCATCCTCGCCGCCAGCGTTCATGCCACCTAAGCTGCCGGTGGTATAGCCAGATAAATAGACGCTTCCCAGCCCGTCGGCCGAGACGGCAAAACTTTCATCATCCTGCGTGGTGCCGATTTGCCGACTCCAAGCGGTTGACGGCGTAACCGCGCGAGCATCGCGCGCGGGCGGCGCGGCGTAAGCGGCCGCAAGGACAAGCCATAACCATATCGGCGTGCGGTTCATTTGCTCTCGTAATCGACGGTCGCGCAGAACGGAACGATGCCGCAACGCCAAAAATCACGCCGTTCATTTTATATGCGCCGCGCATGAGGTTCAAATCATTGCGAGCGATCGGTTGTTGGTTGCCGCGTGGACGATCATTCGCAGGCGGCGAAAAGGAGGCCGGCGGCGGCGCCGTGCCGTAAACGAAAGCAATAAAACCCAGCAGTAAGCAGATGCTCGGTTCTGGCATGCTGGCGGCGGTTGGCGGGGCTGTGTAGGTCCAGCCGAAGTTCGTTCGCCACAGATTGTAATCGGCGCTGCACGGCCAGCAGTCGCAGAAAAGTCGTCAGCAATCAACTCGGCCAAGGCACCCTCACCCCGGCCCTCTTCCGCCACGGCGGATCCGAAAAGGGAGAGAGAGTTCGGTTAATCGACTTCTTTAGAATTAATCCAGCGTCATGAGCTTGCGGAGCTTGGCGGCCGACGACTTCGACGGGGTGGTTTTTGTCGCTTTTCTTTCATCGCCTTGAAGTTCTTGCCGCCGGTCTTGGCTTCGGCGATCCATTCGCGGGCGAACGTGCCGTCCTGGACTTCTTTGAGGATGCGCTTCATCTCCTTTTTGGTTTCTTCGGTGATGATGCGCGGGCCGCGGGTGTAGTCGCCGTATTCGGCCGTGTTGCTAGACGCTGTAGCGCATGTAGATGAGGCCGCCCTGGTAGAACAGGTCGACGATCAGCTTCAGCTCGTGCATGCATTCGAAGTAGGCCATCTCGGGCTGGTAGCCGGCTTCGACGAGCGTTTCGAAGCCCGCCTTCACGAGGGCGCTGGCGCCGCCGCAGAGGACGGCCTGCTCGCCGAAGAGGTCGGTTTCGGTTTCTTCGGCGATGGTGGTGTGGATGACGCCGCCGCGCGTGCCGCCGATGCCCTTGGCGTAGGCCAGGCCGATCTTGAATGTTTCGTCGCTGGCGCCGTCGCTCATGGCGATGAGGCAGGGGACGCCGCCGCCGGCGACGAACTCGCTGCGGACGAGGTGGCCGGGACCTTTCGGCGCGACGAGCAGCGTGTCGACGCCTTCGGGCGGCTTCACGAAGCCGAAGTGGACGTTGAAGCCGTGCGAGCACATGAGCACGTTGCCGGGCTTCAGGTTCGGCTTGATTTCTTTTTCGTAGAGGTCGCCCTGCAGCTCGTCGGGGACGAGGATGTTGATGACGTCGGCCTGCTTTGGTCGCGTCGGCGGCGCTGACATCGGCTCGAAAGCCGTGGCTGATGGCGAGGTCGTAGTTCTTGCCGCCGGGCCGCTGGCCGATGACGACGTTGACGCCGCTGTCGCGCAGGTTCTGGGCATGGGCGTGGCCTTGCGAGCCGTAGCCGATGATGGCGACGGTCTTGCCTTTGAGTGCGTTGAGGTCGGCGTCTTTGTCGTAATAAATCGTGGCGGCCATGGCAGCTCCGACGCGATTAAACCGCAAGGCGCAAAGAACGCCAAGGAGGAGATGATTTATGAATCCGACATATTGTTGAACAAAACGGCGGCGTTGCGATTAACATTCATACGATTTTCTTGGCGACCTTTGCGTCTTGGCGGTTAAATTCCTCTGCGATCGCACTACGTTTCTTCGGCCGCGAACTTTCGCAGGCCGGTGCCGACGTGGTTGCTGCGGTCGATGCTGCGGACCATGGCGATTCGGCCGGTGCGGACCAGCTCGACGATGCCGAAGGGTCGCATCAGGTCGATGAAGGCTTCGATCTTTTTTTCCTGGCCGGCGATTTCGACCATGACTTCTTCTGGGGCGACGTCGACGATTCGGCCGCGGAAGATTTCGGCCAGCTCGCGGATTTCCATCCGCTGGCCGGGCTTCATTTTGACCTTGATCAGCATCAGGTCGCGTTCGACGTGGTCGTGCGAGCTGACGTCGTCGACCCGGACGACGGTGACGATCTTTTCGAGCTGCTTGCGGACTTGCTCCAGCACGCTGTCGTCGCCGACGACGACGAACGTCATCCGCGAGAGACGCGGGTCTTCGGTTTCGCCGACGGCGAGGCTGTCGATGTTGAAGCCGCGCGAGGCGAACATGCCGGCGACGTGGGCCAGCACGCCGGGCACGTTTTGCACGGTGGCCGAAAGGACGTGGCGCATGGGAGGTGCAGGATAGGGATGCAGGATGCGGGGAACCAGGCGTGCGCCTTTGGCACTCCGCGGCGATGACTCGATTTGAGGGAGACTACGATAATATCCGCGACGGATGGGGGCCGCAACGGCCGTCCTGCGGCGCGATACCAGGCTGGTCGGTGTTACATTAAAATGACGTTACTCGGTCTTGAGGTTTAGAAACGACGGCTTGCAGACAGAGGCAGTTTGCGCATGCAGCGACGACGTGAGATTTGGCGGGTTGTCAGGGTGGCGGTGATGTCGCTTGCCTCGGCGTTGGTATTGACGGCACTGGTGGCTGTTGGGCAAGAGCGTGTGGGACCGCGCGAAACGGGCCGGATTCGCGTGCGAAATTTGGGCGAGGTTTCCGGGCTGGCCGTAAGCCGGCAGAATCCGGACGTAATTTGGCTGCACAATGACGGCGACGAAAAGCAGGTTTTCGCCGTCACAACGGTGGGCCAACTGGTTGCTCGCGTGCGCGTGAACGTGCAGATGATCGATGTGGAGGATATGGCGATTGGGCCCGGGAGCGAGAAGGGTGTTGATTACCTGTTCTTCGGCGACATCGGCGACAACGAATCGAGCCGACCGGACGTGCGCGTCGTTCGCTTTCCGGAACCAGCGCTGCAAACTGTCCGAGACAAGAAACTCGACGCCCAGGGCGTGGAAGAGTTCCGCCTCCGCTATCCGGACGGGCCACACGACGCCGAAGCGCTGTTAGTCGACCCGATAACGGGCGACGTGTTCATCGTGGTCAAAGAGGAGAACCGGTCGCGGTTGTATCGCGTCGGGGCCGATCGTCTGAAAACGGCTGCGCCGATCGTGCTTGAGCTCGTCGGCTATTTGAATGTCGAAGATGTTTCGGCGGGCGACATTTCCGCCGAGGGAGACCTCATTATTCTGCGCGACGAGGATCGGGGCTGGATTTGGAGCCGTCCGGAGGGGTCGAGCGTAGTCGATTCGTTCAAGCGCGCCGCGCCCAGTGCTGGTTCGCGCGGCGGCACAGGCACAGAACGGCGAGGCGGTTGGCTTTACGCCGGACGGGAATAGCTACTACACGGTCAGCGAAGGTGACCAGGAGGCGATCGTGATTTTTCCAGTGCCGGCCGGCGTGGTTCGGCGGGGCGGCTGAAGCGGTGTGGTTCAGCAGTTTCGGGGCGGCAGCCGGCGGGACGGGTGTTTCGTCGACCTGGCGGACGCTCTTGCGCGTGGTGCGCTTCCGGCCGCGTGTTTCCCGGCGATTATCGGTCTAACGGACCACGGTGCCGCTCCGTCGGTTTGGTTTGGCCTTTGGTCGGCTTTGTTATCCTGTTCACACGCCTGCTGCTTTGCGGCGAGCGGCTGCTGGTCATCTTGGATTCACCCGATCGGCGCCAAGCTGGCCGAAACGGTTCAAGTTGAGAAGATAGTTTGCCAATCTTGAAGATTATGTGTGTATACTGTTAAGTTTAGGGGGAGGGGAGAGAGAGGATGCATACATGAGCAGCTGGACACGACAGGCGGACGGGTCCCGATTGACGTGCGAGGGCCGCAAATGGGCGGGCTTTACGCTCGTCGAGCTGCTCGTGGTGATTGCCATTATTGGCATTCTGCTGGCCCTTTTGATTCCCGCGGTCCAGTCGGCGCGGGAGTCGTCGCGGCGGACCCAATGCGCGAACAATCTTCGGCAGATCGGCATCGGGCTGCATAACTACGAAGCCGCACGGAAGCGCTGGCCGGCCGGCAAGAAGTGGTCGGGGCCCACGAGCGACCCCAACTCGTTCGCGATGGCCTGGTGTTCGTTCCTGCTCGAATACATTGAGCAGAACACGCTGCACGACGCGATGGATCTCAAGAAGCCGTTCACGGATCCGAAAAACCTGCCCGTCACCACGCAAATCATTCCGACGTATCTTTGCCCGAGCACGTCGCAGGTGGAGGACCACCGCACGCCGGACGGGCATCTTTTTAACCTGGGCGGCATGCCGGGTGAGGGCCTGGGCTGCATCGACTACATGGGGATTTCGGGGCCCGACAAAGATGCGAAACACCCGATTACCAAGCAAGAGTACGATCGGCAGCGGGGCGTGCTGATCGGCACGAAGGGCTTGGCGAAGGAAGATGAGCTGATCGAGCCGCCTCCGATCACCTCCGCAAAAATTACCGACGGTTTAACGCACACTTTATGCGTGGTCGAATGCACCGGTCGGGGCGTGAGCGTCGACAAGGGGCAAATCGATGCGCTGCATGGCGCGTGGGCGTCGGGCGTCAACGTTACGCACATCGACGACGGCGTGAATGAACAGGTGCCGAAGGCGTGGTACGACGAGCGGATGCACTCCGATCATGTGGGCGGCGCCAACATATTGCTGTGCGATGCCTCGGTTCAATTCTTCTCCGAGGATACGCATAAGAAAGTCATTCGCTGGATGGCCTCGCGAGACGGTGATGAAGACCTCGAGGCCGAGGTGGAATAACGCCGGCGCACGTGGGCCGGGCGAACTGGCGGATATGGCAGTATCAGAGATATTTCGTTACGAGCGGAAGTTCGTCGTCCCGGAGCACGCGGCCGACGCGATTCGGCACTTCGTCGAATCGTATCTTCCGCTCGACGAGCATATGGCGCCGGGCGAGCAGTTCGGTTACCGCGTCTGCAGCCTGTATCTCGATACTCCGAGTTATGCGCTGTATCGGCAGTCGTGCGACGGGATCAAGAACCGCTACAAGTTGCGCATCCGCTTTTACGAAAATGCGCCGAACAGCCCGGCTTATCTGGAAATCAAGCAGCGGAAGACGGAAACGGTTCACAAGCTGTGCGCCGCGGTGAGCAAGCGGGCGGCCGAAGCAGTCCTGCGCGGCGAATGGATCAGTTCCGCGGAGTTGCTTTCGCCCAGCGAAACTTCGGCCCGTGCCTTGTCTCAATTTTGCGAGTGCCGCGATCGGCTGCACGCTGTGGGCACCGCGTTCATTTCCTACCGCCGCCAGGCGTACGTTTCGCCGACGGCTGAGTCGGTCCGCGTGACGTTCGACCGGCAGCTTGCCGGCCATCCCTATCATCCCGAGATGGGCCTTACGGTGCCATTGGATGAAGCATTCGTGGTAGTGGATGGCGCGGTGTTGGAACTCAAGTACAACGGCCGAGCGCCGCGCTGGATGCACGATCTCATTACGCACTTTGGCTTGCAGCGTCGGTCGTTTCCAAAGTACGTGTTTGGCGTCGATGCGTTGGGAGTGCGGCCCAAGATGGCGCGCGAGCTTGCTGGGGGGATGCGATGACGCAGTGGTTCGATTTGTTGCGTTACGGCGATCCGAGTTCGTCGCCGCCGATCGAGACGGTGTTTCTCTCGCTGCTGGTGGCGTTTGTCATCGGGCAGCTCATCGGCTGGGTCTACATGGCGACGCACACGACGCCCAGCTACTCGTCGTCGTTTGTCGCCTCGCTGGTGGTTTTGCCCGTCACCGTGGCGCTGATGATGATCCTCATGGCGGGCAGCCTGATGATTGCCTTCGGGCTGCTGGCCGTGTTTGCCGTGGTGCGATTTCGAAACGTGCTCAAAGACACGCGCGACACGACTTACATCCTGTGGGCAATTGTCGAAGGCATGGCAGCGGGTACGTTTCGTTACTCGACCGGCCTGGTTGGTGCGGGCGCGGTGATTCTTGTGTTGTTTTATTTGTGGCTCACGGAGTTTGGCGTGCGGCACCGGTTCGACGCGGCGCTTTCCGTGTCGATTCCAGGCGATTCGGCCGTGATGCGCGAAAGGATCGAGCAGATCCTGCACCGCTTTTCGGATCGAACGATCCTCACGGGCGAGCGGCTCAGCCCTGACGCCCGCAACGTTTTGAGTTATCGGCTGCTATTGCGCGATCCGGCGCGGCGCGGAGAGCTGCGCGGCGAGCTGACGTCGGCCGGCGACGTGCATGAATTGTCGTTCTACCTGCAGGATGACGAGTCGGAAGTATAGCCACCAGCTAGACGGCAACGGCTAAAAAGTCACATACAAACTGAACCGCCAAGGACGCGAAGGACGCCAAGAAAGGCAAGTATCAATTAGTTTTCATTTTGGCGAACTTGGCGTTCTTGGCGGTTAAATTACTAAATTGAGTCCCTTGTTACTGGCTTGATAACGGAAGATGGAAGAGAAACGCATACCTTTGGCTTGGGCTGTTCGCTGGCGGCGGATTCGTTCGCAGACGATACCGATCGCGTGTTTTGCGGCGGCACTTTTTGTCAGTGGCTGGCTTTGGACGTGGCATGGCGCATCGGTGCAAGGCATCGGCGAGGTCGACGGCCTGCGTGTTGACATCACCAGTCCGACGGCCGGGCTCGTGATTGCCCTGCCCAGCCAGACGCGCGGGCAGTGGACCGTGTTCGATCGCGTGACCGCGGGCGACATTATCGCCCGAATCGACGATCAGCAGCTGGAGGCCACCAAGAGCCTGCTGCGCCGCGATGTGAAGGATCTCATCGACCAGGTGGAGCAGTTGCAGGAACGGCAGTCGGAGAGCCGGTGCTGAGGTTGACGAAAGCTTGCGTCTTGCGCTGGCGTTCGAGCAGTCCCGACTGCAGGCGATTGAACAACTGGCTTCGACGCCCGCGCCGGCAGGTTCCAATGAACCGCGTCCGTCGGACGCTGCGCCTCCTGAGCTGTCGGATCAAGTGGCCGCCGAAACGCGCGACGAAATTGTCCGCATGCGCGAAGCGCGGCGGGCGCTCGACCTGCGCTGGGAGGAGCTGAGTTTGCGCACCGGGCTGCTCGAGATCCCCGCGCCGATCAGCGGCACGCTGGTCAATGTTTATTGCTGGCCCGGGCAGATCGTTCACCCGGGCGGCCTGATCGCAACGATCGCGGCCGATCACGGCCAACACATCGTCGGCTACGTGCCGGAGCACAGCACGATCGAGCCGAAAGTGGGAATGCGCGTCACGCTGCGTGCGAGGCTCTCGGGTGCGCCGCGGCTGACGAGTGAGATCGAGGAAGTCGGCCAAATGATCGAGCAGTTGCCGGCCCACCAGCGGGCGATGGCAAACCTTCCGCAATGGGGCCTGCCGGTGCGGATCAAGATGCCGGCCGAGGCAGTTCTCAAGCCTGGCGCGCTGGTGGACATCGTCTTTCACACAGCCGACGCGCGGTAGTCTTGGCGCCATTGGTACATAACCGGGCCATCTTGGTCCGGCGACTTGCCGGTAGCGGTATTGGCCTTATGACGCAGGCTAGAATGGCGCCGTTAAGTAGATAGCTTAGCCGCTACGGCGCTGGTCAATCCAACTTGTAGCCGAGTTTTGCAGCGAGGTTTTGCCAAGCGACGGTCGTTTGCTAGACTTAGGGTATGGCAACCGATCCGCGCCAAATTCAGTTAACACCCGAGCAGCAGCGGCAAGTTGCTTTGCTTGCCGATCAAAGCGGTAAGCCCTGGCCAGATTTACTGGCAGAGGCTCTCAGTTTGCACGTTCCGACCGTTCGCGATTTGCACGCCAACGGAACGGAATCGTTATGTGACGCTCTGAAAGCAGATGGCTATCTTGCTGCAGCTATCGGCGGTCCCCACGACAAGAGCACGAACTTGAAGTACATGGAAGGCTTTGGCCAAAGTCAATGACGGAGCGTGTGCTGATCGACACGGGGCCGTTGGTAGCGCTTCATCGGCGCGACGATGAATCATGAAAGCTGTGTCGAGGCGGCGCAGCATCTTCCGAATCAAGTTTTCACCTGTTGGCCGGTCATCACAGAAGCGGCTTACTTACTGCGGGACCGGCCGGAGTCGGTGCAGTCGTTATTGGCCGAGTGCGCGAACGGCCGATTCGTGCTATTGCCGCTGACTGAAAGCGATATCGATTCAATTGCCGCGATTCCGAAACAATATCACAACCTTGAGCCGCAGTTAGCCGACGCAGCGTTGGTGCATTTGGCGAATCGAGAGCAGACGCGCAAGATATTCACATTGGATCGTCGGGATTTCTTAATATTTCGTAACGCGCAAAATCGGCCGTTTGAATTGCTGCCTGAGTGAAGACACCACGGGGCACAAATGGCAGCCTTGAATCAACTTAAGATCTGATCAATGAATAAGATAGCTGTCCTTGCGATTCTCGTTGCGTTCGGGCAATTCATAAGCTTAACCGTCCGGGCTGTTCAGAACGAGAAAGCAAGCACGTTGAAACCTTTGGAGGCGATAAGCGGCGCAGACAGCCAAGTCCGTAAGCTGTCCTATGAGCGCATTACCGACTCCGAAACTTGGACTCGCGCTTCGGTAAACCACTTGGGAACGACGAAGGAAGATGCGTATCGGTCTCTTTGTGAAGTCGATTTTGAACGCTGCTCGGTCGTCGTGATATTTCGTGGTGAGCAAGTCAATGTCCGCGGAATCGAGATTGACTCCTTGATAGAAACCGGCGACTCCACCGTTATTCGGTTCAATGAGTTGGGCTATCAGACCAGGCAACGCGTCGGCGAGAAGCCAGAACCGCCGGATCGACCTTACGCGTTTGTAGTCTTGCCAAAAACCAACAAAGCCTTCGTCCTGGAAGAGAATGTCCAAAACATAATAGGCGACCCGCCGGTGTGGAAAGAATGTGCGCGGCTGGAAGGAAGTCGGACCGTGGAGCGACAGAATTAGAAACGGGAATAAAAGCATTTTGCCTCAACAGGACGCCGACGCCGTCGCCGTCCGGCTATTGGTCGAAGAAGTCGACAATGTTCTAAAAGAGCTGCATCTGCCCCGATGCCGCTCGTGGCGGGCGGAAGGCTTCGCGGTTAAGCCGGGTGTCGTCGTGAGGAAAGCCAAGTTTCTTGGTCCACATCTCAAACGAGTCGGCGATCAGATCGGCCACGGGGCCGGTGCCGCGTTGGCGGCGGCCGAATTGGGAGTCGTTCAGGCGGCCCGCGCGTGTGGAGCGGATGAGCGTTTCGATGCGCGGCCGACGGTCTGGATAGGTGCGCTGCAGCCAATCGAGGAACACCTCGCGCACGGTTGTGGCCAGCTTCACCATGACATAGCCGGCCCCGCTTGCGCCGGCCTCGCGGGCGGCTGCGAGGATTGCGGGCATTTCGCTGTCGTTGAGGCCGGGGATAATCGGGGCGACCATCACGTTTGTTGGAATGCCGGCGGCTGAAAGGTCGCGGATGGCGCAGTCGGGCTTCCGCGGCGCTGGTTCGCGGCTCCATGGCGCGAGCCAGCTCCGGATCGAGCGACGTAATGGAAAGCGAGACGTGCACGGCCTTGTGACCTGCCAGCTCGGTGAGCAAATCGAGGTCGCGCACGACCAGCGAGTTCTTGGTGATGATGCCCACGGGCTGGCGGCACTCGGCGGCCACCGCCATGCAGGCGCGCGTGATGCCGAACTTTCGTTCGGCCGGCTGGTAGCAATCGGTGACGCCCGAAAACACGATTGTATCGGGTTTCCAACTGGGGCGGGCCAGGAATTCGCGCAGCAGCTCGGCCGCATGGTACTTCACAAGGACTTTGGTCTCGAAATCGAGACCCGCGCTGAGGCCGAAATATTCGTGCGTTGGCCGCGCGTAACAATAGCTGCAGCCATGCGCAGCCGCGATACGGGTTCACACTGTAACGAAATCCGACGTCGGGGCTGTCGTTTTCGGTGACAATCGATTGCGACAGGTCCGGAATGTATTCGGTCGGCGGGCGGCCTAATTGGGCCAAATAATCTTCGTCCGATTCGATCTGCTCCAGGTCGGCTTGCGTTTGAACGTGCAGGTAAGGGTTTGGCGGTTGAACGGCTGCGCCGCGGCCTTTGATTGAACGAGACATGCCAAGAGACCTTCTCGGAAGGCGAATAGATATCGACGCCCAGGGCGCTAGCATAAGTGTACAAAAATATATTAGCACTGTCCACTACGAGCCGCACCGGCGTGCCGACGCTCTCGGAAAATACGCAACGCAGGAGGTTTTTGCCCAAATTGCAAAAAGTTCCTATAATGTCGCTGTCCCTCGCATAGGTATCGGCCGGCCGGTTGGGCGCACCGCGAGCCGTCCCGTGCAGACTTGGCGGATCAAAGGATTGTTGGAGCACATGACTCGCAATTTTGCCGCGTGCGTTCGATACGACGTCTTAGGCCGCACTCTCACAGCCGCACTGGTTCTTTTGACGACAAGCCTTGCGGCGTTTCCAGCGCAGCAAAGCGAAGACGCAAGCGAGCCGGCGCAGCCGGCCGCCGGGCAGGCACTGCTGAGCCACAAAACTCTACGGCCGATGCTGGTGAAGAGGACGCCTCAGCGCCGGCCGATCCAGATGCCGTACCGCCGGCCGCCGATGTCGGTGATGGCCGGCTGATCCGAATCCGCCTGCCGCTCACCGGCAACGCCGACGCGCACATCAAAAGCTCGATCGACCGCGCATTGGAACAACTGACGCGTCTTCCGCGGCGCGAAGGGCGGCGGCCCGTGCTGACCCTCGAGATTGTGCCGGCGCGTCGACAGGGCAGTTACGGTGAGGGGACCGATTTCGAGAGAGCGTTGTCCGTGGCCCGGCATCTCACGAGTCAGCGGCTTGCGCAGGTAAAAACCGTGGCGTACGTTCCGCGGACGATTAAGGGGCATGGCGTGCTGGTGGCCCTGGCCTGCGAAGAGATCGCCATGAGCCCGGAGGCGGAGCTTGGCGAGGCTGGAATCGATGAAAAAGACGGCCGGGCGATTGAGCCCAGCGTCGTCAGCGCATACCAGCAGATTGCCGAATCGAGGCGGACCGTGCCTCAGGCGATTGCGCTGGGCATGCTCGACCGCAAGCTGGAAGTGCTCAAAGTCGAGACCGAAGAAAGCACGGAGTTCGTGCTGCGCGACGAGCTGGAAGCGCTCAAGCAGAATCGCACGATTGTCTCACCGCCGGAAACAATCGTGCCGGCCGGCTCGCTCGGCAGCTTCTCCGGCGCAGAGGGCGCGAATATGGGTTCGTCAAACTGCTGGCCGGCGATCGCGAAGCGCTCGCGCGTGGGCTGGCGCTTGCGCCGGAGGCGGTCATCGAAGATCAATCGCTGGTGGGCGATTGGCGGCCCGTGATGTTGCGAGTGGAAGGCCCGATTACCCCGCGAATGGTTCGACAACTCTTTACGCTGCTGGGGACGGAGCTGCGCGATCGCAAAGTGAATTGGGTTGGACTGCGTATCGACAGCACCGGCGGCGAACTGGAAGACTGCCTGCGGCTGGCCGATCGGCTGGCGGCGCTCGACGCGAACGAAGTGCAGACGGTGGCTTATGTGCCGGTGGATGCCAGCGGCGGCGCCGCCCTGGTGGCGCTGGCGTGCGATCAACTCGTGATGCAGCCCGAGGCGCACATCGGCGGCAAGGGGACGATCGAGCTGGAGCGACAAACGCTCGATGAGGCGGCGGTTTCAATCCGCGCATCGCTTGCCGAGAACACAGACCACAGTTGGTCGCTGCTGGCGGCGACGATCGATCCGGATCTGGAGCTCGTCTCGTATCAGAACACGAAGACCGGCGAAGTGCGCTATATGACGGACGAGGAGGCGCGCGAGCAACCCGAGCCGGGCGACTGGCGCGGGGGCGCGAATCAAGGCGGCCGGCGAGCCGCTGCGGCTGGCGGCGAACCGCGCGCTGGAGCTCGACGTCGCCACGCATGTTGTCGACAGCTTCGACGAATTCAAGCAGCTTTACGGGTTTGAAACCGATCCGCGGGTGGCCGAGCCGAACTGGGCGCTGGAGCTGGTCGAGGCGCTGTCGTCGCCGGGATTAGCCGTGCTGCTTTTGGTTGTCGGCTTTGTCGGAATTTACATCGAGCTGCACACGCCGGGATTCGGCGCAGGCGCGTTCGTGGCGGCGCTCGCGTTCATGCTCTTCTTCTGGAGCAACTTTTTGCACGGCACGGCCGAGTGGCTGGAAGTACTTTTGTTTCTTGGCGGCGTGTTCTTTCTGCTGCTGGAGCTGTTTGTGCTTCCCGGCTTTGGCGTCTTCGGATTGGGCGGCGGGGCGATGATTCTGGCATCGCTCGTGCTGGCCAGCCAGACTTTTGTGCTGCCCAAGACCGAGTCGCAGATGGCCGAGCTGCGGCATTCGCTGACGATCGTCGCGGCGGCCACCGTGTGCGTCGTAGGCACGGCGATGCTGCTGCGCCGCTATCTGCCGCATGCGCCGATGTTCCGCACGCTGCTGCTCAATCCGACGTCCGAAGAGGAACTCGTCGAATTGGAGAACCGCGAAGCGCTTGCCGATTTCACACATCTGATCGGGCAACAGGGCACGGCCGCGACCAATCTCATGCCAGCAGGCAAAGCCGATATCGACGGCCAACTGATCGACGTGATTGCCGAAGGACTTGCCGATCGATCGCGGCCAAACGGTAGTCGTCGTGAAAGCCCGCGGCAATCGCGTGGTGGTGCGCAACGTTGATGCGTGAAAAGCGGTCGCCCGCATCAAGTCAGGAATCGCGCACAGGGAAGCGAAGCGGGGGAGCGGGCGCAGCGGTTGATTTCCGAGCGGCTTGGACCTAAGTTGAATGACATGACTACGGTCAAACAGACTGAGCTGGTTTCCGTCGCCGACTACCTCGCTGGCGAGCTCGCATCCGACACAAAGCACGAATATTCCGGCGGCTACGTGTACGCGATGGCCGGGGCGAAGAACATTCACAACCGAATTGCCACCAGTTGGCTTTTGGCAATGGGCCGGCGACTTCGCGGCAAACCCTGCGAACCGTTCAACTCCGATACGAAGGTCCGCATCCAATTGCCGACGCACACCCGGTTCTACTATCCGGATGGGATGGTCGTCTGTGAGCCAAACGCTGCCGACGAGTCATTCCAGGATAAGCCGGTTGTGATTGCGGAGGTGGTTTCCGAAGCGACTCGCCGCCTCGATGAGGGCGAGAAGCGCAACGCTTACCTCACGATTCCCACCTTGTCGGCATACCTGTTGATTGAGACTGGCTCTCCCCGCGTGGTCGTCCACCGTCGCGGTGAGAATGGTTTTATTGCGGAAGCGTATGAAGGCACGGGCGCGGCGGTTCCCCTCGAGGCAATCCACGTGGAGCTGCCGCTGGCCGAACTGTACGAGCGCAGTCGACTTTACGCAGCGCGAAGAAGTCTAGCGGGCAGCTTCCTACTCCGGGCCGAAGAAGCAAGTGAAGATGCCCATCGCCCAAATCTTTGCGGAACTTCGGCGCAAGCTCGAGAGCGTCGGCGCCGTTGCCGATATCGACGGCCAATCTGATCGACGTGATTGCCGAGGGACTGCCGATCGACCGCGGCCAAACGGTAGTCGTCGTGAAGGCCCGCGGCAATCGCGTGGTGGTGCGCAACGCTGATGCGTGAACCGTCTGGCGGCGCAATCGCTCTTCATACTGGCAAGCCAACTTTTTCAAGCGGCGATTGCCAAGGCGTGGCCTGAGCTTGCGCCAATCAGCTATAATCGGTGACAGCGGCGGTACAGGAGTTGCTTGCTGGCCGGCTGTTTGTTCATCGATATACTGTGTTTACCATGGATGCGCTACCGGACATTGCGTGGGCGATTCTTTTGATGCTAGCCGGCTGTGTGCTGGTCGTGCTGGAGGTTTTCATTCCCTCGGGCGGCATCATCAGCATCCTGGCCGCGGTTTCGTTTATTGGCTCGATATTTATCGCGTTTCAAGAGACCCCCACAACGGGGCCGACCGTTGGTCTGATCTTTACCGCCACGACCGTTTTTGCGGTGCCGACTCTTATTGCGCTGGCGTTCAAATACTGGCCTCGGACTCCGATGGGCAAGGCTTTTTTGGGGGAATTGCCGACCGACGAGGAAGTCCTGCCGGAGGATCCGCGCCGCGCACTTTTGGGCCGCGTGGGGGTGGCCCGATCCAAAATGCTTCCCAGCGGGGCCGTGGAAATCGATGGCCAGATGATCGATGCGGTGACCCAAGGTCAGGCCATCGAGCCAGGCACCTACGTGCTCGTCGCGGAAGTGCGAGCCAATCGCGTTGTCGTGCGGCCGGCTGGAAAAGATCAGCGGCCCAGCCATCAGAATCCAAACGATGTGCTTTCGCGACCGATCGAAGAGCTAGGCATCGACTCGCTGGAAGATCCGCTGGCGTAGGAAGCAGGAAGCAGGGCAGAGAGCAGGGAGCGGAGCAGGAGCAGGAGCAGGGATCAGGATTGAGTTGGCGCGTGCTCTGCACCACGTACTGAGTACTCCGTACTTCGTTCTCCCTAATCTGACCACGCTTGTTCCGAAGTTCGACGTCGGTGCTGCGGGTTCCCGGCTTCGCTCTCCTGGCTCCGTGCTTGAAAAACCCAGCTTAACCGACTACAAGTGATTGTAAGTTATCGCTTTAGGTACGCACGCTTTTCAACGCGCACGCCATACAAAGGACAGATTCCATGACCGATATCGCGGGCTCAAGCGCCGCATTTCGAGACACTCCGATCCTGCTCGCCCAACAGGGTGATTTGGGTGATTTATGGCGTGGCAACGTGCTTTGGCTGGTGCTATTGGTTGTTGTGCTGATTGTCGGCCTGGCGTTCTTCGCCATCTTTGCCCGCTATTTTCGGCTGTGGATTCAATCCGTGACGACTGGCGCCGGCATTGGCATTTCTCGACCTGTTGCGGATGACGTTTCGCAAGGTCAATCCGACCGTGATTACGCGCAGCAAGATCATGGCCGTGCAGGCCGGGCTGTATGAAAGCGAAGGAATAACGACGAAGGCGCTCGAAGCGCATTACCTGGCCGGCGGCAATGTGCCGCTGGTGATCCGCTCGATGATCGCGGCCCGCAAGGCGAAGATCATCGAACTGAGTTTCAAGCGGGCGACGGCGATCGATCTGGCCGGGCGTAACATTCTGGAAGCGGTGCAAACGAGCGTTTACCCGCGCGTGATCGACTGCCCGCCGAAGAACAGCAAGCGGCCGACGCTCGACGCCGTCGCGAAGAACGGCATCCAGCTCAAAGTGAAGGCCCGCGTCACCGTGCGGGCCAACCTGGACCAGCTAATCGGCGGGGCCACTGAGGAAACGATCGTGGCCCGCGTCGGCGAGGGCATCGTCAGCGCGATCGGCTCGGCCGAAACCCATGCCGTCGTGCTGGAGAACCCGGACCGCATCTCGAAGGCAGTGCTGGCGCGGAAACTCGATTCGCAGACGGCGTTCGAGATCGTGTCGATCGACATCGCGGACATCGACGTGGGCGACAACATCGGCGCTCGGCTGCAAGCCGATCAGGCGGAGGCCGACACGCGCGTGGCCCGGGCACAGGCCGAAGGCCGCCGTGCGATGGCCGTTTCGCAGGAGCAGGAGAACCTCGCCAAGATCGAAGAGAACCGGGCGAAGCTCGTCGAGGCGGAGGCGGAAGTGCCGCTAGCCATGGCCGAGGCATTTCGCAGCGGCCGACTGGGGATTCTCGATTATTACAAGCTGCAGAACGTGCAGGCCGATACCAACATGCGGGGTGCGATCGCCACGGCGAGCATACCGACGAGAAAGTGATTATGGGCGCAGGAATTCAACCACTGCTGCTGGCCGACATCGGCGAAGTGATCGGCAGCATTCTCGCGCTGCTGGTGCCGCTGCTGTGGGTTCTCAAGCAGGTATTTGACGGGGCAAAAAAGGTCGAACCGCCACGCCCAGCCGGGGGCGGGGCAGCCGCCGGTGGGGCGGCGCCGGCCGGGGCTGGAGCGCAGCCGGCCGGGCAACAGGCCGATCCGCTTCGCAACCAGGTGGAAGAGTTCTTGCGTCGTGCGGGCCGCGGGCCGCAAGGCAACCAGCCACGTCAGGCCCGGCCTGCCGTGCCGCGGGAGGTCGAGATCCTGCTGGATGAGGACGCCGCAATCGCACCGGAACGCCGGCCGCTGTCGGAGCCGCTTCGGCCGATGGAGCCGACGCGCGCCACCATCGCCGCTCCGGCCGCAACAGGCCGCCGCCGGGCGTAAGCCGCGGCCGCCGCGTCGCCCGTCGCAACCGCGCCGCGAAACGGTGGCGGAGCACGTCGCCGAGAGCGTGGCTGCGCACGCGAAATCCATCTCTGAGCAAACATCGCGATTGGGCCAGCGCATTATTGAAGACGATCATCAATTCGACGTGCAGCTCAAGGCGAAGTTCGACCACACGGTGGGCACGCTGACGGGCAGCGCGGTGACGGCCGCCGAGCAGCAGGCCGCTGCCGTCCGCGCCACCGAGACGCCGGCAGCACAGATCGCCACATTGCTGGCCAATCCGGAAGGTGTACGGCAGGCGATCATCATCAACGAGATCATCCGCCGGCCAAGTGACCGTTGGTAATTGCGTAATTGATTGAAGCAGGTGCGACGATGCCGCTCTACGAATATCTGTGCCGGGAATGCAGCCGCGAGTCGGAGCTACTTGTGCACTCCGGCCAGGATCCGACCTGCCCCGAATGCGGCAGCGCGAAGCTGACCAAGCTGTTATCGGTCGTTTCGGCGCCGTCACGAAACGGGGCGGCTGATGCGCAGCGTGATATTCCGCAAGGACCGTGCGGGTCGAGCTGCGCGTGCTTTCCGTCGAATTGAGGGTTCGTGGGTGCCACTCGCCGCGGCGAGTGCGCTGCCTGTCAGGGCCTTGCGGCTTGAGCATTTCATCGACTTATATCAGCTTGAGTTCGATCGCAAGCTGCCGTGCGCTCTGCTCGACGGTATTACAACTCGGTAATTCTCAGGAAGCACTGGCGAAGCCCGTCGCACCCGTGCGCCGCTTCCGTAGTTCGCTGATGGCAATGGCTACGAAGCCCAACGTGCTGAGGAGCGACGTGGATTCAGGAACGTTTGCCATGTGTTCGCCGTACTGGGTCCCAGTGGCAATCGCACTGCCGCCGCCAAAAGACTGACCGTAGTTACTTCTCCAGATTTGGTATTCGCCGACCTCCACGAAGGTATTGCAGTTGGCATCGGCGCCGCTGCACGCCGGAACAACTTGCCCCAAATGATGCCGCCACACCACATAGTCAGCGGCATCGACAATCCCGTCACGGTTGTAATCTCCTTGCGGATGTGGGTCGAAAACTAACATTTGTATCTCGTTCACGGTGAGCACACGGTTATAGAATTGGATTTCATCCAAGGCCCCGTGCCAGGAGCCATTCGTGTTGCCCGGATCCTGATTGTGCCCGAACACCCACCGCCGGTTCAACGAGGGCAGAGCGATATCTCCTGTGTCGCGCAGTACGCCGTTGCGGTAGACAGAGAGAATACCCGCAGGACGATCATAAGTGACAACGTAGTTTTCCCAGACGCCCAGTACTGGTTCATTCGGGTCCCGAATGCCGCCTACGCCGATCCCCCGCTTGCCCAGAGAATTTGAATTACCCGTCGGATTGTACGAAATCCAGTTTTCCGTTTGCGGAGTCAGGAGAACGGAGTCGTTCAAATTCGGCCGACTATTGAGTCGCGACCAAAATGACACGCTAAACTGATTCGCGGCACCCGCGGAAATAGGTGAATTAGTGATCACATATTCGTTCTCATTCGTGTAATTCACCCCACTTCCGAACGTGCCGGCAATCCATTGCGAGTTGCCGGCGCCAAAGTTATGCAACACAGCGTGATTGCCGCCGACCGAGTCGACAGCGGTCGTTCCGCTTCCATCGTCGAATCGGTATTGATTCGTGATTTCTGGCAACGTGGTCGAATCCGCGAAACCGTCGTTTGCCACTGAGAACAGCACAACGATAAATTTGACGAGCAATCGACGATTCATAGGCAGTTTCCCTGTCGTCCCCGACTATACTATATCGTTTTCGCCACGAATTCCGCCTCGGGCCGAAAATTGACATTTCCAGTCGCGGCTGCCTATACTGCTAGTAGGTAACTCTTTAGGAACTATCTCCAGGCGCACCAACCTGTTCCGACGGCCGGATGGCTGCTTTGGTTGGTTGCATGCCGGGGAATATGCGGGCACGCTACGCGCTGGTGGTCGTGACCGGCGAGCACATTACTTTGCGTCGAGGTTTCTAGGCGCGCCAAAGCTAAGCCGCAAGAGGCTTGATGCGCTGTCAGGAAACAAAAGGGAACGAACTATGAATTGGCTGGGCAAGGTTTTCGTTGTGCTGATTCTCATCATGAGCCTCGTGTTCATGGGCCTGGCCATGGCCGTGTATGCCACGCATAAGAATTGGAAGGATGTCATCGAAGGCACGGCGGGCTCGCCAGGTCTGCGTACCAGGCTTCAGCAGGCGGAACAAAAAAACCAAGAACTGATCGCACAACACAATCGCAAAGTTGAGGAACTTGAAGGCGAACGTGAGTCGTCCGAACAACAGGTTCGCAAACTGGAAAGCGAGCGGACCGGGCTTGTCGCGCGCAATCAGGGAATTCAGGCCGAGCTGGACAAGCTGAATCAGGACATCGCCCAGGCGACGGCCGCGGTGGCGGCAACGCAGGCTAATAACGATAAATTGGCAGCCGAGGTCACAAATTTGCGGCAGCAGATCCGCACCGCGAGCAAGCCCGCGACGCGGCGTTCAAGGAAACGCTGGCCTCGACCGAACAGCTTCATCAGCTCATCGGGAAGTATGAAACAGCTCAGGAACGGATGCAACAGCTCACCCAGCAGGTTGCCGGGATGAGAACGGTGATGCAATCGCGCGACATCAATCCGGATACGGATCCGTCGGGCGTGGTGCCGACCGTCGACGGCGTGGTGAGCCAGGTCCGCCGCGTTCCGGGGGACCAGTTGGTTGAAGTGACCATCGGCGCCGACGATGGATTGAAAGAAGGGGACTCAGTGATTGTGTTCCGCGGCAACCGGTATTTGGGCCGGCTTGCGATTCTGGAAACGTCGCCGGATAAGTCGGTCGGGCGAGTCGAGCGGCGGTTTCAGCAGGGCCAGATACAGGAGGGTGACCGTGTCGCTACCCGACTCAAGCTCTGAGCGTCCGCAAGGCGTATTGGTCCGCCGGCCCAGGACGTCGATCTACACGGTGCTGCTGATGATTGCGCTGATGGCGATCTTGTTCAGCTGCCTGTTGCTGGTGATCGAGATGGCGCAGTACGGTTTCCAGTGGAAACCGCCGGCGAATCTTAGTTCGGTCATGCCTGTCAGTTCAGCCGAAGTTTTGACGGTATAGGTCGAGGACGGTATGGCGCAAGCTGATCTCATGTCACCGGGCGCGATACGCGTCGCCGCGCCGAAGCCGCGGATGACCATCTACTTCGCACTGCTCATCATCTCGCTGGTGGCGCTGCTCGCGGGGTGCCTCTTTCTTTGCGCGAGATCAGCCGCTTCGGCGGATTCGGAGCGGTTCCGGGACAAGTTTCGTCGCCCGATCCCTTCAGAACTTTATTGTTGGCCACAGAGTACACAGAGTTCACAGAGAAGAAGGTACCACGACTTGTCTCCGTGAACTCTGTGCCCTCTGTGGCAAATTCGTAATTCCGTTAACGCCGGCGCCGATGCAGTTTGTTACTTCGCGGCGGCGGCTTCTGGCTGGCGGCTTCCTAGTTCGCGATCGAGATCCAAGAGCGCGGCTGGATCGTCTTTGACGAGCTGGAATTTGTAGACGATGTCGCGGGCCGTCTTCTCTTCTTCCACCTGCTCGTTGATGAACCATTCCAACTCGACGAGTGCCGCGAACGACTTTTCTTTGAACGCCATCTCATAAAGCGAATTGATCTGCGCGGTGACCGTCTGTTCTTGGTCCAGCGCCTTTTGAAATACGTCGGGGATCGACGCGAAATCGAATTGCGGCTGGGCGATCGGCTGCAGTTTGACGCGTCCCTGGCGCGCGATCAGAAAATCGTACAGCCGCATGGCGTGGCCGTATTCCTCCTGGCTCTGCAGGCGCATCCAATGCGCGCAGCCGCGAAACTGCTTGTGCTCGCAGTAGGCGCTCATCGAGAGGTAGCTGTACATCGAGAACAGCTCGTTGTTGATTTGCTCGTTGACGGCCCCCTGCATGGTTTCGTTGAGCATCATGGTTTCGGGTTCCATGGTCGACGTAATGTCAGATTTGAAATATCGACTGTGAACGGTCTATCGAATTATATGGTTTGCGGGTTTGCTGCCCATTGGTTAAAGACCGCGAACGGAACAAAAAAGGGACACGGAACGATTGGTTCCGAGTCCCAGTATCAATAAGAGCGGCAAGTCCTTCGACAAGCTCAGGACGTTCCACTCGCCCTTCGACGAGTCTTGCAGTGGGCTGCGAGATAGTTACTCGCATGGCCTGCCATGAGCGAGCGAAGCGAGTCGAATGGGCCCGACTGGAGTTGAACCAGCACGCCCTTGCGGGCACAAGGCCCTCAACCTTGCGCGTCTGCCAATTCCGCCACGGGCCCGGATATTGCGAAGACGCAAGCGGTTTTGCAGCGCCTTCGCGGGAGTATCAAGTTTATCCCGTTGGAGGCGGGGGTTCAAGCGAGATAGGACTGAGGTGGCACGCATTCGGACCAAACCGCGCGGGGCAAGCTCCGCCCCTAATTGGTTGACGTGCGCTACTGCGATTTGGCATAGAATACGAGTGCTGACAAGGATTCTGACGGTGTCGTAATTCTTATGCCAAGTCACGACCATACGACTCTCGTTGCCGTTGATATAGGGAACACCCGTATCAAGCTCGGGCGATTTCAAGGGGAGTTTTCGCCTATATCGTTGCCGTTGCCGGCGCAAACGCTTGAATTGCCGCTCGCGAATCGCGAGGGCGACTTCGACGGGGCAAAACTCGAAGCGTGGTGCGAGTCCAGCGTGAAAGCTGATGCAACGTGGTGGATTTCGAGCGTGCATAATGGGGCGAGAGATCGATTCCTGGGCGTCATCCGACGGATTGCCGGGCAATTGGAACGCGACTGGTCGCTGTATGCAGTATCGCGAATGACGAAGTGCCGCTTGATTGGAGGTCGACTTCCCGGAGAGAGTTGGCACCGATCGGCTGATGGCGGCGCTGGCCGCGAACCGGCTGCGTCAAGCGGATCGAGCGGCCATCGTCATTGATCTTGGCACCGCGATCAAGGTCGACGTCGTCACGAGTGACGGCGCGTTTGCCGGCGGCGCGATCTTGCCGGGACTGGAGATGTCGGCGCGGGCACTCGATGAACAGACCGATGCGCTGCCGCGCGTTGCGGTGGATCTGATGGTCCGTGCCGCCGGCGGCCTTGGGCAAGAGCACGGAGCCGGCGATTGCAGCGGGTCTATTTTGGGGAGCCGTGGGCGCGATCCGCGAGCTTGTCGAACAGTACGCAACCGATTTTGGGCCGTCTCCGGACGTGTTTGCGTCTGGTGGCGCAGTCGCAATTGGTTGCTGACGTCCTGAAAGAGCGCCATGGGCTTGCGGTCGTCCATGAGCCGCACTTAGTTTTGGCCGGCATTGCGTTGCTGGGATCGAGAACCCCTGGCGACATTCGACAAGCTCAGTCCAAAAGAGCCGGGGGCTGACTAGCGATGCCGGATTCTTCTCGTGCTCGAGCGAATGGTGCGACCGAAGTAGTTGAGTTGACGCCGGTCGGCCGCGGGGCCGTGGCGGTTGTGTTGGTTGCGGGCGCCGATGCGCTGCCGATAGTGGAGCAATGCTTCGCGACGGCACGCGGTTGCCGTCTCGGTGACGTGCCATTGCAGCAAATTGCTTTTGGACGTTTCGGCGGGCCGTCCGGCGAAGAGGTCGTCGTCTGCCGCCGGTCGAACGATCAAATCGAGATTCACTGCCATGGCGGCATCGCAGCCGTAGCGGCGATAATTACACGGCTCGTCGATCGTGGTTGCCGGCAGATTTCCTGGCAGGAGTGGCTGCGCCGCACGTGCGACGATCCGATCCGCGCGGCAGCTCAAATCGCACTGGCCGACGCTCCAACGGCGCGCACCGCGGCGATCTTGCTCGACCAATACCATGGCGCTCTGGCTGCTGCGGCCCGCGAAATACGTCTGGCGATCCAGTCCGAAAATTGGCGGCAAGCGAACGATTTAATTGAAGCGGTGTTGGCGTTCCGTGACTTAGGGATGCACTTAACCGCGCCGTGGCGCGTAGTGCTCACCGGCCGGACGAACGTCGGCAAAAGCAGCCTTATCAATTTGCTTGCCGGATACCAGCGGTCGATCGTCTCTCATCAGCCGGGAACGACCCGCGACGTGGTGACGACATCGACGGCAATCGACGGCTGGCCGGTGGAACTTGCCGATACGGCCGGACTTCGTGACCCCCAAGATGAATTAGAGTCCGCGGGGATCGAATTGGCGACGACGACTCTGGCACATGCTGACGTGGCTATCTTTGTCCACGATGCCACGCAGCCAATCCACGATAGCACTGAAGAGCTGGTTTCTAAGATTCTCGCGGAAGAATCATTGCGGCCACGCGTAATTCACGTGTTCAACAAGATTGACCTGCTTGCTGAAACTCATAGTCGGCTGGCGGCTCGAAATATTCAGGAGAAGCACTGGCGGAATTCGGCGGACCCGATACGCGGCACAAGCCAGTCCCTCGTGAGCACGAGTGCCGTTACGGGCGAGGGCGTCGCCGAGCTGATCGCGGCTGTTGGCCGTGCTCTCGTTCCGCTTCAACCGGCGCCCGATTCCGCCGTCCCATTCACCGCCGAGCAGACGGCGGCGCTCGAAGGTGCCAGGGCTGCCGCCGCGGCGAATGATACGGCTGCGTGCTTAGCTGCACTGCAGCCGTTGCTGGCTCGCGACTCGGTCGCGGGGGGAAGTAGTCGCAGCGGCTTCTAGTTCGATGCCAACCGGGCTCGCGGACGAGCCGGCTCGCTTTTCATGAAGCGTAACAACGTACGGGCGTTCGCCTTGCTGGCATTGCTATCGCAGGGCCACTTCTGGGGGAGATTCTTGGCGATAAAGCGTGGAAGTCACTTCCGGTTGTGCCGATGAAAACTGAGAGACCGGATGGACCGGTCGCAACGAGTTTATTGATTAGCTGGGAAAGTAGGCGCCGTACTGCGACGGTGCCCATCCACAGGTCTATTAAGACCGTCGGTGAATTTCAGGGGGGGCCGCGATGCGCACCAGTTTCCGTTCCGCCGTTTTAGGGTTGCTGTCGCTCGTTCTGTTGCCAATGGCCGCGTCGGCTGAGGAAAAGGTCGATCCCTCGGTCAATGAAGGATCGGTTCTGATCACGACACGGGATGTGCCGTCCGACTCACCGACTGACACGACTGACACGCAGCCTTCGTCAAACGACGAAGCGAAGTCGCCAGCCGAAGCCGAAACGTTGGAGCCAACATCGCAGTCATCCGAACCCTCCCCCGAGCTCGCCAGCGAGAACGAGAAGGAAGCGTCGAAATTCGGCGCTGCGCTGGCAAAGACCCAGTCCGAGCAGACCAACGCAAAAGCTACCGGCGAAGCGGACAAAGCGACTGCCGCGGCCGCTGCGATCCCGTACCAGCCTGTCAAATTCCAGGGCATGATCGTCGGCGAATCGACCAAGGAAGAGCTGACGGAGACTTGGGGTGAGCCGTCTGAATCCGTCGCAACCGACGACGGAGCCGTTCTGATTTACTCGATTGAACCATTTAAATCGGTCGAGGTGTTGGCGACCGAGAGCGGCGTCCTATCGGCCATCAAAGTAACGCTTGCCGCGGCGCTTGATCCAAAGCAACTGGCCAAGCAGCTTGGACTCGAAGAGATCGACCCGGTAACCGTGGATGACGCCGAGGAAGTGCCGCTCGGCCAGGCGTTTCCGGAACGCGGCGTGCTTTTCATGTTCGACGAGTCGGACAGCATTGGGCCAGTTGGCGAAGATGGCCTGCCGGTGAGCGTTTCGCAAGTAGTAATTCAACCGCTCGATTCGCGCGCCTTTGCACTGCGAGCGGAGAACCGCCTGCAGGGCCCCTACGAGAAGAACGTCCGCGACCTTGAAACTGCCATTTCGCTGGATCCGGATTTCGCCCACGCCCATTGGCTGCTTTCCGAAGTGTACATGGCCACGGGGCAGGCCGATTCGGCCGACGCCGAAGCGGCCGCCGCGTGCGATATCGAGCCGTGGAATGCTGCCTATCAACTTCGCCGCGGCCAGACGCAAGCCTTGCTCGGCGAGTATGACGAAGCCGTGCATCGAACTCGCGGTGTGCTGGACCGCAAGGATCTCGAAGATATTGTTCACGCCCAAGCGCTGCACGAAATGGCCAAGCTCGCGTCGCTGGGCGATGTGCAGATTGCTTCGAAAGCCATTCCCTTCCACACGCGGGCCATCGAACTCGCCGATCGCGTCGCGACCGATGCGGAGCGCAAGGATCGACGTGCCGCCAAGCGGCTGATGGTCGAGGCGCACATGTCGGTGGCCGAGGAGATTGCCCGTCAGGCATTCAACGAGAAGGTAGAAAGCCTGTCGCAATGGATTGGCCGGGCATCCGGGCTGGCTGAGGAATACATCGAAAACGACGGTGGCAGCGTGGAGCTGCGGCTATTGATTGCCCAGCGGGCGCTCGCAGCGCTGGCCAGCTTCAAGCCGACGCTCGATCCCTCGCCTTGGGTTGCCGAGGCAGAGGAAGCCGCTGGGACGTTGCTCGCGCAATACGACGATGACCTGTGGCAGCAGCAAATCAAATGGGAATTGGGCATCGCCTACCACAACGCGATGCGCGTCGAGCATTCGCGGCGCCAGACGATCGACGCGATCTCGTATGGGCAGAAGGCAATCGAGCATTTGGCCGCCGGGGCCGTGTCGCGCCAGGCGGTGCACTCGTCGGAGCAACTGGTCGGCCAGCTTTACTTCCACATGGGCGCCGTGCACGCTGTGCATCAACAGGACCATACGAAGGCCGCCCAGTGGTATGACAAGGCCACGCCGCTACTCAATGGACCGCGGCCGGTTTCCGAGCTGTACGCGCCGCGCCGCGAAGGCGAGATGCTCGTGAGCATCGGCGTTACCTACTGGCAGCTCGGCCAGCAGAGCCGTGCGCTGGAAGTGACGCAGAGCGGGGCCAGCTTGATCGAGATGGCCGTCGAGGACGGTATCCTGGCCAAGTCGGCGCTCGCAGTGCCTTACACCAACCTGGCAACGATGTACGAGCAGATGGGCGAGAACACGAACGCCGCCAAGTACACGCAGCTCGCCAAGTCGGTCGCACCGCCGGCCAAGAAGCAGCCGGCCCGCGTGAGCCGGGCGATCGCCGGCCGCCGCTTGCCGCGCGTCACCATTCAAGCGGCGGGCGAAGAAGAGCGGCCGTTTTATGAGAATGCGCGGCGGTAGTAGGGTGGGCAATGCCCACCGACGCTATTTCGATCGCAAATTGGTGGGCGGTGCCCACCCTACAGATTCGAACACGTGATCAATGGCGTCAGTGCTGACCTCGTCTGAATCGGCGACGCTTTCGCGCATCGATTGCAGTCGCGCTGGTGCAAAATCATGTCGGTCGCTATCCATCTGACGCGCTGAAGTGAGCGACGCGAGCAAATCTTCCTCCGGCTCAAATCGCTGGGTCGGCGGCCGAAACATTGGCCTCGGCGACGTCGCAGAAACCCTCGGCGAAGTCCACCACGGCGATCGTTGACCGGGGGCTGCCAGGCCGGTCGCGGTGTCGGCACTTGATTTGCTGCTGACTCCGTGCTCTCTGCTCCCCGCTCCTGGCTCTTTGCTCCTTGCTCCCCGCTTTCGGCCGTCCGGCCGAAATTCGCCCGCCACACTTGCCAGTCGTCCTGGTTCACGATGCCGTCGCCATTGCCATCGGCGCGCAGATCGGTTGTCGAGTTGATCGTCTTGCGCCAGACGACAACATCGGCGGCATCGACCACGCCGCTGAAGTTGTAGTCGCCCGGCAGCGGATTGGGCTGCGACTCAAACGCGCCGATATCGATTCGCCCGCCATGCACGCGCGTAAACGGCGCGCCGCGCTGATCGAACTGCGGCACGCCGTCGACACCGGCCATCGCGGCCGGATCGCCCATGTCAATTGCCGGACTACCGGCAAACAGCGCATGAGTCTGAATGCGGCTGCCATCGGGCAGCGTGGTCCCGCGTTATTGGCCAATGGCGACAGTTTTGGGTCGATCGTACGATTGCCGGTGCCGCCGATTAAGTTGCCGTTGGCATCGGGCGAGCCGATAGGCGCTTCGGCCAGTCCGCTCCCCGAGTTGTTTCCGATGAGGCTGAACCGCGCGTCGACGCTGCCAAACTGCGCGACTAAAATCCGGACCTAACGGGGCCATATTCTGCGCCACGATCGTGTGATTCAAAAGTGCGTCGCCGCCGGCCACCCAGGCGCCGCCGCCGAATCGAAGCTGCGCGGTTGTTGGCGATCGTACTGTGGCGAGCGATGAATGAGACGGCTTCCGAGCTGAACCAGTATAGCCCGCCGCCGGCGCCGAAGGTAACATTGCCACTGATGGTGCTGCTGGTGAGCGTGACGCCGGAATCCTGGCTGTGAATGCCGCCGCCATCTTCCGTGGCGGTGTTGTTGCTGATCGTGCTGCTGGTAACCGTCAATTGGCCACTTCTGCCACGCAGCACGATCCCGCCACCGTTTTTGTTGGCCGAGTTGTCGTCGACAACGCTTTCGGTAATGGAAACTTGAGCACCGTTGTGGCCCGCGAAAATTCCGCCACCGCTACCGCCGGACACGTTGTTGCGAACCGCGCTGCCGTTGATCGACACAATGACGTTAGATGATTCAAAGCTCCAAATTCCGCCGCCGTCACCATCGGCCGAGTTGCCGCTGATCGTGCTCGCCGTCACTGTCAGGCTGCCATAACGGCTGCGAATGCCGCCACCGTTGCCGCCGGCTGAGTTGCCACTAATCGTGCTGTTGGTTACTGTCGAGTTGCCGCCGACAAAGCCACCGCCGTCGCCGCCGGCCGTGTTGTTGCTGATCGTGCTATCTTTTAGGGTCAATACGGCGCACTGAATTCCGCCGCCGTCGCCATCGGCCGAGTTGTTTTCAATTGCAGCTGCTGGTGACCGTCACTTGCGAGACGGCAAAGATGCCGCCGCCGTTCCCGCCGGACGAGTTCCCCGTGATGGCGCTTCCAGTCACAGTCGAAACGGTCGCCGCGACCGTAAATGCCGCCGCCATCTCGACCAGCCAGGTTGTCGTGAATCTGACTGCCCGTAACCGTCAACCTTGAGCCTTAAAGTCGGCCCAAATACCACCGCCATTTCCGTCCGCCGAGTTGCCGCCGATACTGCTGTCGATGACCGTCAACTCGCTAAAAAACGTGCCGAGTATGATACCGCCGCCCGAGCCAGCGGAGTTGCCGCTGATTGTGCTACCCACCGTCAGAACACGGCCCAGCGTCGAAATACCACCGCCGCCCCCTTCACGAGCCGAGTTGCCGCTGACCGTGCTATCGGTCAGCGTTAAATCGACACACCGTATTCCGCCTCCACGGAAGGCCGAGTTGCCCGTAATCGTGCTTCCGGTTATCGTCGCCGTGCCCACGATATACACACCGCCACCGCCCCCTGCCGACGAATTCCCGCTGATAGTCGAATCGGTGATTGTCACTCCCTCCCGAGCATAGATTCCGCCGCCTCCGCCCTGGACAGCCGTGACGTTGGCCGCCGTGTTGCCGCTCAGCGTGCTACCCGTGACTGCGGCGTAACGCGTATGAATGCCGCCGCCGATATCCGCCAGGTTGTTGCTGAACGTGCTGCCCATGACCGTCAGTGTGCGACCACGGCTGTAGACTCCGCCGCCAAACCGGATTGCCGAGTTGCCGGAAATCACGCTGTTCAAGAGAGTAAGGCTTTCGCGTGAAGAATCGCCCCACCGTTTGTGGCGACGTCGCCGCCGGTCAGTGTCAGGCCGGCAACCGAAACGTCAATCAATGTCGACAGGTTGTTGTCGATGTTGAAAATGCGAGTGCCGTCGCCGTTGTTTTCATGCGGCGTCGGGATCATTGCCGCTGGCGTCGATCGTGAGCAGGCTCTGCACCGGGGCCGCTCGATCGCGAGATCGTCGGTGATCTCGCAGCTCGCCCTTGGTGAGCAGGATGGTGGCCGGGCCGGCGGCGGTGAGGGCCGGATCGAAGCGGATCGTGTCGTCGCTGGGGTAGAGGTTGGCCAGGTCGATGGCTTCGCGCAGGGAGAGGTCGCCGACGGCCATGGTTGCCGTCGGATTCGTCGTCGAGCATGTCGACGAGCAGGTTGAGGTCGCTGGGCTGCCTGGAATTCGAATGCGCCGATGTCGATGCGGCCGTTCACGACGCGGCTGAATGGCTCGAGTCGCTGGTCGTATGTCGGGACGCCGCCCATGCCTGCTTTCGCGTTGAGGTCGCCCGCGTTGATCGCCGGGCTGCCGGGCAGAAGGGCATGCGTCAACGTGCGGCTGCCGTCGGGCAAGGTGAACCCGCCGTTGTCGGCCAGCGGACCGAGTAGTGGATTGGCAACACCAGTCTGATCGCCCGGTCCTTGAAACGCTGCCGCTGCGTTGCCGGCGCCAACGAGGTTGTAGCCTCGCGATACGAACGTGTTGATGCTGCCGGTGCCGAAATCGACGTCGCTATTCGTGTTGCCGGCGATGATGGTGTGCGAAATGCGCGTCGTGGCGCTGGTGTATCCGCGCGAGGCGACGCCGCTGCCCTGCCCTGGCGGCGCGGTGTTGCCGGTGATCGTGCTGAATTGGATCGTGGTCCGGCCGTAGGCGTTGCGCACGCCGCCGCCGCGCGAGAAAGCTGTGTTGCCGGAGATGGTCGAGTTGACGATGAGCGTTTCGTTGTCGCCCGACGGTTTCCGTGCGACTGAAGATGCCGCCGCCGTAGTCGGCCGAGTTGCCGCTGATCGTGGTGTCGAAGACGGACAGGTTTCCTGACGAATAGATGCCACCGCCGAGAGAAAAGGCTCCGGCCGAATTGTCGCGGATCGAGCTGCGGCTGATGAACGCGACGCCGCCGTGGTTGTAGATGCCCGCGCCGCTCTGCCCGACGTTCGCGGTGATGATCGTGCTGGCCACAAATGCCTGGCCGCCGTCGAGGTGAATTCCACCGCCAAAATCCCCGACGTTATGCGTAATGATGCTGCCGGTTACCGCCAGCAGGCCGTCGCTGTGAGCGATGCCTCCGCCGTAACTGAGGATTAAGGGATCCGCCGAGACAGCCGCGCTGCCCGAAACGACACAGTCTCTAAGAGTGAAATGTTCGCGGCTAAGAATTGCTCCGCCGCTGGCCAGCACGTCGCCCCCGGTAAGCGTCAAGCCCCGGATAGTTACATTGATAAATAAGGCACTGTCACCATTATCGATGTTGAAGATGCGGCTGCCGTCGCCGTTATTTTCGTCGGGCGTTGGATCGTTGCCGGCGGCATCGATCGTGAGCAAATTCGCCCCGAGGCCCTTCGATCGCGAGGTCATCGGTAATTCGCAGTTCGCCCTGAGTGAGCAAGATCGTTGCCGGGCCGCCCGCGGTCAGCGACGAAGCGAATTCAATCTGGTCGGCGCCGCTAACAAGATTCGTGGCGAAGATCGCTTCGCGGAGCGACGTGAGACCGTCATTTAAGTCGACAGTGTCCGAAAGCGTATTGACTGTCACCAGCGCCAGCAGGCGCCGATCTTCCAGCGGTTCGTAATGCAGCGCGCGGCTGTTAAGCGTCTGGCGCGGACCAGTGTGTGCGCGCTGGCGCGCGGGTGCCGCCGTCGGGCGGCCTGGCGCAGGGTGTCGCTCGGCCATTTCAAAGGTCTCCGTCCGGAATACTGAAATACAGTGATGAATTCCTCGCTCCGATGGAGCGACGGATAAAATTCAAACGGACTTGGTCGGCAAACGAACATCAACGTGAGGTCCCCGCGCGATAAGTGGGGCTGTCGCCCACAACTCGCGAGAATCGTTTGCTGCTGACAGATCTCACAATGGAGTCGCGAAGCGAGAAATCGCAGAAAGGCGCACAGCGAAGCAGCCAGCGCCGACCAGCGGCCTTGTTTGCGGAATAACATGCTTCTCTATTGCCGATTTGCCCCCGGCTGGCCCGCCGCGGCAAACCAACCGCAGCCTAACACGGACGGGCGGAAAATGCAAAAATAGAGTTATCCACAGGCCGGCGTGTGGTAAATTAATTCGCGCCGCGGCTGCTCAACTATTCCAAGCTCAACAAGATATCGAAGCAATGAGCCAATTTGACATACAAGCTTACGGGCCTGAGTTTGCCAAAGTGCTTGACACGGATCGGCGGCGGCCGCTCGACGCGGGCCGGCCAAACGCCGCGGCGCACCCGGCACTTGAGAAGCTGACCGTCGACACCGCGTTTGCGCATGCGCGCGTCGTCGATCGCGAGATGGCATCGTGCTGTGTTTCAGGCGCGTGGCTACTGCATGATTGCCTTGACGAATCGCATAGGATCAGCCAGGAGATAGAAACGCCGGAAGGCAGTTTCTGGCACGGCATCATGCACCGGCGCGAAGGCGACTTTTCGAACGCCAAGTACTGGTTCCGCCGCGTAGGCAAGCATCCAGTGCTCGACCTGGTGGGTCAACGGGCCGCGGAGATGGCCGCCGTGCGCGGCGCAGAGAGTAGCGGCAAAAAACTGATCACAGGCGGCGCGTGGGATCCGCTGGCATTTATCGACTTGGTCGAATCCTCTGTCCGCGGCCACGGCGACGCGCGCGAGCTGTGCCTCGACATCCAGCAGGCCGAATGGGAATTGCTGTTCGACTATTGTTACCACGCGGCGGTGGGAGAATAGGTCGCGGCAATTCACCTCGGGCCTTATGCCGAGACCGCTTCGGCCGTCGCCGGCTGTTTCGTCCGCGTCCAGCGGTTCTTTGCCCAGCGCGTAATGCGTACAGTCTGCGAGCGCCACGACCGGATGGGCGTGTAGGTGAGTCGGTAGGTTGACTCGGTTCCCGTACGCAGGCGGCGCTTGTGCTCGCGTTCGCCTTGACCGAAGTCAACAAACTTGTCGCCGCGCGTAATCGAATCCTGGATGAATTTCAGGGCCAACGCGGAGCCGAAGCCATGATCCGCAAGGGCCGCATCGAAACCCGTTCGTAATGCTGAAATTCGTGAATCGCAGACGTAATTGTAAAGGAACGCCGCCGGTCGGCCTTCGAACATCAGCACGTTGACGTCGACCATGCCGAGCCGTGCAGCGGCCGCATGTGCGTCGCGATAAAAATCTCGCACTCGATCGTGCGAAAGCGTGTTGCCGTTGGTGACTGAGGATTGCCAACTGCTGGCCGCTGTTTCTTCACACATCGCGTATAAATCCCAGCGCGGGTCGCCATCGCCTTCCGTGGCCGGTGCGGGCCGGTGGCGGACATATTCGGCGCTGACTTCTTCGAACGCGTGCCGTAATTGCCGCCGGAATTGGTGACGCACCGAGCGGGATTTGGCCGCCACGAAATTGTCCCAACTCTCCGGCAATTCGAGGATGGACGTTGTTTGATAGGGCGCCTTCTCCGTGAACATGCCGGCGACGCGAAGGGCGCGGGCGGTTCGGCCGCCTTGCGTGCCGTCGTCGGCCACCCAGCGAAGCTCGATCATGTCCCAGTCGCGCACCGTGCGGCGGATGTGCTGCATCGCGGCCAGCATCGTCGACGCCGGGTTCGGCCCAATGGGCCCATACCAGGTGCCGCAGTCGGCGAGTGGATAGGTGAGCACCCGCACTTTGTTGAGCCGATATTGTTCGTTGCGCACGCACAACGGAAGGATGCCGATTGGCTGGCCGGCGGCGTACACGATCAGTACCTTAAGCTTTTGATCATGGCCGAAATGGCGCCAATAAGCCTCCAGCCAATCAAGCGTCAAAAAGAACGACGCCCGCGGTGTCGCGGCGAACAGCGAATTCCACAGCAATCGGTATTGCGAGAGTTCGTTGATGTCGTTGACTTCAATTACTTCGACCATAGTTGCGTGCGTCGGTGTGGGTGCGGCGGAAGGGCAATTGAGGGCCGGAGGGAGCAATAGCTTGGCAAGGTTTGCGACCTTAGAAGGCAAGCCGCATGCCGGCCAGAATCGGCGCCGGAGCTATCCCGAGAATCGAGCGGCGGGGAAGCGTGAATCGATCGGCTACGGATTGCCGTATCGATTGTCCCGCAGCGGCCGTGTTGCCAAAACGCAACCTCGCGAGGACGTAGGCTACGGAGATGTTGATCAAATGAAACGTCTGCGGGCGTTACTCTCGGTATCGCCGTCGCTACACTAAGGGCATGTCGAGTCCGATTGAGCATGAGCTGATCGAGCGTGTGCATGCTTCCGGCATGCACATACTGCTGTCGATTACCGGCGGCGGCAGCCGGGCAATTGCCTCGCTGCTGGAAGTGCCTGGCGCGTCGTCCAGCATTGTGGGGGCGATTGTGCCCTATGCGCCGACAGCCCTGGAAAGCTGGTTAGGCGGCGCGGTCGACCAGCACTGCAGCGAGCGAACATCGCGAGCCATGGCGATGACGGCGTTCGGGCGGGCACGGCAGTTTTGCGACGCCGATCCGCGAACGTTACGCGGCATTGGGGCGACCGCCAGCCTGGCATCTACGCGACCGAAGCGCGGCCCACACCGGATTCACGTGGCATGGCAATCGGCCGAGGCGACTGTTTCCTATTCGTGCGAATTGGTGAAGGGCGAGCGGACCCGCGCTGAAGAGGAGATGGTCGCCACCCAGCTTATTCTCACCGCGGTGTGCGAAGCCTGCGGAGTTGACGGAAGTTCGTTGGTCGAGCCTTCGGTGGCGGCTTCGGTGCGTCGTCGGGAACAACATGCACCGGCGGCGTGGACCCAGCTGCTGCTAGGTGAGCGAACGTCCGTCGCGATTCATGACGAGGACAGCCCTGTCCTGTTCCCCGGCGCGTTCAACCCGCTTCACGAAGGCCACCTGCAAATGGCCGAGGTGGCTCGGGCGCACTACAGCATGCCAGTGACTTTCGAGCTATCGATTACGAACGTCGACAAAGCGCCGCTGGATTTTATTGAGCTTGCCGACCGGTTAAAGCCGTTGGCCGACCGGTCAGTGCTCTTGACCCGCGCCGACATTCGTAGAAAAGGCCAAGGTTGTGCCCGGCTGCGTGTTTGTGGTTGGAATGGACACGCTCATTCGAATTGCAGATCTGCGTTACTATGGCGGCGATGCATTACAGCGCGACGACACGATCGCAACAATTGCGAATCAAGGCTGCCGGTTCCTTGTTTTCGGCCGGATGGTCGACGAGCAGTTTGTGCGGCTTTCGGACGTCGAACTGCCAATCGCGCTTCGCGAGCTATGCGAAGACGTGCCTGAATCGCTTTTTCGCACCGATCTGTCGTCGACGGACCTGCGCACGTCGCAGCGCACAAACTAACTGCATTCAATTGCGTGCTACTGGACGCACTCGTATACTCGATGCGGTGCTCTTTGCACAGTTGGGCGAAGTCGTTGCCGGATTTCGCAAGTCGCCATTTGTAGAATACGCTGGTCATGTCGCTTGCATCCTCTTCAATGCCTGGGTCGGGAGTTCAGAAGCCGTTCTTTATTGGCATCGACGTGGGCGGCACGAATATCAAGATCGGCTTGGTGGATGACACTGGGCGAACGCTCGCGTATCACTCGATGCCCACCGATCAGGAAAAAGGCCCAGAAGACGCCTGCGTACGGATGGGCCTCGCGGCGCGGCGGATCATTAGCGAAGCACGCGTCTCGGCCGGCGACGTCGTGCGCGCCGGCCTGGCGACGCCTGGACCCATGGATATTCCAACCGGCATGATCCTGCGGCCGGGCAACCTGCCTGAGTGGCGCGACTTTCCGATTCGCGATCGGGCGAGCCACCATGTGGGAGTGCCCGTCACGTTCGCCAATGACGCGAATGCGGCGGCGTACGGAGAATTCTGGCGCGGCGCGGGGCCCAGTATCGCAGCATGGTACTGCTCACGCTTGGGACCGGGATCGGCGGCGGGATTATCGTTCGCGACATGCTCATTGAAGGCGAGCACAGTTGCGGCAGCGAGTGCGGCCACATCCTCGTGAACCCGTCCGATGATGCGCCGATGGATTCGCTGGGCAAACGCGGCTCGCTCGAGAGTTACTGCAATGCGACAGCGGTGGTCGACCGCGCCCTGGCCGGGCTGCGAAGCGGCGCAGCGAGCTCGCTGGCCAAACGGCAAGCAGCCGGTGAAGAGATTACGCCGCGCTTGGTGGCGGAAGCCGCCGAGAAAGGCGACGAGTTGGCCCGCAACGTGATCATGGAAACCGCCTACTGGCTGGCCATCGGCATCGTGACGTTTGTGCACACGATCGATCCCGATGCCGTGGTGCTCGGCGGCGCGATGAACTTTGGCGGCCAGGAAAGCGAGCTGGGACGCAACTTCCTGCAACGCATCCGCGACGAAGTGCGGCCGCGACTCTTGGAGCCGCTGCGCGACAAATTGAAGATCGAATTCGCATCGCTCGCGGGCGACGCGGGATACATTGGCGCGGCGGGTCTCGCGCGGTTGGAACATAGTAAGGGGCGTTAGAAAGCTAAGCCGCAAGCGGCGGTCACGGCGAATGGAAGCATTGGCCATATCGACATTATGGAACTCGACGACGAGCTTTGTTTGTGTTTCCATGTTACGAAGCGCAAGGTGATCAGTTTCCTGCGCATTGAGCGGCCGCAGCGCGAGAGCCAGTTGGCCGAATGTCATGGGGCGGGTACGGGCTGCGGCTGGTGCCGGCCTTATCTCAAAAAGCTGTTTGAAGCGGCACGAGCCGGCGGCGGGGCGGCCGATCTTCCCAGTCCCGACGACTATGCCCGTGGCCGCAGCACGTACGTCCGCTCAGGCAAGGGCACGCCGCCGCCCGGCGCAACGCCGATTGATCCACAATAAGTGGCAGCTACTGGCAACTACGCAGACATCAAGCTGCGCGCCAAGAACCAGCCGCTCACCACAGTGATGGCCAGCAGGATTGCAGCCGAAGCGAACCCGGCAGCGAGCATCCACTTTCGCGTGCGGTACTTCGGCGGAAGCTGAAAATCGAGGTACAACGCGGCCAGCATCGCCAGCGCCACGCCGCCGGTTGTGGCCAGGAACGATACGACGTTCACCAGCGTGTCGAATCGCACGCGGCTCCACACCAGCGGTACCGCCGTGAGCAGGACGTAACCGCAAACAAATTGCTGGACGCGGCGAAAGCGGATGGATCGTTCGGGCCAGATAGCCGTGAGAAATTCGTGCGTCACACGGGAATAAATCTCCGGGTACGACTGAAGAGTGCCCCATAAGCGCGGCCAGCACGCAGACGTAATAAACCCAAACCAGCGCGGGATGGATGCTGTGCCAGATCTGGCCCTGATCCGTGAGCAGGCTCCAGCCTTCGAACGCTTGGCCGTGCTCGCCGCCGGATAGAACTTCGGCCCCCGCTATCATGAACGAGGCGCTCACCACAAACAACACGATGGCGCCCAGCGCCACATCCCATCGCAGCGGCGCCACGAGCCGTCGCAATCGCTTTGCTTCGCGCGGATCGTCGGGCAGGTAATCGCCCGGGCGGCCAGCGGCCGCTCGCTCGCGAATCTGATCGATGTCGCGATGGCTGCAAAGTCCCCAGCGATGTTTGCACACCCAATTGGCGTAGGCGATATAGCACATCACCGAGCCGCCGACGTAACCGAAGGTTGTCGTGATTGCCAGGATTGGCTGCTGGCGCACGTCGGGCGGCGCCGAATCGGGAATCGGCGGGATGTATCCGAAACTCAGAGTGCCCACGAGGGCGGCGAAATAGTCGGGCTGCACCATGAGTGTGCCGGCGACCGTGCCGGCCACCAGAATGCCGCAAATGATCACCTGCTGTCGCTCCAGCGAGACGAAGGAAACGCCGGCCCCCGGCGCAGCGCGGCCATGATCAGCAAGGTTGCGAAGATTGAATGCCAAGTGTCGGCCGCGATTCCAAATAGCTGATCGGCCGGGAGCGTTGGATCGGCGGGCGAGCCACCGCCGAGTCCAATCACGATCGCGAAGCGATCCAGCAGGTAGTAGAGCAAGTCGCCGCTTGGTCGGGCGATCGCTGCCCACAGCGGCCCGGCGGCCCCCAGCTCCAGCCCAATGATGGCCAGTAATAGCCAGCCGCGCGGCCCGGGCAATCGCACAAGCCGGTGGCCAATCATCTCGCCGCTCACAGCCGAATATCGGCCGAGAAGGTAAGTGACGCAAACGCCTTTGATGAGCGCGCTGGCGAGCACCAGCCACAGCAGATTGTAGCCGGCCCAAGAGCCGGTCTTAACGACGATGATCGTTTCACCTGCACCGATGGAAACCGAAGCGACGATCGCCGCCGGCCCGAACAGCGCCAGCATGCGCCACAATTTGCCGGCCGACCACGGCTCGGCCAGCACGCCCGACGGCTCGGGGATGTCAACCGCTTGTCGTGTCTTTTGCGCGTCCATCGAGACCTATCTTAACGCAGGGGCGCAAAGGACAGATAGAGCGAAGGGATTTTGCGCGCCGCAACGGGGTCCCACTTTCACGTGCAAAACTCAATCATTTTGCACGGCGGCAGGAACGCGCCCCACGGGAAATCGTGCGGCGCCGCGAAACAGCGAGCGCACAAAACAGGTCGAAATTACGACTCGTGCAAGCGGCTTGTGGCTGACCGCTGATGGCTGAAAGCTGACGGATACTTACTCTATTTCCAAAGAACGAAGCGCCGCTGGCGCGACGTCGCAGCACTGTAGCATAATATACTAATGTTCACAAGTGGTTTTTTTGGCCCCCTCTATCACTGCCTTCATTGTTGTCAGTCGGCGCGTGCGATGAAGGGCGCTAATAGAGCAAAGGTGTTAGGTGACAAGTTTGTTTAATCCTCAGCCATCACAATTTACGGCGGCTTCTCTGAAACGAAATGACGTGCGTCCCTCGGGTCGCATTAGACACCTGGCAAAATAGATAGGAAACTTGACGGCACGCCACGAAATTTACAGAATCAGCGGCGGCTTATCTAGAATCTGATTCCGTATAGTGAATTGTTAGGCGTACGTGCGTGCCTGAGTTTGTTCCCGAAGATGCGATCGACTACGCGGAAGTGTTTCGTCGCGGCGGACGTAACCATGGCGACGAAGATTTCGCGATCTTCAAGTGCCCGAATTGTGCCCGCGTTTATCTTCTTGAGTACGAGGTCGACACCGTATACCTCGATGCAAATGACTTGTCCAAACGTGTCCCAGTCTTTGACACATCGTTCGTTTGCCTTGGTTGCTCGCAAGTTGTTCCCGATAATTCTCCCTGGGCTGGCCCTAAGGCGTCACCAAACTTTCAAGTCACATGGGGAGAACTGGAAACGAGTGACTGGTCCTGGATCGCAAAACCGTCGACCGATTAACAAGTCGCAGCCCGCCACGGCCGGTCTATGACAGTTGACCCGCCGGCCGTTCGGGCGGTTGGGCACTCTCCCTCGGTATCGTTTATATTTCGTGTAATCCGCACTCGTTCGAGGCGGGCAAATGAGCTTTGGTGACTATGAAGCCGTGCGCTGCTCAAGGCGGGGTGTTTATTTTTTCTGCAATTGTCTGCCGGGAACTGCTTCGGTCTTAGTCGACTATTCGAGTTGTCGACGCTGGGATGATGGAAGCGTCGTCTCAAGAGTTCATGCAATGGCACAGTCTCATTCGTTAGGTCGATCTCGCTCCGATCACCCAAAGCTTCGAGATCGCGTGCCGGGAGTGTCCAAAGCAGTGGTCAAGACATCCGCAGATTCCTCTCCTGGAACTTGTGAAACGACACGGAACTAATCAGCCGCAGCCAGTTGCCATGGCCGGTTGTCCCTGAGCATGGCCCAACGGCGCACCAGCAGCTTGCGGGCGATGGCCACGATGGCCTTCTTGCGGCGGTTCTTCTGTCCCTGGCAGATTCTCACAAACAGCGAGCGGGCCCACTCGTTGTAGCGGAGCATGACCCAGGCGCACTCGACCGCGCAGAGCGCAACAGCCGCGAGCCGCGCTGGTGACTCGGCCGCTGTGGTCGATCTGGCCGCTCTGCCAGCGCCGCGGCACGAGGCCCGCGTAGCTGGATACTTGGCGGGCGCTCTTGAAACGCGTGGGCTGGTCGAGGTGGGTGGCGATCACTTCGGCCGTCTTGCGCCCAACGCCCGGCACTGTCGTCAAGAGTTCGATCCGCTCGTCCTGGTCGGCCAGGCCGTCGAGCCTGTGGTCGACCTGCCGGAGCGCTTGCGCTGGCGCATCGAGTTCAGCGAGCTCCATATCGAGCTGCCCGCGCCACAGCTGGTCGATGGAGCAGTCCTCCAGCGGACGCCCTTGGGCCGCAATCTGCTCCAGGCCGGCGACCGTCCAGGCGCAGGCGCCGGCCGGCATCTTGAACCCATGCTGAACGAACAGTGCGCGGATGTTGTTCTGGATTCGTGTGACGCGCCCCACGAGCGTCTTGCGGTACTTCACCAGCCAGCGATGTTCGCGTGTTGGTTGGGCCGGGATGTGGACCGGCGCCAGTTGCTGCAATGCCGCCAGGCGGGCCAGCTTCAAGGCGTCATCGCGGTCGGTCTTGCACTTGACGTTCTTCCACTTCCAAGCCTCCTGGTTGGGATCTGCGACCAAAGTTCTTAGGCCGCATTCGCTGCACAGGTCGTGAACCCAGCCCGAAATCGAACAGGACTCGAACACGACCAGGTCCGGCTGGTACTTCTCCAGCATCGTCCGCAGGTACGGCCGATTGGTCGCGCAGGTCCAAAACTCCGTGGAATGAGTCTTCGTGTCGTACAAGCAGCTCACGCTGTTGAACTTGCCCAGGTCCAATGCGAGAATGTTCATGATATTCCTCCGTTGCATTTGGCGGGTGAAAACTCCAAAGCTCGACGCCCTACGTCGAACTCGACTTCGTTAGGTTAGCCCGCCAAGCGCACGGCTTACATGGATTCTTTAGGCGGCTCGGCTCTTTACGCCGAAGGCGTTGAACACCGAAGCCCAGGGTTGTTCGCGCGAGCGAACTACCCTGGGTCACGATTTCGGTGAGGATCGTTTACGCCGAAGGCGTTACACAACCGCTGTAGCCGGTGTTTGTGTAACGCTTTCAGCGTAATCCAATTCATCGGGGCGTTTTACCCAGGGTAGGCCGCTGTCGCGGCCAACCCTGGGCTGTGGTGTATAACCGCGTTGCGGTACAGAACGCGGCAACATTCGTCGCCGCCCAATAAGTCGCTGGTCGCCACGGCCGGTCTGCGACAGTTGACCCGCCGGCCAAATGGGCGATTTGGAGTTTTTCCACTGTGGTGCTTATACTGCGTCCAATCCTGCCACTTCGTTCCGGCGG
>CAVQLN010000015.1:0-88914 GCA_963713365.1 uncultured Planctomycetota bacterium | reverse complement strand
GTGATATAATGGATTGCTATCGTGCCGAGGAAAGTTCGTGATTTGGTGAAGGACCTTCAGGATGCCGGTTTTGAACTTGTGCCTGGTGCGGGCAAAGGGTCGCATCGGAAGCTCACCCACTTGAACTATCCAGGGCCGTGACTATCAGCGGCAAAGATGGCGATGACGCCAAGAGATATCAAGAAAAGCAGGTGAAGCGCGCTATCGAGAAGGTAGAGCAATGAAACGAATCGACCAATATCATCGATGGGTGGAGTGGAGTGACGAAGACCAAGTTTACGTCGGTAAGTGCCCCGATCTGATCACTGGGATTCACGGGGACGATCCGGTCCAAGTGTACAAAGAGTTAGGCACAGTGGTCCAAGATGTAATCGACCACTTTCAGCAAACAGGACGCGAACTTCCCCTTCCGCGGACTCGCCCGATGATGGAAGTGATATAGCAACCTCCTGAACTACCGCGTGACAAGGCGCTGTGGTTGAGCCGCCAGCTAAGGCGCGCTTTAGTGTTTTACATTCACGTGGCTTGCACCGTGCAAACCCGTCGCCTTTTTTTGGCGGGAACCTGAATTCCGTCGTCGGTCGCTAGGAAATCCAGTATGGCGTTGACAAGTCTCACCTCACCGCTGATGCGAGCAATCCTTGATGTCATCCACGCGCACGGTCAAACCGCAACCTACGACACAGATTGGATTACAGCTCAAGTACGTGCGAATGGCTTTGGCTTTACGGCAAGTCTCCGCAGTCGCCACAGCGCACTGTCAATTCCTATTTCTCGCAAAGTCCCGATGTCTTCGAAAACGTCGGCCCCAATCAATATCGTCTTCGCGTCGACGAGCTTCGCATAGCACCAACGATTACACAGATCGATGATGTTGAACCATCCGAACCTCGGCGAACGCCACAAACCGTAGCCCGCATCATTCGCCAAACATTGTTGATCGAAAAACTTAAACGACTACATAATGACCGATGCCAAATCTGCGGGCTGAAGATTCAACTCGGCGATCAGTCGTATTCGGAAGGTCATCACATTCGTCCGCTTGCCAAAAAAGGTCCGGACGTTGCGGAAAACATTTTGAAATTATGCCCAAATCATCATGTACTTTGCGATTATGGTGGAATTCGTCTTGATGGCGCGAAGTTGCGACTCGATTCTCAACATTCTGTGGGCGATCAATATATTGAATGGCATAACACTCATGTCTTTGGATCAAAATGTGCCGAACCGCGAAATAACAATGGGGCTGCAGTTGATCCGCAGCCAAACGGCGAGTTTGGTGTTTTGACTTGGTAGCGATTACAGGTCGGCAATCCCGCCACATTCGTTTAAGGGGCGGCTAAACTAATCAGGCCGCCGGAGGGGCATCGCTAAGCGATATGAGCGTGTTTGCGGCGAATGAGGTGAGTCTTGGGACTGACGGTTCATTATGAGTGGAAAACCAAAATCGACCTAGCGTCGGCGCGACGCTTGATCGTGAAGTTTCGCGCCATGGCGCTGACGCTGCCGTTCGACGACATTTCCGAAATCTACGAGCAGAATTCTCCAGACGGCGAATCTGATTTCCTGCCATATAGCGATTCCTTTCGCCAAGGCAATTTGTATCTTTCCCGCAAGCGAACTGACGGAGAGGAAGAGGTGGTAGATGTGCCGGCGTTGCACGCGATCTTCTTTTACGCGCGTGTCCATGGCGCGGAAAGCGCTTCGATTGGCCTGGCAAGTCATCCGCCTGTTGTTGTGCACCGAGAGGATGTTATTCATCGAAATGACGATGGTTCGGAAAGCGGACGGCTCATTGGGCAGGGCGATCCGATCGAGTTTCCGACGCGGCGACGCGGCTATTATTCGTGGCACTCGTTCTGCAAGACGCAGTATGCGGGCAACCCAAAGCTCGGCGGCGAAGCGAACTTTTTGAAAGCTCATCTTTCGCTCATCGAATTGCTCGATCAGATCAAGGCGTCCGGCGTTAAGGTGCAAATTCGCGACGATTCCAAGTACGCGAAATACCGCGACGTCGATCGGCTCCTGCGGTCGGTGCGGGAGTGGGATGGCATCGTGGCGAGGTTTGCGGGCGGCCTGAGCGATGCGCTGGGGGATGAGCGTGGAACACTAATCGCCCCAATCATGGAGCGACCGGACTTCGAACACTTGGAGGCCAAGGGAATCGGCGTTCTAAAAAAGCTTGCGGCCCGGCAGCGCAAGAGGAAGAAATGATATTTTGTAATGGCCACCTGGCGATTCTTTGCAAGTTAAATCTTCGCATTAGTTTGTCCTTAGTCCCGTCCGGACTCTGAGATGAGTGCACCGAAGGAAAAAGAGCTGGACTTGGCACTCGAGGAAGCGTTCAAAACCAACGCCCAGTTCACTGACTGGTTCCTTTCCAAAACCAAGTTCGCTAGTCGTCGAGCAAAATACACATGGTCGCGCTCCGATCATCCTTGGGGCAAAATCGTCTACTCCTCTACGAATGCTGAGAGCGGCGCTGTCGAAACCTCAGTTAAAGAGTGCGAGACAGACGTTTTAATAATTCTCCGCGCAGGACGGTGAGACAATTGCGCTTCATATTGAGAACAAAATTGGAACGGGTCGATTCACCTCACTGCAACCGGAGTTGTACGGTCCACGCGCTGAGCAGTGGAAAGGGAAATCAAAGTATGAAAACTACACAGACTTTGACACGATCCTTGTTGCCCCGCTCTTGTTTCGTCAGCGCAACGAATCACAGGCAAAGATCTTTGGTGGCTTCATTGCACACGAGGAGATCGCCAAGTTCATTCCATTGTTTGGGCAATTAAAGTGTGATGCGGTCCGAGAAAACCCCCCGACGTGACGAAGTGCTTGTAATGTTCGGTCGTATCGGTTGTTTTCGTAAGCGACGTCACTATCTGACTGACAATACCTCCCACTGAATCACGCCGCTTCCATCACTTGAGGCAGAAAGCCCTTCGCCGGTCGCGCCGACGCGGCGACGGTAATTGCGACAATCGCATAATCCATCAAGAACGAGCCGGCCGGGTACGTTGGTTTCTACCGAACCTGATCGCGCGCTGATGCCCGGTAGCGACCCCGATACGCGTTCCCAGGTATCGGAAACAAACCACCCGGTTCGAACCCTGACGACCATCGTATTGCCTTGATCGTCGGTGATTTGGATTTCCGTGATGTCGGCGATAGCATCGAAGAACTTTGCGTCGGCAACGCCATCGGCCTTGACGCGCTTCTTCGATTGAAAGTCCTTGAGCGCCTCTTCCGTCTCGGGGCCGAATTCGCCATTGGCCTTCAGCTTGGCCTTGACCTCGTCGTTGAGCATCTCCTGCAATGCTTTCACTTCCTTGCCTTTGTCGCCAACCTTCAGTGTCTTGACTGCCATTTTTGACCCCCACAGTTCGAATGTTTGCCAACAAACATACATTCGACGCGCCCACCCAAGCGGGGTGGCGAATATTACAACAGGGAGGTGTTCAACAGCTCGTGGCCATGTTCGCCGCCACTATGTAAAAGGGAAGGCTAGTTACGTGACGCGGTCCGCCCCGCACTTGTGGTAGTGGGCTCGATTTCAGCGGTTTTTTGGCCGGTATTCGGATTTTTTGAGATTTACCGAATGGGGGGCGAACCGGGTGGCCGAAGGTGGTGTCTAAAGGACGGCCGCGAGTAGTCAAGGGCGGCGAACTGGCTTGCTTGGACTGTTAGTTCGCTTGACTTGGCCTCGGGGCCGTGGGAAGCTTTGAATAGGCCCACGTAGTCGCGGCTCTCCGAGCCGCGATTTAGCGAGTTTCGGAGAAACTCGCCTACGTGAGCAGTGTTTTTGTATTTCTGGTTCTCTTTCGAGCGGCGCACCGGCGCAGCGAGGACACGATGCAAGCAAATTACTTCGACAGCATGAATCTTGGCATCAACAAGAATGGCCAAGGCAGCTTCAATGCCGTCGAAGGCATGCATCGGACCGCGCTGCGCGAACTCATTGCGAAATTCGCGCGCCGCCTCTCTTTGCGCCTCGGCGCTTGGCGTGCGCTATCCATGAAGCGCATGCCGGCCGCGACGGCGACGCCCATCGTGGCGACGTGTCCGAGTTATTCGGCCAGTCGCCGCCAGCGCGACCAGCGCAGCCAGCGCTGGGTGCCAGGCGTCGTCGTAGTCGACGCCGGCACAGTCGGCGTTTGCTGAATGGCCAGTCGCTGCGGCGACCGCCAATCAGAAAAACGACCTGACGCCGACTGAGCGAGCCCGGCCGTGATGCCTTGGCGTTTGCCAACCATTTCGGCCAACACGGCTCACGCTTGTTGTGCTATGGCCGGGGTCGGGGACGACCCGGCTCGCTGACCCCAGAAACAGCGATTCAGCCTGCGAAAGCGAGAGAACCATGTCCGCAACGTTGTTCGAGATCGAAGACGAAACGACTTCACTTGAGTACCTGGTCGCGGCCGCTCAGGCCGGCGACCGAGAGGCCTTTGGCGAGCTGGCCACGCGCTTCGAGCCGATGGTCTACGCGATCGCGCTGCGCCGTCTGGGCAACCACAGCGAAGCCCAGGAGCTGTGCCAGGAAGTGCTCGTGAAGGCGATGCAGAAGATCGAGCAGCTCAAGGTGCCGGCTGCGTTCGGCGGCTGGCTGCGATCGATCACGGTGCGCATGGCCATCAACCGACAGGTGCGCCGAGCGCCGACAATCGCCACGGAGCCGCACGCACTGGACGCGACGTGCGTCGTCATGAGCACGCCGCTCGACGCGGCACTGGCCAACGAGCGGGCCGCGCAGGTCCGCGGCGGTCTTGCGCAGTTGGGCGACCTCGACCGCACCACGCTCGAGGCGTTTTACGTCCGCGGCGAGTCGCTGTCGCAGATGAGCGCGTCGTTTGACGCGCCGATCGGCACGATCAAGCGCCGGCTGCACGTCGCGCGGAAGCGCCTCGCCCGGCAGCTGGAAACGGCTGCGGCCGTGTGAAAAAGATTCTTCGCCCTGCCCTGCGATGCCCGGACGGCCTCTGTCCGGGCATCCTCTTTTTCGTTGAAGCGGCGCAATGTTATTCGTTTCGAAGTGCCCCGATCGCCAGCGCCGCCCAGCCAACGATCATCGCCACGCCGCCGATGGGCGCGACCATGCCAAGCCAATTCCACGAGGGGCTGACGAACGTCAGTGCTTTCAGCGAACCGCTAAACAGGATGACGCCGAGCAGAAATGCCCAGGCGGCAAAGCGCCACCAGGCCGTTGCGCGTTGCTCCAGTGCCAGGCCAGTGAAGACCAGAGCCAGCGCGTGAAGCAATTGATAGAGAATTGCGGTGTGGAAGATGCCGAGGCGCCGCGCAAGTCGTCGCCAGTGTAGCCCAGATCCGACAAGAAATCTGGAAGTACGTGGGCGCCAAAGGCACCCAGTGTTACGCCAATAGCCCCGACAAGCGCACCAACTGCAATCCAGCGGCGCGAGAGTGAGGTCATCGCGCTATTGGAGCGTCACGGCCGCTAAACCGCAAGCGATAGACTCTTCCAACCCTCGACCCTCAACCCTCGACACTCAACCATTATGGCACGGCGATGCCCAGGCGTTCTTCTTCCTCTTCCTGAATGATGATCCGCGGCGTGACCATCATCATCAGGCTGTCGGTATCGCGCCCGATGCCTATGTTGCGGAACAGGCGATTGACGTACGGCACCTTGGACAAGAGCGGCACGCCGAACTCGTTTCGGCCTTCGGACAGGCGCTTGATGCCGCCCAAAAGGACGGTGCCGCCGTCAGGCACGCTCACTGTGGTCACGACGGACACGAACTGGAAGGCCGGCAGCTGAACCGTCACGCCGCTGCGCACCTCTTGGTCGTTGTCCTCTTCCTCTTCGTTCTTGCCGTCGTCGTCATCGTCCCTGGCGCTGCTGGAGTTCGTCGTGGACGTCGAGCCTTCGAATGTGAATTCCTGGACGTCGCCCACCTCCGTGAAGAAAGGCACGACCGTCAACCGAACGTATCGTCGATCGTCGGACACAACGGCCTGGATCGTCATCATGGTGCCTTCATTGAGCACGACTATGACCGGCTGCTGCGCGGCGACGAACTCGCCCACGACCGGGATCACACCGATAACGAACGGCTGCGAAATCGCGTCGGCGACGAAGGCTTGTTGACCGTTGAACAACGTCACCTTCGGCGCATTGAGGACGTTGGTCCGCTGATCGCCCTGAGCAGCCTCGATCAGGAAGAAAGCCTCGATGTCGCTGAGAATCGCGAAACCGAAACTGGCCGCCTGCCCGCCGAAGCCGCTGAACACCGGCGGAACCGCCAGGTCAAAGCTCGGCTGGCGGAACGGGATGTCGAGGTCCGCCGTGTAGTTGGGGAACGGATTGGTCGGAAGGACCGACTGCTGGAAGCCGACGATCGCACTTTGACGGCCCGGTTCATACGGCGTGCCCGGCACGAGGTCGGCGGTGCCAATCGTGCGGTCCTCGATGTTCATATCGAAGTCGATGCCAATCCGCTCGAAGAACCGATCGTTAAGCCGGATGAAGCGCACTTCGATCGTGACTTGCAGATCCTGGAGCCGGCGAAGCTGCTCCAATAGATCCGCAATTTCCTCGTGCACCGCCTGCGTCTGGCTGATCACGAGGCTCAAGTTGGTCGGGAACGGCCGAATTTCGGCTTCGCCGCCGCCATTCTCGGCCCATGTTTCGGTTGAAACCGTGGACACGATCAAGTCGATCAACGAGTCGAAGTCGGCGTTGGCGCCGCCGCCCATGCCGCCCGGCCCGGCGCCGATCGGCACCGTCGACGGAGATAAACCGTTGGTGCGCCCGCATTGAGCTGTTGCGCGAGCACGTGATCGTTGGCGCCCGTTTGGTTGTTCTGGTTATTTCGGCCGCCGATCAATACGGCCGGGCGCCGGAGCCGAATCCGTTTCCGTAGCCCATCGCCGCGTGCGCATCGTTGATCAGCCCTTGCAAGCCGATGTTGTTGTTGGGCACGAAGTTCGGAATGGGAATGACCAGGTCGGCGACGTTATAAGGTTTTGTGAGCAGTTCGCCATCGCGAAGCTGTTCGCTGGTGATTTTCAGCACTTCGTCGGTGACCACGTAGGTCAAGTGCAGTGGCTCGAGGACCAGATTGAGCGCACTCTTGAGTGAAATCTCCTTGCTGAGGTTAATCGTCACCGGGGTGTCGGTGTTGACTCCCTCCTGGCTTAAGCCGCGCGGATCGAGATGGATGTTCACACCGGTCAATTGAGACAGGCCTTCCATCACCTCGGTCAGCGGCGTCTCCTCGTAGCGCAGCATCACGGGCGTCTTCAGTTTGCGCCTCGATTTCCAGCTCGCGCTGGGTGCGGCGCTCGACGCGGTCCCGCGTGCCCTTGCGATCTTTGAGGAGCTCCCATTTTTGCGCATCGTACACAAGCTCGCTGCCGGACTTGGCAACCGGGTTGATCGCGGATTCCTCCACGTCGTTCAGCTGATCCCAGATGCTGGATTCCTTCTTGTCCATCAAGTCGGCATTCATCATCGTGCGGCGAATGAACTTCGCCTGCTGTAAAATCTGTACCGACACCGGGTCCTCCGGGGCCAGCTCGTGGAGCCGCTTGGCGACTAATTCCATTTCAGCATAGCGCTGCTCGTCGCGGAGCCGGTTGAATTCGTCGACCATTTCCGCCGTTTTCTGCTGGACTTTCAGCTTCACGTCGCGGCGGCGCTGAACTTCGCCGAGGACCGCCTCGTTGCGCTGGTCGAGATCGATTTCCGATTTGTGATCGTCGATGTAAGCTTGCGTTTGCTTGTGAGTGATTTCGAGTCGGCTCAACAGTTCTTTGCGCGAGGTTTCCGAGAGCTTGGAATCGTCGACCAGCTTCTGAGCCTCTACCAATATCGTAAGTGCGCGGTCCGGATCCGTTTCGCGCAACCGAATGGCTTCCGACTGGCGCTTGCCAACTTCCGTGGAGAGTTGTCGGGCGAGGACTTGTTGAGTCTCGCCTGTGGCTTCGAGCATCGACGACGGTGGCGCCGGTTCCTCTGCGGCAGTGCCGGCATCATCCATGGGCGCCGCCTCGTCGGTCTGAGCCGTAAAATTTTGCGCCACAAACTCGGGCGGAGTCTCGCCTGCCTTGCGCGGGTTGATCGTGGTGTCGATTGGTTCCGCGGCGAGCATTTGCAACCGATCCTGCAGACGCTGCTGATCGGCATTGCCCAGTTGTTCGCGCAGAGAGTGCGACTGGCCGAACAGTTGCAGCGCCGTCTGGCGATCGTGCCGCTCCAGCGCTTCCTCGCCGGCTTGCAATAGTTGAGTTGCCTGGCTCGGATCGTCTTGCTGCTCGTTGCCTGTGAAGGCTGGCGCCGGCTGTTGCGCGAGGCCCAGATCACCGGGCTGCTTGGCCGAATTTCCACCCGATGATTCGGGCGGCAGCGCGAGCGGTTCAGGCAGCGCAGCCCAGCGCTCCTGACCGCTGACAGCGGATTCGGACGTCGTCGCTTGCGCAGGTGTCGCGGGGAACCTCGGTTCGATGCTCGCGGGCGCGCCGAGCGGCATTTCGTAGCGCAAAGCGCCCGCCGCCGGATTGGCCGCGGGCGATTGAAGGCCGGGTCCGTTCGGCCGCGCGCGCGCAATGTCCCATGCCAGGAGCGAGGGGCGGTCTTCATCGGGCAGGAACTGTGATTCCGGCACCCCAACGGCGCTGGCTGCGCGGTTGAGTTTCTCCGCCGTCTCAATGTCTCCGGACTGCAGGGCGGCACGGGCCGCCTGCAGGTGCGCCAGGGCCTGCTTCTTGGCCGGTTCACTGGATAAACCTTGACTCGAACCGCCAGTCAGGGAATTCGATGACAGTTGTGGCATCGATTCGCCCGCAGCGATATGGCTGCTGGATATCGTGGGCAAGGGCGGCGGTGTTTGCGCGCTGGGAAGTGGCCAGGGAATGTTCTTGGCGTCGGCCGAAAGAGCTGCCGCAGGCCGATCGGCGGAAATGCCGCCGGGCTGCGTGTTCGGTCCTTCGATGGATGCGGTTTGCGATCCTGAGTTTGCTTGCGTCCTGGCAAAAGGGTTCGCCGGCTGCTGATTGAAGGGGCGACTGCCATCGAGCGTCGCTGACGCAGCAATGGTTGCCTGGTTGTGGTCGGCGCCGAGTTCAGCCGAAGCTGGCTGCACGCCGGAGTTCGGCGCAGCAGCGTTTTGCTGCCCGGCCAAGCTGCGCCGCAGGAATGGATCGGTTCCGCCTTCCGGCGCGCCGCTTTGCTGTCCAGAGCTCCTCACGTTGCCGCCGCTGCGCTGGGAGCGATGCGCACGGTTCAATTCGCGCCGCACCGAGTTTGGTGTCGGGCCCGTATAGAACAGCGAGTAGTGAATTCGAGCACCTTCGGCGCGCGAGATCAGCGACTCGGCCTGGTCCAGCTGACCCTGCTGAATGGCGCTGCGAGCCTGGCGCAGGATCAGGTCGACGTCGGCGCGCGCAAGTGGCTTCTGCGCCGCCGCATCCGTCGGCCTGAGAACCAGCCTGGGCGGCCGCGGCCTGAATTGCGGCGCTGGCGCTTGGTGTGACAGTAAAAGGGGCCAATGGCGAAAGGGCCACCAGCAAAATGTACCGCATTGGTTGGGCGCTCAACTCGCTTCTCCTTCTAGCGACAAGTCGCTTCATGCGCAGTCGCATTTCATCCGCAGCGCATTTTCGCGTCGAACGGTTCAAATGTTGGCTCAACTGGCGTGGCCTCGTGTCGCCGAGGTCGGCCCCAGCCGGGGGCGACTCGCTGTGACAAGCTCCAAACGCGTCGAGTTCAGGATAAGGTTGGAACCGATACGCACCACGATCGAGAACGTCCGCACGTTCTCCACAGATTCCAGCAAAGCACACGCGATGGCGTTCAGTTCCCGGTAGATGAGGAGCGGGAAATTACTGGCACCCAAAAACGGGGTCAAGGGCACTTTGAGAGGGCGTCGACGAAAAGACGGCGCACGGCCTATGACAGTGAGTGCTGGCTGGTCCAGCACTGCATGTGAGGGTGCGGCTGCTTGCGGCATCACCCAGACCAGAATGGAGAAGGCTGCCGCGGCGTTGCCCGAGCCACGCCACCGCTAGCGGTAATTGTTGCGCAGCTACGTGCCCTAACGGCCGCCGTAACCGCCGTATTCGCCGCCGCCACCACCATACCCTACGTCGATTTTCTTCGTCCTCGCGGCTGCGGTTCTTGGGACGTTCGAAAATCAGCTTGTGGAGGTCGACGGCCTCTTTGTCGTCCATCTCGCTGCGGATGTGAAGTTCGCCAGCCGGGTCCATCAATAGCACGCGCGCAGGCGCGGTAGTATCTTTGCCGAGCGATTCGCCGCCCTCCATATCGAGCACGGTCATGCCGGTGAAGAACTTGAACGTCTCCAATGTGTCGATCCATTGCCCGCCGGGGCCGAGATATTCCTGTCTTTTTGTGACCAGGTTGGCAACGTAACCGCGCTGGAAGTCCCGCTGCGTGGAGGCTTGAATCGCATTGCCCTTTTCATCGAAATCAAAAGACTCAACGAGGAGCTTCACTGAAGGTTCATCGCTGATGCGGCCGGAAGGCGGCTTGGCCCCCGCCAGCTTGACGCTTCCCGCTAGCGGAATACCGACCGTGCGCGATGGCTCGCTCCATTCATCGACGAAGCGGACGTTGGTCGGGCGCGTATTCTTGGCCTTCGCGGCTTCGTTCAATTTCGCAAGCCGATCGAGCACCGTTGAATTCAGCAAGCTACTTGGGTTCGGAAGGCCAGTATTCGGATCGGCCAGTACGAGTCTGACGCGATATTTGTATTTCTTTCCCGGCTCGACCGAGAAATCGAAAAACCGCAACAGCCAGTGATCGACGCCGCGCGGCAAAGCCATCGGCTGGCTGCCCGCCCGGCCGCCACCGCCGCCCATACCGCCGTAACCGCCTCGACCCTCGCCGCCGTAGCCGCCCGCTCCTCTGCCGTAACCGCCGCGCTCGCCGCCGCCGCCATAGCCGCGACCACCGCCGTATCCGCCGTAGCCTCGGTCGCCTCCGCCGCCATACATGCGGCCAGCACCGCCGCCTCCGCCGCCCCGGCCATAGCCACCGTAACCGCCGCGCTCATCGCCACCATATCGACCAGACGGCGCACCTCGTTCCCCGCCGTAGCCACCAGGGCCGAGCCCCCCCTGCGGATCGGCGGAACGAAACGCCGAGGCTTCATCATCGGCGTCGGCGGGCTCCTCTTCCTTCGGCTGCTCTTCCTCCAACGGCAGAAGCTCATCTTCCAACGGCGGCGTATTAATAGCCAGCGGAATATCCGGATGCGTTCCATCGGAACCCCATTCGCGTCCAACCAGCGGCGGCAAGGGCAGCGCCAAAACATCCACCAGGTAGCGCGAATCGACGACGTCTTCCAATTGCGTCGGCCAGAACTTGGCAATCCGCGCGTACAGCTTTTCGAGTACGCCTAACGCCACGACGGCGCCAAGCGAATCGTTTTGCTCGACCGATTTGCGCTGGCCGTCGTAAACGTTGACGTCTTTCCATTCCAGCGGTTGGCCGGGCAGCACCTGAGCGCACTGCACCTTGTAGCCTACGTAGCGCGGAAAATCACGGGTCGGATCGTAACCGCGGGCGTTTTGAAATGAGTCCTGGAACAGCTTGAGCTGCTCGCGAACGGGCACCTTCGCCGTAACGACGGCCCAATGCACGCGCTCCTGGCGCTCGTCGCCCTGCAAGGGCAAGCCCGTCGGCCGCGCCATCGCTTCCACCGGCCGGCGATTGGGATGGTCCGGGTCCATTTGCATCATGCCGGCCTCGCCATAACCCGCTTCCCCGCGGCCGCCGCGCTGACCGCGTCCTTCCCCCCCGGGCCTTCCGCCGCCATGCGTTCCGCTTCACGTTGCTGTTCCCTGGCGTTGGCTTCTTCTTCTTGTGCTGCTGCCAGCGCGCGCGCCTGGCGAACTGCATCGTCAATAAATGCAAAGATGCCCGTGCCGCCGATGGCGTGGACCTCAACGGCATTGATCAGCAGCGGGTCGGTGCGCAGCACGGTGGGCGTTACAACTGGCGGATTGAAGCCGCGCTTATCGGTCAAATAGCCGTCCAACGGCACGTTAAAGTCCTTCTGCGCGATGTTGCGTGCGACGCGCACGTCAGTGGATCCTGGCGCATCGGGCGCCGCCGGCCACTTCGCATCCGCCACCGCGCTGTTCGTGAGCTGGATTTCGCTCTGCAAATTGGACGCTTGCCGATTCTCTTCCAGCCGCGGCAAGCTGATCGAGGAATAGATGAACCAGAGCACCAGAAGTCCGACCACGGCGATGGCCATCTTCTCGCCATGCAGCAGGAACAACCCCTTGATTCCGCCCAGTCCCTTTAGGTTGGCCTTCATATCGAGCTCTCCTACCGAGCAGTTAAGTTACGTTCGCTCGAAACAAGCATCTTGCGATTATTGTACTAAGAGCACCTAACGGAATGATTAACCGCCAAGGACGCAAAGGTCGCCAAGGAAAATACATGCGGATTTGTTGCCTTCCTTGGCGTGCTTCGCGTCTTGGCGGTTCACTTGTTAGGTGATCTACTGCGCAATCGAATTCTTGCGCTTAATTTGTGGCGGCCATCTGGCCCGCGTCGGCTTCTTCCGAAGTTTTCAGCGCCTCAGGATTCGGCTCATTGAATATGTAAATGATGCCTTGAATGACGACTTCAACAATGTTCGGCTGGGCCGGGAACGTTTGCACGCCAGCCTGCTCGGGGAACGGGCTGTCAGCGCCGCCTCCGCCCCCGCCATAACCGCCGCGGCCGCCGCCCCCGCCATAACCGCCGCCGCCGCCATAACCGCCTCCGCCGTAGGCGCCACGTCCACCTCCCTCGCCGCCGGAAGAAGTGCCTGCGTCGGACGCGTTAATTCTCACCTCTTGGACCTCGACTTGCAGCGGCTGGTTAGCGCACTCGGAAATCAAGTGGGTCAGCCAGCGCTGGTCCATCTGAAGAGTCATTCGCACGGGAAGCCGTTTGTATTCCACGCCGAACGCGGTAAGGTCGAGCGGCGTGGCTGGCGTTGCGGGCTCGGGCGTGGTCGCTTCCAGCGACATGCTCGGATCGCCCCCGCCGCCTCCGCCGAGCGACACCGGTTTTCCTTCGGCATCAAGGTAACGAAAGGACAATAAGAACGACTTTTCCTGTTCGGGCGACATGGCGCCGCCCCCGGTACCGTAACCTTCACCGCCCATTCGGCCGCCGTCGCGGGCCATGGCAGCAGGATCGGTGCCTTGAGTGTCATAGCCGCCATACCCACTTGTGCCAGCGCCGCGGTCGCCCTCGACGCCTGCCGTCGCGCCCCCCGCTTCTCCAAGCATTGCGTCGGGGCTAGGCTCTGCGGCGGCGGGCATATAAATCCGGCCGGTACCGCGATTCATAGCCGCGGCCGCTTGTCCGACTTCCAACGCATAGATCACGCGCACCGCGGCGTTCGACTGGCGCGTGGCGCCTGCTGCTTCGTTCGTGCGGCGAATAACGTTCAGCAGGGTCTTGTACACCCAGAGGTCTTCTTGCGTCACCCACACGCGTAGTGAAGATGGCCGATTCCGGAAAATCAGCTTTTCGCGAACCTCGCCCTGATTTCGCCATTCGCAAATGAAGTCTTCTTGCCCCTCCTCGAGTAGCCCCGTGCCCATTCCGCCCTCGCCGTAGCCGCCACCACCATATCCTTCGCGTCCGCCGGAATAGGCTCCTCGCCCGTCGCCGCCTCCTGTGCTGGTTTCGATAATCGGCGCGTCGACAATCGCGGGCAGTTGCGGAAAGTAACGGCGGGCGTAGTTCTGATAGTCGTTCAGCATCTCGCGCGTCATATCATCGCCGAATTTCAGCTTCTCGACGCGATCACGGAAGTCCTGCGTCAAGGTCGCCAGGCCACTCAAGAACCTGCTCATGCTGGCGTTCGTACAGCTTTTTCCAGGTGGCCTCGACTCCTTTTGCCTGGTTTGCGTTTTCCTGTTTTTGTTTGTCAATGACGTCCTGATTGGGAAGGAACGGTTTTCCGCGAGTGTCTTTGAGTGAGGTGAACTCCGTGTCGATCGCTTGTTTGTTGGTGGCGAATTCGCTGCTCAGCGTGCGCGATGCGCTCCACCAGCAGGCGATGCCGATCAGCGCAACAAGCACCGACAGCACCCAGAAATGTTGCCGCTTGAGCCAGGCCAGAATTGTGCGCAATTGGTCCATGCCAGAAATCTCCTGCGAGTCTAGGAACTGTCGCCGGTGTCACCCTCGATGGCGGCGGTGCTCGGCGCTTCGCCTTCCGGCGGTTGCTCCTGGGCCATCTTCTTCTTGTCAAGCCGCGCCGCGCGGCTGAGGCTGCCAGCAGAATTGAATAATAAAATCGTACTGACGTAGCTTCCAAAGTTCCGGTTCCTTTTCGCCCGGCGCACCCGGCCCAATGGCCTCCTCGCCGCGACCATACGTTCCTGCACCCGTGGGCATGCCACCGGTGGCCGACACATCGGTCGCTTCGGGGAAGTACGTCACTGGCTTGATCTCTTCCGTCGTAACGATGACCGGATATTTAATCCCCAGGTCCGAGATCGGGACATCAATGAGCGTTCCGTTCGGTCCGTCAGGAAGCTGGACCGTGCCGGTCTCGAGGTTCTTGAAGAAGGTGTTGAGAATGAAATCTTCACCCTCGTACGGGACGGTGATTTTCTCTTCGCGCAGCGTATTGTGCAAATGATAGCCGCGAATCTGGATGACCCATCCCGGTCCGGTAAGGCCCGATGCGCTTCCTTCGATGGGTTGGCCCGTTAATGGATCAATTTCCGGGATCGCATTGGGATCTAGCGCCGTGATCGGCGCCAGTCGCCATGGCCGCGTCGTCGCTGCCTGGTTGCGTGGCAGCAAGATCGCTGGCGGGAGCTTCGGTGGCCAGTGGGGGAGTGCCGTCCGGCTGAATGGTGTCCGCTGGAGCGCCCTCCACCGGAGTAGCTTCGTCGCCGCGCAGTCTGCGGCCTCGTCGCCGAATGCCGCACTCGGGGCGTCGGCGGGTGGGGCGGCGTCGCCGTTGGCAGGCGCCGCGGCAGCTAACTTTTTCTCCTCTTTTTTCGTTTCCACGTACTGCGACAGAATCGCGGTATGCCAGCGCGACAGGTCGTCGAAATACTCACAATCCATCGATTGGATGTGCAGCTCCGGTCGCTTCACAACGTCTTCGACGGTTTCCTTGCGTTCCTCCGGTGGCCGCGTGTCCTTCGGGAGGGCCGCATCGATCGCTTTAAGGACCTCGAGCCATAACAGACGTCCGTCGACGTTGCTCTGCAAGTTTTGCCCGATCTTGGTGATCTCGTCGAACTTTGCAGTTTGCGCCGTGTGCTCCGTGGCAAATGCGCTTGCATTCTGTTTTGCGGTGCCGGAGGCGGCAATCGCCGACTTCATCGCCGGCTCTTCCTTATCCGCCGTTTTCCACGACGAGTAGTGACCCATGTAATTGACCGTCATGCCGACAAGCAGCATGGCCACGGCGGCAACCGCCCAGGGCTTTTTCGCGCGCACCAGGCGCGTGGTGACGATCTCCTCGGGCAGCAAGTTCGTGCGCAACTGCCCCAGTTCGAGCGACTGGACGCACAAACCGTACGCCACGCCGAACGTGAGCTGATTCTCTTTGAACTGCGGCGTGGCGGTCGCGCTGCCCTGCACCAGGTTGTTGAACTGGTCGATCAGCTTCACTTCCTGGTCGAGGTTCTGCGACAAGAATCGCTGCAGGCCGGGCAGCTTCATCGGATTGCCCAGCGCGACCATGTCGCCGAGTTTGGCGGTGCGGTTGTTGCTGGTGAAGAAGCCAATCGAGCGCTGAATTTCCGCGACCAGGTCGCTGAACACCGGCCGCATTGCCTGGAACACGGCCTTGGGGTTCTCGGCCTTCATGGCATTGCGCTTCAGGTGCTCGGCCTTGGCGAATGTGAGCTTGAGCTCCTTGGTCAGGGCCTTGGTGAAGTGGTTGCCGCCGATGGGAATGCTACGCTGCCACACGCGATAACCGTTGGTGATCACGAGGTCCGTCGTATCGGTGCCCAGCGAGATAATCACGGTCGACGAGGGCGGATTGGCCGGATCGTACTTGCCATCCAATTCGAGGCGATCGAAACAAATGAAGTTGTAGATCGCCAGCGGCGCGAGCTGGATGATGTCGACGTCGATGCCTGCTTCTTCGAGCGGCTTGAGCGCGCGGGCCACCTGGTCGCGCTTCATGGCGAACAGGCCAACTTCCGTCTCCAGCGCGTAGCCTTCGTCTTCGCTGCCGACCAGCGGCTGATAGTCCCAGACCACGTCTTCGAGCGCGAACGGGATTTGCTGCCGGGCCTCGTACTTGACGATATCGGGGATCTTTTTGCGCTCGACCGGCGGCAGCTTGATGAACCGCGCCAGACCGCTTTGGCCCGGAACGGCAATCGACACGCGGTCGCTCGTCACGTCGTTGCGCGAGACGAACTGCTCCAGCGCCTCGCGGATGAGCTCTTCGCGATTGGCTTCCGGCTGGGTGAGAATCTTTGGGTATTCGATGTAGTCGAAGGCCTCGACGACGATCCGCTTATCATCTTTGTCGTGCGGACGGCAACGCAGCGCTTTCAGCGCACTGGCCAATGTCGATGCCCCAAACGGCGTTACTCTTCGCCATGACGTCTCTATCCCTCAACTGTCGCTCGCGAGGCGACAGACTGTCTTGCGCTCGCCGGTGCCACGACCAACCACGGGAGCATTCGGCGGCAGCGGGGTGCCTCTATTGCTACTGTATGCGCGCAAGGCCCACCGAGCCAGCATCCGGACGAGCGTGGCAGATTCCCAGCCTCACTGGCCCCAACAACCGTAGCCTTAAGAGCTTGCGCAGATGAACTACTTGAACATCCGAGCGAATTGCCTGCAAGCTTTATTTTACTCTCCGATTTTCAATTGGGTAGCATGCGACGGACATTGGAGCGGAGGCGCTTTTGGCCGGCTGCGATAGGCATACGCACGGCGACCGGCCCGCTCCAAACGACCGCGTGGCTTTCGCCTTAACATGCGGTTAGATAGCATGTTAGGAGTATGACGATACGCCGCGTTTCGCTTTTGCTTCCTTGCCGCCGGTTGGAAGATCTCCCGACGCAGCTCACCGGCCCGGCGGCGGCCGAGCTGCTTGCCGCCTGGACCGCTGGCTGGCACCCTTCGCTCATCCATGCGACCGGTCAGTTACCGGGCTGGCATCCTGCAGACGAGCCGCCTGACCCCGCAGAGCTTCAGGGTGAGTTAGTGCTCGTCCCATCGGTAAGCAAAGAGCGACTGGCTGGCGACTGGTGCGATCGACTCCGCGCGACCGCTCCTCAGAATCCGCCGCCAGTGGAAGCAGCCCGTTCGCGACAAGAAACCATTTCCGCCGCGCTGGCCGCCGCATCCATTTCGCCGAGCGAAGTGTGCTGCCGACGTCGCCGCCGATTTTCTTGCGCTCGGCTATGCGCATCTCCAGGTGGAGCTGCTCACGCGGGCGATGCGCTACACGCCGGTGCTCGATGATGAACAGTTTGCGAATGCGGTGGTCGCAGCGGCGCGTGCGGCGGTTGGCGGCAACGGCTCGCAAGTGCGCGACGAACTTGGACTGCGCGTTCGATCTCTTGGCTGATGCTCGTAATCATGTTTATGCGGTCGACATCTACGTCGTCGACGTGACACTGCTGGCGCCGTCCACGCTTGGCGCTTCACTGCACGGTAAACTCGCGAGCGGTTTACCGACGAGCCTGCTGTTGACTCAAGAGCTGATGGAGAGGCTTGCGCACGAACACCCGGAGACTGTGGCTGAACTTCGCCGCGCCCTGGATGTCGGCACGGCATGCATCGTGGGCGGTAGATTCAATGACAGCCAAACGGGTTTTGAATCGCCCGAAGCGCTTCTGGCCGAGTTAAGAAACTTTCAGGATGCGACTGTGCAGCATCTGGGTCGCTCATGCAACCTGTTCGGCCAGTTCAAGTCGTCGTTCTCGTTGCTCATGCCTGAGATCCTTTCCGGGATCGGCTTCAAGGCGGCGCTTCACGCCGCGTTCGACGGCGGCCCCCTGCCGCGCCGAGCAATGCAAGACTCGCTGGGGCGAACGCGAGGGACCGTGGATTGAGGCGCTCTCCGCATCGCCACTCGATGCATCACGACCTGAGACGTGGCTTGCGTTTGCCGAACGCGCCGGCGATTCGATCTCCCACGACTTTGTTGCGACACTGGTTGTGGCAGGATGGCCCGGCCAAGCCTGCGAGTACTACGACGACTTGCGCCGTTCAGCACGTTACAACCCAGTGCTGGGTAAGATCGTCACGCTCGATGAATATTTCCGCGTCACTCGTGAGACCGACGACTGGTCGTCGTTTTCGCCAGCCGAGTATTCTGCTTCGACGCCGATCGAGGCGCGTGAAAGCCTGACTTCCTCGAGGGCCTGCGGATTTCAATGTGACGCGCAGACTGCTCACCGGCAACTCAGCGCCGGTCTGTTGTCGATTGCCCCGACAGGTTCGGAATCGGATGCGGACAGCCGAATCTCGGAAGAAGTGATCATCAACCCCTGGAATTTTTCTGCGACGCAATTCGCCGCACTGAATCCGCTCGACTTCACGGGAGATGCGACCGGCACTACCGTTCCTCCACGCGTGTTCCCCGACGTTCCCGGTTGCGGCTTCGCCGAGTGGCAGCCGGCCAACGCGGCAGCAGTCCCGCTTGTCGTAGGCCGCACGCTGCGCAATGAGACTCTCGAACTCACGGTGAGCGACGTTTCCGGCGGAGTTCGATCGCTGCGCACTCATCGCGACCGTAGCACGCGGATTTCGCAACGGCTGGTTTATCAGGCACGCACAGGCCGAAAGCAATCGGCTGCCGACCGGAACGGCGGCATGGCTCTCGAAACCCAGATGATTGCCGATCAGATTGAAATTGGGCGCAATGATTCCATCGTGGGAGAGATAACGTCCTATGGGCGGTTGGTGGACGGCTCGGGCAGTTTGCTTGCCCGCTTCACGCAGACGGCTCGTCTGGTCCGTGCGCTGCCCGCGGCGATTATTGAGGTTACGCTCGATTGCGTTCAACGGCCGGCGGGCGATCCATGGAATTCGTATTTCGCCAGCCGGCTGGCCTGGAGCGACGAAGCCGTTACATTTCGCCGCGGCGTACAGTGGACGGCTCGCGAAACGACACGGGAGCGCATCGAATCGCCCGAATGGGTTGAGGTTTCGAATGGTGCAGAAAGCATTGTCTGCCTTTCGTTAGGTCTCCCATTTCACCGACGCGTCGGACCGACGTGGCTCGACACGCTGCTTGTCCAATCCAGCGAGGAAAGATGCAAATTTCAATTTGCGATTGCTCTGGATCAAGCGTATCCGTCTCAGCTTGCGCTGAGTCTGGCTGCGGCCGGCACAACTGCATTTGCCAAGCTGCCCGGTCCGTTGCCCGCACCACGCGGTTGGTTCCTGCACATCAGCGCAAAAAACCTGCTTTTGACTCATTGCGAACCGATGTGCGGCGAGCGCACAGGCATTCGCTGCAGATTGCTGGAGACCGAAGGCAGGCATGCGGAGGCCACGGTAGCGGCGTTTCGTCCTTTCCGCTCTGGGCGAACCACCGATTTTCGCGGCAATCCAAAGTCGGTATTATCAGTCAACGACGGTAAGGTGGTTCTTGATGTGGGACCACATCGCTGGGTGCAAGTAGAAGCTGAATGGTGATTGATAGTTGTTAGTAGCTAGTTGATAGTGGTTTGAATTTCAACCTTCAACTAACAACTAACCACTATCCACTAACAACCGCCTTCCATGATCGTCACCATCGACGGACCCGCCGGTGCAGGAAAGAGCAGCGCAGCCCGCGGCCTTGCGCGTTGCCTGGGCTATCGCTTTCTCGATACCGGAGCGATGTACCGAGCCGTCACCCTCGCGGCTCGCGAGCGCGGAATTGATCTGGCCGACGGCGATCAACTGGCCGAGTTGGCGCGACAGACGCAAGTCGTGCTGGCCGGCGACAAAGTTTTGCTGGACGGCCGCGATGTAACGCACTCCATTCGCCGGTTCGACATTACAACGTCGATTCACCACGCGGCCGACAACCCGGCCGTGCGGTCGCAGTTGGTTCTCTGGCAGCGGGCGGCCGCCGCAGGATCGGACGTAGTCACCGAAGGCCGCGACCAGGGCACCGTAGTGTTTCCGTACGCCGAGTGCAAAATTTTTCTCACGGCCAACGAAGAGGAACGCGCACATCGCCGTCATCGTGATCTTTTGGCGCGCGGCGAAAACATTCCGTTCGACGAAGTGCTGACCCATCAGCGCCTCCGCGACCAGCGCGATCTGACTCGCCCAGTGGGTGCGCTGATTAAAGCGGATGATGCGATTGAAGTGTCCACCGACGGCCTGTCGTCCGACGAGGTAATAGCGCGGCTGGAAGAAATCGTGCGATCCAAGCAATGACGGTAGGGTGGGCACCGCTCACCAAAACCGCGCCCCGTGATGGTGGGCAGTGCCCACCCTACGTGAATTCGAAGCAATGACGCAAGCAACCAACGAGCGGCAACTGGAAAGTGAAGCGCCCGACGGCGCCGCTACGTCGGCTGCGCCCGCTGCTCGCCCTCGGCCATCGGGCGACAACCTGAGGTCATCCACTCTGGCTCGACTGTGGTACTCAGTGCTTTGGTCGCCGTGCTGGGCGATCAGCCTGATCTACTTTCGTTATCGATATTGGGGACGTGGTAATGTTCCGCCCACGGGGCCGGTGCTCCTGGTGGCCAATCACCAAAGCCACTTAGACCCGGTGCTAGTCGGCATCGCGTGTCCGCGGCAGCTTAAGTACCTCGCCCGGCAAGGGCTTTTCTTCTGGCCGTTCAGCTTGTGGATTCGCTCGCTTGGCGCGGTGCCGATTGACCGCGAGCGCGGCTCGATCGGCGGGATCAAAACGACGCTGCGACTATTGAGCCAGGATCAGGCCATGGTCGTGTTCCCCGAAGGCAGCCGCACGCCTGATGGGCGGCTGCATCCGCTCTTGCCCGGTTTCTGCCTGCTCGCCCGGCGAAGCGGTGCGACAGTTGTTCCCGTGTCGATTGACGGCGCCTACGCCGCAATGCCACGCGGAAGCTATTTCCCAAAACCGGCGACGATTCGCGCCGTGTTCGGCACCGCCATTCGGGCGGAAGAATCGGAGGGCTGGAGCGACGGCCAGTTAATTGAGGTGGTGACCAGGCGAATCGCGGCCGGGCTCGAGCAGTTGAAACGGCAATGAGTTCACCCGGGCGGAGACGCCCCGGGCGAAACGTCCCGGCTCCCAGGCACACAGGCAATAGCGCGGCGTGGCCTGCCGATCAGCGGTTGCCGCTTTTGCGGACGTGCATCGGCTGCACTTTCGGACGCGCTTTCGTCTGGTCCATTTTCTTGCGCAGGTGCGCGAACTTCGTAGCGGGCTTGCGGCCGGCCGGTTTCTTGGAGTTTGCCATAGGAGTGGTCCTTTTATTTAGTTCCTTCAAGAGGTGATGCGAAAACAAGTTCCAGCACAATCAAAACCGCGGCCAGCGTCAGCATTATATAACTTACGCCGCGGTCGACCTTGCCGCTACTGCCCAAACCGAAGTGCGGGCCAAGGCCATTCCACAGCCAAAGCCCTGTTGGAATCGTAATCAGGCCAAACAGCCAAAGCAACCACGGTGTCGCGCCGTGATGCAAAAGGTCACCCGCGTCGCCAATGCGACCAATCGATCCGAATGCCAAATACGCACCATTGGCCACAAGGCAGAACCCCGCGAAGAATTGGAATACGTACCAACCGCGCAAGTTTACTACGCGTGCGGCTACCAGCAATGCTGTGGGCAAGGCAATCCCAAACATAGGACCCATCCATGCGACAAACTGCGGATGCGGGTTAACGGCTAATCGTGTCTGAGAGATTTTGGCCGGATGCAGAATCACGTGCGCCACCTGGCCGCCGCTCAGCACCGAGCCGACAACATGGCCCAATTCGTGCACCGCTTGCATCGCCAGCCATGAGAACACTAAGGTCGAACCGATCAGCACGAGTTCGTGTTGGCGTTTCATTGTTTCACAGGGTCAATACAATATTCGCATGGACGAGGCCAGTTCACATCAGCCGTGGTACCGTAGGGTGCTGCCGCTAGCGCTTTTCGGCAGCATCCTGATGTGGGCTGCGCAGCCGCCGCTGTCACTATGGCCGCTGGCGTGGGTTGCGCCAGTGCCGTGGCTTCTGCTGGTGCGGCGAGATCTACTTACTGGCCGCCGGCCATATTTCGCATTGTGGCTGGCCGGTTTCATATTCTGGCTGCTGGCCATCCACTGGGTTCGACTGCCGCACCCTGCATTGCACTTGGGTTGGATCGCGCTTTCAGCCTATTTGGCGTTTTACATACCACTTTTCGTTGGCCTGGCGCGCGTCGGCCTGCATCGGATCGGCGCTCCTTTGTGGCTGACCGCCCCCACGGTATGGACGGGATTGGAACTGGCCCGCGCTCACGTGCTCACTGGCTTTTTGATGGGCTCGCTGGCTCACACGCAAGTCAACTGGACGACGCTCATTCAAGCCAGCGATCTGTTTGGCGAGTACGGCGTCGACTTCATCATCATGACCGTGGCCGCCAGCATCGCCTGCATATTGGTTCAACCCCGAAAATGGTTTACGCTCGTGCCTGCCGCCATCGTCCTTGGCTCCGCACTCGCGTACGGCAGCGCGATGCTTGAGGCAGCCAAAACAGCCGCCTCGAGCAGCGTGCGTTCGGCGCAGCATTGCTCTCATTCAGGGCAACAGCCTTGCCGAGTGGAAATACGATCCATCGCGCGAGCGGCAAATTATGGACCAGTACGTCCGTCTCTCGGAACAGGCAGTCCACTCGGCAGAGCAGGGCGGCAAACCGCTCGACCTCGTCGTCTGGCCGGAGACGATGTTTCGCACGCCGCTCGTAACCATCGACCCTGGCTTCAAGCCGCCGCCCGGCGCCACGCGCACGCCCGAGGAAATCGCCTCCTACGGCCAGAACGACTTAACCGCCCTTGTCCGGCGGCTGAATACGCCCGTGCTCATTGGCGTCGAGCGCCTTCATTTTCCCGCAAGTCCTAACTCCTCAGACGAAGCGCCGCGACCGCTGCGCTACAATTCGGCAGCGCTCGCCGACCTCCAAATCGTCGGCACGTACGACAAAGTCCACCGCGTCGATGTTCGGCGAATTCATTCCCTTCGCCAAATGGTTGCCGTGGCTCTACACGCTCACGCCGCTCACCGGCGGCATCGAAGCGGGCGAGCGGCCGGTCGTCCTCGAACTTGACGGCAAGTTTTACGCGCCGAACATTTGTTACGAAACCGTGATCCCGCACGTCATTCGGCGGCAGGCCAACACGCTCGGGCACGCGGCAAGCACGCCGCCCGACGTGCTGGTCAACCTCACGAACGACGCCTGGTACTGGGGCTCCAGCGAGCTGGATATGCACCTGGCCTGCGGCGTGTTCCGCGCGATCGAAACGCGCACGCCGCTGGTGATCGCGGCCAACGGCGGCATCTCGGCGTGGATCGACCAGTGCGGCCGCATCCGCGCCCAAAGCCCGCGGCAGACGCCGGATGTGATCATCGCCGACGTCGGAGAAGTTTCCTCAGACGAAGTCTTGTACATGAAGTTCGGCGATTGGTTCGCGGCATTGTGTTTGATCTGCTGCGTGGTGTTCGCCGTCATTGGTTGGCAAGGGCAGCGCCGAGCGAAGGTAGAGTCGGCGTTGCCGCCGACGCCAAAGACTCCAATTGACCCTGAACCCTGAACCCCGAACCCTCCCCCAATGCCCGTCGTCCTCCAACTCATCGACGCCCACAAGCGCTACGGCGAGCAGTCGCTGCTCGACGGCGCGAGCTCGCGCTGGCCGACGATCAGAAAGTCGGCCTCATCGGCCGCAACGGAGCCGGCAAGTCGACGCTCTGCCGCGTGCTGCTCGACGAAGAAGAACTCGATGCGGGCGAAGTGGTGCGCGGCCGGCAGCTGCGGCTGGGCTACGTGCGGCAGCACGATCCGTTCCTGCCGAACGAAACGATCCGCGAATTTCTCATGCGCGACAGCGGCCAGCCCGATTGGCGCTGCGGCGAGGTGGCCTGGCAATTTCAATTTCCCGATGCCGTGCTCGACCGGCCGGTGCGCGAGCTGTCCGGCGGCTGGCAGACGCGCGCCAAGCTGGCCGCCTTGTTGCTGCAAGACCCGAACATGCTCATCCTCGACGAGCCGACCAACTTCCTCGACCTGCGCACGCAGATGCTGCTCGAACATTTCTTGCGACACTTCGACGGCGGCTGCCTGATCGTCTCGCACGACCGCGAGTTCCTCAAACGCACCTGCACGCACACGCTCGAACTGTCGCGCGGCCAGCTCACGATGTACCCGGGCAACGTCGACGCGTACCTGGCGAACCTGGAGGAGCGCCGCGAGCACGACCGCCGCGTGAACGCCACGACCATGACCAAGCGCCGCCAGCTGGAAACGTTCATCGCCAAGAACCGCGCCAGGGCCAGCACGGCCAGCCAGGCCAAGAACAAGGCCAAGCAGCTCGAGCGGCTGCAGCTCATCGATATCGAAGGCCCCGAGTCGATGGTGCGGTTTCGCTTTCCCGAAATCGAGCCGCGGCAAGGCCCGGCCGCCCGCACGCGGCACCTGGCCATCGGCTACCCGGACCACACGGTCGCCCGCGACGTGCACCTGGAGATCGATCACGGCACGCGCGTCGGCGTCGTCGGCGACAACGGCCAGGGCAAGACGACGTTCCTGCGCACGATGTGCGGCTCGCTGCCGCCGATCGCCGGCGAAATCACGTGGGGCTACGGCTGCCAGGTCGGCGTGTATGCGCAGCACGTTTACACGACGCTGCCCGAGAACAAAACGGTGCTCGAATATCTCGAATACCAGGCCGCGCCGGGCACCAATACGCAGCAAATCAAGGACGTCGCCGGCAGCCTGCTGTTCAGCGGCGAGATGGTCGAAAAACGCATTCGCGTCCTTAGCGGCGGCGAGCGGGCACGCCTCGTGCTCGCCGGGCTGCTCTTGCAGAAGCACAACGTGCTCGTGCTCGACGAGCCGGGCAACCACCTCGACGTCGAATCGGTCGAGGCGCTCGCCGAGGCACTGTGCCGCTACCAAGGCACGGTCGTGTTCACGAGCCACGACCGGCATTTCATGCACCGCGTCGCCACGCAGCGTGATCGAAGTTCGCGCCGGCAACGTTGCCAGCTACCCTGGCAGCTACGACGAGTACGTCTATCGCGTACAAAGCGAAATCGAGAGCGGCCTGCGGGCTCCGCACGCACCACTTGGGCCCGGCAGCCTCACCGAAGCGGCCGCAGCCGTCGACCGCAAAGGCCCGTGCCCGCGCCGATCGCGACGGCCAGAAGAAGCTGAAAAATGTCGAACGCAAGATCGCCAAGCTGGATGAGGAGAAGCGCACGGCGAGCGAGCGCCTGCTCACCGTCACCGACGCCGCCGAAGCGCAGCGCCTCCACGCGGAACTCGTCCAAGCTAACCGCAGCACTCGCCGAGCTCGAAGAAGAATGGCTCGAGCTCTCGTCAGAACTCGAATCCGCCTGAGCAGCGCCGTGGGGCAGGCGTTTCTGCCTGCCGAGTAGCACCGGCATTCTTGTCTGCTGGTTCGAGCCGTTGCCGCCGAACAACGGCGAAGCGCGCATACTTCAACTCAGAACGCCATCCACATCACACTCTGCGCACTTGACGCGGCCCGCAATTCGGCCCAATCTGACCTCTAGTTTCAGTTGAAACGGTCTCTAGATCACTGCAAAAAGCTGTAGCGGGAGCAACATGAAGTCGATGTCCTGGGGCACCGCGTTCGTTTCGCTTCTCATTTTCGCCGGCACGCTACTTGGACAAACCGTCATCCACGAGGACGCGACGATTGACTTTGTGGTGCACGACGGTGTGCGTGTCGTGGATGGCGCGACGGTGGAAGTCGTTATGAACGGAGAAGTTTTCCAGCAGACGGAAATTTTCGATAACAGCACGCTCAACGTGACGACGGGCGCGGTGTTATCCATACACGCCTACGACACGAGTGTCGTGAATTACACAAGTCCATACTCAGCTAATATTGCAGCCTACGACTTCAGCACGGTGATTCATTCGGTCGAACCCCTCGCCCACGGCGAAGTCAACAGCTTGCACGCGTCCGGAATGAGCACGGTGCACCTGATCGGATCGGCCGGCCATTTCTGGGCGGTTTGGGAGTCCGCCACGGTCAACATCACGGGCGGTCGTGTGGACTTTCTACATTCCAACGATGCAAGCGTGATCAACATTCTGAGCGGAGATTTTGATCCTTCGGCGCGTGGGGCCAGCCGCATCAACATCTTCGGCGGCATGATTGGTTCGCTGTCGGCCGGTCATAGCCTATCCGATACGAGCACCATCGTGGTGCACGGCTCAGGCTTTAACTATCCGCTTGGCAAAATACTCGATCCTGCCGGCACTCTTACGGGAACACTTTCCAACGGTGAAGTGATTGACGCGGATTTCCAAATCATCGGCAACTCGTCGATCCTCCTCGTTCCCGAACCAGGCTCGTTGACGATCCTGCTCATTGCCTGCGGGCTGCTTGCCGGCCGCTTCCATCCGTGTAACTCGCGGGCGAACTCTTAGAAGGAACGGCCGGGTGCCACTGCTGGTCAAAGATCCGCCGTGGCGGACTCGGCACCGCCCGAAGGGTGGTCGGTCATTCGCTCGGGTGCCACTGGCGGAGCCAGTGCTGATTGTCGCCGCACCAATAATCGACGCGCATCAACGCGGAAAATTCAGCTTGCACATTACCTCGAAACGCTCGGCACGCGTATTCGCGGATTGAACAGCAAGGCCGTGGCGGCCCAAGCGATAATATTCCACGCGGTGCCAGGACCCTCGACGCTCGGCTTGGCGCTGTTTGCCGGGCTTGCGTTGCCGGTAGCCGTTCGTCGCATCGGTGTCGCTCGGGCTTCACTATCGAACGAAATAGCTCACCTGCAGCAGCGGCTGAGAGATCTCCGAACCTCGCAAAGCCTACATGTTGCCGCGGTCAAGTGCGGCGTCTGGTTCGGCAATCTCTGACTTGTGCGGCTCGTCCATATTTCGTCTCAATTGGTAATGACGACCGGATGGTCGTGGGCTATCGAACAGGATGTTCCGCTCAGTCCTAGCGATCATCACGTTCCAAGATTTCGACTTTGCGTCAAACGCAATGCTCGTTGGAATCTCGACCTGTACGTTATCTCCCATTTCGGCTACTGGACAATTGAAGAATTCATAGCCGTTCAGATCGACGACCACGCGGTCCACAATTCGATGCAAGCCGGACGTTGCGTACGCCGTGAGATTAGCAACGGTCAGGTCTGCGATTCTGACACGGTGTCCGCCAGTAGTGAGCGATAACTCGCAGTAGGCTGTCAGCAGCGATCGCGATAGCCCTATAGATGGTACAAAGGAGATGACCTTTTCCGGAGTCTCGCCCAGCCAAAAATGGGGCCAAACGACAAGGCCGGAGTGCGACCCCTTATGGCCTGTATGATTCATGCATAGACAGAGGCTGCTCTTGCCCAAATCCTGAAGGCCGTCCAGCCGAAGAAGTATTGCCTCGTCTCCAATGTTTGCCGACGTGAAATTGCCCTTCAGCGCCGACGTAGATATCCAGTCGATGCAGCGGTTTCTGAAAACCCAAGAAAATTTCCATTTGAGACAGGGTGCGCTCCACGCGATCAAATCTAGCCGACACGGCCTGCTGAAGCTGATTACCAAATTTGTTAACAAGGGCAATCTGCTCAGTCGCGGACATTGCTATGTCAAGGTACTGCAAGCGCGCGATCAAGCCCTCCGGTGAATCCAAGGCGTGGCGGAGTCTTTCCATGTCGCAAACATCGACAATTGCCACCCCCCGGGCAGTAGCAGACGATTTCAACTGTTCGATAATGCCTGGCGTTAAATCGACATTTGTAAAAAAGACGAATCCCTGAAGCCCCGGATTCTCAGACAGTGCGCAAGACAAGTCAGCGTCAAACTTCTCTTCGGCTTCACGCCGAGCCACATTGTCGTTGCCACCGCCGTTTCGGAAACCTACTGCGCCCCATATCACTGTCGATCCTTGAAATACAGCTTCGATGTCGCGGCCGCCATCTCGCCCGCCTTTAGGCCTGCGTGGCCGTTCCTGCGTATAGGGCCCCAGTAGTGGCAGGATCGCCAAACAAAGTCGCTCTCGCATCACTTGGTTTGAATCCAAGTGGTAGCGTAATCGCTCCTCAGTCAAGCGGGGGCCGTTCATCCAGTGGTCCGATCCTTTCAGTTGCCGAATGCGTATTAAACAGAAGCGATTTCTGCGTAACTCGGACACGCCTTCTGTATATCATGGGAGCGTATGCCAATCACGGATTTTTTCCCTCGCCGCGGCCTTCGTGGACTTGTGGGCTATTGACTTGGAGTCTGGCTTCAAGCTCGTCGCCACAGCGATGACCAGCGCCAGTTATCGGCCCACGCCGCCGGCCGCACGCGCGGCGCGTTTGCGACCTCTCTACACGCCGATGCGCCGGCGGCTTACGTGCGCGGCCAACACGCTAGTCAACCCCGCCAGCGCCGCCGACGTCGGTTCAGCGACAAGCGTGATCGTCAGGCTGCTCGCATTGGCGACGAGGGTGCCCTGGTAGGTGGCGATCTCGTCGGTATTGGACCAAACAAAGCTGCCCGGCGAGCCAAAGGTGTTGTCCAATTGGCCGTTCGGTCTCAGTAGCAGCGAAATGTAAAAGTCGTTGCTATTCCCGCCAACGGTATTCTCGTCGAGGATCGTCGGCCCGACGCCACCCACCAACACTTGCCGCAAGCTTCCTTGGTTGTAGAAGACGTACCCTTCAACGTTGCTCGGCGAGAACGTTGTTGTGCCAATCGGGTTGAGCGATGTCTGGAACTGCGAGACGGGCCAGTCCCCCCGATCGCCGACTGGTGCGCCGATGAGAAACGCGTCGTCGAAGCGAAAGGAGAAGCTGCCGGTGGCCGCCGGCACGGGGCCGGTGGTAAAGGTCGCAGAGACGGTCGCATCGACGCGGTACAGCGCGGCCGTCGCGGTCGAACTATTTACACCCAGGGCCGCGGCCAAGGCGATGAAAACCTGGCAAGCCATTCGAAGCTGAAAACTCATGAGCTTGCTCGCTAGGGGTCAATGGGGCCGTATGCTCGTGTGCATTGACATGAATGCTAATCTCTATCGAAACCTGATATTAGGCTTGGTATTCCGCAGCCGTCAATCATTTTGCCGCGTTGAATCGCGTCGCTGCTGCGTGCAACTTGACTGGCGATGTGCGAGGCTCGCGTGTTTGGCTGTTTCTTATCCTAGCGTCGGCTCGGCGGTAGAAACGTCTGTCGGATCGCGCTCAGCTTCCTCTTGCTTTTGGCCACCTAGTGTGTTAATGTACACTACAATTGATGCGGCCTGAATTTGCCTGCCCTGAGCACTGCTGAAGAGCCTGCCCTGAGCAGCGTCGAAGGGTCGCACGGCCGCCCGTTCTTTGGAAATTCGGAAAGCTGTTAGCAGTTAGCTGCTAGCCAGACTCCGTTGTGCGCAGGTCTCCGTTCGGCTGAGCTCACGGCCGAAGCCTGACCTCGCACGCCTTGACGGCTCTTGACCGCGTCGCGAGGCAACAGACTGCACTACCGGTGCGCCGAGCGGGCCACAGCTTGGCTTTTTCGGCCAGTCGAACGGCACGTAGGTGCGCAAAAATATGGAGGGGAGTTTTGAGCATCTACGCCGTTCCCCGTGAGCTGAGAGCCGTAGGGTGGGCACCGCCCACCATTACGAGAAGCGCCACATTCCGGTGGGAAGTGCCCACCCTACCGAGCGTTGATCAAAAGTCGCGAATTTTGGCACCGCGCCATCCCGAAAACCTCGGGAATCCCAGCGCCCTCGGCCGTGCCGACGGATCAAAAAGATGAATTTTGAACCTATGAATCGTGTTTGCGGTTTTGAGTGCAAAAATCCGAGCGGAGGTTGAACAGGAGGTAGCAGAGGTAGCAGACGAGATTAAGGCAATCGACCTCCGTTGTGCGCAGGTCTCCACCCGTGGACGGCCAAATAAAAACTCTGCTCCCTCTGTGAACTCCTGTTAGCAAATCCGTTTGATCGGATCGCTCGGCCGGTGGTTGATGACAAGTGCCAACGACGCAATAAGAACCATAAGGATGCCTTTCGGCTCCGGCGCGGCGACTGTAGCTTCGCCGAGCCGAGGCGAACCGGCACCCACGAAGTGGGTAGGTGCCGCTCGGCTCGCGGCACCTACTGTGCGGCCGAAGTTGGTGCGCCAAAGGGCATAGCCCGCCTGGTCCCCGCCCGTTTTGCGCCACACGACGTAATCCACCGCATCGACAGCGCCGTCGCCGTTGTAGTCGCCTGCGAGCGCCGCCGGGCGCCATTCGTAGGCGCCGATGTCGACCTGTGCCCCAACCGGGCGCAGGAGGCCGTCGAGGTCTTCCATCGGCGCGAATTGGTTGGTGCCGATGTTGATCGCGCCGGCAGTCGCCAGAAGGTGATAGTTGCCCGAGGCATCGGCGGCCGGATTGACGAATAGCTCGGCGGCCGTGGCCACGATCGAGTGCTGGTCATTGCCCGTGGCCTCGCGCCACGGTTGAAGACTTTGCACCGAACCGCCGCCGTCGGTCGAGAATCGTGAAATGACGACATTGTGGTCGCTGGTAAAACCGCTCAGGCTGTCGGCATCGATGCTGATCGCTCCGCGGAATGAGTGCTGATTGAGCAGGATGTTGTTGAACGCCGTGTTGCCGGTGCTGCCGTCGCGAATATTGAGGGCCCAGCGGCCGTCGCTGGGTTGGTAGACCGTGTTATTGATGACGATGTTGTCCGATGCCCCCTCCGCCGCATCGATGCTGTACAGGGAAATGCCGCTGGCGTGATTGTTGTAGAGCAGGTTGTTTTCGATGCGCGAATCCTGTACGCCGTCCATGTTGATGCCGCTGCCGCCGCCGAGCGAGGTGCCGTTGAACTTGGCGTTGCCGTAAATGACGTTGCCGCTCACCAGGGCGTCGGAAATGATGCCGTCGCCGCCTTGGCTCTCGTCGCCGTTCATGTGAATCCCGCTGCCGCGGTTATCGAAGATGACGTTGTCGCGGATCACGGGCCGGTCGCCGCTGTTGGAAACGTATATGCCGTGCTCACTGATCGAACCCCAGGTGCGATTGGATTCAATTAAGAGGTCGTCGACGTGGCCAGTGAAGATACCCCACGTGCCATTGTTGCTGGCCTGCACATTTCGCACCGTGACAAACTCGGCGAAATCCGACGGCACGCCGACGGAGCGCACGCCGGCCCGCGGCATGCCGCTCACCGCGAAGCCGTCGATGATGATGTGCGACGCACGCTCCAGATTGATTCCGTCCGGCGTCGTGGCGTTCCGCTCGTTAATCAATACGCCCGGCTCGGCGAAGAACTCGATCGGGGCGGCCGCTGTGCCGCTTCGCGACAAATAAAAGCCGACGTAGTTTCCCGGCCGCACGACGACGCGATCGCCCGGCGCGACACGGTTGGCCGCGTGTTGCAGCGTCTGCCAGGGAGCCTCCGAGGTTCCGGCCGCAGAATTATTGCCATTCGTCGCGACAACATACTCGCTACTAAATGCAGGCCCCGATCCCACGATTGCAAAGACGGCAGCGATAAAGATCCGCGGGCGCATGAACTACTCCATTCGTTGCCGACGAAGTAATGCTCGAATAGACCAACTAGCCAGGCGAAAACCAGCGCAATCGCGAATTCGAATGGCAGACACTGAACTATTGCATGCTAGGGCCGGCGCCCGCACGACAAACTCGAGGATTCCGACGAAATGGCATGCACTGCCTGCAATGACGCACAAGTGCCAGGCCGCGTGAAAATGCCGCACGCGTTCGTCGTACATCAAAAACAGCGTGCCCACGCTATAGCACAGGCCGCCGAGGAACATCGACCACAGCGCGGCCGCAGGAACCGTGCGCACGAGCTCCGGCACGGCAAGGACCGGCATCCATCCCAGCGCGAGGTACGACACAACGGAAACCGCCTCGGTACGATGGGCGAAGAACACTTTGGCCACAAAGCCAATCAGCGCGGCGACCCACATCGCGCCCAATACGCTCCACCAAAAAACGCCATGCAAATAAGCAAGCGACAACGGGGTATATGTCGCCACGATCAACAGATAAATGAATCCTTGGTCGAGCCGGCGAAACAGCGCCTTCCATCGTGGCGATGCGGCGCTGTGCGAAAGCGTGCTCATGGCATAGACGGCCAGCAGGCTCCCCAGGTAAAGCCCGCAGCCGAATGCGATCAAGGGATCACCTTGAGTGCGCACTCCGGAGACCATCACCATCGCGCCCACAATGGCCAGTACGAAGCCGAACGCATGCGTGGCGGCGTTCACCAACTCGTCGGCGGCCGACCGATTCCATGCCGGCAACTGGTTCAATGGAGTAGGGCAACTATCCACGCGGCTCATTCCAAAAAATTATGCACAATGACGGCCGGGGCGGCATTTAGCCGAGCTGGCCAGCCGCGTAGTCAGTATTTCCGCCAGGATGGCGCGAAGCAAGGAGTTAGATAGGCGGGGTCCTCCCTGCCGCCGACCAGTCGCCGCGGCGACCGGCTGCGGCGATATGGTCCGGCTATGGAGTGTTATAGGCCGGACCAGACGGTCCCGCGATGTATTCTAGAAACCTGCCGACTTGGATGCCTGGCCCCAGGAAGCCGATCGAATCGTGGCCGCTGTTTTGCGACAGCGCATCGCTGTGCCAGTTTTGCATTTCAAATCCAAACCGTGCATGCAGGTCGAAGTCTGGATGACGAACGGCGTAGACAACGCCGGCGTGCAATTCGTGCACTACCAGGTTGTCGTCTTGGACAGGCCCGCCGGTAAAATCATTGCCGACGTCTCCGCCCCAATCGCCGCCGAGAATCGAGACTCGGCCACCATACACCCAGGCAATTCGGCCATCCTGGAACGAACACAAGAACGTTCGTCCTTCGGCGAAGAGTGTCATTCCCAGCAGATCGGCGCCTGCGCCGTCATCATTTGCATCCGACAATTCGATACCGGCGAGTCGCAGGCCGCCGCCTGTGAGAACCTCGAACCGATCCGTTCCCAACACGTTCGTAGCTTCAATATCCAGAACGTCCATCTCAACGCCGATGCGTCCTCCGCCAAGGACTGGAGTATCCTGACTATAGTGCCAATAGCGAACGCGGCCGTCGATTTGGCCTGTCTCGTTGAAGCCAAAGGTAACACGAGGCGACGCCTCGTATTTCTCGGAGAGTTTCCCATCTGGACCTTCCAGAATGTGCGCCCGCAAGAGATTGAGTTCAGCGCTTGCATAGTAGCGACATAGCTGCGGCGGATTTGGGCCGAACCCAGGAACTGAGCCTGGGAACACAGGCCCGCATTCTCCCGGCAGGTGCACGTTTCCACATTCTGAACAGGGCTGGCCGCCCTCAAGGCCCGGAAAGGCTGGCCCGCCAAGGTGCGGGCTTCCGTACATTGGGTCACCTTCGAGCGGCCCCGGTACTATCTCCAGATCGGGCGTGCTGAGATATTCCGCGTCCGCCTCAACTCGGTTTTTCAAGGGTTCGATCGTACCGGAATGGCGTGTCGAGCTCGTCGACACTCCATCAGGTAGTTCTTCGGTACCGGCAAGCAGTTGGACCGTTGTGTCATCGTCATCGGCGAACTGCGTGCGCTCGATGTCGGATACTTCGCCGCTGTTGCGGTCGTGATTGTCGAGCGGCAACAATTCCGATATCCCACTTCGATCGCCCAACATTGGATACAGCGGCTGCGGAGGAAGTTCCAATTGAGACGCCAACAATGTCCGGCCGGTGTCGTGCCGCACGACGACCACGTTGTCGACGAACGAGTTCAAATCGACGCCTGGCACGGGCTCGACATAGCGCTGAATGACGCCCGATTGATCGGTCAATGCGAAAGGCGGCGCACCTGGCGTTGGGTCCGGATTGAGAACCAACCGCGCGAGCTGTCCGCGCGGCAATGCGCCGTTTACCGCGACATTGACGCCATGACTTGCGATTGAAGTTTGGGCGGGATTCATCCCAGCCAGCGCTGCCGGGCCAAATTGCTGGTACATATTTGGCGCCGCCGGCACCGATCCGAGGCCCGCGCCATTCGGGTCATGAACGAATTGCGCGTCGATGCGCCCGACGCAGCAAATTATGACGGCTGCAGCGCAAACGACGCGGGCGTGTATCAAGAAGTTCCGCGCATTCAGCATGATGCGTTCCATCGCATGGCTGTACGCACAACCGCCTTTATTTGATTACAGCGGACTCGTACGTACATCGCCCGCGCATTGGGAGTGCGGACGGCGCTAAACCTGAGATAAGACACAGACGAGTGGCGCGGTATTTAACAGAGCAGCATCTAGGCGGACAAGGTCACTAAGCTCCTGATCGCCGCTATCGTCCCGGTGCCGCACTCGCCACAATTGCCGATTCGATGCTAGCGCCGCCGGACGTTTGCCGTTGGATAGTAGTGTCCATAGTACATGAACACCGACTGATGGCCCGTCGGGAACTGAGATTCCGAGCCCTGTGGATTGAAGTCGCTTTGTGCTGCCATCGACTGCAATCGTCGAGCCAACTCCAGACCTTGCCGCTCAACCTGTTGATTGATTTGCTGCTGCTGAAGTAATGGCCGCACCAGCGTCTGGTAGTTGAAGTCGCTGGTGCCATCGAGGTCTTCGCGGAACAGGTTCAAATAGGGACTCACCGTCGGAGGCGGGGAGTAGTTTGAGAATGGCTTGCTCGCCGCGGTCGTTCCAGCACCAAGGCCGATTCGCGGTGACGGTCCACGGATCGCGGACGGGCTGCCGCCAGCGTACGGTGCATGTACGCGGTTATTGTTTAAAAAGTTTCGCACGACAGACGCCCCCGAATACCCGGTGCCAACGTCCTCTCGGTAGATGTTTCCCAACTCAGATCCGGCGCTACCGCCAGTAGTTGAAAGCGGCCGCGGATCGCCATGGACCGGCACCTGCGCCTTTGCCAGCTGAGCCCACAGCGGAGCCAAGAGCATCCCCGCTAAAACTATCTTGAGTCCGCGAATGGCTGACATGATCCGGGTCTCCTTATTGCGAACGACCATGACACACAGCACTTACGCACCAATTGGCCCCTCTGACTTTATTTTACGAGCCAGCGCAGTGGCCGACAATCGATTGCCGTCACTACTTGTCGCCTGTCGCCGCGAATCGGCGCGTCTGTTCGGGATATACCGATTGAGCGTAGCGAATTGGATTCTCCACTGAAGTTCATTCTTGGTTCGATAGCTGAACGGCTCGTGCGACAGCCGACGGCGACCCGGATTTGTTCAGGCAGCGGTTGCGTTTCAATGCCGATGCGCTATTCCTCAGAGCAATGGCCGAAAGCAGGCCATCGCCGGATCAACGTCGTCACAGTCGACGGCTTTCACAGCCGCTGCTCGTGAGATCTGAAAGGCCGTGAACGCACGGAAACCTGAAAAAACCGAGCAGTTTGCCGCGCTGAGCCAAAAACTCGGAACAAATCCGGCAAAAACTTGCTACGTCGTAAATGACTAGTGGATAAATGGTTAGGCTTGTTCGCTAGCTTCGTCGGGCACGTCCCCGTCGCATCGCAATTTGTGCCGTCCGGGCGATCACCTATGATGCATTAGCGGTTTTGCGGTTTATTTGGGGGATTTGTTGGAAAATTAAGGTCATTTCGGGACCGGCATGGTCAGGCTTCCACACCCTTCCCCATTTCTGCCATTTCTAAATGCAGTTGTTGTTGCACCCCGGCGTTCAGTAGTCGTATGAGCACGGTTGAGGCATTGCAACTGGAAATGCCGCTGCCTGTTGCGGGAGTTCCTGTCTCCCAGGGCAGGCGGAAACGCCGTACGCTTGGCGCTGTTCTCGCAGAAGCTCAGATGACGGAGGTGGCAGCCTTCGACTTTGCCGACGGCGCCGCCGCGGTATTTTCCACGCGATCACCGTCAAAAGAGACCCCCAACGAAGACTCGGCCGCTCTCTGGCCGACGGGCCCCGGCTGCGGCATCCTGGCGATTGCCGATGGGCTCGGTGGCCATGCCGGGGGTGAGCGCACCTCACGTTTGGCTGTGGAAGCTGTGCAGAAGCACGTGCAAGAAGCGCTTGCCTTGCCGGCCGATAGCCAACCCGACTCGCTACGAGGAGCAATTCTCAACGGAATCGAGGCGGCCAATGCCTCGGTTCGCGAGCTGGGCTGTGGTGCGGCGACCACAGTAGCACTGGTGGAAATTCAGGGCCGTACGATTCGACCGTATCACGTCGGCGACTCCGTGATTTTGCTTACCGGGCAGCGTGGCAAGCTGAAGCTGCAAACGATTCCGCACTCGCCCATCGGGTACGCCGTCGAAGCAGGACTCATGAAGGAAGAGGAGGCAATCCATCATGAGGAACGGCACGTGATTTCCAATGTCATCGGCTCGGAGCAGATGCGGATCGAAATTGGCCCACCGATCGAAATGGCGCTGCGCGACACGTTGCTGCTGGCTAGCGACGGGCTGCTTGACAACCTGCTGCCCGCGGAGATTGTCGAAATCGTTCGTAGCGGCCCGCTGGGCCTGGCGGTCGGTGCTCTGGTTGCCGAGGCGCACCGCCGCATGACGAGCCAGAACGGCTCGGCACCCTCCAAGCCGGACGATCTCACGGTCATCGCGTATCGGCCCTTCTAGGCGAAGACGTAAGCGGAAGCATAGCTTCTTCAGCTCCTGCATCGTGCCTTCTGCTCTTTGCTGCGCGCCCCAACAAAAAAGGCCGCAGTCAGCCGCCCGGGGGCGTCGACCGCAGCCTCTAAGTCAAACATCCGGTTGATTGCGACGATGAGGAGTCGCTCGAAGAAAGGCGAGGCCGGACTATGCTGCGCACAGCCATGTTATCGACCCGGGCCAATCGCTATTATGGTCCTCCCGACGGAAATTCAACCGGATAGTTTGATTTGATTTGTGACGTCAGCTGCTTAGTAGCTGGCACTGGCGTATTGTATCGTCCGATCGTGGCGGCTGCTGGAGTGAAACCCATGCGGCTGACAGCGAGGCGAGACAGTACACCATAATTCTAGTTTGCGAAAGCCGCGTAGCCAATTTATTGTAGCCCGATTCTCGAGCGGTTGTTCGAGCAAAACCTGTGCCGAAGCATGAGTTCGGCATCTGCAAGCAAAGAGCGTGCCACTCATGAATTCGCTTATTACCGGACAGCGCGACCTTGTTCGGCACATTCGATTCAGGTAAAAGCCGCGACGACCTTCTTTTCTTTTCAGCGTATTCGCTGCGGAGTGCTCGCCATGACGATCGCGCCAACTGGACAGTGTTAATGATGGCCGCAGCGTTAGTCACGCTAGCCACGGCCGGCACGCTCCCAGCTCAAAAGGATTCGGTGGAGCGAGTCGCGATCACGCCGGCAAAAGTGCAGCGCCGATTAGCCTGCGCGATCGACTGGTTGTCGGGCTTCAAGCGCGTTTGAAGTCGGAAGTCGCCTTCGTGGAACTCGTCGTTCTGCGAGTGCAGACAGGCGATTTGCCGCAGCGCGTCGTTGACGAGACTTTTTTCTGGGCCCGCGCTCGCGGCGCGACACTGCGGCACGGCCAAACGCGCCGGCCGATCATTTACTTCAAGCCGGCGATGGCAGCGCGGGCCAAGCGACTTGGCGTCGAGCTGTGAACGCAGGTCGGATTACTGCGTGCCTGGGCAAAGCGCACCGCCGCCCCAGTGTGTCGCATTATTCTGAGGCGTTGCCCCAGCCAGCCTCGAGCTTCGTTTCGCAGCCACCGGTAGGCATCAGCCCAAAAATCGGTTATGATGGCCGCGATCTAGCTCGATCCGACCGACCCCTGATTTTGCTTACGGTGCAATCATGGCCGCGAAAATAGTAAGTCGCAAAGAAAAGCGCGCCGAGGTCGAGGCCGCCGAACGAAGGGGCAAAGCCGCGCCGAAGAAGGCCGACACGACCAAAGCGGCCAAGAAGGAACCAGTCAAGCGCAAAAGCCGCGCCAAGAGTGCGAAGGAAGTTCGACTCAAGGCGTTCTGGGGCGTCTTCAATCAATCGCTTAAGCGGGTTGCGCTCTACGAATTCAGCGAGAAGAAAGAGGCCGACAAGAAGGCCAAGGACTTAACGGCCTCCGGCAAGAGTCCGCACTTTGTTCAGCCGGTGAAGGAAGAAGTGGCGACGGAAAAAAAGGAATAGTCTGCGCCGCGCCGGCGACCGGGCACCACGACGCGAGCGGTGGTCGGCGTCGCGGCTAAGGTGAGCTGCTTGCTTTCTGCAGCACTGCGGCCAGTCGCTCGCGCGTTTCAGATTTGTCGTATTCCAACTTGCCAAATCCCCGAACGGCGCCCTCTGCAATCGCCGCCTCTTGGTGCTCCGGATAATTGGTCACGAGCATTACCGGCACCTCCGCAATGCCAGGATCCGATTTGATCTGACGAATTACCTCGATGCCATCAGAGTAGTCGATATCAAGCTTTCGGTTGACGAGCACCAGATCAAACCGGCCGCTCCTTAACTGCGCAAGCGCTTCGGCGGCATCATCTGCCTTGGCGATCTCGCAGTTGAAATTCTTTGTTAGATAGCGGCTGATCGTTGCATGATCCGGCGCACACTGGCCGACGTCCAATACTCGCTTTGACATCGCACTGCTCTTTGACAAATCAGTTTGGCAGCCACAGAGGGCACAGAGTTCACATAGAGCGATAACAATCAAGCCAAGCTGACTATTAGAATGGCTGAGTCTCATCGGCTTGCTCATTCCACAAATGATATCCCGCCGGCTATTGAAGTGAACACTCGCTCTGTGCTCTGTGGCAAAATAGCGTTCTACTCAGACTCGCTCACAATCGCAAACAAGTGCGATTTGTTGGCGATGTAAAGCACGTTGCCAGCGATGACGGGCGTGCTGTACACGCTGTTGCCCATGTTGATTTCGCCGTAGTAGGGAACCATGCTGCCGCCGTCGTCCTTCATGGCCACGTTCGGATCGGCGGAGTGCCGGAAGATCGCTACGTCGCCGTCCTCATCGCCGATGTACACCTTGCCTTCCACCATGAGCGGCGAGCCCCACGTGGCCGAGAGCATGTCATACGTCCAGTGCACTTTACCGGTTTTTGCATCGAGGCAATGGAACAGGCCGCTGAAATCGGCGATGTAGAGAACGTCGTCCTTAATGGCGACGCTGCCCACGGTGCGGTGCATCGTCTCTTCGAATTCGACTTTTGCCGTTTCCGTTGCGATCCACTTGGCTGTAGTGCCAAACCGCTGCGGTATTCGGGTTCGCACGGGCGAAATCGCCCTCTTCTTCAACGACCGCTTGCAGTCGCTTGTGCGGGATGGGCGTGCTGGGGTCTTTCGAATTGAACGCCAGCTCAGGGCTGACGTCGCGGCCATCGACAAACTTTGTGGGATCGATGCACCACAGGTGGCCAACGCCTTCGCCGTGCTCAGGATCTTCGCCGACCGCGACGTACACCAGGCCGTTGTACACGACCGGCGTGCCGATGAGGTGGTTCCGCGTGGCCTTGCCGCTCACGCGTGTAGAACGACGTCTTGGGATTGCAGTCGAACTTCCAGAGTAGCTTGGCGTTGCCTTTGCCGTCGCCCTCCGGGGCGAAGCTGTACAGCCAGCCGTCGCCGCCGGCGAACAACACCTGCGGCCACGCCGCCCGAACTCGCCGTACGCCGGCGACGACCATTGGCCGTGCAAAATATTGAGGCCCGGCGATTTATCGGTCCAGAGGATGTCCTTGGTGTTCTTGTTCATGACGAAGAAGCTGGGCGCATCGGCGGCGGGAATGTAGTTGTGCTCGTAATCGACGCCGTTCGACGTGCACACGAACAGCAAGTCGCCAACTCCCGTGAGGGAGCAGCTCGCCATGTTGTGCTGCGAAACGCCCATTTCCTTCATCATGTCGTAGACCCAGACGACGTCGGCCTCCTGCTTCATGTCATACGGCTGGCCGGCAGTTTCTGCCTGCTGCTTCGCCTGCTGCTTCTTCATCCTGTACTTCGCCGTCGTTCTCGCTATCGTAGAAACCTTCCGTGTCGACGCAGCGAACTTCGCCGCGGTTGGTAACAAACTAAACCGATCGCCCTCGACGTACGCCGCGCTGCAGATACCCTGTTCCGGCCAGTCATGCACGCGGCCGGTGGGCAGCTTTTCGCTGCTGTGCTGCCACAGGAATTTGCCGTCGTTGATGTCGAAAGCCAAGAGGCAGCCCAGGTCGACGTTCCTGGCCGGTGCCCGGATACCGCTTGAGCCATCCGCCGCCGTTGTTCGTGCCCACAAACACTTTGCCGCCGGCGACGACTGGATTGCCGTAGGTTTGCGAGCCGAGCCGGGAGACCCACTTGATGTTCTTCGCGCCTGGAAGAATCCCATTCGCCGGTGCGGTAATCGAATTCGCCGATCTCCCATTCGGTCGGAATGTTATGACCGACGGGCGTATTGTTGCGTTGAGCGGAGCCGCCCCACTGGTTCCAGTCCGCGTTGGGAGTTGCCGTATTATTGTTTGCATCGGCCGCGATGACTGAATACGCAGCCACGCTCACTAAAAGGATGAAGGCAAATCCAGATAATAGCTTAGTCATACCTTGCTACTCGCTTCTATTATGTTTGAGCCACAGAGAGCACAGAGATCACCGAGAGGACCCGATTTATTGAATGCTCTCTGTGAACTCTGTGTCCTCTGTGGCAAAATAATCGTCTCAGCTATTGGGCGTGACGCTGCACGTTGTCGAGATACACCTCAGCGTCGGGCGTGTTCCCGTATACGCCCGGTGTGCCCTGCAAGTTCGGCGAATGGTCGACCATCTCGACGGTCCAATCTTCTGGCTCGGGCGCGTCGCGCTTCCAGATTTTGCCACGACAAACGGCTTTGTCGGCCTCGGCCGAGACGCTGAGTTTCATCGTGTACCAGGCACCCGGTTCGGGCACGAAATTGGCCTCCGCCTGAGTGCGGAAATCGCTCGGCGGCCAGCTGTCGAGGCGCAGCTTCTTATTTCGCCCGCGGATCGTCAGTAGGTATCGGCTGTTGATTAATCCCACGTCGGAAACCCGGCCGTCGACTTCCGTGAGCAATACGTCGCCTTGGAAGGTGTAATTGTTCAGATCGATCGGTCCCATCCAAACGAAGCTGCGCGTGCCGAGCTTGTTCTTGGGATCCTTGGGAGTCGGCAGCACGGTCTTCTTGGCAAGATACTTCTCGCCGCCATCACCCTGGCGAACTTCCCAGCGCACGCGACCGCCAATCCACGTGAGCGGCACGCTCTGCGCCTCGTTGAAATCGAAGCTCCACGGCAGCGACGGCGTAATCCGCACGCGACCGGATCCGGTTAGGCCGCCAACTTTGCAGGTGACCAGGGAACACTCGTGTCCAGCGTCGGCCGGCGCGGTGTACTTGCCATCGGGCGTAACGGTGCCCGGCCCATCCACAGCAAATTGCACTTCGCTCGCAGGCACGTCGCGCAGGTGTTGCCCGCGCGCATTGAATACGCGCACGCGATACGACTGCTCGCCGCCCGGTTTGAGCAATATGTCGTAGGGAATTATCTGTGCAACGGCAGGCGTCTTGTCGGTTACAGGATCTTCCTTGGGCTGCGGCGGTATCGGATCGGCGGACGGCTTTTGATTCGGCAGCGCCAGGCAATAAAGTGCCTGAGACGTCGGCAAGTAAATCCGCCCGTGCGAAACAATGGGAGAACCGTCGTTCTCATCGCCACTGAGCCGCAGCCTGTGAACTTCCTCGACGCCTTGTTCGGTCGGCCGCAGAATCCACCATTGACCGTTGTTCGTGCATAGATAGATCTTCCCGTCGGCCACGAGCGGCGTGCTGCGCATGACGCTGCCCAGCGCCTTGCGGCCGACCAAGTCCCCGGTCTTGGCGTCGTAAATAAACATCTTGGCGCGGTCATCGACGACATACAGCCGGCCGTCGTAAAGCACTGGCGAGGCCTTGCCGGCCATGACCTGCAGGTGCTGCCACAGCTCGGTTCCGGTCAGGTCGCCGGACTTCGTGCCGTCCAGCGCCACGACCGAGCCCATGGAATTGCCGAACATGTTTTCTTCGCTGTGACTGGCGTAGACGCGGCCGTCGGGTCCCACGAGCGGCGAGACGTTGATGCCAGCCCGCGAAAACGGATAGTGCCAGATGTGCTTCCCCGTGCGCGGTTGAATCGCCCAGACTTCGCCGTCGCCGGATGAAAACACGACGGCCTGCTGCCCGCCAATGGGCATCACCGTCGGCGTGCTATAGGTCGTGTCGTACGGGCTGATGCCGGTGCCGTTGAGCCAGCGCAATTCGCCGGTTGCTTTGTCGAAGCCCATATAGCGGTGAGCGGGCCGTGCAAGGCCACCCCACTTCGGCTCATCGCCCCAGCCGACAACGACCGCGTTGACCAGCACCGTGTCCTCGAAGACGAACGGCACATTGGTGCGGCCACCATAGGTCGAGATAAGTCCCAGTTCTTCGTGCAGACTGCGATCCCACACTACCTTGCCGCTGTCACCTTCCAGGCAGCAGAAATAACCGCTCACGCCCTGGCAATAGATGCGGCCCGTCTCGGGATCGCCGGTCAGGCATGACCAGCCAATCCGTGTATCGGGAACGTCCGACAGATAAACATTGAAGCGATGTTGCCAAACGATTTCGCCGGTTGCCGCATCGGCGCACACGACCTTTTCACCTTCGTTCTCAGATTCCGGCTGGTCGCGAACAATCGTGTAAACTTTGCCGCGCAGGACGATCGGCGACGAGCGGCCCCCCATCTCGGCGCTTTTCCACAGCAAATTGCTGCCGTCGCCGCCCTCCGGCTCCCAGCTTTCGATAAGGCCTTTTTCAGTAGAAACGCGGTTTTGCTGCGGGCCGCGCCAATTGGGCCAATCAAGGAGGTCAACCGATGCGTTTTGTTGAGCGAAAGCGCCCAGTCCAGTAACTAGCGATAAGCCAACGCAGAGACAAAAGCGCTCAATCACATGGGAAGTTTTCATCGGGGCGGTCTCGCGATGAATGATCGAATGTAACGGACGAAGCGCTAACAATTTGCCTGTCCGTTAGACTTTACCCTACCGGCAATCCAATGCCGCCGGCAAGGCGCTATAGACGTATTGAGGCGGGGTTGGGCGGGCAAAATTCCTGTGAGTTCGCGGATCTGGCAGCCGGCATCGTGAACCCGGCAATCAACGCGGTTATCACGCCAGCCGACTCGCTGATCGAAACTTCCCCCGCAGCCTTTACCTAACTATACCAGACGGCATGCGACTCCACCATCAGCCAGCCGTACTACCGACAGAATCGGAACTCCCTCGCCACTTTTCGTGGCGTGCAGACTCAACGTAAAAGTTGCGTTAAGCCCACGGGGGAAAATTACTTAGCTCCTATTCAAGCGCTGTTCTGCGCGCGGCCGATACGATGGGTGTCGCATGCGATGCACCCGCGTGCCTCTTGCGGCAAAAAGTCTGCGCGTCAACCAACCGGCCCGGACATTTCGAGCCAAGGATTGGCTCGACTGGTGTTGACGCCCACCGTGGGAACCCCCCTTAAGCAGCCCGCCTGGATTTCGACTCCCGGCACTTATTAAGTGCCCCTTACGCCGCACTTGCCTACCTACAACGGCGTAGGCCCATGCGTCCGTCGTCACGACCGACACACGTTCGGCGTGGGGCGGCATCGCGCGTTGCCGGAAGTCGGCTAATCCTCCTGCTCGGGGTGGTTTCAACAAATAGGAGACGACGAGCGATGAAGTGGAACTTTTTGGGAGCGCTCGTGCTGAGCACCGCGCTGGCAAGCCAAAGCTTCGGCTTCGGCATGCTGGATCGCATGCTCGGCTCGGGTTGCGGCTGTGGCTGTGAGCCTAGCTGCAGCTGCTGCGAGAAGTCGTGCTGCGCCGAACAAAGCTGTGGTTGCGAATCGAACTGCTGTGATGGCTGCTCCAGCGGCTGCTGCGGCGGCGGCGGATGCCTGCTCGACAGCCTGTTCGGAAGCTTCTGTGGATGCGGCAATGGTTGCTGCGAAGCCAGTTGCGCCTGCGACAACGGCTGCGGATGTGAAGAAGCGTCGTGCTGCGCTGAACAAAGCTGCGGTTGCGACAACGGTTGCGGCAACGGCTGCTGCGGCAATGGTGGTTGCGGCCTGTTGGACGGCCTGTTCGGCATGTTCGACGGTGGCTGCGGCTGCGGCAATGGTTGCTGCGAAGCCAGCTGTGGCTGTGAAGAAGCCAGCTGCGGTTGCGAGAATGGCTGCTGCGGCAACGGCTGCGGCTCGAGCTGCTGCGGCAACGGTGGCTGCGGTCTGTTCGACGGCCTGTTCGGCGGCCTGTTCGGCTGCGGTTGCGGCAACGGCTGCTGCGAACCGAGCTGCTGCTGCGATAGCGGCTGCGGCTGTGGCGATGGCTGCGGCTCAGGCGGTTGCAACGGCGGTCATCATCACGAAGGTGGCGTCGAGTCGTCTGACGAGCCCGCTCCGGCCGCTCCGGCCGAGGCTGGTGCTTCGATCCGCCCGATTCCTCCCCGCCCGATGTCTGACCCGAGTGCTAAGGTTGCCCGTCAACGCAACGTGGTTCGCACGAGCTTCGTTCGCTAACGCCGGCAATTAATCAGGTGATTGACACCTGCCCCGGACGCATTCGTCCGGGGCAGGTTTTTTTTGTTGGGAGTAGGCGCCGCAAGTCGAGCGGCACGGAAGAGCTAGGAGCGGAGAGCGAAGTGCTAGGAGCTAGGAGCGGGGAACAGACTTCTTGTTCCTTGTACCACAGCGGCAACTGGTCCGCCTCGGCTCGACGGACCTACTTGCGCTCCTACGCGCAATCCGAACTTGTCGCCGACTTTCACGACCTCGCCCGTGGCAATCACTCGGTCGCCCACCGCGAGCTCGAGCGGCTCATTGCAAGTCTTGTCGAATTTCACGATGGAGCCAGGGCCCAGCTCAAGGATCTCTTGAATCGGTATTCGCTGGGCTGCAAGCGTTACGGTGACGGGAACCTTTATCTTCAGCAGGCCGCGGGTGTGCAAAGGCAGCGTGGCTAGCAGGCCCTGTCGCCCGGCTGTCGGCGAGGCGCCAACGTTCTCGCCCGGCGCGACTCCGGACGATAAGCCGGTTGCGGGCGTGGCGATGTGATCGGGCGTGCTTTGGTCCATGGGATCGTTCCGTGACGTGCCGCACAGTTGGCGTAGTCGCTCGTATTGCCTTATCGACACGCATCATCCGTAAACTTTCCCCAACCGGTCCAAGAGTCGCTAGCGTAGGCTGTCACGCTTTGACGAAACGGCCCCGCCTCGATGCTTGCACGACGGCCTTGTATAATTGGTTGCGACCTTCAAGCTGTCTGCCGCGAATGTCGCTCGAAAGGGTAATCAACAGTCATGGCCGTCGCCGTCGAAACACCGTCGCCTGCCTTTGAGCTCCAGCCGTACAAGTCGCTGGAGAATGAGGAGCTGACCGCGCGCATTCAGAAAATCCGCGACGACTTTGGCCCGAAGCTGTTGATCCTGGGACACCATTATCAGCAGGACGAGGTGATCGCTCTATCGGATCTGCGCGGCGACAGTTACGGGCTTAGCCAGCACGCCGCCGAAAGCCGCGATTGCCGCTACATCGTGTTTTGCGGCGTCCACTTCATGGCCGAGACGGCGGACATTCTCGCCAATCGGCCGGAGAAGCTCGCCGAACGCGGCGGCGTTCGCGTGCCCGTCGTGCTGCCCGACATGGCCGCCGGCTGTTCGATGGCCGACATGGCCGCAATTGATCAGATTGAGGATGCGTGGGATCAACTGGGCGAAGTCGATCGACACGGACGACATCACGCCCGTCACGTACATCAACTCGGCTGCCAGTTTGAAAGCGTTCGTCGGCCGGCACGGCGGCATCGTTTGCACATCATCCAATGCCGAGGCGGCGCTGCGACTGGTCGTTTCGCGCGCACGAGCCGAGTGATGTTTTTCCCCGACCAGCACCTGGGCCGCAACACGGCGCTGGGAATGGGCATCACGCTCGATCAAATGCCGGTGTGGGATCCCTATGCCGATTCGCTCGGGGGCAGCAGCGACGAGCAACTGGTTGCCAGCAAAGTGATCCTCTGGAAGGGCCACTGCAGCGTCCATCAAATGTTCCGTCCCGAGCACGTGCGACTGTTCCGCGAGAAGCACCCGGGCATCAAGATTCTTGTGCACCCCGAATGCCCGCGCGAGGTGTTCGAGCTGGCAGAAGTTTCTGGCTCAACGAGCAAGATCATCAAAACAGTCGAGGCTTCGCCGCCCGGCTCGAAGTGGGCGATCGGCACTGAGCTGCACCTGGTCAATCGCCTTAAGCAAGAGCATCCAGAGCAGGAGATTTACTTTCTCTCGCCGGTCGTGTGCATGTGCGCGACGATGTACCGAATCGACCTCGCGCACCTATGTTGGAGCCTGGAAAACCTGGCGGCGGGCACGCCGGTGAACGTTATCGAAGTCGACGACGACACAGCGCGCTGGGCACTCGTGGCACTAGAGCGCATGCTCGAAGTCAAATAGCGGCCTTAGCGTCGGCGGCCACGCCGATCTCTTCCTCACCTGCGTCGCGTCGCTCTCCTTCCGCGGCACGTTCGCTTCTCAACGTCGACCGACACAACAACAGGGCCGGCAGCAACGAAAGTACGATAAACACACTCAGCCCCCACACTTTTCCCCATTTTATAATCGTCGTCGTTTTGGGTTCGACATACTGCAAAATGGGCAAATTGGGTGCTTGTGGGATTACTTCGCCGCCCGCGGCTGTGAGCAGTGCGCGGGCAATCCCGTGGAAGTGTCGTTCCATCCGATGCACCGAGCCATCGCAAAACGCCACGTGGCGGTACCAAGTATCGTAATAGGTCGTCGTCAGGAATCCATCCTCGAAATGCCGGTGACCGGAACGCGGTGTGGTGGTTAATAACTCGACAGCTTCAGCAAGCGAGAGGTCGCGAGGTTCCATCCAGTTTGTGGCCAATCCACTGGCCTCGAGCACCGTGATTGTTTTCGATAGGCCGTCAGTGAATTGCGGAATCGGGCGGGCGGCGCCATTCGGCCATGCCGTTGCCGGATCGACAACGGCGAAATAATGCGTCTCGCTGGAGGCCGCACCATTTCCCTTTGGATGGGCAGCACAACGGAAAGCGGCAGGAACTTGCCCGGCCAGTTTGCTGTTATTCGGCCCGTTCCAGGGCTCGTTGAAGTTGTACTTGTTGTACAAAGCCATTTCGCCGAGATAGGGAAGAATCAGCACCCGCCAACTATGCATCGGTTTGCCGGTTGCGTCGGCTATGTAGGCGGGCGGAAGCGAACCCTTTGCGCTTTCATGATTCAATAGCGCAAGCTGAATCTCCATGAGGTTGGTCATGCATTGGTTGCGCAATGCCGCGCTTTGGGCCGACGAAACCGCCGGGATCAAGAGTGCGCCTAATATCAATAAGATGCCTGCCACGACGACTATTTCGCGGAGTGAAAATTTCCGCTTCCGAGACGACTGGAATAGCCAGGCCGACGCGGCCAAGACAAGCCCCGCCAGCAGTAAGCCCCAGGGACCAAACGTAGCGATCGCCGCTGCGATGAGCGCGAAGACGTAAAAGATGGTCCACAGTCGAAACGACATGCGCGAATCAATGGCTTACTGCGCAAATAGAGTCACGGCTATGCATTTCCATGGCGCTGCTGCGCAGTATTATATCCCTGGCTTTGCACAAAAACCATTTGTGGGAGGGGTCTCCGACCCCGATACCGGTTCCCACACCACAACAAGGTGCGATGTAGCAAAATCGGCGTCAGAGACGCCTCCCACAGTCCTTTTTTGTGCAAAGCGTTATATTCCTGGTCCTTCAGCGTGTGCTACCATCCGTAGGAATAGATATCACTGCCGTAGTAGGGGCCGACGTAGCCGTAGTCGTACCAGACCGGCGGCGCGTAATAATACTGAACCGGGTAGTACGAGCCGCGGAGCACAACCGGCGGAGCCGCCAGATACGGCCGGTGATGCCAGTGACTGTGGTGCCGATGACCATGATTCCAGTGACCATGGTGCCGATGCCCATGATGTCGATGCCCGTGATGCCCACGCCCGTGTCGCCGGTCTGCTTCAGCGCTAGTCGGTGAAAGGCCGACGATTAGCAATGCGGCAGCGCTGACAATCGCGAATGTCAATCGTTTCCATGATGTCATTTTCATCACTCCTTCTCGTATCGTATTCACGTCACTCCATCGCGGCCAAAAGCAAAGCGGCAGCCCGTGCGCTTCGCGCCGGCGCTGCCGCCGCTTTCGTATACAGCCTCTTGGCTGGCTGAACGCTAGAAGCCAATCGAGAAGTGTACGCCGCCATGATGGTGACCGTGATGGCCATGGCGATAATGGCCATGGTGCCCGCGACCATAGTGTCCGTAGTGCGGATAACCGTAGCCGCGAGAATACGAAAATCGGGATCCGTATCCATATCCATGCCCTCCATAGCCGTAGCTACCGTAGTGCGACGGATAGTGGGATTGATAGCCATATCCACCATAGCCGCCGTAGTAGCCACAGCCGTGGCCGGCTTCGGCTTTGTTCGCTGTGCCCAGTCCTGCCGCGGCCAATGCAGCAATGAACGTGAGCGACAACAATACGCGCTTCAACATCAAACTCTCCTTGGACGCCGACGGCGTCCACGACCTAACGGGGGTGATAGCGGCCCGACGCCCGGGCCAGACTTGTTCGCACAAAAAGCCTTGCATACTCCGCGCCCGGCGGGAGAGAGTGGTGCGCAAGCCATTGCCTATAAAATAGTTACGCCGCAGAACGCCGATTTTTGGCCGGCCCTCTGCGGCGTAGGAAGCGCCATCACTTGGATGGCAACTGTGTCTGGACTGCTACACTGGGTTAGAACCCGAACGAGACGGAAACGCCGCCGCGGGGGCCGTAGTCGTAATAGTCTGGATAGCTATAGCTGTAGTACCGCGGGTACCCGTAGTAGTACGAGTCGTAATATCGCGGCCGATAATAGCTGCGGTAATACGATCGGTACGGGCGGTAGTAACCGTAATATCGCGGTCCGTAGGAGTAGCTGCCCACCCACGGACGGCGATATCGCCAACCAGCATCGGCCTTTTCAGGGGTGGCGACGGTCGCCGCGCTAAAGGCGGCAACGCACACCAACGCTAAGATGATGCGCTTGAACATTTTTTGCCTCCTCAGATTTCAGATGCTCGCGTCGAGCAAGTAATGTTCGCTCCTTGTTAAGTTAGTCAGTGATCCTTTGCCAAACTAAGCATGCAGACAGCGTGCCAAGATCGCCCTGCTCTAGCGCAACAGGGATGCGTCAGATTGACGGCGAAACTTTGCCGAGGCGACAGCGTGACGGTGTGCAAACATGTCCGCGTCAGTTCCTAGGTAAGCCATCGCTGCTTGATCTCAAGCAACTGCTCGCGCTCGGGCAAAGCCTTGTAGTAGGGATCCAGCGGGAAGCAGCCGGAGATCAGTCCGTTGCGGGGCGCCGTTGTACAGTCGCTGAACGTGCGACACACGCGCTTGCGCGAGCGGCTGGCCGGCGAGTGTGTCGGCAGGCAACTCAGGATAAGCCAGAACCATCCGCCCCAAGCCAACGAAATCGGTCCAGCCAGCGCGCACTGTCGCCTGCGCGACGTTCGGCAAATAGTCCTGCAAGTAGCTGTAACCGGTGCCAACCATCGGCACATCCGGCAGTGCCTGTTTGCAATGCCGCACGGTATCGATTTGCCGCGCAACGCCCACGAGCGGATCTTCGGGCGGCAGATAACCGTCGATCGGCGGGAAGATCGCCGGCCGCTGGATGTGCGGATTGTAATACGGGCTGCCGCAGGTGACATTCAGCATGGCCACGCCATGGTCAATCAGCGTGCGCATCAGTTCGAGCGGCTCGGTGAGATCGATCACGAGCGGGTCGTCGTGCGAACAGCCGAAACCGCAGTCGTACGGCACCAGTTTGTCGTAATCCATCGGCCGCCCGATTTCGCGACCGGTTGCATACGGGACGAAATCAAACACGCTCAGTCGCACGCCGATCATGAGCTCCGGCAGCTCATCGCGCACGCGGTCAATGATTGAGATCAGCAGCCGCGAGCGACCGGCCAGGTCGCCGCCATATTTGCCGGGCCGCCGCCGCGCGCTCAAAAACTCGTGCAGCAAGTAACCGTGACAGGCCTTCACGTCGACGAACTGAAAACCGACGTCGCGCGCGAGCCTTGCCGCCGCGACGTATGCGTCGGCCAGGTTGTCCAGCTCGCCGTCCGTAAAAACAACGCCCGCATCGTTCGGATCGATCTTGAACTTGGCGTCGAGCAACGGATGGTGATACGCAATTCGCGGCGCGCTCCGATGATGATCGTCCGGCTTGCAAAACCGCCCGGAGTGCGTGAGCTGAAGCCCGACAACCAGTCCATCTAGAGTCCCGAACGCCTCGCGGTGGGCATCGGTCAACTCGCGCAGCAGGGCGGCCAGCCCCGCGCGATTCGCCTCGGTGGCCAGCGTCTGATTCGGATTGGCCCGGCCATCAGGTCGCACGGCCGCTGCCTCGCCGCCCCAAATCAGCTTGGCCCCGCTAAGCCCGAAGTTTCGCCATCTCCTGAGTGTGTGCTCGGAAGGCGAGCCGTCCCGATTGGCGTCCCAACCCTCCATGGGGTGGATGCACCAACGATTCCCCACGCGGTGCGGTCCGACCTGCAGCGGGGCGGCAAGCGGCGATTTTTCAGAGGCGGACAACACCTGTTCATCCACCGGCACCTCGAGGCCCAGTTCCTTGAGGCGCGCACGAAACGCCGCGACATTCTTCAATTGGGCGACCTTGGGATAATTTACGGAATCTGCCATAGGCGTGTCATTGGATGAAGATTGCGTAGAAAGCGTAAATGTAGCAAATCTTGGCGGCACTGCGCCTTATCGACCGAGCGCATCCTGCAAAGATGTTACTCGCGATCACGCGCGCTTGCCGCGACGATCTGTTACCGGGCCGACGGCACAAATAACAGCGAACTTCGGCCAAGTCGGGGGGTAGACCGCGCCGGCTTTATGGCGAAGAGTTCAATAGCCCCCTTTTTCGTCATGTCCGCGCGCTTCTGTCCCATCTGCACCGGCGCCGGTTTTGTGCGCCGTATTCAATACGTCCGCTGTCCAAACTGCGGCGGTATTGGACGGCGTGATGGTCGCGACTGCCCCGCTTGCACCAGCCGGGGCACTCAGGCGGTTGAAACCATTCGGGTTTGCGAGGCATGCGCTGGCAGTGGACTTCGCATTCCGGAGCGGCCGGCCACGTAAACTCAACAGGCCTGCGATGGATGAGCAACCGAGCATCGAGGCCCAGTTGGCCGAAATTGAAAAGAAATCGCAGGCCTTTGATGTGCGCCGCGCAAAGTCAACCGAACGATCGACGCAGCGCTGATCTTGCTGACTATCTTCGTTGCCCTTTGCATGTTGTTCACGATGCTCTTTTAGCGGCCAGCCAGCATGTGGCGGTCAATGGCTTCTCGAAGCCATTGGCTTTTGCGTTTTTCCGGGGTCTTGTAAGATCGAAGTATGAGCATGCGATATTGTCCCGCCTGCACGGGCGCCGGCTTCGTGCGGCGAACCGAGTACACCGGCTGCCCCGAGTGCGGTGGCGTCGGGCGAATTTACAGCCGAAATTGCCCATCCTGCGATAGCCGCGGCACGCAGCCGGTCGAGCTGCACCGGGTCTGCGAATTGTGCAACGGCACCGGGCTGCGCATCCCGCCTCCCGACGCCAGCAATAATTAGTCGCACGTTGCCTCAACACCTCAACGCGCGACCTACCGCAAGCGCCTGCTGTCGGGCGAGTCATTATGGACCACGCCAAACCTGACTTGCGCCTTCCGTTTTGCTACAATCAAGACTTCTTCGACACGATTCGCAACGCTTACTGGGGCTGACAAATGGATGACGAGCATGACGATTATCGAGAGCGGGAAGAGCGTGCCGCGGCTGAAATGCGTGCAGAGTCTGAAGATCTCGCAGAGACAGAGGATCGCGAAGGGCTTGGCATGATTGAAGAGCCTCCCGTGTCCGAAGAGCCTGAAGAGCCTGCGTACACGCCGGAGGAGTATCAACTCGCTCAAGAAATCAAGTCAAAGCGACTATATAAGGAGGAGCATAATCGGTTCCCCCAAACCGCCGGCGAGCTGAGTTACTTTCTCATGAAGGCAAACATCGAGCGCCCGCTCATGCCGGACGATGACGACCTCAAGGCTGCCCGCCGCAAACTCGAAGCAGCCGGTTCTTAGCTAGGACGCAAAGTTCCTGGGTCGCACATCTTAATCACCCACCACCGGGCTACTCGGTAAAGTCTTCTTCTGAATCTGGTCCGTCGATGGCGTCAACAACCGCTGCAATACCCAGGCCAGCAATGAAGCCAGGTGTAGCGCCAGCGCATTTGCTAGTGGCTTCGCGATTCCAGTAGAAACCGACTCCCGGCTCGAAGCCCATGCAGCCCCCGCTGGCGAGCAGCGCAGCCAGCCACACCAATAAAAGAATTGTGCGCTTCATGTTCAGTCCCTCGGCAGACGAGGGCGGAAACCTTACCGATCCGCGCGGATTCGCTCAAGAGTGCTGGCTTGCAAGCTGCCAACACTTAATGACCCACCACGTCCTTTGGGTGGTCGGTCATTAAGTGTGTCTGGGGTCCACCCGCCTGATAAATCTGGCTGTTCATTATTACCCAGATCAGAAGTTGAACCGATACGCCAAGTGCGGCCCCCAGCCAAGGTCGCTTGAATGGCATGAGCAATCCTGAACCCACAACCGCGCCGCCCCAAGCCACAGCAGTAACGCAGCCCACATGAATTGATTTAACGAGATTTGTGTCGGCTCATTCGGGAGTCGCCATATCCCGCATATCGCTGTGATGCCGGCAGCTAGTAGTCCCTTTTCGATCAGCAGATCTTTTAGCGAAAAGCGGTTCATCGTCTTCGTTTACCCTCCCAACCGCTGTGCGACCGCGGTTGCCGGCTATTTCTTGGCCCGATTTTACAGATGGAGCGTAGGATAATATCGTCCGGCAAGTCGAAAAACATATGCTTGTGGCGGACGTGTTCGCAAGAATGCACCGCCTCTCGCGGACGTAAGAGCAGTTCATCGAAAGAAAGCTGGCCCTTGTAGTAGCTGCTGAATTCATCGACCATCAAATCCATGAGAGTTTCGCGTGTCAGATCGACACCGAACTCAAGCGGAGAATAGTCGCCGCGACGCATGAGAAACTCCCGATAGAAGTCTGCCTGGGCACGGGAAGCGCTCTATCATGCCGAGTCCCTTTGCTGAATGCAATTAACTTAATCCCACATTTTCCCCTGCATTTGCAAATCGCGCAGTGCGTTCAGTTCGCTAATATGCTCATGGAATAAAAAGCCGCGCTTTTATATGCAGCTGTAGATTTTCTCTAAGAGGAAAATAGGCGTTGCACTTCAGCATCTTTGCTGACTCAGCAAAGCGCTTCCTAGAATCCGCTGTTCCTTTGAATCTCATCCATGAAACGCAGCAATATCTTTTGCTCCGCCCGACCGTGCTCCCATGCAACCTGTTTTTGGAGATACGCCTGAAAACTATTAATAGCACTTAGCTTACGACAGTTCGCCTGCCCATCTCTGCTTTGGCATGGCTTCGGTGCCGAGCCAGCACCTTCGAGGCACGTTACTTTTCGCAATAGCGTATCGCTCTTGGACTCTTCGACCCTCGGCCCGCGACGGTCCCGCTCGACTTGTTCTTTTTCCCTTCCTTCCCGTACCCTCTGCCCCCCCCCCCTTGCTCCGATTCTCGCGATTTGTTCACGCTGGCCTCTTGTAATAGTTTTTTTCTTCCTGCCGCGAGACGTCTCAGCTTCGCCCTTGCCGTATACGACACAAAGCAGAACGATTCCGATTCCTCTATGTGCTACAACTCGGCGGCCCCGCTTGCCCCGTGTTCCACCGCTCGCGATCGTTTTCCTGTTCCCCCGGCCGCGCTGTGCGACCGATTTAGCCTTATCACAACCTGTCCGATTTTGTCGTTTCCATCATCCAAGCCCACGTTTCCACCGCCTATATAACAGCTCTATCTATTCCTCGGTAGCATTCTTTTGGTTAATCGAACGCTTACCTGCACTCGATTTCTCTTTGCTGGCTTTTCGGTTTACCAACGCCCACCGTGTCGCCCATCTCTACCTCTCACTTTCTCCAACACATTATACGAGTAGACTTTCCGTGGTCTAGTTCGAGGTGTTTTTTCGAACAGTTTGTCGTATTTCCCTGCTTCTTTGCCGCCATGTCTTCACAAGCTAGCAAAATCGCCGCTGCTTCCATTACGGAGAGCGGCCCGCGTCTGGCGATGCAGTTGCCTTATAAGCTACCGTCTGGACCGCTGCCCGGCTCGGTTCGATTCCCCCTCTCTCCGCTAAACGCCACCCTTGCACTCAGCAGCCCACGTATCGCCTCAGTCACAGCTTTAGACCGCTTCCAGCCTTTCGCCTTGACCAATCTATCAAGTCAGCCACAAGCTTCTCGGGGACTGCTGACCACGATAACCACATTCGGCCGTTCGTAGGCGGTCAGCCTGCGCTTGCTCCATTGCCGCCACGCTCTGTCTTCTTAGCCATAAAACCCTTTAAAAACATTTAGACAAATCATGTTGACATAGCCGACTTGATATCACCTATCATATATATTCAAGACGCCACTCAATGCCACAAAAAACCCCGGTCGCACTGTTCATAACACGGCCGGGGCCAACTAATCCGGCTTTCGCCAGAATCAGCCTGAGAACTTCATTATAGCGAAAGCCCCTGAACAATGGGAAACTTCGCTGTGATAGTCGCCACTTGTGAGCACAAGAACCGGATGAAGTGGGGAAAGACCAAGGCCGGCACGCCCCGGCTCCGCTGCAAAGACTGCGGCAAAATGCTGACCGAATCCACCGAACAACTCAACGGCCTGCGGATCGGCCTTGACCGTGCCGCGCAGGTTATCGACGCTGCTTGTGTGAAGGCACCTCGATTCGGGCCACTTGCCGGATTACGGGCGTCTGCAAGGACACTATCCTTGATCTGCTGCACGTTCATCGGGCCGAAATGCGACGATTACATGCGGGAGCACATTAAGGACGTGTTTGTGGATAGCGTCCAGGTGGACGAAATCTGGGGTTTCGTGTTCTGCAAGGCTGCCACGGCCAAGCGTATGAAGTATGTCGGCGGTTGCGGTGATGCCTATTGCTACACGGCGATTGACAGCGCACGACGAAGCTACTTGTCTCTTGGCACATGGGCCGGCGCAATGAGCAGCACACGGACGCATTTCATCACCAAGCTAGAGCGCGCCACGACTGGCCACTTCCATATCAGCAGCGACGGCTGGAAATCGTATCCCTCGACCATCAAGCGCAACCTTGGGCACCGCGTTGACCACGGCATCATGAACAAGATATACGGCCGTGCGATAAACTACCCCATAAGCGCGTACTCGCCAGCGCGTATAATAGGCGCGTACAAGACCCCGATGCACGGCGATGTCTACCAGCAAGATAAAATATGCACTTCGCACGTTGAGCGACACAACATGCACAATTCGCACGTTTTGTTAAGCGAATGAACCGGCTCACGCCTGCTTTCAAAGCGCTGGGATAACCACCGTGCGGCGCTGGCCATGTTCTTTATGCCACTACAATTACTGCCGGAAGCATTCATCGTTGAAGGGCCACACGCCGGCGATGGCGCACGGCTTGACGACTGAGGTCTGGACTGTTCGCCAGCTGTTAGAAAACGTCACGGCGATATAATCTTGATTGCCTGAACGGGTGTTCCGTAAACGCAAAAAGCCGCCAGTTGGTGCTGCGGCTCATGTGCTCAAGATCAATGCCCAGTCCGACATGCAGTTGTGACTGTCTGCATGCTACGTTGTCGGCTTGGCACGTCAACCGCAGCAGTGCCATGGATTATTCCGTGCTTTGGTGATCAGAATTCTTGGACCATGCTCGGTGCGGTGCTCTTTTTTGTTGCATCCCAGGATATTTAAACAAAGCGAGATGTCTACAAGAATGTAGTCGCTTGAGAACATCGACGGCCCTGATTCTTGGTAGTTGTGGACCGTTGGTTGTTATTGCGGCGTGGCTTCCGTGGCGGCATGGACGAAGCGCCCCAGAAACATCGGGCACAGCTCCCATGATGGAAGCGTATGTTTTATCAGAAGTTTGCGCGCGATACTATTAGTCATTGATCAGTCTCGCAACAATTGGAGCATGTACGAAAAAATAGATAATGCGCGTTTTCCGAAATATTGCGGGAAGTAGAGCTCGTTACAGCCACTTATACACCTAGCGGAGAAGTAGGAGATCAATACTGCAATGTATCATCGCGAAAAGCATCTCCAACACCGGAGTCTATGCGGCGGCGAACGATATCTGCGTGAGCTTGTGTTTAAGAAAACAGATGGGCCGCAGAGCAGATAAAGTCGATTGTCGATGCAATCTTCAAAGCCAAATCTCGTAGCTAAACAAGACACATGTAATGACAACACGTCCCTTTGTGGTGGTCCCTATTTGTGGGGAAACTGGGGATGGTGTGTGACTTCTGTGGCGAGCATAGCAGCCGCTAGTACATACGTGCGAAGGAGCCGGTACAACTGTATATTTTCTCGACCCCGTTTCCCAATAGCAGCAATGGTCTGTGCCGTATTGAGTGCCAGCCAGATCGGTGTATCGGTAGCAGAGGATCAAGTAAAGCTAGCCCGGAATGTTGGGGTTCCACGAAGCGACTAGTGGAGGGGTTGAACAGCGTAGCAGACCGAACCCCATCTAGCGGAACAACTATGTGATCAAACATCCTATCGAAGTTAGCCGGATTACTAGCGTGAGCCACAGAATCAAAAGTTCCATGCGCAGCCCATGCTACGGCCATGTCGAGCGAAGATTTTCTGTGCCAGCGAACAGCCAGTGTTTTTAGCAACCATCACGAAACCTAGATTTCGATAGTCCGACTCATCCAAGTGGATACTGTCCAAGCAGAGCCACAGCCTTTGCTCAGCCCGCACTGTGGCGATTATTGCGTCGGTCTGTGTGACCTGCCGAAACATGATCTTGTTCTGAGCACACATCGCCCTCCATTGACGGTCCGCCGCCAGCCACTGCACCAGAGCGGTAAGCGTAGCGAATGCAAAGATAAAGATAGCCATGATCCACTGCGAGTCAAAGCGACCAATCGAATAGAGCCAAAAGCCCACCATCTGAACCAAATAGCCGTGCCACAAGCTTAAACGCGATGTTTCTGAAAAACGCGCCTCCAGCAATGCCGCCTGGCTTTGCGAAGTAACTGCGTGCCTGCTGCTTCGATTTGTATTTTTATATTACAAATCTGCGCAATGCCCATATGCGGGACCTAAAGTTATCTCCGTAGTTGGGGTGTAGCTTTTGCTTGCTGCCATCATGTGGCTCGTGTTTTGATGGGTTGTCGGGCGGCATGAGCTGCCGTACTAACTACCGTCGTTTATCCGAACGATGCGCTGTAGCGGCATATGCTGCGCTCGCTCACGCGAACATCAGCACTCCAGCTCACGCAATGCATCACAATAGTTTCCGCGTTGTCGTCGGTGAATTGATACCGTGCAAAACGACTACCCCAAACCTTCTCCACCGCCGCCTAAAGTGCGACGTTACCGTCAGCAGCCCGCTGAATCGATTAACTACTTCGCCGCCACCGGAATATGATCCCATCATATCGATGCGGACCAATAATTGCCGCATCTTGTCAGCGAAGTCTCGGGGTTTCGTTCGATGCGTTGACGCATACTATCCCTATTTTTTTGGGGTACAGCGTCCTCAATCGCCAAGCCAGTCGATCCACAACCGCCGCTTGCGTATACAGATGGCCGCGGTTGTGCACCTTCGTTTCTTCTGCTGCCTCCTTCTGTTCCGCATCAGCAAGGTCTTTTTCTAGGCGACGCACATTTCCATTAGCGGTATCTGCGGCTATTTGCACACTGTTGATCTGTCCCGTCAGTCGCGTCGCGTCGGCTGCTGATTGCAAGCCGCCAATCAACGATGAGGCCGCTACTGCAAGCCCAATAAAGCCCCAAAACAATCCAGCCCACCATTCTTTGTTGCGCTTATGGCGAGTGCTCCATAGCGGATGCAGTTCATGTATTGCCATTGCTAGGCCGCCGACTATTCCAAGCCAATTCCAAAAACCCATCGTCAACTCTATCTGGTTTCAGGTGGTGACGGCCGTACTCGCGGCGTTTCTGCTTAATGCGTATATCAATCGGTTAGCTATTCGTTTTGAAGATCGGGAAAATCGGAGACGGGATTCTGGCAATGACGCACATCATGCTATCCAATGACAAAATAAGTATTCGGAGGGCCAACCCGTGGCTTGGCTGCTACAGCGGTCTTATAAGCCGCCTAAGGGGTCCGTGTTCAGACGGATGGGTTCGAAACCCTTGCCTTCCGCTTTATTTGCCGCGACGCTTCGCGGCCCTTAGGAGCGCTTCCCTGTGCCCACGTAACGGGTTTGGCCTCGTCTACTTCGGCTGCGGCCTCAATCTGCTTCTTCTCCGCGTCCGTCATCGGAATTTGCATGGCGGCGGTTTTACGGTCACTGGCCGGTTTGGGCGGCCTGCCCATTCGTTTGTTTTCCATGCCACTAAATATATCCAAAAAAAGTATAGCGTCAACCCTTGCAATCCATACTATATTCTGTATACAATAAGTACAGACAAAGAAAAACCCCGCCGCAGTCTTTGAGAAGCAGCGACCGGGGCAACTGAAATCGGCTTTCGCCAGATTCCAGCCTCGTTACTGAATCATAGCGAAAGCCCCTGAAAAAGGGAAGTTTCGCTGTGATAGTTAGCAACTGTAAGCATGAAAAGGTCCAAAAGAATGGCAAAACCCCTAAAGGTGCCACGCGATACCGCTGCTGCTTGTGTGGCAAGTCGTGGACGGACGAAACGCAACAGCTAGACGGCATGAGAATCGGCCTGGACAAGGCCGCAAGGATTGTTGAAATGCTTTGCGAAGGAACTTCAGTGTCGGCCACGGCCCGCATGATGCGAACGTCCAAACGCGCGTTGTGCTGGACGTGCTGGTCATGTTCGGTGAGCCCTGCCAGTCATTCATGGAAGAAAACATTAAAGGCGTATTTGTGGGCGATACTCAGGTTGACGAAATCTGGCAGTTTGTTCTGTGCAAGCGCGCCACGGCAAAGCGCGAAAAGATGGTCGGCGGTTGCGGCGATTCATTCTGCTTCACGGCGATTGACCGGCAGACAAAGCTGCTCGTTGCGTGGCACATGGGCCGGCGGACTGAGCAGCATACCGACCAGTTCATTCGCAAGCTGGACGCTGCCACGCACCGGCCACTTCCACATTAGCACCGACGGCTTCAAGTCTTATCCGTCTACGATCCGCAAGCACCTTGCCGGCCGCGTTGATCACGGGGTTATGACGAAGTTTACGGTCGGCACCTTGACGATGATTTTCGCACCTACTCGCCGGCTCGGATAATAGACGCTGTTCGCACACCGATGCACGGCACGCCAGTACACAAGACCAGATATGCACTAGCCATGTCGAGCGCATGAACGGCACCATCCGCTGCTTTAGCAAGCGCATGGCCCGCCTCACCTACTGCTTCAGCAAGAAATGGGCGAACCACCGCGCTGCGTTGGCGCTGTTCTTTGCTCATTACAACTACTGCCGCAAGCACCGCACGCTCAAGGGCCTGACGCCAGCGATGGCCCACGGCCTCACGACCGAAGTTTGGACGCGTGCGGGAACTGCTGGAAAACGTGACTCCCTAATTCCCCACAAATAAGACACCACCACCATGTTTAGGCACGCCAGTTGCCTATAGGAATGGCGTCGTCTGACGGATCCACTTGGGCACACGAGCTAAGACCCGCTCGGGGCCGGAACAGACAAGAGGGCCGGAAGGCGAAGAGGCACACCAGTACGTGAACGAAAATCACTAGCAGAACAGAGGTTAGATAGCACTGACCACCTCCCACAGTCGCATCTAATCTTAGTGTTTTTCGCACGTCTTTGGGCGAACCTGGGCTTTCCCTTACGAGGGACGCCCGGGTTCGCCCTTCTTTTTGGACTGTTGCAAAATAATACATGTGTATTGTTTCGATACAACCTTTTCGCGCGACAGATCGCTGGGTGCGATTACAGGCAGACACCGCTCAGAAGAATTTCAAAAATTCTTTTTGGGACCGAAAGCGGTCGACAGTAGCATACACAGAAGCACGGCGAGCGCTGCCAAACGATGGCTCGCCGTGGATTCACGACACCTCATCGGGAGTCAGCTATGCGTCGGGGGCAATACGGCAGACTGTCGACTGCGGCACACGATCGCATTTCTAGGCGGCCGCTGTCGCGGACGGCTTTATTCCGAGCCGCTGTGCCGATCGCCCTTGTCCTGCCCGCGTTTGTTCTGACCGGCGGAAGCATCTGGGCGGCCGAAGCGATCACTCGCGCGAAGACATCATCATCGTCGCCAGCGTCGCGCAAATCGGCTGACGTCGGTCCAGCGGAAGTAAGCCTGATCAACGAAGCGATCGAGCAAGGCTGGAAGGCCAACTCGCTCGTGCCGTCGAAGGCGGCGACCGACGGCGAATGGTGCCGCCGCGTGTATCTCGACCTGCTCGGCCGCATGCCGACAGTCGAAGAGCTCGAGGCATACGATGCCGATCGCAAGCGCGACAAGCGAGCGCGGCTTGTCGAACCGTCTCTTGGGCGACGAGTACGGCGACGAGTTCGCCCGCAACTGGACGACGATCTGGACCAACCTTCTCATCGGCCGCACGGGCGGCACGGAGCGCCGCTCGCTCATCGACCGCGCCGGCATGCAGGAGTATCTGCGCGAGGCGTTCCGGTACAACAAGCCGTACGACCAGATGGCGCTCGGAGCTGATCACGGCCACGGGCAGTTGCCGGCCGGGCGAGGAGGATTTCAACGGCGCGGCCAACTTCCTGGCCGACAAGATGGAAGAGGGCGGCGTGCAGGCCACGGCGAAGACGTCGCAAATCTTCCTCGGCATGGCCGTGCAGTGCACGCAGTGCCACAACCATCCGTTCAACGAGCACAAGCAGAACCAGTTCTGGGAGCTGAACGCGTTCTTCCGGCAGACGCGAGGTGGAGCGCGTGCGCGATGGCGACGAGGACGACGACGACGATTACGGCCGCGTGGTGAACCGCGATTTCCGCGGCGAGGGCGGCGACATCGAGAAGGCCGACATCTATTACGAGCTGCGCAACGGCAAGATGAAGGTGGCGTACCCGGTGTTCATCGACGGGACGTCGCTGGCGGCGATGTATGCCGAGCCGCGGCGAGGATTTCGGCGACCGGGGCCGCGTGGCCGACGTCAACCGCCGCGAGGAGCTGGCCAAGCTGATCCTCGAGTCGCGCGAGTTCGACCGGGCGATCGTCAACCGCATGTGGGGCCATTTTCTGGGCTACGGGTTCACCAAGCCGATCGACGACATTGGGCCGCACAATCCGCCGTCGCACCCGGAGCTGCTCGATCAGCTGGGCGCGGCGTTCCGCAGTTCGGGCTTCGATCTGAAGCAGCTCATGCGGTGGATCGTGCTTTCGGAGCCGTACAGCCTGAGCAGCCAGATGACCGGCCGCAACGAGGACGATGATCCGACGCTCGGCGCACGGCCGATGTTCAGCCGGTTCTATCTGCGGCAGATGCAGGCCGAGCAGCTTTATGATTCGCTGCTGGTGGCCACGGCGGCCGACAGCACGCTCTCGGACCGACGAGCGCGAGTCGCATGAAGGAGCAGTGGCTGCGGCAGTTCACCACGGCGTTTGGCACCGACGAAAACGACGAGGCCACGACGTTCAACGGCTCGATCCCGCAGGCGCTGACGCTGATGAACGGCGACATGGTGCGGCGGGCGACCGGCAACCAGACGGGCAGCATGCTGTACCGCGTGGCCGCCAATCCGAAAATGGATAACGCGGAGAAGATTCGCTACCTGTACCTGGCGGCGCTGTCGCGGCTGCCGACGCGGCAGGAGCTGAACATTAGCAACGAGCTGCTGGTGGCCCGCGACGGCAACGTGGGCGCGGCGCTGCAGGATATTTGGTGGGCGCTGTTGAATACGAACGAGTTTATACTTGATCCATTAGCATGGACGCACAATGATTCCTTTAGCCACGAGGTCACGAGGTCACAGAGGTCACAGAGAACATAGAGATTCTATATTGGAAGCAAGTTTACTCTCTGTGAACTCTGTGATCTCTGTGGCAGATCCAGAAGGGTTATCCATGGAATACTGCTGCACCCCCTCACGGCATGTCGCGCCGCCATTTCATGCGTCACCTGGCGGGGGCGTCGGCGTTTGCGCATGCCGGCGTTTGCGCTGACGCGGACGCTGCGCGCCAATGCCGAGTCGCTCAGCGCGCAATCATAAGTCGGCGATCTTGCTGTGGCTGGGCGGCGGGCCGCCATCGATCGACATGTGGGACATGAAGCCGGGTGCGCCGACGGGCGGGCCGCTCAAGCCGATCTCCACGACAGGCGACGTGCAGATCTGCGAGCAGCTGCCGCTCGCTGGCCCAGCAGATGAAGCATCTGTCGATCGTCCGTTCGATGAGCACGCGCGAGGCCGACCACGATCGCGGCCGCTACTACATGCACACGGGCTTCGTGCCGAACCCGAGCGTCGAGCACCCGAGCTACGGTTCGGTCATCGCCCACGAGATGGAAGACAAGGTGCCCGAGCTGGAGATTCCGCCGTTCGTGTCGATCGGCGGGCCGAGCGAAGGGCCCGGCTTTTTGGGCATGGCCTACGCGCCGTTTCAAGTCGATGCCAACGGCCAGATTCGCGACGCGGACATGAGCGTGCCGTGGCAGCGGATGGCCGACCGCATGAAGCTGCTGGCCGCGCTGGAAACGCGGTTCATCGACGAGCGCCGCGGCACGGCGGCCGAGGAGCACTGCGAAGGTGCTCGGCAAAACGCAGGACCTGCTCGACCAGCGAGCAGATGGAGGCGTTCAAGGTGCGCAGCGAGCCGCAGGACATGCTGGAGAAGCTACGGCGACAACGACTTTGGCCGCGGCTGCCTGATGGCCCGCCGGCTGGTCGAAGTCGGCGTGCCGTTCGTCGAAGTGAACTCAGGCGGCTGGGATTTGCACCAAGACTGCTTCACGTCGCTGGAAACGAAGCTGCCGGAGCTCGACAAGGCATTCGCTGCGCTCGTTGACGACTTGCAGCAGCGCGGGCTTGCTGGAGAGCACGGTCGTGCTTGTGCATGGGCGAGTTCGGCCGCACGCCGCGGATCAACGGCGACGCGGGCCGCGACCACTTTGCCCGCGCGTGGAGCGTGGCCATCGGCGGCGCGGCGATTCAAGGCGGCCGGGCCATCGGCGAGACCAACGCCGACGGCACGAGTGTCGAGAGCGAGCCGTATTCCTCCGAAGACCTCATGGCGACGGTCTGCCACGCGCTGGGCATCTCGCTGCAAACGACGTACACCGCCAAGAATGGCCGGCCGATGAAGATCGCCGGCGGCGGCCGCGTGATTGAACCGCTGTTCGCGTAGGGTGGGCACTGCCCACCATTTTCGCGCTTGCGCACATCGATTGGTGGGCGATGCCCACCCTACGTACGTCGGCATGTGCCTGCTACAATGACGGCATGAACACAGAACCCAACGAACGCACCGCCGTTTTAACCTCCGTTCCGAGCGAAACCGAAGCGGCGATCGTGGTCGCCGCACTGGAAGAAAACGGCATCCGCGCCGAGACCGATGAGTACACTTCCGGTCTGCGGCCGGCGCGTGGAACTGGGTGAAGATCATCGTGGCGGAAGAGGACCTGGAGCGCGCAAGCAAATCTTCGAGCAAGTGCAGCGCGAAAACGACCACATCGACTGGTCGCAGGTCGACGTTGGCGAGCCGGAAGAGGAATGAGGCGGCGAAAACCTCATGGCGAAACATTCCGAGCGTCTCGTGCTTTTGGAATCGACGCCGACGGAAATGGAGGCGGGCATCATCGTCGCCGCTTTGGAGGAAGCCGGCATTCAAGCGACGATGACCGGCGCGCACACGGCCGGCTTCTGCGCCGAAGCGCCCGGTTGGGTGAAGATACTGGTTGCCGAAGGCGATCTGCTGCAAGCGCGAACCATTTTGCGCGACGTCGTACGAGAGAATAAGGATGTCGACTGGTCGCAGGTCGACGTCGGCGAAGCAACGTCAGACGAGTCAGATAGCGTGCCGACACACTGGATAGCAAGTACATGTATTTTGGCGCCGCATTGCATCCGTTCTAATTGTGCTATTTCTCATCTGGATTGTCGTCGGAATTGTCGGCGACGTTTTTGCAATACTCTTCCGATTGACTCAAAGAGCCTCATCGGCAAATTAACCGAGGGCCGCCGATGAATCGAACCTGCGCATCCGGAACTTTTACAAGAATTGGCCGCTTCTCCCCAGTCGCCTCAGCAGCCTTTACGGTTTCCTCGTACGAGCGGCCGCTCGCAATGATTTTCGTTTCATCGAAGTCCCACGCGATCCATTTTCCCGCGTACTCAATTGGGACAATAGGCGGTGTTTTCATGCGCGTTTCCATGCTGAATTCTTTAACCAAGGTTTGTATGGCACTGTCCTAATATTTTAGCCACCGAACAGTTACACGCCATTGATGCTGGCTCGCTGAATGGCATTACAAGCTTGTTTTTTTGGCTTTTTTCGCTGACTTGTTTTCGGGCAAGATTGCCTCTCCCCCAGCGAATTGCTCTTAAATAATCAGGCTCGACATTGCGTCGCGGCGGTGCCGGTTTTGCCGGCTGAAACGCCCCGTGCTCGTCGCGCCTGATCGCACGCTCACGCGGATTAAGCTACAATTGCGGGCTGCGAGCAGCCTCGTTCGGCGCTCGTGGTCCAGGAGGTTCTGCCATGTGGTTGGACACAGTATTTAACTTGACCGCGCTCATCGGCGGCACGGTGCTCATTTTCCAGTTCGTGCTGATGCTGCTGGGACTCGGCGGCGACGGTGATCTTGCAGCCGATGGCGCCGACCTGTCCGGCGGATTGGATGCCGACGGCGTCGATGTGGGCGGCGCAGACGTTGCCGCAGGCGATGCCACCTGGCACGAGGCGGCCGACGCGGACCTCGGCCATCCTGGAGCGCATTGGTTCTATGAAGTGATCTCGCTGCGCACGTTGAGCGCCGCGGTGACCTTCTTTGGGCTAGCAGGCATCACAGCCCGGGCATATAGCCAGCCTGCAACGATATCGTTCGTGATCGCGGCGGTTGCCGGCGCTGCCGCGACCTTCGCTGTGTATTGGCTGTTTAAGCAAGTGTACAAACTGCAGCACACTGGCACTGAAAACATACGCAACGCGCTGGGACTTTCGGCCACCGTGTACGTGCCGGTTCCTGCCAAACGCGGCGGCGCAGGCAAAGTCACGTTCCGCTTGCAAAACCGGGTGGCCGAATACCAGGCCGTCACGGATGAAGAGGAGCGATTGAAGACCGGTGAAAAAGTCATCGTCGTTGGCATCGTCAATTCGGACACCGTGCGCGTGTCGCGTGCCGAGAAATTCATGGCGAACGTATCGACGCCAATTACGAATGTCGGCTCCGGAGTTTAGGGCCAGCACACAAATAAGCTTAACAAAATCAGATCAAGCCGCCGGCAACGGCAGAAGGTGGGGGTAAGCGATGAACGTGAATCAATTGTTATTGGCCCAAGTGGACGGTGGTATCAGCGATCCGAATATGTGGCGCTACCTCGGACCATTGCTGATCATCGCCGCGGTCGTCGTGGTGCTGATGATGGTGGTGGGCTTCATCAAATCGACGATCCGCCGCTGCAGCAGCAACCAGGTGCTCGTGGTGTACGGTGCGTTCACCGGCACGGGCCGGACGGCCAAGACGATCCACGGCGGCACGGCCATCGTCCTGCCGTTGTTGCAGGATTACCGCTACCTGAGCCTGGAGCCGATCCAGATCGAAATCCCGCTGCGCGGCGCGCTGTCGATCGAAAACATCCGCGTCAACGTGCCGAGCGTGTTCACCGTGGCCATCGGCACGCAGCCGGATGTGATGACCAACGCGGCCATCCGCCTGCTCGACCTCACGTGGAAGAGATCCGCAAGCAGGCCGAGGAAATCATCTTCGGCCAGCTGCGGCAGGTGATCGCCTCGATGAAGATCGAGGACATCAACCGCGACCGCGACACGTTCCTCGAGCACATTCAGAACTCGGTCGAGCCGGAGCTCAAGAAGATCGGCCTCGTGCTGATCAACGTCAACATCACCGACATCCAGGACGAGAGCGGCTACATCGACGCCATCGGCCAGAAGGCGGCGTCGCAGGCGATTCAGCAGGCCCGCGCCGACGTGGCCGACGAAGTGAAGCAAGGCGAAATCCGCGTCGCCGGCGCCGACCGCGACAAAGTCGTGCAAGTCGCCAGCGCCACCAAGGAGCGCGAGATCGGCACCCGCGAGGCGGCCCGCGAGCAGGCGGTGCGGATCGCCGAGCTGGAGAAAGAGCAAACGGTCGGCGAGCAAACGGCCGCCTTCCAGCGCGACGTGCAGGTCAAGCAGGCCGAGCAGGCCAAGCGTATCGCCATGGCCGATGCGAACGCCAAAGCAGTCGACGGCGAAAACCTCGCCGACGCCAAGATCGCCCAGTCGCAGGCCACGCTGCTCGTGCAAAAGGCCGAGGCCTACGAGAAGGGCGAGTCCCGCAAGCGCGAGGCCGAGGCGGCGGTCATCGAGATTCAGAACCGCGCGATGGCCAAGGCGGCCCTGGCCGAGGCCGAGCGCGTCGAAGCCGAGCAGCGGGCCAAGTTCGAAGCGCCCGCCAAGGCCCAAAAGGCCCGCATCGTGGTCGATGCCGAAGCCGAAGCCGAAAAGCGCCGGCTCGAAGCCCAGGGCGAGGCGGCGGCCATCTTCGCCAAGCTCGAAGCCGAGGCCCGCGGCCATTACGAAATCCTGGCCAAGAAGGGCGAGGGCCTCAAGCAGATCGTCGAAGCGTGCGGCGGCGCCCAGCAGGCGTTCCAGCTCATGATGCTCGAGCACCTCGACACCTGGCCGAGACCAGCGCCAAGGCGATCAGCAACATCAAGTTCGACAAGGTCGTCGTGTGGGAAAATGGCGGCGCAGAACGGCCGCTCGAACACGGCCGACTTCCTGCACAAGATGGCCGGCACGCTGCCGCCCATGCTGCACGTGATGCGCGACATCGGCGGCGTGGAGATTCCTGATAGCCTGGCGAAGCTGGTAGGCGACGACGGCTCGAAGACAGCGACGGCAACGGCAGCGTGAACGGCGCCGAGCACGCCGAGGCAAGCGAGGAAGAAGTGCGCGAGTGCGAGCCGCGGCCAAGCCACGCGTGTGAACAGTAGTAGGCGTGGCGCTCCGTTCGACCGACACATGGCACAATGCCGCGTGGAAATCATGTGCCAGCAAGCTACACGTTACTTCGCGTCGTGCTGGCGGCACCAGGCGAGCATGTCGGCGATCGACATTTTCGACTTGTCGATCTTTCCGGTGGACTTGGGCGTTGCGGCTGCTGCCGGGGCTTCGACGGCCGGTTCTTCGGCAGCAGGCGCTTCCTCTCGGCAGGCGCTGCCGCCGCTTGCGGTTTAGCTGGTGGAGTTGGCGGCCGCTGTTGCGCCAGGTGCTCCACCGGCGCGGGCGGCAGCAAGCATGTCGGCAACGCTCATCTTGGAGCGGTCGACTTTGGCGGCTCGGCAGCGCTGGTTGCCGGCGGCGGGCGTCGGCGTGGCCTTTGCGGCGCGGTCCCGGCCGCTGAAGCGGCCTCGCCGGCAGGCTTCGGTGCGGCCGCTTTGCCGCCGCGTGCCGCGGCAAGAATATCGGCCACCGATGGTTTTCCCGGCGTTCGCTTGCGGCTGCTCTTCGCCGCTGGCGTCTTCGCCGCCGGCTGGCTTGCCGCTTCGGCCTTTGCCGCCGGCTTCTTCGCCTCCGGCTTTGCCGCCTTCGGCGGCGGCTTGTCGACGACCTTCAAGAACGTCGGGGTCGATGTCGTACCAGCCGATGTTCAGGTGGTAATCCATGAACTCCACCAGCGCCCGGCCGCTCATGTTTACGGTCTTCACCTGGCCCACGATGTCGCGAAACCGCGCCAGCTCCGGCCGCGTTGCGTCCACCACCACGTACTTGTCCGTGTACTGGCGCTTCTTCGTTTCGATCTGCTCGACGTGACATGTGAGAACTCGACTCTAAAACATAGTCCGCGACTGCGCTTGCCGGATCTTTCGAAGCCCGCTATTCTGGCCAATTTGCCGGCCGCCGGCAAGGACGAGTGCCGCGGCAGTTGCTCCTCGCCGCGAGCGCAGTCATAATCATCGAGTCGCCAACTTGGCGTGCGACCATGATTGGCCATCGCAGCTGAATCCAGGTGGCGCAATGGCCACCTTCGCGTTCATCGCAGCGAGGCAACAGCATCATGGCACGTCAGGCAAATCGGTCTCGCGTTCGTTCATCGCTATCGTTCTTAGCACCGTGAGCATCGCTGGCTCTGTGGTGCTCGTCGCACTCGTGCAGCGTCCCGAGGAGTATCTTGACCGGCATCGAGTGGCCGGAGCCGCCGATCATTACGCCGGGCAAGACCGACGCCGATCCGCCGTCGGATGCCGTCGTGCTGTTCGACGGCAAGGATCTCTCGGCCTGGGAAAACGGCGACCAGTGGAAGATCGAAGACGGCGTAGCGATCGTCCACAGGCGGCGACATCACCACCAAGCAGAGCTTCGGCGACTGCCAGCTGCACATCGAATGGTCGTCGCCGGTGCCGGCCAGCGGCGCGAGCCAGGGCCGCGGCAACAGCGGCGTGTTCTTGATGGACCGCTACGAGCTGCAGGTGCTCGATTCGTACGACAACGAAACGTACTTCGACGGCCAGGCCAGCGCGATCTACAAGCAAACGCCGCCGATGGTCAACGCCATGCGCCCGCCCGGCGAGTGGAACACGTACGACATCATCTGGACGTCGCCGCGCTTCAAGGACGACGGCTCGCTGGAGTCGCCGGCCTACATCACGGTGCTTCACAACGGCGTGCTGATGCTCAATCACTTCGCGCTGTTGGGCACGACGCCGTTCGATTCTGCGCCCAAGTACGAGAAGCACGGCAAGGTGCCGATCAGGCTGCAGGACCACGGCAACCCGGTGCGGTTCCGCAACATCTGGGTCCGCGAGATCAAGCCGATCGTGGGCAAAAAAGCCCGCGAACCGTATTTCCGCGATTAGAGCGACGTTTTAATTGATGTCGCCAATAGCGGGACCGCCACGCGGTCCGGTACCGAAGGGCGTGGCCCTCCGGCTATCGTTTTCGCAACGTCAATTGAGTTGCGCTTACTCGCCGTTTTCCTCCACCGGATGCCCGTGCGCCAGCGCAGCACGGAGTCCAGAAAGCCCTGGATGTCGCCGTCCAGGACGGCGTGGAAGTTGCCCTGCTGGTACTTCGTGCGGGCGTCTTTCACGCGCTGGTCGGGGTGCAGGAAGTAGTTGCGAATCTGCGAGCCGAAGCCGACCTTGGCCTGCTGCTGGTACTTGGCCGCTTCGGCCGCCTCGCGTTTTTCTTCCTCGGCCCGGGCCATGCGGGCGCGCAGCATCTTCCAGGCGGTGGCCCGGTTCTTGTGCTGCGAGCGCTCGCTCTGGCACTGCACGACGATGTTCGTCGGCAAGTGCGTGAGGCGGATCGCGCTGGAGGTCTTGTTGACGTGCTGGCCGCCGGCGCCGCTGGCGCGGAACACGTCCTCGCGGACGTCCTCCGGGTCGATCTCGATCTCGACCGAATCGGCAATCTCGGGCGAGACGTCGACCGCCGCGAAGCTCGTTTGCCGCTTGCCTTCGGCGTTGAACGGGCTGATCCGCACGAGGCGGTGCATGCCGGTTTCGCCTTTGAGGTAGCCGTAGGCCATCGGGCCGCGGATGGCGATCGCGGCGTGGCTGATGCCGGCCTGCTCGCTGTCCTGGCGCTCCAGCAGCTCGACCGAGTAGCCGTTCTTCTGCGGCCCACAGCGTGTACATGCGCAGCAGCATCTCGGCCCAGTCGTTGGCGTCGGTGCCGCCGTCGCGGGCGTTGATCGAGAGGATCGCGCCCGGCCGCGTCGTGCGGGCCGTTGAGCAGGGCCTTCAGCTTGAGCTCCTCGACGACTGTCTTCAAGCCGCTCGACTTCGGCCGGGCACCTCGGCGGCGAACGACTCGTCCTCGTCGGCCATCTCGATCATCGCGGCCAGGTCGTCGCTGCGACTTGACGCGCATCGTCGAGCGGCGTGATGATGCCGCTGAGCGACTTGCGTTCCTCGACGGTGGCTTGGGCCCGCTCCTGGTTGTCCCAAAAGCTCGGCTGGGCCATTTCGTCGTCGATGGCCGCGATCCGCGACTTCTTGGTTTCCCAGTCAAAGAGAGTCTCGCAGTTGGAGGATGCCTTCGCGGATCGCCTTCGCGCGATCGATGTATTCTTTTTCCATGCGAAACTCCGGGTAACGGATTTTGTTAGCCGCTGAGCGCAAAGGACGTCAAGATTACGCGAATGAATGTCGACCTTGGCGTTCGTGCACTGGCGATGTCAGGTCTGGACAGCCTGACCTGCGAGTGGAATTATACGGTTCGCTCGCAGTCCGCGACGAGGCCGATACTTGCCGCTCGGCTGCCGCAGCCCATAGACTCGCCATATGTCGCGCGTTGTGCTGGCCATGAGTGGCGGAGTCGATTCCAGCGTCGCGGCCCACTTGCTGCCGCAGCAGGGCCACGATGTGATCGGCGTCTTCATGCGCCATGGCGAAGCAGTCGCCGGCGGCGTGCACGGAGCAGGAGCGCGGAGCAAGGAGCCGGAATGTGCCGATTCCGACTCGCTCGCTCCTCGCTCCCGCTCCTCGCTGCTCCACCACAAGCAAGGCTGCTGCACGGCGACCGATGCCGAGGATGCCCGCCGCGTGGCCGACAAGCTCGGCATTCCGTTTTACGCGCTGAACCTCCAGGCCGAGTTCGGGCAGATCATCGACTACTTCGTCGCCGAGTACACGGCGGGCCGCACGCCCAACCCGTGCGTGCAGTGCAACAACTGGATCAAGTTCGGCAAGCTGTTCGACTACGCCGACAGCGTCGGCGCCGAGTTCGTCGCGACGGGCCACTACGCCCGGCTCGAAACAGCGTCGGAACGGCAGCGTTGCGCTGTTGCGCGGTGTCGACGCGGCGAAGGACCAATCGTACGTGCTGTTCGGCATTCGACGCGAGCTTGTTGCCGCGGATGATGCTGCCGGTGGGCAGCTTTGAAAAGCCGGCGATCCGCCGGATCGCGGCCGAGCTTGGGATTGCGCGTCGCCGAAAAGAAGGACAGCCAGGAGATTTGCTTCGTCACCCGCGGCCGGTACGACGAGTTTGTGCGCGGCGCGGCGATGCGCGAACACGTCAGGCGAGCTCGTGACGACCGACGGCACGGTCGTCGGCTCGAGCACGCGGGCATCGAAGGCTTCACCGTCGGCCAGCGGAAGGGGCTCGGCGTTGCGCTCGGCGATCGCAAGTTTGTCGTGCGGATTGAGCCGGAGTCGCGACGCGTCGTGATCGGCGATCGCGAGGAGCTCGATCGCCGTGAGCTGACGGCGCGCGAATTGCAACTGGCTTGATCCAGATCGCGACGACGCAAGTCGATACGCCGCTGCGCTGCTACGCCCAGATCCGCTACAACGCCGCCGCACAGCCGGCCGACGTTGACGGTGCTCGCGGAACGACGTTTGCACGTCGTGTTCGACGAGCCGCAATTCGCGGTCACGCCGGGGCAGGCGGTTGTTTGCTACGATGCCGAGACAACGAGCGCGTGCTCGGCGGCGGCTGGATCGAATGAGCGGAATTCAAGAGCGTGACGAGTAGAGAGTCGAAGATGTCAGATGAATAATCGTCATCACTACGCACTTTCTCGTTCCTCGGCTCTCGTACCTCTGTAATTCCTTGACAATGCACGTCGCATGCCTAATCGCCTCGCCCACGAATCGAGCCCGTATCTGCTCCAGCACCAGAACAATCCGGTCGACTGGTATCCGTGGGGCGACGAGGCGATCGAGAAAGCGCGGCGCGAGGAGAAGCCGATCTTTCTCTCGATCGGCTACTCGGCCTGCCACTGGTGCCACGTGATGGAGCACGAGAGCTTCGAGAACGAAGCGATCGCCCGCGTGCTCAATGAGAATTTCGTGCCGATCAAAGTCGACCGCGAGGAGCGGCCCGACCTCGATCAGATCTACATGAACGCGGTGCAGATGCTCACGGGCCACGGCGGCTGGCCGATGAGCGTGTTTCTGACGCCGGACCTGAAGCCGTTCTACGGCGGCACGTACTGGCCGCCGCACAGCTCGCGCGGCATGCCGGGGTTCGATCAGATTCTCGCCGCCGTGATCGACGCCTGGAAAAACCGCCGCGAGCACGCCCTCACGGCGGCCGACCAGCTCACGGCCGAGTTGCAAAACGTCGGCAGTGTGAGCGGTGGCGATGCGGCCAGTTTGAACGCCGACCTTGATCGATCGCCGCGGTGAGCCAGCTGCATCGAGCATTCGACAGCTCGTACGGCGGATTCGGACAGTGCACCAAAATTTCCGCACCCGATGGATTTGCAGCTGCTGGTGCGCGTCGCGCAGCGCAACTGGTCAGCAGGGCCCGCTCGACATGGTCCGGCTCACGCTCGACCGCATGGCGGCGCGGCGGCATTTACGATCATCTCGGCGGCGGCTTTGCCCGCTATTCGGTCGATGCCCGCTGGCTCGTGCCGCACTTCGAGAAAATGCTGTACGACAACGCGCTGTTGGCCGAGCGCGTATCTCGATGCGTATCTCGTCGACGGGCGACGCGAACTACGCCCGCGTTGTCCGCGAGACGCTCGACTACGTCATCCGCGACATGACCGACCCGGCGGGCGGATTCTACAGCACCGAAGATGCCGACAGCGAAGGCCACGAGGGCCTGTTTTACACGTGGACGCCGGACGAAATCGAAGCGGTGCTGGGCGACGAGCGCGGCGCGACGTTCGGCCGCGTGTATGACGTGTCGGACGTCGGCAATTTCGAAGGCCGCAACATCCTCAACTTGCCGAAGACGCTGGAACAGTGCGCAGCCATCTTGCAGCGCGACCCGGCAGAACTGGCCGCCGAACTGGCCGAGAGCCGCGAGAAACTGTTTGCCGCCCGAGAAAAACGCGTGCGACCCGGCCGCGACGACAAGGTGATCGTCGCCTGGAACGGCCTCATGATCGACGCCATGGCCCGAGCCGGCGCGGCGCTCAATGAACCCGAATACGTCATTACAGCCGGCGAAGCCGCCAACTTCATCCTCAGCCGCATGCGGCATGAGCGACGGCCGCCTGCTTCACACCTGGCGCAACGGCCAAGCCAAGCTCGATGCGTACCTCGACGACTATGCCTCACTCGCCAATTCACTCGTCACCCTTTACGAAGCCAATTTCAACGAGCAATGGATCGATGAAGCCGTGCGGCTGATGGACATCGTGCTCGAAAAGTTCGCCGACCCGGCCGGCGGCGGATTCTTCTACACGGCCACGGATCACGAACAGCTCATCACGCGCACCAAAGAGCTTACGGATAGCAGCACGCCGAGCGGCAACTCATTGGCGGCAACGGCGCTGTTGCGGCTAGGTAAGCTTCTGGGCCGCAGCGACTACTTGGAGGCCGCCGAGGAAACACTCGCTGCCGCTGTGCCGATCATGGAGCGAGCGCCGACTGGCGGCCGGCCAGATGCTGCTGGCACTCGACCGCTACTTTGGACCGGGACAAGAGTTCGTTCTAGTCGGAGATTTTTCCCGCGAAGTTACAAAAGTTGCGTTGGCCGCAGTACACCGCCGTTACCTGCCGCGGAGCGTCGTTGCCGCACGCGATTCAAAACCTATCGCCGACGGCGTGCGTTCGCCGCATCTCGATGAACTTTTCGCCGGCAAGACGTCGCGCGAGGGCCAGCCCGTGCTGTACATTTGCCAGAACTTTGCCTGCCAAGAGCCGGCCGTTGGCCTGGCCGCAATCGAATCGCAGCTTGACGCACTTTCGTAGGGTGGGTGCGTGCACCCGCCATATATCCAGGAACAAAATCTGCGGGGGTGCGAGCACCCGCCCTACGATTGGAATGCCGCCCTCGCGGCGCCGCAACACTTCCGCGAGCGACTTGCCGTGCTGCACCGCAATCCGGTGGCATTCCTCGTATTCCGGCGAGAACCGCCGCGAGCCATCGGGCAAAAAGGCAATCTTGCCGATGATCGGTCCCCATGGCGTCTCGACTTTGGCCGCCTCGCGCGCCAGGACGCTTCGCATCACGGTGGAGCGGCGCACGCCCAAGGTTGGCGTCGCCGCAAACAGAACTCCCTCCAGGCGGTCGGCATCGGCCGGCCGCGATTGAACGCATAACGATGATTCCCGGCCGGCCTTTTTTCATTTGAATCGATAGCAGTGTGACATCGATTGCACCAGCCTCCCACAAGCGCTCCACGGCGTGCCCAATTTCCTCACCGCTGGCGTTGTCCAGATTCGTCTCCAGCAGCACGATCGCCTCCGTGTGTGGTGCCGTTTGCGACTTCGCGGCGGTTGTCGCAGCGTCCTCACCAATCAATACGCGCAACAGATTCGCTTGCGGAAATTCCTTTTGCCCGGCCCCGTATCCGATCCGTTCGACCGTCATCGCGGGCAGCGGGCCGACGTCATCGGCGAGTGCGGCGACAATGGCGGCGCCCGTTGGCGTAGTGAGCTCACCTTCCACGTCAAGCGGTGCGAGCGGCACGCCGCGCAAAAGTTCTGCGGTGGCCGGCGCGGGAATCGAACATCGGCCATGGGCGATTTCAACAAATCCGTGGCCCGTCGGCACGGGCGAAAATACGAAGCGGTCGATTCCCAGCAAGTCAAAGCCGATCGCGGAGCCAACGATGTCGGCGATGGAATCCACGGCGCCCACCTCGTGGAAATGAACCTTCTCGATGCGTCGAGCCGTGAACGTTCGCCTCGGCCGCGGCCAGTTGTTTGAAACATCGCGGGTCGCCAGTTCCTTCGCTCGCGCGGAAAGCGTGCTTCCGTCGATCATCGCCGTGATGTGGTGCAGGTGGCGATGTTTGTGCTCCGGCTCGTGTTCAACCGTGATTTGCGTGGCGCGGAAGCCGCGTTTTTTCGCTTCGCTGGTCGCAAGGCGGCAACTCGGCAGGCCTAAGGAATCGATTCCCGTCTGAATTGTTTTCAAGTCGGCGCCGGCATCCACCAGCGCCCCGAGCGTCATATCGCCGCTGATCCCGCTCGCACAATCCAGGTAGGCAAGTCGCATAGAGCTGCTAGCAGATGTGCAAGGGTGACCGGCCGCGCCAATGCGGCTCATTGTACGGCGATCAGGCGCGCTCACGCTATTGACCCCGCCGTTGACCGCAATTGCCTACTTCGTTAAAGTTTCGCCGCCATACCAGGCCAAAATTACGCCCGGGGTGCGCACTGACGCCCCGTTTCCAATGCCAACCACCAAGACATCCGCTGGTCCAAATGCGAAACGCACAGCGATAAAAATCTGGGGCCAGATGCCCGCTAGGATGAAGGTGCTGTACGTCACCACATTGCACCGCACGGGCGGCTGGCTGGCCGAGGCCTTTGCGGCCGATTGCGCCGCCGAGATCTGGCTCAAGGAAGCGGTCGGTGTAACGTCAGGCCTAGCGCACCTGCGCAACGAAGTGTTCGACGCCGTGCTGGCGAGCCACGAACCCGGCGTGCTCGATGCGCTCGATTTCATCGAGGGCCTCCGCGCGGGCGGCAACGACGAGCCGATGATCATCCTCGGCACGGCCCCGTCATCCGAAATGACGGCACTGTGTTACGAAGTCGGCGCCGATGCTTATTGCTGTGTCGCGGAGACAACGACGCGATCGCTTCTATGGACCTTCGCACGCGCCATCGAGCGCTGCCAGTTGGTCCGCGAGCATCGCCGACTCGTGCAGGCGGAGCAGCAGCGCCTTGCCCAAGAGCATCAGGAAGCCGAGCGACTATTGGCCGAGCAGCGGGCGCTCATTGCGGAGCTGGAGCGGATTCGGGATGAAAGAGTGGGAGACGGGGAGAGTGGGAGAGCGCGAGACTCGTTGTGCAAAGCGTCCACTGAGTCTCCCCCTCTCCCCTTCTCCCTATCTCCCCCTCTACGTGACCTTAGTTTACTTCAAACGACTCATTGCGATCTCCCCGACTCGCCTTGTGGCACACTACCGCGAAATGCTTCGCGCCTACGTCGTGATGGGCGCGGGCAATTTGGCAGACGAGATGAACACGCTCGCCAATCTCCTGGCGGAGGCGGGCATCTCCGCTCGACGAACGATGCAGCTCCATGTCCAAGTGCTCGAGGAGCTGATCGGGACGCTCGGCAATCGCAGCGCGCAGGCACGTCATCAATCGCGCCGATCTGTTGGTGCTGGAAGTGATGGCCCACTTGGCCGACGGCTACCGCCTGCGTTACCATGATCGCTGCCATCCGCCGCGGCAGCGCGCGCTGCCGGGATTCTGAGGAATGACGAATTTCCGCATGACGAATGACGAATGAGGCAAAGTCAGTGTCTCCCAATTCGTCATCGACATTCGTCATTCGTCATTCATAACGAGCCGAGTTCATGCACAGCTCTGATTGTCACACTACGGTTGCCGAGCTGAAGAAACTTATTGGCGATTTCGTCGCCGAGCGCGACTGGGCGCAATTTCATTCGCCGAAGAATGTATCGATGGCCCTGGCGATCGAAGTCGCCGAGTTGATGGAACATTTCCAATGGCTGACGACAGAAGCTTCTCGCCGCATCGCCGATGACCCCGAGAAGCTCGCCGAGGTGGCGGAGGAATTGGCCGACGTCGTCGGCTACTCATTCGCGCTGGCCAATGAGCTGGGCATCGACGTGTCGAGCGCGATGCGGGCCAAGATGGTCAAGAACGCCCAGAAGTACCCGGCCGACGAATATCGGGGCCGTTTCGGGCCCGAAGACAAGGGTAATTCGTAGGGTGCGCACTGCGCACCAAATTTTACGCCAACAACGGTGGGCAATGCCCACCCTACGCTGTCAATTCTGTCGCGCTGCGGGATAATGTCGGCGGGGCATCACACTGGCCGCGGACCGCAACATGTTTCGCCGTTGGAAGCCACGACTGCGGTTTCGCCTCCGCACGCTGCTGGTGGGCATCACGGTGGTTTGCGTGCTTCTCGTCGCCCTGCCCTTCGAAGCTCGCCAATATCAACAGCGAAAGGCTCGAATGCGGAGCCTGATTGTCGGACTGGGCGGCTCGGTTGACACCTGCGGTTGGGCCGATGAACCATCGCCTGGCGCCAATTGGATCTCCAGCATGCTTGGCTATGTCGAGCCGCGCGAAGCGAAGTGGCACGTGAACCTGACCGGCTCATCCGTTGGCCTCGAAGAGCTCCAGCGCCTGCGCAGCTGCGGCTGGATTCTCCGTTTGGATTTGTCCAATACAAATACTGGTGACGCGGCATTGAGCCACGTTGCCTCGCTCACGAATCTCTTGGAGCTGCGCTGCGCAACACGCGCGTCACTGACAAAGGATTGCTCGAGCTGAAGCCGCTCGCCCAATTGCTAATCTTGGATGTTACCGACACGGCTGCTTCGTACGTCTCTCTGGCCGAGTTAGAACGCGTGATGTATCCGGCCAACCTGCAGGAACAACTCGCGATTTCTCGCGTGAGAGCGGCCGGCGTCGTCGTCGATCTCGGTTCGGCCGAGCTAAGAGATAGATATCGATATCCGACCACAAATATTCGCTCACCACAGTCGGTCCTTTCGTCGATTCAAGCCGACCTGACCAATTTCGGCTTGCAGCCGGATGCTGCCGGCGCGATCCAACTCCCAGCGAAAAAGCTCAGCTCCACCGACGATGAGGATCTTCGCCGCCTTATTAGTGCGACGTCACTCATCGCAAGCGGTACGATTCTTCCAGTCAAAGGATTGGAATTCATTTCGAAATTAAAGAGGCTCGAATCGGTATCCATCGACGAGGGCGAGACGGGAAACCTAAGGGACAACGATCTCCGCTGGCTGGCGGAATTGCCGGCGTTAACCAAGTTTGAAATTCGGAGCCCGAATATTACTGGATTGGGCCTCTCACATTTAACACAATGCAACGCCCTCGTTTCGCTGGCACTTGAAGGAAAGCGACTGACCGATAACGACCTGGCGCCATTGGCGCACATGAATCAACTGGAGCATCTCTCGCTTCATGGCGATAATCTGACGCCTGAACTGCTCGCAAATCTGCGCGGCCTAAAGCGACTGCGTCATCTTGAACTCGACTTGTGGTATCGCGGCAAGGGCGGCGAGCCGGAGGCCACTTTGCCAGAGATGATGGAGGACAAGGGCACGCGATGGATCTCCGGCCGACCACCCAGCGAAGTAGTTGATGCAACATGCGACTCGCTGCAGCACCTGGCGGCCATTCCGAAATTGCGGCTCTTAAGCGTGCGCGGCAATTTGATGGTGGCTGAAGCTTTAGCGCCAGTCACGAAACTTCCGGCTTTGGAATGGCTGAAAGTCGACGGACGATACGTGAGCCACGACGAAGCTCGAAAGATTCAGGTCGCCATGCCCCATTGCCACGTGCAGCGGCTTGACCTGGAATGAAAGTAAGGCGGGTGCTTGCACCCGCCATTTTCAATCGCACAATCCGGTTCGGCGGGTGCAAGCACCCGCCCTACGAATGCCTCCAATCACCAACCCCCTCGCCATCGTTGGAGCGAGCGTCCGCTCAGCCGCCGCGTCGGCCGTTCGGGCCGGTTTTCGGCCGCTTGCTGCTGATCTCTTCGCGGATGCCGATCTGCGCCTGTCGCCACGACGACGCGAATCGCCCCTTACCCAGAAGGACTTCTCGATTGGCTTCGAAGTTTGGAGCCAGCCGCGTGGATGTACACCGGCGCACTCGAAAATCATCCGGAGCTTGTCGACCAAATGGCGTGGGTCGCGCCGCTGTGGGGCAACACGGGCGACGTGCTCACCCGCGTCCGCTCGCCGTGGGAACTCGCGCGGACTCTCGAGGAGGCTGGCCTCTTGTTTCCCGAAATGCGATCCTCGGCCGCAGGATTGCCGCAGGATGGCTCATGGCTGGCGAAGACCTATCGCGGCGCAAGCGGCAGCGGAGTGAGGTCGTTGGAACAGAGTGGGAGAGTGGGAGATGGGGAGAGGGGGAGACTCAGAAGTGAAACCGTTCTCATCAAATCTCCCCCTCTCCCTCTCTCCCCGTCTCCCCCTCTTTGTTACCAGCGGCGCAGTCGCCGGCACATCCTGCGCCGCTGTCTTCGTAGCGGCACAAGGCAGCGCGTCGCTTTTAGGAATCACGCGGCAGCTCGTGGGCGAAGCCTGGCTCGGCGCGAACGGATTTAAATACGCTGGCTCAATCGGTCCGTGGCCAGTTTCCGATATGGCGCTCGCCACGATCACGCGAATTGGCCGGGTGATTGCGGAAGCTTTTGAGCTTCTAGGCTTGTTCGGCGTGGACCTGGTTATTGATGGGGACAAAGTTTGGACGATTGAAGTCAACCCACGATACACTGCGTCAGTCGAGATCGTGGAGCGTGCGATGGGAATCTGCGCAGTCGCTTTGCATGCCTCCGCATGTGCTGAGGGGCTGGGGGCTAGGGACTCGGGGCTGTGGGTATCGGGATCGAATGCAGTCCAGCCGCCAGTCCCTAGCCCCCAGTCCCCAACGCGTGGCAAGGTGATCCTGTTCGCCAAGCGCGATATCAATGTTCCGAAGCAATTCACCGAACGGCGCTTGCCGAATCGCTGCGCACGCCTTGGCCCAGTTTGTCCGATATCCCAACTGCCGGTGTATTGATTGAAGCCGGCCGGCCAATCCTGACCGTATTTGCCGATGGCGGATCGCCGGATGAAGTTGCAAGCCACCTTCGCGATCGAGTGCGTGCATTGGAGCTAGAAATTTATGGGTCAAAATGATTGAAGTGCACAAGTCGATCGGTGACTCGCGCCTTTGCGTGAGACTCCTTTTTATTTTGCACGGAGCCTGATGTGCGACTTGGAATCATCAGCGATACACACGGGCATGTCGAGCTAACGCGTCCTGCGGTGCGGATGTTTGAAAGCGTTGGGGTCGACGCCGTATTGCATTGTGGCGACATTGGCTCTATTGCCGTCGTGGAATTATTCGCCGCCTGGCCGGCGCACTTCGTCTTCGGCAACTGTGACGAAGACTTGGATGAATTTGCCAAGCGAATTGACCGACTGGGCCAGACTTGCCACGGCCTGTTCGGCGATTTAGAGTTCGAAGGCGTAAAGGTCGCGCTGTTGCACAGTCACGACGGCCGCCGCTTCCGCCAGACAATCGAGAGCGGCGAGTACGACCTTGTGTGTTACGGCCACACGCATGTGGCGGCAATCGACCGCCGCGGCAAGACCGTGGTGCTGAATCCCGGCGCGATCTATCGCGCCAACCCGCACAGTGTAGCGGTCGTTGATCTGCCCGCCATCGAAGCGACAATCGTTGAGCTATGAGGGGTCAAAAGTCGGCGTCACGGGCAGCGCGATGGGCCGATTCGAGCATTTTCTGGCTCTCCGCTCGTGACTCTCCGTTCTCAGCTTCTTCAACCCGCCAGTCGATCGATGCGGTTCATCGGCAGCACCAGCGCCGTCGATTCCGACGGGCAGCAGTACTGCATCAAGTAGGCGTCTTCCGGCGAGTCGTCGTAGAAATCGTGCAGCACGCTCGTGGCCCGGAAGCCGCTCGCGCGGAAGAACACTTGCGCGGCCAGATTCGTCTCGCGCACTTCCAGGCTGATGCGAGTCCGCCGCTGGCTGGAAAGCTTGCCGACAAGCTTCTCGATCATCTGCCGGCCAACGCCGCGCCGCCGCAAGTCCGTGGCCACCGCGAAGTTCAAGATGTGCAGCCGCGTCTTGTGCAGCTCATAGATCATGAAGCCGACGACGCGTTCGGCGTGCTCGGCCACCATGCCGATGCAATTGCGCTGCCGCAAACAGCGGATGAACTCCTCCTCGAACCAGGGGAACTCAAACGCGCCCCGTTCGATTTCGAGTACCTCGGGCATGTCGCGCCGGATCATCCAGCGAATGTGCACGCGAAGCTGCGCTTGGTGGTCGGTTGTCATGGCGGCCTCCTTCCCTGTCGGCCCTTCGGATAGCGTCGCCGCTTTGCGCCCGGCGACATTGGGTGACAACTGCATCCCTACGTCCTTTCCCTTGTCGCGGGGCATGCCCGCGCGTCTCCCTGGTGTTTCACAACCGCGGGTGAGCAAATTATCAGAAGCTCCGCCTTCTGCCAAGCCGAGCAATTGTCAGACTGCTAGCAATGCGACGAGCCGTCGCACTAACGGGGCCGGGAGTCTTAAACCAGCACTCCACACCGAGCTGTTTCATCGTGTGAAGGATTTTTGAGGACCGTGAATGCGTTCGACTCCCGACCCCTTACACGCTGCCTCGCCCAAGGGGTCGGGAGTCGTGTGCGATTTCAAATGAAGAACCAAAACGCACGACGAAATCGGAAACGCGTCGATAGCGGCTTGAAGACTCCGGCCCCGGAGCATCAAGCCAGCCCGGCCAGCCGTGCGGTTTCGTCATAGCCGCGAATTGCAGAGGTTGCGCCAAGCCCAGTGACGCAATACGCGCCGGCTGCCGCGGCCAGCTTCCCGGCGTCCGCCGGCGCTAGCCCGCGCAACACGCCCGCCAAGAGCGCGCCGTAGAAGCAATCGCCCGCGCCGGTTGTATCGACGACCTGGCCGGGCGGCTTGACCACAGCCACGTCGAGAAATTCTCCAGGGCGTGGGCTCAATAACGCGCCGCGCTCGCCCAGCTTGATGCCGAGCAAGCCCAGAGCGCCCGCGTCGCGGTATGCCTGGATCATCGCCCGCGGCTCCTCGCGGCCCGTTTGATGCGCCGCTTCGGTTTCGTTGGGCACGTAGAAATCCAGATGCGGCAGAATTTGCGCCAGCGGATCCATCGTGCCGCCGTCGCCGGCCGCGTCGAGCGCCGTCAGGCAACCGGCCGCGCGCATGGCAGCGAAAACTTCGGGCAAATCGCTTTGCAGCCGCGTCATCAGCGGATAGTAGCCGAGCAGCATCGCCCGGCTCTCGGAGAACAAATCGAGCCGCGCAAGGCAAGCTTCACGATCCAGCCACCGCGGTGCGCCGGCACAATGCAGGAAGCTGCGCTCGCCGCTGGGATCAATGAGCACGGCCGACGTGCTCGTGGCCCGTTCGGGGTGCGTCATGAGGCCGGAGGTGTCGATTCCCTCGGCCGCATAGCGGGAGCGAATCACCTCGGCCCATTCGTCGTTGCCGACGTACGTGAACGCGGCCACGCGCATACCCAGCCGGGCTAGCGTGATGCCTGCGTTGGACACGATACCGCCGGTCGTCAGCCGCAATGGCTCGCCCTCGACGAGACGGCCGCGGCCAATCGGCTGCGAAAGGGACACCGGCCGGGCGAGCACATCCACCACGCACGAGCCCACGACAACGCAGTCGAATCGCTTTTCCATCGTGTCGTGAAAACCGTGCTGGCGAATTACGGCTTCTTCGCGAGCTCCGCTTCAATCGCCTCGATTACTTCCGGTGCATCGGGCTTCACCTTCGACTCGTAGCGAGCTACAAGCTGTCCGTCGCGATCGAACAGGAACTTTTCGAAGTTCCACTTGATCTTGCCGCCGTGCTCCGGGTTCGACTCCTCGGAGGTCAGATATTTGTACAGCGGCGCGGCGCTTTCGCCGTTTACGTCAACCTTGGCCATCAAGTCGAACTCGACGCCATAGTTCGCTTTGCAGAAGTCCGCAATTTCGCTCGCCGTGCCCGGTTCTTGGCCGCCAAACTGGTTGCACGGCACGCCGACGATCGCCAGTCCTTGCTCGGAATATTTCTCGTGCAGCGCCTGAAGCTCCTTGTACTGCTTTGTGTAACCGCACTTGCTGGCGACGTTCACCAGAAGCACCACCTTGTCGTCGTATTTCTTCGCCAGATTGACCTTCTTGCCGTCGAGTGCTTTCATCTCCTGGTTGAGCGGCGTCGCCTCGGCAGCCTGCGACTTTGCGGTCGCGTCCGGCTCTTCGCCCCACAGGTTCCGTTGCATAAAGAAAACCCCTCCAATCAAGGCGGCGGTAAGGATTGCTTTCATCGTTGAGTCTCCGATCAGATAGTTTGCGCCGGGCCATCATCGCCCGAGGGCGACTGCCGCCATAATAACACGCGGCCCGGTCCAGCGGCAGAGTGCCGGCTATCCCATTCCGCCGATGTTTTCCATGAACAGCCCGCGGCGCTGCCGTTCGGCACGACGAGTGTTGTCAATCAGGTCAGTAATCTCGCGAACGTTTTCAATGCCGACGAGGTGCAGATTCGGATGTGTCACGTCGCTGGATTGGACGTGAATCGTACCCACATCGAACAATCGCTCGATTAGGCCCTGACTGAGCGTGACGTCGTTGATGTCAATGACTTCCACCCGGTTACGTGTTCGGCTCAAGAGGCCGGTCTCGTGAAAGAAGCGGAACGTCGTCAGCCGATAGCGCACGGTCATGCGCCGGTACAGCAGCACGAGTCCGAAAATGGCCCACAACACAACCGCTCCCAGGCCGACGAAAATCAATGCTGGCGGGAAGGCAATCCCCCCGATGATGAGCGCGACCACCGTGAGCACAGCGAGTGCGATAGCCGGGCCGACCATCGCCTTGGGCGAGTAAGTGCCCGACCACAATTCCTCTTCCGACGGCGGCGTGCGTGGCGATCGCGTGCTGGCCGGCCGCAACTTGCTGGCGCCGGGCGCTCGCTGCTCGTCGATCGCCCCCTCGGGCGACGCAGCCTCTCCGTTTGCCAACTGGGCACCGCAGCGGGGGCAAAACGCCGAGTCCTCTGCAACGGTAGCGCCGCACGATTCGCAAGTCATGCTAAGTCCCTTCAACAAAAACCCACATAACTCATTCACCCGATTCACCTGCCCCAAAGCCAACGCGCGGCTCGGCCTGCATCCACATCGTCTCCTCGGCGTTCGAGCGCCTGTTCCAGACCAGGATATTAATCCAACCGTCCGGCGGCGTCACCTGGTTGAGCGTTTCGGAGAGCGGATAATAGGCGCCTTCGTAGAAGCCAACGGGATAACCCATAATGTCCATTAGGTAATCGCCCTCTTCCAGTCCGAATCGCCAACCCGGCGAATAGCGCGAGACTTCGCGAATCCGCAAGCCGGCCGGCGCGTTGTCGGTCCACACGCCCAGCCGCCAGCGCGACGCGATGCGGCGCGGCGAGCGGCGCGGCGGACCGCGGAAAATCTCACGACGCAACTCGAACGTGCCGGTACGCAGATCGATGGTCGGCGTCCTGGATTCGGTTCGGCGCGGAATTTCGCGCCTTGGCCGCCTGTCGCGACGTTCTTCAGGTCGTGAGTCCTCTCGCTCCCCTTCGACCCGCCGCGTGCGCTCGCGGCCCGGAATCTGGGCCTCCGCGATGAAAGCGAGAACTAACAATAATCCGATCGTCTCCGCCACCCTGCGACTCGCCAACTTTGAAAGTGCCATGATTGTTTCTCCGTATGATTCCATCCCGAAGCGCCGCCAACACGCGCGATCATAACGCGCGGCACCTCAAAGTCAATTGACGATGCGCGGCGGCCGGCGCACCCCGACAAACATTTCGTCGCGGCGCGCCAGCTATTGCCTTTCGGGTCCACCGCTACACCACCAATTCCACCGGCTCCGGCGGCGATAGATTGTCGAGCGCACCCAATCGCAACAGCTCCGGCCAAACCGCGGCAACGACGCCCACTGCCACGATCGACATCACTCCGCCAAAGACCACCGATGGCACGAGGCCCAGCAAGCTCGCGGCGATTCCCGACTCGAATTCGCCCAGCTCGTTGCTGGAGCCGATGAAGATAACGCTTACTGCCGTGACGCGGCCGCGCATCGAATCCGGCGTCAAAAGTTGCAGCACGGTCTGCCGAATGACCACGCTGATGTTGTCGGCGGCGCCCAACACAAACAGTGCGACCAGCGACAGCGTGAACGAAGTCGACAACCCAAACACAATCGTTGCCAGGCCGAATGTTATCACCGTCAAAAGAATCGTGCGGCCGCCGCGCTGGATGGGCGGTCGCAATGCGATGGTAAAACCCATCACGATTGAGCCCAGCGCCGGCATCGCACGCATCCAGCCCAGCCCTTCGGGGCCCACATGGAAAATTTCCTTCGCAAAAATCGGCAACAGCGCCACCACGCCGCCAAACAACACGGCCACCATATCGAGCGTCATCGTGGAAAGAATGATCGGCTGGTGGCGCAGGAAGCGAATGCCTTGCAGCACGCTCTTCCACGACTTCGGCTCAACCGCGCGCTCTTGCGGCCGCGGCCGAACGAACAGCATGCACGCGGCCAGGACGATGCTCGATGCCGCGTCAATCAAGAACACTACCGCCGGACTCCACCAGGCCAACAGAATTCCGCCCGCCAGCGGGCCAACCGTCGACGCCAATTGATAGGCGTTGCTGCGCCACGTGGCCGCGTTGGAAAACACTTTCGCCGGGCACCAGGCCAGTAACAATCGCGCGTCGATGCGGGCCATCCCAATGCACGAAATGCGCCCGTGCCAAACAACAGCAGATAAACCAGCGGAAGCGGTGCCCGCGTCCATGAGGCCCACGCCAGCCCCACGCCACAGGCGGCCAGCCCGAGCTGTGCGATCACGATCAGCCAGCGCCGCGAAAAGCGATCGGCCGCCGCACCGGCTGGCAGCGCGAACAAGATCACCGGCAGCACCAGCGCCAGGCCAATGTATCCCGAGCAGTAGCGCGAGCCTTCGCAGGTCCGATTCGCGAAGCGTCATCTCCCACTGCACGGCCACGATCCGCATCTGGCTGCCGGAGTTGGAGATCAGTCCGCCGATGAGATACAGCAAGAATCCGCCGTGCCGCAGTGCGGAGATCGGGTCTACGGCGGCTCGTCGCGGCATGGGAGGATGAGTGTGGCGGTCGGAAGTGCGTGCTAGAGCTTAGTGGATGAATCGCCGCTTTGGCCAGTCCCGCTTTGACCGGGGATCACTCCAATTCGGCCCAAGCCGCAATACCGCCTTCACGATCTACCTCGATGCGGATCACATTCGCCCGGCAGCACACGGGGCAGTCCTCCACATATTCCTGCAGCGCCCCTTCCGACAAATCGATCGGGATCACGATCTCTTCACCGCAAGCGCCGCAGAGATAGCTGGCTTCATCGTTCACGGCAGCCCCAATCCGGATTCTTCAATCAATTGAGCTCGTGGTCTTCCGGTCGAACGCCCTTCTTCGCGCCGTCGAAGCCGAAATACGTCGGTTTGAATTCACCTACGTAATCGACGTTCGTTTTTTCAGGCAGCTCATCCGCCAGGCCCAGCGACCAATAGCTGAAGTTCACGACGACCCGCCGCAAATCCTCGCACTCGAAGTCCGGCCCGGAGCCGATCGTCGAGCACAAGATGTTCGCCGTCTCGCCGCTGTCGGCCTTATAATCGCGCTGCCAAATCATCGGCATGATTGATTTTTCGAAGTTGGGTGGGTCATTCGGCTTCATGCCCTTGAGCACTTGCCCGTAAACCAGCACGTTGGTGTCGTCTGGCAGGTGTTTCACGCCATACACGTCGGTCGGGCCCCAGATATCGCGCACCCCGCGCAGCACCGGGTGCGTTTCGTGCATGCCGTTGATAAGCCCACGGGCACTTTCTTTGCCGTGCTGACCGTGGTGGCTGACCCACGTTTCGCCGAGCACCTCCTGGCCGAAGCCGCCGTTCGTGTGCCGCCGATCGAACCGCGCAAAGCGGCTCTCCTTGTTCCGCGCGTATTCGAAAGCGTGAGTCGACGTGCGCAGCCCCAAGAGCGGCTTGCCCGCATTAAGATGATTTACCAAATGCTGCATTTGCTCATCGGGCAGTTCGCGCATCCGCAGGAACAGGATCACCAGATCGGCTTCCGCAATGTGCTCGAACCCAGGAATGTTCGACTTGTTGTTCGGATCGATCGTTCCATCCTCTGGATTAATCGCAAACAGCACCGTGCAGCGGAAACCGTGTCTGACGGCCAAGATCTTGCCCATCATTGGCAGCGCTTCTTCGGAGCGATACTCCTCGTCGCCGCTCGCGAGCACAATGTGCTTCCCCATGCCGGGGCCTTTACCGCCTGCGTACTCGATCCAGTCCTTGGCTCTCGCGGAAAGACAACATGTGTAAACGCATACCGCAACCACCATGGCAAGTCGTTTCATATCGGCCGTCGCATCTAGTCACGGACTAGGATTTAGCGGCGGGACCTTCCGCCCCGCCCGGTTCGCCGATTATAAGCACGCACCCTCCATAAACGCCACGAGCCACGGTACTGGTCGCCGTTGGCGACCAGTATCCGTGGCTCAACGTTTCAAATTATACGCGTCCCGCTTACCGGTTCCAAAAAACCTCCACCGGCCCAACCCGCACCGACCGCTCGCGGCCGTATTCGGAGTATCCGAAGCCCGGCGTACCGTAATTTCGATATTCCGGCTGCGAGTAGTATTCATACACAGGCGGCTGCTCGTAATAGACGTCGCCGTCATATTCATCACCCCGATACTGGTCCGAGTAAGCCGGCTCGCGATAATATCGCTGCTCCTGCGTGTACCGACGGTCCTCCTGAGTGTACCGGCGCGGCGGCGGGAGAGTGTCTGCATATTGTGGCGGCAATGTCTCCTCATTTTGATATTGCCGCGGCGCCGTCTCATATTGCCAGTACCGCGTCTGCCGATTCCGCGGACGCCAATTGTTCGGCGCAACCACGGACCGTTCCGGCACAACCACGGACCGTTCCGGCACGACGACGCGATGCGGCACGGCTACTGCTCCTTCTTCGCGGGCATCCTCGATCGCTTCCTCACGATCTTCGAGCCACTCTTCGTAGCGTTCTCGCTCTTCCTCGCGCCGATCCTCGAGTTCCTCTTGATAGTCTTCCCAACGATCTTCCGGGTCGTCATCCGCTCGGGCTGCCGGCAGTCCTGCGGGCAGCAGCATCAAACCCGCGACAACGAATCCGACTGCGCCGTTTTTTAACGTATTCATGGTTGGCCTCCTTCGGCACCAAATCACCAAAGTGGAGATCGTCCTGATATCAACGAAATCGTTTAGATTTTCGACAGCGTACCGCCAGCGCTGAACGGAAAAACTAGCAAAGCGGGTGCCAATGGGGCCGGCATAGCGACAATTCGACGGATTCGCAGCGAACCTATCTCGAACCATACGCGTCATTTTCGCACTCAGTCATCACCTGCCTGGCCTGGAAGACGATGAATCACGTCGTTGCCTATAAACTGCTTGCCGACGAACTGGCCGCGTATCGCCAGCTGCCGATTGATGATATCCGCCAACTCGCGGGCGAGCATTCGACGCGTCAAGTGCGTGGCGTCGATGGCGTCGACTACAATATCAGCATTGTTGTACGCTCGCGTCACGGCAACAATGATATCGGGGTGGTTGGCTTTGTCGGACTTGCCGATTGGGGAAGCCCGCATGATGTTCTGGACGAGGCAATTGTCAGGCCAATATCTGGCGCTACGCACCGCCGCTGCAAACGCCGTCGCTTTTGTGTTGCTGTTCTTGTCCGGGTGCTCTGGCGACGAACCTATCCGGCCAAAAACCATTGACCGGCAACGTCGCATCGTCGAGCAATGAAGCGGGTGCATCACAAGGGCCAGACGTCGATCACGTTTGCGCGAAATTACGCGCAGCCTGACGGTTGGTCACCAAAACACCAGTAGAAGTTGATCAGCACTTTGCCATGCTGTGCATCGGAATTCAACAAGTGCATGTCGACGAAGCGAGGAAGCGAGCCGGCCCCCACGCCTTGACGGCGATTCGCATATTCATGAACGATCTGGCGTATGATGCCTTTCACAAGGCGGCGGCGACCTATCCCGTCGGCTCTTGTAATCGTCAAAGAAAACTCAAGAACTTGGAGTATTTTCTCAACACGTCGAGT
>CAVQLN010000014.1:0-80529 GCA_963713365.1 uncultured Planctomycetota bacterium | reverse complement strand
TGAACGTTCAGAACTTGCCGACGTAAATTCATCACGAGATCCATTCGCTTCACGAAGCCATCTCTCAGGCTGGAATTTGGTCGATGTCGCTGTTTGCGCTGAGATGAAGATAGATGGGTTCCTCGAAATCCATTTCCGGATCGGATGCCTGCGGGTTCGGCGCCGGCAAGGGCTGGCCAAGCTCCAGACGGGATTCCGCCACGTCAAGCAGCGCCTCGGTTAACAGCCGCCGCGCATTGGCAAGGTCTGATGCGCACGTGATAACCGCGGGAAAGTCGACGACTTGCGCATGCACGCCCGCGTCGACGTACTTATAACCCGCCTTGTATTTCAACATCGTTCACCCCAAGTAAGCGGATGTTCTACCGTAGTAGAGTATATCGTCTCGGGGAACAAACGCGCAACAGGGTGAATATCGACCGTGCAACGCTAATACCCGTAATGCGCGGCTGCGTGCAGTTTGGCTTGCTCGTCGATGGTGAGACCCTCGATTTTTTCCGCGTCGAATAAATGGTCGCGCGTGAGATGCTCCCAATAGGTCATGCCTTCGACGCCTGCCTCGGGCACCTCGATTGTCGCCAGCCAGATGCGAATCTCGTCGGCATTAAGGCTGCGCAGCCATTTGCTCGGCGGCCGGCCGTGGCGGGTCACGCGCGACGCATGCGGCCGGCGGTGGCCGTACTTGGCTTTGGCATCGGCGATTTCCTCGGCCGTCACCTCATTGTCGACCGATTGGACGCTGGCTGGAACAACATTGGGGTCTAGATAGCGTTTGGTTCCCTCGTAAGGCTGGCCGGTCTTTTTACGGATTGGCGTCGTGATTCCCGTGAGTTTCCATTTGCCGTCAACGTAGGTCTCGCGTTCGTACCAGCGCCACGTGTTGTTCTCGGCCGCGCTCCAGTGCACGGGGAGCGAATTCTCTCCGACGGGGCTCGGCTCCGCGGCGCGCATAGTCGCCGCGGCGAGCGCGTCGAGGCTGCCCATTCGCAGCTTTTCAGCCAGTGTGAAGAGGCCGAATCCGAGCCAGAATGCGAAACGCCGGCGTGTCATCGGCTGCATCCCTCCAATCACGCGAGCGCGTATGCCGCGCGAAAACTTGCACGCAACATCTTCGGGGGGCCGCAAACAAAAGACTTCCAAAGCTATTTCCATTTTACTCCGGAGAGAAGCCGCTGGAAGAGTTGGCAAATCAACAGCTAAGTGAATGCTGGCACAGAGTTATGGGAACTCATGATTTCGGTCGCTCGACGGCCAACTTGGCCCGGTTCTGTCCGCGGCCTAACACCGCAATGTAAGTGAAGAGCACGCTTCCTGCCTTGTGCAACATGTCGCTGCACAAACGCGTCCGGACCAGAAACACTGTCGTGCTGTTGGCACTTAATTTGCGGTTCCTTGTGTGGGAGATATCACCAGCAATACGGCATTTTTACGCCGTTTAACCAACGAGGAGTACAAAAAATGGCCGCGCAAGAGACCATCATGGGCAATTGGCGACAACTTAAGGGCAAGGTCAAGCAGCAATGGGGCCAGCTTACGGACGATGAGCTGCAGCAGGCGGAGGGCAACTACGACCAGCTAGTGGGCTTGATTCAGCGAAAGACCGGTCAGGCACGTACGCAAATCGAACGCACATTGAACAACCTGTCGGAACAGGGCGACGGAATGATCCAGCATGCGGCCGGGGCGGCGCGAGTACGCCGACCAGGCCGGTCATGCCTTGCGCGGGGCGTCGGATCGCGTCCGCGAGCGCACCATGGAGGGATATGACAGTGCACAGGAAATGGTGCGCAGCTCGCCCGGCGGAATCGGTCGCTGCGGCATTTGGCACGGGTCTCTTAATCGGACTGTGCATCGGGCTGATGTTCAGCCTTGGATCAGATAATTGACTGATGGGCGTGCGCTAGATGCAACAGCCCAGGCCAGCGGCTTTTTTAACGCTGGCCTGGGCAGCGAGGGTAGCACAACGATGTACCGAATCGTCTGCATTCTGTTTATACTTACGGCGACGGCTGTTGCCGGCTGCTCCGGCGACGTCACGACCACGGACGATTCAACTCGTATCGAGACAGAAGTGCCTAAAGTGGAAGTTGGCGATCAAAAGCCGGATCTCGATCCCAGAACGGACGACGACATCGACGTCGACACGCCGGCACCCGGCGACAATTGATGCGACTATCGCTTCGGTCCAAGATGATCATCCGGCATTGCGTAGCGGCAGTCGGGCTTGCGGCAGCGACTGTGGGTGTCGGCGCGGCATTCGCCGTCGAACCTCTCCCCAATGCGCATGCCCACAATGATTATTGGCACCAACGCCCTCTGTTCGATGCGCTCGACTTCGGATTCACAAGCGTCGAGGCGGATATTTTCGTAGTGGACGGCAAGGCGCTTGTGGGTCACGATCGGCGGGAACTGAAGCCGGAGCGCACGCTGGAATCGCTGTATTTAGAGCCACTAGCTCGCCGCGCAAAGGAAAATGGTGGGCGCGTGCACGCGACTGGGAATCGCTTCTTCCTGCTTGTTGACATCAAAAGCGATCCACAAGAGGCCTACCCGCTTTTGCATGAGATGCTTTCGAAATATGCGGAATCGCTGACCGTCGTGGAGCGAGGCGAGGTGCGGCCGGGGGCCATCACCGTCGTAATTACGGGCAACCGGCCCATCGCGGAAATGGAAAAGTCAACGCTGCGTTACGCCGGAGTCGACGGGCGCTTAGCGGATTTGGATAGCGATCGGCCGTCGCATCTGATGCCGATGATTAGCGACAACTGGTCCAACCACTTCACTTGGCGTGGTCGTGGCGAGATGCCCGAAAACGAGCGAGCCAAATTGCAAGAGATCGCCAGCAAAGTTCACAAGGCAGGGCGCGTACTGCGATTCTGGGCGACTCCGGAAAACGAGGCGATGTGGCGCGAGCTGCGGAGCGCGGGCGTCGACTTGATAGGCACCGACCGGCTCGATCAGCTGGCAACTTTTCTAAGCGGCGAAAGCCAGGCGCCGGCGCCCTGAGTTGGACACCAGATCGCACTTGATTTCGTAAATGCTCGAGCCATACGATTCAATCGGTGGCCAGGAGCATCTATGGGCAGCTTGTTTCCTACAGAAGTCGAGGCGGTGGACCTCCCACGAATCCCGGGCCTGAGCTATTTGCGCGACTACATTTCCAAAGAGCACGAAATGGAGTTGACGGCGGCCATCGATGCCGAGCCGTGGGACACCACGTGGAAGCGCCGCCGGCAATTGTACGGCTGGTCTTACGGCCGCGGCGGAGAAACGGTGCGTCCAATTCCGAGTTGGGGTCAAGCGCTCGCCGAGCGTATGCACTTGGATGGGATCGTCGATCGGCCGTTCAACCAGATGCTGATCAATGAGTATCTACCGGCACAGGGCATTTCGCTTCATTGCGATTATGAGCCATTCGATCGAACGGTCGTATCATTGAGCCTCCTATCGCCGTGCGTGATGGACTTTCGATGTGCGAAGGACGAACGGCGAGAAGCGATCTTGCTTCAACCGCGCAGTCTGTTGGTGCTGAGTGATGAAGCTCGATATCAATGGCAACACGGAATCGCCGGCCGCAAAAAAGATCGCTGGCAGGGAAACGTCATTTTGCGCGGCCGACGACTCTCGGTGACGTTTCGTTTGACGAAGGAAATGGCGTTCGAGCTAGCCGGCGGAGCGTAGCTTCGCGGGTATTGGCTTACGGCATGTTGCCGTTTGACGTCGGCTTGATATAACGAATCGACAAGCCGATGAGAATCAAGCTCGCACCGACCAAGGTCCACCAGGCTGGCTGGTCGCCCCACGCAAGGTACACCCATACCGGCACAAGGATGGGCTCGATCATTCCGATTCCGGCGGCTTCGTGCCCGGCAATTCGCTTGAGCCCATTCGCGAAGAGCACGTAGGGTACGCCCATTTGCAGAATGCCAAACGCGGCAAGATACAGCCACTGAATGCCGCTTGGAAAATGCGTGCCGGCGAATGCAAACGGCGCCAGGACGACTGCCGTCACAAGATGGTTCAATGCAGCCAGCCAAACCGGATCCAAGTTGCGCAAATGACGCAGTGAGAGCACGACGCCAGCGTAAAACAAGCCGGAAACGAGAGCCCACACAACGGCATCGAGCGACTGGCCGCGTGATTCGAAAAAAAGAATGAAGCCGACGCCGGAGGCGACAAAAACGATGAGCAGCCAGTCGCGCCATCCGGCTCGCTCGTGAAACACAAATACGCCGACGAGCAGCACCCACACCGGGGCGGTGCACTGCAGCCAGATCGCGTTTGCAGCAGTGCCCCTGGCCATCGCGGTGAGGTACGTAAAGTTCATCGCCGCAAACATCGCCGTCATGGGGATGAGCTTCCACGTCCACTGCGGCCGGCGCACGAAGGGCCACAACACGAGGCAGGCGAACACGGCCCGCCAGAAAGCAAGCGTCGGCCCGGGCCAGCCGCGGAAAACCGGCGCTTTGGCGAAAAATCCGCTCGTGCTCCAGAGCATGGCGGAAACCAGCACGAGGAGGCGCGCTCGCCAAATAAGCTGCGACGCGGCATATTCGTCGCGGGCAAAATCTTTTGGATCGTCCGGCAGAGACGTGCCCTCAGCTCGTGGTCGGGAATTCTGTCATGCCCGTGTGCGTCATGATTCTCGCCGGCGCTGATAGTCGGTGGCAAGACCATGAGGGCAGACAGAACACGGCGGCAGCTTCGTGCTACGGACGTGTCCATCGGCACCGCACCCATCGTAGTGCCCGCGTCAGCAGCGGCTCACGGTAGGCGATGGTGGGCTGGCCGGCCAAGTATCGCTCAATATCCTCGGCCAAGGCCAATGGCGTTTGAAAACGGTCCTGCTTGTCGTAGGACATCGCTTTGAGACAAATCGCCTCCAAGGGACGTGGAACGCGAGAGTTCACCTTTCGCGGCGGGGTTGGCCGCGCGTGAACGGCCAGATCGATTAATTCCCCGCTGCTGGAACCTTGGCGGGGTGGTCGCCCGGTGAGGATTTCGTAGAGCGTCGCCCCCAACGAGTAGATGTCGCTGGCCTCGTCGATTCCGTCAGAACATTCCTTCACGTCTTTGGGAGCGATGGAAGGCGGCGAGGCAACCAAAGCTTTATCGGGTGCTGATGAGAAAACCTTGCCGCTTTGCGCAGACCCGAGTCACGGGCTGCGACCGATTGGTTAATTCGCTTAGCCGAGCCCCAATCCACGATGAGCGTTTCGCCGAACTCTTCCAGCATGACATTGTCGGGCTTCATGTCGCGATGCAAGACACCGTTGTGATGCGCGAACGCAATGACATGGCAGACATCAACAAACGCTTGCAACAATCGGCGAAAAGCAAGCTGGCTGGGCGAGCCCGTCGACCGTTTTACTTTATGACACTCGGCAATCGCTTCCTTCAGCGGCCGGGCACGAATGAACTTCTTCACGCAGAAGTGCTGACCAGCCTCATCGATTCCCAAATCGTAGAGCGGCACGATCCCGCAGTGCTCCAGCTGGCCGGTGATCTGTACGTCGACGAAAAAACGCTTCCGTTCCGATTCTCTCGTAGATGCGCAGAATTTTGAGGGCCACTTGGCGGCCAATTGTTTCGTCGATGGCCAGCCAGTTTTCAGCACCGCCGGCGTGGAAAAGAAATTGCAATATGCGATACCTGGTGGTGGCAAGCCGGGGCGGTTCAAGAACAAAGCCGCCCATCGCGGCAACTGGCAAAACGTCCGTTGAGTCGAATAGATCCGCACGCCCGAGGTTGATCGGTGCGCCGTGCTGGTCCAATCGAATCGGCATCATCAGTTGATCGAGCCCCTCTCGATCATCGAGAAACTCGGTTAGCTCATCGGCGCATTCCGGATAACGGTCGAGCCATTGTTGGCGATCGCCAGCGCGTCCCGCGGCCTCAGCCCGAAGATATTCTGCAATCGCCTCATCGAGCAGAGGATGATCCGAGCTGGGCGACGGATCCTGCGAGATCATGACTCCCTCACCGAATCTTCGCGCATTGTTTCTCGCAATTTCTTGAGACCCCGCCGCAGCAGTCCGGCCACCGCAACTTCCGAACGCTCGAGCCGCTTTGCAACAATCGCCGACGGCAGGCCTTGCAGATGATGCAGCTCGACAGCTCGCCGCTGGTCTTCAGGAAGCTTCATGAGGGCGGCGGCCAGCGCAACGACTTGTTCATTGGCAACGGCGCGTTGGCTCGGCGTACCGCTTTCGGCGTGCCAGCCATCGTTCGAGTCGCACGCTGGATTCATTCATCGCCACCTGGATCGACGCCTCGAGTCGCACATCGCGCTTTCCGCGGCGATATTTTCGCATTTCATCGGCCACGTTCCGCGCTAAGATTTTCTGCAGCCACGCGGCCTTTTCCGCATCGCTCCGACCGCGAAAGTCAGCCAGCGATTGATGTGCTTCCAAGAGCGTCTGCTGCACGATGTCGGATCCGTCGAGTTTGGCTTGCAGCGCATCGTCGAGCTGCATGTGCGCAAGCATCAGCAAATATGGTCGGAAGCGATCGAAAGTGCTCGCCGACTCACCTTTGCTATGCGAACCATCGTTTTCTAGCGGTTTACGCATGAGCCTAGTACTAGTAATTGCCCGTTCCGTTGCTGGGGTCGCGCGAGAGCTATTGGGCTGCCCGATCCAGTGAATGAAAAGGCTGCCTGTATGGTAGCCACGCCAAGGGCGGCCCCGACAGCCCCTCTATCAAGAGGCGTCAAACCAGCGCGCGGCTGACTGCAGATTTGTTCGCCAACCGCGGTGTTTTTCGTAGTTCGTTATCACGCCGGGCAAGGTACGTCGCAGCATCGCCTGCACGCCGCAGGTTTGCGCGAAGAAATTCTTTCCGTAAGCGCCCAGTTCGCCGAGTAACGACGCCTAAGTCCCTAAGCCCAACTTGGCGGGCAGAGCAAAAACGGCATTCCGGCCGCCGGCGGCAATTTTCGGAGAACGCCCGAAATGCTCCCAATGAGTATTGGAAGACATGTCGGCTTTTTTTGGTCTCTGACTCTTTTTGGAGGTATCGATCTAATGACCCGCAACCTTTACACCAACGTTATTGCATCCTGCAAGTTGAAAGGACCGTCGTGCGTATTGGCGATGGCGTTTGTCTTGCTTGTGAACGCCGGCGGTACATTGTCCGTCCAGGCGGCGGATATCACGCTCACGAAAATCGGTTCGCCAATTTGGAAACCGGCAGACTTTCAAATGTTCTCGGCACCGGCCGCCCCATTCCCGGACGCGTTTTTTGACACGCTCGACGCGCTGCTTCCGCTGGAAGGCCCTGGGACGACGACGTATACGCCGCACCCCGGGCCGTACGACACGGAGCTTTCGACCAACGCGGCCGCGGCCGGGTTCGTGCAGCAAACTGTCTTCCCCCGTAATGCGATTACGCTCGATCCAAACGGCGTCTATCTCGCGATGATGTGGCTGCCCGACCCGGGCGTCACCGGCTCGTCGCGCGATTTTGCTTCGGGTCCGGTGATCCCGAATTCGCTGTTCCCATTCACGTCGTTCTCTGAGATTTATCTGGACGACGTAAAAGTGGAAACGCTGCAAGACCAAATGGTCAACATCCGTGCCGGCGATGTGGGATTCGACGGAGCGAGTCACCGTGCGCCGAGTCAGGTGGTCTGGCACCCATGGGCGGACGACCCCAATGCCGGCCCGTTAGGAGATTACGAGATCCGCTGGCAGCTCCGCGATATTCAAGGCCACGGCTGGAACATCGTGGCTGGATTCAACGTGGTGCCGGAGCCATGTGCGCTGGCCCTCGGATTGGTAGGTATGGCCAGTGTTTTGGCGGTCGGTCGCCGTTCGCGCAGGCAACGTTAGGAGGCGTTTGAAAACCGGAGTTGTACGAACTCGGGCGTGCCACTGATTTGCTACGGGGCAGGTGGCGCGCCCGATTTGCCGACGAACGACGCCTGATTGCCTGGGCTATTTGATTGTCAACTCAACTTTATCCGCATGTCGTGGATGCCGGTTCCGTCGGTTGGTCTGCGCGGAACTAAGCCGGTTGTTTACAACACAGACTATATACGAAAGGAAGTGCGAAAATGAAATTGCGAAGTATTTCTCTGTTCCTCGTTGCCACCGCTGCACTGGCGGCCGTGTGCGCAACTGGCGCAGCGAGCGCTGAGGTGCTGTATATCGGCGACGCCGGCGACAACACCGTCAAGAGGTTTGATGTGGCAACGGGTGCGCTGGATCCCGGGTTTTCGACCAGCGGCCTGCTCGGACCTAATGGAATGGTCATTGATGGGAACCGCTTGATCGTCGTCAATCAAAACGTGAACACGCACCTGTCGGGCGAAATAGTGGCGTTCGACAAAGAGACTGGGGCCTCGCTGGGCCCAGTCATCGGCGAAAGCTCCAAGATCGCGCCCTACGTGCCACGCGGCATCGTTCTTGGACCTGATGGCGATGACTTATTTGTGGGCAACTTCTCGACGTCCCAAGGCAAATCGCACGGTTCGCTGCTGCGATATGACTTGGACAGTGGTGATCTGCTTTCCGACGACAAGGCAAAAGGCTTCAAGAATCACGACTTTCATCCGCGCGGTGTCGTGTTCGGCCCGGACGGCATGCTCTATGCTGCCAGCCCGGCATCGCTGAAGACTGGCCTCGGAGGCGCCGTGTTGCGGTTTGACGCCGACGGGTCGTTCTCCGACGTGTTGTTCGAAGACGCAGGCGGCTTTGGCCAATTGAACCGGCCCGAGGGAATCGTATTTGGCCCGGACGGCAATCTGTACGTGACCAGCTTCCGGGCTGCGCCCGGCGATAAGGACGGCGTCCGCGTTTATGACCCGGCGACCGGCGATTTCATCCGGCAAATCGATTATTACGACGATCCGGTGAACGATGTGCGTGTGTCTGCGCAGGCAATCTTGTTTGGCCCGGACGACAAGCTTTATGCACCGATGTTGCAGACGGGCGAAGTTCGCGCCTATGACGTGTCGACCGACCAATACACAACGTTCATCGCCGGCGGCACAAACTTGATCAACCCGTTCTTCATGACCTTCGGCGGGACAAACCCAAGCACGCTCGCGTATGAGGGGGCCGGCACGGGATTGGGGGCAGGGGCCATTGCGATTCCCGAGCCAGCGAGTATGGTGATGGCCGCGTTTGCTTTGGTTGGTCTCATCGGTTGCGCCGCGCGCGTCGATGCCGGCGGCAGTGAGACGCACGGTTGTAATAGCCGACTCTCCGAGACGCACCTGGACGGCTGAGGGGCTCGCATTTCGCGGGTTCCTTCAGCCGTTCACGGCTGTTGGTCCGCCATGCTCACGAGGTCTCTAGCCGGTCGTACCAGGTTCGTTTCAATATTGCCGACGTGACCAGTATGACGGCGAGGCAAATCGCGGCCTCGTTCCAATGGTGAATAACCACATAAATCGGCAGGACAACGAACGCGGTTTGCCACACGATGCCGATCAGCACATTGAGCGCATCCCAGGCAAAGTTTCGATTGGGCTGAAACGATGGGTCACGTCGCTGGGCCGCTGCGCGAATCGGGCCCCACCAACCCCACGGGCGCGTTCGCGTATAAAAGTTCACCAGCACATCCTCACTTTCCGGCCGCGTCAACAGCGAGCCGGCAACTGTAGCGATCAGCGAAATCAGGAGCAGCGCAGGGAACGCCAGCAGCTCGCCGTTTAGGTTGATCGATTGCGCGTCGGTGAACAGTGAGATAAACCAGACGCTCGGCTGCGCAAGCAAATGTTTTGTCGGCTCATAGGCGATCATCAAGTCGGCGCCGGCGATGCCGACGATCATGCCCCAGAAGTATCCCCAGCCGTTCAGCCGCCACCAATGCCATTTAAGGACGTTGGCCGCGGCATAGCCGACCCACAAGCCGGAGACGATCCAGTCGACCGCCGTCTTGACGTTCGACATGAACACTCCGGCAGCACAGCCGCCAACAACCACGAGCAGCGAAGCGACATAGCTCGCCAGTATGTAATGTCGATCCGATGCGTTCGGCCGCGCATAACGCTTGTAAACGTCGTTCGTCAAATAAGCGGCGGCCGCATTGATCGTGCCGGAAAATGTCGACATGAAGGCGGCCAGCAGTCCGGCGATCAACAGGCCTTTCAGGCCAACCGGGACGAAGTCGCGAATCACCAGCGGCAGCAGCCGCTCGAAGTACGCGTCGTCCACGACCTTCGTCTGCGGGTTCACCAGCGCGAATGCCAGGACGGCAATTCCCGCGATCATAAAATATCGCGGCACAAACAGCGCGTACTGTCACGAACCCGCTCATCATCGAAGCTTCGCGGGGATTCTTCGCCGCGAGGATTCGCTGCATGTCGTAGTTCGGCGCGGGGCCAGCCATGCTGACCAAAATCCCTTTGAACACCATCATGCCAAAGAATGCCCCAAACAACGTGTAACCGTCTTTCTCAACCTGTGACTGCGCGGCAGGCATCAGGCCGGACCAATCGAGATCGAGCAGCCAGCCGAACGAGATGTCAGTCCAGCCATTCGGAACGACGGTGGCCAGCATTTCTGGCGAAATGCGCTGCATGGCGATGATTCCCAGGGCCACGCTGGCGATGGTCATGATGATGAACTGAATCAAGTCCGTGAGCACGACGCTGTACATGCCGCCGATAACTGTATAGAGAGTTGTGATGCCGATGATCGCTACGGCATACTGATCGGGCGAAAAATCGGGCGGCAAAAATATAGCGGCAAACTGTCGGATCCCGACGTAGGCGTAGCCAGTGAACGCGATCACGCTCACGAGCGCGAACAGCACCACGCTGATGCGCGAAGCCTCTGCGCCGCGATCGTTGCCGAAGCGAAGCGTGATCCACTCGGCCCCCGTCATCGCGCCGGAGCGCCGCAGCCAGGCCGAGAGATAGACCATCAAAAAAATCTGGTTGAACACCGGCCAGAGCCAGGGAACGAACACGCTCTTCAGGCCGTACACGAAGAGCAGATACACCAGCCACATGGTTCCCGAGATGTCGAACATCGAGGCGGCGTTCGACATGCTCAGCACCCACCAGGGCATTTCATTGCCACCGAGAAAATAGTTGCCCACGCCGCGGCACGCGCCGCTCGACAATGAAGCCGACGACGATCATGCCCAGCATGTAAAGAACGATGACCGCCGTATCGACAGGATGAAATTGCATGGACTATTTGGCGGCCGGCAAGTCAGTATTCGCGCGCTTGGCGGCGGCAATCGATGCGTCGAAGCTATCCGGCTCGACGAAGGCGGCGAGTGCGTAGATGAGGGCTCCGTTCCAGTTTATCGCGATTTCGTTCGTCTTATAGTCCTCTTGGGCGTCATACCAATTGGTCGGTTTAGGCCACGGGCCGCCGACGAGGTAACCCGGCCAGGGCGGGGCCACATCGTCGGCGCCGCTGCGGCGATCGTGCGGGAAGAGCGGCGACTGATGGCCCAAACCGGTCACATACGAGCGTCCAAACGGGTTGCGGCCGAACAAGTGGTTGACCGCCTCGAGCATCGCGCTGCGATATTTCGTTTTGCGGGTAAGTCGGTAGGCAACGTGCAGGTTCATCGTTTGCCGGGCCACGGTGCCGTTGCAACCCCAGTAATACTTGGCGCCCAGAGGCCGGCCGTATGGATGATCGCGCGCCGTTTCGACGATTGAGTCGGCGGCGCGGATCGAGGCGCGACGGAGTCGATCGACGAGCGCGGCGTCGCGGCTTTCGTGCTCCGAAAACAAGTAAGTGAACAGCCCGAGATTGCGGACGTTTCCCCAGTCCCAATCGACGTCGATCGCGACCGGAGGCGGTGAATCTGAGTCTGGTGAAGTCCGTAGTCGCTGCTCAATGTCACGCAAATAGGAATCTTTGCCGGTGGTTTCATAAAGCTCAGCGGCCGCCCACAACCGGTCGTCGCCGTCGGGCGAGTCGTATGTACCAGTGGAAAATGCCGACAGGTCGGGACGGTGATTCTTTGGGTGCGCGGCCAGAAATTGATAACTCTTTTCCGCTGCGGCGAGGCAACGACGCGCGAACGGCTCATCGTACGGCTTAAAGATCCGCGCCGCCTTGGCCATTACTGCCGTGAAGCTGGCCGTGCCAGCGGAACTCCAAGGGCTGAAGTACCGTGGCGCGGTTTCCTCGTGCGGCATGATGAAGCCGCCAAATTCCAGCGTCGATAGCTTGTGATGTACGCGGCCGTCTTCCAGCTGCATGGTCAGCAGCCAATCGAGCTCCCAGCGCACCTCATCCAAAAAATCGGGTAACTCGTTATTCGATTCTGGAATATCGAGACGCAGCTTGGCGAGTCTGTCGCTGAAGTGATCCCACGCCAGAAGCATCATGCCGGCGGTGAAGGCGCCGTTCAGCGTGTATTTGTTGTAATCGCCGGCATCGTGCCAGCCACCGATGCTGTCTCTTCGCTCGCCTTTAGAACTGCCAACTTGATCAAGGTATGCATCGTGGAAATGGCAAGCTTCCTGGCGAAATCTGTGCCCGAGGAAGTCGCCTTCGACAGCGCAGCCACAACGCATTAAGTACATGCCGCGAGTAATACAATAGAACGGCCAGCTGAACACGTCGGGCGCGACTCGGAATTCGGGCGACTCCGCAAGGCCAGGTATCACCAGCCGGTATATCCCCTCGCGCTCCAGCGCGGAGAAATCGGCCAGCACCAGGCTTTGGTCGTCGAGCACATCGGGCCGCGGCTCTGGGACTCTCAGCGAACCGCGAAGTACTTCGTCGCCCGAGTCAGCCGAGAGAACGACGAACTCTTTCGCTGGACCAACGATCGTCGCGACCTTGGGAGCATCGGGCAGGTATCCGATCGTGTTGAGGCGAATCCGCGCTGCCGGCGCCTCGGCCGCAGTTGGCGCTGCGCCGCGAAAAGCGCCGCCACCGCCCAATTCGTCCCTATAAGTAATGCGTTGAAAATGGCGGCAAACGCACCGCTGCGGCGACAGGGAACGCACGAGTTGAAGGTCATCGGGCGTTTTCGCGGGTTAGTATTCACCCATGTCTTGAGTACAACATAGTTCGAGCACCCAAATGACGCCGCAACTACTTTCAGCACCGGTGTCGTAAACCAGATTCAATAGGTCGGCGCGACGCCGACGGCCCCATCCACGATGCCGGCTGCACGCTGAAATCCGCCATCCGCCTAGCACGCTGAAGAACAAGGGGGTAGCAACTCATTCTATATAAACTTTTCCGAAATTGCAGGCGCAGCGCTTGACCGTAATGAAGCGGCCGTTTAATATGCCACCGGTGGCATAACGACCGCGTCAGGCCGCGATCGTCAAAGCCATTGGATGGCGGACCTTTCTCGTGCCTATCTCGGTAGCGGTGGCATTTGGCCCCGCCGTTTTGCTTCCCAAGGTCCAATCGCGTGCCAAGGCGAATTGGCTCAAGGGTTCCGGTGCCAATCCAAATATCTCGCTGGGAAGCCCGGGGATGTCGGTAACGATCTACGAAATCGCGGAACGGGCGGGCGTGTCGAGCTCCACTGTCGCGCGCATCTTGCGCGGCGACGTAAAGGAGTCGCATCGCCGCAGTGCGGAAACCGCCCAGCGCATTCGCCGTATCGCCAGCGAGATGGGCTACCGCACCAACCTCCGCGCTCGCGCGTTCTCGCGCGGGCGAACTCACGGCATCGGCCTGTTATACACCGATGACGCATGGATCTTCGAGGGCATGAACACCGAGGTGGTCAACAGCCTGGTGCGCGCCCTGCAGCGGGCGGGTTATCACCTCGTTTTCGCTCCGATTGACGCGACCGGTTCGTGGGAACAGATCGTGCTTGGCGGGCAGATCGACGGCGGCGTGGTGTTTCAGACGCTGCCCGCCGAAGTGCGTGACGCGCTTCGCGAGCGGCAGTTGCCACTTGTGCTCTTGGGCGACAATTCCGATCCCACTGTGTCGCAGGTTGTGGTCGACGACTTCGCGGGCGCCCATACGGCCACGAAACACTTAATTGGCCTGGGCCACAGCCGCATCCTGATGTTTGTGCACCAGTCGGTGAAACCGCATTGCAGTGTTCAGGAGCGGCAAGCCGGATATCGGTCAGCGATGGCCGAGGCCGGTCTCGCGCCTCAGGAATGCTTGCGCGTGGCCGAGGAGGACGCCGTCGACGTTCTCGTGCGCGGCAAGGACCGGCCAACGGCGATCATTTGCTACAGCAATCTCGAGGCAACGCTTATCGTGCACGCCATGTGGCAGTTCGGCGTATCGATTCCAGGGCAACTGAGCGTGATTGGGTTTAATGAGATTTTTGCTACCCGCTACATGACGCCGCCACTGACCACAGTGGGCTTCGACGCGGCAAAGATTGGCGAATACGGTGCGCAGCTAGTGCTCAGGGAATTGAATGCGTCTGCCGATGCGAAGAAACCGACGGTGCTTATCGTGAAACCGAGACTGGTGATACGCAGCTCAACGGGGCCCGTGGCAATTAAAGAGTCATCTTTGGTCGGTTAGCGCGTTAACGTTGCTCGCTGCAAAACGACGTGGAGCACCTTGTAAGGGTTCGGGGCAATTGAACGGGATTAACGGACGCCGTGGAGTCGCGTATTCAAGAAAACAGAGGAGCGGGCGATTTGCAATGCGAGTTATCGGCGCGTAGCGCAGTGGCAAATGAGCGTAAAAAGTCCTGCCCAACAACGCGGCGACAGCAATTCGCACGACGTATATCGACCATGACCCTGGCTTTAAGGTTCCCGGCAGAGGAGTACGTCTATGATTTTGATTTGACGGGTGTCCAAGCGGATGGCCAGTTTCACTTATTGACCAAACCGGACACCAGCCAATTATTCAACCAGACTGCGTTCAATTTCGATGCTGCCGAATGGGGCCAACAATCCAGGCCTGCGGCAACTGCAAATTCAGAGTGTGTTCGGTTCCACCGGCTGAATGTTGTTCGGCCGACAGCGATTGATTTTCGGAGGCTTCACATGTTCGCGCGCTGGCTAAAGGTGACAAAGAAAACTCAACATTTGATGGTCGGCGTTTTGGTCTTGTGTGCGGCGAATCACGCGCGCGGGCAGGGCAATGTCGTGATGGGATTTGATGCCCTCATGACAATGAACACCGCGGACGCAGGCGTTACCGGGTCAAATCCTTCATTTGGAGGATATGGCCGTTTCTCGTATGACGGCATGGTGATCAGCCAATCGCCCGAGCTTGGACGCTTTGGCGCCTTTGAGATACTTCACACCGAAGACGGCGAAGGATCGGGAATGGGATTCAATTTCACGACAGGTGATGCCAACAATCCTGTCAATGCCGGCAACTTCATCAGCCCGGTGGCGGCGAACATGTTTCCGCTCCTCGACCGGTCCGGGTTTGGCGTGAACTTCGATCCGAATCAATACGTCGCCGAGCTGGTGTACAAGCCGCTTCCCGACAACAACGGCGACCAATTGAACTTGACCCTCGATACGTTTGATGGTTTTGATTCCGCGGGACTCCGGCGAGGAGAGCAAGCGCAGTGGAACTTTCTCGGGCTGGCCAATCCCACGGGCACGCCTGACGCGGACGGATTTTACACGGTGCGCAGCAACGGTGGCTCGCTGAGCACGGCGAACGCCGGCTTTTTTGGTGACTCCTTCATGTTTCAGACCGCTCCACTTCCGGACGGGCAAGAGGGCGACGGCGCGGCCGACTTCAACGATTTTGAAGCGTTCAATGGCGGCGTGCTGGCGGTTCCGAACGGCGTCCGTCAAATCCATCTGCAAACGCCCTTCCGAGATCCACCCGTGCCAGGCACAATCGAGCACTTCGCCATTAAGTCGCTGCGAATCGTCAAGATTGATCCAGACCCGCAGGAAGTCGCCCGGCTCGATGGTCACAGCGGGTTCAGCTTGCGGTTCGGATCGCCGTTCCGCCGCGGGTCGGCCGATCCGCCAATCAACATCGGCGGAACGAGCTACGTTCCGAGCGAGTTCAACACGTTTGCAAATACGGATCAGGTATCGCGCTTCGATCAAAACGGCTTCACGAACATCTTCTTGAAATCGCATGATGACGACGAGGTGGGCGGCCTTGCCTTGTATCAGCCTCCTGCGACGCAGGTGTTCGATGGCAGCACTGCCACGGTTGACGTTACGGCCAGGCTCACCGTGCCGCAAGGCGAGGGACAGGCCGATCGCATTATTCTCGTGCTCAAGGACAAAGATGGCAACGATACGGCTGCCGGCCAGGGCGGCGAGGAGTACCACTACGACCTTCTGCTGAATCAGTTCAATACGACGACAATGACCACAGTCTCTGTTGAATTGAGCGACTTCACGCGCCTGCAAGCTGGCGAATTCGTTAACACAGGCGATGAGCAGTTGACGGACTTCAATTTGTACCACTTGGGTCTTGAAACCATCATCGGTGCCGGGCTGGTAAATATGGAAATTGAAAGCATCCGCGTGATGCTGCCCGCTCCGCCGGGCCTCGAGGGCGACTACAACGACGACGGAAAAGTGGACGCCGCCGACTACGTCGTGTGGCGCAAGACCGATGGCGCAAACCAGGCCGGGTACGATACTTGGCGGACGAATTTTGGCAGAAGTCTTGGCGGCGGGGCCAACGAGCCAGGGAGCGTGCCCGAGCCTGCCACCTGGATATCCGGGCTCATCGTTCTCGGCGGGCTGATGAATTCTCGCCGCCGAGTGCCGTGATTGCCGCAGGAGGATCGAGCCATGAAAAATCGAAAAGAATGGAACGGTCGCATTTCGCGGTGTGTAGTGAACTGTCGCCGGGATTGCGGTCGCAGGCCTTGGCTCGGACTTCGGCGAGCTATCGGCGGTGATGACAGCTATGTAGGGGCCGCGAGCCGAGCGGCCCATCGTCCGCCTCGGCTCGGCGGACCTACTTCCCGAAATGGTTTTACGCTTGTGGAGTTATTGGTTGTAATTGCCATCATTGGCATCCTGGTGGCGCTCTTGCTGCCGGCGGTTCAAGCGGCCCGCGAAGCAGGGCGACGTGCCACGTGCGCCAACAATATCAAGAACTTGGCGCTGGCGACGCTCACTTATCATGACGCGCACAAACATTTTCCGGTCGACGAGGATATCTTCAACGACCCGCCGGACATCTACGACCTGGTCACCGGTCAATGGCGGAGCCAGCCAGCGGATGCGCTCTTTCAAGCGGGCAAGTTAAGCGGCGCCGGTTGGATTGTCCAAGTTCTGCCGCAACTCGAAGAACAGGCGTTGTATGATCAATTCAAGCCGTACCTCGACAAAAAGTGGTTCCTCGTAAAGGAAGGAATGAACGCCGATGTACCGGCGCTTCGCACGGCCTTGGCGGTTCAGCCGCCGGTGCTGATGTGCCCATCAGATGAGTTTCGCGGACCAAGACAGGACCAGTATCCATATTCGAACGCCACACACGTTAATAGTCCACCTTGGCTCGTGGCGGTGACCAGCTACAAGGGAAATGCTGGCGATACCGCGTTTGAGCGCAGCGACGATCAGCCGCCGTTCAACGCTCCGCCCGGTTACTGGAGCGGCGGGCCCACGTATCCGGGTCAGAAGTTTGATTGCCATTACGCGTACGACTGCTTCGGCATCTTCTGGCGATACACGTACGCGCGTGGCGGCGTGAAAATGAAAGAGGTCACGGACGGCACAAGTCACACGTTTCTGGTCGGCGAAGCATCGCCGGTCGATGGCAATAGCGCCGCGTGGTCATCGGATGGCGACTGGGCAATCACTGGAGTTGTCGTCAATTTCGACTGGGAGAATTACGCAGCCTGCTTGCCTGCCGGGACTTGCTGGTGGAACATGCGTGGGTTCCGGAGTAATCACCCGGGCGGGGTTCAGTTTGCATTTGTCGACGGATCCGTTCGGTTCATACCCGACAACATCGATCACCCCACTTACCGAGCGCTTTCATCGCGCGAAAAAGGCGATCTCCCGGGCGATTACTGAGCGATGCCCTGGGTGCAGGCAATCGGAACGAGGAGTGAGGCTTCTGTGAATTGTTTTCTTGCACAGCAAGTGGTGCGCTGGGCCGTTGGGTGTTGCTGCGTTGCTACACTGGCTCTGCTCGGCGGTTGCACCGGCAGCTCACAAGAGTCTCAGGTTTCCGGCCAGGTGTCACTCGACGGAAACAACATCGGTCCCGGAATGGTGGTCTTTGCCCCCGCGGGCGGCGGCAAGCCGGCCACAGGCTCGATCGAGAGCGATGGTAGCTACACGCTCAACACCAGCCGAGAGGTCGGCCTTGCGGCCGGGAAATATAATGTGGCGGTGTCGGTTCGCGAGATGCCGCAGAACGTGAAGCGCGGCGACCGACCGCCCCCGGGCAAGCTGCTCATTCCCGAAAAGTATGAACAAAGCACAACCTCCGGGTTGGAATACGAAGTGAAGCCAGGCGACAACACGATCGACATTGAACTCACGAGCCGGTGACGAAACCAGAATGTGTCTTGCGGTCCTCCCACGGGGTCTGCTGAAGGAAATACGCGCGTGCTAGTCGGACGGAATAGAAATTGGCGTGGATTGGAACTTTCGCGATTCCGGTGCGCGCCGCTGTTGATTTGGTGTCTTGCCGCGCTTTGCGTCGTAGCGCGTCCGCTTGCTGCCCAACAATGGCTCACCAATGCCAACCAGCGGATTGAGCAGCATCGCAAAGCCGATCTAACGATTAAGGTCGAGGACAACCTTGGTCAGGTCGTACCAGGGGCCGATGTTCACGTAGAAATGAAGCGGCACAGCTTCGGTTTCGGCACCGCCGTGCCGGCCAGTTGGATTAACAACACATCAACCAACGGCACGCGGTTTCGGCAAGAATTGCTGGAGAATTTCAATCAAGTCGTGTTCGAAAATGATTTGAAATACCCGCCCTGGATCGGCCTTTGGGGACCGGGATTCAATTGGACGCAGACACGACAGGCGCTCGATTGGCTGGATGCCAACGATCTGCCCGCGCGAGGTCATTATCTGTCCTGGGCCACCTGGAGCGGCAACGATGCCTGGGGCAATTCGCAGAACGTCAACACGCTGCCGCAGCGCCTCCTGGATCATATCAGTGACAAGCTGCCCACCGTCGGCACGCGCGTGTTCGAATGGGATGTGATCAATCATCCGGTCGGCTGGCTGGATGACACGTATGAAAATCGCTTGGAAGCGGCCGGCCTGTACGCCGAGGGTCTCGACTTCTACGCTGAGCTAATCAACCACGCCCGCGCCGTGATCGATCGGCCGGTGGCGCAAGGCGGACTCGGCGGCGCCGACATGCCGCTATGGATCAACGAAGACGACATCATCGCCGGCGGCTCGCGAGCAAACGATTACGAGCGAATCATCGATTATCTGATTGCCAACGGCGACATCCCCCGACGGCATCGGCTTTCAAGGGCATTTCATCGAGGAGTGGGGCCGAGTGTCCAGCAGCACGCCGCAACAGGTGTATAACCGCATCGAACGTTTTGCCGATAAGGGGCTGCGGCTTCGGGCCACCGAATTTGACATCGACGTCGGCACCGACGAGGCCCGCCAGGGTCAACTCATGCACGACTATTTGACGGTGATGTTCAGCCACCCCGGCATGGAGGCCGTCACCATGTGGGGATTCTGGCAGGGCGCTCACTGGAGGCCCAACGCGGCTTTATACCGCTCGGACTGGAGCGAGAAGCCATCGCTCACCGCCTATCGGAACTTGGTGTTTGACGAATGGTGGACGGACGAGCTAGGCGTTTCGGATGAGCTGGGCGAGCTAGTGCTTCGCGGCTTCAAGGGAGAGTACGACATTACGGTCACCTATAACGGGCAAGACTACGTCGTGCCAGCGGTTTTGAATGACGACATGAGCGTTGTCGTGTCGCTGCCGTTCTCAATCGGTCTCGCGGGAGACCATAACGGCGACGGCGCCGTGGATGCGGCCGACTATGTCGCCTGGCGGAATGGCACCATCAATGGCATCCAGGGTTATAATGACTGGCGGGCAAATTTTGGACGCTCGGCCGCATCGGGGTCGGACCCGGCGGCCGTCCCGGAGCCGGTGGCCGCGGTCCTGATTATGATAGGCGCTTCAGCGATAGGGTCGCTGCGGCGCAAGCGAAGTTACGTTCGTTGTTCACACTAAATAGGTGGAGTTTTATTGAGCCGTTCCGAATTCAATCGGGGCAGAGGGGTCCGGCACGGCGCCAAATCCTAGGAGATTCTCATGATAGAGAGGCATCTATTTCGGTTGGCACGGTTGGTACGAATCACGATGGTTGCAATTTGTTGCGCAGCGTCATCCGCTCCGGCATTCGCAGCCGTCAAGGTGATCGGCGACTTTGAAGGCAATATGGACAGCCCGTATACCAATCCCGATCCAGTCATGTGGGGGACCGCGTCGGGCATCACTGTGCCCGTCGAATTCATCAGCATTAACGACCCGGATTATCAGGGCGGCGTGACGCGTGGCGAACAGGCACTGCTGCTGACCGCCCCTAATGCCTGGGATGGTGATGACTATTTGCAGCTGTTCGGCGGATTGCAGATGCTCGAGGACATGGCCGAATTTCCTTACATGATGGTGGACGTCACCACCCTTGGCGGACCGGATACGCCCGAAGCGGGCCCGATTTGGCGGCAGATGTTCTCGATTTACAATGGAACTGGAATTGGCTGGTACGATTCGAATCCAGACTCGGACAATCAACATGATTTTTCCGCGCTGCCCGGTTGGACTGACCCATTCCTCACCGAGACAATCGTCATTGACATGACCGGCCCGGATCCGGCGGTCAGCGGCGACGACAAGAACTTTATCCAATTGAAGTCGCAGGAATTGGTGGCCGACAACAACGATGGCACACCCGTCGAAGGGCTTTATTGGGAACTGCGGTTCGTGTTCCAAGGCGGGGATGAGCCAGCGTCAACGGAAATTCAGATGGTCATCGACAACGTTCGTTTTTGCAGCGACTTGGATTGCACGCCTTCGACAACCATACCAGGCGACTATAACGGCGATGGCGCCGTCGACGCGGCCGACTATGTCGTGTGGCGCAAGAACGATACGGGCGGTCAGCAGGGCTATGACGACTGGCGGGCAAATTTCGGCAGCCCAGCCGGCTTGGGTTCCAGCGCGGCCGCCGTGCCCGAGCCCGCTTCCATAGCGATCGCATTGATCGCGATGATCGCCCTCGGCGTGTCGCGAAGAGCCCGCGACTAGATCGATTTCGTTCTTAAAGCAGAGGGCGAACGTATGCCTGCGCCGCTGACTTCGGCGAGCTCAGTCGAGCTGCGGCGGGAGGCGTGCCACGCTGCGCTTGACTTCTAGCGCCACGAGGCCTTCGGCGACGGCCTGTTCCCCGTGCTAGGATGGAATAGCAACGAGTTGACCTATTCCTCCGTAAATGCACTTGGACTGCGTGGCGCCGATGCCGCCGAGAATCGATTTTTATACCGCGCCCGACGGCCGCAGGCTCGCGCTGCGCACTTGGAACGCCAATCCGACTCCGGCGGCTCAAGTGGTATTCCTCCATGGGATCACGAGCCACGGCGGATGGTATATGCGAAGTTGCGAGCACCTCGTGCAGACCGGTTTCGATGTGCACTTTCTCGATCGGCGTGGTTCCGGGCTCAATGTCGAATCCCCCGGCGACGTGGAATGTTGGACCGCGTGGATCGACGACGTCACGACCTATTTGGAGCGACTTCGTGGCGGACCGCCGATCGTGCTGTGTGGCATCAGTTGGGGAGGCAAGCTGGCCGCCGCCGTTGCCCGCAGGCGTCCGGGCTCAATCCAAGCATTGGCCTTCATCTGCCCAGGGCTGTACTCGCCTCATGAGCCGGGGCTGCTCAAGCGGATGGCGCTGGCCGCTCCAGGCGGCTCGCGGCGTCAAAAGCGGCGCGTGACAATTCCACTCGAGCGGCCGGCGCTATTTACCGACAGCCCGGTATGGCAGGAATTCATTGAGCACGATCCTCTCACGCTGCGGCAAGTTACGTGGAGATTCGCGCAGGAGGACGGCCAATTGACCCGTTACGCGCGGGCTGCCGCGCCGTTTCTCCACATGCCGCTGCTTCTGATGCTGTCCGGCCGCGACCGCATCGTCAATAATTCCCGCACTCGCGCGTTTTTCAACCGGACGGGCTCGCGATTTCGAACGCTCATCGAATATCCCAATGCGGCCCATACGCTCGAGTTCGAGTCGGATCCGGGGCCCTACTTCGCGGACTTGACGAGTTGGGTGGCGGCCGTCGCCGGCCGGTGAGCGGCGGCGATTATGCTTTGGCGCCGGTCAGCGCCGCGACAACTCGCGAAAGAACGCGGCTTACAACGATCGCGACGCCCAGCCCCGCCATGCCGAGGAAGATCAGCGCCGCGGCCAGGACGCGGATCGTGTCCATGGCGTTATCACCCAGGAAAAGCAGCATGATGGCCGCCAGCAGTGGTATGGCCACGGCCAGGACGATAATCCAGAACAGGTGCTTCGGAACGGCGGCCAGCTCCTGCTTGGCCGAAGGTTCGAAATCCCGGCGTTGCGCGACATGCCGGGGTAAAGAGCTCGCAAAACGACAAATTCCACGCCGCAGAGCGAGTAGGCTAACGCGATCAAGCCAGACATGAAAAACGAGATCACGAAATGAGATGATGTGTCCATCTTCAAGGGTGGATGTGTCAGAAGGATTGTGGCAGGAAAGAGAAAGCCGCCGGGGAACCAACCGAAAGCTGTCAGCGCAGACGTCCATAATGGAAGTCGCAGCGCTTGTCGGCGGGCTGTTTCGACATAGCCATCGGCGAGCGGTTCGGCGCTTGCCAGCGCATTCCAACATTTCCATACGGGGCGAACCGCGAGGACGAACAGCGCGAGCGCAATCGGGTAGACGATCGCGTTGTAACCGATGATTAGTTGCGTAAACAGCTTCTTCTGCTCGGCCGTCAACTGGCCGCCGATTTGCGTTGTGTTGTAAGCGATATTCACGGCGCTGCCGGCAAGCTGCGGAAGCACAACCATTAGAATCAGCCAAAAAAACGGACGGCGAACGACGCCCGACAACATTTTCGGCATGCGCGGAAGTTGCCGCTCGGCCTGTCGCAACTGCCGGCAGCCATCCAATTGCTTCGCTAACTCGGCGCCGCTCGCGAAACGGTCTTTGGGGTCCGGCTCCAGGCAGCGGGCGATCGACCGCTGCAGCGTCTTTTCCGCGCCCGGCGGCCCAGCTTGGCACGTGGGCCGCGTGTGCCAGCGCTCGTCCGACATTTTGCGCAGCGATTCGAGAATATCATCGCCGCGCCGTGGCATCGGAAAGCACAAGCGGCCTTCAAGCAACTGCTGCAGCACGAGGCCGAGCGAATAAAGGTCAGAGCGAGGTGTCACGGCGTCGTGGCCGGCGGGATGGTTCGGATTGAACGCGTCGAGATGTTCAGGGGCCATATAGGCAAACGTACCGCCGAACATTTCCTCGCCGCCGGGCTCGCTTCCCAGCGGTTGCGACGAAATATTGAAATCGGCCAGCATGGGCCGGCCATAGGTGTTGACAAGTACATTTGCGGGCTTGATGTCGCGATGCAAAACGCCGTGGCGATGAGCGAAGTCGAGCGCTTCGGCCAAACGGCCGCCGAACCACGCCGTGGCCTCGACCGCGTCCATATCGGCCAGCGCTTCGCGGTCGTGCAGCGCCGAGGGATCGAGCGCCGTGGGCAACGCCGTCGACCCATCGATAATCGCCAACATCTGCGCCCCGGTCCATTCGGGCAGCACTTCCGATTGCTGTTTCCTCAGCTTCTCGTGTGCGCCGTGCAGCATCGCAATGAGCTTTTCCAGTCCGATGCCCGGCACAAGCTGCATGCACAGCAGCCGTTGGTCAAAATCCTTGTCGACGGTCTCGGAGAATACTTGCACGATGTGCTGATGCTCGAGCCGAGCCATCGTGCGGCCTTCACTGCCGCGGTTCGCCGAAATCTTAAGAGCGACCTGGCGGTCGAGCGAAATCTGTCTGGCCAAGTAAACGTGGCCAAATGCGCCCCGGCCTAAGAGCTTGACGATCTCAAAATCGTCGACCTTGGCGCCGGGTAACAGCGCCATGGGGCGCCGAGGATCGCGCGCTCTGCGCCGGGCCTGATCCGGTATTTCGATTGTGGGCGGGGCACCGTGCGTAATCGCGGGCGGTCGCGCCGGGACACGAAAGCTCGGTGCGCCGCCCGTACTGGGCTCGGCCAGGACGACATCCGAAATCTCTGTCGGCTCGCGCGGCGTGAACGTTTCTGTTTCCGCGGCGGGCGCCGGGTCGGTGAAGCCGCCGGGTGCAACGGGCCGCTTTGGATCGTCTTGTGTGGTCTCGTCCGGCACCATAACGATCATTGTAGCAGGCACAGTCCGTGTGCCGACGCAGTAGGTGCCGCGAGCCGAGCGGCACCATGAATTGCCGGCCGGTCCGCCTCGGCTCGGCGGTCCTACTTTTCGCGACGGCGATCGAGTGCGGGGCGGCAATATTCGAGCAAGTCCAATTCGATCAATTCCTCTTCCGCCTCGGCCAGCGAACCGTCCGTCAACGAATCAGTCACTTGATTGAGGAGCAGCTCGGCAAACGCCTCGCGGGCACGGTGCAACAGCACTCGTACCGCGCCTGCGTTGATTGACTTGTCAAGTAATTTGCTAAGCCCGGCTGCCAGCTCGGGCGAATGAAAATCGGCGTGGTCCACTCGAAATCGCAGCACCGTATGGTGTGGCTTTCCCGTTTGCTCTTCCTCTTGGGCTAGCTTTTCCCAGCAGCGAGCCAACAGTTCATCGCGCCAACTTGTACGGAATGCGACATCATGTTGCTGCATCGCGTCGTTCCCGACTGCCGGCTCGGCAACGTTCGAGTGAATTGGCCCTTCGCGCAGCCGCCGCTTGCGCCGGCGCTGATGGTCGACGACCAGTCGGTAGACGATGGTTTTGACGAATGCCCGAAAACGTCCAACCTGTGGATCGGCATTGCCAAAATCGCCCCGCACGAACTTCAGCGCGAATTCCTGGAACACATCCTCCGCGGCATCTTCATCGCGCAGCGCAGCCAGCGCGTAGCGGCGGACGGCCCCGCCGTAACGATCCAGCAGCACTTGCTGGGCAGATTTCACCGACGTGTGATCGCCATGCGCCCGGCGAACCATCGACCAGGCAGTTTCAAGGCGACTGAGGTGGGAGTCGTCGTCCATGGAATCCGCCGGCGGATTGTAGGTCACTGGTTAAAGGCCGGGCCGGAAAGGACCATTGTATAGCTATCGGCCGGCTGGCTCGCGGCCTTCGGAGACGTGTTTTTCCGCTGGTTTTGACAACTTTCCAAAAAACCTGCGGGCGGCTGTAACAGCCGCCAGGATGGCGCGTATGAGAGGGTGTCAGGAGAGCCGCACTCGCGGCTTGTATTTCAAGTACGTCCTTTCACCGTTTCAAACCAGGAGCAAATCATGAAAACCTCAACCAGCAAAATGATGGCGGTCATCGCCATAGCAGCGACCGCCTGGGCGGCCAGCAGCGCATCGGCTTTCGGCGGCGGAATTAAAGTCAAGTTTGGCGGCGGCCATGGCCGCGGTCACGGTTCGTTTGGCCATCATGGCCATCATCACGGTCATCACCACCACGGCCATCACCACCACAAGCATCATCACCACGCGCACGTGCGGAACGTGTACGTGAAGCCGGTGTACGTCGCCCCGGTGGCACCATGCATCCACCCGCTGCATTCCTTCTGCTTCGTGTACCCTGGCGACACATGGTCGCTGCTGTCGCTTCGCGAATATGGCCGGCCGAACTTCGGCGCCACGATTGCCGCATTCAATGGAATGTCGACGAGCATGCGGCTGGTCGTCGGGCAGCAGCTCCGCATGCCCGTGATTCATCCGAATGGTTCGTTGACTCCGTCCAGCGCCGGTGCCCGCGCCGTTTGTGGTTCCCAGCCAGCCGATCGTCGGTGCGCCGTTTCCGGTGCAAGGATTTTCGCCGCAAATGCAAGGCCAGCCGATTCCGCTGCAGGGTCAACCGGTCGCCAACGTGCCGTTCAGCCCCCAAGCTCAACTGAGCGGCCCGACGGACCAACCGATGCCGCAAGGCATGCAGATGAATGCGGGCAGTGCGCCGACCGGCCCCCAAGGCCCTTTCAACGGTCCGATGAACAGCCCGATGAGCACGCCCGATGCACGTCCGTCGGCACCGGTGTTGCCGTCTGCGAATATCCGCGTTGCTTCTGCCGAGCGTCCGCTGGCGACCGTGGCAATCGGCAGCGTGCTCTCGCTCGACGGCCAGGCGCTGGGAAGCGAAAAGGGCATCGTGCGACTTCGGACTCAACGGCCTGGCCTTGCCGGTGGAAGTGCTCGAGTGGAGCGACTGATTCGGTCAAGATTCGCCTGCCGGAGCTCGACATCGAAGACGCGATGAAAGCTGAACTCGAAGTCCTGCGTGCCGACGGAAGCCTGGCGTCGAAGACCGCTATCGAGCTGACAAGCGCCGCCACGCGGCTGGCGCTCGGCAACTAAGACACAGACAAACTCAATACGTCAACACCAAGCTTTGAGATGTTGCCTATGGAACAACTGACGACCAACTTCTAACTCTCTCTCTGCCTCCCGCTGCCAACCGCCTGCCCGAGTTTCGCTTGGGCAGGCGGTATCTTTTTGCAGTTCGCAGTGACCACTGAGAACTCAGCGACGCTCGATGCTAGCGACAACAGTATGATATCGTCGAGACGCCATCAACGGTGAATCCTGAGCTCCGTCGCCGACACCTGATCATCGTCCAGCATCGTTCAAGAGCCCGATCCACCGCGGATCGATGTCCATCGCATCGTCATCGAGCGACGGTTTCGCCGCCTGCAGCAGACCACCAGAGCCGGTCAATGCGTCGCGGCGATCTGTTGAAAGCTGCCGCCGGAGCCCCAAGTTGCCATGATTGCATCCAGTGCATCAACGTCGGCATCGTGAACCGTGAGCCGCCAATGAGGATATCTTCACCATGTTACCCCCGAGCCGATCGGAGCCCTGACCGCCGATGAGCAAATCGCGGCCGGCGCCTGCCCGTAATGCCGTCAACGCCATCATTCCGCCGAAACCGGCAGGATGTTATTCCCATTGCCGCCAAAAAGCAGGTCGTTGCCCGTGCCGCCGAGCAGCGTGGCACGGCCCATTGCCGGCGACCAGTGTGTCGTTGCCGGGCCCACCGTCGATGTTGACGGGCTTAACGAAATATTCGAACCAATCACGACAACGTCGTTACCGCGCCGAGCACGACTTCAATTTCGTTGACTTCCCCAGGCACTAAAGACGGTCGTGTTGCCGTTGCTGGTGACGCTGATGTTGCCGCCGCTTTGTGTGACGATGCACGGTATTGTTCGCCGCATTGGAGTCTATGACGGACAAGCATTCCGTCGACCAAGAAAACGCCGTCCTCCGGCACCGTGATCTGGGCGACGTCTTCATCAATGCCGCCGTCACCGTCGTCGATGCGCAGAGTGACTTCACCGTGCCGACGATGCCGGCGGGATCAAACAATGGATTCGCACCAACTTCATCCGCGCAATGCGCCTCCGTCGTTTCGCCGAATATGGCGTCGCCGTCGAGGTCCCACGTGAACACTAGCGAGCCGGAGCCGCCGGGGTCAGTGCCCGTTCCCAAAGCGCAAACGGAGTATCGTCTGTCACCACGTAGGGACCGCCCGCATCCCGGTGGGATCAACGTTGAGCTACCGTCACGGTTTCCGAATTACTGAACACACCGTTGCCATCTTCGTCCTGTGCAAGGATAGAAACGACGAATGTCCAGGTTCCGGATAAACGTGATTTGCCGTCGGCGTCAGATCGGTGAAGAATTGATCCGCCTGACCGGGGTTGGGGTTTTCCTGCCCTTCCCAAAAGACAACCCAAGTCACGACGGTCATCGCCGGGATCGAACGATTCGATATTGATCGTGTAGAGGTCGCCCTCATTAATAGTCAAGACATCGTTGTCGTCAATGTCGATGGTCCGCGCCACATCTTGACCGTAACCCCATGAAAGCCGCCGGCGTAAAAGCTCTCCAACGTTTGTTATGACGACTGCAGCGGTATTTGTACAACGGGCCACTAATGGACAATGTCAACGTCATCCGCATATATGTGCTGAAGCCGGCCGCCGTCGGTATCACGTGTCGATTCCGTCGCCCCAGTTGATTCTCCATGATGTGATCGTGCTGTCCTATCGGGCACCGCGTCGGCAATTTCAGTGAGAACAGGCTGCCTTCGGATCGTCGTATCCTCGGAACCGAACGCCATCGAAAGCAACGGTCGAATCGATCTGATCTCGATTGACCGTGGCCAATGCCTCTTCGTCGTTGACCTTAGTTTGACCGTCGGTAAGTGTGACGGTCACGGTGTAATTGCGAGTCCGTTAGCACGCGACTGGATACGTATGAATTCCTGGATCCGGCCGATTATCTCGCATTCTCTGGCGGGCAGTTCTTGTTCAAACGGCTTTTGACCTGATGAATCCGTAGCCGTTCCCGTCGCGGCATAGCGATTCCATCGGTCGCAGGTGTCCAATCCCAATCGATGGACCAGTTGTATTGAGCGGTACGTCTCCAGGCGGAACGTTCAGTGAACGTCGCGCGAAACGGAACATCAGAATGGCACGTAAAGAGCCCAGCAGCCGAAAAATTGATTTTCTTCAGCATCGTCAGAAAAACCGGATCGGCGTTTAGCAAGACTCGCGTCTCGAGCCACTCCACGCCGAGGTACGTGTTTCGATATGGGCTTGCACGGCGAGCCGCCGAGTATTCTGTTCTTCGTCTTGTTGGAGAACGAATTGCCGTCGGCGATCACTCAACAGCAAAAGCTTGCGCAACATGGTAGACTCCAATTTCCCTGAACCGCTAAACTGGCGGTTCTTTCTGGGGATTCGCTTGCCCGAGCGAATCCAATATCGGTTCGCGCTTGCTAGCATTAACGCTAGACAAGCGCAATAACACACCACACCAAACAAAACAGGACGACTTCGAACGAACCGCACGCGGCGCCAGAACAGTGGCTACGCGAAGTCGCCCATGCAAGACAGAGAGAAATGCGGAGGGAATCCGCCCATCCTCCAAGGCCAAGTTCGACAATAACACAACATTGTTCGCAAAGTCAAGAAAAAGAGGCGTTTCCCACCTCGCCGATTTTGCGGGGGTAGAATTCCCTATACGGTCAAACTGTCGCGCGTTCACTTTCATGCCGGTCAATTACTTTACTAGAGTTTCAATGCTGCGTCCGCTACCGAGAATGGACCCCTATCGACGCTGATTTAACGTGCATGATCAAGCTGCAAATTAAATTCTTGTTGCTCGTTGCAATCGTTTTCAGCAGCGATGGGCTGGCCGCTCGGCGTGCGCCAGGGTCGGACGCTAAAACGCCCGAAACGGAAGTCGAAGAGCCCAGCGAAGAAATCGTCGCGTTACACGGCGGGCAGCGGCAGCAGCTTCAAGGCCGAATTCTTGTGGAGGCCACCGCCGGCGACGTGCTGCTGCAAACCGATGACGGCACATTGTGGCTGCTTCAGTCCGACCAAATCCTGAGCCGCGCGCGAACGCGATGAGCCGTTTATTCCGGTTACGCAAGATAAAATGGCGGAGCGACTCCTCGCCGAGCTGCCAGCCGGCTTCCGCGTTCACACAACGCCGCATTACGTCGTCTGCTACAACACGTCGCGCACTTACGCCCAGTGGACCAGCTCGCTGCTTGAACGGCTCTACAAGGCTTTCACCAACTATTGGGAGAACCAGGGATTCGAGCTGCGAGAACCCGAGTTTCCGCTGCCCGTTCTCGTGTTCAACGATCGGGAGACTTATGACCGCTTCAGCCGCGATGAGCTGCCCGGCGGGCGTGGGCAACATTGTCGGCTACTACAGTCTCCGCTCGAACCGCGTGAATATGTTCGATCTCACAGGCGCCGAAGCGACTGCGCGGCGCAGGCAGCCATCGAGGCTCGATGCGCGAGATCATCCAGATGCTCTCACATCCCGAGGCAGTTCCGCTGGTGGCCACGGTCGTCCACGAGGCGACGCATCAGATCGCGTTCAATTGCGGCCTGCAAACTCGCTATGCGGATATCCCGCTGTGGCTGTGCGAAGGAATGGCCGTGTACTTCGAGGCGCCCGATTTGGCGAGCACGCGCGGCTGGCGGGGAATCGGCCGCATAAACTATCCGCGGCTGACGAGATTTCGGGAGAATCTGACCGGGCTGGCAAGCGGGCGCATTGGGCCGCCTTGTGGCCGACAACCGCCGGTTCCGCGATCCTCGCACCGCCGCCGATGCCTATGCCGATGCCTGGGCGCTCAACTACTACTTGATCAAATACAAGCCGCAGGCCTATACGAATTATCTAAAGCTATTGGCCGCGAAACCGCCGCTGGTCGAGGACGATCCGCAAAAGCGATTGACCGAATTTCGCGAACACTTCGGCGAACCGGACGAGCTCGAGCGAGCGTTTTTGAAGCAGATGTCGCGGGTCAAATGATGAGCTAACCAAAGGAACTGCCCTCAACAGGTTAGTTGATAGTTGATAGTTGATAGTGGTGTCCAATCAACTAACAACTAACCACTAACTACTAACAACTATCTATCTTCGCGTTCGCGCTGGCGGTGCTTATGTTCATGAATCGGCGACGACTATTCCTATGGCTAGTATTTGCGGCGTGGCCGTCTGTCGGTTTAAGCGAAGATCCCGCGACGGGTCAGAAGAAATACTTGATCATCCACGCGGATGACGCGGGCATGTCGCATTCGGTGAATCGCGCCACGATCGATGCCATGGAGCAGGGCATCGTTTCGTCGGCCAGCATTCTGGTTCCGCCGGCGTGGTTTCCAGAATTTGCCGATTATGCGCGGAAACATCCGGAGAAGGACTACGGCATTCACCTGACGCTCACTTCGGAGTGGGAATTCTATCGTTGGGGCCCTGTCGCGCCGCGCGAGCAAGTTCCCACGCTCATCGACGATGAGGGATTTTTGTGGGACAACGTCGAGCTCGTGATGCAGCATGTCAAAGCCAAGGAAGCGGAGATTGAACTGCGGGCGCAAATCAACCGCGCCCGGCAATTCGGCGTTCCGCTCAGTCATCTGGACACGCACATGGGGGCGCTGTTCAGCCGGCCCGATCTGATGGAAGTCTATGTGAAGCTTGGCTTGGAATTCGACCTGCCGGTGCTGTTCATACGCAAGATCACGCCGGAGGTCGAACGCGGGTATCCGGTCTTGGCCAACCGTGGGCAGGCGATGATCGATCGACTCAGTTCACGGCGATTTCCACTATTGGACAATATCGGGCAATTCTACGACGGCGACTCCCACGACGAGCGACACAGGCAATACGTGGATTTCCTGCGCAATCTGCCAGCGGGCGTAAGCGAATTGATCATCCACTGCGGTTATGACGATGCAGAACTGCGAGCAATTACTGACAGCGCTCGCGCCGCGACGGTGATCGACGCATCTTCACTGATCCGGCAACGATTGCCTTAGTGAAGGACTTAGGAATTGAATTGATTACGTGGAAGCAGTTTCGCGAGATGCAGCGTTAGGCGGACTTGGGTTGATGAACGCTGCGCTGCAATTGGCCTGTGGGAGGCCTCTCCGAGGCCGATGGGATTTGGCGAATTCATATACCTAATCGGCGTCGGGGACGCCTCCACACGATTAGTCGATTCACACCGACTTATAGAACTCCTCCGTTCGCGTCGGTCCCGCCGGCGTTTCGCCAGTCGGATTCGCCGCGTCGTCTACAATTTCATGGTTACGCGGTTCGCGGATGTCAGGAACGACGCCGGCCGGCGTAAGTCGCGGGAACCGACGAGGCACCGGCGGGACGTACGGCGGCTCGTCGGCATCTTCGGCAGCCATCGGCGGCGGCAAATCGGCCTCGCGGAGCTCACTCCATAGTTCAACGTCAAGCGAGTTCGTCTGCCGGTAAAGCGCCAGGATGATCGACAGGGCGAGACCTGCTTCGCAGGCTGCCACGGTGAGAATGAATATCGTGAAAGCCTGCCCTTCGAGGTTTTGGTGTGCCCGGCTGAACGTGACCAGCGTCAGCGATACTCCGTGGAGCATCATCTCCGCCGAGAGCATCATCACAATCAGGTTGCGGCGCATGAAGAAGCCGAGCGCGCAAGCACGAACAGCAATGCCCCGACAGCCAGATATCGTTCGACGTCGCCGGTCATAACGTCCCCCGTCGGCGGCGCGGGGCGATGGCGATGGCGCCAATCGTGGCTACCAGCAGCAGCGTTCCGGCCAGTTCCACCGCGAACAGGTAGTCGCCAAACAGCGAGCGGCCCAGGCTGCGAAGCGTGTAGATGGTTGCTCCCTCCTGAGGTCGGCTGAGTGGATTGGCGACGGTGGCTGCCGCAGTCAATGCCCGATCGCCGTCGGCTGGGTCAATCGGTCCAGATTCGGCGAGTGTGCCAAGCAGTATTGCCACGAAAACAAACGTGGCGATCGTCGCGACCAGCGGCTGCCTTGCGCTGATCATAGATTGTGGCGCCGCTTTGCTGGGCCAGCATGATCACGAAAACAAACGTTACGACAATCGCCCCGGCGTACACGATCACAGTGGCCGCCGCGAGAAACGGCGCCGATTGCAGTAAGAACAATCCGCATACACTCAACGTGACCAAAGCGAACCATAAGGCCGAATACACCGGGTTTCGGCTCGTAATCATTAGAATGGCGCAGAGCACTGCACCCACGGCGCAGAGGGGGAACAAAATGGCCTCGATTGAGGAGCCCGAGGTGGCCTCAAGTCGAATGGCTCCGAGCAGCGTCCCCAGAAAAGCCAGAGTCAAGCCAACGATCTTGGACCGCTGCTCAGCTCGCGGCATCAGCCACCACACGCCCTTGGCGATCAGCACCAGCGCCAGAAGGTCCAATCCATGCTGTTCAATCCAATCCATGGGGCTCCTGCCGCATGCACCTACTCACCGCACAATCTTGCTCGATATTGGCTATCAAGCATCGAGCATTCGGCATTGGGCATCAAGGGCGCCGAGCGGCAAATTTCCGCTTGCAGTCACATATTCTTTGGCGTTGGCGGCGGAGGTCCGATGACGCCGGGCGTGGAAGCGGCCGCCGCGCGGTCCTCGCGCACCACGGGCGTGGCCGGACCGACGGTGGGCAACTGCGCGAACTGGGCTGCGGGTCCGAGCCGGCCGCGGCCGGTGCGCACAGGATCTTTCGGATTGTCCTTGGTTTGGTCGTAAATCTCCAACAGCTTCTCTCGGTTGAACACGAGATCGGCCCGAGAGTCGCCGGTCAAATCGTAGATGTGCGTCAGCTCGATGGCGTCGACCGGGACAAGCCTCTTCGCACATCCCGCAATAAATGCAGCGCAGCTCATCCAGCACGAACTCGGCGGGATACTTGTCGCGGTCGGGCCAATCGGGCGGCGCGGGCGCGGCTTCGATAGCGATGCAGTTCGCCGGGCACGCTGTGGCACAAAGCATGCATGCGACGCACTTGACTCGCCCCTGCTCGTCGCGGTTCAAGCGGTGGACGCCGCGGTAATGCTGTGGCAACTCGGGACGCTGCTCCGGATACTGCTGCGTCACCGGCTTATATTGTGTGATATGGCCGAGGGTTGTCTTCAGCCCCTTGGCGATGGCCGGCAGAAACGTCGACTCCCAGAAGCCGATCTCCGGTTCCTCGATCCAGGTCACGTCTTTTAAAGGAATGGGCATCTTGTAGGTCAACCTTTCCAGGCTGACAGAACCTGGTTCGATTTGAAAATATCCGCCATCGTCTCGTCAGGCTGGAAAGCCTGACATTCTACATCACCGCCAACGAAGCTCGCCGCCGATTGCGAATTTCGTAGCGCTTGGCCCCTGCGGCAATTATCCCCGCCACAAGGAACAGGCCAAGCGACAGCACCGGCAACGTCCAATGGGGCCAATCGAATTGCAGCACCGTCATCACGATGACCACATTGGCAAGCGATAGCGGAATAAACACCTTCCAAGACAGTTCCATCAATTGATCAAAGCGAAATCGCGGCAGCGTCCAGCGGATCAGCATGATCAAGAAGACGCTGGCCAAAACTTTTGCCAGGAGGACGGCCACTTTAAGTGGCCAGGCGACTTTCCGGCGTCGCGATCACAGGAAAATGCCAGCCGCCGAAAAACAAAATCGCCGTCAGAAAACTGATCGTAATGATGTGGGTATATTCGCCGACGAAGAATAACACCAGCCGCAGGCCGCCGTACTCAGTGTGATAACCGCCCACCAGCTCCTGTTCGCACTCCGACAGGTCGAACGGCAGTCGGTTCGATTCGGCCAGCGAGCTGACAAAAAAGATGAGGCACGCGAGCGGCTGATACCAGACGTTCCAGCCGGCAATCCCCGCCTCCGCTTGCCGCGCTGAGGATTCGCTCCAAGTTAAGTGTTCCCGACAAGAGCGCGACGCCCAAGAGCGACATGCCCAACGGGATCTCGTAACTAACAACCTGAGCGCTCGCGCGCAACGAACCGAGCGTGCTGTATTTGTTGTTCGAGGCCCAGCCGCCAAGAATTACGCCGTACACGGCCAGGCTCGTCACGGCCAGGATAAACACGATGCCGATATCGACGCCTGGAGCAATGATGAAACGAATCCAATCGCGGCGTGCCTTCCCCGACGGGGCCGAACGGCACGACCGCGAATGCCAACAAGGTTGTGAACACCGAAATTGTCGGAGCCAGGACGAATAGCGTACGGTCGACGTGCGATGGAACGACGCCCTCTTTGAGGAGTATCTTGAACGCGTCGGCCAGCGGCTGCAGCAAACCATAGGGCCCCACACGGTTGGGCCCGATGCGGTCCTGCATCCACGCGGAAACCTTGCGCTCGGCCAGCACAAGGTACATGCACCCCGTGAGGATCGCCCCCATGGCAAAGCCGATGGTGATCAAGGTGACAATTAAATCGTTCGTCATCTTCTAATCCGAGCCGACGGCATCGCGTCGGCAAAACCGGCGACAAGTCGCCGGCTTGGGCACACTTAAAGCGACAATCGTACTCCGTGCTCGCCGAGCCCGCTTGCCAGCGGACGCATACTTTCGATCGCTGCGCACATTTCACGCCGCAGCGACGCAGCGTTGAACAGTCCCCGCCGGCCGGCCAAGTCCCACAGGATGCGGCCGTCCGGCCTGGCCTGGCCGGGCCCGCGAATCGATCTGCGAATTTCCTGAGCCAGGCCCGCGTGGTTGACAAATGTGCCGTCTCGCTCGGCGAACGACCCGCCGGGCAGCACAAAAGTAGCCCGCCGGCTTATCGGCGACGGCAAAATGTCCTGCACGATGACCGTATCGGCATACTCGAGCGCGGCCGCCTGCGCATCGGTGTTCCAGCCGGCCGGGTCGCCGCCGACGAGGTAAACCGCGGCGAAGTCGCCCTCGGCGGCGCGGCCCAACACATCGCCCATTGGCAAGACGTCGCTAACAAAGTGGCGAAGCACCGCTTCCACTCCGCGGCGGTTCGGGCATTTCTCCGCGCGGATCGTGAACTTCACGGGCTCGATCGGCCGGCCATGTACATCTTTCGGGTATTTATCGTCTTCACCCACTACACGCACCGGGCTCATTGCAAGAGTGACATTCGACGACACCGATTTCAGGTAGCTGGCCAGCAAGTATGCTTCTTCGAGCGTCATCCAGGGCGATAGGACGGCCGCAATCTGTCTTCCGGATTGCCGCCCCGCGGCCGCGAGCGCCTCGCGCACGGCCGGAAGAATTGCATCCCAATCGCGTGAGATCAACGCGCCATCGCGACGGCGCTGCTCCGGCACGCGCAGCCGCTCTTCGCTGTGCGCGTACTTCCAGCCGAATCGCCCCTCGTCGCACATGAAATGCCCTTGGGCCTGTGGATTGGGACGAGGCCGCAGTCGATAGACTCGATCGTCGCTCTGATCCACCGCGATGCTGCAGCCGGTGCTGCAATTCGGGCACACGCTATTGGCCGACTGCAGCCACCACACGCGCTGCTTGTAGAGAAAGTCTTTGCTGCAAAGCGCGCCGACCGGGCACAAATCCACGACGTTTCCCGCCAGCTTGTTGTTGCAAGGCTGGTCGGGAAAAATATCGATCTCCGAGCTCGAACCGCGATTGATCACCTGCAGCTCCGCGGTGCCGCTGATCTCGCGCGTGAACCGCACGCATCGGCTGCACATGATGCAGCGGTCGGTGAACAGCGTGATCTGATCGCCGATGTAATCTTTGTCTGGCCGCAGTTTTTTTGGCTCCTGCAGCCGGCTGTAACCGCGGCCGTAGCGGTAACTGTAATCTTGCAGCCAGCATTCGCCCGCCTGGTCGCAGGTCGGGCAATCGAGCGGGTGGTTGAGCAGTAAATACTCGAGCGTCGCCTTTTGCGCGGCTTTGACCTTCTCGCTGTCGCTGACGATCACCATGCCATCAGTGACCGGAGTCTGACAGCCGGGAATCAGCTTGGGCTGCATGGCCACGCTGCCGTCCGGCTTTTTCTGGCCAATCTCCACGAGGCACATGCGGCAGCTCGCCACAACCGAAAGCGCGGGATGCCAACAATAGTGCGGAATCTCCACGCCGACGCGCTGCGCCGCCTGGACGCAGTTGATCTTCTCGTCGGTGCCGACGTCGATCGTGTGATTGTTAACGTAAACCGTTGGCATAGTGTTAGTGGTGACGGAGTAAGGTCAGCGAGGAGCCAGTATTCTTTATCCCGTTCTCTCGAGTACTTGCTCCTCGCTCCTCGCAACTCAATGCACCGTCATCATCGCATCGGCCGGTGTAACTGTCCGCCGGCCACTGCGGATGTATTCCTCGAACTCGGACCGAAACTTCGTTACGGCGTTCTTGATCGGCCAGGCCGCACCGTCGGCCAGGCCGCAAATGGTTGTACCCGGAATGATCCCCATCGAGTTACCGATTTCCAAGAGCAAATCGATGTCCTCCATCTTGCCGCGCCCGCTGCGAATCCGCTCAAGGATCTTCGTGGACCAGGACGTTCCTTCACGGCAAGGCGTGCACTGGCCGCACGACTCGTGGGCCATGAATCGGCAGCAGTTGTAGAGCACGTCGACCATGCTGGTGTGGTCGTCGATGACAATCACCGCGGCGGTGCCCAGGCCCAGGCATCCCACCTTGAGCGGGCCTTCGAAATCGAGCGGCGTATCCAGCTCAGCGGCCGACAGAAAGCCCATGCTGATGCCGCCCGGCACGACCGCTTTGGCTTTGCGGCCTTTCCACACGCCACCGCCATGCTCGTCGATCAGTTGCCGCGCCGTGACGCCTAACGGCAGCTCGACGCAGCACGGCTTGTTTACATGCCCGCTGATGCAATACAGCTTCGGACCGTAGCTGCCTTGATCGCGGCGGTTGTTTGGGTCGGGCGGGATCGCCGATCGATTTGAACCACTCCACGCCGCGATTCATTATATGCGTGACGCAACATAGTGTCTCGACGTTGTTGACGATCGTCGGTTTGCGGAACACGCCCTCGATGGCAGGATACGGCGGCTTAATTCGCGGCCACGCGCGCTTGCCTTCCAGACTCTCGATGAGACCTGTCTCTTCACCGCAAATGTAAGCGCCGGCGCCGCGGTGCAGATGTACGTCGAGCTGGAAACCCGTTCCCAAAATATTCTGCCCGAGCAGGCCTGCCGCATAGCATTCGCGAATCGCCGCATCCAGCGCCCGGTAGCTGCGGCCGTATTCGTATCGCAGATAGATGTACGCGGTGTGCGAGCGGATCGCGTGGCACGTGATGGCAATGCCCTCGAGCAGTTGATGCGGGTCCTCCTCCATGAGGATGCGGTTATTGAACGTGCCCGGCTCGCTTTCATCGGCGTTGACGCAAAGATAGATCGGCCCCGGATGGTTCTTTGGCAGAAACGTCCACTTCGTGCCGGCTGAGAAGCCCGCCCCGCCGCGGCCGCGCAGACCGGAATCCTTTACGAGCTTCGTCACCTCATCGGGCGGCATGGCAAGCGCCTTGCACAGCGCCATGTAGCCACCATCAGCCTGATAGCCGCCCAAAAGCGTGCTGCCAGGCTTGCCGACGCGAGCCAGATAGTACGGGTTCAAACGCGGGCATCAGTTATTTCAAGTTCGTGAGTAGGCGAGTAAGTGAGTAAGGCAAACGACTCCGACCTACTCATCTACTAACATCGTTAATGCTAGCTTTTCAATCAGCTCCACCGCCGAATTCTCGTGTCAAGTTCATGTGACACTCATCATTCACGAGCACGCACGGCGCGCCTTCGCACGCTCCCAGGCACTCGGCGAACTCGAGTGTCATTCGGCCATCCGCTGTCGTCTGACCAGGCTTGACGCCATATCGCTGGCACAGTCCAACCAGCAGCTCTTCACCGCCGCGGAGCATGCAGGAGATGCTGCGGCAAACCCACACGCGGCTGCGCCCAACGGATGATCCGGGTCGCGGAAGAACCCGTAGAACGACATCGTGTCGGCCACCTCAGCCGCATGCAGCTCCAAGAGTTCGGCAATCTCGACGATCGCTGCCGGCGAAACCGACCGCATCGCATCATGCACGATATGCAGTGCCGGCAGCGTCACCGCGCTTGTCGGGGTATTTCGCGAACTCAGCTCGAATCCGGTCTCGAAGATCTTCGCTTAATACAGCCATAGGTGTCAGGTGTCAGGTGTCAGGTATCAGTGCCAAGGCATCAAATCATCCGACCGCTGACACCTGAAACCTGACACCTCATCTATCCAACTCCGCCGCGATTATATTGATGCTTCCCAGCACTGCCACCAAGTCGCTCAACTGATATCCGCGAATCATGTGCGGTAACATGGCGAAATGGATGTAGGAGGGCGGCCGCGTGCGGGCTCGATACGCCCGGGGCGTGCCATTGCCGACGAGGTAGAATCCTAGCTCGCCGTTGGGCGACTCAGTCGGCGCGTAAATCTCATCGGTCGGCACCGGAAACCCGCGGTTTGGCATCAAGACCTCGAAATGCTGAATGAGGCCTTCGATGCTGCGATACACGGCAGGCTTCGCCGGCAGCACCACATCGGTGCCTGGATCGACGTTCACGGGGCCGCCCGGAATGTTCTCGATCGCTTGCTCGATGAGCTTAAGGCTTTCGCCCATCTCCCGCATGCGGCAAAGATAGCGGGCATAGCAGTCGCCGCCTTGAGCGCAAATCACTTTGAAGTCGAGGTCCGCATAAGCCAGGTACGGTTCATCCTTGCGCAGGTCGCGAACCACGCCGCTGGCCCGCGCGATCGGCCCGGTCGCGCCGAAATTGATCGCATCCGTCTTGTTCAGAACGCCAATGCCCTTCGTACGGTCGATGAAGATCCGGTTGCGCGTGAGTAGCTTGTCGATTTCATCGTACGTCGATGGAAACTCTTTGATAAAGTCGCGGACCTTTTCGATCCAGGCGTTGTTCACATCGAACAACACGCCGCCAACGCGCGTGTAGCTGGCATGAAAGCGCTGGCCGGATGCGTATTCCACAATGTCGTAAATCTTCTCGCGCTCCTGAAACCCGTACAGGAACGCGGTGAACGCGCCTAAGTCGAGCGCCGATGTGCCCACGTTGAGCAAATGGTCGTGGAGGCGCATCAGCTCAGCCAGGATCGTGCGCAAGTATTTGCAGCGCGGCGTGATCTCGATATCTAGCAGTTTCTCCACGGCGTGATGCCAGGCGATTTCGTTCGCAACCGGCGAAACGTAATTCATCCGGTCGACAATGGTCACGTATTGGTTGAAGTCGAGATGCTCACCCAGCTTCTCAAATCCGCTATGCAAGTAACCGATGTGCGGCACAGCATCGACCACGCGCTCGCCGTCGAGGGTGAGCACAATTCGCAGTGTCGTGTGCGTCGCCGGATGCTGCGGCCCAAAATTCAACGTCCACAGATACTCGTGCTCGGCACCATCCTGCGGCAGCGTGTCGGCGAGTGTCAGCGGCATAGGAAGGTTGAGCGTTTAGGGTTGAGTGTTGAGGGTTGAGGGTTGAGGGTGTCGGAGTCTTGGGCTCTCAACCCTCAACTCTCAACCCTAAACCGAGTTAACTCTCAGCCCGCGTGATCACGGGAAAATTATGCCGCTCGCCGCGGCCCTTCAGCGGGTAGTCCTTGCGAAGTGGGAACGCGGTGAACTCCTCCGGCATCAGAATCCGCCGCAGGTCGGGATGGCCGGCAAACGTAATCCCATACATGTCGTACACCTCTCGCTCCAGCCAGTCGGCCGATCGCCAGAGCGGATATACCGACGGCAATTGAAGCTCGGGCGGGTTCAAAAACGTCTTCACAATCAACCGTTCGCCAGTCACGGTATTCAGCAGGCAATAAATTACGCCGTAACGGTCGGTGGCATCTGGATACTCCAGGTAATCGACCGCAGTCATCTCCACGAGCATGTCGAATCCCTGCTCGCGCCACAGGTGCTCCAGCACAAAGTACGCCTTTTCACTGGGCACGACGACTCGACGATTGTCGCGGAACGTCGACTCCGTGATGTCGTAGCCGAAGCGATCATGGAGGTCTTTGAGTTCAAACATTAGTTGCGGCTGTCAGCCCCCGGCGGAGCCGGGGGTTCTCGATTGATTGAAGCATTTTTAACCCCCGGCAGAGCCGGGGGCTTCAATCCCGAATCATTTGTCTGCGCATCCAATCACTTATTAACACCGACACTGGGCGGCACGTAAACTTCCAACCCCGGTACCGGCGCGGCTTCCTGTGAACGGCGGAGCTCGTCGCGGTCAAACGGCGGCGGGCCTGTAGGCTCTGTGCGACTAGCAAATTCCCGTCCCGTGATCGTGCCCGTTCGCTTGATTTTCGCCTGCATCTCGATGATCGCCGCCAGCAACTGCTCGGGCCGCGGCGGGCAGCCAGGTACGTACATATCCACGGGGATAAACCGATCCACTCCCTGCACGACGGCGTAAGTATCGAACACGCCGCCGGTACAGGCACAGGCGCCCATTGAAATGCACCATTTCGGCTCCGGCATCTGCAGCCAAATCCGCTGCAGCACGGGCAGCATTTTCATCACCACCCGGCCGGCCACGATCAATAAGTCGCACTGCCGGGGGCTGAACCGCATCACCTCGGCGCCGAACCGCGCCATATCGTGGCGCGAGGCGGCGGTCGCCATCAGCTCAATGCCGCAGCAGGCCGTGGCGAAAGGCATCGGCCACAGGCTGTTCGAGCGGGCCCAGTTCGCCGCCGCGTCGAGCCGCGTCAAGAACACGTTTTCAGGCAGTCCTACCGCCATCGGAATACCCCTTTCCGCCACGCGTAGACATAGGCGATGACAAGTGTCGCGATGAATACCAGCATCACCGCGAATACGGTACTCCGCAGCTCGACCGGAATGCCTGGATTGGTATTCCAATCCGCGTCCGCCGGGTTGACGTATGCGCTAACGGCCCACGGGTAAAGAAACAAAAGCTCCACGTCGAACACCAAAAACAGGATCGCCACCAGGTAAAACTTCACGTCGAACGGCTGCCGCGCATCGCCCACCGGGTCCATGCCTGATTCATAGGGCATTTCTTTGACGGTCGTTCTCTTTCGCGGCCCGGCAACGTGGGCCAGAACCAGGTTCGTTACCACGAACCCCACCAGAACTGCCGCGTAAATCAATAGTGAGTAACTCGAGTCCATGATCGTCGGAAAACGACCTCAATTTCGTCAAAAATGGCGAAAAAAGCCTTCACCACCCGCAAAAATCATAGTGATCCGCTGCCAGACGAGCAAGGCTTGATGCGCGACCGCTCGTTTTGCAGGGGCAAGTTCGCGGCCTGTGACTCGCCGCCGAAAGCTTTGGCATTGCCGACAATCGGGCAGAGCGACTCGCGCAATCGGCGCCATCGCTACAGAGTGGTTCACCCGCGTGCGCACCGATGCATACAATTGATCGATTATGGGATGATTCGCGGCAGCGCCGTTTTGACGCTGTGGTACGTTAGATTATGGTTTTCTGGCTCGGTGTGCTCACTCGATGCACTTGCGCAGGTTCGGAATCCGTCGTTGGGTGGCCAAGCCGCTTTGAGTATCCGCGCCCGATTTTGAAATTCGCCCTTAGGGTTGGTGCTATGAACTCGTTGCTGCTCACGCTTCGTCGCCGATTGTCATTCATTGCGTTCACTGTCGCTGTTTCTGCCGGAGTGGGCTTGAGTGGTCTCGCGGTCGGTCAGGAGACCGAATCAGAGACGCCCGAAACCGCAGACGTTGGCGCCGAAGGCGAAACGGCCGAAACGCCGCCCCCTATTACCCGCGAAGAAGCCCAGGCTGCCGCGGAAGAGGGTGAACAGGCGATCGCCGCCAAGGACTATGAGAAGGCGTTTGCCGCCTACACCAAGCTGCTGCAATACGGCTCGCAGGATCCGTACCAGCGGGCCGTTGCCGTGCTGATGGGTTATACGGGAAGGGGACAGGCGCTGGGCGGCATGCAGGAATATGACGCTGCCATCGAGGAGTTTAAGCTCGCGACGGATCAGAGTCCCAATTTCACGCCGGCGCTGATTGCGCGTGGGCAGATGTTTCTCGAAGCCGGTGCGGCGGGCGAGGCCCTTCCCGACTTCCAGGCCGCCGCCAAACAGGACCGCGCCAATGTGCAGGCCCAGTTCGGCTTGGGCAAATCGTACGTCATGCTCGGTTACGCGCAGCAGGGCATCACGCCGCTGACGCGTGTGATCACGGCCGACCCGCAAAACGCCGAGGCCTATCGGCTGCGCGGCACCGCTCACGCTGGCGTCCTCAAGGTTCAAGAGGCCCTGGCGGATTTGCAGGAGGCGATTGCCCTCAATCCGCAAGACTACGAGGCCTATTACACTTTGGCGCTGGTTTACCTGCGCGAAGAGCAGTTTGACAAGGCCGCTGAGGAATTGGGGCGCGCGATCCAGAATTACACGCCCAAGCCGGGCCAGGAAGGCATCCCGTACATGAACGGCTATTTGACGCTTGCCAGCACGTATATCGAGCACGGAAAAAAGATCAACGATCCGGCCGCCAAGAAGGCGGCCTTTCAAGCCGCAATCGATCAGTCGGAAACGCTGCTCAAGCAATTGGACGAACGGAATTCGGCCTACGCGCCATACCGGGCCGCCGCGATCCACAGCCGAGGCGTTGGCGAGCGCATGCAGGGCGACTTTGGGAAGGCCATCAAGACGTTCACCGAAGCAATCGAGCTCAACCCGAACCTGGCCGAGGCCTATTTTCGACGCGGAATTTGCTTCCACCTGATTGGCGAGGACAAGATGGCGATTGCCGATTTTGTCCAGTCCGCCAATCTCAACGTCGAACAGCCCGATCCGCGCGAATCTATGGGAAGGTTTCACCCATGCGAAATTAGGCGACTACCTCGAAGCCGTTCGTGCGTACGGCAACGCCATCGCGGCCAGCAACCGATACACGCCGGCATTCGTGAACCGAGGCCTGGCCTACATGCAGCTCGAAGAATTCGACAAGGCGATCGCCGATTTCAACGAGGCGATCCGGCTGGAACCGACGCAAGCCGAGCACTACTACAAGCGCGGCGTGGCCTACGCCAGGCAGGCCGATCACGAGAAGGCGTCCGCCTCGTTTGCCAGCGCCATCGCCCTGAACAACAAGCACGTGGCTGCGTATCGGCAGATGGCCAGCATGCTGCAGCAACTCGGCCGCAGCGAGCTGGCAACCGAATATCGCCAAAAGGCAAATGAGCTCTCGCCGGAGCGGAACTCGCAGTAGCGCGATAAGTCGGTCCTGCGATCGATTGCAGCGCCTTCGTTGTTGAACTCGATGGCGTTCAACAACCGGCCTTACTCTGAGTTCTTGCGAATCAGCTCCGCAACCTGCTTCACGACAGAGCAAACGCTTGCTGCTTTACGACAAAATCGTCAAGCGCTGACGAATCGATCGTCACTCCCAGGCCGGGCTGCCTAAGCGCGGGGGCACGACCGCCGTATCTAAATGTGATGTCCTCGACGGTAAGCAAACGGCGGAAAAGATGACGGTCGTACGAGCCTTCGAGGTATCGAACGCGGCCGACGGAACAAGCCCAGTGTCGGCCGGCGGCGGATAACACGCCCGTCTCGCCCGGGTGACAACCAAGTTGGTAACCGAGGCCGGCCGCATGGGCAGCGGCGGCAAGTCGCAAGCTGGCCAGAAACCCTCCGCACTTCGACAAGCGAATGTTGAACAAGTCGCAGGTCTTTCCAGCGATCGCTGCCTCGGCGTCCGCCATGCTGGTAAGCGACTCGTCGAGCATAATAGGCACGTCGATTTGCTGCCGCAACTCAGCCAGGTAACCCACTTCGGCATGAGCAACTGGCTGCTCGATGCAACTGATGTTGAATGCCGCGAGCGGCCCAATCTTTTCGCGCAAGCTTGCCGCCGGCCAGGCTTCGTTGGCGTCGACGCGTAAATCCATCCGCGGGCCAATCCAACGGCGGATGGTCCGCAAGCGCATCACGTCGTCATCGCCGGGGTGCCCCACCTTCACCTTGCAATCGGCGAACCCGTACAGCCGGCGCACAATTGCCTTGCGTGGCAACCCTTCATTTCCCGCGTCGATGACCGCGCTGTAGCGGACGCTGTCGCTCGACGCCGCGATGGGCGATGCAGGCGAGTAATGACGTGTGACGCTTGAAACAGGCTCACCGAACAGGCGGCCGTACGCATCGAGGATACTCAACTCCACCGCGCACCGCAGCGCGTTGCCATAACAGCCGCGAGGATCTTCGCGATCGCGCCGTGGGGCGAAGGCTTCGCAGAGACGGACGACATCGGGCCACGAGTTGCAATCAGCCGACAATTGCTCGCCAAGCGGCGTTCCCGTCAGTTGTGCCAGGCAGCCTTCGGGCGTCTCGCCCGTGACGTAGCTGCGCGGGACGCCTTCGCCCCAACCGACCGTTCCATCGGCCAATTCGCAGCGCAACAGAACATTTTCGCTTTCCTGCCGCGCGGCCGAAGCATGGACGAACGCTCGCTTCAACGGAAGTCGAACGATCGACGCGGTCAGTTGGCGAATGCGCATAGGCGAGTGACGATCAGCGCTTCAAACGGCCGCAATCGCCTCGGTGCTGCTCCGTGAGCTGCGCGTTATCGGTCAGATGATCCAAAGCGGCGACGATGCCCTCCTGAAAATCGACGCTCGGCCGATAGCCAAGCATGCGCTTCGCCTTGGCAATGGAGAAATCAAGGTTAAGCGTCATGAATTTGATCTGCGCTCGAGTCAAAAACGGCGGCGTCTCGCGGCCACGCGCTCGAGCGATCCGCTCCACCGGACCGACGATCAACCGCCCGAGCCACTCGGCACGCGCCCGGACGCGGCTTGCCAAGGTAGTCCGCCACCGTGTTGATAAACTCTTCGCGCGTGACCAGCCGCTCGTCGCGAATATTGAACGTTTCACCAAGGATTCCGGGCTTTTCCATCGCTAGAAGAATGGCGTCGCACAGATTGTCGACGGCCGTGTTATTGAGCAAGCGATCTCCGCGGCCGAGAAATTTCATCTTGCCGGCCAGGATTTTGTCGACGATGCGCTTCAGCGCGTGGCGATCGCCGGGCCCATAGATGAAACCCGGCCGCAGGATCACCGCCGGCAATCCGTGCTCGCGCACGTGCCGGTTGAGCACCATCTCGGCTTCCGCCTTGGTCTGCGTGTAGCCGTCGAGCCCCGTCAGGTCGGGTGGAACCGTTTCGTCGGTACCGTAATGGTGCCGCGCCGGGTAAACGCCGAGCGAGCTAATTTGAATCCAGCGCTTAAGACGACCTTGGCGCTCGGCCGCGGTGAGCAAGTGCTCCAAGGCAACGACGTTGATGGCCCGATATTTTTCGGCAGGCCCCCAATCGCCCACATGGGCGGCCGTGTGAACGACGACGTCGGCTTCCGCCACGGCTGCCGGCAACGTCTCCGGCTCGGCGAGGTCGCCCTCGACAAACCGTACCGGCACGCCATCCAAAGCGCTGCGATCGGAGTTGGCGCGCACCATCGCCTGAACTTCATAACCAGCATCAGCGGCCCTCTTGGCAAAATGCCGGCCGACCAGACCGGTCGCGCCTGTCACTAATACTGCGGTCTTTGTCATTTTCGCGCTTCAGATCACAATCGTAAATAATACGCCCTTGAACATTAGCCCGAAGCCCAAGCAAGGGAAACAACCGCCTTGAATCCCTCGCTTGCGCTTCGGGTTACTATGCTACACACAATTCGACACTCGTAAAATGCAATTCTTACGCGCATGCGGGCGAGCTAGTGATCCATCGCCGCTGGTTCTGCGGCCGGTGTTGTTTTCGGCCTCGCCAGCCGTTCAGCAAATTCGAGATCGCCTACGAGGCACGGCTGCTTATACTCCTCGAAATTGCCGCGCTGTCCCGTCTTTTCACGACGCAAATTGATCCAAGTTCCGGCCGGCACTTCGCGTACGTCAACGCTCAGCAATCGGCCGCTGGAGCACTTCTCGGCGTATTCTTCGTTCACTCGCTCCAGGCGCTGCTGCAGCAATTGCGCCAACTCAGCCGCGCGGCCGCAATGCACCTGCGGCTCGATTAATAGCACATAACGCGGCTTGTCTTCTATTACCGGCGCAAGCGTAAAAGCATCGATTGCCAACCCCAGCTCCCGAAAGCTTTGCTCCACGGCCTCGATCACCTGGTATTCGCTAAGTTTTTCGCCCGTGACGTTGGAGAAACTTTTACCTTTGTTGAGGAACTCCAAGAGGGGCGCTTCACCCTCGTAGCCGACGCAACGGACCACGTCATGAATGTCGTAACGGTATATCCCGCCCGACGTGGTCAGAAGAATAAAGTAATCTTGCCCCTCCTCGAGTTCGTGTGCCTCAAGGACTGTGGCGCCGTCTTTACCGTGCTCTTCGACTGGAATGAACTCAAAATAACTGTGGTAGAAATCGAGCAGGCCCGCCGACGTGCCGTCGGCCAATGGAATCGTCATCCGGCCTTCACTTGCCGAAAGACCATGATCGCGCACCGCCGTATTGCCGTATAAGTCCGCCAACTGCGGCAAGAATACGCCAACCGATCCGCCGGTCCATACGGCCAGCACATCCAGCCCAGGCCAGGCGTGTTTTGGCACGCAGCGCACCGTGCCGTTCGATCAAGGCCGCCAGTTGCCGCGCACGCTTCGGGACGCGTCGAGCGATTTGCCGGGCGAGCGCGGCGCGCACTTCGGGCGGCACTTCGCACGAAAGTGTGCCATCGTGGATGTCACGCACGAGCGATTCGCTGTCTCGATCCGCGCCGAGCCAATTCGACCAGCGTGCTTGGATTGGCCGTAATGATCATGCCGACGCGGCTCGTTTCCAGAGCAAATCGCAAGGCGGTATAATGCTTCGCGCCCGAATCGTGAATTCGCCCCGCGGCCGGCGGCGGCAAGAACATTCGGTTCGAGATCTTGGGGCGCGAGGAGGCCGCCAGGCCGCTGATTTGCCCGCAGGGAGCCCCGCTCGGCGCACGATATTGCTGCCAATCGCTGGTAAGCTGCAATGACTTTTTGTGCAGCAGAGACCGATGGTCGCCATAGACGCCTGCCCCCCACATCCGCCAGCCGGCCCGATACTCGCGAAACAACTCGTCGGTGATCGGCAGCCGTTTGGGCTCACCCGTCGTTCCGGATGTCATCGCAAACATCCGCAGCTCGGTGCCCGGTGCAAAAAGGGCGCTCACTTCACCAGCAAGGACACGAGCCACGTATGGCTGATGATCGTCGTAGGTCATCACCGGCACGTGGCGACGAAAGTCTTCGACCGAGCTTATCGACGCGAATCCATGATCGCGGCCGAAATCGCTTTCCGCATGGCGCACGAATCTTCTCGATCAAAGCGCGATGCTGAAACTCCCTGGCTCGCCGGCTATCGGCCAGAAACCGCCGTAGGCGATTCCGCAGCCAAGCAAGGTAGATGTAACGAGCGACCATATTTCCGCCTGCTAAACGGCCAGTAATGGCAACGCCTCAGGTCAGCGTAGGCAAGAAATGGCAACGCAGCAAATTGGCCGCATCGTTTTCCGACGGTTTCAGGTACGATTAACCAGCAAAACCATCAACGATCTATCGCGGCAAAGCGTCTTAAGCCTGTTATTATATGGGATTTACACAGCTTGGCCAGCCGCGAGAAGGTTTGCACCGTCGGTCGCCGCCACCCTTTCGATCTCAATCGCAATGCTCGATGCCGCCGCAAATTCCCCTGAGCGTCGGCTGTCGATATTGATCACCGAGGGATCGAGCATTTCGGCGCGACAGATTCTTTACGATCTCGGCCGCCGCCACACGATCGACGTGCTCGATCCCGATCCGCTTTGCCAGTGTCGCTTTTCGACATTGGTTCGGCGTTGGCATCGGTGCCCGTCGTTCACGGCTGATCCGTGTGGATTTTTGTCGTGCCTCGGAGAACGGCTTCGTTGCGGACGCTACGATGTCTTGCTGCCGCCTCACGACGAGGTGTTCTTGCTCTCGCGAGTGCGCGACCGGCTCGGGCAGATGGCGCCAATCGCTATCCCCGGTTTTGATGTCATCACGGTCCTGCAGAGCAAGTTGCAATTTCACGCGCTGGCGAATGAATTGCAACTGCCTCAGCCGGAAGCGCACGTGCTCACCGACCAGCGTGAGATCGACAACTGGGACGATTATCCGCGTTATGCCAAGCTCGACTTCGGCACGGCCGGTCAGACAGTGCGGCTGGTCCACAATCGCGCCGAGCTAATCGAGGCAATTAACGATTTCCGCGAACACGGCTGGTGGTCGACCGGAATGCCAATCCTCATGCAACGGCCGGCGACAGGTGCTCAGGGGTTTGTGCGGGCAATATTCAATCGCGGCGAGCTCGTGGCCCACCACACGACGGTTTTGCTTCGTCGCGGCGTGGGCGGAGCGGCAGTGGCAAAAGTGGGCGTGCGCCATCCAGTTGTGGCCGAGCACATGCGCCGGCTCGGCGAACGACTCCGCTGGCACGGGGCAGTGTTCTGCGACTACTTTTACGACGAAGCGACTCAGACTCCGCAATACATCGAAGCCAATCCGCGCATTGGCGATAGCGCGAATGCCACGTTCAGCGGCCTGAATCTTTCTCAACGATGGGTCGACGTAGCGCTCGGGCGCGATCTGCCCCCCCTCCCTGCCCCCCGGTCGGGCGTCCGCTCGCATGCCGGCATGCTGGTTCTCATGTCCGAAGCACTGAAGGGCGCAGGCCGCAAAAGGTTGTTGTCAGAACTGCGGCAACAACTGTTTCGTCGTGGTTTGTACGCGAACAGTCTGGATGAACTTACGCGGACCATAGATGATCCGCTCAGCGCCGTAGCGCACGGATGGATTGCCGCCCGGCTCCTGATGTGGCCGTCATCGGTCGATGGCATCGTACGCGGCACGGTGGCCAACTACGCGCTCACGGCCGAGGCCGCGCAGCGAATCCGAGACATCCCGCTTGAGAAGCTTGAGGCCTGCTTAGGCAGGTCGTGATTCTGGCTGTGAACCTATGCGGAGCCTTGGCTCGTCTTCGCCGACCGCTGCGGTACCGGAAGTGCCCACAACGCCAATTCCTGTGCGAGCATCGCTGCGCCGTCTCCCACCATCATCGTGAAATGATCGCCAAGCACCTCTTGAATCTCGACAGGCTGACCGACCTCGGTGGTCCAACCCAAATCATCGACTTCTGGAAGCTCACGCCCCGATACTTCGGCAAGTCCGCCCTTCGTTGTGGGAACAAACAGGTGCACGGGTGCGCTGACTCCGCGCGGCGTGTAGCCTTGGATAACTTGCACATTCGCCTTTCCAACATTCACAAGGCGGCGAATAAACGACTCCGGCGCATCGGCGGGCACAGTGCCTTGGCGCCGCGCTTCGGCGAGGATGGAGCCGAATCGCTCCATCTGCGGCAAGGCGCTCATCTGCTCGTAGTTAACTCGGACATCCGTCCCCGCAAAGCGGTTGGCATAATTCACGAGGTCGCAGAGAAACCGCGCGTCATCACGAAGGTCTATTTCGTCGCAAATCGTCGGCAATGGTGTGTCCATGAGGCCGATGAAAGCAACTTCCTCGCCGGCGCGCTCCAGTGATTCAGCCAGTGCAAAGGCATAGATTCCGCCTGTCGACCAGCCAGCAAGAAAATATGGTCCTGCCGGCTGCAGCTTGCGGAGCGCGGTCGCATAATCGTCGATCATTTCCTCCATGGAGCAGTGCGGCGGCAAGTCTTGATCCACGCCGCGCGGTCGAAACGCGTAAACCGGCTGGTCATCGCCAAGCTGCTCAACCAGCGCGGCGTAGCAGCGGACATCGCCGCCGAGCGCGGGCAGCAAAATCAGTGGCGGCCCTTCGGCCAAGCCGGTTTCACTGTCTCGGCGGCCTGCACGCAGCGCCAACAGCGGCACCCAATCCTCGGCAACTTTTCCAGTGCTTGACGCGGGCGCGGCGCCAACCACGAGCCGTACCGTCTCTTCGGCCAACGACGCAATGCTCGGCCCTTCCATTAGTTTGGCCATGGGTAGAGTGAAATCGAGCCGGCCCTCAAGGTTGTTCTTCAACTCGAGGGCGAGCAGCGAATCGAGACCAAACGAAGATAGTGGCTGATTGACTTCCAGATTCGCCGGCTCGATGCCAATGATGCGAGCCAGCTCGTTGCGTATGTAATCGCAAACGAGCGACTGTCGCGCAGCGTCGTTGGCCGCCAACAACTGATCGCGGAAGGTATGATCAACGCGGCCGACTTTTCCGGCATCCGTTTGTTGCGACTCGGCGGCGATTTCGTCCAGTAAGGCTGGTCGCCGCGAGCCATAGAGTTTCAGTAAATTTTCCCACGCAGCATCCACCGCCACGACTTGAGGCACAGGAGATCGAATGAGTTCGCCCAATAGCGATAGTGCATCCTCGGGCTGCATGAGCCGCATTCCTCGCGATTGGACCGCATCGGCCCTGCCAGCTTCGGCCGCCATCCCGGTGCCGGCCCACGGACCCCAATTGATGGCGGTGGCCGGCAAACCTTGCGCACGGCGAGCGTGAGCCAGCGCGTCTAAATAGGCATTTCCGGCCGCGTAGTTTGCCTGGCCGGGCGATCCAAGAACACTCGCCACCGACGAGAACATCACAAAGAAATCAAGCGGCATCTTCGATGTGGCCACGTGCAAATTCCAAGTCGCCTTCGACCTTGGGCCGCATCGCACGGTCAAGCTGCTCCAGCGTCATTTCGCTTAAAATGCCGTCAGCCAGCACACCGGCGGCGTGAATTACGCCGCGCAACGGCGGCCCATCTGTCGGTAGTTGCTGAAGAGCAGACTTAAGTGATTCGGCGTCGGCCACATCACCTGTGAGCACGACAACGCTGCTACCTTTTTGTCGAAGCGCATCAAGTTGGGTTTCGACGTCTGGCGTCGGGTCACGGCGCGACATCAATGCGATCGCGCCCGCGCCGGCTGGCCAGCCAGTCGGCCACGCGCAGCCCGAGGGCGCCCAATCCCCCAGTGATCAAATACGTGCCGTCGCGCCGGACACTTTCGGAGTTTCCCCTCCCTTTTAGGGAGGGGCTAGGGGAGGGTTCACTTGTTCCCAAGGAACTCCCCGCCGCTGAAGTGGCCTCCCGGCGCTCGGCCTGACTTGCGCCCATCGACACGACCACCTTGCCGATGTTTTTCCGCTGCGACATATAGCGGAAGGCGTCAATGGTCTCGCGAGCATCGAACCGCGTAAAGACAAGCGGTTGATACTGCTGCTGCTCGAAATGCCGCATCACCTCGGCAAACAAGTCACGAATATAGTCAGGTCGCTGCCGCAGCATGCGATCCAAGTCGATGGCAAAATAAGAAAGGTTGTCTTGGAACGGCAACAAACCGATCATGCGGTTCTGATAGATGTCCGTCTTGCCGATTTCCAGGAATCGGCCATAGGCGCGAAGAATCGACAAGCTCTTCGTGATCGCTTCGCCCGGGAGCGAATTCAGCACGACATCGACCCCGCCGCGGTCTGTGTCGGCGAGAATTTCGTCCGCAAACGCGGTTGTGCGGCTGCTATAAACATGCTTCACGCCAAGCGACCGCAAAAAGTTGCGCTTCTCATCGCTGCCTGCGGTGGCAAAAACTTCGGCGCCGATTTGCCGTGCGATCTGGATCGCCGCAAGGCCAACGCCGCCGGCGCCGGCGTGAATCAATACGCGCTCGCCCGGCTGCAATCGCGCCAAATGCACCAATCCGTAGTAGGCTGTGAGAAATGTAATCGGAATGGTGCAGGCTTCATCATGTTCGATCGATTTGGGCTTATGCACGAGCGCATACTCGGCCGAGCGCGCGTGGGATGCGAACGCATACGGCACGACACCAAACACTTCGTCGCCGACGCGGAATCGCTTCACGCCTTCGCCGACGGCCGTCACAACTCCCGACGCTTCGATGCCGAGCGGCACGATGGCATCTTTGATTCCCGGGTACAGCCCGAGAGCTTTCAGCACGTCGCTGAAATTGAGTCCCGCCGCGTGGACCTCAATCTCCACCTGGCCAGCAGCAGGCGGTTCGCGATCAACCGGCTCAAGCCGCAGAGCATCCAGCGAGCCGGATTTCTTGATGCGGAGCTGGAAGGCTGTGCCCGCTGGGACCGCAAGCGACGTCGTCCGTTTGATGTGCGGCGTCTGCGATGAGCGACGGGTCGCGCACAAGCCGAGCCACGAAACGATTTCGCTCACGACAGGCGACCTGGCCTTCCGTCGAACCGCTCATAATTTCGCGCGAGGTCGGCTGCCGCCAGGTCGCTATCTCGAGAAACGAGCGCCGGATCGAGATCAACCAGAGTCGGTTTCAAATCGGGCAGTTCGATCGCCGCGACTCGGCCCAGACCCAACAATGGCGACTGCTCAATGGCGATATTGTTCGCCGGCGTGAAATCGGCATTACCGACCGCTTGTGCGCCGGCGGTTACAAACCAAATGCGCGGCGCCCTCGGGAACGATGCCCGCGTGACTGCCCGCACAAGCTGCACGGCGCTGCCGCACCCCAGACGCCTCGCCGACGAAGTTCCCCTCCCTTCTAGGGCGGGGCCAGAGGAGGGTTCTTCTCGAATATCAAGCGACCATAAATGCACAACTCCCAAACACGCGCGGTCATCCGAGCCGAAAACCTGCTCAAACAGTTCGCGGTAGTGGTCTTCGTTTTGTGGATCCAGCGTCATGCTCGCTGCGCTTGCCGGTTTGCTATTTCCTGTTTCACTAGAGGAGATTCGGAACGCCGCGGCCGGGCGCACTAGCACGCTTGCCTCTCCGCGAGCGGCAAGCCGTTCGGTGAGTTGCTGTGCAACGCCGCGCGAGTCGGCGAAAATCAGCCATGCGCCGTTCGACGCGAGAGCCGTTCGCGCCTCGCCGTCGGCCACGGCCGTTTCTCCACTCGTATCACCCTCGAGCGGCAACTCCCGCCACTCAGTCCGATACAACCAACGGGTCGTGTCGTTGCTCGTATCGCCACCAAGCATTGATCGTCCGATGCGTTGCAACTGTACGCCCTCGAATTCGACGAGAACCTTTCCGGCGCCGTCGATGAGCCGCACCATCCCTTCAACGCGTTCCGGACTGGGATGTGCAGGTTCCGACGTCCTCAGGGCATACACGTACAGCGGCTGAGTGAAATCCTCAATCTTTGAGACAATCGTGACCCGCCGAATGCCGACCGGCATGTAGGTGTACGGGCTGAACGAATTGTCGGCTTCGAGCGGGACTGCCCCAGCCATCGATTGCAACATCGCGTCGCCCAGGACGGGATGCAGACGGTAACCTGCCGCCTCGCGCCGGATCGTTTCGGGCAGAATCACGCTGGCCACGGCGGCATCGGCGCCTCGATGCATCTCGTGAAGCACTTGGAACGATGGCCCGTATGCAAGCCCCGCTCGGCCATCAATTTGTAGAACTCATCGTGCGAAGTGCGGAGCGTCGCGCGGCGGCGGACGTCATCCAACTCAACTTCGCGCGGTGACAATTGCCCAGGCGAGCCCGCTTCAGCGGGCGTGATCCTGGCGAACGATTTTGATTCATGCACCAGCATTCCCGTCGCATGCATCGTCCACGAAGATGAAGCAGTTTCGTCCTCAACAGGCCGACCATGCGTTTCGAACGTTGCCTCGCCGGCCGACTCGGGCGAAACCGAAACCTGAACGCGTCGCCGCGACCCTTCTGGCAGAAACATCGCCTGCTGGATCACCACGTTCGCCAGTCCGTGCTGGCCGGACCCAAACAGTTGCTCGGCGGCCGCGAGGCCTTGTTCCACATAGGCCGCCGCCGGCACGACCACCGAGCCTTGCACCTCGTGGTCGGCAAGATATGGCGGCGATTTGGAGGCCAGACGTGTTTCATACAGCGTGTTTGTCCAAACAGTCGAAAGCCGCGCACCGAGTAGCGCGTGGCGTGTGGTGCCGTCTGACGCCGCGGCAGCCGTCCGACCGAGGTCGCCGACGTCGGAAGCCGCTTCGCCGTCTTGTGCAAACGTGCGACGACGAGCGGGATCGAGCGCGTACCAACAACGCGAACGCTGAAATGGATAATTGGGCAATGAAACCCGCCGGCGCTGCCATGGCTTGTCCCAGGCGCGCCAATCGATCTGGCCACCGCGCACGTAATACTCCGCGACGCTTGATGCGAGCACCTGCCAATCGTCCTGCCCCTGGCGCAACGACGGCAGCCACGCTGCATCGAGACCCGGCACGCATCGCTTTCCCATCCCAAGCAGACTGGCCGTGGGACCGATCTCGATGACCATCGCCGGCCCGGCCTCGGCCACGCGGTTCATGCCGTCGGCAAACTGCACGGTGTTGCGCAGGTGATCGCGCCAATAGCGGGCCGATGGGCGTTCAGCCATCAACTTGCCGGTAAGATTTGCCGCCAGCGGAACGCGCGGCGCGTGAAGCTCGAGGCTGTTTGCAAAACGCTCGAACTCGTCGAGCATTTCATCCATCAACGGCGAATGAAACGCATGAGAAACGTTGAGCGTCTTGACCTGCACTCCGTCAGCCGCAAATTTTGCCGCCAGCCGATCCACGGCATCGCTTTCGCCAGAAATGACCGTGTTGTCGGGGCCATTGAGGACCGCAATCACCGCGGAACCGTCACCAAGCTCATTGGCCACCCGATCGCGGTCGGCAAATACGACGGCCATCTTGCCCGGCCGGTGCACGCTCTGCATGAGCCGAGCGCGTTCAGCGATGAGAGCCAAACCATCTTCGAGGGTCATGACGCCGGCCACGCAGGCGGCCGCGTATTCGCCGACGCTATGTCCGAGCACAATGTCGGGCACCACGCCCCAGGCGGACCACAATTGAGCCAGCGCGTACTCAAGCGCAAACAGTGCCGGCTGCGTGTACTGCGTTTGATGAATCAGATGCGCTGGCGTCATCGGCATCCGAGCCGTAGAGAACGTCAATAAGTGACTTGCCGGCCCAATGGTTGCGCAGAATTCGATCGCAAACTTCGATACTTTCACGGAACTGCGGGTGGGTCTCGATACAGCCCGCGACCCATGCCGACATATTGCGAGCCTTGTCCTGTAAAGAGAAAGGCAACCTTGGGTCGGCCAAGCGTGCGAACTGTTCCACGTTTTATGCCGGCAGTAGGTCCGCCGAGCCGAGGCGGACCCGCACCGGCTGGTGCCGCTCGGCTCGCGGCACCTACCGAGGCAGCCTCAACAGACGCAATCGACTCAAGTTGCTTCCGTAGTTGCTGCGGATCCTTGACGGACAAGGCCGCGCGATGGTTGAAGTCCGTCCTTCCGGTGTTCCATGACCAGCACACGTCGGCCAGGCTCGCGTCAGGATGCTGGCTCAAATACTTCGCAAGTTGATCTGCCTGGCCCTTAAGCGCGGCTTCACTCTTTGCCGAAAGCTTCAGCACGTGCAGCGGCCGCTCGACATGTAGTTCCTTATCGCGAGCCGGGTCGTCCTCGACCCCGCCGAAACACTCTCGGCTGCCTCAACAATCAAATGCGTATTCGTTCCGCCAAAGCCGAACGAGCTGACGCCGGCGAATCGCGGGCGAGCTCCATCGGCCCATGCCGTCGGCTCCGTCGGAATATCGAGCCGCGTCGCGCTCAAATCGATGTGCGGATTGAGATTTTCGAAATGCGCTTGCGGCAGTATTTCCTCGTGCTGCATCATGAGCACGACTTTGATCAGCCCGGCCACGCCCGATACCGTCTCCATGTGACCGACGTTGGCCTTGACGCTCGACACGTAACAGCGCGACTGCCGCTGGGCCGGTTGAGCGAAACACTTCGCGAAGCGCCTGCATTTCGATCGGGTCGCCCAGCGGCGTGCCGGTGCCGTGAGCTTCGACGTAATCGATGTCGTCCGGCGTCAGCCCGGCCTGCTTCAATGCAGCTCGAATGCAAGCGATCTGCGACTGGCTGTTCGGCGCGCTGATGCCCGACGTGCGGCCGTCCTGATTCATGCTCGTCGCGCGTAGCACGGCCAAAATGTTGTCGCCGTCGCGCTGGGCGTCGGCCAGGCGTTTGAGCAGCACCAGGCCACAGCCTTCGCCGCGGACGTAGCCATCCGCGCCGGCGTCGAACGGCCGGCAAACGCCTTTGGGCGAGAGCATGCGCGCCTTTGAGAATGCGATCGTGATCTCCGGCGTGAGGATCATGTTCACGCCGCCGGCCAATGCCGCGTCCGATTCGCCGCGCCGCAAGCTTTCCACCGCTAAATGAATCGCCAGCGACGCGCTGCTGCAGGCCGTGTCGATCGAAACGCTGGGGCCGTGAAAATCGAAGATGTACGAAACGCGATTGGCGGCGATCGATAGGGCATTGCCCGTGCCCATGTGGGCGTCGATCTGCAGGTAATAGTCGTCGTACGGCACGAGCACCTTCGAGTAATCGGTGGCGCCGATGCCGACGAACACGCCGGTGCGCGTCCCGGCCATGTGGTCGGCCGGCCGGCCCGCGTTTTCCATCGCTTCCCAGGCGACTTCCAGCAGCAGCCGCTGCTGCGGATCCATGCGGGCGGCTTCGCGCGGCGTGATGCCGAAAAACTGCGGATCGAACTCCGCGGCCCCATCGATTAAAGCAGCCCAACGGACGGCCATCTTGCCGGCTGCTTCGCCCGTTGGATCGTAAAACTCGTCGGCGCTCCAACGATCATCAGGCACCTCGCGAGCCGCATTGCCGCCCTCGCGAATCAACTGCCAGTACGCGTCAAGCGTTGGCGCGCCAGGGAAGCGGCATGCCATGCCCACGATGGCGATCGGCTCGGCGGACGGCTTCTGAGGTTTTTCCAATCGCCGCTCAAGCAACTTGCGCTGAGCGGGAGAAAGGTTCGCCAGCCGTCGTGCGAGATCACTCATAAGAAGAAAAGGGCGTCGGAAAGGCCGCCGCCGGAGTCAATTGAGGCAAAATGCCGAATCTTTTAGGGTATTTCCACTACCCGAGACGTGCAAGTCCTAGGATCACGTAGCCGAGTGTCTCCGACACTCGGTTGCGAGTTTCGGAGAAACTCGCCTACGTGGAAATCCGAGCACGACACGCTGTAAACTAGGGCCGGCCCCGCTGAAAAGAGAGGCAGATGCGGCTGGAGACGGGCCTGCATCTGGCCTGCGCGCGCTGGACACGTTACGCGCTCAGGCGTTTATCTGCCAATCGTGCCAACCCAAGATTTTCGGCACGGTGGGCAATGATGTCCCGCGCCTCGAGAAGAAAGTGGTAGCCGCGTGCGCCAGAAAATCGAGGCAGGCGTCCGCATCGTTCGAGCCCATGTGACGGTATTCAAACCGCAGGATCGCTGGCCGAACCTTCGCGAAATCAATCGAGCGAATGATCGGCCAATCGTAGCCTTCCGCATCGATCTGAATTAAGTCAACGCGCTCCAGGCCGGCCGCTCGCAGCGCGCTCTCGACCGTGTGGCAAACGACCGGCTGACGGATGATCTCGGCACTTGGAATACCGTGCCGGCGCAGATGGTCGGCGTCGAACGAAGCGGCCATCGAAGCATCGCCGCGCCGGCAATAAAAATCGCGAACTCCTTCGCGGTCGGCAATTGCCGCCTGCAGCAGAGTCACTTGCGGCTGGTCGCGATAGGTCTCGCACAACCGCGCGAAGGCGGCCGGCTGCGGCTCTACCAGCACGCCACGCAGACCGTGCCGGACCACGAGGTCTCGCAGATCGTCGTCAGACTGGCCGTCATAGGCGCCAATTTGCAGAAACGTGAGCTTTCGATTGTCCAGCAGCTCATGCGCGACGACATACGGCAACCAGCTTCGAACAAGCAACTCCGGCCGCCCGACGATGACCGGCGGGGTGTAACAACGCTGTATGCCCAACCGTCGGAAGACGACGTTTCGCCACTGACGGCGCGCATCGGTGCGAAGCCAATTGGGTGTCAGCCGGCGGCGAAGTTCACGCAAGCCCATAAAATTCAATTTGTCCGTTATGCCGCGGAGCGTTCGGTCCGCTCACTTTCGTCGGATTTCAGTTCATCATCCACCGCTTGCCACGGCCGCGTATTCTGCAGTTGCCACAAATATGCGTGCTTCAAGTAAGACAAATACGCAATCAGAAAGCACACCTGCAGCCCGGCCAGCCCGTCCAGAAAACCAAGCCGCCACACGTAACCCTGCAAAAACCGCAGCGGGAACCGCAGCAGCAATTGACGGCCCGATGTCCGCCGGCCATTCTCGTGCCAGATCCGCGACTGCACGTCCGCATAGCGGGCCAGTTTTGGCAGATATTGCGCGTAGGATGTGCAAGTAAAGTGCAGCATCCGTCGCGCAAGCGGCCAACGGTGCCGCTCGTCAATTCCACTTCGGCATGATCGGTCGGGCCTACATAGCGTCCCAAGTCGCGGCGAAACAGCCGCAGACAGCGATCATTTTTCCACGGCCCAAAGCGGATCGGATGTCCAAGAAAATGATTGCGACGATAAATCCAATAACCGTCGTGCCGCGGTGCGGCAAGTTCACGGCGAATCTCGGCGGCCAGATCCGCGGTGATCCGCTCGTCGCAGTCGAGAATTAAAACCCACTCATGAGCGGCCTGCGGAATCGCCCAGTTCTTGAAGTCGCCCGACGTGCCGTACTCGCGCTCGATGATCCGGCAACCCAGCTTCCGGACGATTTCCAGCGTGTCGTCGGTCGAGCCCGAATCGGCCACGAGCACTTCGTCGGCCACTCGCTGTGCCGACGCAATACAAGCGCGGATGTGCTCTCGCTCGTTCTTGCAGGGGATGATCACCGTGAGCGGATTCGCCAAGCCAGTTTTCGGCTCGGTGTGCCACTGGCTATGCCAGTGCTTTTCAATACACTCATGAACAGTACTATCGGAGGTAGCGGCCTCCGAAGCTTGCGCTTTAGCCGCGATTCCAATCATGGTCCGCCCAAACAGCGCGGCAAGCGAATTATTCAATTGCGCCCCCGCGGCACGTCGGTGTCGCAGCCACGAGCGCAATTTGATCCACGGCGCCAGCCAGGCAAACGCCAGCGAAGTACGCGAACGCTTGTCGCAGGTGATTTCGCGCAGCTCCAATCCGGCCAGCCCGAGGACGAATCGATAGCGATCACCGCAGTAGCCGGAAATGTGCCACTGCTGTGGCGATTGCTTTCCGACTTCCAACGGATAGAAGCTGTGCGGAAAGCCAGTCCACAAAAGACTCAGTCGCGACTTGATCGACATTACATTGGGTGTCGTGAACAAAAAGACGCCGCCCGGTTTAAGAATCCGCTGCACTTCGCGAAACAGCCGCTCGTGGCCATCGAGGTGCTCCAGCACTTCAACACAGACCACGCCGTCAAACGTGGCGTCGTCGTAGGAGAGCGATTCCGAGAAATCAGCCCGTCGGCATTCGACGGCCGCACATTGAAATTGCCCTGGCTCCAGGTCGCAGGCATCCACGCGGTATCCGGCCTCATGCAACAGTTGGCTCATGGAGCCGCTGCCGGCGCCAAGATCCAGCACACGTGGTATTGTGCCCGCCGACACCGGCAATCGGCGCATCACATGGGGCAGCGTCAGCCGATGCAGGTCGCCATGCGCCATCGGCGCGATCGGCTGCGCTTCCCGACGGCTTGTGCAATGAATAGCCGTGTCCATACGCCCTCCTTGGCGATGCAGCGGCCGAGTTCGAATCCTGCTAGCGAAGTCTAGCTGCGTACCGCACACTAGGTCCAGATCAAACGCAGCTCGTCGGTGCCCGTTCAGTATTCCACATCGACCCACTTTCGTTCCCGCGAGCTGCGCAGGACCGCGTCGCAGATGGCGATTTCGTTGTGGCCGTCGACGAACGTGGAAAAGTCGCCGCCGTGGCGCGTGTCCGCCGATGAACGCCGTACATGTTGCGGAACAAGTTCTTCGGCCCGTCTGGATAAGCCTTCGTTGTGCCCGCCCGGGTAATGGGCGTACTCGCGGGCGGCCGGGTAGAGCAGGCTCGGGTCCTTCATGATCGTTTGGTTCGGTCCTTCCCGGCGGCCGATCCACAGCTCGTTCGGCCGCTCCTGATCCCAGCACAGCGCGCACTTGCTGCCGTCGATTTCGAAGTACAGCCGGTTCTTGCGCCCGGCCGCGCACTGGTTGACGGTCAGCACGCCGTGCGCACCTGAATCGAACTCGATGCAGGATCGAGCCATAATCCTCGGTGTTGATCGGCACGTCTTCCAGGTCTTCCGGCCGCAGCACCTTGCCGGCGTAAGTTTCGACCTCGACCTTCGGCCGCTTGCGAGTGGGATGGATCGTCACCAGGTCGGCCATCACGCGGACGATCTTCAGGCCCGTGATGAACTGCACCAGGTCGCACCAATGGCTGCCGACGTCGGCCACGGCCCGCGACTCGCCGCTCAGCTCCGGCACGAGCCGCCAGTTCCAATCGTTCTCCAAGAGCAGCCAATCCTGCAAATACGAACCGTGCACGGCGTACATGCGGCCAACGTCGCCCGCGCCTGGCACATCTGGTGCGCCTGCTGCACGAGCGGCATGTAGCGATAGTTGAAATTGATGGCGTTCACGACGCCGGCCGTCTTTCGCCAGCCGCACCAGCTCGCGCGACTCCTTGGAGTTCATCGCCAGCGGCTTCTCGGAGACGACGTGCTTGCCTGGCGGCCAGAATCTCCTTGTTGATCTCGAAATGCAGATGATTGGGCGTGCAGTTGTGAACGACTTGAATCTCGGGGTCGGCCAGCATATCGTGATAGTCGCCGTACGCTTTAGGGATCGACAGCGCATCGGCCTTGGCCTGGGCCAACGGCTGTCCACGCTCAGCGACGGCGGCGACCTCAACAAAACCAATCCGCCGCAGCGCCTCCACATGAACCGGGCCAATGAAACCAGTGCCGATGATGCCTGTTTTGATTTTCTTCATAACCCTGTGACCCCAAAGTGAACAGAAAAGCGCAGCATCCACCTTATGCAACGAAGGTTTGCTGCCAAGGATGAGCCCCGGTGCCCCGGCTGGCAGCACGAGCATTATGCCACAGGGCCAGAGACTTCTCTACAGTACGCCGCGAGGCGTTTGTCGAACTTTAGCGCCGCCGGACACAACGAAAGGCCGGTTTTGCCAGACCCGCTGAAAGTACGGCTATGGCCAGCAAGATCATGCCAGTTGGCTCGGGCACCAGCGCGCTGCTCGCCGCCGACGGCGCCGCTCATCGCGCCGAAATTCTCCCGCCACACGGCATAGTCCTCTGTAGTAACCATGCCGGGCGTTCGATCATTTGGCAGTGTGATGGATTGGCCCAAAGTTTCGCGCCACACGACATAATCGGCCGCGTCGACCTTTCCATCGGCATTGTAATCGCCATCGCGTCCCGCCGCACCGAGCACCTTGAGAATCACCGAGTTGCCGACGTAATCTACGTCCCACGTCAAACCAGCCGACAAGGGAGCCATCGAGAAATCTTCGGCCTCGAACGTGCCCATGAGCGTGCCGACGAGGGTCGGATCCATGTGCTGGAGGCCATCATATCCCGTGGCGGTTGTCAATGAATCGGCGAGTGTGCTGATTGCCGTCTTGTCGCCCGCGATATCGGCCCCGGCTTGAAGAATCGTCCAAGTGTTGCCGGCCACGGGCGTGTAGCCCTGAAGCTCTACTTTGAACGTGCCGTTGGCGATGTTGGCGTCGCCAGCAACTTTGATGGTCGTATGCGTAGGACCGGTGATTCTGGCCACAAACGTCGAAGATGTGTGGACGTCAACCGGATTCATCAAAAACGATCCATTGGCAATGATCGTGCTGTTGTCGCCCGTAACGCGCAGCGTGGTGTCGCCGCCTGCGCCGGGCATCGTATCCCAATCCATGCCGCGGCCAACGATGATGCTGCCATCACCAACGTCGGCAGTTAACGCCAAAGCACCGCCGCTGATGGTTACAACACCCCCGCCAACACGATTGCCAATTGCCAAATGTCCGGCCGCTTGCATCACGCCGCCGGTGAGGTTGATCGTTCCCACGCGCGGACCGACGATTCCCGATTGGTCCGGTCGTCCACCGTCGCCGATTTCTATGTCGCCAAAGTCTTGCTCGAAGACGCCTCCCGATTGATTCCATGTTCCGGCGCCAAACTTCCCAACGACCGTATAGCCGCCCGTTACCCAGCCGCCTTGGAAATTGAATGTGCCCGTGCCAACGCGGCCCATGATAAAATCATCGCTGGCATTGACCGACGTGCTCACGCCACTGACGGTCAGCGTGCCGGTTCCGGTGTTTTCTTCACCACCGACGAATATGTCCTGCTCGCCAAATGGCGTTTTAACGCTACCGCTACTCACGGTCGCGGTGCCAGTGCCGACTTCGCCGATGTGAATCTTGTGGTTCGCCGTGTAATCTCCGCCATTCACGATAAACGTGCCGGAAGTGGAAGGCATTGATCCCAACTCAAGCACAAATGCTTCGCCGACGCCGCTCGATAGCGTCGCAGTGCCTCCGTTATTGATCAGCGCGTTATCGCTGAATGTCGGCGGCCCGGACGGCGACCAATTCGCTGGCGTCGTATAGCTGCCGTTCGCCACATTCCAGGAATAATCGACTTGGCCAAGCGCACGCTCGGCGCTCAAAATCGCGACAACTCCCATCGCCGCACAAATTAATTGATGGATCGTACCTAGTTTCATCGGTGCAACTCCTAATGCAGTGGTGCGGAAAGGGGATTACGGCCGGTTCACGATATCGTAAGCGACTCGGGGGAAGTACCCCCTCGGAGGCCGTACTAGATACGAGCGAGCCCGATATGCGAGGGCTCCTTCGTCGAATCTTCACAAATCCCGCCACATGCCGTCAATCAAACCACTCATCTTCCGGATCAAATGCTGGCACGGGCACGTTCAGCACGCGTAGCCGACCGATCGCCCGGTGGCGGCACAGCGGCTTGATAAGAATGGCGTCGCCCGGCCGCACGGCGTGATTCTCGCCGTCCAGCTCAATCTGCCCCTCGCCTTCCAGGATGTAATAGATTTCTGTCATCCGCTTGTGATAGTGAACTCTCGCGTCGACCGAAATATCAACCACATGCAGCGACGCTACGCCATCTGCATCGTCGGCAAATGCCCGCCGTGCCTGGCCGCAGGGGCAGCCAATCGGCGGTAAGTCCGCCATTTGTGCAATCTGAAAACGCTTTGACATATACATTCGAAGCAGCGACGAATGGTTACAGCGTCTTTCGCTCGGCGTCCATTATCGTCGGTGCAAGCCGTAACGCAAATCGCCGAGCCAACGCGCCTCCCACCAATCCAAGCAGCGTTCCAATCGTAACGTGACCGACGGTCTGGAACGCGACAAATTTCGCCGCCGATTCATAGATTCCTGCCGACCGAGGACTTGATCGCACGTTGGCTTGGAAAGCACCGTGTAGCCCTTCGAAAACGACACTCAGCATTCGCGTCGTAATTGGGTTTTGCGTTGGATAGTCGATGTTTCCGGCACGCTGCGCCACGGCCCACGTGGCGCGGATTTCGCTCGGCCAGAGCGTGTGGAAAAAGTAGCTCGTGAACACAAGCAAGAACCCAATGCACGCGGCCCGCTGCGGACCGCGTAGATACAACGCGGCCACCCCCACAAACGGAATCGTCATCAGACCGACCGTGTAAAACAAGTCGCCGATTATCGGCGCCGCGGAAACCAGGCTCGCGGAAACCACTGCGGCGGCCGCCATGAAAATCAAGAGAGTGCGGAGTGAGAAGTTCATCGTGAACCCACTGTCGGCTCCGGCGAGGAAGTGTAAAAGCAGTTTCAAAACCCTCTCCCTTTGGGAGAGGGAAGGGTGAGGGTGCATTGGTTGCCGGCGGTTCGCCCTCACCCCGGGCCCTCTCCCAGAGGGAGAGGGGTGTTGCTCTAATCACTCCACGATTTCAATCTTGGCCCAGCTGCGCGAGTCGATGGATTTCTCAACGGCATCGAGCACGGCCACGCATTGAGCCCCGTCGCGGAAGTCGGGCATGATCGTCGGCTTCTTGTTGATCGCGCCCATCAGCTCGTAGACGGCATGCACGAACGTGTGCTCGTAGCCGAGAATGTGACCGGGCGGCCACCACGCCGGCACGAACCGGTGCACGCCCTCGGTGGCCATGATGCGGCGGAAGCCCTGCCGGCCTGGCGGGTCGCCGCAATTGTAGATACTCCAGCGTGTTCATCTCTTCGAAGTTGAACACCACCGAGCCCCGGCTGCCGTTCACTTCGACGCGGTTGTAGTTCTTGCGGCCGGGGGCCATCCGCGTGGCTTCGAACGACCCAAGCGCCCGTTGGTGAACTTGCGCAAGAAACAACGTCGCGTCATCAACCGTGACTTTCTCGGTGCCTTCGCCGGCTGTGGCCGTAAGTCCCGCGGAGCGTCCTTCGGCCGGCCGCTCGGTGATGAACGTCTTCTGCATGCCGACGACTTCGCCAATCTCGCCGACCAGGAACCGCGCCATGTCGATGTGGTGCGCGTTGAGGTCGCCGTTCGCGCCCGTGCCGGCCGCATCCTTCCGCAGCCGCCAGTTCATGGGGAACTTCGGGTCGACCAGCCAATCCTGGAGGTACGTTGCCCGGAAGTGCCGCACCTCGCCGATCTCGCCGCCTTCGATCATCTGCTTGGCCAGCGCCAGTGCCGGCACACAGCGATAATTGAAATTCACCATGTGCACGACGCCGGCCTTGCCGCACCGCGTCGAGCATCTCGCGCGCCTGCTTCAAGTTCAGCGCCAGCGGCTTCTCGCAGATACACGTGCTTTCCCGCCTTCGCGGCGGCCACGCCCATCTCGTGGTGCAGGCTGCCGGGCGTCGCGATGTCGATCAACGTCCATGTCCTTGCGCTCGCACAGTTTGCGCCAATCGGTCTCGTGGCTCTCCCAGCCGAATCGCTGAGCAAACTCGGCCGTCTCGTCGGCATGCCGGCCGCAGATGGCTTTCATCACCGGCGCGGCTCGGGATCAAAAAACTTGCCCACCTTCAGATAAGCGTTCGAATGGGCCTTGCCCATGAACTTGGTGCCGATCAGCCCCACGTTGACTGTTTTCGCCGCCATGTGACACCCTCGTGCGTAATTGCCTTTAAGCCATGCCGCCGCTGCGACGCCGTACAGCGTACCGCGACGATGAAGCCGCTCGCAAGTAGTTGGGATTTCGACTGGGATCGCTGATATACTAAGCGTCTTCCATGGCCAGCGGTCGCCAAACTTCATCGTTGCAGCCCACGGCCTCCGAGGTCGGCCGCACGCGTTTGTTGTCCCTCGATGCCTTCCGCGGCCTCACGATCCTGGCGATGATCCTGGTCAATAACCCAGGCAAGTGGGGCGAGCAGTATCGGCCGCTGGCTCACGCACGGTGGCATGGATGGACTCCGACCGATCTCGTCTTTCCATTTTTTCTGTTCATTGTTGGTACGTCCCTCGCCTACTCACTTCGAAGATATCGCGACGGCCAGCGGATCGAACGCGCCGTGTACTGGCGAATCGCGCGACGCACTCTCATTCTGATTTTTCTAGGCCTTCTGCCGGGAATACTCGTTCGCGTCGCCGACTACCTGTTTGGCGATGCATCGACGCTCAATTTTTCCACGCTGCGTTTCCCAGGTGTGCTGCAACGCATTGCGGTCGTTTACTGCATTGTCTCGCTTGTCGCTCTCCATTTGTCTCTTCGCACTCAAGCCATGCTGGCCACCATTCTGCTGCTAGGCTATTGGGCGCTCCTCGCGTTTCTTCCCCACGCGGGCGACTACGAGCGCAATCTGTCTCCGGATGGAAACGTTGCCGGGCTGGTGGATCGGGCCGTGTTCACTCCGCCGCATATGTATACGTATGATCCCGAAACCGGCACGCTGGACGAGCAAACAGAGCCCGAAGGCATTTTGAGCACGTTGCCGGCCATCGTTACGACGCTCTTAGGCTATTGGACCGGCTTGGCAATTCAGCGCCGCGGGCTAAGTCATGAGACGGTGATCGTGCTTCTCGTTTGCGGTGCGGCTTGTGCCGTTGCCGGGCTTGCATGGGCATTGATATTTCCGATCAACAAAAAAATTTGGACAAGCAGCTTCGTGCTTTTGACCGGCGGCCTGGCGATGCAGCTTCTCGCCGTGAGCATCTTGGTTTTCGACGCGTGGGGCCGCTGGCGGCTGGCCCGGCCATTCGAGATCGTCGGAGTCAACGCCATCTTCGTATTCGTCGCGTCGGGGCTCACGGCCACGCTCTTGAACAACGTATCGGTCGGCTCGATAAGCGCGCACGACTGGCTCTACAATACTCTCTTCGCGTCCTGGATCGTTTATCCTAAGCTGGCTTCGCTCGGCTATGCTTTAGCGACCGTCGGCTTCTGGTGGCTCGTGGCCTGGATCATGTGGAGGCTAGGCGTGGCGATTCGCGTGTAGGTCAGGCTTTCCAGCCTGACGTTTCTCAAGACTGTCAGGCTGGAAAGCCTGACCTACGTGAGCGTGCACCTATGCGGCTCGTCGAAATAGAACTGGCGCTCGACCGAGACACCGTCCCAACCACGGTGGCGGCGTTGTTGGCGGAGGCAAAAACGCAAATTGATTTATTGGAGGAGGAATCGCGGGCTTCAATACCAGCTTTCGTGCCCAGCGACTTTGAGCTCGTGTATCGTGGCCTGGCGGCCATCAAGTCGGGCAACTTAGCAACAGGCCGCCGTTTCCTGGAATGGGGCAGCGGCAACGGCGTGGTCACGTGCCTGGCAGTTTTGCTCGGTTTCGATGCCGCCGGCATTGAAATCGAACCAAAACTCGTGCGGCTTGCCGAGCAACTGGCGAAGAAACATCGTGTCGCTGCCGAATTTGCCTGCGGCAGCTTCGTTCCCACCGGTTCCGAGCCGCGGCTCGACCTGGCGGGCGGCGATGTCACCTGGCTTGCGAGCGGCGGTCACGATGGCTACGAGCAATTGCAACTCGATCCTGACGATTTTGATATCATCTTCGCCTACCCCTGGCCCGGTGAAGAGCAAGTGATCTTCGACCTGTTCGCCGACAACGCAGCCGTTGGGGCGCTGCTGCTCACCTACCACGGCCAAGAAGGCCTGCGCCTGCAACGCAAAACCAGGCGATGATTTTCACCACGGAGGGCACAGAGTTCACTGAGGAGAGTACAAAGGCAAACGATAAAGACTTAAAGAAGAAGGATGAAGGAAAAAGGATGAAAGACCGACCGCTTTTTTCTCTCATCATTTATTCCCCACCCTTCATCTCTTGTCACGATGACGCCATTCCTCTCTGTGCCCTCTGTGCACTCTGTGGTTAATATGCCTTCATGGGTTATCGCACACTGCGCGACTGTGTCGACGATCTCGAGCGCCACGGCCAGCTGCTGCGCATCGATGTCGAAGTCAATGCCAGTCTCGAAGTAGCGGAAATTCACCGGCGGGTGTGCGCTGCCGGCGGGCCGGCCTTGCTCTTTACGCGCGTGCAGCGGTTGCCGCTTTCCGATGGTGAGCAACCTGTTCGGCACGATCGAGCGTGCCCGCTTCATGTTCCGCGATAGCCTGGAACGCGTGCGCCGGCTCGTGGAATTAAAGCTCGATCCCACCGCCGCACTTCGCCGCCCGCTGCGATATGCCGGCGCAATGCGCGGCGCTCTCACCATGGTCCCGCGGTTCGTGCGCCGCGCGGCTGTCACGGCGAATGAGACGACGATCTCACAGCTGCCGCAGCAGGTCAGTTGGCCGGAAGACGGCGGCGCTTTCATCACGCTGCCGCAGGTGTACACCGAGGATGTGCGCGCACCCGGCTGGCGGCACTCGAACCTTGGCATGTATCGCGTTCAGCTTTCCGGCGGCCGATATGAGCCGGACCATGAAGTCGGCCTGCACTATCAAATTCACCGCTCGATCGGCGTGCATCATGCGGCCGCCATTCAAGCCGGCCAGCCGTTTCGCGTGAACATATTCGTCGGCGGGCCGCCGGCCATGATGCTCGCCGCCGTGCTGCCGCTGCCCGAGGGTATGAGCGAGCTCGCGTTCGCCGGTGCGCTGGGCGGCCGACGCGTGCGCATGCTGCGACGCAGCCTCCCTCTCCCTCCGGGAGAGGGCCGGGGTGAGGGTGCCTTGCCCATTCACGCCGACACCGATTTCTGCATCTGCGGCACCGTCGTACCCAACAAGCTGCTGCCCGAAGGCCCGTTCGGCGACCATCTCGGCTACTACAGCTTGCAGCACGATTTTCCGGTGCTGCGCGTCGAGCACGTGTATCACCGCGATGATGCGATCTGGCCGTTCACGGTCGTTGGCCGGCCGCCGCAGGAGGACACGGTCTTCGGCCAGCTGATCCACGAGCTCACCGGGCCGGTGATTCCTACTGTGCTGCCGGGCGTCGTTGGCGTGCACGCGGTCGACGCGGCCGGCGTCCACCCGCTGCTACTGGCCATCGGTAGCGAACGCTACTGGCCGTTCGCTGACACTCAGCGGCCGCAGGAGCTGCTCACCCAGGCGAACGCCATCTTGGGCCAAGGCCAGCTGTCGCTCGCCAAATTTTTGCTTATCGCCAACCAAGCGGATGATCCGCAACTCACACTGCACGACATTACCGCATTCCTGCGCCACATCCTGGAGCGCGCCGATTGGGCCCGCGACCTGCACTTTCAAACTGAGACCACGATCGACACGCTCGATTACTCCGGCGGTGTACTCAACGCCGGCTCGAAGGTCGTCATCGCAGCAGTCGGCCCCAAACGGTTCGACCTGGCAACTGAATTACCGCCCAACCTACGGTTGCCCGAAGGCTTCGCGAATCCGCGCGTGGCGCTACCTGGAGTTCTCGCCATCGAAGGCCCACGCAATGATCCGCCGCAATTTCGTGCCTCCAGCGCCAATCCGCAATCCGTAAGGAGTTTACCCGCCGCGGCGGGAAATCCGAAATCGGACCTTGCCACGCTCGCAATCGAACATTTTTGCTCCACATTTGCACGCGAAGACGTAATTCATCGTTTCCGCTTAATCGTCATCGTCGACGACAGCCAGTTCGTCACCGAGTCGCTCCGCAATTTCATCTGGGTGACGTTTACGCGCACGAACCCGGCCGCCGACATCCATGGCATCGATTCATTCGTTCACAACAAGCACTGGGGCTGTCGTGGGCCGCTGGTAATCGATGCCCGCTTGAAACCCCATCACGCCCCGCCGCTCGTGGAAGACCCGGAAGTGTCGCGACGCGTCGACGCCCTGGCTGCGCCCGGCGGCCCGCTGCACGGGATAATCTGACAAGCCGGAATAACGTACACTTTCTGGATGATTGATTGGCTTCTAATCATTGGCGATTCCTTCCGCACCACCGATCAGCTGCTCACAAACGCCATGTGGTGGTTCGCCGTCATCTGGCTGGCGGCGCTGGGCGGCTGTGTGGGTAGCTTTCTCACCGTCGTGTGGGACCGGCTCGGCACCGGCGAGGGCATCGTTTTTCCCGGCTCGCGTTGCCCCGAATGTGATCACGACATCCGCTGGTACCACAATTTGCCAATCATTGGCTGGTTTCTGCTCCGCGGTCGGTGTTACGATTGCGGCTCACGAATTCCAGTAAAGCACCCGCTCATCGAGGCCTGTTTTGCGCTGGCATTCGTTTTAATTGGGCTAGCGACTCCTTGGCTGTAGTCCACTTTCCAAGTCGTAGGCAATAGCCGCCGAGCTACGCTAGGCTGGTTAGCCGCTCTACCAAAAGACTCTCAACCGGCCGCATTCACCATGGCCACACTCACCTTCCACGGCGCCGCACGAACCGTTACCGGCTCGAAGTTCCTGCTCGAAGCGGGCGGCGCACGCGTCCTCATCGACTGCGGCCTGTTCCAAGGTCTCAAGCAGCTGCGCGAGCTGAATTGGCGGCCGTCGCCGTTCGACGTGAAATCGCTCAATGCCGTCGTGCTCACCCACGCGCACCTGGACCACGTCGGCTATTTGCCTCGACTGGTGCAGCGAGGGCTATGACGGTCCAATCTTTGGCACCGAGGCGACCAATCAGCTCAGCGAGATCATCCTTCTCGATTCAGCACACTGCCAGCAGATGGATGCCGAATACGCCAATCGCAAGGGCTTTTCCAAACACAAGCCGGCCCTGCCGCTCTACGACGAGCGCGACGTGCAGCAAACCGTCAAGCTGCTTCAAGCCCAAGGCCGCGGTCAGTGGTTCTCACCGGCCGGCCAGGTTTGGATGCGCTACCACGACGCCGGCCACCTGCTCGGCTCGAACATGATCGAAGTCGAAGTGCGCGACCGCACGCCGCCGTTGCGGATCCTGTTTTCCGGCGACGTCGGCCGCTACGACGGCCCGCTGTATCACGATCCCGTGCCGCCGCCCGAGTGCGATTACCTCATCTGCGAAAGCACGTACGGCGATCGCGATCATCCGGCCGAATCGATTCTCGACGCCTTGGCCGAGGTCGTCACGCGCGCCGCCAGCCGTGGCGGCGTGATGCTGTTCGCGGCGTTCGCAGTCGGCCGGGCTCAGCAATTGATTTACCTTCTGCAAGTGCTCAAGAACGATGGCCGCATTCCAAGTCTGCCGATCTATCTCGACAGCCCGATGGCTTGCGACGCCACGATGATTTATCGCAAGCACCGCGAAGACCACGACCTCAGCGAAGGCGATCTCGACCCGGCGCACCCGGTCCTCGATGGAAAGGGCGTGCGGCTGTGCCGCACCACGAATGAATCGAAAGATTTAAATCGTGCCGGCGGGCCAGCGGTAATTATTTCCTCCAGCGGCATGATGACCGGCGGCCGGATCTTGCATCACTTGAAGCAGCGGCTGCCGCACGAGCGCAACACGATCGTGCTCGGCGGCTTCCAAGCAGCCGGCACACGTGGCCGCACATTGCAAGACGGTGCCAATGGATTCGCATTCACGGGCACGACGTCCCGTGCGCGCGACAATCGAACAAGTGCCGGGCCTCAGCGGACACGCCGATCGCGCCGGCCTCTTGCGCTGGCTCGAGCCTCTCAAGTCGTTGCGAGGAGTTTTTCTCGTGCACGGCGAGGTACCGAGTGCCGAGTCACTTGCCCAAACACTTCGCACCCAGCGCGGCTGGAACAGTCCATTTGCCCGATCTGGGTCAGACGCATCGAGCTAACGTAACCTCGATAGACAACTCGCCCTTGCGGTGCACAAACCGCTTCAGGCATGCATAGAATGACCGAAAGGCTTCAGGGCCGATAAGTCATCACTGCCGGAATGAATTTCATGACAAAGCGCTACGGCACTAAGCCCGAAGGCGCACGTTTCACGACGCCGCCAGCTGCGCCAACAGAACATAACGAGCTTCCCCGCACCTCCGATGTGCCGCCGCAAGAACTGTCCGACGGCCGTCGCGGCCAACCGCGAGGCCATCCTCAAATCGCCCAGCTATCGGCTCGCCGAGTATGATGTCGATTTTCTCAGGCGAAAAGAAAACCGCCCATTGCGGATGCAGTTGGAGTTGCTCAAGACCGAGACGCTCCTGCGTGAGCACGGCATCGATGCGACGGTTGTGGTGTTCGGCGGGACTCAGATCGTTCCGCTGCATCTTGCCGAAGCTGCCCTGAAAGACGCCCGCCTTCATGCCCAGCAGCCACGCCAACGATCCAAAGATTGCCCGCACCGTCAGCGCGCCAAGCGCATCCTCGCCAAGAGCCACTACTACGACGAGGCCCGCGAATTCGCCCGGCTCGTTTCGCTCGCCGAGGGAGCCGAAGGCAAAAGCAAACTCGTCGTCATGACCGGCGGGGGACCCGGCATCATGGAGGCCGCCAACCGCGGCGCGTTCGAGGCCGGCCAAAAAAGCATCGGCCTCAACATCGACCTGCCGCACGAGCAGGAGCCCAATCCGTATATCACGCCGGACTTGTGCTTCCAGTTCCACTACTTCGCGATGCGCAAGTTCCACTTTATCCTGCGCGCGGCGGCACTCGTCGTATTTCCCGGCGGTTTCGGCACGCTCGATGAGCTGTTCGACACGCTTTGCCTGCGCCAGACGCGGCGGATGCAACAGATTCCCGTGATACTTTATGGTCGCGAATACTGGGATTCGGTGATCGACCTCCAGCAGTTAGCCGACGAAGGCGTCGTCAACGACGACGATCTGCAGCTTGTCGAGTATGCCGAAACGCCGCGCGAAGCCTGGGACATCATCGCCCGCTTTCACCGCATGAAGCTCAGCGACGAGCAGTGGCCGGTAAAACCCGCCCTGGCCGGCGAGTCCGCTTCAGCGGGCGGGATCAAAAGTGCCTAACCTCGAGACGCATCCCGTTGCCCTCGTCACCGGCGGTGCCGTCCGAGTTGGCCGCACCATCGTGCGCGAGCTCGCCGCGCGCGGCTACCGTGTCGCCGTGCACGCAAACACGTCGCTCGACCGGCGCAGGAACTGGTGATTGAGTTGAACGACGCCGGCCATGAAACGGCCGCCTTCGGCGCCGAACTGCGCGATGAAGAGGCCACGCGCGCGATGATCGATCGCGTCCGCCGCCACTTTGGCCGGCTCGACGCCTTGGTGAACAACGCTTCCATCTGGTCGCCCACGCCGCTCGACACCGTTGGCGCCGACGACCTGCGGCGGTTCTTCGAAGTCAACACGCTCAGCACGTTCATCTGCTGCCAGCATGCCGGCCTGGCCATGGCCCAACAGGAAACGGGCGGCGCGATCGTGAACATCGGCGACTGGGCCATCGCCCGGCCGTATCGCAACTACAGCGCGTATTTCATCTCCAAGGCGACAATCCCCACGATGACGCGCCTGCTGGCCGTCGAGCTGGCACCGCGCGTGCGCGTCAACGCCGTGCTGCCCGGCCCGGTGCTTGTGCCCGAAGGTGTTAGCGAGGCCGAGCGCCGCCGGGCCATACAAGGAACCCTGCTCGGACGGCCCGGCAGGCCGGAAAATGTCGCGCAGGCCGTTCTCAGCCTGTTGGAAAACGACTTCATTACCGGCGTATGCCTGCCCGTCGACGGCGGCCGCACCCTCGGCGAAACGGGTTGAAAGCGTAGTCCGACTTCCAATGGCTGGCCGACCAAGTGCCTTAAATCTCGTTGAATACTCCCTCCCCCTTGGGGGGAGGGCCGGGGAGGGGGTAATCTAGTTGGACCGCTGTGCCCTGTGAATACTGAGTGCCAGAATCCCTGAGTGTCTCACTCGTAGGACTTCAACATGACTACATCACAAAAACTCCTCGCGCTCGTTTCAATTCCACTCGTCGCGTTTCTCGCCTGGCTGGCCTACGGACCCGGCGTGGCGTCGAATCAATCGGCTACCGGCAAATCCGCGGATGAAAACGCATCCGCGCGCGAGCACTACGAGCAGGCGGCCGCTTCGATCGTCGCGGCAACCAAGCAATCCGTCGGCAAGGAAGCCTCCAAGGAGCAAGCAGTCAACCGGCTTCATATGGCCACGGAGTCGCTGCGCTTGATCGGCCTGATGGGCCAGTTCGATACCGCACCGCAAGTCGACGCCCTCCTCGATAATTTGCAAGAAGGCGCGAGCGCCGAAATCGCGGAATCGATCATTCAACTTCGCCTGATGCGAAAGTTGCGCGAGTGGAATCAGCTCGATTCGGAAACTCGTACCGCTGCCATCGAACGCTTCGTGGCCGACGTCAAGAAGCAGGGCCTCACGCGCGGCACGGCGGAGCTCGTCATTCGTTTCTCCGACATGCTTGAAGGCGACGAGGCGAGCAGCAAGCTCGCTTCCAACGCAATTAACGAGTTGCTGCCCGCCTTTCGCGCCTCCCGTGAACCAGTCGTCCAACGCATGGGAACGCTCGTGGAAGGCACAATGCGGCGCCTGCCGGGAAACAAGCTCGAGCTCGAAGGCACGCTCACCGACGGTTCGAAGCTCAACTGGGAGTCGTATCGCGGTAAAGTCGTGCTCGTAGATTTCTTCGCCAGCTGGTGCGGCCCCTGCCGCGCCGAGGTGCCGAACGTCCTGGAAAACTACGCCTCGTATCACGACAAAGGTTTCGAAGTCCTGGGCATCAGCTTGGACCAGGATCGGGCCGGCCTCGACGCCTACGTCAACGAAACGGGCTTCAAGTTCCCCGCGCTCTTCAGCGACGACCCGAACGCCACCGGCTGGGACCATCCCATGGGCCGCAAGTACGGCATCACAGCAATCCCGCGCGCATCCTCGTCGACAAAAACGGCGTCATCGTCAGCGCCGCCGCCCGAGGCCCGGCGCTCGGCGGCGCATTTGCAGGACTTACTAGGCGACGCCGCGCCGTCCGACGACGCGTCGAACGACGCAGCCGCGGTCCCAGAAGTCCCGACCGCAAATTAGCGCGTACTACTGCTGGTCGAAGACCGGCCGTGGCGGGCAGCGCATGGTTAGGCGAGGAGTTTCACCGGCGAGGCTGGAACAGCTCGACCGGATTGCCCGACGGATCGTCGAGAATCAACTGGGCGCCACCTGGGCCGGTCACGATTTCTTCCATGCGAAAGGAAACCCCCGCCGCGCAGGCGCTGACTTTCTGCGGCCAGATCGGTTACCTCGAGGTGAACGCGGTTCCACCCGCCCGGCGATTGACGGCGACCGTCCGGCAATGGTTTCTTCCCCGAACTGCCGTCGCCGATGAGCAGTAGTCGCACACCGTCGCGCATGACGGAAGCAAAAGCTGGCGAAGCGTCGTGCTCCAACTCGAATCCGGAAAGGTTGTATAGAAATGGATCGCCTTCGGGACGTCATCAATGATGTAACGGACGCTGACACTGGACATGAATTTTGCTCCTTTACAGCGACCTTCGACAGCTGCAACTCAAAGTTAGCCCGGCCAGTTGACTTCACGCAGATCGGTGACGACGCCTGCCCGACCAGTCTCCCGCTTTCGATCGTATATTCGCTGAGCAATCCAAGCACGGAATGACCAATCGAGTCCCCGTTCTCCGAATCCCGACATGACGTTCTGGTCCAGGCGGAGCACTGCTGCGTTGACTTCGACTCGCGTACGCGTCGGATCGTCCAGCCGCTTAAACGGGATCTCGAGTTCGTGGACGTCGTCGACGATTCTACCTGCCACATGGAGGACCGTCTCAGGCTTTACTTCCGGCAGAACGACAAGAAACTCATCCCCTCCAACTCGAAAGACCATCGCTCCGTCAAAATCGGCAGCCCGGGTTGAGAGCACCCGCGCAATCTCGCAAGGGCTCGGTCGCCTGCTTCAAGTCCAAATTGATCATTGAGCCAAATCATCGCATCGACGTCGACAAGAATGGCAAGGTCACGGCAATGCCCAAGTTGCGCGGGAAAGTCGCGATGCGTCTGAAGGCCGGTGATGGGATCGATCATGGTAATGGTCAGGTCGGGCAAACGCCGCCGTTCACCGGGCCGCGGTGAACGACGTTGATTTCGGACCCGCGCGGCGCGCGGCTCCGGCGCAACGGATTGTTCTGTCACGGGCCTACGACCTTTAAGGCGATTCGAAGCCTAAAGAGTTGAACAATTTGCAGACTGCCCTCCGCTGTTCGGCAGTGACATGGTTGGAACTGTAACCGTGTCGGGCTACGTCCGGCGGCGTCATGCCGTGGTCGTCAATGATTGTCGGATTGGCACCGTTTTCCAAGAGCAGTTGAACAACATCCACGTGTCCCCAAGCCGCCGCCATGTGAAGTGCAGTTCGCCCGTGTTCGCACGGTTTGTTTACGTCGGCACCAGCTTCGATGAGCACACGTGCGACGTCCACGCCATTTGGCCACGAACCTTGAGCGGCGAACCACAATGCCGTGTTGCCACCATCACCATTCTCCGCAGGAGCGTTGACGACATCCACATCCACGCCCGCAGCCAGTTCCTGCCGGACGGCCTCTACATCGCGCATTCTGGCAGCCGAATGGATTTGGTCGAAGCGAGTTTCCACCGTTCCCCACGGCGCAACTTTTGGATCAATCATGGCTGTCGGCCCCAGTTTCGCTCAGCGACAGAACACCAAAGCTCAGTTGCCCACCATCGAAGTGAATGCGCATTGCACGCACTATAAACGCTGCGCAACCAGAACGCAAAACCGCCGTTGGGCCGGCTGGGAGCAAGTGCTGAAATGCGAGCAGTGCGGAGCATTATTCGCAGCACGCGGTAGGACATTATCATCGAAGCCAGCTATCGCAGACCGGCCTTGGCGGGCAGCGACTTGTTGGGCCAGTACTCAGTTTTCAAACTCCGACGCCCATTTAATTCCATCGGCGGCGACTTCCAGAACCGGCACACGCTGAATTACGCGCCACGGCTGTTGTGCCGGATCGTACTCAACAATGTCGTAGGATCGTCCGCACGTCATCCAGCTTGAACATGGAGCTACGTTTGGTTCTTGGTCCCAGGGAATGGCGGCGCGACGGCGCAATTCGGCCAGCGCTTCTTCGAATGTTGCAAACTCGCCTTGCGGCTCGGCGTGAAGCTCGTCTTCGATTACGAACATACAGCCTAACACCAAAGCTCAATTGCCCGCCGAAACAAAGTGGCGCGATTGCACGCAGTATACGCGCCGTGCAGGAGAAACGCCAAACCGCCCGTTGCGTCTGCGGGTTTCGCCGCGGCGACCAGCGCAGTGTTAGGCGAGGCTTTATCCTTTCGTTGTTTTCCCGGAATAGGCGCGGCCGCAGCGGCGGCACTTCGACTTGTATTCCGGCACCGGCTGGCCGCAAGTCGCGCATCGGCGGTCGGTGTCGCGCGCGTCGGCCTCGGCAAACCGCTCGAACTTGATCAATCGATCGGGCTTCTCGTGAACGCCCCGCGACTGCATCGAGTCCCACAGCTCGACCAGCGAGTGCGGCCCCGGGAACTCATCGGCGTGGCTGGCGGCATATCGCTCCGGAAGCTCGAGGCGAATTTCCCCAATCTCTGACCGGGCAAGCTCGATTTCGACCTCCAATGCGGTTTCGCTAGCGCCGTTGATCGCGCGGGCAACAAGTGATGCAGCGTGCCCAGCGCCGATGCGTGTCAGGCCAGCGACCGCGCAATCCAACCCATTGCGACCAAGCTCAGTGAACGCTGCGGTCAAGCCGCCGTGGCATAGATGCATGTGCAACATAAACACGCACCAGATCTCGCGCTCCGCATCGGTGAGGTTCGCCCACCCCACTGAGTGCCAACGCTCGGCGATCGACTCTTGCAACGAGATGTCGATGAATTCTCTCATCCGCCGCCTAACGACCGCGTTCACTTGCCAGGCCGGCTGCAAGGAACGTGATGTCTCGAAAAAATCGACATGCCGGTCAAGTGCAACGCTTTATTATCCCGCAATCCGGCGGTGTTCGTTCAGCCTTGCCGCCTCACCATTTCGTTGATCCAGATCGGGGCGAATGGCGAAGTGCATCCTTTGGAACAAGGATAGTCGCGATAGATCCCCAGCTTTTCACCGATCGCGATCGCCCGCTTGCGGTGTTTGGGGAAGTGGATGCCGATTTCCGCAAGGCAGCAGTTCATCGTCCATTGCACTTCGGGAGCGGCGGCGCCCATCTCCTTCTCGATGCGATCGAGCAGCGCGGCGACGTCGAGTCCTTCGGGGCTCTTCGCGACCCGCCCGGCCGTCAGTTGCCAACCGGCGCGGGCCGCCCAGCGGTCATCCGACGTCATCCATTTTTTGCGAAGCGTCTCTTTGTCGGCGTGCTCCTTCACGACATAGGAGTGGAGCCAGTCGGCCACCCAGTCAAAGGTGACCGTCTTCACCATTCGCTCCATCTCGTCGGCCGACAGAAGATTGACGTTGATCAGGAGCGTCGCCAGGAACTGGGCGTCAATGTTTCCGGTTTTCCACAGAGCCAATGCCAATTCGTGATTGGTCTTGATCTTGTTTGCCAGTTTCCGAAGGTCTCCGCGTGAGACGCCGAACTGATTGTCACCGGCGCCGCGCTCTTGGCGTTTTGAGCACGCACACCCGCGTTGCCCAGCGACTCCAGTTGTCGGAGGGCTTCCTCCAGAGTCATGCTCGTGCTCTTAGCCCGAGCGGGCGCCGTTTTGGCCTTCGCTGCTTTGGGTTTCGTCGCCTTCTTGGATGCCAATTTCTTTGCCATCGTACCTTCGGCCAATGCTGGCCGCCCAGATGATGGAGAGGGATAACACCAAAGCTCAGTTGCCCGCCCTCGAAATGATAGTGGCTTGCACGAAGGATAAACGATATCGCAGGCGAATGCTCAACCGCCCGATTGGGCCGGCGGGTGTCGCCGCGGAAACCAGCGACTTGTTAGGCGTTTTCCATTGCCACCAACATATCATCGAGGCTGCTAATGACAGTTTCAGACGCCTTCGCATGTTGGCAATGACTTCGGCCCTTACTTCCAAATGCCGTACGTTGCTGAGAGTTGCCGCCTGAACTCCAACCGCATCACAACAATCGTCCGTAAACGTGAAATCGAGCCCGGCGAATGGCGGGCTGTAATGGCATCGCACAAAAGGACATGAACCCGAGGCCGGCGAATGATTTCGTGGCCGTTGGCCAACAGCAAGTCCTCAATAGCCGTCTGAGAAATGTTCTTCAAGCTTCGGTCCCAAAGCGTCGTGCCCGCCACCGGAACGACCAGCATTGATGCGAGCCGACCATCGTAATCGGATGCGCACGATATCTCTTGATTCCCGTAATCGCAGATCGTCCAGCCCTCGCCTTGCCGGGTTTCGATTGGCGTGCCGATAGCGGCTTCGACTTCACTCGATCATGCACCGATGTTTAGCGAACCAACGCTCTTCCAAGGGACGATTTTCATCGCACGCCTAACACCAAAGCTCAGTTGCCTGCCAGGACGAGGTGGCGGGAATAAACGAAGTATAAACGAGGCACCAGAAAACTCCAAACCGCCCGAACGGCCGGCGGGGTCAACTGCAGCCGTGTTAGGCGGCATTGATTTCAACCAACTCACTGAAGGAGTGCGGGACCGGCACGGTCTCGCCGCTCTCGCGAAGGCCCTCAATGTGAAACTCGATGGCCTCTCGGATTAGTTGAAGCACTTCCTCACGTGTCTGGCCCGCAGCGATACACCCGGGAAGATCAGGTACGTAAGCGCCCCAGCTCGTGTCGCCTTGTTCAACGATGACCGTGTATTGCATCGACGGTGTACTCACTTTTTGAGGCCAGCTTGCTTCAAGATATTATTCAATATACCGGGCGGGATTTCAACATTAGGTTTACCAGCAACCGTCACCGTGCCCTTTTTGGAATCATGCTTGAACTGGCGATGGCTGCCGCGCATGCGGGCCTGATACCAGCCATCGTCGTCGAGCAGCTTGACGACCTCTCGAACTTTCACGCATGCACACCCAGATAGCGTGGCCCAGCCACCTAACACCAAAGTTCAGTTGCCCGCCGGAACGAAGTGGCAGGATTGGACGCAGTATAAACGCTGCGAGAGGAACGCAAAACCGCCCGCTGGACTGGCGGGTCAATTCCTGCGACTTGTTAGGCCGAACTTGTTCGCTTTAGGCGACGCACTTCGGCGAAGTCACTGCGATCGCCTTCAAGATCGTTGATCCTTTTTCGGCACACGCCTCGACGCAAATAGCAATCGGAGATGGTCGGGCGAATCGCTATAGCGCGGCTGTAATCTTCAATTGCTTGGTGATACTGCTCCAATTGTTCTTGGGAATATCCACGATTGTAGTAAGCAAGGCCACGCTTAGGATTTAGCTCGATCGCTTTCGAGAAGTCAGCGATCGCTGATGTGGGGTCACTAGATCGACCAAATGCCACACCTCGGCAAATGTATGTTTCAACAACGGCGGCCACTGGCGTCTGCTCGGTAAATGTGCCGATCGCCTCCGTGAAGCTGAGTATGGCGTCCGAGAACTTGCATTTTGCAAGCTGGTCTGCGCCCGCGTCACAATCACCCATGCGGGGTCGTCGAAACTGTCGGCATTTAGTCCCACCGTCATCGCATTCTCGCCACGCAGCCCAACAAACATTATACGGAATCAGATAGGCACGTCATCCCGTTCCGGCGGTGCTGCCGTAATTTGTGAAGGCTCAGGATTAAACAAAACTTGTCTCGCAATGGCTTTGCCCTATTAGTGCCATCATCCAATGTGCCGACCGGCAACAATGAAGGCAGTGATAGAGGCGGCCAAAAAACCACTTGTGAACATTAGTATATTATGCTACAGTGCTGCGACGTCGCGCCAGCGGCGCTTTGTTCTTTGGAAATAGAGTAAGTATCCGTCAGCGGTCAGCCACAAGCCGCTTGCACGAGTCGCAACTCCCACCCGTTCTTGTGCTTGCTGTTTCGCAGCGCCGCACGATTTCCCGTTGTGAATTTGCTGCTGTGCAAAATGATCGAGTTTTGCACGTGAAAGCGGGCCCCCTTTGCGGTGCGCAAAATCCCTTCGCTCCATCTGTCCTTTGCGCCCTGCGTTAAGATAGGTCT
>CAVQLN010000013.1:0-912275 GCA_963713365.1 uncultured Planctomycetota bacterium | reverse complement strand
CCACTGGCGTCGGTGCACGTTTGCCGGGCCGTCAAGCGACTCGAAACGCTTGAGCTGCTAACGGCGTGGCGGCCGTGGCGTGGCCGTGTTCACGTTCGCTTGACCGACTGCCGGCCGACAGTTGGCCGCTGAGTTAAAAGCACAGGAGGTCACGACGGATGGAGCGTGAGCCGTGGGCCGACACATTTTCGATTCGCATACCGATGGCCGCGTTGTCCGTTTTGCGAGTCGCCGGATAAGGTTCGCGTGCGCAGCAACGAGCGGAGCGACGGCAAGATAGAGCGGCTATGCCTTTGCAAAAACAAACATTGCTGCCGACGATACCGCATCATCATCGATCCTCGATTTGCCGCCCGTTTCGGGAATGTCCACCGAATCAATCGCGACACCGCGTAGGATTGGGACATGAACAGATCATACGAATACGTTTGCGAAGATGAATTGGACCACCCGGAAATTCACGCTGACATAAGCAACGGCCGGCTTGTGCCGGGCGTGCCGATGGCGAAGGCCGTCAGTGGTATCGACGTCTACCAGGTATTCACGGCGTACCATCCGCGAGCCGGTGTGAGGCCGAAGACTACGAAGCCGACGACGTGGACGACGACGATGGGTGGCCAAGTATTTGTTCAATAGAGCGTGCGCGAGCGATGACGACGATACTTGACCCGCTGTTGCCAAAAGCGCCATGGGTTGGGTGGTGGCAGTCGCACCGGGGTTGCAACCGTACATCGTAAGTTCGCGATCGCTGAGCGGCTTACCGTGCGGCTTCAACTGTCTTGGCTGGGCGGGGGTGTGGAGGGCGATGTTTTTTTTGACGCGAACATTAAAGACCGGCTCGGCTCGTACGTATGACGGGCCGCGTCCGTTGATTGTGCTGGATGAGGAACAAATCGCCGAAGTAGCGAACCCCGGTCAATTTGAACGATGTCTGTTGAATGTCACGCTGCATGAGGCATCGCATCTATTGCCAGCACTTCCTGTGGCGCTTGAACCACCGGATCATCCGCGCTTCGCGCAATTGCACTCAACAGAATGGAAGTCGCGTGGAACTTGCCGCCGGCGGAACCCGGTTCACCTGACGACGTGCATGACCATCGATTTTTGCGCCGATGCTGCCATCTATATGTTCGGGCGTGTTCGCAGGGCTTCGATGTTGCATGGGATCGTTTGTTGCCGGCCATCATTTTCGTGGGTGAGCCCGTTTGAGTTTTACATCGCAATGCTGTTGCCAGAAGCAATCAAGATGCAACGCGAGCCATTCGCTGCTATCGAGGCGACCGAACCGCCCGCGGCGTTCATGGCGACATGGAATAGCGATTTGGATTATTACCGACGTTTTCAAGGTGAACTATGAGCATGAGCATATCTGAATCAGAAGTCGACGAAATCAGCGACGAAGAGTTGCGGCATCAGCGGCGCGACGGGGAGAAAGAAGAAATTATTCAAGCTCGAAAGCACTTGGCAGAACGCTCCGAAGTTACGCGTAACATCGACTTGGCTAATGCGGAGAAAGACGCGGCGGCGCGCGGAGTGTGAAGCCCGCTGTCTAACATGGCGTGCTGCGGCCACGACTGCGGAACAGAAAGCCGATCTGCAGAAGAAAATCCAAGGCGAATATCTTTTGCTTGAGCAAAAGCTCACTGAATTAAATGCCACGATTCACTTGAACACAGATAGGCTATCGCAGTTGCATGCCATGGGAATCCCCCGATTGAAGTGCTGCAATCTCGCCTGATGCCGCCCACCGTTGGTGAATCGCGAATGGTTTCTCGACCACGTCGCTTTGCGTGAAGTTGTGAAGGAGATGCGAAACGTCGTTACGTATTTCGTAACAAAGCAGAAACCTTTAAGGCACACCCCGCGAGTTCCGTCGACCAAATCGAGCGGTGGGATCGCGTCGCACAAATTGCGGCAATTGCTTGCGGAGATTTGCGTCAGGCGAACAAGAAACCTATCAGCAAATGCTCAATGAATAGCCGCGGTACGCCGCGGAGCACCCCGGCGCGCGCTGTTTCATTTTCCGGCGGCGCACCGGCCTTTAATAACAACAAACCATGTCGGCGGTTCACGATTCCGCTGACAGGACGGCCCGCCCCCGGTTATCCATGTTGGCCGGCGAGGGCGGGCCGTTGAAAAACACGATGACCGGAGCCGACAGAGTAGCGCTTGAAATGTTAATGAACCGCGCGTCAAACAACGGCCAATTCTGTCGTGTCGGCACTCCGCACAATCGAGGCGCTAGGCAACTTGCTACCACGACAACGCGACGGAGTTGTGCCGATTCATTTGCACGGTGGACGTCGGCGAAGCGATGGCGTGCCGCGCTTATGTCGGTTCAAAGTCTGGAGCAGTTTCTAGCGAAACTCGCGCCACTTGCTGCCGGACATCGACGCTGAGGAAACGAACGAATCACTTTTTGGAGAATGAACATGGCAAACTCACGTGCTGTGGAAGCAGGCAGGGCATTTCTTCGGCTGCTGGTCGATGATAAGCAGTTCGCCCGCGGCTTCGACCGGGCACTTGCCAAAGTTCAGGCGTTCGGCCGCGGTCTGGGAATGATTGGCCGGCAGATGGGCCGGACTGGACTTCTACTCTCTGCCCGTTCGCTGCGTCGCTGCGTGTACTCTCCCAGCAAGCTACGCCAGCCGGAAAGCAGATGCGGCGGCGCTGTCGACTCAATCAAAACGTCAGCAATCGCTGTTGCCAGCGCGATCGGTGAGGCGGTGCTCCCGACCATTCAAAAGTTCGCTGCAATTCTGCGGTGCGAACCTGGGGGCAATCACGGCATGGATTAGAGAGAACGCAGGGATGGTCACGGGCGTCGGCCTGGCGCTGGCGCTTGCCGGGCTTTCGCCTATCGTGATTACGGTAGGCGGTGCAATGCGACTGCTGACAGTTGCGATAGGGGGCCTGAAGCAGTTACGATCCTGCTGACCTCACACCCGATCATCGCCTTCGTAACGATCCTCGCCGGCGCTGCTAGTTGTGGTCTCTCGCACAAAATGGTTCAAAAATGTCTTGAGCGAGTTGAACGCAGCGATTGCGAAGTTTCTGGGCATCGAATCCCAGTTGCCATCGAAGATGGCGGCCACGACTACGGCAATTGAGAATCAGACGGAGGCGTTGTCGGCGCAGGCGCGAGCCGTCAGAGACTTGCAATCCGCCCATGAAGCTGGGCACGTTGAAGCAGCGCGGGAGAAGATTCAGCGAGATGCTGCCGGCAACCGACCTTTCCTCGATGCCATGCGGGATGCGTTCACATTCGGAATGGGCCGCCCGTTCGGACTGTTCGGCGGGGCGAACGTATCCAAAGACTTCACAATTGCCAGAGCTACTCAAGCACGCCGCGGCAAAGGCATTCCCGGCTTCAATCGGACGATATCCAGAAGCAGCTTGAGACAACAACGCGGTCGACCTTCAACAGGCCCGAGCATCGCAAATCTTTGCAACCGGGCAGAACCCGATTGTTCAGGGCATCAACGAACTGAACAAAAAAGAGGCCGCGACACTGCGGCAGATGGAAGAAATCAAATCTGAGATTCGCCGTATCGGTCCATCGTTGGGGCCGATTCGGTATGGCGTGGCGTGAATTATTTAGCGATCGAGCGAGACGCACGAAGCGCAATGCGAAACACGCGAGCTAACCGTTCGACGAGTAAACAATGATGACTTGATACTTTGAATGCGTGACTACGCCATCATTGGCTACTCTTGGAGCGGTGTCAGGTGCCGGCAAAACCGAAACGGATACAACATCAAGACTCAGCGATCTGAAACTCGGCCATACGCTGTGAGAATTGAAGCAGTGGACTTTCAACAATTACATCGATGAAACGTCTGGCAACGAAGTGCTCGCATAGTTATAGCTCCTAGTGATACCGAAAAGACTATCTGCGATGACGACCAAAGCAGCACAAGCCGACTGCCGGCGGGCCGGTGCGCTAGCCGAGTGCGCCCGACAGTTCTTTGACAATTTGGTCCGCAAGCTCATACCTGCCGCAGACTGGACAATCCACCTCGAATACATCTGTGCTGCGTTCAGCGGTTATGGATTCGCGCTCTTCACGCGGAAGCGAGCGAATCGTAACCATGCCGTGGTCAGGGTACTTTGGGCACTTGATCTGTTCAGGCTTCGTCGGCATGTGGTCACCTCTTGCGCTTGGCACACTGCCAGTATTCGGCAGTCGCAAAAGGTTGTCAGTCCGCTGCCGTACCGACTATTAGAAAAACCCTCGGTAGTGAATTCGGATGCACTACCGAGGGCCGTACCACAATCCATTGCAGCGTGAGGCCGGCGGCGTACCGTGCAGAGTTGCCAATCGTCATGAGTGCCGCAGCCGACCATCGGAGGACGCCGGTCAGAATAGCCAGTTCGGACGGAATTGCAATTAGGCAACCGAATTTAGAAAAACCCTCGGATGCGAACTGGGGAGGGCGCATCCGAGGGCCAAGGCCCCAGACCACACTCCGTTGCAGGGTTCGAGGTTGTGGGCGTCATTGTAAGCGCTTCGCAGCATGCACCCGCCTTAAAGTGCTCGACATGCGCGGATTGACACTAATAACCGTCGGCGCGTTCCGGGGCATCGTGGGAGGCCGTTTTTGACCGCAGTTGACAATTTCGCCCGGCCGGCGGCAAAATAGCGGGCGTCGGCAATACCGCCGACCGGGCTTTGCAACCCGACTGAGGACAATTCGATGGACGTATCAGGGCCGGTAGGCTCAGCAGCTTGGCGCGTGTGACAGCGATGATCCGGGCAGCCGGGGAGCGATGCACGCGCGGGCGACTCAGTCGCCTTGCAAAGCGAGTTGCTGGGCCTATTGGCTTTTTTAATGGCGCACATCGGATTGTCAGCGGCGGCCCTGCTCGTGGGGGCCGCTGTCTTTTCGAGCGCAGCGGAAAGGCGATCCATCGATGGTCGCGCCTGATGTTCCCCGGTTAGGTTTCGTCCCCGAAATCAACCTGTCGCGAGTGTATTTGTTTCGCGCTCACGACGCTTGAAAGCTGGCCGCATATTCGAGGCCGGCGTTTGCTTCGCGAGGCCGTCAGGCGGCAGCTCTACGCCGAATGCTGTTGGCACGTTGCTTGCCGGCAAATGAGGCCGAGCATCGATCACCGATGATGCTGCTCAAGGCGCTGAAGAAAGCCGGGCACGTCGGCAAGTTCGGTTTCCGGTGGACGCGCGACATTATCGAAGCGGGCAATAAATGTTCACTGTGTGCCCGTCGATGCTGGCACGATTCGTTGTGCTATCGAAAGCTGGCATCAAAGCATCGACAACGATCCTTGTGGAGAATCGCTATTGCGGACCGGAAGCATGAAGCCGGTCACCGAGGGATACGACGTTGACGATTGCGACGATGACGACGGCAGCAATTGGTGGAAGTCGGAAGGGGGTGCCGTATGACGCGCAAACCAAAACCCAAGGGCCCGACGCTGGCCGAGTACACAGAGCGTTATTTGTTGGCTCGCGACACCTCTGAGCAGTATGCCCGCTACGTTCGCGCGTGCTGTCGGAAGTTTTGTGAGTGGTGCAAAGAGCCGGTTTACATTGCCGACCTGGATTGCCAAATTGTCAACGAATGGCTGGCGGCTTTCAGGCATCCGGCTTGGCGGCGCACCGATCCACGGTTATCGAGCGGCCATCCGGGCTGTCTGGTACGAAGCGTACATGAACAACGACAACGACTGTCCGCCGTTGCGCTGCGGAGGATTAAGAAACCGCGGCTCACCGTTGTCGCGTACAGCCACACCGAAATCCGGAAGCTGCTGAACGCGGCGGCAACGCTGACGACGTACTTTCCGAACGGCGTGCGCTTGTGACTTTTGGCTGTGTGCGATCTATGCGGCCTACTCCACTGGCTTGAGGCGCGGTGATTTGCTCACCGTCAAGCGCGAGCAGATTCGCGAGGATGGAACGGCTATCGTCATCCAGCATAAAACAAACTATCCGGTTTGTGTGCGGTTTGCTGACGAAGCGCTTACGCTGATTCGCGGTTTCACCGCTGGCGACTTGGCGATCCCGTGGCCGTTTCAACAGCAGCAATTCTCCCGGCACTTTATCGCGCTGCGCAAGGCGGCTGGCGTCGAGCGTGGTTCGTTCCGATGGATTAGAAAAAGTGCCGGTTCCACGCTGAAGCCGAGCGCCACGGCGACGGCTCAAAGCTGTTAGGGCATCGGTGCGAATCGGTTTTCCGAACGCACTACGAAGATACAAACATTCACCACGACGAGGCCGTGCAACCGCCGAAGATTGCGCCGCCGAAGATTGCAAGTTGACCCCGGCCGTGCCGGGCTACGCAAGAAAAAAGATGGGGGCAGTCGGTTTGGAACAGATTAGGCCGCATGCACTAATTGCCGACTGCCCCCTGCGGTACACACAGCATATCAGTTTGTCCGACGCCGAAAACCATGCATTTTGTCGTGCTATCAACGAAAGGTTAAACCATGACCGACACAATCAAAGTTCACGTAGTCGACTACGGCGCGGGCCGAAACCTAATGATGCGATACCTCGACCCGTACACCGGGCGGCAAGTCGCCAAGAGCGGGCACCCGCAACGAAAAGGAAGCGTTGCGGGAAGCGGCGAAGTGGGAAGACGATTTGCAGAACGGCCGCTACAAGTCTCCGTCGCGTGTGACGTGGGCCGAGTTTCGCGAGAAGTACGAAACCGAAGTGGCGGTAGGTTTGGCCGAGCGACGCAGACGCGCGTGTCTGGCGTGTTCGATGCCGTCGAGGACCATATCAACCCGGAGCGCGTTCGCGACGTCACAAGCGAACGGCTGAGCCACTACGTCAAGAAGCTGCGCAAGGCTGGGCTGGCCGAGTCGACAATCGCCAGTCACCTCGCACACTTGCGGGCGGCGCTGACCTATGCCGTCGAGTGGGGCTATCTGGCCGACACTGCCAAAGCTGCCGCGTCAGCATCGCGTGAGAGCGGCCAAGACCATGAAGGGGCCGGCCGATCACGCTCGAGGAATTCGAGCGGATGCTGGCCAACGTGGAAGCCGTGGTAGGCCCTGAGGCCGCGGCATCGTGGAAGCGACTCTTGAATGGTCTATGGCATTCGGGATTGCGCCTGAGCGAAGCCCTGGCGTTGTATTGGGAACGTGACGACACGGCCGGCGGCAAGTGCTTGGAAGTCGACTTGAGCGGCAGGCGGCCGATGCTGCGAATCCCCGCGGACCTGGACAAAGGCAACAAGGATCGGCTACTGCCGATCGCGCCGGAGTTTGCCGAGTTCCTACTGGCGACGCCGGAAGCCGACCGAACCGGGCCCGTGTTCCTACTAAAGCGGCGACGTGTGCGGTACGACGGCAACATGCGGCTGATTCACGTCTCGAAGATAATCAGCACGGTTGGCCACAAAGCGGGCGTCAAAGTCAACGCAGACACCGGCAAGTGCGCCAGTGCTCACGACCTCGCCGGGCGTTCGGCCAACGCTGGGCGGCTCGCGTCATGCCGCAAATCCTCATGCAGCTCATGCGGCATGAAGACATATCAGCACGACGATGAAGTTCTACGTGGGCAAGGAAGCCGAAGCGACGGCCGACGTGCTATGGGCGGCGATTGCGCCGAAGGCCGAACAAGGTAACACTTCAGGTAACACTCGCCGACAGAAGGCCCGAAAATGAAGCTGGGGAACTAGGATTTGAACCTAGACTAAAGGAGTCAGAATCCTTCGTGCTACCGTTACACCATTCCCCAAGCTTTGTGCGAAGCGGTTGATTTTGCGCACGCCGATGCGAATCAATACGATGGTTCCCGCCCCGAACCTTAGTGCATTGTAGCGCTGCGCTTACGTTACGCCGCCAAGATTCAATGGTCAAGGCCGCCAGCGCGGCGTGCGGTTCGACGCGCAACGGGGCCATTCGTTACTCTAGGCGCCATCCCTTAGCTGGCCCATGCCGCGTAGTTGACTGTGGGCAGTATTCCTACCAAAATGGCAGTTCGCTACTTACTACCTTCGTCCGCAGGGATTTGATCGAGTTGCAAGGGCGCCGAACTTGCGCTTTTGCACCGCGTCATTCGGCCGTTAAGCGGGATGGTCGGGTTCGATCGAGGCGGTCAAATCGATATGGCGTTCTTGGAGCTGGTCAAAGGCACTACGCCTGGCAGACGATTCGATCTCGACGGCGAGCTGGCGATCATCGGCCGCAGCGCCGAGTGTGAATTGCCGCTCGACGTGCCGGCCGTCAGCCGCCGCCATGCGGCCATTTTGCAGGATCGCGGCCGGTTCTTCGTCGAAGACCTGCACAGCCGAAACGGCACGCTTCTCAACGACCAGCGGGTGTCCCAGCGAACTGCCCTGCGAGACGGCGACCGCCTGCTGATCTGCGACCAGGAGTTTCGTTTTTACGACAGCGATAAGTCGCGCGGCGAAGACATCGGCACCCTCGATGCGTCGGGCGTGGCCGAGTTGGTCGATGATGACGACACGACGCAGTCCAGCCGGGCAAGTGTCGTCGCCACGTTTGACGTCAGCGGCGGCTCGGCCAGTTGGCGGTTGTCGGCCAAGCCGGAAGTCAAGCTGTCAGCCCTCATCGAAATTTCTAACAACCTGGCCAAGACGCTCTCGGTGCAAGAGATTCTGCCGAAGCTCCTGGACAGCCTGTTCAAGATCTTTGTCCAGGCAGATCGCGGATTTGTCGTCATGCGAGCCAAGACGGATGGGCCGCTGGTGCCCGTGGCCGTAAAAAGTCGCCGGAGCGATGACGACGAGCGGATGCGCATCAGTCGCACGATCGTCGAAGAGGCGATGAAATCGAAGAAAGCGATCCTATCGGCCGACGCGGCAACGCGACGAGCGCTTCGGCATGTCGCAGAGCATTGCCGATTATTCGATTCGCTCGATGATCTGTGCGCCGATGATCGGGACGGACGGACAAGCACTAGGTGTCATTCAAATCGACACGCTGAACCAGCGGGCCCGCTTCACCGATGAAGATTTGGAAGTGCTGGCCGGCGTGGCGAGCCAGGCCGCGGTGTCGATCGACAACGCCAAGATGCATGAGCAGGTGATCGTTCAGCGAGCGATGCAGCGTGATCTGGAACTCGCCCGCCGCATGCAGCGCACACTGCTGCCGTCGAAGCCGCCGCAAGTGCCCGGCTATTTCTTTTTCGACTACTACCAGGCTGCGCGGCAGGTCGGCGGCGACTACTACGACTACATCAACCTGCCGGGCGGGCGGTTTGCCATCATCGTGGGCGACGTGGCCGGAAAAGGCGTGCCCGCGGCCCTTCTGATGGCCCGATTATCGGCCGACGTGCGCTTCGCACTAGCCAGCGAGGAGGACGCGGCGCGGGCCATCCAGCAAATCAATGAAACGTTCGTGGAACGTGACTGGCATGATCGATTTGTCACGATGGTGGCGGCGGTCGTGAACCCGCGCACCAATGAAATGAGGACGGTGAACGCTGGACATATGGCGCCGATTTTGCGTCGGCGCGGCGGAACTGTAGAAGAGATCGGCGAAGAGGCCTCCGGCTTGCCCCTCGGTGTCTTGCCGGGCTATGAATACCATTCGCACACGTACGTTCTGGAGCCGGGCGACGTGGTGACCATTTACACCGATGGTTTTAGTGAGGCAATGAACGACCAGCGCGAGCTGTATGGCCTGGATCGGCTCAAAGCTCAGCTCAGCACGCCGGTGGGCGACGTGGCCGACTTTGGGCAGCACATTCTGGAAGACGTGAGCCGATTCGTCGACGGATTCAACCAGAGCGACGATATGTGCCTGGTTTGCTTCGGTCGGGTGGAAGAGGGTTCCGAGCGCTCGCACCACCGAATGGACCCAACCCGCAGCGGAACAAAAGGCACGGCTCCGTCACAGCCCGTCTCCACGAATGAGCAGCTATCGAGCACGCCGGTCGGATCGTAAACTTACGCCCAGTCGACTTCGAGCAGGTTCTCGATCATCTGCACGCCGTCGATCCGCCGGATCGCTTCTTGGGCCATCTGCTTTTCAAAGAACGAGCGGACATTGCCCTTGAGCACGACGTGGCCGTCGGCGGCCTCGACTCGCACGTGCCGGCGGCTGGGCACGTGGGGGTTCATTGTCAGGGCTTCGTGGATCCGCTCGAACAGCGGCCGAGAAAGAGTGGCGGTGCTCATGACAGAATGGCTCGCGGTGCATGCTCGAAGAATTGTGGGTGTTTGCTGCGTCCCCCAAAAATAGCACCGGCTTTTCGACAACGCCGGTACATTGGCAAAAAATCTCGAGTCGCCAGGGCGGGGCGGTTGCATTGCGACCCGGGACTGGTCCATCGAGCGCTGAACATGCAGCCAAGGACGCCTCCCTAAACGGCATCTTTAATAGGTTTGTGCCGGCTATGTGCCGCCGGCTGTTCCGGGTAGGGCAGTCGCCGATCAAGGCACGCTCACCCTGCCATCTCCAAAGGGAGCGGATTTGCGAATAGTCCGGACGAGGCCCGGCCGGCTACTGCAGCCAGTGCGGCAACTGGCCGGCCGGCGGCAGGTGGACGACCGATGGCCGACGTAATGGCCGGAAGCTGCCGCACCTCGGCCAAGGCCTCGGCCGAGGGCTGGCCATCAAGATTCAGCACACCGACCGCCTCGCCGCCGGGCGGCGCGCGGCCCACCGCCATCTGGGCGATATTTACGCCGTGCCGGCCGAAGATCGTGCCGACGCCGCCGATAATGCCGGGCACGTCGCGATGGCGGAACACGAGCAGCAACCGTCCAGATAGGCTTCCAGCCGGAAGTCGTCGAGCGCTACCAGCCGCGGCATGTGCTGGCCGAAGATCGTGCCCGTCGCCCGGTGCTGGGCGTGATCGGTGGTGACCTCGGCCGACATCGACGAGCGAAACGAACCCATCTCGCTGCGCGACTCCTCGGCCAGCTTGATGCCGCGCTGCCGCAGCAGCAGCTCGGCGTTCACAAGATTCACTTCTTGATCGAGCGCGCCTTGCAACAGCCCGGCGGCAAACACGGCCGTGAGCACCTTCGTTTCCTTGTCGGCGATCTCGCCGCGATAGAGCAGCCGGCACGATTTGCAGCCCGCCCGGCTCCAGGCTGGCGCAGCAAGCATTCCCAGTCGATACGCCACGTCGAGATAACCGCGCAGCGATGCGAGCGTCTTCGGATCGAGCGATGCCACATTCACCGCGTGCCGAATCGCGCCGGTCGTGAGATAGGCCACGAGCAGCTCGACCGCCTCGGTGGCGACCTGCGTTTGCGCCTCTTCGGTGCTCGCGCCCAAGATGCGGCGTGCAAACGACGCCCGGCATGCCGAACAGCGGGCTATCGGTACATGGCTCCGTGGCGTAACACATCCAGCGCCACGCCGGCGAGTCTGCCCGCTTTAAGCGCGGCGGCCAGTGCGGCCTCGTCATAGATGCCGCCGCGGGCCGCGTTGATCAGCCGCACGCCTGGCTTCAGCTTCTCGATCTGCGGCGGCGCCAATGAGGCCGCGCGTTTCGTCCGTCAGCGGCGTGTGGACGGTCAGATAATCGACCCGCGGCAGCAGGGCGTCCACGGTTTCGACCGGCTCGATGCCCAGCTCCTGAGCCTTCTCGCGCGACAGGAACGGATCGTAGCCGAGCACTTTCATTTCCAGCGCCCGTGCCCGCTTGGCCACCGCGATCGCCAATCCGCCCCAGGCCGACGATGCCGAGCGTCTTGCCGGCCACCTGCGTGCCCATGTACTTGTTGCGTTCCCACTTGCCGCGCCATGAGGCTTTGGTAGGCCGGCGCGATGTTGCGCGACAGCGCGAGCATCAGCGCGATCGTGTGCTCGGCCGTGCTCAGCGTGTTGCCGCCGGGCGTGTTCATCACCACGATGCCCCAGCGCGTGGCGGCGTCCTTGTCGATGTTGTCGGTGCCCACGCCGGCCCGCACGATCGCTTTCAGCCGCCGATTGCCTTCCAGCGCATCGGCAGTGATCTGCACGCCGCTGCGGCAGATCGCCCCGTCGAATTGTGTCAGCGCTTCGCGAAGCGCGTCGCCCTTGAAGCCCGTGCGCACTTCGTACTCAATGCCCGGCGCGGCGGCCAGCATGTCGAGGCCTTCTTGGGCAAGCGTGTCGAGAACAATGACGCGGGGCATGTGTTGGTCGGCTGGTAGCGTCGGCCGCAAGGCCGAATATCGTCGTGAAGGCGGACACATTTTGTCGGCGTTGCCGCCGACGCTAACAATTTACTTCGCGTGCTGTTTGCGAAACTCCATCATGTAATCGCGAAGCGTTTCGACACCCGCCACCGGCATCGCGTTGTAAATCGACGCGCGGATGCCGCCGACCGAGCGATGGCCCTTCAAATCGGTCATGCCGCGCTCTTCGGCGCCCTCGACGAAACTTCGCGGTCAGCTCCTCGCTCGGCAGCCGAAACGAAACGTTCATCATCGAGCGGCAATTTCGGCTGCGCGTGGCCGACATAAAATCCGCTCGCTTCGATCAATCACGTCGTACAGCAGCTTGGCCTTGCGGCGGTTTTGCGCTTCCATCGTTCGCCAGGCCGCCGATGTCGGTGATCAGCCACTTCGTCACCAGCATCAGCACGTAGATCGGGAACGTCGGCGCCGTGTTCCATAGCGACTGTGCTTCGGCGTGGATCTGAAAATTCAGATAACCGGGAAGCTTGTCGCTGCTTCGCTGCAACAAGTCCTTGCGGATGATGACGACGGTAAGGCCGGCCGGCCCGGCGTTCTTCTGGCGCACGCGTAATAGAGCCCGTACTTCCGCATGTCGACCGGCCGGCTCAAAAAATCGCTCGACGCGTCGCACACCAGCGGCACGCTGCCGGCGTCCGGCTCGGCGGCTGAATTGCACGCCTTGGATCGTTTCGTTCGACGCGTAATAAACGTACGCGGCTTTTGGATCGAGTCGCAAATCGGACGGCGCAGGCAAGCGGTCGTAGTTCGTCGGCTTCCCGTCCCAGACGATGCGCGTCTCGCCAAACTTCACTGCTTCCTGGGCCGCATACTTGCTCCAAGAGCCAGTGACGATGTAATCGCACGAGCGGCGGGCCTCGCCCATGAGATTCATCGGGATCATCGAGAACTGCAGCCGTGCGCCGCCCTGCAGCATGAGCACCGCATAGTCTTCCGGAATCGGCAAGCAGTTGCCGCAGGTTCGTTTCCGCCTGGGCGATGATGTTCTCGAACGTGCTGCTGCGATGGCTGATCTCCAGAATCGACGCGCCGACGCCCGGCAAGGCCATCAGGTCGCGCTGCACTTCGGCGAGCACCGGCTCAGGCAGCACGGCCGGTCCGGCGGAAAAGTTATACACACGTTGATTCATAAGGAATGATTTCTAGGGCAATCGCGGCATGGCAACCGCAACTTCAGGCTAAGATTTCTCTAGTAGTCGGAACTAAGTCGTTAATGGGCCGTCCATTTTAATGGTGATCGCGCGCCTTGGCGATGCCGGTGTAGGATGCTAAAAGGGCTACTTCCAATCGACTCCTGGTCGGCCAGAAAGCGAGTCGCTTCTTGTAGCGACACGGCCTCCGCCGACCGGTTCGCTGAATCAATGGATCGCCGTCGTATCGGAACATGCCATGCCTCTATTGTCTGATTACGCCCGACGTAAAAAGATTGAATACTTTTTCGGCGATATTCCTAAAGATGCGCGCATCCTGGAAGTCGGCAGCGGCGAAGGCTGGGTGGGCGAATATCTGAAGAAGCACGGCTGGAAAAACTACCTGGGAATCGACATCAAGCCGCCCGCCGACATCGTCGGTGATCTCGGCGAATGGCGAAAACTTGGACTAGAGCCTGAGTCCTACGACGTGATCGTCGCCTTCGAAGTCATCGAGCACGTCGATTTGTTTCAGGAGATGTACGACTTATTGCGGCCGGGCGGCATGCTCCTCGTTACCACGCCGGTGCCGCACATGGACTGGGCCTGCAAAATCTTGGAGCGCGTGGGCCTCAACCAGCAGCGAACCAGTCCCCACGATCACCTGACCTACTTCAAGGACATCCCCCTGTTTGAGCCGGTCGACACGCGAGTCGTCAAGCTGATCGGCCAGTGGGGAAAGTTTCGCAAACCATTGCGCGCGGCAAGTTAAGCCCGGACGGGTGGCATGCCTTTGCCGCGCAGCGGCGTAGGCATGAGATTTTGCAGAACATGATCACCCGCCGCGGCGGGATAGTATGCCACCGATTCAGAGCGCGGCTGTCGCGCGGCGGCCCATCAAGATATGATTGGGGTGGGTTTTCGATAAAAGCGAACAGGATGCCGCTATGAGTGCCGCGAAGCTGAAACAAGATCCATTTGCCGCGCGAGATTCGTTTGAAACGGGAAGCGGCAAGGCGGGCATTTATCGCCTGTCGAAACTCGAGGACGCCGGCCTGGGCAACATGTCCGCCCTGCCCTACTCGATTCGCGTTCTGCTGGAATCGCTGCTGCGCAACTGCGACGGCTACGAAGTGACGGAAGCCGACGTCAAGGCGCTCGCCAGCTGGAACGCCGGTCGCTCCGGCACAGGTGGAGATTCCATTCAAGCCGGCGCGCGTCGTGCTGCAGGATTTCACCGGCGTGCCCTGCGTGGTCGACCTCGCCGCGATGCGCGCGGCCATGAAGCGGCTCGGCGGCGACCCGAAGAAGATCAACCCGCTCGTGCCGGTCGACCTCGTGATCGACCACTCGGTGCAAGTCGATTACTTCAACTCGGCCGACGCGCTCGAACTGAACATCGACATGGAGTTCTCCCGCAATCGCGAGCGCTACGAATTCCTGCGCTGGGGCCAGAAGGCGTTCAACAACTTCCGCGTCGTGCCGCCGGGCACCGGCATCGTACACCAGGTGAATCTCGAGTATCTGGCAAAGGTCGTGTTTCTTGGCAAACGATCGCGTCGGGCCGGTCGCGTTTCCCGATTCGCTCGTCGGCACCGATAGCCACACGACGATGATCGACGGCCTGGGCGTCGTCGGCTGGGGCGTCGGCGGCATCGAAGCCGAAGGCGTGATGCTCGGCCAGCCGATTTACATGCTGCTGCCCGAAGTGGTCGGCATGGAGCTCACTGGCCAGCTTTCGCCTGGCGCCACGGCGACCGATCTCGTGCTCACCGTGACGGAGATTCTGCGGCGGGCCAAAGTCGTCGGCAAGTTCGTCGAATTCTTCGGGCCCGGCGTTTCCACGATGGCGGTGGCCGACCGCGCCACGATCGGCAACATGGCGCCCGAGTACGGCGCAACGATGGGCTTCTTCCCGGTCGACGAACAGACGCTGCGCTATCTGCGCCAAACTGGCCGCACGAAGGACGAAGTCGAGCTTGTCGAGCGCTACACGAAGGAACAAGGACTTTTCCGCACGGACTCTGCGACCGGTCCCGACGTTTTCGCAAGTCGATTCGACTCGACCTGTCCACGGTCGAGCCAAGCCTGGCCGGGCCGAAGCGGCCGCAAGACCGCGTCGCCCTGTCGAACATGAAGCCGGCCTGGCGCGAGGCATTGACGAGCGTTTACGGAAAACGGGCGCAATCGAATGGCTCACCCGAAGGACGCTGGGAGGGCGAAGGCGGCCACAAGATCGAGCCAAAGCGCGGCGGCCCATCCCACGCCCGCCGCGAGCCCATGGACCCAGGCTTCAGCGGCGTGCCGATCGAGTGGGACGGCAAGCACTTCCCGCTCAAGCACGGCGACGTGGTGATCGCCGCCATCACGAGCTGCACGAACACGAGCAACCCGAGCGTCATGGTCGCCGCCGGCCTGCTGGCGAAGAAAGCTGTCGAGAAAGGTCTCAAGGTGCCGCCGCACGTGAAGACGAGCCTGGCGCCTGGCTCGCGCGTGGTGACCGATTACTTCCAAAAGGCCGGCCTCGATCGCTACTTGGAGCAAGTCGGCTTCTACACGGTCGGCTATGGCTGCACGACCTGCATCGGCAACAGCGGCCCGCTCCCCGAGCCGATCTCCCAGGCCGTGAAGAAGAACGACCTGGTCGTGGCCGGCGTGCTCTCCGGCAATCGCAATTTCGAAGGCCGCATCAACCCCGACGTGAAGGCCAACTATCTCGCCAGCCCGCCGCTTGTCGTGGCGTACGCGCTTGGCCGGCACGACCGATATCGATTTCGAAAACGAGCCGATCGGCGCAGGCCACAAAGGCGCGCCCGTTTACCTGCGCGATATCTGGCCGACGCACGAAGAAGTGCAGTCGGTTGTCGAGCAGTCGCGTGCTGCCGGAGATGTTCGCCGAGCAGTACGGCGATGTCTGGAACAAGAACCCCAAGTGGAACGAGATCGAAACGAGCGAGGGCGAACTGTACGAGTGGAATCCGGACAGCACGTACATCCAGGAGCCGCCGTTCCTGGTTGACCTGCACGCCGCAGCCCGGGCCCATCCAGCCAATTCGCGGCGCGCGGTGCCTGGCGGCGTTCGGCGACTCGGTGACGACCGATCACATCTCGCCGGCCGGCTCGATCGCCAAAGACAGCCCCGCCGGCAAATATCTCATCTCGCTCGGCGTCGAGCCGCGCGACTTCAACAGCTACGGCGCGCGCCGCGGCAACGACCGCGTGATGACCCGCGGCACGTTCGCCAACATCCGCATTCGCAATCTGCTCGCGCCGGGCACGGAAGGCGGCGTCACGCGCCATTTGCCCGATGGCGAGGTGATGTCGATTTACGACGCGGCCATGAAGTACAAGAGCGAGGGCGTGCCGCTAGTGGTCCTGGCCGGCGCCGAGTATGGCAGCGGCTCCAGCCGCGACTGGGCGGCCAAGGGGCCGTTCCTGCAAGGCGTGCGCGCCGTGCTCGCCGCCAGCTTCGAGCGCATCCACCGCAGCAACCTCGTCGTGCATGGGCGTCCTGCCGCTGGAATTCGCTGCCGGCACGACCTGGCAATCGCTCGGCCTCACCGGCGAAGAAGCTGTTCGACATCCCCGATCTTGGCGATAGTCTGCAGCCGCGGCAAAAACTGAAGGTCGTCGCCACCAGCGTCCGACGGCGACCGCAACGAATTCGAAGCCATCGTGCGCATCGACACGCCGGTCGAGCTCGACTACTACCGCAACGGCGGCATCCTGCAGACGGTGTTGCGTAAACTCCTGAGAGCGTCCTAATCCTATGTTCCGCGCGTGTGCAAGTCTTGCGGGCCTGGCCCTACTCTTTTCTTCACTGGCCTCGCTGTCGTTCAGCGCCGAATTCCACATCGCTTCTTGGAACGTCGAAAACCTGTTCGATCTCGAGGACGATCCGAACGTCGAGATGGATGAGGAATTCACGCCCACCTCGCCCAAGCGTTGGACGGCTGAGCGGCTGGAGCGAAAGCTCAATAATCTGGCCGCCATCATCAAAAAGATGAACGACGGGCGCGGGCCGGATGTGCTTGGATTGTGCGAGGTCGAGAACCGCAAGGTTGTCGAGATGCTGGTCGAGAAGCTTGCACCGCTGGGGCGGAAATACGAAATCGTCCATCAAGATTCGCCCAGCGACCGCGGCATCGATTGCGCATTGATCTACGACGCGAACTTCTTCGGCCTGTCCGATTCACAGTTTCATTTTGTCGACGCCGAAAAGACGCGCGACATTGTTGAAGCCAAGCTCCGGCACGAAGGGGCAGACCTGTTCGTGTTTGTGAATCATTGGCCGTCGCGAAACAACGACGAAGCGCAGCGGATCAAGGCCGCCAGCGTGGCGCAGACGCGCATCGAAGAAATCCTCTCGGCAGACGCCAAGGCCGACATCGTGCTCGTGGGCGACTTCAACGACGAACCCGACAACGTTTCCATTAAAGACCATTTGCGCGCGGCCGCGAGCGACGTCGACCTGCCGCCCGGCTCTCTCTACGACACGACGGCATTCATTCGCCAAGAGAACAAAGGCACGTTTGTCTGGGATGACAAGTGGGAGCTGATCGACCACGTCATCATTTCGCCCGGCCTGTTGGACGAGGCCGGCTTCCGTTGGGACGCGCGGCAGCTCGCAGCGCGTCGAGTTTCCGGAGCTTTTCTTTCATTCGCGCAGGCCAGGCGCCATTCCGCGGCCGTCCCGAAGCTATTCGAACAATAACTTCCACCGCGACGGCTATTCGGACCATTTGCCGGTGTCGTGCGTCCTCGAAAAGTGACTTGCCATCGTTTTCGCCGCGCCAGGCAACGTCTTTCCACCACTAGAAGTTTGTCGTGCGTAAGATTGTCCTGGCAAATTCGGCCGAGTGCGCAAAAAGAGAAAGAAATTCGTATATGGGCAGGTCGGCTGACTAAGCCATCGATACAATGGCATCTGCAGGGTCGAATGCCGGGATTTGCCGGCGTTCATTCACCGCAGGGCGGAGCGGAGCAGTTTGGAACCGGGCAGGCTCCAAGAACTCATTCCGCTTTCGATTTTGCTATCTCGCGCGCCCTAGGGCGCTGTGGAAGTCGTGGAGAAACGAAGCGACGGACACGACAAGCGTTGTCCGTGTCCGTCGCTGGCAAAGCACTGAGCGCTCCTGAATCCCCTACCACGATCACGATCGCACGACCTAAAGGATTGCTGGCAGCACGAATCGGTTGCGCCATCTGCCCCAGCGTGTGAAATTCGCGAATTCGTCACTTGCCACCGAGGCGGCAAGAATCGACTTGGATATTCACCCTTGGCTCATTGGAGACTGTCACCATGCGACTTTATCGCTTGATTCTTCCGGCGTGTGCGTTTGCACTCTTCATCGGCGTTTCCACAATTTCGTTCGCGGTTCCGTATGCATCCAGCGTGCGAAATACGATGGATAGTACCTGGGAATTTGTGCTCAACGAGGCGGCCGACTCGGTGACCGTGCTTCGCGACGGCGGCAATCCCTTCAACATCGCCACGCCCGCGGCGGGCCGGCATACCTTCCCGATGGCCGGCTTCACCACGTTTTCCATCGAGGTTTCCAAGAGCGCCGCGGAGGGTTGGACGGAACTGTCTCAATCGAGTAATTTATTCGCCGATTTCGAGCGTCCGACAGGACTGGCCGTCAACTCGATACCGTCGAGTCCATATTTCGGGACTGTGTATGTCAACAACGCTTCGACCCTTACCACCGCAACGGGTCGGACCATGGGAGACGGAGTCTACGCGCTGACCGCAGACCTGATGGGAGTGGACCTCGCGAGCTTCGCGAAAGTAACCAACGCCAATGACACGAGCCAGGCGAAAGCGCCTGGGTGGACCGTCGCTGGAAGCAACAGCTCGGCCTGGCGGCTCGCGCTGGACGACTCCGGCAATGTCATTGTCACCGACTGGTCCGATGCCAATGGCGGCGTAAAGTACGCCACGGCCAATCTGACGATGGGCGGCCTGATCCTGAACGAGGAGGAAGGGCCTACCGGTGGCGTAGACAGCTCGGTCTCCGACGAATTCGGGCCGATCCCGCTCCACGGCTCGATCGTCTCCAAGCCTATTGTTACAGGAACGGTCGGCGTCGATCTGACACTTTGGGGGATGGATGAGGATCTCGATAGTGACCTCGAGGTGCCGGGCAATGACGGCAACAGCATTTGGCGGTGGGATGTAGGTAATGCGACTAATTACACCATTAATCCCACGCTAGTGATCGACGCGGGCTCAATTCCAAACACGCCCCAGGGCCGCGATAACTTCCTCGCTCTGAATATTGGAGTCATTGCCGAGGCCCACTTCGAGCCGCAATTCGACAAGTGGTATCTCACGCAGCCTCGCGACAATGGCAATGAGGCTGGCCTGATCGTGTTAACCGCCGGCGACGATGGAGCATCCACCGTCGAATGGTCGTCGCTGCAGTTTTCGGAAGAGAATGGCTTAGACGGCTTTACCGACACTGGAGGCGGGGCGCTCAGCGTCGGGATCCAGGATGTTTTCCGCGAGGCGTATGCTATGCAATTCTCCAATGATGGAACGGAGCTGTACCTGATGATGTCCAGCCAATACGGCTCGCCTACCAACAACAATCCGGTGGTTGGCCCGAACAGTCCCAATTTGCCGGGTCACGTGTTGGTCATTCCTCTCGACGAGGATGGTCTACCGGACGTCGAAGTGGATGACAACGGCACGCCCGGTGATACAACCGACGACTTCCTCGCCAATGTCGAGTCGATTGATATCGGCGCGGACGGCAACCTTGATCGCGCGAACATCGATCTGGACGCGGCAGGAAACGTCTACCTAAGCAGCAACATCACCGAGCGTCTGCAGGTCTTCAGCCCCGGCGGCAGTTGGACAGCGATTACGAACAGCAACGGCACGTTCAGCCTGGTTCCGTTCGGGATTCCTCCGGGCACGGCGGGCGATTACAACAACGACGCCGTAGTGGACGCGGCCGACTATGTTGTGTGGCGAAAACTCCTCGGCACGAATACGCAGCTTCAGAACGAGGGTGATGGCGTTACGCCCGGGATGGTCACCGACGAAGACTATACGACGTGGCGGACAAACTTCGGATCGGTAACTCCGCCTGGGGCAGGCAGTTCCGTCGCGGCAGTGCCGGAACCGAGCGCAATTTTGCTGGCAATGCTTGGGCTCGCGATGCTCGGCGCTCGTCGTGTGCGATAGGCTGTGCCGTTAAATCATTGTGTGTGTATTTCTCGTGGGATGCTTCGCGATGTCTCAACACCAGACTAAGCCGGTAGGGGCCGCGAGGTCGCCGCGGCGACCCCACGTGGGCGAGTCTCTCCGATCGAAGATTCGCCGTGGCGAAGACTCGCATGAGATTCTCGGCGGTGCACTTGAACAGGCGGGGCCCAAGAAGTCCGTGAATTTTTTCTTCCATCCGCGTCTCGGAGAGACGCGGCCACGACCAACGGGCTTTACGCTGGTCGAGCTGCTTGTTGTAATCGCCATCATCGGCATCCTGGTGGCGCTGCTCTTGCCGGCGGTTCAGGCCGTGCGCGAAGCGGCCCGACGCAGCCAATGCAAGAACAACGTCAAGAACATCGCGCTGGGCGTGTTGCTGCACGAGGACACGCACGGTTTCTTGCCCTCCGGCGGCTGGGGACGTTACTGGACCGCTGATCCCAATCGGGGCTACGGCGAAGATCAACCCGGCTCCTGGATTTACAGTACGCTTGTTTATGTGGAAGAAACGGCGCTGTGCGATTTAGGAAGCGGCCTCGCGCCCGCCTCCGCCGGCTTCCGCGACGCGAGCATCAAGCTGCACCAATCGCCGATCTCGCTCTATAACTGCCCGACGCGCCGTCCAGCTCGGATATTTGTTGGGTCGATGGCCGGCACGCGCGTGCAAACCTGGCTGGATGCCCTGGCCCAGACCGGGGGCGGCATCGTCAAAGGCGATTACGCGGTCAACACCGGCGACGCCAAGGAGTTTGACACGTTTCGAATGTACGAAGTGCCCGACTATGCCACGGCCGATAGTGATGCCAAGTGGACACGTACCTCGTTCTGCACGCCCATCGCCGGCGGGATGCGGGGCGCCAACGCCGACTTGCCGTATTGTCAAACGGGCGTTTCCTACTATCGAAGCGAAGTCACGATGGCCCAAATCACCGACGGCACGGCGAATACTTATCTGGTGGGCGAGAAGTACCTGCGGCCGGAGTCGTATGAGGGCGCCCGGTCTCGAGCAGACGACCCCGCTTCATTCGACCTTGGCGAGAATCAGTCGATGTACACCGGCTTTGAGTGGGACAACCATCGCGTCGCGGTGAATCCCGACCGCATCGACCCGGCCTCCGGCGCTGGCGCTGCCGGCGCTGATTACTATCAACCAAAGCAAGATCGAAGCGGATTGCTGAATGAAGGGGCGTTCGGGAGCGCCACGCTGGTGGTTTCAACATGGCAATGTGCGACGGTTCCGTCCACAACATTTCCTACAACATCGACTCAACGGTACATCGCTGGCTCGCGCACCGTTTCGATGGCAACGTTGCATCGCTCGATTCCGCGCAATAGCAAGCGCACTACTAACAAGTTAGCAGTGTCACCCGAGCGCGCGTTTGAAGACTCCTGACCCCAACGAACTGCAGTGGCACACGTGTTTATTTTGTCGTCAGCGCATACAGCACGCGCCGGTTCGCAATCTCGGGAACATCCTGCGCAACTTCCTGTCCCAGCACGGTGGCTTCATTGTATTTGGCTGGGATGGTTTCTTTTCCACCGACGATCTTTGAAATCTTCACCTTGTAGATGCCATGCTGCATGCCCGCTGGCCACGTCGGGTCGGGACGGTCAGCTTCGGCAATCGTCGCACCGCCGACGCCCGCAGAAGTCGTAGTGCAGCTGGCCGGCTTGACATCCTCGCCTAGGAACGCCTCCGGCTCAAACGTCACGAGGGCATCGGCAAGCGGGTTGCCATCAAGCGTCACTCGAAACCCGAAAGACATCAGGCCGATTCCCGCCTCCTCCCATTGGCCGACGCGCACCGCCACTTCGTCAGCATCCACGGCCTTATCTCGGTTGGCGTCCAACTGCGGTAGGGCCGCTTTCAGACCTGGCGCTGTTTCCAGCTCCACGCCGGCGACCATGCCGTCGCCGCTGGAATCGTACTGTTCCATCGCCTCCCGGCCGGCGGCGGAGGCGCTGATGCTGGGCGGCCGCACCGGCGACGGCCCCCCACCGCACGAGCAAAACGGCGCGGCCCCCAACGCCAGCAGAACCGTGGCGACAAAACGGCGGCCCCGATCGGCGCAACTTGGCTGGTTCTTCACAGGCATGAATCTGCTCTATTCCTTCATTTCTACCGCACCCACGCCGCCGCACGGATAATCGTGACGGCTTAAAAACGAATGCTCGGCCCCATGCCGAAACACGACCGCTATTTCATCCTTTTGCGCATACCGGCGAAACGCCTGCGCACATTAGTACGCGGTTTTTTCTTAACCTAAGTATAATCGCGCGTAGACGATCCGTTCAGCGCCCCTGGCACCGAGCAGGCGAACTTTCACGTGCGGGGCGCTCCCGGATTTCGACGCGCAGCACACCATGCAACTCACAACTCGCGCGCCGCGCTCTTCGGGCACAGCATTCTTCGAACACTCGCAGGCAGGGATTTCTAAATCATGAAGCGCTTCAATTTGCACCTTGTGGCAGTTCTACTTCTCGCTGCCGGTTGCCCGGCAACGGCGCACGCTCAGGGCACGCTGTATTGGGACATCAATGACGCCGAACCTGGCGCTGGACAGATTGATGGATTTACGGATGGCACCTGGGGCACCGACAACTTCTGGAGCACCGATCCAAACGGCGCCGTAGCGACCGGACCGTGGACCGCGGGCGAACACGCCGTGTTCTCCGCCGGCGCCGACGCGATGGATGCTTTCATTGATATCACAGGCACACAAACGGCTGCGTCGGTAACGATCGAGGAAGGTCTCGTAACCTTCAACAGCGGCGTCGTCGACACCGGCGCGTCAACGGTCACCATCAATGCCGGAACGAGGCTCAGCATCAACAGCACGCTACGACTGAACGGCGGCGGCACGGTCGTGCTCAATGGTGGAACATTACGACAGACGAATCCAGGCAATGCCGGCTCATTTGTTGGGCAAGGTACGGCGCCTGCAACCGCGAAGCACATCGAAGTCAATGGCACAGGCATCGTCGATTACACGCCGCTCAATCCTGATGGTACGACCGGCGCAGGTCTGGTGAGCATCTTTGGCGGCGCCAACGCAGGCACCATCTTCGGCACGGGCGGCACGACAACCAATGGCGGCGCCGGCACGCTGATCAAGAGAGGGCCGCAGGAATTCCGTTATCAAGGACTCGGGCTGCCCAACACGACCTTCGCCAAACTGCTCGTGGAGGAGGGTCTGTTTCGGCTGGGCTTCAACAGCAGCATCGACCTCGAAGAGCGCGGTTTTGGCGCTGTGCCGCTCGACGTGCTGCCTGACGCGATCACGCTCAACGGCGGCCGCATCGCGCATAGCTTCAACGCTACGACGCTCCACGCCAATCGCGGCATCACGATCGGCCCCAACGGTGGCGGATGGGCTGGCGGCACGGTCACCGTGCCTGGTCCGCTGAGTGGCTCCGGACTGCTTTCGGTCACCGGCGGAACGTTCATTCTCACAAACGCCGGCAACGCCGGTACGTTCAGCGGTAAGATTCACGCCACGGCGGGAACTATCGCGGCAAACTCCAATGAAGCTTTGGGCGCAGCGCCCGCCTCGCCGGTGGCCGATAGCATCACGCTCGGCACCGCGACTGCCGTTGGAACATTGCGGCTCGACACGACGATGACGCTCGACCCGAACCGCGGCATCACGCTGGTTGCCGGAACCGGCGGCGGCCAGCTCAGCACCGCCACTAGCGCGGTCACCGCCACCTACAATGGCGTCATTACCGGCGGCGGCAACCTCACGAAAACCGGCCTGGGCACGTGGGTCCTCGCCGGCAACAACACCTACACTGGCACTACCACGACCTTCGGCGGCGGCGTGCTCAGCATTTCGTCCGAAGCGAACATCGGCATTACGCCCGCCGCGCCCGTGGCCAACAGCATCACGCTCGCCGGCGCGACGACCGGCGGCACGCTGCGCACGACGGCCGACATCACTCTGAGTCCGAATCGCGGTGTCTTGCTCAATGCGGGGCAGCCGGCTGCAACGAAGAATGATCCTACGACCGCCGTCGGTGGCACCCTCGACGTCGCCAGCGGTACCACGCTGACGGTGCCGGGTGTTATCTCGGGCACAGCGGCTGCCACCGGTGAGAGCGGCACGCCTCCGACTCCGTTTAGCACTGGACCGGGCCGCTTGACGAAAATCGGCGCCGGAACACTCGTGGTTAGCGGCGACAATACCTACACGGGCAGCACGACGATCAATGCCGGTACGCTGCTGGCGAACAACACGACAGGCTCGGGCACCGGCGCGGGCGCGGTCAACGTCAACAACAACGGCACGCTCGGCGGCACGGGCACAGTTGGCGGGCTCGTCACCGTGAACAGCGGCGGCGCCGTTGCGCCGGGTGCTGGTGGCATCGGCACGCTCACGGCCGCCGGCGGGCTGTCGCTCGAAACTGGCTCGATCCTCAACTTCGATCTGGGTACGCCCACGATGGCGGACCTGCTCAATGTCACGGGCGGGACAACGACGATCAACGGCGGCTCGCTGAATCTCAACGATGTTGGCGGCCTGGCCAGCGGCAACTACACGCTGATTGACTACACCGGCGCGCTTGCCGGAAATGTGAGCAGTCTGATGCTCGGCACCACGCCCGCCGGCTTCAATTTCAGCCTCGTCGACACCGGCAACACGATCGACCTCATGGTCAGCACCGGCGGCGGAGGTCTCCCCGGCGATTTCAACTCGGACGGCAAAGTCGACGCGGCCGACTATGTGGTGTGGCGCAAGAACATCGGCACGCAAGAGGGATACGATGAGTGGCGGACCAACTTCGGCCGCACCTCCGGCAGCGGTTCGTCGCTGAGCGGTGCCGGCGTGCCCGAGCCTTCGGCGATTGCGTTAGTGGCTCTTGGTTTGCTGGCCGGCGCCGTCGCACGCCGCAAACGCTAGGCCGCGATACCACCCAGTTTAGCCTGATATATAATCATGTGGGAGGGATCTCTGATCCGATGCTCGCCAGGGCACACGTCGGTCGTAAGGTGCCGCGAAATCGGCATCGGAGATGCATCCCACAGTTTGTTTGTTGGGCAAGATGTCGTCGGAGTGTCCGTTGCGCGCTGGTGAACCAGTCTGCCAGATACGAATACGTTTCGGCTCCAACCGCCGGCCGGTTTTGCGCTAATGCGCGAAAGAACTGCGCTTCCTTTTCGTTGCTAGGGATGCTTGCTGAGGCGTAGAATAACGACGGGCACTCGCGTTTCGTCCTCTCTCTGCGCCTATTTCTGCTGGCGGCAAAACCTGGTGAGGTTTGACATGATGCGAAACATTCGTTCAGCACGACGCGCTTTTACACTGGTCGAGCTCTTGGTGGTTATCGCCATCATCGGCATCCTCGTGGCGCTGCTGCTGCCGGCCGTTCAAGCGGCGCGCGAAGCGGCGCGACGCGCTCAATGCCAGAGCAATCTAAAGAACGTGGCGCTGGCAGCGCTTAACTACGAGTCGGCTCACAAGATTCTTCCAGATGGGACGGTGTTTCAAAACGTGGATGCCAATGGACGTGTTCCGGGTATCGAAGCAAACATGAACTTTGGCGAGAGTTGGGTAGTTTTGATACTGCCGCAACTGGAGAACCAAGCGCTATCCGATGCGTTAGTCTTCAAGCACCCAACGACTGGCGCGCCGATTCCGATGACGTCATGCGCAGAACCTCGACGAGCGCGGCACTGAACTGCCAATCATGCTCTGCCCGTCGGATCAGTACAACCGGGTGAAGTATCAAGGCGGGCCGGGAGGACTGAATTGGGCTCGTGGCAATTATGCGGCCAATGTTGGACTCGGCGCACTGCACCCTTTCCCGCAGTTTCCCACGCAGCCCGCAGGCATTATGGGGCCGAATAGCTGCGGTTGGAATGGCGTTGATCCCGCAACCGGCAAGAAATGCAATCCAGATGGGCATGCGTTCTCGCGCGGCGTGATGGGCATTAATGCTTCCTCGACAATTCAAGCAGATCACCGACGGAACCAGCAAGACGATTATGATCGGCGAGATTCGTGCCGGGGTCGACGATCGCGATCCGCGCGGAACTTGGGCGTTTGGCCATGCGGGCGGAAATCTATTGGCATTTCATGGCTGGGGTAGTGACGGCAACGGCCCGAATTTCTGCGGCCCGAATGCCGACGACATCGGCGGCAACAACCTTGATTGCACCAGCCCTGTGCTGCGAGATGAGTGCATGCCGTGTCATGGCGGAACGAACGTCCTTCGATGGAGCAACAACCCGCAGCGTGCACATGGGCGGCGTGTTTGTGGCCATGTGCGACGGCAGCGTGCAGTTCATTAGCGAAGACATCGAAACGGGCGGCGCGATGGGCGCTTGCTGCAAGGCATGGGACCACCTGATGCTCAGCCAGGATGGCGGGGCCCTCACGGTTACCGGCGGCACAGGCCGTCCTCCGGGCGGCCCTGATCAAAGCCTCCCATGCTGCACGTCGGTTAGCTTCCCGCTAATGGCTGCTTCCATGATCTCTCAACGCACGCACCTGTTGATTCTTACCGGACTCGTCGTGGCATTCGTGGGCTGCGGCTCGCGCCAGTCGTACGATGTGAGCGGCGTTGCCCAATATCAAGACGGCTCGCCCATAACCGGCGCCGTGCGCATCGTTCGCCTCGAGCCCACGGATGATACGACGGCGACCATTCGCAAGGCGGCCTCGGGCTATCTCGCCGAAGACGGCACGTTCGAAATGTTCACGCGCAGGCCCGGCGACGGCGTGATTCCCGGGCAAGTACTGGGTCACCTTCACCGTGATGGACAAAGCGATGGGCGGCAAATCGCTGATCCCGTCCAAGTACACCAACGCGGCCACGTCGGAATTCGAACTCGTCGTCGACGACGATAAAGAAGGCCTCGAGTACAAGCTCGAGAAATTGTGATCGTAGGGTGGGCACCGCCCACGACATTACCGTAGCGGTGCGCAGTGCCCACCTTACATGCAGGGCAATCTCATGAAAAAGTCGTCACGCGTTTGCGCGGCCGCCTCAACGCGGCTTCACGTTAGTCGAGCTTCTGGTCGTCATCGCGATTATCGGCATCCTCGTGGCCATGCTGCTGCCGGCCGTTCAGGCCGCCCGGGCTGCCGCCCGGCGTACCCAGTGCCAGAACAATCTCAAGAACATCGCGCTGGCCGTGCTGAACTACGAATCGTCGAAAAAGGTGCTGCCTGAGGGTAGCCTGCTTATCAACTCCGGTGGATCGTCGACGCCTAGCGGGCTTGGCTGGCCGGTGTTGATCCTCCCCTACATTGAAGAGGGGGTGATCAGCGAAGAAGCGCTGGCGATTTATATGAACGCCACCAATCCTGACGCGTACGGCACCGCAATGGACGGGCTCAACAAATATCTGCCGGCATCGTATCTGTGTCCAAGCGACACGGAACTGCCAACGCAAACTGAAAAGTTCCTCACGCAAGACCGCCGCGCCGATGAGCTACGCTGGCATCACCGGTTCGTATTACGCCCGCACCGGGCAGTGTTCGCCGAACAAGAAAGTTCCGGGCAGCTACTGTGTCGTCATGGGCAATCCCGCCACCGACTTTTTCGGCCCGAACAACTACGACGGGCTGTTGATCCATGGCTGGCCGGTGGCGCTCAAGCAATGCACCGACGGTCTGAGCAAGACGCTTTTGATCGGCGAACGATGGTATCAAGTGCGGGCGTGGATGGCCGGCGCCTATTGGCGAGACCAGCAAGATCCGGCAGGGGGTGGTCGAGGCAATAGCACTCCACCCGATGGCCCGCAACCGCGGACTGCGTTCTTTTCCTGCAAGAATCTCAGCGATCGCTGGCCGGTCAACCATAGTCCGTTCGTCAACTGTTACCAGGACCACCAGAATGTCTACCCAAGCGGCCGGCCGGGCGGCGACCGGCCCACCCTGCCCGATTACGTGATTCAGAATCAAAGCGATATCAGCGTCAACGACTTGCCTTTCGGCAGCTTCCATCAAGGCGGAGCGAACTTCTGTTTCGGCGACGGCAGCGTGAAGATGCTGCCCGACGACATCGACATCAAAGTCTTTCTGGCCATGGGCTCGCGCAACGGCGACGAGACGGTTTCCGATTTTTGAAGGCGGGGATTGAACAGGAGGTAGCAGAGGAAGCAGAGATATCGGCGAGGCTGTTTACTATGGACTTTGCTACCTCTGCTTCCTCCTGTTCAACAATTCCTTTGAATGACCGTGACTGTCGGCCAGCGCTTTATCTGTTGTTGCTCATTGTTCTCGTCGCGACCGCCGGCTGCGGCGAATCGTCGAATGACGTCTCCGTCGAGGGGAAAGTCACCTATCGCGGCGAGCCGGTTAACAAGGGCAGCGTGACGTTCTTTCCGAGCAAACGGGCGCCCCGGCCTCGGCGGCGCTCTCCGATGGCGGACAGTACACGCTCGAGCTCGCGCCGGGCCAGTACACGGTCACGGTGAACGTCGGCACCGATTTGCCCCCCGGCTTCGAAGAGGGCGATCCGGTCCCGCCGCCACCAATCGTCCTGCCGCCAGAGTACTCGACTCGCGCCCGCAGCAAGCTCACCGCCACTGCAACTAAGAATTCCGACGAACCAATCAACTTCGACCTGAAGTGACTCGTCCCCTTTGGCAAGACCTATGACGCACCTCCGCCGCACCTGCCTCACGCTATTGCGCATAATTCCTTCGCTGTAGCGCGCCGGCGCTTGAAATCGAGGTTTATATCGCAACAATTCGTTTACGCTCGTTGGCGCATTTGCAAGCTTTGCGTACCCTGGAAGTACGGAACAACGACTTAGCAACGTTCAAATTTTGTCGTCGAATAGCCGCGACCGGGCACCGCGCCGAAGGCGTGGTCGTGGTCGCCGGCGTCCGATGCTCGACGTCCTGGCAGGGGAAACAGAGATGAGCAGTGGCCGCATGTGCGCTAATCGACTCCGGCGCACGTTCACTCTGTTGAAAGCATCTGTGGGAGGCGTCTCCGACGCCGATGGCGGTTTCAATGGCCACGCGACATCGGCGTCGGAGACGCCTCCCACAACAATCCGGCCCATGTTTTCAACACAGCTGCGAACATTCTATGTTGTCGCCGTTATGTTAGCGGCATTGTCATGCAGTGCCACGCCTGCCGTGGCGCAGCGAGCGCTGGGCCTGGATATCTCCGCCTGGCAGGGCAACATCTCACAGGCCACCTGGAACAACATCCGAAACGTCGAGAACCGCAGCTTCGTTTTCATCCGTTCCAGCCGCGGCGGCACCACGGGCTTTTACAACCAAAGCAATCCGGACAACGACGATCCACCGGGCCAGAACACGCTTTCGCAGCGCTACGACGACCCGTACTTCGTCCAGAACATCACGCGCGCTACGACGGCCGGAATGTTCGCCGGCTCGTACCATTTCTCGCGGCCGGACATCGTCGCCGGCACATTGAACTCCGGCGGCCTCCAGAACAACGGCACGGACGAAGCCAATCACTTCATCCAGATGGCCGGCGCGTGGATGCGGCCGGGATACTTGCTCCCGGTGCACGATTTCGAAGCGGGCGACGGCATTCGAACCGACAACGAGATGGCGCAGTTTGCCATCGACTTTTCCAACCGGATCTATGAGGTGATGGGCATTCGGCCTGCCATCTATGTCAACGGTAACTATTCCCATAACATTCTTGGCGGCGCGTCCGCAGCCCTGCGTCAACCAAGTAGTTGCCGCGCATCCGACGCTGTGGACTGCTCGCTGGCCAAACCAGGCGGACCCTAATTCCATTGACGTGCAGAATGGAAACCCGACTATCGGCTTTTCTAACATTTACGGGCCATGGGACGACAACGGCGAAGTTCATCCTTGGGCGTTCTGGCAATACGCCAGCACCGGACGATTGCCGAGCTTTAACAACGGCGCCAACAACCTCGACTTCGATGTCGCTCACGGCGGCATCGAGTTCGTCAAGGATTATCTCGTTCCGGCCTTGTGGGTGACCAATAGCAGCGGCGCAGTGGACGTCGCTGACGAATTGGAACAGCGGGCAGACCCCGGCCGCCCCGGTGCAGGGTCCGGGGCAAGTGCCGCGCGTGGGCAGCCTCACCTTGCCCGCGACGCGCTTGCCGGGCAGCAACGACACCGTCGTTCTCGATCGGCCCAGTACAAATATCACCGTCACACTTGGATCGGGCACGCACAACATCCGCAAGCTGTATGTCCGGGAGATGCTGAACATCACCGGCGGATCGCTCACGGTGAACTATGTGCCGACTTCGGATTCAACGCCGATCGCCGCCCAATTTTCCGAGCGCGTTTCCCTCGGTGGCAATGCGAGCCTGAGCGTGCACACGCTGCAAGTCGACGCCACGCGCGATTTCGTGCTGGACGGCGGCACGCTTACGTTCAACAAGATCAACCTCATGCCGCATAGCACGTCGCCTGCGGAAATGTATATCTCCGGAAACGTAAATCTCAATCCGCTGAATAATGCGCCCGCCGTGATTGCCAACGGCACCGGCACGGGCAACTCCGGCCGAGTGCAACTCAACCATGGATTAAACCCGGTATTAAACGTTGCCGATGGTTCGTCCGCCGTCGACGTTGCCATCAACGTTCCGATTGTCGGCACCGGGCTGACGAAAGCTGGCGCCGGAACGCTCGAGCTCAACGGCTTGAACAACTACAACGGCAATACCGTCGTGCAGGCCGGCAAATTGAGCGTCACCAGCCCCAACGGCTTCAACGAACAGTTTGACAATGAGTGGGATATTTATCTTTCGACGGGCGCAATTTTGGATTTGAAGTTCAGCGGCACCCCGGACACCATTGGCTCACTCTTCATCGATGGCGCCAGCCAGCCGGCCGGCATCTGGGGCGCGCGGGAACGAGCGCTCCGTTCACGAGCCCGCTGATTACCGGCACCGGCAGGCTCGAAGTCACGCAGTTCATTGCGCCGCCGCTGGCGGGTGACTTCAACGACGACGGCCGCGTGGACGCCGCCGACTACATCGTATGGCGAATGTCAGACGGCACGCCCACCGGCTACGACGATTGGCGGACGAACTTCGGCCGCACGTCGGCTGCTGCCGGGAGCAGTAACGCGTCGAGTGACGGGCAATCGCTTACAAGCGTGCCGGAACCCGCGTCAATCTGCATGGTAGCTATCGCTTTCGCGGCGTTGCAGCTCGGACCTCGTTCGGCGAGTCAGGCCGGCACGGCCGCATTGAACCCGCTCCGCGCAGTCGCTGAATCGCTTCCAAGTCTGCGAGGACAGCTTGATCCTTAGGCCGCCGGAGATGTCGCTTGATCGCGATAAGTCGTCAAGCGACAAAGACCGAATCGCTATTGCCTTCGACTTCATATTCTCACGCGCCCGATCAGCAAAGTCGTCATAGCCGCCTATAGCGGCTCGACGCCAGCCCAATAGATCGAGCGGGCCAAATAATGTAGCGAAAGTAAAGTTGGCACCGAATGCTAAAGCTTGCGCGTCCAAATGAATGGCAAATCCGGCGGCGCGCCGTCGCAGAGTAGGCTGTAGCGTTCCTTGATCGCCGCAGCGAGTCGCTGAAGGTTTTCTCTCGAGCGACGATAACTCAAATCGACATCGAAGGTAGGAATCGGGAACCATGCAGCACTGCCGCCTGGCCACCGATCACAACGAAACTCCACTACGTGAGATTGAAGAATTCAGCGACTTTTATCAGCGCCGGCTCTGGCATTCGTCGGCCATATTCCATTGAGGAGCCTTGTTTCGCGAGCACAACGTTCCATGTGTTGCAATCGTTCTTCGGCGGCAGCGCGAGTACTTTTGTCGAATCAGCGTTATATCAACTGCCCGGCTCATCATACGGATTACGACGGATAGAATAGACGGGTCGTGTCCATGCTGTTATTTTACCTTTTCAGAGCGGTTTGCGATTGATCGCGCTTCTCGATCGCCGCGTGCTTGCTAGTTGCATGCGGCAAATTCGGCATGGCACAAGCGCCAGGCACACAATCCGAGCCGCCCACGGTCGCCCGTGAGTTTCGCGCCGCCTGGATCGCCACGGTGCAGAACATTGATTGGCCCTCCAAGCCGGGATTGCCCGCCGCGCGGCAGAAGCGCGAGCTTTTGGCCATTTTGGACAAGGCGGTCGAGCTCAACCTCAACGCGGTGATCTTGCAAATTCGGCCGGCCGCCGACGCGCTGTATCCATCGAAGCTGGAACCCTGGTCGCCATACCTCACAGGACGGATGGGCCAGCCGCCCGAGCCGTTTTACGATCCGCTTGAATTCGCTGTCGCGGAGGCGCATCGCCGCGGCCTGCAGCTCCACGTTTGGTTCAATCCTTATCGCGTGCGCACGCCGGGCGCCAATGGACGTGTGTCGCCCGATCATGCCAGCCGGGCCAAAGCCTCGATTGTGCGGAAGTACGGCGAGTATCTCTGGTTCGATCCGGGTGAGCCGGCCGCCGAGGACCATTTCATCGCCGTGCTCAACGATGTCGTGAAGCGGTACGACATCGACGGCGTGCACATCGACGACTACTTCTACCCGTATCAAATCACAGATGACGCCGGAAACCTCGTTCCGTTTCCGGATGATGAGAGTTACGAGCGCGCGGTCGACGCCGGTGAAACTTTGTCGCGCGACGATTGGCGGCGGCAAAACGTCAATCGCCTGATCCAACGAATGTACGAGGAAGTCAAACGGGCCAAGCCTTGGGTGCTTGTGGGAATCAGCCCGTTCGGCATCTGGCGGCCCGGGCACCCCGAAGGAATCACCGGCCTCGACCAGTATGATGCGCTCTACGCCGACGTGCGCAAGTGGCAGCATGAGGGCTGGCTGGACTATCTTACGCCGCAGCTATACTGGCGGACTGACAATGAGCAGCAAAACTATGCAAAGCTGCTCGGCTGGTGGCACGAGCAGAACCTCAAGCAGCGTCACCTTTGGCCCGGCAATTTCACATCCAAAGTCCGCCGCGGGCCGGACGTTGCCGAGTCACGCGACGCCTGGTCGGCCGACGAGCTTCTGCGGCAGATCGAGTCAACCCGCAACCAGACTGGTGCAAGCGGCAATGTCCATTTCAGCATGAAAGCCCTCATGCGCAATTACGACGGCATCGCGGACAAGCTCAAAGCGGGTCCGTACGCGGAGCCGGCGCTTGTGCCGGAGTCGAGCTGGCTCGGTGATCAGGCGCTGGCGGCGCCGGAAGTCGAAGCCTGGCGCGATGGCACGAGCATCGCAATTGAAATGAAACTGACCAGTGCGGGGCCAGGAGGCCCGCGCACGAAAGCGCCTTGGCAATGGGTCGTGCACGTGCAAACCGCGGGCGGCTGGCAAACCGCGATTGTGCCGGGACACAAAAGCCGCCATGTTGTTCGCCTAGCCGATGGGGACGACGCGAAACATGTTGTCGTCGCGGCCGTTACGCGATTAAGTCGCGAAGGTCCATCAGCCCGCGTCGATATTCAGGAACGCGACTAACGTGAAGTCAGCCGAACTCTCTGACGCGGACCCATCTTCAAGCGGAAATCGCGGGCCCTGGTGGTGGGTGCCCAGCCTGTATTTTGCGCAGGCGCTCCCGAACGTCTTCGTGATGACGATTTCGACCTATGCGTACACGCGCATGGGCATCTCGGCCGTGCTCATTGGATACACCAGTTGGGTCGGCTTGCCGTGGACTCTCAAGCCGCTATGGAGCCCGCTGGTTGAGCTGCTTGGCACCGAGCGCCGCTGGGTTTGGACAACCGAGTATCTGGCCAGCGCGGCTTTTGCGACGGTTGCTTTGGGTTACACAACAGAGCATTTCTTTCTTTGGTCGCTCGTGGGTTATACGTTGCTGGCACTCGCATCCGCCACTCACGACATCGCCGCCGACGGCTTTTACATGCGCGTCCTCACGCCGCACGACCAAACGTGGTTCACGGGCATTCGGAGCGTCGCCTTTCGCGGCGGATGGATTTACGCCGAAGGCCTCTTGGTTTGGCTTGCCGGCCAGTTAATCGAAAATGGATACGATCCGGCTTTGGCCTGGAGCACCACGCACGGCGTCGCCGCTGCAACGTTCTTTCTCTTGGCAACGTATCATGCGTTGACCCTGCCGGTCGCGCCTGACAAGCCGGACTTTGGAATGCAGGGCGCCCGCGACGCGTTGCGCGGCGTGGGACGCATCTTCCGCGAGTTCTTCGCACAGATTCCGTTAGCCACGGCTTTGCCGTTTTTGTTGCTCTACCGCTTTGCCGAGTCGCAACTGGTGAAGTTCGCCGGCAAATTCCTGCTCGATCCGCGCGAGGCGGGCGGCCTCGGATTGCTCGAAAAACAGATTGGCGTCATCAACGGCACACTGGGAATCATCGCGCTGCTTGCGGGCGGCGTGCTGGGCAGCATCCTGGCTGCACGCGATGGCTTGAGAAAATGGCTTCTGCCCATGGCCGTGATGATCAACGTCCCCAATCTCGCCTACCTGCTCTTGGCCTATTATCAGCCGCAAAGCTTGGTTTACATCGGTCTGGGCGTCGTCGTCGAAAAATTCGGCTACGGGTTTGGTTTCACCGGCTATATGCTGTACATGCTGTATCTCGCGCGAGGCAAACACCAAACATCGTTCTATGCTCTTGGCACGGGCTTCATGACGCTCGGCCTGATCGTGCCCGGCAGTCTTGCCGGGTATCCGCTTGAATGGCTGGGCTACACCGGCTTTTTCGTTTGGATCATGGTGGCGACCATTCCGAGCTTCATCGTGGCCTGGATTGTTTACCGTAACCTCGATCCGAAATTCGGCGCCGGGAGGAAACGCCGTGACGCGCGCCGTTAATCAACTTCCGTCAGCCGGGCTGTTGTCGCTCCGCGATAAGCTGGCGCAGCTCATCTTCGTGCGCATCGGCTCGAATATGACGCCCGCGCCGCACGGTGGAACAGGACGAGCACCGCATCACCAAGCTGCTTGAGGAATGCCCCGTGGGCGGGTTGCTGCTGTTCAACGGCGGGCCCAACACCAAGGAATCGCTCGAGCGGCTCCAGGAAGTGTCAAAAATCCCGCTGCTGGTCGCGTCCGACATCGAGCGCGGCGTCGGCCAGCAGGTGAAGGGCTACACGCTTTTTCCGCATGCGATGGCGTTTGAAAAGCTGCCTCGCGATGCGACGCTCACCGTTGCCGAATTTGCCGAGGCCAGCGCGGGAGGCGCGAGACGTCGGCATTCACATTTCGTTCAGCCCGGTCGCCGACGTGAACACCAACCCGCAGAACCCGATCATCGCCACGCGTGCCTTCAGCGAGAACGCGTATCGGGCGGCCGACCTGGCCGCGGCGTATGTCAATGCCGCCGAAGCGGCCGGTCTGCGCACGACGGCGAAGCACTTCCCCGGCCACGGCGACACCCAGCAGGATTCGCACGACTCGCTGCCCAGCGTGCCGCGGTCGCTCGACCAACTAGAAGCCTGCGAGCTGGTCCCATTTCGATCCGCAATCGACGCCGGCTGCTCGCTCGTCATGACGGCACACGTGGCCTTTCCGGAGATCGACCCAAGCGGCGTGCCGGCCACGCTGTCGCCGAAGATTCTTGATGAGATGCTGCGCAAAAAACTCGGCTTCCGCGGCGTCATCTGTTCCGACAGCCTGTTGATGGCCGGCGTGCGGGACCAATTTGCCAACGAGGAGGAAATGGCGCTGGCCGTGTTGAACGCGGGCGTCGATCTGCTGCTCGATGTCAACGAGCCCGGCAGAATCGTCGACTTTCTTTGCGAAAGCGTCGCGGGCGGAAAGCTGACTCAGCAGCGAGTTGATGATGCATTCGCTCGAATGTGGCAACTTAAGCAGCGGGCGCTATTTGATTGCGACAACGCTTTACTGCAGCCAATCGCTCCCTCAGCGCCCAACGCCACGGCACTTGCCCAACGGGTAGCTCAGGGAGCCGTCGAAATCATTGGCAACACTGGCCAAGCCGGCGTGTTGCCGTTTAATCCGGAAGTACCGCTGGTCGCCGTATTGCTCAAGCCGTTCCAGACACCGATTGACCCACCCGAGCAGCCGCTGGCCGCCGCGCTTCGGGAGCAGTTTCCGGAGGTGAAATATTTGCAGCTTGGCCCGCAGGCCGACGTAGCCGACTATCAGGCGGCCGCCTACGTGGCCGTCGATGCCCAGCAATTGCTCGTGGCGATGATCGTGCGCCCGGCGGCCTGGCATGTCTTCGGGCTTCTGACTGAGCAAAAGGAGTTCGTCAAGTGGATTACTCAGGAGCGTGCCGTCGTGCTGGCATCAATGGGCGTGCCGTACGCGCTGCGCGATTTCCCCAACGCCGCTGTGAGCATTTGCACGTACAGCGACGTCCCCGTTTCACAGCAAGCGCTGGCGGATTTCTTACTCTCCCCCAGCAATAACCCCCGCTCCAGCATTTAGCGGCGGGGCTTGCCCCGCACGGACGGCCACGCGTACGCGTTTGCCAGAACGCCCGTGCGCGTTTGATTGAAACGCCTGCGCGTCGCCCGTTAGAATACAGCGGCCATGCCGTTTAGGATCACTATGAAGGAGTTTCCCAAAACCAATGTCTAACCGCCGCATCGTTATTCTCACCGACGGCCACACTAACCCGGTCACGGCCAAGACCGCCTCCTGCGTCGTGCGTTACAAGCCCGATGAAGTCGTCGCGCTGCTCGATACGACGCAGCCCGGCCGCACGTCGCAGGAGCTGCTCGGCGTGGGCGGCGACATTCCCGTGGTGGCCCGCCTCGCCGACGCCCGCGATCGCCAACACGCTCTTGATCGGCATCGCGCCGAGCGGCGGCAAGCTGCCCGCCGCGTGGCGGAAGATCCTGCTCGAAGCCGTCGAGCGCGGTATGAACATCGTCTCCGGCTTGCACGACTTTATCAGTAGCGACGCGGAAATCGCCGCGGCCGCCGCACGACGAGGCGTCGAGATTTACGACGTTCGCAAGAACAACGAGCGCGACGTGGCGAACCGCCGCAACTTGCGCGAGGACTGCCTGCGGATTCACACGGTCGGCCAGGATTGCTCGGTCGGCAAAATGCTGGCCTCCGTCGAGATTACGCTCGGCCTCAAGTCGCGCGGGTACGATGCCAAATTCATCGCCACTGGCCAAACCGGCATCATGATCGAAGGCGACGGCTGCCCCGTCGACTGCGTGGTGTCCGACTTTGTAAACGGCGCCGTGGAGAAGCTGGTGCTCGCCAATCAGCACCACGATATCCTGGTGGTCGAAGGCCAGGGCTCGCTCTCCCATCCGCGGTATTCGGCCGTAACGGCCGGCCTGCTACATGGCTGCGTGCCGCACGGCATGATCATGGTTTACGAGGCGGGCCGCAAGAACGTGCAGCGGCATGGATTACGTGCCGCTCACGCCGCTGGCGAAGCTTGTGGAGGCGTACGAGATGTTTGCGTCGCTCGCCATGCCCTCGCGCGTGATTGGCGTGGCCGTGAACAGCCGACTGTTGACCCCCGACGAAGCGGAAAAGGAACGCGAGCGCGTGCGCCGGGAGCTCGGCGTTCCCGTGTGCGACGTGATCCGAAACGGACCCGGCGATTTGGTTGATGCCGTCCTCGCGTTGCAGCACGAATTGTTCCCGCACCTGGCAAAGGCCGGGTAGGGCTGCGTAGGGTGGGCACCGCCCACCATAACCCCATTTAAACTAATTCTGGTGGGCAGTGCCCACACTACAAGAGTGCAGCTCACCTATCAACAATTCGACCTGCCGCTCAAGCACGTCTTTACGATTTCGCGCGGCTCCACGGCCGTGCAGGAAACTCTCATCGTCGAGCTCGCGGCCGACGGCCATTTCGGCTACGGCGAAGCCACGACGAATTCGTTCTACGGCGCGACGATCGCACAACATGTCGGCGGCCATCGAAGCGGTTCGGCCGCTCGTCGAAGCCGGCTCGCTCTGACGACCCGTTGCGGCTGATCGCCGCGCTCGACGTAGAAGCTTCCCAAGGCGACGTATTCGAAATTCGCGCTTTCGGCGCTCGACCAGGCGATTCACGATCTGTGGGGCAAGTTGCGAGGGGCCCCAGTGTACGAGCTTTGGGGTCTGTCGACCGAAAAAGTGCCGTACTCGGATTATACGCTGGGCATCGACACCATCGAAAAGATGGTTGCCAAGCTGAAGGAGATGCCCGGCTGGCCGGTTTACAAAATCAAGCTCGGCACAGCCGACGACCTGGCCATCATCCGCGAGCTGCGCCGGCACACCGACGCCGTGTTTCGCGTCGACGCGAATTGCGGGTGGACCGCCGACCAGACGGTCGAGCTTGCGCCGGCACTCAAGGACCTGGACGTCGAGTTTATCGAGCAGCCGCTGCCGCCGGAGGATACTGCGGGCGCGAAACGGGCATTCGAACGCTCGGCGCTGCCGCTCGTTGCCGACGAGAGCTGCATCACCGAAGAAGACGTCGATCGCTGCGCTGGCCGGTTTCACGGAATCAACATCAAGCTGGTGAAATGCGGCGGCCTTGCCGCGGCTCGGCGCATGGTCACGCGAGCGCGCGAACTTGGATTAAAGGTGATGGCCGGCTGCATGACGGAGTCGACTGTCGGCATCTCGGCGCTTGCCCAGCTTTTGCCATTGTTGGATTACGTCGACATGGACGGCGCGGTGCTGCTCGCCAAAGACATCGCCACCGGCGTGCGCTTGGAACGCGGCCGATGCATTTATCCCAAACGCAAACGGTACCGGCGTGGAACTGATCGACGGCCCATTGAGCAAGAGACCGTAACATACGCAGTAACGAAACAAACAAAAAATGGCCCTGAAAGGGCCAAATATGATAGCCCAGGGCGCAGCCTCGCCGTGGCGAGGCGCAGCCCTGGGTACGAAGGCCGACACCAATCGACGAAGCCCTGAAAGGGCGATATACCCGCTTACCCGAATCGTCACGCGAGATCCCCCATGGCATATGCCTGCATCCACCGGAATTCCATCGCGCACTCGATGGTGCTTGTTGCGTCATTCGTTTTCCTCTCTTCCAAGTTGGGTTTCGGGGCCGCCGAAAACGCTGACCCAAAAAAACTCTCGAACACGTCCTGCTTCCCGCCATTGAGCAGCACCGCGGCGACGTGGCCGTGGCTGTGAAGCACCTCAACACCGGCGAATCGTATGAATACCAGGCCGACCGCACGATGCCGACGGCGAGCCTGATCAAGTTCCCCGTGATGGTGGCCGCCTACGATGCGGTGGAAAAGGGAAAGCTCTCACTGGATGAGCGCATTGAGCTCAAACCCGATGACAAAGTCCAAGGTTCCGGCATTCTCACCGAGCATTTTTCGCCCGGCGCGACGATCTCGCTGCGCGACGCCATTCAATTGATGATTGTCTTCTCGGACAACACGGCGACTAACCTCGTGCTCGACAAGCTGGGCCTGCCCGCCACGAACGAATACATGGCGTCGCTCGGCTGCCCCGAGACGCGGATCCACGCCAAGGTGTTTCGTGCCGATACGTCGATCGCTCCCGAGCGAAGCAAGCAATTCGGCCTGGGCAGCACCACGGCCCGCGACATGGTGAAGCTCTGCGAGCTATTGTACGGCGACAAGCTCGTGAGCAACGACGCGTCCGAAGAAGATGCTCGAGCACCTGTTCGCCTGCGACGACAAGCAAAAAGTGCCGCGCTCGCTGCCCGAAGGCACGCGCGTCGCCCACAAAACCGGCTCGGTTTCGCAAACGCGCACCGACGCCGGGATCATGGAAACCCCCGGCGGCCCGATCGCCTTCTGCATCCTCACGACCAATAACAAGGACCAGCGCTGGACCGACGACAACGAAGGCGACCTGCTTTGCGCGGAGCTTGGCTCGGCGATCTATCAGTACTTCAACTCCACGGGCCAGGCGCCGGTCGCCCCCGTGGCCCGCACGCTGCAATCGGGCGCAAGCGGCGATCTGGTCGAGGCCCTGCAGCGCACGCTCAATGCGCGCATCAAGGACTCGCCCGGTATCGGCGTCGACGGCGACTTCGGACCGGAAACCGAAGGCGCCGTCAAGAAATTCCAAACGCAGGAAGGCCTCGAGTCGACCGGCATCGTGAGCGCCGACACGTGGCGAGCGCTCGGCCCGCTCTTGACCGACGAGGAGCCGACGCCCGAGCCGGCCGTCGTCAATGCCGAGACTCTTGAAAAGGAACCAGCCGACAAGCTCGACGGCACGCCGTTTGTCACCGCGAAAGCTTGGGCGATCATCGACGGACGATCCGGCGAGTTTCTCGCCGGAGAGCACGATCAGGAAAAACGCGCCCCGGCCAGCACCACCAAGATCATGACGGCGTTCATCGTCACGCGCCTTGCCGCGGAGGATCCCAAGGTGCTGGAGGAGATCGTCACGTTCTCGTCCCGCGCCGACAACACGACCGGTTCCACCTCCAGCGTGCGCGAAGGCGAAAAGCTCACCGTCGGCGAATTGCTGTACGGCCTGATGCTGCCTTCGGGCAATGACGCATCCGTCGCGCTGGCCGAGCACTTCGGTGTTCGCTATGGCGAAACGTTGGGCGGCGCCGACCATGATAAGACCGATCCTTACGACCACTTCATCCAGCAAATGAACGACGTGGCAAAAAGCCTTGGCTTGCAGTCGACTCACTTCGACAATCCGCACGGACTGACGAGCGACGACCACAAAACAACCGCACGCGATCTGGCCAGCCTCGCCCACCACGCGCTCCGCATTCCGTTGTTTCAGAAAAATCGTCTCCACGCCGCAGCATGGCACGACCGTGGACTCGGTGTCCGGCTACAAGCGCAATGTCGTATGGCGCAACACGAATCAATTGCTGAAAATAGAAGGTTACGACGGCATCAAAACCGGCACCACCGGGGCGGCCGGAAACTGCCTCGTATCCACCGCCGAACGCGGCGGCCGCCGTTTGATCGTCGTCGTCCTCGGCTCCACATCCACGGACTCACGCTACACCGACACGCGCAACCTGTTCCGCTGGGCGTGGGGGGACCTTGTAAAGATCGATGATCAAAAGGAGTCAGAATCGGACCAAGCAGGAAACTAACTCATTTCCATCGCGCATATTGCAAATACATAAGAAAGAATGAACAGGAGGAAGCAGAGGAAACAGAGTTCGGCAAAACCGCGTGCTCTGCTTCCTCTGTTACCTCCTGTTGAAACAATTCCGCAGTCACGGCATCAAGTTTTAAATGAACTCCATTTTTGATCGCGCCAATCGAATTGTTGGTCTTTCGTTTATCGCCGCATCTATGGGCGCGGCCGGATATTGTGTGGCCGAGGAATCATCACAGGCCGAGCGCGCGCCAATCGTTTTGACCGACGCCGCGCGTGAGTTGCACCGGCGGTCGCTTGTAGTCGATGGCCACAATGATTTGCCGTGGGAAATTCGCACGCAAGGTTCGTCGGACTTTTCCAAGCTCGACATTTCCCAGCCGCAGCCCGAGCTGCACACCGACATTCCGCGATTGCGCGAAGGCGGCGTCGGCGCCCAGTTCTGGTCCGTGTGGGTGCCAGTGGATCTCGGCTACAAGGGCCAGGCACTGGCCACCACGATAGAGCAGATCGAGCTTGTTAAGCTGATGCTCGGCCGCTACCCCGAGACGTTCGAGCTGGCTCTCACGACAGGCGACATCGATCGCATTCACAAGGGCGGCAAGATCGCTTCCTTGATCGGCGTCGAGGGCGGCCATTGCATCGAGGAGTCGTTGGGCACGCTGCGAAAGTTATACGAGCTAGGCGCCCGCTACATGACGCTCACCCACACCGACACGCTGAGCTGGGCCGACTCCGGCACCGATGAGGCCAAGAGCGGCGGGTTGAGCCCATTTGGCGAAGAGGTCGTCCGCACGATGAACGAGCTGGGCATGATGGTCGACCTGTCGCACGTATCGCCGGAAACGATGCATGACGCGCTCGACGTGACTACGGCCCCGGTGATTTTTTCGCACTCCTCCGCACGTGCCGTCGCCGACCATCCGCGCAATGTGCCCGACGATGTCCTCCGAAGGCTCAAGGAGAAGGACGGCGTCGTGATGGTGAATTTCTTCTCCGGCTTCATCGTGCCGGAGGCGACGAGCATCACGAAGGAAGGCATGGCGCAGGAGCGCAAGCTCCGCGCCGAGATCGAAGATGCCGATCGCCGCCGACAGGAAATGCGGCGCTGGTTCCGGCAGCATCCCTACCCTCGCGGCACGATTCACGACCTCTTGGATCATATTGACCATATCGCCAAGGTAGCGGGCACTGAGCACGTTGGCCTCGGATTCCGATTTCGACGGCATCAGCGTCGTCCCCGAGCAGCTTGAGGATGTCAGCTATTTCCCCTACATCACGCAAGGACTTTTGGATCGCGGTTACTCGGAAGCGGAAATTCAGGGCATCCTGGGCGGCAACTTGATGCGCGTCTTCCGCGGCGTCGAAGCCGCGGCGAAAAAATAGTGCGGCAAAATTTTAATCTCTCGTAAAGGCGCTAAGGTGCAAGGGGAAATGCAATTAACTACAAAGAACACAAAGGACACAAAGTCGGAATGTTGCTGTGAGCTAAGGGCGGTATTACTTCGTGTCCTTGGTGCCCTTCGTGGTTCAAATCTTTGCGCCTTAGCGCCTTTGCGTGAGACATAAACGAGTTGTAGCTTGCTTAGCCGCCGCGACTACGAGCGATTCCGCCTTTCGCCGATTGACCCGGCGACGATCCGCGTTGGCCACGTCGAGAAGATATTAGGGCAGCTTGCGGCGTCTTCTGTCGATCGCCTTCGCGTCGAGAAGTTTGCTGAATCCTTTGAAGGCCGCCCGATATCGCTGGCCACTCTCGGCAACGGCCCGACGCGGGTCCTCATGTGGTCGCAGATGCACGGCGATGAACCGACGCACACCGCCGTTGTGCTCGACCTCATGAGTTACCTATTGCGGACTCCGGCCGAGCCGCTCGCCGGCAACATATTCGCGAATTGCACGCTGTCGATCATTCCGCTCTTGAATCCCGACGGCGCCGAGCGCGTAAGCCGCTTCAATGCGCAGGGCATTGACGTCAACCGTGATGCCCTGCGGCTGGCCACGCCGGAAGGTCGCGCACTGCGACGGGCCGTCGAGACGCTCAAGCCCGAATTTGGCTTCAATCTGCACAACCAGAATGCGCGCCGGAGTGTCGGCACGCCGCCCAGGCCGGCGGCCGTGTCCGTGCTCGCGCCCTCCGCCGACGCGGCCGCCACGCCGACGCCGCACATGCGCCGCGCCAAGCAACTCGCCGCCTGCTTCGTCGACGCCGTGCGGCCGTTCGCCGAGGGCATGATCTCCCGCTACGACGACGAGTTCGAGCCGCGGGCGTTCGGCGACACGATCCAAGCCAGCGGCACCGTCACGATGCTCATTGAAGCGGGCGGCTGGGACGAGGCCGATCCCGAGCCGCTCGTGAGGCTCCATTTCCACGGCATGCTCAAAACGCTGCACGCCATCGCCACCGGCCACCTCGCAAATTTCGATCCGCAAATGTATGAGGCGCTGCCCGAGTCAAATTCGCGCGACCTAAACGATGTGCTAGTCACCGGCGGCCACGTGCTCGACGCCAACCATGCCGCGGCATACCGGGCCGATTTGGGAATCGACCATTCTCACGGCAGCAGGCTGGCGATCACCTCGAAGCGCGACGGCAAGATTGTCGACATCGGTGATCTCAGCACCTCGGCGGGAAAGTTTACGATCGACGCCGCTGGCTGCCTCATTCTGCCGGGCCGTGCGGCGCTCCTTGCCGATTGGTCGCCACGAGCCCATCTCACAGATGCGCAGCTCGAGTCACTGCTGTCGCACGGTGTGACGTGCGTCATCGGTAGCGTGGATCTGGCGGATGGCGAGGCCATCGAGGCGCTGTCGGCTCCACGGCAGGTGCCGATTAACTGGGGTTTCGTCGGCCGATTGGATTCAGCCCGCTCGCTCGCACCGCCACAGCTTGTGGAGCATGTTTCGCAAGCGGCCGCTCGCGGCCTGTTGGCCGTTGTTGGAGATCACGCCGACGAAGCGATTTGGCAACAACTCGACCACTTCGGCTTGCCGCTGCTGCAAGTAAATCAACTGCCGCCAATCGAAGCACCAGCATCGGGCTATCGAGAACTCGCGCAACAAATCGATGGCGTTCATAAAATACTGGGCCTCGCAGCCAGACGTGGCCAAGTCGCACGCGGCTGTTACGCCGATCTGCAATTGTTCGACGTCGGCGCTGAGTTGCCGTCGCTTCCGTCGGCGGATTGGCGGCATTTGAAGCGACTGGTGGTTGCGGGCGATGCCGTATGGGAGAATGGGAAGCGCGTCGGTGGATCGCCCGGCGTACTGCAAAAGCGTGGCGCGACATTCAATTGATCGCCCACGAGTCGCGAGCTACGCTGGCGGTCGAACCCTCCCCGTTCGGCAGAGCTCACGGCCGAAGCCTAACCCCTCCCCAAAAAGGGATGGGAATTCGCAAATGGCCCCATTGAAGCCCAAAGCACTTCGCCGCGGCGATGCGATTAGTGTCATTGTGCCGGCCGGGCCGGTGAATCGCGAGCGGATCGATCGCGCGCTGGAGCGGCTCCGCAAGCGCGGCTTCCGTACGAAGACTTATGGCGACATTTACCGCTCTAAGGGCTATCTGGCGGGCGACGATAAGACTCGCGCAGACGAACTCATGGCGGCCTTCCGCGATCCCGAGACGACCGCCGTCTGGTGCGCGCACGGCGGCTACGGCGTTTCGCGAATTCTCGCTCGCATTGACTTCGACCTCATTCGCCGCCATCCAAAGGTTCTGATCGGCTTCAGCGATATCACGGCACTGCATGTCGCAATCCACCAGCGCCACAGACCTCGTTACTTTCCACGGCCCCAATCTGCAGGACGGCTTTGGCGGCCAGAATGAGCCGCCGCCCGCCAACGAAGCCGCACTTTGGCGGGCAATCCTCGCCGACGAACAATCGAATGCCGCTCAGGGCTATACCTACGATCTTAGCACGATAGAAAACGTCGAACTTCGAGCGCTGCACGGCGGCGCTTCACGCGGCCGCCTCATTGGCGGGAATCTCGCGGTCCTCGCCGGGCTGATGGGCACGCCGTTTGAAGTCGACACGGCCGGCTGCATCCTCTTTTTGGAGGATGTCGGCGAGCGGCCGTATCGCATCGATCGCTACTTGTCGCAGCTCTGGCTGGCCGGCAAACTGCAATCAGCCGCCGGCGTGCTGATCGGCACCTTCTCATTCAACGACGACGAGCCGGCCGAATCGGAAGATGCGGTCGCCGCCTTGCTCGATGATTACTGCGGCCGCCTCGACGTGCCCGTGCTTGCCGGTTTCCCCGCGGGCCACGCAAAACACAACCTCACGCTACCTGTCGGAGCGCTCGTCGAAATCGATGCGAACAAAAAACATGTCCGCGTGTGCGAGCCAACCGTTGCGTTTTGAGTTCGGAGCTATTAGCCTTAACTCACGCCTACTCATGAAATCGTCAGATCTCACGCAGAGGCGCAGAGGACGCAGTGAATGGTCCCCAATTAATTGAGCATCGAAAACTCCAGAAGTTTGTCTCCGCGTCCTCAGCGCCTCTGCGTGAGATCTTTCTTGTCCGACAAAGTCTTCCACGTTTACAGCGAGTTTGAGTATGTGCCGCATCATTTTGATTTCATGCCTTGCATTCCTCTCCTTTGCCAGCGTACAGGCCGCCGATGAGCCGCAGGCGATTTTCAATGAGGAAGACCTCTCCGGTTGGGAAGGTGATCCCAACATCTGGAGCGTGGAGGACGGCGCCATCGTCGGCCGAACAACCGCCAAAGCGCCGATCAAGAACAACACGTTCCTCATCTGGAAGGACGGCGAGCTCGGCGACTTCCGGCTGACGCTCGAATATCGCATCGAGGGCGGGAACAGCGGCGTGCAATATCGCAGCAAAGTGGCCGATCCCGAAAAGTGGATCGTTGGCGGCTACCAGGCCGACATCGATTCCAAGCCGGTGTACACCGGGATTCTGTACGACGAGCGCGGCCGCGGCATTCTCGCCAATCGGGGCGAGCGCGTCACGATCGGCCGCGACGGCAAGCCCATGGCAACACGCTTCGCCGACGCCGACGAGCTCCTGAAAAGCGTCAAGTCCGATGGCTGGAACGAGTACGTCATCGAAGCCCGCGGCCCGCATCTGCGCCACACGATCAACGGCGAGCTAATGAGCGAAACCACCGACAACGACGCCGAAAAAAGCGTTGCCTCAGGAATCCTCGCTCTGCAAGTGCATCAAGGGCCGCCCATGACCGTGCGATTCCGCAAAGTTTCGGCTCGAAAAGCCGGACGCAAAAACCCCATAGCGCGGCCGTCGAAAAAACATCGGCATCCCCGGCTCTGCCGTGGGTTCTCTTACATACCTGATGACCGACCGCCATATACTCATTGATGCAAGCGAGGGCGTTTGCCTGGAGGGTGCAGTATTCGAAAGCCGCCGCGGCGGTTCGACGCCGTGGCGCGTGCACATGAAAAGCGGCAGCAGCGGCCGATCGCAAGGCGTGCACATCGTCGAGCTCGACAACGGCCACATGTGCATCGATGTGCTGCCCACGCGCGGCATGGGCATCTGGCGCGTGCGCCGCGGCGACAAAGTGCTCGGTTGGCGGTCACCAGTTCGCGGGCCGGTACACCCGGCATTTGTTCCGCTCTTTGATCCGTCCGGACTCGGTTGGCTTGAAGGATTCGACGAGCTGTTGTGCCGCTGCGGCTTGGAAAGCAACGGCGCGCCCGAATTCGACGCCAGCGGCAAGCTGCTCTACCCGCTCCACGGCCGCATCGCAAATTTGCCGGCCCACCGCGTCGAACTCGATGTCGATGAACGTCGCCGGCCGCATTTCATTGCGCGGCACAATCGACGAAACGCGGTTTCATTTTCAGGCTCTGCGGCTGACCACGACGCTCACAACGTCGATCGGCTCCAACGAATTCGCATGGACCGACGAAGTCGAAAATATCGGCGGGCGCGATGCCACGATGCAGATGCTCTACCATTTCAACATCGGCCAACCGTTGTTGCAGCCCGGCGCAACGATCACTGCGCCTATCGCTACGGCAGCGCCGTGGACGCAGGCCGCCGCTCGCGACGGCATTGAAAACTGGAACATCATGCCGCCACCGCAGCCCGGCTCCGCCGAACAAGGGTATCTCTTGGATTTACTTGCCGATGACGCCGGCGAATCCCGCGTACTCGTGAGCGGCCTCGTGGACGACGAGGCTGTTAGCCTGCGCTTTTCCAAGCGTGACCTGCCCTGCTTCACAGTATGGCGCAATACGCCGGCCGAAGCCGACGGCTACGTGCTGGGCATTGAACCGGCCACAAACTTTCCCAATCCGCACTCGTTTGAAAGGCGGAGTGGACGCGTCGTCACGCTCAAATCGGGTGAGAAATGGCGCACCAATTTGGCAGCGACGTGGCACGGCGGCTCTCAATCGATCGCGGACGAAGAGGCCGCGATTCGCGCAATTCAAGGGATGCGATCGAGTGAGCTGATCGCAAATCCGCCAACCGAATGGTCGGCCAATGCGTGACGCTGGATCGCGCGGGCTAATCCGTAGGGCGGGTGCTTGCACCCGCCATCATGAGTTTGGATGTGGCCGTGATCGTTGCCTGTAGGGCGGGTGCTTGCACCCGCCGTTTTGATGATGCCAGGAAACGGCGGGTGCAAGCACCCGCCCTACTCGTAACGCAGCCATTCGTCACCATAGAATTCCGGCGAGCTTCCCCACTCCAAACTGTACTCGCCAAGATGAACATAGCGGCGAAACGAGGACCATGGCCAATCGCGCACCCGGCTGACGAGCCCATGCTTCAAGGGATTGGTGTGGGCATAGTCAATGCAATGCTTCAAGTCCTTTTCATCGCGGACCGTATGTTCGAAATACCGTGACTGCCAGACACCACGTTCGCCCTTTCTTGCGCGTGAATTCGATACCCCGGCGTCCACCCCTCCGCTTTCCAGGTACATTTGAGTAAAGCGCATCTTGATTTGTCGCCAACGCACCGAATAGTTGGCATCGCCGCTCGGCAGTGTCCACACGCAGTGCAAATGATCTGGCAGCAGCACAAATGCATCGAGTACGAATCGGCGCCGTTTGCGAACTTCGCGAAATGCCCTGCGTAAACAGCGACGCGCCGACATCTCTGTCAGAAAACTACGCCGCTGATGAGTTACGAGTGTGAAAAAATACGTCCCGCCGGGCACAAATAAGCGGCGGTAGTTCGGCATGATTTTGGTAGGGCGGGTGCTTGCACCCGCCATGTGATGATGCCAGGAATCGGCGGGTGCGAGCACCCGCCCTACGAAATTTCCATCCATTGGCCGCTCTTGGCGCTGGCGAGCACGGCGTCGCAGACTTTTTGCGTCTCCAGCGCTTCGCGGAAGGTGGGCGACGTGGGCTTGTTGTTCGCCAGGCCGTCGAGGAAGTCGGCCACGTGGTGGACGAACGTGTGCTCGTAGCCGATCTGCAGGCCCGGCACCCACCACTTGCCCATGTAGGGCATGTCGCCGTCGGTGACGTGAACCGATACGCCAGCCGCGGACGATCGACTCGTCGCGATGGTCGAAGTAGCTCAGCCGGTGCAGGTCGTGCAGGTCCCAGGCGATCGAAGCGTCGGCGCCGTTGATCTCGAACGTGTAGAGCGCCTTGTGGCCGCGGGCGTAGCGGGTCGATTCGAAGATCGCCAGCGAGCCGTTGGCGAACCGGCAGAGGAACGCGCAGGCGTCGTCGATGCCGACCGGCTCGACCTTGCCCGATTCGGTGTGCTTGCGTTCCTTGACGAACGTCTCGGTCATCGCCGTGACGCTCTTGATCGGGCCGTTGAGCCAGAGGGCCGTGTCGATGCAGTGGGCCAGCAGGTCGCCCGTGACGCCGCTGCCGGCGGCCCGCACGTCGATCCGCCACAGGCCCGCGCCGCCTTGCGGCAGGTCGGCCGAGATCGTCCAGTCCTGCAGGAAGTTCGCGCGGTAATGGAAGATGCGGCCCAGGCGGCCTTCGTCGATGAGCTGCTTGGCGAGCGTCACCGCCGGCACGCGGCGATAGTTGTACCACACGGTGTTCGGCACGCCGGCCTTCTCCACCGCGGCGACCATCTCCTCGCCCTCGGCCGCGTTCATCGACAGCGGCTTCTCGCACAGGATCATCTTGCCGGCGCTCGCCGCGGCGATCGCGATGTCGTGGTGCAAGTTGTTCGGCACGCAGATGTCGACCGCGTCGATGTCCGTCCGCTCGACCAGCTTCCGCCAATCGGTTTCGACCGACGCGTAGCCCCACGTGTCGGCAAACTGCTTGCGCCTTCGCCTCGTCGCGCGCACACACGGCCTGCAGCACCGGCTCGATACTCGAGATCGAAGAAATTGTTCACGCGGCGATACGCGTTCGAATGGGCCCGGCCCATGAAGCCGTAGCCGATCATGCCGATGCGAAGAGGTTTGGCATGTGAATTCATCCTTGATCAAGTCGCGGATAGGAGTCTCACGACAAAGGCACGGAGGACGCAGAGTACATGTAATTCCTTTGCGCTTCGCGTCCTCTGCGTGAGACTCCATGACGCGTTGTTGAGTCGTTACTCGCTCCAGCCATGCGCATCGCGCACGGCGACCATCGCCGCCAGGATGTCGTTCCACGTGCTGCGGCTTCATGAGCGTTTCGTTCGGGAACATGCAGCCGTCCCAGCAGATGTGGCTGGAAGCGCTTCGTCGGCTTGCCGTGCTCGTCGCGGAGCCAGTAGCCGGCGTACTTCACGATGTCGAGCTTGCCGTCGGCCGCGTTCGGCAGGCAGTGCCGGCCCGTCTTGTCGTGCGAGCCGGAGCCGAACACTTCGCCGTTGTTCTGGGCGACGTGGAAGTCGATCGTCCACGGACGCAGCGCGTCGGTGAGCTGCTCGTAGGCCGCGTCGAACGCGGCCGTGTCGTCCCACTCGAAATCGGCCGGCAGCAGGCGGTCTTCCGGCGCGTTGTAGCCCATCAGGAACAGCAGCGTGTGGGCCATGTCGGCCTGGAAGCCGAGCGTCTTCGGGCGGTCGACGGCTTCCAGCAGCTCGACCATCCGCTGCGCGCTGTGCATGCCGCCCCAGCAGATTTCGCCCTCGGCGGCGAGCCGCTCGCCGAACTCCTCGGCGATGTCGCAGGCCTGGCGAAACGTATCGGCGATGCGCTGCGTGTTGGCCTTCGGGTTCGGCGGCCCACTCGCGACGGCGAGCAGGCCGAGTCGATCCGCACGACGCCGTACGGCCGGACGCCGAGTTCGCGCAGCGTGCGGGCGATGCGGCAGCCCTTGCGGACCTGCGTGAGAAACTGCTCGCTGCGCTGCGTCGTCGCCCATCGCCGAGCCGCCGCCGGTCGGCGGCCAGACCGGCGCAACGACCGAACCGACGACCAGGCCGCGCGAGCGAACCTTTTCGGCCAGCTCTTCCAGCTCGCTTGTCCGTCGAGTCGATGCTGACGTGCGGATCGAACAGAAACAGATCGACGCCGTCGAACTTCTGACCGTCGACTTCGGCGGCGGCCGTCAGATCGAGCATCGTGTCCAGCTCGATCGGCGGCTCGCTCCCCTCGCCCTTGCCGACCACGCCGGGCCACGCCGCGTTGTGAAGCTTTCGGAAAGTTATTTGCCATGGAGTACTCCATCGTTGACACAATCGACACTGACGTTCACGAACGACGTAATGCATAGTAATCGGCAAGCTCGTCGTGACTCGTCGTGTCGTCGTGCGTGAAGATTCACTTGTCGATAATCGCCGATCTTCGGCAGATTCTCGTGCACGTCCGGGCCGAAGTAGCGCAAGCCGACGAGCGGCTCGCTGCCGGTGTTTTCGATCTCGACGCCGCGGCCGGCCGCTTCGTGCGTGATGAACACCTCGTCCTCGGTGTCGGCGCCGAAGCGGATCATCACGGCGTCTGGATGTCCAGCGCGCCCGATCCGGCCGCGGCCTTGCACGGTGATCCAGCCGCTCGCGCCCGGATCTTGCAGCGTGCAGCTTGCGCCGGGCTCGAGCGTCAGCTCCTTCGAGCTGAATAGCTGCTGGCCGTCGATCGTGCCGTACACGATCCAGCGGTCGGTGTAGCCGTCGCCGCTGCGCTCGGCGTCGACGATCGGCTCCAGGTAGTTGTGCTCCTTGAAATGCGTGTCGACGTTCCGCTCCCAATCGAGCTGGCCGACGATGAAGTCGAGATCGCTGGTGCTTCTCGGCCGGCATGTCCTTCACCAGCAGCGACCAGGGCACTTCGCGGCCTTCGACGAGCGACTGGAACATGCCGAACACGTCGGAGCCCCATTGCGGCTCGTAGGTGCACAGCGAACCGGGTGCGTGCAGCACGCCGGGCGGAATCAGCCAGCCCGTGCCGCGCTTCAGCCGGTAGGCCCGCGACAAATCGAGAATGCCGTTGTCGCCCTTGCTCCAATCTTCCAGGCACTTGCGGACTTGCGCCTTCGTGGTGCCCGGCTCCAGGCCCATGAACGTGTAGGCGAAGTTGTTGTCGACGTTGTTGAGCTGCGGCGGGAAGTAGTAGCTCTCCGGCTTGCCTTCCTGGCCGACGAGCTTGGCGTCCTCGAATCCCTGGTGCATGTGGTGCGGGATCGGGCCCATGTTGTCGAAGAACTTCGAGTACACGGGCCAGCGGTTGTACTTGCTTGAACATCGCCTCGCCGATCAGCCGCGCCGCCGGCTTCGGCCACCGCGTCGCTGCAGCAGGAACTCGCTCGCCTTCGAATTCGCAGAAGCTGAGTCCCTCGTGCCACACGCGGCCTTCGTTCGCGGCTTCGGTCGTGCTGGCGAACCAGCGCTCGTCGATGCCGCCGCGATGCGCGCCGTAGGCGTACCAGTCGTCCGGATGCAGCTTGATCCGCTTGCCCGGATGCAAGAAACGACCGCGGCACCCACGTGGGCGTCAGCCGCAGCAAGCCCTCGCCGGCGTCGAGCGCGCGATCGAGAACTGCCGCCACGTTGTCGCGCTTGGTGACGTTGGCCGCCGATTCGTTCAACCGTTGACATAGTCGTTTTCGTCTTGGACAGCAGCCCGAAGTACATTAGCCCACGGTCAAGCGACGGGGAGCTTGCTGACGATCCTCGCTAGCGTTCGGGCTAGTGTCTCCGGTTTGCTACGGACTATTGGTCAGCGCCGCGCCCGGTCCGCAAGCTCGCCAGAAGCATCGGCCTCGAGTGCCTTTTCGCCGGCCGACTTTCGGCCGCCGCCGGGTCGGTCGTCTTGATCTTCTCGCCGATGAAGATGGCCGTTTCCACGGCCGGCTGGCGGAGCTCGCGATCGTCGACCAGCGCGCTGGCCAACTCGATCGCCTCGGCCGAAGGGCACCGCTTCAACGCGTCGAGCGCCAGCTTGCGCTCGTCCGGACGCTCGGCAATCTTCAGGGCCTTGCGGCACATGGCCAAGCGCTCGTTATCCGGCAAGTCGAGCTGCCGCGCAATGCGCAGGTAGCCGCGCAGCGCACGCGTCTTGTACTTGTGATCGCTCGCTGCAATTTCGTAGAGCGGTTCGGCCGGCATCGGCCGTCATCCACTCGCCCAGCACGCGCGTGCCCACGTCTTGCAGCTGGGCATCATCGCTTTTCGCCGCGACGGCAATCGTCGCCAAGGCCTTCGGTCCACCCATCGCGCCGAGGATTCGCAATAACCGCGCCTTGGTTGCCGCATTCGCGCGGTCCATCGCGCCGGCAAGTTCGGCCGCCGTCGCTTCTCGATCCGGCATGCGAATGCTCGCCGCCTCGAGCGCCTGCCAGGCGATGTCCGCGTCGTTAGAATTCTTCGGCTTCGTTGCCGCGGAAACGAGCACCACCAAATCTTTCGGACCGGCCGTCGCGCCAAGCGCCGTGAGGGCAGCCCGGCGAACCGTCTCATCGGAATGATTGATCGCCTTCACCAGATCGGGCGTCGCGGCAATCCGGCGCTGCCCGATCGTATCGAAGAGGATCACGAGCGAGTTGCCTTTTGCGTCTGCCACGCGGCGGACCAGCTCGGCGTTCACTTCATTGCCCGAAAGTTGAGCGAGCGCGGCCTTTGCCGGCTTGCGACAAGTCGCTGTCCGAACCGCTGGCAATTTCCAGCAGCGTCGGCAACGCTGGAGGCGTCGCCCAGTTTTCCCACAACTTCAATCGCCGCCAGTCGCACTCGTGTGTCGCCAGCACGTGCCGCCTGCAACACCGCCGGCGGCAGCGATGCGTCGTTGCGGTCGCCGATCGCCAGCACGATCAGCGAGGCGCGCTCCGGCGCGCGCTCAGCCAATTCGCCGGCGAGCGCCTCGGCAACGTCCGGTCCGGCAAGCTCCCGCGCCGTCATCAAAGCGATCTGGAACATCGCCTTGTCCGAGGACTTCAATTGCTCGACAAGCAGCTCCATGCCGTCCGATCCGCGGGCGATGATCGCCCCGCGAGTTGCTTCCAAAATTCTCTGCCTCGGCAGATCGGAAGAGCTTCGGATCACGTCATAAATCGCAACCGCCGTGTCGTTGTTTCCGTCGGCCAACATGCGCTCGGCACAGAGGATACCACCTTCGGCGATCGCCGCACGTACTGTCGGCGGGGCGTCGGCAAAATACTCGTGAAGCGTGTGAAGTGCATCCTCGTCGCCGATCTTGCCTAACGCCACCGCAGCGGCGCAGGCAACGTCCGTGTCCTTGTCTTTCACCCGCGCGGCCAGTTCGTCAACAGCGGCGGCGGACCGGCGCACGCCGATCGAATTGATGACTCCGACCAATAACTTGCCGTCGAGCTTCTTCGCCGCCTCGATGAGGGCTTCCTCCGCGGCCGGATCGGGAATCGCCTCGAGCGCGACCCGCGCCCACGAGGCAAGTTGCTCATCGGAGAGCAGCTTCGCCAATTCCGGAACCGCCGCCTTGCTGCCCTGAATGGCCAGTTGCTTGCAGGCAAAGGCCTTTTCCGCCGGTTCGGCCGTGCGAAGGATTTCGATTAGCTGCTCTTCAGAGGCAACCTCTGGAAACGGCCGCGACAATTGATCGGCCGTCCAATCGGCTCCATTCGCCGTCAATGAGACAGCATTCAAGAGCGACGCGATCATCAAACCATAAAGGCTCGTTCTACGCATGGCCTTGTGTCCTTCGTATGAAAACTGCCAGCAACTCGATCGAACATGGCCGCGACCAAACTTGGTCGCAGGCGCCGGCGACCAAGTTTGGCCGCGGATATTAGTCAACTCATATCGGTCTAAATCCGCCACGGCTCGCGCAGCGCTTCGGACCGCAACCGATTCGCCGCCACATCGTCGACAAATTCGTGCTTCTCGAGGTCGTACGTCAGCTTGCGATCGAGCGCGATGGCGATGTTCGCCGCGTGGCAGGCAATATGCGCGTAGCAGGCCGCATCGGCATTGCCCTTCGGCCGGCTGCGCGTCTTCACGCAGTCGAGGAAATCGCGCACATGGAACGTTGCCGGATAGCCGCCAATTTCCGCCACGGTTCGGCCGGCGATCAGTTCCGGCGAGCTGAGCACGATCTTGCCGCTGTCGCCCGCTTCGACCCAGCCCGTCTCGCCCTCGAATCGCACGGGGCAGGACCCCAGCGGAATCCAGCCAGTTTCGCGGAAGATCAGCTTCACGCCGTTGGCGTAGCGGGCGACGATCTGGCCATCCTTCGGCGGGTTGTATTCGACGGGAGCTGTTCCATCGGCGCCAACGGCCCATTGGCACAAGTCGACGCAGTGCGAGCCCCATTCCAACACGCCGCCGCCGACCAGCCCGCCGCCCTTTTCAAAATTGAAACCGTCGAGCAGCTTCGCGTTGTACGGCCGCCACGAGGCCGGGCCCAGATACATATCCCAATCGACGACTTCCTTGTCCGGTTCCGGCTCGGCCGGCAGCCAGCCGCTCATCAGCGCACTCATCCCCATCGGGTGGGCGTACACGGTGTGCAGCTTGCCAAGCTTGCCGGTGCGCGCCAGCTCGCAGGCAAACGCGAAGTGCGGCAGGTTCCGCCGTTGCGTGCCGGCCTGAAAGACCCGCCCTGTGCGGCGCATCGTGTTGGCCAGCTCCAGGCTCTGCGCAATGTTCTTCGTGCACGGCTTCTCGCAATACATGTCCTTGCCGGCCCGGGCGGCATACATCGCGGCGGTCGCATGCCAGTTGGGGCCGGTCGCGATCAGCACGGCGTCGATTTCCGGCCGATCCAACAGCTCGCGAAAATCGCGATACTGGCGCAATCGCTGTTGCCGTGATGCTTGTCCGCCATTTTCTTGACCGCGTCGCGACGGGACTTCTTCACGTCGCACACGGCAACGAACTGCACGTCCTTCTGCTCCAGGAAGCAGCCGAGGTCGTACGTTCCGCGGTTGCCGATGCCGATTCCGCCCACGGTGATGCGTTCGCTTGGCGGAACACTGCCGTCGCGACCGAACACCGAACTAGGCACAATCGAAAAACCGGCCGCGGCCATTCCCGCCCCGGCGGTACGTTTCAGAAAACCACGACGCGTTACACCCGAGGCATGAGCAATTTTCATGACCTGACTCCGCCGGCGTTCGGGAAAAGACGAGAGCCCACAATGTGCGGCTACGTTTAACCCCTTATATCTCACCAATTTTCCGTCCGCAAGTGTTCCCGCGTCATCCACACGCTTCGTGGGAGAATTCCCCTCGTGCAAAGTGTGAAAAGATACGCTTTGCGCAGGCCAGAGGTAGCAGTTCGCGAAGTTAACGGTTTTCCGCCGCTTCAAGCTGCTCGCGCAGCCAGCCGGGCCGGTCGGTCGTAATCGACGCGACGCCCAGCTCACGATAGAACCGCGCCACCTTCGGATCGTTGACGGTCCAAACGTGAAACTCCGCAAAGCCGGCATCGCGCAAACGCTCGATAAACGCTTTATTGACGCGCTCGGGCACGGCTTCAGCATCGAGCGCATCGGCGCCGATGCGCTTGAGCGTCGCGATCACCTCATCGACCGACGGAGGCGTCTTTCCCTTGCCGTCCTTCGGCTCCTTGAATCCACAGAGCCAGCAGGCTTTCAAATGCGGAAGCTGCTTCTTGCACTCGGCAATTGCTTCGTCATTAAAACTGATGATGACGATCTGCTCCGGCGAAAGCGACGACGCGGCAATCGCTTCCGCCATGGGTGCGACAATCTCCGGCCCCGACTTCAACTCAATGAAAATCTTCTTGCCATCCGGCACAGCCGCGAGGACTTCTGACATCGTTGGCATCCGTTCGCCTTGCCATTGCGCATTTTTCCACAGTCCGACATCGAGGCGGCGCAGCCGGTCGAACGGCGTGCCGGTGATGGAAAGCTTTTCGCCGGAGATGCGTTCGGTGTCCTTGTCGTGAAAACAAACGATGTGGCCATCCGTCGTTACATAAAAATCCGCTTCGAATGCGTCGGCCCCCTGCTCCATCGCCAGCTTGAACGCTGCGAGCGTGTTCTCCGGCGCATCGTGCGACGCCCCGCGATGGGCGACGATCATTTGAGCCAACGCCGATGGAACCAAGGCGCACATCAGTCCAATCACCGCCAAGTAACGCAACAACGTAGTCATGAGCAGACTATCCTCCTGTGGTCGGTGCGACTAGAGTGTTTTGTGCGCCCGATTATAGCGTAGGGCGGGTGCTCGCACCCGCCGTATTCGTCCGTCAATTCGACGAGTGCGAAGGAGAGTGGCGGCGGGTGCAAGCACCCGCCCTACAAATTTGCACCTGCCGATCCACTAACGATGACCGACCTCTCGAAAATTCGGCACGTCGTGCTCGACATGGACGGCACGATTTATCTAGGCGACACGCTGTTTCCTCCGACGCGGCCCTTCCTCGCGCTGCTTGCACGGCTCGAGATCGGCTGCACGTTCATCACGAACAATTGTTCCCGCAGTCGCGGCGAATACGTTCAAATTCTTCGCGCCATGGACATCGACGTCGACGCGAATGCTATCTCGACTTCCGCGCAAGCGACCGCCCATTATCTGCAGTCGTCTCTGCCACATGTTAATCGGCTGTTCGTCCTCGGCACGGCCGGGCTTCAAGACGATTTGAAAGCACGCCGGCTTCGAAGTCGTGAACGATCGTCCCGATGCCGTCGTCGTCGGCTTTGATCCGGAATTGACTTACCATCAACTTGCCCGCACGGCCTATTGGATTTCGCAACCGTTGCCGTACATCGCCACGCATCCGGACCGCGTCTGCCCGACCGACCAACCGACTGTTCTGCCTGACTGCGGTGCGATTTGCGCCTGTTCGAAGCAGCCACCGGCCGCCGGCCCGACGCCAGTGCCGGGCAAGCCCAGCCCTGCGATGCTGCAAGCCATCCTCGAGCGGCATGGCCTGGCGCCGAACGAAACGGCGATGGTGGGCGACCGCCTGTACACCGACATGCGCATGGCGCGCGACGCAGGCGCCCTTGCAATCCTAACGTTGACAGGCGAAACCACGCGGGCACAGCTCGATTCGTGCCCGGCTTCGGACCGGCCCGATCTCGTCGTCGCGGATCTCGAAGAGCTCGGCCGGTTACTCCAGGCGGCAAGGTCATGACGAACCTGTTTCACGCCCTGCGCCGGTTATACTCTCCGCCACCGCCGGCCCCCCGGCTCGCTGCCGCGCGCATCGAAGAATGCTACCCGATGTATCGCCTGCGCGCTCTCGAGGCGACGTTCTTGGGCTACGCGATGTATTACCTCGTGCGAAACAACGTCTCCGTTGTCACGCTTGAGATGCAAGCGTCGCTGGGCTACAGCAAAGGCATGATCGGCCGGATCGTCGCTGTCACGGCGTTGAGCTATGGTCTGAGCAAGTTTCTGATGGGGGCCGTCTCCGACCGGAGCGACCCGCGCAAATTCATGGCGACCGGCCTCTTGCTCTCGGCCGTCTGCAACTTCGCCTTCGGCGCGGCGTCAGACTACAACACGCACATCATGCTGTGGGCTCTCAACGGATTCGTGCAAGGCATGGGCTGGCCGCCGTGCGGGCGCGTGATGGGGCATTGGTTCAGCGAATCCGAGCGCGGCCTGACGTTCAGCATCTGGAACACTTCGCACAACGTGGGCGGCGGCATCGCCGGCTGGCTCGCTGCAGGTGCTGTCGATTATTACGGCGGCTGGCAGTACGCTTTCTATGTGCCCGGCGTCCTTGCCGCGATCGGGTCGGCCTATTTGTTCCTGCGACTGCGCGACACGCCGCAGTCCGTCGGCCTTCCGCCCATCGAAGAATACCGCAACGACTACCCCGCGGCGCGCGAAGCCGAAAAAGACCTTGAGCGCGAACTCTCTTTCAAGGAGTTGTTCGTTGATAAGGTGCTGCGCAACAAGTTTGTATGGCTGCTGGCAATTGCCAATTTCTTCGCCTACATCACGCGCTACAGCATGCTCGACTGGGGACCGACGTACCTTCGCGAAGTAAAAGGCGCGACTCTGCAACACGGCGGCGGGGCGCTCGCCGCGATCGAGTTTGCCGGCATTCCGTCGACGATTCTTCTCGGCTGGGTATCGGACCGCTTGGGCGGCCGTCGCGGCATGGTGGCTGCCCTGGGCATGCTGCCGATCATCGGTGCGTTCGCGGCCATCATCGCCACGCCACCCGGCTATCTATGGTTCGACTTCCTGATGCTCGCCACGATCGGCTTCTTCATTTACCCCGTAATCAATCTCATCACGATCGCCGCGCTCGACATCGCGTCGAAGAAAGCAATTGGCACGGCCGCCGGATTTATCGGACTGTTCGGCTACATCGGCCGCACGGTTCAAGCCGAGGCGTTCGGCCGCACGGTCGACGATTACAGCGCAACGATCGGCAAGATGGCCGCCTGGAACATCGTGCTCTACACGATTCTGATCTGCTCCGCGATTGCGGCCGCGCTACTGGCCCTGATGTGGAGCACCAAACCGCGTGCGTGACGGCGTTGTAGCTGGCCTCTGTGAGGCCGGCCCAGTCCGCCGGATGCAAACCCCGGCTACAGCTTTCACTTGCGCGGCTCATTCAGCCGGCAGAAATACATTCGCTCGCGGTCGACCAGGCCCTGCTTGCCGTCCGCATCGGCAAAAAACTCTACGCGATCACCGATGCCCTTCGTGGAGCCTTGCGAGCTGCGGTATTTGAACCCAATACGGCGGCCGTCCTGCTCCGCCCAATCGAGAAAAACGACGCTGTGCCCCGATTTACTGGTGCGCCAGAATTGAAGGAAGTCGCCCGGCCGCGCCTCATCCGGCTCGATGCGTTTGCCAATGCCAAGCTTGTCGACAGCCATCGCGCACTGAATCTCACGGCTCTCCTCCGTCGCGCCGTACCACTGCTTTTGAAAGGCTCGAATTTCCTCAGGCCGCTTGTCGGCAATCAGCCCTCGCTCTTGCGCCACGCCCATGGCGACAGCGAACGTAAACCCGCAGCAATAAGTCCCCTTTCCCTTGGCCAGAATCCGCTCGTTCTTGAAGCGGATTTCCTGGGGAACGCCTGTGCCCTTCCAGTTGTTGTCGTACCCGCCGCCATCGTGATATGCACGCGCAACCTCAAGCGTTTCGGCGGCGAACGTCACGCCGCCACATACGCAAACTGCGAGCGAAAATAGCGCGCATTTCAAAGCGCCGTTTTTGAAGGCCGTGCAGGAAGTAAACGACATGATAAATGTTCGAACGATTGAATTTAGCGACAATAACATTATCATGCGGAAACCATCGCCAGGCAATTAGTCGCTCCGTTTCTACCGCATTGCAATCGTTCAAGACTTGCGCATTGTGCGTCAATTCCTTAATCACGAAAACGCGAAAGTGCGAAATCGCGAAAAAACCATCCTTTTTCGTCGTTTCGTACTTTCGCGTTTTCGCGATAATGATTTGAGTTACGCGCAAGCCGAGCCGTGCCGCCGCGACTTGGAATCCGTTTCTAACCAATGAGATTGCCTATGCACCGCATCAGCATGCTCGGCACTGGCCTGATCGGCATGTTTTACACGATGGCCCTGCACCGCCACCGCGGCCGCGACCGCGTTCACGTGGCCTATTCCCGTTCGGCCGATCGAGCCCGAACGTTTGCCGCCGAGTGGGGCATCGCCAAGCATACGACGAGCCTGGACGAAGCCATTCACGATCCGGAGACGGACGTCGTCGTTGTCGCGCTGCCCAATCATTTGCATGAACAGGCCGTAATCGCCGCGGCCAACGCCGGCAAAGCCGTGCTGTGCACCAAGCCGCTGGGACGTAACGCCGCCGAGGCACTTCGCATGCTTGAAGCCGTGGAGAGAGCCGGCGTTTTCCAGGGCTACCTGGAAGATTTGTGCTACACGCCGAAAACGCTTCGCGCGCTCGACGCCGTTCAGCACGGCAGCATCGGCAAAGTGCTTTGGGTCCGCTCGCGCGAAGCGCATCCGGGCCCACACAGCGCGTGGTTCTGGGACAAGTCGCAATCGGGCGGCGGGGCGATCGTCGACTTGGGCTGCCACTGCATCGAAATCGCGCGCAACTTCATCGGCAAGGACATCCGCCCGATGGAAGTCGTCTGCTGGGGCGACACGCAGGTGCACCCGATTGAAGCCGAGGATCACGCCATCGGGCTCGTGCGCTGACGAAAACGGCGCCATCGGCCAGTTCGAGGTGAGCTGGGCCTTCCGCGGCGGCATGGATCTGCGCGACGAGGTGGCCGGCACCGAAGGCACGATCTGGCTCAACCACTGGCTCCGCACCGGCATGGAAATGTACACGGCCGTCGGCCGGACCGGCTATGTCGCCGAGAAAGCCGAAGGCACCACCGGCTGGCTGTTCCCGGTCGGCGACGAGCCGGTGCATCTCGGCTACGTCGACATGTTCGCCGACATGCTCGAACTCGCTCGACGGCGGCGACGCCGCCGCGTGAAACTCTTTACGACGGCTACGTCGTCAACGCGATCATCGACGCCGCGTATGCCTCGATCGAAAAGAAGCAATGGCAGCCGGTGAATCTACCGGTCTGGCGCGGCCGCGAATCGGTCGAAAGCCTTGCCGTGACCCATGACTACGACGCCGATCATGTGCTTCTCAAGGAAGAACGCATGATGGACGGCACCACGAAGCTCATCCTGCGCCACAAGACGACCGGCCAGGTTATTCACAAGACGGCATAACCGCGTTCGAGATACATAGCCGGAACTTCTTGGTCGTCTATTACGCGTCGTCACTTGGTCTCGATCAACAGAGCTCGAAACCCGGCTTGCGCGAAGTGATGATCCGGCGTTAATGCATCAAGCAATTGCTCTTCTCGCATGACTACGAACGACAAGCAGTCGGTCAAACTCCATGACTTGTCGGATCGCATGCGAAATAATTCGACGGCTTGTTCAAGTCGTGCACCAGACGCCTCTCGCACGAGGCAATGCCCGCTCGCGCCGTGAAACTCATCCCAAATTCGTATTGCGATTGACCGATGTTGCGGATGCGAAAAAGCAGCGGCAATTTCCAACAGAACGGCATCCGTCGTCCAAAGCTCGCGACTCTCCGCTATAGCCTGCGAGAATTGCTTTGCCTTTTGATGGTATTGATCGCGGCGATTAAACCTCGCGATAATATATCCTGTGTCGACAAACAGTCGATCACTCAGATTCTCGCTCGTCTTTTTTTGCTGCGCCATACAAATAATGGTCGTGTTCCGCGGCCCAGTCGTCGGGACCGTCGATTAGTCCGGTGTCGCCCTCCAACCGGTCGAATAAGTCGCGAGGGCCACCGGCATTATTCTTAGGCGCCGGCGCATCGACTGTGATCCGGAGCGGCACGTTCTGCGGCAACGAGACCGGCTCATCCGGACAAATGTTTTTGCCATCGAAATGAGCACTGAATTGAATCATTCGCGAGTTCCAGACAGCGGGGACGCGGCCCGATCCGTCTTCAATTATAGCATAAGGCGTCGAAAGTCCTACTCGCGCTCAATGCCCGAGGTCGTAATACGTTTCGTAATAATGCTGCGCCTGCCGCCGGGCCGTTTCCCAATCCCATCGCACATGGAAGCGGTCCGGGCTAAGGCTCTTCACATAAGGCGACGGATCGGACTCGAGAATTGATTCCACAACGTGCCGGCCGATGCCCGCCGAGCCCGACACCCCGTGCGCGTTGCAGCCGCCGGCCATCACGAAGCCCTTCACGCACGAGCTCTCGCCGACGATGAACCGGCCGTCGGGCGTAAAGGTGGGCCAGCCGCGAAACACGCTGCGCACGCCTAGCTCCTGGGCCTGCGGTATCTCGGGCGCGAGTTGTTGTGCAAACCAGCCCAACACGTCCCAATCCGGATCGATGGGCGGTGGCTGGCCGCCCGCTGCAAACTGCCGCGGGTCGGTCGACAGGCCGCTGCGTTCCCAGCCGCCGCAGAGCAGCGAATTGACTTCCGCCCGCAGGTAAAGTGTTGAATCAGGAATGCGCACCACCGGCAAATCGGGCCGCAACCCGTCGGCATGCACGGTGACAAAATATTCGTGCCGCACGGGCACGATGGGAAGCTCCAGCCCAACGCTCTTGGCGATGTGATACGCGTGTGCGCCGGCCGCGTTAATCACCATCCGGCATTCGACAGTGCCGCCGTCGGTTTCGACGCCGGTGACGCGGCCATCCTTCACAATGACCCGCCGCACCGCCGTGCGCGTCTGGAACCGCGCGCCCAGCCGCCGCGCATGCGCCACATACGACATTGTGAGGTCGGACGGCTGAAGGTAACCATCGCTCGGACACCACAGTACCGCCTGGGCACGGTCGAAATTCATCATCGGCCAAAGTTTCTGCGCGGCGCTGCGGTCGATGAACTCCGCCTCCAGGCCGGACTTATCGGCCACCTCGTTCATGTGCTGGAATTCGGCGACACGCTCCGCGCAAAGCGCGATTCGCAACGAGCCGACCTGTCGCCAGCCGGGACGGGCCTCGGCGTCGCGCTCCAGTTGCGCAAACGTCTTCACCGACCACATGGCGAGCTTCGTGCGCTCGACGCTGTTGCGAACCTGCCCTACCAGTCCGGCCGCTTGCGGCGTGGTCACCGCCGCGACCGTCGGCTCCTTCTCCAAGAGCAGCACATCGGTCTTCCCGGCCTTGGCCAGACTGTAGGCCACGGCACAACCAACGGCCCCGCCGCCGATGATGATGAACTCAGCAGGTTGCAAAGTCGCTCGACATAAGATGCGGGTTCAGAGTTTAGGGTTCAGCAATGGCGTAGCCATTAGAACCGAACCCTGAACCCCGAACCCTAACCACCAATCTGCTGCAGGCACCAGCGCACAAACGCGTCGACGTTGTATTCCTTGTACGTCGAAAAAGGCCCTGGCACATAGTGAGATGAGTTAACGCCCAGTTGTGCCTTCTCGCACAGCTCCCAGTCCTGCTCCGACGTGAGCTGCCAGAACGGCGTGATGTCGTCCAATTGGTAGTCGCGCCCTTCCACCGCATCGCGATTCACGAGCCAGGTGACGCGCACCGCCGTTCGCTGCAGACCGGCCGGCAACAGTCGTGTCGTGACCGCATGATCGCAACTGGCATGGTGCCACATATTGGGCAGCGTCCGGACGCGCAGCGTGCCGACGTCTGCGTCGGTGTAGTCGCCCATAAGCGGCGCCGCCTGCCGGCCGTCCATTGTTTCGCTGACGAAACCTTCAACGAGTGGCGTGCGGTTCGCCGAATACCAACCATTTCGCTCCGCGTCGGGAAATTGCACCATGCCGCTCTGCCGGTGGCTCACGGCAAGGCCCGCCGCCGCCCACTTCGCTTCGCTGCGAGCCACCGCGTTTTCGATCCGCGACTGAATTCGGTCGTTGGTGTCGTCGGCGTTGTAATGATCAAAGTTCGCCTTGATATATTGAGGGTGATTCACGTTGCAGTGGTAGCATTCGCGGTTGTTCTCCCACACTAGCTTCCAATTCGCCGCGACGCGGTAATCAACTGTTTTCGCCACCTTCGCGCGATTGAGTCCTTGCGGCCGAACGAAAGGCTCCATCGCATCCGCTGCCGCGCTGAAATCGGGCGGATCGTCGCACAATGACACAAAAATAAACCCGCCCAGCTCGCGAACCGGCGCACGCAACAGGCCCAGCTCGCGCTTGTCGATATCGTCCTGCATGCCGCGGCATGAGATCAGCGAACCGTCTCGCGCGTAGGCCCACTGGTGGTACGGGCAGACAAGGCGGCCGACTCTGCCCTGCGGCTCGCTGCAGATTTGCGTTCCGCGATGGCGGCACACGTTCCACAGCGCGCGGATTTCGCCCGCTTCGTCGCGGATGATGATCAGCGAATCGGAGTCGACTGAAAACGTGAAGTAGTCGCCCGGATTGGCGATCTCGCAAGTATGCCCGGCGAAAAGCCAGCCGCGCCTCCAGATCCGCTCCAGCTCCGCGCGATACACCAGCTCGCTGGAATAGAGTTCGCCGGGCAAGCTGTATCCCGGCCGGCGCGACGCGATGAGACTGCCAACCGCCCGCATTTCATCTGCAGTCAGCGATGGCATAACGTTGCGCCCCTTGCCCGATCGTGGTTCTCGTGGCCAGTTATTCGCGCTGCAAAATTCAGCGGTGTTCCAGCGCTGAATGCAGCCTCGATTCATTTTGATCGAGCGCAACTTCAGTTCTAACCCTGATTTTGCGCAATGATTTTGTAGAAACGCGCCCTGCCGTTTAATTGACCCGTTTCACGCGAACAATTAGGATCGGAACAGGCACATCCATGATGCACAGACTCAGTCAAACGGCGGTTCTATTTGTCGCCATTCTGACCGCTTCGCAGCTTTCGGCTCAGCCGGTCGACTCGCTGCGAATCATGACGTTCAATGTGTGGAGCGGCGAGGGCACGCAAGCCGGCCGCGATAAGCTCCGCGAAATCATGCTCGCCGGCGGCGCCGACATCATCGGCGTCCAGGAACTCGACGACGGCGCCGGCCGCTCGATCGCCGCGGCGATGGGCTTTCACTATTACCAGCAGTCGGGCGGCGACATCCAGGTCATCAGCCGCTATCCGATTGTCGCGCATTCGCCCGGTAACCTGGGCGTCAATATCGCGCTCTCGCCAACGCAGAATGTATGGCTATTCAACGCGCATTTCGCACCCTATCCATACCAGCCATACGACCTTCAGGATGGCATTCTCCCGCGGAACGAAAGCGCCGTGATCGCCGCAGCGAATTCGGCCCGCGGCGGGCAAGTAAGCACCTATCTCAATGACATGAACATTGCCCTCGGCTCCGGCCTGCCGGTTTTCTTCACCGGCGACTTCAACGAACCGTCTTTTCTCGATTGGACCGCTGAGGCCGCCGGCGCCACGCCCCGGCCGTTCGACCTCAAAGTTCAATACCCGGCATCGAAGCGGATTGTCGACGCGGGCATGATCGATTCATTCCGCGCCGTCCGGCCCGACGAAGTGAGCGACACCGCATATACCTGGACGCCCGGTTACCCCTACCCGACGATTTCCTCGAACGAAGTCCACGACCGCATAGACATCATTTACCACGCCGGGCCGGGCGTCACCGCCACGAGCGCGTTTAACGTTGGCCCGGTTGATGGCAATCCCAACACTCATCTTTCCGTGGCCAACTACAACGCCGATCATCGCGCGGTCGTCGTCCAGTATGACATTTCAAGCTGCTCGCTTTTCGCCGATCTGAATGGCGACTGCAGTTTAGATTTGGCCGACTGGAGCATGTTCCGAAACGGTCAGTTCCGCGACATGACTGGCCTGACGCCCGCGCAGGCATTCGCGATGGGCGACCTCAACGGCGATTTCCGCAACAATCACGCCGATTTTTTGATCTTCAAGCGACGCATTCGAAGCGGCGAACGGCGAAAACGCCTTTGCGGCATTGTTTGCCGAAGTGCCTGAGCCGGCAACGCCTCTGTTGGTGGCAATTGCCGCATTCATCCCACGTAGGGCGGGTGCTCGCACCCGCCGTTCACGGATAGCGCGCACGGCGGGTGCAAGCACCCGCCCTACCGCAAGGCGCTGGTCTTTGAGCTGAACGCCGCTCAAACGGCGCGTGCGCGCTTCGGTGAGCAAGTAATGGATCGTTTCCGCCGCCGCCTCATGCGCCAGCCCTTCGGGGCGGATGTTCGAGACACAGTTGCGATTGGCGTCCGTGTTGAGGGGCCCTGGGTTGTAAACAAGGTACGCCCCCAAGCTGTCGGGCGAGCCTAAACCCGGCCGCTCGCCGATCAGCATCAGCGCAAGTTGCGCATTAAGCACCTGGCCTACTTCATCCTGCAGCGCAACGCGGCCGAAGCGCGCCACGATAATAGGCGCAACATGCCAGGCGCCCGCATGCAACCTCGGCAGAAGCGCGGCCAACAGCGGAACAGCCTGCCGGTGGACCGCCAGCGCCGAAAGACCGTCGCTGACGATGATGGCTAAATCAAACGCAGCTTGCGGCCGCGGCAGCACTTGCAATTCGTAACGTGAGCGATCGTCCAGTCGCCGCCCAAGGTCCGGCCGCTGCAAATACGTATGCCGGTCGCCGGCCGCGCTTTCCACGACAACGACATCAACACCCAGTGCCCTGACCTCAGCCGCCAGTTGTTCGGCATTGAACACGCAGTGCACGGCATCGCGCGCCGCCGCATGAGCCGACTTGAAGTCCAGCCACTCGCTCGTCGGTAGGCTCCCGCCGGCACGCCCCAACGCAATACGCGCGGCGTGGCGCTCCGCAGGTTGGTCCAGCCGTCACGCGTTATCAGGGGGTGATGGTCCATGAATGCGCCAGCGCCGCTCACAATTCGATTATGCTTTCGCAATCGCCCCAATTAGCCGATGCTGCGGCTCGATAGGCAGTAGCTGCGTGCCGCCGCGCGCAATCCGCATCTCCTCCAGCCAGGCCTCGAACTCCGGCGCCGGCCGCAGCCCCAGCAACTGCCGCAAGTAGTGGCTGTCGTGAAACGACGTCGACTGGTAGTTGAGCATGATGTCGTCGGCCCCCGGCACGCCCATGAAATAATTGCAGCCGGCCACGGCCAGCAGCGTGAGCAAATTGTCCATGTCGTCCTGATCGGCCTCGGCGTGGTTCGTGTAGCACACGTCGCAGCCCATCGGCACGCCGAGCAGCTTGCCGCAGAAATGATCTTCGAGTCCCGCGCGAATGATCTGCTTGCCGTCGTACAAGTATTCGGGCCCGATGAAACCGACCACCGTGTTCACCAACAGCGGCTCGAAACGGCGGGCCACCGCGTACGCCCGCGCTTCGAGCGTTTGCTGGTCCACGCCGTGATGTGCAGCGGCCGACAGGCAGGAGCCCTGCCCCGTCTCGAAATACATCACGTTGTTGCCCAGCGTGCCGCGGCCGAAGCGACTGGGCCGCGTGTTGCGCCTCTTCGAGCAGTTTCAAATTGACGCCGAAGCTGGCGTTCGCCGCCTCAGTGCCGGCGATCGATTGAAACACCAGGTCGACCGGCGCCGCCTGCTCGATGGCAGCCAATTGCGTCGTCACGTGCGCCAGCACGCACGACTGCGTCGGAATGCGATACGTCTCAATCAGCTCGGCCAGCATGCCGAGCAACCGCACGACCGTTTCCACCGAATCGGTCGCCGGATTGATGCCGATCACCGCGTCGCCGCAGCCATACAACAGGCCGTCGAGAATTGACGCCCCGATGCCAACCAGATCGTCAGTCGGATGATTGGGCTGCAGCCGAATCGACAGTCGGCCCGGCAGGCCGATCGTGTTTCGGAACCGCGTCACTACGCGGCACTTGCTGGCCACCAGGATGAGATCCTGGTTTCGCATCAACTTGCTCACGGCCGCGACCATTTCCGGCGTCAAGCCGCGGGCAAGCGCGCTGAGCACTTCGCCCGTCGTCTCATAGCCGAGCAGCCAATCGCGAAACTCTCCCACCGTCATCCCGGCGACCGGTTCAAAAGCCGCGCGGTCATGCGTATCCACGATGAGCCGCGTCACTTCATCGACTTCATACGGAATCAGCGGCTCTTCCACGAAGCCGCACGAGCGGCAAATCGGCCAGCGACCTTGCGCCGCCACGCGCTCTTCGTCATCCGCAGCCGCGATCCCGGCGAGAGCATCCCCGCTGCGCGCGGGCGACGCCTTGGCCAACAGCGCCGACAAGCCATCGAAGCTGTACGACTTTTTTCCAACAGTCGAACGAAATTGCGTCATAAAAGTAGGGCGAGTGCTCGCATCCGCCGATTTTCACTTCAATTCATAATTGGTTGCGCCGTGCGCGCATCATTGAATCACGAAAACACGAAAGTGCGAAAACGCGAAATAGCATCGATGCGTCTCTCGGTTTTCGACCTTTCGTACATTCGCGCTTTCGCGATTCATTCTTTTTGGTTACGCGTGCAAGCCCGCTCTGCGTCCTCTGCGCCTCTGCGTGAGACCATCTGCGATGTTCTGTAAGGAGGACTCACGACCTCGGCGGCTTCACGCGCCACAGCGGAAGCAGTACGACGACAGAGACGGCCAATCCCACGAGCATCACGATGAAAATCGGTTTCCAATTGCCTTCACCCGTAATCCGACCGGTCAGTGTTCCGGCCAAAATGCCGCCAATGGATCCTACGCCATTTACAAATCCTGTAGCAGTTCCTGCCCCTTGCTTCGTGCCAAAGTCGATCGAAGCCGTCGCGGAAATAAGTGAATCCGGCCCAAACAAAAACGCTCCCACCGCGAAAAAGAACGCACCCATAAGCCAGATGTTGTGGATTGGATACATACCTACGAACAGCACGGCGGCCGTCGCCAAGAGGGACAGGATTATTACCGGCGCACGGCGCGAGCCGAACACGTTATCACTTAGGTATCCAGTCACGATGACTCCCACCAATCCGCCAATCGGCATCACGGCGGCCGTCATTGCGCTTTCAAACGAATCACTTCCCAAGCTATCGTTGACGTATCTTGGTCCCCAGTAATAAAAGACGTATCGAGTCAGCTTGACGGAGAAGTACGCAACGGCGAGCAACCAGATATGAGGGCTCGCCAACACTTGGGCGATCTTGGTCCAGGCGCTTTCAGCTTTGAGTGCCGCCGGCTCGATTTCCTCCGCTGAAGAAGCAGGTTCTTTATGGTACGAATCGATCGGCGGAAGACCCACGTCCTCCGGGCGATTTCGAAGAAAAACCCACGTAACGACGAAAATGCCTGTGAGCACGACTGCCGGTCCCCAAAAGGCAGCCGGCCAATAGGGCACTAACGACGCTGACGGCAGGCCACCGCCTTCCATCCTGCCCCAAGAATTCATCATCCAGCCGGCGAACGCCAAGGCGGCTGCCGAGCCAACCGTATAGTGTGTGCACCACCAACCAATGACCCGTCCACGTTCGCGAAGTGAAAACCATGAGCTCATGACCTTCGCCGTATTGCTCCAACCGGTCGATTGTGCAATTCCCTGGGCGATGGCAAATGCAACAAACGCAGCATATGTCGTCGAATATCCGCTAGCCACGGCGGCTAACACGCTCAGCGCCATCCCTGCTAACAATACATGCTTCGGTCCAAAACGGTCGCCCAATGCGCCAAACAAGAACTGGCCCAGCATGTACGTTGTGCCGTAGGCCGAATCCACGTCGCCTTGTTGAGCGCGCGTCAACCCGATAGTTGGCGCCTTTTCGAGGGCCGCCTTGGCCACGCCAAACGACTGGCGCGTGAAATAGAAGCCGGCATAGATCAACCACGTGATCCCGAAAGTCAGCCAACGCCAGCGTTCATAGCGCGGATTCAACGGACGGCTCCACGGCTGCGATCTCCGATCGATCTGCGCAAGATCGCACGTTGCAACTCTCGATGATAACTGTCGCTAATCGCCGGGAATACTCTGCCCTGTTAAAATGTCTGCACGGATGCGCATTTCTTCGGTATTGAAGAGCATATAGCAATTTACAATGAGCGTATGACTTCGCAACAGACTGCCGACGTGATCATCATCGGCGGCGGCGTGGCCGGACTAAGCACCGCCATGCAGCTTGCCGGCCGCGGCGCGAGCGTGCTCGTTCTGGAGCGCGAACGCCTCGGCAACGGCTCGACCGGCCGCGCGGCCGGCCTGCTCGGCCAACTGCGCGGCAATGCCGAGCACACGCGCATGCTCATCGATGGCGTGGCCATCGTCAAAGAGCTCGAGCAGCAGGCCGGCGTTGAAATTTTCGTGCAGACCGGCTCGCTGCGGATCGCCGAAACGCCGGAGCGCGCCGCCGAAATCGCCTCGCTGGTGGAGATGGGCAAATCGATCGGCTTCGACATCGACCACATGCCGATCGACGAAGTCGCCCGCCGCATGCCGTACATGCGGACCGACGACCTGCTCGACGCCTGCTACTGCCCGACGGACGGCCACTTGCAGCCGGCCGAGCTTGCCGGCGCGTACCTCAAAATCGGCCGCGAACGTGGAGTCGAGTACAAAACGAACACGCCCGTCATCGATATCCTCGTCGACGGCGGCCGCGTCACTGGCGTGAAGACGGCCGGCGGCGACTATCATGCACCCGTCGTCGTCAACGCCGGCGGCCCGTGGTCGTACCTCAACGCGGAAATGGCCGAGACGGTGCTGCCCACCGCCGCAATCGGCCACTATTACCTCACCACGCGGCCCGACCCTGCGCATCCGGTCGATCGGCTCAGCCCGGCGATCCGCGACCGCGAGCTGCGAATTTACACGCGGCCCGAAAGCGGCGGCCTGATCGTCGGCATCTACGACGCCGAGCCCGACCTGCACGACATGCGCAAGCTGCCTGTCGACTTCGACATGTCGCGCATGAAGGCGGCCCGCGATTCGATTCAAGTCGCCCGCCTGATCGATGCGGCCCATCAGCGGTTCCCGTGGATCGACGAGCGCACGCCGATGACCATCACCACTGGCATCATGACATTCACGCCCGACGCCCGCCCGTTCTGCGGAAAGATGCCCGACATCGACGGCCTGTACCATTGCTGCGGCTTCTCAGGCCACGGCATCGTGCAAAGCCCGGCCATCGGCCTCATCATGTCGCAACTGATCCTCGACGGCCACAGCCGATACGATGTGAAATCGATCGAGGCCGACCGCTACTTCGACATGCCGGGCTACCTCGAACGGGCCGACATCGAGGCCAAGTGCGTCGAGATGGCCGGCAACTACTACGGCAAAGTCGAACGCCCCGCGCCGGTTACTTCGGCTTCCCCCTCCCTCTTAGGGAGGGGCTAGGGGAGGGTTCGGCGGCGCCGTTCGTCGAAAGAGCTCGTCACGACTATTCGCCGTCACATGAAAATTCTCGTCCCCACCAAGCGCGTCCCCGACACCGATCAAAAAATCGTCGCCGCGGCCGACGGCAGCCGCATCGCGATCGATCAAATTCCGTTTGTGATCAATCCCTTCGACGCGATCGCGCTCGAAGAGGCCGTCCGCATCAGCGAAAAGCTAACCGACCCGGTGGAAGTGGTCGCCGTCGGCATCGGCGCGGAAGGTTACGAGCAGCAGCTGCGCACCGCCCTGGCAATGGGCGCCGCCCGCGCGATCCACGTCCAATGCGACCAGCCGCTTGACCCATGGAATGTCGCCCGATTGCTCGTCGCCGTCGTCGGCGCGAGCAGCCAGACATGGTCCTGATGGGAAAACAAGCGGTCGACGATGACGCCAACCAAACGGGCCAGTTTCTGGCGGCCCTGTTGGATTGGCCGCAGGCCACATTTGCCTCGCGGCTGGAATTGCTCGGCGGGGAAATCCGCGTCGACCGCGAAACCGACCACGGAATCGAAACGCTCCGGCTGCCGCTGCCGGCGGTCGTCACCACTGACCTGCGACTGAACGAACCGCGTTACGCCTCGATGGCCGGCATCATGAAAGCCCGCAAGAAAACGCTCGATGTGATTCCTTGTGCCGAACTAGGCGTGTCGCTGGAGCCGCGCGTACAAACAATTCGATACCATTCGGCTGACACGCAGCGCCGTTGCGAACGTCTGCATTCCGTCGATGAGCTCGTCGACCGCTTACGCGAAAACGTCGGCCAATTAGCCGGCACGAAATGAATCGCCCTGAAAGGCAAACTATGACAGCCCAGGGCAAACATGGACATGCAACTGCAAGCAACGAAGTTTTCAGCCGCAACGCGGCGGCCGTCAATAGCCAGGCGGCGTTAGCCCCTGGAAAAGCGTTCCCATGAAATCAAAGCCCCAACGGGGCGTGCGTACTGTCGCCCCGTTGGGGCTTTACGTCCCTTGTTTTCCAATACTTGCCAGGGGCTGACGCCGCCTGGCTATTAACTTTCGGCCCGTTGGGCCTGCATGTACCATTTCGCAGGGCTGCGCCTCGCCACGGCGAGGCTGCGCCCTGGGCTTTCACAGTTTGCCCTTGCAGGGCTGAATACGGCAAATGCGAATTCTCATTCTCGCCGAACATGATGGAAGCGCACTTCGCGCTGGCAGCTTATCTGCACTCGCGTTCGCGCAATCGATCGCGGGCGGCAACCGGCGGCGATGCGGCATGGCTCGTGCTTGGACACTACGTGGATTCGGTTGCGGCGGATGCGGCCCGATTTGCACCGACATTAGTTGTCGAGTCGCCTTCGCTTGCAAACGCACTCGCTGAACCCTACGCGCGCACTATCAGCAGCATCGTGCGCGATCGCCAATTCGACCTGGTCTGCGCTGCCGCTTCGACGTTTTCCAAAGACATCCTACCGCGCGCCGCGGCCCTCGTCGGCGGCACGATGGCGAGCGACGTCCTGCGGCATGAACTGGTCGATGGCCACCTTCACTTCGATTGCCCGCAATACGCCGGGGCCGTCACGGCAACGCTGCGGCTCGTGGGTTCGCCGCAAGTCGTCACAGTGAGAGCCTCGGCGTACGCGCCAGCCAAACCAGATGACGCAAATGCGCAATCCCATCGAAACGCTTCCAATCGATGCCGCGCTGCTAACCTCGCGCCGTCCACGAAGGCGTCAAGTCAAAGAAAAGCGCCCGGCCTGATGTCACCGAGGCAAAGGTAGTCATCTCCGGCGGGCGAGCAATCAAAAACAGCGAAGATTTCGAGCGGATCGTGGGCCGGCTGGCCGACGTGCTCGGCGGCGCCACCGGCAGTTCTCGGGCGCTCGTCGACGCCGGCATCACGCCCAACGAGCTGCAAGTCGGCCAGACCGGCAAAATCGTCGCGCCGGAGCTATATGTCGCACTGGGCATCTCCGGCGCGGTGCAGCACCTGGCGGGAATGAAGAACTCGCGTACCATTGTGGCCATCAACAGCGACCCCGACGCGCCGATCTTCGACGTGGCCGACTTCGGCCTGGTGGGCGACGTCTACGCGGTGGTGCCCGAACTCATCGAGAAGTTGCAAAACCATGCGGCCTGCCGCGGTGCCTGAAATCTTGGCCGCCGCCGCACCCACGCAACTAACGCGCGAGATCTTCGGCAACGTGCCCGGCTGGGCCCAAACGCTGTTTTACGTGCTGGCCGCGGCCGCCATCGCAATCTGGGTGTACGGCGTGCTGCGGCGCGTTCGCTTGTGGAAGCAAGGCCGGCGCGACGGCAGCGGCGTCAACTGGCCGCTCGCTGTCGGCCGCCTCATGCGCGACGTGCTGCTGCAACGCCGCGTATGCGGCCGCGGCGCCGCCAGCTTGGCCCATGTCCTGCTGTTCAGCGGCTTCGTCGTGCTGCTGATCGGCACCACGCTTATCGCAATCGAACACTTGTTAGCCGACGCGTTAGGTCGCGAATCGAACAACCCGCTCTTCCACAAAGGCGTTTACTTTCGGCGTCTACGAAATCGTGATGGACGCATTCGGCATTGCGCTCATCGCCGGCTGCGTAATGTTCCTCATTCGACGTGCGCGCGGCGTCGGCAGCTTCGCGCGCAGCCCGGCCGACGTCGGCATCCTCGTTGCCCTGATCGCGCATCGGCATCACCGGTTATTTCGTCGAAGGCCTGCGAATTGTTTTCGCCCAAACGCCTCTGCCTGGCCTTGTCGCCAATCGGCTACCTGTGCCGCAATTCTGTTCGCCGCCGCCGGCGTTGAACTTGAAACCGCGGCCGGCATTCATTTCGCACTGTGGTGGGCGCATGCGGTGCTCGCGCTTGGCTTCATCGCGCTCATGCCGTATACGCGCCTGCTGCATTCGATCGCCGGTGCGCTCAACCTCGCCATCCGCGACCATTCGCTGGGCCTCATGACGCCAGTTTCCATCGAAGAAGTCGAAGCCACGGGCCAGATCGGCGTCGCGCGTCTCGCCGACTTCTCCTACCGGCAACTCATCGAGCTCGACGCCTGCGTCTCCTGCGGCCGCTGCGAAGACAGTTGCCCGGCGTTCGAGGCCGGCAAGCCGCTTTCGCCGCGAAACGTCGTGCAGGATCTTGTCGGCGTGATGAATTCGCGCGGCACGAACGAGAACGTGCACGGCGAGCCGATTGCCGCCGAAACGTTGTGGTCGTGCACGACCTGCGGCGCATGCGCCGACGTCTGCCCGCTCGGCATCAGCCCGATGCGGATGATCACCGACATGCGGCGATACCTCATCGGCGAAGGTTCGCTGCGCGGCTCGCCGGCAGCCGCCCTGCAGAAGACCGACCGCGCGGGAAACCCTTGGGGCATGCCGCCGACCGACCGGCTCGCTTGGGCTGCTGGCCTCGATGTGCCGCTGGCAAGCGCGAATGCCGATTTCGACGTTCTGTACTGGGTGGGCTGCGCCGCGGCTTACGATCGCCGCGCAGAAAAGTCGCTCGCAGCGTCGTGCGATTGCTTCAAGCAGCGAAAGTCAACTTCGCGGTGCTCGGCCCGGAAGAGCGCTGCACCGGCGAGTCGGCCCGGCGGATGGGCGACGAGCTGCTGTTCCAACAGCTTGCCGCACAAAATGTCGAATCGCTGACGCGTCGCAAGGTGCGCCGCATTGTCGCCCACTGCCCCCACTGCGTGAACAGCCTGCGAAACGACTATCCGCAGGCCGGCGGCAACTACGAAGTCGTCCACCACAGCCAGTTGCTAGCCGAGCTGATCGACGAGGGCCGCCTGCCGCGCATGGCGACAGCAGAATCAAACGGCGCACCGATCACGTTCCACGATCCGTGTTACCTGGCACGCGCGAGCGGCGTCACCGAAGCACCGCGTTCTGTGCTCGCATCGGTAATCGACGGTGTGAGCCATTCGCCGCTGGTCGAGCTGCCGCGCAACCGCCGTCAAACATCCTGCTGCGGCGCCGGCGGCGGCCGAATGTGGTTTGATGACGCGCCCGCAAACCGCGTCGGTCAAGGACGCGTGCGAGAGATCGCCGAAACCGGCGCGCAGACAGTCGCCGTCGCCTGCCCGTTCTGCCTCATCATGCTCGGCGACGGCCTGGCGGCGCAAAACCCGAGTGCAAACGTGCGCGACATCGCCGAAGTCCTGGCCGACGCCGTGCTGGGACCCGAATGCAACCAATAACTACTGACCATTGGCCCGACACGCAAGCGAGAAGCCGCGCGGCGAGTGCATCGGCATAACCGTTTGCTACAACAGGTTACAGGCAGCGGATTGCATCCAGCGGCTATTCGCGCCGGCGAGGCAGTCGCCCCAGCCCTATCGCCGCAATTCCCATCCCTGCAAATGCGACGGTACACGGTTCCGGAATGCGCGCAATGCGGAAGTCCACATTGTCCGTGTAGCCATCGGCGCCAGCTCCCCCAGCCGTTCGTGTGCCGTAAAGGGAAACGCGCAGTGAAGCCGTGCCAATGGGAACCACGCCGGCAGTGGATGTTAAGCTCCACACGTTGTCTGGGCCGAAGTCAGGGTCGCTGATGGTCACGATGCCTAAGCTGCCGCCGCCTCCGTTCTTGAATTCGACGCGGACGTTTCCAAAGTCCGTGTCATTCAAGTAGCTGCTCATGAACGCACTGAGGTTATATTGCGCTTGCCCGGCGGCGATTGCGGCGCCCGTATCGCCAGTCCCGACGCTAATATCCTGGAAGTAAACATCCGGATCGTGAACGTCGGTAAAGGCGGCGCCGCCAGTGTTGTTGGGAGTGAAATACCAGTGACCGGCATTTGGCGGGTCCGCGCCATCGGCATAATCTGCGACAACGCCGGTACTACTGCTGCTGCCGTCGTGGGAATAGGCAAACAGATTGGGCCCCGTCCAGCCAAGAACAAGTGGCCCATTGTAATCCCCCGTCACGGCGAGGTTTACATTTTCAAAGTCGCCGTTGGTCACCAGATTGGTGTTCAGCCCGGCCGATTGGGCGGCCGAGGGGACGAGCAGGCCGCCGGCCATCAAAGCGGCCGAAAGTTTTCGACGCCAGTTTGTAATCTTCATTAGCTACTCTCCCGCCGGAATCGCAACGAAAACCTGCTGCGGCTACGCCGCATAGTGCAGGGATTGTCCAAGCCTAATCCGTGTACTGTGGCTACTCCACGCGGAAGTTGCAATGATTTTCCGCGCAGAATTTTTGATTTTTTAATGCCATTACGTCGGGCCCCGCGTCCAAAGCGTCTGCGGAAAGGGGCGGTCGGTTATGATGGACGCCAAACCAGGATGCCGATTTCGCGGTGAAAAAGCATGCGGCGGCGTGACAAGTCTTCGAGCCAGGGGCGGCCCCCGACCGCTTTGAACGTCGCAAGGTCGCTTTGGCGCGACCGGCAATTCGAAGATGCCGTTCGCAAGTTCAACCAGGCCGTGCGCAAAGCGCCGAATGATCCCGCGGTGCTGATCGAAGCAGCGCGTGCCTTGGGCGCACGCTCTCAGGTCCGACGCGGCGAGGGACTGCTGGAAAAGGCGATTCGACTCGCGCCGCGGCGCAGCGACGTGCTACACGCAGCCGGAGTAGCGTACCTAGCCATCGATCGGCCCGAACGCGCGGAGTTGTGCTTCCGACGCGCTTGCCTTTCTGCCCCGTCGTCCGCAACTCAACTAGAATTGGCAAAGGTATGCGAGCGGCGCCATGCGCTCGACGAATCGGCCGAGATCATTTCACGGATTCTTCGTTCCGAGCCGCATTCCATTCCTCCGTTATTGCTGCGCGAGAATCGAGCGGAGGCGCGGCGAATTGGATAAGGCGCGAAGCACCTTGCAGCAGATCGTGGCCGGCGCAGCGAACCATCCCCTGCTGCTGGCCGAGGCTTATGGCGAATTGTGCCTCGCGCTGGACTCCGCGGGCGAATATGACGCCGCTTGGGAAGCCAGTCTTAGCTGCAAAAGGATTTTGCTGCAACACGACGCTTCCGCCTGGAATGCTGCGCAGTTTATCCTCGCGCGCTGCGCGCGGATGGTCGAGGCGCTCGACTATCGATCACTTTTCTCGCTGGCAGACGATGCCGGCAGGCGCCGCCACCCAGCGCCTCGCGGTGTTGACCGGCTTTCCACGCGCCGGCACGACGCTACTGGAGCAGGTACTCGATTCGCACCCGGACGTTGTTAGTAGCGAAGAGAAAGAAGCGTTCAGCGCGATATCTTTCCGCAGCTAGGGGCTGGCCGGCCGCTCGATACGCCCATCGAGTTGATCCTCGAGGAGCTTACTGATGAGCAAGTCATCAGCGCTCGCTCCGCCTACCTTGCGGCCATGGAAGGCATGCTCGGCGAGCCGATCGGCACGCGGCTGCATCTCGACAAGAACCCGGCGGTCAACCTTATGATTCCGGCCCTGCGCCGCGTCTTTCCCGAAATAAAACTAATCGTCGCGCTGCGCGACCCGAGAGATGTGATCGTCAGTTGTTTCTTGCGCTACCTGCCGATTACGCCGGTGAGCGTCTGCTTTCTCACATTGGACCGTGCGATTGACCGCTTCGCTTTGGACATGGGCGCATGGCTCAAAATGCGCGACATGATCGGCGATTGGATCGAGGTCCACTATGAGGATACGGTTCGTGACCTGGCCCGCGAAGCCAGGCGCGTTCTTGAAGCACTGGCTCTGCCATGGGACGATGCCGTCCTGAACTACCGCGATCGCGCCAAACGCAAGCCGGTTCGCTCGCCTAGTTATGAAGAAGTTGCCCGGCCGATCTTTACGAACTCCATTGGTCGTTGGCAGAATTACGAGCGACATTTAGCCCCGGTAACTGCCAAGCTCGCACCGCTCATCAAATCGCTGGGCTACGACGTTTAACAAGCTTGCCATGCCCCGAAGTCGCCGAGTTTGTCTGCTGATTGATACGGCGACCTCCTGGGGCGTTCGCCTCATCAAGGGCATTGGCCGCCATGCGCAGGAAGTCGGCAACTGGCTGATCCACGTCGAGCCGTGGGGCCGCTACGAGCAATTCCACGTGCCCGAAGGCTGGGACGGCGACGGCATCATCGCTCGGATCAATCGCGAGTCGCTGGCGAAGGAAATCACCGGCAGCGGCCTGCCGGCAATCAATCTTTCCTGGTATCCCTTCCACGGCGACCGCATCGCTCGCTGCACGGTCGACCCGGAGGCCACCGGGCGGCATGGCCGCCGAGTATTTTTTGTCGGCCGGATTCAAAGACTTCGGTTATTGCGGCCCGCTCCATCAGCTCGGCTACAGCGACCAGCTAGCCGAGGCGTTTTGCGCCACGTTGAAAACCGAAAATCGTCAGTGCCAGATGTACCCAACGCCGGGCGGCGACCAGCGATCAATCGCCTGGAATGCGCACCTGGCCAGCCTCGTCGACTGGCTCGAAGATCTGCCACGGCCGGTGGCCGTGCTCGCCTGGAGCGCCGCGCGTGGCCGGCAGGTCACCGAAGCCTGCCACTACGCCGGCATCCGTGTGCCTGATGACGTGGCCGTGCTCGGCGGCGATTACGACGAGCTGATGTCGCACATTTCCAGCCCGCCGCTGTCGACGATCGATCAGCCTGCCGAGCAGATCGGTTACGAGGCGGCCCGCCTGCTGGAAGAGATGATGCGCGGCAAGAAGCCGCGCAAGAAGCCGCTGTTGTTTCCTCCCACCCGAATTATCGTGCGACATTCGACCGACACGCTTTCGATCGACGATGAAATGGTGCGCGACGCGCTGCATTTGATTCGCGACCGTTCGCCGAGCGGCATCCGAGTGTCCGACGTGGTTCGCGAGCTGGCCGTGGCGCGGCGGGCGTTGGAGCAGCGCTTCGTGCGGCTGGTCGGCCGCACGCCCGCGGCAGAAATCCGCCGCGTGCGCATCGAGGACGCCAAGCGCTTGCTCGTCGAATCGGACCGCTCGATTGCGGACATCAGCCGCGCGACGGGTTTCGGCCACCAGGACTTGTTCTCGCGTGTCTTCCGCCGCGCCGTGGGGCTCACCCCTTCGCAATTCCGCCGGCAGCATCAGCACTCGTAGAACCGCTCAAACCTTAAGCAAGACTAACTCCCGCCCTTTGGCACGATTATGTACATGCTGCTGTCTTCAAGCGGGGTGGATTGAATGTGGGACTTGTGTCCCGAAGGGATACACGACAATAGCCCAGCAATTCATTGCTGGGCGCACGATTCCACCTCACCGCGTCCCGTCCCGTAGGGACGGCCGAACCGTGAATACGTCGCGCTTTTTCAGTCGTCCCTACGGGACTTGCAATGCGCCTTACACGGTTGGCAACCGCAGCACTAAAGTGCTGGGCTATTTTCACATCGTCCCTTCGGGACGGAAGATGCACACACACAGCCATCATCAATTCAGCCGTGACCGGACTAGCCCAACGCTGCCGATGCTCCGCTGTCACGCCGCTCGCGGAGGTCCTCTCGCACCTGCTGCTCTAGCCGCTCATTGATTGGATAGATGAACAGCGCGAGGAATCCAAACACGAGCGCAATGGCCGGAAGGATGCTGACGAGCACGACCATCCCATCGACTGCCGATGGCGATTGAGCCGGCAGCGAGGAGTAACCCGAAAAGCCAAGCCATTCGCCGCACAGCCAGCTACCGATTCCCAAGCCGAGCTTCATCCCAAACACAATCGAGGCGAATGCCAAGGCGGTACACTGTCGCCCCGTCTTCCATTCCGTATAGTCCGCGACGTCGGCCATCATCGTCCACAGCAGCGGGATCGTCGGTCCGAAAGCCAGTTGAAACGCGACCTGCAGCGCAAACAACCCCCACACCCAATCGCGCGGCAACAAAGCAAACGAAGCGAGCAAGGCCGCGGACACAAGCAAACACATCTGAAACGCGGTCCGCTTTCCCAGTCGCGCCGCAAGCGGATTCGATAGCAAAACGCCGATCACTGCCGCGGCCAGCCCCACTCCGTTAAACCAGCCGAAGAGATCCTCGCGAATCAGGAAATGCTTGAAGTAGTAGAGCATTCCGCTGCCGCGAAACGCCAGCTGGATGTGTATCAACACGGCCATGGCGAACAAGGCTACCCATGGGCCGTTGTAAAGCAGGTCGGATAGAACTTGGCGAAACGCCGCATGATTGCTGTGCTTCCTGCTTATCCGCTCGCGAGTGAATGCAAAAGAAATCACGAAGCAAATTGCCGCAATTACGGCCCACATCCCCATGGCCGAACGATATCCGATCGCCTTGTTGCCGCCGCCGAAGCGATCCACCAGCTCGATGGTGAACGTGTTGACAACAAAGGCTGCGCCCATCACGAAAATAAACCGCCAGCTCAGCAGGCTTGTACGCTCGCTCGAGTCGTCGGTCATCACACCTGCCAGCGCACAATACGGAATGTTGTTGGCCGCGTAAACAATCATCAGGACGGTGCAGGTAACAGCGGCCCAAACGACTTTTCCACTTTGACTTAGCTTCGGCGTCGTGTAACACAGGACGAATGCAATGGCCAGCGGCGGCGCCGTCCACAGGATCCACGGCCGGTACTTCCCCCAGCGCGACTCAGTCCGGTCCGATATTGCCCCGATGATTGGATCGCTAAACGCATCGACGATGCGCGAGCTCAACAAGATAATTCCCGCAGTCGCGGCCGAGATCCCGAAGACGTCCGTGTAGAAGTACAGCAGAAACGTGATCTGCGACTGAAATACAAGATTTGCCCCGAAATCGCCCACCCCGTAGGCCAGTTTTTCTTTCCGCGAAAGAATCGCCATGGAGGCCGCCAATACGACTTGTGACCTGTCCCAAAGGTTCCAGCGAGTACTGCAACCTATGGCCTCGGATTGTAGCCCGCCGCGAAAGCAAGGAAACCGTGAAACTGCGATGCCTACGCTCAACTATCTCGCGGAATTCAACGTGAACTTAGAGCGACGTCGGCTTCTGAGGGCTGAAGGCGGTTCACACCTCGACCTCGCGCTGCCCATGCTCGCCGCGCCGGCGACCAAGTCCTTTGCAGAAAGGCTGCAAAATAGTTGACAGCGCAAGGTGCCGCGCGTATCTTAATCTCGGAAACAGTTTCTTATTCATTCTTGTTGGGGGCGAACAATGAGTACGATTCGCAGGGTCGCCCGTAAGGCCGGAGTGTCGATCGCCACCGTTTCGCGGGTCGTTAACGGCAGCACCACCGTCGCTCCGGAATTGCGCGATCGCGTTCTCTCCGCCGTTAAACGCTGTGGTTATTCGCCCACCGTGGGCCGCCGCGACGCTGCGGCAATTGCACTGGTCTACACCGGGCCTTTTTCGATCGGGTCGCCCTACGATGCGGCCTGTCTCGATGGAATTGTGGCCGGCATGCTGGAGAGCGGATTTGACCTGAAAATCATTCACCTTCGCCGAGACAAGGCCCCGGACGACACCTACACACAGTTCTTCTTTCGTAAGGGCATTCGCGGCGTGATATTGCGATCCACAACCGCCGATCGCGACATCGTGCGGGCAATTGGCGACGAAGGTTTTCCGGCCATCGTCTTAGGCGATCATTTTGACCACCCCACCCTTTCCTTCGCGTATAACGACTCCCGCGCCGCGAGCAAGGAAGGCGTTCAGCACCTGATTTCATTGGGCCACAGCCGCATCGCCATCGCGGCAAACGACACCGATGACGGCGACCACCAGGATCGCCTGGACTCTTACCGCGAAACGCTCCAGGCGGCCAACATTTACGACGAGCAGCTGGAGTTTCGCGTGCCTGCGCATCGACTCGATGGAGCACAGCTTTTGCGGAAAATTATGAGCCTGGCATCGCCGCCGACCGCCGTCTTTATTGTCGATCCGCTGACGGCCTCGGGAGCAATCAACGAAGCCCATAAGATGGGCCTTGATATTCCAGACGAGCTCTCGATTCTCGGGTTCGACGATACGGACGAGCGTTTTATGGTCTTTCCGACAATGACCGCCATCTGCCAGGATTCGCGAGAAATTGGCCGGCAAGCGTATGAGCTGGTCGCCAATTCCGATGCCAGCCAATTCGCGGGGACGAAATCGAGCGTGGTGGGCACGGCCTGGCTCGAAATTAATCACACCACCGGCCGCGTTCCAGGGCGCTTAACACGCGTTCTCCCCAACGGCCAGCGGCTCGAGACGGCAGCAAATTACGCTTAATTCTCCGAAAGTTGTTGACACCTACGTGCCCCGGCAGTAAATTCAGAAACAGTTCCGCAAAGTTTTCACCGAAGTGCTCGAAACTGTGCCTGATACGCGGTTCGTGTTTCGGAAAGGCGGTGTAGGCGCATTGAATTCTCGCTGCTTTATGGCGCCGACCGGATCGCACGCTCACGCGATAGAAGAACGAGGACACAGAGATTACGAGGAGGCAGACGTATGCGATTGTTCATAAATGTGTTGCGTAGCGCGTTGCTGGTGGCGGCTGTTTTAGTCGGCGGACGGGCGTCGATTCACGCAGCCGTTGCCATCCCTCAGATCACCGACATCAATGGCACTCCAGGCGGATCGATGTTCGGTGGTCCCGTGAACATCTTCGCCAGCGGCGCCGGGCTGCTGTTCCAAGTCGATGACACCGCAATCGACGATGCAAACGACATCGTCGTCTACACGATGGACGGTTTTGGGAACAATGACGGCGCTGGGCTGTCGATCTCTATCTCCAACGGCGACAATGACACGGGCGTGGAAAACCCTGTACCGCCAGATCCTGTCTTCGCGGCCATTGGCAACGCAAGCGGCAGGCTCGAGAACGGAAATGCGCTGCGGTTTTCGATGTGGATGCGACAGGACCCCGCTGACCCGGTCACCAAATTTCCGCAAATCGAACCGGTCACCAAATTCGAACTGTGGAAGACGGCGCTCTCGGGCGATGCGGATTTCGAGCCCCCCGGGTTTCCCCGCTTTGGCGAACGCATCTGGGACACCGATCAGAACGCGGGCCATGCCAACTTCAATGGCCGCAATCAGAGCCAGGCGTCGTGGGTCGACATGAATAACGACGGCGCGACCTCGTTCGGCAAGCCGGTCGCCGAATCCTTAGTTCCCGGCGAATGGCGCTTGGTCGAAGCCTTTCTTGTCGTCGATGACGATCCGCTCGACGATGGGATTGGCTGGACTATCGGAGGAGTGCCATTCAACGTCGAGGATGTTCAGGAAGTTCGGGCCGTAATGTTCTTGGGCGATTTCGCTAACCCCCCCACGGATCTTGTCGATGCCGGAAGTATCTGGGTGGATAATCTGTTGCTTGAGGTCTTCGCCAACGAAGCCCAGATGTTGGCCACGGCGAACCCAAATACGGCGCCTGTAGAAAGCGAAGGCCTGCCCGGCGATTACAACGCCGATGGCAGTGTCGACGCCGCCGACTATGTCGTATGGCGAAAGAATCCCGCTGGCTTTGGCGGCGACCCGGCCGGCTACAACACGTGGCGCACCAACTTCGGCAGCCCGGGCGGCGCCGGCAGCGGCTTAGGGCAGAGCGCCGTTCCCGAACCGGCGTCGTTTGTGCTCGCTACTCTTGCCATTGCGATTTGCTCGTTCAATCGGCGGCGATAAGATTACAGCCGTTCGATGGAAGCTGTGGAGTATATAATTAGGGGCCATAGGTAACAGAGACTTTACCGTCTCCGCAGGGGCTCGCTGGGGCGGTTCGGAGAGGCTTCACACTTTTTGAGTGGCCGACGATGAGCGCCGCTACCGGCGCATTCTGACCTCTTGATGCGGCAAGCCGCCGGTCGGCTTCGCGCTGCTCGTGGAATTATTGATGAAGGGTTTGTGTCGCAGAACTTGGTCCATCGTTTCGTGTGCTGCAGCGTTCGTAATTTCGGTTGCGTTTGCCGCCACGGCCGCAGCCGAGGTGCCGGACGTGCCCGGCTGGGAACTCGTCTGGCAGGATGAGTTCGACGGCGCCGCCGTGAATACAGAGAACTGGGACGTCCTCACGCGCCGCAACAGCTTCAACAACGAGAAGCAGTATTACGTGCCCCAGCAGGCATCGATTGTGGACGGCAAGCTGCGGATCACCGCGACCAACCAGCCGCTCGATGGAAAAGCGTACCGTTCTGCGCGGCTCGAAAGTTGGCAGACATTCGGCCCCGGCCGCTTCGAAGCGCGGATCGACTTGCCAACGACGCAGGGCATGTGGCCGGCGTTCTGGCTCTTGCCCCGGGCCAAAACTTGGCCCACCGGCGGCGAGATCGACATCCTGGAAAATCGCGGCAGCGAGCCAATGCTCGTAAGCAGCGCGTATCACTGGCAGGTTGATCCGTCGGTTCCCTGTTGCAGTCAGCACCAGTTTGTGTTCGAGAACTACACGGCGAGCGACAATGGCACGCCCGTAAACTTTCACAGCGGCTTCCACACGTACGCCGTCGAATGGGAGGCCGCGCAGTTACGCTTCTACGTCGACGGCGTCCTGCATTACACGGTCAACGAAACGGCGAGCCGGCCGATTTTCGAAAATCCCATGAACGTCATCCTCAACCTGGCGGTGGGCGGCGATTTTGGCGGCGACCCCAACGCTTCCACGGTCTTCCCGCAGCACATGGACGTCGACTACGTGCGCGTGTGGCAGCGACAGGTCGGACTGTCCGGCGACTACAACATCGACGGCCGCGTGGACACGGCCGACTACGTGATCTGGCGCAAAACAAACGGGTCCGAGGGAATCGGCCTCGCAGCCGATGGTTCCGGCAACGGTACCGTCAACGATGCCGATTATCTGGTTTGGCGACAAAACTTCGCCGCAACGACCGGCGCAGCCAGTGAACTGGCGAGCGCGCTCCCCGAGCCGTGCGGAACTACTCTGGCGGTCGCTGCTCTGTGCCGCGCCTTTCGTAACGCGATCATACCGGCATCTGCTGCGCCGCTAAAACGGTTTTCGAGCTGCATTTATAGGCGGCTGGCGTGGAGCGCGCGCGCCCTGCGAGCTTCACACAATTCTTAATATGCTTGTGTTGTCCGTCCCGTAGGGATGACGTGAAAATAGCCCAGCACTTTAGTGCTGCGGCCGCCAGCGTGCAAGGCAAATTGTCACGCCACGAACTTGGCGTCTTGCGCCGAGCAATGAATTGCTGGGCTATTGTCGTGTGTCCCTCCGGGACAATACGGCGCCGATCTTCAACACGCTCATGCGCGCCCCTCCTCCGCTCGAATTAGCCGCGGCATCACAAAGAACCGCGAAGTTTGGATGTAGCTGCAGCATTGAGGCAGGAAACTCCGTCGTGATCGGGCCGGTTAGGAAACGATGGAGCGCTTCTCGTTTAGCCGAGCTGGTGACCAGCAATAACACCTGACGTGATTGCACGAGATCAGCCATTCCCAGCGTCAACCCGTAGATTGGCCGGTGGGTGGTTTGGCCAAGCATGGCGTGCTCGAGCGACGCCTGCGAAAGCTGCGCGACATGAGCATGCGGTTCTAGGTATGCGGCCGGCTCGTTGAAGCCGATGTGGCCGTTCACGCCGAGCCCTAACACGCACGTATCGATCGGCCCGTGCTCTAGAAGCCAATTTGCTACGCGTGCGCACTCCGCCTTTGGGTCCTGCGGCTGACTGTTGAAGCTGACGTACCGCTCGTGCAAACGCAGCGGTTCGATTAATTTCGATCGCAGTTGCACTTCGCACGTCGCCGGATCCCCGGGCGGCAGTCCGCCCCATTCGTCGAGTTTGATCACACGGCACTTGGCAAACAACGACGGCTCGCGTGAACCTTGCTGGGCGAGCAGCTCGTAGGTGCGAATCGGCGTCGCTCCGCAGGCCAGGCAGAGAAGCGCCGCTGGTTCCTGGCGGAGCCGATCCACAATCCGATCTGCCGCGTGCCGGCTGACCGCTTCGTGATCGGCAAAGACTTGCGGCTTGAGCATGGACACACGACGTCGATTCAAGAATGAAAGTTGCCCAGGGCAGCCGCGCCAACGATTCCCGCATCGTTGCCTAACTGGGCAGACATAATCTTGAGGTCGCGGTGTAATTCGGACCAGACATGACGGCGCAAAGCGACTTCGATTGACTCCCGATAAAGCCCCGCGGCCAGTCCCAAGCCGCCGCCAATCACAACCGTTTCGGGGTCCAAAATGTTAACGAGATTGGCGATGGAAGCGCCCAATGCCGTCCCCGCCGTGGCAACGATATTCTTGGCGTGGGAGTCCCCACTTGCGGCAAGCCGCAGAACTTCCGTCGCCGCCCCTGGGAAATCTGAGCGCTCTTCAACAAACCGCGCCGCCAGCGCTGGCCCGGACGCAAAAATTCCAGCGGCGGCCCCGCGTGGAGCTGGCCGTCCGTTCCAGGGATCAGGCCGTTGCTGCTGGCAAAAGTGCCCGTCAACCCGCGCGCGCCGGCATACGGCTTGGAGTCGAATACAAGGCAGGCGCTGATGCCAGTTCCCACCGAAACATAAACAAAAGAGTGCGAGTCGCGGCCGGCGCCATACAGCGCCTCCGCGCGAGCGCCGGCTCGCACGTCGGCATCAATCTGCACCGGAAGGCTCATCGCGGCAAGCGTTTCGTGAATGAGCGGGTCTTGCCAATGGACAGTCGCCTCGCTGAGAACCCGCCCGTCACGGCTCACGAGTTCACAGATGCCGATCCCAACCGAGGCCGGCACGATGGCCAGCTCCTGCGCCTCCTCCTGCAAAGACTTCGTGAGCGCGATCACATCGTTCAGCACCGCCATGCCGCCGCGCTCGGGTCGCGTGGCCAGCTCGCACCGGGCGATCACGCGCCCCTCATCAAGCCGAACCAGTCCGGCGGCGCACTTCGTGCCGCCGATGTCCACGCCGATCGCGTACTGTGGTTGCGGCTGGTCGGCCATGGCAGCATCACGTCGATGCGTTGACTCCGGCGGCCAGTGCCCGGATGTAGGCCGCGTTGCAGCCGCAGCAGCCGCCGACGTAGCGGATGCCTTCGTTGCGTGCGACTCGTCCGAATTCGACAAATGCGTTGCGCGGAATTTGAATCGATTCCAGCGCGTCTGGAAATTCAGGCAGCCGCGTGAATGAATGGCACTGGTCGGTCGTGCGGAACGCAGCCGGCTGGGCCGCAATCGCGACGCCCGCCGCATCGCGCATTTCGCGCAGCAGGGGCAGCATGCGCGCGGGGTCTTGCTCGCAGTTTGCTCCGACCGCCACCGCGCCGAGATCAGCCATCACGCGCGGCACATTCGGCCGGCGTATGGCCATCGCTGCACTGAGTGACGAGCGGACGGAAACTCATCGTGGCGACGACCGGCAGCCCGCTCTCGGCGGCCGCTTCGAGCGCGACTTTCATTTCCGACAAATGGAAAAAGGTTTCCAGTATGAGAAAATCCGCGCCCGCGTCTTTGAGCAGGCGAATTTGTTCGGCGATGTGGTCGCGCGCCTTTCCCAGCGCGGCCGGCCCTTCGCGCTCGACGAGCTGCGTGCGCGACACGCTGCCTGCCACGAGCGCCTTGTCGGCGGCGACCTCTTTGGCCAATTTCACGGCCGCGAAGTTGATCGTTTCCGTTTGAGCACCATAGCCGGCGCGGTTTAGCTTTTCCCGCGTGCCGAAAAACGTCAGCGCCTGCAGCACCTGCGAGCCGGCGTTCAAAAACTCCCGGTGCAGCTCGCGCAGCGCATCCGGCTGCTCGATCGCGACTTCCGGCGTAAACTGACCGCTGCCGCGGCCGGTGCCGACTTGTTCACGACCCGAACCGCTGTCGACATACCCGCGCCGCTCAAGCTCGATCAAATAGCCGCCGTCGCCAATGACTGTTCCGTGCTTGAGAAGTTCAGTGACCGTTTTCATCACGTAGCATCCACTTTTGCAGGCGCCGGATCAGCGGATTCCGGCTGAGATTGATAGGATAACATGACGACGGCGAGCGTGGCACAGGCGATGCCGGCGGCTTGGCGCCATCCAAGCCGCTCGCCGAACGCGATCACCGCGATCGGAATGCTGATCAATTGATACAGGCCCGCCATCGGAGCGATGATCGAAGCTTTTCCGCCGCTGGCAAAGGCCATTAGAATCGTGAAGTTACCCAGCGCCATCGCAAAGCCGACCGCCATAGCGACCAACCACGAATCGCAGCGACACGCCCGGAGGCAGCGGCTCGCGCCAGAGTATGAACGCTGCAATCGGAAAGAATGAGAGCAGAAACCAAATTGCCGACAATCGTGCCGAGATATGTTCGGTCGACATCTTCTGCAACAAACCGCAAACGCCCCACAGGAAGATCGCAATCAACGCAATATTTAGCCACGGTGAGACAATGCCCGCCTCGTCGCCCACATTGAACAGGTAGATCGCCACGAGCGACAGGCCAATGCCAACGAGCTGCGTGGGCGACAATCGCTCTTTCAGAATTGGAATCGCCAGCAGCACCGTGACTGCCGGATAAAGTGCAGTGACCGGTATGACCGCCGACGCTTCGGCCCCGCGGCCAAGCACGTCGAAATAGGCGATGTTCGCCAAACATGATACGATTCCCGAGCCAAGCGCGAGCAGCACGCCGCGCCGCCGATTGCCGCCGGTAGAAGTATCCTTCATCATCCAGAGCATGATGATGACAGGCACGATTCCCAGAGTGGATGCCGCCTGGATATGAGCCGGGGACGTGAGGTCGCTGCCGATCCATTTTGGAAGAACGGCCCAAACGCCCCAGGTGATGACCGTCAGCAACGTCCAGAAAAGCCAGCGACTCATGAATGGCAATTATATAGGCCACTCGCAGCAAACGCAGCCGGTGAAGTAAAGAACTAATGAGGTACCACGATGGACGACCATACCAACCGCCGCGACTTTTTGAAGCTTTCCTCGGCGAGTCTTGTGGCGGCTGCGACGCTGCGCGGCAATGCTGCGGCGGCGGCCAGGGGTGCTAACGACAAGATTGTTGTCGGCTTGATCGGCTGCGGCGGGCGCGGGGTTCACGACGCCGGGCTGTTTCAGAAGGTGCCAAATGTTGAACTGGCCTACGTGTGTGACGTCGACGCGGAGCGCCGGGCCGCCGCCGCCCGGTCATTTGGAGTCGATTCCAACCGGGCTGTATCCGACATGCGAAAACTGTTTGACGACAGATCGCTCGATGCGGTCATCGTCGCGACGCCCGACCACTGGCATTCGCCCGCCGCGATCCTGGCCTGCGATGCCGGCAAGCACGCGTACGTCGAAAAGCCGATCTCGCACAACATTCGCGAGAGCCGCCTGCTGGTCGAGGCCGCCAAGCGCAATCAAGTCCACGTGCAGCACGGCACGCAATGCCGCAGCACGCCGATGATGATCGAGTCCGTGAAATTGCTGCGCAGCGGAATCATCGGCGACGTTCGCGTTGCTAAATGCTGGAACGTTCAGCGTCGCAGCCCCCTGCAACAAGGTGAGTTGGCGGAGCCGCCGGCCGGGCTCGATTACGATAATTGGGTGGGACCCGCGCCTTGGCTGCCGTATCGCACCAATCGCGTGCATGACCGCTGGACGTGGTGGTACCACTTCGGCGCCGGCGACATGGGCAACGACGGCGTTCACGACATCGACTACACCCGCTGGGGATTGGGCGTCGACACGCACCCAAACAAAGTTTCAGCAATTGGCGGCAGATATTATTTCAACGACGACGGCGAATTTCCCGACACGCAGCAGGTGACGTTTGAATACGCGGGCAGTGGCAAACCAGAAGACCATCGGCTGTTGATCTATGAGCAGCGGTTGTGGTCAACCAACTACCCGCACAATGTCGACAGCGGCGCCGAGTTTTACGGCGAACGTGGCCTCATGTTCCTCAGCCGCCGCGGCAAAGTCGAGGTGCGCGACGAGCGAAATGCGCGCGTCGATATTGCGGTTACGCCAGGACGCGCAGAACGACGCGGCCCACGTGGCGAACTTTTGCGCCGCGATACGCGGCGAGGCGAAGCTCAACGCCGATGCCGAGGTGGCTCACTTGTCGACAGCGCTTTGCCACCTCGGCAACATTGCCACGCGGCTTGGACGGTCACTCAACTTCGATCCGGCCAACGAGCAGATCGTCGGCGACGACGAAGCCAACGCGCTCATCGGCCGCGAGTACCGCGAGCATTGGGGGACGCCGCGCGCGTAGCTGACGTCGCAAGAATTCAGCTACGTATGTGACTGAACTCTTGCGAGTTCAACTACACCTTGCATCACGCCAGGATTTCGCGGATCACGCGGCCGTGCTCCATTTCGAGCCGTTTGCGGCCGGGAATTTCCAGGCGCCGCGAATCGAGCCCCAGCTGGTGCAGCACGGTGGCGTGGATGTCCGTGACGTAGTGGCGGTGTTCGACGGCGGAAAAGCCCAGCTCATCCGTGGCCCCGTGCACGATGCCACGCTTGATTCCCCCGCCGGCCATCCATACCGAGAACCCGAACGGATGATGGTCGCGGCCGTTCGCACCTTCGGTGCCGGGCGAGCGGCCGAACTCCGTGGCCCACACGACGAGCGTTTCCTCCAACAGCCCCCGCTGCTTGAGGTCCTGGATCAAGCCGGCAATCGGCTTGTCGACCTGCGCACAATTGGCCGCGTGATTCGCCAGCAGATTGCTATGTGCATCCCAGCCGCCGGCGCCGCCGACGCCACCGTGATACACCTGCACGAAGCGCACGCCACGCTCCACAAGTCGCCGTGCGGCGAGGCAGTTCTTTGCAAACGGCGCCGTCGATTCGCTATCGATGCCATACAGCTTATGCGTGGCGGCGGTTTCTTGCTGGAACTCAAACACTTCAGGAATCGCTCGCTGCATGCGAAACGCCAGCTCGTACGACTTGATGCGGGCCCGCGCGTTGGCATCATCGGGATACTGGGCCAACGTGAGCCGGTCCAATCGGTCGAGCAGCTCGAACTCGGCCTGCTTGCTCTTCGCGGAATATGCCTTCGGTCGGTCGGCCGAACGCGAGCGGATTGGTCGGGTCGGCAACGAGCGGCACGCCGTCGTGCTCCGGGCCAAGATAATTGGCCCGATGCGCTTCATGGCCGCCGCAGCAATCGGCCAGCGGCGTGCCGAGCACGACGAACTGCGGCAAGTTCTCGTTCAGTGTGCCCAGGCCGTAGTGAATCCAGGAGCCGATCGTCGGAAAATAACCGTCGAGCATGTTGCGGCCGGTGTGAAACTGCAGCTGCGCGCCATGGTCGATGTCGTTGGTCCACATCGAGCGAATGATCGCCGAGCTCGTCGACGCACGACGCCAACGTGCGGCCACCAATCGCTGACTTCGATGCCGCTTTCGCCGCGCTTCTTGAAGCCGACTTGCAGCGGGTACAACTGCGGCAATACCTTCCGCAAGCTCGGGCGCGAGTGTGCGGACGTTTTCGTCGATGAAGGATTTGTCGAGCACGCCCTTGTAGGGCGTTTCGGCGATCGACTTGCCGGCGAACTTGTTGAGTGCCGGCTTCGGGTCGAAGCTCTCGACGTGGCTCACGCCGCCGATCATGAACAGCCAGATGACGCTTTTCACCTTCGGCGCGAAGTGCGGCTGGCCGGTCGGTGGAGCCCAATTTGCCATGTCGTGGGCAAAGCCGTCGCGGTGCAGCATCGCGCCGAGCGCGAGGCCCGTAAACCCCATGCCAAGGTCGGCCAGGAACGCTCGCCGCGGCATCCGGCCACAAAACGAATTGTGTAGTTTCAAATGCGGCATGCGTTCTCCATATCACCTCGTATTTGCTGTTAGCGCACTGTTAGGAAATCGTTGTGATTCAGTAGCACGTGCGTGAGATTTTCCCTCGCACGCTGCTGTGTATCGGCCGACGGCGGCGTCGCCGTTTTGGCGCCGCCCGCAACGGCAGTCAGCCTATCGGGTGTCGCGAAGCAATTCCCTTTGGGAAGTCAAAAATGCCTGGCACTCACTAAGCTCCTCGTCCGAAGGTGCGCGACCGAGTATTTGTTCGAACGCAATCTCAACGAAGGCTTTGTCCGGCTCGCTTTCTGTTGCGGCCTCGGAGCAGATTTGCTTCGCCAGCAGTCGTGACTGTTCCATCGAAACGGCGCTGTTCGCCAGCGCCAGCGCCTGCAGCGGCACGATGCTTTCCGAGCGGCGATAACATTCGTTCGTGCTCGCGGCATCGAAGATCTCTAGAAATTTCATTTGCTTTTCGTAGGCGTGGCGGAAATAGATGCTGCGCCGGGGCGTGTCGGCGGCCGCGTGGCAATCGATGTCCGGCCCGCCGCGGGTCTGGTCGAGGCTGCCGGCCACGTAGAACAAAGCATCTCGGACGGCCTCGGCCTCCAGCCGCCGCGTGTTCATGCGCCACAAAAGCAGGTTGTCGCGATCGCGCGCGAAATTTGAGCTGCTTCGCGCCGCCGGCGTCCGACTTCATCCGGTAGGCATTCGATGTCACCAGCAAACGATGGATGTGCTTCATTTTCCAGTCGTGATCCATCAGCTCCACAGCCAGCCAATCGAGGAGCGCCTGATGGCGCGGCTCGCGGCTGCGCAGGCCGAAGTCGAACATGTTGTCGACGAGCGGAGCACCGAAATGGCGCAGCCAAATGTGATTGATCGCCACGCGCGCGGCGAGCGGATTTTTCCGGTCCGTTACCCATCTCGCGAAGGCCAGACGCCGGCCCGTGCTCGTTGCGGGATACTGCTCGCCGAGCGGCTGGTAGTCAGCTCCCGGCGTGGCCAGCGCGGCGTGTGCCACCGCGACCTGCGCCGCTACTTCGGCTACTTTCTTTTCAGCCGCGACGATTTCGTCGCTTGCCGCGGCGGCTTCGGGCATCGCAGCACTTCGTAGTCGTTTCAGCTCCTGATTGGCGGCAAAGTGCTGTTCCTGCGCCTGGCACAGCGCCAACTCGCGCTCCGCTTTGGCGGCAGCCAACGCAAGTTGCTCAGTGTTTCCGGCAGACAGGCCGTACTTTGATTTTTCAGCGGCAATCCGAGCGGTTAACGCAACCTGCGCCGCTCGAGCGGTTGCCAGTTTCATTGATTCCAATTCCGCGGCGTCAACAGCCGCTTTCGCGGCCTGCACCTTCGCCGACGCCTCGGCATCCGCCTTTTGCGCCGCGGCGACGGCGGCTTGCGCTTTGGTTCGCGCAGCTTCGCATTCGGCCACGCGCCGAGTGGCGGCCGCCAAGTCTTCCTCAATCGCAAATTCTCGCAGCGCCGGATATCGGGCCAGTATCGGCAGCTCAACGGGCGCGATCTGCAGCGCTCGGCCCAACGCGGCCGGCACGCCGGGCTTGAGCGGATTCTCCTTGTCCGGCCGCAATTCGTTGCCGCGCTCGAACAGATACGTCGGCTCGTCCGGCTTCAAATCGCAAACTCTCGGCAGGCCGTCCTTGTTTATGTCCGGCTCGCCGGCGACCCGATCCGTGCGAACATCGTACGGCTCGAAGATCGCGCGAAACTCGTAGTACTCGGCCTGGCTGATCGGATCGTATTTGTGATCGTGGCAGCGGCAACAGTTCATCGTCACGCCCAGAAACGCTTTGGCTGTGTGCTCTACCGTGTTATCGAGCCACGTGTTGCGATTGAACTTGTACCAATTGCGCGCGAGAAAGCCGGTCGCGCGCAGAACGTCGGGATCGGTGGGCGCGATTTCGTCGCCGGCAAGCATCTCCACGACCATCTGGTCATAACCCTTGTCCATGTTGAGCGAATCGATGATCCAGTCGCGCCAGCGCCAGATGTGACGGGCGCTGTTGCGGATTTCCTGCTCGTAGCCGGCCCAATCGCTGTAGCGCCACACGTCCATCCAATGCCGCGCCCAGCGCTCGCCATATTGAGGGCTGTCGAGCAGCCGGTCGACGACGTGTTCGTAGGCGTCGGGCGACTCATTGGCAAGAAACGTACGCAACTCATCGCGCGTCGGCGGCAGGCCGATCAGGTCGAAATATACTCGGCGCAACAGAGTTGCTTTGTCAGCGGGGTCGACGGGCATCAGACCGTGTGCGTCATGCTGCGCAGCAAGAAAGGCATCGACGGGATTGGCGATCCACGATTGTTTCTGCACCTCGGGAATCGCCGGCCGCTCGGGCGGGTGATAGGCCCAATGATCGGCAGCGTCGGGCGGCGCGGGCTCGTCGGGCGCCACTACGCCTTCGTCAATCCATCGCTTAACGAGTTCGATCTGATCGTTGCTGAGGACAGTGCCTTCCTCCTCGGGCGGCATCCGCACGCCCGATTCGCCGGTCAGCATCGACACTAGCAGGCTCTCATGCGAGTTGCCGGGGACGACGGCCGGCCCGCTGTCACCCCCTTGAATTAGCAAAGCGGCCGTGTCGAGACGCAGGCCGGATCGCTGGCGGAGCCCGCTGTGGCAAGCATAGCAGCGGCCGGCGAGGATTGGCTTTATTTGCGTGAGGTAATCGACTCGCTCGGCCACCGAACCACTCGCGCGAGGAGCGCACATGCGGTGGCGACAGATATTAAGGTTGAATGCGACACGGCGATATCCGCATGTGTGCCCGTTTTGGCGTCGTCGAGATCGATGCATTATGATAACTGGATTCTGTCGCGCTGCCAGCTAGCGCCTGCGCGACTGTAGCCGGAGTCTGCGACCTTCGCATGCCGGCCTCATCGTGGCCGGTTACAGTTTGTACGAACCTACTTACGAGAAGAAATTCATGCTGCGAACGTTCATCATGTGCGGTTTGTGTCTGTTTCTCGCGGCGCCGGCAATCGCCGACGAGACGGAGTTTAAAGTCGGATTTGCCAAGCGCGATATCACGCCGCAAGCTCCCACGCCGATGTGGGGCTACGGCGCACGCCACGCCATGCTTTCGCAAGGCACGGCCGATCCACTCATGGCGAAAGCCGTGGTGATCGAAGCGGGCGACGAGCGGCTGGCGATCGTGGGCATGGACATTGGCCGTGCGCCGACGAACGCGATGATGGAGCAGATTCGTACCGCAGTCGCTGAACAGGCAGGTGTCGGCCACGTGATGATCGCCGGCAGCCACACGCATCACGGCCCGGTGATCGAGCTCACCGACCGCGAAGGTTTTGGAAAAGGCAAGTTCGATGATGCAGTGGCCTATTCGAAGCGGCTGCCGGAGCTATTGATCGAAGCCATCGTCGAGGCGAAAAACGGCGCCGTGCCGGCCCGCATCGGCGTGGCCAAGAAAAATGTTGAACTGAATCGCAACCGCCACACCAAGCGCACGCCCAAACCGACCGATCCGATGCTGGCCGTGATTCGCTTCGACGATGCGGCCGGCAAGCCGATCGCCGTCGTCGCAAACTTCGCGGCGCATCCGGTGACGATGGACACGATGATCCTGAAATTCTCGGCCGATTATCCGGCGCCCTGCAGAATCGAGTGGAGTCGGCGTTAAACTCGAATTGCCTGTTCATGCCGGGCGCCTCGGGCGACATGAGCCCTAACCGCGGCTCGCTGGATGGAATGCAATACGGCGCGGCGCTGGGCGACATCGTGGTCGCTCTCGCGCAATCAATCGAAACGAAAGCTCCCGAGCGGCCGTCGATTCAGGCCAAGGTCGATCGCTTCAAATTCACCAGCCGCATTGATTTCAACAACGCGCTGTTGATGTTGATGTTCGAGCGAGGCTTTCTTTCCGGAGCTCGTGCGAAACTTCGCGCACGAGTTCAGCGGAGGCATTGAGCCGGTGCTGACCACCGTGCTCGTCAACCATAACCTTGCGCTTGTCGGCGGCTCCGGTGAATTTTTCTGCAACCACGCCAATCGTCTGAAAGAGCGCTCGTACGTGGATGACACGCTGTTCTTCGGCTACTGCAATGGTCACCATATGTATTTCCCCACGATCGAAGCCGCCAGCGAAGGCGGCTACGGCGGCGACGCCCCCGTGGCGCCCGTGCAAATCGGCGCCGGCGAAGAGATGATGAACCGGGCGCTCGTCAACATCTACACCATGCTCGGCAAGTTCCCGCCGGAGACGATCGAGAAGTAAGCGAGGGTGCCCACGGCGCAGAAGGAAATGCAGTTGCAGGCAATGGGGTTTCGAGCCGCAACGCGGCGGCCGTCAATAGCCAGGCGGCGTCAGCCCCTGGATAGAAGTTCCATGAATTCAAAGCCCCAACGGGGCGATAGTAGTGTCGCCCCGTTGGGGCTTTCGTCCCATGTTTTCCAATACTCACCAGGGGCTTACGCCGCCTGGCTATTAACTTTCGGCCCGTTGGGCCTGAATGCAGTTGCATACCCTTTGATGCCTAAAGCACTACCGGTACGCCCGTTATTACTCGCCGCCGCGGTGCGCTTCCTGGTAATGCCGCATCAAGAGATCTTCGCCGAAGTCTTCGGTGAAGTCGCGGAACACGCAGTGGACATGGTTTGCGTTGTTCTGCGTGTTGTCATACTCGATCAGGAACGTCGGCCCCTGGATTCGATAGTAATGTCCCTTACCACGCTCGAAGCTTCCGGCCCAGGCGAAGTGAATTTTCTCCTGGCCGGCGTCTGTGATCTTCTTGAGGTCGGCCTCCGCAATCTCACCGCGCGAGCGCTCGACATGCGTCTTCACGAGATTCCACAGGAGCTTCTCGCTGATTCTCGTCGAGATCTGACCCAGCCGATGCCGGCCGGTTCGAGCGGCGAAATCTTGCGCTGGTTTCCGGTGATAATGTCGTCCGGCGCCTTTTCGCTCAAAATCGCCTTGGGCTTCTGTGAATCGGAAAGCGACTTGGCCAACTCGCGGCCCAAATTCTCTTCGTCGGCCAAAATTTGCAGGCCTTTGTGCGGCCCCTCTGGCACGATCGCCGGGTTGGTTCCCATCATCAAAGGCGTTGCCGAAATGTGCTCGCCGTCCGCGACCGTGAAGCTCAAGGACAGGTGATGCCCTTCGAATCGCCAGCCCCAAGTTTTTCCAGGACCCGGTTCGCCAAAGATGCTGATATGGTATTGCTCCGGGTCTCGCGAAAATCGCCGACTCGACCCTTCGATTTTCTGCAGCACTTCTTCGAGGCTCATGATACTGCTGGCCTTCACCATGCCTTTGCTGCTGAGGCTCGCGGCCAAGAGGGCCGTCGTGAGATGCTGCTGCGGCGGCGTCATTTCCTTGATCGTGGTCCCCTTGCGCTCCTTTGGAATGAAATGCCAATCGAGCCGGTGGTCGTCGCCCATCGCGAACATGCTGGCGGTCTTTTGCTCCGGTGTCAGCGACGCGATCAGGTTGTTGGCGGCGGCGGCCATTTCGTTCGCGGCCAATTCTTCGTGAGCACGCGCTGGAACGACCATAGCGCCGACTAGAGATAGCAGTAAGAAGTATTTCATATTGACTCTGACCTCGTACTTAAATGACATGCCGGGAAAACACGAATTCATTGCACCATCAGAAACTTGGGCCGCGGTTGGCCGTACTATTCTGGATAACACCGGCGACAACCGCAATACTCCTCGGCGAGTTAAAGCGTCTAACAAATGAATTGAACCGCCAAGCACGCCAAGGACGCCAAGTTAAGACCGTGGGCTTCTTCGCGCACTTGGCGTCCTTGGCGGTTCAGATTGTTAGATGCTCGTAAATCTCGACAAACTACCAACCGTCGATACTTTGATTTGCCATATCTCTCGTGTACGATAACGGTCCAGTGAGCTCGAGGACAGTTAGCAAGTAGGAGCAGCCATGTTCAATCACGCGCGCGTGTCGATTTATTCCGCTGTGCGAGTTTTTCTTTGTGTGGCCCTCGTTAATGTGCTGATGAGCATTCATGATTCGCAAGCCTGCTATGGGCAAGCGGCCGCGCAGCAACAACAAGCAACTGGCTCCAACGCGGAGGATGAAAAAAAGGTGTTGCGACATGCGGTGTTCTTCAAGTTCAAGGACTCATCGTCGGAGGAGGATGTCGACCGGGTTGTCGATGCGTTCCGCGCATTGCCCTCGAAGATCAAGGAAATTCGGGGAATGCAATTGGGCGAAAACATCGGCCTGCCCGAATTGAGCGGCGACCTTACGCACTGCTTCCTGCTCACGTTCGACGACGAAGACGGCCGGGCCGTTTATTTGCCGCATCCGGATCACAAGGCGTTCGGCGGAGCGCTTGGCCCGCATCTCGACAAGGTTTTTGTCATCGATTATTGGGGCAGTGCGAAAAGACGACCACGGAGAAGCAACTGAAGCACGCGGTCTTCTTCAAGTTTCGCGAAGACGCCTCGGAGGAAGACATTCAGGCTGTGGAAACGGCGCTTGCGGACTTACCGTCGAAAATCGATGTGATTCGCGCCTTCGAATGGGGCAAGAACAACAGCCCCGAAACGCATGACCAGGGCTTCACGCATTGCTTCATGTTTACGTTCGATTCCGAAGACGCATTGCGCGAGTATGCCGGCCATGAGGCACACGTGGCGGCCGTCCAAGTCCTGCGACCAAAAATAGAAGAGGCCCGCGTGCTGGATTTTTTGGCCGAAGAAGTGCCGACGCAAACTAAGTAGAGTTTCTTATTCCCGCCCCTTGCGGGGAGGGCTAAGGATGGATTGTCGGCCGCTTCGTTTCAACTAATTCCGCTTAAGGCAGAACAGCTTACGCCACGCTCGCCGCTTCGAGCATTTGCAACTCGTCCAATGCTGCGCGCATGGATTGTCACCTCGCGATAACGAACGGGGCACAATTTTAATCTGCACCGGCTGCGGCTCGCCGATCGCAAAAACGTGGTTCTCGGTGCGGACGATAAGTCGGCCATCGGAAATGGCCGGCGTCGCCATGCACACCTCATCCATCGCGTTCGTGGCCAGCAATTCGAACGTCGGTCCCGCTTTGACGACGTAAATGTGTCCGTCCTCGCTCGTGAAATAGATCTTGCCGTCACCCGCAACCGCCGAGGCAGTAAACCCGGTGGATCCGTTCCCGAGCCGCTCGCGGTAGACACGTTTTCCGGTGCGAGCCTCGTAACAAGTCACAAGCCCGTTGTCGCCGCAGGCGTAGAGATAATCGCCGTACACGAGTGGCGTCTGCATATAGATGCCTGAGCGCGGTTGGTACCAGGCGAAATGCTCGCCCGGTTCGTCATCGTCTTTTGGCGTGATGTCGCCGGTTGCCCCTTCGCGAATCGCGCACAGCGGTCGTTTGCGGCCGTGGGCGCTGCTGAGGAACACCAGGCCGTGCGCCGTGACCGGCGTGGGCACGGGGATGTCGCCGCCGCCGCTGAGTTTCCACAGCTCCTTGCCAGTCGCCGGATCGTAGCCGCCGGCGTGCTTGTAGCCGTTGACGACCAGTTCGGTGCGCGTTTTACCCTCAAAGATCGTGGGAGTGCTCCAGGTTGGCACATCCTCGCGCGCCGTTCGCCACAGCTCCCGGCCGCTCTGCACGTCGAACGCGGCGATGAACGAATCCTTCTGCACATCGCACTGCACGATCACCATGTTTCGGTAAATGATCGGCGAGCTGCCGAAGCCCCATTGCGCGGCCGGCACAACATAGTAACCGGAATCGAGCAGGCCGAGGTCTTTCTTCCAAAGCCGATTGCCGCACCGGTCGTAGCAAAACAGGCCTTCCGAGCCAAGCGAAACGACGACGTGCAATCCGTCCGACGCGGGCGTCGAGTTCGCATGCGACGCCTTGGTATGGCGTTTGATTTGCGGCACTCCCTCATGAAGGCTTCGCCTCCAAAGAATTCGCCCGGTGTGCTTGCAAAGACAAGTCAGTCGCCACGTTTGCGATAGCTCCGTGGGCACGGACGCGATGTCGCCATAAAGTCCCACGCGAAGCTGCGGGTCCTCATCATCGCTCTGGGCCGTGACAATGAACACCGAGTTGCCGACAACGATCGGGCTCGCGTGCCCCAAGCCCGGCATCGCAGTCTTCCATAGTATGTTGCTGCCCTTTTCGACATCCCACGTCGCCGGGAGCTTCGCGCCATCGGCAACACCGGCGGCGCGCGGCCCGCGGAACTGCGGCCAGTCACCTCTCGTCGTCCGCACGTCGGCAAAATTCAGCGCGGGAAGCAACATCAACAGCAGCAATGGCGCAAAGTGTTTGTAAATCATCGGTATCGACTGCAACACGTCGAATGAATCGCGTTGGACGAACTCTTCAGTTCCACTTTAGTCTGGCGCACGGCGTAGCCGGACCTCTTCTGATAATCCACGAAAAAGAAGTCGTTATGCTTGTACACGATATCAATAATGTCCAGAATAACACTCACTACCAGGCTATGCGACCGGCTTGATTTCATACCGAATCGGAAGGTTATACCTTATGAGCATGCTCGCGGCCCGCATTGGTTCGACGTTGGTCTTGTTATGCATCACGACGGAATCCATTGCGATGGAGGTTGGCGACCAGCTCGACGCCGCCCGGGAAAAATATCGGTCAGGCGATTTCAGCGGCGCCTTGCAGCAACTGGATCCGCTGCTGCGAGCCGATGATCTTGATTCAACGTCGAAAGCGCGGGCGCGCGAGTTGGCGGCCCGCGCTCTGCACCTGCGCGGAGAAGAACATTTTCGCCAAGCGCGCATCGCGGAGTCCATCGCCGACTTCGATCGCGAGCTGGAACTGGCGCCGGACGCGCACCTCAGCATTGGCAGCGCGGCATTGCCCTTTACTACGCAGGCGAATTCGAGAAAGGCGATCAGCAGTTCAAGCTCCATCAAACCGTGAATCCACAGGACGTGGAGAATGCGGTCTGGCATTTTTTGTGCGCGGCTCGCGCGCCCGGCGGATCCGTGAAAGCGGCCCGCACGAATCTCATTCCCGTGACGCAGGACTCGCGCATCCCAATGGCGCAAGTCCAGCAATTGTTTGCCGGCAATGCGACGCCAGAAGAAGTCCTGCATGCTGGTGAAGAAGCAGGCGGCACAGGCCGGTTCTATGCGGAGCTTTATGTCGGCCTCTACCACGAGGCACTTGGTCAGCATGACGAATCGCAGCGTCTCATTACGTCGGCTGCCGAAAACCCGGCCGCTAAGGACAGTTACATGGGCGACGTGGCGCGCGTGCACTTAGCATTGTTTCAAAAGGCGACTACGTCGACAGAACCCAGCAATGAACCAGCCCGCACTGAGCGAAAACGAAGGGTTCTTTTCCTCGCCGGCGCGCCAAGCCACGGCTACGGCGCACACGATCACTGGGCCGGGTCAAGACTTCTCGCAAAGTCGATCAACGAATCTGGACTCCCCATCGAGGCGGAAGTTCACCGTTACGGCTGGCCCGACGATCCGAAAGTATTCGACGGCGTCGACTGCGTCGTCATCTATGCCGACGGCGGCGGCGGCCACATCGTCAATCGCCATCTTGCGGAGATGGACGCGCTCACCAAGAAAGGCGTTGGCCTCGTGTGCCTGCATTACGCAGTCGAAGTGCCGAAGGGACCGGTCGGGGAAAAGTTCCTGGAGTGGATCGGCGGCTATTTCGAAGCCGACTGGTCGGTCAATCCGCACTGGACCGCCAAGTATTCCAAGCTGCCCGATCATCCGATCACGCGCGGCGTCGCGCCGTTTGAGATCAATGACGAATGGTATTACCACATGCGATTCCGCGCTGGGCTGAACGGCGTTACGCCGATCCTCACCGACCTGCCGCCGGCCGAGTCGCTCGCGCGGCCCGACGGCAGCCATAGCGGAAACCCGCAAGTTCGTGCCGCAGTCGCCCGCGGCGAACCGCAGCACATGGCGTGGGCGGTCGAGCGCGACGACGGCGGCCGCGGCTTTGGTTTCACGGGCGGCCACGTGCATTGGAACTGGGCCGATCCGAATTTTCGCAAATTGGTGCTCAACGCGATCGCCTGGTGCGCGAAAGTCGAGGTGCCGCCGGGCGGCGTGAACGACCAGCCGAAGACACTGGTCGACATGGAAGCCAACCCCGACGAACGAGTCCCGCGCGATTTCGATCGCGAAGAGGTGCGCAAGAAATTCGACTTGCCGCCGGACAATGCCAAATAGCACGCGGTTCATTGCGCCGCATTCGCGCCTTCCCGGAAGATTACCATGGAATCAATCAAAGTGACTGCCGATACGCTGCGCAAGCTGGCCCGCTACGACACGCCCACGATCTGCAACGTGATCGAGCTGTTCGACATCCGCCCGCGCGACGTGGGCTACATGGACCAGCGAATTGAGGCGGCGTTTCCCGATTTTCCGCCGATGGTCGGCTTTGCCGCCACGGCGACGATGCGCTGTGCTTCGCCGTTGGGACAAAGCACCTACGACATGTTGGATGCGCAGCTCAAACTCTTTGAACAGGTCGGCGGCCCGGCCGTCGTCGTTTTTCAGGACCTCGACGATCCTCCGGTGGCCGCCACGTTCGGCGAAGTGATGTGCAGCACGTACAAGGCGTTCGGCGCCGTGGGCATCGTCACATCTGGCGGCGGCCGCGATTTAGACCAAGTGCGGGCGATTGGCTTTCCAGCGTTTACCGGTTCGACGATATGTTCACACGGCTATTCGCAAATCATCGATGTCGGCTTGAGCGTGCGCGTCGGCGGGCTGGTCGTCGCGAGCAGCGATTTGCTGCACGGCGATTGCAACGGAGTGACCAACATTCCGCTCGAGATCGCGAGCGAGGTGGCCGACGCGGCTGAGGAATTCGTTGCGGCCGAGGCGCACATTCTTGACTATGTTAAAGGGAGCGGCCAGAAGACCGTCACTGAGTTGGCCGTGCGACGAAAAGCGATGGGCAATGCAATTGCCACGCTGCGGCGACGATTTTCGCGCGCAAGCAGACATGTAGTGTAACTGTCGACGATATCGTTGCCGCGCTTTGTTAGACACTCGAGCGGATCGCAGCATGCTTAGAATTGGTTTCATCACGGCCATTTTCGCGATCCAACTAGTGGCATGTGCGGGCGAAGTGCAGTCGCAGCCCATCGATCTTAAACGCGCTCAGATCTTCGTCCCCTCCGATTTGAGTAGCTCGGAGAGCAAGGCCGTCGAGCTGTTGGTCGAGGAGATTCAAGCGAGAACGCGGCTGCGACTGGACGTCACCAGTCGCTGGCCCCGTACGCGCCGCGCCGCCCGTAATTGCCGTCGGCTCGGTTGCGCAGCTGAAAGATTTTAGAAGGCGTTATGTGGACGAATTTGCCGGCGAACAGGGAAAATTGCCGGCGGAAGGCTTTCGAATTCGAACCAGGACCGACGGGCGGAGCCCAGAAATCCTTATCGTTGGCAACGATTCGCGCGGCGTGCTCTTCGGCGTCGGCCACTTGCTTCGTTCATTGGCAATGGCTCGCGATCGCCTCGAATTACCCGAGCCACTCGATGTCACGACGGCGCCGTTCATGGCGATTCGAGGTCATCAGATCGGTTATCGTCCCAAGACGAATTCGTACGATGCGTGGGACCTACCGCAATGGGAGCAATACATCCGCGACCTCGTCGTGTTTGGCTGTAACGCCATCGAATTGATTCCGCCGCGATCCGATGATGCAGCCGATAGCCCGCATTTTCCGCGGCCGCAGATGGAAATGATGATCGGCGTCTCGAAGCTTGCAGCGGAGTACGACGTCGACGTGTGGATCTGGTATCCGGCGATGGAGTCGAGCTATTCCACGCCCGAAGCGATCGACGCAGCCGTTAAGGAGTGGGGCCAAGTGCTTTCGAAGCTGCCGCGCGTCAACGCGCTGTTCGTGCCCAGCGGCGACCCGGGCCACGTGCCGCCGCGCGAACTGATGCCGATGCTCGCCCGCCAAACCGAGCAGCTCAAGCGTCTCCACCCGAATGCCCAGATGTGGATCTCGATGCAAAGCTTCACGCAGCCGCGCTTCGACGAGATGCTGGAAATCCTCGATTCCGAGCCCGACTGGCTTACGGGCATTGTCCACGGCCCGCAAACTCGAATCAGCATTGCCAAACTGCGAGAGCGTCTGCCGCGGCGATACGCGATTCGCGGCTACCCGGATATCACACACAGCATGCGCTGCGAGTACCCGGTCCCCGATTGGGACCTCGCCTACGCACTCACCGAGGGGCGCGAGGTCATCAATCCGCGCCCGGTCGACCAGACGAACATCTTTCGGCTGTACAAGGACACCACGCGCGGAGTAATCACATACTCCGAAGGTTGCAACGACGATGTCAACAAAATGATCTGGAGCCGCCTCTGCTGGGATCCCGACGCAAAACCGATCGATACGCTGCGCGAATACAGTCGCTACTTCATCGGCGAGCGATATACCGACGATTTCGCTCAAGGCCTCTTGGCGCTCGAGCGCAATTGGCGCGGGCCGCTCGTCACGAACCAGTCGGTAATCACTACGCTGCAGCAGTTTCGCGCTATGGAGGCCGGCGCGGAGCCGCGCACACTTCGCAACTGGCGATTCCAGCAATCGCTTTACCGCGCTACGTATGACGCTTATCAGCACAACCGGCTCATTGAGGAGACTGCCCAGGAAAAGGAGGCGATGAAGATGCTCGCCGGCGCGCGGCAGTTAGGTGCGCGGAAGGCGATCGATCAAGCGGAGGCAATACTCGATCGTGCGGATGAACCGACAAATGCTAACCCGCTGGAAAACCGCGTGAACGAATTGGCCGAGGCCCTGTTTCAATCCATTGGCATGCAGCTCTCGGTGGTTAAGTATCAGGCGATCGATGTTGGCCGCGGCGCCAATCTGGACGAGCTCAACGTGCCGCTCAACAATCGAGTGTGGCTGAAGGAACGCTTCGCCGCACTGCGAAAGCTCGACAATGACGCGGACATCTTTCGCGGGCTCGAAGAGATTTTTCGCTGGACCGACCCAGGCCCCGGCGGGTTTTATGACGATCTCGGCAACACATCGCGGCAGCCGCATCTCGTTCGCGCCGACGACTATCGCAATGACCCCGGCTACCTGGAGACGCCAACGATTGGATTTCGTTCCGTTCCAAATTGGCGCCGCTCGTGGTGCACTCACGTTGACGGGTTGTATCAGACGCCCGTTACGATGCGCTACAACAATCTTGATCCACATGCGCAGTACAAAGCTGCGCGTCGTTTACGCGGGCGATAATTTTGACGTAAAGATCAGGCTCGTCGCGGTCTCGGCGTCGGATGATGCGGCGCGAAAAGAGATCGAGATTCATCCCTTCCAGCCGAAGCCGCAGCCGGTAGCGCCCGTTGAATTTGCGATTCCCCGCGAGGCCACATCCGGCGGCACACTGGCGCTAACATGGCAGTCCAATCCCGAGCGCGGTGGGCCAGGCCGCGGCTGCCAAATCGCCGAGGTCTGGCTGATTAAAGCGCCCGAGAATTAAGACGAATGCCGCTAAGTAACCAGCTCCGCGATCGGAGCGCCATTGCCGATGATCGCCATAGGGCGACCCGACTGCGTTTCGAGTGCATCATCGTGACGGATGCCGATTGACCGCAGCACCGAGGCGCTGACGTCCATCGGTGAGCAGGCGTCCTCGGCGGGCTCGAATCCTTGCGCATCCGTGGCGCCGTGCACGAAGCCACGGCGAAAACTTCCACCTGCCAGGAACACCGACATGGCGCGGGCCCAATGGTCGCGACCCGCTGCGCCGTTGATATACGGCGTGCGGCCGAATTCGCCTGTGCAATAGATAATGGTCGTCTCCAACATGCCGCGCTGATCGAGGTCGATCACGAGCGCAGACAGGGCCTGATCGAGTTGCGGCAGCAAGTTGTTGCGGAGCTGCGCGAAGTTTCCGCCGTGCGTGTCCCAACCGGTCATGCCCACGCTCACGCAACGAACGCCGGCCTCGACCAGCCGCCGCGCCGCCAGCATGCGAAGACCAAATGGCCCGCGACCGTAGCGCTCACGCGTCACCTCACGTTCTTTGCTCACATCGAGCACCGTGCGTGTGCGATTGGAGCGCAGGATGTCGATCGCTTGCTGCTGAAACTTCCCCAACTGATCGACCATCGGCGACTCGTCCACTTGTGCGAAGGTCTCGTCGAAGTTGCGCAAAAGCGCCGCACGGCGCGCAAGCGACTCCACGGAAAAGCCCTCGGGCAAGCCGACTGCGTTTGTCTGGTCAGCCGACTTTGGCGCAGCGTAATTTGGCTCGCCAAACCTGGCGACAGGGAACGGAGCGTAGGCGGCGCCGAGATACCCGCCGCCCGCCTGCAGATCGTCACCGAGCGTCATGAAACTAGGCACGCCTGCAACCGGAGGCATGAGCTTTGACGCGACCGCGCCCAGCGACGGAAACTCGATCGCCGGCGCTGGCAGATTGCCGGTCATAAGCAGCTGCGTGCCGGGTTCGTGGGCGGCTAGCGTATGGTGCACGGAGCGCACCAGGCACGCATGATGCATCACGCGCGCGAGCTGCGGCATGTGCTCGCAGATTTGCACGCCTTCGGCCGAGGAATGAATCGGCGAGAACTCGCCGCGGATGCCGGCCGAGGCGTCCGGCTTCATGTCCCACATGTCGATGGTCGCAGGACCGCCGGCGAGCCAAATCATGATGAGGTTTTCGGCCGGCGGCGTGCGCCGCGCGCTAGCCAGCGGCGAAGGCAAGTTCGTTGAGGCTGTCGCCGTGCGCCGCAGTAAACCGCTCAGGCCAAAGCCAAGCATTGTCGCGGCCCCGACGTGAAGAAAGTCGCGGCGGGTGGCGGATGAATGTGCGCGAATTGAGGCGGTTATGGTATTGTTTCCAAAATGCATTGAAAAACCCCCTCCGCCAGCCCTCCCCGCAAGGGGGAGGGAGTCAGAAATACTAGTCTAGTGGTTGGTGAGGAATTCCCGCGTATTGATCAGCGCCCAAATCAGATCGGACCACGCTTGCCTGTCGTCGCCAGCCAGCGCTGTGATTGCCGATTGCAGTTCGTGCGGCGTTGGCTTCCGCGACAATACGGTCAGGAACAGGGTTTCAACCGCCTGCTCTTTTGAGTTTGTCTCTGCCAGTGTTTTTCGCAAGCGACCTTCCTCGATAGCCTTCATCAACGACTCATCGCTCATGAGAAAGAGCGTTTGTCGCAAGCTCGGCTCCTGCTCGCGGTCGCAGTCGCAGTTCGATCGCCGCTGCGTGCGGCCGAAGGTTTGCAACATGGCGGCCGTTCGTGCATCGCCGGGCCGGTCGGTGGCGATTTCGATGGCCGCGGACGACGGTGGCAAATCGCTTCCTAACGAAAGCGGCGCTCCGAGCGCTTGATAGACAACATCGACGGCGACTTCCGCCAACAACGGCCGCACGTAAGAGCGCGCGTAGTGCTGGTCGTCCGTGGCATTGTTGCCGGCCGATTGCGCAGCGCTGATACGTGTCCGAGACAAGGATCATTCGCTCCAGCTCGCGAATGTCGTAGCCCGATTCAATGAACTCATCCGTGAGCGCCATCGAGCAACTCCGGGTGTGTCGGTGGGTTGATGGCGGAGAATCCGTCAACCGGCTCGACAATGCCACGGCCGAAGTAATGGGCCCACACGCGATTAACAAACGCGGCTGCGAATTGCCTCCGGCCCGCCGTGTTCAGCCAATGCATGAGCTGATCGCGCGGGTCGCTTGCCGGATCAAGCACCGGCCCGCCAAGCGGCCGTGGCGGAAGCGGCGCGCCGGTGCCCAGATCACCGAGCGGGCGAGCAGCCGCTTGACTGAAGTAAACGTGCTGCAGCCGCGGCAGCGGCTCTTTGGCAGCGCCGGCCGCCGCATCATTGCGACGCTTTGCGAGTCGCGCGAGAACCGCCTGGCTCAACTCCGTGGAGCTGCCGAACTGCACGCCGGCGAAAATGTTGACGTACGACCGGTAGTCGGCTTGCGTCCAGCGATCATAGGGATGCTTGTGGCATTGAGCGCACTGGATTCGCATGCCGACGAGCGCGGTTGCGGTAACCTCGGCCAATTCCCGAGTTGGATACACGCCGTCGCGGCCGACGCGCCGCCAGAACAGATCGCAGGAATTCGCGCCGCATAATCGGTCTCGAAACCGTTTTTAGCGGCCCGAATGAGCCCGGCTTCCGAGTCGATCCACTCATCGACACTTTGTTCTCCGATGCTCGTTCCACACAGCCAGCCGCGCACGATTTCGTCATAAGGTTCGTTCCGCTGCACGCGGACGCGGAACCAGTCGTGCCACATCTTGGCCCGCTTGGATTTCAGCTCGTCCGGGCCTTCCATCAAGTCGGCCGTCGAACGCGTGATGTCGCAGAATCGCGTGGCCCACAGCGCAGCATGCCGGTCTTCCTGCAACAGGCGCTCGATCAATTCCTCGCGGCGGTTCGCATGATCGCTTGCCGTAAAATCGCGAATCTCATCAAGCGTCGGGAGACGTCCGACGACATCGAGCGTGACGCGGCGCAGAAACGCGTAATCGTCCGCAGACGGAGAGATCGTGAGATTGAGTTGCCTCAGTTTGTCTTGGACCAGTACGTCGATGACGTTCGACGTTCTTGGTTCCGCTTCATCTACTGGCCCCTCGCCTTCGAAGGGCACTGTGGTGGTCACGGTAGCGAAGCCGCCAAGGTACTCGACGACGATGTGAGTCGCGCCGGAACGCACGGCGATGACTTTGCCTTGCTCGTCGACCGTCACGAGGCCGGGATCGCCGCTCATAAAACGACAGAACGGCGTGACGATCTTCCACAGCGCGATTGTCGCCAAACGTCGCTTGCACGCGCAGTTGAGCGGGCGGGCCGTCGGGGGACAGAACAAACGACGGCGGGTCGACTGACAATTCAATCGACCCGCCGCTGTAAGATTCATTGCCGCCGCCTTGTTCGATCCAACGATTGATAATCCGGTATGGCCACGACTCTTTCTCGAAGCGAACGCCACCGCCGTGTTCCAACGTTGCGGTCGGCTTGAGAAGCGCAAAACTCGCGGACGGATCATCCGTATCGATTCGCGAGGAGAGGGCTTCGAAATCCATCTCCGGCGAATGGCCGAACAGGCTTAGCTGCATCCCGCCCCTGCCCTGAAACGAGCCGTGGCAGGCGGCCGCATTGCAGCCAAAGCGGCTGAGCAACGGGACAACGTGGCGAGTGAATTGCACGCGCTCGAGCGATTGGCCGTTCGGCAGCGCGATTGGAACGAACTCAGTGGACTGGGCCTCGCCGCAGTAAAGCAACAGCAGCACCGCGCAGGCACGTCGCAATTTCGCCGGGACGCAAAAACGATCGCCCGAGATAACCCCTCCCCGGCCCTCCCCACAAGGGGGAGGGCGTTTGATTTTGGGAATCGGCGGAATTGCGTGGGTATGCCTCATTCATGAATAACAGGCACTATTGGTTCGTAACCGGAACCAGACGGCCCGTCGGTAGTTCAGCTGGCGCAGTCGACGGCTCGTTGCCGGCCGCCGGCTGCGCAGCTTTCTTTTTCAGTATGAGCGTAATCTCTTTCTCAGCCGCTTCCGGCAGCGAAACAGTTTCGGATGCCGTGTCGTAGCCCTCCGCTTCGGCGCTGAAAGTAGTTTCTATGTTGGGCAGCATCTGCGAGGTGCGGAAGCGGCCGTCGGCCTGTTTCTCGTAGAACACATGTGTCGGTGCGCCTCCGACGGGATGCATCAGCTCGTAGTCGTTCTTGTAGGTGCCAGCGACTTTGGCAGTCGGCACCTTTTCACCCTGCTCGTCGACGACGGCCACCTGCACGATCGGCGCTTTGTAGCGGATGATCTCGATGCCGGTCACGTCATCTTCGATTGTTCCCAGATCGATATCGCGCGGGTTTAGCAGCGGTCCGTCCTTCTTGAGTCGCACTTGCAGCGAGCTATGCTCGTTGGTGACGGCTTCAAGCTTTGCTTTCTCCAGGCCGTGCGGCAACCGGCCGATGATTTTACCGCTCTCGTCGGGATTCAGCATTTGATGGAACCACTGGCCGCCGAGTTGGCCGAAAATTGAAATGTCGTGGCCGGGATTCGGCTGGCCTTTGGAATCCAAGTACTGCGCATGAAACTCGACATGCGGCACGGCTTGGATTGTGATCGGCCGGTTGGCGTCATCGGCCGTGAGATTGATTTTCTGCCTGGCGAAAATATCCTTCAGCTCGACAGGATTGCGCCTGCGCTCATGGTAGCTGATCTCGTCGGGGTAGCCCTCTACGACCAGGTCACACATGGCCGGCTTCATCGGCCGAAGTTTGAATTCTCCGTTCTCGTTCGTCTGCGCCGAACGCCTCATCGCTGAAGAAACCGGCATTTGAATCTCCGCTTGGGACGCATCGTCTTCGAGGTTGACCCACACGCCGGCGACCGGTTCGCCGGTGGCGCTAAGCACGCGGCCGGAAAGGGAAACGCCCGGCTCCACGCGAACGTCGCCGACGTCGCCCTTTTTGGTTCCAAGCACGAGTTGCACGGGCGCAAAGTCCTCTGGCACGATCCAGGCGACGCACGGGCCGCCCTTGGCGGCGCTAATGCGGAAGCGTCCTTCCGCATCGGTTTCGGTGCGGAAGAAGCTGCCGTAATCTTGCCAATCTTTGGCGTCGGCCTTGGAGTAGGCGAGCAGTTTCACTTTGGGAAGCGGCTGGCCGCTGGGATTCACGACGCGGCCGATAATGGCCTCGGCCGGTGTGAGCTCAATGCGCGAGAAGAACGGCGGGTCGCCAAGCTCCAGGTTCTTACGGATCATGGTGAGTGCATAACCGAAGCCTTTCTTCCAGGCGTAATCGGGGTGCTCAACGTCCAGCTCGATGTACAGCCGTCGCTCGGCGACTTGCTCCGGCGGTACGACGAAGTTGTAAACGCCGTTCGCATCGGTGACATGTTCCGACTCTTCGATGATTCGGCGATTCGGCGCACGGATCAGCATGCGCCGTACAACGACCTTGGCGCCTTCGATCGGCTTTTTGGAATCCTTATCGAGCACGGTCCCGGAGAAGGCGAGCGATTCGTTGTCGGAGGTTGGCGGCTGGGAAGGATTTTCGGCGGGCACATTCTCTTTGGTTTCACTTGCTGAGTTGGGCTCTTCGGTGGTCGGCTCATCGGCTTCCGCGGCGGCCCGGCCGAATTGCACCGATCCGAGCGCGATGACAACGCCAATCATGCTGATCGCAAGCATCGCCATGACGGAGCGCCGCATTGATGTTGCAAGCGCGAATTGGTTTGTCAGCAGCAGCTCGACGCGACGCCGCACGGTCGACGGGCGGCTCGGCCATCGTCAGTGCCGGCAGCCGATTCGCTTGCAAGCGTAGGCGCGCCAGCGTCAAAAGAAGCTCCGCGTAATCGGCGCGGTTTTCCATGCCATGGGTGGCGAAGTGATCGGCCAAGTGATCCTGGCAGAGCCTCAATTCGCGACGCAAAGACCAAAAGAACGGCTGGAACCACAGCAGCGGTTGCAACAGGCGAACTACACACCAGGTGGCGTTGTCGCCGTTTCGAATGTGCGCAAATTCGTGAGACAAACAATCGAACAACCGCGGGCGATTGGCGGCATCCGCAAACTGCGCGGGCACAACGATGACCGGCCGCCAGACGCCGAACGTCATCGGCAACAAGGCCTCTTCCGACTCAAACACTTTCACTTTCTTGCGATGCGCGGCGGGCCAATGCGGCCAGTCTTCAAGCAGCATTTCCGACAGAGGTTTCGCCGCCCTCAAGAGCCGGGCCAGTTGCCAGCGGCCGGCGAGCCAAAGCGCGGCAAACCAAGCGGCGCCGACGGCCACAACCGTCACGCAGATAAATGGCAACAGAACGCGAAACTGAGTCCACGCACCAAGCAGCGGGTGAGGCGCTGGCTGAGTAGCACCGACTGCCGGACGATTGATTTGCGTTGCGTCCGCATCGGCCAAACCTTGCGCTGACGCGACCAACGCCGGAGGATCTACATCAGAACTGACGAGGTTGTCGGTAGCGAGTGCAACTGATTCATTTGCGGGTGCGGCAATCGCTTCGGTTGCCGGCAACCAGCGCAAAGTGAGCGGCGGCAGCAGCGCCGATTGCGCGCGATGAGCGCGGCAAGCAGCGCGGCAAATGTCCACTGGATGGCACGCAGCCGCTCGACGGGCTGCTTGAGCCGCCAGGTGACGAGCGCGCCCATTGCTAAGACCACGAACGAAACAACGGCCACCTCCAGCAATCCGCGAAACCATGCGTCGAGCGTGAACATCTTACTTGCCTCCCGAGTCGCTTTTTTCCTTGCGGGCGCGACTGATCATTTGTTCGATGGCCTTCATTTCTTCCGGCGACACGTCTTCGGCCGCGAGCATGCTGAGCACGAGCTCGTCCAACGCGCCGTCAAACACTTTGTGTAGAAAACGCGAGCTGGCCTGCTCGCGGCTGTACTTGGGGGAGTAATACAGAGTGCGACCTACTTGGCGCTGCTTCACGAGGCCCTTGTCGGCCATGATGCGAAGCAATGTTTGCACCGTGGTGAATGCGCAGGCGCGCTTCGCGTTGAGCGCCTCGTGGATATCGCGAACGCGCGACTCGCCTAGTTCCCAAAGAACCTTGAGGACGTCGGTCTCACGCTCACTGGGGGTCGCACGCGGCACGGCTTGGCTCCAATTGGCACAATGGTGAGAATTGGGACCGAGGCTGAAGTCTCACGACTTCGGCTACAGCGGGACAACTAAACTATTAGTTTAGTTGAATGTAGCGATTTGGCCTGCTGCTTGTCAACGCGTAGCTGAAAAATCTTTTCGCGTGCTGGTTTTTTGCTGGCCGGCGCCGGGCCAATAGCGGCCGGCCAGTCGACACAAAGCCAACCGCGATTGGTCTTTGCGCCGCTTACGAGCGGGCCTGGTTCACCGGTACAGCCTTACGAATTCGCTAAATTCGCGACAGCTTGCTTTCCGAAGGTGATTGATAACGCCGATCACGCGCGCATGGCGTGAAGCTGCGCTCGTGAGAGTTCAGCGGCGCAGCGCTGGGCCGTGGTCTTACGACTTTGGTTGCGGCGTTGTAATTGCGTCTGTCACTATCGCCGGGTCGCACCTGTTCTGTACGCAGCGGACCAATGCTTCGCATCGGTGCCCGCCGCCGCTAAAAGTTACTCGGCGCGACGTCGTTTATGGATTGCCTTTCTTTTGTTTGTGCCGCACACGCGGCCTGCGAAAAAAGTGAAATGGAGGGCCCTCAGGGGCTGGACCGCGGGCCAGCCGCGCGTCCGCCTTTTGGACGGCCGAGTCGAGCGTGGCATCGCACGATCTGCTTTCCAACCGCTGGGCGCAATACTGAGATCCCATGGGGGTCGCCGACAGCCGCTAGATCAAGTGCGAGCGCGACGTCTTTAGGAAGTCGCCTTTCACCAGTCTGTCGACGGACTGTTCGGCGGCGAGCGCTACGGCAGCTACGCCTGCGGTCATTTCACGCGAGCATTATAGCATAGTGAACGCGTGAATACTACACGGTTTTTTGGCCGCCCCCCGGTTGGCGGCCGACTTTGGCGTTGACGGCGCAGTGCGCTAAGACGCAAGCGGCTTAGCGGGGCGTGCGGGCGACCATGCGGTCGAGCTTGGTTTCGCGGCCGTCCTTCTGCACGGCCTGCGCCTTTTCGTAGCTTTCGAAGAGGAGCTGGTAGTGCGGCACGATGTGATCCTTCATGATCTCGGCGAAGGCCATAGCGTCGGGCCGGTTCCAGGTGCTCATCAGCTCGGCCAGCGTGGCGAAGGTGTCAGTCGGCACGGCGCCGGCCTGCACGACGCGCGCCAGCGTGACGTCCGTGGCCATGGACGAATAGTTGCCCGAGGCGTCGACGACGTTGAACACCTTGTACCCGGCGTCGATCGCGCTGAGCGTGGGAAAGGCCATGCATACACTGGTAAGCGTGCCGGCGATGATCAGCGACTTGCGGCCGGTGTTCTCGATCGCTTCGACCCACTTGGGGTTGTCCCAGGCGTTGATTTGGCCGGTGCGCGGGATGTAGATCGCCTCGGGATTCGCCTCATGGATTTCGGGAATGAGCGGGCCATTCGGACCGTCGGGCACGGACGCGGTGGTGAACGTCGGCGTCTTCGTGAGCCGCGCCGCCTTGGCCAAGGCGATCACGTTGTTGCGCAGTGTCGGCACGTCCATATCTTTCACGAGCTGGAACAAGCCGCTCTGATGGTCGATGAGTAGCAGGACGGCGTCATCGGGATCGATCATTCCTTTGGCAACTTTGGCCATGATGGGTTCTCCATAAAAAAGTTCTCCAAAAGCAAAACGGCAATCAGTATATCGCAGTATGCATCCGAAGTCTCACCGACTTCGGCTACATTCGGATCAGGCGTTCCAGATGCTGCGTCGTTAGCGTGGATTGATGAGGGCCGATATTTCCGTTGACGGCCCGCCTCTTACGTGGAACTCCAATGTCGTAAGACGTCAATTATCCGAAGTCTCACGACTTCGGCTACGCTCGCGACTCCGGCTACTTGCTTCTGCTATGACGAATCGGTGCCTTTCGCTGGAAAGGCTTATTGCGATCAGAACTTGCGTCCAGGGCGATTGTGGTATATCATTTGGTAGATACCAGTGAGCGACGCATTTCCTTCTACGGAGCCTGACCATGGCCGTTGCCAAAGTATTTCGGACTGGTCGCAGCCAGGCGATTCGGCTGCCGAAGGAGTTTCGCGTCGATGCCGACGAGGTGCATCTGAAGCGGACGGAAGATGGGTTCCTGGTGATCACGAAGGATCCCTGGGACGTGTTCTTCGAGGGGGTCGAGCAGCTTTCCGACCAATTCCTTGCCCGTGGGCGCGTGCAGCCGCCTCTTGAATCACGGGGCTGAGCGCCGTGCTTTACCTACTCGACACTGATACGATTATTTTCATGCTGCGGGGCCTGCGTGCGCCGTCCCGGCAGCGCGCTCGCCGAGACAAAGCACGGGCCCTGGTCACGCGATGCCGCGAAGCGCAGGCCAGCGGCGACGTCGTTGCTCTGTCGGCCATCACGGTTTCGGAACTGGAGTTCGGCGCTTGCAACAGCGCGGACTATGACGCCGAAATCGTCGCGGTTCGGAAGCTGCTCACGCCCTTCGAGATTGTCGACTATGACGGCGCAACCTGCCCAGCGCACTACGGCCGGGTGCGTCACGAGCTGGAGCGAGCCGGCAAGATGATCGGCGCGATGGATTTGTTGATCGCTGCTCATGCCCTGGCCCTGGCCGCGACGCTCGTGACAAATAACTTGGCGCACTTTCAGCGCATCTCTGGGCTCTCGGTGATCCAATGGCCCTGACGCAGGCTGCTGCGAAGCAGGGTGCGGGCCGCGAGCATTTCTAAATTGGCTTTATTTAGGGAATATCGTTTTCCAATCATCTTTCATGCTGACCACGGTCCATCCGCGCGAAGCGGCTTCGTCGAGCGCCTTGTCGAGTTTGCCGACGTGGGAGTTGCGGTCGTAGGCGTATTCGCGGTTGGGGTCGGTGTGGTGGATGATGAGAGACAGCCGGGGCCGGGGACGGCCCGGCTCGCTGGCGGTGGTGTACTGCAGCATTTGCAGATCGCCGTCGGAGTTGCCGAAGGCCATGATCGGCCGCCGGCCGATGAAGCGGTTGATGCCGACCGGTTTGCCGGGGCCATCGTCGATGAACTCGACTTTGGGTTCCTTCATGAGTACCGGCTTACCGTCGCTTGCATCTCGAACTTCACGACGCCGCTGGAGCCGATGACTTGCTCGGGCGGGATGCCGTACGCCTGTTCGACCCAGGGCCGCATGAACTCCACGCCGCCGCCGGAGACGATGAACGTTTTGAAGCCGTTGTGCGCAGGTATTCGAGCACTTCGCGCATTGGCTGATAGATGCACTTGTTGTACGGCCGGTTGAACTTCGGATGGCGGGCGGTGCGCATCCAGTCGCGGACGAGTGACATGAAACTCGTCGACCGTCATGCCAGCATGCGTGGCCGCAATGATCTCCAGCAAGCCCTTCTGCCCCGACGCGGCCAGCGACTTCATGTCGCCGGTCAGGACGGACTTGAAGGGCTCTTTTTCCTTCCATTCCGGATGCTGCGGCGCGAGTGCCTTGACGCGGTCGATTGCGAAGAGCACCTGGAAATACATCGGCTGCTCGCACCACAGACATGCCGTCGTTGTCGAACACGGCGATGCGCTCGGCGGGCGGCACGAAATCAGGGCCGCCTTCTTTCGTTACCTTTTCGACGAAGCCCATGATCGCCTGCTTCGCCCGTCCGTCGTTCCAGGATGGGAGTTCGTCTTGCGCAGCTAAGCCGCGAGCGGCTATGCTCACAAACAGCAGCGCTACGAATACATCGTGAGGGCGCATCGAATTATTCCTTGATTCCGCAAAAAACAACGGGCCGGGAAATCTCCCGGCCCGCATTCGACTGGTTTATTTGGCACCGAGGGTATCAGGGCAAGTGTCGCGCAATTAGAACGTACATCGCCACCGGCATGTACCTTCAGTTTCTTACGACCGACTGTTACGTTCGTGGTATGACCAATCTAATCAATTTGCTCCATGCGCCGGCTTGGTCACCGCTTCCATCACGTTGTCGAGGTTGAAGCTGCCGGGTTTCTGGCGCGGGGAAAATCGCGGAAGCTCTGCAGCCATTGCCCGACGTATGCCCCGGCGGGCGCGATAAGGAACGCGCGGTCGATGCGCCACTGACCGTAGCCCATGCCTTCATGGTCCGCCCGCTCGAAGGGATCGCTGCGAAGGTTGAACAATTTCGGCAGACGCAGCTTGACGAATGGCTCCTGCCAGACATCGAAGCCGTGGCTGCGCTGTTCGAGGAATACCATCTTCCAGTTGTTGTAGCGCAGGGCCGCAACGCTGCCGTCGTCGGTCCAATAGATGAACTCCTTTCGCGGCCACTCGTTGGTCCCGCCCTCTCCCCCGCCGGCGCCGCCTTTATTCTTGAGTGCGGGGAGAAGGTTGTGACCATCCATATGGACCTTGTAAGTCATGTTGCCGACCTTGCGGCCCTTTTTCAGGTCCTCGACGACCGTGGCGTCGCCCGCGGCGGCAAGCAGCGTGGGCAGCATGTCTTCGTGTGCGCCCATGTCGTTGATGACGGTGCCGGGCTTGATGACGCGGGGCCAACGGATGGCGCAGGGCACGCGGTAGCCGCCCTCCCAGTTTGTGTTCTTCTCGCCGCGGAACATCGTGGTGCCGCCGTCGGGCCAGCTCATCGCCTCCGCGCCGTTGTCGGTCGAGTACATGACGATCGTGTTCTGGTCGAGACCCAGCTCCTTGAGCTTGGCGAGCACCTGGCCGACATGGCCGTCGTGCTCGACCATGCCGTCCGGGTAAACGCCGAGCCCGGTCTTGCCCTGGGACTCTTTCTTCAGGTGCGTCCAGATATGCATCCGCGTCGAGTTCCACCAGATGAAGAACGGCTTGTTCGCCTGCTTGGCACGCTGCATGAAGTCCAGCGTCTTGGCGGTGACTTCCTCATCGATGGTCTCCATCCGCTTGCGCGTCAGCGGGCCGGTGTCTTCGATCTTGCCGCCGGCGATGGAATGGATCACGCCGCGCGGGCCGAACTTCTTCTTGAATTCCGGATACTTCGGATAGTCCGGGTTCTCCGGCTCTTCCTCGGCGTTGAGATGGTACAGGTTGCCGAAGAACTCGTCGAAGCCGTGGGCCGTCGGCAGCATCTCATCGCGATCGCCGAGGTGGTTCTTGCCGAACTGCCCCGTCATGTAACCCTGCGCCTTGAGGAGCATGGCGATGGTCGGGTCTTCCTTCCTCATACCCTCCGGCGCACCGGGCAGGCCGACCTTAGTGAGGCCGGTGCGAATGGGCGACTGGCCGGTGATGAACGCAGCCCGGCCGGCCGTGCACGATTGCTGGCCGTACCAATCGGTGAAGATAGCTCCCTCGCGCGATCCGATCGATGTTGGGCGTCTTGTAGCCCATCATGCCCATGTTGTACGCGCTGACGTTGAACTGCCCGATATCGTCGCCCCAGATGACGAGGATGTTAGGCTTTTTCGTTTCCTGCGCATCGGCGACTGCAACCGCGAACATGAAATATGCCGCAAGCAAACAGAGAAACCTGCACATATGAAATTCTCTCCCGATGGTGGTTGAGACTCCGTTCCAAAAACGGCCGGGGTCTTGCCAGTCCCAAGTGACATGCAGACGCAAATCGAGGCAAAGATGAACGGAGTAATCAGAAAGGACTGAGAGTCCAGATTCTAATTCGGGCACTGCGCACACTTCAAGTGAACGCTGCGTGGTTTGGATAAAACCGCAGCAGACACAATTCTAAATGCGCGCATCGGCAGCGCGCGATGACGTGCTAACACGATCGGGGGGTGGAAACAACCCGATGTCGCGCGTGGGTAAGTAGTGCACATAACCAGGGTGCGCGTATGGGATTGAACGATGGACAAGATCACGTTTTTTAATATTGCGCAAAGCTGTTGCCAGCGCAACACAGCTCAATGGCCAGCTCGATCGTGGTGCCGTCGGCGTGGGTGCGCCAACGCCCGACGAGATCGGTTTCAGGCCCGGCCGGCGCGGACGCAGTTTTCGCCGCCGACGCGTTGGGTCGAGCCTACTTAGCGGGTGAGCGCTTTGGGATTGCTTCGAACTCGATGTTGTAGCGCTCGGTCATCTGGCGGCGGATGTTCGACGTGTCGTCTTCAATTTGGCGGATGATACCGCGAACGTCCATTGAGCTTTGGCCCTGCTCTTGTTTACGGATTCGCGGCGCTCCGCTTCGACCGCGCCGACTTGGGCTTGCGCGGCTCGAGGCGTTGCCATACAAGGTATACGGATCGTAAGTGTATCCGTCATATCCATATCCGACGCTGCCGGTCACCTGTGCGGAGGCGGCGCCGGAGCTGATGCCGGCGCCGCGAATCGCATCGACGCAATTACGCAGTTGGCCAACAGTGCGCTTCCCATAATCGACCATATCTTTGTCGACATGCAGGATGGGAAGGCGGTCGATGCGGCGGGCGTATTTATCGAACCAAAGTGCAATCGTGTAATACGACGACGCGCCGCGCTCGCGTTTCAGGTCGTAGAGGTAACGATTGATTGACTGGAAGTATTGCAGCGACGTATAAGCATCGACCGAGGGCGCCTGCGGATCATCGGACGAGGCAGTTTTCGCTTCATCGGCGTGGACGGCGGTCGCGTCGATTTCCAGGAAGCTGAAAAGGCGCCGCAAACCGTCCTGGGTAAGATCGCCTTCCAGCGATATGCGTTTATCGCTGACTTTCACGTCCCAGTCAGCAAACTCGTCGATCGTTGCACCGGCCTCGCTCAATGTTTCCAGCAGCAGCGGCTTGGCCACGTCGGCCAAGACGCTCACATCGCGGTCGAAGTCGATTTTCAACACGCCGTGAACACGTTTGGTGACGCGTGCCCCAAGCGTCAAACCGCGAAGGCTTGAAAGTGCTTCGACCGCGGCCTTGTGATCGATCGAGCTGTCTTGCAATACGGCCGATTCACTCATGCGCTGTTCGAGTCGCTCCGGATTCACTGCATCGGTCAAGTCGAGCGCCATGATAATTTCGGTGCCGACGCGGTCGGGCACATTGGCTGCCGCTTGCAGGTAGGGCGAGAGGCCGCCATCGCTGGATTTGGTTTCTCGAATCCAGCGGCTCATGACTTGCCGATCGCCTGGATGCCGCAGGCCGAAAATATTGGGCTCGAAGCGGACGATCATGCCCCCTTTCGCCGTTGAGATCACATCCAACCCGGCGAGCTCGCTGGGCTCGCCGCCGATGTTGCGAGCGATCAACTCTTTCGACGGATTGATGCTCAGGCGCATGACGGCCGCTTGCCAGCGTGGGCTCACTTGGGCCAGGTCCAGGTCGGCGGCCAACACAAACTGCTGCGCGGTAGGCGGCATGAGCAACGGAGTGTCGGCGAAGGTTGCGCCGTACTGTTGTTTCCAGCCTCCCTCCATTGCGACCTCGCTCGCAAAAATCTTCTCGGCGTTCAGAACGACGAGCACATTCGGCGATGCCGGAAGCTTCTTCAGCAATTCGGCAAAATCGCTGTCTTGGGCCAGTGCCTGGCGGGCCGCCACGAGCGTCGTTACAAGAATAAAAGCGCGGCAGGCTTCTCGATCGAATCATGATGGCACTCCAGGAATTAACAATGTTTTGCGAGGCGATGAAGTCGTTGCTAATACAGCCGGCTGCCGCCGTGACCGTTTAAGCCTCATCATAACTACGGCGAGGCACCGATGGCAGTCTTGGCCCCGTGGATTTGGACCGTGCATTCCGGGGTTATCTAACGCTCTCGGAGAAGAAACGACCGGCCTGGACGTTAGCGACTCCCCTCGGCCTGCCCGCCCTTGCGATTACTGTTTGGGAACGTATGGGGCCGTCGATCGGGATCGGCGGATGAGCGTTCAGCGAGGCCACATGCTCCTCCAGTTGAGGCAGCGCCGCTTTTGGAAACATGCAGCGATTTATTAGTCGCCGGTCTTCGCGTCACTCCCTTACCAGTACTCCGGCCGGTACTCAAACACCGAAACAGAATTCCCATCAGGATCTCGAAAGGAGATAGCGTTCGCAAAGCCATGGTCGGTCGGTCCTGTCACCTGGACGCCGCGGGCGGATAAGCGTGTGGCCACGGCCTTCAGATTTGAAGTGCTGAAGGCGATCATGGGGCTCTGTGCGTTCCGGGTTGGAACCCCCGGCCAGCCGTCTGCGTTGTTGTGGATGGCGAAGTGAACATCTCCAAGAGAGTAACCATAATGCAGAGGGAGTCCGTCGTGCACCTCTTCCTCAAGGGGTATGCCAAGAGTTGCTCGGTAGAACTCGCAGAGCTTTTTCGCATTCGGACTGATGAGCAGGATGGCCGTCACATCATCGATCAACGTCCGCGCACGCCGTTTGCGTCGGGCTGCTCCAGCCGCACGAGCAGCCATTGCTGCGTGGTGCCGTCGTCGAAGTGCACGAGCGCGGGCGCCGTGTCTTGCGTCAGGTTGCCGATGCCCGTTTCCATGAGCGGCGCGTCTGCCCTTCGACCGTCCAGGCAGCGCGCTGCGTTTCGCGGTCGACCATGCCTTCGATGTATTGCACGGATTCGGTCGTCGTGTTCTGAAACGTGCCGGCGATGACGCCTTGCTTACTGACCGTTAGCTGCAGGTACATCGTCGGCTCCGCGCCGGTCGGCTGGCCATCCTGCGTCACTGCAAACACTCCCAACGGCATCCAATCTTCGGCGGCCGGTTTCGTTTCCGGAATGCTTGTGGCGATGGCTTCAGCTTGTTGGGCGTACTCCTCCGCGGTCGCAACCGGCTGGTCGCCATAGTAAACCTGGTCTCCCTCGTAGTACACATTGTCGCCGTAGCTGTACGAAACCGGCTCGTTCCATCCCCACGGCAGCCACGATGTCACGGCGCCGAACGTGGCCCAACCCCACCAGTTTTCGCCGGCGTTCCAATCGTAATTCGGATGGTGATGATCGCCCCACCATTCGTTGTCAAACCAATGGTCGTGGTCGCCCCAATTGTTTTGCCAGTTGTTGTTGATTTGGGTGAAATTGTTTTCACGCCAGTTGTTCCATTGGTCGCGGTTGTCGATGCGATCGGGGCGATGGTCGGCCCAATCGCCGTCCCCGGGTCGAATGCCACCGTCGCCGGGTCGAATGCCACCGTCGCCGGGTCGAATGCCACCGTCCCCGGGTCGAATGCCATCGGGGCGTCCGGGGCGATTGCCATTAGGTCGCAGCTGCCCGCCGCCGTCTTGACCAGGCCGAGTCGCAGGCCGCTGAATTCCGTCGCCGTCTTGACCTGGGCGGGTTGCGGGTCGCTCGACGCCGGCGCCGCCTTGGCCCGGCCGAGTTGTTGGCCTTTGAACACCGCCACCACCTTGGCCTGGCAGGGTTGTCGGTCGTTGAACACCGCCGCCGCCTTGTCCGGGTCGCGTGTTAACTGCGAGGTCACCGGCGCCCGGTCGCCCGCCTCCTTCCGGTCGCGCGCGAGGGTTAAATCCGCCCGTCTGGTCGTGTAAGAAAGCTGCCGCAGCGCCGCCGGCGAGGGCGCCGCCGGCCGCTGCTGCGCCGGTTCGAATACCGGAGCCACCGCCGCCGGGCCGACCCATATCGAGGAAGTTTCCAAGATCGCCAGCCGATGGCCCACCACCGCCAGGACGTGCGCCGGTGCCGGGCCGTGCGCCGCCGCCAGCAATGTTGCCCGGTCGAGCGCCGGTACCTGGAGGCGTGCCAGCGGGGCGAGTTCCACCAGGTCGGTTGGCGACGTTGCTCGGCCGGCCGCCGGTGCCGGGTCGAGTTCCGCCGGGCGCGCAGAACCCGGCCGCGCGCCAGGCGTCGGCAAGTTGCCCATCGCCGGGCGATTCGAACCACCGGGCCGCTGGCCGCCGCCTCCTGGCGCGCGCTCGGCCGGTTGCCGGATGGCCGCGAAGAAGGTCGCTGAGTCGGCCGCGACATGGAGGGTGTGCGTCCGGCCGAAGGCCGGTGTCCGCCGCCACCGCGCGCTGCGCCGCCGCCAGCGCGGGCTCCGCCTCCTGCGCGCTCCTCCACCGCCTCGGCCGCCGCCACCGCCGCCGCCGCGACCGCCGCGCGCCAAAAGATCGTCGGCCATCCACACGCCAATTGACAACATAGCGATTGCTATAAGGATGTGTTTTTTCATTTGGGCACTTATTCCTTTTCGTTGATTGCTAATATTTGGAGAGTTGGAATACATTCTGCTGCAAATCCCCCTCCCCGGCCCTCCCCGCAAGGGGGAGGGAGTAGGAATCGCTTTATTGCTGCGCGTTTGCTTCGGCCGGCTGTAATGCGGCGGCTGGTTCAGCGGCATTGGCCGCTTCGGTTGCGTCCGCTGGCTCGTCGGCGGCTTCCCTTTGTTCCGTCTCCTCCGACGACAACTGGATCGCGGCCAGCGGATCCGCAACATCCGTCTTGCGCACCACGATCACTTCTTCGATGTTGGGCAGCAATTCGCCGTCGACCACGCGACTAACCGATTGCCACGTGCAGGTGTCATCGTCGAGCTTGGTGATGATATTCACCGCAGTGGATTTCGAGCCGTCGGGCAGCGTACCGACTTGTTGAATTAGCCAGCGATGATCCTTCTGCGTCCATTTGCCTTCGCCGAACGTGCCGTCCGAGTCGAACACCCAGGAGCGAATCTGCTTTGCCGCGGGGTCCCATCCGACGATTTGCATGCCAGACATGGCAACGTCGTCGCCGGCCACGACGGCAAAGGAGCGCGTGAGAAAGTTGCGGTTCTTGGTCCACGCGCAGTCGGTCTGGATCGTGGCCGTTTCATCTTCGTCGAGCCACGAGCCCACCATCCATTCCAGTTCCTTCAAATGCTCATAGTTTGAGGGCGGTGGCGGTTGCACCTCCGCTTCAGAAACGCGGTCCAGAAGCCACTGGCCGTCGCGCTTCACGTACACGGCCGTGTACTGAGTGATCTCTGGATCGAATTCCGAGTAGGTGACCTCGGCCGTGCCTTTTTCGACGGCGACATTAGGCGACACGAACTCAATCGAGTCGACAGTCACCGTGAGCTTGGCGTCCTCGGAGCCGGCGAACGTGTCGTCGAATTGCTTGGCGATTTCCTCGCGGCCGACGACGCCCTCGCCGGTCGTCGGATCCATGTAGACGGCCTCGGGCGACCACATGGCGGCCATCGTCTTGGAGTCGCGGCGATTGTATGCCTCGACGTACTTCTCGACGTTTTCGCGGATGGCTGCTTCGTCAGCCGCCTGGTCGGCAACGGCGACTGCGGATCCTCCAGCCAAGGCTGCCCACAAAGCAATTGCCGCGATTCGTTTAGTGCGCATAGGTCCTCCGTTTCAATTGGCGGTTAGGGAAGGTGTTGTTTCGGCTCGCACACTAGGCTGCGCCGCGACGGTTGGCGCCGAGCAGTTTCCCGCGTAATACTTCGCCAAGAAACGCACTGGCGAAGGAAGGGCGATTATACCGCGCCGCGATAAACACACGCCGGTATTCGCGGTTTCAATCTCAAAAGAAGCAATTGAAAATCATCCCTCTCCTGTGCGGGAGTTCGATTGGCGCGGCTCTCATCACTTCAGATCCGCCTTAAGCTGCGATTCATGCTCCAGGCGGTTCGCTGGGCAAGTCGATTTCTGCATATATAGCTGACGATGATACACCGCGAAATCTCTTTGGTGCTGGCCGTTCCGGTTGATATGATAGTCGCCATCCAATGCACAATGAGCACTTCTGACGGGGGAAGCGGACATGAGACGCGTAGCAACGCTTGCTCTTGCCACATGGTTGTGCGCGTGTGGCGCAACGCATCGGCCCAGGATCGGCCGAAGGTGATTTACACGCCGATTGTGTTGACCGGTCAGGACGCTCCCGGGCCTGTGGGCGGTTCGTTCCAAAGCTTCCCCTATCACAGCGTGATCAATGACGCGAACCAGATCGTCTTCTTAGGCTCGACGGGCAACCCTTGGGAGCCGCACGGGCTGTATCTGGCCGGCGATGAGGAGGTCGAACATGTGGCTCACATACGGCAGCCAGCCCCCGGCTTTCCGACCGGTGTTGAGATCCAAAGCTTCGACATCAACTACCATCGCGCGAACAACAAGGGCCAGGTCGTGTTTGAGTCGACGCTGTCCGGTCCGGGAATCGACGAGACGGGCGTGGACCACTCGAACGCGTTTGCGAATTGGTTCTGGTCGGACGGCGAGCTGCAGCTCGTCGCGCAATTCAGGACCCCTGCTCCAGGTACGAATGTGGATTTTCGAACCTTCGGACGAACGACGGTGAACGACCTGGGCCATGTGGCGTTCGCCGGGGACCTGATCGGCGATGGCGTTTCGCCGGGGAATGACAGCGCGATGTGGTATGGTCCGCCGGACGACATTCGATTGCTCGCGCGAAGGATCGCCGGGGCCGGGGGGCGTCACGTTCGGCGGCATCGAGGGACTCGACTTTCCGTATCTCGCGGCCAATGGCCAAATGGCATTCACCACGGGTTTGTCCGGCGGCGGCCGAGCATTGTTCGCCGGTACCGCGGACGACTTGAAGTTAGTCGCCAAATCGGGCGACACCGTGCCTGGGACGGATTTCGAGTATGCCCGGATTGAAGGCTGGGGCGTACCGCCGCGCGTGAACAACAAAGGCGATGTATTGTTCGTATCGATGTTCAGCGACGGCACGCGCGGCATCTTGACCGTGCGCCCGGCGATATTGAGATTGTGGCGCGCACGGAAGAACCCGCTCCGGGCCTCGGCGATGCGAAGTTCGATTTCTTCCACGACTACGGCATCAATGACCGGGGAGAAATCGCGTTCCGCGCCGAGACAAGGATCGGCGACGCTACGGAAGTCGGGTCGGCGATTTATGCGGGAAGGCCTGATCGCATCGAGCTAATTGCGGCCGATGGTCAACAGGTGCCGGGCACCGAAGGAGAGGTGTTTTTCTGGTACTTTCACGATCCGGTGATCAACCGCGACGGACAGGTGGCCTTCTTCGCGACCCTCACCGGTCCGGACGCGCGAGGTGAAAAGGACTACGGATTGTTCGCGACGGGCCACTCGGGCGATCTGCGTCTAATTGCCCGCCATGGCGATCAGTTCGAAGTTGCGCCGGGCGACGTGCGCACGATTGACGCCCTTTCGCACGCCGGCGTGTTTGGCACGCATATCGTCACGTTCAACGAACAGAGTGATTTGTCGATGCTTGTGCGTTTCACCGACGGTTCCGAGGGAATCTTCACCGCGCGGGTCCTACCGGAACCGGCGGCGGCGTGGCTATGTTTCATCGCCTTGGTGGTCGGAATTCCCCAGCAACGAACTCGACGAATTGGCTGATACAATCAATCGCGCGTTGAAGGCCCATACTCAAGCTCAACGACGTCCGTGGCATCGGATTCGACCGTTGTGCGCTGCTCGGATCCGTCGGGCCATTTCACAAGCACGTTCACCGCACCTTCGCCCACAGGCAGAGAAATGCGCGGCGACGATTGGCTCAAATACGAACCGCCCGCGTACACCTCGGCGACGTGGCGCAGCGGGCGGCCGTCGGCGGATGTTGTGACGAATAGTTTCGCTCCGACGGCGGTGTCGTTGCCTCTCGGCCCGCGCAGCCGAAACTGCAACCGGCGGCCATTGGCCGCAGCGCCTGAAACGTGCGAAAGCGGCCATTGTTGACGCTCACTGACGAAGTCGTCGGCGCCGTCGGCGTTGAGGTCAAGCGTGCTCAGACCCTTGGCGTCGTCGGGCACGACGAGGCCGCTGCGATTGGGCCAGACAGGTTTAAAGTTTCCGGCGCCGTCGCCGAGCATCAGGACGCTGAGACCGCCGTCCATGCGCCCTGTTTCGCGATGAGGGCTGAAGAAATTCTGGACGAGATACAAGTCCGGATTCAAGTCGTTGTCCGCATAGCAAAACGTCACGCCGAATGCTGGCGATATCTGCGCGAGTGCCGGCAGCGGCCGAAAATCGAAGTGGCCCTTGCCGTCGTTCAATAGCAAACCGCTGCGCAGCTCGTTAACCTCCAGCTTAAGTGCGCGCTGCAGGCGCTCCGGCGCGTAAATTACGTGAAGGTCCGCGGCGGCGTAATCGTGAAATGTCTTGAAGCGCTCAGCGAGCGTGGGCATCGCAGCAATCGTGCTCGTGCGATCTCGAAGCGGCCACAGCTTGCCGCCAATATTTGCCGCCTCGACGATGTGAGCGACGCCAAAGCCTTCGAAGTCGCCGTAGAACATCATGGTCGGCTCGTCGGCACTGGCATGGTAATTGGTATTGAGACCCAAGTTGGTTACTGCGTAGTCCATATCGCCGTCGTGGTCGACGTCGCAGCCGCTGATTCCGTTCCACATGCCGCGCCGGTCGGCGAGGCCCGCTTGTCGCGAGGCGTCGATGAGCCGGCCACTGTCGTTGCGGAAGAATTTCACTGGCCCCCAGTCGTGCGTGATCAATAGATCGACGTCGCCATCGTTGTCGGCGTCGGACCAGAGTGCGCTGGTAACCATCCCGGTTTGAGCGAGTCCCGCGGCGACTGAGTCAGTGACATCTGTAAATTTCACGCCGCCGGGCTTCGAATCGTTTCGCAGCAGCCGGCTTGTGGGCGACATCGGGTAGCGGCCCGGCACGACGCGGCTGCCGACGAACAGATCAAGGTCGCCGTCGCCATCGTAGTCTGCTGCGGCCACGCACGAGCCGCTGTCGCGAACATCCGGCAGCGCTTCCGCAGCCGAGCGGACATACGCCCCACTGCCGTCATTGATATACAGCCGGTCGATGAGCCGCGGGCTGTCGGCGCCGTACTCGACGCCGCCGCTGACGACATATAGATCCGCATCGCCGTCGCCGTCGGCATCGAAGAACACGGCGCCCATGTCCTCGCAGTCGGCATCGGCTTCGAATGCGGCGCGGGCTGCAACCGAACTGCGGAACACGCCTCCTTCGTTGAGCGCAATTGCTCCCAGGTTGTCCCGCGGCGCCGCCAAGATACATGTCTTCGTCGCCGTCGTTGTCCGACGTCGGCGACCGCGATGCCAGGGCCGAGCTGCGAGAGCTTGTTGGGCAAAAGCGGCTGGTCGGCGAAGTCGTTATGTGGGATCTCGTTATGCCGGGCCCAACCCAGGTGGTTGGTCGCTACGTAGAGCGGGTTTGGTTTCGGCTCAGCGGGCGGTTGCGCCGGCGGAGTTGAATCCGGTTCGGTGATCGTGAATTGATGATTGACCGGCAGATTCTCGAACGTCTGAACGTGCCCGCTGGGCCAGCGCACTTCGAGCCGCTCGATGCGCGAGGCGTCGCCCAAGCCGAAGTGCAGCAGCGGCTCATTGGTGGACATAAATCCGCGCGCAAGCGTGTGATAGGCGGCTTGGGCCCCCGCGGCAGTGCGCAGGCGAACCAGCGCATCCAAACCGTAGGCGTTGCTGCGCGTGCCGCGCAGGGCGATCTTGATTCGATTCCCCGACGGCGTGTGATTGCGGTAGAGCGCAACGGGCTCCTTGAATCGATTGACGACGATATCGAGGTCGCCGTCCTCGTCCAAGTCGGCCAGTCCCGCGCCGAAGCTTACATTTTCCTCGCCGAGGCCCCAACGCTGGCTCACATCCTCGAACGTCAAGTCGCCTGTGTTGCGGTAGGCCAAATCTGGATCGCGTTTTTGCGACATTTTGCTTCTTTCGGACGCGGCGGACGGCCCGGCAAGTAGCGCTTGGAAGTCGCTGTTAAAAAAGTCGCCGGTCATTCCGTTGGTGATGAACAGGTCGAGACGGCCGTCGCAGTCGAAGTCGCCCAGCTTGGGCGACCACGTCCAATCGGTGGCATCGAGGTTCGCCTGATGGGCAATTTCCAAAAACGGATGGCCCGGCCCTGCGTTGATGTAGACTGCGTTCCGCACGTATTGCCGCGGCTGGCCCGACTCCAAAAACCAGGAAGTCTTGTCCAAATCGCCGCGGCCGACGTTGGCCTTGTAATGTGTAGCGCCGGCCATGTCGGTGGCGATGAAATCGAGCAGGCCGTCGTTATTCAGGTCGCCGACGTCGGTGCCCATCGAATACCAAGGCGTGTGCGGCAGCTTCTCCGGCGCGATGTCTTTGAAGGTGCCGTCCTTTTGGTTCTCGTACAGTCGATCGGGGCCGAAGTAGTCGTTGGCCACGTACAAATCGGGCCAGCCGTCGTGATTGTAGTCCCACCATGTGGCGGCCAGTGTGAGGCTGTTATCGCGCACGCCGGCTTCGGCGGCTACTTCGGTGAAGCGATTCCCGCCTTCGTTGCGATACATGCGGTTGAATTGCCCGGCCTTGACGAGCACCGGTGCGCGGGTGTCGGGTCGCACAATCACGTCGAACTGTTCCAGCAGGTCCGACGGCACGCGGAAACCCCCGAACGGATCGCGCACCACCTCGACGCGGCCCGACTTGGGCATCGGCCGGCCTTGCGCGTCGAATTCGTAGCGATTGAGGGCGAGATAGCCATCGAGGTCGCCATCGCGATCGTAATCGGCGAAGGAGATCATGACGCTGGCGCCTTTGAACGCGAGGCCATACTTCTCGGATTGCTCGGTGAAGTGCCCGCGGCCATCGTTCACGTAAAGCCGATTCGGAGTGTGGTAGGCGCAGATAAAAAGGTCGAGGTCGCGGTCGTTGTCGATATCGACGAAGCTGACGCCGGCGCCCCAGGATTTGTCTTCAGCGAGGCCGGAGCTGGCAGTGATGTCTTCGAAGCGGAAGTCGCCCAGATTGCGATATAAGCGGCCACCGCCAAAGGGGCGCGACAAATAAATATCCGGCCGCGAATCGCCGTCGACATCGCCGATCGTGACACCGCCGCCTTCGCTGACGTAGGTGCGCTCCTTGGCATCCTGCTGTTCGGCGCCTTCGACCCAATAGTGCTCGAAGTCGACGCCGACCGATTTGCCGTCGACGGCCTCGAACATTGTTTTGAGACCGGGCGGAACGGGCGATGCCGGCGCGAGCGGGCGCGATTCGATGTTCGTATCGGCAGCGCGGGCAGGGCCAATTAAAAAATAGAGAGTCAGCCCGACGAACCATGACGGGCTGCGCAGCGCATGGAAGATGAAACGGAACAACAGTTCGTTGCAATTCACCATTCCATCGTCCGAAGTCGCGCCTACGGCGTGGCTCGCTGGGCTCAGGTGCGAGGGCACTTGCTCGAATTGCTATTCAGTGTAATCGCCCCGTCAAATAGCACGCATGAAGGCTGAGAAAAGCCGCAACAATCTGTCGGACGAGACGGAACATCACGGTGCAAACGGCCTTGCAAATTTGTGTGTGCCGCTCGAATGAGCCCAGGTTGTGCTTGACTTGAGCCGGGAGTCTTGGGAAGGTACCCGGCCCGTCGACTCTAATGGAACCGAAAACGAGTCCGCAAATGTCCCGATTTTCGCAGCTAATTCGAAAAAACACTCGCCGACGAAGCGTCGCAGGGCATGCGCCGAGCTGGTTTGAGGCGCGCCGTCCGTTGTCGCCCTCAGTGGGCACCGTTGCCCAGCACTATCGTCGGCCGGAGCAAGTCGATGCGGTGGATCCGAGATTCGCGCCGCTATTGAGCGAGCTGGCGACGATCGAAGCGATCGAGCGCGATGCGGTGCCGCTGCCGGCAACGGCCGACCGCGAAGGTTATTTTGGCGAACACCACCTTGCGTATTGGTTGAGCGGCCTTGGCGATCTGCGGATGGTGCAGCGCCTGGTGCCGCACGCGTCGTTTGCGCACGTGCTCGATTTCGGTGGCGCTACCGGCCGCTTTGCGCGGCAAGTCGCCCTTGCCAGTCCTTCCGCGAAAGTGACGATCGCGGATCTAAACGTCAATCACGTGGAATGGGTCGATCGGCATTTCGATCGATCGGTGCGCGGCGTGAAGGTGAGCCCGTACCCGTATTTCCCGCTGCCGGACGGCAGCGTGACACTGTGCGTAGGACTTTCCGTGTTCACGCACATCGACAGCTATGAATCAGGCTGGCTGGCGGAAATCCAGCGCGTGCTGGCCGACGGCGGTTATGCGCTCCTCACCATTCATTCGGAGCAAACCTGGCCGCTGCTGCCAACGCAGCCGGATTTCTTGCGACGACTGCAGCTAGTTCCCGAGTTCAGAGAGGCGTTTCGCCTGGGCGAGCCGATGCCGGCTGGACGCCATGTCTTTGAGTGGAATCCCAACTCGATTGAACACAATTGCAATGTGTTCATGGACAGCGACTACGTCCGCCAGCGCTGGAGCCGCTGGTTCGAGGTTGTCGATATCGCACATCGGGCTCACCACGATTTCCAAGCCGCAGTGGTTTTGCGCAAGAGCTTTTCTTGACGACATGAAGTTTCAAAACGCCCTCTCGCTCCGGGTCGTAGATCCGCCGTGGCGGGAGAGGTCCGGGGTGAGTGCGAATCACCGGCACACAATGCACCCTCACCCTACCCTCTCCCAAAGGGAGAGGGTTTTGAGAGCTGTCTATCGTCGTCGCTGGCAGCCGCTGAAGAAAAAAACGGCCGGCATTAGAATGAACATGGTTCCCGGTTCAGGGACGGCCAATGCCGTCAGGTCGCCCGCGCCAAGCATGCTCATCTGGGCGAGCGAGCCACCGATGTCCTCAAAGCTCACCAGGCGCCGCATCAACTGCGCGTTTTTCCAGCGCTTTCCGTCGGTGTAGTACACGTAGAAAGACTGGCCTGTGATCTGCGGGTCCGCGCCGGTGCCGATGATGGTCGGATACATCTGCTCGCCGGCGTCGAGCACCAGCGGCTGACGCGCCGACCAATTGACGCCGTCCGAAGAAGTCGCCAGGTAAAGATCGGGGCCCGTTCCGCCTGCTTGCCATTGCGAGCTTACCAGCACCAGTTGGTCGAGATACTCGTTGTACGACACCGACGACCACCAATTGGCGGGATTGCCTTGTTCAAGCGGCGAGGCCAGGCCGCCCCGGCCCGGCTGATTCCAACTGCCGTTGTGATACTTCATGAACGGCGTCTTGATGCCACTTAGCGAATTGCTCACCAGGTCGGCTAACGGCGCCCGGGCCACGGCCAACTCGCTTGATGCTCCGTTGGCCATATAGTCGCGATAGTAAACGTTGAAATAACCGTCGTGAATCGCGAACGAGCCGCCGCCCACGTCGACCGACCACGCCGCTTGCAGATGCGGCATATTGGGCTCGATGATCGGGCCCATGTCCCAGAAGGCTTGTCCGTTTGGGTCAGTCGACGCAGCTAACCCGAGGACGCTGGAGTACTTTCCCTTCTTGTGAATCTCGGCGTGATAGACCATGAACCGCGTGCCGGTGGCTTCGTCTTCATACACGGGCCCGCCGGCAACGTACTTGTACGTTTTCTTGGGGACGTTGTAGATCGTGACCTTTTTCTTTTTTCCTTGCGCAGGATCCTCGAGCGTACCGGTCACCAGTTGCGACGATGAGCTATTCGCGGCGTAGAAATCGTACGTGCCGTTGCCATTGGAGATGACGCCAAAATTGCCATCGGGCCAGGAGCCAAGGCTTTTCGGCTGGGACGCTTTGTAGATCGTTTCTTTTGCGCCGATGGAAAAGGTTGCGGCCTTCGATGCATGTTGCGAACAAACGGAAAGCACGGCCGACATTGCAATCACGCCGACAAGCTGTGCGTGGACGCAAATGCGATCACAAATGAACCGTGACGACAAAACGAATAGCGACATCATGGCAGTAGTCTCACCGGGAGTGAATCGAGGTGGGAGAGATCGAGAGAGGAGGTGGCGGAATAGTGGGAAGGTGGCGTCACGTGCGAGCTGGCTGCTGGCCGGCCGCCATGAACCTCAGAGTAATTGCCAGCAGCGCCCCGCCGAAAAATGATGCCGAAAAGCTACAGCGGCGGACTACAGAAGGGCGCGTTGCGCCGGCTGTTCCGTGTGTAGGACCAAGAGAGCGGCCCTAGATTGCGACTCAGGGCGCAGAAAAATGAAGCAGCTGCACTCTTGCGAGTTCAGCTACGCGATTGGCTCCGCCACGAAGATACCGGCCGGCGCACTCAGGCGGCCGATTTGAGAGTGGTTCGGCCAGTCGATGCCGCGGCCAGAATCCGATCGGCGAAATCCTCGGCCGGGCGAAGACTGTGGCGCTCGCGAATCGCGCGAGCCGCCAACTGGCCCATGCGTTGCCAATCGTGCCGCCGCTGCCAGGCACGCTCGAGAACTTCGTCCACTAATTCCGCCGTGGCCGCAGGGGCAAGAAAGCCGCTTCGGTTATCGTCGATGAGCTCGGCGGTGCGCCCTACTTTGGTCGTAATCGGGATGCGGCCGCACATCATGGCCTCGTTTAGCGAAAGGGCGTTTCCCTCCATCCGCGACGGCAACAACAGCCCGTGGTGCTCTGACCATAGCTTCTCGATGTCGGCGACGAAGCCCTCATAGGAAAGCTGCGATTGCAAATTGTATAGCTCGATCAATTGCTGCAATTGCGGCAGGGAACCATCGTCCGAACCAAACAGTGAAACCGTGAGCGGCCGCGCTCGCCATTTCGCTTGGCGCAGGACGCGCACCAGAAGGTCCTGGCTCTTGGAGAGAAAATGGATTCTCGCCACGCATGCCAGTTTCCAGTTTGGCTCAGTCGACGGCCACGGCGGCGCAGCGTCCGGGGAGACGTTGAACGGATTATCGACGATCTCGGCACGCGACAAATCCACCGCCAGGTTGGACTCCAGCACTTCGCGGTTCTCGTCCGACACGAAGTAGCACCGCGTGGCATGCTGGTATGCCGAGCGAAAGTCGTCGCGGTTGCGGGCCGGAATCCAAACGTGCGGCCCGGCCGCTTGAACTACAATGGCGTAAGGAACCCCCAGCAGGTGACACATATTGGCGATCTGCGGGTCGTCGCCGTGATATGAAAAGGAAATAACGACGAAGTCCGGCTTGGTTTTTTGGATCCAGCGCATGAAACGGAATTGAATCAGCTTCAATCGTTCCAACGCGCGCCGCAGGCTGCGGCCCAGGCGCGCTCGCGGCCGAAAATGGGGCACTGCGCCAGCATCGATTAATCGCTGGAGGGGCTCGGCGATCGTGCTCCAACTGCGGCAGTTGAACGCGACCTCGTGGCCGCGCTCGACGAGCGTCATCGCGGCCCGGCTCCACAGCTCTTCGCTGCCGCCCCAGGGAAGTCCGGCCATCGTTGAAACAAAGCCAATTCGCATGAAGGTAGTGCGTTTCTTGTTGTCTTAGGGAATCTCGCGGACTCATTTCGCAGCGGCCCGCCACGGCGGGTAAACTTGTGCCGCCGCCGCTATGCGCCGCCCTCGCGTTTGCGAATTATGCGGCTGTGCGCGACTTTTTTGCTGATTGGTGACTCGATTGTTCGGCGCTCGTTGCGGCCGTGCGCACCTCGTTATCGATGAACTGAACTAAGCCGGCCGAACAACGAATGGGCCGGTCCGTATGCCGCAGGCGCCTGACGTTCGGGCCATCAATCCAATTGGTTGGCCGCGAAGGGTCGGTCGCATGCCACATATGGTAGGCACAGGTGTAACCGAGCACGGAGCCGATTCGCATGCCGGCCTTTCGCAAGCGAAACGCCAGGTCATCGTCTTCGCATCCCCAGCCGACGAAGTTTTCATCGAAGCCGTTGACCGCTTCCAGATCGACTCGCGAGATGGCGATGTTGCAACCAGTGAGCTTGGGTTTCGCGGGATGGCCCATAAATCCGTAACACTGATCCTTAATTCGCCGCCGACGGATTCGTTGTCGCTCTTCGGCCGAAATCCAGTGGGAATATTCCCCCGATGATATTGCGGCGAGGTCCAACCGATCGGTGGCTTCCTGATCCAGCCGAAAACAATCGCCGGAGCGAACGATTCCTGGTTTGCGCGCCGAAGGTGCTGGTGCAAATGATCGGCAGGAAAGATACAGTCGCTGTCGGAGAAAAGCAGGTACGGCGCAGTGCTCGCCCGGACGCCATCGTTCCGGCAGAGCGCAACTCGAAAACCGCCGTGTGGATGTGTGGCTAGCTTCACCGGGAAACTGGCCGATCGCGAAAACTCACGCACGATGCTATGAGTTCGATCTGCCGAGCCGTCATCCGCCACGATGACCTCAAACCTGCCTTTCATCGACTGCTGATGCGCAAGCGAAGCGAGCGAGCGTTCCAAGTGCTCAGGTCGCTGATAGGTCGTAAGCACGACCGATAGTTCAAGGTTGGTTGGCATGCTTGCGGCGCACTTTTATCTATAAGCGGGAACGCACGACCATCCAGGTCCGCTACTTATGGCTCCAAGCTCGCAATCAAACCGTCTAAATCTCGAATGGCGTCGAGTCATGTGCGTTGAGTGTGGGCCATCACCTCGCAACGCTCGCGGTGCCGGCGGTAAATTCATGCATGGCTGCCAAATCGTTGAGCCGGTTTTCGGCGAAAATGTCACGCTGGCATTCACAGCGCCAGCCGATACGTTTGGCCAGCTATGAGTTCGGCGGAATGTACCGGAAAAACCGCTTTATTTGCAAGCGAAACATTTAACGGAATTTCCGGCTCCGAGGGCACAATCGGCATCGAGCAGGTTCGCGCTTGTGAGGTTTCAGGTCGGCCGCTAAACTCCCGCCGCGCTGCGCGAAGTGCTATCGCCGCGACAGACGCTATCACCCCGGACGGGGCAAATGGTCCCGTTCCGATAACGGACTCCTGCGCGACGGTATGAAGCGGTTTGCGCGAGCATTGAAGGAAGCCTGGCGGCATTGGCCGGTGCTGGGCCTTGCGCTGTGCTGTTCGCTGGGCGTCGCGACCCTGTGGGGCGCGAACATCGCCGCCATCTACCCGATCATTGAGACGACGTTACACGGCCAGTCGATCCAGGAATGGAACCGGCAGCGGCTACAAAAGGCCCAGAATGAGTTGGCCGCCCGTGAGGCGGAGAGTCTCGACCTGAAGCGCCGGGTGGCGGCGGCCGGCAACGCCGCCGAGCGGCGCGAGCTTGCTTTCCAGCAGGACGTGCTCCAAACCCGAATTCACGTCGCCAAGGCCTCGGTGTATTCGGCCAGGCGACTGCAGCCATTTTTCGACCGCTGGCTTCCAAGAAAGCCGTTTACCACGGTCACTCTGATCGCTCTGCTCGTGGCGGCGGCTACCGCCCTCAAGCAGTTTCTCATGCTCTCGAACACGATGCTCGTGTCGTACGTGTCGCAGAGCATCGCCCGCGATATTCGCGGCCGTATCTTCGATAAGGCGATCTCGTTGGATCGGAACGGATTCGACCGGATGGGCATCAGCGGTTTCGCCGCGCACATCACGCACACGACGGACATGCTGGCCAACGGCATGACCAGCTTCTACGGCGGCGCGATTACCGAACCGCTGCGTATTTTCGCCTGTCTGATTGGCGCTTGGATCATCTCCTGGCGATTGACGCTGGCATCGCTGATCTTCGCGCCGCTGGCTGTGTTTTTGATTCTGTTTCTCAACCGCCGGATCCGCGGCCTGTCGCTGCGCGTGCTGGAGCGCTCGATGGGCTTTCATCACGTCATGCTCGAGGTGTTCAGCTCGCTTATCACCGTGCAGGCCAACACGATGGAGGATTTCGAGCGCGAGCGCTTCCGCGATTCGACGAAGCAAATCAAGGGCACCGCTTTAACCGCAACGTTTTATCATTCGCTCACCAGCCCCGTGACCGAACTACTCGGCATGGGAATTATGTGCACGGGCGTGATCGTCTCCGGTTATCTCGTGATCAATCAGGAAACGCGGATTTTCGGCATTCGCATGTCCGACGAGCCGATGACCATCACGCTGTTCACGGTGTTTTTTGCCATGCTGATCGGCGCCGCCGATCCGCTGCGAAAACTTTCCAGCGTGATTACCGGAGTCAACAACGGAACCGCGGCAGCAAACCTGCTTTACCCGATCCTCGACAGTCAGTCGCGACTCGCCGAGCCGAGCACTCCGGCGACTTTTCCCACGCCGCACAACCACATTGAATTTCGCGATATCACGTTCAGCTACGACGGAGTGCGGCCAGTATTGCAGCAGGTGAACCTGCAGATCCGGCGCGGCGAGCACATTGCCATCGTTGGCCCCAACGGCGGTGGGAAGAGCACTCTCATTAACCTATTGTGCCGCTTCTTCGACCCACAGCAGGGCGAGGTGCTCATCGACGGCATCTCGCTCTGCGACTTCGCAATCAAGGACCTGCGCGGCCGGATCGCGCTCGTAATGCAACAAAGTGAGCTCTTCAATGAAACAATCCTGCACAATATCCGCTATGGACGCTGGGATGCGACGCAGGAGGAAATAATCGCCGCCGCGAAACTGGCTCGCGCCCACGACTTTATTTCCGAGTTCCCGGCCGGCTATCAAACAATCGTCGGACCCAACGGACAGCGCGTGAGCGGTGGACAGCGCCAACGGATTGCGCTGGCTCGGGCCTTCTTGCGCAATGCCGAAATCCTTGTGCTCGATGAAGCGACAAGCCAGATCGACGTCGAAAGCGAGCGGCTAATCCATGATGCGCTCGCCGAGTTTGGGCAAAACCGAACGCTGCTGATGATCACTCACCGCGAAAGCACGCTTTCGCTGGCAAATCGGATCGTGCGAATAGAAAACGGCAGGCTCGAACCGTTGCCGCCGAGCGCGACAAGGGCCGCGTGATCGTTGGGCTACAGAGCGCTTGCTTCCGGTCCGATTTGGCCCAGTTCGTCCGATGGATGACGAGGCAATCAGGCGGCCTTCGCCAGCTTGCGGCGCAGCCAACCTTTCGGATGGTGCGTAATCAGAAACCGTTGCGTTCGCTCGGCGTCGAGCTCGAATTCATTTGTCGACTGCAAGTATTCTTCAATCGCGGGCAGCGGTCCAGGACGCCCTTGGCGGAAGATCGATAGCGTATCGATGACGCCATCTTGAACCAGGCAAAAACTTCCGGGCGTGACAAGCGGTGCGTAACACTCGATTTCCTGGCGGCACGTGATCTTTGGAATGATCGCTGTCCAGGATCGCCATCACGGGCCCCGAGCATGATGCGGCACGCCTGCGTACTTCGGAAAGCACTTGCTTGGAAGTGGAGCTGCCGACGAGGTAGGTCACGCGCGGATGCGACAGATTATGCAGCCGCGCGACATCGATGGTTATGACCTCGCCTTTGCCCATCAGATCAAACAGGTTGGCATAGAACAATGAAGAACCACCGTGGTAGGTTCCACATTCGATTAATAGTGTGGGCCGCACCTCGGCGATAGTCTCTTGAATGGTCCACAGGTCGAGCACGTTCTGCCAAATCGGCTGGCCCAACCAGGTGGTGTAACCGAAGTTGTTTGTTTTGCGAATTAACTCGCGAAAGAAGATGGAGCCTATCGCCGGAGTGAATAGCTGCGAAAAGTTTTCGCCGGAGATTTCTTCATACAACTGCTGCGCAAATTCATCGATGCGCTGGTTGACCTGCTCGCTTGTCAACATCATCCACTCCTGGATTTATCCAAACCGATTACATTCCGCCGTTGTCGAACGCGTCCAAGGCAAGGTATTAACGAATTTCAGCCCTCGGCGCGAAGGTCAGTATCGCTGGTGGCCGCGCAAAAAATGAACTTGCCGAGAAAAGACCGATTTCCTATCCTCTCCGCCCTGCTAGCGACTCGTTTGGCACGCGTCTTAATGTCGTTCGGCAGCACCTCTGACCTTGATTCGGCGCAGTCCATCCAGCTCATGGCGGACCCCGTCGCCGGCCCGGTCTTTGTGTCGCCGACGGCTGTTTTCGCGTTCGTGCGAACGACATGCGGCTTCCCTCGCTGCCCGGACTTCGCACGTGCAAGCGAGAAGGTAAATTCATTCCATTCAGAAAATCACGCGAGGCCAAAAAATGAAATTACTCAAGAAGCGTTTTGGCCGACGTCGCGTTGATCCGCCTGCCGTCAGCGCCGAGGATGCACAGCTCGCGAGCTACATTCGCGGAAACGTCTTGCCACGCGCAGCCGACACTTACGACCACTATGTCCCGTCACGTTGGATCGGAAAGAACGGCATCGAGTTCAATGAGGCAGAGCAGTTGGCGCGACTTGAAAAGTGGCGCGGTCCGGAGTTTCAGGACCTGTATCGCGTCTTGCGCAACGATGAGACGATCAATTCTCCGTTTGCGGGCAACTGTTATTTGGGCACCGATTGCCTTCACAACGGCTGGTACCCGACGCCGGATGCTGAAATCTACGCCTCGATGATTTTAGAGTTCCTGCCCGACAGGATTGTCGAAGTCGGTTCGGGCTACAGCACGCTGATCGCGCGACGTGCTCTGCAGTACGCCAATCACAATGCACAGCTTACGGTCGTCGATCCGGCCCCGCGTACGGACGTTGAGCATGCCGCCGACCTGGTGATTTATGAGCCCATCGAACAAGTCAAAGTCGAGAAACTCGGTTTGACGGGGCGCAGTCTATTATTCATCGATTCCAGCCACATCACACGAGCGCGCGGCGACATTCCCTACCTGTACTGTGAAGTGCTGCCACAACTTCCGGCCGGAACGATCGTGCACTTTCACGATATCTTCATTCCGTATGACTACCCAACGTGCTACGACCATCTGTGCTGGACGGAACAGTACGTGCTCCATGCACTGCTGGCGGGCAGTTCGCGCTGCCACACGCTGATGTCGACCCAATATTTGTCGCGCCATCATACCGAGCGGATGCAGGCGACGTTTGGATCACGCGTCGGAGTCGACAATTTGTTCTATGGTGCCTCGTACTGGATCCAGATTCGATAACACGTAACCGTTCTCGTTGACAAGGGTCGACATGGGTACTCCAGAGAGCAAACTGGCGAACCACGCCCGCGCGAATCCTTCCCAGTATTGCGCGGAAGGTTTGGCGCGAGGTGTCCCGGCCGTTTCGCCCGAAGCCTCGTGCCGTTGCCGCACCATGCGTTGAACCCAACGCAGTGCCGCAAGTTGTGCCACAACCGGCCGCTTCTGCCGAACCTGCCAAATCATATCTGACCGGCGCCGGGCGCATGTGGCTGGATTTCATCCTCAACAAGCAACGGTTGAAGCGGAAGGCATTCCCTTTATCCAACGCCTGGTGCGCGAGTCGAGAAACTTTCCGGGGCCGATTGTCGAAATCGGCACATTGCTCGGGATCACGACGACGAACATCGCTCTGGCGAAATCGCCGCAGCAGACGATTATCACCGTCGACCTTTATTGCTGGAATCCGTGGGGCCTTGCGCCCGACGTGCACGAGGCGCTCACCGCTCAGATGCTGCATTACCTGGTGCAAACCGGACACGTCGAGCGCATCAGGAAGGACAAAAACGAGTTTTACGATTCATACCGGGGTCCTGCGCCCGCGATGGTGTTCCTCGACGCGGTTCATGATTACGAGGAAACCTGCAAGGACATTGAATGGGCGAAGCGCGCGGCGCACACATGATCGCGGGGCACGACTACTGCGATGAATTCTTGGGCGTTAAGCGAGCGGTCGACAAATTTGGCGGGCCGCAGGAACTGGCCGGCTCCGTATGGGTTCTTCCCTGGTCCGAAAGAGCAGGACTTGCCGCTTAAGGCGGAACAAGGAACAAACGATGACGAAACTTACGCTGGAACACAAAGAAATCAAGGACCTTGTCTCCGTCGTAATTCCCACGTACAGCGGCGAGCGTTTCATCGCCGAGTCACTCGACGTGGTGAGTCGCCAGTCGCATTCGAATTGGGAAGTTCTGGTCGTCGAGGACGGTTCCCGCGACGGTACTCAGGAAATTGTCGCGAAATTTGCGCGGCGCAATTCGTCGCGCCGAATCGAGTACATCCGCTGCGAGCGAAATCGGGGTCCGTCGTACGCCCGCAACCTGGCCTTCGCAAAAGTTCGAGGCGAGTTCGTGGCGCTGTTGGACGTCGACGATCGCTGGCTTCCCGATCATCTCGCCGTTTCACTTGACTCGCTGCGGACCACGGGTAGCGACGTCGTCTATTCCACCGTGGTGATGTTCGCAGATCAATCGGAGATGCTGCTGGGCGTGTGGGGTCCTGACGGGAATGACTTGTCGGATTTCCCATATGGTCTGTTCCGCCGCAATTTCATTACGCCTTCCGCGACCGTGATGCGGCGGCAGGTTCTGGCCGATATTGGAACTTGGGACACGCGGCTGCGATATTGTGAGGACCTTGATTTCTGGCTGCGCTGCCTGGCGGCAGGCAAGAAGTTCCAGCACGTGGGCGGCTGCCACACGCTGTACCGGCGCAACCATAAGGAAGCTGCGACCGGCAAAACGTGTGCGGTGCTCGAGGCATTCGCGCAAACCATTGAGCGTTACATGGAGTTCCCAGGGCTGCGCGAACGAAGGTGTCGAAAGTTTGTCTACAACGCTTACTTGCAGGCGGCCGCGTTTCACGCGCAGATGGATCCGCGGTACGATCCGTCGGCCGATCCGGCGCGCATCGGCCCGCTTATGCTGCACGCCTGGCGTTTGCGCCCAAGCATGTGGAATTCCTATTGAAAGGCAGCCTGCACTCGCTGCGTCATTGGATCAAAGGCCACAGGCGCGTTCGCCTCACGCCGATTCTTTCCGCCACGCCGGAAGCAGCCCAAGCTCAATCGGCAGCCGCATAGCCGAACGGACGAAAGCCGCGATGGAGCGCAGCGATGACGCCCATGTCCGCGAATCATGATGCACGAGACATCGTCGCGGTCAGCGCATCGGATGACGGTTACGCCATGCCATTGGCTGTTACCATCCGCTCGGCGCTCAACCATCTCGGCGCCGGCCGCCGCATGCGACTGTTCGTTCTCGACGGCGGCCTGACCGACGAGAGCAAAGCGCGTCTGTTGAAGTCCTGGACGGATCCGCGCTTAGCGGTCGAGTGGATTCGCCCCAATATGGACTTAGTGCGCGACCTTTACGTGAGTTACCAGGTCACCACGGTGACTTACCTGCGGCTGCTGATGGCGGAGCTATTGCCTGAGAGCGTGACACGGGCGATTTATCTGGACGCCGACATGCTCATTCGCCGTGATCTCGGCAAGCTATGGGACGAGGTCCACGGCGAGCACGCTGTGCTTGCCGTGCCCGACATCGCGGCGCCGTACATCGATGCGGCCATGTCCATGACGAACTTCGAAGAATGCCGGCAGCACCTGTGCGCATTCACGCCGATTGTGAATTATCGCGAGCTGGGCCTGTCGCCAACCGCCCAATATTTCAACGGTGGCCTGCTTGTTGCTGACGTCGCCCAGTGGCGGCGCGAAAACTTCGCAAAGCAGATGCTCGATTGTCTAAGGGAAAACCGCGAACATATTTTGTGGTGGGACCAGTACGCTCTGAACGTCGTGCTTTCGGGCAAGTGGCGATCGCTCGATTTGCGCTGGAATCAGGGGACGCACGTGTACGCGTTTCCCGGTTGGCGCAACAGCCCGGTGGAGCGCGAGACGTTTGAGCAGTTGCGAAAATCGCCATGGATCGTTCATTTTTGCTCGCCGTCCAAGCCGTGGCATTACTTCTGCCGCCATCCCTTCCGGCGCGAGTTCATCCGCTGCCTGGATCAAACTGAGTGGCGAGGTTGGCGGCCGGAGCGGCCAGAGCACTTGGTCACAAAGTGGTGGGACTTTCACATTCGCCCGCGGCAAAACCAGTGGAAGTCCAACTTTCGCGCGCTCAAGCAAACTATTCGAGGCAAGCGCCGCAGGGCCGCGTAACAGTGCCGCTTTGCAGCGGACGGAATCCTGGCCCAAACAGCGTCCTTGAAGCTTTTGCCCCGCAGCCAATTCTTTTGCCCATTCTTGGGCGAGGCGATTACAATGCGAGAGAACGCTTGATGTGCGCTCGTGCAACTGTAACAGTTATTTGCCTCCAAAAGATCAAACGACGTGAAAGTGTTGTGGAATGAATTAGCGGCGATTCTCCGGCCGGGCATGCGCGCCGCCTTGCCACTGTGGTGGTTCGCGTGCTGCACCGTGGCCGCGGCCCAGCAGCCGTTCTTTTCTGGTGCTGAAGGATTCGGCGGCGCATTTTCGGGAACTGCGCCCGGCGGCGGCTGGTTTTCCAACGCCACCGTCTATCACGTCACCAACCTCAACGACAGCGGCCCCGGGTCGCTGCGCAACGCGTTCGTGCAAAACAGCGCGAACCGCATCATCGTATTCGACGTCGGCGGCACGATTCAGCTCACCGGGCCAGCGCTCGACATCAAAAATCTGTCGAACTATTACATTGCCGGCCAGACGGCTCCGAGCCCGGTCACGGTGTACGGCAACACCACGCAGATCACGCACAGCGCCGACCGAATCAACAGCAATGTGATTCTACGCTACATGACGTTCCGCAAGGGGACCGGCAACGGCGAGGACGCCATCACGTTTTCCGGAGGCTCCGGTCCCGGCGACATGGTCGCCAGCAATATGATTCTGGACCACGTGTCGGCTTCTTGGTCGGAGGACGAGATCCTCTCCGTCGCCAACAATAACACCAATGTGACCGTGCAATACTCGATTATCAGCGACGCTTTGGTGAGCAATCACGCCTATGGCTCGTTAATTCGTCCGCAGATCGATTCGAATGTCTCGTTCCACCACAACTTGTACGCCCACAATGCCAGCCGACAGGCCCGCTTCGGCACGTACAATGCCGAGACGCTCACAGCCGATTTTCGCAACAACGTGATTTACAACTGGCGGGACCGGGCCAGCTACGCCGGCGGCAGCAGCGAGCCCGAGCAGGAATTTGCCGACGTCAATTACGTGGGCAACTACCTGATCGCCGGCCCGGGCACCAGCGGCAATACAACCCGCGCTTTCTCCGTCGACCAGAACATTGACGCCCGCGTGTTTCAAAGCGGCAACTTCATCGACTCCGACAAATCGGTAAACCCGGGCGGCATACCGAACGGCGTCGACACCGGCTGGGGAATGTTCTTTGTCTCGCCACCGCCGTCGCAGAACCCGCAGCGCGTGGGGACGCTCGCGCAGATGGCCACGCGGTTCGTCACGCCGCCGGTCACCACGCAGTTGGCGATCGAAGCGTACCATCAAGTGCTGGCACACGTAGGCAATTCGTGGTGGTCGCGCGATCCGATTGATGCCCGAGTCGTCAACAACGTGCGAACAAACACCGGCCCACCGCTCGCCGCGGCCGCGCCAATCGCCAGCGAGCTTAACGGCGTGCTCACAGCACCGATGACCGCCCGCCCGGCTGGCTGGGATACCGACAACGACGGCATGCCCGACGCGTGGGAAGTCGCACACGCGCTGAATCCGAGCTCGAATCTCGATTTCAATCTCGATTTCGACGGCGACGGCTACATCAATCTGCTGGAATATTTGGACGAAGTGGGCGCTTTTCCTGCGCCAGCGCCTATTTTGTTCACCGGCGGCACAAGCAACCGCTACGCACAAATCACCAATTGGACGACCGACGACGGAGGAACCACCGCCGGCAGCAACTGGCAGCCTTCCCGATTCGACGAAGCGCAAATCAACAGCGGCGCAGTCGTTGTCGATGCCATCGGTCAGCATGCCGGAACATTGCGAATCGGCACCGCGCCGGGCGGCAATGCCTCGCTCGATATTATCGACGGATGGCTGGCCGTCGAAGACGAATTAGTTATCGGTACTGCTGGCGCTAATGCCAGCGTAAACCTAAGCGGTGGGCTGTTGAGGACGAGCATTCTTAACACGCACGAGTCGGCCTTGTTCAATTTCACGGGCGGGGTGCTCCAGGCCGACCGCGTGAACTTTGATCTCCTAGTTAACGGTGGCACGTTAGCCGGATCGTCGATTGACAATCAAAGCGACGTGCACGGCAGCCTAACTGTCGCCGGTGGCGCCATTCAGATCCAGCTTGAATCGGGCTCGGTCGCCGATTCGATCGTCGTCCATGGCGACCTCGCGCTCAGTGGCAATCTCAACGTTGTTCCACTCGGCGGCTTTAGCCCGGCGCCCGGCAACAGCTGGGAAATCATCACCGCAGAGAACGTCAGCGGCCAGTTCATGCGCAATTTCGCCCGGATATCATGTCCGCCGCGAGGGCAACAGTTTGAGGCTGTTCTTTGGCGACGCACCAGCCGTATTCGCCGGAGACTACAACGACGACGGCATCGTGGATGCGGCCGACTACGTCGTCTGGCGGAAGGCGCTCGCTATGGGCACGAGTCTGCCCAATGAAACGGCCAGCGTCGGCGTTGTCGATGCAGCGGACTACGCTGCATGGCGCGCGAACTTTGGTGCCACAGCCGCGAGCGCCAGCGCGGGCGGTGGCGTCGTTCCAGAACCATCCGCGGCAACGATGATTTTGATTTCGATTCTTCTGGCGCAGCGAGGTCTTCAACGTGAGCGATATAAATGAATGGCGTCGTGAATTGCGGATTTTCGGCGATTTTTGCAAAAATGGCCGCTTGGCTGAAATGTAAGGCCAATTAACATGCATAATAGGGCGCTCGCTCGTCCGCTTTTGTGAATCGCTCCGTCGCGCCCTGCACCGCATTGCGTTGTTGAACTACATCTGGGGCTTTGCTTCTCTTCGAGGAATAAGGACAGGCTAATGTTGCGAGCAAACGCGTCGAGAATTTCTTGCTTGTGGAAGCGCTTCGCATTCCTTTTCATTGCTGCCGCGTGGATCGCGACTCTAAGCAGCGGCATTTCGGCAACCGCGGCAACGATCGTCAACGATACCTGGCTCGATGGAACCGATGTGGACCCGGCTTCGCCGACCTATTCAGAAGCTGGCGCCGATTCGGATTCAGATGGGAATCTTGAATCGGCCTGGCTCCAAGGGGGCGCCGGAACGCTTGATCCCGTCGGTGCCGGCGGACCGTTACGGGGCGACCTGACCGCGCTGGGCGCTTCGTCGGCAAGCTGGACGACTTATTTCACGCCGGAAGGCAGCGAAATCAACCTGGCAAACACGGGCGACAAGGTGCGCGTCACCTGGGTCTTCACGCCGCGGAACATCAACATCACCGCCGCCGGCGGACAGCCCGGCAGCAACACGAGTCAGAACTTCCGTTTCGCGCTGGTCGATACGGTCGTCGGCACAGGCAGCACGCGTGCGGCGGCGAACGGCTCGCTGCCCTCAGCCGCTTATACCGGATACGCCGTCCTCGCAAACATGGGCACCACGCTGGGCAATTCCAATCCGTTTCAGCTTCGCGAACGGACCCTCATGACGCCCGGCAACTTGCTGAACACAAGCGGCGACTTCGGTAACGCTTTGGGCAACGGCGCGACCACAGGGAACGACGGTTACGATGCCGGCACGCAGTACACGATGGTTTGGGAAGCCACACGCAACGGCGCAGGTCTTGACCTCGATGTGCGCATCACCGGCGGCACGCTGGACGGCGACGGCGAAGCCCGCGTAACAGTGAACGACCCGTCGGCGAATGGAGGCAGTTTCACGTTCGACACGTTCGGCATCCGACCCTCGGGGGCGACGACAACTGCCGAATTCTTCGACACGTCGCTGTTTCAAGTCGAGTTTATCGCGATCCCGGAGCCGGCGTCCGTCACGCTGCTGGGGTGCGCCGCCGTCGCGCTTGCCATTGGCGCCGGCGACGATAGCGCATGTGATCGGTAGGCCGGGTGCTTGCACCCGGCATTCGGACGGGATATTGGCCGTCTGCGAGCCGGCCGCTCAGACGAATTGCTTTCAGATATTGGCGGGTGCAAGCACCCGCCCTACTTCGTTACCGCTGATGTGACGTCGCCGTTTAGATACACCTCCAGGTTGGTGTATCCTTCGCTACTTCGTCCAGTCCCATTGCCATCCGCCGGATCGTCTGGATTCAGTCCGTGCGCGGCTTCAAACTCGTTCGGCATTCCGTCGCGGTCCGTGTCGAAGTTATCTGGACGGTCGCGGCAGGCAAATCATCGATGCCGGCAAGTACTCCGTTCGCGTCGCGAAGCGATTCTTGCGAGTTGATCAATGCGCCGGTTCGCTGAGCCAGCGAGTCAATCACGCGCCGGTCAATCGCATCGCGCGAAAGGCTCGCGCCGCCATTTTGCGCGATGCGGGCATAAGCCTCGTCAGGCGAAACGACGTCGTCCGCCACGGTGGAGAAAAAATTAAGCGGCCGGCCGTGCGTTGGACCATGGAGCACGTCTTTGGGATCCAACCGCCGAAACGTCCGCTTGATGTCGTTCACTCGGCCAACTTGGATCCCGTCATGCTCGGCATCCTGGTCGGCGTCGAGCATATTATCGCGATGAAACATCACCGTGCGCGGGATTGTCTTCATTGAAGACGTAATCTGATTTTTTCGCAGGGCCGTTTACAAAATAATTCCCTACAAAATTGACGCGCACCTCGCCCATTTCGCTGCGATGGGTCGGCTGGTCGGCCCAATTGTAAATCACGTTGTTGACCAGGTTCACATCAGTGCGGCGCCGATCGGCCTCCGCCTGACCGTCGTCGAGCTTCTGCTGCCCACCAATCGACGGGTTACGGGCGCGGTGATGGGCCCACAGATTTTGATAAAACGTGTAACCGCCGATGCCCGCTTCCTGGTCGGCCGGCGTCAGTTCGCCGCGAATGAGCGTGCCGTATCCGTGCGATCCCTTTGGGTGAAACGATTCGTTGAGGCTTTCCGCGATGATTGAGTTTTGCACGGTCACGTCGCGCGAGCGAGTGACCGACAGCGTCTCATCCACGCCCCACGCCACGGAAACATGGTCCACAATCACCCGATTCGACCGGCCGATATCGAGACCGTTCGCGGACCGTGGGTCGAGATCTTTGGCGCGGTTCGCTACGGCATCAGCCTCCGATTTGGATTCCTCGTTGGGTGTTCTTACGTTGAAGTCGCCGACGCGCACGCGCAGGTAACGGACAACGACATTCGACTGCGCCGGAGACCTCAACCGGGTAGCCCCAAAGCGTGATGCCGCCCGGTGCCGTTTGGCCGGCGATCGTGAGATTACTCTTTCGAATTTCCAGCCGCTCGCGCAGCTTGATGGCGCCGCCCACGTCGAATACGATCGTGCGCCGTCCGGTTGCCGAGCGAATTGCATGACGCAGACTGCCTTCAATTTTTGGCTCAGAATCGCTCTTATAGTCCAACAAGTTGGTGACGTGATACACGTCGCCGCCGCGCCCGCCGGTTGCCGCGGCGCCTTGTCCGACGGCGCCGGGAAAGGCCGGCAAAGAAGCCGCCACAACGACCGCAGGAAACGCCGTAACGACGACAATCAACGAAGCAGCCCAAATTGCGGCTGCTCGACGATGGCTGGCGTGGCTCATGTTCCGTTCTTCGATCGCTGAAATTCGCGCGGGCTGACGCCAAACTCTTGGCCAAACGCCGTGGTGAGCTGCTTGGCCGAACTGAAGCCAGTTCGACGGGCTACCTGATAGATTTTCGCCGCCGGCTCCTTTTCCAGCAGGTCGCGGGCCAGCTTGAGGCGCCATTGGCGAATGTATTGGTACGGACTTTCATTGAGCGCGTCGCGAAAGGCGTATTCCATCCAGCGCCGCGACACGCCGACTTGAGAGGCCAGCTCATCCACGCCGATCGGGTGTTCGATATTCTTGTTCAAGTATTCGATTGCCTGGCACAGGCGCGTGTCTTTGAAGGCAACGGTTTGAGTGGATTCTCTCGGAACGATTCCCAGCGGCGGAATAACTTCGTCGGCACTCGCGATTTGCTTGCCACGAATGAGGTCGTCGAGAATCGTGGCCGCGTGATAGCCTTCCTGCTGGTTATTCCGCGCGATGCTAGTCAATTGCGGCTGCACATGGACGCAGATCACTTCTTCGTTGTCGACGCCAATTACGGCAACCTGCTGCGGCACGCGCAAGCCAATTTGCCGGCACGCGTCCAAAACTTCCCGCGCCCGATAGTCGGTCACCGCGAACAGACCAATCGGCGTGGGCAGACACTCCAGCCATTTCACTAGCCGGTGCTGCTGATTATGCCATTGCAGCGCATTGGCGCGATACGTGGGCGGCATCAATAGCGACGTGCAGCGAAAGTCGGCCTGCCGCAACCGCGCTTCGAACGTGCTCTCCCGCGCGCTGGAATACGCCACGTTCCGCAAGCCGTAGTAGGCGAACTCACGGAACCCTCGCTCGATCAAATGCTCCGCTGCAAGCTGGCCCACGAGCCGGTTGTCGAGGCTCACGCGCGGCACGGGCGTCTCGTCCAACGTGCCAGAGATATTGACCACGGGCACCTTGAGTTCGTTGACGCAGCTAGCTTCGGCCGGCGTATTGAGCGCGGCGATGATGCCGTCGCCTTTCCAGCCACGCAGGTCGAGCACCGACAGCGCCAATGATTCAGGTGACGTGATGTACGACCAATTGCAGCCGTGTTCGATCGCGTAGCGCAGCACGCCCGTGATGAACACCTCTTGATGGGCGCCGCGAGGAAAAGCGAGCGCAATTTCTTTCGAGCGATAGGCCGGCATGGGTGGCGAAAGGCGAATGATGAGGTGGTGCGTGTTTTCGGTACATTATTGCAAGAATTACCGCTTGGATGCAATTCATCCGTGGTTAAAATAAATTGAGAGCCTTCCACCAGGCAGGCGCCCGCCTTCATGCCGAACGCCGTGCGTCCGGGCTTACATGCTGTGCGATCGTTTTGGTCGAAGGCTCGTAGGGCTATTGGGTTGGGTCAAATGTGACGGTGGGCCGCGAGGCCAACCGTCGCGCGTTTGATTCTTGTCGCGTTCCGGAACAACGAACATTCAACGACCGCGCCAAGGGGGCGAACACGCCGGCGCGTGTTCGCGCGAGTCGCGTTGGATTCGGCCGATGAGTGCTTTGGTGCGAAGAATGGCGGGTTTCACTATGGATCGTCACGCACGACCAGCCAATCGTCGAACGCGGATTGGGTTTACGTTGGTCGAGCTTTTGGTCGTGATTGCGATCATCGGCATTTTGGTAGCCCTGTTGCTGCCGGCCGTTCAGGCCGCCCGCGAGGCCGCGCGCCGCACCCAATGCAAGAACAACTTGAAGCAAATCGGCATCGCGGTGCACAACTATCACGACACACGCAAAGAGCTTCCGCCGATGCGCGTGTGGGATGGCGATCGGACATGGCTCGCACTGATTTTGCCACATTTGGAAGAGCAGCAAGTCGCCAGCCTGTGGGATCCGGAGCTGGGCTGCTTTTATGACCAGCCGTTGGAGTTGCGCACGGCGGTGATTACGTCGTTCTTTTGCCCTTCACAGCATCACGACAGCCGAGTCATCGCACAGCCGGCCGATCCGCAGGACGGCCATTCCCACCCGAGGACGGATACAAAGTTCGGCGGCGGTGGTTGGCAGGGGTCGATTTCGGATTATCGGCACGTGACCGGCTCCACATGCGTCGTCCAAGGCACGGACGTCAATGGCGTGTTCCAGCGGCTCGGATATGCGGACGTATCCGGCAATGCGTTTCAATGCCTCGCCGACGGCCCGATTCCGCAACCGCGCAGCAAGCCGGCGCGTACCGGCCCTTCAAACCGAGGCGTTTCAAACTGGGACGCCCTCACGAGTCTCAAGCACATCACCGACGGCACGACCAAAACGCTTTTGGCAGGTGAGGTCAGCCGCGCGGAGGCGGAGCGGACGCATGCCTTCAATGGCGATCACCTGGCCGGCCTGCATGTGGGAGAAGGTCCGCCGAGCGACGACCGAGGGTTTTGTGAACGCTGCACACAAACTGACGCGGAAGGCGGACAGAAGGGACGTTTCGGCGGCGCGCACAGCAGTGTCGTGATGTTTCTAATGTGCGACGGCAGCGTACAATCGATTTCTCGAGACATTAACCTGGCAGTGCTTGATCGGATGGCAACTCGTGCCGGTGACGACCCCTACGACATTGACGGAGTCGTGCCGTCATGCGTTCGCGTTCCATAGAACATCCGGCGTTAGCATAGATTTAACCAACATGTGAAATCGCGGGCAGTGACGAAGGCAAAACTCCGATGAAGGTTCAGCAGGCGACAGCAACTCTTTCCAACATTGATTGCTTACGTGCGGCGTTTGTCGGCAGCATAGTAGCACTCGTTGTGAGTCTCATGACTTCTCCGGCCGCCGTCGCGGCGATCCCCTGGGATGGCGAGGGCAACGACGGCAACTGGTTCAATCCGGCGAATTGGAACCGCAACGAGAACGATAACAACACGCTGCCGCCCGGAACCGCGTCGGTCACCGATACGGAAATCAGTGCGGGAACAGCCGCGCTGAACGGCGGGCTGGGCATCATTTACGATACGGACTTACCGGGCGACACCGGGCCCGACAACCCGTTCTTCCCGGTGGCCGACGCCGTCAACGACCCACCGGCGGGCTTTGGCTATCAGCAGATCGCGCAGCTCTATATTTCGCGGTCTGCCAATCCTCCGTCTGGCTCGGTCGTGCCGGACAATACGCTTACGCTCCGCGGCGATCTGGAATCCGGCGGCCCTGTGATCGTGGGCCGTTCGAGCGGCGTCGCGGGCATGGCCACGAATGGCAAAATCATCCAGCAAAGTGGGCTGTTCAAGATTCCGCTGAGCAATATGGATCTTGGCAATGCCGAAACAGGTACGCGTACTGGCTTTGGTAACGGCGTCTACGACTACCAGGGCGGCGAACTCGAAGTCTCGCTAGACGGCGGCTCCGGGCTGCGGCTTGCCGCGGGCGGCGGCGGCGGCGCGGGTGGGATCGGCCGGTTCATCATGCGCAATCCCGGGCCCACGAGCCCAGGTTATGTGCGCGCATTCGATGTCAATGTCGCAGCCAACGAAGGCAACACGGTCATTCTCGCCAACGGCACAACCAATGGTGTCGGCATCTTCGAATTTCATTCCAATGGTGCCAACGGAACGCGCCCAGTCCAAGTCAATCGAAACTTGATCATCAACAATGGCGGGTCTGGAACCGCGGGCGCGGTACGCTCGTCCCGGCTCGAGTTAGTTCTCGATGCGCCGCCGACAGTTGATCAACTGGGCGTGCCGCAAGACCTCGGTCTGTTTGACGTCGCGTTTTCCGATTCCACTGGCACGAGCACAAGTGGTTCCGGAGCGCTCGGCGATTTCTTCTCCAGCGCCGATGCGAGCACCGTCTACACTCAGGACGCGACGGTCTCCGCCTTGTATCAAGGATCGACCTACAACTGGACCATCAGCTACGTCGGCGATATCACTTGGGCCGATGCCAATGCCGGCATCGTTGGCTCGATCAGCGACTCGGGCGGTGCCGACGTCGTTCTCAAGGGCCTGAGCTCGGTCATCGTGCCGGTGGATTTGCCGGGCGATTTCAACAACGACGGGAAGGTCGATGCCGCGGACTATGTCGTGTGGCGAAAGTCCGATGGCACGCAACCTGGCTACGATGAGTGGCGCACCAACTTCGGTCGCTCAGTTGAGTCTCCGGCCGCTGGTCAGATCGCCGGCGCGGTTCCTGAGCCGGCGGCCATTCATTTGCTGTTCGCGGCGCTCACGGCAGGCCTGGCATGGCGGCGAGTCAAATAGCCTCGCGCAACTGCCGATTTCGCGCCATTAACGGCGTTTCAAAGTGCGGATAGCGCCGCCTTCTTGCTGGTGCGCCGGAATGACCAGTTCGCAACCCAGGGCGCACTACGATCCGCATAACCGGCATAACCGGACCATTTGAAACAGGCCGACGAGATGGCGGATGACTTACAATTTATAGTAGTGGTCCCTCTCTTCTTGTGGAGCAATGTATGCATACCATTGCTGATGCCAGCCTCATGACCGACGCCGAAAAGGACCTGATTCGTGCCGCCGTGGGCAATCAGGGCGTTCTGGAAGTCGCGGTACGGGCCGAAACGCACGGCCGGGCCATCGTCGCCGGCCGGAAGAAATTCTTCGATCCCAAGGATCGGTCGGTTGCCGAGCACTATATTTCCTTGTTGGCGCGGCTCAAAGACTTGGAGCTGATCCATGAAGCGGCCAACAAAAAAGCGTATGAGCTCACGAATTTCGGCTGGCAATTAAGCCGAAATCTCGGGCCGTTAGCTATTGCGCGGCAACGGGCCCAGCGCCTCGCTCCGTTTCTGACCAGGAATTGGACGAGGAAACTGCTGCACGCAAGGGTCACCGCGACATGAATGCTACTGCAACGCTCGACGATGCCGCATCATTGGTTTCAGCTCTCGGACTGGACGACAGCTTTCAGCCGCAGGAGCCGTCAACGCTCAAGGACACCGGGCTCAGCGAAGCACTGATCGAGGATCTCGATCCTCAAGTTTCTCTCGGGCATCGGCTCGGAGAGCGGCCGCGCGATTGCCGACAATCTTTGCCTGCCGATGGCGATTCTGGAAGATCGCTTCATCGCCTTGCGGCAGCGGCAAGAAATTGCGCCCACCGGCTCCGCGATGCTAGGCGATCACGTCTATCGACTGACGGATGTGGGACGCGACCGGGCACACCGGGCACTTGCGCGAGTGCGCCTACGTCGGTCCGGCCCCGGTGCCGTTGGACGACTACATCAGCTCGGTGCATGCCGCAGACGATTTCTTCGGAGCGGCCGCGCAAGCCGCAGCTCGAAAAGGCGTTCTCCGATATTCACGTCGAGGCGGAGATGCTCGCCAGCTCGGGCCGGCGATCAACGCCGGCAAAGGCATGTTCATCTACGGTCCGCCGGGCAACGGCAAAACGACGATCGCACAGCGAATCACGCGCTGCTTCGGACAGAACATCCTCATTCCGCACGCGATCGTGGAAGGTGGCAAAGTCATCAAGATGTATGATGCTTCCTGCCACAAAGCCGTTCGCACGGCGGCCGGAAAGCCTGTTCCGCACGCGGAGTTCGACCGCCGCTGGATTCGCATCGAGCGGCCGACCGTGGTCGTCGGCGGCGAGCTGACGATGGACAGCCTGGAGCTCAAGCACGATGCAATTTCCAACGTCAGCGAAGCATCGCTGCAGCTAAAGAGCAATTGCGGTTGCCTGTTGATCGACGACTTTGGCCGGCAACGCATTAACCCAACCGAGCTGCTGAATCGCTGGATCATTCCGCTGGAGAACCGCATCGACTACTTGTCTCTCTCCAACGGCCGGAAGATCGAAGTGCCATTCGAGCAACTGATCATTTTTTCGACGAACCTTGAGCCTCACGATCTGGCGGATGACGCGTTCCTGCGGCGGATTCCGTTCAAGGTGGAAATCGGCAATCCGTCGACGGAAGAGTTCCACCTACTGTTCCAGGTGTTTGCCAAGAAGCTCGGGGTCGAGTGCCCGCCGGCCATGGTGGATTACCTCGTCGGCAAGCATTACCACAGTTGCGGGCGGCCGTTGCGTCGCTGCCAGGCGCGCGACCTCTTGGAGCAAGTTAAATTCTTACTGCAACTACAACGAATTGCCGCTGGAGATCACCGAAGCGTATCTCGATCAGGCAGTGCGGAATTACTTCACGGCGCTCAAGGGCGATTGAGCCAACGCTCCCCCGGAGCGCATGCGTTGCATTGTCCGTCCCGTCGGCACGGGTTGAACTATTGCGGCGCAACGTGGATCAATCGTCCCTATGGGACTCTGGATTGAACACGCGCGCTTGAACCCCAGCAATGAATTGCTGGGCTATTGTCGGGTGTCCCTCCGGGACACTATCCGCGAAATTCTTGTAGCGCGTCGGTCATTGCAGCGTCGGCCTATACTTCCGCTGCTTCTAGCGCAGCGCTTCGCAGATCGTCGGCGGCACGATGAGATAGGCGAGTTCATCTGCCGACTTGTCGGTGTAAGCAAACGACCTAGCGTCGATCGGGTCAATGAGCGACAGGAAGCCGTCGCACGTGAGATAGCCAAGCGGCCGTTCGTCGTGCGTGACCAGCAGCGTGGCACAACCGCGTGACGAGAATGCCTCGTAAATCTCCGGGAAGCTGGCATCGAACGAAATGGTTTCCGGCGTCACCAATTTTTCACCGGCCTGTCCATTTTCGTCGCTGATTCGCGTTTCGCGAACCGAAACTTCCTCGGCTGCGACGCCCTTCAACTTGCCGTTCTGATCCACGTACGGTCGAACCGGCAGCCCCGCGCGGCGGAGCGCTTCGCTGATTTCGCTCTGCGGAGCATCGTACTGCAATAGCGCGGGAAAAGGCTCCATGATGTCCTGCGCAACGACCTTGGAGAACGGGTTGCCGGTGGCCATCTCCTGCCGCCATTCCGCGAGTTGCTTGTTGAATTCGCCATGCATCACGACGCAATCACTGCCGGAATGGCCGGCCAAGTCGAGCAGTTCCAGCGCATCACTGAGGCAGCGATCGGCCTTGGTTGCAGGATCCCAAGGCATTACCGCGCTGGTAAGTGCCGGCCGCGGGATCGATTCATGACGGCTTTCGCGATTGGCGAAATCCTTGCTGAGCGACTCGGCCATTTGCTTAGCCGCCGCCGGCGCTTGTCCCGCCAACAGCGCCCCAAACCGGCCCTCGCCAAAATAAGCGGAAACCGCGTTCTCTCCGACGGCTCGGCGGATTGCACGGGCCGCTGCGTTTTCCAGGCTGCGGCTCACGGTTTCGCCGCACCTCGTTCGAATACCCGCATACCAATCGATCGATGTGACCAGAAGCGTGCACGGCGAGGATCCGAAATCGTCGCTTGCGGCAGCCTTACGCAGCTTTTGCAAAAACCCTCGCCGTGAATACATGCCGGCCACCGCACCGCGCGTCGATCGGCGCCGCATGTCGCCGTTCAAATTCGAGATACCGCGCACGGTGCGCACGCGCGCGAGCAGCTCGCCGCGGCTCAACGGAATGCGGAGCGCGTCATGCGCCCCGGCGGCATACCAGGCGGCAAAGTCGGTCGACTTGGCGGGGTCGTAGAGGAAAATCCGGTAAGTCGGATTATCCGATTCGTGCGCAAAAGTCTGGCTGGAAGGCTCTTTAATCTCCCGTCCGTCGACAATGACCAAATCGGCGATGGCGTACCGCCGCCAAAGTGCCTCTGCAGAGTGGTCGCTGGTCGTCTGGACCTTATAGCCCACGGCCTCGAGCATCCAGGAAATCTCGTGCAGCAGTGAAACGTCGTGGGAAATTGCAATTGCATGGAGCGGACACAGTTGCGTCGACATCAGGACCTACCCTTCCGATTGCCGGGATTGAAGCGTTTTGTCCACTCAAAACCCTAGCATAGAGGGCCGCAGGAAGCCGCCAGATTTTGCCCGGAAAGCACCGCATAGCCGGCAAAATGCTAGGCTTTTGCATGGGTAGGCCGGCAGAATCGGCGAAGAGGCCAGGTTCGCCGCGCCCTCGCCGGCTCGCCCTGACTCACCCAATGCGCACTCCAACGCAAACCTGGTCTCCCTCAGGCAGTCCCCTACCGTGACTCACATCACGCTTTCGAAAAAGACGACCTCCAAGCCCAGCCTGGAGTTCTATTCTGACGGCAGCGGCGAAGCCCGCCGCGTGACTATTGAGCATTTTCCGTTTCGCATCGGCCGCTCCGAATCGGCCGATCTGCGCGTGGATTCGGTCGAGATTTCGCGTGAGCATGCCGAGATTGTCGAGCGGAACGGCATGTGGCTGGTGCGCGACCTGGGCAGCACGAACGGCACCCAAGTCAACGGCAAGCAGATCAAGGAAACGCTGCTCGCCGACGGCGACATTCTAAGACTAGCCGAGACGGAGCTCACATTCATTGCGTCGGCCTCCTCGCAGTTTCAAAGGATGGTGACGCAGCCGATCCAATCGAAACCGGTCGCCGCCGCGCCGAATATGATTCCCGCCGAGGTGGCCGCCACGCGAATGCTGTGCGAAGCCACCCTGTGGCAGGCGATTCCCATGCAACTATTCTCGGCCACTTCGCTGCGGCACGGAACCACCGAAGCTTTTTTCGCTCATTCGTCCGCCAGCGGCACTCAGAAGCCGCCTGCAGACCAGTCTCGCGAAGTTGCCGACCGCTATCGCGAACTCGAGCGGATGCGGGCGCTTGAGCTCGCGAGCGCAGCGATCCGACGGCGGTCGACTGTTCCTGCATTATGGCCCGGCCGAGATCGAATCGCCTCACAAACTGCTATCCAGCGTGACGCAGCTTCAGAGCCTATTGCCGGACACATGGGAGCTGGGCATTACGATCTCGCTTCCCGTGGACGTCGATATTTTGCGAATCACCTAGGTCCACCGCGAGGCAAAAGACCAAGGACTGCTGGTTGCCTTCGATGAATTTCAGGGCAACGGCGGACAAGTGATGCATTTCGAGTCGCTGCCGCCTGACTACATTGTTTTGGATCCCAACATGACGAAGGACCTGACGGCGACGCGACAACCGCTTCGGCGTTTGGAGTCGCTGCTGACCGCGTGCGACGACCTCGACATCAAGCCGGTCCTTCCGCCCAACGATTCCAGCCACGTCGTCGCCCTTTGCCAGGAGATCGGATTCGATTTGGTGCTTCAATCGGCAAAGCGCGTCCCCCGCTGGGCATGCCGCTGCCCTCGTCGCCTCAGTTTAGATTTCTCGGGTGCATTGCAACGCGTTTCGCGCAAGAAACTGAACTTCCATGTCGACCGGCACCCAAGCCTGTGACATCGTGCTGCCCGGCTACACGCTGGTCGATCGCATTGGGTCAGGCGGCTACGCGGACGTCTGGCGGGCCGAAGCCCCCGGCGGCATCCAAAAGGCCGTCAAGATCGTGCACGGCTACTACGATGACGAGTTCGCGTCGCAGGAGCTCAAAGCGCTCGAACGGATAAAGGGCGTGCGGCATCCATTCTTGCTGTCGCTCGAGCGGTTCGAGGTACTGAACGGCCGGTTGGCGATTTTAACCGAGCTGGCCGACATGAGCCTCGACCAGCGGCGACGCCAGTGCTGCACGGACGGTCTTCCGGGCATTCCGCGAGAAGAGCTGCTGGGCTACATGGCCGACACGGCCGAGGCGCTCGACTTTCTCTCGCAGCGGCACAGCCTGTTGCACCTCGATATCAAGCCCGAGAACCTGCTGGTCCTCGGCGATCACATCAAGGTGGCCGACTTCGGGCTCGTGAAAGAGCTCGCCTCGCGAACGCAGAACTCGCTCGTTTCGGGGCTGACGCCGACGTATGCGGCGCCCGAGATGTTCGACGATGAACCGTCGGCCCAAAGCGATCAATACAGCCTGGCGATCGTGTATCAGCAAATGCTCGTGGGCACGCTGCCCTTCCCCGGCCGCACGGCCGCGCAACTGGCCAAGCAGCATACGCAGGCCGAGCCGCAACTCATGTCGCTGCCTGCGCAAGATCGACCGATCATCGCGCGGGCGTTGGCCAAAACGCCGACCGACCGCTTTCCTTCCTGCCGCGCGTTTGTCGACGCACTCGCACAGCGCGGCGAACGTTTGCCGGCAGCCGCTCCGGTCGAAGTGCCCCTGCCGCGGCCAACGGCGCCGCCGCCGGCCGTGCCGGTTCCGGACGACACAAAATCACCCTCCTTTTGCACGACGCTCCGCCGCGACGAAATTCAAGTGCCCGTTGCGCCGATCAGCCAACGGTAACTCAGCCGGTACGACGCGGTGAGCCGGTCCTGGAAGCATTGCAGCCGAAGCCCGCAGCCGCGCTTTTGCTGCACGAGGATATGGTCGACGTCGCAGCGCCGGAGATTGATCCAGCGCTACGTCGCGAACAGCCGACCCTGTTTGTTGCGATCGGTGGCATGGGCATCCAAGTCCTTGGTCGCGTTCGCGCACTCAACTCCACTTTGCCCGACGCAAACGAGGCCATAGAGTCGATCGCTTTGGACACGGACCGGAACGAACTGCGAGAAGCATGCTCGAAACGGTGGAAACGGCCGCTGGATCCCGACGACACGCTGCACATCCCCTTGCGGCTGCCGATGTCGTACGACAACTCGCGCGAAATACTCGGCTGGGTCAGCCGGCGCTGGCTGTACAATATTCCTCGCTCGCTCGAGACCCGCGGATATCGGCCGCTGGGCCGAGTCGCTCTTGTTGATCATGCAAAGCGTGTGCTCGCGCTCGTCGATCAAAAGCTTGAACGCCTGGCAAGTCGAGCGAGTGTTGCCGATGCGGCCGGGGAAGCTCGCGATTCGACAGTGAGAATCGTGGTTCTTGCGGGAGCAGGCGGCGGCACTGGCGCCGGCACGGTGATCGATGTGGCCAACGCGGCGCGATCGCAGGCCGCCAAACGCAATATCCAGATCGAAATTCATGGATTTTTCATCTGCCCGTGCTTCGCGGGCAACGGTTCGTCGCCGCTGGCTGTGGCGAACACTTATGCGCTCCTCACCGAGCTGAATCATGCGACGGTTCGCGGCAATGAAAGCCGCGACAAGCAATTGTCCGGTCAGCCGTTCGACTCGCCCGGCGCACCATTCGATTGTGTCTACATCATGCCGTCACGCTCCAAGACAGGCGAAACAGCCACGATCGACACGCTGGAGACCGTGGCAAAGTACCTGGCTTGGGAGACAAAGCCCGAGGCTCGCGCCGTGATTCGCTCCTGCCGCCGTGCGCATACGCCGCGGGAGCACATGCCGGTACGGTCGTTTACCCTCAAAACGTTGGGCTTTGCGTCACTGGCAGATCGAAAGCGCGAGTTTATTAGCGATTTGGCCGCCGACCTGGCCGCTGCGATTAAGCGGCATTGGTTAACGGAAGACTCCAGCGAGAACTGGGATCAGCTGATACTCCAAGAGCAACAGGCCAATCGCGTCCCGAAATTGGTGCCACAAACGGGCGGTAACGGGGAAGCGATGGTCGTCGCCCCCCCGGCCGATGCAACCCCGCTGGCGCTTCGCAGCCGGTTCAAGGAACATCTCAAGCTGCAATTCGCTAGTGAAGTATTGCGGCAGATTCAACAACAGCTCGAACGTCGCGACGAGCGCGGCCGGCCGCTGATCCTCGCGCGCGATGCCCGGCTAATCGCTGACATGGCCGCAGGCGTCGTGGCTTCGCTTCAGCAGCGGAATCAAAAAGAAGGAAATACCGGACGCGTGATCGCTGAATCGGCCGAGTTCCGCTCCTTGATCGCGGAAGGTAGCCGGCGCGTCCTTGCACACGCTGTGGAAGCCTTTGATCTGAGGCAGCCCGAGCAATTCCTACCCGCCGACGCGATCGATGAGCTTCTTGTGCCCCGGTGTCAAGCGCTTCTCGAAGAGAGTTTCGACCAACCCGACGTTCGTAAGGCGCTGTCAGCCATGCTCGATTTCGATCAAATGCTGACTCGGACCATCGAACATGCGACGACCGATTTACTTCAATGCGGCGCCGACCGCCGTACGCTGTTCTTCGTCCCAAAGGACCAAGCGAACGAACAGGCAGCCAAGTCGTTTTATTGCGTTGCAGCCACAAGCGGCCGTCATCCCCGCTGACGTCGAAGACGCAGCCATCGTAACGGAATACGCGGGCATCGCTCCACGCTCGCTCGCTTTCGGTTTGATGCGCGTGTACCCGGGCATCGCGGATGCGGCCCACCGCCTGTTCACTGCGCACCGACGTCGACTGGCAGACGATTATCTAGGTTGAGCTGAGCAATCGTCTGCTTGCGGTGCCGCAAACTCTGCTGGCTGCTTGGGCAACAGCGCGGCCGTCGTCAATTCCCGTCGGCAACACCCCATGCGGCTTCTCTAAGTCCTGTCGCGTCCTCGCGGGGCAATTGCTAGCGACTGCATAGACTTTCAGCATCACATAACGACAGCGTGCGGCTGGCGCATGGAAGCTGCTTCTATGCATTCGACTCGTGTTTTATGCGATCGACGCGGATTTGCGTGCGCTGAGCTGCGCTTTCACTAATTGCTATCTGAACTGTGGACTTTTGACGTCGCATTGCGTGTCGCACATGCAATGACGCATCCAACCCTCACTAAGAAAGAGAGGTATCGCCATTTCGGGCGTCGCCTTATTTGTTTCCATAAATGCCCATGTTACACTCGGCCCGCATTTTCTTCGTTCCCAACGAACGACGCGTTTGGTTTTCTCTTTCCCACTTATTACTCGATTCAGGAGCAATGCGATGAAGCGTATTCTCGGGCGGACGCTTATTGGTGCTGTCGCGGTTGCCATGATGGGCGCCGTGATCACTTTAGCGCAGCAGCATGGATCAACCCAATCCGGTCTTCGGGATACAGGCGCTCGCGACACCGGGCGTCGAGATACTGGCCCTCGCGATACTGGCCTTCGCGAGACTGGCCCTCGCGTCAGAATGTTGGAAGTCGCGCGGGTTTGCTCCGATTGCCAGCGCGCTGCGATGATTGCGCCGCCTATTGCTTGCAGATGCTGCGCGATGGCCATGCAGACCATTTGACTACCGCGGAAACGTGCCGCGACTGCGCCGATTTCTGCGCCGTGGCAGCGCAAATGGTCGCCCGCAGTGGACCATTTCAGGTCCAGATGAGTCGCGCGTGTGCCGAAGCCTGCCGGTTGTGCGACGAAGCATGTCAACGATTCGGCGACGACCCCACCATGAAGATGTGCGCTGCCCAATGCGCGCTTTGCGCCGAAGCGTGCACAGCTTTGGTGGAGGCTCACACTGGCGGAAGCCGTTAGCGCGATTTCGGCCTCGACCGCCGGTCGGGGCCGTATTTTCTTTTCTAAACGATCACTTCGTTTACGACGCGAGCAGATGAATGGGCCAGCGTCTGGTCCAATCCATTTTCCCGCATTACATGGAAATCACACATGACCACTCATGATGTGTCTGTCGGCGATTCCAAAGGCAAGAATGTTTTCGTTCTAAAAACTCAGCCGATCGCCGTTGGCGATGAAGTCAAATGGACTTGGGTTGATAACGACCATTCGGTTACATCGGATACCGGTGCATGGCCGGATACGGGCGTTCACGATAAAGGGCACGTGTTCACTCACACCTTTAACACCGCCGGCTCTTTTCGCTACCATTGCTCGATTCACGGAAGCCCCGGTGGCGGCGGCATGTCTGGCGTCATTGAGGTCCGAGGTTAACGACCGCCACAGGCCTGAATCGGCACGCCGTACTTGATCATCGGAATGCGGCGCCTTCCTTTGTTAGCTTCGGCACTGGTGACATCCGAATTATTCGACTCTGTTCGAAGCGCACATAAATCCTAAGGACGGTGTTATGTTGAGCACTACGCCAACGTTGTGCCCACGGATCTGGCTGTGGTTGACGGCGATTTGTATTGAATTGCCGATCGCGAGCGCGGCACAAGAACGACACGCCGTCGAAACCAAGGAAGACTCCTCGGTCCAAGAGATGCTGACCGCGGAACTTTCCGCTACGTTCCGCGAAGCGACGCGCTCATCGGTGCGATCGGCGCGGCAAAGTGACGTTGAATTCGCCAATCCACCGGAAATCCGCTCCGGCGCCGGAACGCTCAAGGCCACGTTATGGGCCGAATACGCGCACAACTTTATCGGGGACGACCCGGTGTATCTTCGCTCGTACAATGGCGCGCTCGTCGGCCCGACGCTGCGCGCTCGCCCCGGCGACAATTTGCTCGTGCGCGTGATCAACGATTTGCCGGATGAACCTGCTGCAGCGCATCCGTCGCCAACCAGCGGCCCGCACGGCCTGAACACAACGAACCTGCACTCGCACGGGCTGCATGTCTCGCCGGAGGACAACAGCGACAACGTCTTTCTGGAAGTTGCCCCGCGTAGCCGGCAAGACTTCCGGTTCTTGCTTCCCACAGATCATCCGCCCGGCACGCACTGGTATCATCCGCACAAACACGGCGCGGTTGCGATTCAGGTTTCCAGCGGAATGGCCGGCGCTGATCATTGAAGGTGGCCTGGACGGCATCAAGGAGATCAAAGAGGCCAAAGACAGAATCTTCGTTTTCCAACAGATTCCCTATTCAGAGATCAGCCCTTCGGAGCCGGTCGGCAAGCTGGAGCGCGAACACTTCGATCGCATCCGATTCTGGTCGGACCTCGAAAAACGGCAGACCACCATCAACGGACTCAAGCAGCCGGTGATTGAAATGGCCCCTGGCGAAGTCGAACGCTGGCGATTTATCCATGCCGGAATTGCCGAACAGCTCGACATCGCCCTGCGAACTGCGGATCAATCCAAAACCGTGAAGCTGCATGCAATTGCCGCCGACGGCATCGCGCTGGGAACCATCCAGCCCATGGACTCTGTCGCGTTATCACCTGGTTACCGCTGGGATGTGTTGGTGCAGGCCCCGACGACGCCGGGCGAGTACTTCCTGTTCGACCTGGAAACCTCGAAGGTTCGGCCGCCCTTGCGGCTTAGCCAATTCGAAACCACCTCGGCGATTGCGCGAGTCGTAGTTTGCGGCAAGCCTCGAGACATGGGCCTTCCCGACGCGGCGGCCCTGGCTTCCTTACGCGCCTTACACGAAAATCACCACCGTGCAAAACAAAAGGCGACTTGAGTTCGATGGAACGGGATCCGTTTGGAAGATCAATGGAAACGTGTTCGATCCGACGCGAACCGACCACTGTCCTGTCGTTGGCACGGCGGAGGAGTGGGAGCTGTACTCCGAGACGGACCATCACCCGTTTCATATCCACGTCAATCCATTCGAGATCACTTCCATTAAGGATGGTGATAACAAGGAGCTTCCCATCGATGCGGTCTGGAGAGACACGGTTCTACTGAAAAGCGGGCACACCATCACGCTCCGCATGCGCTTTGAGGACTTTGCGGGAAAGACGGTGCTGCACTGTCATAAACTCGATCACGAGGACCAGGGCATGATGCAGATGTTTCGGATCCTGCCTACCTGCCCAGCGCCGCCGTCAACCGAAGGCGAAACGGTAAAGAACCATCGTGCGCCCGGCTGGCGCCTTCCGGACTCTTTAGGCCAGACTCACGACTTGCAACAGTACGCGGGCCGTCGACTGATTCTTGTCTTTCACCAAGGCTTGGACTGCCTGCATTGCGCCGAGCAGTTGCAGGCGTTCGCGAAACGCCAGAGCGAGATTTCCGCTGCCGACCTGGAACTAGTGGCAATCGGCCCGGTCACGACGTCGGCGCTGCGCACCGCGCTCGATGCGTTCACGCAAACAGACGAGATGCCATTTCTGATCCTCGCAGACGCCGATCAGGACGTGTTCAAGGAATATGGCTGCTACGACGATGCACCGCTACATGGCGTGTTCATCATCGACGAGCTTGGACAAATTCGCTGGCAGACGATCGGCGAGACCGCGTTTATGGACATCGACGCGGTGCTGCACATCGCGCGTAATGTGCGTGCGGCCGCGATTGACGCACCATAGAAGGTGGCTGCTGCCTTGCCCGCGCACTCGTCGGCCGGCGTCCCGAGATCAGTCGCTACCCACGATGCCGCGCAGGCAATCATGAAACCGGCGCAAGCCCTGCTCCATCGGCAGCTGGTAGGGACCTTGATAGCTTTCCCCTCGCTCAAAGAGCGCGTGCCGGCCGTTTTGTAAAAGCTGGCCGGCCGCTTGATCTTCGCCTGTCACTTCGTCGAGAACTGCGAGGCCAGACTCCACGTAGTCGCGGCGTGTCTCGGCGATTTCGCGATCGAAGTAATATTCGCTGCGCAGCCGCGTGCGCGTCGGCGACAGCGGCGTGTAGGTCGTGACGACCACTGTGAATGGATACCACTCAATCAACTGCCCGGAAAACAGACACATCCAGATGGCTGCAAACGGCGGCCGGCGTCCGGCAAGCACTTCCATCAGAATTTTTTGATACTCGGCGAAAGTCGGCGAGCCCGCGGGCGGCAACGGCCAGCGCACGTTTATCTGCTCGCAGAAGAACCGCTCGCCGCCGACAGCCTGCAGCGCACCGCGCAAATCGCTCGGATCGACCATCGCCCGGAAACCCGGATGGCACGCGCTGATGTGATAATCCTCGAGGTAGACTTCGAGAAACACCTTCCAATTGAGATCGTGCTCTTCCTCGTCCACCCGCTCCAGCACGTAGTCCGACCGTCGAGAGCTCCGTCCAGCCGTCGAGCGGCGCCAGCTCGCGGCGGATGTCGCGCGGCCCGGCGAACAAGAAGCCGTTCCACTCCGTCAGCTCCGTGCGATCCAAATCCAGACAGGGATTCTCCGAGAAGTGCGGCGCAGCGAGCTGCCGGCCGTTGAGATCGTAAGCCCAGTTATGAACCGGGCAGACGATATTTTTCACTTGCCCGTGGCCGCTGAGCATTTGCGCCTGGCGATGCCGGCAAACGTTCGAAATAAGCTGCGGACGGCCGTTGTGGCGCACGAGCAGTTTTCCCGCCTGCTGACCGCCGAGCACCGTGTAGTCGCCGTCGTTCGCAACGAGCGATGTGTGACCTGCATACGTTGGCCCGGCGGCGAACAGCTCGCGCCGTTCGATCTCCAGAATCTCCGGATCGAAATACCACGAAATCGGCAAGCCCACAGCCGATTCGACATTTTGTTTACGGGCGATGATTGTCTGAGATCATCAACTCCACCACGCGAATCGTTTCCAGCGTCGCATCGCTCGCATACGGATGCGCACCGGCCGCCAGCAACTGCCGGCAGACATCAACCGTTTCCTTTGTGACCATCTCGCCCGGCATCAGTAGCGGGATGCCCGGAGGATAAAACATAACCATTTCCGCACAAGTGCGGCCAGTGGCCGACGCCAGCGGAACAACCGCCTTATTCGCCAGCGCCGCTCGCCGCGGCGGCATGGCAAGCGGCGGAATCGGCGGCTGAAGCAAGTGAGCTGAAATCGTAGGGTGGGCACCGCCCACCAGTGCCTGAAGGGTCCGATTGGTGGGCAGTGCCCACCCTACTCTGCTCACTCACCGCGCTCAAGCCTGCAATGAGTCTCGCCGCCGCCGCCGCGTCATCCCGCGGGCTCAACACGTACACGACGTTGAACCAATCGGCCATTTCATCTTCGACGTGATATTCCGTGCGCAGAAACCGCTCGACTTCGTAGCCTTTCCAGCCCGTGCCGCTCACGTTCACTACGAGCCGCAGCGGATCGAGCTGGTGGTCGGTCAGCCGTGGATCGCGCTCCGGACGCAAAACCTTCATTCCAGGAATTGCATCAATTTCATTCTCAATTCGGTGGGCCTCGTCGACGGCCGCCGCGAACAAGCTGCGGCCTTCACGCCACATCCAGCGGCGCATTACATCGAGCGATGCCAACAACAGAAAGCTGGGGCTGGTAGTCTGCAGAAAGTTTAACGCGTCCTGGACGCGGGCTGGATCAATCAAGGACTGGCCGCCCACGTGAAGCATCGCGGAACCCAGCAGCGATCCGAGGGTCTTATGCGAGCTTTGCACAACGAGGTCAGCGCCCGAAGCCAGCGCCGACTGCGGGTAAGTAGATCCGCCGAGCTGTGGCCGCGTCTCTCCGAGACGCGGATGGGAGAAAAATGCTGACTGCATCGCGGGTACAGCCCGCCGAAGTGCATCACCAACTGTTTCATGCGAGTCTCGGAGAGACTCGCCCACTCCGCTCGCGGCGCCCGCCGGCAGAAAATGCAAATGCGCGCCGTGCGCCTCATCAATAATCAGCGGCACGCCGCGTTTACGGCAAACTTTTACAATTTCGCCCAGATCGCGAGCGACGCCGTAGTAACTCGGCCGCGTTAACAGCACAGCCGCCGGACGAGGATCGGTGTCGAGCGCCGCTGCCAGCGCGACCGGTGACACGCCGAGCGCACCGCACTCGGGCAACACATCGTGCGGCAAAAACCGCGGCAATGCCCCGGACAACACCAGTCCGGCAACGACCGAACGGTGGATATTTCGCGGCAGCGCGACTGTGTGGCCCTGTGGGACCGCCGCCAACAGCGCGGCCGCCACGCCTAGCGTCGACCCGGCCGAGAGGAAAAACGTCTGGCCGGCGCCGAAGACTTCGGCCGCCAACTGCTGCGCATCCCGCATGCACCCCGTCGGCTGGAACGTGTTGTCCGTGGCCGTCATGGCCGGCAAGTCGAGCGCGAGGCCCGACTTGCCAACCAGTTCGGTTAGTTCCGGGGCGGCAAACCGCCCACTTTTGTGACCAGGCGTATGAAACCCGTAGATTCCCGAGCGTGCGTAACCGGCGAGCGTCTCAAAGATCGGTGCACGCTGTTGGTCGCCTGCCGCGAGCCCAGTCGAGTCGAGTCGGCCTGTCACTCGCCGCCAACCTCAACCAACAGTTCCGGCATCCCGTTTCCGTTCGTCACCGCTGCGCTCGCAGCAGCGGATTTCGTCCGGCGACCTTTGCCGTTGCCGTTGTGGCCGTTGGCATGACCGTTCTTTCGACCATTGGAGTGACCATTCGACGCAGCGACCTCGATTTCAGCCTGAGCCGGCACGCGCTCGATGCGGATCGGCTGCATCGGCCGCGCCAACGTCGCCGGGGCGACGCCCGCCTTCATGGCCGCCAGGATGCCGGCCGCCTCGTAGTAGTTCTGGGCGTAGTGCAACTGCCCAGCGCGGAACGGCAGCGACCGCAGGTCGTTCCGCATCAGGTTCGTGTTGTTGCGAACCGCGACCACCGGGATGCCCTGCTCCACCGCGGCCAGCGTCGGCAAGCCAACGCAGCCGTCCGGAATCACCAGGGCCGAGATGTCCTCGGCCGTAGATCACCGACGGATCGTAGACGCCCGACGGGTTCGAGCGATCACCTGCGGCGCCCGGTTGAGGCCCTTCAGCACGCAGAACAGGTAGGTGGTCGAGATGACCTCGGCCGCCTTGCGCGGCTCGACCACGCCCCAGCTCTCGGTGCGCAGGGCTTCGCTGCTCATCGTCGGCGCGTGGGCCGACGGCACATCGAGCACCGTCGACACGAGGTGCGTGAGGATCGCCTCGACGCCGCCCCACGGGTTCGGGCCGCCCTTGCCGAAGTACGAGCGGTGCAGCTCGACCGTGTCGATGTGCGGCGTGATCCGCGTGGCCAGGGCCACCGCATCGTACGTGCCGCGCTTATCGCGCAGCACGTCGAGCAAATGGCTCAGCCGCTCGATGCGGCCGGTCACGCGGCCGGAATCGGACACGCCGGTCTGCATGAACAGCTCCTTCTCCAGCACGACCACGTCGCTGATGTCCATGCCGAGCGTGGCCCGGGCGCCTTCCGCGCAGTTGATCGTCTGATCGACGACGTTCGGCGCGTCGCGGCGGTCTTCGGTCACCAGCAGCACGCGGTTCTGGCGAACCTTGCGCAGGCCGACCGTGCCCATCAGCAGCCGGCAGATGAGGCTGCCTTCGACGTACAGGCGAGTTCTCGGTCTGCTCGTTGACGTCCGAGGCGTTGACCACGTTCGGGTGCAGCACCAGGTGGTCGCACACCGAGGCGAGCAGCCGGGCAGCCGGCGTGGCGTCGCCGGCGTGACCGCCGATGGCGCAGTCGACGCCCGTCGGGATCAGCATCACGGCGTTGAACGCGTTGGTGCGCGCCAGCCGCCGGTGCCGGAAGTCGAACACGCTCGTCTCGGTGTCGTCCGAACCGTAAATCTTCGGCTCGACGGCTTCGATTTCGCAGAGGTGGCCGGCGCGGCTCTTGCCCGTAACCGCCACGCGCAGCGGCGTCGCATCCTGGCCGAAGGCCAGGTCCGCGGCGTCGCGCAGGTTCTCCAGCGGCGAGCGGCCCTGAAGCAATTGACGAACTGTGATTTGTTGCGATGAAACTTTCATTCGAAGCGCAGCTCCTAAAATCTGAATTTCCTAAGGGTGTGCCGTTTGGCCGCTATAGAGCGAGCCGGGCCGTCCCCGACCCCGGCAAAAACTGGAGCGTCTCAGCTGGAAGTGCTTATTGGGCTTTGTGTGCCACCGGCTCCGCCAGTACTAATCACTGAACGAAGCACTCGCCAAGGCGAGTGGCACCCAATTGCGAAGTCAGCTTTGACCAAAGAGCGAAATAGACGGCCGCCGCAGATTCGCTAGCAGCCACGGGCGAGATAGAGCCGTCAGACACAAAGTGACAGCTCTGTGGAGAGAGACTCAACGACGGATGCGCTCGCGCCAGCCCATGAGGCAGGGCATGACCGGAAGGTGGAGCGTCGCCCAGTCCAGCATCGGACGGCGCACGGGCGCGTCGACCGCAGCCGGCGGCGGAGCTTCAACATTCCTATAGTGAGGGCAAAATTCACGTTCGTAGTCCTGCGTAGGTCAGGCTTTCGGTGCCTGACGTCTTCACAAATTCATGTCAGGCCGGAAAGCCTGACCTACTTTCACCAATCGACTCGAAGCCTGTCTCAACTTCGAGAATAATTAGTGCTGGCAAATTCTACAATGCTCGTGAGTCGTGTAAAGACCGAATTCGCCGCTGTGGCGCAGAATTCGAAAATTGCCTCCGCGGCGCATCGCGAACTTGCGACCTGTAGGAGCGGTGACGACCTCTGACGCCACAGCGGCGCACGCCCGGTCCTCGCCACGCGCCGCGCGTTCGATTACTCTACCCTCATGAGCGACGTTCGAATTCGCGGCTGGCAGGTGCTCGACGTGCGGTTCCCCACGTCTGAGTCGCTCGACGGCTCCGACGCGATGCACGCTGACCCCGACTACTCGGCGGCATACGTCATCCTGCGCACCAACCGCGACGGACTCGAAGGCCACGGCCTGACGTTCACTCTCGGCCGCGGCACGGAGCTTTGCGTCCAGGCGGCCGACTACTTGTGCCACAAGCTGCGCGACCTGAGCCTGGCAGAAATCACTGCCGATTTCGCCGGATTCTGGCGCATGCTCGCTCGCGATGGTCAATTCCGTTGGATCGGCCCCGAGAAGGGCGTCGTCCATCTCGCGACCGCCGCCGTCATCAACGCCCTGTGGGATCTGTACGCGAAGGCTGAGGGCAAGCCGCTGTGGAAGCTGCTGGCCGACATGCCGGCCGAGCAGTTCATCTCGGCCATCGATTTCAGCTACCTCACTGATGTGCTGACGCCCGCCGAGGCGGCCACCATCGTGCGGGCCAACGACCTGACCCGCTCCGAGCGCGAAGCTGAGCTCCTCCGCACCGGCTTCCCCGCCTACACCACCTCCGCCGGCTGGCTCGGCTACACCGACGACAAAATCCGGCGGCTCGTGCGCGAAGGCATGGCCGCCGGCTGGAACTACTTCAAGCTGAAAGTTGGCCTCGACATCGAGGACGACCGGCGCCGGGCCGCCCTCGTGCGCCACGAGATCGGCCCCAGTCGCAAGCTCATGGTCGATGCCAACCAGCGCTGGGACGTCCCCGAGGCGATCGAGCGCATCTGCCAGCTCGCCGAGTTCGATCTGTGGTGGGTCGAAGAACCAACTTCGCCGGACGACGTCGTCGGCCATGCGACGATCGCCAAGGCAGTCGCCCCGATCGGAATCGCCACGGGCGAGATGTGTCAGAACCGCGTGATTTTCAAGCAGCTGATGCAGCTCGAGGCGATCCGCTTCTGCCAGATCGATAGCTGCCGGCTGGGCGGCGTCAACGAATGCCTGGCCGTCATGTTGCTGGCCAAGAAGTTCGGTGTGCCGGTCTGCCCGCACGCCGGCGGCGTCGGCCTGTGCGAGTACGTCAACCATCTCATCATGGTCGATTACATTCGCATTGGCGCCAGCCTGGAAAACCGGGTCGCCGAGTACGTCGACCATCTGCACGAACATTTCGAAAACCCGGTGGTCGTTCGCGACGCCCACTACATGCCGCCCACCGCGCCCGGTTACAGTAGTACGATGAAACCGGCGACTCTCGCTGAGTACTCCTTTCCCGATGGCCCCGTATGGCGAGGTAGGGTGGGCACCGCCCACCACCGCAACGTCTAATCGTCATACTTGGTGGGCAATGCCCACCCTACCGAAGTACGATGACCGACCGCTTGAAAAACAAAACGGCCCTCGTCACCGCCGCCGCCCAAGGCATCGGCCGGGCGACCGCTTTGGCATTCGCCGGCGAAGGCGCTCGTGTCGTGGCCACAGATATTAATGCAGAGGCTCTCGAGGCACTGTCGCGCGAATCGTCGAACATTCGCACCATGCGCCTCGACGTCCGCGACCCTGCCGCAATCGCTGCTGCGACCGCCGACGTCGGTGCTGTCGACATACTGTTCAACTGCGCCGGCTTCGTTCATCACGGCACTATCCTCGATTGCGACGAAGCGGCCTGGGCCTTTTCGCTGGACCTCAACGTCACGTCGATGTACCGCATGACGCGCGCTTTTTTGCCCGGTATGCTTCACGCCGGGCACGGCAACATCATTAACATGTCGAGCGTGGCCTCCAGCGTTACCGGCGTGCCGAGCCGCTTCGTGTACGGCGTCACGAAAGCGGCCGTCATCGGTTTGACCAAATCCATCGCGGCCGACTTCGTCGGCCAAGGCATCCGCTGCAACGCCATTTGTCCGGGCACGGTCGATACGCCGTCGCTCCATCAGCGGCTGGGCGCCCAAGGCGATTTCGAAGCGGCCCGCGCCGCCTTCATCGCCCGCCAGCCGATGGGCCGCATCGGCACCGCCGACGAAATCGCCAACCTCGCCGTTTACCTGGCGTCCGATGAATCCGCCTTCACCACGGGTCAAATCCATGTCATCGACGGTGGCTGGACGATTTAACTGAAAACGCCTCCACCTGTGAGTGTGAATACCTGCCGCGAAGCGGCAGCGGCACTTAGCCGTGGCGCCAGCCCACGGTACGCAAGCTCCACACGATTTCAAAGCCGCGCAGCGGCGAAACTGAGAGTCTGTCGCCGCTATGCGGCTTGAATCTCCACGAGAACCACCTACCGTGGGCTCGCGCCCACGGCTAAGTCATTCCGCCGCTGCGCGGCTGAAACAGGAATTATCCAAATGAAATTGCTACGCTACGGCGCCCCAGGCCACGAAAAGCCCGGTATCATCGACGCCGCGAGCCGAATCCGCAGTCTCGAAGGCGTCGTTGACGACATCGCCGGCGACACGCTCTCACCTCACAGCCTCGACAAACTTGCCGCGCTGAATCTCGATAGCCTGCCGCTGGTCGACGCCGGCACGCGCATCGGCCCCTGCGTCGCTGGCGTCGGGAAGTTCATCGCCATCGGTCTCAATTACAGCGAGCACGCGGCCGAAACGGCGCGAAAGTTCCCGACGAGCCAGTGATGTTCATGAAGGCCACGAGCTGCATCAATGGCCCGTACGACGACGTGGTCATCCCGCGCGGCTCCAAAAAAACAGACTGGGAAGTCGAGCTGGGTGTCATCATCGGCACGAAGGCCAAGTACGTCGCCGCGGTAGACGCCCTCAACCACGTCGCCGGCTACTGCACCGTGCATGATGTAAGCGAGCGCGAATTCCAAATCGAGCGCGGCGGCACCTGGGATAAAGGCAAAGGCTGCGACACGTTCGGCCCTATCGGCCCCTGGCTGGTGACCAAGGACGAAGTCCCCAACCCGCAGAACCTGTCGCTGTGGCTCGAAGTCGACGGCCACCGCTACCAAAACGGCAGCACGCGCACGATGATCTTCCCCGTTGCCAAACTCGTCAGCTACCTCAGCCAATTCATGACGCTCCACCCGGGCGACATGATCACCACGGGCACGCCGTCCGGCGTCGGCATGGCACAAAAACCAGCGCCAATCTTTCTGCGCCCCAGCCAAACCGTGCGCCTCGCAGTCGAAGGCCTCGGCGAACAGCGGCAACGCGTGGTCGCGGATTGACGACTTCGTAGCGATTCCGTCACACCATCCCGCAAAGTAGGCTGCGTCAGCGCACCATGAGCGCGCCAAGCGGCGACACGCGGCCGGCTGTCACGTGGGCCCGCTGAAACTCGGGGATGTAGCCCCGGTTTCCGGTGACGCCGATGCGATGGCCAAGATACGGCTGCAAATTGACGTCCGGGGTCGGCGTGACGAACGAAATCACCTGCCCGCGCTCATCCACTAGCGCGAATTGCGGTGCGCCGGGACGCTTCGATACGACCGGACGAAGAACTCCGACGGCATCGTAGTTGGAGGTGTCAGGTGTTCGCCACGGCGAATCGTCATCAGGTGTTGGGTGTCAGGAGGAGTTTGGCCGCCGCGCGGTATCGGCGTGATCGGCGGCTGGCCCGTCGATGCGGCAATTGGAGATTGCTGTCGATACCGACTTGCGATTGCTGCAAATTGATCGAGCTTGGCGAGCGTGGCGCTGATGGCGGCGCGATTTGCTGGGTCACTCGCGCCGGAGAGCAGCTGCTGGGTCTCTTGACGCAGAGGTTCGATCTGCCACGTTACGGGCGGCTCTGCCACCATGCGCGAGAGGCGCAACTCAATGCCGGTCAATTGACGCGACAGATCAATTGAACTGGACAACGGCGCCGCTGTTTGTGCAGGCGGAGCGTTAACTGGTGCAGCAACGGTTGCTGGCCCGGTGCTCGCAGGCGTGGGCATCGGCGGAGACGCCGCATCAGCGGCCATGCCCTCAGCCGGTTGCGTGGTCGGCTCAACAACGGCCGCCTTAGTTGCATCCGCGGGCGAATCGATTGGCGTCGATTTCGCTGTTTGGTTCTTGAGTTCGGCAGGAGCGGGTCGCCAATCTGCTTCGGCCTGCGGCTGAGAATCCGATGCAAGCGTCACAGTTGCGTCCGCCTGCTCGGTCGAGTCGCGCGGCTCGGCACTGGTTTCGGGCAGGGGCACGGTGACGATCGGCTGCCGGGCGGCCGGCGGCGTCACTGTCACCCGTTCAACATTCGTGGCATGAATCCAACGGAATTCGCCCGCGGGCGGCGCGACCTTGTACCATTTTTTTCCTTCGACTGTCTGTTCCGCGATAATTTCGACGGTTTCGCCTTTCTTGAGCCGCACCTGCACTGCGTTCCGCTCGTCGCTCAGCCGACTGCCGATGCGCGACGCGACGTCGTCTTTGTTTACTTCGGCCAATCCGTCCTCGAGCGGTTTTACATGTAATCCGAACAGCCAGCTGAAGCTGCCTTCCGGCGGCCGAATGCCAAGCCAGCCGTCGCGCCGCTCGCGATGGACCTCAACCGCATCGCCTTGCGCCAACGTATCGGTCGAATAGAAGTTGTCGCCCGGCCCGCTGTGCACCGCCGCACCGGGCGCGGCCACGCGCACGGTGTAGGGCAACGAATCGGCCGCGGCTCGCGCCGAAGTGGCCCGCGTTACAAGAACAATTGCCAGCGCGAGCTGCATGCAGCGCGAATGATAGATACGTAGCGGCGCATGCGTTTGCCTCCCGGGCAAAATCGCGACCGGATTAAGTCGATCGTACTGAAGAAACTGACAACGGCTTCTAGCTAATTGGAACCTCCGACTCAAGTGCATTTGTGGACGCTGCGTGCGTTGCTAGTGGCGTCAGGCACTGCCTGTTAGGATGAAGCTTGGCAGCTAGCAAGTTGAACTGGAGGAAGTCAAACGTTCGGACGTACTGGCGGGGCAAGCCCCGCCGCTAAATAGAATCCTTTTCGCATCTAAACCTACTCATCTACTCACTGCCTCTGCATGCAACTGACTCGCCTCGGACCCTATGAGATCGGCAGGCCGCTCGGCAAAGGCGGCATGGGTTCGGTCTACGTGGCCACCAACTCGCAGACCGGCGAGCGCGTGGCCGTGAAAGCGCTGACCCCGCATCTCGCGATGGCCGACGGCTTTCGTGAACGATTCGAAGCGGAAATCGAATCGCTGAAGACTCTGCGGCACGAGGGAATCGTTCGACTCTTTGGCTACGGCGAACAAGACGGAGTTTTGTTTTATTCCATGGAGCTGGTCGAGGGCGTCAGCCTGGAAGACGAGCTCAAAGCAGGTCGGCGCTTCAATTGGCGCGAGGTCTCGAATATCGCCATCCAGCTTTCGTTGGCCCTCAAGCACGCCCACGACCACGGCATTGTGCATCGCGACATCAAACCGGCGAACATTCTGCTGTTCGGCGAAGACCGCGTGAAGCTGGCCGATTTCGGCATCGCGCGGCTCTTCGGCACAACCCAACTAACCACGGCCGGTGGTGTGCTCGGCACGGCCGATTACATGTCGCCGGAACAGGCCGACGGCCGGCCCGTCACCGCTCGCTGCGATCAATACAGCCTCGGCGGCGTGATGTACGCGCTCCTTGCCGGGCGGCCGCCGTTTCTGCGCCAAGAACTTGCCGCAGATGCTCCAGCTGCAGCGGTTCGCCAAGCCGGAACCTGTGCGCCGGTATGCGCCCGACACTCCGGAACAGCTCGAGCGCGTGATCATGCAGCTGTTGGCCAAGAACCCGTCCGAGCGGTATCCCAACACGCAAGTGCTCGCGCGGCATCTGCAAGCGATGGTGATGGCGCTGTCGCGGCCGGCGCACGACGATTTTGCGCTCGACGGCGACCACCCGCCGGCTGAGCCTCAAGGGCAGAAGAACGACCACTCGTTAGCTATTGACGTCACGAAGAGTGAGTCTGCAACTCATTGGACCCGGAGCCGCCGGCCGGCCCCGCGGCCGATTCGCACGCCGACCGCCCGCAAGATCGACTCGCATGACGCGGCGACACTGGCTGCCGACGAAATCTGCGCGTAATCGTACGGCAAGCAACGACCGGCCTGCGCAGCGCAGCCGACGGATGGCACTTCGCCGCAACCTGCAGTACGAGCGACCCGCTTTACAACGATCGAGGCTGAAGAAGCGCGGCGACGAGCCGAGCAGCAGCGTTCGTGGCTCACGATCGCGCTGCAGCTCATGGGGCTTGCCACGGTGCTGGGCGGGATGGCGGCACTGGCCTTCTATCTGTCGCGTCCGCCGTCGGCCGATGAGCTCTATCGAACGATCACTTCGACATCGAGCTCCGACGACGACGCTTCGATTGGCACCGCTGAGCGTGAAATCAACGAGTTCCTTGCAATGTATCCGAACGATTCTCGCGCTAGTGAGCTCGTCCGCTATCGCGAACAGGTCCTGCTCGACAAAGCGGAGCGAAAGCTGCAGCGTGAGGCCCGCGGCAATAGCAGCGCGGAAGCAGACTTGCTGCCCGCGGAGCAGCACTACCTGCGGGCGGTTAGCATGACTCAAACTTCGCCCGATACTGCGGCGGGCGTTCTACAATCACTCATCAACCTGTACGGGGCGAGCGCGACCAGCGAATCGACGAATGAACCGTCCGGCTCGACAACATCCAAGCCGAGTGACGACAACGTGGATGAGCGAGTGCGAACGGTCGTACAACTAGCACAGCGGCGGCAGAAAACGTTGCTGGCCGAGATTGGCAAACAACGGCACGTGCAATTGGCCGACCTGCGCGAGCGGCTTCAAGCCGCAAAGCAACTGGCAGATTCCGATCGCGAGCGGGCCTTAACTATGTACCAAGCGATCGTCGATCTTCACGCGAACGACTCTTGGGCTGCTGACATTGTACAGGAAGCCCGCAGCCGAGTTGCCGATTTACAAAAGTAGGGTGGGCACTGCCCACCAATTTGACGAAACAGGTGGCGGTGCCCACCCTACCACAATGAACCGTACGCGCTCTCATGAATTGTATCAGCGCGCCCAGCAGCTCATGCCGGGCGGCGTGAACAGCCCGGCGCGGGCGTTTGGCGCCGTCGGCGGCGAGCCGATCGTCGTCGAGCGTGGCGAGGGCGCGTATCTGTGGGACGTCGACGGCAACCGGTACATCGACTACGTCGGCTCGTGGGGGCCGCTCATCTTGGGCCATGCGCATCCAGCAGTGGTGGCGGCGGTTGACGAGGCGGCCCGCCGCGGCACGAGCTTCGGTGCGCCGACCGACGCGGAAAACGAGCTGGCCGAGCTGATCATCGAAGCCGTGCCGAGCATCGAAAAAGTGCGGCTTGTCAACTCCGGCACCGAAGCGACGATGAGCGCGATTCGGCTGGCGCGGATACACGGGCCGCGATGTGATCGTGAAGTTCGCGGGCAATTATCACGGGCACGTCGATAGCCTGCTGGTGGCGGCGGGCAGCTCGGCGGCCACGCTCGGCGTGCCCAATTCGCCTGGCGTGACCGTCGGCACAAGCCGCGACACGCTCGTGCTGCAGTACAACGACGTCGCCGGACTGCGCGACGCATTCGCCGCGCACGGCTCGCATATCGCCGGCGTGATCTTCGAGCCGGTGGTCGGCAACATGGGCGTCGTTGTGCCGACCGCCGAATTCTTGAGTGCGCTGCGGTGAACTTACCGAGCGGCACGGGGCACTGTTGATTTGCGACGAAGTGATGACGGGCTTCCGCGTGGCCTACGGCGGCGCTCAACAGCTGCTGGGCATCGAGCCCGATTTGACGACGCTGGGCAAAATCGTCGGCGGCGGATTGCCGGTTGGCGCGTACGGCGGGCGGCGCGACGTCATGGACCACGTGCTGCCTGCCGGCAAAGTGTTTCAGGCGGGCACGCTGAGCGGCAATCCGCTGGCCACCGCGGCCGGCTGCGCGATGCTGCGATTGCTGCGCGATGATCCGCCGTACGAGCGACTGGAACGATTGAGCGCACGGCTCGAGCGCGGCCTCGCGGAAGCAGCCTCGGCGGCGGGCGTTGAATATCAACTCGCACGAGTCGGCAGCATGATGACGCTGTTTTTCGCGCGAGCCGGTGACGAACTGGCCGTCGGCCAGTCGTTGCGACACGGCCCGGTTCGCCCGCTATTTCTGGGCGATGCTGGAACGCGGCGTGTATCTGCCATGCAGCCAGTTTGAAGCGCTGTTTGTTTCGGCAGCGCACACGGATGCCGACATTGATGCAACCATCACTGCCGCGCGTTATGCACTCGACCATACATAGCCAGTCCATTTTGCGGCGGCAGAAAATTGGATCGCGTTTTATGCCGGGCCAAGATGGCCGGGTTATGTACGCTTGAGTTTTTCTTCGGCGGCACTCAGGCGATAGTAGTTCGGCAGCAGTTTCCAAACGTCGTCGCGCCGGCCGGATTGATAGGCTTCCCATGCCACTAGTCCGACAGCCGCGGCCGTCGGCTGCCATAGCTCTTCCGGCGCGGCGATGACACCGGCCGGCAGCCGCGCGGCGAGAGATCGCAATGCTGGGCCGGTCACACGATCGCCGGCGCGAAGCCCCGCCAGCCAATCGTCCTCCTTCATAACCGCGGTATCCGAGACCCGCCGCGGTGGGCCATTCTCAAAAACATCGAATGCGGCGGTAAACACTTCTTGACGCTGCGCGTCGATGACAGTCCACAGCGGCCCCGCCGAGGCCGATGCCTGCGCGGCGAGCACCTCCAGCGTATCGACGCCGATGATCTCCGCCCCGATGGCATAGGCCAGAGTCTTGGCAGTCGTGACTCCGATCCGCAAGCCGGTAAATGAACCTGGACCGCTGGTGACTGAAACCAATTCAATGGATCGTGCTTGCCAGCCGGCCTGATGCAGCAAGTCGCGCAAGGCCGGGGCAAGCGAACGCGCCGTTCGTTCGCTCGACGGCAGCAAGATTTGATCCACGCAGGTAACGCCGGCGGCCTCACCGCTCAGCGCGGCCACGGAACCGTGTCGGCCGGAAGTTTCAATTGCGATGATTCGCATGGCAGATGTTGCGGGACTTCGGTTCGCTAAAAGCCAGCGGCGCGGAGAACCAACGCGACTTGACCCTTAAATTCAGGATTCCTAAACTACGGGATTGCCGGCGAGCAGGTCCGCATGTAACGGGTACCGCCCCCATTTGTAACTTTTCGGATAAACTTGCCTGTAGGGCAATAAGCCTTCGGCGGCTAATGCAAGGCCGCGTCCTTTGACCAATCGGCCATTGCGCAAGCGAGCCGTGCATTGAAACGGGCCATCATCAGCGACATCCACGGCAACCTGGAGGCGCTCCAGGCGGTGCTCGGAGACGCCCGCTCGCAGGGCGTCGAGGATATCTTCTGCCTGGGCGACATTATCGGCTACGGACCCAATCCGTGCGAATGCCTCGACATGGTGATCGAATCCACGCAGTGTGCCTGTTGGGCAACCACGATCAAGGGGCGTTGTTCGATCCTGAAGGTTTCAATACGGGCGCCGAGCGGGCGATTTTCTGGACCCGCGACCAGTTGGAGAATCCACACGGCGATCGTACGTCGATCGACCGCCGCTGGGATTTCCTGGGCGCCCTGCCGCGCATGCACCGCGACGGGAAATGGCTGTACGTTCACGGCTCGGCGCGAAATCCCGGTCAATGAATATGTCTTCCCCGAAGACATCTACAATCAGAAAAAAATGGAGAAGCTGTTCAGCCTGATCGAGTACGGCTGCTTTCAGGGACATACGCATGTGCCGGGCGTGTTCACCGAAAGCCGGAACTTCATGACGCCCGATGAGACGGGCTACGTCTATCGTTTCGAGCAGCAGAAATTCATGTGCAACGTCGGCTCGGTCGGCCAGCCGCGCGACGGCGACCCGCGGCCGTGCTACGTGATCCAGGAACCCCAGCAACTTACGTTCCGTAGAGTCGAATACGATCCGGGCGTCACGGCCAACAAGATTTACAACATTCCCGAGCTGGACGACTTCTTAGGCGATCGGATCAAACAGGGAAGGTAGTCGGGAAATTGGATGTAGGTCAGCCTTTCCAGGCTGACATCTCCCGGCAGACCATCAGGCTAGAAAGCCTGACCTACGATAAACAAAACCACTACAGCCGGGAATGTTCGCTGGCCGCGCGAGCGGCCGCCAATCCTCCACTTGCCAGCGGCCGCTGGGCATCGACAATTAAGGCTACCGCGGCTGCTCCTGCCCTCTTGGCACGATAAGGATCTCGAACGTTGGATCAACGGCGCTTTATTGCCTTTCTGATGATGTCGGTGGGGGTGCTGATTCTGTTCAGCGTCTTGTTTCCACCACCGCCGCCCGCCAAGAAACCGGCGCCGCCAGCCGGCGCGCAGGCCGATGCAAAGCAAGAAGCGGAGAAGCCAGCAGACGATGTGGCCGAAGGCGCGAACGACGCCGCACAAGACCAACAAGCGCAGGACAGCGGCGCCGGCGGCGAACGCGGCCGCCCAGGCGCCAGTCGAAGTGCCGTTGCAACTCGTTTCGCTCGGCTCGCTCGATCCAGCGAGCGGGTATCGGATGCTGGTCACGCTGACCAATCGGGGCGGCGGCGTATTAAGGACTGAGTTGGCGAGCCCCCGGTATCGCGATCAACACGATCGCAGCGGTTATCTTGGCGAGCTCGAGCTAAAGGAAGTCGACGGCGGTCTTGAGGTTCAAGTTGTTGGCGCAGGAACTCCAGCCGCCGCAGGCGGGAGTAGCCGCTGGCGACGTGATCGTTGGTGTCGGCAACGGTCAAGTTGCCGAAATCAAGAAGCTGGACGATCTTTCCGCCGCCCTGGCGAAGACCGAGCCGGGACAGCAAATCACGCTCCAAGTTCGTCGCGCAGGCGGTCCGTCGCAAGCCCGCACGGTGAAACTCATGCGGCGGCCGTTCGCCGTGCTGCGTCCCGAAGCCGATAACTACAAGATGCGCGAGGCCGATCTCCCGCCGAATTTCGTCGATCCGCCGTCGTTCCTCATGACGCTGGCGCAGCAAAATGGCAAGCCGCTCACCGAAGACAGCGCCAAGCGGGTCGCCGCATTTTTGGAAACGGGCAATTGGGAGGTGGCGGCAACAGACGCGAAGTCGGTTTCGTTTCGCCGCACGCTGCCGGATTTCAACCTGGAAATCATCAAGCGATACTCGCTGGAACCGGTCCCGGCCAACGAACGCAACAATGTGGATTACCCCGGCTACCACTTGCAGCTCGATATCGAGCTGCGAAACACCGCGCAAACTCCGCAAACATTCACGTACCGGCTCGACGGGCCGACCGGTATGCCGCTCGAAGGATGGTGGTACGCTCACAAGATCAGCCGGAGTCGCTGGTTGGGTGGGGCGGGCTTGCGGGACGTCGTGGTTCGCTTAGACGACAATCCCGTGATTCAAGAGGATGGTCCCGCGATTGCGGCCGGTGACTCGGAGCCAATCGCCGGCGGCGGTGCGCTGGCTTATGCCGGCGTGGACGGTCAATACTTCGCTGCCGTGATGATTCCAATTCGGCCGGCACTTAACGAACCGTGGTTCGACGTGATCGAAGCGGTCGTGGCCGGTACGAAGCCGGATGCCCGCACACCAGTCACTTATACGAACGTCACATGCCGCATGGCGCGGCTGCCCATCGAGCTTAAGGCAGGCGAAGCGCGCACCGATTCGTTTCAGGTGTTCATCGGTCCCAAGCGGCCCGACCTTTTGGCCAGTTATCAGGCGGCGGGCGACCCGAACCATTCGCTTAAGGACATCGTGTATTACGGCCTGGCATTATTCGCCGCCGTCGCGCGGGCGATGCTCGGCATCCTGCACTTCTTCTACGGAATCGTAGGAAATTACGGCATTGCGATCGTGATGCTCACGGTTCTCGTGCGCGGGGCCATGTTCCCAATCAGCTACAAGCAAACGAAGAACATGGCCCGCATGCAGGCGCTCAAGCCGGAGATGGACCGCATCACCGAGAAATATAAAACCGACATGCAGAAGCGCTCCCAGGCCATTCAGGAGCTGTATCGCAAAAACAACATCAATCCACTGGGCGGATGCCTGCCCGTGTTCTTGCAGTTGCCGATCTTCATCGGGCTTTATCGGGCCTTGATGGTCGACGTCGAGCTGCGCCTTCGCCGCTCATCAGCGACTCGATTCGCTGGTGTTCGAACCTCGCCGCCCCGGACATGTTTTACGACTGGTCGTGGCTGATGCCCAATTTCATCACCAGCGGCCAAGGTATGCTCGGGCTGGGGCCGTATTTGAATGTCTTGCCCATCGTCACCGTGGCGCTGTTCCTCGTCACGCAAAAAATGGCGATGCCCGCGCCGACGAATGAACAAGCCGCGATGCAGCAGAAGATGATGAAGTGGATGACGGTCTTCATGGGGCTTTTGTTTTATAAAGTGGCCAGCGGCCTGTGCCTGTACTTCATCGCGTCGAGTTTGTGGGGAATTGGCGAACGCAAGCTATTGCCAAAGCCGCAAAGTGCGGACGCGCCGGCTGCCGGCGGCACGGCCGGCTCTCCGCCCGGTTCAACCGGCAAGCGGCCCGGCGGCAACGGCGGCCCGAGGCCCGGGTCCAATGGCAGCCCCGACTCAAAGAAGCCGCGCAAGGCCAAGCGGCGGAAATAGTCTAAAGTCAAGAGCTGTGAGTCGCGAGCCAGAACAAGGTTGGCCACGGCTTGCTGGCTCTCGCGCTTGCTGGCTCTCGACTCTTGGCTCTCAGCTCTTGACTCAACATGTCCTACCACCCAGGCGACACCATCTGCGCGATCGCCAGCGCGCGGGCGGCGCGGCGCGCGGCATTGTTCGCATCAGCGGGCCCAACGCGGTTGCCGTCGCATCGCGATGCTTTCTTGCCGACGACGCGGCAACGTTGAATGGGCTTCGAAGCGCATTTGCCATGTCAGGAAGAGTCACCGCGACTTGGTGGGCAAAAGATGCTTCGCCGAACTCTCCCCTTGCCCCTCCCTACCAAGGAGGGGCGTTTTTTGTGCCTTGCGATGCGTTCGTTTGGCCGACGTCGCGCAGCTATACGCGCGAGCCGGTCGTCGAGCTGCATACGGTCGGCTCGCCGCCGGTGCTTGAAGCGATTCTTGCCTCGATGTGCCTCGCGGGTGCGCGCCTGGCCGAAGCCGGCGAGTTCACGCTTCGCGCGTTTCTGGCCGGGCGGCTCGATCTCACGCAGGCCGAAGCAGTTCTGGGCGTCATCGATGCTCGCGGCAACGACGATCTGGACGCGGTGCTGCGGCAGTTGGCGGGCGGTATTGCACGACCCTTGCAAACGCTACGCGACGACCTGTTACAACTGCTCGCGGAGCTGGAGGCAGGTTTGGATTTTTCCGAGGAGGACATCGAATTTGCATCGTCCGAGGAAATCCTCCGCCAAGTGGGAGATGCCTGCCGAATGCTCGACGAACTGGCTGAGCAAATGGCCTACAGGCACACTTCCGGCAGCCTGGAACAAGCGGCTCTGGTGGGCCGGCCGAATGTGGGAAAGAGCAGCCTATTCAACGCGCTAGTGACGCACTGCGGCGCTCGCGGCGGAGGAGACCAGAAGTCCGCCGGTGCCGCCGCACTTGTATCGCCCCAGCGAGGAACAACTCGCGATTACCTGACGGCGACGATTTCGCTCGATGGCATCGATTGTCAGTTGGTTGACATGGCGGGAATCGAGGAGCCGCGCAATACGGCAGACGTTAACCCGCTTCCATCAACCCCACGAAACATCTGCGGAATCGATGAGGCGGCGCAGGCATTGGCGGCCGAATTCAGAGCGAAGGCCACGATTTGCGTACTGTGCGTCGAGGCCAGCGAGTTCGCCGCCTCGCCGCGCATTGACATTGAATTGGCCGTCAACATTGGACAGGAGCGATGCGACGTCATCGTGTTAACGAAGTCTGATTTGCTCAATGAATCTTTGAAATTGCCGCCTGGCACGGCGTGCTCCGCACCTGTGATCGCGACCAGTAGCCGAACCGGCCAAGGGATTCCGGAGCTGTCTGCCGTGCTTCGCACGCTGCTTGCAAGTGCTCAACATTCAGAACGCGGGCACACAGTCCGGGCGACTGCCGACCGCTGCCGGGAAAGCATCTGCCATGCGGCATCGGCAATGCGCTCAGCGAGCGAGATTGTAGTTTCCGGCGGCGGCAGCGAACTGGTTGCCGTGGAGATTCGCTCGGCGCTCGATGAAATTGGCAAAGTGGCCGGCGCCGTCTATACCGATGACCTGCTCGACCGAATCTTCAGCACGTTCTGTATTGGAAAGTAGCGGCGGCGCCGTGCGCCGGGCAGAACGCGCTAACGCCGGCGGAAAGCGAGTATTAGCGCCGCGGCAATCGCAAACCAAAGGCATGAGGGCTCAGGCACTGTGCCGGCGCCAGAAGCCGCCGCGGCGTTCTTGCGCCACAAAACGTAGTCGGCGACGTCGACTTTTCCATCACGGTTGCCGTCGGCGGCCAGCGACGTGCCGCTCATGCCGAACTGCGACCGCCACACAAGATGGTCACCTGCGTTTACCAGTCCGTCGCGATTGAAGTCGCCGGTCATGAAAAACGGCTCGATCGGATTGTCGAAGCTGATGAACGCCCACGCGAACCGCGTGTCTTGAAAATTCGGCGTCGGCAGGTCGTAAGAGTTGATCAAGAAGCTCCCTGACGGGCTGGGCTGGTATGTAAGAATGTTGTCGTCCGGCGCGGTGACCGTGGAAGTCGCCAGGTACGCGACGGTCAGCAGCAGCATTCCGGTCTGCGGCGTTTCGCCGGGAACGGTCAATTCATATTGGCCGACTGACAGGCGGTTCATGGTGAAGCTGCCGACCGATGAGATGTGAGAGTTCGAGGCACCGTCGTAGAGGCCGCCGATGAGGCCTTCCGTCTCGTAGGGCAGATACAGAAAACTCCATTCGCGATCTTCGCCGGTGGCCCCATGGTTGGTCGCGTTGTCCTCGACGCGCACATCCCAACTGCTGCCATCGGTAGATGGGCCGGTTTGCACCACGATGTTGTCGTTGTTGTTGGCGATCGCAAACAACAACCCGTCATTGCGCGAATCGACGCCAAGATTGATGCGGTAACGCCCGACACCGGTGCGCGTGACCATCGACTGACCGACGCGATTAGCAGCCGCCAGCGTACCGTTGCCGTTCACGTGGGCGCCCTGCCAGCCGGTGGCGAAATGGAACCAGGCGACCGACGTGTTGAAGTTGATTTCATTGTCGGCGGCGTTGCCGGCCTCCATGATCGACAGCGACAGCAGACCGTCTCCATACGGGTTGCGGCCCGGCTCCACGGTGGCGCGGCGATTGACGAAATCGGGCCGATCGTGCTGCGTAATCGACGCCAGCAGAATTCCGTCGGTATAAACTAGCCCCTGGCCATTGACATACACCTGGTAGTCGCCGCGGTTTACTTGTCCGAGGCTCACGCCGGGCGCCGAGAATTGCGGCACCGTAACCGCCGTATAAACATTCGACTCCGGATCGGTCGGCAACGCGGCGACAAGATTGGCTGCGACCGCATGCTGCAGCACCGGCGGCGGTAGCGGCAGTTGGTTCATATTCAGCGTGAATTCCTGGTCGAACGCCGTGTCGTAGCGATCGAGCGATGGCGAATACGTGCGAACGACCACGGTCTCGCCGTCGGGCTTGAACTCCAGGAGGCGCATGTCGCCCTGCCCACCCTCAGTGTTGATTTGATAGTTGGCGAGGATTTGATGAACGACATTGCCGTTGTCGCCCACCGTGGAGCGGCGGCCGGTGCCATCGCCTAGCACATGGCCATTGAATACGAAGCGAAAGTTTTCGTGCAGCTTGACAAGCTCATCCCAAAGTTCCTGGCCGTCGTTTACCCCGCCGGGTTGATTGGCGACACCGTAGGAATGAGGGTTCCATTGCTGGCTTGAACCCTTGGTTGCCCAATCGTAAATCGTGTCGTCGAAGTACATGTAAGCGTGCGTCACGAGGATTGCCAGGTGATCGGGATGCGCTTCAACGACGCCGTTGGCCCATTGAACGACCTCGTCACGCGGCCCGAACTCGAGGGCCAGCACGAGCCAGTCGTTGTCGCCGACATCGAACGTGTGCCACGAATTGTCGGTCTTCCCAGCCTCGTAGAAGCCGCCGATGCTCGGCTGAGTCGCGTAGGGCGAGCCCGGGCCGAAGTTATGCGGCTCATGGAACAGGCTCGTGCGATTATTGGCAGTTCCGGCGGTTCCATAATCGTGGTTGCCGGGCGCGATCGCATACGGCACGTTGCCGTTGAGCCTGTCCATCGCGGCGCGCGCATTGATCCATTGCTGCGTCGCAGTCGGAACGTTGACCACATCGCCCTCGTGGAGCACGTATTTGATGTTCTGCGAAACTTCATTGTCGACGATCCACTGGGTCTGCGCGTTGTAATGTGGCAAGTAGGCGGCCGTTTCGGAATAGTGCTGCGTGTCCGGCATCACGACGAGCGTCCACGAGCCCGGATCAATCGGCAGGGCGCCGGCGCCGGAGCCAAGAGGGTTCGACGGCTCTTCAAACACCAGGGGGAGCACTGCTATCCACGCGACAGCAACCACAGGTGCCGCAGGCGGAAAGTGGCTGCAGCCACGGCAGCCCACCCATGATGAGCGCAACGACACCGACAAAACGCAGAGTCTTCATAGCTGTTCCAATCCTCTGTTCGCTCGACGCATCCGATGGCAAAACCATCGCTCTTGGGCAACCGGCAAATCGCACGGTCAATCGCCGTTCGGTTGAATCTCCAGCGTTAGATAAATGTTGAACGAATGGATGTCGGCCTTGGGGTCGTCGGACACTTCGCGTTCGAGTTGGCAGGCGAACAAGAACCGTCCTGCTTCATTCGGGATGAACGTGCCGCCGCCATCGTCGCCGCACGTGATCACGGAGGACGGGTCGTGACCCACCGTGCCGGGCGCGAACACCTTCACCTCCGCGCGCGGTACCGGCTTTCCAAACGAGGCGACCTGCAGAGTCAGCGATTGCCTGGCTGCCAGTCGGTTTGGATGCGGCTCGAGCCGCAGATCGAGCGGCTCCGAATCGTCGGCAGGCGGAACGGCGGTTGGCTCGCCGAGCGTGACGTACGCCGCGGCCTTACTCCAATACAAGTCGGACCGCTTGATCGAACCCGCGCTCACTTCGTTCTTCGGTTTCTTGAGCCATTTCGTTTGGCCACCCTCTTCAACCTGCGTCCAGTACGTGAGCGGATCGATCGCCTCCAGCCGGTAGGTCCCCGGCTCGGTCAGCTCCATTTCGACGACGGACTTTGTCTTGCCGACGAACACAGACGATGGCGTCTGCCGTCGACCAGTAGGATCGACAATCGAGAGCGGCTGGGCGCCGACGCCGGACTCTGCCGTGAACGGCCGATCGCTCCAGGTGACGTCGAAACTGAGCCAGACAGGCCCTTTTTCCGCGACGAAGAAATTGGGCAGCAGCCATTTCTGATGCGCGGCGCACGGTCCGCCGTTGAACCAAGTCAGTGTAAATAAAAGCGCGCACGTAGAACGCGTGAACAATGTCGCGCAGGCACGAAGAAATCGGGGCATGGTCGTACGTGCCCACTCCCTGGTAGGGCGTGCCACGCTTGTGGACCTGACTCCCGGTACATCTTGAATTGATTTGTCGGCCGGCCGCGAACTGAGCTGGAGTATCATCGTTCAGCTACCCGCGGCGGCGCGGCACCCATAGAACGAGAGCCAGGCACGCAAGACTCCAAGTCATCGGCTCCGGCACGCCGGCGGCGCTTTCCAGCGCGGCGCCGCTGCCGCTGGTGCGCCCGAAGTTGGTGCGCCACGTGTTGTAACCCGCTGGGTCCCCGCCGAACGCGCCTGGGTTTTTGCGCCACACGACGTAGTCGGCGGCGTCGACCCTGCCGTCGTTGTTATAGTCGCCCGCGAGCCCGGGCACGGTGCCGATGTACTCGACAAATCCAAGTCGAAGCTCGCCGGTAACGAGCCGGTATTGGAATACCAAATCCTCGCCATTAATCGCGGGGTTGTAGGCCGTGCCGATGCTTCTCGACGGCGTGGTGGCATCAAGCGTCGAGTTTCCAGCCAGATAAACCTCGGCAATTTCCGACGTGTCGGAGCCACCCGCTTCCTGCCACTTCTGATGAGCGCCCGGGCCAGATGGCTGAAAGTTCTGGTCGCTCAGGCTAAGCCAGGTCGCGTCGTTTAGCGAATTGCTTGCGCTGGTGAATTGATAGAAATCGAAGTTCACCGGCGTCGAAAATGGATTGTTAATCGTGATTGTTCCATTGCCGCGATCAACGGTAGCGGAAAGGGCCGAGATCGTGAACTCATCAGAGATGTCGAAATCGGCAAACGTAGCCGTGGGCCCCTGCCAGGCGGAATAGAGTCCAAATCGGCCTGCCGGGAACGATCCGACGAGATTGAATTGTTCCACGCCGTCGACTTTTACATTAATCAGGTTGTCCGAATAGATGATCTCAAATTGATGCGAGCCGCTGGTGCGATTGTACGGCGTCGAACCGAGCGTCGCTCCCCGGGCCAACTGTTGGACGCCGCCGGACGGGCTCGCCGCTTGGTTCGTATGCGTCCACAATTCGTCGGCGTTTGCGCTGCCGGTAACGCGCGAAATCGCAATACCCGCCGGCATGTCGCCCGCGCCCGTAAGGTTCTGGAACGCGGGGGTTGTGCCGGCCGGATCATTGAAATTGAAGTTTTGGTTTGCCCCCTTCCAATCGATAAGAATGTAATCGGCCGAGGAGCCGATCACCGAATCGCCCGGTTCGAATCCCAGCACGAAGCCGACGACGTCGTCATCCGTTCCAGGAGTCAGCGTGCCGGTGATTTTCTTGTTGATAGCGTTTGTGGGAGTGTAGAGGACCGTGGCGTCGGAATTGTTGTTAAGCGACGCAGTCGAGGGTGTGATAGTCCACATCGGAACCGGAAACGTTGCCGACGGCGGATACGCTTCGATGCCAAACGTCGTCAAGTCGACCGGCACAGCCGACGCTCGCTCTGCAACGCTGGTGCTCGCCAATACGCAGAAAACTACGATATACAATCGGCTGCGGTTTTTTCGCCGCCGCGAGAATGCCGCCCCACAACAAGCCAACATCAAAAGTGCAATGGTTGAAGGCTCGGGCACATTGGCGAGCATCTCGCTGAAAGCGCCGCGCCGTTCACTGTGTCGAAATCGGTCTTGAAGAGTACGAAATCGTTCACGTCGTTGTCCCCGTCCAGGTCCAAGTCGCCGGCCAAGCGCGCTGAATGCCGGTCATCGCACTCAAGTCGGCTAGCATGTTGGGGAAGAACAGCGGCCAATCGCTGGCGTTCACAACGCCATCGGTATTGAGGTCGCTGCGGCTGAAGGACATACCGCCTGGACCGCCGGTATAGCCCATTCCGCCGAAGATCACGCTGCCGTCCGTAAGCTCCACAAGCAGCGAAACATCTTCGATTCGCGACTTGCGCCAAATATTTCCGAGATTCACCGTTTCGCCCACCGATAGCGTAGCGCCGTTGCCGCCGACCGACTGTTCGCGCTCGCTCAATTCAATGTCCGTCGACTCGATGATGGTCCACGGATCATCCGGATCGACGGATCCGTTCCCCGGCGGCTCATCGTAGTTATCGGAAATTGAGCTCCAGGCCGCCGGATTCAACGTGCTGCTTGACGAATGGATCACAAGGCCATCGATGCCCACCGGAGAGCCAGTGTTATTCGTGAGCGAAACGTTGCCGGTGGTGCGATTCACTGTGAGATCAATATCCGTGACGGCCGAGATCGCTGTCACCAAACTGCTCGAGTTGCCGTTAAACGCAGAGTAGACGGCGCCATTGTTGCCATCGCCGTTCCCCCAGTTTGTAAAGCCAACCGAGCCGGCCAGTATTGGAGTTGAAGAGTCGACAACGGGGTCGTACGAAATCGGTACCGCGGCGCCATCGGGATCGTTCAGCACGTCGACTTTGAACGTGTTCCCGACCGCCGAGATGATAACGTCGAACGGCACACTGTCGGCCGGCAGAAACTTCGGTGTGGTCTCGCTGAACACCTGCGTCCAGGTAAAATTCTGGTACTTCTGAATGCTCATGCCGGCAATCGGACGGGTTGTTCCGGTGCCGGCGCCTTCCGTGGACCAATTGATGCGATAGAACGTGCCGTCGTCGGCAACGCGGAACAACAGGCCCATGCCGTCATTGTCTCGGTTCTCAAGACGCGTCGTGAAGCGATAATTGGTCATTGCGGCGCTGCCAGGCGAATCGACGACAATCGCCGGCCCGATGAAGTCGGTATTCGGCGCCCCAGCAGTCGCATTCTGAAAGCCGTTCGAATCGTCGCGAATTACACCCTTTGTGAAATCCTGGGCAAAATTGCCGTGATCTTCGAGCTCTACGACTCCTGGAGCACCAAACGCATCGGTCATCGCCAGCCTGCGCCACGGAACGGGCGAGACGGCGTTGGCGAAATTCGTCGTCTTGTTAAGCGTCGATGACGTGACGGCGACGGACCTTACAATGGTGCCGTAGTTTGGCACGGCCGTGCTTTGCTCATGCTGTGCCCAGGAATGGACGCCGTAACGCCCGGGCACAAATCGGGGTCGCTGCCGTTAAGAATCGAAACGTTATTGACCTGGATATCCCAATTGGTGCCGTTAACGACAACTTTCGCGTCGAAGGGCGCGCCGTCGAATAGCGGCTTGAATCCAGTTGTCGTGTTGGCAAGCGGCGTGATGACGCCATCCACAACCTTTTGAACCGACGTGCCGTCTTGGAAACCGAGGTTGCCGGGTGTCTGGTTACGGAAACCTGCCCGGAAATAGTTGTTGTTGTCCTGGTAGCCAAAAACGACGCCGAACCCGTCATCGTCGTAGGTCGCCAACTGATAGTTGATGGTGTAATTCGCCGGCGTGGTATCGGCCGTGTTGATCAGCATGTAGGGCTTGTATTGACCGTCGGCGATACCGGCCGTCGTGACACCGTCGGCCTCGCGGCCGTCGGACGTTTCGATGAGGAACCTCTGGCCTGAAATCGGATCGGGCGTCAACAAAACTCCCCAGCTCGGGTTTCCGCCGACCTGCGTCGGCGACGGGACGTGGGTGTCGGTCCAACCTTCAAAGCCGGTGATGAACGGGCTGCCGACCAGCACCTGGGCTTGGGCCACCGGAGCGCATATCAACAGCGCAGGGATTGTCGCACATGCGAGAAAACCGGTTACAGCTTGTCTTGCGGAGTAGCGGATACGTATCGGCAACATGATCGAATTCCCTTGTGCAGATCGATGGTGGATCAATGACCGAGAACGATAGATCAGTCAGACGGCCCGTCCGGTCGTCACGGCTTCAGGTCGAAATCGACGGACTTCTTTCCAGACTCAATTTTAACCGTTAAATCGGAAGTCTGTGGCTTGCTGTATCGCGTGGGAATCTGGGTGGCCGGGCGTGCGCGACCTGTTCTTCACCGAAACTTTCCCCGCCGTGAATTAGCACACGGTATTCACCGGTCGGCGCACCTTCCTTTCGCCGGGCGCTCGTCACCTTGTACTTGCCATCCTCGCCGAAACGAGCAATGGCGCCGGCACCTTCTCCTGTGATTGGTTCAAGCGTAACCGTTCCTGGACCAACCGGCTGACCGTTGAGTTTGACGGTTCCTTCGAGGTAGCCCCAGTCGCTTCCACCGCATCCGGCGAGGGCCAGAACGGCGACAACCGGGACAACTGAAGTAAAGCGCAAGCTACAATTCACCATGAAACAGATCGCTCAATGCACGTGTCGCTAGGGCATCAATAACGCGCTTCGGGGTGGTTTCGCTTAAAAATCTCACCGTCGCGTCGGCCATTCCAATATGAAGCCCCCCGGGGTGGTCACTATACAGCTCGTCAATTGGCGTGTCGTTGACAATAGTTCCATGGTGGGCAAAAGCGTGGTCACCGTTCCCCCAGTAGGCCGACTCATTAACCGGGGGAGTAAAGTCGTAAATGTCTCGGCCCGAGCACTCGCCCAGCATGATCGTGTACCCGGTGCCATCAGTTACCTCGGCAATCTTGACCCGCGAGTTGTTAAGTGGATCTGTGGGCGGATGCGCAACGGCGATCATAATCCCTAATGCCCACGCGTCGCCCTTGCGCCAGTTTTCCACGTAGGTCTTGTTGGTACTTGGATCAGTATAATTGCCTGGACCGCAGATCGCCGCGTAATCATTGCGTCCCCGGATAGTTCTCTCTCCGGTTGATGGGCACAATAGAAAATGAAAATCAATGGCCGTCGCAACATGTCGCGTGAGGCGCAACGTTTGTACCCGTGTTCCAAGCAATGTTGAAGTTGTACCTGTCAAATATGGCCTGCTCTTCAATGTACGGCAGGATGTACGGCACGTAGCTATGCATGAAATTGGTCTTCGAGTCGCCCGTGTAAGCCGGCTCTAATCCGGCAGGAAACTCCTTATAGGTATCGTGGAATAAGTGCATCGCAAGCAGGGTTTGCTTGATGTTGTTCTGGCATTGAGACTGCCGTGCCGCCTCCCGCGCGGCCTGCACGGCCGGGAGCAAGAGAGCGACAAGGATTCCGATGATAGCAATCACCACCAGCAGTTCGACGAGTGTAAAGGCGGTTGCCGGCCGCTTGGTTCTTTGAATGGCACGACCTCGTCTTCGGTTCATCGTTAATTCCTTTCCAAGTGCGAGCCGCGACGCCTGAGATCCCGCCGTGCGAACAGAAAAGTTCATGCGCGGCTGGAGCATTGCACGAAATCCCAGAGTCGTGAGATCACGAGTCACCAGACTCGTGCCACTTTGGGCGGACCGCACTCCAGGCCGGCATGAATGCTGGATAGTATATCCAGGCGGTGCATCGAACGCAATTATTTTCCGATGAAGTTTGCATGAAACGTTGGTTAGGATTAGGATCAAAAACATAGCCGAGTTGGGAATCAGGGGTTTTGTGAAAGATCTTCTCGTTTTCGCGACTTTGCACCCGTCGAATGGATAGATTATCCAGCCGGCGAAAAGCAATTGCCTCACGCAGAGGCGCAGAGGCGCGGAGTCACGAAAACTCGCTCCCTATGTCGATGAACTAGCTTCGTTCATGGGGTGATTTTGGAAGCCGTGGTGGACCATGAAAACCTCCGCGTCCCCTGCGCCTCTGCGTGAGATCTTTTGTTTTTCTTAGATTAACGATCCTGCATTTCAGCGAGCCGCTCCTCGATGTCGATATCAACGGCCAAATCCGAAGCCGCGGTTTCAGCGCTCCGCGATCCGACGCCGTGGTTCGTTCGTTTTCAGCGGCTGCTCGATGAGATGACCGACGGCGAGAAGCGTGTCGGCTCTTACTTCATGGAACATCCCGATGCAGCCCAGAAGTCGATCGGCGAGCTCATCTACGTTTCGGGGCTCGGATATGGGACCGTGATCCGGTTCTGCCAAAAGCTCGGCTGCCGCGGATTCCAGGAGTTCAAGGTGCTCATGGCGCGCGACGCCATCGCCGCGAGTCCGGCCCGGCCCGCAGGCGGCACCGGCGCCCACGACGCGATTGTGGAGCGGCTCAACGAGGACATCAGCCGCACGGCGCAAAACCTGGATGTGCGAGAGATTCAGAAGGCGGCCGAGGCGCTCTGCAAAGCAAGCCGCGTGGTTTGCATTGGCGTGGCCAGCTCGGCGCCGCTCGCGCTCAGCCTGGACTGGAAGATCAAGCGGTTCGGCATTCCCAGCTCGTTTGTCTCGGACGGCTACGTGATGGCCGTCGAGGCGGCGCTGCTCGGGCCAGGCACGGTGCTGGTGGCGGTTAGCTCGTCCGGCGCTACGAAGGACATCGTGACGGCGGCCCGCCTCGCGCGGGAAGGCGGCGCGACGGTGATAGCCGTAACGAATTTCACCAAAGCGCCTCTCGATCGAGCCGGCCAGCATCCGGCTCATCACATCGGCCATCCGCGACCCTCTCATCGCCGAAGTGCCGTCCATCGTCGCCGGCGAGGCGGCGTTCGAGATTCTCATCGACGAAATCCGGCGGCTGAATCCCGAGGTCGACGCGACCGTGCTCGAAACGTTCAACGCAATCGCCGACCGGAAGCTGTAGGGCTCGTCCGGCTCGGTTGCAAACTAGCCCGAAGCGCAAGCGAGGGAAATACGGTTGATCTCCCTCGCTCGCAATTCGGGCTATGTACGCAGAGGCGCGACGGGCACTGGCAGAGCCAGTGGCACACCGGAAGAGTGCAAGCTGTAGAACCCGTTACCTTGAACGGCGACGCAGGTTGGCCGCGCCGAGTAGCGCAATTGCGAAGAGTCCGACCGTCGTCGGCTCCGGTATGGCAAGCAGCAGCGGTCCAGAGACGCCGCCGTGGCCCATGTAATACACGTTCTCCGTGCCCCAGGTCGTGAGGCCCACCGATCCCGTAAGCAGCGGCGACGTGCTGTCGACAATCAGCGGATAATCGATCACGTTGCCGAGGTGGTCGGTGACTTTGACATCGAGCGAGTTGCCGATGGCGGTTACCGACAAGTCGAACATCGGAAAGCTTGCGGTGTCCGGGTTCGCCCCGGCTGCGCCGGGCGTGTAGACGAAAAGCGGCGCGTCCTGATTGTCGCGAAATAGCTCCGTCCAGGTGCCATTCTGCACCTTCTGAACGCTCATGCCGCGCGGGGCACGCGTTGTACCGGTGCCAATCGCCTCATTTGTAAAGTTGATGCGATAGAAGTTGTTGTCGTCCTGTACGCGCACCAAGACGCCGAGACCATCGTTATCCGTCGCGCCCATGCGGACTTTCATTTCATAATCTGAAAAGTTCGTGCTCCCCGCTTCGTTGACTACAATCGCTGGGCCGATGAAGTCGGTGTTGTTCAGCGTGGCATTCTCAAAGCCGTTGGAAACCTGGTGGATCCAAGGATCGTTGAGCGCGATTCCGAAGTTGCCAAGGTCGTCCTTTGAGGCGGTATTGCCGGTGTTGACGGTGCCGGTTGCGTTGGTCATCACAAGCTGCCGCCACTGGACGGGGCGCGCGGCGAATGACTCGCTATATAGCACGGTGTCGCCCTGAGTGACCGCGATCGACTCCAGTTCGCTGCCCCAGAACACCGGGTCGGGCGTTTCGTCGGTATCGGACAACTGGGCCCAGGATTGGATGCCGACTTTTCGACCGGAGGTAAGATCGGTGTCGGTGCCGCTCACGATTGGCGTGTTGTTGAACAACACTTGGTAATTCGTGCCATCGACCGCAACCTTCAAGTCGAACGGCGTGCGGTTGTTGATCATGGTCTGGGTTATTGGAGAGGCGGCACCCGGTCCAACCACGGCCGGGCTGATTTGGGTCAGCACGCCGCCGACGATTTTCTGCACGGCGAGCCCTTGAGTTCCACCGAACGAGCCCGCCGCCTGCGTGCGAATGCCGACGCGGAAGTAGTTGTTTGGGTCTTGGTAGTTCCACACAAGGCCGATGATGTCGTCATCGTTAGTACGCATCCTGGCCGTGACGTCGTACGTGCCAGGCGCCACAAATGTATCTTTGACCAGAACATCAGGCTGGTACGTGCCATCGTTGGTCGTCGCGCCCGTCGTTGGTGGATTCGCGTTGTTCGTGTCCATCAATGTCGGCGCATGCAGATTCAGGCGCCAGTTGCCGGCCCGCGTCGGCGGCGGAAAGGCGTCGACCCAGCCTGTGGTTGGCGAAATGAAAGGGTCGCTGACGAGTGTTGCCGCATGGGCGGGCGCCGGTGCGACGCTCAGAATGATGGCCGCGCAAAGTAGTGACAGCGCGAATAATAACGAGGCAGCAGCTCGCGGATTCATTAGCTCACTCCCGGTGCATCGAAGAGGCGAATCTGACAGAAATCGAAGCTCATAAGTGCCGACAATCCCAACCGCAGCCGGCACAGTAGGCCGACTTTTTTCTAAGCAGGATCGAGAGAGCTGTCAAGCTTTTTATGTGAAACGCGGGGAGGTTTTTAGATAGTGGGCCGTGTTTTTTTCGAAGAAAGCAGAATCGAGCGACAAGGAGACGCCACGCCCGTGGCCGAAACGAATTTGCGAGCTGGCTATGGTATGAGGCCCTGATAGACCTCTTCACCTTTTGTCGTGCTGGCCGTGCGCCACACGCCAAGATCGACATCATCGACGACGTACTGCACCGAGCCGTCGCACATCACCGCATTCACGCCGCCCGGATGGCGGCTACGAGCGGCATTGTTAAATCGTGGACCGGCTGCCGCATAGACATGGTGGATTTGGGCAATAGATTGCTTCTTGCAGTAAATCGCTTGTTGCATTCGGTCCGGTTCAGACCCGTTCGGCGGAGCGACTGTTTCAAACCCGGCTGCCCATCCCCACCAAGTGAAGTCCGCGCAAATCTCCCCCTTGTCCCTGAACCGTTTCGGACACCATCAACGTCTTACTCAGTCCATCAGTGATTTGGGAAAACTTGTAATCAGTTCGATGATTCGGCCCAGAGCGACCCATCATCTTGGCCAATGAAGGGACTACCCAAATATTTGATCGCCGGCGGTCCCGGATAGCTTGTGCCGACATGATTCGTGTTGCCGAAATTGGCGACATAGTTGTGAAAAGTGACAGCCTTCCTCGACATCCGCGATGCCGGCGACTGCAACCTGTGGCTCATCGCTCGGGCAGGTCAATGTTGCGATCCTCTTTGAAGTCACTTCGTAGTTCCTCACGGGAGGATTTAAGTTGGGCACATCCGTTCGATCGGCGTCGTAGCGATACTCGTTGTAAAACGACATGGACGTCTTTGGCAGGAGTTGGTAAATGTCGGCTAGCTGCTGCTCCTCCATGAATTCAAGAATTGACTCCTGCCACGTTCCCTGGCAACAGCTGTACGCCCCAATGGGAAGCTGCTTATAGGTATCGTGGTAATTCTGCAGGGCAATGCCGACTTGCTTTAGATTGTTGATGCATTGGCTGCGGCGGGCCGATTCTCGGGCAGCCTGAATCGCCGGCAGTAAGAGCGCCACCAAAACGCCGATGATGGCAATGACGACCAGCAGCTCAACCAGCGTGAAACCACGCTCGTGTTTTTTCATGGTCGCCTGCTCCTTGAAATGAGCATTACTTTCCCGTGGTACAGATTTATTTTACCGGCTGGTTGACAATATCAAACACGAAATGATTGTCACCATCTGCCGTGACTTCAATTGTGTGCTTGCTATTCGTGTTGTATTCGGGCGGAATTCGCTCCGGGGCGGTCGGCGGTAATGGCGGCTCGCCGGGCGCGCCGCGGTAAACAACCGGCGGCGCATTAGTGTCCGGGCGCTGATTTCCAATTGATAGGTTCCGGGCGGCAGCCCCTTTTCCTGTGGAATGTCGAACTCGCCGTTTTCAACCACCGCCCCGGACGCAAACAGCTTCTGGCCCGCGACGGATGTGAAGCGAATCGAGCCGCTGTCCAGCGGCGCGCCGTTGAGCGTGATCTTACCACTTATCGCGAGCCGGTCGCTTTGCGGCCCGCATCCCGACAGCACGACAACCGTAATCGTGAGCGCGTACTTCAAGCGCAGTCGAACCATGTGCTCCAGCCATACAGACAGCGACCCTGTACTTTGTGCACGTTCGCTCATTGGAACGATGCCGCGTCGGAACGCGCTCGGATCGCCCTTGCTTGTACCTTGCAGAGTCACGGACCAGAATGTCAACGATAGCGTTCGCAATGCGACTTGGGGAGTCCGTGAAAACGTTTCTTGATGCGATTTGGGTTCATTTCTTATAGGTTTTTAGCCATTTGAGTTGCAATTCCCATTGGGGCTGTTACAGTGCGGGCTGATGACGTCGCTGGCCAGTCTGTAGGCAAATTGCGCGCTAAGGATACTTGAAAGGCTGCTAATGATTGGTGCACGCAGGTACGATTCATCTGGCATCCTAATGCCGCTCATTCTTTTCTTTGGGATGGCGACCGTTCTTTTGGAGTGCCAATCAACCCAGGCGCAGACTCTCGTGTATTCATTCGAAGAGTCTCTCGAGGGATTTGCTCCCAACGGCGGGGGTATTCAGGTAACGCAAGACACAACCGGTGCGACTCAGGGAACGCAGTCCATGAAGGTCGACATCACCAGCGGCGCGACCTTTGTCGGCGCGCTTACTCCGATGCTGCACCCGGCCATTGAGAACCCCGGGAGTCTTGGCACAGGCATCGACCACGTGCTATTCGACTTGACGATCACCGAGGAATTTGCCCCGCCTCCACCGGATGCGCGCTTTGCCGTTGTCGGGGTGACGATTTTCGCATCGACTGCTGATGGGAGTGGTACTGGAATCCCGGTCCAATTCCGCCACGAGGTCCACATCGACCGCCGCCCGGCGGGCACGTACCCGGTACGGATCGATCTCTTAGATGCCCACCCCTATGGCCCAGATTTCCTGACTGACAACTACTCATTTAATGAAGTATTCGGCGATCTCGACGACATGGTCCCAACCGGCTTGCAGCTTTTCTTCAATAAGACCGGCAGCCTTATGGACCATCCGTTGACGGTGTACATCGATAACATCCGAGTCGGATTTACGCCGCCGGCGGTGCCAGGGGATTTTAATCAGGACGGCGCGGTCGACGCGGCCGACTACGTGACCTGGCGCGAAAACATCGATACGACCAATGAGCTGCCGAACGACAACGATCTCGGCGTGCCGATCGGGACGGGCCACTACGATCTATGGCGGCAGAACTTCGGTAACACCCCGCCTCCGGGCAGCGGCTCGTTGAGCGCCGTGCCGGAACCTAGCGGACTCGTTTCGCTAATCGTGGCTGTCGCGTACTGTTCGGCGAGGCGACTACGCCCGGCCGTCCGTCGGTGATCGCGGCCGCACATCCGTACTTCGAAAAAACCGTTTGTGTCTCTTCCATCAGTCTTTTGGAGATTCAACATGAGAAAGAGTTCAGTTTGTATGGCGATCGCGACGGCGATCTTATTTTGCGCCGGGGCGGTTCAAGCCCAGACGCTGGTTTATTCGTTTGAAAGCGGCAACGAAGGGTTCGGCCCGAACGGCGGCGGCACATACACGCAGGACACGATCGGCGCTACGCAGGGAACCGGTTCGCTGAAGGCGACCGTCCCGATGGGCGCTACGTTTGTGGGCGCGATCACCGGCAACCTGCCCGCGGCCATTGGCGACCCGCCGGGTGTCGATTTCGTTCTGTTTGACATGACCATCGGGCCAAACGATGTCTTTCCAGGCGCTTCGCAAACATGGGCGTCACGATCTGGGGCTGCGATCAAGTCGGGGGCTGCGGCAACCAGACTCAGTTCATGGATGAAGAAGCAATCGCCGGAAAGGCAGCTGGAACCTACCGGGATCTGCGGATCAATCTGAGCTCGGCTCACGGAAGCGGCGAGTCGTTCAACCAACGCTTCGGGACGTCTGGCAGCGGTTCGCCGCTCATCCCGACCCATTTCCAGTTCTTCTTCAATAAGTCGGGCGATGCGCCAATGACTGTGTACATCGACAATGTGCGTGTCGGTCAAATACCTGAACCGGCAACCTGCGCAATGCTGACACTGGGATTGGTCGGCGTCGTTGCATTTGGTCGGCGCCGCGGCCAGTAACAGCCAGTTACTGAATAATAAAGGTATATTGCGCCGCGCGGCCAATTCAGGCCGCGCGGTTTTTTGTTGAGGCGCGTTACGATGCTTTCGACCGACTTTGCCTGCCGCAGCCGTCATCAAGTAGCACGGGCTTTAGCCGGTGATGATTACGGACTGAAGTCCGCGCTACGCTGGGTGGTGTTTCTAACTGTGGTTTGGCCGGCCGACGCATTTGGCGAATCGCCACCTACTGCTGAGCAGCCGTGGCGGGCGCTGCACGTGATCAGCAACACGACTGACGAGCGGCTTAGAACGACTTTCGCGGCAGCTTCCGCAACTGGCCGAGATGGGGAGTCAACTGCCTGATCCTCGAAGTCAACTACGGCTTCGAATTCCAATCGCATCCGGAACTGCGGCAAGGCGAGCGACCGATTACGCCGGCCGGCGCGAAACGCTTTCTGGCCGCCTGCCGTGAAAATGGCATCGAGCTGGTGCCGCAGTTCATGTGCCTGGGTCATCAGTCGTGGAGCCGCAATACGTTCCCGCTGCTGACCAAGATATCCGGAACTTGACCTGACGCCCGGCGCATTTCCGAACAACGAAGGCATCTACTGTCGCGAATGGGACCCGATGAATCCCAAGACGAACGACATCGTCTTCGCGCTCATCGACGAATTGATCGATGCGTTTGAGGCTAAGGCGTTCCACGTCGGCATGGACGAAGTTTTTCTGCTCTCGTCGGAGCACGCGCCATCAACCAAGAATCTCGACCCGGCCGACGTCTTTGCCAAAGTCGTGAATGATCTCCACGGCCACATCGTCGGAGAAGCACGGCCTTACGATGCTGATGTGGGCCGACCGGTTGATTGACGGCGATCGATTCGAAATGGGCGAATGGGAGGCATCGAAAGTCGGCACGGCGCCGGCGGTCGACAAGATACCCAAGGACGTCATCCTCTGCCCATGGCATTACGAGCTGCGCGACCGCTACGAGTCGCTGCCAATGTTCATTGACAAGGGCTTCCGCATTTTGCCGGCAAGCTGGAAAAAGACCGACGCCACGCTGGCGCTGATTCGAGGCGCGAAAGCAAACCAGAAAGACGGCCGCGTCGTCGGCCACATCTTCACAACCTGGTCGCAGCGCCGAGAGAACTGGACCGAATTCGAGCCGCTGGTGAAAGGCTTAGAGGAATTGCAACGGGCTAACGGAGGGTCCATCGAAGAATTTACCACAGAGGACACAGAGTGCACGGAGTGTCAAAGACAAGGAGACAAGGAGAGGGGAGACAAGGAGACTCGCATTTAACCGTATCTCCTTGTCTCCTTGTCTCCCTGTGTCGCTCGATGGATCCCCGTGCCCTCTGTACACTCTGTGGTTAACTACGAATCTTCAACCAGCCGGTTCGCGCCAATCAACTGTCGTGGGCGCCAGTTCGTTTCCTGGTTGCACATACGACAAACCCGAACTTAGAATAGCCGGGGCTTCAATTTCTTCAGGCAGATTCGGAGTTTGTATGGCAAATTCATCGTCGATGTGGCGAAATAAGACGTTGTGCGCGTGCGATGCAACTCATTCTCGTTCTCGTTGCGAACTCGATCTACTCCCCAGGAGCTTCGTGCTGATCGTTGCCGCGGCGTGCCTTTGGTGCTGCGGCGTCGCGAACCGCGCATTGGCCGCGGACGCCGCATATTCGAACGTTGAGGTGGACCAGCACCTGAAGCAGTGGCTTGTGCTTGGGCCAATCCCGGCGCAAGAAGACGGTGCAACGCCTGACCTGGCGAAGGCTCGAAAATCCGGCTTTGAGGCGGACTTGCTGAAGGAAGCTGGCGGAGAAGCGGAGGCAAATCCCAAAGCCGATCAGGCCGTCACTGTGCGCGGAGGCGAACAGAAGTGGCGACTTTACGAAAGCAAGACGGATGAAATCGACCTGGTGAAAGCGCTCGGCAAGCATGAGTTCGCCCTGGGCTACGCGGCCGCCACAATCGAGGCGCCGGAAGAGCAGTCGCGCATTGTGGGATTGGGCAGCGATGACGCCGTACGCGTTTGGCTCAATGGCGAGCTTGTGCATCAGCATTCGGCGCCTCGCGCGTATCGGCCGATCAGGATGTATTCGTAGTTAAACTGCAAAAAGGAACAAACCGCCTGCTCATCAAGGTTGCGAACGACCTCGGCGATTGGGGCTTTACATTCCGCTTCCTCTCGCCCGATCGCGTTGCGAAGCGGTTGTTCGACGCGGCAGCGGAGGGCGACAGCGAAGCGGTCACCAAGCTGGCCGCGTTCGGCGTCGACATAAACGCGAAGTCGCCCGCGGGAATGACCGCCGCGCAGATTGCAAAAGTGCGCGGCTACGACCACGTCGTCGACTTCCTGATTTCAAAAGGTGCAACAGCGCCTGAGCCATTTGACACGAGCGCCGTTGTTTCCAAGATGCTGGAAGAAATTACAAGGAAGGACGCCCCTGGGATTGCCGTATTGGTGGCTCGAGACGGCAAAATTCTATTCGAGAGCGGCTTTGGCATGGCCGACCTGTCGCATGAGGTTGCCATTACTCCGACAACGAAGTTCCGCATCGGCTCGGTCACCAAACAGTTTGCCGCTGCGGCGATATTAAAGCTCCAGGAAGACGGCAAATTGAATGTGACGGACAAATTGAGCAAATTCTTTCCCGACTTCCCACGCGGCGATGAGGTTACGATTCATCATTTGCTCACGCACTCGTCCGGAATCAAAAGCTTTACATCGAAATCCGATTTTTACTCCACCGTGGCATCGAGCGCCACCAGCCAGGAGATGATCGATTCCTTCAAGAATGATCCCTTCGACTTCAATCCCGGCGAAAAGTTTGCTTACAACAATTCAGGGTACTTTCTGCTGGGCGCCATTGTAGAAAAGGTAAGCGGCCAGTCGTTCAACGATTATCTGCACGACACGTTCTTCGAGCCGCTCGAGATGCACGACACGGGCGTCCACACGTCGACGGCGTTATTGAAGCATGAAGCAACCGGTTACGGCTTTGAGAGCGGAAAAGTTACCAAGGCAATCGATTGGGACATGTCGCGAGCCGGCGCGGCGGGCAGTCTTTACTCGACGGTGGAGGACTTGATGCGATGGAATGAAGGCGTCTTCGGCGGCAAAGTATTGTCGGAGAAGTCGCTGGAAGCGGCGTTTACACCGGTCAAGCTCGACTCCGGCGAAGAGCCGCCAATGAAATACGGCTACGGCTGGATGACCAGCGAGCACCGCGGCCTGAAAACGATTTCTCACAGCGGCGGCCTCAACGGTTGGCTGTCGCAGCTCACTCGCTATCCCGATCAAAAAACGACGGTGGTTGTGTTTCATAATGCGTTTCCGAATGTGCCCCGCTTGGAACCAGGTGCGATCGCCGAAATTGTGGCCGACTTCTTTCTCTGGCAGGAAATGAAGCCGCGTCCCAAGTATGAAGTCGACGAGTCGGTCGATCCCACGACGTTCGCCGCCTATGTCGGCCGCTACGACTATTTCGGCGCCGTGATGGACGTCGCGCTGGACGGCCAGCAGTTGACGGCCCAGCTCACCGGCCAGCCTCGCCATCCGATCTTCCCATTTGGACCCAACCAGTTCTTCTGGAAAGTCGTCGACGCCCAAATCGAATTCACTAAGGACGACAGCGGCCAGATCGTCTCTGCCCGGCACACGCAAGGAGGCCAGAGCTTCGTCGTCAAGCGACTTCCGGATGAGAAAACCATCGAGGTCGACGAGGCGACGCTCGATCGCTACATCGGCAAGTACGAATACAAGGGTCTGGGCGTGCTGACCGTGCGACGCGACGGGAAAAAGGTACTCGCGCAAATGACCGGTCAACCCGAATTCGAGCTGTTTGCCAAAGCGACCGACGAGTTCTTCTGGAAGGCGGTCGTCGCCGAGATCAAATTCGTGATCAATGATGACGGCAAAGTCGAGAAAGCGATCCACAAGCAAGGCGGCGCAACGATTGAAGCCAAGCGAATCGAGTAGTAGCAGCTTCAAAACCCTCCCTCTCCCAAAAGGAGATGGTTTTCATTCTCACGCTTTTCGTTGCCCCAAATCGCCGAGCAGGCTTTCGACGACTTTGGGCTCAGGTGGCTTCACCAAGTGATGATCGAACCCCGCCTCGGCGGAGCGCCGGCGGTCCTCCTGCTGGCCCCATCCGGTAAGCGCGGCCAGTACCACGTTTTTCAGATCGGGATGCTGACGAAGCCGCCGGGCAACTTCATAGCCGTCCATGCCTGGCATGCCGATGTCGAGGAAGATCATGTCGGGTCGATAGTTTTGCGCGATCTCGAGCGCCGCCCGGCCATGATGCGCAACCTTAACCTGGTGCCCTTTCAGCCTCAGGAGCACAGCAAGGCTATTGGCTGCGTCTTCGTTGTCATCGACGACCAGAAGTCGATGACCGGGCGAGGAAAAATCCAGTTGCGGCTGGCCGTCACGATCATTGTCTGATTCTTTTTGCGGCTCGACCTGGGAAAGCGGCAGGCGCACGATAAACTCGCTGCCCTTGCCCAGGCCGGCGCTCTTCGCATCAACGGTGCCGCCGTGCATCTCAATGAGATTCTTTACCAGTGTCAAGCCGATGCCAAGGCCGCCTTGCGATCTGGCGGCCGCCCTATCGACCTGGACGAACAAATCAAACACATTCGGCAGCATGTCGGCGGCAATGCCGATGCCCGTGTCGCGGACGCGCAACGATACATGGCCATCATCGCGCTCGGCTGTGAGCCAGATACGCCCACTGGCCTCAGTGTACTTGGCAGCATTGGTCAACAGATTCCCGATGACTTGCGCCAGTCGCACCGGGTCGGCGTCGAGCATTAATGAATCGGTCGGGATAGACACCGACAATTCGTGGCCCTGCACGTCAATCAGCGGCATCGCCGTTTCCACACCGCGAGCAATCACCGATGCCAGCTCCACCGGCTCCTGGCGCAATTCGACTTTGCCGCGCATGACGCGCGAAACATCGAGCAAGTCGTCCACGAGACGAACGAGCTGGTCGACTTGTCGCTCCATGACTTCGCGAACTTCCTGCGCGGTCGCGGCATCGACTCGCGGCATCTTCAAAATTTGCAGCGCGTTGCGGATCGGCGCGAGCGGGTTTCGCAGCTCGTGCGCAAGCGTCGCCAAGAACTCATCCTTGCGGCGGTCGGCCTCGCGCAACTCCGCGTACAACTGGGCGTTGTCGATGGCCACTGAGGCGCGCCGGGCCAGCTCTTCGGCGAACTCCAAATCGGCCGGCGTATAGTGCCGCTCCGACTCGGAAAGCACGAACGTAACGATGCCCAAGATTTTGCCGCGTCCTTGGAGCGGCACGCACATATACGACCGCAATCCCAAGCTTCGCAGCATGGCGCAACTGCTCGTCATCCTTGGTGACTTGCACGAGCAGCTCGTCTGGAATCACGCTCATCATGTCGGATGATCCAGTGCGAAGCACTCGTGCCGGACCATGTTCCGATTGCGGATCGAGCGGATAGCGCCGCTGATAATCGACAACCATTTTCACCTTTGCCGGATCGATATGAACAACTGCCAGGTGCCGCAGCGTCGCGTCATTCTCCACCATGTCGACGGCGCACCAGTCGGCGAATTTGGGAACTGCCAGCCCCGCCACAACCTGCAGCGTGCTTTGATAATCGACCAACTGTGCGAGGCTTGCGCTGGAGTCGGACAGGAAGCGTATCGCGTCCTCCACGCGTTTACGCTCGGTGATGTCGTATGAAATACCAATGCGGGCCGTTAGATTCCCCGCCTCATCGAACACGGGCGTGTCGGTGACGATGGCAGGAAACTGAGTCTTATCTCGCCGCTGCACCAGGCATTCGCCGGACCAGCTCTGTCGTCCGCCGAACCGCTCTTTGATCTGGTTGGATTGTGCAACCGCTTCCGGCGGCACCACGAGGTCAACGATGTTCTGTCCTAACACTTCCTCCGTTTTCCATCCATAAAGGGACTCGGCAAAACGGTTCCAATAAATGATGATTCCATTCGGATCGGTGACGATCGCGGCCTGCCCGACCGTATCAAGCAACTGGGCTTGAAAGCGCACTTGCTCTTCCGCCTGAATCCGCTCGATGAACTGGCCGATCTGCCCGGAAACTGTGTCCATCATCTCCAGTAGATCCGCATCCGGTTCTCGAATTTCATGGCTGAAGAATTCAATGACTCCCAGCATCTGCGTGCCGACGCGCAGCGGGCAACCAAATGCGCCATGCACGCCCGCCGCGGCGGCCGCGGCCGATCGCGGGAAATTCGTATCTCGAACAACATCCAGAATCCAAGCCGGCTCGCCGGTTGCCCAAATGCGGCCCGGCAAACCTTCACCGCGCTTGAACATGTGCCGCCGACACATCTTCACGAATTCCGATTCTTCGTTACCCGTCGGATGCCAGACGTCGAGACAGCGCAAAGCGTCCGCTTCAATATCGTTGAGCCAGATGGCGCCGATGTCCCAGCCGAGCCCCTTGCAGATGGTTTCCAGAACGTTTCTGGCCGCTTCTTTGACCGTCATGGCTTGCGCCAGGATTTGAGTGACGGCGAGCCGCACGTTGCGGCGCGTCTCGCTCTTTGTACGCTCGCTGATGTCGCGCAAATGAGCGGTAAACAGAGGCGGTCCCGGCACCGGAATGCGAATAATCGCCAGATCAACCGGAAATTCGCTGCCATCGGAACGAACGGCCATCATTTCCAATCGCTTATTGAGTACCGGCCCCTCGCCCGTCGTAAGGTACCGTGCAAGACCGACGCGATGTTGTTCGCGCAGCGAAGGTGGGATAATCAGATCGCACAGTTCTTTGCCGATGATGGCGTCGCGGGCGTATCCAAATGTGTCCTCGGCCGCCGGATTGAATTCAACGATTCTTCCTTCGTGGTTCATCGTGATAATGCAGTCGACGGCCGTTTCCAAGATGGCAGCTTTGCGCGCTTCACTTTCGCGTAGTGCCGCATTCGCCCGGCGCTGTTCGGCAATGTCGCGAAACGTGAGGACGGCGCCGACGATCGTCCCCATGGCATCGCGGATCGGCGCGGCGCTATCGTCGATGGGCCGCTCCGTGCCGTCCCGGGCGATTAGGACCGTGTGATTGGCAATCCCAACAATGCGGCCTTCGCGGAGCGCAATTTCGAACCGGATTCTCGACCGGCTGCTGCGTTAGCTCGTTGATGATTCTGAAAACATCCGACCAACGGCAACCCGCTTGCCTCGCTCGTCATCCAGCCGGTCAGTTGTTCGGCGATCGGGTTCAAAAACTCGATCCGACCCTCGGCGTCGGTGCTGATTACCGCGTCGCCGATACTTGCGAGCGTAACGCGCAACCGTTCTCGTTCCTCGTGCATGATCTGCGCGTGTTCCTCAGCGGCGCGCCGTGCCGTTTCTTCGCGAACCAGCAGCCGGGCGTTTTCCTCGGCCTTCGCGCCGCTCGGTCATGTCACGCGTGATTTTGGAGAAGCCGCGGAGGTTGCCGGCCTCATCGCGCAGCGCCGTGATGACCACGTTAGCCCAGAACTGCGTCCCATCCTTGCGCACCCGCCAGCCTTCATCTTCGAATCGCCCTTTTTCACCGGCGACCTTCAATTCGTGGTCGGGCCAGCTTTTGTCGATCGCCTCTTGCGGGTAGAAACGCGAGAAATGCTGTCCGATGATTTCTTCGGCTCGGTAGCCATTGAGACGTTCCGCTCCGGGATTCCACGTCGTGATGCGGCCGGTGGAGTCGAGCATGAAAATGGCGTACTCGGTTGTGCCGTGAATCAACAGCCGTAGTTGGTCCGCCTCGCGCGTGGCCCGTTCTTTTTCCTGATAGATTTCGACAAAGCTTCGCACCTTGGCCTTTAAGATGGCCGGCACGAGCGGCTTCACCAAATAGTCGACGGCACCGAGGGAGTAAGCCTTCTCAACCGGAAACCGATCGTCATCATCATAGGCAGTGAGGAAGATGATCGGAGTGTGCCGAGAGCTTTGGCCGAGGCGAATTCGCTTGGCCGTTTCGAACCCGTCCAAGCCCGGCATCTGAACGTCCAGCAGAACGACGGCGAAGTCTTGGTCGGCGAGCCGCTGGAGCGCCTCTTCGCCCGAGCGGGCTTCAACCAGGTTTTGGCCAAGACCTTCGAGCAGCGCCTGCAAGGCGAGCACGTTCGCCGGGTCGTCATCCACCAGCAGGATGCTCGCCGGCTCAAGCTTGGAATCTTTAGCCGCGCCGTCGTGTTTCAAGGTTCGCCCGCGTTTAAAACTCGAGGCTTACTCATACGCGATTTTGCCGCGTTGGGATATTAGCTAATGCGGCGAGGCCATGATACCATGCCGAAACTCCCGGCGTTAAGCCGAATCGGCGTGCTAGAATTGCACGAGGTTAAGCGTCCACGGCTCCAAGCGCGATTCGGATTTCAGGGTCGCGATAAAAGTGATTGCAGTGCACCTTCGCGATGGCCCAAACGAGGCTTCAAAGGCCGCTAAGATCAACCACCCGGCCATCTTTGCGCCCGCCAAAATCCTGATGCGTTTGCGGAGTCATGTCGAAGCTTAAGAACCGCACCGAGCTGTCGCAGAACAATGCCGCCCACCCGCTTGGGTGCGCGCTGCCGAAATTGAACTCGTATTCGACGCCTGGTTTATCGGGAAGAGCCGGGCATATTGGACGGCCCACATTTTCAAAGCCCGGATACCACGAGAACGCGGCCCGAATATTGTCCTTGTCGTAGCCGTTGTACATACTTTGGTCATCATTGCCGGCCGAACCACTTTCGTATTTATCGGCTTCTATATTTTTCTCGCCAAGCAGGTAGGTGTATGTCGTTCCATCCGTAATCTGGCGAATCTTGATTTCGCTGCGCTGAAAAATGACGCCCGTCATGCCGTCGAACCCGGGCCAGCGAGTCCGCTGGGTTCGTACGAACGCGTCGCCCGAAAATTTCCAAGCGAAGCTGTCGGTCGCTTCTGCAAGAGTTGCCGGCCCGTCCTCGGCTTGCCTGCCCATCCCGAGGTTGGCAAAGTCACCGCCCATGCAGGCGGCATAGTCGCTTTTGCCACACATCGGCGGTGGGTCGTAATTTCGAAGCGACCTTGGACTGTGAGGATAAGCTTGTGACGCTCGACGCGTGGGACAGTAGAACACGGGTACCGGCGTTGCGACCATGCGACCGATGGCCATTCTGGAATTCGGGTCCGTGCATTTATAGCCCTGCCCGAGTCCGGCGGCCGCGGTCTCCTCGATAAATGGCAGAAGCGAGTACGCCCAACTGCCGGGCTGCGTTTTTCCCGTTCCCTGGTCGGGGCAGCCTACCCACCAATCGCCCCAACCGCCGGATGGGAAGAACTTATGCGTATCGACATGCAAGTGCGCGGCGATACCCAATTGCCGCAAATTGTTCATGCATTGCGTTCGGCGGGCCGCCTCGCGCGCTGCTTGAATTGCCGGCAACAATAACGCCACCAGAATGCCGATGATCGCAATGACCACGAGGAGCTCAACGAGTGTAAAGGCTCGTCGACGTGACGCTTCATGTTGCTGGACTCGAATCATCTCACGATTCCTACGCTCGCGACGTCTGGAAAACTTCCAGCTCGCGCGACTCACTATCTAATTCAACGTCGCCGGCTGTACGCGGCCAATCCGCCTACTGTAAGAATCGCGAGCAACGAGGATGTGGGCTCGGGAACGGCCGTTGCGCCAAGCGCGCTGCCAGCACCTGACGTTCTGCCGAAGTTGGTCCTCCAGGTATTATACCCATCGGGGTCGCCGCCGAAGGCACCTGGGTCCTTGCGCCAGACAACATAATCGGCCGCGTCGACTGTGCCGTCGGCGTTGTAGTCGCCAGGAATACCCATCGGCGGATCCTCGGCCGCCCACTCAATGGCTGCCTCCAACAATGCAAATCCTTCGACAGTCAGGTCGGCGGCGCCGTAATCGGACAAGAAAAAGAACACTCGGCGACCGGCTGCCGTTGACGGGCGCCCTTCCGTACCGTCTCCCAACAGCTGGGCCCCTACTTCGGCAGCCAGAATCGCATGTTGTTGCGGTTCGGGAGGGGTAAAGTCCAACTGCGACTCGGCAATCCGAACGACACCAGGCGCAAGATTCCCACGTCCGAACTGCCACCAGTAGCCACCGGACACCAAAGTTGGCTCGCTGTCGAAGACAGTCACTTCGCCGCTTAAGCCCGCGGCCAACGGATGACTTGAATTGAGAATATTGATTTTCGTTTTGTCAGGGTTAACGATCATGTCCTGATTCCCGCCGAGATCCGACATCATAAAATTGCCTGCGTCGTTGTCATGTGCGAGGGCATTTTCGCCAAAGACGATCCCGACCGTTGAATCTTCATACTTGCCGCGCGTATTACCGGAAGCCATGGTCGAGGAAATGTACACGACGTCATAGCCATTAGCCGACGATCCATCGACTGCCGCATCCACGCCTGCCATGTAATCGACGTTGTCGGCTCCGAAGACACCTTCCAAGTGATTGAATAGGAATAGGTCGTCTCGGAACACCGGAACCGGTTCACGACCGTGCATTAGAATCCTGATCGCCGCGGCTGAATCGACGTAGATGAGAAAAATTCCGACCGCCAAAACTCCGCAGTAAGTTGTTTTCAAGGCTCTCATTGCATTTCCTTCAAGGAGTAAAGTTCACCAGCAAAAGACACGCCTCTAATCCTCCATCTCCAGATGTGCACCTTGATTTGAACCGTTCGCCTTCATTTTCAAGAAGAGCAGATCGTTGAAGTCAGCTCAACGAACTCGGACAATGTCGATTACGAAGATATTCGGACGCTTTTTGCTGCAGCGCGCTTTGACCGTGCGCTCAACCATTAATTAGACTTGCGTGAATTCTCCATATCAAGCGCGTTTTTCGCATTCGCCAACGGCCGGGGCTGACCAGAGGTCCGATTTGGGTGCTGGCGCATCAAATGGCTATACTGGGTGGGCCTTTCACGCCCAAGTTGAATATCAAGTTCCAATTAGCCTGGCGGTTGGGGAGGTGCGCGATGCTTGCTGACGAGAATAATTCACGATCACCGCAGATTACATTGATGGGCGAGAGTTTTCAGCGCGTGCCGTTTCAGCCGGATGATCCAGATTGGCTGTGCATCGATTGTGAGGCGGCTGCGGGACAGATTCATGAGCTGGGCTGCGATGCCGAGGATTGCCCGCGCTGCGGCGGGCAACTGATCGGCTGTGGGTGCCTGCCGATTCCCGATTAGCCCTTGCACTGAGATGCACCGCTGAACGCGCGGTGTCCGAAATAACCACTGATGTTGCATCAAGCGAGCATAGGAATGAATCACATACCAAATTCGCTGCGGCGGATCTCGCCTTTGTTTCTATTGGCAATTATGGCCTGCCCAGCTGCTGGCCAAGTGATGTTAATGAAGACCGAAGCGTTCGATACGGATCCCGTTTGGGACCAGCGCAATAACCGCGAACCGATCCTGGCCCCAGGCAGATCGTGCAGAACTTCGGATTCGATCCGTCCAGCAGCAACGCCGGCGGTGCGGCAGGTGAAATCGGCGGCTTTATCACGCCGGCAGGCGAGCCCGCTTATTACGCGAAGGTGATCGCGGAAAAGACGCTGGACGACTCGTTCTCGGCGTCCGGCATCCTGAACGTTCCCCAAGGCGGCGGGCACACCGTTATTGGGTTTTTTAATTCCGACACGGTGAACGAGTGGCGGACCGCGAATACGGCAACGCTACGACTCTACGGCCGGGGCACTTACTTTTACGCCTATCCCGAGTACGGCACCTCAAAATGGCGCGGGCGCGGGTGCCCTGGGAGGCGAAGCGGCCATACCCACCGGCTCGGCCGATTATCCTTTTTCGATCAGCTACGATCCGACGGGCTCCGGAGGTAACGGTGCGCTGACTGCAACGATCGGCAGCTACACGTCGGTCGTCACACTGGGCTCAGGCCACAAAGGCGACGGCGCCGTTTTCAACCGCTTTGGAATCCTCAATGTCGTGAAAAGTGCCGATGACCCGGGGCGCGTTTGGTTGGACAACGTCACAATCGATGGACAGTTGCACGAGTTCAACAGCGATCCTGGCTGGGAGGGCCTGAACAACCGCAATACTTATATGAGCACCAACGTTCGTCCGCGATTTAATTTCGGTTACAGCCCAGGTACAAACAATGCCGGCGGCGCACAGGGGGGCGAAATCGGCGGACAGATATTTCGCGGCGACTCGCGCACCGAGTTTCGCGGCTCGCGAATGGCCTTCTATGGGGGCGAGCTTGTCGATGTGCTCTCGCTCGACGATCCGCTGCACGCCGCGGGAAAGGTTTCATTTCATCGTGGCGTGAGCGACAGCACGACGCTCATCGGCTTTTTCCACTCGGAAGGCAGCGTGGAAAGCAATGACTCCCAGAACTCGTCAACGCCGGAGAACTTCGTTGGCGCGGCCATCGAGGGACCGAGCGCCGACGGCTTTCACTTCTACCCGACTTACGGCGTTGAACAGGAAGGCGTGCGCGCTAGTGGCGGCCGGGGCACGCCGACACCGCCGTACATTTATCCCGACGGCGAATCGCACGATTGGACGCTCGACTACGATCCGGATGCGAACGGCGGCACTGGAAGCATCACCGTGAGTTTGGATGGCCAGGCCGTAACGCTCAATCTCGATCCGGGTCACAAGGAAATTGGCGCCCTTTTTAACCGCTTCGGCATCATCACGACGCATATCGACGGCAACGGCCAGACCGTTTACTTCGACGACCTCAGTTACACGATCGACGTGATCCCCGAACCGCCAACAGCCGCACTTGCTGTGATCATAATCGCGCTTGGAGCACTATCGCATTTTCGAACCCGGTGCAGCGAAGCTGACTGCGTTGCTCGTTGGTTTGCGGTTTAGAGCGTTTGACCCAACTACACAACTCCGACGAAATCCGATTTGCGCGGCTTTTCGAGCTCAATCCGTCAAGTCGATATTGATGACGTTTTCACCGTCGACTACGTCTTTGCGCAGATCGCTTGATTTCAGATAGGCGTACTTCGCCGGGACCAGCGAGCCGGCTTTCTCCGCTTGCTTCGCCTGCTGCGAGGATTCGCGCATTGATTGGGCAATCGCCTTAGCAAGTGCCTCGCCTTGCAGAGCTTCCCCCGTACCTGCGACGCTTGGGTCAGGGGTTTCCGTTCCGGGGCTCCTCTTCTTTACGGTAACAACATGATTGCCGATCATGGCGCCGTCGTTCTTCTCGTACGTAGTCAATTGATATTCGCCCCGCTCGTCGGTTTTGCCTACTGCGAGACGAGGTGCTCCTGAGCAAAGGAACACGACTGTTGCGCCTGCCACCGGCTGGCCTCTATAGGTCACCGTGCCGCGAACCGGCGCAATAGCAGGCCTGCCCGACGCGGAACAACCGGCCGCGAGCACACAGCTTGCAAGAATAAGCTTTGCGGTAACTCCGGTCCGTCGGCCATTCATTTCAGTACGGCTCCACGGCTTCGCCATCCTGACGGTCGCCCAATCGCTGGTAATTTCGATAGTCGATGTTCTCGGTTATGAATTGCACGGAGCCGTCGGCCAGCGTGAAATTCGCTCCGCCCGGATGCCGCGATTTGAAGCCCGAGGACGTATTGTAGTTAAAAAAAGTTCCGCAATCCTGCTCGGAGGGAAACGGCGGAGTGGTCTTGCGGCATGAATCGTAATTGATCGGAGGCGCCGTGCCCACGTACATCGGCCACGACTCCCACCACCCGAAACGGATAAATTCAAAATTGCAGTCCGGCAGGACTTCCCCCATGGCAATCGTCTTCGTCGTGCCGTCGGGAATCTGCTCGATCGTGGCCGACCAACCCGAGCGCGAGAACATGCCGCTGGTGAGATACATCTCATGCGTGTCGGTGTGAAAATCCTGCTCGGTCTCAAATAAATTGCCTGCCGGCTCGGGACAACAGTCCTGATAGGAAAATGTCTTTTGGGCGCCGACGGTCGGAGCGTAGTTCGTCACGGCATGGCCGCGCGGATTGTAAGCCGGTTCATCGCTCAACGACGGAAAAGTGTCACTGGGGCAGCGCAGCACGCGCAGCACCACTTGACGCAGATCCACGTTTTTACTGAATTGTTCGATCACATCGCCGTCGAGGTCGAGCCGGTCGTGGATCACGGTTTCTTCGAGATACGGCAAAAGTTTCACCAACATGCTCCCCTTGCGGTCCTTGGGGAACACGAACTGGCGATCGACCCACCAAGGCGAATTGGGCGGGTATTGCTTGAAAGAGCTGTAATAGTTTTGCATTGCCACGCCGAACTGCCGCATGTTGTTCTGGCATGAGCTGCGCCGCGAAGCCTCGCGCCAGCCTGGACGGCTGGCAACAGAAGCGCAACCAGTATGCCTATGATTGCAATGACGACGAGCAGCTCAACCAGCGTGAATCCGGTTTTTCGAGACATTTCATGCGCCCTCCCACGGTATTCACGCCATGAATTGGAGAGATTCCGATTCACCCTCGGTTTTGCCGACGAACACTATTTTGCGCGCCGCGACCGCGCAAAGCGCCAAGGGATGCCAGACCGGCGGCGCTGACAATCAGATAAACGAACGTGCCCGGTTCGGGAACGGCTGTGCCGCCGGGGGTCGTGATTTCCATACTTCGGATGTAGAAGTCTGTAGCTCTAGCGTCTACGGACGTGGTCCCGAAGAGTTCGCGCCATGCCGTATAGTCTTCCTGGTTAACCTGGCCCGGCGACAGTACTTCATTTTGCAGTTGGAAATTCGTTCCGTTATGCTTGCGCCAAACGACGTAGTCGGCCGCGTCGACCTCGCCGTTTACGTTGTAATCGCCCGGCAGGACGGGATTTGGCGGCACGATGCTTGGGTAAAAATCGGAGTCCGTGTTGAAGAACTCGACCTGAATCCAGTCGATTGGCAGTCCGGTCGGCGTCATCCCGGGACCATCCTCCATGGTCCTTCCTAGCGATTGGTAGGTATTCGCGGGATTATCCAGCGGTATCATTTTAAGGTCAAACGTGTCGGCGCCGGTAAGCGTGAACTCAATCTGCATGCCGCCGTCGGTGTCGGTATCGAGCAATGGCGGTCCGGTGTAGGGGAGGCCTTCGTCATCCGTCCAGTTTGCGTACCACCGACCGGAGGGCGGGGCGTAATCAAACATGCCAATGGCCATCCTCGTTTTGATCAAGCCGATACCGGTGTCTGGTTCATACTCGGGCGTCGAGCAATTGTCGCCGGCATAGCAGACATTCGCGCCGCCGTTGTTCATTTTGACCGCCCAGCCACGGAAGAACTGCTGCTCGGTGGGGTTATCAATGACGATTTTTATTGTGGACCCCACCGGAAGACCACCAACGATCGCGCGACCTACCCGAGCAATGTCCGTTTGATCCGATGGAGGATTGTCCGGGGCGTCCAATGGATTTGGCGCGTCTGGATTGAAAACGGTCCAGGCCCGCCCGAGATTGTTGTAGGGCGACGAACCTGTGACGCCGGCCATCAGGCCATTATCCATTGCTTGTTGATCGCCGGGATTAGGATCGGCGATATTGTCCGGTGGCGGGTTTGGATTCGGCATCGTCGTGTATGTTCCATCAAAGTTCCACGCGCCGAAGATGCCCGTGCCTCCATCGTCTCCGTGCTGCCAGCCGTCGTCGTAAACCGAATGGGAAGCGTCGTCATACGCCAGCTGCACAGCGTAACACATGGCCGAGGACCAGGCGGTCGCGCCTGAAATCGCACAACCGGCCGCCAAACGACGAAATAACTGCCGCCAAGAGTTCTTCATGCTTCCATCTCCAACCGACTTGCGGCCTGCCTTCCCCGCGCACAAATAGCCGCCACCACTCTAATTTTCTACGCCACCAGCACTTTCGTCACGCCGATTCAGGCTGAAATGGCGAAAAACTGCAGCCGCGGTCGATTCGATTCCACGCCGCGAGCCAGATCAGGCTGCCGAGAATCAAGGCCAGCGTGGTTGGCTCTGGTACGGCAGCGCTCGCCATACCTGCGGCGGCCGCGCTTGCTGAGCGGCTGCCGAAGCGTGACCGCCAGGCGGTGTAATCTTCCGGCGTTACCTGCCCAGGCGTCACGTTCGACACTTCGTTGGCGAGCTGAAAAGTCTGTCCCGATCTCTTTCGCCACAACACGTAGTCGGCCGCGTCGACCACGCCGTTGGAATTGTAGTCGCCCGGCACCCCGGCGGGCGCCGCAAGGATCTGCATGCTTTTGATGAAGAAGTCCGTGCTCATGCTCGCGCTCGTCGGCGTATTGAAGAACTGAAACTCGATCCAATCGATCGGCGACGTGGCTGCCGGGTTGGATAACGCGCCGATCGTTGTGACGGCCGCCGCCGGGTTATCGAGCGGCGTCATTTTCATTTCGTAGGTTGTCGCGCTGGACAGTTTGAAGTCGATTCGGGAGCCGCCATCCGTGTCGCTGTCGAAAAGCGCGAGGTTGCCATTCGCGTCGGTCCACCGGCCGTTATTGAAATTCTCCAGCCGCTCGATCTTGTACTTCAGCACCGGGCCGGGCGCGCATCCGCTGACGCAAACGTTGCCGCCACCCGTGTTGAATTTGACGCTGTACCCGCGAAGGGCCTGTCGGGCAGTTGGGTTATCGAACACGACGCGAACGGTCTGTCCGACCTGAAGAGGACCCAATCGACGGCCGGCGTGGGCGAAATCGCTCGACGTCGGGTTAAAGAGTGCCCATGCGGCGCCGAGGTTGTTGAATGTCGATGAGCCCACAGCGCCCGATTGCAGTCCGTCATCTATGCGCTGCTGAACGCTCGATGGGCCGGTCCCATCAAAGCTCCACGGCCCGAAGCTGCCGATGCCGCCGTCGTCGCCCTCCTGCCAGCCGTTGCCATAGACGACGTCGTCAGCGGTATCAAACGCGACTTGTGCGTGGCAAGCGGCTGATACCCAGCCGATCAGGACTGCGATGAGGCAGCCGCTCGTTAGGACACGAAAAAAGTCTTTCCCGGTGTCGAACATGCCAACCGGTAACTGCTGTCAAACGAGCTCGTTGAATTCCATCATTTGAATATACACAGCCACGAAAAAGGCGGCGCGAAAACGATTTCGCGCCGCCTTGGCTATTCGCCGAAATGTAGCGTCCGGCTTGACTAGATTATCCTTGTTCGCGCTTACGCCTTCCGCCGACAGCGGCGACTACTCCCGCGCCCATCACTAGCAGAACGGCAGCCGTAGGTTCGGGAATCACATTCGTCACCCACATATTGCTGATGTAAAAGTCCGTCTCGCCGCCCGTAATCGTGTGCGTCGGGTAATAATCCGAATCGGTATTGAACAATTCGAACTCGACCCAATTGATTGGCGCGCCGGCAGGGCCATCGAGCGTGCCCGATTTCGAGTAGGCCTTCGACGGATCGTTCAGCGGGGTCATTACGAGGTTGAACGTGTCGGTTCCCGTCAGCGTAAAATCGATCCGCATACCGTGATTGGTATCGGTGTCGAAAAGCGTGGGATCGCCGCCCGTTCCGGTCGCATACCAGTCGCCGGCAGGGGGGCCGTAATCGAATAGTCCGACGGCCATGCGGCTTTGCGGTGTGCCCGCGAAGACCGTGTTTCCACCGCCCGTATTGAAGCGAACCGTGTAGCCGCGGAAGAAACGTCGCTCGGTCGGGTTATCGATAACTACGTGCACCGTATCGCCCGGAACCATAGCGCCGCCGAGGCTGCGACCGGCTTGAGCGATGTCGGTGCCCGTGCCCGGTCCCGGAGGTGCATCCGCGTTGAATAATGTCCACGCGCGGCCAAGATCATTCGGATGCGAGAAGATATCCATCGTCTGGCCGACAGGTGTGTTGTACGTGCCCGTGAAGTCCCACGCACCCCAGCCAAACCCACCGTTGTCGCCCGCTTGCCAACCATTGTCGTAGGCTGCATCGGTGGCGGTGTCGAATGCAATCGTTGCCGCATAACTCATGGCAGAAGAGAATGCTGTTGCGCCGGCAACGACCGAAGCGGCGGCTAAGCGCCGTAAGGTTTTAATCCAGTAATTCTTCATTAGCGTCCCTCACCAGTTGCGGACTTCACGCGTGAAGAGAATGAAATCTATTTGACGATTATTCCAGTTGGCCCGACTTTCCTAAAAAGTGCGCATAGACACCGGGCCCAGGTGCCAGCATATCCCCTATACTCCCTACGTCAACATTCGCGTGTCAGAAATTATCAAAAAAATCAATTTATTGCTCATACACCCGTTTGGGTGGGGTCGCTGCTCGCTGCAGGTTCGCCGGCCGTGGCACGGATCTCCGTATTAGCCCATTTGTTTGTGGTAAGGTGACAAGTGTCGGGAATAAGGTGTTGGGTTCGTGTTCTCAGCACTGACACCTGACACCCGATGCCTGACCCTACTCATGGCCCGACGTAAATCGAAGCCCAAGAAAGTCGATCACTCGCAGCGGATGAACCGCCTGAAAGCCAAGGCGCTTACCAAAGTCGCCGGACAGGTCTGGGGCTATAACGAGCGCCACCGCTCGATTGTACTGCTCTCCGAAGCGCTTCGCCGCGATCCAAACAATCCGGAAATCTTGGTCAATCTGGCCACGGCCCTGGGCAAGCAGCGGCACTACGAGAAGGCCGAGAGCTTGCTCGTACGATTACTGGAGCTCGCGCCGGGCAAAGCGAGCATTCACCGTCGCGTGGCCCAAACGTACGCTGCCATCGACCGACCGGAACGCGCCGTGGAATATTATCGCCGATCGCTGGAGCTCAACAGCGACACCTCGGTCACTGTGCCTACGTTTCTGGAGCTGGCCGGGCTTTACGAGCGCCGCCATCAGCTCGACGATGCGCAGAGCGCCGTTCAGGAGGCGCTGCGCGCGAACCGGCCAATGAAACGGCGCTGCTGCAGAAGGCCATACTGGATCGCCGCCAGGGCAACGTGGCGCAGGCCGAATCTGCTTTCCGCACCTTGGCAGCCGACACGGCCCATACCTGGCAAACACGCGCGCAGGCTTCGTATGAATTAGGCCAGTTGTTGGATGGACACGAGCGCTACGACGATGCATTCGACGCGCTGGTCGCGGCCAAGCGCTCATCAAGCCGCACGCCGCTGCCGCGCTCAACAAGAATCAAGAAACGTTAATGCGCAACGAGCAGCTAATTCAGCAGCTCGACAAGTCGCGCTTCGATCGCTGGCGCAGCTTGCGGAAAGCGATTCGGCCTACCGGATCGGAATTCTCACCAGCCATCCGCGCAGCGGCACGACGCTCGTTGAGCAGATACTCGACAGCCATGATGATTTGACGAGCGCCGACGAGTTCGACGTGTTCACGCAATGGTTCTATCTGCCGATCGTGCGGCGATTTCCTTCTTCGACGCCGATCCTTTCGGTCGTCGACAGCGTGCCGGCGGCGGTGCGCGAAAAGGCGCGGGCCAAGTACTGGGAGCAGACCGAGGCGATATTCGACGAGCCGATCGGCCAGCGCCTGCTGCTCGAGAAAAACCCCGGCATGATGATCTTGCTGCCGGTGATCAACTGGGCATTTCCTGAAATGAAGATGCTGATCGCCCTGCGCAACCCGCGCAACGTGGTCCTGAGCTGCTTCATGCAGAAAGTGCAGTTGACACCGATCAGCTCAAATTGGCTCACGCTTGCCGGCACGGCCGAATACTACGTCCGGGTAATGAAAACCTGGCTGGCTATGCGCGGACTAACCTCTAACCCATGGCTCGAATTCCGGTATGAGGATGTAGTGGCGGATCTGGAACGGGAAGCACGCCGAATCCTGGAGTTTCTCGGCCTCTCGTGGGACGAAAAAGTGCTGAAGTTTTACGAGCACGCCCGCGGAAAGATAGTGCGCTCGCCAACGTACAAGGAAGTCACGCAGCCTGTCTATCAGAAGTCGGTCGGCCGCTGGCAACACTATGCCCGCCACTTCGAGCCGGTGCTTGAAAAGCTCGAGCCGTTCATCAAGGAGTTCGGCTACGCGGATAGTTGAGGCGGCGATGACTCGGCGGCCAGGTCGCTCGACGCTTGTCGCCCGTAAAGCACTGCCAAACCGGGAACCCCAGACCCATGATCGAATTTACGACGCCCTAGGCTCGTCGATGCCCAGATCGCGGCAGATTTTTCGGGCGAGCGGGTCAGGAACTTCGGTGTGTCGCGGCACCGCCGAACGTCGATTGTTGGCCGGGTTGCCCCACCAAGAATGTCGTCGCCCCTCACGCACCAGAACGCATCCATGCCGTCGAAGGTGACGAACGAGTTCTTGTCGTTTCACGCCGACAGGCTCACTTCCTCATAGGAATCGCCCGCAGCTGCCCGTGCTTCAGCTCGATTCATTTCAAGCGCCTCGTCCAATGCATCTCGCAGGTTATCGAGCAATTCCTCGCGCGTTCGACCTTGAGAGTTAACGCCAGGAACTTCCTCGACCCAGCCGATCCACCAGTCGCTATCCTGCCGAACTACAGCCGTATAATTTGCCGCCATCTTATATCCTCACGAGGTACTTTCCCAAATTATACATTGTCAGAAGAAATAAAAAAGCAATATTAATGACGCCGCCTGAGCCAGCAATACGCAATGCTACAAAGCGGACGCTAGTTGCGGGACGAAGATCGCAAGCGTATCGCCACATCAATCAAAAACCCATATCAGCAAACCGCGTGTTTTTATGTAACGTTTCGCGGCTAATGCCGAGCTGATCGGAAAGGATGACACACAGCGAATTCCAAATGTCGTTGCGGTCGCTGATGTGGAATCGCTGATTTAGAGCTGCGAAGTTGTACGCAATCACAGCAGTCGTCAAACCGCGGAACGTTGCAAAGTCTCGATGTGGATTCGTTGCGAATGGCATGGTCACAAGCATTAAACCCGCTGCGATGATGATTGCCGTGGCAAAGGCGAATGCGACCGCGTGACCGATATCAATTGTCGCCAGGCCAACGCAGGCAGCGATTGTCGCGACGCTAACTGTGACGATCGCCGAGCAAGTAACCATCCATTCCGGACGCACAAGTCGAGGAAATCTCAAGTCAAGTTCTTGTTGCAGCCGGTTCCAAAACTGCCGCCGTCCGGACCGCGGCATGATCGAGCGAACGGAGTCGCGAGGACGAAGCCGCATTGAGGTCAGCTGCGGCGTGGAGCAGATTGCACGCCGTATCATTCGAAACGTCGCGCTTGACAGGCAGCCACGAGCCGTTTCACAACTCGGCCGAGCGGCAAGGACGAATTCGTAGAGCTGCCCTACCGTCTCAATATCCCCGGCGACTTCGTCCGGAATCTTAATTCCGAACGAGTCTTCAACTTCCAACACGACCTCGAGAAAATCGAATCCCATTTAAGTCGCCGCCCAAGCAACTCAAGTAAATCGACCGCCGCTTACTCCTCCGCCCGAAAGCACGCCCGGCCCGGCTGGCAGATTTTTGGGTTCACGTTGCCGGCGTCGGGGCCTTGCGGGTCCATAGTGACGATGCACCAGTAGGGTTGCGTGTCGCTGAAGTGGACCAGGCCGGGGCGCTCGTCGTCGCGGTAGGTCATGCTTTTACATGCCACGCGGACACAGCAGCGCATGGGCGGCAGCGACGACTCGTTGAGCGACGGCGAGTTGCGATCTTTTAGCTCCATTTCGGCACCTCCAGGCCCGCGGCCGTCATGAGGCGCGTTTGACGGCCACTTTCACCAGTTGCACTTTGTATTCGTTGTCGGTCATGGGGTCGGCATCGACGACTGCCGCCTCGCCGGCCTTCGCTGCCAGTTCGGCCGTAATGTCGCTGTTGCCAGCGGCTTCCATCGCAGGCTTGCTGAGCCATGGAATCGGCGCAACGGCGCCCAGGCATACGCGCCAGCCCTCCGCCATCCGAGCCACGCAGGCCATCGTGATCGGCCAATCGAAGCTTTGCTTCTCGCGAAGCTCGATCGTGGCGCTCTGTGCCGGCGCCTTGGGCACGATCACTTCGCTGATGATCTCGCCCGGCTCGAGAATGTTCTCCTTCATGAGCGCCTGCTCGGGCAGGAGGAAGAACTCGGCCGCCTTCACTTGTTTCGGCTCGCCCTCGGCCGACCGCACCACGATAATTCCATCCAGCGCCACGAGCGCCGGGGCGACATTCGACGGATGGACGATGTATGAAGGTCCGCCGCCAAAGATGGCATGGTAACGATTCTCGCCTTCGACGGCGAAGCAGGTCGCCCCGCCCTTCTTCAAGCAATGAAACTCGCGTTGTCGGAAATACCAGCAGCGCGGCCGCTGGCAAAGGTTTCCGCCCACCGTGGCCCGCTCGCGAATTTGCGGCGTTGCCGCCTCGGCGGCCGCATGATGCAGCACGGCGTACTTCGACTTGAGCAGCTCATTGCGGCCAATATCGGCCAAGGTCGCCAGGCAGCCGATATGGACGCCGTCCTCCTCCTCGCGGATGTAGCGATAGTCCTCCAGGCCGTCGATCGAGAGGATCGTCGCCGGCTTCTCGACGCCTTCCTTCACAAGATCGAGCAAATCGATGCCGCCCGCCTTGAGCGCGACGTTCCCCTCGCCATACTCTGCCAGCGCGGAGTCGAACTGCTCGGCCACGAGATAATCGAATGAGTTCAAAGTCGCACGCTCCTTTCGGGCCGTAGGGTGGGCACCGCCCACCAACTTCCGCCCCACGATTCATGGTGGGCAGTGCCCACCCTACTATGCTTTCGCCGCCAGTGCCGCCAAAACCTTGTCCGGCGTCAGCGGCATCGACCGCACCTGCGCGCCGATGGCGCTGGCCACGGCCGTCGCGATCGCGCCGGCGGTGGGCACCGTTGGCGGCTCGCCCAGGCTGTTCACGCTCACTTCCCGGTCCTCGCGCCAAATGATCGAAATGATCTCCGGCACATCGACCGGGCCTGCAATCTTGTACTGGTCCATCACCGGGTTCACCATCGCGCCGGTCTGCCGGTTAAGTATCCGATCTTCATACAGCGCGAAACTGATTCCCTGAATCACGCCACCGGTAATTTGGTTCTCGATTGTATTGCGGTTTACCGGCAGGCCGACGTTCTGCAATGCGATGATCTTGTTCACCTTGATGATGCCTGTCTCGGTGTCGACGCTGACATCGGCAAATTGAACCGCTTCGCTGCCCGTTGGTTGCTTCCAATGACTGCCATCTTGATCCGTTGTAAACGACAGACGCTCGTCGGTGATCAGGCGGCACACCTTGGCCCATTCCATGGTTTTGCCATCGCCCCTGAACACTCCGCCTTCGAGCGAAACGCCGGTCGAGCTTTCAAGACCCCATTCCTTTGCAACCAGGTTGCGGAGTGCGTCGCGCGCCATCTCCGCAGCGACGAACGCCTTAGGCGCCGTTGCGCGGCTGGTGACGGAGCCGCCGCTGCCCGGGCCGGCCGGGTAATCGCCACGGCCGACCTTCACGACCAAAAGCTCGCGCGGCAGGCCGAGGCTTGTGCGCACCACGTCGCCGATCATCGAGCGATATCCCTGGCCAATATCCTGCGCGCCGCTCACGACTTCGATCGTGCCGTTGCGATACACGTTGACCATGATCGAGGCCCGGCCGCCGCCGTTGCCCCAATCGCCGGCGCCAATGCCCAACCCGCGCTTGATCACGCTGTTGTCGTCGTTGAGCGACTTACGGTTGGACCAACCGATTTTTTCGGCGCCGACCTTGAGCATCGCGCGGCGCACGTCGCTGGTTTCATTCAAGAGGCGGAATTCGAGCGGATCCATGCCAATCTGCGCTGCCATGTGATCGATCATCAGCTCGATGGCGAACATGGCCTGGGGATGACCGGGCGCACGAAACCGCGCGGGAAACCGCTGTTAAGGCTGACATCCTCGTGCACTTTGGCAACGGTGCCGAATTTGTAGCGCGACGGGTTTCGGACGCCGCCGCCGGCTCCGCCGCCCGCCGAAACCTGCCCGCCACCGGTGGGGCCAACTGAGCCCCATGTGGCTACCTTGCCGCCGCGGATCTCGCCGTTGCGATTTAATCCGATCCGCATGTGTTGCATACTGCCGGGCCGATTACCGGTATCGAGGTGCTCTTCCTTGCGATTGCGGATCACGCGGCACGGTCGGCCGAATTTTTTGCTCATGCGCGCCGCTAATACCCCCTCGCTGTCGGCACCGAACTTGGCCCCGAAACCGCCGCCAACGTATTCACAGTGAAACTCCACTTGATCGGGCCGCAAACCCAGCTCGCGCGAGGTCGCTGCGGAAACTGCCGCAGCTTTGCGTCGAGCCATAGGCCACCGCCGAGTCGCCGCGAAAATCGACCAACGCCCCGTGCGGCTCCAAAGCGCAGTGAGTCTGAACTTGCGTCTGAAATTCGGCCTCAACGACGACTTCGCTTTCTTCGAGCACCTTTTGAGCTTCGGCATCGTTGTCGGCCGGTTTCATCTCTGCCAGTGCGGTGCGCTCATCTTCAATCCGCGATTTCGGCCAGCGCGCCTCGAATTTGAGGTCCAGCACCCTGAGCGCTTCCTCCAGCGCTTTGCGCGACTCGGCGCAAATATGCCCAATGCGGTCGCCATGATAGCGCCCGGCATCTTTCTCAAGCTCGACTTCCAGCACACCCTTCAGCTCGCGGGCTGCCGAGATGTTCGAGCTGCGCACTCGTGCATCACCAAAATCCGACGGGATGTAAGCGGCCCAGAGCATCTTGGGCAGATAATAATCGGTCGTGTATTTAGCCGAGCCGTTCACCTTCTCGACAATGTCGACGCGCGGCGCATCGTTTTCCAAGGCCACACGGTTGTCATCGCGATAACTCATGCCTGGCCTCCTTTCGCCGCGGCTTCGACGGCTTCGAAGATTCGCACGTATGCCGCGCAGCGGCAGATGTTGCCGCACAGCCCGTTCTTGATCGCCTCGCGGTTCGGACTTGGCGTTTCATCCAAAAACGCCCGCGACCGCACGACGAAACCTGGAATGCAGTAACCGCATTGGCAGGCATCATGATCGACAAACGCCTGCTGTATCGGGTCGAGCTGGCCGTCCTTCACGAGGCCTTCGACCGTGGTGATCTTCTTGCCCACGGCGTCGATGGCCAGCATCATGCAGCTGCATACGCTATGGCCGTCGACGAGCATGGTGCACGCGCCGCACGCGCCGCGGTCGCAGACTTCTTTTGCGCCGGTGAGATTCAGCGACTCGCGCACTGCCTCGAGCAACGTGGTGTCGGGCGTCGCGGTGATTTGGGCCGGCCGGTCGTTCACGGTGAGCGTGATGTTGCCGCCGGAGGCCGCGTAGCGCGTGAGGCCGCTTCGTACCGCGGGCCCCGACTCGCCTTGTTGAGCACCGGCAAGCTGCGGCAGCGTTACCAGCACCGACCCGGCCGCGGCACCGCTGGCACCTTGCAGAAACTTCCGGCGAGAGACGCCGGCCGACTTCGATCCGTTGTCCTGATGCATGTCGGGCTCCTTGGGAACTCACGATGCACGGTCGAACTTGCGATCTGAGGAAGCTACTTTTATAACAAACGCAAAACGAAAAGTCTTGCACCGGCGGAAAATTGCGGCTTTTCTGCCGCAAATTCGCAGAAGAACCCATTGGCGTGAATAAAGCTCGGGGCGGCACCTTAGCCCGTCGAAGAGTCGTAAAACTCACGCACAGGCGCTGAGGCGCAAAGGGAAGTAAGGATGTAACCACAAAGGCCACTAAGGATACGAAGGTCCGAGTGTCGATTGAGCTGGCGTCGAGCACTTTCTCTTTGTGCTCTTGGTGCCCTTTGTGGTTAAATTGTTGCCAGCTTTGCGCTTGGCGCCTTTGCGAGAGACTATTCTCGGTCGAGGCATGGTCGTTTGGGATCATACTTCCATCCCGGATGCAGGTATTCCATGGCGATGGAATCGTCTCGTTTATCGGTTCCGCGGCGCTTGTAGAGTTCGTGCGCCGCTTCGACCTGGTTCCAATCCAATTCAACTCCCAGGCCAGGCGAGTCGGGAACTTTGATCTGACCGTTGCGAATCTCAAGCGGCTCCTGGGTCAATCGCTGACCCACCTGCCAGATCCAATGCGTGTCGATTGGAGTGACATTTCCAAGAGCGGCGGCGGCTACGTGCGTCATCATCGCTAGCGATACGTCGAAGTGGTTGTTACTGTGCGAGCCCCAGGTAAGTCCCCACAACTGGCACAGCTCGCTGACGCGCACCGCCCCGCGCATCGTCCAAAAGTGACAGTCGGCCAGCGGCACATCGACTGCTTGCAGCCGGATTGCTTCCACCAAGCCAGGAAAATCGGTTGCCACCATGTTGGTAGCCGTCGGGATGCCGGTGGCTGTACGAAACTCAGCAAGCACTTCGCAGCCGCTGCGTCCGCCGTCCGCTCCGCACGGATCTTCGGCATAGGTAAGCACGGGCTTCAGCGGCGTGAGCCATTCAATCGCATTCAAAAGGCTCCAACAGCCGTTGGGGTCGATAGTAACGCCAGCTTCCGGAAAGGTCTCAGCGAGCGCGTGGATGCAGTCGCATTCGGACGGCCCGTCGAGGACGCCGCCCTTTAGCTTGAACATTGTGAAGCCGAAGCGCTCCTGCGCCGCGCGGGCCTGACGGACGATTCCAGCCGGATCCAGCGCTTCCTCGGTGCGCACGCGATGCCACTCTCCACGTAACCGAGTTTCTCCGAAACTCGGATGCGAGTCTTGGAGAGACTCGCCCACCTGGTAATCGAGCTTCGTTTTGCGATGATCACCGACGAAGAACAAGTAACCGAGCACGTCGACACAGTCGCGCTGCTGGCCTTCGCCCAAAAGTTTCGCCACCGGCACGCCAAGCGCTTGCCCCATCAGATCAAAAAAAGCCGCTTCGACGGCCGTGCGCACATGAATTGTGGTCCGTTGATCAAATGTCTGCACGCCGCGGCCGCCGGCATCAAACGCGCCGAAGCGCTGCTGGATCGACTGCAGCACGTCGTTCATTTCGCCGACGCGCCGGCCAACCACCAACTCAACGCATTGCTCGAGTGTCTGGCGAATCGCCTCGCCGCCCGGCGTTTCGCCCACACCCGTGTGCCCGGCGTTGTCTTCGAGCACAACCAGATTGCGAATAAAGACCGGCCCGTGCCCGCCGCTGAGATTTAACAGGAAGCTGTCGTAGCCCGCGACGGGCACGACGGTCATCTTGGTAATCGTGGGCAGGCTATCCATTGGTCGGTCTTCTCGACGCCATTAGGTTTCAGCCGCACTCCCACATAGCGAGCCCGTCGCTTAGATCGGCAATTTTTGCCAATTGACTTATAATTGAGTGAGGTCTGCAGAGCAATCATCCGAAAACGAGTGCCGAACGATGCCAACTCGCGATATCAATCTCACCGACCACTTTGACCAGTTCGTGGGAAGTGAAATAAAGGCTGGGCGTTACCGGAACGCCAGCGAGGTGATGCGCGCCGGGCTGCGCCTGCTTGAGCAGCAATCTCGCGAGGATCGGGAAAACTCGCCTTACTACGGTCTCTGGCATCTGAAGCATTCCAGGAGTTAGACCAGGGGAAAGGCATCAAAATTAGCAGCGATCACGAACTCGAAGACGTAATGCGCCGCATTAGCAGCCGGGTCGTCTCAAACGGAAAACGTCGACGGTGCGTTTCCTGACCGTATGGCGCAGTATGAAATCGCCCGGCGGCCGAGCGAGATATCGATGCCGTGCTTCGTTGGACCTACCGGGAGTTCGGCGAGCAGGCGATGGAGCGATACAGTGCCCTGCTTACTCAAGCGATTCGCGATGTGGTCCATGATCCTCAATTGGCCGGAAGCAACCGCCGATCGGAAATCGCCGCGAGCGATACCAGCTACCATCTCATTCATAGCCGCAGTCATGTTGCCGCCGACGTGGGCCGAGTAAAACGCGTCATTTCTTGCTGTATCGATTTCGGCCAGGCGGGACCGTCGAAATCGGCCGAGTGCTTCACGACAGCATGGGCCTGGATCGACATCTACCCGAGGAACATCAGATCTGAGCTGACGAAAACAGTGCGTATGCGACTCGCGATTTCAGCTCAATTTTCGCAGCTTCGTGATCCGGCCGGTTGCCACCCACTCAGCGATGAAGATATTCCCCTCGGCGTCGAAGCAAGCGTCGTGTGGGTGAATGAATTTGCCGGCGGGCCATTGATCCGGATGCGCGCGGACGCCGTCCTTCATGACTTTTTCGCGCCACTCGGCGTCGTCGCCCAGTTGCGCGATGATCTTGTTTTCGCCGTCAAGCAGCGTGACGCGCGAACGCAAATCGGGCACTAGCATCACGTCGCCAAACGTGTCGACATTCGCGGGCAGCAAGAAACCATCGAGCGTTTGCAGATGTTCGCCTTCGAGCGTGAACCACTGCAGCCGCCCGTTGGCCCGGTCAGCCACCACGACGGAAGGATCGCGTCCCGGCCGGCCATCGATCCAAACGCCGTGCGGCAAATCGAACTGGCCGTTGTCTTTGCCGACTTTGCCGAAGGTGCCTTTGTAGTTCGCGTCGCGATCGTAGCGGTGGACGACGTACGCGCCGTAGCCGTCGGCCACGTAGAAGTCGCCGCCGTCGGGATGGAACGCGATGTTCGTGGGCATGAAGCGGTCGCGGCCCCACGTGCCGTTTACTTGCGTGTCTTCGCCCGCGGCGTAGATGCCCGACTCCATGGGCGCCCGACGCTCCCAAATCTTTTTGCCATCCAGCGTGAGCTTGGCGAACTTCTTAATTGCCTGGTAACCCGTGACGTACAGAAACTCCTCGCCGTTTTCTTCGTGCACTTCCAGCCCGTGCCCGCCGCCTTGGAAATTCGCTGCCGAACGAGCGGATGTATTTGCCGCCCGAGTCGAATACGAAAATCGACGGATGGTCCTTCTTCTTGGCGTCGCCCTCGTGGATCACGTACACGTTGCCGCCGCGATCGATCGCCACATTGTGCGTCGTCTGCCAAGTGAATTGATCCGGCAGTTGCGGCCAGTTGTGGTGCACCTCGTAGCGGTGCTCGCCGCTGCCAATGATGAGCGGAGAGTCAGTTTTTCTCGCGGTGAGTATGGTCGGCGCCGCTGCAACCGCCGCGGCTCCCGCCGCAACTTGTAGAAATTCGCGCCGGTGTATGTTGAAATCCATCGTGTACCTCCTGTTGAAACTGTCGCGCGGCGGGATAGTTTGGAACTATTTCGCGGCCTCGGCTGCCTAACGTTCCTTCGGGGCTTCCGCCGCTTCCGGCTTGGCTTCCTCGGCCGGCTTCTCGGTCTCGCCCGGCTTCGCCTCCGCAGCCGGCTTTTCGGCCTCTGCTTTCGCTTCTTCAGCCGGCTTCGAATCTTCGGCAGGCTTGTCGGCCGCGGTTTCTGCGGCTGGCGCTGCGGCAGCGGCCGCCGGCGCGGCCGCCGGTTCGAGCTCATTGAGCTGCTTTTCAATTTCCGCCTGCCGCGTCGTGACCGCCTCGGCGTTTTTCTTTGCGCCTTCGAGCTGCTGAGTGAGCTTGGCCTCTTCGGCTTTGGCCTCTTCCGCTTGCTTCTTCACCTGCTCCAGCTCTTTGGTGAGCCGCATCTTCACGACCATAGGATGATCGTATCCCAAATTCACGATCAGGCCGGGCGAATCTTTTTCCATCGACATCGCCGTGTCGTAGGAGACCTTCGTTTGCCACAGATAAAGCCGCTGCAAATGTTTTAGCGCGGCCAGATGCTTCAGGCCTTCGTCGGTAATTGCCGTTCCGTACACGTTCAGATACTGCAGATTCGCCAGGCCGGCGATGTGCGCGAGTCCGGCGTCGGTGACCGAAGAACGTTCCAGGTGGAGCGTGGCCAGGTTTTTGAGTCCCGCGAGCGGCGCCAGCCCGGCGTCGCTCGGCTTGGAATCAGCCAGGTTGACTGCGTACACTTGCTCCGCCACGCCAGACAACAGCGAGATCTCAGCGTCGCCCGCCGGCTCGGTGCGATGCGCGAACGATACTGTAAGCAGAGAACTTTCAGCGAACAGCGGCATCACTTGCGCCGGCCGCGGTCAGCTTGTCGATCGCTTCCTTCGGCGCTGCCGACACTTCGGGTAGCGGGATCTCGGCCGGTTTTTCCTCGGCGGCGGCTTCTGCTGACTCGGCCGGCTTCTCATCGGTCGCCGGAGCTGCGGCCACATCGGGCAGCACAGCTCCCTGCTTGATCCATGCGGCAATCAGGTCGATCTTTTCCTTCGGCAGCGGATCGGCCATGCGCGGCATGCGCTTCTTGTCGTCGGCCGGCAGGGTAAGCCGCTGATGAAGTTCGCTCTTCTCCGGTTCGCCAGCGACGAGCAATTCCTTGTCGGCGTCCCATTTCTCTTTCAAACTGGCCGCCGTGTGCAGCCGCATCTTGCCCGACGCCTGCTTTTCGCCGTGGCACTTAATGCAATGTTCGACAAAGATCGGCTGAATCTGCGTCTGGAAATCGACTTTGTCCTGCGCCAGGCCGCAGTTCCCCAAGGCATGCACAAATACAAGGGCAATAAACGCGCGCATCTTCATGGCTGCGAACCTCTCAGATCCGATAACATTTGCGAGGAAAGAATCCTAAGCTATTCAGCACGGTGGCACGACGGGCACCATGCCCCCACATACGTCGTGCTCGTCGTGTCGCTATGGTTGCTATTATAGCTGCCCCGAAGCCAGCTTGGCAGCCACCGAAACGGCGCTGCCTATTCGGCCCCCAGCCGGAATAGAACCGTGGCCATCAAAAGCACGCCAATGGCGAAAAGCGTTCGCCACATCGGCCCCGGCGCCAACAAGATCAGCACGCCAACCTGGCCGGCCAGCACACCGGCGAGTGGAGCAATCCAACGGGCCCGGCCCCGCGCTCCGGAAAGGAACAACTGCGCCACGCCAATGATTCCGCCAAATATCCCGGCGGCGCCGAGCAGCGCCACGAGTCGCCAGGGCCAGGAAACTTTCAGCCATTCATATTGCTGCTGCAGGCGATTCAAGTCGGTGCACGCCAGCGCGGCGGCCAGCACCGTGACCAGAAGCGCCAACGACGCAAGCGGAAAACTGCCGCGCGAGTGCGGCGAATCCGAACTGATTTCAGAACCACTCATAACCACGAAAGTTGAAGTCTCGCTGCGGGATCACAATCTTGTTGCGGTGAAGTGAACAAGATCAAGCGTTACGGCATCTCGCGCGTCCACAATGTTGCCGTCCGCTCGGTTGGCCAATCTTCCCAGCAGCCCGGCGGTGGCGTCGTCGGCGATGAAGCGCACCGAGCCGTCGCCGAAGGCGAAGTTCACGCCTCCCAAGTGGCTGCTAGCAAATCCGCCGACCGCCAATGGCGCCTTCCCGTTGCCACCTAGCTTACTATGCCTGAGTAACCCATCCTTGTCCGGCTTAAGTTCCGGATCCGTTTTTTGCGGAGCGTCCGCTGGCGCAGCAGGCGACTGATCGACGGTTTGATTTGCTTCCGGTGGTTCGTCCGCCACGGGTTGTTCACTCGTTTCATTCACTGGCTGCGCGCCCGCTTCGGCGCCCAAAGTTGCTGGATCAACTTCCACAAACTCACCGGTAGCCGGGTCGAATTGCTTGCTTTCCCACCCCCAGGCCGTTTCATCCTTCCCGTAGGTGTAAACCCAGGGCGGACCCGACAGCAGCGCGGCGCCGAATGCACCCGATCCTTGCCCGTTGAGCGGGCTGCCTGTGTTGCGCAGCGTCGACGACGTCCCCGAGATCCAGCCTAAGTCAAAATCGTCCGGCAACCTTTCGCCTATGAATAATGTGTATGCGGCGCCGTCCTTCAAGTCGTCGCGCCGAGTTGATTGTTAAGAAAGAACACGCCTCGATTGTCGGCGTTGATGGGCGCCTCGACATCGTGATGGCAGCCGGCGTAGTTCGAATAGGGCCACATGCCGGCGGAATTCGACGGGCAGGTTAACATCTCGACGCTCGTCTGCCGGGCCCGATCGTTCTTTTGATGATACGCGCTCAATGACAAATCCAGGCTGCTGTACAGGGCCGGCTCTTCGATGTATGGCAGAATGCGCGCAATCCAGCTGATGTGATGTCCACTGGGCAGGCTGCGTATCGGGCCCTTCTCATCCACCGTGCCGGCCGGGTAGCGTTCGTGCGCCATTTCATAATCGTGCACGGCCACGATCAATTGACGCAGGTTGTTGGTGCACTGCGCGCCGGGCCGCTTCGCGGCTGGACTGAATCGCCGGCAACATCATGCCACCAGAATGCCGATGATTGCAATCACCACCAGGAGTTCGACCAACGTAAAGCCAATTGCATTGCGTTTCATGATTCGCCCTCGGGGGGACGGGTTGTTTCAATTCGTCGCGTCACTTGAGCACGGCGAACGGCGCCGGCGGGAAACTCGGCTGTCGCTTCGTAATGGATCGTGTCCGAACCATCATTGGGCGGCACTCGAATTCGCACCTGGGCCGGATTGATTTGATCGAGCATCTCGGCGGGAATTTGCCAAACTTCTTCTGCATACTGGCGATCGGCCAAGCGACGAGCCACGGCCCGCCGCACGCCTGCTTCGGCCAATCGCACCGCCTGTGCCCGGTACTGTTGACTTCGCATCTGCTGCTGCTGCCCAACTGCCGTGCGCCGCCGACAAGGCAAACAGCATGAGGCTAATGGCAAACACCGCGACGACGGCGACCAAAACAATGCCTTGTCGCGCTGCAACGGTCGTGGCTCGATTTGCTTTGTCAAAACGTCTGGACGCCATAACAATCATTCGTTAGGAACACTGATCGACACTAATCAGCGCTAATCAAAATCAAAGATTAGCGCGGATTAGTGGTAATTAGCGTTCTAAATCCAATCGAACTTTGTTTTACACAGGAGGAAGCAGAGGCAGCAGAGCTAGTCAATTTCATCTTCCTCTGTTCCCTCTGTTTCCTCCTGTTCACCGTCTTGTAATTCCTGCTCAGATTCCGTTCGGTTCGACAGCGTCGTGGGTGCGACGACCTCCGCCAAATCGGCGCCCAGCGCTGCTCGTACAACCAGCGGCGCGGGCGCGATTCATCTGTCTTATCTCTTTCCGCAAATTGCATTGTGACCATCACAAGCGGGCGTCGGCCACCGGTCTCACGCTCCAGCTGCCATTTTTCCGCGGCGCCGACGGCAAAGTACTCTCTCACCGGCGGCAAGTCGTCCTCCGCCGCAACGACGCGCAGGCAGCCGCGATCGGCAAGCTCGTATTGTATTTCGCGTCCGCTGCCAAATTTTATCGCCAGCTTTTTCGCCGATTCCAGCGAAGCATCTTCAGCTTGCCGCAAATCGGATCGTAGCGCGGAAGCCAATTCGTTCAGTCGATCGATGCGAACTGCGAACGACCTCACGTTGCGATCCGATCGCTGCAGAGCGACCGTGAACGAAATTACCACGCCCATCACGAGGCTCGACAGCACGACCACGACCAGCACCTCGATCAGTGTCATGGCGCTGCGGCGCCGGTCGTGTTGCGGTATTTTCATGCGAAGCATTGTTGTCGGAAAACCTTTAATCACGAACTTTAGCCCGCCACGGGAAACGCCCAAGTTGTCAGCCGCACCGGGGCGGAAGTCTGACCGCGCGGATTGTTCCAACGCAACTCCAGCATCACCCGCTTGGCGACAACGGGATCGTTCTCGTCGTTGACCGTCACACTGAGCTTGGCACCGGGCAGGTACCGTCTCATCTCTTCGGGTATTGCGATTTCGTCCGCCGCGCTGGCGGAAAGGTCGTCCCACGGCATGTTGCCGAGCGTCTCCGCGAGCGCCTGCACTGTTTGCAGCGCCGCCGCGCGGCGTTCGGCCGCGCGTTGCCGATCGCCCATGACCCGCAGCATCTGCACCGAAACGGTCATCAAGATTCCCAACAGCCCAGCAGCGAGCATGATCTCCAGCAACGACATCCCGCCGCGCCACAATACACTTCGGTGCCAAGCGCATCGCCCCGGTGATTCATCACACAACTGGGGGATTTCCCCAGGCACCAGCGCATAAATCATGACTTTCCCACGCATGTCCAATCCTAATAGGTCAATGCGCTAATCAATTTCACGAGTGGTATGAACAAGGACACGACAAAGAACGCCACAAATCCTCCGAACACTAAGATGGCGATCGGAAACAGCACCTGCACGGCGGCAACCAGGCGATACACGGCCCGCTTCTCGCGCCGCAGCGCTATCTGCCGCAATGCCCAGGGCAGATTGCCGGCCCGCTCGGCCGAACTCAACAGCGCCCGCTCGGCGCTCGTGATGATCCGCGCATTATGCAGGGCCTCGCGCCAATCGACGCCCGCGCGGACCGCAGCCACCGCCGGCCGCAATTGATTGCGGATCGGCGCCGACGGAAACACGATCGACACGCGCCTTAGCACCTCGGCCAGCGGCTCCCGCGCCTGCGTGGCTACACTCAAGATCCGCAGTAAATGCGCCAGTCGGCGCCGGCGAAACAGCAAGTCGCCCCACGGCCGCAGCACCGGGATGTCGCACAAGTAGCAAACGCCAACGAGCAGCGCTCCCACCAGGAACAACGCTGACGCCAAGCCAAGCGGCGCCGCCGCATAATAAGCGAACCACTCAGAAACAGTGATCGCCAGCAAGGTCATCTGCGGCAGCTCCATATCGAATTCGTAGAAGATCGTCTGAAACTCGGGCACGATCTTAATCATGATGAACGTCAGCACGATGCTCATCGCGATTAAAATGAAAGCCATATAGGAAATCCGGTCGACGCACGCCCGCCAGGCGCGGGCCATTTCGCCCTCGTCGCCTTGTGTCAGCTCGCGCAAGGCGGCGGCCTGCGCGTCTACCGTCTGGCCGGCCGCCACGTAGGCTAGCGCTTCAGGCGGAAAGCGCCCGCGGGTGCTTGGCGACCGCTTCCACAAGGGGCACGCCGTGGCTGATTTCGGTCAGCATGCGATCGGAGGCACGGCCTACGATTCCACGCATCGCCTGCCCGGCAAACAAGATCGAAGAATCGAGCCGTTGGCCGCGCTCGACCAGGAGCGCCAGCATCTTGGCCATGGAGCGCCGCTGCGACACTCGGCGGTGAATGATCACCTCCACAAATGTCGTGGCGGCCAGCAGACCCAAAACGCCGCCCACGAACGTAAGCGTCCCGCCCACCACGGCCGGGATCAGTCCCAATCCAAGCAGCACCCAGGCGGACGTATTGAGGAAAACATAGATCGGGTCGCCCGGCTCAGCGCCGCGCGCACCGTATGTTATTCGCACCGCCATGCGCAGCCCGAGCCCCAATATGATGAGCGTCGGCCAAGAGTAGAGGAACCAATCCATCTGCGTCATACCATGTGAGTAGTGAGTAGCTGAGTAAGTGAGTATGCCCCGTACCGTACACATCACCCACTCACCAACTCAACCCAACCTCACATCGACAATCCCTCAATTAACTTTACCAAGGGAACCATCAGCCCGATGATTGTGAAAAACATGAGCGTCGCAACGGCGATCAGCGTCACCGGCGGCAATATTCGTTGGATCAGCGATGCCCGCTGTTCGATCCGATCATCGAAGACCTCGGTCGCGATGCCGAGTGCTTCGGCGAGCAGCATGTGGCGCTCTCCCCAGGCCACGAGCGCAACCAGCAACTGATCGAAATGAATCGACTGAGCCAGGCTTCCGCTCAGCGACTGACCACCCTCGAGCCGACCGCGTGCGCACCGACAAGCCGCCCCCATGTTGCGGTCGCTCATCACTTCGCCGGTGTGGCCGACCGCATCGGCCATTGGTAGACGAAGGTCCAGAAACGACGCCAACATGGCCGCAAAATCGCGCTGAGCGGACCACATCCACAACCGTCCGAACAGCGGGATGGACGAGCGCACCCGATGAAACAACCAGCGACCGCCAAGGAATCTCAACAGCAGGGGCAGCCCTACGGCAAAGATCAGGACGCCAGCGATGATCCCCGGCATTTGCTCAGCTGTCTGTAGTACAAATTCGGTGATCACGGGCAATTCGAGGTCAAATTCTTCATAAATGTCGCCGAACATAGGAATAACGTAGAAAGAAATGAAAAGCATCAGCGGCACAAGGATCGCCGTGATTAACGCCGGATACGCAATTGCGGCGCGAATTTGCCAGCGCAGATGCTGTGAGGCCAGTCGCTGGTCGGCGAACCGTTCGAACGTCCCCGCCAGGTCGCCCGACTCAACTCCAGCGCGTAGTAGTCCGCGGATTTCTTGCGGCAGATGGCGATCCAGCCGAGACAGCGCCTGCTCGATTGGCACGCCTTGTGCCAACTGGTTCGACAATCGCTGCGCGACCGTTGCCAGGCGACGGTCTTCCCGCTCTTCGCCCAGTGCGGCCAGAGTGACTTCCAACGGAATCCGCCCGCCGGCCGCCGCGCCCATCGCCTGGACCAGCGTCGTTAATTCCTCATCGCGCAATTTGCGGTGGTCACTTTCCACAACTTACTCACTTACAGCACTTAACAAATTGAACCGCCAAGACGCGAAGCACGCCAAGGAAGGCAACAAATCCGCATGTATTTTTCCTTGGCGACCTTTGTGTCCTTGTGCGGTTATTCATTCTGGTAGGTGCACTTACTCACTTACTCACTTACTCACTTACTCACCTGCTCATCTCCAATTCCATCTCGCCAGTTCATTTAACGTCGCCGCATACGGCCACAGGACAAGCAGCGCGAAGCCAAGCGTCAGCGTCCCGCCAATGCCCACGACCATGAGAATCGGAAAATACTCGGCATACCAATCGGCAGCTCGAATTGCCCGTTCGCGATAGATGGCCGAGGCTTGCCGCAAACTGCCGACCATCAAGCCTCGATCACCCGTGTGATGCATCGCCAGCCGAATCAAGAGCGGAAAATCCGATCGCCCCGCGCCGCTCGGCTCATTACCGCCCGCCTGCAACGCGCAGTCCATTTCGAATTTCACCAGCCAGTTGCTCGGCGCGGTCGCGAAAACGCGGATTGTCGGTCGCATCGGCTGCCAGCCGCAGCGATTGGTCCAGAGGCAAACCGCGCATCCACTAGAAGCAGCAGCAAATCGGAAAACATGGCGGCCTGGCTCCAGCGTCGCACGTTGGCAATGCCTGGAAACCAGGCGACGGGCGACAGACGCAGCGAGCCTGACCCGCCGACACGTCCAGATCGCCGCCACCATTCGAATGCCGCCACCGTCAGCACGCAGGGTACGACCATACCGAGAACCGGAACCGTGTACGGCCAATCGGCCAACCGGCTCAACGGGCCGAAGTGCGGCCGATTCAACCAGCCGAACGAAGGCACGACCTGGCTGATCACGAACGCCAATAGCTGACATGCGACCGCGACAATAATAAGAGGATAAATCGAGCGCGTGACCGGTGATGCGGCGGAGCTCCTCCATCCGGGCCGCCGAATCCACGAGGGATTCCAGCGCGCTGGCAAGTTGGCCGCTTTGAACACCAGCCAAAATCGCGGCCCGATAGGCCGCCGGCAGCGATACGCATTCGCGCCTCCATTGCGGCCGGGAGAGTTTCGCCCGCTTCAAGTCGCCGGCCGATTCGATCCGCGAGCTCGCCGGCATGCCCCGGCAATTCGGCGCCAAACCGGCGAAGATGGGTTTCAAGCGGCAGCCGCGCGGGCCAAAGCCGCGATCTCCTCGTTGATAATAATAAAATCGGCGAGCGCCGCGCTGGAAGTTTTGTCGAGATCCCTCTCGCTTCCGCCCCTGGGAGCGTTCATCGAGTGCGCCTCTCTGTGCCGGATTCAAGGCCGCATAGCGCGGCCGATCCTGGCCGCCGGCTTGAGTATAGCAGACTGCGCTGAGAATTCCCCGCCCTTTTAGGGAGGGGCTAGGGGAGGGTTCGCAGGACGCCGCAGTCCGAGAACACGGACCACTTCCTGCGGGCTTGTCACTCCTGATTGGACGAGCGCCGTGGCGCTTGTCCACAGCCGTTCATCACCCGTTGCCGTTGTCTGCGGACTCACATTGTCAATCGTCTGCCATTCGGCGACGAGCGCTCGCCCGCGGTAACCGGTCGAACGACATGCTTCGCATGCGCCCGCAACCCAGCATTGTTCGACATCGAGACCCAATGCGCGAGCTTCGTGCTCTGCGTCGCCAGGCCGCGAGCAATTACAAAGCCGCCGCACTAGCCTCTGAGCGACGACAAGCCGAACCGCGTTTCGCACGGCGTAGGGCGGTATGCCAATTTCCACAAGACGATTCACCGCGTCGCCGCAGTTGCCCGCATGAAATGTCGTCAAGACAAGCTGCCCGGTCAGCGCGGCCTGCATGGCAATCTCGGCCGTGGCCCGGTCGCGCATCTCGCCGATAAGAATCACTTCCGGATCCAGACGCAAAAGACTTCGCAGCCCCGTGGCCATGTCGAATTCGGCGGCCAGGTTCACTTGCGACTGGGCAACGCCCGCGACTGCAACTTCGACGGGGTCTTCCAGCGAAGCAACGCTGCGTCCAGCTTCGCTGCGCGCCACGATATGTCGTAAGCAGGCGTAGGCGGTGGTTGTCTTGCCGCTGCCGGCCGGGCCGACGATGAGAATTGCACCCGAAGTCGCCCCTAGATTTTCTTCAAGCTCTTCAACAACGCCGGTTGGCAGCCCCAACTGGTCAAGTGCCGTGAGCGCCGAATTGCTTGCCCCCAACAGCCGCAACACGGCCCGCTCGCCGTACAGCGTGGGAAACGTGCTCACGCGCACTTCGACGCGCAGCGCTTCGTCCCAGATGCGTCCCTCCTGCGGCAACGACGTCTCATACGTCAGCAATCCAGCGAGCACTTTCAGCCGCGCAATAACATTCGGACCCACCTCCTTCGGCACCTCGCACAACGGTTGCAGCACGCCATCCAACCGCCAGCGCACGGCCAGCGCACTGGCCATCGGATCCAGATGCACGTCGCTGGCGCCGGCATCGCGAGCTGCGCAATACGGCGTTCGCAAAGTCGGTGGCGAACTGCGGATCACGCGCCGAGCGCGCTCGATCAACGCATCAACGTTAGAATGCGCACCGACTTGACCTGTTACCATCGTAAGACGCTAATTGATTTCGGTGGACTAACGTAGTCGTACTGAACTACGCGATTAAGCCGGACGTAATTTGCAGGTGACGCGCGAACGCTCTATTTGCTGCATTCATATTCAACGCCTGAATTGTTGCTTCGCCTGTCGGGCTTCGACCAACGATCCTGCCTGTTGCTCGGTCCAAGCTGAAATGCAGATGCCATCCCAAGAGCCAAGGCTCATACGCGCGTGGATTGAATATTTCACGTTCTACGCCACTGGCATCGATTCCCGAACGCCGCGCAGACTTCGACAAGTTGCATCCCGGGCAACTTAACGCCAAATTGCCCAGCACAGTTTGGCCACCTGACGAATTGGGCAGCACATGTTCGATGTGAAAAGTGACGCCTGTCGGATCTTGACTCAGGCGGCAATACTCGCAAACTCCTCCGGCGCGAGCAACAACCAGCCGACGATAGGCTTCAACCCTCGCCATCGTCTGTCATTCGGTTAGTTGCGGATTCACCCAGACGGTAACCGGCATCGCGTGAGGGGGCGGTTCCGGCGATTGATTTGCGCAAACTCCGCCAATCGTTGCGAATTGGCGACAATCAACGCCTCGGCTTCGGTGACAAGCAGTTCCAGCGCGATCTTTTCTTTGGGGCTGATCGTTCCTTCGGCGTTTTTCTCTAAGAGTTGGTCAAGTCGGCGCTGCTTCGCGGCGGGAAACTTTTTAATCCGAGGTACTGCGGTACTCATGGCTCTATTTTCGCATTCGGCGGTCATAGCAACAAGGCATTTCTCGACCGACGATTACCAACTTGGCTTTTACGATTGCTTCCCGGGAAAAACGACTGCGCAGCAGCTTCTTCACCGGATCGTAGAACCGATCCACCACGCGCTCCTTGAGCGGGATGATCGCGTTGTCGGTGATTTTGATGTGCTCCGGGCAGACTTCCGTGCAGCACTTGGTGATGTTGCAGTAGCCCAGGCCCAGCTCGTCCTTCACCAGTCCGATGCGGTCGCCGTCGTCGAGCGGGTGCATCTCCAGGCCGGCGACGCGCACGTAAAACCGCGGCCCGGCGAACTCGTCGTGCTTCTTGTGCTCGCGCAGCACGTGGCACACGTTCTGGCACAAGAAGCACTCGATGCACTTGCGAAATTCCTGCACGCGGTCGGCTTCCTCCTGCGAGAACTCGCGGTTCGCCCTCCGTCTGCGCATCTTGAACGCCGGAATCTTTTTGTTGACCCTGAAGTTCCACGACACGTCGCACGCCAGGTCCTTCACGACCGGGAACGTCTTCATCGGCCGGATCGATGATCGGCTCGCCCGCCGGATACTTGTCCATGCGGTCCATGCACATCAGCTTCGGCTTGCCGTTCACCTCGCCGCCGCACGAGCCGCACTTGCCCGCCTTGCAGTTCCAGCGCACGGCCAGATCGGGCGCATGCATGGCCTGCACCGCATGCACCGCATCGAGCACGACCATGCCGGCGCAACGGGGATCTTGTAGTCCACCATCTCGCCCTGCTGGTTGTCGCCGCGGTAAATTCGCAGCGTCGCTTCTTCGGCCATGAATCGTCATCCAGAATTCGTAATCGAACCGAATTCGCCAGAGTGAAGCGGAGGACTCAGATGTGCAAACTCGTGCTCTCCATCTCGCTCATCTCCGTCATTCGTCATCTCGCGTCATCTACTCCTTCTTCACCAGCTCCTGCAGCTCCGCCGGCATCTCCGGCAGCGGCTCGCGCACGACTTGGATTCCGTCGCGCGTCTGCCGCACGATCACGTTCACCTTGCCCCATTCTTTTTCGGTGTCGGGGAAATCCTCGCGCGTGTGCGCGCCGCGGCTTTCGTTGCGCTCCAGCGCCGCCCGCGTCACCGCCTCGCTGATGTCGAGCATGTTCTTCAGATCGAGCGCGAGGTGCCAGCCCGGGTTGTACTGGATGTTGCCGCCGACCTTGCGCCTTCGCCGCCCGCGCGCGGAGCTCGCTGAATTTTCACGAGGGCCTGCTTGCAAGTCCTCTTCGGTGCGCACGATGCCCACGAGGCTCTGCATCGCGCTCGCGCAATTCTTCGTGAACCGCGTACGGGTTCTCGCCCTGCCGCCATCGCCGAAGGCCCGCAGCGACTCGGCCGCCACGCGCTCGACTTCATCCTGGTTGATTTGGCCGAAGCGACATCTCCTTAGCCTTCTTGCGCCGCGAACTCGCCGGCCAGCTTGCCGAACACCAGCAAGTCGGAAAGCGAGTTGCCGCCCAGCCGGTTGGCCCCGTGCATGCCGCCGCCGACTTCGCCCGCGGCGTACAAACCGGGCACGGTCGACTCCTGCGTTTCGTCGTTGACGCGGACGCCGCCCATCATGTAATGGCACGTCGGGCCGACTTCCATCGGCGCCGTCGTGATGTCCACGTCCGCCAGCTCCTTGAACTGGTGATACATGCTGGGCAGCTTCTTCTTGATGTCCTCGGCCGTGCGACGCGAGGCGATATCCAGGAACACGCCGCCGTGCGGCGAGCCGCGGCCTTCGCGAATCTCGCGGCGGATCGCCCGGGCCACCACGTCGCGCGTCAACAGCTCCGGCGGACGCCGCGCGTCGGGCCGCTCGTCGGCGATCGTCGCCGCGACCCAGCTGTTGCGCTTCCTCTTCGCTCTCGGCGAACTCACCCTTAAACATGTCCGGGATGTAATCGAACATGAACCGCTTGCCCTTGCCGTTGAGCAGCACGCCGCCCTCGCCGCGCACGCCCTCGGTGATCAGCGTGCCGCGCACGCTCGGCGGCCAAACCATCCCCGTGGGATGGAACTGGACGAACTCCATGTCGATGAGGTCGGCGCCCGCCCACATCGCCATCGCGTGCCCGTCGGCCGTGTATTCCCACGAGTTCGACGTGATCTCCCAGCAGCGCCCGATGCCGCCGGTCGCCAGCACGACCGCCTTCGCCTTGAAACACGACGAACCGCCCACTCTCGCGCTGATAGCCGAAGCAGCCGGCACACGCGCTCGCCGTCCTTTAGATATCCAGCGGATCGTGCACTCCATGTGCACGTCGATGCCCTGGTGCACGCCCTTATCCTGCAGCGTGCGGATCATCTCCAGGCCGGTGCGGTCGCCCACGTGCGCCAGCCGCGGGTACGTGTGCCCGCCGAAATTCCGCTGCAGAATGCGCCCGTCCTTGGTGCGATCGAACACCGCGCCCCACTCTTCGAGCTCGCGCACGCGGGCCGGCGCTTCCTGGGCATGGATCTGCGCCATCCGCCATTGATTGAGAAACTTGCCGCCGCGCATCGTGTCGCGGAAGTGCACCTTCCAGTTGTCGCGCGTATCGACGTTGGCGAGCGCCGCCGCCACGCCGCCCTCGGCCATCACCGTGTGCGCCTTGCCCAAGCAGCGACTTGCACACGAGCGCCGTCTTCGCGCCCAGCGCCGACGACTCAATCGCCGCCCGCAGCCCGGCCCCGCCGGCGCCGACCACCACGACGTCGTATTCGAACGTTTGATATTTATCCATTTGCAAGTGAACTTGGCGTCGGCGGCCACGCCGAATCTACCAGGTCCGGCGTTGCCGCCGGCACTAATTCTATTGTTAAATTCTTCCTTCGATCACCGAAGCACAAACAACTCCAGATCGCGAATTCTCCCCGACGCCACCATCCACACATAAAAATCGGCAAGCGTCACGCCGAACAGGCTCGTCCACGCCCAGAACATGTGATTCTCGTTCAATACGCGTGACGCCCTGCCACAGCTTGTAGCGCGTCTGCCCGCCGCGTACGCACGAGAAGCAATCGACGTTCCCGCCCACCAGGTGCCGCAGCGAGTGGCAGCTGAATCGTGTACAGCGCGAGCAGCACGGTCGCCCGCCGTCAGCACGAGCGATCCAACGCTGATGCCAAACGTGCTACCGCCATCCGCGGTCGGCCAGATGAACGCGTGAATCGCGTCGTATCCCAGAATCACAATGAACACGAGCGCAATATATAAGAAGTAGCGGTGGATGTTCTGGAACACGAGCAGCCGCGTCTCGCCCGCGTATTCGTTTCGCGGCTCGCCCACCGCGCAGCCGGGCGGATCCAGCATGAACGCCCGGTAGTACGCCTTGCGGTAGTAGTAACATGTGAGGCGAAAGCCGCCCGGCATCCACAGAATGAACATCGCCGGCGAAATCCATGTCGGCACCCAAGTGGGAAGCGCCAACAGCGGCGAGTACATCGGCGAGAGCATGTACGAATGCTCCGGCAAGACATCCGTCCCGTGCCCTAGCTGGAAATACGCGTTCTGAAAGATCCGAAACGTCGTGTAGATGACGAACCCGCCCAAAACGAGGACCGTCACCAGCGGCCCAGCCCACCACGCATCGCGGCGCTGTGTCTTGGCGAATCCATACTCGCGAACGGTCGCAGCGTCGGTAGCCATCGGCGGAATCCATCTCCTCGCAGATAGAAGTGGGCACTATATCGCGACTACCGCCTCAGTGGTCAATTCGACGCACCACGACGCCGTGCCGGCTCAGCGCGCGGGTATCCCGCTTATGCACATCTGAGACAGAGTATGATAAATAGTCTCCCGTTCGCGGCGCTCAGTCCTCAGCTTGCCGTCATGCAACGCAACATCGCTCCTACGCCCTGATCGCGCTCGCAGCATCCGCGCGCTTCGTCGCTCGTCGGCCAACGAGCCGAAGCTCGACTTCAATCGCGACATCCGCCCGATCCTCTCAGAAAACTGCTTCCAGTGCCACGGCTTCGACGAAAAGGCCCGCCAAGCCGACCTGCGGCTCGACCAGCCGAATCGGCACTGGCCAACCGCGACGGCGTGCCCGCGATCGTTCCCGGCAATCCGGAAAAGAGCGAGCTCTGGCGTCGCATCTCGAGCGACGACGAAGCGCGAGATGATGCCGCCGCCCGATTCGCACCGCGTGCTCAAACCGGAACAAAAGGAAACGCTCCGCCGCTGGATCGAAGAGGGCGCCGTCTACGCCAAGCACTGGTCGTTCATCCCGCCGGTTAAGGCCGACACTGCCCGAAGTTTCCGAACAAATCCTGGCCGCGAAATGAAATCGATCACTTCGTCCTCGCGCGCCTCGACGCCGAGAAACTGCAGCCGTCGCCGGAAGCCGATCGCCGCACGCTCATCCGCCGCCTTTCGCTCGACCTCACCGGCCTGCCGCCCTCCGCCGAAGAGGTCGAAGCGTTCGTCGCCGACGAAACGCCCGATGCCTACGAAAAGCTCGTCGACCGCCTGCTCGCCAGCCCGCACTTCGGCGAGCGGATGGCGCTCGACTGGCTCGATGCCGCCCGCTATGCCGACACGAACGGCTACTCGATCGACGGCGGCCGCCACATGTGGCTGTGGCGCGATTGGGTCATCGACGCCTTCAATCGCAACCTGCCGTACGACGCAGTTCCTGCGCGAGCAACTCGCCGGCGATCTGTTGCCAAACCGCACGGAATCGCAGCTCATCGCCACCGGCTTCCAGCGCAACAACATGAACACGCACGAAGGCGGCACGATCCCCGAAGAAAACCTCACGAACTACAACGTCGACCGCGTCAAAACGCTTGGCGAAGCGGTGCTCGGTCTCACGCTCGGCTGCGCCCAATGCCACGACCACAAGTTCGACCCGCATCACTCAGCGCGACTACTACCAGATGTTCGCGTACTTCAACACGCTCAGCGACGTCGGCCTCGACGGCAACGCCGGCGTCAACTCGCGACCGCTTTACGAAGCGAAAACTGTCCTGCAAACCGGCGAAGAACCACGAGCTCCGCAGCGAAATTGACCGGCTCAAAGATAAACTCGCAAACCCCGATCCCGCAGCCGTCGCGCGTTGGGAAGAAGCGGAGCGATTGCGACTTCGCGCTCGCGGCAAAGACTTCGCACTGCATCCCGTCGAGCTGCTCAAGGTCAGCACGCCCAATATCGGCAAAGGTTTCGACATCGATCGCGCCGCAATTTCGTGCATGTCACGGTTCCGACCGGCATGCTGGCATACGACGTCTCGATGCGCCTGCCAGAAATCGAGTCAACCGATCACCGGCGTCCGCGTCGTATTTCATCCAGACGCGGCCGCGCCCGGCGGCGGGCGCGGCTACGGTTCACTCGCCGATCGGATCGCCGTCACAACGAACACGTTCGTCCTCGAGGCACCTTCTCTCTCCGCCTTCACCGCCGAGAGCCGATCCGTCCGCGGCGACCAGGTGAACCTGAATCATTCTGCGTCGCATCGCAGCCGTTACGGCCGACACCTGGATCGAAAATTATCGCCCAGAGAACGTTCTCGATACTCGCAACGAAAACGGCTGGTCGCCCGACCCAGCCCACGCCGGCACCGCCCACATCACCGTCACGTTCGACGAGCCAGTCGACCCGAGCGGCAACGCCGTTTATGACGGTGCAACTCAATTTCGGCCACGGCCGCAACTTGTCGGAGCCCGCTTCGAGCTTCTCGCCATGACGGGCACCGACGACGGCACCATCTTGCCGCCCGACATTATCGAAATGATTGAGCATTCAAACACGCAGACAGCCCCCGGCTCCGCCGGGGATTCGCGAACGTCCGAACAAACGGAGAAACTCCGTGCCTATTTCGCCGCCCACTCAGCCGAAGCAAAACGTGATCGCATCGCGCTGGCCAACCTCGAAGAGCGCCTGGCAGTCATCACGCAAAAACATCCCACGATGGTCATGGACCTCGCCGAAAAGCCGCGCGACACATTCATTCTCCGCCGCGGCGATTACTCGCAGCCAACCGAAAAAGTCGCCGCTGCGCACGCCGGCCGTCCTCCCCGTTGACGACAGCCCGCCGGCTCCGCCGGCGGTCCAACCCGCCTCGGCCTCGCCAATTGGATCACCATGCGCGAGCACCCGCTCACCGCGCGCGTCGCCGTGAACCGCATCTGGCAAATGCTATTCGGCGCGGGCCTTGTGCGCACGCGCCGCCGACTTCGGCGCCCAAGGCGAATACCCGACGCATCCCGAGCTGCTCGATTGGCTCGCCGTCGACTTCATGGACACACGGCTGGGACACCAAACGCCTCATCAAACAAATCGTGATGTCGGCAACATATCGCCAAAGCTCGTCAGCCCCCGGCTCCGCCGAGGTTCACTTCTCGCCCGCGACCCCGACAACCGCCTCCTCGCCCGCGGCCCGCGCTTTCGACTGCCCGCCGAATTCATCCGCGACTCGGCCCTGAGAATCAGCGGCCTCCTCGGTCGATCGCCTCGGCGGCCCGAGCGTCAATCCATACACCCCCGGCAACCTGTGGCGCGAGATCAGCCACTACGGCAGCACGCCCGCGACCGCCCAAACGTTTGAGCAAGACCACGGCGAAAAACTCTACCGCCGCTCGCTCTACACGTACTGGAAGCGCACCGTGCCGCCGCCGAACATGGTCGCTTTCGACGCGCCTAACCGCGAAACCTGCATCGTCGCCCGGCCAACCACGACGACGCCGCTGCAAGCCTTGGTGCTACTAAACGACGTCCAATTCGTCGAAGCCTCGCGGGCGTTTGCCGAGCGCATCATCGCGCATACCGATGATGATGCCGACCGCCTCCGCTGGGCATTCGCCGAGACAACGTCCCGTCTGCTGAGCGACGATGAGCTCGCCGTACTTAGCGAACGCACTCGTCCGCGAACGCACCCACTACGCCGCCGACGAGTCGGCCGCCGAAAAATATCTGGCCAACGGCGAATCACCGCGCAACGAAAACATCCCGATTGCAGAACACGCCGCGTGGTCGCAAATTGCCGCGCTGCTCTTGAACCTAAGCGAAACCGTCACTCGCAACTAATAATGCAAAATTGGATCGCAGCCCGCCGCGCAAGCAAGGGTATACCCACGTCGCCCTTGCTGGCGCGTCGGACTGGCGAACTAGAATCCACAATGAACCCATTTCAAGAACTTCAAGCACACTCTCACGCGCCGCACATTCCTCGGCGCAACCGCCGGCGCCATCGGCTCCACTGCCCTCAGCACACTTCTGCAGCGAGCCGGGGCGTCCCCGCCCCCGGCGGAATTGCTCAGCCGCCGAAGGCCGGGGCCGGGACGGCCCGGCTCGCACACTCCCCCACTTCACCCCCAAAGCCAAACGCGTCCTCTGCCTCTTCCAAAGCGAAGGCTTCTCGCACGTCGACCTCTTCGACCACAAACCGACGCTCGACAAACACCACGGCCAGGAAATCCCGCCCTCGGTGAAAGGCAACCAGCGACTCACCGGCATGACCAGCGGCCAGGCCAAGTACCCGGTCGTCGCCCCGATGTGGCCCGGCCGCCGCTGCGGCCAGCACGGCACCTGGATTAGCGACCTGCTGCCGCACATTCAATCCATTGCCGACGACATCTGCATCGTGAAGTCGATGTACACCGAAGCGATCAACCACGACCCGGCCATCACGTTCATCAACACGGGCAACCAGCAGCCTGGCTACGCCAGCATGGGCGCGTGGATCAGCTACGGCCTGGGCAGCGAGAACGAAAACCTGCCGACGTTCATCGCCATGATTTCGCAAGGCACCGGCAAAAACCCGGGCCAGCCGATCTTCTCGCGACTGTGGGGCAGCGGCTTCTTGCCGTCGTCGCATCAAGGCGTCGGCCTGCGGCCCGGCGCGAACCCGGTGCTCTATCTCGACGACCCGCCCGGCACCGACCGCGACCAGCGCCGCGCACTGCTCGACGACCTCGCCCAGACTCAATCACCTTCACGCCGCCCAAACGGGCGACCCCGAAACGCTCGCCCGCATCAGCGCCTACGAAATGGCGTTCCGCATGCAAACCTCGGTGCCCGAGCTCACCGACCTCGGCGACGAACCCGCAAAACATCATCGCAAAGCTACGGCCCCGAAGTCCACAAAGCCGGGCAGCTACGCCGCGAACTGCCTGCTGGCGCGCCGGCTGATCGAGCGCGGCGTCCGCTTCGTGCAACTCTTCCACCGCGGCTGGGATCAGCACATCGCCATCGACGGCCAGCTACCCAACCAATGCCGCGACGTCGACCAACCCACGGCCGCCCTGCTGAAAGACCTCAAACAGCGCGGCCTGCTCGAAGACACGCTCGTCATGTTCCTCACCGAGTTCGGCCGCACCGTTTTTAGCCAGGGCCACCTGGGCGACGCCAACATGGGCCGCGACCACCACGGCCGCTGCTTCACCGTCTGGCTCGCCGGCGCGGGCGTGAAGCCCGGCATCGAATACGGCCGCACCGACGACTTCTGCTACAACATCGCCGAAAACCCAGTCCACCTCCGCGACCTGCACGCCACGATGCTCCACATCCTGGGCATCGACCACAAGCGCTTCACCTACCCCTTCCGCGGCCTCGATGTGCGCCTCACCGGCGTCGAAGAAGCGCATGTGGTGCGCGACATCCTCACGTAAGTGAGTTCTCCGATCGAAGATGCGCCGTGGCGAAAATTCGCACCCACGTAGGCGAGTTTTTCCAAAACTCGCATTCCATCCGAGTATCGGAAACACTCGGCTATTTGGAGGCATTCACGTAGGCAAGTTTTCCGAAGGACGATCGGGTCACCTCCGGTGTAAGATCACCTTGTCGCTGCACCAACCGTCGAGTCCAAATTCTTCCAAACGACGAAAGGCACTCCTGCTAGCGGGACAGACTGCAGGTTTTTGCTCCGCGTCGCATCTCGTTGTATGATATCTATCCAGCTTGGTGAATGGTTCAAACCTTCGCCCAATTGAAATCGAAGTCTTCTGTGGAGTGTCATCATGATGGTATTGCACCGAGTTTTCTCGTATTCGGTTATGTCATTGCTGCTGACTGTCGCCGTCGCGCAGTCGGCCGGCGCCGTCAACTGGTTCGACGACTTCAACGACGGCAATGCGGAAGATGGAAATCCCGTCACGTGGACATTCAACGAGCTAGGTGCCACTCCTGGTACTTACGATGCCTCCAGCGGCGACTACATCCTTTCGAACGCCGACGGCGCCGACGAGAACAGCAGCTTGCTGCCGACCGTTAACGTGGACTTCACCGATGTGTATGTGCGAACGCAGGCGGCGGTACTGCCCGGCATGTTGCCAGACCAGGTCGGTGGAACGGTGGGCGTCGTCGCGCGGTGGGACCCCTCGTCGCTCACCGGATACGCTGCGATTCTTAGCAACGGCGCCCATTTGGAGCTCCTGCGAGTTGAAGGGGGCATTCCAGCAGACATCGCCGAAGTTGATAGTCTGCCGATCGACACGCTCACTGATGCCATCATCGAGCTCAATGTGGTCGGCGACCTGTTGAGCGTTTACCTCTGGCGGCCGGGCGAGCCGAAGCCCAGCGAGCCGACGGCGACGGCCACGGATACAGTGTTTACATCCGGACGGGCCGGACTCCTGTTTAACGAGAACGACGACGCCGTTCAGGGCGTGTTCCGTTTCGCCGCGGCCCAGGACACGCCATTCGTCGACGCCTTAGCCGGCGATTTCAACAACGATGGCATTGTCGACGCCGCCGACTACGTCGTCTGGCGCAAGAACCTCGGCAGCCAGGACGACTACAACCTTTGGCGCACGAACTTCGGCCGCACGGCAGCATCAGGCACCGCTGGGAACTTGGCCGGCAGCGTAAGTTCGTCCGTCCCGGAGCCGAGTTCAATCGTCGTGCTTCTGTTGGGCGTTGCGTTGTCCGCGGCTCTACATAGGCGAAGTTAAGGCCACGACCACGTAGGCGAGTTTTTCAAAACTCGCATCCACGTAGGCGAGTTTTTCCAAAACTCGCATTCCATCCGAGTGTCGGAGACACTCGGCTACATGCAGTCCTGCGAATACCAGCGATACATTCCAGGCGCAAGACCGCTTTTTTCGGATTGTCAGCGATGTATCGCCGGTAGTGCTCAAACTGTTCCTCGCTTCGCACGAGGTGGTCGAATTTCTCGACTTGCCAAAACTCGCCGTGCCGGCCAAAGACTGCCTGAATGCGCCTCCCGGTATACCGCTTCCAGCCCGTGCATTGCGCGAGAAGCGCATTGTCGGCGCGGAACGCCGCCAGTAAATGAACGTGATTTGGCATCACGACCGCGTCGGTCAGCACGTATCGATCGCCGTCGAAGTGCAACAAGCTGTCCTCGACAATCTTGGAGAGCTCGGGCTTGGACAGCTCGCACGCGCCGGCGCAATGATCGAGCTGCTCGTCCCAAGCGGCAAATAGCGACCATTGAACGCGGCCACGGTCGCGCGCCGGCAGCTTGGAAAGTTCGCTTTTCCAGTCGCTGCGTGGATCGAGGCCAAAGCTGCCTAACAAGTCGCTTCTCTCGTGGGCGAGCTCCCGTAAAACGGCGGCCGGCAACGAATCGGCCATGCGCCATGTAATGAAACAAACGGTCCCGGCCTGAGCCCAATGGGGCAACGACTTGCGGGCGATGGTGAATTCCTGCTTTGGATCGAAAAATTGCACGCCGTCCATGCGGCCATTCTACACGCAGGCGAGTTTTTCCAAAACTCGCACCAACAGGCTTCTCCTAAGTAAAACTCGCAACCGGATCGCTCGGCCCTTCCGATCCGAGTGTCGGAGACACTTGGCTACGTGAAAGTCGCCAAATCTTGTTGAAATTGGCCATCGGATATGCTAAGGTGACATTCGTACAGTAGCTGCCGTTTCTGTTGCGCGTGGAAGAACAGTACAGACGGCGTGCGGGCGCGCACTTTTTACGCCGCCGTTACTTTTCGTTGCAGTAGTAAATTCATCGAGTTTTGCACTGTCGATTAAGTAGTGGAATTAGTTTTCGTCTCACCCAAAATTGCCCTCTGCCTAGCAATCGCTTCATTAATTTTGGAAAGTGGTCGTCGATAAGGTGCCTGCGTATTGACGTGCTTTTTGTGGAACAGCAATCGGTTTAGTTCTGAGCGGGCGTCGGATTCACGGTGGTCCTTCACCACGCCAAGCCAAGCGAATAGAACCGCGACCAGGGCTACCAGCAACATCATCATTCGCAGGCCCAGTCGGGGCCGCATCTTTACGTCCCCGCGTTTTCGAGTAACTCTTTGATCGTCCATACGTGGTCCGTTAGCTTGCTGGCCATTGCTGGCGTTTGACTCTTCAGCGCCTCATTCTTACGGGCGAAATTATACCACGCCACGAACAAGGCTTGCATAGCCGTATGATGCTTGAGGCTCTTACTGTGGCCGTTGGTCAAGCGGGTGAACCGACGCAAACTCATCGCACGGTCAAATTGAAACGCTCGATGTGGCTGGTGCATATATTATCCTCTTCCGGCTCGCCGAACATGGGCAGCTTTTCGGTGCTTATTATCGTGGCCGGGCTGTAGCGAGTTGTCTCTTGGCTGCTGGAATAGACTCTTTATTAGTTGGCGAAGTCCACTTGCATTCCGAATGCGAATGGCACGTTCTGCGATAGGCGGCCAGGCCATCGGTCGTTAGCTGAAAACGACCCTTGCCCATGGCGTTCTTCAGCTTGAGCATAAATTTCCAGCACGTTTCGCCGTCACGCTGGCCGACTTGATGGGCGAGGATCAATTTCGTTTCGCGTTCAATTCCGATAAAACGTCCAGCTATCGCCAAACTCAGCGGCCGTAGTCGCGGGCCACGCGAGTCTTTTCCTTCATGCCGACGAAACCACCAGATTTCGTCTAGCTGAACGTCGTTCGACTTCCACGCCCTTTATTTTCGCTTTCCAAGCAGCCGCTGACAGTTCTCGCCGACCAGCATGATTCAGATCGGCCAGCGTATCGCGGGATAGGCCCGTGAGTCGCTGGACGCTGCGGATGCTCATTCCCTCAAGCATCAGTGAGACGCCATCGTGGCCTGCTTCATCGCTGATCCGCATATCCCCTAGCGGGCCACCGCTTCCACGAACGTCGCCCCGCAAGTGGCGCACTTGTACCGCTGATTGCCGCATTTATTCTTGCCGTGCTTGTGGCGTTTTCATGCTGGCAGCTTATGACGATCATCGCGGGAGCTTTCTGTTTTCTCCGCTTCCGCTATAATCGTGGTATCAGGCACCGATTAGCGAAAGCTAGTTAGTGTTCGCCCCAACGTGACCTTGCCGGGTTGCGTTGGGGTTTTTTATTGGCCTTGCCGGGCCGCATGGTTTTATTATAATAAACCAAGTAGGCAAGTCAACATGGTTTATTATAAATTTTTCAAGGTATTAAATGGCCAAGAAAAAGGCTTGGGGCGGCAAACGCCCAAACTCCGGCCGTCCTATCGGCCCAGATGGACCGACGGCGGTATTGGCGGTGAGTGTCCCCGAAATGCTCATTGGCGAGCTGGACAGGCTCTGTGAGGCCAAGGGGTGGAAACGCTCCGCGGTCGTCACAGAGGCCATTCGAGGCTGCTGGGTGCAATAAGAGCCGGCGAGACTGAGGCTATTCAGCGCCGTGATAGTTGCTAGAATAGTGACGGGTAGAATTCCCGTTTCGGCAGGAGCGGGAATCGAACCCACGCCAGGGTGCTATGCTGATCAGGCTCGCCCTGGACCGCAGATTATAAATCTGCTGCCTTGCCACTCGGCCATCCTGCCATTCGGGAAACGGTAGTTGTGTTGGGCCCTCCGAGGCCCGCGCGTAATAACCGTGCGCTGTCGAGATTGAATCCGATCAGCACTACACACCTCACTTTCCGAAATGCAGTCCGGTCTACGGTGGTCCGTCACAACTCTCCGTGACCAGACTTAGGAAACTGGCGGTCCGGCAGGTCAGCCTGCCGGACCGCTGACCTCCTAATCTTCTTGGGCGAGTACCCATTTACCAGAATTACCTTGCTTCTTGACCTTCTTCTCGTCTTGCATCACCTCCATATCGGCCTTTACCAAATCCTTGCTCACCGGCGCAAGGCATTGCCCCATGTGCTGTAGCATGTCAACGATCTGGAGGATCTGAAGTCCGCCCTTGAATACCTTCAGCACATGAAGGACCAGCATCCTCCGATGAGCAGCAAGCTCTTGTTTTTGCAAGGCATCACGCCGTCCCCACAGATACTTGCCGTTTAGAATTGGCGGCTCAGAATCGCCCTTAAATAGCCATCCGCTTTCGGTGCGTATCCATCACCCCAGAGCCTTCCAGATACCGACCAGAGTTGTAGATACCGCCGGTGCTTAGGTTGGGGCGGATTGCAAGCACCTGATCCGCAATATCCCGCGGACGCATTGCGGTAGAGGATTTTCCTAGGATCGCCTTTACAAGCGTTATCGTGATGGCGTCCTCTATCGGCACCCACACCCAATCATGCCCTACGCCAGCTGGCTTTGGGGGCTCCTCGATAGGAGGCACTGTTAGGGAACCACTGCGAGCGGCCGACCCGGTTTTGGCTTCGTTCAACAACCGCGCCAGCGGATCAGGTAGCGAGAGACCAGCTCGCTCGAAGAGCGATTTAGCTTTTTGCGCATCATCCAGCAGGTGCTGGAGTGCCGAGTATGCTTCCATTTCTCGGTTAAAATCGCCCATGCCAGCATCATATGATTTCGTGCGCTGAGGTCAACAGGTCAGGGAGGAGAAATGACTGTTTTCATCGCTTCCAGGGTGAAGGGATGAATTCGTTCTGCGATATAGCTGGATTTCTCGCTCATTTTCAATAATTCCTTCTCCCCGTCCAGCCAGGAATGATGGCGATTAGTTTGCAAAAAAAGGCTCATCCATGATTAAACTATGAACGCCCGTTCATCGATCATCCACCGCCCATCCCGGTCCCGCTTGAACTGCCGGCGATAGTATTGAAGCCCGCTCCGTATGGCGTGCGCCATGGCCCTCGGATCATCCAGCGAACGGCAGCCACGGCGTTGCACTTCAAGCGTCAGCTCCACCATCGTCAGCGGCTTGCCTTCCAGCAGAATCTCTCTGGCGACGGTCGTGGCCTTCAAGGTGGAATCCTCGCTGCTCAACCTTGCGGGGCCGTCCTCGCGGCCGTATGCCCATTCTGTTCTTGAGCGCGGCTATCTCTTTGAGGGTGGCGTGATATTCTCTCTTGGCGGCCAGTATCGTCGCGTTGCGTTTGGCGAGCGCCTGAGCCTTGAGAAGGTCGATCCCATTCATTGTGGTAGAATGCGAAGCGATGTTTCAATTCTCGATTAGGTCGCTGTTTTACATCACGACGGGTCTAGTAGCCTTGCTGCTGATGTTTCGCGAGCGGACTGACTGCGGCCGGGGTTGTCGGCTTCCTGATGTACCTAACGCTGGTTGGATGGTTTCTCTACCGCCATCAGAACGATGGCAAAGAGATGATGGCAGAGAAAAACGAGCGAGAAAAGCAGGCCGAGTGAATCCCACTACTTAATCGACCAGTGCCCGAGTTTTGCACGCTCATGTTGGCTCGAAAGGACATGATTTTAAGCTCCGGCGTCAACCACCACGGTGCAAAATCACCCAATTTTGCACGAGAAACTGGGACCCCCAAACTGGCGCAAAATTACTGCCCGAACACGCCGCGCCCCGCTTGCGGTTTAGCTCGCGCTCAATCGGCGATGAGCGTCTTGCGAAACGCGCGCGGCGTCGTGCCGAACGATTTGCGGAACGCCACGCCGAACCGTGTGGCGTTCGAGAAGCCGCAGGCCAGCGCGATCTCGGTGATCGACAGTTCGCGGCGGCCCAGAAGCTGCCGGCCGCGCTCCAGGCGCACGCGGCGAATTTCTTCGGCCGGCGAGCGGCCAAGGTACGAGCGGAATTGAATCTCCAGGCTGCGCCGCGAAATCGGCACCTCGCGCAGAATGTCTTCCACGACGATCCCATGATGCGCATGCGTGCGAATGTAACGCAGTGCCCGCACGACCGCCGGGTCGTCGATCGCCAGCACGTCGGTCGATTGCCGGCTCACGACGCCGTGCGGCGCAATGAGCACCGGCTCTTTTGGAGGATTGTGGCCGGCCATCATGCGATGCAGCATGGCGGCCGCCTCGTGCCCCAGCCGCTCGCAGGCGACCGAGATGCTCGACAGCGGCGGCGTCGACACTTCGCACAACAGCTCGTCGGCATCGCCGGCAAGAATCGCGACATCGTCCGGCACGCGCACGCCGCCGAAGTGGCAAATCTCGGCCAACTGCCGCGCGTGGTGCGCATCGACGGCCAGGATCGCAATCGGCCGCGGCAGCGACGCCAGCCAGCGATTCACGCGTCGCTGCTGTTCCTCCCAGCCGATCTTGCGGCCGGCGCGATAACCGGGCTGATACTCGTGGCACTCATAGCCCAGCTCGGCTGCCGCGTGCACAAACGCCTCGCCGCGGTTCTTCGAATAACGATGGCTGGGCGGCGCGAAGTACGCAAACTTGCGAAACCCTCGTGCCACCAGGTGCTCGAGCGCCAGTCGCGCCCGCTCCGCTTCATCGGTGATCACCGTGCCGACGCCTTTCAGGCTATCGAACACATCGTCCACATTGACCACCGGCAAATCCTTTTCGCGAATCTGTTGCCACTGCGTGCGGCTGGAGATGCGGGCGATGATGCCGTCGCCGTGCCAACCTTCGGGAATCGCCGATCGCTGCTCGTGATCGCGCGGATCGATCAAGAGGTGCCAATGCGCGTGCTTCTCAGCGTAATGCGCGATGCCCGCGAATCACGCGCGCTCCCCAGCTCGTTTCCGTCTCGATCAGCACGGCAACGTGCTGCACTTGAAACGGATCGCCGTTATTGGCCTCGTCGATCATGAGATTGAATGCGTGCGGCCGAGCGGCCGCCAGCCGAACCGTCGTCGGCTCGGACCGTTGGGCTTTCGTCACGCAGATAAGGAGCGACTGCTTTGCGCAAAAAAGAGATATGTAGTCTTATTATTCAATGCGGCGGCATCCTTCGCAAGCACCAATTTGCGAAGAGCAGGACACTACCCGAATGCGCAAATCGCCGGCCGAATTGGTACTTGACGGCCTGCCGCTGGGCGGCCAAAGATTGACGCAACTTATTGCGAGCGTTTATCTTATTCAATCGGTGCAGGCACGTGGCCAAAAAGTCTCTACAGAAAGTCTTGGGGTTGATGAGCGGCACCTCGGCCGACGGTGCCGATGTTGCGCTCATGGCCACCGATGGCGAGAACGCCATCGAGTTCTTCGGCGGTCTCACCCTGCCCTATGACCGCGAACTGCGATGCCCGCGTGCTCGACGCCTCGCAGCACGACGTGCCGATCGTCGAGCTGGCGCGCGTGGAACGCGACATCACGCTGCATCATGCCGAAGCGGTAGCCGAGCTGCTCCGCACACTGCCCCGCGAGTCGCAGGGAGTCTCATTCATTGGCTTCCACGGACACACGGTCCGGCACCTGGCGAACGAACAGATCACGATGCAAATCGGCAATCCTTGGCTCCTGGCCGAGAAAACCGGCATGCGCGTCGTGAGCGATTTCCGCCGGCACGACATCGCCGTCGGCGGCCAGGGTGCGCCGCTTGTGGCGATGTTTCACCGGGCACTTTTTCCGAACGAGCCGCGGCCGACGGTGATCATCAACCTGGGCGGCGTCGCGAACATTACCTGGCTGGGCGAGAATAACGAAATCATCGCCGGCGACACCGGGCCCGGTTGCGGACTGCTTGATGAATGGATCCAAGAGATGGCCGGCCAGCCGCATGACGAAGACGGCCGCATCGCGCAGCAGGGTAAAGTCGACGAGGCGATTGTCGAAGCTGCGCTGGCCACGCCGTTCTTTTCCAAGACGCTTGCCGCGCTCGGCCGACCGGTTCGACTTCGATCATGTCGACGTCTCCGGCTTGAGCGTGGAAGACGGCGCCGCAACGCTGTGCGCGGTTACGGTGCGGGCGATCGTGCAGGCGGTGAAGCAGATGCTCAAGCGGCCGGCCGTTGTGTGGGTCACCGGCGGCGGCGTGCATCATCCCGTGATCATGCGAATGATGACTGAAAGTTTCGGGAACGTGAAAAGCGTCCGCGAGATGAATCTCAATCCGGATACGCTCGAGGCGGAGTGCTTCGCCTGGCTCGCTATGCGGCACACGAAGGGCCTGCCGCTGACGATTCCCGAAACCACCGGCTGCCGCAAGCCGGTCTGCGGCGGTGTGATTACGTGTTGACACGTACCCGCGTCTGTCCGAGACGCGGATGAAGAAATGCTCGCCCGATTTTGGTCAAGCTTGCCTTGCTGCGAAGCACAAACGTCGATGCGAGTCTCGGAGAGACTCGCCTACGTGTCGTGCCACTTCACCAACGTTTCGCCATATTCCGGCGCCGCCAAACGAACGCAGCCCACAAGCGGGTCTTCGACAACCGTCATTTCGCACTGTATCTCAAATCGATGCAACCAAGATTGAAGCTGTTCCCTCACGCGTTCGGATCCGACGAGCAGTCCGCCCGCCAGTGCCAGCGCGAACGGCTGATCGGTGAGATCGAGCAAATCGGCCGTGCGCCCCACAAGGCCAGCCAACAAATCGCCCGCGCCGTCGAGAATCGCCTCCGCTTCCGCCACATTTTGTTCCGCCATTTCGACCACAATGGCGCGAGCGAAGCGATCGTCGCGCGGATCGGCGCTGGTGTAAACGGCCTTGGTCACGTCCAGGATCGTCTCGGCGCCAAGCGAATTGATCATCGCGACCGTCAACGGATCCAAAACGGAACACCGCTCCAGATTAGTCAGCGCATGCCACAACGCCGACTGCCCGACGTAATAACCGCTTCCCTCGTCTCCCAGCAGGTATCCCCAGCCGCCGCACAATTGAGTCTTGCCGTCGGCATTGCGGCCAAACGCCACGGAGCCGGTGCCGGCGATCAGCGCGATTCCGACGCAATGCGGCGTGCCGGCTGCCAGAACTGGCAGCACATCGGAGACAACGGCCACTCGCTTCGCCAAACCAAGCGAGCGAACCCAATCGACAAACTGATGGCCAACCGCTTCATTAGCAGCGCCGGCAATCGAAAGAATCAGCCGGCCTACGCGATCGCCAGGATAGTCAGCATCATCACGTGCGGCGGCGATCGCCGCCGTCACCGCGCGCGTTGCTTCATCGAAACCGACCGAAAGCGGATTGCCGGCGCCTCCGCTCCCGCGTCCCAAAACGCGGCGGGGCTCAGTCTGATTGAGATCCACCAGCCAGGCGGCGGTTTTCGTGCCGCCCGCATCGACGGCCAACAACAATTCCCGCGACGACTCAGCAGTCGAATCGCGTTGCTCGGGGATCGGAGCCATGCGACGTTAACGAACTGGCCCGTTGTTAGATGGGTAGCCTTTCCACGCGCCTTTCGCAAATGGCCCTGCGAGTCGGCCAAAAGCCGGCGGGCCTCATCCGAAGACTTGCCGGTGTAGTGGCTGACGATGGCCGTTTTCACTTCGCCGCCGCAGTCGCGCAGCAGCCGCTCCGATTCGCTATCGGAAAGATTCGTCACGGCACGCACGATGCGGCGGGCCCGGTCGGCCAGCTTCGAATTCGACGCCCGCAGGTCGACCATCAAGTTGCCATACGTTTTGCCCAGGCGGATCATGGCCCCGGTGCTGAGCATGTTGAGCACCATCTTCGTGGCGGTGCCGGCCTTCATGCGCGTGGAGCCGCTGACCACCTCCGGCCCGACCACCGGCGCGATGCTCAAGTCGCATCGCGTGGCGATCTGCGGATCGCGATTGCAGCTCAGACCGATGGCGATATGCGCCGACGCTCTGCGCGTACTCGAGGCTGCCCAGCACGTACGGCGTGCGGCCGCTCGTGGCGATTCCGACGACGACGTCGCCGTCGGTGAGTCCGACATTCTTCAAGTCTTCGATCGCCAACTCGGGCCGATCCTCGGCACCTTCCACAGCGCGTTGTAAGCGCCGAGTACCCGCCGGCAATCAGGCCAACCACTTGCGTCGGATGCGTGTTGAATGTGGGCGGGCACTCGACCGCATCGAGCACGCCCAACCGCCCCGACGTTCCCGGCGCCGATGTAAATCAAACGCCCGCCGCGCGCAGCCGCTCGGCGATCGCGTCGATCGCTTGCGCAATGGCGTCGGCCTGCTCGGCGACCGCGGCGGCGACTTTGCGAGTCCTCCGCATTGATCAGCCGCACGATTTGTTGCCGCGGACAGACCGTCTAAATCTTCGGAAGCCGGGTTGCGCGCTTCCGTGGTAAGGTGCTCGAGCATGAACGCCTGTTGATAATAAGGACTGCGAAGACGTGCCCCACGTCTCGCGCGCGACGATGCATTTTATTCAGCGGTTACAGTCGGAAATAGATGAACTGCGCAAAAGAGATAAGGAACTGCGCTGGCCGAACTTATCGCTAGTTGGCGGCATTATTTACTGTAAATAACTCGCTTGTCGCGAGGCGAGTCGCTTGCTGGTGCGCTGCTTGTTCGAGCGGATGTCCCGACGTTAGATTATGATTGCGTGCCGTGCGGCGGATTGCTGACTCAGTCGAACAGCGGTCGCATCTGCCATGGAGCCGAGATTGGCGTGTCTGATTCTCCCGCCCTCTTCGCTGTGGCGATTGGACCTGTCGATGCGCTGATCGTCGTTGTCGTACGTCATCGGCGGCGGCACGCTGGGGATTGTTCTAGGACGCGGCCAGAAAGACAATCGCGAGTTCTTTCTGGCCGATCATCGACTGCCGACTTGGGCCCTTCTGCTGTCGATCGTCGCCACGGAAACCAGCACCGTCACTTTTCTGAGCGTGCCCGGTTGTCGTTCAGTCGAGGACAGCAACTTCACGTTTCTGCAAGTTGCAGTTGGCTACATGCGTGGGCCGGCTGGCCATCGTGGCCTGGCTGCTGCCCGGCTATTTTCGCGGCGAAATGCTTACCGCGTATCAGGTTTTGGAGCAGCGTTTCGGCATCGCCACGCGGCGGCTTGCGTCACTCGTGTTTCTGGTGATGCGGAATCTGGCCGACGGCTTGCGCTTGCTGCTGGCAGCGATGGTGCTGCACACGGCGTTTGAGCTGGATTATTAACGTGCGTCGTGCTGATTAGCGCCGCGACGGCTATTTACTCGTGCGCGGGCGGCGTGCGGTGCGTTGTTTGGAACGATTGCCTGCAATTTGGCGTTTACATGCTGGGAGCCGTCGCTGTGTCGTTTCGTGATTTTGCAGCGGGTGCCTGGCGGATGGGAGGAATCTGTCGCAATTTGGCACGTCCACCGGCCGCTTTCAGTTTTTCGACTTTGACCCGTCGCTCAGCAATACGAATGTCACGATTCTGGTCGGGCCTCATCGGCGGGGCGTTCCTGGCGCTGGCCACGCACGGCGCCGATCACATGATGGTGCAGCGGTACTTGTGCGCACGCAATCAGGCGTCTGCCGGCTGGGCGTTGGCGACCTGAGTGGCTTTATCGTGTTTTTGCAATTCTTGTTTTTCTTATGTCATCGGGGTGGAGCTGGCGTGCGTTCTTTTCCAACATGTCCCTCCGCCGGCGCCCGATTGCGAAAGGCGATCACGCCCTGGTGACGTTTGTTGTCAACTTCACGAGCCCGGCTTGCGCGGGCTGGTGCTGGCGGCGGTGTTTTCCGCATCCATGTCGAGCTCCTTGAATTCCGTCACCAGCTCGCTGATCAACGATTGGCTCGGAGCCCGATGTTCGACAATGACCAACCGATCGCAACGGATTGCTACTGGCACGCACATTGACGTATTGTTTCGCGGTGGTTCAAGGCGGTCGTGGCCATCATTGCATACGGCTTCGTATGCCAGCAATCGTCAGATGCGGTGCTGAGCAATTGCCGGATTTTCCACCGGCTTGATCCTGGGTCTGTATTTCCTCAGCCTGATCGCACCAAAGACATCCGAACCGTCGCGCTAGTGTCATTTTCGGCTGGTACAATCGTCACATGCTGCGCGGCCTTGAACACAGTTCGGCTTACTTGAAAACCGCTGCATTGGTCGTGGTATTACATTGGTTGGCAGCGGGACAATCGTCCTGGTTGGGCTCACGCTGAGCATGCTCGTTGATCGCGCGGTCACAAATAGGAGCAAAAATCGCCGTAGAGTACGCATCGCCGATGAAACGTCATATGTCTCATCCCGAGCGGCTAAGGCTTATCCACTTGCGGATTGCGCTGGCGACGATTTGCTTGCTGCTAGGCCGTTGCGACATGCTTCCGCCAACCGGCTCGCCGGCGCGGATTTCATTCGGAGTCGGCCGGGATGGACCCGGCAATGGAAAGCCGCATCGAGCATGTCGGTGGAACAATCGATCGAGCGGGGCAACATGCCTGGCTGCGTCGTGCTCATCGGCCGGCGGGCCGGCATCGTGTTTGAAAAAGCGTACGGCCACCGCAGCAGTCGAGCCCGAAAAAGTGCCGATGACCACCGACACCGTGTTCGACATGGCCTCGCTCACCAAGCCGGTGGCCACCGCCACGAGCGTCATGATCCTCATCGAGCGCGGCCAGTTGCGGCTGCAAGACAAGGTGGCCAAATTCTTTCCCGAGTTTGCCGCCAACGGCAAGGAAAACGTCACGATCGAGCAACTGCTCGTCCATTCGGCCGGCTTGATCCCCGATAACTCGCTCGAACGATTACGACGACGGCTGGAAGTCGGCCAAGCCGAAAATCTGCGATCTTGAAGCCGATCGCCAGAGCCGGGCGCGCGGTTCAAATACTCCGACGTCGGCTTCATTCTGCTCGGCAAGATCGTCGAAAGCGTCACCGGAAAGCCGGTCAATGAATTTGCCAAGGAAGAGATCTTCGAAAAGCTCGGCATGAAAGACACGGGCTACCTGCCGTCGGACGATTTGAAGGCCCGCGCAGCCACCACGGAAAAGCGCGACGGCGAGTGGCTCATCGGCGACGTGCACGACCCGCGCGCGGCAAAAATGGGCTGGCGTCGCCGGCCACGCCGGCCTGTTCAGCACGGCCCAGGACATGGCCACGTATGCCACCATGATGCTCAACGAGGCCGTCATGGCGACGTCGCGACTTCTTAGCGCTGCAACGGTCGAGGAAATGATCCGGCCGCGCAACATCGACGGCCAGCGCCGGCGCTGGGTTGGGACAGTCAAACCGGCTACTCGCGCAACCGCGGCGAACTCATGACCGTCCGCGCGTTCGGCCACGGCGGGTTCACCGGCACCGCGATGTGGATCGACCCGGAGCTTGGATTTGTACGTCATCTTCCTCTCGACCGCCTGCATCCGGATGGCGTCGGCGAAGTGAATGATCTTGGCCGGCCGGATCGGCACGATCGCCTGCGCGGCGATCACACGGGGCGAGTTTCTCCGAAACTTGCACTTAGCGAAACGCGCGTCGCAGCGAGCCCGGCCGTCCTCGGCCCCGGCGGCGACGATGTCACAGCCGAACCCTCCCCTAGCCCCTCCCTAGGGAGGGGGACTTCGGGAGACGTCCAGTCTAGGCATCGACGTCCTTGTCGCCAACGAGTTCAAGCAGCTCGAAGGCAAGCGCGTCGGCCTGATCACCAACCACACCGGCATGGATCGCGAAGCGGTAAGTCGACGGCCGACTTGCTGCACGACGCGCCGAACGTGAAGCTTGTCGCGCTGTTCGGACCCGAGCACGGCATCCGCGGCACAGTAGATCACGACGGCATCACCGACACCGTCGACGAAGCAACCGGCGTGCCCGTTTACAGCCTGTACGGCGAGACGCGTAAGCCGACAGCCAAAACAATTGGAAGGAATCGACACGCTGGTGTTCGACATCCAGGACATCGGCGCGCGGTTCTACACGTACACATCGACGATGGGCATGGCCATGGAAGCCGCCGCGGCAGGCCGGCATCGAATTCGTCGTGCTCGACCGGCCCAACCCGATCGGCGGCGAAATCATCGAAGGCCCGCTGCTGGACGCCGGCCGCGAGTCGTTTGTCGGCTATCACACGATTCCCGTGCGGCATGGCATGACGCGTCGGCGAGCTGGCCCGCATGTTCGCCAAGGAGCGCAAGCTCGACGTCAAGCTCACGGTCATCGAAATGAAAGGCTGGCGGCGCGGGCAGTATCTGTTCGACACCGGACTCAACTGGGTAAACCCTTCGCCGAACATGCGATCGCTCGAAGCGGCCCTGCTCTACCCCGGCATCGGCCTATTGGAAACCACGAACGTCTCCGTCGGCCGCGGCACCGACACGCCGTTTGAAGTGATGGGCGCACCATGGATCCGCGAACGCGAGCTGGCCGAACTCGTGAACCGGGCAAATCCGCCCGGCGTCCGCGTCGTGCCGATCCGCTTCACGCCCACGAGCAGCAAATTCGAGGGGAGGAATGCGGCGGGCTGAATTTCGTAATTACCGATTGGAACGAGTTCCGGTCGTTTGAGCTCGGTTTGGTCGTCGCCAACGCCCTGCGTAAGCTTCACCGCGAAGCGTGGGAGGCCAAACCGTACATGCGGCTTTTGGGCAACGAAGAAGTTTACCGCCGGCTGCTCGCCGGCGATGATGTCGAATCAATCCTTAAATCGGTCGAGGATGACGTTTCCGGATTCTGGGCCCGTCGCAGCGAGTTCGAATTGTACGAGTAAAGGTTCAACACCACGAATAATCTCACGCAAAGACGCGTAAGCGCAAAATCACGAACAAGCGCGTTTATTGAACTTTGCGCTTGGCGCCTTTGCGAGAGATTCTCCAAAACTTTTGATCGAGTGATCCAATGTCCATGACGTCAAAAAACATTCGGCGCTTGTTGATGAGAAGTCTCATCGTCGCTTGCGCTCTCAGACTTTTTTGTGAAACTGCGATCGCCGATACCGCCACGGGCAAGCGCTGGATGGTAGCCACGGGTCATCCGATTGCCACCGACGCCGCGGCCGATGTGTTTCGCGACGGCGGCAACGCGGTCGATGCGGCGGTGGCGGCGGCGCTGACGCTGGGCGTCGTGGACGGCAATAACTCCGGCATCGGCGGCGGCTGCCTGATTCTCGTTCGCAGCGCGGACGGCCAACTCACGGCGATCGACGGTCGCGAAATGGCCCCGGCCGCCGCGCACAAGGACATGTTCCTGCGAGGGCGGCAAACCGATGCCCGACGCCAGTCAAACCGGCCCGCTGGCCGTCCGGCGTTCCTGGCGCACTGGCGGCGTACAGATTGCGCTCGATCGCTGCGGCACGAAAGAGTTGCCCGAGCTGCTTGCGCCGGGCATCAAGGCGGCCGAAGAAGGATTCATCGCCGGTGGCCGGCTGGCTTCGCCGGTGCGTCGGCGAGGCCCAGCACCTCAAGAAGTATGGCGGCGCACGGGCGGACTATTGCATGACGATGGCAGCCCGATCGCCGAAGGCGAGCGGCTCGTGCAGCGCGACCTCGCCAACACGTATCGCGCAGGTCGCCGAGCACGGCATCGACTGGTTCTATCGCGGACCGTTGGCGAAGAAAGTCGGCGAGTGGATGGCCGCCAACGGCGGCATCATCACGGCGGCCGACTTCGCCGCGTACGAGGCCAAGCTCCGCGAGCCGCTCCGCTCGCACCTACCGCGGTTACGAAATCATCGGCTTCCCGCCGCCCAGCTCCGGCGGCGTGCACGTCGCGCAGATCCTCAACATTCTCGAACAATTTCGACCTGCGGCGAAATCGACAAGGTCAGCCCGCTCGCCGTCGCGCACATCGATGACTGAGGCGTTCAAGCTGGCGTTTGCCGATCGCGCTCACTGGCTGGGCGACGCCGATTTCGTCGACGTGCCGCGCGGGCTGGCATCGAAGGAATATGCAAAGCAGCTGGCGGCGAAGATCGATCCGGCAGCGAGCGATCGACGTGCCCGCGCACGGCACGCCGCCGAACTGGCGACAGGATCTGTTCGGCCGGCACACCACGCACATCGCCGCCGCCGACGCCGACGGCAACTGGGTCGCCATCACCGCGACGGTGAACACGGCGTTCGGCTCGAAAGTGATCGTGCCCGGCACGGGCGTCGTGCTCAACAACGAGATGGACGACTTCTCGATTTATCCCGGCGTGCCGAACGCGTTTGGCCTGGTGGGCGCGGAGAACAACAGTGTCGCACCCGGCAAGCGGCCGCTTTCGAGCATGAGCCCAACGATCGTGCTCAACTGCGAACGGCAAGCCGGTGCTCACCGTCGGCGCCGCGGGCGGACCGAAAATCATCACGCAAGTGGTGCTGACGATCGTGCGGCAGATCGATCTCGGCCAGTCGCTGCCCGACGCGGTCGGTCGGCCGCGGTTTCATCACCAGTGGCGGCCGAATGTGGTGACGTACGAAAAGGATTTGGCGGACGGTTACATCGACGGGCTTCGGCAACGCGGGCACGCCCTTGATGAGATCGACTCGGGCGGCATCACCAGGCGATCGCCGTCGACAATGCGAAAGGTCTGGCGGTCAGCAACACGCGCGGGAAGCTCGATCGGCGTCAGCGACCCGCGCGGATATGGAAAAGCGGCGGGCGATAGTGATTCGCGAAACGCGCAACAAAAACGCCCTGATTTGAATCTCTGATTAGAATTAACTGTACCGCATTAAAGACGAATTTTTTTAGGTGAATCACCGAAGTTTTTGAACAGGAGGTCGCAGAGGCAGCAGAGTTCCGAATTGGACGCGATGCGTATGCCTCTGCTTCCTCTGCTTCCTCCTGTTCCAACAATGGTTTTGTATGCTTGCATTTTCGCTGCTAAGGTTGTAGTGCATCGATCGCCGCTGAATTCTCACGAATTTAGCTGTGAAGGCGTGGGCATCATTGATGTTTGCAGCAGGAGAGGCATCGTGCTTGATTGGCTTGGCCGCGTGAAGCGGGCACTTTTGACGGGTTCGGCATTCTTGGTTGGCTCATGCGGCGGTGGCGACCGCGTCGCCGCACCCCGGCGTATTCTTGCATTCGAGCCATTGGAGCCGCGGCTGCCGATGTCCGCCGCCGGACTGGTGCCTGTCGGCACGCAGCCAGAAGGCGGGCTCTCCGACAAGATCGCCTATATCCACCCGGGCCACGGCTGGGTCGTCGGCGACGGCTTTCAGCGCTCCGAAGTTCCCGGCACGGAGATGATCGAGGACCTGGGCACTTACGACCAGATGACTTTCTTGGCCGATTACTTGTTTCGCGCCGGTGCGACGGTTGCTCCTTTGCGGCCCGTCGGACATCAAACGCAGCGAGGTGGTGCTCGACAACGACGACCCCGGCGTGACCTTCGTCGGCGCGCAACTGGTCGAACAGCACCGGCACGGTTTACTTCGGCAGCGCGGGCGATGTTCCGTATCGGTTCGCCACCACTTCCGCGACGGAAACCGCGTACGCGCGCTACCAACCGAATATTCCGCAGGCAGACTTTTATCCTGTCTACGCGTGGACGGCTTCCGGCGGCAACCGGGCCACGGACCAGCTTTACCGCGTGAACCATTCGGGCGGCATCACCGAAGTCACGGTGAATCACCGCCGCGTGGGCAACGGCCTGGTGTACCTTGGCACGTATTACTTCGAAGCCGGCACCGGCGGTTACGTCGACATCAGCAACCGCTCCACGAGCGCGGGCAGCGTGGTGATCGCCGACATGATCCGCTTCGGCAACGGCATGGGCGACATCGGGCCTGGCACGCGAGGACGAAGCCGGCTTGTACTGGGTCGAGTGCCATGCGGCGCCGCCGTTCGCGCAAGGCATCAGCTCTTCGGAATACGGCACGTCGGTGGTCACGGCCGGGCCGCGCTTCGCCGAGTATATGAATCGCGAGGTGGACGGCGCGTTCAAGGACCGCGTGTTTGTCAGTTACCATTCGAACGCCGGCGGCGGCCGCGGCGTCATGGGTCTGTACAACGGCAACAACGATCCGGCCACAGAACGCCCAACCAGTTCCTGCTGGCCAACACGCTTGGCTCGCGAGATGAACAACGACCTCGTGGCCCAGAACGGCTCTCTGGAATCCCGACTGGTTCAACCGGCTGGCACGCAATGTCGTACGCTCGACCGCAGCGACATCGAGTTCGGCGAGATCAACAACGAGTGGATCAACAACGAATTCGACGCCACGATCATCGAAGTGGCTTTCCACGATAACCAACTGGATGCCCAGTTGATGCGCGAGGCGAACGTGCGCGACGCGGTGGCGCGGGCCACGTACCAGGGACTCATCAAGTATTTCCGCGGTGGATGAGAATACGACGCCATCGACGGAATTGCCGCCGCCAGTCACCGGCGTCCTCGCCTTTTCGAACGCGCCGGGAAGCGTGACGATTTCCTGGGTGCCGCCGGCTGCCAACGCCTTTGCCGGGGGTGCGGCGACCGGCTATCGCATTTACGCCTCGATGAACGGCTACGGCTTCGACGGCGGCACGTTTGTCGCCGGCGGCGCAACCAGCACGGTGACGCTCTCCGGCTACGATCCGGCCGTTCCTTACTTTTTCAAAGTTGTGGCCGTGAACACGGGCGGCGAATCGAGCGGTTCCGAAGTGGTCAGCACGCTATCTAGCGGTGGAGCAAAGCAGGTACTCATCGTGAACGGGTTCGACCGGCTGGACCGCGCATTGAATCCGCGGCAAACCTTGCCGGCGCCTAACAACACGGTAGATCGCGTACGGCCGCGCGAAAGCAACTCGCGCGATTACGTCGTGCAGGTGGCAACTGCAATTCACGCGGCCGCGCCGGGCGTGCACGTTGCCAGCGCGAGCAATGAAGTTGTGATCAGCGGCGGGGTGAGTCTCACTGATTACGACACCGTGATCTGGATCCTCGGTGAGGAATCGACGGTTGACGACACGTTTAATGCCACCGAGCAAACGAAGGTTGAGCAATTCATCGCCGCGGGCGGCAACCTGTTTGTCACCGGCGCCGAGATCGGTTGGGACCTCGACCAGCAAAACAATGGCCGCGCGTTCTTTGAGAACACGCTCAAAGGCAACTATGTCGCCGACGGCGCGGGCACGTACGCGGTGAACGGAATCGCCGGCAGCATCTTTGCAGGTCTCAGTTTTTCATTTGACGACGGCACGCTGTTCTACAACGCGGAGCTGGCGGATGTGATCGGCCCGCAGGTGGGCGCCGAAGCCGCACTCAACTATGCAAACGGCGCGGGCAACGCCGGAATTCAAGCTCCGGGCACGGGCGGCCGCGGCAGCGTGGTGATGTTCGGTTTCCCGTTTGAAACGATCACGACGGCGGCCAATCGAGCCGCGGTGATCGATCGCGTGTTCGATTTCTTCGGCCTCGCCGCGTTCGGACCTGACAACGCCGATTTCAACAGCGACGGCATCGTCGACACGGCCGACGTTGTGGTGTGGCGCAAGTTCAATAACACCAGCGTGGAACCGGGAACGCGCGGAGACGCCAATCACGACGGGATGGTAAACGACGCCGACTACCAGATTTGGCGTGCGCAGTACGGCACATCGCCGGCCGCAACAGGTACAGCGAACGGCGCATTAAACGTGGTCGCGGCCGCGTCCGCCGTATCGGCAACGACAGCTACGCACGCCCCGCACACCGAAATGATCGAAACAAACAATATTGGATCAACTGACGCGTTTTCAGTATCTATTGCGATGGTTGGTCCTAGTCTTCGCGATAGCGGCCGACACGATGTCGACGTGTGGCGAATGACTTTGGCACAATGGAGACCTGCGGGCTCACAAAATCTTTTGGCTACCTTGGCGGAAGGAAAATCGCACGACGATGTGATCGACCGCGCTGTCACACAAGTGGAGCGGCCGCACGCCAGCACCACCGTATCTGGGGTTGAGAACGAGCTGTTGCAGGTCGAGCTGGATGCGGTTGTGGCTCTCAGCCAGCTTGGGCTTTAAAATTGGCGCTCCCCCTTCGATTTTGGTGAAAACAACGCCCGGAGCGCATGGCTTTCTCGGGCATGCGCAATTGAGAAACGAATTAACTGGAAAAAGCCCACAATTGCTTGACATCGCGACTGTCCGCTTAAAATCATAGGAAGCGGCGGAAAGCTGGCGGAGGCGGGATCCGCCAACTCGTTCGAGTCTCGCGGACTGGTCGGTTGCATTGACTCCGACACCTATGAATTCACTCTTCGATTGAAGGAGTAAGCTAATGCGCGTACTTATCACTTGCGCAGCCATTTGCGCAATCCTCTTTTCTCGGCAGTCGGCATCCGCCGCGATCATCATTAACGAGGTTGTATACGACGACGGCGGCACCGACGATCGCGAGTTCGTCGAACTCTACAATAACGGCGCTTCGGCCGTGGATATCTCGGGCTGGGTCGTTCGCAACTCGGATACGGTAGCGGCTCCGGGCGACAACAATGCCGATTTCACGATTCCAGCAGCCACTTCGCTTGTTGCTGCTGGCGACTACTATGTGATCGGCATGACGGGCGTAGCGAACGTTGACCTTGTCGTCACGGGAACACAGGAAAACGATAACGAAGGCATGGAGCTGCTGGATGCCAGCGGCATCGTTGTCGACACCTTGATCACTGAGGGCAACAAAGGTCCAGTCGCAATATCAACTTCTTCCACGGCTGAAGGCAGCGTTTTCGCTAATACGACCACGACCGACCCCACCGGAACGCCGCTCAACACGCGCTTGAGTCTGGGCCGTTTTGTTGATGGACGCGACACCAACAGCAACGGCCGTGACTTCGGCATGCGTCCTTCGACGCCGGGAGCAGCGAACAATACTGGTTTCATGACATTCTACGAGCCGCCGAACCCCACGGCGAGACGGTCGGCGCCGAAGTTCCCGGCTTTGCTTTTAACTTTGTGAACGCCAAATACATCGACCCCACAATCGCGGACGGCACGAATCCCAATGCGATTGCACCTGCCCCGAGCACGGGTAATCGCGCGATTATTGCCTGGGATCCGTCGGGTGGCGGAAACGCAGTGACAACAACTCAGGTGTTCAACACCGCCCAGAGCGGCTTCAAGATCTACGCCTATCTGGATACCAGCGATTTGCCGCAGCAGATGACGGCTACGGCCGCTTTTCAGGGCTCGGAGGCCACAATTTATGGCATCGGCAGTGGCGATTTTAACGGCACTGGCCTCGCGGATTTGACCGACTTAGCAGGCAATATTGGCCTCAGTGCAGGGACATTACCGGCCAGCGATAATTTCAATGGCACTACCGGGTTTGCTTGGGTCTATGAGCGAACGGCCATCAATGGGACAACTCCGGCCAAAGAATTTCTGTACCTTGTGGATGCGAATGACGGCGGCGACTCGACGGCGGGCGGCAACACGCCGTTGGATTGGACCATTCTCCAATCAATCGACCTCGGCAGCCTTGCGTCGAATTGGTACGAGTTGTCGATTAGCGTCGATGCCTTGGGCAATGGTGTTGCCAGATTCAACGGTACAAACTATTTGTTCACTGCGCCGCCCGCTTATCACAGTGGGGCGTTTAATGTGAGCTACCGTGAAAACTTGCAACTTGGCGCCGACGGCACACCGGATGCAATTATGCGCCCGGCGACGTTCACGATCATCCCCGAGCCCGGAACAATGATGCTCTTGGCCGTTGGCTTATTGGCCCTGGCAGTCCGACGCCGATAAAGCGGCGCACCTGCGAACTGACGCTAACGTTTGTGGCTAGCGTCATGATGCATCGCGCGTCCGGGAACGCCGGATTGATTAATTCTGAACGCGCCAGATCGCGGAGAGCGATTGTGACCGTAGTTGTGCGCACGGCATAGCTCCGCACTTCGGGATGCCAGTTTGGTAAACGTTGTCGACAGAAGATCGTCAACATTTCGTCATTACGTCGCAACCGATGATCTTGTGCGGCTTTCTCGCCATGGTTCGGTGACTTGCCGCAGTCCTCAAACTCGAGATCTCTAAATCGATCCGAGTTAACCGAAACGTCGTAGTAATAAATCTGGTTCTCGCCGACTTAAATGCGACGGATCGTCGCAATGGCGCAGTGGTCGCGGTCGTGTCAGATTGTCCGACGAGCAACCAAGCGGGCGGCCGGTTTTCTGCCGTAAACCTTGTAGGCGTATGGTTTTGTACGGCCGAGCGCAGCACGCCGCGGTACGCTATTTGCGGCGCTTTGTCGGCAAACTCACCGCTGCGGAGTTACTTACTAGCGTTCTCCAACTCGGAATGGAACAAAGATCATGGCTACTGCATCTGTCATACTCGTGGTTGAGAACAACCCGGACGAGCGCGAATCGATCATCCGTACCCTCGATCCGGACCGTTTTCATGTCGTGGGAGCCGACAATCCGAACGATGCCATCGCCTACGCCGATGACGCGGTCGATTTGGTAATCAGCGAGCTGCAGTCACGCGAACTGAACGGATTGGAATTGCTGCGAAAGTGGAAAGAGAGACGTCCGAGCACGCCCTTTGTCCTGGTTGCCGACCGTAATGACGTTAATTCCATCGTCGAGGCCATGAAGCTTGGCGCGGCCGATTGTCTCCTCAAGCCGGTCGACTCCGAAAAGCTCCGCACGCTCGTGACCAACCTCTTGGAACGCAGCGACACCAACGGGCACGCCGGCCGGCAGCCCATGGACCAGAATGCGTCGTCGAAATCGGGGATCGACATTCCGCCCGGCACGTCGCTGGAAGACTTGGAGCGGGCTGCGGTGGAGCAGGCTCTGACGGAGCACCATGGGAATCGCACGCATGCCGCAAAGACGCTCGGGATCTCTGTGCGCACACTGCAACGAAAACTGAAGGCCTGGGGCATGCCGATTATTTCGCTGCAGAATAGCAATCCGGCGCCGCATTTTATCATGCCCCCGCACCATTCCTCGTCTTCGCCGAGCGCATTTAGTGCGCACGCTCACTAGGCGGGCGACGCTAGGCCAGCTCGAAGGCAGCACGGAATTTCTGGATCCAGCGCGAGTGCATCGTTAAACATAACGTAATGGTGTGGCTGCTCTCGCGCTGCTACGGGTGAGCGTGTACTGTAGCAGGGGATTCATGCCTGCGGCGTGGCGCGGCGAAGCTGCCACCCATTTTCCGTATGTGACAGCACACCAGTACGTAAGCCTGAAGCGCAAGCGTGGACATTCGCATTTCCACCTCGCTTGCGCTTCGGGCTAATGTTTCGAAAACGACAAAAAAACAGCCCGTCAGAAGCATTCGCTTCTGGCGGGCTGTTCTGCTAGTGATCGCAAGCGACCTGTGTCGCAGCTAAGCAACTGGGCCGCGAAATCGCGGGGCGATCAACCCGATCAGAAATAGCACGATGAACACGACGAATAGTATCCAAGCGATATCCATCGACAGACCGGCTACTCCCGACGCGCAAGCGCCAACGCGATGAGCGCGATCACCAAAAATGTAAGTGCCCAACTCAACATGATGCACCTTCCCTTTCCGTTACTCGGTTAAGTCGGGCTCGCCCTTGTCGGCCATTAAACAGGCAGACTAATGAGCGAGCTAATTTTCGTTCGGAACCACGACAGACTTACCGCAATCGGCGTGCCGAAGCGAAGCGCGGCACCGTGGGCTGATTCCAGCTCGCGTTTCGGCGGTTCCAGCGCACTTTGCGACAGCCCGTCGCACAAGGCATGACGCCGCACGGTCAGTGTGGCCGTTCGGCGTTCACTGTCCGCGAATTGCGCTCACCGGCGAATGTAACCGCCTGTTGCAGAAGCGCCGAGCTCTATGGGTTGTCGCAGGCATGGCGATTGCATCTGCTCGTGACGAGTTAACGTCCGTTCCCTTTTGAGGCAGAAGTCATGCGAGTTCTTATTTTCCTTGCCATCGTCGTCGCGCTCCTGGCGTTTGCCGGCTGGCTGACGTTTAGCTCCGACACCGGCCGAACGAGCATCAATCTGGAGACGAACGAGATCCGCCAGGATACGCAAGAGATTGTCCGCTCCGGAGCGAAGATCCTCGACAAGTCGAAGGGCGATCTGCAGCCGGCGGAGAACGGTCGAGATTTGGCGGAGCGAGATGCGAGCGGGCGCTCGATTAGTCATACTAACCAATAAAAAACGCGGCAGACCGGTTGGGACATTGATTCGCCACAAAGCGGTGAATCGTTTTAGCGTCCCGTTGGTCCACCGCGGCTGTTGGCGCGGTTGCCTATGACATAACCCGGCCATATATCGGTTGGATTATTTAATGTCGGCCGCTTGCGCGCTTCGAACTCGCGCAGCTGCCGCTCGGCTTCATCTCGCGCGATGCCGTAACGCTTCTGCACGGTACCAAGCAGCTGATCGCGCTTGCCTTCGATGCGGTCCAAATCGTCATCCGTGAGCTTACCCCACTGCTCCTTAACTTGGCCGCGAAATTGCTTCCACTGGCCTTTGACCGTATCCCAGTTCATGGCTTTTCCTCTCGAATCGGTGCTAGCAGTCAATCCCCGGTTTGTTCCTGCTGCGGCGGACGAGTAGAACCGCGAGTGCGTGGCCGCCAGTCGGCGTCGGCGAAGCACTGATCAAACCGCCTCAAAGCCTCGAGGCGGCGACCCAACTCTTGCGCCAACTTTGCGTCTTCTCGGTTCCGGCCCCGCGCAGCACCAGGTACTCCATTTCATATCGTGCTGCGCCTCGCATGATGCTCCCTCCTCGTCGCTGGAGCAAGCTACCGCGTGCCGCCTGACATGCGAATTTGCCTGCTCTCGGCAGCAACGGCGAGCAATACTTGTGCCATTGACGCGGGTTGAACTGTGCGGCGCAACCACGTGCGCGAAACGTCTAAAACCAGCCGAGCGTAGCTCTGCCGCTATTGGCCGACAGAGGGCCTCGCGAAAACTCCAGCGTCAGTCGTTGCGACGGGCGATGCGAACAGAGATCTGTCCGTCGTTGCGTCGAAGCAAGCGCTGATATAAGCCCATCTGCTTCTTTTCATTCGGAACGGTCGACGTGGCTCCTCCTTGGTTGAACTCGATTTCTTCATCGAGAAAGTCGACGTGACCATCGGCGAAGACGAACAGCGCCCCTCCCGGGTGTTCGCTGCTAAATCCACGGCGCGGTCCGTCGCCGCGGGCGTTGATGGGAATGTCGGAAATACCGAGATTCTGCCGCAGGCCCGTGTCGCCCATGCTGTTGTCGTTGCGTACGCCGATCCATACGCCGGCCCAATCGCGCAAAGCGCGCTCGCCCGGCCAGAATCGTGTTGCTCGTGCCGTCCAACACGTGCGCTTCCTGCAGCTTGCTGTCAGGAAACAGCATACCGAACGAATCCATGAGGTAGTCCTGGGATCGCTGCAGGCGGGTGACGAAGCGCGTGCCGTGGTTGCCGATGTAATTCGACTTGGCAGGGGCCAAGTCGCCGTACTTCGCGCTGAGAATGGGCGATCGTAGTTCAGCGGCGGCCCTGGGTCCGACGGGCAACGAAACAGCGGCAACTCGGCTTGAGCAATATCTTTTTGAGGGCCTTGCAGCACATCGTGCAACTGAGCCGACGGCAGTCCGAGCACCTTCACAATTGCACCCTGCTGCAGATGCGGAAGCAAGAACGCCCCCCAGCCGAAACTAGCGACCCCTGTCGAGTCGCCGTCGGGCTTGGAAAATGCGGTGCCGGGCGGGTAAACACGACGATTCACCTCGTATTGATGGAAGGCCAGGCCTAGCTGCTTGAGGTTATTCGTGCAATTCGTGCGGCGCGACGATTCGCGCGCCGACTGCACGGCCGGCAGCAGCAATCCGATCAACACGCCTATAATGGAGATCGTGACCAGAAGTTCGACAAGCGTAAAGCCGCGAATGTGACGTAATTCTTGGGGGATATTCGCATTGTTGGCAGTCATCAGAGTGTCCTCCATTCCCTTCGGTCGCCTCTTTGCATGGAGCGCACGAATCGCGGTTACTTGATGATGATCGGCGCGATCTGAGCCGGGCCGCCGTCGACGCTTAGTTTCACGGGTGACGTCTTCGCACTGACGTACTTCGAGGGAATCACATTCGGTCCGGCCCCACCCAGTTCGGATTGATACCTATACCATTCGATGGTCGCCACGTAGTCGCCCTGTGGCGCACCGTCTCCTGGGTCGTACGATGTAACTGTGAACGAGCCGTCATCTTTGACGGTACCTGCGGGGACGACGTCTTTCGCATCGCTGCCGCTCAGCGAATGCAGCACGACGCTCGCGCCAACGGGCGGTTGACCTTTGTAAGTGATTTTGCCGGATACTGGGTAAACAGGCACGCGCTGTTCCGAGCAGCCGCTTAAGACCACAAATAACGGAAATGTTGCAATCACGGATATATGGCAACGTGACCAGAGATGTTTGATGGACATTGGATTCATTCCTTGTGCTTGTGCGTTGTAGAATAGCGCCGGCAACCACATGATCCAGAAAATCAAAGTCGTTGCCGGCACAAGAGGTTGACGCCGAACTAAAAGTTCTGATCTAAGAGCGGTTCCTTGTAGCGGTCGACGTTGCCGTCGCCGTTGGTATCCTCGCCTCCTGCGCCGTTTCGCGTAACCAGTGCGGAGATGACGCCGATGTGCGTTCCTTCGTCAAGAAACTTGACGGCTCCGTCGCCAAGGACGACGTTCACGCCGCCCTTATGAAACGCGTAGGGCTGACTGGTACCCTCAGTTCCGTATGGCGCCGGATAGCCGCTGGCGCGTATATGTTTCGCCGCCAACGTCGTATCCGTTCGTGCGACCGAACGCGACGCCTGGAATCTGTGTACCGGTACCATTGGAACCAGCGAACAGAATGTCTGTGGCTGCGCGGCACCAGCCGCCACCATTCACACGGTGAACTGCCGGGTCAGTACCGACGACGGCACCGCGTCGATAGACGAGCGGCCGGCCAGCCGATTCAAACACGGCGATCGTATTGGAAAGTCCGTCGGTGGCGTCGCCGAATGTGACGGTCGCATTCTTTGGCATGAAGCCATTGGTAGGCTTTGCGGCAGTAGAGGCCAGCGCTGTGCTACCCTGAATCGTAAGGACGGGATCAATTCCAGCGGCCGTGTGGTAATTGGGGTACGCCGCCGCGGCCACCGCGGGCAATCTTGGATCGACTCCCAACGAAGAACCGTAATCACTCAGCGCGACGAGCGGAATCCACGTCACACCGGGTGCCGCGCCGTCCACGCTGTGATCCATGATGGCTCGGTTCGTGGGCGACGATGGGCACTCGTACACGGCGACGCGCTTGCTCGTGACCGGCGTGTTCTTAGCATCACTCCAGTTCACATTCTGATCGTAAAGGTCCCAGAGGTCGGAACGCTCGATGTAGGGCAACAGGAACACGAAACTGCCGATACGCACGGTGCTCGCGGCGGTCGGCCGACCGCTGCTGGGCAGCTTTTTTTTGGCGTCGTGGAAGTTGTGAATGCCTAGGCCGATCTGCTTCAAATTGTTCTGGCACTGCGAGCGCCGCGACGCTTCGCGGGCAGCCTGCACGGCCGGCATCAACAATGCAATGAGCACGCCGATGATGGCGATCACGACCAGTAGCTCGACTAAGGTGAAGGCATTTCGTTTGATTGACATGGCTGGATCCTTTCATCTTGAACAAAGTGCGGACGTAGTATCAGACAGTTGGTTGTTTGCATGTGAACCGCGAAGGTTCAGCAACAGCGGAATTCGTAGCAGGCGGGCTTAAGCATGCCGCGCCTTTGCTTGGAAGCCGGTAGCCAAGATGCAACCGATGAGCTTGCGCGCTTTGCGGCGCCGATTTGAGAAACTGTAGTGACCATGAAAGCGACCTCCCTCAGTGGAAATGCGCCTCCGGTCAATCCAGTCGGCAGCGAGTTTGTAGGTCAGGCTTTCTAGCCTGACAAGAAATTGTGTTCGTATGTTCTTCGTTTAGTTCTATTGCGCTGTTATGTCAGGCTGGAAAGCCTGACCTACGATTTGTTGCGGTCGACGCGAAGGCGTCGTTTTTCCGTGCGATCGATCTGTATCACGACACCGTCCTGAACGATGATGTTCACGGACCCGAACCGCAGACCGCGAAGCGAGTCGCGTATCTGGGTCAATGTTTCATCGACCGCGATTGCGCGTTCTTGAATAGGAATATGGGGCTGGTGTGCAATTGGCTCCGTCACGGCGACTCCTTCGTGGGCAAACAGCCCGCGGCTTTGCCGGGGGTTATTTTCGAGGTTAGCCCGATTTCGCTTGAAACCCCCGGCAAAGCCGGGGGCTGTTTGCGTTTTCATTTTGGCAAATCCTACAACTACGCGTTCCATCAAATCTCGTACTCGGGAATGAACACCCGGGCGGTCTTCGGATAAATGAAGACGTTGCTTCCTTCGGTCGAGGCTCAGCCGCTGGTAATCATCGAGGCTTAGGTCCACGAGAATCTCCTGGCCTTCGTCGGTGCGCGTGGTGACTTTGGCGATCGAGCCCGCCGGGTTGATTCGCGTAACCTTCGCCGGGAAGCTCGGCGCACCGTTGCGGTAGAGCTTGATGTCGAGCTCGTGCGGCCGCATGTAAACCATGGCGGATTTGTCGTCCTGGCCGGGGAAGAAGTGGCCGTCGATCGGCACTTCGCCGAGCATCGCCTTGCCGCCGTGCACGCGGCCGCGAAACACGTTCACCTGGCCCAGGAATTCCATGACGAACTGCGTGGCCGGCGTGTGGAACACCTCTTCCGGCGTGCCGATTTGTTCGATGCGCCCGTGATTCATCACGACGACGCGGTCGGCCACTTCGAGCGCTTCCTCCTGATCGTGCGTCACGAGGATGCTTGTGACGTGAATCTCGTCGTGCAGCCGGCGGAGCCAGGCGCGCAGGCCCTGCCGCACTTTCGCGTCGAGCGCGCCGAATGGCTCATCCAGCAGCAGCACGCGCGGTTCGACGGCCAGCGCCCGGGCGAGCGCGGCCCGCTGCCGCTGGCCGCCGGAAAGCTGCGACGGGAACCGTTTGCCAAGGCCGTCAAGCTGAACCAGGCCCAGCAGTTCATGCACGCGGCGATCGATCTCCGCTTTTGACGGCCGCACGCCGCGGGGCCGCACGCGCAAGACCGAATGCCACGTTCTCGAATACGCTCATGTGGCGGAACAAGGCGTAATGTTGGAACACGAAGCCGACGCTGCGCTGTGCGGCTGGCCGATGGGCAACGTCCTCTTCGTAAAAGCGGATGCGCGAGCGCGTGTCGGAGTTCGGCGTGTCGAGGCCGGCGATGATCCGCAAGAGCGTCGTCTTGCCGGAACCGCTGGGACCCAGCAGCGCGACCAGTTCGCCGTCGCTGAATCGACAGGCTCACATCGCGGAGCGCTTGATAGTTGCCGAATGACTTGCTGATGTGTGAAAGTTCGATGCTCATCGAACGAACTCCTCTGCCCGCGCGGGCTCAAGGGCCTGCTTCGTACTCGCGGCGGACTCGCCATTCGACCATGGATTTGGCCGCCAGCGTCACAATTGCCAACAGCGCCAGCAGCGACGCCACGGCAAACGCGGCGACAAAATTGTATTCGTTGTAAAGAATCTCGACATGCAGCGGCATCGTGTTCGTCTTGCCGCGCACACGTCCGGAAACGACGTTCACCGCGCCGAACTCGCCCATCGCGCGGGCGTTGCACAGAATCACGCCGTAGAGCAAGGCCCACTTGACGTTGGGCAGCGTCACGCGCCAGAACGTTTGCCAGCCGCTGGCCCCCAGGCTAACCGCAGCGAGCTCTTCGTCGCTGCCCTGCTCTTGCATCAGCGGAATCAGCTCGCGGGCCACGAACGGAAAGGTCACGAACAGCGTCGCCAGGATGATGCCCGGAACCGCGAAGATGATCTGCATGTCGTGACTGTCGAGCCACGGTCCAAACCAGCCTCGCATGCCAAACAGCAGCACGAAAATCAGGCCCGAGATCACCGGCGACACGGCGAACGGCAGGTCGATCAGCGTGATGAGGAAGCTCTTGCCTGGGAACTGAAACTTGGTGATCGCCCAGGCGGCCGCCAGGCCAAACACCAGGTTCAGCGGCACGCAGATCGCCGCGGTGAGCAGCGTCAAGCGAATGGCCGCGAGCGCGTGGGCGTCGGTGAAGCTGGCAAAATAAAGCGCCACGCCCTTCCGCAACGCCTCGGCGAAGATCGCCGCCAGCGGCACGAACAACACAACCGTGAGAAACATCAGCGACGTGCACGATCAGCGCGAATTTCACCAGTCCCGGCTCGTCCGTCGCCAGGCGCAGCCGGCCGGCGAGGTCCGTCTCGACCAGCGATGTCTTCGGCGTGATGCCGTTCAACGATGGATTGGCGGCGATGCTCATGCGGCACCTCGAAAGTTGCGGCCGCTCCACCATTGCAGCAGGTTGATGAGCAGCAGCACGATGAACGACGCGACCAGCATCATCGTGGCGATCGCCGTGGCGCCGGCGTAGTCGTATTGTTCGAGCTTCGTGATGATCAAAAGCGATGCGATTTCCGTTCTCATCGGCATGTTGCCGGAGATGAACACCACCGAGCCGTATTCGCCGAGCGCCCGGGCGAACGACAACGCGAAGCCGGTGAGCAGCGCAGGCAGGATCGCCGGCATGATCACGCGACACGAATGTTTGCAGCCGGCTCGCACCGAGGCTGGCGGCGGCTTCTTCGGTTTCGCGGTCGATTTCTTCAATCGCGGGCTGCAGCGTGCGCACAACAAACGGCAAACCGATGAACACCAGCGCGATCGTAATGCCCAGCGGCGAAAACGCCGCCTTGATTCCCAGCGGCTCGCAGCAACTGCCCGATCCAACCGTTTTGCGAATAAACGGCCGTGAGGGCGATGCCCGAAACGGCGGTGGGCAGTGCAAACGGCAGATCGACCAGCGCGTCGATGATTTTCTTGCCGGGAACCGTGTAACGCACCAGCGTCCAGGCGACGATCAGGCCGAATACCGCGTTGATCGCGGCCGCAACCAGCGATGTGGTGAACGTCAGCTTGTAGGACGCCACGACGCGCGGATTCCAGGCAGCGGCCCAGAAGCCGTCCCAGCCGAGGGTCGCGCTCTTAATGACCAGCGCCGCCAGCGGAATCAGCACGATCAGGCTCAGGTACAGCACCGTGTAGCCCATCGTCAGCCCGAAGCCGGGCAGCGCACTTCGTTTTTTCAGTGCTCCCATCATGGGAATTGGCCCAATGTCAAATTGCAGAAGTGTTTGACAGAACTCGATTACTTGCGGCGCGTAGATCGAGTCGAACACGCCGCCGTCGTTGAAGTGCTTTGATTGAGCTTCCTTCCAACTGCCGAACACTTCGTTGACGCTGAACAGCTCGAGCTTCAGGGAACTGCTTGAGTACGGCCTCGTCGACCAGCTCCGGCTTGCTCGGGCGATAGTAATGCTTGGCGGCCAGCCTCTGGCCCGACAGGCGTGTACAAGTATTCGAGGTACGCCTGTGGCGACGTCCTTGGCGCCATGCGCATCGGCGTTCTTGTCGATCACGGTGACCGGCGGCTCGGCAAGAATGCTCAGCGATGGCACGACCATTTCAACCTGTTCCGGCCCCAGTTCCTTGATCGCCAGCAGGGCTTCGTTTTCCCAGGCGAGCAGCACGTCGCCAATCCGTCGCTGCACGAACGTTGTCGTCGAGCCGCGGGCACCAGAATCGAGCACCGGAACGTTTTTGTACAATGCGGCCACGAACTCTTTTGCCTTGGCTTCGTCGTTGTTGTTATGACGCAGTGCGTATCCCCAGGCGGCCAGGTAGTTGTAGCGTGCGCCGCCCGAGGTTTTTGGATTGGGCGTGATGACTTCCACTCCGGGTTTCACCAAGTCGTTCCAGTCCTTGATTCCCTTCGGATTGCCTTTGCGTACGAGGAACACAATCGTTGATAGATACGGGCAGCTGTTGTTCGGCAATCGCTTCTGCCAGTCGGCAGGCATCAGGCCGGCCAACTCCGAAATCTGATCGATGTCGTAGGGTAGTGCGAGTGTGACAACGTCGGCTTTGAGACCGTCGATGACCGCACGGGCTTGCGCACCGGCGCCGCCATGCGACTGGTCGATCGTCAAATCCTGGCCTTTTTCTTCTTTCCAGTACCGCTTGAACGCAGTATTGAACTCCGCATAAAGTTCACGCGTGGGATCGTACGAGACGTTGAGCAACGTTACAGCCGGCTTCGTTTGGTTCGTCGCGAATCCGCCTTGCGAAGTCGCACCTGTCGACGAACCGCCGCAGCCGGTCAATCCGATCACCAGTGAAGCAACGAACATTGACGGCCCAAGCAGCATTTGCAGATACGCAGGTCGCCGGCGGCTTGCGACGTTAAATGCGATTTCGGATTCCCCCTGAACCTGAGCCATGGAAGTTCCTCCTTTTCGGTCGCTCGTCGTGCGCAACTTGACCGTCGCCGAGTCGGGCAGCAAAGCAATACGGGTGCCAAATTGCGTTTCTTGCAAAAAGAGCCGGAATCTCGGGGTTTCGCGACGAATGCAGCTAGTAGAGATGCCATTGCAGCCGTCCGACCCGTGACATATACTATATTTGTCCATTGTATTCACTAGCTATCCAGCATAGATGCTGGACTCTTTGGCGAATTCATGTCTCAAACGCGCGAACTTCTGCTCGCGGCATGGCAAAACGTGTCCCGCCATTTGGAGATTGTCGAGTCAACGACGTCACTCGGCGAGCTGCTCGGTCGGCACCTGCCGCTGGCTGCCTTGGCGGTCCACCGCCTCGACGCCGATCATCGCCGCGCTCCGGTGGTGGCGCGATGGCCTGCTGAATCGCAACGGACTGAAGTGCATGACGAGCAATTTACCGAGGCCGAGTGGCGTCGGCTGGGACGCTGGATAGGGCAGTCGGCCGTGTGGCATGCGGCGTCCAGTGCGGCAAAGGTTGACCGGATTCCACAGGCGCTCATTCCCAACGTGAGTGGCGGCGACTGTGTCCTGGCGCCGCTCGACGGCGAGCATGGCGCCAGCGGAGTTTTGTGCGCGGTTGCCCATTCCGCGAAGCATTTCACGCGGCAGCATGTCGAGCTACTCGCCGCGTTGCAAGAACCCATGGCGGTGGCGATCGACAATGACTCTCGGCTGCACGAATTGGCAACGCTGCGCGAAGCGGCGGAAGCAGAACGGCAATCGTTGCTTCGGCGTCTTGGCCGCAATGAGGCAGGCGACACGATCGTGGGCGAAGAGTCGGGCCTGGCACAGGTGATGCAACGTGTTGGTCTTGTGAGCCGCTCGGAAGTGCCGGTGCTGATTCTGGGCGAGACGGGTACGGGCAAGGAACTTGTTGCCCGCGCGATTCATACACGCAGCGACCGGCACGGCGGGCCGTTCCTGCGCGTGAATTGCGGCGCCATTCCGCGCGAATTAATCGACTCGCAGTTATTCGGCCACGAGAAGGGCGCGTTCACGGGCGCGAATGAGACGCGGCAAGGTTGGTTCGAGCGGGCCGATATGGGCACGCTCTTCCTGGACGAGATTGGCGAGCTGCCGCTGGAAGCGCAGGTGCGGTTTTTGCGCGTGCTGCAGGACGGGTTTGTGGAGCGAGTAGGAAGTGCAAAGCCCATTCGCGTCAACGTTCGCGTGGTTGCGGCCACTCATCGCGACCTGGCTGCGATGGTTCGCGAAAGTACCTTCCGCGAGGATTTGTGGTACCGGATTGCCGTGTTTCCTATTCTGTTGCCGCCGCTGCGTGACCGTGTTGCGGATATTCCGGCGTTGGCTCGTCACTTCGTCGAACGGGCGGCGATCCGCTTCGGCTTGGCGCCGGTGGTGCCGACGGACGCTGACATTCGGCTACTGCAGGAGTACGAATGGCCGGGCAACATCCGCGAGCTGGGAGCGGTGATCGATCGGGCCGCGATTCTGGGCAACGGCGACTCGCTTGAACTAGCGGCCGCGCTGGGCGTGGCGGCGCCGCGCGGGCCTTTCGACGCCTCGACAAACTTTGCGGGAACTAGCGCAGGAGTCGTTCCCACGCGCACGGGCGCATTGCGCCGCTCAACGACGCAATGCGTGCTCATATCGAAGCGGCGCTGCGGGTCACGCAAGGGCGCGTCGAAGGACCGCGCGGCGCGGCGCGGCTCTTGGCAATCAATCCTCACACGCTCCGGGCACGCATGCGGAAGCTGAAAATCAATTGGACGGCATTTCGGGAGATTGCCGGCATTGAGTAGTGCGCTGATTGCGAGAAGTCTCAATCGACAGCCGCCGATGGCAAATTGGCGAGGATCGGCGCGTTGACGGCATGAACGCGGGTGGGATTGGTGATTCCGTGTAGCAGGGTGCGAATTGCCAGAAAGCGTCCCACATCGACGACATGTGCGTCGGCCGGCGGCTGAGTGCTCCACTTTCGAAGAAGCGATGTCGTCCGATTCGAAGGTTAATGTAATTATGCCGTCACCGAATCGATAACGGCCGTCAGCGAACCGCTCCAAGAGATAGGTCTGGCCCTCAATCCGGCAGCGCAGCGCGATCGAGTCAGGCGATCGTTCCAACACGAAGCCGTCGTGCGGAACGGCGGCATCGAAGGCCCGGCGGCTGCCGAAGAAGTTCGGCTTTTTCAAGTACGGTCCGTCGTATTCGGGGCAGAACGTATCGCAGTTGCCGCAGTGGTTGCAGTAGTCGGCGAAGTTGGCGATCTGGTCGGCTTTTTCCAGCTTGAAGACGCTTCGCGTCGCCGATCGGCAGTGATGCTGCCATCCGGCCGCACTTCGACGTCGCGATAGTGAGATTCGAACTTCGCCCGTGTGATACGAAAAGTTCGCGTCGTTCGGGCATACGGGGATGCACTTGTCGCACGTGATGCAGTCGAACGTCACGAGGTGCGAATCGATTTTCTTGGGAACGCCGCGGTTCTGGGCAGCATGATATCGCGGGTCGGCTTGCGTTTCGGCGATGATGAGCGGCGTGTTCAGAAAACCGGCCTGCACCGGGTCGCCGCCGGCCGCTTCGCGCTGGCCGCGGGCAGTCGAGGATGAAATCGTCGATCGGTGCGCGCACCGACGCGGCCCATTTGCTGCTGCAGTTCGTGCAAGTATGGCGGCAGCCGGCCGTAACCGCCCGTTCTCAATAGATCGGTGCAGGTGGTGACAGGAACGAAGCCGCAGGCCACCATGTTGGCGAAGTTCTTGCGATCGACGCCGGCGGAAAACGAGATCGGGAAACGCGGCCCCCATCGCCTTGCGAAATTCGCCGGCGAGCGTGAGCGTGATCACGTGCAGCGGCGCGCCGGAGAGGTACATGATCTTTTCCGTCGGCTGGAAGAACGTCGCGGTGGTTTTCCACTTCGAGCGTGTTGGAGAACTTTGCGCCGAACTGCAGTCCGCGCGACGCGGCGAGCGTGGACAGGCGGCCGCAGATTTCCAGCGACTCGTCGAACTGCAGGCCCGATGGTGTACGCCTTCTCGTTCACGCGAATGTCGGTGTAGCCCATCACGTCGTACAGCAGGTGCTCCAGCCGTTCCCGGCCGAGCATGGGCGGATTCATCTTCACGATGACATGCACGTCGAGCTCCGTGAGCAGGAACGCGCAAATCCGCTCGATCTCGTCGGCCGGGCAGCCGTGAAACGTCGAGAGCGTGATGCTGCGGCTGAGCGCGGTCGGATAATCGAGCTCGCGCAGCGGGCCGAGCCAGCGCGGAATTTCGTTCGCGCAGGCGTTCGACGCTTTCGCGGGCGTCGATCATGCCGCGAATGAAATCGACGACTTTTGGCGATCTGAATGCCGGCCAGGTCGTAGCCGATCGACATGTCGTAGATCGGCTCGCCGCTCATGCCGGCCATCGACACGTCGCCGAACGGATGGCCGAACACTTCGCGGCGCGTGCCGCAGCATGTGGATCAGCATCGCACCTTGCACGTACTGGTCGAGCGACTCGGCGACGCGCAGCTCCTGCGACCACTCGACGTTGTAGCCGATGTTCGTCGCGTCGATGCACGGGCGAGATATTTTCAGCTCGTCGTTGACCTGGACCGTCTTGAGCTCCATGATCCGCCCGCCGGCGAGCCAGGAGAGCACGAGGTTCTGAGCCATCTGCGTCTGCGGACCGGAGGCCGGGCCCGACGGCGTTTCCGGCCACGCGATCGTGAAATCGCACCGACAAATCGAGGCGGCGAGGCCGCTTCAGCGGCCGGGACGATACCACTTCCGCGCCGGCAGGTCGAAGATCGTCTGCTGGTTGCGAAACTCCAGCCGCATCCGCTGGATCATGTCGGCGAACGGCGTGCAGAAGAGATCGACCATGTGCGAACGATGCAGAATTCAGCGATTCACGGATGCAGGAGCGTGGGTCGCAGGATTGCCCGCGCATTCTGCACCTACATCGGGCATCCTTCGTTGTGCGAATGTACGGTTCCTATTATAGCTTGCGCAAGCGTGCTCTGGCTCCGGTCAGTGTGTGCACGATACATTCGGGAGCTGAAGGGCATTGACGATGGCGTGCTGCGTAACCGAACTTACTTGCATCACATTGCGGCTCGACGTTTCCGGGCGTGAATCTGACGACCGCCGAAGCGACGTGGATGGTCTGCCCGCAGTGCGGGCCGATGGACGGCATCCTCGACATCGGCTACGACCTGGATCGCGTGCGCGCGGCGTGGCACGATGAAGCCGCTGGCGAAGTCGGCCGCGAAACCAATGGCGATACGCCGATCTGTTGCCGCTGGAGACCGCGGCCGTGCGTCACGAGTGGCCTGTCGGCTATGACGCCGATCGTCGAATCGCCAGCGGCTGGCGCAGCACCTCGGCGTGCAGCAAATTCTGCTCAAGGACGAAGGCCGCAATCCGACCGGCTCGTTCAAGGACCGGTCCAGCTCGGTCGGCGTTCGCCATGCATTGCAAGTCGGCGCGAAGACGATCGCCTGCGCGTCGACCGGCAACGCGGCCAGCAGCCTGGCCGGGCACGCGGCGCTGGCCGGGCTGCCGGCGTATATCTTCGTGCCGCACACGGCGCCGGAGCCGAAGGTTGCGCAGCTGCAAGTGTTCGGCGCGACGGTGTTTGCGGTGAATTCGTCGTATGATGACGCCTACGACCTGTGCACGAAAGCTTGCCAGGAGTTCGGCTGGTACAACCGCAACTGCGCGATCAACCCGGTGCTGGTGGAAGGCAAGAAGACGGCCGGGCTGGAAATTGCCGAGCAATCGGCCGATTTCGGCGGCGTGCCCGATTGGGTGGCGGTGAGCGTGGGCGACGGCTGCACGATCGCCGGCATCTGGAAGGGCCTGCGGCAAGATGCACGAGCTGGGCGTGATCGATCGGCTGCCGCGGCTGCTGGGCGTGCAAGCCGCGCGAAGTGAAGCCGATCGAGTACGCGCTGCGAGCACGATGCGCTGCCGAAGACGAGGCCGACGGCAAAACGATCGCCGACAGCATCGACGTGCATGTGCCGCGCAACTGGCGAAAAGCGGTGCGCGCGATCCGCGAGTCAGACGGCGTACTCGTCACGGCGAGCGATGAGGCGATTTTGGACGCGATGCGGCTGGCCGGCCGCCACGGCGTGTTCGCCGAGCCGGCCGCCGCGGCGGCGCTGGCGGGAGTCGTCGCAGCGATTGAATCGAAAATGATTGGCCCGACATGATCGCGTGCTGGTGATGATCACCGGCAGCGGGCTCAAAGATACGCGAAGCGCCATCCGCGCCGCCGGCCGGCCGATCGCAATCGAACCCAACGTCGCCGCCGTCGCCAATGAGCAGACAATTAAGAATTAACCACAGAGGACACAGAGAGCACAGAGGATGAAAACTGTCGAATTCGCAATACGACATTCGTTAGCTCGGTGCTCTTCTTGATCGTCCTCTGTGACCTCTGTGTACTCCGTGGTTAAATCGTAATTGATGGAATCGCGTCGATGACGTGAACGAAGAAATATTGTCGCGGACGGTCGAGCGGTTTCGCGAGCGGCAGATTCTGCTGCCGACGTTCGCCCAGATGCGCGATCCGTCAGTCGGTGCCGGAGAAGATCAAGCAGCGGCTGAAAAACGTCGGCCTGTGGGACGTCGATCCGGCCAATCTGTTTCGCATCACGTGGAAGAACGAGCCGGTCGAGCGCGGCGGGCTGTTCAACCACGGCAATTGGATCGAGTTTCCGCCGGCAGCTCACGGGCGTCGACGCGCGGATCATCGGGCTGGTGGGCAAATTCTTTCCGACCGGTGCACACAAGGTCGGGGCGGCATTCGGCTGCCTCGTGCCGAAGCTTGTCAGCGGCCAGTTCGATCCGACGCAGCAGAAAGCCGTCTGGCCGAGCACGGGCAACTTCTGCCGCGGCGGGGCGTTCGATTCGGCGCTCGTCGGCTGCACGGCCGTCGCGATTCTGCCGGAGGAAATGAGCCGCGAGCGGTTCGAGTGGCTCAAGGAGATCGGCGCCGAAGTGATCCCGACGCCCGGCTGCGAATCGAACGTCAAGGAGATTTACGACAAGTGCTGGGAGATCCGCCGCACGCGGCCCGACTGCGTGATCTTCAATCAGTTCGAAGAGTTCGGCAACGCGGCGTGGCATTACCACGTCACCGGCAAAACGATCGAGGAAATCTTTCAGTCGGCTTGGGCGGCAAGTCGCTGCGACTTGTCCGGCTTACGTCTTCGCGACCGGCAGCGCGGGCACGATCGCGGCGGGCGATTATCTTGCGGACCGTGCATCCGCAGATTCGCGTCGTCGCCACCGAAGCGTTGCAATGCCCGACGCTGTATCAGCTCGGCTTCGGCGGCCATCGCATCGAAGGCATCGGCGACAAGCACGTGCCGTGGATTCACAACGTGCGCAACACCGACATGGTCGCGGCGATCGACGACGAGCAGTGCCTCGCGTTGTTCCGCCTGTTCAACGAGCCGGTCGGCCAGACGCTGCTCAAGCACACGCGTGCCGGACGACTTGATTCAGCAGCTGCCGCTGGTGGGCATCTCGGGCATCTGCAATCTTGTGGCCGCGATCAAGACGGCCAAGTATTACGACATGGACGGCCGCGATGTGATCTTCACGTGCCTGACCGATTCGGCCGACCTGTACGCCAGCCGGCTGGAAGAACTCGCCGCGCAGCACGGCGCGTACACAGCCGAGCGGGCCGCGTACGACCAGGCCCGCTATCTCGACGGCATCGCGACCGACCACCTGCGCGAGCTGACGTATCACGACCGCAAGGCGCTGCACAACTTCAAGTATTTCACGTGGGTCGAGCAGCAAGGCCGCACGGCGGAGGAGCTGCGCGAGTTGTGGGAGCCGGAGTTCTGGGAGCGCACGTTCGCTCAAGCTGACGAGTGGGACGAGCAGATCAAAGCGTTCAACGAGCGGACGGGCGTGCTGGAATTATTCTGATTCACAATCTGTTTTCACCACAGAGGACACAGAGATACACAGAGAATGAGAAGTTGAGACTGGAGTGTAGCGGAGGAACGCTGAGAGCTTGATCATTTCGACACCATGCTCTAGTGATCTCTGCTCTCTCTGTTACAATTCTTCTCTGTGATCTCTGTGTCCTCTGTGGTTAAGATATTCGCATGGCCACATTTTTCGCGATGCGTTGCTCGTTCAACTCGATCCGCCGAGGGTGGAGGCGGGCGACTTGCGCGTAGCGGATGAGTCGGATCGCTGCCGTCGGGAACGAATGTTACGTCGGAGCCGGGCGATGAAATTGTCGATTGCGGCGGGGCCGTGTTGATGCCTGGGCTTGTGAATGGGCACACGCATTTGTATTCGGCGTTGGCGGCGGGAATGCCGGCGCCGCCGCGGCCGCCGCGAAACTTTCATGAGATTCTGCAAGTTCATCTGGTGGCGGCTCGATCGGGCCCACACGCTGGAAAGCGTCGAAGTCAGCGGCCAGATCGGCGCGCTGGCCGCGCTGCGCTGCGGCACGACGACGCTCATCGATCATCACGCGTCGCCCAATGCGATCGACGGCAGCCTCACGGCGCTGGAAAACGGCATCGCGGCGGTCGGTTGCCGCGGCGTGTTGTGCTACGAAGTGACCGACCGCAACGGACGCGATGAGGGCCGGCAGGGCCTCGCGGAAAACGAGCGTTATGCAAACGAATTGCCGGCATCGCGCCGACGGCCGATTCGCCGCGATGGTCGGTGCCCATGCCAGTTTCACGCTGGATAGAAGACTCGCTGGCCGGTTGCGTCGATCTCGCGCGAACGGCTCGGCATCGGCGTCCACATCCACGCGGCCGAAGATCCGGTCGACGAACGAATCACCCGCGAGCGATTCGGCTGCGGCCTTTTCGAGCGATTCAATCGCGTCGGCCTGCTCGACGTGCCCGGCACGATCCTCGCCCACGGCACGCATTTTTCTGACGCCGACATTCGCGACTGTTGAATCGACGCGACAACACGATTATCGCTGGCCCACAATCCCAACGTCCAACATGAACAACGGCGTCGGCTACACGCCAGTGGTGAAGCTGACGCGAAACCGCCGCTGTTGGGCACCGACGGCATTGGGGCCGACATGTGGCGCGAAGCCCGTACGGCCGAATTCAAAAGCCATGATGCCGGCCTGCCGCTGCCATTTGGGAAGTCGCTCGAGATGCTAGCCGCGTCTGCTCGGATTGCTTCGAAGTGCCTTGGTGTAAAGCTCGGCGTGCTTGAACCGGCGCGGCCGCCGATCTGGTGCTCACCGATTATCGCCCGACCACGCCGCTGACGGCCGATAAGCTGGCCAGTCATTTCTTGTTTTCGATGGGGCCGGAATTTGTGCGCAGTGTGATGGTGGCCGGCCGCTGGTGCGTCAAGGATCGAATCGTGGTCACCTGCGATGAAGCAGCAGTTCGGGCCAATGCTGTGAGCGTCGCTCGTGCTTTGCATGCGCATGGCGGCAATGTAATAGGCACACTCCGTGTGCAGTAACATTAGCTGCTTGTTGCTTTTACTCGAGTCTGCTACGGCACACGGAGTGTCCTCTGTTAGAACGGCCGTTCGCGCATGGTGCAGGCCATGATCGCCTTGGCCGTGTGCAGGCGGTTTTCGGCTTCCGGGAAGACGATCGATTGCGGGCCGTCGATCACGGCGTCGGTCACTTCGGAGCCGCGGTCGGCCGGCAGGCAGTGCATGTAGACGGCCGACTTCTTGGCGAGCTTCATCCGCCGCTCGTCGCAGATCCAGTTCTTGTACTTGGCGTTGATGGCGAGGCACGCCTTCTGGTTCTCGGCGACTTCTTCCTTGGTCTTCGCTTGCTGGCGGGCCAGCATCAGGTCGTACACGCCCCAGCTCTTGGGATAGACGATGTCGGCGTCTTTGAACGCGGCGTCCATGTCGTCGACGATTTCGAACTTGCCGCCGCTCTTGGCGGCGTTCGACTTGGCCGCTTCGACGGTGCGATCGATCAGCTTGTAGCCGGGCGGATGGGCGAGCGACACGTGCATGCCGAAGCGCGTCATCAGCGTGATGAGGCCCTGCGGCACGCTGAGCGGCTTGGCGTACGACGGGGCGAACGCCCAGCTCACGGCGATCTTGAGGCCCTTCAGATTCGTTGCCGAACTTCTCGCGGATCGTCATCAGGTCGGCCAGCGTTTGCGTGGGATGGTCGACGTCGCACTGCATGTTGATGATCGGCACGTTCGCGGCGGCGGCCATCGCGCCGCATGTACGTGTTGCCCTCGTTGAGCACGAGGTCGTGCCGGATGCAGATGCCGTGGCCCATCGAGGCGAGAATCTTGCCAGTGTCCTCGGGCGTTTCGCCGTGGCTGATTTGCGTGGCGTCGGAATCGAGAAAGTGGGCATGCCCGCCGAGCTGCGTCATGCCGGCTTCGAACGCGTTGCGCGTGCGGGTCGACTTGTCGAAGAACAGCAGGAAGGCCGTCTGATGCGGCAGCAGCAGCGTCGGCTCGCCGCGGTGAAACTTTTGCTTCAGGTCGGTCGCCGTGTCCAGCAGCAGCCCAAGCTCGGCGTCGGACAGGTCCTGCGTTTCGATGTAGTCTTTGCCTTTCAGATTGGCCATCGCTTACTCGCTTTCGATCGAAATTCTTACCACAGAGGCACAGAGTTCACGAGACGACAGAAAGCAGACGAGATGACACAGTGCAGAATCAGTGCTCTGCATCTCTGTACTCCTGTTAAACACATCTCTGTCCTACTCTCTGTGTCCTCTGTGTCTCTGTGGTGAATTGATAATCTTTGAATCTGTCTACTTCGATTCGTTTGAATTTCAGCGGCTTGCCGTTGCCGCGGCCGGCGGCCAGGTCGCAATACGGCGGGCCGAAGGCGGCGTAGAAGGCGGCGCAGTTGACGAGGTGCTCGATCGGCACCGAGTCGTTCACGGTGTGGGCGACGTTTTCCGGCGCCGGGCCGAAGCCGACGCAGGGGATGCCGAACATGCCGGCGATCGAGACGGCGTTGGTGCTGAATGTCCAGCGGTGGACGGTCGGCGGCTTGCCGAGCACTTCGTGATGCGTCTTGACGGCCGCCTGCACGGGCAGCGAATCTTCGGCCTCGCACCACATCGGGAAAGTATTTTTCGGTTTCGTAAACGAGGCCGGTGTAGCTCGGCCGCGCGTAGCGCAGCACTTCGACCTTGGCCTCGACGCCGGCCCGCTTGATCGCGTCCTTCACTTCGGCGACGGCCGACTTCTTCGTGTCGCCGACGGTGAGCCGGCGGTCGAGATGGATGTAGGCCTGGCCTGGCACGGCACACAGGCTCGGGCGTCTTGCAGTCGATGTAGCTGACGGTGATCGTGCCTTTGCCCAGGAACTCGTCGCCCTTGAGCCGCTCGTTGAGCGCTTCGATTTCGCGGACGACCTTGGCGATTTTGTAGACGGCGTTGTCGCCTTTCTCCGGCATCGAGCCGTGGCACGAGCTTGCCCAGGCAGGTGACGCCGATTTCCATCCGGCCGCGCTGGCCGCGGAGGATTTTGCAATCGGTCGAATCGGTGACGACGACCACGTCGGGCCGAATCTTGCCTTCGTTGACGATGTACTGCCAGCACAGGCCGTCGCAGTCTTCTTCCATCACGGTGAACGTCAGTAGCAGCGAGAATTCGACAGGTCGCACTTTGAGGTCGCGGAGAATCTTCGCGGCGTAGACCATCGCGGGGATCGCGCCCTCCTGGTCCCCTGCCCCGCGGCCCCAGACTTTGCCGTCCGCGACCTTGCCCTTGTACGGATCGTGCTTCCATTCGCTGCGCTCGCCGACGCCGACCGTGTCGACGTGGGCATCGATGGCGATCAGCTTCTTGCCTTTGCCGGGCTTGCCGACCTGCCCCAACAGATTGCCCAAGCCCGTCGGTCCAGATTTTGTCGAACGCGCCGGTCGCCTCCATTTCCTGTCGGATCCGCTCGATGACCGGGCCTTCCTCGGCCGACTCCGACGGGATCGCGACCATGTCGCGCAGGAATCGGACCATCGGCTTTTCGTACTTGCGTGGCCGCATCGAGAAAGTGATTTTTGGTCGATCATGTCAGGTCAGGCATTCCAGCCTGACAAGTATTCAGATTCGTCAACTGGCGAAGTCTGCGACCGGTAACCTACGAACTACACTTGAAAGACGGCAAATTCTATGCGAAACTTGATAACGGTGGAAGGAGAGTCTGGGCCGCCCGTCGACAGCGGAGGGCGTGCTTCTATCAGGCATGAGTTGGCCACCACTGTCGCGACAGGCAGGCGAGTCACTGCGTCGTCCGACCCATGACTACGGTCGCGGGTCTCGGCGATCCGTCACGCTCGCTTCATGCGAGGCCAACTGCCATGGCGGCAACGACCGAATCCGATCGATACCGTCCGTCAGCTTTCTTGCCAGGTCAACGGCGAGCCGTGCAGCTTGATCTGCCGGACGACGCGGAGCTCACGCTGCTCGATGTGCTGCGCGATTTTCTGGGCATCACGTCGCCCAAGAACGGCTGCCAGCCGCAGGCACAGTGCGGCTGCTGCACGGTACTGATGGACGGCAAGCCGGTGCTTGCCTGCGCACTCTCACCGGCGAAGGCCGAGGGCAAATCGATCACGACGCTGGAAGGTCTCGACGAAGAGCATCGCGCAGCAGATTGCCGATTCGTTCGTCCGCTGCGGCGGCGTGCAGTGCGGGTTCTGCATTCCGGGCATGGCGATGCGGGCGGTCGGGCTGTGCGAAAAGAACGCGGCGCCGACGCGCGAGGAAATCGCAGCCTCACTGAAGCCGCATTTGTGCCGCTGCACGGGCTACGCGCAGATCGTCGACAGCATCGAACATGTACGCCAAGTTGCGTCGCGGCGAGCCGTGCCGCGAGCCTTCGGCGCGAATGACGAGTCCGGTCGCGTCGGCACCGATCTGCCGCGCTACACGGGCCACGACGCCGTGCTCGGCGACCGCAAGTTCATCGACGACATGACGGTGCCGGGCATGCTGTACGGCGCCGTGCGGCTGGCCGATCATCCGCGGGCGAAGGTGCTTGCGATCGACGCCAAGCCGCGCATTGGCACTCGAAGGCGTTCATCGCGTAGTGACGGCGGCCGACGTGCCGGGCGACCGCTACGTCGGCCTCATCGAAAACGACTGGCCCGTGTTTGTCGCGATCGGCGAAGAAACGCGCTGCACGGGCGACATCATCGCGGGCGTCGTGGCCGACACGCAGCGGCTCGCGCGCAAGGCGGCCGCAGCTCATCGACATTGAATACGAAGTGCTCAAGCCGGTGACCGATCCGAACGAGGCGCTCAAGCCGGGTGCACCGCTGGTGCACCCGAAGCGCGGCACGAATTTGCTGAGCAAATCGGTGCTCAAGCGCGGCGACGTCGAAGAGGCATTTCGCAAGCTCGGCGCACGTCATTGAAGACACGTATTACACGCAGCGGATCGAGCATTTGTTTCTGGAGCCGGAAGCGTGCATCGCGGTGCCGATACGAGCGGCGGAGCGTCGAGAGCAGAGAGGCTGGAGAGCGCAACGGCATCGACAGCCAGCTATCCGGCTCGCTTGCTCCGATGCGTCGCAGCTCCGCTGTTCGTCTACACCCAAGGCCAAGGTGTCTTCGACGACCAGCGGCAGATCGCGTCGGTGCTTGGGAATCGAGCGCGAACGGGTGCAAACGGAGCTCGTGAGCAACGGCGGGGCGTTCGGCGGCAAAGAGGATATGTCGATCCAGGCGCAAACCGCGCTGATGGCCTGGCTCACCGGGCGGCCGGTAAAGCTCACGCTCACGCGGCCCGAAAGCTTTCACATCCATCCGAAGCGGCATCCGATCGAACTGAACTACAAGATCGGCTGCGATGCCGAAGGACGCATCACGGCGGTGAAGGCGCGCATCATCGGCGACAAAGGTGCGTATGCTTCGGTCGGCGCGAAAGTGCTGGAGCGCGCGGGTGGCCATTGCACCGGGCCGTACCGCGTGCCGGCGATCGACATGGAATCGCTCGCCGTCTACACGAACAACCCACCCTGCGGCGCGATGCGCGGCTTCGGCGCCAACCAAGCCGCGTTCGCCATCGAAGGCCTGCTCGACCGGCTCGCTGAGCGTGTCGGCATCGACGGCTACGACATCCGCGACCGCAACATTCTCGAGCCGGGCGAAGCGTTCGCCACGGGTCAGATCCTCGACAAACCGTTCGGCCTGCGCAAAACGCTCGAAGCGGTCAAGGACGCGTACAAAAGCGCGAAGTACGCCGGGATCGCCTGCGGCATCAAGAACGTCGGCATCGGCAACGGCATGCCGGATATCGGCCGGGCGGCGCTCACCGTCGAGGACGACGCACACGGTGCACATCCGCACGGGCTTCACCGAAATGGGCCAGGGGCTGTTTACGATTTGCATTCAGTTTGCGGTTGAGGCCACCGGACTGCCGCCAGCGGTATTCAGCAAAGTTTCTGCCGATACGAAACTCATGCTCGACTGCGGCCAAACCACGGCCAGCCGAGCCACAGTGCTCGCCGGCAATTCGATCGCCGAAGCGGGCAAAGCAGCTGAAGGCCGAGCTCGACGGCGGCAAGACGCTGGCCGATCTCGTCGGCCAGACGTTTCATGGCGAGTGGATTTGCAATTACACGTCGAAGCTCGGCAAGGACCTCGACAAACCGGGCGGGCCGAAGACGCATCTCACCTATGGTTTCGCCACGCAGGTCGCCATTCTCGATGATGACGGCCGGCTTGTGAAAATGGTCGCCGCGCACGACGTTGGCCGCGTCATCAATCCCACGCAGCTCGCGGGGCAGATGTACGGCTCGCTGCACATGGGCATCGGCTACGCGCTCACCGAGGATTTCGAAGCCGATGGCGGCGTGATCCGTGCCAAAAAGATGAACGACTGCGGCGTTCTGCGAGCGCACCAGATGCCCGAGATGGAGTTGATCTTCGTTGAAGAGCCGGACCCGGAGTGCCCGTTCGGTGCCCGCGGCGTGGGCGAGATTGGCCTAGTACCGACGGCGCCGGCAATCGCCGGGGCGCTTTACAGTTACGACGGCATGGTCCGCACGCGGCTTCCCATGCGCGATTCGCCCGCCGCGGCAGCAATCATCAAACCGAACGCGCCTCGCAAATCGTAGGGCGGGTGCTTGCACCCTCCGAAACACTACCATTCAAATTGCACGGCGGGTGCGAGCACCCGCCCTACCCTATGACTCGCCGCATTGGTGTGATCCTTGCCGCCGGTCGCGGCCGGCGCATGGGGCGGACGAAGCAACTCATCGAGTGGCACTCAGCCGACGGCCCGAAGCCGCTTGTCGCCGCCGCATACGATACAGTCCACGCAATCTGCGACGAGATAGTGGTCGTTTTAGGGCATGACGCTGACGCCGTCGCAGCGGCACTAGGAAACCGTGCATTTCACCGCGCGGCGAGCGATCCGGACGCTCCGATGTTCGAGTCGATCCGCGCCGGCCTGCGCGTTGCGCAGTCCATCGACGCGGAGGCGACGGTGGTACTGCAACCTGGCGATCATCCGGACGTTCGAACAAATACGCTGGCCGCGCTCGCCGACTGGTCGCTGAAGCGACCAGTCCGGGTGGTCATTCCGGAGTTCGAGGGGCACGGTGGGCATCCGGTGTTCATTCCCTCGCCTGTGGTTAAAATCCTCATTGCCGCCGATTGCCCAACCGGGCTTGGCAATTTCTGGCTAGCGCATCCGGAGCTTTGCATCGTCGCGATCGGGCGCTTGCCCGATCCAACCGTCATACGCGATATCGATACGGATGCCGACCTGCCTCGCGAGTCGCCACCGTGACGACGAGGCGTTCGCCGGATAGTACAATGCGACCATGGGAGCAAATCCGATGAGCAGCTCGCATTCTTCGCGATCGAAATCAGATTCACGGCCGGAATTCATGGCCACGCTTGGCCTGATGCCGCCGTATCAGGACCAGGATGTCGAGAAAGCCTATCACGCCAGGCTGAAAGAAATTCGTCCCGACTTGGGCGGCGATCGCCAGGCTTTTTACGACGTGCAGAACGCTTACATGCACGCGAAGGAATATGTAAAGTTTCGCGGCGACCGGCGTGGCTGGATCGCGAACCAGGTCGACGCGTATGTGGCCGTGCACGAAGTCATCGACCGGCTGAAGCAGTTCGGCGCCGAAGTCGAACTCGAGGCAGTTGATTGGTTGAAGCGGTCGTTTGGTGATTTTGCGCAGCTCACCGAATCGGTCGTAGGCGTTCGGCTACGGGACGCCGCCAATGGCGACGAAGCCCTAACCTATCTCGTGAGTCAGCACAAGCGGCTGCTCGAGCTGCGACGGCTCGATCTGGCCGGCTCGACAATAACCGACCACGCAATTCGGCAATTAAGCGTCTTCCGCCGCCTGGCCGAGCTGGACGTAAGCCACACGCAGATCACGTGGCAAGGCCTACAAGTTGTTGCACAACTGACCGAACTTGAAACCGTTCGTGCAGACGGCACTCAATTGGGATGGCTGGGCCGGTGGCGACTCAACCGCGTGCTGAGCCACAACCGCAAATCGGCGGCAACGGCCCGGACCGTGCATCCGACAAAGATTGGATAGTCAGCCTCCATGCGCGCATTTCGGCACCGCATCGCGCAACGGTTGCTCAATCGATCTCCACATGGATCTTTGTGAAGTCGGCCGGGCTGGCGCTCCACGCGGCCAGCGCTTCGCCCGCCTTCGCGAGCGGCACGACATGCGTCACGACCTCATCCACAGGAAACGTTCCGCGCTCTAAAAACGCGATGACTGCGCGAAAATCGTCGGCCAACGCATTGCGCGAGCCCATGATGTCGAGCTCTCGCTGCACGATGTGGCGTGTGTCGTACTCGACCGGCTTTTTAGCGTACCCGATATACACCACGCGGCCTGCAAAGCACGCTTCGTCGACGGCAGCTCGAAACGTTTGCGGCAGTCCCACGGCCTCGATGATCACGTGCGGCCCTTGGCCATCCGTCAGCTTCAATAGCTCGTCGTGCAAATCGCTCGAAGCCGAATTGATCGTCATGCTGCGCGGCACGACCTTGCGCGTCAGCGCCAACTTGCGGTCGTCGACGTCGATCGCGATCACGGTTGCGCCTTCATTCGCGGCCGCGGCCACGACACCAAGGCCGATCGCGCCGCAGCCAAGTACGGCGACCGTGTCAGTAGGCTTCACGCGACCGCGTTGCACGGCGTGGTAACCGATCGTCAGCGGCTCGACGAGCGCCATTTCGCGGAGCGAAAGCTTGTCCGAGGTGTAGAGCGTTTGCCAAGGCACGGCGATGAGCTCAGTCATCCCGCCTTCGCGCTGTACTCCAAGCGTTTCATTGTCGCGGCAACAATTAGGGCGCTGCTGCAGGCAAGCAGTGCAGCGGCCGCATGGCTTGTAAGGATGAATGAGCACGTCCTGTCCGATGCGGAACTCGCCCGGGACGGCCGAACCGATTGCTTCAATCGTGCAGCCGAGTTCGTGGCCGGGAATCCGCGGATAACTCACCAGCGGATTGACACCGCGAAACGAGCTCAAATCAGTGCCGCAAAAGCCGGCGGCTCGTACGCGCAACAGCACGTCGCCGTCGCCGGGCACGGGTTCCGCAACGTCGCGAATTGACGTCACGCCGGGCGAATTGATGACGAAAGCTTTCATGCGTAGGGTGGGCACCGCCCACCGACTCTGGATTTTGTGGGCGGTGCCCACCCTACAGTTTATACGCCTCGATTGCCGTTCCGCCGAAGATTCGGTCTTGCTCATCGCGCGAGAGCTTCTCGCAAAACCGCCGCACGACGTCATGCCATTTTTCGTAGCTGCTGGCGACGAGGCACACTGGCCAGTCGCTGCCGAACATGACGCGTCGCGGGCCAAAGGCATCGAGCACCGTTTCCAAATAAACAGAGAGCTGCGCTTCGGTCCAACTCTTCCAGTTGGCTTCGGTTACCAAGCCGGAAAACTTGCAGTACACATTCTCGCGTTGCGCAAGCCGGCGAATATTCGGCGCGCCATGGCTCGGCCACCTGATCTTTGACCCGAGGCTTGGCCAAGTGGTCGACGACAAACATCTGTTTGGGGTGGCGATCCACAAACTCGATCGCCTGCGGCAAATGCCGCTCGTAGATGAGGATGTCGTAGACAAGTCCGTAATCGGCGAGCAATCGCACGCCCGCATTAAAGTCGTCGCGGAGAATGAAATCGTCATCAAGCTCATCCTGAACGACGTGGCGAATGCCTTTTAATTTGGATCGGTTAGCCAAGGCATCCAGAATTCTTCCCGCGTTTGCATCCGCCAGCGGCACCCAGCCAACGACTCCTCTGAGAAAATCGTGCTTATCGGCCAGGTCAAGCAGCCAATTGGTTTCTTCCAGAGTTTGCCGGGCCTGAACGGAAACGGCGCCATCGATGCCGACTTTGTCGAGCTGTAATTTGAGGTCCGGCGGCAGAAAATCCCGGCGGATTGCCGTCATCGACGCGTCGATCCAGCCGTATTCGTCGGGAATGTATTTCCAGAAGTGATGGTGCGAGTCGATTCTCATCGTAGGGTGGGCATTGCCCACCAATCTTGGTATTGGTGGGCGGTGCCCACCCTACACGTTACCACACGGCCCGCTCTCGGGTGCCACAGCAGTTTACGCGCAGTCCCAGCGCCCGGGCCATTGCCGCCTTCACTTCCAGCGTGCGGTCGGCCGCCGCGGCATCGTTCGAGTAAACGACTTGCACATGATTCGATTTGTGCTGGGCCATCATTTGGTCGCGCGACACGCCGTAGAGGACGGCATGCATGATCGGCCACTGCGGGCGTCGTGGCATTCCAGCGGCGCTCGGTTTCCTCGCGCGGAAGCGAAATCGCGGCGCCGCGGCCGATGTCCATTGCCAGCTCGTCGTTCTCGACGTAGATGCGCGACCAGACGATCTCGCCCGGCTTGGAAATGCCGCGCAGCGTGCTGCCGCCGTTGGGGAAATACATGGCCGGTTGGCGAAAGCCCTCCGCACCGGCCCAGCCGCCCTCGAAATGCGCCGGCGGCGCGGAGCCGCTGATCTCGAAGACCCACACGTATTCTTTCGTGGTTCCAGAGCGGTCGGCGTCGGCCCAGCGCACATCGTGCAGCGTGGTTTCGACCGGTTGATTGGTGGCCTGCTGCACGCGGTTCGTGATCCAGGCGTCGAGGCCCGCGCACTCATCGACCTCGTTGAAGTGCACCAGCGGCTGCGCCTTCATACAGCACGCGCTTGCCATCGCGGCTGCGTACCGGCGGGCGATCGGTATTGTTGAGCGTTCCTTCGACCAGGTCACTCGCCGGCAGCAAATCCTTGAGACCCTGCTGGTACTGGATGCCGATCAAATCGCAACCGAAGTCGTCGGCGATCCGCAGGCGGCAATGTACATCTTGCACTGCTGGAGGATTTGCTCGTCGGTCAGATCGGTCTCATGCCGCGGCCCGGTGTGAAATTTCATGCCGCGGTCCTCGATCCACTTGCGCACGGCGCGAGCCTCGTCGTCGCCGACTTGCGTCGTCTCGTAATACAGCGCCGACTGGCTGAGCCGTTCCTTGAACACGCCGGTTCGATGCAGCAGATGATCGGGAATGATGGCGTTGAACATCCCCATGCAGCCTTCGTCGAAGACGCCCATGATCGCCTTGTCGCGCTGCAAAGTCTCGGCAAGCTGCCGGCCGAGCTCGACGGAGTCGGCGGCAAATCTGCATTGCTCATACGGCACAACGTGCGACTTGTCGTGCGTCACACGTCCGCTGGCCAACCATTCGCGCAGGCGGGTTTTGAAATAATCGTCGTCGAACTGTTCGCTCCACAGTGTCGAATACTCGACGCCGGCCTTCGTCAGCGAACCGTTGAGATTAAGCATGCCGACCAGGCCCGGCCACTGGCCTGACCAGTTGGCAACCGTAAGGATCGGGCCGCGGTGCGTGGTGAGCCCGGCCAGCACGTGATGCGAATACTGCCACACGGCCTCGGCGACGATGAGTGGGGCCTGCGGCGGAATCTCGCGAAAAACGTTAAGCCCTTCTCGCTGGCTGGCGATGAAGCCATGGCCTGCGCCGGGCCGCTCTTCATGTGCGCGAACAATGTTGTAGCCTGTGTCGGCGACCGCCCGGCCGAGCATTTGCTCCATTTCCTGCTGGGCCGGCCAGCACTTCTGGTTGGCCGAGAGGCGCAGGTCGCCGCTGGCAACCAGGTAAACTTCCTTTTCATTAGCGAGCGACGCAGTCTTCGCGGCCATGGTTCACTCCTCGCGTGGCGTAAATCGTGGTCGTATTCTACCAAAGTTGAATTGTCGCAAGAAAGGAACTGTGGGCGCGACCGGGTGACATGCTCTCCCGCTTCGGCGGGTGAGCATGTCGCAATAGGAACTCATGCGTACGCCACGGCGCGGCGAAGACATGCCACCCGACGGCAGCGTCGGCGTCTGAGGCGCCGCCCACAAACAATCGCTGCGACTTTAGCCCAGGTACGGAAAATCTTCTGCTAAAAGTCCCTCTTCCTTCATCGAGCACCAGAAGGACTCAGGGACCTTTTTAAGCACCAATTCCACATTCTCGGGAACGCGTTCGGGCTGCGTCGTGTTGAGTGCGATGGCAGCGATTCCTGGGGCCGACATGCCGAACTGAACACAGGCATGCGCCGGGGAAACGCCGTGCCCTTCGCAGAGTGCGACGAACGACTTTCGCCACGAGAATAGCCGCTTGTGTGCCGGATTATCGGGGCTGACAACTCGATAGTCGAAGTACCGTCCGCCGACCAGAAAGCCTGCGTGGAACACGGCCGAATTGATGATCCCGATCTGACGCATCGTCAAGCTCGCGATAAAGTCGATCAGTTCCGGCGGGTGACTCATTACCGTAAAACTGTTGGCCAGCATCACCCAGTCGAGTTCCACAGCACGGTCGATCTCTTTGACGACGCGCCAATCTTTGGCGGCCACTCCGATGCCTACCACAAGGCCAGCGTCTTTCAACTCGCCCAGTGCGCGGTAAGCGCCAAGGATATCGGCAAAACGGCGGTCGCGTTCGGCCGGCGACGTGGCGATTGCGAGAAACTCATCCGGGTCGTGCACCGATGCCAACTGCGGCACAAACCGACCGCCCAGCAGCCGGCACCCTTCGTCCCAGCATTCGAAGATGCCGTCGTAGCTGATGCACTGCTGGGCGTCGTGCTCCAGATTCATCCATACGCCAGGTTCAAAGCGTGGTTCCTGGCCGTTGAGCGGGGCACGTTTCCACGCCAGTTTGTTGTTGATGATGACTTCATTCGGCGCGATATCCAAATGCTCAAGCGTTCGCCCGAGCACTTCGAGCGCCATCCCGCGCCATATTTTCCCGCCGTGTCGATGAATATCGGTGGAACGACCTGGCGGAACCATTCGCAAACGATGGCCGATTTGGTCTGATCGGGTATCGACTCAAACGCATTCCCCAGCCCGCTCGTGCCAAACACGATCGGCGGTACGCGCAGCCCCGTTCGGCCGAATGGCCGAAAGTGGTCAGCCGTGATTTTCATGCGTTGCGTCAACATATAAATTCATCAGCCAGCACGTAGGGCGCGTAAATGTCTTTCGAAATGTGCTGCCAGCACGTCGTTATAGGTATTCCGATGCGCACTCAAGCATTCGCGAAGTCCGGCGCCCAATGAGGGATTGGTCAACACGGAACCAAAAGTGCAATGCAGAATTTGCCGGCCGGGCGCCGTGAAGCCACGCCCAGGTTCCACACCCTCCCAGCGCTCGAGATACGTCTGTTCCAGCTCAAGGTCGTTGAGAGCTGTGGGCGGTGGCACGCTCTGCAGCGTGGCGTGGACGTGATACGTCGCCTTGTCGGCGTCATAGCGCTCGCGGGCGAACTCGCAGACTTTGCGAAACAGTGGCGCGTCGTGAATCGCAGCGACGCGCAGCGCTTCTAGGTAGGAAGTGCCCGCCGTCTTTACATGAAATCGGCCGCCCGTGGCGCCGGCCAGCGCCGAATAAATCGAGAGTTTATCGGAGCCTGAATGCAGGCTCAGCTTGTATGGTCCCAACAAATCAGCAATCGCTGCATGATCACGCATCGAGCGCTCGAATGCATCGACGTCGCCGATGTAATCAACTCCCTTTTCCAGCGTGCCGATGAACCGCGGCGCGAGTGAAACGAGCTTCACCCCACGGCTCAAGCACTGATCGGCGATGATGTAATGCTCGGCCAGCGTCGTTGGCTCATCCGTTTCATCGATACTGAGTTCGATCTCGTAATCACGGCCGGCGGCTTCCTGAACCGCCCGAACGTGCTCGGCCAGCTCGATGCCCTTAGCTAATGCACGGCCGTACTTCACGGCTGCACGCATCAGAGCTTGCTCGTCCAGTTCAGTCGTCGTGCCCGTGAGCAGTTTGACTTGCTTGCCCACGTAATGATCGAACCAATCGATCGACGAGCGCGCGTCTGCGAAGCGGTCACGTAATACTGGTTCGGGATACGAATCGGCCCGTCTGTCGACGAAGTCGGATGGATCGATTGTAAAAAACGTGAAACTTGCCAAGGCGGTTGCATCAACATCCGCCGCGGTCTTGAGGTGGTCGGCGTCGGCCCCGAAGTCGCCGCTCCAATCGGCGCTCGCAAGCGCCTGCCTGGCATCTGCCAGGACAGTCTCCGGCGTTCGCCTCGTGCGGGTCATCTCCCGAATCGACTGCTGAGCGAAGATTGGCGCGATAACCCCGCCGGCACGCCGAATGGCCTCGATATGCCCCGGTGTAGCCAATCCAAGCCGATCCCCAAAGCCGAAGCTCGGGCGCAGGCCCAGAGGGACGGGTTGAAATTTGTGGGGATCAACGGCCATACTTGGCGACGCAATTTGCTCGTATTGGCAAGCGGCAATGCGGCTGTGGCAGGCGGGCAAAGGCGGCAAAACTCCCTTGCCCCCAGACCGTTGAGCCGCGACAGAACTCCATTTTTTACCGCGGCCTACGGAAGGGGGAGACCCAAATAGTTGCGATCCTGCGTCAGCCGACCAAGACCTTACGTCAAGCCGGGTGTACTAGCTGAAGAAATGCCTCGAAAACAACAGTGACTGATGGCTGCCATCCCGGTGTCTAGCAGCATGAGGGCACGGGGTGCCACTGCTGGCTTGTCCAGCAGTGCGTCTGCTCCGATCGCCTTGCAGTTCAAAAACCAACGATCGACGAGCTGGTGATTCTCTTAGATTCTGTACCGCAAGGCCCTCGCACTGGCAACACTGCTAACAAGTTAGCAGTGGCACTCTATTCGAAAACCTATTGCGTGCCGCGGTGGCGGACGCGGTCGAGTGTGGCGGCGGCAATGATTATGCCTCCGATCACGGCTTCCTGGACCCACTTGGGCCAGTCCATTTGTTCGCCGCCCATCCTCAGAATCGTAATCATCAATGCTCCAATGACGGTCCCCAGCACTGAGCCCTCGCCGCCGAGCAAGCTGCCGCCGCCCAACACGACGGCGGCAATGATGTGCAGCTCGTAGCCGACGGCCGTTGTCGGGTAACCGTTGCCGCCTTCGAACGAGAATTGCATAAGTCCGGCGAGCCCGGCGAAGAACCCGCCCAGCATGTAGGCCGCGACTTTAGTTCGCTCAACAGGGACGCCGCACAGTCGGGCAGTGCTTTCATTCGAGCCGACGGCAAACAGATGCCGGCCAAAGCGCGTGTAGCGCAGCAAGAGCGCGGCGGCGATCGCGGCGAAGATCAAAATCCAAATGCCCAAGGGAAGCACGAACCAGCCCATTCCTTCTGGGGGCTTTGCCGCCTCACGCGCCGCGCGCCCAATTCAAGAATGGCACGAACGTCGACTGCATGATGTCGCTGACCCACGTATCCTCCTGCGGATAAATGGCCTTCTCCTGCGCGATGCCCTTGGCCAAGGCTCGCCAGACGAGAAGCGTGCCCAAGGTCACGATGAATGGCACCAGGCGCAATCCAACAATTAAAAGCCCGTTGATGGCGCCGGCGAGCGCCGCCGCGAAAACGCCCGCGGCCACCGCCAACAGCGGCAGCAAGACAGGCCACCTATAAATAAAGAAACGGGCTTCGTCCGTCGCACTCTCGGCAGCGTTGGGAACGTGCAGATTGAGCACCCAGGCAACGACTACGACGGTCAGCGCAAGGATTGACCCGATCGATAAATCGATGCCGCCGGCGATGATGATCAACGTCATGCCGAGCCCCGCCGTCGCATAGACAGCGCTTTGCCGAACTATGCTCTCCAGAACTCGCGGCGAATAGAACTTGCCATCCTCGATCATGAACGCAAAGAACGCATACACCACTAGAATGGCGACGAACCGGCCCAGGGTGTTCACCAATTCGGAAGATCCGAGCGAAATGCGCCTCGAACTGGTGCGACCTGCAGAATCTTGCACCTGAGTCATACTGGGGCCGATTCCTCTTTGCCGGTCGCGGCGAGCATCAGTTGGTGCTCGTTCCATTGGGCGACGGGGCGCGTCGGGGCCGAGGCGGCCGCGCGTCATCACCGCAATCTCGTCGCACACACCGAGCAACTCGGGCAAATAGCTGCTCACGATCAGCACGGCTTTCGGAGCGCGGCCGGCGGCAGGGTCGCCGGCGGCCAGCTCATCGATCAACCGGTATATTTCCGATTTCGAGGCGACGTCAATGCCGCGCGTCGGTTCGTCGAGAAGCAAGATGTCGACATCCGCATGCAGCAGGCGCGCCAGGGCAACCTTTTGCTGATTGCCGCCCGAAAGTGCGCTCACCGTCTGCGCGGGCGACGAGCACTTGATCGGAATGCGGCGAATCCAAGGCTGCGCGGCGGCGCGCTGCCGCGAGGGAAGCACCAAGCCGCCAAGGGCCCAGCCCCGTGAGCCGCGACATCGTCATGTTGTCGGCAACCGACAGGCCTAAGGCGAGACCTTCCTGCTTGCGGTCCTCGCTTACCATGCCGACGCCCTGTGACCAGCGGCGCTGCGGAGTGGAGCGGCCGGAAAAAGTGCCCACGCGAATTTCGCCGCTTGCCACACGATCCAGACCGAAAATCGCGCGCATCAGCTCGGTGCGACCGGCGCCCATCAAGCCGGCGATGCCCAGCACCCGGCCCCGCCGCAGCCGTAAGCTGGCCGAAACCGGTTTGCCGACTCCACTCAGGTGCGCAAGTTCAAGCACGACTTCGCCGTCGTCGCGGCGCTCGGAGCGCGGGTAAAGCTCGTTCACTTCGCGGCCGACCATCATGGCAATGATGTCGTGCAGCGGCGTTGCTGCTGTGATGCCTTCGCCGACCGATTCGCCGTCGCGCAGCACGGCAAACCGATCGCTGATTTGTTGCACCTCCTCCAAGAAATGAGAGATGTAGATGATCGAAATCCCACGGCCCTGCAGCGAACGGATGAGGGCGAACAGCCGCTCGATGTCGTGCCGTGTCAGGCTGCTCGTGGGTTCGTCGAGCACGAGCACGCGGCTTTCCAAGGCGACTGAACGGGCAATCTCAACCATTTGCTGCTGGGCGATGGACAGCCGGCTGACCGGCGTTTCCGGCCGCACATTGAGGACGCCGACTTCTTCGAGGGCGGCCGCGGCCCGCCGCCGCATTTCGGACCAGCGGACGAGCGGCCCAGCCGTCGGCTCGATGCCCAGCAAGATATTCTCCATCACCGAGAGGTGCGGCGCGAGCGACAGCTCCTGGTAGATCATCGCGATGCCATGCTTTCGGGCATCGAGCGGGCTGCGCGGGCGGTAGGGCTGTCCATCGAGCCACATCTCGCCTTCATCCGGAGCGTCGGCGCCCGAGAGCACCTTCATGAGCGTGCTTTTGCCGGCCCCGTTTTCGCCGACAAGCGCCAGCACCTCGCCGGGACGCACATGCAGATTCACTCGATGCAATGCGCGCGTCGCGCCAAAGCGTTTCGACACGCCGCGCATTTCAAGTCGAGCGGTATTAGACGAGTGCTGCTGGAGTTCACCATTTCATAAAAGAACCGCAGAGTGAAACGAGAGCAAATTGAAACGTGATTAAGCCACAGAGATCACAGAGTTCACAGAGCAATCAAATGAAAACTTTATGAATACATTTCTAAACGAACACGACATTGCATGCATTTCGGAATCCATTGACGAACGAGTTTGTGGAAAAGCTCCACTTAATACCATCATCATTCGGTGAACGTCCTCTGTGACTTCTGTGTTCTCTGTGGCTTGATTCTTGTGATTTAGGTAAACCTTTTCGAAAAAGCTTCATCACTCCAATCCGACGAGCTTGCGGATCTCGGGCTCGTTTTTCAGTCGCTCGGCGGTGACCATTTCGACGCCCGTGTCGATTCGTGGCTCCACTTTCTCGCCGCGCAGATGCTTAACGATCGTTTCCACCGCCAGGTAACCCATCCGCTGCGGCTTCTGCGATACGAGTGCGTCGAGACCGCCCTCGTTCATTTCTTCGATCAACTTGGGATTCGTGTCGAACCCGACGAACACGACATTCGTCTGCACTCCACTTTTGCGGAGATCCTTGAGCGCTTCCAGCAAGCCCTCGGTTGAATACAGGTTGGTGGCGAACATGCCGTCGATCTCAAGCTTGCCGTCCTTCACAAAGCGTTCCAGTGTGTTGCTTGCGGTCTTGATCGCGCCGGCGACCGTGGCGTCTTCCGTGTACGGCGCCGCGACCACTTCGAAGCCGGCGTCCTTCGCCGTGTCCAGAAATCCCTGGGCACGTTCTTCCGTGCTGGCCGTGCCCTGAATGAAACGCAGTAGGAACAATCGCTTATTGCCCTCACCAAGCCGGTCGATCAGAAACTTGGCCGCCAGCGCGCCGCCCGCCTTATTATCGGTGGCGACGAAGCTTATGTGTGCATCACCGTCGACAGCCGAGTCGAAGATCACCACGGGAATTCCCGCTTCGACGGCATTTTCGACCGGCCGCCGCATCGTGCGGTTGCTCAGCGGCGCCAGCGCCATGCCGTCGACGTCGAGATTCACCATGTTTTCGATGATCTTGTTCTGCTCGGCCAATTCAGTTTCCGTGAGCGCGCCTTCCCACTTGATATCGACGTCCAGCTCGCGAGCGGCGTCGCGGGCGCCTTGCTCGACGGTCTCCCAGAATTCGCCGCCCACCGCCTTGGGAATGACGGCAACTGTGAGCCGTTCCTTTGTGGCAGCAGTCAATTTTTCGCCTGACGCGGACGCGGATTCATCTGCGTTGCGATTGCATCCGGATATCGCTGCCAACAGAATCAGCCATCCGCAACCATACATAAAGGATCGCTCGGCCATGTACTACTCGCCCGATTTGTCAGCGGAACGTCAACGGAACGCAAACGCATCCCAACAATTTCAGAGCCTGCGCCACCCGACTGCCAATTGTAACAACTCGCCCGGCTGCTATATCAGCCTTGCTGCGGCAAAATTGAATCGAATTGGGAACAGGCCGCAACCCCGCCTATAATTCAACGCTGCTCTACGAGTCAGTTGCGTTGCCGCTCTGCGCAGAGCACGGCGATCGATTCCGCGAATGCTCGTTTTTCGGAAGGAGGTCCAGTCGTGATCATCATCCGTCGCGCCGAGGATCGAGGCCATGCCAATCACGGTTGGCTCGACACATATCATACGTTTTCATTTTCTTCGTACTACGACCCGCAGCATATGGGATTTCGCTCGTTGCGGGTGATGAACGAGGATATTGTGGCCCCGGGGCAAGGCTTTGGCACGCATCCGCACCGCGATATGGAAATCGTCACCTATGTGTTGGAAGGGGCGCTGGAGCACCGGGATTCGATGGGCAACGGCGAAGTCTTGCGGCCAGGCGAATTCCAGCGGATGTCCGCGGGCACCGGCATCACGCACAGCGAGTTCAATCCGTCGCCCAGCGAGCCGGTGCATCTTTATCAGATCTGGCTGCTCCCCGAGCGCCGCGGAATCGAACCGAGCTATGAGCAAAAGCGGTTTGAAGACAACGAGCGCCACAATCGGCTGCGGCTAGTGGCCTCACCCGACGCGGCCGCGGGGTCGTTATTGATTCATCAGGATGCGCGCATCTATTTGTCGAGCCTCGAGAGCGGCAAGGAACTTGCTCATGAGCTGGAAAGCGACCGGCACGCGTGGCTGCAAGTTTTGCGAGGTCAAGTTTCGGTCAACGGACAGCCGCTGAACACGAGCGACGGTGCTGCGGTGAGCAATGAGCGTCTCCTCGGGATTCGCCCCGAGAGCGATGCCGAGGTCATGCTGTTCGACCTGCTCTGAAACGGCGTAGTGGAAAAAGCACCTCCGCAGGATGCTGCTTGAGACGCGGCGCAGTTTAACCGATGTCGAGATCGATCAGCTCGTCGAAAGCGCTGAAGATTGAGTTTTCGCGCGGAGATAGGTTCGCAGGCCTTCGAGAATTTTTGAAAATTCGCGCTCGGCCGTGTTAATCAGCTGTTCCTGGCGGACAAACGCGGCAGTCCGTTCCTGGATTTCCTTGCCGCTCAAGTTTCCTTTTTCTGAATTTAGCGCACGGCGGCCATCGGCAATCGTTCGCCGGCTGTTGGCAACCGCCGATGTAAATCCCACCGCGAACTGCTCGAACGTCAAAAAGGCCTGCTCGTATTGGCCCGCCCGGAAGGGGCCGTCGCCGATATCTCGGATCAACTGGGTATCGAACTTGATTTGGGCTCTGTTGATGTCGGCGCAGCATCGGCCGAAGTTCTGGATGTCCAGCCGCATGATGGCGTTTGGGGATGCTTCCAAAGCGGCCGGCGGGATTGCGTCGCCGGGAATCTCCGGATTCTCATCGATCGGAAGCAGCAAGCTGCACCAGCCCTTTGCCGCCTGGCTCGCAAGAGAATCGACGGCAAGTTCAATTGGATGCTTCGATGGTACGCCGTCTTTCACGACTTCGACCTGAACCAGCGTGCCATCGGGACTCTTGCCCAGGATCCGAATAATGCGATCCCCCTTCGTTTTGTCGCGAACCGAGTACAGCGCGCCCTTCTCGGGGGCCGAGTAAGGTGCTTTCAAGTAGCGACGATCGCCGCTCGACACTTCGCTTGGCGGCGGGGCGGTCGTAGCGACGCGTGTTTCGTTCGTGGCGTTGAGAATTGTCGGCTTCGATTCATCGTCTAGCTGTTTTCTAAGGGCCGCCGCGCTGGCGCTGCTTCAGGTGATTTCGCACGACCGGTTTGTTTTCCAAATCGCGCAGCAGCCGACCGAGCTGATCGATCACCTGCTGCCCGTACGTCTTCATCTTCTGAACATTCTCTTTGGCCGCGGCAAGCGGCATTTGCCGCTCCTTGGCAAGCTTGTTGGCCGCAAATTCGAGATTGCGAGTTAAGACGCGCTGCATGTCGGCAGCGATCTTGTCGTAGACCGGCTTATAGTTGTCGTAGGCGGCCGCATATTCGCGATTTTCGTACATCTCGCCAGTCGCCCGCAAAGCCTGGCCGTATGGATCTTTCTTTTGAATCCGCTGAAGTCCTCGACCCTCGAGCAGGCTGGCGAGAAACCGGTAGTCATCCGCCGTGACTTGCTTGGAGCCGTTTGTGACTCCCTTATGCGAGGGGGGTGGCTGCGGCATGGCGAACCTGTGCGTCAAACGGCTGCACTAAGAAAAGATGGTCACGTATTGTACCAATCGCTTAATTCTTTTTGTGACCTAATATCGCGCTTTCGTCAAACGTGGCCAGATTGACCACGCTGCGCTCCTGAGACGTATAAACGACATGAATCTTGCCGTCCTGAGCTTGAATTGCCACGGGATAGGCCGCGGTGTCGCCCGGCTGATTGACGATATCGCGACGGTGCGGATACGACTTGTCGTTGTCGGTGGAAATTGCGGCCGTCAGCGGCATGCGGTCCCCCACGTTCGTGTCGTTGTACACAAGCAATAGATGACCATTGTGCAGCTTGATGAAGTCCACCGCCGAGTTGGGATTAGGGAACTCCGAGTCTTCGCCATCGCTCCAAGTGCGCCCGCCATTGCGCGACTCGGCGCGGATGACAAAGCGGTTTGGGTTCGGTTCGAAATCGCCGCCGGGCCGGCAGTAGGCCACGAGGTAGTTATCGCTGATCTGCACGACGGCCGGCTGCAGATTTCCACCGGGCGAACGGATGCGGTTCGTTTCGTCCCAGGTTTTTGTCTTTCGATCATAGCGGAAAAAGTAGCTGCAAGTATCCTCGGCCGTCCGCTCACGGTCCTCGCCCGTTTCGTGGTACACCGGCAGCAAGTAATCGCCATCGTTCAAGACAATCGGCAGGCCGCGGACCATCGACCCCAGCTCGAACGAGAGTATGTCGGAATCGGACCATGTCTGTGCCTGATCTTTCGAAAGTTTGTACTTGATACGCGACTCGGACCATGTGTTTCCGTAATTGGTGATGTAAAACAGCCACACAAGTCCGTCGGGCGCCTGCCAAGCGACTGCGTTTCCTTCGGAACGGCCGGGCGTATCGGCAATGACCGTCGGGCGGCTCCACTCCGTGCTGCCTTTGGCCAGGCGCGATCCGTACACGGCCGTATCGCTCGAATACTCGCCCCCGCCGCCGTAATAAACGACGTACAGGTCGCCGTTGTCGAGTTCCGTGATAGACGCCGGGTGTTTATATTCGCCGGGGATTTCCGGGCCGAACAGCCGCTCGATCTTGATCTGCTCGTCGGAGGCGGCCGTCGACAGTGGCGCCGCAACCAGAAGGACCACAATCAGACATTTCATCATCGCGTTTACCTCAACGGGCACTCGGTTTGCATTGTAATGGGCGCATTCCAAGATATCTACATCATCAGAGGGACGCAGGTCAGGCTTTTAGCCTGACATTTACCGTGCGCATATTCTGTCAGGCTAGAAAGCCTGACCTACGTTGCAAAATCATGGCAACGTCAGCGAGAAGGTCGAGTCATGGTGCAATATCCTACTGCCGAAAAGTTCTTGCCGCCGCGCTTGAATCTCAAAGCGCTGCGCGAATCGGCCGCGACGTGCCGAGGTTGCGATCTGTATAAAAACGCGACACAGACGGTGTTCGGCGAAGGCCCGCGCCGCGCTCCCATGATTCTGCTTGGCGAAACGCCCGGCGACGAAGAAGATAAACAAGGAAGGCCTTTCGTCGGCCCGGCCGGGCGACTTCTGGACAGCGCCTTAGACGAGATCGGGCTATCGCGTGACGAGGTGTATGTCACCAACGCGGTGAAGCATTTTCGCTGGGAGCCGCGCGGCAAACGCCGGCTTCACAAAAAACCGTCAACGCGGCAGATCGAAGCTTGCAAACCTTGGTTACATGCCGAGATCCTCGTCACGAAACCAGAAATTATCGTCTGCCTGGGCGCAACCGCGGCCCAGGTCATGATGGGCCCGAGCTTCCGCATCACCAAACAACGCGGAAAGTTTTTTAAAAGTGAAGACGCCGCGTGGCTCATGGCAACTTATCATCCGTCCGCCATCCTTCGCGCCCGGACAAAGAAGATCGCGACAGAAAACGCGCGGAGTTTGTCGAAGACCTGCGCCATGCGATGGACCGACTCAACTCGCACGTGCACGCGGCGCGGTAGGCGATAGCATGAGTTGAATGACCAATAACCAAGTACCAACGACCAAACGTGTTACTTAATTGGTCATTGGTGCTCGGTCATTTCTATCCTCGGTGGCCGCTTCTCTGATTCCCGTCGATCCGCGTCCGCCGTGTCAAAACGCCGCGTTTTGGCACCGGGCTTGCTAGCATTGCTAGCGAATCGCTTTCCTTTGACTAGGCGGGCCACGCGGCAACGTGATGCGGCTTAGTTGAGTCGCGCGTTCGCGTCGCACGGCGACGCCACCGGTGAGCTTGTCCGCAAAGGCTCCAGCTTGAGCGGTTTCGGAGCAAGAACTATGTCACGCCCCATCTGGAAAGGCCACATCTCGTTTGGATTGGTCAACGTGCCGGTCGTGCTGTACTCGGCCGAGCGACGGGCCGACCTCAGTTTTCGCATGATCGACAGCCGCAACGCGGCCCGCATCCGTTATGAGCGCGTCAACGAAGAAACGGGCGAAGAAGTGCCCTGGGACAAAATCGTCAAGGGCTACGAATACGAGGAAGGCAACTACGTGCTGCTGAGCGACGAGGAGTTGGAGCACGCGTCGGCCGAGATGACGCGCACGATCGAAATCGAAGAGTTTGTCGACTTGAAAGGCATCGACGTGCGGTTTTTCGATAAGCCGTATGTTCTTGTGCCTGGCAACAAGGGCGAGAAGGGCTATGTGCTTTTACGCGAAGCGATCGCGTCTGCCGGCAAGGCGGGCATTGCAAAAGTCGTCATTCGTGCGCGTCAGCATCTCGCGGCACTTATTGCTCAGGACAATGCCTTGGTATTGGAATTGCTTCGCTATCCGCAGGAACTCGCCGACATGAGTGAATTCGACCTACCCGGCAAAGATCTGCGTGAAAACGGAGTCCAAAAGAAAGAAATCGAGCTGGCGACCAAGCTGATCGCTGGCATGACGGCGAAGTGGAATCCATCGAAATATCACGACGAGTATCGCGACGTCCTGCTTAAGTTGATCCAGCGAAAAGTCGACGCCGGGCAGACCGAAGCGATCGACGTGGAAGTGGAGGACGAAGCGCCCGTCAAACAAACCATCAATTTCATGGATGTGCTGAAGAAGAGCGTCGAGCACACCACGAAGAGCCGCGCACGAAATGGCCAGGCCGCGAAGCCGCGCACCACAGCTCGCACGCGCCGGCCGCGCAAAAAGCGAGCCGGCTGATGCATCCGATTGCCGACTGCGCGTCGATATGAGCCTCAAAGAATACAAGCGCAAGCGGGACTTCAAGAAAACGCCGGAGCCCTCCGGCGACTGGCGCGAAAGCGCGCCCGGCCGTCAGTTCGTAATCCAGAAACACGCCGCAAGCCGGCTGCACTACGATTTTCGGCTGGAGCTGGGCGGCACGCTGAAAAGCTGGGCGGTCCCCAAGGGTCCCAGCCTCGATCCGTCCGTGAAGGCCTTAGCCGTTCAGGTCGAAGACCATCCGCTTGACTACGCCACGTTCGAGGGCGTAATTCCAAAAGGCGAGTACGGCGGCGGAACTGTCATGGTGTGGGACCGCGGCACGTGGGAACCCGAAGTCGATCCGGTCAAAGGATTGAAGCAGGGAAAGCTGAAGTTTCGCCTATATGGAGAAAAGTTGTGCGGCAGTTGGGCGCTTGTGCGCATGCGCGGCCGGGCCGACGATGACGGCAAGAATTGGCTTTTAATCAAACACAACGACGAGTGCGCTCGGCCGAACGCCAAATCGGATAGTCTTACGCGAAAGCAGCGCAGCGTAGTCTCTGGCCGCAATATGGAAGAGATTGCCCAAGACGCTGACCGCGTCTGGTCAAGCAACGGCAAAGCCGCGGCCAAGTCGTGCGCCAGGAAAGCAGTAAGCAAATCTCCAAAAAAGTCCCAGGCGAATACAGGGAATGGGGCCAGTTCGAATGGAGTTGCGCAAAAAACGCATTCCCCAATCACTTCCAGTGACCTGGCCAAGCTCACCGGCGCACACCGAGCGAAGCAACCCACGGACTTCCGGCCGCAACTTGCCACGCTGGCCAGCCGGGTCCCAACGGGCAACGACTGGCTGCATGAGTTGAAGTTCGACGGCTATCGCGCGCTGGCCTTCTTCGAGAACGGAAAAGTCCGCTTGATCAGCCGCAACGGCAACGATTGGACGGCCCGGTTTCGCGCTGTCGCCGACGCATTGCGGACGCTCCCAATCAAAAACGGCATCCTCGACGGCGAGGTTGTTTCGCTCGACGCAAGCGGTGTCTCCAACTTTCAACAGCTTCAGAATCAGATGAAGCGCGGCGACGACGACTCGCTCGTCGAATACCTATTTGATGTGCCCCATTTGCTTGGGTACGACTTGACGCAAACACCGCTTGTCGAGCGAAAACAAGCACTTGCGCGGCTCGTTCTGTCGACCAATCCGAAAAATGAAGGTCCGTATCGCTACAGCGACCACATTCAAGGGCATGGCGACAAGATCCTGCAGCAGGCGTGCGACAATCGCATGGAGGGTATCATTTCCAAGCGGGCCGACAGTAACTACCAGCAGTCCCGTTCCGCGAGCTGGCTGAAAGTAAAGTGTTTGAAGCAGCAAGAGTTCGTCATCACTGGCTATACAAGGCCCGAAGGCTCGCGCGTGGGATTCGGGGCGCTTTTGCTTGGATACTACAACGACCAGGGCAAACTGGTTTATGCGGGCAAGGTCGGCACCGGGTTCACAACGCAGTCGCTGCGCGAACTCACGACCGAGCTGAAAAAACGCCGCGTCGACTCGAGTCCGTTCAAGCAATTGCCGAAAGGCATCCCGCGACGCGGAATCACCTGGGTCCGGCCAGAGTTGGTCGGCGAAATCGAATTCAGCGAATGGACCAGCGACGGCCGGCTGCGGCAGCCGTCGTTTCAAGGTTTACGAGAGGACAAACCGCCGGAGAAAGTCACGCGAGAAATGCCCAAATCGCCGGCCGCATTGAAAAACTCCAACAATGGCGCTATGAAAACCAAAACTAAAAGGGCTACAACCAACCGAACGAAGCCAGGCGGTTCAAAGCCAACGGCGACTTCGAGAAACGGAAAAGGCGAAGCCGTGGTCGCGGGCGTGCGCCTCACCAACCCGGACCGCGTGCTGTATCCCGAACAAGAGTTTACTAAACGCGACCTGGCCGAATATTACGAACGTGTCGCCGATTGGATTTTGCCGTACCTGGTGAAGCGGCCGCTGACTTTGGTGCGCTGTCCCGAAGGTTACACGGGCGAGTGTTTCTTCCAGAAGCATTTCACCGGCTCGCTGCCCGACGCGGTGCGCACCGTCATGGTGCCCATCAAAGGCAAGCGCGAGGAGTACGTCGCGGTGGACGACATTGCGGGCGTCGTCGCGCTCGTGCAGATGGGCGTCCTGGAGATCCACCCCTGGCCGTCACGTGAGGATAAATTGGAGCGGCCGGATCAAATCGTGATGGATCTCGATCCCGGCGAGGGCGCCGCATGGAAAGCCGTCGTCGAGGGAGCGAAAGAAGTGCGCGACCGTCTGGCGGCCGTTGGACTTACAAGCTACCTGCGCACCTCCGGCGGCAAGGGATTACACGTCGTCGTGCCACTGGCGCGGCGCAACACGTGGGATGAGCTGAAGCAGTTCGCCAAATCGATTGCCGACACGATGACGAGAGAATCGCCCGATCGGTACCTCGCCACGCTCAGCAAGGCGAAGCGGCGTGGCAAGATTTTTGTCGATTACCTGCGCAATCAGCGCGGCGCCACGGCAATCGCATCCTACTCGACTCGGCGAAAGGCGGGCGCGCCGTGGCCGCGCCGCTGGCATGGGAGGAGCTTTCCCCGCGCGCGAAACCGGACATGTACAACATCGTGAACCTGCCCAAGCGATTGGAAAAGCTCTCGTCCGATCCCTGGAAGGATTTCTTCTCAACTCGCCAGTCGATCACGCGCAAAATGATGGCCGCGTTCGAGTAGGTCAGGCTTTCCGGCCTGATGACGAAACTCCGACGGGAACATCGAACCGTCAGCTCGCCGCAGCGAGTCGCCGTGGCGACCTGGAAAGGCTGACCTACAACGTCACCCACATCAAAATCGCCGACGCCGTGCCGTCCATCGTCGGCTCGTTGGTGGAGTAATCGTGGATATCGTCGTGATACACGGCTGCGCTCGTCTTGAAACGCCGCCAGCGGGTCCGGCTCGGTGATCTCCGCTGCGCACCCCCGCGCAACAACACCCGACGACGACCAACCAGGCAAATCGAAGAACACGCATGTTTACGGACTGGCCGCTTCAGCGGCCAGTTCCCGAGCCGGTGCCAACGCCGAATCGTCCAAATCAAGCCGATACAAAATCTGATTGTAATCGTACCGCGGCGTCGGCTCCGGCCGGTCGGCAAACGTTTGCGTGTAAGTCCCTTCGAACAGCAGTATCGGCGAATCCGCGGGAGTAAATTCGGGATGAAGCCGCGGGTTGTAAAACGTGTAGTTTTTATGCGAGAGCACCTTCACCGCCCTGCCCCACGGACCGTACGGCGACTCGGCTTCTGCGTACCACAATTCGCCAAACGCCGATGGCTTGCCGAATTTCTGCATAAACACCGTCACATACCGCTTGCGATAAGCGTTCCAGGCTATCGAACCGGAACTCGGCGTGACCTTTAAACCATCGCCAGCGGATTGAAAATGATCCTGCGGTTCGATCACATCCCAAGATTTCGGATCCTGCCAGGCCTCGAATGTCGCGCGGCAGCGCAGTTTCGGCAACGGGTCGCCGAACAGCACCAACTTCTCGCCGTCATTGCCGTCCACGACTATGGGATGTCCCTGCGGAATTGGTGGATGCTTTGGTGCCGCACCGGTTTTCTTCCACACCGTGCGTAGTTGCTCGAAGCGTTCCGCCTCATCGTTCCACACGCACAAGCCGCATTCATATGGCTCCAGCGGCGGCTTGATCTTAAAATACGTCGCAACAAGTCGGCTCTCGCCCGATTTGTCCGGTAGGCTCACGTAACCGGTGAGCCAGGTTGGCCCGGAGCCCGGCATCTGCGCCACGCCCCGTGGCCGCTTCGCATCATCGCGAAAATAATCAAGCGCGAGCCGCACTGGCGGCTCGAACGATTTGAGCGGCTGCACCTCGCTTGTGGCGCTCGTTGTGTGAAAGATTCCCAGTGGATATCGCGCGAGCGACGTATCGCCCCAGGCCCAGAACATGCGGCCGCGGTACACGGCGTTCTGGACCGTGTCGCAACCAACCACGCCGCTTTCGGACCAATCCAATTCCGCGCCTAGTTTTTGACTCTCGGCGAACATGCCGCCGCCGGTGATTCGGCCGAGTCGTTTGGCAACGCTGGTGCGAGTTACTTTGACCGACAGTGATTGTCCCGGTTGCGGCGTGAGGCGCACACCGCGGTTGCCGAATCCGTCAGCCGGCACTTCGTAACCGTCGGCGATGACCGTGAACCACGTTTCTTGGCCCATCAACTCCGGCAGATCAAACGAGATGACGCCAGCGTTGTCCGTGATGAATCGCGATTGATGCGTCGTGCGCAGCTCCACCAATGGCACCGGCCAGCCAGTCTCCTTGTCGACGACTTCAATGCGGCAAGGCGCAGGCCGCTCAGCGCGTCCTTCGGAAGCATCGACACAAAAAATGAATGATAGCGCAATGATGAAATAAAATTTTTTCGCGATCAAATGGAGTGATTCCTCAATTGTTGCGTACATTGTGCGATTAACGAGTTAAGCGAAAGCCGCGCAGCGGCTTAGGCACTTAGCCGTGGGCGCAAGCCTACGGACCGCACGCGGAATATAATCATTCGAGCCGCGCAGCGGCGACACGAAATTTGTGTCGCCGCTGCGCGGCTTTCAATCTCTTTTCCGCCACCATACCGTGGGCTGGCGCCCACGGCTAAGCGCCCTCGCCGCTGCGCGGCGACCTATCGGCGTACGTTATTCCAACTCCGCTGATTATATTTAGAAACCCAGGGATTGCGAACCGGCCAGCGTCCTCCAATGTCGTTACGAGGTCCTGACACAATTGCCGCGACTTGCAAGTCGCATCACTTGCGCCGTATCCTTTGCATAACTGTGCAACTCATGAAACAACAAACCATCAGGTCGACGATGATGCTGGCAGCTCTATTTGCAGGTTCAGCGAGCACACCGGCTTCAGAGCCGACTGTCGCCCCTTACGGCTCTTGGCGCTCGCCGATCACGACGCAGATGCTGGTTCAAGGCTCCGTGCGTTTTGGCGACATGAGCGTCGACGGCGACACCGTTTACTGGGTTGAAATGCGGCCCGAGGAACAAGGCCGCTATGCGATCGTTCGGCGCACGCCGGATGGCAATTTGGACGACGTGCTGCCGCCGCCGTTCAGCGCACGGACTCTTGCAAATGAGTATGGCGGCGGCGCGCTATTGGCATCGGACGGAATCGTTTACTTCTCGAACTATGCCGATCAGCGAATTTGGCGGGTTGCCGCCGGCGAAGCGATACCGCAAGCCGTGACGCCGGAAGCCAAGCTGCGTTTCGCCGACTTCGTGCACGATGCGCGCCGCAATCGCTTGATCGCCGTCTGCGAAGATCATTCGACTAGCGACGCTGAACCGCCCAATCGAATTGTTGCCGTTGATCTCGATGATGGATCGATTTCGACATTGGCGGAAGGCGCAGGATTTCTATTCCAACCCGCGCGTCAGTCCTGATGGCCGCCAGCTCACATGGCTGGCTTGGAATCATCCGAACATGCCGTGGGACGATACCGAGCTGTTCGTTGCAACGTTCAACGACGACGGCCGGCTTGGCCCCGCGCAAAGTGGCCGGCGATCTCGAGGAGTCGATTTTCCAGCCAACCTGGTCACCGGACGGCACGCTTTATTTCGTTTCCGACCGCACCGATTGGTGGAACTTGTACGCCGAGCGCGACGGCAAAGTTGTCCCGATTCTTGCGATGCAGGCTGAGTTCGGTGCGCCGCAATGGGTGTTCGGCATCACGACGTACGATTTTCAGCCCGATGGCCGCATCCTGGCCCGATACTCGAGCGGCGGCATGTGGCGGCTCATGCGCATTGATCCAAAATCAGGCCGGCACGAAACACTCGACCTGCCGTATTCGCATATTTCGGGAGTCAACGTTGCGGGGAACCGCGCTTACTTCGTGGGCGGCGCCCGGCCGAGCTGGATGCCGTGGTGGAAATCGATTTGACTAGCGGCAAGCCGCAGGTGCTTCGCCGCAGCTCACCGATGGAGCCCGAGGACGATTACACGTCGCCGCCGCAGCCCATCGAATTTCCCACCGACGGCGGCCGCACGGCACACGCCTTTTATTATCCGCCGGTGAATCGCGACTTCCGCGGCCCGGCGGGTGAAGCGCCGCCGATGGTCGTCATGGTGCATGGCGGACCCACGTCAGCAACGCCGGCCATGTTCCGGTTAACGACGCAATATTGGACGTCGCGCGGCTTTGCTGTGTGCGACGTGAATTACGGCGGCAGCACCGGCTATGGCCGCGAGTACCGTAATCGGCTGCGCGATTCGTGGGGCGTGGTCGACGTGGCCGATGCCAGCAATGCGGCGCTGTACCTGGCGCGCGAAGGCAAGGCCGATGCCAACAAAATGGTGATTCGCGGCGGCAGCGCCGGCGGATACACGACGCTCGCCTGCCTGGCGTTTAACGACGTCTTCCGCTGCGGCGCGAGCCTATATGGCGTGAGCGACCTGGCGTCCTCGTGCGCGACACGCACAAGTTCGAGTCGCGATACCTCGACCGGCTCGTGGGCAACTACCCGCAAGAAGAGGCCCGCTACCGCGAGCGCTCGCCGATCTTTCACCTGGGCGGCTTCGACCGGCCGGTCATTTTGCTGCAAGGCCTCGACGACAAGATCGTGCCGCCGAACCAGGCGGAGCTGATCCTCGAATCGCTTAAAAAGCGCGGCGTGCCCGTGGCGTACGTCCCCTTTGAAGGCGAGCAGCACGGCTTCCGCAAGGCGGAGAACATCGTCCGCGCCTATGAGGCGGAGCTATATTTCTATTCACGAATCCTCGGCTTCAAGCCGGCCGATGAGATTGAGTCGGTGGAGATTTTTAACCTAAAGCAGAAACAATAAATGGAACCGCCAAGGACGCCAAGACGCCAAGAAATGCAAGAGGCGCGATCGTAATTCAACCTGGCGTCCTTGGCGTCTTGGCGGTTTGCATTAATTGAACTTGTTACTCGCCGTTGATGGCGCGGTGCTTGTCGGCCAACAGTGTCGTCACGGCGGCGATGAGCACCGCCGGCGCCACCGGCTTGGCGATGTGCTTGTGGTAGCCGGCCTCACGGGCCAGGCGGCGGTCCTTGTTGGCGGCAAACGCGGTCAGCGCGATCGCCGGCGTTGGCAATTCACTTCGCTCCAACTCCAGCGAGCGGATTCGCTGCAGCAATTGGTAACCGTCTTCCAGCGGCAGGCCGATGTCGCTGATGATGATGTCGGGCCTTGTATTTTCAAAGGCCTTCATGGCGTCGCCGGCCGTCCCCACGGCCGTGATCTTCGCGCCTCCTTTGCCAAGCAGTTTCGCGAGCGCTTCGCGCGTCTGCGTCTCGTCTTCGACGAGAAGAATGTGAGCGCCGTTGATACCATCGAGACCGGCCAGGTCGCCGGATTCTTTTCTGGCTTTCGGCCGAGTGCCGTGGCCGCTGCCGCTGGCCGGCAGACGCACAACAAACGTCGCGCCATGGTCGAGTCCTGCGCTTTCAGCGTGAATCGTGCCGCCGTGCAGCTCCACGAGCTCCTTGCTGATCGCCAGTCCCAGACCCAGCCCACCGAACGAGCGCGTCGACGAAGAATCGGCCTGGCTGAACGCGGTGAACACGCGGGGCAGGAAATCGGGCTTCGATTCCCTTACCGGTATCCTTCACCGTAAGCTCGAGCCACTTGTCGTCAGTCGTTAACGTCACATCGATCCGCCCGCCGGCGGGCGTGAACTTCACCGCGTTGTTGAGAAGGTTGCCCGCAACCTGCCGCAAGCGGTCGGGGTCTGCGTCGATGATGCCGACGCCTGTTGGTCAGGTCCGTTTTGATCTCGACGCCTTTCGCTTTGGCCACGGGCATAACCGCGTCGATCGCCAGCCGCACGACGTCGAGAAAATTGGTATCAGTTCGTTCCAAGCGGACTTTGCCCGAGGCGATGCGTGATGTATCGAGCAAATCATCGAGCAGCTGCGTCTGGGCCTCGGCACTGCGCCCGATGACCTCTAGCCCTTCCTTCTGCTCTTCGGCATCGCATTTGTTTTCGCGGAGCATTTTTGCCCAAACGAGAATCGAAGCGATCGGCGTGCGCAGCTCGTGCGAGAGCATGGCCAGGAACTGGTCTTTGAGCCGCGTGGCGTTTTCGGCCTCGAGACGGGCGGCCTTCTCGCGCTCCAGCGAGTCGGCCCGTTCATTTTCTGCCTGCTTTCGGGCGGTCTCATCGCGCATCACTTTGACAAAGCCGGTCAACTCGCCCTTGCTGTCGCGGACTGCGGTCAACACGCCGCTGCCCCACAGGCGGGCGCCGCTCTTGCGCACGTGCCACGATTCATCGGCGGATCGGCCGAACTCGGCCGCGTGCTCCATTTCCCGCTGAAATTGCTGGGCGGCCGTTTCCGGCGGATAAATCATGGCCGCGCTCTTTCCGATGGCCTCCGAGCCGCGGTCCAGCCCAGCAGCCGCTCCGCCCCGACGTTCCAGGTGACGATACGACCCTGGGGATCGGTGAGCAGCATGGCATAGTCCGGCGCGCCTTCGGTGACCTGACGGAAGCGGTCTTCGACTCTGCGCAGTGCCTCCTCGGCACGCTTGCGCTCGGAGATATCGACGAACGTGATGACCACGCCCGCGATTCGGTTGTCGCTTGTTCGGTAAGGCAACGAGCGCCGCAGATAGACGTGCCCCGTCGTGCTGACAATCTCGCGCTCCACCGGCGTGAGCCGGTCGAGCACGGCCTGGGAGTCGCCCGGCAATTCGGGGTCGCTGAACTTTTCGGCCAGGTCGCTCAGCGGCCGGCCGATGTCCGCTGGAATTGCCTCGAACAAATCGCTGATGGCGGGCGTGAAGCGGCGAATCCGCAACCGCGTGTCAAGGAACATCACCGCGATGTCCGTGCTGGAGAACAGACTCGTGAGGTCGTTCGTGGTGGCCTCCAGCTCCTCCATCTTCGTCTGCAATTGAACGTTGAGCGTGCTGAGCTCTTCGTTCAGCGATTGCAGCTCCTCCTTGCTTGTCTCCAGCTCTTCGTTGGTGCTCTGCAGCTCCTCGTTGATGCTCATGGCCTCTTCGTTCGAGGCCCTCATCTCCTCGTTGCTGCTCTGCAGCTCCTCGATCGTGCTTTGCAGCTCGTCGCGCACGCGGTCCAGTTCATCCTTGAGTTGGGCCACCGCTTTCGACGGCACTGGACCGCTTGGCAAAGGCGGCACGGGGGCGGGCTCCTCGTGCTCTGCGAAAGTCACGAGAAAATGTCCCGGCGCGATCGTTTCGCCGAACGGCGTGGCCGTGACCTCGATCCGATAGCGCCTGTTCGATTTCTCGACGCTAACGCCCCGTGCCGTAGCGGCTTGGTTCTCGGCCGCGGCCTTCTGCAGCGCGATCCGCAGGGTCCCGCGTATGTAGTCGCGCACTAGCGCAAAGATGTCGCGCGTCGGCTCTCCGGTGGGCTGGCTGAGATACGGATTCGTGTCGCCGTGGAAGTAAACGACGCGATAGTCCCGGTCGATGGTGACAGCGGGCGGCGTGTAACGCTCCAGCAGCAGGTGGTTGGTGAGATGGTTGATAGGCGGCCTAGCCGCCAGGCGGAGCGGAGCGGCTGACCGTCCAGCCGTTTCGTCCAGAGCCGCGGGAAAGGCGAACCCCAGCGTGCCGTGCCGCGTCGGACCCAGGCGGCGAAAGATGCGCGCCCGTTTGTCGATCGGTTCGAACAATTCGTCGGCGCCAGCGACCGTTTCGCTCGAACCGAGAAACAGCGTCCCGCCCTCGCGCAACCCAAAGTGCAGCAGAGCGAGAGAATTCTGTCGCTGCAAGCTCCGGCTCCAGGTAGATCAACAGGTTGCGGCAGCTGCAGATATCGAGCCGAGAAAACGGCGGATCCTGGATGATGTTCTGCGGCGCGAACACAACCAGCTCCCGAACTTCGCGCTTGATCGCGATAGACCGAGTCGTCGCGCTCGAAGTAGCGCTCCAGATACGCGGGCGGAATTTCCGCCTCGATCCCCATCGGATAGGTGCCGTTTCTTGCCAGCGACAAAGAGCGGTCGGCCGTGTCGGTGGCAAACACCTTGATGTCGAACGACTTGCCGGCCTGTTCGGCCGCTTCGCTCAGCAGCATGCCCAACGTGAACGCCTCTTCGCCGCTGGAGCAGGCCGCCACCCAGCAGCGAATCGAGCTGTCGGGCTCGCGACTCTGCACCAGCGGCACGATGACTTGCTGGCGCAGCGCTTCCCAGGCTTCGGCGTCGCGGAAGAACCCCGTCACGTGGATCATCAAGTCGTCGGACAGCGCGGAAGCCTCGGATGGATTCTGCCGCAACAGCTTGGCATAGTCGCCCAGCTCGTCGACTTGGTTGAGGCTCATGCGCCGCTGAATGCGGCGCAGGATGGTCGGCCTTCTTGTAGCCGGAAAAATCGCGGCGCGTGCGGGCACGCAGTGCCGTCAGAATATCGTTCAGGTGATGCCGCTCGCGCTGGGCGGCGGCCTCGGGGGGTTGGCCGTCGCGGACATAGGAATGGCTCGCGTAGCGCACCAGCACCGCCGGCATTTCACTAGGCTGCAAAATGAAATCGGCGTTGCCGGTGTCGATCAAGTGCCGCGGCATCGACGGATATTTGGCCGACTCGGGATCCTGCGCGATCGCCACGCCGCCCACGGCTTTGATCTGCTCGGTGCCCGCCGAGCCGTTGCTGCCCATGCCCGACATGATGATGCAAATCGCCCGCTCGCGCTGCTCCTCGGCCAGCGAGCGGAAGAAGTCGTCGACCGGCCGGTTGTGCCCCGGCTTGGCCAGAGACGCGCCCAAATGCAGCTTGCCGTCTTTAATCGTGAGCGTGTGCCCCGGCCGAATGACGTACACGTGGTTCGCTTCGACGGGCATGCCGTCTTCAACCTCGTGCACGGGCATTCGCGTGTGCTTCTGCAGAATGCTGGCCACCAGGCTTTCGCGGTCCGGCGGCAAGTGCTGAATGAGCACAAACGCGATGCCCGAGTCGTCGGGCATGACTTCGAAGAACTCGATGAAGGCTTCCAGTCCGCCGGCCGATGCGCCGACGCCGACTACAGGAAACGGCAAACGTGGCGCTTCTTCGCTGGACACCGGCTGCGCGAGACGATCGTGTTCTTCCGCCGGCTGCTCGTCGGCATCGTGATTCTTGGACGGCTTTGTCTTTGCCATACGGCGAGTGATGCGCACATGCGCGAACGGCGGCCAACCGGAAGCCCAAAGATGAGATGCCACGTAAACGCGATGCCAAGCATCACAATCCTACCCGATGGGGCTGGTAATAACTACCAGCCGCCGCAAGCGAACAGCCAGTTCTGCAAGCGAAACGAGGCCAACGCCCGGCCGTTATGTCGGAGTAGGCCACTGCGCCGCGCGCTTGCGAGTCAGGCGCTGGCCTGACTCTCCAGTTGGTCAAGGAATGGCTGCTGACCCGGCAGTATCTTTTCTCTGGCGGTGGCCAACGTGAACCACCCGGCGCGGTCCACCTCGGGTACGTCAATGAATTTCTTGGAATTGCGTGGCCATTCCAGGCTTGAACGTGTTGCTGCGCACCAGCGCCGGATCGAAGTCGCCTTCCACGAGCCAGGCATGTACGACCTTGCCGCTTGGTTGCTTAAGTGGTTGAACTGCGTGAAATGGTCCGCTTGCCGTGAATCCCGTTTCTTCGTGGAACTCCCGCCTGGCAGCTTCGAGCGGATCGTCGTCGGGCGCGAACTCGCCCTTGGGGATCGACCACGCACCCTGGTCTTTATTCTTCCAGAATGGCCCACCCGGATGCACCAGGAAGACCTCTAGCTCGCCGTCGCGTCGGCGATAGATCAGCAGTCCGGCACTTTGTTTCGGCATGGATAAAACTTCTCACGCCGAGGCTTGCGGCGAGCTCAGCCGAGCGGCGCGGAGATCGCAGAGAAAACAGTGCGCGCGCGACCAAGTAAGTGTTATCGACTCCGCGTCCTCTGCGCCTCCGCGTGAGCTCAAATTGTCTTTTGGACAGATACAGATTAAGTACTCGCTTTCCGTCGCTTGGTTTTCTTTGGCTTTTTTGGCCGGTGATTATTTTCCTCAACCTTGGCGTCTAATTCTTGCAGTACGGCTTCGGGCTTCACGTCCTTCTTCAGCTCCTTGATTTCCTCTTTATCGGCCTCCTCGACGTTCAATTTCTTGGCAATGGCATCGACCAAGGTGAGGATGCGCGTGACCTCATATTCGGCCAGCAAGTCGAATTGCAAATCCAGCTCGGTCCGCCGCTCGGCGATCGCCGCCTGGCGATTTTGACTCACCAGCACGAAGGTCGAAAGGAAGATCGCCTCCAGCGAAACGATCGTCGTCAATAGCCCGAACGGGAAAGGATCGAAGGCCGGAAAGCCGCCAATCTCCAGGTTCGCCAGCACCCAGATGCCAAACCAGATCACGTGAAAATAAATGAACGGGATGCTGCCGGCGAATCGAGTCACTTCGTCGGCGATGCGGTCGCGAAACGTTCGCGCGTCTTCGGCCTCGCAACGATACTCGTCGATGGCCTCGATGTTGCGCTCGACGATGTGTGCCAGTGCAGAGTTTTTGACGCGGTCGAGCTGCCGCTGCTTGAGCAACTTCCGACGATCGGTCGCGGTTGTTCGTTGGATTGTTCTCATGGAAGTTTTACGTTGCCATTGGCACAAGGCCTGCAGAAGCAAACGATGTACCGAACCGAAACGTAGCTGAATTCGCACGAATTCAGCTGTCGCCCATGAAATCCAGTCCCTGGATTCTTGCGAATTAAGCTACCCTCCAATGCCCGAAAATGCTTCCGTTCCCGATTACGATGTCGCCATTGTTGGCGGCGGGCCGGCCGGCTTGAGCGCCGCGGTGGTTCTCGGCCGCTCGCGGCGGCGCGTCGTGCTGTTTGATGACGGCAAGCCGCGGAACTACGCCGCGCAGGGCGTGCACTGTTACTTGGGCCACGAAGGCATTGCGCCCAGCTCGCTGCGGCAGCTTGGACGCAACGCAGCGCGGCATTACGGCGTCGAATTGCTCGATGCCAAGATCGTGGCCGTCCAGCGGCTTGCCAGCGACGGCGACGCGGCCGGCGGCTTCGAAGTGCAAACGAGCGATCGCTCGTTCGTTGTGCGTGCTCTGCTGCTGTGCACGGGCCTTATGGATGTGCTTCCCGAGATTCCAAACCTGCGCGAGTTCTATGGCCGCTCGGTGCACCACTGCCCGTACTGCGACGGCTGGGAGCATCGCGACAAACGGTTGGCGGCCCTGGGCGATGGCGAGCATGCTACGAAACTAGCGCTGTCGCTGCTCAACTGGTCGAAGGAGGTGACCGCCTGCACGAACGGCGAGCCGCTCGCCGAAAAACAACGCCGCTTGTTGGATCGTCACGGTGTGACGTGTCGCGAGGAGCCGATTATTCGGCTCAAAGGACAGGACGGAGCGATTGAGCAGATCATGTTCATGACCGGGCCGCCGCTGAAGTGCGACGCCGTGTTCTTTAGCTCGGATAAAGTTCAGCGATCGCCTTTGCCAGCGATGCTCGGTTGCGAACTCGATGACGAGGGACTCGCGCGCACGGGAAAAAGACAAACCACATGCATCAAAGGACTCTACCTCGCCGGCGATGCAGACGGCGATGCGCAGTTTGCGATTGTCGCGGCGGCTGAGGGGGCGATTGCCGGCACGGCAATCAACGCCGCTTTGCAAAAAGAGGATTTGTCCGCTACGGATTAGCGCCAACGCCACGCGCCGTCACTCCCGCCCATGCCGGCTTCGACGCGTGGCATGTCTTCGCCGCGCAGCGGCGAGGGCGTTAGCCGTGGGCGCCAGCCCACGGGATCGTGGCGGAAACGAGATTGGAAGCCGCACAGCGGCGATAGAAATGTTAGTGTCGCCGCTGCGCGGCTCGAACTAAATCTCGTGCACGCGGTCCGTGGGCTGCGCCACGGCTAAGTGCCTCAGCCGCTGCGCGGCTGGCTGACGTGCCAGAACCGGCTATTGTGTTCACGCTTATTTCGGCACAACGGTGATATCGCCTGTCTGCTCCAAAACGGCATATTGGATTTCTTCAAGATTCGCCAGCCCTTGCAATTCGTGCGCGGCGTGCAGGATGTCGTCTTTGTTAACGCGCTCCTTGTCCATGTAGTCTTGTTTGAGCCCGCCGGGATCGAGGATCACAAGCGGCACGCCGTCCATTATCTTTTCGACGGACGGGAAGCGTAGCTTGATGTGGGACAACATGACATCGATGCCGAGCATCGTCAGAATTAGCAGAATCGAATTGGTGAACGAATTGTTGTCATCGGTCAGGGCCGCCTGCGTTGTTTCGCTGATGATGAGTAGCAGCACGGCGTCGAAGGTTGTGATTTGGGCGAGAGTCCGCTTGCCGGCCAATCGGAAAATCAGCCACACGAACAAATACGTCGCCGCTCCGCGCAATATGGATTCCATGTTGCCGCCCCCTATGGATAAACGAATTGTTGAAAGCTAGCCGAACCGCCGCCGACAAGTTCGACACTGCCCTTGGTGTTGCCGAACCGTTCGTATTCAAAATGGAAGAGCACCTTGCTGAGCTCGGGCGCGCCCTCTTGAGTAAAGGTGTAGATAACACCGTCGCCGGTCAGCGACTGCTGTGCGGGCTCCGGTTCGATACGCAGAATCTGGATACGATCCAAAAACGCCCGCGAGAGCTTGAGCCGAAGTGGGCGGTCGTCCGCGCCGCGCGAATTAACCAAGACTTCCAACATGGTGGGCTTGTGGTAATGAAGGAAGCGATCGAACCGTACGCTTAGCGATTCGTCGGAAGCCGACGATTCGGCGTGACTCAACGGCCCCGCGCCCAAGAAGCCGGCGAGCGCAGCAACGACGATGGCGATCCACGCCGCCCAACCCACGCGCTGAATCCGCCATTCCGATTTCTGAAACGAGTCATCTTGTTGAACATCCAGGCTTCTCGTCTGGCTCATATCCGTCTCCTTGGAGGGATTTTGAAAATGCCACGGGGAACTTAGAACCGATTGCTCACCGGCCTCAATGAGGTCGGCTACAGCGCCAACTTGGCGCTTGGCGGAAAGAGCAAACGATGTTCCGGCTCAACGGGGCGCGTAGAGAGACGCGCTGAGAAAATCGTACGCTTCATGGCGAGCCGCATCGGGAAAATCATGCCCCGCGTCAGGATAGATGGCCCGAAGTTGTTCAGGCTGGCTGAACAATTCGTAAACCGGTCCAGCCGCGGCAACGACGTCGCGCACTCCGCCGACGTCAAAATTGTCATCATGTTCAGGGGCGACAACGAAAACGGCCCGCGGTGCAATGGCGGCGATGACCTCGCTGAAGTCGAACGGCATGCGGTCGGGCGATAAGCCGTGATGCGACTTGATTCGCGGCATGTAGCGCGGGCCCGACCACCCCGTGAGATCGCCTTTCATGTACTTATGGAAACGCGTGAAGCCGCAACAGGTCACGATGGCTTTGATTCGCTCATCGAACACGGCCGTGAACAAGCCATTATGGCCGCCAAGCGAGTGACCGATGCAGCCGATTCGCTCCGGATCAACTTCGGACAACGACTGCATGAAGTCGATGGCGCGGACGTTGTCGTAAATCGCCTTCATCGATCCGCTGGCGTATTCGTCGGCCTCGAAGTCATGTTCGTGCTCGCCGAGCGACGGATAGTCGGGCGAGAGCGTGACGAATCCGCGCTCAGCCAATTCCCGCGCATAGTGCAACGTGGGACGATCGGCCAGGCCCACCGGCGAGTCTTTACCCGACGGCGTCGTCTGATGAAGGCATAACATCGCCGGACGCCGTGTGGATCGTTCGCCGTTCGGCAACAGCAACCAACCTGTAACCCGCCTATTAGGCCGGTCCGTGCAATAGGCCACTTTGCGGCGCGTGAATTTTTCGTCTCTATGTTCTTCCAAAATGACAACATTGAGGGGAACAGGGCGCGCGGGCTTAGGCAGCGGCCCCATCACTTGTTCCATTCCCAGCACGATATGCCGCCGACGCTGCTGCCAGTCTTGCGGTGTGCGAACCGCACGGCGCTCGCCCTCGTTCGTCAGATAATACGTGAGATCTTGGTGCTCAGCATAGCTAGGCAAATTAGCGGCGAGCCGGGTCGTCCCCGACCCCGGCTCTGAATCAGTCTCAACAGCGCAATCGGCTACGTTGTGGCTTGCTAAAATAAAAAGGACGCAACCGAAAATCGATCGCACGGATAGACTCATAGCAGTCACTCGCAGAGCGAAGCCAGACAAGCGACTGCTATTCTATCCGAAAGGCGGGATGATTGCCCCGGCATCATCACGCTGCCGCGCGTTGATCCGCGGCCGGCCGCGACGTACGCCGCGCGAAGAGCTGAAACGCCTTGCTGATGCCGGCCGCTTTGCGGACACCATGATACGTCTGATACGCCACGGTGTAGGCTGTCATTCCCGCCGAAAGGCCGGCGAAGCTGCCGAAGGCAGGCCGGCGTAAAGTCTCGAAACCGGCCCGACGCATGAATTCCGCCAGCGTCGACGGTGTGAACGTATAAGTATGCTCCGGCGCCAGAACTTGCGGTACGAGCTACCTCGCAGTCGAACGATTGGCGATGACGCATCCGGAGTTTCGAGCGCCAGCACGCCGTTCGGCCGCAGCACGCGAAACCAGTCGGCGAGCGTTTTCTCGACGTCCGCAACATGCTCGATCACATGCCAGGCCGTCAGCATGTCGAACGAGCCATCCGGAAAAGGCAGTACGTTGCCATCGACCAATCGACAGGGCAGATTGCGCTTGCGGCAAAACTCGACAGCACTCGCGCTGACGTCGATGCCGGCCGCGTCCCAGCCGCGATTGATAGCCGCCTCAATCACACATCCGACGCTCGAGCCGACATCGAGCAGCCGCGGTGATTTGGTGCAAGAGCGGGGCAATCCGGTTCAGGCGCACCGTCGCGGTGCGAAGTTTCTTCTCGCGGTTGTGCTCGTAACCGCGGTGATACTCCGCGGCATAGGCCGCGTTGTCCACAAGCCGGCCATTTTGATACAGGCGGCAATGGGTACACCGCCAAAGAGTGGTCGATTGCGGCACGACGAATTTCACAAGCGTCGGCCGGCCGCAAAGTTGGCAGCAATTACTATCGCGGCCAAATACTTTCAGACGTGGCGCCCCCATAGAACGGCTCCCCTCAATTCCCCCTCTCCCTCCGGGTCGAAGATCCGCCGTGGCGGAAGAGGGCCGGGGTGAGGGCAAATGACAAGGATGCGGCCACCCTCACCCTACCCTCTCCCAAAGAGAGAGGGTTTGTGAAACTATTGCCGCACTTCCTTATTATCGGTGAAGCCGCGCAAGCAACGTGCGTGTTTTTTCCGGTGCCGTCATGCAAGCATGGCCAACCAATGCTTGCGCGAGTACGGACTAGTCGCTTAAGCGAGCAGTCCAAACAAGCTCGCGTTGCGGCCAAAGAATTTACACCATCCAGCCAGGGCGATAGCTCTTCGTGAGCCGCCCATTCGCGGCCTCGTGGTTTGTGAATTTGCCGCTGGGCGCATCCCACTCGAGCCGCTGGCCCGCAAAACGAACGGCCACCGCGCCAAGAAGCACTGTCTCGGTGAGCCGGCTTGCATAACCAAAATGCGAAGTCGTCTTGCCGTCACCCAAGCAGGCGTCAACCCACGATGTATAGTGGTTCACGTCTTCGAGCTGGGGAATCGCGTAGTCGCGGAATTTCTCCTGCGGAAACAATTGCGGCATGTCCCAATGAGGAATCACCATGGTGCCGATTTCGCCGACGAGCGCTGAACCTGAGCCGGGAACGCGGTAGTCGTTTGGTAATCCAAGCGCCGCCCGCTTCGGCTTGTGCCGCCGACCGTCGTACCAAGTGAGCGGAACCGTTGGTCCGACGGTTCGAGCAGTTTGCGGGAACGTATACGTCACCTTGCAGCGCAGCGCCAGACTTCGTCGTTCAATGCGGGCGCTCGGCTTCGATAGCCATCGGCGACGTCAGATCCAGGCCAAGGAAGATGGAGTCCAGAATGTGGCAGCCGAAATCGCCGAGCTGGCCGTTGCTGAAATCCTGCCACGCTGCGCCAATTCTTCGGATGATACAGCTCGGCGATGTACTGCCGCGACGGCGCGACGCCCAGCCACAAGTTCCAGTCCAAAGTGTCGGGAACTGGATCGGCGTAATCGGGCTGTTTATCCGTGGTGAGCCAATCCATGTCGCCGGCTTGCCAGGCGTGGACTTCGCGAACCTTGCCGATCGCGCCGTCCTGCAGCAGCTTTACAGCCGTGCGATAGGCATGATGCGACTGAATCTGGTTTCCCATTTGGGTGACGACGCCCTTCTCTTCGGTCGCTTGCCGCATCTTGCGGGCTTCCTCGACCGTGTGCGTTAGCGGCTTCTGACAAAAAACATGTTTGCCCAAGGCCATGGCCGCTAGCGCGATTGGCGCGTGCATGTGATCGGGCGTGGAAACGATCACCGCGTCGAACAGGGTTGGCCTCTCGAACACTCGGCGGAAATCGGCATATCGCTCGGCATTAGGAAACTGCATGGCAGCCCAGCCCAAATGTGGCTCCGAGTGATCGACATCGCAAATGGCCGCCACTTCGACCCGTGGGCTGGCCGAAATCTCGCGTAGATCATCCGCGCCCTTGTTTCCAGTGCCGATGGATGCCACGCGCAGCTTGCCGTTGACATCCAATGCGCGAGCGGTGCGTCGCGAGAGAATGCACGCCGCTCCGGCTGCCGATGCCTGTAAAAAAGTTCGTCGCGTAAATTGGCGTGTCATATTCGTCAACACTCGTTTGGGCGTCGGGCTAAGGTGTCGCAGCCGCCCGTTGGCGGTTCGCCGCGTTCCGGCCGCCGCGTCCGCGCCCGTCGCCCCATAGCGCCGGAACGTTGGATTTGTTCCACTCATCCCAAGTGGCTTGCAGAGCCGCCGCCTTTTCAGGTTCTTCTTCGATCAAGTCATTGCTTTCGCCGATGTCGGCCGCCAGGTTATAAAGCTTGGGCTCCGTGAACTGGCCGCGCATGCCGTCGACCGTGGCATCGTAGCGCACGAGCTTCCAGTCGCCCTGGCGAATGGCCATTTGTTGTCCGAATCGCCAGTAGAGCGCGTCGTGGCGGCGCGCCATCTTCGTCGCCGCGCAGATAGGGCAATAGGGTGACGCCTTCGATGGCCTTTTCACTGCTGATATCGGTTCCAGCGGCGGCCAGTGCCGTCGGCAGGATATCGATCTGAATGACCGGCTGGTCGTACACCTTGCCAGCCGGCAACTGGGCGGGCCACTTGACGAAGTAGGGCACACGGATGCCGCCTTCGAGCGTCGTGCGCTTCGAGCCGCGCAGCGGCAAGTTAACCGATGCGTTGCCAGAAGTGCCGGGCATCGTCGGCCCGCCGTTGTCGCTGACGAAAAACACCAGCGTATTCTCTTCAAGTTTCGCATCGCGAAGTTTGTCCACGACGGCGCCAATCGCATCATCCATCGCGGACATCATCGCCGCGTAAGTGCGTCGCCGCTCGTCGCCAATTTCCTTGAATTCCTCCAGCCGGGCATCGTCCGCGTGCATCGGCGTGTGCACCGCGTTGAAGGCGAGATAAAGGAAGAACGGTTGCTCGCGATGCTTCTCGATAAACGCCACGGCTTCGCGGCTCAAGGCATCGGTGAGATATTCCTGTTCGTCGACCCGCTCGTTACCTCGCAAGATCCGTCGGCCCTCCGCCGCCGGAAAATACGGATGGGCACCGCCAAGGAACCCAAAGAACTCGTCGAACCCACGCCGCTGTGGATGGAACTGCTCGCCGCCGCCCAGGTGCCACTTGCCCACGAGGCCAGTGGCATAACCGGCCGCTTTTAACCGGTCGGCGACTGTCGTCTCCGACAGCGGCAAACCAATTCGCCGAGCGCGTGCCTGGCCTCGTCGTAGTACTGGTTCTTGGCCGTTGCCGGCTTGAGGTTGCTGCCGTTCTCGTTGTTGCTGTGCGCGTTGTCGCCGTGCCCGCCCGCCGCCACCCGGGTTGAATTCATGGCCGAAGCGCGTCTGATAGCGGCCGGTTAGCAGGCCGGCCCGCGTCGGCGAGCAGTACGGCCCCGACACGTACCCGCTCGTGCAGCGAACACCCGCCGCAGCGAGGGCGTCGATGTGCGGCGTGGGAATGTCGCGGCAACCGTGAACGCCGATATCGGCGTATCCCATGTCGTCGCCCACGATCACAATAATGTTCGGTCGGCCTTCTTGCGCCGCAGCCGCGCTCGTGGACATGACACTGAAAAGCAAAATCGGCAGCAAACAAAAGAAGCCGCCACGAAGCCACAATTCCGCCAATGCGCGTTTCATCATAAATCTCTCCGCTTCGGTCCCAACCGGATTCCTATGGTAGCATGGACGGCTGCAAAATGTAAAAACTTGCCTCGCTGGGGTTGATCGACACATACACTCGCGTCGAGGCCTATCGCTGTTTCGTAAAAGCGATATCTTGAAGCGTAAATTGAATACTTGCCGGCGGCACGGAGACCCGCGCTTATGTACCCAATCGTGTTTAACAAAGCACGCGCTGAACAGCTTGTCGAGCGAATCGGCGAGGGGCAGGACATTCCAGCACCGGCCGGCGGCTGGAACAGCGATCAGCTGTTGCAAGTGGCCGGGGCCCTGTTTTTCGCGGCCATGTCGCACGGTCCGCCGGTGATCGACAAAGCCATCGAAAATCGCGATAGCGGAAATGGTGACACGGCTACGCGCACACTTTCCGATGACTTGCACACCGCCATCGACTTCTACTCCGACCTGACGATGATGGTCTGCGGCGGAACCTACGATGAGCGCTTTGAGCCGGAGTTGCAGGCCGTCGTCGTGCGCGAAGGGCCGGAGCGAGGATTCAAGATCGTCCGCGGCGGCAAATAGCCGCGAATTCGCCTAAATTTCGTGGCTTGATTCGCTGTGCACCAAGGTATGGTGCGCGTAAAGATTCACTTGAGCGCGTTCAATTGCCTGTTCGGCCGAAGCGCTTTTCAGCGCCGAAGCCCCGCGCTCTCCACATTCCCGGCAATTCCACGTTGCGCTGTATTCGCCGCCGCTTTCGACGACGGTGATATCATACTTCATGTTATCCATTTCGATCTGTTTTCGTTGAATCCATTCTGCATTTTGTTCGCCCATCTTGGTCGCTCACGCAGCAGGTGTCTAGGGTCGAATGATTGGCGTCGATATACCGAAAAATCAGCGCGGCCCAAATTCAAGCGGACCGTCGGCGCATCGTGAAACTTGCTGTATCCGTGGAAAATCGAGCCCAACTCACAATCGCGAACGCAGGCCAAGAATCCCTTTGCGGGATGCGTTCGCGTGTTGCAGCTTGGTCCTGTGCGGCAATGCCTGTGCCAAAGCGTTCGGCAAGAATGTGGTCGAACAGCGGCCAGCGAACACGCGATGCAACGCCCGTAGGTACGTTATTGATTGATTCGGCGTTGGCAGCCTTAACCAGGATTCATCGAAGAAACTGCTTTACGCGACGCCTGCTGACTCGTTAAAGTCGTTCAGGGAGATCCGCGACAATGGCCCAAGCTCCACGATTTCAGCAGATCACGGCGGACGCCAGAACGCGCGTCCCCGAGGTCTCTCCGACCGAGGCGAGCAAACGGCAGGCGGCCGGCGCGCTTCTGATCGACGTGCGCGAGAGCGAGGAATTCGTTCAAGGACACGCGCAAGGCGCGGTCCACCTAAGCAAAGGAGTGCTCGAGCTCCGTATCGAAGGTCTTGCTCCCGATCCCGATACACCGATTATGTGCTATTGCGGCGGGGGAAGCCGCTCGTTGCTGGCAGCCGACAATCTGAAGAAAATGGGATACACAAATGTCGCGTCCGTTGCCGGCGGCCTGCGGGCGTGGAAGGAGGCCGGTCTCCCGCTGGAGTAGTCTGCGCCATTACCCAATGAGGTGCTTCTGTGAAATGCCCCTTCCGACTAATTGCTGATCTTGGGCCGTGTGCCGCGATCCTAATTATCGCACTTCTCGCAGTGTTGAATCGATGTTCGCCTGCGTCCGCCCAAGACGATCAAGCTGGCGAGGCTGTGTCGCCCTTCTCGGAAGACGGCGTGCCGAAAGACTGGACGGTCCGGCAATGGGACGACATCAGCAAGCCGGCCGGTTCTGAAACGAGCTGGGTTGTCCGCGACGGCGTCTTGCATGGCGGCGAGCCGCGTGGCACCTGGCTCGTCAGCGAAAAGGAGTACGAGAATTTTGAACTTGAATTCGAATTCAAGCTCGGTCCGTTAGGCAACAGCGGACTTGCCTTGCGCACCATTAAAGGGCGACCCGGCGTTCGATGGCATGGAGCTTCAGATGGCCGACGTTCGCTATAACCCCCAAGCCAAGGACTCGGAATTGACCGGCGGAATTTACCGGGCAATCGCCCCGCAAAAGCAGGTCTACAAGCCCGAGGAATGGAACCGCTATGAGATCACGCTCGATGGCTCGCATCTTGTGGCCCGATTGAACGGTGAGTTGATCCACGATATCGACTTGAGCGAGCAAAACCAGGTCGTGAAGCGTCACGACGGTAGCGATGCGCCGCCCGTCAAGGACCGGCCAACGCGCGGTCACATCGGCTTTCAGAACTTGAGCCGCGGCGGCGACGACGTGCAAATCCGCAACGTGCGAATCAAGGCACTGGATTGATGTACCAATAGCCTTTCACATCTCTGACGACGTCGTGCATGGCTTTGGATTTACGCCTGGCGTGGTATATTGACGAAAGTCACAGTCCAGCATTCCGAATTCGCGGAGGAGGACGGCCATGTTCGCTTGTAAATCGCGCAGAGATGCTCTGAAGACTGGTGCTGCCGCTGGCCTGATGCTGGGCCTGGGCGATCTATCGTTTCTCTCTCGGCTTGGCGCGGTGTCGGCTGCTGAGACAAAACTCGAGCTCAAGTCGGTTCGGCTGCGTCCCGAAATCGAGCCTCTTGTACGGTTGATCGAAGAAACGCCTCGCGACGAGTTGTTGGAAGAAGTGGCGGCGCGGATTCGCAAAGGCACGAGTTACCAGGAGGTGTTGGCGGCGCTACTGTTGGCCGGCGTGAAGAACGTCGAGCCGCGCCCGAACGTCGGCTTCAAATTCCACACGGTCCTGGTCGTCAATTCGGCGCACCTGGCCAGCATGGCCTCGCCGCCGGAGCATCGCTGGCTGCCGATTTTCTGGGCACTGGATTACTACAAAAGCGCCGCAGCGCGCGACGTCGAAGAACGCGGCGACTGGACGATGCCTGCGGTCGATGAATCGGCAGTGCCGGCCGCTCACCGGGCCCGGCGCAAGTTCCGCGCGGCAATGGATGATTGGAACGAACCGGCCGCCGACGCCGCGATCGCCGCCCTCGCGCACGGCCGGCGCCAACGAGATTTACGAAATGCTCTTTCGCTACGGGGCGCGCGATTTTCGCTCCATCGGGCACAAGGCGATCTATGTCGCCAATAGCTGCCGCACGCTTCAATGCATCGGCTGGCAGCATTCCGAGCCGGTCCTGCGGTCCTTGGCCTACGCACTTCTGATGCACGAAGGCGATAACCCAGCCAAGCGCGATGACAACGCAGACAGACCGTATCGACAGAATGAAGAGCGAGCCGAACGCATCCGCCGCGAGTGGCGCGATGGCAAGACCGATGGTCGCGCTACCGAAGAGCTGCTAGCCGCGCTGCGCACCAGCTCGAATGATGAGGCCTGTGACGCGGTTGTCGAGCTGCTCAACCGCGGTATTGGACCGCAATCGGTTTGGGACGCACTGCACGTGGCCGCCGGCGAACTGCTCATGCGTCAGCCGGGCATTGTCGCGCTGCACGCGGTCACGACGACGAACGCCTTGTATTACGCTTACCAGGCCAGCGGCAACGACGAAACGCGGCGGCTCATGATGCTGCAGAACGCTGCCTTCCTGCCGATGTTTCGCGGAGCAATGCAAGACCGCGGCGACGTCAACGGCATAACCCTGGAAGATCTGAAGTCATCGAACTCCGAGGGACAAAATCCGGGAATCGATCAGATCTTCGACGAGTTGGGGCGCGACCCGATGTCGGCTGGCCGAATGACGTTCGCCTTTCTAAACGGCGACGACGGCGCATCTGCCGCTAGCGAATTGATCGACGCCGCCCGGCTGCTGGTCTTCCTCAAAGGCGACGATGCACACGATTACAAATTCAGCTCTGCGATTCTTGAAGACTACTATCATGTCTCGCCGGAGTGGCGCAATTTGTATCTCGCGCTCAACGTCGCCAAGTTGCGCAGTGCTCGTGATTCAGACAACAAGCTGGTCGAGCGTTCGAGGGCAGCACTCAAGGCGTGACAATCATGTCGTCTTAACGGCAAACCGCACAGGTCGTGTCTGGCCGTGCATAGCCGATGTGCCTCTGGCTTCGCCAGTGCTGCTTTCCATTCCAAGCACTGGGAAAGTCACTGGAATCACATTCCGACGAGCTCTGTCGTTGCTTTCCGCGCGGCTTCCCAGTACCCTAAGCTCAAAGCGATTCAAGGAGCAAAAAACGCATGAATCTCAGCGGAAAGCGGGCGTTAGTCACCGGCGGAACGAAGGGTATCGGCGGGGCAATCGCCATTGACTTGGCCCGGCAAGGTTGCGACGTGGCCATCAACGGCCGGAACGACGATGAAGCGGCCGCCGCGGTTCGACAAGCCATTTCGACGACGAGTCGCAAGTGCATCACGCTCATTGGCGATGTGGCGCGCCCCGACGAAGTCGAGCGCATCGTTCGCGAAACCGAGTCCAGCTTGGGTGGCCTCGACATACTCGTACATTCGGCCGGCGGACCTTCGTTTGGAACGATTGACGAGTGCAGTCCCGAGCAGTGGAAGGCCACATTCGATGTGCACGTGCACGCTGCGTATTTTCTCTGCCGTCGGGCTCTGCCGCTGATGCGAAAGGCGGGAGAAGGCGTTGTCATTTTGGTTTCGTCGGTCGCCGGCATTCGCGGCTGCCCCGGCGCGATCGCCTACGGCACGGCGAAGGCCGCGATCCTGCACTTCACGCGGATGCTCGCGCGCGATGAAGCGGATCACAACATCCGAGTAAACTGCATCGCCCCGGGCATCATCCGCACGCGGTTTCACGAAAACATGACGCCCGAGGCGAAGGCCCATAATTTGTCCGTGCGCATTCCGCTTCACCGCGAAGGCACGCCCGAGCAGGTCGCCGAAGCCGTACGCGTTTTGGTTAGCAATGACTTCATCACCGGTGAGCTCTTGGTTGTGGACGGCGGCTCGTCGATGCAAGTCTGCAGGTGACCCTTGTTTACTGCGAGACGGCGGTATAGGGTGACGTAATGGGCCTAACACATGTTACTACGACTGTTTGGAACCTCGCGAAGGACCGGGATCCTTATGAAGCCGTCTTTCTCGTCGACACCGGCGCCATAGACTGCCTCGTGCCGGCCGATGCGCTTGCCGCGGCGGGCGTCCAAGTCGAAAGAAAGAAAGTTTACGAGCTCGCCAATGGCGAACCGGTCGAGTATGAGGTTGGCTTCGCGCGCATCGCATTTATGGGCGAGGAAACAGTCGCTCAAGTCATTTTCGGTCCAGCGGGGGTTGAGCCCATATTGGGTGTGGTTGCGCTTGAGAATACTGGTATCGTCGTCGATCCCGTTTCAAACACATTGAAACGACTGCCCGCTGTGCCGCTTAAGTGATGAACAGCCAAGCGATAAACAGGCTGCTCGCGGGTGCGCTGAATTCTTGGGGCGACATTCCGCCATGCATGTGTGGAAGCGGCGACCACCAGTATGCTCGCCGCGGCCATGGAATCGATCACGGCGGGCGAGCTATACGAGCACGTCGAGGTTCTGGCCGATGATGTCTACGAGGGCCGGGCCTCCGGAAGCCGAGGCGGCCGCGCCGCCGCTCAATACATCGTCCAGCAGTTGCGGCAAACCGGGCTCGAGCCGGCCGGCGCGGGCGGTGACTATTTTCAGACGTTTAACCGCAACTGGCGCAACATCCTCGTGTTGCATCGCGGCGACGATCCTGAATTGGAAAACGAACTTATCGTCGTCGGCGGACACTACGACCATGTCGGCTACGGCAATCAAAACAACAGCTATGGCCCCACGGGGCGCATCCACAACGGCGCCGACGACAATGCCAGCGGCGTCGCCGTTCTACTCGAGACGATCGAGGCATTTGCAGCCTCCGGTCTCAGCACACGGCGCTCGATTTTGTTCGCCTTCTGGGATGGAGAGGAGCGCGGGCTGGTCGGTTCGACGCACTGGCTCCAGTCGCCGACGCTACCAAACGCCAGCGTGAAACTTGCCATCATGACCGACATGGTCGGCCGGCTGCGCGACGGCCAGTTATACGTGTACGGCAGCCGAAGCGGCTCCGGCCTGCGGCGATTGCTGTGTGGGCCCCGTCCAATCTCCGCTTTGGATCCGGCCAACGCGAATGGCAGCAGCGATCCCTTGTGGCTGGATTTCACCTGGGAGGTGGTGGACAACAGCGATCACTGGCCGTTCCTCCAGCGTCGCATTCCGGCCGTGCTGCTCCACACCGGATTGCACCGCGACTACCATCGCCCCAGCGATGACGTGGAAAAAGTCAACCGAGACGGAATGCGCGACGTGGGGCGCTACTTGCTGGCGGCATCCATCAGCGCCGCCAATGCCGACGAGCTGCCCCCGTATCGCCGCGAGTTTCGCCGCGAGTCGACCAGCGCACAGGCGCGATGGAGCGGCCGCTCGAACGCCGCTCCTTGCGAAATTGGCCCGCCGACCGGCCGCGGCCGCGGCTTGGCATCTCATGGCGCGAAGACAAGGCCGAACCTGGTTCGGTGCTTGTGACTCAAGTTGTGGAAGGCACACCCGCACACCACGCCGGACTTGAAGTGCGAGATCGAATTTACGAACTCGATAACAAGACGTTTGTCGATGCGGTGGAGTTTGAGTCGCTTATCACTTCGCATTTAGACGCCCAGGTGCCGGAGTTCACGTTACTCGTGGAGCGCCGTGGGAATTTGCGGCCGGTTGCTGTGCGACTGCAGCCGACCGAGACTGAATCAAATTAATCGTATAGAATAATTGGTTCGGGGATGTGGCGGAACTGGCAGACGCGCTGGACTTAGGATCCAGTGCCCGCAAGGGCATGCAGGTTCAAATCCTGTCATCCCCACTCATTTTCTCTACTGCCTGCCGAATATCCTATGTGACACGGCGCAAAAGAAATGCAAATCAGCCCAGTAATATACAGTGCAAAGGCGATGCAGCCCCGCGCACGACGTGCTACTCTACGAGAGCGACTGCGGATGTCGAGCGGGTGGCTGACGCGAGCCCGGACGGGCCATTAGGCCACCGCGATGAAGAACCGGCGGTAGTCCACGAAGTATGAATTTGCGAGCTCGTCGCGGAGCTCCTTCCATTGGTCCGGCTGGGATTCGATTTCCTTAAGAAGATCCTTGGAGACCGCGACCACGTCGGTCAGCTCCTCACTGCCCCGCGGGAACCAGCCCAGCACCAGCTTCTTCTCTTCCACGCCGATGAGGCGCAGCTCGTTCCCGACACTGAGTCCGGGGCCTTCGGCATCGGTCCGGATGAGGGCCAGCTTGGCCAGCTCCAAGAGCACATCATCCACGCCGGCCTCCTGCGCGATCAATTTTTCATTGAGCGCGATCCAACCGAAGACGACACGAGGCGTCAGCAACCGGCCGATGTCCTGCGCCTCGGGCGGAGCGTCGGCGCCGTAGGCCTGTTCAAAGCGGCTTCGGGAGCGCTCCTCATAGGTTTCGAAATCCTCGACCGCCTGCGAAGGCCAAATGGCGAGGAACTGTCCGCGCCGCATGTCCATGTAGGAGAGCTCCGGCTCCATGCGGAATACGTACTTGCAGGACGGGCAGGGTTGCCGCTGGAAGGATCGATCGAGGATTGCTTGGCGCAGGTCTGGCCGGCGGTCGGCATTGACGCTGTGCACGAGGTCGAACGAGACCGTCGCTTCACAGGAGGGACAGGTAACTTGAACTGTGCGAAAGATAGACATGTGTGGCCCCCTTTAGACTTTGAGTTTGCTCAACCACGCGACGGCCGGGTGGGAAGACTTTAGCTTATCCATCCGGTACGCGGCGTAGAGTTCGGCGAACCACTCGCCGGGAGCACGGAACTGGTAGCCAGTCAGGCCCTTTTTCCGGGCGGTGGTATCGTAACTGACCCATTGCCGATCGTACGCCTCTTGGTAAACCGTTCCATTGACGTCGATCTTGTTGATGTCGCTTTGTTTCCACCAGACCTTGTTCGAGACCTTGGCCAGCTTGTGCCAGTCGGTGACCTTCTTCTTCGCATCGTTCCACTTGGTCACCGCGTCCGCGGGGGTGCCTGTGGGCGGAGTCGGCCAGGTGACCTGGTTGCCCTGGATCAGGTCGGAGATCGCCTTTTTCTGCTCGGGTGTGCTGTTGTACTTGGTCCAGTCGGCGACCGCGTCGACGATAGGACCAATGTTTCCGCCGTACGACTTCCAGCTGCCGAATTCGGCCTTGCCCTCTCGGGACGTCATGAACTGGAGATTGTCGTCCACCGAGTGCCCGAGTTCGTGCAGCGTGGCGAAGTCGAAGTAATCGACAGTGGTCGCGTCCTTCGGTTGGCAGTTGGGCTCGACGTCTGTGGGTAGTTCACTTGCGATCGTGGCGCCAAACCCTTGCGTGGCCTGCCCCGGACGTCCGTTCATGACCACGAGCTGCTCGCTGGCGCGGTAGAACCCGCCGTCGTCAGCGGGGTCGCGGCGCTCCACCGTCTTCAGGCTGGGGTTGCCGACAACGTCCTCCGGCACCTTCGCAAGCATGTTCAGCATCGCCTTGGCGCTTTTTGTCTCGCTGCCCGCATCGGTTTTGAGCTCGATGCCGTAACGCTCCTTGGCCAGGGTCTTAAGCACGTCGTGCTTCGTGGAGTCCGGTAGCTGCTGGATCAGCTTGTCGATCTCCTTAGCGCTGCCGCTCTTCATCATCCGCTTCGCGGCGGCCTCGATCTTCGCCAAGTCGGGTGGCGACTGCTTGGCGAAGCCGTTGATCAGGAGCGTCTCGTATTCGGCCTCGGCCTTGACCAGCAGTTTGGTGGCCTCGTCGTACTTGAGTGCCGCGGCCTTCTCGGCTGCCGGCTTGATCAAGTCGGTCACCTTCTTTTTCTCGGCCGTACCCAGCGTCGACCCCTTCACGGCGGTCTCGAGATTCTTCTGCCGGGTGTTGTAGGTCTTGCTTTGCTCCGCCGTCTTTTCGGCCAGGTCGGCCGCTTCACGTGACTTCAGCATCGCCGCGGCACGTTTGTCAAAGGCGTGCGCCTTGTTTTGCGCGTCGGCGTCCTTCAGGGCCGTCTCCAACGGCGTGATGTTGGCCTGAATCATCTTGGCTTCGGGCAAAGCCCTTCACTTTCTTCAGGCGATCCTCCAGCGCCGCCCGTTCGCCCGCGTACCCCTCCTGCTGCGTGAGCTGGACCATGACCTTCGACAAGTCTTCCCCAATGCTCTTGATCTCTCCGACCGCTTCCTGAACCTTCTTGGGATCCTTGAGTTTTTTGTCGGCGGATTCCACCTTAGTGTCGATCGCCGTGAACTCCTTGGAGAAATCGCCGGCGTGCTTGTGCTTCTTTGCGGCGGTGAGGGAGACCTTCAGCGCGTCGAGAGACTTCTTGCCGGTAGTCGCGTCCGAGGCGTTGCCCGCGACGACGCCGATCGCGTCGGCCTCGCCCAGCACCTTCGTGGCGGCGTCGATCTCCTGTTTGGCGAGCTTGAGTTCGGCATTAGCCGCGGAGACCTTCGAAGGGTCCTTCGCCAACTCGGCGGCCTTGTTCAGCTTGGTCTTGATTCCATCGAGCAGCGGTTTCTGCGCGGCGGCCTGCTTGTGTTTGGACAGGTCCTCGTAGGCCTTGTCCGCGACCTGGCGGTCTTTGGTATAGGTTTCTGCGGCAGGCCCGTTCGTCGCCACGGTCTTGGCATCGGCCTCGATCTTCGTCAGGCATTCGACCGCGTTCTCGAACTGGCGGGTCTCGATCGACGCCTGATCGTCGGCTTCCTTGAGGCGCTTGTTCAGGCCATCCATCTGCGTGGACAGCGCCGTGAACTTCTTCAGCCCGTCGATGGCGGTCACCGTCGTCACGCGTTGGGTATCGAACGCAGTCCGGCGGGTCGACGTCGCGGTGGCGGCTAGGATCAACCGCTTGATTTTTGGGTCCTTGAAGCAAGGCCTTGCGGTAATCCTGCGCGCTGATGTTCGCGTTGAGGATCGTCATCTCCTCTTCGAGGACCTTAATCGGTTCGGCCATGAACGTTTTGGTCGCCCCGGTTTTCAACGCCTGGATTTTTGGGGTGTTGGGCGTGACATACCAGTCAGTGATGACCTGATTCAAGTCTTTTATCACACCCTCGATTTTGGTCGTCGCGCCCGCGTAGTTGCGCGTCGGGGGGTCGGCCAGATTATCCGCGTCGGTAATGGCGGTGATCCGATCGTTGAGATAAGTAAGGTTGTCGCCCGAGTCGAGCACGTCCTTGAACGCGTGCGTGATGAACTGCGCTTCGGCCCGTTTCTTGGCGTAGGCCTCGTACTTGTCGGCGAACTCCTTGGCTTTGCCCGCAGTCTCTTTGGCCTTTTCCAAGGCCTTCATGGCGTCGGTGTACTTCTTCGCCTTGAACGCAGTGTCCGCCTTGCCGAGTTCCGTCCCGATCGACGTCAACTCACCCGCGACGTGCGCCTTGTGAGCATGCTTGTTCAAATCGTCGACCAGCTTCTGAACGGCTTGCAGTTCCTTTTCGTAAGCTTCCTCCTCCGGGCTCTTTTTTGGAATTGTCTTTTCCGGTTCCGCGCTCGAGGCGCTCGGCGACGGGGACGACTTCGCAGCGGTTGTGGCCGACGCCGCGGGCGGAGACGTTTTCAGACACCTCCTTGACAGTCTCGACGAGCTTTTTCAGTGTCTCGAAGGCCTCCGGCCAGGCGCCCTTCTTTTGTTGTTCGACCGCCGATTGAAGAAGGCTGGTAATCTCATTCTTCCTTGCCGGTGCAGCGTTGACTGCCTCCATGATCTTTGGTGTCACGGCGGCTTGCAGTTGCTTGCATTTCGCTTCCAAATCGCCCGCGGGCACTCCGTCGGCAGGTGTACCGCCCGTCGCAACCGGCGCTTCTTTGATAGGAGTCGCCCCGCCAGTCTGTGACCCGCCCTCCTGATCGTCCTCTGCCTTGGCTAATTGTTTAACGTCGCGAATGATTTCGTACGTGGGCACCCTCTTCAAGTCGTGTTCGGCAAGAAACTCCTTGAGTTTCGCTGTCTTGGTCGGTTCGCTGTCGACGACGCCATCGACGCTCATCGCTGTGGCGACTTCCTTGGTTCCAGCTAGTTGGAAATTCAGGCTGACGCCGGATCCGGTGACAACGCCGCACGCCGCTTCGCCACGGAAGCCGTCTTTCTTGGCCTTCTGAATCTGAACCCCAAAGGGCCCCTTCTTGAACACAATCAGCTTTTTGATGTCCGCGCCCTTGTAAATCAGGATGAACTTCCGGGCCTTGCCCTTCTTCACCTGATCTTCGAGGACAGCGGCCGTTTCTGCGTCGAGCGGTAGACCCGTTTCGGTCGTTTCCTTTTCCTTCGTCTTGGCCATGATGCACTCCTACGGATTCGATTGGCCGCTGCGGCCCCATACCTGTTTTTTGGAATCAGGGTATCGGCCCGCCATGCGTGAGTTCTGCTTAGTGCAGCACCACGTTTGATCAGCAGGCAAAACTGGAGTTAACGTTCGAGAGGACGAGCAGCTAGCGTTGATGGCCGAAAGCGTTGCTAGTCCACAATCAGTCGATCCCCGATGGCCCGGTCGCTGAGGCGATTGCCAATCGCCTGGAATCCCGCATTGGACCGCCCTTCATGAGACGATCTGACACTAACCTTTCGGATACGTAATCTCCAGCGACCCGTGATCGTACTATATATTGACAATCGAGGGCAATAAATTGACACTACAAGCCGGAGAAAAAGTTGCAATGGCAAAGACAAGGACCCTGACGGTCCTCTCAGTCGGGTTGTTGGCAGCCGGCATCGGCCTTTGCTGGTGGATGGTTCAGCACAACGCGCAGGCGGTTCCGCCAACCGAGACGCCCGCCGACCGGGGAGGAGTCGCCGTGAACACCAGCACCGAATCGAGCTTGGTTAATCCGCTGACGCTTGAGGGAGTAAACGACGGGGTCTTCCCAGACGCAGCGAAGGCCGCACTGAGCGGACCGGCAGGCATCGTGCCTTCCTTGGCGAGAGTCGGGGAAGCGTCGACCGGCGTGGAGGTAAGAATCAACGGATTTCCGGTCGATTCGCTGGGGCGATTGAAATTCGGCGATAACGAGCCATTCGAAGCCGATTATCTGAGCATCGCGCCGATTCATCCCTACTTTCTCAACCCGGGCGAAAACCGGGTCCACCTCGGCTCGGGCGATGGCGGTGCGATCGCTATCGTGAGTTGGGATTACGTACAAGGCGACCAACATAAAGAGCTACTTCGTGTCTCTCTGCCGGCCGAGGGGGAGCACACTTTTTCCTGGCCCTCAAAAGTCCCAAAACGGCGTTGGGCCACAGGCGCGCAGATCGAAGCCAACGAAGCAACTAAAACCGGACTCTATGCGGAAGCCAGCCGCTTATCCTCCAAGTTGCAGGCGCTTTCAACCGCTGCCACGAACCAGGAACTGACCGCCGACGCCGCGGCGGCCCTCAAGAAAGAGTTGAATGAGTCAACGCGCGACTTTGTCGAAGCCAGCAAGCTACGCGGGAAGCCGTACCGGCTGATCGACCAGATACTCGAAGCAGCTACCGTGCGCGCCCTGCCCGGTAAACCGGCGGGAAGCTTAGAACTGCAGCCGGTTCCCGCGGTAGAGGAACTCGAACTCGAGGTGTTTGCGGGTGGAACCCTAGCTCGGCTAAAGCCAGCTTCCGGAGCTCCCCTCTTCGCTTTCGTCAGCAACCTGCCCGATGGCCCGCGCGGGCAGACCGGCACTACCAAATTGGCCTTCGACGCCTGGTATCGGCAGAACGATCAGGGCGCGTGGGAGCTCGACGCCCTTTTCCCGCGGCTGGCGCCGGAACCTGGACCCACTTCGAGCAGGGTCCCTACGAATTGGAAGACTTGTTCCGGCTCTCGAATTTCTGACAGCCGTCCACTGCGCGCGCTCGGTGGTCTTATTCTTGCACCTCCGTTGCTGAAAAGCGCCAAAGTGATAAGGTCAACCGCCCCACCAACTCCCGTACCGCGTGTCGCGGATGTGGTCGCCCAGCTTGTGGAAATAGTAGGTCTGCTGTGGCGGAGGTCCCGCGGCGCCCTTCTCGAGCCGATAGCGCATCTCCTCAATGGTCGATCCCCAAGAATGGTCGCCGCCCTGATGGTGCCGGTAGATGCCATCCACGCCCATCTCAAGCGTGGCGATGGCAAGTTCGAGATATTCCTTGGGCGTTTTTCCATAAGGCAGCGAGGGTTGGAATCGGACGCCCTTTGGCTTGCAGATGTCTACGAACTCCTTGACGTCCTTCAAATGATCCTCCACGCGCCGGCTGCCGCCGAATCCGTCCTCCGTATACACCTGATCGAGCAACCCCTCGTTAACCAGCCGGGCCACATCGACGCCGTACTGGCGGTTATTGTCGAGACCGGGTAAGACCAGGGCGCTGATCTTCAACCCCTTATCCCTGCCCGTCTCCCCGGAATACTTGTCGAGCGCCTCCCGCAATTCCTCAAAAAACAAAGTCACATAATCGGACCAGACCTCGACCATTTTCGGATCGGGCTCAGGAACTTCGCGTGGGTCGCCGCCGAACCGCTTCTTATACTCATCGAGCACCGGTTTCTCGTACAACACGAGCGGGTAGCCGCGCCCAAACATCAAGTGGCGCCGTCCGCGCCAAAAGTCATGTTTTCCACCAATAGATCGATCATGTGTTTGCGCACTTCTGGATAAGCCCAACTCATGCGCGTGATCTCGGTCCCGTCCCGGTCGAAGCAACGCCACTGAGGGTTATCGATGTAGAATGGCGTGTCCCACAAATCTGAAAACGGCGTGGGGTGAGACCACCCCGCTGGCCGGATCCCAACGTGGATGTCCATATCCATTTCATGCGCGGCATCGATGAGCACTTTAACCGGATTGATGCCTTTGCGGGCGAGCTCGCCAACGGCCTCAACGTAATACCGATAGCCAGGCGCCGTAAAAAGGTCTTGATCCTGGCCCGGCATGTGCCCGACCTTCGACGGATAGCTGGTCCTATCCGCGCCGAACGATTCGAGTAAAAACGTTCCGTAATCCGTGTGCCGGTGTGGCTCAATCTCGGTGCGGACGGCCTCTTCTGTGGTGGGCCGTATGGCATAAATGAAGCTGAACCCGTCCGATCCCGTCGTATGGATTCGGCGCGACTTATCGGCCCGACGGGCGCGAATAGCGTCGATTTCTTGCTGAGTCAGGGGAATCAGTTTGACGTGCGTCACGGCGGCTCCCGAAGCATGTCCCGAGGAGCGCTGGCCAATATGAAGCACGCTTTCTGGTGTTAGTTCCGCGACTTTCAAAAACACTTCCGTCGAATTGCCGTAATAGTCGCGGTTGGAAGTGCTTATCGTTGTGGGAGCAGCGTCCGAATCAACTTTGAATAGCGTGGAATTGGGCATATCGGAACCAAACAATCCGATGAATATCGCGTGCCAACCGGAGACGCCAAGGCGGAGCTTTAACTCGGGCGCCTCCGCTTCCGGTGCGGCATATACGACATTTCCCACATAGTTGTCGCCGCGCTCATAACGCGGGCCCATCGACGTTTCGAATGGGGATGTTTGTCATCTCGTAGGGGATGATCCGCCAATGGCCCTTCTTCAACTTGGGCGCCAGCGCGGAGGCCGGCTGGCATTTGGTCATGTCCGTGATGACGACCGCCTCGTTTACCCTGGCCCAGTCCGACTGCGCCTGGCCGCCCCAAAGTTGACATGGAGGCTCGCCGATCGCCGTGTCCGCTGCCCATAGACAAAGTACCGCGGATACCACAAATGCTCTGTGCATGTTCTGTCGACTCCTCATTGTTGTCTTAGAGCGCCTAACAAATTGAACCGCCAAGACGCGAAGTACGCCAAGGAAGGCAACCAATTCGCATGTGTCTTTCCTTGGCGACCTTTGCGTCCTTGGCGGTTTATTCATTCTGCCAAGTGCTCTTTCTGCAATCTTTGAAATTGATTTGACACTTGTGACAAATGCCCCGGACTTAACACAGGGGTTTTGTTGCGCTCCAATCCTGGCGAGCTGTTTGTACCGCGTCTGCTAAGTCAGCGTTACGTCCTTTCAAGAAGTTTCCAACAGTTAAGTTGCATGCGTGGCAAATGGAAGGGGCCCTTCCACATATTGCCCTTAAGCGTCGATGACACCGATCCATCCCGGTGAAGGTAGCCGTACCATTCCCCGTGCTCGCGGTCTGGAAAGTGGGCATAAGCCCAATCGTGCAACTTCGTGTGCCAGTCGATGTATCGTTTATTACCGGTCAGGTGATAGGCGAGCAGTGTGGCGTAGATGGCTTCGTTGTGTGGCCACCACAGCTTCATATCGTGCTCATACCGGGGGCTCGGATGTCCTTTGCAATCTTTGAAATAAAGGATGCCTCCGTACTGTTCGTCCCAGCCAATCTCGAGTGACCAGTCGAGGATTTGGCATGCTCGCTCCAATAATCCTGGGTCGTCGTTGCGGTAGCGTGATTCCTCCATGATGAACCAGGCCGTTTCGATCGCATGCCCTGGATTCACTTCCCGTCCGTCTGGTTCATCGAGGAATTCTCCGTTAGGTCCCACGTTCTCAAGCAGGACGCGAAACTCGGGCTTCACGAAGTGATCAAATACCTCGGCGAGCGATTCGTCGATGACCTGTTGGTAAAGTGCATCGTCGCCAGCCTGCCGCAATACCTGGGTCGTAGCCAGCAGAATCATCGGCATGGCGTGCGACTTCAATTGTCGCGTCGCGGGAATTACTTTGGGTTCGAGCAAGCCCGGAGTTTTGTAATAGCGAAGGATGAGCCGATATAGATCGCGGGCCTGCTGAAGCGCCTGCTCATCGCCAGCCGCTCTGGCGAATTCGGCAAGCGCGATGACGCCAAATGTTTCCGTAAACAGATAGCGCCGCTTTCGCAGCGGTCGGCCATCGCGTGTGACGGCGTAAAACATGCGGCCGTCCGAATCGAAGCCGTGCCTGCGTATGAAGTCGATGCCGTGCCGGGCCCAACGCAGCCAATCCTCACGTTTTTCTACGGTGTTGTAGAGGCGCGATAACAACCACGTGATCCGGCCCATGACCCACATGGGCTTATCCGTTGATACGACGGTTCCGTCCGCATCAAGAAACGTCATGAACCCGCCATGCTGCTGGTCGGGCGCATGGTTCAGCCAGAACGGCACCGTGTCGTTCAATAGACCGTCGCGGTAAATCTCGAGTAATTGCTGACGTCGCGAATCTTCCATATCGTCGAGCTCTCGTAAATAAACACTCCCTTGCGTCTGGCACACTTCGCAACAATGCCCCGAGCCACGGACGGTTATTCCGGCTGATCCGACTGCAAAAACGCCACCAGGTTCAGCACCTGCTCATTGGTAAGATCGTCGAGCAGCCTGTCAGGCATAACGGACGCGGGTGAAGGGTTAAACTCCTCCAAATCATCGCGAAGTAGAGTCGTTTGCTTGTTTTCGCCGTCCACGAGCGTAATCGTGTCGGGCGACGAATCGTGCATCATGCCGACAATCGCCAGGCCGTCGGCCGTCAGCGCAACATACGTTTGATACTCGGGGCGGATCACGCCGCTGGGTTCAACGATGTTCGCGACCAGTACGTCTAACCGACGTCTTTCGACGCCGGTGAGGTCGGGTCCGACGGGCGTGCCCTCCCCGAAGATTTGGTGACACTTGCTGCAATGGTCGGCAAAGACCTTCTTTCCCGCCTCGCGCTGACCTTTATTAGTGGCCACAAGCGCTACAATCTCCGCAATGCGTTCTTGCATTTCGGCTGCAGAGGTTTCCTGGATTCGTCCCCAGTGTTTCTCTAAGAAGGCGTTGATCTCTTGATTCTTGTGAAGTCGCAGGCTTCTCAGCTGAGCGACGGACACGGCTTTCTGTGGCAGCTTCTGCTCAGCGACTGCCTTTAACATTTCCAGTGCCCATGCCGGCCGGCTACAAAGTATGTCGCATGACTGCTGCTGACGAGCAGTACTGAAGCTAGGAAACAATTTAATCAGGGTTTGTGCAATTTGAGGCGAGTCGAAGCGAGCGAGCGCCTGCAACGATGCGCTCCAGACCTCGGGCGAGTCCTGACTGCCAAGTAGCTCCACTAAAGCCGGAATGCACTCGCGACGTTTTGATTCACCCACGACGCTTATCAGTTGCAGGCGATCTGATTCCGCCGCCGCAGGATTAGCGATCACCCGTAGCGCTCTTTTAATCGCATCCTCATGGCCAAACCGCAAAGCTAAACGCAGGTGTAGAGCGGATACGTCGCCCCCCATGAGCGAATCGAACCGGTTTTTTAGTGGCTCAGGCATGCGTTCGAACGCGTGTCCCTGTAGTTGTTCTTCCATGGCTGCGAAGTAACTCTCCTCGTCGTCTGCGGAAACCGCGGCCGCGAGCACTCGTGCGCAGCTTTGGAACCCTTCGGTGCTTTTTTCAGCCGTGTAGCGTTTAATGAGCCGAGGCGCTACGACAGTTCGCACCAACGGATGCTGTCGCATGGAGTCCGCTGTAATCAGGTCCAGAACATCCTTTCGAGCAACGACCGCTTTATCTTCGAATGCCCACCAGATCAAAAGCGGTATGTGTGGATCATCCAGATCGCTATCTCGTTGCAGAAGTTCATTAAGCAGCGGCAACGCCTGGTCCGGCGGCAGACGCTTGGCAGTTGAAGCAAGCTGGCTGCGGACAACAGAACTTTCTTCCTCTCTGGAAAGTTGCACCACCTGCGGGAAAACAACATCCGGGAGATGATGATCGTCCCCCAGCAAACGAACAACCCAGGCGCGCACGTACTCGCTTCGATGTCGAAGCAATTCGGCGGCCTGGTTAGTGCCAATTCCACAAGTGACGTAGTAGGCCCAAAGGGCATCCAATGCGAGCTTTTCCGTCTCGGCGCTTTCAATCAAATCCCACAATTTGGGAATCGCGGTCTGATCCTTTCGCTCGGCAAAGATGGCTCGTGCTTGCCGCGAGTACCAACTGTTTGAATTCGAAAGCAATTCGATCAATTCAGCAGTCGATCGCGATCGCAACGGCTGGCCGCTCAAGAGTGGCCCGTGATCGCCGGAGCTGGTGACTTTCCAGATGCGCCCGTCTTTAATTCGCGGTGGGTAATACTTCGTACGGTCGCGGGGGTCCGAATGAGAAATGTTCAGGTCGTACCAATCGGCGATGTAGACCGCCCCATCAGGCCCAACTAGGCAATCCACCGGCCGGAAGCCGGCGTCGGGCGACGTCAGGAAATCGCCACCATGATGGGTCTCGAAAGTGGAGCCTCGCACCGCCAGGCGACTCCAGCGGACAGCGTTGTGCCGGGTGTGTGGTGCAATACATGCGCCTCGAAAACGGGTCGGCAGCTTATCGGCGGAGTAGAAGACAGACCCGCCGCTCAGGCTGTCTCCCAGCGGGCCGACATGTTTGGTGGGCAGGAAGTATCCGTAGGTATATGGATTGTGCAAGGGGCCATGCTTGCTGAATCCTTTGATGTAATAGCCGCCCTGCACGTGGTGGCAAATAGCTTCAAGTTCGTTGCCGGAAGCGAAGGCGTTGCCGAGCTGATCGAAGTCAAAGCCGAAATTGTTGCCCCCGCCCTCAGAGAAAAGTTCAAAATCTTTCGTAATTGGATGGATACCGCCACACGCCCTGTTGGAACTCGATGCCGCGGATATTGGCCGTCACCGTGCTGCCCTGCACACCATACAACCACCCGTCGGGCCCCCATGTCAGCGAGTTGGCGACCGCATGCGCGTCCTCCATGCCGAACCCGCTCAAGAGAACTTCTGGGTCGCCGTCCGGTACGTCATCTCCGTCGCGATCAGCATAAAACAATAAATAAGGTGTTTGCAGAACAAACGCGCCCCCGTGTCCCTAACTGCAAGCCCGAGCACAAATTGAGACCCGAGAGGAAATCTTTGCTCGTATCAGGCCTGCCGTCCCCGGTGGTATCTTCCAAAATAGTGATCCGGTCGGCGCCGCGCGGGCCATGCGGTGGGGGCTCTGGGACTCGGTCATATTTGGTGCGCAGGTATCGATCCACGGACACCGGGTTCAGCCCAGCCGGATGAGGATACTGTAAGTACTGCACCACCCACATGCGACCGCGATCGTCGAAGAGCATCGACACCGGTTGCGCGACCGTTGGCTCGGCGGCGAAGATCGAGACGGCGAGCCCATCGGCAATTTGAAATTCCTTGATCGCGTCGGCGGGCGTAGTTGCCGGCCGATCGAGATCGAGTTCCTGTGCACCTGCGATGGGAAGGTTAATCCACAGTGGCGCGATCGCAATTAGAACCAGAACGCGAATCATTGCTCCCTCGTACCCGACAGATCTACTCTTTGGCAGCAAGTCAGCGGTCATCGGTTGGCAGTATCCGGATGTTGGGCGGCTCCGCATAATCCGTCCATACTCGTTGAATCGTGTCCGCATTGTTTTCGCCATCGAATATCAGAAATCGATAACGCGATATGTAGGATTGCTGTCCGGCAAGTGTAAATGGTCCGGTGATCATCGGAGCAAAGCAGAAATAAGGTTTATCGGGGTGCAGCCGTACCGGCTGATCGGCGCGGAAGTTATCGGGGTGTCCCATGACCAGCAACGTGGCCAGCCCTTCGTTAGGCCCGGCGTCTGATTCCACCGGGCCAGACATGCGAACCCACTTTGGTCGACTTTCGTTGCCAGTTTTCTGGTCTTTGCCTTCGCTCGTCACCAGGGCGACGCTTTGGTCGTCGAACCAGCTTCGCAAGCCGCGAAACGCCATGCCGCCATAGTGATACCTATTGACGGTGCATGAATCCGCAACGCACGTCTGAACTGATTCGAAGTCAACAAGAAACTGCTGATCCAAATTGAAAGCGCGGACCGTCCATGTCTCGTTGAAGACGGGCTGTGAAGCCTCCGTATTCGTGATGTCCGAGTGAAGTAGAGCCACCCGGAATTCGGCGAAGACGTCGCCTTCGCTGATTTTTTCAATTGCCGAATGTCCTACTTGTCCCGTGCGAGCTTTGGGGTCCCAAAAATTCACATTATGGCCAGCCACGGTCGTATTGACCCAAGCAAAGAAAACGCCGTGCTGGTGCGGCTCGTCGGGCGGAAAGTCATCGGTGATCACGCGACCGGATGGAGTGAAAACGGGATGGATGTACCCGCTTCGCCGATAGACTGGATCAATGCCTTGCGGAGCTTCTTGGACAGCATGTTGATATTTCAAGATTGGCTTTTCACCGATGCGTAGAGCTAGCTCCTCGCCGCTATCCACGCATGTAACTAAGGGTGTCGTCTTAGGCCTCGTAGCTGTCGCTTCCAATCGGTACTGCCTCTTTTGGCCGGCCGGTAATTTATCACGAAGAATCCAAACAGCCTGGGGCTCCTCAGACGGCAGAATTTGGACGGCGACTTCGGCATTGTTGTCGATCCGCGTCAGCCTCACGGCGTCTGCACTCCGCATTGGCTGAGGTAACGAAACAAAAATGGGAGTATTTTCCCGGTCCTGTTGCCCGGCCTCTACTTCAATCACGATAGTTTCGCTTGCAAGAGCGCTATCGCAAGCGATAAGGAACAGACAGGTAAGAACCAAGTGTCGTCGTTGAACCATATGACTACTTCAGCCTCGACAACAAGTAAGTTAGTAAGGCAACCGCCGCCTCAGGCCAACAATTTGTGCAGCACGCGTCCATGCACGTCGGTCAATCGGAAATCGCGGCCTTGGTACCTATAAGTCAGTTGCTGGTGATTGATGCCCAAGAGGTGTAACACCGTCGCGTTCAAATCGAACACTTCCACGGGATCGTGCGTGATGTTGTAGGAGAAGTCGTCGGTCGCCCCGTAGACAGTGCCTGGCTTAATGCCCCCTCCGGCCAACCAGATCGTAAAGCAGCGCGGATGATGATCGCGGCCGTAGTCTGTCGCGGTGAGTTCACCCTGCGAATAAACCGTTCGACCAAATTCACCCCCCCACACGATGAGCGTATCGTCGAGCAGTCCTCGTTGCTTCAAGTCAGTCAACAAGGCAGCCGTGGGTTGGTCGGTATCGCGGCATTGCCGGCGGATTTGGCTGGGCAACGTAAAGTGTTGGTCCCAACCCATGTGATAGAGTTGGACAAACCTGACGTCTCGCTCAGCTAAGCGGCGGGCGAGCAAACAGTTCCTGGCATAAGTGCCCGGCTTGTGAACGTCCGGACCATACATGTCGAGCACGCTTTGCGGCTCAGACGATATGTCGGTCAGCTCGGGTACCGACATTTGCATGCGGAAGGCCAGTTCGTACTGTTCGATGCGGGTAAGGATTGACGGATCGCCGACGTCCTGATGTTTGACCCGGTTCAGCGCACCCACGTCATCCAGCACACGCCGCCGCAGCGTGCGCGTGACACCATCCGTATTTGCGAGATAGAGCACCGGCTCTTTCCCGCTGCGGAACTTCACGCCTTGATACTTCGTCGGCAAAAAGCCACTCCCCCACAGGCGATCGTACAATGGTTGATCGCCTGGCCGACCGGTGCCGCGCAAAACGAGCACCGTGAAACTTGGCAGATCGTTATTCATACTACCGAGACCGTACGCGACCCATGCTCCCATGCTCGGTCGTCCGGCAAGCTCCGATCCGGTTTGGCAAAACGTGATTGCCGGATCGTGATTGATGGCGTCGGTTTTCATCGAGCGGATGACGCAAAGGTCGTCGGCCAGCTTCGCCGTGTGCGGAAGCAGCTCGCTAAACCAAGCCCCTTGGCTGCCATGTTGGGCGAATTTGAATATCGATTGGGCTATCGGGAAGCTCTTTTGACCGGACGTCATCGTTGTCAGTCGCTGCCCCATGCGAATCGAATCAGGAAGCTCCTTACCGTGGTGCTTAGCAAGCTCGGGCTTGTAGTCAAACAAGTCGATCTGAGACGGCGCCCCCGATTGGAATAGATAGATGACGCGCCTTGCCTTGGGTGGGTGATGCGATGCCGAACTTGCCAGCGGCGCCGAGTTCGCCGATCGATCCGCTAGGAACAAATGATTTAGCGCAGAGCGCACCCATGCCTATTCCCGTGCGACGAATAAATTGTCGACGGTTAGAACTCAGGGCAGCGAGAACTTTATCGCTGATCCTATGCACGCTCATTCCTTTACGATCGTTTCATCTAGATTCAACAGGACGCTGGCCAGCGCGGCGTACGCAGCCAATTCGACTCGATCGTGCTGGGCGATAACTGGAGATTCGCCGACTTGAAGCAATTGTTCGGCCGATGCTGGATCCTTGTTGAATTCGGCCAGGTACGTTTCGAACCCGCTCGATAGCGTTTTCAATTCGGCGTCAGTCGGCCGCCGTGCAGTGGCCAGTTGAAATGCATAACCAATGCGGTCGTCTAATGTCGAGCCTCCTTCGACAACCATTCGTTCAGCGAGCTTTCGAGCAGCTTCGGCATAAGTCACGTCGTTCAACAGCGCTAAGGCTTGCAGCGGAGTATTTGTCGAAGGGCGTTTCAACGCGCACACTTCCCAACTGGGCGCGTCGAATGTGCTGAGCGTTGGATGCAAAACGGTGCGTTTGCGGTAGGTGTACAAGCTGCGGCGGTACAAATCGTCGCCCTGACTCTGCACATATTGCGGTTGATAGCCGCCAGCCAGGTCATTCCACAATCCTTCAGGCTGATACGGGAACACAGATCGTCCGCCGATGCGCCTGCTCAACAGACCGCTGACGGCCAGCGCGTTATCGCGAATTGATTCGGCCGCCAATCGAAAACGGGCGCCGCGCCGAGTAAGCGATTCTCGGGATCGCGTTCGTACAATGTTGGCGACGCTGACGACGACTGCCGGTAAGTGGCACTCGTGACGATCGTACGATGCAATTGTTTCACGTCCCAACCGGTGCGGACAAACTCCACCGCCAACCAATCGAGCAACTCCGGGTGCGACGGCGGTTCAGCTTGCAGGCCAAAATTCTCCGCCGTTTTCACTAAACCCGTGCCAAACAAGCGCTGCCAGATGCGATTCACAACGACGCGGGCTGTAAGCGGGTTCTCGGGCGAAACGATCCATCGAGCCAACGTCAACCGATTTCGCGGTGCGCCTGCCGGAAGCGACGGCAGGAACGTCGGCGTGTTCGGCTGCAGGGCCTCACTCTCATCGGGCAAATTGTACCGGCCGCGTTTTAGAAGATATGTTTTTCGCGGCGCGGGCAAATCTTGCATGATCATCACGGTGGGAATTGACTTGATGATCTCCGTGCGCCGCAGTTTCAGGTTCTCAAGTTCCTGAGTCAGTTTTTGCTGCTTGCCGCCGGGCAACAACCCGGCAATTTCGTCCAGCTTCGCTCGCTGTTCCAAGCTATTGCGATCGATTTTGTCCAGCGCCGTGCGCAAAGCGGTGCTCAAAAGTGCGTCAATGTCGGAACTTGAAAGTGCGCGGTCGAAAATCATTAGGTCCGCCAACTGACCGTTGAAGTAGCGAGCCGATGCTCGACTACCAATCCGCAACGGCTGACCGGTCTTGATCGCACCAACGAGCGTGTCGGCTTTCACATCGACTGGCCACGACTCGCCATTGACAAACACCGAAACGTCCTCGGCCTTTGAAGTACCATTCCAAGAAATCACGACATGAGACCATTTATCATGGGATAGCGGCCTCTTGGTAATAATCTTGATGGCGTCGAGAGGCCAACTGTTAATCAACTGCACCGAAAGTTTGCCGCTTTCCTCCAGCAAAACGTCGAAACCGCGATATTCGCCTTCATCCAAGTTAGAGGCGATCGCGACAATGTCGTTTTCACCCATCAGCGGCGGGTTGATCCATACTGCCAGCGCAAACGGGGCACGCTGATCCGGTTGAAACGTCGTGCCCAAATCGATCGATTCCGATCCGGTAAACTCAAGGGCGGCGCCCAACAGACCGTCAACGAATTTGGGAGATCGATTCTTCGACGAATCTGGTGAGTTCTTGCCCGTGTCCAGGTGCCTCGCGAGATCGGTTTGGTCATCGATCCGAATTATTGGCAATAAACTCTCGCTCTCAAAAGCGTTGGCCTTGTTCTTCGCTTGTTGCAGCCAACTTTCAATCTCCACCTTTGGATCGGGACTTGCGTTTTTTAGCACGTCCTCGGCCGCTTCGATCGATTGATTGACGTCTGCCAACTGGCGCCGATCTTGCTCAGACGGCACTTCCATAAGCGGCGGTCTGTTGCCAGGCTCCTCAGGGTGAACGCCCTTCTCATCGATGCTGTTGAAAAAAGCGTAAAACTCGTAAAACTCACGCTGTGTGATGGGATCGTATTTATGGTCGTGACAACGTGCGCACCCGAACGTCAGCCCCAAGAACACGCCGCTAGTCGTTTCGACGCGATCGACGACATTTTCCACGCGCCACTCTTCCTCGATCGAGCCGCATTCAGTCACCGTTCGATGATTGCGATTGAACCCAGTTGCGATCTTCTGAGTGTCCGATGCATTTGGCAGCAAATCGCCGGCAAGTTGTTCCACAGTGAACTTATCGAAGGGCATATTGGAGTTAAACGCGCTGATCACCCAATCGCGCCACGGCCACATGCTGCGGCTCAAAATCGCCTTGGTAGCCGTTTGTGTCCGCAAACCGCGCCCCGTCAAGCCAATCCATCGCCATATGCTCGCCGTAGTGAGGGGAGGCCAATAAACGATCGACCAGCCGTTCATAGGCTTGCGGTGAATCGTCATCGATGAATTCGTCCACTTCCTGGGGCGTTGGCGGTAGACCTGTCAGATCGAACGACAATCGACGAATGAGCGTCGCTTTACTGGCCTCAGGGCGCATCGCTAAGCCTTCGCGATTCAGCCGCTCGGCGACGAACAAGTCGATCTCATTGTTAATTCCGCTTCCCCACTCTTGCCTCCTGACTCCGGCCTTGCTTGCTTGCGGCGCGACAAATGCCCAATGCGGCGCCCACGCCGCGCCGCTCTCCATCCACTTTTTCAGCGTCGCAAGATCCTCGGCCGACAGCACCTTGCCGGAGTCCGGGGGCGGCATTCGCGTGTCCGCATCGTCCGAGGTCAATCGCCTCCATGCCTCGCTCTTGCCAAAGTCTCCGTCGGCGAAGGCGGCACGAACGCCGGCCTCCTGATCGAGCCGCAAATCGGCCTGCCGGGTGGAATCATCAGGTCCGTGACAGCGAATGCAGTTGTCCGCAAGAATCGGGCGAATACGTGCGCCGAAATCGAAAGGTACCTCTGCCGCCGTCGCGGTATGCACAAAAAATAATTGGCAGATCCCAATCAACGAACTAAGTGCGGCACATTTTAAGTTTTCCGTCATATGCCGGACGATCGCAGGAATGCGAACTACTCCGTTTTCGTTGCAAGTCCAATCGGTTTCCGATTGGTCGAACAAATGGATGATCCTTTTGAATATGTCACGAGCGATTTGCTACCAGGCGGTCCAGCCGCCGTCCACGACGAGGTTATGGCCCGTGATGTAGCGTCCCGCGTCGCTTGCCAACAACAACAATGCCCCAGTCAGTTCATCTGGATTTCCCATGCGTCCAAGCGGGACCTTGGCCGTCAGCCTCTCAACAAGCTGCGGCTTTACACTGGCAGCCGGAAAAGCACCCGGACTCAAGCAGTTCACCCGCACATTGTCTTTCGCCCAGTAGACGGCTAGATGCCGCGTGAGGTGAATGACTCCGCCCTTTAAAGCGTGATACGCTGCAGGACTTGCCGAACAAATGTCGCGATAGGCGTCCGGGTAGGAAGCGACCAGCCCATACATTGAGCCGAGCATGATAATGCTCGCCGGCGCCCGCGCCGCGGCGTGATTGCGAACGTGGCGTGCGAGCAGGAAATAACCGGACAAGTTCGTCATGTGGCGATTGAATTCAGCGGCCGTGACGCTCTGCCAATCATGCGATACTGCGTCATTGCCGTTGTTGACGAGCACATCGATCCGTCCGGCTGTTTTGACGACGTTTGCAACGCACTGGTCGATCGAGTCGCTGTCGGTATGATCGAGCTGGGCGCCGAAATGCTGCAGCTCGCCGGAGTTCGGCAGCGCGGCGGCCAGCGAATTCGCACGCTGGGCGTCGCGGCTCGTTGTCACCACGCGAGCACCTGCCTCGGCGAGCGCGCGTGCCATCGAGGAGCCCAAGTGACCGCTCGCCCCGGTGACCACGGCCACGCGCCCGTGCAGGCTGAACTGCTTTAGCGCTGCCGATTGGTAGTTCATCTCCACGCTCATTGCAGGACCCGATTGACGACTTGCGCAGGCAGACGAGTAACTTCTTGCCAATTGCGCACCTCGAGCGAGTTCAACAGCGCCAGATTAACGCAAAGCGACTGAATTCCGTCTTCCAGGCTACAAAGCGGCTCGCTGCCGAACTCGATGGAGTTCAAAAACGCTTCCGCCTGCCGGACGAAGATGGCATCGCGGGGCAACTCGCATCCCGGCTCATCCTGCCACGGTTCCTCAGGATGCATCATGTGTCGCCAACGATTCTTGTGGGATTCGAACCGCGCCGTTCCACGTTCGCAGACAACCGTGATCGTGATTTCATTTGGGGCTTGAAACTGATTGAGCGAGTAGGAAGACATCACGCTACCATGCCGCGCAAGAACATGAACGACGTCCTCCACGTCGACGCCGGTTAGCAGCTTGTGGTCGGCATCCGCCACGACACGGTCAACCGGACCAAGCAGCCACTCGGCTGCATTGATCAAGTGTGTCAGTGCATCTTGAATCGCCCCGCCGCCTCGCGCGTGGCTGGCGTAGTAGATTTCCCGATAGGCGGGTCGATACGTCGGAAAATTCTGTCCAGCAACAATCACTGCCTGGACTGGCTTGCCGAACGAGCCCTTCGCAATTGCCTGCTTCATTGCAGCCAGCACCGGATGAGCGCGATTGACGTAACCAACCGCCGCTACAAGATTCGACTGAGCGACTGCATCTTCCAACTCCTCGATACCGTCCATCCCGACGGACAAGGGCTTTTCGATGAGAACGTGCAGGCCCGCCTCCACTGCCGATTTCGCTGCCTGAATGTGCAAATCGGCGGGAACCGCAATCACGGCCGCGTCGTGCGGCTCCGCGAGTGCGGCGCCAATGTCGGCATATCGTCGGGCGATTTTATAGCGCCGCCCGACTTCGTCGCGCTGCCGCTCGTTTACTTCGCAGATCGATAGATCGGCCCGGCCGGTGTTCAAGAAGCAACGAACGTGCCGCTCGCCGATGGAGCCGACGCCAATTACCAGCACCTTGCTGATCGGACCGTGTTTGGAAGCGCCCGCCATTGCGATTTACGAGAAAGGTCGCCAAGGAAAAATACATGCGGATTTGTTGCCTTCCTTGGCGTACTTCGCGTCTTGGCGGTTCAATTTGTTAGGCGCTCTAAGCAGTCCGTCTCCGCGAAAACGCAACGACCGCTAAGCTTCCTAGCGTGATGATCCAACACGTCGGCTCTGGCACGGCCGCATTGGCGCCCACCGCGGCGCCAGCGCCTCCAGTTGCGCCGAAGTTCGTCCGCCAATCGTCATAACCGGCTTGATTTCCGTCGGTTTTCCGCCAAACCACATAGTCGGCGGCATCCACCTGGCCGTCCGCGTTGAAGTCGCCTGGCCCGGGGCCAGCGCCGGGAACAAAGTCGATCACAAGCTCCGGGGCAGGAATGCTATCCGGGTTTTCAAGCGATGCAAACATCTGCTGCGTCAAAATCTCAAAGTTGGCCCGCGACTTCATGTAGAACGTAATGCGACCATCGGTATCCTGGAGAATCGCATCGATTCGATTCTGCAGTGCCGACGCACTCTGAAACTCGTCTCCGTAGAACCCGAATGGCCGCGTGGTCGGACCGCTGGAAACCGTATCGAGGCCCCCGAGAAAGGCCGACTCGGCCGGGTCCGAGTAGTAAGAGATCTCGGTGGGCGAGAGGAATCTCACCTCGTTGTGTGTGGGATCGTAACCGACACCGTCGTTCCAGGTATATGTGTCTGCGCTTTCGGAATCGACGCCATCGTGTACGGCGTAGACATAGTACGTCGTGTTGAGTTTTGGCGTGGTTTCGGACGCGCGACGTACGCGGAAGTTAACCGAGTTCACCGAAGCGATATCTTGTCCCGTCATACCGTTTGGCAACTGATATTGAGCATACAGGAAGGTGAGCTCGGTGGCCGGAGTGTTAGGTTCTCCAGTCATGGCGGCCTCGAGGTGGCCCGTTGAAAAAGTCATGTCGGGCTCAAGCGCGTCCACTGTGCTGTCGGCCACCGGAAGCAGTGTTAAAACCTCTGCACGCACTGTGGCGCCGAGGAGCGGCACAACGATCATCATGGCGATGAAAATCTTCATAGTTGAACCTTTCGTCGTTGGAATCAACGTAACGCAGTACCGAATTCGTGCTTTAATATGGTTCTGTTCTTCGTCATTTGGGATAATTTTCATTGTGGAACAAGCTCGGTGGATGCATTCGCGTTCAAGCAACCCATTTTCCGAGTTGTTGCGCCAGAGCCTGGGCCATTGCTCGCAATCGCTGCATCGATTAACGACCTGACGTCGCAAATTTGGATCAGATCGGTTCGCGTCCGATAGGGCGAATCTTCGCCGCCAACGACAAACAGTTGCCTGCCCAGAACCGCCATCCCATGATCCGCCGTGGCCAGGCGCAACGGCTTCGCCGCCATAAACCGATCGTCGATGGTGTCGTACACGAGGCACCGCGTGCTCAGCAGAATTCGCGATTCATGGTCGGGCGCAGATTCTGCGGCGACCGCCTCCTCAACTCCGCCCGCAAGCAAAATGTAACGCTCGTCGACTGCCACCGCGGTCGTGTCGCGCATCGCCGTTGGCAGCCGGGAACCGGTCGCTCCATTCCTTTGTTTTGAAGCTGTACTGCCAGACCTTGTCGCTGAGCCGAAGCTGCTCCTTGCTTGATTCCGACGCACCCCCAAATACAAATAGTCTATTCCCGGCTACGGCCGCGGCGCGAAAACCGATCGTCGGCTCGGGGACTTGCCCGACTTCAACCCATTCACCGTGGGGATCAGCCGTGTCCCAGACAATCACTTTCGGCCCTGCACGGGAAGCATCGGGGTCTGCAGTCGAATATTCATCCGTGACGACGACGATCTTGCTGCCCCAAGCTCCACCGCGCAGACGACTGAGCGGGCGCGGCAGACGCGGACCTTGACGCCACTCGTGCGGCCGCTCTTCCGGCGCGAGTGAGTAGGTGTCAGCAATCAGACCTTTGTCGTTTTGCCCGCCGATCACGTGTACCCGGCCATTCAAATAAACAACCAGCGCATAATCGATCGGTACCGGGTACTCCGGAAGCGATTGCCAATGCTTGGCACTCGGCCGCAATGAATCTACACGCGCAACCCACTGCTTTTCAGCGACACCGGCGCCGTTGGCGGCCCAAAACGTTCCGCCCACGGTTACGACCGAATCGCTGGTTGCACAACAGCCGAACGCCGTACGACGTTGGGGCAACAAAGGCCCCCAGGACCAGCCATCGACGATCGCATTCGTCTCACCCACGGCGGTCACAGCGGCCGACAAGGCCGAAATTAAGCCGATGGTCAAGCGAATACTCCAGCCAAGCGAAAGGGATTGCACGACTCAGGTCTCGACTACGAAAACTGGCACGTAGGGTCAGTCTGGTGAGGTCAATTGTTGTTGGAAACTTTGACGTCTACTGGCCCGATCATCACACGCTTTGAATTTACTTCCCCGGCTCGCAAAACGAGCCGCAGGTAGGATGGGCCAGGGCTGACGTGCTGCTGTTTTACGCTCCGCTCCAGTTTGCCATTCACATGCAGTTTGCCAATGCCGTCTCGACAATCCCAACTGAATTCAACGTCGACCCATTGGGATGGCCCGACGTGAATTTCCTCCGGCGCAGACTCGGTGCGCTGGTAATGTCGGCATGAAATACACTATGCAAACTGCTTTGTTCATCGGCCGGCGGCGAAAAATGGTCGCTTAGTTCTACGCTGACACCTGGCGCTCCTTCCTCAAGCAAGACCGTCGTCTTGATACGGCCTCGCAGCCCTTTGGGGAAGTTCCACACTGCAGCGGTCGGCCAAACCGGTTCTTCTTTTTCCAGTGACATCACGCGCTGGTGACGTTGATACGGATCATCGCTCACCGATACGCCGCGCGTGCCGAATGTTGACCAGGCGTTGAGCCCATTTGAAAAGTCGTCGTGGGCTGTTGTTGCCTCCAGCCAGGCAGGATCAAGCACCTCAAGACTGCGGCCCTTACCGGTCTGCACCCATAGCGAATAGAAAACGTTACCGTTCGGATGTGCCGCCGCGAACGGATAAGATACGCCGTGATCTCCGTTGGGAGGCGGCGGCTCATTACGCTTCGGGTCTCGAAGAATCTCGCGGCAGCCGACCCACGTAGCGCCCTCGTCCGCCGATAGGGCCGCGTGCAGCACGTGTCGCGAGCCTTGAGCATACGGATGCCGCTGGCAATTGTTCCAAAACATGAGGAGGCGGCGGTCCGGTAACCTCACCAGGGCGGCAGGCGAATCGGACGAAGTGATTCGGGTCGGTCGCGGTGGAGTCCATTCTTCGCCGTCGTCGGAAAACGATTCATAAAAACGACCCAACTGGGTGCGCAGCAGCATCCACACCCGTCCGTCCGCTAACTCGATCACGACCGGCTCTACGGCACCGTACGAAGAAAGGTCCGGCGTGATGGTTCGCAGCACGCTGGACGACTTCTGCCACGATTGGCCCGCGTCGTCGGAGTACAGCACCGTCGTGTCGAACTGGCCCGTGTAAGTAAACTGGGCCAGCCCCTCACCACGATTCGACCAATTGCGATCCACGAAATAACAGACTGGCAAAATGATTCGACCGTTGGCGAGTTGCGTCACGGATTGTAAATCACCCGCGCGCCCTTCCCATATCTGCCGCGGTGCAGTCCAGGCAGTACGCCCATCCGTCGATTTCACGTGCCACACATCAAGCCGCTGTCGGTTAAGCGGATCCACCGGCGGCCCGCCTTCTTCAGAAGATCGCGTACGCACTACGCCAGTGCCCGCGTCACAGAGCATGAAAAAGTGCACTTCGCCGTCCCGATCCACGAGCGTCACAAAGTAACCAAAACCGCCCGCCTCCGACGGCAGCTCAAGTAGTGACTCCGGCTCACTCCATGTGCGACCTTGGTCATTGGAATAACGGGCATAGATGTTTTGGTGCTCGGGAGTAACCTCCAGCCCGGGCCCTTCGTGGTCAATGAAATATGCCGCGATCGTACCGTCCGGCAGCACTGCCGGCTTCGGCATGGATGAGAAGTGCGCCACCGTGCGCGGGGCATTGGCCGCGCTAGCCGCCGTGGCTTGCAATTTAGTGGCTGGAATCACCGCGGCGCCAATCGCCGCCGCGGTGATCCACAGAACTAACGTCTTGACTCCACGGACTTGCATCACATGAAAGAGACGCACGCGGCAACTCCGCTAAAAGCGCTACGGCTGACGTCTGCCAGCCAATGTTACCGCCACAAGCCCCACCACAAACAGCGAAAAGGCATGTGGCTCGGGCACGACATAATCGAGAACGAGCGTCGGCGGCGCAAAGGTCTCGTGTTCGAGAGCCGCAAAGGTATTCGAGGCATGTACTTCGAACGGTGCTCGGGCCACGCCATAGAACGTTAGGCGTCCATCCGTGTCGTTTAAGATCAACTCACGCAGATTTGCGACCGCCGTCGGGCTTTGCGCTTCAACTGTGAAGTCAAATGGACCGTGGATGTCGATCTGGTTCGGCGGGGCATATGGCCCCTCGTCGTTGGCGGTGCGAATGTTGCCAACGAAAACAGCTTCGGCCGGGTCGCGGTAGTAACTTATCTCATCCGGCGTAAGAAATCTGACCTGGTTATTGGCCGGATCGATGCCCACTCCGCTATTCCACGAATACGTGTCCGCGCTCGCGGTATCGACCCCATCGAGCACACCATAAATGTAATAATTCAACCGGAAGTTTGCCGCCACCGTGCGGGTAATCTCAAGTTGGGCGTCGTTTACCCCGGTAATGTCTTGCCCCGTAAGCCCACCAGGTAATTGAAACTGAGCGTAAAAGATTTTCAAGTCGCTGGAGACCTCGCCCGAGTTACCAAATTTGGTTGCAACCAAATCGGTCGTGGCGTTCGATACAGCGTCTGGCGAGTTTGCGTTGATGATGCTGTCGGCCGAAGCCGGTACGGAAATGACCTCGGCAAATGTCAACGTTGCCGACAAGCAAAGGGGCAACGTGAATACGAGTCGCACAAGTTGTTTCATTAGACTCACCTTGTTGGAATTTCAACGAAGCATTCAATCCGTCCTACGCCTGCCGCTCGCGCGGCACTCCATCATGCGCCTCGTCTCCGCTCTGAAAGTATCGGGCATCGGGGATGGTAGCAGCCTGTTTGTACTATGTCAACTACAAACGGTCTAAATCATTGATAATTGCGGTATTTCGATGCAAACGTGCAAGCCACTAGTGATGGGCGCGGATAAGGGACCTGCCTAAAATGCGTAGGCAAAGTAGCAACATTACAACTGTTTGTCATGTCATTATGACTAAGTGGTCTCGTCTGCCAGTTTTGATGAAGCCAAACACTCATAGCTCGACTCGCTGGTTAATATGCGGCCGCTTAATCCTGGGTGCCTTCCAGTTACTTTTATTCGTTAGCACAGTACCGGCTAACACGACTCCTGCATGGAGTGGCGAAGGTAAATTTCGTGTTTTAGTTCGCGTGCCGCCGATCAGCGGCGTGCCAAACTCCGACGAATCGGTCGCGAAATGCGAACTTCCGCTGGATAGCTGGCTCGAGCAGCGGCAGATACACGGCTCGGTGGACATTGCGACTTTTCAGGTGCACCGATACGACCCAACGAATGGGCGCCCCTTGAAAGACATTCCATTCGAGGCCGCGCGCTCCGAGTATGACCGGCCATGTCGTTTCGACGATGACTATCCGGCTCGATATCCGAGTCGTGTCGGACGTGCTTCGGAAACCGATGATCGTCCTCCCACCGTCGTTCGCGAACGTGAAGCGCGGTTGTTCAATCGCGAGCAGAGCACGGCACAAGGGCGGCTTGTATGGTCGCATCGGCAAGACGGAGCCGCGACTTCGCACTACGCAATTTATTTCGATGTATTGCCAGACGGAAGCCGTGGGGAATCTCGCCGGCGCCTTGGATCGGCGACGGCGACGTGCTTCGCCGCAAGGATGGCGAGTCACTGGGTGGATTCTCCCACTTTACGGCGAGTGTGGGTGATCTCAACGGCGACGGGTTGTTCGATATCGTCGCCGGCAACGAAAAGGGAGACATGTTCTGGTTCCCTAATCGTGGCGAGGCAAAGAATCCGAAGTTTGTCGGTTGCCGTATTCTTGAAGACGAATCAGGCCCGATCGACACCGGTTGGTATGCGGCTCCGTTCGTTTGCGATTGGAATGCCGACGGATTAAACGATGTGCTCGTTGGCACGAGCGGAAATGCCATCGTTTGGTGGCGCAACGTCGGCGATCGCGCATCGCCAAGTTTCAAGTACAGTGGTTTCGTTCAAGCGGACGGCAAGCGACTCGAAGTGCCTGAAGAGCCTGTTGCCGAAGACGCTCACGGGATTTTTGCACGAGACTATTTCAATCAGCCTTGGGTCGGGGATGTTACGGGCGATGGCGTGCCTGACCTCGTAACCGGCGGATACACCACGGGACGCATTTTCTGGTACCGCTCGGAGTCACGAGGCCCCGACGGCACGCCGAACCTGCGTTACCAGGGGACAATAAACGACACGTCTGGACCAATCGACACTATCTGGGCCGCGGCGCCGGCGCTCGCGGATTTTGACGACGATGGGCGATTGGATGTCGTTACAGGAGCGTGGTTTTGGAGCGGGATACAGCGCGCTCCCAAGACCGGCGAAGGGGATCTTCTTTGGTATTTTCGCGGTATCGACAATGAGTTACGCTGCGCACGAGCGCCATTTCCAGCGGTTGGCGGTTTCCCTTCGGCCTCGATTGCGCGGCCGAACGTCGTCGATTGCAACGGTGACGGCCTTCTCGATCTGTTCGTGAGCGAAAGCGGAGGCAATGCTTATATCTTTTTCAATGTTGGCAGCAAAAAGTCGCCTCAATGGGACCTCCGTGCGGCGCCTCTTGAAGTGCCTTGGGGCTTTACGCGAGATTTTGACGCGGCCTCAGTGACCGCCGACGTGAATGCCGACCGGCGCTCCCGAGTTATTAGTCGGCAATAGACTATCAACAGTCAGCGGTTCCTCGGCCTCGCCTCGAATCAAGCCCCTTGGTATTGCGCATGTCGGCGGCAAGCCGATCGACCATCCCGGACCCGGCTACGGCGACCCATATTATTTCTCGATCCTTCACGATTGGGACGATGACTCCCATGCTGATATTTTATGGGGCACTCACCAAGGAAATGTTTATCTCCACCGTAGCCTGGCTACGACCGATCCGCTGGCGTTTGACGAAGGAATCGAACTGCGACTCCTGGGCGGCGAGCCACTGCGTGTCGGACCGGCCGTCGTAAAATCCGAAAAAGAAGCCACCGACTTCACCATCTTGCAGGGTTCGCGAATCGTGCTCAATGTGGCAGATTTCGATGTCGACGGGATTAGTGATTTATTGGTAGGCGACACGTATAGTAACGTGTGGGTTTTCAGGGGCTCAAAAGAAGGGGCAACCGACGCATTTCATCCCGGAGTGCTGCTTACGAAGTTGCCCACTCGGCCAGAAGCGATTACGTGTAAAGATTGGAATGGCGACCAACGGCCCGACTTGCTAATTGGCGGCACGGCGGACAATCCAGGCGTTATCTATTACAACGAAAGCCAGCCGGGGCAACCTAAACTCGCGGCAGGCGAGACCATTTCCGGACTTCCATACCTGTACTGGGGTCCAAAGCTGGGCGCCGCCGATTGGAACGGCGATGGTGACGATGATCTGCTGGTGCAAAGTGAGTTTTTCTCATTCTGGTTGGAGCGTTCGTTCCTCGACCATGGCTATCAACAGGCCGCGGTCGAAAAGCCGCGCGAGGATGCGCCCGTCGTCGAAGAGAGGGTCGAGCGTTGAAAGGACTCCATGATCCATTGTGAGAATACCGGCCTGGTCTACACCAATTCAAAGCCGCACCTTAGAACAGTTCACGCTTGGCATCCGTCAATCGCGTACTTGGGCGCGGGCGAGCTTCTTTGTGCGTTTGACCTTGGTCAAGCGCCCGAGAGCCTCGATTACCGCACGTATTACTCGCGCTCGCTCGACTGCGGACGCACATGGGACAAACCGAAGCGATTGTTCCATGATAGCGTCGCAAAGCGGACCACCCATACGGTGCGCATCTCCAAGCTACGCGATGGCACGCTCGTAGGTTTCGGTGCTCGATTCTACCGCGACAATCCCGACGACGGCCTAACCAATCGCGCGACACTAGGGTTCGTGCCAATGGATTTGATTCTCCTGCGAAGCGCGGACAACGGAAGCACTTGGCATGGGCCATCCGTCATCAGTCCGCCGCTCGAGGGACCAGCCTTTGAGATTTGTCATTCAATCATTGAGCTCGAAGACGGGCGCTGGCTGGCGCCTACGCAGACTTGGCCCGCATGGGATGGGAATTCTCCGCACGGGTGGAAGCCCATCGCCCTTGTGTCCGTGGATCAAGGCCGCACGTGGTCCAGGTTTCTTAGCTTATTCGACAATCGGTCCGAGTCCGTCATTCACTTCGAGCAGTCGATGGTTCAACTCGCCGATGGTCGGCTGCTTGCCGTTGCGTGGGCCTACGACAAGCACACGCGGGAGACTTTGCCGACGCCCTACACGGTTTCGGCCAATGGCGAAACATTTTCAGCTAGTCGGCCGGCCGGGCTGTTCGGTCAGACTGCGAAGTTGCTCGCATTGCGCGATGGCCGCGTTCTTTGCGTCTATCGCCGTGACGACAAGCCAGGCTTATGGGCTCAACTCGTCCGGCTGGAGTCCGACCGCTGGATCAATTTGGAAGAGACCGAGTTATGGTCCGGCGACCCGAACGGCAGCACGACAACGAACACCAGTGATCAGCTCAGCTCGCTCAAGTTCGGCTATCCAGGCATGGTGGAATTAGCCGATGGCAACGTATTGATCGTGTTTTGGTGCTCTGAAAATGGCTTGCACAATATCCGCTGGTTCAACCTGTCGATCGCGCCGGCCGTGTCACCTCTCCATTTCGTGACGCAGCCTTTAGAAGAGGGCGCAAGCGCGCGGCCGGCGTAGCGACGCGGCCATTGACAGGCTCGCGGCACAGAAAATAAGCACCATTGACGTCGGTTCTGGCACCGAAGAGGCGACGTCGGAGGCCGTAGCCGAACGCTCTCCAAAATGCGTTCTCCAAACGGCGTAGTCATCGTTATCGACCAAGCCATCCCGATCCCCATCCGCCAGGCTTCCGTTTTCCACGGCCTGCCCCAAGGTCTCGCGCCACACCACGTAGTCGGCCGCATCGACGACTCCGTTACGGTTGTAATCGCCCGCGAGGGCCGGAATTCGTTCGATGGCCACCAGCGTGCCGTTTGCATAGCCAAGTTGCAGAAAGGAGCCATCCGTAAGCACAGTGTAACGGTGCGTCGTGTCGACCATGATGTCTCCGTCGCCGTCGCCGTTGAAATCCAGGATGTTGAGCCCAATGGACCCGTAAGGCGCGTTGATCAAATTGACCCATGCTCCGCCGGCAAAGGTAGCTCGTCCGCCAACATCGTTCCCAGTATTCTCGATGAACAACATCCGGGCCGGGTCGGAGCTGGCAAGAATGTCGAAGTCACCGTCGCCGTCCCAATCGGCAGAAAATGGCACGCCGCGCGTTGGTAACTGGCCGACAAGCGTCGGCATTGTAAAAAGCGGGTTGTCGCTTTGCGACGCCATCTCATTCTCGTAATACCGGACGGCGCCGGCAAAATTTACGACAACCAAATCCGGCCGGCCATTCTGATTGAAGTCGGTCACCGAATAGGTCGCCCGCGAACCTTGCAATTGATCGAACGGCGGATCGCTCGGGCCAGGCCCCACATCGATCGGTTGCCCGTTGAGCTGCATGAACGAAACACCAGCGGTATCGAAGTTCGGGCTGCTCGTCGTCCCATTGTTTCGATGCAGCCAGATTTTGCCGTCATGGTCCGCGTCGAGGATATCGAGCTCGCCATCCCAATCGAGATCAAACAGTCGCAGCCATTGCCAACCGTCACCGCCGCCTGGCTTGGGCGGAATCGACTGGCCGGCAGGCAACACCGAGAACGCCGGGCCGTACACGCCAGGATTGCCTTGCTTGAGGTTTAGCGACACGCTCAAGTTTTGTACTTTATCCAAGTGGCCATCGTCGTTCCAATCAACGAACTGGCTTGCAAAAAGTGGTGCTGAAACCCATTCGCCGGGAAGCGGCGCGGCCCCCGCTGCCCATCGCGGCGCCGATGTCGTGCCGGTGTTTCGATACAAGTAGATTTGCTCGTCCGTGCTGACCGCCAGGTCGAGCCGTCCATCGTTGTCGTAGTCTACGGCTCTGGGCGATGCCAGCGCAGCAGCTGGAAACTGCCCCACTCTGGGAAACGTGCGTTTCTCAAACGCCGGAGCCGCGGCAGTTCCGACGTTCACGTAATAATCAAGGAACTTGGCCGACGTCACGCCGCTGTTAATTGCGAACGTTCCAGTAACGATGTCGACCAGGCCATCTCCCGTGAAATCCGCAAACTCCGGTGCCGCTCCCCATTCCGTGTCGATGGGCGCTCCGTTCGCCTCGATCGGGCCTTGCAGTTGGAGCTGCGGCGTGCCATCGGTGTTCGTGCCGACGTTCTTATAGTAATAAAGCCGGCCCGTAATATAGCCACCGGCGACGAGGTCGCGTGCGCCGTCGTTGTTGAAGTCGACCATATCGATCACGGGGTAGTAGTCCGCGGTGATGGTAGGCCGTTCTGGATTCGGCGTGGTCGGCAGCGCGAGAACTTGCCCCGACGAGTTGCGAATATTGCCCATGTATTGGAACTGTCGGTCTGCGTTCGTACCGACGTTTTTGTACCAGGCGATGCGATTGTGCTGTCCGCCGCTGACAATGTCATCATCGCCGTCTCCGTCAAAGTCGACGATTTTAGGCGTGGCGTTCCAACCCACATCGATTGGCTTGCCATCGGTCGTGAACAGCAGCTTGCTCGTTCCAAAGTCGGGTGCGGTGATCGTGCCTAAATTGTGATAAACGGACATGCCACCGCGTAGATTCCCGGCCACGATGTCGAATCGGCCGTCGCCGTTCCAGTCCGTCACGTCGATTCGCGTTTCAATTGCGCCAGTCGTTGTGGGACCAGTTTTCTGTGTGCGCATTCCGCCGTCGCCAAGAAATCCACGCGGGGAGGCCAGATGCGGCACGGTGCCGGCGGGCAGCACGTCGAAATAGATCGCGTAACGCGAAGCCGCATTGCCTTCTTGAATGTGCGACCAGGCAAGCCGGCCGCTTTTCCAATCGCCTTCAACGTCGAAAAAGTGGCCCCAATTCTGCCGCGTCGTTCGCGTCTGGCTGCCAGTTGCAGTGTCGCTTAGATAGCTCTCCACTTCAGGATACGCAGTGGGAATCGTATCGTCGTACCATCGAAAAGCTCGATCCGAGGCAGTTGTCCCATAGGCCCAGTTTCCTTGGCCAATGGGCTGCACCGGTCGATGGATTGTATCGGTGTACCTGCACGCTCCGCATGTCGGGGATGCCATTAACTCCAAGCTGCGACATGAGCGCAGTTTGAAAGTTGATCGCGAGCTGCGCGGGCCGTTCATCGAATGGCCTTGCTCCAATGCCGGCTGGCGGTACTTCTACGAGCAATCGGTATCCACCGTCGCCCGACCATTCCGGCGATTGAGAAATAGCCTGGCCACATGTCGAAAGCAATATGCCTGCACAGGCATAGATGAAGAACCAGCGCGGCATTGGCTTAGGCACCTTGTTTTAACTTTGCCAATGCCAAACGCCGCACGGAACCGCGCTCAACAAGTCGGCCTGGAACCATCACCGGCTGAATGGCCGGCTTTTTGCCCTCCACAAGCTGGAAAAGCAACTCGGCCGCCATTTCGCCGACTTTGGTAGTCTCTGGAACGAAAGCTGTGATGGCGACGGGCTCGTGAATCTCACACACGTTCTGGCCGTAGCCAACAATCGATAGATCCGTCGCGATCTTCAGTTGCAATTTCGCAGCCGCTTTGACGACGGCCTGGCAAACGCGCCAGTTTTCACAAAAAATCGCCGTGGGAGCAGGACGGATCGATAACACGTTTGCCGCCAATAGCTCAAGCGATTCGCCCGGATAGCTGTGTACCATCAGAGAACGGTCGGGGGACGCATCGAACTCGTTCATGGCGGCCGCAAAGCCGCGCACGAACGCCGCGAACGCTTGCCCATCGATCCAATTGCCGCAAATCATTCCTATCCGGCGATGACCATTCTCCAGCAGATGGCGTACCGACTGATGTGCCGCCAAGGCGACGTCGTCGCCTACCCATGGGAAAACCGTCGGATAAAAAGAACACGATGTCACCACTTGCGTGTCACTTAGCAAGTCAGCATAGGGTTCCAAGCAAGGCCCGATCGAAAGTACGCCTTTTAATTCGCCGTGTGCCAGCAAGGCGCGGAGCCGCTGACGATCCTCCTTGGGATTCTGTCCGACGCTCATGATTTGCACGGCAAGGTGGCGCTGTGCCAAAGATTGCTCGATTGCCCGCAACACCGTGCAAAATGCCGAGTCCTCGTCGGAGTGCGATTTCTGCTCATTGGAACAAACCAATAAGACGCGCCCCAAACTCAGCCCAAAATGATCGATCGATTCGACTTGTCGGGCGATAAACGTGCCGCGTGCCCGCTTGCGCGATACATACCCTTCTCTTTCCAAGAGTTCCAGCGCCTGCCGCACCGTAACGCGGCTAAGCTGGTAGCGGCCGCTCAGTTCCTGCTCCGTACCGAGTCGGTCTCCTATTTCAAGCCCCTGATGCGCGATCTCACGCATCAGCTCGCGGGCCAGGTCAATGTATTTCGGTGTATATTGCTTGCCGGGCGACAAAGCGAGAATGGGCATCCGCCGGTGCTCCGTTTGTTCTACTTTCGCTGTCGTGAAGACAAAGCGGCACGCTTTGTATCAAGCGATGTCTTCAGTCTATTGCGGCTCCCGATATAAGTCAAGTGAGTTTTCTGCTGGTTACACCATACGTTCGGCCAACGTTTGCGATCTGCAGCCGATTTGTTGTTGACATAATACAAATAGATCATTTATCTTGCCGTATGTCGAAAAGCGTTCGTCGGGGAGGGCTCGAATCATGCGCCGTGCTATTCATTCTGCGAGGTCGATATCGGCGGCCGGCTTTACGCTGGTTGAACTGCTTGTAGTCATTGCCATCATCGGCATCTTAGTCGCCCTGTTGTTGCCGGCGGTTCAAGCAGCGCGGGAAAGTGCCCGTCGAACCCAATGCTTGAATAATTTCAAGCAAGTTGGCACGGCGATGCATAATTACCATGCGACCTTCAAGCGCTTTCCGCGCGGCATCGATATGTGGACCACGCAAGAGCCATGCTCAATGCCTTCAGGCAAGACGCGGCCGTTCATCGGGTTCAGTTGGGGCGCTTACATCCTGTCGTATGTCGAGGAGACTACGCTTTACGAGCGGTTCAATTTCGAGGAAGTCTCCTCGAATAACTACGCCAACGGCCCGAATTATGCCGCCAGCGCTACGAAGCTCGATTTGTACCTTTGCCCGAGTGATCCCCAAGGTTTTGAGCTCGTCGGCTGCTGCAGCGACAACACCAACGGGACCCTTGAATCCGAGGACATGGGGAAGACCAACATGGCAGGCGTGGCGGACAGTGAAAACTGGCAGTGCACCTTGTCCGAGTATCCGGACTACTCCAGCGGCTGGCCCGATCCGAAAGCCGATGGCGTCCTATTTCAACACTCCAAAATTAACACCGCAAAGATTGTCGACGGGACGAGCCACACACTGATGGTGGGCGAAGTCATCGGGTATGACCAGGGAAGTCATTCCGGTTATTGGTGGTCTTCATGGAATGTGCTCGACACATCCAACGGAATCAACCTTCCTTTGCGCATCAAGCCTGGCGGGCTATTTATATCCCGAAGAGACCGGCTTTGCAAGTTATCACCCCGGCGGTTGCCATTTCTTATTTAGCGATGGCGGAGTGGCACTTCTAGCTCGATTCCATCGACCAGAAGGTCTTGGCGGCGCTCACCACACGCGCCGGCGGCGACGTCGTTACCGAAGGCACAAGGTAGTGACCTTCATAAAAACGCGTTGGAGCCCGATCACTTAGGGCGACAGATTGAAATCTAACGTTTTTTCGGATTCGCCTGACTCGAGCGTGGCTTTCAGCTCCGAGTCGTAGTTGAACTTCTTTGGTAGTAGCTGTGGTACGGGCGGTGACCCCGGCCCCTTGGGCGCGTTGGCGTAAACTTCGGGATCATATCCGCGAATCTCCACTCGGTGCACTCCGACCGGCACGCCGCCCGTTTCTTCAGTCGTATAGTATCCGCCCTCGATGTTTTCCACAGTGATCGGTCCGCGTGAGTCGTCGGTTGGGATAAAGCGAATCTGGCCTTTTTCGAGCGGCTTTCCACTGAAGCTCACATTGCCCGACACGACCACGCGATCAATGCCATCCTTTCGCACCACATCCTGATGCAGTTAAAACCATTGCCAGACAGAATAAACGATGCGTGTTTAGAAGATTCGTTTTCATCGGGCATACCTATTCGTTTCCGCGTTAAATTGGAACGTGCATTGCCCGAGAGCCAACTTCGCGGCTCCAAAGCTTGTTGGCTCAGGGCAATCGACCGGTTCGACCGGGCAACCGAGAACGTCACTCATGATTCGTAGCCATAGTTTGCTTTTTTGCGCCCCACCGGCTGCTCGTACCGACGGCGGCGGGCTCCTCGCACAATAGCATCACTTGCCGGCGCAACTCTGCGGCGACTCCTTCGAGGATCGCGCGCACTTCATGGCCGCGGTGATGAATCGCACTTCGATTCATAAACATTTCACCCGATTTTCGCAGTGCTGCATCCGGGCGCAACCTCAAGCCTTCGGCCCCTGTGGGCACCGCGGCGGCCATATCATCCAGCTCCTCAAAAGCCGTCCGGTCAGGCAGCCCGTTTCGATATCGCTCGAGTACGCCCGCCGATAGCTCGCTGAAAACCATTTCGTAATATACGCCCTCGGCGAACGACGGCCCCTGAAAAACTCCGGGACTGAGTCGGACTGATGGCGTGCCAGTACAGTGCACCGTTGCCAATACGGTCCCGATGGTGGCGCTAATCCCGCCGCCTGCGACGTTTCCGGCTCCAATTGCCCCGGCGTACTGGTCGAGACATCCCATCACGAGTCGACAATCGTCGGCTAGACCCAGAATGCGCTTACGATTTCACTCTTCAACCGTCCCGCGTCGCTGCCGGCCCGCATAATCTTGGGCAGCCACTCGATGGGCAAGTCGAGCTGCCGAAGCGCTTCGGACCAGTACTGAAGTCGATGGATATCAACCAAGCCTGTCAAACCAAATAAGCCAGCCTCAGTCAAATGGCTTCCGGTCAGCCACCAAACGAGGTAATCGCTCATGCAGCAAAGGCGACGCGTCTTGGAAATTAGCGCCGGCTCGAATTGATGCAGCCAACGAATCTTTGCCGGCAAAAACAGATGATCCATCGTGGGAATACCGGTGGTGCTGAAAAAGTCCGGATGACCAATGAGCGGAGCTAATGCCGACTCAAGGCCTCGCGCCCGTTCATCGTTCCAAAGTAGGAACGGAAGCAAAGCTTCGTTTCGCTCGTCCATCAACGTGAAGCTATTTGCTTGCGAGGCGAAACAAATCCGCGTCACATCGCGAAGTCCACCTACCTCCCGGCTAACGTCGAGACTCGCCTCAATCAAACTGTCGCGAAACGCTGCCACCGGCAACTCAGCGCGTCCAGAGGCCGGTCGCTCGACCGGCGCGGAAATTCGGCGGCTACAGACGAGCTGTGCCGCATCGTCGAACAGGCAGACCTTGAAATAGGTTGTGCCAAGGTCGAAGGTGAGCACCTTGCTCATGATGTCTCGCCCCGCGGCTCCAGCGAACGGATAGTTTCCGGCCGCGATCGAACTGTCGCCAAAAGCGCAAGCGTCGCGTCCACAAGCTTCTCAGCGGCCGCCGGGCTAGCGAAAATTGCGTTCCCCGCCTCGTAACAGTTTTGCTCCACGGCTTCGGCGGTCACCAGGTAACCTTGGAGTTCACCGTTGGCTAGCGTAATAACAAACGCATTTGGATACTGCTCGCGGATTCGCAGCGCGAAGTCCACGAACACTTCGCCCGGCCAGGTCACCAGCGACCATCCGCCGAAGTCGATCACTTGAACTTCGGCTGGCAGGCAGTTGCTTTGCGCGCGGCTCAATTTATCGCCGGTCGCCGCCCTGGCGAGGGCTAAAGTCTCCTCGGCGCCAAATACTGCGCATTCCGCCGTGCGAATGACAGCCGGAGCCGATCGAGCTGCCCGAAGCGATTCAAAATCTTTTCTCGCGATCCGCAGTGCGTCCGTCGCAGCCTCGACCGAGGGGAGCTGCCGCGATGGCAGATCGACCGTCGTGGATTCAATGTGCAGCGTCAGATGTCGAAGACCGCGTGCAGCCCGAAGCGCGCATTCGATCGATTCGCCTAACAGCGCGCCCAAGCGCATCGCTTCGGCGAATGTGTGAGACTGTACCACGTGTCGCGGACTCTGGTTCCCGGCGGCCCCCAAATGGCACAGCACCGGGCAATCGCGCCCCAGCAAGCGCGACTGCAGAAATTCGCGGCACATGGCGGGGAAATCGCCGCTGACCAGCGTCGAGTCCGCGTGCAACACCGTGGGGTGGACCGGATTGATGAACATCAGGCCGAGCCAGCGGCTTCGGATCGGCAGTCGAACGTGCCGCGACGAGAGGAATTTCGGTTATTCGTGGACCCGACGGATCAAGTCGATTTCCACCAAGCGCTGCACATTCGGCGGTCGTGATCATTATTTCGGCGGGCTCGGCGCCTCGCACCGCAATCTCCGCAGCGCCAACCATGCCACCAATCATTCGTTCGATGAAATCGGCGCTGGGCGGCGGCACAACTGGGTCCTCAGCATTGCTGAGCATCGACACCGTAACAGGGCCCGAGTGCGTGTGCGACGCGGTCACGACGATATGGTCGGCCGGCACGCCCGTTCGCTCAGCAATTTGCGCGCGTGCGGCAGCAACCTGAGCCTTTGAGATCCAAATTACGTCCACCTGGATGAAGAGAACTTCCGTTCGTCCATCGGTGAGGTACAGAGCGGAAGCTAGGAGCGGATCGTGAACGCCCGTACTTTGGCGATCGACATGGGGATAGCCGTAGAGGAAAGCTGGCCCGGAGGGGGTGATGTCGCACCATCCCCCACCTGCTAAGCAGGTCTCGGTGAATGTCGGCCGAGTTTCGAGTTTTCACGGCGGAATGATCAGTTGACAGCGGCGGAAATGAGTTGGCATAATGTTATAACCTTTGGGACTAGCATGCGTCAACTTTTGGCGGTTTCATCGCCATTTCAGGGCTTGATATGTCCATCGTTCGAGCCGCGACCGCCTATCAATATGTTGCCGACACACTGCGTCGTCGGATTCTGCAGGGAGAGTACGCCTCCGGCGAGTGTCTTCCGTCGGAGCGCGAGTTGTGCGAGCAGTTTGAGTCGTCGCGGATCACGATTCGCCGTGCGCTGCACATACTTGCCGACGAGATGCTGATCCAGCGAAGGCAAGGCGACGGGACCTATGTGAGTCCTAAACCCTCGCGGAAGATTCCGCTGCTAAGCACCGACTTCAGCGGGTCGCTCGCCGCCCATGCACCCGACCTCGAACGCGAGCTTGAGTCAAGCAGTTGGAAAAAAGCGACTACAGAAATTGCCGCCGCACTTCAAACCTATCCTGGCGCGAAGGTGCTGTTTGCCCGCCGGCTCGATTTGTTGCGCGGTAGTCCGGTGGCATACGACGAGATCTATCTGCCTGAACATGCGGCCGACGCACTAAATGAGAATGATCTGGCCCAATTGCGGTTTCTCGAGCGCTGGCAAAAGGTGCAGCAGATTCGCCTGACCCACCTCTCACAGATGGTCGAAGCGACCGCGGCCGCCCGCGAGCACACGCAATACCTGGGGGGCAAAGTTGGGGCGCCGCTTTTGAAGGAAATCGACGTGATATTCATGTCGACCGGCACGCCATGCGGGCTGTTCATAAGCTATTTCCGGCATGATTTGTTCCGGCTCACTTCCACGGTTCGATTAAGCGTGTGCGAGCAGGATGACGAGGGCGCTTGATGTCCGCGATATCGATTGAAAACGCCGTCATTGTTCGGCCCGGGCACGGGCTCACGACTGGCTGCGTACTGGTTGCCGACGGAAAGATTGCGGCCATTGAAGCGTCGCCGCCGCCAGACGTCGTCCCATGCGAGCGCATTGATGCCGAAGGCGGATTGCTGACGCCCGGCCTTGTCGACATCCACACGCACGGCATCCACGAATTTCTCTACGAGCGCGGTCCCGACGATATCTTGGCAGGCGCTGCGGTGCTGCCGCGCGTACGGCACGACGTGCGTGCTCCCAACTTTGTATCGTGTGCTCGATCGCCGCTCGCTTGCGACGATTGAGCGTCTGTCCAAAGCCCTGGACCGGGTCGAAGGCGCGGATATGCCGGGCTTCCATTTCGAGGGGCCGTTCTTGGCGCTTCCGGCGCTGGCGCGGCGACGGTGCCGGGTGATCTCGTCCTGCTCAATGAACTGCTATCGGCGGCAAAGGGCCGCGTTCGTGCCATGTCGGTCAGCCCTGACTGTCCGAATGTGATTCCGATCATCGAGCAACTCCACGATCAGCGAATTGCAGTATTTCTCACGCATACGCGGGCTAGTGTGGCGCAAACGCAGGCGGCGATCGACGCCGGAGCGCGTCACGGAACTCATTTTTACAATGTTTTTCCGCTGCCCCCGGAAACGGAACCCGGCGCGCGTCCCGTCGGGCGCCGTCGAAGTGTTGCTCGCCGATCGCAGCGCGTCGGTGGACTTTATTTGCGACGGTGTTCACGTCGACCCGGTGGCCATTCGCCTGGCATTGGCAGCGAAGGGCGCACAGAAAGTTGTCGCCATCACGGATAGCAACATCGGCGCTGGGCTCGACGAAGGAGTCTACCCGACGCCGTGGGGATATCCGGTGCGGGTGAGCAATAACGATGCTGCGCGGGTGCATGACTCGTCGCATCCACTGCACGGGCAACTGGCGGGCAGCTCGCTGACGATGAATCGGGCCGTCTCGAATTTGCTCGGCTGGCTCGACCGGCCTGAGCACGAGATTTGGGCCATGGCAACCTGCAATCCAGCGCGAACGGCCGGCCTGGACGATGTCGGCGTCATCGACGTGGGGGCCGATGCCAACCTCGTGCTCTGGGGAGACGAGCGAGGCGTGTTGCAGGCCGTCCGGACGTGGGTCCGCGGAGTTTGTGTTTACGAGCGCGAGTCCGTGTTCGCATGAGAGCCCTTGCCGATGGCTGATACATTTCGCTATCGCCCGTCCAAGTTTGTGCCGTTTCGCGACGTAGCACAGATCGAGCGCTGCCGTCGGATAGCGCGCGATGAAATCGAAAAACATCCGAATCCCGATTTTCAAATTCGCGTCCGCCCGGCCGACGAGATCGAGTTCGTCTGGGTCGCGGACATGTTTCGCCGAATCAAGCAGTCGGATGATGAGAATCGCCGCGTGGTCATGATCGTTCCCAACCCGTGCCCGACCGTTTATCGCAAGGTGGCGTACCTCGTTAACTTGTTTTCCGTGTCGTGCCGCAACCTGCATGTGTTCGCGATGGACGAGTATGCAAACGAAGAGGGCGCGATTGCTCCGGAAGATTGGCAACTCGGGTTCATGCATTCGCTGCTGCGAAGCCTGTATGGCGAAATTCGCCAAGAATTGCGGCCGCCGCGCGAGCAGGTTCTTGGTCCCACGAACGCCAATATTGACGCGTACGGGAAGATGATTGCGGACCTTGGCGAGGCGGACATCTGCTACAGCGGCCCGGGGTGGACTGGGCATGTCGCCTTCGTGGAACCGGATGCGCCTGAGTTTGATGCGCCGCTGGAGGAATGGAAGACGTTTGGCCCGCGAGTCTGCACACTCAGCCCCTTCACTCTGGCACAAAACTCATTACACGGCAGCTTCGGCATGAGCGGCGACATCGCCGCCGTGCCGCCCAAGGCGGCGACGATTGGGCCGGCGCAAGTGATCGCGGCCAAGAATCGCATTGAAATGGCCGGGATCACTGTGCACGGTACGGCGACGGCATGGCAGCGCCTCATCGCACGGCTCTGCTACCACGGCCCCGTGACGCCGCGCCTGCCAAGCTCCCTCCATCAAGAGCTTCGCACCGATTGCTATATCAGCGAATTGATTGCCCGAAACATCGAGCCAGATTGGGAGAAGGGTTACTAAGTAGGTCAGGCTTTAGCCTGACAAGAATCACCAGGACGTCAGGCTGGAAAGCCTGACCTACGGCATAAAACATTCCACGGTTTTACTTAGAAGGTTACTAGCCTATGTCTGTGTCAACGATAAGCAAATCTTCGTCGCTTGAGTGGGCGAGTCGCGAGATCGACGACGTTCCCAACGTCGTTGTGTCGCCGCCCGGGCCCAAGTCAAAGCAATATCACGATCGCTGCACGCAGTATTTCAAGGGGCTTTCGGGCCAGGTCAAGCTGTTTCCGGTGACGTTTGAATCGGGCCAAGGATGCGTCCTGCGCGACGTGGACGGCAACGATTACATCGACTTCTCGTCGGGGATTTATGTGACCACACTGGGCCACTGCCACCCCAAGGTCAGCGAGGCCGTCGCCCGGTACGCCGGCATGCTCATGAATTGCCATGACTTCACCACTCCGATCAAGACGCTGCTCGTAGAGAAGCTGGCCGAAGTTCTGCCGGGCGACTTGAACGGATTTCAGTTTTACGACTCGGGCACGACGGCCGTGGAAGCGGGCATGCGCGTGATGCGCAGCGACCAATCGCAGCGAGATGGTCTCCTGCTTTTACGATTACCACGGCAAGACTTATGGCGCCGTCTCGCTGGGGCATATTCGATCGCACGTCTACGGCGCGGCCCGGGCGCCCGGATCCCACATGGTGCCGCGGCCGGATACCTATCGGCCGCTGTGGACGAAACGAGGACGGCTCGATCGACACGGATGCCTACATCCACTTCTACCGCGAGTACCTGGATAAAGGCACGGTCCACGACGTGGCCGGTTTCGTGCTGGAGCCGATTCAAGGCTGGGGAGGCTCGATCTTCCCGCCCGACGACTTTTTTCCAAAGCTGCGCCAGTTGTGCGACGAGATGGGCATTTTGCTAATGGCGGACGAAGTGCTGACGGGTTGGGGCCGTACCGGCAAGTGGCTCTGCATGGAGCATTGGGACGTGGTGCCGGACGTCGTGACGATCGGCAAAGGCTTCGGCAACGGTTTCCCGGTGACGTGCGTGGCCGTGCGCGAGCCGTATAAGGAGTCGTTCGAGCAGATCAGCGCCTCTTCAAGTTATGGTGGCAACCCCATGGCATGCGCCGCGGCTTTGGCGGCGACGGAAGTCATCGAAGAAGAAAACTTGTTGGAACACGCGGCGTACTTGGGCGAACTCGCGTTGAAGCGAATGCAAAAGATGCGCGATGAGCACGCGATCGTGGGCGACGTGCGTGCCAAGGGCTGCTTGATGGGAATTGAACTGGTCAAGGACCGTAAGACCAAGGAGCCGTTTACGGAGGCGGGCGAATTGGTTTACCAACTTGCCTTCCGCAAGGGATTGGCTTGGATTCCGGCCGGACATATCCTGCGCATGAGTCCGCCGATCGTGATGGACCCCGACATGCTCTTGAAGGGCCTTGATATTATTGACGAAGCGATTGGCGAGGCGCAGCGCGAGCTGCAGTCGACCCAATAGACACGAATGGTTGAACCGCCTGAGAGCACTTAACAATAGAAAACCGCCAAGCACGCCAAGAGCGCCAAGATAAACATTACGCCCGTGTCTTGTCTTGGCGATCTTGGCTCTTGGCGGTTAATCAATTTCTTAGAAGCTTTAGAATCAATTTGAGAGATTGGACGACGAACGATGTCTGAAAGCGCGCGACTTTCTCGATTGATGGCGCAGGACGGGCGATGCCTTGATGTTGCGCTGGACCACGGGTTCTTTAATGAGCCTTCGTTCTTGCAAGGCATCGAGGACATTCGGTCGGCGGTGCATTCGATTGTCGAGGCCGGGCCTGATGCGATTCAACTAACCATTGGGCAGGCCACGCATCTGCAATCAATTCCTGGCAAGCAAAAGCCGTCGCTCGTGCTTCGTACCGACGTGGCCAACGTGTATGGCAAGGAGCTGCCAAGAACGCTGTTCAGCCATCTCGTGGACAATGCGGTCGAGCACGCGTTGCGTCTGGACGCGGCCTGCGTGGTCGTGAATCTGTTTCAAATTCCCAATGAGCCGGAGGTTCATCAGCAGTGCGTCATGAACATAACCCGTCTTAAACTCGACTGCGATCGGTTTGGAATGCCGCTGATGGTGGAGCCGCTGGTGATGCGCCCGAATAATGATGCGGGCGGATACATGGTCGACGGCGACGTGCGAAAAATTACCTCGTTGGTCCGCCAGGCGGTAGAATTAGGCGCCGACATCATCAAGGCCGACCCGTGCGACAATGTGACCGATTACCACCGTGTCGTCGAGGCCGCGGCCCACTGCCCCGTCGTTGCCGCGCGGCGGCGGCCGAGTTTCAACGGAAGAAGTGCTTAGCCGCACGAAGTCGCTGATGGAGCAAGGCGCCGCCGGGATCGTGTATGGCCGAAACATCATCCAGCATGAAAATCCGCGCGGCATGACGCAGGCCTTGATGGCAATTGTCCACGACAATGCCAGCGTGGAAGCGGCAAAACGCCGGCTCGCCGAACCGGCAATGTAGTGTGTCCATGTCTGCCCCAGATTTCTACTTCGTGGTTAATTCGACTGCGCGACACATCCATGATGAATATGGGATGGATGTGCTGATCGACTATTGCGCGCGCTTGGCCGGGAGTACTACGGCCGGCGTGCCGCGCGATGGCGCGAGGGTGGCCTGCAGGCGATTGCGGGCGACTGGCGTCAATACTTTCTTCATGAGCCGGGCGCAGAGGTGCGCACAACCGTGACGGAAGACGCAGTTCAGCTAGATGTCGACGTGTGCCCGGCGATCAAGCATCTGCGCAAGCGGCCGCGACATCGTCCCCTATTTTTGCGACCACTGCGACCACACGTGCGGCAGCATGGCGCAAGAGGCCGGTTACGGCTTCGAGCGCAGCGGCGGCATGGGATCATGTCGCCAGCGTTTCTATGTCCTGTCAGCTACCGAGGAGGCGGCACGGTCATGTTAGGTTGCCAGGACTTTTGTGGTTACTATGAGTGGACATTCCACTACCTGCGCCGAAATTTTCGGCGCAGCGGTCTGGAAAAATATTGGGCCCAGGCCGTGGCCGCCGACGCCCAGCAGCACTACATCCGAGCGGGGAAAGATAACGGCCTGCGTGGGCTTTACGAATCGTGGTTCAAAACGGGCGTCGACGAAAAGTGCGACTGGACGGTCACTCTCGATGAGGATCACAACCTGCTGCGCCTGGACATGCGCGAGTGCCCGAGTAAAGGCTATTTGCTCAACAACAACCTCAACGCCGACGAGGATTATTGCGACCACTGTATTGGATGGATCGGCCCGGCACTGAACGCGATTGGCGCTGAAGTGGCCGCCCACGAACACAATCACTGCGGACAGTGCTGGTGGGAAATGCGGATGAAGGACAAAGAGTACAGGCCGCTGGAAGTGATTGACGACATCCGCAACGACCCGCGATGGCAGCGAGGGTATCTTGATCAATTCGCGCATCAAGTGAAGAACTCGGCGAGTCCTTCCGACGACGAAACCGATCCGTGCGATGCGATACTCAATTGGTTTCAGCCGTTCGATCGGCTAGCGGCAATTGGTGAAGGCACTTTGAATACGGAGGATTTGCCGGCGAACGACCCGTACACTGCAATCGTTGTTAATGGCCCGCGCTATGCCGCCGGCGACTTGCCGGACGCGCTCGTAAAAGGTGTCCTCTTGGAGCATGATCCTGAAAGCTTACAAAACGTTGCCCATCGGTTTCATTCCGTAGCTGCCGCACAACGGCCGATGTTGATGCACGCTTACATGCCTGGCCTGCCTGTTTTGAATTTCGGCAGCGTGAACCTGCCGCGCACCATTCCGATTTTGCCTCTATTGATTCGCTCAGGTCTGTACATCCATCAAGAAAAGCAACATCCTCCCACCATCCTCGCATTTGCCGAGCTATTGGCCGCGGCGATGCGTAAGAAATTCACTATCCTAGGGAACGATGAGCACGAATAACGATCAATACGGAGCCGCGGGAATTGGCGGCAACGGATTTCCAACACGGTTGCCAAGCGCCGCAGCGCGCACCATTCGCGTCATGCTCATGCTCGGGCCGATCGTGCTCCTGCCGCACCTGGCGCGCGGTGAGCAGTCGCTTGATTTTGGCCGGGATATTCGCCCGCTCCTGTCGGACAAGTGTTTCGCCTGTCATGGGCCGGATGAAGCGCAGCGCACCGGCGGCTTCCGCCTCGATGTAAAGGAAAGCGCACTCGGCGAGGCAGAGTCCGGCACCCGGCCGATCGTGCCCGGCGATCCGTCGGCAAGCGAAGTGATGCTGCGGATCACGAGCAACGACGAAGCCCTGCGGATGCCGCCGGCCGATTCACATAAGACGCTTTCTGCGGATGAGATCGAGCGGATTCGCCAGTGGATCGCCGCAGGCGCGGCCTGGGAGAAACATTGGTCGCTTATTCCGCCCACCAAGTCTGCCCTTCCGAAGGTTCAACGATCTGACTGGCCTTTACTCGAAATTGATCGCTTTATTCTGGCGCGGCTCGAGGCCGAAGGCCTTACGCCGTCACCCACGGCCGATAGGGCAACACTCCTGCGCCGGGTCACATTGGATCTCACGGGGCTGCCGCCGACGCCTGCGGAGCTGGATGCGTTTCTTCTGGACAACTCTCCGGATGCCTACGAAAAAGTCGTCGACCGGCTGCTTTCCTCGCCGCGTTACGGCGAGCACATGGCCCGCTATTGGCTCGACGCCGCGCGGTACGGCGATACACACGGTTTGCATCTGGACAATTATCGCGAAATGTGGGCGTATCGTGATTGGGTCATCGCCGCCTTCAATCGGAATTTGTCCTACGACCAATTCATCATCGAGCAGCTTGCCGGCGATTTACTTGAGGAGCCGACCGAAGACCAACTCATCGCCACCGGCTTCAATCGCTGCCACGTAACCACGAATGAGGGGGGCTCCATTGTCGAAGAGGTTGAGGTTCGCAACGTTGTCGACCGCGTGGTAACGACCAGCACGGTGTTTATGGGCTTGACGCTGGACTGCACGCGCTGCCACGACCACAAATACGATCCGCTGACGATGCACGATTTCTACTCGATGTACGCGTATTTCAATTCCCTCGATGGCAACCCCATGGACGAGAACCGCGAGGATCCTGCGCCGGTCATCAAGGCCGCGACCACCGAACAGAAGGCACAACTGAAGCCGCTGACCGATGAGATCGCACGCCTTGAGTCGAAGTTCAACGGCCCTTGGCCGGACGTGGACGCGGCCCAAGCCGCTTGGGAAAAATCGATCCGCCAGAGGCGACGGCGGCGACGAGTGAAATTGCTCCGGCCACTGTTGCCGCCGACGGACCGCCAGCCCAAGAAACCTCGCCGAACAAGCTTATCGTTAGCGACTGGCACTGGGTCGGCCCATTCGGCGCCGACCGACGATATTTGCCGAACGATCAGGGGCCCGAAGGGAAAGAAGTCGACCTGGCTCAAACGTTTGCGCAAGTGACAGGCGAGCCGATCGTCTGGGTCCGCCAACCGCAGTGGATTGACGGCGAGATTCACCGCGACCTGCCCGGCGAGTCTGCGGCCAATTTTTTGTATCGAACAATTCGCAGCGAACGCGAAGCAACGATCAAGCTCGCGCTCGGCAGCGATGATGCGATCCGCATTTACGTGAACAACGAAAAGGCACTCGATCGCGACGTGGAACGCGCCGTGGCAGCCGATCAGGACACCGTCGAGCTGAAGCTAAAGGCCGGCGAGAATCATCTGCTCGTAAAGCTTGTAAATTATCAAGGGTCGACAGGATTCTACTTCAAGATCATGTCGCCCGAGATGACTGTTGTGGCAGATGCACACGAAATTGCACACCGGCCCGCCGAGCAGCGATCGCCGGATGAGCAGCAGCGATTGCGCGACTTCTATCGCAATAGCGTCGCCGATTCGCAGGAATTAAAATCGCTTCGCCTTGAGCTGGCGCAAAAGCGCGAGGCCGTCATGGCGATCGACCGCCAGATCGCCACGACGCTTATTTGGCGCGAAAAGAAAGAGGCCGTGCCGGCGCACATCCTTAATCGCGGCGAGTACGACAAGCCAGGTGACCAAGTCTCGCGCCGCATTCCAGCGGTGCTGCCGCCGATGGCCGCAGGTTTGCCGAATAACCGGCTGGGTTTGGCCAAGTGGCTCGTGGAACCAGCTCATCCGCTAACGGCGCGCGTGGCTGCGAACCGACTTTGGCAACAGGTATTTGGCACCGGCATCGTGAAAACATCGGAGGACTTTGGCTCCCAAGGCGAGCCGCCCAGTCATCCTGAGCTGCTCGATTGGCTGGCTGTCGACTTCCGCGAGAACGGCTGGGATGTGAAGCGGCTGATGAAGCACATCGTCATGTCCGCAACTTACCGGCAATCTTCGACGGCAACGCCGGAGCTGCTCGAGCGCGATCCGGCCAATCGCTTGCTGGCGCGGAACGCGGTTTCGGCTCGATGCTGAGACGCTTCGAGACCAGGCGTTTTTCGCCGGCGGACTGTTGGTGGAAAAAATCGGCGGGCCGAGCGTCAAGCCGCCGCAGCCGGCCGGTTTGTGGGAGGCGGTTGGCTTCACCAGCTCGAACACGGAGAAATTTGTCGCCGACGAGGGAGCGGAAAAGGTCCACCGCCGGTCGCTTTACACTTTTATCAAGCGGACAGCGCCGCCACCGCAGATGAACACCTTCGACGCACCCTCGCGCGAGTGCTGCACCATCCGCCGCGAGCGGACCAACACGCCGCTGCAGGCGCTGGTGCTCATGAATGAGCCGCAATTTGTCGAAGCTGCGCGAGCGCTGGCGGAGCGCACGCTTCGCGAGGTAGGCCCGGACGCGGATTCACGGGCGCGGCACATGTTCCGGCTCTGCGCCGGCCGGTCGCCGAGCGCGGCGGAGTTGCACGACCTCATTTCAGGAGTGGAAGCGGATCAGATGCAATATCAAGCAAATCCGCGTGAAGCAACGGAATTGACATCGCTCGGCGTTTCTACGCTGCCCGACTCGTTGGACCGCGTCGAGCTGGCCGCCTGGATGATGGCGGCGAATACGCTGCTCGCGCTCGATGAAGTCGTGACAAGGAACTAGGCTTGCCGGTTCACTTGATGACTAACCGCCGAGAACGATCAGCGGGTTCGGTGAGCATAGCTCGCCAGCTACGAGCCCTTTATACCAGTCATCTGCTGATTCTCGTCCACGACGTCTGTTGTTGTCTTCCCGTTGATGAAGACGACTAGCCCGATCATTGCCAGCTGGAAGCAGCCGAGCATTGCAAAGGCAAATATCAACTCCGACCGTTCGCCTACGCGTCCGGCCAGCATCGAACCAATGGAGCCGGATACGTTCAGTAGCGCCATATAGGCGGAGAATTGGGTTGCCGCGACCGACGACCAGCAGACCCCCATGAATAGCGCAAAAAGCGTCACCTGGAAAAACGACGCAAGGCAGCCGACTGCAAGGAACAGCGTCATGACGAGCCTCGTGTCGTCCCACCAATTGGCAGTCAGCGCGTACAGGAACCAGCAGAGGGCGAGTCCGAGAAGGCTCACGACGACGGCCCAGCGAGCGCCGAGCCACGACGCGGCAAACCCACCGAGCGCGGCGCCCAATAGTCCAACGACGGGGACGTACGTGCCTTCCATGCGCAAGAAGGCGTCACTCGTCCAATTAAGTTCGCGTTGAACGTAGACGGGCCAGAAGACCAGGTGGGCGCTCGTGGCCACCAACGCGCAAGCGGCGAGTAATCCGGCCAGGATCGACGCTCGGCGCGAAAATGCCTGCTTCAGCAACACGAGCATATGCCAAATCGAGCCATGGCTCTCTTCCTCGCCCGATGCGGCCGATGTAAACCGGCGCGGCACGAGCAATGCGTCGCCGCGTCGCTCGCGAAACATGATCGGGAACATGGCGATGACGAGCAGGATGAGCATTTCGCAGGCCACGGCAGCCGGGACTCCGCTTCTGAGCAGGATTCCGCCAACGACAGCGCCGCCCAGAAAACTTCCAATGTAGGACGAAGCGAACATGAAGCCGTTGGTGATGCCGCCCTCGTTTTCCGGCAACAGGTCGATCGCCAGCGCATCGACCGCGACGTCTTGCAAGGAGGAAAAGCAGTTAACCAGGAGCACAATCGCCCCAAGCAGCCGTATGTTGTCGGACAGATTTGGAATGAACAACATGCTGGCGAGGGACAACCCCATGAAGAACTGAGCGCCGAGAATCCAAGGCCGGCGGCGGCCCAGCGAGCTGTAGCGGAAGCGATCGATGACCGGTCCCCAGACCCATTTGATGGCCCAAGGCCAGCTCACCAGCGCAATCACGTGCGAGACTTCGGCGAGCGTTGCCCCGTGGGCGATTAAGTACGTCTTCAGGCCGGTGCGGACAAAGCCGTCGGGCATCCCCTGCGAGACATACAGCACACACAGCGTCGTCAAACGCAGCGAACGATTATCGGAGAGAGTTAAATTCACCAGCTCCCCTTAAGATGATGAAAAGCTTAACCGCGGGGCCAACATGACTACGTTTGACTGGTGTAGCTCGTAGTTGCATTCAAAATAAAATCAATTCAAGATTGCTTGAATCGCCGGTTCCGCTAGCAGTTGACCCGTTCGCTCGTCGGACAATGGTCGGTAGGGACGCGGCACGAAACAAGCGCCATTCCCCTTAGCGCGAAGGATTTCCTGGGCGGCGGGAAAAACCCCGTATTTCTGCAGGGTCGACAACAGGTTGCCGATAACCTGCGTGTGTTTTGCCGCTTCAGACCAGTTTTCAGCTTGCGCGGACCGCGCGACCGCGCAGGCCACGCGCGGCGCCAATGCATACAAACCATCAATATGTTGCGCGATGCCTACGCGCAACAGGTGGTCGAGCATCGTAGGACATCCGACCATCACCCGAAAATTCCGCGTGCCCAAGGCGTCAATGAGCTCTCGCGTTTGCGTTATGGGACCAGAACACTTGATGCCGGCGATATTGGGATGCGCCGCCAACGCGACCACGGTATCGACCGCCAGGCTGGTTCCCGTACGCGCAGGAATATCGTAAAGATACAGGGGCGATTTCGACTGGTCGGCAAGTGCGCGGTAGTAATCGCAAAGCTCTTCCTGTGAAAACGGAACGAAAAACGGCGCCAGGGCCAAAACGCCGTCGACCTTGAATTCGTTGACAATGTGGATCCGCTGCAAAGTGCGGGCTAGGCTCGTATCGCCGACGCCTACGAATATCTCGCCGCTCGACCAGGAGTCGCAGGCCGCTCGGACGAGATCAGCGTACGTTTTCTCGGTCAGCAGTTGCATCAGCCCCATCGTGCCGCCCACGAGAACCGCATCGATGCCCGCCTCGGCTTGATCGCGCAGGTGTTCCTGCAGACCGTCGACATGCAGCCGTTCGCGGTCGTCCAGGGGAGTCAAGATCGCGGAGCAGATACACGTATTAGTCATCGAACCTTTCCTTGGCATCAATTACTGGAACGTAGCTGGGAGGTTCCTGCTATCGTATCAGGCCGAACGTCGACCTCGACGGATTCGATCAGGAACCCGGCCTCGTCGGTGCGCTCGGCGGTCGAGCGCAGGCGCAGGTAGCAGATATTCGGGCTGCTTCGCACGATCGGCAGCGAGCCGGCTGATTTACCGTTCACGAGAACTTCGCATGATTGTCTTTTCGAATCCCAGGCAAGTTCCAAGTTATTCCACTCGTCAGTCTTCAGCGTGTCGCCGTTCGGCAGCCGGCCGTCTGCTCCGATCCAGAGATTGTGCACGCTGTTGAAATGGTCTTCCAAGTCGTACGGCGTCGAAAAGTGATCCGTAAGTGAAACGAGGGCCCCGTGAAACCCCGCGCGAGGCAAAATTCGCAGCCGCAGTCGGCCGTTGGCGCCAGCGGGGAAATTCCAGACGGCGGCGCCCGGCCAGTGCTCGTCCGTTTTGCGAATCTGCAGCACCTTGCGATCAGCGCTCGTGGGATGCGGCACGATCTCCACGCCGCGGGTCCCAAAGGTGGACCACTCCTCGGCACGCTGTGCGAAGTCGGCCGTCTGATTTGTCTCGTATAGCCATGCTGGGTCGAGCATCTTTCGCATGATGCGTCCCTCCCCCTGCCCTGAGACAAAGATCACCTTGTCGTCATTGGCCAAAGTGGGGAAGGGATACGCCGTACCATAGTCATGGCCGGAAGGCGGCGCTTCGTTGCGAAACGGATCGCGGCCAACTTCGCGAAACCCGCGCCAAGTGCGGCCTGAATCTTCAGAGATCGCGGCGTGGAGCACCTGCCGGCCGCCGTAAGCGTATGGATATCGCAGGCAATTGTTCCAGAACAACACGATTCGGCCGTCCGACAATCGCACGAGACCGGCCGGCGAATCCGACGAGATGATGCTCGTCGGCCGCGGTTCCGACCAGTTCGCACCGTCGTTCGAATACGATTCCCAGAAACGACCCATTTGAGTGCGGATCAGGTTCCAGACTCGGCCGTCCTCGAGCTGCACAACGACCGGCTCCACGGCGCCGTATGCGGAGACGATGTCCGGCACGGGCACCGTGAGATCGGTGCCCAGTTGCCACGTATCTCCACCATCGTCGGAGTAGATGACCGTGCAGTTGTATTGACCGACAAACGTAAAGGCCGCCAAACCTTCGCCCCGATTGCCCCAGTTGCGCGCGGTGAGATAAGAAAACGGGAGCACGATCCGTCCGCTGCGCATTTGTATGACAGAATTCAGCGCGCCTGTGTAGCCGATCCAGAGAACGCGCGGCTCGGACCACTTCGTGCGTCCATTCGACGAGCGGATGTAGCCGATATCAATGCGCGCTCCCGACAATTCGCCGACGAGCGGTCGCTCGCCTTCACCGCCAGTCGACTGCAGGCCCGAGCCAACGATCATGAAGAATGCGTGGAGCTCGTCGTCGTGGTCTACGAGCGCCTCGGTCATGCCCCACGTGCCCGGTTTTGACGGGATCGGAATCAGCGGCTCGGCTTTGCTCCAAGTGGCGCCGTTATCGGTAGAGCGTTTCGCCTTAACGGTATCCGACGGCGGTCCATCGGGATGCGCAGTACGTCCGTCAAACAGTCCCAGCAGCGTGCCGTCGCGCAAACGGACGAACTTGTATCGGACGTCATCCTGAGTGTTGATGGTGTGCGGTGCCGTGGCTTCGGCCGCATCGAGGCGATGGGGGAGAAGAACGACGAGTGCTAAAAACATTGCAAGCCTTGGAACCGTCATGTGCTCTCACCATATTGTCCGATGAATTGTGGTATTCGCCGTCAACATAAATTGAGTGCCGTTCAGTTGCCCGGCGAAAGACCTAACTGATCGTAAAAAACTTTTAATTCCTGCATTTGGGCGTCAGTAAGGCTTTGCTGGGGCGGTCGCATCCAACGAGAAGCCACGCCGAAATGCTCCATCGTCGCCCGCCAAAAGGCTTGCCCGCCGAGTTTTCCCCATTGCTCAAAAAATGGCGTTTCGTATCTTTTGATCAGTTGATGGGCATCGTCCAGCCGATTTTCTGTTACCGCCTTCCAGATATCCATGGAGATATTGGGGGCAAAGGGGGCGAACACGCTGAAATATGCCTGCATCCCGTGAGGTTGATATGCCAGAAACATGGAATCCAGGCCGCCGGCAAAAATGGTCAATCGCTCACCATATTTCTCGAGGACGGGCAACCCTTTCGGATGATCGGCTTCCAACTTGAAGGCCACAATCGAGTCGATGGCAACCAATCTCTTCCAGAGGTCCATGGAAGGTTCACCGTGCAAAACCAACGGCAACTTGACGGCCGAGGCGATTTGCTCGAAATGCTTAACTTGCCCGTCGTCCGTGCCGCTCGTGACCATGAGAATTTGAACCGCGTCGGCTCCGGCGGCTTCGGCGAACTTGGCGTACTCCAGCGACTGCCCCGTCCACCACGCTCCGCTCGCGGCGATCGTCACGGCGCGCCCGTCGACGGACTCGACCATGAAGCGTGTCAACTCCTTAATCTCGTCATCGCTCAAGGTTTCATAATCGTTATTGCCTGCCGTGAGAGTGACCACTTCCACTCCACTCTCAATCGCACGATCGATCATGCGGCCCATGCCCGCATAATCGAGCTGAAAATCTTTCGTGTAGCAGGTGGGAAACGACAACATCGGGCCGCGCAGCTTGTGCTTAAAACTCGCGGGCGTTAACCGATCACGGGCCAGTTCAGCGCCAAAAGAATTTCGGATGCCGGCGAACAACAACGAAGCAGAAGTCAGCGCCGTGCTGGCCAGGAATTGACGCCTATGGAGGGACATGGCAGCTTCCAATCGATTGAAGTTGATCAGTTTCGTTTGACGGTGATGTCCACCGCACCGACCCAATGGGCCGCATGATCCTTCCACGGTTGCGGAGCGGCATAATCGAAAATCGCCAAAAAACGGCCGGGCTCAATCGACAACAGCGCTCCGTAACCGCTGGTAAAAAACGGCGCATAGTTGACGAGGTCCGTCCAGGTTTGTCCGCCGTCCAGGCTGAAGGTAATCCCGTTTCCCCAACGCGGATAATGCAAGGCGCCCGCCGAGAGCGCGAGAATCTGGCCATCGTATGCAAGTTGCGGCATGCAGCCGCGGGCTTCGCCCATTGCCACAGGTTTGGTCCAATGCTCACCGCCATCGGAAGAATAGCAAATGAGCAGCGGTGTCGTCGTCGAGCTTAACGAGTAAAACTTATCATTAGGAAGATTCAAGGAGCCTTTGTAGATGTCATCGCCGCGGACTGTACTGAATAGGTCGCGATAGGAATCGCTGGCTTCGCCAATCAGCGGTTGAAGGTCGTCGTTCAGAGTTCGCATCACGCAGACCAACCGCCCGTCACCAACCTCCACCAGGGCTGATTCGCAAGGTCCCCACGTGCGCCAGCCGGTCTTTAGCGCGGCGGCCGTCGACCCAGACAGGTCACGCAGACTGGCGACGTGGGACACGTAGTTCCACGTGTGGCCCTGGTCCGTCGATTTCACTAAATAGCACTTGAACGGGCTTTCGCCGCCTTCCGGCCAGTCGGGAACCGCTTCTTCTTCCATGCCCTGCATCACCGAAAGCAAATCACCACTCGAAGTGACGATGGTGTTGCCGTGGAACTGATGCGGCTTTTTCGGCGAGCACACCTCCGGTGGTAAATAGAGTGTTCCACTCGTGAACGTGCACGATAGCCCGCGGTCTTTGGATTCATGACGCCCCGTCTGATAGTACCCAGGACGATCGGGGATGGGAGGCGGCATCGCCGATGCATTGAGCGCCGTACCATCGGGAAGCTGAACATTCGGAATGGCGTAGCCCGGCGGTGGCTTGAACGGTTGCCAGGTCTCGCCGCGATCGGTCGAACGCAGGTACGCGGGCGGACCACCTTCCTCAACGGCCGAAGCGATAATCAGTATCGAGCCGTCGTCGAACAGCATCGCCCAAGGAAACATTGGGCCACGCAAAATCATCCGCGGCTGACCAATCGTGATCGTCAGTTCGCCACGTTCATACGTCCGCGATTCGAATGGACTCTGTTGAGCCACCGATGGAGTGACCGATAGGATTAACCAAATACCAGCCCACATCCAGGCAAGTGGATATCGAATAATATGATTCATATCAGAGTGGATTATTTCTGAAGTTGCATGGCTAGTTGGGCGACACTTCCGCCTCGACCGATTCGATCAAAAGTCCCGCGTTGTCTGTGTCTTCGGCGGTGGAATTAATGCGCACGTAGTTCACGCCTTCGGTTTGGCGCTGCATGTGCAGCAACTCAACGGGGCGGCCATCTACGGAAACGCGGCACTCCTCCTTGGCGCAATTCCAGTCGAACTGCAACAAATGCCATTGGTCCGGCTTCATCGCATTGCCTTGACCAAGGCCGCCATCAGGCCCAATCGTAAAGTTGAACAAGTTGTAGTAACGGTCCTCGGGATCGAATGGCACCGAGAAGTGGTCGGTAAGGCCAATCCGCGCCGGCGAAGTGCGGGTTCAACTTGACTCGCATCCGCAGGGAACCATTCATTCCGTTGGGAAAGTTCCAGACGGCCACGGCCGGCCAATCTGCGGCGGCCTTGTGCACGCGGAGCGCGCTAGTACCAGGCTTGTCGGCGTTCGGAACCAGTTCAACTCCTTTGGTGCCGAAGCTCGTCCAGTCTTTCATTCCATCTGAGAAATCGGCCTTGCGGCTGACTTCATACAGATACTCCGGATCAAGCCGCAGCAGCCACATGCCGCCGGTTCCGCCAACGGACAGTGGGACGATGATTTCTCCGTCCGGCGTCGTTGCCGGCAGCGGATACGCGACTCCGTGGTCGCCGTTGGGCGGGGGCGGTTCGTCGACGAAGGGGTTGCGTGCCACTTCGCGATAACCGCGCCAAGTGCGACCGTCATCCTCGGAGACTGCGGCATGAAGAATGTGCCGCCCACCCTGTGCATAGGCATAGCGCTGAGTATTGTTCCACAGCATCACGATTCGGCCGTCCTTAAGTCGCGAGAGGCTGGGAGGCGAATCGGACGAGCGGATTGAAGTTGGCTGAGGCTTCGTCCAGACCGAGCCGTCCAGCGAAAAGGATTCGAAGAAACGGCCGAGCTGCGTGCGAATCAACAGCCAGACACGACCGTCCTTGAGCTCGAGTGCGATCGGCTCGATCATGCCGTCCGCGCCGATGTAGGGGGAAGGCACCTTCAGCTCGATGTCAGATTGCTCCCACGTGTCACCACGATCGTCCGAATAGACCACGCCCGAGCTGAAACGACCCATGTCGGTGAACGCATCGAAACCCTTGCCGCGGTTGCTCCAGACGCGCGGAGTCAAAAAGCATACCGGCAAGATAATTCGGCCGCTTTTCAGTTCGATCGCCGATTGCATCGAACCGTAGTAGCCCTTGCGCACCGCAACGGGCGCCTTCCACTTGGTCCGCCCGTTCTCGGAGCCGACGTGATAAACGTCGAAACGTGTATCGTACAACCCCTTGGCAACGATATTGCCGTCCGTTGTAAGAAAGAGGTGCAGCTCGCCGTCATGGTCCACCAGCACATTGTGAAGGCCCCAGGCGCCCAGCTCCTTGGGGAGCGGGCAAAGCGTCTCTTGTGACTCGCTCCAGGTGCGGCCACCATCACCCGAGTATCGCGCCATCATCGCCTGCCCGCTCGTTGTCGATCCCATCGAAACACCGATCATTCTGCCGTCGGGAAGCGCAGCGAACACGGGCACGTCCGGCAACTTGGTCAACGACGGCGGCGAGGCAGCCGGCTTGGAATCCTTCGCGGTCGATGCAGCCGGCTGCGGCCAATAGAACAATCGTGATTATTGCGGCGTGAGACGCGGCTCGCATGGCTCGAGTATTCATTCTCATTCTCTCACGCGAATGGAAGTTAGTCGGTGGACAGTCGATGCGACGGAAACCCCGCGTCGGGAAAACATTCGCTGCGGCGTTTCCACCAACATGCAGTTTATTTGTAGATCGCTGATGCCCCGCGACTTAAGTCGTGGCAAAAATGAGGTCCACAGGAAGTCGTATCCTCTTCCGCCGCGACAGCGAAGGTGGGAAAGGCGGCATGTGTCGGTCGACAGCGTTAGTTGCCGGACATACCCCATTTCAATCAGCGCGGTTAGGCGGTCGGCTCGAATGTCGTCGGGGGCCAGTTCCGTCCATCCAATCAAGTCGAATTGGCAACATGCGCCGCGTTGCAAAATCGGAAGGTAATACGCGTAGTCCAGCTCCGGATCGTCATGCCAATGTGCGTCGCAGTGGCCGATGATAACTCGCGTCAGGTCCGCGCCGGCGCGCTCCAGGACGTCGAGTTGGGCGTGGCCGGCTCGGCCCAGCGCGGCGTGTGTGGTAATACACGCGCCTGTCTGCCGTTGGGCGGCCGCGGCCGCCTCAAACACTCGTTGTTCCAGCTCACGTAGACGATAGCCCGACGCGTTGGGCATCGGCTCGTTGTGGCTGGTTAGCTCTCCGATAATGCCCGCGCGAACGCCGGCGTGCCCTTCTTCCAAATGGAAAACAAAATAGTCGGCGATCTGTTCGACCGACGCCTCGCGCACCCAAGCTGGGTAGGTCGACTCGTCGTAGAATGCGATTCCCGAGATCACGTGCACACCAGAAGAACGGCTGATCTCTCGAAGACGTTCGGGATCGCGCCCGGTGCCTTCCGGTGTTACTTCCACAATGCTCTGGCCGCCGCCGTGACGAAACCACGCCAGCTCGTCAATCACTTCGGATGCAACCGTGAAGCGATTATCCGGCTTGCCGGAAAATACAGCGAAATCGCTATAGAGATGCTCGTGCGCCAGCGTCGGCCCTAACTCGCTCGCGGAAATTGGGCCGGTCACGGTTACGATCTGCGGTTCGCTCATCGATGTCGACATTCCGGTCGAATGCAATCATTTGACATGAGGAAGTCTGCCAAATCAGATTCTTCCCGCCTTCGCGAGATCCTCGATCAATTCCGCGTGGTAGGCATCCTTGACGAGCACATCTTCCCGCGCGCTCGCGGCGTAGTAGGTTAACCCAAGTGCTCGACGCGATCGATGCGAACGATTGGCGTCGGCGCGATGAATCGTCATGGCGTGATGAGCTATCACGTCGCCCGGCTGGGCCGAAATCGGCCGCTCGTCTGCCAGGTCCTCTTCGCGTGGAAAATCGATGATCCCCTGCGAAAAACCCAGCGTCTTGGTTCGTCCGTGCGGTCGCATCCCGCCGCGATGGGAGCCGCGAACATACCGCATGCAGCCGTTCTCTTCGTCGACGACGTCTAAAGCAAGCCACATGGTAAGAGCAGCGCACGGCTCCAACTTGAAGTAGTAACCATCCTGATGCGCAGGCGTGGGTTCGCCGATTCCCGGCGGCTTGTTGAAGTACTGAAGGTTGGTGGGGACTACGTTCTCGCCAAGCAACTGCGAAGCAAGCGTCGGAAAGCTGCCTTCCAGGAACAACTCGGCGAAATACTCGTCATAGTCGTGCAGCGATTGCAACTGCTTCAGCGTTTCGGGCCGCTGCTTGTCCTCAAAAAACACTTTTTCGCTGGGCATAGCGGGAACCACGTCGCGGACGAATTGATCGATCTTGGACTGCAGAGTCTCCAATGGTCGCCCGCCGACGTACCCACGCAGCACGACGTAACCATCGGCATCCCACTCGCCGCGTAAGCGCTGATAGTCCATGTCTTCACCCTTCATGCCGAGTAGCAGTTTCAAAACCCTCTCCCTTTGGAGAGGGAGGCTTTTGAAACTACTTCGAGTCATCATTTACTTTGGGCGACAAAATCTTCTTCCATCACGCGCAGCTTCAAGTCACCGACCATCGTGGTGATCCACAACTCACCCGGGCGGCGCTCCAGAATCCAGGGATAGGCGAAATCAGTTTTCGGTTGATTGCGCGCCAAGACGATTGGCTTGCTCCAAGTTTGCCCATCGTCATCTGAAAAGGCGATTGAAAGTTCCTCTCGATGCCAGCTTGCCGATCGTTCGGAGAATACGCCGCTGCGTCGAAAGCTGACCGGTTGGCCTTCTGGCCCCAATTGATTCCAAACGAGCGCCAGTCGCCCGCTCGCCAGCCGCAGTAATTGTCCCGGCGAGCTGCTGGCGGCGATCTTCGTTGCCCCTACGTCCGTCCAATTGAGTCCGTCCTTCGAGAAGGCCTGATAAAATACATCGTGATTCGTTCGCAGCAGAAACCAGATTCGGCCATCGCGAAGCTCGGCCAGAGTGCCTTCCACAATTCCATCGTGATGACCGCGCCCTCCGATATCGATGTGATTGCTCCGCTTCCAACTTTTTCCGTCGTCGTTCGACACGTAAGTGACGGAAGTATGATACGGCTGCGGGTAGGCCATGTGCGTCGAGCTCAGCACCAGTGCGCCGTCCTTAGTTTGAATCATGCTGCGCACGGCGCCGCACCAATCGCCCTGAATCTGTTGCACGTCGATCCAAGTCTGGCCGCCATCGGTGCTTCGGGCCGTCCACACGGGCAGCCGCACGCCTTCCACAGGACGGTTTTCTTTCTCATCCCAGCCCCATTTTTCTTGAGCCAGATTCAAAAACGCGGCGATGATCGTACCTTCCCGCGTGACGAACATGACGATTTCCGGGCTGGCTTTTAGCTCGTGGGCAGACGAGATCTGGCGCCGCTCCCAGGTTCGTCCATCGTCGCGGCTGAGCAAGGCCTCGCCGCCGCGCATAGTCACCAAGGTTCCATCCTTCAACTGGGCAAAGGGACCGGTTTCGGAGACATCCAGTTGCTGAGCCTTGGGATGAAACCAGGCCGCTGAGTCGTCTGCCGCCGGCGCTCGAGACGTCAGCAGAACGGCCAGCAGCATGGCAGGTAGCCGATAGTAGGTGATTCGCATTTATCGTCTCTCTAGTAACTGAATGGCACTCGCTAAAGCTTCTTACGAATTCGAATAAACCGCCAACGCACGCCAAGACGCTGATGTAGCTTTTTGCATTTCTTGGCGTCCTTCGCGTCCTTGGCGGTTTCATAAACGTCTCAACCTCCCCAATAGACAGGGAATCGCCCATCCATTCGTTGAGCCCCCCACCACTTGTAAAAGTGAAAGTTCCGCGGCGGCTTCTCCGAGTCCAAGTTCTCGTGCCGCCAGCGAACTTCGTCGATGTGACCTAAACGCGACTGAATGGCCCACATGTACGTGTCGACTCCGCCGGCGTCCCAAAACGTGATGCCGGGGCGCCTGACTCATAAAGCTGTAGCGCCTGGGGCAGTTGGCCTTTGAGGTCATACGGTGGATCTACCGTAGGAAGATACGGAACGCCCTGACTTCCGCACGCTTGACGAAAGTATTCGGGATCGTAGCCGCCGCCTTTCGTGGCGCCGAAATCGTACTGATAAATATAGACAACATCCAGCAGCTTCTCGCGCGCCAGTCGGCCAACATCAACACCGTACTGCAGGTTGTTTTCGTTGTTTCCCAGCACCATCACGCTGATTTCTATATGCCGTCCGTCGGCCCGGCGTTGTTCCTCCTTGTCGAGTTCGGCCCGCAGCTCCTTGAAAAACGTGCTGACGATGTCGGAGCGCATCTGGATGACGCGCGGGTCCTCTTCGGCGATTTGATTCGGATCGACGCCATGTTTCTCGATAAACATGTCGCAAAACTGCTTCTCATAAAGCACGACGGGGTAACCTCGATTGAAGACAATGTGTGCCCCGTCGGCGCCGAAGGCAACTTGCTCAGCCAGCAGTTCGATGATGTGACGGCGCACTTCGGGCACCGCCCAGCTCATCCGGGTTGTCTCCTGTGCGCCCAGATCTGCACGGTCGATACACCTCCACTGGGGATTGTTCAGATAGAACGGCGAATCCCACAGCCCGTTGTAGGGCTGGTAGTACGACCAACCCGCCGGGCGAATGCCAACATGGACCTTCATGCCGACATCGTGCGCTCCCTCGATCATGACTTTGAGTGGATTAATTTTTTTTCGCGCCAGCTCCTGTGTCGATTCGATGAACGCGCGGTGGTAATCCGCGCAGACGTCTTCCAAGTCGCCGCCGGGCATGTAGCCGACTTTGGACGGGTAAAACGTTTTATCACCGCTCCAGGCGCCATGAAGGAGGAAGGTTCCGAAATCGCTGTCGCGATACTCTTCAACCTCTGCCAGGACTTCTTCCTCGGTGCGCGGGCTTCTTCCGCAGATGGGACTGAATCCGTCGTAGGTTGCCGCCATGGTGCGATGTGATGTATCGGCGCGATCTTTTCTGAGGCGCTCGATTTCCGACTCGCTGAGCGGGATGAGCATGATATGCGTGATCCCGGCCGGCATCTTGTTTCCGTGCCGCTGCGGCCGCAAGAGTCAAGCTGCTGTCCTCGTTCAGCTCGGCAACCTTGAAAAATGTGTCGACCGAATTGACGTAGTAGTCATAGGCGTCGTTTTTGCGCCACAGCGGCGCCTTGTCTTGGTCGAGCTTGAGCCATAGTCCGGCACCGCACGGAATTCCCACAAAGATTGCGTGCCAACCTTTGGCGCCCAGACGAACCGTTATCTCGGGAGGATCCGCCTCGTAGCCGCACCAGACCGCCTTTCCCTTGTGGCCGCCCGTATCAGGCCGCATCTCGTAGGGAATCGTCATCCAATGTCCCTTTTTGGGCTTCGGCGAAAACGCCGACGATGGCTCCGCAGCGGTCATGTCAGTAATGAAAACTGCTTTGTCCGAGTTCGCCCAATCACTGAGTGCCGCGCCGTTCCACGGCTGAACGGCATGGGATGCGTTGGCGACCGCCGAGGTGGCCGAGACAACCGTCCAACAAACGAGCAGCAAAAATGATCTCATCTTGGTGACCTTCCCTAGATGGGCTCAAGCGCAGCACACAACGCGCGCGTGCCGAAACGAAGCACTATCGCGCAGTTCAGTCGTTAGGCAGGATCGAGAACCAGCTTTCGGTCGCCGCTTAAGGCAAGGTTCGACGCCGAAAAGCGAATGTCCCGACGATCGCTGAAGCCAAAAATGCAACAGAACTTGGCTCCGGCACCGCACCAAGCGCAGATCCCAAACTGCCCGCGGCCATCATGCCGAAGTTAGTGCGCCACAGTGCATGGTCACCCGGATCTACGCCGTTCATGCCATCGCCGTTCCCATTGAGGGCCGTCTCGTCTGCGGCACCAAGATTTTTGCGCCACAAAACGTAGTCGGCTGCGTCGACCGATTGATCGGCATTGAAGTCGCCCGGCAGCCCCATCGGCGGCTCCGCATCCGGATTTCCCTCAAACACCATATGTGTGGTTTGAAAGTAGCCGACTTCATTGACGTTGATTGATCCCCAGCCGATGGTTCCAGCCGGGAACATGCTCGGCGCAGAAATGATCGGCACCGCGAGCTCGAGATTCTCACCGTTCAACTGAACGGTTGGCGGGGCGCCGCCTGCGCCGTCAGCGTCGGCCAATGAATATTCGTGGAAGCCGTCAAACGGCTTATTCGTCGGCGAGCCTGGGGCGCCAGCGCCAACAGCTTCTGCCCACACTTTCGTGGCTGTTATGCTCAACACCGGTCCCTCTGGATCCCCACCCATGTAGATGCCGTCAAAATCATCATTCCCGTGATTGTAGAAACTCATGTGCCACAGATCCGTGCCGTCGTCGACGAACATGAATTGGCCCATCTCTTCTTGACTGTTGCCTGCAAATCGATTCCTTCCGGTGAACGACCAGGCGTCGAAGAAGACGTTGGTGGGCACCGTATCGGTGAACAAGACACTCGGCGATTGTGGGTCTCTTTGTATCAATAAGGAAACACCACCAGCATTGAAGAAGTTCACGTCCTCTTCAGTGGTTTCGCCCAAAGTCCATCCTTGGGTGTTCGGATTGAAAGTGGGCCCTGGATCATAGATGTACTCAGCCAGCACGTCCGCCCTGGCCCCAGAAGTCCACAAGCCACACGCCAAAATCGTCAGACCAACAAACCGTGTTGCAAGTTTCATGAAAGTTCTCCTCGTAAATGACCCGAATTCAAGTTGCCCGCGGCTGGCATCTGTATCAAGTGCAAATTTCTTACCCCGAATTTCTCATTGAGTCTCATAAGCGTCGCAGTAAGGATCCAAATGACCGCATGGCGCCTCTCACGAGTTAGAGATCAAAGTCCTTGACGACTGGATTGGTCGAATCGTCCAGCGTGATAGCTAGTTCCGACTCCTCGTTGTACTTCTTGGGCGCCAATTGCTTGGGAGTCGGTTGGCCGGGACCGGTGGGAAACGGAACCGAAGGATCCCAGGCCAGGATTTCGACGCGATGTTGTCCAACCGGTACACCACCTGTGCGTTCGCACGAGTATTCGCCATTGAGGATCTCTTCGATGGTCACCGGGCCGGCTGTGTCAACATGCGGGATGAATCGAACCTGGCCACGCTCAACCGGCGACCCGCCAAGCGTAACGTTGCCCTTCACCACCACGCGCGTAAGCCCGTCGGACCGGCCGCAACCGATTAACTGGATCGCGACGAACACAGCGGCCACCGACTGCGGTAATTTCATGCAACGCAACATAGCGCAAAGTTCGTTAAAACCCGGTATCACTAATGACTTCTCCCCCAGCCCGCGTTGTCAGCGCGGCAAGCACGATGGGATGCACGTTTTCGGAGACAAAGTGTGAACTGCCGTCGGCGAAGGCGAAGTGGCATCCCGCCACGTGCGAGCTGCCGAAGCTCCCGACCGCCTGAAGCCAAGTAAAATTCTCGGGCCGCATTGCGTTAATCCCGTTGCGGGTATGCAGGACATTCCAAGTGGGCCAGAAATAGCCAGCGTACGAGCCATCCCGACCACTGACGACTTCTCCGACCAGTAGCGTATGGCTGGTCCCGTCCGTAACTTTTTCCACGCCGACAGTCGAAAGGTGGTACATCATTCCGTCGGCGTCGTTCTTGGGCCATTCGGTTGCCCCCATGGTCCCGCTGCTTCGACACGCCCAACTGATGCTGTCCGAAACGCCCACGATATGAGTCACCGCCAAATCTTCTGCATCGTTTTTGCTATTGCCAGGGTACGGTCCGGTGCAGCACCCCACCAACCCGGGGCGCGTCGGCGATGACGGACAAAGATATGACTGAATAAACGTGGCGCCCATCTGGTAATTGGGCGGCGTTCTTATGGCATATTCCCTGGTCAAATCCATGCGGTCGTAAACCGATTCCTCTTCCATGTAGGGTAAGATGTACGCGCTCCAGCTAAACCCGGAGTACGACGGCTTGTTTTCAGGATTATTACAACCCCCCGTTTCCCACATCTTGACGCCGATTGGAAATGTTTTCTTATTGGCCAAGTAGTTCTGGCACGCCAACCCCACTTGCTTGAAGTTGTTGAGGCACTGCGCGCGCTGCGCCGACTCGCGCGAGCCTGAACTGCCGGCAACAGTAGCGCTACAAGAATGCCGATGATGGCGATCACGACCAATAGCTCTACTAACGTAAATCCACGCCTCACTCGAGCATTCATGTTTTCACCCTCCTCACTACGATACAAACCCTTTGCGTTTGCTCGCGTTCTATGCCAGCCGTGCGGAGCTGTTGAATGCTCCGCACGGCTGTAAAACCTGCCCCGACTACGATCGAATTCTTCTTGCAAATCCCACCAATCCAAACATCGATGCAACGATCAGCACTACCGCACTCGGCTCAGGAACCGCATTCGGATTACCATCGAACACCAATCGCTGAATTTGGATGAACCCGGATTCGTGGATATTTAATGATCCAAAACCAATGGTTCCAGCCGGAAACCTGCTCGGCTCGGCGAGAAGCGACACGACCGGGCTGACGTCTGCCCCATTGACGTGAAGACGGGGCGTGACGCCACCCGCGCCGTCAGGATCGACGATTGCATAGTCCAAGAAGCCGTCAAACGGTTTGTTTTCAAGCGTACCCGCGGGACCGGCACCAACAGGTTCTGCCCATATCTTCGTGGCTGTGTTGGCCAGTGGATTCGGATCGGTTGGATTGCCGCCATTGTAGATGCCGTCCGCCGGATCATTTCCAGTGTTGAGGAAACTCAAGTGCCAAATATTTGTGCCATCGTCGACGAACATCATTCTGCCAAACTCTTCTTGACCGTTGCCCGCAAAGCGGTATCTCCCGGTGAACGACCAGGGGTCGAAAAACACATTCGTCGGCACCGTATCCGTGAACAGCATCGGCGGATTTCCATTCCCGCCGTTTAGCAGCAGAGTGCCTCCTGCGCCAGCGACGTTGCCGACGCCATTCCAGGTCCATCCCTGGGTATTGGGATTGGGGGCACCACCCATCGGGTCGTACCCGGCCAATTCGACCGCACTGCCTACAGATGTCCACAAGCCACAAATCAAAATTGTCAAAACACAGAATGTTGCTGCACGGTTCATTAGCGTATCCCTATATAGCTCGAGTTTTAGATCACAGTGAGTACCCAACCGCATGCCGCACTTCTGCCGTTCCTGAGCGTTCCGCACCGATGCGAGAGTTTTTTCGCCGCGCTAAACCTCCCTTCGAGAAAAAACAATTGGTTTTATCAAATGTTGCTTTCGCCTGCAGAAATGAGACCCAATCGCGTAACAAACTATTCCACGGCTTCGGCGTGCGCCGGAGCGGCGCGCTACGATCGCTTGCGGCCATCGCCGCGTCCCCAATTTGGTTGCAATCCAAACGAACCCAGCGAATTTCGTTCACATCGTTCACTCGACACCAAAATGCGCACAGCACCTGGCCATCGGGCAACACGACGGGCGACGGGTATCCCAGCTTTAGCTCGCTCAATCCGTCCGCCGTGGAGCGATCACCAAACAGCGCCGTCGATACACCTTGCCAGGCGGTTATCCGCGTTTCAGTGCGCCATTGATCCCCATCGATCGTGGCCAAGGCCACGCCCAAGCCGGGTTCCTCCAGACTGCGGAAACAGCACGCCACGCGGCCATCCGGCAGGGCGACGAGCTTGCTGGTTTCGCCCGGCAACCCTGTCGAACGAGGCCGGCTAAATCGGCGGCCGTCATCGGAGACTGCGTACACGACGTCGCGCGTGCGACTGGTTCGCTCGTCGAGCACCCATGCGCAGGCCAACAATCGCCCGTCCGGCAACACGACGACCGACTGCTCAAAATGGATGAGGCCCTCGCGATAGCCGTCAAAGATATCGATATATTCCGGCCACGTCTTGCCGCGATCGTGCGATACAAAGCACACGGCTTTCATGCCGTTCGGAGCCGAGCCGTCCCAGCCTTTCCACGTCGACGTAGGCCACAGCCAGCGGCCATCTCGGAGCTCAATGACCCCGTGAGCCACCTCAAATGCCGGGCCAACAAGCGGCGGAATCAACCGCTCCGGCTTGCTCCAAGCATTCCCACCGTCGTTGCTGCGCAACAGGAACAACTCCATTTCAACATGGCCCAGGTTCGCTCGGTTGCAGAGTCCCTCTTCCGGATCATCTCGGAAATACCTGCCACCAACAGCTACCAGAGTCCCATCGAGTAGTCGCGACGGGCGGATCGTGTGCGTCGATGGACGGGAATTCGAATCGGCAATGATCTGCGTTGGCGGCGACCACGACAGCCCGCCATCGCTCGAAAAGCTGCTGTACGTGCGATAGTCCAAGCTCTCGACTGCTTGACCCAAGTCAAACGTCGCGAGCAGCCGCTCTCCACCCAACGAAATGAGCGTCGGGTGCCACGCATGAATGGCCTTAATATGCGGCTTCGGGTTTCGGTACACGACACCCGTTGGGCACGCGGTACGAGGCTCGCCGTTGGCATCCGGCCAGCGCATTGGAAAGTGCGGCTGGGCTACAGGTGGTGACTTCGATTGTTTGGACGCAGACGATTGAGACATATGAAATCTAGTTGATCCATGGCAGCGCCCGTTCGCGCTCATCCGAAAATCCGTTTAGGCCTTAACCATTCCCGAGCTACCCCGCTTAATCAAACGAACCGGTGTCACACAAGGCGCCACCGGCTCACCTGCCAGCGCACGCTCGATCAGGCCGACCGCTTCGCGCCCCATCTGCTTTAACGGAACCCTCACGGCAGTCACCGGCGAGTTTTCCATTTCGTCGTACCAGGTGGCCACGGATACCTCCTCCGGCACCATAATCCCAAGAGCTGCCGCCACGTTCAGCACCTCGACCGCAAACCGGTCGATCGCGGTGACAATTGCCGTTGGCCGATTGCTATCGGTCAGCCACTGATGCACCGCTGACGTCACAGGCGACGAATCGAGCAGATCCGTGTGAAGCAAGTGTTTAGCAGGCACATGAATGCCCCGTTGGCGCAACTGGCGAATTAATTCATCCATTAACAGGCCGGAGGAACGCATCGGCTGAGAAGCCAGGCTTGATTGCGGTCCCATAACGAGTGCAAGCTGGCGATGGCCCAAATCGTCGACCAAATGACGCAGCAGGTCGCCTACGCCCTGGGACACATCTTCAATTACCCATGGGGCATGCGCAACTGGGTATTCGTTGGAGACCGTGACCGTGGGTATCTCCAAATCAAAAAGCCGCGCCACGTCTTCCGGCGGAAACGGGCTGCACGCCAATACGCCATTGATCTGCCGCGATTCCAACAAGCGCGAGAACAATGTGTCGTGCTCCGCGCCAAAGATGCTGTCGCCCGCCAGCGGGAACATTTGCCAATGAAATCCCCGTTCGCCGGCTGCCTCGCCCATGCCGTTGACGATCGGAATCAGATACGGGTCCGTGGGCCGATGGACCTGATCGAATGCCAAGGCAATGTTGGTGACCGTGGCCTTGGTGGATTTGACAAAAGTTCCACGCCCCCATTCGCGCTCAATTAACCCGGCGTTCCGCAGCTCGACCATCGCCCGGGTCACGGTGCTGTAACTGACTTTGTGGAGCCGCATCAGCTCCCGCTCGGGGGCGAGCTTTTCACCGGCGCGCAGCTGCCCGCTGCGGATCTGCTCCTCCAAATCCTGCTTGAGCTGCAAGTATTTGGGCCGGCCTGACGGAGCTTGGGCGTCCATTTGTGGTTCCTAAATGCAGTTGCCCGAATGCCTCGATGGAATCGCGATATGTCGCCTATTCGACAAACTGCATCGATGTACTTGATAACGCATGCCAGCATCGAAATCAAGTAGTGCATGGAAAAAACTCCCTCGCAGGCCGCCCGCCCAGATAACGGGGCCAGTGCAATCCACAGAAGGTGCCTCGATGCAGCGTAAAGTGCGTTCCGAGGCCAGTTTACGTATACTGCCAAGTAGCAGCCGACTGAGCCGTAGACGTTAGGCCATCAGTTCCAGCACTGGCGCGTGCTCCTCGACGCCGGTAAGGCGAACGTCGAGCCCCTGGAATTTGTAGCTCAATCGCCGGTGATCGATGCCTAATGCATGAAGTATGGTCGCGTTGAGATCATGGATGTGGATCGGCTTGTCGACAATGTTGTAGCTGAAGTCGTCGGTTTCCCCATAAACGATTCCCGGCCGAACACCACCGCCGGCAAGCCAGACCGTGAAACAGCGCGGGTGATGGTCGCGACCGTAGTTTTCATTCGTTAACTGGCCTTGGCAATAAACGGTGCGGCCAAACTCGCCGCCCCAAAAAACGAGCGTGTCTTCCAATAGTCCGCGCTGCTTGAGGTCCTGAATCAGCGCCCAGCCGCCTTGGTCGACGTCCTTGCATTGCAGCGCGAGATCTGACGGCAGGTTGTCATGCTGATCCCAGCCGCGATGGAAGATCTGCACAAATCGCACGTCCCGCTCAATCATTCGCCGCGCCAGCAAACAACTTGCGGCGAACGTACCGGGGGTCCGTACATCTGGCCCATACATTTGGAGCACGTGCTCCGGTTCGTCCGAAATGTCCATCAAATCCGGAACCGAAGTCTGCATGCGAAACGCCATTTCGAATTGCTCGATGCGGGTCTGGATTTCGGGGTCCCCGAATGTTTCCAGGCTTCGCTCGTTAAACCGAACGACGCGATCAAGCATTCGCCGGCGTGTTGATTCACTTACGCCCGCGGGATTCGACAGAAACAGCACCGGGTCGCCCTGGCTGCGCAGCGCCACACCCTGATGGGTCGTCGGCAAGAATCCGGAGCCCCACAGCCGACTGAAAAGTGCCTGAGCGTTTGCTTTGCTCGACCAGGACGGCGTCATCACAACAAACGCGGGCAGGTCTTGGTTCAGCGTACCTAGCCCGTAACTGATCCACGAACCAATGCTGGCCCGGCCCGGAAGCTGGTGCCCGGTGCACAGATAGGTTGTCGCCGGATCGTGGTTGATTGCCTCCGTGTGCAGCGAACGCACAATGGCCAGATCGTCAACTATTTTTGCAGTGTGCGGCAACAATTCGCTGACCCACGCCCCGCTCTCGCCGTAACGCTGGAACCTGAATTTGGAAGGCGCGACCGGGAACCGCGACTGCCCGGATGTCATGGTTGTGAGCCGCTGGCCCATGCGGACGCTTTCCGGAAGATCGGCGTCGAAGAGCGTTTGCAGCTTGGGCTTGTAGTCGAACAGGTCAATCTGGCTGGGGGCGCCATTCATGAACAGATAGATGGCCCGCTTCGCCCTAGGCGCACGGTGAGGCAACTCTGACAGCCCACCACTAACTGGCGATGGGCCGATGCTGCTGGCTGTTCCGGGTAACAATGATGCCAGAGCGGCGGCGCCTAATCCGATACTGCTTTGCGACAAGAAACATCGCCGCGAGACCGACAACTGGTTGCTTTCCCACGAATTCATGCTTGTGCATCCTGACTAGCCAGTTGCAGCAGAACGAAAACAATCGACGATTTCAGCACTTTGGAATTATATACTGGTTTGGAAAACATCAACGCCTAGCGGACTTCTAGTCGCATCTGCCGTGCGGCTAATTTGACGGCCGCACACCGACCGCCCATTGGGGATACGTATCATCGCGCCCGCGGCGAGCGTGCCAGAGGATGCGATTAAATGTATCTTCATCCGCCCGGTCGATGTCGTCCAGATTCAGCTTAGCTGATTCCATGGCCCAGTGTAGTTGTCGCGGGTCCTTGATCGCGTTGGGCTCCGGATTGAGGCGATCGAGAGGAATCTGATTCGGCACCGCGTCGTACGGGGTAAAGTCGGGCTCATCGGTAAAGCAGCTCGCCATGGGTGTGGCCGACGAATCGAGTTGGTTCATCGGTGGCAGCCCCAGCAGCAATTCGATCGTCCGCACCATGCTCGTTTGATTGTAATTCGTGCTGTCGACGACGCGGCGCCGGGTGTAAGGGCTGATCACCATCGCCACCGTACGATGGCCGTCGATATGGTCGAAGCCGGCTTGCGGATCGTCCTGCACCACGAAGATGCAGGTCTCCGGCCAGAACTTGCTGTGGCTGATGGCCTCGACAATGCGGCCTAATGCCAAATCGTTATCCGCCACGGCCGCTTCGGGAGTCGGCATTCCTGCCCGCGTGCCCGTCGTGTGGTCGTTGGGCAACAGCATGATTGAGAAGTTGGGGAAGCCCCCCGTCGTTTCAAATTGCTTGAGCTCGTTGATGAACTTGCGCGGCGCGGTGTACGTCGGGCACGATGCCGGGGAATCCAATCGCCGTGGGGCAAAGGTGATTCTCCAGCGTCTTGATGTTGGCCGTGGCGCGGATGTCGATCAAACCGGTCCCGTCGATGAGATCCCGATAACAATCCGTGAATGTTGGACGGCCCTGGCGCGCGGATCCTTCCAGCGCACGGACGCCGAAACGAATTCGCCGTACACGCGCAGCGTTTTGTTGTGGGCCAGCACATTGTCCCAGATAAAACCGGTGGGAGCATACGCCATGGCGTCGCCGCCCGGATACGGATAGCTCCGCGGAAAGCCGGCAAACGCCTTTTCCAGATAATCGGTGACGTACGCCTCGTTCGTCCACTGGTGCCCGTCGGCGCTGAGCACGCCGCTGCAATAAAAGTTGTCCAGCAGCACAAACTCTTCCACAATCTTGTGGTGGTTCGGCGTCACCTCTCGCCCGAAAATGCACAATCGCGGATCGCCTTCGCCTTTTTCGATGTCGCCGAAAACCTGGTCGTACGTACGGTTCTCCTTGATGATGTACACAACGTGCTTGAACACGGACGGTTCGCCGTGCCGCTCCGGCACGGGTCGCGGCGCGGCATTGGCACGCGGCGGAGCCAGCGCGCTGATCGACTCGGTGAGGCGGTTGTTATCTAGCACGGTGTTTGTATAGGACGCGCAATTCATCCATCTCTTTGGAATGTCGATAAACGAGAGCGTCCCTTGATGATCATGCGAGTTGTAGCCAAAGACCGGCTTGCCGCCGATTTTTCGCTCGCCTTCCCACGATCGATTGCGAGAGCCATTGCCTTTCACATTGGCGACGTACAGCTTGTTGCGCCCGCATCGAGCGCAAGCCCGGCCGGATACCAGCCCGTCGGCACGCAGCCTAGCAACTTACTATTCGGTGGCCGGAAGTCGATGACCGCAATCGAATTGTTCGTGCCGTTGGAAGCATACAGCCGGCGGCCGTCGGGGCTGATCGCTAAGGCATTGGGTGCGCTGCCGAATAGCAGCTTTTGCACTGGCTTGGTCGAAATCGTCTCGACGACTTTCCTGGCTTCGCTCTCGATCACCGAAATAGTGTCGCTGTTGGCATTGGCGACGAGGACGTATCGCCCATCGGCTGGGGCGATCATTCCCGACGGATGTAAGCCAACGGTAACCTGTTCAATCTCCCTGCCGCCATCCAAATCGACGATGGAGACTGAACCGTCATTGGCAATGTTCCGCACGGCATCGACGCGCACCTGCGCAGCGTCGCCGGACGGTCCCGTTGGATCACCCGGGCCTGGCAAACGGCCCGCCCAATTGCTGACGTACACACGACGCCCCACCAGCACGACATCATACGGCGCATTGCCGACAGGAATTTCGCGGACAAGCTTGCCGCTTTCGAGATCGATCTCGACCAGCGTGTTGTTGAAATTCACCGCAACGAACAACGACTTGCCGTCGGGATCGATGGCCAGCCCGACCGGCAGCGCGCCGCCGCCACGCCCGGCTGACTTGGCCGGCAGCGAAATCGGGTCCCGGGCGATAAGATTGCCCGCATCCGTAACGTCAAACACGTAGATACGGCCGCGGGTACTCGAGGCATAAAGGCGTTTGCCATTCGGAGTAAACACGATGCCTTTGAAGCTTCCCCGGTTAGGAGCGCGGCTGATGATTTCGCCCGATTCCACGTCGACGAGCATCACCTGGCTCATGTTGAGCACGGCCAGCCAGCGTCCATTCGGTGCCAGAGCCACGTCGGTCGGCCGACCATCGACGATTACCTGCCGCCCTGCCGGTTAAAGCAACCTGGTTTCTGCTCAACCATCCTAACATCTGCCATTCTAACTCGTCGGCGCTCGTAAAGGTCCTGACCTGCTGCGTCATCGCGGTTCGTGTCGGTCGCAGCTCCGCTGCTGCTGCAAAACTTCTTTCGCATGAACAGCCGTGTCCGGCATTACCAACGAAGCGGCAAAGAAATTGATTGCCAGAACGGCGGTCCGCCGCCAGAACGCGAATACAGGATCAACACGTTGACGGTAGCGCAGGGAATTGTTGTCGCTCACGACCACCTCGAAACTGCGTGCGAGTTACAGATCGGCGGTTAACAAGCCGCGACAATTGTGCCCGATCGGCGGCCGAATAGCAAATTGGGCCCGCGGTAAATCGGATGGCCGGCCTCAGCAACTAACCGCCAGTCACACGCACGCTCCGCAGAATTTTTAATCACGAAAACACGAAATCGCGAAAGTACGAAATTAGCGTAGCCTCCTCGTTTCGTGCTTTCGCACTTTCGCGCTTTCGCGATCCATTACCTGGTCGCCGGTGCCAGCCGACGCAACGCGCAATTTGACGCATCACCGCCTCTGCACGACAAGGTTCGATCATTGCCCGCACTCCGCAGAATTCTTAATCACGAAAACACGAAAGCGCGAAAGCACGAAATCTTCTTAGCCTCTTCGTTTCGTGCTTTCGCACTTTCGCGCTTTCGCGATTCATGAGTTCGAGTTGCGGACTCCAGCCATCTCTGCGTTCTCTGCGCCTCTGCGTGAGACTTTCTTCAATCGATTCTTGCCCCACTCGAGGAATCAAAGATGAGGAATTAAATGTGTCACGAACCGACTAGCAAATCGGTTCCTGACCCATTTGTTCCCCCATTTGTTCCTTTGACAATCGGCAGCAGCGCGGACCGTGGGTCGGCAATGGTCCGCTTCACTCGGGCGCACCGCGTTTTTGCATTCCGCGTGGCTGGATAAACGGCATGTCGCCGAAGCGGCGCAATACCGCTACCAGAGCTCGAAGACAACAATTAGAACGCCAATTCCATCTTTGGATCGGCCAGTGAAGTGATCTTCGGGTTGCTCCGCTTGTTGCGAATTCGTTAAAACGATCGTCAATTTCCTTGAAACGAATTCTTTCATCCTCAGCCTGGTCGAACGAAGCACTAAGTTGCGACAATAGATAAGCCGTGAGCGCGTCGTCGTGATGCATGTTGACGATCGTTTGACGATCCGCAACAAGCTTGGCTTTGCGATTCGCACTCTCCGCGGCCGGGCCTTTAAACGGCAAACGGCCATTCGTCGCGATTTGGTCAAACGCCGCATCGACGACTCGACGCGTGGTCTGTTTTGCGTCTGTCCTCTGCAGCTCGCGGTGACGTCCTAATTTGGCGCTGATCGCCGGCGGGCGCTGCCGCAGCGAATGCCGCGACCGCCGAATTCGCGGCCGATTCATTAGTCGACGAACTCGATCGATGCCGAAGACGCACGGGCGCTGGCGGTCAAACCAAAGTTGACCTTCCACATGCCGTAATCTTCAGTCATGTCACTTCCCGACGTGACGAGTTGGCTTTCGCTCTGGGCCGTCGTATTCGCACTCACCTGCTTGCGCCACACGACATAGTCGGCCGCGTCGACCGTTCCGTTCGCATTGAAATCGCCCGCCATCGCGGCGGCCGGCGCCGGCAGCACAAACGTCAAATCTGCCAACTGAGCCAGCAGCGAAAGCAGCGTTGCGGTTCCGCCAGGATTAAGCAGGTTGGCCGCGTTATAAAGCAAGTTCCCCAGTAGTTGCCCTTCGCCGGTTTGAGCCGACAAGTGCGCGTCGATATTGCTTGTCGTAATCTGCAGCCCGAGCAGATCGACGTCCACCGGCGGGCCGGCGCTGGTGCCAGACGAAATCAAGAGATCCAAAATCTCAGTTGTCGCACCGGCCGATGGCGCGATCAGCGTCGGCAGCGCAAGCGTCTGCAGAACGCTCGGCAGTAGCGAGAGCGTGTCGCCCGGCAGCACAAGACTCGCCGCATTCAGCACGCCGACGACTTTCGCAAGTAGCGCGTTGAGGTTGGTGCTCAGTCCAGTGAGATTTTCCGTGGTCGCATCGACAGTGTTCAAGACCGTGGTCAACACGTTTCCAAGTAATAGCCCGTTGCCCTCTTCGGCGAAGGCGTTGACCGTGATCGGCGATGTCTCCAGAACAAGCCCGAGCAGATTCAAGTCCAGTGGCGGCACCGTTACTTCCAGAAATTGATCGGGCCCTAGTTCGACCGCCGGCGTCGGCGCGGGCGGAATGCCGGGAATCTGCGCAGCCAGCCGGTCGATCAACTGCTGTAACCGGCTATTCACGAAATCGATGTCAAGTTCCTCAGGCAACGGTGGATTGAACGTGTTGGCCAGTTCCGTCAGCACGTTTCCCAAGACAAGACCTTGGCCGGCGTGCGCTGTGATCGTCACGTGAATGGGCTCTGTCGTTGCCACCAGGCCCAGCAGGTCGAGATGCACCGGCGCAATAAACAGATCGACGATCGGCGTGACGGCCGCCGGCGCCGTATCGAACGAGCCCGAGCCAACGCCGTCGACCAGCAGCGAAACCGAGTTCACAAGGTCGACCGTCGCCGACAGCACGTTGTTGAGCGCGTCGCCAACGCTGTCGACATTAATCAGCGTCGTAATTCCATTCAGCAGGTTCCCGAGCAGCTTGCCGTCGCCGCCTTGTGTGGAAAGCGTGACGACGATCGGTTCGGTCTGCACCGCCAGGCCAAGCAGGTTCAAGTCGAGTGGCTTGACCGTGAGTGTCAAAAGCTCGTCGGGGGCCGTGGCGTTCGGCGAAACGGACCCACCAACGATGGTGCCTGGCGAGTCCAGCTCACCGGAGCCGAGCAGGTTCAGCAGGTTGAGCAATCCCGCGGGCCCGCCGGGGTCAGCAAGGTTTGCGACGTTGTACAGCAGATTGCCCAGCACCTGGCCGTCGCCGGTTACCGCGGAGAGATGGGCCTCGATGTTGCTCGTTGTGATTGATAAACCAAGCAAGTCGACATTCACCGGCGGCGTAACTCCGTCGCTCGATGCGATGAGCAAATCGAGAACGGGCACCGTCGATCCGGGAGCCGGCGCCGTGAGCGTCGGGCTCACCAGCGTCTGCACCGCGGCGGGAAGCGCATCCACCGCGCCGGCGGCCAGGCTCAGATCGGCCACATTCAACACGCCGACTACCTTGGCCAGGATCCCATTGATGTTGGTGCTCAGCTCGGCGAGGTTTTCCGGAGTTGCATCCAGCGTTTTGATGCGCCGTTGTCAGCACGTTTCCGAGCAAGGCGCCGTCGCCCGCCTCGGCGCTCGCGTTCAGCGTAATGGGCGACGTCTCGACAACAAGGCCGAGCAAATTGAGATCCATGCGCGGCACCGTAAGGTTGACAACCTGGCCTTCGCTCACCGGTACCGGCGGCACCTCGGCCGGCCCGATGCCCGGCAACTGCTGCTCGAGTTTTGCCAGTAGCTCGTCAAGCTTGCTGTTCAGAAAATCGATATCAAGCTCCTCCGGCAGCGGTGGATTGAACAAGATTAATGAGCTCGGTAATCGCGTTGCCCAGCACAAGGCCCTTGGCCCGACTTCGTTGTGATGGTCACGCGGATCGTGCTGGTGTCCACTTGGACGCCGAGCAAGTCCAGGTGAACCGGCGCGACGAACAACTCCAACACCTGCGTCGCGCTGGCCTGAGCCGTGTCGAGCGGACCTTGCCCCAGCCCGCTGATGTTGAGATCGGCCGAATTGAGCAGATCGACGGCTCGAATCCAGAATCGTGTTCAGCGCCTGGCTGGCACTATCCAAATCGACCAACGTCGTCACGGTTGTCAGCAAGTTACCTAATAGATTTCCATCGCCGCTCGTGGACGAGATGTTCACCGTGATCGGGCTGGTCCGCACCTCCAAGCCCAGGAGGTCGATGTTCACTGGCGGCAGCACCAGCGTCGTGACCGCGTTGTCCGGCGCGGCCGGCCCATCGAAATCGCCCACGATCGGAATCGAATTACGTGGTCCGAATCGGAACGACCCGGCATTCGCGCCTCCGCTGTTAGCGGTCTGGCGAAGCGTCCATTGTGCGATGTTCGTTTGAAAAACGCCGATGCCGTCGCGACCGTCGTTATTCCAGTCGCCCGCCACTCCGATTGATGAGGCGCCGCTCGGCCCGAACTTGAATGTTCCGGCATCGGCCGCTCCGGACGGAGCAGTTTGGCGCAGAGTCCAATTGCTATTGCTCTTCGTAAAGGTGCCAATCCCGTCAATGCCATCGCCGTCCCAATCGCCGACAACCGGCTGCTGGTTCTGCGCCAAATTGAAACACGCCTGCGGTGGGAAGACCCGGTGATGCGCCGTGGCGAAGCGACCAGGTCGCAGTTGAGGCCACAAAAGTGCCGATGTCGTCGCGCCCGTCGCCGTTCCAGTCGCCAACGACGGGGACTGATCCGGTCTGTCCGAACTGAAAGACACCGGCATTGGCGGGTCCCGCCTCCGCGCCGTAACGCAGCGACCATGTTGCAGTTGCCGCGTCGAAGACTCCAAAATCATCGCGTCCGTCGCCGTTCCAATCGCCCATGACGGGAAGTGCGCCCGCGGCCGCGAATTGAAATGTGCCCGCGTCAGCCGACCCCGCGTTAGGCGTGTGTCGCAAGGTAAACGTGTCAGTCGACGGAGCATAAACTCCGATTCCGGTCGACAGCACATATCGCTCCTCAAGCTGTTCGATCCTTAACACGGTGGCATGCGGGCGAGGGCGTCGGCTAATTCGTCGCTTTTTCATACGTCACCATTTCTAAGGAGTGATGGGCAAAGAGATTTTCGGCTTTCGAACCGTACGGCGGATCCACCAATAGGCTCGTCTGAGACGCCGAGGGAGTATGCGATGGACGTGGCAACCGCGCAGTTCAGGCCTTTTCGGCTGCCGCGAAACCGCAGAGACCGCAAACTGACCAGATCATTCCCGCCAACGGGATGATCCAGACCTCCCAATCTGGAAAGTGCGGTGGATTGCAAAATTCAAGCCAAAACGTCACCCGCGCGAGGTGACAGCAAGTGTGGCCATCAGAAAGGCCATACGAACTAGAACGCAGTTGCCACCGCGGCGCTGCACACGAAGTCGCGCCGAACCACGCGGCAACCTCATGCGTCGGCACTTATCGATTCTGCGCGGGCGAATGATCGTGGCCGTGAGTCGGCTGATGGCCCGGTTCCACGGGCAACGGCAGTCCCAGCATGTCGCCATTGGGCTTGAAGCCCTGGCCATCCACATCGCAAAAGATCGGATTGCTCACGGCCGTCGGCATGGCGAGTCCTTGCTCCGGCCCATAGATACGCCCCAATTGCCCGCCCTCGTTGGCCGCGGCGACGATGAGGTGTGCGTCTTCTTCCAACTTTAGTGAAATCACGTTGTCGAATTTCACCGCGCCGTCGCCAAACATCGCGCCGTGCGTGCGGCGAGTGAAGTTATGCGCATCGATCGGGCGGCCGTTGACGAACACTTGGACGCGATTCACGTCGAGCCAATTCGGGCACTCGACTCTTACGTGAAGTTGAATTTCGCCCTCCGCAACCAAGTCCTCGCCTGGCCCAACGGTCGTTTCACCCGACGACGCAACGACCGTCATGAACGGTCCATTGGTCATCACCACCTGGCCCTTCTCGAATGCGTGGCAGATTTCCATAAGCTGCGTCCGCCGGGTCATCTGTCGAAGAGCGAACGTAGTTGCGCAGCCAGCCGCTGCCATGGAAGTTCCAATGAGCATCCGTATTTACAACGCCCGGAATCCGGTATCCGAGATTGAGTAGTTGCATCCAATTGACAATCGCGTTGCCGCGTTCCCGCGGGCCACCTTCGCCGACTGTGAGGTCTTCGAAGATCATCTGCGGCGGATGCACCTCGATCACGTCAGCATAATAGAACATCTTGCGGAAGCCGGCGTCGGGCTTGCCGTCGAGGTCGCGATCTCCGATCATCTGCGCAATGTTTGGATGATTGATTTGCACGACCTTGTCGCTCGCATCATCCCACATCGCCAGTCTCTCGATTTGCAGCTCGGGATGCACATCGATTTGCGGCGCTCCACCATCCTGGGTTCGCTCGCGCAGTGTGAGCGGGAAGGCGTTCTGATGATTGATCGGCAAAGGACTGCCCGTAAGCTCCATGCCGACACACGTAAGGACTCGGCGAGCAGCGCCGAAGTGTTCCAGATGCGGCTCGTAGCTGGAAAGCCGTTGATGCTCGGTGCAGGGAATGAACTCCAAATGTTCGGCCAGCAAGTTGAGTACGCGTCCGCGCTGGCTGGCCGTGTTGTCGCCCGAGGGCGTCGAATGGCTGTGCAAGTCGGCGGCTAGCCAGCCGGTCGTGTCGACGCTGCGCCGCAGCGTGGCATTCAGCCGCGCTGTCTCGCCGGCCGCCACATCGATCGACTCGATGATCGCATCATACTCCGGGCCGCGGCTGATCACGATCTCATACCGGCCGGGCAACAATTCCACGCGCAGCCGGCCATCATGCGTGTACCACAGATTTCGAACGCCATGGATCGCGCTATCGGGGCCGAAATTCGGATCCGGCACGCCCTGGCCATAAAAGGCGACCTTGCACGGCACGCCGCCGCCGGACTCGTCGGTAATTATGCCTTCAAAATAACCCGCCCTTGGCAGTTCAAACGTCCACGCGTTCTGGTCGGCGGAGGTTTTCATCTCGAATGTCTGCTCGCTCCGGCCGAGTGCGGCGATGCGACAACGATAGTCGCCTGGCGGCAGCTCGATTGAAAGCTGACCCTTGTCGTCAGTTCGTCCGGCGCCAAATGAGCCTTTCCCCAACCCGTCATTAACCCGGACTATTGCATTAGCCACTGGCCCTGCCGAATCAGCGACCGCTATTTTGGCGGTCACGAGTTGTTCGCCGCGCTGTCGGCGCAAGCGACTGCGTGCCAAGCGTATCGGCCGCAACAAAAACTCGTCGCTCCAGTACGAGCGCCGTATTTGGATCGATTACAAACGCCTCACCGCCCGATCGCCGGTACTGCAATCGAGTTAATCCCTTGCCCTCCGGCTTTTCTGCGTGAACGACGAATTTCTCCTCGGCCGGCTGAACCGCGTAGGCCTGCCCCCAGAATTCATCGAAACACCACCAAAGATTTAGTCGACTATCGAGGCCAGCCGTGAATTCGCCGTCGGCGCGCACGTCGTCGGCGAGATCGATATTAACCGGCTGCTGCGTTGGATTATGGATGAGCGATCGAACCGTGAGGAAACGAGCGCCGTCGGCCAACTCGTAGCCCACGATAATCTGAAGGTTGCCGGACTGCGCCGCGCGAGTGCCATCGATGGGTTTTGCGCGAAACGCGATTCGGCTCGCTTCACCAGTCGACGGAAGCTCCTTGGGCCACTCCACCGGGCCCTCCAGGCTGTACGCCATGCCATGAGGATAGAAACAACTGAGTTGATCGTTTTGCGCTTCGCGTCGGGTAAGATCGATCAGTGCGCCACCGACATTCTTGACGGTCATGTTGGCATTCCGCGTGCTCGTCGCGCGCGACGACGGCCATCAATCGGTCGCTGCGGAGCGCATGGTCCCCGTAGATGGCGTCGACTTCTTTGCCCGCGGGACCGAACGCATCCCAATTCGCTGTGGCAAGTTCTGCGACCTCGGCGGCCTGAAGATGCCCCGTCAACAATTGAAGAAGTCCGCACGCGACCAAAATACGATACCAGCTGTCCATGACTGCCTCATCAGGTACCAGAAGCGTTTGGTGAAGAACTCATGCGCTGTGCATCCGGCGCATCCAGGGTAGCAGCAAGCAGACGGCCAATACAGAACCGATCCACGAATTCTTAACCCGCCACAAATTCGCAAGCTGCCGTCGTTACTGCCCGCCCTGCCCTTTTTCGGCTTCGAAGAACGGAAACAGCCTGCGTATTTCTGAATCGTCGGGCTGCCGGCCGTATTCGCAAATTTCGAATGCTTCGGCGAACTTGACGCGCCCACCGCGCTCCGCGCCGTACCACTTGTTCAGCGCATTGCGGTGGCGATCGGCTTCGCCTCGCTGCCGGCCTTCCCAGGCCTCGCGAAGCCAGACCTTGCGCAACTGCGGCTGGTTGGCCGGCGGAACTCCGCGCATGAATTCCTCGCTTCCGCTCGCGCCGCCTTCGTAGACTTGCGACTCCAACTCATGGACCGCATCGAGCTTCCGGTCGAACACCTCGTCCACGGCCACCGCAATATCGGCGCGGAACGGATACGGCTTTTGGAAACGATCGCTCGAGTAGAGAAACACCGGATTCTCAGTAAGCGCCGGCGTATCGGGGCAAAAGAAAGGCACCGTCACCATGAAGGCCGCATCCTGCACCAGCACGCCCGTGTAGCGATGATCGGGATGATAATCCCAAGGCCGATGTGCGATCACGATGTCGGCCTTCCAGTTGCGGATCAATCGCGTGATTCGGCGACGATTCTCCAGATTGGGCTCGAGCTCGCCGTCGTGAATATCGAGAACTTCCGACTCGGCGCCGAGAATCTTGTCGGCTTTCGCCGCTTCGGCCGTGCGCCGTTGGGCCAGCGGTCCGCCGGCCATTTGCCAGTGGCCGATGTCGCCGTTGGTCACGGAGACCAGCTTCACGTGATGACCCTGGTTAGCCCACAGAATTGCCGTGCCGCCGGCTTTGAATTCCGCATCGTCCGGATGCGCCCGAAAACGATGATCCGCAGCTTGCCGTCATCATCCGGCGCTTGCGCCATGCATACGGCCGGCGCGACGATCACTAATGGAGCAACCAATGCAGCCAGCAGCGAACGGGCCATGGCACTTCTCCAGCGAGGAGTAACGAACGAGCTACTCTTGATCTTCGGGTGAATCAATGACCGCAGTGACTTCGCTGAGCACCCGGCGGCGATGTTCGGCCAGCTTTTCTCGATCTCCTTCGTTCGTCGGAACCAATTGCAAAATGGCCACCGACATTTCATCCGTCGTCTGCTCACCCCAACTCATGCGTTTTGGCGGGCTGTTGGGATTGCGGATATTTTCGGCCGAATTGTCGTGGACCGTTTCCATGACGATCTGCGTTCCCGGCCGGCAATTTCACCGGTGTTTCATACTGATAAAAACCTTGCCAGTTGAAATCCCAATCATTAATCCACACGAGCGAAAATGGTTCATCACTATCCGGCGGCTGTGCGGTAATCTTTATATCCCGGCCGATAAGGTGCATGTGCGGGAAAACGCCAAGCGCCTCCATATCAATGGGAAGCGTGAATTCATCTCGCGCACGATAGGCCGTTTCTCCCGGCGGGATGTCGATACTCGTGTTTATCAGCAGTATGTCCACCATCGACCGCCGCGGCGGCTCCTCCGTCAGATAGAAACCAATGCTCGATTGTTCCGATTCGGGCTTGCCACTTGGATGCAAATGCAACTGAAGGATAAGCCCAACGCCCGGCTTCCACGGAAGTGAAAACCCCTCGGGCAACGGAGAAGGATCACGACCGGGCGTCCACGTTGCCATGCTTCCCGGAAGCAGTGGCCCGAGCAAAGCGGCTCCCAGAAAGCCCGGCGCCGGGTCTGCTTCGTCTTTTCGCCGCGCCTCTCCAGACACATCGATCATGAGTGCCGCGTGGTGCACGATGACCCGATTACTCGGACGAAACTCGGCGGCCTTGATGTATTTGCCTTCGGGAACCGACAGCTCAAACACGAAGTTGCGAAAATCGTCGGGCCCGTCGGCCTTGATGGAATATGGCTCCGGCATCGTGATGATGATATCCGGCTGGCCCAGCTTCCAGCCTTCGGAAAACGTCGGCTGCGGCGGCAGGTCGCCGGGCTTCTCCTTCAACCGCGCCTTCGTCGACCCAACGCGCGATGAGATCGATCTCGTCTTGCTTCAATCTGCGCTCGCCCATGAACTGTCCGTGCCCTTCGATGCTTTTCCACGGCGGCATGAAGCGGTCGTGCGTGACAAGCACGATTTGCCTGACGCGCTTTTTAACGTCGTCATAGCTGAGCAATGGAAATGGCGCAACTTCGCCCGGATGGTGGCAGTCGGCACAATGCTTGTAGATGAGCGGGGCAATGTGCTTGTTGAACGTGAGGGCTTCCGTGGAGCGTCTCGGCGGCGGCCGCACCGATTGGTGCCAGTGCGATCGCCAGCCCGGTCAATGTGAGTAAACAAACTAAAACGCGGCATATCATTCTCCGAGTGCGAGTGGCGGAATAAAGCAGCCGACTGCCTCCGTCTTGGGTTGAGCAACGGGCCGGCCGGCAAGTATTGCATCGAGTGCATCACGCAGGTCATGCGCCGAAACGTGCGTGCGGCGCTTGCCAAGGCCCGCGTACTTATCGTCAATTCGACCAGCGTAAAGAACCTCGCCCGCCGGCGAAAACACGGCCACCTCCGGCGACCTGGTCGCACCAGCAAAGTTGACCCAGTCATGTTTTCGATCGACGACCACCGGCGCCTTGATCTGGTACTCCTCGGCATGCTTACGCGCTTCATCGATCGTTAATTGCGGATCGACATGGACCAACAGCAGCCGAATGCCGCGCGGTCCATAGTCATCGACCAGCTTATTGAGCGTGGGAACATACGAGTTGGCAATCGGGCAATCTTGCAACGTGAAAATAAGCACGTTCGCAATTGCGTCACTGTCTTCAAATGGCGCGATGCACGGCGGCGTGAATGTCGGTCAACGCCGGTAGCGAAGTACCTTGAACATCCAGCTCATCGTTTGCTTGCGCAAGTTGTCGCCCAGGCGAATCTGACGCGACCGCACCCGACGATTAACGACATCACCCCTGCCAGCAGCACCGGCCAGCAGCGCGAGGAAGCGTTGGGTACGTTTAATTGGGCAGGCATTGTACGGCCACTTCTACGCGCGAGGTGATTTGTCACACAAACGGCCGCGCCTGCACGCGACGTAAACGACAGTTTTATGCTATTACTTTCCCCAGACTCAGCAAACTCAAGCCAGCCGAATTTTTCAGGAGTGTGCGCAGTGCCAGTGAGCGTGGGGCTCCAAGCCAGAAAAACCCTGTTCGCAGCATCGTTGCGATATAGATTCGCTCGCCAGCGCGAACCAACTTTGGGCGGAACATCACTCACTGCTCGCAGCGGGATGCGGGCTTCGACGCGCCATATCTTGTTTTGAGCGTCGACTTGCACCGCCGACTGCATCCCGCTCTCCCACGGAAAGTCTTTCGCAGGCAAATCGATCTTGACGTCGAGCTGCTCGCCATTGGGCACCCATTCGAACTCAGAATACGACTTCACGCTCTCGCCATCCGGCGCCAGAAATATCTCGACCACATCGTCGTCCCACAAGCCTAATCGTTCTGCGGGCGACGGCTCGGCGGCCATCGTAAGCTTTGTATAGGGCGCTTCATACGCCAGATACAAAAACTCCTCGCTCCAAAGCGCTCGCACCGACGTGCTTAGCTGCGGCCAACTGGCGGAGTCGGCAAGCGCATACTCGACACGCGCCGGCTCCGCGGTCGCCCACTCATTTTCTGTCAGCTTGCCGTCGGGCGCAAAGTCGCGGGCAATGCGCGCCGCCTTCATGACCGGAAGCGGCCACGATTTAGCCAGCAGCTTGCGTGCGTTGTCGAAATAAATCTTTCGCAGAACGGGCGCGGGCAGGTCGATGCTGCTGATCGTCCAATCGCCTTGAATCGGCGTCATGTGCGCCCAATCGCGGTCGTCCGTCTCAAAAAATCGCCAGCATTTCTTGTAAAACGTCAGCGCATCCAGGTCGGTGGGCCGTTCATCATCGCCGGCCGAGCCGAGAATGAATCGATTGTAGACCATGAAATCCGTCGCGAAGATGATCCGGTCCTGGTGCTTGATGAATAGCTCGCGCACCTTCTCCGGTGGATGCCGCCCAACTTCCGGCAACCGGGCGGCAACATCGGCCATCATATTCGGATGTGCCGACAGTTGCCGATCGACCCACTCGATGTCTTCGGCATTATTCGCAAAGTGCACCGCGACAAACGTCGTGTTTGGATGCCGCGCGATGACTCGCTCCAACGCGGCCAGCAGATCCTCTCGCGGCGGATATTTATTGCGGTCGCCGAACCACCAGTCCGGATGGTCCTTGAGCTCCGCCCAGCGTTCGTTCGTCGCTTCAAGCGGTTCCCAAAAGGCCTTGGGGTCGGCCACGTGGATTGAAACCGGCATGCCCAGCTCGCCGCAGCGTTGCCACACCGGATCAAGTTTCGGATCATCGACGCGAATGAGCTTCCCCTGCCCGTCGCGGAGCACGAGGCCCAGCCGTTTGAATTCCTTTCAGCCCGTGCCGCTCCAACCGCCTGGCCCTTTTCTATCTGCTCAACCGCGCGCTGGCTCCACTCGGGGATCGTCCCAACCTTTGTAGTCCAGGAGCATGTAGCATAAGAATCGGCCCGGATAATAGGAATCGGCAATGCGCTTGACCTCCTCGAATTGCGAAGCATTGCCATCGATCGGCGTAACCGTGCCGCTGCCTAGCTCGATGCCGACGCCCACGCCGGCGGCATCCATGATCCCGACGGCGCGATCGAATCGCTCCGGCCTGCCCTCAATGTGCATGTGCAGATCGATAATTCGATGTTCCTTGCGCCACACGTCGGGCGACAAGGCATCGGCCGCCGGGTTCGTTTCTTGCGCACTGGCGGTTGACGCTGCAATCGCTACCGCAAACAGAAACAGAATCGCAGCGATACGTTTGCCGTGAACGACGAGCGGGCCAAGTGAGCGTTGCATCGATATGTGCAAAATATCGGCGATGCATTTATTTCCCCTCCCTTAACAGTGCAAGCGTAGCGACGCAGACAGGCGCCGTACAAGGGGCGGACCACAGCCAAGTCTAGCCGAAGGGCTAGCTTGTTGCATTTGGTTCCGAGGCAACAAATTCCTTGGGAGAGAATTCTTTCATATACTCACCGGTGTGAGGGTGGGCGCAACAGGCATTCGCCGGAATTACCATGGAAAAAGCAGTCGTGTTGGCGGCCGGCCGCGGCACTCGAATGAGGCGCGAGCAACTTTCCGCCAACCTCACGGCCAATCAGCTCGAAGTGGCCGGCAGCGGCCTGAAGGCAATGATGCCCGTCGGCCGGCCGTTTATCGATTATGTCTTGTCGGGCCTGGCCGATGCCGGGTACCGGCGTGCGTGCCTGGTGATAGGCCCTGATCATCGCTATCTCCAAGACCATTGCCGCGGGCACAAAGCGGGCCGGATCGATATTGAGTTCGCCATTCAGCCGACCGCCAAAGGCACTGCCGACGCCGTGGCTGCGGCGCAAGACTTTGTTGGCGACGATCCGTTTCTCTTAGTTAACGGCGACAACCTTTATCCGCAAAGCGCAGTCGCCGGGCTGCGGCAATTGGCCGGCTCGGCCGTGGCCGCTTTCAGTCCCGCCGCATTAAGCCGAGGCAACATCACGGCGGACCGGCTGAGAAATTTGCCCTCCTTCGCATCAGATAGTGACGGACTGCTCACGCGCGTGATCGAAAAGCCGACGGAAGAACAATTCGATCAGGCAGGTGCATCCCCATTAATCAATATGAATTGCTGGCGGTTCACGCCGGCGATCATCGACGCGTGCCGCGCAATTGGGCCGTCTCCCCGGGGCGAATACGAGCTGACCGATGCCGTCAATTACGCAATCGATCAACTGAGTGAACGCTTCAGTGTCGTTGCCGTGAACGAACCGGTGCTCGACTTATCGACGCAAGCGGACGTCGCCGAAGTCACGCGCCGGTTAGCGGACACGGAGGTCGACCTATGACGCTATCGGACTGGCTGGCCGAGAAGCGCGTTGCGGACAGGTTGATTGTTGCCGGCATGCGCGAGAATTGCGCGCGCAGGCCGCAACTGTGTTTTGCCCAAGCGGCGACGGAGCTCTCGCGCCGTGGTGTTAAGTCCGATGATCCGGTTCTTGGACTCTGGGTCCCCGGACGAATTGAAGTCCTGGGAAAGCACACGGACTACTGCGGTGGCCAGAGCCTGCTGGCCGCCGCTGAGCGAGGCTTCTCATGCTGGCGACGCCGGCGAATGGCCGCTTGCTGCAAATGATCGACGCCCGGCAAACGAGAGGTGCGAGTTTCCACTAGACGCGCGCTTGCAGCCGCGACTCGGACATTGGTCCAATTACCCGCAAACCGTCGCCCGCCGCGTTCGCGCCGTAACTTTCAGAACGCTTCGCACGGAGCCATGATCGCCTTCGCCAGTAACCTGCCCGCCTCGTCTGGGATGAGCAGTTCCAGTGCGCTGATCGTCGCTACGTTTTTGTCGCTTGCACATTTCAATGACCTCGCCCGCGATGAGACGTATGCACGTTCGATTCGTAATCGTGAGGATTTGGCCGGCTACCTCGCGACGGTGGAAAATGGAATGAGCTTTGGCCCATTCGAAGGCGACACGGGCGTGGGCACGTTCGGCGGCAGCGAAGATCATACCGCCATTCTCAACTGTCAATCGGATACGCTGTCGCTCTATGCGTATTGCCCCTTGAAATTCCGCCGATCGGTCACAATCGCCGGCCGATACGTGTTTGCGATCGCCTCCAGCGGCGTCATCGCCGAAAAGACGGGCGACGCGCTGACGAAGTACAATCGCATTTCCGCGCTCGCGGCCGAAATCGTCCGATTATGGCAAGCTGGCAACAAATCAGTCCGCAAATTCACTCATGGAAATCCTCAATTCGGCCCCGGATGCCGAGGATACGCTGCGCGGTATTCTCACAGACGCCGCGCATTCGGCATTCACGCCCGAAGAGCTCACGGAGCGGCTCGATCACCTTGTCATCGAAAATCGGCTGGTCGAGTCCGTACCCAACCGCGTGGACTCAGACACGATCAACGAATTCGGCGCACTCGCACTTCAATCACATCACGCAGCCGCGAAGCTACTGAAGAATCAAACGGCTGAAACAAAAAGGCTGGTCGAACTCGCAACGCAGCTCGGCGCCTTTGGTGCCAGCGCGTTCGGCGCCGGCTTCGGCGGCAGCATTTGGGCGATTATCGATGCGGCACGAGCGGCAGCATTTCTCACCGATTGGCAGCGGCAGTACGAAAACGAATTTCCGCACGCGGCGAAACGGGCGACGTTTTTTATCATGCGACCGGGCCCGCCCGCGATCATTTGGTCGAACGGACCGTCGCCGCCGCAACTAAAACGGCGGCGCCCAATTGTTTGAATTGCACGCTTGCCGTTCCGTTTCTTGGCGACGATACTGCAGCGGCCGTTCGTGCTTCTTCTCCGTTGCCACCAGACGCCGTCTTCCAATGTCGGAATCTTCGCCGCAACTCCAGCGCGGGCTCAACACACTGCACGCCACGTCGCTGAACGTGTCGAACATGCTCGGCGCGGGCCCGTTTATCACCATACCGCTGCTGCTTGGCGCAATGGTCGGGCCGCAGGGAATGATCGCCTGGGTCCTGGCGATGCTCATTGTGATGTGCGACGGGCTCGTGTGGGCGGAACTCGGTGCGGCGTTTCCCGGCAGCGGCGGCACCTACCATTATCTCCGCGAAATTTTCCGAGGATCGGCCTGGGGGCGCTTCCTCCCGTTCTTGTTCATCTGGCAATTCCTGGTGAGCGGCACGCTGGAGCTCGCCTCGGGCTATATCGCCGCGTCCGATTTTGCCATGACGCTCTGGCCTGCATATCGCGAGACCGTGCAGCAATGGAGCTTGCCCGAAAAGGCCATTGTCGGCATTCCGGCCAGCTTGATGGTCGTCGTGATTTTCCTTGCGCTCTGCCAACGAATCCGCTCGCTCGGCTGGCTGAGCGCTGTCCTGGTCACGGGAGTATTGATTGCCGTCGGCACGGTGATTGTATTGGGCTTCCGCAATTTCGACGCCGCGTTGATTACTTTTCCGGAGAACGCCTTTCAAGTAGATCGAAGGTTTTTCGAGACGCTCGGAATTGCCACCAGCATCGCCGTGTATGACTATCTCGGTTACTACAATATCTGCCATCTTGGCGAAGAGGTGCGCAACCCGGAAAAAACGATTCCACGTGCGGTGCTGATCTCGGTGTTTCTGGTTGCCTGCATCTACATGGCGATGAATTTGGCCTTCATCGGCGTCGTGCCGTGGCAGGAGACACAAGTCGAGGGCAGCCTGGCAAACAAGAATATCGCCGGCGCGTTCATGGAGAGGCTTCACGGCGTTTCGGCCTCGAAGGCCTTCACCGTACTCATCATTTGGACGTGCCTGGCCTCAGTGTTTGCGATGACACTTGGGTACTCGCGCATCCTTTACGCCGCGTCAAAGAACGGCGACTTTTTCAAATTCTTCGCCGCGCTGCACCCGACGCGCGGTTATCCCTGGGCGTCGCTCGCGCTTTTGAGTGCGATGACGGCATTCTTCTGCTTCTTTCCGCTAAAAACTGTCATTAACGGCGCGGTCACGGTGCGGATTATCATCCAATTCATCGGCCAAATCTTCGCCCTGCATGTCGTCCGTCGAGAGCGGGCCCACCCGTTGCCCTTCCGCATGTGGCTCTATCCGATACCGAGTTTGATCGCGCTGGTCGGCTGGATATTCCTGTTGAGTACGAGCGCCATTGAAGTCCTCAGCCTGCTGTTCATCGTTTACGGCAGTGGCCTGTTTGTTTACATCCTTCGCGACCAAATCATGCCGCAGCGCGGCAGCACATCGCAATGACATCGCTTCGCGTAGATGCGCTCGCGGCCTTCGTACTCACTGCGCAAATTGCGTTCGGCGCAGCAATCGCCGCCGGCAAGCGCTACACATGGGAAGGTCTATGCCGAGCCAGGCCGTTTCGGTGGCTGGCCGGCGAACCATGGCATCTGGTCATGGGGCGATGAGATCCTCGTTGGTTTCAGCGCCGGCTTTTTCAAGGACAATGGACCGGATCGGCATGCAATCGATCATGACCGTCCCGAAGAACATTTGCTTGCGCAGCCGCGATGGCGGCGAGACGTGGACGATCGAAAACCCGGCCGAGGAGGGCGCCCTGATCCCCGTCGGCACGGCGCTGCACGGCGTTACTCCGCCGGGACTCAAGCAGCGGCCATTGGAGGATTGCCCCGGCGGCATCGACTTCACGCATCCAGATTTCGCCATGACGATTCGCATGACGGATGTCAGCGTTGGCCCCTCGCGGTTCTACTATTCGACCGATCGCGGCCACAACTGGCGCGGGCCCTTCCGGCTGCCGCTGTTTGACCAGTCGGGAATCGCCGCACGGACCGACTACATCGTCGTCGGCAAGCACGACTGCTTGTTGTTTCTCACGGCCGCCAAGCGCGATGGCGAGGAAGGCCGGCCGCTCTGCGTGCGGACCACCGACGGCGGCAAATCGTGGCAGTTTGTCGCCTGGATTGGCGACGAGCCACGAGGCTACGCGATTATGCCGTCGACGGTTCGACTAGGGCCCACGGAGTTGCTCTCTGCCATACGTTGCCGCGAAGCCGATCGAAGTTGGATTGACACGTACCGCTCGCTCGACTTGGGCAAAAGCTGGAAGCGCGACGAGACGCCGGTTTCCGATTTGGGCGAAGGCAACCCGCCGAGCTTGATTCGCCTCAAGGATGGGCGCCTGTGCTTGACCTACGGCTATCGAGCCCCGCCCTATGAGATTCGCGCCCGGCTAAGTTCCGATGGCGGTCGCACCTGGGACCCTGAGTTCACAGTCCGTGGCCACGGCGGCGGGCGCGATCTTGGCTACCCTCGCAGCGTCCAGCGGCCCGACGGAAAGATCGTCACCGTCTACTATTTTCACGACGAGCCGAAAGGCGATCGTTACATCGCGGCGACACTCTGGGAGCCGTGACATTTTCAGAAACGAGCAATCGATGCGACGAACTTTTTGCCTGGCACTGATTCAATTACTTTGTTGAATGCGATCGTCTTTGCTCAGGCTGCGCCTCAAACCAACTCGGAAACTTTAGCCGAAATCAGTGCCCGTCTTGCCACGGAAACGACTGCGGCGTACGACGCATGCGAGTTTTCTGTCCTCTCGAAAGATTACTTCAGCCGCTTTTCGCTCGATCCCAATGCCGTCGCCGCAAACGGCGAAGTAACCATTGATTCACGCTGGCGTTTAGTAGTGCCAATTGGGATCGACCCGGTCGGCCGGCGAATGGCCGAACACTTGCAGGAATTCCTGCGCGATCGAATGAGTCTCGACCTCGAGATCTCAAACGAAACCCCCACATCGATTGCGAACCTGCACGGGCCGTCACTAGTTCTGTTGGACTCAGGAGGCGGCGAGTCGAACACACCCGAGTCGTTCACGATCCGCGTCGCGCAGGACCGAATCACTGTGCAGGGCGACTCACCGAACGGCCTGCGTGATGCAATCGTGCGCCTGGTGGATCGAATCGGTTTCCGCGAGGCGCCGATCCTCGAGGCGGGAACGATTGTGTACAAGCCGCGTCTGCCCATCCGCCTGGGTGCAGTGCCGCAGGGCGGTTCTTACAAAGATGTCGTGTTTTTCGGTTTCAACGCGGTGCTGTACGGCGGCGGCGATCTGTATGCGCTGTCGCAAAACGATGCCATACCGGAGCTGTCCGTCCGGCGCGTTCCCGGCCTGCTCGAGTCGCATCGAGAAGGGATGAAGCAACTTCGCCAGTACGGATTGAAGGCATACGCCTTCTTGAATACGCGCCAGAAATTTCCCAAGTCGGATCCCATCTTTCAGGCGCATCCGGAGATTCGCGGCGCTTTGACCTGGTCTGCGGACGGAGAGTACACGCTGTGCACTTCGCACCCCTTAGTGCGGAAGTACTTAAAGGAAAGTTTGCAGGGTTTGTTCAAGTCGTTGCCCGAGCTGCAAGGCGTTGTGATCATCATCGGCGGCGAGGGCTTCTATCATTGTCACATGCGGCCGTACGGAGTGGAAAAAGGACATACCAACTGCTCTCGCTGCGAACCGCTGGGCGCCGAGGTCGCCGTCGCCGATCTTTGCAACGACCTGGCCGGCGCGATTCGCGAAGTCAACCCTAAGGCCGAGCTGGTCGCCTGGCCTTATTCGGCCGAGCATGTTTGGGCGAAGGACCGTGCGGTAACCGGTTTCATTGAGAAACTAAAACCGGGCGTCGCCCTGTTTACTGAGATCGAAAAGTCGGAAACGATCCAAAAACCGCACGGCGTTGTAAAAGACATCTGGGACTACAGCATCGACCTGATTGGTCCCGGCCCGCGGGCGCAGGAGCAGATCGCCGCATGTGCAAAAAATCATGTTCGCGTGTATCTCAAGAGCGAACCCGAGCTCGGCTTCGAAGCGCCGCGGTTGCCGCAGATTCCGTGCATGGATCGCTGGGCCGATCGCGCGGAAGCGCTGGCCTCCTGCGGAGCCGATGGGGCCTGGGTGTTTCCCGCCTTCCGTCCGTTCTACGGAACATCGACCGCCGAGATCAACAAATTCCTTTGGTGGTCTCCCGTGCCTGATCGAGAAGAGTTACTTCACGCATTCGCGCGGCGGCTGGCCGGAAAAACGTCGGCCGACAGCTTGCGCGAAGCGTGGAAACACGTGTTTCGGATGCGATCCCATTCTCGCCGGAGCTGCCACCGTATTACACGGGCCCCTATTACTTGGGGCCGATGCACCCGATGTGCGCGAACAAGGACGAGGCGTTGCCCGATGTTTTTTACGGCCGTTTTCTATTCCGGGCCGAGATCATGGATTCCGAAGGCATGAAAAAAGAGCCCACATTCCTCATTGCGCCCAGTGGCGACGCCAAAATCCTTGGCGAAAGCTATCGCCAGATGGAAAAGCATTTGCAGCGGGCGGCGACGAAAATTCGCGAGGCAAGCCCGCACGTCGATGACCGCCATCGATTGACGTTCGACGCCGAAGCGGTCCCCATTCTCTGGTTCTATCACACGGCGCGAACGCATGCGAACTTTTACGAATCGTGTCAACTGCGCGATGCGATCACTGCACTTGCAGGCAAGTCGCCTCGTTCGCCCGAAGAAACTGAAAGCGCACGAATGTTAATCGCTCGCTGGAAACAGGTGTTGCAAGACGAACGGCAAAACACAACGGACGCACTTCCGCTCATCCGCCGCGACATGCGGCTCGACCCCTATTACGGCGGCGACCACACGTTTTCGCACGGCGAAGAAATGATGGCCTCGAAGCTCGAACTGCTGGAAGACGAGCTGTCGAATTACGTTCCGTCGCTGGAAGCAAGACTATCGCGCTGACCCAGTGACTCAGTTTGGCGATTGGCTGCCCAATGGTATATTGAAGAATTGTCCGATCGACCATGGCTAGTCCAGGGCTAATCGTTTCGCTCGACAATGGCTCACGTTAATTGCAATTGTTCGCGACGGGGATTTCTGGGCCAGCTCGGGGCCGGTTTCGGGATGCTGGCCTTCGAAGCACTGCGGCGCCAGGAGTTGCGGGCCGCCACGACGAGCCAGCCCCCGGTGATTGATCCGCTGCAACCCTTCGCGCCGCGGCCGCCGCATTTCACGCCGCGAGCCAAGTCGGTGATTTTCCTGTTCATGGTCGGCGGGCCGTCGCAGGTCGACACGTTTGATTACAAACCGCTGCTGCAGAAACAGAGCGGCCAGCCGCTGCCCGCGTCGCTGCGACAAACGCTTCAGAAGACGAAGTTCGCCAACGTCACGTTCGGCTGCGAAGACAAACTACTCGGCAGTCCATATACATGGCAACGATACGGCCAGTCCGGCATGTGGGTCAGCGAATTGTTTCCACATGTCGCACAGCATGTCGACGACCTTTGCTTCATTCATTCGATGCAGGCCGAGTCGAACAATCACGCGCCGGCCAGCTACCAGCTGCACACCGGCGACGTGCGCGTCGGCAAAGCGAGCCTCGGTTCGTGGACGACCTATGGCCTTGGCTCCGAGAACCAGGATTTGCCGGGCTACGTCGTGCTGTTCGACGCCGGGCCCGCTCGGCGGTGCCGGGAACTACTCGAACGGATTTTTGCCGGCCGCGTTTCAGCCGACGCGTTTGCGCGACACGGGGACGCCGGTTCTCGACCTGCTTCCGCCCGACGAATTCGCCGACGGCCAGCGGGCGTCCTTGGACCTGATTCGCGAGTTGAATCTGCGGCATCGCTCTGAGCGCGAGGGTTTTACGGAACTCGATGCCCGGCTGGCGAGCTACGAGCTTGCCTATCGAATGCAGTCGAGCGCGCTTGAAGTCGGCAATCTTGACGAAGAAGCGCAGCACACTCGCCGAAGCTACGGCCTGGAGCACAAGGACGAGCGCACCCGCAGCTTCGGCCGCAAATGCCTGCTTGCCCGGCGGCTCGTGGAGCGCGGCGTGCGGTTCGTGCAGCTGTACGACATGCCCGACAAGGACGGCTGGGACGCACACGCGAAGCTCACGGACAATCATACGCCGCGTGCACGCTGGACCGATCAGCCCATCGCGGCACTGCTCACGGACTTGAAGCAGCGCGGCTTGCTCGACGAGACGCTTGTGATCTGGGCCAGCGAGTTCGGCCGCACGCCGCTGTTGCAGGGCGACGGCGGCCGGAATCACAACTCGGCAGGCTTCACGATCTGGCTGGCCGGCGGCGGCGTCAAACCGGGACGCATCGGCGCCACCGATGAATTCGGCTATCTCGCGGTCGAGCAGCCAACGCCGTTTCGCGATTTGCACGCGACGATCCTCGCGGCGCTGGGCCTGAACAATGATGAGCTGTTTTTCCACGCGAACGGTCGGCAGGAGCGGCTAACCGGCGTGGCTGGAAGCGCGAAAATCATTCCCGGGGTGCTCGCATGACGAGAGCCGTCCATTGCGCCGCCGGTCGAATAACTCGAATCGTTCGCAGATCTCGGGGCCGTGATGTATTCGGCACACTCACTACTGCTTCCGAGATTGACTGGTCGTTACGTCGCTTCGCTTTGCATTGCTACCGCGGCGCCGGCGGCCGATGTTGCGAACACGGCGCCGCTCAGCAGCTCGGACCGTTTTTTCTTCGAGCGAGTCCGGCCACTTCTGGCCTCGCGCTGCTGGTCGTGCCACGGACCGGACAAGGCCGAAGGCGGCTTGCGCCTTGATTCTCGCGAAGCGGCAATCAAAGGCGGCGACACCGGCCCTGCCCTCGTGCCGGGCGAGCCGGACCAATCGCTGATGCTGATGGCGATCAAGCGCACGCACAAAGTTCTGGAGATGCCGCCGAAAGAAAAGCTGTCGACAAGCGACATCGACACGCTCGATCGCTGGATACAGGATGGTGCGCCATGGCCGGCCGCGTTAGCGCCGTCGACCGCCGCGCCGGCCGCGCGAGGCGAGCAGATCGGCGACGCGTGGTCGGATTCCCGCAACCCAATTGTGCAGCTCTTCGGCGGCCAGCGATTAGAACTGTGGTCGCTCAAGGCCGTGAATCGACCTGATGTGCCCGAAGTGCGCCAAAGTGATTGGGCGAAGCACGATCTCGACCGCTTCATGCTGGCTCGATTGGAAAAGGAGAATGCGTCGCTGCCCGAAATGACCGACGATCGAGCGCTCGCCCGCCGGTTGTATTTCGACCTCACGGGTCTGCCGCCGACAGCACAGCAGGTGGCCGATTTCAAAATGGCTGTGGCACGCTCCGGTGCGGCCGAAGCGATTGCCGCCCTCATTGATGAGTTGCTCGCGAGCCCGCGATTCGGCGAGCACTTTGCGCGGATGTGGCTCGACGTGGTCCGCTACAGCGACAGCAACGGCTTCGACTGGGACGAGTTTCGCCCGCAAGCCTGGCGGTTTCGCGATTATGTCGTCCGCTCGTTCAACGCCGACAAGCCGTTCGACCAATTCATTCGCGAGCAGCTGGCCGGCGACGAATTATTCGACGGTCCGCCCGACACTGCGGCCGAGCAGGACAGTCTCATCGCGACCGGCTACCTGCGGCTCGGCCCGCACGACAACGCGGCCAAGCTGTTCGACGAGGAGGATCGCAGCCGCGCCGAGCTGCTGGCCGACGTGACCGAAACGACGGGCGCGGCGTTTCTCGGGCTCACGCTTTCCTGCTGCCGCTGCCACGACCATAAATACGATCCACTCTCGCAGGCGGACCACTACCGTTTCCGCGCGTTCTTTGCCGCGATGCAGTTTGCCGATGAGCTGCCGCTCGATCTGGCCGCCGAGCAAGTCGCGATTCGCGAGCACAACGAGCGGCTGGACACGCAGATCAAGCCGCTTCGCGAGAAGCTGGATGCCCTGCCGAAAGATGACGAGTCCGCGCGGAAAGAGCTCGAGCAGCAAATCAAGCGCATCGACGACGAGCGACGGAGCTTTACTCGCGGGCTATTGATGACGGACCACACGGAGAATATAGCCGCCACGCAGGTGCTTTTCCAGGGCGATCACAAATCTCCGCGAGACGCCGTGGATGCCGGGTTCTTTTCGGTCTTCGATCCGCAGTCGGCGACGATCACGAAGTCAATAAACGCGCGCACGAGCGGCCGGCGGCTCACGCTTGCCAATTGGATCGCCTCACCGGAAAACCCTCTCACGGCGCGCGTGTTCGTAAACCGAGTGTGGCACTCTCTCATGGGCCGGCCGCTGGTCGAGACGCCGAACGATTTTGGCCTGGCCGGCTCGCGGCCCGAAGATGCCGCGTTGCTCGATTGGCTGGCGTGCGAATTTAGGCGGCAAGGTTGGTCCGTCAAACAGCTTGTGCGGCAGATCGCCACCAGCGCCACGTATCAACAAGCGCCATCGTTCGCGAATGGGCGCTTCGGCTCACGCTTCCCGCGCCGGCTCAGCGCGGAACAATTGCGCGACTCGCTGCTGTTCGTCAGCGGCCTCTTGACGCCCAAGGCCGATGGCCCGCCGATCTGGCCCGACTTGCCTACCGAGGTGCTGCTCTCCAATCCCGCGTTCCTCGACGATAACGCCGAAAAAACCAAGGCCTGGTACCCTTCGCCCAAACCGGAGCAGTACTGCCGCAGCCTGTTCCTCGTGCAGAAGCGCAACACACGGCTTCCGCTGATGGAATCATTCGACTTGCCTGATAACTCGACGCCTTGTGCGCGTTGTGAGGTTTCCACAGTTGCGCCGCAGGCGCTGACGTTGCTTAACAGCCCGCTGGCCGTCGAGGCAGCACGCGCGTTCGCCAAACGGGTTGAAAACGAGGCGGGAAAGAAACCAGAAAGCCAGATTCAGCGCGCGTTCGAACTGGCTTTGCAGCGCCCTCCCGATGAGTTCGAGCTGGAGGCGTGTCAATTGCTCTTGAGTGAACGCAGCCTCGCCGAACTGTGCCGCGCCCTGATGAACCTCAACGAGTTCGTGTATGTAGACTAATTAAGGCCACAAAGGTCGCCAAGAAAAATACACGCGGATTTGTTGCCTTCCTTGGCGTGCTTCGCGTCTTGGCGGTTCAATTTATTAGGCGCTTTAATTGAAAGCGGCTAGCAGCCGCCCAGTGATTCTCGTCTCTCCTCACATCTCTTCCAACGCCTCGGTCGCATCGCCAAACTTGTCCAACCGCACATTCACCTTGTCCAACATCGACAGATAAAGCCGGCACATCTGCCGCTTCTCTTTGCCGCTGTAATCCAGCACGCGGCCCGTGCGAATCTTCCCGCCGCCGCCACCCAAGAGCACCACCGGAAGCTGAGTGGCATCATGGCCGCCGGTGAGCATGCTCGAACAGAACAGCAGCATCGAATTATCGAGGGCCGTCCGCTCACCCTCCTGAATCGCGTCCAGCTTCTTCGCGATGTATGCCACCTGCTCGACGAAAAATTGATTCACCTTCAGCCAATCGGGCGTGTCGGAGTGTGACAGCAGGTGATGGATCATGTAATCGACGCCCAAGTGCGGAAATCGCAATGACGAGTGGTCGTTGTTCAGCTTCAGCGTGGTGACCCGCGTCGTATCGGTTTGAAACCCCAGCACGAGGATGTCACACATCAGTCGCATATGATCGGCGATGTTCTGCGGGATGCCGTCCGGCGGGCGCGGGATGTTCGGCTTGTCCAGCGTTGGCCGCCAGCCTTGCATTTCGCCGCGCTTGCCGGCCTGCTCGATTCGCTGCTCAACGTCGCGCACGGAGTCCAAATATTCGTCCAGCTTTTGCTGATCGCTGGTGCTGATCTGCCGCCGCAAATCGTGTGCGTCACTGAGCACCGCGTCCAACACGCTCTTATCACCGCGCTCGGCTTCATCGTTGAACAGCCGATCGAACGCCAGCGCCGGATAAAGCTCCAGCGGCGTCGGCGTCGTCGGCGACGACCAGGAGATGTGCGAACTGTACAGCATCGAATAATTCTTGTGCACGGCCGGATTCGATTTTTCGCAGCCCAGCACGAGGCTCGGCACCTTGGTCGATCGCCCGTACGCCTGCGCGATGAGCTGATCGACGCTGGTGCCCGAACGAATGTCGCCGCCGGATGCGAGCGGCGCGCCCGAGAGCAAGTTGCCCGTCTGCGAGCTATGAATGTTGCCTTTGAGTGCTTCTTCGTTGTACAAGCCGCGAATGAATAGCATTTTCTCGCGATAATCGGCCAGCGGAGCGAGCACCTGGCCCAGCTCCATCGACTTGCCTTCGCCCTTGGCCCACCACTCCTGGCTGTGAAAGCCGTTCCCGGCGAATAGCACGGCCAGCCTCACGGGCGCTTCGCTGGCCGTGGCAGTTGCGCTCAAAACATCGCCCCACACGTTGAGCGATTCCAGCCACGGCAGCGCCATCGTAACGCCTACGCCGCGAAGCATCGTCCGACGTGAGAATTTGTGCTGCGCCATTTTCGTTCACCTTCTCGAAATTGACTCGCCATGTTTGCGAGACTCGAAGCACGACAGCGATCATTCGTCGAGCGTCGAGTCCCTGCCGCGGATCTCAAGAAATTGCCGGCTCTGGATTATCGTGTTAACAGCCACGTCGACTTTGTAGTCGTTGGCTGCCAGTTTACTTTGCATTTCGGCGAGCAGCGGCTCATCGGAAAGCTGCACCGTCCGACCCAGGGCATATCCTAGCAGCTTGCGGCAAAACTGCCCGACGAACGCTTCCCGGCGCGTGGTCAGCAAATAGTTTCGCAGCCCATCCAATCCGTCGACCTGCGTGCCATCCATCAGCGTGACGCGCGTATCGATGGGCCGGCCACCCAAATCTGCGTTGCGATGCCGGCCAATCGCGTCGAAGGCTTCCAGCGAAAATCCGTACGGGTCAATTCGCTCGTGGCAAACCGCGCATTTCGGATCGCTGACATGTTTTTCGACAAGTTGCCGAACGGTGAGCTCCTCGGTCGCCGCCTCATCGTCGGGCAGTGGAGGAACGCCCTTGGGCGGATCCGGCAAACGCTCGCCCAGCAAGACTTCGCTGATCCAATTCCCACGCAGGATCGGGCTGGTGCGCGATGCGCCCGACTGCTTCGCCAGCACCGTCGCCTGCGCGAGCACGCCGCCGCGCGAGTGCTGCTTCACACCCTCGACACGCCGCCACTCGGTCGCCCTTCACGCCAGGGATTCCATAATGCTGCGCGAGCGATTCGTTCAAAAACGTGTAGTCCGCACCAAGGATTTCCAATACGGAACGATTCTGCTGAAACAAGTCCGTAAAAAACTGAACGGATTCCTCGGCCATCGCCCCGCGCAAGCCGGCGAACGTTGGGAAATGCCGCTCGCTCTTCTCGTCGAGATGCTCGAAGTCATTGATGTGCAGCCATTGGCAGGCAAACTCTGCGGCCAGTCTGCGAATCTTCGCATCGCGCAGCATGCGCCGCGTTTGAGCTTCGAGCACTACTCGGCTCATGCAGCCGGCCATCGGCTGCCGCCTGCCGCAACTCGGCATCCGGTTGCGATGACCAAAGGAAGTAACTCAGCCGGCTCGCCAGTTCCCAATCGGAAACAGGCCCTTGATCCGCGCCGGCCGCCGGTTTCTCGACGTGATACAAAAACGCGGGGCTGACGAGCACTCGCGCGAGCGTCAGTCGAAACGCGTCCTCGTGCGGAATCTCTTCCTTGCGAAGTCGTTCGTATAACTCGTCTAAGGCAATTGTCTCGTCTGCCGTCAGCGGCCGCGATAGGCCAGTGCCGCGAAATCGATGAGCGCCTGCAGCTGCCGAGGCTCGCTCTCCGCCAACAACCGCCGAAATGCGTCCGCTCGATCGTGTATGGGTTGCCGCATAGGCTCGAATGCCTTCGGGTCGGCGTCTTGCGTTGCAAACTCCAAGAGCTGCGCGAACGCATCGACCGACGCCAGCGCATCGCGGCTGACGAAACGCAATTCGTCCCAAAGCCGGTCGAGCTGCCGGGCCTGCGTCTCGTCGAGCATCAGCCGCACGAGGTGATCATCCTCGCGGTAGAACAACGTCACCGAAATGACTTCGTCCACGGGCACGATCTTCGTGTAGCACAGCGCTGCTGGAAATAGCTGGCGAAACTCCTCGAACGCCGACTGCAACCGGCGCTGGGCCGCGCTTCCTTCCGTGATAAGAATCGGGACCGAGTTGTCAACTTTCGGACTTCCGCCCGACCAGGTCTCGCTCCGCGCGCCAATCTTCGTTTCGCCGCGCAATAGCCCCGCCTGAAGTGACGGAGTTCCTTCGACCACGGCAACTTGCACCGAACCTTCAGCTCCGGTTTCATTGTCAAGGACGCACTTGGCCACGAATTCACGACCGGCAGCAAGATCAGCGGGCAATCGAATCTTGATTACAGACGGTGCCTGAACGCACAACTCCGTTGGCTCGATCTCGCTCCACTGGGATGACGGCCAAACATCTCGGGCGTGAGGCTTATCACAGGTTGGTTCGCATCACTAACGCGCGGCTCATCTTCGTCCGCCCGACCAGCAACGTCGCGCAGCAGCAAATCCGGCTGGCCTTCCGCCACTAGCCGCGGGAAGCGCCAAACGACATAGTCGGATTCGCTGCCATCGCCGGCATCGGTGGCCACCAGCGAAATGGTGACGTCCTTGCCTTCAGGCGACTCGGGAAGCTTGAACTTGATTTCCTGCGTCGTCGCCAGCGGGTTCACCGGCTCCATCCACCGCTTCGGACCGCCCACGCGACCAATGAGCCCTACGCTGGAGAATGTCCACAACGACTTCTGCCATGCAGCAATGTGGTTTGCCAATGCCGCCGCATCCGCCGGCTTCGCCGCCCGCCATCGCGAGCGAAGATCATCGAGCAGCTGTGACGGGTTGTTTTCATTGAGGCTCACCCAGAGAATGCCCAGATACTTTGCGTTAAGGTCATGCTCGATCGCCGCAGACTCAATGGTCTTGCGCCCGACTGAGAGTGCCTCGCGCTCGACGAGCGTCGCGGCCAGATATTTTTCGATCGGCAGCAGACCGCCTTGATTGGTATCGAAGACGATGCCTTGCAAATTCACCGTGCTGCCGCCGCCCGCATCGGTGAACTGACTGTAGAATTCGCGGATTTGCGCGAGCCTTTCGTCGGTCCAGTCGTGCGCGGTTGTGTGCGGCGAAAAGCGAAACCCGTCCGGCAAAAGCACGGCGTGACGCGCAACTTCCTTCGCGGCGTCGAGATACTTCGTGACCAGCGCCGGCGACATCACCAGCGCGCTGCCCGTGTTGGTGAAGCCTTCACCGGCCGCGCCATCGGCCGGAAACTCGCGAGCCGGTGTCGAGTGACTCGATGCCCGTCAAATCGCGCAACGTGTAGGTATACTCGGCGTTGCTCAAGCGGCGAAAAACAACTCGCCCTGGGTCGCCCGAATTCGCCTGCGCCGCGATCGTCAGAAAACCTTCTACCCATTCGAGCAAACGCGCTCGATCGACCTCCGTGGGTTGCTCGGCATCCTCGGGCGGCATCAGCCGGTTACCAAGCATCTCGGCGACCAGTCGCCATGTCGCCGGCTGTTGGACGGCATCGTCCCAACGCTTCATCGCCGCCAGATTGATCTCGCCCTCAATCAAGTCCTCGCCGCCGTGACACTTATGGCAGTAGCGTGCGACGAGCGGCCGGATTTCCGCGTCGTAGCTTGCCGCCAGCGCCGCCCGACTTTGCGTCTTCCGTTGCCGCATTCACTTGCGCTGCCGGGGCAAACAACAGCGCCGCCGATGCCAAAAGACAGGTCACGGCCGGCATTGGCAACGAAGCGTAACTCATGCATCCGAGTCGCCGGGGTGGATCGCGTGAATAAAGCGCATCGTAATTCAAGCTACAAGCGTGTCGGCCGCAGCCGCTGCGAACTTGTTCCGATTATCGGCAAAGCGTGCCTGAACAGCAATCGTCAAGTCGAGCGAGGAATAACGCGGTGTTGCGCCACGAAACCGCCCTTGGTGCCGTGTTAGGTTACAAGGGATTCAGCGACGCCGATCTATTTGCGAGAATGGCTTGGTTCAAATGGGACGCTTAAACGAATGCCAGTACGCTGCCGATGAGCAACATCGAATCGCTACAACCGGTTGACTCATCATCGGCAAACGATCGCAAACGGGTATTTGGCCTGACGGCAGTCTTCGGATTGCTTTACTTCGCCCAGGGGATCAGTGAACCAACCGAGGGATTGATCGCCCAGCCAACGCGATCCTTGCTACGCAATTGGGGCTACTCGGCCGACACGGTCACCGCGTACATGGCACTGCTCGCTTTGCCCTGGGCGGCCAAGCCTCTGTACGGGTTGCTGACCGATTTCGTCCCCATCGCCGGGACCAGGCGGCGAAGCTGGCTGCTAGTGACAACGTTCATCACCACGGCGGCGCTCGTCGCACTGTATGTCTACACGCCGCCAGCCGACATGGCATTAGTGCTGATGGCCTGGCTGCTGCTGGCCACTGTTGGCGTCGCGTTTTCGGACGTCGTTGTCGACGCCTTGATGATTGAAGAAGGACAGCCGCGGGGTCTTACCGGTCAGCTTCAATCGGTGCAGTGGGCCTCGATGTGGACGGCCACCATTCTCACTGGTTTCGTCGGAGGCCTCTTAAGCCAACGAAATCAGCAAGGAGTCGGTTTCTTGATTGCTGGCGTAGTCACAGCGGGAAGTTTTCTATTGGCGCTGTTGGTCGTGCGCGAGCCGAAGCGGCAAGGACTACCATCGGGCCATAGTTCGGCGCAACGTGGTCCCAGCGCTGCCGATGCCGCCCGTGCCCTAAAGAACACACTTCGACATCCGGCAATTCTTGCCATTGCCGCCTTTCTCTTCCTCTGGAACTTCAATCCGTTCTCAACCACCGTACTGTACATGCACATGGTCGACCATATGGGTCTCAGCGAGCAGTTCTATGGTAACACGGTAAGCGTTCTAGCGATTGGTTCGCTGCTGGCAAGTTTGCTGTATGCCACCTACTGCCGACGAGTTTCAATGATTCGGCTCGTTCAGCTTTCGATCGCAACGGGCGTGCTGGCGACGATCGCCTATTGGGGACTAGCGGGCCCCAAGTCCGCGCTCGTGATCAGCTTTGTGGTCGGCTTTGTCTACATGACCGCCACGATGATCCAACTCGATCTGGCAGCGCGGCTGTGCGATCTCACCACGGCGGGAAGCACGTTCGCCCTTCTCATGTCGCTAACCAATCTTTCCGTTGCGCTCTCAATGGACGTTGGCGGCAGGGTTTATGTCGCGCTCGCCAGGTGGAAGGATTTCACGTTTGCTTTCAACGTGCTGGTGGGAATCGGCGCCCTTTGTACATGCTGCTGTTGGTTCTTAGTGCCGGTGATCCGACGATATTATGGGCCTGCAGAAGAAAACGCCTCGTAACTGATTTTCTGCACAAAGGCTTTCTAGCGATCATCTGGTTCAGGCTCCGCCGCCGAGCTTTCTTGATCGGCGCCGCGTGTCGAGTTGTCGCTCGGCGTTACTCCCTCGATCGGCTTGACCGGCTGATCGGTTGTCGGCGCTTCTGGCGCGCGCAGTCGCAGCGCGGCCGCCTGTGCCTGGCGGCTATAGTCGATCGACTCGCCGAGGATGCGCATGGCCTCCTGGTCGGCATGAAAACCATCTGAGTTCTCGCTACTGATGAAATCGAGCCGCCACATGGCCTTCTTTTGCAACTCGAAGATGGGCGCCAGCTGCTCCGAGTGTCGCGCCGGCCGCCTTGGCTTCCAGAATCGCATCCAGCATGTCGGTCATCGCCGTGGCGGCCCGCTCGATCTGCACCTTGGTGCGGCTTTGAATCGTTGCCACTTTGTCGCGCAGCTCCTCCTCCGGTACGTTGTGACACGTCTGGCAGGCGTTGTTGATATTCAAAAGTGGGCTGCGCACCCAGTGGCTGCTGACTTTCATCGCCCCTTGACGCTGGTACGGCATGTGACAATCGGCACAGCTCACGCCGCTACGCGCGTGCACGCCCTGGCTCCACAGCTCAAACTCAGGATGCTGTGCCTTGTACACTTTTGCGCCCGTCTCACCGTGCTCGAAATCATAGAATTTCGTTCCATCGGGAAATGCGTGGCCGGCATAAGTCTCTTCGATTTGCTCGACCTTCAGGCCCTTGTCCCAGGGAAAAAACAACGTCTCTTTGGAGGCGCAGTAGTACTCGACATGACACTGCCCGCAAACGAAGCTGCGCATCTCCTGCCGGCTTGCGTCGTGGTTCGGATCATAGGCATCCTCCCGATCGCCCGCGCACGGCGCTCGATGCTCGGCAGATGGGGCACGCGGTCCTCGCTTGCCGCCAGCGCGGCGATTGCGTTTACGAAACCGGGGCGCGTCACACGGACCTGCATCGACTCCGGGTCGTGACAGTCGATGCAGCCCACAGGATGTGCCTGACCAACCGCGTGAGGGTCATCATTAGCTGCCGCGGGCGCATCCGGCTGGCCGCTCCGTCCATTCGGCGACTGTGGTTTTGCTTCCATTCCGCCGGGAAATAGCGTGGTGTCATTGCCGGGCGTGCCATCAGGTGTTTTCATGACCTCGGCATGCGCGGCCGCGTAATCCATCGTGCTGGCGATTTCAAAACCCCTCATGACCGCCGGCCAGTTGAAATCGGCCGCCAATACCTCGGCGTCCGCTGTCTTTCCCTCTGCTTCCAGGCCAAGGCGGCGATAGGTTGGAATTATCGACGCATGGCAATGAAGGCAGGCGCCGCTTTGCGGCCGTTTCGTTACGCGCTCGGTCACCTCCTGATCGAGCAGCATATACGCATGCCCGCGAGCCTCGCGATAATCGAGGCTGAACGCATAGCCGGCATACAAGCGGCCGAGCCACGGATGCGCCTCGAGTTTGCTGGCCGGCATGGCGCTGGACCCGCCAAACTGCGTCTCGACGTCGTCGACCGTTCGGCGATACGAATCGAATTCGAACGGCCAGTTCGCGCCCCATGGGACGGGGTCGGTCGTCACTTCGTTCACTTCAACCAGCCGGACGAACGGTGTACGCACTTCCTGTCGATGCTCGAAAATGGTGACCAACAGCGCCGTCACTCCGAATGTCACCACCGCGACGCCGGCCAAGAGCGCGCTCAGCAATAGCCATCGCCGTCTTTTTTTTGGAGTCGCCGCTCGCGCATCATTGGGAGCCGACGTTGCCATATGAGTCCCTTTGCAAAGTTTGTCCGCTGAAAAGTCGGCTCGCCTGGCGACTTAGCGATGTGCGTGCCCCACGCTGCTGTGGCAGTGAATGCAGGACAGCATTTCGCCGTCCGGTTCGGCCGGAAGCATCTGGTGGACGATGTCCTCGTGGCAATACAGGCACGCATGCTGCGTCACGCGCCGATTCCGCGACTTGATCTGAATCGGCTCGTGAAAGTTCTCGAGCGTGAATGCCAACGAATGAAAAAACCCGTTGTCCGCCTTGGTAATCCATTTGCCGATCGCGTGATGCGGCAAGTGGCAATCGTTGCAGACCGCGACGTGGCGATGAGTGGAATTCTGCCAAGAGTCGTAGTGCCCCTGCATTACGTGGCAATTTGCACAGCCCTGCGGGTTGTTGCTTAAGTAGCTCGCTCCCTTGCCATAGCCAAACGTGAATGCGCCGACTCCAACAAGAACCCCAAGCATCACGGCCAGCACAATGGAAAAGACCGTGAGCACACGCCACCGCGAACTGCCCTGCTGCTTCGTCGTGACAACAGTTTCGTCCATGCGGTTCTGATCCTTGCGAAAGCGCCGAACACAATCAAAACGGGCCGACGCCCGAAAGGACGCAAGCCCATGTTAAGCGGATCGCTTTTGGCTCGTTGCGCCGGTCTAATTCAAATTAATTTGGTCTCACGCAGAGTGCGCAGAGGACGCAGAGCCGCCGGGCGCCGTAATCTACATCATGAATCGCGACAGCGCGAAAGTACGAAAACGCGAAAGTTAGGATCGCTTCCTGTTCTTCGCTCTTTCGCGCTTTCGCACTTTCGTGTTTTCGCGATTCAAACACTAGCGCGCACCGCGCAAATCTTGAACGTAACGTTGGCGGAACTCCATTTCCCCCGCGTTCTCTGCGCCTCTGCGTGAGCCGATCGTCTAAAATTGGTTACGAGCTCGCGCACTCACTCCACCGAAAACTTGTGAACCGTTTCGTGGTGATATTTTTCACCCGGCCGCAAGATCGTGTTGGGAAACTTCTCCTGGTTGGGCGAATCGGGATAGTGCTGCGTCTCCAGGCAGAGCGCGGCATACTGCGGGTAGCCGCCGCTGGCCGGTTTGCCGTCGAGGAAGTTGCCCGAGTAGAACTGAATCGCCGGCTGCGTCGTGTAGATGTCCATGACGCGGCCTGACTTCAGGTCCTTGACCCGGGCCGCGAACTCCGCCTCATCATCCGATCCGTTGAGCACGAAGCAGTGATCGTAGCCCTGCGGCGTATTGGGCAGCTCCTTGATCCGTTCGCCAACCTGGTGTGGCTGGCGAAAATCAAGCGGCGTGCCGGCGACGTCGGCCAGCTCGCCCGTCGGAATCAGGCCAGCGTCGACCGGCAGATATTTGTCGGCGCTGATCGTGAGTTGGTGATCCAGTATGGTTCCACTACCGGCGCCGGATAGATTCCAATAGTTGTGGTTCGTGAGGTTCACCGGCGTCGGCTTGTCGGTCGTCGCATCGAACGTCATGGTCAACTCGTTGTCGTCGTCGAGCACGTAACTGGCCGAGACGTGCAACTTGCCGGGGTAACCTTCTTCGCCGTCCGGGCTGTCGTACACAAACTTCACGCCGACGGAGTCGTCCGTTTCTATCGGCTCTGCTTTCCAGAGCACTTTGTCGAGCCCGGCTTTGCCGCCGTGCAGATGATTGGCCCCATCGTTCGCGAACAGCGTGTACTCTTTTCCATCGAGCGTGAATTTCGCGCCCGCGATGCGGTTGGCGTATCGCCCGACGGTCGAGCCAAAATATGGGTGCCGCTCCAGGTAGCCGTCGAGGTTGGGGAATCCCAAATTGATGTTGGCCTTGTTGCCGTCGCGATCGTAGGTTTCGACCGTCGTAACGATTGCGCCGTAGTCGATCAATGTCACCGTCAGTCCGTTGGCGTTTTCCAGCGTGAACTGCGTCACTTCGCGGCCGTCCGGCAGCTTTCCAAACGGCCTCTTCTTGAGCTTCGTGGACGTGGCTGCGGACTCGGACACTTGCGGGGACATTGGCTGATCCTCCTCGTCGTCGCTCGCGGTTTGGTCACCTGGTGCTTCGGTAGTTGCTTCGCCAGCCTGCGCGGCGTTTGAAGCGGCGGTCGCACCTTCCTGCTGGCAGCCGGCCGCGACGATGCACGTCGTCATGATTGAAAGTGCCATCCACAACCGCGCCCGCCCAAGTTGCCACGACTGCAAGTAAGCGCATCGACCAACAGTTGAATTCATCGTACAAGTCTCCACAGTTGAGTGTTTCGATTGAGACGAGCCGCCGTCAATCTACGACAAGAACATGGATTTTGCTAGAGACTGAACAATCTATCAGGAAAATGCGCACGGCGAGGCCTAACAATTCGTGGGGTTTAGCGGCGGCGGCCACGCCGCTGCGAATTCAAGAAGCGCGAACACATGGACAAGTGAAAACGCCCGTGTCAGCTCACAAAAAGCCGACGGCCAAAAGCAATGGCTAACCCCTGCGCGACTCTCGGCGCCCGCAGAACTAATCGAATAAATCTCACGCAGCGGCGCAACGAACAAATAGGTCGGTGGCACCCGCACTCAAATCATGAATCGCGAAAGCGCGAAAGTGCGACAGCACGAAACGAGGAGGCTAAACCAATTTCGTGCTTTCGCACTTTCGTGTTTTCGTGATCCAAAAAATTTGCGCAGCGTGCGCAAGAATTGAACGATCGCTGTACAGAGAGATGGCGATGAGCAGCGCTTGCGTGCTGCGTCGGCCGGCAAGCGCCAGCCAAACAAAAAAAGCCGGCGAACGAATCGCCGGCTCTTTGCTTTCAATCCAAGGCGAACTTAAGTTATCTGCACTATCTGCGGCCGATCGACTCGACCGGCGCCGCGCGAAAATCGACGCTCGGCCAGAGAATCGCCTGGCCATCCGAGCCGGCTGAGACGATCGATGGATAAGTCGCGTTTTTGAAGATGCAGATCGACGTTACGGCGTCGTTGTGCCCTTCCAGCGTGAGCAGCTCGCCTCGATACGATTCATCGGCATCGTCCGCAACCACGCCCCACGGCGTCGTGTCCCACAGCTTCACGTTGCGATCCCGGCCGGCCGTGATCAAGCGCAAACCGTCCAGCGAGAAGGCCAGCGACGTGATGTCGGCGAAATGCGCGGTGAGCGTTTCGTCGGCGTCCGTCTTGGGCTCGTTCACGCTCCAAATGAAGGCCGAGTTGCCCGATCCGGCGACGATCCACGCGCGATCCGGCGACATGGCCACGCATTGAACTGGCCCGCTGTGCGGCAGCTCGCGGACCATGTTGCCGTCCGTGTTCCAGATCCGCACTTTTCCATCGCCCGAAGCCGTGAGCACCTCGACCGACCCGTTCGCATCCGCGGCGGAAAAGATCGCCTGGTTCACGGCATCGGTCTGGCCGTTGCCGAATGTCTGAATCACTTTCCAATCGTCGGCTCCGCGCTCCCAAAGTTTCGCGCTGCCGTCGGCACTGGCGCTGAGCAGCATGGCGCTTGCCGTCGGGTGGAACGCGACGCTGCGCACTTCTTTTTGATGCTGACCGACGAGCTTTCGCTCGGCTACCCACTGGCCGGCCGCATCATCGAAGCGCCACAACTTCACCGATCCATCATCGCCTGCCGAGGCCAGCAAATGGCTGTCGGCCGAAAACGCGATCGATTGAACGCGAGTCTGCGGCCGGTACGACATCTGGCCCTGATTCGTCACCTGGTTGGCCAGCCGCATGCGTGCGCCGCGGCCGCCGACCGTCAGGATTGCGCCTTCATTGCCCGGCGCGTAAAACGCGGTCGACGTGTCGCGCAGACCGGTAAACACCGTGCTGACTCGGTCGCCCGACGCCCAGTCCCAACGGCCGACCTGATAGGCCGATTTGCTTTTGTCGAATACCGTGACGAGCGCGTGCGGCTCCATCGGGTGCATTGCCACCGAACGCACTTCGGTCGAGCCAAACGCCGTCTTCGGCAGCTTGTAGACCTCCGTGGCGGTTTCTGCGCTGCTGCCCTCCGCGAGATTCCACACGCGCAGCGCGGTGTCGTCGTGCTTAGTGTCGGCAGCCGTGATAAGCAGCCGCTCATCGCGCGAAACGTCCATCGCCACCACGCGGTCGCGATGCGTGAGCGTGAGCTCGCGCGGCGGGCGGGCCGATTGTTGGTCCACATTCCACTTGATGACGGTGCCGTCGGAGCTGGCCGTGAGCAGCCGGCCATTCGACAAGTAGCGCGCCGCGCTGATCTTCGCCGCCTGCCCTTTGAACGACCAATACGGGTAGGCTTCGGCGAGCGTGAACACATAACCCTTCCCGCGCTGATCGCCGACGAACAAAGTTGCGCCCTCCGGCGCGAAGGCAATTGCCGTGGCTTCGGGCCGCTCGTCTTGCGACGGCACCTTGAGCGCCACCACGAGCTGGCCCGTCTGCGCGTCCCATAGCTTGGCCAGCACCGCTTCTTTTTCGTTGTCGTCGCTGGCGTCGCTGCCCGTGGCTATCAGCCGGCCGTTCTGCGACACGGCGCCGACGCCGCGCCATCCGGTGCCGCCAGGCGTGTTCCAGCCACCGAGACGGAACAGTTGATTGCCGAGCCGCGCATCCCAAACCACGGCCGCGTTGTCGCCGCCGGCAGTGAGCAGCCGGTTGCCATCATTGAAGAAGGCCGCCGTCGTCGCCTGCCAGTCGTGCCCCTCGCGCAGCGTATGCGGAACCGGATTCTGCAGATCCTGCATGTCCCAGACAGTCACTTCGCCGTTTTCGGCGGCCGTTGCAATCCATTTGGCGTCGGGCGATGCGGCGGTCGAAGTATATCGAACGTCGCTGATCGCGCTTTCGGACGCGGCGCGCAACACGCGCGGGAACGCATATTCGCGCCAGTTCCACAAGAACACCTGGCCATCGTACGAGCCTGACAAAACATGCTTGTCATCGTCTCCGGCGGCGACACATGAGCGAACCCAGCCACCGTGCCCGCGCAGCGTGCTGACGGGGCTTAAGTTGGCCACGCCTTGGCTGATGTTCCAGATGCGCACAGTGTTGTCATCGCTTGCGCTGTAGAGGATGTTTCCATCCTTGGAGAACGACACCGCGCGGATGGCGGCCGCATGCTCGCCGAGCTGCTGGAATTGGCTATCGCTCTCCATCGAGCCCTCGGCGATGGGCGCGAGCCGGGCCTGGATGACTTCTCGAGGATCCTGCGAGGCGGCGCTGGACTGCAAATCCCACACGAGCAATCGACGATCGCGACCACCGGAGACAACGTATTTGTCATTCGGCGAAAACTCGGCGGCATAAACGGGTCCGCGATGACCGTCGAGCCTGCGCGTTTTGATTTCGGGGCCGAGGTCCCAGATTCGTACGGTCTGATCGTGGCCGGCTGTCACGATGCGCTTGCCGTCGTGTGAAAACCGCGCCTGCCACACTGGACCGGATACATGTTCCTGCAGGATGATCGGCGCCTTGTTCGGATCGCTGCGCGACCAGAGTTGCGCTTTGCTATCGGTGGAGCTGGTGAGAATCATATCGCCATCGGGCGCAATATCCACGCTCAGCAGCGTCGCCTTCGCGTCTCCGTCTTGCGCGGCGTATTGCAGGGTTCCCGCGGGCGCGATCCGGCCATCCGAATCGCCGGCCGGCAACTGCCAAACGTGAACCTGGTTTCCAGCCACGCTCACCATCAGCCGGCTATCATCCGAAATTTTTATGGCCGAAACCGATGCGGCGTGCGCCAACACCGTGGGCTGTGCGTCGCGGTCCGCTGCGCACACACATACACGTCGCCCTTGTCGGTGCCGGCGGCAACCCACGTTTGGTCGGGCGAGTAAGCGACCGATTCGACGCGCGACAACGTGTTCAGCTCGAACGGCCGGATGGACGGCTCTTTCGTCAGATAGGCGAGATGCCCCCATTCCCAGCCGCGCAGCCCGGCCTGCGCTTCGTTCTTGGCCTGGTTCGCGAGAATGTTTTGGGCGGCGCTGAACGCGTTGCGCTGGATATGCTTGGCGGCCAGGCCGATTTCCGAATTGTAGGACGCGTGTACGGCACGCTGCCGCTGCACCGATTCGGCAGCCTGAGCCTTGCGTGCGTTTTCAGCTTCTTGCTGGGCGATTACCTTTTGCGCTTGTTCGTCTTTGCGTGCTTCTTCGGTGGCCAGTTGCGCCGTGATTGCTTCATCCTTCGCTTTGGATTCTGCAAGTTTGGCCTCGCGTTCGCTTTTCTCAGCAGCGAGCGCACCCTCCTTGGCTTCCCTTTCTGCCTTCTCCGCAATGATCGCCGCGTTCTTCGCGCGCAATTCGCGCACAGCGAAGAACGAGCTCACCGCAATGCCGCCGATCAAGAAGCAGGCGGCGGCCGCTGCCGACGCCATCGCCACGAACCGATTGCGATCGGCGCGGCGCTTTGCCGCCTTCAAGCGCTTCAACAGATCGGTATGCTGCTCGTTCGCCGGATCGAGCAACGAAATGCCCAACCCGTAGTTGCCGTCCTTATAGGCCCGGTCGGCATAGGCGATCGTCGACTCGGCGAGGCCATTCCGCGCGGCCATTCGCAGGCCAGAGCTGCAGCGCTTCGCCGAACGCGAAGCGGGCCTTCGCATAATCCTCGTACACGCCGTTACGCGACTCCAGCGCGTGGGCCAGGTGCGCCTGGCCGTGATCCGCGAGCGCAATGCTCTCGGCATGCGAGAAGTATTCGCGAATGGCGCTTTGAAATTCATCGACGGTCTGATATCGCTTCGAGATGTCCGTGGCCATCGCCTCGTAGGCAATGTCGATCAGCTCGCCCGTTTCGGTCGCGGGCGTGATGACGTTCCGAGCGGCCATCAACAGACACGCATTTTGCTGGACGAGCCGATCGTGGCTGTCGGCCGGCGGCGGATGCGGCGGCTCGCGCGTGATGATCTCGTACAACACGGCGCCGAGCAGGTACACGTCGGTATGCGGCCCGATATCGGCCGCGTTGGCCGTCGCCATTTCCGGCGCCATGTAGGCCGGCGTTCCGGCCGGGCTGAGCTTAATGACGGCGGCGCTTTGGCCTTGCGCAGGCAGACGCAAGGCGATGCCCCAGTCCATCACCGAGACTTCGCCGTATTTGCCGACCATGATGTTTTGCGGCTTGATGTCGCGATGAATCACGCCGCGGTCGTGCGCGAAGCGGATCGCATCGCAAACCTTCATGAGAATTTCAACGTTCTCCTGCCGCGTGCGGCCCTCCTCGTGCATGCAGGCGTCCCACGGCCGGCCCTCGACGCGCTTCATCGCGTAAAAGAGCTGCCCCGCTTCGTCGCGACCCATGTCGTAGATGGGCACAATATTCGGATGGTCGAGCTGTCCCGTGACCACCACTTCCGAAATGAACTGTTCGCGGCCGAGCGTCGACCCGCCGGCAACGCGCTTGGGCATCTTGACCGCCACCTCGCGGTCGAGCGACGCCTGACGGGCCGACCAGACGGTGCCCATGTTGCCTTCGCCGATGACTTCCGACAGCTCGTAATCGGCGCGTTTTTCCTTTTCATCGACGCTTCCCAGCGAACGCGTGGCGATGAGCAGATTGTCGGGATCGCCCAACTTGCCCGAGCTCGAGTTCAAGGTCTCGCGCGGATTCTGGAAGGGCGACTTCGTGGCCTGCCACGCCGCCGTGACGCGCCGGGCATATTCCGGCGCCAGGTTGCGCGGCTGCACCAGGTTGATCGCCGGCACCTCGGTGCCGTCGTCGTCAAAGACTTTCGCAGTGGGCGGCGCCGGCTGATGCGCAACGGTGGCCGCCATCGTCGCTTCCGGCGTTTCGGTCGCATCCGATGCCGCCGCGGCTTCGACGCTCTCGCTGGTCGACGCGTCCGGCAGAACCATGCCACAAACGTAACAGCAACCGTCGACCGCCTCGCGCTGAGCTCCTGGCGCACCGCAATACGGGCAGTTGGATTCCATTGCTTTAGTCCTTAAGGGAAAGACTTAATTGGGGCGCGGAATGGTCAGCGCCATTGGATTGATTAGATACGCTACGACGGCGGCGCGTAAACTGGCGGCGCCGGCCAAATTGTTCCATGACACGGTCCATCGACTTTTCCCAACGACCGGCCGTGGTTGCCGCCAGCGCCGCGGCCCCGACCAGCATGCCACCATGTGAAAGGAACGACGCTTGTCCAAATTGCTCGGCAAACGATTCCGCCGCGTCGATGCGCGCCGAACGCCGGAGGTTGACATCGTTGTAGGGTGGGCAATGCCCACCATGGTCATCGAACTCGCTACCCTGCGCCAACCCAACAGTTGTCGACTGATCGGCGTTGGTGGGCGATGCCCACCCTACGCCAAACTCGAGCGCAGCCGGCACGGCAGCGCTGTTGTGCTCCATTGTCTCCGACGGCCTTAAAGCGGCGCCGCCCAAATCGCCCTCAAAGGTCTCCGGAACTTCAACGGGCTGCCCCTGCTCGATGACGAAGTCGAGGATCAAGCGCTCCGTGCCATCTTCGATAAGATAGATGCGATACCGATCTGGCGGAAGCCGTCCGAAAAGCGCCGGCAGCTTGCTGGGATCGAACGGCGCAATGGCTTTTAGGTTCGGATCGTCGAGCCGGATGCTTTGTTCGGTCGGAGTCTCGACAAGATTTCCATTCTCATCGAACGACACGATGCGGAGCTCGTAGTAGCGCTCTTCCGCTTGCACGACTCCGCCGCCGGTCGATTCAATGAACGTCGTATTCCCGCGCTGCAGTGGCTGCGACTGGAATTCGAAGTTGGCGAGAAAGATGGGCGGCGCTTCGGGAGCAGTCGGCAGCGCCTCGGCAATCGGCAGCACCTCGACAGAGCCAATAAAGGTTCCGATCGGCACGTTCACGGTCGTTTGAATGCCGCCGGTTTGATTCACGTCCAATATGCTTACTGCAACGTTCGACGCGTTGGTAATCTGAAGCTGGATCGTGCCCTGCGCAAAACCAGAGATATTGACGGCCACAGGAACGAACCCACCCGTGACCAACGCGGGATTCGACCGATAAAGATGCTCCACAATCTGAACGAGTGACCCCTGCACCAATTCGGTAACGATGCGGTCGATCGGCGGCGGCGGTGGCGGCGGAGAACCAGGGATGGGAGTGATCGGTTCCAACCAGTCGATTGTGACTTGATAATTCAGGCCGTTCGGATCGACGATCAACACGTTGATCTTGCCGATCCCTTCTGGTGGCAAGATCGGAGAGACCGTCGCATCGCTGCTCATCTGGAGAGCGATGAACTCACCGCCCAACCGCACCAGCACCTGATCGCCGATCTGGCCGCTGGCAGTCGCGAGGATAACGCCAGGCCCCATCGTCACAGCCGCCGGGTCGTTGATAAGCGCCGTCGCCGTAATGTTGCCGGCGGTCAACACAGTGATGTTGTCGTTGATCGGCACCAAATTCGCTTCGACGGTCACAGCGCTCACGGTGGTAATTGGATCGTCGAGCGTCAGTACTCCGGCGGGGCCGTTGGTACGAGCGGTAAGGGCCGACAGGAACAGTCCGGCGCCGTTGCTGACCGTGCCGAAATTGATATCGCCACCGCTGCCCAGGCCGCGGGCGTTAAGCGTCAGTTGCATGTTTGCGGCGTTGCCGAAGACGGTGCCGGTGCCGAGCAAGACGTCGCCGCCAGCGTTAGCGTCACCGTTCTCGGTATCGATGGTGACGTTGTTGGCGACGACGACGGCCGCGCCGCCGCTGACCGTGAGGTCGCCCGGATCGGCTGCGCCGTCGTGATCGAGCGAGATGTTATTCGTCAGTGTCAGGTTGCCGGCCGTCCCACCGGCGCCCGGCGCGGTGTTGATCGACAGGTCGTTGACGAACTGGCCGCCCGCGTTGCCGAACGTTGAAAGCGTGACCGCGCCGCCGTTGGCTGCGACCAAAGCGGTCGACGTATTGAGCGTCAGATCGGCTTCGGGCGCCGTCGCTGAGACGGTCGCGTTGGTAAGGACGATGACGCCGCCGGCCGTATTGTTGCCTTGCTCGCTGTCGACCAGCACGTCGGCGCCCAGCCGCATATCGCCGGCCACGGTGACACTGGCGAGGTCCGCCGCAGTGTTATCATCGACCAGAATATTATTGGAGAGCGCAACTACGCCGGCCGTTGTGCTGCGCGTGTCGACCGACAGGTCGTTGATGAAGCTGTTGGCGCCGGCGTTGTTGTCGACTAAGCCGAACGTCACCGCGCCGCCGGTGGAGGCGGCAGCCGTGGTCGCCGTATTAATCGTCAGATCGCGCCCGGCGACATCCGCAAAAACATTGGACGCCGCCAGGTTCACGGCGCCGCCCGCGTTGGCGTTGCCTTGTTCGGTGTCGATCGTGACACTGCTTGCCACGACGACGTCGCCATTGCCGGCGAGCACGAGGTCGCCTGCGTCGGCTGCGCCGTCATGATCCAGCGAGATGTTGTTCGTGAGCGTGAGTGCACCCGCCGTACCGCCGGCGCCGGCGGCCGTGTTGATCGTCAGGTCGTTAACGAACTGGCCGGCCAGGTTGCCCAACGTAGCCAGCGTGATTGCGCCGCCATTGCCCGCAGCCGCCGCGGTGGCCGTGTCGAGAATCAGGTCGCGGCCCAGCGCATTGGCTGAAATCGTGACGCCGGCGAAATTGAGTATGCCGCCGTCGGCGTCATCGCCCTGTTCGTTATCAATCTCGACGCTGGCCGTGAGCCGCATGTCGGTGACGCCCGTGAGCGTGAATGCTGACGGCGTCCCGGCGGCAGCCGCGCCGTTTGAATCGTCCAGCGAGATGTTGTTCGTAAGCGTCAGGATGCCGGCAGCGCCGCCTGCGCCTGGTGTCGTGTTGATAGCAAGATCGTTGACGAACTGGCCGCCGGCGTTCGCGAAAAGTCCTAGCGTCACGGCACCGCCGCTGGCGGCGGCCTGCGCGGTCGCCGAATTCAGCTGCAAATCGACGTCGGTCGCGGTGGCCGAAACGGCCGCATCTGCAAGTGCGATCGCCCCGCCGGCCGAGTTGCCGCCCTGCTCGGTGTCGACGAGTACATCGGCGCCGAGCCGCGTATCGCCGGCCATCGTTACGCTGGCGAGGTCTGCCGCATTGTTATCCACAAGGATGTTGTTCGAGAGCGCGATGACACCGTTGGTGGCGGCCCGCGTGTCGACCGACAGGTCATTGATAAAGCCGTTGGCGCCGGCATTGTCGTCTACCAATCCGAACGTCACCGCGCCGCCAGTAGAGGCGGCGGCCGTCGTCGCCGTGTTGATCGTGAGATCGCGACCGGCCACATCGGCGTAGATGTTCGAGGCGCCCAAGTTCACGGCGCCGCCTGCGTTGGCATTCCCCTGCTCGGTGTCGATCGTGAGGCTGTTGGCGACAAGCACATCGCCGTTTCCGATAAGCGTGAAATCGCCCGCGTCGGCTGCGCCATTGTGATCGAGCGCAATATTGTTGGTGAGCGTGAGGACGCCCGCCGTGCCGCCAGCGCCGGGCGTCGTGTTGATCGCAAGATCGTTGACGAATTGGCCGCCCGCGTTGGCGAAAAGTCCCAGCGTCACCGCGCCGCCATTGGCCGCTGCCAAGCCCGTCAACGTGTTGAGCGTAAGGTCGACCTCGGTGGCCGTTGCCGAAACTCCTGCGTCGGTGAGTACAATGGTGCCGCCCGCCGCGTTGTCGCCTTGCTCAGTATCAATCGCCACATCCGCGCTCGAGCGCACGTCGCCGGCCATCGTTACGCTGGCGAGGTCGGCGGCGTTGTTATCCACCAGAATGCTGTTGGAGAGCGCAACGATGCCGTCCGTCGCGCTGCTGGTGTCGACCGATAGGTCGTTGATGAAGGCATTGGCCCCAGCGTTGTTGTCCACGAGACCGAAGGTAACATTGCCGCCGGTCCCGACACCGCGAGTATCAATCGACAGATCGCGGCCGGCCGCGTCGGCGAACACGTTGGAGGCGCCCAGATTCACAGCACCGCCCGCGTTCGAGTTGCCCTGCTCCGTGTCGATCGTCACGGTGTTGGCCACGAGCACATCGCCGCCACCGGTGAGCGTGAGGTCGCCCGCGTCGGCTGCACCATCATGATCCAACGAGATATTGTTGGTAAGCGTCAAAGTGCCCGCGGCACCGCCCGCGCCGGGCGTCGTGTTGATCGTCAGGTCATTGACGAACTGGCCCGCGGCGTTACTAAACGTTCCCAGCGTGACGGCGCCGCCGTTGGCACCGGCGGCAGTCGTGCTGGTGTCGAGGATCAGGTCGCGGCCGAGTGCGTTGGCTGAAATCGTCACTCCGCTGAAATCGAGCGCGCCGCCGACCGCGTCGTCGCCTTGTTCGGTATCGATTTCGACGCTGCCGGCGAGCCGTATGTCAGTCACGCCCGTGAGCGTCAGCGCGGCCGGCGCTCCGCCTGCCGCCGCGCCGTTGGAGTCGTCCAGGAAGATGTTGCCCGTGAGCGTGAGAATGCCCGCCGTGCCGCCGGCGCCCGGCGTGGTGTTGATCGACAGATCATTGACGAACTGGCCGCCCGCGTTATCGAACGCCGTCAGCGTCACCGCGCCGCCGTTTTGCGCCGCCACGCCGGTCGATGAGTTGAGCGTCAGGTCGAGCCCAGCCGCCGCGGCCGACACGGTGCCGTTGGCGAAAGTAATGTTGCCGCCCGTGGTGATGACTGCGCTCGTGTTCTCGAGCACGGTGTCGCCATTGAAGCGCGCCAGTCCGCCGTTGGTGGCGATCGTGAGGCCGTCGAGCGCGATCGTTCCGGCCGTGGTCAGGTCAACTCCTGCCGCGGCCGTGGTCGTCACGTTGTCGCGCAGCCGCGTCGTGCCCGTGCCAGCCAGCTGCACGAGGCTCGCCGCTTCGAGCGTCGATTCGACGGTTACATTGGTCGCAGTCGTAATCGTGACCGCGCCGAGCTCCTGTGTGGCGCCCGAGCCGACCGCGCCGGTGAACGTAATGTTGCCCGCGCCGACGGTGAGCGTGAGGTCGTTCGTTTCGGTCGCCTCGCTATCGACGGTGCCGGCGAAGCTGACATCGCTATTGGTTGTCTGCAGCGTGATGTTGTCGTCGATGCGGACGTTGTCGTTGTAATCTTGCGCACCGTGGTGGTGACGTTGCCATTGAGCTGCGTCGTGCCGCCCGCGTTCGTGGTGACACTGGCCGCTTCCACGGTGCTGTTGAATCGCGTGATGCCCGTGGTGTCGGCTACAAGATCGCCCAGCTCCTGATTAGCGCCCGAACCGACCGCGCCGGTGAAGGTAATGTTCCCATTGCCGGTCGTGACTGTGAGATTGTTGGTCTCGTTCGCTTCGCTGTCGACGGTGCCGGCAAAGTCGACAGTGTTGTTGGTTGTCTGCAGCGTGATGTTGTCGTCGATACGGACATTGTCGTTGTAATCTTGCGCACCCGTGGTGGTGACGTTACCGTTGAGCTGCGTCGTGCCGCCCGCGTTGGTGGTGAGGCTGGCGGCTTCCACGGTGCTGTTAAAGCGCGTCGTACCCGTGCTGTCGGCTACAAGATCGCCCAGCTCCTGATTCGCGCCTGAACCCACGGCACCGGTGAACGTGATGTTCCCATTGCCTGTCGTGACAGTAAGGTTGTTGGTCTCGTTCGCTTCGCTGTCGACGGTGCCGGCGAAATCGACCGGGCTGTTCGTTGTCTGCAGCGTGATGTTGTCGTCGATCCGGACATTGTCGTTGTAATCTTGCGCCCGTGGTGGTGACGTTGCCATTGAGCTGCGTCGTGCCGCCCGTATTGGTTGTGAGGCTGGCGGCCTCCACGGTGCTGTTGAACCGCGTCGTACCCGTGCTGTCGGCGGCGAGTGCGCCCAGCTCTTGATTCGCGCCCGAACCGACCGCACCCGTGAACGTAATGTCGCCTATGCCCGTGGTGACGGTCAGGTTGTTGGTCTCGTTTGCTTCGCTATCCACAGTGCCGGCAAAGGTAACCGGGCTGTTGGTTGCCTGCAGCGTGATGTTGTCGTCGATGCGAACGTTGTCGTTGTACGTCTGAAGGCCGCTCGTGGTGACGTTGCCGTTGAGCTGCGTCGTGCCGCCGGCATTAGTAATGACAGTGTCTGCTTCGACCGTGCTGTTGAATCGCGTCGTGCCCGTGCTGTCGGCGGCGAGTGCGCCCAGCTCTTGATTAGCGCCCGAACCGACCGCGCCGGTGAAGGTGATGTTGCCATTGCCTGTCGTGACAGTGAGGTTGTTGGTCTCGTTCGCCTCGCTGTCTACGGTACCGGCGAAATCGACCGGGCTGTTGGTTGTTTGCAGCGTGATGTTGTCGTCGATACGGACGTTGTCGTTGTAGTCTTGTGCGCCCGTGGTCGTGACGTCGCCGTTGAGCTGAGTCGAGCCGCCGGTATTAGTAATGACAGTGTCTGCTTCGACCGTGCTGTTGAATCGCGTCGTGCCCGTGGTGTCGGCGGCAAGCGCACCGAGTTCCTGATTACGCCCGAACCCACCGCACCGGTGAACGTGATGTTGCCATTGCCGGTCGTGACAGTGAGGTTATTGGTCTCGTTCGCCTCGCTGTCGACGGTACCGGCGAAATCAACCGGGCTGTTGGTTGTTTGCAGCGTGATGTTGTCGTCGATCCGGACGTTGTCGTTGTAATCTTGTGCGCTCGTGGTGGTGACGTTGGCATTGAGCTGCGTCGTGCCGCCCGCATTGGTCGTGACCGTGTCTGCTTCGACCGTGTTGTTGAACCGAGTCGTGCCGGTGCTGTTGGCGGCAAGCGCACCAAGCTCCTGAGTGGCGCCGAACCAACTGCGCCGGTAAAGGTGATGTTGCCTGTGCCCGCGATGATCGTGAGGTCGTTCGTCTCGGTCGCTTCGCTGTCGACGGTGCCGGCAAAGTCGACGGGGCTATCCGTGGTTTGCAGTGTGATGTTGCTATCAATGCGGACGTTGTCGTTGTAATCTTGCGCCTGTGGTGATGACGTTGCCGTTGAGCTGCGTCGTGCCGCCGGCATTGGTCGTGAGGCTGCCCGCAATCACCGTGCTATTGAAGCGCGTCGTACCGGTACTGTCGACGATGAGAGTGCCCAGCTCCTGGTTAGCGCCACGCCCACCGCGCCGGTGAACGTAACGTTGCCCGCACCGGTCGTGACGGTGAGGTTGTTGGTCTCGGTCGCTTCGCTGTCGACCGTGCCGCTGAAGAGCACGGCGTTGTTGGTCGTCGTCAACGTGACATCGGCATCGATCTGAACGTTGTCGTTGTAGGTCTGTGCGCCACTCGTCGTGACGTCGCCATTGAGCTGCGTCGTGCCGCCGGCATTCGTGGTGAGGCTGGCAGCTTCCACGGTGCTGTTGAATCGCGTCGTGCCAGTGCTGTTCGCGATAATCGCACCAAGCTCTTGAGTCGCTCCCGAGCCCACGGCGCCGGTAAACGTGATAGTTCCCGTGCCGGTCGTCACCGTCAGGTCGTTCGCCTCGGTTGCTTCGCTGTCGACCGTGCCGTTCAATGTGACAAGCCCGGCGCCGGCGCCGGCATTGATGGTCGTGTCGTTCGCCAGCACGATCGGGCCCGTTAGCACGACGTTTCCATTCACGTCGCTCGTGTTGAGCGTGAGGGCCGCCGCGCCGCCGAGAACAATCTGCCCCGTGCCGGGGTCGCGGTCGGCCAGGACCGCGCCGGGATCATCGGCCGTAACCGTCAGATTGCCTTCGATCGCAATGTCGGCCTGGATAATGACGCTGCGCCCTGCGCGAAGCGTGAGGTTGCCTGGGTTGTTGTTACCGGTGGCGTTGACCGCCTCGAGAACAGAAATGTCAGTGTTTGCCTGGAGCTCGACATTCGCGCCTGCAAGCGCGGCCACAATGAGGCTCGCATCAAAATTTGCCGTCCCGCCGACATTTTCGCCAAACGCGTCATTGGTGGCGATCGCGTCGGCGCCGCCGTTGACGATGTTGATGTTCTTTGGATCGAGCAGCAGTGTTCCCCAAGCACCGCTTACCGAGCGCAAATCAGTGAAACCTTGATAGTCGAGGAATTCCTTGCCGGATACTTCGGCCAACCCGCCGTTGCCGCCCTCGCTGCCGCCGCGCACGGAGATCGTGCCGTAGAAACGCGTCACCTCATCGGCCCACACGACGACTTTGCCGCCGTCGCCGCGCACTGGTGGCGTCCGCGCGAATTTTACCGATTCGTGCTCACATAGGTTTGCATCGGCGTTGCGGATGGCTCGGATTCTTGCCTTGATAATCGCCGCCGATGAGCACGGTGCCGCCGCCGAGCGCGGCCGCCGCGTAAACTTGTGCGTTGTCGAACAAGCCCACATACGAGCCGAGCACGTACACGCTTCCAGCGGGCCCGCTCGATTGATTTTGCGAAACGTCGATAAGGCCGCGCACGATCGTCACGCCACCGTCGCCCGAGTCGAGCCGCACTTGACCGCCGGCGGCTTGAAGGACGCCGTCGTGCTCGATGCTCGGCGCGTTGATCGTAATAATTCCGCCCGCGTTGTACACGCCGCCGTCCGCGCCGACATAAATTTCATGAGTTGCGGCGAACGAAACATTCGCGGCATTTGTCGACACGCGGCCGCTCAGAAGAATCGTGCCGCTTACGAGGTCCACATCGCCTTGCCCAACGCCAACCGAGCCGCCAATCGATAGCGAGTCGTCGCTCGAGCCGACGATGTGCAGGTCCGCGTCGAAGCTGCCGTCCAGGCCGGCCACGTTCACCGAGTCGGTGTCTTCCTGCTGATCGGATGTGCTGATCACCAGCGATTCCGATGGATTGCGGAACGAGACGACCAGATCGTTCTCGCCGTCTCCGGAACCATTCACGACGCAGGCGCGAAACGTCGTCGTGCGAGCCCGCCGCGTCATCGAGAGTGACGTCCTGCCGTTGGTCGGCAAAGTCGAAACTGCGCTCCTGGGCAGAGAGCTGATCGTTGACTGCTTCGATGCCGCGGTACGAGATCTGTGCCGCAGCATCACCGGAGATGATTTGGATGCGATTCTCGCCACCCGCGCCAAAGCTGTAGTTGATTTCGTCAACGGGCGCACTGTCGCCAAGCACCAGCGAGTCGTTGCCGCCGTCGCCGCCGTCGAAGAGCAGCTCCAGGCCGGCCAGCGGTTCGCCGCCCTTGAATTCGGCGATAAGAATATCGTCGTCGAGCGAGCCGCGAATAGTGATGTTGCCGATATCGGTGAGCGAGCCCTTGGCCACCTCCTGTCCATTGACGGAGACGCGCACATGCCCCGCGTCCTGCTCGATATGAAACGTATCTGCCTGCCCGTCGCCGCCGTCGCTGCCAGCGTCGATCACCAATTGATCTACGGGCATCGCATCGGCGTTCAGCACGCGGCGCTCTTCCAACCGTCTGACGCGAAGAGTTGGCGCGAGTGATTCTTTATTCCAGCGAGAGGCTTTGGATGGCCCACGGCGCGAACGAGCCATTAGCCCAACAAACCAGGCGATAACACCCATCGGCGGCAAACCCTTGCGTAGGCGCGCATGCGGCGCATATTTGGCAGCATCACCCCAAGGCGATAGAAGAGCGGCCCAAAACGACAGCCAACGCCGGCGCGCGTGGCTAGCTGCTCCAGAGGTGAAGCAACCTCTCATTTTTGCCGCGAACTAGAGCGAATGTCAAATACTATGGCGCTTATACCGAAGATTCCGGCGATGACGGCCGCTCGCATCGGGCTGACAAAACGGCCGCGATCTGAACAGCTCTAGGACCGGCAGAACAGGCCAGCCGAAGATCCGTCGAGAAGACGCAGCAACGGCGTCGAAAAGCGTCGTGCTGTGTCAAATCGTCATAGGGCCGGTATACACACTAGCCCGAGGCGCGAGCGGGGTATTGTCCGGATTCCGTCGCTTGAATTTCGGGTTATGTCGAGAAGCGCCGGCCAAACCCGCCAGCTCTAGAAGACCCAGCGAAGCTCGAGCCGCAGAATTTCTTCGTACCAATGGTCTTCGGTAACGGTGATACCACTTGAGATGCCGAATTCACGCACGCCGCAGTCGCCTGCCGTGTCGCACACCCAGCGCAAGCCCGGGTGGATGTTCAAGACACTGAGCGTGTCAATTTCACCGCGAGGATCGGTCGGGTCATCGAATTCGAAGGGAAAGGTTTGGCGTCCATCGAGGATTGTCCACGCGTTCAACTCCAACGTGGGCATGAGCGCCCACTTGTCGCCGTCAATCCAAATGTGGCTGATGCCGATGCCGTAGTTAAACATTTGCCCCGAGTGAAACGGATCCGCGGCGATCGGAAACCAGTAGGTGAGATCACCGTGGATGTAGGTTACGTCGCTCCACTTGTATCGCCACGCGACACCCGGCTCCAACGACACATGCCCGTTGCCGGTGCCGCGGCGGAAGGAGCCTGTCGGAAGGTGCGTGTGAAACACCTGGGTGAGCTGCCAATCCTTGCCATCAAGCAAAACGGCCTTCGTCGTCACACGCATGTCGCCAAAGCCCGTCGTGTTGCGACGAACAACCGGGTCGACGGCGCGAATCGGAAGGTCGGTGCCAATCGAGAGTCGTTCGGAGCCACGCTCGATATAAAAACTGACCTCTTGGTAATCAACATTCGGTTCACCGCCGAAGGCGTCGAATTCTGCCTGCGCACCCTTCGGCCCCGGCGTCTTCGCCCAGAAGTATTCGATACGATCGGGGAATTCCCAGTCGGCGGCCGCGTCGGCGCGGATCCGGCAGTTTTGCAGAGGCTGCGTCGTGTCGAGCCAGAACGGCGCGTTCATGACGTTTTCAACGCCGATGCCCTCCGGGCATGAGCGCGGTCCGTTCAGGTGCGCAAGGAGCGTGAAACCGCATTCCAGGAACGGGCCGGCTGCTTCGTAGGCGGTCATCGGCCCTTCGTACGGCATATCTTCCGGCACCCACATGTCCGGAGCACCTTGCATCGGCAGCTCTTCAGCCGTGACAACCGGACCTTCAATTCCTTCAACAACTTCAGCACCTTCTGGTCCTTCTTGGATCAGGGAAGGATCAGGCGGCGGCAGGCTGTCGTCCTGGTCAACTTGTGCGAAACGCATCGGAGGGTAGCTTGTATACCGCGGATAGTTCTCGGCTGGCTCGTCGCCGTGCGATACCTGCACCGTAGGCTTCACCGTGGCCTGGCCGCGGCCGTTCATGCCGGCAACAGGATTGAAGATTATCTTTGGCCGACCGAGCGGATTGGTTGCGGACTCATTCCCGGCCGGCGGTTCATACGCTTCCTGTGCCAGGGGCAATGCGGCCGTGCTCTCGTTCATTGGTGGCAGCGAGCGTGGCTGCATCATCATGGGAGCTGCGGTCGACTGATAGGGAGCTGCCGCCGATTGATATCCGGTTGTGGGCGACACGCGATTGGTGGCATCTTGTGACGCATAGGCGTTGGTCGGACCGCCCGTCGGGCCGCTGGCCGATCCCAATGCCATGGCTGGATATGAAGCATCGGCCGCGCTTAAACGAACGTTGCTGCCGAAACGAACCGGCGAGGCGTTGTCCGCGGTTGGGATGCGCTCGGCGTACAGGCCTACGTTGGCGGCGTCAGCCGGCGCCGATGCCGGCCCCAGCCGTGCGTGGCTGTCCGGCGATGACCGCGGAGCGGTTTGCGCGACGGCCGGGAGTCGAACGGGTGCGTTGGTGCTGCTTTGGCCGGCAGCGCGGTGCTGCGTGGCGAGCAACTCATCGTTGGCCTTGTCGTCAGTACGGAACGGGCGTGTCAGCCAGCCGGTCAATGAGTTGTCATTATCCGGTGTCGCGGCGCGGCTGGTTGCGGTCCATCCGCCAGTCGGCGCCGTTTGCGCGTTATTTGGCGTTTTCGCAGCGCGGCTTGGTTGTAGCTGCCCATGCGCGCGGGTCGCCAGCCATTGTGCGCGGGTCTCCTAATCCGGCACCGAGCGCGGCCGACTGAGCATTCGGCTGCTGCCGCGAGGCCGCCACAGACGGTTGCGCTGCGGCTAGCGCGCTTTCGATCGGCGACGGCGGCCGGCGCCAATGCGTTCGTCCGCGGCGCCGCCGTTTCGTTGGATGATGGACGACGGTGCAGACGCGAAATCCACGACGTCAGCGAAACGCTATCCTCCGAATCGGGATCAATCTTATCCTTTTGCGCCGATTGCCTGGCCTCGTTCAACGAGTCGGCGATCACAACGTTGCCAGATTGCGAACCCGGAAGAGAATGTGGGACGTGCGCCGCCCGCGATTGAGCCGTCCCTTGCGCACCTGGGCTTTGCGCGGCAAGCGAGTTCGGATGCGAGGCGGTTGCCTGTGCTTGAGGCGGCGGAAATAGTCCGGACAACTGGCGTGGCTGCGCCGGCTGGGATGCGATCGACTGCGCCGGGTTCGCTGGATTTGCGGCAGGTGTAGAGGGAATAGTAGTTGTCGTATTGGGAGCCTTAGAAGTTTCGCCGACGACGAGTCGACGCAGCCAACCGGGACGATCCTCGGTTGACTGCTGCGGCGCTTGCTTCGGAGCCGAGACGACTTTCGACGCGGCCGTCTGCGCGTTGTGTGGCGCACTCGGAGTCGGCAACTGAGCCGGGATGGCCTGTCGGCTGCTCGGCTGCGGCACGGCGAACTGAACTGTTTTGGTCGGCGAGCTGTTCTCTTTGGCGTCACCCACCACGAGTCGTTTGAACCAATTTGTGTTTTCCGGTTGTGGCGCGGGCTGGGTTGTCGGCGGAAGTCCGGACGTTTTTGATGCGGTTGTTGGCGCGGCTTTCGCGCTCGTCGTTTGGGATTCTACAGGGGGCAGCCTGCGACTGTTGGGAGCGAACACTACGGACTTCGGCGCTTCGGTTTTTGCGGCGCCGCGTCGCGATCGCCCGGCGCCAACCGCTGGAACCAATTGCCCTTCTCGTTCGTCGCGGCCGGTTGCGATGCGGTCGCGCGAACCTTGTTTGACACTCGGGGCTTGGATGTTGGGTACCGGCGAAGCAGTTTTTGCCGCGGGTGTCGCGCTGTGTGCCGCGGCCGGTTGCCGGCTGCTGGGGTTCGAAAACGTTACGGAGTTTGGCTTTGCTTCCTCGTTTTCGGATTGGCCAATCACCAGCCGTTTTAACCAGTTGCTGCGCTCGGTAGTCGGCGGTTGCGTGGAGGTCGTCGCTGACGCCGCGAGCGGCGCCGCAGATTGCCTGCTGCTTGGCTGGGCGTAGCCCGGGAGTGGCGACTGGGCCTCTGCGCCGCTAGACACGAGCGAGGTGATCATCAAACCCAGCAATGGAAGACGGCGCGTGGTCATTGACGTCTCTTTTGGTCAGCCGTTTCTTTTTGCTTGCATCGAGGGCCACGGTGGACGTAATCTCACCGTCATTAATCGACTTTGAGGGTCGTGCCGGTTAGAACAATTCTCCGGATTCCCGAAGATGCCCCAAAGTTCCTCACTGCGGCGGCGCGGCAAAATGCGCTGGGGAAACCGGCGCGACGAGCGCAGTGCTAGCGCAGACTTTGGCTCAGTTCGTTGAAGTCGCCCAGGCGGATGCTGCCACATCCCTCTCGCTTTTAGGGAGGGGTCAGGGGAGGGTTCGGCGAGACGAAACCGCTTGCGTTTGAGGCGGGCGTTTTTTCTCGCGGCTTCGGCCGTGCGGGCACACGGCACATGGATTCGCCGTGTGCCGGGTCGCAGCCGAGCGGAGCGAGATGACTACATTGCTTTCACTTGGTGCGGCAAATTCAATCCTGCATCTGCTGGCGTGGCGAACGTGAAAATAAAAAAATTGGGGGCCCCCGCATTTCGGACCGCGCGAATGAACGTAGCCGCTAGCGGATGCGAAGATCCGCGCACAGCGCGTGTGCGGGGTCAGGAGACCCGCGCACAACGGTCGCACGCTTGCACGATCCTTGACCGTCCGCTGGCTGTTGGAAGGATCGACCCAGTTTGGCGTTGTCGCATCAGCGCATCCGGAAGACGATCGTAGGGGTACATGCCGGCGTAGCCGCAGCGGCCCGGTGGCCGATGAAACTTGCGCCGGGAGATCCTACGAGGCCTGTTAACAACCTGTCCCGACAATTGCCGCCAGGGGCCGATGGGTCCTCCACAACAGGGCGCACGATCATTAGTGAACATGCGTATCCTATCAGAAGCAGCGGCCGATTGCAAGAGATTTTTGGCCACCTGTCCGTCGCACGGACTTTAGTCCGTAATGCCACGGACTGAAGTCCGTGCTACGGGCGCTTAGGAATGAGCTCGATTACCCATGGTGCGGTCGCCGCGGCGACCGACCCTGGGCTTTGAGTTAAACATCTTCGGTGTGATTCCCGAGTGGTTGCCGTTATCCAAAAGGCAGAAGTTATTTTTGAGTCATCCCTTATCAATGCCACGGACTGAAGTCCGTGCTACGGGCGTTTATCAATGCCACGGACACAGGGCTGATTTCGGCCATGCGTCGGCGATGGGGTGTGCGAATCGTGACGTCATCAGCAGAATCCGGCCTGTCTAAATGAGTCGGCGGGCGTGCGAGAGTTGTGGCATTTGTGCAGCGTGAATCGCTGAAGGATATGGCGAGCATCGAAATTATGTCGTCACGGCGATGGCGCAAGTGCAATCTTGCGACAGAAAAAAGGCTTCGCCGCGCGAGATATTCGCTGCGTAGTTAAATAAGCCCGTCCGGAAATTCGGGCTTCTGAAAACCGCCCCGGATTGCAGCCCGCAGCGCAAGCAAGGGTTGCCGCAAACTCCCTTGCTTGCGCTGCGGGCTGCGAACCTTTCGATGCTGCTGTAATTAGCGACTCTAATTCTCGGACACCCTCAGTTAATTGAACGCGGCCGAGCGCGAGGTTACGGTTCGTCGCCCTCCGGCGACGCACGTGTCTGTGAATGTCGGTACTACTCCCTCGTGTGAAGTCGATCTCACGCAAAATTGGAGCCGTGTCGACTGAAATTCGATGGGCTGCTGAGCTTCGTCAGCGCGCATGCCGCTTGTTGGTCTTCGAGCCGCGGCCAACATTCGCATGCGGCCGTATCCGTTGGCCCAGGTTTTGCAATGCACGCAAGTGCGCTCATAGCCTGGATCCGCCGACTGTTACTGATCTTCTCAAGCATCATGCGATGGATACAATTGACTGCTGGAAAGAGGTATGTCCGCTCGGATTCTACTAGCGTATTTCCTGGCCGCATTTCTGCTGAGCCACTCTTGGACGAGGAGCGCTTCGGCACAATCGTTCTACGTAGGCAACTACCACCCATACGCGGTGCCGGTTTACTACGGGTACCCGGTTTACAACGGGTACTATGGCTTCTACGACGGATATCACCCGTCGACCGTGGCGGAAGGCTATTTGCGGGGCCGCGCTGAATTGCTCGAGGCGGAAGCCACCGCGTCGCTGTACTACGCCCAGGCTCTAAGAGAACGGGAAGAAGCGCGCAGCCGGTATCTTGAGAACCGCATGGCCGATCTCCAGTTCCAGATCGAGCGGCGCGAGCTGCGCGCCGAAGAGAACGCGCGCAGGCGCGAGGACTTTACACAAAAGCGAGAAGCGCGGCGGCAAGTGGCGGCAGAAAAGAAGGCTGCGATTCAAGCGCAGATAGATTGGCCGGCCGAGCTCTCAGCCGAGCAGTACAAGCCCATTCGGCTGGAAATTGAAGCGCTCATGAAACTGTGCGCCGAGTTGGGAGCTAATGCCGGAGAGGCCACCACGCTGGCCATTCGCCACGCCATCAAGCAGCTTGCCAAACAAGTGATCGAAGACGAGCGCTCGGCTCGCTTGAGCGAGGAGCAGTCCAAAGTCGTACGGCAATTCGTACGCCGGCTGGCGGCGGAGTCAACGCCACCCAAACTTTGACAAGGACGTTCCTTTCAGTTTCTTTAGCGAGGGGGTACGAATGGTTGCAAATTGGAGAACGGTCATCGCGGTAGTTGTGTTAGTTCCGCTTGCATTCATTGCAACACAAACATCAACGACAGGCCAAGTGGCGGAGCGTCCTGGCCAGTGGCAGTACCGAGTCGAATCCGGCAGTGACTTCAACGTTCAGAGAGCCAATTTGCTTGGGGCTGACGGATGGGAGTTGGTGTTGATCTATCAGCAGCATGAAGGCGAGTTCCGTGCCGTGTTCAAACATCCTAGTGTTGCTGGCCGGCGATAATACCTCCGTAAACACGAAAACCCTCGGAGTCTCGGCGATGGGGATAGTTGTCACGTTGAGTTAGTCGGGCTATTTCGTGCGCGGCGCCGTAGGATGGCAGAATGCTCATGTATCTGCGCATTGCCGTGACGGCGCTGAGCCTGACGGCTTGCGTGTTCTCGATTGCGATGTGGGTGCGGAGTTATACGTACGAGGATCGGTTCGTCGGACCATCACGCACGTCGGGAATGATATTCTTAACTTCAAAGCGAGGAGAATTTGAAAACAATTGGGACAGCAAAATCAAATCAAGTGACCGCCTTTGGCACTTCAGTACGTGGCCAGTTCGACAGTCGGACCGCAATCCGCTCTCAATGGTCCTGGGGTACTTTCATTTTTCATCCTCGAGTGTCTCCATAGTCGTCCCCTATTGGGCCGCGCTGCTGGTAACGGCCACTCTGGCGTTATTGCCCTGGATCAGGAAGATTGAATGGCGCTTCAGCGTACGCGCTTTGCTGATCGCCATGTCGGTGGTTGCTTTTGGGCTAGGGATCATCGTCGCGGCGCAGTCCGATGGTGACATGGAGTGGTTTACTATGTTGGCGTTTCCACTTTGGGTGCTGGCTGCCGTGGCCAGCGCTGCGGGCTTAGTTAGAATGGCTGGGAATTCGATTGAGGCAATGCGCCGAGGGCAATGGCAGTTCAGCCTTCGCGCCGTGCTAATTGTTGCGGCGCTGATTCTGCTGATGCTCGGCGTCGTTATGGTGCCATTTCGTTTGCTCACCTACTTCTACTAGGCAAGTATCTGCGAATCGCTGTGACCGCGGTGCCTGACGGCGTCTGTTCTGCTGAAAGCCTTCGGATGCGGAGAGCGGCTCTGCGCCGCGATGTGAAATTTCAAATGGAAGAGTCGAGTCAACAGCCTGGTCGCTTTGGTCCATTGATAAAATGGACACTGGTTGGTGGGATTGCTGGTTTCGCGTTTGGGCTGTTAATCAATGTAGGTGCACCTGGTGGCGACACATACTGGCTGGCAGACGCCCTGTTTAACGCGACTATCGGTGTGGTTATTGGCATGGTAATCGGACTGGCGCGAGATGTTGCGCGGAGCTTGAAGCATCAACCGGCGGCTGACGCCGCCGGCTACATGCCTTCGCTCCTTCGGAGCGATCTTGATCGCAGTCAGCATGCTTCTGTCAGCGGAGGGCCGTTCACGGCCCTTTCCGCCCGGCGGTATTAGGCCCGCCGTTTACGGCGGGTTACGGAAATGCCCGCAGGAATTCCGCTCAGCCCCATTCATGGGGCTTCTTGATTACGTGGCTTAAGCCGTTGCGGCGAGAAGCCCTGTGAACAGGGCTACGAGATGACCATCCCGCTCCAGTCAACCCGCCGTAAACGGCGGGCCTATTAAGCCGAAGGGCCGTGAACGGCCCTGCAATTGTCTTAGCGCACGCACGCTAGCACTTGCAACATGCTGTGCGCTGCGGGCTTCGATCCTGCAAACGTCGTCAGCTAGAGAATCGGTCCACCAGGAACCAAACCCCGGTCGCGATGAGGATTATGGCGCAGACGATCCAGCCGATGATAGCGAAGAGGCCGCGGCGGCGGTCGTCGTCGATTGCTTCGGGCGTCCACTCGATGTCTTCTTGTTCGTCGTAGAGCTTGCTCAGAAGGCCGCTCACGAATGCCTGGCGATCACTCTTGGGGCCGGTGGCTGCGAAGTAGCAGCCGCTGAACAGGATCGGCGACTCGGTGTGTTCGCGGTAGCCGAAGCCTTTGCCGAGCACGTCGCCGAGGCGGGCTTTCATCGTGCGGCGCACTTTGCACAGCAGTGCATAGAGATAAGTGTTGCCCGGGTGTGAGAGCGCCTGCTCGTCGCGGAACAGCGTGTACACCCAATCTTCAAACGTGCCGCAGACATGGGAGGAGAACTTGCGCAGCTCTTCTTCGGTGGAGGGAACGCGCAAGTCGAATCGCTGGCCGAAGCGCTGCTTGGTGGCGCCCTCGCGGCCGATGCGGCGGATCATTTCGCGGAAACCGCGCTCCTGCTCCATGCCCACGACGACGGCGGTCACCGGGCAGCGCAGTTGCAGCTCGCGATAAATGGTGGTGAGGTCCGCCGAAATGGCGCGCTCCAGCTCGGCGACGTCCTGCGCACCGGCTTTGAGCATCTCGAACGGCAGCAGCGAAAGGATGCCGTTGACCGGACAAACGGGGTGCCGGTGCCGGCGCAACATGCCGCAAACATTCTCCAGCCGCTGCAGCTGGTGGCCTGAGGCTTGCGAGCTCAAGCGACGGGAAACGCGCTGCCCGGCCGCCGCGGGGCGCTCCGGTGATCGACGCGGGGGCCGCTTGAGAACTCGCGGCCGGCGTAGCAGGGCGCAGGATCTGGTCGGGGCTGATCGTTTGAAAGTAGTTGCCGCCCCCGCCATCATCGCGCGCGGGGTGCGGATCCCTGCGCTTTCACCGCGGGGGCCGGGCCGGGGTTCATCCTTTCGACTGCGGGGGCATCGGAGGGCATCTCGGGGCGCGGGCTGTGCTGCTGCGGCGCGGGAGCAGCGCCGGGAAGAAGCGTGCCCAAATAGCGCGCCGCTTTGCGGCCGCCAATGGCGGCCTGCGGCACTTCGCCGGGCATTTGCTGGCCGCCCTTCACCGCCGCGGCATGAATCTCGTACATCGTGATGGCGGCGTTGGTCCAACTGACGTCGTTCAAGAAGAGGAAGATGGCGTCGTCGTTGGCATACCAGTAAATAGGCTGAGCGGTGTCGCCGCCACCATCGACGCGATATTCGCGCTCGGCGGCGTTCATGAAGTTGCGGCGCAGCTTGTCGTTGCCCGTTCCGAGAACCAGGAACAGCGGCGCGGCGTCGAGCGACATGCCCTGACGCTGCAATTCGGCAATTCCAGCGCGCAGGCGCCGGCGATATCGGGAAAGCGGGCAACCTCATCGAACATCCACAGCGCGACGGCGCGATAGACGACGATCGGAATGACGATGATCAGAAGGTTGACGCCGATGAACCATGGCCAGCGGAACGGCATGCTCTCGCGCGTGAACCACACGACGACGAGGATGATCAGCTCGGCCAAAAGCAGAACGAGAAAGGTCAGGCAGGAGGCGCGGGCCGGCACCGACACTTGGGGCGGTGGCGGCGGAAGCGGTGGCGGCGCCTGATCGACGGCATCGTCGTCGTCATCCGGCGGTTCTTCTGGTTTGGCTTTGGCCGGTTTTTTTGCCATCGCGTTCGGCGCCGAAACGTTGTGTTAGGTCCGCAAAAAATGGTACCAGACGAGAAAAGCGGTGGCGCCGGAAAGCGTCGCCGCCAGCCATGGCCAGACCACGGTGGCGCGCGAACGCAGCGGCGGCGCGCCGTGAATTTCACCGCCGGGGGCGGCGAGCGCATCGCGGCCTTGCCCCAGGCGGACGGACAAGGCGGTTTGCCTGGCCCATTCATTCAGTTCGCTGGGCAGATTGAGCGACTGCGCCACGGCCGAGCTCGATTCCATGTCGTGATACAGGCCACGGAAGCCGAGGATCACGCACACATAGAACACTTCCAGCGCGTCGCGGCCGGTGATCGTGGAGGCCTTCTGGGCCCTCACGAAAAACTGTTCGTGGCATTGGCGCGAGTTGAACAGCTCGATTTCCAGAACGTTGTTGCTCCACCATTCGCGATGGTCCCAGGGGGCGTCGACGAGCATCTCGTCGATCCAGGAGACGAGCGCGTACTTGGCCAGCTCCCATTCGGTGCCGAAACCGAGCCGGGCCTCGGCTTCGTCGATCAGCGCACGGATCCGGCGCGCTCCTCGCGCGGCACGGTCTTGGCCGAACGTCCGATGCGGTCGAGCAGCGCGAGGACGTACAGATAAATCGGGTCGACGGCCTGCGCGAAATTGGGTGTCATTGGTGTTGGGGAATGGCGAAGAGCGCGAACTGGAGGCGCACCTTCCGGTCGAGCGCCGCAACCACGATCTCCCTTTCACCTTGTAACTTGTCCTTGTTGAGAATCAACGAGTCGCGCAGCCGCATGGCCAGCGTTTGCGTAGCGACGACGTCGCGCCAGGCCAGCGAATCGTTTTGGAGCACTTCGTAGTAGATCCACTCCTGCCGGGCAGGGAGGGCGCGAATCGGTCGCTCCAGCGGACGCAGTTGAACGCCTTCGGCGCGGCGGAGGAAAATGTTCTCCACTTGCCGGCTGCTGCCGAATTTCCAATCCAGCACGCCGGGCGAAAGCAAATTGCGGCACTCCTGCGCGCTGAGGTCGCCTTTCTTGACGCCGATGCACCATTCCCAATTCGAATGGAACCAGGTGGGCTCGAGCGAGACTTGCATGCCCAAGCCGACGCCGAGGAAATAGCGCTGCTCGAATTCGTAGTCGCGTACCGCACGAAGGATGTCCTCGATTCGCCGCTTGATCTGCTTGAAGATGCGTGCGAGGTCTTCGTGATCGTAGGCGGGGATATCGCTGGCGACGCGCTGCGGCGTGAATATCGAAAGCTGACCGAGAATACGGCACAGCTCGGTGTAGGCCACGAGCGGATGGATCGATTGCGCGAACGCCAGGATCGAGAGCGTGGCGTACGCCTCGTTGAGCTTTTCGAGCATGGAGATGCGGTCGAGGTCGCCGGGGTCCTGGCTTTCGCGGCCGATGCCGCGGTTGATGATCTGCTTGCTGAGGACCTCCATCTTTCGACCCATCACGTCGTAAAGGGCACGCACGATATCGCTGCCAAGCCCGGACCAGCTGTTGATGGACAGAACTGGCGGAATGTATTCGACGTCGAGCTCCGGGCTGGCTTCGCCCTCGCTGGCTCGCTTGATCTGGGCGATCGGAAGCAGCTCATAGCCGGTCAGGTCCTGAGTGGAGAGGACCAGCTTTGCGTTGAGCTCGCGGAGCTGGACTTGTTGTTCGTGACCGCCGCGGTTTTCGTCGGCCAGCATGAGGCGCGTTTCGGAGTAGCGCGTTCCGCCGTCCTGCTCGGTGGTGGCAATATTGATGCGGCCCAGTTTGAGCTTGGGGACCGCCAGGTAAACGCGGACGATCGATTCCTGCTCGAACGCTTCGCCAAGCTGTGCCGCGAGATTCGAGACTTCGCCAACCGATTGCTTCAAATCGACGCGGTCGGGCTTCTGGCCCAGATCCAAATCGACGACCGTGCCGTCGCGCATGCGGGCCTTGAGAACGTGCACGTCGATCTGATGATTGGCGAGTGCCTCCTTGCTGAATTCGAAGGCGTAAAGTCCGTAGTCGTAGGCGCAGTTCCAGCGGGAGCTGGTCTGCAGCAGCTCGCTCCAATAGCGGTCCGCCGCCTGCAAATGGTGCGGCGCAAGAACAGACCTTCGTACCAATGAACAGGCAGATTTCTCATGGCCACTACTCAGCTCGGGTCGCGGAAACGGCAGGCCCAGCCGAGATTTATGATTGCGTTTCCGGTGAGGACCGGCAGGAAAAGCCACCCGAATGGTCAGTCACTACTCGCTCTTCCGACGGCACCATCCTAACTGATTTGCGGTTGGCACGTAAAGCGCAGTGCCTCGCGGCGCACCCAGCGGCGAATAAATCTAAGTGCTGGAATCCAGAGTCGCTCCGCGACCGGCCGCCGAGAGCAGTTGAATTGCTGCCAATTGGTTTGGACGGTGGGGCGCGGCGCTTGACACGACGCAAATTGGCGGTACAGACTGGCACTTTAGCTGGTCGCGATTATTCGTAAGCGTGGCGGGAGCTGAATCGGATGTTCTGTGCGACGAGCTTCGGTGGACGGGGCCGCAGCCACACAGATCGATATAGATCGATGCGGCCCGAATCGCCACATTGAAGCGGGGGACGAACTCTATGGCCGAGCAGTCCAATAAGGTAACCGAGACGTGCAAAAGAATCGTCGATGCGCCCGCGTTCAACCAGTTCATTCTGGCGCTGATCGTGCTGTCGGGAATACTCGTCGGCATGGAAACGTATCCCCGGTTTGATGTGCACACGACGATCGGCAAGTGGATTCTGTTGCTGCAGAACATCATCCTTGGGTTTTTCGTCGTCGAGGCCGTCATCAAGATTTTGGCATGCGGATCGAAGCCGTGGGACTACTTTCGGAATCCTTGGAACATTTTCGATTTTTCGATCGTAGCGGTTAGCCTCCTGCCGATCGGCGGCAGGCAGTTTGTGATGGTGTTCCGCATGGCCCGGCTGCTGCGGGCGCTGCGTCTGCTCACCATGTTGCCTCGCCTGCAAATCCTTGTCAGTGCGCTGCTCAAGTCGATCCCTGCGCTGGGCTACGTCGGCATATTGCTGCTATTGCACTTCTATATTTACGCGGTGATGGGCACGTTTCTGTTCAGAGATAACGATCCCATCCGGTTCGGAAACCTTCAGCGATCGATGTTGTCGTTATTTCAGGTCGTGACTCTAGAAGGTTGGAATGACGTCATGCACTCACAATTGTTTGGATCCGACGTCAACTACAGTGACGAATGGCGCGCCTTGCCCGAGGCAGCAAATCGAGTGTCGACTCCTCATCCGTACGCGGCGCCGCTCTATTTCGTCTCCTTCATCATGCTAGGCACGATGATCATGCTGAACTTGTTTACGGGCGTCATCATTGGCTCGATGCAAGAGGCGGAGGACCAGAGTAGCGGTAAAGTCACAAGTGAAGTCGAGGCACATATCAAGGAGCTTGAGGAAAAGGGCTTCTTGACGCTGCGCGAGGAACTGGAGCTGGTCGCTCATCGCTTGCAAGAAATTTCCACCGACGTGGCGGCGTTGAACGAGCAGACGCGCGCGTTTCGGCCGGCGCGAGTCGGCACCGCCGCGGACAGCTCTGGCGATTCGCTGTAGTGGCTGGCGTTAGAAGTGGGGTCGCGTCGAACCGGTGCGCGTGATATGCGTGAAGCCGCAAGCGGCCGCCTCGCCGGTTCAGCGTGCCGGATGAATGGCAAAGGCTGCGAAATCGTTACCATCCGATTCTTCATTCTAACCGGGTCGATTGTCGCGGCCGGTACACGAGATTCTGCCCAAGGCGCGCGGTTGCGAGTGCCGCTTCCTGGATCCGCGCTATAATCGCTGGCGGCGCCGGCCGCTTGCTATCCCTGCGCGCGCACGCTTAACCTAAAATTAGGGGGAACTGCCCGCCGGGCAGTCTTTTCTGTTTCGCGTTCTTAGCCCGCGAGCCGCGCATGGCCACGCTCGATGTAGAAAGGTTGCTGCAGCCTCTCTCGGAGGATGTCCCCTCGGGCGAGAACTTGGAATACGATCCGACGTTCGCGGCGTTCGAGCAGGCGGCACGCGAAAAGCCGGAGCAGCAATACGGCGCCACGATCATTCCGGCCGAAGAACCTAATTGGCGGGAGGTCAGCCAACTTGGGATGGACCTGGTCGAGCGGACGAGGGATCTGCGCGTCGCGTGCACGCTCGCTCTGGGACTGCTCAAGACGGAAGGGCTTCCGGCTTTTGCGGAAGGCCTGGCTTTGGTTCGTGGTTACCTGGAGAGATTCTGGCCGAACGTACATCCGCAACTGGATCCGGAGGACGAGAATGATCCGACGGTGCGGGTGAACACGGTTTCGTCCTTGGCGGATAAGGTGACGACGGTCGACTCGTTGCGCGCAGCACCGATGGTTGCATCGCGGCTTTTGGGGCGTTTTTCACTGCGCGACGTCGACATATCCAGGGGCGAGATACCACCGCAGGCCGGCGAAGACCCCCCCAAAGCTGCGACGATTGAGGCGGCATTTAGCGAATGTGACCTCGAGGAACTGCGGGCCAATACATACGGCGTACGGGACGCTTTGCAGCATTCCGAGGCCATCGAATCGGTGATTACCGAGCAGGTCGGATCATCGCGGGCCGTCAGCCTGGAATCGCTCCGCAAAACACTTGCGGATATTTACGCGATTCTCGGGGAACATCTGCAGCGTCGCGATGTGGAAGCCGAAGTTCCGACGGGAGCGGTTGTCGGGCAAGACGGCACGCCGGTGGCCGCTGCGGGCCGGCTGACGGGCGAAATCCAGTCACGCGACGATGTGGTTAGGGCGCTGGACAAAATCAGCCAATATTACGCCCGAAACGAGCCATCGAGCCCCGTGCCGCTGTTGCTCAACCGGGCCAAACGGCTGGCCACGAAGAGCTTCGTGGAGATCGTGCAAGACCTGACGCCGGACGCCCTGGCCCAAATCCTGGCGCTGGCCGGTACGGATAAGGAGGGTTCGGGCGAATAAGCCGACGGTAAGGTGGCGAAATGTCCGGCCCGTTTTCGATTGTTTTGGATAGACAGGCGGGGACGATACTCGCCGAAAACCTTTAGCTCGTATTGAGTTGTTTGTCGTGGGCCCTTAATCTATAAGTTGAAAATAGGTAGTTCTACTCTCAATGCAAGCGTCTTAAAAGGGGTCACCTGTGGCCAAGAAAAGCGGTCAAAAATTCATCGCTCGAAACCGGGCTCCTCGCGTTCAAATCGAATACGACGTAGAGGTTTACGGTTCGCCCAAGACGATCCAACTGCCGTTCGTCATGGGGGTGATGGCAGATCTGTCCGGAAAACCGGCCGAACCGCTACCTGCGGTCGCGGACCGTAAATTCTTAGAAATCGACATCGATAATTTCGATCAACGATTAAAGGCGATGAAGCCGCGGGTGGCATTCGCCGTGCCAAACACGCTCACCGGGGAAGGTAATCTCCAGGTGGATATTACGTTTGAGAGCATGGACGATTTTTCACCAGCGGCAATTGCCCAGAAGGTGGAGCCACTGCGCAAGCTCCTGGAGACGCGAACGCAGTTGTCCAATCTGATGACGTATATGGATGGGAAGACGGCGCCGAGGACTTGATCGGCAAGATGCTGGCAGACCCGTCGCTGTTGGCAGTTTTGGGATCAACACCGAAGCCGGCTGCCAGCCGCGCAAGTTCCGCACCGGCGGCATCAGAAGCGACGAATGGACCGGCTGCCATCGAACCGCCCGCCGCGGAGCCGGTCGGCGAGACATCGGACACAGGGGAAACAGACACGTCCGGCAAAGAGGACGAAGGCAAGGACGACCTCGACTCGCTGCTGGACCAGCTTAACTGACGTCGTGCCACAGCGCGAGCGTCGCACTTTTAGAACCACACGAGTTTCGGGACATGGCAAAGACCAACCTCCAGAGCCAGGCTGCAGAGGCCACGACGGCTTTTGAATCCGGCGAGTTCGCTTCGCTCTTAAAGAAAGAGTTCAAACCGAAGTCCGATGCGGCGAAGGAGGCGATCGAGTCGGCCGTGAAGACCCTGGCTTCACAGGCGCTTGAGCACGCGACGCTCATCTCCGATAACACGCTCGATTCGATTACCGCGCTTGTCGCCGAGCTCGATCAGAAGCTGACCGAGCAAATCAACCTCATTTTGCATAACGAGAGTTATCAGCAGTTGGAGAGCGCGTGGCGGGGATTGAGCTATCTGGTCAACAACACCGAGACGGACGAGATGCTCAAGGTTCGGGTGATCAACATCTCCAAGAACGATTTGGGCAAGACGCTCAAGAAGTTCAAAGGCGTGGCATGGGACCAGAGCCCGATTTTCAAAGCGATCTACGAGCAGGAATACGGGCAGTTTGGCGGCGAGCCTTATGGCTGCCTTGTTGGTGATTATTACTTCAACCATCAGCCGCCGGACGTGGCAGTCCTGCAGGAAATGATGCAGATTTGCGCGGCCTCGCACACGCCGTTTATTTCGGCTGCCGATCCCACGGTCATGGCGATGGATTCGTGGCAGGAGCTGAGCAACCCGCGCGATCTCACCAAGATATTTGGAACGCCGGAGTACGCCCCCTGGCGATCGCTGCGTGAAGCCGAAGACTCACGGTACATTGGACTAGCGATGCCGCGGTTCCTGGCCCGCTTACCCTACGGCGCGAAGACGGACCCGGTCGAAGAATTTGCGTTCGAGGAGGATGTCGAAGGCACTGACCACAGCAAATACGCCTGGGCCAACTCGGCGTACGCGATGGCCACGAACATTACGCGGGCGTTCAAGATGTACGGCTGGTGCACGGCGATCCGCGGCGTCGAATCCGGCGGCGCGGTCGAGGGCCTGCCGACGCACACGTTTCCGACCGATGACGGCGGCGTCGATATGAAATGCCCGACGGAGATCGCCATCAGCGATCGGCGTGAAGCGGAGCTGGCAAAGAACGGATTCATGCCGTTGATTCACAAGAAGAACAGCGATTTCGCCGCATTCATCGGCGCTCAATCGCTGCAGAAGCCGACCGAGTACCAGGACCCGGACGCGACGGCGAATGCGAACTTGTCGGCTCGGCTGCCTTATATGTTTGCAGTTTGCCGTTTCGCGCACTACCTGAAGTGCATGGTCCGCGATAAGATTGGGGCCAGCATGGAGCAGGACCAGCTTCAAGTCTGGCTCCAGAACTGGATCAATCAATACATCGAACCGAGCCCGAGCATTGCGTCGGACGCCGACAAGGCGCGCCGGCCGCTGGCCGCGGCTGAAGTGGTGGTCGAACCGGATAAAAGCAATCCGGGATATTACTCCGCGAAGTTTTTCCTGCGGCCGCATTATCAACTGGAGGGTCTCACCGTATCCTTGCGTCTGACCTCGAAGTTGCCGTCGCAGAAAAAGTAAGCGCTCAAACAAAACCGTCTGAACCGCCAAGGACGCCAAGATCGCCAAGTAAACATACTGGCTTCTCCGGCATTTCTTGGCGGTTTTCATATTTGTTTGCGCTCTAAAAAATGTAAGGGAGGGGTCAATAAAGGATGTCGGCAGTCGAAGCGCTGCGCGAGGGAGATTTGAACCGGGCGCTCGGCGACCTGCAGAACGAGGTGCGAGCTTCTCCCGACGAACCGCGCCACCGCATTTTCTTGTTTCAGCTATTGTCGGTGCTGGGCCAATGGGACCGGGCACTGACGCAACTAGGGGTGGTCCGCGATCTCGACGCCGGCGCGGCGCCCATGGCGCGGACGTATCAGGAAGCCATTCGCTGCGAAGCTTTGCGGCGGGGCGTGTTCTCTGGCGAGCGCTCGCCGATGATCCTGGGCGAACCGGAGCCGTGGATGGCTCAAATGATCGAGGCGCTTCGCGTCTCCAAGCAGGGCGACGCGGCGCGGCGCAACAGCTCCGGGATAAGGCGCTTGAAGAGGCCCCAACTTCGGCCGGCACGATGGCCGTGGCCGGCGACCCGCAATTGTCGGCCGAGCAGAGTGAAACATCTTTTGCCTGGATTGCGGACGCCGATTCGCGTCTGGGTCCAGTGTTGGAAGTGATCCTCAACGGCAAGTACTATTGGGTGCCGTTTCAGCGCATCGCCCGCATCGACATCGACGCGCCGACGGATCTTTGCGACACCGTGTGGTTGCCTGCTCGTTTTCTGTGGACGAACCAGGGGCAAGGCGTCGGCATGATTCCCACGCGTTACCCGGGCTCGGAAGAAAACGACAACGGACAGATCCGGTTGGCGCGACTTACCGAGTGGCGCGAGTCGGGCGACGAAGTTTACGAAGGAATCGGCCAACGGATTCTGGCAACTGATCAGGGCGAATATCCAATTCTCAATGTGCGACGGATCGAGTTTGAAGCGGTGAGTTAAGCATGGCCGAATTGACGCCTCGCGACCGGTTGCAGCCGGCACTTTTGGATCGCCTGACGGACAATGAGCCGCACAAGGACGTGGAGGCGCGCGAACAGCGCGTGCTATCGATTTCGCGGCTGCGCGAGTGCGTGATTCGCGACTTGACCTGGCTTTTCAACTCAGAGAACCTCGTGTCGCGGGAAAAGTTGGACGACTGCCCGGACGTGAAGCGTTCCGTGGTGAACTACGGGATTCCCGCGCTTTCCGGGATGGCTGCATCCGGGCGCGATCCTGAAAAACTCGAGGTGCAAATTCGGGAAGCAATCCAAACGTTTGAACCGCGGCTGATACGCGATTCGGTTATTGTGAAGGCCAGCGTGTCGCAGGACGAGATGACGAGCAACACGCTGCGGTTTGCGATTGAAGCAGACATGTGGGCTCATCCGCTTCCTCTTCACTTGTATATGCAAACCGAGGTCGACCTCGATAACGGCGAGTTCACCGTGACACAGCGGTCCTCCCCAACGTAGACGAACATCACGGGAACCGTAGTCGCATATGGCGGGTGGCCTCGTCTTGGCCAATAATGCTATAAAGCGGCGGGCCTTAACGAGGCGTGGCATAGCGGAGTCACGCCCTTGCGACAGCCGCGAGCGCGTGCCGGGTCGGTTTGACGATACTGTCCCACCAATTCTGTAATTGCTAGCAGTAGCGGCGGAGCTTGCCGATGGTGTGTCTCGCGGACTCGACACACCCTACGACTACGACTTTCACAGAAGAAACGAGACCGGGTCGGTTCGACGACGCTACGCATCGGCTCGAGCAACGCAATCTGTCTGAGATTTCATGGATCCACGGCTGCTGAAACATTACGACAACGAGCTGCGCCACATCCGCGAGCTGGGCGCCGAGTTTGCGCGATTTCCCCAAGGTTGCCGGCCGGCTGGGACTCGATAGCTTTGAGTGCGCCGATCCATACGTGGAGCGTTTATTGGAAGGGTTTGCGTTCCTTGCGGCCAGAGTCCAATTGAAGATGGACTCGGAGTTTCCGCAGCTGGTGCAAAACCTTTTGGAGATCGTCTATCCGCATTTCTTGGCGCCGATGCCGTCAATGGGAATCGTGCGGTTTGACCCTGACTCCAGCAAGAGCGGGCTGGGGGAAGGCTATCCGATTCCGCGTGGCACGGTGCTGCGCGGGAAGATGGTGAAGGGTGAGCAGACGGCGTGCGAATACCGGACGGCGCATGACCTGAAATTGTGGCCGCTGGAAGTGGCGCGGGCCGACTACTTCAGCCGCGACGTGGCAGCGATCGAGTTGCCGGCGAGCGTTCGCGATGCGGTGGCTGGCCTGCGGATTCGGTTGCGGGTGTCGGCGGGCCATAAGTTCAAAACTTTGGCGATCGAGAATTTGCCGTTCTATATCCAGGGCCGCGAGGAGCTGCCCGTTACATTGTTCGAGCAATGCCTGGCGCATGCCGAGGCCGTGCTGGTGAATCCGGTTGCGGAAAACGAGACTTGGCATGAGCTGCTCGATAAAGACATTATTCAGCCTATCGGGTTCGAACCGCAGCAAGCGCTTCTGCCGTATCAATTGGCTTCGTTTCAGGGCTACCGGCTGCTGAGTGAGTACTTCGCCTTCCGCGAGCGCTATTTATTTATCGAGCTGCGAGGGATCGGGCCCGCGTGAGGCGCTGCGCCGGCTCGGAAGTGGACGTCATCATCCTGTTCAATCGGTCGGAAGCGGGCTTTACGCACGCGGTCGATAAGAGCAACGTCGCCCTGTTTTGCACGCCCGCCGTCAATCTGTTTCCTAAGCGCACCGACCCGGTGCACGTGGATGACCGAAAATCGGAGCTCCATGTCGTGCCCGACCGCACGCGGCCACTCGACTTGGAGATTTATCAAGTATCGCGCGTGATCGGCTTGGGCTCCGGCGCGGAACAGAAGCAGGAATTCTATCCCTTTTATTCGCTGACGGACGAGTCGGCCGAGGAGCATCGCGGGTACTATGCGATTCGGCGCACGCCGCGAATCGTTTCCAGAAAGCAGCAAAAATTCGGCACGCGGACCAGCTATCTGGGCAGCGAGATGTACCTTTCCCTCGTCGACCGCAAGAACGCGCCTTTTTCGTCGGACTTGCAATTGCTGGCGGTGGAAACGTTGTGCACCAATCGCGATCTGCCGCTGCAACTGCCGCTGGGAACCGGTTCGACGGATTTTTCGCTGGAGATCGGTGCGCCGGTGAATTCGGTGCGCTGCGTGGCGGGACCGACGCCTCCGCGGCCTTCGCTGGCACATGCGCCCGGCGAGATGATCTGGAAGCTCGTCAGTCACCTTGGGCTCAACTATTTGTCGCTTACGGGCGAGGGCGCCGAGGAAGGGGCGGGCGCGTTGCGCGAGATGCTGCGGCTGTATTCGGATTCGGGCGAAGCGACCGTGCAAAAGCAAATCGACGGCGTTCGGACGATTCGCTCCCAACCAATCATTCGTCAGCTCTCGACCAACGGGCCGCTGACATTCGGCCGCGGCATGGAAGTTACCGTGACTCTCGATGAAGATTTGTTTGAGGGAATCGGCGTCTATCTGCTGGGCGCCGTGTTGGAGCAGTTTTTCTCGAAATATGTTTCGATCAACTCGTTTACTGAAACCGTGCTGCGCACCGTGCAGCGGCAGGAGGTGATGCGATGGCCGACACGGATCGGACGTCGTCACATTCTGTGACGCTGCCGGATCAACTCGAAGAAGCGCCGCACTCGTTCGACTTCTTCCAAGCGATACGCCGCTTGGATTGCGCGCATCCGGACAAGCCGCAGACGGGTTTATCGTCGCGTACGGCTGACGACCCGGTGCGCTTCGGTCAGGAAGCCTCGCTGGCATTCGCGCCAGCAACGCTGCAGGCGGTCGAAAGGGAAACGAGCAGGCCGCCGCGGCTGATTCAGCGGTTCTTGGGTCTGCTTGGCCCACAGGGCCCCCTGCCCTTGCACATGACCGAATACGTGCGCGACCGGATGCGCAATCACGAAGACTATACGTTGCTGCGCTTTCTCGATGTATTTCACCATCGGATGGTTTCGTTTTTTTACCGCGCGTGGGCGCGCGTGCGTCCGACGGTGAGCTTCGATCATCCGACGTCCGACCGGTTCGGGGAATACGTGGCGTCGATCTTCGGCATGGGGATGCGCCCGCTCGCGAACCGCGACGCGTTGCCCGACATGCCGAAGCGGCATTTCGCCGGTCTGATGAGCTGCCAGACACGCCATGCGGAGGGTCTGTTGGCGATCCTCAAAGGATACTTTCGCCTGCCGGTGGAAGTTCAGGAATTTGTCGGCCAGTGGATTGAGCTGCCGGCGAATTGCCGGTGCCTGTTGGGGCAGTCGTCGGCCGCGCTGGGCGTCAACACGACGGTTGGTTCCCACGTTTGGGACTGCCAGCAAAAATTTCGCGTCACGTTCGGGCCGCTGTCGCTTGACGACTATTACCGCATGCTTCCTGGGGGAGGCGTTTTGGATCCCACAACCGGCGACGAGCAGGCAGTTCCGGGCCGGGACGGTTTTTCGGAGGACGGAAGAGTGCAAATGGGTGCGCCGCGGGCGCCATCGGGCGTCAGCCTGGAGAGGCTGAGCGCCGCGGTGCGCGGCTACGTCGGCGACCAGTTGCAATGGGATCTGCAGTTGTATCTGCGCAAGGAAGAGATGCCGCCGTTGGGCTTGGGAATCGTCGGGCACCTTGGCTGGTCGTCGTGGATGATGCGCGACCGGATGGAGCGCGATCCCGGCGACCTGGTTTTAGACGCGATGGAGACGTCGCCGCCAGCAGAGAAGATCGGGTATCGCCACGTGCGGCAATGGCACCACACAACATTGGGTCAGTCTCGCGATGGGCGGTACATCGTGGCCACGGTCGAATTCGACGGGCCGGATTCGGCTTACATCGACGCGGGGACGTTGCAGACAACGGCGGGATAGACGCTCACTGACAAGTTGATCCATAAGCGTCGTAACAAAATGAATTCAACACCGCCAATCACGCCAAGAACGCCAAGTCAAGACCGCGGGCTTCTTTGGGTTTCTTGGCGTGCTTGGCGGTTCAGATTGTCAACAGCGCTCATTTATTTCCTCAATTCCAAAACCTCTATTTGCGTAATCGCTTGAATTGCCATGAGTGAAATCAACCGCGCCGCGCTGTTCGGAAAGCTCAACAGTCTTGGTTACAAGGCGATCGAGAGTGCGACCGTGTTTTGCAAGATGCGGGGCAATCCGTACGTTGAGCTGGTCCATTGGATGCATCAAATTCTTCAAGGCGCGGATTCGGACTTGCACCGCATCGTTCGGCATTTTGAATGCGATCCGGCCCGGCTCGCGCGGGACCTCACCGAGTCGCTCGACAAGCTGCCGCGGGGCGCTACGTCGATTTCCGATTTGTCGTCGCACGTCGAAGAATCGGTCGAGCGCGGCTGGGTCTATGGCACGCTGATGTTCGGCGAGGCGCAGGTGCGCACGGGCCACCTGGTTGTCGGCATTCTCAAGACGCGCGGGCTGAGCCATGCCCTCATCGGCATGTCGAAGGAGTTTTCGAAGATCAACGCCGATGAGCTGGCGCGGGACTTCGCCAAGATTACCGGCGGCTCGGTCGAAGAGCGGCTCGCGGCGGCGGACGGCTCGAAGGTCGGCGGCGGGGCTGCGCCGGGCGAAGCAAGCGGGGCGATGAAGCCTGCGGCCATGGGCAAGGAGGAAGCTTTACAGCAGTTTTCCGTCGACCTGACCGAGCAGGCCCGCAAAGGCGAAATCGATCCGATCATTGGCCGCGACGAAGAGATTCGCCAGATCGTCGACATTCTCATGCGTCGGCGGCAGAACAATCCGATCCTCACGGGCGAAGCGGGCGTCGGCAAAACGGCGGTCGTGGAAGGCTTTGCGCTGCGGATCGCCTCGGGCGACGTGCCGCCGCCGCTGCGCAATGTGCGGCTGCGCACGCTGGATGTCGGGGCCCTGCAGGCGGGCGCCAGCATGAAGGGCGAATTCGAAAATCGTTTGAAGCAGGTCATCGAAGAGGTTCAAGCTTCGGCGACACCGACGATCCTGTTTATCGATGAGGCCCACACGCTCATTGGCGCGGGCGGAGCGGCCGGGACCGGCGATGCGGCCAACCTGCTCAAGCCGGCGCTCGCGCGCGGGCGGCTTCGCACGATCGCGGCCACCACTTGGGCCGAATACAAGAAGCATATCGAAAAAGACCCGGCCCTCACGCGGCGTTTTCAAGTCATTCAGGTGGATGAGCCCAGCGAAGAGAAGGCCATCCTCATGATGCGGAGCATGGCTTCGACGCTGGAGAAACATCATCGAGTTCAGCTGCTCGATGAGGCCTTGGAGGCGGCGGTGAAGCTTTCGCACCGCTACATTCCAGCGCGGCAGCTTCCGGACAAGTCGGTGAGCCTGTTGGATACGGCCTCGGCGCGGGTTGCGATCAGTCAGCACGCGGTGCCGGCGGAAGTCGACGATTGCCGCAGGACGATTCAGTCGCTCGAAACAGAGCTGGAGATCATCGCCGGCGAGAAGGCCATCGGCATTCATACCGATTCGCGCTCGGCAGCCGCCGAGGAGCGGCTGACCGCCGAGAAGGCTCGCCTCAAGGAGCTGGAATCGCGCTGGAACGATGAGAAAAATCTCGTCGCCAAGATTCTCGATATTCGCGCGAAGCTGCGCGGCCCCACCGGCAAGGTGGAAGGAACGAAAAGCAAATTGGAGAAAGCGGCCGACAAGATAGCGAAGTCAGTGGCTGTGCAGACTGAGGGCGATAAGGACAAGGCCGCGCCGCTCAGCGAAACGGAGCGCACGAAGCTTTTGGGCGAACTGGCCGATTTGCAGAAGCGACTCAACGAGCTGCAAGGCGAGAACCCGCTTATTTTGCCGAGCGTCGACCGGCAGGCCGTGGCATCGGTCGTCGCCGATTGGACAGGCATTCCCGTAGGGAAGATGGTCAAGGACGAGATCGCCACGGTGCTGGCGCTGGCCGATGCGCTGAACCAGCGCGTGATCGGCCAAATGCACGCGCTGGAGATGATCGCCAAGCGCATCCAAACGTCGCGCGCAAGTCTCGACAACCCGAACAAGCCGATCGGCGTGTTCATGTTGTGCGGTCCGAGCGGCGTGGGCAAAACGGAAACCGCCGTGGCGCTGGCCGAAACACTTTACGGCGGCGAGCAAAACGTCATCACGATCAACATGAGCGAGTTTCAGGAGGCGCACACGGTTTCAACGCTCAAGGGGTCGCCGCCAGGATACGTTGGCTACGGCGAAGGCGGCGTCTTGACCGAAGCCGTGCGGCGGCGCCCGTACAGCGTGGTGCTCCTGGACGAAGTTGAAAAAGCGCATTCCGACGTGCATGAGATTTTCTTCCAGGTGTTCGACAAGGGGATGATGGAGGACGGCGAAGGGCGGCTGATCGACTTCAAGAATACGCTCATCCTGCTGACGTCGAACGTGGGCAGCGACCTCATCACGAATATGTGCAAGGACCCGGAGCTGATGCCCTTGCCGGAAGGCATCGCCAAAGCACTGCGCGAGCCGCTGCTGAAAGTATTTCCGGCCGCGCTGTTGGGCCGGCTGGTTACGATTCCCTATTTCCCGCTGAACGATGAGATGGTGGGCCAAATCGCGCGGCTGCAGCTCGATCGGATCAAGCGGCGCATCAAGGCGAACCACAATCTGCCGTTCACCTACGACGAGAGCGTCGTGAAGCTGATCGTCAGCCGCTGCACGGAGCTGGAGAGCGGCGGGCGGATGATCGACGCAATTCTCACTAACACGCTACTGCCGCGGATCAGCCGCGATATTCTCACCAACACGCTGGACGGCAAGCCGCTTTCTCGCATCGACGTCTCAGTCGACCAAGGTGAGTTTGCGTATAAAGTCGACTAACGAAGCGCACTGATCTCGGCCGTGCAACTCGGGTCGCACGCGATTCGCTTGGGAAGCGAAGGCCTGCACCCGTCAACGATTACTTGTGAACGTGAAAGACGTTCGCCTTACTGAGCGAGACGTTGTACTCTGATTCATTTTTGGTTACATATTCGTAAAGGATTTTGAGCTTCGCCTCTTCGAGCTTTTCTACGAGCGCTTTCTTCTCGTCGAGCTTGAAACCGCCCACAACGATATCCTGAGCTTTTCCGCCGACATGGGGAAACCCGGGCGACTTGCCCGCCTGTTTCATGATTTCATCTTCCCACCATGTAAGCTGCTCCTTGGTCAAATCTTTTCGCTTTGCAGGCAATTCTTTTACGTCTTTGAATTGTTTTAGGAAATTTGCCTTGATGTTTTTGTAGTTCTCTTTGCGCTTGGGATCGAGAATGATGTCGAGCTGCTCCTCCCACGTGCGGGAGCCAGACGTAAGGGTGGCCTTGCCCTTCATCTTTGGGTTGGCCTCTTCAAAAGCCTTGACTGCTTTTTTGGCGTCTTCAGCGACTCCCATGATTTGATCCTTTTTATAAGTTTCGATCTTGCACAGTATCAACGTCCGGAGGTCAAAATCGTCAGCGAGCCGTCGCCGTGCTCGATTTCCAGTGAGCCGGTGGTGGCGACGTCGCAGATGAGCTCGATTGCCTCGCCGGGCAGCATTTCGTGCTCGCGATGAGGCGAGTCGATGCGCAGCTGCATCGGGGTTGTTCCCGAGTTGAAGACACGCAACTGGGTCTTCTTCTCGCCACCGACCGGGCGATCGGGCGCCGTTTTGGTCGCCAGAACGTCGCGAGCGATGTCTTGCGGCTCGCGGTCTTCGATGCCGCAGAGCTTGTAGATGGCCCGCATCATCGTCGTTTGGTATCGCGGCACGCTCGCTGACACGGGAAGATACAGGTCGTAAGGGTCGGTGCCGCCGTGCATCTCACCTTGGAAATAGATGTGGTCGGAATAACGGCTTGGCCTCTCTTCCCAGCCGCGTTCGATCAAGTAGCTTTTGAAGTTCCCGATTTGAATGCGTGACATGAGCTGCCGAATGCTGACTTCTTCGCTCGCCATTTTCAAATCCCTGATTGTCGTTTACGCGGTTGCGACCGCGGTTAAAATGGGTTCGTAACCTCAAGCTTCGTTCTGTCGTTGTGATCCTTAATCTTTTTCAGCTTTCAACAGACATTCGCAATAAGACCGCCAGACGGCATGGCCGCCGCCAACAAATCCATTGCGATCTCCACCTTCTCTTGGCGAACTTGGCGTCCTTGGCAGTTCAATTTGTTATGCACTCTTAGCTTATTAACTTTCAAAATACGCTTGGACTTCTCAGCATGCAATCGTCCTCCGACAAGATTGACGACGAGTCGATTAAGTTTCTCCAAGACGTGAAAAAGGGGAAGCCGCGCAAGTTCGTGATGATCAAAGAGGGCGTGCAGATCGACAAGCTGTATGTCTTCAAGAAGGGGCCGTTCGATCGCTATGTGCGAGCGGCGAAGCAGGAGGGCGTGCGCGGCGAGGCATTTTGGGGCGTCGTGCGCGGCGACGGCGTGGACATCAAGTTTGAGTTGTCGCGGGCCGACGGCTTCGAGAACTCGCCCGGCAAGGAAATCCGGCTGAAGGAGTTCTTGAAGGAGGAAACAAGTTATAAGTTCGAACCCGCTTATGTAATCGTCGATACGTTAACGCCGGTCGAAGAATCGGAGGGTGAGGCAGCGGCTGAAGTTGAAACGACCGAAGCGAAGGTCGATGATGATTCGGGCCCGAAGTTCATCGATCTCTTGAAAAAGATCCTGCCGCACGTGAAGCGGGCGCTGGCGAAGCCAACCACCGTAAGCGAGGAGCTTCAAAGCCGCGTCCGCGAGGCTCAGGATTTTGGACGCCAGCGCGATTTTCAGCAGGGGCTGGCCACGCTGAAAATTGTCGGCCAGTTGACAAAGCAGGCCCTCGCGGAGAGTGAAGCTGCGCCGACCGGCACAGGGCCGGCGCAAGAGCTCCTGGGACGCGCGAAGAAAGTGCGAACTTTGGCCTCCGAGTCTGAGGTCGAGAAAACTTCGGTCGCGAAAGAAATTGCTCAGCGCCTCGATGAGGCGGAGGCTCTTGCTCAGCGAAATCAAATCGACCGGGCGGATCGGGCGCGTCGAGCGCGCCCGGCGCTGGATCGATTTAGCGCAGGCCGAAACGCGGCGTCGCCTGCAGTGGGAGGAACGGTTCGCAGACACCGAGCCGCGCTACAACGAGGTCGTGGCCGACGAAACGCCCCAGGTCAACCAAATGCGCGTGATCATGAATTACGCCACCAGCCAGGCCAGGCGCAAACAGTTTGTTAAGGCGCTTGCGGGGTTGAAACGGTTGGAGCCGCTGCTGCAGTCCGAGGGGTGAGCAATCAATGTGCTGCGTTTGGTAAGAATGGTTTCAAACTTGCTGCTGCCGGCTGTGCAATCCCCTCCCCCAGCCCTCCCCGCAAGGGGGAGGGAGTCGGAAGCTGCTTTTGCCGGGCTCGGGGACGAGCCGGCTCGCTGACCGTTTAGAAATGTTACTAGTCGGCGGTCGTCTATCCCTTATAAAACTTGCCGCCGGCTTTGAAAAAAGTTGACCAGTCGTTTTTCGCAACCTTGCCTTGGCCGCTGGAGCAGTGCTCGATTTCGATCTGGCAATTGGGGTCCTTTGCCGGATCTTTAGGCGGCTGGACCTTACGAACGATGCCGCAGTGATCCTGCTTGTCGTTCACCCAGACGTTGCCGACGGCGACGTCCTCAACGGCCACCTCGCTGCCCGACTTCTTGACGATGTCCTTGACGCGGATCAGGTACTTCTCCTTGCAGCCGTTGCTGCTTTCCTTGCCGTTGTTCCAGCCCTTCTCATGCGAGATCCAGTGGCGCAGCCGGTGCCGGGGATTGGCTCGTAACCACGCTTGCTGTCCATGAACCAGACAAAACACGGCTTGGGCTCGACATGCCGGTCGACTTTCTTGACGGCGTCCTTTTCAGATTGAGCGGGCATTCTTTCACTCGTAGTCTGGTAAACAGTGCTGGAAGAAATAAATTAAAAGCGTCTAACAAATGAATTGAACCGCCAAGCACGCCAAGAACGCCAAGTTAAGACCGTGAGCTTCTTGGGATTTCTTGGCGCACTTGGCGACCTTGGCGGTTCAAATTGTTAGATGCTCTAAAAGCGCTGCGGGGCCTGGGTCACTTCCCGTCGTGCGACCAGTGCGGTGGATCGCTCACGAGCTTGTGCACGCCGTAGGTCGCGCCGACGGCGTGGAGTTCTTTATTATCGTTGCCGGTGCGGGGCGACGTAGTGATCGTGACTTCGTCGCCCTTTGCGTTCTTGATTTTCAAATCTCCAGACCAGGTGATCGCCATATCGATTGCCAGACCCTTAATATGGTTGGAGTCAAGCGCGGCGATATGTGCCATATTGAAGCCCTTCTTGCCGATCATGTCCTTAGCCGCTTCCTGCGACTTCTTTTCGTCGCCATGATCCCACTCGATATCGAGCCCCGATCTCTTGGGGATTTTGGCGGCCTTAACCTGTCCCTTCGCCAGTTTCCAGGCGTAATGCATGATGTGGGCGCGAGTCGCGTCGCGCAGCGTCGACTCGGGAGCGACCTTTGCACCCCCGTCTTCGAGGGCTTTACAGAACGATTGGACTGCCGTCTTAAAACTTCCGGCAAGATCACTTATTTTGTCGCTGTTGGGGTATTTGGATTGATTCTTTTTGAACCAATCCAAACCGCTCAAGTTATCGGCCATTGTTTTTCCTTTGTATCGCAAGCACAGGTTCTAAGAGCGCCTAACAAATTGAACCGCCAAGACGCGAAGCACGCCAAGGAAGGCAACAAATTCGCATGTACTTTTCCTTGGCGACCTTTGCGGCTTGGCGGTTATCTATGCTGTTAGTTGCTCTAAGTTATGTATTCGACGTCAGAGGTTGGCCAGGAGGTCGGCCAGGTCGGAATCCATCTGAGAATTGTCAGAATTTTTCTCGGCCTCACCCGAAGCCAGTCCGGCCAGGAGGTCATCAAGCTCGTCAACCGAGCCAGTGCCCGAAGGAGGAGCTTCGTCGCTCGCTTCGGCCGCGGCCGACGTTGTCGTATCAGCCAGGAGACTAGCCAGGAGTGCGTCGATCTCGGATTCCGCCTCGGCGGCCGCTTGGGCCTCAAACGCCTCCACTGTTGGGACGCTTTCCTCTGGTTGTTCGGCGGACGAACCGGCGGGCGCCCTTTGATCCGGCTCAATGGCGACCGGCAACCATGGCCCGGCAAGCTCCGTTCCGGCAAGCGATTGGAAGCTGCCCAGGCGCACCTCGGGCCGACCGCGAACGCACAAAATCGGCATGAAGTTCTGCGACATCAGGTAGGCGGCTGCCCGTTCGGTGACCATGCGCTCCGTGTTGGGCAAGGCCACCTGGTCGCCCTCGGCATCGGTGTAGTAGTAAAACGGGACGTCGCCGAGACTCATGATCGAGCCCAGCCGCATTTTGAAACCCTGCTCGCTGAATGTCTTTCCTAAAAGCAAGCCCGCGAGCATCGAGCCATTTGCCCAAAGCATGGCTTTGAGTCCTGATTGCGGCGTGAACTCTTCGAAGTGAAACGACTCGATTGGCTCGGTTTTCTGACCGTATGGCCAGCGCAACATGAAGCGTGGAACCGTAAGGCAGAGGTAGCTTGCGTGCGGCATGCTTCGCAGCGTATTCCAGGATTCCACAATCAGTGGATGCACTTCCTCAGGCGGTTGGTTTTTGAGGCAATCGGCGGAAATCGCGGCCACGAACGGCGCCTGGGCGGCCGCCGCGATTTTCCCGACTCGACCCAACAACTCGGCGTGAGGCGGCGTCTGGTGAAAAACGTAATTCGCGATGAGGACCGAGAGCGGACCCGACTGGCCGTCGAGCGCCGGCTGTTCGACCAACAACTGGTACAGCCCCGAGTCTTCCAGCGCGTCGGACGCGCTCATATCGGCGGCAAGCTCTTCGGCCGAGATGTCGTATAGGACGAGTTGCAGATGCGGACCTGTTTCCAGCTCACGCGTGAGCAGCTCCGTCGATCGCCAAATCGATTCGAGCGATTGGAAGTCCGGGTGATGCAGCACGCGGCGCATCGTTGCCGACAGCGCTTCATCGACGGCCGCAATCAGCGAGGCCTGCTCGGGACTCGGCGCAGCGACAACGTGCGGACCGACGATTTGTTTGATCAAATCGAGTGTGGGCGTTTCCCGCGGGGCGATGGATTGCCGTCCGAGGAGTCGGACGAAGTCGTCCAATTTGCCATGGGGGATCGTGGAGCCGCTCGACGTGACGGCGGCCAACGGCGACTCGCCGGCGGCCGGAAGGCTTGCCCAGGAACGGACCTCGGCGGCGGCGGCCGAAAAGGTCGAGTTGTTTTTCAGGCGACCGCGAAGTCCCGAAAGCTCGCTAAAAAGTTCAACCTGGTTATAGAGCTGGTCGGGATGAAAGTCGTCGAGCGACTCGAACTTTACATCGACCGCGCCGCCGTCGGCAGCGACAGGCAATCGAAGCTGGGGCGCGATACGCCGCAGGACGGACTCGAAGTTGTCGACGTCGATCACTTGCGGCTTGCGTGCGGCCAACGCGGGACCGACCTCCAGCGTTTGCGAGTTCGCGCGGGCCGAAAAGTCGCCTAAGACCGCAATGCGAAGCGTTTTGCCGAGATTGGGGCTGGGCCTTCGCGCCGCTAAGCGACCGAAATTGACCGAGTATCTCATGGTCGTGTTACACCGACGCGAAGGAACTTCCGGCACAGATACAAAGAGGCGATTTCTGCGGCTATGGGGCCGCGCATCCAGCCGTCGATTCTATCGAAAGGTTGAGACTCCGCAAACGTGGCGATAGTGGACTTGCCGAGTCCTTGTGCTTATAGTGGCGGGGTCAATTGCCGAAGTTTGGCCGCAAAAATAGGGGTGAACCGTGAGCGACGAAGACGACGTTGACGATCTGTTGAATGAGACTAAGTCGGACGATGATGATTCGGCGGATGCCGAGCGCAGCGATTCAGATGATGATTCCGACATGGAACGCTCCGACATTGAAGAATCCAGTAGCTATTCCGATGCCGAGGAGAACACGATGAGTGATGACGACGATTCGATGAGCGACAATGGCGGGTCGATGATCACGCAGGCAGAAGTTTATGACAACTTGAAGCGCATCGGCGAATTGGAAGATGAAAAGCAAAAGATCCAGGACGAGCTTCGCGAGCGCACCGAGCAATTGCGCGCGATGCTGAAGCACATCGACCGCGGCAGCATTCTGTACAAGATGCTGCAATCGGCGCTTCCCGCGCCGCCGCCCAGGGCCGCGGCAGCCGCGAACCCGACTAAGAAATCGGCGCCTAAGGGGCCGAAGAAGACGGCGAAGAAGAAGCGGAAGTAGCCGCCGTGCGCCGTATCTGCCTTCGGCTCAACTGGCATCGTGTTTTGAAATTCTCCCTCTCCCTTTGGGAGTGGCTGGGGGTGAGGGTGTATTGCCAGAATCCGAGGCACCCTCACCCTGCTCTCTCCCAGAGGGAGAGGGTGCTGATTCAGCGTCTGCAATTTCAAAACACGTTCTGAGCATGGCTGCGCAGCTCAAGGCTTCAATTGCTTTAGTACGTGCTTGTTCATAACGCCTTCCAAGGCACTCTCGACGGCGAGCTTGGCATATTCTTTGACCTTCTTAGGGCTGAATCGGTCGGCTTTGGCACCGCCGGTGGCTTTAATTTTTTTCAAACTGCCCTGCAGGTGAAGGCCATTGATAACGACGTCCGCATCGATGGTCGTCGGATTATTTGGATCGTCAGCGGAGAGCGAAACTTTCACGGTGAGATCCCAGCCGTCCGTGCACTTGGGATCGATTTTCAATCCCGTTGTGCCGTCGATAAGCAGCACGACTGTCTTTTTCATTTGTTCAAGCACGTCGGGCTTCAAGGCCTTGTCAAACAGATCGCCGACCTCGCATTTGAGTTTTACGCATGTTGTAGTGGCCATGGGGGCATCCTTTCTATTGAAATAACAGCTCTAATCGTACGGCGCTTACTCGAGCGCTGCCGCGCTGGTGAAACCGGCTTTTTCACAGTCCTTGTGTTTCTTCTTGTCCTCTTTCTTGGTTGTCCGGTCGACGGCGCCGCCCAAGTCGCGTAGCGCGGCCATGCAGGTATCGATCCGAACAGTTCCGGCTTGGCATTGGCTTTCATCCGAACCTTTCAAGCTCTCCCGATCAACAGATCCATTTCGAGAAACAGGCGGCGCGCAGCTTTCGGGCCGCGTGTTATAGAAAGACCTCGTTGATCATCTCTTGAGTGATGGAACTCATGCTCAAGTTGTCGTCGATCTTCTTCTTGTACGAAATTAGTTTGTTGTTCTCCATCAGCCTGAGAAAGTCTTGCAGCCCCATTTCCAGCAGTGGCGAAACGAGATCTTCAGGAGGACTGGCGAGGTCAAAAGCACCGCCGAGATTCAATTTTTTGCGGATGATCAGCTCAGTGACCTGCTTGAGCACGGCCGGTTCGACATCGACGTCGTACAGCTTGAGGCTGATGAGCTCGTTCAGTCCGCCGGCCTTCTTGTATACGGGCTGAATTCGGTTAAAGACGGCCGTGGCAAGTTTGTCAAAACCCGGGTCAGAGATGCTTCTGTTCTTGGGATTCAGCTTGACGCTGAGCTTTATCGCCGTGCTCAAGATCATGTCGCCGGCTGCATCGCCCAGATTAGGAATACTTTCCATGAGCCTCATGAAGGCCTTCAGCGCCTCTTTGAAATCGCGGGCCCTTTGATCGAGCTTTAGGACTTTAAAGAGGACAAGATCGCCAATGCCCACAGCGACGCCGACGACTCCCGCGGCAATGAGGGCAGCGACGATTCGGGGTTTGTTCTTGACGATCAGAATCATCTTCCCCAGCGTGTCGGCCTTGTGATATTTGTCTTTGAAATCACCCATAATGTCGTCGATGACATACGCCGCCGCTTCGTCCGAGTCGGTGAATTGATTCAAGAGTTTTCCAATTATCCAGCCGACCTCGAAGGCCGTGGCTACGGCTGCCAGTCGCTTGATGACAGTTGCGGCCGCTCTTCCAGCGAGTGCTTTTACGCCCTGCTTTTTGGCTTCCTGTTCCAATTTTTTCTTGGCGATCTTTTCGACGACTTCTTGCCCGACTTTCTTCTTGTCCCAGTCGAAGCTTCCCTTGGCTTCAAAATAAAGTGGACTCGGCGTACCGCCGATATTCACTGTGAATGCAGTCTTCTTGATCTTGATCTCCACAGCGCCGATCTTCGGTGATTCGCCGTCTTTGACCTTGAAGATGATCGGTCTGATCTCGATGTCCGTGTCGAAAAGAGGTGTCTCCAACGTGAACTTGATTTGTCCGTAGGCGGAAATTTCCGATCCCGACCACTCGCCTTCAGCGCCGACGATAAGGTTTGCGAAGGACAGCACCCAGAATTCGCGGTCGGCGATTTGTTGGTAGGAAGCGCCCATCTTGGCCCCTCCCTGCCGCTTTCCATCCTTAATCTTCGACGTCTGAATTACTTGACCGCCGCCCTGATGAGTGCTGGGGCCGGGCTTGCCTCCGATGTAAGTTGGGGCGAACTTTACGGAGCCGGCTATTTTCAACTCACCATAACTGATGGTTTTGGAGAACTCTTTGGTGGCGATTTCAATTTCTTGACCAACCTTGATCGGCGGCTTTGCGTTGCCGCCAGTAGTGTGTTGATGCGGCTTTCCATTTTCATTCGGCGATGCAGACAGTTGCCCTTGGCCGTTGGTGTCCTGCAACGGCGAATCGGAGTCAGCCGGACGGCCATTCGTCGGCGAAGACTCCTCCCCGTCGAGGTCGACATCGATGACAAGCTGCAGGTCTGCAATTCTCTTCGCAAGAGCGTCCAGGTGATCTTGCTCGTCCTGCGAGATCGTTCCATCGGCTTGATAGAGCCGGCGAAAGTCACCGAGACTCGATTGAAATTCCCGGAGCTCATCGCGAACTGATTTGGACATGAAACGATCCTGAAGTGCGTGGCGCACTCGCCTGGCTATGGAAGTTCGGGGCGTAACGATTGCCGTTTGTGACTAGACGCCAACTCGATGCGACGCCATTAACTCCTCGAGTCGCCGCTCCATCTCTGCCATTTTGCGATGAATGTCGTCCCGCTCTTGCGGCGAAAGGCGTTTTCCGCCGCCTCGCGTCGATCCGGCTCCACCAGCAGCGGCTTGTTCTGTTTCCTCGGTGTCAGGCTCGGTGTCTTCGAAAGTCTGGCCGCCGGGCATGATGAGCTTCAGCTTGCGGAACTTGAGACCTTTGTCGGATCGCAGGAAGCGCCGGCCAAGCTTGAGCACCTGTGGCGGCTCGCCGGCGCTTTCGGCCAGCTTGAAGACGAGCGTTTTGCCGTCTTGCGGATCGGGCAACGCAGTACCATAGGTGATGAGCCGGTTGCTGAAGTCGCCCGTCTTTTTCAGTGCCTTGAACAGACGTTCGGGTTTTCCCTTGCGCGTAATGACGAGCTTGCTGGCTTCGGGATTCTTGGTATCGAGGCCGAAACCGAAGTTCAGTTCCTTGCCGGTGCTCTTGAGAAGCTTCATCATCTTGTGGAGGTAATCGGGCTCGAAGATCTTGTCGTCGCTTTCCTCCTCGTCCTCCGCCTCGGCCTCGTCATCGCCGGCTTTTTCTAGCTTGGCCATGGCTTCTTGCAGGCGCTTGGTCTCGCTTTTCACGAGGTCGCCGTATTTTTCCAGCACGGCGATATCGTCTTTGTGCTTCTTCTTGTCGAGCTCCTTCTTGATGGTCTTATCGGCAGCGGTATTCACTCCTGCCAGCGCGCCGAGCGCACTGTTGATCGACGCGGCGTCGCCTTTTTTTTCGGCGTCGGCGAGCGCTTTTTCCGCCACTTGCAGCGCCTTCTCCAGCTCGGCGCCCTTGACGTCGTCGGGTTTCTCGGATGTCCACCACTTTTTGGAGAGTTCGGGCTTGGTGTTGGCTTTCATACGATCCCTTTCCGATTGTTATGTGGTCGTGACTTGTACGCGGCAATCACAAATCGGTGTCGCGACTTAGGTTTAATGCGAAATTCTAACTACCTACGGGGCAACCAACGAATGAACCGTTACGGAGTTCCATCAGTTATTCTTCGACCAGGTCTTTGGTGGTCGGATTTGCCTTTCCGGATTTCCGCCAATCATCGAACACAAGCTGCATTCCGTTCTTCAAGGACCAACCGCCATTTTTCGCCTTCTCCGCCAAGGTAACTTCCCTCAAATTGAGTCCATGCAGGATATAGACTCTCATCAGGAACGGAAGCTGTTCAAGGGGCGTGTTGGGGTACTCTTTTCGCAGCATGGCGATAACTCCAGCCTGCTCATCCGTGTCGTCGAGATAGCATTCTTTCAAATTCCAACCATCCCTGGCCTTGCGCCAGATCGTCACCTTGAAATAGCCGGCGATGTCGCCCCACTCGTCGATGATTCGGCCCTCGTCCTCGGTGCTTTCGATCCAGGCTTTGAGCAGCAGCTTGCGAACCGCGTCCTTCTGAGGGAGCTGGCTGGGCAAGTAGCTGATTTCGCGGCTCACGGCCTCCAAGCTTAAGCCGCTGCCGCACTTCTTCTCGATGTTTCTGCGAAAATTGGCGAACATTTCGTCATGCGCCGCGCATCGGATTTGAAACTGTCGAAGCTGCCGTCCCAAGTCTCGCAGAAGCTGCGCAGAGAGATCTCGCTGCTTTGCAGATCGCTTATAACACGATTTAAAATCGGCTCGGCGATGTCGAGCGCCAGCTTGACATTGGCCGGAAGAATTTCCGCCGACTACGACTTTGAGGACTTCCTTGGCCAGCGCGATGTTGTCACTGTCAGCGTCGCTTATCTTGAGGTCTTTTTCGAAGTTACTTACGACGTGCTGCATGCCGTTGCACCATATTTGCACAGCCTGAACGAAATCCGTTTTTAGCGTGGTCCAGTCACGTTCGCTAATTGGGTTCTGCACGGGGTCGTCGGTGTAGCAATTCTCGGCCGTCAGGCCGGCGCCATCGAGTCCTGGCACCAGGGGATCGACACACATTCCGTTGCCGTCCTGTGATGCATTTGCACTCAAAGATCCGCGAAGCTCCATGATCATAGTTTCGAGGCGGTCGAGCTGTGCCTGCTCGCTGGAATCAATGTTTCCGTCACTCTCGAAGAGTTCGCGATACTGGCGATATTCGTCTTCGTAAGTTTGTAGCTCGTCTAAAAGCTGTTGATTCGACATGACAAGCTCCTTATTTACCAAGCCATGAGAAGTGTGATCGGATACGAATTCCCGCCAACGTTATTCCTCGTTGTCCTCGAAGGTCTGGCCGCCGGGAAGCACAACCTTCACCTTTCGGAAGCGGAGCTTCGTATCGGAGCAGAGAAAGCGGCGGCCGAGCTTGACGATTTGCGGAGGCTCTTTCGCACTTTCCTCCAGACGAAAAACGAGCGTCTTGCCGTCCTTCGGGTCAGGCGCGATAGTGCCGTACGTGACCAGCCGATTTTCAACACCGGCATCCTTGAGCATTTTCTTCAGCCGCTCGGATTTCCCCTTTTTCGACACGATGAGCTGACTGGCTTCCGGCGATTTTGGGTTCAGTCCGAAGCCGAACTTGAGCGGCTTGCCGTTGCTCTTCATCATCTTGAGCAACTTGCAGAGGTAGGCGCGGTCGAAAAGCTTATTCTCGTTTTCCTCTTCTTCCTCTTCGTCCTCGCCTTCCGGCAGTTCCTCTTTTCGGTCTTCCAGACGGCTGGTTTCCGAGCTGATGAGGCCGTCGAACTTTTCCAGGGCTGCGATCAGATCTTTGTGCTTCTTTTTGTCACACTCTTTCTTGATCGTCTTGTCGATGGCAGACTCAAGCTGCTCTAGCGACGCACATGCGGCATCGATCGAGTCCGCATCGCTTTTCTTTTTTTCGGCGGCCAGCGCGCTTTCGGCGGCATCGAGCGCTGTTTCGAGATCAGTTCCCTTGATGTCCGCCGGTTTTTGGGATGCCCACCACTTGGTAGAGAGTTGCGGCTTAGAGCTCGCTTTCATTTGTGGTTCCAGAATCACTTGTTGATGCGCGCGAGCCACGTCAGGGCCCGCCGCATCAGGGCACGGCCGCAACCCTGAGAACGGGCCGGGCCGTGATTACCAGAATTTATTCGACGGCTATCGACAAGCGGGGCGTCCAATCCGCCCCGAAAGAATGAAAAAAGTCGTTCTATGTTTCACGAGGCGGCCTGGCTCCAGACCAAGGACGTTCACTAAGCGCCACCGCCTTCGGCTTCATGTTACGCGCGTTGGGCGAGGGACGATTGGACCCGAGATTCCCCCTCCCCAACCCTCCCCCGAAGGGGGAGGGAGTCCAAACTTCCGTTCGAGCCGAAACCTATTACGGGACCACGACGTCGCCCTTCCAGTTGTCGCCGCCGAGATCCTGCGGCAAAAAGGCCTCGATCGTATGTTTTCCTGGCCCGTTCGTGGCGCGGAATTTCTTGACCCGCACGGCGTGGAGGAACCCGACGCCCCCCTGCAATTCCTTAAAGGAGGGCCCGATGGCAATGGACTGCACCGGCGGTTTCTTGAAGCCTGAGGTCGTGCCGCCACCCTTGTGGACCTGAATCTTGGCTTCAAATTGATCAATCTTTTCATCGCCGAGCGAGACGCAGACGATTCTTAGCTCGTCGTTCGCCTTATCGTAACTGGCGATATTCTTGTCTTCGGTGAACCAACGCGCTTCGGCGCCCTTTTCGACGAACGTGTTCGGCGCCCGGCCATCGGTGCTCGGCTTCTCGGGCTCGTTGCCGCGGAGCGCCGCCCAGGTTTGGTTGCCGACAATGCCGTCGACCTGCAGTTTCCTTTCGGTTTGAAATTTTTTGACGGCCGCTTCGGTCGCTGGTCCGAACTTGCCGTCAATCGGAATGCCGAGCAGCTGCTGCAGGTATTCGACCCACTTGTCTTCGCTCTTGGCGCCTTTGCGCAGCGTGGGTTGTTTCGATTCCGTTGGCGGCTTGAAGTCGCCGCCTTCCTTCTCGAGCAGCTCGGTCAAATCGGTATCCTGGCCGGCGGTGACCTCGACCGTGCCTTCTCCCGGCTTGAATTTGTCGGCCGTCACCTTGTATGGATGCTTGCCTGGCGGAGGCGACGGATCGACCGAAGTTTTTCCATCCTTGCCCGTCTTGACGGACTTGCCGGCGACTTCGACCGTCGCGCTTCAATTGGCTGCTTGCTCGAAGCATCCATCACCGTCACGAGGAATTTATTCTTGCTCGCCACGGGGTCCAACTGAATTGTCAGATTGCTGTCTTTGTCGCTTGCCACTTCGGCTGGACCTTCCTTCGGCTGGAAGCCGTCAGCCGTGGCCTTGAAGCGGTGCGAACCAGGTGGCAGCTCAAATGTCGTCTTTCCGCCGCCTGCGGTTTTTTGCGACTTATCGGCAATCGCTACCGTGGCGCCGTCGATGGGCTTGGCTTCCTTCGACGAATCCGTAACGGTGACCAAAAGCTTTTTCGTCGTGCCCGGCGGTGGGGTTACCCCGCCGCCACCTGAAATGGTGAACGAGCGTCGGCACATTTTCCTCGCCCTGACCGATTTGGTTTAGCGAGGTGAAGCCGGCATTGGGCGGATTGAACGACGCGGACACGCTGTTCTTGGTTTGCTCGGGATTGTCCCATTCGACGCGCCACAACACGTTGGGCGAGCCAACTTGCCACAGCAAGAATCCCTTGCAGCCTTCATCCTTGGCGTCTTTGGCGTTCGGGGTTTCCACCGAAACGAAGTTTGTTGATGCACCAGGCGCCAGCGTTTTAGCCGGGAAGGTCATGAAGTCGCCGCGCTCGTGGCCTTGACCGCCTAGCGTCAGCGTGAGCTTCGTGTCGTTGGTGATCGTGACGTGGCAACCGGAAGCCGCGTCGACACCCGGCGTTGGTCCGGGGCCTGGGCCTGGGCCAGGTCCCGGTCCGGTTCCACCCTTTTGCTTCAGCGTGAAAAGGTAAACGGCATCGTTACCACTGCCCGCAGTTGGCTTGGGAGATTCAAAATTGGCCTTGTTCGGGCCGTCCAGCAGCACGTCGGCGGTGTTCTTGCCCTTGAAGGGGTTATTGAAATGGATGACCCAGGCCGTCTTCTGATCGTCGAGGAAGTATCGCACTCGGCCCTCGACGCCAGTCAGCGTCTGACCCAGCACGGTGTTGCTCGAGGCCTTGAACTCGCCGCTGTTGTTGGCGGCCACCGGATCCGGCGGCATCGAATCGTACTTGCCGTGGGAAAGCCCGATCTGCTTCTCGTCATCGACCTCCTTAATGCTCAGCGGATCGAGCTTCAAAGGCTTGCCCGACTCATTCACAACGCGCACCTGGCAACTGTGCGGCTCAGTGAGCTTCTTGAGGGGGTCAAGGAGGTCTTCCGGGCCCAACGCCAGGCGAACGTCGGCCGCAGGCGCATCGAGCACAGCGCCATTTTCTTGAGCCAAGCGCGCTGGGCGGTATCCAACTTAGCGGTCGACGTAGTTGCTGAGGACATAGTAATATTCTCGTTCTATACGTGTGTCTGGCCGGCGCCGTAATTAGAAGTAGTTTCAAAAGGCCCAAATGGAACGAAAAATACCCCCTCCCCGGCCCTCCCCCCAAGGAGGAGGGAGTTTTGAAACTGCTTTTAGACTTTCAGCTCGCCGGCGATTCTGGTCAGGGCGTCACCCAAAGTTGAGACGACCTGCGTCGGAGCGAACGGATTTTCATCGATGGCGCGCAAGGCCGGATCGCGTTCCAGCGCTTGCCTCCATTGTGCGATGCCGGCCTTCGTTGTGGCGAAGCTGCGGTCAAACGCCGCCGCGTCCGTGGCGCGGGCCAGCGAATCGAAGTCCAGCTTGGGAAATCGATCAAGCACGTTCGCCAAGCGGTCGCGCACGGAAGCGACGGCGGGATCATCGAAGGCGTTGAGCTCGCGGCGCAGCTGCTCGATCTGACTGGCCGCAGTTTGCTGTGTTCGGGTCCAAATTTGGGCAGCGGCAGCCGCGCTGCGAAGCCGCTGCTGCAGGTCGCCCGCGGCGCCGCCGCCGGCAGCTCCCGGGGCTGCAGTTGCCGCGCCCGCTTGCGCTCCCTCGGTATCCTCGAGATCGGGCTCGGTGTCTTCAAACGTCTGCCCGCCGGGCATCACGACCTTGAGCTTGCGGAAGTACAGCTTCTTGTCGTTCCGCAAAAAGCGGCGACCCAGCTTAATGATCTGCGGCGGTTCGCCGGCGCTGTCCTCCAGCCGAAACACAAGCGTCTTTTTCTGCTGCGGATCGGGAGCAGCATAACCGTAGGTCAACGTGCGGTTACTGAAATCACCGCCGCGCTTGAGCAGCTTGAAGAGCATTTCGGGCTTTCCCTTGCGCGAGAGCACCAGCTTGCTCGATTCGGGCGCTTGCGTGTTGAGCCCGAAGCCGAAGCGGAGATCCTTACCGCCCTTCATGAGCTTGATCATCTTGTAGAGATAGTCGGGCTCGAGGAGCTTATTTTCGGTCTCCTCCTCCTCTGCGTCTTCATCGCCCTCTCCGGCCAGCTTCTCCTTGGCGTCTTCCAGGCGATCGGTTTCGGCAGATGCCAGATCGTAGAATTTTTCGAGGACGGTGATCACGTCCTTGTGCTTTTTCTTATCGAGTTCCTTCTTGACCGTCTTGTCGACGGCGGCTTCCAATTCCTTGATGGCGACAAGGAAGGCATCGATCGAAGCGGCGTCGCCCTTCTTCTTTTCATCCGCCTGGGCCTTTTCGGCGGCCTGAAGCGCTTTTTCCAATTCGGCGCCTTTGACGTCGGCTGGTTTCTCGGAAGTCCACCACTTCTTGGAAATTTGCGGCTTGTCGCTGACCTTCATGGCAAATCCTCTTTCGTGCAAAAAGGCAAATAGGTGGCCGCGGGGCGGCGGTTCATCGTGCCGTCGGCTAACGTGGTACGGCCATCGATTGCTTGACGCTAAATTTCAGACGAGTGACGTTCGGACTAAGCCAGGAACTCATTAAACCCAGTGTAAGGCGGATTCATCGAGTCTTGCGTTGATCTGGTCCCACGACATACCGCCCGGGCGGATGATCTTTAAATGTCTTGCCATCGGGCGTGGCGCGATAGTTCATTGCCGCCTTATCGTATTTCAGTCCGATACTCTCGGATGGTCGCTCATCGCCGTTGGCCGTTACGCTCCACGCCTGCACGGCCACACCTTCCAAATGAATCATCAAGCTCGGGTAAATGTGCCGCCTATTGTCGATCGTAACCGACGAAAGGACGTGAATATCGGCCGTGCTCTTGTCGTGAACTCCCTTTTTCGATTTCCGTTCGACCATAGCCAGCCACATCAAGTAACAGGTGGTGGCGTCGATCTCCTTGCTAAGCGTCATTTCGGTAAAACCGCCTTCCTTCTTCCCCCGGCCTTCCCCCCAGCCGAAGCTCCGGCCCGTGCGGTTGCACCCGTATTCCCTCGGCCGGCAGTCGCACCGGCGGTAGCGCCACCTCCCGCTGCATTATTCTGACCCGAATCCTCGGCCGGCGGTGCATCCAAGCCGAAGGTAAAGCCCTGGATGGGGAACCAGCCGTCCTCGGCGGGGTACATGGCAAGCCCGAACTCCCTGTGATCGGTGTTCCACCTCGTTTCAGCCGCGCAACAATCATCGCGTTGATACCTCAAGCGCAAGTCTGAATAGCCGGCGGCCGCGTGCGCCGAGGCGAGTCTCGCCCGACTTAATGCACGAGCGGGAAACCAGACCAGGACGCGCTTCCCTGCTAACCGGCTAGGCCCGAAACATTGCAGTGCGACTACCCTGGTGCCACGATTATTCCATCATCACTTCTTCGGCAAACTGATTCCGTGCTCGCCCCAAGGCTTGTTGGTGACATTGTTCCAGGTCATCGCCTTGCTTGGACTGAACACCTTTCCATCGGCCGTGGAGGCGTAGATGAAGGCAATCTTGTTGTAATAGAATGCGACTTCCTCGGTGGGCCGGTCGTCGGCGTCGCCGCTTGTGGACCAGCTCTTGACGAAGCAGCGAGAGAGCTTATATCGCAGATAACAATAGGGTTCGCCTTCAGCGCCGCCGCCGCCAATTTCGACGAAGAAAATCTCGGCGTCCCCGAGCGAATTTCCATTGATGGCGAATTGGGCCAGACTAGTCGAAGCGCTATCCATGCTCTTGCTGATCGTGCATTCCTGCAATTCGCCGACGCCGATGTTGATGTCCTCGGTGCCGCCTTTTTCACCGCTTTCCTTCATCTCGCGCTCGACGCCGAAGCTGAAACTGTCGGCAACGAAGCAGTCTGTGTATCCGTCGACCTTAACGTCGCCCACCTTTGCAACTTCCGGGATCTTGACGTAAATCGCCATTTCTTGCTCACCCTTTCGTTATGATGTTATTGCAATTCCAGGAAACGGAATTTTGCGAGGCACGATCGAAAAGCGCACCGTGCGCAAGAGCCATTCTTTCGCAGAAAGAACCAGGAAGTCAACTACCATGTATGGTTTGGTTCACTTCGCTCGATTACTCGAGTCGGCTCGTCTGTGACGAGGAGAAAACCTCGCGGAGCGACGATGGCTACTCCAAATTGGCTCACTCGTTTACGTAGACGGCAAGCCGGCCCGGCCACGTAAATCGTAGGACGGTCGTCTTGCAGTATAATAAGGTATTCGACGCCCGGTTGAATTCGGGGCGCAAGACGAGAGAAACTTTCAAAAAACTTGCCCCATAACCCGCGCCGCTGGTGCGATCGCCGCCAGCGTCCCGGCCCAAACTTCCAGCCGATTGTATCCAGGCGGCGACCGAGGCTTTCCGCCGAACCAGGTCTTCGACGTACAGCTTACAGGCTAATCGATATTGACAGACCGGCGGGCGTCGGGGCTTTCAAGCCAATGTCGGTTTCCCAAGGCTCATTTTTGACATTGTCCCAAGTCATTGACCCGCCATTCGAGAATTTCTTGCCATCCGCCGTATAAAGGTACGCGAACGCGATCTTGTTGTAATAAAAAGCGACGTCTTCAGTGGGCCGTTCATCCGCGGACCCGTTCGTGGTCCAACTTTTTACAAAGCAGCGGTCCAGCTTGTAGCGCAGGTAGCAGACCGGCATGCCGCCGGCGGCGACCTCGACAAAGTCGATGAGGGCCGTGCCGAGCGAATTGCCGTTGATGGCGAACTTCGCCAGATTTGCCGAGGCGCGGTCCATCGATTTGCTGATCGTGCATTCTTGCAACTGGCCGACGCCGATGTTGATGTCCTCGGTGCCGGCCTTCTCACCGCTCTCCTTCATCTCGCGCTCCACGCCAAAACTGAAGCTTTCGGCGACAAAGTAACCAGTAAAATTTGCCGTCTTGGTGAAGCCCTCAATCGTGCAATCGCCTTCGACACCGTCGATATGGACCAGAATCATCTTAGGCCTTTACCCTTCAATTTGATGGCAACGAGGCTGAGAGCTTGCGCAGCGCTTGGCCGCTGCACCAAGTGCTATTTTCTCCAACGGCCGCCAAACATGTCAACAGTCGTGCGCTAGCCGCCGCATCAACGTCTCACCTGGACGCCGTGGCGGCGATATGTGGTGAACCTGGCAAGAACATATTCGACTTCGAGCAAGCAACGAAGCGGCCGACCGGCGGCAAGCGTTTTAAATGCGTCCCGATCACTCGAACTCAGTGCCGGCGGTCAAATCGGCCGATTCACGTGAAGCGTTCAACGTTTGCTTGAGGTGTTCGATCAATTTGCGGCGACGACGTTTGGCCGAGTCATAGGAAGTGCCCATTCGCACCGCGATCTCGCGCAAATTGCAGCCCTCGGCCAGAAGTTGCCAGAGACCTGCCGACTCGCTATCCAGGCCGATCAACGTCGACTGCAACCGTTTAATCGATTCCCGAGCCTCGGCGATGCTGGCAGGATCTCGCAACGTCGGATCTACGTTGGCCGCGGCTGTCTCCTGATGGTCGCTGCGAGACGATCGATCGTAATGGCCTTCAATTCGGCGGAGATGCTTGGCGAAATCCTTAAATCGGGCGACAAGCACACGGTAGAAAAAGCTGCGGAAGCTGCAACCTTTAGGCTTTCCGATTTGCTTGGTATCGTATTTGTTAATGGCCTCGATGGTCCAGAAGACTGCGCTTTGGCGGGCGTCCTCGACGTCGGCGCGGCTGAGGCAATGGGAATGACCTAGCCAGCCGACAAGCCTTTCCGTCTGGGACCCGTAGCGGACAATCAATTCGTCTCGAGCTGGACCGAACTCGCACTCCTTGGCGAGCACGACCAGGGCTTCGTCCTCCATGACTGCGAGGTTCAGGTCGAACCAGATTTGGCCTTCGTTCTGCCCCATAGCGCGTGTCCGTTAACGCAATTTACCGGGATTCAGCACAGCGCAACTAACAGCGCCAAACAAATTGAACCGCCAAGTCGCCAAGTACGCCAAGGAAGGCAGTAAAGCCCATAGATTCTTCCTTGGCGACCTTTGCGCCCTTAGCGGTTTGTTCATTCTGTTAGGTGCTCTAAGTACGAAATTTCGTCTGCTGTCAAACTTTTCGTCCAACACCGACGAGCGTCGGCACCGGCGCGCCCGCCTCGTGGCGCATCGAATCCTCTCGAATGCTCTCGACGCTGAAACCTGCACGAATCATCGAGTCGTTCAAATATTGCCGGCTGTGAGAGAATCGCCCCGTGGGATTCAATCGGTAGCTTTTCTCACCACTGAGCGTTTCCACGAGCACTATGATAATACCTTCGGGCTCCAATGCGGCGGCGGCGGCTTGGAAGAATTCATCCAATTCGCCCAGGTAGGTTAGTACGTCGGCAGCCGCAAGCATGTCGAAATCGTGCGGATGACCTCGCAGGAATTCGATTATGTCGGCGTGGACGAGGTCGTCATAGACGCCCCTGACCCGTGCCAGGTCGAGCATGCCGGGGGCCAGATCCACGCCAACCAGCCGGCGAGCCATCGGTCGCAGTTGGGCGCCCACCAATCCGGTGCCACAGCCGGCGTCGATGATCCGCCAACCATGGTCGGGCGGCTCGGCTGTTTGTTGCAGCGCACTCAGGACCAGGTTCGGCCCGCTGTAATGCAGCCGGGCGAGACTTTCGTCGAACCGGGCGGCACAGCCATTGAACAGCGCGACCACGTAATCGGGCGGCGCTTTTCTCACGACTTCGCGGCCGAGCGCGGCGCTGGCAAGGTGCCGGGCAATTGGATTCTCCGGCTCCGCCTTGGTCCATTTGTCGAAGACGGCCGCCGCCTCGTCGATCGAGTTTTTCATGACCAAGGCGCGGCCGTACGGATACAAGTACTTGGTGCCCTGAGGATTAATCTCCCTTGCGCGATGGAACCAAGTGACGGCTGGCAAGTACATCCCGCGCGCCGCGAACGCAGAGCCGATCTTGTTGCAGGCTTCTTCGGAATCCGGCTTCAGATTCAAAACGGCAAGAAACGAACCGATGGCCTCCTCATATCGGCCGAGCTCACTGAGGGCCATGCCCAACTCGTCGTGCAGGCGGTAGTTGTGGGATTCGGCCGCCAAGCCGCCGCGCAACACGCTCACGGCTTCGGCCGACTTGCCAGCCAGACGCAATGCCTGGCCGCGCTCCCAGATTGATGTCGAAACGGTAGCGGTACACATAAAAAATCTGGATGAAGAACGACTGACTTCCGGAATGAATCGAATAATGTTGTAGCGAGGTCAGCGAATTGACGCACATGCGGAAGTTGACTAGGATGAGCGCCGGGTTCTTCACAGGCCTTAGCACCCGTTTTTTCCCGTCTAACGAGGCAAACGCGGCCTCGCCCGTTCGCGGCGTCAACCTACAAGCTGTGACGCCAAGCGGACCGGGAGAACCGCCTCTTATTTTGCCACTCGGGAGCAGAGAATGAAACTCGTCTCGCTTGTCGAAGGCGTAATTTTGAAACTAAGCGTGATCCCCGGCTTTGGCTTTCTACAGTCGTACGTCCAGGAGCTTCACGGCCGAAGGGCCGTGATCGAGCAAAGGATCGGCTCCTACAAGGGATATGTGCGGTCGGCGCGGGACGCCGGCTCGGATGTAGCCCAGGCCACGCGCGGGAAGAAAAAAGAAGAGGAACCTGACGACGAAGAATTCGTAGAGGAGTATGAGGACGACGACGAGTCGTATCTTCAATAAAACGCCGGGGGCGAGCATCGCAAGGCCGGTCTGGACCAGTTTTCTTAGCGAATCGCATTCGGGGTTGAGCGACTATGGCCGGTGACATCCCACGCGTCCACGAGGTGAAATCGCCCTTACCGCCGGACGCCAGTGGTCAAAGCCCGCTTTTGCTTCGGCAGCTTTCGGCGCACGAAGAAATCAGCAGGCCCTTCGAATATGTGGCCGATCTTCTCAGCGTCCAGGACGACATCGATCCCAACAAGCTGTTAGGCGAATCGATGACGTTTCTGGTTCGCCTGGCCGACGGGCGGACCCGCTACTTCGACGGGCTGGTAAGCAATTTTGCATTCCGCGGCGTGGAAAGCGGTTACGCCAGCTACCGGGCCATTCTTCGGCCGTGGCTCTGGTTTCTTTCCCGGAATGTCAACTGCCGTATTTTCCAGGAAGTCACGGTTTCCGACGTATTTGAAAAAGTCGTGAAAGACACGCATGGTTTTTCCGACTTTCGTTTGTCGCTGAATGAGCAATACAAAACTCGCGAGTACTGCGTGCAGTACCGCGAATCGGATTTCGATTTTATCAGCCGCCTGCTGGAGGAAGAGGGCATCTTCTACTATTTCGAGCATGAGGAAGGCAAGCACACGATGGTGCTCGGCGATGCGAAGAGCGCCTTTGCCGAAATCGAGGGAGCTACTGGCTCTGACATCCCCTACCGTGCGCCAGGCGAAGCAGCAGTGGAGCTGGAGCACATTTCGGAATGGAGTGTGTTCCACGAGTTGCAAACGGCCAAGGTGGCATTGGACGACTTCGACTTCAAGAAACCGCGCGTCGACCTGCTGAAGGAATCAACGATCACGCGAGAGCATGCCAAGGCGGAATACGAGTATTTCGAATATCCGGGGCTGTTTTACGAAGCCTCCGACGGAGAGGCGCTGGCAAAAATTCGGATCGAGGAAATTCAAGCGAAGTTCAAGCGCCTTGTCGGCGTCGCGGACCATCGAGCAATGACTCCGGGCTTTATATTCAACCTGGTTGAATACCCGCGGACCGGTGAAGACGACGAGTACGTGCTGCTGAAAACGGAAATCGACGTGGAATCAGCCGAAATTCAGCAGCAGCGCGGAGACGCACAGAATCGCTTTGAGGTAAAGTTCGTGGCGCAGCCGGCCGCGGACCCCTTTCGCCCCCCGCGCACCGTTCGCAAGCCGGTAGTTTACGGTCCGCAAACGGCGATTGTCGTGGGCAAGTCGGGTGAGGATATCTGGACCGACAAATACGGCCGGGTGAAGCTGCAGTTTCATTGGGACCGGGAAGGCGAGTCCGATGAAAACAGTTCCTGCTGGGTGCGAGTTTCCCAGGTTTGGGCCGGCAACAATTGGGGCAGCATTCACATTCCGCGCATCGATCAGGAAGTGGTGGTAAGCTTTTTAGAGGGCGACCCGGACCGACCATTGGTTACGGGTCGCGTCTACAACGAAGACATGATGCCACCTTATGCTTTGCCGGATAACCAGACTCAAAGCGGCATGATGAGCCGCTCGAGCAAAGACGGCACCGCCGAATTGTTCAACGAGATTCGTTTCGAAGACAAAAGCGGCGAGGAGAAGATTTACTTTCATGGTCAAAAGGACTTCGAGCGCGTCGTCGAAAACAACGACACATTGAAGATCGGCTCCGCCGAAGCAGAGGACGGCAGCCAAACAATCGAGGTTTGGAAAGACCGAAGCGCGGAAATCAAGACCGGCAACGATACGCTGAAAGTCACCGCTGGTGAACGCACTGTGGAGGCGGCCAAGAAGATCACGCTCAAGGTGGGGGGCAGCACCATCACGATCGAGCCGGCCAAAATATCGCTGTCGTCGCCGGAGATATCGATTCAAGGCCAAGCGGGTTTGACCGCAACCTCCCCGAAGACTGAAGTTAGCGGCAGCGGTATGCTGACGCTCAGCGGAGGGATTGTCAAAATTAATTAGACAATTCGTTGTGGCATGGTGCTTCGATGCTAATTGTTTTGCAGGCAACCTCGGATGGAAACCGAGCGAAGCGGATTCAGCTTCGAGCCAATCAAGTCGCGAAGGTCGGCCGGAGTGAATGGGCCGATTTCAGTTTTGGCGACGATGACTCGATGTCGGATGTGCAGTTCGAAGTTCGCTCCACGGAGTCGGGCTGCGTTGTGAGGAACTTGAGCACGGAATCGCCGACATTCGTTAACGGCAAGGAAATCAAACAGATCACCGTCCACGACGGGGACCAGATCAAAGCCGGCAGTACGAAGTTCGTGGTGCGCATTGAAGGCGAGCGTGCCCCGGCCGCGGCGGCGAAGGTCGAAATGCCACCGCCTCCGCCGGTCCAACAGCCGGTGATGCAGCAAACGACGAACACGCGGCCGGCGCAGCTCTCGCTCGTTGCGACTTGCACGTATTTGGAGTTCGCCGAGGATGTGTCGACGCCGGCCGCAACCGTGAAATCGCCGGACGAGCTGATCGGTAAAATGGCGGCAGAAGGAAAGTACTTAGACGCGCTTCGGCTGCGGGCGTATCTGCTGACAAAGCGCGAGGCGGTGTGGTGGGGCTATTTGTGCGTGCGCGATGACTTGGATCAACCATTGCCCGGCGCACAAATGGCCGCTCTTGAAGCCGCGGCAGCCTGGGTAGCAGACCCGGATGAAAAGAATCGGCGTGCGGCCGAAGAGCGGGCAGCGGCAATCAAATACTCGGGCGTCGGCGCGACGCTTGCCTTGAGCGCCTTCTGGAGCGACGGCAGCATCGCGCCGGAAGGCAATCCGGAGGTTCCGCCGGATGAGCGGTTGACGTCTCAAGGCGTGGCAGCAGCGCTAATATCGGCTGCCTATCACGGCGATGCCACCAAGGCGACGAGCCGGATTCACTCTTTTCTTACGCGGGGTAAGGATATCTCCGAGTCGAAAATCGCCCTGCCGAACGGTGAAACAGGAAGGGCATGAACCATTCGTCAGGCCACATCCTCCGGAGGCGGCTCTGGCGGAGGAGGTGGCGGTGGCGGAGCTGGAGGGGCCGGCCCACCAATCAATACAGTGGGACAGCCCACGGAGATGATGCCACCGTGTCCAGCCAAGTCGGTCTGCCGGGCGGCCGGTTGTCCTGCGATCAACACTGCCGGTGAACCCGACGCGATCACGCCAGGCGGGCCGGCGCAGGTGGTCGGGTCTCCCAGCCGGGCGGCTACCAGGCTGCCGATTAAGACAGTCGGCGCTCCCATTGCGATGGGGCCTCCGACGTGCGGCACCAGGCCGGTGAACGCCGGGCAGACAACCGGGTCGGTGACTCTCGCGGCGGGCAAGGACATAGCGAAGCTATTCTAGGTGCTGTGCGGGACCACGTCGAATTGTGTCACGATTTACGGACGCGTCAAGCAAGATTACGATCACTGCGCGAGTTCAGCAACAGGGCTTGAAGTGCCGTGCTGCTATCTCGGCGCGCGATGTTGCGAGTCGTTGGGTTCCGACTCGTCGTGGCATTTTTTGCGAATTGTGACGTCCGCGCGATGTTTTCGCGGCGAATACTAAATTTGCCGGTCGGCCCGCTGTGTGATACTTTGGATGCGAACCACCCACGATCGGCCACACGCCAATAGAAGAATTATGGCAGCCACGGCCCGCAAAGAACGAATCAGGGAATCCTGGCAACGCGGTGGTCTTGAGGGCACCTCCGCTAAAGTCTGGCTCATTGTGCGGCGGACAGCGGCGACGCTGCTGGGTGTCGCGCTAATCGGCTATTGCGCGTATTTGTTGTGGACGTTGCTGTGGAATCCGAAAACTTACTTTGTTCATTTGACGGCTAGCACGTACCGGCCGTCGGGTGGTCAACCTCTACAATTCGCTTATGGCGATTTCACCGCCTTCCAACGGCTCGCACCCGCTGTTGAAGACGAAGGTTTTCCGGATGCACTCGAACGGCCGCTGACACGGCGATTCTTTCAACAGAAACTCCAAGCGGTTACCACGCCGGACATCCGCAATAAGGATCGGCTCATCGTGTACCTGGCAGCGCATGGAGTCATGCGCGAGCGGGAGCCGTATCTGCGGTTCGAAGAGGAGGATTTCGTTCGCGTTTCCGACGTGCTTTCTGCGCTGAAAGCGTGCCCGGCGGGGACGAAGTTGTTGATCTTGGACGCCGGTCAGGACAGCTACAATCCGCGCACCGGGATTGCAATCAATGCGTTTCCGTCGGCATTGCAAGAGGCAGTAGTCAAGTTGGATGATCCGACGATTTGGGTCCTTTGCGCCAATTCATCGCTCGAGCGATCGCATGTTTCGCGGAAGGAGAGGCAATCCGTATTTGGCCGATTCGTGGCAGCCGGGTTGGCCGGGGCTGCTGATGAAAACGAAGACGACGTAATAAGTCTGGACGAGCTTTACGGGTACGTTCAGCCCAACGTTTCGGCATGGGTAGACGCGGCCACCGCGAAGAACGAGTCGCAAACACCACTTTTGCTCAATTGCCGGGCAAGCGAAGACGCCGCCGCAGCGGTTGAATTGCTGTCCACAAGTGGATTGTCGTCGCTTGTCGATTTGGGTGCCGGCGCAGCGGGAGAAGCCGGGGCGGGCCTCTTATCGGCGGCTTCGGAAGAGCTGGAGGCGAATGCGCCTGAGCAGGCAGGCGAATTGTTAGCTCAGGGCGAGGAAGAGTCGGGCAGCTCATCCGCCGAAACTTCTGAGGCGGAAGAGGAAGCTTCTGCCGGCGGCAACGCCGAGGGCGGCCAGAAAACTGGCGCATCTTCGCCTGGAAGAAGTGCGTCCAAGGAAGGCTTGGAATTTCGCCGGCAGGCTTCGCACGAGCTCGCGAAGGCGTGGAAAGCCGCGGCCGAGCTCACATCATCCGACAAAACGCTGAGCCCAAGCATTTATGCGCCCTCGATTTGGCGCGAGCTTGTCGATCGATTGTTATGGTTCGAGTATTTTTTGCGCCGCGGACTTTCCAGCGAATCAAGAATCAATATGGAGATCTGCTGTCGACGAGCTGCAATCGATCAATCACTCTTTTGAGGTTTTCAACAGCGACGCGGCGATTCCGGCCAGCGGGAACCTCGTCGACGAGCTTCGACGTGCCCGCACGCTGTTGCGGCCACCGATTCAGGTCGCCGATGCGCCGCAGAATGTGTCGCTAGCGCTTCTCGAGTTTGCCGCCCAGCAGGACCGAAGCCGGACGCTACCCGAGAACATCCAGAAACTTTTGAAGTTTGGCCGAGACTACGACTCATTGATGCTGGATCGGGAAAATGCATCATCGGATGAACTGAACACGCTGCTCACCGCGAAGGATCAGGTTGATGCGGCCGAGCTTGCAAACTTCTATGAATTTCAGATTTTGGCTCTTCGGACCCCCGATGTTCCGTGGCCGCTGGCAAGTATGGCGCTACGCGCGCGGCGGCTCGGCGAAAAAGTTGCTGCCGATTTGTTATGCGGTGAGGGCTGGGCTCGTGCCGCAGTTGACCTAGGAGATCGGGCAAGGTGGGAAGGCGAGCGGCTGCTTCGCGACCGAACCGACCGGGACTGGGAAAAGCTTGTGCATGCCAGTCTCATGGAGGCACAGAGTCGATACGAACAAGCATCTGAAGAAATTGACGGAGGTCCGCGGCGCCAAAGAAGCGCGGAATGAGCTTCTTAACAGGCTGCCGGATTACTTTCGCTGGGCATATTTCAGCCGCGCGGATGGCGCCGAAAACTCTCCCAACCCCGAAAAATTTCGGAACCTGTTTGCGGTACTGGACGAAGCCGACAAGGTTCTTTCCGAACCGGGAAACGACCTCACCAATCTGCGGCGGACACGTCTCCAACTTGAGGAAGCGCGCGGTTTGCTCGATCAAGGTTTGGGCGAGGTAAGCGAACCGTGGCGGCTATCCGCCGCGCTTTTGACCGCGCTGCCCGATTTTCAGAAGCGGGGTCAACTTCGCGCGGATCTGGCGAAAGCCGACGCAAGTCACATGGTCGACTTTCCGCCCCAGGAATTCAATTCAGCCGCTTTTCAGACACGCCCGATCGACGATCGACGGTGGACGGCTGCGAAAAGCCAGTTTGAAGTCGATCTCAATTTGGCGCGCAAGCCGGATTCAGTCAGGCCAGCGAAAAGAGATTGCCGGTCGACAACGACGAGTCGAAATCGGAAAGTTCGGACACGCTCTATGAAATGGACGAAACGTATGACCATCTTTTTGCGACGTCGATCGAGACACCGGAGGTTCAGGACGTCGCCAATTCGACTTCTCGTCCTGATGCATTGATCAAACTGCGCGGCAGCATTCGCCCTTGGCTGTTGCAAGACTCGAAGCAAGAGTTGTCATCCGATCCGGAAACCGGAAACCTGTTTTCGGTGCTGAACCACTCGGCGTGGTATGACTTACTGGTTTGGCAGAGCATGCGTTTAGAGCGAGCCCTCGATGACGCATCGTCGGACGAAGCGGATCGGCTGCGGACTTCGGTCGCCGAATATCGGAAACTGGCCGAGTCGATTGATGGCCAGCCCAACCTGGCGTCGAGCACGAAATCCCAACTGACGCTATCAACGACCGGACCACTTTCGTTAGTCACGCAAAATGAGGCGACAGTCAACGTCAAGGTCCAGTCGCCGAGCGCGGGAGACGTTTGGCTGATCGCGGAATACGATGGCCGCTTATTCGAAGTGCAAGGTCCCGGCGTGATCACCCAAGAGGAACTGCGAAGAAAGGCAGCCGCCGCAAACCGCACGCGCTCTTCATCGCAACCGGCGATGTACCCCTACCGTCCCGATGATTTGGGCGCCGCGAAAACGACGCTCGCGGCGGGTTCCGCCCGCGACGTTCCGCTCACCGTCCGACGCCTTTCGAACGAGTTCGGTGACACCAAGTTGATACTGAAGGCGGTTTCGAAAGACGCTTACGTTCGGCAGGAGTTGCAAGTCGAGCTGCCGGGCAAGGAATTATTCCAACTAACCATGCGCGCCCTCAAGGGACTTTGGGAACCGGCGAACGACGGTGTGGTGCTGCATCCCATGCCGAATCGGGATGATGACTTCGTATTCATGCTTGCCAATCGCGCGAAAGTGAAAACAACGGTGGGCGTGAGCTTTATCGCGCCGGATCGCTTGCCGCCACCGGATCAGCGGGTGGACATGCCGCGCGGCGCGGTGCGGCCGGAAGCGGCCGAGACGTTTCTCAAGCAGTATGGCGGCAGTCCATTAATGCAGCCGCTCACCGTGGAGCTGCCCGAGACGGGCGGTGCAGTGCCCATCAAATTCACGCCAGCGGCAGATCAAAAGCCGCCGGCTGTGCCGAATCTTTTGGTATCCGATCCGGCGGCAGCGGAGAAATTTGCGGGAAAGGATCTGCCTTACGGATTGATCGTCGTTATTGAAGATCCGGAGACGAAGCGACTAACGCTGCGTCGGGTGCACATACAGCCACAACCACCGCGGCATTATCTTCACGCGCTAGCCCAGATCGACGCCTCGGGTGGACTGACGATTCAAGTGTCGGCCACCAATCGCAGCTTGGTGCCGCCGGAAGGAATCAAGCTTTCGGCGAAGATTGAAGGTATTTCCGCGCAGCTCGAAAGCCAGCTAACCGGCATGATCCGAGATCCGACGTTTTCTGCAACGTTGACTGGCAGAGTGCCCCCCAATGTCACGGACGTGGTGAAAGCAACCATCGACGTCGACGGCTATCCACGGGCGTTCATTTTTGAAATTCCACCTCAGGCGACGTCGCGCACATTTGAACCGAAGAAAGACCCGCTGGCGGTTCGCATTACTAGCCCCGAACGACACAAGGCCTTTAAGGCGCCGGATGCCGTTGTGCCTGTGGTGATGGAAGTCGACGCCCCCCACGACACTTTCTCCGAGGGCACGAGCGCGATCGTCGCGGTCGGTATCGACAGCGACCGGGACGGCGAGCTAGGAGATGAAAATGCTCCGCCACCGCGGATTTTGCGCTCGGATCGACAGGTCAGCGTTGCCGCGAAGAGCTTTGTTCTGGAGGGCACGCTTACGCTGGATACAAAGATCAGCGACTTTCATCTGCAATTAACTTCAAACAGCGGTGAGGAATACGCATGGGTGCTGGGACAGCTCTGGGCGCCGCCGCTGGAAGCGACCAGCGATCCGGTCGAAATCAAACTAGACCGGTTTGGCCCGGCGTTCGAGGATATTCGGGTTCCTGGTGAGGTCGAAGCTGGAAAGGATTTGAATGTTAACGTTTTCGCCAGCGACTTGAGCCGGATTGTGAAAGTTGAAGCGACGTTCGAAACCTTGACGTCAGGCAACGCAGAAGAAGAAAAGCCTGCCTGGACACCAGCGCAACCCGACGACGGTGGGAGATGGGTCACAAAACTGAAAACCGATAGGGTCTTTCCAGGAACAAACCAGGTCGTGCTAGTACGTGCAACTGACGAAGTCGGCCACGTGACTGAGGGGAGATCCTACGAAGTGCGAATTGTCGATAAGCCCGCGGAACAAAAGCCAGGGCAACAGCCGCAGCGAAAGTCGACCACCGTGAGCGGTAAGGTCATGTTCAAAGGGGCACCTTTGAAAGACGCGACGGTGCAGTTTGACCCGCCGCTTTCGCCCCCAATTCCACCGGTCAAAACCAATGACAGCGGCCAATTCGAATTTCGCAATGTGCCGCCGGGCAAACACAATTTATGGGCGCGGGGACAGGCGAACGGCTATTTTCGTAACGCGAAAATGGAAATCGAAATCCCGGACAACGCAACCAAACCGATCTCGGTGACTCTGATCGCCAAATAATCGGGCCAAATTGTGCCGCATGGAAGCGTCTGGCCGATCGGAGCAATCGCTACAACCGCTGAACTTTGACCATTCGATTTAACCTTGCAGCAACCGCAGGCCGATAACTTTTCGGAAACCTCAAAGTTTCCACGTATCGGTGCATGCATAACGCTGTAGCACGGTTGCTAGCATGTCTCTTCAACGATGGTCAACCTGGACGATGCTAGATCGTTCTGACGGCGCTTGCCGGCTGCGCGGCCGTGCCGCCACCGGCGGTGCCTCCGGGGCCATCGCCAACGGATTTGTTGCAGGCAGCTACCGCCGGCGACACAACGGCCGTGGCAATCACGGCCCCGACCAGCGCGCACCCGACGCTGCCCGAGTTTTTGGGGATCCCCCAATGTTGCTTTGCCATGCAGCGGTGCTGCAGTCTCACCGCAAGCCAAGTAGCGTTTTGTTTCCCTGGGCTGGCTGGGCTGCTGGACGGACTTGGTCCGGTGCTGCCGCTGACCGATCCAGCAAACTTGTCCGATTCTGCGCCTGCGGTTGTGCAAACGGCCGCCGAAATTCAGGCTCAAGAGGCCCAAGCCGCGCAGAAGATCGCGGCGCTTCGCTTCCTGGCAACAATCGGCTGCCGCGGCTGCTACGAGGGCGTCGAGGAGGCCTTTATCGCCGGCCTCGAGGACTGCACGGAAGAGGTGCGCTGGGAGGCCGTCAAGGCGCTTCGCGATACTTCCACGAATGCCTGCCAGCTCTGCAACAGCGAGGCCTGCTGCAGTGAAAAGATCCAGAAGAAGCTTCGCGAAATGGCGATGGAGACCGACGACTCGGGTTGCCCGAAAGAGCCGTCTGACCGAGTTCGTCGTCAGGCCCGCCTGGCGCTCGGAGAATGCGGTCCGCCACCACCGGCGCCGGCGGAAGAAACCAGACCTGTCATCGAAGAGGGGCCACAGGAAGGTCCAGAAGAGGGTCCGCCGGAACCCATCGAGGATGAGGAAGCTGTCGAAGGCCCGTTGACGAAGACTGGCAGTCCGACTCCAAGTGACGCGACGAAATCGATTGTGGTATCTGCTGGCTCAGCGAATGCGTCAGCCGTCAACTCGAGGGCCAGTGTCAATCCGCCGACCGTCCTAGGCCATGGCGCCAATCCGGCAGGCAACCCATTGCCGGTCTTCCCTTGGTCCGTCAAACGCTGAGTTACACTGCAGCGCCATCTTAGCGTCGGATCGACCGACGAGACGTTTTGCACGTCGCGTAAAATCTGCGACCGCTGCTATCTCCCGCTTGTCGTTGGCCGTCGAATATGTGTATGTTCGGCATTGGCCAATCGGACAATCGCCCCGTCACGGTCGGTTCAAATCTGCTATAATCGGTAGCGGTGGGAAGTCTGGCAAGCTATCGCAACCGGCTGATTCTTTCGATTGGGCTACGCGTTTAAGCGGCCGCCGTCTATCTGGTGGTACGACTTTCATGAGCTGGAAATCTGGTTCCAAAGGGGATCGAACAAATCGCGGAAGCCGTCCCGGAACAGGCGCCTCGCGTGGCCAGCCGCTTCATCGTTGGCAGGATGCGGGGACCGCGTCTCAACGCGGCCGCGCAAAGTCGGCGGCCGGTCGGCCGTTGGGTACTCACCGCCGCCGTGGGTTTGGGCCTGCTTGGATTGCTGGTATACCTGTTCCTCAAACGGGAACGCGTGACCCAAGTGATCCTGGTCAGAGCGACCGATTATCAGCTTCCTGCGCCGCTGAACCCGTGGGCCGTGGAGGATGGCATCGCGCTCAAGGCACTTGAGGATGAAAACTTATGGCCCGTTTCGGATATTTCGGACAAGTGGAACAAGCAGCCGACCGCAGCCGCATTGCAAGAGCTGCTGGGCGAAGAAATCGGGAGGAGTGAGAAGAGTAACGAGCCGCTGATTGTGCATATCAACATGCATGGGGTCGTCAACGACGACAACAAGCCATGCCTCTTGCCACCGGGGCCATTGGCAGTTGACGCCAAGAGTTGGATACCTGTCGAAGATGTGCTCGAGCACATTAGCGATGCCGTGGGCGATCGGCGCAAGGCGGTCGTGATCCTCGACTGCCATCGTATTCGCGCAAACTGGCAATTGGGAATCGTATACAACACGTTTACGGAACGACTTCAGCAGCTTCTCGGTTCCAATCCGTTTCCCGACGTGGCGGTATTGTGTTCCGCGGGACCCGGGCAGATGAATTGGTCGTCAGCCGACCTCAACGGATCGTCGTTTGGCCGATACTTACAGCTAGGCCTCGCAGGCGAGGCAGATAATGCCGAAGACGCCGATGGCAACAAGGCCGTTTCTCTGCATGAGCTTGTTGCCTACCTTCAGCGCGAAGTGAACGCGTGGTCGGAGTCCAATCGAGGCGAGCCGCAATTGCCAACGCTCATTCCGGCCGGCGCGGCGGACTTTCATCTTACCTGGAAAGTCCGCGGGTATGGCACGCTGGCAGGCTACATGACCGAACTGCGTGAACAGAAGCGATCAGAACCAACGATCTCACCTGCGGACATCGAAACACTTTGGTCGCAACTAGACGAGCTACGTTCGCTCGATTCAAACTCGGATGAAACAGCCGATCTAAACAAGTTGCAACCGCTGGGCCTGGTGCGCACGGACCCGCTTTTTTGTCGAGATTTGGAACTTGGCGTGCTCCGCGTAGAAGCACTTTCGCGCGGCGGTCTTGCTTATCAACAGAGCGCCGGCGACCAATTCACTCGACTCAAAGCGAAGTTATCGGATGCGGTCAAGCAGAAGAACCGCACTGCTGACAGCCGCGCCGTGGCCGACCATTTGGGTTACGGCAAAGTCGACGAATCGGCGCGCATTCGCACGGCTGCACACTCGTTGCCTGCGGCCGAATTCTTTGGCGCGTCGGACGCCGATTCATCAAAGGAAGTCCAGCAGCTGTGGGAGTCGTTGACGACTCCCGCGGCAGGTGGCTCAAGCTCCGTCGCGACTGGTGGAAGTCAAGGCGGAATTGCCGGTGATCTGACCGAAACGCAACTGTTGATCGCGGCCAACGAACAAGGAACCGATACGTTGTGGCCGGGAGGAGAGGCCTACGCACTAAAGAGCGTTCTGACGCGGCGCAATCACGCGGAAGAGCTCGCCGTTCCGCGTGGGCCTGACGGATCACCGGGAGACGAGCGCGCTCACTACTTTGCGCGGATTGCTCTCAAAGCGGCCGATGAGCGGCGGCGGCTGGCGGAGGATGTCTTGTTCATCGGCCCGCAATCGACTCAGGATTACGCCGAATTGGCATCGACTGCCGACGAGCTGTACGACTGGACCGGCAAGGTGATGCAGGAGGCGACGAGCGCGTACGCAGTTCGCGATGCGGCGTTGGCTGAGGCGCCTTACCTCGGATTCTGGTTATGTGGCCCGGCTATTGCAGACGTTCAGGATCGCAAAACGCTCATAAACGAACTGCTTGGTTTAGTCCGCCAAGGCCACGACTTAGACGCGCAGATCAGCCATCCGGAAAAACTTGATGATGCTGAGGCGCTGCCTGTGAAGAGCGGTCTGCCGTTTAGCCCGCTTGCCGCCGAGGTGCTTAAACATCATCGCTCGCTTAAAGGCGCATATACGCAAAAGTGCGAGGAACTGCTCGACAAAGGGGCTCAGGGTCCCGGCGGATGGACGGCGATCGACTGCGCTCTGATGACGCCACTGATCCCGGCCGATAAACGGGCCGGGTTGCTCGCGATGCGCGATGAGGTTTCCAAGAACTTATTTAAGGAATATTTCGAGAAGAACGTTGGGGCGCAAGCTGATTCGCCCGAAAGCGATTCTGATCAACGCAGCCCGGCCGCCGATGCAGATTCCGTCTCGCCCTATCTACGAGAAGTGCAGGCCTGGGAGTCTCATCCGCTGGTTGAAATCCTGCTGCCGGGGGAAAAGGCTAGCGCCGCAAATTACGACATCGCCTGGTGCGACAACGTCGCAAAGCAATTGCGCGAGCGTCTGAGTGGATTGACATCCAGTAAGTCGGGCGGCGATGGTTCGGCGAAAGACCCCTCCGGCGACGATGTCATTCGCGACCGCCAGGAGCTGAGCAAGGCCGAGCGAGCGTTGCGGGCGTCAGCGGCTATCGGATTCGGGCTGGGCGGAATGAAGTCGGATCCAGTTTTTGAGCTTCGGCAATTTGATCTTCGTCAATTGCTCGTCTCGCAGGGCGAGCGCGCGATGGAGGATTTTTGGGGCGAAGTGTCGCAGGCTGGCGTCGAAGATCCTTTTTTCGTGCGGGCCACGAAGCATTACTTGGATGCGGCGAGGAACCTTGGCACTCCGACCGCGGCGGTCCGGCTACACCTCGATAAGCTTCAGGTGAGGCTCGCGGAACTAGAAAAGTCGAAGCGCGACCCGCTTCAAATCAGGGCCACGACGGAGCTGGTGAATGAGCTTCGAGGCGATGTCGCTGTGGGACTTGCGATTGCCGCCAAGTCGAGCAACTATCCGCCCGGCCAAGCGGCACTTTATCTGAGAAGAGAGTCGGGACAACGACTCGACTTTCAATTTAAGGATTCAACTTCCGCAGCCGGCCACTACCTGGCGTATCCGCCACCGAGCGCGGGCAGAATTTCATGATGGCAATTACGGGGGCCCCGACCGATGAGCCAAAGGTCGAGGCGGTTTCCTTCTTTCGTGGGCAAGAGGACTTGACCTCATTTATCTTGCCCACGTTCAAGGGACTCAGCATCGAATACGAGCCGTATGTCTATGACGGCCAAACCATAACGCTTTTCGGCGACCGACCCGAGCAGCTTTCGCTGGTTTTTATTCTCGATTCGTCGAGCAGCATGGACGAACTGACACAAAGAGAGGCTTTGAAAGCCGACACGGAAATGAGAATCGAGCTGGCCAAGCGCAGCTTTGCATCGATGCTCAGCGATATCGTAAAGCGCAACCGCGAAGGCGAGGGAACGCGGGTGGGGATACGCTTCTACGGCCATCGTCTGGGTTGGATAAAAGACGGCGACGAGCTGGCCAGGCAGACCGATTACAAAGGAACGATTCCGGATGATCTCACACCGTCCGAAGACGTCGAACTCGTGCAACCTCTGGGCCGATTTGACGGAGGTGTGGCGAACAAGGTCAACGAGCTGCTGAATTCGCTCGAGCCGTGGGGTGAAACACCGCTTTACCTTGCCTTGATGCAAGCGCTGGATGATTTTAATAGCGATGGCGCTGAGACTCGAAAAAGTATAATCGCCATAACCGACGGTCGAGATTATCAATCGCTGCACAATTTAAATGGTCCGAAGCCGCGACAAACCACACTCAGAATGCTTCTCGATGCGTGGCCGCGGAGCAAGTTCAAAGTCCCGATTCACATCCTGGGATTCGATATCGCGGCAAATCAGGGCGCCGCAGCTCGAGCCGAATATAGGAGGGTCGCCGAGGTTACGGGCGGATCATACACCGAGATCAAATCGGGCGGCGACCTGCTCACTCAACTTCGCGAGCACTTGAACGTCGCCGGGTATACCGTCAAAGACACCAACGGCAGCATTGTTAACTCAACCAATCCAAATGCTTCGGCGGAAGTCAAGCTGGGTACGCCGGTGCCGATTCCCAGTCAGGACCTTCCGGCGGAATTTGAAGTTAAGTTCCGCAACGTGCCATCTGAATTGGTCACGGTAGAAGGCGGAGAGGGCCTCGAGCTTTGGGTCGAGAAAAGCGGTTCGTTAAATAACATCGTTGCCAGAGATTACGATCGGCGCACTCCGCTGCAATTGGCAAACCTGAGAAACGGCGCCGGCGGCCCAGAGACGGATTACATCTTTCGAGTCCATCTTCCGGTTCGCTCGAAAGAGTCTGTCGTCGAGTTCCCGATTTCGCTGCAGCAAGACATAAGAGCATCGCACTTTACGCCCCGGCCCGCGGAGACGTGGTTGGAGGTCTCGCCCTTGAACGAGGCCAGCTCGGAACAATCTGAACAACCGGCACCCTATGTGTTTTACGATACGAATTATGTGCCGAATGAGCCGGTGCCCGTGCACGTGTGGCAAGCGAAAGGGTGGCAGGACTGGACTAAGGCGCGAATCAGTTTCTGGTGCAAGTTTCGTCCCACGGATCCGGCGTTCGCAATTCGCTTGCGCGACGCTACTTACCGCGACTTTCAAAACGTTCCCGACTTAAGTGGTGTTCAGCTAAGGGTGGAAACGCGGGAGTCAGCCGGCGTTTATCAAGTGTACGTTGTCGAGAACCACAGCGCTCAATCCGCAGGTGTGGACTCGCTTCGCATCCAGTTCCAAACCGATCCGGAGTGCAAGCCGTCACATGTCCGGCATGAATTTGACAGAAATACGCGCATTGCCACGCATTCGTTCGAGTTTCCATCGAGTGATCGTAGGAGGGTCGAGTCGTTCGATGGCAGCCAAATCCTGATCACCAGGGCATCCGACATTAAGGAGGGTGCACTTCAAGTTTCGGGTGACTCGGCGATCGAAATCAGCGTTCAACCCGCAGGCGTTTACCATACCACTGGCGGCGTGTCCAACGGCCAGTAGGCCATCGAACGCGTTCGTTGCACCGGCGGAGCAGCCACCGCGAGAGTGACTATGGGTTGCCTTTGTGCTCAAAGCCTGTCAGCGGCACTTGACATAGCGCTCGGCTTGCCGGCCATTTCGTTATCGCTGCCGCCGTTGCCGGCGCTGAACGCATCAGGCCTGGCGTCGGCAAGCGCGTTGGCAAGCGCGTCTGGCGCAGTTGTCGGCGTTCGCGGAATTGCCGGCGTTCTCACTTTCAGCATCGCTCATGGTGCAATTGGCGGCGACGGCCAACGCGGTGGCCAACATCAAGGCTGGCCTTGGTATCGACCTGCTAAGCGCCAATGCGTCGGCCGAATTGGCTTTGATGAGTGCATCGATCAACGCGAATCTATCCGCGGGACTGGGATTAGGAGCGGGCCTGAACCTCGCCGCGCTGTTGCAACTGGGCGCTGCTGCGTCGTTTGCGCTGAGCCTACAAGCGGCATTGGGCGTCAACTTGATGCTGGAGGGCGTGGCCGCGCTTCAAGCCAAGCTCGATGCCATGGCGTCGCTGTCGCTGTCGGCGTCGGCCGGACTTACGAACGCCGCAATGATCGCTGCCGCCATGAACATTGCGGCCAGTCTTGGTGTCGACCTGGCCGCTGGTGCTTCCTTGGGCGCCGCGTTTCAATTACTGGCCAGCTTGCAGTTGCCATCGCTGAATATCAATATGTCGGCGGTGGCGTCACTAGGCGCGGTGCTGTCGGCAGTCGCCAGCATCAAGGCAGCGTTTGGCGTCGATTTGATGGCGGGGGCGGGGATTGGCGCTTCGCTCGAGGCGATGCTCTCCGCGATGGCCAGCCTCTCTGTCTCGGCCAGCCTGGCCGCATCTGCTTCGGTCGGCGCAGCTCAGTGCGCTGGTGCCAATGCTGAGTGCGGATCTCTCTGCAATGGCTTCGTTGAGCGCCAGCCAGCGCGTCGCTCGGGTTGGGTCTGCCCAATCTCGCGGCCTTGAATCTGGTTGCTTCATTGGCGCTGGGTATGGGCGGGCTTGGACTCAACGCCACTGCTTCGATCGGGTGCCCGATGTGCCCCATCGCGGGACTGCTGGGGTAACGCGTTTTCGAGTTTGTTTGGCTATTTGAGGCTGGCTGCGATCGCTGCGCTCCACTCCTAAGCATCAAGTTGAGCAGCATGCAGTGGCCCGAAGGGCCTCAGGCATTTAGCGGCGGGCGTTAGCCCGCCGTTGGATTAGCGCGTTACAACTCGAGCCGCGCAGCGGCGTAGGACCGCCTACGCCGCTGCGCGGCTACCCATTTGTAATTCTGTCACCTATCGGCGGGCTACCGCCCGCCGCTACAAACCTGGGCCGCTGCGCGGCCAGTCTAAGAGATGCTTGCACTTTAAACTGATGATGATCAGGTTCGCTGTGCATTACTCCAGCCACTCATTGGCTGCGACAATGCGGCAAGGCGCTTTAATTAGAACGCCGGGCTGCGACGCTGTGTTTCGCGAAATGAAGGGCGGCCGTGGATCAGCCGCCGTCTTCCGTGTCGCGGAAGTGGACGTTGCAATACTGCATCAGACTGCCCGCTTCAAGATAGACATTCTTGAGGGCCACGGCATAGCCAACCACAGCGCGATAGTAATCGGCATCCGCCTCGGCCAGTCGCCGTTCTGAATCGAGCAGCAGATCGTAATCGACACCGCGCGTGGATTCTTGCACGGCGGGGCTGCTAAGCACGGTGTACTGCTGAAGCGCCGAGCTGCGACGGTTGTATGCGGTTTGCACAAGCTGGAACAACCGGGTCTTTTCCGACACGGCGTTGCTCAGGTCGTGCAGGATCTGTCGTTCCATCTCTTCGAGCACGGCACGCTCACGCGAAAGCGCGAGCTGAGCATTGGCGACGGCCACGTGTCCTTGGCGCATTCCGATGGGCATGTTCAGCTCCATCCCGATCTGCCATTCGTCCGTGCCGGCGTCGACCGCCTCTGGCGGCGTGATGGTGACAAAATGCGGATCGTAAAGATTATCGCCGAACCCGCGACGCCGGTAGCGCCCGACGACATCCAAGTCAGGCTTCACGAAATTCTCGCTGGCACGCAGTTCCAGGCTGCGGCGCCTGATGCGCAATCGTTGTTGCAAAAGTTCCGTGCGCTGGGCTATTGAGGTCGTGGCCAGTTGGTCCCAATTCATCACCACGTTCGCTGTTACCGGCTCGGTGACGGGTCGAATCAAGCGACCGTCATTAATGGAAACACCCATCATGAGGCGCAAGCGTCGTTCCGCCACGTAAATTCCGCCGATGCCCTGAAAGGTGCCGCCCGTGCTGCCGTTGAAATCGCGTGTGCCGTCGACGAGCCGGCCGCTGAGGGCCGTCTCGACGTCTTGACTGAAGCGGTAATACTGCTCCGCCGCCTGAGCGACTTTGTCCAATTCGACAAGTTCCTGGCGTTGCAGCCCTTGCAGCCGCTGCCAGGTTTGAAGGCTGCGGTCGCGGACGCTTTTCCTCACCTCGAGGTCGCGGTATGCGTAGACGAGGTCCCAGTAGGCATTTTCGACGTTGCTCAAGAAATCGCACAGCGCCAGTTGGAAGTCGGCCGCGCTGATCTCTGTATTTACTCGAGCAATAAGAACGCCGTTGTACACACCCGGAACGGCGTCGGGGCCGGCGATGCGATTGTATTCCACGCCGGCGCCCTGCAATAGCGGCTGGCGAATTTCGGCTTCGCTATTCCATGTCCAGGCATGCGTATTGATTTGTCCACGCGAGCCAAAAATATTGCTCGGCGAATTATTGAAATCGTCTTCGATGTAGTGCCGCAACGAGAACTGAGTGCCTGTGGCGGCATATTTCGTGACCTCATTTTCGATCCGCCACAAGTCCTGGCGGAAAAAGTTCGTACCGCCACCCAGGAACGTGTTGTTCAGCACGCGATCGTTCTTCTCAAAGAACGCTCGCGAGTTGAACTGAGCATCGAAGGCCGAAAGCGCGGCCTCCGGCCCGAACCTGGGATCGGTGGCTTGTAGCGAGGGCGAGTAGATTGTCGGCGTCAACTCCGGCGCCTGGATGATCCGCGCGCTAAGTCGCGCATGACGGTCGAATTCGACAGCGCCATTTGGATCGCCTGGTCCAGTGTGATGTCCCAGTACTCGATCGTGGCTGAATCCGTATCGAGTGCGAACGGTGGCGGCTCGACGACGACCGCGCCTGGCGGCAAGCCATCGACTTCCTCCTCGTAGCTGACCTGCTTCAACAGGTCTCGGTCGAAGTCCTCGGCCTGCTTTCCGCTGTCGACAAATGGTTGCTGTTGTGAGCAGCCGGTGAGAATCGCGACGGCAATCGCGCGGACGGTCCAATTCCACAGATGTTGCTGCGTTCTGCGACTCATTTGTCGTTTGCGACGCGCCTTCGTTCCCTGAGCGGCTCCGCAACGGGAGCATCCATGGCATCCGTACCTTGTGTGAAGAAATCGGCATTTTGCGAGGCGAAGTGAACCCTATTAACCGAATTATCCGAAAACCCGCTGTCATCCGGTCATACAACCGAGGCATCCTAAATTACCCATCTCAACCTTAGCAGTGCTTCAACTGCTGAGGCTCGTACAGCACGGAAAACGGCCGATGTGCGCAAGTTCGCGCTTATACTGGATGTATGGTCAGTGATTCGCCGCAGCCTAGTGAGACGGCCGATTCCCAGTGGATCGACTTCGAGAAGTCGTTGGGCGACATGGCCCGGCTGGCGAAGTCCGGCATGCCATTCGACCGGCTGGCGCAGTCACTTTTGGATGAAACGGTTCACATTCTGGCTGCCGTTGGCGGCGCCGTTTGGCTTGGTAGCGGTGCAAGCTCTCTACGGCTCGAGTACGAAGTCAACTACCACCTATTGAACGGCGATCCGGGCCAGAGTTTTCATTCTCAGCTCCTCGAATTTGCGCGTGTGGAAGGAGAGACCGTTGTCGTGCCGCCAGGCGGCATCACGGCTGGCACAAAGAGCGTCCCGAACCCAACCGAATTTACGCTGCTGGTTGCCCCGCTGACGGTAGATCAGCAGGTGGTTGGGTTCTTCGAGGTGATCCAGCGTTCCTCCACGAGCGCGGCGGCGGTGCGCGGCAATCGGCGATTGCTAGCGCTCGTGAGCGAGCTTGCGGCCGACCATTTGCGGCGGCAGGAAATTCGTGACCTTCGCGACGAACGCTTGCGCACTCAACAGCTTGAGAAGCTCACGGAACGAATTCATGGGACCATCGACCTTCGTTCGGTCGCCTATGAAGTTGCTAACGGTGGGCGGCAGCTCATTGAATGCGACCGCGTCAGCGTCGCGGTGCGAAAAGGGCGGCGATTTAAAATGCTCGCGATCAGCGGCGTTGACTCGGTGAATCGCCGCTCCAATGCAGTTCGCCACCTGGAGGAATTGGCGGCCCGCGTGGCCACCGCTGGTGAAAATGTTTGGTTCGACGGTGAGACGAGCGAGGCCATCGCGCCTCAAATAGCTGAACTTCTGCAGGGGCACGCCGATGAAGCTCATCCACGGACGATCGGCGTCGTTCCGCTCACCGCGGCCAAACCGGAACAAAGTGCGGTTCGTGCGCCGGTGGTCGGCCTGTTGATCGTCGAGCAGTTTAATTCGGTGCTCGAGGCCGATGCCCGCGAGCGAGCTACGGGCGTCGCCCGGCAGAGTGGAATGGCAATAGCCAATGCTCTGCGCTACGAGTCGCTACCTACGATTCCTTTCTTGCGGCGGCGTAGCGATCAACTGGCTCAGCGTGGTCTCCGCATGTCGACGATTCTGCCCGCGCTTGCGGTCGCTGTATTAGTTGCATCGCTATTCGTGATTCCAACAACATTCAACGTTCACGCCGAAGGCGACCTGCAACCGGAGCAGCAGCAACATTTGTTCGCACCGTTTGAGGGCCAGGTGGCTGCAATCCGCGTGCAGCATGGGCAGCACGTCGCGGCGAACGATGTGCTAGTGGAGCTACGCAGCACTGAAATCGAGTTGGACAGCCAGCGTATTCAGGGCGAATTCGACGTGACGCAAAAGCGCATCGCGACCATCGAATCGTCTATGTTGCAGATTGATGACTCCGACGACGATGACGTCGCCCGCATGAACCAACTTGCCGCGGAGCAGGAAGAGCTGCGCCAGTTGTTGGCCAGCCAGCAGGAGCAGTTGGCAACGCTGCGCAGCCAACGCGAAGCATTGACCATTCGCAGTCCGATGGACGGGCAGGTTCTGACCTGGGACCTGGAAAAATCGCTTTCCGACCGGCCGGTGCAACGCGGGCAGTTGCTGTTGAGCGTGGCGAATCTAAAGGGGCCATGGGTGGCGGAGCTTGACGTGCCCGATGATGAGATCGGCCACATCCTGGACGCGCAAACCTCGTTTAACACCATGCCCGTGACGTTTCAACTGGCAACCAGCCGCGGCGTCGATTTCCAGGGTGTGATACGCCGCATTGCGAGCCGAACGGAAAACGGAGTCGACGATCGTCCAATCGTGCGCGCCACGGTCGACGTGGACGAGAAAGCGATCGGTGAATTGCGGCCGGGGGCGACGATCTTCGCAAAAATCAATTGCGGCAAAAGAAAAGTGGCATACGTCTGGTTTCATGATGTCGTCGAGGCAGTGCGCGGCTGGTTAAGTTTTTAATTTCATTACGTGGTAACCATATGAATTCTCGTCCGCGAGCACTTTCGATTAATCGCACTGCCGGTCGCCGGTTACGAATCCTCCGCGCGTTGTCGGCGGCGAGTCTCACCTTGATCACCACATCGAATATTGCTTGCCGCGCGGAATCGCTCGTCGTTGAATCGGCCCTGCTGCGATTGACACAACAGGTGGAAGTGCCGGCTCGGGCACAGGGTGTGATTTCCGCGATCCATGTGAGCGAGGGCGACTCGGTCGAACAGGGAACGCTCCTGGCGCAAATGGATGATGTCGAGGCGCGGCTGATGGAAGGGCGGGCTGCGATTGAGCTGCAGCTCAACAAAGAGAAAGTCACCAACGACGTTGCAATTCGTTCTGCCCAGAGAGCAGTCGCCTTCAATCAAGCAGAATTCAAGAGAGTTGAGCGCGCCAGCCGTGACACGCCCGGCAGCATCACGATTTCCGAGATCGAAGAAGTCAGGTTCCGTGCTGAACAGGCCGAGCTTGATCTGGAAAAAGCGCAGCACGAGCGGCGTCAGGATCAACTGTCGGCTGACCTCAAGGCCAAAGAGCTGGAACTGAGCCAGTACAGCATCGATGTCCGGAAATTTGTTGCACCTATCAATGGAGTGGTAGTGGAAGTTCTTCGGCAGCCTGGCGAGTGGGTCGAGCCAGGCGAAAAAGTGCTGAGAATCGTGCGTATGGACCGGCTTCGTGCCGAAGGCATGGTACCCAGTCGCGACCTGCCGCCGGATTTGCGCGGAGCCCCGGTGTCCATCACCATGGATCTTCCAGGCAAAGGGGAAACGACGTTTCAAGGAAAGATCGTGTTTGTCAGCCCGGAGATCAGCCCGGTGAACGGGCAGGTGCGAGTGTGGGCGGAAGTGGACAATAAAGATGGATTGCTTAAGCCAGGCCTGCGGCCACGAATGACGATAACCCCCGCTACGATCGATCAGAGCGCCGACACGGCGGTCGGTTTGAATCGGCAATAAAGGCGGCAGGCGGGACAAGTCCCGCCGCTAACTAACGGTCTTAGCACGTGATTTAACGGCGGGGCTTGCCCCGCGCGTAACGACCGATCGAAGAGAAAACCTCGTTGCGCGATGTTGTAATCAGCCCCATGCACAAGAGGCTTCCCACGATTGGCGGAATGGGGCTGCGGATGCGGCCCGACCTCGTGGTGCGCCGCCAGGAAGACGGCGCGTCGCAGGCATGGGTAATCAAAGACCCGGTCGCGCTGCGGTATTTCACATTCACGGCTCAGGAGTTTGCAATCCTTAGCTGGTTGGATGGCACTCGAAACCTGGAAGAGCTGCGCAATGATTTTGAGAAGTCCTTTCCGCCGCATCGCATTACGCTGCAGCACTTGCAAAGCTTTTTGGCGAAGTTGCACGAGAACGGCTTGCTCGTGGCTGAGGGGATTGACCAGGGACAGATGCTGCTCGAAAGCGACATGCGGCAGCGGCGCCGCGCGCTGGCAGGCCTGGTTAAGTTGGCTTGCGATTCGATTTCGCGGCATTGATCCGGAACGGTTTTTGTCATGGTTGTATCCGAAGGTCCGCAGGTGCTTTTCGCCGTGGTTTCTCGCGGGCTGCCTGATTATGGTCGTTGCGGCGGGCACGTTGGTCGCCGTGAATGCGGGCGAGTTTCGCCGCCAACTGCCGGCGCTTCATGAAATCGTGAGCCCGAGCAACCTGCTGTGGCTCATGGCGGCGTTTGCTGCTGCGAAAGTGATCCACGAGCTCGGCCACGCGCTCACATGCAAACACTATGGCGGGGAGTGCCACGAAATGGGCGTGATCATGCTCGTCTTTGCGCCGACGCTCTATTGCAACGTCACCGATTCGTGGATGCTGCAGAATCGCTGGCAGAGAATTGCCGTGTCGGCCGCTGGAATCCTTGTGGAAATTCAACTCGCGGCGATGGCCGTGCTCGTCTGGTGGTATACTCAGCCGGGAATCGTGCATAACATCGCTCTCAACATGATCCTGGTTTGCAGCGTCGGCACAATTTTTTTCAACGGCAACCCGCTGCTCCGCTACGACGGATATTTTGTCTTGTCCGACCTCGTCGGAATGCCAAATCTTTGGCAGGAATCGCGAAATGCGGTAAAAACACACGTAGCACAATGGTTCCTCAAGGGCCAACCAGCCGTGCGGCCTGCGCCGGGTGAACACCGAGGACTGTTGACTGCTTACGGACTCGCCTCGGCCGCGTACCGGGTGTTCATCGTGATTGCCGTCTTCGTGTTTTTGCATCGCGTGCTTGTACCGCAAGGGCTTGGCATTTTTGTGCCGATAGCTGCCGCATGCCTCGCGCTGACAGCGGCCATTGTTTGGTTCCGTGCACTGGCTCGATTCTGGAGCCGACCGATGGCCTGGCGGCAATTTAAACCGGGCCGCGTAACATCGGCGGCGTTGGCGGCGGCCGCTTGTTTGGGTGCTTTTCTTTTGATCCCCCTGCCCTGCCGAATCCGCGCGCCTGGAGTGCTCGAACCCGCGGGTGCGCTTCGGGTTTACGTGTCGACGCCCGGCGCACTTGAAAGCGCGGTAGTCGCCGGACAGCGGGTAAATACCGGGGACGTAGTCGCTCAATTAGAGGACGAAGTATTGCACCGCGAGATCCAGCGACTCAGTGGTGACGAAAGGGTGGCGCAAATTCGAGTGAACAACCTTCAGGCCCGCCTGGCGGACGAGCCCGATGCGGCCGCCCAGCTTCAGGTGGCCGAGGAAATGCTGGCCGACGTACGGGAACAGCTTCGCCAGCGCAAGCAGGACGAGAAAGCACTTACGCTCGTCGTGCCCGGCACGGGATTGGTTATGGAGCCGCCCGAAACGGCCTCGAATAAAACCGATGAGCAGAACCTGGCAACCTGGACCGGAACGCCGTTGAAAGAGGAAAACTCGAAGTGCTATTTGGAGCGCGGAACGCTAGTTTGCCTCGTCGGCGATCCGGCCAAACAGGAAGCGATGCTGTTTGTCGATGAAACGGACGTTCAATACGTGCGGCCAGGACAACGGGTGCGACTGCAGCTCGCGATGTATCCGACGAAGGTGATTACCGGCCAGGTAGTCGAAATCGCCGAACGCAATATCACGAGCGTTCCGCGCGAGCTTGTCGCCGATCAGGAGCTGGCCAGTCGTTTGGATGACTCAGGCGCGCACCGCCCCGTTCGGACGACTTATTCGGTTCGAGTCACATTAGACGAGCACGAATTGCGTATGCTCAGCGGTGCACGCGGGCGAGCTAAGGTCGCGGTTGATCCTCAGCCACTTGCGCAACGCGCGCTTTGCGCGATTCGACGCACACTTACAGTCGAGCTATGAGAGAGGCGCCGCTCACTTGGAAAGCGGCGGCAGGGCCGCGTCAATCGCACGGATGGGAAGGCACGCAGGAGCACGGGCAGTGCCGCCACATTTTTGCGGGCAGGCAGAGGGCGTTCCCGTAAAAGCAGGCAGCCGATTGCAGCGGCTGGCAGCAGCAGGAACGAATTCCGTAACGCTCCAAGAGCCGCTCCTCAAAATACAGAGGGTGATGGCAATACTGTGCCAGTTGTAGCAACTCGCAAATACTCATCTGGCAGCACGAAGGGTCGAACTCCGCCACTCGAACATCCGACGTGAGATGGGGCGCACAGTTCGGAGGAAGCTGTTCGCCTGGAACAAGCTGGCCAGCCCGTTCGTCGCCAGGCAAATACCGTGGGGCAACGTCGACGTTTAGCTCAGGCAACGGTGTGTCGGTCGGCGCCGGCGGGCAGCCTTCAGGCACCGAACGGTCGCCGCCGGCAGGCGGCGATGGGGCCGGCAGCGCTTCAGTCTGCTGCGCAACCAGGATCGGACCCCGCTGCGCGGGCGATTCGCGCTGTGCTGTCGCTGACGTCGCAAGCAACTGGAAAGCGATGCACAAGCACGCGAGATTTCGAAGTTGCAAAAGTCGCTCGGCGAGGTTCATGGCACATTGCCCCGAATTTCGGCTGGATGGTGGCGGCCGGATTCGCCGGCCACGGATCGCTGGCTTTGATTGAGTCGGCAAGGCGAGCGTAATCGCTACAAATCCTCTCGTCCGCCCGACAAGGTCTTCGCAACCGGCAAGATTTGCCTGGTTTGAACAAGATGCGGGACTTCGCCAGTTCGCGTGTGACAGCCGGTGCGCGCCGGCCAGCAGCATTAGTCGGCAAGAATCCGCAGCGCGATGTCTGCCTCGTACTTCGGTGGTTTGAGCGACTTTGCGCCGCCGGCGTGGTCGAACCGCTCGCTGCCAGCGATAGCACCATCCTCGACGTTGAGCCACTCGGCCCGATAGTCGCCAGCCGGCAGGTCAATAACGATTGTCTCAATTGCCTTAGGTTCTTTGGCATCAACCTTCGGCCGTACGTAAATCGCATACGCTCGCCCCGGCTCGACCAGGGCGCGTGCCGAAACACCACCGGGAAGTTCGGATTTGATGACTGAATTGTCCGGCTTCATCTTCCAGAACTCGAAACCTTGAATGAAATCGGAGAGAATCTTGAGCTGCCGCCGGAGCGCGGCGCTGCCACCGCCGGGTTGGGTTTGAGGATACTGAAAGGTGCCGTCTTCATGACCGGCAACAAACGAGTAGTCCAGATGGTTGAACAATCCGCCGCCAGCAACGATAAAGTCCCAGCCTTCCATCCGGTAAACGGCGTCGCTCGTGCCGCGAAAGCCCGTTTCGTTGTCGCCGATGACTTTGTTCAAATGGTAGTTCGTGGCCACGGCGTCGGGTGGCACCGCGTAATGAAAATTGAAAATTGAAATGAGCGGGTGAGGATTGTCGATCTTCGCTGAGCCATTGGCCACGTTTTGCGAAATGAGATGTCGTTGCGGCTGGAGTTTTTCGGCGTCGCCAATCACGTCCGCAATATGATGCTGCCACTCTAGCGTGACACCGCCGAAATACGCCTCGTTGCAAATCTCGTAATACAAATTGTCGAACTCCTTCAGCTCGTCGACAATTTTGCGGACCATTCGATCCTGTATCGGGAGGAGTCCGGCATGTTTATCGAGCGTATACACATGCGTGCGATCTTGCGGCCCGACTCCCTGAATGTGGTTTTTTGGATTCATCGGACTGACATTCCATTGCTTGTCCTCGTACATCGGGCAGAACAAATTCATCTCGACGACGATGCCGCGCGTTGTTGCTTGCGAGAGAAAATTGCGCAAGCGCTTGAAATAATCGTCGTCCCAGCGGTCGAGGTCGAATTTGGCTCCGCCGCCCGCGTAGCCAGGCTGATCGCTGCGCGCCCACGGACAAATGAAGCGGCCTTCGAGCGGCGCCAGCGTGTTGGCGCGATATTGAAGGCACCTTGCGGCTCGACATACGCACCGCTGAACGTGCGAGTGTTGTTCAGCCCATCGGTCGCCAACGTTTTGAGATACTTTCTGTAATCGAAGTCGAGATTCAGCACCGCGCCGTAGTGCTCGCCTGAAGTAATCAGCACGGTCGGCTTGCCACGGAAAACGAAGTAGTGGCCGTTATCCGGATGCAGCGCCAAGGGTGAATGCTCGGCAGCAACTACGCATGCGATCTGAAGAATGAAACCACATCCGATCAGAGTGCCTAGGGTGCGTGACATGGCATGCCTCCTTGACCGAGCTTTTCAGACAGTGCTATTTCAAGCCTATGACCATCGAACGTTGGCCGCCGAGGTGCTCGTCGCTTGCTTCCTTGAATTCCGCCACTTGCATCCGTACGGAGCAGCCGGCAATCCCTTCGCTATGACGTACCGCAAGTTTTCGTGGAACTATCCTACCCGGTCGTTTGATTGGTTGCGATCGTTTTCGATGCAATCCGCAGAAGGACAAGTGCGTGAGACCTCTGGGATGTGAAACGATGACAGGTTCCGCATACGCAGCCGCAACAGATGCCAGCCGTTGTATGCTTCAACTCGGTTCCGGCACGAGGTTTATTTGACGGCTGACGAATTGGACGTAGAAAGAGCGGGTCTGACTGCGGTAGAATGGCGTACACTGAAGCGCGGAAGGATTCTAAGCGTGCCTGCAATGAGTCCGCGAACCGGCAAGCGCTGGTTGGCGCCTCTGCATAGTTGGGAATTACCGTTCGCGGCGTCGTCGTAAGTAGTGATCGAGCTCGTAGCTCAGTTGGTAGAGCAACGGACTTTTAAGACAAAGCAGCAATTTTAGCCGTTCCCCAAAAATCGCCGAAAACCGCTTCTTTCATAGATAAAAGCGCTATTTTGGCCGCTACTTCAAAAGAGGGTACAAAGGTGTAAAAACGGCCGGTCGCGGGTGTAATGACACCCGCTCGTTAAGACATCATTTTCCGACATGAGTAGGGCCAAGTATTGTGCTTGATGTCATTGGTTGTTTTGCACAACTGGCCACAGCCCACCTCCATCAAGCAGTCACGCATTCGCGTCACGAGCTAGTTGCGGCGACGAGTTCAGGCGTTGGCCGAATTGGCTCGCGATCTGGGCAGCGGTTGCTCTAAAGTCTCGATTGGCAAAATTGGTTCGGTCTCCTGCGCCTGGCTTCCGTGAGAGATCATGTCCATGCCAGGCACGCCGAGTACCGTCGAAAAACCCACGCTGAGGGCTTCGACATCGCGACACAATTGATTTGACAGCTGATTAGGCCAATCTGCGGCGACTCTGATGTCGGCTGCCAGTCGATGAATATGTGAACTCTAACGGCGAGATATTGAAACGTCACGATCGGGATGAAATGTGCTATCTTTCCAATCGCAAGTCCCGTCGACGATTCTACTTCTGAAGCTCTGTAACGTCGGACGAGATACGAAGCCAGTTGCACCGAGCAAATAGACTCACACACCGTCCCAAGCGCTCGAACCTCGGCCTGGATGGTGCTGCAGCTTGCCAGTCGGTCGCTTTGTCAAGTGTGGGATACCGCGGCTAAGGAGACCGACCGCAACAAATGGGCCGATGAAAGTTGTAACCTCTCCGAATCGTTTGTGTACAGCGCGGTGATACTTGATGCGGCCAGGCAGACTCATCTGAAATGGACGTAACAGCAATCGGGTTGCTGGAAGAGTATATGAAGCAAGCCGCTGAACACGCCCAGCGTCGGATCATTACTGCGAGTGTGAGGCTCGGATCGTTGTGGAAACGTGAGGCGGACTCAATAATGCGACACCTACGCGACGAATCACTTTTGGCAGTGGTACAGTTACCCGAGGGTTTGAAGAATTCTAGACAAATCCGGGACCCTCGCGCATTCTATTGGGTAGATGTCCGGACAGAATGACTTCCATCTCCGCGTACAAGATTGTACGGATCGACTCAAAACCTTCGGGGTCGATTCGCTGGGAGCATTGTTTGACCTTACGTCCCACCGGCTGGTGCGGTTTGCCGTCACGCTCACCCAAAACCAGCACGATGCCGAGGACTGCGTGCAAACGGCTTTGGTGGCGCGTGGCACGCCAACCTGATTTGCTCGCCTCAGTTGCCAGTCCGTGGGCGTACCTGCTGCGGATTGTCCGCAATGAAGCTCTGTTGATCGGCCGGCGCAAGCGGCAACGGCCTGTCTCCAACAATTTGAGCGATTTGGTCACGTTCTGCCGCGTCGACGAGCTGGAGCGAGAAGAGACGCACCGCGAGGTATGGTCCGCATTGCGGGCGCTGCCTCCAGAGCAGGCCGAAGTAGTCGTGCTCAAAATCTGGGAAGAACTGACGTTTGCTCAGATCGGCGAGATTCTCGACACGTCGCCGAACACGGCTGCCAGCCGATATCAGTACGCGATGGCGAAGTTAACGAAGCGGCTGGCGCACTCGCGGCGGGAGGTGTACGATGGCTGAGTCGTACGACTGCGGTTTTCCAATCAATGACGACTCGCTTGAGGGAGTCGAAGCAATGGTTCTCGCGGCCGGGGAGTACGTCCGCGCATCGGACGACCTACGGCCTCGCGTCGTGGAAGGCGCTCGATTGCTTTGTGACGAACAGTGGGCTCAACGCCGTATCCGGCGCCTGGTTATGTGCATCGTGTTGTTGGTGTGCTTCACCGCAGCCGATCAGAAGCACTTCGAGACACGGGGGTCGTATTCGACGGCAATACTTGCTGCCTCCGGCTTTAACGACCTCGATGCCCCCCTGAATGCGGCTTCATTGCGGACAGGTGACGGCGACTGGCGGATGCTTGACGCATTTACCGAATTGCGCCGCCAGCAGGCCCAGTTGCTGCGCCAAGCAATGTAGCACCCTACGAAAATCCTGCTCTTTTCTGCAGCGATTTAGACAAAAATGCTGCGCCCGCGCATCTAGCAGTCAGTGGAACAGTTTTGGGGCTACGCCCGTGAGGGGGCTCTTTTCGGTTGACGGGGTATGGAAGTCCCGCCACCTTCGGCGGCGAGATTGGCATGGGTTCAGCGTCGCTCGACGAGATCATCGCATTCAACGAGCAACTTGCCGCGCTGGCAGAGGCCGGCATTCCGCTCGACCTCGTGCTGGTCGGCCGCAACCGATCCACAGCGAAGGCTTTGAAACAGATCCAATCTACGATCACGCGCCGCATCAACCGGGGCGAATCTCTTGAGGAAGCTCTGGAAGGGGATGAAGACGACGTCCCGGCCACGTATCGAAGTCTCCTGCAGCAGGGAATCCGATCGGGAGATTTTTCAGAGGCCCTAGACGGCAGCAGTCGCGTCGCGGAGTCGCTCGACGAGTCGCGCCATACGCTGGCGTCGGCCTTCGTTTATCCGTTGATACTGTGTGCACTTGCCTACATCGGCCTGATCGGGTTTTGCTTGTACTTGGTGCCTGTGTGGCAGGGAATGTACCAAAGCGCAAGCCGGTCTCCCGGTCCCGGGCTCCGCATTCTGCAGACGATTAAAGACGCGCTGCCCTATTGGGCAGCCGTCCCGCCTGTCCTCGTGATTTTGTCGTTGGTGGCCTGGAGGCGCAAGGCTTCGCACGCAATGATCGGCGACCGGCGCAACAGCATGCGTGTCGGTTGGCTCCTGGGAGCAAGACAAGCGCTGTTTCAGCAACGTTGTGCAAATTTCGCCGCTTCACTCGGGGAGTTAGTAGACGCCGGCACGCCCCTCGACGCGGCGGTTCGCATTGCCGGCGACGGATCAAACGACGCCAATTTACGTGCCGGCGCCCATTTGCTGGCCGATGATATCGCGCGCGGCAGTCTGCCGAGCGATGGCAGCCGGGCGGCCTCGTTATTTCCGCCATTTTTGCGATGGGCTGTGTGGCATGCCGACGAAACCGTTGGCCGCAGCGGCGCCCTGCGGATCGCCACCCGCCTGTACCGTGAAGCGGCCGACCGTCGCACCGAACGACTGCGGACGCTGGCGCCGATTGCAGTGCTCGTTGCCCTCGGCGGAACCGTCACGCTGCTGTATGGACTGGCGTTGTTCGCACCCTTTGTTGAATTACTTCGTTCGCTCGCGACTTGATGGGTTAATTATTCACGTCGTATTAACATGGCCCAATTCCATTACGAAGCAATCGACAACGACGGGCAGCTTGTCGTCGGCGATTTGGAAGCGGAAAACGTTCAACACGCCAGCGCGCTGATTCAATCGCGCGGGCTGACGACCCATTCGATCACTCGTGTGGCCTCGAAGGAGCCACGCGCACCGGACAGCGTTAGTGCGCCACTCAAGACGTCCTCGGCGGACCAATTCTCGACATCCACGCATCGGCCCCCGACCGCAGCGAATGTTGAAGAAACTGTCCTTAGGTCCCACATGGCCACCATTTTGGGGCGAGGCCGGGCCATCGTCCCCGCGCCTGCGCGCTTATGCCGCGGAAATGCCGGCCGGGTGGCAGCGCCGCCAATTGATCGCCGTTTGCCGTATTCTGGAACGCGGAGACTCCGACGATGCTGCTACGGCATTGGCCGAGTTGCCAGAGTCCTGGATTCCGCTCTTGAGCGCAGCCACGACGTCTCCCGACCACGGCCAAGTGCTGCACGATTTTCTGAACGAATCGCGCCGCGCCGACGCGCTCCGCCAACAGTGGTGGCTCACGCTCGCCTATCCGGTGGTGCTAATCGGTTTGGCAACCACCGTGATGACGGTCTTGGCAATTTTCATCATCCCCGTGTTTCGAGCCATGTTCGATGATTTCGATTTGCAGCTGCCCTCCATCACGGTGGCGATATTGAACATCTCCTGGTTCCTGTCGCGTTGGGGGATATGGATTATCGTCGCGCTGGTTCTCGTGTTTGCAATCGTCGTGCTCAAGGCGAATCGGTTGCTGCCCGCCTGGGCATTTGGCTGGCTGACTAATCGCGTCCGTCTGCCCTTTGGCCGCCGCACGTCGATTGCCCGTTTTGTCCGATTTACTGCTGACTTGATCGAGTCGGGCGTGGGTCTACCCGATGCTTTACGAATTGCCGGATTCTCCGTCAATCGCTCGCGAATGCAGCAGGCCGCCTGGCGACTTGCCAATGAGCTGGAGTCGACCGGTCGCTTTTCCCAGCGCGCTATCGAGCGCCCGCTCACGGCATCCGTGGCGTATGCCCTGGCTGCCGACATATCGACCGAGTCGCGCGTCCGGCTGCTCCGTGAACTTAGCAATTCGCATTCCGACCGTACAAGTATCAACCTGTCCTGGGCCAGCGGCATCGTTGAGCCGATAGCCATTTTTGCGGTTGGCCTCGTCGTTGGCTTGACCGTTATTGGGTTGTTTTTGCCGTTGGTGAAGCTGGTACAAGGCCTAAGTAACTAAAGGTGAGTAAGTGAGTATGTGAGTAAGCAACGAAAACGCACGTACTCACTGTGTCACCCAAGCTCCAAATGGACACCTGGTTTCCCACATTTCGACGACTGACGGGCATTTGGGCGCCCTTTCCGTCGGTTTGGCCATGGCAAACGACCCGAGCGCAGCGGCGAGCGCTATTGCGTCTGATCGTCGTGGCAACGGAGAGGAACATTCCGCTCGCTCCCCTTGTCGAGGCGTGGGCAGCCGACGAGTCCGGCATGCAAAAACACCGACTCTATCGACTCGCCACTTTGCTTCATTCTGGAACACCGCTCCCAGATGCGCTCGAAGAAGTGCGAGACGTTCTTGCCGACGAGGAGGTGATGGCCGTCCGTTTCGGCGCTCAATCGGGGACGTTGGCCGCTTCGCTCGGAGAAATCCTGGCTGAGCCGGACATGCCGGCGACAGTTTTATTACCACGTTGGCGCAAGACGCTGTTTTACGTTTGCATCGTGTTTTTGGTGGCTGTTCTTATTGTCGCCTTTTTACAGATCAAGATTGTGCCGGAGCTCAACAATATCATCGAAGAGTTCGACATCCCCGTGCCGCAATCGCTTGATTGGGTGAGTGACTTTGCGACGTTCTCCGTCAGGTATTGGTTCCTGCTGGCGTTGGCGATCGCGGTCGTTTTCTGGCTCGTCTTTGCCTCTTGGCCCGGGAGACGGCTGCGGCGGGCGATTCTCGGTCGGATGTTTCGCTCACTGCGTGAGCTGCGCATCGCCGACGTGCTGCAGCAGCTCAGCATCGCGGCCGACGCGGGGCGGCCGGTGGCCGGTGCGATTTCCACGCTGGCCCGCTATCACTACGATCCCGCCCTGCGAAATCAGCTCCTGTTCGTTCGCAATGAAATGGAGCAGGGTGCGGACGTCTGGCAGAGCATGCAATCAGTTGGGCTGTTGAATCCGCCGGAGACCCGCGTGCTCATTTCGTCCGAACGAATCGGCAATCGGGCTTGGGCGCTCAAGCAGCTTGCCCATCACAAACGACGCCAAACGACGCGTCACCTTGCCCGCTGGACTGAGCTAGTTCTGCCGCTAGTGATCATCCTTATGGGCAGCTTTGTATTGTTTCAAGCGATCGGCATCTTTGGACCCCTGGTGCAGATTCTTCATTCCATTCTGTAAATGGTCGTGAACAGCCCTCGCCACATGAACACAAGAACCTATCCGATCGCAGCTCCACCTTCCCGCGCCGGGACCAGCACGCTTGACGCGCTGGTCGCGTTTACGCTGCTGGTAACCACGCTCTCGGTCGCCACGCCGTTAGTCGTTCGACACGGTCGATTGCTGAAATCGCAGCGCGACTACCGCTTAGCGCTCGATGAGCTTTCCAATCAGGTGGAGTGCCTCGTCACAACCTCGGCCAGCGACCTACCGGCGGCAATTGAACAACTCGCGCCGTCAGAGTTTTTGATCGAGCGGATTCCCAGTGCACAGATTTCTGGCGAGCTGCTGACCGTGGACGGTGGAATGCGAGTCGTGCTGCAACTCACTTGGAACGAACTAGCCGTGCGGCGGTCCCCGGTGTCGCTTGCCGGCTGGGTTTTTCCACCGACGCAACCCGATGCTGGGGTTGATTCGGTAGAAGGGGGCGAGCCATGATTCGTTCCCGTCGCGCCGTTTCGATGATTGAGCTGCTGATCGTCATGTCGGCTTGCACGATTGTGTTGACGCTCAGTAGCGCCCTAGTCGTCCGCGCAATGCGCACGCATGCTCAATCACGGGCGAATTGCGATGCCGAGCGGAATGCGCTGCGACTTTCCAGCCAGTTTCGCTGCGATGTCCACGCTGCTCAGTCTGCCGTGGCCAATAGCAATGTGCAGCGTGGTGACTCTTTCCTCAGCATGCAACTTATTGGAGACCAACAAGTGGAGTATTCGATTGCCGGCGGCACTGTTCTGCGGCTTATGTCGCTCGATGGCAAACGCACTTCACGCGAAGAGTTTGCTTTCCCGGCCGGTAGTGAATTAACCATTCGCGAATTTGAATCACCGCGGCGAATTGCGCTTACGATCGTAAACCAACCAACCTTTGACAAGTTGCCTGAAGGCAATCAGCGTCCGATCGCCCTCAGTGCGCCGCTGAGCCTCCATGTAGAAGCAAGTCTTGGCCTCGACATACGGCTTGCCCCTGCTCCGGCTCAAGGTCAGGAGGACGAACGATGACGCCGCGCTGCCGATTTCATCGAATACATCGACGATCGTTCGGACGCCGCTCGCGAAACGGCCTCGTCCTCATAGCTGCCCTGGTGTGCTTGCTAGTCGTCACGTCGATGATTTCCAGCATGTTGAAAAGCGCCCTCATCGGCCGGCGACATTTGCGGGCAGAACGTGATCGCCGGCAGGTGGAGCTGCTAGTCCAAGCGGGTGCCGATCGGGCCGCCCGTATTCTTGGGTCAGAGCCCGACTTTCCTGGAGACACCTGGAGTCTTCCGGCTGAAGCCATTGTCGGCAGCGGTGCCGCCCGTGTGAGTACGGAAGTATCGCGCGCCGCTGACTCCGAAAACTTGCAGGTGCGCATTGTTGCTGAGTACCCAACCGATCGCGACTTTCCGGTCCGCCGTTCGCATACGTTTCAATTGACAACTCAATCGACTCTGTCACAGGAGCAACCACAATGAACAGTTCCCGTCATACGTCCCATTCCGGCCTTCGCTTGCCTTCACGCAAACTCTACCGCGGCTTTACGCTTGTAGAGCTACTTGTTGTGATTGCAATCATTGGCATTCTGGTCGCTTTGTTGCTGCCTGCCATCCAAGCTGCGCGTGAAGCTGCGCCGCACCAGTTGCCTAAACAACATCACCCAGCTCGGCTTGGCGCTCCACCACTACGAATTCAATCACGAATCGCTCCCGCCCGGTGTAACCGACTCAAAAGGCCCGATCCGCAACGAACCGCAGGGAATTCATATGAGCTGGATCCTCAAGATTCTCCCGTACATGGAGGAATTAGTTTTATACAGGAAGATCGACCAATCGGCAGGCGCGTATGCTGCGGTCAATGCTCAATACCGCGCGGCGCCGATCGCGATCGCTATCTGCCCGTCGTATCCCGGTGAGGAAGTACTCAACGATAAGAGCATTGCCATCACAACGTACTCCGGCTGTTATCACGACGTGGAGGCACCGATCGACGATGACAACCACGGCCTTTTGTTTCTCAACAGCCACGTCCGCTTCGACGAGATTTATGACGGCAGCTCTAACACCCTGCTCCTGGGAGAAAAGCTTGAATCCGATACCGATTTAGGTTGGATGTCGGGTACGCGGGCAACACTCCGCAACACCGCCAAGATTGAAACTCCCGTACCGAGGTTCCAGCAACCGGCGCCGCCCGAGGACGGGACGGCAGACGTTGTCGTGGATTCGTTATTTGTCGGCGGTTTCGGCGGCCATCATCCGGGTGGGTTTAACGCGGCATTTGCGGATGGTTCCTCGCGTTTCGTCTCAGAAACTATCGATTCGACCGTCTGGCGATTGGTTGGCAATCGCGCCGACGGTGAAATTGTCCAGCCGTTTTAGTATCGATCCGCCAGCGTGTGCCACTGGCGTAGTTCTTCTCCTCGCAGAATCTCATTCTCGACCTTGAGGAACTCGATCTGACGGATTGTGAGCTGATTGCGGGTGCGGCGGGCCAGAAAGAAGGGCAGCGGCTTTACAGGCCATCCCATGGCGATATACTCTGGCGCATTCCAGGCTAGCTGGAGGGCACGGCATGCTTTTTGTACACCAGCTTTTTAAGCTGTAAATCACCTTCGGCCTTCGGCGGTTATCCTATATATGTGGCATCGGGCTTGAGGGCTGGACAGATGGCTAGTGAGCAGCGTCAAGCCCGTACTATTGCCATTGGTTCGCCGACGAAAACCGGGGAAAAAGGATCGACGGAGGATCGCTGAGAAGTACCGGGAAAGTTCCGAAGCAAGTCGTGAATATGGGGGCGCGCCACTGGAATTGATGAGACTCGCGCATCCCGATCACCGCTTCGCTTTGTCGCCCGGGCCCGTCCGACACGATTTGCGTAACATCCCTCGGGGCCATTGCTCGAAAATGGTAATTCCGATGATTGTTAGCACTTATAAGCTCGATTGCCGGACAACTTTCCCGAATAACAAGTGTCGCAGTAGGGGCATGGTTGCCCACCGAGGACCAGGTTCAAAATCGTTGATTAGATGACGCAGCCGGCGGCGGATTTAGGTCAGATCCGTCTCAAACGCTACGAGTCGACGTTTTCCGGTACAGATTTCGTGTGTCAGAAAACGTGTGTCACGACCGTCTTTGATGGAAGGCCGAAGAATAGTAGCGGTCAACGGCGCGGCGGCAACAATCGGCTTGAATTGCCAAGTAACGCAAACCCTTGGTCAAGCTCGTCGAACAGGTTATTTGAGGGAGCCTGACTTTCGTTTTGCTTTATGGGACCGCCGTCGAGGTCATGGTCAATTCGGTTTCGCGGCGCATCGGAATAGTCGCGAAGCCATCGAAGCATTGCGTTGTCTCGCAACCTGGCGACAAAGGTTGAATTCCGCTCGAAGCACACCGAAATTTTGCGGCCTATACCCGATTCAGAATCGAACGATGATGTCGTTGAGAGTTGATTCCCTATCTGGGCAATGCCGAAGTCAACAACAGGCGCCTCGACAGCTGGCTTGGCATTGGCTTGCGCTCCGTTCGGTGCGAGAACGTCAAAGGCTGCCGCACTGATTGCTGCGGAAGCCGAACCCGAGGACAGCGTTTGGGCGAAATTGGTCCGCCAGACGCCGTAATCGTTTTCGTCGATGGTGCCATTGCCGTCTCCATCAGCGCCGCTTGACGGCGGGACGAGCGTGCCTTGGGCCTTGCGCCACACGACGTAATCGGCCGAATTCACAAATCCGTCTACGTTGTAGTCGCCTCCCAATCGGGCCGGCTCGAGGAACAGCACATACAATGCGCCGCGACCGCTGCCGCCCGTGTCGTCGCCGTCGGCCCCAACAGCGATATCCGTAACCCCATTGCCATCCAGGTCGCCCAGCGAAGTGACCGAACTCCCGAAGCGGTCCCAATTCGCAATAGTCGGTCCGCCGCCAGTTTCGTGCGCGATCTTATGGGTTCTCTTGGCCGTGCCGTTGGCATTCAAGAACAGGATGTGGATAGCACCGCGACCGCTACCACCGGCGTCGTCGTAGCTCGCGCCAACCGCGATGTCAGTGATTCCGTCTCCATCCAGATCCCCTAGCGCGGCGAGTGACACGCCAAAAAACGTACCATCCTCAAGAGAAAGCCCGCCGCCGGTTCCATCGGCAAGCTTTTGCGTGCTCTTTGCCGTGCCGTCGGCATTCATGAGCAGCACGTAGATAGCGCCTTTACGGTATTCATCGTAACCGGCACCTGGGTTGTCGCCGATTGCCGCCACGGCCAGGTCCGAAATTCCATCGCCGTCAATGTCCCCTAGCGAGGCGATCTGCGCTCCCGAAATGATCGTGCGCCTCTAGCGTCGGTCCACCACCGTAGTCGCTGGCGATTGTCTGACCGCCTTTTATGCTGCCATCGATGTTCAATAGCAGCAGGTGCACCCCCCCGCCGCCATATCCGCCGAATTCATCTTCCGTCTCCACGCCGACCGCTAAATCGGGCACTCCGTCACCATCCAAGTCACCCACGCCGGCGAGCGATGTTGGATCGATCGTGTTGATGATGATGGTCTGGTAACGTTTCGCCGTGCCGTCGGCGTTCATGTGAACAATCGAGACAAACGAGTAATAGCGGCCGAACCGCAAAGTCCATCCGCTGACCGCAATATCCATGACGCCATCGCCGTCCAGATCACCCAGGGCGGCTATGTCATCGCCCCAAATGTCGGCGCGGGATTCCTCTTCGCCGAGCCACTGCGTGCTCTTGGCCGTTCCATCTCGATTCATGAACAGCGTGTATCCGGATCCGCTGACTAGATCAGTGACGCCGTCACCATCTAAATCGCCGACTGATGTAGTGGCCTCGCCCAAGTAAATCTCTTGGCTCGGCATGCCGTTGGTGTTGCGTGCAAGTTTTTTTGTCTTCGTGGGATTGGCTAGGCCGCTCGATGGCACCGTCATATGCACCCGGTAATCTTCTACCTCGCCGTCGGCCGCCGCTCCAATCGGATGAGCGGCTGCCGCGTCGGTGCTGAGCCGGAATCGCGCATAAGTTGTGCCACGGACGCCGCCGGGGACGACCGGGAATACCAGCGTTACGATGGATGAAATCGTTCCATCGGCTACCGCTACGGATGTACGCTCTGTGGCATTGTCGAACACGCCATCGCCGTTGTAGTCGATCCAGCCATAGAGCATCGCTGCCGCGCCGGTCGTGTTCGTGGCCCATACATGAACGCTCGGTACCATGCCGACGGTGAGATGCAAATCGGCCACGGTGTTGACCAGGCCGTCTTCATCCGAGGGCATCGCGCCATCTGCATTGTCGGCATTGGCGGCAACATTTTCGAACGCACCACTGTCGCTGTCGACGCCGCCGCCCATCCGCAGGCCGTCGACGATTCCATGGCTGGGACCGTTGTCAGTCGCTGCCGTCGAATAGTTCCCAGGTCCGTTGCCCGGCGCGGGATCTGGCGCATCGCCAAAATCAGGAGTCGCAGGCTTTAAGAAGAGAATGTACACCGAACCATATGGGTCGCCGTCATATTGGCTGTACCCGCCCGATCCGCCGACAGCCAGGTCCATGATGCCGTCGCCGTCGAGGTCGCCCAGCGGCGCAATGCCGCGGCCGAAGCGGCCGTAATTCGGCAGCGATGGACCGCCATTCGTGTTGTCGGCGATTTTCCAGCGCTCTCTCACCGTCGCGTCGGAGTTCATCAACAGTACGTAAATTGCGCCGCGGCTACGCCCGCCTGTATCGTCTCTACTCGCCGCGACGGCAACGTCCGTTACACCATCGCCGTCGATGTCACCCAGCGAAGTGACAGCGCTGCCAAAACGGCCGTAGTCTGACAACGGCGGCCCTCCACCCTGATCATGCGAAATTCGGTAGCTGCTCTTCGCCGTGCCGTCCGAGTTCAGCAATATGATGTAGACAGAACCGCGATGGGTGTCGCTGCCCTGGTCGCCATCGGCACCGACGACGAGGTCATTAATGCCGTCGCCGTCGAAGTCCCCTAATGGAGCGAGCCCCGTGCCGAAGTGCGTCCACCAGTAAAGAGTCGGCCCGCCGCCATATTCATGTGCTATTTTTTGGGTGCTCTTGGCAGTGCCGTCCGAATTCAAGAACAGAATGTAAACGGCCCCGCTATTATCGTCGGCGGCATCATCGCTCGGCGCCCCGGCGGCGATTTCGGTGATGCCGTCGCCATCCAAATCGCCCACCGCGGCCAACGAATGCCCCATTTGGTGGTAGTCATGGAGCTGCGGACCACCACCGACCTCCGAGGCAACCCGTTGGCTTCGTTTCACGGTGCCGTCGGCGTTCAGAAATAGCACATAAACCGCGCCGTGCGCCGTTCCATTGAAACTATCCGTGCTATCTCCAACCGCGATATCGGTCACGCCATCGCCGTCCAAGTCGCCGAGCGAAGCGAGGGACGTGCCAAAGGTGCTATTTACAAGGACGGGTCCGCCGCCGAGTTGGCTGGAGATCTGCTGACTGCGCTTCACTGTTCCATCCACGTTCATGAACAGCACGTACACCGACCCGCCACCGCTTTCTTCGCTATCGTATTCGTCGGCCCCGATCGCCAGATCGACGACGCCATCCCCATCTAAATCGCCGATGGAAGTCACCGAGCGACCCAAGCGATCGCCCTCCGTCAGTGCCGGCCCGCCATTTTCGTTGTGCGTAATTCGCCGAGTTTTACCTGGATCAACTCGGCCGACAGCGGGCGCAACGATCGTCACCGGATAATCTTCGACCTCGCCGTCGGTTGCCGCGCCCGCAGGTTGAGCCGCCGCGGCGTCCGTGCCGAGCCGGAATTGCGCATACGTGGCACCGGCGAATCCACCGGGCACTCGTGGAAACACGAGTGTAACGACCTGGCTGGCGCTGCCGTTTGGTACGATCACCGCGGCCCGCTCGGACGCGTTATCGAACGCGCCATCGTTGTTGTAGTCGATCCAGCCGTAGAGCGTCGCGTTTGTGCCCGTCGTGTTGGTAACCCACACGGCGATGGTCGGCTGCATACCGAGGGTGAGTGCCAGATCAGCGAGCGGACTCGCAAGACCATCCTCGTCGTCCGGCAGCGCGCTATGGACATCGTCAGCATTCGCTGCCGCGTTTTGCAACCAACCGCTGTCACCATCGGCGAACAGACCCATCCGTAGCCCGGCGACGATCTTGTGCTGTGCGCCGTTGTCGCCAGCCGTTGTCTGGTAATTGCCGGATCCAATGCCTGCCGACGCATCGGGTGCGTCGCCGTAGTCAACCGACGGCGGATCTGAAACATCGGTGACCGAAACGCCGATCATTTGGGTCGCGGCCCCGCTGTTGCCGTCGCTGACCTCGACGATCACCTCGTACACATTATCCCGATTCGCATCGGTCGGCACCTCGAAATCTCTCGGCGCACGGAAGGAGAGTATGCCGCCGAGCGTGATTTCGAAGGCCTGGCGATCCGCGCCTCCGACAATCGAGAAGCTCAGCTCCTGCGCAGGAAAGTCCGCGTCAGTGGCGGTCACCGTCAGCACCGCCGCCGAGTTTTCGACAATGCTGGCCACGGCGGGCGAAGTGAATTGTGGTGCGAAATCGTTGTCGTGCTGCAAAGGAAGCAAATGCACCGCACCATCGCCATTGGTGTGATCGCCCGGCGCCCCGACAGCCAAATCGATGACGCCGTCATGATCAAGATCGCCAAGCGATGTGACTGAGTATCCGAAATAGTAGTCGTACGAGATCAGCGGCCCCCCACCCGCGCGTCCGCAATTTTCTCTCGGCCCTTTACCGTGCCATCAGCGTTCAGTTTCAAGATATACACGGTGCCGCGTTGGACGTAATTGCTAAATACCGTGGATCCCGTGTTATCCCCAATTGCACCGACGGCGAGATCGTTCACTCCGTCTCCGTCGATGTCACTGATTCCTGCCACGGAGCTGCCAAAGTAATCCCTGTAATCGAGCTGGAAGAAACTGCCAGGAACATTGGATATTTTTTGAGAATTCTTTACCTTGCCGTCGGCGTTCAAAAACAGGACGTAAACTGCTCCAGCGTCAGCATTGCCGGTGTCGTCACGGGTGGCTCCCACTGCAATATCTGTAATCCCATCGCCGTCCAGGTCGCCCAGCGCGCCACACGGAAGCCGCGAATCCGTCACCGTTCGACAATGACGGTGCTCCATTTATGCCATTGGCAATCTTCCGGCTACTTTTCACCGTGCCATCGGCGTTCATCATTAGCAGATATACGGCCCCCCCACCGCCAGCCACCACATCGGTGGAAGTAGTGACCGCAATATCGTTCAGGCCATCACCATCGAAGTCGCCAAGTGCTGCGACCGCCTCGCCAAAGCGATACGACTCGGCCAATGACGGAGCTCCACCAACACCGCTGCCAATTTTCTGGCTCGTCAGCACAGTGCCGTCGGCGTTCATGAAGAGCACATAGACTGCACCCCGATTCGCGTTACCGGACAAATCAAGACTATCCCCGACGACAATTTCGCCCACGCCGTTGCCGTCCAAGTCGCCAATCGACGCGACCGCATTACCGAAGTAGTTTGATTCCGGAAGATCCGGTCCACCATTCCTGCCATCGGCAATGGGTCGCTCGCTTTTGACGCTTCCGTCCGAGTTCAAGAACAGAATATATAGTGCGCCGTGTGCGGTGCCTAAGATGCCCGTATATTCATGACTGCCTACGGCGATGTCGACGACTCCGTCGCCATCCAAATCGCCGAGTGATGCGACGGCGTTCCCGAACCACCAGCGCTTCGGCAAGGATGGATCTCCTACATCAGCCGCGCCGATTTTCTGTGACCTGTCACTGGCGACAATGCCGCTGCTGATTTCATTGATGGTGGCTGAATAGTCTTCGACCTCCCCGTCAGCCGCCGCACCCGTAGAATTGGCGGCTGCAGCATCTGTGCTCAAGCGAAACCGGGCGTAAGTCGCGCCAGTGAGACCGCTGGGGACAACCGAAAAAGCGAGCGTGACAATGTCCGACGTCGTGCCGTCAGGAACGATCACTGATGCGCGTTCGTTGGCGTTATCGAACACGCCATCGGCGTTGTAGTCGATCCAGCCGTAGAGCGTCGCATCGGCACCCGTGTTATTTGTGACCCACACATTGACAGTGGGCCGGGCGCCGACCGTGAGCGTGAGATCAGCCACCGCATTCGCCACGCCATCTTCATCATCGGGCAGCGCGCCGTTCACGTCGTCGGCATTGGCCAACGCGTTTTGAAGCAAGCCCTCGCCGTCGCCGTCGATACTGGCGCCCATGTGGAGGCCAGCCACAATCGCGTGACGCGGGCCATTGTCTAGTGACAGGGATTGATAATTTCCATGCGCCTTCCGATCGCGGCGTCAGGCGCGTCGCCGAAGTCGGCGGCCAGCAGGCAACGGCATTCCAGCGCCTCAAAAGAAAGCCTGCGCTTCCTCGCCTCGAGTTGTTCACGCCGATCATGACGCTTTCGTAACGAACGGCCCAACGCCACGCGATATGAATACAACCAATTGAATCGCTTCATGCTCAAAACCTGGGCTTGAGAGACTCAAAAACTGCGGAGAAGATACTCCTGCGCAAGCAGTGGAAGCAATGTCAGTGTTGCGCGATGCGCCGTCGCAAGGCCAGTTACCGACAGGCTCCCTGATAGTGTGCAAAATCCCGATCCAAACAATTCGCAGCGTTAGGGGCGTGAGTGACGACGAACTGGCCCCATCTGCAACCTACTTGCACGTCATTGGCTGAACTCGTAGAGCGACGGTAAAAAAGTCACAAGCTGGCGACGGGCGGCAACGCTCACAGTTGCGGCGACTTCCTAGTGATTCAATAGGGATCGCTATGCTCGGGATCGGGAACAACACTCGATCAGAGTAAACGGCTCAAGGGCGCGGTCGCGCGACGAATTTGAAATCGTCGGCGCGAGAAGATCGCGACGCAGGCAAGGCCATCACGCCGAATGTTCATTGACAACTCGAAATCGCCCCGTGACGTAGCGAACCACGGGGCACTGCGCAAAGGGTTTTGTTCTTCGACGAATCGTATCACTCAGTCATTAAACAGCGCCTAGGAGTACGCTTGTCTCAAAAACGGTGGGTTGTTGACGTGTCTTACACACTGTCGAGTTCTTCACATTACGCGGGGCATCGTAGCCGGCGCACACATCATGCCCGTTGCCATCCCACGACGTCGTTGCGATCGCTGAATCTCGCGGGCCAAACGTGGCTAAGCCCTAGATCATGCCAAATGCGATTTCGAGGCCCTCGATCGGTTCGAGCTCTCGCTGTCGCTCAGAAGCCGCATCCAGATTAACCACATCCGGGCGATCGTCGATCAATACTTTCTCTATCGCCTTAGTAGTTAGAAAAAGGAGCTCCCCGTGCCCCACCGATGGCGCCGGATGATGCATTAGCGTTCTCAAACCAGGGCGGAAGCCAGCTGGTTGACGATCTGCGGTGTGCGCTGGTTCGCTATCGGCGTACATAGCTGTGATCGCAGAATCAGCAGCCGCAGATGATTGTCCCGAGTTCGGACCTGAAACCTGCAACGGACTCGCGCTCGCGGTCCCAGCGCCGGCAGCCTGCCCTGCCGCAGCAGCAGCCATATTAGCCCCGGGGTTCGATCCAAAATTCGATCGCCACTCCGCATAGTCTAAGGAATTTATCCACCCGTCACCGGTTGAGTCCGCGTAAGTGTATGCGGCTACCTGCGTACCTTGCATCTTGCGCCATACGACGTAATCAGCGGCATCAACCCAGCCGTTTCCGGTGAAGTCACTGGTCCAAGCATGCAGGAATCGCTCGCGGACCGTGACGATAACAAAGTCGCTCGCGCTCGACGTCCCGTCATCAACCGTGAGCCGGACCGCATAGCTACCCACTTCGGAAGCCAGAAGATGTGTGAGTGCGGCGTTGGGCTCAGCGACCTGTGGCAGAGTACCCGTAGAGCTGGCCACGACTGCCCAATCGTACGTGAGTTCGTCGGCATCGGGATCGACGCTTCGTGACGCATCAAGGCGCGGATAGTTTCCCTGGACAACAACCGCATCCGAGGCAGAGGCGTCTGCCTGCGGGACTTGGTTGCCAACCACCGTAATTAAGACATAGTCCTGGTCAGAGGAAGCCCCGTCGCTTACCGTCAGTTCGACGGCGTACAGGCCGGGTTGCGTTGGATTCACGAAAGCCACTGAGGATTGGGAGGACGAAATTGACGGAGTAGAGTTATTCGAACTCGCCACAACGCGCCAGCTATAGTTTAAAGACGTGTCATCCGGGTCGCTGCTGGCCGTGCCGTCGAGTCGGACGGTTCCCGCCCCAAAGTTGATTTGGGTAACAGAACGAGAGCCGTCTGCGATCGGCGATTGATTCTCCGCAATGGTCACATCCACGACCGTCGAGTCCGTGGCGAGGCCGTCATTGACTGCCAGGCGCACTTGATACACGCCGGCAACCGTCGACCGAAAAGTAGCCCGCGCCGCTGTCGCCCCCGTAATCGATGCGGCCGGCAAGTTGGGGCCAGAGACAATCTCCCAGCGGTAGGTCAGCGAGTCGCCCTCTGGATCGGTGCTCGCGCGGGCGTCCAGGTCGGCGGCGTGCCGGCCCGCGACGCCTGTCAAGTCGCTGAGCGAAGCGTCCGCGTTAGGCGCTTGGTTTGCGGCGAATGTGACCGTGACCACGTCGCTGGCCTCAAGCGAGCCATCGCTCGCGGTCACGCGCACTTCGTAAGGGCCGGGCGTGTTCGTCGATAGCGAAGCGTTCGGCCCAGTCGAAGCGCTGAGCGTCCAGTTGGCCCCCGCGGCGCCGCGATAAGCTCCCATTGGAACGTGAGAGAGTCGCCGTTCGGGTCGGTCGTTTTATTCGCGGTCAGGGCGACGACTGCACGAGCCGCTATGCCGGAAGTTGCCGATCCGGTCGTGTCGACAACAGGCGGCAGGTTCAGCCGATACGTAACGATCACGGTGTCAGTCGATTGGTACTGGCCATCGCTGACAGTCAACTCGACAACATAGTCACCTGCAACATCGGCCGAAAACGAAGTGGTCGCAGCGTCAGCGTCGCCGAATTGGCCCTCAGCGGGACCGTCGACGAGGCGCCAGCTGTAAGACAGGCCGCCTGGGCTGTTGTCTGGATCAAATGACTCCGACCCGTTGAGGGTCGTCGAAAAACCGAGGTCGACGCGGGCGTCGGCGCCAGCTCTGGCGACCGGTATCGGTCGCGGCACAATATTAAAGGCGCCGTCCACAATCGTCATCTGCGGCACGCCATTGCTGCCACGTGTGATCGCGAGCATGCGGTTGTCGCCAAATGTCGTGAGAGAAACGGCCGTACCTGGAAGCTGGGCAACATCACTCTGGCCCCAGTTCGTCCCTGCCCATGTTTGCAGCTGTGTTACGCCCGCGACGGTGCGTATTGTGTGAGTATTGCTGCCGAGCCAGGCGACGTCAGTAACTGAGTTGCCGAGCGCTTGTGGAAGTCGAGCTAGGGACCTGGCGTCGTGAATGAGGCCGGAGCCGAGGATGACAACGCCGCCGTCGGGCGACACGCGGATCGGGTAGATAAAGCCAGCACTGTCGTGCAGTGGTGAATCTTGCTTTGTCCCGATCGCGCCGTTTGCCCCAATCGCCTCCCATAAAATATCGTTGGGGCTGGTGCCGTCACGTAAGAAGTACATCTTCCGGTTTGCGGGGCTCCACGTGTATCGAAGTGCGCCGTAGTTCCAGTCGACGGCGCGATCCGGCGCCGTTGGGGCCGAAAGTATAGTGACTTTCCCATGCGCCCGAGTCATCGGCGCTGAATACGAACTCGCCGGCAGTCGCCAAACCGAGCAGCGCGACGGCAACGTCGCAAACGGAGTGTCTTCTAGCGTCGCCGACGCAAGATCGATCTGCCGGATCAGGCCGGTATCGTACGCCAGATAGATTTTCTGGTTGACCGCCGAGTACGCCATATACAGCGGCGAGCCGATCAGCGGGATGGTATCTCCCCAGGTCTGCGTTACGGGGTCGAATCGGAAGACACTCGAATGCTGCTTGCTGAACAGCAACACGGTGCCGTTCGAGGCGATCTCAATCTTATCGGGGGTGAACGGCAGGCCCTCGGGGTCGATGGCCTCTCCCGGCTCCGGGGCGCTCAGCGTGGAAAGCGGAACGATCGTCTCCGTCCACCCGCCGGCGACGGCCCGAAAGACGATTGCGTTCTCATCATTCACGAACAGGTCGCTTGGCGACCCCGCGACTGTCGCTGATCCGGTCGGCAGGATGCCCGCCGAGAACGCCGTCAGCGTGGACCCCGACAAGACAATGGGTACCTGGCCTCCAACAAAATCGATATCGGTAACTTGCAACCCAAAGCTGTTGGCATATTGCAGCGCGGTCGTGTAGATGGTGCCCGAGTTGTCAACGACCTTGGTGCCGTCGTCGAAGACCCACGTCTGGGACCCGCCCGGGTAGTCGCCGTGGTACGGACTTTCGACCTGCGTCAGGATGTTGCCCGCGTCGTCGTACGACACATAGCTGATGTCGGACGGGCTCACTCCCTGCGAGCGGCCAAAGATACGGTTCGATCCCGGGATCGATCGAAGAACCATGAATCGAGCCGGCACGTAGAAGTCCGCCGTGTCGACGACGGTATTGCTCGTCTTGTTGACACTCAGCAACCGTGCGTAGAGGCCGCTGCTGTGGTTGATGAATAGCAGATTGCCATCGGTGTGCAAACGCTGCACGGCGTTCTGGGCATTGATTACGGGCGTCTGTCCAGAACCATCGGGCCCGTAACGGTAAACCGAATTGCCATAGGCCACGTAGAAACCGTCTTCGTCGGCATGTGCCACGGTCGGCAAGCCACTCGCGCGGCCAAAGTCGATCGGTGCGAGCCACTGCTCCGCCGAAATGTCGTACCGGGCAAAACCGGGGTCACTTTGGTTGAGAAAATACGCGACACCGTCATGTTCGAAGACAGTCGCCGAAAGTAAATGACGTGGTTCCAGCCACTCCACTCGCCTCGCAATTGTTCGATCCGACATTTTCTTCATGGCCCTCTATTCTCGCAATACGCGACTTACCTTTATCAGGTTATCCGCTCACTGTAAGCGCATCAGGGTATGCTAACCGGTCATTCTGGGTGTAGCAATGGTGGACAGTTGCAATCGCCCCACAAGCGCAAATGCCGGTCCGACATTGTTGCTTTCGCTCCTGGTCAGTCTTGAAGGACGCAAAAGTCCCAACCTCGGAGCAACCTGCGCATTCACAATCTGCCTCGCGTCCAACCACTCCTTTGTTGCGGGCTGAGGCCGCCCATGTACCGGTCAGGAACTCGAACGAAGATTCACCGGTCGCATCGGCCAACTCGGGAGATGTGCGTAAACGAAGCGGATAAAAAGTTGGTTTGCCGAGACTTTTTCCAGGCCCGGAGTGGCCCTGCGGCTCGGTCCGACAAAACGTACGACTTCTCGGCACTATATGTGTGTCAGAGATCGCTGCATCGATGAGTTTTGACACGTCCAGCGAGTGCTAGTCGTGACCGCGGGAGTTAGCGAGTCCATCAACGAGTCGCCATTTCTAAATGGGTGGGTTATGGCGCGTCTCACACAAAAGCCGCGTTGACTGGTAAATGACACCGTTGACGCGACGTGCGCACTACGCTGTATCGTCGAATTACCTTTAGAGTATCGCTGAATAATTACCACAGAACGGCTTGGTGCCAAGCCTCAGGACTTAAATTTGGCAGCGTACGCAATTTACTATTAGGGAGATTGATAAGCTTCGTTCTAACCCAACTCAATGGGACCTCTGTGTAAACTTATTACAATGGTCGGTTACCCTCACGCCGGGTCGAAAGTATGTCCGGTATTTTTCGATTTCGCTAATAATTCTTATCCGCCCTTTTTTCCTCCAAGAATCCAGTAAGCCGCGGGTCTAAAAATACAACGGGCAATGCCACATCGAAACTGGCCGGGGAAAGTTTTGGCTGCGTGCTTGATAATCAGTGTCGCGACCGCCACCGCTGTTGCGGCGGATGAGGGCTCGCCGTCGCGGTGGGCAATCCTCTCGACGCTCTCTTCCGCGAACCAGAGGACTGCGGATCTGCTGCTGGAAAGGTTGTCGAACGACGACAATTTCGAACTCGTAGATCGCGAGGAAGTACAGGCGGTTAGCGATGAACTTGCGTTCGCAGCCATCGGCGAGGCAGTGGGTACACAGCAGCGACGCCAAATGGGCCAACGCCTTTCTGCTGACATGCTGCTTATTCTCGACGAGGTGTCGCTTGTTGAAACGGCAGAGCTGGCGACAAGTGAACGCGCCAATCCCGGCGGAGCGAAAGTCGAAGCCACTGGTCTTCGAGTGGTGATCTGCGCCACGAGCGCAGGAGCGCGACTGCATACGCGCGTATTGAGCCATGATGGCCAGTCCGCTAAAGACGCGGTTGGCCAAATCTATGAGACGGCCAAGCAGATACGGAACCGTTTTGCCGGCGGGATTCGATATATCGTCGGCGTGAGTCCGTTTCAATCGCAGATCCTCACGCATGACTTCGATTCGTACCAAGCCGGCCTGGCCCATCTGTTGGAAAGCCGTTTCTCCACATTGCCGGGCATCGCTGTCGTCGAGCGCGAAGAAGCGCAGTCGATTTGGGACGAAATCGCAGACAAAAGAGCACTCCCCGCCGACAGGCCAATTCCACTTTTAGTCGAAGGCGAGTTTCGAACTACTCCCGTGCGCAACGTGACACCTGCGCTCAGCGTGGCAGTAATCGGTCGCTTTCCGGCAACTCAACCGCTTCGCTTCGATTCGGGCGCTTTAGCACTGCCGGAGCTTCCCGAATGGATAAGTTCGTTGCCGTCGAAACTTCTCGATCCCCGATCCGAGAACGGCCGCGATAGTTTTGCGAAGGACGATCAATTCCGCTGGCTGGTCGAACGAGCTCATGGTTTTTCAAAAGTTGGAGACTGGAACCATGCCATTGGCCTTCGACAGGCAGCACTACTCTTAGAACCAAGAAATGGTGCGGAACGCCTGTCTTTGATCGACGACCAAAGGTCGCTTCTAAGCGGCATCATATCTCGAAAGATACCAATGCCGGACTGGTTAGGCCCTTCGGACGAAACCCGCGCGGCTAAGATATCCGCCATTTATTTGAATCAACTTGCGAACCAGGAATACTTGATTCGCAATTCGCTGGTCGATAAAAAATCCGCGGCGAAACTCGTCGGCTTTACGCAGCGCTCGCTGGCCTTCGGCCAACGCGCTCGTAATGAACCCGAGACGGCGTATACGCGAGCCTTCGCTCAGGCAGAGGAATTCAAAAAAGCATACTTATGGAATATTGCACCACTGTTGTTTGAGGTTCCGGATCCGGCAACGCCTCGCTTCACACAACGAGGATCGAAGGCGGATTTGCAGGATGTGCTTCTAAATCAAGCCGGTCAACGCTTGGATCGCGAACCAATGACGGACGACGACCTTGCTTATTTGGCACGACTTTGGAGCGAGCGTGTTCCCGACGATCTGGGGTTTTCCGGCGTCGTGGCCACGATTCGTTACCAATACTTCCCCGATACCGACCGCGTGTCAAAACCCAAAACATTGACTCATGGCCGCCTCGGCGAAAGAGGCGGTCTATCCCGGAGCGACTGGATGGCGTTCCTCGAAAGGCTCGCATCGACCAACCATCGTACCGCCCGTTTGACCGCCCGAATCGAACTCTTGGTCTGGAAATGGTATCTGGTCGATCAACAGACGCCTCTGCATGAGCTTACAAAGCTGCGAGAGCTGGCCGACGAGATCGCCCTCGAATTACGGCAGTATGTCGATACTGAATTCCGCGGACGCAGTATCATTTTTGGCGGTGGCAGCTATCCGCAAAGATTTGATGAGATTTACTGGCAATTAGAACGGCTCAAATCGGTTTCCAGCCCGTATGCAGAACGTCGACAATTGAAACCGGCCCCAGCGAAGGAAAAACCGCGATTCGTCGTCGACCGCAATATTGACCCGCAGAGCGCTGAACGTGTTCGCGTCGTTGATCTGCACTTCAGCCTGCCCGTTCGCTCGTACGATGAGTACAAGTTAGAAGGGCCCGTTCCGCCAGCCCTTCGCAGGAGCTTACGACAAATTCCGGGCGACGGGTTTTACGGCGAAGTTCGCTGGGTCAACTGGGGCGAGCACGCTGACATCGTGTGGACGCCGCTTGAAATTCATTGGATGCGCCAGCCAGGCAAATTCGAAAAACTCGTAATCCCGGCGCGTACGAATACCGTCTTCGACGATGTACGACCGGATGGCCAGCTGCTCTGGGTCACGACGCTGGCTGGCGGAATCTGGGTCTTAGACCTGAGCGCAGAAGTCGTCGCACATGTCACTGAAGAACACGGATTGCCGCCGGCAGAACATGGCATGCGATTGCAGCCTATCGGAAGCAGCAAAGCGTGTGTGGCTGGTTCATTTGGCCAAAACTGGCGCGGCTGGTGCGCCATCATCGACATCGCTGGCAGTAAACCTAACGTGAACATCTTTCATGAGGCAAAACTCGTTAAAGACTGGCGAACCGTGTCGCAGCGTCCGACTCGCGGCGACAATTCGGAAGACGATTTGAATCAGGCGTTCATACCGAATTGCCTTTTCGCTCACACCGCCCGCGACGGCCGCCGACAAATCTACGTTTTTCGATCACGACCAGATATTTCGAGTGACGAGCAACCGCTCGTGATCGATTTGGAGAGTTTGAAGGTGTCGCTGGGCGATTTGCCGGTAGCATTCCGAGGCATGGCCAGGATGAAGCAGCATGACCGGTTTCTTAGCCACGAGGGAGAAGTCGTGCATATTACCAGGCTGGAGAACTTTCGCCCTAAAGCCGGCACAAGATTCGCGCCGCCGCGAGTTGCGCACTCGCAAGGGTTTATTGAGTTTGACGATTATTTTTACGTGCCAGATCGCGTCGGCTGGTTCCGCTTCGATCTCCAATCAGGGACGTACGAGAATCTATCCGTCGGAACTTTTGCGAGAGGGCCGTACGACATGAAATTTGCACGGTCCGCACATTTTGGAATCGTCGGCTGGAGCAGCGAGCCGTTTAGGACCAGTCCAGTGCAACAGATCGTGATCGACGAAAACGCAACAGGCGATCAACACGTCGTCGAAACCCGTACAGCCGATCGCGTTTCCCAACGTGCCCACTCCAATTCACCGCGCGTTAAGGCACAAACGAACCGCGATTTCCCGCTTTCCGAAAATGAGAAACAGCAGCTTATTAGTAATGTTCGAGAGCTATTGGCGAACCCTCCAAAAGTCCCCGCCGACGCGTTAGTTCTGTATCAGAATGGGCACCATCTTGTCGACAATTGGTTGCCGGGAACACAGGTGCATGACTGCTGGCTCGATCCACCAGAAAAGAAGGAAGGTTGCCGGTTTGTCTACTCAAACGGTCGAGTGGTGTTCGTGGAGTATCTTACTGCGTCGACGCGAGACGTGTCATACACAATTTGGCACGGCAGCTTCGGGGAACCCATACTGGTCAAATACACTTTTCAAGAGGAAGTGCCGGGCCCGCGCATCACACGCGATCCAAAGACGGGCCGCTTTCCTGAGCGCTTGCCCGAAGAGTTGTATCGGCCGCCAAGTTACCGTGAGAATTTTCGATACTCGGCCGCGCTCTATGATGACGATGGGCTGCTTTCGCGCGTTGTCAAGCTGGACGCAAACTTTAAAATCGTTTCGATGATGGTCTTCGAACACGCGGCCGATTATCAGTCCGTCACGACGCATTATTGCGATGCCGCCGGACGCTGTAGCCACGCTCGCGAAGAACTGCCGCTTGACACAAATGGCCAGCGAATCCCGCTCGGATCGGCCAAGCCGATCGCATACTCAAGCCGGTTCGAAGAAGTTACAACACCGCAGCTAGTCGGTTTGTCGCCATATTATCCAATACTTGGACACGCGAAGTAAGGCAAACTGGTGCAATTGCTGCGAACTTCGGTAGAGCGGATTACCCGCCTCGCCGCACGTGTATCAAAGTTGTCTCGTCGAGACGAACGTATCTGCCGAGGCTCGGGCAGCTGTCGGCGACGCGTCCCACGTCGTCTTTCGAGGGCGTCTGCGTGGTGCCTAGCCTTTGCTAACGGCTGCGGCGCAGTTTTTTAAAGGTTGGTTTGATGGGGCATTCCAGCGGTCCAGTAAGGGCGGCTCGTCTCATTCCGACAAATTGAATGAGTTTTCGGCACTCGGCACGGGTGCCATCAAACGTACGAGTTTCGGAGACGGCGGAAGAAGTGAGTCTGGGAGAGGCTAAGTCTTTTTAGTCATTGCACGTAACGGTAATACGTTGATTTAGAGATATGGAGAGTCTTACAGATGTCGTCAATGTTCAACGTATGATCATCGTGCAGCCGTCTCGCAGCCCGAACCTTCGCTTCGTCGAGGTTGATCGGCGGACGGCCGCCCAGTCTGCCCCTCGCTCGTGCCGATGCAAGCCCAGCCCTAGTTCGTTCTTGGATCAAACGGCGCTCAAATTGAGCAAGTGCAGAGAAGATGTGAAAGATCAATTCGCCTGAGGGGCTCGTCGTATCAATGAGGCCGTCGCTGACAGACCGAAAGCCGATACTGCGATTACGCAGATCTTCAATGAGTTGGACTAAGTGGTGCATCGAGCGACCGAGTCGATCCAGCCGCCAGACCACAAGTGTGTCGCCTTGCTGCAATCTGGCTAGGCAAGCATCGAGCTGGGGCCGGTCCGTTTTTGTTCCCGAGATCTTCTCGGTGTAGATGTCGTCTCGACTGATACCGAGACCGGTTAGCGAATCGATCTGAAGTGACAGATCCTGGTCGTCTGTGCTAACGCGCGCATAGCCGACCAAGCGGCCGTTGAGAACAGGCGCGACCATTGAAGTGCCAACCGATGAGATTCAAAGATGAGTATCTACCGCTATTTGACGCCCAAACTTCAAACTAGTTCCCAGATTCTCAAACGATCTATTTTCGGTGTGTCTCGCTCTTGATAGGTTCGTGGGACGATCAGTTGGTTATCCCTAATTTCATGTCGGGTGGCGCACGGCAGGCATGCGCTACCGCCGCGCCTGGGCGAGAAACCTAATTGCCGTCGGGTGCCGGAACGAAGTGCCTACCGAGCCGCCCAAGCTGTTGATTTTGCCAGGCGAGAGGACTGCGGACCCCGTTGCCGGGTTTTAACATCACGTGCCAGAAAGTCTTCGGATTCTGCCTTGGATCGACGCTGCGTCCTAAAGAACTATGCCGGCTTACGACCGACGATCAGGGCCAGTTCCCGCCATTTCCAATAGCAGTCTACATCTTCATATCCAATCTCTCTCAGCCATCGGAGTTGGGTTTCAACGTCGAGAAGCTGGTTTGATGGATCTTCCTCTTCGCCGGCAATATTCATGGCTGCGAGAAAGCGTTTGTGTACACGTTGGTTTGGCGATGCGACGTGCTCCAGGTTGCAAAACGTTCCTCCTGGTTCCAAGAGTTCCCACACTTCCTGATAAACGGCTCGTTTTCGGTCGTCGGCACAGTGGTGGATGGCAAAGCTGGAAGCGATGACACTGAAGCTTCCGAGATCGGGTAGTGCTGAATCCAGATTATGCGTCACTAGTTCAACTCGCGACTCACTCTCAAAACGGCGAGCCGCTTCACTTAGCATCGTTGGAGAAAAATCCAGACCCACGCCAATTGCTTGATCGCAGTGGGCTAAGAGCAACGCGAGTAAATGTCCGTTGCCGCAGCCCAGATCTAGAACCCTCGTCGCACGCTTTGGCACTTCCGAGATTAGGGTGGCCTCACCTTCCTTGCGATGTGGAATTTCTTCGAGTCGCCGCAGATAATCGAGTGCGTGATCGGGTTTTGTCCATTCATTTACCATGCCTGATAGTACTCTGAGCGTCGTCGAAAGAATATCGACAGTACAAGTCCAGTCAGAAGTGTTGCCGGGGCCGCCGGCTCAGGGACGGTCGACAACGGCTCGTCGGAAGCTAGCGCAGAGCCGCTGCCGACGGTTTGGCCGAAGTTGGCCCGCCAAGTGTTGAAGTCGTTCTGGGTGTAGATGCCGCCGGGGTTTTTGCGCCAGACGACGTAGTCGGCGGCGTCGACGGCGCCGTCGTGGTTGAAGTCGCCTGGCAAACTCGGAAAGGCCGCAAGCGTGACTTCGCCGGTGGTGTAGAGGTTGGAGAGGTCCCAGGTGTAGGGGCTGGAAACGGTGAACGCGCCGGTTGGCGTCACGCCGGTCCAGTCGAACAGGTCGATTGTCCGGCCGCTTTGGGTGGCGATGTCGACGCTGGGCGCGAACGTCAAGTCCAGCGTGCCGCCGAGCGCCACGGGAATGCCCGGCGCGAAGGAGATCGTCGAATCCCAGTCATCGGCGTCGAACACCAGCCGCAGCGTGCCGGTGGCGTCCATTGCCAGGTGCTCGTCCACGACGATCGGCAGCGGGCCGGTCGGCGTCGGGTATGCGGTCGCGTTACCGTCGTAGTCGCGGACGACTAGCGACGCGCCGGCCGTTAGGTCGAGGCCCGCAATGTGGCCATTGTACTGAATCAGATTGCTGAAATTCGCGCCGACGAACATGATATATAAGTAATTCGCTCCGCGCGCGTCAGCCGCGGTTAGGTCCGCGCCCGTGAGGTTAGCGCCGTTGACGTGACCGTAATAAGCGTCTTCGAATCCAGCGAGATTTGCATTGGTGAGGTTCGCGTGGCTGAGATTCGCGCCCGTGAGGTTAGCGCCAATATAGTAGTAGTCACCAATGAAATTCGCATGGGTGAGGTTGGCCTGGCTCAGATTCGCGCCGGTCAACGTAGCATCCTGGAAGTCGGCATCCGTTAGATTCTGGCCGGCAAGGTTGATGCCAGAAAGGTTGCTGCCGTACAGTCTGATTCCACTCAAATCGTGCGCGAGGTAGCTGGCCGTCGAGGAGAGTTGGGCGCTGGTGAGACCGTTCAGGGTCGCTCCCCGCACCACTGCGCCGTTGAAGTTCGCGCCGATCAGCGTGGCGCCGAGTAAGTTGGCGTTGGTGAGGTTTGCCTGACTGAGGTTCGCGGTGGATAGCTGGTTGGAATAACCGAACGTCGCATTCGTAAGGTTCGCCTGAATCAGGTCCGCGTTGGTCAGATCGGCGTAATCAAACTGCGCATTAGTGAGGTTCGCCTGGCTGAAGTTCGCTCCGGTCAGCGGCGCTCCGAAAAAGCTTGCGCCCGTCAGGTTGGCCTGATAGAACCTCGCGCCGGTCAGCGTGGCGTTACTATAGTGCGCGCTGGTGAGGTTCTGGCCGACGAAGTTGGCCCCCGTCAGGTTGCCGCCCAAGCCGATTCCGGTCAGATCGTGGGCTTTGTAGCTGGCCGTCGAGTAGAGTTGGGCCGCCGTAATCAATAAATTTCTTGCGCCTCGCACTTCGGCCCCGGTGAAGTTCGCGCCGGTCAGCGTGGCGCCCCCGAAATTCATATTGGTGAGGTTGGCCTGGCTTAGGTTCGCGCCTGAGAGGCTAACGGTAACGGCGTGACCAGGCACATTCGCATTAGTCAGGTTCTGGCCGGCTAGATTCACACCGGCAAGATTGTTGCCATCCAAGGTGATTCCAGTCAAATCGTGGGCCTGGTAGCTGGCCGTTGAGTAAAGCTGGGCGGGGCTAATGCCGCTGCCGTAGAAGTCGCCGCCTGAGCGCGTGCGCGAGAAATTGGCTCCGCGGATCTCGGCCGCTGTCAGGTTGGCGTTGGTCAATGTGGCGCTTGAAAAGATTGCGTTCGAAAGATTCGCCTGGCTGAGATTCGCATTGGGCAAGTACGCGCACCGCAAGGTCCACGTTCGCCAGGTTTGCCTGGCTGAGGTTAGCCCTTGTCAAGTTCGCGCTCGAAAGACTGGCGTTCGTCAGGTTGGCCTGGCGGAAACTGGCATTGTTCAGCCGGGCGTGGGCCAAGCTCGCGCCGGTGAGGTTCTGGCCGACGAAGTCTCCGCCCCGTAGATCGTTTTCGATCAAGCTAACGCCGGACAAATCGTGAGCCTGGTAACTGGCAGTGGAATAGATCTGGGCTTTGGAAATGCTCGTGGCCCAGAAATTCGCCCCCCGCACTTCGGCCCCTGTAAAGTTCGCGCCGGCGAGCGTGGACCAGGCGAAGTACGCATTCGTAAGGTTGGCATGGCTGAAATTGGCGTTGTTGAGCGCGGTTGCGGTGAAGTTAAAATTGCTGAGGTTCGTTTGACTGAAATTAGCGTTCGTCAGCGTAGCTTGAGTGAAGCTCGCATTCGTGAGAATCTGGCCAGCGAGGTTCACGCCGCTTAGATTGTTGTGGTCAAAGTGAACTCCGGTTAAATCGTGGGCCGCATAGCTGGCTGTCGAGTGGAGTTGGGCGGCCGTAATGCCGCCTGGTCCAGAAGCATGCAACCGACTAAAGTTCGCTCCTCGCACTTCGGCGCCGGTAGATTGGCCCCGGTCAACGTGGCGCCGGCCAAGTACGCGTTCGTAAGGTTGGCTTGGCTGAGATTGCCATTGGTCAGCAAGGCGTTGCCAAGTTTCGCATTGGTCAGGTTTTGGCTGGCAAGATTGAGGCCTGCATAGTTGCCTGCCAGGTAGATGTCTCTCAAATCGTGCGCCTGGTAGCTGGCCGTCGAGTAAAGTTGCGCCGGTGTGAGACCAGTCCCGCTGCCCAGGAGGCCGTCGCGGTGAAAGCTTGCCCCACGGATTTCCGCGCCCGTCAAGTTCGCGCCGGTCAGCGTGGCGAAGTCCAAGTGTGCATTGGTGAGATTCTGGGCGGCAAGGTTTGCGCCCGTCAGGTTGTGGCCGATCAGGCCGATTCCGGTCAAATCGTGGGCCTTGTAACTAGCGGTCGAGGAGAGCTGGGCTATGGTGATGCCGGTACCGGGATACCCACTTTCGTGGTCGATTCGGAAATCCGCCCCCCGCACCTCGGCATCGGTCAAGATGGCGCCGGTCAGGTCGGCGTCAGTGAGGCTGGCATTGGTGAGATCGGCCTGTCGGAGATTTGCCCTGCTCAGGTCGGAGAAGACAAAAGTATTTGAGGTATGCTCACCTCCCTCAATCCAATACCCGTGGAGCGAGGCGCCGATCAAATAGGCCTTCGTCAGATTGCGGTTCGCGAGAAACGCTCCCGGCTGCACAATCGCGCCTGCGCCGTCGGGAGCGAGCGTCGTACTCTGCTGCTTGCCCAGGCTGGGGTTGGCGGGGTTGATGTACTCCCACTCAAAAATGTCGGCGCGAGCGACCGGCAGCGGGGCGTAAGCCGCGAGCAGCGCATGGCCAGCGTCGCCGTAGTAAGGATCATCGAACGTTTCGTCATGGGATATTTCTTTCGTTTGTGCAACGTGGTCCACGAACAAATACGACATTCAAACACCAAGGAATCTCACGCAGCGGCGCAGAGAACGCAGAGAAAACATTGCGCAGTTCCGATCTCCGCGAACTCTGCGCCTCTGCGTGAGTTGCAATAGGTTGATACAGCTTCACCGGTCAGTTTTTTTCATTTCACAGAGCGTTGTTGACTCGCTTGCGCCGGCGCAGCAGCGCCGGCACGGCCAGGCCGATCAGGCTCAGGCTGCCCGGCTCGGGGACGCCCCTGGAGACGGCCAATTCCGCGAGCCGCTGCGAGAGTTCCGCGATGTGGGCCGGGTCGGCGGTCGCGTACATGTTTTGCAGTTGATACGGGATCGGTGCGGAGGTCGTACAGTTCGCGCGGGCCGGACCGGTACTCCACGTACACCTCGTGCTCGGTCCGCAGGGCCTTGATCACGTCGCCATTTTGCGACGGCGGCAGATGCCGGTAGATCTCCACCAGGAAGTCCTTCCGCCAGTTCTGAGTCTCGCCGCCCTGGCCCAGCAACGGCGTCAGCGATTGCCCGTCCATCACGCGGTCCGGCGTCGCCCGGCCCCACCGCGCCATGGTCGGGGCCAGGTCGATGTTGACCGCCATCTGCTCGACCGTCGCCCCTGCCTGGACGCCGGGGCCGCGGATGATCAGCGGCACCCGGATGTCCTCCTCGTACACCTGGAACTTCCCGTTCAGGAACCGGTGCTGGCCGAGGTGGTAGCCGTTGTCGGAGGTGAACACGATGTACGTGTTCTCCAATTCGCCCCGGGCGGCCAGGGTCTCGACGATCCGCCCGATCCCCTCGTCCAGGGCCTGCAGCGACTCCAGCCGGGTCTGGTACTCGCGGTCGATGGCGGCGATCTGGGCGCTCGTCAGGAGCGGGAAGTTCCGGATCGGCGGCGGCTTGTCGCTGACGTCCGCCTCGTTGAACGACGGCGTCCGCGGGGCCGTCGCCCCGGCGAACATCCCGGCGTGCCGCGGGGCCGGGGTGGCCGGCCCGTTCGGGAGGCTGTCCGCGTGCGGGGCGGTCGGGGTGAAGGTCAGGAAGAACGGCTGGGCGTCGTTCGCCTCCGCCCGGTTGATGAAGTCCACGGCCTTCGCGGTCAGCACGTCGGTGATGTAATCTTCCTCGTCGGCGCCGTACTGGACCACCGTGCCGTTCTCGTTCATGCGGTAGTTGAAGTAACTCGTGAAGCCGTCGTAGGTGCTGTACCACTCGTCCCACCCCGGCGGGACGTAGGTCGAGTCGATCCGGGTACTCGACCAGGTACTTGCCGACCCGGGCGGTGTTGTACCCGGCGTCGTCGAGCCAGGTGGCGAGCGTGGACTCGTCGCCTTGCGTGGCCGGGTCGCCGTCGGTGCATGTCCACGAACTTCTGGAACCCGCCGGTCGGGTATAAGTTGTTGAGCACCCCGTGGTTGAAGGTGTACTGGCCGGTCAGCGCGGTGACGTTGGACGGGCAGCAGATGGGCGACGTGACGAAGGAGTTCTCGAAGGTCACGCCCTGGGCGGCGAGCAACTCCTGGACCCGCGGCATGTACTGCATCGTCGCCATGTCCTGGTCGTCGGACATGATGAACACGATGTTCGGCTGGGCGGCGAAGGCAGGCGAGGCCGTCCCGCCGAGCAACATGGCGACCAGCGCGCTCGCAGCGCAGACGACCGGCCGGACGGAACGGCGTGGCAGCCGCGTTTCGCTTAGGACTTGGTTGATGATCCGCATTTAGATCTTCCTCTCTTGAAACAGGGCGGTCTGCTTTACAATAAAAAAGTCATCGCCCGTGTGCGCGCAAACCGAGCGCCGCGAGAGATGCCGGGCCGGTGAGGAACTTTCTTGACGGTTAGGGCCTCACCGGCCGCTTTTGTTATCTCTTATCTCTTCAGTCGCTCAGCACACTTGCGTCTTGCCGGCTTCTACGTCGCCGCATCGCGGCGCTGGCGTAACAGGCTCGCCAGTGCCATGCCGAACAGCGCAAAGCCGCTCGGTTCGGGCACGGCAGCGCCGAGTGCGACGCTGGGAGCGACTCGCAGTGAGCCGAATAGACCGTGTTGTCCGTTGTCCGGCGCGGCGGCGAAGTACAGGGCATTGCGGTCGCCGGAGACGGTGCCGTTGCCGAACTCCAGGCCAAACAGCCCGTCGATCTGGATCGGCTCGCCGGCGTCGTCGCGGAGCCGGCCGAGGAAGGCGCCGGTTGTGGAATCGAACGCATTGATATGGCCGTTCCCGCTATTGCCCACGATGAGGGCGCCACTGAAAGCGCCAAAGTCGGCGGGCGCCAGGGCCACACCCCAAGGCGAATTGAGATGGTCCTTCGACACCAGCCGGTTCAGGTAGTTGCCGTCCAAATCAAAGACGCTGATGAAACCGTGGCCACCGCGGACCAGAGCGTCGCCATTAAGCTGCGGCCGGGCATAGGTGACATAGAGCTTGCCCCCGGCGTTTTGAATGTTGAATGGGGCGTAGTCATTGGGGATCAGCGGATCGACGAACGAGCCGGCCAGCGTGGTCGGCGTGTAGGTCCGGTCGAAGACATCGATCGCGCCACTGTGGAAATCGGCGGCGTACAGCAAGTTGCCTGAGCCGTTGTTGCCGATCGCCAGACCTGTATAGACAGCGCCGGGCGTCGTAGCCTTGAGCTGAGCGTTGCGCGAAGGCACTGGCGGCGGGACGGCGGCGTTCCACCCCGTGATGTGTCCGGTGTCCGAAGCGAAGATGAAGCGGGCCGGGGCGCTGAAGGTGCCCGACGTCACCACAAAGTCGTTCGACCCATTGAAGACCTGGCCAGTGGGCCTTCCGCCGGGAATCGTCACCGTCAGTGCGCTCTTCACGAACGGACTTCTGGTGCCGTCCGTCCGAGTGACGTCACCGCTATAGACGGTGCTGACGTCCGTAGCGCGGGCGGAGAGCCAGAAGGTGCCGGTGGGATTGATCGCGATCCCCCAGGCGTCGATCAACTCGGGGTCATGGACGAGCGCGACGCCGGACTGGTCGGCCGCCAGATTGGATTGCAGGTAACCTGCCCCGAGGGCCGCATGCCAGCCGAAGGCGCCGAGCACAGCCACGGCGGCAATTGCTCCGCGACTGAAGTTTCTGAGTTGCGATTTCATAATAGATCTTCCTCTCTTGAAACAGGGCGGTCTGCATTACAATAAAAAAGTCATCGCCCGTGTGCGCGCAAACCGAGCGCCGCGGGAGATGCCGGGCCGGTGAGGAGCTTGCTTGGCGGTAAGCCTCACCGGCCGCTTTTCTTCCAAGGGTTAAGGATCAGTAGTCAGAAACACTGCGGCGACTATTGTTTTTGTGGCTGCTGATCCTTGACCCGTGATATGTCGATTCTCGATCAATCTAAACCCTGCACTTCGCCTCCCGCGGGCGTCACGGCGGCCCACCAGATGTCGCCGCTCATCCCCGCGGCCAGAAGTCGGACGCTGCCGTCGGCCATGCCAACCACCATCCCGCCGGGGTGCGCCGTCGCGGCCCGCGTCGGATCACAGTTACCCGGAATAGGCTGGACCTGAAAAATCGATCCGGGACCAATGGCATTCGGGGCGCCGCGGGCCACCAAGCCGGCGATCGCAAACCCCGGTTGAAATGCTTTGCCCGGCGGAATCATGGGCGGCGGCTGCCAGGGAAACAGCGGCGGCCGTGGTGTACGCCCATGCCGTGCCGCCGTCCTGGAACGCCGGCACCATATTCGTATTCGTGCAGCGCATATTTTTCGGCATGGAGAATGGTGTGCGAAGTGCCATCCGCGAAATCGTTGGGGATGCGCGACTTTCCCTGCGGATTGGGCACGGGCGGGGTTTGCGTGAAGTCGGGCCCGCGCCGTCACCAGCGCATTAGGCGCATAACAGGACGCGCCGAACGAATCCGAATCGACCGTCACGACGCCGCCCGACTCGACACTCGGATCCGAAGGGCAAAGAAAGGTTGGCACCGGCTGGCTATAGACATTGTTGTTGCCCGGATAGTGCACCGTTTTCGGTCCATCCGGAAATGGGACACTGCCCAGCGAGCGGTCGTAGAGGTTGCCTTGTTCGAGAAATGGCAGCAAGTGGAAATGGTAGGTGCCGAACACGCCGTGATCGGAGGTTGGATAATACCCAATGCCAGGCGGCAGATGCTGATGCGTGTCATGATAATGGTGGGCGGCCACGCCGAGCTGCCGGAGGTTGTTGGAGCACTGGGCGCGGCGCGCAGCCTCGCGGGCTGCTTGAACGGCCGGCAACAACAGCGCGATCAAGATGCCGATGATCGCAATCACCACCAACAGCTCGACGAGCGTAAAACCATGTCGTCGCGGACCGCCTTGATAACCTAGCGCATCGCTGCACTCTTTCAGGGGTCAAAACTGCGTTGGCCGGGTTATGTCGTACATACCTTAGAACATTGCTGCATCGCTGTCATTGATTGATAGTCTTCTGCACGACGGATTCCTCCGGCAATTTTTCCAATTGCGTCACGTCCCAGACCTTGACCGTGTGATCGCGGCTGCCCGAGACCAGGCGGCCGGCCGTCGGGGCTGAACGCCACGCTGCTGACCAGGCCGGTGTGACCGCGGAAGCTGCGGACGAACGTACCGGTGTGGCTGTCCCAGACCTTCACGGTGCTGTCCTCACCCGCCGAGGCGACCCATCGGCCATCGTCGTCGGGGCTGAAAGCCACGGCATAAACCTCCCCGCTGTGTCTCCCGCGAGGGTCTGAAGCTTCTCGCCGGTCTGCACGTCCCAGATCTTGACCGTGTCCTCCTCACCCCCCGTCGCCAGCCGCCGGCCATCCGGGCTGAAGGCCACGCTCAAACTCGGTCCGGCGACCCGTGCCCGGATGGGTGAGGACGAGCGTTCTTGCTTCTCGTCCAGATGCTGCTCGTCCAGGCGCTTCGCGTCCCAGAGTTTCACGACCCCGTCGCTGCTCGCCGAAGCCAGGTGCTCGCCGTCGCGGCTGAAGACCACGCCCCGGATCTGCCTGTGGTGGGTGCCAAGCGTGCCGACCTCCTGGCCGGTCCCCGCATCCCATACTTGCACGGGTCCATCGACTTTTCCCGTGACCAGGTAGCGGCCGTCGGGGCTGAACGCCACGGCGAAGTATGGCACGGCGATTTTTCCCAGTCCGGCCGGGAGCTTGAAGACTTCCCGTTCGGTCCGCGCGTCCCAGACCTTGACGGTATCGAGGCCCGCCGAGGCGATGAGATGGCCTTTGGGGTGCCAGGCCACACAGAAGACAACAACCCTGGGCCGCTGACGCTGTGGCCGCTGAACTCGACGCTCACCTGGCCGGTCTGCGCGTCCCAGACCTTCACGAGCCCGTCGGTGCCGGCCGAAGCAATCCGCTGGCCGTCGGGGCTGAACGCCACGCTGCGGATTTCATCGGTGTGCTCGGTGAAGGTCAGGATTTCCTGCGCCCTCGATCCTCCCGGAGCGGGGTCGCATCCCAGAAGCGGATGGTCCCGTCGGAGCTGGCCGAAGCGAGGCGCCGGCCGTCCGGGCTGAACGCCACGCACCCGCACCTGTCGGTGTGTCCATGCAGGCCGAGCACCTCCCGCCCGGTCGTCGCGTCCCAGACGCGCACCGTCTTGTCTTCGCCGCCCGAAGCGAGGCGCCGGCCGTTCCGGGCTGAAGGCGACGCACTCGACGTTTCCGGTATGCAAGTCGAAGGTGTGGACGAGCTCGCCGGTCGTCGAATCCGACAGTTTCACGGTCCTGTCGAAGCTGGCCGAGGCCAGCCACTCGCCGTCCGGGCTGAACGCCAGCGCGCTGACGGGATGGCGATGTGCGTGGATGGTGCGAAGCAGTAGTCCTGTTTCCGGGTCCCAAAGCTTCAGGCCTTCCCGGAAGGTGCCGGTCGCCAGGCGTCCGTCGCCGCTGAACGCCACGGGGATCGAATGGAAGTTGTGTCCGGGCAAGGTGTGAAGGAGTTGACGGTTCTTCCAGTCCCAGACCCTCACCGCCCCGTCACTTCCCGCCGCGAGTTGTCGGCCGTCGGGACTGAACGCAACGGTATATGCCGTCCCAAACTTGCGAATGACGTCGCACGGTTCGGTGAACACTGCCTGGCCGGTCGCCGTCAAGTCCCAGACCTTCACCTTCTGGTCCGCGCCGAGGGAGGCCAGGTGCTTGCCGTCGGGGTGGAACGCGACGCTGACGACTGCATCGGTGTGCGCTGGGAATGTCTGGACCACGGCGACCGTCCTGTGGTTCCCGATCTGCTGCTGTTCCAGATCTTGACGGCCCCGTCCCCGCCCGCGGAGGCGAGTCGTTCCCCGTCGGGGCTGAACGCCACGCCGTTAACTTCCGTCTTGTCCCGTAGGACCAACGGCTCGACCCGGCAGAGCCGCATCAGGTAATGCCATTCCCACTCGCGCAAGTCTTCCGGACACTCATCGAGGAATTTAAGGGCGCCGTACAGGTTGTCCACGGACAGCTCGCGGTGGGCCAGGGTGATGCGGTGAAAGTACGAGTCACGCCGCTCACGTCCCAGGGTTTCCTGCAAATCGGCCTTGGCCTTGGTCGCGGCCTGCAGCGCGTTTTTCGTAGTCCGCTGGTTTCATCGACAACCCGGCCATCGTTAGCAAGACTGCCGCACCGAATAACCGAGGCCATGACGCACCGCCGCCTTGTTCCGCCGGGCGAATTTGCGGAAGCGATACATGGCCGATGGCGGGCAGGCCTGCACCGGCTCGTCGTTCAAATACCGCTGCAATGTCGGCGGCGAAGCTGTTGGCCGTTTCGTAGCGGCGGTTGCGGTCCTTCTCCAGCGCCTTCATCACGACCCAGTCCAACTCGCCCCTCACGAGCCCGCTCAGCTTCTTGGGTTCCGATCCGCGGTTGGCGGCGATGCAGAGCAACTGGTCGGTCGTGATCAGCCGAGTGCTCGGCTTGGGCGGCTCCTCCTCGCGAATGATCCGCAGCATCTCATCAAACGCCGCCTCATGCAGGCGCTTCCGCGCAAATGGCGTCGAGCCAGTCAACAGCTCGTAGAGCAGCACGCCCAAAGAATAGATGTCGCTGCGGGTGTCGATGTCGAGTTGGTTGAACTTAGCTTGCTCGGGACTCATGTACTCGATCGTCCCGAGCACTTGGCCGAACTCCGTGAACATCGTCCGTTCGGTTAGCTTTTGCGCCGTGGCCTTGGCCACGCCGAAATCAATCACCTTCGGCACGGCATGGTCGTCGTACTCGGCCACCAAGACGTTCGTTGGCTTGATGTCCCGATGGATAAGTCCCTTTTGATGGGCGTGCTGCACCGCATGACAGACCGGCAGCAATAGCTCCAGCCGCGCGCGGAGTGGCAAGTGTTTTTCATCACAATACTTGGTGATCGCCACGCCTTTGACCAGTTCCATGACGAAGTAGGGCCGGCCACTGTCGGTTGTTCCTGCATCGAGCACCTTCGCGATGTTCGGATGGTCCATCATTGCTAAAGCTTGTCGCTCGGCTTCAAACCGGGCGATCACCTGCCGCGTGTCCATCCCCGGCTTGATGATCTTTAGCGCCACGGTCCGCTGGAGTGGCTGCGACTGCTCGGCCATGAACACCACGCCCATGCCGCCCTCGCCGATTTGCTGCAGCAGCTTGTAGGGGCCGATGACGGTGCCGGGACCTTCTGCGAGAGGCCGGTGATCGGTCGTTGTAGCGAAGTCCGCCGCCGGCGATTCGAGAAAACTGCCGGCTTCGGCCTGGGCCGCCAACATTTTCTCCACGCGGGCGCGCAACTCCGTGTCAGCGCCGCACGCTTGGTCCAGGAACACTCCTCGGTCCTCCGCACTCGCGCAGTCAAGGGCCTGGCTGAGCAGGTCATTCGCTTTGGGATCCCATACTGGCATTGGTAGTTTCGCTCCGCCTGGACGGCAGTTACCCGTCTACAGTCTTAGTGCGATGTTTGTGATTCCGTTGCACCGTGAAAAGAGAATTCCTGAAGAGTTTTGTCATTCTTCGCTTAATTTCTGATGCAACCAGGTGCGTGCTGCGATCCACAGCCGGTCGGCGACGCGGCGGCTTACCCCCAGCGCTTCAGCGGCGTCCGAGTGCGACAGGCCCGCGAAATAGCGGAGTTTCACGAGTGTCGCAGCCTGGGCGTCGTTTTGTTCCAACTCAACCAGCGCTTCATGCACGGCCAGGATTTCGACCGATCGGTTCTCTTCGGCGACGTCTGCCACGTCGAAATCGACGCGCTGGTTAGCGCCGCCATGCCTCACTCGTTGCTTCTTGCGCGCCCGTTCGACTAGAATCCGCCGCATTGACTCTGCGGCAGCGGCAAAAAAGTGATGGCGGCTATTCCATTGCTGACAGGCATTGACGTCTACCAGGCGAATGTAGGCCTCATGCACCAGCGACGTGGCCTGCAACGTCTGACCTGGTTTCTCGTGCACCAGCTTGGCGGCGGCCAGTTTCCGCAGCTCCTCATACACCAGCGGCAAGAGCTGTTCGGCGGCATTCGGGTCGCCGGATTCGATTTGAGATAAGATCTGCGTGACGCCAGTCATGACGCCGATTATACCGCCACGTGGCTCTGCGATCTTAATTGATAAAGATAATGTGCCGCATAAGTCGGCCGCGTGTCGAAACTCTAGGTTTGTTGGCACGTTTCTAAAGCCCGAGCAGAACGTGCAAAGCATGAAGTGCGAGGTTCTAGCCAGTGCTTATGCCACAACCTGCCGTGCCTGATTCATACAATGGAAGAGATGAGAATCGACCTAAATTTCGGCTGCACCAAAAGTCTGCCACTTGCACCAAATGTCATCCGCGCGTGAGACTAAAAGTGCAAAGCCATTAGACATTGTCCGTTTCTCGTTTGCCCGCCGGCGCCAGTGCCTAGGATGCCGAGCGGGCTTTTTTTGATGCACTAAAAAAACTTCTACACGCCACTTTGCGTTGGACGACGGGGCCTACGAGTGGTACTCTCACGGCTTGGTACGACGGTCCGACGCGGCTCGAATTCAGCGAGCGCCTCCCGTGTGACGAAGTATCGCGGTCGTTTGCTGCCACGGTGCGCGAGATCCAGCGCAACCAACTCGCCGTCGCGAATCCATCGGATGACTTTCTTCGTGGCCACGCCGTAGTGGCGCGCAATCGCCTGGTGGCGTTAGACTTGCCCGCATAAAGAAACTCCAAGCAGTCAATTGCGACTAATTGGAATTAAAGCAGCTTACGAGAGTGCCGACCACCGGACAAAGCCGCACACCTTTTCTAGAATTGAATCTGTGAGTTCGACACCCACTGCGGACGACGGCTCAGGAATCGAGACTTGGCCCTCGAGCACGCTTTTCTCGAAGTTGTCACGTAACCTTTGAGCGAGGCGCAAGAGGGTCGTAGTCGTGCGACTTTCCGTTTTCAGATTAGGGATGCCCCACCGTTTGTAGTCTTTGGTATCCAGAAACCCAGGCTCCTGCACAGCACGTGCGCGGATAAAGCTCTTGATGAGCCCGGCCGCCGCGTTTCGCCAGGAACTCAAGTTTTCAAAATCTTTTGATTCCTTTGACATAAATCCACGCTTTGGAAGTCTCGCGATTGCGTCTGATATTGCCGACCGTCCTTATGTCAACTGCTACTGTAATAGCTCATCAAAGCATCGGCGACATCGCTGGTGCTTATATCATGCAGGCAGCGAGGGATCGTCTGCCCGTAACCGTCATTGACAGGGAGCTCGCATAGACGGTTGTTGTCATTCCAATCGTTGGCAATCAACTCAGTCTTCCAGCACCCAGTCATCCGACAGCAATCCAACCTGCCAATCGTGTGCAGAAAGCGGTGTGGTATCGCCAGCGGCGCGCATTCATCGCCAAAGTGGCGCCATTGAGGATTCACATAGGCCGCCCACCACCAGGGTTCTCTTCCACCAGCGATTATGACACACGGTTTCTCGAAAGCCGCCGCGGCGTGCATTGCAAAAGTTACGGGACAAATGACACCGTCGCCGTGATACACGAGCCTGAGAAAGCCACACATATCGGTTTTACCAACATAGGTTGTCTACGTGCATGAGAGCGGGATGGCGATGTCCTGGCAGCAATGCGCCGCCCTGTACGCACTTTATTCCGCGACGTCTGAGAGACGAAAGCAATTCCTGAAACCGCACGGCCGACCATATCTTTAGAGGAATATCGGCTTTGCCCCCTGCGACCACAAGCCAATAGTTCCCCGCCACGATCCGCTCACAACGTTCTTCTTCGGATAAATTCAAATCGCCTTTTGCGAATTGCACTGGCAGGTCGATATCTAGCCGCTGCCCAACCTTGTGGTGGAAAGCCGTGATGTAATGACGCATAACTCGGCTGCTTTCGGCCAACTGCGCAACGCAATTGAGCCGAATGGTTGGAATTCCTTGCGGCAGTCTTGGCCCCCACAGCTTTGCGACGTGAGGATTGTTTTGCCAAAGCGCAGGACAGAAGCCGCCAACATGGATCTCGTACCTGCCGGGATGGGATAAAGCAAGATCGCGGACGCATGCCGTCATGCAGACGATGTCGCCGGGGGATCGCCAATTTGTCAGGAGGACTCGCTCCAATTGCGGCGCCTCTCAGTATGCCAAAAAACGCACTGCGTATCGAGATTCGTTTAACGAATGAGTTCGTCCGGGCGCTTTCGTTGCTTCTTGCTTTGAAATCACAAACTTGGTGTCGATGACATGGATTATCCTCGTCCACTTTGACACGCTGTTTGCTATCCTGCGTCAGAGCGAGCCCACATGCCTCGCTCTGCGTGAGCGGACAGTTTTCAATCGAGGGATTTCATTTGCGCTTCTTCGTCGCCTTAGAGAACAACCATTTGCGAACGTGATTCGACACGGACAAGAGCCTCTTATCCTCAATCGCCTCGCGATACGTTCCAGGCCTGCTGTTATCAACATGACCCATAATGAGATTGACGGCGATTTGATCGAGTGAGCCGCCGGCAATTGTTTCGAACGTTTGGCGAAGCGCATAGAAACCTAGGCCTGGTCGGTACAGATTCAAGTCGTCCAACAGTTTGCGCATTTCTTTCGTAATGGGGCTATCAACTGGCGTGGTCGTTTTGATTTCATCGCCTCTCATAACTTGCACAATGCCATTTTCCTTCGCCCACGGTTGCCCGTAGCGAGTGACGAAAACTAGCTTGGCATGCTCGGGCCTTTTCACCTTTGGCCGCTTCTCCATCGCCTCGCGCAACGCCTTGACGGTTTCCGGCCACAGCGGGCAGCGCCGTTCAACCGCTGTCTTTGGCCGCGGAAAATCGGCCCATGCCTTGTCTAAGTCGAGTGCCGATTGCGGCAGTGTTCCGCAGTCGTGATTGCCAAAGCCGCAATTGATGCCGAGCAGGATCATTGACTTAAGCGGCTGTTCGGACTTGTCGATGATGGCGCGTAGGTCGGCCGCTTCGAACATGCGCTTGCCATTCTTTTGCCGATGCGCCCGGATGATGCGAGCCGCTGGTCGCTTGAACGTCGGCCCGAACCGAATCGGTTTGTCGATTATGCCAGCATCGAATCCGTGCTTAAACACCGTGCGTGTGCGTTGCACTTCGTTGCCGAGCCGATGGACGCCATAGCGATTTGCAAGACTACGCGCAGCGCCTGAAAGTCATTGGCGGCCAGGTCATCCAGCAGTCGATTGCGGCCGAAGGCGCCGACGATTGTTTCGCACGTTGCAAAGTAGTCGGCGAATGAACGCGGTGTAATATCGCCAGCGTCGCGCTGCTGCTCTTTGGCGGTCAGAAAATGGTTCACTAAATCGACAACGGTTAGACCATCACGTGTCGCCCGCGGCGTGCGCCCAGCGAGCAAATCGTCTTTTCGATCCGCCCACAATTGAATCGCCGCTTCGCCCTTCGGATCCTCGGCCCACTTGCCGAAGTAACAGAATTTCCCGCGAACCTTTTTTGCCCATCGGCCGTTGCGATGCGGGAACAGCGGAAAATCGGGGCGGGGTTTCGCGGGCCTAAGTGCAGCAGTAGAATTGGGCACGGCACAACTTCGTAGTAACCGGATATGTGGTGTCACCGGCAGCCCTTAACTGTCCGTGGCACTCTAATGGGAGCTTAATGGGTGTCAAAAAGGGTGTCAAACATCTATACCGAGAAACTCGTAATAGGAAAATAAGGCTGATTTTAAAGCCGTTTGGAGCTCGTAGCTCAGTTGGTAGAGCAACGGACTTTTAATCCGTAGGTCGTGGGTTCGAGTCCCGCCGGGCTCATTCACAAACCGTTGTGAATGTAAGAATTAGCAACGTCTGCCTTGGACTGTGGTGGACTGAAATGGACTAGGTTAGGCAACCGGCGACGTGCCACGGACGATATTACCGTCCACTCTGACGCCAAGCAATTTGGCCATTGGGGCCTAGCCTCAGTGGCTCTTTTTATTTGGTCACTTCCGGGGAAATATGTCGGAACCATATACCGCGATCGTTGTTAGTAGGCCGTAGTATGTTCCTACGTTGATTCCAAAACCAGCACGCATTCAAATGAAAGGAAACCAAAGCCCATTGCCGACTATCGAAATACTCGTTCCTCTTCCATTGAAGCGGACATCTGCCGCTCGGGCATTTGGTCGCTGTTAATTCATTGGCCTAATACAATTTGTGCAGTGTATTCATCTGTACCTAGAGTAAAACTTCAAGAGCCGATTCATCGTGGTCACTAATGCACGTGTCGCAATTTATTGCGTTCGCCCGCCGTGTAAGTGTTGTCGCGGTGAGCTTTTTGCTGCTTGTGTGCGTGGCCTGGCTCACGATTTGTGCTGGCCAAGACGGGTTTCGACATGCCGGCGCGTACCCGGAAGCAGCATCTAAAAAGGGTCTGCAAGTGGAGCTGCTTGACGACGCCCTGGAGTTGGGCATCAAGCACGCGGCACTAAATGTCAACCTCTCGGAGTTAATTGCGCCGAGTTCAGGTACTGCGGATGTCTCCATTCTTACTTGGACGACGGACGGGCAGACGTTCCATTTTCGGCGGGAACCCGTCGAGCGGCTGGATCGCATCATCAAGACGCTGTCCAGTCATGGCGTCGTGGTTCATCTGATTATCCTGGTTTATAAGTCGAGCCACGCGGATGTAAATCGCGTCCTGCTCCATCCAAACTATGACGACACGGCGCCGCACGGCTTGTCGGCGTTCAATACTCGAACTGCTGAAGGCCGAACATGGCTACAGGCGACCATGGAGTTCCTCGCTCATCGCTGGTCGCGACCCGACCAGCAGTATGGCCGTGTCGCGGGCTACATCCTCGGCAACGAAGTTAACTCGCACTGGTGGTGGAGCAACATGGGGCGTGTGAAGATGTCGGAGTTTGCCGACGATTACGCCTCGGCACTGCAGCTCGTGCATCGTGCCGTACGTCGTCATTCCGAATGGGCGAGAGTCTACGTCTCGCTGGATCACCACTGGAGCATTCGGTTCCCAGCTAGTAACGATCATGAGGCGTTCGCGGGCAAAGAGCTCATTGACTACCTGAGTCAACGTGGAAAGGAGGATGATGAGAGCAACTTCGACTGGCATGTGGCATACCATCCCTACCCTGAAAACCTGTTCGAGCCGCGGTTCTGGAACGACAAGAGCGCACTTCCGGAGCCAACAACTCCGCGGATCACGTTCAAGAACCTTGAGGTGCTCACCGATTACTTGCAACGTCCCGAATTGTTCTACGAGGGCCGGCCTCGGCGTGTCATTTTGAGCGAGCAAGGGTTTCACACACCTGATGGTCCGATGGGAGAAGCGATTCAAGCAGCCGCGTATTGCTATGCCTATCGCAAGGTCGCCCGACTTGATGGCGTGGACGCGTTCATTTTGCATCGGCATGTGGATCATCCACATGAAGGCGGTTTGCGGCTAGGACTGAGGCGCTTCGTACAAGCGGAGTCCAATCCGCATCCCAAAAAAGTGATCTACGATTGCTTCCGGCTCGCCGACGATTCGGATTGGGAGGCGGCATTCAGGTTTGCTCTACCGATTATCGGCATTCAAAACTGGGCCGACATCGAACGGTAGATTCGGCCGAGAAGTTTTTATTGGCCACACTCATCTTCCAAATTGGCAGCATGGCACTTTCCCAACCCGTCGCAGAGTTGCGCAAGGACTCACTTTTGCGCTCCATCGTCCCTGGCTTAGGTCGTGAGCAAGTCCGCGCACTGGTGACTCGAATTGAGCGGTCGGGCGCAGCGTCCTACGCACAAGAGTTGGCCAACTTTTTTCTGCAAAACAAAGGATGTCGGAGTGTGTCACACTCTAGAGAGTACAATAATGCCACGATGTTCGTCGACGCCGACGACGGTTGCCACGCCCGCTTTTAATTCACTGGAGAAAGACGACCTTGATTCTACCGCCGATAGAAGCGGAGAATGGACGGAGATTCCGCAGTACCACGCAAGCGATGGCTTTCTATGAATGAGTGTCGATGGGTAAAGCCGGTCGCCGTGCTGGCGTTCATGTTACAGCCTCATGCAATGGCGCAGTCCGATGCCATTGTCAGGAGCCGATCGATCGCGCCGTTTAATCTGACCGCATTGGACGACTCGATTGTCACGATCTCCGCGGAGAAAGAGCGTGAAATCACGGTCGTTTGTTTCTTGGGGACGGAATGCCCGTTGGCTCGGTTGTATGCGCCTCGGTTGGCCGAGATGGCCAGGCAGTTTGCGCCGCGCGGCGTCCGGTTTGTCGGGATTGATAGCAATTGCCAGGACTCGGCGGAGGACCTACATCGTTTTGCCACGGAGTTCAAACTTCCTTTTCCAGTCGCCAAGGACCGGGACAACGTCATCGCTGACCAGTTTCACGCTGAGCGGATGTGCGAGGTTTTCGTCTTGGATGATGCGCTCAGCATCCGGTATCACGGTCGAATCGACGGCCGGTATCGGCCTGGCATCACGAGAACTGTGACGACAGTTCGCGACGATTTGCGGATCGCACTGGAGGAGTTGCTCGCGGGCAAGCCCGTCAGCGTGCCTGAGACCGATGTCGCGGGTTGTCTAATTGGAAGAATAAAGCAGGGCATTGAAAACGCGCCTTTTACATATTGCCGCGATGTGGCCAGAATCCTGCAAGCAAATTGCGTGGAGTGTCATCAGGCCGGCGAAATCGGGCCGTTCGCCTTGACCGATTTCGACGAGGTCGTCGGCTGGGCTGACATGATGGTCGAGGTGATCGACGACGGCCGGATGCCGCCTTGGCATGCGAGTCCAGAGCACGGTCGATTCGCCAACGCGCGCGTCATGTCCGAAGCTGATAAGCAAGTGTTCCGGGACTGGGTCGCAGCCGGAGCGCCGTACGGCAATGCCGCCGATCTGCCGCCTCCGCCGCCGCCGGCCAGGAAGTGGCAGCTCACGCGGGATCCCGATCAAGTGATTTCAATGCGGGATCGCCCATTCGTCGTACCCGCCGAAGGGACCGTAGAGTACCAGTATTTCGTCGTCGATCCTGGCTTCAAAGAAGACAAGTGGGTGACTGGCGCCGAGGTGATCCCTGGCTGCCGCTCCGTTGTGCATCACTGCATCGTCTTCGTGCGTCCGCCGGACGGTCAAGAATTCCGCGGCGTAAGTTGGCTCACAGCATACGTACCGGGTCAGCGCGTGGGCATGTTGCCGCCGGGTTACGGCAGGCACGTTCCGGCCGGCTCGCAGCTTGTGTTTCAGATGCATTACACGCCCAACGGAAGCGAGCAATCGGACCTCTCGCGGGTAGGCCTGCTGTTCGGTGATGAATCGGAAATCGCGCACGAGTTGTATTCGCAGATCGGCCTCGAGCAGGAATTCGAGATACCCCCGCAAACGGCGAACTATACGGTCTCCGCTTCGCCACGCCGGTTGCCAGACCATGGCACGCTGCTGGCTGTCGCGCCGCATATGCACCTGCGCGGCAAATCCTTCCGATTGATTTCACGGCACGCCGATGCGGAATCCATACTCCTCGACGTGCCGCGGTACGACTTCAATTGGCAGCACGTTTACGAGTTCGCCGAACCGCTGCCACTGGGATCAATCGGCAAGCTGGAGTTTTTCGCGACGTTCGATAATTCTGAGTCCAATGCGGTGAATCCTGATCCCACGCAGCACGTCACGTGGGGCGATCAAACCTGGGAGGAAATGGCCGTGGCATTCTTTCGAAATTGCCGTACCGCGGCAGAAAACTTTCGATGCGAAGACCCAATCAGCCACGACGGCGGTGGAAGTCGACCAGCGTGAACGAACGAGTGCAGCGGTTCACGACCGAATTCTTCGGCAGGTTTGACTCGAACGCCGACGGCCAGATTTACCGCTCGGAACTCCCGCTATCGATAGAGCAGTTTGGTCTCTGGCAGTTGGATGAAAACGGCGACGGAAGTCTCACCCGCACGGAAGTAACGCACGCCATCGAACGTCGGGCCGATCTCTAGCGACCGCTGCGTCTCTTCCCTGTCGGAACTTCGGATTTTCTACGTTGGATTCGTAATTTCCGTGTCGTTCTCCTTCGATCGCACCTTCGGCTGGACCGTCAATCATCGGTTCGTCGTGGCGCTGTTCATCCTGATAATGAGCGGAATTTCGATCGTTGGGTACATCGGCCTCGATACCGTTAAGCGCTGGTTCCAACCGCCCTCCGCGGCATCGGAAATCGTCGAAGCGAACGAATCCGACGTACCGGCGAAGCCTTCCGTGGAGCCGGTTAGCCTCTCGAACTCCGACGCGGTGATCGTGGTTCATTCCGCGGCGGACGAATTTTTCTCGCCGCAAGGAGCACGAGCCTTGCGAGACGTCGTCGAGGAATTGGAATCGCTGGATTACGTTCGTAGCGTGCTGTGGATGGATCAAATCCCCACGCTCAATATCTTTGGTTTGCAGGAGCCGTTGTTTCCCGCGCGGAGTCGTCCGAGCGTCGATTCGCGCTTGCGCGAGAACGAGCGCTTTCGCACCCGTTGATCGGCGGGCAACTGCTTTCCGATGACGGACGGACCTTGCTGCTGCTTGTCAATTTCGATTGGCTGTTTCTGCAAAGCGACGACGACTGCATGAGCGGTCTGCGGCTAGCCGCGGAGCGGGCTGCGGCGGAGCATCCCGGCGTCGACCTGTCGTTTCAGGTCACGGGGCGCACGCCGATTTACATTACGCTGATGCGCACTCATCGCGAGAATCAGCGGAAGTACCAGATCATCGGTTACGGCGTCGTATTGCTAATGGCGATCGTGCTGTTTCGCGGCATTCGCGCCGTGTTGATCGTGTCCCTTGCGCCCGTGATGGGTGTGTTTTGGACGCTCGGCATCCTGCGATTTTTCGACCTGCAGGACAATCCATTTAACGACGTGCTCCTGCCGGTCATGCTGAGCATGGTCGGCCTGACGGACGGCGTCCATTTGATGGTGGAGATCCGTCGTCAATCCGCCGCCGGTTTGAATGGCCGGGACGCTGCGCGAGTGGCGCTCGACAAAGTGGGCCTGGCTTGTTTCCTGACATCGCTCACAACGGCCATCGGCTTTGGATCGCTCATGCTGGCGCATCATGAAATCGTTCAGGAGTTTGGCTTGAGCTGCGTGCTCGGCGTCGTGATCTTGTTCCTGGCAGTCATTGCCGTCATCCCCTTGGCATGTTCCACGTGGCTTGGTCGCGGAGTGCATATCGGTCATGAAAAGGGATTGGTGGACCGCAACCTCGTTCGCATTGGCGGAGTCATCGATTTCGTACTCCGGCATGCCAGACCAATCAGTTTTCTGTCGATTGTCGGCACACTCGTTTTGGTCGGAGTCACGCTGACTTTGCGGCCCGACGACCGAATGGCTGATTCGCTCCCCCGCCGCTCGGAAACCTCGATGGCGATGCGGCGGATCGATGAGGCATTCGGTGGGCTGGAATTCTCATCGATCGATGTGCGATGGACCGATGCGATTGCTTCCGATGCGCCGGAAGTGTTGGAGGCCATCGGCCAAGTCGACGATTTGCTCCGTGCGGAACCACTAATCGGTCACCCGCTGTCGATTCGCAGCATGCTCGCGGCCTTGCCGGGCGAGGGAGAACTCAGCCGAGCGCATGTCGATGCTGGCTTTACTTCCGCCGCCGCTGAAGCGCGCGTTTTACGACCCAGAGGATCGTTTCGCCACCGTGACCTTTCGCGTGCGCGACCTGGGGATTGCGAAATATGGTCCCGTCTTCGAACGCATCGAAGCGGGCCTAAAGCGAATCGCCGAGGAGCACCCGGCTTTCACCTTTCAACTCGCGGGCTCGGCCGCCTGGAGATGGCGAAACCTGTACCAGATTGTCGTCGATTTGGCGATGAGCCTTGGCAGCGCCTCGTTGATAATTTTCGCAGTGCTCGGGCTGGCGTTTCGATCCGTTCGCATCGGACTGATTTCGGTCATCCCTAATGTGTTCCCGTTGGCCGTGACCGGTACCTTTCTGGTGCTGGCGGGTCAGTCTTTGGAGGTGGTGAGCGTTTGCGCATTCACGGTCTGTCTGGGAATTGCGGTGGACGACACAATTCACTTTCTGACTCGGTTCCAGGAAGAACGTGACGAGGGGCACAACGACTTTGAGGCGATTAGGCGTGCATTCACTGGAGCTGGAACCGGAATGATCATGACGACGCTGGTGCTCGTCGTGGGATTTGGGACCGTCGTATTCAGTGACATGCGCGAGCAGCGCATTTTCGCGTCCATGGGTGCGCTGACGGTCGCGTCAGCGCTCGTAGGAGATTTGATCCTGTTGCCGGCTCTACTGCTGCGGTTCGCTCGCCCACGAAGCGGAGATTCGACCGCGCCATGATTGGAGATCATTAAATTACCGACGTTCACGTAAAGCGTTTGCTGCGCTCCTGCATAATGCCTTTGAATGCAAATGATGATTTTGAACATGTTAAAAAACGGTGGTTTGTTGACCATTGTCACGCGTTGATGCGTTTTGACAGTCGCCCGGCCTCGGGCATATACGTCGGTCATGAGCCTGCTCAACGTTATGACTGAAAAGGGCCTTGTGACACGCCAGGCCAAGGGACGCGTATTCGTTTACCGCGCGAAGACGGCGAGCAGTATTTGTTTTCGATCCGCGAGAGCGCAGTGGCCGCCTTCGTTCTCAAGCTGGGAGCCACTAGTTGCACGGCACGGCAATTGTCTATACTCACTCAAGCGGGGCCGGATAGCGTCCGCGTCCCGTGCGTCCTTTCCCTTACTCCTGTCACTCGCCGCAACGGTGCCCCATGCGATGGGTTTACCTGGTCCTGCTCGTGGTCATCGTGACGATGATCGTCGTTTTTTTCGCCCAGAACCGCGAAAACGAAACGCTCAAGTTTTTCAACCAGAGCATCACCGCACCCCTGTACTTGTTTTTCGTCGCGGTGTACCTCCTGGGCATGTGGACCGGCGGGACCGTTGTCGGCTTCGTCAAGCGGGCGTACCGACATGCAACCGAGCACAAGCAGAAGCAGGCGTCGCCGCCGCGGTAACGCCCGAAACCAGTCGTCCGGGGAAGTGGGCTGCTCAGCATCTCGTTCCGAGAAAAAGTATGCGGTTTGGGCCCACACCAAGTATGTCAGAAAACGAGTGGTTCGATGGGACCTCGGATGCTACCTCCGGTATCTTGGGTGGTGACGCAGACTCCGCATGATGCTCTTGATACGTTGCTTCTCGTTTGACTGTGCCCGAGCGTCCTGTTTGCGGTCCAAGTGGGCAAGCTCGCGCTGTAACTTTTGGTAGCTTTGCAGGCGGTCCTCGGCCAACTCTCCGCGTCTAACGGCGCCCGCCACAGCACAATCGGGCTCGGCTGCATGTCGGCAGTCAGAGAACCGGCAGTCCTTCGCGAACTCATCGATATCACCAAAAGTGTCCGCCAGACCTGTTTCACTTTCCCACAGTTGTAGCTCGCGCATTCCGGGCGTATCGATAATTAAGCCGCCACTGGGCAGACGGAGAAGTTGTCGATAGGTTGTCGTGTGCCGCCCCTTGCCATCTCCTCGCACCTCCGCCGTCTGCTGCAACGGAACTCCAGCCAGTGCATTGATCAAGCTAGATTTGCCCACACCAGAGGAGCCTAGCAGCGCCACGGTAGCGTGATTGCAGAAGTAGGCGCGAAGCTCGCTGAGCCCGTCCCCTGTCACGCTGCTCGTAATATGCACGCGCGTTCCAATTGCAATCGACTCGACCTCACAAGTGCGTCGATCAGCATCGTCGCCGAGATCCGACTTGGTCAGTATGATGACGGGATTGGCGCCGCTTTCCCATGCCAGGGTCAGATAACGCTCGATCCGACGCAGGCTGAAATCCTGGTCGAGTGAACTGACAATCCAGACGGTATCCACATTGGCAGCGACGACCTGTTCCTCGGTCCGGGGCCCGGCCACGTTCCGCGAAAATCTCGATTTGCGCGGCAAGACGCGGTGGATTGTGACGTCGGCGCCCTCCGCCGCTGCCTGCGCGACAACCCAATCTCCAACCGCGGGCAGTTCAGCAGGGCTGGGCGCCTGGTAACGCATCCTTCCTGCAATGTGAGCAGGCAATTCCGCCGCGAGAGTTTGGACCCGATAACCGGTCCGATGCTGCGCAACAACACGGGCCGGCATGTAGTCACCGGTTTCGACGAAGTGTTTTGCAAAGTAGTCGGTCCAACCAAATTTGACGAGTTCGGTCATACGCGATTTCGCCAGGTAACGCCGCGCGGTTCAGCGGGTTTGCCGAGGGACGTAATAGACACCCCAACTGACTAGAGGGTTCGCCTCGACATCATGACTAGACCTGCACCACATCCATAATCGTCACCACCATAGGCTGTATGAAAGGGGTCGATTGATCGGACGTCCGAGAAACGTATGAGATCATGAGACAACCGCGCTTCGGCCAAAGAACGTCGCCAGCATTCCAGTAAGAACCATTTCCAAGGCGCCCGGCTCTGGGGCTGCGGGAGGACAATTCGAACTCCGCGCCGCTGCCCGCGGTTTGGCCGAAATGCGCGCCAGGGCCGTAGTCACCCGGGTCAATAGTGCCGTCGCCATCGTCGTCAGCCGCAAATGCGCTTCGGACTACGAATTCTTCGGCCGGTTCTTATCCTGGTTTGCTTTCGTCTTCTGTTCCTGTTTCACCGACTGCTGCTTCTTACTCTTGTCCTTATTCTTCTTGCCACCCTTATCTCCCATTGTCGTTTCCTTTCAAAACTTAAGTTACTATCGAGTCAGCCTGCTGTTCGCAGCAGTATACTAGGGCCGCACCAGCTCGTATTGACCTGAGCTGGCCTTCTTGAGACGTCCCTGTTCCACCAACGCATCCCATACGGCGCGAGGGTATTGATTGGGCGGTGTAATCGCTACGATTCCGGACGGACGACCGCCGCTCATGGGGCCAACACCGATTCTGGATTCTCGGTCCAATTGCGTTAGCTTGAGCCGCTTCTTGAAAGCTTTAAGCGCACGTGTGAGCACCTCCGGCGTCACGTCTTCGGCTGGAAATGATTCAGAGTCGGACATCCCATCGCTCCGGTCGCGAAACCATTCTGAAGCTTGTCTTGTCCTCAGAACTAGGTAAATCATCGTTAGCCAGTTGCTTCGCCCACTTCTAATTGATGGACTCGTGCTTCTAATGCTTCGATATACTTGCGCGTTTGCTGATGTGAATTCTGTGCCATGAAGAACGCCAACGGCAAAAAGCAAATGAAGGTGGTCATCCCGACGTCCGAACTTCCGGTGGCGAACGCACCCACAACATTCGCCGCCAACACGATCGCACTTAGCACAACGGAAAAGACGAATGATGCCTTTACGCTTGCGTGTTCCCTTTTCATCGCCGTTTCTCCTGTGATGACATATTATTGTCGCGTTGCGGAAAGCATCATACCGCGCCGCGCATGAAAAAGCCCGCCCTAAGCAACCGTTTCGAATTGTTGCGCCTGAACTAACTTGCGATCCAAGGCCGGTAGCGAACGAGGCTTCTGGTCGCTGGCGCACGACACCAATCCCCTCAATCGATCTTTTCGGTACATTCCTGTCCCTTCCTACGATCAGCGCCCCGGGTCGCAAACTCGATCCACATCGAAGCGAGACGTAGACTTACATCGTGTCAATGGTAGTCGGTGTTGGGGCGCACGAATCGGCACCACCAGTCGTTGCAACGAGGAGTTGACACGTGATCGAAGTCGAAGATTTTCATAAGGCTTTCGCGGACCACGTGGCCGTAAAGGGACTCTCGTTTCACGTCGGGCCCGGCGAGATACTGGGCATTATTGGACCGAATGGCGCTGGAAAAACGACCACCATGCGGGCCATCGCGGGAATAATCCCCGCCGGCCGCGGGCGTTTATCGATTGCCGGCTATGATGTCACTTTTGATGCGATCGCCGCCAAGTCGCGAACGGCATTTGTGCCCGATGAGCCGCCCCTTTTTCTCGACCTGACCGTCGAGGAGCATCTCAGCTTCTATGCAAGCGTTTACCATGTGAGCGATGCCCATACGAAGGCCGCGAAGTTGCTCGACGAGTTTGAATTGACCGCGAAGCTGCGCACTCCCGCCAGCAATCTTTCGCGCGGGATGCGGCAAAAGCTAGCGATCTGTTGTGCGTACCTGCATGATCCGCAGGCAATTCTCTTCGACGAGCCCCTTACGGGTCTCGACCCGCGCGGAATCCGCGTGCTTAAACAGTCACTGACCGAGCGCGACGCGCAGGGCGCCGCAGTGATGATCAGCTCTCACCTGTTGGCCATGGTTGAAGATTTGTGCACTCACGTGTTGATCCTCTCCGGCGGCGTGCAGCGCTTCTGCGGACCGATCGACGATCTGCGGACGAGCTTCGACGGCGTGGATCCGACGGCCCGGCTGGAGGACATGTTCTTCGCCGCCACTTCGACATGACAGTTATTAACGTTCATCCGGCGATTGTGCAGCTATTGGGGCTTCTGAGTCGCGGTCGCCGTCGTCGCATGTGGCAAAGGTCTTGCCGACCGCGACGCCTGGCACTGTCGGCGGTTGCCTGCGTGTTGGGCGTCGTTTGGCTCGGCAACGCCGCAATTACCGTTTGGCTACGCGAGGCAGCCTCCGCGGAAACGTTATCCGCGCTATTGTCGCTGGGACTCGTGTTCTATGCGGCATGGCATCTGGCGAAAGCAGCCTTCTTTCGCCCCGAAAGTCCATTTGACTGGACGCCAGCCGAGCGAGACCTGCTTGCCACATTGCCGCTCGAGTCGCGAGATCTCGTGGCGTATCAGCTCGCGTCGGTCACGGTCACGACGTCGATTAAGACAGGATTGTTTGCGATCCTGCTCCTGCCCGATTTGCGCTGCGTGCCGTTGGCACTTGTGGGTCTTTTCCTGGCGATGATGACGCTGGAAATGCTCCGCATGGCGGTGGAGATCGCCACATGGGGCATGAGCCGCGCGGCCTATCTCGCCTACCGCGTGGTAGTCGTCGCTGGACTACTGGCGGGAGCACTTGCATTGATTGGCGTGGTCGTACGCGAAGCAGCGCCCGGCGGTCAGATCAACTTCGGCGAGGGAGTTCTCGAGCGTCTCCTTGATATTCTGCTGAGATCCGATGCCTCCGTACTCGGCTATGCTGCACTGCCGTTTCAGCCCTTCATCGACTTGATCGTGGCCGAGGCAGTTTCGGCAAGCAAAATTGGCCTGGCTGCCGCGGCACTTGTTGGCGTGGTATTTTTTGCCGCCGCCGTCATCAGTTTGTACGCCGTTACCGTGCGGTTTGTCGCGGTACGGGAAAGGCGCAATTTCCAATTTGTAGAAAAGCGTCGCGCCGACGTGCGTTCGGCGCGAAACGAAATTCGACAAATACGGACCGGCGGATTGGCACCATTGCTGCGACAGATGCCGCGGTGGGGTGGCGCCAGCGCCCTGGTGTGGCGGCAACTTATTGGCGCCCGGCGAAGCTGGGGCAGTCTGTTGACGGCCATGATCGCTCCCGCGGTTCTTGCCTGTGCCCCGTGTTTCGTCATCGCCGACGCCGATATTGCGCTGCTGGCAACCGCGGGCACGCTGGCGTTCTATACGTTCTTGTTACTGCCAACGGCCGTCCGCTTCGACTTTCGTCGTGATCTCGATCGAATCGCGATGTTCAAGGGACTGCCCATCGCGCCCGCCGCGGCGGTCATCGGCCAGGTGATCGTGCCCGTGTTCATTGCGACGCTGTTCCAAACTGTGGTTTTGACGTTTGCGACGTACTCGCGGTCGCTGCCGCTGCACTACTGCTTGAGTGCGATGCTGGTATTGTTGCCGCTGAACGCGCTGGTGTTCAGCCTCGACAACTTGATATTTCTGCTGTACCCCTACCGCCTTCAACAGGAAGGCGTGGAAATCTTTGTTCGGACGATGTTAACGTTCACGGGCAAGGGTTTGCTTTTCGCGCTGGGTTTAGGGGCGATGTCCCTGTGGGGCTTCGCTGCTGCGGCTTTGACACGCGAATTCTCGCGATCGACGGGGATCACAATCGACGCATTCGCCGTGTTTACTGCCGGCATGGTTGCTGGTTTCTGTGCACTAACGTCGGTAACACTTTATGCGCTGTCGCGCACGTACCACTGCTTGGACCCGGCAGAAGACATTCCACGTTAACGGGCGGCGAAAAGCTAAGAAAGCAGTCCGCGGCAGTCACTGCGGCGCCGCCGTTTGTTGACATGGGCAAAAGCCTGTGGAACGACACGGTGTTAAACGGAACGTACGCCAAATAACAGCTCAGGCCGGTGAGGACCATCCACCACCGCCCGCTAGTTGTTTGATCCTCGTACAACCGCGTGGACACACCGACAAGCAGCATGCCTGACAAGAACCATGCGAATACTGCAATAAGTCTACGCTGAGTTTTATGTTGTTCCGAATGCCCGATTTCTGACACCGTCCACTCAGTCGCAGCTAAGGACACAAGCCGCGCCGCAAGTGGTCATTTATTTCACGTAGTACTTGCGGCAGCTCAGCAATGGTGTCAGCAACAAGATGCGCGCCACAGCGATACAACTCGGCTGTCGCCGCCGCGACGCGGTGCGCTTGATCTTGAGGCGTCAGTTTTTGCAACTCCTCTTCGCTTAGTCCGACAAGGTTGCCGGACCGAGCAATTCCGACCGTCCACATGCCGGCATTGAGGCCAGCTTCGATACCGACCGTCGTATCGTCGACTTTGACAATCGCCTGCATGGGATAAACGCCGAGGCGACGCGCGTTTTCGAAACACATCCACGGCGCCGGCCGGCCGGGCGAGACGTCGCTCGCGCAGACGATGGCATCCGGGCGGTAGCCTTGCGCGTGCACGAGCGGCACGATCACGTCCATCAGCTCTTGCGTGTAGCCCGTGCTCGAACCGATGGCGATTCCGCGCGATCGACATTCCTCCACGGCTTCCACACAGCCTGGAATCAGCTGCGAGTTGGTGGCCAAAATCTCTTTTTGCAGCGGCAGGAATTGCGTGTATAGACGGTCAATGTCACCGGGATTTGGCGCTCGATCGTAAACCTGTCGCCACCGCTGCGCCACTTCCGGCATCTCCAACATTACGCGTAAGTGATCGCGTTTGGCCATCCCCATTGGACCGCGCCCTGCTCGATGGTCACCGGCACATCGGAGCACCGGAATGCCTCCATTACGGCGAGGACGGGCGCACGACTGCCAAAGTCGATGGTCGTGCCGGCCCAATCCAACACGACCGCCCTAAGTTGCCCTTGATATCGACGTTGGAAACGAAACTCGCTCATGTTCTGAAGCTCCACGGCCAATGTCGCTAGTGCAGCGGCAACTTGATTCCCATCTCATTCATCACAGCCCCAATCGCGCTCAAAAGCGCCTCGACATCGCTGGGAAAGATCCGACCCACCGTGCCGATACGAAAACAATCCGCATCGCTGACTTTCCCCGGATAGATTACGAAGCCTCTTTCGCTCAGGCGGATATAAAACTTTTCAAAGTCGAAGCGCGGGTCGCTGGGAAACCGATACGAAGTGATGATGTATCCTTGCAACGGCTGCGGGACATACTCGGTAAATCCCATTTCTCTCATGCCGCGGCAAAGCGTCTCATAGTTGTCCTGATAACGCTTCCCTCGACCGGCGACACCGCCTTCGCCCTCAAGCTCTCGCAAGGCTTGCTCGAACGCCAGCACTCCATGCGTCGGCGGTGTGAAGCGAAATTGTCCGTTGCGCTCCAGGCCTTGCCATTGCGCAAGCAAGTCGAGGCTGATCGTTCGCGCCACTCCTTCCGTGGCCAAGAGCGCAGCCCGCCGACAAATTACGAATGCAAATCCAGGGACACCTTCAATGCATTTGTTGGCCGAAGAAACGAGAAAGTCGATGTGGCACTTTTCAAATTCAAACGGGACCGACCCAAACGCGCTCATCGAATCGACAAAGTACCTGCAGCCGTATCGACACACCACTTCGCCTAGCTCTTGAATCGGATTGATGATGCCGGAAGTCGTCTCGCAATGGACGATGGCGGTCATGCCAATGTCGTTTTGCGTTGCCAAGACGCGCTCGACTTCTCCAATTTCCGGGAGCTTATTTTCCTTGGCCCGGACGATAACCGTCTCTATTCCATGCCGCTGCGCAATGGTTACGATGCGGTCGCCGTACGCACCATTCACGACCACCAGGAGCTTCTTGCGGGGCGGCACGGCCGACGAGATCACCGCTTCCACGGCGAACGTTCCGCTTCCTTGCATGGGAACGCACTCGTAGCCAGCCTGTTGCGATACGCCGGCGATGGCCAATAGCTGACTGCGAATGCGTCGAACAATCTCGATAAACTCGGCATCCCGCGAGCCGAGGTCTCGAAGCATCGCCAATTTCACCGTGTGGCTCGTCGTGAGCGGGCCGGGCGTAAACAGCGGCTTATCGTGAGCACGTGGAGTTTGGTCTGTCATGGCTTTCAGTCCACTCGAATAGATGCCCGTGGCGGTTGAGGAAACCGTGTTACGCCGTATCAACCTTTGTTGGCTGACGCACGAGAACGATATACGACAAGAAGTGATTCAAGCTGGGCGTTTCAAGTCCAACGACCTTGGCGAGGTCGTCCCACTGACGCAGCCGAAGACCCTCCTCGAAAAACGGCCGCTGCTGGAAGTCACGCGCCTCCTGGTCGCTGAACACACCGCCCTGTAACTCCAAGCTCTGGAGCGAAGCGGCGCTAAGCGATTCCCGATATCCGGGCTGCGCGGCACAGAGATAACGCTTGGCATCGACGTGCAGGTGTACCGGTTCGGTCACTTCGGGACCAAAATGTCCGCGCAGCCAGTTGTAAGCCAGGACTTCATGAACATCGTCGACGCCGTCATCCGGAGCATCTTCCGGCAAGTCGTGCAGCAAGTGCCCGATGTCGTGCAGTAGTGCCGCCACGATCAGTGGGGCGTCGGCGCCCTCGGCCTCGGCCAGCATGGCGGCTTGCAAGGCATGCTCTAGTTGAGTCACTTCTTCGCCGCCGTAGAGCGATCCGCCGTTGCGCTCGAACAATTGCCGAATGTCGTCGACGATATCACGGTTCATTCGTTCACCCTTATTTGCCTGACTTGTGCGACTGCCATAAACGCAGCATGGCGGACCTCGATAACTTCCGGCTCCCTCCCCCTTGCGGGGAGGGTTGGGGCGGGGGTCAACTATACGCGAAGCCCGCCCGCTTCGTAGCTCATCCGCGCCCAGTTCAAAATGCACTACATCGCACGAGCGCCGAACCGCAACTTGACTCGACTTCCACTGCGCCCGCTTCGGTCGAGCGCATCGTCGCGATCGACGCCCTCCGTGGCTTCGACATGTTCTGGATCGTGGGAGGCCAGGAGCTTGCTCTGGCCGCGGCGGCATGGCTGTGGTCGCCTGCGCCCAAGTGGTTGGAATACCATTTGGATCACGTCGAATGGGAAGGTTTTTCGGCGTGGGACCTCATCATGCCATTGTTTTTGTTCGTCGTCGGCGCGGCGATGCCCTTTTCATTGTCGCGCAAGCTCGAACTGGGGCACCGTAAGTCCGAACTTTACGGCAAGATGATTCGCCGCTTCCTCGTCTTGTGGGTGCTGGGAATGATTGTGCAGGGAAATCTGCTCGAATTCAATTCCGAAACTTTACACCTGTTCTCGAACACGCTGCAGGCCATCGCGGTCGGCTACCTCGTCGCGGGAATTGTGATTCTCAACGTCGGTGTTGTCGGCCAGATCATTTTCACCGCGGCGATGCTGGTCGGCTTTTGGCTGCTCGTCACGCGGTTGCCATTTGCCGGCCACGCCGCCGGGGTGCTCGAGCCGAACGCCAACGTCGCCATGACCGTCGATGAATATGTTCTCGGCCCGTTCCGCGACGGCACAACCTATACCTGGGTGCTCAGCGGAATGACGTTTTCCGCGACGACGCTGCTTGGCGTTTTCGCCGGCCAGGTGCTCCGCGCGTCATGGTCCCAGGCGACCAGATTTGTTGTTCTCTGCGTATTAGGAGTTGCCTCGCTGGCGGGCGGATACGCGTGGGCAACGTGGCTTGGCTTCCCCATCGTCAAGCACATTTGGACCAGCTCGATGGTCCTTTGGGCCGCCGGCTGGAGCTTATCTGCTGCTGGCCGTGTTTTATCTGCTCGTCGATATCGTTGGCTGGCGACGCTGGGCTTTCTTCTTCACGGTGATCGGCATGAATGCGATCACGATCTACGTGGCCTGGCATCTCATTTCGTTCGAGCAAATAAGCGAAGGACTAGTAGGCGGCCTGGCGCAGACAACTCGGCGCGGCCAGCCCAACGCTCGTGGCGGCGACGGCTTTAGGGCTTGGCTGGCTCGTTCTCTACCATCTCTATCGCCAAAAGATTTTCCTTCGCGTTTAGGGCCGCGCGCAATGGCGACACGGTAGAAAGATGGGTGCGCCGGGGCGGTTACGGCAGCGCGCGAAGCTGGCCCAAGACGTCGCCGACTTGGTCGTGAACGGTTCCTGGCGCGCTGACGACAAGAACCCGGAGCGGCGCGAAATAGACGACGGAGCCGTTGCCGCCGTTGATGTCCCATGTACCTGGTGAAATCGTTCGTTGAATTATATCGACAAGATCGGGACCGTAGTCGATTCCCCCTGGGACGCCCGCCTGGGCGCTGGTTGACCGCCGGCAGCAGGCGCAGCACCGCCGGGAGCAGCGAGTTGTTGGGCCAGGATCGGACGTTTCTGGAGTCTCGAAGCGCGGGCGATGTCGTCTTCTTCCCATCTTGCATCGCGCGCGAGCTTTTCCGCTCAATGTGATCGCTCACCTTTTCCAAGCGCGATCGCAACCGCGATCCGATCTGCTTTAGCATAAGGCTGCGATCCCGCTTCGGATGCGCGGCCATTTCACGATAAAGATCAATCAGGCGAATGACATCCGAGGTATTTGGGCCCAGCCGGCGCGATGTGGCCTCCGCGTGAAGTGCAGCACGAACGTCGACTTGAATCGCGGATAGCGACCTGTGCGACAAGTCCGCGCTTGCGCCGACGAAAGATTCTTTTGCGGATCCCTGGCCGCGACAGACCCGGCTGCCACCATGGCCGACGTCCATCCAAAAATGATCAACCAGGCGTTCATGGCGACACTTTCGTTCGGAATGACGGCAAGATTTTAGTTTATCAAGAAACAGCAATGGTTCGGTCGTGCAGTAATATAATTATTGTGATCTGCTTCAAAACTCCACTCTCGTCGGAGAGGGCCGGGGCGAGGGTGAATTACCGCCACGCAATGCACCCTCACCCACCCTCCCCAAAGGAAAGGGTTTGAATCCGCTAACACGTTTCTATTTGGAAACCAGCTCGACGACGTGGCCATCGGGGTCATATAGATAAATCTGCCGGTAACCGTCGGGCCGTTGTTGTAACGGAGATGCAATGCGCACCCCGTGGGCTTCAATAATCTTTACTACCTCCGATACATCCTCAACTCGAAACGCGAAATGGTGCCCGCGGGAAACCACTTTGCCGCCCTGATCGACCCAGCCGGCCTTTCCCGCCTCGGGGCTCTCCTGCGTCGCGTGGATTTGCGCACTGCCTATTTGTAACCACAGCCCTGGGAATTTAAATGCCGGGCGCGGCACTTCGATCATTCCGAGCACATCGACATAGAACCGTCGCGTGGCCGCAAGATCCGCGCAGATAATTGTGACATGATCGAAGGAGGTCACATTGACGGCGTGGCGTCCGGACATGCGGCAATTATTGCACAACGTAAGAAGCGGCGTCGACCCGGCCAAAGCGGCTCGCCAACCGCGACACACAAAGTGGTCGTTACGGCGCATAAAAAACGCCGGCCGTGATCCGAAAGCTCGGATCGCCACCGGCGTTGAAAGTCGATCATCGGCACTACGTGCGCGCTGCCAACTCGACGAGCTGCCGCGCGTTACGGCCGATTAGACGGTCAATTGCGTTCTGCCGATTACGACACCATATCCTTGAGCTTCTTCAGCGGCCGGACTTTGACGACGTTGCGGGCCGGCTTGGCCTTGAACGTGGTCGGCTCGCCGGTGAACGGATTGATGCCCTGGCGTTCCTTCGTGGCCGGCTTGTGCTGCACGACGATCTTGCAGAGGCCGTGGATCGTGAAGCGTTCGCGATCCGCCGCGGCCGCTAAGGGCCTTGTGGATCTGTTCGTTCAGGGCATCGAACACGGCCGAGACATCGCGTTTCGACAAGCCCGTGGCGTCGGCAATGCTCGTGAAAACTTCGGTCTTTGTTGGCGGTTTGGTAGTGGCTTTCGCCATTTTGCTGAATCCTCCAGACTTGTGCAAAAGTTACTTGAAACCCTACAACGTACATCCATTCGCGCGTTGTGACCGTGCAAATTAAAGGGTGCTGGCACAAAAATACAAGTCGGAAAATACCCAATTTGCCGAGAAAAACGCTCGTTTGGTCGGCAGAGAGGCTGTTTTCCCGGCGAATCCTCGCGTCGTGCGGCCGTCCAATGGGGGGTCGCTCTGCGATTCGCCAGCCGCCATCCTGGGCCAAAACCTCCAACGGCCATTCAGCTTGATCGGTACGAAAAAAGCTGTAAGATGAAATGCAGCTTTGGGTTACGCCCAATGGCTGGCATCGGTTCCTAGCTTGCTTCGGCGGGAACTGCGCAGCGACCGGGCCAGTCTAATAGATTGTCGGCATCCCCTGCCCGACAATGGCCAGCTTGCCGCTCCATGGATTCAGACAATAGTTGTTTAGAACGTTAGGGCCGACCCTTGGCCTGCTTCAATTCACCGACAGTTGCCTGCTTAGCACCCAAAAAAGTAAGTTTGCACCGTCGAGGAACGAAAACCGCGTGGCAATTCGCGCATCAAAGTCCGCAGCGATAACGGTTGGCAGTGTGCTCGTCGCGCTGTGCATCGCGTTGATGGTGTCCAACGTCGATGGCCAGAGGGGCGCCGTCCAGGATCCAAGAGGCAGGGTCGCCAACGAGCAGGACTCCAGCGTTGACGTATATCTGCCTTCCGACCGATCGCTTTCTCGCGCCATGGCGCGTGCCCGCGAGCGATTGGCCGCTCGTGAGTACCACCAGTCGTTAGGCTTTTTGCACGAGATATTTCAGCGCGATGAAGATGCATTTCTCGATCCCGTTGAAGCCGAGCCGGACCAGCTTGGCTTGAAGTCCGCGGCCCATCAATTAATTCGCTCGCTGCCCGCCGAGGGACTTGACGCATACGAACTATTGCACGGCCCCGCCGCACGAAAGCGGCTCGATGCGGCCTTGACATCAGGCGCTCAGGATCGCATCGCCACCGTGGTGCGCGAGTATTTTCATACTTTGGCCGGATATGAAGCGGCGCTCGTGCTCGCCCAAATGGAGACGGACCAGGGACACTATCTCGCCGCGGCCAAGTTGTATCAGGAACTGCTGGACACGCCGCGAGCGACGGAGCGACTTGAACCTCAGTTGTCCATTCGAGCCGCGGTAAACCAAGCTGCCGCCTCCCGCCCCGATTTGGCGGTCGCAATCCTTCGCGCTCGTCGAAAAGCAACCCACGGCGCTCATCCAGGTGCATGGCAACGGAACGGCCGGGCCGCGGCCGGACGCCGATCTCTTGGCCTGGTTGTTTGCGCACGTTGGCCAGCCACGGGAAACGGCGACCGACGGAATTGAATTGGCTCACAGCTCGCGGCAACGGCCAACGAAATGCCGAACACCCGGACGGGCGACCGCACTTGCGCCCGCGGTGGCAAGCGGGTCGTGAACGATCCGAATATTGAATCGCTTTTCATCGCGCGAGCCGAGGAATTCTCACAGCGAAGACTGGTTGTGTTTCCTGCGGCGCGGCCGGTCGCAGTCGGTGACGTCGTCGTTATGCGCACGCCGCGAAATCTCGTCGCGGTCGATTGGCGAACGGGCAAGCGTATCTGGGAAACTCGCGACGACGAGGAGCTTAGCTTAGAGGATTCGATCTCCGGTTTTTCCTCCGGCAACGAAGGGGAGCAAATTCCCGATCAGCGTAATCCGCTGGAGCAGCGCACGTGGGACGATGCGCTCGTCATGTCGCTGTCGAGCGACGGCAAGCGCGTGTTTGTCATTCGCGGCGTAGCCGGTGCATCGCAAGAAGAAATCGTGGCCTGGCAAGTCGCGCCTGGCTTCGGTCGACGATTCGAAGAATCGTCCGCAACAGCGAATCAACTTGCCGCCTACGACCTGGCAACTGAGGGCAAGTTGGCATGGGAATTAGATGGTCGCCGGCCGGCTGGCCAACTGGCGGGCGCATTCTTCCTTGGCGCTTCCGCTGGCGGTGGACGACAAGCTGTTCGTCATGGCAGAGATCCGCAGCGCGATTTACCTCCTGGCCTTGGATCCGGCCACGGGCAAGGTTCACTGGCAACAGCAACTGGTAGGCCTGGAGCAGGGGATCGCTCTGGACCCCTCACGGCGGCTGTCCGGAGCGACACTGTCCTACTCAGGCGGCATCCTGGTTTGTCCCACAGGGGCGGGCGCCGTTGTCGCCGTGGACGTTGTCAAACGCGAGTTTGCCTGGGTTTACCGTTATGTGCGCAACATGCGCTCGCCAATTGATGCGGCCAGCATCTGGCAGCAACAGCCGCAGAATCAAACCGTGCGGGCAAACAATCGCTGGCTCGATGGCACGGCGATCATCGCGGGCGATCGTGTAATCCTGACACCGCCGGAATCCGACGAGCTCCATTGCCTGGACGCGCAAAGCGGGAAACTGCAATGGAAACATCGCCGGGGCGACGCGCTCATTGCCGCGTGCGTTCACGATGGAAATGTTTTGCTCGTGGCGATTGACGATGTTCAGGCGCTGCGCCTGGCCGACGGGACTGCGACCTGGGAAAAGCAACCGCTGCCGGCAGAGGCCATGCCGGCCGGACTTGGCTACCTGAGCGACGGGCTGTACTACCTTCCGCTCACGTCGGGCGAAGTCATGTCGATCGGCGTGACGGATGGCAAAGTGATCCGTTATGCCTCTGGTAAGCAAGACACAGCATTCGGCAACTTGATTTGCCACCAAGGGAGCATTCTTTCGCAGTCGGCCTTAGTGCTCGACAAATACGAGCAGCTCGATGTATTGCAGCGCCGGGCGCAAGAAAGTTTGTCCAAAAACCCCAACGACGCCACGGCGCTGCGCGAACTGGCTGAGCTCAAGCGCGCCGAAGGCCAGACGCCCGAAGCCGTCAAGTTGCTCAAACAGGCCTATGAGCTGGAACCGAGCGAGCCGCTGACGCGCGAAGTGTTGGCCGAATTGCTGTTGGAGGCGTTGGAGACGGACTACGCGACGTTCGCTGAGAACCTTCCGCTTCTGACGAAGCTCGTTCAAGACCGCCAACAACAGATTGACCTGATGCGAATCGAGGCTCTCGGTGTCGATAAACTCGGGAAGCGGCTCGACGCATTCAATGCATATTTGCGTCTGGCCGATTACACGGCCGAGCAACCGGAACATTTGCGGATCGATGCTGACTACAGCGTGCGAAGTGACCGTTGGATTCGTGGCCGGCTGGTGCTTTGTGGTCGGTTGCGACGAGCCAGGAGCAAGACGCGATCGCAACCGAGCTGGCCACCCGACGCTCGAACTTGACGAATTCAGATACGACCGCTGAGCTTCGGCACTACCTCTCCCACTTCGATGCCTTTCCCGGTTCGAGCGAAGTGCGGCAGGAGCTGATCGCGCTGTTGTCGAAGCGCGGCCGGCTTGCCGAAGTAGAAATTGAGCTGTTGCAGCTTCGGGCCGATGAACAGGACATGGCGCGAACCACCGCGTCTTCAGAAGCGCTTAGCCTCACGAGCCAGGACACCACCGCAGCTCCCTGGCCAAACGGTAAAGTCATCAGTGAACTAAAGGCCGTGAGTAGCGGCGGCCCAGAGCGAGCAGATCGTGCGCAAGCCGAGCAAATCGGCTACCGCCAGGTGCGAATTGAGCAGGACATTCCGGCAGGGCCGGCAACGCAATGGTTTATATCCGGAGACGTCTCGGAGCTCGTAGCGCGGAATTCGCTTGGCGAAGATGTATTTCGCCTGAGAGTTGGCCCAACGAATTGGGCGCCGCAATACCGCGATGGCAGCCTGGTGTATGCGGCTCGATTGGGACACTTGCTGTTAACCTCTCTCGGCGGGCACATCCTGGCCATCGACTCACGCCAGAGCCAAACGGGTGCCGAGGGTGCGCCGCTGTGGCAGGTCGCGCCATTCGGCCGTACTTCAGGCGAGGGAATCGGTGGTCGGCGCGGCGGAAGAACGCGGCAGTACAGAACGACGCGCCGGTCGCCTTACCACACCTCATCGAGTCGCAAGCGAAGCACCGGCAACTCGGGCGCGGTTTTCGGCAGCCTCGGGCCCGTAACGGCGCGTGGCGTCGTGTTTCAGGAGCAGAATCAGCTAAAGTGCGTCGACCCGCTTAACGGGGAAACACTTTGGAGCCGCGCCGACATTCCCAGCGGCTGCGAGCTCTTCGGCGACGACGAATACGTCTTTGCCGCTGACTTGAGCGATGCGCAAGGCGCATGCCGTTCGACTTGTCGATGGTCAACTGCTCGGCAAGCGCGATCTGCAGAGATTCGAGTGGCTGATCACGGTTGGCCGAAACCTGGCGACATGGGACGCCCGCACCGAAGGGGGTAAGCGCGTACTAATTCTGCAAGTGGTTGACGTCCTGTCGCAAGAGAAGCTATTCGAGACCGAATACCCGCCGGGTACTCAAGTGTCCGTCGTCGAGCCGAACGCAGTCGCCGTTTGCGACCCGAGCGGCCGGTTTCAATTGATTGACGTCCGCTCGGGCCGGACCTTGATTGACGAACCAATCGAAGCTGTTGCGGAATTGCGCAGCATCCAAACCCTTCGGTCTGGCGACTCGCTGTTTGTGATGCTCAACCGCCAGGCGCAAAATCAACAACATAAGCCGTTGATTCAACCCGAGTTTGCGATCACTGACGGCCCGGTTTACGCATTTAGTCTGACGACGGGCGAGGCCCTGTGGCCGGGCCCGGCGCTGGTTCGCAATCGCGGCATCGTGTTATCTCAGCCCGACGGTATTCCGTTCCTCATCTTCGCCGACCACATGATGACGCGCGATGCTTCCACCGGTGGCCGGATGCATCTCCGCCTGCTCTGCCTCGACAAGCGGACAGGCGAAACGGTTTATCGAAACGATAACTTGCCGGAAACCGCGGGCGCACGTTTTCGCATTCGCGCAAGGCGCGGCGCCGACGCGCAGGTGACGGTTGAGACGAGTTCGAGTAGGATTGAATTGGCCGTGAGCGATCAGCCCAAGCCGCCGCAGCCGCCGGCAAACGATGAGCTGGAGGCCCTGCGCAGTCCCAGCCGGCGCGGCCTGCTAGGACTGGGCGAACGAATGCTTCGAGGAACGATCGCCGACCCGGCAACCCGGCGCGGTCGTGCCGAAGGCGAGCCCCGGCCACCCATGGACGATGATTGAGACGCCATGACAAATCGCATTTCCTTCAATCTCCGATGGCCGATTTTATTGATCCTGGCCCTGCTGCCGGCATTGCCGGCGAGCGCGCGAGTCGAGAATCCGCGAGTGCGCAGGGTTGTTAGCCAGGGACTCGACTGGCTGGCGTACAACCAACATAAGTTGGGCCATTGGACAGCCAATGGCCGCTACCCAACCGCGATGACCGCGCTTGGCCGGCATTGCCATGTTGTCGGAAGGATCCACGGCGACTCAGGGCAAGTACGCCGAGAATATCCGCCGGGCGGTGGATTACCTCGTCCGGCAGAGCCGGCCGAACGGCCTCATCGGCGATCCGCTGCGCGACGACCGGTACACGTACGGCCACGGTTTTTCGATGCTGTTCCTGTCGCAGGTGCTCGGCGACGAAGAGGACGAAGATCGGCGGGCCGAGTTAGTCGACGTGCTCACGCGCGCCGTGGAGTTCACCGGCCAGGCGCAAACCCAGGCGGGCGGCTGGGGCTACGTCAGCGCGAAGGACGGCGGCGGGTTCGACGAAGGCTCGACCACGATTACGCAGGTGCAGGGCCTGCGCAGCTGCCGCAACGCGGGCATCCCCGTGCCGAAGGAAATCATCGACAAAGCCGTGGAGTACATCAAAAACTGCACGCTGCCCGAAGGCGGCGTGCAATACAGCTCGAAGGGCGGCGGCGGCCGGCCGGCGATCACCGCCGCGGCGATCGCCTGCCTGTTCAACGCCGGCGAATACGACAACGAGTTCGTGCCGCGGATGATGAAGTACTGCGAGCAGAACCTCGGCTCGGATACGCGCAGCAGCTACGGCCATTGGCATTACGCCCATTTCTATTACGCCCAGGTCCAATACCGCGAAGGGGGCGAGCGCTGGGAAACCTATCGCAACGAGATCGACGCGAAGCTGCTGCGCGAGGCGATCGAAGTGAAGCTCGGCGATAAGACCGGCGTTCAGTGGTCGCAGGGCTACATCGGACCGGTGTATACGACGGCGCTGAATTTGATCATCCTGCAGCTCGACAACGCATGCCCTGCCGATTTACCAGCGGTAGCACCAGTGAGTAGGTGAGTAAGTGAGTAGGTGAGTAAGTTGTTAGAACGGATCACTCTCTCATATCTCAATTAACCTACTCACCTACTCACCTACTCAACATCACAACATGACCGATTCGTCGCACGAACAATCCAACGGTTCCATCGCCCGGCTTGGCGCGGCGCGTCGAGCAGATTAAAGAGCAGCTCGGCCAGGTCATCGTCGGCCAGCACGACGTGATCGAGCAGATGCTGATCGCGCTGTTCAGCCGCGGCCACTGCCTGCTGGAAGGCGTGCCGGGCCTGGCCAAGACGCTGCTGGTGAGCACGCTGGCCCGCTCGCTGAATCTCACGTTCAGCCGCATCCAGTTCACGCCCGACTTGATGCCGGCCGACATCACGGGCACCGACATCATCGAAGAGAACCGCTCGACCGGGCAGCGCGAGCTGCGGTTTCTTGCCGGGCCGATTTTTTCGCACGTGATCCTGGCGGACGAAATCAACCGCACGCCGCCGAAAACGCAGGCCGCGCTGCTGGAAGCGATGCAGGAACGCCAGGTCACCGTCGGCCGGATCCGCCACCAGATGAGCGATCCGTTCCTCGTGCTGGCGACGCAAAATCCGATCGAGCAGGAAGGCACCTACCCGCTGCCCGAAGCGCAGCAGGACCGGTTCATGTTCAAGGTGCTCGTGACTTATCCGAGCTTCGACGAGGAGTTCGAAGTCGCCCGCCGCACGACGAGCAGCGCGCCGCCGGAAGTGCGGGCCGTGCTCTCGCCCGAAGAGATCCTGCAGCTTGCAGGAGCTGGTGCGGACGGTGCCGATCAGCGACCACCTGATTCGCTACACGCTGGCGCTCGTGCGGCAGACGCGTGTTCGCGAGGCGGCGCGCCGCCGACTTCGCCCGCGAGCAGCTCGCCTGGGGCGCTGGGCCGCGGGCCACGCAGTTCTTGATCCTCGGCGCGAAGGCCCGCGCGCTGGTTCATGGCCGGCCGCACGTCGCACTCGAAGACATTCAGGCGCTGGCCAAGCCCGTGCTGCGGCATCGGCTGGTCGTGAATTTCGCCGCCGAAAGCGACGGCGTCACGACCGACGACATCGTCGACCGCCTGCTCGACGTCACACCCCTACGCACGAAGACCAATTGATCCATGACGACCGCTTCCAAAAGATCTTTGCATCCTGAGGTGATCAAGCGGATCGGTCGCCTCGAGATTCGTGCGCGTCACATCGTCGAAGGGCTGCTCAGCGGCATGCACCGCAGTCCGTACTTCGGCCAGAGCGTCGAGTTCCTGCAGCATCGGCAATACGCGCCGGGCGACGACCTGCGCCGCGTCGATTGGAAAGTGTGGGCCAAGCAGGACCGGCTGTACGTCAAGCAGTACGAGGAAGACACGGATCTGCGCTGCTGCCTGCTGGTCGATGTGTCGGCCAGCATGGAGTACGGCAGCGGGCCGCTCAACAAGTGCGATTATGCCGTCACGCCGCGGCGGCACTGGCGTATCTGCTGTTGCGCCAGCAGGATGCCGTCGGCTGCGTGGTGTTCGACGAGCGCGTTCGGCAGACGATCCCGCTGCGCACCAGCAACAGCCATTTGACGACGATCGTCCGCGCCTGGAGACGAAGCGAGCCGCGCGACAAGACGCAGCTATCAGTGACGTGCTGACGCGCGTTGCGGAAACGTATCCGCGCCGCGGCATGATGATCCTCATTTCGGATCTGCTAGTCGAGCCTGAAAATGTGCTGCGCGGCCTGCGGCTGCTGCGGCAGCGCGGACATGACGTGCTGTGCTGCACGTTATGGACGACGACGAGCTCGATTTTCCGTTTGCGCGGCCCGGCGCGCTTCGAAGGACTTGAATCAGCCGACCACTTGACGTGCAATCCGCGGGCGCTGCGGGAGGGCTACCTTGCTGCGCTTAGATAGCTTTCTTGGCCACGCTGCGTCACGGCTGCGCCCGTGACAACGTCGATTACGCGCTGATCCGCACGAGCATGCCGCTCGATGCGGCCCTGACGGCGTTTTTGAAGCACCGGCAGCGGGAGAGGCAGAGACGTAAGTCAGGCTTGTCCAGCCTGACACTGCACGTCTGTCAGGCTGCGAAAGCCTGACTACGAATGACATGTCATTCCTGTTTCCAACACTGCTGACGATCGGCCTGCCGCTCATTGCGGTGCCGCTATTGATCCATCTGATCAACCTGCGGCGACAGCAGCGGATTCGCTGGGCCGCTATGCAGTTTCTGCTGGAAAGCCAGCGCAGGAATCGCCGCTGGATCCTGTTGAAGCAGCTGCTGCTCTTGGCCACGCGAATGGCGGCCATCGCCGTGCTCGTGTTGATGCTGGCTCATTTGATTGTGCGCAATGAATGGATGCAGCTTTTGGGCCGCGGCACGACGCACCATCTCATCCTGTTGGACGACAGCTACTCGATGAGCGACCGTTGGGACAACACCAGCGCGTTCGGCCGAAGGAAAACGCGCGATTCAGGCGGTTGTCGATAAGGCGTACGAGCAATCGGACAGGCAATTGGTCGACGATTTTGCGATTTTCCGAGGCCGCACGCCTTTCTGCTGGAGCCGAACCAAAGGTTTTCAACGAGCCGATCAACGACGCTTTCCGCAGCCGCCTGGAGTCGCTGCTAGCCACTTGGGACACTTCGCAGAGCGATGTCGGGCCGGCCGACGCGCTCAAGGCAGTTCCGCGGCTGCCGCTCAAGGGCGAGGCCGAGACTCTGATTCTTTATGTCGTGAGCGATTTTCGCGCCCGCCAGTTCTCCAGTGCCAGCGAGATTCGCAAACTCTTGAGCGACCTTAAAGATGAGAGCTCGCTCGCGCAGATTCACCTGGTGCGCTGCGTCCGCGAGGCCAGGCCGAACCTGGCGATCACCTCGTTGTTGCCGGAGACGGGCGTCCGTGCTGCCGGCGTTGAAATGTGGATGAACGTGACGGTCGCTAACTATGGCGATGTGCCAGCGCGCGGCGTCACGGTGCAGCTTGAACAAGACGGAGACGCGCTGCCGGCGATTGCATTGGATGACATCGCGCCTCGCGATGAGGTCGCTCACAAGTTTCGCGTTCAGTTTGAAGGCCTGGGGGCGCATTCGCTGACCGCTTCGTTGGGTCCCGACGCTGTGGACGTCGACAATCGCCGCTACTTCGCCTGCGACCTGCCGGCGGCAAGGCCGGTGCTCGTTATCGACGGCTCGAAGGACGGCCGAGGTGGGCACCAGCTCTCGCTGGCGCTGGCACCCGGCGGAAACACTCGCACCGGATGGCAACCCCATGTCGAGCCGGCCAGTTTTCTGGCCGACGCCGAACGACTCGGCGAGCAAGCGGCCGTTTTTCTGCTCGACGTACCGCGATTGGCCGACGATGAGCTGGCCGCGCTGGAGGCGTACGTCCAGCGCGGAGGGGGAGTTGCTTTCTTCGTCGGCGCCGAAACCGACCGCAGCTTCTACAACGACCGGCTCTTTCGCGACGGCCAAGGGCTCTTTCCCGCGCCGCTCAAGCTTCCAACGCAGCTGGTTGATCGGCAGGAGGACGACTCACCCGACGTGGACGTCAGCGATCATGCGCTATTCCGCGTACTGTCCGGACGGCGAAACGGCTTTCTGCCGCTCATCCTAATCGATTATTTTTACGCCGTGGCTGACGACTGGACGCCGCCGAAGAACGGTTCGACTCAAGTTATCGCGCGCTTGCGAAACAATGAACCGCTCGTGGTTGAGAAACAATTGGGCGCCGGTCGCGTGGTCGCGCAGTTGACCAAGCTTTCGTCCGGCGACACGCCGCAGGGACGATGGTCGAACTGGAGCCTGAACCCGGCCTTTCCCGTTCTCGCAAATGAACTAGTGAGCTACTTGTCTGCCGGTCGTTTAAAGGACCCGATTTATCAAGTGGGCGACGACCTTGTTGTCTTGACGGAGGAAGGCAAATACGAGTCGACCGTTCGATTTATTTTGCCAGGTGAGGCGGCGTCCGGCGGTGCTGGGCCATCGCGCGCTGAAGTGCCGGTCGACGCCACGTCAAACGAAGGCCGGCTGACCGCACAATTGGAAGACGTCGCTCGAAGCGGAATTTACGAAGCGCGGCTGCAGCCGCTCGCGGGCAATTTGGAGGAACGCCAATTTGCCATCAATATCCCGACAGGTGAAGGCGACTTATCCATTGCTCATCGCGACGACCTCTCGCGTCAACTGGCCGGCGTTGACTTTCAATTGCATGATGCCGCGGACATGACGCTCGACTCGCAAAAGCTGGCCGGATTCCAAATGAGCGATGCACTTCTAGGCGCGATCATCATTATTCTGCTCGGCGAACAAATGCTGGCATACATGGCCAGCTTTCATGCAGCGCCAGTTGGAGGGCCTCGCCGATGATCGTTTCGCGTCATCTCAAGAAAATGCAAAATGCAAAATGCACAATGCAAAATGCAAAATGGTCTGCATTGTACATTGTGCATTGTGCATTTTGCATTTTGCATTCCGGCCCGGTTACGTGTCAGGCGGCTGCAACAAGTAATGCTCAGTCGCCGAGTTCGACGTCTTCCGGCGGCCGATTCGTGTACGAGATTTCTCGTCTGCGCCAATTCGACGACGGTCGCCTGCCGATGGCCCTCGCGGCTGCTGCGGCAATTGCGCTCGTCGCCGTCGTCTGGTACCTATATCGCCGTGATACGGTGGAGTTGCCGCGACTGGTGGGCGCCGGCATTGCCGCACTTCGGTTGGTCGCGCTTGCCGGTCTGTTCATATTCTTCCTGGGAATTGAGCGTCGCACGACGCGAGAAATCGTTCACAACTCGCAAGTGGCAGTCCTGATCGATGCGAGCCAAAGCATGGGACTCAGCGACAACGAAGAGGCCGCCGCACCAACGACGCGCATCTCGGAAGTCACGTCCGTTCTGGCAGACGGGCCGCTAATTTCCGACCTGCGCAACACGCATGATGTGAACGTGGCCCGCTTCGACGAAGAGGTTGCGCCGGTTGTAACCCTTCCGAAGCTTAGTAGGGTGGGCACCGCCCGCCATGATCCATCGCAAGAGTTGCCATCGGTGGGCGGTGCCCACCCTACGGAAAGCGGTGCGCCACGCCAAAATATGGAAAGCGACGGCACACGGGCTGTGGCTGAGACGGTGGATTGGTCCGCCGAGCTTCAGCCGCGCGGAGCACAGACGCGGTTGGGCCAGGCGCTGGCCGATCAATTGCGATTGTACCGAGGCGCGCCGCTGGCTGGCATTGTTGTCATTTCTGATGGCGCTCAGAACGCAGGAATCGAACCGAGTTCCGCGGTGACGGCGGCAAAAGAGGCAAAGGTGCCCATCTTCACGCTCGGAATCGGTTCCACCGAGGCACGCAGAAACATTTCGCTGCGCAACCTGGTCGTGCCAACGCGCGCCTTTCCAGGCGATACGCTCAATGTCACCGGCTATGTACAGGGAACCGGTTATGCCGGTCGCCTCGTCCGGGCTGAACTCCTTCGACGCGGCGCCGATGATCCGGCCGGCAGCGGCGCGCCCATGGCCACGGAGGAGGTAGTCGTCGGAGCGGATGATGAAATCGTTTCCGTTTCATTCGATCTCGAGTCGGAGGACGTGGGCTCGTTTGTCTACCAGCTTCGGCTGATTACGCCGCCAGATGATGGCAACGCACGCGACAACCAGCGCGAGGCCGAGGTCGACGTTGTGGAGCGAAAGACGCGCGTGCTGTTGTTTGCCAGCGGGCCCATGCGCGATTACCAATATTTACGAAATCAATTGTTTCGCGACCGCACGATGACCGTCGACGTATTGTTGCAAACTGCCCAACCCGGCATTTCCCAGGAAGCCAACGAAATCCTGGATCAATTTCCCACCGCCGCTGAACAACTTTATCAATACGATTGCCTCGTGGCATTCGATCCTGATTGGACGGAGCTGGATATCGAACAAGTCGCGCTGCTTGAGAAATGGATTTCCGAGGAAGCTGGCGGAATGATTGCCGTGGCCGGACCGATTCACACGTCGAAGTGGTTGCCAAGCACGGAGCACGCCAAGATTCGCAACTTGTACCCGGTCGTATTCCAGGAACGACTGGCGTTGCTGGACGATGGTCAATACGGCGGCGACACGGCTTGGCCTCTGGACATCCAACGGGCCGGTCGCGAGGCGAGATTCTTGTGGCTGGGAAACTCTGCGGAGGAAAGCAAATCTGCCTGGGATGATTTTGCCGGCGTGTATGGTTACTATGCTGTCAAAGGCGAGAAGCCAGGCGCGACCGTTTATGCGCGCTTTTCTGATCCGGAAGCCGGACTGTCGAACGCGCGTCCAGTGTACTTCGCCAGCCATTTCTACGGCGCCGGCCAGGTCTTCTATATTGGCAGCGGCGAGCTATGGCGGTTGCGGAGCGTCGATCCGTCCTACTTTGAAGTTCTTTACACGAAGTTGATTCGTCACGTCAGCCAAGGCCGCATTCTGCGTGGCTCAGCGCGGGGAACGCTACTGGTAGAGCGCGACCGCTATGAGCTCGGCGAAACCGTGGTAGTGCGGGCTCGACTGGCGGACGCACAGCATGAGCCGCTCATGGCTGATTCTGTGACGGCTCAGTTAATCCGGCCGGACGGCGTAACCGAAGTTGTCAAACTCACGGCTGAAACCGAGCGGCCCGGAATGTACATGGGACAGGCGAACGTCCTGCAAGAAGGCACCTACCAGGTGGCACTCAGCATTCCCGATAGCGATGAAGAACCGCTGACCAGATACCTGCAGGTGCGAGTTCCAGACTTGGAACGCGCCCACGCACAGCGAAACGAAAAGCTGCTCGCGTCCCTGGCCGAGGAAACGGGCGGCGCGTATTACAAGGATTTTCATGCTGCTGTATACGGCGATGGTGAACTGAAGCCGCTTAAAGATGCAATCAAAAACCGCGCTGAAATGAAGCTGCTTAAGGATGCTCCCGATCAGCGGTTTGCCGAATTGCAAATGCAGTGGCTTTTGGGCGTCATCGCAGGGTCATTGTTTTTGGAGTGGATCATCCGCCGGCTCAATCGACTCGCGTGACAAGACAGCCAATTTATTTAACAGGAGGAAGCAGAGGAAGCAGAGAGTTGCATTCAACCGAACTTTGCTTCCTCTGCGCCCTCCTGTAGGACGGACTGGTCTTTTTTGATGTCGACAGTTTCCAGACAGAATACAGTTCCACCTGCCCTACGTCGCCTGCTGGATACAGTGCGCCGGCGTATTCGCGCGTACGTGTGGCTTGAAGGATTGGCGATCCTTGCTATCGTGCTGGGCGCGGCGTTTTGGTTCGGCCTGATCTTGGATTGGTCCTTCGAGCCGTCGCCGCGCGTTCGTCAGATGGCGCTCATTCTGATCGGTGCCATCGCTCTTTACTCGATATATCGCTTTCTGTTGCGCCGCGCGTTTGTGCCCATTGCCGATTCGAGCCTGGCGCTCGTTTTAGAGCGGCGATTTCCCAACTTGTCGGATCATGTGCTTACGGCCGTCGACATCGGCTCTTATCCCGAGCGACGGCAAGCTTATCATCCGGACCTCGTTGCCACGACACAGCATGCTGCTGTGCGCGCGATTGCCAATGTGCGGCCGGACCAGCTTTTCAATCGTGGTTCGCTGCTGTGCGCTTCCGGCGCGGCGGTTGGATTCGTCGCGTCAATCATCCTTTTCGCCCTGCTCTCGCGCGATGCTTTTGGCTTTTGGCTTCAGCGAATCGCTCTGAGCGAGGATCTATGGCCCAGGCGCGTTTCCTTGCAAGTTGTCGGATTTGACCCGGACACGAGCGGCAAGCGCGTGCACAAACTGGCGCAGGATGACGATCTCGAGCTGCTCGTCCAGGCCCGCACATCCGCTGCGGAATTCCCTGACGATGTGGAGATTCGCTTCCGGCTTGCCGATGGCCGTCGCGGGCGTGATACGATGATTCGCGTCGGCGACGCGCTGCCGGGACGGGATGAATTTCAGATCTATCGCTATGAATTCAAACGCGTTGCCGACGATATGACATTCGACGTCGTGGGCGGCGACGACCGCGTCCGCGATCTGGAGCTTCAAGTCGTCGAACGTCCCGAGCTGTTCGCCATCGAGTTGGAGTGCATTTACCCGAGTTATCTTGGACGAGAAACGCGACGCCTGCCGGTGACGGGCGGCATGCGGATCCCCGAGGGCACGCGACTGGTGCTTCACGCATCCGCCACGAAGCCGCTTGTCGCGGCCCAAATCAAAGCCTCCCAGAACCAGCAATTGCACGACGTAACTTTTGCCAACGAGCCTCAAAGCGTCATGCGTTGGGAATATGGCACGCTCCAGCACGATGATGTACTGCTGCTCAACGTCACGGACATTGACCGCGTCTCGTCGCGAGAGCCTTATCGCGTCTCCGTGGCGGCGGTTCCAGATGAAGTGCCCCAAGTCGTCGTGCGCCTCTCGGGCATCGGCACCGCGATTACGCCGGACGCCATCTTGCCTTTCAAAGGCAAGTTGACGGATGACTACGGTTTGGCTCGCGCCTGGTTTCAATATCAGGTCGACAACGCTTCCGCGGCCAGTCGGCAATTGGCCGCTCAACCGTCAGGTCAGGCCGCGCTGGAAGACATCGACGCATTTGATACCCGCGAGCTCGACGAGCTGACTGGAAAGCGGGCACTAATCCTGCGGCCCGGGCAAAAGCTGTCGCTGACGTTGCGCGCCACCGATTACTTCGACCTGAACGACGAGCCGCGTGCCGGCAGCAGCCAGCTCTTCACTCTCGATGTGGTGACGATGGCGGAGTTATTGGCCCTATTAGAGCGGCGCGAGCTTCAACTGCGGCAACGATACGAGTCAATCTATGAAAAAATGATGGACACTCGGAACCTGCTTGCCAGGGTTGATACGCAGGAAAACCCTCCGAGTGAGCCGGCGGATGCCGCGGGCGCTGAGCCGTCTGGCCCAGACGAAACGAACTCAAGCGAGAGCGCGGCCGAGCCCTCGCCTGCCGCAGCCAACCGGGCGCTGGCGCTGCGGCGGCTACGTGTTTCGGGCTCGCTGCAACATGTTGTCCAATCAACCGATGAAGTCATAGGCGTTGCAGAAGCCTTCGACGATTTGCACGACCAACTGACCAACAATCGCATTGAGAATCCGGATTTGCAAAGCCGGCTGCGGGAACAAATAGCCCTGCCGCTGCATCGAATTGGTAATCAGCGTATGCCCGAACTGACCGCGCAGTTAAAATTGGTAGAAGAGCTGCTTGCCGGAAGCGGGAGTACCGCCGGAACTTGCAAAAAGCATAGCCACAGCCGATCAGATTCTCGTTGAGATGAAAGCTGTGCTTGACCGCATGTTGGAACTCGAAACATATAACGAGGTTGTCGGACTTTTGCGGGGGATCATCTCAGACCAGGACGAAATCAACCGCCGAACAAGAGACCGTCAAAGGGAGCGCTTGCGCAGCTTGTTTGAGGAAGAATGAGGACGAGTGGCGCGCAAAGCGCAGATGCGCTAGGGGAACACATCCATGTCGATCCCTGCAATGCAAATGAAGCAAGCCATGCGTGATTCTGGCAGCGCGACTTGGTGCTTTTGCTCGAGTTTCGTTGCCATTTTTGTGTTGCTTGCAAGCGCGACGTTGGTGTTGTCGCAGGAAACTCCCATCGAGGAGGAACCTGCGAATGCCGCTACCCAGGACGACGCTGTCGAGGGCGAACCTGCGAATGCCGCTCCCGCCGTCGGGGATGCGGCACTAACCGTTGAGCAGGGGCGGCTCGCCGACCGCTATAAGCGGCTCGAAGAAGTGCTCGGCCGGCTGGCCGAACTTTCTGCGTCAACCGACCCTCGCCGTGCCCGGTTGCTGCGCGAAGCCATTGCGCAAAGCCGCGAGCAGGACATCAACGTCCGCTTCGAAGCAATCGTAGGTTTGCTCGAGAACGAACGTCTTTCGGCTGCCTCAAAGAACCAGACGGAGCTGCAGAACGAACTCGATTTGCTGCTTACGCTATTATTAAAGGCCGATCGAGATAAAGAGCTCGCGTCGGAACGCGACCGCGTGCGCATGTATTTGAAGGAAGTCGCCCGCCTGATTCGCATGCAGCGGGCCGTCCGCGCTCGTACCGAAGGCGGTGACGAAATCGGCGGGCTCAAAGACGATCAAAAGCGGGTCGCCACCGACACCGGAAAGCTCGGCGGCCAAATCGAGGAAACCGAAGTCGACAAAAAGCGCGCCGAAGAATCCGATTCGGAGAATAAAGAAGACTCAGGTGATGAAAAAAGCGGCGGCAACAAGTCGGACGCCTCCGATGATAAGTCATCGAAGCCCGGTGAGCAGTCCAAGCCAGGTGACTCCCCAAAGCCGGGTGAGCCGTCGGCAAAAGATCCCTCTGGGGAGTCCAAACCACCGTCGAGTGAAGGACAGCCGTCGGACGGAAAGTCTGAACCGAGCAAATCACCTCCATCGCAATCGGAACCCTCGCAAGGACAGTCGGGGCAACCGTCGCAAGGTGATAATTCCGATGAACAGCCGCCTCAGCCGCCGTCTGATCCGGCCGACCGTGCAACTCAGCGCCTGCGTGCGGCCGCGGAGCAAATGGAGCAGGCCCGAAAAAAGCTGGACGATGCCGAACGAGGGGTGCGCGACCGAGCGTCAGCGTGAGGCCTTGCGTGAGCTCGAGCAGGCCAAGGCGGAGTTGGAGCGCATCCTACGGCAACTTCGTGAAGAAGAGCTTGAACGCACGTTGACGCAGCTTGCCGCCCGCTTTCGGAAAATGCTCGAAACGCAGATTCAGGTTTACGAAGGCACCGTGAAATTGAATGCCGTCCCGACGGCCAAACGGGCGCACGATGAGGAGATCGAGGCGGCCCGGTTGAGCCGCCAAGAACTGGAAATAGTTCAGGAATCCGATAAGGCGCTTCTACTGTTGCGCGAAGAAGGGTCGTCGGTCGCATTTCCCGAGGCTGTCGAGCAGATGCGTGACGATATGCGTCTGGTCGCCGAATGGCTGGCCGCGGCAAAGGTCGGAACGATCACGCAAGGTGTGGAAGCCGAGATCATCACCGCGCTAGAGGAATTGATCGCTGCACTGGAGAAGGCGCGAAAGGATTTGGAGAAGAATCGTACGCGGCCTGGTCAGCAGGCGGCGCCCGGCCAGCCAACGGAGCCGACGCTTGTCCACAAGCTCGCCGAGCTGAAAATGATCCGCGCACTGCAAATGCGCATCAACCAGCGAACGCAGCGGTACGGTCGAATGATCGAAGGAGAGCAAGCGGACACGGCCGATTTGCTAGAAGCTTTGCGGCAGCTCGCCGAGCGGCAGCAAAAGATTCAAAAGGCGATTTCCGACCTCGAACAGGGACGCAATGATTGACGTTCTGCCCGCGGGCCGGATTTGGCACAATAGCACAATAAAACGTAATAGGCAGACTGGACCGACTCCGATATGCGGCCGGCCCCGGCTAAATGCCGATGAGTATCGTGGTTGGGAACTCAGATGATTGGACAGATCACCTAGGCGGGGGATAATAGATGAGAGCCTGGGCGGAGGTGAACGGGTGGTACTCACCCGGTTAACCAACGAAGAAAGTCCTTCCGATGACCGATAACCGTGCAACCCGCTGGCTCGTTTGTATCAGCATTCTATCTGCGTTTGCCATTGCGACGCTGGCCCAAGCGAATAATCGCGCAGACGGCGATTTTTTTGCTCAGCCAACCTGGCAGCCAGTATCCCCAGAGGCCGCCTACGCGCGGCTGACAGAGTACCTCCATTCGGCCGGCATTCCGCCCGCTCGACAGGCGGAGGCCAATGAGTCCTGGCGAGAATCAGAAGACAACACTCAGGGAGATTTGTTAGAACGATTAGCGCAATCTCTCGCGAAGACCGACGACCGTGTCGCCGAGCTTATTGCGCGATGCGCGGGACTTCACGAACCGGGCCCGCTGCCGGAGTTCGCCTGGCTAGCCGATAGCGCAACGCCGGAACTCGTGCGCAACAACATGCGGCTGTACCTGGCCCGCTGGATGGTACAGCAGGGATATTACGATGAAGCCCTGGAATGGACGGAGGGCCTGGCCACCAAGGATGTCGTCGCGCCGGAAGCCTTGTTGTTTTACCGCGCCGTTGCCCACCATCATCTGGTCCAGCCGGACCAGGCTGACACCATGCTCGGCCAATTACTTCAACAAGAAGATAAGTTGCCGGCTCGGTTCCAAAAGCTGGCTGAGCTGATGCGCCAGGATCTTGCCGGTCTGCAAGACGAATCGCTTGATCATATCGCGCGTCGAATGGCCGACGTCCGCCGACGGCTGGCCCTGGGCCGGTCCGGCGAGCGCGTCCAGGGCGTCGAGAATGGAGTCATTGAATCGCTCGATAAGCTGATTAAGAAAGCAGAAGATCAGCTACAACAGCAGCAACAGAAGTCGCAGTCTTCCGGGAACCCGGGCGGGGCGCCGAGTGGAACACCCTTGGAAGAGAGTCAAATCGTGGAAGGGAAAGCGCCTGGCGAAGTCGAGCGCCGCGACATTGGGCGCGAGGCCGGGTGGGGCGATCTCGATAAAAAGGATCGTGAAAAGGCCCTGCAAGAAATCGGCCGAGAGTTTCCCTCACACTATCGAGAAGTCATTGAAGAATACTTTCGCCGCCTGGCCGCCGAGGAGTCGACCCAAAAGCCATGATCCGTGCGCGTACGCACTCTCTTTAATGGAACAGGCGATTCAAGCCCGTCTACACTCTTGCAACACGATCGTAGACGAAATCCTGCCTACACCGGAACCTCCCGCCTTGCAAACTACCGTTCGAATTCTTGCGGTCCTCATTGTTGCGGCATTGCCGGCCCTGGCTAGTTCACAGCAGGTAACCGCCACACTGCTTGACACGACGTCGATTACGGGCGAGTTGCGCCTTGGAACCGGGATGAAGTGGTAATTGCCACGGCTGATAAAGAGGAGCGGCTACCGACGGACAAGCTCGTATCCATGCGATGGCCGTCGGCGACGCCACTTATCACGGATAAGGAATCGGATAAAGGCCTCGTCGAGCTGACGGATGGCACGCTGCTGCCGATCAACGATTTTCAGGCCACCAGGTCACTTGCCAAACTCGGAATTGATTTGCCCGAGCCGGCCGATCAGATGACGATCCAGTTGCCGGTGCGACATGTCGCTTCCGTGCGCTTGCAGGAGTTTGAGCCGGCGATTGAAGAACAATGGGAGCAGATTCGATCCCAGAATTTGCCGAGCGATGTTCTGGTGATCGTAAGTCCCCGCGTGAAGAGCCTCGATGGCGTCGAAGGCGTTCTCGGCGACATCACTACGGAGAAGGTCCAATTCGAATACGACGGCAGCTCCACGCGCGTCGATCGTGCCAAGGTGGCTGGCTGGTTCTATTTCCGCAAAGACTCATCCACGCAACCTGAACCGAGGTGCATTCTTCACGGACGCTCTGGATTGCGTGGCGCGGTCAGCGACGTGCGGTTGACTGGCCAGACGCTTGATATTACGACATCCGATGGAACAAAACTCAATTGGCCGCTCGCCGATCTTCAGTTTGCCGACTTTTCCGCCGGCAAGATTCTTTATCTCAGCGACCTCGCACCTGCGTCCGAGCGCTGGACGCCGCTCGTGGGACTGTCGCCTTCCGCTGAATCTGTGGCCAAGTATGGCCGCGTTCGACTCGATCAATCCGCGTTCGGCGGTCCGTTGACGCTTCTCGTCGATGGTTCCCCGAATGCGGCGCGAGGCGTTAAATCCTTCAGCAAGGGTGTCGCCATACGCAGCCGAACTGAGCTGGTGTACCGCTTGCCCTCCGGGTTCAAGCAATTTATTGCGATCGCGGGCATTGAGCCCGCAACAAATTCCACCGGAGACGTGCGCGCTATCATTTACGGCGATGATCGACCACTGTTTGACGCCGACATTGCCGGAGACCGGGCGCCACGCGAAATCAAATTGGACATCGCGGGAGCCAAACGTTTGAAGGTCGTCGTCGATTTTGGCCAGAACCTGGATACAGGCGATTGGCTCAATCTTTGCGACGCGAGGCTTATCAAATGAGGATGCGCCTCGTGTACTTCTGCGCAGCAAGTTTATTGGTTGCGACACAAGTTGCAATTCCTGCAACGAGTCCAGACGATCTCGTGCTTCAGGCCGAAGCAAAGCGTATCGAGACGATCGAGCGGATTTCCCGTCCGACTCTGGCAATTTTTGATGCCAAAGGGCAAGGAGGCGGTTCTGGCGTCGTGATCTCGCCCGACGGCTATGCGCTCACAAACTTTCATGTCGTTGCCCCTACGGGGCCCGCAATGAAGTGCGGCCTTGCGGACGGACGCTTCGTGGATGCGGTGCTCGTAGGTCTCGACCCGGGCGGCGATGTGGCTCTTATCAAGCTGCTAGGCGAAGGCGAGTTTCCTGCCGCCGAACTTGGCGACAGCGATTCGGTGCGGGTCGGCGATTGGGCATTTGTCGCCGGGAATCCATTTTTGCTGGCCGATAACTTTCAGCCGACGATTACATACGGCATTATCTCGGGCGTGCACCGTTATCAGTACCCGGCCGGCACGCTGCTGGAATATGCCGACTGCCTGCAAACCGATGCGGCAATCAACCCCGGCAATTCCGGCGGCCCGCTCTTCGACTCCGAAGGCCGGTTGATTGGCATCAATGGCCGCGGCTCGTTCGAAAAGCGCGGCCGCGTGAATGTCGGCGTCGGCTACGCGATTTCGATCAACCAGATCAAACGGTTCTTGGGAATGCTCAAAAGCGGTCGGATTGTCGATCATGCTTCGCTCGGCGCCACGGTGACGAATGATCCTGAGGGCCGCGTCGTGATTGAAGACATTCTGGAAAGCAGCGACGCATTTCGCCGCGGCCTTCGTTACGATGACGAACTGGTTCGCTTCGGCGGCCGGGAAATCGGCTCCGCCAACGCGTTTAAAAATGTGTTGGGGACCTATCCTGGTGAGTGGCGAGTGCCCGTTGTCTTTCGTCGCGACGGTCAGGAGTACGAGCGTCGGGTGCGGCTGGCCGCAATGCACCGCGAAGGCGAGCTGGAAGCTCTACTGCAAGACCAACCGGAACCACCGGTCCCAGATCGGCCGCGGCCTCGTGACGAGCGGCAGCCGGATGCACCGCTGCCAGACGGGCAAATACCGCGCGATGAAGGCCGCCCTCGACGCCGCGCAAGTGCGGATTCCCAAGGCGGTACGCCCCTATTACGAAGCTGCTCCCGGTTACGCAAATTACTGGTTCAATCGCTACCATCAGCAGCGCGTATGGAATGCGTACTTGGCGCGTGGTGATTTCGCGGAGACCGGATGGAATTGGAAGATTTTGGGGCAGACGACGGGCCGCGACGTTGCAATTGAGCTTACCGAAAAGAGTGGCTCGGTGGTGATGCCGGACGGCAAGTCGGGCACGGAATTCGGGGCGTCGCTCACGGAGGCTTCCAGTCCGCCTCGGTCGGGTGGTCTGCTGGCGGCGCTTCATCTTTGGCAACGCTTGTTGCTGTTGGGGCCGCGTCGCTTTGGCGAAGTGTATTACCTCGGAACTTTGCCCTGGACAAGCGACGATGAACTCGCCGATTGCCTCGTTGCAATTCATGGCGGCGTCGAAACGAAATTCTACTTCAATCCCACCAATGGCGATTTGGTTGGCATTGAGACTCAGCTTTCGGACGACGTAGACCCCTGTGAGATAGTTTTCGACGATATTAGGTCCGTCGACGGTCGCGCACTGCCACATCATTGGGTCGTCCGCCACGGTGACGAAGTGTTTGCGGACATGACGGTCACGACATATGACTGGTCGGAACAATCGAGCGAGACCAAAGACTGAGGCAAACGTGACCGAACTGTTTCTGCGAATTCAAAATTTCGTACACGTCCGCGCCGTTGCGCTAGCCGTTGCCTGCCTCATGGCTGTGGCGGCCGACGCGCGGGCCAGCGACGGCGCGGCGTCTTTTGAATCGGTGGCTCGCCAGGTCCAGCCGAAGGTCGTGAAGCTGTACGGCTCAGGCGGCTTTCGCGGCCTGGAGGCGTATCAAAGCGGCGTCCTGATATCCGCAGAGGGGCATGTTCTTACGGTTTGGAGCTACGTGCTCGATGCCGATGAAGTGACGGTGGTGCTCGACGACGGCCGGCGCTATGCGGCCAAGCACGTCGCCGCCGACCCGCTCACGGAAATCGCCGTTTTGAAGTTCGATTTGGCCGGCGAGCCCCTGCCCTACTTTGACCTTGCGCAGGCTGCGACGGCTGAACCCGGTGCCCGGGTTCTGGCCTTCAGCAACTTGTTTGGGATTGCGACCGGTGATGAGCCGGTGAGCATGTTGCAGGGTGTTGTTTCGGCCGTAGCGCCGCTCGATGCTCGCCGCGGTGCATTTGCCACGAACTATCGCGGCGACGTGTATGTTGTCGACGCGGCCGCAAATAATCCCGGCGCAGCCGGCGGGGCTCTGACGGATATACAGGGGCGCCTGTTGGGTATGCTCGGCAAGGAGCTGCGAAGCAGCCTCACGGGCACGTGGCTCAATTACGCGCTGCCAGTCTCCGCATTTGCGTCTTCGGTCGAGGACATGATGGCCGGCCGGTTCACGCCGCCCGAATTGAGCGAAGTCGATCAGCCCGACGATCCGTTATCGCTTGCCCGGTTAGGCATTGTACTGGTGCCCGATGTCGTCGTGCGCACGCCACCGTACGTGGATCGGGTTCTCCCGGATTCTCCCGCTGCCCGCGCAGGTTTGCGACCCGATGATCTCGTTATCATGATCGACAATCAAGTAGCGCCGTCTTGCCGCGATGCCGTTCGACTTATCGGAAGGCTGGAGCACGACGCCTCGGTGCGTATCGCCGTTCTGCGTGAAAATGAGCTAGTCGAGGCCACACTTCAGGCGCCCAGCACGGTCGATTCAAGAGAGGGGACGCCGTAATGGTTCGCCGTGCGCAGCAATTGGCTCACATTGGGTACGTGGCGGTTTTCATTTTGCAGTTCGCGCTCGCCGCGTCCGCGCAGGCTCAAGCCGACGAAGATGGTTCGCTTATCCTGCGCGAGGAGGCCGCATTGCGTGCTGCGGCGGAGCGCGTGGCCGAATCGGTAGTTCAAATTCGGACGATTGGCGGTCTCGACACCATCGGCCGCACCCTGTTGGCTGACGGCCCGACGACCGGCTTGGTGATTTCAGCCGACGGTTACATTGTTTCGAGTGCATTCAACTTCGTGCAGCAGCCGGCGTCGATTCTCGTTACTTTTGCCAACGGGAAACAATCTCCAGCCGAGCTTAGTCGCCACCGACCACAGCCGGATGCTTGTGCTTTTGAAAGCCACCGGCGCCAGCGATCTCGCGGTGCCGGAGTTTGTGCCGGCAGCAGAAATTCGCGTTGGACAATGGGCCGTGGCGGTTGGCCGCACGTTCCGCCCCGACCGCACCAACGTATCGGTTGGAATCGTCAGCGCGACGGACCGGATGTTCGGCAAAGTTTTACAGACGGACGCCGACGTCTCCATGGCAAACTACGGCGGGCCGCTGGTGGATATACGCGGCCGCGTGCTGGGCGTCATTGTGCCGATGGCGCCGCAAGCTACCAGCGAAGTTGCCGGCGTTGAATGGTACGACTCGGGCATCGGCTTTGCCGTGCCGCTAGCCGCAATTACTGACCGGCTGGAGATGATGAAACGAGGCGACGATCAGCATGCCGGCATGTTGGGAATTGGCCTGGCGCCAAAAATCCGCACACGGCGGCAGCGGAACTGGCCAGTGTGCGGCCGGACGCGCCCGCTGCAAAAGCCGGATTAAAAAAGGGCGATCGCGTTGTGGAAATCGACGGCAAACCGATTCGCACGCAGACTGATTTGCGATTTGCGTTGGGGCCTCGATACGGCGGCGACCGCGTGAAACTTGGAATCGAGCGTGGAAGCGAACGCCTGGATCGCGAGATCGAACTGATTGGCGAGTTGCCCGAGTTTCGCCATGGTTTCTTGGGAATCCTTCCGCTGCGCCCGGCAGGCCAGGTGGACAAAGCTGCCGAGCCAAATCCAGAAAAGCCGAACGCGAGTGATGACGCGGGCGACAAAGCCTCGGAAGAGAAGGACGAAGAAAGCGCAGCAAACGATGACGACGAACCAGACTCAGCGAACGCCGACGATGAAAAACCTTCCGACGGCGAGCGTGGCGTCGCCGTCCGCATGGTGTACGGCGGAAGTCCCGCCGAACAGGCCGGGCTGCAAGCCGGCGACCGCATCATCAAGATTAATGATGCAGCCGTTGGCACAATTGCCGAAGCGATCGTGGAATTGAACAATGCTGCACCCGGGTCCGAAGTGGCGTTGCAGTATGTTCGGGCCGGCAAGCCGATGGATCTAAAGTTGACTGCAAGCCGGCTGCCGACAAGTGTGCCGGCCGAACTCCCAGCCGCGTACGAACCCCGCGAATTAACTACAGGAAGTCAGCCTGCCGACGCAGCGAAGCCCGAACCGGCCGCCGACGGCAAGGGCGAAGCAAGCGAGCTCAAGCTGCCAGAGTTTCCGCAGCAATGTCAGATCTACTTGCCAGCGATGCATGACGACGGCCGCGCGCTCGGTTTGTTGTTGTGGCTACACGCGCCGGGCAAGGCAAATGCTGAAGAGGTGGTTCGCGACTGGCAGGCAATTTGTGATCGGGATGGCTTGATACTGGTGATTCCGACCTCTGCTGAGGAAGACCGCTGGGATCGAACAGAGCTCGAATACCTGGGCCGGCTGGTGGAGCGCGTCGTAGGCCAGCATAAGGTCGATCCTCACCGTGTCGTCGTTTACGGCGAAGCGGGAGGCGGCGCAATGGCCTGGCTGCTGGGCGTTTCTGGACGCCAAATAATCCGGGGCGTGGCAACTTCGGGAGCCCCGCTGCCGCGACAACTCATGGTTCCATCCAACGAGCCGATGCAAAGATTGACTATCTTCGCGGCCATCCCCAGCGACAGCGATGCCTCGGTGCAAATTGCGCAAGGGCTGCAGAAATTCTCGGAGGCGGGCTACCCCGTTACAACGTTAACTGGCGCCAATGCCGGCGGGAAACTTTCCGCGTCACAGCGCGAGGAACTGGCGCGCTGGATCGACACGCTCGACCGTTTCTAACGTCGACGCCGAATGCCCAGAACGGTCATTCCTGTTACGACGGCCGCCAGCAGGGCGGTCGCCGGTTCGGGAATCGGTTGTTCGCCAGTGATCGTGAGAAGTGCCTCGGCCGTAAATGGGTTAAGAACCGAGCCGTCTGTTGTCACGATCAATCCCGCGCCGCCATTGACCTCGGTGATGTTCATTTTGAGGGCGACCGATCCGGGACCAATTTGCGGTGCAAGCGTTCCGCCGGTAACAAGATTAAACGTTGTGGTAAACAGAACGTTGGTGCCAGGAGGTCCGACGGCTCCCGCCAGCGTGCTCGCATTCAACGAGCCGGACAAGAGAAGCGTGTTCGAGGCATCATAGATCGAGACATTACCGCCGCTGAAATTCTGCATCATTAGCCCAAACGGGAATACGGTCGCTGAGCCGACCTTAGAAACACCGTTCAGGGTCACCGACGCGTTCAAGGGGGCGATATCTGGTATCCCGTTCAGAAAGCCCTGAAAATCCACAGACGTGTTCTGTTCACCGGTGGTTCCCGCATTGAGGTCGTCAACCGTGGAAAGAACCCCAGCATTGAACTCGATATTGGAAGCCGCAGTGCCCGGGTTCAGTTTAAGAATCGTCCCGGCTTGGGCTGCCGACGTGAAGATTGCAATACCAGCGCCGATCACCAGCAAGTGTGTAACGCCGCGATAGGATCCCCGCATTAGTCCCCCTCCAAAGATTTACCGGGTCAAGAATGCCCATCGTCCGGGCAAATCGGCTAACCCGAGAAAACGCATTCTCTTTGTTTTTTACAACTACTCGACCAGCATTTAGTTTAGTCGCTTTCGACAAAAAAAGCGACTACGCACGCGCGCGAAGCCGCGACGACTTGAGTCGGCTTTTTGATGGCTTTGCGCACCAACTGACGTAAATACCGATGAAATCAGGGGTTGCCGCCTCAAGGCGAGGCTTTGCCGGGCTTCTCCGCTTCACAGGCTAAGACGGCGAGCGCATGGGCAGGCGCGGCAACGCTTACTGCCGGGCCGAGGACTTCGCCGAGCGAAACGACCGGCGCGCTTGGCAGCACCTTGTCGGCGCAGGCTTTCGCAAGAAACTGGCCCGAACCGCTCACAACGCACAACTCTGGCCGAAGTTCCATATTCCCAATGACTTTCTCAAGAGCGCTCTCCAGCGGCGCGCGCTGAGCGTCTCGGATATGCAGAGCGGCACGCTCCGCGTCGCTGCTGCTGAAGGTCGTGGAATCTGCACAAATCATTCGCGCCAGCCGCTCGCGCGACAATTGCTTCGTCAGCGGGCGTCCATCCGCCGTGCCGGTGAAATCATCCTGTTCAGGCAAATCGCCCAATATTACGTATGCGTCCGCCGCTGTCGCGAACAACTCAGCGGCGACGGGACAGCGCCGTCGCGCCACGGAAGCCAATTTGTGATTGCGCACACGGGAGTACGACCGACGCCGGTGTAAACCAGCTCGCCGGCGACCAAACGATCCGTGTCATTGAAGCCTAGTGAAACAGGCCGTCCTTTCAACAGAGGAATGATGTCCGTTGTGGTCGAGCCAATGTCAATCAGGATCCCCGCTCGCCCCAATACGAATCGGCATACGAATTGCGCCAGGGCATGCCAGTTACTCGCCGCCGCGAGGTGCGCCATTTCTTGTGATTGACCAATCGAGACAAAACGCCCATCGACAAGGTAAACGAGAACTTCCCGGTCACCAGCGACTTGTTCCACTGCCGACAGAATTTGTCGAACGCCATCCCGTTTCGTGCGAAATGTGTCGCACAGCTCGCCCGTCATGGATACAGCTAAACCTTCGCCGCCCGGCCCAGCTTGAAGCAACTCATGCAGCGCAGCAGCTAGTCCTGCCGGATTTCGCCATAATTCGAACGGCTGTACGCAGGCCCAGCCGCGGTCATTGGCTGCCTTCAGATTCGCGCCGCCAATATCGAGGCCAATCCAGTTCATCGCACGAAGCTAACGTTGCCCGCAGCATCAAATTCCAAGGGCCGTGTATCAAAGTCGACGCTTGCGTGGTGCCCTTGAGAAATGAGCCACATCGCCTCCGCCAGGTTGGAGCGCGCGGCCGCCCGCAAGCCCACGTAGGAAGTGGTGAGCCTCGGATTTATCTCAATCACGGCATCCGCACGTCTGTGTGGATCGCTGCCCAGCACGAGGTCCACGCCAACGTACCCGATTGTCTTAGGCAATGCATCGAGCGCGCGCTCGGCCAGCCCCGTCGCGCGTTCAGCCAGGCCGCCCGCCATTGGCAGCTCGCCTCCCATATACCGAAGTCTGCCGTCATCCGAAATGCGCTGTCGGCAGGGCAAGAGAGCGAGGCGAGATTTCCCGCCACAAAGTAACGCGACGCTTGCTGCAAAGCCGGGCACAAAGCGTTCTAACCGCCGCGGCCACGCATACGCAGGCGGCGAATCGTGCGGTCCGCTCACAACATAAGTATCCTGCGAACCCGCCCCGTCGATTGGCTTCAACACGGCTGGGTATTCAAAGTCAACCGGCAGCGCGTCGTCCGGTTCGATCACCATTCCAGGCGGCACCGGTACGCCCGCGGCCGCTAGAATTTCGCATGTTCGCTGCTTGTTCGATGCGATACGAACGAACTCGGGCGACGGCGACGCCAATCGGCCACCTGCAGCGGTCACTCGCTTGGCCGCGGCGAGAAGTATGCCGTCGAACTCGGGCGCGATGAGAATCGTCGCATCAGCTTCCGTTGCCAGCCGCTCGAATTCATCCCAATGCGAAGCTTTGTCGACGACATCGACAACGCGGCAACGCGGCAGTGCGAGCTGCAGCACGCGAGGATCACGCAGCGCGGTAAGCTGGCAGCCCGAAAGTTTTGCCAGGTCGGATGCCAACGTGCCGATCATCGCCGCGCCTTCGCGCACGAGCGAAGTCGGCAATGCGCCGTGCTCCTCGACGAGCCCACCGCCAGTAGCCCATTCGTAAACAAAAATTTGCATGCGCAAAACACAAAGCCGGCAATAGCATGCTTTAATGATCGGGCATTCCCTGCCCGGCTTTATGGCTCAGAAGATACCGAGCTGGTCGCGCACGTCTTCGGTCATCCGATCGGGAGTCCAGGGCGGCTCCATAACGAGCTTCACGTCGACTTCGCCGACGCCATCGAGTCGACGAATCGCATCCTGCGATTGGCTCAACAATTGCGGACCGGCCGGGCAGGCCGGACTGGTCATCGTCATTTCGATGGCCACGTTCGACTTTGTGTCAGGCTGTTCGTCGACCTTGATATCGTAAATCAAGCCAAGATCGACAATATTCACAAACAACTCGGGGTCGATAACTCCCTTGAGTGCCTCTCGGACTTTGTCTTCAGCTATGGCCATGACTATTGCCCACATCAAAACGGCGTTGAAGAATTACGATAGAGGGACAGGCAGCACAGTGATCGTCGGACTACAAGTTGGGGATCACTGATCATCTCCACATCGCAGTACGCGCCCTCGCCTGAATTCTACCCAATAGACGCACCAGGCAACTAGTCGTCGCGCAACCGAACCAGGACTTGGTTGCCCTCGATTTTGACATCGTGTGCCTTGGTCGGCTTCGTGGCTGGCATCGTAAGCGCCGCGCCCGTCTTGACGTCGAATTTGGCCCCGTGGCGTGGGCACGCGATGGTGCCCGCCTGCGGATCGAGCGGCCCGTCGCTGAGCGGTCCGCCATCGTGCGTGCAGACGTCGTCCAGCGCGTAAAAATGTCCGGCGGCGCGAATCAAAACGATCAGCCGCTCATCCACTTCCACAAGCAATTTGCCGGGATCCGGTACATCGGACACTTGTGCGACGGGGATGAAATCGCTCATTGCGCGAGAGCCCAGTTTCCCAACATGATGCCGCCAATCAGCAAAAACACGCCGGTAACCAACAGCGGAATTCCAACCTTCAGCGATCGACCCGACGCACGCCGCTCATCGATTCGCCCCGAGACGACAACTCGCATGCCTCGCGCACAATTCCACAGACCAAAAACAGCGACGAGAAGGCCGACGAACTGCAACAACCTGGCGACGAGTTCCCAGCTTGTCACGGCGCGGCCAGCTCTTTGATATCGCTCACCCGGCGGCCGATCGCTTCGCCCAGCGCGTCGCGTACGCTCTCGATCGTGATTCGATCGAACACTTGCTGGAAAAAACCGGCAACGATCATTCGCACCGCCTCGCGGCGCGTGTAGCCGCGCGTCATTGCGTAAAACACCTGCTGGTCGTCCACGCGGCCGCTGGTGCTGCCGTGCGTGCAGCGGACGTCGTCGGCCTCGATTTCCAAGCCGGGAATCGAATCGGCCCGCGCATCGCGCGAGAGCATAAGATTGTCGTTGCGCTGATAGGCGTTGGTCCGCTGAGCGTCGCGATCGACTTTGATCATGCCGCGCCACACGGTGCGCGAGCGGTCCTGCAGGGCCGACTTGTACAACAGATCGCTCTTGCAATAGGGCGCCTGATGATGCTGATGCGTGTTGTACGAGAGATGCTGCCGGCCCTCGGTGAACATGACGCCATTGACCTGCACTTCGGCATCCGGGCCGGTCATGGCAACGTGCTGATTCACTTTGGCCAGCCGGCTGCCGAGCGCACCGATCGTCCACTGCAACCGTCCCTCGCGGGCCACATGTGCCTTTTGATGGGCAAAGTGCCAGACCTCGTGGCCCCAGTTCTGCAGGTTGACGTAACGCAGCCGGGCGCCGGGCTCGACAATCAGCTCAATCGAGCCGCAATGCAGGCCGCCGCGATCCGCCGACGCGCTCGCAGTTTCCGAAAGCATCGTGGCCTCTGCGCCTTCTTCCAGAATCACCAGCGTCTTACCCAAGTCGACGCCGCTCTCGATGGCTGAAAGCGAATGCAATGGCTGATCGATGCGCACGCCCTTGGGCACATAGAGCAGCGTTCCGCCGCACCAAAAGGCGGCGTGTAGCGCGGAAAACTTGTCCTTGAACGGATCGACGACTCGCCGCTCAAAAAACGGCCGCAGCAGGTCGCCATGCTCGGCGACGAGCGCGTCGAGACTACCGAACAGCACGCCCTGCCCGGCCCATTTGGCACTCAAGTCGGCGTCTACCGTGGCCGCTATCAATTGCCACGGCGCGGCCGGCCAGGTCGACTCCCGCCGCCAACAATGCATGCGGCGCCTCAGTTTCAGTAGTGCCCTCCGATTCGGACGACGTCTCGGGAGGTGCGAAACGATCGAGCTTGAAAAGCCGGATGTCGGTCCGCATCCACTCTTCGTCGCGAACCGATGGCATCGGAAGCTCTTGGAATCGCCGCCATGCTTCGCGGCGCATGTCGGTGAGCCACGCCGGCTCGTCGCGCGCAGCGAGAAATGCTTCGAAAGCCTCCTGCGAGAATCCCGTCGATACGGTGGCAATTGACATCAGCCGCTGATCAATCCCTATGAACCGTTAATCGAACAATTCGTCAACTGAAAATGTCCAACCGGGCACGGCAGGTTCGGCTTCGGCCGTTTCGCCGCGGCGATAAATCGTCGGCCTTTCCGGTGAATCGGCGCGGATAAACGCGGACCACGTCGTCGCTCAATAAATCGACATCCCAAACAACCTTTGTGCCGGCCGCGAAGTAATCGGCGCGTTTCTCGGTCATTTCCCGTTCTGCGCGGGGGCCATAATCGCCCTCGCTTCGTACCTCAACTGCGAAGACTGGCGCTTCGCTAAGGAACTTCATTCGTGTCCGCGGACCGGTGTAGTAGGCGGCGTCTGGACTGAATGACTTCCGATTTGGAAGTTCAACTAGGAACGCGGCATTGTCACCGTACGCACGCCCACCCATTTTTTTGGAATACAAGCGAAGACTCACCATAATCGCGCCTGCTGCACTGCTTGGCATGTCGCCGGACCCACCCATCATCATGATCCGACCCCCAACGATCTCCGCTTTGCCGTCGATTTTGTACAACTCGGCGATAAGCTGGTCTGTCGTGGGATCTGTCGCGATGCTCATGATGACTAAGCCTCTCCAGGGCAATGTCAGCGCTTGTCCGCAATGTCAACCCACGCTGCCTTCCATCTGCAGCTCGATGAGGCGGTTCATTTCGACGGCGTATTCCATCGGCAGCTCCTTCACCAGCGGCTCGATGAAGCCGCTGACGATCATCGAGCTGGCTTCGGCCTCGGTCAGGCCGCGGCTTTGCAGGTAGAAGAGCTGCTCTTCGCCGATGCGCGAGACGCTGGCCTCGTGCTCGACTTGCACGTCCTGCTCTTCGACTTCGATGTACGGATAAGTGTCGCTGCGGCTCTTGCGGATCGAGAATCAGCGCGTCGCACACGACGCTGCTCTTCGAGCCGACGGCGCCGTCCTGCACCTTGCACAGGCCGCGGTAGCTCGAGCGGCCGCCGTTCTTGCTGATGCTCTTGGAAATGATGCGGCTCTTGGTGTGCGGAGCGCAGTGGACGACCTTCGCCCCGGCGTCCTGATGCTGGCCCTTCGACGCGAACGCGATCGACAGAATCTCGCCGCGAGCGCCCGGCTCCATCATGTACACGGCCGGGTACTTCATCGTCAGCCGGCTGCCCAGGTTGCCGTCGATCCACTCCATGAGCGAGTCTTGGTAGGCCACCGCCCGCTTGGTCACCAGGTTGTAGATGTTGTTCGCCCAGTTCTGAATCGTCGTGTAGCGGCAGCGTGCGCCGCGGCGAACGACGATTTCGACCACCGCCGAGTGCAAGCTTTCGCTGGAATACATCGGCGCGGTGCAGCCTTCGACGTAATGCACCTCGGCCCCTTCGTCGACGATGATCAGCGTCCGCTCGAACTGGCCCATCCGCTCGGCATTGATGCGGAAATAGGCCTGCAGCGGGAACTCGATCTTCACGCCCTTGGGCACGTAGATGAACGAGCCGCCCGACCACACGGCCGAGTTGAGCGCCGCGAACTTGTTGTCCTCCGGCGGAATGATCGTGCCGAAGTACTCGCGCACGAGGTCGCCGTGCTCGCGCACGGCCGTGTCGGTGTCGGTGAAGATCACGCCCTTCTTGGCCAGGTCTTCCTTGCAGCGAGCCGTAAACCACTTCGCTCTCGAACTGCGCCTTCACGCCGGCCAGAAACTTCTTCTCGGCCTCGGGAATGCCCAGCTTGTCGAACGTTTCCTTGATCTCGGCCGGCACATCGTCCCAGGTCTTGCCCTGGTGGTCGGTCGGCTTCAGGTAGTAGTAGATGTCCTGGAAGTCGATGCCGATGTTGCCGCCCCAGCGCGGCATCGGCTTCGACTCGAAGATCTTCAGCGACCTGCAGCCGGAAGTCGCGCATCCACTCGGGCTCGCGCTTCATCTCCGAGATTTCGCAGACGATCTGTTCGCTCAATCCGCGGCGGGCTTTGAACACGCCGTGCGTCGGCGTGACGAAGTCGTACTTGTTGATTTCGCCCAGCGCCAGTTCGTCGGGAGCGGGTGATTAAATCGGTAGCCATGATTTTCTGGTCCTTAACAGCAGCATTCGCCGCTGGAGTCATGAATAGTTTCGTTATCGCTACGCCGGCGGCCACTTTCGGTTCCGTTTTGCTTGCGGCCGCCATTTCCTTTTCCACCGCCGCGTCCTCCGGATGCGAATCGCGGATGCGGTCGTAACCTTCGGTGTACAATTCGCGTGCCAATTCCACGCCGCCCGTTTCCACGATCCGCCCGCCCAGCATCACGTGCGTGAAGTCGGGCATGTTGTGCTCCAGCAACCGGTCGTGGTGCGTGATGATCAGGATGCCCATCTCGGCCCCGCCGATCTCGGCGATGCTCTGGCTGGCCAGCTTCACGGCGTCGACGTCGAGGCCGCTGTCGGTCTCGTCGAGGATCGCGAACTTCGGCCGCAGCATGGCCATCTGCAAAATCTCGGCCCGCTTCATCTCGCCGCCGGAAAACCCGTCGTTCACGTATCGCCGGGCGAACTCCTCGTCCATCCGCAACTGGCTCATCTTCTCGCGAAGCTCCTTGCGGAACTCGCGCATCGGAATCAGCTGCTCGCCTTCCTTGCGGTCCGGATTGCGGACGTTCGTCGTCGCGTGCCGCAGGAAGTCGGCCATCTTCACGCCCGGAATCGCCATCGGCCGCTGGAAGGCCATGAAGATGCCGGCCCGGGCCCGCTCCGTGGCGTCCCACTCCAAGAATGTTCTCGCCGTTGAGCTCGATCGTGCCCTCGGTCACCTCGTAATTGGGGTGGCCCATGATCACGCCGGCGAGCGTGCTCTTGCCGGAGCCGTTCGGCCCCATCAGCGCGTGCGTTTCGCCGCGGCGGATCGTCAGATTCACGCCGTTGAGAATCGGCTTGCCTTCGACGGCGACGTGCAGGTTCTTGATCTTCAAGTGTTTCGGTCATTTGTTAAAAGATCGTTCTAAGATCGTTTATCGTCGACGCTGTGATTCAGTATTTCGTACTCAGTACACCGAGTCGTTTGTCTGCAATTGTCACCAGCGGTCAGCAATTCGGCGTCTACGCCATAATCTTCTGATGATCGAACAACGGCTCGCTGTCGGCCGGCGCCGCAACATATCCGCTGTGGTGCGGCACGGGCAGCTCGTCGTCGACCTTCATGCCGATCGCTGCGCCGCGCTGCCGCGCAATCTTGTGTCCTTTGATTTTGTCCTGGATCCGCATCAACCCTTCTAGCAGCGACTCCGGCCGCGGCGGGCAACCCGGCACGTACACGTCCACCGGCACGACCAGATCGACGCCCTTCACTACGTGGTAGCCATACTTGAAATATGGCCCGCCGCCGACGGTGCAGGCCCCCATCGCAATCACGAACTTCGGATCGGGCATCATGTTGTAAAGCCGCCGAACGCGGCTCGCCATTTTGTACGTCACTGTCCCAGCGACGATCATCAAGTCCGCCTGCCGCGGCGTGGCCGAAAACCGCTCCGCACCGAAGCGTGCCATGTCGAATCGCGGCTCGCCCACCGCCATCATTTCGATCGCACAGCAGGCCAAGCCAAACGTCAGCGGCCACACGCTCGACTGGCGTGCCCAATTAATTGCCTGCTCGACCGTCGTGGTGATGACGTTTTCTTCAAATCGCCCTTCGATCCAAGGGCCTTCCGTCACTGAATTCGGCAGCGAAACGGCAGTTGCCATTGCGCACCTTCCGGCTATTTATGCCGTAATTTTCTGGTGATCGTACAAAGGCTCGTAATCGGCAGGCGCCGCCACATACCCGCTGTGATGCGGAATCGGCAGTTCATCATCGACTTTCACGCCCACAGCGGCGCCCTGCTGTCGCGCAATCTTGTGTCCCTTGATCTTGTCCTGAATCCGCATCAAGCCCTCCAGCAACGATTCAGGCCGCGGCGGGCAACCAGGCACATAGACATCCACCGGCACCACCAAGTCGACGCCTTTCACGACGTGGTAGCCGTACTTGAAATACGGCCCGCCGCCGACAGTGCAAGCGCCCATGGCGATCACGAATTTCGGATCGGGCATCATGTTGTAAAGTCGCCGTACGCGGCTCGCCATCTTGTAGGTCACCGTGCCAGCCACGACCATCAGGTCCGCCTGCCGCGGCGTCGCGCGAAACGCGCCGGCTCCGAAGCGGTCCATGTCGTACCGGCTCGCACCCGTGGCCATCATTTCGATTGCGCAGCACGCCAAGCCAAACGTCAGCGGCCAAACGCTCGATTGCCGCGCCCAGTTAATCGCCTGCTCCACGGTCGTCGTAATGACGTTCTCCTCGAACCGGCCTTCAATCCATGGCTGTGCTTCTGTTCATGTTCGCTTCGCTTGCCGAATTGGTCTAGTTCAATTTGTTTGCTCATTCTGCTATGACATACTTGGCGTAAACGTGCAGCACGAGGCGCCATCCAAGCGGCACTCGCTAAGCCGCACGTTGTTTCCCAAGATTTCCGACAACATCATTTTTTCCATCGTGCAGACGCTGCGATCCATCCTGGCCAACTCCGGGTAGGGACACGCCAACGCGGAAAGCACCGGCAAACCTCCCGATTGGTCGACCTCAAACGGAATTTCACGCTCTCGCATCACATCCGCGAGCGCACGTCATGCGCTCATCCAGCGTGTCACCCGTCACCTGATCTCGATATTTGGCAACAAACCGGTCGGCGATGCGCTTCAATAGCCCGCGTCGAATTGTCGGATCTTCAACTGACTTGATTTCCTGCCACAGCACTATCGCCATGTCGGCAAAGTTCGTGCCGGCCGATCGTTCGCCTTTTTCAGTCAAATGATATCGATGGTTGGGCCGCCCGCGGCTCTTCTTTTCGGTCCTGCGCTCAACCAGCCCATCGGACATAAGCCGCTGTAGCCGTTGACGGACTGCGGTCGCCGTCACTCCCATTTCGGTCGACCAGCGCCGAAATAGTGACGGCACCCTCGCGACGCATGAAATCGAGCATCGCCTGATCGGAGGTATAGGCCGGTGAACTCATGGTTGTTTTGACGCCGAACGGAATGCCTTGTACACCAATCTGCTATGCAATCGTAGCTGTTTCCCGATTTTTGACAACCCGCTATTTGAAAAATAGGTCGTGCCTAAAATGTTTGCCTACATAGGTTTAGCAATAACGATGCAGCCGCTTCTCAGGGATTTCCAGCCTAGACTCCTGTCAGCTCGGGAAATACTGCTCGACGACCGCGCGAAACTCCGCCGGCGTACTCACCTTTACGACACGGCTGCGGAATTCGCGCGCCCCCGATCGGCCCTGAGCATAACAACAGGCGAACTTCCGCATGAGCAGCGAGCCCTTTGCCTCGCCAAATCGCTGGCAAACCAGTTCGAAATGATGCAACAAAAGTTGCCGTCTCTTCCGCGAGCGTCGGATCGGGTGGCACCGGATCGCCGCGAAGCGCAGCGGCCGCCTGCCGGAACAGCCACGGCCTGGCGAGCGATGCCCGGGCAATCATCACGCCGTCGACTGTCGTAGCGGCAAAATGCATCGACCACTTTTTGCGGCGAGTCGAGGTCGCCGTTGCCGATAAGCGGAATTCTGCTTGAGGTGCGGCTTGATGGCGCGATCCGGTCCCAATCGGCCGAGCCGCGGAACATGTCGGCGGCCGTTCGGCCGTGCACCGTCAGTGCGGCCGCCCCTGCTCCTTCGACCGCCTGCGCCACATCGATCGCCGTGATTCGATCGCGCGTGCAGCCCAGTCGAATCTTGGCCGTAACCGGCGTCAGGGCGACAGGCAGCCACCACGCGTTCGATGATCGCGCCGATGCGGTCCGGGTCGCGTCAGCAAGTACGAACCGCTATGCGCTTTTTGTACGACATCGCGGACGGGGCAGCCAAAGTTGATGTCGACCACGCTCACTTTGTATTCGTGCGCCAGCCTGGCCCCTACTTTCGCCAGCGTTTCCGGCTCGTTGTCCCATATCTGCACTGCCAGCGGCCGCGGCTCTTCGGCCACGCCCCACAAACGGTCCGGATGTTCGGCCTCATGCTCTGCCAGCCAGACGAATCCTTTGGCATTCACCATCTCCGTGGCCAGAAGACCTGCGCCGCCGAACTCGCGCACGATCTGGCGAAAGGCGTAGTTCGTGTACCCCGCCATCGGGGCTTGCAAGATGGGCGGATCGACCGTCAGCGGGCCGATTGAAATTGGGCGAACGCTTGGAATTCGATCGGCGCATACCGTCGCACTTTCGGCGCGATGCGCCGTGCGAAGGTGACGAGTTGCTGCAAGCGGCCCCATAGCAAGACATTATGACGGCGCGACCGCTCGTGGCAAACCTAGAAAGCTGGCGACTGCGTAGCGAGCGAGCCGGCGATTATTTGACTGCCTGGCATCGATGGCGTTACCGGTGCGGTACGAGCAGCGACCGTTCTTTTATCGGGCGGGATTGAATGTCCGCCGATGCCGGCTGCACCGATTCATCGCGCGTCGTGCCGAATGGCCGCGTGCCACTCGTTGGAGTCCACCCTTCCGCAAACGTGCTGGGCGGAATGCCGGTTCGGCCCTGTGACTGGCGGTTGAGCGGCGCCGCCTGCGTAAACGGCCGCGTCGCAGTCGATGTTGCGTCGCGCTTAATGAGCATGCCAATCAACCGATCGGCGTCGATTTGTCCCGGTTTAGCCAATTCCAAATAACGCGCGATGCGGCGGTTGTAGTCGCGGGCAATTTGCACGAATGCGCGACGACGCAGCGCCAAAAGTTCCAATGCCCGCAACGTGCCCGTTGGGTCGGATGCCTCGCTTCGTGCCGCCGCGACCAAATTCAGCCATTCTTCGGCTCGCGTCACGGCGGTCGCGGCGTCTTTAAGTTCCGCGTAGCGCAGCGGCAGCAGCGCATTTAATTCTTGTGCTTCCGTGGACGGCCGTCCTGCGAAGATCTCCGCGTAATGGCTCTGATAGCTTCCGCAATGCGGGAAATCGGCCGGCAGCGGAAGTCCGCCCGATGGTCCAATCCAGCTCGCTAGGCGATATTGCGATGCCAGTGCGCCGAGCTGCGAAGTGCCGACTCGCACGGCCAGCTCCTTCTCAGCCTGTTGCCCTGCCGGACCAAGGCTCGGCACCAGCGATCGCAGTCGTCGCAATTCCTCTTGCTCACGCAGCCCGAGATAATAGTCGGCGACACTGGAGCAAAGGTCCCAATACGCTTCCACGCGATTTGTCTGCTCGGGGCGGGAAGTAGCACCGGCAACAACTTCAACCAACGTCATCTGCTGTCCGGCAAGCCGCGAATCGGTCGGCGGCGTGAGCATGGCGCGCATCATCGCCGAAGGCTTCAACGCGGGCGCTGATTCGGCTGCGACGCCGCGCGCTGCGGCGGTGGCTGAGCCTGAAATTGGAAGCCTGGCGGCGGCGCGGCCCGTTGTGGTGACAAAGTGCTGCTGTTTTTCGGGGCGCAGCTGCAGCTCCGTCGCCTGGTGGTGAACCGGCTGCCCCGTAAGGATTGGGGGCGCCGCGCGAGGATGGCTGCGCGGGAGCCTGTGCGCCGCTCTCGGCTTGTGGCGTTTCGAGAATATCCACAAGGCCGCCACCTTTGGCTTCGGCTGCCGAATCCGTCGTCGGGGGTGGCTGGGACTGGCCAACGGGCCCGTAACGATCGTTGGTTGCGTTGACTTGGCCCAGCAGAAAAACACCAAGCAGCAACAAACAGCTAGACATAAGAGGCCTCCATGCATGGCCAGACAAGTTTGCGTCCGTTTAATCCAGCTCTTCCAACCAAACGCGAAGTTCGTTTTCGTATTCACTGGCCAGGTCGCCGCGCACAAGCGTGCGTTGAAACTCCGCCAGGCCCTCGCTGCCAGTGTCAGCCTGTTCGGCCGTCGCGAATCGAAGCATCGGGTCCGGCGCGGTGAGCCGGCGGCAAATTGTCATCAAGAGATCGCTGTGCGCGACCTCGGGCGGAAGGATTTTGTGCAGCCGCTGCGGCAGCGTTCGCTTGGCTTCCAACAGATTGGCGAACTCGCGAATGCCGGCAAACAGCGGCTTGCCCGCCAGCAGCTCGACCAGCACGTAGCCTACGCTTGCCAGGTCGGAGCGGGGCGTGACCTCTTCGCGATCGAGCATTTCCGGCGCCGCGTACTGCGGCGTGCACGTCCTTTGTTGCGGCATGTTGTTGAGATCCATTGCGGACCCGATGTCGATGATCTTCGCATTGCCGGTGCGCTTGACCATGATGTTCGACGGCTTGATGTCGCCGTGCACAATCTCCTCGCGATGCAGTGCTGCGAGCCCGCCCAGGCATTCGCGAACGATGGCCACCGCCATGCCGGGCTTGAGCCGCGTGCGGCCCTGCCCCGCCGTGGCGATGACGTTGTTGATGTATTCCCAGCGGCGATTTCCCACCCGTGGCGCGAGCCCGCTCAAGCATCCCCGGCGCCAGCAACGAATCCAGGTCGTAACCGTCGATCCATTCCATTTCCAGCACGCGGATGCGTCGCCGCTCGATGAAGTTCTGGACGTCGAGCAAATTGTCGTGCTGAATCAACGCGACACGCGAGCTGACCTGGGCCATTCGCTCCATCGCTTCGTGGTAGCCGCGCTCGTCGACATAGCGCTCCGGCGAGAAAAACTTCAGGGCTACCGGCAGGGTGAAATTGTCGCTGCCCCGCCGCTCGCTGAGGTAAACAACACCCTGGCCGCCACGACCTAGCTGCCTGAGCAACCGCAAATGCTCAGTCCAGCCGACCTTTGGCTGCTGAATCATCCGCAGATAGCTGGCAAGCAACTCGTGATCGGGTCCGGCCGCCGGCTTTCCGCCGTATGTCAAAGTCCGCGTTCCATGCAAAAGTGTCGTCGTCATGCTCATGATGTGCTTCCCGGTGTCTAGCGAAACGTCCGTTTTCGCCCATGTGCCGCCCGTTGTGCAAGCACTTTAGCTCGTCATTCTACGTGCTAGCAAGCCAATCGGTCTAGCCGAATGCTCGCGGCACTTATTCTGGCAACGGGAAGCCGAGGCGTTTATCGACGAGATTACGCAACGGCTGACCGGAAAGGTAGCGGGCAAGTTGTCACAAAAAAAGTTGGTCATGTCGCCAATGCGAGTAGCAGCCTGACCGCCGACATGCGGCGTGATGATGACGTTGGGCAGTGCCCAAAGCTTACTCTCAACCGGCAGCGGTTCAGGATCGGTCACGTCGAGACCGGCGCCGCCTAGATGGCCGGACTCTAGTGCAGCCACCAAGTCCTTCTCCACGACGAGCGGGCCGCGAGCGACGTTGATCAGGATCGCGCCTTGCGGCAACAGCGCGAGTCGACGCCCATCAATCATTCCTCGCGTTATGTCGGTGAGCGGTGCAGCCAAGATAAGGATGTCGACGCGCGGAAGAATGTTGTCGACCGCATCGGCCGAAAGCAGCTCGGCCACGTGCGCCGGCTTGTTTACCGGAAACCAATCGGTTGCAAGGATCGTCGTGCGAAACGCGCTGAGGATTTCGGCCAATCGGCGGCCGTTACGACCAAGGCCGATGATGCCAATCCGTGCCCGGTGCAGGTCTCGCGTTTGGCGGCGGATGAATTCCCGCTTCTGTTGAGCGCGGAAGAATGTTGGCAGGCTTCGCAACAAGCCGGTCAACAGGGCGATCGTGTGGTCCGCCACCTGATCGGCCAGCACGCCCGAGGCGCTGGTGACGATGATGTCCGACTCAATGACCGGCGGCACAAGGCAGTGATCCAGCCCGGCGGCCGATGACTGGATCCAGCGAAGCCGGTCTCGGCGAACCACCTCCTCCCATGGAACGGGCACCTTGGGATGGCCGCAGAAGATGTCGGCCGAGAGCAGCTCTTCGGCCACGCGTTCCTGTCCGGCGTCGATGACCTCGAAAACCGGGTGCGGCGGCGGAAATCTGGGCCAGGTGGCGCGGCTCGACCGGGTAACATAGAACAAGGCGGCGTCGGCCAGGGGCCGCTGGCGATTGGGGCGTTCTTGTCATAACATAGGTTGTTGCCAGAGACTTTGCTTATCGCAAGAGCAGGCGGCCTATTCCTTGTTTGACTTGTTGCTGAAGCGGCCAGTCCATCGGGCGCTGGGGCGGCACCATGATTGATTCTCGCCGATATTTGGGGACGTTCGCCATCCTCTCCTTGGTGCTATTGCGCCTGGTGATTGGCTGGCATTTTTTCCGCGAAGGGGCACAGAAGGTCGTCTACGATCGGCACGACGGCAAGTTGCGAATGGTGTTTTCCGCCGATGGCTTTTTGACGCAAGCCAAAGGGCCGCTCGCGAGTTGGTTTCACGCTCAAGCCCCGGACGATCACGGTTACCGGCAATTTCTAGCGGTGCCGCGAGAGAATGGGCCGCCCGACGATGCTGAGTTAGAGACACGGGCCAAGTGGTCTACGGACTATGCCAAGCGCCGCGCCGAAGCGGAAAAGGCTGGCGGCGAAGTACCTATCGAGTTCCCGCCGCATGCTCCTTATGCCGATTGGGGTGCGCGGATTGCCGAGGATTGGCGGAAGATGCGCGACGAGGTGAAGTCGGTGCCCGGTTTGACCGACGAGCAAAAGCAGCGCGCCGACGAGGCCTGCGCCGAGCGGACGCAGCAGGTTGCCGATTACCTCGCCAGCGAGACCCAACCCATTGCGGAATACCGACATGAGCTGGCGCGATTGGACAAATGGCGAAAGGCGCCGGAGGCCGGCGAAGTTCCCTTTTTCGACGAACGTGTCACGGTGAAGGAGACAGAAACGGCCAGCCTGCCGCGTGCGTGGGTCAATCAAGTCCGCGACGTAGAGGCGCAATACGTCGCGGATCTCCGCGAGATTCTGAACACCGAGCAGAGGGCCGATGACGCGACCTCTTCCGCCGTGGAAAGCGCCGTCACCAGTGATCAGGCGAAGCGGCTCCACATGGTAAACATCGGTGCCACGATCCTTACTATTGGCGTTGGCATCTGCCTGCTGTTGGGGTTCTTGACGAGAATTGCTGCGGTGGTTGGTGCGATATTTTTGCTGGGTGTCATCGTCTCCCAACCGCCGTGGTTGTCTGACGCGGCGCCGACGATGTCTCACATCATCGAATTCACCGCGCTCGCGGTTCTTGCGGGGACGGGCGCGGGCCGTTGGGCTGGACTTGATTATTTCACGTACTCACTTTTTCATCGCAGCCGCGATATTGAAACCTAAACACTAGTCAACCGTTCATGCCACAGAGGGCACAGAGAACACAGAGAGGAAACTTTGGATTGAAAATGATGAATTGAATTGCGTGACGTCAATTTGACTCAGTAATTCAATCGTCATCGTTTGTCACTAATCTTCATCGCTCAACCTTGCTCTGTGATCTCTGTGATCTCTGTGCTCTCTGTGGCTATAGAAAATAAAACAGGCGCGAAGCCATGAATCTCTCACCGGAAGAAAAACAAATCGGCAAGCAGAATTTCGACGAGGCCGTCGGCACCACGCGGCGCGACTTTTTGAAAGGCTCCGTGTTGGCGGGCGGCACGGCCGCTGCGGCGAGCCTCGGCGCGATTTACTTCAACTACTCCGCATCTCTCGACGACCGGCTTCGAGTGGGCATTATCGGCACCGGCGACGAAGGCGGTGTGCTCATCGGGGCACTTAATCCCAAGTACATCGACGTGGTGGCAATTGCCGACATTCGTCCCTATAGTCTGCACCGTGCGTTCTACGGCGATTGGTACTCGACTGGCGCTCACGCCGCGCGGCCCGGGTTGCTCGAAGTATACAAGGACGAAAAGTGGGCCGACCGCCCGGCCGCCGAGAAACACGTCAAAGTCTACACGAACGGCTACGTTGAGCTCCTCGACGACCCCAATGTGGAGGCGGTGATCATTGCGCTGCCGCTTCACTTGCACCATCAAGCCGCCATCGACGCCATGCGGAAGGGCAAGCACGTTCTAACCGAAAAGCTGATGGCTCATAACATCGCGCAGTGCAAAGAGATGGCACGTGTTGCTGACGAGACGGGTCTTTTACTCGCCGTTGGCCATCAGAGGCATTACAGCATCCTATACGACAACGCGGTGGAGCAAATCAGACAAGGTCTGATCGGCGACATTCATCACATTCGCGCTCAATGGCATCGAGGCAATCTGCCCGGCAACGACAGCTGGCAGCCGCCGCTGCCACAAGAAAAGAAACTAGCAGACGAGCTGAAGAGCTGGCAATTGGTCATGGCGGGCAAGCACAAAACAATTCCCAAGCCGAGCAAAGCCGAAGCCATCACCGAGTGGGAGCGCAAGATCGCGCAGAAAGAATCGCAAATCAACGACATCACCGACGAGCTGGCCGCCAAGTACGGTTATCAGGCAAAGGACCTGACGGAACTAAAGCCAAAACCGCGCACGCGAACTGCGCAAGAGGAGTTGATCCGCTGGCGGCTGTGGGAACGCACGGGCGGCGGCTTGATGGCTGAACTCGGTAGCCATCAGCTCGACGCGGCCAGCATCTTCATCTCGCGCCAACAGCCCGGCGGGAGAAAAGCGAAGCCGCTTTCCGTCACCGCCGTAGGTGGCAGGCATGTCTTTCCCGCCGACCGTGATTGCGACGACCATGTGTACTGCACGTTCGAATTCCCCGGCCCCGGTTACTACAAAGACGACAGCTACGAAGTGGATGACCCTAACAAGAAGATCGTCGTCACATATTCGTCGATCAACGGCAATGGCTTTGGCGGATACGGCGAGATCGTGTTCGGCACGGTGGGGACGCTGATTCTCGAACAAGAACAAGATGCGATGCTATTCAAAGGCTCCGCCACCACCACGCGGATCGAAGTCAAGCAGCAGGACGGCAAAGCCCGCGATGGACACGTACGAAACCGGCGGCGGCGCTGCCGTTGCGCAAGTCCGCAACCGCTGCCAACACAAGCCGCGGATATCGCGAGGAAATCGAGCATTGGGCCTGGTGCATCCGAAATCCCGATCCGAAGCACAAGCCGCGCTGCACCCCCGAAGTGGCGATGGCCGACGCGGTGATCGCGCTTACGAGCAACAAAGCCATCGCGGAAGGCAAGCGAATCGAGTTCGACCCAGCTTGGTTCGACGTCGCCCGTTCGGAAACGCCCGAAGGCATCGCCCCGCGGCAGGCGTCGCAAGTGGTGTGATTAACACCGGCGGAAACACCAATTGCAATCGAAGCCGCTTGGCGTCGGATTAGCACCAAGGCTGTCGCTTCGCGGCAATCACATCGCCGCCGCCCGCACGCTCACCGCAAGAGGTAGGTGCAATTCGAACGCTGCGTCAATTGCGTCCGATTCTGTTTGAACATCGCCGACCGCCGCGTGAGTGCCGGTCGATTGCTTTTCCTGCCGCGCGAACGCCAAAAGTAACCCAAGGCTGGTGTCGCGGTTCGATCGCGCTTCATCTATTTCGAGGGTCGTCCAATGTCGAATGTTCGGGAAGGCCTTCGCTGAAGTTTTCCCAGCAAACGCCTGCGATATACCCTCCGCTGAACCTGCCGGCTTCGCAGATCGCGGCGAGACCGTCTCAACTACGGCGCCCGCAGCCAAAATCCCTCCAGAATAGGCGCGCCACACGCCGTAATCGGCCTCATCAACGCGTCCATTTCCGTTTCCATCGGCGCCGCTGAAAGGCGTTACCGATTGCCCCAGCGTCTTGCGCCACACAACGTAATCGGCTGCATCGACACGGCGACTCGAGTTGTAATCACCGGGCAGCTCCGGCGGCTGCTGGCGCGGCCTACTAGCCTGGGGTCCCAAGTTGTGTCCGCGATCAATGCGCCACTGAACGCCGCGCCGATGGCGTCCCAACGAGCTAGTTTGAAGTTGTCGTCGTTATCCTGGGCGACAAACAGCCCCTGAGGAAATTGACTGCCCAGAGCGAAATTCGTCACATCGATACCGTCGGTGTCGGTGACGGCGTCGATGCTACCGCCTGCGACAATCGCGAAGCTGCCGACGAACGCGTTGGCGCCGTCCCGCCGATAGACGACGAACTCGTTGTTGCCTTGACTCGACGCAAGCAAATATCCAGCGCCGCCGTTGGCGTAATAAATGGTCAGTCCTTCGACGTCGGCGGCCAAATGGCCGCCGGCGCCCGTCCGGTCAACGAGCGTCCTGGCAGAGCCGCCGTCCGCTTCGGCCGAATACTTCCAGATGCCGACATCTTCTTCGCCCACATAGAGGTGCCGCAGCACATCATCCGCCACGAGGCCTTCGGACTGTGACCCGACCTCAACGCTCCGAACTTGTCGGGCGTCGACCTTTCCGACGCCGTTATCGAAAAGCTCCCATTGCTGCACCTGGCCCGACTCGGAAGACACGAAAACGTAGTATTTTCCGGAGACCGGACTGACGTACATCGCGCAGCCGTAGATTGCCATGCCGGTCGAGATCGTGCGGGCAGCGACGTCTTCAAGCAACCCGGTTTGCGAATCGATTTTGTACAGTGCGATGCTGTTGTTCGACCGGTTGCTGCCCGCCAAAAGCGCGACGGGCTGCCCTGCTAGTGGAAAGTTATAGCGAAGGTCGATGTTGTTGATGTTCGAGACAGCGACGCTTTGAACCTGCTGGCCGTTCAAATCGAATACCCGCAACGCATTCGAGCCGGTTTTCACCGCGCCGATGATGCGGCTTTGTGCGGTATTGGTCGGATGAATCCATATTGCTGCATCGTCCTCGCCGCCCGAGGCGGCGACGGTTTCAACGCCCGGCACGACGCCTACCGCCGGCATCGCCCGCGATTCGAGCGGCTCGAACCGCAGTGCGCGATTTCTCGCCTCTTTATTGCCGACTTTAGACATGATTAACCCGCTTGCCGTCTCAACCAAGCGCCGCATTATTCAGCGCGGAGCATGCGGCAGGCTAGAGCGGCAAATTGCCGCCGGTGGGTAAACGGACGCTATCGCCTCTACTTGTACGACACACACCCGGGAGCCAGAATCAACAAGGTGACGATGAGCTGCACAGTATGTAAACGTTTTGCGTTCGTCGCAACTTAGCGAGTAAATCGTTCGTAGTTTTAGTCACTTTTCATGGCCCGTGTCTCACTTAAGCATCTCGATAAGAAATACCCCAACGGCGTCCACGCCGTGCGGGATTTATCGCTCGAGATCGGCGATGGCGAGTTCATTGTCCTTGTCGGTCCAAGTAGCTGCGGCAAGAGTACGACGCTGCGGATGATCGCCGGACTCGAACAGCCAACCGCCGGCGAGATTCATATCGCAGATCGGCTGGTGAACCACGTCGCCTCCGGCATGCGCGACGTCGCCATGGTTTTTCAAAACCATGCCCTGTATCCGCACATGTCGGTCTACCAGAATATGGCGTTTGGCTTACGGATGCGCCGCACTCCGCGCGGCGAAATTGATAAGCAAGTCCGGAGGGCGTCCCAGATGCTGTCGATCGAGTCGCTGCTGGAGCGGAGGCCCGGAGAGCTCTCCGGCGGAGAGCGGCAGCGTGTCGCGTTGGGGCGAGCGATTGTTCGCGAGCCTAAAGTTTTCCTGTTTGATGAGCCGCTGTCGAACCTGGATGCCAAGCTCCGCGTGCAATTGCGGGCCGAAATCGCCCGGCTGCACCGCCAACTCGCAACCACGGTCCTCTACGTTACGCACGATCAGGCAGAGGCGATGACGCTCGGCGAACGCATTGTTCTAATGGACCAAGGAACAATTCAGCAAGTGGACACGCCAAAGAACATTTATCGCCAACCGGCCAACCGCTTCGTGGCCTCGTTCATCGGCAGCCCGCCGATGAATTTTCTGCCGGGCATGGTGCAAGGCGGCGTGTTCCGGTTTGCCACGGGCGGTAATGGGGCTGCCGGAGTTCCGCAGCCCCCGGTTGCATCGCGTGAAATCGAGGTGGGCCGTACCACCCCTGATGGTCCCGCCGCGCTCGGAGTGCGGCCTGAGGACTTGATTGCGGGTGGCGAAGGCATCGCGTTGGCAGACGTAACACTTGACGTCGTCGAGCACCTGGGCCACGAGACGTTCGCTCATTTCGCGCTCGCGGGCAATACGCACATCGCCCGCTTGCCAGGAGAAGTCGCCGTTCAACCGCATGATCGACTGCCGCTGGCGATCCGTCGTGGTGCGGTGCATTTGTTTTCAGCGGCCGACGGCCGGCGGTTGAATTGAAGTAATCGGCGAAGAGCAGTTGAGTTTAACGTTATGTGCGCGTAAAAATCGATGGCTAACGCCTAGCGTTCAACTCCGTCATACAGCTTGGCCAGCTCGACCATCAATTCCTCGAGCCGGCTGTAATAGTCGTCATCTTTCAATTTGCCTTTTTCGTCTCGCAGTGCGGCGATTTTTAGCTCCAGCTCATCGCGGCGGCGAAGCACATCGGCTGGCAACTGCCGCTCGCGGTCGCTGGCAACCAAGTGAAATTGGTGGGCTCGCGTGCCGTCGAGCGTTGCGCCGTCCGTGGCTCGCTGAGTTGCCCTCAAACCGCGAAACCAGGCGGCCGGCGTGCCGAGGCCATCGCCGTTATCGTCCAAGAGCGCGTGCTCGGTGGATAGTCGAGCTTCTTGTGAGTAAAACTCGTCGAGTTGCCGGCAAGCGGTCAAATACGCCTCAAGCAGCGATACTTGCCCGTCTTTATCAAGATCGGCCCGGAGGTCGGCGATCGACGCCGCAAGGTACTGGCCGAAGCGAGCAAAATTCTGCTCGTCACCGCTCTTGGTGGCCGTAATGACCACGCGGTCGTTGCCGCTCAATCGATTGAGGAAGGGCGCACTTGCCGAGGCGCATTGAATTACGGCCATTGGCCGCTTGATCGGCGCGAGCCAGGTCGCGAGGTCTTCGGCCGAGACATCGGGCCCGCGCAAATTGAATTTGGCCGTCTGGCCATCGAACGTGCCGTGGCCAATGAATACAAGCCAAAGGGGCGCGGAGTCGTCCGCCGTCAAATCGGTCAACAATTTTTGCAGCAGCTCACGATCATTGGGCTTCGCCGCTTCGTCTTGGCCGATTAGTTGGAAGTCGGCCGCTGCCTTTTTCGCCGCTTCTTGCCATCGCTTGGCCCACTCACCAAATAGAGCCGCATATTCGGGTGCGCCCTGCGCTCCAACGACAACGATTACCGACGGCTTGGCCTGCGAATAAGTTGCCATGAGTAAGAATTGCAAAATGCAAACCGCCAGTCGCACATTGCAAATTGCGACACTCAATCTCGGCAATTGACAAGTTGTGATTCTCATTTTGCAACGTGCAACTTCCACCCGGGCTTACGCCATGCCCTTCCAGCGGCGCAGCCCCCACTCGCCGACAAGGCAACCGATGATCGCCAGGTAAAACAATGGATGGTGCCAAGCTGGGCGGATCCACGGCTCGGTAATCGGCGCCTTGCGAGTTGGCAGACTGGCCACTAGTTCATCCAATTCATTCATTTCAATCAACTGGCCGCCCGTCTTTGCGGCAATTTCCTCGAGCCGAGCGCGATTTGGCGCAAGCTCTGAAACTCGTCGGCGGCCGGCTGGGCAACCCAACCTGCCTCGCGCTCGCCGACGGAACTGCCATCCGGCGCATTGGCCTTCACCGTGGCACGGTATGCACCGGGTTCTCGCGGAACATAGCTCGCCTCGTATGCGCCCGGTTCGTCGTCGCAGGCTTCGGCCTCCAGCGCGAGCTTCTTGCCGCCGGGCGTTACGACCTCGATCGACACCTGAGCGTTGTCTAACGGCAAATACTCCGCGTCCCGCGCGCGGACCTCCACAACGACCCCTCCAACCTGCGACTCATCCTGTGTTCGAACGCTCACGTCGACACGCTGCGGCACGTCAGCGACAAGCCAACGCACCGTCTGACGCCAGGATTTTTCCAGGTCGCTTTCCTTGCCGGCTTCGCCGCGAAGGCTCCAACGCCAGAAATCTCCGATCAATAGCGCCGCTGAACGGCCTCGACCGAATCGCTGCACGACCAACGCCGGATGCTTTGCGCCCGCGTTATCTACAACTTCCGCGAGCACTGTTGCAGCCGGTTTGATATTGCCAATGGCCGTGAGGAAACGAAACGGCGGCATTGCCGAAAGCCGCTTGCGCTCTTCCGGTTCCGTTTGCGCGTGCGCACCCACGGCTGCAGCCAGCCTTCGGGCGTCAATGCCAGCCGATAGCGCGCCCCCTGCGATGTGTTTGGCGACTGCTGATCCACGTAAACCGGCAGCAAGCTGCCGACGGGCGTGCGATCGTAGCGGCCGGCTGCAAAGGAATCGGGGCCGCCCAGCATCAAAAGCCCGCCACCGCGCCGGCCTACAAAGTTTTGCAGCAGCGCAAGCTGGTCTTGGTTGAAGAAACCGGCTTCGACGTCATCGAGAATGACTGCGTCGTAGCGGTAAAGCTCGTCGGCCGTCTTCGGAAAGCCGTCGCGAAGCTCCTCTTCATCCTTCGTGCCAAGGCGAATCAAGACGGGCTGATCGTAGCGTTCGGCCGATTCTTCGTCGGGATGCTCGAACCCGCGAAACAGCGGGTTGGTCGCTTCGCCCGCCTTGCTGCGAAATGCGAATTTCGGTTCGCGACGTGCTATCCGCACCAGGCCCAAAAGCCCCAATTGATCGTCCTCGGCCAACGCGCGGCGCAAAAACTTGAACTCCCAGTTGGGGCGTCCGCACACGTACAGCACACGATAGGGCCCTCCGCCGCGGTCGACTACCGCCAGCCGTTCGTTGTTGGCAAGCGTAGCTTCAGCGCCCTGCCCTGCTTCGGATTCACTAGTGGACACGCGAACGCGATAGAAACTGACGCCCTTTTCCTTCGGCCGCAGTTGAAACCGCACGGCCGTCGGTTCTTCGTCTCCCGGCGATGCGATTGTTTGCGTTTGCACTTCCTCGCCGCGCTCGTCGATGAGGCTGGCAACGATTTCCTGCCCGGCGACTCCGCTGGCGCGAATATCGGCGCGCACGGTGACGGGGGCCGCGTCGAAATTCGTCTCGCTCACTGTAACGCGAGGCACTGAGATGTCGGCGGGCGAATCGTCGCGCCCGACCACGAGCGGATAAACGGGCGGAAGCTCCTCCCAAGCTACCTCGCCTGTGTCGGTCGCATTACCATCCGTGACGAGCATGATGCCGGCGAGCGGCAGGCCGCGGAAGCGCCGCGACAACGAGTTCAGTGTTGAGTTCAATGAGCTGCGCGAGCCGTCAAACGTCAGCGACACAAAATGGTCCACCGACCGCAAGTGCGCGTTGAACGCAAACCGCCGCGTGTCAAAATCGGTGCTCAGTCGCTTCTGCCAGCCGGACGTCGAATTCAACAAACCGTGAACCGCTTCGCCGCGCGAACCCGCGTCATCCCGGTCATGTATGTTCATGCTCTGGCTGTTGTCGGCGACGATGGCGAACATGTTCGCGCCGCGACGTGCGCGCGTGCTGCTCAGAAGTGGCTCGACCAGGCACAGAGCGAGGCCGGCCAACCCAAGGATTTTCAATGCCGCGCACGTCAGCTTGACGGCAGGAGTGGCGCCGTGCGCCAGTAGCTCCAAACTAGAGCGACCGCACCTACGCCGGCAAGCGCAAGCCGCCACCCAGCTCCACGCGGGAGAGCCCCAAACAAGTGACGACGCGCTCATTCGCCGCTCCCCAGCCGTTCGTAATAGCGCCGCACCTGCTCGGCATATTCCGGCGGCACCGGATCGCGGTCGATCGGCACGAGCGCGTCTGGCGAATCCAAGCGGCGAATTTCGTCGTCGAGTCGGCGGCTCAGCTCGACAAGCGGCTGCGACACAAGATCCTGCAGCTTCGTCCAATCCGGCTCTTTTGCGTGCCGCTTGTAGTCGCCCCGCGCATCTTCGGCTCTATCGAGAATGCGGGCGGCCTGCGAGCGAAGGTCCGGATCTTCCAGCATCTGTTCTACGTCGCGCAGACGGTCGGCCCAATCGCGAAACTCCTCGCCGGTGATCGGCCCGCCGGGGCCGCCGAGTCCGCCACTGTCGCGATTGAAGAGCTGTTCGAGGCCGCCCGGTTGGTTTCGTTGTCGATTGCCGCCGCCGCGCAGCGATGATCGTTCTGGGGACTCTTGTTCGCCTTCGCGCCGCTCCTGGAATGGATTGTCACCGCCCGCTTGCTGGCCGCCTTGTTGGCCGCCACCTTGTTGTTGGTTGTTGTTGTTGCTGGCCGCTCGCTTGTTGTCCGTCACGCTGCTGACCACGCTGAGGCTGGCCGTCACGTTGCTGCTCGTCACGGTTGCCGCGCCGATTCGATCCGTTGCCTCCGCGTTCGCCCTGTTGACTGGATTGCTCGCTCTCATCCGGGCGCTGTTGCGCATCGCCGCCGGCTTGCCCGCCGCGTTGTTGGTTTTCGCCTTGTTGCTCGCCGGAATCGCGTGGCGCGCAGTCGCCAGATTGCGCGCGGTCGCGCTGGTTCTCGCGGCTGCGATTTCCCTGACCCGCGGCATTTGCTTCCTGCCCTTGCTGCTGGGAAGCAGCGTCGGCAGATGCATCGCCCTGCGATTGGCCGATTTCGCGATTCAATTCCTCGGCCAGGCGATCGACTTCGCGCTGGGCGCGCCGCAGTGCCTCAGCTTCATCACCCAACACGCTCTCGGCGGCTCGCTCGACGCCCTCGCGCAGGCGGCCGACACCTTCGTCGGCGACTCGCATGGCCCGGCCCGCCTCGCGCTCAATGCCCACATCCACGAGCCGCCGGGCAACGTCGATCGCATTTTCCACGCGCTGCTGATGAGCATCGCGAACGGTATCGTAGAGCTGCTTCGATAGCAGCGGCTCCGGCTCCTCGGCCTCCTCGATCGTCTGCCGCATCTCGTCGAGCAGCTCGCCCAGACGCTGACGCTGTTCACCGAGGCCCTCGGCCACTTCGGCGCGGGCTCCCGTGTCGCGAAGCGATCGGCCGGGGCCTTGATTCTGTTCATTCAACTGTTCGGAGAGCCGCTGTTGCTGCTCGTCGAGATTTCGCGCGGCTCGCCGCATCTCCGTCATTTCCTCGGAGAAGCGATTGGCCGCCTGCTGACGAAATTGATCGCGCAGTTCGTTGAGCTGCCGTCCGGCTCGGGTACCTTCGGTTACGGCCTGCGATAACTGGCCCTGCTCGAGGGCCTCGGACGCTTGCTGCACATGAGAACGGCTTTCTTCCAATTGCTCGCGGGCGTTCTGTGCCTGCTGCTGGTCCCCTTGGCGGTCCATGCGGCCGGCCAGCTCGTCGGTGTCGCGCAAGATTTCCTGCTGCTGATCGCGAAGCCTTTTCAATTCGCGCGTAAGCTCGTCGCGCTCCTGTGGTGTCCTGGCCTGCTCCAGCGCCGATTGCAGCTCGCGAAGCCGCTCGTTGAGGTCTTCTTGGCGGCGCGCAGATCGCGCAGCCGATTGAGGACTTCTCGCGACTCTCGCTGCGCCGCATTCTCCTCCGGATTGCTCGCGCGGCTTTGTGTCTCGTAGCGGTTCTCGTCCGCCCGCAGCTCCAACTGGTCGAGCTGCCGCTGCGAACGGCTGTTGCCGCCCTGCCCTGCGTTGGCTCCGCCGCGCTGCTGTGCGCCGCGGACGACTTGAAACTCGCGTGCGCGAAGCTTTAGCAGAGCCTGATACGCGGCCTGTTCCGCAGAAAGGGCCGGCCGCAGCGGCGCGGCGTCAGTCCCTTCAGCCGCCGATTTCAGTTGCTTCCGTGCCTCATCCATGTGCGATTGTGCGATTTGCACGTGGGCCAGAGATTCAGAATCCTCCAGCCGCTTGGTTAGTTCTTTGAGCCGCTCGATGGCCGATTGCTGTGAATCCTCAATAAGCTTGGTGTCGCTCGGAAATTCGGGCGTCGTCTCGGTCCGCGTCTCGCGGCGCACAACCTTCCAGGTCGCGTTGATGATCTCCTTTTGCAGCTCGGCGAGTTCGCCCGCTTCCTGCGTTGCCGGCTCCTTGCTGCTGCTGTTGCTGTTGCTGCTGTTGTTCATTTTGTGTCGGCTGCTCACCTTGACGAAAAATTTCTTCAAAGGGCCGCACCTCGGCGAAGTACATGTCGCTCGAGGTTCGCCGAGGTTTACCATCGGGACCAATATCTTCAGCCCAGATGTAGTAGGAAATGAGTTGGTCAGGCTCGGCCTTCAGTGACTCGAAGTCCAGCAGATGGTCGACCGCCTGTTGCGCGGCCGCTGCTTGCGGCTTAGCCGCCGACGAATTCACAAGCGCCACATCGCGCTGCTTTCCGCCACCCACGGCATAAGTCAATCCACTGCGGACCACGCCAAAATCATCGCTTAGCGCAGCCTTTAATTGCAGCTCCTCGAGCGGCGACACCTCGACGTCGCGCCCGGACGTTCGAATTTGATGGTCGGCGGCCGATTCGGCGTCACGTTCACGACAATCTCAGCCGGCAGCCGATTGCCGCGGCCCTCGCGGTCGACCAATTGCAGCTTAAACCGTCGCGAATCGGCGAGCGTCCAGCTCGTGCGGTAAATGGTTGCATTTTTGGGATGTTGCTTTAGCTCAATCTTCTCTCCGCCTGACTCAATCAATCTGGCCTCAGCGACTTCCTTGTTCAAACGAAATGCCAATGTCAGCTTGGAGCCCTCGACCGCCGTGACCTGGCGCACATCCTCGATTACCGCCGGCGGAAGGGACGTGTATTCCGGATAAACAAGTTTGGCATCCGCGCGCTCCAATTCCGGATAATCGAAGACCTTGACATGATACGTTTCGCTCCGCCGGCCGGCGAATTCGACATGATACGACAAGTCGTTTTCGACCGTGGCTACCCGGCCCACGAATTTAGGATCATCGAGGCTGCGGACCATCTCCTCGGCCTGGCGGGCTGCCGCATCACCCGCAACGACAAGCGTAGCCTCCGGCGGCACGGCGCCGGCAAACTCGGCCACGACCACAAGCGACGTACCGCGCTCGACTTCCGTGTTCCCCGGATCCACCTTTACCTCGAAGTGAAGATCGCGCAGGTCGCCGAGCGTTGACAGTAAACCGCCCGACGCGCCGTGGGCAACAGTCCGGTTCGCCAGGCCGATGCACACGCCAACCAGGAGTCCCAGCGCCGCCATGCTTGCTAGCCGGGCCAGCTGCAGCCTCCATGATGAAACCGCGCTGGACCAGTTGTGACGCCGGCCATGTTTCAGCGCGTCGCGAATCACGGTCGATTGCAGGTAGCCCATCTGCTCACGCGGCAGAGCGGCTTGCTCCACGGCCGCCAGAAGCAGCGTGCCTAGCTCTGGATGGCGGGCCTCAACTGCGCCGCGCCACCGCGCGCTTGTCGCGCGCGATGCGCCATGACGCGAAGAAGCAAGCGAGGGCCGACGCAGCTGCAAGCATCGCCAGCCCGCGCCAATCGAATTGCTGCAAGCCACCACCTCGCGTCGCCAATTGGTACAGGACGATGCCAACGGTTGCCCACAGGAGCCAACAAATGGCCAGCGCGGTCCACAATCTTAGGCTGCGAATTCGCCGCGCGACGCGATCTAGTTTATGACGCAGTTCGAAATTCATGAAGGAGGACCTTCCATGATAGGTTGCTTCGTGGCACGGCCTGCCAGCCATGTCTCGGTAACTACCAGCCCGAGTGCGGCCAAAAGGAGCCATTGCCACAACTTCTGGCGGCTTTCGAGCTGCACGTCGTGCAAGTATTGTCGCCGCTGGTGATGCTCGGCCACAGCGGTTGCGCCGACCAGTCGGCAGCCGAATTGTTCCAGTGTTTCAGTTCCGACTGCTGATGTGCGACTCTCCAGCGGATCGAGATTCACCGCAAACCGCTCCTCTTTATCGCCGCTGGTAACGGAATAAACCCCCGGCGTGTCCGTGCCCGCAAATTCACGGTCATCTCTTGAGACCTTACACCTTAGTTCCATCAGGTTTGATGACGCCAACATTCTCCGCCGATCGTATGTCTTCACCCAGTCGCACTGGCTCGTTGACGACAAAATATCTGCGATTAGACTCGCTACCGCTGTCGCCTTCGACCAACGTGGAAATGAATAGAACAAATTTCCAAGAACGTGCAAATTGGCTGTCGGCCGGGTGCCAACCGCTTGTCAGAAGATAGGCGCTGCCTTTGCCGAGCCGCCACTCGATTAGGGCCGGGTCGCCGTTCTCGAATTGCGCCAGCACGTTCCCGCCGTCAAGTTTGGCCGCGCCCAACCGCCGGTAACTTCCAGAAATTAATCTGCGTGAGGTCGTTGAAGTTTGCTCCGGACATTGGGGCGAAAAGTGCGTGGGCAAAGTCCACTTTGCCAAGCATGGCATAGCCCCCCTCGACCTTGGCCTCATCAACTTCGATCTCGGGTTGGTTCAAGATCGAACCAAGAGCCGCCAGCGGCCTGGCTTCCGTGAGAACGAATAGGGTTGTACCGCCAGAATCGATATATTGCTTCAACTCGCGAGCTTGCTGCTGGGACGGTTCGGAGGCGACAACAACCAGCGGCGTTTCGGTCGCCGAGCGGATGGCGCAGGGCGTTTGCACCTGGGATTGATTCGAGGTGCACCGCGCGTGACAGCCCGTCGGTGAGGGCGCGCTCCAGGTAGAATCGAAGCCCCTCGCGGATCGTCCGGCTCGTCGGAGCCCAGATAAATCACCGACTGCGCAGCCTCGGCGCGATTGGCGAAGTACAGCGTGTTGTCAAAGTCGCAGTTGTCTCCGCTAAGCCGCAAGCGGCTTGCCGTTTCGTTGGGGCGACGGACTCGCACGATGCGGCTTTCTCCCGCAGGCACATGTGCGGTTACCGGCGTTCCAATCGCGCGTCCCGTGGCATCGAGCCATTCCAACTCGAACTCATTTGCGACGGAGTCGGCGTCGTTCGAAATACGCACCCGCAGCTCCTCGGCATTCGCCAATGATTGGGTCGGACTTCGCTCGGCAAGCCAATGAAGCCCGGCGTTTGACTTTTGTCTGGCGGCCACGCGCCGCAGCTCGAGCCGAACTTCCTCGGGCCAGGGGTAATCGGCCAGCGCGTTAAACCGGCTGCCCTGCTGCATGTCACTGATGAGTACCACGCGGCGGGCAACGCGGCCTCGCTCGTTTGCCACCCCCGAATCGTTGTTGACGATTTCGACCGCGTCCATGAGGCCTTGGCCCAAGTGAGTCGCGGCCCAGGTAGGGCTTACGCTTTGAAGGCGTGCCGCCACCAATCCGCGCCGCTGCGCCGGCTCGACTTGAGACATGTCTTCAAACCCAATGAGCGGCCGCAGCGTGGCGTCGCAGGTAAACACGGCCACTTGATCGAACGGCCGGCCTTCGGCCATCACCTCATCGACGCGAGCGATCGCCTGCTGCCAGAGGTCACCGCGCCGCATGCTCGCGCTTGTGTCGACGATGACGGCCACGCGACTCCGCTCGGCATTTCCAGATTCGAGTGGCATCTGCTGTCGCAAGAACGGCCGGGCAAACGCAAACGCCAAAAGCGACAGCACAGCCCCGCGCAAAATCAGCAGCAAAATGTTCTCCAAACGGCTGCGGCGCGTCAGCCGCGGCGGCGACGGCGACAGGAACATCAGCGAGCTGAACGGAAATCGCCCGCGCGGCATCCGCCGGATCAAGTGAAAGATCACCGGCAGCGACACGGCAAGCAAGCCGAGCACGTAGAGAGGCGTGAGCACGCTCATACCGCGGCCCTCCGCCTTCTTGGAGCATGCGCGCACGTGCCGCCGCCCGCGCCGCAGCCGGGCTTGCAGCAAATCGAACAGCGCCAGCTCCAGCGGCCGATCCGTCGTGAGCTCGGCAAAGTCGATACCCAAATCAATGCAGATCCGTTTCAATTCGGCCGCGTGGGCGGCAAACCGGCGCCGATATTCGGCGCGTGCCGCCTGCGGATCGATATACAACTGCCGGCCTGTTTCCAGATCGTGGAACATGCCCGGCGCCGCAAATTCAAAGTCAAGCTCAGCCGGTCGAGCACGCGCAGCACGACAACGTCGTGCCCGCGGGACCGCAAGTAGCCCAGCTTCGGCCGCAACTCGTCGCTCGGCGCCAAGAGGTCCGAAATCAGCACCACGAGGCCGCGCTTGCGGACCGATTCGGCGATCTGCTCGAGCGGCCGGGCTACGTTGGTCGACTGGCCCGCCGTCTCGCGCTCCAGCACGACCCATCATCCGCCGCAAGTGCCCGGGTCGATGCCGCGGCGGCAAGATATTCGGCAATCTTTTCGTCAAACGTCAGCACGCCGACGGCGTCGCGCTGCGTGAATAAGAAGATGCGCGAGCGACGCCGCCATCGTGCGCGCGTAATCGCACTTCGTGTACGTGCCGGAGCCGTAACCCATCGAGCGGCTCATGTCGACGACGAGATAGCACAACAAATTGGTTTCGTCCTCAAACCGCTTCACGCAGTAGCGGTCGCTGCGGGCGAAGAGTCGCCAATCGAGATACCGCGGATCGTCGCCGGGCGTGTAGGCGCGATACTCGCTGAATTCGACGGAAAAACCGTGATACGGGCTGCGGTGGATGCCTGCAAAAAACCCCTCGACGACGGCTCGCGCCCGCAATTGCAGATTCTTGATCCGCATCACGGTCGGCGGGTCGATGAAGCTAGTGCGGCCGACCGCGGTTTGAGTGCGGCCTTCAGACGGCGTCGAATTAGCAACTGCGGCAGACATTACTTCCCCGGCAAAGCGCACCTGTTCCAGCAAGCGATCGATCACATCGTCGACGGAAATGCCGTCCGCTTCGGCCCGATAGCCAATGAGAATTCGATGGCGGAACGTCGGATGCACCAGCGCTCGGATGTCGGCGGGCGTACGCGTGTGACCGGCCATCTAAGAGGGCGCGGGCCTTTGCCCCAAGCACCAGGAACTGGGCCGCTCGGAGGCCCGCGCCCCAACTAACCCATTCGTTGACGAATTCCGGCGTACTCGGGCTGGCCAGGACGGCTAGCGGCCGCCAGTCGCACCGCCCAACGCACGACGTCCTCGGCGATCGGCACGCGCCGCACCATCTCCTGGAACCGCAGCACGTCCTCGCCGCCGAACAGCGGCTCGATCTGTTGCGGCCGGCCCGGAAGTCGTCCGCTGCACGACTGCCACCTCGTCATCCTCCGGCAAGTAATCGATCACCACGTTGAACATGAACCGGTCGAGCTGCGCCTCGGGCAGCGGATAGGTGCCTTCCATCTCGATCGGGTTCTGCGTGGCGAGGACGAAGAATGGCTCTTCCAGCGGATAGCGCACGCCGGCCGCCGTCACCTGATGCTCCTGCATCGCCTCGAGGAGTGCGGCCTGCGTCTTGGGCGGCGTGCGGTTGATTTCGTCGGCCAGGATCACGTTGGCGAAGATCGGCCCGCGGACGAACTGCATCCGCCGGCGGCCGTCGCCTGTGTCTTCCAGAATTTCCGTGCCGGTGATGTCGGCCGGCATCAGGTCGGGCGTGAACTGAATCCGCTGAAACTTTAAGATGGAACATCTGCGCGATCGAACGCACGAGCAGCGTCTTCGCCAGGCCCGGCGCACCGGTGATCAGGCAATGCCCGCCGGAGAACAGCGTGATGAGCAGCTGCTCGATCACCTCCTTCTGGCCGACGATGACCTTCTCCAGCTCGGCATCGATCCGCGACCGGCTCTGCCGAATCTGCTCGACGACCTGCTGTTCCATCTCGTAAGTATCAATCTGCGTTGCCACGGGTACTCCTGTCGTCGCTTGTGAGTAAGTGAGTAGGTGAGAAGGTCTCCATCCATTTGCACTTATTCACTTACTCACCTACCTAATGCGTCATTGCGTAAGTCACGATGTTGATCCCCATCGGGTACGACTTGTTCTCAGCGAACTCGTGGAAGTACCACTCGTCTTCGCCTTCGCGCTCCCAGCCGTCGCCCAGGTCGGTGTTGTGGCAGATGATGACCATCATGCGTCTCCTTGTCGTCGAAGATGCCTTTGAAATGCACTGTTCCGGCAGTCGCCGCCGTGGTTCGGTTCCCAGGTGATTCCCTGGTCGCGACCCTATTCAGCATAGTTGATGCTCGGCACCTGCGGCTTTTCCTTCAGCCGGTACACGCAGCTGAAAGATCTCGTGATCGATGTCCAGTTCCTCCGGCTCGCGATCTGGGAAACACGCGTTTGATCTGCTCGTAGAAGTTCTGCCACTCGTAGTCGCCCCAGAAGTCGTCGACCATCAGAAAGCCGCCGTTGAGCAGGTACTTGCGCAAGGCAAGCAACTTCTTCCTCGTTGAACACGAGCGATCCCGGCTCGATCATGTAGATGAACGGGTAATCGAACAGCTCGTCGTCGGTGAGCCGCAAGATAACTGGGATTCGGATTCACCTTCAGCGAGGTCAACTGCTGCAGGCGGTAGGAGAAATTGAAGTCGCTGTCCGGATAATCGGTGGCCCAACTTCCGCCGCGCGCCGGCGGCCCCGTCCTCGGCCACCGCCACGAGTCGTACTGAACCCGCACGAACGTGAAGACGTCGTTCTTGAAGCCCGCGTCGTTTTCCCACATCGGCACGCCGGCTCGGTCATCGCGGTCCCAATCGCGGTCCCGGCGGTCTCGTCCGCGGCCGCGTGCGGCCATGCTGCGCCAGACTCGCGCTGGTGACGGCCAGCAGCAGTACGACGATGAAGAACGTGACTGTATGTTTGCGTTTCATTGTTTCGCGGCCTCGGGAGAGGACGGTTCAGTCGCCGCCGCGACGTCCCCATTTGCCAGCTCTAACAATAACCGGTGCGCGGCCAGAAATCGCGGCGCTTCCTCCAATGCCATGAGCACGTGTCGCTTGGCTGCCTCGCGATTGCCGGCTTCACGCAAAAGCTGGGCCAGTCGGAAGTGCGTGTCAGCCGCATCGGTCGTGTCGAAGAGAATCAACGCCTGATTTGCGCGAATGGCCTCGTCTCGGCTGCCCAATTTTTCAGCAGCCTGAGCCAAATAACGATGCGGCGCCGGCGACCAGCGGGATTTATGGCCAGCATTCGCCGAGCGTTCCGAGCCACGCCCTCCCAATCGCCCTGCCTCCTCGCCAATTTCCATCAAGTCGAAGGTATGCCGAAACGGCGTCGGCATCGCGGGCGGCCACTTCTTCGAGTGCGGCTCGCTCTTCTATAATCTCGCCAAGTCCGCGATGGGCGGCAGCCATGATCGCGTAGCAGCTCTCGGCCTCCGTGCCGTTCGGATACACGTCCTTTAGCCGTTGTGCCCCCGCGAGCGCCTCCTTGAATTCTGCGCTCGCACGAGCAATTGCCGGCACCAACGAACCAGGCCGGGCACACTTCGCGGATTTTGCTCCAGCCATTTCGCCAGAGCCTGCGAGTTCGCTGCACCGGCGGTAACTTCGGCTTCTCCCACGTCGCCGTCGGCGCCAGCGCCTCGGCACGCTCGCGAGCAAACTTCTCAAAGTCGGCGTCCAACCGGCCCGAGCGGGACGGTGTGGCGGATCAACGCTTCATTGATCTCCATTCCATCGCCAAGATCGTTCAAGATATCTTGCAGGGCATCCATTCCGAACTTTTCGATGAGAAACTCGACAACGAGCGATGATTCGTAATACGCAAATTGCAGATGCAAGGGACTCGGCGGCGAAAGGAACGCCGAGCTGAGGCTGACTCACGGGCGTCATCTTGCCGCTGAGATGATCTCGCGGTATTGCGGCGTCATCGATTGGCCCCAGGTCGCGGTCGGCCTGGCGCTCCTCGTACACAGATATCCCTTCGCTCAACCAGCGCGGCATTTTGTTGCGCGTTTTGTGCAGCGTCACCACGTGGCAGAATTCGTGCCACAGCACGGCCTCCCAATTCGCCGGGTTTTCGCCCTGCGACGCCGGGCTGTTCGCCGTGATCACGCGGCCGAAACACACGCCCAGGAAACCGGCCACGCCCGGCATGCCGAACGTCCGCACCGCAAAATCCTTCTGCTGCGGAAAGATCTCGATCACAATCGGATTGTCTAACGACACATCGTACTTCTCGCACAATGTGGTGCGAGCTTTTCGCAGCAATTCCAGCACTCGCTCGCCATAGAGATCGGCTTCACGCGAATCCATGCGCACCAAAAGCCCGTCGCCGCCGATTGTGCGAAACTTGGCCAGTTGATCCTCAAGCGTTGTCAGATTAAACGCCACGACATCGTACCCGTCGTGCTCCGCGACTTCCTCGGCCAGCCGCCAGCCTTCGTCTTCCTCGCCCAAACGCAATAGGTCCTGCGAGAGCTGAAGCTTGGCCGGCCGATAGTCGGCATCGAACTCCAAGGCCCGCCGCTGGTACGCCGCTCCTTCGGCAAATCGATATTTCTGCGATAACTTGCGGCCGATGAGGTGGTCGACTTCGGGATTGGTCTTCCAATCGAGCTAAGGCCTGGTCGCGCGCTTCCTGCTCGGCCGCCGCGTCGGACTCGAGGTGCGCCAACACGGTTTTGTAGGCCCAAGCCAGAGGATGATTCGAGTTGACGGAAAGCACCTGCTTGAGCTGATTCCCCGCTTGAGCGTACTGCTCCGCGTCGATCAACCGGTCAACTCGCAATAGCAGACTATCGACGTGCCGTGGGTTGATCGCCAGCGCCGCCGTCAGGGCAGCATCCATTCGCTGCGGGTCATCGGGTTCATAGGCACGGGCCAGCAAATAGTGATACTGCGGATCGCTGGCCGCGCTGCGCGGCGCCGTTCGCAGCGTGTCAGCAGCCAAGGCGAAATCGTACTTTTCCAGCGCCAGCTCCGCGGTCGCAACGTACACGTCAACGAAACCGGGCGCCTCTTTGCGCAGCGGATCGTATACCAATTCCAGCACTTGCCGCGGGTCGGCTCCGCGCTCCAAAAGGAAGCGGCCCACCGCCACGCGGTCGTTCCGCCCGTCAATACGGCGTGGATCAGCCATGACGAACCGATCCAACTCCTGAAGCACGCTGCCGGCTCTCGCTTCGTCCCCGTTAAAAAGAAACGCCTTGCGCACCAACAGCCGCATTCGCACACTCGAGTCATACTGTTGCAATGCTTGTTCAATTGTTTCCAGCGCTTGGGCGTACTTCCCTTCAGCCAACTCGGCACTCGCCTTCAAGTAGGGCCAGTCTTCATCCCACGATTCGTCTTCAATCTCCCGTGCGGCAAGTTTCGCGCATTCGGAGTATCTGCCCGATTTAAAGAGTTTTTCGGCGTCGGCGATTTCAGCGGCTGAACCGGCCGAAATCAGAACTAGCCACGAGCAGGCAGTAATAAGAAAAGCGGGGCACCGAGATAGCCCTACTCCCGGCAATTTGCAGTCGATGAATCGAACGGCGTGACGAAGGAAACCTGGGAGAATCTTTCCCAGTCTACCAGCGCATCGGCATTCAGTAGTCACAATGAACGTTTAACCCCGTCGTGCCTGCTACAGGCCGATCAAACTGCAACTGAACCCCGAAGCGGGCAGCTTCGGCCAATATCCGACTCGGATGTGGAATCCTCGTCTTGTTCCGAGTCCACGAGTAACGTCACGGCCGCATTATACGCTCATTCGTCATAAGCGCGGAGCATCATACGAACTCGAAAAAACTTCCATGAAATGCGATGCGGTTCCGATTTTTCGCCATTGAAGATTCATTTCGCAATGTGATAAATCGTTGTCATTGAGGATCCAAAAGGCGCACGAGCGTGGCGGACGGCGGGATAAGACTCATGCATTTGGCAACCTCGCGAGTGCTTGACGTGTGTGGGCCGATGAACTGTTGAGGATGCAAGGACCACAGAATCCATTCCGGCATCGCCGCCGAAAGCTGAGGAATATGCCCAAACAACTATGTTTTTACGTCACCAGTTCGAGTATTTTACTTTGTCGAAGCCGTCGGAAACAAGCATGAATGCCGAGTTTTTTGACAGGCCGGCTGTGGCCGCAATTGATATTTTTAGTCAACTTCCGCGACGCAAAAACGTATACTGGGCTGAAACGGCCGGGTTGACCAATGGCACGCAGACCAACCTCAGCGTATCGCAACGCCACCGATCGACTGTCGGCCGCCGTTGCGATCTTCTCTCCGAACTCGGCGCACAGCGATGTCCGAGACGTACTGATTCGAACCGTTCTCTCTCGAATGATCCGTGTCCACCGGGCAACCCATGCGAAAGAAAGTTGCACTGCTGGTTGAATCTTCGCGTGCCTACGGCCGCGGTGTCCTGACGGGCATCGCCGCCTATGCCCGCGCGCACCGGAACTGGTCCATCTATTTTCACGAGCGAAACCTCGGCGAACCTGTTCCTAAATGGATCGAGTCTTGGCAAGGCGATGGGATTATTGCGCGGGTGGAGAATGTGCAAATCGTTTCGTATCTGGTGAAGCACAACCTGCCGGCCGTCGATCTGCGCGGCCTGCACAAAATGCCCGACGTGCCGCTGGTTGAAACGAACGACGTGCTCGTCACCAGGCTGGCGTTCGAACATCTGCTGGAGCGCGGCTTTCAGCGATTCGGCTTCTGCGGTTTTGAAGGCGCAAACTATTCTCGACGCCGCAAGACGTTTCTGTTGCAGATGCTTGCCGAAAGCGGCATGAAACTGACAACCGTCGACAGCCCCAACCCGCACACGGCCGACACGTCGCGCATTGAAGCCAGTGGCCTGTTGCACCAGGAGGAGCTGGCCGAGTGGCTTACGAGCCTGGAAAAGCCCGTCGGTATCATCGCCTGCAACGATATTCGAGCGCTGCAGCTTCTCAACGCCGCGCGCGAATGCAAGATCGACGTGCCCGACGAAGTGGCGGTCGTGGGCATCGATAACGACACGATCTTGTGCAACCTGGCCGATCCGCCGCTTTCCAGCGTGGAGCACGACACACGTCGAATCGGCTTCGAAGCCGCAGTGCTGTTAGACAAGATGATGCGCGGCCATGTGCCCACCGAGCCGCGCCTGCTCATCGATCCGCTGCGCGTCGTCACGCGGCAATCGAGCGACGTGCTGGCGATCCGTGATCAGGAAGTCGCCGCCGCGATGAAGTTTATCCGCGAGCGAGCTTGCGACGGCATCTCTGTGGATGACGTTGTCGCCACCGTGCCGGTGTCGCGCAGCACGCTCGAGCGCCGGTTCATCAAAGGCGTAGGCCGCTCGATCAAATCCGAGATCAACAAAGTGCGCATCCGACGCATCAAGGAGCTGCTGATCAACACCGATTACAAACTCGGCGCAATCGCCAACAAAGTCGGTTTCGCGCACGCCGAGTACATGAGCGTGCTGTTCCGCGAAGCCGTCGGCATGACCCCCGGCCAATATCGGAAAGAGCACGGCGAGCGAAATCTATAATCGCTCCATTGTCACCGCTGAAACACTGGCAGTAACTGGTTCGGCGTCCGAGCGATAACAGCACCAAAGCGGTCGTGTACGAGTTGCCGAATGGCCGGTCGCGGTCGTAGCTCTCTGCGTCCCACGATCCGTCGGGCTGCTGATGAGCGAGTACCACTCGCACCGTGCGCGGAAAAAACTGCTCCCAAAATGGACTGCCAAGTTGATACATGCCCTGGCAGCAGTTGAACAAGCTGTAGTGATACCGGTCTCGGTCAAGTCCGAGCGTGTCGTTATAGACTTCGAAGCTGTATTGCATCAGCCACTGGCCAGTGCGCTGGGCCTCGAAGGAATTGTGAAAGCCGGCGTGTCCAAGCGCAAGGATGCCGGCGCCCGCGGTGCCCCGGCTCGGGCTGCGGCCTGTACCGACGGTGTAGCCAAACGCGCCATAATTCTTCTGAAAAGCCCGTCGCACGAAGCCGACTGCATCGTCAATAGCCTGCTTCGGCACGTTGAAGCCGGCATTGCGAGCGGATCGTAAGAACATCGAGATACCAGCCGGTCACCGAAAGGTCCGAATCGCTCCCATCGAAGTCATCGACGTAACGCCAGCCGCCCTTGTCGCCCGGGCTATCCTTTGGCCAGCGCTGCATTTCCAGTGCCGCTTCGAGCGCTTTGTTGATGACACGCTGCATTTTCGCTCGTTGCTTGGTATGACCCATGCCGTACATTTCGCAAAGGGTGAGCGACGCAATCGCATGGTTGTAGGCGGCCGCTGTGCCGATTTCATGACTAACGTCGCGGGTTATTTTTGGCCCTTCCAGACCATACAGCGTGATCAGCCCGTTTTCTTTCTGGCAAGCCATGATGAAGTCGGTGGCTTGCTCCAATCGTTCGCCGTACGTGCCGTCGCCGGGTGTGTGGCCGTGGGCCATGAATCCCAGCACGCAAAGACTTGTGACGCCCGGCTGCCCCGTGGCCAACGTCGGAAACGAACCATCCGGCTGTTGCTGCGAAACAAGAAAATTGAGCCCGCGCTCGACAGCCGCATCCACTCGCTGCCATTCGGCGGTCGATAGAACATTACTCGGCGTATCGTCGCCCCGCCGCGGTTTCGCCGTGGGGGCGGATGGCGCGCACAGCCCCGAGAGTTGAGTATCCTGTGCCAACAAAATCGACGTCACTAGCGCCACAAACAGACTACACGCAACAGTCCACCCGATCACGCGGTGCGGTGAATCGCAAACGAGTCTCGGGTTGTGGCGATTGCGTTGCGACACCATATCATCGCTGAAAAATGGGCAGAATCTCATTCGGCGGACTAAGAGCCAGCAAAACCAGCGCCGTGGTGTACGAGTCGCCGAACGGCCGGTCGAGGTGATAGCTTTCAGGCTCCCAAGAACCATCAGCCTCCTGGTGCTTCAGAATATGGCCAACGACCCGCGGAAAGAACTGCTCCCAATACGGGCTGCCAAGCTGATACATTCCCTGGCAGCAATTGAACAGGCTGTAATGGTATCGGTCGCGCGGCAGCCCGTCGTCGCTGTTGTAAACTTCGAACGTGTAATCTAGCAGCCATCGGCCCGTGCGCTTCGCTTGCTCGGAGTCGTGATAGCCAGCGTGCGCCAACGCGAGAATGCCAGCCCCAGCCATGCCGCGGCTGCGATGGTCGCCCGGCCCGGCCACATAACCGTGCGCATCCATACTCGTCCGAGAAACAGTGCTGCACATACTCCACGGCGTCATCAATCGACTTATCCGGAACTTCGAAACCCGCATTGCGCACCGAACGGAGAAACATCAGCGACCAGCCGGTGATGGAAAGGTCCGAATCATCGGCGTCGAAGGGATTTATATACCGCCAGCCGCCTTCGTCGATCGCGCCACGGTCCTTTGGCCAGCGCTGCATCTGGAGCGTCGCCGCCAACGATTTATCGATCACCTTCTGAATCTGCTCGGCCTGCCTGGAATGGCCCATGCCGTAGATCTCGGCCAGCGTGAGTGATGCGATCGCGTGGTTATACGCTGCCGTCTGCCCAATTTCGTGCTGCACGTTGCGGCGGATCGTGGGCCCGTCTGGGCCAAGGACGCACACGAGTCCGTTCTCCTTTTGGCACGACAGGATGAATTCGATTGCCCGCTCCAGTCGCTGCCCATGCTCACCTTCGCCGGGGTGATGGCCGTGCGCCATGAACGCCAGCACGCACAAGCTGGTGACGCCTGGCTCGCCCATTTCCATCGTGGGGAATGACCCGTCTGCCTCTTGCTGCGTGGCGAGCCACTTAATTGCCCGCGCCGCTCCCGCATCGACGCGCTTCCATTCTTCGGGCGGCAGCACGTCGGAGACTGCTTCACTCGCGGAATTTTCTGGGGCGACTGCTCTGCGATCCGAATTCTCCTGCGCAAGCGATAGTCGTGCCATGTACAACACAGCGCACGAGACAGCAATTATCTTACAAATGATGCTACTCATTGCTGTGCTCCTTATTCATTTAGAGTACCTAATAAATTGAACCGCTAAGGACGCCAAGTTCGCCAAGGAAGGCGGAAATCGCGAATGTATTTCTTGGCGACCTTGGCGTTCTTGGCGGTTTATTCATTCTGTTAGAAGCTCTTAGAGTTACCGCTGGAAAACCGGCAAGAACTGATTCGGCGCACCGAGCGACATGACGACCAGCGCCGTCGTGTAGGCGTTACCAAACTTGCCGTCGTTGAAGTGGCTTTCCGCCTGCCACGAACCGTCGCCCTGTTGGTTATCAAGCAACGTGCGCACGGCTGGCGGGTAAAACTTCTCCCAATACGCCCCGCCCAGTTGGTACATCCCCTGGCACGAGTTGAACAAGCTGTAGTGATACCGGTCGATATACCACTGCTGCTCAAACGGCTCGATCTGGTTGTATTTGTCGAAGTTGTATTTCTGCAACCAATCAGCCGATTTCTTGGCCTCCTGAAGACTCGTGAAAACCGGCGTGAGCAAGCGCCAGAATTCCCGCCCCCGCCATCGCTCGACTGCGCAGATCCTGATTTCCCTTGCCCTGCATGTAGAGAAATGTGCCATAAGTTTCGTGAAAACAGCGGCGAATGTACGCCACCGCATCATCAATCGATTCTTTCGGCACATCGAACCCCGCGTTGCGCCAAGCGCAGAAACATTAGCTCCCAACCCGTAACCGATAAATCCGAATCGGTGCCATAAACTGGCCGGCCGACGTAGCGCCAGCCGCCTCGGTCGCCCTCGGGCGTCTTGGTCCAGCGCTGCATCTCGAGCGATGCGGAAAGTGCCTTGGCGATTACTTCCTGGATGCGGGCAGAGCGGTCGGTCTGGCTCATACCGTAAAGCTCGCTGAGCATGAGCGAGGCGATCGCATGATTGTAGGCTGCCGCTTCGCCAATCTCGTGCCCCACGCTGCGGTTAATGTTCGGACCGTCGGGTCCGACGCGCGAAAGCAGCCCGTTGCGCTTTTGACTCTCGAGCACATAATCTGTCGCGCGCTCGAGCCGCTTTCCGTATTGCCCTTCGCCCGGCATATGACCGTTGGCCAGAAACGCCATCACACACAGCGACGTAACGCCCGGCTGGCCCAACTCGATGCTGGGAAACGAACCGTCGTCTTGCTGCCGCGCGGCAAGCCATTCCAACGCGCACTCCACGGCCTCGTCGACACGTTGCCACTCATCGGCCGACAACACGCTGGCCGCCGTATCATCGCGTGAGCGCTCGGCCGCGACCGTTGACACTTCCTCGTCTTGTGCCTCTGCCTGGTTCGCGTTTTCGGTTTCCTGTGCGACCAGATGCGCGGCAACCGCGCAACAGAGCAGCATAAATAAGCCGACACGCTGCCAATGTTTCGACATTATTTTCATGGCCGGTTATTGGATTGGTGACGAGAAAGTTGCCTAGTTGGACTAACGCTGAAAAATTGGCAGCAGCTGATTGGGCACTCCCAAGGTCATAACCACGAGCGCGGTCGTGTATGCGGAGCCAAACTGGCTGTCGTGCCAGTGGCTGTCCGCCGGCCAGGATCCATCGCGCTCCTGGTGCTCCAAAAGAACCTCGACGACTCGCGGAAAGAACTCCTCCCAATACCGCCCGCCCAATTGGTACATTCCCTGGCAACAATTGAACACTGCGTAATGATACCGGTCGTGCGGCCACGCGCCATTAAACGTCAGGGTTTCGTTGTAGCCGTCAAAGCCGTGTCGCAATATCCAGTCGCCGGTTCGCCGCGCTTCCGGCGCGTTGTGAAAACCGGCATGCGCAAGCGCCAGGATGCCCGCCCCGGCCATGCCGCGACTGCGGTGATCCTGGCTGCCTCCGAAATACTGAAATGCGCCGTACTCCTCTGAAAAACAGCGGCGGACGTACGCAATTGCTTCGTCAATCGGCTCTTCGCGGACGGTGAAGCCGGCGTTCCGCGCCGACCGCAGGAACATCAAATTCCATCCTGTAATGGACAGGTCCGAATCCGGTTGACCAGGCGGATCGTGTACGTAACGCCAGCCTCCGCGATCCTCTGAGTGTTCCTTCGGCCAGCGCTGCATTTCGAGTGTCGCGTCAAGCGACTTTTCGATCACTGCCTTGATGCGCACGGCTCGCTGCGGATCGCTCATTCCATAGAATTCGCTCAGCATAAGCGACGAGATGGCATGGTTATATGCGGCACATGTTCCGATTTCGTAATACACGTCACGCGTAATCCGTGGGCCGTCGGGACCAAGCAGCGTCACCAGAGCGTTGGGCTTCTGACACGAAACCACATAATCGGCCGCTCGTTCCAACAGCTTGCCGTATTTGCCATCGCCGGGCACGTGGCCATGGGAAACAAACGCCATCATGCACAGACTGGTGACACCCGGCTGGCCTGTCTCCAACGTTGGAAACGAGCCGTCGACCTGTTGCTCGGCGGCAAGCCATTCGAGGGCTCGCTTCACAGCCGCATCGACCCGCCGCCACTGCTCCGCGGAGAGCACATTCGCCGGCGTGTCGTAGCCGCGCTTGTTCAGGGATGATTCGGCGGCGCTCTCGCTGATTGTGGTGGTTGACGCCGACCGCTGTGCAACGACCGATGACGACACAACCAGTAGCACAAGTCCGGCGACCAGAACGAGGCTGGCGATGATGCTCGCGCGAAGACTCACGTCATGTGTCCGCTATCGTTCGAATATCGGCAAGTGGTCAGGGCTAAGGAATCCAAGCCGACCATTGCCACAAAGTGATTCCATTTGAAACCCCGCTTACGGAGATGCTTTTTCGTCCTCCGCCACGACGCTGCTGATCTGCGAGAAGTACTGCTCGATCGCGCGGCGATACTGCTCGGGCGGCGCTTTATCGCGGCCTTGCCGTAAATCGTCGCCCAGTTCTGAGACCAACCGGTTCCAATCGGCAAGCTTGACGGGCCGCGGCATTTCCACGCGCTGCGGCGTAGCTTCTTTAAGGGCCCTGGCCAACGCACGCTGGTACGCGCGATTGAGCTGCTGCCGCGCACGCTCCTGGTCTTGCCGCATTTGGTTCATCACCATTTGCCCAGAGCCGCCGCCTCCGCCGCTGCCCGGCCGCAGCCAATCTCCGATGATTCGCAAATTCGAGGGCCGGTTCGGAATTCCGAGCAATTCATCAATCGGCAACTCTTGTTCGAGTTGTGCGAGCAGCTCGTCGAGCGTTGGGTCATCGAGCAAGTCGGCCACTGGGTCTTGCACGGGCAGCTTGTCGAGTTCCTCGATCGCCAGCCGCACCAGCTCGTCGTAGGCTTGTTCCGCCTTGGCAAGCGCTTCGCCGGCCGCTTTCTGTCGCTGCGTCGCCCGGGGCAACTGGTTGCTGTGCAACGCGTAAACCGACGCCAATTGATTTGGCGAAACCTGCTTGTCGAGCGCCGAGAGAAATTCGCGCGCCTTCTCGGCGATCGGCGCGGGCAGCTTTCCATCCTGGCGCCCTAGCAGCGCCGCCATCGACTGTTCGAGAGTTCCAAGCTTGCCTGCCAACTGGTCAGTCTTCATGGCCAGTCGATACTGGTCGACTTCGGCAGCTCCCGTGTAGTTGCCCGCCTTATGGCGCGAATCTGGCGCACCCAGGCGGAAGTATCGGCCACGAGCCGCCGCGTATCGACCAACCGATTGGCCGCAAACAATGCCGATTCAGCGCCCTCCTCGCGCGCCGCTAATTGTCGCAACGTCAACTCAAGATTGTTGAGGCGCTGGTAAAGCGACTCGGCATCAGTGAGCATCGCGTCAAGCGCCTGCTGCGAATCGCTCTCGGCCGGCGCAGGCCCAGCTTCAGCTGTCGACTCGGCAGCCTCTGGCGCCGCGTTCTTGACAGTGGCCCGCTGCGAATCGGCGACAAATTTCTGGGCCGTTGCGTTGAGCTCGCTCGCGGCCGTGGCCATTTCCTGGATCGTCTTGGTGGCGGCTGCCAAATCCTCGTCTTTTGACTCCCGGTCGAGTGGCAGCCAGGTTTGATATCGGCTCTGTAGTTCTCCCGCGGCCGTGGCGATCTTCGAAGCGTCCTGTACCTGCTTCAACAAGAGGATTTTGGCGATCTTTGGCCGGTCGGCATCATCGACCAAAGCCCACGCCCGCACCTCACGATTAAGATCCGCCTGTTCTGCCACGATTCCTGCCAACTCCTCGCGCAAATTGTTCGAGCGATAGCGCAGGGAATCCATAAACCGGCGCAGCAGCCGCGGATCCTCGGCCAGGATACGGGCCAACTCGGCCTGCATGTCGCGCCGCATTTCCAGAACTTCTTTCAACCGCTTGAGGTATTCGTCGTCCAACTCAAATCTGCGCCATCTTCCGTGCGTAGCGCGTGGGATCACTATCCTGCATCTGCAAAAGCGCCTGGGAGTTTTCCAGGTACACCTGGTACATCTTTTTTACTTTCTCGACCGATTCAGCCAGCTGGAACTCGCGGCGCGTCCGCTCATACTGGCCGCGCAGCTCGGCGACTAGCTGTCGCGCACGTCCCAAATGTTGCCACGCGTCGCGAACGCTCGTGACTCGATCCTCGCCCTCCGACTCAAGCGCCTTCCAGAAGTCGCTGCGCCGGCCCGATATGCGCAGGCTGATATCGGACACCTGCAAGCCCGATAAACGCGTAGGGCGTGTCCTTGGTGCGCTCTTGCAGCTTGGTAACCAGCTCCTGCGCTTCGACGGTCGAACGCTCAGCACTCGTGACGTCGCGATCGTGCGTGCCGCGCCAAGTGGGATCCGCCTCAAGCTCATCGAGCACGCCGCGGGCTGTTTTCTGTCCCCTTTCAAGCGCCTTGTCCAGCGCCTCAAGCTCCGGCGAAATCGCCATTTCCAATTTCGACCGCTGCTGTCCCTCGAAGCTGCCCGCCCATTCGTCCACCGACAGCCGCATTCGTTGGCTTGACGCCGATTGGGCGACATCAAGCGAGCGGCGTGGCATCGAATCGCCCGGCGGCCGGTCGCTTGGCGACGACGATTGTTGCTCGCCGCCGCTAGCCGCCTGGCTGCCCTGATTGCGATGATTGCTGCGAATTGGATTGCTGATCGGCGTTCGGCGAAGCTTTTGCAGCATTGTCACGTTGCTGCGCCGTATTGCTCGCCTGCTGGCTGGACGCGCCGGCGTAGTTTGATCAACCGCACTAGGTTTTGAACTCGGCGAGCCAGCTTGCGAATTTTCTGTCGATGATGTCTGTTGAGCCTGTTCCTGTGAGCGGTCGCCCGACAACGTCTGGCGTCCGGTCGTTGCCGTGCGCGGCGATTGGTCGCCTTTCGCCACGTTATTCGGCGCCGCGGCAGCCTCCCGTTGCACTTCCGGTTTACTGACGGATTTTTCGTTGCCCGGTTTCTCACCATCTCCCGAAGACTTGCCCGTCGTGCGCGCTACGTTCGATTGCGGTGCTGATTCGCTCGCCTGAGATTCCGAAGTCGATGATCCCGTGTTGCGGTCTGATGGGCTATTGGGTGCAAGTCGTTCGGGCTGCGGAGAACGCGACGTCCGTTCATCCGCCGCCGGCCTTCGTCTGCTTTGCTCCATCCTCTGTTGCCGGACTACTTTGCGACGCAGTTTGCTGACTCTCTGTACCCTTCGGAATCGAGGCTGCACGAGACGCCTTTGAGGAATTCTCACCAGGTGCGACTTGCGGGCGGCTCGATGGCCCGACCGCCTCCGACTGTCTTGCAGCGTTCTGATTCTCCGACGGCTGGCTCGCGGTCGATTCGCTTGCCGGCGCTTCGGCCGCTGCGCTCGGCTGCGCCTGTGATGCGCCGCGGTCCTCGCGCACGCGAATCTCATAACTCAGCTCCATTCCGTCTTCCACCAGGAACTTGTTCAGGTCCAGCGCCACGCTCTCCTGCACGGAGCGGGCGCCCGTTTGGTCGCCAAGCGGAATAGGAATCGAGGCGATGGGCGTCAGTTCGTCGCCGCCAACTGCCTCGTCGTATACCAACAGCTCGGCCGACTCGATGCCAACGTCGTCACTGGCAGAAAAGGTGATTTGAATTGTGTCGTCCGGCCGCGCGGCGACCTTGTCATCGGGCATGAGCACTTTCACTGCCGGTGGCTTGTCCGCGTAAACCGTGAACTGACATTTTGGTGGCCGCAGATTGGTAAGCCCGTGCTGCTCGGTGAGAATCGGAGTCAGCGTAAAACTTTCAGCCAGAGTGGTTTTCCAGCGGAACCAGCCATCGTCATCAGCCGCAAGCTGGACTGATTTGTCAGCGCCGAATTGCAGCTCGATGCCCTTCACCGGCGCTTTCGGACGGAGGGCAAGCTCCAGTTCGCTTTCCTGAAGTGTCGAAACACGCTGGGGGAGCTTATCAAATGTCTTCGTCGACTGGCGGGTGTACGCGGGCGGCGTCACGGTAAGCTGCAGCTGTTCGATCTCCGGCCGGTCCGCTACTCCGACGGTGTACCAATCCGTCTGACCGTCGCCGGCGCGAAACCGGTAGTCGAACGGCTCTTCGACGGTGCGCATTCGGTGCGAAAACTCAATAGGGGACTGGCCGTGAGCCACGAGCGCTATTTCCCGTTTCGGATTAGCCGCAGAACGCACGAATAGCGTGGCCCGCTCCACCGGAATTCCCTCGACCTGGGCCGCTAGCGCCAGCGGCTCGCCGCGCCCAACGACGACGTTGCCAGGCACGTTTACAAGCTGCGTAGCCGAGATCGACGAGCCCGGCATCCAGAATCGCTGCAACAGCACCAATGTGCGCTGGGAATCCAACATGACCGCGACGCCCAACACGGCCGTGACGGCCGTAAGGCCGAGCATCGCCCGCATTAACGTCGACATTGAAACAATTTGCTGCGGCTCGACATGCGGCTCCCAACTTGCCGCTTCAGTCGCGACGCGGCGGAGCATCGCCGGATGCATTACCTGCGCATTGTCGGCATCAGTGCCCAGCCGCGTCATCGTCGTCCAGCGCTCGGCGAGCTGTGGAATCTCACGATCGACGTCCGTCGCAATGCGTTCCAACCCAAGAAGGCGGCGGAATACCATCGCCAGCCAGCCGGCGCTGGTGACTGCTGCCGCGCCGAGCGCCGCGGCGGTTAATACCACGCGCCAGCCCGAATCGTAAAGCGTCGCCAGATAATCGATGAGCATCGCCACGCCCATGGCGGCCAACAGCACCGCAATTGCCGCGACCAACGCGCTCGCCGCATGCACCCATAACTTTCGCTGCCGCACCAAACGCAGCTTCCGCAGAATGGCAAACGGCACGGCTGAGTACGAAGTCGATTGATTCATGCTTCGTCCTTCCATTTTCCGGGAGACGCTCGTTAATTTGCTCGCAAAGGCGCTAAGGCAGCAAAGGCAGGAACCGTAAACTTCACCAATTAAAGTTAAAGGCGATTTATTCGCGTGGCGCTGCCTCATCACTCAAACCTTATTATCGTTTCTTTGCCCTGGCGCCTTTGCGTGAGACTTTATCTTCGCCTGAAACTTACACCAGCCCTTTCGCTTTCCGTACGATCCATTCCGTAAACAAGCATCCCAGCACAATGAATAGGTTCGACCAGCGGTTCCACAGCGGCGTGCGCTGGATGCGTTTCGCTCACCTCCGGCGTGAATGAAACAAGCTGCAGCACCTCACTGATCGCGGTGGGCGGAATCACCTGTCCTCCCGTCATTTGGGCGATCTGTTCTAACAACGCCAGGTTGCAATGCGTGTTGAGCATTTCGATGCTGTCGCCCGCCGTAATGGTGATCGTGGCCTTGGCCTCGTTTTCCTCTTTGCTCTGCGCGAGCAGTTCCTCAACCACCTTCCCTTTGACGCTGAGTTGATAAGCGCTGGCCGGCAAATCGCTTAGCGTGCCGAAGTAGCGGCCGGCGACGTCGGCGTCCGGCGTCAGCTCGATGCTGTGCACGTCGTTGTCGAACGTCCGCGCTTCGATCTGAACGGCTTCGCCCGAAAGCGGCCGGCCCGATGGATCTTTCAGCCACAACGTAATCTCAACCGGTTCGCCAGCCATATACCGCGTGCGATCTGTCTGCATCCGAACCGCGTCGGCGCCCGCGCCGGAATCGGCCGCGGTGATCCAGCGCAAGAATTGACCCCAAAAACGATGATGCATTCGGTCGCCTCGCCGCCACCGCAAACGATAGGTATCCGGAGCTGCCAGAAACGCCACGCGGCCGGCCCCAACACGGTGCCAACAGAGAAACGCATGCTCCACTTCGCTGGCGCTATCCGGCTTTGACTTCGCCGGCCGTTTCGCGACGTGGCTTCGATAAGCGTGCGGGCTGTCGACTTGGGCCGGCTGTATTCACTCAAACCGAATACCGGAAACCGCTCGTACACGCTACGCCATTCGCGCCGGCTTTCCTCGGCAGAATCGGCAATCAACAGTGCGCTATGAAAGCGGCCTTCCTCCGTGAGGTTGCAGCGCATAACCCTGCTGCGGCAAGATTACCTTTCCGCGCTCCACCGGCAAAAGCTCGATGAGCGGCTGGCCAGCAAATCCGCCCGGCATCGAGTTCTGCCCGGCAATAAGAAGCAGATTGCCGCCGCGCGTGCGGACGAATTCCGCGAGCGCCTGTTGGCTGTCGGCCGAAAGCTGCCGTGGGGCGATGTCGCCAAGGATCACCACGTCGTACTCGGCCCATCCATCGACGTCCCGCGGGAACTCTGGTCGCTCGGCCAGTTTTCCCGTTCCTTGCAAGCGCGGATGGAATAATAGCTCGTCGAACTCCACGTGCTCGTCGCGGCGGAAAAGCTGGTTCAGATAACGATACTCCCAACGCGCCACTCCGTCGGCCAACAGCACACGCACACGATCGCGCACCACTTCGAACGACACCGGCTGATAGTTGTTCGCCGTATTCGTTTCGTCCTCGACCGGTTCGACCTCGACGATGTACTCCTGCCAACCCAGCTCCTTGGCCGGCACCATGAACCGCACGCGGTAATCGCTGCGGCTGCCAGTGAACTCGACCGGCTTGCGGTCCACTTCACGCCCCTCGTGCCGAAGAACAACGGCCGCGCTTTGTCCCTCGCAATCGAATCCGGTGACGATCACGTCGACGACTGCCGAATCTTTCTCGGCCACCGTGGCCGGCGCTCGACGCGATGCAATAAAATGTCGCGCTGCAGCACGGAGTTACCGATTGGAACGACGTAGATTGGTATGTCTGTCAGTTGAGCGGCGACTTCCTGAGGCGGCGGGGCACCCGCGTCATTATGCCGGCCGTCCGAGAGCACCACGGCCAATCGCATTGAGTGGCCGGCCCGCTGGCCTGACTGGTTCGCCAACTGATCGAATACGGCCGAAAGATTTGTCGCTGGCTCCGTTGTGCCAATTTGATCTGGCGTTGCGGTTGCGTCGTTCGCTGAGGCGCTAGCCTCGGCGAGTGCTTCCGGAGTGGCTTCCAACACGCCGCTCCAGCCGGCGTCAACTCCCACCGGCATCGACGTCCGATCAAAGCGGAATCGCTCGATGCGAACGTTCTTGTCGATCGCGTCGCCCAGCTCCTTCTCCAGCGCGTCAAGCGTGCGGCCGGCTTTCTCGCGGCGCGTGAGGCTGCCCGCTTCCTTGACCTCTGCTGTCGCGTTATCGGCGCGCAATTGTGCCAAATCGGCCGCGAAGATTTGCGTACGCCGCTGCGTACTATGGATGCCTTCGTTTAGCTGATCGAGTCGCACTGAAAAATCGTCGTCAACCGTCCCGCCTGATCGGTCAAGCCCGGTACGAATCGCGGCAAGTGATTCCTTTACCGGCCCGTCGAGAAGCGTCGCGATGCGCGTCGCCCTGTCTGACATCGATGTGTCGTTTCCATCGAGCCCACTCACCAGAGCCTCGATATGCCCCAATGCGCGTTCGATGCTCGTCGCAATCGTGGTTAGTTGCGGCGCGAGCTGCTTCGTCGGCCGGTGTTCCTTCACCATCAGCGCGAAACGCTGGCACTCCGACTGGGCCGTGCCCAGTGCCAAGGCCAACTTATCGCAGCGCACCAGAGCATCTCCGCTTGACGTGCCATTGACCGCCAAGGCCCAGCGCACTGTATCAGCGGGCTCCGGCGGATCGACGACGCCCATGCTCTCGCTGCCATCGGCGAAGATGGCGATCGATTGGGTCGTCGTCGTGCGCTCGACTGCGCTGCTGCGTTGGCCCGGCAAGCATCCACAGCGCCACGCCGAACGCCACGACCCGCAAAACCCAAAACGCGGCGGCCCATCCGCGGCCAACCGCCCGCCGCTCGCGCCACAACGACCACCCCGCGGCCAGGGCGACGATCACGCAAATGACGAGCGCGGTCCGCCCGTCGACGACGCCTTCCCAGGCCAACCGTTCGAGTATTTGCGGGCTGCCGGTGTTCATGACGATGTCACAAATCGATGGTGTCTAAATCTCACGCAAAGGCACTAAGGCGCAAGGAAAGCAGATGAAAGTGAAGGACAAGGGATGAGTGATCGTTTCCCACCGATGCATTGCATTCATCTTTCATTTTTCATCTTTCACTTTTATCCCTCCGCCTTTGCGCCTTCGCGCCTTTGCGTGAGATCCTGTTTTCTTTCATTTAGGCCGTGCTAACAGACAGACCGCTGCGCTGCCGTGCAAGCCACGTTGATAACATCAGCTCGCCGACCAACAGCGCGACAAGGGCCGTCAGCAATATTCCCCAAAACGGTTCGCGGCGCGGTGCGCTGTCGCGTGTGGCGACGGCCGGCGCATTCGCGCCGGCAAACTGCACGCCAGCCGGGACCAGGAGCTTTGCTCGATCGGCTTCGGCCAGCCGCGCAATCGTCGATTCGCTCGCATCATGCGCTACGTGAAATGGCACGTCGCCTGCCGGCGAGTTGCCGCTTTTGAATCGAATGCGATAGTTGCCCGGAAGCTGCGTCTGCGTGTAGCGAAATACGGGCGACCCGTCGCCATCGAGCGCCACGAGCGCAATCTCGCGCCGCGCGGCGTGACCAGAGCGGCCGAAGTGCCGGCGCATCCTTTGGCGCAGTCGCAGTGATCGGCGAGCCGGGCGATAGGTTGTAACGGGCCATTGTTGGGGCGGTTACATACGCGAGCCAGTCGTGAATCATGACCACATACGCCTTTAATAGCGGCAAATTGCTCCATTCCAACCCCAACGGAAAAGCCTGCAGCAGCACGCGGCCCTGCCCGACGTAGTTTTCCACCACCAGCGGCTGGCCGCTGCCCGATTCCAAAAGCGACGAGACCGCATTATCGCCCGCCGGCCGCTGTGCAAATAGCCAGCGCTCGCGAATCCGTGCTTCATCGATATCTAGTTGCGTCGTATTGGCAAGCTGTAGCGTCGCCAGATGATCGCGCGACGGCGGATGGACTGTCGCCGCCGCGTCATCCGTGTTTGGCAATGACTTCCAGCGACTCAAGCCCAAGAGGGCTAAGACCGTCGCCGTCGCTATACCAGTCGCGATTGAACCAGGTGCGATCGACCGCCTCGCCGAGCGCTACCCAAAGTCCACCGCCGGCGCGAACGAAAGAATCGAGCCGGTCGTGCGCTCTGGCATCCAGCTCATCGAGGTTGTTGATCACGATCGCGCGGTAGCGGGCCAGCGGGTGCGCAGCAAGAGACGTCAACTCGATGGCCTCTGGCCGGTAAACCGAATGCCAGGCCTGCGGCTCGTTGTTCTTGAATCCGAGGGCCGCCGCGAATAATTCCGCAGCAGCGACCGAAGGCTTCGCTCCGGTACTCCCCTCGACGAACAATATGGAAAGCTCGTCGGCAACCTCGACGACGAGCGAATTCTCTTGATCGAGCGGCACCTGATCCGGTCCTGTAATGCGGCAAGTCACGGAAAAAATTCCGGCATCCGCCATTCGCACCGATCCGCTCGCTTGCGTCTTCGCACCGGCTGCAAGCGCACCAACCGGCGTCGTCTGCACAACCTTGTCCGCCGAGAAGCCACTCCACGGTTGGTTTTCTCGGTCGGCACATCGCCTGTGTTGACGATATCGGCGGCCAACTCGACCTGCTCACCGGGCCTGATGAGATTCTTCGCGGCGCGCACATCAGTTACCGCCAGGTTGTCGACTTCGGCCACGTCCAGCCCACTATCTACAACTTCGATCGTGATCGGAAACACCGACGCGTCGCAATCAACTTTCAATTGCTGCCAGGCGCCGGCCGCGTCCGTTTGCCAGCCCGAACGCTGATTGTCGGTGAAGACGACGATTCGCCGTCCGGCAGGCTCATTTTCGGGCTGCAGATGCACGGCCGCTTGAAGGCACGCGAGCAGATTGGCCGAGCCAAGCGTCGGCTCTGCCTCTTCGACGATCTTGCGAAGCCGCTGCCTACCGGCACTATCCGCAGCGATCGACTCCGCCGTGGCCCATTCGCTGCCTGAAGCCAAAATAACTTGCACGCCGTCGGCCGCTGAAAGCGAATCGACAAGCTCCAGCGCCTGCTCCCTCATTTTGCCGCCGGCGCTGTCCCCTTCGGCTTCGCGCGACATCGATAGTGAATTATCGAGAACGAGAATTACCTCGCCGTCCGTTGTGTTTCCGAGCCAGCTGCTGCGAACCATCGGCCGCGCGAGTGCCAGCACCAACGCGGCAACCGCGGCAAAGCGCAGGGCCATTAAAAGAAGCTCCTCAAGGCGCTCCATGCGACGGCCCTTGGTGACGGCGGCCGCCAGGAACTGCATCGCGCCCCACAGGATCACGTCGCGCTGTCGGCCCCGATACAAATGGATCGCCACCGGCACCGCCACGAGCGGCAATGCGATCAGGAATGCAGCGCTGAGGAAGCTCATGCTGAAATTTTTCTCTGATATGATGCCGATCCAAAGCAGAATGACGAATGACCAATGACGAATGACGAATGAAATGCAAACGAGTTCCGGCATTCGTCATTCGGGAATTTGTCATTCGTCATTGTTTCATCAATCATTTATGCCCTCGTCGCGACGCGCATCGGGTTTTTCATCGCCGCGCGCGGCGCAAGTGGTACGCCAACACTTCACCCAAATCGTCTCTCGTCGACAATGTCATCAAATCCACGCCGATGTCGTGCATAACGCCTCGCAACTGATCCATGAACGCTTGAAACTCTTTGAGATACGCTTTGCGGACCGTGTTTGGATTCACTTGCATACGGCGGTGCAGCTCAAGGTCCTGGAAAAACGCCTCGCGCCGGAATGGAAACGTCAACTCCTCGGGCGCGAGGATCTGAACGACAAGCACGTCGTGGCCGCGGAAGTCGGAATTGTTCGAGCGCATGCTTCAGCGCCGGCACGTCGCCAAAACAATCAGAAAGCAAAATCACCATGCCGCGCCGCTTCAGCCGGCCGGTCAGCTCTGTGAGCACGTCGGCAATCGTCGAAGGCCCTGCCGGCTGGACCGAACCTAATAAGTCCAACAGCCGTGCCAAGTGGTTTGATCGCGGCTGCGGCTTGATGATAGTCGACCACACTGTTGCCCACGAGCGCAAGTCCGACCGAATCTCGCTGCCGCAAGCAACAAATGCGCCAGGCTAGCCGCCGCCATTTGCGCGTAGCGCCATTTGCTCACGGTCGACAGGCCGAAATTCATCGACCCGCTCGTGTCGACGATCAACAGCGCCTGCAGGTTCGTCTCATCATCGTACCGCTTCACATAGTAGCGGTCGCTGCGGGCATAGTGCCGCCAATCCAAGAGCCGAATATCGTCGCCCTGCGCGTAAGGCCGAAACTCGGCGAAGTCGGTGCACCCGCCTTTATGCGTGGAGCGATGCTTGCCGGAAAGAAATCCGTCGACGACGTTTGCGGCAATGAGATCCAGCCGTCCCAGCTTCGACAGCAGCTGCGGGTCAAAAAACGGAATGCTTGGCGGCTTGGCCGATCGTTTTTCGCACCGCTGGCGGGCGCGACGGAAGCAGATGCCTCGGGTTCGCTGGGTTTGCCGGTCGCGCAATGCGTTGACGAACTTGTTGACCCGGTTCTGCTCACCAGATTTCACCCAAATCGAAAGGAAAAACCACCAAGGACGCCAATTTGCGAATCAACATTTCAAGTTTTCTTGGCGTCCTCAGCGTTCTTGGCGGTTGATTTCCCTTAGCTCGTTCTTGTAGGATCAGCGCAGCACGGCCCGGTGACGTTCGACGAGCGTCTTGACGATTGCATCGGTGTCGAGCCCGGCCGCTTCGGCATTGAACGTCGGAATGATCCGGTGCCGCAGCACGGGCGGCGCCACCGCGCAAATGTCGTCGGTCGTGACGTGGCACCGCTTGTGCAAGAGGGCGCGGGCCTTACCGGCCAAGAGCAGGGCGATGCTTGCCCGGGGGCCCGCGCCGTACTGGACCTTGTCGCGCAGCTCGGCCGGCAACTTGCCTTCTTCCGGCCGGGTCATCCGCGCTAAATCGATCGCCGCCTCGTAAACGTGATCGGCCACGATCACTTTGGGCACGATCGATTGCATTTCCAAGAGCGTTTGCACGTCGATCACGTGCTCGATGTCGTGCGTGTAATCAGTCGTCTGCCGGCGGCAAATTTCCCATTCGTCTTCGCGGCTGGGATAGTTCACCTTGATCTTCATCAGGAAGCGGTCGAGCTGCGCTTCGGGCAGCGGATACGTGCCTTCCACTTCAATTGGGTTCTGCGTCGCCAGCACGAAGAACGGCTCGGGCAGCGGATACGTGTGACCGCCAACTGAAAGCTGCCGCTCTTCCATCGCTTCCAAGAGCGCGCTTTGCGTTTTAGGCGGCGTGCGGTTGATCTCGTCCGCCAGAATCAGATTCGCGAACAGCGGTCCCTTGCAGGAATCGGAACACTCGCTTGCCGGTCGTGTGGTCCTCTTCCAGCACGTCGCCGCCCGTGATGTCGCCCGGCATCAAATCGGGCGTGAACTGAATGCGATGAAACGACAAGTCCATCAGCCGACGCGAGCTGCGAGATCAGCAGCGTCTTGGCCAATCCGGGCATGCCCTGAAGAATGCAATGCCCGCGGCACAGGATGCCGATCATGAGCTGCTCGGTGACGTCCTTCATGCCGACGATCGTGCCGGAAAGCTCCTCGCACATCTGCTGGTACTTGCCGTGCACGTGCTCGACGACGCGGGCCACCTCTTCGCTGGTCGAATCCCGGCTCAAAACTTGCTCGTTCGTCGAGGACATGCTCATCTGGGGCTCCGGCTGGGCGGATATACGCAGGTCGCGGGTACTTCGTTCATTGCGCGACAATATTTATGTGCAACTTATTCCCCGGGGCAATTTTTTACAGGAGGTCGCAGAGGAAGCAGAGTTTATGATCAATCCATTCCCTGCTTCCTCTGCGCCCTCCCGTTCAATATCTTTTGTTTGCATCGCCGAAAATTCCATAATAAGCGAGGAACGCCCGCGTGTTCATTGGCCATTGTTAAGTTTCATTGCTTCCGCGACGCTCAATAGGCCGTCGCCATCCGTGTCAAATTGCCTAAACTGTTCGGTTGTGCCTAAAAACTCGCCGCGCGATAAATCGCGGTCATGGTTCTTATCCATGCTGGCGAACCAATCCGGAGCAGCCGGAGCCGCATCGCGCGGCGCGATATTACGGACGGCTCCGACTGGTGCGGCCAACAGCTCATGCACGCGCGGTCCCAGCGTTACGGCCAAACGTACAGGCGTTGGAATCTCGTGGCTCGAAACAATTCCATCTGCATCCAGATCGAGCTCCGTGAGCAACGCTCGCAGGTCTTGCCTTTCGCGCAATGTAAGGCGGCCGTCCTGATCGTGATCCACAAGCCGTAACAGCGGATTGCCGTCAATGACGGCGCCGATGGCAATTTGACTTGCGCTTGCCGCTTGGTTCCCTGCGGATGGTGCCTGAGCCGCTGAAAACTCGATAAAATCGCCGCCCGCATCCAAACTCAATACATCGCTCGAAGCAACCACGGCTTCGCCGGTCGCTTGCAACTCTTTACGAATGGAAACAACAGCAGCGCCGCGTTGCCGGTTCATCTGTCTCTCGTAATGCGCCAAAATCGACGCGCAAAGTAATGTCTGCGGGAATCGCTAACAGTTCGCGGGGATCACCCGGCCTTTCGTCCCGATCTCCATAAATCGTGTCGAACGTCGCCGCCAATGAATCCCAATCGGTTTTCGCATCCAGCAGCACGAGAAGCGAATGCCCCTCCGCTGATGCGCCACCAGGCGAATGACTTGCTCGCGCGCTGCGGATCTCGCTCACTTCCACCACGTCGTCGCTGTTAAAATCGGCGCGCTTTAATGCCGCATCCGCTTGGCCAATTTCCGCTGCGGACAATGCGCCGTCTCGATCTTGATCCAAATAATTCTCCAAAGCGCGCCACGCCAGCCCGCTGCCAGGAAAGACCGGTCGCAAGTAACACGACCGCCGGCCCCGCACCCCATTCTGAAAGCAGCCAGCCAATTTCCGCGCGGTCCGGCTCCATGCCGCTCATCGTCAGGTAGCTAATCAGCCGCTCGCGCATCGTAGGCGCCTGCCGAGACTGCGCAGCGACAGTAGAGCCGCCGAGCCGAGGCGGACCTTCAGCCGCTGACACTCCGCTCGCGTCATCTTCAGACGCCTCCTCCGCGGTGTTAGTTCCCGGCGGCTGTGAATTCTTATTCCCCTGGTTTTCCCGGGCGTCCGAGCCGCTGGCCGGCGCTTCGTCCGCTTGCGTCTTCGCACTCTTTGCACCCGCAATCACGTCATCGATCCACGCTTCTCGTGATTCCCGAAACGACTTGCCGTCAATAAACACCGCCAAGTCGATTACCACCGGCCGCTTGCGGCTGAGAAGCACCAGCCGCAGCCAGGGATCATTTCGATCCGCCTCGGCAGGCACAGGCCAGTCGCCCAGCGGCGTCCGCTGGTAGTTGGTGAGCGGGTCGTCCGCCGGCCGGGAAACTGAATACAACCCAACCGCCCCTTGTTCGTACTGGGGCATCTGCGGGACCGATACCGTTTGCAATTTGCATGTCGCAATCGGCACCGCCGCGCTTAGATCGGGTCGCTGCGGCAGCAGCTCCGCGCGCGAATCGGCGCCACCACATGCGGCAACGCTCATCCACAAAATCAGACTGCGATGCGCCATGTTCTTTAGCCGTAGCTGAATTCGCAAGAATTCAGTTGATCGCTAACCACACCGAACTCTTGCGAGTTCGGCTACGAATGTCAGGCCAACAATGCGTCGATAGGTGAACCATTAACAATCTTGATTGGCCGGCCCGTGTTCGAGTTGTTCTCCGTTTCTGGTGGCACGCCCAGCGCCGAACACAACGTCGCCAGACACGTCGGTCACGTCCAACTTCGTTCTCTTCGATATCCATGCCATCGGGCGCTGGTGCGGCCGTAGGCCTGGCCGCCCGCGATGCCGCCGCCGCCAAGCACGCACGACCACGCCCGCGGAAAATGATCGCGGCCGGCCTGGCCGTTGATTTGCGGCGTGCGGCCGAACTCGCCCATCCACACGATCGTCGTCGATTCCAACAGGCCGCGATCCGCAAGATCGCTCATGCAGCGACGCCCAACCGGCATCGAGCTCGGCGGACAGCGCCTTCACCGCCTCAAAATTGTTGGCGTGCGTGTCCCAGCCGAAACTGCCGGCCGACGAAGACGTGAGCGACACTTCGACGAACGGCACGCCGTGTTCCACCAGCCGCCGCGCCAGCAGGCAGCCTTGGCCGAACACGCCCTTGCCGTAAGCATCGCGAACTTTCGCCGGCTCCTGCGACAAATCGAACGCCGTCGCCGCCTCGCTGTGAATCATCCGCAGCGCGTTGTCATACACTGTGCGATGCGCTTGTCGGCGATGCGCTTGCATGGCCGCTCAGAAAACTATCCTCCAGAGCGCTCGCCACAAGTTCGAGCCGCCGCTCGGCTTGCGATGCTGTGACGCCCTCGTGCGGGCTTGATCGCGTCGACCTTCAACTTCGGCATAGCCATCTGCACCCGCGGAAGGTCAGCCGGTGCATACATGTTGCCGCCGGCTACCACCAGCGGCGCGAACTTCGGACCCAAGAAGCCGGGCCCAAAGCCGCCCTGCCCCGGCCCGCGATTCGGACCCACGCTGATATACGGCGGCAAGCTGTCGTCCGCGCTCGCCAACTCTTTAGCCAGCGCCGCCGCAACCGACGGATAATTGATGTCGCCCATCGGCCGCTGGCCGGTCCGCATCAAGTACGCACCGCGCTCATGATCGCCTTCCTTCGTCTTGAGGCTGCGAATGATCGCCAGCTTGTCGGCATGCTGGGCCAAGCCGCGGCAAGTGCTCGCTGAATCGCACGCCGGGCACATTCGTGGCGATTTCCTTGAACTCGCCGCCGTTCTCATGGCCGGGCTTCATGTCGAACGTATCCGTCTGGCTCGGCCCGCCCGCCATCCACAGCAAGATGCAATGCCGGCGCCGCCGTGGATCGGCCGCGATCTGCTGCGCAATCGCCGGCAGCCAGCCGCTCACGCTCACGCCACAGGCACCGCACGCCATGGCATGCAACAACCGCCGCCGATCAATAAGATCGAGACTGGCCATGGTGACCTATCCTTTGCATCGGGTATTACGCGAATCTCACGCACGTCAGGTTTCTGAACGCTAATACAATTCAGCGTCAGAGACGCGATAGCGCACAAATAATCTGAATTCTCATCGGTTAGTGGATTAAATGGTAAACTCCGCGCTGTTGAGCAGCGCCCAAAGTATGTCGCCCAGGGCCTGCTGGCGCTCGGCTTCCGTCGCCGCAGCGGCAACTTGCTGAAGCATCACTTCGCGCTCCGAATCTGACGGGATAGCGCGACAAGCGTCGATAAGAACAGCGCATCGAGCCGCTGTTCGTCGGTCAAGAACGGCGCCGCGAGCGATTTCAGCAAGCCGCTCGTCGCCACGTCGGTCGCGCCGTGGATCAAACCACCATGCATCAGAGTTAATGCCTGCGGGATGCCGGCGTGATAGTCCGTCACTTGCCCGGCTGGAGCGCGGAACTGCTCGATGAAACCCTGCCTGTCATGTCGGAGAACCGCAGCAAGCCAGCCTGGTTTGCAGGGCCAGCCACACTGGTCTCCCGCCGAGTGGCCACGGCAATGCAGTCGTAAAGCTGCTCGGCCGTGAAGCTCTTGATATTCATCTGGGCGAAGTGCAATCCTAGCGACGGATCGTTTTCTTCGGAGCGGCTTGAAAGCTGATAGGTCTTGGTGAGGACCAGCGCCCGCAGCAACCGCCGCAGATCAAAATTGCTGGCCGCGAAATCGCGGCTCAAGCGTTTCCAGCACTTCGGCGCGAGTGGCGGATTGGCCGGCCGCATGTCGTCGACCGGCTCCACGAGGCCGCGTCCAAACAGGTGTGCCCACACGCGATTCACCGTCGCCCGCGCAAATTGACCGTTGTTCGGCGCCGTCAGCCAGTCGACCAACTGCTTGCGCCGCGATGGGCCATCGGGCGTGTCTTGCACTGGGGCGGCAGATAGCGGCAAGCGCGGCGGCACCACTTCATCCGTTTCAGGAATCGTCACGTCGCCCTGCTGGTTGTCGCGCACGGCGAGCACGGGCGAAGTCATCTCCATTTTCCCACGCGGCCGCGAAATTCGGGCAAAGAACGCCGCAAAGCTCCAGAAATCATGCTGCGAAATATCGTCGAAGAAATGGTCGTGGCACTGGGCGCATTCCATCCGCACGCCGAGGAACGCCCGCGAGGTGCGCGCCGCCAACTCTTCCGGATTCAGCTTCAATGCCGCGTAGAAAAGCAGCGGCCCCGACTCGGCCACACGGCCCTCGGCCAGCAGAAGTCGCTTGCACAATCTGGTCGTACGACTCGTTCTTGGCGAACCTCTCAGCCAGCCACTCTTCAAACTTCACCGCCCCGCCCACGCGGCTTAGATCCACATCATTCGGCAACAGAATCTCGCGCCATACCGCGGCAAGGTGCGTGGCATGGTCGCGATGCGCCAGCAGTCGATCGACCAACCGCTCGCGCCGGTCCGGCGACGCATCTTCCAGGAATTCCTGCGCCTCGAACACGCTGGGAATGCGCCCGAGTAAGATCAAGATAAACGCGCCGCATGAATTCTGGATCGCTCGATGGGCCGACGGGCCGAATGCCATTCGAGCTCCAAAGCGCTGCCAATTCATCGTCAACGCGGCGCGAAAGCTCGTCAGCCGCGAGCGGCGCCGCAAACGGCTCCCATGCGGGCGCGTTGGAGATCGGCGGACTCGGATCGTCAGCTATCGGTTTTTCTGCAGGTGCGGCAGTCGTTTCCGCAACAGCGCGAGATTCAGCCGGCGGACGCGCATCAATTTCGATGCGATTAGCTAGCTGCCCCGGTGGTACATCTGCAACGTTAATCCCGCCACCCTGCGCCAGCTCCTCCTCAACTTCGAATTCAACCGCCGCATCATCCCGCTCGCCAAGCGTCAAATCACCAATGCTCCGCACCAGCGCACGGAACGCGGCCGCCCACGCCGGCGGATCGCTCAACACCGCCGCCGCCACCATCAGCGATGCCGCGGCGGCCCCTATAATCATCCACCGGCGCCTGGACGTTCCCCTCCCTCTTAGGGAGGGGCTAGGGGAGGGTTCGGCCGCCACTACATCGAGCGAAACCATTGCAACCGCGCCATTAGCCGAAACTGGCGCTGCTCCGTTTCGACTTTCTTGCCCTCTCCCCGCAAACTCGGCTGTTAGTCGCTCCTCAAGCGCAGCCATAAACTCGGCGCGCATCGGCGGCGCGTTATGGGCCGACGTCAGCATCCATGCCAGTTGGGCATCGTCCTGGGCATCAGGTTGTTCGTGGTCCGTAGCCATGTGTTTCTGCGACTGGATTATTGCGGGAGATCTGTGCCCCGCTCCTGGATCGCCTGAACCGTAGTTTTGCCCGGCCGCTTCGCCTCGAACAATCGACGAAATTCGCGTCGGGCCCGGTATAGCACCGTCTCAATCGCCTTTTCACTGTCTCCCAACCGCTCGGCAATCTCGCGCACGCGAAGCGCGTCCAAATACTTCCATTCGAGCACCAAACGCTGCCGGTCCGGCAGCTCATCGAGCACGCGCAGCACCTCGACTCGCGTTTCCTCCGCCTCCAGCGGCGCCGAGGGACTTCCCACGGCATGGCCATTCGCAGAAGCGTCCACCACCATGCCAAGCTTGTCGCGGGCACGAAACACCTTTCGCTGGTAATCGGCCGCCTTGCACCGCACCACGACTCGCAGCCAGCCCGCGATCTTCGGCGCATCGGTTTGAAGGCGGTCAATGTTTTTCAAAAGCGCGAGCATGGTTTCGGAAGTGATGTCCTCGGCCACATGAACGTCGCCCACCAGCGCGTACGCCTGGCGCCACACGGCAGGCAATGCGCGCTGATATAGCGCTCGCCAGGCCGCGGCGTCGCCCCGTTGTGCCCCGCGTAATAGTTCGCCGTCCGTCAATCGGCACCCCGCTGCGAAGATGTCAGAGGTCGGGGGTCAGAACCGTGCCTTTGCTGGCTGACCTTGCTCTGACCTCCGACCTCTCACCTCTCGCAAACCATCAATGTAGTCGTTTTGAAAGACAAAATCCCGCACCGAAGAAAAACGGCCACGACGGTCAGCCGGCTCCTGCATGTGCAGAAGCTATTGCAGCATAATCACTTGCTGCCGAGAATAAGCAGGCAAAAAGTTGCCGGAGCACACGCGGGATGGATAAATTAGACGCCTTCATTCAAGACGCCGCCAACGACATGATGCCGTGGGTGGTGTTCTTCTTACTGGCGACGGCTCTATTCTTTTCCTTTCGTCTGCGCTTTGTGCAGATTCGGCGCTTCCCAGAGGGCCTCCGCGAGACGCTCAAGAGTCGCCAAACCGCCAAGAGCGGAGCGCTCGCGCCCTTGCAAGCCTTTCTCACTTCGCTGGCCGCGACAATCGGCGTCGGCAACATCGTCGGCGTTGCCACGGCCATAGTTTCCGGCGGACCGGGAGCACTGTTCTGGATTTGGTGCTATGGCTTCTTCGCCATGGCGACGAAATTCGCCGAAGCCGCGCTCGGGCTGCATTACCGCGTCGCGGACGGCGAATCAGCCCTTGCCGGGCCGATGTACTATCTGCGCGATGGCCTGAAATCGCCCGCTTTGGCCTGGCTCTTTGCGCTCACCGCCGGCATCGGCTGCCTGTTCACGACTCCATTTACGCAACCCAATTCGGTGGCCAATGTACTTGATACGCAGCTCAAAGAGCATCAATTAAGCCTTGGTTCCTGGCAGTTGGCCGGGACGCAGATCGAAATCAACGCGCTCGTGATCGGCTGCTTGATTGCCATTCTCACCTGGTTGGTAATCGTCGGCGGCATCAAAGCCATCGGTCGCGCCGCCGAGAAACTCTCCCCACTCAAGGTCACGCTGTACGTCATCGGCGGCTTGATCGTCATTGGGTTGCACGCCGAAAACTTGCCCGAAGTGTTGACGCTTGTGTTCCGTGAGGCCTTTTCCACTCGGGCTGCGGCTGGCGGCACCGCCGGATGGGTGATGATGAATGCCATTCGCTATGGCATCGCCCGCGGCGTGTATGCCAACGAAGCCGGCTACGGCACGGCCGCGGTCGTTTACGGAATCGCAAAAAGTTCCCGGCCGGAGCAGCAGGGGCTGGCCGCCGCGATGGAGGTCTTTATTATCTCGTTCATCACTTCTTCCATCAGTGCGCTCGCCATCCTCGTAACCGGTACGTGGAATACAGGTCTTGCACGTCCATTTGCCATCGCCAGTGCGTTTCACAATTCGATGCCCGTTGGCGGCAATTTGGTCAGCGCTTTGACATTGGCGGCGCATGGCACCGGCACGTCGGGCCCCGAAGCGATTACAAACGCATTCCATTCCTCGATGCCGGTGGGCGGCGGCTGGATACTCGCCGTTTCGGTATTCCTTTTCGGATATAGTGCGCTCATCGGCTGGGCGTACTATGGCGAAATTTTTTTGGAATATCTGTTCGGCCCGCGGATTATCTTGCCCTACCGCTGGTTGTATTGCCTGTTGATCCCCTTTGGCGCCATCGCCAAAGTCGACCTCGTCTGGGCCTGGGGCGATATCCTCAACGGCCTGCAGGTGTTTCCTAATGTAATCGGAATCATCGCCCTGAGTGGCCTCGCGGCAAAGTATGCCAACACGCGCACGGCGCGCGGCGAACTATAAGTACAAGCTGAAAAGCCTGAGTAGGTTATCGGTCGCTCTTTAGATCGAACGGCGCGTCTTGCCGGCCGCCCGTGACGTTGAGCGTCAACTGGCTTGTGACGTTGTAGCGCGCAGGAAGCAGTTCTTCGATGATATCGATCATCGGTGCGTTGGGCGTTTGGTACGCGGGACGTTTGCCAACCACCTTCGGCGCGGAAATCGAAACCTGCTTTTCCCCAAGCGGAACGTCTGCGCTAAACTCGCCGTCGGTGATCGTCGCCTCGGCCGTCGGCGTACGGCCGTCTACCGGCACGAATCGAATCAGGCCGCTCTGAAGAGGCTGGCCATCGAGTGTCACGGTACCTGATACCGTGCCCTTACCTGAGTCCGAGGAGCAGCCGCTCCCCGCCATAGATACTGCACAAACGGCGATCAGCCAAACAACACGCAGTTTCATGCGACTCGCCATCAATTGCTGATCACTTCCGAGCCGTTCATCGTCCCCATCGCCCGCCAGGTTACCACCGCGATGTCGTCGCTCACGAAATGCAATGAGGCGTCCGCCATGATCACATTCACGCCGCCCGGGTGCCGGCTGCGGGCCGCTTTGTGCATGTACGCGGCGCCGACATTCGTGTACGGCGGATTCGCCGGGTTGCGCGTCGCAGGCTGAAACACGGATACGTCGACGCCGCTGTTGGGCGTGTTGATCGTCATATACATCGTGCACGGCGTGTCGTCGTTGAGCATGTCGCCGCGGATGTCGAACTCTTCGTCGTTCGCCGCTTGAATCACTTCCGACAGCAACATCGTATGCGACGTGCCATCCGTAAAATCTTTAAAGTTTGTTTGCTTTGGTAAATAAGGGCTGACGATATCTTGGAACCCAAACGGCGCCAGACCGAACTTCAGCGCCCAGCTCGCATCGGGCGGATTGTACGCCGGGCACGGCGGCGGTTGTTGGTTGCGGCAATTCGTAATCGCGATTTGCGCCCAGTTGATCGCGTAATTGCCACGGGCACGCCAATAGGGGTCGCCTTTCCAAAGCGCTCCTGGCCGATCGCTGGCGCAATAGTAAATCGCTACCGGTTTCGCGTAGATGCCGTCTGTCGAGTTCTGGATCGTGTTTGGCGGTTCGTAGAAATGCACCTTTTGGTTGTATTGCACGTAGTGCGTTTGGTCCTCGACGTACGGCCACGTGTAAACGACCCACACGCGGCGCGGATTGATCCGGTTTCCCTCCGGCAGGTTATTCCTGAGACGCGTGGAAATTCTGCATCGCCAAGCCCCACTGGCGCATCGTGTTCTGGCAACTGGCCCGCCGCCCCGCCTCGCGCGCCGCCTGGATCGCTGGCAGCAGCATCGCCACCAAAATTCCGATGATCGCGATCACCACCAGGAGTTCTACTAAAGTAAACGCGAACCGCGATTTCGAATGAACTCGGTCCATGGCCAATCCTTATTGCAACGTCGCCCACGACTGCCTGCACCACCCTTCAGGCATTCGCATTATAGACGACTTGAATATCGTTGCACGGCCAAAGATATCTCAATTCTGCGCATAACGCGGCGCTGCGGCCGCCAAGAATTGATTTTAGAGTACATAACAGAATGAATAACCGCCAAGAACACAAAGGTCACCAAGGAAAAATACATGCGGATTTGTTGCCTTCCTTGGCGTACTTCGCGTCTTGGCGGTTCAATTTGTTAGGCGCTCTTAGGACTCGAAGTCAGATTCAAGATATTGCCTTGCTTCCGGTTGGACGAGCACCCAAATCGTGTAGATTCCAATTGCAGTCCCAATGGGCACAGCCCACAACAGCAAAAAGCCGAGCACGATTGCAATCGGTCGCGCCCACGACCTTCGCCGAAAAAGACCAACGCCGGTGATGATCGCCGGTGCGCACAATATCACGAAAAAGGCGGCGATGCTGGCCCCGACGATTGTCGTGATTGTCATGGCCGTCGGGTCGCCGGAGAGCAATCCACCGCCGGCCACGGCAACAAAGACGATCAGGGCGATAAAGCCACCAATCGACCCAAGGGCGATGTTGATGGCCGCCAGGATCTGAATATGCTGCCGCATTCGGCCTCCCCCGGTGGCTGAATAGCCCACCTTCGATCATTCGACAGCCAGTTGGAGATTCTCGATGCCGCTTAGTTTCTTTCTCAGATAGTCGCTCGCCAAAACCTCAGTACCGTCCGCTCGCCTCACGCGATATGCCTCCCCGCTCAACGATGACTTCGTGGCGATCTTATCAATGAACTCCTCGGCCGTTTTGACTTGTTCGCCAGCCGTCTGCCACTTTGATCGAAGATGCTCGGCCGCGTCTTTGGCCGCATGCTCGACGCCATTTCGAATGAACACATCACCTTCCGCCGACTCGATCGACGTAAGCAGGCGCTCAATTTTCTCTCGCTCCGTCAGTACTCCCCTCCCTCGCTCCGTAACTTCTTCCGACTCCCGCCCTGGCTCGACTGAGCTCGCCGAAGTCCTTGCGGGGAGGGCTTCCGTATCTTCTTCTGACTCCCTCCCCCTTGCGGGGAGGGCTGGGGAGGGGGACTTCTCCGAAATCACAAAAGTCGCAAAATCATCACCGATCAGCTCGTTGTTCAAATCGCTAAGCATCAGCATGTATTGCTGTTCTTGAAACTTGAACGCCACGGCTTCGCCTTCGTTTATCGACGTGAACGCAAGCACGCCCTCCCCTTCTGCGTCGGCCAGCGAAACCATGACCTGGCCCGCCGTGATGTCATCGATGGTAATTTTCAGCGACTCATCGGACCCCGGCACCACCGTCGTAGATCGCTGCTTCACGGTCATGTTCACCGGCAGGCCGCGTATCGCCGGCGGTAACTTCGCTGAGGCGCCCGGCGGCACCGTGTCGGAGCCACAACCAGAGAGCAGGGCAACACCGATAATGCACACACTCCCACGACCGACGAGTCGCCGACGTGCCGCCGCAACAAACGTCGTGACTAATCCGGCCATCAACACAAACATTGCGCTTGGCTCTGGAACCGCCGCAGTGATGCCCGCCGACCCTACACCGGTCGTTGCACCGAAGCGCGACCTCCACGCATCGTAGTCTTCCGTAGTCACCATTTCCGGCGTCACACCCGCTACTTCGTTCGTCAGTTGAAAAGTTAGACCTAAATTCTTCCGCCAAATGACATAATCCGCCGCGTCGACGATGCCGTTGTTGTTGTAATCCCCGGCCACGCTGGGCGCATCGCCGAGAATCTCCAGGCTCTTGATGTAAAAGTCCGTGGCTTGGCTCGGGTTCGTCGCCGTGTTGAAGAACACGAATTCAACCCAATCGATCGGGCCGGCGCCCGTATTCCCAAGGCTACCGCTTTGTGTGTAGGTGGCCGCAGTTCCTAACGGATCCATCACCAGCTCATAAGTTTCAGGACCGGTGATCCTAAAATCGATCTGCATGCCGGCCATCGCCGTATCAACATCGGTTAGCGGCGTCTGAAAATTGTCGTCCGCCAGATCGCTCGTGAGCCAGCGGCCATTCGTGCCATATTCGAATACGTAAACTCCCAGCCGTTCTTCGGGCATGGTGCCCGGCGTGCATGGCGCACCTTCGAAGCAAATGTTACCTCCTCCGGTGCTGAACCGGATGATATACCCTTTGAAGAATACCCTTCGCGTCGGGTTGTCGATCACCATTCGAAGCGTCTGCCCCGCCGCGAGCGGCTCAAAACCACGTCCAGCGCGGGGCAAGCCGTCAGTATCGAATGCCAGCCGCCAGGCCCTTCCGATGTTGTTGAACTGCGAGGTGCTGTCGATGCCGTGGATCGCGTCCGTGTAACTGCCATCAAAATTCCACGGCTCAAACCCGAAACCGCCGTTGTCACCGGCCTGCCAACCGTCGGCATAAACGGGATCGGTTGCCGAGTCGCTCGCCAGCTGCGCATAACACAGCGCCGACGACCAGGCACTCGCAGCGCCAACGACGCAAACCGCCGCAACTCGCCGAAAGAAATGTCGCCAGGTGTTTTTCATTCTCTACGCTGTCCAATTAGGCGATCAGCTCATGATGCACGCGCGCTTTGCCCGCCGGGCCGATGATTCGCTGATCCAGGCCGAGGTAGTTGTACGTGAGCTTGTGCGCGTCGAGCCCAAGTAAGTGAAGTATCGTGGCCTGCAGGTCGCGCACGGTCATCTCGTTCTTGGTGACGAAATAGCCGAACTCGTCGGTCTCGCCGTAAGTGAGGCCGGGCTTCATGCCGCCGCCGGCGAAGAACATCGTAAACGATTTGGGATGATGGTCGCGGCCCAGATATGTGGACCCGTCGCGTGCTTCCATCATCGACGTGCGACCGAACTCGCCACCCCAAACCACCAGCGTGTCATCGAGCAGTCCGCGCAGCTTGAGATCGCGGATGAGGGCCGCCACCGGCCGGTCGATCTCCTGGCACTTTTTCGGCAGCGCGTGTACGAGGTCGTCGTTCACGCCGGTGCCGTGGCCGTCCCAACCCCAATCGTAAAGCTGCACGAAGCGCACGCCCTGCTCCACCAGCCGCCGCGCCAACAGGCAGTTGTTGGCGAACGACGCCGCGCCCGGTTCCGCGCCGTACGCTGCCAGCGTCTCAGCCGATTCGCGGCGAATGTCCATCACCTCGGGTACCGACACCTGCATGCGAAACGCCAGCTCGTACTGCTCAATGCGCGAGAGTGTATCGGGCGAGCCGAATTCGTCGGCATGCTGCCGATTCAAGTCCGCAAGCGCATCAAGACTGCGGCGACGGACGTCCCGACTCATCCCGGGCGGATTATCGACAAACAGGATCGGGTCGCCCGCCGAGCGGCACTGAACGCCCTGATAAATGCCCGGCAAGTAGCCGCTGCCCCACACACTTTTGCCCGCGTCGGGCGATTTGCCGCCCGACACCAGCACGATGAATCCAGGCAAGTCGCCGTTCAATGTGCCAAGCCCGTAAGTGGCCCACGAACCGAGCGATGCTTGACCCAAGAGTTGGCTGCCCGTGTGCATCAAAAGCTGCGCCGGCGCGTGATTGAACTGCTCGGTTGTCATCGAGCGGACGATCGTGAGATCGTCCGCAATTCCGGCCAGATGCGGCAGCAGGCAAGAGAACGATGCGCCGCTATTTCCATGTTGGCCGAACTCGTACATCGTGCCGAGCAGCTTCGGATGGCCCTTGATGAACGCGAACCGCTGGCCTTTGAAGAACTCCTCGGGACAATTCTGGCCGTCACGCTTCGATAGCTCGGGCTTATGATCGAACAACTCCAGCTGCGACGGGCCGCCGGCCATGTGCAAAAAAATGACCCGCCTCGCCCTGGGGCGAAAATGCGGCACGTGGTTCTGCTTGCGAGCCGGGCCGTCCCCGACCCCGGCCGCGATATCGCGCTCGCCCAGCAGCGACGCCAGCGCAATCCCACCCAACCCGACATGGCACTGCCGCAAAAAGTGCCGCCGCGTAACGCCGTGCAAATATTCGTTCCGTGGATTCATATTTCGTAGGGTGGGCACCGCCCACCAATTACAACGCACAGCGATGGATGGTGGGCGATGCCCACCCTACCTCAATTATTCAACGCTTCATCAAGGTTCAAAAGCACATTACTAACGACGGTCCACGCCGCGAGTTCGGCCATATCGAGCGGCTCGTCCGCCGAGCCGAGTTCACTGGTCGCGATCGCGACCGCTGCCTCGGCATCCTGCTCATAATGTTGCCGCTCGGAATAAAACAGTCTTACCAAACGATCAACTTCTTGCGGCTTGGGCTGGCGTGACAAGACGCGACGGAATGCAAAGGTGACACGTGTCGCCGTGTCCGCACTTTCAAATTCCACAATCCGCCTCGCGAGCGCTTGTGCCGCTTCAATATAGGCGGGATCATTCAAAAGCGCGAACGCGGCAACGGGTGTATTCGTGGTGATGCGGCGAATCGTGCACGTTTCGCGACTGGGTGCGTCGAGCGCCATCGCCGACGGATAAGGACTGGTCCGCCGCCAAAACGTGTACAGGCCGCGGCGATAACGGTCCTCGCCCTGGCTCGTTTGCCAGCGGTCATCGCTGTAGACCACTTGCCACACGCCATCGGGCTGCGGCGGCATCACGCTCGGTCCACCCATTTTGCGACTCAAGAGTCCACTTGCCGAGAGAACTTGGTCGCGTATTTGTTCCGCCGTCAAGCGTACGCGCGGGCCTCGCGAGATCAAGCGATTGTCCGGATCGACCGCCAATTTACCTGCCGTCGTATTGGCCGACTGCCGGTACGCGGCCGACATCACGATCGTTTTCGTAAGCTGTTTCAGCGACCAACTTTTCTCCATGAATTCGACGGCAAGCCAGTCAAGCAGCTCGGCGTGCGTCGGCAGAGTTCCCTGCGAGCCAAAGTCTTCGCTTGTGAGGACTATGCCCGTGCCAAAAAGTTGTTCCCAATGACGGTTGGCCACCACGCGTGCCGTCAGCGGATTATTTCGATCCACAAGCCATTGGGCGAAGCCGAGCCGGTTGCGCGGCAGGTTCTCTGGGAACGCCGGAAAGATGTCCGGCGTGTCCGCGCTTACCTCTTCGCCCGGACTAAGAAAGCTGCCGCGAATAAAAATGTGCGTGGTGCGCTGCTTATCGGCGGCCAACTCTTTCATGATCGGCGTTTTATCCGGCTTATACTCCTCGGTGAGCCGGCGCTTGATGTCCTCGCGCTTCGCCACCAGTCGCGTCAGCTCGGGCACGGTCGAACGGAAATACTGTGCAATCTTTTCGGCGTCGTCGGCCGTGCGATTTTCCGGAGCGATCCCGGCGATCTCGCGGATTTCGGCCGGCGCGGTCGCGGCTTTGGCCGCACGCGGATCGTCGGTTACAAGAAGTCGGAAGTGGCCGAGAACCTGTCCGCCGCGGCCTTCAATCTGCGTCTGCTGGTCAAGTACAAAACGCAGCGACATATCCGCATCCGACTCGATCGGCTGTTCCAGGCCCAAGATAATCGTTTGTGGCCCGTGGCTTTGCGGCTCAGGCGACCAGCCGTGTTTGGCGCGATCGTGAAACTCAATCACGTGGCTGGCGGGATAATCTTTGCGCTCGCAATCGGCGCTTGCCCGCGCGAACCTTGGCGTGCGCTCTCCGTCGACGGTCAACTCGGCGCGCAGATCGGGCGAAAATAGCAGCGTCCGCTGCCAGATCGGATTGCGATCCGAATCCAGCAGTGACACGCGCGAACCGATCATCCGGTAGGGATGCGCATCCTCATTCCACAGCACCACGCGATCCACGCGCGTTGGTTCACGCAATTCGACCTCCCACCATGGATTGTCATTGAACGCCGTGTGCGAAATCGACCGGCCCGTGGCGAAGTGCGGATGCGTGCTGCCGTCAATCGCCAGCCTGGCTTCGCCCTCGTACGCCGTGCTGGATTGCCGGGCGGTGCCGGCGCGGGCCACATTCTCATCCCCGCGAAACACTTCGACTTCCGACATCGTCAAGTAATCGTGTCGATCCGGCAGCTCCACGCGGACGAACGTCACGTTCTCCGCGGGCGTGATCGGCTCTTCAAATACTTCCATCCGCGATAGCACAAAGCCGCCGTCTTCGGTCGCTCGACCGGGGCCGCCGTGCGGCAGCGACTCATGTGGCAACGCCTCAAGCCGAACGGCAGTAATCCGTTTCAGATTGGTGGTCGCTCGCACTGTGTACGTGTCGGTCTTCGGCAACGTGCCCGAAACAAGAATGGAGCCGTCACCTTGAACTGTACATGTCGCGCCGCCTTGCGATGTAACCTCGGTCGCCGCCAGCGGCTGCCACGCGATTTCGGCAGCAACCGCCGCCTCCCATTCACGCTGGGCCGCCGCCAGCGACTCGATTCGCGACTCGTATTCCTTTTCGCATTCCGCAAGCTGCCGGTCCAATTCAGCCTTAAGCTGTTTTTGCTCCACCGTGGGAGTCAAGAACAACGGCTCCTGATCGTAACGGTCGGCGTCGGCTGTTTGATTGAAGAACGCAAACAGCTCGTAAAACTCGCGATGGCTAAGCGGATCGTATTTATGCGTATGGCATTGTGCGCAGCCGGCTGTCATTCCCATCCATACCTGCATCGTCGTGCTGATGCGATCGATCACGGCGGCTACACGATATTCCTCATCATCGGTTCCGCCTTCATCGTTTTGCATCGTGTTGCGATGAAAGGCCGTGGCGATGATCTGCTCGTCGCTGGGACTGGGAAGTAAATCGCCCGCCAATTGCTCGATCGTGAACTTGTCGAACGGCATGTCGGCATTGAGCGCATTGATAACCCAATCGCGATATGGCCAGATGGTTCGCTTGCTGTCCTTTTCGTAGCCGGTCGTGTCGGCATACCGGGCGAGGTCCAACCACTTGCGTGCCCAATGCTCGCCGTAGGCGGGAGAGCTTAGTAGACGATCGACCAACCGCTCGTAGGCATCGGGCCGATTGTCCCTAACGAACGCGTCGACCACCTCAATGCTCGGCGGTAGTCCGGTCAGATCCAGCGACAACCGGCGGATCAGATGATAGCGATCCGCTTCCGGCTCGGGCTTCAAACCGGCAGCATCCAGGCGGGCCAGCACGAAATAATCGATGGCATTGCAACACCATTTGGGATTGGAAACCTTCGGAAGCGGCGTGCGCTGCGGCGGCTCGTAGGACCAATGCCGCGAATACTCCGCGCCCGCCGAAATCCACTCGCGGATCTTCTTGATCTCGTCCGCAGTAAGCGATCGGCCCGTCTCCGCCGGCGGCATCCGCTCTTCGACGTCTTCACTTGTGATGCGGCGCACCAGTTCGCTGTCGTCCGGCGCGCCCGGCACAATGGCGCCAAACTCCAGCGCGACTTCCCGGTCGTCCAGGCGCAAATCTGCCTGGCGATGCCCTTCGTCCGGTCCGTGGCATGGGAAGCAATGCTTCGAGAGGATTGGGCGGATTTCGAAGCGAAAATCCCGGGCGGAGTTTTCGACGGCTAGCGTGTGCGCGCAGAAGTTCACTGCCACGATGGCGATTATCGCCCTGCCCAGCCTCTTGAAGTAGCCCGCCATCAATTCTCTCGCCCTCAGTCCCTATTATATTCATCTGCGCCAACGGCCAAAAAGTCACGGCCGTTTTGCAAATTGAGCCGTGCACCTCTGCACTGGCGTTGCACAGCACCGGCTGTTTGATACGGAGGAGATTTTTGACTACAAATCAAAGAGGAATCCTAGCGTCATGCCCACGCGGGGCAAATCGAGTGGTTTAACTCATCAATGCGAAGTGCGACGACTGTGCAAACTCGATCTTTCTTCCGAACCTTCCTAGTGCCTCTGCTTGCCGCGGCACTTTGGGTTGCCGGCGTTATTGGCGACAGTCTGTGCTCGCCACCAACAGGCCTAACTAACGAAGTCGACGCCGGCAAGCTCTCCTCCCGCAACGGGCGTTGCACCGTCCGTAATGATTCCAGCGGCTGGTGGCTCGTTGCTCCGGATGGATCGACTTTCTTTTCGCTCGGCGTCTGCATGTTCAACCAGGGCACCGACAAACAGCACTACGAAGCAGCTAAGCCAAGCTACGCCGCCCTGCGCCATTATGACACACCCGATGCGTGGGCCGAGGCGAGTTTAGGACGGCTCAGGTCGTGGGGGTTCACCACGGTCGGCGGATGGAGCGATTACGACACGGTCCGCCGCGCTGGCGGCAACGGCTGGTGGCTCACGCCGGTGCTACACATGGGCTCAACCTCGGGCGCTCCCTGGTTCGACATGTGGGACGAAAAAATGATTCGCCGCATCGAGGAAGTCGCTGTGCAGAACATCGGTCCCACGCGCGGCGACGCTGCGCGTGCTTGGTTATTACAGCGACAACGAGCTCGGCTGGTGGAACGCGATCCTGTGGAAGATGACGCTGGAACAACCGGCCTCCAGCGGCCAGCGTCAGCGGCTGGTGCGCATGGTCCGCGACGTGTATGCCGACGACTGGCTAGCGCTCATTCGCGATTTTGAGCCGCAGGGTGCAGCCACTTGGGAAGAACTTCAACAGAGCGGAATGCTCTGGCTGCGGCCCGGAAGCGAAGGAATTCGCACCATCCGCCGCTTTCTCAGCCTGGCCGCAGACCGATACTACCAGTTGATGCACGACACGCTTCAAAAAATCGAGCCCGACGCGATGTATCTCGGCGATCGCTACCAGTCGTTCTATTATCCGGAAGTTGCCGTGGCGAGCCGATCGTACGTCGACATTGCTTCAACCAATCTCAACGTCAGCTGGAACGATGGCACGTTCATTAACGCGTACCTGGCGACGCTTCACGACCTGACGGGTAAGCCGCTCCTGGTGAGCGAGTTTTACATGGCAGCCAAGGAGAACCACAGCGGCAACAAAAACTCGGTCGGCGGCTTCCCCGAAGTGGTCACTCAACGAGAGCGCGCTGCGGCGCTGACCAACACGTTGCGTGAAATCGTGCGGCGACCGTACGTTGTCGGCGCCGATTGGTTTCAATACTACGATGAAGCGCCGCACGGTCGGAAACTCGACGGCGAGGACTACAACTTCGGCCTCGTGGACATTCATGACCGGCCGTATGAGCATGTCACGACGGCTTTCGATGCCCTCGACCTTACGGAGCTCAAAGCGGCGACTGGTTCAAACGTCTTAGCCAACGCTGCGATTCGGAAGGATCGTCCGTCCAGCCCAATTGCCGTGCGAGTTCCCCCGGCCCCGGCCGAGCCCATGCGCGACTTTCAATTCATGCGCGCGATCAAGCATTGGGACCGCGTGCGTGGTTTTGTTCCACCGGATAGTAAGCACCCCACGGGCGACTTATATCTCTGTTGGAGCCCGTCCGCGCTTTATCTAGCCACGTACGTGATCGATATCGTCGAACCCGACTACTATCGCGACGGAAAGATTCCCGAGATCGACCGAGCGCTGTGGACACTCCGTGTCAACGGCGGCGAACCCATCAGCGTTCGCGTCGGGGGCGGAAAAGAACCCGCGACAAGCGAGTTGAGTATTGGAATCAAATCGATTTCTGGTCTCTATCACGACGTTCGCTGCATCACGGTCATCGAATTAGAATCACAGTACTTTGGGAAGAAAAACCTTCAGCCCGGCGACCAGATCGAGTTGAACACCAGCTTCGTCTCCCATGGCCGGGCCTATCGCGTCGATTGGCGCGGTGCGCTTACGCTATCCGAGTAGGGCTGTACTAAATTGATCGATGTCCGCCGCATAGACCCGAATCGAATTGACCGGCAGGCGCCAGCCAAATGGCACCTGCCGCGTTTTGGAATGTGCGCGTTGCTTATCATCATCCTGGGATATTGTGTTTTGCTGGCCTTGCTCGGCATGCGCTGGCGGTGGCACGAGACGCAGCAGCAAATTCTCGCGTCACTGGAGAGCTTCGGCCCCGGCACGGTAATCAGCGGTGGCAACGTCGTCGTTCTGTCGCTGCAAAGTACAGAAATCCGTGACGACGATCTGGTGCACGTTGGCCGATTATCGTCTCTGGAACAGCTCGACCTGCAGTACACGAAGATTACCGATCGTGGCGTGCAACATCTGACGGGGCTCAGCGAGCTACGCTACCTTTCCATCGGCGGAACACTGATCACCGATGACGCCATGCAGTCCATCAGCAAACTCACGAATCTGGAAGACCTGCTCCTCGGCGGGACTGCGCGTCGGTAACGACGGAATGGCGCATCTTCGCGAACTGAAAAACCTTCGCAGTCTCGACATCGGTGCGACAAAAGTTGGCGACGATGGTTTGGCCGCCCTGAGCGGCCTTAGCGAACTTCGCAGAATTTACTTGCGTGAGACGTTGGTGACCGATCGCGGGCTTGTACATCTTAAGAGCCATCCGCAACTGCGGTTTTTGGCGCTGAACAATACGCAAGTTACCGATGCCGGACTCATGAACCTTCAAAGCCTTCAAGAACTAGAAACTTTATGGCTTCACGAAACAAAGGTTTCGGATGCCGGCATCGTCCACCTCTACCCTTTGCGTCGGCTGCAACAACTGGAAGTGATGAAAACGCTAATCACGGACGCCGGTGTGGCCGGTCTGCGATCGAATTTGCCCAACTTGCGGGTATTAAGATGAAACGGTGCACCGTCCGGATGGCACCACATTTGGCCCGAGCGACTTTGCTGCAGCCGCTCATTACTGTATCGCGCCGTGACAAAACGGGACTCGGCGCAGAAGACTCATAACAGCTAGATCGCCGCGATGTGAGGATCGAGCCGATGCAGCCGCAGCACGCCGAACAATTTGCCGCGCTGTGGACGGCCGCGCACCCCACCATTGCCGCCTTCATTCGCACGCTGATTCCCGACTATCAGCAGGCCGATGAGGTGCTGCAGCGAGTGGCCGTGACGCTCGTGCGGAAGTTCGACCAATACGACCAGTCGCGGTCGTTTACTGCCTGGGCAGTCGGTTTTGCGAAGTTTGAAGTCCTGTATTTCCGGCGCGAGCGGGCCACCGACAAGCACCTGTTTGGCGACGACATCGTGGAACAAATCGCGGTTCGCTACGAGGATTTGGCGGATGAGATAGACCCCGTGCGGGAAGCGCTCTCCAAATGCGTTGAGCAGTTGAAAGGGCGGTCCAAGCGCGTTATCGAGCTTCGCTATCGCCGGGGAATGAAATCGAGCCGAATCGCCGAGGAGATGACACTTTCGGCTGGCGCGGTGCGGATGCTGCTCTGCCGCGTGCGCCAAAGTTTGCGCCGCTGCATCGAGCGGCGCACCGGCCGACAAGAGCGTCTCGCATCGTCCAGGTAAGCAATCACGTACAAACAGAGAAGGCCAGGTGTTCAATGGATGATGTGCAACTGCTGATCAGCGGTTACCTCGATGGCGAGCTGACTGGCGAGGAGCGTGAGCAACTGGCCCGCGCACTTGAACGCGACGGCGCGTCGCTCGACCAGTTGGTTTACCACGGATTTATCCACTCGCAGTTGCTCGATTGGATGAATCAAGAACGTATGCCGGATCTGGCATCGCCAGCCGGGTCGGACCTCGCGAATGTGCCGACGAGTCGGCGTGCTGCGCGCCGCGCCGACGGCCGGACGGGTAGCCATCTGTCGCCAGAAAGTGCAGTCCTGCCGAGTGGGGCATCGCCCCAGCGGTCCCGCCTATGGTCCCTGGGAGCTCTGGCCGCAACCTTGTTGGTTGCCGCCAGCATTTCAATTGCCGGTTACATTTATGCCACGCAGCCAGTGATCGTGGCTCAACTGACTCAGGCGACCGGCGCCATCTGGGATAATGCCGGTGCTGGGTTAGGAGTCGGCAGTTTGCTTCGAGATGGCCAGGAACTACAGCTCGCCAAGGGAAGCGCTCTGGTTACTTTTTCGAGCGGAACGCAGCTCCTGTTGGAAGCGCCAGTCGCTCTTCGACTGGATTCCGCCATGAAAGTCCACCTCGATTACGGGCGGATCGCCGCCAAGGTTCCAACAACGGCCCGCGGTTTTAAAGTTACTAGCTCGCTTGCTCGATTTGTCGACCTTGGTACGGCCTTCACCTTGAATCTGGTGGCCGACGAGTCCTTCGAATTACATGTGTTTGAAGGCCTCGTTGAGCTGCAGCTCGACGAGCGGTTCGGCGACGCCGTGCATCAACCGCTGCGCGTTGCCGAAGTGCGCGCCGTGTCGTTCGATATCAAATCGGGCGACGTCGAAACGCTTGAATTTCAAGAAGGCAAGCAGATGCCGTTCTGACGAGCGCATTGGGCCTGCAATCCGGGAACCTCGTTAGCCTCTCATCTCGGGCGTCATGTGGGTGGGTAATTCTGAGCCGCCGTGCGTGGAAGGCGAGCGCCTTTTGCCGCAATCGTTTGCGGTATACTAGAGGAGCGACCACGATATCTCCACGCTAAAACTGCACGAACAACGGCATGGCAAAGCCCCGCCGCGCGACAGCAGCGCCTCCAAGCAACCCGTGTGGCCGGCGCACATTGTGGATGCGCCGTCTAAGCGGCTAGCCGCGGTGCGCTCGCTCTGGAATGAGGGCCGCGAAGCCGACGCTCTGGACCTGTTTCGCGAGGCAATCCGCCAGGAGCCAAACAACGTTCGCTGTTACGTACTGGCCGCTCGCGCCTATGCCGAAAAGTTTTATTTCGATCGCATGGAGCAGACGTTCGAACAGCTTGTAGCGCGCGCGCCGCGTCATCCAGGCGTGCATCATTACATCGGCGAGACGTTTGGCCTCTTGAAGCTTCCAAATCGGGCGATCGCGAGTTACGAGCAGGCAGCGAATCTTCCCGGCGGCGGCCCGCCCACTTGGATGGAGCTCGCCTCGCTGTTGGAGCGGGCACATCGACTCGACGAAGCGGAAGAGCTCATCGAGCGCACCGTGAGATCGAGTTTCGATCTGCCGCTGGTCGCGCTGGTTCGCGGCCGCGTCCAACGCCGGCAGAAGCGGCTGGATCAAGCGGAGTCCACCTTTCGCTCACTTGTCGAGAAATCGCCCGATTCGGAATGGTCCTGCCAGGCCTGGGCGGAAATCGCCCTAATGAAAGACGCTCAAGAGGACTACGGCAGTGCGGTGGCGGCGATTGAAAACTGCAAGCAGTTGCAACGTGCGCAGGAGCAGCCCTACTGGGACGCCTCTCACAAACTCCATTCGCGGTTGATGGAATTGAACGGAGCTCTTGATCGAGAAACCATCCGTCGCTGGCGCGGCGCCACCGCTGATTTGACTTCACATCGCACGGCATTATTGACAGGGTTCCCTCGTTCCGGAACCACGTTGCTCGAGCAAGTGCTCGATTCGCACGCCGATCTAGTGAGTTCGGAGGAGCGCGACTTCATCGGCCGCGAAGTTGTCCACGCCGCAACCGCCCGGCGCGGCAAAACGACGATCCTCGAAGCGCTCAACCAATTTTCGATGCGCGAGATCGAAACACTTCGCGAGCGGTACTTCGCCGCGATGGAGTATTTGCTGGGCGAGCCGATCGGCGAGCGGATGCATTTAGATAAAAACCCGGCGTACAACATCGTCATTCCGCTGGTGCTACGAGTCTTTCCCGAAACACGACTGGTCATCGCCTTGCGAGATCCGCGCGACGTGGTGCTGAGTTGTTATTTGCGTTATTTGCCATTAAATGCCGTCAGCGTGCAGTTTCTCGATGTCCAGCGAACCGCCAAACGTTACGCGCACGATATGTCGGCCTGGCTGAAGCTTCGCGAAATTCTTGATGTTCCCTGGTGCGAAGTTCGATACGAGGACACGGTGGCTGACCTCCCGGGGCAGGCGCGCGCGCGCTCGACATGCTCCGCCTGCCCTGGCAGGACCAGGTCTTGAATTACCGCGAGCGGCTGCACGGCACAAAGCACGTCACCAGCCCGACCTACGAAGCGGTCGCGCAGCCAATCTATACGCGCGCGGTCGGACGTTGGAAAAACTATGAATCGCTGCTCGCGCCGGCATTCGACACACTCGCCCCCTTCATTCGCGAGTTTGGATACGATATCTAGCGTCGTACCGCCAGCTGGAACGGAGGCAATAAACCAGATCGCCTAACAATATGAACCGCCAAGCCGCAAAGGACGCCAAGAATCCGATAATGAATGCCTTCCTTGGCGACCTTGGCGTGCTTGGCGGTTTAATTCGTTGGATTCGTACTTTTGAACATTTGGGAGTAACTCAATGCGTCTTCTCATCACGGCTATTCTTTTGTGCGTGACAACCGCCAGTGCGGATGAAGTCCGGCGACACGTGGTGATTTTTTCGGGCAAGGCCGGCGGGTCGCAGACAACAACTACGAACGGCGATCGAATTGTCGTTGAATACACGCATCGCAACAACGGCCGCGGGCCAGATCTGCACGAGGAGATCACACTCGCTGACGATGGGATGCAAAAATCGTATCGCGTCACCGGCAAAACGACGTTTGGTGCACCTATTGATGAATCCTTCACGCGCAGCGGCAAACGCAGCTCCTGGAAAACGATTGCCGGTCGCGGCGAAATTGCAAGCGAAAACGCCGCCGTCTACGTGCCGGAGTCCATTCTCTCCGACTGCTCACCTGAGTCGCTGGCGATCGTCGCGCGTGCCGTCCTCAAGGGACCGTCCGCGTGCTTGCCCGCCTTGCCGGGCGGCCAGCTAACGGCGGAAAAGCTGCTCGACACGACGCTTGAGGTCGGCGATCAACCACTCGGCGCGACGCTATATGCACTCCATGGGCTGACGACGAACCCCGAACTTATCTGGCTCACGAGCGATGATTCGAAACGGCTGTTCGCGTACATCGAGCCGGGCGACATGCAGATTATTGAAGCCGAGAATCAGTCACATGCCGCGGCGCTCGAAAAGCTCCAGGTTGAAGCGGAGAATGTCTTGCTCGCCGAGCTTGCCAAGCGGTTGACGCACCGCTACCCAGAACCGTTCGTGTTTCGCAATGTGCGAGTCTTTGACTCATCGTCCGGCAAGCTTTCGGAGCCGTCGGACGTGTATGTTGCACGCGGCCGGATCGCCGCCATTTACCCGGTTGGCTCTCAAGCACAAGAGGTCGGCGCGTCGGTGGACTGCGAGGGAAAAACGCTTCTGCCGGGCCTGTTCGACATGCACGGTCACGAGGGCCCGTGGCGCGGCTTGTTGCAGATCGCCGGCGGCGTCACGACGGCGCGCGACATGGGGAACGACAACCCGTTTCTGGCGAAGCTGATGGCCCGCATCGAGTCCAGCGAAATTATTGGTCCGCGAATCGTGCCGTGCGGATTCATTGAGGGGCAAAGTCCTCACTCGGCTCGCAGCGGCAAAGTCGTCGACAGCCTAGAGGCCGCCAACGATGCCGTCGATTGGTACGCCCAGCGCGGTTTTCATCAGATAAAGATCTATAACTCCTTCCATCCCGAATGGGTCAAGCCGGTCGCCGCCCATGCTCACGTGCGCGGATGCGCGTAAGCGGTCACATCCCGGCATTCATGAAGGCGGAAGAAGCGGTGGCCGCCGGGTACGATGAAATTCAGCACATCAACCAGGTGCTGCTCAACTTCGTCGTCGGCCCGAAGGACGACACGCGCACACTCGCACGGTTTACACTTGTCGCGGACAAAGTTCACGGCGCTCGATCTCAACTCGGCCGCGGTGCGGCAGTTCATCGCCGCCCTCAAGAAGCGAAATGTCGTCATCGACGCGACGACGGCCATCTTCGAACCGAACTTCACGCAAATGCAAGGCGAGCCCAATCCTTGTTATCAAATGATTGAAGCCCACATGCCTGTTGCGCTCAGGCGGTCGTGGCTCGTCAACACAATGGACCTCAACGCCGGCAATGCCGAAACATGGCGCGCATCCTACGCGAAGATATTGGAATTCATCGGATTGGCTCATCGCGAGGGCATTCCGCTGGTGGCCGGCACCGACGACATCGCCGGTTTCACGCTGCACCGCGAACTGGAGCTATATGTCAAGGCTGGAATTCCGACGGCCGACGTGCTGCGCATCGCCACGCAAAATGGAGCCAAGTACACGGGGACCTCGGATTCGCTCGGCGGCATCGAGCCGCGGCGAGTGGCCGACGTGATTCTCATCGACGGTGATCCGACAACCGACATGTCCGCCATCCGCCGCATAAGCCTCGTGATGAAGGGCGGCCTCCTCTATTACCCGGCTGAAATCTACGAGGCGCTCGGAGTGAAACGATTCGTCGACCCGCCGGAAGTTGTCACCGGCAACACGGACGCTGCGGAGAATTAGATCGCGGCGGCACGAAGCTGAAATCGTAAGACATCAGTTCGCGGCAGAATTCTTACGAATGTGGCTACTGCTTCTCTTGCGCTGAGGGCTCCATCACGCTCAAGTAGTGCCGGTCAAACTCGTAGACCATCGGCTCCAACGTCGAATACGGCCCCGGACGAAACGCGGGCGACTCGGCCCCCAGCTGTGTCAGCTCACACATCGCCCAATCCTGGAGATTAACTTCATCCCACAAGCTGGTCGCGCACGATAGATCGACTTTCGATTGCGCCGCAATGCTCTTCGGAACAAGAAAGTGACAGGCGACCTCCGTGAGCGCCCGATCCTTGCGGCTTAGCACGTGAACCATCACGTAATCCGGATGGGTGCTAACGAACATTGTGGGAAAAACGGTGTAATAAAATACTCGCGATTGCTGCTGTTCGGTCAGCTCGGGAAATCGCTGCGACACGAGCTTGCCGTTCTGGCTCACGGTCTCAAACCCGTGTTCCAATTCCATCGGCCCGCCAAGAAACGCGCCGCTCGTGAGATCGTTCGTCGCGGAGCGATACGGCGTCAAGCGGCTGAGCGTGGGATGCACGGTGGGGCAATGGTAGCACTCGCTGTAGTTTTGAAACAGCATCTTCCAGTTGCAGCGCACTTCATAGCGCAGCATCTCCACAAGCGCCAGCTCTTCGCGCGACCAGTTGGCCATCCGCTCGAGCAGCGGACCGTAGTCCTTGGCGAAATTCGCCTGCTCCGCCTGCAGGTTGAGCATCACGAAACCGTTCCAAAGGCACGCCGCGACGCGAACGAGCGGAAAATCGTCGCGGTCGAACTCCGCCTGATCGGCCATGTTGGGTGCGCCGATCAAGCGACCTTTCGCGTCATAGGTCCACGCGTGATACGGGCACGTAAGCGAGCCACTCTTCATTTCACCCCGGGGCGCACTGCAGAGACGCGCGCCGCGATGACGGCACACATTGTGAAACGCATAAATTTCGTCCGTCGCCGGTCGACTGACGATGATGCTGTACGAGCCAATCTGCACGACGCAATACGACGGTGCGACGGGAAATTCCGATACATGGCCGACGCAGACCCAGTTGCGGGAAAAAATACGCTCGGTCTCGCGCTCGTAGGCATCCGCCGAAACGAAATATTCACGCGGAAGATTAGTTCGTAACATTTTCTCGACGGGTCGTGCTTCCGGCTGTATTCGAGGTTCTTGCCAACGCGAGCGATTCAAACGCTCGACCACATAATTCAAGCTGCCATAAACTATAAACGATTTGCTGGACTAAGGTGTATCACGAATCGCAACGCTCGTATGAAGCCGTCACCCGCATCGAACTACGAACGGACTCTTCGCGGCTGTCGCTTTCGCCTGCCCGTTGATTCACCCTCAAAGAGATTCGAATCGCGAGGCTCCAGCAGCATCGGCGACCGCCATGGTTTGCTGCTCGCGAACCATTCGAAGCATTTGCCAAGCTCATCCGACAAGTCGGGCGTGTTCAGGCCGGTAATCGATGGGCAAAAGAACTCGGCGGGCGGCTCAATGTTCACCGCGCAAATGGAAAGGTCGCTTCCCACTTGAATATCGCGTTCGTAGCACGCGCGGATCGCGCCAATGGCCGCGGGGCAAGTCGTGCCGATGAATGCGGTCGCCTTCGATTGACCTTCGTCGACAATTCGTGACATCAATCGGTAAGCAACGATCGTCGGATCGGTGAAAAGCGGCGCTGGGTCGTCGTGCAGGTCGCCTCGGCAGTTCCGCTGCAAGAGCCAGCGCTCCCAAATGCCGATGCGGCGGTCAATCTCCGGATTGTGATTCTGCGTATTGATGCAATCGATGCGTTGATGTCCCAGCTTCCAGAGGTGGTCCAGGAGTCGCGCGATGCAACTTTCGGAAAACAGTCGGATCGAAGGCAGGCCAGCCGACGTAAAGTCGCCATCCAGGATGACTACTTTATTCTCAGTGAAGTGCCCTAAAAGCCTTGGGGGGATAACTGGCCCGTAAGGAATCACAAACGTACCCTTCGCTTGGGCTACGACGTCGACCAGCGATTGCTCGTCCCAGTGCACAAATTGAGCCGGCCGGAGTGATACGCCGCGCCGCGCCGCCGCATCCGCCACCAGCACCCGCAGCTGCGTCAAATAGGTCGACGGATAGGCGGGATAAAGCAGAAAGAGGTCGACTGGGTTGACCCGCTTCGTGTAGTCGGGATGCACTTCCAGCGAACCCGATCCTTGGCGAATCAAAACCTTCTCTTCCAGCAGTTCATGAACGGCCCGCCGGGCGGTCATGTAACTGACGCCTGTCTCCGCAGCCAGTCGCCTTTCGCCCGGAATGCTATCGACGAAGTAATCGCCCTCGCGGATCCGTTGCTTGATCACGGACATCACTTCGTTGTATTTACTCGCCGCGGGCATTAGCTTTAACGCAAGGCTGGACGACCGCGTCCGTTTGGTTTGCCGTTATCCGGATGCAAAAAACCTCAAAAAGTTCCTTGACACCACACACATCTTAACATAGCATGCCTGCTATAGATTGAAAAGCTGATTCAGTCAGATGCCTTTTGTTCTGGTCGACGCTTCGGCCCTACAAGCGGGAGAGACTAATGAGAAGCAGCCTATGTGTTAAGCAACTCACGAGGTTTGTCGTAGCAACCATCGTGGTCGGCGGACTCGCGGTTACCGCCGGTGCGCAGACGATTCTTCTCGATCTTGGAAACAGTTCGAGTTTCCGCGGAGTGAACGTCACGAATCCGGACGCCAACGGGCACCACTGGACTAGTGTTTGGGCCGGCGCGTTTTACCCCAACCTCGTTGATTTCAATGGCAATGCAACACCGATTGATTTCGGTTTCAGTTCCGACGGCGGAAACGACAGCTTCAACGGTCCAGCCGGCGTCACCTCGAATCCGCCCACCGCGGCGGAAATCGCAGCTACTGACATCGACGCCGCGGCGCTCGGCAACTTGGGTGTCAAAGAAGCCGCCATGGACTTCTACGTCAATTCGCGATTTCAAATCCAGCAACTGGACCCGGCGAAGCGGTATAACATCACTTTCTTCGGCTCGCACAAGTTCAATAACGACAACACGACTCGATACACCGTCTATACCGACGGGACATTCACAACTCCGGTCGCATCGGCCGACTTGCTCGTCGGAGTGGATAACGCCCACAACCGTGACCGAGTTGTAACCATCAGCAATCTCGCCCCCCAGGCAAGCGACATCCTGTATGTCGGATTTTCCGGCGCCAACGGCGGTAACGGCTACTTGAACGCGGTGCAGATCACCGCCATCCCGGAACCGGGCACCATGCTGCTGCTCGCCGTCGGAGCAGGCTTGGTTTTCGGCGTCCGGCGACGCTGAGATCATTCGCCCCGAGGTGCAACTGTTTTGCAAGGACAATTCAAATGAAGGCGGTTAGTCGGTTCAGGCGAGCGGCCGGTTGGACAAGCGCAATCGCGTTCATGCTGGGCATGGCCGCGTCCACCAGCGCTCAGACAGTGCTTATCGATTTCGGCAGCGACACGTCGTTCCGCGGTCGTAGCGTAATTAATCCAGATACGAACGGAAACTATTGGAACAGCCTGCGGCCCGGTGTGCCCGGGCTTGACCTGATCGACATCGATAATAATCCCACGCCGATCGACCTGTACTTCGACACTCCGGTCGGAACCGACAGCTTCAACGGTCCTGCCGGCGTCACTTCGGATCCGCCCACACCTGATGAAATCGCCGCCACCGATATCGACGCGGTCGCGCTAGGGAACCTGGGCGGCGCGCTCGAAGGAGCGTTCGATTTCGCGGCTTCCCCCGGCGGGGCCGACAACCGTACTCGGTTCCAAATCCAAGAACTAGATCCGACGAAGAGGTACACACTAACTTTCTTCGGCTCGCACAAATACAGCGACGACGCAGTCACCGTTTATTCGGTGTACACGGACAACACGTACACGACGTTGGTCGACTCGGCCAGTCTCGAGATCATGACTCCCGGCCTGCCGAACGCGGAACACAATCGCGATAAAGTTGCCACGATCAGCGACCTCTCGCCGCAGACAAGCGACATTTTTTATGTGGAGTTCGTCGGGGCCACCGGAAACCTTGGGTATCTGAACGACATGCAGATCGAAGCAATGGAATCTCCCGCGCTTCCAGGCGACTACAACAGCGATGGCAGAGTGGACGCGGCCGACTATGTCGTTTGGCGCAAGGATCCAAGCGCTCACGGCGGCGATCCGGCGGGCTACAACACCTGGCGGACGAACTTCGGCCGGCCGTCCGGAGCAGGCAGCGCCCACCCAGCCGGCGCGGCGGGAGCTGTTCCCGAGCCTGCGTTGCTGACAATGGCCGCTGTTGCAATGAGCGTATGCTCATTTCATCGACGACGAGGGGCATGCTCTCGCGGCGCAGCCGAGTGAGCATGAGGGCGGCCAACTCATGCTTACGCCGCAGTGCGGCGAAGGCATGCCACGCGTCGCCCCGAACCCACGCGTATAATGAATAGCCAACCCGGCGTTGGGCGTTGAGCCGGCAACACTCATACGTCGGTTGGCATCCGGAACCTATCTCACCGTAGGATTGGCGAACGAGCCGTCGGCTCCGCTTCGTTTGCATGACAAACCTTCGCGCAAATTTCGCCGTCGTCTTAGTCGCCGGCCTCGTCGCGACCAGTTGCCTGGCGCAACCGGCCGACGTGACGAAGACCAACCCGTTGAAGGTCTACATGCACTACATGCCGTGGTTCGAAACCCCGGCCACGCTCGGCGGCAGCAGTTGGGGCTATCACTGGCGATTCAATAATCGAAACCCGAATATCGCTCGACGTGACCGGAAAGCGCCAGATCGCCTCGCATTACTACCCGCTCATCGGCCCCTATGCTTCGCGCGATAAAGACGTCATCGAATACCACCTGCTGCTGATGAAGCTCTCGGGCGTCGACGGCGTCATGATCGATTGGTATGGCGTGCAGGGCACCAACGGCGACATCGGGCACTTGCTTACAAGCTCCAACGCGCTCATCGAACAAGTCGATGATTTCGGATTGAAATTCGGCGTCGTGCTGGAAGACCGCTTTTCCACCGTGAGCAGCGGCAACTCGACTCCCGACATCGAAAAGGGAAAGGCCAACATGGCCTACCTGCGCGATCACTATTTCACCAATCCAAGGTACATTCGCCAAAACGCAGGCAATGATCCGCTCGTAAGCGTGTTCGGCCCAATCCGATTTCAAACGCCCGCGCAATGGACGCAAATTCTGGCCGAGGCAGGCGAAGATGTCGACTTCAATACCTTGTGGTATGAGATGAACGATGCTGGCGCGAATGCCGACGGCGAATACGCATGGGTCTACGAAGAAGAAAATCTTGACAACCACTTGACTCATCAGTCGAACTTCTATCGTCTCCGGCGCACCGGACTTGGGAACGGCCGGCGGCGTCGCCTATCCCGGCTTCAACGATTACTACGCCGAAGGCGGCGTGGGCAACGTCGTTGCTTTCGAGATTCCTCACAACAACGGCCAAACCCTCGACTCGGTCCTTGACCTCGCCGAACAGTATTCCGAGCGCATTGACTTCCTGCAGTTGGCGACGTTCAACGACTTCGGCGAAGGCACGATGTTTGAGCCCACGATCGAAACTGGCTTCGATTACCTGAAACAGGTTCAGCAGTTTACCGGCGTGCCCTACGGCGAGGCCGAGCTGCAGTTCGTCTATCGCTTCTATTTGCGCGAAAGAAGTATGCGGGCAACGCTGCCATACAAGCCAATCTCGATGCCGTGTCTGATCTCGTGGCTGCACTCGACCTCACAAGTGCAACGGAGCTCTTCGATTCGGCTGCCCCCGCAGGTGATTATGACGCCGACGGGGACGTCGACGCGAGCGACTACGGTGTGTGGCGATCCGCGTTCGGCACGGCAACGATCCTCCAAGGCAGCGGTGCTGACGGAAACTTTAACGGAGTCGTAGACGCCGCCGACTATTTGGTGTGGCGCAAGAGCCTGGCCGAAAATGCCGCAAGCTCCGCGGCCACCTTTGCTGGCGTTCCGGAACCCGCAACTAGTGCGATCATTAGCCTTCTCGCTATAACGATGTGCTGCTGCCGGATGTACTACCGAAGGCCAGTCGCCCTCTAATCCTGTGAAAGGCGCGACCAGACGCGAGTCGCTGCCATGGCTGATTCAAGTGACGCACTCGCGGATGCTCGCCGCTCGTCACCGGCGATGATGGCCCGCATGTCGGCCATGATGTTTCTGCAGTACTGGCCGCAAGGCATTTGGGCGGTGACGGTCGGCACATACATCGTTGCGAATACGGGCGCCAGAGGGCGCGAAGTTTTCTCGGCCGGTTTCGTCGGGTTCAGCACGGCGGCAGGCGCGATCGGCAGCCTGTTTTCTCCCGTGGTCGTCGGCTTTCTCAGCGATCGATACTTCGCCGCACAGCGTTTGCTCGCGGCGATGCACGCCGGCTGCGCATTGGCGGCGTGGGGAATGTATCGAAGCCAAACCGAGCTCGAGTTTCTGCTGTGGATCGTGCTTTATTATCAGTGTTTCTGTCCCGCCGCAACGCTCACCAATAAGATCGGTCTCAGGCACCTGCGCAACGTCGACGTGGAATATCCTTGGGTCCGAATCTTCGGCACGGTGGGTTGGATTAGCGCCGGTCTTGTCTTGGGCTTCGTCTGGCCGCTGGCGACCGGCGAACTGATCGAGGCAACGCGAATTCCACTCTTCCTGAGTGCCTGCGGAAGCGCAATGATGGCGCTGTATTGCCTCACGCTGCCGCATACGCCGCCCGAGCGCCGCGGCGGCGTTGTGCTGCTTGACATTTATCGCGATAGCGGCGAGCTGCTGAGAAACGGTCCGCTGGTCATGTTCCTCGCCGTATCGATGCTGGCCTGTATTTCCACCACCGCCTACAACAACTGCGCAAATCCGTTTTTGAATCACGAAAAATATCCGCGCCCCGCGGCGCTGATGACGTTGGGGCAACTGTCTGAGCTGCTCTGCCTCTGGGCAACACCCTGGCTCATCGCGCGCTTTGGCCTTCGCATGCTCTTCATCAGCGGCGTCATTGCCTGGGGCCTGCGCTATGCGTTGCTGGCGGCCGGCAGTTATTTTACAGCCGCGCCGCCTGTCTACGCGGCGATTCTAATTCACGGACCGTGCTATGTCTTCGTGTACGTGATCGGCGTGATGTACGTCGATCGCCTGGCAGGCAGTGCGCACCGCGGCGCTGCGCAGGGTTTGTATGCCTTGGCGTCGGCAGGCTTGGGCCATTTGACGGGTGCGCTCACGGTCGGCCTCGCGCAAGCGGCATTCCTCACGCCGGAGGGCGTTTCGCCTCCGCCAAATGATTGGACCGCCTTCTGGATTGTCCCCGCCGCGTTCAGTTTGGCCGCCGTCGTCATGTTCAAAGTCGCCTTCAGGTCACCGCAATCACAAATGCAAATCGAGCCGGCATGACCCGTAGCTAAATTCGTAAGAATTCAGCCAAGGCCACATCGATTCTTACGAATGACTTAGAACACCTGCAACAGAATGAATAACCGCCAAGGACACAAAGGTCGCCAAGGAAAAATACATGCGGATTTGTTGCCTTCCTTGGCGTACTTCGTGTCTTGGCGGTTCAATTTGTTAGGCGACTCTTAGACCAAGCGGTGGCCCTCGACGCGCGAAAATGCCAAAAGAATTGCGCTAGAATATCGGCATCCATTCACCCCGGCTTTCCCAGTTTCGGGTACGATAGATGGGCGAAGTAGCGCACATGGTGGGGTGCGTCTCTTCATCTTAGCTTCACCTTCTCCGAATGCGTCTTCGGTAAACTTGCTGCTCGTTAGCATGAGTACTCGATGCATTTTTTTGGCGAGCCTGAGCTTTGCCCTGGCGGCACTGGCCGGGTGCGGTTCCGATGGCCGCACACTCATCCCCATTCGCGGAGAAGTCCTCTACAAAGGAGCGCCGTTGCGCGACGTCCCACAAGGCCTGGTGAAATACTTGCCGAAATCCGACGCAGCCCGGCAGGCCAGCGGCAGGATTCAGCCAGATGGATCGTTCGTCTTGACCACCTTCCAAAACGCCGATGGAGTCACGGCAGGCGAATACCATATCGTGGTGACTGCCTACACGACGCAGCAAATGAGCCGCGAGCAGGTCGAAGCTGCCGGCGGCGCCGTTGCTGGGCCGCGACTTTTGATTCCCGAAAAATACACCGACCCGAATACTTCGCCGCTCACCGACACCGTCGATACCGATCATTCAGGTTTCATGCGAATCGAGCTGACGGATTAGGCGCTGTCCAAAAAAAGCACTCTAAGGAGCGTAGCCGTGACAAAACGTTTCGTACACAGTCGTGGCTTTACGTTGGTCGAGCTCTTGGTTGTAATCGCCATCATCGGGATCCTCGTGGCGCTGTTATTGCCGGCCGTGCAAGCCGCCCGCGAGGCCTCGCGACGGACTAGCTGCAAGAATAACCTGCACCAGATCGGTGTTGCACTGCACAATTATCATTCCGCCCGGAGAGTGTTTCCCTATGGAGCGAATGACGGCGATTGCGAGTCCAACACGCCTCCTCGCGACGTGATGGGTTGGCGCAGTGCTGCTCTCACCCTATATGGAAAATCAGGCGATGTACGACCAACTACGCCCCATCGCCGACGCAAGCGACGGCTTGCCATGCAGGTATCCTGAGAACCGGCCTTGGGATAATGCGTCGCGATTCAACAAAAGGTCATCCCCGAATTCATCTGCCCCAGCGAACAGCTCCCCTTTGTGAAAACTAAAGAGTGGCACCGATCTTTGGTTCGGCCCCACGTTAGCCGCTATCTCATCCTATTTCGGTTCGGCCGGGCCAGTCGCTACCGGCCCGTCTGACAGTAGTTGGGGTGGCCCCGATATCATCTGTGGGAACTGTGTCGGTAGTCTGCGCTGCCCGTGCGTCAGCGGCAATAAGCCCGGTGGCGGCCAGCGCGGCTGGTTCCACGGTCACAATCCGGGCGGCCCGGGCATGATGGACATGTGGGCCAATAAAATCTCCACCGGCAAGGTCTCGGATGGAACTGCCTACACGCTCCACGTGGGCGAGACCTATTGGGAAGACAGAGAAAACAATCGCTCCGGATGTTTTTCCACAATGAATTGGATGACAAGCTGGGGCGTTGCCTCGACCGTTTGGGGTATCAACACCGACTACGTTGCCCGGCTTGGTTTTACGCCGACGGAGCACGATCAATTCAACTATGAGACGGGTTGCAACTTTCGCAGCCGGCATCCAGGTGGCTCTCACTTCCTGTTCGCCGACGGCCATGTGGAATTCCTAGAAGAAAACATCAGTGACGCGCTACTGGCCAATCTGGGCGATCGCCAGGACGGTCGGGTCGGCGACTTTTACACTGGCCCCGGCGGCCGATAGCGCCGGACATGTTGGCTTGAATTAATATGGTACTGGCGGCGGGATCGGCTTCTCAAAACTTCGTCCTCTTGGGTCGAGATATGGGAGTGGGTACTCCCCCTTCTGTCAGGACCAACCGCAAAAAGCGCGCACCGAGCACGAGCAATTCCGAACGACATCTTTCTGGAGAATGACCGATGAAGGTAACCGACCTGCGGCGAAAGCTCCTGGCCGCCTTAGCGGCGGGTGGAATGCTCGCTCCGGCGCGATCCAGGTGCTGCACGGCCGATCTCAATACCAACCTCGTTGTAAACGCTGATTTTGAAAACGTGGACATCAATTCAACCGGTGGCCTCCGCTCGGTCAAAATTCTTGACTGGAACTCCGGCACCAAGATGGCCTTTGCCTATTCGCATGATGGATCTCTCAACGGCGCCGGCGGAATCATCCCGGATTATGCCAATGGCGGACCGCTGGCGGGTGGCGGCCATTTCTACTTCACTTCCAACGCCACCCCCGCGCCGAACCAGACATCACCGGGCCAGGCCAGTTTTCGCAGGATATCGACGTATCGACCGGCCAATCGGCGACGTTATCGCAGCGGGCAATGCCGCGTACAAAGCGGGGCGTTTTCTTCAGCAGCTACTTGACGCAAGGCGACTTCGGCAACGTTCACCTTGATTTTCTGAACAGCGCGGGAAGCTCGCTTGGCTACAGCAATTGTCTCCGATAACGATCCGTCGACCTGGACGCAGAATTTCCGCGGCGGGCAGATTCCGTCGGAACAGCGAAAGTTCGCCTCTCGCTGTTTACGGCACGCACTCGCTGGTGGCCCCGATGGATATATCGATAATGTCGATTTCCAGGTCACCGACCAAGTGATTCAACCCGCGCTCGGAATCACGATCAATCGCGACACTGGTGCTATTACATTAACCAATCAATCCGGCTCGCCCGTAAGCATCAAGAGCTACTCGATCACCTCCGCGTTCGAAGCACTCGAGCCGGCCAATTGGAGATCGATCGCCGAAAATTACGACGCCGGCAGCCCTGGACCGAACCAAGTCGATCCCGTTCACAATTGGAGCGAGCTCACCGATCCAACGGCGAACGGCGACTTGAGCGAAGCCGATTTGCAGGCTGCCGTCGGGTTTTCACTGCCCTACACGCGAACCGTAAATCTCGGCAACGCGGGCACGTGGATCGCCAATCCGAACGAAGACCTGCTTTTCCAATACATCTCCGGCGGACAGATCGTCACGGGAAACGTCAACTTCACCGGTCACGGTGGAGTGCCTTTTGTGACCGGTGATCTTAACGTCGACGGCGTGATCAACCCGGCGGACTGGGGGATCTTCCGCACGAATCAGCACGTGGATCTCTCCAGTAAGTCGCTTGCCGAAGCGTATCGGTTGGGTGACATGAATCGTGATCGGGCGAACAACCACCCGGACTTTGTCGCCTTCAAAACGGCGTACGATGCGGCCAACGGCGCCGGCGCGTTTGTCGCCATGATCGCATCCATCCCCGAGCCGTCCTCGAGCATCCTCGTGTTATCGGCAGGCCTGTTGGCGATTCCCCGGCTGCGACGTTCGTCGAACCGCAACACCTAGTTAGCCGCGCCTCGCAAATTGAAGATTCACCAACGAATACAGCACGCCCTCGCGGAGTACCCCGATGAAAGTTACCAACTGGCGCCGAAAACTGATGGCCAGCCTTGCTGCCGGTGGATTGGTGGCGCCCGGCGCCCTGCATGCCGCAAACCTGGACACGAATCTCGTCGCTAATCCCAGTTTCGAGTCTGTGGACTTGGCGACCACCGGCGACTACGACTCTCCTAAGGTGCTCAATTGGTTGGGTGGGCCAGGGTTCGCCTATTCGCACAACCCGGTTGTCACCGGCATCCCCGACTATGCTGATGGCGCGGATCCGCCCAGCGCCGGCGACTGGTATTTCACGGCGAATAACAATCCCGGCTCCGCAACCGGCGACTGGCGAGCACCTGGTGGGGTTTTCCAGGACATCGATGTTTCGACCGGCCAGACTGGCATACAGATCGCTTCCGGCGAGGCCGCTTACAAACTTTCGGCCTGGATGAGTAGCTACTTGAATGACAACGATTTTGGAATCGTTCACTTGGATTTCAGAAACGCTTCAGGCGCCTCGCTAGGTACGGCGGATATCCGTGACAGCGATCCAGGACCCAACAATGTGTGGTCGTTGAATTCCAAAGGGGGTCTTGCTCCGGTTGGCACGGCGACCATGCGAGTATCTGTCTTCGGCGGCGTCGCCAACGGCGGTACGGACGGCTACATCGACCTCGTCGATGCGCAGCTCACGGCCGCGGCCAACGAATTGTTATTCCTCGAAGTCAGTACGTCCAATGGCCAGGTAGCGATCAAGAACCAGACGGGCGATCCGGTGCGCATCGACTACTACGAGATCACCAGCGCCGCCAGCTCGCTGAACGCAACGAGCTGGGACAGCCTGCAAGAGCCCAGCGGAAACCCGCCCGGCTTCCCTTCGGGAAATGGCTCCGGCAACGGATGGGAGGAATTCGGCGGCAGCAGCTCGCGTGTGATCGGCGAATCGTATCTGACGGGCAACAGCACAGTGGCCCACAACGGGTCGGTCGGCTTAGGACCAGCATTTAATATCGGCGGTACGCGGGACCTGGTATTCCAATACAGCGTCGTAGCCGGTGCGGCCACCAACCCAACTGGCGACTACAACAGCGATGGGAAGGTCGACGCCGCCGACTACGTCGTCTGGCGCAAGAACAACATCAATGGCCAGCAGGGGTATGACGACTGGCGCGCCAACTTTGGCGCAACCGGCGCCCCAGCCGGCCCCGGCACGCTTATCACTGGTTTCGTGCGATACGTTTCTCCCGGTGTTGGCGCGGGTGCTGCCGTGCCTGAACCCACGGGAGTCTGGCTCGTCGGGATGGGGCTGGCGTCGCTTGCCCTCAGCTCGCGCCGCAAGCCGTAAGCAACTGACGTTCGTTCACTTAAATATTCGCACAGTTGGGCCTGACATTCGCAACTTACTAATTGCATGCTCGATTCGAGAGGATGATAACCATGAACGGCTTCCGACGAAGTTCCACCCGGTTACTCGCCATTGCCGTCGGACTATTCGCGTTGTCGGCCGGCGCCCGTGCCGCCACGTTGGACCGCCACTACAGAATGGGCGATGACCCTGCCGAAGGAGCCGCCAACGGCGGCGCTGTCAGCGTCACCTTCGACAGTTCGGGCCAGCCGGGCCAGGGTCAGCTCGTCGACCTGACGGCTGTTAACACACCAACGTACGCGACGATCACCGGTCGGCCCGATGGCGGAAGTGGACTTGGCATCCAGTTCAACGCCGCGCAGATGGAGTATCTCCACGGATTCAACCTAGGCTTCCCCGAGGATTCATTCTCCGCCGCCACGCATCATACGCCCAACGGAGGCGCGCTCGATTACCTGGGAATCAGCAACCGTGGCCTGCAGTTCTGGGTACGACCAACGTCCACCGCCGTTCAGACACTCGTCATGGACACGAATCAGCACGGCGTGCGGATCAACGCCAATGCCCGCTTCTCGATGCGCTATGGAGGCGTCGATTATGAGTCGACGCAAGCCGTTTTGCCAAATACGTGGTACCACGTGGAAGTGGTGCGGCCCGCCGGCGCTGGCAACGGTTCTCGCATGTTTATCAACGGCGCTGCGGTCGCAGCTGCCCCCGGCGGCTATAACGATGATTGGGCCGATCTCACGGTGGGTACCAATACGGCCGGCGACGACCAGCTCTCGCCCGGCTTTACCGGTGGCACGACGGAGTTTTTCAGCGGTATCGTCGACGAGCTCAAGCTATTTGTTATCGGCACTTCGACGTCCACGACGCCGGTGAGCTACGGCGGCTTCAGCCTCGCGGTCGATAACGATTTCGTCGCCTCGCCTGTGAGCGGCATCAAAGGCGTTGCCGGCGACGTCACGAATGACGGCGCCTTGAACCAGGCCGACAAGGACGCCTTCATCGCCGGCTGGCGCGACCGTCGCATCGTGGGCGGCTTCCAGATTGGCGACATGGTGTCGCGCAGCCAAGGCGACCTTAACCTCGACGGCGTGACGGACATACATGACTTGCTCGTCTTCCAGAATGCCCTGTCCGGCGCCGGCATTGGGACCATCACCGCCGCCGACCTGCAAGGTGCCGTGCCCGAACCGTCCACATTGTTGTTAGCGATGACGACACTAATGTTTTTGGCAAGGCGTCGAAGCTAACCTTTAGGATTTTTATTCGCACATTCAGAAAGACAACCAAGACAGAATTTTAACAGGAGGAAGCAGAGGTAGCAGAGTCACTGGTCTCTGCTTCCTCTGTTTCCTCCTGTTCATTTATGTCTTTCTTATCCGGTTGAGGTGATACGTTGTGACGAAAGTGCACCGATCAAGCATCATCGTTCTGCATTTTGCATTTTTCATTTTTCATTTTGCATTTTGCATTGCTTGCCTCGCTCAACCGTTAGGTCCCGACAAGGAAACCGTCGGCCACTCCGGCCCTGGGCGCGCGGTGACGCCCGTCAACCAGCTTCTTACGCCCATTGGCCGGCAGGTCGATCTTCCCGGCATGCGCCCCCAGGCGCTTGCGCTTTCGCCGGACGGTTCCATGCTCGTCGTATCCGGCAAGACAAGCGAGCTCGTGATCGTCGACCCGCGGGATGGAACAATTCGCGAGCGCGTTGCGCTGCCGAGCGACGAGCAGCGCCTGCCGGACGCCGATGTCGTCTCGCCGCAAATTCTTCGGCCTGATGAAGAGGGACAGCTCAGTTTCACGGGCCTTATTTTTTCGCCACAGGGCGACCGCATTTACATGAGTAATGTCGAGGGCTTCGTGAAGGTCTTTGCCGTCGGCGCCGATCGCAAAGTCACGCCGTCGCACTCGTTCGCTTTGCCGCCCGCCGTGCGCCGCGGCGCGACGCGGAAATCCCCAGCGGTCTGGCAATTTCGCCCGATGGCAAGCGGCTCTTCGTCTGCGGAACCTGTCGAACCGCCTGCTGGAGCTCGACACCGCCACCGGTGAAACGCTGCGAACGTTTGACGTCGGCGTTGCACCGTACGATGTCGTTCTCGTCGGCAACAAGGCGTACGTGAGTAATTGGGGCGGCCGCCGGCCCGGCGAAGGCGACGTCACCGGCCCCGCCGGGCGAGGCACCGTCGTTCGCGTCGATCCGGTGCGACTGATCGCCAGCGAAGGCTCCGTCAGCATCGTTGACCTGGAAACCGGCAACACGACCGCCGAATTGATCACCGGCCTGCACGCCAGTGGGCTGGCCGTTTCGCCGGACCACCCTTCGGGCGGTGCCCGCCGTTACGTCGTCTGCGCGAACGCCGGCAGCGATCACTTGAGCGTCATCGATACGCGAAGCGATTCGGTCGTCGCCACGCTGTGGGCCAAACCGAAACCGTCCGATCTGTTGGGCGCCTCGCCGAATGCCGTCGTGTTCGCCGCGTCGGGCAAGCGGCTGTATGCGGCCAACGGCGCGCAAAACGCGATCGCCGTGTTCAACTTCGACGCCGACGGAGCCGCGCGAATCGAAACTTCGCGGCCTTGTGCCCGTCGGCTGGTACCCGGGTGCACTGGCATTCGACGCACAGTCGCAACACGATTATCGCCGCCAACATCAAAGGTCTGGCCAAGGCGGCCACAGGCTTCGAAGTCGCCTCGCGGCGCCGAAGGGTTCAACTCGCATCAATACTTCGGCTCGCTCTCGATCGTGCCGCTGCCTTCCGATGACGAGCTGCCGCAGCTCTCCGAAATCGTCGCGGCTAACTTGCGGCAACCGAGAATCGCCGACGCGCTGCTCCCGCCGCGCGACGATCAGCCGCCGCGGCCGGTCCCCGAGCGCATCGGCGAGCCGAGCGTCATTCGACACGTCGTTTACATCATCAAAGAGAACCGCACGTACGACCAGGTGCTCGGCGACGTGGAAGGCGGCAACGGCGATCCGTCGCTGTGCATCTTCGGCGAGAACGCGACGCCCAACCAGCACAAGATGGCCAGGCAATTCGTGCTCCTCGACAACACCTATTGCAGCGGCATTCTCAGCGCCGACGGGCACCAGTGGAGCACGACCGCCTTCAGCACCGACTACATGGAGAAAAGTTTCGCCGGCTTTCCGCGCAGCTACCCCGACGGCATGGGCGAGGACGAGAAAGACGCCCTGGCCTATTCGCCCGCCGGGTTCATCTGGGACAACGCCGCTCAAGCACAAGAAAACGATCCGCAACTACGGCGAGTTCATGATGCCGGCCGTCCGCTGGAGCGATCCCGAGCGCCGCGGCTCGCCCGATTTCATGGATTGCTACCTCACTTGGAAAGACAAGACTGGCAACGTCGTTTTTGAGTCCGAGCCCGCGATTGAGACGATTCGCCCCTTCTCGCCGCCCGGCTACGTGGGCTGGGAGATGGCCGTGCCCGACCAGTACCGCGCCGATTTCATTCTCAACGAGCTTGCGGGCTTCGAGAAAAGCGGCGAGTTTCCGCAGCTCGTGATCATTTGCCTGCCGAACGATCATACCAGCGGCACGAGCGCCGGCTGCGCCGACGCCGCGCGCCTGCATCGCCGACAACGACCTGGCCTTCGGCCGCATCGTCGAAGGCCTCAGCCGCTCGCGATTCTGGAAGCAGATGGCGATCTTCGCCATCGAGGACGACCCGCAAGCCGGCTGGGATCACGTGAGCGGCTACCGCACTATTTCGTTCTGCGTCAGCCCGTACGCCAAGCGCGGCGCCGTCGTGAGCACGCAATACAACACGACCAGCATTCTGCGCACGATCGAGCAGATCCTCGGCCTGCCGCCGATGAACCAGTTCGACGCCAGCGCCACGCCGATGTTCGACTGCTTCACGCAATACGCCCGACTTCACGCCGTACACCGCCATGCCGACCAATATTCCGCTCGACGAAATGAACCCCGACGCCGAGGCCATCAACGACGCCGTGCTGCGCAACGACGCGATCGTCTCCGCCACGCTCAACTTCCGCGAAATCGACAAGGCCCCGGAAGACGTGCTCAACCGCATTCTCTGGCGCAGCATCCGCGGCAGCCGCGACCCCTATCCCGAATGGGCAATCAGCGCCGACGCCGAGGATGACGATGACGACGATTGAATGCGGCTTTCGTCTGTAAGCGCATCCAACCTGCTCAACCGCCGCTTGCGGCTTAGCTGGCGCCGCCGGCAACCGCGGCAACACCCAGGGCAGTTCAAACTGCACGATTTCGGCCCTTTTCGCCCATCGGCGCCGATTCCGCCATTTCACCAAACTTGCTACGATCCCCGGCCGTTTCCAGGTTTCATCTTTGTCCGCACGAATGCGAAGGTCCTCCATGCACGCACTTCTCGCAGCCCGCGGCAATTCGGGCATTTTCTGGCATTGGCCGCCACGCTCGGCACATTGAACATCGCTCGCGCAGTCTCCAGCGATAACTCCCCCCGCCAATGCCCCGGCCGCCAATCGACCAGCCACCGTCCAGCTTTCCGAGGACGAGTGCGTCCAGTTCGCGCGCACGATGGAGGCCTGCATCAAGCAAGGCAACCTGAAAGCATTCGACCGGCTCATCGACTGGAACGCCATCCTCAATAAGGCCACCGACTCGCTCGGTTTCCCTCCACAGCATCGCGCCGGGTTTCATCGCGGGGTCATGGACAGCGTCACCTCCGAAAAAGGCTTTGCCGCGCAGATCGCCCAGCATGCCGCCGCCGGCGGAAGCTACAAGTTTCTCCGCGTGCGCGAGCGCGGCGGGCAACCCTCCGTGCTGTTCCGGATGGTCTCCGACGCCGGCCTCAACTATCACGAATGGCTCCTCGCGAAGTCCGGCACGAGCGTGCTCGCCTCGGACATTTACATTTACATCTCGGGCGAGCTATTGAGCGAGACATTCCGCCGCTCGGCACTGCCGCTGGCCAACGAGGCTTCCAGATCGTTCGTCGAGCGGCTGACCGTGGCCGAATCGGAATACGTGAAGAACATCGATCAACTGGCCACGATGGTGGACCAGATGCAACAAGGCCGCCACGCCGAGGTGCTCGAGACGTACGCCCGGCTGCCCGAGGTCGCTGCGCCGCGAAAAGGGCACGCTCCTCATGCGCTACCAGGCGGCCGCCCAGACCGGTGAAGCCGAGCTTCTGCAAGTCGTCGAAGACTTTCGCGGCTATTATCCGGACGATGTGTGCCTGGATTTCCTGCTTGTCGACTACCACGTGCTGCGCAAGGAGCACGACAAAGCGCTGGAGGCGATCGACCGGCTCGACGCCTCGGTGGGCGGCGATACGCATCTCAACTTGCTGCGCCCGAGTCCGTGTACCAGCAAGGCGACGCGGCCAAGGCATTCGAGCTGGTGCGCAAGGCGAACGCGGCCGACCCCGACGCGATCGATCCCTATTGGACGCTCCTGGGCCTGTCCGTAATGGAAAAGGATCACGACAAAACGCTGGCCTGCCTCCAGCGCCTCGAATCGCGCTTCGGCATGAATATGGGCGGCGTCGAGCAGGCGCCGCAGTACGCCAACTTCATCGCCTCGCCCCAAGGCCAGCAGTGGCAGCGCAGCCGCGTAAACACCTCGTCTCAGCCAGCTCAGTAACGCGGTGTCGGGCAGTTCGGTGGGTGGCTGGGGCAACGCCCCAGAGGCGCTGAACGTGCTCGGGCGTTGCCCTAGGCACCCGCGACGCAGCGAGCGATATATAGCCGGCCCGTTCCGCTCCCGGTTCCGCACCAGGTCGCCACCGCGACCCGCTAACGCGAAATAGTGCGGCTATCTTGCCGAGCTATTTTGCGCGGCGGCCGGAGCGCCCAGCCCTTCGGCGCACCCAATCCAAGTCATGGATCGCGAAAGCGCGAAAGTGCGAAAACGCGAAAACGCGAAATGCTGAGACTAAGCTAATTTCTTGCTTTCGCGCTTTCGCACTTTCGTGCTTTCGTGATCAAAAATCTGCGGATCGTGCCTGGCGGCCTTCTATGTTTCAAAAGTTGGATCGTGGTGCTTTAATGGGCACCTCGCAGCAGAAGCCTTGGCTGTTTTGTTGATGTCCATTTGGCGGCGCGTTAAATTGGATGCTAATCGCGAGGAAGCTGGCTTAACCGTGGCGCTCGTTTGGAGATGACAGCCGATGTCGACATGTCGCTGGATTCGATGCATGGTTCTCCTTTCTGTGTTGGGGTTATTTGTTAGCGAAGCTCGCACTGAGCCGATGTTACTGATCGAAATCACCGACGATTCCACGACCCAACGCAACTTTTCTGGCGAGCCGGTCTATTTGGCGTTCCTCACCGAAGATTCGTCCGGCATAGAACGGCATGCGCTGGGTGGAACATACGACACTGATGACGTAGGAATGACGTTCGAGGCTAACCCTGAAGATTTGCCGGCATCGAAGAGGTGCTTACCAGTGGCGGGCACTGGTCGATTGACACCGCGTCTGACGCGCCGCCGCAGTCGTTTCCCGCCGACCTGATCTGGACCCTCGATCCGTTCGATTGGGAGATTACGCGTCACGTCTCGCAGCTCGGCGTCGGCCTTGCCGGCTACGATCTGACGAGCATCAGCCAAACAATCGACGCGCTCAGCTACCGGCGAATAGGAAACGGCATATTTAGCGACCAACGGCACACCATCCGTCTGTTCGGCGAGCCGATCCCCGAGCCGGCGTCGATTATGCTCTGGGCCGGATGCTGCGCCTTCGGTTGGCGATTCAATACGTCCGGCCGCCGGCGGCTTTGACCGTCGTGTTCGTCGCTTCGTCGATGAGCGTGATGGAGTTCTTTTTGCCGTCCCAGCCGGCCGGTATGTCGACGTATTGGGCGATGTCGCGCGGCGTGAAGGCCCTCACGCCGTTGGAGGCGGCCGACGAGTCGACGCTGTTGCCGCGGATCACGATGTGCACGCCTTCGATCGTGGGGTCGTCGATGTCCAGAAAGACGTCGCCCGGATCTTCGAAGCCCCACATCTGCACGTCGGCGCGAAAGCCGCGCACGGCCGGGCCGCCCGCTACGGCCGGGATGTGAATCCCGCGGGCCTTTCCGGCCGGGTGGCCGTAGTCGAGAAACACCGTGTTGACGCAAGTGTTGGCGTGGCCCGACACGCGCAGTGCCGTCGACCGGCCGGCGTTCGGCGTGCCGGGCAGCCCGCTGGTGGCGACGCCATCGAGGAAGAACACGCTGTCGCTCACCGAGTTGCGGTTGCCGGCCAGCTCGACGCCCCGGATGTCGCTGAACTGTTCATCGTCGGTGCCCGGCGGGACGTTGATCGTGCAGCCGTCGATGCGGAAGTTGGTGGCGCCGCCGTTGATTTGAATGGCGCACTTGGAGTTCTTGAAGAACGTGCAGGCGGAGATGATCGTCGTGTGCGAGCCGCCGCCGCCGCTGACAAACCCGTAGTGCGAATCGGCCAGCGTATTGCCGACCAGCCGCCAGCCCGATCCGTTCGGCATGTACACGCACTTGCCGTCATACTCGCCGCGCTCGTCACGGCCGTTGCAGCCGTAGAAGTGGTTGTTGGCGATCGTGACGTTGCCTGTCGGATTGGGCGCGGTGAGTCCATAATCGCGGCAGGCGAGGATCGTGTTGCCCAAAACTTCCTGGTCCGAGGTGACGGCAATCCCCGTGTGGCAACCTTGAATCACATTGCCTTCGACCTTGGCGGAGCTGTCGTCGAACACGGCCGGCGGAACGAGCAGTTGCACGCCAATTCCGCGCCAGGCGACGATCTTGCAGAACCGAAGCCGCGGATGATGCGTGCTGATCTTCACAGCATGGGCGATGTCGGGCTCTTGCCCGTCGAAATTGATCGCCTGGCCGCCATCGAGCGTAATGTTTTCGACGGGCCCAATCTCAATCGGTTCGTTGGGAAAGCCGGCCGTCGTGACAAATGCTTTGCCGCCTGCCAGGAACGCGTCGGGGCGGATGACGGATTCCTCGGACGAAAGGCCGCGCAAGCTTTGCCTGGCTCGGAGCACGCGCTGCGGCAAGTTCGCCGGGCTGCCGACATTGCGGCCGAAGACAAATTGATTGTCGACTTCGCCGCCGGCGACGGCCGGGACTTTCGGCTGGCCTCGGACGGTGGCGGCGCCGGCCGCGAGGATCGCGACCAACAGCAGGCGTTGCGTCATGTTCGTTCCTTCTGGTTTGAACTAAACTAGCGTGTGATGAGGCTGTAGTGCATCCTCAGTATTGCAATCGCAGCGTGATAGTGAACGTTAGTATACTATTCTGCGCGTTAAAAGTCAATAGCAAATTGCCCCATTCTGACTCGCGGAGATCTTCGTGCTGCTAGAAATTGAGTCGGCACTTGTGATAAGTTGGTTGCTGAATTCGAGTGGATCTAATCTAGTCGCGTGGCGCAGAGCGTGTCTGGGAGAAAGCCATGAATCCAAATGAGTTTGACCGACGCAAATTTATTGAGCGATCGGCCGCGGCGGGAGCGGCCTTCGCGCTGGGCGGTGCATTAGCAGCGTCGGCTGATGAAAATAAAACGGAAGAACCCCCTCCCCAGCCCTCCCCGCAAGGGGGAGGGAGTAAGACTTCTGAGCGGGTGGCGCAAGGGGCAGGGAGTCAAACCAGAGAAAGTAAGCGCATCCGCGTTGGTGTGATCGGCTGCGGGAGCGTGTCGGGCGCTTACTTGCCCGATTTGGCGAAGTGCCCCTATGCGGAAGTCGTCAGCACCTGCGACATCATTCCCGAACGTGCCGAACGGCGGGCCCAGGAGTTTGGCATCGCCAATCATTATCCGCACATCGACAAGATGCTGGCCGGCGTGCCGTTCGACCTGATGGTCAATCTTACCGACATGCAGGAGCACGAGCATCTCAACCGTCAGGCGGTTGCGGCCGGCAAGCATGTGTGGAGCGAGAAGCCGATCGCCAATTCGCTCGCGGCCGGGCAGACGATTGTCCGCGAGGCGCGCAGAGCGCGGCCAGCGGATTTGGGGCGCGCCGATCGTGGTGGCCAGCCCGCAGTTTGCCTTCATGGCGCGCACGCTGGCCGCCGGCAAGCTGGGCCGCGTGGCGTCGGCCCATGCCGATTACGGTCACACCGGCCCCACCTGGTCGTCGTTCTTTTACGAAAAGGGCGGCGGCAGCATGCCCGATTTGGGCGTTTATAATCTCACGTCGCTAACGGGCTTGTTGGGGCCGGCCCGGGCGGTCAGCGCGATGGTGAGCATCGTCACGCCCACGCGCAAGATCGACGGCAAGGGCGAAATTCAAAGTCACCGAAGAAGACAACGCGATGGTCCTGCTGGACCATGGCAACGGCGTCCTGTCGCACGTGCAGTGCGGGTTCAATTTTTTCAACCCGCATGGGCACGAGGGGGCGAAGGAGAACCGGCACACGATCTCGATCTTCGGCTCGCGCGGCAACATGGGCCTCGTCGGCTACGATTGGGAGCCGCTGGGGGTCGAGCTGGCCACGGTCGAAAAACCCGAGACCGAGCGCCACTCCACCGATGCCGCCGATTACGTGTGGCAGCACGGCGCGTCGCTCGTCTGCGAAACGCTGGCGACAGGGAAAGAACACCTGTTTACGCCGGAGCATGCACTTCACGTGGTGGAGATTATGATCGCGGCGCGCGAATCGCAGCGCACGGGCCGACGGATTGATTTGCAGTCGACGTTCAAGTGGCCGGTGGTGGCGTGATGGGAATCGGGGTCGGGAGTCTTCAAGCCGAGAGGCCGCGCATCTGGGAATGCGCAGCCCAACACGGCACGGCTTCGACTCCCGACCCCCTTAAGCTCCGCCACATGGAAATGGTCGGGCTTTGGCCGTGAGCTCAGCCGAACGGAGTCGCAGGCGGGCTCATTTACAAAAATGAATGGCGCGAGCGTGCGAACTTCAATTCCCGCGCATGTTGAAGACTCCCGACCCCGACCCGCGCAAGGAAAGTGTTTACGAATTGGGCGGAAATTTGAGCCAAAGTGTCTGGCAGGTTGCGCATAAAAACAAACGCGAATTCGTCCGACACAAAAAGTGCCCCACACTGCCACTTTTCGAGACGTTACCACAGATTGAATTATCTCAAGGGCGTAAGTTGCTATCCCGTTTGCGCCAATTCTGGCGCACCCGATCGCGGCATAGACGGGGCCTAAAGCTTGGCTCCCCTTAGGATTGGGCTTATGATGGGCTGATGGCGGGATTCACTCACGGGCCGGACCGGATGTGCCCGTATAGTTAACATGAACTTCTGTCTCACAGGCGAAGCATGAAATTGCGGTACTACTTCCATGCCGCGCTTGCGATTGCGGCATGTTTGAGCGGCCATTCTGCATCGGCCGATGAGGCGCGCCGTTGAATTCAACCGCGACATTCGGCCGATCTTGCTGGACACGTGTTTTGCCTGCCACGGGCCGGATAGCGCTTCGCGGCAGGCCGATTTGCGGCTCGATAAGCGCGAGGTGGCCGTCGAGCATGGCGGCGATCACGCCGGGCGACCCGGACGCGAGCGAGATGATCCGGCGGATCCTTTCGGAGGACGAGTCGGAGCAGATGCCGCCGCCGGAGACGAAAAAGAAACTCACCGCCGCGCAGAAAGAACTGCTCGTGCGCTGGATTCGCGAAGGAGCCGAGTATCAGCCGCACTGGTCGCTCATTCCGCCGGCGCGGCCCGAGCCGTTCCGAAGGTCGGCAATGCGTGGTGGGTCCGCAACCCGATCGACAGTTTTGTGGCCGCGCAGTCTGGAAGCGGCCGGGCTCGCGCCGGCGCCGGAGGCCGATCGGCGCACGCTTGCGCGGCGGCTGAGCCTCGATCTCACCGGGCTGCCGCCGGCGCCCGAACTGGTCGAAGAGTTTGTCAACGACTCGGCGCCGGACGCCTACGAGCGGCTGGTCGACAAGCTGATGGCGTCGCCGCAATGGGGCGAGCATCGCGGACGGTATTGGCTCGACGCGGCCCGCTACGGCGACACGCACGGCATCCACATCGACAACTTCCGCGAGATGTGGTCGTACCGCGATTGGGTCATCGAGGCGTTCAACGCGAACATGCCGTTCGACCGAGTTCACGATCGAAAACCTGGCCGGCGACCTGTTGCCGAACGCCACGCTCGAGCAGCAGATCGGCTCGGGGTTCAACCGCTGCAACATTACGACCAGCGAAGGCGGGGCGATCGACGAAGAGTATGCCGTGCTCTACACGCGCGACCGCACGGAAACGACGTCGCAGGTGTGGATGGGCCTCACGGCCGGCTGCGCGGTGTGCCACGACCACAAGTTCGATCCGCTCTCGCAGCGCGAGTTCTACGAGCTGGCGGCGTTCTTCAACAACACGACGCAGAAAGCGATGGACGGCAACGTGAAGGACACGCCGCCCGATCGTGGCGGTGCCGCGCGACGAGGATTTGCCGCGCTGGGAAGAGCTGGCGAAGCAGGTCCCGCAGGCGAAGAAAGCGCGTCGACGAGCGCCGCGCAGGCGCGCGGCCGGAGTTCGACACCTGGCTCGCGACAGGCGAAGCCGCAGGATGTGTGCCGCCGAGATTCCGACGGCCGATTTGGAGCTCTCGGTGCCGCTGGACGATGGCGGCAGCGACGGTGCGATACGAAGTTCGCGGCCAGCACGCGGAAAGTCGCCGCTGCCGCCGACGGCCGAGTGGCGGCCGGGCAAGCTGGGCACGAACGCTGCCTATTTGAACCAGGGCGCGGTGCTGGAAGTGCCGGCCGCCGGCGATTTTGATATCGGACCAGGCGTTCTCGTATGCCGCCTGGGTGAAGCTGCCGGCGAACGACGGCTCGGGCGCGATCCTCGCGCGCATGAACGAGGACGACGACTTCCGCGGCTGGGACCTGTGGGTCGAAGGCCGGCGAATCGGCGGCCATATGGTCAACAAATGGCCGGACAACGCCCTCAAAGTCGTCACGCAAGGATCAGTTGCCGGCCGACCAGTGGGTGCATGTTGCCGTTGCGTACGACGGCAAGCAGCAAAGCGGCCGGCGTGCAGGTTTACGTCAACGGCACAGCTCAAGCAGACGAACGTGCAGGCCGACACGCTCACCGGCACGATCCGCACCGATGTGCCGCTCAAGATCGGCCAGCGGCACAAGTCGTCGCCGCTGTCCGGCGCGACGATTCAAGATGTGCGCGTGTACGCCCGCCAGTTGGCCGGACAGCGAGATTGCATCGCTTGTCGAAGTCGGCGCTGTTCGGCGGTCGTTGCGGCGCCGGCCGGAGAAGCGCAGCAAGGCCGATTTGGACGCGCTTTACGAATGGTGGCTCACGAGCCGCGACGAGACGTTCAAGACGCTTCGCAGCACGCACGACGCGCTGGTGCGCGAGCAGGCCGACATCAAGGCCCGCGGCACGATCGCCCACGTGATGCAGGAGAAAGACGAGGCGGCGATGGCGTTCATTCTCAATCGCGGCGAGTACGACCAGCGGCGCGACCAGGTGGCGCCGGAAACGCCGGACGATGCTGCCGCCGTTCCCCGAGCGATTTGCCGCGCAACCGGCTGGGCTTCGCCAAATGGCTGCTGCGGCCCGAGCACCCGCTCACGGCCCGCGTCACGGTGAACCGCTTCTGGAGCGAGCTGTTCGGCACTGGCCTCGTGAAGACGGCCGGCGACTTCGGCGTCTCGGGCGAGCTGCCGTCGCATCCGGAGCTGCTGGATTGGCTGGCGGTCGAATTCCGCGAGTCGGGTTGGGATGTGAAGAAATTCTATCAAGCTGATCGTGACGTCGGCCACGTATCGGCAGAGCGCGGCGGTGACGCCGGAGAAGCTGGAGAAGGATCCCGACAATCGGCTGCTGTCGCGCGGCCCGCGGTTCCGCATGGATGCCGAGATGGTTCGCGACTACGCGCTGGCGGCGAGCGGCCTGCTGTCGCCGAAGATCGGCGGGCCGAGCGTGAAGCCGTATCAGCCGCCGGGCGTGTGGGAAGCCGTGGCGATGATCGGCAGCAACACGCGCGATTACAAGCAGGACTCCGGCGAGTCGCTTGTATCGCCGCAGCATGTACACGTTCTGGAAGCGGTCGGCGCCGCCGGCGTCGATGGATGTGTTCAACGCGCCGAACCGCGAGCATTGCATCGTGGTGCGCGAACGGACGAACACGCCGCTGCAGGCGCTGGTGACGCTGAACGATCCGCAATTTGTGGAAGCGGCGCGGCAGTTGGCGCGAGCGCGCGATTGAAGGCGACAGACGCGATGCGGACGAGCGGATCAATTTCATCGCCGAGCGATTGCTGGCGCGTCCGCTGCGGCCGGAGGAGCTGGCCATCGTGCGTGCGTCGCTCGAGAAGTTCAGCGAGCACTACGCGGCAGCAGGCGGAAGAAGCGACGAAGCTGATCGACGTCGGCGAATCGAAGCCTGATTCGATCGATCCCGCCGGCGGAACTGGCGGCGTGGACGATGGTTGCCAACGAGTTGATGAATTTGGATGAAGTGTTGAATAAGTAGGTCAGGCTTTCCAGTCTGACATGGGTATTTTCGTCAGGTAAAGCCTGACCTACGGTTCGTCAGGCTGAAGCCTGACCTACGACCATGAATCCATTCGAACGAATTTCGGCAGAATCTGACGCGGCGGCATTTTCTTGCCACGGGCTCGCACCTGCTCGGCACGGCGGCGCTGGCTTCGCTGGCGGCTGAGTGGCAGCGCGGCAAGTGCGCGGTCGGCGAGACCGCGCGCGACCAATGCCAACGCACCGCTGCACCCACTTTCGCCCCCAAGGCGAAGCACGTCATCTATCTGCACATGGTCGGCGGGCCGTCGCAGATGGATTTGTTCGACTACAAGCCCGTGATGAGCGAGTGGTACGACAAGGATCTGCCCGAGTCCGTCCGCATGGGCCAGCGGCTCACGACGATGACCAGCGGCCAGGCCCGCTTCCCGATCGCCCCGTCGATGTACCAGTTCGAGCAGTGCGGCCAGTCGGGCATGTGGATCAGCGAGCTGTTGCCGTGGATGAAGAAGATGGCCGACGACCTGGTGTTCGTCCGCAGCATGCACACCGAGGCGATCAACCACGAGCCGGCGATCACGCTCATGCAGACCGGCAACCAGGTGACCGGCCGGCCGTGCCTGGGCGCGTGGACGCTCGTACGGCCTGGGCTCGCTCAACAACAACCTGCCGACGTTCGTGGTGATGGTCGCCCGCAGCACGAACACCGAGCAGGTGCAGGCGATCTCGGCCCGGCTGTGGTCGAGCGGCTTTCTTGCCGGGCGAGCACGCGGGCGTGAGCTTCCGCACGGCGGGCGATCCGATCCTGTACATCAACGATCCGCCGGGCGTGCCGCGCGAGATCCGCCGCGCCAGCCTCGACGGGCTCAACGCGCTCAACGAGCTGAACTATCGCGCTGGTGGGCGATCCGCAGACGCACACGCGCATTCAGCAATACGAGCTGGCGTACCGCATGCAGGCCAGCGTGCCGGAGCTGACCGACATCGCCAGCGAGCCGGATTCGACGTTCAAGCTGTACGGCGACGCGGCGAAAGAGCCGGGCACGTTCGCCAACACGGCGCTGCTGGCGCGGCGGATGGTCGAGCGCGGCGTGCGGTTCGTGCAGATTTACCACAACAACTGGGACACGCACGCCAACGTCGCCGGCCGGCTGCCCGATCAATGCCGCGACGTCGATCAGCCGTGCTACGGGCTGATTCAGGATCTCAAGCAGCGCGGCATGCTCGACGAAACGCTCGTCATCTGGGGCGGCGAATTCGGCCGCACGATTTACTCGCAGGGCGGCCTCTCGATGCAGAACTACGGCCGCGACCATCACCCGCGCTGCTTCACGATGTGGATGGCCGGCGGCGGCTTCAAGGGCGGCACGGTGTACGGCGAGACGGACGACTTCTCGTACAACATCGTCAAAGACCCGGTGCACATCCGCGATTTCCACGCCACGGTGCTGCACCAGCTCGGCTTCGACCACGAGCGGTTCACGGTCAAGCACCAGGGCCTCGACCAGAAGCTCACCGGCGTGCTGCCGGCACGCATCGTTAGCGAGATTCTTGCATGACCGGCTTGTGGGAGGCGATTCCGACGCCGACTGCGCTTCTACAACGCCTGATCGCTCCGTAATGCACTATCCGGGCCCCGGAGAGCCCTCCTACACGTTTTACGACTACGCGCGTTCGGCCGTTTGCCCGGCTTCAGTTCTGCGTCGCCAGACTTCGAGCAGAAAGAAAGTCACGGTGACAATTACCGGCCCCAGCACAATGCCGGTTGCGCCGAAAAGCGCCACGCCCCCAAGAATTGCGAGGAACGCGACAACTGTATGTTGACGCAGCCGGTTTCCCACAAGCGTCGGGTAAAGCAAATTATCGATTAATCCAATGGCCAGCATTCCCCACGCGGCGAGGATGAGAGCCTTGCCCCATTCACCATTGGCTGCAAGGAAAATTGCGGTCGGACCCCAGATCGACGGCGTTCCGAGGTAAGGGACCATGGCCATGACTGCCATGGCCGCGCCCCACAGTACGGGCGCTGGTATTCCGAGTAGCGCGAAGATCATACCACCCAGCGCTCCTTGAACAATTGCCACGACGACGACTCCAGCGATAGTGGCGTGAATCGTATCACCGATTCGCTGCCGCAGCCGCTTGGTTTCATCATTGGTAAACGGCGATAGCCGATGGATCGTCGCGAGGACATAATCCTCATCGCGGTACAGAAAGAACAAGATGAAGAGCGCAATCACCGCTTGAAAGAGGAGATAGAAAAAGCCGGTAAGAATTGCCAAGCTCCAATTACTTAACTGCTCGCCAAGCTGTGCGAGCGTTGCCTGCAAGTCGACGTTCTCGGTAACTTGCGCCCACGCGTTTGCCAGCGCGGGCCGGCCAGCGAACGCTTGCTGCCAGGATGCCAAGAGGTCAGCGGGGTTTAGCGATTGAAGCGTGCCGTAGATCTCCAGCGCAGCGAAATAGACGAGCGCAATGGTCGGGCCGAACAAGAGCAGCGCGACCCCAGTCACGCCGACCCCGGCTCGCCAGTGCGGCTTGGTGATCCGCTGGGCTAGCCAGCGCATGACACTGTGCGTGATGACTGCGCCGGTGGTCGCCCAAACCAGTGCGGGAAGAAACGGCTGGACTAACCGGTAGCAAAGGTAAACGCAAACGATCGACGCCGCGGAGACTACCAGGAGCTTGCCGCGGCTGCGCGTAAAAGGGCCACGGCGTCGCCTGCGACGGGGGCGGGGGCGGTCGGTCGTTGGTCGCGTGGCCATGCATGCGCTCGATGCAAAGCGCGTGCCCGAAGTAGGCCCGCCGAGCGGAGGCGGGCCGCGACTATGCACACATGCATTTGCTTCGGAAGGCGTAAAGATGCGCACCAAACTGAGGTGCCGCACGGCTGGCGAAATCTGCCTAAGTCCCTTGCCGGGCACATTTGCGTCTTGGCCGGCTGCCAAGCTCGTCTGGCCAGCCATCCGTTATTCCAGTAGAGTTTTGCCCTGATTGGACGATAGGGATAAGGGATGGTTCCGGCCGGGCGCGGACAATTCGTTTCCGTGTTCTAAGGTCGAACTGCCAGGAGAGACCGCAGCAATGATTTGTCGCGTGAATCGGAAGGCTAAAACGATCAGTTCCATGCTGACACTAATGGCTGCCGCTCTAGTGCTTGGCCGGCCAACAAATGTCGCGGCGCAGCCATACTACTACCAGCCGGCGCCTGACTACTACCATAACGACACGGCGTCCGGCACCTTCATGGGCGGAGCGCTCGGCGCCGTGAGCGGCGCGATCATCGGCGGCAAAAAGGACCGCGGCGAAGGCGCGCTCATCGGCGCAGGCGTTGGTGCGCTGACCGGTAATCTTCTCGGCCGCTCCAAAGACCGTGCCGATGAGCATCGTGCCGCCGTCGGCTCCGCGGTGACGGCGCACGCAAACCAGCAAGCGGCCGCGATGGCCATCTCGAACTACGATCTGGTGAGCATGGCGCGGGCCGGCGTGAGCGACGATGTGATCATCAGCACGCTGCGCTCGCGCGGCGCTCGGCTAGACCTCAGCCCGAACGCTCTCATTTCGCTCAAGCAAAGCGGCGTGAACGACCGCGTGCTTCTGGCCGCGCAAGAAATGAACAACGGTCCGGCAATTGTGTACGGCGCCCCGCGTCCGGCCGTCGTCGTCCATGAGGTTCCGCGGGCGGTGATTGTCCGACCTAGCCCGTGGCGGCACTACCACTATCACCATCGGCATCACCATCCGCATCACCACACGCGGATTTACTTCGACCACCACTAGCGCAGCCTGTAGGGCGGGTGCTTGCACCCGCCGATGCCAGCTCCAGATGGCGGGTGCGAGCACCCGCCCTACTTTTCGGCTAGACGGACCTACTCCCGCCGCTTGCTCATAAACTCGATCACGTCGAGAAACTCCGCTGGGGCGAGCTTACCGCTTACTGGCCCGTGTTTCCGCCGCCGCTTTCTTGGCCTTATACTGCTGTAGCAGCTTAATATTGATGCGCCGATCGCCCGGCTCGGTTAGAAGGACTGCCTTTGTTTGCCATTCAACGGCGCTCGTATAGTCGTTTACGGCTGCATAAGCCGAAGCAAGCAATGCCAGATAGTATGACGCCTGCCATTGCGTTAGTTCGCAACCGCGCTGTGCATCCTTAATCGCGTCGTCAGGGCGCTTGAATTCAGGATCATCACTCTCGAGCAGAACGTCGGCGCAAGGGAATAGGCGTCCGGACGCTCCGGCGCCAGTTCAATTGCCTTCGAAGCGTCGGCGAATGCTTCGGCATATTGCTTTGTCAGAAAGTGAATATTGCCGCGCTCGAGATAAGCTTCATAATCATCTGGCGCCACTCGAACAGCGGCGTTCCAATCATCTAAACTCTTGCTTAGTTCACCTTGGACGTACCAGGCATAAGCTCTTCCGGCAAAACCTCGCGAGTCCTGCGGTGCGAGTTGGATTGCTTTATCGAAGTCGGCAATTGCGCCGGCAAATTCCCCGCTACTAAAACGTACATACCCTCGCTGAATATAAAGGATGGAATTTTCGGGCTTAACTTCGATCGCGGCTTCTATGTCTTTAAGCGCGGCATCGTAAGCACCGCGCCGGTAATGCACACGCGCCCTTTCCGAAAGCGCGTCCACCAGCTTTGGATCGAGCCGGAGGGCTTCATCAAAATCTGCCATTGCTGCGTCGAATTGTTCTAATTCAGCTCGGGCGGCGCCGCGCTGTCTATAAGCGTCCGCTGACGAGCCTTCGACTTTCAGAAATCGATCGAAATCTTCGAGAGCAGCAGGCTCCAACCCTGCCTTGGAGCGAGCAGTGGCACGAGCCAATATCGTGACTGGGTCATTCGGAGTTACATCAAGTATCGCCGAATATTCGTTGATTGCTTGCTCGAGTTTATTTGTGGCCTCGTAAGTTAGTCCCAATAAATACCGCGCATCTATCAAAGAGGATTTTTCAAGCAGGTTGTCTTTTGCCACAACTGCTTGCAGAAATTTCACAGCTTCATCGTAATTCTCTTGCGAATATTCGCGCTCCGCCAGCAATTTGTCGTAGAAGGCCTCATAAAGTGGCCAACGCCGATCTTTTCGCCACTCAGCCAGGCGCGATTGGCGATCCGTATCCGAGAAGAAGAACTCGCAATACCAATCGCGCGGCGATGTGTCAATCTTGCCTTTTTCACGTATCCAAGGCAGGTAAAACTTGAGATAGAACGCTCTCGTACGCTGCGTTGCAAGTTCCTCGGATTCAAGCATCGCAACAGCGTAGTCGTCTCGCTTTAGCTTCCCATTCAGGACCTGTTGATCGATGTCACTCCAAATTGATGAAGACGTGATATTGTGGAGTTCAAAAACAGCCGCTGCCCACAACTCATCGAACGTGCATTGCCGCCTATCCGGCAAATCAACCCGTATCTGGCTCACTTGAATAGCAGGCTTATTGCCAGGGGCCGAGAGGCCCAATGCGTGGTCGGGCGGCGTGGGATCCCAATGGAAAGGTGCACCCAGGTCCTCGCCGGCGAATTTGCGCACCGCCCATTGCCAGACCTTGTCTTGCGGAGATACAAACTGCGCCATCGTAGGTCGATCTCGAAGCATGTTGCGTAGCTGCTCTTCACCGTGCTTAAGCAACGCGGGCGACAATTCCTTTTTCGTCGTAAGTTGATAGTCGGCTCCCACATCGCCGGTATTTAGTCGAATCGCCTCCAGGATGTCGGCGCTGCCTTTATCGAAGTCTTTTTGATCAAAGTAGGCCATGCCGCGGGCAGACCGGTAGTACGCGCTCCCGGGCTCAATCTCGATCGCTCTGTCAAAGTCTGCGATCGCATTTTTGAAGTCGCCACTACGGAGCCGCAATTGAGCACGACCAAAATGCGACCTGTCGTGGTCCGGTCTCTGCTCGATTGCAAGCGTAAAGCTCGCAATTGCCTGCTCGATATCGCCACGCCCCAGATATGCTCGGGCACGCTCAATGAATAGCAACCACGTCCGGTACCCAAACTCGATCGCTTTATCAATGTCGGCAATCGCTTTGTCCCACTCAGCCATGCCATTCCAAACGAGTGCCGACTAAAATATGCCTCGCCGTAGTCAGGTTTGATTTCGATCGCCCGTGTATAACTAGCAATGGCCTCTTGTCGTTTGCCGACGGTGTGGTATGCGCTGCCCAAATTCCCAAAGAGCAACGGGTCCTTCGATCCCAAACCAACCGCCTTCTCAAAAGCGCCTATCGCCAAATGTGTTAATCCGCGGGTGAGACACTCGTATCCGTACAGATGCCAAGCGTCTAGATTATCTGGCGACAACTTCATCGCCTTTAAAAGGTCAGCTTGCTCTTTTTCTGCATCCTTCAAATCAGAATAAATGTGCGCGCGGGCAACGAGCGCATCCACATCATCCGGGGATTGGTCCAGGCGAGTCTGTGAGTTCCGCAAGCTGTGCACGAATTGCATCGTCGGTCGACGAAGGCGGGCAATCCAGAAACAGCAGCTGGATTCTCATTCGCCTCCGACGACTCGCGAACATCCGACTGTGTTGCTCGCGTCTTCGCTCGATGTGCGTTCTCCGCCGCTGAAGAAACGCCGAAAGTTGGATACAGACTAAGTGCGGCGATCACAATGATTGCGGAAGCGGCGCGCACAAAAGAAGTTGAGTTGGCACCCATAGTTACGCCCGATTTAACGATGTGGAGAGGCGTAGCCGCGATTAGAATCAGTTTTGCTTTGTTGAAAACACATGTGGGAGGCGTCTCCGACGCCGATGGCGGTTTCAATACCTATGCTGAATCGGCGTCAGAGACGCCTCCCACAACCGATCTGTCTAATACTTCGGGGTCACCGCAATTCGCTCATATACTCGATCACGTCGAGAAACTCGGCGGGCGCGAGCGTGGCGGCCAAGTTTTCCGGCATGCTGCTCTGCTTCGTCTCGACGATCTCTTCGATGTCGTCCATCGAGAGCTTCTGCTGCTTGCCTTCTTGCATGAGTAACGTGAGCGACTTCTCGGTCTTGTCCTTCACGAAGCCCACGAGCGCCTTGCCGTCCACCGTGATCACGGTGCTCGTGACGTACTTTCGCGTCGACCTTTTTGCTCGGATCGATGATCGACTCGATCAGCTCGCGGCGCGTGAGCCGCTTGCCGACGTCCGAGAGGTCGGGGCCGAAATCGTAGCCACGATCGTCCACTTTGTGGCACGCCGTGCACACGCGCCGGAATACGGCCCGGCCGTTGCGCCGGTCGCCGTCCAATTTCTCGAGCGATGCGTAGCCTTCCTCGCGGGCTTCGCTGGCGGCCTCGGGATTTCGCACGACGTCCAAGTGCCGCTGAGCCGCCAGGCCCGGACGCCGGCGGGCCACGTAGCTGGCGATAAAGTCGTATCCGTCCCGATTGTTCTTCGCCAATGCGCCAGAGCCGTACGCCTCGCTCCACACGGGCTCCAAGGCGCCGATCGTGTGCTCCAACGTGTAGTCGAGCCATTTGTCGAGCGGTGATTTGAGCGCGCCAGCGCGGCGTCGACGGCCTCCATGGTTGGAAAGAAACTCAGGCCGCGAATCGCTTCCAACCGCACGCGCGGATGCTCGTCCGCAACTTGACGTTGGAGCATGTCGAATGCTTTGGGTAAGTATTCGCGCTCGTCGGCAACAAGGTGAGTCGCTGCGGCCCTGGCCTCGGGCGACTTGGACTGGAGCACTTTTTCGAGCAGGCTTTCGTCGACCGCATGGTGACTCTGCAGCACCCACAAAGCCTCGCATCGCAGCCGCTCGTATTCTGGATCGCTCGCATCGAGCGCCGATACCCATTGCTTGACGGCCCGAACCACCATTTCCGTCGGCCGGTCATAAAGCTCGCGCCGTGCCCGGTACCGCGTGCGCGGCTCGTACTCACGAAGCTGCTCCAATAGCTCGCCTTCGCTCTTTCCATGTTGCGTGACCGGCTCGATGAGCGGCCGGTCCTTGTACACCAGGCGATAGATGCGGCCGTGCTGATGGTCGCGGTTCGGATCGCGCTGCGAATACTGCATGTGGCCAATGAGCGCGTTGCACCAGTCGCCGAACCACAGTGCGCCGTCCGGACCGATTTGCAGATCGACAGGCCGGAAATTCTTATCGGTGCTTTCGAGCAGGTTGTCAGCACTCCGTCTACGACCCCCGCCACTATCTCCTCCCCTGCGCATCAGCCGGTGGCCCGCCAAAGCCGGCCGCCATCGTCGTACACCGCGAACCGCGGGATGCCGTTCATATTGATGACGCAGCATAAATGAACTGCCCCTGCACGTCGTCGGGGAAATGGCGCGAAAGGAGAAATTCGCTGCCCACGGCCGGCCGCATCCCCTGGTTGTCGAACACCGGATCCATGCCGCGGCGTTCAGGAGACTTCGCGCCCGACAGCGGCGAATCCCAATGCTGCGTGCGCCGCCGTGCCGTCGCCCACGATCCCCTGCCCCCACGAATTGAAAACGTAACACCACGGATTGCCGTATCCCGGCGTGATGAAATGCCGCAGCTTCATCGTTCGTGGATCGAGCACATGCGCCCGGGCGCATCCTGCGTGCGATGCGGGCCCCAGGGCGTTTCCACCGTCGTGCTCATCGCCACGCCCTCGAGCATGTGCAGCAATCCGCCATTGGAGAACTCAAACGCGCCGATCGCATGATGCGTGTCGTCGCTGGCCCAGCCGTCGAACAAGTGCACCACCTGGTCAGCCCGGTCGTCGCCGTCGGTGTCCTTAAGCCAGATGAGCCGCGGCTGATCGGTCACCAGCACGCCGCCGTTCCAGAACTCGAAGCCGGTCGGGCAATGCAGCTTGTCGTAGAAAACTTTGCAGCGGTCGGCCCGGCCGTCGTTGTCGGTGTCTTCGAAAATCAAGAGCTTGTCGTTGGGCGGCGGGTCGCCCGGCTTCCACTGCGGGTACGTTGGCATGCACGCGACCCACAGCCGGCCGCGGTTATCGAAATTCAGCTGCACCGGTTTGGCCAACTCGGGAAACTCGCGCTCGCTGGCGAACGCCTGCACTTCAAAGCCCTCCGGCACCTTCATCGTTGCGATGCATTCCTCCGGCGTGAGATAGCGCAGCTTCTCGGGCTCTGAATAATTCTGCTCCGGATTGCCGAAGCGGGTCGGCGGCTCGTAAAGCTCGCCGGTTTGGCTGTCGTCGGGCGGCTCCCGGCGACTTGCCTTGCGCGAGGTCCCAGATGTACCGGTCGCGCACGGCCGCCATCGCGCGGATTTTCTGATACTCCTTCGGAAATGTTTCCGTGTCCCAAGTGCGGCGGCCGCCGTAAACGTACCAGCCATTGAGCATGCGATAGTCTTGCATGTGCAGCCACGACTTCTCGACGACGGCCGCGCGCAGCTTGCCGAAGGCATCGGAATTGATATCTGCCGCCGTCTTGCTGCCGAACAGTGCACGATCCAGCACGAGCGCAACCTCGCGATCGCCCGCTTCATTGAGGTGGCTGCCATTGATCGTGTATTGCAGGCCGGGCTCGACTGCGAACAACGATTTGGTGGGCGTAAACAGATCGACGTACGGCAAACCGCGGCTTTGGGCCACTTGAGCGATGATTCGTGCGTATCGCTCGAGAACTTGATTTCGTTCGTTCGCGTCCGGCCATAGCGAATTTCCACTCGGCTCGCAGGCGACCGGCGAGATAAGCACAAATCGGGGCGGCGAGCCCGCATCGTCGCGCGGATGCTGCTTCGCCATTTCGTCGAGATAACTTTCGTAGGCTCCGCGAAATTGCTCTTCGTCGGACCCGCCCGCGAACGACTCGTTGAAGCCGTAGAAGCACAAAAACGCATCCGGGCCGAACACGTTTAGCGGATCATCGATCGCCGTGTAATTGTGCGACCGCTGGTGCAGATCAACGGCTTCGCCCGGCCAGGCAAAGTTTCGCACCACCAACTCATATTCAGCAAACCGCGAGTGGAGCAGCGCCTCAAAATGTCCGAACAGGCTCATTCGTTCTGCCAGCGAGTTGCCCACCAGCGCAATCCGCTCTTTGGGAACAAATTGCAGGGGCAGCGCTTGTGCAGGCGTCACCGATTGCGCCACGGCGGCTGGTGACCACGTAGAGCGCCAAGTGCAAAGGCCGAACAGGACCGCAGCACAAAGAACCAGCGCCGAAAAGAATCGAGGCAAACGTACCATGATTGAGTGGTCCAAGACGGATGTTGCAGATGTTCGTGAATCACCGTGAAGCGAGTGATCAATCGGTGCCGCAGACTGGCAGGCACCCATTCTAATCACAAATCACCGGCAAGTCTTGGCAGAGAATGCAAGAGTAAAGCCATTGGGCCAGAGTGCGCCTCGCATGGGCTTTGCCACTGCTGCGAATGAACCGCACTCAGATTCGGCCAACTAAGGTGCGATTCCAAAGGCTGCGTCCCAAAGACCAAACTTTACCAACTCAATCGCGTCGCCAGGGCAACAACGGCCGGCCGCGGAACCCCCGCTCGGCGGGCCGACGCCGCTGATTCGTGATTTGCCGTTCTGACGAATCCCGGCGGTCAACTCTTGCGCCGTTGTAATTGCAGCGCGGCTCGAAAGGCGTGGCGCTCAATTGTGCCCGGTTCGAGCGCCGGAATTCTCGATAGTCGGTCGGCTCCGGCAGTCGCTCTTCCAGTGGATCGTCTAGCAACGAGCGTTCTCGTGTTGGGCGTTCTGGACGGTCTTCGATTTGGAATGCGGCAGGCCGCTCCGGATAGTCGCCGTCGACATCGTCGTTAGAAGAATTTTCAGTACGGGCGTCCTGTGTCGGGCCACCGCCGAGAACAGCTTGCGTGCGACCGCTAACACGCCGCGAATAGTCGATGTCAACGATTTCGCCCGGTCGCAGCACATCAACAATCGCGGACGCGTCGCGATAGGATGAGACGCGCCTGTCGTTGATAGCGTCGATCGTGTCGCCCGGTTGAATGCCCGCTTGATCGGCCGGGCCGCCAGGAACAACCGCGCGGGCAACCGCCGCATCCGCATACTGAGGATCAAATGTGATTCCAAGAAAGGGTCTGCCAACGTTGACTGACTGCGGCCGGCGGGTCGAAGCTTCCCGGCGCTCGGTCTCCGGGCGTTCAGTTTCCGGCCGCGCGGGCGGCGGAAGCGTTTCCACAGCTTCCGCGCGGAAACGGCCACGGGAAGATTCTTGTGCCGCAAGTTGCGCCCGGCTGTCCAAAGCGAGTGCAATTATTGCGACGACGCCTAAGGACCGACATCCGGCAAACGGTGGTTGTCATTTCCAGTTCCTCCATAAGAATCGTGCAGTCACCTCATCCGTGGTCGACCGGCAAAATGCGTACCGCGATTCGCAGAGTTGCGAAACGCGGCCGGCAAACTACGCCGCGTTGGAGAAATGGGTGATTCGGGGAAATGTCCCACTAGAGAGGCGGTGCGTCGATTTTGCGCGCCCCCGCAGTTTGCACCTACTTACACTGAGATAGCCAGCCGTCCAAATTGGACTGCCGCAGGCGCGTACTTTTCACCAATGCAGTACAGGTGATCCACCGTGCGTAGCAGCAACCGGTCCCCAGCGATCGCGGGAGTGGCCCAGCACATTTCGTCAAGCTCGTTCGAGCCGACCACGTTCAGCTCAGGACCGGCTTCGATAACGCTCATTCGCCCGTTCGTATCGAGACAGTAAACGTGCCGGTCGACCGCCAGCGGCGATGCCACGCTGCCACTCGCGCCTGGCAACCTCTTGCGATAGTGCTCCGCGCCCGTTTTTGCATCGAGGCAGCGAACGATCCCGAGGTTGTTCTCCAAAAAGTAGAGGTAACCCTGCGCCAACACGGGCGACGCGATACGATACGCCCGAATGCGTGCGCTCCACGCGATATGCTCGTTGCTCGTCTCAGTGCCGCTCACGGAAATGTCGCCCGATGCACCCGGCCGGATGGCCGCCAGCGTGCCGTTGCCGCCAGTCAACCGGTCATAGGAATCGACATACAACAATTCCTCGTCGCCGACCGGAGTCGTCGCCGTGCGGCCGCTTCCCTTCATCGTCCATAGCACGTCGCCGGTCTCAGGATCGTACGAGCGCATCTGCCCGCCGCCCGCCGCGACCAGCTCGGTGCGGATTTTGTTGCGCCAAACAAACGGCGAGGACCAGTTCGATTTTTCCTCGCGCTCCGCACGCCACACCTGCTCGCCCGTCGTCGTGTTGAGCGCAATGAGGAACGACGATTTATCATTGTCACATTGGATGTAAACGTGCTGGCCGTGTATCACGGGCGAGCTGCCGGTGCCCCAACCGAATTGTGTCGGGTACACCCCGAGATCCTTCTGCCAAAGCGGATTGCCGGCCAGGTCGTAACAATACACGCCCGTCATGCCGAAGTACGCGACGATCCGCTCGCCGTCGGTGGCGGGAGTTTCCGATGCGTACGTATTGTTGGCGTGGATGTGCATCGTCGGCGGACCTTCCCGGGCCACCCGCTCCCACACCACTTCACCGGTCGCCGCGTCGAGACAAAGAATTTTCCAGCGATGGATATCGGTGGGCGGCTTGGGGCTGTATCCTGCGCCGGAAAACAGCGCTGCAAAACCGCTGACGCCGGGGCCCGTGTTCTTTGGATCGGGCTTCGCTTGGGCGTCGGACTCGGCCGTTGTGATAAAGATTCGCTCGCCCCAGACGATCGGCTGCGACCAGCCGACGCCGGCGACCGGCTTCTTCCAGATGATATTTGTTTCCGGTCCCCACTGCGTGGGAAGCTTACGGCCCGTCGCAGCGCCATCTTGATTGGGGCCGCGAAATTGATTCCAGTTCTCGGCAACAGCCATCGCTGCGAAGAGCCACAACACAAAGACAGCGACAAGAACGCGAGTTAAGTAGCAATCCACGCGCATTACAGTGTTGCCCCGGTAGTTTACCATCGAGCTGCAACTGATACTCAAACTACAATTGCAAACATCTCACGCAGAGGCGCCGAGGTCGCAGAGAAATACGGCAATCGAGCAAGGGCAAACTTGTGTGAAACACTAATTCTCACTAACCGACGCTAATCAACGATTCGTGAGAGTTTGTGGAGATTAGTGTTCTATCCGCGACCTCTGCGCCGCTCGGCTGAGCTCGCCGCAGGCCTCTGCGTGAGCGGTTCGTTTAAGATCCTAAATTCAACACAAGAACTCGCTGCATTCTAACAGCTATTTGACTCGCCAGTGAGTCGCATTTTCGCCTGAACCCTGCCATATTGGTACCGCTGCGCGATCGCGCAGCCACACCTATTCTCCGCACCAAGGATCATCCATGCAAAGGCAAAGACTTATCATCTGGGCTGGCTCATTGACTGCAATCGCGGCAGGTTACTGCTTCGGCCAGGCGACAGCCTCGCGGCCCGCCGGCAAAGAGGAAATCCGCCTGTTCGAGATCCGCACCTATACGACCGAGCCCAATAAACTCGAAGCTCTAAATACCCGCTTCCGCGATCACACAACCAAATTGTTTGAGAAGCACGGGATGACCAACATCGGCTATTGGACGCCAACCGACGGCGAGCGATCGAAAGACACGCTGATTTACGTCCTGGCCCACGAGAGCCGCGAGGCCGCCGACAAAAGCTGGCAGGACTTCCGCAGCGATCCCGATTGGCTCAAGGCCCGCGGCGAATCCGAGGCCGCCGGACCGATCGTCAAGAAGGTCGAGTCGATTTTCGTTGCGCCAACTGACTATTCGCCGATGAAATGAACCGCTGCATAGCGAAAGTCTCACGCAGAGGCGCGGAGGAAGCGGAGAGTTGCGTTGATCAACGGCCAAACCAATTTCTCTGCGTCCACTGCGCCTCCGCCTGAAACTGGTTCCCTATAATTGATGGCATAGCCGCCAATTTGGTACTTGATCCGATCCGAAATAGGTGATGTCAAAAATGATGCGGACAATCTTTCATGCTCTTTCACTTGCGCTGATGACCGCGGGCACCTGCACCGCCAATGACTGGCCACAATTTCGCGGCCCTTCCGGCGACGGCATTTCAACGGCCGCGAACGTGCCCGTTGAATGGACCGCCGAGGACAATGTCGCTTGGAAAACCCCGATACCCGGCAGCGGCTGGTCCTCGCCGGTTGTCGCAAACGGCCGCATCTACCTGACCACGGCAACCGGCGAAGCGGATGATGTCTCGCTGCGCACTGTGTGCCTCGATGCGGCCGACGGAAAGATTATCTGGAACGTCGAAGTGTTTCACCCGAAACCGGACGCCGCCCGGCAGGTCCACACCAAGAACAGCCGCGCCAGTTCCACGCCGATCGTTACCGGAGACCGGCTTTACGTGCACTTCGGCCACATGGGCACGGCCGCACTCGACCTCTCCGGCAACATCGTCTGGCAACAACAGAGCGTCACCTACCCGCCCGTGCACGGAAACGGCGGCTCGCCGGTGTTGGCTGGCGACGTGCTGGTCTTCAGTTGCGACGCGGCGTCCGACCCGTTTGTCGCCGCGCTCGACCGCAACGACGGCGAAGTCCGCTGGCGAACGCCGCGAAACACGCCGGCCGGAAAGAAGTTTTCGTTCAGCACGCCGCTAGTGATCGACGTCGATGGCGGCGAGCAGGTGATCAGCGCCGGCAGCGGGTTTGTCGGGGCCTACGATCCGCAGGACGGCCGCGAAATCTGGCGAGTTCGCTACGGCGAAGGGTACTCCGTCGTGCCGCGCCCGGTTTTCGCGAACGAAACGCTTTTCGTTGCCTCCGGTTTCAATCGGCCGTCGATCCTGGCGATCGACCCGCAAGGGCGCCCGCCGCGACGCCACCGAGTCGAACTTGTTGTGGACGCACGAGCGCAGCGCGCCGCTCACGCCGTCAATGATTGTCGCCGGCGACGAGCTGTATTTCATTTCCGACAACGGTGTGGCCACCTGCCTTGACGCCCGCACGCACCAAACCCATTGGACCAAGCGGCTGGGCGGCGACTTTTCGGCTTCGCCCATCTGGGCCGAAGGCCGCGTTTATTTTGTCAGCGAAGAAGGAACCACGCACGTCGTGAAGGCCGACAAATCCTACGAGCTGCTGGCCACCAACGCGCTGGACGAACGCTCACTCGCCTCGCCGGCCGTCGACGACGATGCCTTGTTCCTCCGCACCGAATCCCATTTGTGGCGCATTGGAAAATGACGAATGCTCCAAAGCGCCGCACCATCGTCGGACTCGGCGAGGTTTTGTGGGATGTATTCCCCGACGGGCCGCGGTTTGGCGGCGCACCGGCGAATTTCGCCTGCAGCGTTGCGGAGCTGGCCGGCGGGAATCTCGACGTGTTCATGGTCGGCGCCGTCGGGCCGGACGAGCTGGGGCGGCGAGCCACCCTATCGCTTCGCGAACATGGCGTGGACACGCGGCACATTGCCACAGCCGAGGAACCAACCGGTCAGGTATTGGTGAAACCCGATGCGGCCGGCCATCCAAGCTATGAGATTGCCACCGATACGGCGTGGGACAATATTCCCTGGTCGGATGAGCTGCGGCAGCTTGCCACTCGCGCCGACGCGGTTTGCTTCGGCACGCTTGCCCAGCGAAGTGCCGCGATCGCGCGAAACAATTCAAGAGTTCGTGCGTGCAACGCGGCCAGAATGCCTTCGCGTGCTGGATATCAATCTCAGGCCGCCCTTCTGGAATGAAGCCGTCGTTATCGAGTCGTTGCAACTTGCCAGCGCGCTGAAACTAAACGACGAAGAGCTTACCGCGCTCGCCGACATGTTCGGCTGGAAAGGCACGAATGAGAAACTATTGCAGGACTTCATGACGAAGTTCTCTCTCGATTTGGTCGCTCTAACTCGCGGTGCCGACGGTGCGCTGCTTGTAACCAAATCGGGTGAGCGAAGCGAGTTGCCCGGTCAGCCGACTGCCGTGGCCGACACGGTGGGAGCCGGCGATGCCTACACAGCGGCGCTCGTGGTCGGCCGATTAGGCAACTTGCCGCTCAACAAACTGAACGCGTGGGCAACCAAGGTGGCCTCGTTCGTCTGCTCGCAGCCGGGCGGCACGCCAAAGTTTCCGCCGCATCTGTGCAGCGCGCAATGAGTACTCCAACTGCCGATGTGAGCTAAGGACCAGGAAAATCGGATTAATCCCGGGCACTCTTGAGAAAAGCCACCAGGTCGGCCAGTTGCTCGGTCGTAAGCTGCTGGTCGAGGCCGGAAGGCATCGTGGAAACTGTGCTCGGATGCATTTCATCGACGTCATCTCGCTGCACACGAACCTGGTGGTCGGCATCGGTCGCGACGACATATTCGTCAGTAGTTTCCTCGATCACATTGCCGTTCACCGTGCGTCCCTCCATGGTGACGATAAGCACGGGCTCGTAGCTGCGGACAAAACTGAGGCTGGGGTACAGAATCGATTCCGAGAGATCGCGCTCGGTACGAACTTCGCCAATGCGTGACAAGTCGGGCCCGACAGAGCCACCGGCATAACCTAAACGATGGCACGCAGAACATGACGCTTTCGAGCTATGGAACACCGCGTGGCCTCGGCGGACGTCGCCTTGGCTCATGTTGGGCAGGAGTTCCTCGATGCGCTTGCGCTGAACAGCCGCATCGACGTTCACCAGCGTCTCCAGCTCGACAACGGCTTGCTGCACTGCTGGTCCGTGATCTGCCAATGCTTCGCGAACCATATTGATCCGCAGCGCCGCGATTGCGGATGCATCCTTCAGCGACGAGAGCATTTTCAGCGCGAGCTCGTCATCCTTGACGTGCCGAAAGGGCGCAAGGAGTCGGTTGAGTTCAAGCGGCCCAGCGGTTTTCAACGCGTCGCACAAATGATCCAGCTGATCGATGCCGAGACGGGCCTGCGAGAAGGCGTCGGCGGCCGCGGAGCGCACCGTCACGGGGTTTTCGGCCGATAAGCCTCCAAGCAGCAAATTGAAATGTGGCTCGCGCATTTCCTGCGAAAGGTGCGATACACTTGCCATCGCGGCGATACGCAAGTCATCGGGATACTGTAAAGACTCTGCGGACTGCGAGCAATGCGACATTCAGTGCGTCGTCGGGAGCTGCGGCCGGCGGCAGCCTGCGCACTGCGTCAATCGCTAGAGAAACCAGGTTTTGTTCGGTGCCTCGGATGATTTCTGCCAGGGCCGATCGCCAGGATGCCGGCGGCTTACCCAAGCCGGCATGTGCAACAGCGCGGATCGCCATCTCGCGCACTGCGTTGGACGCCTGCGGCGCGACCATGGTGTTGGCGAGCAGTTCTTGAATCGCGGGATTGGCCGCGAATCGAGTCAGCATCGGCTCAAGTGGATTCGCGGCAACAGCGGCCTCCTCCGTCGCCGATGGCACGTCGCCAAGCTCCGCCAGTTGTTGCCGGAACCAAGTCGACAAATGGCTTCCCCATTCCACGTGCCGCGCTGCTAGCCAAAACGCCGCCTGGCGAAGCTCGTCGCTCTTGGAACCCAGCAAGGGAATAACTTCATCGGGCCTAATCGAGCCGCCCGGCATCTGGTCGAGCACCACGAGGCTCGCGGCGACGGTCCGCGGCGCGTCGCTCGACAGACCGGCGCGAGTCGGCTGTGGCTGCGCGAGTTCGATGAGCGCGAAAGTGATGGAATGTTGCAGAATCCGATCGTCCGCCTCGGCGGCTGCCTTAAGTAGGTGCGGCACAACCGATGCCATACCGATTCGCCCAAGCGCCTCGGCGGCAGCGCGGCGATTCGCAGCCGTATCTTCAGCGAGCAATTGGACAGCTCGCGGCGCTGCTTTCGCATCGCGGTACAAGCTCACGACGTTCAAGGCCGCGTGCCGCATGCGCATATCCGGGTGAAACAGCAGCTCGTGGATCAGGCTTCGCGAATCAGAATTATCCAACTGGCTCGCAGCCCAGAGGCGCGCCAGCGAGGCAGTCTGAGTATCGCACGGATTGGCAGCACCATCCGGTGGCGGGCCGGCATGGGAAACTGCCGCCATGCCGCCGAGCGCGACCAAGCGCGCTGTGAAGCTCCGCATTTCATCCGTTCCGTGGTGCCCAACGAAAGCGCGGCTGGCGCGGTGGCGCACTGCCGGCCGGCCATCGGCAAGCAGCGTCCACAACTGTTCGACGCTCAATTGCGACCAGGCAATGTTGAGCCCGCGCGGATCCGTTGGGCCGGCGGCACCAACGCGCTGCACGCGATAGATGCCGCCGAGCACATCCGGCTTCCATAATTGCGACGTCGGACAGCACAGCTTGTACCAGCCGCCGGTGTCGAGAACGAGCAAGCTCCCATCGGCGTCCATGAGGACGTCGGTCGGATGGAAATCGACGTGCTCGGACGAAACAAAATCGCTGTCCTCGCTCACATACGTGCTCCCCGAGGGCCGCAGCACGTGGCGAGACACCTTTCGCATGTTGAACTGGCACAGGAACAAGTTCCCAAGATACTCCGCACCAAATACGTCCGACTCGTAGCGCTCCAGCCCGCACGGAGCGGCGGCGCTCATCGGCACAAGCGTTGGCATAAGCTCGCCGGTGCGCGCATGCCCAGCCAGCACGCCATGTTCCTTGCCATAGACGCCCCCGTAAATCGCATGCGCCAGGCCGTCGACACGGGGCTGAATGGCGAGAAATGTGGCCGAGAGGATTCGCTCGCCGTCGGGCATGAATGCCACATCCACGGGATTGTCCATTCCGCCGGTGAGTACGGGTTCCAGCCCGGTTCCGTCCGGCCGGCAGCGAAAAATATGGGCCGCCCGACTCTTCCACTCGCGGCCGTTCACGACGTGCGTTTGTTCCGCGAACGCGCCTTTGCACCAGTAAATCCAACCGTCCGGGCCCAGATAAGGGCCGTGCAGGTCGTTGGCGCAGCCCGTGAGCGTCTTCCCTTGAAACCACTCAATGCGTTCGTCGGCGACGCCATCGCCGTCCGTGTCGGTGAGCTTCCAGATGCTGGGCGGCGCAGAAACGTAGAGCGAACCGTCGAGAAACATCGTGCCTTCAGGGAACATCATCCGGTCGGCGAATACCGTGCGGCGATCGAATTGGCCATCGCCGTCGGCGTCTTCGAGCCGCACAATGCGATGGGGCCGCTCTTCGAGTTGCTTTTCGACCGGATCGTTGGAGCCGGACGATTCGGCGACATACAGCCGGCCCTCATCATCAAAGGCCGCCACGATGGGACGCTCCACCAGCGGAGGCTCGGCCACGAGTTCGATGGAGAATCCATCGGGTACTTTCAGCACGGGCGATTCGGAATCGGCGGCAATGGCAGGCGACACGCCAGCCGATGCCGCTACGATCAAACGCAACGCGCAGAGCAATTTCATCCGTATCCTGCATTGCACAATTTTTAGAAGCAGTTTCAAAACGCCAGACCGGATCGCGTTCCGCATCGCACAAGGTTTACTTTAGTGTGCCGACTCGTGCTGGCAACTTCGGACGTAAGTATCAAATATATCATCAGCGGCGGTTCGATTGGTCGCTCGTGCAATTTGGCTTGCTACTTCCAAAAGGAACAGGTCTTCGCCTTGTGCACCGACGAGTGATAAACCGATGGGCGCGGCCGGTGTTCGACCAACTGGCATCGTGACTTGCGGCAGGCGGCCGACGCCGGCAATCGCAGTCAGCGCGAGTGTTCGCTGATAGTAGTCGCTGCCGCGGTCGTAACAGCGCGCGCCTTTAAGCGGCGCGACCGTTGGCGTGGTGGGAAAGCACAGAATGTCGCGCTCCCGAAGGGCGCTATTTAATTGCCGACAATAAAGTTCGCGTCGGCGGACCGATTCGCCGATGCGGGTGCGATCGAGGCTGTTGATAAATCTGAAGCCGGCCGCGGTGGCGGGCCCAAACGTTGGTTTGGCGTCTTCAACCCATGCGCGAGGTTACTCCAGGCTTCCGTGCCTTGTAGCATGCGATAGGTGTTGAGCCAGGTCGTCAAATCGGCAGCCTCTTCGTTGCCGCACAGTTCGGCCAGGGATGCGCTGCGCACTTTGTCACCAAACAAGTTCCGTATGGAATTGATTGCCGGCTCGAGGGCTTGCTTGACGTCAACGTCCGAGATATTAAATGCGTCGGTTAACAAGTGAATCGTGCGCGGTGCAGGTTCGTCATGGGGCTGGGACGCCCCGGCTCGCTCTGGGCATCCGAGCAAAACAGACATTGATCGTTGCAGGATGTCGATGTTGCAGGCCAGAACGCCCACGGTATCGAGCGTCGGGGAAAACGGCATCACGCCGGCAACCGACACGCGGGCGTGAGTTGGCCGCAGGCCCCAGACGCCGCAGTTGCTCGCCGGCACGCGCACCGATCCGCCCGTATCGGTTCCCAACGCGAAGTCGGCCAGCCCGCAGGCGACCGCCGACGCCGAACCGCTCGAGGAGCCGCCGGGGACGCGATCGGGCGCCGCCGGGTTGAGCGGCGTGCCGTAGAAATGATTTTCGCCGAGCAGGCTGAAGGCCACTTCATCAGTAATCGTTTTGCCGACACAAGATGCACCCGCGGCCAATAGCTGTTCGACGCACACGGCGGACACCGGCGCAACGGCGTGCGTTTCAAGCCAGGTGGGATTGCCGCAGCCAGTGCGGTGACCGGCGACGTCAATGAGATCCTTCACGGCGAACCGCAGGCCGGCGAGCGGCCCATCGCCCATTGGCGGCAGGGAAAACATCTCGATGAATGCGCCGCTCTGTTCAGCCGTGATAGCTGCATCCAGCCTCCCCTTCATGATACTCCTTAGAGCGTTAGATAATATGAAACCGCCAAGTACGCCAAGAACGCCGAGGAAGGCAATTGATTGTTAGATTTCTTGGCGTACTTAGCGTCTTGGCGGTTTTTTGGATTTCGTTATACGGTTTAGATCAAAAGCCCGTGCAGAACGCTGCCGTGCACGTCGGTGAGTCGGCGGTCCAGTCCGTTGTGATAGTAGGTGACGCGCGTGTGGTCGAGTCCGAGAATGTGGAGCACGGTGGCGTAATAATCCCACACGGTGACCGGGTCGGTTAGGGCACGGCGGCCGAAGTCGTCGGTCGATCCGATCGTGACGCCGCCTTTGACGCCTGCGCCCATCATCCAGCAAGTGAAACCATCGGGATTGTGATCGCGGCCGACGACGCCTTCTTGGTGCGTCGGCATGCGGCCAAATTCTGTCGTCCATAACACGAGTGTTTCTTCCAACAGGCCACGCTGCTTGAGATCGCTGAGCAGCGCCGCCGTCGGCTCGTCGAAAATTGGGCAGTGGCGATCGTAATCGGCCCGCAAGGTTTTGTGAGCGTCCCAATTCAACAAGCCATCGACACCCGAGGCGCGTGACGCGCAGTACAGGTTCACGTACCGCACGCCTCGCTCCAGTAGCCTGCGAGCCAACAAGCAGTTCGCGCATAGGATGCCTTGAGTGAGTTGGCATCGTCGGTGCCGTACAGCCGATGAATCGTGGCCGGCTCGGCGGCGAGGTTGGCGACTTCGGGCGCGGAGAGCTGCATCTTGGCCGCCAGCTCATAAGCATTAATGCGCGCTTGCAATTCGGACAGGCCGGGATTCTCAGCGGCGTACTTTTCATTGAGCACGCGCAGGAACTCGCTCGTGGCGCGATCTTCGTCCGGCGAGACGCCCGCTGGCACCGCCAGATTGCGCACCGGCTGCTGGGCCGACATCACCACGGCCTGATGCTGCGCCGGCAAAAAGCCGTTCGCCCAGTTGGCCTGGCCATTGGGCGGCTCGCCGCGGATATCGGGGATCGCGACATACGCAGGCAAGTTTTCGTTTTCGCTGCCCAGTGCGTAGCCCACCCAAGCACCGGCCGCGGGAAAACCTTCGAAGATCGTGCCCGTGTTCATGAAGATGCAGCCCGGACCGTGGGTATTGGTCTTCGACTGCATCGAGTGGATGAAAGCGATGTCGTCGGCGTGGCGGGACATATTGGGCAAGAGCGTGCTGATCATCTTGCCGCTGTGGCCGGCCGGGGCGAACGGCCAGGGGCTTTCCATTAGATTGCCGTTTTTGCCCTGAAACGTGACGGCCCCTTCCTCGCCCGGCAGCGGCTTGCCGTGATACTTGGCCAGTGCGGGCTTGTGCTCCCAGAGGTCGATGTGCGAAGCGCCGCCAGGGCAAAAGATCTGCAGTACGCGCCGCGCCTTGGCAGGAAATTGGGAAATGCCGCGACCAGGCTGCCAGTTGGCGCGCGTCACATCCGTTGCAGCACCCGACGGAAATACTTCACCGCCTAAAAGATTTGCAAGCGCGACCGCGGCCAGCCCGTGGAAAGCATCCGCCAAGAAGCCGCGCCGCGACAATATGTGCTGCTGAACGCACTGGGCAAGTTGGGCTGCCATGGTCATAACGCGGCATCCAAATGGGGTCGGGAGTCTTTAACCGGTTCTATAAATTACGAAGTGTCCCGCTGCCAAAGATCCACGATCAGTATAACCGCACGACTCCCGACCCCTTCAGCATGGCGACGCGGAAGGGGTCGGGAGTCGTAGGGTGACTAATTTTTATCGCGAGTTATAGTGCAAATCCTGGCAGGTATTTGCGACAGTCTTGAAGACTCCCGACCCCGGGGCATCTTGTTATTCAATGTAAATCAATTCACTGGAATTCAGCAGTGCGCGGCAAAAAGCACGTAGCCCGTGATCATTCGCCAATGCAGTCGCGGCGGCCAGCTCGGCATTATCGGGAGTTCGCGCATACGCGATTTCGAACGCTCGTTTGATCTGAGATGCTGGATCGGCTTGGCTCGCTTCCTTCGAGAGCCGATCGGCGAATGCTTCGGCCATGTCGATCGTGAAACTATGATTCAAGAGCGCCAGCGCCTGCGACGGCGTCGTGGTGGCCGCGCGCCGCGCGATGGAAAAGGCGCAGTCCGGCGCGTCGAAGTCCGTGAGCACGTCGACCCGCGAGGCACGGGCATTTTGATGATAAACGGCCCGGCGATAGGTCTCGGGACCGAACTTTTCCAGCGGAATGTAAGTGGCGACGTTATCGCGCGTGTACTCATACAACCGAAAACCAGGGCCGCCGCCCCGCTCATCAAGCTTTCCCGCCACGAGCAAAACTGTGTCGCGGATTTCCTCGGCCGCCAGCCGTCGCGGCGGGAAACGCCATAGCAATCGGGCATCGGCGTCAACTTGCGCAGCGCTATCGCGATAATCGCTCGATTGCCGGAACGTCTGGCTCGTCAGGATGAGTTTGTGGAGGGCCTTGAGTTTCCAACCTTCGGCCACGAGTCGCCGCGCCAGCCAATCGAGCAATTCGGGGTGTGTCGGCTGCTGGCCCATCGCGCCGAAATCGCTGGGAGTCGCGACGATGCCTGTGCCGAAGTGGTAATGCCACAGCCGGTTCACCAGGACGCGCGGCGGAAGCGGATTGTCGCCGGCCACAATCCAGCGCGCCAGTGCCAGGCGCCGGTCGCGCTCGGGCGCAGCGTTTGGCAATGAGTAAGACGTGGTGGCCGGCTCCAACGTGCTGATGCTCGCCGGATCAACCTGTTCGCCCTTGCGGCCGGCGTCGCCACCATCGAAGACATGTTGAGGCCCGGCTGGCTGTTCAAAGCGACCGACGCGCAACGAAGGCAGTGTTGGCAGCGCCGCAATTTGTTCGTCCAAGTCGGCGATCTGACTTTCCAACTCCGCAAGTTCCGAATCAGCGTTGCCCGCGGTCTCGAGCGATATCTTTTTCTCAACGAGCGGCTTCTTCTGCGATTCAAGCGGTGCCAGCTTCGCCTCCAGCTCGCTCAGCACTTCGGCCGGAGCCACCATGCGATCATCGTGATAGACACCGGCAAACGTGGCGTATAGCTGGTAGTAGTCGCGCTGCGAGATCGGATCGAACTTATGGTCGTGGCAGGCGCACAGCCGACGGTCAGCCCGAGAAATGCCTCACTGGTTGCGCGGATGATTTCGTCGACGGTATCGGCGCGGATTTGTGCAGCCTGTCGCCGCATCGGCGTTACCCACAATATCCAGCGGCCCACAAACCAGAAACGTCAGGCCGACCTCGACGTTCGGATCACCAGGCCCAACTGTGTCACCTGCCAGGTGCTCGATCACCAGCCGATCGAACGGCTTATCTTCGTTCAGCGATCGAATCACGTAGTCGCGGAATCGCCAGGCGTTGTCGATTACGTGGTTCACTTCAAAGCCGGTGCTCTCGCCAAAGCGAACCACATCGAGCCAGTGACGGCCCCAATGCTCGCCATATCGCGGTGAGGCCAGCAGGCGATCGACCAGCCGTTCATAGGCGTCTGGCGAGCTGTCGTGCAGGAATGCCTGGACTTCGTCCGGCGAAGGCGGCATACCGGTCAACGTATAGCTCGCGCGACGAATGAGCGTGCGGCGATCGGCCGGCGGGTTCGGCTGCAGCCCGGCCGCAGTCAAGCGCGCATAGATGAATCGGTCGATCGGATTGGCGTTCCACTCAGCGGAAATGCCGTCCGACGGCGGCTCGCTTGCCGGCGAGTGGCCGCAGTGACCACCATGTCTCCGCCGTCTGCTCGGCCCGCGTTAGCGCACACGCAATGACCGCGAGCATGTGCCACCGGCGCGATGATCCTCGAAAAGGAAGAGCGGCTCGTCATGGCCATGTCTTGCCAAAGTCCCCACACGCGCGAACAGCTTTATGATAACATCTTAACCGATGATTCAGTCGGCGCGAGCCGGGTTGTCCGCGTCCCTGGAAACTCTAGAAATAGAATCGACCATGAAGGACGACCGGAATTTCCGCAACGCCGGGCGATAGAGAATGGCCGACGATTTCCCCTCGTTGTGGCTGACATTGCTTTTGACCGCGGCCGCCGGTGGGATGGGCTTGGGGCATCCGCGGACAGTATGGCCACGAAACGGGCGCGATGATTGCGGGCGTGCTGGTTGCGCTGGTGATTGGGCTTCTTTTCTGTGCCCGCCAATCATCGCTGTTTACCGCGCGGATGGTGGCGCTGACGGCCGTCGGCATCTCGTTCGGCGGCTCGATGACCTATGGCCAGACGGTGGGCCTGACGCACGATGCCGAGCTGCACGGAAACTGGGCGGCGCTTCGTTGGGGCATGCTCGGGCTGTTCATTATCGGCGCGATTTGGATCGGATTTGCCGGTCTGCTCTTGGGCGCGGCTTTGGGTGGCAAGCGTTATCGGGCGCTCGAGATGCTGCTGCTGTTCATTTTCTTGATTCAACTTTATTTCCTGGGCATATGGATCTTCAACGAGCCCTTCGAACCGGGGAACCGCCAACTTCCGCGAATCTATTTTTCTGACTCGTGGCATTGGGAACCCGACAAGGCCAATTTGGAACCGCGGGCGGAAGTTTGGGGCGGCCTCGCGCTCGCACTCGCGGCATTGTGGTTATATGTCGCCGTGTGGAAGCGCGATGCGATGGCGCGCAACATCGGGCTGTTCGGCGTTATCTTTGGCGGAATCGGTTTTGCAACCGGGCAATCGGTGCAAGCGTTTCATGCGTGGAACTCCGAGTGGTTCCAAGAAGGCTGGTTCGCAGCGATTGAGCCGTATATGAACTGGTGGAACACGATGGAGACAGTGTTCGGCGCGATCCTGGGCACGGGGCTTGGCCTGGGTGTTTGGCTCAATCGAACGAAGCTGCCGCCACCGGCTGAAGACTATGTCGAGATCGCGCCGGCGGCGGAGCGTGTATTGCTCGCCGGCCACGTCGCCGCGCTCGCGGCGTGGAACTTCATGTCGTTCGACGCGCTCGACGGAGTGGCCGATCATGCACTGACAATGGGCCTGCTGCCGTTGGCCCTCGTTGTTGGCGGCCGCTACTCGCCCTACTTGATCGCACTGCCGATTTCGGCCATGCCGATCTGCGGCAAGACGCTGCGCGAGATGTCATATTATCACGCCGAATTTCCAGCCGCCTACGGCTGGGCGACTTCTAGTGATTTTGCCGCTGGTTCTGTTGACGGCGGCCGCCCTGTGGTTCGTGCGGCGCGGCGAGCGCAGCCAGAATGGGCAGTCGTTTGCGCGGTGGAGCCTGCTGATCACGAGCTGGCTTTACTACGCGCTGAACTTTGCGTTCTTCCGCTTCCCGTGGCCGTGGGAAGAGCCCACGACACGATCGCCGTCGGCGATCGTATTTGCGGCCTGCGTATTCGTTCTTACGCTGGCGTGCGTGTTCTATCCCAGAACGCTGCGCCACCGGCCGGCGGTCAGGCCCGCCAAGCCGGCAACGGCGGCCAGCAATTGAATGAGCGCGCCCGGCTCCGGCACGGCCGCACCGGCAAGGCTTCCGCTGCCTATCGTAGCCCCATAGTTTTGCCGCCACGCGTTGTAATCGTCGTCGTCGAAAGTGCCACCTACTTCGCCTTTGCGCCAGACGACGTAGTCAGCCGCATCCACTTTTCCGTCCGCATTGAAGTCGCCGGCGAGCGCATCGACAAACGGCACGTCCTGGGCCATGGCCCAGCGGAACACGCCCGTGGTGTTGTCGTCATCCTCGTCGTAGGCAATTCCCGCCTTGCCGGAGATGAATGTGCCGTCTTGTGCGGTAATTTGTGGTGTCGCCGGCTTCGACCCGCCCGGCGCCCACACAAATCCGCTCAATTGATCATTGACGAGGTTCAGCTCCAGGATGACATCGCTCAACGCGTTAATTTCAGGAATGTCGACCGGTGTTGCTATGTCCTGGAGCGTGCCGCCAAGCGAGACTTGCAGCCCTAATGTACCTCCACTATCAAAGTACAGAACGTAGCCAGTGATGAACATCGGGTCCAACCGGGCAAGCAAAGCGAGGTTGCCGCCGTCCTCACCGGCGTTTGGTCCAGGCAAAACGACACCCTGGGCGCGAACGTACATGCTCTCGGAACTCAAGCTGTCGACCCATGCCACGAGCTGATTGTTGTTCCCTCCGCCGGGAGCTGATAACTGTAAATCGCCGCTGGATGCATTGTAGTTTCCTGGAAAAAAGCCAAGCGGATTGGTACCCCAGGTCACCGGATTGCCATCGGTGATGTTGCCGTCGTTGAAGTCATCTGACCAGCCCGCGCCTTGTGCCATGGCCGCGGCAACGACTAATAATGTCAGCGAAATCGGAAGTTGCAAAAATCGTGAACATAGACAAGACATAGGTCCACCCTTAGACAATGCGTGCAAAAGCAGCGACATACATGTGGCCGAGAATCCCGCACCGCGACTGGCGAACGCCAGGCGCAGAAATACCCTAAATACAACCGTCGCGACGCCAACTGACGCATGCGCGGCGATATTTTGCTAGAAACCCCAACCCAATTCATCCGGATGGCGTCCAGATCCCTGCGGAATCGATTGTAACATGCCAATTTATTCCGGTCCAGTTTTTCGCGCTTTCTGGCGTCGGACGCCACCCGCGAGTTTGCTATGCTGCGAGCTATGAAAATGAAAGCGGTACAGGTTGTTGCCCGTGGTAAGGCGGTGTTTGTCGAAGTCCCCGTTCCTGAGATTCAGCCGGGCCACGTGCTGGTCCGCACGCGGCGGCTGTCCCTGTGCGGCAGCGACATTCAGATGCTGCACCACTCGGCCGACGAGGCCTATCCGTTTCCTGTCGGTACGACCGGGCACGAGATGGTCGGCGTCATTGAAGCCATTGACGCGCCCGGCTCGGGAATGCGCGTCGGCGACAATGTGCTGGCGCTGGCGCCGGGCCACCGGGCGATGGCCGAATATTATCTTGCGCCGGTGGAGCATGTCATCCCGCTGCCGACCGGGCTTCCGATCGAGCAATTGCTGCAGGCCCAGCAGATGGGCACCGTCTTCTATGCTTCCCAGCGACTGCCGGACGTGAAAGGCAAGACCGTGGTGGTGATCGGCCAGGGTTCAGCCGGGTTATTCTTTAACTTTCGTTTGCGGCAGCTTGGGGCAGCACGGGTGATCGCGATCGACATCGCGCCGTATCGGCTCACTCGATCCAAGGCGTTCGGAGCGACGCACACCATCGATAATTCCCTCAGCAACCCGATCGATGCGATTCGCGAGATGAGTGGCGGCGAACTGGCGGACGTCGTCGTCGAAGCGGCCGGCGAAGTCACGTCCATTAACCTGGCTCTCGACCTCGTGCGCCAGTACGGAGATATCTTGTTTTTTGGCTATCCGCGCGCCCAGGTGTTTCCGTTCCATTTTGACACGTTCTTCCACAAGTGCTGTCGCGCAGACGATCGTCGGAGCCTCCGTCGAACCGAACCAGGCGTCCACGCGCACGGCGCTCGACCTGATTGCCAGCGGCCAGATCGATGTCAGCCCGCTCATCACGCACCGCTTCCCATTCGACAAGATCATGGAAGCCTACGAGCTGCACCGCACGCGCTGCGATGAGTGCGTGAAGATCGTGATCGAGATGCCGGAGTGAGGCGGCTGGATGCAGGATGCTCGATGACGAGCCATTCGGCTTCTAGCGTTTGCCCGCACGATTGACGAGCCACGTGACGACGATCCCGACGGCGAAGATGCCCAGCAGAATTCCCATCGCCAGCCAACCAGCGTAGACCCAGTAGGCGCAAGGCGCCGCCGCGATGAAGGCGACGCCGCCAATCAGGTTGAGCGCCACGAGTGCGAATGGCATGCGGTGCTGCGCCGGCAATCGGCGGTCCATCCAGGGATTCAACAGGCAGATAATCCCACACGCGAGCACGTTTGTGAAGAAATTCACCGGCGTCAGGATTGCCAGCAGGCCGGGCGGCTTGTCGATTCCGGCTCGTAATTGATAAACGAAGCTGACCCCAAGCACGACGAGAGCGATCGCCGTACACCAGCCGATGGCCAGATTGCGCATCTGCCGCGCGTCTGCAAACGCACGTCGACTCATGCCGACTGCGAGCATGGTCTCGCGCAAAACGGTCGGCGCCACTTCCAGCGTGCCGTAAAGTGTGCCCCACATAGTCATGAACACAGCGGCGATGTAAAGCCAATACAGGCGTGGATCAAGAAGCGTGACAAATTGAGCTTGAAATTCCAGGAATTTGCCTTCGCTCGGGATCTGTTGGGCGGGTCCCAGCAAAAGCTTCCCGGCCGCGACGAACACCGCGCTAAAAATCAGCACCGCAACGAAGCTCAGCGTGCAGTCGATTAATGGCGCCGAATCCACCGCCTCAGCGACGCATCGTCCAATGAGCCCGGCCCGGTGCGCATGCCATCTGCGAATTGGGAAGCCGAACCACCATCCATCGCCGGTGGCGCGGCGTTTCCCCACTGCTTGTCACGCAAGTACGAGGTATAAGCCAGGTAGTCATATCCGGCGCCGCCGATCACGCCCACGTACGTCGAGAGTTCAACCCAAACGGGCCGCTCGGCGATCGTTCGCGCGGCTTGGTGCGTGTTGTTTGCAAGCCAGGCAGGGTATTCCAATCGCTGCGGCACGACGAATCCGCGCAATAGTTCGAGCCAATCCGGGCCAAACCAAATCAGCGTGGCGATTACGGCGACAAGCATGCCGGCAATGATCACCAATTGGGTCTTTTCCAACGCCGCGTACCCGCCGGCAATGGCCAGCGCGAACACGCTGAGAAGCACTCCGCTGCCCCAAAGGTGCATTGTGGCGCCGCCAAGGTACTGCCGGGTGCCGGTCAGCATGGCCAGCAATTCACCCAGGATGCTGGAATGAAAGCTGACCCACACCGGAATGAAGGCCGCCCCCAGCAGAAAGAACAAAATCGTCAGCCACCCGCGCGGCCCGAACGGCACTTCCATCCAGCGCTGGAGGGGATGCACGCCGGCAAGTACCATGTGGCGTGCGGCGGAATACGCGAGCGTCCACTTCAGCACGCAGATCAGCAAAAACGGAAACAGAATCGGGTAGCCGAAGATTACCCCGCCGCGCGTCGCGAAAATCAATTCGCCCGTGCCGATGGTGAGCGATGCGATGATCGCTCCGGGCCCGAACACGCGGAGCCAATCGAGCGGATTCCGCGAGATGAGTGCGCGAGGGACGTTTGCAGGCATATGCGTCGTTCCGGAGCACTTAGCGATTCACCACGAATATTTGATTAAACGTGCGGCCATTCATTTTGACTGGCCGCACGTAGGCAATCCGCCCCCCATCAGGAGAAAACACGCAAGCCTCGGGCCGCGGCGACGTGGCATCGACAACCTTGTTTGTCAATCGAGTTGCAGCGCCCGTTGCCGCATCGGTAACGAAAACGCTGTTGTCGGCAACGTAGGCGATCGATCGCCCATCGGGGCTCCAACTAAAGGCGGACGCTACATCGAATGCGTTGTGAGTGAGCTGTTGCGGCTCGCCGCCGTTGGGCGAGATTGTCCAGATTTGGACGATTCCGGCCACGTCTCGCATGAGAAACGCGATGCGCGCTCCGTCCGGCGAGCTGCGCAACCAATGTCGCGGCCCTTGCAGGCCGGGATATTTGCGACCCTCGGTGTAAGTAAGTCGACGTTGCTGCACGCCGCGCGGCGGGCTGGGGCGCGTGGATTCCATTCCCTCGAGCGGAGTGTCGCCAGGCACAATGAGTTCATCGGGAAGGTCGACGATGAAAGCCTCGGTGATCGTAGCATCGTTTTTCGTCCTAACATGGCCTTGAAATGCGATCGCTCGATGCTGATGCGTGCCATCGGACCGGACATAACCGCGCATTCCAACCCAGGCGTCTTCAAATGCTTTTGAGATCTCGTCTGAGCCTGGACGCGGCTCATTCACTGTGCGGCTGACCAGCACTGAAAACATTTCGCCGTCGTGGTTCCGAGGATGATCCCTCGCGACCGTCACCGGCTGCCCTGGCGTGCTCACGCCAATGTTCCGTTGATTGAAATCGTGAGAGCTACCTCCGGCAGCATCAAGCGTCGCCAGAACATGGTCTTCGTAGGTGAAACTGATCCATTCCCCGTCGCCGCTGAAGACGTGCACGTGAGTGCCGCCGCGCAGGCGCCCGGCGTGAAGGGGGGTGTGATATCTCGCGCGTCGATCGCCCGGGCCACGCCGCGGCCGCTCGGTGTCAACGATCATGCCTTGTCGATGCCAGGCCGAATATGCCCAATCTTTGGTGGGATTCTCCGGCCCGAGGATGAACGCGACCTGGTTGTACGTCGGGCTGAAAGTCGCCACCCCACAATGGGCGCCGTTTCGCGCTCGATAGATTTCGCGCACCTCGCGTGTTTCGACGTTCACGACTTCGATTGTGTCGCCATCAAACTTTTCGCCGGCCGGATCGGAGCGCGTGTCATACACTATCCAGCGGCCATCGGGCGACCAGACGTTGATATTCGTGAGAATGTGGCCGGCCGGCCGATCTGTCAGTTGCCGTTCCTTTTGCACAGGCGCTTCCAACGCGAGATCCTCTGCGCGACTCAATTCGTCCATTGATACGTCGCATGCTACGACGGCGAGAAATAGCAGCAAATGCCTTCGCGCGCTCATTCCGCCGCCTTGGACTGCGGCCCGGTCGCAGCGGCGACCGGGGCTTCGATCCGCGCAAAAGATATAGGATTAATGCTGCGTCAAGAACTCGTCCGTGTTGATCAGCGCCCAGCCCACATCTTCCAACCCGTCCGCCGGATTCTCCTTGGATGCGATATGCTCGATGGCGGCTTGGGTCTCTGCATCAGTCGGCTTTCGGCACACTGCCAGGCGGTAGAGTTGTTCAACGACTTCCTGTGGAGAGCGGCCTTCTCCGAGCAGGCGATGAAAGCGATTTTGTTTATCGGCCAGCTTCTTCTGCACGAGGGAACCATTGAAAAGCTCAATCACCTGGGCAAGCGTCGAGTCGGTGCTTCGTTCGCAAGCGCAAGCGGTGTTCGCGCCGGCCGGCCAAACGTGTCGAGAAACTCGTTGCCGAAATCCGGGCTGGGAACTTCGGTGGCCCGCGTGCCTGTCGGCAACCCTGCAAATGTCTCCGCGATTCCTGTGACCTGGCAAACCGCGTCGAGCAGTTGCTCGGCCCTCAGCATGCCGCATTTGCGCGTGAGAAAAGAATCGCGAATCGCCCTTATTCAGCTCGGTGGCGTCACTGCTCAATTGATAAGTGCGGCTCGAGAGAATTGATTCGAAGCACATGCTTCTGATCGTAGCCGTGCTGCGCAAAGTCCTCGGCCAACCTGTCGAGCAATGCGGGAATCGACGGCGGATTCGACTGGCGAAAATCGTCCACCGGTTCCACAATGCCGCGACCCATGACTTCCGCCCAGATGCGATTCACCATGACGCGGGCAAAAAATGGGTTGTCGGGCTTCGTCAACCAGTCGGCCAACGCTGCGCGTCGATCTCGAATCGTGGCATCTTCCAGCACGCCAGTGGAAGGGAGCCAGGGCTTCATGAGCTGGCCAGTGCGCGGCTGATGCACTTCGCCGTCGCGCTTGACGTAAACGATTTCCTCTTCAACGCGCAGCCCCGGCTTTCGGCCAACGCGGCTGAAGAAGGCGCTCAGACCGTAGAAATTGTCCTGCGTCCAATTCTCGAAGGGGTGGTTATGGCACTTGGCGCACTGAATGCGCGAACCCAGGAACAGTTGCGCTGTCGTTTCGGCGGCCTCGGTCGGATCGTCAAACGCCCGGTAGTAATTCGTCGCCGGGTGCTCATACGTGCTGCCCTGCCCTGTCAGCATTTCACGGGCAAATTGGTTTAGCGGCGTGTTCTTCTCAAACACATCGACAAGCCAGTTATAGAATTTGTGAACGCCTGCTTCCTTTAGATCGCCTTTCTGCAGATGCAGCAGATCGGCCCATTTCAGCGCCCAGAATCGCGCATATTCCGGCCTTTCAAGCAGCCGGTCGATCAATTGCTGCCGGCGATCGGGCGCGGAGTCGGCGAGAAATGCATCCTGCTCCTCGATGGTTGGCAACCGGCCGATGACATCGAGGTAAACTCGCCGCACGAAATCGGTGTCGGAGCAAAGTGACGAAGGCTCGTACTGCAGCTGGCGCAGCTTTTCGTATACTAGCTCATCGACATAATTACTCGCCGGCGGATCGGACCAGTGAAAACCTTCGATATCCTCAACCATAGTAAGTTGAGTCGACACCAATTGATCGAGATAGCGGGCCATCACGGCCACCTGCCCGCGCTGGTGGCCGGCAACCACCCCGCCCTCTTCCACCGAGGCAATTTGCTCGTCCGATGATGAAAACCTGGTGAGGCGCGTGACGTCGCGCACTTTTCCGTCGTCGTAATGTGCCCGCGCGACAAGCTGTTGCCGCAGATGCGGCGCTTTCAGCACTCGTCCCGATGCCGGCAGAAGTTCCAGGCGAACACATCGAGCGCCTTCTGCCGCATCAACCCGGCAGCCTTCCGCGATCCATTGCCGCAACACGTCGTACGCGTAATCGGTGGTGCGCAGGCTGCAGCCCACCGCGGTGCGCCACGGTCATCGTCGGCTTGAGCAGCAGCAGGCTTTGATCCGGATCAATGCTGTTCGTGCGGCGACCTTCTTCGCTGCGCGTCAGCGAGTTTTCGTCCATTGCATGGTCGTAGGCCTGTAGCGACAACTGGAACCCGCCCTTGCCACTGGGCGAGCCATGGCATGCGCCGCGTTGCAGCCCTGCCGCGTGAGGGCCGCCACTGTTTCTTTGCGAAACGAGACTGGCGCCGGAGAATCGAATCCGTCCACGACGATCGGCACGGCTAATTGATGCGAGCCGACTTGAACCGTGAGTTCACATTCGCCGTTGCCGGTTGGTTGCACGGCGCCGTCGCGAAAGTCGGCAATTTTTGTGTTGGCCGAAGTCGCGCCTGCGGAATGGCTGAGATCGACAATCGTTCCGTCTGAAAAAAACCCTGTCACAAGCAGAACCGCTTCGTCGCGCGGCGAGCCAAGATGAAGCCGTTGCGGCTGAACTTCGATGCGCTCGAGAGCGTTGACAGATCGATCGCTGGATCGTTGGCGAACGCCTGCGTCCTGGCCGACGGATGAAGCAGCCCGGTGGCACATGCAAGTGCCGTCAACAACTTCACGCGTTGTATGCGATGGGCGAGAAACTTCATGCAATTTCCGTCGGCTAAGTCTCGACAGACGCTATTGGGTGGGAACTGACTGGATCTCGACCGTCGCGGGCTTGCTTTGCACCGTGATATTCTGCCCTTTAACGGTCGTGGAAGCAACCACGATCAGGTTGTCGAACTTGCCCGGTGCCGCGTCGGCTGCGGCCGTGAGCGGTACTGTTAACTGGTTTGCGTCGCTGGGGATCGTCACCACAATTGGCGCAGCCAGTCCGGCCGGGCCGTCGCTGAATTGCAATTTCACCGGTTGGGGTTCGTCGCCAAAGCGCTCGACCTTCACCTCGGCTTGCTGCACACTGCCGGCGACCACAGGCCCCATCACGGAAAGTGAGACAACGAGCGGTTTGGCCACGTGAAGCGTCACGTTCTCGAGCGTCACAGTTCGCGATTGTTCCTGAAACCTCCCGGTTCCAACGATACGAATCGGGAACGATCCCTCCGCCAAATCCGCTGGGCCCGTGAGCGACACGCGGTATGCTTTCGAGCCGTCGTCGACCGGCGCAATGCTCGCCGCCACGCCTTGCGGCAAGCCCTCGACCGCAAGCGCGATCGGGTCTTTGAACGCGTCACTCGTGCGCATGACGTTTACGTCGAACGTCGAAGCGCCAACGAGCTGTGGAAAGTAAACGTCGCTGCTCGCCAGATTCAGGTCAAAAAACGGCGGAAACGGGGGTCCAACGCCAACCGCCAATGTGTCTTCCAACTGAGTCGGAAACGAGAGCATATTCGGAAACACGGCCGTAAGCGGCTCGCGATGGTTTGCAGACACGCTCACGGTTTGATCGCCGACTTTCGCCTTGCCGACGATTAGCGCGTGCCGAATTTCACCCTGGGCTATGTCTGGCGGCAAGGTGATTTTCAACAGCGTTTCCGGACCTTCGAATGTGTTGCCTTCCAGCTTCACGCCGTCGCCCAAACCGTCAACCGCCAATTCGATGGGCCCATTGTAACCCGGCCGCTGCGCGAGCACCTTCACGACGAACGTGCCGGCCTGCGGTGAATTGTATTGCAATTGCTCGGCATGCAGCGAAAAGCCGGCATACGCGTCGCTGACTTCAACTCGATAGACATGGTTAGCGCTGCGCCCACGAGCAGGTCTTCCACTTGCAGCACGTATTCGCCGTCCTCAGGAATTTCGACCGCGAGCGTCGTTCGGCGGTCTTGCCGCGCGACGGCAATCTGCGGACCATCGGGCTTGTGCAGGCTCATATGCAAATCGCACGGCGACCCCAATTCGCGCGTCATCGCTTCGCAATGGACTCGCTGACCCTTTTTGGCCTGGAATTTGAAGCAATCGCGGTCGCCCGCCTTATCAAGCCGTCCGTTCAGTGCGGCAGGAAACTGAGCGGTCGTCGCCTCCGTGAAGCCGTCGTTCGGCTCCACCTCGAGCGATTCGACTCCCGGATTCGCCTCAACTTGGAACCAGCCAGAGCCCATATTGGGGACACTCGCGACGCTGAATGAAGCAAGACGCGGTGATGCAGACGAATTGGGAAGAGTCACGTGCAGCTTCGACGTGGCGTCTACATCGATACCCGCGAGTTCGAACGAAACGACGTCGCCGCTGCGGCCACCGGCCGGGTAGACGGAATAAATCAGCGGAAAAGAGCCAATTCGCAGCCTGTATCCAAATTCGCCGCCGCCGGCATATCGAACGTCGCGGAGCGCCAAAATGAAGTCGCCCGCCGTCTCGAACGTGTGCACAAAGCGGATATCACCTCCGATACCGTCGGCATCGTCGAACCGCAGTAATTCCGTGCCATCGGGCGTCAACAAGCCGCAACAGCGGATCGAGCTTCGAACCAAGCCGCTGCGAAACGACTTCAACAGAAACCCGCTGCCCGGCCGCAACCGTTAGTCGAAACAAATCTTCCTGAACCGCGTCGCACTGACCATCGACCGCCACCGGCCACTCGATTTTTTGCGCTCGCGGGTGCGTGGTTGTCCGATGCTTCGGCGACCGAACGCAGATCGTCGAGCATCACGAGGACCGGGTTGGAAACTCCCTCGCCAGTTACGAGGCGCATGGCTCCGATGCCAACTTGCTCCTCCCGCGGAACCGTGATGCGGCAGACGAGCTTTTCGCCCTTTTGCGCGGCTTCGTCATTGGCCGGCAGAAACTCGCAGCGCGACGCGAACGACGTCCACAAACTCCGGGCATCCAGCAGGTTTTGCCCGCGAATCGTCAATTCGATCGACTCGCCCGGCGCGAGCGCCAACGGCTCAAAGATCGCCATCTGCGGCGGCGCGGCAATGCAAGCCGCACACATCGCGACCGCAAAGATCGAGGCGGACAGCGTCGTCAATTGAATCGGGCGGAACAAAATCTTGATACGGTTCTTCTTCGCGGGAGAGCTGGCGAAATGGGAATCGGTCGTAGGTCAGGCTTTTCAGCCTGGCTTCTGAAATGTTTGTCAGGCTAAAGCCTGACCTACTTAGCCAACCAATTCGGCAAGCGGGCGGGCTTCGGCATCGACCGGCCGCTGCAGGCGGCCTTGGGCGTCGGGGATCGCCACGTGCGGATCGATTCCGAGGTTGTGCAGGAGTGTTGCGTGGATGTCACCAAACGTAACGGGGCGATCGATGACTTCGCCGGCATGTTTGTCGGTCGCGCCAATGACCTGGCCGGTCTTCATGCCGCCGCAAGCCAACAAGGCCGAGTTGACGCGCGGCCAGTGGTCGCGGCCAGCGTCTTTGTTGATCTCGGGCGTGCGGCCGAACTCGCCCCACACAATCACCGTCACGAGTTTATCCAGACCGCGCTCGTGCAAATCCTGAACGAGCGCCGAAACTGCATTGTCGAGCAGAGGAAATTCCGTGCGGCCTTGGCCGAAGTTATCGCCATGCCAATCCCAGCGGCTGAAATTGAGCGACACCACTCGTGCGCCCGCCTCGACCAAGCGCCGAGCGACCAACAGATTCTCGGTGACGCGAGGAGCGCGAATCGGCATTGTAGGTCGGATTGCCCTTGCCATAGCGCTCGAGGATCTTGGGCTCCTCGCGCGTTACATCGAGTGCCTCGACCAATTTTGGCGAGGCCAGGATGCTCCACGCCTGATCAATGAACTGGTCGCGCTCCTTCTGCACCGGCGAGGCTGCGACCGCGTTCTGCCAGCGGTCGAGGGACTTCAATAATCCGCGCCGGCTCTTAAGGCGATCGAGCGACACGTCGCGCAGAACCAGGTTCCCTGGGTCGGGCGCGAGGCCGGCGGTGTTGTCGGCTTTGTGACCGGGATCGTATTTCCGCAAGAGGTTATAGGACGAATAGGGCGCACCCAGAAAGCCGCCACCGCCCGCTTCACCCCAGGGCACATGGCTGGTTCGATAGAACAGCGACAAATTCGGCGGAACCTCAGGGCGAGCCGGCCCTTCCAGCCGCGATACCCAGGCGCCCAATGAAGGCGAGTTGGGATCGAGCCGCGGCGACATGCATTGCTCAGCGTAGTGCGGCCCGCGCGCATCGATGATGCTGCGCACGATGGCGAGCTTGTCCATCATCGCTGCCAATTTCGGCAGCAGCTCGCAAACCTGAATGCCGGGAACGTTGGTGCCGATCGGCTTGAATTCGCCGCGAATTTCGGCTGGCGCGTCGGGCTTCAGATCCCAAAGGTCCTGGTGCGGCGGCCCGCCCGGCAGGAAAATGTTGATCAGCGACTTATGTGTGTGCGCAATTCCTTGCTGGGCCTCGGCACGCAAAAGCGACGACAGCGTCAGTCCGCCGGCGATTGACCCGCCCACGATCAGAAAGTCGCGCCGCGAAACGCCGTCGCAGAACCGCGGGGACTTCTTGCCCAGCAGGGTTAACATAGCAAAGGTCTCCCCATGGTGGATTGACGCCGAGTATTATAATGGCCGGATAACCCACGCCAACCGGGAAAATGCCGTGCGCACGGTCACAAAATCGATATATCTGAAAGTTTTCCTGGTTGTGGCACTCGTTTCCGCATCGACCACAGCGGAAGACGACGCCTTCAAGCCCGTCAGCTTTATTCGCGACGTAGCGCCGATCCTTGTCGCGAAGTGCCAGGCTTGCCATGGTCCGAAGACCGCCGAAAGCAATTACCGGCTGGACACGTTTCAATCGATGATGCAGCCGGGCGACTTCGGGACGGCGCCGGTTACGCCCGGCGACCCTGAGGACAGTGAGATCCATCGGCTGATCACGGCCCATGACGCACACGAGCGGATGCCAAACAATGGCGGACGGCTTGCCGCCCCTGAAATTCAGACTATTGAAGAATGGATTCGCCAGGGCGCCAAATTTGACGGACAAGACGCAGCCGGCCTGTTGCGCGAGCAAATTCCGCGTAACCTCCCCTACCCCGCAGCACCTGAAGTTTATCCTTCGGCGCTGCCCGTCACGGCAATTGCGTTTACATCAGGCGGCGATCGGCTTGTCGTCGCCGGTTATCACGAACTCTTGGTTTGGGATGCAACGGCCGGAACGCTCGTCGCCCGCGTAGGCAACATTCCGCAGCGCACGTATGGGATGGCCTTCAGCCCAGACAATTCCTGGCTGGCTGTCGCCGGCGGGGCACCGGGCGTGTCGGGCGAAGTTCGACTGATTCCCTGGAACGACGGGCCGCGCCCCGACGCTGAACCAAAGATTCTGGTCACACATGACGATGCTTTCTTCGACGTCGCATTCCGACCGGACGGACAACAACTCGCGGCGGCCGGTTCCGACGGCTTGGTTCGCGTGTTCGATGTGGCGACCGGAGCCGAGCGGCTCAAAATCAACAGCCACGCCGATTGGGTCACTGATATCTGCTACAGCGCAGACGGGAAATACATCGCCACCGCCAGCCGCGATAAAACGGCGAAAGTATTTGATGCTGACTCGGGAAATCTACTCACCACGCATTCGGAACATACTGGGCCTGTGAGAGCAGTTGCATTTGCGCCGGATGGCAAGTCGGCGTTCAGCGCGAGTGGAAGCCGAGTCCGCGTTTGGAACGTCGAAGATTCGAAGTTGCTCGGGGAAATTGGCGGCTTCGAGCATGACGTTCATGCGGTCTTGGTCGACGGCGAGCGGATCATCGCCGGCTCGGCGGATCGAACCGCGCGGCAATTCAAGCTGTCAGACCGATCGTTGGTGCGGTCATACACGCCGCATCCCGCATGGATTTTGTCGCTAGCGTGGCACGAGCCGACTCACCGCCTCAGCGCGGGTTGCCTCGATGGCACCATTGCCGTTTGGGATTTGAAAAGCGGCACTCTCGTGAAGCAGTTCGCTGCCTTTCCCGGCGTGCAGAGTGAGTAGCTGAATTCATGAGAATTCAGCTACGTGCAGGCGAAGCGCGTCGGAATAATTGTCCGAAGTCGTCCAGGATCGAATAGATCACCGGCACGGCAAGCAACGTGAGCAGCAGCGACAAGGCCATGCCCGCCGACGACCAGCACGGCGATCGAGCGGCGTTCTTCCGCGCCCGGGCCGGTCGCGATCAGAAGCGGAATCATGCCGGCGATGAACGAGATGGCCGTCATCAGAATCGGCCGCAGCCGGTCGCGATTGCCTTGCAAGATCGCCTGCTCGCGTGGCATCCCGCCCGCGCGCAGCTGGTTGATGTGATCGATCTGCAGAATCGACGCCTTCTTCACCATGCCGAACAGCACCAGGATGCCGAGGGCCGAATACAGGTTCAGCGTCTCGCCGCCAATCCACAAGCTCAACAGTCCAAACGGCACCGCGATCGGCAGCGACAGCAGAATCGTGATCGGGTGGATGAGATGCTCGTACTGCGCCGCCAAGCACGATGTACATGCACACGAACGACAGCGCGCAAGTCCACACGAATTCTTCCAGCGTTCGCTCCAGCTCGCGGGCCCGGCCCATCACGCGAGTCGAGTAACCGGGCGGCAGGCCCAGCTCCTCGACGGCCTTGTGCACCGCTTGCAAGGCCGTCGGCCAGCGCGAATCCCGGCGCCAGGTTCGCGCGAATGCCGGCCATCCGCTGGCGGTCGAGCCGATCGATGCGCGACGGGCTGAACGTTTCCTCGAAAGTGACGACGTTGTCGAGGCGCGTCAGTGGACTGGAGTCGCCCGTCGAAACCGAGACCGGAAATCAGCGGCATCGCGGAAAACTCGAGTGGCGGATGCACTGGCGGCCGCGGTCGCTGGCTGCATCGCACGGACGTATAGCTGCGAGATCGAGCGCGTATCGGCCCGGTCGACGCCGACCAGCCGAAGCTCGACATCGTACGCGTCATCGGCCTGCGCATCGTAAAACCGCGACACGCGATCGTCGCCGCCGACCGAAACTCGCAGCGTGTCGGCGATTTCCTGCACATCGACGCCGAGCGCCGCGGCCCGCTCGCGATTGATGTGGGCCAGCAAGTTCGGCTTGTCCATGCGCAGCGTGGTGTCGACATCGACCAGCCCCGTGTCAGCTCTGTCAGCTTCTGTCGCAGACGTTCGCTGAACATCGGCCAACGCTTCCAGACTCGGGCCCGGTGACGACGAAGTCGATATCGACCGGCGCACCCTGGCGGAACGAGGTGAGATTGCGCACCGACGCCCGCAGCTCCGGATATTGGGCGATGATCTCGCGGACTTCGCGCATCTTGTCGCGTTGGTTGTAATTGCCCGCCAGCGCCTGCCGTGGATCGCCGGCCAGCGTTGCGTCCCACAGCCGTGCCAACGAGAACGTCCGCTTGTCGATGTCGTCCAGCCGGATGTACATGCTGGCGGTGCTCGAGCCGCGCATGCCACCGCCGCCGCCGACGGTCGTCAGCACCGTGGTCACGCCGGGAATTGCGCGCACCTGCGGCTCGACGGTGTTGATCATTTCCTCCATCGACGCGATGCTCACGCCTTCGGGCGCGTAGATGCGGGCCTCGAATTCCGATTCATCGACGTCGGTGGGGATGTAATCCTGCTTCACGAGCTTGTAAAGTGGCACATTCGTGCAGATCACCGCAATCACCAGGAGGCAGCACCAGCCAGCGGAAGCGCATCGATAAACGCAGGAAGAACATGTAGCTGCCGTCGATCCAGCGATAGAAGCCGCGGCGCGAGGCGGGCGCGGCGGTTACCGTCGGCACCGCATCGGCCGCGGACGAGGCAGGACTGGCCGAACGCAGCATGCGGCTGCACATCATCGGCGTGAGCGAGAAGCTCACGAGCATCGAGATCATCACGGCGACGCTGGCCGTGATGCCAAACTCGAACAGCAGCCGCCCCGTTACGCTCGAGAGAAACGACACCGGCAGAAACACGATCACCAGCGACAGCGTCGTGGCCAGCACCGCCAGGCCGATTTCGCGCGTGCCTTCGATCGCCGCCTGTTTCGGCGGCAGGCCCTTTTCTTCGATGACGCGGAACACGTTTTCCAGCACGATGATCGCGTCGTCGATCACGACGCCCACCATCAGCACCAGGGCCAGCATGGTGACGTTGTTCATCGTGAAATCCATCGCCTTCATCACGGCGAAGGCCCCGATGATCGATGTGGGAATGGCCACCGCGGCGATGATGGTCGATCGCCACGAGCGCATGAACACCAGCACGATCACGCTGGCCATGATGCTGCCGGACATGAGATGGTTCTGAATCTCGTGCAGTGCCGCCCGGATATAGCGCGATTGGTCCTGAAGAACTTCAACGGTGACGTCGGGCGGCAACAGTGCGCGGGCCGTGTCGAGCCGCTCCTTCACGGCGTCGATCACTTCGACGGTGTTCATCCCCGATTGCCGCTGCACCTGCAGCACGACGCCGGCTTGCCGTTGAACCGGGCCAGCGTGCGGCGTTCTTTGGTGAGCATCCACCGCTTCGCCCAGATCGCTTGATCCGCACCGGCACGTTGTCGACCGTTGAAACGACCAGGTTGATTGAAGTCTTCGCGGCTCGGGCATGCGGCCGAGCGTTCGCAGGCTCAGCTCGCGGAAGCCGGCGTCGACCCGGCCGCCGGGAACTTCAGCGTTTTGAGCGACGATCGCATCGTGGACCTGCATGATCGACGTGCGGTACGCGGCCAGCTTCCCGGCATCGACGTTGATTTGGATCGCTCGTTCGACGGCGCCTTCGATCGTCACCTGCCCGACGCCGCGGGCCGACTCGATCGTGCTCTTCACGTAGCGATCGGCCATGAAATAACAGCTCGCGGGTATCGCGCGGCCCGGAGACGGCGATCGACATGATCGGCGACGCGTCGAGATCCTGCTTTTGCACCACCGGCGGATCGATGTCGGGCGGCAGGCGATTCAGCACGCCGGCGATCGCGTCGCGGACGTCCTGGGCCGCCACGTTGATGTTCTGGTCGAGCCGGAACGTGAGCATCAGCATCGACACGCCGTCGTTGGAAATCGAGCGCAGCTCGTCGAGCCCGGCCACCGTGGCGACGGCGTCTTCCAGCGGCTGAGTGACTTCGGACTCCACCTCGGCGGCGGCCGCGCCGGGATAGACCGTTTGCACGCGAATCATCGGCAGGTCGATGTTCGGAAAGCGATCGATGCCCAGGTGTCGATACGAAGTCGCGCCGGCCACGACGACGGCCAGGATCAGCATCAGAGCGAAGACCGGCCGCTCAACACAGACTCGGGCTAACCACTGCACAAGAAGGCTCCGACGATGAAACTCAAGCTTGCGCGCAGCGGGCTGCGGTCGATTGCGCTCCGCCGGATGAAACCTCACGCACGGCCGAACTAGTGTCTGGTAAGTTGGCTTGACGCGTTGCGCTGGGGACGGCTCCACGGCCACAACCGGCCCGTCGTGTCCTTCCGCGGCGTTGAGCACTAGTTGACTTCCGTGCGACAGGCCCTCGACGATCTCCACCCGCGAGTCGTCCTCACGACCCGTCCGCACGGTTTGCTGCTTCGCTACGCCGTCGACGACGATCCACACTTTCTGCACGCCGGCGAAACGGCTGACGGCCGAAACGGGCACGACGATCGCCTGCGAATTTGGATCGACGACCAGCTCGGCTTCGGCGAACAAACCGGCCTGGAGTTTGAGATCGGCGTTCGGCACGTCGGATTCAATCAAGATCGAACGACTCGATTGTGTCACCGTTGGACTGATGCGCGAGATGGCCGTGACGATCGGCGACGCGCCGGCCTCCTCGCACTCGATTTCGACGCGCTGCCCGACTTGAATCGCGTGAGCTCGGCTTTCGGGCACGCCCGCCGTGAAACGCAGTTGATCGGCGCGAACGAGCGTCACGACCGCCTGACCGGCCGAGACGTACTCGCCGGGCGAAACGCGACGCTCGCCAATGACGCCTGTGAACGGCGCCTTGATTTGTGAATCGGCGACCATTTGCCGCGCGAGCGCCAGCTCTTTGCGGCGCACGCCGATCAGCGAAATCTGCTCGCCGGTTGTGTGTAAGGCCGCGTTGTAACGGGCTTGGGCGGCCTTCATCTGGGCAACCAGCGTGTCGAATTCGCCCTCGGTCATCGCGCGCGACGCCACCAGGGGTCGTGCCCGGTTGACGTTGCTTTGCGCCTCATTGACAAGGGCCTGCTCCATCATGGCCCCGGGTGAACGGCGGACATCAAACTGATTTTGATCGTCGGCGGGAGTAATACCGACGGCCGCGCAGGCTTGCTGCAGTTGTGCTTCGGCCAGCTCGACGCGCAAATCGAGCTCGTCGCGCATCAAGCTCACGAGCAACTGGCCGCCCTGGACCACGTCGCCCAAGTCGACCGCAACTTCGGCCACCCGACCGGCAAGCTTGGAACCGACGACGGCGTCTTCGTAGGCCATCATGCTTCCTTGAACGCGGATCGTTTCCGGCCAAGGCTCGAGGCGCGCCTCGACGACGGCAACCTCCTTCGCGGACGCGGCAGTCGGCTTCACCGCGCTCGGCGTCGCGGAATGCTCGCAGCCAGTCATCATGGCGGAAATGATCACGCCGGCGATGCGAAAAGCGGTCGCAGCAGAATTAAGGTACAACGAAACCGGCATGATCCGACTTTGAGCCGAGGACATGGCGCCAAATTGAGCAATTAATGATTATAACCCCGGCAAGTCCGATCTGGCACTGCAAACGACCGTGAGTGCAAATGTATCAAACCGCTAAGAACGCCAAGATAGCCAAGTTGAATCGAGGACCTTTTTCCATTTCTTGGCTCACTTGGCGTCCTTATCGGCTCAAATTGTTAGATGCTCTGGGCATCTGGTTTTGAGTTTCAGCCTTCCTAGCGGATTGTTTACGCTGTGCCCCCATCGGCTAAAATGTCGCCCAATCGGCTGTCCGACACGCCGGTTCGTCAAGTTCCTCGCGGCATTCATCGCTAGTCACCAGCCAACGTCGTGGGTGGCAAAATGGCTTACAAAATCCAGCACTTGGGATTGGGCGGAATTCTCGATCAGGCCATCGCGATTACAAAGAACCATTTCACCTTGTTGTTTACGATCATGCTGCTGGTGTTGATACCATTCGAACTTATCAATGAATATATATACCTGTCGGCAGAGCTCACGATTACTCCCGATGCGTCTGATTTGGAGATGCTCGACGAGACTGGCGCTAGCCTCGTTGAGCCGGATCTTCCAGCGTGGTATGACGCGTGGATGACGCTCTACTTACTGTCGTACGGCTTTGTTGTGTTTCCGCTGACAAACGCCGCCGTGATTCATGCGGTGGCGAAGTTATATTTGGGCCAGCCCGTCACCGCCTTCGAAGCAATGAAATTCGGACTCCGCCGATTTCTTCCCTTAATCGGAGCGACGATTCTGTTTAGTATGGCCGTCATGGGTGGCATGATTTTGTTCATAATTCCGGGAATCATCTTTGCGATCTTGTTGTCTTCCTTGGCGTCCTTCGCGTCTTGGCGGTTCAATTTGTTAGGCGCTCTTATTTTGTCACATCAAGTGATCCGACTTCCTCGCAGGTCTCTTATTCTTTTCCACGTACATAGATGGGATTCGTCAGGATCCACGGTCGATCTTCGCCGGCCAGATTTAACCAGGCCTCGACGCGGTAGATGCCAGGCTTGTCCACTTGGAATCGAGTTGCCGGCCCAGTCTCTTCAAGAACGATTTCGCCGTCGCGTACGAGTTTAAAGTGAGCGTCGAGCGGTGCCTCCGCTCGCAGGTATAAGTCTTCGCCAAATGTCACTTCGCTGCCCATTGGCCAGTTTTCGGCCCCCCGCTGGGCACAATAGACAAAGCCTGTCGGATCGGCGATCCAATCAAATGCCACATATGCCCGCCCCTTGGCAAGTGCCTGCCGTACCTCGAGCTCGCTAACGTCGCTGACCAATAGATGCGTGCTCACATGACGAAAACTGCGGACGTAAGGATCGAGGTCGAGTTCAAAGACGAGGTCACCAGCTTTTTTGCCCGCCGTGAGCAGCCCGATAGCCGGGAACTGCTCAGGTTCGAGCATGGCAATCTGCTTTCCCAGGGCATCTTCCACCAGCACGTTGCCACGCTCGCCGATTTTGGCTCGGTAGCCCTGGTTGTGATGCGAGTCGTTGCCTGCAACACCCGTATGCGGCGCTCGCTGGCACAGTTCGTCGTAGCGCTTGAGGTAGTCGCCCGGATAGTCGAGCAGCGCGTAAAAACCTCTTGCGGGTATTGCTTTACCGTGCTGACGAGGCTGAACATGGCGAGCGGCGAGCGAAGCGAGACAAGGAATCGTGACTCATCTTTAACGTCTGCGTGCGTGTTGTAGATTTCGGTGCCGTTGATATTGGCGATATCCCAGTCCATCCGCTCTTCTAGGTGGCAGAGGAAAACCAGTCCGCCCGTCGTGCGCACGAGGTCCGAAAATGCTTGAGGACTCAGAGTCTTCGAATCCTGAATACTCTCGCGCGGATAGGCCAAAAAGCCGCCAGTCTCGGCGCCGGGAATTAAGAGCACATCATCTTTGAAGCCGCGATGGCCATCAATGAAATAATCAAACCCACTGGCCGGATGTTCGTTGAACATGATGACACGAACGCCGGCCTCTTTGGCCGCGGCAACAATCTCGTCGAGCGTACCACGGCTATCATGCGAAAATGCGGAGTGCACATGCAGCACGGCGCGCACATCGTTGTCGCTGCTAGAAAGCTTGACCTCCCGACGCTGCGTTTTGAGAGCTTCGATCGCCTCGTGGACAGCCTTCAGCCGCTCAGGCCGAAGCCGATCGATCATGTCAGCCGTGGCAGGCAAGCTTGCCATGCCCCAAACGAACATGGCAAGAATCCACTGGCGGGGCACAGAAATAAGCTGCTCAATTCGACGCACGATAGGAGGTCCCGCGGGGGTGACGCATGCGATTCTCGATCTTTCTGTTGACGGCGTTTAGAAACGGTGGCGCGGGTCGTCCAAAATTGGTGGCGCTAGTTGGTTGATATCTCCTTGTCGATCGTACGGTTGTCGCGGAAGAGTTTTAACTTGGGCGGGCGACGGGTCTTTTAGTTGGTCCGTCGCCGCGTCAGAATCCAATTCTATTTGTATTCCAAAATATCGCCTGGCTGGCACTCGAGTGCCTTACAGATCGCTTCCAGAGTCGATAGCCGGATCGCCTTTGCTTTGCCGTTTTTCAAGACGGAGATGTTGGCCATCGTGATTCCAACTTTCTCCGCAAGTTCGGTAACGCTCATTTTCCTTTTGGCCAGCATGACATCGATGTTGATGATGATTGCCATATCCCTAAACAGTTAAGTCGTTTTCAGACTTCATATCCACGGCATTTTGCAGGACGCGTTCGAACATTGCGGCCACGGTGGCGACGACGATCCAGGCGAAGGTAATGATGATCCGCATGACAACTCCCTGCGGCCCGTCATCGTCATCTGGGTCGCTAAATGGCATGAAAACTACGCTGACCGCAACAAAGCCGATGATGGCCAGTGCGCAATATTTTATGGTCCGCATAGCTTTCACGGTCGCCGGCGAGAATGTTGTCTCTTGTCTTACGTACGTCAACACTCTGAATGCTTGATAGAGCGCCACGAAAAACGGGATGGACGCGATATACGCATACGCCAGAAAAGGATCTTTGAAGTACATCTCAAAGAGTGTGGCGTGTGCATTCCTGCCCTCGATGTGGGGTTCCCAAAGCAAGAAGGCAAGAGCGCCGATGCCGATGAGCACAATGACTACTTGAAGAAATATTGTTGAGCTTCTTTTCATAGGTGGTTCCTATAAATCTTCATATTTCCATCTTAGTTAGGTGCTTATCGTTTATCAATATATATTTATCGTTATCTTTGATAAAGGGGATTCCATGAATAAGTCGTTTTCCTTACTGGGAATTGATTCGTTCAGTGCTTCTAATTTCCAAAGATGCTTTGGAAAGTTTGACCGTATCCTCATGTGTTGACGGCGTTTAGAAACAGTGGCGCTAGTTGGTTGGGGATCGGAAAAGGTGGGATCGGAAAAGGTGTCAGGAACCGAATGCCGAATTTGGTTCCTGACAACTTTGTTTCTCACGAGCAGTACGCGCCCGGTCTAGCGTCGCGGGCGCAGGTTTGCCGCGAATCAAATGGCATAATGCATTTGATGAAACACGTGGCACCAATATAAGAGGTCGATTCCGATGAAGATGCCCGGAAATCTTGGGATGCTCTTACTGGCGATCTGGCTCATCCTTTTCGGCGTATTGACGGCACCATTTCTACGAATCAGCTTTAACTATAGCGGCGACATCTTGGCAGTTCTCGCCATTGTGGCCGGTGTGCTGCTCATTAAGAACCGGTAGTCGGCAAAATTCTGCCGATCACTGAATTCTGATACTTGTCGACGCACATACTACGCGTCGGGAGAGCGCTATCGGCGCAGATTTATATTCGTTTCGCATCTACGGCGCGATAGCGGATTCGGTTCCTGACACGTTTGTTTCCCCCCACCTTTGTTCCACCCACCCGCTTGACCAATGGCCACAGCAAGAGCCTACGCCACCACACGGCTATGCAAGCCTTGTTCGTGGCGTGGTATAATTTCGCCCGGAAGAATGAGGCGTTGAAGGGCGCAACGCCAGCGATGGCCAGCAACCTAACGGACCACGTATGGACGATCAAGGAACTAATAAGAGCGCGGCCAGCTAGAGGCGACGTGCAAACTAGCGACGCTAGTTCCTTGCTCCGAGTGCGGCGTAACCTATCAGTTTGGCGTGCTGCGCCGCCGTTCGTTTCCCTGCGGTCCAGACGGGGCATGGCGTGAGATTTGGCGCTGTTGCCCAAACCGGCACAAACTAATTTATTTCAAGACCCGCCCCCCGCTGTCGAAATAATTTTTCCCACTACTTAATCGACCAGTGCCGGAATTTTGTCCCCGGTAAATCGTGTTCGCCGAAACTGTGACAAAAATCGCCGTCAAGCACGCTGGCGCTGGCGCTCTGCGCCTCAATACTTGCGGCGATCGACGTAGGGCGTCGGTTCCGGCGGCTCCACGCCTGCGGCGCGCATGACGCGCTCGATGGCCGCAACCGTCTCGGGCGATAATCGAAAGTTGCCGGGGCGGTGGCCCTGAGCGATCATCAGCGGCGTCCAGCCGGCCTTGTTTTTGCGGTTCCAAATCTTGATGTCGGCGCCGTGCTCGGCCAGAAACTCGACCAGTTTTGAAGCGGCTCTGGTAGGCGGCGCCGTGCATCGCCGTTTCGCCGTTGTCGTCCACCGCGTTTACGTCGGCGCCGAGCTCCAACAGCACGCGCACGGCTTCGATCGCTTCATCTTCGGTTCCTGCCGATTCGTCGCCGTCGCCCAGCGCTCCGACACCGGCCGCTGCCAACAGCGGCGAGCAGTTGTCGGCATTGCCTATCCCCGGATCTGCACCCAGCTGCACCAGGACGTGCATCAGCGGTACATCCGACGCCCGGGCCGCCAAAAGAAACGGCGTCGAGCCGGTGGTCGTGAATCGGCCGCGCTCTGACTCTCCATTCTCAAGTCGAACATTTAGGTCCGCCCCGTGTGCAACAAGCTGCCGCACGAAGTCCAGGCTGCTCAGTTTTCCCGAGCCGATGGGCGGCGGGTTGCCGTCGCCGCGAATTGGCTTACGCACCCACGTGATCGCGTGCAGCGCCGTAAAGCCAGCCGGCCGATCGTTCGGATCGGCGCCGGCTTCCAGCAGCTCGACGGCCAATTCGAAATGGCCGTTCTCGACCGCCAAAACCAGAGCGTTCGTCGGCTTGATGTCAGGCCCGCCGCGCCGGCGCCTGGGCCGCAATGTGTCGTTAACGTCCACGCCCGCCTGAAGCAGTCGCCTGACCACTTCCGTGCGCCCCTCGCGCACCGCGAAGAAAAAACGCTGTAAAGCCGGATCGGAGCCGCGTGTCGTGCTCGGCCCCGGCATTCAGCAAAGCGTCGACGACGTCCACATGTCCTTCGGCAGCCGCCCACATCAGCGCCGTCTGACCCTTGCGTTCTTGTGCGTTGACATCGGCGCCGCGCGAGACGAGCGCTTTGACCGAGCCAAGCCGCCCGGTGCGCGACGCGGTCATCAGCGCCGTCTCGCCGCCGGCCAGCGCGCTGTTTGGATCCGCCCCGGCCTCGAGCAAATGTTCAACGATTTCTTGATTGCCATTCGATGCAGGCCAGCGCCAAAGGCGTCACGCCGTAGCGGTTCGCCGCCTTGGCATCGGCGCCTGCCGCGATCAAGAGTTTCACTTGACTCAAATTGTCGTGGTACGTCGCCCAATGAAGTGCCGTCATGCCATCCGCCTGCGATTCGTTCACCGCGGCTTTTTCTTCCACGAGAACGAGCACGGCCTCAGCGTCGTTATTTTCCGCCGCATCGGCCAGACTCGCCGGCGCAGCTGCCCGCGCCGCGGCAGCGGTGAGCCACACCGCAATCGCTACACAACCGGCGAGTCGAATCCCGTTCATGTCGATCCTCACATCGCACTCGTCAGATCGAGAGCGGCTGGAAAAGCTCATCAATCTTGCCGTCGCTGTCGGCAAACGAATCGAGTCGCACGCCCACTTTGTCGAGCAGCGTCAGGTGCAGATTCGCAAGCGGCGTGGCATCTTTGTATCGAATATGGCGGCCGCCACGCATGTTGCCCGCGGCCCCGCCGGCAACGATGATCGGCAGATTGACGTGGTCGTGAACGTTGGGATTGCCCATGCCGCTGCCGTACAAGTACAGCACATGGTCCAGCAGCGAGCCGTCTCCCTCCGGCGTGGCCTGCAACTTTTGCAGGTATTCCGCGAACAGCGAGACGTGGAACTGATTGATCTTGGCCACCTTGGCGATCTTCTCCGGATCGTTGCCGTGGTGCGTCAGCGGGTGATGCGGATCGGAGACGCCGATTTCCGGATACGTCCGATTGCTCGTTTCACGCGCCAGTTGGAACGTGACGACGCGGGTGATGTTTCCCTGCAGCGCCAGCAGTTGCAAGTCGAACATCAGGCGGGCGTGGTCGGCATACGCTGCCGGAACGCCGACCGGCCGATCGAGTCCGGCAGCGGATTTTCCTCGGCGGACGCTTCGGCCTGCTGGATGCGCCGTTCGACGTCGCGGACGGCTTCCAGATACTGGTTGACGCGGTTGCGATCGCCGGGCCCCAGCGTGTTCTGCAAGCCGCGTGAATTCTTCGGTCACGGAATCGAGCAGGCTGGCCCGCTTCTTGAGGCGCCGCGCGGCGCTCGGCCGATGCCACCGCCCTCGCCAAACAGATTCTCGAACACGATTCGCGGGTGGGCCTCCGCCGGCAGCGGCGTCGTCGGAGAGGACCACGAAAGATTGTTCTGATAGACGCAGGCGTAGCCGTTGTCGCACTGGCCCACGACGGAAAGCAGGTCCATCGACAGCTCCAGCGAAGGAAGCTGCGTGTCGCGGCCAAGCTCGCGGGCCGCGATCTGATCGACCGTCGTGCCGAGATAATAGTCCGTGCTTTCGGTCCGCTTCGCCTTCGCGGCGCTCAGGAACGAGGCGTTCGACGTGGCGTGCGTGCCCGGATAGGCGTTGCGCAGTTCCAAATTCGAGATCACGGCGATGTTGTCCTTCACCGGCGCGAGCGGGCTGAGCGAGGGCGACAAGTTCGTCGAGCACTTCGCCGCCCGGCGGAGTCCAGCGGGTGACGTCGCAGCCCATCGGCATATAGACAAAGCCCAGCCGGCGCAGGCGAGCCGGGCTGGCCGGCGTATCGGCCGAGTGCCGTCAGCGACGGAACCATCGCGTCGAGCAGCGGCAGCGCGAGCGCCGCCCCGGTGCCCCGCAGGAAAGTCCGCCGCGGCAGTGCCATTTCGTGACGATCATTGCGACATCCTCATTCTGAAACGGCGTGCTTTGGACAATGCCCAAGACCAGCCGCGAGAAGCGATAGTCGTCGTCGCGAGCCGCCGCGAACGATCTTGCGGACCGCCGGCGCGTCATAATACTCGACGCCGCGGCCCAGAGCGAATGTCATTAGTTTCTCGGTCAGCGTACGCACGAACAATTCCGGCCGGTCGAGCAAGGCTTGCTCCAAGCCCGCGACGCCGACGAACTCGCTGCCGCCGGGAAGCCCGCCCGATGCGTCGACGGGAGTGCCCGCCTCGACATCTCGCCATCGCCCGACCGCGTCGAAATTCTCCAGCGCGAATCCCACCGGGTCCATCAAATCGTGGCAACTTGCACAGGCCTCGTTGGCACGATGCTGCGTGAGCCGCTCGCGCACTGAAAGCTGTCCGAAAGACCGTGTTCTCCTCAAGATCGGGCACATCGGGCGGCGGCGGCGGCGGCGGCATGCCAACCAGATTCTTGAGCACCCATTGGCCGCGAATCACGGGCGAAGTGCGGGTCGCGTACGAGGTGACCGCGAGGATGCTCCCTTGCCGCAGCAAGTCCGCCTCGCCGGCTGGCGTCATCCAACGACACGCGGCGGAACTGGCTGCCGTAAACGTGAGGAATTCCGTAATGCTTCGCAAGTCGCTCATTGAGGTACGTGTAGTCGGCATTGATCAGGTCGAGCACGCTGCGGTCCTCGCGCACAATGCTCGCGAAAAACAACTCCGTCTCCCGCCGCATCGCCTGCCGCAAGTTGTCGTCGAAGTCGGGATACAGACGCATATCCGGATTGACCGATTCCAGATTGCGAAGATAAAGCCACTGGTCCGCAAAATTGCTGACGAGCGACTTGCGAGCGCTTGTCCGCCAGCATTCGCCGCACTTGTTGCTCGAGCACCTCCGGTTGACTCAGCTCGCCGCGCGCAGCCAGATCGAGCAATTCGTCATCCGGGATGCTGCTCCACAGAAAGAACGACAGACGCGAGGCCAGCGTCACATCGTCGATCGTGTAGGCCGTCCCCGACTCAGCACCGTCCGGATCGCGCTCGATGCGAAACAAGAAATTCGGATTCACCAGGATGGAGCTGAGTGCCATTTCGATGCCCGCATCGAAATCCCCCTCAGCGCGGGCTGCGCGATAGAACTCCATTGGAGTTTTCAGATCCTCGTCATTGATGGGCCGCCGATACGCCCGTCGCATCACATCGGAAAGAATCCGTCTTGCGGACTCTGCTTCATCACGAGACTCTGCCGGCGCAGTGCCAAAGAGCCGCCGACGGCTAGGTGTGTCACCCGGGCCGCTCGACTCAAGTGGCCCAATAATTGAAACCTGATATACAGCCGGTCCGAGACGCGGATGCCGGTAGAAATTGAAATGCACATTCAGTGGCTGCCTCGCTGTCTCCAGGAGCGACGAACCCTTGGCAGGAAAGGCCACGCCGACGTCGTGCGGGCCGGCCGTGGCTTTGATCCGCGCTTTTAAGTGCTCATCCACATCATCGTGCGTGACGTCGCCGCGCGGCGGCTTAACCGTGAATTGCGCGACGCGCTCCCGGTCCAGCAGAACTTCCAATTCGTGAGGCTCGGTCAGGCTTTCTACTTCGTCGTTACGATCGCGCATCAGCCGGACGCGAATTTCGTATTCGCCATCCTGCGGAAAGTTATAGGCGAAGACGGCCCCGCCGCGCGTGCCGAGCGGCAGCCCCTCGACGTGCGAATCCTGTGTCACATCGGGACGAATGCGGAAGACGTCCTCCCGCGGCTCAAGCGGCGCTCGTCCGACCGCCAAATGGCTGATTGTCTGGGCCGCCGTAATGTAACGCGTCAAAAGCGTGGGCGAGAGATCGGTGACCGTGATGTTGTCAAAGCCGTGGCTGGATTCATCCGCCGGCAGTAGTGCTGCGGCGTCGATTTCGAGCGCCAAGAGATCACGGATGACGTTTTGGTACTCGGTGCGATTAAGCCGCCGGAACGTTTCGGTACGCCCGGGATTTGGTCGTTCCGCGGCCGCCGCGTCGAGCGAAGATTCCAGCCACGCGATGGCCGCATCATATTCCGCTTCCTCCGGCCGCGGCGCATCGCTTGGCGGCATCTGTCGCGTCGTGAGTTTGCGGACGACTTTTTCCCACGGCTCTTGATTCTGCCGCAGATCCGCGCTCATCAAATGATCGAGCGCCAAGTCGGACGTCTTCGTGACATTGTCGTGGCAGCCCAAGCAATGTGACTCGACAAACTGCTGAAAGGCGGCTTGGTTCGGCGATGCGCTGGCGACCGACGGGGCCGCCGGATTCTCATCCGTCGAAGCTATCGCGACCAGGCCGCCAACCAGGATCAGGGCTGATATTCGCCCTTGGAACATGAGGCTAGTCCCCCTTCGCGCAAATAGCAGCGAAACCTGCCGTTTTGCCAGCCGCCGCAAGAGTTAATAAGACAAATATGAGTATGGATTTGTATCGCCCTTAGTGCAAGCGCGGACCTTGGCGTTTTCAAGAACCAACCGTTACAGTGATGGCTGGCGGGCAACTGTTCTCTCGCCTCTCTACGGCGAATTGGCTCGGTCGCGAAGCGTGCGGCTGGCTACAAATACTCTTTTCGAAGACGGGTTTAACCTTAACGCCACAGCTGAAGGGAAAACTATGGCCGACGAAGTAACCAAAAAAGATCTTCAATCGCTTCAAGGATATGTCAACAAGCAGCTCAAGGAAATTGAAGGCCGCATCAAAAAAGCAGAAGACAACATCAGTATTCTCAAAGATGTGCCGACCAAACAAGATGAAGCTATATCCAAACTCCTAATGGATATCACCGACAATCACCAGAAGCAGATTTGGGCCCTGCGCGACGAGATCGCGGCGCTGAAGAAAAACTAACTCGGTACTTCTTTGTGTATTAGGTTGGAACTATGGCGCAAACGGGAAATAATGTGCGTGCGGCCGGCCTTTTGTTGTTGTGCTGCTGCGCGCTCGTGCCCACGGCCGTCGCCGCGGATTCTTCATCGAACCGGGCAGCCAAGTCCAAAGAAGAGTCAGCCGCCGCGATCGACTCGCTCAAGGACTATCTGGCCGGGGATTACGAATCGCGCGGCGCTACTTTCCGAACCGACTTTCGCACGAACGCCGCTCACTCGTGCTGACGCAGACGAAGCACGCCAGGTGCTCTGGGCAGACCACGTTTGTCGCATCCGTGAATCGCGCGACGATGAGATGAAGGAGCGCCGATTGACGGATGGCGAGCTGACGATGCCATTCCACTACGAAACGTTTGGCGACAAGCCCGCCAGCGGCCGGCGGCTGTTTATCTCGATGCACGGCGGCGGTGGCGCCCGGCGCGCGTGAACGACCGCCAGTGGGAAAATCAGAAGCGGCTGTATCGGCCGGAGGAAGGCGTGTACGTCGCCCCGCGAGCGCCGACCGACAATTGGAACCTATGGCACGAGCCGCACATCGATCGGTTATTTGACCGGCTGATCGAAAACATGATCGTGTTTGAAGACGTCGATCCCAACCGCGTGTACATTCTGGGCTACTCCGCGGGCGGCGACGGAGTTTATCAACTCGCACCGCGGATGGCCGATCGCTGGGCCGCCGCCGCGATGATGGCCGGCCATCCCAACGATGCGCTGCCGCTTTCGCTGCGGAACATTGGCTTTACGATCCACGTCGGCGGGCGCGACGGCGCATATAACCGAAACAAGGTGGCGGCCGAATGGGGACAGAAGCTCGACGATCTGCACAAGGCCGATCCGGACGGCTATCCGCACCTCGTGAAGATCTATCCCGACAAGCCGCACTGGCTCGATCGCGAAGACGCTGCGGCGCTGGACTGGATGGCCGACTTTGTGCGCAACCCGGTGCCTAACCGATTGATCTGGAAGCAGGACGATGTCACGCACGGCCGCTTCTATTGGCTGGCAGTTGACGCCAACCAGGAGAAAGCGGGCTCCGAAGTGACCGCCAGTTTCGCCGGCCAACAAATTGACGTGAAAACGAACGACGTCACAAAACTGTGCGTGCGTCTCGACGACCGCATGTTGGACCTAGACCAAACCGTGACCATCATGGCAGGCAACAAGGAAGTCTTTCAGGGCACCGTGCCGCGAACCATTGCCACGATTGCCGAAACACTCGCCGAACGGGGCGACCCGGCCGCGACGTTCAGCGGAGAGGTGGAAGTCACACTGGCTGGCAATCAGAATTGAGCACTCTGTGCCGCAGATGAGTTGATTGCTATTGGCACTCAGCCACATAGGCTTTACTCACGCTCAACCGTCACCGCCACTCTAAACCCAATAAAATCGCGCCGCGCGAAGTGCTGCATCGCAGGGCGGTTCATTCCAGGACCGTCGAGCCAGGAGCGGCCGCGAATGATCCGGCCTTTGCCGCCCGTGGCGGCCGATTCGTCGGAACCATCTGGCGGGTACTCGGCGTAGGTGTCGGCTACCCACTCTTCTAGGTTTCCGATCATGTCATAGAATCCCCAGGCGTTTGGCTTGTACGCACCGGCCGGCGAAAGCACTGCCGCGCCATCGTCAAATGGGAACCATAGATTTGTGTTGGCAAAGCGCCGCCTGCGCAACGTCGGCCAGGTTGGCGCGACCAGCGCCGTCGGCCGGATCGTCGCCCCACGGATAAACCGTAGTCGCCCCGGCCCAAGCTGCGTACTCCCATTCGGCCTCCGTTGGCAGACGCATTGCGAAGTGTTCGCAGAAAGCGACGGCGTCGGTCCAGCTCACGTGCACAACCGGATGGTCATCGACCGGCTTCGGGTTTCCCAGATATGGGAATGGAACGCGCCAGGTCGCTTCGTCGGACCAGTCTCGGTCGCCAGCCGGCACGCCGGCAAACGAGCCCTTGGTGTGGCCTTCGAGCGGCACGCCGCGCTCCGCGTCGGTTAAATATCCTGTCGCGTCGGCAAACCGGCCGAACTGCGCGTTGGTGACTTCCGTCTCACCCAAGTAGAACGGGTTGCGGATGACGCGGCGGTGCCGCGTTTGGCCGAAGCCCATGTGGAACTCGCCAGCCGACACGAGCCGCAAAGCGATCCCGCTGGCCTCGTGTAGAACTCGCGTCGGCAGCCCAGTGATTGAATCCGTCGTTGCATCGACGGCCGGCTTGAAGCCGACCGGCAGTACGGCCCGCGGTGCTACTGGACGGTCCACGGCGCGCGCTTCCAAACTCGCCATACTACAACTGCCAAGCAAGGCAACCAATACTGCAGAAATGCGTATGCGAGTGATCATAAGTTGATCCTTCGATGGTGAAACAATGAGTCGACCAGCCAATTTTCCCGCTTGACGCGCAAGACAAGCCGTCTATCATACCTGCAAGACAGCACGTCTTGTAGTAGGTATGCTTGGGAATCGCTAGTCGAAACGACGTGTTGTGAAACTGTGATGACGAAACGCGAATTACCGTCGGTCACCGGCGCCGAGCTCAAGGTGCTGGAGTCGCTGTGGCAGCGCGGCGAGGCCACGATCCGCGATCTGCGCGATGCGCTCTATCCCGGCGGTGGCAGCTCCAAATTCGCCACGGTGCAGAAACTGCTGGCCCGGCTGGCGGCGAAAAAGCTCGTCGGCCGTCGCAAAGACGCCGCAAACTGGATCTTCAGGCCGATGGTAGCGCGCGATGAGCTGATCGGCGGCGAGTTGCGACGGGTCGCCGACCGACTTGGCGAAAACTCGATGACGCCCTTGTTGACGTATCTCGTCGAGATTGGCGAGCTGAGCGCGAAGGAGCGGGCTCACCTGCGCCGACTTCTCGACGAAAAGCCGGCCCAACCGCGGTCGCCTCGCACGCGCAAAACATAACGGAGCCGCCCCCCATGCACTGGCTGTCGTGGATCGCTTCGAACGTTGTCTTGGCGTCGCTTGTAGCAATCGCGGCGTGGTTTGTGCAACGGCATCTGCGAATGACGGCGGCGGCTCGCATACTGTGGATTGTCGCACTCGTGAAGCTGGTCACGCCGCCGCTGGTGAGCGTACCGCTGGGGAGCCTCGCGTGCGCACTGGGCACATGCAACTGTGGACACGCATTAACACAATCCTTTGTGCGCGATACGTTGCCTTGGGCTCTGCTGGCCGCATGGTCGGCCGGCGCGGGTGCAACGCTTTGGCTCGCATTCTGTCGCTGGCGACAATTTCAACGACGGCTGGTGCATGCCACGCCCGCGCCACCAGAATGGCAGCGTCTTGCACTCCGACTTGAGTCGGAACTTTCGATTCGCAGGCCGCCGCAAATTCTGATGCTGCCGGGCCGATTGCCGCCCATGGTGATTCCTGGTTGGCGTCGCCCGCGCCTGTTGCTGGCGGAATCATTGCTGAGTCAGCTCAATCGCGCGCAGCGTTCCGCACTCTTGGTGCACGAATTGAGTCACATCAAGCGCGGCGACCACCTGGTGCGGTTGCTGGAGCTCGTGGTGAGCGTCGCCTTTTGGTGGTTGCCGATCGTGCGGCTGATCGGCCGGCAGCTGCGCCGCTGTGAGGAAGCAGCCTGCGACGCAGCCGTCGTATCTCATCTGCCACAAGCGCGGCGCGATTACGCGCGGTTGATTCTCGATGTGGTCGATTTCGCCAATCCGCTACCGCCGCAAGCCACTGCAATGAGCGCCGCCGACAACCTGGAACACCGGCTGCGAACAATTCTAGATGTCTCACCAAGATCGCGAGGCACATGGCCGGCGGCCGCATTGGCGATTGGCCTGGCCTGCTCAATCCTGCCCTGTGAATTGCACTGCGAGCTTGTCGCGCCGACATCAACCAACCTTCAAGCGGGCCGCACGGCGCGCTTCGGCCGGCGCAGCGCTCGATGGTTGTGAAACAACGGTGGTCGCAACGCCTTTCGGCGACAGCGCTGTCAAAGGGGGACGGTTCGCCGCCTTCTGCTGCCCGACAATGAAGGGAAAATAACCGGAGGTTTTCATGCGCAATGTACGCCGCCCGTCAACGACAGCATTTGCTTCGGCCGCGGCTTTGATGGTTATTCTGCTCGCCTGCCGCGGCGCAAGCGCGCAAGCAGCCCGCGAAGAGTTCGAAGGTTGGAACCTCGAGCCGAGCGTCGGGCAGGCGCACCTGGTGATGGTGGCCCGAGTGATTCGCATCAGTCGCGTCACAGTCGTTGAAGGCGCGAAAACCGAGGTCGCAGTCCGCGAGTATCGCTTTCAACCGGTGCGTCGGCTAAAGGGCATTTTTCAGCGCGACGAGCTCTCGATGACGGGGCCTGATCTGGGCCTTGCGAATGAAGACGCCTCTTCTACACCGCCGTTGAAAGAGGGCGAGTTTCGACTATTGATCCTGACCCAGCAACGAGGCTTCACGTCCTTTGGCGGTATTCCCAGCTATGGCTGCGTTTCAGCAGCGCCCGGCGCCACGACATTCGGCGAACGCGTGCCGCTTTTGACCGGCCCAGACGATCCGCTCGTGGCCGTGGTCGAAACACTGATCCGCGTGGCCGATTCGCGCTCCCGGCGCGAGCGCGCCACGCTGCTCGTCGACCGGCTGGCCGACGCGAACGGATTCTCAGCGGTACCGCTGCTTTCAAGCTTGCGATTACGAGCCGATTGGGCCGCCGCCGATGCGCGCTCGCTCACGTCGCTGGCACGACTCGCGCAATTCGCAAACCGTCGTGCGCGGGGCGGCCGTGGAAGTGCTTCGCGAAATATTGGCAAATCGAAATCTTCCGGACGACGCCGCGCCTGTCGACTCCGTGTCTGAAGCGCTCCGGGAAATCCTCAACTCGGATGAAGAGGTGACTCGCGTGCGAGTGGCAGCGACTGATGCTCTGGGTTACTTGCTTGCGCTCGAGACCGAGATCGATTGGGCACGTGAGCTGCTGATCGCGCAGCTGACTGGCGCCGCAACCTACGGTGAACGGGCAGCGGCCGCTACGGCCTTGCCTCGAATCGCTGAACGCGAAGCGGTCGCCGCGGTGCAGGATGCACTCGCCGGACTGCCGCTCGATGAGTCGCCGCGCGCGAACAAGTCTACGCCCGGGCCGCAGTGCGGCTGGACAAACCGGGCGCCGAGCGAATTCTGCTGCAACGTCTGGAACGCTCGATCGCCGCGCGACAGTCACTAGAAACCGAGGTCGAACAGCTCGCTCGAATGCAAAGCTCGGGCGCATTGCCGCTGCTCCTGACCGCGGCGCAACTCGATATGCCGGCCGCCGAACGCTACCACGTCGCCCGTGCACTTTGCACTTTGGCGAATGATCAGGCCGTGCCCGTGCTGATCGGCTGGCTACGCGGTGACGACTTCCATCTCAAGGAGCTGGCGCTGGCCGCCTTGGAGCACGTCGATTCCGAGCTGGCGGCACGCGAAGCGCGTCCACTGCTGAAATCGGAGGCGCACTGCGCCTTACAAGCTGCGGCTGGCCCGCTTGCTTGCCCGTCATGGGTTCGCCGACGGCTACGCGCTGGCGACCGAACACCTGGCCGACGCCGATCACACGGCCGCGGCGACGTTGGTGCTCGCGGCGCTCGATGACCCGCGCACTGCCGACGACCTTTCCGAGATCGTCTCTTCGATGCCCGATCGACGATGGTACGCCGCCACGCTTACCGGACTCGCTGCCACCGGCAACGCCGATGCGCGGAAGCAGTTGCAACAAATACTGGCCAGCGATCGCAGCCCTTTGGCGGCCGACGCGGCCGATGCGGTGGGCCTAGTGGGCGACGGCGAGTTGCTCGCGCCGTTGGCCAGGCTTGTGCAATCGCGAAACAAGCAGATTGCCTGGTCCTCACTACGGGCACTGCGCCGGCACTTAAGCGGCGTGCGTACTTCGCCGCGCGGTCTGGCCGCCGTTGAGCTTGCAGCTGCCAATGCCGACGAAAGCGCTGATGCCGAACCACCGCAACCAGCCGGCGACATTCCCGAGCCGGCGCGCGCTGCAATCGCCGACGCCGTCGCCTCGCTCGTCGTCGACGCGTATGTCGACGCCGACTTGCGCCAGGAGGCGCTGGCCGTCGCACAGTTGCTTGGCGGTGATCGCTACACGGAGCTATTGTCGGAGCTAGCCGATCAGGCTGAGCTGGAAGGCACACCCCTGTTGGCAGCGGTGCAATCCCAGCGACGCCACTCGCAAGCACTCGTCAGAGTAGCCGTCGTAATAATTGCGGCCGACTATCTTTCGCGTAGTAGCAATTTCAAACTCGCTCCCCCTTGCTGGGAAGGCCGGGGAGGGGGTTATTTCGCATGCCACTCGTGCACTTTGCAATCGCTTCAAGGGACGTTCAGACATTAGTCGCAACTATCAGGAGCGCAGGCCCATGACGCGTTTACGGCGGCCGTTCTCGGGAAGACGGGCGCACGACGGCCGGGCGACCCTACATGAGGCTTCCGGCCGCATGGGCGTCTGGCCATTAACAGCGAGAAGCTCTATGAGCAGCCAGTCTTTCTCGGCGGCCACTACGTTCGAATCAACCCCCGTCAGCGGCGAGCCAACCGAGACAACGCTCCGCCTTCAACCGCGCGCACCGAAAAGCTCGGCGAGTGGGACAAGCTCGCGGGCGTGGTCTTCGGCTGCTCGACGCGCGAAGGCCGGCGAATCTGCGCCTGCCCGGCGTGCAACAAAAGATGGAAGATTTCGCCGCGCGCTTCCGCGAGGGCAAGAACCAGCGCGACCCAGAACTTCTCTCCGAAGCATACACCCTCGTAGCCGACGCCTTCGTCGGCGTCGGCGACCAGGCCGAAGCCGCCAAATGGCGCCAAAAAGCAGCCGAACAAGCGGCATTGGCCAAGAACGCTCAATAGCCCGACGCCCCCGGCGGCGCGAACTGCCGAATCGTCGAACGATACTCTGCCGCCACGGGCGCCATGCCGCTGTTCTCACGAGCGAATTCAGCGCCGCGCGCCGTCTCCCTTTGGGAGAGGGCTGCGGTAAGGATGCTTTCTCGGCCTTCTGACATACCGCTATCGCCTAACTATTAACACCTGTTCATCATTCATTTTGTGCTCTCGGCCGTGTCGAAAACGTGTTTCGAGATTGAGCGAATCTCAGCTCTCGTGGCGGACCACAGTCCTATCTTTTGCTGCAATGCCGGAGTAATCGCATTTCGCGAGCGAATCAAGTTATGCTGCAGCATCCAGGATGCCAACCCTGTTCGAGCGATGTGATCGACACTAGTGATCAATTGGGAAGGGATATCACAAAGCGAGTACGCCGCCATCCACCCCCTCAGAATACGATTGAGAGAGACTATTACTTCCACTAGCGTTTTGCCACCCTTCCGTGCGTGCGTAATCTCGCGAACGCGATTTTGTAGGTCTGCCAACTTTGAAGGCGCTGGCCGTATTGAACGCTTGTTAAAAGTTAGTCCTAAATAATCAAACGGCTGGTTCTGCTCAACAATGCGAGTCTTAATCCTTCCCTTTTCGTTTTTCTCGTCCAGTTCATGTATGGCCAGGCCTAACTCGCCAAATAGTTGCTTGCAAGTTTCAAATGCGAGTAAAGCTTCACTTTTGGACTTTGTGAGTACGACCAAGTCGTCCACATATCGAACCATCTTGAAGCCACCGGCAATCATCTGTCGGTCGAAATCTGCCAAATAGTAGTTCGCAAGTAGCGGCGAAAGTACGCCACCCTGTGGTACACCAAACCGTGGATCCCAGCATTCCGATAAACCTCTCGCCTCAAGCATGCGATAGTTACTAACATTTGTTTCAATCGAAGCGTCGATGAGATCATCCAGAGAATCGTCTGGAAGTCTTTCTCGAAGTTGCTGCCGCAATATTTCCTTCTTGATCGATGGGAAGAATCGTTGAATATCAGTCTCGAACGTATACACATAGCCGTCGCGCCTCAATTGCATAATTCGCAAAGCCGCGGCCTGAACGTTTTTTCGTACTTGAGCACATGATTTTACGACACCGTTAACAGAGTACGAACGAATGCCTCCGAAGCTAACTTCCGAGCAGACCGGATCGCGTAGGTGCGGCCAAATTAGATTTGAAATTGCGCTGGACGATGCGATCGCGAACATTGAAAACGGTAATAGGACGGATCGTTCTCGCAGTTAATTGCCCTGGCTTCTTCGAGATTGGTACGCCACGGCCGAGGGACGGGGAATATTTACCCTGCCGAAGCTCGTTCCGCAAAAAGCTAATTTCGGCTTTGGCCGATCTGCAGAATCCGTCAATGGTGACGCCATCGGGACCGGCGTGTCCGGATCGGCCCCTTTCGTCACCTCGGCGAACGCTCGATACAAAACGGATGGCCAAGCTAATCGTTCGCGAAGAGTCTTTCTCGGTCGGCTTTGTCGTGACATGCGACCTTTATGTATGCTGCTGGTCCCACAACCTATAGGCTACCGAGAAGCGATGTAACGCGCATGTGTCGAGTCGGCAGCGTTGCTGCTGCCTCGCCCGTGGACCTCAGCCCGGCGTCGTAGTCGACATTTTAGCGTCGCCTGGTCGCAGGGCCAGTGTCCCGCCCGCCATCCGCGAATTTCGCGATGCACGCCGGGTTCACTGAGCTGGTCTACACTGCAAGTCGAGTCGACCTGTCGCAGATTCCAGCTTGTTCCGACTTTTGCGTTCACGATTGACACCGCTACGCCCTCTTGCGTTCGAGGTCCGCCGCAAAAATCGCGGCCGGGCCCACCTTCCAAAAAAATTACCGACCACGTTGTGTTGTGGCAGTCTTCCGCCCCAACGTCAGCCTGGTTGGTGGCGACCTACAACGCACAGCATATATGCGGAGCGGTGTAAGTGCTTGAACACTGTCGATGGTGCCACGTGTCGAGTCGCAGCGTTGCTGCTGTCTCACCCGTGGACCTCAGCCCGGCGTCGTCGGCGACATTGAAGCGTCGCCTGGTCGCAGGGCCAGTGTCCCCGGCATCAGTAGGCTACCACATCTGGGACTGGGCAGCTAGATTCCGGTCGGGCGCCAACCGCGGCCGACGGCAGCAATCATGATTTTGTCGCCATAACTACTTTTTCTACAACAATCACTCACTGACAACCCTGGAGTGTGAAGCGCTTCGCCGCAGCTCCGTATTCCTCGCACCTCGATCCTTCACACGCGTCCCAAAAAAAAGTATATGGACAAATGTTCACATATCGGTTATACTGGTCCCACATCCTATTCTGGCCGCTCTTTGAAAATTAGGCGTTAGGCATAAGGGGTTAGTCGTTAGGTCCGGCCTCGACTCGCATCCTTCGCATGCGCTACCGGTGCGCGCTGACCTCGCGCGCATCAGAAACCGTAATGTTGCGCCATCACTCCAGCGACACGTAGATGCGCAAAAATACGGAGGGGAGTTTGCGCACCTACGCAGTTTCCAAGTCGCCTTCTGGGTGAGACGCAGCCGACACCACGACAGATTTGCCTGTAAGCGACGCATGAGTAGCCCAAATCGTGCATTTCTCGCCAAATGGTTGCAAGGGTTGGCCCAGTGGACGAAAATAGCAATCGACACAGTTGCAAGCGCTTGCACCTTATCATTTTCTCCAGGCGAGACTACATCATGAGGACGTTCGTTAGAGAAGTGCTGCGCCTTTGCGCTAACGCTTTGCTCTTCTCCCTGTTTTTCGCAGCGGCGGCCGAGGCCGGGCCACCGGTTCCGCTGGAATCGGCCTACTGGCGTTTTGAGGAGGGACCCGCATCCAGCGAAGTTCCCGCTAATGTCGACGTCGTCTTGGACTCGATCAACGACAATCCCATGCGGGGATTCGAGAACGCAACCGTCGATGCCACCCCGACGTACGTAAACACCGTGCCGCCCACGCCGCTCAAGAGCGGCCTGCCAAACACGCTCGCACTGGATTTTATTCGCAATCCTGAGGGCGGCGGGGACGATCTGTTTGCCCTGGAGCAAGCCATCAATAACGGGACCATTGCGACTGGCGGGGGCTTCACCGTCGAGGCGGCATTCAGATCAAATAACCCCGCGCTGTTCGCGGGCATCGTCAGCAAGGAGGGGCAGCCGGGCGGCAGCCGTCCTGTTCAGACCTTTGCACTCAAGACGCGCGCGGATAATTCGCTATTGCAAGTCGAGCAGTGGGACGCAAATGCGAACCTGGTGCAGGTTTCCTCGCTGGAGCCGATTGTTGCCGGCCAATGGTACTACGCCGCCGTCGTGAACAACGGCTCGACCCTCTCGCTCTATCTCGATTCGAACGACGGATCGGGCTACGAGCTGCAAGGCTCGGTGACCGTGAATGGAGCACTTTACCAGGCGAACCCGGCCAATCCAAATTGGGACGGCAACTGGACGATTGGCCGCGGTGAATTTGGCGGCTTTCCGGCGGATTGGTTCGACGGCATCATCGATGAAGTTCGGCTGACGAATGCGCCGCTCGCCCCATCGGAGTTTTTATTCGCCTCGGCCGTCGCACCGCTGGAGGGCGATTATAACGAGGATGGAAAAGTGGATGCGGCCGACTACGTGGTGTGGCGAAAAACCGGAATTAACGGCCAACAGGGATACGATACGTGGCGCAGCGAATTTCGGCAGGATGGCGACGCCGCCCGCCAGTGGGGCAACTGTTGCCGTGCCAGAGCCTGCGACGGTCCTGTTTTGTCTACTGGCCGCGTGTGTTGTCGCGATATCGCGTTGGCGGCATAGGCTACAAGCGCAATTGGTCGTCCTACCGATGGAGAGAGCAAGGATGAAGACAAGCCAACGCCCTCGGCGCATTTCATATTGCGTACTGGCGTTTGCAGTCGCACTTTCGACAAGGGCTGTGGGCGATACCGCCCCAAACCCGCTCCAATCGGCCTACTGGCGATTCGAGGGCGGTACAAACGGCGCCAACGTTAATGCTGCGATTGCCGATCCGGTACCCGACCTGATCAATCAGAATCATATGGATGTATTTAACGCGGACACGGCTCCTGTTTACATCAATAGCGTCCCGCCGACTCCGCTCAAGAGCGGGCTGCCCAACACGTTGGCGCTCGATTTCATTCCCCATGAAGGCGGCGGCGACGATCTGTTCACGCTGTTTAGTAACGGAGACTTCGGCAAGGGCAGCTCCAAGAACATCAATAACGGCATCATTGCGCCGGGCGGCGGGTTCACGATCGAGGCGGCGTTTAACACGAATAACCCCGTACGATGGGCGGCCGTCGTCGGCAAAGACGCGCGGCCTGGCGGTACAAACCATCCCGTACAAACCGCGGTGCTCAAGACGCGTGGCGACAACGGCCACCTGTTTTTCGAGCAGTGGGACGCAGAGAGCAACCTCGTCGGGATCAATTCCATCGCGCCGATTGTTGCCGGCCAGTGGTATTACGCGGCGGCAGTCAACGATGGCTCGACCCTCTCGCTGTATCTCAACTCGAACGACGGCTCGGGCTACCAGCTTCAAGGTTCCGTTGCCGTTGAAGGCGCGCTGTTTCAGGGCAACCCGGCCAACCCGCTGTGGGACGCTTCCTGGACGATTGGCCGCGGCCAATTCGGCGGCAATCCGACCGATTGGTTTGACGGCATCATCGATGAAGTGCGGATTACGAACTCGGTGCTCGCGCCGTCGGAGTTCTTGTTTGCACCCGCAGCTTTGGGCGCCGTCGTGCCCGAGCCGTCGAGCGTTGCGTTGCTTAGCCTCGCCGCGCTATGCGTCAGGCGCCGTCGACATGTTGCACGTAGGCGAGTCTCTCCGAGACTCGCATGAAACTGTTCGCGATCCAATTGATCGGGCGGGAGCGAGAAGGTGGGAAACAATTTCGTCCATCCGCGTCTTCGCCACGGCGAATCTTCGATCGGAGAGACGCGGCCACGTCGTGGTTTCACCCTTGTCGAGCTATTGGTCGTGATCGCGATTATCGGCATTCTCGTGGCCCTGTTGCTTCCGGCCGTGCAGGCGGCACGCGAAGCGGCCCGTCGCGCGCAATGCACCAACCAGGTGAAACAAATCGCCCTGGCCTGGCACTTGCACCATGACACGCACAAATTCTTTCCTTCCGGCGGCTGGGGTTACCGGTATATGGCCGATCCCGATCGTGGCAGCGGCGAAAACCAGCCTGGAAGCTGGGCCTATAGTTGTTTGCCCTTCATGGAAGAGCAGGCGATCCACCAGATGGGCGCTGGCATTGCGCGATGGGATGCTCCTGAGAGCAAAACTGCATTAGCGGACTTGGCCACTCGTCCCGTCGCCGGATTCTATTGCCCGTCGCGGCGGAGAGCGGCCGCGACGGCTTACACGCAAGGCACACCATCGCCTTATTACAACGCCAATAAGCCGGAAGTCGAGGCGCGCAGCGACTACGGGGCAAACCTCGGCCCCCTGTATGACAATAACATTCAATACAGCCAATGGTTCGCCGGACCTACATCGTTCGTTCGTGCTGAGCAGGGGATTGGTTTTCAGAAGACTCGCACCGACGGACCGCTGCCGAACTGGATGGACCTGATCGGTGGCATCGTCTATCAGGCGTGGGAGTACAGTCTGAAAGACGTCACCGACGGCACGGCGAAAACCTACATGGTCGGCGAAAAGTATCTGGTTCCAAACCGATACTTAGGCGAGTCTCAAGATTTCGGCGATGACCAAAGTTGCTGGGCTGGCGACGACTTGGACGTCGGCCGCTTCGCCGACGATCAATACCGGCCACTTCAGGATCAGCCCGGTTTTCCCGATTTCTTTCGCTTCGGCAGTGCCGATGCGGGCGGGTTCCAAATGGCGTTTTGCGACGCTTCCGTGCAAAGCATTCCTTACGACATCGATCCGGTAACCCACGAGCGGCTTGGCGGCCGGCGCGATGGGGAAGTCGTTCCGGAGTTTTAGACGCACGTGAGCGGCACGCATTTTCAATGAACATCGCCTAATGAGATCCCATTGGCAAATCTTCGTGCTGGTTTTGCTGGCCGCGGGTTGCAATAGTGGTCCCGGCGCGATTCGCCCGCCCGACGTTGATGCCGATGCGGCGGCCGACCAGGCCGTCGAGCTTCAGGATCGAAACGGCGATGGTCAGCTCGCCAAGGAGGAGTGGTCGGCCTCGCCAGCGCTGGTCGCGGTCGCGCCTTCGTACGACCTAAACGGCGATGACATGCTGAGTGTCGAGGAGCTCACGGGCGGCATCGCTGGCTGGGAACAATCGGGCGTCGGTGCGCGGGCTGTGCCGTTTACAATCTTATGGAATGGCCGTCCCCTGCCGGGTGCGACAGTGCGGCTCGTCCCGGCGCCGTTCTTCGACGGTACGCTCAAAGGCGCCTCGGGCCAGTCGGGGCCGCGTGGCACTGGCCAGCTGAACATGGCGGCCGAGGACCGGCCCCGCAATGCGCCCGACATCCCTCTCATGCAACCGGGACTCTATCAGGTTGAAATCATGCATCCGTCGGTAAAGATTCCGGAAAAATACAACTCGCAGACGACGCTCGGTATCGAAATCTCCGGCAGCAATCCAGGGCCTGAAGGAATTACTTGGGCACTCGGCACACGATAGATTGTCGCAGCCGGCCGCGCCTGGGGACTGCCGACTTCAGGACTTGATGTCGCCAACTGGTAAAATGAAAGATCGTGGTCCCGCGCTTCTGCTTTCTTTTTGCGGCCGCAATGTTTAGTTCCGGGCAAAACTGCCGTCCCCAAGGTGCGCGCCTCGGTTTCGAGGCGCTTCGAGCCGCGGCTTGCGCCGGCCGGAATGGGTCTTACGGCTCAATACTTTCATAACGATGACTTTACCGGATTGGCCGAAACACGGGTTGAGTCGGTTTTCCATAACTGGGGCCCGGCAGTCCAGCCGCCGGCATGGACGCCGACACGTTTAGCGTCCGTTGGACCGGGCAGATCCAAGCCAAGTACAGCCAGACGCAAACGTTCCGCGTGTTGAGCGACGAGGGCGTACGACTTTGGGTAGACGGCCAGCTCATCATTGACGACTGGACACCCCATTCGCGCCGCGTGCATACCGGCACGATTAATCTCGTTGCCGGTCGATTCTACGACATCCGCGTCGATTACTTCGAGAAAACTGGAGACGCGCGGATCGAACTCTCGTGGCTCGCCCCCAGCCAAGCGATTGAGGTCATTTCGGCGGATCGTCTTTATGAGAGTCCCGCCGGGCTATTGGGTGCGTACACCGACGCGACTGGCGGCGGACTTTGGCGCGTCGACGCCGGTGTCGATTTTGACTGGGGCACCGGGTCGCCCGACGCAGCGATCGATAGCGACGGCTTCCGCGTCACCTGGGCCGGACAGATCCGCGCTGATTTCCATGAAGAGTACACGTTCTCCGTCACCAGCGACGACGGTGTGCGGCTGTGGATTGGCAACGAGCTGGTGATCGATAACTGGACAAACCAGTCGGGCGCCGAAGCCGTCGGCACCAAATTGCTCGAGGCCGGCAAATGGACCGACATACGGCTCGAATATTACGACAACGTGGGCCAGGCCAATGTCGAATTGCGCTGGTCGAGCCCGCGGCAAACAGGCGAAGGCATGTTCGAAGTTGTGCCGCAAGAAAGCTTGCGCGCGACGAGGCACATGCCCGTCACGTTTAAGAACCCGCTCGGGACGGGCGCCGATCCGTTCGTCATCCAGTGGCAGGGCAATTACTACATGTCGCGCTCCACTGGCGGCGCCGTGTGGATTAACCGCGCCGAATCGCTCCAAGACATTCACCACAACAGCCTCGGCAGCGACACCGTTCTGGCGTGGGATCCGCCCTCCGGAACTAACTACTCCCAAGAAATCTGGGCGCCCGAGCTGCACCGCATCGGCGAGAGCTGGTACATCTACGTCGCCGCCTCGAATGGCACCAACGCGACGCACCGCATGCACGTGCTGGAACGCACCGCAGCACGATCCATTCGGTCCGTTTGTCTACAAAGGCCAGATCGTAGTCCCGACCGATCGCTGGGCGATCGACGGCACCGTGTTCGAATGGGAGGGCTTCACGTACTTTGCCTGGTCCGGTTGGCCCGGTTCCTCCAACGGCCAGCAGAACCTGTACATCGCCCAGATGCAGAACCCGTGGACGCTGCGCACCGACCGCGTGCTCCTCAGCGCTCCGCAATACGCCTGGGAAATGCACGGATTGGCGATCAACGAGGGCCCGCAGATTCTCATCGAGAACGGCAAGCTGCACATCATTTACTCGGCGAGCGGCTTCTGGACGCCGCAATACGCGCTTGGCCGTTTGACCTATAGCGGAACGGGCTCGCTCTTGAATGCGGCCTCCTGGACCAAAGCGCCGCAGCCTGTTTTCCAAAGCGCAGGAAACGTGGTGGGCGTCGGACACGCCTCATTCGTCAAGTCGCCAGATGGAACTGAAGATTGGATCGTGTACCACGCTCACAAGAACCCGGTGCCGCCATCGGGAGAAATCCGCGACGTTCGCATTCAGCCGTTTACTTTCTTTGCGGATGGGACGCCAAACTTCGGCGCACCCATCGCAACCCACCTCTCAATCCGCACACCGTCCGTCGGGCCGGATCCGGAGCGCGTTTTTGTCGCCGGCGATTACAACGCGGATGGCCTGGCGGGCGCGGCTGATCACTCCACGTGGCGAGCAACGTTCGACATGGCCGTTTTCCCGGGAAGCGGAGCCGACGGAAACTACAACGGCGTTGTCGACACCGCCGATTACATCATTTGGCGCCGCAATCAAAACGCAGGAGCCCCACAAACGGCAGCGGCAGCCGCATTCTCGACACAAACGTCGAACCAATCGCCTGCGCCGATACCAGTCGATTCAACCCGAGCGGCGCATCCATTCGATGTCATCATTCCGCCGTTCGAGGTGAGGCGCCGACCAACGCTTGTGGCTGACGCCGTCGACATTGCAATCGACCGTTGGCGACCCGCTGATCGCATGGGCGGACGATCAGCCGCGCATCGCTGCTTGTGGCGAACGTATTAACGTCGGATCCCGCCGGGGTCGAGGCTGCTACCTACGTGGCGGCCGACCGGACCGATTCGACGTTCAATGCGAAAGAGCACCTTCGGGATGACTCAAGGAACATTCACACCGACACATGGTGCGAATGGCCAGACCTCACCCTGCGACGCGTTGCTTCCGAAACAGCAGGCGGCGGCTCGTTTTAAGACAGCGACCAGGGGCGCGCATCTTCGGAACGAGGTACTGGTTGGCTTCCTCGTCGTCGATCACGCGTTCGGCGACCGGGTCCCATTTGAGCGAACGGCCCAAGCGCATCGCGATGCAGTTCAACTGGCACAGCGTGGCCGTGCGATGTCCAACCTCACCGCCGGCGAACGGCACTTCGCGCGAGCGGACGCAATCGATGAAATTGCGTTGGTGATCCGATGTGCGGCCAAGCTGCACGTCGTTCTCGCCGATCTTGATGTCGAGGAGCGACGCCGGCTCCGCTTCCAGCTTGCCGCCGTGGATATGGATGAAGACCGAGCCTTCCGTGCCTTCGAAGCGCAGCCGCGCGGGCCCGTCTTGTGGCCGATCATCCGCACGCCGTTCGGGTAGACGTTCTCAAACGTGAAGTCCATGTACGCATCATACAAATCGCCTTTGAGCGGTTCGCCTTGCGCCTGGTATTCAACCGGGCCGCTCGTGTCCATGTCGAGCGCAAGCTGGGCGATGTCGATGACGTGCGCGCCACGGTCGGTCATCTCGCCGGCGCCGTAGCGCGAGTTAAACCGCCACCAGAAGTGGCAACGGTTTTCGGCGTAGGGAACTTTTTCCGTGTGACCCAGCCAAAAGTCGTAATCAAATTCGGCGGGCACTTCGGCAGGAACGAGCTTGCCTTGTCGCGTGCGGGCCACATTGTGGTGGTTATCGTCGCAAGGCAAGTGGATCTGGATGGTTTTGATCTCGCCCAACTTGCCGCTGCGCACCAGCTCACAAGCGTAGCGCACCGAAGGCGTAGAACGTTCCTGGCTGCCGCATTGCAGCACTCGGCCGTGCTTCTTGGCGGCATCGACCATTGCCCGGCCTTCGCCGATGGAGTTCGCGAGTGGCTTTTGGCAATAGATGTCTTTGCCGGCCTTGGCCGCCGCAATGCTAACAAGCGCGTGCCAATGATCGGGTGTGACGACCCAAACGGCGTCGATGCCCGGCTGTGCCAGCAGCTCACGGAAATCTGTGTAGCCGACGCAATCTTTGCCGTTGTCGCTGGATTTCGTCATGTCGAGGGCCTGCTGCAAGTGGCCCTTATCGACGTCGCAAACGCCTCGCAACACAAGGTCCTGCTGCCCAGCGATCCAACCCACATGCCCGCGGCCCATACCGCCCGTGCCAATCACGCCGATGCCGAGCTTGTCGCTAGGCGCAGCGCCGGCCGCTCCGCCAAGTGCGCGGGCCGGTACGAAATATGGGACTGCAATCGCCGCTGCGGAGGCCGCCGTCGTCTTGCGCAGAAATTCTCGCCGGGTCGTTCGTGTGCCGCGTGCCATGGGATGGGGTCTCCAGACGAAGGATAGAAAGGCTGTCAATTCTTCATTGATTGAGCCTTATCGACAGTCCGATGTCAAGGGATAAGCTCCGCGGCGACGCGTGCCACTTGGCTCTGCACGAGCCTTGTTTGCAGTGAAAAATCAAATTCGGCCTGTTCGGGTTCATCAAATGACGCCGAATTCCAGTACCTATCAACGCCGTCGCCGATGTCATGACGTGGCATCGCTTGACGCAAGTCCTTCATTTGCGGCAAGGCAATCGACGCAAATGCCTCATCGCGCGCTTGCACGTTCGATGCGCTTTTTCGCTGGCGCTGCGATCGGCCTTCGTACGTGGCCGCTCAAATCCAGTTCGGCGGACATGGTCGGCAGATTCGAGCTGGCGTCGGCTGGCGACGTTACAACATTCGCGAAACGGCGGATCCGCAATACCCTGCGGATTGATGTTGCCGGCGGCAAGCGCGAACGAAGCCGACGCGGACTGACTGCCCGAATGTGCGAGCAGCCGCAGCCGAGTACTGGTACACGCGGTCGGTGCCGTTGTCGACGATCCAGATATCGCTGACGTTCGCCGGATCAATCGTGAGACCCGTCGGCTTCGCGTTTTCTGAATCGATCGTCCAGCTTCCGATGAGGCTGCCCCCGATCGTGTACTTGAAAACTTTGTCGGTGGTCGTGTCGTTGACGACCCACAACGATGCACCGTTGGTGACAATATCTTTCGCCGCACTGTTTCCGCTGTTAAGGTTGAAGCTGCTGGCGGCATTCTGGCTACCGGAGAGCCGGCTCGCTGCGCCGGCGTAACGAAACACCTTGTCGCTCTTGGAATCAACGATCCACACGTCGGTGCCGTTGGTGGCAATGCCTTCCGGCGTGGCGGACGATGACATGCTGCCCGCCGTCCAGGATCCCAACAGCCCGCCACTGGCGTCGTACACATACACCTTACGGTCGGCATCAACGACCCAGACGCGATCGCCAGCGGCCGTGCTCGCCGCGCCGCGCGGAGCCGTGTTGTCTCCATTGAGTGCGTAGTTCTCGATCGCCGGGCCAGTCGCGGCGTATTCATAGGTACGGTTCGCCGTGCCGTCGTCCACGACGTAGAACTTGGTTTCCGGCACGTCGAGCACATTGACCGTTACAACCTGATCGGTCGGGTGCATTCCGTCGAAAACGCGGATCGTGAGCTCGTGGCTGCTCGCAGACTCGAAGTCGAGACTGGCGTTGTTGGCCACATACAGTTTGCCGTCGTTGTTAATGCCAAAGATGCCGTCGCCGTTTCCTGCGGCGATGCTGGCTGAGAGTGTGTCGCCGGGCAGGTCAGCGTCGCTGAATGTCACGGTTCCCAAAAACGTGCCGCTCGCTGCGTGCTCGCTGACAGAAAACACTTGGCCGCCCGGTATCGCTGGGGCGTTATCGTTGACGCTCGTGAAGTTGATCGATGCGGCATGCGGGCCGTCGCTTAACGTGCCATCGCTAACCGCAACGGCGAACGCTGGCGGCGCCTCGCTGCCGTCGTGAGCGAAGGTGACAACGCCTAAGGCAACTTGAGCCTGCGTGAAACTCGTCGCCGGGCTGCCGTTAACCAGGAATTGCCCGCCAACGATGTTGGATACCGTAAAGACCAATGAGCTGGCATCGGAATCAACGTCGGTGGCAGCGAGATTGGCCGCGTTGAGCGTGATCGTTGCTCCTTCGCTTACGGTAAGCGTATTGCCCGTCAGTACCGGCGAATGCGCAAGCGTCAGGTGCAGCGCGGGCCGCGCCGAAACCGGCGAGTTCTCTTTGCTGACGAATTGCAGCAACGACTGTTGCACCTTCGTGACGAGACCGACGTAAGTGCCGCTGTCGACGAGTGCCTGCAGCTCGGCTACGTCGAGCGGAATCGCAAAACTCGCCAACACCTGGCCACCATTGGTTTCCACGGTAAGTTGCCCGATGCCGCTAGTGATTTCGTTTGCGTCGGCCGACTCCACGTCGCCGTTCCCCGCATAGGCAAATACATCCATCACGACATCGTTCACCCCCGGGTAATCGCCGGCCCAATTGACATCCAATGTGAGCACGGCCGACTCGATGACCGCACCGGGCGGGATCGCCACCGTGTGGAATTCCAGAATGCCGCGCGTTTCGCCGAAAGCACCGCTTAGCGACGGGGCCTGAGAGAAGATGACGAACGAATTCTCGGCGAGCTGCTCGAAGACGCCGTCCTGGTCTGCGTCGGTTGCCGATGAATCGTCAATCGGGAATATAGTTAGGACGTCAGGATCGAAAAGTTCCAGCGTCGCCGAGTTGTAGTTATAGACCGACAGAACATTTTCGAAGGTGTTATAGCCTGGGGCGTCAACCGTTACTCTCACGCGATGCAAGCCTTCGGGTGTCGCGTCCGCCATGATCGTCATCGGCACCACCGTCGACTGCTGGCTGGGATCGATCACCACCGCCATCGAGGCGATCTCGTCCGGCGCGTGGATTCGAACCAAACCGTCAGCGGCTCAGTCCGGTTTGTGGTAGACACCGAAATCGTCGCATTCAGCGTATCGCCGGGGCGGCCAATCAGTTCGTCGAACTCGATCATCACTGTTTCCACGTCGAGCACGGTGACAACAACCGACGTGGCCTCACCGCCGACCGCCGACGCGGTCACGGTCACGACACGGTCGCCAAGTAGCGTGTCGTCGATAACGTCGACAGGGAAGCTGACCTCGGTCTCGTATTCATCGAAGACCAGGGACGCAGGGACCGTCAGTTTTGATTCGTCGCTGCTGGAGAGGAGCACGGTGAGCGGCTGCGAGAGATCGCCGCCCTGGCGGAAAATATGGCCGACTGTTGCAGCCGTTCCATGAACTTCGTAGAGGTTCGTGTCATCGATCGAGAGAATCGGCACGATTTCCTGTTCGTCGAGCACGTAAACCATAACCGTTGCGAAACTAAAATTGACCGGATCCAAAGCCGCGATCGTGAGCGCGTATTGATTCGTGGTTTCAAAATCTAGCAGAGCGTCGTCGGCAACTTGCAACACGCCGCTGTTATCGATCGTGAACACGCCGTCATCGTTGCCGCCGATGATTTCGAATGCGATTGGATCGCCAGGCAGGTCGACATCCTGCGCGATGACCGTCGCCATGACCGTACCGATGGCCGCGTTCTCGCTAACATCGAACTGCTGGCCGGAAACGATGACTGGCGGGTTGTCGTTTACATTGATGAAATTGACCGTGGCCGCCTGAGGGCCGAAGGCCTAGGACACCGTCGCTGACAGCGACTTCGTAGTACGGCGCAACTCGCTGTCGTCGTGCATGAACGACACGGACCCGGCGGCGATCTGTGCCTGCGTGAACGCTGGTCGCGGGCGCACCGCCCACGAGAAATTGGCCGCGTGTTACATTGGAAACGGTAAACACAAGTGAGGCTTCGTCTGAGTCGCTATCGGTCGCGGCCAGATCGGCGCCAGTGAGAACCACTGTCCCGCCCTCGTCGATCGTCAGCGAATTCGCGGTCAGCAACGGGCCGCTGCTTTCGGCCCACACCAGGTGCAGCGAAGGCCGTGAGTACTCACGAAAGAACTCGCGGCTCAAGATGCTGACAAATCGGCCGGTACCCGCGAATGCCGGCGCGACCTGGGAAACTAATCCAACAAAGTCGCCGCTGTCGATCAGCGATTGCAGTAGCGCTGTGTCGAGAACTACCGGAACGCTCTTCAAGCCCTTCGATGCCGGGCGTCGTCGTTAACCGGCCGATCGCAGAGGTGGTTCGCGTCGCGTCGTTCACTTCAACGCTGCCATTGCCGAGGTAGGCAAAGATGTCCAAGTCGAGCGGCGTAGTTCCACTTTGACCGGTCACATCGAGTGTCAAAACGGCCGACTGAAGGATCGCGCCGATGGGAATTGCGGAGACATCGAACTCGAGAATGCCGCGGCTTTCACCAAAGCTGCCGGTCGACGACGCAGCTTGAGTCGTGAATTGATTCCAAGTGAGCTGAAGCTCCTCGAAGACGACGCCATCTCGGTCTGTGTCGCGGGCGTGCCCGTCGTCGACTGGCTGTAGCGTATTCACGCCCGGATCGGCGACCGACAAATGCTGGAAGTTTCCGAAGAACCCAGAATCGTATGCAACCTCGATCTTTACCGAATGAGGCCCTTCGACAAAGTCGTCGCTCGTCACCGGAATCGAAAAATTAACGGTTTGCTGCCCGACGGGAACCTCGACCACGATCGATGCGATTTCGTTAGGCCGCGTTGAGACAAGCGGTACGCTGACCGGCTCGGTGTTTCCTGTTACGGAAACGGTGATCGTTCCGGTAAGAGTACTGCCGGGGCTAAGCGCCGACTGGTCGAGCGTCACCGTCGCGGTTTCGTAGTCCTGCACGAGCAGCGCAGTATCGGTGTAGTCAAAACCGGCGGTGGCCGTGATGAACACAAGTTGCTCACCATCAAGCAGCGTGTCATCAACCGTATCCACAGGAAAGAACACGGTCGTCTCGTGGGCGGCAAACGTCACCGATTCGGGAACAGTGAGCTCCGTCTCGTCGCTGCTCACAAGCGTCACGGTCAGCGGTTCGCTCGTGTCGCCGCCGTAACGAGTGAGCTCGCCGGTTATGGCGCCGCGCCGTAGATTTCGTACGGAAAGAAATCCTGCACCATCAGCGAGAGCGTCGTGAGCATCGAGCGCAATTCAAGCAGCTCGAACGACGCGCGGCGGAAGCTCGTCACCGTTCGTGCCGGCTGCGCGGCGCGGCGGCGGCGCGCATTGAATGATTTGCCTCGCTGGCCCTTGAAACGCATAAATCGCCTCCGGATAACGAATGTAGTGGCGCGCGAAATGCGCCACCCATGTGCAAAAGACAAGACCGTGAGGCGAAGCTAGCAGATTTACGCGCGGCCGTTCAATTCGATTTGCAACAAAATGAACGTCGCCGGCGAAAAATTCATCAATGCGTAACGGACAAATCGGCACGATCGCTCAAGCTTCGCTGCGCGTGCGCCTGCGCAATCGATAAGGCTTAATTGGAATCGGCCCGTAGCGATTGCGAACCCGGCTCGCGCGACGATTGCCGTGGCGACAAACGCTATTCAGGCGTTACCGCTCGACTTCCCGCACTTTTGGGTATTCCACGCTCAAAAACGTTAGAATAGCGCCGCAACATGAGAATTACAGAAGCTAAAACCGGCGATATGCGTGTGCGTCCGTTTGGACAGGCGGAATTAGCGGTTTTGGTTTGGTAAGTATACGCGCATCGAAATAACGGTATTTGGCCACCGGTGCCGTCTACATTGAGGAAACGGGAACAACCATGGTGACAGACCCAAACAATGCGCCTGCCGCCGCTGCCGAGCCATGGCTTCAAGTGCAGGGCTCGCGCCATTTTCTCGATTGGCTGGCCGAGACGCGCACCAGCCTGGCTTTCAGCACCTATCAGACGGGCAAAATTTTCTTTGTGGGTCGTAAGCTGGATATGGGCCTGGCGGTTTTCGAGCGGCACCTTCAACCACTGCATGGGCCTGTGGGCGTCGCCCGATAGCCAAACGATATGGCTGAGTTCGAAGTACCAGATTTGGCGCTTCGAGCACGCGGCCGCGGCCGTCGTCCCGTATCAGCGGTCGCCGGCCGAGGGCGACGACGCGTCCATCCCTGCGTGGACCGAGCGCGGTTATGACGTGGCGTACGTGCCGCGCGTTGGTTACACCACGGGCGATATCGACGTGCACGACATCGCCGTCGCCGCCGATGGCCGCGTGATCTTTGTGTGCACGCTGTTCGGCTGCCTGGCAACGCTGAGCGAGCGGGCCAGTTTTCAGCCGCTGTGGCGGCCGGCGTTTTTGAGCGCGCTGGTGCCCGAGGACCGCTGCCATCTCAATGGCCTGGCGATGCGCGACGGCCAACCGGCATTCGTCACCGCCGTGGCCGATTCGGATGTGGCCGATGGCTGGCGCGATCGGCGGCACGATGGCGGCTGCGTCGTCGACGTGGCTGCGAACGAAATCGTCGCCCGCGGACTTTCGATGCCCCACTCGCCGCGCTGGTATCGACGACCGGCTATGGCTCGCTGAATTCCGGCACCGGCGAGTTCGGCTCCGTCGATCTCGCCAGCGGGAAGTTTGAGCCCATCGCGTTTTGCCCCGGCTACCTGCGCGGTCTGTCTTCGTAGGCGACTACGCCTCGTCACGCTCTCGAAACCGCGTCACGTCACCTTTCACGGTCTGCCGCTTGATGAGCGACTGAAAAAGCGCGGCGCCGAACCGCAATGCGGGCTGCAAGTGATCGACCTGCGCAGCGGCACGATCGCCCATTGGCTGCGCCTCGACGGCTCGCTCGTCACCGAACTTTACGACGTTGTCGTTCTGCCCGGGCGTGCGGCAACCGATGGCGCTCGGTTTCAAGACGAACGAAATCGAGCGAGTGCTGCTGGTCGACGAGCCGGGCACGCTCTAGCACCAGCGGTGCAATTCGAATTGCCAGCATCGATCTGGCAATCTCGCAAATTCGGAAGTGTGCGTCCGTTAGTGCACATCCGTACGGATTCTCCGAAAAAAATGTCCGGCTGTTTGCATTAATTGATTGACTTTTCCTGTCGAGTGGACGGGTATCTTGCGGCAAGGCCCGGGGCAAATAATTTCGGTTCGCACGGAAGAGGCCTGCAATGAGGCGGTCCAATTGGCTCAGCAGAGTTAGGGCAGTATCCGGCTGGTCTACGCAGAAGAAAGGAACGAACAAGAGACCACTGCTCGGCGTTCGTCGCGCGACGTTCGAGCTGCTTGAGGATCGCCGGCTGCTGGCGCTCGATTATGGCGATGCGCCGGACACTCTCGCCGGCACGGGACCGGGCAACTACAACACGCTCTCCACCGACAACGGCCCGAATCACACGATCGTGGTCGGCCTGAAGCTCGGGGCCAATGTCGACGGCGACGGCGGCGCGCTGCAGAACGCGGCCGCCAACGCGGACGATGTCAACGGCGCCCTGCCCGATGATGAGGACGGCGCTCACGAATCCGGCGGCCGATCTGTGCTCACCGTCGGTGCCCAGCCGACGGTCAATGTGCGCGTCACGAATACGACCGGCGTCGCTGCCACGCTCTACGGCTGGATCGATTACAACGCCAACGGCGTGTTCGACAACGCCACCGAACGGGCCTCGGTCGCGGTGCCGAGCGGCACGAATAACGTCATCAGACGCTCATTTTCCCGGCGGTGCCGACTGGCTTCACCGGCACGACCTACGCGCGGTTCCGATTGAGCACCGATGCGGCCGCGGCCAATCCAACCGGCGCAGCAGCTGACGGCGAAGTCGAAGACTATCGGTCACGATCACAGTGCCCACAAGCGGCTGGCCGACGAGGGCAAGAACAAGAAGATCGCCACGGCACGACGACGGGCCGACGCTCGCGAACGATGACTGCTTCGGCCGTTCGGTGGCAGCGCTCGGCGACTTCGATGGCGACGGTGTCACCGACCTGGCGGTCGGTGCACATCGGAGACGATACCGGCGGCAATCATCCGGGTGCGGTGCATGTGCTGTTCATGAACGCCGATGGCACGGTCAAAAGTCGCCAGAAAATCGGCAATAACACAGCTGGTGGGCCGACGCTGGCCGACGGTGACTACTTCGGCAGCTCGGTGGCCTCACTCGGCGATCTCGACGGCGATGGCGTGACGGACTTGGCTGTCGGAGCGACAAGATGACTACACGGTGGGAGCGACCGCGGTGCGGTGTACGTCCTGTTCTTGAACACTAATGGCACTGTCAAGAGGGTCCAAAAGATTGCGAGCAACCTTGGCGGTGGGCCACGCTCGCTGAACGGTGACGACTTCGGCAGTTCGGTTGCGTCGCTGGGCGATCTGGATGGCGATGGCGTCACCGATCTGGCCGTCGGGGCGAATGGCGATGATACAGGCGGAGCGGATCGTGGAGCCGTTTACGTGTTTTTCTGAATTCCAACGGCACGGTGAAGAGCCGCCAGAAGATTGCCAGCGGCATCGGCGGCGGGCCGACGCTTGCGAACGGTGATTACTTTGGCAGTTCGGTGGCGTCGCTTGGCGATTTGGATGGCGATGGCGTCAGCGATTTGGCGGTTGGGGCCATCGTTGACGACACGGGCGGCGTAACCGCGGGGCAGTGCATGTACTGTTCATGAATGCCAACGGCACGGTAAAGAGCAGCCAAAGATTGCCAGTGGCTCGGCGGCGGGCCGACGCTGCGACGTGACATTTCGGAGTCGGTGTCGCTCGGCGATCTCGATGGCGACGGCGTGACCGACTGGCCGTCGGTGCTAATGGCGATGACACGGGCGGAACGATCGCGGGGCAATGTATGTGCTGTTTTTGAATTCAACGGCACGGTGAAGGCAGCCAGAAGATCGCCAGCGGCATCGGCGGCGGACCGACGCTCGCGAACGATGACCTTTCGGCGCGGCCGTCACAGCGCTGGGCGACCTTGACGGCGATGGCGTTACGGATTTGGCCGTCGGAGCCTACCGCGATGACACCGGTGGGACGGATCGAGGTGCGGTACATTTGCTGATGATGAACGCCAATGGAACGGTCAACAGTCGGGACAAGATTACTCACAACGGTTTAGATTTGCTTAATGGTGACAATCTTTGGCAGTTCGGTTGCGTCGATAGGCGATCTGGACGGCGACGGCCTCACTGACCTCGCGGTGGGAGCCAATCTTGACGATACGGGCGGTAGCGACTCGCGGCGCATCTACACGTCCTGTTGATGCATACGGATGGTTCTGTGAAGGCCGTTCAGAAGATCGCAAACAACATCAGCGGCGGACCGACTCTCGCGGATTTTGATCGCTTTGCCAGTTCGATAATATCGCTCGGAGACATCGATGGCGACGGAGTAGTCGATCTGGCTGTGGGGGCCTCGTACGATGATACCGGTGGAGACTCTCGCGGTGCAGTGCACATCCTTTTCATGAATGCGCGATGGCTCCGTCAACGGACTTCAAAAGATTGCCAACAATTCCGGTGGCGGGCCAACGCTCGCGGATTCCGACCACTTTGGCAGCTCGTTGGCGGCGATCGGCGACCTGGACGGCGACGGCGGTCACCGACGTAGTGGTTGGCGCGTCTGGGGATGATGCGGGTGGAAGCGGCCGCGGGGCCGTCTACGTGCTGCTCATGAATCCTGAACGGCAGTGTAAAGTGTCGTCAAAGGATTGCCAGTGGAACCGGCGGATGGACTTATTCTCGCCGACGATGACGAGTTCGGTCGTTCCGTGACGGCGCCTGGGGATCTAGACGGTGACGGCGTCACCGATATTGCAGTGGGTGCGCCCCTCGACGATACCGGCGGGTCGAATCGCGGTGCCGTGCACGTACTGTTCTTGAATTCGGACGGCACGGTAAAGAGCAGCCAGAAGATCGCCAAGCAGCCTGGGTGGTGGCCCCACGCTTGTGAACACGGATTTCTTTGGTAGTGCCGTGGCATCGGCAGGCGACTTGGACGGTGATGGCGTGGATGATTTGCTTGTCGGAGCCCGCGCGGACAATACCGGCGGAACGGACCGTGGGGCGATTTATGTGCTTTACATGAATTCCAATGGCACGGTGAAGTCCAACCAAAAGATTGCCCACAACACCGGTGGCGGTCCGACTCTTGCAAATAATGACTTTTCGGCCACTCGTTGGCAGTGTTCGGCGATCTAGATAACGACGGTTTCGTCGATCTCGCTGTGGGGCGATCGGCGATGATACCGGCGGCACGGATCGCGGCGCAGTACACGTGCTGTTCTTGAAAGGCCCGGCAAATACTAATCCAGTCATCACGTCGCCGAATACCGCCAGCGTGCCGGAGAATATCACGGCCGTGATGACCGTCACTGCCACGCGACGCCAACGTGCCGCCGCAGACGATTACGTTTTCGATTGTTGGCGGCGCTGACCAATCGAAGTTCGCGATCACCAGCGGCGGCGCGCTGTCGTTTGTTTCAGCGCCAAATTTCGAAGCCCCGACGGATGCCAATGGCGACAATGTTTATGTCGTGACGGTGCAGGCCGACGACGGCAACGGTGGAATTGACACGGAAACAATCAGCGTCACCGTCACGCCGGTTAACGACAACAACCCGGTTATCCAATCAGGAGACTCGATTAGCATCCCTGAGAATACATCGTTTGTCGTGAACGTTTCCGCCACGGACGCCGACGTGCCCACGCAGCCGCTCTCGTATTTCATCGCAGGCGGAGCGGACCAGGCGAGATTCACGATCAGCGATCGCGGCTCGCTCTCGTTCACGTCGCCTCCCGATTACGACGAGCCCACCGATGCGGATGGAAACAACGTTTATGTTGTGATTGTGAGTGCAAGCGACGGCAGCTTGTCCGACGATCAGACGATCCTGGTTTCAGTCACGCCGGTCAACGACAATCCCCCAGTCTTTCAACCAAACCCGATCGAAGTAAATGTCGCGGAGAATACCACGGCGGTCACGACCGTCGCCGCTACCGACGCGGACCAGCCACCGCAGACACTTACCTATTCAATTCTTCCGTTCGCGGATCACGAAGATTTCAGCCTCACCCCGATGGCGTGCTGTCGTTCAACGCGCCGCCGGACTTTGAGCAGCCAACGCGATACGAACGGCGACAACGATTTACGTCGTGGTCGTCGAAGCTGAGTGATGGGAACTTCCACAGCAGTCGTCGGCATCATCGTCACGGTCACGCCGGTCAATGATAACAGCCCGGTCTTCACTTCGCCGGATTCGGTTAACGCGAGAGAACTCCAGGCCGACGTGTTGACCGTGACGGCCAGCGATGCCGACCTTCCGGCGCAGCCCGTAATGTTTTCAATCGTCGGAGGCGAAGATCAGTCGAAGTTCACCATTACGGCAGGCGGCGCGCTTTTCGTTCGTTTCGCCCCCGGATTTTGACACGCCCGGTGACGCCAACGGCGACAACATCTATATCGTGACGGTCCAGGCCAATGACGGAAATGGACGCTTCGCAACGCAAACGATCCAGGTAACTCTGCAACAAGCGGCCGACTTCGGCGACGCTCCGGATGGGGCGAGCGGGACAGGCCCAGGAAACTACAACACGATCGATGCCGATAATGGCCCGAGACATACGATCGTCGCAGGTCTGCGGCTGGGGGCGACCGTTGACGGCGACAATGGCTCGCGGCAGAACGCCGCTGCTAGCGCCGATGATGTCAACGGCGCGCCGCCGGATGACGAGGACGGCTTGACGAATCCGGCGGCCGACTTAGTGCTGACCGTCGGCGCAGCCAACGATCAACGTCCGCGTGACGAATACATCGGGCGCTGCCGCCACGCTTTACGGCTGGATCGACTACAACGGCAACGGCGTTTTCGAAAACGCAACCGAGCGCGCCTCCATCGCGGTGCCCAATGGCACGAACGGCGGCATCGTGACGCTCGTTTTCGCTGCGGTTCCTGGCACCACGGTCGGCACCACCTACGCCCGTTTCCGCCTCAGCTCCGATGCGGCCGCTGCGAATTCGACTGGCCACGCAGCGAACGGCGAAGTCGAAGATTACCGCGTCTCGATTCGTCGGCCCAGCGAAGGAACCGCCGAGAGTTCAAAGACAAAAAAGATCGCCAGCGGCCTGAATGGCGCGCCGCTGCTCGTTAACGGCGATATGTTCGGAAGCTCCATGGCCGCGCTTGGCGATTTGGACGGAGACGGCGTCGGCGACTTTGCCGTCGGATCGCCCGTGGAATTTGGTCGCGGCAGCAGCGGCGAAGTCCATGTGTTGTTCATGAACGCCAACGGCACGGTGAAGAGCAGCCAGAAGATCACGAGCGGCATCGGCGGCGGGCCAGTTCTTTCCGCCGGCGACTATTTTGGCCACGGCATGGGCACGATCGGCGACCTCGATGGCGACGGTGTCACTGACCTCTTCGTTGGCGCCACCAAGGACGACACCGGCGGCTACATCGCCGGCGCGGCATACGTGCTGCTCATGAACCCCAACGGTACGGTGAAGAGCAGTCAGAAGATCGCCAGTGGCGTCGGCGGCGGGCCGACCTTGGCGAGTGATGACCGCTTCGGCGGCGCGATGGCGTCGCTAGGCGATCTTGATGGTGATGGCGTGATTGACCTGGCCGTCGGCTCCATCGGCGATGACGTGGGCGGAAGTGCGCGCGGAGCTGTCTACGTCCTGTTCATGAATCCGTAACGGCACGGTGAAAAGCAGCCAGAAAATTGCCAGCCAAACCGGGGGCGGTCCGCTGCTAGCCAACTTGGATGTCTTCGGCAACGGGTTGGCGTCGCTTGGAGACATCGACGGCGATGGTGTCAGCGATATCGCGGTTGGCGCCACGGGCGACGATACCGGCGGCAATGACCGCGGCGCCGTTTACATTATGCTGATGAACTCCAGTGGCACAGTAAAGAGCAGCCAGAAAATCGCCAGCGGCGTCGGCGGCGCGCCGCGCTCGCGACGGGCGATCGCTTCGGCCGTTCATTAACTACACTCGGCGATCTGGATGGCGACGGCGTGAGCGATTTGGCCGTTGGCGCAGACGCGGATGACACGGGCGGGAATGGCCGCGGGGCCGTGCACGTACTCTTTTTGAATCCCAACGGCACCGTCAAGCAGAGCCGCAAGATTGCCAGCAGCGCCGGCGGCGGCCCGACGCTCGCGAATTACGATTCCTTCGGCAGCTCGGTGGCGTCGCTTGGCGACTTGGACGGCGACGGTGTTACGGAGCTTGCCGTGGGCGCAGAGCGCGATGACTTCGGCGGCAACAGCCGCGGCGCCGCGTATGTGCTGTTTCTGAATCGCGCCAATGCGAGCCCGATTTTCACATCGCCCGCGACGGCGACCGTTGCCGAAAACGCGACCGCGGTCATGACCGTAACCGCGACCGATTCCGATGCGCCGCCGCAAACCGTGACGTTTTCGCTTGTCGGCGGCGCCGATCAAGCACGATTCAATATCTCGACGGGCGGTATCCTGACGTTCGTCTCGGCACCAGACTTTGAATCGCCGACGGACGCCAACAGCGACAATGTGTACGACGTGACGGTGCAGGCGAGCGACGGCGTCGGCGGCGCCTCGACGCAAACCATCAGCGTTTCTGTGACGCCCGTTAACGACAACGGTCCGGTGTTTACGTCGAGCGATACGGCCAGCGTTCCCGAGAATTCCACGACGATAATGACCGTTGTGGCCACGGATGCCGACCTGCCGCCTCAAGGATTGACGTATTCAATCGCGGGCGGCGCGGATGCGGCGAAGTTCTCTGTGACGGAAAGTGGCGCACTTTCCTTTGCGGCCGCGCCTGATTTTGAGCTGCCGTCGGACGCCAATGGTGACAATGTGTATGTCGTCATTGTGCCGCCAGCGACGGCCAGCTATCCAATATACAGGCCATTTTGGTTTCGGTGACGCCGGTCAACGACAACGCTCCCATAATTACTTCTCCTGCAACGGCGAGTGTCGTGGAAAATACGACGGCCGTAATGAACGTGACGGCGACCGACGCCGACGTGCCTGCGCAAACGATCACCTTTGCAATTGTCGGCGGCGCGGATCAGTCGAGGTTTACGATTGCGCCTAACGGGGCGCTTTCCTTCGTTTCGCCGCCAGATTTCGAATCGCCCGCCGATGCAGACGGGAACAACATCTACGTCGTCACCATCGAGGTAAGCGATGGCAGTTTAATTGCCTCGCAAACAATCCAAGTCAGTATCATCGACGTGAGCGAGAATGTAGCCGGCGATTATAACCGCAACGGCGTCGTAGATGCTGCCGACTACGTCCTATGGCGCAAGGCCGAAGGCACGGTGGTCCCGCCGTCGAGCGGCGCAGACGGCAACGGCGATGGCACTGTCGACGCGAACGATTATGGCGTTTGGCGGACCAATTTCGGCCGGACGCTGCCCGCCCGTTCGGCCGCCGCCGCAAGCGGCGCGGCAGCGATTGACGTGCCTACACCGAACGGAAATCAAGCCGATGTCAGGCCTACTGTTGCGGCGCCTGTTGTTGAGGTCGGCCTGGCCGGGATAGGAAATCAATTCTCGTCGACGTCGGCGATTGTTTCTGAAACGGTTAGAGGCCTCAACACTTCGGCGCGCTCCGAGCGCAGCAATTCAACGGCCGTCATCAGCTTGCGAGACAACGCAATTCTTAGCTGGCTTCGCGATCGATCCGGTGCGCGGCCAAACCGATTTGACGCCGACCCGGACGACGGCGACGCTCAGCAAAACGAAAACGAGGCTCCGTTAAACCATTTGTTCGACGAGTTTGATCAGGTGTTTGCGTCCGTTGGCACTTTCGGTCGCCAGGCGGTGGTGAAAAGTGAAATTCAGCAAACCGCCTGACTGACTCGCCTTTTCCAAGTGATGTACTGGGCATTCGCCAATAGGACAAGCACTACAGTCGCGGGCTCTGGCACTGCGACTCCGGCACTGATCGCATCACTTCCGTTAAGCGACGAATTGCCGAAGTTCTGCCGCCAAGTGTTGTAACCTTGCGGGTCACCGCCGTTGTTCGCGGGATCCTTGCGCCAAATCACATAGTCGGCCGCGTCCACGTTGCCGTCATGGTTCCAATCGCCCGGCAGTCCCGCAGCCATCAAGGTGATCTGGCTGCTGGAGCCCGTTCCATAATCCACGGTGAAACCGGGCGTGACGTTGTCGAACACGCCGGTCAACGCACCGCGGTACGTGGCGATGATCCAGCTCGACCCGCTGCCGACGCCGGTCACGTCGAGAAAGTCGACGCTCGACAAATCCAAATTGCCGCCGACCGCCATTCGATCGGCCGATGTGCCGGCGAGCTCGATTGCCAGATGGGAATCGGCGCCCATGGCGACATTGTCAGCCAGCGTTAACGTTCCAATTCCGGTGCCCGGCGCGATGGTGCCATTGTTCGTCACGGCGCCGTCAATGCTGCCGGCGCCGCCCAATGTGCCGCCGCCGTTGATCGTGACCGCGCCGCTTCCGGTCTTCGTGCCGTTAACAAACAGCTTGGCCCCGTTGCCGGTGACGGCGAGGTTTCCGGCGCCAGATCGCGCGCCATTGATGATGACGGTGGCATTGGCTCCGCTGACGGTAAAGTTACCATCCGTGTTTTGCGCGCCGCTGAACGTCGTCGTCGACGTATTGCTGACCGAGATGTGTGTGATGGGAGCCCCGGGCGAATCCTGGATCGTATCATTGATGGTCGTCCTGCCCGTGTTGGCGAACGTCAGTGTCACCGGGCCCGTGGTCGAGGTGGAGGCCAGAGTAATCGTGGACGGGCTGGTGGCCGACCCTAATGTCAGGGTTCCGCCCGTCGCCGGGTTCATCTTGTTTTGGATCAGGCGGCCGGCGCCGCTGGAAAAGGTAATTGGTCCGGTGAACGTCACGCTGCTCGAGTCGCCCGGGATATTGGCGACCGTGAAGCCAACTTCCATCTGAATCGAGTTGGCAATGGTGCGGTCGCCCTCAATCGGCGCCAGTTGATTGTTGGCGGCGTTCAAGGCGACCAAGGTGCCGAGTCCGAACGGTCCGGATGGATCGCCCACGTTGTAGTCGTGTTTGAACTGAACGGTCGACTCTCCGCCGCCCAGAATAGTCCGGCTAGTGTACGTCTGCGGGGTGTTGATGATGATGTTGCCGCCGGCGTTGCCGCCGTATCGCACGGCACTGTCGGTCCCGCTGGGATCAACGTCCTGAAACAGGGCGTTGACGATTATCGTTGTTCCCGCTGTCGCGGACAGTATGATCGTCCTTCCGGCGCCGTCGCCGCCATTGGACACCGGGTTGCCAAGATAGATGGTGGAGGCCCCGGGGCTGGCTCCAAGCGTGAGGGTGCCTCCTAATGCTATCTTGTTGCTCAACGTACGTGAGACGCCGCTCTTGATATAAATCGGGCCATTCAAAACGAAGCTGTCTGTACCGGCAAAGTTGATCCCGCCATCCAAATCGATTGCGTTCGCAATTGTGCGAGTGCCTCCCACTGCGCGGAATTCCACGGAGTTTCCTTGAAAGATATTTGTGATCTTTCCGCTGCCGAACGGCATGTCCGTGGCGATTTGGACGCTGCCGTTCGTGCCAGTGTTGGCCTGAATCGTGGTGCCGCCCGTGTACGTATTATTCCCGCTGACGATGAAGTTGCTGTTGATGTTCGCGGCGCCTCCGCCGGCAGCCGAGATCAGGCTCAGGCTGCCTGGTTGACCGGGCGTTTCAGTGATGTTTCCGCTGAGGGCGGTCGTCACCGTGGCGACGCCGTTGTTGACGGACAATGTGCCGCCGCCAATCGTGACGGGCCCAAGCGTCAGGCCGACAAGGCCGTTGCCGACCATGGGGCCGCCGTTCGACACAAAGTTGCTCACCATCAACCCGCTATTGACGAGCACGGTGGCGTTGATCATTTGTGGCGCGGTAACCGAGTCGCTGACAACGAGTAGTCCGCCATTATCGAAACTAAGCGCGTCGCCGAGTAGTTGGCCAAGCGTGTAGGCGGCGGCGCTGGGCGAGTCGAAAAAAAGCGTGTTGACCGACTGCGTGGCCCCGCCCAGGCTGATGCTTGTGTTGCCGCTCGCGGGTCCGTCAAATACGGCGGTCCCGCCGCTGCCCGGCACGCCGGCGTTCCAGTTGCCGGACGTTGCCCAGTTGTTATCTGCCAGGCCAGTCCACGTGCTGATTTGAGCCCACGCCGGCGCGGCGATCAGCACGAAGAAAAACGCAGGGACGACGATGCGCGGTGGGGCAAACGACATTGCGGATGGGCAGCAACCAGGGTGTCGAGTCTAATTTGCTGATGCTAACAGATCAAACGAGTGCCGTCAAAAATCGACGACATATACGACTAGCTGCCGTAGCAGCATAAGCAACGTGTGGCCGCCGTGAATCACGGCAACGACGTTTCGCAGTCGAGGGTCTACCTATGCATCACTTACATGCCTTTGTGACTGCCGCGTTGTTTTCGTTTGCCACGCCGGTGTGTGCTCTTGCCGCTGAGACATCCAGTGAAGCCTCAACAGCCTTGGCTGAAGCCGGTTGGGTTCGATTGTTCGACGGCAAGACCTTCGACGGTTGGTACATCTTTCTGACAAAGCAGGCAAAGAACGAAGATCCGACGAAAGTTTTTCAAGCGCATGACGGCATGATTCACGTCTATCGCGACCACCCGGAAAACGACGACGTCGCTTTCGGCTACCTGGCCACGGATTCGCAATACGCGAACTACCACTTGCGACTGGAGTATAAATGGGGCGATAAGAAATTCCGGCCACGCGCCGAGCAGCGCCGCGATGCCGGCTTGCTTTATCACCTGGTTGGCGACGATATCGTTTGGCCACGGTGTCTTGAATGCCAGATTCAAGAAAACGACACCGGCGATTGCTTCACCGTGCGGGGCACGCAAGTCGACACCAGTGTGGAGATGGTGAACATCGAGACGCCCAGTGGGCCAAAAGACTTGCCCCGCTATAAACCGGAAAGCGAGGGCGGCGTTATGCAAACAATCGGTCAGGGCAGTATTGCGCGCATCGTCAAGTCGGGCACTCATGAACAGGATGGGTGGAACAAGGTCGAGGTGATCGTGGCCGGCAACGAAAAAGCCGTCCACATTGTTAATGGGCACACTGTATTCGAAGCAACCAACCTGCGGCAATTGGATGCGAATAATAAAACGTGGGTGCCGCTCACGAAGGGCCGGATCGCGCTACAGGCCGAGTTTGCCGAAGGGTTCTACCGGAACATCGAAATCCGACCGATTCCGGAGGGGCCGCTGAAAACTGCAACGACCAAGTAATGCGCTGCCAATGGCTTCAATGCGCTGTGTCGCGGGTCATTGCCAGCAGATCTAGGGGCAAACCTTTTGGCCTCGATGGACTTGGAATTTTTGCCATTTTTCGGAATTTCTTTGACCCTCTGCGGACGGTAATTTAGGATATTAGACGCAACGTGTACCGTTTGGGAGTGACGCCAAACGTCCTGAAAAGAATGGCTTTTCGAGGGCCGCTTCGTACTCCCGAGCGAAGGGCCGCAGCAGTCCATGCATCGCTACGGCTTTCGAGGAGCAGCTAATGTATCACAGATTTCAATTGGTTTTCGCGATATCGATCGTCGCGTCTTGCGTCGGGAGCGCATCGGGTGCTTTGCTTTTCTATGATTCCTTCAATTACGACACGACGGCCGGGAATTCGCTGAGTGTCGCGGGCGCATCGAATTGGGCTAAGAACCAATCGTCGCCTGATCCAACAGTGAACGATGGCGGCGGCTTGACGTACCCCAATCTCCAAGTAGGCAGCGATACGAAGAGCCTGCAATACGACGGGAGTGGCATTAACCAAGGTTCGGGCGCTCCCTCCGCCACGGACGGGCATACGATCAGCAGCGACGGAATCGCGACCGGCAGCCTCTACTACTCGCTTCTGATAAAAGTGCCGGAGGTGCAAACGGTTATTGGAACTAGCAGCGGAAACGGATTTGCCGCGGGCGCGAATCTCGTCTCCGGTTCCTTCATGGCCGGCTTGCAAACGGTCGCGGCCAACGCAGCCACAAATGCTCCCACATCGGCCGCTCCCCTGTTGATCCGCTCCGGCGATGGAACCCAGTTTTCTTCCACCTATCAACTTGGAACGTCAAAGACCGCAACCGCCGCAGATCGGCAGTTCTACACGGGGCAGTCTTTTAGCACCGGCTCCAACGCCGAAACTGTGTTCGTCGTACTTAAGTACACTTTGGACTCAGTGAACGGCGACAGCGCCAGTTTATTCATCAATCCCGCACCGGGCGCTCCCGAGCCGGCACCGCAGATAACGCACACTGGGGGCACCAACCTGACTTTGAATATGGGAATCAGGTCGTTCTTTGTGAGAAACAATAGCGTCGAGCCGGACGTCATGTTAGTCGACGAACTGCGCATCGGCACCACCTGGGCGGATGTCACCCCCGCAATTCCTGAGCCGGCGACCGGTACCATAACGCTGCTCGGCGTATGCCTGTCTTTGCTTTGCCGCCGCCGCGTCGTGTAAGGTTATCGGGTCCCTTCATGGCCGTTTGACCATAAAGCGCACAGTCAGCGGCTCGGTTTTCCTCGAGAGATCGACTGAGTCGCCGCCAACGAGCGACGCGTCCTCGCCGTCGACTTCCACGGACTCGACCTGCCAGCCGTCCGGCACCGGTGCGCGAAGCAGAATGGTTTTGACACGTCGCGGTGGGGGCGTGACCTGAATCTCGACGAAGCCGCTGCTGAGCTTTGAATCGACTCGACATGACACGCGGCCGAAAGCCGTCGGCGCACCTTCGATACGAACCTGTTTTCCATCGCCAAGCCAGCGGCGCGGAACGGCGAACATTAGCCGCAACGTGTCGGATTCGCCGTCCTCATCGAGGTCCCAGTCTTGAACTAGCAGGTTTCGCAGCGTCACGAGCCACGCGGCGTTGCTGCTGGAATTGGGCGGCAGATAGAACGATCGGCCATTGGCGTCGCCATGTAAAAAGCGCGACCCCTCGCCGCCGATGAACGTGCCGCGCGTCATTCCCTGGGCGAGCTGCCCATAAAAACCGACCAACGCTTTTTCGCGTTCATCGCGGCGCAGAGCGCCAGTTGATATCGCAGTCCATAAAGCGGGTTGACGCCCGGCTCGCCGCTGAACTGGCCCTGATGGGGCTGGCTTCGGATCATGCCCATCGCAATTCCACCATGATTCTCCAAGTAGCCAAGCAGCCAATCTTCGCGCTCGGAGCCTTGACCGAAGATTTCCGAGCCGATTACATACGGACACATGAGGTCGTAGTAACTGCCCGTGCGCGTGGCGGTGAGCGGATCGTGGGCCGGCTCGTCGGCCAAGAGCGCGATCGGAATAAACGGCGGCCGCGTCTCGCGCCGTTCGCTGCGGCCCACCGCGGCAAGAATCGCTTCGCGGTATTCAGCGGCCGCCTGGCGCAGCTCCTTGGCTTCGTCGCCTTCGCCCATGTCATCGAACATCGCGGCCACGTCGCGCAGACCGCGCCAGCAATTGGCATTCGAATTGAGTGAATATACTTGCGTCTTGATGTCGCCTGCGTAGTTGTCTTTGGGCAACAGCCCAGTCTCGGCTTCGCGACTGTCGAGAATCAGTTGGATCGAGGGTCGCCACAGCGGCTCGTATTTTCGAACCGTCTTGGAATCGCGCGAGAGCCAATAGAAGTTCGCAAGCAATTGCAATTTGTGGCCGGCAACATGAAAGCGAGTGTCTCGCCGATCGAACTCCAGCAGCGGCTTGAGCATTAAGGGAGCCGCATCGGCGTGCCCAAAAAGCATGACCGATCGCAGCGTGTCGCCGCATTCACCTTCGTAAAGCTTCGCGTAAGCGTTCCCCGCGCTGTAGTGCAGGCGATCACCCACGGCAATCATGAAGTTTCCGATAAGGGCCGCGCCCAGGCGTGATTGACGATCTCCTCGGGCGTATCCAGTTGGATGCTGCGATCCAGAAGATCCTGCCACGTGCGAACGCATTGTTGTTTTTGCTCCTCGAACGACGAGCTCGCAATCACCGTCCCCGGTTTGGCCGGCTTGGTAACGATGGCCAGCTCGGCCGTCTCCTTATCGCCTAGCAGTGCAACAAGAGCGCTGCGATCGGACTCCCATTTCCATTGCCGACCAAAGGCCACGATGCTTTCGCCCATTTCATTGAGCACCGCGCCGTTTTCGATGCGCAGCGGCGTTTGCGAATCGATGCGCGCCTCGACCCGGCCGCGGCCCGGAGCGGTGCCCTGGCCTACAGAAAAGCGAATCAGGGCTGTACCATAAGCCGCCAATGTTTCGTCGACGGGCGCAAAGACCTCTTCCTGAAATGTCACTCCCTCGTGCCGATATTTGGTTGTGACGATAGGAAGAAAGCCGTCGAGATAGGCGGGGCCGCCCGACTGAGACAGGAATTCTCCAAATCGCTCGCGCGACTCGCCAACAAAAAACGTGACAGGCACACCCGCGTCGAACCACATCGGCAGCTTGTTTGCGCGCGCGTTGACAGCGCTGCCGTTGGACACCAGCCGGGCTTTATGAGGACTGCGCGGAGCGCTGAGTACGATCGGATAATGGCGGAACTCGGTGTTGACCCAGCGCAGCGGCGGCAGCAAGTCTTTGAAGAATTCATAGCTCGCCCCGTCGGGTTGGCGTCGGGCAGCATCGCCCCACACATCGGTTCGCGACGCGATCATTTCCTGCACTGGCGCCAAATCGCGGGCGGCCGCTCGGGAATCATCTTCCGCCTGCGTGAGTCGTTGCCGCGCTGCGATTGCCGTCACTGCAACGAAAATGAACAGTTTTGAATTCATGCCAGTCACGGACGAGAGGCAATCAAAACACCATGACGCCGCCAGGACCATTCGAAGCGGCCGCCTGAACGTGTTGCGTTTTCGGATCGATGACGACGGCATTCGCGGGACCGCCAATTGATGCCACGGTCTTAACGCGGCGTCCCTTGCTGCGAAGTTCTTTTATAATGTCGGCGCCCGTATTCGACGTGACCAGAATCGGCTCCTCGCCTTCGGTGTGAATGCGCGGGGCCGATACGGCTTTCGTCGCGTCGGCTTGGAAGTCGATCAGATTCACGGCCAGCTGTGCGGTGACGGTAACGATCTTTGGTCCACCTACCAGGCCTAGCGCGGCGTAAGCCTTGCCGTTCCGCACGATCACAAGCGGCGACATGTTATGTTGAGGCCGCTTTCGGGGTGCGGGAAAGTTCGGGCTGCTGCGGTTGGTGTCGAATCGCGACATGCCGTGCCCGAGTATCAAACCGAGCCCTTCAATCGCAACACGCGAACCAAACGCTTCGCCATGCGTGGCGGTTAAAGACACAACGTTCTCGTCGCGGTCCTTGACGAGAATATTCACGGTGCTCGAGGTCTCCGCCGGTACCGGCGCGGTGGTGGTCGGGAAGCGCTCACGAAGGATTTTCGCCCTGTCACGAGCGGCGCTGTTCGGAAAGCAGCTCGTCGACGGGCACGTCCACAAATTCCGGGTCGCCAAAATACCGAAAGCGCTCACCCCACCCGAGGTTCGACGCGCCGGCGAACCATTCAACGTATTCCGCGCCCCACGGCGCAAGCCTCGCAACATCGAATTGCTCGAGCATCTTCAGAATGCTCAGTGATGTGAACCCACCCGACGGCAAAGGCGGCGTGTAAAGGTCATAGCCGCGATAACCGATGTGAAGCGGCTGAACGATCAATGCGCGGAAATCGTGGAAGTCCTCCTCCGCAAGCGCTCCGCCACCCTGTTGCACATGACGGGCAATGGCGGCCGCAATCTCGCCCTTGTAGAAGCTGGCCAGCCCTTCGTCGCCCAACCGGCGGATCAGCCGGGCCAAGTCCGTCTGCACCCAGGTCGCACCTTCCGTCGGAATGCCATTCGGAAAGTACGCTGGGCGCAAAACCGGATCAATTTGCTTCGCAAGATTATTGAAACTATTGGCTAATTCGCGCGTGACGACGGTGCCGTCTTGGGCCAGGGCCAGCGCGGGCTGCGCGACGGTCTTAAAGGACATGCTGCCGTATTCGCGCAGCGCCAAATCGATGCCCGCCACAACACCCGGCACTCCAACCGCCAAACAACCATGTTTCGCGGTCGACTCGTTGAACGTAGCCGGATCGAACTTGCGCGGGCGCGCAGTCGAAATCGATCGCGTGTACGCGGCCGGTCTCGGCATGAAATAAAACGAGACTGCCGCCATATCCGCCGATGCCGACGTTCTTCGGCTCGATCACGCATTGCACCACCAACGCCGCCACAGCGGCGTCAATCGCATTACCGCCCTTTAGAAGAATTTCGCGCGCGCGCGCGCCGCCTCCTGGCGCGAACAGGCAACCGCTTGATGAGAAATGTCAGAGTCAGCCGTGCTGGTCTGTTGGTCCGCGACCACGCCGCCGACCGACTGCGCCCAAAGTGCAGCCGGCGGCCAGCGCAGCGGAGCTTTGCCGCAGGAATTCTCGCCGGGAGGGTAACACACGTTTCATGATGAAGTTGGTAATGTTACTGAACGATAGCGAAGGTTCTCGCGGCAACGGTCATCGTTCCCTTTCATTTATGTCGCCCTTTCCGCTGAGTTTTCGACGTGCGAAGCCGCGATGCCGACGCGCCGTCGGCTTATTGCCCCTATTCCTTGGAGAGTAATCCAGACCGACGCCGCGCACAACCGGTGCTCGTTTCAGCAAATGGCAGGCGATAAAATTTGACGACCCGCAACAGCATCATCTAAAATCGAATCCTCGCCGCAAACAACGGTTTTCATCGATTGGGGAGGTGCGGATGCGAAAAGCTGCGCTCTACTATTGCCTTGCGCTGTTATGGCCTTGCTCACGTCCACTGCATCGGCCACGCTCGTCGTGTATGAACCGTTTAACTACGATTCCGCCGAAAGGGTGCTCGGGCAGAGCAATCCGTCGACTGGTACAAATTGGCTTTTAGCGGGCGGAAGTCCGCCCTCCATAGTCATCACCGAAACTACGGCGATCAACGTGGCAAGCGGTAACTTGAGCGTGCCATCCATATTACAGCCGGCCGTTGGAAACTCGGCCACGATTACCGGCGTCGGCAACTTGAGTGGAGCCACGAACCGACTTGCCTTCGCTCCAACGGGGGGAGTGATTACGTCCGGCACGGTCTACTATTCCTTTGCACTGCGCGTCGATCAATTGACTGGCTCGAACAATACAAATGGTGGGTGGCTCCTGGGTTTGAACAACAGCGGGAATGTTCCACAGGCGAGTAATCCCACGGTAGGTATGGCGCGAATGCAAGCGAGAATCGATCCCGCTGATGGGACGAAATTCCAGTTGGGTGTATTCAATGTCAATGCGACCGCCGCTTTGATGAATGCCCAAATGCTGCCGTCTCTTACTGTGGGGCAGACCTATTTCATCGTAGCTGGTTACACATTTAATCCCAATGCAGGCGACGACGTTGCCAGCCTTTGGATAAATCCCGGCAGCCTTGGCGCAACTACCCCACCGGCACCGGTCGCGACGCACACGGGGAACGATACCGGGCAGATCGCGAGCATCCTGCTCCGGCAAAGTCCGGCGCCTTATCTTACATTGGACGAGCTTCGCGTCGGTACCGACTGGGCGAGCGTGACGGCGATCCCTGAGCCGTCACCGTTCTTTGTTCTGCTGCTCGCGAGCGCGCTATTCTTCGCGGTGCGCACGAAAACGTGGAAACTGCTCGGCACGTAAGCATATTTTGTCATTAAGCGGGCGCCGATTCATTAATTCTATTTCGACACATAGCGTACAGACGGCTCGGCGTCACATTCGAGTATCGCATAACGCAAGGAACGTTTTTTGAATTGTTTGCAGATGGAGAAACTACCTATGAAACGTTGCACGAGTTTCGTTGCCGCGTTGGTGATATTGGCAACTTTACAATCAAGCGCCCACGCCGCTCTTTATTGGAACGCCAACGGCAGTCTGGGAGGCAGCGGCACATGGGACGTCAACACAACGCAAAACTGGCGGACGACGAATGACGTGGGCCCTGCGGACTCTACGTGGACGCCCAACGATGGAACGCAGGACGCTGTGTTCAATGGCGGTGCGAGTTATACGGTGACGGTTGACCCAGCCGCGACGATTAACGCCAATTCCCTCACATTTGGCATTTCTGCAGGAAACACGACGATCACCGGCGGAACGGTGATTAACATCGCCAGTCCGACCAACTCGATCGTTATGAACACGAACGTAGGCGGCTCGGCCCGAGCGCAGATCCTCGCCTCTCCCATTAGCGGTACCGATATTACGGTGGTGGCCAATCCGACTGGAAGCATCAATTCGTTTCTGACGCTTGGCGCCAACGCGACCGGCGCGACCAACACGTTCACGGGCGACCTCATCTTCGGCGCACCACCACGACCACGGGCTTTTTGCAGATCAACATCAACAATCCGACCGCTTTGCCGCCAAGCGCAACCGTGCGCATAAAGCGCGGCCTGTCCCAGTTGCTTTTCACGGCTGCCGGAGCTTCGGGCACTGCACCCTATACGGCCACCTTCAATAACAACGTCAACCTCAACGACAGCGGCAGCGGCACGTTCACGCAGTCGATCGGCGCCGCCAATGCCGGATCGGTGATCACGCTGGGCGGCGTCATTTCCGGCAGCTCCAATCTTGTGTTCCAGGTCGGTAACGGCGGTGGGAACGGTATGATCGTGCTGGCAAACCATTCGAACTACACCGGCACGACCAATCTCAACTCGCAGACAGGGGCGGTGATCCGTCTGGGAATCGACGACGCTCTTCCTGTCGGCAACACGTTTTCTGTCAGCAGGGGCACGTTCGATATGGCGGGCTTCGACCAACGAGTCGGTGCACTCGCCGGCGGCACCGGCGGTTCGAACTTTATCACGAACACCGATGCGGCAACCTCCGTGCTGACCATCGACGGCGACATAAACGAGGTGTATTCAGGACTGATCGGCGCCACCAGCCTCTCCGGTTCGAACGACAACGTCGCATTGGTTCTGGCATCCTCGAACGCCGGCGCGCTGACGCTCAATAGGCTGGCTGGCAACACATACAACGGCGGCACTACGATCAACGGCGGCAGACTGTTGGCCTCGGGCGACCCTGCCGTCTCGCAAACGGGTACCGGGTCGGTAGCGGTCAACACCGGCGGGACGTTGGGCGGTAGCGGCGGCGTCGGCGGCCCGATTACCGTGGCTTCCGGCGGCCATCTGGCCCCCGGGCCGCGGACCGGCACGACGATCGGTGCGCTCTTCTGCTTTGAACACCGTTTCGCTCAGCAGCGGCTCGAACCTTGACATCGGTCTAGAGGCGCCGGGCACGAGCGATCGCGTCGACATGCCGAGTTTCTTTGGCAGCTTCGCCCTGATGGTGCCCGCCGCGGCGAACAGCGTTGGCGTCAATCTAAGTGACCCGGCCGGCGGGGCGGCGGGCAATGGCACCTATACGCTGATGTCATTCCAGGCAGGCCAGTACACCGGCAGCAACAATGCCAGTCCGTTTTTCACTAGTTCGCTGCCAAGTCCTAACAGCCTCAACGGCGCGACGATTGCTTACCATCTGGCCGACGACAGCAACACGATCCAGGATGGCAACCCGGCGTCCGCTACGCGAGTCATCATGAACGTCACGGGCGGACCGAATGCCCTCCTATGGACAGGAGCTAACAATGGCACCTGGGACACGGGTACGACGGCAAACTTCAATAATGTAGCGATCAACACCAGCACCACGTTCGCGAGCAACGATAACGTTACGTTCGACGATACCGGCGCCAACACGGACGTTACCATCGCGGCCGGCGGCGTGCAGCCGAACGTCGTCACAGTTAGCAACAGTACGTCGACCTACACATTCTCGGGCGGCGATATCAACGGGAGCAGTGTCGGCGGAGGCGGCGGGCTCGTCCTGGGCGGCACCGGTCCCGTTACGGTCAATAGCAACTACACGGCCGCGGGGCCAATCATAAGTAATAAAACGGGGACCGGCACCGCGACGTTCAACGGCAACATCACGGCTGCCACCTCGCTGACGGTCAATGGCGGTGCGGTCACGCTTGCCGGCGCGAACACCTATTCTGGCGACAACACAGTAAACGGTGGCAGCCTCACGGTGAGTGGCTCAACGGCGACGTTCGGCGACGGCGACGTCACCGTCAATGCCGGGAGCGCGGCAATTTCCGCCGGCGTACTGGACGCGATCCTCGACACGGCGACGGTAACGCTGCTGGGCGGCGGGACGGCCAATATGGCGGATGTCGGCTTTATCAATCTCGCGGCCGGCATCGATGAACTGATTGGTTCGCTAGTCTTAGGCACCACCACTTTTACTAGCGGCACGTTCGGCGCCACAGGCAGCGGTGCGACCAACATTTTCGATGAGTACTTCTTGGGCGGCGGCATCATCACGGTCGGCGGCGCCGGCCTCGCGGGCGACTACAACAACGATGGCAAAGTGGACGCGGCTGATTATGTCGTTTGGCGTAAGAATCCGGTGGCTCACGGCGGAGATCCGGCAGGCTACAACACCTGGCGGATGAACTTCGGCGCCATGTCAGGCGGAGGCAGCAACTCAAGCGCGCAGGGCGCCGTGCCGGAGCCTGCCGGCTTCATGTTGTTGTTAGCGGGCGTATTCGGTGCTTGGATCGTCGGTCGGGATCGTTAGACTCCTTCAGCCTGGGTTGGCAGTCCTGTTTACAAGCCGCATAATGGATTGTTTCATCGAGCCGGCATCGAGGTCGCGCAGCGCCGCGGCTCGAAGCGACGGTGTTCGTATCTCGCCGGAAGGCAAATGCCATGAATGTTAATCGTTTGCGATGCGCCTTTACCTATGTAGGTGCCGCGACGGGCACACGGCACACCGCTTTGCCGTGTGCCGGGTCGGCGGCACTGCTTCGTCGGCCTCGGCTCGGCCGACCTACTTCTCTACATGGTTTTACGCTGGTTGAACTACTCGTGGTGATCGCCATCATTGGCATCCTCGTGGCGCTGTTGTTGCCGGCGATCCAAGCGGCTCGCGAGGCGGCCCGGCGGGCGCAATGCCAGAGCAACCTGAAGCAGCTCGCGCTGGCGGCAAATAACTATCACTCGACGCACAAGAAGTTTCCGATTGGATTCGTCCCTAGTCCGACTGCGAACCTCGAGGGCTGGGGTTGGGGCGTCTTCCTGTTGCCGTATATCGAGGAGCAAAGCACGTATGACCGCCTGCGTCCCTCGCCTACTTTAATGCAGCCGTGGGACGCTGCCGCAGCAGCGGCGCGAAACGCCAGGGGCGGCCCGCGCAACTTGTCGGATGTGTTTGTCGCGGGACAAACGAACGCGAATGAAATAGCGCCTTTGCAGACGCCGGTGCAGGTGTTCCGCTGCCCGTCCGATGGAACGCCCGCTCTCGTGCCGTGCGAACAGCCGGGCGGCGGCTGCGGTATCATTAATCCCCCCGCGCGGACACAGGATACGGGTCTGTGGGAGCGGAGCTTTCTCGGCGATAATTCAAAGAATCTAAGCCCAAGATTTCTGCCGTCCGCGTCGAGTTACGTGGGGAGCTTTGGAATGAGGGATGACCGGTGCACAACTTCCCCGGATGGGGTCCCAAATAAGGACCAGTGTGATAGCAATGGCATCTTCTTCGGCGACAGCAAGGTTTCCGTGAAGGATATCACGGATGGCACAAGCAAAACGTTCATGTTTGGTGAACGGGATGGGTTTTGCCTCTCGGCTACCTGGATCGGCTCGCGGAACAACGCCGACAGCCAGATGCATAGCTTTATGTGGACCTTGGCCCATGTCACTGATGACAAGACCTTAAACTTTCCTACTACGGGGGCCTATAACACGTGCACGGAAGGCTTCAGCAGCGCGCACCCTGGCGGCGCGTTTTTTGGATTCTGCGACGGGTCTGTGCGGTGGATTGACGATGATATTAGTTTTGGGACAGCGCTGAATTCCGCCACTTGCACTGCAAGGGGACCGTTGCGCTGCAAGCCTCAGATCGGAATCAGGGTTATCGGTGTTTACCAGCGGCTTGCATGGCGGGATGATGAGGTGCCGGTTGAAGGATATTGATGGCGCCAAGCTGTCGATTTGGGTATCGTTTCTCGTCCTGTTGTGATTCGTTGGCTGTTGGGCAATGTCCGCGAAGCGCCGTGTGAAATTTGCTATACCGTTACTACTGGCCATGTTTGCCGGTTGTGGCCAGAGCGGTTCGCAGGTGGCGCCGGTCAGTGGCCGAGTCACGCTCGACGGCCGGCCGCTCGCAAGTGCGGACGTGAGCTTTCAGCCGGATGGTGCGCAGCGTGCCTCCAGTGGCCGCACCGACGCCGACGGACGGTATCAACTGATGTTCAAGCGAGGTCAACCAGGCGCCCTTGTCGGCGAGCATACGGTGCGGATTTCGGTTTCACGGGAACTCGTGAGAAATCCTCCGAATATCCCCGCGCGATATGATACGCAATCCGAGCTGCGGCGCGAGGTGAAAGCCGACGAAGAGAACATCTTCGACTTCGACCTGACCACCGATGCGAACTGAGGCTGGCTTACGCATGAAGCCCGCCGCCACTTTCCGCCCGCCCCGGCTGAATGGATTCGCTCTCGTCACGAGCCTCGCGTTGCCGTTGCTATTCTTCCCGCTTGCTGCGCCGGCGTACGATCTTCTTTTTGATTACACGTCCTTCGAGACGGGCTTCGGCCAGGCCCAGTTCAATGTGCTCAACTATCCGAGCATTAATGGTCATTACATGATGACCTCTACGGACAATCATCGTCCCGAGATGGTTGCCAACGGTAATGCCCTGGCCGAGTTCTACAACAACTTCAATGCCGACTACAATCATCCGGACGCTGGGCGGCGTACGCCGGCCGAAGAGGCTGCCTTCATTCATAACTACGTGACCAGGAATTCGACGAAGAACGGCCCCCGACCGGAGTGGTTGATCCTCAATGAGATTTCGGCCAGCCAATGGCAGCTGAATCCAGGCGTGCCCAGTCTGAGCAAACATCGAACGTGGGTGATCGACACGGTTACCCTGCTGAACGACATCTACGGCTACAAGGTAATCACTTATTCGCCGTACGAGACCGTGGGGACAGCTAATGCTCCATCCTGGCAGGCGCTGGCGGCTAAATCGTACGTTGCTATTGAGTCCTATCAAAGCGGCACGGAAGTTTGGAATAGCGGTACCAATAACGCGTCACGCCTGGCTTGGGTACAAGGCAAGTACCAGAGTTCAAAAAACACCTACCTGGCGGCAGGCGTGCCTGAATCGCGCCTGTTTATCAGCGAGCATTTCGCCAATAACAACGCCACGTACGTCGACAATCAGGGAGTTACGCGGACCACAGGTTGGGGCCGCGCGGGACTCGCTTCGGCCGCCGATTGGGACACGGTCATCCAGATCCGTCAGGATGCCATCCTCAACGTCGGTTTCGATGGCTTTCTCGCCTACAACTGGGGCGGCAACGCCATGGGCATCACTCAGGCGGAACAGATCCAGCACGAGTACTACTATCGCTCGCGCCGCGTGCTGCCCACCCAGCAGCCGCAATGGCTGTCCGACAGCGCCATCAACGTGAACGGCACGTCGATTCCACTAAGCTGGAGCCAGCCGCTCAACTGGCTCGGCGGCGTGCCGAACGCCATCGGCGCGGTGGCGAATTTCTGGCGCACCAACACTGGCAGCCGCACAGTTACGCTCGACGGCAGTAAAACCGTCGGGACGCTTACGTTCGCCAGCCCGCAGAGCTACACGATCGCTCCTGGAACTGGCGGAAGCATCGTGTTCAATAAATCGGGTTCGCCGGCCACCCTGATCTCGAACGAGGGCAACCACAGCATTAGTGCGAGCGTCCAGCTTACGAGCGATTTGAGCGCGGCTGTGAACGCCGATACGCTCACGATGAGCGGCGCCGTATTCGGCAACGGCGACCTCACAAAAAGCGGCGCCGGCACGCTGGCGCTTACTGCCGCGAACTCTCACACGGGCGACACGGTGGTGCAAGCGGGCACGCTTCGCGTCCATCAGCCGTCGCTTGCCGATACGGCGGACCTTTATCTGTCGACGGGTGCATTCCTTCATTTGAACTTCATCAGCGGCTCGGACGTCATCGACTCATTATTCATCGATGGCCTCTCACAGCCTGCCGGCATCTGGGGCGCCGTCGGCTCAGGCGCTCCATTCAGTAGTGCACGGATCACTGGCGCCGGCCGGCTGCAGGTCACAACATTTATCCGCCCGCCACTGGCCGGCGACTTCAACGCCGACGGCGTCGTGGATGCCGCCGACTACGTCGTATGGCGCAACGGCTTGCACGTGACCTACACGGACGCGGACTACAACATTTGGCGCACAAACTTCGGCAGCACCTCCGGCAGCGGCGCATCAAGCAGCGCAGCCGCCGCGGTGCCCGAGCCTTACTCTCTCTTCTTGCTGCTGCTCGCCGTTCCGATTTTCAAATGGAAACGCTCGCTATAGCATGACTACGGTTCGGCCCTTTCATGGGCTGCCATACCCGCCAAACACCACCGGCATCAGCCACCAGCAAACAAGTGTCACGATCACTGCGCCGATCAGATTCAGCACGAAACCATAACGTACCATGTCGATAATCCGCAGCTGGCCCGAAGCATAGACGATTGCATTCGGCGGTGTGCCGACGGGCATCATGAAAGCCAGGCTGTTGGCCAGCGTGGCGGGAAACATCAAAAGCGCCGGCTCCATGCCGTTCGCCACCGCCGTCGACGCCAGGATCGGCATTAAGAGGTTGGCGGTCGCCGTATTGCTCGTTACCTCCGAAAAAAAAGTGGTCGCCAGGCACAGCACTCCGATGGTGGCCACGAGCGGCCAATCGCTGATGCCTGTGACCTTCTCGCCCATGACGGTCGACAATCCGGACGACTCGAATGCGGCGGCCAGCGCGATGCCACCGCCGAACAGCACCAGCACGCCCCACGGGATCGAAACCGCTGTGTCCCAATCCAACAGTCGTTCGCCCTTTTTCTCGCCGCTGGGTAGTAAGAACATCGCCAGTGCGGCCGCAACCGCCACGGCCATGTCGCCCGCCTTCGTTTCGCCAATTAATGGGGGCAACCATTCGGACCAGCCGCCGTAGGGAACTTCTCGCGTAATCCAGGCCAGCGCCGCCAGGCCGAAAACCGCCAACGTCCGCTTCTGCGGCGACGTCCACTTGCCGCTCGTTTCTATCTTGATTGACGACACGCCGCGCACTCGCCACGAAAGCACGACCCACGCCGTCACCATCATCAGCATCGCCACCAAGCCGCCCAGCAGGATCCAATGGTGAAACGGCACCGTATGTCCGGTGACCTTTTCGTAGTTCGATTGGAAGACGCCGTTCGGCGCCGTGCCAATTGGCGTAGCGATGCCGCCAATGCTCGCAGAATAGGCCACGCCCAGCAGCAGCGGCACGGCCAGCTTGCCCGACTTGTCCTGCTCAATTACGGCGAGCGCCACCGGCAGCATCATCAGCGCGATCGACGTATTGTTAATCCAAAAACTGCACAGCGTGGTGGCGAGCATGATGGCCAGGACGACGCGCGGGCCGCTTGTGGTGCCGATGCAAGCCATCATCGCTTGGGCGATACGGCGATGCGCGCCCCATCGCTCGACCGCCTTCGAAACCATGAACGCCCCCATGAACAACAGCACGATGGGATGGCCATACGCGGCCGCCGCTTCCCGCTCGCTGAGCACGCCAGTGATCGGAAACACGACCAGCGGCACCAGCGACGTGGCCGGCATCGGCAGCGCCTCGAGAATCCACCACGTGGCGCAAAGGGCGGCCACCGCGGCTGTCCAGCATTGCGCCGGCGTCAGCTCGGCCTGCCGGGCGCCCGCGAAAACAGCCGCCGCCAGCAATACGCCAGCCAACGTTGACCAGAAGCGAAATCTCATATCGTGATGCGAAGCAGTTTGGGAGAGCGTCCTTGAGCAATCACCAACTACCGCTGCTTGGGTAGAATCGAGGTAGGCTATACAGTACGTTCTAGTATGGCAAATCAACCATCGAAGATATAGCAGCCGAGGACATGGCAACGTACCGCTTCAAGATCACGCGGACCGACCTGAGCGCCGCACAGCACTTCACGCTTGAGCTCGATAGCCGAATGACCGTGCTCGACGCCCTGTTCCTCATCCAGCGCGAGCACGATTCCTCGCTATCGTTCCGCTGCGCGTGCCGCGTCGGCATGTGCGGCACCTGCGCGATGCGCATCAATTGGATGCCGCGCCTCGCTTGCCAGACCCGCGTGGAAACTCTAAATGCGGAATCGATCGTCATCGAGCCGCTCGCATCGCTTCCGGTCGCTAAAGACCTCGTCGTCGACCTCGGTCCGTTCTTCGAAAAGTGGAAAAAGGTGCGGCCGGCGCTGCACCCCAAGAACAAAGACTCGAAAGAACTCGCGATCGTCCCACCGGACAGCGAGTTCGGCCGCCAGGCCCAAGCGAAACGCGATTGCATTACCTGCGGGGCCTGCTACAGCGTCTGCGGCATCGTCGGAAGCAATGCGGATTACTTGGGCCCCGCCGCCATCAACCGCGCCATGCTTCGTCTGCTGGACCCGCGCGATGACAACGTCGACGAGCGCTTGAAAATCCTTAACGACGAAACCGGCGTCTGGCGCTGTCATACGCAGTTCAACTGCGTCGCGGCATGCCCCAAAGGCATCAACCTCACCGATTCGATCATGAAGATGAAGCGGGCGCGTACTTTTTCCCAAGAAGTTCCACGATAAGTAGGCACCTACATGAGCTGCACCGCCGCCGACCCTAACCAATCACCGTTGCGATCGCGCGAAGCCGCGGCATGACGCTCCCTCACGCACAATGCCGCCGAACACAGCCGCATGCCAGGATTGTCGCTTGAGAATTGGCAAGCAGCGTGAACTCGGCACCTACTAAAAATCCAGGACGAACAAGATCTTGGCCGTCTCTTGCATTGCCCTTTGGGTCGTCTAGACTCAGACGTGAGTCGAAGTGGTAACGAAAGCGTTTCCGGGCCCGAATGGGCCCTCAGTTTGTGACACCTTTCGAACGAGCAGACGCTTGCTGAAGCACGTACTTTGCAATTGGATCGCATCGAACGACTGTCCGCGGCGACTTGTGCCGAGGTCATTATCGCGCCGCTTGCGATTTGAATTTCTCGAAGATAGATGCCTTTTGGCAGCTGGCGATCTCGATCTAAGCTTTGGCGTCGGTGGCAAAGTCAGAACCACCTTTGGAAGTTTTCCAGAATTTTCTCATGCTGTAGCGCTTCAGGCCGACGGAAAAATTGTACTCGCAGGATACGCGAGCAACGGCAGCAAGAATCAGTTCGCAGTGTCTCGGTACAATGCGGACGGTTCACTTGATATGAGCTTTGACGGCGATGGTAAAGTTACCACCGACTTCGGAGGACTCGATGAATTCGGATTTGGAGTCGAGGTGCAAGCCGATGGAAAGATCGTCGTTGCTGGAACCGTTTTTCGTGGAGGAACGAAACACGAAATTGCTGTGGCACGGTTCAACCCGAATGGCTCATTGGATAACAGTTTTGACGGTGACGGTAGATTAACGACCGCAATCGGTACAGTATCGGAATGGGGATTGAATGTTGCCGTCCAACCTGACGGGAGAATTCTGGTTTCAGGTCAAAGTTACAATGGCAGCAATGACAACGTCTCCTTGGTACGTTACAACACCAACGGTTCACTTGATTCAAGCTTCGACGGCGACGGGAAAGTCACGACTCCTATTGGAACGAGCAGATCTGTCGGCCGAAGCGTGGTCGTGCAAGAAGATGGTAAGATTGTCGTGGCAGGCCAAAGCTACAACGGCAGCAACTATGACTTCGCTATTGCGCTACAACGCGAATGGTTCCCTTGATTTCAGTGCAATCGGCGACGGGAAAGTAATAACGGCTCTCGGCCCAGGCGATGATATCGCATTTCGCTTAGCACTTCAGTCCGACGGCAAGATCGTGGTCGGGGGCTACAGCTATAACGGTGCAAACAACGATTTCGCCGTAGCACGATTTAACTCCGATTTGTCTTTGGATGCGAGCTTTGATGCTGATGGTAAATTGCTGACTGCTTTCGGAACAAGTAATGATCTTGCTTTTGGGTTAGCAATTCAAACGGATGGGAAAATCGTCGTGGCAGGGCATTCTTACAATGGCAATAATTGCGATTTCGCAGTCGCTAGGTATACGGCCACCGGTTCGCTCGACGCAACGTTCAGCGATGACGGTAAGACAACTGCCGCAATTGGTACAGGTGACTTCGTCACGGACATGCTAATTCAACCTGATGGCAGAATTATCGTTGCTGGCTATAGTTTTGGCACCACGAACCACGATTTCGCAGTAGCGCGATTCGAGGGCACACTTCCTGGCGACTACAACAATAGCGACGTGGTCGACGCCGCTGACTATGTCGTTTGGCGCAAAACACTCAACACGAACGTTGCGCCGGGAAGCAGTGCCGACGGGAATGGCAGCGGCTTCATCGATCAATCTGATTATGGGGTGTGGCGAAGTCGCTTCGGGCTAGCAATTGAGCCGGCACCCGCTGCAGCAGTGAGCCTCGGCGAGGACCAATCGCAAGAAAGCATCGTAATATCCGGTGGCCAAACCGAGAGCGCTAACGCGGATATTCACGATTACAACGCACACGAGCTGTCATTATCAGTTACCGACAGAGTAGGTTCAGTTTCGTTTACGCCGGATGAACCCGCGTTTTCTATCGCGTTAATTCGGCACGCGAAGGACAGCACGCCAACACGAGAAAGCTTCGCCCTCGCGGACGGAGCGAGCAACGACCTGCTCGTGGTATTGGCTGAGTCAAACTCGGTGGAACCGCATCGGGATCGACCACCGGCCGGCGATAAGTTGCATCGCAAATCTGCCACAGAACATGATCGCTTTTTCTCGTCTCTCGGCGATGAGTATCGAGTTAGCCTCTCAGCCCTGAGGAGTCGCATCACATCATCACTATCTCGACGCAACTGATCGGACGGTGGTTTGCGTATCAAAGCGGGCGGACAGCTCCACCTCAATCGCGCGCCACACTTGTTGATCAACTGGTTCCCTGCGTGGATGCGTACCAAGAAGTTGATAACCTTTTTCTCTAAACCAATCGGCTGTTCGTCGTTCTAGCGCCGCCGTGCAATCGCGAATCGGGCGGTGTGCGTCCATGTCCACGCACTCGCTGAAGATCGGGCCGAACGCAGTGAATTTGAACTGACAGTCTTCTGGCGAGATAGCCAATCGCCGCAGATGTCGAGCCAAAGCATTGCTTTTCGATTTAGGGTTCGAGTCGACATGTTGTCCAACGCGCCGGAACGGCGATTGCGCGTTGGGCGATGACGTATCCCCTGTTCTGCCCACGTAAATAATAGTTCCATTGCTTGGTGTCTTAATGGCCCATACGTACACCCAAAACCCGCGCCGCAGTACCGAACCATCAAAAGTCATCTCGTATGTGTCCATTTCTTCGACTCCATTCCGGAGTGGCGGGACGAATCTGTAGGGGCACGCACTTTCCGCGATTTCTCACTAATCCAAATGAGTGACGATTTGGGAGTTAGCGTTCGGTCGAAAAAGTGGAGATTCTTGGACGGAACGGCAGCGGCAGTGCCACCGGCCGTAATTTAGCTCACCTCAGCCACGATGATGACTCGCGAGTGTTCCGGCAGATTCACTGTTGGGTCGAGCGGACGAACCAAACCGTTTTCCACGATGCCTGCTATCGCCAGCGGCTGCCGGCGTTCGTGGATCCGGTGCGTCTCAACTGGTGCCGGTACAGCGTCGGGCGGAAGATTGGCCGGCGGCAATTGCGTTTCCCGCGCGATCTGCTCGTCGCGCACTCGGCGCTCAGCACTTCGCTGGTCGGCGGTCGGAATCATCACCGTAAAATTGCTCTCAGCGTAATCCTAACTTCCGCTTCACTGTGGTCAATGGAATCGACTTCTTCTTGCCTTCAGCATGCTTGGCCTTGCGAAGCGCCAACACATCTTCGGCATCTGCCAGCCGCTCTTGCAGTGCGAGAAACTCTTCATACGGCAGCACAGCGAATTGCTTCTCGCCGTTCTTTTCCAAGATCTCTGCGTGCAGTTTCAGCATACTATTCTCCGCATTCAACGATACGCATCCTTTCGATGCAGGATACGATACATGATGAGATTGTTTCCTTCGACCTCGAACAAAACTCGGTAGTCGCCCACACGCAAGCGATATTCCGGCGTAAAGTTCGTCAGGTGCTTCACATCGCCGGCCAAGTTATCGGCCAGCCCTTCTATTTTAACAACGATCCGCTGCTGCGTGGATTTCGGCAAAGCCTGTAGGTCCTTCAATGCTCGAGGCTTAAACTCGATTTCGTATGTCATATCCAGAGTCCAACCTAGGTCTCGTCGGTTCGTGCATTTATCGCATATATTGGACTCATGAGCGAGATGATATCACCGATTGCGAGCGATAATCCTGAGTCGGGTGTCCTCCACCAACTTGCTCTCTACCGGCGCAAGTACGCCTGGCGATACGTCGGCCACCTCGCCTTCTGGATCCAGCGCCTTACGGGCATCGCACTCGTCGGCTACTTGATTGTCCACGTGCACACGATCCGCAACCTGCAGGACCCGGAGAAGTTCGACGCCGCCCTCAAGACCTTCAGCACGCCGCTGTTCAAACTCGGCGAAATCGCGCTGCTCGGCACCGTGATCCTGCACGCACTTAACGGGATCCGCCTCACTATGGTCGACATGGGCGTGGAGCTCACGCCGCCAACGCCAATGGTTCTGGTACTTCGCCATTGGCATCGGAGTCGTGCTATTCCTCGCCGGCGCCATTCCGATGTTCATCTACGGAATCCTCCAGCACTACTAACAAATCAAGACAGAATACTCACGCAAAGGCGCAGAGGCGCAAAGGAAAAGACCAAAGACGAGGAATTGAAAATGTTTGCCCGCATGTTTTTACTTCCCGTCAAACTTTGCGCCTCGCGCCTTTGCGTGAGACAATTCCGGAATGAAGCTATGTCGGGAAGAGCGCTTAACTGGTACTTGCAACGCATCACGGGCGCCGCGCTGCTCGTGCTGCTCATCATGCACTTCTGGGTCGAGCACTTCACCGCCGAAGTGCGCACGCCCGAAGGACTCACCTTCGAAGTCATCCAACGGCGTTTCTTCCAAAACCCCTGGTTCATCGCCATCGACATCAGGTTCCTCTTCATCGCTCTCTACCACGGCCTCAACGGCATCCGCAACATCTGCCTCGACTACACCTGGGGCACACGCTTCCGCACCGCCAATCACCATCGCCCTCACGCTCATCGGCATTGTCGTCGCCTACTGGGGAGTAGACGCCTTCGTCGGCAACCCGCACCTAACACCACCAAGTTGAGTGATCGTATGAGCTACCATGTTCAATTTCGCTGGGGCAGCAGTGAAGCTGATGCCCCCGTTGAGCGAATGCGAGTGGCCGTGTCGGAACTAGATACTGAAGACATCGAGCATCCCGACACTTGGCTGACTCACGATTCAGGTTGGACCCTCACGGTGTTTTCAACCGGTCTCGTCATCTGGGAAAATGTCGAAGAGGACGAGCCTGCGCGGCATCAAAAAGTAATACAGCCGAAGAGCGCAGCTCTTGAACTGTGGATGAAATTGGTGCACGACGATATCGAAGGAATTGAAAAAGAGCATTGGTCCGCTGGATACGGCAACGATTAGAGTTATATCGTTGCTCCTCGGACCCCTAGCAACAAACGACCAGCGCCTTCCTCGCATGCTCCCCATCGACGACCTCTCCTGCGACGTCCTCATCCTCGGCGCCGGCGGCGCCGGCATGCTCGCCGCGCTCCACGTCACCACCGCCAATCCGCGCGGCTCGCATCGTCATCGCCGTGAAAGGCCTCCTCGGCCAGAGCGGCTGCACCCGCATGGTCCAAGGCGGATACAACTGCGTCCTCAACCCGGCCGACTCCTTCGACAAGCACTTCAACGACACGATCCAAGGCGGCCAGTTCCTCAACGACCAGGAGCTCGCCTGGGCCCTGGTGCACGATTCGCCCGAGCGCATCATCGAGCTCGAAAACCGCATCGGCTGCCTCTTCGACCGCAACCCCGACGGCACCATCCACCAAAAACCGTTCGCCGGCCAGTCCTTCGACCGCACCGTCCACAAAGGCGACCTCACCGGCATCGAGATCATGTCGAACCTGCGCGACTGGGTCTTCGAGCAACCGAACGTCACCGTACTCGAAGAAACCCGCGGCCTCGACTTCCTCACCGCCGGCTCGCGCGTCGTCGGCGCCGTGCTGCTCGACAACCGCCGCGGCCGCTTCATCGCCGCGACCGCCAAGGCCACGCTCTCCGCCACCGGCGCCGGCGCGACGATGTACATGATCAGCTCGCCGTCGCTGGAGAAAGCCGCCGACGGCCAAGCCATGGCCGCCCGCCTCGGCGCCGAGTTCGTCGACATGGAGATGATGCAGTTCCACCCCACCGGCATCCTCGCCGGCAAATCGATCGCCACCGGCGGCCTCTTGGAAGAAGGCCTCCGCGGCGCCGGCGCCCGGCTCTACAACGCCGTCGGCGAGCGTTACATGGAGCGCTACGCACCCGACAAGCTCGAACGCGCCACGCGCGACGTCGTCAGCCGCGCCGGCTACATGGAGATCATGGCCGGCCGCGGCACACCGGCGGGCGGCGTGCTGCTCGACGCCTCTCACATCCAGGACGTCGCCCGTCACTTCGCCGGCATGGTCGAGCGCTGCCGCGAGTACGGATTCGACCTCATCCATGACCGCGTCGAAGTCAGCCCCAGCGCCCACTACCACATGGGCGGAATTAAGATCGATGTGGACGGCCGCACGAACATCGACGGCCTGTTTGCCGCCGGCGAAGACACAGGCGGCGTCCACGGCGCGAATCGTTTAGGCGGCAACGGCGTCGCCGACTCCATCGTCTTCGGCGCCCGCGCCGGCGACCAAATGGTGGAGTACATCGGCGAGGTCGCCGCGGCGACCGGGATGTCGCGCGCCGACGTGGAAGAGATCTGCCAGCATTGGATGAAACCACTCTCGCGCGCGAACGGCGAAAACCCCTTCGCACTCCGTGACCATCTGGAGCAACTCATGTGGAGCAAAGTCGGCGTGGTGCGCAACGGCCCCGACATGCAATCCGCCCTTCCCGAAATCCAAGAACTCCGCGAGCGCATCAAAAGCGCGAGCTGTGGGTTGTTCCCCTCCCCCCTGCGGGGAGGGGTTAGGGGAGGAGGCAGCACGCCGAGCCCCATCTACAACGCCCCTTGGAACGAAGCGATCGACACTGAAAACCTCGCGCTCGTCGCCGAAATGCTCACGCGCAGCGCGCTCGCGCGCGAAGAATCCCGCGGCGCCCACTATCGCAGCGACTTCCCCGAAAAAAATATCGACTGGCTGAAAAACATCTGCATCACGCCACATCAGAACGGCCACTTCGAAATGACTTTCACGCCGGTCGAATTCACTCGCCTCACGCCGAACGAATTGAAACAAAAAGGCCCTGGCCTCAAATCCGTCGTCATCGACGACGAATGAAAGATTCAGTCGAGCTCCCTGAACACTGTAACCTGCTTCACTGAATGAGTGCTTCGCGAACCGAGGCGATACACGCTAATCCAAATCAGTTTAGTATTGATTAGCGAGAATCAACGTTTCTGTGCTCGCAGACGTGGGTTTTCTTGAACTACGGACTTCGCGGATTGCACGGATAATGTTTCCGTTGTGAAAGCCATCTGTGGTCCGCGCCATCCGTGGTTCAAATTTCTTGCTTGGCGGACGGCTCCTGTCGGCAGGCTGAGCGAGCGACTAGAATTCGAGTAATGCGTATTTCCTATTCGCAACTCGAAGAAGTCGCCTACGAGCTCAACCGTCGCGCGGCTATCGCCGTGCCGCTTGATGCGAAAAAAGCGTTCGTCGACGCGGCTCAGCGCGAGACGAATCCTGACGCCAAGCGGGCGCTGCTTGCGGTGATCGATAACGCCGATGTCGCGGTTGGCCAGCAAAGCTCGATGTGCGGCGATACGGGGCTGCCGCGGTTTTATGTGAAGGCCGGCAACGACGTGCGGCTCGAAGGCGGGTTTATCACGTTGGAGCGGGCGCTGCGGGCGGCCACGGCGCGGGCTACCAAGGACGTGCCGCTGCGCTCCAACCGCGTACATCCTCTTACGCGGCGCAACCCGGGCACGAACGTCGGCGTCATGGCGCCGAATGTCGAATATCGATTCGAGCCCGAGGGCGACTGGATCGACCTCACCGCCGTGCACAAGGGAGGCCTGTTCGGCAGCGACTACCGCATGCTCTTCCCGGGCGACGGCATCCCCGGCATCAAGCGGTTCTTCGTCGACACGCTGGTCTCGTTCGGCCATCGCGGACTGTCCTGCCCGCCAGTGATCGTCGGCGTGGCATCGGCGGCACGAAAGACCAATGCGTCACGCTCGGCAAGGAAGCGTCATGTCTGCGTCTGGTGGGCGACCGGCACCCCGATCCGCTGGTAGCCGCAGCTCGAAGAAGAGCTGCTTGAGCTTGGCAACCGCACGATGATCGGCATCATGGGCTTTCGCAGCGACACGCCGGTGCTCGACGTGCACTGCGAGATTGCCTACACGCACACCGGCGGCCTGCCGGTCGGCATCAGCGAACTGTGCCACGCGGTGCGGCGCGCGACGGCACGCATTTACAACGACGGCCGCGTCGAGTTCCGCGAAGACCCGCAGTGGTTCACCGAATACTACCGGCGCGAGGCGGTCGACTTCGAGCCGGGCGAGCCGCAGCCGTCGACGAAGGGCGGCGAGGGGATGAAGGGCCTCGCGGAATTGGTGTCAGGTGTTCGCCACGGCGAATCGTCGATCAGGTGTCAGGTGTCCGGAATCGGACGGATAACTGAATCAGACACCCGACACCCGACACCTGACACCTCTGCTTCCTCGCGGGGCATGCGTCGCGAGTCGAAGGAATGGCATTTAAAAATCCCTCTCAGCGAAAAGGACGTCCGCCAGCTCCATGCCGGCGACATCGTGTACCTCAACGGCTGCATCTTCACTGCTCGCGACGGCGTTTTCAAATACATGATCGACGAGGGCCACGAGCCGCCCATCGACATCCGCAACCAGTTCAATGTCACGACGCAGTCGTCGCCCGCCGGCGCCGAAGTAGCCCCGGGCAAGTACATGGTCAACTCGCTGCAGGCAACGGCCGGCTTTCGCTATGCCCAGTGGATGGACCGCCTATTCGAGCGGTACGGAGTCCGCGCTGTCCTCAACAAGGGCGGCATGTCGCAGGAAATGTACCAAACTGTGTTCAAGAAGCACGGCACGGTCTGCCTTTCAACCATGCCCTATGGGATCGGTGCGATCTACGGCAAAGCGGTCAAAGGCGTGCGCGACGTTTATTGGAAGGAGCTTCTAGGTATCTCCGAGGCGATGTGGCTGCTAGAAGTCGAGGAGCTGGGGCCGCTCTTGGTCGAGGGCGACAGCGAGGGCAACAGCTATGTCGCTCGAGCACGCTGAGGAAGTCAACGCTCCGCTTGTAGAGATCTACAAGGAACTGCCAGAGCTAATTCTAAAACGATTCGGCGAAGTCACGGACCCGACTGAGGAGTTGATTAACTAGTCGTTCGCTAGCGGCCGTGGGTCGGTCGGCTTATTCTGCGTGCTCATAATTTTCCGCGTCCACGCGTATTCGAATTTGTTTGCATTAACTTCTGGAACCACTGGTAGCTGACACGATGCTACGAATCGTTCAACTTTCACATGCCGACGGCAGCCGGCGCGTGGCGGTGGTCGATGAGCCCCGGCTTCGACTGCTGCGCATGTTCGTCCGTTTATGAGCTCGCGACGTCGGCGATCCAATCGAACCGGCAGTTGCGAGAGCTAATCGAGGAACAGACTTCCGACGAGCAGCTGGAGTACGGCGAGGTTTATGAAGGGCGTTCGGCGTGGCGGCTAGCGCCACCGATCGATCATCCGGAGCCGTGCCGATGCCATGTCATGGGCACCGGTCTGACCCACAAGGGCAGCGCGGAGAATCGCCAGTCGATGCACGTAGGAGCTGGGAGCCACCCAGAGGGTACCCGGCCGGGAGCAAGGAGTGCCGACGCGTTGCTCCAAGCTCCTCGCTCCCCGCTCCCTGCTCAGACCGACAGCATGAAGATGTTCCAGATCGGCCTCGAGGGCGGCCGTCCTCAGCCGGGATGTATCGGCGCGGCGCCGGAGTGGTTCTACAAAGGCACGGGGATGATCGTGCTGCGCACAATGAGCCGCTCAACGTCCCGGCCCATGGACTCGACGGCGGCGAGGAAGCCGAGATTGCCGGTGTCTACCTGATCGGCGGCGACGGCACGCCCTATCGCATCGGCCTCACGCAGGGGAACGAGTTCTCCGACCACGTGCTGGAGTCTAAAAACTACCTCTACCTGGCCGAATCGAAACTGCGCGACTGCGCCCTGGGGCCAGAGCTCGTGATCGAGCCGCAGTTCGACAATTTGCCAGGACGTACAACAATCGAACGTGGCGGAAAAGTGGTCTGGGAGGCGCCACAAGCCAGCGGCGAGCGATGGATGTGCCATTCGCTGGCTAATCTCGAGCACCATCACTTCAAGCATGCCGAACACTGCCGGCCAGGCGACGTGCACATCCATTTTCTCGGCGCCGACATGTTCAGCTTCAAGGACCGCTTGCGGCTGGAGGATGGCGACTTGATGACGATTTCCTTCGAAGACTTTGGCCGGCCGCTGCGAAACCCGATTCGAATTGATCGATCGGCTGTAATGCCCATAGTTGTAAAGACACTTTGAGCGATCGCCCGGTTCACCGGCGGCTGACGAGCGCATTAAATATCTCTCAATATTGAGCTTGTTTCCGAACGATAAATGGACCCGCTTGTCTCAGTACATGCGCTCACGTTCGACGCGTTTGGCACGATCCTTGATTTGGGAGCGAGCCACACGCCTCGCCTGAGTGAATTTGTACAATCGCGGAATTCTGGAATCACCGCCGAGGCGCTTTGGGAACAGTGGCGGTATCGCCAGCGCATCGAGCAATATCAGGACAATCAATTCTACGCGGGCCACTACGGATACCTTGATTCCTCTCGCCGCGCTTTGATTTACACACTGCGGGCCTTGAAGCTGCCGTTTGATGATACGGACATTCGACGCATCATGGAGGGATGGCAGGAGCTTGTGCCCTTCCGTGATGCGCTGGCTGGCCTCGAGCGGTTGCGGAACAAGTTCAAGCTGGTTGTACTATCCAACGGCGAGCGAGATTACCTGGCTCACCTGGTAGAGAATCGCATTCGATTCGAATTCGATCGGGTGATCTCAGTCGAGGATGTGGGCGTATTCAAGCCAAATCCGCAGGTGTACCGCTATGCGGCCCGAGTGCTGAAGGCCGAACCACACGAACTCATGATGGTATCGTCCAACAGCTTTGATGTCGTGGGCGCCCGCGCATCGGGATATCGCGGCGCCTATGTGAACCGATACGACCTTCCCTATGACGAGACACCGTATCGATTCGACGTCGAGGCCCGCGACTTTCTGGAGCTGGCCGAAAAACTGGGCGCACTCTGAGTGTAAATAAGTGACCGGGTAGTCGATGAACGATCACGCGACATTGAACGCACTCGACTACTGGGTCTTCTTTGCCTACATGGCGATCAGCCTGCTGCTTGGATTCGCCGTCTCGCGCAATGCGCGGGCAGGCCGCAGGATTACTTTCTCGGCGAAAAGAAGCTGCCCTGGTATGTCGTCGGCACCTCGATGGTTGCCAGCGATATCAGCAGCGAGCATTACATTGCCAATGTCGGCATCGCCTATCTATACGGCATCGTGGTCGCCACGGGAAGCTGGAACGCCTGGATCATCTACAGCATCTTTCTATTTATCTTTCTGCCGTATTACGTGCGGACGGGCCTGTACACGATGCCGCAGTTCCTCGAGCGGCGGTACAACTCGGCCTGCCGTTACCTGTACGCGCTGGCGCTGGTGGTCGGATACGTGGCGACGCTGCTTGCTGGTTCGCTCTACGCGGGAGGACTGGCGATTGAGAGCATGTTCGGCTTTCAAATGACCGCCGATCGCGACACCAACATCTTGTGGGGTATCGTCTTTTTCGGATTGGTTACCGGCGCCTATACGATTTATGGCGGCATGAAGGCCAGCGCATGGACCGACTTCCTGCAAATGGGCGTCATGCTATTGGCGGGAATCCTGCTGCCGATTCTTGCGCTGTGGAAGACGGGCGGGTTATGGCAATTGGCGCACGAGTATCCTCAAAAGTTCGACCTGTTTTTACCGCCGACTCATGAGCAGTTTCCCTGGACGGGCGTTTTCACAGGATTTCTGACGGCCGGTCTGTGGTACACCTGCGCCAGCCAGCACATCGTTCAGCGCGTGCTGTCGGCGAAGGACGAGTGGCATGCGCGCATGGGCGTGGTGACCGCCGGCCTGTTGCGCATATTGACGCCGCTGTTTTTCGTGATTCCCGGCATCGCCGCCTACAAGCTGTTTCCAGAATTGGAGGCCGCGCGGCGACAGGACCAGGCATACTTGTTGCTCGTGCAGACGTTGATCCCCACGGGGCTCAAAGGCCTGGTGCTGGCCGGGATGGCGGCCGCCCTGATGTCGACGGTTTCCACGGTGCTCAACTCGACCTCGACGCTGCTGACGATCGATGTCTACAAAAAGCTGCTGCGACCGGACGCAAGCGATCGTGAGCAGGTGGTGTTCGGAATGGCTGCGGGCGTTGTGGTTCTGATCGTGAGCATTTTCATCGCGTTTTTATACATCGAGAGCCCGGAAGCGCTGTTTCGACTAGTGCAGCGAATCTTCTTCTGGATCGCCCCGCCGTTTGCGGTAATTTTTCTGTTGGGATTGTTGTGGCGGCGCACCAACGGTACGGCCGCCTTGGCAACGATTATCAGCGGGTTTTTATTTAGAATGGTGCTGGAGTGGATCGTCTGGCCGAAACTCACGAGCTTGCGCGAGTATCAGGCCGCTTATCAGCACGGCGCGCTCGTTACCTGGTTATTCTGCATGATGGTCATGGTCGTCGTGTCGCTTCTCACCTCGCCGCCAACGTCGGAGCAGACGAGCGGAATCATTTGGAACCGCAGTTTTCTCCATTTGCCCCCGGAGCAGCGCGCGTTACCGAGGCTGGAAGAACTATTTACTGTGGTGGTTCGTGTTCATCGCTACCGTGCTCAGTATCTACGGATTTTTTCTCTGGTTCGACCTGTCGCACGATACCCGGCCTTGACCGGCGGCTACATGCCACACGACTAATGAAGATCTCACGCATTGAGACAATTCCCATCCGCGTACCGATCAAGCCGGAGCTTGCCATCCGCAGCGGGCGCGGCGGGGCGCACCTGGTATCGCCATTTCTGCTTGTGAAGATTTACACCGACGATGAAATCGTCGGCTTGGGCGAAGCTTCCTGCACGCCGCGGTGGAGCGGCGAGGACCAGGTGACCGCGGCGCACTTCATCGACGCCTATTTCGCGCCACTGTTAGTGGGCGAAACGGTAGATGAGGTCGAGCGCCTGCGAGCCAAGTTCGCCGCCGCCGCTGCCGGCAACCACTTCACCAAAGCGGCCGTTGAAATGGCCCTGTGGGACATCCTAGGTAAAGTGCAAGGTAAACCGGTGTTCGAGTTGCTTGGTCATAGTAGCAGGCACACTCCGTGTGCCGTAGCAGATGCGGCGGACGGCACACGGAGTGTGTCTGCTACATTGCGCGTGCCCATTAAATGGTCGGTTTCTGGAGTGGAGCCGGAGAAAGCTGCGGAAATTGCCGCCCGGGCCGTCAGCCGGGGCTTTCGGGTGATGAAGGTAAAAGTCGGGATTGATCCGCAAAGTGACTTGGAGCGCACACGAGCGGTGCGCGAGGCAGTCGGTACGCAGGTGAAGCTTGGCGTGGACGCCAACGGCGGCTGGCCGACTCCGAAAATCGCGATTGAGATGATCAATCGACTTTTTGATGAGTGCGGCATTTATTTTGCCGAGCAGCCTGTTCCGGGCGGCGACGAGATCGCGCTGGCCGAAGTTCGTCGCAACGTGAGCGTGCCAATCATCGCCGACGAAAGTATTTGGACGCTCGATGACGCGAAAATGCTCGCCCGCGCCGAGGCCGCGGACGTGTTTTCAATCTACATCGGCAAGGCCGGCGGCATTGGTCCGGCATGGAAAATCGCCGAATTTGCTCAGTCCGTCGGCGTCAAGTGCACCATCGGCAGCAATTTGGAACTCGGCGTCGGCAGCGCCGCGATGATTCACCTCGCCTTGAGTGCGCTCGCCTTCGACGTCGACACCTATCCCTGCGACATCATCGGCCCGCTATTCTATGAGGACGATGTACTAAGCGACGCGCTGCCAATATCGGGCGGAGTCGCCAGATTACCCGATCGGCCGGGCCTGGGTGTGGAATTGGATGATCAGAAGGTAGAAAAGTATCGCGTGCGATAGCGCCACCGCGGCGGGCATGCACTCAGACACGTTCAATCCGCAGCATCGGTGGACCTTCCCAGCGCGCCTTGCGGCAAGCCTCGCGGAACGAGACCCAGTCGTACTTCCAGTCGCCGGGGATGCGCAAAAAGACTGGCGTGCGTAGGCACGCCCTCCGGCCCGCGCAGGACCACTCCACGATTATAGACGAGGCACAACTCGGCCACCGCTTTGCGAACATTCGTGACGTTCTTGCTATCGTCATAGAAGTAAAGAATCTCGCCGGGCAGCGGAAGCTGCGTGAGAGACTCCCGCGGCACGGGTTGTGGATTATCCAGCAGCGCGAAAACCTCAGCGCCGCTGTACATGCCATGAATGGCCCGGGTCTCGACCGGCAGCAGGTCCCAAACAATGCGGCAGACCTCGGGCGCTTCGTTGTCGAGCATCTCGGCAAGAACTGATTCGCCGGTTTCGACGAATGTGAGGCGGATTTTACGGCGATCCATGTGAAAAGCTCAAAGGATTATTAACCGCAGGAAAGCTCACGAAAAGGCGCAGAGGCGCAATGGCCATACCAAGGACTTTATACCACGAAGATATATGGATTGAACAAGTCGCGAAGAAGATGCCGATGCTGCCCGAACTATTACCAGTTGTCAAAATCCTTTGCGCCTCTGCGCCTTTGCGAGAGACAATTGTACTCAGTCGCTTGTGCGATCGACGAGCCGGCGGACGGCATTGGTGATGCGATCTTCCACGTCTTCGGTGAATGGTGCCGGGATCGAGCTCCAAAGATTTGCCCGGCCGCCTTCGTAGCCACCCTCAGACTGCACGCGGCGGGTTGGAAGATAGCCGAACATGTCGTTGCAATACCCGGCGACCCAAATGAGCGGGGAGCGGGGAGCCGGGAGCGAGGAGCAAGAAGCTGGAATTCCGGCTACATGCGCCCGGCTCCATGCGCCCTCCTTGAACTTGTGCGCCCAATCGACCACCGGCTCGCCGCCGAGCGCAACCATGAGTAGCTCGTTACCGAGGCGCACCACCTGAACTGGCACGGGATAGGACGTAATCAGCTTCTCCCCGCGATCGAGTGCTTCGAGTAGAAATCTAGCCTTCACGCGCTGCGGAGGATCGTCGCTCTCGAGCATTTTTCGGAGCCGTTCCTGAGAAACCGGCTCAAGCTCAAGGTCGACATCCTCCGATTCGGCACGAATTGGGCGGGTGATCTCAACGCCGGGCGAGTTGAGAGCATCCTGCACAGCGTGCGCGATCTCGTGACCGTGTTGACGAGAAAGCTCGACAGAGCCGCGCGGCTCCGGGTCTTGATCGGCGCCCGCGCCTGGGATGAAAGCGCAGTCGCGCCCGGGTAGGCCTGCTGAAGCTCCTCGCGGGCGAAGCCGGCCCAGTCGGCGCAGTATCGCAGATCATCGGGCGGAATTGTTGTGTTATGGCAGGCATAGCCGAACACGATCGCTTTGCGATTGCCCATCGCGTCCACATAATCGAGCACGGGAACATCATGGTCGAAGAGCAAGGAGCACGGAGCGGGGAGCAAAGAGCCGGAGTTCTTACTCCCTGCTCCGTGCCGGGTACCCTCTGAGTGGCGCCTTGCTATTGCATGTCGGCGGCGGTTGTGCGCGAAACCGATAGACGTTTTACGTACAAAAAGATTCGCCGGCTCGAGGTCAGCAATCGCCTGATCGATTACTTGCGATAAGGCAGCGACGAGTTTCTTCGAGATACCTCGGAACGCTGCCGCGTATTCGTGGGGAATGTTGAAGAAAACCTGCTTGTCGGGTCGGAATTCCGGGCCATAGTGCGTATGCGTCGCGGCCAATAAGAGCTGCGAGCGAGCGAGACGATTCCGGCTGCAAACGGCGGCGGCGACCGAATCTGCAATCGCGCAGCGTGATGGCGATGATGTCCGCCGACGCCATCACAAAACGTTGCCCGGTTTCGTCTTCCAACGCCAGCGCGCTCGCGTAGAGATCCGATATCTTGCCGCGTGCCGGCGCAGTGCGCACGGCATAACCGGCCATCCACAGCGGCTCATCGGGCGTGATGCATATGCTTGCGGTGCCGGCCTTATACGTAAATGAACCGGGCGCGCTAGACATCCGATCTCCGTAAACAGAAAGGAAGCACGTTTAGCCCGGCGGTCATTACGGCACCACGGTCACGGTGCCAAATGGGCGGAAGTGGTCGTCAAACGCGAATGCCCGTTGGATGCCGAGCCGCTCCATGACGACTCGACTGGTGCAGTCGGTGAAGCTCCACTCCTTGTCGGCGAAGCGCTGAAAAACGTTCCACGCTGCAGCGAAATCCTGTTCGGTGATGCTGATTATGTGCGCGAAGGAACCATCAATTACCTCGGCTCCAAACGTTAAGGCGTGCTGAGTCTCGCCACGCGAACGAAAAAGGGTCAACGTTTCATCGACGACATAATCGCTTGTTAGGAGTCGCTCCCGAACAGAGACGAGAAAGTGCTTCGCATCTTGATGGTTAATTTCCCGCACCGAGGTTGATGCGTACCAGGCACTGATATCTACGAATATCACGGCTTGCCATAGAGGATTTTGTCGTGGTCGCGACCAGAAAAGCCATCGTCTGGACCTTCGAGAGGTAGCGACTCTATCTCGGCGAGAAATTCCTCAATGGCTGCCCGCTGGCGTGCGAGTTCCTCCGGCGACAATTCAGTGGCGGCCTTGCTAGATGGCACGATCGGCACATGCACTTCAACCTGCGTGCCCTCGGCCAGGTCAACCGGCTGGAGCGGTCGGAAGACGCCTGAGTCAAAGATGGCGGGTATGGTTCGGCTCATATTATAAATATACTCGGCCTCGGCCATGAGCGTCTAGTAAATCGATGGAGGTGAGGGTTTCGTAAATTCCTGAATCCGTGCGGATCAAAACGCGCATCCATCCGCCATCGACGGGCAGCGTGACGCCGGTGATGAAAGAAGATTCGTCCGATGCCAGGAATACAGCCGCCCAGGCGACCTCGCGCGGCTCGCCCGTGCGCGAGAACATCGATTTGGCAATCTGCCGCTGATGCAACTCACTGCCCGGCGGTGGAGAAATACGCGTGCGGATTGCGCCGGGCAAATTGCGTTCGCGCGAATTCCGTGCGGACCGAAATCGCACGCAGTGCTGCGCGTCAGGCCGATTCGCGCATGTTTCATGCTGGTGTACGTCGCGGAGGTGCGCCCACCTTGCAGCCCATGGATTGAGGCGATGTTGATGATCGAACCACTCTTGTGCGGAATCATCCATGGCAGCGCGGCACGCGTGAAAAGCACGGCGCCCATGAGAGTCACTGAGTAGCTGTAGTCCCATTGCTCCGGCGTCGCCTGAAGTACGTCATACCAATCGGCAAGATGGGCGGCATTATTTACCAGCACGTCGATGCGCTGCGACTTTCCGGCAGCAATTTGCACAGCCCGCTCGACCTCATCTGACGATGTCACATCCGCGTGAGCGAACGTGGCCCGGCCGCCGGTCGCGCCGATCTCCGACACGACGGCTTCACCGGCCTCGCGATCCAAATCGGCCACGAGAACCCATGCGCCCTCGCGCAAACAGGTCGGCGATTGCCCGGCCGATGCCATGCGCAGCGCCGGTTACGATCGCCACTTTGTTCTGGAGTCGATTCATAATCCTTGAACAATAATATCTCGCGAAAAGGCGCTGAGGCGCAAAGAATACCTCTGAATGATCATCTTTGCACTTTACGCCTTTGCGTGAGTCAACTTTGACCATTTGCCAGCGGCTGGCCGCGAATTCCAAGTTTAGCGTGGGTAATGGTAGAGCGGCCCAGGTTGGCGACATAAATCTCGTCAAAGTTTTCGCCGCCGAAGGCCAGGTTCGTGGGCCGGCCGAGCAGGATGCCCCAGCGGTCATGGGCAAGTAACATCTTTTCCCGATCCGGGCTAATTCGCCAGATTTCATCCGATGCGTAACAACAGACATACAGATTTCCTTGTACGTCGATTGCCAGTCCATCGGGAAAGCGCCCACGCCTTCGGCGTACAGTTCGGGCTCATTTAATTGATCATCGCTGGCAATCTCGAATCGCAACACCGAGTCGCTATCGCTCTCGACCATGAAAAGATGCCTCTCATCGGCGCTTAAGGCCAGGCCGTTGGCATATCCGAGCGGTCCGGCAAGCACCTCGCCGCGTCCGTCATGGTCGAATCGCAGCACAAAACCTTGCCGCTGCATCCACTTCCCGCTGTCCGTTAGATAGATCCGCCCGCGGCTGTCGAACAACACATAATTTGGCGCGACGATTTTATGGTCACCGGCGCTTGTGGCGAACACATGATGCTCGCCGGTCTTGGCGACGCGCACGAGGCCGGCCCCCGTGACACAGACCAGCAGCTCGCGATCGTCGGGGTTGAACGCCAAACCGGCGCAGAAACCACCTAGATTTGTAATCGTCTCCGGCTTGCCCGTTGGGTCGATCCGATAAACTTGGCCACCTTCCCCGCCGGCCCAAAGGTTGCCATCGCGATCGAACGCGCAGCACTCCGGATGATCCAGCCCGCTGGCGAAGACTTCGAAGCGTTCCGCGGGAATTTCTGGATTCATTGGCAGCGTTATCAAAAACCGGCGACGGCGCCAGTGGATTCGCCGGAAGCGACGTCGATTTTCCCAGATTTCGAATCATACGCCAGGACGTTTACCGGGCCGCCCATGTCCTCATCGTGGTCGAATGATGTGGCCCAACTTCTCCAAGTCGGCGACCGACGTTCGCTAGCATATGCGGCGACACCAGTAATGGCCCATTGCCATCGGTGTGCATGCGCGAGACGGCAATGGATTCGGCCGGGACCGCGCCGAAGGCGATTGCGTTCAAGGCGAGCTGTGCTGTGACGCTGACAATTTTCGCCCCGCCGGGCATTCCAAATGCGAATGTGGGCCGGTCGCTTCGAAGCACGATCATCGGGGCCATGTTGTGCAGCATGCGCTTTCCCGGTGCCGGCGCATTTGGGTGCCCCGGCGAATAATCGAATCGGGACATCCCATGATTGAGTACCAGCCCCATGCCGTCCACTACTAAATGGGAACCATACATCCACCCCTGAGTCGCAGTGATCGAAATCAAATTGTCGTCGGCGTCGATGGCGATCACATTGGCAGTGTGTGGCGAATCGAGGCCGGGAGCAGGGCGCGGGGAACGGGGGGTCAAATTGACTTGTCTCTGCCCGATGTGCTCTAAATGAGCCTTCGGCCATCGCGCTCGAATTTGTTCGACACGCGCTGCCGAGGCGCCTTCGGAGAGCATTTGGTCGATGGGGATGTTGACGAAGTCTGGATCACCGAGCGCGCTTTGTCGCTCATGCCAGACTAGCTTCATGGTTTCGGCAAGGACATGAAAATACTCCGTGCTCCAGGGTTCCATTCTACGTGCTGCAAAGTATAGTTCGACCGTGCGGACGATTTCCAAAGTTGTGATGCCGCCGGAGGGCGGAGGCGGAGTGCAGAGCTCAAACCCACGACATGTCATGTGGAGCGGCTCGACGATTTGCGGCCGATAGGAGCGAAAATCCTGCTCGGTGAGAATTCCGCCGCGCTGATTGAGATAGCGAACGATTGCCTCTGCGATCTCGCCGTCATAGAAGCTCAGCGGTCCTTCCCTGGCCAGTCGGTCCAGCAGCCCGGCCATTTGCGACTGTCTCCAGCAACCACCGATTTCGGGCGCGACTCCTCCGGGAAAAAGGTTCTCCAACGACTGCCGGTCGAATTTTGCAGCGCAGCGATTAAAGTGCCGCTGGTGTTCAGCGTCGAACTCAAAACCGTCCTCGGCAAGCCGAATTGCCGGCTGCGATACCTCGCTCCACGATTTCGTACCGAATTCACGGAGGATCAGCTCGAGGCCGGCAACAACGCCGGGCACAGTGACCGCACGCGCTCCGTAATAGCTTGATTGCGGATCGGCAGTCACTACGCCTTCCCGCCATCCGAGCGGCGCAGGAATCAAAATCAACTGCAGTAACAGTTGGCGATGGGCTGTTGGAAGCCTCTTGTCGGCTTCCGGTCCCAGTTCTCCGGCTCCCCGCTCCCCGCTCCTTGCTCCCTGCTAAGTACAGGACCGCGCTGCCGCCATACCCGCCCAGGCCAACCGAGCCAGGAATGACGACCGAGAGGGCAAGCATCGCGGCGACGGCGGCGTCAATGGCATTGCCACCGTCGCGCAGTATCTCGACTCCCGCAGCGGCGCCGCAAGGATGGCCGGCCGCGATTGCCGCGGTATTGGCGATGATCTGACGCGGCATTTCACTCGGGCGAAGTGCTTGCTTTTCGAATGGATTCCTTTAATCCAAGAGTAAGCCATGCACATCCAGTCTGCAATCATTTCTCTCGCGACCCGACCCGGCGATCGCGGCCGCAAGCAATTCCGAAAATCAACACTGTAAGCGCGCTGGCCCCGTCGTTTTTGGATAAAATCAGAAGTGCGCAAAACCACTGCTCGATCGGCTTGATTTATGAAATACGACCAAAACTTTGTTAGATACCGCCTGCTGCTGGAGGGCATCGTTTGTTGGATGATCGGAGTCGGAGGCATGCAGACAGCGTCGGCCGAGGTGAGCAAGGCCCATCGCATTCTCATCGAACGAGGGCTACAGCTCCAAGGCATGGTCACCACGAACGACGTATTTGATTTAGAAACGTATCGGAATGCTAATTACACGGCGATTAACTGGCTGTGGGACTCGAATCCCACTCTGCACGGCAGCGCACCCGGCTTTCTCTGGGCCCGATGGGCGGCCGACGAGACGAAAATGCCGGGCGCCGCGGAGCAGCCGTATCTGAGCCAACTCGTCGCTCTGCAATTAGGCGATGAATGGCATCTCAATGATCCGGCCGTCAGAACGCGCGCCGTAAATTGGTTCAACACCATTCGAGAGCAGTGGCCAAACACAATTTTGTACATGAACAACTGGGGCGGTCAGGTCGGCGACGCCGAGCTTGGCGATTTTATCGTGCGTGCCAGGCCCGACATGCTCGGCTTTGACACGTACCCGTTTCAAAGTGATCCAAACTCTCATCAGCCGAACGCCCCGGCGTTTGGCTCGCCGACCAATTGGTACGCCGAGATGCGCCGGTACCGGCTGCATGCGCAGAGCGCAGCAATCCCCTGGGCTATTTATCGACAGACGTTTCACGCCACTGAGGGTTCGGTGCGTGAGTATCGCACCCCGTCGCAATCGGAAATGAACCTCAATACATTTGCGGCGCTGGCGTTCGGCGCGACGACGTTCATCGATTTCACCTACAACACGGGCGCATCGTCGATCGCTCCCTCGGGCAGCCTGCAGCCGGGATACACCTATCAGACCGAAATCAATCGCCGCGCACGGAACCTAGGCAAAACACTGGTTCATTTGACCGGCCTCGATACGCCAGGTAACGGCACTTTGCCTACACAGGACATTCTGTTGTTGCGCGGTCAGACGGGCGATCCAAACAATCCGCTGACGCCGCTTCCGATCGGGTTTCAGCCGGACAACGGCGTGCCGACCGCAACGTTCAGCGAATGGGCCGCCGACCGCAATGATCCCTACATTCGAGGCTGGAATGTAAGAGGCTGCGCGACCATGGACGGTTTTGGCGAATGCAATGCAACCAACCGAGGCGATGTGATCATTTCGTGGCTCAAACCGCTTGACCCGAGCCTCGATGATCCAAGCGATGTGGACGACCAGCTTTATCTTATGGTCGTGAATGGCTATACGGGTCCGACTGGAACCGCGGCGGATTACCGTCAGCGGATTCAACTTAACTTTCTGGGATCGGTCGGTCCGTCGATCGAGCGGCTCAATTACGACACCGGCGAAATCGAACTGGTGAATCTGGAGGTCATTCCCGCGAGTGGCGGCAGGCGGAAGCTCGTGCTTGAGCTCGACGGCGGTGGTGGCCAGCTATTTAAGTTCAACACGGGCCACCCTTTCCTCGGCATAACGCAGCCTCTGGGCGGCGACTACAACGGCGACGACAACGTGGACGCGGCTGATTACGTCGTTTGGCGCAAGAACTCCGACTCCTTCGGCGGCGATGTCGGCTACAACACGTGGTGCGCGAATTTCGGCCGCTCCGCTGCCGGCGGCGCGATGCTTGGGCGGCCTCATACTGCAGCCACACCTGAGCCGGCGACAGTTATGATGTTCGTCATTGGAGCCATCCCGGTGATCTTTCGGCAACGCGCGGCACGATCGCAAAATCGGGCGTGAAGCAACTCGCGGACACTGGATGCGAACCGGTGCGAGCATAGCACTTTGCCAGTACCCCCAAGGGGATTCGAACCCCTGTCGCCGCCGTGAGAGGGCGGTGTCCTGGGCCTCTAGACGATGGGGGCGTCCTTCGATTTGAAAATTGTAGAACGGTTGGCCCGCGATGTAAATTGCGGCCTAGTGACGCGGTGCAACGGCCATGTCTTTTTAGGCAGTCAATACTATGACGTAATCCCCTTCGTCAGCGCCATGAACGCCGTCTCTAGGTTCAGCTCCTCCTCGCGGAACAATGTCAGCTTATGACCTTCGGTTACGAGTAGCGTCGCCAGGTCGCTGTAGTCGTGGTGGCCATCGAGCAGCGTCACTGTCAAATGCTTTTCGCCGGCATCAACTCGGTCGACCAGGTCATGGCTTTCCAACAGCTTGGCCGCCGCGACGCGGTCGCCAGCTACGCCGACACTTAGCACGACGTGCGGCCGCACAATTTTCATCAACTCCACGACGGTGCCGTTGAACTTCAGCTCGCCTTGTTCGATCATCCCAACCTTGTTGCAGATGTCGGCCAGCTCCGGCAGGATATGGCTCGACACCATGATCGTCTTGCCCATCGTGCCCAGCCGCTTGAGCAGCGTGCGAATTTCGATCCTGGCGCGCGGGTCGAGCCCACTGGCCGGCTCATCTAGCAAAAGCACCTGCGGATCGTGAAGCAACACGCGCGCAAGCCCCAGCCGCTGCGTCATGCCGCGCGACAAGCTGGTCACAAGCGCTTCCCGCTTGTAGCCAAGTTCCACGAGATCGAGCACTTCATCGCACACTTGCCGGCGCTTTGGGCCGCGGATGCGATAGGCGGCCGCGAAAAACTCCAAGTACTCGATCACCTTCATGTCGTCATACACGCCGAAGAAATCGGGCATGTAGCCGATCATGCGGCGGATATCCTTGGGCCGCGTATAGATCGAGTAGCCCCCGACATATGCTTCGCCCCACGTGGGGTTGAGCAGCGTGGCCAGGATTCGCATCGTGGTGGTCTTACCCGACCCATTAGGACCGATGAATCCGAAAACGTCGCCGCGCGAGAGCGCGAGGTCGATCGATTTGATCGCGAACAGCTCGCCATACTTCTTCGTTAAGTCGCGCGTTTCAATCATGGTTAGTACACGAATAGCGCTTTGCTCTCGATTGGACTGGTCGCTTAAGCGACCAGTCCGTACCCCCACGTCAGGGCTGAATTTCGGTCGTGGTCACCGGCAGTACGAAGCGCACCACAACCGCCTGCACGTCGCCGTCAGCGCCCAGTGGCTTACTGCTTGATGAATCGACCAATTGGCTGCCAGTCCCATCCAAGTCGGCGACGAGGATCGCTCGCCCCAGCTCCAAATGTCGGCTCAGGTCGCATCTTGCCTGATAACGGCTGGGGAACTGGGCGAATGACCGTCCCCCGGCCGCGTCGAAAAACATGATCAGGTTCAATAAACCTAGCGCCGATGCGCGCTCCGTCAACAACATCTGCGTGGCCTCGGCCGAGCCGGCCTCAGATGTGTCGAGCGCGGCGGTCGTGACAATTGTTTTTACGCGATGCGGGTCGAGCACATCGCTTATTTCAATCCGGCCGCCGGCTTCCAGGTTTCCCAGCCGATAACCCCAGCCGCCATACAGCAGCCGCACATTGCGCAATAACCGACCCGTACGGTTGATAACCGTGCCCCGCACGAGGCCGTCGTCATCCGAAAGCTGCGCTTCCAATCGTGGCACGACCGTCGAGGTCCAGCGGCAAGTGAACGATTTGGTCGACGACGCAAGTAACGGCACGCCATGAAGCGCATCAAGCTGCGGCCCATATTGGTAGGCATCGGCAATAATTTTAGAATCCGTGCCGCGGGCGTGCATCCCGCCGATTCCCGCGCCGGGCAATCCCCATGACGACAAGAGTGCCGTCGGCGGTGTTCTGCTATTTCCAGCTAGCGCCGCAGGCTTCAACGATAAATCGAATTGCCGCGCTTCCGGACTATAGAGCGCAGCCCAATAACTGCCTCGCACCTGGCCGCTGATTGTGTCCACATCGATCAATTCAATGCGATTGAGGCGCGTGCCGGTGGTTCCTTTTCGCCACTGGCCGATCGCCAGCGCAGCCGCCGCAAAAACGAGAACGATCAGCGGAAATGTGATCCATGCTATCCAAGCCCGGCGCAGCCAGCGACGAACGACGAAGTAGTCTCCCGGTCCCAGGGCAATCAAATACGCGATCGCCAGCGCCGCGACGGCCGAGAACGGAACTATCGACACTCCGGCATACGAGCGGCCCAATCGTTGTCGCAATGCGCCGGAAAGATCATCGTAGCCGCGCGTGACTAGCGTTTGAGACGCGACTTCGGGTTCGTCTTCCGATAGGTAGGGGCGAACGAGCGCTTTCAGGAATGAGCCGCGTCCCTGCCAATCGGCAATTGGGGATTTTGTCGGGTCGATGGCCGCAAACGTGACTTCTCCCAAACCGCGAGCGGCTCGTACCACAAGCGGCAGGTCGGCCGCCTGTCGTCCAGCGTAGACGTCGATCGTCCCGTCAATGTCCGTCAATCGAGGAACGAGAATTCCGGGCCCTCGACCCCGGCCGCCAATCGGTCCGGCCGGTTCGGCGAAGTGCTCAAGTGGACCGGTCTCGGTTAGAAGAATGTTCTCAGTCCACTTGCCAGGTATCAGGCCGGCCAGCGGCCCACTGTCGCTGAGAATTGCCTTCGATTCGTCGCCTCCGCACAGTATCACCAGTCGGCCGCCGAGCTCAACCCAGCGCACAACCGCTGCATAGCGCGCCGAATCAGCCGCGAGCGCCCGAGCCAACGAATCGTCGCCGGCTGAAATCACCAGTAAGTCGACTGCCGAATAGCCAAACCATTCCGTCGGCAGCTCGTCGATGCGATCTAAATGGACGGTTCGTCGTTCGGCGGCGCCCGATGGTCCATCACGATCCGGAATTGCTTCGGCCAGGCCGAACGGCTCTGAGCTCAAGGAAACAATCAGCTCACCTGTCGCAGGAATCTCCACCACCCCCGTTCTACTCGTCCCGTCAGTGGCCGATGGGTAACCGGGTCGCACCACATTTTCGTCGACGAGCGTTCCGTTGCGATTAAGAAGCGCTGTGCGAATCGGGATGCCGAGCCGCCCTACCATTGTATGAACAAGAGCCGTCGCACGTCGGCCCGGGGATGTGGCTGGCGTTAGTGGGACGCTGACGATGGATACTACAGCATCGCTATCCGGCACGGCGACCTCGATCCGAGGCTCCTCCAACGCGCCAACCTGATCTACTTCAATGTTTACCGGCGTCCAATGTCCAATCTTATAGTAGTTGCTGATACCAACTCGGACTTCAACAATGCGTGGCGACTGGGCCTCAATCGCCGACGCACGGGCCATCAGTGCCGCAACCGACATGGCGGCGAAGAGACAAACGCGCGTTTTACCGGCTAACCTACTCACGTACTAATTCACTCACCTACTTACACAGCCATTTTTACGGCTTGCCGGCGTCATCGCATGCGCAGACGAATTGACCGCAGCCCGGACAACCGGCCCCATACTTGCGGCGGATCGCTGCCGCCAGATCGACATCCACGACATTGGCGATCGTCGTCAGCCAGGCGAGCACGTCGGCAAACTCGGCGGCCTGCTCTTCCCGGGTCCCTTCGCGCAACGCGGATGCCAGCTCGCCGACCTCTTCCATGAGCCACATGAACGTCCCGTCGACGCCGCGCGCGATATCCTTCTCCCGATACATTCGCCGTATCAGCGCTTGAAAATCTTCGAGCGAAATGGATGGGGATTCGTCGGACACAACACTCCACCTGTCGCGCGGGGGGCTTATGATTTATTCTACACAGATCGGGCCAACTCGCACTGGCCCATTTCGCGGCGGCGCTGCGCCGCCCAACAAGTTTTGGCCACCGACGCATGATGACCGAGTCAGCTTCCGGCAATAACGACTTTGTTACCGTAGCCAAAGTAGGCGCGATTCCGGAAGGCGAGGGCCGCTCATTTCAAGTCGGCGACCGGCTCGTCGCGGTCTTCCTCTACCAGGGGCATTACCTGGCGATCGACGACCTGTGCCCGCATATGGGCGCATCTCTGGGTGCAGGTTACCTCGATGAAGAGGGTGTCGTCACCTGCCCGTGGCACGCGTGGCGATTTTGCGTGCGCGACGGCAAATGGGCCGACAACCCGCGGCTCTCTGTCGATACGTTTGAGGCTCGCGTGGTAGGCGACGAAATCCAGGTCCGCGCGCGCACGACGGGCTCGCGATAAGTGCTCTTCGCGTCGGCGGCCACGCCGAATCTACTTCGAAGTGACGTTGCCAACTCGAGCGCCATCAAACAGGCACGCGTGACGGTCGAACATTCGACCTTGCTGTCGACGCCAAAGCGGAATTGATCGATGCACGCAGCGCTCAGTTCTCCGTTTCCGCCTTGGCTTCCCCTGCCGGCGACACCTTGACGTCGATCGTTTGGTCGATCTTCTGCTGCATCATCTGGCCGCCGACCGAGACGTCAATGGTAACCTTTTGATCGAGCTTGGAAGAGTGCAGCCGACCCGCCTCAACGTTGAACAGTATTTCACCGCCGGATTCTTGTTCGGAAACTTTCATCTGCATCTGGGGAGTGCCCTCAAACGCCATGGTCAATGTGGGTTCGAAAACGGCATAGTTCACTCCCTCAACATCCTTGTTTCCGACATATTTGTAAGTTGTTTCGATGACCTGCTTGCCGGCCATCGGATTGTTCACCTCGACTTTTGTCGACCAGGTTTCCTCCGGCTTGGGCGTATTTTCAGGAAGGACGAGCGCACCCTGAGCAATCATCTTTTTGAAGCCCTCGGGCGTGGCCATCTCGCCTAGCGCGGCGGCGCCAGGACTGTTCTGCAACGTTTTCAAAACTTCGTCGGGAATCTTCACGTCCTTGATCTCGCCGCGTGAAGTCATCGTGAGTTCGAATTCCCCCTCGGTCATTTTTTTGTACATTGGCGCAAGCATCGCGGCCGGGCCTGCCGGGGCCGCGTCCGATTTCGTGTCATATTCAAATCCGCCCAGCGGCGGCGGCAGCGTCATTTTCATCTTGATCCGCTCAAACTTCTGTTTGATGACGGCGTCGCCTTCGTCGTTTACGCCGACGACTTCCCAGGTCATATCCATTTCCTGATGCATGACGACATTCTGAGCGCCCAAGGGGCCGCCCATCGTGCCAATATTCATGTCCTGAATCATCGTGTAATTGAGCTTCTCGCCCTCCTTGAATTTCCAGCGCAGCTCTTCCTGCGCCAGAGATTGCGAGGCGGCAAACTGCAGAGCGAACGCCGCCAAAAGTGCCCACACGACGACGCCACTTAAATTGCTACGAACTCGCATGAAGGATTCCTCAATCGCCTTGTGAATCGGGCCACCGTCAGAGCCACCCATTATGACGGCCGGTTGCGCTGTGCGGTAGTCGCGGGAAAGTGAGATTTATAGCAAGGCCGGGTCGAATAGCAAAATTGCGGTCGACCGGCGGCGGGTGCCAAGCGGTTTAATATCGCACCTGCTAATAATAGGTCACAAAGAAACCACCCTAAAAAGTGATCTTTCCGCCCGGCTTGAGAACCACCGCTTCGGCCGCAGTGTGCGAGCGCACGCGTTCGGCCCAGGCGACCGCATCCTGCATGATCGGCGGCCAGGTGTTGTAATGACAAGGTGTCACGCCGCTTGGGATTCAAGAATTTGATCGCGTCGATCGAGTCCTCCGGACCCATCGTATAGAGGTCGCCAATTGGCAGCACCGCCAGATCCAGCCCGCCGGCGCCGATCAATTTCATGTCGAGAAATAGCGCGGTATCGCAGGCGAAGTACACCCGCGCGTCGTCGAGCGTGAGAAGGAATCCACCCGGCACGCCGCCGTAGCTGCCGTCGGGCATGCTCGAACTGTGATGCGCGATCGTAAACTTCACGTGCCCGAAAGGCTGCTGGATGCCCCCGCCCGGATTCATCGCAACGAGCTTGTCCGCCGCTACGCCTTTTTTCTTGAGCCATTCCGTCACTTCGAAATTCGCGATCACCGGCGCGCCGGTGCGCTTGGCAATTGCCACGGTGTCGCCCACATGATCCTCGTGCCCGTGCGACAACAGAATGAAGTCTGCCTTCACCACATCGGCCTTGGTCGGCGCCGTTGGCGAATCGTTGAGAAACGGATCGAGCAAAACCGTCTTGCCGGCCGTTTCAATCGACCAGCAGTTGTGACCGAGCCATATGATTTGAGTTGCCATAGTACGTTCCTGCTTCGAGCCTTCAATACCAGCCACAGAGGGCACAGAGATCACCGAGCAGCGGATTCAGTTTAGTATTGCAGTTCTTTGTATTGGTCAGCGTTCTCCTCGCAACTTTTCATCTCTGTGCTCTCTGTGTACTCTGTGGCAAAGACTTATGGTCTCCCTTTCAAGATCGCGTTCATATTCCGCTTATACGCTTCCACGCCCGGTTGGCCGTAAGGATTGATCCCAATCAACCGGCCCTCCGTGACCGTGGCGAGCATAAGCATTTGGAAGAGTTGGCCGAGCGTATACTCGTCGAGCTGCGGCAGGCGAATGTCCGCCGTGGGGCGGTTGGCGTCGCGATACGCCTTGTTCGTTCCAGCCAGTGCAGCGGCCAGAATATCGGGCAGCGTCTTCGCGGCCAGCTCGTTCAATCCGTCCTGGTCCAGCTCGCTGCGTCCGATCGCGGCTGGCTCGCTCCGCGGCCGCTCGGCAAACAGGTTGGTAATCAGCTTGTCGCGCTTTCCCTCCTGATGCTGCTGCCCGCGCGAATGCAAATTGCGCGTATTAACGACGGTTAGCGGCAGCGCGCCCCGCTCTTTCTTTCCCAAGCTTTCGGCCAGCAGTTGGTCATACCAGAACCCGAACGCCTCCAGCCGCTTGCCCCAAGTGGCCAGCACGCGCACATTGCAGCCGCGCAGCTCGTCCATCAAGTGACATATGCCCACGAACTGCAACACAACATTCTCAATCGGCGGCGCCGTGCGAAAATGGTCGTTGATCGTTGCGGCGCCGCGCAACAGCTTTTCGATGTCGAGCCCCAGAAGGGCCGCCGGCAGCAATCCGACGGCGGACAACACCGAAAACCGGCCACCAACGCCGTCCGGCACTTCAAACACGTCCTTGCAATGCAGCGCCCTAGCCAACTCGAAAAGCTTGCCCGATTTTCCCGTCACCGGCACGACAAGCTCGCCGATGTCTTTGGCCTGTCGCCGAGCGTGCCGCGCAGCTCGCGCAGCAGAATTCGGAATGCGGCCGCAGTCTCCAGCGTGCCACCGCTCTTGCTGATAACGACGATTCCCCATCGATCGCCGCGGCTTTCTAAGAGCCGCACCAGATCCAAGAGCGAGTCGTTATCGACGTTGTTGCCTTCGAAATACATCCGGGGCCGTCCGCGTCGCATCGCCGGCGCGACTTCGTTGTAGTACTCGTGGCAGCAGGCTTCCAACATGGCCCGTGCGCCCATGTACGACCCGCCGATTCCCAATACGACGATGGAGTCCACGGCGCCCGCCAGTCGATCGGCCGCCGCGATGATTCTGGCAACTTCGCTGGCCGCGGCTTTGTCGCGACGCTCGTCGAGCAGCCGATTGGGCAATTCGTGAAATCCGGCGTCGAGTGGATCCTTTTCAGACGGTACCGGCCCGCCCTTGGCCCATAAGCGGGCATCGGCCAGCACTTCGTCGCACGCCGCCGCCAGCCGCGGCTGGAGCTGCTCAAGATCGGCGCGGCTGATGCCGCCGCGCTCCAAGAAAACGCCGCTCGGATCATAGCGAATTGTGGTCATGAGCGTAAATTTTAGCCAAGTGCCCGTAATTCAACGAGGGGCTGAACGAATTAGCGCCTTTGCTGCAATCCGTATTTTTGCGACGATGTTACAGTCGTTTCACTATTCGCGGTGGGGCTTGTCCCGCGCGGAGCAAGCTCCGCGGCTAAGTATTCACCCAACCTACATCCCGCGTTCTCCTATGGACCTCCATCAACTCACGCGCCAGTTGCACGTCAGGAACAACTCGAAGATCGTTCTATATGTCGCAGACGGACTGGGCGGCCTGCCGCAACAGCCCGGCGGAATGACCGAGCTGGAAACGGCCAATACGCCGAATCTCGATGCGCTCGCGAAGCGCGGCATCTGCGGCGGCAGCATCCCCGTGCTGCCTGGCATCAGCCCGGGCAGCGGCCCCGGTCACCTGGGCCTTTTTGGATATGACCCGCTGCAGTATCTGATTGGCCGCGGCGCGCTGGAGGCTACCGGCATCGGGTTTGAACTGCAAAATAATGACGTCGCCGTGCGAGCAAACTTTTGCACACTTGACGGGGCCGGCAACATTGTCGACCGCCGTGCCGGCCGGATTGCCAGCAACATCAGCGTGCCACTGGTGCACAAACTCCGCGAAATTAAAATCTCCGGGGTGGATGTGTTCGTTGAGCCGGTGAAAGAACACCGTTTCGTGATCGTCTTTCGCGGCGCCGGCTTGGGCGACAAGGTCGACGACACGGACCCCCAGCGCACGGACGTCCCGCCACTCGACGCGCTCGCCTCGGACAAAGTAAGCGAGCGAACTGCCGAAGTCGCCCGGCAATTCATCATTCAAGCTCGGCAACTACTCGCCGATCAGCCCAAAGCCAACTGTCTCACGCTTCGCGGATTCGCCGGCAAGCCGGACCTGCCAAGCTACGAAGACGTCTACGGCCTGCGCGCCGCCGCTATCGCCGTGTACCCGATGTACAAAGGCCTCGCGCGGCTGGTAGGCATGGACATCGTCGGCCAGCCACAGTCGCTCGATGAACAGATGACACTGCTGGAGCAAAACTGGACGAAGTACGACTTCTTCTTCATCCACTTCAAATACACCGACAGCACGGGCGAAGACGGCAACTTCGCCGCCAAGGTCGTGCGCACCGATGAGTTCGATGCCGCCGTGCCGCGGATCACGGCGCTCAATCCCGAGGTGATCGTCGTCACCGGAGACCACAGCACGCCCAGCATGCTGGCCAGTCACAGTTGGCACCCGGTCCCTACACTGATTGCGAGCAAATATTGCCGCACCGACGGCTGCCAGAAATTCGGCGAATCCGAATGCCTGCGCGGCGGCCTCGGCCAGTTCGAGGCCAAATACCTCATGACGCTCGCACTGGCCAACGCCGGCCGGCTCACCAAGTACGGCGCTTAATTGGAACGTTTAGCCGCGAGGCGAAACCGAGCGAGTGTTCAATCAAGACGGGGAGACAAGGAGACGGGGAGACAAGGAGATTCAGTATGATGCCGGGCTTCTCCTTGTCTCCCCTTCTCCTTGTCTCCATGTCTATTCTTTCCTTACCAGCCGGGCATCCAGCCAATTCGCGCGATCCAGTTCATCTCCACGGTCGGCGTAATCGACGGTAAGCGTAAGGCCCTGCGCACCTGTAACGTCCACCGATACCAGCCGCGGCGCTTCGCCGCCGCGCACAACACCGCTCGTGACCGCTTCCGTCCACGCGCCGTCGCGCAGTACGTACACGCCGAACATCACGCTACCGCCTTTTCCGGCCGAATCATCGATCGCTACGGCGGAATCGAACCGCCGATATTTGCCATCCAGCTGGTAGGTGAGCCGCGCGGCTGAGTGCATGCCGATGCCCTTCAGATACCGCTGGCCGAAGACCGAGAGCGGTTCGCCCAGCACGTTGCGATCGCGGGCATACGGCCACTCGATTGACAGATATGGCACATGCCGATAGCCGGCCGGTTCCAAATCCGATAAATACACAAAGCGTCCGCCCAACGATTGCAAAAAGACGACATCATCCATATTGCCACCTGCGAGCGTTACGCCGCCCGCGGCCTCGATAATCAATTTGTTTTCGTTACCACTTATCGCGTTCGCGTGCACTAAAGACCCATCGCGCGTGCCGACGACCATCTTGGTTGTTTGGGGCCGAGCCGAAGGTGATTGCCCAGAATTCTCGCGTCCGAAGAGAAACGCCTCCACACGCGACAGCGGCAATTTCACCGGCCCGGCTGCCGTCTCCAGCGTAAGCGATCCTCCCGCAAGCGCCGTCAACTTCCCAGCGACGCGATTTTGATTCGTCAGCAACACGAGATCCGCGCTGTTCCCCGTTTTGTTCAGGGAGGGGCCAGGGGCGGATTCTCCGCGCACGACTTCTTCCAATTTCTCTCGCTCTTTCGGATGACTTCGCTGCGCCAACACCACGCCGCGCACCAGTGAGCGCGGCAAAGGCACTTCGCCCCATATGTCTGTAAGCACAACTGCCTTGTCGGTACCCAATCGCAGCGGCGCGCCGCCAGACCATGTCGCCGCCGCCATCAGCCGCCCGCCGTTGGCAAGAACCACCATCATTTGCGCGCGCGGCTCGCGTGGATGCCCCCAACGCACAAAATTATCCAGTGGCAACGAAAGTGGCGCCTTTGCAATGAATTGAAGATTTTTGGAATCAGCGGCCTGAAGCTCAGTCTCAATGGGTTCGCCTTCCAAACGAACCAATTCCGCCGCGCTGGCTGTTAGCGCGGCGACAGGAAAACAACCACAGAGGATACAGAGGACACGGAGAGATAATTGCAAAATGTATTTTCTGTCCTCGGTGATCTCCGTGTCCTCTGTGGCAAACATTCTTTTCATCTCTGAAAAATCGGCACGCTATTATCCGGCATCTGAAGCACGATGCATGCCATCGCCGTGCCGTACTCGAAACAAATCGGGTCCGCCCACGATCCATCCGCCTGTTGCCGCGACAGAAGCAGATCTCGAGTTGCCGGGTACCATCGCTCCCAGCGCTCGCCGCCGGCAAGCCACATCGCCTGAACGGCATAGTAATGACCATAAAAGAAGTGCGCATCTTGTCCCAATTCGCCGGCGCAGGCCGAAATCGATTGATGTAAGCCAGGCCGCGATCAATTTCGCGCCCTTCGTAAATGCCGGCGCTGTATAGTGCGACCAAACCTGCCGCCGAGCGTGGGAACGCACTCTCTCCCTCCGGCAGCATGTAGCGAAAACCGCCGTCGGCATTCTGGCAACGCTTCACGTAGTCGATGCTGCGATCGATTGTCTCATTCGGCACGGACAGCCCCGCGTTACGCGCCGTGCAGAGCGCCATTACCTGACAAACGGTCACCGAAAGGTCGGCCTCCTCGCGCCGCGGCTGATAGCGCCATCCGCCCTCGGCGTTCTGCGTGCGCACGATCAAATGCACCGCGCGGGACAGCTTTTCGCGCAAATCATCGCGGGGCGACATGCCATACACTTCGGCCAGAAACAACGTCGAGAAACCGTGCTCATACATCGGGCCGTGACTCATCGCCCCTTCGACGGAAATGAATCCGCTCGCTTCGGCATGCTCGAGCAAATAGTCGGCCGCTCTAGCAACTTCCTCGCCATACGGCCCGCGACCCGGCGTGCTGCCACTGGCCAGCCAGGCCATTCCGGCAACTGCCACCACGGCCGCGTTTCGTCCATAGCCGCCGGTCGCAAAGGCGCCATCGTCCAACTGCCGCTGTGCCAGGTATTCGTGTCCCTTTTCCAAGGCCGGCCGTGCGGGCGACATTATTTCAACCGACGGCGAGTTCGCCGCGGCCACCGGGCGAGACGTTGGAGGCTCCTGCGCGATTGCGAACGCCGTGAGTACACCAGACATCAAAACCGGCTGACAACCCCGCCAGATTATTCCCATGCCGTCATCGTGCCGCCTCCGGCGTCCGCCCGTCAAGTCGCATGTAGCTGCACTACTGTTTCTGTGCCATTTTTGTTGCAAAGCCCAACCGTGCGCTGAATTTCTGTACTGGCCTCGCACATTCTTGGTTTACCCGGTAACGAGCAGTTCTTAAACTAGTCGTATCGCAACGGCCAATCGGTAAAACCTTGTCTTGGCAAATAAAATGAACCCACTACCCGCTCATTCCGACCGCGAAGTCTCCCGACGCAGTTTCATTCAGCACTCCTCCGCTGCTGTTGCGGGCACGATCGCGGCGTTGCATGTGCCCCATGTTCACGCGGCCGGAAGCGATAACCCGCCCGGAGTAAAAATCGGGCTCGTCGGCTGCGGCGGGCGCGGCACCGGCGCACTGCTTGATGCGGTGGGCGCCGCCTACAAGGCCATCTATCCCGAAACAGGCTACCATACGGAGGATGTCGATGAAGGCGCCACCGCAACCAAGCGCGACATCCAGGTGCTCGCGCTGGCCGACCTATTCGAAGAGCGGCTCGATCGCTGCAACCGCAACCTCGAGCGTATTGGGCGGCGCGTGCCGACCGACCAATGCTTCATCGGCCTGGACGCCTATGAAAAACTGCTCGCAAATCCGGAGATCAATTACGTAATCCTGGCTACGCCGCCGCACTTCCGGCCGGCGCACCTCAAGGCGGCCATTGAGGCAGGCAAGCATGTGTTCATGGAAAAGCCGGCGGCCGTCGATGTGCCCGGCGTGAAAACCGTGATCGAAGCGGGCCAGCTTGCCAAGGAAAAAAATCTGGGCATTGCCGCCGGCACGCAGCGCCGTCATTCACCCGACTATCGCGAAACCATCCAGCGCATCCACGATGGTGCGATCGGCGACATCGTCTATGCCAAGTGCTACTGGAACGGCGGCCAGATTTGGGTCATCGATCGCCAGCCCGGCTGGAGCGACATCGACTGGCAGTTGCGCAATTGGAACTACTTCACCTGGCTCGGCGGCGATCATATTGTCGAGCAGCATGTGCATAACCTCGACGTGATGAATTGGGTTCTCGGCGCGCACCCGATAAAAGCTGTGTCCGGCCTCGGCGGCCGGCAATCGCGTCGCGGTATGCGCCACGGTCACATTTTTGATCACTTCGCCGTGGAATACGAATATCCGAACGGCGTCACCATGTTCAGCCAATGCCGGCAAATCAACGGCTGCAAAGACACCGTCGGCGAATGGGTCCGCGGCACAAGCGGCACCAGCAACTGCTCCAATTTCATTGCGCCGACCAGCGGCGATCAACTGGCGCTACCGCGAACGCGTTCCCAGCGCTTACCAAAAGGAGCACGAAAACCTCATCGCGAGCATCCGCGCCGGCGAGCCGATCAACGAAGCGCAAAACGTCGCTGAAAGCACCATGACGGCCATTCTCGGCCGCGAAGCCTGTTACAGCGGCCACGAGGTCACATGGGATAAGGCGATGCAATCCACCAAACGCCTCGGCCCCGAATCGTACGATGTTGCATCCTACGAGATTCCAAAAATCGCTCGCCCCGGCACGTACAAGTTCTCGTAACGATGTGCCGCGACGGTTGCGTGGAGTGATACGCCGGTCATGCCCGCCGATTATCAAAATCCTGGCCCCACGCGCGACGAAATCGATGCCTCCCAAGGTTCGATGTTGTTAGAATTCGGCACCGGATGGTGCGGTCACTGCCAGGCCGCCGGGCCGGCTATCGCCGAAGCACTCGCGGACAATCCGGCCGTCCAGCACATCAAAGTCGAAGACGGGCCGGGCCGGCCGCTCGGCCGCTCGTTTCGAGTAAAACTCTGGCCCACGGCCATTTTTCTCAAGGACGGCCAGGAAGTCGCGCGCGTGGTCCGGCCGGTTACGGCCGACGAGCTCCGCCCTGCCCTGCAGCAGCTTTCTTGACAGCGGTTTGCCCGACCGCCAATCGGCATCCCGGCGATCTCCGCGTCGCCGAAACGACCCTAACGGCAAACAAAACGAACGTGCTCGTATCGCGATGCCGCATCGTGGTATAATCCGGCTCTCGTCTGCGTAACGAAGTGCCACTGTATTCAGGAGAACGGCCATGATGCGCCACGATTCCGATACGGTCGACGACGTCAAACCGGCACTTGCTGCATCAAAGTATTTCGTGCATTTAGCCGACAACCTGGCATTCGAGTTCGGCGCGGCCACTCATACCGGTTTGCGCCGAAGCGAAAATCAGGACCACTACGTCGTGTTGCGGCGGACGCGCACGCAGCAGTTGCTTCTCACGAACTGCGCCTACCAGCCAACTCAGCTTGCCAACCGATGAAACATATGGAATGGCGGTAGCGGACGGCATGGGTGGCACCGGCCTCGGGGCGCTGGCCAGCCAGATCGCGATTCGAACTGCATGGGAGCTCGCCGGCCGCACAACCAGTTGGATAATGAAAATCCAAGACCTGACTTCGTCTGAGCTCACCGAGCGCGTCGAGGGATTCACATACCTGATGCAGCAGGCATTCGTTGAGGAGTTTCACGACAATCCGCAATTCGGTGAAAGCGGCACCACCTGGACCGCCGCTTACTTCGTTAGCTCTTTCGCCGTTGTCGCGCAGATTGGCGATTCACCGGCCTTTCTCTGGCGTGACGGCACAATGCGCCGAATTTGCACCGATCACACGGTGGCGCAGGAGTTCATCGCCAATGGCGTCGCACCAGAAGTCGCCGCCAAATTCAGTCACATGCTCACCAGGTGTTTGGGCTATGGTTCGCAAAACTTTCGACCCGAAGTGCACTATCTGCGCATCCAACCGGGAGATCAGCTTCTTATCTGCTCCGATGGTCTAACCGACATGGTTGACGACTGCCACATCGCCGAGCGCCTGGATCGCGCAAAGGATGCCCAATCGGCCTGCGACGGCCTCATTTCGTTGGCCCTGGCCGCCGGCGGCCGCGACAACGTCACCGCGGTACTCGCCCGCGCCAAGCCGCGCTAACCGAAGTTTCTGCACGGCCCAAAAACAGAGGCCTTGCACGCGCAAAAAATTGTGGCCGGCGTCGGCAGTAGTCGCCGCGCGCCGGCCACGATGAATGAAACTCGTTTAAACTGCTTATCGCATCCTTAGAACGGAAGCGCCTGGTTAGAGTCTGACTCTGACTGCGATTCGTCCTGCTCGCCGGTCGCAGGCTGCTCATTCTGTGGTGGCGTTGTGCCGCGATTCCTTGAATCGAGGCCGCCGTTGGTGGCGTCCGTGTCACGCTGCGACGTTCCTGGCCGCGTGGAGCGCGCATCGATTTGTGTTTCCGAACGAGCATCGACGCCCGAAACCGGCCCTCGCTGTGTCGCGGCGGTGCCAAATCCGCTTTCTGTCGAACGCTGATCGAATTCGCTCCGCGTGGCGCTGCCCTCAAAATCCGCGCCAATCCCGTTGCGAGTTGCGCGTTCGCCAGATTCGGTTTCCATTCCCGTGCGAATTTCCCCCTGCGCAAGCCGCTATCAAAACCTGCCGATTCGCTGCTGCCGCCGCGCAGGACTACGACATCACGGCGAATTGTTTGCAGCTCATCCAGAACCATGCCGAGTTGCTCCTCCAGCCGACGAACTCGCGACGACAGGTCGCCGCTCACGGTCGATTCCGAGCCGCGGTAACCTACGCCATAGGATGACGACGATTGTCCGCGGAAGGGTAGTAACGTGGCGTCGACATCATATTCTGCGTCGCCGCGCAGGACTTGCAGCTGGGCAACCTCGCCGGCCCGGATCGCGCGAACGAATCGCGTCAAATCGGTGGGTGACGTAATTATTTGGTCGCCGACTCCGACGATGATGTCACCCGGCTGCAGGCCGGCATTCGCGGCCGCGCTCCCGGTCACAACCCGCGACACCAAGACGCCGCGCGTTGCACCATCGGATACGAACACACCCAGCTCGCCCGGCGCAGTGCCGGCCGCCAGAGTTTGCTCGCTGCGCAGGCCCGTCTCGCCGCGAAGCATCGACTGGTCGCGCAAATCATCTTGCCGGCCAGCCGCTTGCTGTTCGCCGAGCTCCGCACGCTGCTCGATCATCTGCTGATTGCTGAACTGGCGTTGTCCTTGGTCAAACTGGCTCTGCTGCGTTCGCAGCGTTGGGGATTGCTGCTGGTCGATAAGCCGCTGACGCTCGATCGCACTTCGTTGAGTGAAATCGCTTTGATTCAGCGTGCTGCGTTGATCGAGCCCGCTTTGCCCAATGCCGCTTCGCGTCCCTGGGATCTGCCGCGTGCCTGGCAAACCGGGCTGCGTGACGGCCGACCCCGGTGGCGACGCTTGAAACGCTGATGCGCCTGTACCGGTTCGTCCGGCCGCCGTTCCCGTAGCCGTTGAGCTTCCGGCCCCGCCGGTGCCGATATTCGACGGGCTACTGGCACCCAGGCCGCTGCTTCCGGCGGCGCTCGTACCCGTGCTGCCAGTCGCAGAACCGCCTGTCGCCGAACTACTGCCGGCCGATGTGCCGGCCCCCCCTGCGCTACTCGCGCCACCGCCGCCAGCGGCGCCACCACCGCCAGCGCCGCCACCACCGCTGGATTGCGCGTGGACAACCCCAATGGCGAACATCACGCTCGCCAACAAACCCATTCCATACGTTGCTTTTCTCATCTTCAACTCCTCTGCCTGTGCGGCCAAAACGGAATTACCGCGCGCTGGTGTGCTTTCATCGAACGCCTACAGAGCGGACAGCTTGGCACCAGAGCGCGCACTCTCTCCCTGCCTTTGGTGTGACACCGAGCAATCCTAGTGCCAACAGCAAACGTCCCGTCAAGACCAAGCCGCCAACCGCATTGATGGCGACAGGTCGCCACCCTTTGAGGTGGCGGGGAGGCCAACCTGCGAAGAATTCTGGCGGCTGCGCTAAGATGCGTGAGATTTGGAATTCACGACAGGTGGAATTGAATCCAACAACTAAAATCCGCAGTGGTCAAAATGTCATCACCGCGACGGACTGTCGGCCAGCATGACTGCTACGCTGGTTTCCTTGCCAGCAACGGCTACCACGTGGAGCACGACAATGCGGCCTGCAGCTCGGCGATCATGTCGCGCGTTGCGGCTTCGACTGCTTCCTGCCATCGGTCAGCGCCGAATCGCTGGGCGTATTCAGGCCGCTCGTGCGCGAAGATGATGCCGCGCGAATTGTTGACGATCGCGCCGAAGCCGCGCGCATCGAACTGCGCCGGCCACGTCGGCCGCGGTGCCGCCTTGGCTGCCGTAGCCTGGCACGAGAAACCAGGTGTGCGGCATCGCGGGGCGCAATTCGCCAAGCTGCTCGGGATAGGTTGCGCCGACGACCGCGCCGACGAGGCCGTAGCCGCAGGCGCCGGCTGTGCCGGCCGCCAGTTGCTCGACATGTTCGGCTACGCGGCGATACAGCGGCCGGCCACCGCAGACGAGGTCCTGCAGCATTCGGCCGCCCGGGTTGGATGTTTTCACGAGGACAAACACTCCCGCTCCGCGCTTTTTCGCGACTTCGACGAACGGCGCAAGGCTGTCGTCGCCAAGATACGGGCTCACCGTGAGTGCGTCGGCGTGCCACGCGCTTGCGTCGGGGCCAAGATAGCCGTGAGCGTAGGCAGATGCCGTGCTGCCGATGTCGTTGCGCTTGCCGTCGACGATGACGATAAGACCTTGATGCTGCGCATGGTCGATCACTTGAGCCATCGCGCTCATACCGGCCGATCCGAGCTCTTCGAAAAACGCGGCCTGCACTTTCACGGCCGGCACCAGCGGTGCGACCACATCGCAAACATTGCGGCAGAACAGGGCATAAGCGTTGGCTCTTTCGAATAGCGATTCGCCGCTGGAGCGGAGATTTTGCGGTAGGTGCTCCCAACGCGGATCGAGTCCGACCACCACTGGACTTTTAAGCTGTTGAATACGCTCAGCCAGCTTGTCGGCGAAATGGTGTTTCATGTTTCTGGCGCGGACGTTTTTCGCTTGCTTATCAACCTGGCAGACGACTTTCACAGCGGACCAATGCTTCGCATCGGTGCCCGCCGCCGCGGCTTAATGCACTTCACGAACGAGCCGCATCGGTTCGCTGGTGTCGCGTTTAGTTTGCCGTTTGATGCTTCACGAACCACTGCAAATCGTGCCGCGCTTGAACCTTCAACGGATGATTCACCGCCTCGTACGCCTGCAGCCGCGATTGCAGCACGGAGCCAGTCCAGCGCATGTGCGGCTCCATCGCTTCGAGCGCTTCAGCGATGCGTTCCGGTCCGATCTGTTCCGCAACCGCAAACCGAACTAGGCGGCGCAAGTACTCAAATCGATAGGATGCGAACGGTTGCGATACCAAGCCATACAAGCGACTCGCCGCGTCGCGGTCCGCGCGTGCGACTTCGATCGTTCGAGCGAGCGCAGATTCGGCCACGACGGGAAGGACCCACGGACTTTTGGTCAACATTGTATAGAAGCCCTCCAGCTCGGCCGCCGCCTCGGCAAATTTACCTGCCCGGCAGTGGTATGTGGCGCAGGGCCGCGGCTTCGATGGGAAACTCGGCTTCCAACGCAGAGAGCAAGTTCAGGCATTCCGGGCGCGCGAACTCGGCATAAATCTTGGCCAGAACCAGGCCTTGTATCGGCGTGACGGGATTTCGATACTGCGTCGGCCAGCGGAGGAGGGCGCCGGAGAAATCATTTTCCCGAAAGTGAATCAGTGCTTCGATGAGAGCGCGGTCTTCAGGTTTTGGCAACAGCGCCTTCGACAATTGCCCGTTAAACAGCAAATTGAACTCCTGGCGACGAACTTCGACGGCATTCCAATCGATCCCAATTCCCGGCGCATGGTGCATTTGGGCTTGCGCGAAACGTTCCCGAGTCACTTCCACCGAAAACGGATTACCCTTGCCCACAGTCTTGGCGAAGCTGTATTCAAGAATGGTGCGATCGTCGGTATTGATGGGCGCGAGCGACTGGTCGCGAATTTGCTCGGCCCATTTCGAATTCGCCATCATATGGCGCATGAATCCTTCCAAGGTGGTGACCTTCCAGACCTTCGCCAACGCCTCGCTGACCGTTGGTCGCGCGATCCGCTTCGCAAGCACCCCCTCTGAATATTCCAGCGGCGCCGGCGAACAAACAAGCTGCAGATCGCCGGGCAGCGTTTGCCAGACTTCGACGTGTGGAAACACCGATCGTGCAGTTGCAAGGACGGTATAAACAGTTTGTTCGTCGATATCGTATGCTTGAAGCCATTGGATGAAGACTACCGTTCGCGTTCAGCCGCTCGCGTAGTGCTTGGTAGAAGTCCGTCGTGTAAAGCGTCGCCACACCTGCCCGGTAAGGATTGGAAGGCTCGGAGATCACCAGGTCGTACTTAGCATCGGTAGTGAGGACGAACTCACGGCCGTCGTTATAAATTCGGCGAACTCGCGGATGGTTCAACACGTCCCAATTCAATTCGCGCGAACGGACGGCCATTTCGTCGATCGCCGGTTCGAGCTCAACAAGGTCGACCCGTTCAATCCCGTCCATTTGCGCGAGCCAACCGGCCGTTTCGCCGGTCCCCAGTCCGATAACGAGGGCAGTTTTCGCATCGCCGTGCAGAACAGTGCCTAGAATCGCCATACCGACTTGAGTGGGAGCGTCATTCAGCGCGTTGCCGTCGCTCTTACCGTTGACGACGAACGACAAGCCGTCCAATGCGTGAATACCGATGCTGGATTCGACGCCGTCGGCTTCCCAAACGAGGGTTTGGCGGTGTTCGTTCATCCATTGGCGAATGAGATTGGGATCGGTGATTTGCCCGACGCCGCGACCGACGCCAATACCGCTGTGCCGCCAAACGGCAGTTGGCCCTTGGGAGAACGTAGCGCCGATCGTGATCACTCCGAGAGCCGCGACAAAGGCCGAGGACACGTGGTCGCGGGCCGGGTTGGCAACCAGCAGCACGATGGAGAGCGTCGCCAGCACGATCGCGATGGCTTGCCAGCGCCGGCGCACTTAGCAGCGGTATCGCACCGAACCCTGCGAACAAAGACCCTGCAATCGCGCCGAACGTGTTCCAGGCGTATGTCGACCCAATATGTTTGCTGACGTTACGCCGGGCCGTCCCCTGAAGCGCGATGAGCAACGGGAATTGCAAACCACTGACCAGCGCAATTGGCAGAACGACGATTCCGGCCACATAACTCCAACCCGCAACCAGCTCGGGGAAACTTGCGACTGAGTGCTGTTGCGCTGCAGCAACCAGCGCCAGACGATCGCCGATTGCAAAGGGAACGATGATAAATAGCGCTTCGCAACCGCAAGTAATAGCCAGCGCGGACCAGGTCGGCCTCAGTCGGCTGAACAGGACGTTGTACGCGATGCCGCCGATTCCGATGCCAAACAGCGCGATGCATAGAATGAGGCCGAACGTAAAGGCCGTGCCGCCCAAAATGGGCGCCAGCATCCGATACCAAACAATTTCCAGCGCGAAAAACGTGAACCCGAGAACGGCCGCCGTGAAATAAATGACCATCGTGCGATTCGCGGGTGGCGCGTCGCTGCGACCGGCTGGATAACTTGCCGACGTGTCTTCCACCGCAGTTTGGTTTGCCCGCCGCGGACCAAAGTTGGATGATAAGCCGCGCGATGAAGCGATCGCCACCACGCCGGCGAACATGCCAGCAGCGCAGCCAGCCCATAACGTCATTCGAGTGCCCAGGTGCTCGAGCGCGAAGAACGTGGCGACAGCGGCCCCCGTTACGGCGCCCGAACGTATTTGCGCCATAAATCAAGCCGAGCGCCCGTCGATGCGTGTCATCGGGCGGTGTAACTGCGCGGACGGCCGCCGGCAGCGTGCCGCCCATGAGAAAGGTCGGCACGATCATCACCGCGGCTGCGAGCAACAGACGAATCGCCGTGGCGCCGCCGACGCCAAGCGTTTCCTGGCCACCGAGGTTTATATAAATCCAACTAATCAGCGAAATCAGCCAGGGGGTCGCGAATGCGCTTGCCGCGATTCCGGCTTCTAAGACGCCATATAGTCGAAGTGGATTGGGCGATTTGTCGGAGCGCTGGCCAAGCACAACGCTGCCGAGACCAAGTCCGATCATGAAGATGGCGAGGACCGCCGAAACCGCAGCGGTGGTGGCGCCAAACACCAGTCGCAATTCGCGCATCCAAGCGACTTGAAATACGAGAGCCGCGCCCCCGGAAATGAAAACGAGGACGGCAATCAACGCGAATTGTGGTCGAGTTGGCAATAATAACGATCGCCGGCTGCCCGCTCCACGCGGCGAGTCACCTGAGTCGCGCCGCGATCCCTTCGCCGGCTTAGTAACACGAGCTTTCAGAGTTTTATCCTCAGATAGAATCTTGGAACGGCAAAACAGCTCGTTAGGCTGGAACGTTGCCCAATGCCCCGAACGCATGGTATTGTAGTCGGCTTGTTTAACCTCTCGCAATAATCGAACAAACTGGCGCGAAGGTACCCTGGCCATCGGCGATGGAAATATGTGATCTGCGACGGTACAATGCCGTCGGCGCAACTTTGCGGAACTGTGCCTGCGCGTGCTGGCTCGATCCGTAACAGCGTACTCTCATTCGCGATCAAGGCGCGAGAAAGTGATTATGGCAAAGAAATCAGGCAACGAACCGTCTATGGATCTGCCGAGTGTCTCCAAGCAAACGGCGGGCGGCATCACGGGCGCCGTAGTTGGCGGAATGGTCGGCGGACCGATTGGCGCTGTTGCGGGCGGAGTCGCGGGAGCGCTTGTCGGCAAGTCGTCGGCCCAGGGGAAGAAGCCAATCAAGAAAGCCGTCGATAGAATTCGCTCAATTGGAAATAAGACAAAGGCGATCGAAGGCGGAACGCCGTCTGGCGCGGGAAGAAGAAACCGAAACGTCCATCCGCGTCAACGCAACCGACGAAGAAGAAAACTAAAAAGTCAAAAAAGTCGGCGAAGGTCACAAAGACCGCTAAGGCCGGAAGCCAAACCGGCGGTAAAGCGAAGCGGCCAAAGAAACGCTCGAAAAAGAAAGCTCAACAGCGGTAGGCTTGCGTTTCAGGGGCCGCACGCTGATTTGCGCGTAGTGTTTTCGGAGACGGTCGTGCGCTTCCGCGTTTGATGAGTTGCAGGTATATTGTTCGTCGATGGAGAATCACGCTGCTGAGCAGCAATACCTCGGGCCGTAGCGCAGTCTGGTAGCGCGTTTGACTGGGGGTCAAAAGGTCGCTGGTTCGAATCCAGTCGGCCCGATTACAAAAGCCGCTAACTCTCAAGGGTTTGCGGCTTTTCTTCGGCGCGATCCGAATGAGAATCGGGGCGCTTGTTACCAGTCTTGTTACTTTCCGGCTCCGGTGTTACCGATTCGAATGCCGACCATAGTACATCAGCCGTCGCATCAGCGTCGCGGCCGACATAGTAACGCATGGTCGTGTCGATCGACTCATGCCGCATTAGCTGCTGGAGCACCGCTGGCATAACGCGGGCCGACCACCGCCGACCGAACGCCCGCCGCAGGTCGTGCGCGCTTGCATACTTCCGCTTGGTTCCGTCGTCAGTCTCCGTACCCGCGTTGCGATTCACGGCCTTAGCGGGCGTCTCTGGCTTCGCCTTGGCACGGCGAGCATCGACCACCAGCCGACGCTCTCGCTGATCGACCACCACGCGGGCCTTACGACCTATCTGGCAAACGACGCGAGATACCCAGTCGGCTTGTAGCCGGGCATCGCCGAACCGCTTGCCGATCAATTTGAACACGCGACCATGCCGTTCGTCTTCGGGACACTGTTGCAGGAACTCCGCAAACTCGGGCGCCATCGGTAGCAGCCGATCTTGGCCGCCCTTCTCACTCTCGGCGGGAATTCGCAGCATCGGTCGGCGGCCAGTAAAGTCCACCACAAGCGCGCCCGGCGTATTACCGTCCCATTCCAGAATGAGGGATTCACTAAGGCGAAGTCCTGACCACCACAAGCCACGCAGATAATGTTTCCACGAACCGATTGCGTCTTTTGCGTATTCCGTGTTGTCTAGTTCGTCGGCCGACGTTTCGCGGCCAGCGGCACCTTTCTTGGCATTCACTTTGGCGCGATCACCCCTCGCACTGCGGTCAGCATTCGCTCAAATTCCTCCATGGTGACCGGCCGGCCCTTCATCTGTTTTGCCCCCTTTACACGTTTTGGCGTGGTGATCTTCGGCACCGCCGCCAGCAGCCCTTGCGACTTTGCCCAGCTGAGCACGGCTTTCAGATGTCGCGTATACGTGGCGATCGTCGCTTCCGCTTTGCCCTCCGCACGCAGGTGAGTTTGCCACGCCGTTACGCGCGCCGTAGTAATCTCCGATACTCGCGCCGGCTTGTGGAAGCGCTCATAGACGTTGAGCGCGGCCGCGTAAGCATCGACCGACGTCTCTTTCATCGCTGAGAGACAATGCTTTTCGTGGTACTCTCGAAAGTCGTTCCAGCTCATCCGGGCCGCGGGCCCGTGATGGCCGTCGAGGATTTCTCGCTCAAGACAGCTGGCCTTCCGCTCGGCATCGCGTCGCCGGCTAGTCTCGGCCGATTTGCAGCGCCATTTGCCAGTGACAGGATCGTGCCACCGTAGAACCAAATGTTCCCTATCGGGATACTTCACGACTGATACTTTCACGGTATCGTTCATGGCTACACTCTCCTGCCGCGCGTCAATGCAAGCGCAGCAAAAAAGCCGCAGCCCTGACGATCGTTGTTCAGGCATCCGTGAGAATGCCCGCGCAGCCTCGCGGCATGCGCACGGTCGTCAGGGGTGCGGCCCTTCTGTCTCATTTATATTGTCTCACGGATCCACGACCTCAGGGACGTGGTTTGAACATGGTAAAATGTACCCGGCCAGCAGGCCGGGTCAATCATACGATTCGGCCCTTAGTTTCGATGTACGAAATGAGGTCCCGCCCCATAACGAACGCGCGACCGGCGACGCGCAGCACCACCAGCCCGTCGTTGCGCATCTTTCGCCACGCCCACGCGCCGAGCCTCAGCCGCCGCTGCGCTTCGTCGACCGTGTAGAGGCAATTCGGCATAATTACACCCGGTGTCGGCCGCGCTTCTCGCCTCGCTTTTAGTCTGCGAGTCCTCATGTCTTAGTCGGGGATGAAGATTGAGGTGCACCGGTCAGCGTGCTAGAAATGATTTGCTAGCTCCGCAAAAAGGCTTCTTGTGCCGAGCGCCTCGGTCACCCGGACCACGGAGTTGGCGCTCCCCGGAACCGGCGGGCTCTCTTTTCGAAAAGCGGGAGGCTACACGTATTGAGTATGCCATTAGCGGGTCATAATGGCTTTGACTGCAATCTTGCATTGTTTTGCATTCCGACGAATCCTGGCTCGCTTTCAGACGACGTCATCGGTTCAACGCCGCTAACACGATGGATTCCAACTCGCAGATTTCCGGACCGATCGAGACTTCTGGGTTTGAAGCACCCAGCCTTCGAGATGCGGCTTACGTGCTGGGTCGCAATATCTGGTTTCTTGGAGGATGGCTCTCGGCCGTAAACTTCATCGCCTCGACGCCTCAAAGCACCTGGGAGTGGCTTCCACCGCAAGAAATCTTTGGAGAGTCGTTCGCCGTACCGCCAGTGGAAGTCGCTACGGAGCTAGATGGCGCATTGTTGAGGTTGGTGCACGCCCGAGCTGTCGACGCCACAATACTGGTCGAATTGCACCGTGCCTTGGATGCGGCGATTGACAAATGCGTTTCTATCGCAGAACTCGCTCAATTCGACCAGCGCTATGAGCTGACAGAGCTGTATTTTAGCGCCTCATACGACTTGTTATGTGCAAGGCGGCTGAATAAGGAGGTCCTGACACGGCAGGTCAGATCGCTCGAAGACTGGCGTCATTTCGGCGACCTGCTTGGTGAGACTCTTTATTGGTTCGTGGGCGGCTTCCATCCAGCTGAAATTCCAGAGTTGGTCGCAGACTTCACGCAGGTCGGGCAGCGGCTGCTTCCGGCTGGATCCATGGACGAGCTCGGGTGCCTGTACAGCGCAACTATCTCGGAAACTTTGGACCTCGACGAGTTTCCAAGCTGGAGTGCACTTCAGAACAAGTTTATCTCTTTGACTAAGTCTCTTGATAACCGGGTTACTGAGCAAATACGATCGGTAACTTCTGAAAAGCCATATCTCGTGCTGGATGATGAGCGGGAACGCGTTACTTTCCTCGGAGCAACAATTCCGTTCGAGCAGTTTCGCGAACAAAACGCGCATAGGCGGGCTCACTTTACTGCGGACACTTATCCAACGTCCCGGAAAAGTATTCCCTGGCGAGGAACTAATTGAGAAGAGCGGCCTCGGCATCGACTCGAATACGCTATATCAGTACATCGCCCGCCTGCGACAAGTAATTCGCGCCACCCTAAACAGTTGGCCAGAAGCGTTTAGGAGCGGACCTGAAGCTGTAGCGGCAAACGCAATATTCATCGTTTCACGGAGGAAAACCAGAAGTAGCATCCATGGGGAACATTCCATCGATACCCAATGCAAGCCGCCAAGCAAATGCTCGCCTTCATACGTATTGGACTTGCCGTCCTATCGGGTCCGATATGTTGAGCGGCGGCCGACGGTGGGACGTTCAGGTTAGGAATGAGCCAGGTCTCACGACCGCCGGGTAATCAATATCGCAACAAAATGGAATCCGACGCAGAGTGCGCGTTTCTGCAAACTCACAGTCTCCATAGGACCTCGTTTTTGCCGGTAATCACAATACAGCCGGAAAAAAACAGCCGGGGCCGCAACTGTTTGTTGCGACCCCGGCATCGGCCGATCGTGCAGACCGTCCGTCGCATGGGCTGGGCGGAGCCCGCCGCCATTACAAATTCCAGATATCACGCGGCAACAGCCGACGGTCGTTTATGACCGTTGAATACAGGCCATGCCATCGGTGATAGCTGTTGGCCCACCAGTCTTCGAGCTCTGCCGTACTGCAGACATCCCGAAAGCCGTGCGTTGCCAGTGCTCGCGCGATCTGAGGCAGCAGGTGCCACCCGTCCGAGGCAGGGCCCATGGAGGACACCCAGCCCTGTGCCATCTGACGTGCTGTCAATGCCGGGCGGGGTTCCTCGTAGGCCTCGACGAGTTGCTTGGAGAACCTTTGGATTGCCTCCGGTGGAAGCTCGAATTCCATGCTTCCTTCTTGGTGGCGGACGATGAAGCCAAGAATTTCTAGGCTATCGCCGTCGTTCCGTAGGTCGACCACTTCCGCGCCTTCCTTCAGGGGCAGTTTGCACTGTTGAAGGCGGCGCCGAATGTAGCCAAGCACTCGCCGGCCATGGAGCACACTCTTGACCAGGTGTACGAGATTGTCCGCGTAGCGGTGGTTCTCGCAGCGCCGGATCCAAAGTGGTTTGGTGGGCTCTTGGTTAAAGAGCGCGTCGTGTTTCTGGTGTAGCAAAACGTTTAGTGCGAGCGGCGAAAACGGGCACCCGGTACTGATCCCCACCATGCGCTTCGCATCACCGCCTTGAAGAGTATCCTCGATGAATTGCAACAGCCCGTGCCGTGTGTCCTGGTCTGATTCAGTCAACTCGGAAGTGACAAACAGTTCCTCAAACGCCTTCATAATGCATTTTATCTGCACTGAATCAAATGCCTTGCGTATGTCGCTGTTTACGATGACCCAGTTATTGTGGTATTCGGCATACGCTTTGAGAGTCGCAAGCATATGCCAAGTACCCATCTCGGGACGAAATCCGAAACTTGATTCGAAGAACTGAACGTTTACCAACGGCTGGACCGTTTCAAGCAAGATACGGGCAACAACCCGATCACTAAAATTTGGAATCCAAAGCGTGCGCGTGCCGCCACTTGGCTTTTCTATTTCCACCGGGAGCCGCGGTCCCGGCCGATAGCTGCCCAATTCAATCGCCTTCGCCAGCAGGCCCGCCATATCGCCGATCTCGCCCTTGGTGAGTACCTTTGCCGGCACTCCATCGGGACCGGGCCGCTGGCCCGCCTCACGTTGTAATTCAGATGCCGTTTGGAATATGCGTTCGCGCGTGAAGATGTTTTCGAGCCGGTACTTTTCGCTGGCGGGGCGTGAGGCTAGCTGGCGGCGCGTTCGACGTGCTTTGTACGCCTGTTCCGCTGTTAGTATTCGGCGTCCGGAGACGCGCTGTCACGTACTCGAACATCGTACATCAGCCCTCAGTTTGAGCGTCGCAAGAAACTGATCGAGCAGCTCGGGAAATTCAACCGGCATTCTCCAACCGGCAGCTAAATACTGGGTCCGCCGCCATTTACTACGGCGAGTTAAATCTGAATGATAAAGGTCATAAAAATCAACCACGAGTGCCGGCCGCGGGGGACAAGCACCAGCGCTGGTGCTGGCCCAATGAGTCGGGATCGCCCCAACGCCGGCATCGGCGCGAATGATGACATTACAGCGGCGAATTCGAGATAGGCCAGCTTCAGTCACGATGACGCCCTTGCCCGGCCTGCTGGGCTGCCGTCGAGCCAACTTCAACACTTCGACGCCTTGTGAACTGAGGCCGTTTGTGCGTACCGGAACACCGGTCACAAGCCGCCAGCCAGGAAGCAGTCCGGCAAGCTCGATGGCATGCTCAATGTTGTTGCAAAAAATACCCACACCGGGCTTTGGACCGCACCTCCCGAGCTCGTGCATTACGTCTGGCTTATTGGCGAGCCAGCCGAGTGATGACAGGTTTCCCGCAGCCAGGGCGGCTGCCAGCCGGGCGATCCGGCGGTTTCGCACGGGATGGAGCCACACGCCCTGACGCAGCAAATCCACCGTGTCTTCGGTGTCCGCTAGCTTTGGACCGCCCTTGATGGGCAACAACAAGACATTGATCGGGCGTTCGATCTGCCCGTGGCGCGGGATGACCAATTCACTCGGGCCGAACAAGGCCGTGCATTGATCCCGTTCCTGGGCCTTCAGGCTGGCGCCGCGGGGAAGGAAACCAAATAACCGGCTCGTGTCCGCGTTGCGTATGCCGAGTTTTCCGCTGATGCTGGCCCACATTTCCAGCGGATTGATCACAAACATCACGTCGCGGTTATGCAGATCCGCTTCGGAACCGCCCAAGTAGGTATACGTGGCGACCGCAATCCGAGCACCCACATCGGTGCACCGGCGATGATTGAACAACGCGATTGGCTCGTTTTTGATCCAACGGAAGAGTTTTCGACGAAATTGTCGGCAATCGTCGATTCGTGTGAGAGGGCAGACGATCCGCGCTTCTGGATGCGCTTGCAAAACTGCCCGATGAGTCGAGCGGGAGACATCTTGCCTGCGTCGTAGCGAACCAGGCCACGCTCGTTGGCTTCCACGAACCTCAAGAATGCCGAATCAATCGGCCCCACCATCATGCCATTAATCGCGTAAGGCTCGTTGAGCGGCTTCAGTTGAGAATCGATGTCCCGCCCAAGGTCCTGTACTACATAGCCCAGTCGCCCAAGCTGCGCTTTGACGAAATCGGCCAGCCCTGCAAGACACAGCATTTCGCCATCAAATACGTGTAACAAGGGCCTTTTGTAGCGCGTCAAATCCACATGCCCATCTGATTGAATTCTCGGCAAATGGGCAGTGGTGCGAAACCGAGGCAGGAGTTCGCGAACGACTGGAGCGATTGCGACCGTATTGCCATAGCGATGAATAGACACGTTTTTCTGGCGGGCTGTTCGTATCACGAGAGCGGAACCCCGAGAACGATTGGAACAAAAGGATCCTAGGACTAAATGGCTCAGAATGTCAATAAGTCCTACTTGGTCATTGAATGCTCGCACGATTCGTGTAGGCTTAAGGCAGCGAATTGCAACGTGCGAGCCCCAAATGGCGAAGAAAAAGTCCGCCCCGAAAAAACGGCCAGCCAAAAACGAGCCGACGGCCTCTGTCGCGCACCAAAAGATCTTGAAGGCTCGGTTTTCCGTGGCAGAGCTTCGCAAAATCCGCTTTGCCGCCGTTCTCGTCGACCAGTCAAATTCGAATTTCTTGCGGGTTGCTGCTCTGGAAAAAGCGGATGCCGTTACGCGTGATCCACAGCGACTTCAGCAATTCATGGACGACTGAAGCCCGGCCAGGACACAGCACGGCCCGATCATCCGGCCGACGTTAGAGTCGGCGTAATTTCACCCCTCAAGCAGAGTCGGAATGCCCTGAATTGGCGATTCCCATATCGACGGTAAATCATCAGGCCGAACCAACACCAGCGCTGGTGCTACCGGCAAGCAACGTCGATGCCGATGCCTCTGGATACCGAACTTGGGTGATGCAAAGCCCCCGTAGCGTAGGCACGACGACAGATGGCGCATCAGGGCGTTGTGAACGCCCACCCGGGCCGCTCCACACAAATGCTATTCTGCCTCGCTGAGGTCCGGTGTTAGACTGGATTTGGGGCAAGGCATAATTTTGTTGCACAACACGGCGATCGTTGCGGTCCGGTCGTCGGGACTCGTCCACCATAGGATTGACGCCAAATGGGTTGGGAGCGACGAAGAGGCGGCCGCCAGTACTATTTTCGGGCTCGCCGGGACGGTACCCGAGTCCTCAAGACCTATGTGGGCGGCGGGCCGAAAGCTCAACTGGCCGCTCAAGAGGACAAAGCTGCCAGAGATGCACGCCAGCATGAAGCTCAGTTCCGAACGGACATGGAATGCCAAGTGGCCGAGTTGGCTGCCATTTTGAACGAATTCGGCGAGCTCGCCGATCAGGTTGTTTCATATCAATTGTTCAGTGCTGGCTGGCGAAAGCATCATCGCGAATGGAGGCACGGGAAATGTTTGCGTTAGAAGCCACCGTTTCAGGCCCTAATGGCTACTCGCACGGCTGCCAAAATGAACACAGTCCAAGAAGGCCCAGTGGTAAACATTCGCTGACCCTCTGGTCAGCTTCGTAGCATCGCCACCTTGGAACGATCCGCCCATTGCTGCCAGCGGGCAATTTGGCACCAGAGGTTAACCGGGAACAATCGGCAAGCTCTAAGAGTAAAGCAAAGCCAACACAGGAGAAGACAAAATCAGAGGTGCCCCGTCAGAACGCTAAGAAGGATTCATCTGGGGCCGCGAATAGCACCCAAGCAGTCAGTCGGATCAAATATGTAGCGCAGCGTGAACTGGAAGCAGAGCTCGCTAAGCTGGAGCAGTTGTCAGGCGCCGTGCTAGCTGGTGACATGACTGCGATCGACACGCTACGTGCCGCACTAGACGAAGTGCCTCACATCTGGCAGCGACTTGCAGACCTGCAAATATCAATTGAGGTGAAGCTTGTCGAGCTCGTCGCAGGCGAAGCCCCTTGCGCCTCGAGGTCATTTCGCAAGAGGTGCTCCGAGTTTCGCTCTGAAATTTTGGAGGGAAGGCCGGCGTCGCTGGCGACTAAGATGGCGGGCTCCCGGGCCGTTGCATGCTGGATGTTCGTTCAATTGCTCGAGTTGCGAGCGTTGGAGTCACCGGCAGCACTGCGCAACGTCAAGGCTCTTGAGCAGGCGGAGCGGCGATTCAACGTGGCGATGCGAACATTTCAGTTTGCAAGGCTATCGGACGCGCAGCTCCAGCGGCTGGCGGAAACGGCCTGAGCAACGGACAGTAGTAATGTCATACAAGGGCATTCACTCACGGCCATTTATGGATCCGCACGGCTACGCCGTAATTGGCGTCGACGAGACCCGTCTCAGCGAGTCGGATCGCCGGGCGGCGCTTGAGGAAGGTTTCACCAGCCCTCAGGATTGGAGGCGCTATCTGACGCCGGAGGAATTACAGGCGCTGGATAAGTCGCTGGCCGAGGCAGAGCAAAGCGAGTCTGAGTATTTCTACCATCCGCCCGGCTACGAATCGCCGCAGAAGCGGGAAAAGCTTTTCGAGGCCGCGCGGCTGGGTTTGTTCCGGGCCTATGCCCGTGCCAAGTACGCGAACGGTGGTCGGTATTGGTACGGCGACGGCGTGCCGTGGGCTTCCGCCGGTAATTGAGCCCAGATTGCCTCCCTGCCGGCCGGCAAAGTCCTGGTGAGCAGCGGTCGGCTCAAGCGGCGGTTGCTTATTGCGGCATCCGCTCAGGGCCGAGCGGTATTAGCGACTCGTTTGCCGGTCGAGCCTACGCTTTATTGAGCCCAGGTCACTTGGCTTTTCCTTTGTTGCGCCTGTGGACTCCCTGGCGGCTCCGCTCCTGGCCGGGGAGGCACCACCGGTTCCGCCAAGCGTTGGCCTGGACGGCTGCGCGACGCCAAAGTCGAGCGTCTCTGCCACTTTCTTGATGTACTCGTCGCCGAACGTTAATGGCCCTTGTGCGACGCCCTGTGCGGCCCCGGCAGTGGCCTTGGGACGCATCGCCGTTTTCAATAGACGCATCACGTTGCCTCCATTGACCTCCAGAATCGCAGAGGCCGCAGTCGCACGAGTTCGCACCAGTTGCAGCAGCGACTCGTCCAGCCAGTCGGCCACGCCTGCGGCCCGCTGTGGCATATCCGCCGGCCCGATGCCGCTGACCAGAGCCTCCAACACCAGCGGTCCGCCATTGTAACCGAATAATTTGTAAAGAAATCCCCGCTGGTCCTGGGTCATGACGCCGCGGCTGTTGGAAGCCAGGTAGTCGCGCGGCCCGATGATGACCTTGGCTATCCAGTCCGTGCACTCTAGCCGGTCGCGGACGTTGAAAAAGACTTGCTCGTAGACGTCAACGGTCTTTTCGTCCATGGCAAACCGTTCGGCGATCTCGAAGTAAGGCTCTGTGGTGAGGAGCCAAGCCTCAAGGATCTGTCGGCGCTCACTATCCGGGTCGTAGTGCAACATATGGGCGGCATGCACATGCGGCTGATTGGCAACGACTTTGGCAATAAGTGGCTCAACACCTCCTGCGGCCAGGAATGACATAAGAAATCGCCTATACGCCCGTACGTAATGATCATCGTAGCGGCGCGGCCTGAGTGGCGAGGGCCGATGCTCGAGCATCCGCCACACGCGCTCGGCGCGCCATTGAGGCTGGCGGAGGAAGTGAGAATTGAAGATTCTGGCGTCCATGCGTGTGTGTTCCTCTGAGCCGCGCTCCGCGTCGCCGCGTCCGATGGCGATTGACTGCGATTATTGTAATGTAGGAAGCTCCTGACCGGCATGCGAAGAGTTCTTCATCGCTAGACCAGCCACTCAATGAAGGCTCGTAGGGATACGTACGCTCGGAATGTGCAGCCGTTGACCTTCCAGCCCAGTGCCAGGGCCGTCGATCGACTGGACTGGCCGAAATCAGCGTGCAGAGAAGCTGGCTCGTGGAGAAACCACCACGAGTCAGTACTCCTCATGGGCGAGCGAGCCTTGACGCCCACGGGCGCTGCCGTTCTTGATCCCGCCGAGAGCGCCGAGTGGCGCCATCGATTTGATAGCGTTAGATTGTTTGCCCGCTCAATGGATTCGTGCCGAGGTGGGCTCTACCGACGCGAGCAACATACAAGTCGACCCATGTTTGGAGATTCTCACCGAAGCTTCGACGGGAGTTGTCATGTACAGTCGACGCCGATCATGTCGGCCGCAGACTGTCCCCAGCCCTTCATATGCACGTGCGACACGGAGTCTATTGCTGCGGGCTAGCGCGTGACTAGGCATCAAAAATTCAGCGCATTTGCAGCACGACACAAGCAACAGATTTCCTAACCGTACAGTCCGTAGCCGTTGCGACGCAAAAGTCGTAGGTTGAGAACCGCCGCCATTAAGCGATTTGCAGCGAAACGCTTCCGGATTTGATGGACGGCTTGGAACGGCCGTCACATTCCAGCGACGGATTGTTCGGAGTTTGATTAGCTGTCCTACGTGAACTAGACTAGGATTCGCGTTTCGCGGAACGCACCCAATGCTACAACCGTCTCGCAATGTGACAGCTAAGGAGAATGCTAATGCGAGCAGCTAGAATGATGTCAGGCCCTGTAGCAATATGTCTGCTACTATTTATTTGGCAAGATGGTTCAAGTGAGCCGATTCGCACTATCGACCAACGGAACTCGTCCGGGCTTGCTTTCGGTGGTGCCAGTAGACCGGATTTTCTTCTGGGCCAGTCGTTCATTCCTTCCGCTGGAGGGATCGATGCCATTGAACTGAACGTTCACATCCTCGTGAATCCGGCTCAAATGCGCATCGGTTTGCTCGATGGCCTCGTCGGTGCAGATGGGCTCCAGGGGCCGGTTCTGAGTATCACCGAAACACTAACGATCAACGAAAGGTTTCCTCAATCGTTTCACTTTCACTTTCCCGAAACGATCCCACTGACCCCGGGCAATACCTATGTGATGCGCTTTGAACCTATCGGCCCGAATAGTAATCCACAAATCGAAATCAGCCTCGACCCGTTTCCCCCAATTGATCGGTACCCCCGTGGTCAAGCGCTCCAGTTCCACATCCCTAAGGAAATGTTCGCGTATCGCGATTTTGTCTTTACCGAAGGACTCCACGCGATTCCTGAGCCTGCAACCCTAATCCTATTGATCGGGGCGCTGGCCGCTGCATACAGCCCGCGAAGGCGCAGCCACGGCGGGTCTCTTCAGATGCCAAGATCTCGGAACGATAGCTCTTGGACCGAGTCGCCGGCGTTTAGGACGGTCATAAACAGCGGGTCAGGTAACTGAGCATTGCCGCGAGTTTGTTTTTGTGCCCCGGGACGGTTCGCGGTTGCGATCGTTGCTTTGCATGGGACATGGGAACGGTGAAAACTACTCTACCCGCAACGACGTGCTGGACATTGGCTGGGCATCGCCGACTATTGTGATAGGATGGGGTGGGTGAACCTGGTGCTGTGGCACCGATGAACGCTTTCATCCTCTCAGCCTAGCTGGTCGACGTCGTATGTCAAAAAAGACCATGCAAATGACCACTCGCTCATTGTTGATAGCTGCGATTCTCGGTGCTGCGTCATTTTGCGATGGTGCACTTACTATTATCGAGGTCCCATTGTGGACAAATGATATAGTCTACGATCCAATCTCCAATCGCATTCTTGCCTCAGTACCCAGTAGAGCTGGTGCGCAGCGCGGCAATACGATTACACCAATTAATCCCTACACCGGCGCATTAGGCACATCAGTTTTTGTTGCCAGTGAGCCGAACAAGCTGGCGCTGGCTGACGATGGCTCCCGGATCTATGTCGCCAGCGATACCACAAATTTCGTTACTCCATTTTCATTGTCGACAATGACGCCTGTGACACCGTTTCCTATCGGGGAACCAAATCATCGCGTAGATGACATGGAGGTTACAACGGGTAACGCCGCAGGATTGGCAGTCGCCTTGAAAAACAACAGTGGGAATGCCGCGTGGCGCCGGGATGGCCGTATTCTTGAACGGAGTTAAGTTGCCAAAGGAAACCCAGGCCCACAGCAACGTAATCGACTTTGGGGCCACTGCCAGCGTTCTCCACGGCAATATTAACGAAATCTCTAGTCGTGAATTAAGAGCCTACTCCGTGGACCTGTCAGCTACCGGCGGTATCGTCGAGTTATATTCCAAACAGGGTATTGTCACTCACACCCAACAAGACTTGGAATTTGACAATGGCCGATTGTATTTCACCAATGGCCAAGTGATCGACGCAAACACATCCGCACTGATGGGCAGTTTTATGGCCTTCGGGCCTGTTGAACCAGTTTCCGCGACGGGGCGAACTTATTTCGTCGACGAATGATGCCAAAAAGTTGAAGGGTTTCAGCCAGGCGACATTCGTACCACTGGGCGAAATGGCGATGCCGCAAATGACAAGCGGTGCGAGACGACTTATCTCGTTAGGCAATAGCGCACTTGCGTTCAACACTGTAGACGGCCCCCAACTTTTCATCATTCGACTCAATGGTGATTATGATGCCAACGGCGAAGTAACCGCCGCCGATTATGAAGTGTGGAAGGCAAACTATGGCTCGACCACGAACCTGACGGCCGATGGAAACCGCGACAATGTCATAAACACGGCCGACTACGTTATCTGGCGCCACAACCTAGGGCAATCACTTGTCGACAACGTGAATGTAGGTTTCCCTGCTCTGTCTATACCGGAGCCGACATGCTGGATGTTGTTCCTCGTCGGTCTGCTATCCGTGGTTCTGCATTTGCGGCATCGTCAGACTGGCACTACGGCCCTGCTTTTCAAATAAGCTGCGCTCACGTGACGCTACGAGAGAAAGCACCGCGGCTAAGTTCACCCTGGTCGAGTTCGACCGTGACAGACTGTGGCGCCGACAACGTCAGCCTGCCAAGGTCGCCTCACTCGATCAAAATGCAAAATGCAGATTCTAGCGCCATAAAACCGATCGCAGCTGCGGCGCAAGTTCTAGCGTCAATCATTACTGGGCGGGGCATATTGAGCGCACAGTACCAGAGATCACTCAATGTTGGCAGATAGATCTGTCATACCAGTGCCGTGCGCCGGACAGGGAAGAAGAGTGCGACGACTGCCATCAGCAACATCAGAGATGTTGTCGGCTCGGGAATCCGAACCGGAGGCGACGTGTCAGGCGCTGGCGATGTGCCGTTGCCGACCAACAATCCTGAGGATAGTGCCTCCCCGAAGTGGGCACGCCACATGTCGTAGTCCATTTGCGTGTATTTCGTACCCAATCCGTGGCGCCAAACAACATAGTCGGCCGCATCGACGACGCCGTTCTCATTGAAGTCGCCAGCGAGAAACGGATCAGGCTCGGGGACCGGCGTAAGCAAAAAGCCCTCGTTGTCCCTGTATCCGACGATCTGCCCTGCAGAGTTGATGTCGGTCACGTAGGCAGAAGTCCACTCGAAGGGGTCGTCTCCTAAAAGATCGGCGATGTCGCGCGAGCCCAGAATTGGGTCCCACAACAACGACCGGTCCCTGGAGCCATACCCGTCTTCAATGCTGATCAGATAATTCTCACGTTGTCGGGCGACGACCTGGCCGCGATCGTTGATCGCTTCGGCGCGAAAACTGATCATCTCGGGATCGCTGCCGGGCAACCACGGTAAAAGCGTTATCGGCGTTTGCACACCGCTTTCCCACAGCGAGGAGAACAACAGCACCTGATCGCGATTGTTGATGTCCATCGCGGTGTCGGGGAGCAGAGTCACCTTTCCCTGGTCCCAGAGAAAGCCGGTGTTCGCCCGACCAACGACCTTGCCGGCATCGTTGATTGCGTAGGCGGAACTTTGCTGGCCGGCGAAGGCACTGTCCAGATACATCAAGCGATCGTCGGCCCACAGAAACGCCCGGTCCAAAGCCTGGCCCACCACATGGCCGGAAGCATTCATGTCGTAATAGTGCCGGAAGTCGCTGTTCCACGGCGGAATCGGCAGCGGCGTGGTCGCACCGTTTTGCCATAGGTGCGGAGAGTTTCGCCCGTCTCCGGGACGAGGGGACGAGAGCAGGATTTGACCGGCGCTATTGATTGCGTGAGCGGCGCCGGCACCCAGGTTTCTGACGACACCGTCTTGCCACATAAGTGCAGGGTTCCGGCCATACTCGCCGGCGCCAACCACCTGGCCCGACTCGCTGATGCGATACGGAAAAAAGTCCGTCCCCAGCGAGGTGAAACGATACAGCGAATCGGCCGTCGCCCACGACGACGAAATAATGACAAACGCTGTCGCGAGAATGACGCGAGTACGAGTGGCGTTACTAGGCGTAATACGGTTGACTGGCATGGCAGACTGGCGGCCGGGTGATGTGCGCATCTACCATCGCGATAGAAACCAGAGAGTGCCGATCAGAATCATTATATTGGGCGAGGCAAGCGCGCGGCAATTGAGGCTCGCGCCGATCGCAGCGGCCACGAGCGTCAACGGCAAGGTTTGGCACTTCGCCCGCCAGTCATTATGATGGCGACAGTCGGAAGCAGTCTTGGGCACGCCCGCCATGCAATTGCCCGAGTCGTTGGCCAAGAGCATCGCGAGTTAGCCGCAGGCAATCCTCTACGGTGAGGCAGGTCCTCGTCAGCGCGGCCCGACCATCAACGCCCCTCTCAGACTTACTCTCCCGCGCGCCCACGTGGGCGTGTCATTAGGACGCTATCTTAGTCGTCACAAATGACGGTTCGACCTTGGTCGCGAACGCAAGGACCGAAAGTGTACCGTATCCGACGAGAAGTGGCGTCGTCGTTGTGAAGGCGCTCCGGGCGGACTTCGATACATTAAACTGCCGTCGGTCGTGTTCACGACCGTACGAAATGCCAATTCGCTGGTTGCGGTCGATAGCGACACACCGAAGTGCGCTGGACTGGTCGCCGAAATGCGACTGATAGTCCCAACAAGTCGTTGCGCGTGAGACGGGTCAACAAAGGACCGTTTGAGAAACTCATGTTGCGGAGCTGAGCCCGTGATCTCGACAGACAATGGCCGAGGTAGGCGTAGTATGGCCGTCAAATCACTCGAAGTCGTGGCTGTTCAGTAGTACGGCGCAGAACCTCGCGATCAATCGTGTCAATCGCCATCTCTGCACAACCTTTGCAGATCCGGACGGGGTGGCGTTTGGGCCCAACTTCCATCTTTGCTAGTAGCGGGCCAGTTTGGTCTTCGGACTGGTTACAGAATGAGCAATGCAAGTTGTTAGGCATGACAAGCAGTATAGCGTTACGGCAACCCGGGCGTATCAACCAGCGATCCAATCCGTCGGCCGCGCTGGTTAACCGATCCGTTTAGATACGGCCCCCTGGTGCGGCGGTCCGAACTGATCTTGCGATGGTCGCCGACTCCGATCGCACTGCGTGCCAAAACTCATCGACGCGGCGATTTCTGACACATATATATAGTACCGAGAAGTCGTGTGTTTTCTCGGAACGAGACGCGCGTCGTGCTGTCCGCGTGAGATGCATTAGTAAACCAACGTTTTTGAAACAAATGCCAATGGCTGGGACCTAACGCCTGAATCCCACCGTGATTTAACTTGGATACGTCACCAATGATTTGGCGGTATAATCGGCGGCAATGGCCAACGTAACCGAGATCCTGGGACAGATTGAGTCGGGGGACACAAGCGCATCCGAGCAACTCTTACCGCTGGTCTACGAAGAGCTGCGAAAACTGGCGACGCAGAAGTTGGCCTGCGAAACACCTGGGCAGACGCTGCAGCCGACCGCACTGGTCCACGAGGCGTACATTCGACTGGTCGACGGAGATATAGATCAGCATTGGGACAGCCGCGGCCATTTTTTTGCGGCCGCCGCCGAAGCGATGCGGCGTATTCTTGTGGATAACGCCCGTTCAAAGCAGAGTCTTCGTCGGGGAGGGTCGGCGAAGCGGCTGCCGCTGGAACATCTGGAACCTTCCGCAATCGCGCCCGTCGACAACCTATTAGCGCTCGACGCGGCCCTCTTTGGCTTGGAGCAGCTGGACAAAACAAAATCCGATCTGGTGAAGCTCCGGTATTTCGCCGGTTTGACCATTCCCCAAGCCGCTAAGGCGAGTTGGCATCTCGACGACAACTGCCAATCGCTATTGGGCTTACGCCCGCGCCTGGCTGCACGAAGAGCTGAAGACGGACGAGTGAACTATCGCGTCCGATTCGAAGTTTTTCCGGTAATTCACCGGAAGGCATGGGACGATTCGCGCGCAGATTCCGCATTGTATACAACGCCGAATACTCGGCGGAGGCGATAACGTGAACGGCACTCTCAACGAAACCGACGTCTTTCTCTCTGCGATCGAGATCGACGACCCGAACTCGCGCGAAGCGTACCTTGACGGCGCCGTGCTGGTGATGACATGCTTGCGCCAACGAGTCGAGGCACTGCTCCGGCAGCACCTTGAATCCAAGGGCATGCTCGATGCGCCGCCGCCCGGTCTCGTTGCGACGATCGGACTGCCCACGATCACAGAGCAGCCCGGCACGGTCATCGGCCCCTACAAGCTGCTGCAGCAAATCGGCGAAGGCGGCATGGGCGTCGTCTTCATGGCCGAGCAGACCGAGCCGATCCAGCGCACGGTCGCGCTGAAGATCATCAAGCCGGGCATGGACACGCGGCAGGTGATCGCCCGCTTCGAGGCCGAGCGGCAGGCGCTGGCGATGATGGACCATCCGAACATCGCCAAGGTGCTCGATGCCGGCACGACCGACAGCGGGCCGGCCGTACTTCGTGATGGAGCTGGTGAAAGGCGTCGCCAATCACCGAGTACTGCGACGAGCAGCACCTGTCGCTCCGCGCAGCGGCTGGAGCTGTTCATGCCAGGTCTGCCAGGCCGTGCAGCACGCCCATCAGAAAGGCATCATCCATCGCGACATCAAGCCCTCAACGTGCTCGTGGCCGAGTACGACGACCAAGCCGGTTCCCAAGGTCATCGACTTCGGCGTGGCCAAGGCCACGGCGCAAAAGCTGACCGAACGGACGATGTTCACCGAGTTCGGCCAGGTGATCGGCACGCTGGAGTACATGAGCCCCGAGCAGGCCGAGGTTCAACCAGCTCGACATCGACACCCGCAGCGACATCTATTCGCTGGGTGTCTTGCTCTACGAACTGCTGACCGGCAGCACGCCGTTCGAACGCAAGCGGCTGCGCGAAGCCGCGTTCGACGAAGTGCTGCGGATCATCCGCGAGGAAGAGCCGCCCAAACCCAGCACGCGACTCAGCACGAGCGAAACACTGCCCTCCATCGCAGCCAACCGGCATACCGAACCGGCCCGCTTGAACAAAGACGTCCGCGGCGAGCTCGACTGGATCGTGATGAAGGCCCTGGAGAAGGACCGCAACCGCCGCTACGAGACGGCCAACGGCTTAGCCGCGGACATGCGAGCGATACCTGCACGACGAACCGGTGCAGGCTTGCCCGCCGTCGGCCAGTTACCGGCTGAGGAAGTTCGTGCGCAAGCATCGGAGGCCGGTAATCGCCGCCGCCGCGGTGGCGATGGCGCTGGCGTTGGGGGTGATCGGCACGACGGTGGGGATGCTGCAGGCCGGCCGGGCCGCCGAGCAGGAGCGGCAGGCTAAGGTCCGCGAGGCCCAGCGGGCGGACGGCGAACAGAAGGCGAAGCTTCACGAGGGCGAAGGAGGCGGAGCGGAACCTGGCCTTCGCCAGGAAGGGGAACGAGATCCTCGGCTCGGTGTTCGCCGGGCTGGACCCGAAGAAGATCGCGGAGTCGGGCCGGCCGCTTCAGGACTGTTGCGGGAGAACCTGACCGCGGCTGTTAAGGAGCTGGAAGGCTCAGCCATCGGCGACCCGTTAGAAGTGGCCGCGATGCAGAACACGCTGGGCAGATCGCTTGTGGAGTTAGGCGAAGCGGCCCTGGCGGTCGAGGTGCTCCAGAAGGCTCTGGCCACCTTCAAGGCCAAGCTCGGCCCCGACGACCCCGACACGCTCAGGTGCATGAACAACCTGGCCACGGCTACCTGGCCGCCGGCCATGCTTGATCTAGGCTGTGCCGCTCTCCGAAGAGACGCTCAAGCTGACGAAAGCAAAGTTCGGCCCCGACCATCGCAACACGTTCACCTGCATGAACAACCTGGCCAAGAGTTACCGGGACAGCGGCCAGCTCGATAAGGCCGTGCCGCTCTTGGAGGAGACGCTGCCGAATGAGGAAAGCCGAGCTCGGCCCCGACGACCCCATCACGCTCAAGTGCATGAGCAACCTGGCCGGTGCGTACCGGGAAAGCAGCCAATACGCCAAGGCCATGCCGCTCTTCGAAGAGACGTTGCCGAAGTGAAAGCCAAGCTCGGCCCCGACCACCCCGACACGCTCACCAGCATGAACAACCTGGCCATGGGCGTACCTGGGTAACGGCCAAGCTCGACAAGGCCGTGCCGCTCCTTCGAGGAGACGCTCAAGCTGCAGAAGGCCAAGCTCGGCCCCGACCACCCCGACACCCTCGCCTGCATGAACAACCTGGCGGAGTGCTATATGGACGCCAGGAAGCTCGATCTGGCTCTGCCGCTCTACGAGGAGTCGCTCAGGGTGCAGAAGGCCAAGCTCGGCCCCGACCACCCCGACACCCTCGCCAGCATGAATGACCTGGGCACCTGCCACTGGTCGCTCCGTCGGCTCGACAAGTCGATCCCGCTGTTCGAAGAATTGCTCCCGCTGCAGGAGAAGAAGCTCGGCCGCGATAACCCAGACACACTCGTATCGGTGGCCAACCTGGGCGTGAACTACAAGGACGCCGGGCGGGTGGCGGAGGCGATTCCGCTGCTGGAAGAGGCGTACACGGCGTCGAAGAAGCACGCCACTCTCCGCTGGGTCGGCACGCCGTTGCTCGACGCCTATGCCAGTGCCGGCAAGCCCGCCGAAGCGGCGAAACTCATCAACGAACTCCTCGCCGACGCCCGCAAGACGCTGCCGAAGGACAGCCCGCAACTGGCCGGGCAACTGGCGCGAGTTCGGTCTAGCCCTGCTCGAGCTGAAGGCAGTACGCCGCCGCCGAGCCGCTGCTCCGCGAGTGCCTGGCCATCCGCGAGAAGAACGAGCCGAATGCCTGGACCACGTTCAACACGCAGTCGATGCTCGGCGGTTCGCTCCTGAGCCAGAAGAAGTACGCGGACGCCGAGCCGCTGTTGCTCAAGGGCTACGAGGGGATGAAGGCCCGCGAGAAGACCATCCCGCCGCAGGGAGCGACCCGCATCCCCGAGGCCCTCGACCGGCTGATCGAGCTGTACACCGCGACGGACAAGCCGGAGGAGGCGAAGAAGTGGCGGGCCGAGCGGGCGAAATACCCGAACCTCGCCCCGCCGCCGCGGGAGAAAAAATAACCGAATTCGTCGGATCGTTTCGATACGAGTGTGAAAGGCGGCCGGTGGGGTCCTCACCGCCAAGCAAGTCCCCCACCGGCCCGGCACCGCCCCGGCGAACGGTCTGCGCGGCCAGGCCGCCGAGCTGCTCGGCGTTAACGAACCGAAAAAACGTGACTGATTGACACCCTTCGCGACGGCGAACGCGCCACCGGTGCGCCGTCACTGCCGCGACGGACAACGGAGAAAACATGACGCGCACCTACGTAATTCAGTTGGCGCTTCTCACTTTCAGCGCCGCCATGATACTCGTGGCGATCTCGTTGGCGCCATCGCCGGCATCCGCCGCCAGCCTCACGCCCCTGGGCGATCTGCCCGGCGGGGACTTTAGCGAGGCCCCGGCGTCAGCGGCGACGGCTCGGTTGTCGTCGGCAGGAGCAACTCCGCCTCCGGCCGCGAGGCATTCCGCTGGACGAGCGGCGGCGGCATGGTCGGCTTGGGCGACCTGCCCGGCGGCGAGCTCTCATAGCGTGGCCATCGGCGTCAGCGCCGATGGCTCGGTTGATCGTCGGCGGTGCAGCCATCTCCGCCTCCGGCCGCGAGGCCTTCCGCTGGACGAGCGGCGGCGGCATGGTCGGCCTGGGCGACCTGCCCGGCGGCGAGTCCGATAGCGAGGCCAACGGCGTCAGCGCCGACGGCTCGGTTGTCGTCGGGTACAGCTGACTCCGCCTTCCGGCAGCCGAGGCCTTCCGCTGGACGAGCGGCGGCGGCATGGTCGGACTGGGCAAACTGCCCGGCGAGCTCTCTAGCTAGGCCTCCGGCGTCAGCGCCGATGGCTCGGTTGTCGTCGGCGTCGAGCGCTCCGCCTCCGGCCTGCGAGGCCTTCCGCTGGACGAGCGACGGCGGCATGGTGGGACTTGGGCGACCTGCCCGGCGGCGATTCGTAGCCCGAGGCCCGCGGCGTCAGCGGCGACGGCTCGGTTGTCGTCGGCTAAACAACTTGACCCCTTCTCGGCACCCGGAGCGTTCTACTGGACGGCCGACGGCGGCATGCGGGCGCTGTGGGATGTATTGCTCTCCCAAGGCGTCGACCCCGCCGCCGATGGGTGGACGAAGCTCGACTTAGCCTTGGCCATCAGCGCCGACGGCAACACGATCGTCGGCTACGGCATCCGCAACGGCAACACCGAAGCGTTCGTCGCCGTCATTCCTACGATTGTCCCCGAGCCAGCCGCTGGAGCGCTCGCGCTGCTGGGCGTGAGCAGCATCCTGCTGCTTCGACGGCGCTCCCTGTGGCGACCAAATAAGTTTTCGCTTTCCAAGGATGAATCATGCGATTGAATCTTTTTGCATCTCTGCCGCGAGGCCGCCGAACTTCGGGATCGCTCGATCTGCGCGGTCCAATCGTCCTTTCACGCTATCGCAGGCCGACTGAAAGGAACAATCCGATGAGACAGTTGAAACTCTTCCGATGGGCCGCCGCCCTGACGCTGGCGATCGCTCTGGCGCCCGGCGCCGCGTCCGCCCAGGAGGACGACACGATCACGATCAGCAGCACGTTCTACATGGACTGGCTGGACGGGACCGTCGGCCCCGATCTCGCCGAGGTCTACGCCAACGGGCACGAACACACCTGGACGCTCACGCTCCACGGCACGACCCAGTCGCACTCTACGTTACTGGCTCGGCGTACTACGCGTCACGGAGATTCACGCGACGTCGTTCGACCTCGAGTTCTTCGGACCGGACGCGGCCACGCTCAACGGCATCGTGAGCGATCACATCGCCGGAGGGGACGTCTTGATCTATCTGGAGAACGCCTACTCGTCGAGGCTTCGGCGACGACTTCGCGATCATGCACGTCTGGCCGTCGGGTCCCGACATGGACTTCTACTCAGGCCACGACATGGGAGTCTTATACGCTCTTCCCGACCGACGCGGACGGCTACCCCGTCGTGGGGCCGGAACCGTTCTCGATCTGGCCCGAGTACTCCGAGCTGAGCGACATGCGGCCCGGGAACGACGGCGGCATCGAGTCGCGGGAGAGCCTCGTGACCTTTGAGGGGAGCGTGGGCGAGCCGCCGGGAGAGCCCGTCGTTCTCGCGGTCGCGGACGCGTCCGTCTTGGAGGGGAACCGCGGCACGAGCAACGTGGCCGTGGCGGTGACCCTCTCGAGCGCGAGCAGCCAGGCGATCACGGTGAGCTACCGGACCGTCGACGGCACGGCGAAGGCGAAGGCAGGACTACACCGCCACCAGCGGCACGTTGACGTTCCAGCCCGGCGAGACCAGCCGCACGATCTCGGTTTCGATCAAGGGGGACCGCAAGCGCGAAGCGGACGAGACCTTCTCCGTGCAACTCTCGAATGCCGTGGGCGCGACCATCGATGACGGGGTCGCCACGGTCACGATCCTGAACGACGACTGAACGAACGAAAACCGGCCGGTGAGGCCCTAACCGTCAAGAAAGCGGGGCACCCTCAGGGTCCACCGGTCGCGGCGCCGCCGCTCGGTCTGCTGCTTCCCCTCGCGGCAGCGGCGCTGCGGCGCCGACGGCTGCACGTCGAATGAGGTTCGTGTCAAACGAAGTACGCGCCGTCCGACGTTCGGACGGCCACAATCAACAGCGACATTGCACAAACAAGTCGCTGCAAACGTGCGGTGACGTTTCTCGCCGCTCACACTCGAAAGGGAGACGATCATGAGTACCCGGAAATCGAAGCTGATGTCGGCCGCGTTTTTTGTCGGCTGCGCCTTGATCGCATGGAGGTTCGCGTGGGCAACGCCTGGCCAGGACGCGGTGCCCACTGTTATTGCCGGGCCGTTGACGCTTGGCCCGCTTAACATTAAGGGCGAAACCGCTACCCACGAGCTTGAGCTCAAGACCAAAGGGCTATCGCAGTCGATCATCGTCCGTTTCCATATAGCCCCGGGCGGACACACCGGCTGGCACTCGCACCCCGGACCGGCCTTCGTCATGGTCAAGTCTGGGACCCTCATGCTGTACTACGCCGATAATCCCAACGTCGGAGTCGACTATCCTGCCGGAACGGGTTGGGTGGAGGAGCCCGGCCGCGTGCACATCGCTCGCAACAATGGAGCTGCCGAGGTGGAATTGGACGCCTTCCTTTTGGTCCCGCTAGGTGCGCCCGTTCGGATTGACGAACCGCAACCGTAGGCGCCTCCAGGTGCAGGGAGCATGGGGCAGAGAGCGAGACCAAGTACTCTCGCTCTTCGCTCCCTGCCAAAGTGACCCTTCCGAATGTCTCCCAATCGCCCCCCCGTCGCACTAATGCTGAAACTGTCCGCTCCACGTTGCAGCGCATGTGAATTGGACAAGCAGCGGAAGGCGTTTACGGAGACGCTGGCCAGGGCGGCGCGCTTGTCGGCGATTAGCTTGAGCAGCGCCTTCTGCGGGTCGGCGAATTTCCGCAGGCCCTCTTCCATGAGGGTTTGCTCCATGTGCTTCACGTCGACCTTAGCTTTAATTTCCACGAGCATCTCGGGCGGCGCAGTTCGTCGATCGTGCGGTCGAACGTGCGGCCGCTGGTGTCCCTGGGCACACGCCGAAAGCTCCAGCGTCTGGACCGACGGCAATCACCTCTACGCCGCGGGCTACCTCACGCGCTGGCATTATGTCGCCTCAGTGCAGGACCCCGCTGCGGTCCTCTGGTGGCGTCCCATTTCCAGTCCACTTCCGGGTGACTTCAACGACAACGGCGCCGTCGACGCGACCGCCTTGCTCAAGTGGCAAGGCGACTTCGGCGTGAATGGCGAGAGCGACGCCGATGGCGACGGCGACTCCGACGGCGCGGACTTTTTGATCTGGCAGGAACAATACGGGATCGACCCGGCCGCGGTCTCCACTTCGCCCGCCATCCCCGAGCCGGCGACCGTCGTGCTACTAGCCCTGGCGGCGGGCATATGTGTCAAACGCCGCCGGACCATAGCGTTCGTCTCATAACTCATCACTCATCCCTGCACGACACACACCGAGAATCCACCGTTTGATGACGTACAACAAGCGATCGGCTCGTGAGTTTGTGGTTCGTGATGCTGGTTATCTACTTTCCGTACCGCTCGACGGCCCTCGCGATGCTCGGACCGGCCTTCGCCAAATCTTCGGGCGTCATCACCGGATGCAGTTCGATCTGGGCGTTGAACGCCAGGAACCACGGTTCGGCGAAGGCAGGAATCTGCGCGGTGTCGGCCATCTCAATGAACAAGAACCCGCATCGCTGGCCGCGGTCGTCGCTGAAGTAAACTGCTTCGGGCTTCTGTTCGTCAAGGATCGCCTTGATCGTCTTGCCGAGCGTACCGGCCCGGGCGGTTGTGTTGCCGGTGTCGTTGGGAATGTTTACCTTGAGCAGGAAACGCATGGTTCGCAACTCCTAACAGTGCGTAAGTACTTCTTTCCCATTAGGCTCAGCCTGAAACCGATTCGGGCTTAGCATGGCCACCATCATAACATCACATCATCCTCGCGCGTCCAGCGTGAGACGCGAATCTCGCACTCGTTCGCCCGCGATCAGTTTTCGCGCAGCGTCTGTGCTCCTGCTAGGCGTTTGCCGCGAGCTTTCCAAACGCACGACGCAACTCAACTGCCACGAGAGATTTGTCACGATGCATCTCAATCGCGGAAATAACCTAACGTCCAACACGGATGGGCGTGACACACGTTTTCCGGCACAATTTGGACCGTAAAACGTCTGTGCTGACTTCTCGACACGTCCGAGAAAATGTCGACGTGAACGCCATGAGCCGAACGTCACGTTTCACCGGTGCGAGCTTGGCGCGTCCGCGGCACTCGTTGGTTAGGCCGGGCTACCTGAAAACCAGGGGCGGCAAGCCACCACTGAGGCCGTTGCCGGCAATGGTTAGTCGTGCGCCCGGTAGAAGTAATACTCGGCGGTGTACGGCACCTCCACCACTTCGCCGACGAAGTCGCCGGGATCGGTGGGGGCATTGCCGCCCACGGTGTTCACTCGCTGGATGAAGGTCACCCGAGGGAAAATCCCAGGGCCCTCGGTGGATACCGCTTCGAGCAACAGCCAAGGAATGGCGTCGGGGTCCGGGGTGCAGCGTTCGAGAACCGTGGCGACCACTTTGCTGCCGCTGTTGCTCTCCCAGGTGGGACCGGCATAGTGGATGCCGACTGTACCGTTAGCCCCGGCGTTGGCAAACAACTCCGCCTCCGGCGCCACGAAGATCCAACTCGTGCCGTTCCAGCGATAGATCTGCACCCCCTCGGCATACAGATGGTGGGCGACCTTGTTCCCCGTCTGGCACCTCCAAGTCTTGGCAATCGCCCAGATCCGGGGCCCGGTTATCATTGCCCGATTCGGCCACTGCGGGTGCGACGAGCACGAGCAGAGAACTAGGGCCGCCAGCGCCACGTCGAGGGCGTGCACGCGGAACGAGTGCGTTGTTCTTGAATTGTTCATCATCAGCTCCTTTCTTCCAGCCGGCAGCGGGAATTAGTTTGTGGCCGCCTAAAGAATTCATATAAGCGGTGCGCCTCTTTCGTGCCTGGCGGCCGCGCTGTAAGAACGGCAAACTTCGAGAAACCAACATCGTGGCCGCCGTCTGCTGCAGCGCATAGCTCGGGCTCAAAAATACCGTAATTGCGTTCATCTCGTCAATCAACAGGGGGACGGCCCGGTCCGGATTCTCGCCGCTCCGGTCACTCGACCGGCGATTTCAACGATGATGGCCACCTGGACGCCCCGGATTACGTCGCTTGGCGAGTTGTTGGCGGCAGCAGGGCTGATTACAAAACGTGGCGCACCAATTTCGGCTTCGGCGGGCCTTGCAGCGGCTCGGCGCTGACGCTCCGCCGTGCCATTGTTGGATGCCGTGCCCGAGCTGGCCAGCGCGTGGCTGCTTCTGATTTTTGGCACCGTCACCAGAATCCGATGCGGCAGCCGAGTCGCGTCACGTGCCATCAACTCGTTAGCGCTGATACATCAACAATCCACGGGAAAGACGTGCTCAGCGTGATGTTCACATGCGGCATGTACGATTACGCTGGCGAATGGGCCTACCGCGTGTGGGTACCAGCAAAAGCGGCGTCAGTGGCGGGATCTGCGCGGTCGTTCCCGGCAGCGGGAATTGGAATCTTTTCTCCGTTTTTGACAGTCGTGACGATAGCGTCCGCGGACTCAAGGTCTGTGAGGTGCTCTCTAACCGTTTCGGGTTACATGCCTTCGAGGTCGGCTTTTCTGAGGAACGGTTGGAGGTCCAATTCCGGCTACGAAATCGATAAGTTTGCGCTGCACGCAGCGCCATCATTAGTCAAATGCATTACAACCTGTGGCGCCCCAGTTCGGCCAAACTGCAAGCAGTGGCTGGATGGCTGCCAGCTTCTCGCTCTGAGAACCCCCAACGTGCCGCTGAAGTTCAATCGCTATTTCAAAGTGCGGCTGTTCCTGGTCTGGCCGTCTCACGCTGCAATCGCGCACTGCCACGCCTATCGATATGACCATAGGGCCGAATCATGTTGGTAGTGATCGCATCCGCGTAAAATAGCCGGATGGCGAACTCGATTTCTTGGAGGTCGGCGGTCAAACGCTTTTATTCCTGCTCGCTGGTTTACGCTCGGCTCACCGACATTGACTTCACCGCTGCAGATTTGCGCGGCGCTGGCCGGACATGTTTGCAAATTTGTCGGTTATACTGAAAGCATGGCGGCGACTCGGAATCGACAATCGCACAAAAAAACTGATACGCGTTCCAAAGCATCTCATGCGTCCCGACTTGGAGCGCCGCGGACCACTTCGCCTGGAAAAGTTCTTTGACTTGACTGGGCGAGAATATGAGCGGTGCAGCGTTATTGGCTTGGCCGGCTTCGTTCGCAGCTATTCGGTCTGGCTGTGCCGATGTAGCTGCGGGCGCAGTTCTTAGCACGTGCCAACAGGTTGCAACGCGAACGAGTCGGTTGCGGATGTGGCGGCGGCAAGATCGATCGGCATGGAGATAGCCGAACTGTGGAGTACGCCAGGTGGAACAGCATGAACGTCCGATATCGCAAGGAGGTTTGCGCTCGGTGGCGCAGTTACCGCAATTTCCTGGCGGATGTTGGACGGCGGCCTGGCCCGGACTACATATTTACGCGTACGAATAAGCGGAAGCCATTTGGCCCTAAAAACGCTGGCTGGGTTCCCAAGCTAGAGGGGATGTCGCGTCGGCGGAGCCTCTACATTACTTATAAAGGCCGGACGCTTAATATTTCGAATTGGGCGCGCTGTTTGGGGATTTCTCACCAGGCGATGAACAAGCGAGTCCAACGGTGTAAGCGATACGGCGCGCCTTTATCGGAGGCATTAAGCACTCAGCCCGGTGAGTACATGCCGACTGCAATTCGAGCAACTCAAGCGTCCGAAGCGAACGTCACTTCGCCCGCAATGAGGGCGCAGTCACCGATTTTTAGCTCACCCCCATCAAGGTGCACCACGGGGGCCCAGGACTGATTTCCGGGCCGGCGATGCAATGCAGGCCAGATGCACTAAAGCCGGCTGCCCGCTTGTGATGCGCAACGAGCATACTAGCTCGTCCGACGCGCCGAGAATTATGCATTTTGTCGCACCTTGGGTATTCCCTACTTCTGCTCCTAGACCGAAGTAGTCTAGGATGTGGTACAGCAATTGGTTTCCGGCCCCCGCGCATCATGCCTCCCAAGGCGCGCGAGGGCCATTTTATTTTGCCTACTGCGACTGCGGATCGGATAAGCAAACGCCGCTCCCGTCGTTGTGGACTAATTTGCTGGGGCACGAACGGAGATAGCGATGATTAAGAGTCGATTCTGTATGGCGGCTGCGTGTATCTGGCTCCTTGCGGTCCAACATGGGAGCGCCCAATCCGTAACTGGCACCGGCATAGGTCCGATCATAGGCGTCGGTCAAGGTCAAGGTTCAGGAACTCCACAAGGAAACCTCACGGCCTCTGCCCGTTTCAACGATGGCGTGCCTGATGGCACGGTCCGTATTCGACTTCCTGGATTCGCACAAGCAACGGTGGATGTGAATTGCTTGCATATCGACGGAAATATCGCGATCGTTGGCGGGCCGATCCGGGCGGGGACTTCGTTTGACCCAGCCTTTAATTTTCTTTATCTCATCGTCGAGGATAACGGTAACTCCGTCCAAGGAGAGCCAGTGGACCGTGTACTTGCCTTCGCGGCGAACTTCGATGCCTGTGACGCTACGGACGTGTTCTTGTTTCTGTTCCGTCTCATCAATCCCGATCCGATGAGTCATGGAAACTACACCGTCTCGGATGAGATATAGCGTCTCGCTGGCCGGACTGACGTAGCCGGACTTATATTTCTGTTCTAATTAAGCGCTGTAGCTTATATTCCGCCGACAGCAGTGCTCGCGGTATGAAATCGGCGGCTGGTAGTTTAGTGTTTGGGATTTGAATACTTTCGGCGGCAGCAAATCCACGCCAAGCCAGCAAGCGCGATTGGGATGCCGGTTCCTGGCTCCGGAATTGAGGTCACCGCCGCCGCCGCTTGCGGAGAGGCCAAAATTTTCGCGCCACGATAGATAATCGGCCTCCCCCACCGGCCCGGAGTTTTGTGGGTCTCGGTGCGCAAGAGCCGACGCGCCGATATTCTTGAGCCAGACTACGTAATCGGCTGCATTCACGACGTCGTCGCTATTGTAGTCGCCGACCACACCGGGCGGCGCCAGCGATTCGACGTTGAAGTTGAACTGATAGGTTGTGGCGACGCTGCTCGGCTGGTGTAACCAAAAAAAATAGGAACCTGCGGGTAGCGGAGGTGTGAAACCCGTGGCACCGAATGCCGTGCCCATTTGTGGGAGAATATCTTGCCCGATATTGCCAAGTTGGGTACCAAAAAGGGTGTATCCCGATAAATCACCGGCTGTAGCATCCTCCGGGATGCTTGTTCCGATTCGCATACCGATGAAAGCCGCCGCGCTAGTGCTCGTATACGACTGCAGCACGAGGCTCGCCAAGCGTGTATCAACCGGCACATCGGCTCGCACAAATTCGAGATCGCCCTCAACACCCGACGTCGCCGTCAACATATTGGCGCCGAGGGATAAAGGAAACGGCGTGGGATCGATCCGGCTGTTCGACAAATCGCCGTCAGTGCTTTCGCTATGGTCAGAGGCTTGAATGTACGGGACGATCAAACCCATCGCGCCTACCCAGAAAAACATAGGCGCAGCGGTATTCCAGGCGCGCATTAGAGGGACTCACTGCGATTGTTCGCGCTTTTCGTGCACCAGCCCCTGAAACTCTGGTCGGAGAATTGCCGAGCCTTATCTGGTCCACGACGTTACGCTCGGTGATTCCTCATTTTATGCGCTGCTTCCCTTGGTGACCAATCACGATAATTTCGGAGACCTCCCCCCAATCGTACTGCGACATTATCGCGCAACATTGCAGGCGACGCTCCTCCGCGATCCTTCCGCGTCGCGAACGCGAAAGCCCCCCAGCTAGTTATAGTTATAGCAACTATGCCCAGCTCCACCGCACGACATCGTGTCGATTAGCGTGTGCGGATATGGGCCGCGACGTGATGCCGTGCCCCGCGGTCCTCACGATTTCAGTTGCGTACCCGCACGCGCAAGTGATAAGCGGGCGCATTGCGAAAGCTAGTGGCGACACTTTTAGGCGGCGTCATGCAGTCGCCAGGATGAGTTCGCATTGCCTGCTGGGCCATTGAAGTAAAAAACCCTCGGTAGCGGATATGGGGGGACACCACCGAGGGCCAGAGCCACAGTCCTTTGCAGCACGTGAATTTGTCGGGATTATCGATTGCATTTGCGCAACACACGAGCGTCGCCGCACGGCCAACGGCACGAAGTCGACTTAGCACACGGCACTGGACCACGTTGCGGAAGCCGAGGGCCCGTCGCGAACTGAAAACTAAATAAGATGGCGACGCCCGCGCAGTCTGAATATTGTCAAGAAGACTATTCGCAAGACGCTGATCACACCCCATCCGGCTCCGGCCCAGATAGTGCAATACGTCACGGTTGAAATAGGGTCGTTCATGATGCACCTCCACTACTACAAACCAAACTCATCAACTTGCTGAAATGTGATTAGCCGCAGGAAGAATTACTACGTCTCGAAATCTGGTGGACTACCATCGATCCGTCTGGCTCTACTCAATCGATAAAAGGTTCGTCAAGAATACGCAGTCGCCGCCTTTGCCGTGACTGTCCGGATCGAGATACACGGCATCGCATCCCCGCATGTGGCAGTCGGCAATGACGGTAATCAAGGCATCGCGATCAGTGGCTTCCACGACATCCCACGCTCCAGCCCGACTTTGGGCCATGAATGCTGTTAGTCTTTCGAAAGTTGAGAAAGCGAATGTGTCGCGCCGTGGGCCAGGTCGATCGCATTTCGTATGTTTCTCGGTGACAAACCAGAGACGCCTCTTGAGCATGGAAGTATTCCTCCCTTGCGCGCAAGAAACTGTTGCCCCAACAGTGTCTGTGATCACTGTGGAAAAGTTGGTATCCAACAAGAGATCTGCGCACTTCGCGGCCGCTGACTAGGAATCCGTCCGAAGTTGCACCGCGGACGGACAATCGTGCCTTCACGCACAGAGCGGAATTGCTTCAGTCAAATTGGCAGCTACTGTCGCCCTGACGTGTGGAGCTGGATTTTGCGGGTGCCGTTGCTCGCCGCACGCCGGGCATTCAATTGTGTAACCGGCCAGTCTGTGGATCTTGTTCGATCGATTCTTCCTCGGCAGAATTCGCTGATTCCGAATCGATGAATCTGATTCCGGCTACATGTCCACACCGGACACACTTTACATGGAAGCGCATGCCGTACCTCGCAGTCGAAGGAACGGGTCAAAACGCACATCCTGCCAAGTGTATAGTCAAGGAACAACGAGCTGCGCCAGGAAAAACGCTGGCCGATGCTGTTGCGAACGAGAAGAGGAGATGCTCGAAAGGCTTGCTAATTGAAGTATAGCACGTAATCGACTGTGGAAGACGTTACCCCCATTTTCTGTGCGCAACGCACCCACTTGGGGGTAGGCTCACTGTCACAGTCTAGTGACTTTCAGATCGGTCTGCGTTCGACCGCAACGCTGAGCTGATTGGACCGCCTGAAACTAAATTCCGGATATGCCGGCACGTTAGCGTTTGTAGCACCTTTTGAAGATGCTAACGGCCCGGCGGAAGTTGCGAGTCGCCGGTGGAAGCTCGAGGTGGTGCGCACACACATGCGAGGCTACTTTCGCCGAGGAGCGCCTACAGCCAGCCAAATGATGACGAAGATAGCCCAACCCGAAGCAAGCAGCGTTCCCAACTCGTGAAGTTCAAAGACGGCTACTAACATACGGCGCTCATGCAATGCTGAATTAAATGTATCTGGATAAGCCGACCATACAATCAGTCCCAAGCCCACCGCGGCCGTATGCTGAAAAGAGTCGCCGACCGGCACCGGTCCCCCTGCCGGTCGGCGACTTGCTGGGCACCCGGCACATCTTATTCGATGATGAGCGTCGCGTATGTCGTTTGCGACACTACGCCGAATACACCACCGGTCGTAGCTATTGGAAACAACAAGCAGGGCTGACGCCCGCGGGCAAAAAGACCCGGCAGCACTGATAGCGTGACTACCGGATTACTCGTCTCGATATGTGTGCGGGCAGCAGCAGCCGCAATCGCACCGCCTCCCCGACCGACACTCCCTGAGCCGACTGCGGCGATCTGCTTTGGTGTTCGTGAGCACAGCGCAGGCGTGGAAACAAGACTCGATAGATACCGCGCAACCATAGCTGGGCACAACGCCCACGCAGCGCTGCCGAATATACGGGGCGGCACTCGCAGCTGGCGCATAGCCAGATGGATGCCCCAGAAGATTGCCAGACGATCGCATTCGCTGAACTGGTTCGGCTGAAGTCGCGCATTGATACGCAACTCGCTAGCGAGGCAAAGCTCGATAGCTACACGCGGGCGCATCTAGAAGAGACATCAGCCCGCATCACGAAGGTGGTTGACGCGCGCATGCTGGTGGCTGCCGACGTCGCGGCCGTTTAGCCACAATCGCTGTCGTTGCTGAACAAGACTTTGCCAAGGAAGCCAAGCAACGACAGCGACTCAGCAAGGGGCGTGGCAAAAAAGGTATCCCAATAATTGGCACATGTTAATGAATGGCAAAGCCCGCGATCAAGCGGCGAGTCGCGGTCGGTGTTTCTCACAGCTATGTCTCCGACGCCAAAGCAATCAAAGTAAATGCGGTAGGCTGACAAGTTCTGCCACGATGAACAATCAGATTCTAACTCCAACTGTAATGTACGCTCTCTGCAAAAACCGTTCCCTAAAACAGTCACTAAACGAAGGTCCAAGTATCCCAACGCGCAAGCATGAGGACCAGAGACAGCAGTCGCAAGATTTACTCAACATGTTGAAAAATCGCGCAATCGCAATGAGCAGCGACGCCAACTTCCAGGCAGTGCCCAAAAGCGTCTACTATCGCGGCCGAGCGCATCGGACGAAGTTGAAGTCGTTTCGCCCGACGGATGAAACGCAACGGCGGATCGATGCGGCCAAGCGGCGACAAAAGAAAGCGGCTGCCGGCTGGCGGGATTGAAGATCGAGGGTATCCAAGGTCGACCCGACCCATCGGCGCAATTCTCGGGGCATCCTGTGGCTGCCAAACTGGCAAATCATGGCGCAAACCCCCTGATGCGCCGATCCTTGCAATACTTTTGATCGCGGCAGCAAAAGTGGCTATATCTCCGCGAAGTTCGAATCTGCAAGAGACTAATTCAGCCGCTAGGTGGCGACGGCCGTGGGACCGATACTCATTGACAATTCGAACAATAGCCGGCGGAAGTAGCGAGCCGCCGGGCGCAGCACTAAAGGGCCACGATCACACCCAGCGCCACCGCGACCAGGGTCGTGACGATAATAGTAGGGACCGGAAACTTAAACACCAACAGCGCCCCTTCGCTTCTAAAACCTTTGACGCGCGACAGATCTTGCCTTCTTTGATTTTAGCCGCGGCTCGCCAATATCGCTTTGGCAGGCGACGACTAGGTAGCCGACCCAGAAAAATGCGCCCAAGCCAAATGGCTCCGGCGTGCTGATGCTAGGCGTTTCACCCGAACTATTGCCGAAATTGCTGCGCCAGAATTGAAAGTCGAATTGATCGACGACTCCGTCCGGCACGCCGGTCGGACCACTTCCGTCGGCCGCGGGGCGCACTCCGGTTTGCCCCAACGTCTTGCGCCACACGATGAAGTCGGCCGTGTCGACAACGCCGTTCGCGTTGTAATCGCCGGGAACTTGTGGTGCAACGGTCAAGAAAAACGTTGTGCCGTTTATAAGGTGTTGCCAGGTGAGACTTGGTGTAAGCGTGGGCAAGTCTACGAGGTCGAATGAACCGCTGATTCCACCGGCGGCCGACAGGATCCCGAATGCATCGCCATTCGCCGGGACGAATGCTTCGCGACTAAGTGAAATCAAATCGACGACTAACGTGCCGTTCAGTGTTGCCGGTCCTCCAACTATGAGTTGATCAAACTCCGGGCTCCGCGGCTGGACGATGCCTCGTCCACCAATTTCGATCGCGAGCGTTGCACCTTCATGCATCGTGAACGACCGATCCACGTTGAGTTGGCCGGGCCATGCGCCTGTAGATCCGGGCGCGACCGTCGCCCCGTCGCGGACCGTGAGATGCGTAACGGTTCCCGATCCACCAACCGTGCCGGCTTTGACGGCGATTTGTCCCGCGTTCCCCTCAATTAGCAAGGTGCCGCTCCCCAACTTACGAATGCTATGCTGGTCGGATTCGGCTACGAGGTCGGAACGGACGACGGCAGTCACGCCCTCATCGACCGTCACGTTGCCGGAAAGCAACTGGAGGCTATGCCCTTCGAGAACGTGTGGCGCGGCAAATGCCACGGCCGCCGCCGTGCGGTTGGCGCCCAATTTGATGACTGTGGGCAATCCGCCGGCAGCGAAAAGGATTTCGTCGCGTTCGGTAAATGCAACATCGATCGAGCCGCTGCGCGTCCAGTTAGTGGCATCGTCCCACGAGATTCCGTCGCCGGCCGCGCCGGCGGCGGCGTCGTTGCCGTTCCAGACGGCAAACTGAGAAGCAGTGGCGATGCGAAACACTTCGCCATTGCTGCTACCGGGGTCATGGTCCATCAAGTAAAGGTTTCCTGTAGCGTCTTCGCCGAACGCCGCAACTTTGTTGATCGAGCCCGCATTGGGCACGAGCCGTTGATTGATGTTCGTTACCGAGGTGCGCGGGCTCACCGCATCCGGGTCGAGTTTCCAGATGTTTCCGCTAGCGAAATCGGCGAACAGGTAGTGGCCGGAGAATTCCGCCACGGGACCGCGATACAAGCCGCCGGCTGTGATCACAGCACCCCAAAAAAGTGAATTAGATTCATCGCGGTCGTAGTCATAAATAGGCTCGACATACTCCCCGTTCGGCGGGACTGGCCAGGGAGGTATGGTGGTTCCTTCGCGCCAGGGCCAACCATAGTTTTCGCCGCCTGGGCTATCCGCACGTTGAAGATTCACCTCCTCGCGAACGAGTTCTCCAACGTCGTTAATCCACAGGTCGCCTGTTTCGCGGTCGAAGCTCGCGCGCCATGGATTGCGCAGCCCATACGCCCAGATTTCGTCGTCTCCTTTCTTGTCGACAAAGGGATTGGACGGCGGGATGGCATAGTTACGCGTGGAGTCGTCCGGAAAAGCATCGCTGCTCACATCGATGCGGAGAATCTTGCCATGGAGATTGTCTGAGAGGATTTGCGCCTGGGCGTTGCGGGGGTCGCCGGTGCTGATGTACAGGAAGCCGTCTTTAGGTCCAAAACCAATCCAGCCGCCGTTGTGCCAACTGTCGGCTTTGGGAATGTGGAGTATCGTGTGCCCGCTATTGGGATCGGCGAGGTTCGATGTGGCCGGATCTCCCTGCACGCGAAACCGACGGACGTTGAGACTGCTATCCGCGCCGGTATAGTTGACGTAGAAATAGCCATTGGAGGCATAGTTGGGGTCGAATGCCAAGCCCAACAACCCCTGCTCGTACGCCAGCGGATCGGGAAGATCGGTGATAGAGAGAAATGGTTGCTGAAGGACGTTATTGTTATTCAGATCGAGGACCTGGATATCGCCGTTCCAGATGCGGCCAATGAACAGCCGGTTCATATCACCGGGCGCGTGCGTTGCAAACGTCGGTACGGCGAATCCACCAACAATGCGCTCGGCGAACGTCTGAGCGTTCGAATGCAGAAACGAAATGTGGCACATTACCAGGCTGCAAGCGAAAGTGTACAGGGAGCGCATCAAAGCAATCCTTTCGTGACCAAATGACCAAAATCCGGACAAGACTTACTCTTTTTCGCGAGCAGCGGCCGGCGTAGCGATGAGCAGTACACAAGCGAGCGTGAGAATAGTTCGCATAGCCATTCCCCCAGTTGCCCCGACGGTCGATGATACCGCGGCGGGCGAAAGCCGCAAGGAAGTGATTCGAGCCGCACAGCAAGACATCGCCGCACTAGTGGATCAGAGACAACAAACGCAGAATCGCTTAACAAACTTTGAGCGGCAGCCAAATAAGATTGATAAAAAACCCTCGGACACCTCGACGGGCCGAGGTGGGTCGACGTCGAGGTGTCCGGGGCTCGCACAGCCGACTGTGCACGTCAGGCTAGAATGTGCTAAGCCGGCTCCCCCCCGTGGTGCGCGATGAACATACCAGCTTATCCGACGCGATAGGAATCATGCATTTTGTGTAACACTAATGAGGGGTAAGCAATGTGCAATGAACAATGGATACCGCGAACGGTTACTGGCTGTGCTAGCGAAGCTCGATCGGCTAGTTACCGCAGCTGACGCGCTCCTCGCCGGACCAGGTGACGCAGAGATTTACGCTTGGGTCGAGGATATACGGGAGCATTTGGTTGAGACGCGCGCTCGCGTGGAGGCGAAGCTCGATGGCTAAGACCACTGTATTGCTCATTCTGCGGCGAGGGCAGCGACGAAGCCGGGCCAATGTTGGAGTCGACCGAACGGATCGGCAAGCGCAGTGCAGCTGCGCATTTGCGGAGAGATGCGCTCGATTGGCAATTGAGATTCTCGACCAGGAAGCGAAGCGGCGTGGCGAATCGCAGCCGTCACCGGTCGCGTTGCTTTGTCTACGGACTTAACCGGACCCGGCATAAACCAAGACAACGACATCGGTCTCTGGTTGAAAGATCGGGGACAACGACACTGATCGCTCGTCAAGGTGATCCGGTTCCAGGCCTCGGGCCGGGCGTCGTCTACCGGCTGCATCCCTATGATGTCAATCGAAATGATTACACAACCCGTCCTGTCGGCGGGCCAGATCGCTTTTCAAACCCGCCTCGGCGGACAGGGAATTACAGATGCGAATGACAACAGCATCTGGGCAGGACCGCCAGACAACGTCACAATTCGGCTTCGAGACGGCCACGAAAATCGCCCGGAACTGGCCTCCCATTTCAGGTATTGGGAAAGCCCCGCCTAAACGACGCTGGGCAGTTTGCCTTCATCGGTGGTGTGCCAGCGACCCTGAGTGATATCTTCGGCATTTGGCTGATGGGGCCCAACGGATTGCGATTAATTGCCCGCCAAGGCGGCTTGCCCGCTGGGATCGGGTGGTTGGTTCTTCAACGAAAAAATGTCTGGCCTTCTTTATAGCGGATCTATCGCCATCAACTCGGCCGGTCAGGTCGCGTTCGGGCTCGGGCTCAACCCGGACTTCTCGCCGTCAGTGTTACCTCTCTAACAATGGCATTTGGATCATGATGATGGTCAGTTGATCCCAGTAGTTGGCAGCGGCGACACCCTTGCTGGTCAAACGGTGTTCAGCTCGGAGAGTTACGACGGTATCAGTTTTGACTTTAATGATCCTGGTCAACTGTTCTTCAACGTACGCTTTGATTGGGCAGGCCAGAACCAGGGCCTCTTTCTATACAGCCCTGGCCTTTCCGGCGACTTCAATAGCGACGGCCGCGTTGATGGCGCCGATGACGTCGTGTGGTGCAATAACGGCGGCACTCAGGAAGATTACCTCACCTGGCGCGCCAATTTCGGGCGCGACGGCCGCGGGGGCGGCGGCCGTTGTGATTTTCTATGAGCTCCGGTGCTACTGGCTCTGCCGATGGCAGTACCAGCGTTCCCGAGCCAACTGCGCTTGCCCGCCCTGCTGCGCTCTGCGCCAGCGACATTCGCCCGGCGACAGCGCGTTACGCAACAAAGCTGCACAGTTTCAAATCTGGAACCCGAACCCGAAACCCAGAACCCCGAATCCACACACCGGCAAGGACCGCACTTGATGCTCCAACGCAAAGCCATGCGACGTTCACCCCTCACTCTCGTTTCAATCGCCGGTCGAACAAGCGGCGTCAACAACTCTGTTCGCGCCGCTCTTGCGCTCGAGCTGCTCGAACCGCGGCAGATGCTTTCCGGCCTGCGCCAATTGAATTTGCCCCGCCCGGTTTGCACTCGGACGGCAACGATCACGACCATTTGCCGCCCGGCATTGCCGGCATCGAGCAAACTCATTGGATCGAGGGGACTCCCTTCCAGTTCATTGCCGACCCGCTGCCCGCAGATGAGGCTGGTACGGACGAAACCTCTGCACAGGCCACTGGCTCGCTGTATCCACTCGACAGCATTCCCGCATTGCACAGTGAGGTGTATGCCTCGCGTGAAGCTCTATCTCGATTTCGACGGCCACTTCGAAGCCCAGGTGGCAGTTTTAGCAATGTCACGACGCCGGTCTTCGATCGGGACGGCGACCCGACGACCTTTAGCGACGCGGAGCTAGAGAGCATCTACGACATCTGGAGCCGGGTCGTGGAGGATTTCTCTCCGTTCAATGTCGACGTCACGACGGTCGAGCCGCCGGAGCTCGCACCGGGAGTTCCGGAGACAGCCGCCAACGGCGTGGCGATGCGAATTTCCATCGGTGGCGACGGTAGTTGGTATGGTGCGGTGGTTCGCGGAGTCGCATATATCTACTGATTCACCAATTCGATCCCCAACGTCGCGTACGTGTTTTCGGACAATTCGGGTTGGCCCGGTGACACGGCGTCTCACGAAGCAGGGCACTCGTTCGGCCTGCACCATCAGAGCGTCTATGACCAAAACGGCGTCAAGACGGACGAATACTCTCACCGGCAGCGGAAACTGGAGGCCCATCATGGGCACCTCGTCGAAGGACGTCACCACCTGGCACAATGGCACCAGCAGCTACGGACCGACCGAGTTCCAAGACGACATGGGCATCATCGCCCGCAGCGTTAACGGGTTCGGCTATCGGCAGATGATCATGGCAACACGCCGGCCGCCGCGACGCCGCTGACACCGACGGCAGCACCTGGACGGGGAGCGGCATCATCGGCACCAACTACGATCGGGACGTATTCTCTTTCACCGTCGCGGCCGAGAACCTCTACCGGATGGTCGCCGATGTCGCCACCATCCGCCCCAATCTCAACGCCGTGCTCGAATTGCGGAATGCCGTCGGCGAGCTCCTCGCGATGGCCTCGCCGTTCGATACGCAGCCCGCCGAAATTGTCCGCAACCTGCTCCCTGGCGGCTATTTCCTCTCCGTGATGAAGTCCGCGCCTACGGCTGGGTAGGCCAGTACACCGTCTCAATCGACACGCCGGAGGCCGCCCTCTTGGTGACGCCAACGTCCTATCCTTTGATTACTAGCGAAGTGGGGGAAACTGCCACTTTCAGCGTCGTGCTCTCTACCGCGCCGACCGCCGACGTCGCAATTCCAGTCGACTCCAGCAACGCGACGGAAGGAACAGCTTCGGTAACGAGCCTTGTCTTCACGCCGGCAACTGGAATGTGCCGCAGACGGTGACCGTTACCGGCGTAACGACGACTTTACAGACGGCGACGTGGCCTTCGCCATCCTGCTTGGCCTGGCTCGAGCGCCGACCCGCGTTTCAACGGCCTCAATCCGCGCGATGTGTCGCTCACCAACCTCGATAACGAGGTGAAGTTCTACGTCGTGAACGACGCCACGACCAATCGTACCTACAGCTATGCTGCGGATGGCACTCGCCGCAGCGCCACGTCCTAGACACGGGCAACACAGCCCCGCGGGGCGTAGCCAGTACCGTTGCAGGCGACAAGACATGGGTCATTGACGACAACCGCAAAGTCTATGTCTACAACGCAGCGGGCACCGTTGGGCTCGTGGACAGCCGGCACACTGGCCAAAATCGCCACTCCGGAAGGAATCGCTACCAATGGCACCGATGTCTGGATCGTCGACAGCAGAAGCGACAAGCGTCTATCGCTACGCCGGCGCTGCCAGCCGGCTTTCCGGTAGTCAGAATGCCGCCAGCAACTTCGCACTCAATAGCGGCAATACTCCACCAGCTTGAACCCGAAGGATATCGTCACCAGCGGTAGTCTCATCTGGGTCGTCAGATGACGCCACCATAGACAAGGTATTCAAATATTCGATCAGCGGCAGCCTGCAGGGAAATTGGACGGTCGTGGCGGCGAGTTCCCAACCAACCGGCATCACGATCGATCCGGCCAACGTCAGCCACATCTGGATCGTCGATAACGGCACCGACCGCGTCTACCAGTACACTGGCGCGCGAGCCGCATCTCGGGCAGCCAACCGGCCGCAACCTCGTTTGCTCTTGCCGCCGGAAACACCAACCCACAAGGCATCGCCGATCCGCCGGCGCCGGCGACCGCAATCCGTGGAGACCAAGCATCGGAACAAATCAGCACTGAAGGTGCGAAGTTCCTCAGCACCGCGTGCGAAGCGGCCAGGTTTTTGTTGGGGCCGTCACTGATGACTCGCCTTTTCAACCGAAGGCTAGGAACGAACACGCGGCGAACCTGTTCGCGGGGCGAGATGACGTATTCGAATCATATGTACGGAGGGCCGTATTATCCGCTCGTCAAGCGGGCTCCCGGAGACTGGG
>CAVQLN010000012.1:0-30790 GCA_963713365.1 uncultured Planctomycetota bacterium | reverse complement strand
TGCAGTGGAGCCGAAGGGACTCGAACCCTCGACATCTAGCTTGCAAAGCTAGCGCTCTCCCAACTGAGCTACGGCCCCAGTGGAGAGCTATTAGCTATTAGCTGTTAGCCAGAAGTCGGGAAGGGCGTTCCATTCCTCTGGCTAATAGCTAAAAGCTAACAGCTAACAGCTTTTCCCAAGTGGGCGCGCCAAGACTCGAACTTGGGACCTCAGCCTTATCAGGGCTGCGCTCTAACCAACTGAGCTACGCGCCCGCGACAATGCTCCCGATAGCATCTTGCGGAAACCAGTTATTCTAGGGTGCAGACGGTGGGTGTCAAAGGCAGTCGTTACTCTGTGGTCAAAGCAAGATAGTCGAGTAATCTGTATTACCGGACCACCTTCGTCCGGCAATTGATCTGCCTGCGGGCTGGCATTCGCCAAATCGCCTTCAGACCCTATATTCAATACATCCGACGGCGAACGGCCCCGGCATGGACGGCCGACGGCAATTGACTCGCCGCGCCCAATTGAAAATAAGACAACAGCCGACTGAGGAGGTTCCAGGGATGGATTCAAAGCGAATTTTGCGGTACACCACATTTTTACTGCTCGCGGGGCAATCGTGGATTGACGCCGCCGCCGCGCCGACGCTCGAGCAAGCGCTCTCATTCAATCCGACGCAACCTCTCGTTGAATACACGATTCCGACTCCCGAGGAGGCGGCCAAGTGCACATTTCGGCCGGAGCGGGAGAACAACGTCTCGGCCTGGGTTGTGCGCAATGCCCAGGGCGACATCCTTCGCCGCTTCGCCGACACCAATAACGACAACACCGTCGACATGTGGTGTTACTATCTCGACGGGCTCGAAGTTTATCGCGACATCGACTCGAACTTCAACAAGAGCGCCGACCAATATCGCTGGTTCCACACGGCCGGCACGCGTTGGGGCATCGACAAGAATGAAGACAAGCGCATCGACGCCTGGCAAACGATCTCGCCGCATGAAGTTGCCGAGCAGGTTGTGCTGGCTCTCAAGACGCGCGACGCAGCACGGTTCAATTTGCTGTTGATAACGCCGGGCGAGTTGGAACAACTGGGTCTTGGCAAAACCAAGGAGGATGCGCTTTCGTCGACGGTAAAGGCGGCCAGCTCGGGTTTTGGCAAGCTCGCGGACGAGCAGAAGATCATCACTCGCGATAGCCGCTATGTCGATTTCGGCAGCGGGCGACCGGCGCTGATTCCCGCGGGCACCAACGGCTCGTCGAAAGATCTGATCGTGTGCGATAACGCCTCGGTGCTGATCCAAACAGGCGATAAGCATGAGCAAGTGTCGCTGGGCACGCTGGTGGCGGTTGGAGAAACATGGAAGCTCGTCTCGCTGCCGGCTGCTGGTGGCGAGAGTGATACGCCACGGATTGGACTGCTGGATCCGAGCACACCGGCTGCGCCGGGCAGCGCGGCCGCCGGAGCTCCGAACCCGGAGATGCAAAAGTTGATGGCCGAGTTGGAAACGCTTGATCGTCAGGCCGAACAGCTTTCGCCGGAAAAGCTCGCCGAGAATATGGACCAGCGTTCCAATTTGCTGCTGCGCTTGGCCGAGATCACGCCTGACGCCGAGCTGCGCGATCAATGGTACCGCCAGCTAGCCGATATGCTGAGCGTCGCTATTCAATCGAGCAACGATCCCAAGGGCGTCGAGCGGCTCGATGATCTGCACAAGCGGCTGGTCGACGCCCAGGCGGATGAAAACCTCATTGCCCATGTGGAATTTCAGCGCCTTTCGGGCGCAGTATGTCGTGGATCAGGCGCAGCCGGACGCTAATCCCAATCAGATTCAGGAAAAGTGGCTGAAGGACCTGGCGGCGTTCGTCGGCAAGTATCCGAAGAGCAGCGATTCGGCCGAGGCGCTGCTGCAATTGGGAATGTATGAAGAGTTCGCGGGCAAGACCGAGGAAGCCGGCAAGTGGTATAAGCAGCTTGGTGACCAATTTCCCGGATGCGCCTCCGGCGGGCAAAGCCAACGGGGCCCTTCGCCGGCTGAATTCGGTGGGCAGCCAGATCCGGGTTCGCGGTCAGGACATGCAAGGCAAGACGCTGGACCTTTCCGCAGCGCCGTATCGGGGCAAAGTGGTCCTCATTCACTATTGGGCCACGTGGTCGGACCGTGCCAAGGAGGACATGGTTCTCTTGAAGGATTTCTACGCCAAGAAGGGCGGCCGCGATTTCGAGATCCTCGGCGTCTGCCTCGATGCATCGCAAGAAGCGGCCAAAGCGTTCCTGGGCGAGAATCGATTGCCTTGGAAGCAACTCTACGAACCGGGCGGCATTGACGGTCGGCTGGCAAATGAAATGGGCATCATGACGCTGCCGCTTATGGTGCTGGTCGATCGCGATGGCCGTGTCGCCAGCCACAATACGCAAATACCCGAGTTAGAAGCGGCGATCAATCAGCTGCAAAAGCCGGCAGCTGCATCGCGAGCTGCGCAGCCGCCGCGCTGAATAATCGGGATGCGCTATTCACACTAGCCCGACGTAAACGAGAACAGGGGGGTGCAGTTCCCTCGCTAGCGCTTTGGAGAAGGATGCTGGCGAGCGCCACGGACCGGCTGTTAAACTCACCGCAACATGTAAGATTTGCAAAGACGTTACATTTTGACATCGGAAACGCATTTGCATCGGTTGTTTTTTCCCCGCCTAAGAAAAGCAAAAGATGTTTGCGAGCCGGAAGTTACTTCCTCCTCGACCATTCGCCGCAAGTGCTGGTGAAGGCCGTGGCACGCGACTCGCTAAACATCGCCACACCGCATTGTCGGCGGCATCAACGTGACAGCCCACGGATTTGGGCTCGCCTGCCGGCACTCAATTTGACGCAACTTTTTGATGATTGATTGAAAAACTTAACGCCGCGCTCGGGATTACGTCGCTAACCCGGCCTCCCGTTAGTCGGCCCCTTAGTTCGCCAATCAAGCCTCAATTAGGAGGAGCCAGAATGGAATCCGCCTCCGCCGGCGTGCTCGTTGCCTGGGTTACGTTGCACGCGCTCGCCTTAGCCTCGGCTTGGGGGACTGCGCGTTGCGACCGGTTCGCGAATGGAATTCGTCATGCAGCTAGCCTTTCTGGCAGCGATGGCAGTCGTGGGAGGCGCAGCGCTCGTTGGAAGGCAAATCGACATCGATGTTTGGCCCGCCTCGGCCGTCACGCTCATGGCCATGGTGATCATGGCGGTGATCGACCTTCGCCGCACGGGTGAAACGGCGCATGCCGCTTAGCGGACGCGTGGCATTGCCTTCGCCGCGCGGCGGCGTAGGCATGCATTCGTGCCGACATGCTCTGCCGGCGCGGCAACCGCTAGCAATCTCATTGCGGTGTTTCGAACGATCGGCCGTTAAGGTCTTCGCATCTTCGCGCACGGCGCGCCCGAAGGACCGGCAAAATCGGAAAATCACTCCCTTTCCGCACGACCGTCAGCCGAAACAAGTCAGGGAGTCAGAGTTCGTGCCGTCGGCGCGGCGACACGCATGCTCTGCTCTTGGGCGGCGCGTGCATCGCGGCGTCTTCCGCAATTGACCTAGGGGGGGATTTCAATGCGCAGATTCGTATTCATTGCGTTACTGAGCGCGCTTTTCTTGCCGGCATCGGCCGCCCGAGCCGAAACGCCAGAAGAAAGCGCCATGGCCCAGCAGATCGGCCGAGAGCTCAAAGAAAGTGGCCAATTGCGAAACTATCGCATTGGCATTGAGTATCAGGACGGCGTGGCTGTGATTTCCGGCACGGTCACGAGCGAAGAACAGCGCGACGCCGCTATTCGGCTAGCGCAACAGGTGCAAGGTGTATCGCATGTTGTCTCGAAGCTAAGCGTTCCGGGCGGCGGCGCTGCTTCATACAACGAAGCCGAACTGGCATCGGCTCAAAATGAGCAATCGAACGTAATGCAAGCCTATGACAACAACACGCCCGCAGCTGCAGCGCCGATTCGACGGACACCGCGGCCGATGCAAGCAGGCAGGCGGCCAGGTGTGAATCGCGGGCCGCGGAACAACATGCCGCTCCCAAGCCAGTTTTCCAATGGCGCCGGCCGACCAGGCGTTCGCCAGGTGAGTGCACAAGGCTATGAATCAGCCGCCGCGTATCCTGAGGCATGTCCTCCAGGTCCTCCGGGTGGGATGGGCGGTGGCATGGCCGCCGGTGCTGGCGGAGCCGTGCCTGTGGGCTTTGTGCCCCACGGTCATGGTCGTGGGCCGAGCTACGAAAATGCACAGATGCCTGGCTATGCCTGGCCGAGCTACGCCTCGTATCCGAACTACGCGGCGCTGACTTATCCGAAGCAGTATTCGCCAACCGCCTGGCCTTACATCGGCCCGTTCTATCCCTATCCGCAGGTGCCGCTTGCTTGGCGCAAGGTATCGCTGGAATGGGATGATGGCTGGTGGATGCTCGACTTCAGCGCGCATAACTCGAGCCACTAAGCCACGCGGAAGACCTGCGGCTCAGGTACATTGAACGAATCCAAGCCCCGCCACGATATGAGATCGCGGCGGGGTTTTTGCTTGCGCCGTCAGCGATAGCGGTGGCGAGCCGATTTCTCGTCATAACCGGAAAAAGCCGCAAGTTCTCTCCAAACTAACACGATAACTACTGCTAGCCGTCGCTTCGATGCGCACGGGCCGCGGCATGTGCCTTACACCCACGAGTCACTGTCGCAAGTACAAATCAAAACACTTGTCTGCTTGGGAAAAGGGACTCGCGATGGCAAGAAAGACGACCACCGCAATTGGGCTATTGCTGGCGACATGGTCCCTCACGACCACTGGCTGCTTTTGGGGCGTGACCACGCAAGGTCCGAGCCTCGGCATTCTCGCCATCCCGATCCCCGTGAGTCCCTTCTTTCAGGATGAGAAAGAGGACGAGTACTGGGAGCACGAGCGCTATGAGCGCGTGCCGATCTTGGGCCCGGTGACGTCCGGCGGACCGCCGGTGGCGCTCGATCCACCCAGCGATGATGAAGTCATGCGGGCACTCGAAAAGACCAAACCGGTGGAAGGTGGCGTCCCTTGCCTTTGGGAGCGTAATCGCAACGACGTGCGGATTGTGGTCCATAAGATCGCTGACTATGTCGATCCGCCGCGCGTTTACCCGCTCATCGGTCCAGCCCAGCAGCACCACGCTCATTACAAGTGCACGATTTATTTCGAAGACGTTCGTCGCGTGGGCTGGCCGGTGCCGCATACGATCCGCGATGAAGAGTCAGAGGAAGTCATCTACATCGACCACAACCATTTGCACATGGTTGGCAATGTTGACACCGGCGCCGGCGCGAAGTTCTAGTTCACGCCGTTTTACATCGCCGGCTTTTCGTTCAAGCGACAAGGAGACGGGGAGACTAGGAGACAAGGAGAATTGATGGGTCTCCTTGTCTCCCTTCTTCTTGTCTCCTTGTCTCGCTTTCACTGAGAACCAGAGCTTAATTTGAGATTGTTCCCGATACTTGCCGATGCGGGCGCCGCGATTCCGACGCAAAGCATGTTCGATATGCTCGTGGCCGGCGGCCCGATCATGATTCCGATATTGCTTGCCTCCTTCCTGATGCTCTTGATCGTGTTCGAGCGCCTGATCTGCCTGCGCAAACGGCGCGTCGTGCCGACGATGTTCATCCAGCGATTCCTGCTGCAATTGCGCGAAGGGGCGCTGGACCGCAGCGACGCGCTCGAGCGCTGCGAAGAGGAATCGAGCTACATTTCCCGAGTATTTGCCGCCGCGGTCCGAAAATGGGGCAAACCGGCCGTTGAAGTGGAACAGGCGGTGCTCGACGAGGGGGAGCGCATTTCCAACGTGTTGCGCCGTTACCTGAGAGTCCTCAACGGCGTCTCCACCGTGTCGCCACTGCTTGGGCTGTTGGGCACGGTTTGGGGCATGATCCAGGCGTTTAATGTCATAGCGACTAGCCCGGCGATGGGCCGTGCCGAAATGCTCGCCGGAGGCATCAGCGTCGCGCTTATCACGACGGCGGCCGGCCTGCTGGTCGCCATCCCTGCGATGATCTTTTACCTCTATTTCGTGGGTCGCGTGGACAGCTTCGTCATGGATATCGATCGGCACGCTCAGGAGCTGGTAAACCTGATTTCGTTTGAGGCATTGGAAGAACGAACCACGGCGCGGATTCCGATGCAGCGACGCAAAGCAGCGTGATAAGTGTGCTTGAGTTGGCGAGTCCGCTTTAGCGGACGGGGTCTTTGCACCAGAGTGAAACGATGAGACTGAATGCCCGCCCGCTGAAGCGGGCTCGCCCCCCATGCCGCTTAAGATTCAACACGACGAAACGCCGGCGCTCAACCTGACGTCGATGATCGACGTGCTGTTTCTGCTCATCATCTTTTTCATGGTGGCCACGAAGTTCGACGAGCTGGAGCGGAACATTGACGTGGCACTGCCCGAGGTCGCGCATGCAGATGACGGCAGCTCGCCGCCGAAACCGCAATTGGTCGTCGTGCAGCCGGACGGCCGCCTCGAGCTCAATGGAACCAGTGTTTCGCTGGAGGAGTTGATCGCGCGCCTTGCGTCGTTGCGGTCCCAATCGGGTCAACCCTCGGTAATCATTCGCGGCGATGGCCAGTGCGCGTTTCAGCACGTGGCCGCTGCGCTGGCCGCCTGCCGACAAGCCGGCGTCTCCGATCTTGGGATCACCGTGCGCATTGCCGACATTGGCAAGACGCAACGCTAAAAAAAAGTAGCCGAAGTCGTGAAACTTCAGCCTGCCGCCGGATAGTACAATCGCGAAATTCTCACGAGTTCCGCTACGGCCATTCCAATGTTCGCACCAATCCTCGCCGCGACGCTGCTCGAACGCCTGGGATGGGTGCCGGTTCTCGATTGGCTGCTGTGGATCGGCTCGTTCGCTCTGTGCATCGCACTGATCGTGGTGCTGCGCACGCGCTGGGGCCAATCACGACCACTGAAAAAATGCGCTGTGCTTTCGCTGCTCGCACACGCGATGCTGGCTTGCCTGGCAATGACGGTGCGCGTGGTAGTGGGTGAAGGCGGCGGCGGAAGCGGCGGCGCGCCGATTCGGGTGCGCATCGTTCATGAGTCGGCCGAAGCGTTCGGCGTAGCCGATTCGGCGACCGAGGTGGAGGCCCCGCCGACGCTGAGTGAACTGCCGGCTGAGCCAATAGCATCTGCTCAAGCACCCGACGTCCAGGCGGAGGCGACGGCGCCTGTCGACGCACCGCCGCTGCTCGAATTGCCTCCGCCGGAAGCCAGCTCGAACCATGTCGACGAGACAGCTGAGCCCGTTCCGGAGTCTGAAACTCCAACTCAAACTGTCGCTGCACCAGCTCCCGAAACAGTGCGGCCGACCGCCGAGGCAGCAGGCTGAACTGACTCCCGATGTGGCAGCGCCGAATGTGCCGAATGAGTCCGCTGAAGTTAGCGCGACGCCCGTCGTTGCCGCCTCGCCAGCCGCTTCATCGCCGGAGAGTTCGGCCTACGCCATGCGTGGAACTCCGGGCAGACTCGGACTGATCGAATGGCAGGGCGGCAACGCGCGAACAGAGGCTGCGGTTGTCGCGGCGCTCAGTTGGCTCGCTCGCGCCCAATCGGCGGATGGCCGCTGGGATGCGGTGCGATTCGGCGCAGGTCAGGAGCATAAAGTGCTTGGGCAGGACCGGGGCGGGGCAGGGCGTAACGCCGATACAGGTGTAACCGGGCTCGCAATTTTGGCATTCCTCGGTGCCGGCCATTCGCATCAACAAGGCGACTACCAAAACACGGTCGAACGCGGGTTGGAGTTCTTAATTCGCTCACAGGCGGCCGACGGGAGTCTCTTTGGCGAGGCAACGCTGTACGCGCAGATGTATTGCCACTCGATGGCCACGTTCGCACTCGCCGAGGCGCAGGCCATGACTGGTGACGCTCGACTGCAGCCGGCCGTTACCAAGGCGGTCGCGTATTGCCTACGCGCGCAGCACACGACGACGGGCGGCTGGCGCTATCGGCCGAACGAAATCGGTGACACCAGTCAATTGGGCTGGCAAATGATGGCGCTGGCCAGCGCCGAACGAGCTGGCCTCGATGTCCCATCGCAGACGTGGACGCGCAGTCGGCCGGTTCCTGCACAATGTCCGCCGCGGTAATCATGGAGGACTGGCCAGTTATCGGCCGGACGGCCCGCCGACGACATCCATGACCGCCGAAGCGTTTTACTGCCGCCTGTTGCTTGCCGGAGCCGGCGTCGAAGAGCTCGACCAGCCGGCCATCTCCGAAGCCAGGCGGCATCTGCTGTCCGCCCTGCCAAGTCGCCAGCGCATGAACCTGTACTACTGGTACTACGCAACGTTGGCTTTACACCATCGCTCCCAGATGAGCGACGAAGACGCCGCGGCTTGGCGCACGTGGAATGATGCAATCACCACGACATTGTTGGAAGCGCAAGTCGCGAGCGGAGCAGATGCAGGGAGCTGGAACACGAACACGGTATGGGGCGGATACGGCGGCCGCGTTTACACGACGGCTATGGCTGCCATGTGCCTCGAAGTCTATTACCGCTACGCGCCGCAGACGCCGCGTGAACGTTGGACTGCGAGCCCAGGAGCGGCGATTGATTCGCCTCGCTAGGCGGCTGCACGCAGCGGTGCGTCGTACATTGGCAAAATCAGCGGCGCCTGCTGTGTGAGTTCACGCAGGAGCAAGGTGACGGTCCGCTCCAGGGCCCGCTCGAGCAATTGCTCTATCGATGAATTTTCGAGCTGATATGCGGCCGAAAGCCGCCGCGTCTGATCGCGCACTGCAAAAAGTGCCCGCGCTCGCACGTAACCGCGCAATTCGTCCGCGCTCATCGCGGTCGCTTCAAGAGATATCTGCCGCCGTGCCGTCGGCAAACTCGCTTCGACGATTTGACGAAGCAATCCATCAAACTGGCTAGACCGAATTGCGAGGTTCAGGTGAGACGTTGGACCGCGCATAGGAAGACTCATTGATTTGGGGAACAGTACGAAATCGCGTTTGATCTGCCAACAGCTATATCGACTACCCCGTCGACGGCACTTGTAAAAATGCGAGATCGCAAACCTCGGAAAATGCTCAAAGCTTGACAGTCGTCCCCAATCGCTTAGTTTAAGCATGCACCGGCCGCTTTGCGGTAAAGTGAATTGTTGACCACGGTGCCGTGGCTGGAACACGCATCTGAGTGTGACAATCTGGTACGAAACGCTTAGCTCAGGGGCGACGGCAATATGAACGTCACGTCCGGACGTAGGCTCGCACGAGGATGCATCATTTCGGTGACGCTGAATGTATTCGGCGATTCAACGGCGTCAGCCCAGCCGACATCCCCGGCGCAACAACAAACCGTCGATGAATCCTCCGCGCAGGACAAATCGCCGGATCACAAGCTGGTTTTTCTGGGCGATCGCGGTTCACATCGTCCCCAGGTGCGCGCCAATGCGCTGATTCCGGTGATGCGCCAGCGCGGCATTGCCATCGAATATACCGAGGACCCGAACATCCTCGCCTCACCGAAACTCACCGAATACGATGGCCTGATTCTTTACGCCAACATCGACGAAATCACGCCCGAGCAAGAGGCCGGTCTGCTGGCCTTTGTCGAGGGAGGCAAAGGGTTCGTGCCGCTACACTGCGCGTCGTTTTGCTTTCGCAACAGTGAGAAGTTTGTCGACCTGGTGGGCGCACAATTCCGGCGGCATGAGGCCGAAGTTTTTTCCACGCGGCTTTCGCCGCAGGACCAGCCGGTCTTTAAAGGCTTCGGCGGCTTCGCAAGCTGGGACGAAACGTACATACATCACCGGCACAACGAGCGCGACCGGATTGTGCTCGAATATCGCGATCAAGGTCCGCAAGCCCGCGGCAGCACGAGCGAGCCGTGGACGTGGATCCGCCAGGAGGGAAAGGGCCGAGTTTTTTATACGGCCTGGGGGCATGACCTGCGCACGTGGAATAACCCCGGGTTCCAGAACCTTGTGGAACGCGGCATCCGCTGGGCCTGCGGCGGAGATCCTGGCCTGGTCCCAGCATTCGAGCGGCCGCAGCCAAATACAGAACCGGAACCGGAGTCGGACGTGCGGCAAACATCCCAGCGCTTCGAGCCTCCGCGCATGGTGAGCGGCAGCGGCAAGCTCGAAGACTTGAAGTACGACGACGTTGGCCCGAAGATTCCTCAATACGCGCCCAGCGATCGAGGCAGCCGTCGACGAGGCGCCGGTCATGAGCACCATGCGATGCAGCGCCCACTCTCGCCGGAGTTGTCGCAAACGTACTATGTAACGCCCGAAGGGTTTTCGCTCCAGTTGTTCGCCGCCGAGCCTGATATTGCCGGTAAGCCGATTGCAATGAATTGGGACATCCGCGGCCGGCTCTGGGTTTGCGAATCGGTCGATTATCCGAACGACCTCCATGAGGACGGTCGCGGTAACGATCGGATTCGCATCTGCGAAGACACCGACGGCGACGGCAAGGCCGACAAGTTCACTTTGTTTGCCGAGGGGCTAAGCATCCCGACGTCGATCGCTTTCTACCGCGGCGGAGCGATTGTCCAAAACGCCACGGAAACGATTTATTTGAAGGACGTCGACGGCGACGATCGAGCCGACGAGCGCACCACGCTCATCTCGGGCTGGAACATGCGCGATACCCACGGCGGCGTCAGCAATTTCCAATACGGCCTGGACAACTGGATTTGGGCGATGCAGGGCTACAACCCGTCAAGTCCCCGCTACGTCGATGCGGAAGGCAACGAGCACGAGGCGCCCACGTTTCGCCAAGGGTTCTTTCGATTTCGGCTCGACCAGAGCGATCCGCAGCGCGTTGTCGACGTGGAATTTCTGCGCTCCACGAATAACAACACCTGGGGGCTTGGGATCAGCGAAGAGGGGCTCGTGTTCGGCTCCACCGCCAACGGCAATCCAAGCGTGTTCATGCCGATACCCAACCGGTACTACGAGCGCGTTCAAGGCTGGTCGGCCAACACGCTGCGAATGATCTCCGACACGGCGCGTTTCTCGCCCGTAACCGAAAACGTGCGGCAGGTCGACAATTTCGGCGCCTACACGGCAGGCGCGGGACACGCGCTGTACACTGCCCGCACGTATCCTCAGCAGTGGTGGAACAGAACGGCGTTCGTGTGCGGCCCCACGGGGCATCTCGTTGGCATCTTCGTACTCGAGCGCGACGAGGCTGGCTACCGGTCGACAAGCCCGATGAATCTCGTTGCGAGCCGCGATGAATGGTCGGCGCCGATCATGGCGGAAGTTGGTCCCGACGGAAATGTGTGGATCATCGACTGGTACAACTACATCGTCCAGCACAATCCAACACCGTACGGCTTCGAAACAGGCAAAGGGGCTGCGTACGAGTCGGAGCTGCGCGACAAAAAGCACGGCCGGATTTACCGACTGAGGTACGATGGTGCGACCGATGCATCAACGGCAGCGCCTTCCTCACTGGACGTGGCGACTCCAGCCGAGTTGGTCGCGGTCCTGCGCCATCCGACCAAATTGTGGCGATTGCACGCGCAGCGGCTCTTGGTCGAGCGCGGGCAACTCGACGTCGCACCGGAACTCATCGCAATGATGAAGGATAATTCGATTGATCCGATTGGGCTGAATGTTGGCGCGATTCACGCAATCGGCGTACTGCGCGGCTTGGGTGCGTTCGACGAGAACGCACTGCCGGCGGCCACGGACGCGCTGTATGCTGCGCTTGGGCACCCGTCGCCGGGGGTGAGACGGAATGCAATTCTGGCGTTGCCGCTTAACGAAGCTTCGCGCGAAAAGCTTCTTGCGACTAGCGTGCTGCGCGATGCCGACGCACAAGTGAAGCTGGCCGCCATCCTCGCACTTTCCGACCTGCCACCTGGCCGCGCCGCGCGGAATCGATCGCGACCTTGTTAATGGACGAGGTCGCGAGCGACCCGTGGATATCGGATGCGCTGTCTAGCGCGGCCGCGATGCACAGCGTAGATTTTGTGCAAGCGCTGGCTCAGCGACTGCCGCGCGATTCGAGCGAAGAGCGACCGCTTCCGGACAGAGTCAGCAAAGTCGCTGATATTGTCGGTGAGCACACTGCCCGGAGCGGCCTGAGTGCAAACCAATTGGCCGCGCTGCTCGATGCGCTCGCCAGCGCCGACCGGCGTCTCGCGCCGAGCGTATTAGCTTCGCTTTCACGATTCTGGCCGGACGATCGAGTTGTGCAGTTGCCGCCGGCCACGGAGCGCGCGATGGAGATTCTGCTCGCCGACGCGCCCATGGACACCAAGAGCGACTTACTGCGATTGGCTCAACTGTGGAAAGTTGGCAACACCGCAGAGCTGCAGCGACAGCACGGCGCGACGTTGCGCACCATCGTGGAAAACGCCGATTTGCCGGATGAAGAGCGGATTGCCGCCGCGCAGGCCTTAGTGCGCATCGACCCCGAAAATGGCGCGGCAGCGCGCGACATCCTGCGGACGATTTCGCCGCAAACCTCGTTGCCGCTGCTCACGGGACTGTTGCGCAATTTCCGAGAGTCGCTACGAGGGCTTCGGCGACGAGTTAATTGATTTGCATGGGGAACTTTTACCGCAAGGCCGGCAGGCGGTTGTGGAGGTGCTGCTCGAACAGCCCGATTCGACAAACGCATTACTCAATGCGATCGCCGCCAACAAGTTCGATGTGGCTGGGCTAAGTCTCGAACAAATGGCCGCGCTGCGTGCCCATCCGATCCAGGCGATTCGCACCCGTGCCGACGAACTCATGCTTCAACAGGGCGCAAGCCCGGACCCCGATCGACAAGAGGCGCTGGCCGAATTGCTGCCGGTGGCGGAGGCCGCGGGCAACGCCGAGCAAGGCAAGGAATTGTTCACGAAGCATTGCGCCGTATGCCATATGCACAGCGGCGTCGGCGAGACGGTCGCGCCCGATCTCACCGGCATGTTCGTCCATCCGAAGAAGCATATTCTCGAGAACATTATCGATCCCAGCCGCGATGTGGAAACCAACTTTCGCAGCTATTCGATTATTTCCAACGGAAAAGTCTACGTCGGAATGTATGCCGGCGAGTCGCGCACCACGGTGACGATGGTCGACTCGACCGGCAAACGCCATGTCATCCAGCGCAGCGAAATTGAAGAGGTGTATTCCTCGACCAAATCGCTGATGCCAGATGGCTTCGAGAAAGTGCTTTCGCGCGACGACCTGGCGGATGTGCTGGAATTTCTCGCGACGCGGCAGCGTTATGTACCGCTGCGCCTGGCGGGCGTGGCGACGACAAGCAGCGCCGATTCGCCGTTCGGCCGCGGCTCCGGGCGACTCGGCGACGAGCGCAGAGATCGCGGGGAGAGGAACGGCCGATCAGGGGATGGTGAGGCTGGTCGGCGCGAAAGGCGAGAACGTCGCGAAGGGCGTGACGGGGGCCTCCTTGCGCTGACCGATTGGAAGCCGACGACCGTCGGCGGCGTTCCTTTTTCGCTTGTCGACCCGCAGCAGGGCGCCGTTAAAAACATCTTGCTGTTTGGCGGCCCGTCATCGCGATTTGCCCGCGATTTGCCGGCGAGCGTGCGCTTGCCATGCGGCCTTCCGGCAAAAAAGATCCATCTATTGAGCGGCGTCAGTCTCGGCGGATTCCCATTCCATCCTGAAAAGTCGACATCGCTTGTCGTTCGATTTCACTACGATGACGGTCAGACTGAGGATCATGAGCTCGCGAACGGAGTGCACTTCGCCAATTATCGCGAGCGCGAGGACGTGCCCGAATCAGAATTCGCGTTCCGGATGGATGATCAGCAGATGCGCTACCTGACCCTCGAGCCCAAACGCCAAGGCGCCCTGATCGCCGATATTGAGTTCATCAAGGCGGACGATCCCACGCTGCCTATCGTGCTGGCCGTGACCGCGGAAATTCCGTGAACCGAAAATTGGAAGCAAGGGCAAAGCGAACCCGCCGTGCCTGTTTAACGGTCTGGAGTACGGCTGATTTGCTGGTCTTGCAGGCTTCAGGCAGATAAAATACGCTCATTCGGACGTAGGCCCGCGAAAAATTCCATCCAAATGGTGGGGCCGCAGCCAACATATATAGGGCGCCGTAGCCAAGTGGCTAAGGCATCGGATTGCAAATCCGACATCCCCGGTTCGAATCCGGGCGGCGCCTCTAGAACTTCTTTTCCAGCGAGGGCTAGGGCGGGTGCTTGCACCCGCCGCCAGCAATGGAGGTCATTTGGCGGGTGCGAGCACCCGCCCTACGCGTTCGGACGCGCGGAACTTCGCCCTTGCCGCCCGGTGAGCCTGCCGGTATTCTCCCGCCCTCTCATCTGCCTGCTAATAACCGATTCGCGCTCTTCTCGTCGCGTGAAGGAGAAACGATGGAACGTTCTCGCGCTCGCATTGCCGCGATCAATTCACTGGTAGGCCTCTGCCTGGCGGCAACGATGCTCCTCACGGCCGGCGGATGCCCCGCACTTTTGGCCACTGGAATTTATGTTTGGGAGGGCGGTAATTGGGCGCCTGCCGAATGCGAAGAGCTCGAAGACAAGCGCGTGGTCGTCATCTGCCGGCCGCCATCCTCGCACGAATATCGTCATGCAGGCGCTTTGCGCGCAATCGCTCAACGCGTGAGCGAGCTGCTTGTCGAAAACGTGAAGGGCATCGACGTCGTGAATCCCCGCGAGGTCGACAACTGGGTCGACGAAAGCGACTGGGGCGATTTCCGCGAGTTGGCTGAGGCGGTCCGCGCCGATTTGGTCCTGCACATCGAGCTGGACGACTTCGATCTCTTCAAAGGAAAAACCTTGTATCAAGGCAAGTCGAACGTGACGGTGAGCGTGTATGACATGACCGATCACAGCCGGCTGGTTTGGGAAAAGCAGCTGGGCGAAATTCTTTATCCGACGAACAGCGGCATCCCGGCCCAAGATAAGCCGGTGCAGCAGTTCGAACGCGAGTTCGTGCAGATCGTCGCCGACCGCATCGGCATCAACTTCTACAAGCACGACCCGCACGGCAACTGGGCCATAGACGCGATGGCGAACCGCTAAGCGGATTTAGCTGCACTGATCATATTAGCCCGAAGCGCAGCGCGGGATTGAGATGGCTTTCCTCGCTTGCGCTTTGGGCTAATGTCATGAACGGCTAAGACTTGGTGAACGCGCTGTAGCGGCCGCGCTCTTTGAGCGTCGACTTGATCCAAGCGATGTTCCGGTTGAACTCGTCGCGAGATCGTTGAATCGAAATCAGGCCGTTGCGCACGATGCCGTAGGCCGCCCCCGCGAAGATTCCGGCGAGCACCAGCCCGACCAGAGTTGCAACGCCGAGAGCGGCCGCTCGCGACCACTCGAGCTGTTCCACAATTAGCTCGGCCAAAGCCAATAGCGCGACTGGAAGCGACGCCAATAGCAGACAGGCCGCGATCACAGCCAGAATCAAGCAGGTGCGGGTCTTCTGCGTCGATTTCTTAAGATCGAGCATGAATAGCTGCGTTTGCAGCTCGGCCAGCTCAATCACGTCGTGCGTCAGACCGGAAACGCTGCCGGCCACGTCGGGCATCTGCATGCGGTGTCGTCCGTTGCCGTTCATTTTCGTTTCACCATCCAACCCAGCAGCAGGCCGACTGTGGCCGCGGCCGCCAGGGTCAACTTGGGATGGTCTCCCATGAAATGTTCTAGTTGCTGTTCCCAAGACTTGGCCGTTTCGCGCCACGTTTCCTCTGCCTCGGCAGGTGGGGCCGTGGCTTCCGGGACCTGAGGCCAATGAGGGTCCAGTCGGTTAACAGGATTAGCTGCCATAGATTACACCTGAGTTTAATGCATGATTGGTGCGTTAAACGACGATGTGGCGGGCGCCGCTGTGCGCTCTCGATGCGGGTCGTCATGCGCCTTCTGAATCGCCGCCGCGCGCATCCGCTCACCCATGTAACTCATTCCGGCCTTAGCCGCGTACGCTGCAGCGGCTGCGATCAACGAACCTAGCATTCCCTGCTTCTTTTCCGCTTTATGATCCACGTCGAGTCGGAGTTGTTTCTTTCGCACCATCTCCGCCAGCGCTTGTTGGTCGGGCGAAATCACGGCTTTTTTTCGCGGAATTAGCGCGAATCCGGCAATGGCCGCAACGCCGACGGCCGCCCACGGAAAACGCCGCACGTAAAGCGTCCAATCGGTCATCGCGCGAGCATCGCGGCTGACGGCCTGGACGCTACCGGCCAGCTCGCGCCGCACTTCGGCCATTCGGCGGCAGATTGTTTCAGCTTCATCTTCAGCCATGGCGTGAACCCCTGCATTCAAACGATTGGGTGAATAGCTCGGCGCACTTAATTTCGCGACCTGGCCATAAGGCCGATCAAGAGTCCCACGAGCAAGCCCGTGCCAAATGCGACGGCGACCGCTTCGGCCGGCTGCTGGCGCACCAATTCCTGGGCGTCCTGATAGCTCTCGCCGGCACGGTAACGGACTTGCTCGGCGGCGCCGCGCACCGTTTCGCGCGCTTGATCGGCGTATTGGCGCGCCGTATCGGCGACTTTCGCCACCGCGCCGCCGGTTTGCTCATTGAGCTCGCCCACCAGACGTTCAACCTGTTGCCGGCCTTCGCCAGTGCGCTGCTGAATCAACCCCACGAGCTGATCGTAATTGCCCTCGGCCGATTGAAGCTCATCGTCGGTCAGTTGACCCCAGCGCTCCTTGAGCTTGCCCTTGAGCTGGTTCCAGTTACCGGTTAATTCCTGTTGCGTAGCCATAATTCGTGTCTCCTAATGACGCGCTCGGTCAGCGCACTGGGTGCCTTACTAGCACCGCGAATGGCCAACCAAGCAAATTGGGTGCCGCTGCGCGCTTTCATCAACCCTCTCTCTTTGCGAGAGGATAGGTTGAGGGTGCTTATCGTCATTGCTGCGATGGGGTTTGCTGCGACGGGTTTTCCGTGGATTGAGGCTGACTCGATTGCGATTGCCCAGGCGTTTCGTTGGGTTGGCTCCCTGTGGCCGATGATGAATCCGATTGCGTCGCACCCGGCGTTTGCGGCTGGGCGGGCTGCGTCGGGTTTGATTCAGCCTCCATAATGGTCTGCTTCAAATCGGCGAAAGTTTTATCCGTCGGGCCTTGCATGTCTTTCCAGTTCTCGGGCTCGGCTTCGCGGACCTCGTCTATTTGCTCTTTGGCGGCGTCGCGTTTTGCTTGCACGGCGTCGATTTTGCCTTGAAGGTTTTGCTGCTCGGGCCCTTGCAGCTGGTTGGCCTTGTCCTTTAGCTCCTGCAGCTGCATGTCGATTTCGACCAGTTCTTTCTCTTTGGCTTGAACGTAGTCGTCTCGTTGCTGGGTTTGCTCGAACTCGGACTTTGTTTTCTCCAGCTCATTTTCCGCTTCTTTGGCTTCGTCTTTTTGCTCGGACGCTTCTTCCGTGGCGTCCTCCAGATCTTCGATCGTCGTCTCCTTCTGCGGCTCGCATCCGGCAATGAACAGTACCCCAACTGTGGCAAGCAGCCAAAGTGTTCGGTGAATTGAGGACTCCATTTTTGTGCTCCTTCGCGATTAAAAAGCTTTACTGAAAAAGTGTCCGCCCGGTGTCCAACGTGGGCGCGATGCGGCCACGGTAGCTTCCTAAGTACCTAAATCTCCGGCGCCATTGTGCGACGCCGATAAGCCCGGCAACCTTTGCGTGCTGCGGCCGCGGCGGAAGACATTTGCCGAAAGACTAAGCACTCGTCGTGCCAAACGCCATGAAAAAGAAGCTTGTTGACGCTAGGAGCGCGATTGCGCAACGTAACACCGACAGCGGCAGAATCGCTAAGAGCGACGTGAGCGAGCACAACAAAGCGCACCGACCGCGCCAAGCGCGAGCGGCCATGCTGCCGGCTCTGGAACGGGCGTAAGCAAAAACCCCCCGTTCTCTCCCCAGCCGACGATCTGCCCGGCTGAGTTGATGTCGGTGACGATGGCAAAGGTCCAGTCGTGCTGGCTCTCGCCAACGAGTTCGGCAAGATCTCGGGCGCCCAGGATTGGGTCCCACAGAAATGATCGATCGCGTGCCCCATAACCGCTTTCCACGTCGATGAAATAGAGTTCGCGTTGCCTGGCTACCACCTGGCCGCGGTCGTTGATCGCCTCGGCGCGCAAGGTGGTCATTTCCGGCGAACTCCCGGGCAGTAGCGGAAGAAGCGGAAGCGGCGTTGCAGTGCCTCTTTCCCAGACGGCCGAAAGGAGCAAGACCTGATCGCGGTTGTTAATGTCCATCGCCGTATCGGGCAGAAGCGTTACCGTGCCTTGATCCCACAGAAAGCCCGTGGCCCCCGCGAGCCCGACCACCTTGCCGGCATCGTTGATCGCGTAGGCGGAGCTTGATTGGCCCGCGAACGAGCTATCGAGATAAATCAGCCGATCGTCAGCCCATAGAAATGCGCGGTCCAGTGCCTGCCCCACGACATGCCCCGACGAATTCATGTCATAGAAGTGCCGGAAGTCGCTGTTCCACGGCGGAATAGGAAGTGGCGTCGTGGTGCCGTTATGCCACAAGTGCGCCGCGTTGCGGCCATCCCCGCGCGCGGCGCCGAGAGCACGATCTGTCCGGCGATATTAATGGCTTGAGCCGCGCCAGGTCCCAAAACCTCGACCACGCCATCGCGCCAAAAAGCGCAGGATTCCTGCCGAATTCGGCTGCTCCGACGACCTCTCCCGATGCGCTAATTCGATAGGGACGAAAATCGAGTCCCAACGAGGTGTACTGGTACGGTGAATTGGCCACCGCCCAGGACCAAGACAACGAGGCAAGCGCGGCCGTCAGAATGCATCGAATCGCGAAATCGCGGAGTGGAAACACAATTGCGATCCTAAGCGATTGACTTATCGGGCTTGTGAATCACGGTCAGCCCAGTCAAACTTCTCGATTCTCTTTCGACGCTCAAACTTGCCGGCATGCAGTTTATCCAACTCGTCAATGAATCTCCATGGTCTTGAATCGAAATCACCGTCAATTGGAAGCAAAGAAATGGCACCTTCAGAGACCAAAGAAACTGCTGGATACGCCGACCGAAGCGATCGCAAATGAGGCGGTCTTGCTTTGGACTTCGGCGACCTCCCTCGGGCAGATCACAGGACCTACAGCGCCGGCGGGTCGCGACGTGGCTTACCCGGCGGCTCGGGCATTTCCGGACGAGGGCGATTGCGGGCTTCTGCCATGCGCGCCAGCCGGCCGGCGACGTCGGTGAAACGCTCCTCCCATTTCCAGCCGAGCGGCTGGCGCAGCTCTTCTTCTGCTTCGAGTGCCCAGGGAGTCCCCGGATGCTCTGCGACGACACGCTCCAAGTAAGACTTTGCGTCGGCGGCGTCGTTAGCGAGCGCGCTGCCGGTGGTCACGGTGTCGGCCGGCCGTAATTCCCACGTGTCGTTTTGCTCGTTTTTGAACTTGAGACCTTGCTTGGCTTCAGCGAGCATTGCGTTGTAGCCTTCGGTACGGGCCTTCACGGCCAGCGCGCGGCCGATGGCAAGATCGAAGCCAGCCTCTAAACGCGGCTTGGCGAGTTTTTCGCGATCGGACTCGCCCTGCCGCAAGATGGCGACGAGCGCGCCAATCTGCGGCTCCAGCTTGGCGGCCGCCCGCTGGGCGTTCGAGAGGTCGCGGGCGAATTGGCCGTCGTCAATGCGTGGAAAGGTCGTCCGCACGTTTTCCATCGGCGTGATCGCCGAGATGCGGGCCGCCTCGACCAGCGCCGTGTAAGCCCGGTTCGATTTCACCTCCTCGAGGTACTGCTTGGCGGGCACGTATTCGGGCCGGTAGTTGCGCATCACGCGCGGGTCAAAGAACGACGTGAGATGCGACGCCATCGCCGCCGTTTCCCAAGGCTGGATGTTTTCCCCGACTTTGCGGTTCGGATGCACGGTGAAATACAGCCCGCCCGTTTCATAGGCCAGCCGCGACAGGCCGAATGGCCCGAAGCCGGAGTCCATCTGTTTTTCCAACTCCTCGCGGCCACCAAACAGCAGCTTGATCCGCTCCGGCAGCAGCGACTCTGGCCCCTGATGCACCGGCGCCCATTGCGGCGATTGATCGAAGGCGGGATCCGGATCGACCCACTTCACGTAGGCCGTCTCGCGGCCGAATGGCGCCGGCACGCCGATCACGTACACCGGCATCGCAAACTTGCGGCACACGTCGACCGTGGCATCGAGCGCGGCCATGTCGTCGCCCGCCTCGTCGGTGAAAACGACAAGCATGACGTTGCGCCGCGGCCGGGATAGCCGATGATGCCGGAACTTCTCAGCTAAAAAACCGACAGCTTGAAAGACATTCTCCTGACCCTGCGTATCGTCGCTCACCGCGCGGACGGCCGCTTTGATTTCGGTGAGCTCGTCGGTCGGCTTGGGCGTAAGCAACTGAATTCGGCTGCCGAACTCGGCAACGGCCGTGAGCAGCGGCTTCTCGCTATGTTGCTTGAACGCGTCGTTGCCGGCCGCTTGTATAATTCCCAGCTCCTTGTAAACGCGGTCGAACCGCTTGGCGATCGATTCGCGTTGCGGCTTGAGACTGCCCGACTGATCGAACAGCCACACGACGAGCGTCGGGCGTTCGTCCAGCGAAAGCAAAATCTCGTGCGTAATGCGGTCCACTGCTCCCATCGCGCCGCTGGTGCCGACACTGCCGGCGCCCTTGACAATCACGTTTTCGGGGATGTTCGGCCCTTCGAGAATCGTGCGATCAAACTCGTGGACCTCTATATCGCCAACCGCGGTTGTCGGCTCAAGCTCATATTCAATCTCCGACCGATCGGCCTGGACGGGCGCGGTTGGCCGGGCGGCCTCCAAGCCGCCTTCGCTCAGCATGCCGATTTGCTGGTGTACTTCCGGAGAGAAATGGAACTCCTGCGGCAGCAGCTCCTCGTCGAATTGTTCGAAGGGCATCGCCGAGAGCACGACGCGCTCGCGTATCGGTAGAAGCAGCGTAAGATACGCCAGAACAAGAAGCGCCGACATGTGGACCACCAGACTGGCCAGCCAGGCCGCCCCGTCGCGGAGCAGCGTCGGGTCCTTCAGCCAGTCGCTGGGTCGCCAAGAGAGCCGCTCTTTTTCGACAACGGCCAATGCCGGCTACCTCTATTGTTCCGCACCCGAAGAGCGGGACGTGGCCATTCGGGCCAAGCCCCTACCCGCTATTGTCGATGATCGCCGCCGATTCGGCAACTACACTGCTGCCGTGTGGGCCGCTGCCCCAGCCACTCTTCATTCGGCTTGACGACCCCAGATTGTTGCCTGGTGCCGGCTCCAGCCAACCCTTTTATCGCGACGCGAGTAGCGTCGCGGTCGGCTGGATATAATAATTCACGAATTGGCAGCCGGTTTGAGTCGCAACCGCCAACCAACAAAGCCATAGTCCTTGTGCGCGGGAGTTTCTTTCGATGATTGCCTGTCGCCGGATCGCCTGTATCGCCGTTGCCTTCGCGGTTTGGAGTGCATCGCTGGCCGCCGCTCAATCATCGCGCCCGGCGCCGCCGTCCGAAGTCATCTCGCTGCAAACGCATGACGGCGTCCAGTTGAAGGCCACCTATTATCCCAGCTCGCTGAGAGGGACGCCGCGCGGCAAGCAGGTCACGCCCGTCGTCATGCTGCACGACTATAAGAATACGCGGGCCATATTCGCCTCGCTGGCCCAGCGGCTGCAATCGCCCGCCGAAGGGCAGGCAGGCCGGCCCTCCTTCGCAGTGATCACGGTCGATCTGCGCGGCCACGGCGATAGCACAAAACAAATCACGCGCGATGGGTTTACGTACGAACTCGATGCGGCAAAGCTCGACAGGCCCGGCCTGTTGGCGATGGCCACGATGGATATGGAGGCGGTTCGCAGTTTCTTGGTAGCCAAGAACGACGCCGGCGAGTTGAATCTCAATAAGTTGTGCCTTGTCGGCGCCGGCATGGGCGCTAACGTGGCCGCAAATTGGGCGGCGCAGGACTGGGCCGCGCCCGCGCTGGCCATCGGCAAACAAGGCCAGGACGTGAAGGCGCTTGTGCTCGTCTCGCCACGCTGGTCGTTCAAGGGGCTATCGATGCAGGCACCGATGCGCTTTCGCCCACTGGTGCAGAACGCGGCTTGGCTGCTCATCTATGGCGAGGAAGACGCGAAAGTAAAAGCCGACGTGAGGCGGATCACCAAGCAGCTCGAGCGTTTCCACCCCGAACCGGCCGATGCGGATGCCGGACCGCCGCGCCGGCTTTCGATTGTCGCCTGGCCGTCCAAATTGCAAGGCGACACACTTCTCAACAGGGTCGGCCAGCCACTTGAGGATCCGCTGACAAATTTCCTGGTGGAACACGTGGCGCAGAGCGACTATCCATGGCTCAGCCGGCTTGACCGGCTGCCGTAGCAGGCACCAGGCAACCGGTTTAGCCGGGTGCCGAATCGGTGTGCCGTTGCAGCCGCTACGGCAGGCGGCGTGTGGCTGACATGCCTGCTATGGGCCGCGGCTGGGCAAGATGCGCGCGGGGCATTACGGCGGTGCCAAGTGGAATAGGACGCACCGGCACAAGCCCGCCGCGCGCGGCCGCGTGGAGTGCCGCCGGCGCCGTGCGAAACGACTGCGACGTCTCGTTGGCTGATTGCAGTGTATTTGCAGAACGCGCGGGAATCGTGATTTCAGCTCCAATTGGCAAGACGTCCGGATGCGCGAGCAGTGCCCGATTCACCTCGTAAATCTCGTTTGCCCTCTGCGGATCGTCCAGGTATCGCTCGGCCAGCTTTGCCAGTGAATCGCCGTCGACGACGATATGCGAGCGCATTTGATCGCGTTCCAAGATCTGCGCTAGTCGTATCGGGTTCGAATCGATATACGGCATTGCACGGGCGGCGACGGTGTCGGACATCGATGCAGTCGTTCCAAAGACCGATCCTCCATAGGAATACTGCGCTTGCAACTCGGTGCTTGGACTGATGTCTACCGGCGCAGCAGCGCGCCGTCGCCGGAAGCCGAACTGACGCGAATAGTAGAGGGCGGCTCGACGTCTTTGATATTGACGAGCGCTCGCGGCTCGATCACCAATGGACGCGGAGCTTCGTTTCGCAACGCAGCGCGCGGCGCGAATCCGCTTTTGCCTGTTGAGTTCGTCCCTTCCGAATTGGTTGAAAGTGTTAAGGGCGGAGCCGACACGCTGGCCAATTCAAACGCACTTCGTGAGTCGCCGCCGATCGGCTCTCGAGCCGTTTCAATGTCGCGGTCGAATATGGTCGGCAAGTTGGGCTCGACCTCGCGCACCAGGCGCGGCCGCGTCTCGGTCAAGGAATTCGGCAACGCCGATTGTGCGGCCGGTTCAACAGCGCGACGAGCGGAATCGGCGAGCTGCGTGCGGCCGCCCCAGCTTGTGTATGGTTGCGCGCACCAGTTGGGATGCGACGCCATATCCGGCCGCCACGAACGCGGCCGCGAGGAGAATTTTTTTGGTCGGTGTCACGGCGTACCTCAAATCGAGCCTGCGCCAGCAAGGTCACCAGCCCGGTGACCGTGGCGCTGTGGGCAAACGATGGGTTCGTCCGTGAACTATCCCAAGGACCACGCAACAATGGCCGCGCAGTCTGTATTTACTTCGGCAGTCAGAGGCGCGGAGTTCGAATCCGCGACGACTAAAAGGCCCTTTTTTCGAATGGTCGCGGCCGAAGGTGCCGCAGGGCTAGAGTTCGACGCGCAGGCAAAGTTTGAGGCCGCGCGCTAGTGCTGCATGTGCCGTCCGGAACATGGCAGTCCAGCTACCGGCACCACACCGGTCCGTTTGCAAAGCGGCAGCAATATAGATGCAACCCTTCGCTACGCGGCCGCCTCGGCTTCCGCGGTTCCGATGGCCGTGCCGCTCAGCCACAACAGCACCGGGGCCGCGATATACACCGTGCTGTAGGTGCCGGCGATAACGCCCACCAGGAACGCAAACGCGAAGCTGTGGATGCCTTCGCCGCCAAAGAAATATAGAATCACGACCACCAAGAACACGGTCAGCGCGGTCAAGATCGTACGGCTCAAGCATTGATTGACGCTGGCGTTGACCATTTGCGCCGTCAGGTTCGGACTCTTCCCCTTGATTTCGCGCAGCCGGTCGAACGTCACGATCGTGTCGTTGAGCGAGTAACCGATGATCGTGAGCAAGGCGGCCACGATCGTGAGATTGATCTGAAATGCCTCCAACTGAAGCGCCTCGGCGACCGCAGGAATCGCCTGTACGATGTACGCGCTAAGCGCCATCATGCCGATCGTCACGAGCACGTCGTGCACCAAGGCCGCGCCGGCAGCCAAACCGTAAGTAACTTTTTGGAACCGCAGCCAGAGATAGGCGATCACTCCGGCGAGACTGACGACGATCGCATACAGGGCTTGAAATTGCATATTCTCTGAGACGCGGCCGCCGATCTTGTTGGCCAGCGGGAACAGCGGCGTCGAGGTCATTTTCTGCTGCAATTCGGCGAGCAGACCAGAAACCGCGGCCTCGTCGAGACCTACCAAACGTACGGTCCAGTCCTTGTAACGAATGCTGCTGCCCGGCTGGTAGTTCGGATTACTGATGACCGGCTCGATGCCGCTGTGCCCCTGGGCCGCGAGCACCTTGCGAATCCAGTCCAAAAGCGCGTCGTGGCTCACGCCATCTTCGGTCGCATATCCTTCACCCGAATTCACAAGCAATTTTGCCTCGATGCCCGTATAGCTGCCTTCGGTGTACGGTTTCACGTCGCTGAATTGGAGCGAGTAAGCCATTAACTTTTCGCCGAGCGCCTTCGTGACGGCTTCCTTTGTCGTGTCGACCGATTGCTCGCTGGTGTCGACCTGGTACCGCGTGTTCGTCGTGCCGCGCTCGACAATCAAGAGGTTCTTGTCCGCCAACTCGGATTCCGACAAGGCGGAGCGGACCTCGGCAATCGGCATCTGTGCGGACGGTTTGAGCGTAAATGTGACTGACGTGCCGCCGGTAAAATCAATATCCAACAACTGAGTTCCACGAGCATAGACGGCCACCATGCCAATCGCGATCAACACCAGGGACACGCAGCCGGCAATCCACCGCGCGCCCAGGAAATCGTAATTGGGCTGCGAAAGAATCTTCATCATCCGCACATGTTTCACCCAGCCGCGGCGCTCGGCCACGTCGAACACCAGCCGGGCAAAGAAAATCGCCGAAAACATGCTGGTTAAGATGCCGAGAATGAGCGTAACCGCGAAGCCCTTCACCTGGTCGGTGCCGATGTAGAACAGCACGATGCCCGTGATAATCGTGGTTACGTTGGAGTCGATGATGGCGCTCATCGCCCGGCCGAATCCGTTGCGAATCGCCATGCGCAGCGCGGCGCCGCTCTTAAGCTCCTCGCGAATGCGCTCGTAAATCAGCACGTTGGCGTCAACGGCCATGCCGATAGTGAGCACCAGTCCGGCCAGGCCAGGCAGCGTAAACGCCGCCTTGATCATGACCATCAGCGCCAATACCAAGAGAATATTGAACGTCAGTGCCAGGCAAGCCACCAGGCCCGCGAACCGGTAGTACACGATCATGAACAGCACCACGGCGATCATCGAGCCGGCAATCGCTATCTGGCCCTTTTTGACCGTTTCGGCGCCTAACGTGGGACTGATGAACTCTTCGCTGATCGGCGTTTCGTTGAGGGCCGCCGGCAAGCTACCCGCGTTGAGGATTTCGATGGTATGCTCAACCTCTTTCAAAGTCATGCCGCCGCCGCTGATCAAGCCTTTGTCGGAAATCGTGGTGATGATTCTCGGCGCGTTGAGCAAACTCTTATCGAGGACGATTCCAAGGTGCCGATAAACGTTCGGCGCTGAGGGATGCGGCTTGTTCTGACTGGTCAGTCGCCTGAACAGCTGCGCGCCCTGACGGTCGAATGAAAAGTGGACGGCCGGATCGCCGCGATCGTCCAGCCCCTTCGTGGCCGAAGTGAGGTACTTGCCGGTGACGCTTAATTCGTCGGGCTCCGTGAGCACCAGCGCTTCCGGTCGGTTATTCGCCATGCGTTTCACCAGGCCGCTCGCGTCTTCCTGATCGACCGGGCCGAATTCCTTGACATCGTAGGCGACCCATTCGGCGACCTTGTTAGTACCGAGCACCACGTTTTTCTGACTTGGCGGGGTCAGCTTTGCCTGCTCGATGATCGCCCGGTCCTCACCGCCTCGGCGCGAGTCGGCTGTGATGCGAAACTCGAGCTGCCCCATATCGGTGATGCGGCGTTTGATGAAGTCCAATTCGTCTCCGCTTGACCGCGGAATGATGATCTCGACGGCTTGCCCATAGGCGCGAATCGTAATTTCTTTCGTGCCATCCGGATCGAGGCGCTTCTTGAGCGCCGCGATCAACTCAGCGAGGTTAAACTCGCGGCCGCCTGCGCGAATTTGCTGCTGCTCGGCGTCAACATCGGATCGAGCGTCCGACGGCGGGGCCTCCGACGTGTCGGCCAGCTCGTAAATCAGCGTGATGCCGCCGGCAAGGTCAGGGCCGAACTTGAACTCGCCGAACGCAACAACCCAAATCGCGACCACCATCGTGGCAAGCACCAGGCTCATCTTCCAGCCGTGGTCCGGCATCTTCCATTGATTCGCGAGATAACTGCCAAGCGCGACGGCTGCCACTACCAGCGCAAGCACAATAAACAGCTGCAGCCCAATACTCCACGTGTCGGCAGTTGTGCCAGCCGTTTGGTCGTCGCCCGGCTGCGCTTCGTTAATCGCTTGCTCGGCCAATGGCTCCTGAGTCGCGCCGGCGGGAAGTGAGGACTGGCGCGACGGCACTTCGTCGACCATCGATTCAGCGCCAGGTTCTCTTGTCAGCTCGCCTTCGTCGACTGTGTCGCCAGTCGTTTCAACGCCGGCGGGCGGCCGTATCGCCGGCGTGTCCGACGGGACGGATTCGTCGCTTGGCGTCTCGGTCGCAGTTGTTGCGGCAGGCGCGCCGGTACTGTTTGGGGCGGCGCCTGATTCAGATTGCGATTCGTCGGCCGTCGCGGCGTCCGCCGGCGCATCGGTCTGCGTCGCTGCCGCCACGTCGGTTGCCGGTTGCTGCGCGACGAGCTTATTTGCGGGGACAAATGCCAAAACGGCGACCATTGCCGCCAATACAAGCCCAGTTGATCTCAATTTCATTCCGCTGTTCTTCATTTTCATTCCCGATAAAGCTGTATGCCTCGTCGCGCGGACCGGGTCGTGCAGAGTTGCGTTGCCGACGACGCGAATTGTTCACTTGCTGGGAGCCGATCCGGACTCTTGTTCCTCGGCCGTTAATACGCGGGCCACGGCCGACATGTTGATCTTCAGTTTCGCGCCGGTCGTTTCATCGACGCGAATAGTCACGCGCTCGGCGTCGCGCTGTACGTTGGTCACAACGCCGTAAATACCCCCAATGGTTACGACACGGTCGTTTTCTTTCACGTTTCGGACCATCTCACGCAGTTCCTGCTCTTTGCGTTTCTGCGGCCGGATCAACATGAAATAAAACAGGACCATGATGATCGCCATCGGCGCCATGAACCGCAGGAACGAGTTTGGGTCCTGCGGCAGGCTGCGCCTCGCCCTGAGCGAGAAGCCAAATCTGCTGGAGTAGCGGCGACACGATTGGAGGGCATCCGTAGGCGCAAGGGGCAGGGCGGTACGTCAGCAGAAATGGCCCGACGCCGCCGGCATCGGGCCGCATTTCTGGAGCCAAGGCCGTCATCATAAGCCTAAGCGCCACAACGGACAAGGGCGAGTAGGCAATGACGAATGTCTAATGGCCAATGACGAATGAATGAAAGGAAAAGCTCGCACGGAAAACTCGTCATTGGTCATTCGACATTCGGGAATTCGTCATTCTCCCCAGCAGGCTCCCAACCGCGACGCCGTTCGCTGACAAATGCCGCGAAACGGTCCTCGGCGATCGCCTGACGCGCGTCGGCAAGTAGTCGCTGGTAATAGGTGAGATTATGGATGGAGACGAGCATCGGCCCAAGCATTTCGTTTACCTGAAATAGGTGACGCAGGTACCCCCGGCTATGTCGGCAGGCCATGCACGGGCATGCCGGATCAAGCGGCGCCCGATCGAGCGCATGCCGCTCGTTGCGCAGCCGCACTGGGCCGGCATCGGTAAATGCCAGCGCATTGCGTCCGTTGCGCGTCGGCATCACGCAATCGAAGAGGTCGACGCCGCGCGCGATCGCTTCAAGCAAGTCGATCGGCCGCCCGACTCCCATCAGGTATCGCGGCTTGTCATGCGGCAGCAGCGGCACGGTCATTTCCACGCCCGTCAACATCTCGGCCGGCGATTCACCAACGCTCAATCCGCCAATCGCATAACCGGCGAAGTTTATAGCGAGAAGACCCTGGGCCGATTCGGCACGCAGTTCCGGATCGAGACCGCCCTGCACAATTCCAAACAGCGCTTGATCGGCTCGCGTCGCGGCGGCCCGGCAGCGCTCGGCCCAACGCAAGCTGCGGCGCATGGCGTCGGCCACTGCCTCGCGCGTGTTGGGAAGCGACAGGACATGATCCAGAACCATCGCCACGTCGCTGCCAAGCTGCTCTTGAATCGCGACCGCACGCTCGGGCGTCAGCTCCACAGGCGCGCCGTCGATGTGTGAGCGAAAGCGAGCGCCTCGCTCGTCGATCGTCATCCGCTCCGCCAGGCTAAAAATCTGAAAACCGCCGCTGTCCGTAAGGATCGGGCCGTCCCAGCCCATGAACCTGTGCAAGCCGCCAAGTGCCGCGACGGTTTGTTCGCCCGGCCGAAGCGTTAAGTGATACGTGTTGGCGAGGATCATTTGCGCGCCGGTTTCGCGCAGGCGGCCTGGATCGACGCCTTTTACGGTGCCTTGCGTGCCGACCGGCATGAAAGCCGGCATTTCGACAGCGCCGTGCGGCGTAGTCAATGTCGCCACGCGTGCGGCGGAACTCGTATCAACGTGCCGGACGTGAAAAGACAAAGTCATAGCGTAGGGCGGGTGCTTGCACCCGCCGAAATCCCCGCAGAACGGCGGGTGCAAGCACCCGCCCTACGGCAGTCGCCACCAGGCAATCAGGAAAAGGATTCCGAATAACAAATCCACCAGACCGGCCCCTAACACTGGCACCGGCACACGGCCCGCCGCATAGAGCGCGATCGTCGCCGCCGCGAAACTGAGTTTCTCAACGACCGAAGGCAACATCATCGGCCGGAATCGCAGCGGATTGCTTCCAATAATAAGGAAAGCGACCTGCCACGCGATTCCGATGCCCACAAAGCCGTAAAAGAACTCCGGATGCGTAATCGAGGGCGGATGATGATGGCCGATCATCTGCTCCATGAAATAGTGCGGAATGAGGACAGCAAGCCCCCAAATCCCGGAGATCAGGAACAGCCAGCGGGCAAATACCATGCGGCCCACCGATCAGTCGCCGCGGAGCTTCAGGCCTTGGATGGTGAGCTTCTCGCGCACTTCATTGAGGCTGGTAACGCCGAAGTTCTTGCACTCGAGCAGGTCGTCGCCGGTGCGCCGCACCAGTTCGCCGATCGTCGACAGACCCAGCCGGACCATGCACTTGCGGGCCCGCACCGAAAGATTCAGTTCGGCGATGGGACGGTCCAACATCGCCCGCTCATCCGGAGAAAGAAGCTCCGGGTCGTACGCCGGCTCTTCCTCGCGGATTTGATCGGCAAATTGCCCAAGCTCCAGGCCTTTCGACTGCAGCATGTCGCGGATTTCCACGAGCGATGTCTCGCCGAAATTTTTGCTGGCCAGCAGGTCTTGTTCGCTCGTGCGCAGTGAGGTCGCCCAGCGTCATAATGCCCATTTTCTGCAGGCAATTTCGGCTGCGGACGGACAGCTCGAAATCGGTGACCGGGATGCCGAGGATCTGGCTGAGCCGGTCCTGGCGACGGCGCGCGTCTTCGTCGTAGTACATGTCGCGCGACGCGTCGGCGTCTTTGAAGAACAAGCGGGCACGCGGATGATCGGGAAATACATCCAGTATTCGCCGGTAGCATTGACGCGCTTTTTCGTAGTGCTGCATGTCCTCGTACAGCACGCCCAGATTCAGTAGCGTTCCAACGTGCGTGGGGAATTGGGTTGCCGCGCGCTCGTACAAATCGCGAGCGTAATTGTCGTTGCCGTGCCGGTCGTTCTCTAACGCCAGGCCGAACAGGGCGCCCGCATGGTTGCCATCCGCAACGACGGCCCGCTCCAGGAGTGCGACCACTTCGCTAGGATTGCCGCCCAAGGCCGACACGGTGGCGGCGCTGATACAAATATTCGGCCGTCTGCTCCACGGCGCCAGACAGCCGGTTGAGCACGTCGAGGGCTTCTTGAGCGCGTTTGTTGTAGCGCAGGGCTTCGGCCCTCGCCAGCGCTACTTGATCGCGCGAGTATCCGGCCCGCTCGGCCGACTCGTAAGCCGTGAGCGCCTCGGCATAGCGATCCAGCGCCAAATACGCTTTACCCAAATAAAAGTGAGTAAGAGCGCCGCCATCGCTGTGGGCCAATGTGTCGACCGCGTCGCTGTAGCGGCCGAGCAGATACAGGCATACTCCCAATCGCGCATTGGTGGCTGGGCTGCGGTTGGGCTGCTCTTCCAACTCGCCCGCCGCCTCCCGCAGCTCGCGGTAATTCGAATAGCTCTTGCTGATCGCGGAAGTGATCTGAACGATCTCGTTCGGCCCAAACGCTGACGGTGAGAGAACAATTTGCTTCACGACGGATTCAGTTCCGATCGACATGCGGTCAACTCCTCGAAGTAGGTCAGGCTTTCTAGCCTGACGCCCTTTTCTGCACGATGTTCGTCAGGCTATCTAGACTGACACGTCAATTCTCATGTCAGGCTGGAAAGCCTAACCTACGAGAGCCAGCGGTCGGAGTCGAACCGACAACCCCCGCA
>CAVQLN010000011.1:0-31726 GCA_963713365.1 uncultured Planctomycetota bacterium | reverse complement strand
AGACCGTCGCGCTGCGTTATTTCAACGTGTTCGGTCCGCGGCAGGATCCCAAAAGCCAATACGCGGCCGTCATTCCGAAATTCATCACCGAAATGCTTGCCGGGGGAATCGGCCCACCATTTCGGCGACGGCAAGCAGTCGCGTGATTTTACGTACATCGATAACATCGTGCACGGAAACCTGCTGGCCGCAGAATGCGCCAGACGCCGTTGGAAAGACGATCAACGTCGCTTGCGGCGAGTCGTTCGATTTACTGCAACTTGTCGACGGAATCAACAAAGCACTCGGCACAAACATCGAGCCAATTGTCGAACACCGCCCCGCGTCGGCGATGTCCGCGACAGTCTGGCAGATATCACGCTTGCCAGAAAACTTTTGAAGTACGAACCGATCATTGGCTTCGACGAGGGTTTTGAAACGAACCGTCGACTACTATCGACACTCGGTAAGCAAGTGATAGAACCACGGAGGCACGGAGGGCACGGAGAACAAACGAATGGAAATGGTTCTGCATAATGAGAATTAATTAAATATTTTTCCGTTGTCTGTGGTTTGCTCTTCCTGTTTGAATTGAGCATACTGTCTTCCTCCGTGTTCTCTGTGCCTCCGTGGTTAATTTGTAATGATCCGCCGCGCACACTCGTTGCCTTGGCGACATACAACGAGATCGATAATCTTCCGGGCCTGGTGGACGGTCAGCGTGCTGCCCGACGCGGATCTGCTTGTCGTTGACGACAACTCGCCAGATGGCACCGGTAAGTGGTGCGACAGTCATGCGCAAAAGAGCCGCGGCTTCGCTGCGTGCATCGCCCGGGAAATATGGGGCTGGGCTCCGCCACGCTGCAAGCCGCACGTATCGCAATCGATGAAGGTTACGATGTTTTCATCACGCTCGACGCCGACTGGAGCCACGATCCGAAGCATCTCCCAGATTTGGTTCGCGACTGATTCCCGGGGCCGACGTGGCAATCGGCTCCCGCTATTTGTGCCGGCGGCGCGATCGAAGGCTGGCCCGGCTATCGCGGCGCATCATAAGCCGCGTGATGAACAGACTGAGCCGGACAGTGTTGCGGGCTGCCGTTCGAGATTCGAGTGGCGCCTTCCGCGCGTCCGTGCGAGCGCCCTCCTGCGCTCCATCGACCTCACAAAGATTCAGGCCGCCGGATACTCGTATCTTGAAGAGATCCTGTGGAACCTGCGACGGGCCGGCGAAGGGTTCGCCGAAGTGCCGATCACGTTTCAACGGCGCCGCGCGGGCCAGTCCAAGATTAACGCTCGGTGAGGCCTGGTTTCCAAGCTAACGACGCTTGCCCGTCTGGCTTTTGCGGTAAGTCGCCTAAATTAGTCGCGGCCCTCTTTATTAATTATCCGTCTAATTTGTCTTTGACACAGCGCACCCCTCAACCAGTAAAATCGCCAGCTTTATCGCGACTTGTCCCTAACGGCAGGAAAAATCACATGGCGGCGGATAGCGGGCGGCCAGATCGACACGGTGATGCAGGAGAAACGCGTGTTCCCGCCGCCGAAAGAATTCGCGGCACAAGCGCAAATCAAGTCGCTCGACGAATACCAGCGGCTTTGGGATCAAGCAGCAGCCGACCCGCCCAAGTTTTGGGGCGAGCTTGCCCGCGAGGAGCTGCACTGGTTCCAGCCGTTCGAGAAGCCGCTGGTGTGGAACGAGCCGTTTGCACAGTGGTTCGTCGGCGGAAAAACGAACGTCTCGTACAACTGTCTGGATCGCAACCTGGCGGCGGGGCGCGGGGACCGCACCGCCATTCTTTGGGAAGGTGAGCCGGGCGACACGCGCACGCTCACCTACGCCGAGCTGCATCGCGAAGTCTGCAAATTCGCGAACGTGCTCAAGGCGCTAGGCATCGAAGCCGGCGACCGCGTGTCGATCTACATGCCGATGGTGCCGGAGCTGGCGATCGCCATGCTGGCCTGCGCGCGGATCGGCGCCATCCACTCGGTGATCTTTGCCGGCTTCTCGGCCGAGGCGATCGCCGACCGCAACCGCGACGCGCAGGCCAAGCTGCAAATTACTGCCGACTCCGGCTGGCGCCGCGGCAAAGTGCTGCCGCTGAAAGAAACGGTTGACGACGCGCTGGCAAAGAGTCCCACGGTCGAAAAATGCGTCGTGCTGCAGCGGAACTGTGACACTGGCACACTGCGAAGCCGGTGAATGCCGACGCGCCAAGTCAACATGCAGGCAGGCCGCGACTTTTGGTGGCACGAGCTGATGGAGAAGGCTCGCCGACTGCCCCGCCACGCCGATGGATAGCGAAGCGCCCCTGTACATCCTCTACACGAGCGGCTCGACCGGCAAACCCAAAGGCATCAAGCACACGACGGCCGGCTACAACCTGTTCGTGAAGAAAACGTTCCAATGGGTGTTCGACCATCGCGAGGACGACATCTTCTGGTGCACGGCCGATTGCGGTTGGGTCACCGGCCACAGCTACGTCGTGTACGGCCCGCTCTCGGCCGGCGCCACTGTGGTGATGTACGAAGGCGCGCCGAATTTCCCCGATGAGGGCCGCTTCTGGCAGATCATCGAGAAGTACAGCGTCACGATTTTCTACACCGCGCCGACGGCCATTCGCGCGTTCATCAAATGGGGCGATCACCACGTCGAAGAAGCACGACCTGTCCAGCTTGCGGCTATTGGGCACGGTGGGCGAAGGCATCAACCCCGAAGCATGGATGTGGTACCACCGGGTGATCGGCCAGCGAGCGCTGCCCGATCGTCGATACCTGGTGGCAGACGGAAACCGGCGGCATCATGATGAGCCCGCTGCCCGGTGCGATTGCCACCAAGCCGGGCAGCTGCACTAAACCGCTGCCGGGCATCCTTCCGGCAGATCGTTGACCCGAGCGGGAAACCAGTCGGCCAGAATCAAGGCGGCTGGCTCGTGATGACACACCCCTGGCCCGGCATGCTCCGCGGCATCTGGGGCGATGACGAGCGCTACAAGGAAGTCTATTGGAGCAAAGTGCCCGGCAAGTACCTGGCCGGCGACAACGCCCGCTGCGACGAAGACGGTTACTACTGGATCATGGGCCGGATCGACGATGTGCTGAATGTCTCCGGCCACCGGCTCGAGCACGATCGAGATCGAAAGCGCGCTGGTTTCGCACCCGAACGTGGCCGAGGCGGCGGCGGTCGGCCGGCCCGACGAGCTCAAGGGCGAAGCGGTCGCGGTATTCGTCACGCTGCGGAGCGGCGAGCCGTCCGATGCGCTGCGCGAGGAGCTCAAGAAGCACGTGCGGCGCGAAATCGGTGCGCTGGCCCAACCGGACGACATTCGCTTCACCGGCACGCTGCCGAAAACCCGCAGCGGCAAGATCATGCGGCGCCTGCTGCAAAGACATCGCTTCGGGCAAAGAAACCGTTGGCGACACGACCACGCTGGAAGACTACTCCGTTCTCGCGAAACTGCGCGAGGAAGAGGAATAACGAGAGACTAATTATGGGCAGTTCAATGAAACCGGCAGAATGATGTCGCCGCTGGCGAGGCCTGGGAAGAATTCATCACCGACGCCGTGTACCCCGAGCCGCAGGCTAAGGCTCGCGAGGATTATCGGAATTACGATACGCCGGCCCGCGAGACGGTCCGCGAGTTCTATCGGCAGAATCATCGATTTCAGACTTACGACTTCGTCCGAAAAGAACGCGAGTTTCTGCAGTTCAACCGCCGTAAGATGGGCATCTTCGAGGCGCTCGATTATCTCAACACGCTGGTCGATGACTCGGACCCCGATATCGAACTCTCGCAGCTGCAACATTTATTGCAAACGTCGGAGGCGATCCGCGCCGCCGGGCACCCCGATTGGTTCGTGCTCACCGGCTTGATTCACGACCTGGGCAAAGTGCTGTGCCTGTTTGGGGAACCGCAATGGGCCGTGGTGGGCGACACGTTTCCAGTCGGCTGCGCATTTAACGACCGCATCGTGTACAGCGAGTTTTTCGCAGAAAATCCCGACGCCGCCAACGCGCTTCAATACACGTACCGGCGTTTATCGAGACGGCTGCGGCCTGCGCAACGTCGAACTCTCTTGGGGCCACGACGAGTACATGTACCAGCGGATGAAGGACTACTTGCCGGAACCGGCACTGTATATGATTCGCTTTCATTCGTTCTATGCCTGGCATCGAGAAGGCCAATACGACTTCCTGTGCGATGAGCACGACCGCCAGATGCTGCCCTGGGTTCAAGCGTTCAACCCATTTGACTTGTATTCAAAGTCGCCGGTGCCGCCAGATTGGACCGAGCTGCGCCCGTACTACGAGCAGTTGATTAACAAGTACCTGCCACCGGTTTTGGATTGGTAAAGGCGCGATGGAATTTCACCATGGGCCGTTTGGTATTTCTTATCCAAGTCAGCCGGCCGATCGTGTGGCCCGTATTGCCGCTGGTGTATTACCTGGGCCTGCACGCGGCGAATGCGCGACTGAGCACCGCCGCAATCATGCAGATGGCCTTGCTTAGCTGCCGATGAACCTCATCGGTTGCGGACTGAATGACATTTACGACTACGAATCCGACCGGCGTTCGCGACGCAGGCGGACGGTTTGGGGGGCCGTTGTCGACGACGCCGAACGGCCGCTCGTATGGTGCGCTGCGCTGGCGATGGTGCCGCTGGTATTGCTGAGTGGCACCGCGACAGGCAACCAATATAATGTTGCGGCCGTAACGTGTCTTGTGCTCGTTGCCTGGCTATATTCGGTGCCGCCTGTGCGATTTAAGGAGCGACCGCCGCTCGATTCGCTGGCCAATGGGCTGGGTTATTTCCTTTTGCCGCTGGTAATGGGCTACAGTCTCGGCGGCGACCCGTGCGATGCCGCTGCGATTTTACTTGCTCGCTCTGCGTGTGTGGTGTTCATGCGCTGGCGACGGCGGCCGACTATGAGGCCGACAAGGCGGCCGGCCACCGCACGTTGGCGGTGCGCTTTGGCCGCCGTGCCGCGGCTGCGTGCTCTTTCGCCACATTTATGGTACCTGGCTGGCCGGCGATTTCCACAGCACGGCCGTTCGGGCGTATGTCGCGGGGTGTACGATGGCAGCGATGGTTGCGATGCTATACCCTCACGAAAAAGTAATCTCGCTGGCTTGCGTGGCGATTTTTGCCGGGTTCCTAATTGCAGGAGTTTGCCATGCCTATGGCTGGTGAACATCAGGCCGCGTCACAACGGCTCACTTTGGGAGAGGGCCGGGGTGAGGGCAATCCGTCGCCAATGCACCATCACCTCCTCTCCAAAGCGAAGGTTACGGAAATAGCGTGTTCCACACGAGTTGCGCCACGTACTCGTACGCGTTGTCCCACGGGTTGTCGCGCAAGAACTGCACTTGGCGTTTCGGCGAGCCGATGAACGGCCGCAGCAACCATGCCATTTGGATCGCCACGGCGGTATACACGCCCAGCCAACACCACAGCAGCCAGCGCATGCCTGCGATTCCGCGCGATCAGAGGCCGGTAATATCCACGAACGAGCCGCTGCGCAGCGAAGCTTGCGACGGCGAACATCGCGCCATTAAACAACAGTGCCTGCTTATACGCCGCCGACGATGCGTACCATATCAACGTGAACGGCCCGAGCGAAGACAAAATGATGGCCAGTCCGGCTTGGGCCGCGATTAATGCCCGCACGGCCGGGGCAAAATCGTTTCGCAATCCCAACAGCGAATTCAGGACGTAGAAGCTGGGCAGGCTGATCACGAATGTCGCCAGCAGCAATAGGGCACTTTCACGGCCGAATAAAGGATTTGCAGCTGCCATTGCGGCTGAGCGGCCAAGGCGCGAAAACTGCCCATCGCCGCGCCGTAAATCAAACCAAACAATACCAATAACGCCACAGCCGCAGGATTGCCTGTCGCGAATCGAGCTGCCGAGTCACCCAGGGCGCTTGACGGAGAATGTCGTCAGCCGCCGTGAGCCACGCACTCATCGCTTAACCCCCGCCGGAAAACAGGCTGCCGACGCGTTCATTACCGCTTCGAAGAAATTCGATTTGCGCTCGCGAAACCAGAACTCAAGTGCGGAGCCCCAATAAACGGCCGCAGTACCCAGCCCATTTGAGCGCCAACCAACGCAAACACAATCATCCAGCAAGTGAATACCGATCGCGTATGCCGGCCCAGAGACTGTCCCTCCGGCATATCCAGTGGGCTCCGCGAGGTGACTGAGGCAGGCTCGTCACCTGGTGCAATTACCTGTTCCTCTTCGAGGTTTTCCTTTGGCGGCGGGACGGAGTTCCGGTCGGGAGTTGTCAGCCGGTGCAGCGTCTGCCGCAAGAACAACAGCCCAAGCACGCCCGCCACGGTGAACATCACTACATTTAGCAATTGAATAAACGGATAGCTTTTTGTGGTTAACGAGAAGAACAGCACGATCGGGCCGAGCGACGCCAACACGGCCAGATTCACGGCCAGCGAAGCCACCAATAGTTTCAACACGTTCAGCAATGTCAGCCGCGATCCCACCAAAGCATTAAATACGTACAGTGACGGAAACGTCACCAGCAGCGTCAAATAAAACAGTGCGGGCACTTTGAGCGTCGTCGCCAGCAATTGCTCGTAACGCATATTGGGATCGCTGAGCGCGACGCGTCGGGTACCTCTTTCAACAACGAATACGAACCCATGCACAGGCCGTAAATCATGCCCAAAAACACAATGACGATTGTCATCCCGCCCGCATCGATTCCAATTCGACCATCGCGCAATTCTTCCGGCCGTGTGATGTCGCCGCGAAACAATCGATCCAAGTGCGAGAGCCAACCGAGCATAGAGAACTCCAGGCAAATGAGATTTGAAAAGAGAGATAGACGAAGAGCCTTCGTCCAGCCTAATCTCGGCCGACAACGGTTGCGACAACGCCAATGCGTTTTAGCAAACGAGTATTAATTGCGCGACGCAACATGCCGTCGTTTGACGTAGTACGCAGGAAGCGGATAATTGTTCACGGGACGCCAATATTTCTTGCAATCGAGAACAATCGGAGGTTGCCATGGCCGTTCAATCGCCACAATCACCGGCGGAGTTGGTCAAGAAGAAGTGTGCGCCGTGCGAAGGAGGCGTCGAACCTTATTCGCCGGAGGAAGCCAAGTCGCAACTCAAGCAGCTCCATGGCTGGCGCCTGACGCACGACGGCCAGCGAATTCGCAAGGATTGGAAGGTCAAGAATTTCATGGCCGGCATCGAGTTCTTCAACCGCTGCGCCGAATTGGCCGAAGATGACGGCCACCACCCCGATCTGCACATCGAGGGCTATCGCAACGTGTCGGTCGAGCTGTGGACGCACGCCATCGGCGGCCTGTCGGAGAACGATTTTATTCTGGCGGCCAAGATTGATGAGCTGCCGATTGATCTGAAATAGCACGTAGGGTGGGCATTGCCCACCAGTTCTTGATCCATGTAGCGCGCTGGTGGGCAGTGCCCACCCTACATCTAGATTGTCGGGATCGTTCGTGTGGTGTTTAGCATTTCGCAATCCGAGCCGTTTCCGGGCTACCTCGTACGCCGAGGCGAGGATGGCCAGGTCGCGGCCCGCGTCGAGGCAATCACGCAGGATCAACTGCCCGACGGCGACGTGCTGATTCGCGTCGCGTATTCATCGCTCAACTATAAAGACGCGCTTGCGTGCCAGGGTCATCCCGGTGTTGTGCGCACGTTTCCGCATGTGCCGGGAATCGACTGTGCAGGCGTAGTCGTCGAGAGCGCTTCGGCCAGCTTTCGCCCCGGCGATGATGTTCTCGTCACTGGTTACGAATTCGGCGCTGGCCACTGGGGCGGATTTGCGGCGTACGTGCGCGTGCCGGCCGATTGGATCGTGAAGCTTCCCGCCGACTTGTCAGCGCGATGCCATGATCTATGGCACCGCCGGCTTTACGGCAGCGCAATGCGTCTCGGCGATCGTCGAGCGCGGAATAACGCCAGACCGCGGGCCGGTAATTGTCACTGGCGCCACAGGCGGCGTTGGCTCGCTGGCCGTCGCGATTCTCGCCAAATTGGGTTACGAAGTCGAAGCCGTCACCGGCAAACGCGAACAACAAGACTGGCTTCGCCAACTCGGCGCGAAGAAAATCCTCGGGCGCGACGAGGTGTCCGACAAAAGCGACCGGCCGCTGCTCGCATCGCGGTGGGCGGCCGCCGTCGATACCGTGGGCGGCCAACCACTAGCCACGATTCTGCGTTCCGTCGAGCATCGCGGCTGCGTCGCCGCTTGCGGGCTGGTGGCGGGCGCCGAGCTTCAGCTCACGGTGTACCCGTTCATCCTTCGCGGCGTGACGCTGGCCGGCGTTGATTCGGCCAAATGTCCGCGCCCGCAGCGGCTCGAAATGTGGCAAAAGCTGGCAGGCCCATGGCGCGCTACGCAACTCAATGAACTAGCTCATGAAATCTCGCTTGACGAATTGCCCGATCGCGTCCAGCAGATCTTGTCGGGGCAACTTATCGGCCGGACGATCGTCGTGCCGCGGACACAATCCACGTAGGGTGGGCACCGCCCACCACGCGTACCACAAGGCAACAATGGTGGGCAGTGCCCACCCTACTATCCGTCGGGGAACTGCCGGCAGTATTCGTACATGGCCATAGTCGCCGCGCTGGCGACGTTGTAGCTGTATGGCAGACCCCAAACCGGAATCTCCACGACATCGTCAAGCATGGCCAAGATGTCGTCGGTGAGCCCGCTGCGTTCATTTCCGATCACCAGTGCGGTGCGGCGCACGAATTGATACTCGTGCAGGCTCTTTGAGTTGCTTGTCTGCTCCAGGCCGACCAATCGATAACTGTTGGATTTCAACGAATCGAGCACTGGCGCCAGCGTGCGATGCGTTTCGATGAGCAGCGAATCCGCACTATCTCGGGCAATCTTGCGCTCGAGCTTAGCAGTGCCGATGCAGATGATTCGCTCGAGCCCAGAGCAGCCAGCGACGCGCGAATTCGCGATAAGTTCACGTTGCTCCGCATCGGCGCAGACGAGCACCAACTCGCGCGGACGAAGAAGTTCTCGCGGCGGTTTGTGGCGCTGATGGGCAAACTCGGACATGATTCGACGGTATCGCGATCGCACGTGCTGGGCAAGCTCCGCCCGTAACTGGGCGAATCGTCGTTGGCCATTTCGCTGCTGGCCGGTAAGCTGAGTTTATGTTTGGGCGAACCTGGTTCTTGATCGTGATGCTCGCGGGCGGCATGGCCGCGGTCGGCTGGGCCGTGTATGGCAGCCGCCTGCCGCCGGCCGACTTCACGTTCGTCAACGAAACCGAGGTGGCGACGGTCGATCCCGCGCTCATTACGGGGCAACCGGAGGGGCGGATTGCACTCGCCATCTTCGAGGGGCTCACGCGCCTGCGCCAGCGACAACTCGGCCGAGCCCGGCGTCGCCGAAAAATGGGAGATTTCCGAGGACGGCCGAACGTACACGTTTCATCTGCGAGATGATGCCCGCTGGTCGAATGGCGACCCAGTGACGGCGGCTGACTGTTTATATTCCATTCGTCGATTGATCGCTCCGGAAACTGCGTCGCGATACTCGTATCAGGCTTGGTACATCGTCGGCGCCAAGCGCTATACCTTGGGCGCCAGTGCGCTTGCGCCGGGCGACAAAGTAGAAATCGAGCTGAACCCGCCGGCCGGTTCGCCGAACACGGTCCGCGGCCGGCTGCTGTTCGGAACGCTGGTGCGAATGGAATCAGAAGTCGCGGCGAAATCCGAGAGAAAGGCCAGCGAGAATCGAGTTTTTGCCGTTAAGATTGGCGATAGCGATCACCGCTTTCAGGTAGCCGACGAAGGAGAATCTCTGCCCGTCGGCATCGAACGCTGTCGCCAGGTACTGCTCGATTTCCGAGAAGTTGGCGTCCGGGCGCTCGACGACCGCACTGTGGAAATCCGCCTTGAAAATCCCACGCCCTATTTTCTTCAGCTTCTGGCGTTTTATCCGTTCGCGTTTGTCCATCAGGGCTGCTTGGAGCAGCACGGTTCGCCCGCTTGGACGCGGCCCGAGAATATTGTCAGCAATGGGGCGTTTCGGCTTGTCAACCGGCGGCTGCGCGATCGCATACGTCTCGCGCGCAACGAACATTATTGGGATCGCGAGAACGTCCGATCCAATGTGGTGGACGCGCTTTCCGTGGATAATCGCACGACGGCGCTAAACCTGTATATGACTGGGATGGTCGATTGGGTTCCCGTGCCGCCGGCCGAAGTGTTGCGCGAGGTTCTAAAACGCAATCCGCCGCCGAATGATGTCAACCCGTCGCCGCAGTTGACGACTTACTTTTATCTATTGAATACAAACCGGCCGCCGCTCGACGATCAACGCGTTCGCCAGGCACTTTCCATGGCGGTAGATCGAGAGGAGATCACGCGCGTCGCCACCGGGGCAGGCGAGGTCCCTGCCTATAGCCTCGTGCCGCCGGTGATGCCAAACTACAAGGAGCAGCAGTGCAAGCCGCGTAATCCCGACGCGGCGCGAAAACTCCTGGCCGAAGCAGGTTACGCAGACGGCCGCGGTTTTCCAAAGATCGAGATTCTCTACAATACCGATCAGGCTCACCAGGCCATCGCCGAGCTGCTGCGCAAACAGTGGCAGCGCGAGCTTGGAATCACGGCGTCTCTGCGCAACGAAGAATGGGGTTCCTTTCAGGACGCCCAGCAGCAAATGAATTTTACGGTGTCGCGTCGCGCCTGGGTGGCTGACTACATCGATCCGAACACATACCTCGACATGTATGTGACCGACGGCGACAACAACAACACCGGTTTCAGCAACGCCGAATATGACAAGTTGATCGCCGAAGCCGCCCGCGAGCCGGATAAATCGAAGCGCATCGAAATCCTGGAAAGCGCCGAGCGGATTCTCATGGAGGAAATGCCAATCATTCCGATTTACTATTACGTTTCGCGCAACATGGTGCGGCCTCGCGTCCGCGGGCTTTACAACACGTTACAGGACATGCACCCGTTGCATGCGATCTGGATCGATCCCAGTGTCGACGAAAACGATCCGCGCCCGAATGAATACATGGAGCGGGTGCAGTGATTTGGTTCATTGTGCGGCGACTCGTGGCGCTGGTGCTTACGCTGTGGATCGTGTTCACGGTTTCCTTCATGCTCATGCGCGCGGTGCCCGGCGGGCCATATTCGGGCGAACGCAACCTGCCGCCGGAGATTGAGCAGAATCTTAAGCGCCGCTACCGGCTCGACCTGCCGCCTCATGAGCAATACAGGATTGAACTGTGGAATGCGGCCCGCGGCGACTTGGGCGTCAGCATGCGGCTGTTGGACTTCAACGTCAAAGACGTCATCGTGCAAGGGCTGCCAATCTCCGCCGCGTTGGGCGTTCTCGCGCTGTCGTTTGCGATTACGCTTGGCCTGAGCGCGGGAATCGTTTCGGCCCTGTATCGCGGCTCGCCGGCCGACGTTGCACTGATGTCGCTCGCCACGCTCGGCATCGCGCTGCCGAGCTTTGTGATTGCCGGGCTCTCGATCATGCTGTTCGTTTTCGTGATCCCGATCTTCCCGGCCGCCGGGTGGGGTTCTTTTCGTCAGCTCATGCTGCCGGCGATGTGCTTGGGCTCGCTCTATGCGGCCGAGATTGCACGCATTTCGCGCACGGGCATGCTGGATGCCCTGTCGCAAGATTTCGTGCGCACGGCCCGCGCAAAAGGATTGAGCAAATCTGCCGTCGCTCTGCGCCATGCGTTGCCCTCGGCCCTGCTGCCCGTCGTGTCGTTTCTCGGCCCGGCTGTGGCAGGCATCCTCACTGGCTCCGTGGTCATTGAAAGAATCTTTGCGATTCCCGGCCTTGGCTGGCACTTTGTCCAAGCGGCGCTTCAGCGCGATTACTCACTGGCAATGGGACTGGTCGTCGTCTACACGTTGCTATTGTATTCGATGAACTTCCTCGTCGACCTGTCGTACGGCATCCTCGATCCGCGAGTTGAACTGAAATAACCATGAGCACTGTGGGAGGCGTCTCCGACGCCGATTTAACTGTTGCACACCGGAGCCACTTCGGTCTCGAAGATGCCTCCCGCATCGTCCGAAAAGGGAGTGTCGCTCGGCCAGGATGCTTGGCGCCAGTTACGACGAAATCGCCGGGCGATGGCCTCGCTGGTGACGCTTGGGCTCATCGGGCTGCTCTCCTTTCTCACGCCGCTGCTCCCACTCGCCCCGCCGGATCAGCATCATACGTTTCAGCAATATGAGGCGCCGAAGCTGCTTCCGCTTATGCTTAAAACCTTCGTACTGGATTGGCCTGCCATTCAGAATGCGCCGTCGGAAATGGCCCGGACGCGGCGCGAGTTGACCAAAGCGCGCGACCGGCTGGCGGCAATCAAGCAATCGCCCGACGGATCGCAAAACGCTATCGCGGCGGCCGAGCGCGAGGTGCGCCGCAAAGACAGCGAACTGTCGAGCCTGTTGCATCGGCCGTACCGCGAAGCCGGTTTTCCCGATGTCGGACCCGTCAGCCGCTGGATGGTCCGCACGCGATTCCGCCTGTTCGGCGAGTGGTCGGTCGGACCGCTTGCCGGGCGCGATGAATTCGGCCGCGACGTGCTTTCGCGCGTTTTCTGGGGTTCGCGGATTTCGATCATCGTAGGCGTCGTCGCCACGATGGTCTCGCTCTCGATTGGCGTCACGTACGGCTCAGTGGCCGGCTACGTCGGCGGCTGGGTCGACGACGTCATGATGCGGCTGGTCGACGTTTTGTACTCGATTCCCTTTATCTTCATCGTGATCTTCATCATCACGATCCTTAGCGAGGACACGATCAAGTCGCGGCTCGAAGCGTATGGCATCGACCGCATTACAATCTTTTATTTCGTGGTCGGCGGCATCTACTGGCTCACGATGTCGCGCGTTGTGCGCGGCCAGGTGATCTCGTTGCGGACCGAGCCGTTTGTCGAGGCGGCCCGCGCGGTCGGCGCCCGGCAGATGCGCATCATTGCCCACCACATACTGCCGAATTTGCTGAGCGTCGTGATTGTGTATCTCACGCTTACGATCCCGCGCGTGATGCTGTTCGAAGCGTTCCTGTCATTCCTGGGTTTGGGCGTAGAGCCGCCGGACGTGTCCTGGGGGCTACTGGCGAACGAGGGCATCAAAGTAATTACGCCCGTGCGAATTTACTGGTGGCTGATCGTCTACCCGGCCGCGGCGCTGGGCATCACACTCTACGCGCTCAACTTCCTTGGCGATGGCCTGCGCGACGCGCTCGATCCCAAGCTGGCCGCCAGGTAGGTCAGGCATTCCACGCGTAACAAGAGTATTTGGTCAGGCTAGTCTGGCTAAGCCAATGACCTACGTCGGCAGCTCCACAGCATGCGGTAGATAGTTGCGCAGGGCGAGAAGCGCTTCGTCCTCTTCAGCCGGGTAGGGCACGAAAACGCTTCGCAGCAAATCAATTGCCGTTGGATCGGGCCGTGTGAACAAAACGGCGCCCGTCGGCCGAAGTTGATACGCGCACACGGCCTGCCAGCCCAAAAACGTTGTGCGACCGAGTGCGCTGCGCCGCAGGCCAAGCAATCCAAGTTCGTAGCGCACCGGCACAAAGAACTGCCAGAGTGTGGCGGACAGCCCGGCCATGGCAAGTAGCGCCACCAGCCAACTGCTGCTGAAGTAGCTTACGATTCCTCCGACCGCGAGAATTCCAACGATCGTGAGACACGACCATCGCCTGTTGTCCACAAGCGGCCATCTTCGCCAGCGAAGTTGGTCGACTGCCGGCTCCTCGTCGACGCGTCGCTTAACCATCGCCGACCCTACGGCTCTGCAGAATGCCCCGTACAAACCAGGCGATCACCCAATACAAAAGGGTCATGAACAATACGGCGCCGACGAGTGACACCGCGAAATAATCGCGCATCAGCACCAGTGCCGGCGGCTCGGCGCTCTTGGGCACGCGGCGACGCACTGGGCCTGCCTGCGTTTCTTGCTCGCCGCTCGTCCTCGCGCCACGCTTCCCATTGGCGGATCGACTCGGGAGTGGCCAACTCTGCGACCGCCCAGTTTTGTGCCGATCGCAATGACCAAACAACCGCGACGATCATGACTAGGTAGCCAACGACAGAGAAAACCAGCCAACCAGAGAGGGAAAACCTCGCGTGATTGAGTTTCATCATCACCTACGGCCACATCGGCCAATTCGTGGCAACTTACTTTGGGCGGCGTACACGCTAGTTCGGCGACTTGGCCGGCAACAGGTCGAGCGCCACCGAAATCATCGCCGGCACGCCGACGGAAAGGGCCTCCTCGATATCCGGATAGAACACGGGCGAATGCAGCGAAACCGGTGGAATTTTCTTTGCCGCGTATTCATCGAGTCGCTTCTGGCTCACCGCGCCCAGGCGGAACATGCAGATTGGCACGCCAGCCAGCCCGTACCGACCAAAATCTTCGCCGCCCATCGCCGGCTCGCCCTCGACCACGTTCGTCTCGCCCATGACGCGACGCAAAGTTGCGGTGACGCGCTCCGTCAACTTCGGGTCGTTGAACATCGCCGGCGTGCCCTCGGTGACTTCGATGCTAGGTTCCGGCGCACCTGCACTCGCCGCGGCGGCCATCGCTTTGCGCCGCACCGCATCCTGCAGCTGCTGGCGGATTTGCGGAGTCAAGCTGCGGAGCGTCAACTGCAGCCGGCATTCCGACGGAATGATGTTGTGCTTCGTTCCACCATGGATCGATCCGACGGTCACCACGGCCGGATCGATCGGCTTCACCTCGCGGCCCACAATCGTCTGCAAGTCGAGAACGAGCCGCGCGGCGATGACGATCGGATCGATCGTCGTTTCGGGGCTTGCGCCATGGCCGCCGCGACCTTTTATCACAATGTCGATGCTGTCGACGTTCGCCAGTGCGTAGCCCGGGCGACACTGGATTTGCCCGGTGGGCACATCGGACGACACGTGCAGTGCCACCGCAAAATCAGGTCGTGGGACGCGCGACAAAAGGCCGTCGTTGAGCATGGCCTCGGCGCCGGCGCCAAGCTCTTCAGCCGGCTGAAACAGGAACACGGCGGTGCCTGCCCAGCGGTCGCGATGCGCCGCCAGGTAACGGGCCACGCCAACGAGGTTGGTCATGTGCACATCGTGCCCACAGGCGTGCATTACGCCCACGGTCGCGCCACGCGCATCGCGTGTGCGGACTTTCGAAGCGTAGGGCAGATCGGTTTGCTCGGCCACCGGCAAGGCATCCATATCGGCGCGCAGCATGAGCACTTTTCCATCGCCGTTCTTCAGCACGCCCACGACACCGTGTCCGCCGACGCCAGCGGTGACACTGACCCCGAGTTGTCGCAGTTCGTCGGCCATCCGCGCCGCCGTTTCTTTTTCTTGCTGCGACAGCTCAGGCGCCTGATGTAGATGCTTGTAGAGGTCGACGAGCGACTCGGCGTTCTGAGCAAACCACGCGCGAGGCGTTGAGGCGTCATCTGCGCTCGCCTGACTGCCCAGTGCAACCAGAAGGCAAATTGCCAGTTGGGACGTGCGAATGACAAATGACGAATGACGAATGACGAAGGACATGCCCGCTCGCTTTCTGGATATTCGATGCTCGATGCTCGATGCGACGATTATTATCTCAAATCCAGCACCGAGCATCTAGCATCGCAGCAGCTCGACCAACTTTGGCAAGATAGCCCTCAATGCCCGCGAGCGGTGGCTGATGGCCTGCTTCGCGTGCGGCCCCAATTCGCCGAAAGTGCGGTGATATTCAACGACTTCGAATAGCGGATCATAACCAAAGCCGTTCGCCCCGGCCGGCTCAAAGCGAATCCGGCCGTGGCAAACGTCGTGGCTTTCGGCTCGTACGCGCACCCGACGGATCGGCGACCGTCACATGGCACACGTACCGCGCCGACCGCCGATCCAGCGGCGTATCGCCGAGCCTTTTCAGCAGTTCGGCGTTGTTGGCATTGTCCGTGGCATTCGGACCGGCGAAACGGGCCGAAAATATCCCCGGTGCGCCTCCCAGCGCTTCCACCTCCAGTCCGCTGTCATCGGCTAAAACCCAACGTCCCAGGTGCCGCGCCTGTTGCGTGGCCTTGAGTGCCGCATTTGCCGCAAACGAGTCGCCATCTTCGACAACGTCAATCGAATCCGGAACGTCGGCGAGCGTGACCAACTGGAGGCCGTGCGGCGCAAGCATTTTGCCCAGCTCCGCGCCTTTCTTGTGGTTGCGCGTGCCGATAACTAGCGAAGCATTTGAAGATGCAGACATCAGGACACGGAGTCAATTGCAGCTGGAGTTACGCTGTTCGCAATAGAACTGATAAGCGTAATCCGCAATCCGAAATCCGCAATCCGAAATCACACTTAGCTGGCGTAGGCGCTGGAAACTGAGCGCTTGGGCACCTCGATCGCTTGCGGATAGACGTCCATTGGAATGATGCGATCGACTTTTTTGCGTTTCCCGTTGCCGCTGAAGATTTTTACGTGCTTGGGATTCATGCCGGGAACGACCGGCGACTGCTGTCCGTTGACACGCATGTTGAATTGCTGCTCCTGCTGCTTCACGCGACTCTGCGTGCCGGCGTCGTTGCCGATGCCCGTGAGTGGATCGGGCGGCGTGTCGTATGCGGCGCCGAACGTCTCAATAATCCTTTGCACAGCCGGAATCGGTCGACGACACGGCCATCCGGCAATTGCTGGCTGCCTGCGCGAACGAGCCAATCGTGACAATGCTTTCGTTGCGATCGTGGAACTCATACGCCTCGTAACCATGCGCACGAAGCTCGGCAGTTAGCAGGTGCGCGTTCTCGGCCGCCTCAATGAGGGGGTTGTGATCGTCCTTTTTTCGCCGGCTCCAAAAGGAACGCTTTTTTTCCTCGGCCGCTTCGCCGCTGGTCGCGCTGGTTTGCAGAATTGTCTTGCCGCGAAACGTCGCCACTTTGACTGTGTACGCGCCGGGACAATCGAGCAGACTGTGCTCGACGCCCTGATTCATCTTCGCGACGAATGGGTCGACGCCCTTGGGCACGAAGTACTCGCGCGGCAAGCGAGGATTCCGCGAAAGGAATGCCTGCCCCATGGGACCGCGCTTGCGTCGGCCAAGTTTCTCCAGCAGCGAGTCGTCGGCCTGCCTTACTTGTGCCATGCTTTGCGCGCTCGTGTTCGGGTCGACATTGAGAGCGTCGGGCTGAAGCGTCTTGATGCGATCGAGCGTCTGCTGCGCTTCGGGATCATCGATGGAAGTGAAATCACCGACGAGCACGGCCAGTTCGCGAAGTTGATCGCCGCGCTGGTAACGGAGGCGGACCGACCCGCCGTATTCATCCAATCCGCGGCCAAGCGACTCGTCTTCGAGCTTAAAGTTCATCTCGTGAAGGTAGGATTTGAGCCGGTAACGCGAGCGAAGCTCGCGGGCCAATTCCGTGGCCTGCCGTTCTGCACCCTGGCCAGAAAAGCTCGCGGCCACAATCAGCCACGGGCCGTTTTCCTGAGTAAGTGCAAACTCACCGTCGCTGGCGGGCCGCGCATCGGTCAACGGGCGCGCCTCGTCGCCAGTGGCGCGCGAATCTACAGAGTCCTGATCCTTTGACGTCGGCAGAAAATTTCGCCAAATCTGCGCCCCGCCGGGCCGCAAGTCGAACCAATCGCCACAAACAGAAGGAGCCGAACCCACGAGCCGCAATTCGTTCGCATCGAGCACACCTCCAAAAAGCTACGCTTTAGCGCAAAGAACGCGCTTGGCACGGTCAACTTGGAACCCGCCACCAGGTAGCCCGGACATGGTGGCCGGGTTCCGGTGGACCGGCGTTCGCTCCCAACCCGCAAGGAAAAGGGGGGGCGAAGGCTAACAAAAACCGCAGACGGCAGCCAGAGGGATTCAGCCGTCACGGGTGCATCCCGCAGCCAGCTTCGTTAGAATGGGGGATTGCTAGTCTGGCCAGCCGGCTCCACAGCGATACTCAAGACTCGGCGGGGCTGTGCGAAGTACCATTGGCGCTGCCACCTTGGTGAAACCTAACGGCGTTTGGAGAACTCTGCAAATGAACCTCGAATTACTCGTGCAATCCTTGTTTCGTCGAACTGAATTCTTGTTAATCGCGGTATCCGCTATTGCGTGGGCAGTGGTGGGTTCGGATTTGGCGTTTGGCTTCCAGGAGTCAGGGACGGCTGTCGCTGAGTCGGCCAAGGATGCTGACCAAAAAGACGCCGATAAAAACGACGATTCGAAGGACGACGACGCAAGCGCCAAAGAGAAGTCCGCGGCCGCAAAGGATGACGATGCGAAAGAGGAAACGGCAAGCAACGACGAAGATGCGGAGTCAAAAGCCGACAAGGATAAGTCCGCCGATGAGACCGCTAGGAATAAAGCCGCGGCCAAATCGGACGACGATTCCGAAAAGAAGCGGTCCGCTTCATCAGCCGCTAAGAAGAGTTCGGCGTCGTCGAAGCGCGACAAAGTGCGACTTGCCCTCCTCGTACTCAAGGACGACCTGCCTGAAACATCCGGGCAAATGGGTCTCTTTGGCCAATCCAGCATTGATTTGCGCGAAGCCGTCTCACGGCTCGAAAAGGCATCGAAAGATAAATCCATTTCCGGCGTCGTGCTCAACATCGAGAATCCCTCAATCGGCCGCGCCAAGGTTGAGGAGTTGCGCGCGGCCATCGCCCGCTTTCGCAAGGCCGGCAAAAAGGTTTATGCACAGTTAGAAACGGGCATGCCCGCCGATTACTTCATCGCATGCGCCTGCGATGAAATTGTGATGCCCGAGACAGGCGTCCTGATGCTGCCGGGCGTTCACGCGGAGGCCACGTTCTTCAAAGGCCTGCTCGGCAAACTCGGAGTCCAAGCTGATTTCATTCACATCGGCGCCTACAAAGGCGCGGCGGAGCCCTTCACGCGCGAGAAGTTCAGCGATCCGGTACGCGAGAATATGACGTCGCTGATCGACAGCATGTACGACGACATGGTCACGACGATCGTAAAGGCTCGCCCGCTCTCCATTTCACAAGCCAAGGAAGTGATCGACCGCGGCTTGATCACGGCCACCAAGGCCAAGGAGCTTGGGCTGATCGATCGAATTGCGTACTCCGATACCCTGCGTAAGGAACTGGCCGACTCGTATGAGGCTGAGTCGCTCGTTTACGTCAAGAACTACGGCCAGAAGGAGGTCGACACCGACTTCTCCGGCCCGATGGGCCTTTTCAAATTGATGCAGGCCATGATGGGCGGCAACCCGATGCGCCAGCACAGGCCGCGGCAAGAAGATCGCGGTGGTGTATGCCGTTGGCCCGATCATGTCCGGCAAAAGTGAAAGCGATCCGTTCGGCGGGCAGATTCTCGGCTCCACCAGCATCATCGAGGCACTGCGCGAAGCCAATGAAGACAAGCAAGTTGTCGCCATTGTGCTTCGCATCGACAGCCCCGGCGGATCGGCCTTGGCCAGCGACCTCATCTGGCGAGAGACGCAGGTTATCGAGAAGCCGATCATCGCCAGCATGGGCGACGTGGCTGCCAGCGGCGGTTATTACATCGCCATGGGAGCCGACAAGATCGTGGCCGCGCCGGGCACCGTCACCGGCTCGATCGGAGTCGTGGGCGGCAAGATGGCGATCCGCGGCCTGTACCAGAAAATCGGCATCACGACCGAAACGATCGAGCGCGGCAAAAACAGCGGTCTGTTTGCCTCCAGCGGACCATTTACCGATTCGCAGCGCGCCGTGGTGACCGAGTTCATGGAGGATATCTACCGACAGTTCACCACGAAAGCAGCGGAAGGCCGCAAGATGCCGGTGGAAAAACTTCGCGAGCTCGCTGGCGGCCGTGTTTATACGGGTGTCCAAGCCAAGGAGCACGGCCTGGTCGACGAGCTGGGCACGTTGCACGATGCGATCGCCGAGGCCAAGAAACTAGCCGGCCTCGACGAGGATGACAGCGTACGGATCGAAGTCCTCCCAGAGCCGACCAATGTGTTCGAAACGCTGTTCGGTGACGTCGATCAAGAGGAAGAGGTGCGAATCGGCCGCGGGCTGGAAAACCTCGCTCCAGAAATGGTCGGCCTTGCCCGCAGAGCGTATGCGCTCTGCGCCGTATTCGATCAACCGGCGGCGCTGGTGATGCCGTTTGAATTAGATATCCGATGAAGCCGAGGACCGAATGCGCGTTTAGCCGGCTCCAAGTCGGCGCTCAAGTTCTTGTCTGCTAATGGTCGGTTGCGTTCGGCGGGCTTTGATCAGCGTCCAAAAATCGGACGACGCGCCCAGTTCGATCTGCTCTTCGTCCAGTCCATCGACGCCTACAATAAGCGCAATGGGTTCTCCATGCTGCGTGAGCATGATCGGCTCGCTTTGCGCCGCAGTTACGCAGCTATCTAAACTGGTTTGAGCGACGTCGAACGATTTCATGTAATTTCTTTCGTTGTAATGTGGGGAGGCTTTCGGCGAATTGCTCTTACGGTGACCCGCAAGTTTGGCTCGTCCACATCAAAGAACACTCGGAATTCTCCCACTCGGAGTTCCCAGATGGGCTCTTCGTAGTGCCACGGCGGTCTTAAACCGATTACTTTCTTTTTCGCTCTGGTTTCAATGGTCGGTTGATAGATCAGCTGCTCGTCGATTCGGTCCAGAACGATACTCCGATAGTATGCAGTAAGCGCTTCGAGGTCCTCGGCTACTCCCTCGGCAAAAATGATTTCGAACATGGTGGCGCCGTGGCCTCAACCACCCTTTACTTTATTATATGCTCGCCGGGCCGCATTGCCCGGATATGATAATGGCCCCTAACTGCAGGAGCAATAAACCTCTATCTTGACTGACGGGCTCGCTCTAAAATCGACAGTTGCAGCGGATATCCGTATCGACGCTGCATTAATTCCATCTATGATTTGCGTTATTTGTCATGCCGGGCACTTGCGTTATCGGTCTGCAGTGGGGCGACGAAGCCAAGGGCAAGATCGTCGACCTCTTGACCCGCGAGCACGACTTCGTCGTCCGCTATCAAGGCGGTGCGAATGCCGGTCATACCGTCGTCGTCGGCGACCAGGTTTACAAGCTTTCGCTGCTGCCCAGCGGCATTCTCACGCCCGGCGTCACGTGCGTGATCGCCACGGGCGTGGTGCTGAACCCGGCCCGCGTGATCGAGGAGCTCGATGAGCTGGCCCAGCGCGGAGCGGGCCATCGCGGAGAACCTGCGGATCAGCGATCGGCTCAATGTGATTTTCCCCTGGCATTTCGCCGAAGACCGGGCGCTCGACAAAAGCACGTCCGACGGCGAAAACATCGGCACGACTGGCCGCGGCATCGGACCGTGCTATCGCGACAAGGTCGGCCGATCGCACGCGGTGCGGCTCGGCGACATGTATCGCCCCACGTTTCGAGCTCAGGTCGAGCACATCGTGGCCGCCAAGAACCGTGTGCTGGCCGTCTTGTATCCTGCCAATGAGTTCAAGCCGCTCGACGCCGCCGCGATCTTCAGCGAATACTCGGCCTATGCCGAGCGGCTGCGGCCCTACGTTTGCGATACCACCGAGCTGCTGCTCTCGGCGGCTGAAAGCGGCAAACGCATTCTGTTCGAAGGCGCTCAAGGCGCACTGCTCGACGTCGACCACGGCACCTATCCATTCGTCACCAGCAGCAACAGCTCGGGCGTCGGCATCTCCAGCGGCTCCGGCGTGCCGGCCCGGCACATCGACCGCATCATCGGCGTCGTGAAAGCCTATTCCACGCGCGTCGGCGGCGGACCGTTCCCCACCGAGCAGGACAACGAGATCGGCCAGCGCATGCGCGACCGCGGCAACGAGTATGGCACGGTCACCCGCCGGCCCGCGCCGCTGCGGCTGGCTCGATGCCGTCGCCGTGCGTTACACCAGCCGGCTCAGCGGCGTCACGTCGATCGCGTGATGCTGCTCGACGTGCTCACCGGTTTCGACGAGCTGAAGATTTGCACGGCGTACAAGATCGACGGCCGACAAACCACTCAATTCCCCAGCCACGTCGACGACCTGCGCTGCGCGGAGCCGGTTTTCGAAACGCTGCCCGGCTGGCACGAGGAAATCACCGCTTGCCGATCGTTCGACAAGCTGCCGGCCAACGCCCAAAGCTATCTGCGCCGCATCAGCGAGCTTGTCGGCCAGCCGATCGAAATGGTTTCGGTCGGCCCGGAGCGCGATCAGACGATTCGTCGTTAGATAAGTCGTGAGTGGCATGATGAGCCGGATGAAGTTCGCATCACGCCGACCGTCTGCGAAGTTGCCGCTCCGAGCGCCGGCCGCGGCACATCGCGATCATCATGGACGGCAACGGCCGCTGGGCCGAGCGGCAGAATTTGCCGCGCATCGCCGGCCACGAACGGGGAGTCAAATAGCGTCCGCCGCACGACGGAGGAGTGCAGCCGGCTCAGCGATCGAGCAGCTCACGCTGTATTGCCTGTCCAGCGAGAACTGGAAGCGGCCGCAGACCGAGATCAATTTTCTGATGCACCTCTTGGAGCAGTACATGATCGAGGAGCGCTCCACGATCATGGAAAACAACGTACGGGTGCGAATGATTGGCCGGCGCGACGATATTCCAGAACAGGTGCTGCGAGAGCTCGATAAGACCGTCGAAATGAGCCGGACGAACAGCGGGCTGCGGCTGAACCTGGCAATCAACTACGGCGGCCGGGCCGAACTGGTCGATGCCGTACGCAAAATCGTCCGTGGCGTGCAATCCGGCGGCCTGTCACCAGAACAAGTCAGCGAACAGACGATCGCCGAGCACCTCTACACCGCCGGGGCGCCCGACCCGGATCTTCTCATTCGCACGGCCGGCGAGATGCGAATCAGCAACTTCCTGCTGTGGCAGATCAGTTACGCTGAAATCTGGGTCACCGAGAAGTGCTGGCCTGAATTCGACGAAGCTACGCTCCATGAAGCGATTCGCGCCTTCGCCGCCCGGCAGCGCCGCTTCGGTGGGCTGAGCTCTTGATTGCCGCTCGGCGGGTGGCATGCTCTCGACGCATCAGCGGGCGTGAGCATGCCACACTTGGGCTTAGTCCAGATGCCCGCTAATTCAACTGCTTGGCCCGCTTGCGTGGTACCACGTCGTTCTGCAATAGCGCCGGCGCCTCATCTTGGGTGTCGAGCCCGGTGACGAACTGCAGCTCGTTCATCGTCTTTTCCGTTTCCAGCATGCTGGCGGCCACCTGGTCGACCTGGCCGGAGATGTAGTCCGGCTCCTGCCGGTTCACGGCCAATTCGCTGAGCGAGCGAATTTTGTTTTCCAGCCGGTCGATCTCCAGCTTCACCAGGTCGAAGTTATCCCGCGCGCGCTTCAAGTTGGCGAGCCGGTCGCGGCTTGTTTGAAGATTGTCCTCCAGCGCCTTGCGCACGCGCTGCTGCTGATCGTTCTCGGCGCCGGTCGGCAGCTCGGCAAGGCGCGTCTCGAGGCGTTTGATGTCCGCGTGGATTTGCTCCTCGCTGGTCTGCTTCAAGAAGCGATACAGCGCGTATTGTGTGAACAACAGCCGCAGATGAATCCACAGCAGTCGATCCAGACCGGCGACCTGAAAGCTCTCGAGCGGCATGTGGGTCTCATCCGGACCGGTGTGCTTCAGCTCGGAGGCGATCTGCTGCAGTTCGAGGCAGCGCCGCCGAAGCGCCAAAAAGCGGTCGAGCAATTCCTTCGGGAGCGCCGCCGTGATCCGGTCGAGCGTCTCCTGCGCCGACACCGATGTGACTTCGCGAGTCTGCTTCGCCTCCTGTGCATTCACGTAGGCCTGAAATTTCGGGTGCGTGCCGAGCATGCCAAGGTAAGCCAGCTCGCCGGCCGCAACCACTGGGAGCAGCACATCGGGCGCTCCCGAGATAAATGCGAACACGGTGCCCCCCAGGAACGCCAACAGGTTCCAGTGGTTCATGAAGGCCACTTTGAGATACTTGCCGAATCGCATGGGAAGCAGGGAGCGGGGAGCTTGGAGCAGGGAGTACGGAGGATTCAGGCAGCTACTTGCCTTTTGCTCCCCGCTCCGTGCTCCCTGCTCCTTGCTCCTCTAGTTGAGCGATCAATTCACGGATGTAGTATACCGTTTCCTGGAAGCGCGGTACGCGGGCCATTTCCAGGGCCGGCCGGTCGGCCGGCTCAATTTCCAGCTCTTTCTCGATGCGCCCGGGCCCCGTCGACATGATGTACACCCGGTCGCCGAGAAACACGGCTTCCTCGATTGAATGCGTGACGAAAAACACGGTTGCTTGCACTTCGCGCCACAGGCCTACCAATAAGTCTTGCATATTCATCCGTGTTTGCGGATCGAGCGCGCCAAACGGCTCGTCCATCAAGATGATTCGCGGCCTCAGAATCAGCGTGCGCGCAATCGCCACGCGCTGCCGCATGCCGCCCGACAATTCGTGCGGATATTTGTATTGGTCGCTCTTCACGTTGAGGCCGGCCTGCTCAATCCAGTGCCGGGCCAGTTCATAGCGGTCACGGCGCGCCACACCGCGGCATTCCAGCCCGAAGGCGATGTTATCAAGCACGGTGCGGTTGTCGAACGAAGTGTAATCCTGGAACACCATCCCGCGGTCGGCACCAGGCCTGGTTACCGGCTTGCCAAGCACGAGTACGTCGCCCGTCGTGGGCGGATGTTGGGGTTCCAAGCCGGCAATGAGCTTCAAAATTGTGCTCTTGCCGCAGCCGCTCGGACCGAGGATACACACGAATTCACCCTTGTTCGGCAAATCGGCGACTACGAAACTCACACCGCGAATTGCCGTGAACTGGTTGGCCTGGCCGTAGTTGTACGTTTTGCTGACGTCCTTGAACTCGACGACATGCGGGGCGCGAATTTCCTCTGGCTGCCGCACGTGCTCCAGGACTTGGCCCATGCCAACTTCTTTGGCGACAGGCACAGGACTGGCGGCAGCAATTGGTTCGGCGGTCATGTGGCAACGCGACACGGCGCGGCTAAAGGGTGGACGCTTCTAGATCTTCGACGGTCGCGGCGTGCTTGCGGCATTTGCAGCGGCCAGCGCGGCCTGCTGCGCCGGATCCAGCGGCTGCGGCGAAAAGAAAACTCGCTTCAAATCCTCGCCAGCATGCATTAGTCCGCGCCAGGCGTTGTGCAATAAGCCAGCGCTGGCATATTGGTACGGAAACAAGCTCTTTTGCATCATGTAGAGTGTCCGATCAATCGCTAAAGCAACGGCTGGAATCACCATCAATATGAGCAAAATCGGCTCACGGACGCCGCGTCGCTGAGCGGTATTGATAATGAATCCCAATCCGCCGGCGCTGCCACTTTCCGTGACCAGCTCGGCCAGCATGATATAGCCAAACGCCAGGCCGAAAAGCAGCCGCAACGAGTTGAATACGCGCGGCATGGCCAACGGCACGAGCACCTTCATGATGATTTGCCGGCGCGAAGCACCGAGCGTAAACGCAGTGTCGATATAGCGGCTGCTTACGTCGGCGATCGCCGTGGCTGTGTCCATCATCACGAAGGCCACCGCAGCGATGAAGATAAACATTACCTTCTGCAACTCGCCGAGTCCAAACAGCGCGAAGGTGAGCGGGATCAGCGCGGCGATGGGAATGTTCCGGCCGAACACGTTGATCGGCGCGAGAAACGCGTTAAACCAGGGAAAGCAACCAGCCAGGATTCCAAGCGGAATCCCAATCGCCGACGCCAGCGCGAACCCGAGCACCACGCGCCGCAAGCTGGCGATCAGGTTTCGCGTTAGCGCAAAATCAAACCACAATCTGTCAAGCTGCTCGGGATCAAACGTCTCCTTTGGACTCGGCAGAGTTGTATACGGAATAATCCGTTCCTCGTACGCCCCGCGAGTGAGAAACCACCACAGGCCAAACACTGTTAGAAGACAGGCAGCTCCGAGTAAGAGAGCCAGCCAATATGGAACCGGTTTGCGCAGCGACTTAGATCCGCCGCCGCCCGGCTGCGCAGACTTACTGCCGTCGCCGCCCGGCGCGGCGCGGCTAAATGCAGCTGCATCCCTCGCCCCGTAGCCGGAGAATGAACCACGGTGTCGGCCGGAATGCCCGAGCTGTGCTCGGCTGCGGGCCCGGATTTCTTAGCTTCGCTCATGCACTTGCTTCATGCCGTGGCCACTAACCACGTTCGGCCGTGAATACCTTAATTTCGACACGGCGGTTCTTGGCGTGGTTCTCCGGATCGTTCGGATCGGCCGGCCGGCCCCAACCCACGCCATCGGCCGCAAAACGGTTCGCGTCCATTTGAAACTTATTCACGAGCGCTTCACGCACCGCATTGGCCCGATTGAGACTTAGTTCTTTCACCAGCGATTCGGGAACCTGGCCGCGCCGTGAGCTATCCGTGTGCCCTTCGATAATGATACGGGCGTTGCTAAACTGCCCTGCCATATTCGCGACTTCCTGAAGCACGTTGTCGACGTTCGGGTCGTACAGCACTTCCGTCACCACGCCGCCTTCATCACGATTGATCTTTTTGTTAAGGTCCCAGCTATTGGGAAAGAACTGGATGACGATCGTGTTCGTGAGAATCTCATCCGACTCGGCGTGGATGTCGGACACGGCTTTCGGCGCAAGCTGTACCCGGTATTCGTCCTTTTGATTGCGATACTTCGGCTCCTGCCCGAGTTTCTCGATGATCGAGAAGTCCATCACCTTGTCGAAGGACACTGGTTGGTGCGTAATCTGTCCAACTCGGCGATAGAGGTAGTACGCCTGTGACCAGACGCGTTCGAAGTTCGTCGGATTGTTTTGATTCAAGAAGAACTGGAAGTTTTCGGCCCAGTTGGTGTTGTGAGCGTCGGCGAACATATTGAGCGTGTCACTCGCCGGAATGTTGTATCCCTCGGCCATCAAGCGCGCGCACTCCTGTTTTCGGTCATCTTTCTTAAGCTCCTCCATGGCGTCGAAGATGCCGCGCACCAAGGCCTCAATCTTGTCGCCATGGTCCTTTGCAAAGTCGGCCCGTGCGAACCATACGTCGGCGATTAGTTTGTTGGCCGTTCCCGTCGTGACGAGCATGCGGTTCCCACGCGCTTCGGCAAGGTTGTAGATATCCGGCGCCCACGAGACCGCCGCTGAAATATCGCGCTGAGCGTTAAAAGCGGCCGCCGCCTCGAAAGCTGTGGACGTGATGGTCGGAACCACTTCGCTGGGCTGCACGCCACCCGACACGAGCATATTGAGCAGGAAATAGTGAGACGGCGAATTTTGCGCGTACACCACCTTTTTCCCACGTAGGTCCGAAATCGTTTTGATCGACTCGCGGGCCACGATGCCGTCGCCTCCATTCGACCAATCCACTTGCTGATAAATGCGCGGCATGACCCGGCTATCACGCGGCTGGCCGGTCTTGTCGACGAACCCTTCCATGAAGAGCGGCATCATGTCCAGCGTCGCCCAGCCGATGTGCACGTTCCCCGCGGCATACGCGTCGCGCATCGCGACTGGATCGTCGATTAGCACCAGCTCGACCTTGAAGTCCTTGCCATCGGGCGTCTTCCAAACTTTCCCAGGCTTGAAGCCCTCGTTGGCCAGGATGATCGGCCCCCAGCCGGCCCACACGTTCAGCGCGAAGCGGACTGTGTTATCTTCCAGCGGCTTGTACGCCGCCGTGCCCTTCACTTCAGGAAGCCGTTCCGCCGGCTTGAACACATATTCCTTGACTGTGGTGACAGCCGACGAGTCGGCATCCTCAGCCACCTGACCGATCATTCCCGGATCGATATCTCCTGCGCCGTCGCCCGGCCCAGGCCCAGGGCCTTCCTGAACACGGCCCTTGGGCGCGAACAGATCGCTGCGGTAAGCGGCAAACGCCAACAGGCCGCCGACCACAAGAAACAGGACTAAATAAAATGGTGTTTTGGGCTGTCCGTTCATGTTCACTTTCCTGGGAGAAATTCGTAGCGGAATTCGCAAGAATTCCGAATACCTCTCGCTGCTGAAATCTTGCGATTTCAGCTACAGTTCTACTCGGCGTGCTTGGTTCTCATCCGCGGAACTTCGTCAGCGGCCGCGAATGCTGCATGATGTTGAGCACTTGCATCATGTCGTAGGCCGACAGCTCGCACAGCAGCTCCGTGACGCGATCGCGCGTCTTGGGCTCCAACTGCGGCTCGATTTCCTTGAGCAGCCGCATCACCCGCGCTTCCTGCGCTTTGACTTCAGCGTCGGTGACTTTGCCATCGGCAATTGCGTCAAGGAACGAATCAAGCTGACGAGCCCGCTCGGTAATGAGCGGAATATCAGTCTCGTCGTCGACCCACGTGGACTTGCCTGTTTCAGCTGCCATGTCTAATCCTTATTTGGTAATTTGATTCACGCGATTCAATCGTTGCGACCCATATTGCGTAGTGCGCATTGCCGCGCAGCGGCGACGGCGCTTAGCCGTGGGCGCAAGCCCACGGTAAATGTGCCAAAAGTCCATTTCAAGCCGCGTAGCGGCGACACAGGCGCGCGTGTCGCCGCTGCGCGGCTCATTCATTTCTCATGTGCTTCGGGTCCGTGGGCTTTCGCCCACGGCTACGTGCCGCAGCCGCTGCGCGGCTGGTTCGAGCCACTCCATCTGCTCGCGAACGCTACGTTCAACACACCAAACCCTAACTTAGTAAGTGTTTTATTATTACCCCAACTCTTCGATGAGCTGTCGGATGGCCACCAAGCGCTCCTGCAGCCGCGAGCGGCCTTCGGGGAGCGCGATTTTTTCCTGCCATTCCGGCGGCAGGAAACTTCTTTCCGTACATTCGAGCACAGCCGCAATTTCTTGCAATTCCTTTTCCAATCCCTGGGCCGAGGGAATGAACTCGCCCAACGCTTTCTCTAAATCGCGCCGCTCCACCACGTCGCGGCCCGCGGCCAGCGCCTGCCGCCGCGACGCCAGCACGACGCTCTCCAGGTCGGCCCCCGATAGCCGCCGCGATGGATCGACCTCCGGAATCGCATCGTCCGCGATTTGCAGCTTGTTCTTCTTGGCCATCACGCGCAACATCTCGCGGATGTCCTCTGCCCTGTGCGGATAGAACAGCGGGATGTGCACTTCGGCTCGTCCCTGCCGCTTGAGGTCGATCGGCAGCAGGTCGGGCCGGCTCGTGAGCAGCATCCAAATGATCTGCCCGCGAAAGCGCGTGTCGCCCATTTGGCTGGCGATCATCGAAAACACGCGGGCACTCGTGCCCGAGTCGCCCGAAGCTTGGCGGTTGCCGAGCGCCGCGTCGGCCTCGTCGACAATCACGACGACCGGCCCCAGCGAACGCAGCACGCCCAGCACTTGCTCCAGGTTCCCCTCGGTTTCGCCCACGTACTTCGAACGGAAGTTGCGCAGCACCAGGCAGGGAATGCCAATCGAGCCGGCGTAGCACTCGGCCATGAACGATTTGCCGGTGCCCACCGGGCCGCATATGAGATAGCCCATCGGCGCCGCTTCCAACCGGCCCTCGCTGATCCATTTGGAATCCTGCTGAAGGCGCTGCTTGGCCGCATCGAGGCCGACAACCAAATCGAGCGTGTGCTTGGGCTCGACGAACTCGACAAGCCCTTGGCACTGTCGCTCGATCATCGACTTTTTGAGCTGGCGAAAACGGGTGGCGTCGAGCCGCTTGCCGGCGCGGGCCGCTTGAGCCAGCACGACATTGAGACTCGTCAGACTGAGTCCGTTCGAAACTTCCGCAAGCTGCCGGGCGGTGAAATCGGCAATCTTCGACAACTCCTGTCCATCCGTGGCCACGGGCACGAACTGCTCGCGCTCCTCCCGGTCCGGCAGCGGAACCTCGATCGTCGCCACGTGCGGGCTTTGCACCAATCGCTCGTTCAGCTCGACCAGCTTGTCAGTAATCAGCACAAACGCAGTGTTCACGCGTTTAATGAGCGGGTTTTGAGCCCAAGCAAGAAAGCGCACCAATCGAGCCGCATGGCCTTGGGCCAGACTGTCCAGGTCGCTGGTCGGCAACAAGAACTGCGCATATTCGAATACGAAGGCGACGCTCTTTCGTTTGGCCGGATCCTCCAAGAGGTTTCGCTCGACAAACGCATCCAGCCCCAGCAGAACTTTTTCCGGGTCGCGCGGCCAGGTGGCTGGTTCGCCCCACCGCCCGACCAAGTATTGCGACATCGAGCGCAGCCGTTGCGCGTCCGGGCCGGCGAGCGGCCGCAAGCCGCGGCTCAGATCGTAGCCGAGCACAATATCCCAGCGGCCGAACACCTGCGTCGCCAGAAACTCGCTCAAGCTGCAGTAGCAGTGCTCGTCGGCATCGGGCAATCGCACCAGATCGTGCACGTTTCCGTGCAGCACGAACACGCACGTTGTGCCCGAGAAATAAAGATCCGCGAGCTCGCTTGCCCATGCCGGATACCATTCCGGCAACGGGCCCGCCGGCCGCGCAGGCGTGGCAACTTTCTCTTCGCCGTTCAAAACGGTTGATTGTGCCATCACGAACTAAAACTCTCACGCAAAGGCCTTCGCGAGCTCAGCCGAGCAGCGCGAAGGACAAAGAAAGTCTAACAAGAGGTAACAGAGGAAACAGAGTCGGACTAAGAAGGTTGCGTCAAATTCATCGCCGAATTCGTCATTCCACATTCGTGATTCATCATTTGCCTTGTCTCTGCTCCCTCTGCTCCCTCCTGTTAAAAAAACTCGTCGGCTCACCCTTCTGCGACTTTCGCTTTCTCAGCCGGGCCCAGTTCTTTCGTCGTTTCGGTGATGCCCGCCGTTTCCGGCGTGACCAGGCCCATCTGCACTTCGAAGTCGCGCAGCGCCTGGTCGGCCATCGCCTTCTCCACGGCCTGCTTCGCGCTTGATGTCCACGATGCCCTCGCCCGACAAATCGGCCGCGACGCGGGCCTTGGCGCGGTTCAGCCCGATCTTGTCCTGAATGACCTCTTCGATCTGGCCGAAATCGGTCGTCACGTCGAAATTGAAGCTCGTCGGCCAGCTTGGCCATTTCGGCTTCGGCCCGGCTCATCTTCAGCTCGGCATCGTACTTGTGCGATCTTCTCCCTCACCTTGCCCAGCTTCTTGCTGGCGTGCTTGATCTTGGTGACGTTGTTGTTGTACGCCTCCTCGTGCATCTTGAGCTGCGTCTGGTTCTCCGCCAGCTCCTGCTTGGCCTTTTGCAGCTCCAGGGCGAACTTGGCGGCCGTCTCGCGGTCGCCGGCCTGCAAGTAGCCTTTCACCTTGGCTTCCAGGATCGTCACGTGCTTCTGATTGGCCGCCACCTGCCGGCTCACGCGCTCCACCAGCGCCGGTACTGCTCCAGCCCCTCGCGGCCCCCCTTGAGCTGCTCGACGGCCGAGTCGTACTCGTACTGCATCTGGGCGATCGGATCGGCAGTCCAGAATAAGTTGGCCAGCTTGTTGATCTGCGCCGCAGGCCCGCCACAATTTGCCGACGATCATCGGACCGCTCCGTGTGACTTGAGAGAAGGACTACGCCTGCGCGAACAGCCGCACTGCGCGGCTCGTCGAAGCGCTCAATGGCGCCGTTGTTTGTACCCTGCCCCGGAAGCCGTTGTCAATTCACTACCTGGAATCCGGCGGCGGCAGTTTAGTTAGTATTCGTCACCGCAGGTCGAATCTTTCCAGCCACCGGCGATGTCACCTTGATTCGCGACCGCTGTTGGAAGCGGTTCTACTGAGATAGATCGCGCGACAATTTGGCTAGCCGTTTCAACAGCACCGCGCGCGTTGTAAAATTAATGTCGACGGCAACTTCAGGAAGCCGATTGCGGTCCGGTAGCTCAGCGGTTAGAGCAGGGGACTCATAATCCCTTGGTCGGGGGTTCGAATCCCTCCCGGACTACT
>CAVQLN010000010.1:0-500182 GCA_963713365.1 uncultured Planctomycetota bacterium | reverse complement strand
GTTGACGCCCGACCCCTTCTTCGCGATCTTCAGCCAGAGGCCGTCGCTCTGGGCGTCCTCTTCCAGCCGGCGCTCGAACTCCTCCCGCGAGGCAAAGAGGATGACCGGGGAGGTCGTTGACCATCGGTCCGAAGCTAAAGCCCGACGGCGTCGGCGAGCAGGTTCACCTGATCCGGATTACCCAGGAGGGAAACAGGATCAGCTCGTCACAGCCCGTCGCCTCGTAGGCCGCGACGAACTGCTTGACCGTCTCCGTGTCCTTGGCGGCGCTCGTGACGAGGAACTCGGCGATCTGCTCGCCGAGCCAGGCGTAGTAGTCGGTGAGATACGCCCGCGCCTCTTCCTCGGCGCGATCGCCCAGCGAGATACGCCAGCGCCTTTGTCGGGGCTCGTCGTCCCGCCCCGCGTCCGCCCAGGCGGCCTTCGTCTTCTCGATCCCGGCCGCGCACTGATCGGACCCGACCCGCCGCGATCCAGCCGTCGGCGAAGCGAGCCGCGCGCGCGAACGAGGCATCCGCGTGACCGCCGACGATCAGGCTCGGGGCGCCCTCGATCGTCGGCCCGACCTCGTCTCCCCCCAGCCTCCTTGATCTTCTCCAGCATCGCGTCCAGCCGCCGCCCACGGCCGGAGAACCCGACATGGTTCAGCTCGTAGTCGTCGTCGCGGCCGCCGAGGCCGATGCCGAGCGTGAAGCGGCCGCCGGCGAGCGCGTTCAGGGTGATGCCTGCTTGGCGAGCTCGACCGCATTCACCCGCAGCGGCCCGAGCAGGACGGAGGTGCAGAGGCCGATCCGCTCGGTGACCGCGGCGGCGGCGGCGAGCGCGGTCAGCGGCTCGTAGTTCTCGTAGACGATGCGGTCGATCGTCCCCAGGCTCGAGAAGCCGCGCGGTCGGCCCGGCGCGACCACTCGACCAGCTGCCCGCCCGTCGCGCCCGGCACCGCGTTGGGCAATCCGATCGCTACGTCCATCCCGCCTCCTCGTTTTCGCGACTGCTCGCCACGACCTTAGCCAACGCCGATCGCCCGGCTTCGGCGCTTCCGCCGGACACCCTGAGAGCCTGTCGCGTCGATGGGATGTGAACGCGACTCGTATCGTCGGTCTTGGCGGCCCTGGCCGCGGCCGCGGCGGCGCTTGCCGTTCTCGCCGGCGGCGACCCGGCCACGGAGCGCCCCGGGGGCGGCGGAAGCCAAACGCGACGCGATGGCCCAGACGCACGGGTGCGGGGCGCGCCCGACCGCGAGCTTGTTCTCAGCCGGCCGCCAGTCCCACCCGGAGCCAAGCTCGCCCTCCACCACCACCTCGGCACCCAGGTGGCACGGGTCGAGTCCGGCAACCTCACCTATACCGTCCAGCAGGGCTCGGTCGCGTTCGCCGCGGCCAATCCGACGAGAATAAGACCTCGTGCGCACGATCGAAGCCGGCAAGGCGGGCAAGATCGAACCTGGTGAGTGGATCGTCGAGCAGCCGCCCGACGTCCACCGAGCCGCCAACAAGGGCTCGAAGCCGGTCGTAATTTACCTCGCCACCCTGCTGAAGGCGGGGGCTCCGCCGGCGACGCCGTCGCCGGCAAGTAGGGAGCGGGTACCTCTGGCTACAGTAGTCCGATGAGCGAGCGCGACGGAGTCGAGGCGCTGACCGATGCGATCGGCCGCTACAACGATGCCTGGAACGCGCAGGACCTCGACGCGATCGTCGCGATGCACGCGCCGGACATGGTCTTTGCCAACCACACCGCGGGAGAGACGGCGGAGGGCGAGGAGGTGCGCGGCCACATCGCCAAGATCTTCGAGGCCTGGCCCGACATGAGGTTCGAGACGCGGCGCCTCTACGTGCGCGAGGGCGTCGTCACCCAGGAGTGGACCGCCACCGCCACCCACTCCAACACCCTGCGCCGGGGAGAGATCCAGGCCCCGCCCAGCGGCCGCACGGTGAGCTGGGACGGCGTTGACGTGATCCCCTTCGAAGACGGCCTGATCAAGCGCAAGGACGTCTACTCGGACTCGGTCTCGATCCTGCGCCAGGTCGGCCTGCTCGACTGACCCGTTCGGCTCTCCCCCTCAGCTACGCTCCGCCGCGCCGGCCAACTGGCCAAGACACGACTTCGGGAGGAGACACAATGGCGGGATACGCGGTGAAGAAGATCGACGAGATGGAGGCCGTCTACCTCGGCGCCTTCAAGCGGGCTCGGGCAGAGCTGGGGGTCGAATCGTTCGGCCTGCAGGTGATCGACATGCCCCCCAGCTACGACGGCTACCCCGAGCACGACCACGCCGGAGACGGCCAAGAGGAGGTCTACGTGGTCCCGCGCGAGGCGGCGAGATCGAGATCGAGAGCAAGCGCTTCCCGCTCGACCCCGACCACATGGCCCGCGTCGCCTCCGGCGTCACCCGCAAGGTGTGGCCCGGCGAGGAGGGCGTGCGAATGTTGATCATCGGCGGGGTCCCCGGCGGCGCCTACGAGGCACCCGGCATCTCCAAGCTCGGCGAGCCGGACCCGATGGCCGCCTGACGCTCGGCCCTCACTCGCCGTCCCGGCGCCGCTCGTGGCCCGGGCAGGCGAGCACGGGGATCCTCGGGTAACGGGGATAGCGCGGGTCGGTGCGCGAGCGCCGGCAGAGGGAGAAGACCGACCCGCGCGTGTTCGGGACCAGCTGTTGGTGCGCGCAGCTGTCGCAGAGTCCGTGTTTTTCTCCGCCACTCCCCATCTTGGGAGCAGGCTAACTTCTCCCCTGTGGACGGCACTGCGCCCCTCTTCGACGCCGACGTGACCGAGCACACCGGCACGGTCGAAGTGCTGACCGTCACCTGGTGCGCCGGATCGCAGCTACGCCGTGCTGCGGGCCGAGGACACAAATTTGGGCGAGAAGATGGTCTTGGTCGGTCCGTCGCCCACCTCGCCGCCGGGGAGCGCGCCGAGGTCAGCGGCGAATGGATCGACCACGAGCGCTACGGCCGACAGTTGCAGGTGCGGAGCGCCCAACCGCTCGACCCGACCGACCGCGAGGGGCACATCCGCTACCTCACCTCACTGCGCAACATCGGCCAAGCCCGCGCCGAGCGCCTCGCCGACACGCACGGGGAGCTCGTGCTGCGGGCGATCGCCGAGGACCCCCACCGGGCCTTCGCCGCGCTGCCCGGGGTCAGCGACGACCAGGCCGCGGAAGCCGCCGATGCCTGGACGAGTCGCGCGCGGTCCGCGACCTCCACGTCCAGCTGGCCCCGCACGGACTGGCTCATTTGGCGGGCCCGATCCACGCCCACTTCGGCGAGGAGGCGCTGTCGGTCCTGCACGAGGACCCCTACCGGCTGACTGAGGTTGACGGCGTCGGCTTCCTCCGCGCCGCCCGGATCGCCCTCGCTGGCGGCGTGCCCGCCGAGTCGGACCGTCGCGCCCAGGCGGGGCCGTCTACGTCCTCGCCGAGGCCGAGAGGGGGGCACGCCTACCTGCCGGCGGACGAGCTCGTCCGCCAGGTCGGCAAGCTGCTCGAGCTGCATCCCGACCCCGATGTCCTCGCCGCCGCCGATGGACTGACGGTTGACGAGGGGAGGACCTACCGCGAGCGCACTCGCGAGTGCGAGCTGGCCGTGGCAAGGACGCTGGCCGTCCGCTTGGCGGCGCCGGCGCAGTTGAAGCACGAGCCCGCCGAGGAGCCGCCCGAGGACGAGAGGGGCAGGCGCCTCACCGATGAGCAATGGGCAGCTGTGCGGGGAGCCTTCGCTTCGCGGATCTCGGTCCTGACCGGCGGACCGGGCGTGGGCAAGACAGCCTGCACGCGGGCGATCGTCGAGGAGGCCGAGGCGGCGAACATCAGCTTCGCGCTCTGTGCGCCAACCGGGCGCGCCGCTCGCCGCCTACAGGAAACGACCGGGCACGAAGCGGAAACGATCCACCGCATGCTGGGCTGGGCACCGGGACGGGAGCCCGAGTTCAAGCCGGGCCGACCCCTGCCCGCGGACCTGTCGTCGTCAACGAGTCCTCGATGTCAACCTGCGCCTGATCGAGATGCTGCTCGGCGGCCTCGCCGATCAACCCACGTCGTCTTCGTCGGCGACGCGGACCAGCTGCCGCCGATCGGCGCGGGCAAGCCGTTCGAGGACCTGATCGCCTCGGAGGCGCCGGTGGTACGGCTGACGGAGATTTTCCGCCAAGCGGCCGAATCGATGATCACCACCGCGGCGCACGAGATCAACGAGGGGCGCGTCCCGCACCTGAAGCCGGAGGCCGGCCAGATCAGGACTTCGTCTTCCTCGAGAAGCGCAACGCCGCGCAGCTCCGCGACGCGGTGGTCGAGATGGTCGCCACACGGGCACCCGGTCACTTCGGCGTCGACCCGATCCGCGAGATCCAGGTCCTGGCACCGGTCTACAAAGGCCCGGTCGGGATCAACGCCCTCAACGAGCAGCTGCGCGAGCGCCTCAACCCCGACGGCGAGCCAGGTCGATAGGCGCTTCCGAATCGGCGACCGCCTGATCCAGACCCGCAACTCGCACGAGCTTGGCCTGATGAACGGCTCGATCGTCTTCCTCGAAGGGGTCGATCGCGAGCGGGAGACGGTCACTCTGCTCACCGACGAGGAGCGGACGCTGAGCGTCCCCTGGCAGGACACGGGCACCCTGCGCCTCGCCTACGCGATCTCGGTCCACAAGTCGCAGGGCTGCGAGGTGCCGGTCGTGGTCGCCGTTTGCCACAGCTCCAACGCCGGGATGCTGAACCGCCCGCTGCTCTACACCGCGATCACCCGCGCGCGCCGCGCCTGCGTCCTGGTCGGCGACCGCGTCGCCCTGCAGGGAGCGGTGCGCCGCGACGACAGCGGCCGGCGCTGGTCCGGCTTGGCCGAGCGCCTGCGCAGCTAAGGACCAGAGTTGACACAAAGCTGCGGCACTGTGCGCGCCATAGGTATGATCTGTCCCTTCACACTCTGGAGCATGACGCAAACAATGGCCCGTCGAACGATTTACCTACCCGACAGCGCCGAGGAACTGGTGCGCGAGCATGCCCGAGAGGGTGAGTCGTTTTCGGCAACAGTTCTGCGCCTGATCGAGCAGGGAGCACTCGGGACGGGGGAAGAGGACTGGCCGGAGTGGTTCGGCTCGATCGAAGGCCCGGGCGATTGGGGCATCAACTTCGAGAAGTACATCGGGCTGAAGCCCTGGGGCCCCGGCGAGGGACCGCGGAGGGGGCCGAGTGAGAAAGATCCTGATTGACACCGGCCCACTGGTCTCCGCCCTCGACAGCCGCGACTCGGCACACTCGATTGCCTCTCCCCTCCTCGCCGGGCTGCGCCGCCGAGCACTGGTCCCCACTCCGGTTCTTGCCGAGGTCGATCACTTCGTTCGGAGCAGGGTGGGGGGAACAGCTGCCCGGGCGTTTCTCAAGTCTGTCGTAGGAGGCACTTTCGAGATCTCCTATCTGTCGGCGGGACTGCTGCGGCGAGCCGGGGAGCTGGACCGCCACTACGCCGATCTCGACCTCGGCTTTGCCGATACCTGCCTGATGGCGATCGCCGAGCGACACGAGCTGCCGATCCTCACCTTCGATTTCGCCGACTTCCGCGCCACCGAATCCGCAATCGGCCCGTGGCGGCTGGCGCTGGAGGAGCACGTGTACCGACAAGCGGTCACCCGCTGAGCCCCATCGGCGTACGCGGCCGCAGTGATACTTCGACGATGGAGAACCCGCGGCCGTCCCTCGCTGCCGTCGGCATCACGCTTGCGGGGATCGTCGTGCTCGCCGGCCTGGTGCTCGCCGTGCCCGACCTGCGCGATGCCGCCGTAGCCGCCATCCAGGGCGACACAGCGGAGGTGCGAGAGGAGATCCACAGCCTCGGAGCGGCCGGGCCGCTGCTGATCCTCGTCCTCGCGCTGGTGCACGCGTTCGTCTTCTACCCGGCCGAGATCGTCGATGCGGCGGCCGGCTTCGCCTACGGCTTCTTCCCCGCTGTGGCCCTGGTCATGACCGGGTGGCTGCTCTCGGGCCTGCTCTGCTTCGCGATCGGCGGCTCCGTCGCCCGCCCCTTGCTCGATCGCTGGCTCGGCAGGGAGCGCTTCGAGCGCACCGAGGCGATGATTGAGCGGGGAGGCTCGACCCTGCTGCTGGCGGCCCGGCTGATCCCGATCCTGCCCTTCAGCCTCACCTCCTACGCCGCCGGGGCGGCGCGGGTGCCAGTCTGGCGCTTCGTCTGGACCACGGCGGTCGGGTACTTGCCGATCACCGCGCTCTCGGTCTACTTCGGCACCAAGCTGGAGGGGCTTAGCCTCACCGACCCGCTCGTGCTGGGAAGCGCCGCTGCCGTGTTGATCCTGCTCGCCGCCGGACACTGGGCGATGCGCAGGGGCGCGGCGAGCACCGCGCCCTGACCGCGGGTGCCTGGCTCAGTCGAGGCCCTTCACCTTGAAGCGATAGACGGCGGGGCTGCGGTCGCCGTTGCCTTCCGCGTCCCGGGCGGAGACGCGCACGGTGTGCGACCCGATCGGGAAGCGGCGGACGAGGCGCTCCGGGCAGATGCGGAAGAGGCCGCCGTCGATCCGACAGGCGAAGGTAGCCCCGGTCACATTGGAGCCGAAGCGAAAGACGACCCTGGCGCGACGGGTGCCGGTGCGAACGACCCTGCCGGGGCGCTGCCGGAAGAAGGTGCGGGGCGCGGGCTTCGGTGGCGGGGGCTGCTGCGTGGTGCCGGTCGGCGGTTTGGTCGTCGTCGTGATCGGCGGCACCACCGGGGGCGTTTCGCTGCCCCAGTCGCCCGGGGCGGCGGCGCCTTGGGGTCACCGGGCGTGGGCAGTTCGCATTCCGGGCCCGTCGCGCCGGTTTGGTTGACGACGGCTTCGACCGCGCCGACGGCTTCGACCAGCCCCGCGCCCACCGCGCAGGCACCGAAGGTGCCCACCGGCCCCGCGCTTTCGTAGAGGGCAGCGCGTATATCCGCCGGCTCCGCGGCAGGTTCCGCCTCGAGCATCAGGGCGGCCACGGCGGCAGCGTGCGGGGCGGCCGCGGAGGTTCCGCAGAAATGCCAGCCCTCGACGCTCGCGAGCGTCCCGAAGAAGGAGAAGAACGTGGTCCTGCCGCAATCGGTCGCGACCAGATCGGGCTTGGAGACCGTTTCGGGCGGGATCGGCGCCGCCGGCGTGGTCCCTGCCACCGGACCGAAGTCGCGGTAGACCGGTCCCCGCGAAGAGTAGGTCTCCAGAAACGAGTCGCTGCTGAACCTCACCGCGCCGACCGAGATCGCACCCCCTGCGCCGCTGTGCCCGAAGATCGTCGGGCCGACCACATCTACTTCTTCCCCGACCCGGTCAACTTGGGGTACTCGGCCGCCGAGACGCCGCTCTGGATCAGGCCGAACTTGACCCGGGGCGTCTCGTCGCCCGAAAACCGGTTGACCACCAGCTGCACGGTCCGCGTCGCGCTGCCGGCGTTCTCCCACTCGATCAGCTCGAATGGCATTTCGGTGTCGCCGGCGTTGTCTTCGCTGGATTCGCGGATCACCGAGCCGCTCGAATTCAGCAGGAAAGCGTCGAGGTCGGTCTCCACCCCGTAGCGGGGCTCGTCCCACTGCAGGTCCAGGAGCAGCGTCGAACCCGGTTTCACTTTGAAGCCGAAAGTCCTGTCGACCGCGGCGCCGGGATGAAAATCGAGGCAGTGAAAGGCGTTGAATCCGGCCTTGGCTTCAACCGCCGCGGGGCAGGATCCCGCGTCGCGGAAGGCGGTGGTTTCCCAGGAGGCGATGTCGTTGCCTTCGAAATCGATCAAGTTGTCGTTGCCGGCCGCCGAGAAATAGGTGACGCCTTCAGCCACCACTTCGTTGGCAGCGACCGCCACGGGTCCGTCCTGGAAGAAGGGCTCTTCGAGGTAGAAGACGTCGTCTACGACCACCTCGGCACCGGCGCCTTCTTCAGAGACCGGTTTCGCCAACTCGCGGATGTTTTCCATCTGCCGCCGTCGATGGTTGCCAAGGTGGTTGATGGCGTTATGGCCGTTGTAGACCTCGATAAACCGCTCGCGCAGGACAGAAGCGATGTCTTCGGCAGTGATCGCCCAACCGAAGTTGGGATGGTTGAGGTGCACGAGGATTTCGCGGCCGCTGCGCCGGGCTTGTTCCTCGGCGGCGCGGAGGTTGTTATCGATCGCTTCCGCAACAGTGCGACCGCCCAGTGGTTGGATGAGTTCCACAAGATTCGTCGCGTTCATGTGGACCGGCACCCCTTCGGCCGTGTCGCTGATTTCCTCGCCCTGGATCATGATGAATTGGCCTGGCGCCTCGACCAGCTTGCGGAAACGATCGAGCGGCTGCAGGCGCACTTGGTACTCCGGAGTGCCGGGAGTGCCTTGTGTCTCCACCCAATCGTCGCCGAAGCGCTTGACATACTTCTCGAGCGCCTCTTCGCCGCCGCGCTTGGTGACCTCGTCGACCTTCATCCAGCGCGTGCCCTCGCTCAGCACGTTATGGTCGGAGAGGGCGAGGAAATGGTAATCGTGGCTGCGATACCAGTCGGCGATCATCTCCGGGAAGTCGTTGCCGTCGCTCCACAGAGAGTGCGTGTGGATGTTGCCTTTCCACCAACGTGATGCCGCGTCGCGCGGCTCTTGGGCCAGCGCTTCGGCGCGAATAGAGCGGCGCCGAAAGCGATGGCGAAGATCGCCCGGTACATATGCAAACTTTGCCGCACGCGACTCGTGCCAAACATGAGAAAACTCCAAAGGTGAAACAGGCGATCGCGGGACCGGATTGGTCGCGCAATACTATTAAAGCAGAAGCGTTCGCGCAGAGAAACCAGGCGCGGCGCAAGGAGCTAAGCGGCAAGCCAGGAATGGCGAAATGCGCGGTGGGGTGCTGGCCGTGTCAAACCCTCCCCCGGCCCCTCCGTAAAAGGGAGGGGGGCTCTGAATCAGCCGCCGTTGCCGCCGGTGGCCGGAGCACCTGGGCGCTCGTCGACGATCAGGTAGCCGTTGTCGGCGACGTTAAACAGCGGCCGGTAGCAATTAGAGTGGCACTTTCTTGCGCGGCTGTCCCAGTGCCAGACGAGAGTGATGCCAATGTTCCAAGCCTCGTCCGACGCTCCGTTTTCGCCGGCGTCTTCTTCGGGGATGAGATAGGTAAAGCCGGTGGCGAGGCTCCAGCGGTCTTGAATCGGGATGAGGAGGTCGGAGCCGATGATGCCATCCTCATCGTCGTTGAAGCCGCCGAAGATGCGGCCTTCGCCGCCGCGGTTGCCGTGGAACCGGTAGAACAATAGATACTGGTCGGTTGCCTGAAACACGGGGCTCCCGTTGTCCTCGTCGGCGGGAAACATTTCGTGTTCGTTCAAATGGGCGGCTACTGTGAGGCCGAATTCATGGCAGCCGCGGTCGATGAGACTCATCTCGCCGCGAAGCTGGTGAAAGTCGATCGCCCCGAAGCGCTCGTCGCGCAGCATGTCCCAGGCGAGGCCAAACTGGATTCCGTTCGTTGCGCGGCGAAACATGCCAACCGTAACGAACTGCTGCGTGTGCGGATCGCTGATGTCGGTGTCCTTGTCGCCATGCAGTTGGCTGTGAACGGCTTGATAGCCAATCTGGTAGCCCATGTCACTGAACGGCACCTTGAAGCCAGCGTTAAATCCTTCGTGGAAGCCGAAGTTGCCGCTGTCGCGCGTTTGATCGTAGGGACCTTTAAAGCCGTGGACGCCGCCGAAGACCGTCAGCTCTTGCCACTTCGGCACGCCGATGCGAATGGTGTGGCAGGCCTCGGCGTCGCCCTCGCCCATGATGCAAACATCGTCGCCGCAGGCCAGGATGCACGGAGTTTCAGCGCCGCAGCCACAGGGGCAGCCGCAGCTAGATTCGCAGGCGCAGCCGGCTTCGCCGTCGCAGCCGCAACCGCACCCCGGCTGACAACCGCACATGCCATCGCCGCAGCCGGTTCCGCCATTCGTGCAACCACACTCGCTGCCGCAAGCGCCGGGGCCCCCTTCATGAAAATAAGTGTCATCGCCGGGGCCATAAGGGCCGTGATGGGGCAGTGTCTCGTCGTAGACGGGTGGCGCAAGATTGCTCGGCGGAGCAACCCGGCCTTGGGCTTGGCTTCCGCGTTGTGCGGGCATCGGCAAGTTTTCGGGCTCGGCCGTCAATTGGTCCGGGCCCTCGAACGCGACGTTGATTGTGCGCCAGAGTTTTGAGGCAATCCGCGAGTTTTCGTCAAACATGTAGCCGCGTGCGCGATGTTGGCCCGCGTCAGGACGGCCGCCAAACGAATGTCTGGGCTGCGAAGGCGGAGCTGGGCGCGAATACCTTGGGGCGGAGTCCGCGCGATCGGCGCCGATGGTGTCTGCTTTGCGACGGCTGCTATCGGCGTGACGTCGCGTGATGGCGGCGCGGAAATTGGTTTAGCGCTGGTCGATGGTTCGAAGGCAGTCGGTTCGTAGTGCGCTGCAACGGTCTCGGCCGGGCGCTGCGAGCTGCGATTGGCGGGCGTGGCTGCACTTCGTGCGTTCGAAACAGGAACGTGCCCGTTCGGCATGCGCGCATCGCGGCGCGGACTTGCTGTTGCCACCGGCGCTGCGATCTTGTGCCGATCCGGCGTGCGATGGCGAAGTAAATGTTGCCTGCTCGACGTCGGAGGAGAACGATCTGCGCGGAGCCGGCCGCTTTCCATCCGCCCGTGGTTGGCGAGGCGGCCTCGGCGGCTGAGCTTGCAACAAGCGCTGCCAAACTCGCTAGAAAGAATGTCGCAACGAAGCGCGTCGTATGTCCAATTGCAAACAGGCGGCAGCTTGCCATCGGTCGATCCTTGAGGGGCAATTATCAGTCAGACTGATGCGGCGGCGCAGCCGGCGCACGTAGGTGCGCAACGGATGCCGCGGTCCCCCCTTGGACCAATACCTGGGGTCGAGTATCGACGAATGAGGGTGCAGGACTTTCGGAAAAGTTTGCCCAACCGGTAAACTCAGGTGCAAGCATTGGAAGCATTGTTTGCGACTTTCAGGGCTTCAATGTCCTATGCAGCGTACCGAGGACTATCCCCGCGCAATGTGTTGATGGATGTTATTGCAAAGGAACGCACCCAATATGGCTAGCGGCTTCACAGTAACGGCGAACGTCGTCGACATCCCGGGCCGGCGCACGTTTCCGGCGCGAGTCGAGGTAGCGAACGGCCGCATCGCTGCTATCGACGCAGTCAGCGACGCGGCCGGCGACCTTATCTACTGCCGGGCTTCGTCGATGCCCACGTGCACATCGAAAGCTCGATGCTCGTGCCGAGCGAGTTTGCGCGGGCGGCGGTGGTGCACGGCACCGTGGCGACGGTGAGCGACCCGCACGAGATCGGCAACGTGCTCGGCGTGGCCGGCGTGCGGTACATGCTGGAGAACGCGGCGCAGGTGCCGTTCAAGTTCTACTTCGGTGCGCCGTCGTGCGTGCCGGCGACGACGTTTGAAACGGCCGGCGCGGAGATCACGGTCGCCGAGGTCGAGCAGCTGCTCGACGATCCGCGGATTCGCTATCTCAGCGAGATGATGAATTTCCCGGGCATTCTGCACGGCGATCCGGCGTGCCTGGCGAAGGTGAAGGCGGCACACGATCGCGGCAAGCCGGTCGACGGCCACGCGCCGGGCTTGCGCGGCGAAGCAGGCGGCCCGATACATCGCGGCCGGCATCACGACCGATCATGAGTGCTTCACGAAGGAAGAGGCGCTCGACAAGCTGGCGGCCGGTTGCAAGATCTCGATTCGCGAAGGTTCGGCGGCCCGAAACTTCGACGCGCTCTACACGCTGCTCGGCGAGCATCCCGGGCATGACGATGCTGTGCAGCGACGACAAGCATCCGGACGAGCTGCTGGTGGGACACATCAACGCGCTGGTGCGGCGGGCCGTGGAGCGCGGCATCGATGTGTACGACGCGCTGCGGGCGGCGTGCATCACGCCGGTCGAGCACTACGAGCTGGACGTCGGGCAGCTTCGCGTGGGCGATCCGGCGGATTTCATCGAAGTCGATTCGCTGAACGGACTTCAACGTGCTGCGGACGTGGATCGACGGCCAGCTGGTCGCCGAAAACGGCAAGACGACGATCCCGCGCGTCGAGCCGGCAGTCGTGAACAACTTCGCGCCGACGACGATTGCCGCCGAGGACATCGACGTTTCGGCGCCGGCCGATTCGAAATTTCAACTGCAAGTGATCGAGGCGCTCGACGGGCAGCTGATCACGAACTCGGCTTGACGTTTCCGGTGCAGGTGATCAACGAGGCCGTGCATGCGCAGCTGGATCTGGACATTCTCAAGCTGGTCGTCGTGAACCGCTATTACAAGGCGCCGCCGGCGATTGCGTTCATCAAGAACTTCGGGCTGCAGCGCGGGGCGATGGCCTCGAGCGTCGCGCACGATTCGCACAATGTGATCGCGGTGGGCGCTGATGACGCGGACATCGCGGCGGCGATGAACCTGGTGATGGAAGCGCGGCGGCGGTTTGTCGGCGGCGTGCGTCGACCGAGCGCGTGGCCGAAGTGCTGCCGCTGCCGGTGGCCGGGCTGATGGCGACCGGCACGTGCGAAGAAGTCGGCCACGCCTACGGAAAGCTCGACAAGCTCGTGAAGCGCTGGGGCTCGCCGCTGCGGTCGCCTTACATGACGCTTTCGTTTATGGCGCTGCTGGTGATTCCCGCGCTGAAGCTGAGCGACCGCGGGCTGTTCGACGGGGCGAAGTTTGAGTTCACGGACCTGCTGCAGTAACGCTCGTTCACCCACGTAGTCGCTGTTCCGCATGCGGCGACCAAAACACGCGGTAGCTCATTGGATGCCCAACCGGGCAAATATTTCGGCGAGCGGTTTGCCGGTTTGCACTTTGCGCAGTTCTTCGGTCTCCGCAATTGAAAGCGGAGGATCGAGCTGCGGATCCTCTATGTGCGGTCGATCGGGGATGGGAGAAAAAAAGCCCAGGACCTCCCTTTTCGGTCACATAAGATTGCCTGACCCGCCAGCTCACCTAACCGTTCGCCGAGAGCTGATTCGACGGTGATTTCGTGCATATCAGACTCCGATAGGAATGTCCGAATCCAGATGAAGCCTCAATCATTTTATCGGGACCTCCAGCGTTGTTCCATCCAACGATTGGGCATGCCGGAAGTGCAATGACAGGTGACAAAACGGCTGCCGCGGGGTTAGAATTTGAGTTGGCAATCCAGGGCGGGCTCCGCGGCCCGGTGCGCCCTGCTTTCTCGTTTCTTTTTGTAGCCGGGGTCTTTGACCTCGGACCGGCTTCGAAGAGGCCGGCGACAGTTCGCATAGGAGTTTCGATCATGGCGACGATCACGGAAACCGTCCGGCGTCCGCAAGTTCGGCAAACGCAGTGCTTCATTGGCGGCAAGTGGATTCCCTCGGCCAGCGGCAAGACGTTTGAAACGATTCACCCGGCCACCGAAGAAGTGATCTGCGAAGTGGCCGAGGGCGACAAGGAAGACGTCGACGCGGCGGTCGACGCGGCCCGCGAGGCGTTCGACAACGGCCCGTGGTCGAAGATGGACGCCCGCGACCGCGGCATGCTGATGTACAAGCTGGCCGACCTCATCGAAGAAGAGGCCGACGAGCTGGCCGCGCTCGAGACGCTCGACAACGGCAAGCCGATCAGCGACTCGCGGGCGGCCGACATTCCGCTGGTGATCGACTGCCTGCGTTACTACGCCGGCTGGGCCGACAAGATTCAGGGCTCGACGATTCCGGTGCGCGGCGATTACTTCACCTACACGCGGCGCGAGCCGGTGGGCGTGGTCGGGCAGATCATTCCGTGGAACTTCCCGGCGCTGATGGTGGCCTGGAAGTGGGGCCCGGCGCTGGCGGCCGGTTGCACGATCGTGATGAAGCCGGCCGAGCAGACGCCGCTCACTTGCCTGCGGATGGCGCGGCTGGCGCAGAAGGCCGGCATTCCCGACGGCGTGATCAACGTGGTGCCGGGCTTACGGCCCGACGGCCGGCGCGGCGATCGTCAAGCACCCGGGCGTCGACAAGATCGCGTTCACCGGCGAAGGTGGCCACGGCCAAGATCATTCAGCGCGAAGCGGCCGAGACGATGAAGCGGCTCACGTTCGAGCTGGGCGGCAAGAGCCCGAACGTGATCTTCGCCGACTCCGATCTCGACGCGGCGGTCGAAGGCGCCCACTTCGGCCTGTACTTCAACCAGGGCCAGTGCTGCTGCGCCGGCAGCCGGCTGTTCGTCGAGGAGAAGGTTCACGACGAAGTTGATCGACCGCATGAAGGAGAAGAACCAGGACCGCAAGCGTGGGCGATCCGTTCGATCCCGAAACGCAGCAAGGCCCGCAGGTCGACAAGGCCCAGTTCGACAAGATCTTGAAGTACATCGAGTACGGCAAGAAGGACGGCGCGAAGCTGCTCACCGGCGGCAAGCGGCATCGGCGACAAGGGCTACTTCATCGAGCCGACGCTGTTCGCCGGCGTGACGGACAACATGCGGATCGCCCGCGACGAGATCTTCGGCCCGGTGATGAGCGTGCTGAAGTTCAAGAACGTCGACGAGATCATCCGCCGGGCGAACGACACGAACTTCGGCCTGGCGGCGGCCGTGTGGACCCGCGACGTGGCCAAGGCCCACCGCTTCGCCACAGGAAGTGCGGGCCGGCACGGTGTGGATCAACTGCTACGACGTGTTCGACGCGGCGGCGCCGTTCGGCGGCTTCAAGCAAAGCGGCCTGGGCCGCGAGCTGGGCGAAGCCGGACTGGCGAATTACACCGAGTTGAAGACGGTGACGGTTTCGTTGACGTAAACTCATACGGAACAACCGTAGGGCGGGTGCTCGCACCCGCCGACTACGGACAACAGTGTGCGGCGGGTGCAAGCACCCGCCCTACTTGCTCAGAAAAGGGCTCACCCATTTAAGCGAGGGTCACAACTATGTCGCCAGTTTGCTGCCGCTGGTTTGTCGCATTGTTGATTGCTTTGACCATGGTGGGCCGTAGCGCCGCTCAGGAAACGCCAGCGGATACTGAAGCCTCGGCTGCCGACAGCGAAAAGACCTATCACGATCTGCGGCGGTCGAAGAACCGCGCGACCAAAGGCGTCGCCGATCGGTACTTTTATCTCGTCCGCTCTCAGGAGTGGGCGAGCCTCAACGGCAAATCGAAAATCGTCGCCAAGTACGTGGCCCATGATCCCGACCTTAAATGGGTCAAGCTCTCGACGGTGAAAGGCAACGGAGCGAGTCGCGTCACGCGCGAGGTTACGGTCGATCTGGCCAAGCTCAGCAAAGCATGCCAGTCGCGCGTGAAGCAAATCGACACACTGCAGAAGAAGCTGGACGAGCTTAAGGTCAAGGAAGAGGACAGTGAAAGCGAGCAAGCGGGAACCGGCGGCTCGAACTTCGGCGAGTACGGCGCGCCAATGCGCGACGAACGCGGAGCGGAACCCGAGCAGCCGGCCGACGCGCCTGATCCCGCTGCCGACGAACGCGGAGCGAGCGACAGTGGCTACGGCGGCTACGACGGCAATGCCCCGCCCGCCTCCGCACCGCCGCGGGAAACGCCGCAGCCGGACTCATCCGATCCCGACCCGCTCGGTTTTGGCGAGGTTACCAACGATCCGCCGCCGGCAGCCGCTACAACTGACCCGCGCGGTGTGTATGGTCCGTCAACGACGCCGATGGGAGAGCCAGATTCCGCTGCGCCGCCCGATCGATCCCAATGGAAAACGAACTATCTGGCATTCCTGGCCAATTTCACCGCCACGCCGGTCGAAGGAGGCGAGCCGACGATCGATTGGGGCGAGCTCGGCGAGCTGCGCGGAATGCACGACAGCTTGGTAGCAGGTCTCGAACGAGGGGAAAACAATGCGTACGGCCAGCTCACGGCCGAAACTACGCAACGTCTCGGCGAAGTAAGCTGGTCGGCGCCGTTTGTCGGCGTCACGCCACTCGAGACGGGCGAGCAGGAGGTCCATTTCGGCTTACCGCCGCTGCCGGAGCCGCTCAAGCTGCGCTTTCTTATTGACGACACCAGAAGCGTGGACAAATTGAACGCCATGCAGCCCAATCAAAACGTCGAATTCATCGGCCGCTTCGACGTCAAACAACCGAACGAGATCATCGTTCGCATGCGGCTGCCGGAGTAGCTGCGATTAATTCGCTGCCATCCTTGCTGCCGTAGTTCGAATGAACGCTTTGCATCGCTGCGTTCATCTGAGGCGCAATCGGCACTTTCATTGCGGCATTCGTGAGCATTGCGGTCTGAATGACATTAAAAATATGGCGGCAGAGCTCGCACCCAAGAATATCCTTCAGTTTGGGAACGCTTCTGATCGTGGTGACAGTGTTCTCGCTCGCCATAGGGTTCATTAGGACATTGCTTCGCGCATGACGTTTTGGATGTTATGCCGCCAATTGTGCCTTCCCCCTAGCCTGCCCAATTCCGTGGCATGTAGCTTTCATTGGCAGCGTCCAATCGGTGTCTTAACTGCTGTTTTGCCAGGAATTCTTGGCTAAGCAGGCAGAGTTTGCCGATTATTCCGGTTATACCGGTCATACCGTTTGCGCTCAGAGCTTGGATTCGGGGTTACATCTAGTTGAGTACCCGCCGCGAGTCGTCGATGCGAAGTCAATCGATCTACTGTCGCCAGTGGCAACGGATATCGCGCTTTGTCGCGACGAGCGTGCTGGCGCCCGTGATCCTTTCCGCCATCGCCAGCACGGCCCATTCTCAGGCGCCAGCCCAGGTTCCCGGCGTGGCGGCGGGCGCCACCGTAGCCGCAAACTCATCGCAATCGAAGATCGAATCCTATCCGCTGAACGCGGCGTCGCGGCCGGTGCTGGCGCAATGGCAGCAGCAGTTTACCGGCCGCACTGACGTGCATATGGCGATCGATGATCGCACGTCGCAAGCGGTTGTGTTCGCGCCGCCGGCAGTTCATGCACAGATCCGCCAGCAGATTGCTCAAAGTCCAAACGCCAGCGGCGAACGGCCGGCCGCAAACGGCTGGCAGCTGGCGATAGTGCCGGGCAAAATGCGTTCGCTGCTAAGCCGCAAGCGGGGCCGATTGTCGTTCAATTGCGAAACATGACGTGCCCGAGCTGCACGCGCGGCTGGAAAAGATGATGGGCCGTGCGATGCCGGCCACGGCGGACGCTTCGGGCCAGTGGAGCAGCTTTACGGTCGAAGCATCGCCGGGCGTTGCCGTGACGATGAGCTTCAACGCGGGCACCGGGCAGGTGCGCATCGACGGGCCCGGGACGCAGGCGGCCGCGTGGCGGTCGGTTGTCGAGGCGCTCGACGCGCCGTCAACAGCGACCGGCAATATCACCCAACTCGTGGCCACGAAGCCAACCGCCCACGAACGCGTGAGGCGAACGCTGGAAGTGCTCCAGGCGCGTGGCAGCAACGGACGCGTCGCCGACGGTTCGCTGGTGGCAATGCTCCTGCAGCAGCAAGACGCGCAAGCGCCGGCTGACGGCCAGGACCCACCGGCCGACGGCGGGCTGCAGCCGCCCGCCCAGCCCGATGACACAACGCAAATAACGCCGGGCACGGCGCAAACCGCGATCGACGCGGCGCGGTTGGCCGAGGCGGCCGGCGCGATCCTTGGGCCCGTCGACGTGGAATTCGTCGAAGGCCTCGACGTGATCGTCCTGCGCGGCAGCGAGCGCGACGTGCAGCGCGTGATGGAAATTATCCGGCAGATCGAAGAGCTGAGCGCCGTCACGGTGCCGGCAATTCAGATTTACAATTTGCAAAACGTCGACAGCATGCAAATGGGTGTGCTACTGAACCGCTTGTATGCGCAGGTGCTTGGGCCGCGTATCGGCACGGTGAGCATCACACCGCTGGGCAGGCCGAATGCGATCTTATTAATCGGCCGCACCGAAAACGTACAGATGGCTATTCAATTGATCCAGCAATTGGATCAACCGGCGACACCGATGTCGCAATTTCAGGTGTTTCCACTGCAGCACGCAACGGCCGCCGAGGCGAAAACTCTCATCGACGCCTTCCTGCGGCAGGACGAAGAGGGCGAACCTCAACAAGACGAGGAAGCGGAAGAGCCGATCAGCGAAATCGATAACTTGCCGCCGCTGGCCACGCGGGCACTCGTGGTGGCGGACATCCGCACGAACTTCTTGATCGTGCGGGCCGGGCCGCGCGACATGGCCGAGATTGCGGCCTTGATCCAGAGCATCGACAGGCCCGGCCAGGCTGCCCAGTTGAAGGTGTTCGAAATTCGCAACGGCGACGCGAGCGCGCTCGTGACCATGCTGCGAACGCTGTTCGGCGCACCGGAAGACGCGGCGGACGCCGCGGCCGGCGGCTTGACGCAAGGCGGCGTCGTGCGGATGCAGTTTTCGGTCGACGCGCGAACCAACAGCATCATCGCGGCCGGCAGTGCCGACGACCTCATCGTCGTCGAATCGATTCTGCTGCGGCTCGACCAAGGCGACGTTCGCGAGCGCGTCACGACCGTGTACCGGCTCAAGAACGCGTTCGCGGCAGATGTTTCCAATGCGCTTAACTTGTGGCTGCAGACCGAACGGGCGGCCGAGGCGGAAGCCGCCCTTACGGTCAGTCCCTTCGAGCAGATCGAGCGCGAGGTGATCATCGTGCCCGAGCCCGCGAGCAACAGCCTCCTGGTGAGCGCGACGCCGCGCTATTACAGGGACATTCAAGCGATCATCGAGGACCTCGACGAGCGGCCGCCGATGGTGATCATCCAGGTGCTGATCGCCGAAGTGCGGCTTAACGATACCGATGAATTCGGCGTCGAGCTTGGCCTGCAGGACTCACTGTTGTTCGACCGCTCGCTCATCGATCCCACGACCTTCACGACGCTCACCGACACGACTCAGACGAGCACGGAACAGGGCATTGTCACTACAACCACCCAACGCATCATCAACCAGGCTGGCCTGCCGGGATTCAACTTCAACAACCAGCCACTTGGCAATAACCTCAGCACAACGGCGCTAGCCACGGCCAGCAATGTGGCCACGCAGGGCCTGTCCACCTTTTCACTGAATCGAATCAATAATGATCTGGGCTTTGGCGGGTTTGTGTTTTCGGCCTCGAGCAACAGCGTGAATATCCTGCTGCGGGCGCTGCAGGAGAATCGGCGGCTGGAAATCCTCAGCCGGCCGCAGTTGATGGCGATGGATGGACAGCAGGGCCAGATCCAGGTCGGCCAGAACGTGCCGCGATCCTGGCAACGGCCGTCGATCCGCTGGCCGGCACGGTGAACTCGATTACCTACGAGCCGGTGGGCTTGATTCTGAACTTGTTGCCGCGGATCAGTCCGGACGGACTGGTAGTGATGCAGATTCAGGCGCAGAAATCGGAAGTCGGGCCGGAGGCCGAGGGCATTCCGATTTCGATTTCGCCCCAGGGCCAGGTGCTACGCGCACCGCGGATCGAAATCACGCAGGCACTCACGACGGTGAGCGCGCTGAGCGGCCAGACCGTCGTTCTGGGCGGCCTGTTGCAAACGCGCAAGTTCGACGTCCATCGCCGCGTGCCTCTCATATCCGACATTCCACTGATTGGCGACTTGTTCCGTTACGACAGCGTCTCCGAGGAGCGGCGCGAGCTACTGATCATCCTCACGCCGCGGATCGTGTACGGCAAGATGGATGCTGACCTGGTGAAGCAGATCGAATCGTCGCGCATGAGCTGGATCCTGGCGGACGTTGTGAACCTGCACGGCGAGGTGGGGCTGCGAAGCCGATGCGACGAATGGAACGACGCGGATATCGAGGCCGTGTACCCCAATTTCATTCCGGAAGAAGGCCTGTTGCCGTTGTCGGAAAACCAGATGGCCCCGTTCGAAGGGCCGATGCTGGAAGGTCCGTACTGCGACCCCGAGAACGTAAACGTGCAAGCGGAGCCGCCGGCGAATTGGACGCCAGTGGGCGACCCGCTGCCGACGGCGATTCCTCCGCAGGAGGACGCGCAGCCGCTGCCCATCCCTCCGCAACCGCCCGCCACGAGGCTGCCGCCGACAACCGGATTCCTGGACGATAGCGCGGGCGGGATACCGGGCCAATATGGCGAACATGACGCAACGTCTTCCGAGGTAATTCGAGCTGCCTCATCGGCTCCTTTACTTCTGCCCGAGTCGGAAAACTGATCCTTCGAATAAATGTATGAACAGGAGGAAGCAGAGGTAGCGGAGTCAGTAAAACCACAAAGGGCACAAAGAACACAAAGTTCTAAAAATCAACGAAGTCGATCAAACCGGATTAACGTATTCAAGCGCTTAACGGCCGAATGACATAATCATCGAATCTAATTCACAGGCGATTTATACAGCCTCTGCTCCCTCTGCGACCTCCTGTTGAAATCAATAATCCACTTTTCTGTGTGTCATTAATTCAACGAAAATGATTTTGCGTCGATCGGACTCAATTTGGTGCTGCGTGGCGTTGTCGCTAGTCGCGATCATTACGGCCGGCTGCAGCGTGCCGAAGAAGGCGTCGGATCTCAAGCCGTCGAAGCTGTTTTCGCTTGGCGACGAAGACGGACCGGAAGAAGGAATTCCGGAGCGAATGGAAGGCACGTGGACCGACACGGTTCTGAATCAGCCGGGCCAGAAGCCGCAGCGCGGATTTGGCGGCCGGCTGATCTTTTATGGGCGCGAGGACCACAAGCCGATTCTGGTCGACGGCCAACTTGTGGTGTACGCGTTCGACGAAATCGGCCGCGAGGTGACCGACAACCGGCCGACGCGGCGGTACATTTTTCCCGCCGACCAGTTGCCGCTCCGCATGAGCGAGTCGGAGATCGGCGCATCGTACAGCTTCTGGCTTCCTTGGGACGAGGCCGGCGGACCGCAGACGGAGGTAAGCCTCATCTGCCGGTTTGAGCCAAAGGGGGGCGCCGTCGTCGTAAGCGAGCAAACGAAGCATATTCTGCCCGGCAGCCTTCCGGCAAATGGCGAAGTGGCGCAGCGGGCGGCGCCGAAGCTGCCGGAAGGCGTGCCCTCGCGGCCGGCTCAGCCAACACTGGAAAGCGTGCAGCGCGCTAATGCGGCAAACAGTGGCGTGCAGCAGGCTGGGTACGAAAGCCTCGTGGAACAGAATGGCAGTGTGCAGTCGATTGATCTCGGCAGCGCGGCCGCGACAACTTCCGAGCGGCGGATGACGACCACGTCGATTCCATTGCCGCAGAATTATCGCCTGCCGACTGGATCAGCGCCGGCAGCATCGGCCGCGCGGGCACGGGCACTCAAGCGCGCGGCGACACCGCAGTCGCCAATTCAAACGGCCACACCTGCCACCACGACGCCGGCGCAACCGCAAGTATTTCAGAGCGCGCGAGCTGGCGCGTTTCCGCCGCAGCCTTTGATTCAGCCAACGGTCGCCACGCCGACGGTGCATCTACCGACAAACCAAGGATTTGGCTTTGCTGCGATAAACAACGGGCAATCGCAGGGGCCGCAGTCGGCATTCCCGCAAGTGGCGCCGCGCACTTATCCAGGCATTGTGGCCTGGGGATCGCAGCAAGGCGCTAGCCAGTTGCCGGTGCAACAATCGGGACAATTGCAATCGCCGCCGCCGAGGACAATCGTGCAACCGGCATCTCAGCCGCTTCCGCCGCCGACGCCGCTCACGACGACGGTCAGTTCGCCGCCGGTGCCGTTCCTGCAGTAGGCGCAGCGACGGGCGCCGTGGCTACGGGAGCAGTCACGGCGGGCGCACCGGCCACCGTCATTTCGTTACGCACGGCCCTCACACCGGGCTCGAGCGAAATCAGATTCGCCAGCACGAGCATTTGATTCTCGCTCTCGGCAATGCCACGCAAAACGACTGTGTCGCCTTCGACAGCGACTTGCGGCTGGCCCAAGCTGTGGTCGACGGCGAGGCTCGCAATCCGGGTTTGAATGTTGCGGGCCAGTGCTGACGGCGCCGGCCGCGGCGCAGCGAAGCCGACTTCCAGGCGGATGCGCACATCCGGTCGCTCGTTCTCTCCGCTGTCTGGATCGGGCTGCTGTTGGTTGCGATTGTTGCGGCCGCGCATGTTTTGGCTCATCGAGTTGAAGAACTGCGTGCCGGCGCGGCCCATCTGCGACATGACGGCGTTCATATCGCCACTGTCGCGGCCGACGAAGTTTTGGCCTGCCATGCCGCCACCATTCATACCGCTCATACCGCCCATGCCTTGCATTCCGGAGCCGGACATTCCGCCCATGCCTCCGCCGCCGAACGAAGACCCAAAGCCGCTGGATCCGAAGCCGCTCATGCCGCCCATGCCACCGCCGCCGAAGCTGCTCATGCCACTGGAGCCAAAGCCGCTGCCGAACTGGGAGGCGCCACCGGACTGGCCGAAGGACTGCATTCCGCCGCCGCCTCCGAAAGCGCTCGCGCCGCCCATACCCATGCGTTGCGCAAGCCGCTCGGGGTAATGTTAAGAACGATTGCGCTGGCCGCAGCCGCTATGCACACGGATCGGAACATGTCACGGTCCTTCATTTAAGAGCGACGTTTTCCGCTTTGGGTCAGGCGGCCTGATCGTCCGGTAGGCGACGTCAATTCCAGCCCCCCGGCAGGCGCATCCATTATATCGTATAATCCTTGGCAAGTTTTGCCGCTGCTGGGCGAATTCTACTCCGGCGGACGGAAAATGAAATCTGCAAATTCCGGCGGCGAAAGATCTGCCGCCAGCTCTATCCCTTTCTAACACCGGAGCCAACCATGCCCGCCCGAGTCACCGAGAAACTTTCGCGCTTTTTTTTGCGCTGCCTGCTGATTTGTGCGGTGGCCTTCGGGCCGGCTGTGGGCCTGCAGGGCGTGCTGCAGGCGGCCGAGCGGCCGTCGGCCATGAAGCTGTTTCCTGAGGAAACGCTGCTTTTTGTTCGTACATCGAACGCCTATGAGTTCGGCCAGCGGATGCGTGATTCCTCGACGGGCCGCATGCTCCAAGATCCGCAACTGCAGCCGTTCGTCGAGCAGCTGTATGGCGAGGCCGGGAAGCTGTACGCCGAGAAGGCCCAGCAGTTCCTAGGCATTTCGTTCGATGATCTGCAGAAGCTGCCGCACGGCGAAGTGGCCTTTGGCATTGTCGCGCGCGAAGCTGCCATGCCCGCGTTCCTGCTTTTGGTGGATCAGGGAGATGAGCCATCCGTTGCGAACCAGTTGCTCGAGCGTGCACTCACGTTTGCGCGAGGCCGGCGGGGATTTCTCGAAGGAGGATATCAATGGCGTTGAGGTGACGGTCGTTCGTGACGCGGACGATGAGAATCGAGTGTTCGGTGTATTTGAGCGCGAGAACACGATCGTCGTGGCCACGGATCCGATCGTGCTGCGCGGCGTGCTGCATCACTGGGCGCGGAAGGCGAAGACGCAAGCGGCGAACGCCCTGAAGCGGACAGCGATGACGAGGGTGCAGAGGCGGAGGAAGATTCGCGTGATTCCGACGATGATTCAAATGCCGAAGATAAGACAGAATTTGTGCCCGGGCGCACGCTCGCCGAGAACGACCGTTTCGCGACGATGGTTCGTCATTGCCGGCGGCCGCAGGATCCGCCGCCGCACTTGATCTTTTATGCCAACCCGATCGAAATGGTGCGGAACTTCGGCCGCGAATCGGGCGGCGTACAGTTCGCGATGGGGATGCTTCCTTCGCTGGGTGTCGACGGCTTGCAGGCCGTGGGCGGCTCGTTCACTTCCGCGACCGATGAATATGATGACCTGTCACATTTTCACGTGCTGCTGGAAAACCCGCGATCGGGCGTGATGCAACTTCCCGCGTTTGAGCAGGGCGACACCGCGCCACAGGCGTTTGTGCCATTGGCGACGGAGAGCTACCTGGCCTGGCACTGGAATATGCCAGTGTTCTACGATCGCGTGGCCGCGATTGTTGACCAGTTTCGCGGCGAGGGTTCGACCGACAAGTTAATCGAGGAGAACGTATCGCAGGAGCTTGGAATCGACGTGCAGACGGACGTGATCGGCAACCTCGGGACGCGCCACACGTGGGTCATTGGGTACGAGAAGCCGGCCAAGTTTCGCGGCCAACAGCACGTCATCGCCATTGAGCTGAAGGATGAAGCGGTGGGTGTGAAGACGCTGGACTCCGTCATCGAAAAGTATCCGGATGCCTTCGAAGAGCGCAGCTTCGGCCAGGCGACGTATCATGCGATCTTGCCCGAAGGGTTGAAGGACATGGCCGAAGAGGACCGTCCGATGGAGCCGTGCGTGGCGATCATGGATGGTCACCTATTCATCGGCACTTCGTGTCAACTGTTTGAGCGCTGCGTAGCCGCTCGCGATGGGACGATCGACCGACTCGTCGATTCAGAGGACTATGCGCGAACCAAAGAAGTGCTGGGACGCGAGACAGCGGGGACCACACCGGTTCTGTTTTCGGTAAGCCGTTATGAAGAATCGATCCGGCACTGGTACGAGCTGCTGACGTCCGAAAAGACTCGCGAGCTCATCGACGAGCACAAGGAGGACAATCCTGTCCTGTCGGCACTGGCAGACGCGCTCGACCAGCACAAGTTGCCGCCGTTTGAAGCGCTGGCTCCGTATATGCCGCCGGGCGGGATGATTCTTTACGATACCGACGACGGATATCACGGAATTGGCTTCACGTTGCGCAACGAGCCGAAGTGACCCGGAATCTACTTGTGGCTGCGCGTCGGTTGCCAAAAAGTTCAATTGAAATGAAATAAACCGCCAAGGGCGCGCAAGATCGCCAAGAGCATCCAATGCATTCTGGATTTCTTGGCGTACTTGGCGGTTTCGTCTTGTCAGGAGCTTTAAGGCAAATCAGCGTGAATGTGATGCCTACCGCTTTCAATTGCGCGGCTAGTTGATGGCTCCCGACCCGGATTTGGGCTGCAACCGCTTTCGGATTGCTACTTAAGTCGCCGAGAAGCCTGGTGCACCAGGCAGTGGTGCGACCGTAAGCCGATCTGAGCCAGCTCGCTCGCCTGGTCGGCCGTTGCGCTAACGGGAGCCCATGCGCCCTGTTCACAGCAGTCGGCGCAGACCCATGCCGCTCGGAAGAGTGGTCCGCGCTGATTGATACAGATGTCGTAGCGAACTCCGTCGATTTCCATCTGTTTCAGGCGTTTCCATCCTGTATCGAGAAGAGCCACGATAGATTCCAAAAGCTTGAGCAAGCACGGCATTTTGGCCGGTTTCGCCCGTATATGTTCAGTTCTGTTCCGAAAGTGAAGGGTGTGGCAAGGCCCATGCCATCGCGCAACTGAATTTCGATAGTTGCTCTGGTGGAACGCGATCGGGTTGGGGCATAATCATCAACTGGCAATTGCCAAGAACGGCATGCGCGGGCAGGACGCATCGCTCTCATCTTAGGCCTGGCCATTGAAGAAGGTGGCAACGTGGTCCCTGAATTGACGATCTGCGAGCAGTGTGGCAGAACGGTCATCGTTTTGAGTTGGGCTCCGGTTTACGAGGACGCGCTACAGCTCACGGAAGTGGATGACTCCCACAGTCTGTCGATCGATTGCAAGATCGATTGCCCGAGCTGCGGGACGCGAATCCAGAGCATCGTACCGTCGACGCCTGTCGAACCGGCCTAACCGTTGGTGATCCGCCGTGCCGACATAGACGCTTGCGCGGCTCGCCCGAGCTGCGCACGCCTGCGCACTTGGCTGGGAATCCATGCGTCGCCGTTCGATCGCATGCCTGGAGAGCTTGCAATGACCACGGCTGTAGCGCCTCGAGGCGGCCTGGCACCTGGCCGAACTGCCTTCTTATTTGATCTGGATGGGACGCTCGTCGACAGCGTTTATCAGCACGTGCTGGCGTGGAGCGAAGCGCTTGCCACGTTAGGCGTCCCCATCGCCGTGTGGCGAATTCATCGGCGCATCGGCATGAGTGGGGGACTCATGGCAAACGCCATTTTGCGCGAAACGGGTTATGCGCTTTCAGCCGAAGAGGCGGCCCGCTTGTTACGGGTGCATGCCGAGGCCTATGCGCGCCTGGCGCCAGCGATCCGGCCACTGCCCGGTGCGCGCGAGCTCTTGGACTACTTGTCGAAAAACGACGTGCCTTGGGCCGTTGCGACAAGCGGACGGCTTGAAATCGCCCGACCAACGCTCGAAGCACTTGGCATTCCAGCCGGGGTGCCCGTCATAACTCGCGACCAGGTTGCGCATGCAAAGCCGGATCCCGACCTGTTTCTTGCAGCAGCCGAACGGCTCGGGATACCGATTGGTGACTCCGTGGTCGTGGGCGACAGCGTTTGGGACTTATTGGCTGCGCGACGGGCAAGAGCACTTGGAGTCGGATTGCTTTCGGGCGGCTATGGTCAGGATGAATTGGAACGTGCCGGCGCGTATCGTGTTTATCAAGATCCGGCCGACTTGTTGCGGCACCTCGATGAAGTCGGCGTGCGAGCGGTCGTCTGATTCGGCAGTGATGGCCTTGTTCGGCGCAGGTCTCCCGACCTCGCCGAATCGTCGGGGTCGGGACCCGCGCACAGCAGCGTCCGATTCGGCAGCCATGACCGTCACTTGTGCGCTTGAAGACCGGCGTGCCGCCGACGGCGCCGCCGGAGCGGCCGGATAGCGGCGTGTTGCTGTTGGCGCGATCGTCCTCGACGTCGAAATTCCCGCTGGCGGTTGCTTCGTCGACCTCGATCAGCTTCGGATCGCCGTTGCCTTCATTGCTCCCGGCCAGGCCCCCCACGGCCGTCCCGCCGCCTGCCGACCCGGCGGCATGAACGTCGCCGCGATGTACAGGCGTTGACGGAAACTCGAGCGGATCGACCCTTCTTAGGCGGTCCTCGTCCATTTCGCCTTCCGGCGCAAGCGTGTCTTTCGGCGAGTTAGGCCGGCCTTCGTTCAAGCTCACTTGCGGCGTCGTGTCGTTCAATTCAGCGCACTTAACGCAATAGCGGGTGTAGGGAATCGCTTCGAGGCGCGGCTTGGCGATCGCGCGGTCACATTGCTCGCACTTGCCGTACGTGCCCTCGTCGATTCGTCGTAGCGCTTCGCGGGCCTCGCTGACGATGTATTGCTCGTTCGCCAGGAGCGTCGCGTTCATGTCGTATAGATACTCGTCGGTACCCATATCGCCAAGATGGAGCGGCGCATTGGACAAGTCGCTGCCGCCGTTGCCACCACTTGGGCTGTGCGTCTGTTCGGCGAGTGCGGCCGCATCGGTCCGCACACGCGAGGTAAGTTCCTGAAGTTGGCGGTGAAACGCGTTCAAATCGCTATCGTTCATCTCGTACTCCATAATGCGATGGTATCGCTTGGGCTCCTGAGATCAGGCCGTACTCGCGTAGGTTGTGCATACATCGTGCCAGAACGACGCGATGAACGGCCCAGGAGATCGTTTTCTTGTTTCTGCCTGGATTTAGCGATGTGCAAACGATGCGCCATCACGGCCGCCAACGCTGAATGGATGGTGCGCGCTTTGCGGGCTGTGGATATGAATCCTGAAAAGCGAGGAACGTTTCATGATTCGCAAACTTGCCTCAGGCCAGTACCGGTTGTATTCGCGCAAAAAGAACTCGAAGACTGGCCGCCGGCGAAATTTGGGTACGTTCAAGACGCGAGCGGCCGCCGAGCAGCATGATCGCGAGGTGCAGTACTTCAAACGGCACGGCTGACAGAGGCGAAGACGCAAGCGGTGCGCCGAGATGTCAGTTGGGCGTCGGCGCTATGCGAACATGGATTAACCGGCGACGCCTTCGACACGGCGGACGATTTGGGCCGCGGCTGCGCCAGTTTCAACGTGCGGCGAGCGAGTGGGAACGTACGCCGCCTGGATCGTGAAATGTTGATCAGCGATGCGCCATGCGCAACAGATCAGCGGCGGCCAGCGCGAATCGACCTACATGCCGCCGCAGGTCGAATTGAGCACCCGCTACCCCTTCGTAGGCCCGATAAACGACTTCCGTACACACTAGCCGATGCGAATAGCAAAAATCGAAATCAAAATCGTATGGTTTGCCCTCGTGCATCAATCCGTGCGAGATCGCGCGAGCAATATCGGCCGGTTCCATCAGCGGGCGAATTACCACGATGGAATCTGAATTCAGTGCCGAATTGACCGAACGGATGCGCACGCCATCCTTGATCGCTTCCAGCACGCAGGGGTGGGGGCTGCCGGCCGACCAGGCATTCGTCTCGTCGTGATGTAGCACAGCCGTGGAAGCCGTAGCGGCGGCAAGTTGGGAAAGTCGAGGGCCTGCATGTTTATCTTCGGAAAGTCCGAGCTGCCGCAAATCGTCCACCGTCCCCAAAAACAGCGCGGCGTGCGGCCAATATCCAGGAAGAAAATAGTTGCTGGCGGCAAACTCCTTGCGAACGACCAGTACGTCGCCCGGCCGCAATAGTTCCATGAACTGGGTGCGAATCTCCCGTGGCAGGCTGGGCGCGTGGCGGGGCGCGTGTAAACGCGAGCCATTCCGCGGCCAAGGGCTTCCTGCAAGGCGTACACGCCGCGGCCGAGCACATCGCGGCCTATCCGGCGAACGGCCCGCCGGCCGCGTACCCGCACGCGCGCTCGCAAATACACGGGAAGCGACGGTCGGAGCCGATCGCGAAGCCGGTCGATGATCGAGATCATCGGCTCCAGTCCCTGTGACCCGGCGGACTCAAGGAATCGGTCGCGGTGACGGTCGTAGTAACGCGTGGCCTGCCACAGGTACCAGGCGTGATAGGGGCTGGTCAGAGATTTTTGCACCTCGTCGTACATTCGCGGCGGAATGCCATGAACGATATCTGGCTCGTCCAGCTTGCGACGAATGACATCGCAGCGATGAAACGTTTCGCGCAAAAAGCGTGCCGCGTCAACCAGCAACGATGCGGCGGCCAGCGCGACCAAAAACTGCTCGGGCGTGGCTCGATCGAGGCGCTCGATGTCGCGCCAGATGTCGTAGACCAGCTCGTACAGCGCGTTGCGGGTCTTCCAATAGGAAAATTGAAGCTGTCGAACGTGAATCTCGGCGCTGGGCGTGATGTAGCCGCATGTCGCGGCGGTGGCCGGATCGAAACTCGCATCGACCTGCGATTTCAATTCTTTCAAATAATCGTCGGCTTGCTCGATCGTGCGCCATCGGCAGCGAGCCGCTCGCTAATGGTGCCCGACGCTGCAAGCCTCGCGGTGTCGTGTTTGATTGTGTTACTGTCGTTCATTGCCGCAGTCTCCGCTGGGTCGCAGCCCGCAGTGCAAGCAAGGGAACGCAGATTCGGATGGCAACTCGAAGCGCAGGCAAGTGCATGCCTAACAATCCCTTGCTCGCGCTGCGGGCTGCAATCGGATGGCTCTTCAGCCCAAATGGCTTCAATCAATTATGCATTGTACCGCGGTGAATGCGTGCAAAATAGTTTCGGGAAGTCGCCGTAAACTGATATCATGACATCGTTTGCGCAGCATGACGACCGTTAACGGATTTGCCGTATGAAGGAGAATTTACCAATTCGCGACCGGCCAGGATGGATCCGGGATCTGAATGCGATGTTGCTTTCGGCCTTTTGCCATCTGGCCGCCTTCATTGTGCTCGGCCTTTTGAGCGTGATCAGCCATGACGGCTGCGCGGAGTGAAGCTGCTCGTGAACGTCGGCGACGGGTTCGACTCGCCATCGATCGACGACTCCGAACTGGACGATGCCGTGACATTGGAAGTGGCCACGGATGATGCGGCTGCGGCCGTCGATCCGACTCGATTGTTCGATGTCTCCACGATGGCAGCGACTGACTTCGCGGCGCTCGAGGCACTTTCTGAGAACGCGGCGGAGGCCAGCGGCCTCGACGGAATTGCGCTCGGAGGCAAGGGCGAGGCCGACGGCAGCTTGACCGGCGGGTCGGCCGAATTCTTTGGCATCGGCGGTTACGGTCAAACGTTTGTGTACGTCGTCGATTGCTCCGGCAGCATGAACGAGCGGGGCAAATTCGAAAGGGCGATCTACGAGCTGCTGCATTCCATCGAACAACTGGCCGGCGACCAGCGATATTTCGTGATTTTCTACAGCGACGCGGCGTATCCCATGGATGCCGACGAGCCAGTGCTGGCAAACGAAGATGAATTTGCGCGAACGCGACGTTGGGTCAGCCACGTCGAACCGGATGGCGGCACGAATCCGCTGCCGGCCTTGCTGTTCGCTTTGTCGCTCGAGCCGGACGCGATTTATTTTCTCTCCGACGGAAAGTTTGATCCCGTGACGCTGCAGGAGCTGCGCTCGCAAAATCGTCCGCGTTCGAAGCGGATTCCAATTCACGCGGTGGCCTTCATGGAGCGCGCCACGGAGGGACTGATGCGGACGATCGCGCGGAATTCGGGCGGCGAGTATCGGTTTGTGAAGTGATCGCTAAGCCGCAAGCGGATCGCTGGGCTCAAAGACTGATGTCGATCCATACGAGGCGGTGGTCGCTCGCGGTGACCGCCTCGCTGCCGGGCTCGCCTGGAGCGGGCCAGAAGACGCCGCCATCGGTGAGCTTTAGCCCGCGCGAGGGCAGCGCGTAGTCGATACGCAGGCAGCCGTGGCTCTCGGCCGTGAAGTTCGAAGTGACTTCAGCCGGATTGCCGCGATGGCCCACGTGCTGGTCGGCGTGCTGCTTTACGATGAGCAGGCCGCCGATGCTTTTGGGGCGAACGAAGCGTTGATGCGCGGATGTCTGAGCAACTGGTTCATCGCGCCTGCGATGCCCTGCCCGTCCATTGGATCGCAGTTCAGGTCGCCGACAACTACAAAGAGTGCGCTGTCGGGCAGCCCGCCGCGTTGGCCGGAATCGTCGATTAGATAATTGCCTGACGCAGCGTCGATGTAGTCGGCCACGAGGCGAATTTCGTCGTGGTTGCGCCGGCCGTTGCGATCTTCTGGTCCGTCGAAGACGGGCGGCGTGGGGTGGGAGCAAAGCAGATGCAGGATGAGCGGCCGGCTTCCACCGACCGCTACGTCGCCCTGGCGCGCGGGAATTTCGACCGGGACATCCCAGAAACTTTTCGACGAGAGGCGGCAGGCTGGCTAAATCCTCGCTGTTGTAGAACGGTGCGCCTGTGTTGGGCTCTTTCGGCAACAACGCTTCGGGCATATCGCGCCAAAGGAACTTCTGGAATGTGCGGGCGTGTCCGCGCTCGATCGGGAATCGCGACAAGACGAGCATGCCGTACTGGCCTTCGTGGCGGCCATAGCCCACAGCGTCGGCCGGGCCGCCAACCTGCCCGTCTTTGTCCAAGTCGCGGTCCGTTGGACGTCCCGTGTTGACCGGGGCAGTGAATTGATGCGGGAACTCGATCGGCTCACACCCGTTTTGCGCGACGGCCAGGTACTTCGTGCGAAATAGCTCGGCCGCCCGGCCGGCGGCGTCGTAATCGAACTCGTTGACCAAGAGAATGTCCGGACGGATGCGCTGAATTACCTCGGCAACACGCCGCGCTTGATCATTGGCGCCAGTGGAGAGGTCTTGTATGAGCTGCCCGGCCTGGTCGCGAAAGAGTGACACGTTGTAGGTGGCGACGCGAATCGAAGCTTCGTCGGCCGCGAACGCCGTGCATTTCAACACTGCAAGAAGCAGCAGCGAGACTTTAACTATCAATGCGCGGTGCGATGTCATGGTAAAGCGAGGATTGGCTCAGGGCGCCGGCCGCAGCGAGATTTGCCGGCGCGTGCACAGCGGGCTGAATGGGTTTATTGTACTGATGGGAAAAAGCTTGCGGCGAGCCGTTATTACGGAAAAGCACCGTTTTGAGTTAGATCGATTCTTTTCACGCGGCCGAACGACAGCTAAAATAAACCGCGCCGTAGTGTGACGTAAAATTGTCGCCGCGCGGATGTTGGGACCATTCGTTGCGACGACTCGCGCGCGTGATATAGGAGAGCTGTTCTATGTCCGCTACTGTCGCGACCAAGGCGCCGCCTGCCCGTGCTCGGCCGAGGACTTTATGAGCGGTGTATTCGAAGTCCAGCATCCGCTTATTCAATGTCACCTGACGCGATTGCGCGATAAGTCGACGACGCCGCCCGAGTTTCGACAATTGGTGAATCGCCTAGCGTCGCTTCTGGCCTATGAAGCGACCAAAGACCTGCGGGCCGAGGCGGTTACCGTTCAGACGCCGCTTGCCAAAACGGAAGGACGGCGGCTAGCTCAGCGGATCGGACTAATTCCGATACTGCGGGCCGGGCTGGGGATGGTTGACCCCGTGTTGGAGTTGATTCCGACGGCCGAGGTCTGGCATCTAGGCTTATATCGCGACGAAGAAACAGCCAAGCCGGTGAAGTACTACGCGAAGCTGCCGGCGGAGCGGCCCGTGGACGTGGCGCTGATTCTCGACCCGATGCTGGCCACCGGCGGCTCGGTGGTCGCCGCGCTGACGACACTGCGCGATTGGGGCGTGCCGCACGTCAAGCTGTTGTCGCTGATCGCGGCCGAGGAAGGCGTGAAGCTCGTCGAATCGCTTTTTCCCGATTCGCAGATTTATGTTTGCCAGATTGATCCGGAGTTGAACGACCGGAAGTTCATTGTGCCGGGGCTGGGCGACGCCGGCGATCGGATTTTTAATACGGTCGGCGAATGAGTATGTGAGTAAGTGAGTAGGTGAGTAAGTATTCCGAATCATGCCACCACCCATATTCCTACGTCTTAACCTACTCACCCACTCACCTACTCACTTACTCACGACGCGCTCATGTACCGTCTCATCAGCGTTCTCGGCATCGTGGTGTTCATCGGCCTGGCGTGGCTGATGAGCTCGCACAAGCGGCGAGTCAATCCGCGGATTGTTGTGGGCGGTTTGTTGCTTCAATTCGTCTTCGCCGCGTTTATTCTTCGAACCGCGTGGGCGCCCAGGTATTCGACGCCATTGATATCGTGTTCCGTGCGCTGTTGGCGAGCGTGGATGCCGGCACTTCGTTCGTGTTCGGCGTTTATCCGCGTCAAGGCGAAGTCGATTACCCGCCAGTTCCCACCCTGCTGCGGACGTTTGCTTTCGGCGTGCTCCCGACGATCATTTTCTTCTCAGCTTTCATGTCGATTTTCTATTACTTCGGCGTGATGCAGATCATTGTCGGTGTGTTTGCCCGCGTTATGCAGTGGACGCTTGGCACCAGCGGCGCGGAAACGCTTTCGGCCGCGGCAAACGTATTCGTCGGCCAGACGGAGGCGCCGTTGGTCATCCGTCCGTACCTCGCCAGCATGACGATTTCCGAACTAAACGCGGTGATGGTCGGCGGATTTGCGACGATGGCCGGCGGCGTGCTCGGCGGGCTGGTGAAGATGGGAATGGACCCGCGGCACCTGCTGTCGGCTTCGGTAATGGCCGCGCCGGCGGCGCTGCTCGTCGCAAAAATTATGCAGCCCGAGATGGATGAGCCGGAAACGCTGGGAGACGTGAAGATCGACGTCAAGGATCCCAGCCAGAACGTGCTGGAGGCCATCGCGAACGGCACGATCGGCGGATTGCAGTTGGTGCTTAACGTGGGCGCGATGTTGATTGTCTTTCTGGCATTGATTGCAGTCATCAATTCGCTGGTCGGCTGGATTGGCTACCAGTTCGGTTACTTCAGTGGCTCGGGCGACGAAATCGCCTACGTCTGGTCGTTGGAAGCGGTCCTGGGCTTGCTGTTCACGCCATTTGCATGGCTGATCGGCATTCCATGGGAGGATTGCGGGCGGGCCGGCGAATTAATGGGACTCAAAATGGCGACGAATGAATTTGTGGCCTACGGCCGGCTGAGCGAATGGGCGGCGCCCGGCAGCACGGTTGAAATCGCAGATCGGACGCGCGTTCTTCTGCTGTACGCCCTGTGCGGCTTTGCGAATTTCAGCTCCATCGGCATCCAACTGGGAGGCATCGGTGGCATGGCGCCCGAGCGACGTGGCGATTTGGCGCGATTGGGTTTGCGGGCCATGCTCGGGGGCACGCTCGTGGCTTTCATCAACGCTTGCGTCGCCAATATTGTGATGAAGTAAGTGCTTGTAGGAGGTGTCTCTGACGCCGATTGAATCTAAAACATTAAGTGACTAAATCGGCGTCAGAGACGCCTCCCACAGCCGAATTGGGCATGGAGCAGTTTGAACATGAGAGTTTTGCTCACCAAGGAAGACTTACACGACGGTGTATCGCGAATTGCCGATGAGATCGCCGGCTGCTACGCAGATCGGCAACTTACGATTGTCGGCGTGCTTACGGGCAGCGTCGTGCTTATGGCGGACCTGATTCGCGTGATCGACTTGCCGATGCGCGTTGGGGTGCTGCAGGCCAGCAGTTACCGCGGGGCTACGACAACGCGCGGCGAGCTGGTGATCAACTCGGAGTTGATGCTGGATATCTCGGGCCGAGATGTTCTCTTGGTGGACGACATCTTCGACACAGGTCACACGCTGGTCCAGGTGCTGGACAAGATGCGCGAGTTTGAACCCACGTCGATCCGCTCGGCCGTACTGCTGCGCAAACAAGGCCGGCAGGAAGTTGAGTACCAGCCTGACTTCGTGGCCTTCGATATTCCCGATGAGTTTGTCGTCGGCTATGGGCTGGACTTCGAAGACATGTACCGGAATCTGCCGTACTTGGCCGCGCTGGAAGCCGAAGACATTGCGCGGCACAAAGCGGCTACGGCGGATAACCCGGTGGAGTAGTTGAAGCTGCTTTCGGTCTGCGGGCACCCCCCTCCTCAGCCCTCCCCGCAAGGGGGAGGGAGCCGGACTTTACTTGGACGGGAGGGAGTCGGACTATTGAATGGGGCCTTCGAATCGGCTCGGCAGCAGAAGGTCGAGTGTCGTTTGTCGAATCGCAGTCGGCTGGTCTGAGTCGACGATCGTGATAGGCAGTGCCGGATTAAACTCGGCGAGAAACTGCCGGCAGGCTCCGCAGGGTGTCGCGCCACCGCGGCTGGCGATTGCAATGGCGGCAAGGTCGCGGTCGCCCGCCGCTACCGCCGCCGAGGCAGCCACACGTTCGGCGCACAGCGTGAGGCCGAACGACGCGTTCTCCACGTTGACGCCCTCATAAACTTTGCCGCTCGCGGTTTGGATCGCGGCGCCGACCGGAAAGTTGGAGTAGGGGCAGTACGCCCGTTTTTGGGCATCGAGTGCGGCTTGGATTAGCTGTTGCCGGTCGGTATTCATGCGTAACTCTCCGCGACAAAATCGGGCAATTCGATCTGTTCGTCGCCGATTTGAATGGCGGTGAGAATCGACTGCTTCACCCTGGCTGCCGACTCCGGTCCGGCAAACACCCGCACAAGCGGCCGTCCTGCGTCGACCTGATCGCCGAGCCGTGCAAGCATTTCCAGGCCGACCGAAAAGTCGAGCTTGTCGCCAAGCTTCTTGCGACCGCCGCCGAGCTCGATGATCACGCGACCGAGCGATTCGGTGTCGATCGCCGCGATATAGCCCGCGCGTGGGCTGACGACTTCGCTGTGCGAGCGCCACCGGCCGCGTTGCATCGAGGTCGCCGCCCTGTGCTGCAACCATCTCACGAAACTTCTCAAGGCCGGCGCCGGTGTCAATCGCACGCTGAAGTCGCTTCATCGCGTCCGCGAGCGTTGTATCACGTTTCGCGAGGACCAGAAGCTCTGCTCCGAGGACCAGAGTTAGATCGAAGACGTCGTTCGGACCTTCGCCCTTCAGCACGTCGATCGACTCGTTCACCTCGACGGCGTTGCCAGCCGTGCGTCCCAGCGGCTGATTCATATCGGTCAGCAGCGCGGCGGTGGGCACGCCCATTCGCTTGCCGGTATCGACCATCGAGTGAGCCAGTTCGCGAGCCTGATCGAGCGTTTTCATGAACGCGCCGCTGCCGTACTTCACGTCAAGCACCAGCGCGTCGAGACCCTCGGCCAGTTTCTTGCTCATGATGCTGGCGGTGATGAGCGGGATCGACGGCACGGTGCCGGTCACGTCGCGCAGCGCATAAAGCTTGCGATCGGCGGGAACCAGGTCGTCGGTTGCACCGCTGATCACGCAGCCAACTCGTCGGCAAATCGACTGCATTTCTTCTGTGGAAAGATCCGTGCGAAATCCGGGGATCGACTCCAGCTTGTCGAGCGTGCCGCCGGTGGCGCCGAGGCCGCGACCGGAAATCATCGGCACCTGCACATCGCAGCAGGCCAAGAGAGGCGCGAGCGGCAGTGAAATTTTGTCGCCAACGCCGCCAGTTGAATGCTTGTCAACTTTGGGAGCTTCGCCGGCCGGCCATTGGAAAGTTACGCCCGAATTGAGCATGTGCTCGGTGAGCGCGGCCGTCTCGGCCACGGTCATACCGCGCAAGTAAACGGCCATGGCCCAGGCCGACATCTGATAATCGTGCACGTCGCCACGCACATAACCGTGGATAAGCGCGCCGATTTCCTCGGACGAAAGCTCGCCGCCGTCGCGCTTTTTCGAGATGATTTGGACGACGTTCATCGTGTCGCGGGTGCAAGCATCCACCCTACATTTTTATGAACAGGAGGAAGCAGAGGAAGCAGAGTTCGTTGGAAACCATTCTTCTCTGCTTCCTCTGCGACCTCCTGTTACAAAACTTTCTGTTCAAGGAAATTCAATCGAATCGCGGTTACGGCGCGTTAACGCTACACACTTCTTCAGAAACAATTCCGGTCACGATTGCCTTCAGTTTTTCACGGGCTGCCTCGGCGGTGGCTACGACTTGTTCACCGCTGGTGACGTGCGGCACGTCGGGTGAGCAGATGTTGGTAATTGTTGACAGGCCGAGCACCCGCAGGCCGCTGTGCGCGGCGACAATCGTCTCGGGCACAGTCGACATGCCGACGGCGTCGCCGCCCATGCAGCGCAGCATGCGGATTTCCGACCGCGTTTCGTACGAGGGGCCGAGCACGGCGATATACACGCCACGGTGACAGACGAAATTTTCATGGCGCGCGATGGCCAGCGCGCGGTTGCTCAACCGGCGGTCGTATGGGGCCGACATATCGGGAAAACGCGGGCCGAGGCGGTCATCATTCACGCCAACGAGCGGGTTGCGATTCATGAAGTTGATGTGATCGTCGATCACCATCACGTCGCCAACAGAAAAGCTGGGGTTCAAGCCGCCAGCAGCGTTTGACACGACGAGCAGCTCGATGCCAAGCGCTTTCATCACGCGCACCGGAAACGTCGTGCGCTCGGCCGAATAGCCTTCGTAGCAGTGGAAGCGGCCCTGCATGGCAACAACCGCGACACCGCCCAAGCGTCCGTACAACAGCCGTCCGTGATGACCTATCGCCGTCGAACGCAGGAAATGCGGGATGTCGCCGTAGTCCAGCGCTGCGTCGCGCTGGATTGCATCGCCGACCGAACCGAGCCCGGAGCCGAGAATGATGCCCACTCGGGGCGTTTCGCTCCACTTGCCGCGGATGAACTTCGCGGCTTCGTCGATTTGCTGCCAAGGTTGAAGCATCGTTTAGAAGAATGGGAGAGGGGAGAATGGGAGACCGGGAGATCGAAGAACGGCCTTAACCTGAGTCTCCCCCTCTCCCCCTCTCCCCTTCTCCCCCTCTTTCGTTTCTGACCGCATCGTATTTCAGCACGCCGCAAACAAGGGCACGCAACCTTGGCTCGGCGCCGTTCGCCGTGGCGATGATGTGCTCGATGTTGGCTGGCTCGAGAGCGTCGGGAAGACACATATCGGTAACGACCGACAGCCCGAAGATGCGCAAGCCGCAGTGAACGGCAACGATGGCTTCGGGAACCGTGGACATGCCCACGACGTCGGCACCGATCATTCTCAGGAAGCGATATTCGGCACGTGTTTCCAGATTTGGGCCCGTGACCGCGACCGTGACGCCGCGATGCGTCACAAAGTTTTGTTGCCGCGCGATCTCCAGTGCTTTTTCGATTAGCTGCGGGTCGTACGGCCGCGACATGTCGGGAAACCGCGGGCCGAGCCGGTCGTCGTTGATCCCCACCAGCGGGTTGTCGCCCATCAAGTTAATGTGGTCGTCGATGATCATCACGTCGCCAGCGCGGTAGTACGGATTCATGCCGCCAACGGCCTGCGAGACAATGAGCAGCTTCGCGCCCAAACGCTTCATCACGCGCACTGGCAGCGTGATTTGGTTGAGCGGGTAACCTTCGTATTGATGGAAGCGACCTTCCATGGCCACGATGGGCACACCTTCGAGTCGCCCACACACGAGCCGCCCGCGGTGGCTCACGGCAGTTGACTTCGGAAAATGGGGAATCGATTCGTAATCGAGAGACGCGGCCACGTCGATCTGCCCCGCCAAACCGCCGAGGCCGGTGCCAAGGATGATGCCGGCATGCGGCGTCTCGGGCCATGCGGCCTTAATCGCCGCCGCCGCCTGTTCGATTTGGTCGTAGAGGTCGAGCATCGATTTCTGGCATACTTTCTTTGCCACAGAGGACACAGAGATCACAGAGAGATGGAATGATGAGCGATGAGCTTAACAGATGAGCGACTATTGCAATCCACATCCTTAAAATTTCATTCTTCAACATTCATCCTCAATGATTGATCCCTGAGACCTCCTCTGTGATCTCTGAGTACTCTGTGGCTAATAATCCGTCTTGCTTGCCGCGCTTGCGCCCTGTTCGCCGGCGGCGATTTCTTTGGTGCTACTGGTGCCCAGCCGCGTGGCGCCCAATTCGACGAAGCGGCGGGCGTCGTCGTAGCTGCGCATGCCGCCGGAAGCTTTGATGTTGACGCCGGGTCCACAATGCTCGCGCATCAGTCGCACATCGTGTTCAGTCGCGCCGGTGGCCACCATCGTACCGTCGGCGCGCTTGATGAAGCCGAAGCCCGTGGACGTTTTTACGAATGCCGCACCGGCCGCTTCGCTAATCTGGCATAGCCGCACCTTGGTCTCGTCATTTGGCAACAAGCCGGTTTCAAAAATGACCTTGGTGATCGCGCCGGCCCGCCTGGCCGCATCGACGACGGCGCGAATGTTGCGCCCAACGTAGCTCCAATCGCCGGATAACACTTTGCAGATGTTCACGACCATGTCGACTTCGCGGGCGCCCTGCCTGCAGGCAAGCTCCGTTTCGAAAAGCTTTGCGTCCGTCGTTGTACCGCCGTGCGGAAAGCCAATCACTGTGCTGACGAGTACCGATGCACCTCGCAAGCATTCGGCCGCAAGCGAAACTTGGGACGGCTTCACGCAAACGCTGGCCACGCCAAGCTCGGCGCACATCGAACATGCCGTGCGCACATCGTCATCGGTCTGCGTCGGCTGCAGCACGGAGTGGTCAATCAATTTGACGATCGAATCAGGCAACCAATTTCCTTTCAACGAATGGATTGGGATAACCACAGAGACACAGAGTTCACAGAAAGGAGTCTATTGATACGGTTAGCCGTTTGAAACTGGCAATTTCAAAAATGACCAATGGCAAATTAGCAAACCTGCGATACTAAATTGCCCCTTCTTTTCTCCGTGTGCTGTGAGTCTCTGTGGTTAAATCCTAATTGTTAGCCGCGGCGGCAGTTTGAACTTCTGGTTCCGAGTTGCCAGAGGGCAGCCGCAAATCGACGACCACTGCATAGTGATCCGAAGTGTCCAGCGAAACTGTGTGGCAGATAAACGCCCGCGTGACGTACGGCATCAGTTCTTTCGCCAGCAGGATGTGGTCGATCATGGTGTAAACGTCATCGCCGTCGTGGGCGTGGTTCTCGTTCCAATCCCAGTGTGAAGTATAGCGGTCCGCCTGTCGCGCCATCCGCTCGGCCACGTTGATCAACTCCGGCCCGGGTCGCTGCGGGTCAAAATCTTTCAAATCGCGAAGCACGTGCGTAGAGGTCTCACGGGATGTGTCTCGGTCCGGCACGTCGGCGTCGTAATCGTTGAGGTCGCCAAGCACGATTGGCACGTATCCGCGCTTGACGATCTCGCCGCGCAGCACGCGCCCGGCAACCGCCACTTCACCCGTGCGCTTGGCGTTGGAGTAATCATCCTGCGGGTTAGCCTTAAGGTGTAGTCCCAGAAGGCCCAACTTGTGGCCGGCCACGGTGATGAAATACACGCTATTGCGCGATAGCGACGTGGTGTCGCGGATCATGCGTCCATTGCGGCCGCGAAACTGGAAACTCTCACGCCACGTGGGGTCTTCACCGCCGGAGAAATACGTCCGAATCGGCCGGCCATCGATATCATCTGGCGGATGCCTGGCAATGACCGCCACGTCGAGCGCCGTGTACGTGTCGTTCGAGTCGATATGGTATCCGCGGTAATCGGTGAGGCCCTTTTCATGTAAGATTTCCACTACTCGGTCGACGGCTTCCTTCGACGTGACCTCGACGAGGTTGAAGATGTCGGGCGCGAGCGTTTCGATGAGGTAGGCCACGCGTTCGAGGTGCTGCCGGCGCCCATGGTCGAAACGATAGTTCTGAATCTCGCCCTGCCTAACACCAGGGGCGGCAAGGAACTCGGCGTTGAAGGTTACGATCCGCAGCGGAACGAAGTCCTCGTTCGCTAAAACGACGCAGCCAGCGCAGAAAACTGCGCCAAGAGTTGCGACGCAACGAACCTTCGCTTGAATGCTCATAGGAGAGGGTCGACTTAATACTGAAAATGCTTGATCATTTCACCCTTCTCGCCGATATCGGTCAGCGAGTCGATGCCAATCGACAGATGCACGTCGGACCAGTCGCGACTGACTCGGGCGTCGCTCTCGCTGGTCTTCACTCCTTCGGGCGCGAGCGGCTTGTCGGACACCAAAAGCAGCGCACCGCGCGCGATTTGGTTCTTGTGGCCCACCACAAATATCGTCGCCGTCTCCATGTCGATGCCGATGGGCGTGTATTCCTGGAGCTGCTCGCGGAACTTGAGGTCATGTTCCCACACGCGGCGGTTGGTTGTGTAGATCACGCCGGTGCGGTATTCCAGCCCGCGCTCCACCAGTTTCTGCGAGACGAACTTGTGCAGTTTGAATGACGGCAGCGCGGGCACGAGTGGCGGCAGATAATCGTCGGACGTTCCCTCGCCGCGAATCGCGCCGATGGGCAGGATAAAGTGGCCAATCTCCGTGGCGTGCTTCAGGCCGCCGCACTTGCCCAAAAACAAGACCGCTTCGGGATGATAGGCGGTGAGCAGATCCATGATTGTGGCCGCATTGGGCGACCCGATGCCGAAGTTGATGATCGTCAGTCCAGCGTCGTTGGTGGCCGACTGCATCGGCCGGTTGTCGCCGTAGATATCGCAGCTGAAGCGAGCGGCGAACCGCTGCACGTAATCGCGGAAATTCGTCAGCAGCACGAAATTGCCGAAACGGTCCAGCGGCATGCCCGTGTAACGGGTAAGCCAGTCGGCGGCGATTTCGACTTTTGTTACCATCGGTGGGAGTGAGTAGGTGGGTGGGTGAGTAAGTGAGTAGGTGAATGCGATGTCGTGCAACTACTTACTCACCTGCTCACTTACTCACCTTCTCACTTTGTCCTGTCAGTACACCGTTCGTTCTGGATTCGCCAACCATTCGTCAAATAGCTGCTTACATTCCTTATTGAGCACATTCGGCACAAGCTTCAGCTTGCTGTTGCCGAGCTGAAGCAATTTGGCCGCAGGCAACTGAAGCTCGTTGAAGCCCGCCTCGTCGGCATCGGCGATGGTTGCCCCGTAGTAAACCGTATCGACGCGCAGCCCAATGCAGTGCGGCCATGCACATCGGACATGGTTCGCAGGTGGTTGCCACCATGGCGCCCGTCAAAAAAATGTCGCCCACTGCGCGGCATGCTTCGCGAACTGCGTTCACCTCCGCATGGGCGGTGATATCGGTCGTAAGCACCACTGTGTTATGCGAACACGACAAAACCTCGCCGTCGCGCGCGATGGCGCAGCCGAACGGGCTTTGGCCGTGCGCTATCCCGGCGCGGCACTTTTCAATCGCCAGGCGCATTAACTCGGCGGCATCCATAATGGGCTAACGCGAATTGCTATGCGCTTTGTGCTGTCGGATGAAGCGGCGCACCGGTCTGGAAAGACAGGCAAACTGGCAATCCAAAAAGTCGGCGCTGTTTTTCCGCCCTAACTCGGCATTGTGTCTTACTTTACGAAGCAAAGCAGGCGACCGCAAGACGCCGCCAGAGAACATCGGGATTGCCCTCGACCAAATCAGCCGTAGCCGCACTTGGATATTGCGGCGCTTGGCGGGAAACTGACGTGTCGGGCGACTTGAGTTATGGGGAACTTTCTGACTGGACTGGGGTTAGGGAGAATAGGGCGTGGACCATCGCTGATCGGTCGGAGCCACAGTGCTCGGATTGAACAGCACGAGCACCTCGCCTGCACAATTTGGAGAAACACGATGAACCGTGCCACTCGTTCTATCAGTATTGCGTCGCTTGTCTGGATGGCCGTGTTGGCGACTCCTGGTTTGATTTTTGCGCAGGGCGGCGGTTTTCGCGGCGGCTTCGGCGGAGGCGGAGGAGTTTTGGGCCTGATGTACCGCGACGACGTGCGGCAAGACTTGCAGCTAGTCGACGAACAACAAGAAAAAGTCGAAGCGCTCTCCGAGGAAATCCGCACGGAACTTCAGGACGAAATGCGCGAGATGTTCCGCGGGATGCAGGACCTCAGCGATCAAGAGCGCCAGCAGCAGTTCGAAAAGATTCGTTCGCGAATGGAAGAGGTGAACGCCGACGCGGAAAAACGCCTGAAAAAAGTGCTGTTGCCGCACCAATTCGACCGGCTGAAGCAGATCGACGTGCAAATGCGCGTGCAGCAGCAGGGAGCTGGCGCTCTCACCAGCGGCCAATTGGCCGACGCGCTCGACCTCAACGACGGTCAGCGCGAGCGGCTCGAGGAGCGAGCGGCCGAAGTCGAGCAAGAACTCCAAGAGAAAATCAGTCAACTGCGCATTGAAGCACGCAACAAAATGCTCGATGTGTTAACAGCGGAGCAGCGGGCGAAGTTAGAATCCTTGATGGGCGACGACTTTGCCGCGACAGACGCCGGGCCTGGATTTGGCGGTCGCGGCGGACGCGGTGGTTTCTTTGGCGGGAACCGCAACGGCAATGACGGCGTAGGAAGACGCGGGCGCAACCGCGGCTCCGATCGCGATACGAATTAGCGTTTAGACGGCATAGCGTGGGGTGGCCGGGGCGAGTCCGCTGCGGCGGACGAGTTTCCGGCACTCTTATGACTGTGGGCTCGCCCGTCGCGGCGGGATCGACCACGGCCATTCACTTGGTGTGCTGTGCCAGCGAATCACAATGAGATTGGCGGGGTCGATTGCTGCGCGGGCGGTTGCCGCCCATAATAACGGCATCCCGCCAGAATCCCTCCCTAAACAACCATGGAAGCGCGATGGAAGCAGGCTCCATCCTCGTAAAACGCGGGCTGCTCACGTCCCAGCAGCTCAATCAGCTCCGCCAGGACCGGCCGGAGGCGACGCGGCTCGACGTGGCCGCCGTCGATTCGGGCCTGGTCAGCGAGGAGGCCGCGCTGCGCGCCTTGGGCGACGAAGTGGGCATCCCATTCGTCGATCTGGAGCAGCAGACCATCGATTTTTCGCTGCTGCGGGGCTTCCCGCTGAAGCTCATCCACCGCCACGCCCTGTTCCCGATCCAGCGGCAGAACGGCACGCTCACGGTGGCCACCAGCGACCCGTTCGATCTTTATCCGCTCGATGAGCTCAGCGCCACGACCGGGCTGACCATCGAGCCGGTGCTGGCCCAGCGCGAGCAAATCGCCCGGCAGATCAAAGCACACCTTGGCGTCGGCAGCGAAACAATCGACGACCTCCTGGCGCTGCAGGAAGAGGAAGACATTCAACTGCTGGACGAAATTGACGTCGACGGGGAACTCAGCGAGGAGGCTCAGGAAGCGTCGGTCGTCCGGCTGGTGAATGAAATCTTGCTCGAGGCGATTGAATTACGCGCGAGCGACGTGCACATCGAGTCGCAGGCGTCGGGCCTGAAGATTCGTTACCGAATCGACGGCATGCTGCAAGCGCAACCTATTCCGCCGGAAATCAGTCGTTTTCAGGCGGCGATGATCAGCCGCCTGAAGATCATGGCACGGCTCAACATTGCCGAGAAGCGCCTGCCGCAGGACGGCCGCATCAAGCTTCGCGTTTCCGGACGCGAGATCGACGTTCGCGTGTCAGTCATCCCCATGCTGCACGGCGAAGGCATCGTGATGCGGCTGTTGGACAAAGGGCGGATGCAGTTCTCGCTCGAAGCGCTGGGCATGGAGCACGACTTGCACGTCCGCTACAGCGAGTTGATTCGCATGCCACACGGTATCGTGCTCGTGACCGGGCCGACCGGCTCCGGCAAAACGACCACTCTGTACAGCTCGCTGCTGGAAATCAAGGACGAGTCGACCAAGATCATCACGACTGAGGATCCGGTCGAGTATCAACTAGAAGGCATCAACCAGATTCAGGTGCATCCGAAGATCGGGCTCACGTTCGCGGCGTCGTTGCGGTCGATCCTGCGGCACGACCCCGATATCGTGCTCGTCGGCGAAATTCGCGATTTCGAAACGGCCGAGAACGCGATTCAAGCATCGCTCACCGGCCACATGGTGTTCAGCACGCTACACACGAATGATGCGCCGAGCGCTTACACGCGACTTGTCGATATGGGCGTTGAGCCGTTTTTGGTGGCCAGCACGATTGAGGCCGTGATGGCCCAGCGGCTGGTGCGCACGCTGTGCACGAAATGCCGCGAGGCGTACCGGCCGACTCGCGACGATTTGCCGAAGGATTTCCTCTGGGACGAGTACGAGCGTCGCGGCCAGCCGCTGTATCGCCCGCGCGGCTGCCGCGCATGCCGGCAATCGGGGTTCGTCGGCCGGCAGGGAATTTTCGAGCTATGCGTGACCAGCGATGCCGTGCGGCAACTGGCCCACGACCGCTCCAGCAGCTGGGAAATCCGCCAGGCCGCCCGCAAAGACGGCATGCGCACCCTGCGCGAGGACGCATGGCTGAAGGTGCTGAGCGGCGTGACTACGATAGACGAAGTATTACGCGTCACGAAAAGTGACCGGCTGTAATGACGAATATTCGAATGACGAATGACGAATGACGAATTGATCAGTTGCGGATGCACATGGCATTCGTCATTCGGGGATTCGTCATTCGTCATTATCCACCATGCCTGAATTTGCCTACATAGCGCGCGATCTCTTGGGCAACCGCGTGGAAGGTACGCTCGCGGCGGGCACCGAGCGAGAGGCCGTGGCGACGCTTTCCGGCCGCGACTTGTTTCCGCTCAAGGTGGCCTCCGCGGATGGACGTGCGGTTCGAGGCAAAGGCTCGCCGCGCGTGCGAGCGCGTGTTATGGCGTCCACCTATGGACAACTGTCGGCGCTCTTGGGCAGCGGCGTGCCGCTGCTGCGTTCGGTCGAAATCATCCGCCAGCAGACGCCGCACAAGAATCTTGCGCAGGTGCTGGAAGACGTTCATTCTCGCGTCGAGGAAGGCGCGACGTTGTCCGACGCAATGGCCCGCCATCCGCGGGCCTTCGGCGAGCTGGCCACAAGCATTATCCGTGCCGGCGGCGAAGGCGGATTTCTTGAAGAGGCACTCGATCGGCTCGCCAAGTTCACTGAGCAGCAAGATGAGCTTAAAAGCCGAGTGATGGGCGCGTTGGCCTACCCAATGATCTTGTTTGTACTGGGCACGGTCGTGGTCAACGTGCTGATCATCTTTTTCGTGCCGAAGTTCGAGGCTCTGTTTCAGCGGCTGCGCGACCGCGGCGAATTGCCGGCCATCACGGATTGGCTACTGTGGCTGAGTTACACGCTGCAGTCGTACGGCATCTTCCTGCTGGCGGGACTGGTTGGGGCCGGGTTCATTTTGATAAAGCGTTTGCAAACGGACGAAGGGCGGATGTGGCTCGACCGCTGGCGATTGAAGGTACCGGTCGCCAGTTCGATTTACTTGAGCCTCGCCGTGTCGCGATTCTGCCGCGTGCTGGGAACATTGTTGACGAACGGCGTCCCGATAGTCCGTTCGCTGGAAATCAGCGCCGACTCGACCGGCAATCGAGTGCTTTCCTCCGCCGTGCGGAGTGCCGCTGAGAATATCTCCGCCGGCGAATCACTGGCCACGCCGCTGGAGGCTAGCGGCAAGTTTCCGGCCGACGTCGTGGAAATGATCGCGGTCGCCGAACAATCGAACAATTTGGAAACCGTTTTGCCGCACATCGCCGATACGCTGGAGCGCGACACGTGGCGCCGGCTGGATTTGTTCGTGCGCCTGCTCGAGCCACTGATGCTGCTTATCCTGGCCGGCGTCGTACTCGTTGTTGTTATCGCCCTGCTGGTGCCTGTGTTGAAGATGAGCACGGCAATGTGAGCAGGTGTCAGGTTTCAGGTGTCAGGTGTCTGGAAGAATTATCTCGACACCCGACACCTGACATCCGACACCTATAATTTGAGGAGCATAGAACAATGTTTGCTGTGAAGAAAAATCCAACGCGTTGTGGGAAAAACCACCGCACCCGGAGCGGCTTCACGCTCATGGAAGTGCTGCTGGTGCTGGTAATCCTTGTCGTCCTGGCATCGTTGGCCGTGAACATGTTCACGGGGACACAGGAGAAGGCGGAAAAGGATGCGGCCGCCGCCGAGGTGGGTCTCATCAAGCGCGGCATTGAAATGTATCGATTCCACACGCGCCAGTACCCAGGCGATTTGCAGGAACTGGTCACCAAGCCGAGTGACGCGAAACTTGCCGACCGCTGGGGCGGCCCGTACCTCGACAAGGTCTCAACCGATCCGTGGGACAACGAATACCGCTTCGCGGCGCCGGGCAAGCACAACCCGGACACGTTCGATGTGTGGTCGGTCGGCCCCGACGGTCAGGACGGCAGCGCCGATGATATCGGAAATTGGGAAAAGACGAAGGCCTGACGACAAATGAGCGACGATCGATCACGATCTGGCTTGCGTCGTGGCCTCACGCTCGTCGAAGTGTGTCTCGTGCTGGCGCTGCTGGTCGTGATCGGTGCGGTGGCCGCGCCTCTCATGGAAGGCTCCTTCACGCGCGGGTCTGCAAGGCGCGGCGGAGCTTGTGCGCAGGCGCTCGGCGCGCGCCCGGCTGGCGGCGATGGATTCCGGCCAGACTCACGTATTTCGCTTCGAGCCGCGGGCCAGCCGTTTTCAGATCATCATGCTCGATCAGCTTGGCATGCCGGGCAGCGAAATGATTGCGCCGGAGGATCCGACCGCCGAGCACAGTTCGGCCGACATGCTGCGACTGGCGCAGAACCGCTTGCCGAACGGGGTGATCTTCGCCGCCGGCGATATTTCCGACTCGAGTCAGGTGCTGGCGACGCTTGGCACGGCGGCACAGAGCGCGTGGTCCGCGCCGATTCTGTTTCATCCGGATGGCACGACGACGGACGCCTCCGTCGTCTTATCAAACGAGTCGCTGCAGACGGTTCGCGTTACTCTTCGAGGTCTCACCGGAATCGCGAACACGAGCGACATCGGCAGAGAGGCGGTCGGGCCATGAGATTTGAGGCTTCAACACTCAATACGCGTTGGGGCCCGTGCCGAGCCAGGATCACCTTCCGTCTCCCTCCCCCTTGGGGGGAGGGCGGGGGAGGGGGTAATCACGCTCCTCCGCGCCGCAGCAGAGCACTGGCAAAGCCAGTGGCACCCGAAGGCTTCACCCTGCTCGAAATCATCCTCTCACTGGCGATTCTGGCCGGCTCGCTTGCAGCGTTGGGCGAGGTAATGCGGCTGGCCGATCAGAATGCCACGAGCACGCGCGACGAAACGCAAGCTCAGATTCTCGCTTCGTCCGTGATGGACGAGCTGATTGCCGGCGTGATCCCACTCGGCGCGGTGAACCAGTCGCCGGCCGCGGTCGAAAGCGACCCGCCGTGGGTGTTTTCGATTGCCATGGAGCAGACGGGGTACACGGAGCTGATTGGTGTTCGCGTGCTTGTCGAGCAACAGACCGACCCTCGATTGCAACCGGCACGATTCGAGCTGGTGCGCTGGCTGCCTAACCCCGATTACGTTCCGCCAACGACTCCCAGTCAATCTTCGACGGGATCTTCGTCCCAATCCTCGACGGGCGCATCGAGCGGCGCGTCATCGGGTGCAACCGGCGGCCAAACCGGGGCGGGAGGCCAGCGATGACGTTCTTAGCCCTGAAAGGGCGAAATGTGATAGCCCAGGGCGAAGCCCTGGGTATCGGTACCAACGTTGCGAATCAAGCCCTGAAAGGGCGGAATACAATCGCATCGAATTTCGCCCTTTCAGGGCTTCAACTTTCAAAAAAATGGCGCATAACCCAGGGCTGCGCCTCGCTTTGGCGAGGCTCCGCCTTGGGCTGTCATATCTTGGCCTTTCAGGCCAATGCCCGTCGTCGGCACAACGGCAACAAACGTCCAGCGTTCACGCTCTTTGAATTAATCCTTGCTATCGCGCTCTCGGTGATGCTCATTGCCCTGATCAGTACAGCCATCAACCTGTACCTCACGCGCGTTGACGCCAGCCGAACGGAAGTGGAAGAGGCGCAGCTTGCCCGCAGCATTCTGACCATGATCGCCGACGATATCCGGGCCACGGCTATTTACAAGCCGCAAGATATGTCCGCGATCCAGCAGCTCGCAGCCGCGAGTGCCGAGTTCGATGTGGATTCGATTGACGACGAACGAAGCGGCGGCGGCGGAGGTGGGGGTGGGGGTGGGGGTGGTGGTTCCGGCGGCGGAGGCGGTTCTCCGTCGGGCGGCGCACCCACAAGTGGCGCAGGTGGCGGATCGTCAGGCGGTGGTGGTGCATCCATGGGCGGCGGCTCGGGCATGTCGCCGGGCGGCGGTACGTCTTCCATGGGTGCAGGTGTCGTCACGACAGATTCAACGATGCCGCTGGGACTGAGCGGCACGCTCAGCGAGATGTACGTCGACACGATTCGGCTGCCGCGCCGCGAAGAGCTGTTCGCGACCGTGACCGGCTACACCAATGCGCCGATCGGCGTGCAGACGGGCGGCCTGGCTGCGAGTTCGACCGTTGCAGCAACCTCTGGAGTCGCCCGACCGAGCGACCTGAAAAGCGTCCGCTATTTCATTCGCCAGGGAGCGAACGTCGAACCGGGCAGCGTGGCGGCGACTTCGCTGGCGGGCGATCTGCAACTTCGCGCCGGCGGATTGGTTCGCCAAGAAATTGCCCGCACGATGCGGGTGTGGGCCGAGCAATCAGGCAACACGGCAATTCTCGATTCAGGACAGGCGCTCGTCGCCCCGGAGGTCGTGCGCATCGAATTTCGATATTTCGACGGCGCACAAATCAGCGATGTTTGGGAAATGCTGGAGCGAAACTCACTGCCGGTGGCCATCGAGGTTCGCTTGTGGATCGTGCCGGCCGCCGAAGCCGCTGAGTCTCACGTCGCCGGACTTTACAACGTCGGTAATTTACCGAAAACGGCCCGCGAGTATCGCCAAACGGTGTATCTGCCGATGTCGGAGCTGTCCAATTCGGCAACGGGCGGCGCCGGAGGGTCGTCTGGGGTGGGTGGTGCATCGTCCGGCGGTTCGTCCTCAGGTAGCTCGTCGGGGAGTTCGTCGTCGGGTGGTTCGGGTTCGCAGTCTGGATCGAATTTTGGGCAACAGTGATATGTTCTTATTAGGGAGATTCGGCGTGGCCGCCGACGCCAAGATAATTTGGTCCCAACGGCGCGGCAGCATGTTGGTGCTGACACTGATCGTGATTGCGCTGCTCACGCTCGGCGCGATGGCGTTCTTCGAACGCATGTTTGCCGAGAACCGCGCATCGCGCGCCACGGCCGGCAACTTCAATCGCGTCACCTGGCCGAGTCGGGAATCGAATACGTCAAAGCCCTGCTCATGCAGGATCCGAAGATTCTCCTCGAATCGGGCGGCTTGTACGCCAATCCGAAATTGTTTCAAGGCATCATGGTGACCGACGACCCGCTGGCGGCATTTCGCGGCCGGTTCACCGTGCTCGCGCCCGATCTGACAACCGACGGCTACTACGGCGGCGTTCGCTACGGCATCGAGAATGAATCCGCAAGGCTCAATCTGAATACCGTCCTGCTGGCCGACAACTCGGGTGAGGACGGTGCGCGTAAGCTGCTCATGACGCTGCCGGGAATGACCGAGTCGATTGCCGACGCGATCCTCGATTGGCTCGACGAGGATCACGACACGCGGCTGCTCGGCGCCGAGCGCGATTATTATTCGTCGCTCGATCCGCCCTACGCGCCGCGCAACGGGCCGATCGGATCGATTGAAGAATTGCTTCTGGTGCGCGAAGTGACGCCGGCCTTGCTATTCGGCGCCGACCTGAACCGTAACACCGGAATCGAGGCTGGCGAACAGCCGCTCACCGTCATCGAGAACGTCGATAACTCGACGGGCTACCTCAACCGCGGCTGGGCGGCCTATCTCACGCTCGACAGCGCAGAAACAAACCTGCGAGCGGACGGCACGCCGAAAATCGATGTCAACATGGACAACCTCGAAGAGCTTCACAAGCTCTTGGTCCAGGCGCTCGATCGCGACATGGCGAACTTTATCATCGCATTTCGGCAAGGCGGGCCCTACGACGGCGATGAGCCCGGGCAGCCCGCTTCGGGCATCACGCTTGATTTCACGCAACAGGGGCGGCAAAAGCTCAACACGATTTTGGATTTAATTGGCGTGAGCACGCAAATCGCCAAGCCGGCCCTCGGCGGTGGCGGCGGGGGCGGCGGTGGCGGGGGAGAAGGGGGAGGCGGTGGCCGAAATGGCGGCGGCGGAGGTGAAGGAGGCGGAGGAGCAGGCGGAGGCCAGAACCAGAATAGCCGGACCGTTGTCGCCGCGGCGTTCGCCGACCAGCCCGGCGCGATGCAGCGCTATCTTCCCAAGCTGATGGACAACCTGGCGGTGAATGCCGCGCCGGCCATCCCGGGCAGGCTGAACGTCAACCAGGCCCCACGGCTGCTGCTGGCCGGCGTGCCGGGGCTGAACAGCACTGCCATCGACCAGATCATCGCGAACCGCGACGTGACGCTCGGCCAGCAGCGGCCCGAGCAGGTTCACGAGACGTGGCTGTTGACCGACGGCATCGTCAAACTGGAACAGATGAAACGGCTCATGGCGCTGGTGACAACGGGGGGCAGCGTGTATCGGGCCCAAGTCGTGGGCTTTTTCGACGCGGAAGGGCCGGGCGACCGCATGGAGGTCGTCATCGACGCGACGCAGAAGCCTCCGGTGGTCCGACGCCGCTGGGAATTGCGGGAGCTCGGACCCGGCTATTCGCGCGAAGTCCTTGGCGTGCCGGCGGCAGACGTCCCGTAGTGAGTGTGTGTACAATGGATTGGCGGCGTCGCTGATGATCGTTCGGCCGCGTGTAAGACGACAGTTGAATACTGAAACAAGGTGATTCGGCCTCGCGGCCGACGCCAAATCGATGCCGCGAATTCTTGCTATTGATTGGGACCGTCACGAAGTTCGCGCCCTGCTTGTGGCCAGCGGGCCGACGGGCACGTCGGTCGTGGGCGCCTGGGCCGCGCCGCTGGCCACCCAGGACCCGGCGGGTCTGAGCGCAAAGCAGATCGGCGGCCGGCTCGCGGCGGCGATGTCCCAGCCGCTGGAGGGAAAAGTCACGACGATCGTCAGCGCTGGCCGCGACCAGGTGCAAATGAAGCTCCTTTCATTGCCCCCCGCGCCCCTCGAAGAGTTGCCCGACCTGGTGCGGTTCCAGGCGGAGCGCGAATTCACCACGCTGGGCGAAAACGCGGCCCTCGACTTCATTCCGCTTGCGGGCGACGCGGAAAATCAGCACCAGGTGCTGGCCGTTGCGCTCAGTCCGGCCGGCATGACCGAGGTGCGCGAGCTATGCCAAGGCCTGGAGCTTGAACCGGATCGCATTGTGCTGCGGGCATGCGCGGCTGGTGCCGCCGCGAGTCGTGCCGGCGTTATAGACGCCGACAAGATCGCGCTCGTGGTTAACCCGCTCACCGATGAAGCCGATCTGACGGTACAGTCCGGCGAGCAAGTGCACTTGATGCGCACGGTGCGGCTCCCCGAGCCCACACAGGTCGAAGGGCGCCAACGGGCGCTCGTGGGCGAGATTCGCCGCACTGTCGCCGCGGCGCGGCAGCAGCTCACCGATCGGCCAGTCGAGTTGGTCGTGCTTTGCGGAAATGCTTCGGCGCCGGACAGCGCGAGTGGCTTGGCGGATGAGCTTGACATACCTGTCGTGCTGTTCGATGCAACCGAGAGCGCCCCGGCCGGAACCGCGTCGCAGGGCGTGCCGGCCGAAAGCCTTGCGCGGTTTGCCGCGGTGCTCGGGATGGCGCTGACGGAAGCCGACCGGCGCCCGCCCATTTTCGACTTCGCGAACGTGCGTCGCCGCGCCGAACCGCAGCGATTCACGCGCACGCACGCGCTTGGCGCAGCCGCAGCGGCCGTCGTCGTTCTCGGGATTCTCCTGCACTTCTGGAGCAATACGGCGAGCATCTCCGGAGAGCTTGCGGACGTGCAGAGCGAAATTCAGTCGATCAAGCCGAGCAAGGAACAATACGACAAGATTACGGCAAATGCCGCGGCGATTGAGGACTGGCTTGATACCGATGTGAACTGGCTCGACGAGATGGAGCAGTTCGGACGCCGACTGCGTCCGCAGCCGTTATCGGCAAAAGACTATCCGGTGAACGAAGACGTCGTTTTGACACAACTCACGATGTACCGGCCGCCGGGCATCGATGCAACCGGCGGTCGGATGGATGTAGGCGCCGTTGCCAAGAGTCCGGCTGCGGTCGACGGGTTGGAACGGAGGCTGAGCGATGAGCGGCACGTGGTTCGACCGGGCGTCGGCGGCGCCGACAACAGCGTCAGTGGTTACCCGTGGGCGTTTGGCCTGCAAATCGAGGTGACGCCAGACGACGAGGCGTCGCCATGAGCCAGCGCGAAAAACTCTTGGCGGCGATCGTGGTTGCGATCGCGGTGATCCTCGGTGGCCGGTTCGTATACGGCCGGTACCAGGGCGCAATCGAATCGCGCCGTTCCGAGCTTGCCACGGCCAAGGAGGAGCTCGCCGACATCAATCTGGCGATTGAAAAAGGGCAATACTCACTCCGTATGCTCGAAAAATGGCAGAAGCGCTCGCTGCCTGCGAACCGCGAGAATGCCCAATCGCTCTACAAAGCCTGGCTGTTGGCCAAGGCCAAAGAAGCCGGCCTCACGGTCGAAGACATCACTCCCGCCGCGCGACAATCGTCCAAGGACGCATACAAGACCATTGGTTATACGCTGGCTGGCAGCGGGTCGCTGTCGTCCGTGTCCGCACTGCTCTACGAGTTCTACCGAGCGCCACAATTGCAGCAAGTTACGCAGTTACGGCTCCTGCGGCCGGTGGGGGCAAGTCAAATCGAAGTCACGTTCGACGTCGAGGCACTCATTCTGCCGGGAGCGGAAGCGACGGACAGCTTACCCAAGGGCGAATCGAAGCGGCTCGCGCTGGCCAGCCTCGCGGATTACCAGAAAAGCCTGGGCGACCGCGATCTGACGAACGTGTATACGGCGCCAAAACCAGCGGTAGCCGCACGACCGGACCCGCCCCCGCCACCAAAGTTCGATGACGCGGAGCATGCCAGATTCTCGGCGAGCATTGGCGTTGGCGACAAGTTTCAAGCCTGGGTCCACGTGCGCACCACCGGCGAGACGCTGCATCTTCATCCCGGCGACACATTCAAAGTCGGCCAGCTCGAAGGGCAAATCGTCAGCGTTGAACCGCGCTCGATGGTGTACCAGGCCGGCGACAAGAAGTATCGCGTATCGCTCGATCAGCCGCTTCGCAAAGGCACGGAGATCGGACCAGATGGAAAGCCGCTGGCCAGCGCGCGATCCGAGCGGCCGGAAAGCTGAAACTTAAAGCAGCATTGATTGCAGCCCGCAGCGCAAGCAAGGGAATTGTGCGTTTGCGCGACGATTCGTAGCTTGCGCTAGCCAGAATACGCGTTGACGCATACTCCCTTGCTGGCGCTGCGGGCTGCGATCCTTGGCAAAACGGTCACACCGCTGCGCCGATTGCTCGCAGTTTCTGCACGCCGACGAATGACATGTTGGCTTTGAGACACGTCTGGCGGAATGTCTCCGGCCGCGGCACGCCGGCGATGCGGAATGTTTCGACCTGTCCGAGCCGAAACACGAGGTCACCCGCTTTGTACCACGCTTGGCCCGGCTGCACGACGGTTTCGATGGAATCAAATCGATCGAGCGCGACGCTTTTTAGCTCGCTTCCGAATGGGTTTTCCATGACGACGCGCCGATTCGTCAACCGATAGTGCCAACACATTGGATTGCGGAAGCCAATCAGAACGAGTGGAACTCGCGGCAGCCGCATCAAGAAATACCACGCCAGCATGAACGGTATGGAGGCGAGTGCAACCAGTCGGCCCAATGTCACGGGCACGCCGAAGATCCGCGGGCCGTACTCCAGTGCGTAAAGCTGGCCCCAAAATCGGCCGAAGGCGGTCGCGGAAAGCGACGGCCAAACGGTCATCACGGTAACTTCTTGAATGTTGGACGGGGCTTCGCCGGGAATGGGCTGCTTCATTTAGGGGTCGCGAGAGCTAAGAGTCGAGGGCTGGACAGGTTCGCTGGGATGCGACGGATCGGCTAGCCGCGATGCGCTGCATTGCCGGATGCGATGATGAGAAACTAACAAACAAAGAGCGATTTGGCTAGGGCGCGATCGCCGGCTATGCTTGTGACAGAGCCGGCGTAATGTGCGCTAAACCGCAAGCGGTGTTCCGAAATAATTGGTAACGCCATCGCCGTCTCGCTCTCGACTCTTGACTCTTAGCTCTAGGCGTTCATGCACATTTGCTTCCTCGACATCGACGGCACGTTAGTTCTGACCGGCGGCGCCGGGCAGACGGCCTTTGGCGCACGCTGGCCGAAGACTTCGGCATTGACCAGATCGATCGCACCGTGGCATTCGCCGGCCGCAGCGACCGGGCCATCGCGATGGACCTTTTTCGCAGCCACGGCGTGACGCCGACGGCCGAAAACTGGCTCCGCTTTTGTGCTGGCTACTTGCCGCGATTGGAAGAAACGCTGGCGACGCATCAGGGTTTCGTGCTGCCCGGTGTCGTGGACCTGTTGTCGACTCTTGCGGCGCGAGGCGATGTGGCAGTCGGACTTCTGACTGGAAATGTTCGCGAAGGCGCCCGTCGAAAGCTTGGTTACTACGGATTGTGGGACCATTTCCCGTTTGGCGGATTCGGCGACGAACACACGGAGCGATGCGACATTGCGGCCACGGCCCTGGCCGCCGCGCGGCTGCATCTCAACGGCGATCACCACCGCGGGCAAGTGCTTGTCATTGGCGACACGGTGCATGATATCGATTGCGGCCGGTCGATTGGTGCGCTTTGCGTTGCGGTTCCGACCGGGCACACGGCGGCGGACGCGCTTTGCGCGGGCGAGCCCGATGCGCTCGTCGACACGCTCGAAGACGCTGCTCCGATCCTGGCGCTCTTAGATCACTAAAGAGCTAAGCCGCAAGCGGATTACGCGCTGTTCAGGGGTCAAAAGACATTCGTCCCTGCGCGTTTTAGTCGGCAGATTCGCCATAAACGGCCTCGTCGTGCGATTCGTAACAAGCCCAGTAAGGGCGCTCCCCGGCATCCCGTGTCCTGTCACCTACGCTTGCTTGTTATGGGCATCGTGTACTTTCGAAGGCGGACGAAAGCGGAACATGGCATACGATCTGGTGGTGATTGGCAGCGGGCCGGCGGGACAGAAGGCGGCCATCGCGGCGGCGAAGCAGAATTGGCGCGTGGTGGTAATTGAACGGCAGCGCGAGCTTCTGGGCGGCGTGTCGCTGCACACGGGGACCATTCCGTCCAAGACGATTCGCGAAGCGATATTGCATCTCACGGGATATCGACATCGCGACGTGTACGAAGAAACGTTTCGCCGCAAGCGCGAAATCACCATGAACGACCTGCGGCGGAAGATGCTCAAGGTCAATCAGCTCGAATGGCAGGTGCTGCAGGACCAGTTCGCCCGCAACCGCGTGCAAGTGGTGTGCCGGCGAGGCGGCCTTCTTGAACCAGCACGACATCGAAGTGAGCTGGCGCGGTGAGCGCCAAGTGTTCGAAGCCGAGCACATTCTGCTCGCGCCCGGCACGCGCCGGCGCGCCCAGCCACATCCCGTTCAATGGCGAAACGATCTTTGATTCGGACGAAATCCTCAACCTGGGCAGCATCCCGCGCTCGATGATCGTCGTGGGCGGCGGCGTGATCGGCCTTGAGTACGCCATCATGTTCGCCACGCTGGGCGTGCAGGTGACGGTCGTCGACGGCCGCTCGCAACTGCTGGAGTTCTGCGATCACGAGATTATCGACTCGCTGCTGCACCACGCTCGATCGCAGGGCATGGTATTCCGGTTCGGCGAAAGCGTTGTGGAAATCCGCGAACCAAAGCCAGGATTGGTGGCCGTCGAACTCGAAAGCGGAAAACGACTCTTGAGCGAGGCAGTGCTGTTCAGCGTGGGGCGCGTGGGCGACACCGGTCCGCTGCTATTGGATCACGCCGGCTTGGAGGCCGACGATCGCGGCCGCATGACGTGCAACGAAAACTTTCAGACGGACGTGCCGCATATTTACGCCGTGGGCGACGTGGTAGGCTTCCCTGCCCTTTCGAGCACGGCGATGGAACAAGGCCGGCGGGCCGTGTGCCACATGCTGGGCTGGGCCTTCGAGCCGTGCCAGTTCATGCCCTACGGGCTGTTCACGATTCCCGAGATTTCCATGGTGGGTAAGAACGAGCAGCAACTCACCAAAGAGCGTGTGCCCTACGAAGTTGGCACGGCTCGCTTCGGGGAGATCGCCCGCGGTCAGATCGCTGGCGATCGCACGGGCATGCTCAAGCTCTTGTTCCACCGCGACACGCGCAAGCTCCTCGGCGTGCACGTGATTGGCGAATCGGCCACCGAGATCGTGCACATCGGTCAGGCGGTCATGGCGCTCGAGGGGACGATCGATTATTTCCGCGACGCCGTGTTCAACTACCCCACCATGGCCGAGTGCTACAAAGTGGCCGCGCTCGACGGGCTGAACAAGCTCTCCCTGTGGGCCGAAGCCGAGCGTGCCAGCTCGAGAGTCATGCCTGCGCTGGACGACGACGACAGCCTCATGGACTTCGCGAAGTTCACGATGCTGGCGGATGTGTAATTTCGTAGGGTGGGCACTGCCCACCATTTTGAATTACTCGCGGCGATTCATGGTGGGCAGTGCCCACCCTACGCCCTCAGCCCCGCGCCGCGTATCATGGCGGCATGAACAATCGCGATGTTGCCGCGCAATTTGATGAAATCGCGGACCTGCTGGAGTTTCAGAACGCCAACCCGTTTCGCGTGCCGCGCGTATCGCAACGCGGCGCGGAAGATCAATGACCTTTCGGAATCTCTCGCTACGATCGCAGCCGATCCGACGCGCGAATTGACGGCCATCGACGGCATCGGGAAAGACCTGGCTCTGAAGATTAGCGAGGTGCTTGAAACGGGCTCCATCGCAATGCTCGAGGAGCTGCGCGGAGATACCCGGGGGCGTGCTGGCGATGGTTCGCATCCCGGGCCTTGGGCCGAAAAAGGCGGCCGCTCTCTTTAAGGAGCTCGGCCTCACGTCGCTCGACGGTCTCCGCGCGGCCTGCGAGGCCGACCAGGTGCAAGCGCTCAAGGGTTTCGGCAAAAAGACGCAGGACAAGATCCTGGCCGGGATCGACACGGCGGCACATGCGCAACAGCGGATGTATTGGGCGCACGCCGATGAAATTGTGCAGGACCTGTTGGTCCATATGCGCCGGCTGCCCGGCATCCGGCAGATGGAAGTGGCCGGCAGCTATCGCCGGGGCCGCGAGACGATCGGCGACGTCGATCTGCTCGTGGATGCCGATGATGTGGATGCCGTGATGGATCATCTTGGGCGATTCGAGGAGCTGGCGACGGTGATTGGCCGCGGCGACACAAAGATGTCGATCCGCCTGGGCCGAGGGCTGCAGATCGACTTACGTGTGGTTCCGCCCAAGTCGTTCGGGGCCGCGCTGCAATATTTCACTGGCTCGAAGGACCACAACGTCGTGCTGCGCGGAATGGCCAAGGACCGCGGCCTGCGGATTAACGAATATGGTGTGTTCCGAGTACCTGATGAGAAAAGAATGGAAGAGGGGGAGATGGGGAGAGGGGGAGAAACAGGGATAACGAATACCGTGAAGTCTCCCCCTCTCCCACTCTCCCACTCTCCCCCTCTGGTTTATGACATAAACTCTCCGAATTACATCGCTGGCCGCACCGAAGAAGAAGTGTATGCCGCGCTTAATTTGCCGTGGTTCCCGCCGGAGATCCGTGAAGCCAGAGAGGAGTTCGCCTGGGCCGCCGGCGGCACGTTGCCGGACCTTATTGAGCTGACCGATCTCAAGGGCGACCTGCACATGCACACCACGGCCAGCGACGGCAAGGCCAGCTTGCGTGAAATGGTCGTGGCCGCGAAGCAGCGCGGTTTGAGCTACATCGCCATCACCGACCATTCGCCGCGCGTGAGCATGGCGCACGGCCTCAACGCGGAGCGGCTGCGGCAGCAGTGGAATGAAATCGATCAAGTCAACCGCGAATTCGATGACTTCACCGTGCTCAAAGGGATCGAGTGCGACATCCTCGAAAAGGGCGGAATGGACTTGCCCGATGATGTGCTGGCCGAAGCCGACTGGGTCATCGCCAGCGTCCACTATGGTCAACAGCAGTCGCAAAAACAGATTACCGAGAGGATCCTAGGCGCGATCGAGAATCCGCACGTCTCAATCCTTGCGCACCCGACGGGCCGGCTAATCGGCCGCCGCGAGCCGTACGCGGTGGACCTCGAAAAGGTGTTCGCGGCTGCCGCGCAGCTCGGCAAAATGATGGAAATTAACGCCAATCCGGCCCGGCTGGACCTGGACGATGTGGCCGTGGCCGCCGCCAAACGGCACGGCATCCCTATCGTCATCAGCAGCGATGCTCACAGTGTCGGCGGACTCGATGTGCTGCGTTACGGCGTTCTGCAGGCGCGCCGCGGCGGCCTTACGGCCGATGATGTGGCCAACACGCGCCCGTGGAAACAATTCAGGCGAATGCTTGGTAAGAAGTAACCGCGTCGGGGTGCCACTGCTGGCTTGCCAGCAGTGTAATTATTCCGCCCTTGCGGTCTAAACATCAAATACCGACGCCGGTTGGATGACGCGACCAAGCATCGTCCGCAAGGCCCGCGGTCTATATGCACTGCTAACAAGTTAGCAGTGGCCACGTTTGACGTCGTCGCTTACTGCAGCGACTTCCACTCGCCGAGCTTCAACTTGAATTGGATCGACTTGCCGGCACGCAGCACGTCGAGGGTCACTTCTTCGCCGGCGCCGTGCTTGCCGATCATCGTGGTCAGCGCCTTGAAATTCTCCACCGGCTGGCCCTCGAACTTTTCGATCGCATCGCCGACGAGAATGCCGGCCGCTTCTGCTGCGCTGCCGGGCTGCACGGTTGCGACGACGGCAGCCGCCGCGCCGTCGAGCGGATTGGCTCCGACGCCGAGCAGGCCGCCTCGACGGTAATCAATCATCACATGCGGTAGGAGTTTCTGAAGTGCGGGCACGTCCTCCGGCGTCACTTGCGTGCGGTAAAGCATCACCTCCCTTAGCTGACTGACGTGTTGCAGCTCGGCCGCGCCTTTGGCGGTAATGTCGGCGCCGATGATGATCACCTGATAAGCGCCGATCAGGTCGCGAAAGGTGCGCGAGGCCAGCATCGCCTCCGCGCCACTGATGGTCCAGCTCAACACGTGGCGTCATGTACGGGCCAAATTGATCGCCCGCGACGAAGCGCCCGCCAAGCCGGTGGATGGCCACAATCGCCTCGTTGTGCCTGATCTCGGCCAGTGCTTCCAACGCGGCTATGGCGGCCTGAGGGTGATTTCGCAATTGGGCCAGCCGTTCGAGCGCCTGGCGACGCAGCCCCTGCTCCTTGGAATTGCCCAGACGCCGCAGAATCCAGACGGCGCGGTCCGACGGCTCCGGCGATTCACTGTTAGCGGTCGCCAGCAACGGATCGAGCGCAGCGGATTGCGTTTCCAGCAGATGCCGCGTGGCCTGCTCGCGCACAACGTACCGGTTATCGTCCAACTGAACGATCCACGCGGCGATTTGTTCAGGAGTTGGAGCGGGTTCGTTTTCGGTCGTCGAAGTCTTTGGACCGGGCTGCCGCGCACTCTCGCTGGCGATCGCGGCGGCGCAACTTGACGAGACCACTAGGACGATTGCGCAGAACTGAGTTTCGTACGATCTGGAACATTCGACGTCGCAATTTGGTGGCGGCGAGCACTACGCAACATTCGGCCCGCCTCAGTTTCTGTAATCTTACCTCAAAAGCACTTTCAGGCGATAATCCAAATTCGTCTACCCTCACATATTGACTTTTTTCGCTGCCGCAAGCGCGCCGCCGCAATGAAGCTCGCCGTCCTTGGAAGTGACCCGGATATTCTTCGCCTAGTGGCTGCCGCCGTTGCGCTGGGTCACGAGCTGGTATGGCTCGGCGACGTGCGGCCAGCCGATGAGCGGGCCATGGCGCGTTTTATTCACCGGCTGGACGATCGAGCGGCCCAGTGGGAACTGTTGCTCGACCGGACCATCGCCGACGCGGTGCTCGTGGGTCGGGGAACCGCGGGCGACGAGCTGCGGGCGGAGCAGCTCAAGCGATTGGCGGCCGAGGCGGTGCCGCTGTTGGTGGTGCATCCAGTCACGGAATCGGTGCTCACCTACTACGAATTGGACATGGTCCGGCGCGAAACTGGCGCCGTCCTGCATCACTTCAATCCAATGGCGCGCCATCCGATCCTTCCAACCTTGGCCGAGTGGATGCGCGACGGCCATCCGGCAATCGGCACGATTCATCAGCTGACGTGCGAGCATCGCGCGGAATCGACTCAACGGGCCAGTGTCGTGCAACTGTTGGCCCGCGACGTTGAATTGATGGCAACCGTTGCCGGCCCGATACGGCGCGTTACTCGCGATTGGTCCTGAAGTTCGAGACGTGTCATTTGCTTCGCTGCAAATTCAGATGACGACCGACGGGCCAGCCTCGCTGCGGTGGGCCGTTGGCTCGCCGGGCGGTTCGTTAGCCGGCCTGCAAATGACCCTCGTCGGCGAACGCGGTTCTGTCTTGTTGCGCGTGCCCAATGACTCTCAGCCGGGCGAGGCAGCCGAGTGGCAATTGGAAACGAATGCTCATGCGCAAACCGACGCGGAAGAATTATCGAAATTCCACCCCGCCCAAGTCGCCATCGAACAATTTGCCGCCGCAATGTCGCAAGGCAGTGCGACGGGTGAACCGCCCGCTTCGACTTGGGATGCCGCGACGCGTGCCATGGAAGTCGTCGACGCAGTGGACTTGAGCCTGCAAAAGGGCCGCACGATCGACGTTCACCAGCAGCAGCTTACGGAACAGTTGGCGTTTCGCGGCACGATGGCTGCGCTTGGTTGTGGCCTTTTGCTGGTGGGGTTCGCCGTGACGGTGTTCATCACGCTTCTCGGCGGAGCCGAGGGACCTGGAGGCCAAAAATTTCTGCCGGCGTGGCCAATGGTCCTGCTCGTCGTGTTGTCGCTTTTTCTATTGTTGCAAGCAGTGCCATTGCTGGCATCCAAAGCGAAGAAGAAACCAAACTAGGGGTAAGCGTCTCGTCGCCTGCGCTTTCAAACGGTGTCGCGGCGAACTGGGCAAAATTTGCCGATCAATCAAAAGTTCCGGCGCTCAGACAGTCGATGGATGAAGCGTCTCAATGGGGGTTCAGATGTCGCCTGACGTGAGCGATTCATCACATTGAACCATCGCGGAACGACAACTCGACGTTTCGGCGCCCGCCTCGCCGCCTGCTTGCTGGTGCTGACCGTAGCGCTCGGCGGATGCATCGCTGGCCCTGAAGGCGCTTCATGGACCGAGTTCACAACGTCGCTTCCTTTGCACATCCCATTTACCGGCGATGAAAACGCGGCCGTTGAATGTGGTTCGGCCTGCGAACCAGAGGAGGACCACGATAGCGAATGCGATGATTTCGAATGCGATGAAACGCAGACGGACGACTCCGCGAATGCTATCACTGAACCGTCGAGTTACGAGCGCCTGGTGAACGGTGCCATCGTCGAGCCGGCGTCGACCGTTGTCATGTCGACTTTCAGCTTTGCCGGCACCGCATTTGGAACGGTCGCGAATTACTGCGTGCCGGAAGGCGCGATTGGGCCGCCGGAAACCATGCCGCCGGGCCGCTTTCATCCTGTGCCCACGCGGCCCGTCTTTGCACGCCGCGATTGACGGCGGGGCCAGAGCGATTTGGAAGCGCGGCACACCAGCCCTGCGCTGGTACCGCCGCACGACGCCCATCATGGGCGCGAAGCTGGGCCATCTGTGACGGGCTCGATTTGTACCGTTTAAGCTGTTGGTAGCGGTGGACCGATCTTGCCTGCATGGCGTGGGCTAGTTTTGGCCGGGGTCGGGGACGACCCGGCTTACTTTGCCGGGATCGACGACGACCCGCTGCGCTCGACCTAAGCGAAGTATCTGGCCCGCGACGCTCCAGTCGAACCCGCTCGACTTAGCCGCCGATGACCCAGCTTCTGTGCGCCCGAAGTAGCCGCAGGTACGCATTGTGCCGCGTGCCCAGTCGTTAAATTCTCCCTCGTACTGGTCTTGATTCTTGCGGCAGCCAGCCCGGGATTGCGCGCGAGATATCGCCCGAGCGTCTCACGCCCGTGGTACGCGCGGTGCGCCAGGCTCGCCCGTCGGTCGTGAGCATTCAGGGCCAGAAAACCGTGGCCAACACTGTCGAGTCCGTCAGCGGCGCCGATACAACGCGCCAAGTGAACGGCATGGGCACGGGCACAATCATCGACGAGCGCGGCTACATTCTCACCAACTACCACGTCGTCTCCGATGTGCGGCGAATAGAAATCACGCTTGATGACGGCCGCGGCTACACTGCCGAGCTCGTGGCGTATGAGCCTGCCACCGATTTAGCAGTCATCAAGATTCCCGCTCCCAAGCCTTTACCCGTGATTCGCTTCGGCACGTCGGCCGATTTGATGGAAGGCGAGTCGGTGATCGCGCTGGGCAATGCGTTTGGATACGAGCAAACCGTAACGCGCGGCATCATCAGCGCGCTGGGTCGCGATGTGCAAGTCAGCGATACTCAGTCGTATGACGACCTCGTTCAAACCGACGCCAGCATCAACCCGGGCAACTCCGGCGGCCCGCTGCTCAACATCGACGGCGAGATGATTGGGGTCAATGTTGCTGTGCGGGCCGGAGCGCAGGGGATCGGATTCGCCATTCCAATTGACCAGGCGCTTCAGGTGGCCGCCAAACTGTTGAACGTGCAGCGACTGCAGGGCAAACGCCATGGATTGGTGACCCGAGCCACCGATCCCGACGGCCCGCTGCGCGTCGCAAAGGTCGAAGCGGCGAGCCCGGCCGAAGCGGCTGGGTTGAAGCCGGGTGACGAAATACTTCGTATCGGAACGCTTGCCACGTCACGGCCGCTCGACTTGGAACGCGCACTATTGGATTGTGATGCGGGCCAGCCGGTTGCGGTCGAAGTTCGTCGGGGCAGTGAAATGCTCGTCCTCGACCTGGCATTAGCCAAGCAGCAAGCAGCCGCGGCGCCCCAGCGCGTCGCGTCGACTAACAAACCGGCCGATGCCTGGAGCGCGCTCGGACTTCGGCTCACGCAGGAGCCGCGCAGCACGTTTCAACGCCGCAGCACTCGTTATCGCGGCGGCATGCGGGTGGAGTCCGTCCGGCCCGATAGTCCCGCGGCCCAGGAAGGCATCATGGCCGGCGATATCCTCGTGGGCATGCACCGCTGGGAAACGTCTTCGGAAGAGGACATTCAATACATCGTCTCGCGGCCAAACCTGACCGACATGGGCAAACTCAAGTTCTACGTTCTCCGCGGGCAGAATACGCTCTACGGGCATCTGAACGTCGCATCGCGGGCCGACTCTTCGACGAAGTCGCGTTAGTCCGCCATACATAGCCGGACCATCCTGGTCCGGCATTAAAGTCCCGGCCAAGTCGCCACGGCGACTCGGCGAGATGGCCGGGCTACAGTAGAGCGACTGCTACTAAGCCTGTACAGTGAATGCATGGAGCTTGAGTTCATTGATTGGCTTCGCCAGCATGTGCCGACCGATACGCGCGCGCGTCTTGGGTTGAGCGACGACGCTGCCGTCGTATCGCTTTCAGGTCGCTCGGATGTCGTTGTCACGACCGACATGCTCAACGACGGCGTCGACTTTCGACTGGAGGTGGATGATCCTCGTCGAATTGGGCGCCAGGCGCTGGGCGTGAATTTGAGCGATCTGGCGGCGATGGCGGCGCGCCCGCTGGCCGTGGTGATTTCGCTGGCCCTGCCGCGCCGCAACGGCGGCAGCCGAGCGCCGTTACCATTGGCCATTAAGTTATACGAAGGCCTGTTGCCGCTAGCCAAGGAGTTCGACGTCGCGATCGCCGGCGGCGACACGAACACGTTTGATGGACCGCTTGTTATCAGTGTCACCGCCCTCGGCCAGTTGACCGAACGCGGGCCGCTTACGCGCACGGGTGGCCGGCCCGGCGATTGGCTCTTGGTTACTGGGTCTCTAGGCGGCAGCATACTGGGCCATCTGTTCGACTTCACACCACGCGTGCACGAGTCGCTCATTCTGCATGAGCGATACGAGCTGCACGCCGGGATCGATATCAGCGATGGTCTGGCGATCGATTGTTCGCGTCTGGCAACGGCGAGCGGCTGCGGCGCGGTGGTTTTTACCGATCGCGTGCCGATTTCCGCCGATGCGTTTCGCTTAAGCGATCAAGAAGGGGCACCGGATCGAGATGCGACTGCGCTCGAGCACGCGCTCAGCGACGGGCAGGACTTCGAGCTCTTGATCGCCGCCGCTCCCGATACAGCGCAGGAGATATTGCGCGATCAACCGCTCGATTGTCCGATCACACACGTCGGCGAGCTCGTTTCAGGCGCTGGCCTGTGGCAACAGAACAACACGGGCCAGCGCACCGCGCTGGAACCAATAGGCTGGGTGCACACGTAGTTCCCCCTCGCTCTCAGGGAGGGGCAAGGGGAGGGTTCAGCCGCGGATGTTTACCTTCGCTGCCCAGGACGAACGCGACACTCAGCGCCTCGGCGCAGCGCTTGCCGAAATTTTGCCGCCCGGCACCGTCGTTGGCCTCATCGGCACGCTTGGCGCCGGCAAGACGCGCCTCGTGCAGGCGGTCGCTGCGGCGCTGGGCGTTCCGCCGGGCAACGTCACGAGCCCTACATTCGTCCTCGTCAACGAATACTCCGGCGGCCGCATGCCGGTTTTTCACTTCGACACGTACCGGCTCAAAGATGAAGACGAGTTCCTTGAACTTGGTCCCGGCGAATATTTCGACTCGAACGGCCTGGTGTTCATCGAGTGGGCCGACCGCATTATCGATTTGCTTCCGGACGAACGAATTGAAATTGAGATCGAAGTGATAGATGAAACACAACGGCAAATCACCATTCGCGGCACGTCGCCGCCGATGGAAGTTCTTGTTGCTCAGCTAGCCGCAGCTTGCGGTTTCGCTTGATCTCGCTACTTCTTCTTCGCCGTTTTTCGCGCTTTGAGCACCGGATCGCTCGTCAAAGGCAATTTCACCGTTTTTCCGGTCTCCGCCGCTTTGTACACGCCGAGAATGATCTCGACCGAGCGGCGACCCTCGTGGCCGTCGATGGCCGGACGGCGGTTTTTTCGCACCGCCTCGACGAAGTCGCGAAACTGAATCGCGTGGCCATGATGGCCAATCGCGGCCGGGTCGCTGGCGCCGCCGCCGGTGCTTTTGGCGGCCCGCATCTGTTCGAGAATGGCCTTGTCCTCCTTGTGCGGCTTGGCGAAATCCCAGGCTTTTAAGTCCTCTTCTTCCAGAACCGCCGAACCTTCGGAGCCGTGAATTTCGATCCGCTTCAAATAGCCAGGGTAAGCGGCCGTGGTCGCTTCCAAGACGCCCAGCGCACCGTTTTCAAACCGCAGCGTAGCGACGGCTACGTCCTCGACCTCGATTCGCTCGTGGGCGAGTGTCGCCGTGTTGGCTTGGATCTCGGCGACCGGTCCCATCAGCCACGTAAGCAAGTCGACGCTATGGATGGCCTGGTTCATCAGCGCGCCACCGCCGTCGAGCGCCCATGTGCCGCGCCACGCGCCGCTGTCGTAATACGCCTGCGTGCGGAACCATTTCACGAACGAGTCGCCGACCGTTAGCCGGCCGAATCGGCCGCCGTCGATCGCCGCCTTCAGCTTGACACTTGAATCGTGGAACCGCGATGGGAAAATCGCGGCCAACTTCACTCCCGCCTTGTTGCACGCTTCGATAATGCGGTCGCACTTTTTGAGCGTGATCTTCGAGCGGCTTCTCGACGATGACGTGCTTGCCAGCACGCGCTGCCGCCACGGCCGGGTCCATGTGCACGCCACTCGGCGTGGCGATGGTGACGATGTCGACGTTATCATTGTCCAGCATGGCGTCCAGCCGCGTGTACGGCTGGCAGTTGTTGTCGGAGGCAAACTTGACGGCGGCGTCTTCGCGCGTATCAAAGCAGGCGACGAGCTTTGCACCGCGAACGTCGGCGATTGCCCGTGCGTGAAATGTGCTGATCATGCCGCAGCCGACGATGCCGAAGCCGTATGCCATGTGGGGCCTTTCGATTGGGGAAATGAGTAAGTGAGTAGGTGAGTAGGTGGACGCAGATTACGGATTTAGTACATACTCACTTACGCACCTATTCACTTACTCACGTACTCACGTTCTTCGGGTCGCCATTATAGGCCGAGCCTCGCATCAGCGCAAGCGTTCCATGACCGATCCGTCAGCACCGTACGAACCGCAGCTTCACATCGTGCTGTACCAACCCGAGATCCCGTACAACACGGGAAGCGTCGGCCGCACGTGCGTCGCGATCGGCGCGAAGCTGTGGCTGGTGCGGCCGCTTGGATTCCGGCTGGATGACTATTACCTTCGCCGCGCCGGATTGGATTATTGGGAGCGCCTGGTGTGGCAGGCAGTGGATGATTGGGATTCGCTTACGGCCCAGCTGCCGACACGCCGACAGTGGCTCTTCACCAAGAAGGCCGGATCGATCGTATCTTGACGCCGCGTATGAGCCGGGAGACGTGCTCGTGTTTGGCAGCGAGTCGTCGGGTTTGCCCGATGCGATTCTAGAAGGTCACACCGACACACAATTGCGGATTCCTACGCGCAGCGCCGTTCGCAGCCTGAATCTGTCGAATGCGGTTGCGGTGGCCGCGTATGAAGCGCAGCGACAGTGGCACGGCCGTAACATGACATAGCCGGGCCATCCTGGCCCGGTTTTGAAAGTAAGACTGTAGGGCCACACAAAGATGGCCCGGCTATGTGCCCCTTCCCGGATTGACGGTTTGGCGGCTTGCCGTCAACATTGGGACAGCATTTGAGACGTTTAAAATGACAGCACTTACCGGAATTGATTGCGTGCGAGAACGCGTGCCGCTGGCAGAGCGGACGTGGTTCAAACTGGGCGGGCCGGCGCAGTTTTTCGCGGAGCCGGCGTCCGTCGACGAGCTGCTCGAAATCGTCAAGCGATGCCGCGACGAAGGCCTGCATGTGCGGCTCCTGGGCGGCGGATCCAATGTGCTGGTGCGCGAGGAGGGCGTTTCCGGCACGGTGATCGCGCTCTCGCATCGGAGTTTTTCGGACATCCACATCGACGGCACGTCGCGCGACGGTTGGCGGCGGCGCAAGTTGGCGAACGCCGTGTCGGTCACGGTCGGCGCGGGCCTCTCCGGATTGGAACCGCTAGTGGGCATCCCGGGCACAGTCGGCGGCGCGCTGCACGGCAACGCCGGCAGTCATGGCGGCGACATCGGCCAATGGGCGTGCCGAGCCATCGGTGCTGACCCGCGGAGGCGAGATCGTGCAGCGCGAGCGCGACGACCTCGTGTTTGCCTACCGTCAGAGCAGCCTCGATGAGCTCGTGATTCTCGAGGCCGAATTCGAGCTGGAAGAAGACGACCCGACGGAACTCACCAAGCGGATGCAGAAGCAGTGGATCGTCAAGAAAGCCAACTTGCCGATGGCGCACGAAAATACGGGCTGCATCTTCAAGAATCCACGGGGTATGAGCGCTGGCATGCTCGTCGACCAATGCGGGCTCAAGGGCGAGCGCGTCGGCAACGTGGAAGTCAGCCCGCGGCACGCAAACTTCTTCATTGCCAATCCGGGGGCGACGGCTCGCGAGGTGCTGCAGCTCATCGACCTGGTGCGCAACCGCGTGGCCGAGCGAATGGGCGTGGAGCTGGAGACGCAGATTGAGATTTGGTGAGTGAGCGCGTGAGGAGGCGTTTGGAATTTAATACGCAGGTCAGCCCCCGGCTCTGCCGGGAGTTCTGTGCCGTCCTCTGAACTGATCGAAAAAACATCCCCGGCGGAGCCGGGGGCTGATTCGCTACCCCAGCGAATATATACAACACACGGAGGTGTCCCATGGCGCGTATCAAGCCGTCGTCACCCAGCCCGCCGGAGCCCGGCACGCGGTTCAGTCGGCTGAGGCTGCGCGCTTTGACCGGCCTGGTACTCATCATAGGCCTGGGAATTAGCGCCCAGTTGTTATGGCAGTATTGCAAGCCCGTTGTCTCCGGGAGTGCCCAGTACCAGATCACGGCGGACAACATCCATATCACTGCGCCACCACCTTGGATTCGCAGTGACATCAAGGCAGAAGCGTTGCGCGACCTCGGTATGAGCCAGCCGATCTCGCTTCTCGATGACTGGCCCGTCCTCGCGGAGCGCATCGAGAATTCCTTTGAGTATCATCCATGGATCGCATCGGTGGACCGGATCAGCAAAAGTCTTCCCAGTTCGCTCACCGTCGAGCTAACGTATCGCAGGCCTGTTGCCGCCGTCGAGTCGAGCGATTCGGACGGCGTTGCATTCCTTCCTGTGGATGAGCGCGCCATACGCCTGCCCGAGGCCGACCTCACCGATGCAGAGCGCCGCCATTTGCCGCGGATCTCAGGTATCACAGGTCGGCCGCTCGTAGGCGATCGGTGGGATGACCCGCGAGTCGACGGAGGCGCAAAGCTGGCCGCCACGCTCGCCGATGTGTGGCAGCAGCTTGAGCTTGTCGAAATCCTGGCCGCCGTCGAGCCGCAATCGGCCAGCAGGGGGCCACAATGTTCTTTTGAACTTGTCACGACGGGCGGAACCAGGATTGCCTGGGGAGCTGCCCCGGGCATGGAAGTTGGCGCGGGCGAATTGCCCTGCGACCAGAAGCGAGCTCAACTCCTAAAATATTGCGCGCAGCAAGGAGGTCTCGATTCCGTTGACGGGCCGGCGCGGCTGGATGTACGACGCGAACTCGTCGTTACTCCGCACACAGCGCACAACAAGACCGAAGTGAACAAGGCAGAATCAACTCAAACGAAATGAAACTCGCAAGTGGGAGTGCCCGATGACGCACCCTAATCCATGACGTCCGTTTCGCCGGAGGCCAGCGCGCGCTCGGTGCGTTCCAGCTCATTCGCCAACTCTTCGCGCACGACGGCCAGCTCAGTTGGCGCTTCGATGCCGATGCGCACGCCACCGTGGCCGATCTTCACGACTGTGATGGCGATCTTATCGCCGATCAGAATGCGCTCGCCGACTTTTCGACTCAGAACAAGCACGTCCTTGGCGTCTCCGCATCATGCCGACGGGTGCAGGATGAATATTAAGCTAGCTTCAGCGGCGAGCGGCCGCAAGCAGTCGAGGCGCGGAAATCGTTCGAGTCATTGAGCAGAATTCCGGGAAGTTTGAGCAGACCGGGAAGACTGCGCAAGAATCGCTATGCGGCATATTCAGCGTTAGCCGCGGCGACCCCAGCTCCATGTTCAAACCGGTGTCCGTTTTCTGCAAGAAGCTGTTCAAGCGCCGCCAGGAGGAGCAGCACGTTGGCCTGCCGACTGGCGTATCCCATCAATCCGATCCGCCAGACTTTGCCTTTGAACGCGCCGAGGCCGGCGCCGATTTCGATGCCGAATCGATCCAGCAGCGGCTTACGAACGGCGAGATCATCGACGCCCGGCGGAATCTGTACCGCATTGAGTTGTGGCAGCTCGTGGCCAGCCTGAGTTGCATAGCTTATGCCGATGGCCGCCAGGCCCGCCTTGAGTGCTTCATGATTTTTCCGGTGCCGCGCGAAGCAGGCATCGAGCCCTTCCTCCAACACAAGCCGCAGCGCTTCGTGCAGTGCGTAGGTCATGTTGATCGGCGCCGTGTGATGATACACGCGGTCGGTGCCCCAATAATTCGCAAGCAGCGAAATGTCGAGGTACCAGCTGCGCACCTTTTCACGCCGCTTGAGAATCTTGTCCACCGCACGGTCGCTGAACGACACCGGCGCCAGCCCTGGCGGACAGCTCAGGCACTTCTGCGTTCCGGAGTAAACGGCGTCGATCTGCCACTTGTCGATTTCGACCGGAATGCCCCCCAGCGCGGTCACGGTATCGAGAATCAGCATCGCGCCGGCATCGCGCACTGCCGCCGCAATCTCTTCCACCGGCTGCCAGGCGCCGGTCGAGGTCTCGGCCATCACGATGGCGACAACCTTCGGCTTCACGCGCGCAAGCGCTTCTTTGACCTCGCCGACAGTAAAGACTTCGCCCCATGGCCGCTCAATCTTGATCACTTCGCCGCCGGCGCGCTCAGCCATATCGGCCAGCCGGCCGCCGAACACACCATTGACGCACACCAAAACCTTCTCGCCCGGTTCGACGAGATTGAGCACGGCCGCTTCCTGGCCGGCGGAACCCGTGCCGCTGATCGCCATCGTCATTCGATTCTTCGTGCGGAAAACCTCGCGCAGCATCCACTGCAGCTCGTCCATCACTCGAAGATAGTATGGGTCCAGATGCCCCACCGTCGGCCGCGCCAGCGCGGCCAGCACGCGCGGATGAATATCGCTGGGGCCTGGGCCGAGGAGCGTGCGAATTGGCGGCGTTACGGTCGTGGGAATTGACGTCATTGGAACGTTGTTTGAGCGTCGCTTGGGCGCGGGTTTGCGTGATGTTGTTTGTGCTAAACCGCAAGCGTGTTATAGCTGTTATCCGCAGAATGCAACGCGCTGACGGCGGCGACTCCTTTACTAGCGCACTGATTTGTTTGAACTCGGCAGTGCCCGCCACACCGCACCATTCGAACATGGCCGCCTCGGTCGTCGTTAGCACAACGCCCGCCGATTCCATTCGCCGCAGCGCGAATTCGTGATCCACCGCATGCCGTGCACCGACGGCATCCGCCGCGATGTAAGTCTCGAAGCCGGCCGCGACCAAATCGAGTGCCGTTTGCATAACGCAAACGTGCGTTTCGATGCCGCAGACGAGCACGCGAAAACGGCCGATCGCTTTCCACCGATCAAAAATCTCGCCACACTCGCAAGCGCTGAAACGCAACTTGCTTGGCACGTCTCCCAAATGCTTCCGCAGAACGGGCGGTATGAGGCCAAGCTTCTCGGGATACTGTTCCGTGGCGGCCATCGGGACACTCAATGCGCGAGCCGCGTCCACGAGCCGGCGGATGTTCCAAACGATTCGGGCCTGATCGGGAATCACGGCCAGCAGTTTTTCCTGCGCGTCGACGACCAGCAGGGCCGTGTCCTCCCGGTTCATCAATTCCGGGCTTCGCAGAGACGATTCGTCGGCTCTTTCGGCGGACGTAGAATCCATGGCGACAAGGTAACCCCTGGCTGCGTGTCCTACAATGGGCGACAATACCGATGGGTTCGACAGATTCACTCGATATAGAAGCAGCCGCGATGCTACGCATCGCCGGCAAATTAGCAACTGCGATGCGCACGACCTTTCGTTCCACGACAATCCTCACTGTGCGCCACAAAGGCCGAGTCGCTATTGGCGGCGACGGTCAGGTGAGCCTCGGCGACACGGTCATGAAGGCCGACGCGGTGAAAATCCGCCCGCTGGCCGACGGCCGCGTCATCGCCGGATTTGCCGGCGGCGCCGCCGACGCCTTTGCCCTGCTCGAGCGCTTCGAAGCCAGGCTCAAGGACTATCCGGCCAACATGCCGCGTGCGGCCACCGAGCTTGCCAAGGAATGGCGCACCGACCGCGTGCTGCGGCGATTGGAGGCAATGATCGCGGTCGTCGATTCACAGCATACTTTGTTGGTCTCCGGCACGGGCGACGTGATTCAACCGACCGACGGCATTTTGGGCATCGGCTCAGGCGGCAATTTCGCACTCGCCGCCGCAAAGGCCCTTGTCGCGCATTCCGAGTTGTCCGCGGCCGAAATCGTAAGAGTGGCCCTCGAAATCGCCGGCGACATCAGCGTGTATTCGAATCGCAACATCGTTATTGAAGAACTGCCGTCTACGACGGCGTGAGTACGTGAGTAAGTGAGTAGGTGAGTACGTCATTTGCCAAGCCACCTACTCACTTACTCACCGACTCACTTACTCACAAGGGAACTGCCGTGCGTGAGTTAACCCCTCGACAAATCGTCACCGAGCTGGACCGCCACATCGTTGGTCAGGACGATGCGAAGCGGGCCGTCGCCATTGCCATTCGCAACCGCTGGCGACGACAGCAGCTTGACGATGAAATGCGTAATGAAGTCGCTCCAAAGAACATCCTCATGATCGGTCCGACCGGCGTTGGCAAAACGGAAATCGCCCGCCGGCTGGCCACGCTGACTGGGGCTCCGTTTATCAAGGTCGAGGCCACGAAATACACGGAAGTCGGCTATTACGGCCGCGACGTGGAAAGCATGGTTCGCGAGCTGGTCGAGAACGCTATCGGGCTGGTGCGCGAGAAGGAGCTGGAGCGCGTCGAGCCGGAGGCCCAGCGGCGCGTCGAGGAAAAGCTGCTTGATCTCCTGGCGCCGCAGCCCTCCAGCTTCGAAGTCGGCGTCGACTCGCCGAATTCACCCGAGCGGTTTGAGCGTACGCGCGAGAAGATGCGGGCCATGTTGGTCGGTGGCGAAATGGAAAACCGCAACGTGGAGATCACGATCGAGCAAAAGGCCCATGCGATGATGATCCCGGGCATGGGCCCGGGCGGCGACTCCATGGACTTTGATTTCCAGGGCATGCTGGAAAAAGTGCTGCCGAAAACCGTTTCGCGCCGGCAAATGACCGTGGCCGAGGCCCGCCGCGTGATCTTCGAGCAGGAAACCGAGGCGATGATCAACTCGGAGAAGGTCAACTCGCAGGCGATCGAGCTGGCCGAGAACGTGGGCATCATTTTCGTCGACGAGATGGACAAGGTCGTAGCCAGCGAGGGCGGCCGCGGGGCCGACGTATCGCGGCAGGGCGTGCAGCGCGACCTGCTTGCCGATTGTCGAAGGCACGGTGGTCAACACGCGCTACGGATACGTGCGGACCGACCACGTGCTGTTCATTGCCGCGGGCGCGTTTCACAAAGCGAAACCTTCAGATCTCATGCCCGAGTTGCAAGGCCGTTTCCCGATCCGCGTCGAGCTGAAGGACCTGACGAAAGATGACTTCGTGCGCATCCTGACGGAGCCGAAAAGCTCGCTCACCAAGCAGTACACGGCTCTACTCAAGACTGAAGGCGTCGACGTCGTATTCACGGCCGACGCGATCGACGCGCTCGCCAGCTACGCCTTCGATGTGAACCAGCGCACGCAAAACATCGGCGCCCGCCGGCTCTACACGATCCTGGAACGCATGCTCGAAGAGCTCTCCTTTGAAGCGCCTGACATGAAAATGGGCCGCGTGGAGATTAACGCGTCCTATGTGAAAGAGCGGCTTGACGAGGTGGCGAAGGATGAGGATTTGAGCAAGTTTATTCTGTAGTGCTCAATGCGTAGTGCGACTACCGATAAAAGTGTAGCCCTGATCCGTTGCACTTGCGGCATTTCAATTTTAAGTTCCCAGTACCGCCGCATTTCCGGCATGTTACAGTAGCAGCGGGTTTAAATTCACCAGTCCCGTTACATTTGCGACAGTCCGTGCCGAACTTTTGCCCCGTGCCATCGCACGTAAAGCATTTGTTCGCGTCAAACCGAAGAAGGCCGGCACCACTGCAAGCGCCACAATCTATTGTCTTTTTACCGGAACCGTTGCATGAAAAGCCTCCTCCGACATCGGTAGAGATCGGGCTGAGTATCGCCCGTTCCAGTTGCGACCTCGGCTTGTGTCCGAATAGGTATTTGAAGAGTCCCATAGGTTCACACAATAAACTTAATTCGTTAATTATATTAACGCGAGGCCTTTACACAAGTTTACAGTTGGAGAGCATGCGACTACGCCGAAGGCGTTCAACTCCAAAGCCCAGGGTCGCCGCGCGTAGCGGCGCACCCTGGGTGACATGACGCAAATCCATCGGTTTACGCCGTAGGCGTTACACACAAGCCAATGTTTGTGTAACGCCTTCGGCGTAGTCCGTGCCTCTTGTTCCACGACCCAGGGTGCGCGGCTGCGCCGCGACCCTGGGCTTTGGAATGCAACCGCTTCGCGGTTGAGATCGGTGACACTGCACCAAGAAGGCCGTGAAACAGCCGTACACAAGGAACTGACATTGTCGCAATCGCTTGTCCAGATCTACGTGCACATGGTGTTTTCAACGAAGAACCGTGAGCCTTTCCTAACGGACGCTGCATTTCGCGATCGCACCCACGCCTATCTTAAAGGCATTTGTGAGAATCAAGGCTCGCCATCACTAAAAGTCGGCGGCTTGGAAGATCACGTTCATATCCTTTGTCGTCTTTCGAAAACGCTAGATGTCGCCACATTGATTCGCGAGTTGAAGCGCGACTCCTCAAAATGGATTAAAGATGAGAATCGGCGGATTGCAGATTTCTATTGGCAGCAGGGCTATGGGGCGTTCTCGGTGAGCCCGTCGCATGTCCCAGTGCTAATAGATTACATCGCCAATCAAGAGGAACACCATCGTTACGAGACGTTTCAAGACGAGTTTCGGCGGTTGTGCAAGAAATATGGTGTTGCGATCGATGAGCGGTACGTGTGGGATTAACTAAATGGCCGATCTCACAATGGTTTAACGCTTTCAGCGTAACCACCCGTGATACGCACCGATTACCAGGGTGCGCCGCTGTCGCGGCGACCCTGGGCTTTGGAGTGTAACGCCTTCGGCGTAGCGAAAAGTGCTGGGTTTGAGCGGCGCAAAAAAACATGCACTGCCGAGACTTGCCCGGCAGTGCATGAATTCGTTTCTAGCTGACACGCTGGTTTTAAAAAAACCATCGCGTGCGATCATAGCGCCGTCAACCGCAGCTTAATAGCTGCGACGACCGCCGCCGCCACCACCGTAGCCGCCTCGTCCGCCGCCGCTGCGGGCTTCGCGCGGGCGGGCTTCGTTGACGGTCAGCGTTCGCCCGTCGTGCTCCCTGCCGTTGACGCCGGCAATGGCCGCTTGGGCTTCTTGGTCACTGTTCATTTCCACGAAGCCAAAGCCTTTGCTTCGGCCGGTGTCGCGGTCCATGATGACTTCAGCGCTAGTCACCGTCCCGTATTCACCAAAAATCTGCTCGAGATCTGAGCTCGCGACGTTATAGCTCAGATTGCCACAATAAAGCTTCTTTCCCATGATACATCTCCTGAATCTTGGAAAGGGTTACAGCCCGGTTTCACTTTCGGGGCTGCGAGGAAAGGGGCCAAGAATGGCGGCCCGCCAGGAGGTGTGGCTGAAAGAGGCAGAGGCAGCCGACCAAAAAGCACGGCTAACAGAGACACGTTCGCTATACCAACCGCGAGTATTATCTCCGTCGAGCCAGAGAAGTCTAGGGCAAATATCGACCGAGCCGACATGAAAGTATCAAATTGAGTCGCGATTTCGAACCGATGTTCCAATAGGCTTTAACGAACATGACAGCAAATCGATCCGCTCCGAGGGTCGCCCCGCGGCTTGGCCTGTGGGACACGATCAGCATCATCGTCGGCATCGTCGTCGGCACGGCGATTTTTAGATCGCCGACCGTGGTGTTTCAGAATGCGGGCGGGCCTGCGCTAGCGCTTGCGTTATGGATCGTCGGCGGATTTCTCGCATGGTGCGGGGCCGTCTGTTATGCCGAGCTGGCGACCACGTATCCGCGCGACGGTGGCGACTACGAATATCTCAAGCGGGCATTCGGTCCATGGTGCGGGTTTTTGTTTGCCTGGCGCAGCTCACGACTGTGGTGAGCGGCAACATCGCGATTATGGCGTATGCATTTGCCGACTATGGCCTGCGGCTTTGGCCGGCGCTGGGCGATTACAGCATTTGGCTAGTCATTGCGCCGGTGATCATGCTTTCCGGCCTGAATACCTTAGGCGTCGTGGCGGGAAAGCTCGTGCAGAATCTTCTCACGGCGGCAAAAATAATTGGGCTCGCAGTGCTCACGCTTGCTGGATTGTGGGCAAGCGGAGCAAATACGCAGGCGGGATCGAACGTCGCCGGCGAGTCGGCACCGCGAATTGGACTTGCGCGTTATCTTTGTTCTTTACGCCTATGGCGGTTGGAGCCACGCCGCGTTCGTGGCAGCGGAAGTTCGCGATCAGCGTCGCAACCTGCCCCGCGCATTGGTGCTGGGCATTGCGGCCATCACGCTCATTTACTTTGTCGTGAACGCAACCTATTGGTTGGCGCTCGGCTCCGACGGCGTGCGAATAACTCCGACACCCGCCGCCGATGTGATGGAGCAAGCGGTTGGTCCATTGGGAGGCCGAGCGATCAGCCTGCTGGTGATGCTTTCGGCACTCGGCGCCATTAACGGCATGATCCTTACCGCGACACGCGTCTACGCCGCATGGGGCGCGGATTATCCAGCGCTATCGTGGCTGAGTACATGGAACCGCGGCGCGGCGGCGCCGGTTGCGGCAATTGCCGTCCAAACGGCAATCGCTGTCCTCCTGATTTTGATTGTCGGCACCGCACTTGGCCGGGATTCATTTGATGCGGCGCCTGCGCGCTGTCGGCCTGCGCGGCTTGCCCTGGAAGGAATACCAAGGTGGATTCGAGATGCTCGTCGCAAGTTCGACGCCCGTCTACTGGTGCTCTCCTTGATGACTGGATTCGCGGTGTTCCTGCTGCGCGCCAAAGATCGAGCGAGCGAACGGCCGTTTAAAATCCCTTTGTTTCCATTGCCCGCAATTCTCTTTTGCGCCGACCTGCGCGTACATGCTGTATGCAAGTGCCGTCTACGCTCGCTGGCTTGTCCTGCTAGCGGTTGTGCCTCTAATCATCGGCTGCACACTGGCCGTCGTGATGCGCAAGGGCACGACCACCAGTTGACAAAATGTCCGTAGCAAGGATGACGTGGTTCCGACTGAATCTGCGCGGTGGAACAAGACTTGCACAAACTAGCTAGGTTCAAATCAATTAGCCACGTCAATACACGGAGGCAGGAAACATGGCCGAAAACAATCTCAGCGGCAAGCGCATTGCCTTTTTAGCAACCGATGGCGTCGAGCAGGTCGAATTGACCGAACCGTGGCAAGCGGTGAAGGACGCCGGCGCAACACCAGAACTCATCTCCCTCAAGTCGGGCAAGATTCAAGGCTGGAATCACGACAAGAAGGGCAAGAAGTTCAAAGTCGATAAGTTGGTGCATGAAACCAGCGCGGAAGATTACGACGGATTGATGCTCCCGGGGGGCGTGATGAACCCGGATACCTTGCGGACTTACGACGAAGCGGTCGACTTCGTCCGCGACTTCTTCAAGCAAGAAAAACCGGTCGCGGCGATTTGCCATGGCGCATGGCTGCTCGTCGAGGCCGACGTCGTGCACGGCCGCAGGGTCACTTCCTGGCCTAGCGTGAAGACGGACATCCGCAATGCGGGCGGCAACTGGGTCGACCAAGAAGTTGTGGTCGATAATGGCCTGGTGACCAGCCGCAAGCCGGATGATCTGCCGGCGTTTTGCGCGAAGGCAATCGAGGAGTTTGCCGAAGGTCGGCACGCGGCGCAAGGCGTTGGTGCCGGAGCGGGCACTGCTGAGATGGAACGTGGCACGCCGGGATCGAGAATCGACGATCTGTGATTGGCGTAAACACTTCGCGAACGCGGCGATTCTAGCGGCCAACTGGCCTTCCGCGGCAACGGTGCGCTGTGCAACAATCGGCGACCATGCGTCAACAAGCCATCGATTTCGCGGTCTATCTATTCGTGCGTCTTTTTATTGCCGTTGTGCAAGCCGTGCCGCTGGCTGTATGTGAGCGCGGTGCCGAGCTTCTGGCAACCGTCTTCGGTCGCGTGCTGCGCGTTCGAGCGACGACTGTGGAGGAGAATCTTAGCATTGCGTTTCCCAACTTGACGGCCGCCGGTGCGAGGCGATTACGTGGCGAATGTGGCGGCACTTGTTCCTCATGATCGCCGAGATCGCCCACACACCGCGCAAAGTGCATGAGACCAATTGGAAAGAACATTCGCATATCGTCAATCAAGAGCTGTTTGTGCGAACGCTGTTGTCGGGGCGTCCGCTCGTGCTGATCTCCGCGCACTTCGGAAACTTCGAGCTTGGCGGCTACCTGATGGGCCTGTTCGGGTTCCCGACGTACACCGTTGCACGGCGGCTGGATAACCAGTATCTCGATCGATTTATCAACGACTTTCGCGGCCGCACTGGCCAGTTCATGCTTCCCAAGAAGGGCAGCCGCGACCTGATCCAAGAAATTTTGAAGCGCGGCGGTATTCTGACGCTGCTGGGCGACCAGGCGGCCGGCGAAAAGGCCTGCTGGGTGAATTTCTTCGGCCGACCCGCTTCGACGCACAAAGCCGTGGCCGCATTCTCTCTGGCCAACGACGCGCCCACGATGGTCAGTTATGCCCGTCGTCTCGGCGAGCCGCTGCACTATGAGGTCGGACCGGAGGCGATTTGCGATCCGCAGGCAAGCGATTTTCAGTATGGAAGCATTCCGCTACTGGCGCAGTGGTATACGGACCGCTTGGAAGCCCTTGTTCGTCGCTCGCCGGCGCAATACTGGTGGTTACACCGTCGCTGGAAAGGCCAGCCGCCTGCGCGACGGCGAACGGCGGCCGCGAGAGAGGCTGAAGCGGCGTAATGGTTAATGCGCGGCAGATGTCGGGACAAAGCTACCCGTTGTGTCTCCCCCTCTCCCCCTCTACTTGAACCTCGGCTAGGATAGCCGCTTGCCCTTCATCGGCCGATCTGTATCCCACCGCCGAGCACCGTGTATCACTTCCGGCCGTTTCGCAACTCGGACCCTCCGCGAATTGCGGAAATCTGGCGAGATCAGCCGCCGCAACGCGGCGTTATGCAGCCCGTCACGGCTGCCTTGTTAGAACAACTAGTTTTCGCGAAGCCCTATTTCGATCCGGAGGGATTGATTCTTGCTTTGGCCGACGAGAGACCGGTGGGATTCGTTCACGCGGGATTTGGGGCTAGCGACGAGCAATCCGCGGTTGATACCGACAGCGGCACGACCTACTTAATGATGCTTCGTGCCGATTCTCGGGACGCGGCCCTGGCGGATCAGCTATTAAATCACGCCGAGGACTACCTTCGGCGCCGTGGCGCCAAACTGATCTACGCCGGCGGAGTTCGCCCTCTGAATGCGTTCTATCTTGGGCTTTACGGCGGCAGCGAATTGCCCGGGATTCTTGTTTCAGACCCTGTCGCGCATGATGCCTATCGGCGCAGACGTATCGCCAAATCGACCGGGTTCAGGTGCTGCAGCTCGATTTGGCGAATTACCGGCCGCCATTTTCGCGTACCCAGCGTCAATTGCGCCGCGAAGCATCTATCTCAGAAGTCGCGTCGCCGGCAACCACAACTTGGTGGGAAGCATGCACGACATGTGCATTTGATCGGATTCATTACTCGCTCGCGCCAGTCGGCGGAGGCGATCCGTTGGCGACAGTGGGCTTCTGGGACATCGAGCCATTATCCACGTCGTGGGGAATTCCCACGGCTGGAATGCTCGATTTGAAGGTCAGCTCGCAACGACGGCGACAAGGACTGGCCACGTTCCTGTTGAGCGAAGCGTTCCAGCGGTTGCGTAACCGCGGCATTCTCCGCGTGGAAGCACAGACAATGCAGCAAAACACGCCCGCAATCGCTTTTTATCAAAAGCTGGGCTTCGCGAAAGTAGACGAAGGTGTCGTCTATCGAAAGGAGTAGTTGCAAGTCGCAAACTCACACAAAACGCTTACGATTGCAGCCCGCAGCGCAAGCAAGGGTGGTAACTAAAATCCTTGCTTGCGCTGCGGGCTACGATCCAAGCAATACGTCCGTAATTGCAAGTCTCATTTCGCAATTCGCACGCCGTCATCCTTCGAAGCGACTATTTCGCCATTTAAATCTGTCAGATACTGGGCCAACGTGTGCGCGGGTTCTGAATACTTCGTTGCTAGACGCGCAGAGAGCGGTTCAACGCGCCCGTGCGTTCGAACATCGGCGAGGTATTCGGTCAACAGCTGCGTCGTTTGCGCGTCCGAGTGCAGCAGGAAATAGACCCACGCCCAGGCTTCGGCATAGTGGCGCTGGTCCAACTGCGCGGCATCCGTGAGTTGCTCCAATCGCTCGAGGTGCGGGCGCCACCCGTCGTGCTGCATCATGTCGGCCAGCAGATCCATGTGCGGCGGATTCATCCCGTTGGTACCACGCGGCACCTCAAAATATTCCGCGATGCCCTCGTCGAGCCACAATGGAAGTCCAGGCGCTACAGCGTGCAGGTACCCATGGGCAACTTCATGCCGCAAGTCTTCCGCGACGCGGTCACTCCAGTGCGCATAGACGGTCAGCCGTGTGTCGGTTTCCAGAAAGAAGGCGCGCCGCGACGGCACGCTGGGAAAGTGCCTCAACAAAAATTGGCCATAGGTTTCCGCATCGCGGAACAAATACACCTCGATCGGTTCGTTCCCGGGCGGCAGTCCGAGCGTTTGGCAAATATCGTCGCGTTCTGCGGTCAGGTCCCGCACCAGCCGATGATCGGCCGACAACACGAAGTCGCTGTTGAGCACTAATTGATCGGCTTGAAGCTGATACTTACTCGGCAGCGCTGCCTGTCGCGGCATGGACCGGCAGCCGGCTATAGCCAGCAGCGCTGCGAACAGTTGCAAGTAAATGAAGCGCACGCCGATCCCTGACGACAAATGTATTCCCAACTAAATCAGAATCTGGATGGCCAAGGTCGAACGCAGCTAGCACCCGAAACTCGATCGCATCGCGAACTCATGGACCGACGCTTCGAGTCGGCGCCGATCGATGCAGCCGCCCAGCCGCTCCCCGAAAGAAGCGGGGATGATAGCAGAAGTGATGGCAGACCGCGAAGATCAGAAATGCGGGCCAGAAGGCTTCGTTTGTGGCTCGTCGCGACGGAGTGTGGCACGAGTCCGCTTGCGGCTTCGGTTTTTCCCCATGCGCCGAAGCGCCTTGCGGCGTAACGCGACAAGGCATACTTCCTGGCCGCCCGTCACCAGTTGCCGGAGTCGCACGTCGCGAAAACCCCAGGCACGAACGCGCTCGGTCAATGGCGGCAATCGGTCCGCTGCGCTCCAATCCGAGAGCTTTAACGTAATAATCATGCCGCGAATCGTTACGCCGGGATGCGTTACGATCGGCTCGATGTCGTCGAGCGTGGCTTGGGGCGCGATGTTCATGTCCGCAGCCAGCCAGCGGACGCCCAAAAACTCCTGCCGCCGTACCTCCTTGCCGCGCTTCTTTAAGTGACGAAACCGCGGATGTTCAAGCACTACTGGATCGACATCGGCGGGGTCGATGCCTGTAACGAACAGGCCGCGATCCAGCAATGCCTGACTGGCCCCGCCGGGCGCGCAGCCGATCTCAACGCACTCGTCGCCCGCCGCCAACGGCAGCGCACTCCATTGGATCGCTTCGTCCATCTTGGCATAGGCGCGCGAAACGGCATGCGACGGTGACTGCGTCGGGATCGCGCCGCCAGGCCAGCGCCCGGCCACGAGACCGCGTGATGTTGGCCAAGCCACCACCGGCCCGGTTCAATCACGGCGATATCAAGAACGAGCGCATTTCGAGGCGACGGCTGGGGCCGGCCCGCGGGTACGCGTCGCAGCTTCGCAGCGGTTTCCGGTGCTGCGGCGCGGATTGCCGTCTCGATTTCGCGGCATAGCGGAGACTCTTCAGTTTCAACGTCGCTTTCGGCGCCGGTCAATGCGGCTGGCTCCCAAACATGAAGATCATCAATCTGGTTTGAGGCTGCCAACAAACCCATGCCGTCGTGCTTCCATACTTGATCGGCGAGCGCGACAAGCTGCGTACCAGTAAGCTGGCCTAGTGACATTCCGTGCGCATGCGCAAATGTCCAATGACGTTCCGCCAACTGGCGTTCGTCGATGGTATGATCCGCCGGAAGCTTGAATGTGACAAAGCCAGGACGCGAAAACGCCAGCCGCCATGCCGGCTCGCTGCGCGCGAGCTCCTGTTTGAGCGCGCTTTCCGATCCGGGCCGGCATGTCATGAACACAAATTGCGCCGCCTTGTTGGCCATTGCAAACCGATTTCAGATAGAATCAATTTAAATTTAATCACAGGGACACGGAGCACACGGAGAAAGCAACGATGAAGTGTTCACCTATCCTTTATCCTTATTCTCCCCAATAACGTTGATTGTTTCCTATCCGCTCTGTGTTCTCTGTGCTTCCGTGGTGAATAATTATTCTCTGAATAGTCGATCACCTTTCATTTACTAATCTAATGGTTAATCATGCCGAACAACATCCAAAAAACCGACGACGAGTGGCGTCAGGAGCTGACGCCCGATCAATTCTACGTAACCCGCCAAAAAGGAACGGAACCGGCTTTCACCGGCGAGTACTGGGACCACCACGACCCGGGAATGTACCGGTGCAGATGCTGCGGGGCCGAATTGTTTCCCTCTGAGACAAAGTTTGACAGCGGCTGTGGCTGGCCCAGTTTCTACGCGGCCGCCAATGACGAGATCGTCGACACGCAAGCCGACACCAGCCACGGCATGGTCCGCGAGGAAATCGTTTGCAGCCGGTGCGGTGCCCACCTGGGCCACGTCTTCCCCGACGGCCCGCGGCCGACCGGCTTGCGTTACTGCGTCAACAGCGCATCGCTGATATTCGAGTCAAAGGACAAGTAATGTCTCACGCAAAGGCGCGAAGCGCGAAGAGTTTGCGGAAGCTTCGCCCTTTGGCGCGTTCGCGTGATATTGCCGTCGTATGTCGTCACAAATTGATTCCAAACGGCCGCTCACGCAACTCAACCATGAGATCGAGCAGGCGGAAGCCGATGCTTCGCGGCTGGAGACCGAAAAGGCGAAAGTACGGAAGGATGCGCGGCGGGCGTCGCGGCGGCTGAAGTACTTGCAGGTTGCCCGCTGGCTTCGGCGCCCGGCTGCTTCGATCGAGGTGTGGCGGAGCGGGGTGCTTATCATCGGGTCCGCTATTTACGGCGTATTGCTGTTTGTGCTGGTGCACATGATCTTCGACTCGTTCGGGCTGGCGCTTCTAGGATTCATGGCCGGAGTCGGCGGCGGCATGGCGATCTTTTATGCGTTGCTCTTTCGGCCGCCGGATGCACTTTTGGAGCCAGCCATCTCCGATGCTGAGTCGCAATGCCGGTTGGAAAACGCCCGCTTACGCGAAAAAACGGAGCGACTCGCCGAGCTCAACGAGCGGCTGCAGCGGCTTGTCGAAGAAAGACGCGATCAGATCGCCTCCGGCAAGCTGCAGCGCGCCGCCCTGCTGCAGCGAAATTGGAAAGCCATGCGTGGCGCGGAATGGGAGGATTTCGTCGTTGAAGTCTTGCGCACACATGGGGCGACCGTCGAGCGCACTGGGCGAGTTGGCAGCGAGGACGCCAATCTGGTTGCCGAGTATGGTTCTCGTCGCGTTGCGATATTCACTGAGGGTGAAGGCCAAAACGTCACCAGCGCCGCCATCCAACGTGCAATCGCCGCCAAGGAGCGTGAGCGCTGCGACTCCTGCGCCGTGATCATCAACCGTCGTTTCACCGGCGCCGCGCAGGATTTCGCCCAGCGCAACGGGTGCGCGGCCATCGGCAGCGGCGAATTTCCCGATTTCGTGCTTGGCAAGATCGCGCTCTAGTGGCCAAGCAGCCAGGCCGGTGTAGTATTAGATTGCAATGTAGCAGTTCCTGATCGCATTCATGCGCTCTTAGCTCAAATATGGTTCGTGTGTCATGGCCAAGCAGCGTGGGTCTTCGCCCTTATTCATTCTGGTCGCGATCATCGCGGTCGTGGCGGCACTCTCCCTGGCCAAGGAGATTCTGCTGCCGCTATGTCTGGCCATTCTGATAAGTTTTCTGCTTACGCCTCTAGCGAATCGACTGGAACGGTGGCGAATTCCACGGGTGCTGGCTGTAATTCTCGTGGTTGCCGCCTCGTTCATCCCGCTGGGCATTGTTGGATGGATTGTGATGGATCAAATAGCTGCTCTAAACCGTTCGTTGCCTAGATATCAGGAATCGATTGTCGAAAACATCGCCGCGAAAGTTCGCTCGATCAGGCCAAGCTCCCAGACGCTCGATACGGTCAGCCAGACTGTTGAGGACGTGGGAAAGAAGCTAACCGACGGCGACTCGGATGACCAGAACAACGACGACAATTTGGCCGGCCAGGAACCTAACGACGTTGCCACGCAAGAAAAAGTGGCAACCGATGGCGAAGTGGATACAAAAGCTGACAGCGATTCGGAAGAGGCGGTGCGGGTAACCATCGTCGATCGGCCGTCGCTGTTCGAACAGGTAGGCAATTGGCTGCTGAGCCAGTTGGCTGCACCGCTTACGGCTGCGGGGCTAGTCGTGATTCTTGTCTTCTTTTTACTCTTGGATCGCGAAAGTCAGCGTAACCGGCTGATTCAATTGTTTGGCAAGTCAAATTTGCGAGTCACCACCGAAGCCTTTCATGACGCGGCCCAGCGCGTTGGCCGTTACCTGCGGATGCTGTTCCTGATCAACTTCAGTTACGGCATCGCCGTCGCTTTCGGCTTATGGCTGATCGGGGTGCCCAGCGCCATCATGTGGGGCGTGCTTGGATTCACGTTACGATTTTTGCCGTACATCGGCCCGTGGATCTCCGCTCTCGGACCGATTCTCGTATCGGTTGCGGTCACCGAGGGCTGGACGCAGCCACTATTAGTGATGGGCATGTACGTCGTCTATGAGCTGTTGCTCAATAACGTTGCCGAGCCGCATGCTCTATGGCAGTAGCGTCGGTGTTTCGAGCGTTGGCGTAATTCTTTCGGCCATTTTCTGGACCTGGCTGTGGGGGCCGATCGGCCTGGTGCTGGCGATGCCGATGACCGTATGTCTGCTGGTAACGGCGCACTACATCCCGCAGCTGCGGTTCCTCAAGGTGATACTTGCCGATCAGCCGCCGCTGACACCTCCCGAGCGAATTTATCAGCGGCTGTTGGCGTTCGATTACAACGAACCGCTCAAAGTAGCCCGAACGCATCTTAAATCGTCGACACTCGCTAGCTTTTACGACGACGTCTTGATTCCGGCGCTCGTGCTGGCCGAGCAAGACCGCCACGCCGGTCTATTGAACGAAGACCAGGAGGAGTTTGTGCAGGAAGGTGCTGGCGACCTGGTTGCTGAATTGCGCGATGCGGCGTCCGTCGTTGACGAGCCCGACGCTGACGCATCGACCATTCGAGCACCGACAGGTGACGACCTGTTGACGACTGACGCGGCCAAAGCACGCGTGCTTTGCATTCCGTTGCGCGACGAGGCCGACGAGACGGCCGCCCAAATGTTGGCTCAGTTGCTCACCGCCGAAGGTTTCGCGGTGGAGACTGAGGCCGCCGCGTCGCTCACGAGCGAATTGGTCGACCGGGTGGAGACGACTGCGAGCGACGTGGTTGTTATTTCAATCTTGCCGCCAATTTCGCCGCGCGATAGCCGGCTTCTATGGAAACGGCTGCGCGGGCGATACCCGGATCTACCGATCATCGTCGGCTTTTGGAATTCCACCGGCGCGAAACAGTCCCTCTTGCCGCCGGACAACGATACGGTCACCAAGGTCGCCACAACTCTTGCTGAAGCAATTACTCTTGTACGCAATGCCGCGGCCCAGTTGAATTTGGCGGACACAGATTCGTCGCAGGAAGCCCGGACGGCAGGCTAAAAGCGTTTACTCTCAGCGCCGCATGTGCAACATGGGAAAAAACGACCAACGCGTTGATGCGTACATCGCGAAGTCGGCTGAGTTCGCCCGGCCAATCTTGAAGCACATTCGCGACCGACTCTGCTTGCCGCAGCAGTAGACGCGACTTATAATGATGCAGCACGCCGCAAGTTTGCACACTCTAACGCAAATGATTCAGCTTAAATTGCATCATCGAGCAGCATGCCGATGGGTTTGTGGCATATCCACTTGGCTTGCACGGGGCTGTCGTCAGCGAAGCCAAGAATTGAGCAACGATGAGAAACCTGCTGAATGCGAAGTTTGGCGACGAAATTCCACATCGAAACTCCTCCGGCAAGGTGCTGACGAAGACTGGCCGATGTCAGCGGCCGCCCTCATCGAAGCTGGAAAAGTCGACGCCTAATGGCGAAGTCCAAGTCGCTGGTCCCAAACATCGCGTCATCGAGTCCTTCTGCCGAATTTGGCTTTCATGTTGTTCGGGAAGCGGAACATATCTCTCTCAAGCGTTCAATCCCAAGTAACAGGGACAACTACATCGATGTCGATCACCGAAGTCACCGCACAATCAAACCGCGATCGACGCATTGAATCTGCCCTCAAGCCTGGATCGACCGAGGGCAAGTCGCGTATTGGAAAGCGTACGAAAGGAAGTAAGTAACCGATGTTGTCAACGCGCCGGCCGGACGGCGCTGTGGGCCAGGATGATTTTCTTCTGGCCAACGGTTGCGAACTGGATGGTCGCGCGGCGATTCTTTCCCGCGCCGGAAAGAGCCACAATCTTGCCCGGGCCGTATTCGGGATGCGTCACCGTCATTCCTTGCTTGAAGACGTCGGGCGGAACGCGAGCAAGCTGGTCTTTGCCCGTATCGGTATTGGCCAATTGTGATGTGCCGGCCATGGCACTGCTGGGCAAGCCAGCAGTCGCACCCGCGCGTTCCAATGCAGCGGCCGTGGTGATGGACGCCGCCGCAATGTGCACTGCGGGTTCCGCAGCACCGCCCTCCGGCGATTCGGCTGCGACGTCTTCGATTTGCCAGTCATCCCAAGTATCGTCATCGTTGTCGTCGTCCGGCTCCGCCCAGGGGTCGAGCGAACGCACGTCGAACGCGCCGGCGGCGTCGACCATCTCCATCTCATTGCGAGGCATCTCCATGAGGAATGAGCTGGGAATGGTGTGGCGGCGAACACCGCGAAAATCGCGTGTCACGGCATACGACAGTTGCAGCTCTTCCTTGGCGCGCGTGATGCCGACGAACGCCAGACGCCGCTCTTCCTCCAACTCGTTGGGATGCTGGCCAACACGCTCGTGCGGCAGCACGCCGTCCTCCACCGCGACGATGAAAACGACGGGAAACTCCAGCCCCTTCGCCGCGTGCAGCGTCATCAGCGTTGCCTTATCGGTCTCGGTGTCCCAGTCGTCGGTTTCGTTCACCAGCCAGGTGCGCTCCAAGTATTCTTCGAGCCGGCCACCGCCCGGATTCTGCTCGTCGAATTGGCGGGCGTCCGTGAGCAGCTCCTCGATATTGGCCAGGCGATTCTGATCCTGTTCATCATCGCTGCCAGCCAATGAGGCTCGGTAACTCGATGCCTCGAGCACCGTGCCTATGACTTCCTCAACGTCGCCATGGGCGACCGCGCCGATGCGGTCGATGATCTCCACGTATGCGGCCACCTTCGCAACGGCCGCTTTGGACAAGCTTTCGATCTGGTAGGCGGCGCGGGCCGCTTCCAATAATGGCATTCCGCATCGATAGGCGAACTCGGCAATGCGCTCGATCGTCTTGCGGCCGATGCCGCGCGGCGGCGTGTTCACGGTGCGTTCAAAGGCCATGTCGTCGCGCGGGTTGTTCACCAGCTGGCAGTAGGCCAGGACGTCCTTAATTTCCTTGCGGGCGTAAAACTCCTGGCCGCGAACCATCTGATACGGCACGCCCGCCGTGCGCATGGCCTTCTCCACCGCGCGCGACAGCGCGTTCACTCGATAGAAGATCGCAAAGTCGCTCGGTTTGCGCCGTCCCTGCTCCACCGCGGCGCGAATCTGCTCCGCGATATCCGACGCTTCATGGTCTTGGTCAACATACGCTGCAAGCCGCACCGCCGCGCCTTCGGCGTTCTCGGTCCATAGCTCCTTTTTCTTGCGGCGCAGATTATGGCTGATCAGCGAACCGGCCACGCGGAAGATGCGCTGCGTACTACGGTAGTTTTGCTCCAGCCGCACAATTTTTACGTTCGGGTAGTCCTGCTCGAATTCAAGAATGTTGTTGAGGTCAGCCCCGCGCCAACCGTAGATCGATTGATCGGGATCGCCGGTGACGGCCAGATTGGGGAAATCCGTCGATAAAGCCCGTAAGATCACGTACTGGGCCCGATTTGTGTCTTGGTACTCGTCCACAAGCACGTAGCGATATCGTTCGTCGAGCTCGGCGCGGATCTCGGCGTGGCTATACAACAATTGTGCGACGTGAAGCAGCAAATCATCGAAGTCAACCGCCGACGAGGCCAGCAAGCGTTCCTGGTATGCCGGATAAACTTCGGCCACCACGCGGGCCAGCATGCTGCCGGAGCGCGGCTCGTATCGCTCCGCCGTGATCAGCCGGTTCTTGGCGGCGCTGATTGCCTCATGCAACCGCTCCGGCGAGTAGTTGAGCGTGTTGATGTCGCGGCTTTCGATCACGCGCTTGATGGTCTGCCGCGAGTCGCTCGTGTCGTAGATCGTGAAGTTTGGCTGCAGGCCGACGTAATCGGCATAGCGCCGCAGCATCATCGCCCCGAAACGGTGAAACGTGCTGAGCCACGCGCGGCCGCCCGGAGCCAGCTCGGCCACGCGGCGCTGCATCTCATCGGCCGCCTTGTTGGTGAACGTGAGGGCCAGGATTTGCGAGGCCCGTACGCCGTTTTCCAGCAAGTAGGCAATGCGGTGCGTGATAACGCGTGTCTTGCCGCTGCCTGGACCGGCCAACACTAGCATTGGCCCGTCGCGGTGCGTCACTGCTTCCCGCTGCGGGCCGGTCAAAGAATCGAGTAGATGATCCATACGCAGGTTAGGCTTTCCAGCCTGGCGTTCAGATTTACTGTCAGGCTGGAAAGCCTGACCTACTTCCATCATCATGCATTCATGATCGGGCGTACACCCGCTGACTGCGACAATCGTACCCTTAACGCCCTATGTGGGCGAAGCGCAAGGGAAACCATGCTAGCACGACACGATGTTTCTCTGCAATTTGGTCCCAAAAACGTTCGCGGCCAAAACGAAACTTGGTATACTCCGCAACAATCCGAAGGGGGCGAAGTTCGTCCGCCGCCCGATTGATGGGCGGAGACTGAGCACGTGACATACGACGTCACGTCATCGACGCGAGCCTCCGCAAACCCATTTTGCACATCTATACAAAGGGAGGGACCCCGCCATGACGCGCATCCCGCTGAACCGTGCTTACGAGCAATCGCAAGACATGAGGGACAAGTTGGAAATGAGCACAGCCGAGATCGGCCTGGCTGTGCGAACCACGAATTGCCTGGAAGAGCGCGGCGTGTTTACCGTCAACGATTTGCTGCACTGCACGCGCGAAGACTTGTTGAGCATCTCAAACTTCGGCGAGAAGACGCTGGAAGAGGTGTACAAGGCGCTCGAAGGCGTCGGCTTCTACCGCCGCGACCGTGAGCGCGTACGGGTGTAGACGGCACATTACCCGCGGCTGTTTGCATTGCGTCGTTTGTGGGACAATAAGGCATGGCAGTACATAGCCCGGCCGTGTTGGCCGGGCTTTATTCGCGTCGCTGACGTTTCTTTTCGATCAGTTCCGCGACTAACCGATCCAAGATGGTTCGGTTAGGTTCGACTGCTCGCTGAGTCTCACCGTCATGCCCACACGCCTGCGAATTTTTCCCAAGAAGCGCGGTTCGCGCCGAACGGGCAGCCGTCTGCCGGGTCTGGTCGGCGAAGGCGCGTTGTTTGCCGGCTTGCTGGCGATCGGCATCTTTGGTCTCTACTGGCTGATCGCGCGCGTGCTGCTCACCGAGGGCGATGCGTATGGATGGTGGCCGTGGCTGGCGGTATTGATTCCTCTTGTGCTCGTCGGGTACGGCGCCACGGGCCTGGTCTTGCTGCTTTGGGAAAACGTGGCGTCCACGGAGCGGCGGGCCGCCGTCGTGAAAAAGGCCACGGGATGGGAACTTCCGGGCGTTCAAACCAAGCCCCCAGGGTCAGCGCTGCCAAATGTCCCGGCGATGGACACGGTCACTGACAGTCCTGGCGTTCGGCTGGCGTATCGACTGCCCATCGACGCAGCATCCGGTTGGGTCTCGTTCACCATGGCCACGGTGTGCCTGATATGGAACACGCTCGTGGCGATTTTCGTGGTGCAATTCATCTATAAGGCGAGCCAAGTCAACTGGCTGCTGGTGTCGTTGATGGTGCCCTTCGTGCTGGCAGGATTATGGACCCTGGTGGCGTTAGGCAGACAACTATTGCTAGGCGTTGCAATCGGAACCACGCGTCTGGAGGTTTCACAGCATCCGCTGTTGCCCGGCGGCACTTACCACGGTTTCGTTTCCCAGTCGGGCCGGCTGCACGTGCGTTGGTTCCAGGTTCAGTTAGTATGCGAGGAGCAGGCCGTTTACCAGCAAGGCACCGACACGCGTCGCGAAACTTGCCGCGTGTACCGCGCGACGGCCTTCAGCCGGCGCAAATTCGATATCACGCCGCATCATGCATTCGAAGCTGACTTTGACTTCACGGTCCCATCGTCGGCGATGCATTCGTTTGCCGCTTCGCACAATGCGGTCATCTGGACGCTCGTGGTGCGCGGCAGGATGGCCCGCTGGGGCGATTTTGAGCGGCGCTTTTACATTTACGTTTATCCCAGCCACGCGGTGCCCCAACCGCAGACAAGCGCAGCCTGGCAAACCGTCGGGAGTCGGTCGTCATGAATGCCGGCGCTATTCGGCTGACGCTGGACTCTGCCGGGAACCATTATCAACCCGGCGAACGGCTGTCCGGCAGGTACATGGTCGATGGCTCGCAGCCCTGGACCATGCGCGCGGTGGAATTGTCGGTCCTATGGTATACGAGCGGAAAAGGTGATGAGGATATGGCGGTCCATCACTTCGAACGGCATGTGAGCGAAGCAGCCAGGCCACTCGATCTGCGCGTGCCGCGGCGTTTTTCCACAGTGCTGCCGTCCAGCCCGCTCAGCTACGACGGGCAGATCGTTAAAGTTTGTTGGTGCGTACGGCTGCGTTTGTTTTTGCCCCAGGGTCAGGAATCGCTGGCTGAAATTCCATTCCGTTTGGGAAATGTGCCGGGAGTAAATCAAGGCGAAATGACCCAAACCGAAGAGCAATGATCGCACTTCAGTTCCTTTCGCCGCTTGCGGCTCGCAAACGCAGCCCCGACAACCTCCTATGTCGACCCTTCCACCGCAAATCGCCACATCGCTGCCGCCGTCGCGTAGCGACAACCCCTTCGCAACGTGTTGGACGAAGCCAGGCGCACTGGCATTTCGTTTTCAGGACGACCAGTGCGCCGAACAGCTTGTTGCGAAGCTCGCCGCGCAAAACTGGTGGGGACAGATCATTGGCCCGCATGGCAGCGGCAAATCGACACTTCTTGCGACGCTCAAACCAGCTCTTTCATCTGCTGGCCGTCAAATCCACGAGATTAAATTAAAAGATGGATCCCGCCAGCCGCCGCGAAATCCTTCAGCGCCAAGCCATGGCGAGATATTGGTGGTCGATGGCTTCGAGCAGCTCAACTGGCTTATGAGGCTGCGTTTGAAATGGCGCTGCCGGCGCGCTGGCGCCGGACTGCTCGTTACCGCTCACGTTTCAATGGGCCTGCCAACGCTGGTTCAGTTGTCGCCGAGCCGCCGTCTCATCGAGCAATTGGTCGCTGACTTGCGCGCCCAAGTTCCAGCGCCATCACGAGCGAGGACGTTGCTGCTAGCCATGCCAGCCATGGCAGCAATTTGCGCGAGATCTTTTTCGCCCTCTACGATCGGCACGAGCGGCTGCGCCGCACAACCAGAACCGTTGGAAGCAAAACGGCGTAACGATACTCGGCCCGACGCCGCCGGAGTTGGCGAGCGGATGTTGCGTCGCGGCAACGTGCTCGAATGGCGCGTTGTTTATTTTCATCCGCCGCGGTTCGGGCAGCCGCGTTGAACTAAACTTCACCAAGTCCCCTAAGCTATTGCTTCGGAAAATCACTCGCGGTGTTGGTTGCATGTGCGGGTGTGATTGGGGGGCAATTGCCCGCAACGCTTTTCCAGACGGCAAAGCTTGCCCAGCATGCAATCCCCGCCAAATTGAATTTCGACGCGTTGGATTGTTGCTTTCCGATCCGCGCTTGAGTAAACCAAATAGTAGGGTCGTTCTCGTCACTCGAGCAAAAGAGATTCAATATGACTTTTAAATCGATACAAACCGTCGCCGTTGTTGCCGCGCTTTGGTCGTCGGCAGTTCTGACTGTCCAAGCCGATGCGCAATGTTGCGGCGCGGCGACGACCGCCTACTATCAGCCGGCGGCATATACTGCTTATTCACCAGTCGCCTATCAAACCTATCGCACCGGCTGGTACCCGGGCTACTTCCTCGATCGTATTCGCACGCGGTTGTGGGGCTCGCCATCGACGTACGTCGCCGCGTATCCATCACCGTACGTCACGTCCTACCCGTCAGCGTATGCTGCATCGTATCCGTCGACCTACGTTGCGTCCTATCCATCGTCGTACGTCGCATCTTATCCGTCGTATTCCGCCGGTTACGCGTCCAGCTACTCGCCTTGTTGCGGAACCACACAACAGGTAACGATGCGGCCGACGTGTTGCACCTCGTATGCCCCTGCCTGCGAATCTGCAACGTACGGTGGACCGGGCGTCAGTCAGGCTTCGTATCAATCGGGCGGCTGCGCGTCCTGCGGAATGGGCACGAGCAACGGCTCAACCGTCGTCGTTCCTAGTGAAACCGTCATCACGCCCGGCACGCGGCAGGGAGGGAGTTCGAATGAGAACCGTGAACCCGAATTGGCACCGGGCGAGCAAGTTGCGCCAGAACGCACTTACCAGCGTCCCCCCAATGGCGGCACCCAGCAAGAAATTCAGCCTGAACCTGGCTACGACGCCAATGAAGGCGAAATAGAAAAAGTGCTCGACGGCAACGGCGCGGAAAGCTCGACTTACTTTGAGCCACCCAAGTTGTTCGATCTCAATGACCGCACCGCGCGTCGCACCGTCGGTCCCGTGCGCACCGCAGTGTACCATCAGCCCGTGACACATCTACCCGTCTCGGCGCCTCGTAAGATTACTGCCGAGCGCAAAGCAGGACGCAAAAGGTTGGACAAGCGCGTCAAACTGAATTAACGTCGTTGACGGACTGGTCGCTTAAACGATCAGTTTAAACGACCTCTGAAATAAATAGCCGGACCCTCTGGTCCGGCTTTTTTTATCGTACGATCAGAGTCGAGCACGGCGCAGACGCCAACACCTGCTCCGTTGTGCTTCCGAGCAACAAGCGCTCGATGCGTCCGCTGCCATGGCTGCCGAGAACGGCCATGTCGATGCCTTTGGCACGGAGCTGTGCGACGATCTGCTCGGCCGGCCGCCCCTCGACGACGATCGCATCGTGTTTCGCAAAGCAGGGCGGCAGCTTGGCGCGAAAGCGTTCCAATTCGCCCTGCGCCGCTTTCAGATTTTGCTGATGTTCCTGTTCCCAGGCCGCGGCCATCGCCGCCACATCCGGGTCGCGCGGCTGAATCTTTACCCAGTCGGGCAGGTCATAAGGGAACATCGGCCGTACGACGGTCATTACCCAGCCTTCGGCTTCGCGAGGCCAGGTAAATTTTCCGAGTAATGGCGCCGTCGCTTCGGACGCTGCGGAACCGTCGTAGGCGAGGAGCACTTTCAGTTGTGGTGAAACACTGCCCGGTGGCCTTTGGGACGCAGTCGTCTCGGGCCGCGGCGTTTTGACGACGAGCACAGGCACGGTGGCCGAATGCACGACTGCCCTGCTCACGCTGCCTAGAAGAAACTGCTCCCAGATGCTCGTCGTACCGCGAAAACCGACTACTGCCAGCTCGGCTCCGTGCTCCTTGATGGCCTCCAAGATGGCGCCGCTCGCCGAGCCGCTGGCTTCTTTAGTGATCGCCGCCGAACGCCAGTTCTGCGGCAGCCGCTCCAGCGCGGCTTCCAACACTGTTTTGCTGAGAACGGAGCGCACCCGCTGCTCAATCGCCGAATCAAACTCCTCGGCCAGCGCCAGCGACGGCGTCGCGAACAGCAAAACCAGTTGATCCCGATCGGGCGACAGCAGTCGGCCGATGAACTCGACCGCGGCAAACGAATTCGACGAACCGTCGACGCCAACGAGAACTTTCATGTTGTCATTCTTTCTCAGATTTATGCGCGCCGCCTTGCGAAGCTTTTTCTCCCTGCTCCGTGCTCCCCGCTCCCTGCTCTTTTAACTTCGGCTTGAGTATGAGTCGCACTGGCGCGCCCAGCGGCGGAATTCGCTCGGCGAACGCTTCGAATCCCAGCTCTGCGTTCGACTGGGAGCTTTCGATGGGGATGTCCAGCATTGCGGTGCTAAAGTTCGATACGCAAATGAAGTCGCCGCCTTCTGCCTGATAATATTTTTTGCCAGTTTCCTCATCGGTCCAGAAGCGGCTGCCGGCAAAGACCCATGGATGAGTCATCGCCTTGCCCGTGCGAATGTCCTTCACCCACTCTTGAGCTCGCGTCGTTTGCTCCTTGCCCTTTTCGTCGAGCCAAAACACTGTGATTTCAATCTCGGTGCCGGCGGGCGGTTTGTAATCCGGCACCCATTGCGCAGGATGACCTGGCTCAGCTCCAAGGCCTAATAGCGCGGCATGCACGATGTAGGCCTTGGTGTTGGCCGAGACGACTGACTCATGCTCCTTCGTGTTGCGCGTACAGGCGAACATCTCGAGCATGCCTTCGCGGAGCGACACTTGTCCGTCGACGATCACCGTTTTCTCTTTGGGATCGACCCACACGTCGTGCTCGGACGAGAGGCGCTGGCGCCTTTTGGCTCAGGTAGCTTGGGCGGCACCGGTGGCTTAGCCGATGTCGCGCCAGGCTGCGCCGAGTCGGACGTTGCATCGGTCGATTCATCGCCGGCGAGGGTTGCGCCGGGCTCGACTTGCTGGGACATCGTTAATCTTGTGATTGAAACGGAAACGAGAATCGCGCTCAGCAAAGTAATTGCGCCGGTACCGGTAACTAAATGGCTTTTAGACATGGAAAGTGTCCTTGCTGCGCTTGTGCGCACCGATGCTTCTACCGCGATTGATCCGGCCTTGCGGCCGGCGCGAGTTGCCCGCGCAATACAGGTACGTAGGCTGACCCTCGACCATCGACTTCTGACTATGTAAGATATCGTCACTTACGGCGCTCGTCCATTTAAGGAAGCTCGGTCAACATGGCTGTTGCGATTACAGAAACGTCGTCTGCCAGGATTTCTCCCCTTCAGCCAATTTGGCATCGAAGTGCGCCGCGGCACGTAATCGAAGCATGGGGCGAGAATGACCTCCCGCGCGGTTGGCCGGCATGGCAAAAGCATCTTGCGCAGCGGAAAGAACCGCCGCGGCCGGCGTTTCTCGATGGCGGCAAGCCCGCAATCTTGTGGGGCTGGCCGGCTGATGTCATCGACACGAATTTTGCACGCCTCGCTGCATCTATCGAGGCGGACGGATTGCCGAGTCATTCGGAATTACCGCAGGCTCTGCAACTGCTGGCCGTGGCTTATTTGCTACCCAAACTTTCGGGCCAATTGTCCGCCAATTCGTGGTGGCAATTGATCGAGCAACTCTACGAATTGGCGTCGGATGCGGAGCAACACCGTGTCGATTGGCCGGCCGATCCCGACGACGTGTTGCGACAACAATTGCTTGCCGGTGAACTGCCGCTCGCGCTCAGCTATTTGTTTCCGGAAATTCGGGCCTTGCGATCGCTTCGTGCCGGCGCTAGAGCGCATTTTCCGAGGCCCTTGTCGAACTCACGGATGGCGAGGGCCTGCCACATTCTCGATTGCTGCCAGTGCTCGGCCCGCTGATTGGCTGCTGGACTCGTGCCCGCTGGCTCGGCGCAACTTGGGCGCGGAGCCTGGTCGCCTGAAGCCGAAGTTCAATATAAATGGCTGGTGCGACGTGCAATTCGCCTCGCGGACCGAGAAAATCGCTTTTTGCTTACGCCGCGTGGTGCGCTATCGGTTTGGAGCAAGTCGCTCTTCAAAGCAGCGCTTGAGCTCGCTGGCGATGAAACCGACTACGCGGCCGCGGCCGCCACGCTGGGGCGCGGCGTCGTTCCAAAGTCAGTCAAAGTCGAACCAGATAAACTGCCAAGGCCGTCGTTCGATTCCGATTGGTCGGCAATCAGCGTGCTGGCCGGCGGGTGGTCGCGTTCGGCGCCGCGCCTTGCGGTTTCGTATGCGGGTAGTCAGGTTCAAATCGAACTAGATGCTTGCGGCGAGCGTCTTTTCGCCGGGCCGTGGAATGTCGAAACGGAGTGCGATGGCAAGCCTGCCGAAGTCGCCGGTGAATGGGAGAACCTTTGCTGGCTGAGTGACAAGAATTGCGACTTCCTCGAGCTATCGATCCCGCTTTCCGAGGGGCTCCGACTGGAACGGCAACTGCTGCTCGCGCGCGATGATGAGGTGCTTTATCTGGCCGACATCGTCGTTTCGGCAAGCGGCCAGCCGCGAAACATCAAGCACTCATTGTGTTTGCCGCTCGATGAGCGTGCGGTCTGGCAACCCGAAGGGGATACGCGCGACGGCGAACTGCTGCTGGCAAGCTGCGAGCGGCCGTGCTGCCGCTGGCCCTGCCGGAATGGCGCGTCGATCCGCGCGGCGGGACGCTCACGGCTGAAAACGGCCGATCTGGTTTTGACGCAAGAATCCACCGGCCGGGCAATGTGCTGCCCGCTGTTTTTCGACCTGAAGCCTTCGCGTGCCAAGAAAGAGCGCACGTGGCGGCAGCTCACCGTCGCGGAGTGGATGGAAGTCTTGCCGCGCGACGTGGCCGTTGGATATCGAGCCCAATCGGGCCGCGCAATGGCTGATCTATCGTTCCCTCGGGCCGGCCGGCAATCGCACGGTGCTCGGTCACAATATCGCCAGCGAGTTTTGTGCCGGCCGCTTCCGGTCCGGCAAATTCGAAGAGTGGCTGGAGATCGAAGCGTGCTAAAATGGTAGCACGGACTTCAGCTCGTAAGCCCCGCACGGACTAAAGTCCGTGCCACGTCCCGATGTCGATTGCCGAGAACCTGCGCCGCGTCGAGGAGCGAATCGCCCGTGCCGCTGAATCGGCCGGCCGCCGACGCGAAGATATCACGCTTGTCGGCGTCACCAAGTACGTCGGTGCACGTGAAGCGGCCGAGCTGGCCGCCGCCGGTTGCACTAATCTGGGCGAAAGCCGCCCGCAAGAACTTTGGAAAAAAGCTCTTGATTTGAAGCGAGCCGGGCCGTCCCCGGCCCCGGCGCTCCCGTCAATTCGCTGGCACCTCGTGGGCCATCTGCAACGTAATAAAGTCGCTCGAACGCTGCCGTTAGTTTGGCTCATTCACAGCGTCGATAGCCAGCGGCTGCTCGCGGCCATCAACGAAGCTCGCAAGGCTCAGGATGACAGCGGGCCGCCAATCGACGTATTATTAGAGGTGAACACATCGGGCGAAGCGGCCAAGCACGGCCTGGCGCCGAACGACGTCGAGCCGCTTTTAGCGATTGCCGAGAAGTATCCTCGTGTGGCCATCCGCGGCCTCATGACGATGGCCGCATTGGAGGGCGGTGAGGCAGTTGCCGCAGGCAATTTTGCTTCGCTTCGCGAGCTGCGCGACCGCTTGAAACGCAATTCACCGCCGGGTGTAACGCTCGACGAGTTATCGATGGGCATGAGCGGCGATTTTGAAGTCGCGATTAAAGAAGGGGCGACGATCGTCCGCATCGGGTCGCTATTATGGGAAGAAGATTAACCACGAAGGCCATTAAGGACACAAAGTGTACAAATAGCAGTTAGCTACAAATCCTTCGTGCTCTTTATGTCCTTTGTGGTTCGCTTTTTTGAAATGAATTTGCCGCGTAATCCAACCCGCTCAGTCCGCATCGGCTCGGTTACGATCGGCGCCGGCCACCCGATCGCCGTGCAAAGCATGACCGCCACGGCAACGCGCGACATCGATGCGACGGTCGGGCAGGTGAACGCGCTGGCCGCCGCGGGCGCCGACGTGGTGCGAATCGCCGTCGACAGTGCGGCCGAGGCCGAAGCCGTCGCCGAGATTCGCCGCCAGACGACGGCCAATCTGGTCGTCGATCTGCAAGAAAACTACCGGCTGGCCGAGCGACTCGCACCGCATGTCGATAAGCTCCGCTACAACCCGGGCCACTTGTATCACCACGAGCGCACCAAGCCGTGGCAGGAAAAAGTGCGCTATCTCGTCGATGTCGCCCGCGACAACGACTGCGCGATCCGCGTCGGCGTGAACTGCGGCAGCGTCGATCCCGACCAGCAGGCGAAGTACGAGCCGAGCGACCGCATCTCGCCGATGCTCGACAGTGCTCTGGATCACTGCCGGCTTGCTCGACGATCTCGGCTTCACGCGCTATTGCGTGTCGCTCAAGGATTCCGATCCGCGCGACGTGATCGAAGTGAACCGCCGCTTCGCCGAAGCGCGGCCGGATGTGCCGCTGCATCTGGGCGTCACCGAAGCCGGCCTGCCGCCCGACGGCATCATCAAGACGCGCATCGCGTTCGAGCAGCTCATCAGCCGCGGCATCGGCGACACGATCCGCGTTTCGCTCACCGTGCCGAACGACCGCAAGCCAGAAGAGATCGCCGCCGGCCGGCAGATTCTGGCCGACATCGCCGCCGGCCGCGTCCGCTCGGTCGTCGACTACGGCCTGTCGACGCTCAACATCATCAGTTGCCCGAGCTGCTCGCGCGTCGAAAACGAAGCGTTCGTCGAATTGGCCGAGGACGTGAAGCGCATGACCGAGTACGCCCGCGAGCACAAGATCACGATCGCCGTGATGGGCTGCCGCGTGAACGGCCCGGGCGAAACCGACGAAGCCGACCTCGGCCTCTGGTGCGGCCCGAACTTCGTCAATCTCAAGCGGCGCAGCGAAACGCTCGGCCAGTTTCCCTACGACGCCATCCTGCCGCGGCTCAAACAGGAGTTGGACACGTTGATTGCCGATCGGGAAAGCGGTTCGTCGTAATTCAATAAGTTGTCGCGACCGCAACGTAATGCAATCACGCCGCTGCGGATGCCGCGACTTCTTGCGGCAGGAACACGTAGTTCGCCCCCAGCTCCCACGACGGCGGGCTGTGCCGCTCGGCGCTAGTGCACGGGGTGAGCCGCCCGTATTCGAACTGGAAAACCGCATAGCCCAGCCGCTGCATCATGTTGTAGAGGCGCTCTCGATACGCGCGCCGCGGGGTCGACCATTCGACGAGCAACTCAGGCCGGTCCTCGCGAAGTATCGTCTCGGCGCCAGCTAGTACCCGCGCTTCGTGATATTCAACGTCGCACTTGATCAACCGCACGGGACGAAGCTCCGGGTGCTCCGCCATGTAATTGTCGATCGTTGTCACAGGCACGTCGAACACCTCGGATTGTTCATCATCAAACGAAAACTCATCGAGAGTCGCCGCGCCCAATGTTCGCGCGGCCGGTGCATCTGTAGCGTGCCCATGTGTGAAGAAAGTCCGACGGGCGCAATCAACATCCGATCGAGCCGAAATGCCTGCTTGAACTGCGTGAGATGCTCGACTAACTCCGGCTGCGGCTCGAACGCGACGACTTTAGTCCCGTCGCGAAAGCGGCGATGCATCCAATAGCTGTAAACGCCGCGGTGCGCGCCAATATCAAGCACCGAGCCGCCGCTCAAACAGCGACGAAGTACGAAGCGCATCTCGGCCCGTTCGGCGAACCAGCGATAGCGCAGCAAGCGATGATACATGTGAATCCGTTCGTGAACCTTCATGGCTACCAGTCCATTCGAGTTGCAGATGTCAAAATTGACCAACTTGCTATCAAGGCAAGCGATCGTTCAGTGTAGCTGGTGTCTGTATCCCCGGCGCACCTTCTAGCCAGCTACATCACATTCTATTGACCGAACACAGCATCGCTGATAACTACGGCATGCCGCGCCCCGGCTGCGCCCGGAACAATTGGCTCGTCTCTTCTTTCATGTGATACGGATGGTCTGTTGAATCGGTTCTTTCGTCTCATCGCCGTCGGATCGCGACGAAACGTGAGTCGGCCTGATATCTTCTGCCGTCGTTGCGGTCCAGCGTCGACGGCGAAAGCCAGGCTCGTCGTCACGTCATTTTGTTCGCCGGAGATTTCCGTCTCGCCGTTCGCGATCGTCCGTGCTGCTGCGCTGCTGGTGATGCTGGCGCCGTTAGCATTGGCGCAACGCGTGCAGTTTCCGACGCCGGCACAACCGGTCCAAATGCAGACGCCGTACTCGACACCGGCAAGTCCGTATTCTGCACCGCCTCCGACTTTTGGCTCGACGGTTGCACCACCGCCAGCTGCCCCATTTACGACAACAGTGCCACCAGCAGCAGCGTATCCGGCGACACCCTACACTCCTGCGCCGGCTCTGACTACGCCGGTTCCGCCCGGCACTGCGTATTCACCCTCGGCCGTCGGGCCACCGCCGCTTTTTGATCCGTATGCCAGCGGCAGTACGGCCGGGCCGCCGCCCCCCACCGTGCCGTACAACTACACTCCGCCACCGCCGGCCTCCGCATTTCCGCAACAACCCGGATCGCTGTTTCCCGATGGAGCTCCGTTTCAATGGCAACCAGCTCCTGTCGCCACGAGTGGCGAAGGCTACTGGCAGAAAACCCAGCGATTCCTGCAGGAGCTCAGCTTCGAGCACACTTATCTTTATGGCGATCACGCCGATCCGTCCGATTTTGAAATCAACCGCACCGAGCTGTCGAGCACGTTCGCGATTCCGATGTTTTACAACGTCGAGACGCCGCTGTTGATCACGCCGGGCTTCGCGGCGAATTGGCTGGAGGGGCCACTTAGCCCGCCCGCTGGCCCTGGGCCGGACCTGCCGCCGCGACTATACGATGCCTATCTCGACTTCGCCTGGTACCCGCGGATTTCGGAATCGATCGGCGCGGAGTTGGGCCTGCGAACCGGCGTTTGGAGCGATTTTCAAGACGTGGATTCGGATGCGATTCGTTTGTTGGGGCGCGGCCTGGCGAGCGTCGCGATCACTCCGACCCTCGATGTGCTTTTTGGCGCCGTATATCTCGACCGCGTGGATGTGAAGCTGCTCCCCGCCGGCGGATTTTACTATCGGCCCACGCCGGAGTGGGACATGTACATCGTGTTTCCGAACCCGAAGGTTCGCCGATTTCTCACGGCGATTGGTAACTCGAAGTGGTATTGGTACGCGGCCGGCGAATACGGCGGCGGCTCCTGGGCAATTGAACGCCCGGGCGGAACCCAGCAAATGGACATCAACGACATCCGCGTAAGCGGTGGCCTGGAATGGGAAACCCAATCGTTCATTCGGGGCCACGTCGAAGTCGGCTACGTCTTCGATCGAGAAGTGATCATAACGGGAGATCCGGCAACGTTTAAACCAGACGACACGTTTATGATCCGTGGCGGGATCGATTTCTAAACGCTCATTCAAGGCGGACTCATGCGACTGCTGGTGACACTCTTGAGCGCGATGCTTGTCGCAGTAGTCGCCGCTGCCCAAGGCGGGTATCCGACGCCGCCAGCACCTTCTACATGGGGCGGTTATGTCGTGCCGCCGCGCGTGCCGTATCAGCCGACGTTGACGCGCGACATCACCGGCGGCGAGCTGTTAAGCGCGAATCATCAAGCTCCACCGGTTGTGACCTATGGCCTGCCGGCCGGCGGTGCCTACGTTTCTCCAAACGAACAACGTCCCGACGGGCCGGCCTACACGCTCGCCGCACCTGTCGCGCTGCCGTCTCAACCCATCCCCACGGCAAACTCCGGCCAGATGTGGCACGTTCAGCCTGATGGCGTCGTTCCCTTTGAGGGACAGTCGATGGTGCCGGCGGAGACAATGTTTCCGGAAGCACCTCCCACGGGACTGCGCCCGCTGCCCCGGCCGCGCGATGCTCGCGACGGCTTCTTTCAGAAAGCAAAATTTACCGGCACTTGGATTCCGCAGCTCGATGATGACAGTCTCGGCTGGACGGACCTGCGTTCCGAAGTCACGGTCGCCGTGCCGTTCTTCACGCGCGAGGCGCCCATGCTGATTACGCCGAGTTACGAGCTGCATTTTCTGGATCGACCTCTTGGATTTGATCTGCCGCCGCGGCTGCATGATCTCGTGATCGACTTCAGTCACTTTCGCCGCGTTACAAACAACTGGTTTGTAAACCTTGCCGTAGCGCCCGGCTATTACGCCGATGATCACAGCTTCGACTCGGACGATGCGCTGCGCCTCAACGGACGGGCAGTCGCCGTTTATGACCCAACGCCGGAGCTGAAATGGGTGATCGGAGCGACATACGTGCACGGTGGTTGGGCGAAGGTCGTGCCCGTCGCCGGTTTCATTTACGAGCCGAACGACGACGTGAGCTACGAACTGGTTTTTCCACGGCCGCGCACCGCCTGGCGGCTGCCCATGTCGCCGGTGCCAGGGCGCGACGAATATTGGTTTTACGTGCTGGGCGAATTTGCGAACGCGATCTGGGCTTTCGAGCAAAACGACGGCACCCCGGACATGCTGGCCTCGCGTGACTTTCGCATCATTCTGGGTCTGGAGCGCAAGATCATCGGCGGGCTGTCGCATCGCATCGAGGCCGGCTACGTGTTCAACCGTGAGATCAAGCTGGCCAGCGACGGCGATGAAATCGATATGGACGACTCCGTGCTGCTGCGGGCCGGTGTCGTTTACTAATTGCAACATGCACCGTTGCCATGCGTCTCCCACATTAGCCCGAAGCGCAAGCGAGAGGACTTGGCCGCATATTCCCTCGCTTGCGCTTCGGGCTAAAATGCCGTACGCCGCAATTTCTTAGCCCCGCGGTGGAATCGATTCATTGATGTGGCCGCCTCGCTACTCTATACTGGGTGTCAGGCAAGGATTCATGTGGGCGTTCTTGGCCCATCCTCACTCGGGCTTTAACAGCTAATGCTGGATTCGATCTCGTCGCAGCCAGGCATCGCTGGGCTGCTTCTTTGCGAGACCGATTGACCCTGCAAGCGCAGGCTGCAGGCTCAAGGTGCGTCCACTAACAACCCGCTCAGCAACCTCGATCCGTCGGACCCATGACATTCAGGCAACTATTGAATCGAACGTTCACGGCAGGCTTAGCCACGTTGATCCCGCTCGCTTTGCGCGGCGTCGCATTGGCTGCAAATCAGACCGATACGCTTACGCCTATCGTGCTCAACGGATCGGTGCCGTATCGAATCTCGGTGCGGCCGTATGACTTTGGCACCGCACCGCTGCCGACACTGCATTCGTATGCGGCCGGCCATCACGACGGAAAATGGGTGCTCTTATCCGGCAAGTCGAACGGCCTGCACGGCTTCGAGGTGACCGGCCCCAATGGATTCGAGCCCGAGTTTCAGAATCGCGAGGTGTGGGTCATTGATCCGGTGAATAAACAGAGTTGGCACCGGTCGCTTGAAGGCGCGGCCGGCGGCCTTACCACGATTGAACTGAATTCGTTGACTTCAACGAACAACCAGTTCTATCAGCGCGGTGAGCGGCTCTACATGACCGGCGGCTACGGAGTGCAGGTGATCTCCAGTGGCCTGCCGATCAACGGCACGTTCGATCGTCTTTCGGCCGTCGACTTGCCCGGCATCATTGACTGGGTAACGACGGGCAGCGGCATCGCCAAGGACCATATTCGGCAAATCAGCAGCCCGTCGTTTCGCGTGACAGGCGGCGCGATGTACGAGATGGGCGGACGCACGCACCTCGTTTTCGGCCAGGATTTTTCCGGCAACTACAATCCAAACAAGAACGGCACGTACACGAACCAGGTACGAAGTTTCACGATCGTCGACGACGGCACAACCTTGTCTGTCAGCAATCCAACTTCAACGACTCCCGACCCGAATTACCGCCGCCGCGATTTGAACGTGTTTCCCGTGATTCAGCCGGGCGGTGGCGGCGCGCTGGACGAAGGGCTGGTCGTTCTGTCCGGAGTGTTCACTCCGCCGCCTAATATCGGCGCTTGGACGGTGCCCGTGGAGATCGACTCCGCCGGCAACCCGACGATGGCCGATCCGAGCAACCCGGCAACGTTCAAGCAAGGGTTCAACAACTATCATTCGGCCAAGCTGGGGCTGTTTTCCGAGGCCAGTGGCGAAATGCACGAGGTGCTGTTCGGCGGCATCAGCTTACAGTTTGTCGACACCGATACCATGCAGACGGTGACCGATGATGCCCTGCCCTTCGTCAACGACATCACGTCCGTTGCGATCGATCCCGCGGGCACCTACACGCAGCACTGGCTGGGCGAGTTCCCGACCCTCAACGATCTCGAAGGAAAGCGGCTTCGATTTGGAGCGAACGCCGAGTTCTTCCTGGCCGACGGAATCGAGACGTTTGCCAACGGCGTCATCAAGCTTGATGAGCTGAACGGCCCAACGACGCTCGGTTACATTTTCGGCGGCCTCATCGCCAATGGACCGCACACGCGCAGCGGCGACCCGCCGGCAACGTCGTCGGCTTCGAACATCATCTTCACGGTGGTTTACGCACCAGTGCCGGAGCCCGGGACGGCGGCGCTTGTTTGTGTTGCCCTGGCCGGCCTGACGATTGTTGCCGCGCCTCGTACTTTCCGGCCGGCGAATGTTGCAATTTGAATGTTCGTTGTGAAAAATGGCTGCGAGATGTGGCAGGACCAATAACGCATCGAGTTCTAGATGGAGTTGTAATATGAAAACGCGTATGCAGACGGCGGTAGTGGCCGCTTTGGCCTTGGCATTTTCGACGCACGGCTCAGTCTTTGCCGATGAAGTTGTCGAAATCTTCAATGGCAAGGATTTCACTGGCTGGACCAAGCGCGGCGGCGACGCGACGTATGCCGTCGAGAATGGTGAAATTGTCGGTCGCAGCGTGCCCAAAACGCCGAACACTTTTCTAACGACAGATAAAGAGTTCGGCGACTTTGTCCTGGAATTGGACTTCAAGATCCACCCCGAGGATTTCAACTCGGGCGTCCAAATCCGCAGCCACGCTCGCCCCGAAGGCGATCGTGAGCGCGTCTATGGCTACCAGGTCGAAATTGATACGAACCGTGATCGCCCCTGGACCGGAGGAATTTACTTCGAAGGAGGAAGCAAGGATCCGTCAGGCGAATGGATTCGCAAGGGCGGCTGGCTAAACGACCTGAAGAAAAATGAACCCGCCCAAAAAGCGCGCCGGCTGGGTGAATGGAACCACTTCAAAATCGTGGCCAACGGGCGGCGTATTCAAACCTGGCTCAATAGCGTCCCGGCGGCCGATTTCACCGACGGCGATGACAAAGCCTTCGCTCCCACGGGCTTCATTGCTCTGCAAGTTCATGGCGTCGGCGATGACCGTGAGACAAAAGAAGTCCGCTGGAAGAACATCAAGTTCACGGTCCGCGAGTAGCGTCTCGCTGTAACACTGCGACGCATCCTACGGCACGCTGCGCGGCTTCGGTCCCATTGTTCTTTGGCTTAGGCTTCGCAGGCGTCGGCACGGTCCCTGGATCGGGGACCGGTACATCGATTGGGTCCGGCGCCGGCACATCCATCGGCTCAGGCATGGGTACGTCGGTCGGCATCGGACGCGACGGTTTCTGCGGTAGCTCCTGCGGCGGATCATCGCGCGGAAATCCCGGGTCCAAGATTTTGTGAGCCTTGCGCAGCGTCCGCACCTCGAACAGTTGTGCGAAGAGATCGGCCATTGAATGATTGGGACTGTCACAAAACCGCATAAACAAACAAGTGGATATTAACCTGAACATTGCTGCCTCCTTTTTCTCGCGTTCTTCCCCGCGGCGCGCATTGCTAGCGCAAAGCGCATCGAGGGAAAAACGCACACGCCGCAGACCTGTTCTCTTTCGTCTGCGTGTGGAAACTGGCGTCGGTGTCATTGTGGCTGATCATCAACCACACCGACGATTGGCCGCCTCAGCTTTCGAGCCGTTTTGGCGGCACGCGCCGTATTGTCGCAAATGGTGTGCCAGCGACCACGTCAAGAAGACGGGTTTTGCGGAGCTGGAAGACGTCTGAAGCAGAATGATTATCAGTTTATCGCCGCGAGAATCGCGCCGGCTTCAACTCGCTTCAACGGCGTATAGCGCGGGTGACGGCCTTCTCGATACGGATCATTGCTGCGCGCGTTGTAGCAGCACACAAGGGCCCAGCGATCGTTTGGCGACCGGTTCTGATCGCTGCGATGTAGCAGGTTGGGGTGGAAGAAAAGCGCGTCACCCGGCTCCATCTCGACGTACACCAGCTCGAGCCGTTCGGTGGCAGCGGCCACGCGCTCGGGGTCGGCCCCAGTTTGATCTCCCGTTTTCACATGATTCACGCGTCCCATGTGGTGCGAGCCACGCAGCACTTGCAGGCAGCCGTTCTCGCGCGTCGCCGGATCGACCGCCACGAACACGCTGCACAAATTCGGGAACAAGACGCCGTTATCGTACCAGTAGCCATAATCCTGATGCCACGCCCAGGCCCCGCCCGTGCGCGCTTCCTTCATGATCATTTTCGAATGGTAATGATAGGCCTCATCGCCCAGCAACTGCTCGACGCCGTCGACAATGCGCTCGTTGCGGCTGAACAGCCCGTACAGGTCGTCGCCCGGATGGTTCCAAAGCGACAGCCGCACGTTGCCGCCCTCGCCGTCGTTGCGGCCGTATGCTTGATGGTCGAGCGCCTCGGTCTTGCTTGGCGCAATCGCGCAACAAGTCGATTTCCTTGCGATCGAACAACTGCCGGATCAGCACATACCCATCGCGCTCGTAAGCGGCAAGTTCCGCTGTCGATAAATGACCGGTTCTCATTTCTGATTGACTCGCAACGGCTGCCGGCTTAATCCAAATATCCCAGTACCTTCATTGTCGCGATCAGCGACAGGGCGGTAAAGAACAGTCCGCCCAGCACCAGCCCGATGCGCATGAACCAGTTGGGCCGAATTTCGCGCGGCAGCAGTATCATGTTGACCGCTAGTACATGGAAGCAACTGAAGCCCAACGCCGCGTTGTAAATGCTCGTCGCCCACACCAGCAATTGCTTGGGGTTCCCCAACGTTAGTGCCGTGAGACCGAAGACCGCGTATCCGCAAACAGCGCCGAAATACAGCCACCGTATTCGGTACGGGCTCCATTTGCGAACAAAGGGGATACCGGTCCAACACAAATCGACCCAGCGCCGCAACGCACCATCAAACGTGGACACTGCCGCTGGGGCCAGCACCAAAAATCCGCAGAACAATGTCATCAGCCAGAAGAACTGGCCGAACGTAGGTCCGGCGGCATCCCGCAGACCGTTGGCCGTCATGCCGGCCGCGACCCAATCCTTGGCCTGGGTGCCGCGCGGCAGGAATTGAACGCTCAGCATGCTTGGCAGGGCCACGCCGATAAAGCAGGCCGGCAACCACACCAGGAGCTGGTCGCGCATCACGAAGCGGAACCAGCGGCGAAATCGCGCGACGGATTCGCCGGTGATCGGGAACACGACGCCGACGTGCGAGAGCGCGAAATGCTGCCCGCCTATGACACTGGGAATTGCGCCGACGTGTTTGCCCATGCCCCAACCTTGATCGCGCGTGTAGCCGCTCGTGTTGGTATTGGTCAAACCGCCGTTTCCGGAAATGGCGGCAAGTGCGCCGAGAATGCCGATCATCGTGAGATCAACGTCGGGAAAACCCCGGCCCTCCCACAGGGCGACAAAGATGTTGTCGACGACCGGGGTGGCATCGGCATTAATCGTCTTAACCGGCACGCTCCCAAACTTGAAAAAGCCGGTGAGAATCTCCACCCATGTCGCCGGTGTCGAATACAGCACGGCCACGAGCGTGAGAAACCCCAGCACGACGACGATCTTGAAGGTCATAATCGCCTTCAGCGAGTTGTACACCTTGCCGCCGAAGATCAGGGGCAAGAGCGCGAGCAGAAAAACGACGTAGGTCAACAGCCGCAGGAAAGCTTGGCCATTGAGCGAGATGCCCCACACGTTGTAAATCTTTTCGACATCCGGAATCTCGCCCAGGATGACAGCCCCCAGCGGCGTCGCCGCGCTCGCCACAAGATACGGAAACACGGAGCCGAAATCGAGAAACACGTACAGAATGAGCCAGAAGATCGGGCTCGGCAGCAGGCGAAACTTCCCGGTAAAAATTGGCTCGCCGCTATAAAGCGTGTAGCGGTTTATTTCCAGGTTATAGATTACCTGGCAGAGGATCGAAACGGTCGACAGCCAGAGGATGGCGCCGCCGTAAAGTGCGGTGGTGAGCGGCCCGGCCAGCCATTCACCGCCGCCGATGGCCGCGCCGGCGGCAACCAGGCCAGGCCCGATCAGGAGAGTCCAACTTCGCGGTGTCAGCCTCGGCGCTTCGGGCAGCTCGCCCAGATCCCAACGCGGCATGGCCTGGGAGCCGGGATGCGGGGCGACCGAGGTAGCAGTCGCATTGTCAGTTGCGTTTGTTTGGCTCATGCCATGACCGCCTAGGTACGCGGTTTGCTAATCGCGATCAGTATACTAACTCGCGAAGCTTCCGACGACTGCGAGCCGAGCGAAGTCCCTCGAAAGCGCCATTTTACGTAGCCATGTCTGCCCGACCGCTGTTCACTACCGGTTATGCGGGCCACGATCTGGACTCGTTTGTCAATAAACTGCGGCAACACGGAGTCAACACCGTTATCGATATTCGCCAAAATCCAGTGAGCCGCAAAAAGGGCTTTTCAAAGTCGCGGCTGTCCGCCTTTCTCACGGAGAACGGCATCGGGTACATACACATGCGCGAGCTGGGAGTTCCGCGCGAGCTGCGAAATGAATTGGCGGACGAAGGTTGCACGTTGGACGAGTATTTTGCAGAATTTCGAAAGTATGCCGTCGCGCAGGTTGACGCGCTCATTGCTGTCGAAAACTTGGCGGCAGGCCAGCGATGTTGTCTGCTATGCGTCGAATCGAAGCCTGAGGAGTGCCATCGGGCCGTCGTCGCCGACATCCTAGCCGACCGAGCACGCGGATCGCTGTACGTCGTCCATATTTAATCACAGAGGCCGTGCGGGCGGCACGACCTGAAAGGGCGTGGACCGAATTGTCTCGCCTTTGGCCACGCCCTTTCAGGGCGTGCCACCCAGATTAGCGCGTGCCAACGGAGCGCTGCGGCCGCCGTGGCTCTTCGCCCCAGTCGTTTCGTGCGGGACCGGGCCACGGATCCACATCCGCCCGCTCGGCCCAGGCTTCCCACTTGGCAATCAATTCCTTCGCGACTTCCGGCTCCTCGTCGATAAGGTTGCGGCTTTCGGTGCGGTCGGCCTCGATGTCGTAAAGCTCCCACGGACCTTTGAGCTTGAGCACGAGCTTCCATTTGCCATCGCGGACCGCGCGGTTGCCCTCGTGCTCCCAGAAAATTGGCTCCTTGCGTCAAGCGGCTCGCCGGCGAATGCCGGAAGCAAGCTCACGCCCTCCATCGGTTGAATCTCGTGGCCGTTGAATTCACTCGGATACGAGGCGCCGCTCGCCGCGACGGCCGTTGGCATGACGTCGACGAGGTGGCCGGGCTGATGCTCGAGCTTTCCGTTTCGTTCGTTTGGAATTCCTGCCGGCCAATGCACGATGAGCGGCGTAGAGATGCCGCCTTCGTGCGTGAAATGCTTGTAGCGCCGGAACGGCGTGTTGTTGAGCGTCGCCCAGCTCTGGCCGAGAAACACGGCCGATTGCGGCCCGCCCGGCTTGTCGCCTTCGAGCCGGCCGCGCGGACCCGATTCGGCGTTGCCGCCGTTGTCGGCGAGGATCATGATCAGCGTATTGTCGAGCATGCCGCGCTCTTTCAGGCCGGCGACCAGGTTGCCGACGCTACGGTCCACGCGATCGATCATCGCCGCGTAGATCGCCATGATGTGATCGAAACGGTCTTTCTCTGTGTCGCTGAGCGAGTCCCAGGCCGGCACATCCGGCGGCCGCTGCTGAGCGGCCAACTGGGATCGACGAGCCCCATTTCGATTTGCCGCCGGTGGCGCGCTTCGCGGAGCTTGTCCCAGCCGGCCATGTATTTGCCGCGGTAGCGATCGATATCGGCCTGCGGCACCATGCAGCGGGAAGTGAGTCGACGAGTGCGGCGAAGTACCAGAAAAATGGCTTCTCTGGCGCCTTGGCTTCGTCGACGAACTTGAGTCCCCACTCGGTCAACAGATCGGGCCCGTACCAATCTTCGCCGAAGATGGGATCATCCAGCTCATGTCGCTTTCCGTTGAGGTGCAAGCCGTGCTCGCGCCGCTGTTTTTGATCGGGAAAATAGATTTCGCCGATCGCCGAGTTGAGCGACCGCATGAAGCCGCGCGACCACGGCGGCGTGCCGCGATTTTGGCCGAGGTGCCACTTGCCGGTCATGATCGTGAAGTAGCCGGCATCGCCTAGAACTTCGCCCATCGTGACGCAATCGTTGCGCAGCCGGCCCTGCGTGCCCTTGGAGTTTTCAAAGATCGTGTTGTCGAGGTGGCCCATGCCGGCCTGGTGCGGATAGAGGCCCGTCATGAGCGACGCCCGCGTAGGGCTGCAGCGAGCCGTGTTGTAGAACTGCGTGAACCGCAGCCGCCGGCGGCAAGCCCGTCGATATTCGGCGTGGGAATTTCGCTGCCGTAACAACCAAAGTCCGACCAGCCCATGTCGTCGATGAGGATCACAATGATGTTGGGCCTCGCCTGCGCGGCGGCGGCGACCGGACGCCCCAAGGCCCCCGTAATAGCGATGAATACGACGACTATTCGTATGACGAGGCGAGGGTGCCACTGGCTCTGCCAGTGCTCTTTATGGCGGGGCCTTGCGGCTGATTGGATCATTCCGATGTTCCAGCGTTCAGTTCGAGTGCAAGCTGACGCGTGCTCAACACCCGTTACATATCGTTTTTAAGTTTCGCTAAGCGCTGGCGAGGCCAGTGGTACCCAATCATTTTCGCTTAATAGCGCGTTGCATGGCCGCGCCCATGTCGGCGGGACTTTGGGCGACTTCGATGCCGGCCGCTTCGAGGGCGGCGATTTTTTCCGCGGCCGTCCCCTTGCCGCCGGAGATGATCGCGCCGGCGTGGCCCATGCGCTTGCCCTTCGGCGCCGTGCGGCCGGCGATGAACGCGGCGACTGGCTTGGTGACGTGCTCCTTCACGTAAGCGGCCGCTTCTTCTTCCGCCGTGCCGCCGATTTCGCCGATCATGAGAATCGCCTCGGTCTGATCGTCGGCCTGATAGAGTTTCAACAGATCGATGAACGACGTGCCGACGATCGGGTCGCCGCCGAGGCCGACGCACGTCGATTGGCCGAGGCCGAGGTTCGAAAGCTGCCACACGGCTTCGTAAGTGAGCGTGCCGCTGCGGCTCATGACGCCGACCGTGCCGCGTCTTGTGGATGTAGCCGGGCATGATGCCGATTTTGCATTCGTCCGGCGTGATGACGCCGGGGCAGTTGGGACCGATCAATGCAGGACGGGGAGAGGGGGAGAGGGGGAGAGGGGGAGATGACTCACCTTGTCTCCTTGTCTCCTTGTCTCCTTGTCTCTTGATGCGATCGTAGACGCGCACCATGTCGAGCACCGGCACGCCTTCGGTGATCGCGACGACCACGCGCAGCCGGCGTCGACAGCTTCGAGAATGGCGTCGGCGGTGAAGGCGGCCGGGACGAAGATCATCGCGGCGTCGGCGCCTTCCTTTTCGACGGCTTCGTGTACCGTGTCAAACACGGGCACGCCGAGGGCCGTTTGTCCGCCCTTGCCCGGCGTAACGCCGGCAACGAGCTTCGTGCCGTACTCGAGGCAATTCTTGGAATGAAATTCGCCCGCCTTGCCGGTGATGCCCTGGCAAACGACGCGCGTGTTTTTATCGATCAAAATGCTCATGATTGGGAACTCATTTCATTACCATCGGCTGCGAGCGTCTTGAAACTCCGTCCGGCCCGAGCCAGCCCAATGCCGCGAATGGTCAGGATTACGCCGATGCCAACCAGGATGCCGCCCAGGATTGCATCGGAGGTAAATAGCAGGATAGCGCCCAAGCAAACAAACAACAGGCCAAAAAAAACGGACGTGGCAAACGCCTGGTGGTACATGCTTCCGGAGGTTTCATACACGACCGCACGCTGATTTAGTGCGCGCTCGGACTTCTGCATCAGCTCGCGATCGCGGGCCACTTCTTGCTGACATGGTCCGCGGCAGGAGAGTTTGCCTTGAACTACCGACGCGCAGTCGCGGCACAACCCGCGACCGCAAAATGTGCAAGTCCCGAGTGCAGGTTTCTGCGGATGTTCAAAACAATTCATGGTACGAGCTATTCAATCAAATTGGAAAACCATGCCACAGAGATCACAGATAAAGGATGAAAGATGAACGTCGTGGTTCAACTTGATCACTCATCTTTCATCCTTCAGCATTCATCTCTGTGAACTCTGTGTCCTCTGTGGCAAAAGTGTCGATTTTCTACTTCGTGGCTGCGACGACTTTGTTGGCTGCGTCCGTGAGGTCGTTGGCGGCGATGATATCGACGCCGCTTTCCGACAAGATTTTGCGGCCTTCCTCGACTTCAGTGCCTTCCAGCCTCACCACCAGCGGCACGTTGAAGCCGACTTGCTTGTAGGCCTCGACGATCGCCTGGGCGATCGTCGTGCAGCGCATGATGCCGCCGAAAATGTTGACGAGCACCGCCTTCACGTTTTTGTCCGACAGCAGGATTCGGAAGGCCTCGGTCACTTGCTCGGTGTTTGCCCCGCCGCCGACGTCGAGGAAATTAGCCGGTTCGCCGCCGTGCAGCTTGACAAGGTCCATCGTCGCCATTGCGAGGCCGGCGCCGTTCACGAGGCAGCCGATGTTGCCATCGAGCTGGACATAGCTGAGGCCAGCCTTGGCGGCCCGCAGCTCGTTCGGGTTCTTCTTCGCTGATGTCGCGCAGCTCGGCCAGCTGCGGGTGGCGGAACAAGGCGTTGTCGTCGAAGCTGATCTTGGCGTCGAGTGCCAGCAGCTCGCCGGCTTTGGTTACCACCAGCGGATTGACTTCGACCAGGCTGCAATCCAGGTCCACGAACAGCCGGCACAACGAGCGCATGAACTTGTCGGCGGAGCGCACGCTTGGCCCGGTGAGTTCGAGCTTTGCGCTGAGCTTGCGAACTTGATACGGCTGCAGTCCGGAGTCCGGGTGAAACGGCTCTTTGAAAATCTGCTCGGGCGTCTTCGCGGCAACTTCTTCGATGTTCATGCCACCGGCACTGGAAGCCATGAGGACCGGCATGGCCGCCGCGCGGTCGATCACGATGCCCAGATACAACTCGCGGGCTATATCGCAGCCGGCTTCGACGAGTACGCGCCGAACGGTTTGGCCTTCGGGGCCGGTTTGAATCGTGACCAGCTTGTGGCCCAGCAGATTGCCGCGGCGACCTTCGCCGCTTCGTCGGCACTGCGCACTAGCTGCACGCCGCGCTGCCCTGGGTTGTCCTTGATCGTGCCTTTGCCGCGCCCGCCGGCGTGAATCTGCGCCTTTACCACGGCGAGCGGGACCGCCCAATTTTTTGAACGCGGCGGCCGCCTCGTCGGGCGTGCTGGCCACCAGGTTTTGCGGCACGGCGATGCCGGCGTCGCGCAGAAGCTCTTTGGCCTGGTATTCGTGAATCTTCATGCCCGGCTACTCCGGTCGACGGGGGCGATTTAGAATCCAATAGAGAACGGACACAATCATAGCTGAACTCGAGAGAGTTCAGCCGGGCCGAAGTCTCACGAATTCGGCTACGCGCATATCGAAGCGGTCGAGTATAGCGCCCCGCTGCGAACAGGGTCAACCGCCGATGAAAATAGTCTCCGCCATTGTGGTGGCTTGTGTTGCAGCAATCGCACCGTCGACTCCCGCAGAGCCGCTAACCTTCGGCGGGCCGACGATGGGCACGACGTACCACGTGCGCTTCACCGCGCCCAAGTCGGCGCCCGATCGATGCCCAAAAGTTGCATCGAGATGTTGAGTCACTCCTGGCGGAGATTGACCGCCAAATGTCGACGTATCGCGACGATTCGGAGTTAAGCCGCTTCAATCGAGCGGCGGCGGATGAGTGGTTTGCCGTGTCGTCGGCAACGGCAGAAGTTGTGGCCGCGGCTCAGGAAATTAGCCGCAAGACGCACGGGGCTCTCGATGTAACAGTCGGACCTCTGGTGCGACTCTGGCACTTTGGCCCCGAGAAAGTTTCCAATGCGCGCAATCGCTTCGAGCCGCCATCCGAGGCCGCGCTTCAGTCGGCTCGCAAACTGGTCGGCTACGAAAAGCTGCAAGTTCGTAATGACCCGCCGGCATTGCGAAAGCTCACGAATGGATTGGAAGTCGATTTGTCGTCCATCGCGCCTGGTTATGCCGTGGACCAGGTCGCCGCACTACTAGGCCAACACGAGGTCAAGAACTTCATTGTGGAGATTGGTGGCGAAATTCGTGCCGCTGGACGTCGCGATGATGACAAGCCCTGGCGCGTGGCCATAGAAAGACCTCTCGTGAAGCGCCGCGAGATGTACGCGGCGCTCGAGATCGAGGATGCGGCCATTTCTACTGCCGGCGATTACCGGAAGTTTTTCGCACACGACGGCAAGCGGTATTCGCATATCATTGATCCTGGCACAGGGCGGCCGGTTGTGCATGGCCTGGCATCGGTGACCGTGGCCGCTGACACGTGCCTTGAAGCGGATGGCTGGGACACCGCACTGCTCGTGATGGGACATGAGCGAGGCTTTGAGTATGCGGAGCAGAACAGCATCGCCGCGCTGATTCATCGTGCGCGGCAAAGCAAATGATGCCGCTCAAATGACCTCGGCCTGGAAGAATCGATTCGAACCTCAAGATTGAGCACGGACTGCGATGGATGAAGAATCATTCATTTTCGAGTCGCCTCTTCTGCCGTTGCTTGAAAGTTCGTTTGATGGAATCGCACTAGCCAGCGTGAATCCGTGGCGGTTTGTCTACGCTAATTCAAATCTGCTGGCGTGGTTGGGCCGCTCGGCCGACACGCTGCCGACGCGGCGATTGGACGACATTGTGAGGTTCGCATCGGCATCAAAGGTTGAGCAGGATATTGCCGCCATACTCCTGGATAACGAGCGGCAAGTCACGATGTGCGGGCAGCTGCTCACGCACGACAATCGCCAGAAGTCGGTAGAGGTCCGATTCATTCGAATTGAAGTACCCCCGTCGCCGCTACTCGGGATGATAGTGCGCGAGGTTGGCCCTGCTCGGCCGGAATCTGCGGTGGCCTTGGAAGACCGGCGTGATCCGTTGACCGGTTTACATGATCGTTCGTTCCTGCTCGCTCGATTGGAGACGCTGATGCGAAGCGAGCGCTCGGCCGATCACAAGTTTGCCGTCTTGTTCGTAGACCTCGACAACTTCAAACAGATCAACGATGCCTACGGTCACCTGGTGGGCGACGGCGTGTTGGGCGAAGTTGCCTGCCGGCTGAGCCAATGTGTGCGCGAGGGCGATTACGTGGTCCGGTTTGGCGGTGATGAATTTGTGGTCCTCATCGAACGGCTCTCAAACGGGCGTGATATTCAGCCGGTTGTCGACCGCATCCACTCCGCGCTCGACGAGCCGATCGCGATACCGCGGGGAGCGGCTCAGTTATCGGTAAGCATCGGCATCGCCGCGGCCTCGCCGGAATATCGCTCGCCGGAAGATTTGCTGGCCGCCGCAGATCGGGACATGTACGCATCGAAGCGCTTGCGATCGTGAAGTTGGCAGCCGTTTTTGAATTGCTTGCAGGTTTTGCAGCCTACGGCTCTGCTGGGGTTTTCTTTTCGACCGAGAAAATGTGACGCCCCCGGCAGAGCCGAGGGCTGCTGGTGTTTTCATTCCGCTGGCCGCGTCACAACCGCCGGCGCTGCTGGCGTTGCTGCAAAAGCCGGTTTTGGCTATCTTTCCGCGGTTCGGACCCGCTAGATTCCCGCAATGCAAGGATGGACCCATGCGAATTGTTGAATTGAAGCTGCAGGCGGAAGGAGCCTGGCCCGCACTGGAATGGAACGGCATCTCACCAGCTTTAAATGCCGTATACGGCCCCAAGGGATCGGGCAAAACAAGCGTCGCCAACTTTATCGGGCACGTGCTTTTTGGCAAGCGTCCGACCAGTTTTGCCTCCGGCGTGTGCGGCACAGCCCTGCAAGGTGAGGCAACGGTCGATAGCGGCAGCGGGCTCTATCGCATGCGTCGCTACCATGAAACTGCCGGCACTACGCGACTGACAGTCGCGCCTCTCAATGGCCCGTCGGCAGACGAGGGCACCATGCGCAGCCTGGTCGGCGGTCTATCGCCCACGGTGCTCGCGCCACTTTGTGCGGTAAGTTTCTGCGAAACTCCGCCGCTGGCACGACTACTGAGCCCGGAATTCGCTCGCGAGGTCGAATCATTTGGCGGCTGGGATCGTTTGCATCGAAGCCGGCGGACCTCCGAGTTGGCCGCCCGGCGCGATTTATTGGCACAGGAATTGGAAACGCGAATCGCCAACGAGCGTCGCGTAAGCAAGGAACTGGATGGCCGCGGGCGCGAGCTCGACAAGCTCGTGCGCAATGAACAGCAGCAGGTCGAAGCATTTGAAAAGCGATTGTACGCTGTTGAAGCGGCACTGGCAGAAACCGATGCCCGGCTTCGCTATCGCCGGCTGGAGCTCAATATCGAGCTGCATCGCCAGACGGTTGAGCCGGCCGATAACGCTCCGCAAATCATTGAATTGGATGCTCAAATCGCGCAATGGCGAAAGGTCCTTGCCGACTTGGGTCAGCGAGGCGTCGGTGCGCGGTGAGTTGTCGCAGATCAAGCCGGCCCAGGGTCCACCGCCCGCGGTGCTCGTCGATCAGTCGGCATGGTTAAGCATCACGCGACAACTGGCCGCTGATCTGGTGGGTGAAGTTGCTCGGCTCGCCAGGGCCAGCGAGTCGAAACGATGCGTTTGCGGCGATGCGCATCCACGGCTGCGGCCCATCGCCGAGACGATCGAGCGGCAGCTCGACATTCTTGAGTCGTTAATCGCGCACGAGCGTTGCGGCCTGCGCGGCCGAGTTTGAGGCCGAAGTGGAAAACCTTTGCCGCACACAAGCCGAACTGCGGCATTATTTGGAGCGGTTGTTGGAACGCCGAGAGGCTCTTTCGCGTGTAACCACGGCAAATCCGCGAGTTCTTGCCCAAACCACGAATGACGACGCGGATGACCTGCAAATCGCTGCAAGCGATCGCATAACGACATTCACCGCCGCCGACGCTCAGCAACTGGAAGCGAGACGAATGGAGCTGGAGCAGGAACGGTTTGACCTGGTGGGCAGGCTTCAGGACCACGCCCGCGAGCTGCGCAACTTGCGGACGCGGCGCGACGCCGTCGAGCGCGAGAGAGCGGCGCTGCTTTCGGCGCGCTCGATCGAGCACGTGCAGCGTGAGCTGGCGGAAGTGCAGCGCAAACTGGAACAAGCGACGGCCGGCCTTGGGCGGCATGGCGAAATCGCGATTTCGCAAGCTAGCGTGCTGCTGGCCTCCGACTTCCTCGCACAGCTTACGGATGGTGAAATTGTGCGGCTGATGGTCGATGAGCACACGCGCCAGGCGCCGCGTGCTCCATCGCAATGGTCACACGGCGGCTGTCGAGTCATTAACGGCCGCGCAGCGCGATCAGGTTTACTTAAGCTTTTGTTTAGCGGTTCTTAGCGCGGCGGCAGAACACAACGTTTGGCTGCCGCTCGTATTGGACGAGCCGTTCCTGCGGCTCGATGCACGCGGCACGGCCGCATTGGCCGCCGTTCTCGAAGACTTTTGCCGTCACGGGCACCAGGTGCTGGTCTTCACCGAGCGCCTCCGACGCTGCGGACAGGCTGGCTTCGGTGGGCGCCGCTGTGCACAGCATTGGCAGCTTGCGGCGACGTGAACTGGTCTCGGACAGCGAATTGCCCGCTTCGCCACACGCAGATCCGGCGCCAACTGCGGTTTCTAATAAGCGACAAAGTCGCGCGAACCGGGTGCAGAAGCGGAAGAAAGGCCGGCCGCGCACGACGCTCAACGGCAACGGCGCGGCTTCGGACCACAGCGACGCTGCGTGAGGATCACTCCTCCTCGAAGCGGATTTCGAGGATTTCGAAGCGATTCGTTCCGGCGGGGACTTCAACCTCGACGCGGTCGCCAATCTTTTTGCCGACTAGCCCCTGAGCGAGTGGGCTGGCCACATTAATGCGGCCCGTGTCGTAGTCTTCTTCGCCCGCGCCGACGAGCGTGAATTCTTCCTTGTCACCAAAGTCGAGGTCCTTCACGACCACGGTGCAGCCAAACGATACCTGATCTTTGGGCGTCTTCGCGGTGTCCATGATCGCGGCCCGGGCCAGCTTATCCCTAAGCAAATTGATCTTGGCCTGGAGCATGCCCTGGCTCTCGCGGGCGCCGTGGTACTCGGCGTTCTCGCTCAGGTCGCCTTCAGCCCGGGCGGCGGCGATCCGCTTCTCGATTTCCGGCATCCGCTCGTTCTGCAGTTCGTCGATCTCGGCCTTTAGCTTGTTGTACCCGGCGCGGGTCATGGGAACGCGTTCAGACATGGCAGCACGCTCTCTGGCGTTCGACGCGGCACAAAAAAAACGGGTCTCCAAAGTGGAGACCTCTACCAGCACTTATTTTCAGATTCAACAATCCGAATGTAAAGGGTGATTCCAGCAGTTTTGGAAGGAAGAAGAATGAACAGCAGGAAGCAGAGGAAGCAGAGTTTCTTAAAACTTTCACGGCAGGTTCTGCTCCCTCTGCTACCTCCTGTTCAAGAAATTCCGCGTTCGTGCCCCAAGCAGTCAGTGTAAAAAGGCGGGACGGACGCGATCATCGCGACTGTCCCGCGGATTCCTGGAGCTCGGTTATTTCCGAGATATTGATAAGCGCAAGTATCTTATTCAGCAGGCGCCCGTTATCGCGAGTCAAAACGCTCATCGAAAAATCACCCACAATCGCAAACTCGGAACTAGGCAGTTCGTATGTATCGCCGTTATTCATACGAATCCGTATGGGGCATGCCGAAGCCACGTTCTTACTTCGTCAGGTTCCATTACCGAATTATATCATGGTGGGCTGCAAGTACATCCACTTACTCGCCCGGCAGATAGAGCAGGCGGCCGCATGCTTTGCAAAAAACGAGCTTGGAGAGCTTGAGTTCGTTCTGCATGTTGAGCGTGATCTGCTGGCCGCAGCCGGTGCAGACGCCTTCTTCGGCAACGGCCAGGCTATCGGCGCCCTTGCTTCGTACGACGCGTTGATAATCGGCCTTGAGATCGGCAGGCAATGCTTTTTCCGCTTGGACGAGCTCGCCTTCCAGCCGCGTAAGGTCGTTCCGAATTCCCGCGGCCGACTGCTCCGACGGCTTGGCGCGACTTTTCCATCTCTTGTTTTGCCGGCCGCAAGATTCTTTTCCGCTTCTTTGACCTGGCCGACCAGCTGATCGATTTTTTCCAGCCCTTCGAGGATTTCGTCCGACAGCACGCTGCCGGCCATTTCGGCCGCGGCGATTTGCTCGAGCAGCGCCTGGTATTCGCGGTTGCTGCTGCAGGCGTTCAGCTTGACTCGTAGGTCGACAACCTTTTGCTCGCCCGATTTCAAGTCGAGTTGCTTGCGGTCGACCGCCATTTGCATTTGCTTGGCGCGCTCGCGGGCTTCGGCGACTTTCGCTTCAAGCTGCGCGACGTTGGCCTCGCGGGCCCGCACTTGCTTCGGTCCGCGCTCCAGTCGGTCGCGGAGCTCTGCCAGCTGTTGATGAATGCGATGCAACTCCCGCAGCGCGGCAGCGGTAACGCTCATGGCAACCTCCCTGGTGCTCGTATGACGAAGATGACAGCATCGTTGCGATACAATGAATATTAATAACTCTATGATAGCGTGAAATAGCGGCCAGCAGTATTGGTTTTGCGGCACAAAAAAACCGCCGGTCCGTGACCGGCGGCTAAAAGTAGGTGCCGCGAGCCGAGCGGCACTTAAAAACAAGACAAGGAGACAGGGAGACAAGGCTTCGGCCGTGAGCTCAGCCGAACGGAGACAGGGAGTTTCCGGCGCGAAGCAGAATCTCCTTGTCTCCCCTTCTCCTTGTCTCCTTGTCTGAAATTGCAAGACCCGGCTCGGCTCGCCGGATCTACTTACGCGGCCGCGGGCAGTGCCGCCGGGTACGAACGGTTCGAGGTACTTGCTGCGGACCGGATTCTGCAGCTTGGCCACGGCTTTGGCTTCGATCTGCCGCACGCGCTCGCGGGTGACCTTGAAGATCCGGCCGACTTCCTCGAGCGTGTAGGAGTAGCCGTCGGCCAGGCCGTAGCGCAGGCGGATGATTTCCCGCTCGCGGAAGGTGAGCGTCTTCAAGCAGCTCCTCGATCCGCTCGCGCAGCAGGCTGTTGTTGGCCAGCTTGTGCGGCGCTTCGGTGCCGGTGTCCTGCACGAACTCGCCGAAGCAGCCGTCGTCGCCCTCGCCGATCGGCCGGTCGAGGCTGACCGGGTGCCGGCCGATGTCCAGCACGCGCTCGGTTTCCTCCATGCGTGATGCCCGCGGCGATGGCCGTTTCCTCGGTCGTCGGCTCGCGGCCCATTTCCTGCAGCAGCTTCTTGGCCGCGTTGCGGAGCCGCATCAGCACGTCGATCATGTGGACCGGGATGCGGATCGTGCGGGCCTGATCGGCGATCGCCCGCGTGATCGCCTGGCGAATCCACCACGTGGCGTACGTGGAGAACTTGAAGCCGCGGCGATACTCGTACTTATCGACCGCCCGCATCAGGCCCGTGTTGCCTTCCTGGATCAGGTCCAGGAAGCTCAGGCCGCGGTTGCGGTACTTCTTGGCGATCGAGACCACCAGCCGCAGGTTGCCGCTGGATAGCTCGCGCTTCACGTCTTCGAACTCCTGGAACTGGCCGCGGAGCAGCTGGCAGCGGCGGCGCAGGCTGGCCGGGCTTTCCAGCGTGCGGCTGCATGAGCTCGCGCAGCTCGTGGCGAACCGAGGCGATCTTTTCCGCCGGGGCGTCGCTTCGGCGGAGCTCGGCCAGCTGGCGACGTAGCTCGTCCATCCGCTGCGACATCTCTTCCAGTTGCCGGATGAGCGGCTGCACGCGGCGCGTCCGCAGGCTCAGCTCCTCGACCAGCACGAGCATCTTCTCGCGGCGGCGGATGTAGCGGCTGCGGGCGACGGCTTTCTCTTCGGCGCTTGCTTGCCGACTCGTGAGCACGCGCGAAATCGCGCCGCTGGGCCTCCATCAGGTGGCGCAGCAGCGGCAGATTGTGCGGCATGCGGGCCTGCACTTGCTCCTTGGTGAGCCGCTCGGTGAGCGAGACCTTGATCGTGCGATCGAACGGCAGCTCGCCCTGTTGCACGCGCTCCAGCGTTTTCACCGTTGCTTCCAGAGCGAAGAACGACCGCAGCAGATTGCGGCGGAATCGCTTGCGGGTGAGCTCGATCTTCTTGGCCAGGCCGATTTCTTCGTCGCGCGTGAGCAGCGGGATGTGCGACATCTGCGACAGGTACATGCGAATCGGATCGCTCGAGCCGCTGCGGCAGCCCATCGGCCAGTAACGAGAGACCGCTCTGTCATCGCTCGGCGCGGTCGTCTCTGCTCAGCCAGTTCGCGGCGATGAGCGTTCGGACCGTCGACGAGTTCGATTCCCAGCCCATCCAGCGCGGCCAGCAAATGTATCGATGCGGTCGGTGCCCTCGATTTCGTCGGGCAGATACGGCTGACTTCTTCGTAGGTGAGATGGCCTTGGGCCTTGCCTTTGGCGATTGAGAGCTGCAGATCGTGATCGACTGGTTGTAACATCGTTCGACTCCTCCCGCACTTCCTGTGCGGCTGGGTTGAGGTGGCGAATGCTCCGGCGAAGCTCCCCCTGCCCTTCCGTAAGCAGGGAACAAGTCGGCCGGTGTCAGTCGTCAGCGTCGTCAGGTGCTGAGTGCGAGTTCGTGCATAACTGCTTTCACGTGACGACTGATCGGCTCACGGCTACTCTACTTCTTCCTCCTTTCATAATCGCTGAGGTGCTTGGACTTGGATTGTTCGCAGAACTGGGCCAGCAGTTGCTCGGCGTCGCTCGGAGTTTTCGCGGGCCGCGGCGAGGCGCTAGCGCGGCGTTGGCTCTCGTCCTGCCGGCGTTGATATGTTTCGAGTAAATCGGCCAGCCAGCGCTCGCGGTCGGCCGACGGCTTTGATCTGCGCATGATTCATCCAGTCTGACCAGCAAATTCTTCATGCCGGGCTCGTCGAACTCGTGTCATGCAGCCGCCGAAATCGCACGCACGAACCGTCTGTCGGCCAGGCGGCAGCACGTCGTCGTAGATGCGTCGGGCGACCTTCGATGTGATCGGCGCTGGCTCGATCGACGGCTGGCAATGCGAGTGATAAACGCCGGCTCGAGCAGAAGCAGCTCCAGCAAATCACGGTCCCAGGCGGGCAGTTCGGCGAGTGCGCGGATAGGTGCTGCAGCGTGTCGGGTGTTCGCCGCGGCGACGCCTGGAACCGTGCGCCGTCTGACGGCGCGCGCTTCGCGCCGCATGCGCGGTCAATCGATTCCGAAGCTGTTCTTCCGGCAGATGAAACTGGCGGGCGATGCGGCCGAGCATCTGCTCTTCGCGCAACAGCGTCTGCGAAGAAGCGCCGCCGCCCGCGGGGCGAATCTGGGCCAGCGTGGCGAGCATTTGCTCGGCGGCTTGCGAGGCGCGATGCGTATCGGTGAGTGTATCCAATCCGTTGGTCACCGCGTTGAATTTGTGTTCCAGCGCGTCGACCGCTTGGGTCAACAGTTGCCGGAACGGGTCGCTTCCATGCGTAGCAATAAAATCACACGGATCGATTCCCTCTGGCAAGGTCAGTATCCGCAAGTCGACCTGATTTTTTTCAAACAGTGCCAGCAGCGCGTCGAGAATTTCGTTCGTGCGCCGGCGGCCCGCTTCGTCGCCATCGAGCACGAGCGTGATGCTATCGGTGTAACGGCGCAGAAGTTGCAAATGGCGCTCGCCGAGCGCCGTGCCCAGCACGGCGACGCAGTTGTCGATGCCGTGCTGATGGGCCATCAGGCACATCGGTGTAGCCTTCCATGACGATCGCGCCGCCGGCCTTCTTGAAGTTGTCGCGGGCCATATCGAGGCCGTACAGCTCGCGGCTCTTGGAGAACAGCGGCGTCTCCGGCGAGTTGATGTATTTTGCCGTGCGCTCGTCCGCTAGCTGTGGCAGCACGCGGCCGCCGAAGGCGATCGGCCGCGAGCGGGCGTCGCGAATCGAAAACATCACCCGGCCACGAAACCAATCGTAGTGGCCGCCGCCAAGCTCCTTGCGCCGCAGCAGGCCGACGCGCTCGAGGATGGCGGGGTCCATTCGCGTGCCGCGCGCTCGCTCGAGAGCCAATCCCAGCGGTCGGGCGCAAAGCCGAGGTGGAAGCGTTGGATGCTTTCGGCGCGTGATGCCGCGCTCGGCAAGATATTGGCGGCCTGGCTCGGCTTCGGGCGCCGCGACGAGGCAGCGATGAAACTGTTCTTCGGCCCAGGCGAGCGACGCGGTACAGCGTGCGCTTGTCGTCTCGGTCAGCGAGCCGGGTCGTCCGACCGGCATCCATTCTCGAATCCTGCCGGGGCTGACGCCGGCTCACTGGATGACGATGGAAGCTTGCAATGAGATGCCGGCGCGTTCGGCGAGCATCTCGAGTGCTTCGCGAAACTCCAGGCCTTCCGCCTTCATGACAAAGCTGAACACGTCGCCGCCGATGTCGCAGACCCAGCACTTGAACGACTGCCGCTCGGGGTTGACCTGCAGGCTCGGCCGGCTGTCGTCGTGCCACGGGCAAAGGCCGACGAAGTTGCGGCCCTGCCGGCGCAGCTGCACGTAGCTGCCGACCAGGTCGACGATGTCGACTGCCTGGCGAACTTGCTCCTTCGCGTCGAATGCCGGGCCGAAACTCACGCGATTGTCCTTCCGTTGACCTGTTGAGTCAGCGTAGCTGAACTTGCACGATTCGCCGCGCTCGATACTGAATTCTGGCGGATGTCAGCACGCTCGACGCCTGCTGAACTCATCTCGAATCGGTCGGCGGCGCTTCGACTTCCACGTCGAGGTCGAGTTGTTCATTACCGGAACCCGTCGCGCGAAGAACTGCAGCTTGGCCGTGGAACCAATTGTCGTTGCTGGCGATCGCGCGGCTCAGCAGCGTGGGATCGGTGGCCACATGATCGTTCCACTTGAGAATCACGTCGCCCGGCCTCAAACCCACGCGGCCTGCAGGCGCATCTTGATCGACCGTTGCCACGTAGACACCCTTCGCCCAGCTCCAGACCTCATCTGCTCGCGCACATCATCGGGCACATCCAGCGGCAAGAATGCCCAGCCAGGCACGCTCAATCCGCCCTTTCGTCTTGCAGCTCGTCATACCTCTCGCGCGCCAGCGCGCTGGGAATGGCGAAACTGATGCCCTGATAGGCCGGGCCGAAAATGGCCGCGTTGATTCCGACCACCTGGCCGTCGATGTTCACGAGCGGTCCGCCGCTGTTGCCCGGATTCACGGCGGCGTCGGTTTGCAGGTATTCCTGGTACGGGCTATTGCTCAAATGGCTGCCGCTGCGCCGCGTTTTATCGCTCACGATTCCGAACGTCAGGCTTCGCTCCAAGCCGAATGGACTGCCGATGGCCCAAACCAGGTCGCCCACTTGCAGCTTGTCGCTATCGCCCCATTCGGCCGGAATGAGATTTGGCAAGTCGATCTTCAGAATGGCGATATCCATCATCGGGTCGTCGCCAACGACTTTTGCAATCGCGCGTGCGCCGGTCGCTGAGTCGCACTTGAATGCGCTCAGCATCTTGCACGACGTGAAAGTTGGTGACAATGTACCCGGACCTGTCGACGATTACGCCCGAGCCTTGGCCTTCGAAGCCGGCGCCGCCGGGACGCACGATGCTGACGACGCTGGGTTCGACGCGCTTCGCTACCAGCCGCGAGGCCAGCTCCAGGTCGTTGAGCCGCGGCTTCAGCGACGCTAATGTTCCGGTGGCAACGTCGTAACCTGCCTTCAGCTCGTTGTAAGTCGCATGGTAAATGAAACGGCCAAGCATGATTGGCCCGACAAGCACGACCAAAAGCGCAACGAGCAGCGTCCAGAAGACACCAGCACCGTGACGCCTGCCGTCAGCGAAACTCATGCTCGTCACGGCCGTACGACGTTTCTGCGCGTCCGTCTGACTTTGCGCCGGCAGGCTGAGCGCCGGCAGTTCAGAGTAATTAGCGAGTTTTTCGACAGCTCCATCCATACGTTCGTTAGGCGGACGAGAATTACCGGTCACCTGGCCGCGACAGCCGGCGGGTACTGTGATTATAAAGCTGCCCGTGAAAAAAGGCGATTGGCCCGCATTCGGCGCACAATCCGCCCAAACCTCGCAATCCGAACCGGGCCGAGCTTCCGCGAACGTCGCTCAGACTTTGGGCAGTGGCGACTTTCAACCTACTCTTTCTTGCGGGCTAGGCGCATGCCTGGGCCCAATCTGTTTGATTTCTCGAGCCGACCGGGTGCCCGAAAGATGAACGACCAAGCGCAACCGCAGGACGATTCCACCGAGTTCGACAATTTCGATTCGGCAGTGGCCACCCTCGAACAGGACACACAGCCAAACGAGGCCAACGAATGGACGGGGCCGCGCTGCGAAAAATGCGAGGCGCCGCTTAAGTTCGATGTCGTGACCGTCTGCCGGAAATGCGGCTGGTATGCCAGCCTCGGCACCTTTGTCGAAGTCGATCCCAACTGGGAAACCGAGGACGAGTCGGATACGGCCGTTGCCCGGGCGCCCAGAAATCGCATTTGCGCGTCTGGCTCGATCTCCTGCCGAAATGGAGTTGGGTAATTATCGGCACTGTTTTGGGCATCGTCGTCGAGAGCATTGTCGTTCGTCTGGCGACACCTGCCGGAAGCAGCATCCGCACGATCTGGTCACTATCGCAGTTACTGTTCGGCGTGCTGGTCTTTATCAGCTGCCACATTTTCAACTTCGTCGTTTTGGCGGCGGAAGACGCCGATTTCGGCGTGTTGGACATGTTGCTTAAGCCGCTTAAGCTTTGGATCCGCGGTGCGCGAGTTGCCGAAGCGGCTATGGGTTTCCAACACGGCAGCCAGCAGCGTAACAGCCGCCGTGATGTCGATCCTCGTGATCGGCGGAATTCCGTACGAGCGATTTTGGGATTGGGGTTTTGATGCGCCCGTGAAGCAAGAGCTGATGGGCGCGGTGATGGATCGCGTCAAGGAGCTCGACAACGAAGATGGCTCCGATAGCCTCGAAGATGCGATTGGCGACTTTGCCGGTACCGCGGACGGCCTTACCGACGGAACGGCGACGCCCGAACCGCCGAAACAGCGGGCCGATTGCGTGATTCTCGGTTACCAACTCGACAAAGATGGTCGGCTTTCGGCGCTCGTACTGGGTACGACGCACCTCGGCATCCTCGTTCACGCGGGAAGCGTGACACCCAAGATGTCGGAAACCGAAAAGGCGGAACTGATGCAATTGCTGGCCGCCATTCGAACCCACGAGCCGCTCGTGACGATCGAAAGCGACCGGACCATTTGGGTCAAACCCAAGCACACTTGCCGTGTGAAATATGCTCACAAGGACAAGGGCCGTCTGACCGACATCGAGTGGGACAAATTGCTCGGCACGATTCAGATAAAGTAAGGACGTCGAACGCAAATACGGCCGACAGCCCCCGGCTCCGCCGGGGGTTATCAACCGCGACCGATTCGATTCAGTGTCGAACCCCTTGCGGAGCCGGGGGCTGCAATACTTACCAACCGCACGCTATGCTCAGGCATGGTGCGCGAACCGCGTAGCGTCGATGACTTGCTTGTGCCGGCGGATGTCGAGCGACGTCCGATGCCGGCAGAGATCGGTTTATCGGCGCCTCGTTATTTCCCCCCGCCGACCTCTACGACTTCCGAAGGCCTCCTCTGTGTTGGCGGCCGACTTACGCCAGACTGGTTGCTCGATGCCTACAGCCACGGGATTTTTCCATGGCCGATGTGGGACAACGAGCCGATGGTCTGGTGGTCGCCGGAGCCGCGAGCAATCATCGAGCTAGATGCTTTTTGCATCTCGCGACGGCTGGCGCGCACCGTTCGCAGCGGCAAGTTCACCGTAACATGCGATCGCGATTTTGCCGGCGTGATCCACGGATGTGGCGCAGCGAATGGCCGCGCCGGAAATACCTGGCTGACCTCGGCAATGATCGACGCCTATTGCCAAATGCACGCCCTAGGGCACGCGCACAGCGTCGAGGTGTGGCAAGACGATCGCCTCGTCGGCGGAACGTACGGCATCGCCATCGGTGGCCTGTTTGCTGCCGAAAGCATGTTCTACGTGTCGCGCGATGCCTCCAAGGTCGCACTCGCCCACCTCGTTGCCCACTTGAACGCCCGCGGCTACCAGTTGTTCGACATTCAGCAGTGGACGCCGCACACCGGCAGCCTCGGGGCCGTCGAAATCCCGCGCGATGAATATTTGCGCCGGCTGGCGCGAGCGATTGATTTGCCGGTGACGTTCGGCGAAGCGTTGTAGCGGTAATCCTTGCCGAGGATGAGCCGATGCAAGACCCTCACGCCGAATGCGCCAACTTATGAGACAGCTCTTCCGCCAACGATGGCGTCCACCAATCGCGGAACTCACGGAGATTATCCGCAATCAAGGCCAGCTCATTCTCTGCAAGCGCGCATAGCAGATCTTTTTGTGCGGCCAACTTGTCGTCCGTCGCCCACGTTCTGAAACGATCGCGGGCCGCGACATGGTCGTTGATCCGACCTAGCCGCTCTTGAACTTCTTCTACGACGGGATAGTGAACTTCGCGCAGGTCGGCGCCAAACGCGGCGGCTAGCAACTCCATAGCATAACGCAATGATTTGGCGCGAATTCGGAACTGGTGCAGCGCGGCCATATCGGAGGTGTCCGACGGGATTGATTCAAAAAAGGATTCCGCACCATGCTCGAGCTGCTTACCTGCCCAATCGCGGAAGCTCGGCGGATCAGGTAATGCCTGAATTTCTGCCGGCGGCTCGATCGATTTGATCAGCCTGGCCGTTTTCCGCACAAATCGATCTTCGCGTCGAGATCGCTCGGCAATCTCCGCGATGTCCGACTGAACCTTGGATCGTTCCTCAGAGACGATCGGCGCGATCGTTGCAGCTCGCTCGCCGTACTCCTGCGCCAGCCGCTCGGCGAGAACATCGAGGTCCCGGGCCTCACCTGCGGCTCGGCGAATTTTTTTGAGCCGCTTGTTGACCCATCGTGCCCGCTTTGCCGGCAACCAATCGCGATATAGTTTTAACGCGGCCTCAGCGCGCCGAGTACTGACTCGCAACCGGTGAACATGCTCGGCATCTTGCTCAGCGTGATATGCCGCCAGCGGCAAGCGGTGCGCGACCGCGGTCAGCCGTGTTTCCAGCGAAAGGCGCGCGGCGTCGGTGACGCCCGCGTCGGCCTCAATTGCGGAGAGCCATTTGCTGCTGGGTCCCATGGGTAGGGTGGGTGCTTTGCACCCGCCAATCTGAGTGAACCGTTTCGGATGCAATGGCGGGTGCGGAGCACTCGCCCTACGTTTACTACACTCTCGTTGGAACGTGACTATGCAACGAACGTCGTCTGCGATCACCCGACCGGCTTTCAGCCAATCAACGGCTGGAGAACGTTGCGACTAATCCTGAGGGCCCGCTTTCGGCCCTCAAGAGTCGCCGTAAAGGACTCATCCTCGATTTCAATGCACACCGCTCCATTGTAGTTCACATCCGTGAGAGCGCCGACCCACTGGCCCCAATGCACGTCGCCGAAGCCTGGAATTTTGGCCAAACAGCGCTGCATCGGCGGTACCAGCGCCCCCACATCATCGAGCGAATCCTGATCGGCACGCATGTCCTTGGCGTGCGTGTGGAAAATTCGCGGGCCAAATTCCTGGATCGGCCGCACCGGATCCATCAACTGCATCACCGCATGCGATGGGTCGTAATTTAAGCCAAAGTTGGGCGACGGGATGATCTCAAACATCCGCCGCCAGATCGCCGGCGTGCGCGCGAGGTTCATTCCGAAAGGCCACGTGTTGGGGAATAGCATGGGGCAGTTTTCGATGGCGATCTTCACGCCGCGGTCCTCGGCGTAGCGAACCAAATCGGGCCAGATCTCGGCGAACCGCTGCATGTTATCGTCCAATGGCAGTTTCGTATTGGCGCCGACAAATGTGTTGAAAACTTCCACGCCCAATAGTTGCGCCGCGTTGATCACTTTTCGAATGTGATCGAGCGCATGAACTGCTTCCTCGGCGATGGCTGAAAGCGGGTTCGCATAGTAGCCTAGGCCGGAAATCGACACCTTGTATTTGTCGCAGATCGCGCGGATGTCGTCGGCTTTTGCCTGCGTGAACTCTTCCACGCCAACGTGGCGCACCCCGCCGTAGCGCCGGTCGGGCCCGCCTTCGGGCCAGCACATTGCTTCCACGCATTGAAATCCTTCCGCCGCGGCGAAGGCCAATACTTCTTCAAATGGCAGCTTGTCCAGAATCGCGGTGACAAAACCGAGTTGCATGGCAACCTCGAGAGTCGAGCGTCAAAGTCGAGTGCCCAAATGCGGGCATACGCATCAGGTTAACAATGGCGGCCGGCGATTCCAATGCTATTGAATTCCGCCCGCGAAAACTAGAAGCCGTACTGCGAGTGCGGTTACCAACCGCGAATGCCCGCTGCATCCTGCGCGCGCTTCAGCACTGCGGCTGCTTTTTTGCGGGCCTTGGCCGCGCCGTCACCCAGTATTTCGCGCACTCGATCCGGCTTGGCGGCAAGTTCCGTACGGCGGGCGCGCGGTTCGGCAAAGAATTTTTCGGCGGCGTCGGCGAGCGCTTTTTTCACTTCGCCGTACCCGAAACCGCCGCGGCGGTAGAGCGCGGCCATCGATTCGCGCTCGGCGTCCGTCGGCCACCAGCGAAAATAAATCGTACAGCACGTCGCCCGCCGGCTCTTTCGGCTGATCCATCGGCCGCGAATCGGTGACGATCCGCATGATCTGCTTTGCGCTGCGCCTTGGCGTCTTCAAACACGGCAAGCGTGTTGTTGTAGCTCTTCGACATCTTTTCGCCGTCGGTGCCCGGAACGCGGGCAGACGCTTCCAACACGTAGGCCTTCGGCATCACGAACACGTTGCCGAACTCGTGATTGAAGCTGCCCGGCCAGGTCGCGGCAGACTTCGATGTGCTGCAGCTGGTCGTCGCCGACCGGCACGGTGTCGCTGTCGTAGGCGAGGATGTCGGCCGCCTGCAGCACCGGATAGGTAAATAGGCCGGCGTCGGCCGAGAGACCCTTGGCGACTTTGTCCTTATAGGCGACGCAGCGCTCCAGCAATCCCATGGGAGTGCCGGTGAGCAACAGCCAACAAAGTTCGCTCACTTCGGGAACGTCGGACTGCACGAACAGCGTTGCCTTATTCGGGTCCAGGCCTAGTGCGAGCAAATCGAGCGCGACATCGAACGTCCATTGGCGGAGCTTCGTGGGCTCGCGAACCGTCGTCAACGCATGCAGGTTGGCGATGAAGTAAAACGCCTGCTCGTTGTCCTGCAGGGCGATGTACTGGCGGATGGCGCCAAAGTAATTGCCCCAATGAATCGGGCCGGTCGGTTGAATGCCGCTGAGGACGCGCATGTTGTGCATTGACGAGCGAGACAAGGAGAGGGGCGAGACAAGGTAGACACGTCAATTGCGCGGCGCCTCGATTTCTCCTGTGCCTCTCGGCCACCTTGTCCCCTTGTCTCCTTGTCTTTTTTCCAAACTCGATCCGGTCACCAAGGTGCCGACAACGTCGGCCACTCGCTTCGCGCCAGCTTCGACAAGGGCCTGCGGCAGCGCATCGAGCACTTCCATCGACGCCCTAGGATTGTAAAAGTTCACGGTGCCGAGTTGAACCGCTGTTGCGCCGGCCACCAAAAACTCCATGACGTCGTCGATCGTGGCAATGCCGCCGATGCCGATAATCGGCGTTTCGACGGCCTGGGCCGCCTGGTAAACGGCCCGCAGGGCAATGGGCTTGATTGCAGGCCCGCTGAGCCCGCCCATCACGTTGCCCAGCATCGGCCGGCGGCGACGCCAATTGATGGCCATGCCCAGGCAAGTATTGATGAGCGAAATGGCGTCCGCTCCGCCGGCCGCAGCCGCCTTGGCCATTTGTGGGATGCTCGTCACGTTAGGCGTGAGCTTGGCGATGATGGGCGCAGTCGCAAGCTCGTCGGCAATCGGCCACGAGCCGCTCGCACATTTCTGCATCGGTTCCAAAGTCGACGCCGCCCGACACGTTAGGACACGAGATATTAAGCTCCACGGCCGCGATGCCCGCCAAGCCCGCCAGCCGGGCGGTCATGCGCACAAATTCGTCGTGGCTACGTCCAGCGATGCTAACGATGATCGGTACGCCGAGCCCGCACAGATACGGCAAGTGGTGCGCGACGAAGGCTTCGATTCCGTCGTTATCAAGGCCGATCGAATTGAGCATGCCGGCAGGCGTTTCGATGGTTCGCCACGGTGAATTTCCGGCGCGCGGTTCTTGGGTGATCGTCTTCGGCAATATTCCGCCCAAGCGGCGAATGTCAACCAGCCCCTCCATCTCGCGGGCGTAACCAAACGTGCCCGAGGCAACCAGAATCGGATTGGGCAAGCGCAGCCGGCCGAGCTGGACTGAAAGATCAATGCTCGAGGTCGTCGTCGCCATTGCGACGAATATAGCAAGTGACGAGCACGCGGGCAAAAAGGTGTGGCGCGATCAATCGCGGCAGCCAAGAACTACGTCGGGACGCAAACGCGAAATCAAATCATACCGCCGTGCGTGCGCAGTGGCTTCATGTGGCTCGGCTGTCGAGGAACCAGATCCGTTCCCATTCGTCGAGAAATGTGCGCAGGTCTTCGGATGTGAAAATCAATTGTTGCGCACGCCGAGCCGGATCGGCGGAGTACATCGGGATCAGGCAGCCCGTGCCGGCGGCCAGCCACGCTGCCGTTACGATTGCCAATATGACATTACGCATTCTCGCGACTCCTCCGTGAGTATTTCGCCGTGAGTGTTTCCTTCGCCACTGGTGCGCACGGCATCATCATCGAAGTTCAAACGCCCTAGCGCCGCTCTGCCTCGAGCCGCACGATGAACGATAGTCACCGCGGCCGCGAATGAACGGCAATGTCTTGTGTTGCGATTGTCTGCGGGAAGAATGCGTCCTCGCCTGGGTGCGGACGCTGCGATTGCTGCGAAAAGTGTTCGTGGATAAGCGGGCAAAGAATAGCTACGGCCGCGATTTGCGCCGAGGGCAATTTTCTGGTGCCTCGAGTCGATGATTTACAATGCTGGCACCATCGCCACTCGGGTGTAATTCGCTGTCGGCGCATGCTAAGTCGTTGATGGAGAAGGACTTTCGGCCTCTACGGCGAGCCATTAGTGGGGCCGAAACCGGCCTGCTCGGCCGCTCGGCGCTCCATTTCGCGGACTCGTTCTTCCATCTCCTTGCCTGGCTTGAACGTAACCACGAACTTCTCTGGTACAAAGACTTTATCGCCGGTGCGGGGGTTGCGTGCCTTGCGAGCCGCCCGTCGCTTCACCTCGAAAACGCCAAAGTTTCGTAGCTCGATGCGGTGGTCCTCGACCAATGTCTCAACGATCGCATCGAACGTCTTCTGGACGATTTCCTTCGTCTTAAGCTGCGTGAGCCCGATCTCCTCGGAGATGGTTTTGACGATCTCTTTCTTGGTCACGTTATGGATCCCCTATGAGAACGGCCGGAAGGGCCGAAAGCAACGACCGCCGCCAGCGGCATTTCTCATGTCCCAAGTGTAATTGTGCCAAGCACTAGTGTCAAGATTGCACTAGCGAGCGGAAGGGGCCTGCGACACCAGCAGCGGCTGGCAGCCAGGACTTGTCCCGGCCGTTAACCCAATTCCGAGCCGGGTGCTAAACTCAAATTGTCAAAGAACTTAAACGGCGCGCCGAGGCGAGACCAGCCAAATTCGTCGAACGTTTTTCGTTTTAACTTACTATCAATTAACGACTTAGATCGAAAACGTGCGGTGTAACCGAATCCGCACAAGGCGCGGTCGCCGCTATGATCGTCTCGCCTAACCGGCAAACTTGAGCCAGTCGTTCAATTTTGCCAAAGCTGGCCATTAATACCTCTCCGTGTGGCCTCAGATGCGAATGGCCGCCTTCTGCGATTCGATCTGCTCGAGCTGATAGAGCGGGCCCGTGCCGCTGCCGGGGCACACCTGTGCACGTTGAGCCCATGCCTCAGGGGTGCGAAGTTGGAGTCCCAGAATGGCCAGGTGCGGCACTGCCGCGGGCGGGCGGAGTAGACCCGGCACTTCCGAGTCTTGCCGTCGAAGAACACGCAGTCGCCGTTGGAGTACTCTTTGAGGCTTTTGCGTACGCCGACGTCGCGCACGTACTTCGCTTCGAACTCGGCAATTGCCATCCCAACCTGCGAGGCGAGCGCGGCGATTTCCACCTTGTTCACCCACACGTAGCCCGGCGCGCCGGTGCAGCAGTCGCCGCAGCCCGTGCACTTGAAGCGCAGGCCGTCTTTGTACCAGGGTTCGTCTTGGTCGTTCATGGTTTGTTACACCACTTGGTGCGTCCCTGACCACGCTCGCAATCTCTTGCAAGGCGGCGACAACAGTATCAATCTCTTCGCTCAGTTGTCGAGTAGCCAGGGCTGAGCCGCAGCGTGCCGCCGCCGGCGGTCGTGCCGAGCGCCTCGTGCATTCGTGGCGCGCAGTGCAGGCCGGCGCGGCATTGGATGCGCTGCGACGCGTCGAGCATCGCCGAGAGCTCCTGCGGATCGTAACCTTCGACGGTAATGCTCACCACGCTGGTGCGGTTGGCCGTCGATCGCGGCCCGTGGACGGTGATGCCTGGCACCTCGCGTAATCCCTCAAGCAGCCGCGCGGTGAGCCGCTCATGGTGGGCATGAATTTCGCCGATGGTTTCCTGGCGAAGGAAATCAGTGGCTGCGGCCAGGCCGGCGAGACCGGGAAGGTTATGATTGCCCGGCTCGTACTTGTCGGGCAATTGGTCGGGCTGGCGATCTTCTTCGCTTTGGGTGCCGGTGCCGCCGCAGCGCAGCGGCTGCAGCTCACGCTCCACGCCCGGCGCGGATGTAAAGCACACCGGTGCCAAGCGGTCCGAGCAAGCCCTTGTGTCCGGGCGCTGCGAGCAGATCGACTTCAAGCTGGCCCACGTCGATCGGCACGTGCCCCATCGATTGGGCCGCGTCGACCAGAAAATATGCGTCGCTTTCGCGCACGGTCTTGCCGATCTCAGCAATCGGCTGAAGCGCGCCGGTGACATTCGACGCATGGACGACGGCCACCAACCGCGTGTTGGGCCGCAGCGCGGCCCGCACATCGTCCGGCGATACAAATCCCTGGCCGTCGCAGGGCACGTAGCTGACGCTCACATCCGCCGTTTCGCGCAGTGCCCGCAGCGGCCGCAGCACCGAATTGTGCTCGCACACCGTCGCGACGACGTGGTCGCCCGGCCGCACGATGCCGCGAATGGCGAGGTTCAGCACGTCGGTGCCGTTGAACCCGAATACCACGCGCGACGGATCGTGCGCCCCGATCAACTCAGCCACGCCGCTTGCGAGCCCGCTCGACGATGCGGTTGGACTCCAGCGCTTCACGATACCCGCTGCGTCCATTCGGGCCGCCGACTTCGCGCAGATAGTGATCGACGGCGCGGTAAACGGCCTCCGGCTTGGGCCAGCTCGTGGCGGCGTTGTCGAGATAGATGCGGCGGGGGCTCATGGAAGCATTATAGGCCGATCGGTGCAGGTGTCAGGTGCTCGCCACGGCGAGTCTTCGATCGGGTCTCAGGTGTCAGCGGGTGATGGAACTGTTGGCGTTGATGGCGGCAGCCACGATTTGAAGACGTCGGAAAAAATATCGGGAAAATACGTACGATGCGCAAAACTCCCCCCCGGCATTTTGCCGCATCTACGCCTGGGAGCTTCCAGTGCCACTCGCCGAACGGGAATGGCCCGACTCGTTTGGCCTCGGCACCAAGAGCGCGGAAGGCACGCCGCAATGTTCCATAGCTGATGCCGTTCGCCTCGGCTTCGTCCCTCAGGTCACGTGTGGCGCGAGAACCGTTCGAGAGGCGTTCGCGGAGCCACTCAATGGTGTGTTGACGCTCATCGTCCGGCCGTCCGGTCGCACGCACGCTGGCGAAATGAGTGTCGACACTAAGGTTCATTGGCTCGGGCGACCAGCGAATGACGGGCGTGCGAGTTTCGCCGCTGGCTTCGACGGTGAACGCCAGGCCGGTGACATCGGGGGCGAGATTGTTTTTGAGTGGCAGAAGGAAGCGGTTGTTGGGGTCGGCGGGGTCTTTGCAGACGATCCAGGCGGCCCGGGCGGCGGCGACGAAAGCGAGGCTGCCCATCGTGCGGTAGATGGCGGCGCCCTCCTTCTTGCGCAGGTGACTGACGATGATTACGGCGAGTTCTCGGTCACGGACTAGCGTGGCGAGCGCAGTGAGGACCGATTGGACATCGGCGTTGGCCTGTTCGTTGGCGCCGCCGAGGTAAGCGCTCACTGGGTCGATAACGAGCAGGCGGCAATCGGGGATGGCCCGAAGCAGAATTTTGAGCCGGGCCAGGTCGCGGTTGAGCGCGAACGCGCGCGGGACGTCATTGGCGTTTTCACCGGGGACGCTCGAGATGGCGAGGATTTTATCGCAGTCGGCGCCGAGGGCTTCGAGACGCGGGCGGACGGTGTCGGCGAGGTCGTCTTCGGCGGTGAGGAGCAGGACCGAAGAGGGGGAGAGTGGGAGATGGGGAGAGGGGGAGATAGGCGAATGCGGATTTTGGATTGCGGATTGCGGATTGGAGGTATTGGCGGCGCACGACGACATGTTAGAGTCATGCACCATCAAATCTCCCCCTCTCCCACTCCTTGTGCATCGTTGGATTTCGTGCAATCAACCATCGCGGCGTTGTGGTCGGGCCACGGGGCGCCGCGGGAGACGCGGGCGGCGATGTCGAGGGTGAGGAGGCTTTTGCCGAGGCCGGGGTCGCTGACAAGCAGCGTGACACGTCCGAGCGGGATGCGACCGGGCCACAGCCAGCCGATGCTCGTGGGAGCGACGTCGGTGAGGCGGACGGCGCCGGCGATTTCGGCGTTTTGGAGAAATTTGTCGGGGCGGAAATTGAACGGGTAGGTCGTCATTGCGGATTGCGGAGTGCGAAATGTAAATTTTCCAAATGTTGTGGTTCGTATGGACGAGTAGGAGTGTATGCGGGCTAGGTTATGTGATCTTATGTACACTACAACCTAGCAAAGGTTGCCGGGGAAATCAAGGGGTTTTTTTGGCCACCGAGCGCAATGGCGCGGGTGCACGGACCGTTGCGTTCGATCAAATGACTGTACGTAGGGCACGTACCGTGGTCGTGAACGACCAACATGAGAACTTAATGGCAATGCTACGAATGGCTGAAGTCGCTATGGTCTGTCGCACCGGAACGCAGGTGTGTTCTCGCCGCAGCCCAACACAAAACACTCCCTTATTTGCTGCTCTGGATGGCGGTGAAAGCGCTTTCGGTGTACTCATGGCCAACGAAGTTCTGCAAGATGCCTGCTGAGACGATGGCAATCAAAACAGTGGCGAGCATTGGAAGCCCGGTTGCTCGCTGTCGCCCTCCTTCAAATGCGTGCTGTGCGCCTCATTATCTCTCCGACAGTGGACTATGCTGAAATGGGCAGTTCAGCTCGCCTACAGCGTTCTCCACCGCCAAGTAATGCACATCGTGGCGGTCATCAGGGCGAGGGCGAAGGCTGTCGGCTCCGGCACTGTCGTATCGGAAACGCGCCGCGTCCGTCGCGTTCGATCCGCCGCCAATTATTTCACCGAAATGGTCTCGCCACATTTCGTAGGAATCGTGCGTGCTGCCGTTCTTGCGCCACACGACGTAGTCGCTGGCGGCGACCACGCCATCTCCGTTGAAGTCGCCGTTGACGGGCGCGACGACGATCAACTCGTTGCCATTCAGCGCGTTCCAGGCGTCGAGCTGCGCCTGCCACGTCGCGTAGAAAAACTGATCCACGGTCATCGAGCCAACAAGGTCCAGCAGCGGCGCGACATCCGTTATGCCCTGATGCCTACCAGGCTGACGTTGTACGACCCATACAGCGCCGGATACATGAAGCGCAGCTCAAAGGCGATTGCCTCCATCGACTCCTGCGAAAGTGTCGCGTCGTCGAGCATCAAGGAGTCGGTGTCGGGAATGACGACTCGAAGATCCGAGAGACTGATTAGATTGCCGCCTGTTAGGTTGATGGTCGAGAGTCCTGTTCCGCGGAGGTCCAAGACATGCAGGTTGCCAAGAGCGGCGAACGCGCCCGATTCGATTTCAAACAGGTTGTTTCCGTTTAGCAGCAGCTCCTGCAGATTCTCGAGCCCGAGGAAGTCGTCCGAGTCGATCGAAGTGAGGTGGTTCTCGGTCAGGGCGAGCGAGATTAAGCCCGTCAATCCCGACCAATCGCTGGATTCAATGGACGGTATCCGGTTGTAGCTGAGATCCAATTTTTCAAGTGCACCTAGCCCCGAGAAGTCACCAGCTTCAATAGTGAAGATGGTGTTGCCGAATAAGTTTAGGGACTTCAAGTCCGCTAGTTCGACAAATGTGCCTGCGCCGATGGACGAGATGTTGCTGTAGATGGCCCGAAGTGACTCGATCGTCGAGAGATGCGAGAAATCGCCAGATTCGACCGACGTTAAATTGTTGAAGCTGATGTCGAGTGTCTTTAGCCCATCGAGGCCCAAGAAGTCGCCGCTCTCGATCGACGTGATTTTGTTTTCGCTGAGGTTGAGCTCTTCGAGCGTCGATAGGCCGGCGAAGTCACCGGATTCGATCGCCGATAGATGGTTCCGACTCAGATTGAGCTGCTTAAGGTCCGCGAGCTCGGCGAAGCTGTTGGCCTCAATGGAAGCCAATAAGGTTTCCCAAATCTCAAGCTTGCTAAGCGTGGAAAGTCCGCTGAAGTCGCCAGCCTCGACCGACCAGATATCGGTACCACGGAGATCTAGCACCAGAAGACTTTGCAAATCAGCGAAGTCGCCTGACTCAATCGACTGCAGGGGGTTATGCGTCAGGTCGAGTTCCTCTAGATTCGTGAGGCCCGAGAACTGCGCTCGATTCCAAAGACGTCAAAGCGTTGTTCATCAGCCCGAGGAAGGTCAGTTGGGACAGGTTGGCGAACGTGCCCGGCTCAATCGACGTCAGACCGGTGCCGTTGAGCCAGAGGGTCTGCAGTTGAGAAAGTCCTGCCAGCTGACCGGCGTCGATTTGACCGAGCGGATTATAGGTGAGGCCAAGACTCTGAAGGCTTGTCAGATTGGAGAAGGCGCGCATTGTCAATCGACGCGAGCCCGTTGTGGCTCAGACCTAGTTCACGAAGGTTAGTCAGTGGCGCGAAGGCGTTGGCTTCGAGGGCCAAGATCTTGTTAGAAGCGAGACTGAGGCTCTCCAGGCCCGATAGCCCCGCAAAGTCCGCCGCAACGACTGTTGAGATGCTGTTTCGGTAGAGGTCAAGGTTCTTCAGTGTAGTCAACTCGGAAATGGCTCCGATCGACGTGAGCTTATTCAGAGAGAGATCGAGCGTCTCGAGGTTCGTAAGTCCCGCGAAGTCGCCGGGGTCAATCGACGAGATTCTATTCAGTCCGAGACGCAGCGTCAGCAGAGCTGACATTTCGGCGAAGTCTCCCGACTCGATCGACGCGATCTTGTTATCGTGGAGGTTAATCAACGTGGCGCTCTGAAGCGCGACACACCGTCGAGGTCCTCGATGCCGAAGCCGAACTGAGAGTAGAGATCGAACCGCTCCATCGAGGCGACGGTCGCTTCGTCCCAACCATAATTTGCTACCAGGTCTTCGACATCCTTTAAGCCATCGCCGTCCAAGTCCGTTTGTGCAGGCGGGGCCGACGTAGCAGGATGCAACGACTACCGAGGACAGCAGCACGCGTCGCAAAATGTCTTTCATGTTGCACCCTGATTAATACCTTAGGCACCTCTGATTGTTGGATTAGATGAAGACAGGGCGCGAAAGCGTTGGGGCACTACGAATGCCGAATTTGGCTACACAGGCCGGAAGGCATTGATGCAGACGTTAGTATCACGGTGTCATCCCACGAAGGCAACACAATCCAAAACCTGCGGCAATTTGTCCTCGCCAGGCACCTATAGTCTAACGATGTACCGGACGAGGCATTTCACGATTTTTGACAAGTCAAGCCGGTTGGGCTTGGGTGTGGCAGCACTGCGCGATCGAGCACGACAGCTCGAACATCGCGTTGTGTATGCCCCAGAAATACGTGCTGCCGCGGTTCGCGCAGAGCACGACCGTGATCGATTCGTCGACGAACCGCGAGAAGCACGTCGCGAAAACCTGGATCGCCGCCGCTGTGATCGATGACGCGACGGCCGGCGACTTGGTTCACGGCCCAGCCCAGTCCGAACAGCGATCCGCGGCCCGATATTAACCTGGTTGGCGTCCACGACAGTCGCAAGCCTTCCGGCCGGAGGATGCGGCCCGCGGCGAGGGCGATGTCCCATGCCGCGAGGTCGACCACCGTGCTGACGAGTCCGCCATCGGCAGAGCCCGCGATCAGCGGATGGGAAAGGACCACGGGAATCAGTGAAATTCGAAGTCGCCTCCAGTCAGGCATCAAGGATTGCTACGTCGACGCTGTGGTATGACAGCCCGGCCACGGCAATGGACCGAATCCTGCGCCGTAGCCCAGTTGCCACTATCGCTTGGCGCCACAGCCCGCAGTGCGACCGCGTGCAGCAGAAGCCCGCAGAAAAACGCTGTCACAGCCGAAGCGTTACCGACTCGCTAAGACCGGCCTCGATACCCAGTTCTTCAAACACCTCATCCGACGTCCTTTCGGACTCTGCGAGGTCGGAGGCCGCGATCGCAGCGTCAGAGCCGTTCACAGATCGAACCTGTGTGGCCCTCGCCGCGATCAGCAGCATGTCGTCGTCAGCGACTTCGAAGGACCGAGGAGTGGTCCTACCTTCGCGTAGCGAAGCCTCACGAGATAAGCGTGGCGAGAACAGGGTCATGGACTCGTGGCTTGACAGGCCCCTTTCAATTGCAGCGCTTACCGCTGCTTGATTCTTTTGCGTGCTCGACGGCTGCTGAGTCGTTTCGCTCGAAGAGGATGCATGTAGTCCGGAAGGAGATTGCGGTACAGCGGAAGCAGTCGACACGCTTGCCTGAAAGTTCTTACGCCAGATAACGTAATCGGCGGCGTCGACGGCCCCGTCGGCGTTGCCATCGGCGGCCAGGCCGGCGCCTGTCTGGCCGGACGTCGAACGCCACACTCCATAGTCCTTGTTGTCGACGGCTCCGTCTCGGTCATAGTCGCCGCTGACTGGGTCGACGGTTGGATTGACACTGTTCTGTAGCTGCGATGGATCGTTGATCCGTCCCATAAACGCGATCGTGGACGTCACGTTGTCGCGGATGATGAAATGGAACGGGCGGTCGACAACGAACTCGGTGCCCGACCCGCAAATGTTGTGGGTCCAGACGGCAAACTGCCATGCCGCGTCCCCCACGAAAAAGGTTCTGTGATCCGCCACGCTCAGGTTGTAGACCGTCTCGGACTTGCCGGTTTCGACGACCCGGTCGACGATGGAAGGTTCCCGCTGGTTGGTCGAAAGATAGTCGCCAACACGGATCTTGTGCGCCGGCGTCCATCCCTTCCCCTCGACATAGAACGGGTGCAGTTTCGTCGTGCGAATGACCTGTCCGCGCACGTGCAATTCCAGGATTTCAGCCGTCGTGCAATGGGTTTCGGTGACTTTCTTCGCTTCGATGTCTCCTTGAGCGTTCTTCTCGTTGCGAGCCAGGACGAGGTCGCCAGCCTTGAGAAGCTCGATGGGCGTGGCGCCATCAGGGGTCAGCACCGGCGTTCCTGCAGCGAAGCAAATAGCGAAAAACTACTTCGGTCGCCGCCGCGGCCTGCGTACCTTGCTCCGTGACATTGATTGTCGCCTTGTGGAACACCTTGTCGACAAACACCTGCGCGTCGGTCATCGACGAGAAGTCGGCGGCCGCCGCCGAGAATGCGCTTGGCATGCCAAGTCCCACCAGGAGTTCATTCAGCCCGGCATCAACAGTTGTCTGGAATTTTGGAAACGCGACGTCCTCGAGCTCCAATTCTGGGGACCCTTCAATCCATTCGTCAATTCCCTGGAGCACTTCGTCGGTCAGATGCCCCGGTCCGTTTGGATCCAATGGAAGCAGGACCACCATCGACGCATTCCCATTCCCCATCGGCATGTCCAGCACGCGGAAGTCGCCGATTTCGGTGATCGCGACTTCTCCCTGCGTCAACATTCTGGGCACCTGAATCACATCGCCCGGTCCGCGGTGGAACGGACGAAGAAAGGTGATGTCCGGATCAAACGGTACGTCCCAGAGTGAGTTGAAGTAGATGGTGTTGGTCAACACCATCACCGTCTGCGGGGTCACGCCGCTCACCAAACCTTGGATTTTCCCCAAGGTCCGGTTCGCAACCCATGCGTTGATAGTTTCTTCTGCCTGAGCCGGATTCGCATAGTCTAGGCCCTGGACGTGGCCGTTGTAGTCCGTCTCGATCGTATTGACGAATTCCCCATGGAACGGCATGCCCAATTGGGGCCATAGCGCGTTCGAAGTGGTGAGTAGGAAGTTTTCTAGCGACAGTCGTGCATTGAAGGAAGCGGACAGATCTGCGAAAGATGAGTGGATTTCCGGGTCCACGCCCAGCAGCTGTTCCATCTCCGCAGCGGTTTGACCGCCGGCGCCTGCGTACGTCATCGAAAGCCCCGCCGCAATGCTCAGCGGCGAGAAAAACAGGTTGCCTTGCTCTTGCTGGAGATGTTCGTAGACATTCATGGCGAACTGGTTCACCACCTCAGTCGCGCTGAGCAGCGAGCGGCATTCCAGATGCTCGATGTGAAGGCGCCTGCCGCCCAGATTGGTATGTTCGCGTGGCCGATCGGCAAATGTGGCATTTGTGGAGAACATCGTGCTTTCCCTCACAATGAAACCGGTACTACCCATCTGAGTCAGCCATTGTAACGGCTGCGTTCCCCTCCGTGTCTATCCCGCGGACTAAGTCCGCGATTTCATCCTCGCTTCCAGAGCAGATTCCGATTGGTGTGCGGATGGAGATCTATTCTTAAGGTATGGTTGTATAGCGATTCCGTTAACTTTTTCCGCGGAAATAACGACTCGCTATTTCGAAGGGGGAGCCAATTGTCATGTCGCGTTTGCGAGTTTGGGTGGTCGTAGCCGTTACGACCAACTGGCTTGGCGCGGCGGCGCTAGCCCAACCAGCCGATTCAGGAATCGCTTCGGATGCCGATACGGTGGCTGCTGAAGCGGACGACCAGGAGTCTCAGAATACTCCCAAGGGCGAGTCCCGGCCTTGGAGCCGCCTGTTTGAAGAGCTTGCCGAGATTCGCCACGAGTCTTTGCACAAAGATGCGGAGCAAGGAAACGCCGAGCGCAATTGCGCCTCGGATGGGCCTACGCGGAAGGAAACGGTGTGCCGCAGGACGAGCGAACAGCCGCCATGTGGTTTGGCAAGGCCGCAGCACAGGATAATCCGCAGGCCCAAAACTGGATTGGTTGGATGTACGCGGAAGGCCGCCTCGTGCGGCGAAATGATGTCGAAGCGGTGAACTGGTATCGCCGCGCCGCCCTGCAAAACCTGGCAGTTGCTCAAACGAATCTGGGGTGGATGTATCAGGAAGGCCGCGGCGTACCGCAAGACTATGTCGAGGCGATCCGCTGGTATGGCCTGGCGGCCCGGCAAGATTATCCGGCCGGACAATACAGTCTGGGCCGCATGTACCGGAACGGGCACGGAGTCCCGCAAGACGATGCGATGGCAGTCGTGTTGTACCGCAGCGCCGCGAAGCAAGGGCATGCATCGGCGCAGTTCAACCTGGGTTGGATGTACGCCAACGGCCTCGGCGTTGCGCAGGGTGATGCCCGGGCCGTCAAATGGTATCGCAAAGCGGCCGAGCAGCACATTGTTGCGGCATGGGTCAACCTTGGATTGATGTACGAGCTCGGACACGGCGTACGTCAGAATGATAAAAAGGCGTTTGAGTGGTATCTCAAAGCAGCCGAGAGTCATGATGAGGTCGCTCAACGAAACGTCGGATGTATGTACCGGGACGGACGAGGCGTGCCGCGGGACAATCGGGAAGCTGCGAAGTGGATTAGCAAGTCGGCGAAACAGAATTACGCGCCGGCAGTTACCTCGTTGGGCTTGCTTTACCTGGATGGTCGCGGCGTGCCTCAGGATGAACTCAAGGCAGCCCTATTGCTCCGGAAGGCGGCGGAGCAGGATGAGCCCGCGGGGCAGGCAAACCTCGGCTGGTTGTACGAGACCGGTCGCGGCGTGAGCCGGGACGATGGCAAGGCGGTCGAATGGTATCGCAAGGCAGCGAAGCAGGATCATGCTTGGGCACAGGTCAAACTCGCGGCCTGTTATCGCGATGGCCGCGGCGTCGACCGAAACTATGCAATTGCGCTCAAGTTGTACGGCCTGGCAGCAAAGCAAAACGACGCGACAGCTCAATCCAACATCGGCTGGATGTATTCGAAAGGCTGCGGGGTGCCGCGGGACGATCGAGAAGCAGCAAAGTGGTTTCGATTGGCCGCTGAACAAGGTGAGGTAACGGCGAAGGCGCATTGGGCTGGAGTTATCACGAAGGACAAGGCGTTCCGCGCGATGATCAAGAAGCAATGAAGTGGATCCGCAAGGCGGCGGAAAAAAATGATGCCTGGCGCAAAACAATTTGGGTTTGATGTATTCCCAAGGCCGCGGTGTGCCGCAAAACTACGCGCTGGCGGCCGCGTGGTATCGGAAGGCTTCGGAGCAGAACCTGCCGCTGGCGCAGATGAACCTAGGCGCGATGTACCTGGCAGGTCGCGGCGTGCCTCGCGACGAAGCGCAGGCGACTGCCTGGTTCCAGATGGCCGCGGATCAAGGAGACGAAACCGCGAAGACGAAGCTGGCAATGCTCGACGAGCTGCGGAAGATACGAAAAAACCGGAACGAGTTTTTCGCCGTTCTGGTCTTTGCCGCTGTAGTGATGGTGTCCATGGCGGCATACAGGAGAACGCGCGAGAGTGCGCCTGTTGACGAATTAAGAAGCTAAACCGCAAGCGGGTGGCAATGCCGGCGGGCGGCGCCATATCTAATGGCGCAATACGAGTTAGCCGCCGATTTGGTACATGGCGCGCTCGGGGCGGACGAAATCAATCGTATTGATGCCGTGGGCGGGGGCTTTGGCGCGGATGCAATCGCGCACGAGGTCGGCGATTTCGTCGTCCGGGCTCGAGGACGAGCCGGCTCGCTCACCGCGGAGGATGGCGCGGGCGTCCCATTCGGCCGTCGAAAACAGGCAATTGCGGACTTGGCCTTCGGCGGTGAGGCGCAGGCGGTCGCAGTCGCCGCAGAAGGGTTGCGAGACGGGCTGAATCAGGCCGATGCGGCCGCGGCCGTCGGCGTACTGGAAGTCGCTGGCCGGCTGGCTGGGATGCGGGCGGCCGACCGGCATGAGCGGGCCGAATTCGGCTTCGAGGATGCGGCGGATGGCTTCGCCGTCGAGCACGTCGGAGGCTTGCCAATGCTGCTCGGCGTCGAGCGGCATGTATTCGATGAATCGCAATTCGAGGCCGCGGTCGCGAGCGAAACGTGCCAGCGGCACGATTTCCTCTTCGGTGAGGCCGTGGATCGCGATCGCATTGAGCCGGATTTGTTCAAAGCCGGCGTCGCTGGGCGGCGGCGATGCCGGCTAGCACGCGATCGAGTCCTTCGCGGCGCGAGATTTTCTGGAACACCTCTTCGCTGAGCGTGTCGAGGCTGATGTTGAGGCGCTCCAGACCGGCCTGCTTCAACTCGGCAGCCTGCTCTGCCAGCAGAATACCGTTGGTCGTGAGAGCAAGATCATCGATGCCGGGCAGCGCGGCCAGCATTCTTACCAAGTCGCGGCAACTCGGCCCGCACCAGCGGCTCGCCGCCGGTCAGCCGCAGCCGATGCACGCCCATCTGCGATACCACGTTCGCAAATCGCGTGATTTCCTCGAACGTGAGGATTTCGTGCCGCGGCCGGAAACGCACGTTTTCGTTCGGCATGCAGTAGAAGCAGCGGATATTGCAGCGGTCGGTGACGCTGATCCGCAGGCTCGTGTGCGCTCGGCCGAACGTGTCGACGAGGGGCGTTTTGTTGGTAAGCATCATTTTCTAAAGCAGAACTTTTGATTAACCACGGAGACACGGAGAGCACTGAGGATTCAATTGAACACCAGAAACACGAAAATATTTGCGTTGGAGAATCTTCATAGCATTGATTTCGATCATTGCTCTACTTAGTTTTCTTCTCCGTGTGCTCCGTGTCTCTGTGGTTAACTAATCCCGGGTGCACCCACTCAGTGGTTCCATCCGCCCACTGCTCGCGTTTCCAAATCGGTACGTCGCGTTTGAGCGAATCGATGAGCCACTGGCCGGCGGCGAAGGCGTCGCTGCGGTGGGGCGTGCTGACGGCAATGGCCACGCTGGCCTCGGCCGGCGGCACGCGGCCCAGCCGATGAACCACGATGCATTCTATCACGGGCCAGCGCCGGCGGGCTTCCGCTTCCAGTTCCGCCAGTTGGCGCTGGGCCATTTCACCGTAGGCTTCGTAGTCGAGTGCCACCGTTTGCCGGCCGCCGGTAAGCTCCCGCGTAGTACCAAGGAACAGCACGATCGCACCAGCCTCCCGGTGGCTGGCCCGCTGTACGATTGCGCCGGTGTCGATTGGTTCGTTCGTGAGTTCGATCACGATCTCGTCCAAAACAAAACGGCTCACGCAGAGGCGCAGAGAACGGAACACGACATATCGTGTCTCTGCGGCCTCTGCGTCTCTGCGTGGTAGTCCTTATGTAAAATATTCATTCAGCCTCCGCTGACTGGCGGGATAAATGCTACTTCGGAGTGCTGGCCAATTACGCAATCGTCGCCGGCATACTCCGCGTCGACTGCCCACACCGAATGGCGCAATATTTTTTGCAGTGCCGGAAACTCTTTGGCAACCGCCAGCCGAAGGTCGGCAACCGTAGCACCGTCCGCAGTTTCCAGTTCTAACGTGTCGCGACCGGCCAGTTCCTTCGCGGCAGCAAACAGCTTCACGCGCACTTTCATGTTACCACCAACGACTTTCCGCGCGTTCGGACCAGTTCGGCTACCTCCGGCATCAAGCCGTACGCCAACGCAAGCAGCTTGATCGGATGGATGGTTGGTTTGGTGGAGCTTTGCTCCATCTGCATCTTGCAAGTGCTGCACTCGGTCATGCCGATCTGAAAACTGCCATGGCGGATGGTGGAGATCAATTCGAGACCGGCACGCAAACTGGCCCGGTAATTATCCCGCTTCACGCCCCACAGGCCAGCCGCGCCGCTGCAGCCTTTTTCCAGCCGGTTGATCCGCATGCCAGGCACCAGCCGGAGCAAGTTCTCGGCCGGGGCGCCGACTCCCAATGCCCGAAGGTGGCAGGGCACGTGGTAGCCAACGGAAATGTCGCTGCGGCTGGAAGTTCAAATTCAGCCGGCCGCGATGGTGCAACTGCCACAGATAATGACATGCCTCCTGCGTGTGCTGGGCCACAACCAGTGCGTCATCATCGTCATCGAGCAGGATTGGATACTCGTGCGTGAGGGCCAGTACGGCTGACGGCTCGGTGGCAACGATCGTGTAGCCTTGCCGCACTGTTTCGGCCAGCAAGGCGACGTTGCGGCTGGCGATGTCGCGGGCCGGCTCGAGCGCACCCTGGGCGATCATCGGCATGGCGGCCTGCAATTGCTCGCGCGGCACGAACACGCCGATGCCGTTGTGGCGCAACACGGCGAGCAAGGCTTCGGCCAGTTGGGTGTCAAAATAGTTGGCGTACGTATCGACGAAGTAGACGACTTTTTCGCCGGCGGTGCGCAGCGGAAAATGCAACCGCCGCAGTGCCGCCTGCTGCAAAAACTCCGCGCTGCGCAAGCCGCGGCAGTTTGCGGCCCTGGGCGATGCCTGTGGCCTTCTCCAATAACCAGCGGGCCTGGCGGTTCGCAATGCGCCCAGTTCGATATGCCAGGCAGCCGACCGGCGATGGAGGCCAACGTGTCGACTCGCGGACAGCAGCCAATCGTGCAACGTCAAACCATTCGTGCGCACATAGGCGGCTTTGGCTTCCAGCATCAGCTTCGGAATATCAACGTTGGCCGGACATTCCAGGCGGCACATGTGGCAGTGGACGCACAAATCGGCGACCTCTTTGCACGCGTCTTGCAGCAGAATGTCGTCGGGCAAGCGTGCCAGCCACTAGGCCGCGGACCATGTTGGCCTTCGCCCGTGGCGACGCCTCCTCGCGCGGATTCATGTGGAAGATCGGGCACATCCGCACTTCCAGCGAAGTCGAACGGCACGCACCACAGCCGTTGCACATCCGAGCGGCGGTGGCCATTTCCTCCGGGCGCCAGTTGAGCTGCAGCTCGAACGCGCGCTGCGGCTGGCCGTTTTGCGCGGGCGATTGCGGTTCATTGCCGGCGTCTCGCTGCAACAATCCAATCTCAGCGGGCCGCAAGTTTTGCGTCATGCGCATTGGTGTCACCGGCACGATCTTGCCCGGATTCAACAGGCCCTCGCGGATCGAAGATGTGCTTCAGCTCGCGGAAGACGTTGACCAACGGCCCATACTGCCGGGCCAGGAACGGCGTGCGGCTCAGGCCGTCGCCGTGCTCACCGCTGATCGTGCCGCGGAGCAGCCACACCTTTTCGTAAAGCTCGCCGGCCAACGATTCCAGCTTCCGGGCGTCATCGGGATCGGTCATGTTGAGAAACGGCCGGATGTGCAGTTGCCCTTGCGCGGCGTGACCGAAGACTGACGCGGTCACCTGCAGCCGCTTGAGCGTGTCCTGCAGTGACGCAAGAAACACGGGCAGCGCCGCGAGCGGCACCGCGATGTCCTCGATCCCCGGCACGGGTCGCGTCGAACCCTGCATGCGATGCAGCGTGGGCACGAATCGCTGGCCCAGCCCCCAATACAATTGAAAGTCGGTTTCGTCGTCGGCTGATGTGGGCGGCCGCAGCGAGGCCCAATTTGTGTTGGACTAGTCCAATCACACCCGTCCAACTTGCTTTGCAGCTCCTCGCGACTGGCCGCATGGTGCTCGACGAGCAGACCGCCTCTGCTTCGCCGGGAATCAACAGCTCGTAGCGGATGTCGGTTTCGCGGGCGAGGTTTAGGTGGCGGCGGTCCATTAAATCGCAGGCGGCTGGCTTGCAGGCGCGCAATTTCCAGCGCTGCGTTCGCGGCCTTGTCCAAGCTGTCGAACAACAGCAGCACGCAGCCGCGATCGATCGGCAAACGGTCGATCGTTAGAGTTGCTTCGGTGATCAGCGCCAGTGTGCCCTCGCTGCCAACAAGCAGCTTCGCCAAATCCAGTTGGTTGTTCGAAAGAACGCCGTGAAGCTGATAGCCGCTGCGGTTCACGAGGCTTTGCGGCTGATGTTTAGCGATCGTCGCAGCGTGCCGGTGGATCAGCCCTGCCACGGAACGAACAAGTTCTGGCAACCGGTTCGTCGACTCCGGCAACGAAGCATCATGACCGTTGCCCTGCGCTAACGTTTCATCAACAGCGTGCCGGCCGACGCGTAGAACTTCTCCCGTTGCCAACACAATTTGCAGCTCGGTGACATGGCGTCGGGCCGATCCATAGCGGGGCCAATGGCTGCCGCCGGCGTCGATTGCCACGACGCTGCCCATCGTCGTCACGCTCCGCATGGCGGGGTCGGGTCCAAACAGCCGGCCGCTCGTGGCCAGATGGCGATTCAGCGCAGACAACACGACGCCAGGCTGCACGCGCACGCGGTCGCCTTCATCGGCGACGATACGGCGAAAGTAACGCGAAAAATCCAGCACGATGCCGCGGCCGAGTGATTCGCCGGCCAGGCCAGTGCCGGCGCCGCGAGCGTGAATCGGCAAATGATTCTCGGCCGCGTAGCGGACCGTCGCTACGACGTCATCGAGCGTGCGGGGCCGCACTACGCCCAGCGGCCGCAGCTCATAGATGCTCGCGTCGCTCGCGTAAAGTTGAGTGAACAGCTCGTCGCATCGGACCTCGCCCTTGAGTTGGCCGCGCAGGTCTTCCTGGATTCGCTGCTGTTCTGGATCCATTTAGAATAAAGGGAGAAGGTCTCACGCAAAGGCGCGAAGCGCAAAGGAGGAAAGACAGGATTAGGGAGGAGAGGTAAAGGATCGAGGATGAAAAACGACGCAGAAGTCCTTTGTCCGCCATCAAGCATCGTCGTGTTATAATCTTACCTTTGCGCTCAGCGCCGTTGCGTGAAATTTGTTTGAATCTATTTGCTCATGCGTGCCGCCAATTGGCGGTAACGCTCGTGTGTTTCTAGATTGAAGCCGCCGTGCCGCTCGATTTCCTCAAAGCCGCGATACTGCGCGTGGCACCGGTAACAGGTTAGCGACTCGCCCATCACGAGATATAGCACCAGGTCCACGAGCGCGGTCGCGAACAGAATCGCAAAAGTCCACAACACCTGGTAGTTGGCCCAGGCAATGCTGCTGGCGATAAATCCAAACACCACGAGCCCGACGCCGAGCCGTTGCGGAAAGTCTTTGCGCGAACAGGTCAGTACTGGGGCACACCAGGCAACGCGTGATTCGGCCCGCCGACACAGCGTCAGGCGGCACGGCAATCTGCCGGCCACAATGAACACACGAGAGCTGCGTTAACTGTTCCGCGAGCCTGACCCGAACCGTCGCCTCGCATGCGGGACACCGAAAAGTGACGTTCATCAAAAGTGCTAAACCGCAAGCGGTTCGAGAGATCGTGAAAGAGAAAGGCCTAACGCTTTGAATTATAGAGGAAACGCCGACTCGGCTCGACAGTAGCGACCGAGTCAATTCGCCCACGAAAACGCCGATTACGGCCACGTACAGAATGCCGGTTGCACTTTGCGTATTGGGTATTTTCAGCGTTTGCCACGCCATCCAACAGCAGTGCGGCTGTCGCTACTAAGTCCGAACGACCAGCGCAGCACGAACGAACAACAGCCACTGCACGGAAACTTGATCCGGCGAAGCTCAGTTCACACGCGAGGCCGACTGCCGACACGACCAGCTGCACTGAATCGCACTGCGACGCGCCATCGCCACGAACAATCGCCGCAGCGGCGCGAGTTCCATCCCCGGCGAATTGAGATACCAATGGCCCAGAACATCGCGGCAATCGTCATGCCCAGAAGCAGACCGGACTAGTTGCAGTGCGCAATGCCGCCAGCGAAACATGCCAGCGACTTCAGATCCGAACGTCTGAAGTTACGCGCCGCAGGTCGTTCGACGATTCACGACTGCCGGCCGGTCAAAGATCCAGCCAGTCAGCGACAACATCCCTGCCACGAGCAGCAAATCACGATCCGGCCGCGCTTTGTTTTCATATAGCCAGCACACCGAACCGACATAACTTGACCGCGGCCGCACCACCGCGATACCAAGACGCCTGCGTTGGATGCTTGGCATACAGCACCAGCGCAGCCAATGTCGCCAGCCCGAGCGTCACGTAAAGGTGATTGCGAAAGAATCCGCTGGAGACTCTGTGAGGCGACGTGATCGCCATGCCGACGGCCAGGCCGAAGGCGAGGCGCAGCAGAAACTGGGCGAGAATCTCCATGTGTTCGTTTAAAAGAGTAGAGGGGGAGAATGGGAGAGAGGGAGATGCGCGACATATCGCGTTCCTATTGAGTCTCCCCCTCTCCCATTCTCCCCCTCTCCCGCTCTGCTATCTCCGGTCGCCGTAAATCAGCTGTCATCACTTCCGAGCGGCTGGAGAGGTTCGAGCGGAAGATGCCCTTCATCGCCGAGGTGACGCAGATGCTGCCCGGCTTGCGCACGCCTCGAATCGTCATGCAGGAATGCGTGGCCTCGATCACCACGGCTACGCCCTTCACGTCAAGCTCATCGATCAACAGGTTCGCGATCTGTTCAGTCATGCGTTCCTGCACCTGTGGCCGGCGGGATACGGACTCGACCACGCGGGCCAGCTTGCTCAGGCCCACGACTTTGCCGCTCGGTATGTAACCGATGTGCGCCACGCCGGTGAACGGCAACATGTGGTGCTCGCACATGCTGTTGAAGCTGATGTCGCGCACGAGCACCATCTCGTCGTACTTCTCAGTAAAGAACTTCTTGAGATGCACGCGCGGATCGTCGTGCAGCCCGGCAAACAGCTCGGCATACATGCGCGCGACGCGGGCCGGCGTTTCGCGCAGCCCTTCGCGGTTTGGATCTTCGCCGACGGCGGCCAGTATTTCGCGCACGGCGCGTTCGATTCGCGGCTTGTCGACGGCCGGTTGGCCCGGAGCGCCGTTTTCCTCAGCTAACTCACCCGGCAAGCTGCCGACGTCGGCGTCGCGCGCACCATCGCTAATCGGTATCTTGGTCATATTGCTGCGTAGACGGATTTCAAAACTCGGTAACGCCGGCCGAAATGCCCCCCTCCCCCAGCCCTCCCCGCAAGGGGGAGGGAGTTGAAGCTGGGCGTGCCCGGCGGTTGAGCCGCTGTGCGAGACGATTGACGACAGCGTTTTTCCAGGCGTCGTATTGAAGCCATGAATCGTTCATTCGCGCGCTCCATCGCACCTTTTAATTCGGAGCTCCTTCGTTCGGGTCGAAACCCCGGCCAATCTGGGCACTCGCGAGCCAATTGATCCCAAGGGGCTCGCAACTCTTCGTGCGGTTCGTCAGCAGCGAGCGAGGCGCGATAGGCAATCACGACGCGAAACGCCCAGTTGTCGATCTCGGTGCACGCCGAAATCGCCTCACGAGGTAACTCATCATCCCATACGAAGCCGCCGGCCATGCCGTCCCAGGTTCGCACCGCCGACGGCATCCATGTCGTCTGGCGAAGGATTTCGATTGCACCTTCTGGAAACTGCGACCAGCTAGTCATGATGCCCTGCCCTACGATAATCGATCGTCGTTACGTCGATCTTACGGAGCCGCGCAGAAGAAGGTCAAGCAGCGCAGGGCTGTGGGAGGCGACTCTGTCGCCGATGCGAGCCACTATTATCAGCATTCGCTAATCGGGTCGGAGACGCCTCCCACAAAACCTTTAGCTAATTGTCGCTGAAATGCGGCGGGAATTGATGAATCTTCTTTCGGGCGACGCCCGCCATCTGTTCTACCTGCTCCAGCAGTACGGCCGCTCGAGCACCGACACTTGGCTCCGCCAAGAAGCTTGCGCTTGGTCTCGATATCAAGCGGAAGTGCGTACGCCGCCAGATCGGTGAGCAACCCGAGCGGCAGGTGGTGCGAGAGCATTTCTTCGAGCTGCTCGGGCAACTGGCACGTGCAGGGCAGATGCCGACGAAACGCGGTGAGCAGCTTTTCCTGAGTGCGCTTTCGCGCGGAAAGGGACTCGAAATCGTAGCGATCCTCGACAATTTCGACCTTCGCCTGCCTGAAGGAACGCAGCGGGTCAAGTTCCTCGACAATGCGCACCCGCTCTACGCCCAACAATAATACGTTGTACGTGCCGTCATCCAGCCGATGGTGCGCCACGACCTTGCCCAGGCACGCATTCGGCGCCACGGGCGGCCGGCTATCGTAATCGGCTTCCCACCCCGGCTCGAGCATCGCCATGGCGATGAGTTTGTCGCCGGCCAGCGCGTCTTCGAGCATTTCGCGATAACGCTCTTCGAAGATATGCAGCGGCTGCATGACGTGCGGATACAGCACGACATTCGGCAGCGGAAACAGGCGTGCCACTCCGCAAAACGTCGTCGCGTCGAATTCAAGCTCAGCCGCGTCCCACGGTTTCATACGGCCGTTACCTTTCCACTTCGATCGGCGGCAACTCGGCCGGCGGATCAAGCGATATCTCCGGGATCAATTCCGGGTTGAGATCGATCTCGGGGAATTGTACGTCCGTGGCCGCCACTTCGGCAAAGCAAGCATCGAACTGAGCCAGGAAGCCATCCACATCCAGCCCGACGCACACCGGCGCGTAATCTTTTAAATAGTTGCGGCTGCTGAAATAGACCTTGCGGGCCCCGCGGATGTTCCCGTTGCCAAAGTGATGCAACGAGACCGCCGCCTGAATCAGCCCCTTATAAAAAAGCCGTAGCTCGCCCTGGTATTCCTTCCACAGCTCTTCCCAGACTTCGTGCGCTTCGAAGAACTCGCAGGCGTTGAAGTACGCGATGCCCTTCAAGTAAAGCGGATCATACGTCTCGGTGGCAGTGTCCATAGGCGCGATCCAGCAACAACCGAGCATCGGCCTTAAGAGACTTGGACAGTTTCCAAATTGGGCCGTCGCCTTCCGGGCTTGGCGGCTAATCGCGGCTCGAAAGCGCCATCAACAGTCGCAGCACGTACCAGAACAAGAGCGCGACGGACGCGAACAACGCCAACGACGCTGCGACGTGCTGATCCGTACGATAATGGTGCAGCACATTCGAGGTGTCGTACAAAATCCAGCCACACGCCAAGACGATCATGGCGACACTGAACCAAACGCCCAATTGGAAGCCGGCAAACATGCCGACCAGGATCAAAGCAAATGCGGCCGCGCCGCCGATCCACAGAGCCGTGCGCAAGAAGGAAAAGTCTTGACGCGTGAGCAACACGGCCGCCGTAAGACCGCCAAACATGATCAAGGTCGTAATCGCCGCGACGGTAATGACGCTCACTTCACCGATCGCGCCGAATTCCATCGCGTATCCCTGCGCGATCATCAGAAGCGGAACGAAGATGATCGCTTCGGCCAGCACGTACAGAGACAGGCCGGCATATTGCAGGCCGACAGACGTGTCCGAATGGGCCCATTTATTCGCGATCCAGCTAGTTCCAATAAACGCGCCGAGCATAATCAGCATCGGCATCATGCCGCCGCCGGCGAAGAACTGCATCATCCATTCATCAAAGCCGACGGAGAACAGGAACCATTCCAAGGCCACAAAGGCGTAAATCGCCACGGCCAAATGGGTGTACGTCTTGCGAATGAATGTACGGCGGGCATCGACCGGCGCGTCGATTGCAAAAGTGCCAAATTGCGCGTAAGGAGTGTTGGCCTGAAATTCGGCTGCAGTCATTGCAGATCCCCTCGTGGAGTGAGATGAGTCGAAAGAGGCCGCCACCGAGCGGCACAAGATTATTTGCTCATCTGACTAAGTCTAGGTTTGGCCCCGCCTTGGGTCAAGATTCCTTGGTTATGCGGCCCGGCCGCCGGCCTGCAGGCCGATCGCTTGACAGCATCCGTACCGGCCGCACAATGACGGGTTACGACCGCATCTAAAGCGCAGCACGAATGGATTCAATCGATGGTACTCGCGGAAGGGGCATCTCCGCCGATGGCGCGTAAGGCCGCTCGCCCTCACACCGTCGCGCCTCAGACCCGTCGTCGCCGCCAAGAAACCGGCTCCGCCGCCGGCGGAGAAAAAGGCCCAGGCGGCCCGCGTCGTGAAGCGTCTCAAGGCCGATTATCCGGCGGCCACTTGCGCTCTTGAAAATGAGACTCCGTTCGAGTTGCTCGTGGCCACCATCCTCTCGGCCCAATGCACCGATGAGCGCGTGAACATGGTGACGCCGGAGCTGTTCCGCCGCTGGCCGACGGCCGGCGGAAATGGCCCAGGCGCCGATCAAGACAGCTCGAGAAGGTCATTCAAAGCACCGGCTTCTTCCGCAACAAGGCGAAGAACATCAAGGCGGCCAGCCTGGCGATCGTCGAGCGAGCACGACGGCGAGGTGCCCCGCGACATGGAGCAGCTCGTCGCGCTGCCCGGCGTCGGACGCAAGACAGCGAACGTCGTGCTGGGCACCGCCTTCGGACTGGCGACCGGCGTCGTCGTCGATACGCACGTGACGCGGCTCAGCCGCCGGCTGGGACTCACCGAAGCACACGGACCCGGTGAAGATCGAGCAGGACCTGATGCAGATCGTGCCGCAAGAGCGAATGGGTCGATTTCGCCCACCGCATGATCCACCATGGCCGGCAGATTTGCATCGCGCGCAAGCCAAAGTGCCCTGAGTGTTCGATGAATAAGTTTTGTCCAAAAATTGGCGTGTAGCGGTCGAGAAGTCGGTAGTGTCCGTGAAACTGACACACGCCTACTTTGCTTTGCTCTAGCTGATTCGGCGTGGCCGCCGACGCTAACCCGACGTTTGAGCATACACCATGATTCTTTCTGGCCAAGCGATACGCGATCGACTGGGGCACGACATCGTCATCGAACCGTTCGACGAGTCGCAGCTCAATCCCAACAGCTACAACTTGACGCTCCACAACGAGCTGATGGTGTATGAAGAGCTGATGCTCGACATGGCCAAGGCGAATCGCGTGCGGCGGATCGAGATTCCCGAAGACGGGCTGGTGCTCAGCCCGCATCAACTCTATCTGGCCCGCACGGCCGAGCGAACCGTCACGCACAACCTGGTCCCGCAGATCGAAGGCCGCTCGTCGGTCGGCCGGCTGGGCCTGTTCGTGCACGTCACGGCCGGCTTCGGCGACGTCGGCTTCAGCGGCTACTGGACGCTGGAGATGTTCGCGGTGCACCCGGTGCGAATCTATCCCGGCGTGCCCATCTGCCAGATCTTCTACCACGAAATCTGCGGCCAGTTCGAAGAGTACGCGAGCAAGTACCAGCACAACCGCGACATCCAGCCGAGCCTGATGTTCGAAGAGCTAGCACGCACCGCAAGCACGACCCGCAGCTGCCGCTGAACTTCGGCATCGAGCGGTCGCATGGCTAGAGCGGAGAGCGAGGAGCACGAGAGCTGAGAGCCAGAAGGACGATTCTCTGACTCCTGTGCTCTCACGACTCCCTCGCTCCTCGCTTCTTACATCACCGCGAAGTAGTTCTCCACGGCGAAGTCGAAGTTCTCCGGCGTCATCTTGGCCGGCTTGCCGATGTAGCGGCAGTAGTTGCGGATCTGCAGGATCAGGTCGCGCGGCTGGCAGCAGCGGAAGCGGGCGGTTCACCGCTTTGTAGTGCTTTTCGATCAGGTAGTCGACCGCCGCCTCGTCGTATTCGACGCCCAGCTTCGGCGCCATGATCTTGAGCAGATTGCGGAACGCGTTCTCGTCCGGATCGATCACCTCGATCTTGTACGGGATACGCCGCAGGAACGCGTCGTCCACCAGGTCCTTCGGTTCCAGGTTCGTCGAGAACACGATCAGCTGATCGAACGGCACCTGGATTTTCTTGCCGCTGGCCATGTTCAGGAAGTCGTAGCGCTTTTCCAGCGGCACGATCCAGCGGTTGAGCAACTGGTCGGTCGTCATCCGCTGGCGGCCGAAGTCGTCGATCACCAGCGTGCCGCAGTTGCTCTTCAGCTGCACCGGCGCTTCGCTGACGTTCGTGGCCGTGTTGAGCGTCACTTCGAGGTGGTCCATCGTGAGCTCGCCGCCCACGACGATCGTCGGCCGGCGAATGCGGACCCAGCGATGGTCGATCTTGCGGTTGTCGAGCAGGCCTTCGTTGGCCGGCAGCGGCATTTCCTCGTGCATGCCGGGGTCGAACAGCCGCATGATTTCGCCGTCGATGCCGATCGCCCGCGGAATCCAAATCGCCTGGCCGAAGGCCTTGGTGATTCGCTCGGCGATGCTCGTCTTGCCGTTGCCCGGGGCGCCGAACAGGAACAGGCCGCGGCCCGAGTTGATCGCCGGGCCCAGCCGCAGCAGCATCTTCTTGTCGATCAGCAGGTCCTCGAACGCCCGGTGCAAATCCTCTTCGGTCGGATGCTGATCGGTCAGCGTCTGCTTGCGGACGCTCTCGATGTAGGCGTGCAGCGGCACCGGTGCGGCGCCGAAGTAGGTGCACTGCTCGGCAAATTTCTTGGCCCGCTCGCGGCCCAGCTCGGTGAGCTGGTAGACGTAGTCGTTCATCGGGGCCGAGCCTTTATGCGCGACCAGCCGATCGTGCTTCATCGAGTGCAAGCAGCGGATCGATGATCCGAAACGGCAGCTTGAGGTGCTCCGAGATGTAGCGGCCGGTCGCTTCGGCGCGGCCGTTGAGCGTTTTGAGAATCAGAGCTTCGACTTCGCCGTCGGTAAGACCGGCACGCCGGCGAGCGTGTCCGGCTCGATCGGGCACCCAGACGTCGACCGCCGCCGTTTGCAGCCTGCTGTGGCGCACTGCGACCTGCTTCGCGCGGCGGCTCAGGCAGCTGGGTCGGGCCGCCGTGCCGGCTTGGATCTGGGCCACCGTGAGTTGATGAATGCGGTCCAGCAAGCGCATCGAGGCGACTGCTGTCTTCGCACGCGCGCGTGGCCGTTGCCGCCCGGATCCGTTTGTTCGTGATTCCGTCATGGCTTGCAGTCTGTGTGAATAGAAATATTGGCCCAATTCTCCACCTTCCAAAACCTACGTTGCCGGCGGCCGGAGCAATTCGTGCCACCGTATGTCGGCCGGTCGTTCCGGTTATGCCGACCCTGCTGGCGCGCAGTATCGGTGGTCAGGTGTCAGGTGTCAGGTGTGCAGTGGATAATAATCGCGATTGCTCGAAGCCTGACATCCTCGATACCCAACACCTCGACACCTACTCCTCATGCAAGTCGTCATCACTGCCGTTGGGCCCGATAACCGCGGACTGGCCGATCCGATCGTGCATTCCGTCACCGGGATGGGCGCGAACATCGCCGAAATCCAGATGTACGACCACGACGAGGAGTCGGTCTTCTCGATGCTCACGCGGATCGAGCTTGATCCCAGCGCGGTTCGACGAGTTGCGGCAGGCAATGACCGACGTGGCGCGGCGGACGAAGCTTTCGATTCGCACGTGGACGCCGGACATCGCGGGCCGCCGGCCGCGGCTGGCGATTTGCGTGACCTATCGGCCAGAACCGGCGCTGGCGCTGCTGCGCGCGATCCGCGACGGTCAGGTGAAAGCCGATGCCGCGGCTGATGATCGGCAACCGCGACGCGTGCCGCGGCCTGGCCGAGCAATTCGGCCTGCCATGGTTCAACATCGCCGAGCAGGCAACTGATGACGCAACGCAGCTGGCAAGTCAGCAGCGGCACGCCTGACGACGAGCGGATGATCGCGCTCTGCGACGAGCACGAAGTCGACTTCATCGTGCTGGCGCGCTACATGCGAATCCTGCCGGCGGCCAGCTGCTGGAAATATGCGGGCGGGCGAATCATCAACCTGCACCACGGCCTGTTGCCCAGCTTCCCCGGCATGCAGCCGTACCACGAGGCGTTCGCCAGCCGGATGCTCACCTACGGCGCCACGTGCCATTTCATCGTGCCGGAGCTCGACGCCGGCTGCCAGATCATCTACCAATCGACGTTCACGGTCCCGCCCGGCATGCCGCGCGACGAAATCATCCGCCGCGGCCAGGAAGACAACGAGCCGCACTGCCTGGTGGAAGGCGTGCGCCGCGTGGTCGACGGCGAAGTGCAACTGCACTTCAACCGGGTCGTGGCGCGGAAGTAACCCAAAGGTCATCTATTCGCAAAAAAGGCACTCTTGCTACAATACTCGTATGTCACTCGCAATCGATATTCCGCCTGACGTTGAAGCGGTATTACGCGCACAACTTGGCTCGGGTTTAGAGCAACGCGCGAAACAAGACCTGGCCGTAGGTTGGTTTCGGGAGGGACGACTTACTTCGCGTCAAGTTGCGGTATTATTGGGCATTTCTTTGTTCGAGGCCCACGCGTTTCTCAAGCGTGCTGGCGCGTCGCTGCCGGTGACAATCGCTGATGTAGAAGCCGATCTCACGACCCTTCATGAGTTGCACGGCTCGTGATCATCGATGCGATAGTGGGCCGCTGGCATATCTTGTAGAGATTGGAATTGCCGATAGTCTCCCAGTTCTTTATGGGCAGGTTTACATTCCCCTACCAGTCCTCATGGAACTGCTTCATGAGCATTGTCCTGCTGCCGCGTGGGCCAGCCAACCGCCGGGTTGGCTAAACGTTGCGCAGCCACAAACGATACCTGCGGATTTGCTTCTAGACGAAGCCGAGCGTATGGCGATCGCCCTTGCGCTCGAACTCGACGCGGAACTGGTGCTAATGGATGAGCGAAAAGGTCGCGCGGAGGCACGATCCCATGGTCTGCGCGTTGCCGGAACTTTGGCAGTGATTCTTGACGGTGCCGACCGAGGATTGTTTGATGGCCTCGATGCGCTCGACAAACTTGAATCGACGAACTTCTATGCATCCCGCGAATTACTGGATGCTGTCCGGGACCGACTAAAGAAGCAGTGACACCTCGCTAGTTGATACGAACAACCGCCGGCGCGATCGAGTTTGCTCGCCCGCGCCGGCGGCTTATACTGGCATTTGACGACTTCATGCGGTGGTCGGTGATGCCTCGAGGCTAGGCCCTGTCGTGCCAACGGTTAGGTGCCTTGCCCGGTGCGTCGCCGGCCGCCCTTTTTTACGCGCTCGGTTGCGCGTAGCGGTTCAGATCACTCTTGCTCGGCCGCTCCTCCTTGCTTCGCCGCTTCCAGACCCTTCTTGAATTCCTCGTTGTCGGGCTGCGATTTGACTAGCTCCTCTAAGAATGGCAGCGCCTTGGCGTGCTCTTTCCGTTCCAGGTAAGTCATCGCCAGGCCTACCGCCGCGGCATTCGGGCCGGGGTACTTCTCGTACATCTTTTCCCACAACGCGATCGCCTCATCGACCTTGCCTTCTTCCTTCAGGCAACGGGCCAGACCGTTCATCGGCCCAGGCGAATCGGGTTCGATCTTGAGATACTTTTCAAAGTACTCCTTGGCTTGGGCCGTGCGTCCTGAGTTGAGCAGGATAAAGCCAAGCCCGTTGATCGCGGCCAGGTTTTCCGGGTCCTTCGCCAAGGCGCGGCGGAAACTGCGCTCGGCCGAGCGGAACTTGCCCTCGTTGAACAGTCGCCATCCGGCTGTAGCGGCATCGTTCGACGGCGATTTCTCCGGCTTGCCAACGGGTGCGATCTGCTGCTTCAGCTCGTCCGGCAATTGCTTCTTGCGCGCCGCCGCGAGCATCGCTTTGAGCGTCTCGTCACCCGGCTGCGCTCGCAACGAGCGGCGAATCCAGCGCTGCGCTTCTCGTAGTCGCCCGTGAGCAAATACAAGCGCGCCAGGCCATAATGGGCGGCCGACGCCTTCGGGGCAGCCTTCACGAGGTACTTCTCGGCCGTCTCAAACTCGGCCCAGCTCAAGTACACCTGGCCGAGACCGTTCAGTCCGGCCGGGTGCTCGGGCTCGAGCTCGACGCACTTCTCAAACGCCGGCACCGCGGCTTCCGAGTCGCCGCCATTGAACTGCGCCCACCCCAGCCCGTTCCATGCATTGGCATTTTCCGCATCCATGGCGACGGCCTCCTCAAACTTTGCGGCCGCCTCGCCCATCTTGCGCTCCTGCCAAAGCTGCCAGCCTTGCTGAGTGAGCTCTTCGCCGCGCTCGATGCGAGCATCTTCATCGAGTGTTTGCCCGGCCGGCGCCGCGGCAGCCGCGGCGACGCCCGTCCGAGTTCCGCCGGCCGACGAATCGGCCGCTTGCCCGCCGGCAAGTGTCAGCCAGCCGGCCAACACCGCCACTAAGGTGCTTCCCATAACGATTCCTCCTGCAACGAGGGTGATAGAAACAATGCGGCGCATACGACGTCGCCGCTCGTCCACGCGAAGTGAATCGCTCAACAGCCGGTCCGGGTCGTGCAACGCAAGCTCCAAACGGGCGTCCTCATTTGCGCTAGCGTTGTCGCGCTTCAGCGGCTGCATTTTTGAAACGTCGTTCATGGCTGGTACCTGTCTTGTTCCTTGCGTTACACGGCTTTGATGATTCGGGCAGCCTCGTCCGCCGGCGGCTTGCCGGCGCTGACGCCATCCAAAATCGTTCCTCGAACCTCCTGCGTGCGCGCAATCTCGTGGCGCAGCGATTCAATCACCTTGTCGAGTCGTGAAGCGCACGGTCGGATACGACACGCCCGCTTGCTCTGCAATCTGCTTCAGGTTGCCTCCAGCGAGCACAAAGATCTCGATGAAGCGCTGATGCTCGCTGGGAAGGTTTCCCAACCGAGTGCTGGCGAACGCGGCCTCAATGGCCACGCCACAGTCGTGGCACGTCATGCGGCTGACGGCCATCGACTGCTGGCAGTAGGGGCACTGGTTTGTCGTTGGGCTGGGCTGCTCTTTTATCATTATTTATGTTCCACAAGCTATTCGTAAATAAAATTGATCAATTGGTCAACTAGATATCAATAAAATGTAAGTCAGTAGCGGCTCTCACCTGGCTCGCCGAGAGGAGGTGGTCGCGGTAACCCGTTGGCAGACTTGTACTTAGTACTAAGGACGCAGTAGTGCGAGCGCCGCACGTTTCGTGATTTCCAGACGCTCACCCCCGTGAAAAGCAACGTCGGCCGCCGGATAAATTCCCGGCTCCCAGTGACCACAGAGTCAACCAATCTCGCCTCGCATAGCAGCTTTCACCCGCTGAATCTGGCCTTGCGAGTGCCCTGCGTGCTCACTACCATCCCGCCGCCCATCGTCTCGGTGCGGCAACTGCTTCTACCTTTTCTGCTGAACGACTTTTCAACAGCCATTTCCGGCACGTAGCGCTGCGGCGCTCATGGACGTAGCGGCGTCGCACGTGCGCGATTGTGTTAAGCATCGCGCGGAACTCGATGCTGATGGAGTAGAGATTCCTATGCCACAAGAGTTCGTTGCAAATTGCAAATTGAAAGGTGATGCACGAGTCAATTTGCGCGCTGCGGTCGTCGCGGGAACTTTGTGGCTGATCGCGCCGATAGTTGCGTTCGCCGCCGAAATGATGCCGGGCATCGATTCCATGGTCGTCGACCCAGGCGCGCCGCCGACCAGCGAAATGGGCGGCGGCAGCTATTTCTTCGCGCAAGACCTCGGCACGATGTTGCGCGTGCGCTACAACACCGAGAGCTACGGCCAGGACAACGAGTCGGGCAATCTCGACATCGGCACGATGCAGATGATCAGTTTCGACGACTCGGCCGTATTTTTCGATGGCCAGGTGACACTCAACGACCCCAACGGCGTCGGCTTCAACGTGGGCGTGGGCTATCGCTGGATGAGCTTTCAGTCATTTGCCAGCTCACCGGGCGTAATGCAGGGCCTCAGCATCTGGGCCGACGGCACGAACACCGAAGCGGACAACTTCTTTCCCCAAATTGGCTTGTCCTATGAATCGCTGGGCGAGATGTGGGATTTGAGGGCCAACGGCTATATACCGGTTGGCGAAGATACGCAGATCGGCGATTTCGAACAGACAGGCGGGATCGGCTTCCAGGGCAACAACATCGCGCAACTAACGCAGGCCACCGTTGACACATCGTTCTATGTCGGCGAGGCCGAGCTTGCCCGCCGACTGACGCGCGAACGAGACGCCTGGGCGTTCGCCGGCCCGTACTTCCTGGCCAACGACAGCGACGACACGCTTGGCTACCGGGCCGGCCTGCGCGGTTACGCGTATCCCGATCTCTTGCTGCAAATCGCAGTGAGCAACGACGACATCTTCGACACGAACGCGGCCTTTACGATGATTTGGTTCGTTGGCCGCACACGTACCCACTTCCGCCCGGCCTGCGGCGTGCCCGACCGCTTCCGCGAGCCGGTCATGCGTAACGACTACGTCGCGCTGGCGCAAAGCACCGTCTCTGGCGGCGTTCCGCTTACCGACGCGGGCGGCGAAGACCTGCGCTTCGTTCACGTCAACAGCAACGCGGCGGCCGGAGGCGACGGCACATTCGAAAATCCCTTCGACATGCTCACCGACGTCAACGGCGCGGGCAGCGTCGACGGCGACATCATCCTCGTGCATTCCAACAGCGTGTTCAGCGGCCAGAACGTGATCCTGAAAGACGACCAACGGTTCTTGGGCGAAGGCCTCGACGCCGACGACGAGCCGCTGGTTCACACGGTCGTGACCTTCGAGGAAGGCATCATCGACATTCCTGAGTCGTCGCCGGGCGCGCGTGAGCTGCCGCGACCGATGATCAACGATGCTGTAGGCGCCGCGATCACTCTTGCGGACGCCAACGAGGTGGCGAACTTCGATATCGACGGTGGAACCAACGCCATCGCAGGCACCGGACTGACCGGGAACGCGAACCTTCACGACCTGGGTGTCACGGATACGGCAGAGTTTGCCATATCGCTCACCGACACCGCCACGACGAGCACGATCACCTTGGATGACTTCATCTACGACGGCGGCGCGACCGGCGGCGGCATCGACCTAAGCAACTTCGACGGCACGTTCAACGCAACCAACTCCGAGCTCTCCAATGGCACGCAGGAAGGCCTGTTTGTCCACAACAACGGCATGGGGGATGTATCGGACGGCACCATCACGTTCGCAAACACCGTGATGTTCGAGAGCGTCGATGGAACGACGGTTCACGTCGACGGCTTCACCGGCGTACTGGCGGTGAACGGCGACATCACGAACGACACCGGCCTCTCCACGGAAATCGAAAACATCAGCCTGGCGGGAACAAGCGTCACCTTCGGTGCCCCCACAGGAGTTGCCAGCGTAATCACCGACACTGGCGATGGCATTCGCATCCACGACAACACGGGCGGAGCCATCCGGTTCAACAGTAATGTCGATCTGACCACGGACGCAAGCTCCGCGATCGTGGCGACAAACAACACGGGCGCTGAAATCGATTTCGGCGGCCTGGTCGAAATTGCCACCACCACTGGCACGGGCTTCGAGGCCACGGGCGGCGGTACGCTCACGGCCGACAATCCGAATAACACGATCACGACGACCACGGGACAGATCGTCAATATCTCCGATATGACGCTTTCGACTACGGGCGTCTTCTTTGGCGACATTAACCGCACAATGGCCGGGGCCACCACCAACGCCGTGCTTTTAGAGGACAATACCGGCGGTCCGATCACCCTCGGCACGCTCTTCGACGATGCCGGCGAGAGCGGTACGATCCAAGGCGGCACCGTTGACGCCATTGCGATTCGCAATTCGGCCGACGTCTCGATCAGCGGCCTCATCATTAACAATACGAGCCCGGTCGCCGGCCTGAGAATTGTGAAGAACACCACGGGCACCATGACGCTCGATCTCAATGATCTGGCGATCAACAACGGCGACACGGGCATCGATGTCGCCGGCGGAGCAGGCACGCTCAACATGTCGGTCAACGACACCGCCATTAACGGCCCGACGAACATCGGCATGAACTTCGATAATGTGGACACCGGAACGATTGCCGTGATCAACTCGACCGTCGATGGCAACGGCGCGACCGCCACGGCCGGAGTGCGGATCACCAACAGCAACGCCAATTTCAACTTCGACAACAATACGACGATTCAAGAAGTCAACGGCGTCGATTTCGACGTCAACGGCGGCACGCCGAATATCACCTTCGCCGGTGACCTGATCAACACCGTCGGCCTGTCGGCGCAGGTGCAGAATATCACCGGCGGAACGGTTAACTTCACGTCGGTCAGCTCGATTGACGACGACGGCAACGGCCTGCGCGTCCTCGCCAACACCGGCGGCACGATCAGCTTCCTCGGCACGAACGACTTCGATCCGATCGACGGCGTCGATGCGGTCGTGCTCACCAACAACGGCGGCGCCACCCTCAGCTTCGCCGGCCTCAACATCGATACGACGAATGGAACGGACAACGCGACTGGCCGCGGATTCGTGGCCACCGGCGGCGGCACGCTGACGATCAGCGGCACCACCAATGTGATTGCAACCGACAACGGCACCGGCCTTTTGCTTGAGGACATGACGATTGGCGCCGTCGATCTGCAGTCGGTCACCGTTCAGGGCACCACCGGACCGGCGAACGCGATCGTGCTGCGCGACCTATCGGGCGGGCAGGTGGCAATTGGACCGTCCACCGGACTTGTTGGTGCCGGCGGAACACTGGAGTCCACGGATGACGCCATCGTGCTTGAAAACGTGCAAAACGTCGATCTAAGGCGAATTCGAATTACCGGCGCCGGCGATGCCGTGGGCGATCACGGTATCGAAATCAGCCACACCAACGGCGGCACCACGGCGATGGATGTGACGATCGACAGCCTGACGGTCGACGCGGCCTTTGATGCCGCCGTCGATGTCACCGGCGACAACTCCAACGCCCTGAACTTTAAGCTGACCAACGGCACGCTGATGAACAACGTGGCCATCGATATCACCGGCGCCGGTGCGTTCGGCCTGTTGGTTGATAACACCGACATTACGACGACTGCCGCGAACGACGACGCGTTTGCGCTCACGTTCAGCGGTGCGGCCACCAGCGGCGATGTCACGATTCGCAACACCAGTACATTCATGGCCGTCGATGCCAATGCCCTGTTTATTGATTCGTTTGGCGGCACGGGCAAAACGATCGACATGAACGTCCAGGACTCGACGTTCTCGAACAACACCGCCGCGTCTGTGACCGCCGATATCCGGGCGCACGACACGACGCTGATCAACGCCACGATCCAAGGCAATACGTTCATGAATTCCGCTGGCGGCGGCGTGAACTTCGATATGTCGTCCAGCGGCGCCTCGGCGTTCGTCCGGCTCAACTTGGGCGGCGCCGGCGTGGATCAGAATAACGCGACCGGCGGCGTCTCAGAGTTCCGACTGCACGAATTGCTCGGATCGGACTTCGACGTGTTCGAAGCCGCCGACACATTCGCCGGCCTGCGCAACGCCGGTCCGGTGATCCCCGATCCGAACGCGGCGGCATTCGACAACCTCGCGACGCCGCCACCGTTGCCCACCGTGCCGCCGTGATAGACTTGGTTAACGAAGTCCGCGTCGCCCGGTGAGTAGAATCGTCGCAATAGCGGCAAGAGCGACCATCGCAAGGCTCGCCGGCTCAGGCACCGTGATCGCGCCGAATGCGGTCGCAGGGGATGTCAACGAAATCGATGGCGATGCGAGGAGCGGCGCACCAGCACCGCTTGCCCGAGCTGGCCGCCGATTGAGCGATGACCGATTGCACGCCGCCCACGGCCTGTGCGATCGCCATCGTATCTTCGACCACAAACGCGCGCCTGATAAACACCTGTTGACCGTTCGCCTGTACGGGCACGTCGGTGAACGCGAGGTTTCCCGGCCCGGCACCGAACTGTGGCTCTGTCGTGCGGTCCCTCTTCATGAGTCCCATGATCTGGTTCACCACCGTCATGTCAGGCACGGCCGCGAAGACGGTAAAGTCCATGTCCAGCGCCGAGTTATCCCCGAGGTTGACGAAGAAGCTCGAGGTTCCGCCATCCTGATTCGTCCCCCCCGCTCCACCGGGCAATGCCATCGAAACGGTACCGACGGTGTTTGACAAGCCGGCGATGCCGGGCTCACCCTGGACGGGTTCAAACGCCGGAACGGGCCGCGTGCTGACGATCGTCAGTGGCGGGCGCTTCGTATCGGAGAAGAACCCGCCCATCTGCAGCACGAACGATCCGTCGGCCCGGTTGATCCAGCTGCTGCGATAGTAGTCGCCTTCGACATACTGCAGCAGATTGTCGACGTGGCCTTGCAGCCGCGGATTATTCGTCGGGTTGAGCACCATGTCGAAGTCGCCGAGCGACGTCTCGAACCGAACGACTTGCCCGTTTGCTGAAGAAGAAAACGCGGCGACGCTAAGTATCAACGAAGTTAAAACTCTCAAGACTATTCCCTTACCTGTTGCCTGATCGCTGAAGAAGCTGTTCCGATTCTGCTGAAACCTTCAACTTAATCGGTGATTGCGGTGGCGTCAAAAGAGTGGAGCGTCGCGACGGTTTGTCGGGGCCGACGCACTCGTGACAATCGGCACAACCCGGAGGGGCGGCAGCGGCCACCGAAAATTTGACGTGATGGTGGGCAATGCCCACCCTACTCCAGGCGCGTACCGATCGCTTTCAGGAAGGCTCGCATCCAAGCCGGGTGTGCCGGCCATGCGGGGGCCGTAATTAGATTCCCGTCGACGCACGCGCCGTCCAGACCGGCCGCGGGCTCATCCCATACGGCTCCGGCTTGAACTAGCTCGGGCTTCACCGCGGGATACGCCTGGCAGCGCCGGCCTTGAACGACGCCGGCCGCCACAAGAATCTGCAAGCCGTGGCAAATGGCGGCAATTGGCTTCTCCTGCTGAGCAAAACGCCGCACGATCTCCAATACTCGCTCATCGAGCCGGAGGTATTCGGGCGCTCGCCCGCCAGGTAGTACGAGGCCGTCGTAGCCATCTGCGTCGACATCATCGAACGAGTAGTTCAAGCGAAAACGATGCCCCGGCTTCTCGCTATACGTTTGATGTCCTTCGAAATCATGCACGGCCGTGGCGACAAACTCGCCGGCCTTCTTGCCCGGACAAACGGCGTGCACATCATGGCCAACCGTAAGCAAAGTCTGAAACGGCACCATGACTTCGTAATCTTCAACGAAGTCGCCGATGATTAGCAGAATCTTCTTGTTAGCCACCCCGCACTCCAAGCCGCATAGCGGCGCCGGTCAATCGTTCCCGCCGCAAAGCGGCGTCCGTCAATAGCCAGGGGCGTGAGCCCCTGGTAAGCGAGTTTCGGTCATAATAATTGAAGCCCCAACGGGGCGAAAGAAAGCCGTCATAACACAACAATATTCCGGGGGGATACATGCCGCAATCCTTCGCCTCTCTTCATTGTCACATCGTATTCAGCACAAAACATCGTCAACCGTTGATCAAATCGGACCTTCAACCGCGTCTCTTCGAATACATTGGCGGAATACTACGTAACCACGCGACTCCGCTCATCCCCGCTGGAGGCATGCCGGATCATGTGCACCTCTTGGTTTCAATGGGACGTACAATCGCGGTGGCTGATGCAGTGCGCTTAATCAAATCCAATTCATCAGGTTGGATGCACGAAGAGTTGCAGATGCCCGATTTCCAATGGCAGACCGGTTACGGCGCGTTTGCGGTAAGTTACTCCAATATCGATGCGGTGAAAACATATCTCGCCAATCACGAGCAACATCACCGGGCACAATCGTTTCAGGACGAGTTTCGCGAGTTGTTGCGGCGCCATGATTTGGAATGGGACGAACGGTATGTGTGGGATTAACGGTGTCTATCGCCCCGTTGGGGCTCGAGGCCGAATTGGGGTCCTCCGATTCCAGGGGTTCACGCCCCTGGCTATTGACTTGCGCCCCTTCGGGGCGACGTGATGCAAAATCTACGAGCGATCATCACCTGTCATCAGCAAAAACTCCGGAAGCCGCTGCACTCTGCCTTGTCGGTCGATGCAGGCCAGTGTGCTTTCGGCTTCGGCCAATAGTTCGCCGCCGCGCAACAGTCGGTACTCATGGTCGATGCGTGCGCCGCGCGCTCGAACCGTGCGGATCTGCAGCCGCAAGGTGTCGCCGAATCGGCACGGCCGATGGTATTTGCAGGCGATCTTGTTGACTACCAGGATAATTCCGTCTCGCTCCAACTGGGCGTAGTCGTGCCCGAGCGCCAGGAGCTGCTCAACTCGTGCCAACTCGAAGTACTGAAAGTAGTTTGCGTGGTGGACGAAGCCCTGAGCGTCGGTTTCGTAGTAGCGGACGCGGATTTCAATTTCGTGGTCTGGCAGCATGAGCGAATGTTAACCTGCTCCGGTTGCATAATGTTTTAAGCCAGCTTGGTATCGTAACCGCTTCGTCGCATCGCTCCAACGCAGTCCTCTCGATGTGCTACCCCAAACGGCGCTAGTTTGCAAAACACGTGCAAAATCGTATAGTGACGGACTACGCGTTCGGGGCATGAATGCCCTGCATTGCTGGTTCAATTAACCGTCAAAGGGCCCACAGATGAGTATCGGTGAGGGATCAGGCTCAGGCGCTGGGACGGAATTCGCGACGATGCGCGGCCGCGATTATCCCTCGATCCGCCAGTTCACGGTATTCCTGGAAAATCGTGTCGGGCAGCTCATGGACGTCGTGCGACGTTTCGAGGGCAGCAACGTGCGCATCGTCGCCCTGACGATCTCCGACTCGACCGAATGCGCACTCGTGCGGTTTCTGCTGAGCGACCCCGAGCAAGGCCGCGAAATTCTGGAACGAGCCGGGCTGGCGATCGTCGAATCCGATCTGATCGGCGTCGAGCTGCCCGACTCACCGCAGCCGATGCTGCAAATCTGCACTGCCCTGTTGGCCGCCGAAGTGAACATCACGCAAATTTATCCGCTGTTGTTCCGACCAACCGGCCGGCCCGCCGTGGCGCTCATGGTCGATAACATCGAAATGGCCGTCGACACCTTGCGCGCCAAAGGGTTCCACGCAATCAACGAAGACGAACTGAAGGAAACCTGAGAAATGACGAATGACGAATTCCCGAATGACGAATGACCTTGGATCATTCATTCGTCATTCGTCATTAGTCATTCGTCATCTCGCCCCATGCCCATCAACGTCACCTGCCCGAATCCGCTGCCTGAAGCGATTCAGCGTGGCCGACAAATTTGCCGGTCAGAAGGGCCCCTGCCCGAAGTGCAAGACGATCATCACCATCCCCAAAAAAGAGGAGGAGGTGATCATTCATTCCCCGGAGCACTCCGAGGCCGGCGCCATCGGCGTTGGCGGCCGGCATGCGCTGAAGACCTATCGGCGCAGCGACACGAAGTTTAAGCCGCTCGTGTTTACTGGCGTTGTTGGGTTCGTGCTGGTCGCCTTGCTCATTGCGCTGGTGCGTTCGCAGCGCGGGACCATCCGGAGATTTGGCTGAAGGCCCTGGCCGCGATTCTGCTGGGTCCGCCGCTCGCTTGGGCCGGCTACACGTTCCTTCGCGACGCGGAACTTGAAGGATATCAAGGAACCCCGCTTATCATTCGCTCAGTTGCTTGCGGCCTCGTTTATGCATTGCTGTGGGGCGTGTATTGGTTCATCGCTTATCAATGGGGCGGCCCCGATGCATTCACAAAGGGTCTGGAAGTATTTCAGCTTGTTGTCCTGGTCGGCCATCGTGTTGGGCATCGGTACATTCGCGGCATACGTCGCATTTGACCTGGAACCGGGCAGCGCGTTTTTCCACGCCGCAATGTATTTCGCAGTTACCGCTTTGCTTCGCTTCGTCGCAGATTTGCCCGTACTTCCCGGGCTTGGGTCCGGGACGTAGTCGGCGGTCCGCGAATGCGGGCAAGGCATTTAATCCGATGCTGGTGACGATTCCGTCCAGCATCGAGGCTCGAGAATCCAGCATCGGCCCACCGTGAATACGATCCACGATATCCCGGAAGTGGGCCGATGGCGCAACGCTGGCGGCATCGTGCGGATTCCGCCCGGCGTCGACGTGCCACTGACACCTCGCGTGCGGCGGCTTATCGACACGGCCTCGTTTCGCCGCTTGGCGCAAATCAGCCAGTTGGGGCTTGTGAGTCTCGTGTATCCGGCCGCGAACCATTCGCGGCAGGAGCATTCGCTGGGTGTATTCCTGGCTGCAATCGAGTATTTGGACCGGCTTGCCGGCGACGACCGATTCGCGGCGGCGGTCGTGCCACAGGATGCCGAGCTGCTGCTCGCTGCCGCGCTTCTTCACGACGTCGGCCACTGGCCGTTCGGCCACCCGATCGAAGATCTGCGCCTTCCGCAATTTCCAAGTCACGAAGACTTCGCGCGGCGGTTCATCGTTGGCGGCGAAGTCGCCGACGTGCTGGCCGACGACTGGAATCTCGATCCGCACGCCGTCGCATCGCTGGTCGCCGGCCGGGCCGACGACAGCACGCAACGGATTCTTCGCAGTATGCTTTCCGGGCCGATCGACGTCGACAAAATCGATTATCTGATGCGCGACAGCTTGCACGCCGGCGTTCCTTACGGCCGGCATTTCGATCGCCGGCGACTCGTCGCCAGCCTGTGCTTGAACGAGGCGGGCGACGGGCTGGCGATCACCGACAAAGGAAAAACGGCCGCCGAGATGATGGTCTTTGCCCGCTACGTAATGTTCAGCGAGGTGTATTGGCATCACGCGGTTCGCGCGGCGACGGCCATGCTGCAGCGCGCCGTTTTTCTGCTGCGCGATGCGCTTGACCCCGACGATCTGCTGATGATGACCGAGCGGCCCTATGATCGACTCCCTCGTCGCGACAGCGTCGGACGGGCCGGCCAGCGAGCTCTTGAGCGGCTTATTTGGTCCGCACCGCCGGCTTTACAAACGGCTGGCCCAATACAGCTACTTCGAGCAGCCCGAGTTGTATCGCAGGCTCGCGCGACGGCCGTATGCCGAGCAAGTTCAGATTGCCGAGCGGATCGCAGCGACCCTTACTACGCTGATCCGGCGGAAAGTGCCGCCGCACGAAGTGCTTGTCGATGCACCGCCGACGGAACTCGAAGTCGACTTCGACATCGAGGTGTTCTTTCCCAAGGAGTGCCTCTATCGCCGCTTGGGCGCCGTGTCGCCGGTCGTCCGAACCTTGGCCAAGGAACAGTTTGACGACTACGTCAAGCGAGTGCGGCTATTTGTTCACCCGCGGATTGCCGCCGAGGCCGCCCGGCTGCCCGATCTGGCGGAGCGCCTCACCGCCACAATTAAAAGTGGCGAGGATTGCGGTGAGATCGAGTGACTCCGGCCATTGAGATCGTAACCGGACGGATCACTTTGCCTACACCGTAATCCGCTCGTCGTTAGTGATCGAAACCGTATCCCGATTATGCGGTGACCTAGCGACATGGGAGACTGTGCTTCGATGGGGCCGTAGCTGCTCGCGACGGTAGGCCGTCATTTCGCTGGCCGCTTTCTGCTGCGTTACGCGCACCTTGCGAGACAAGGATTTCCGCAATCGACCGCTTGCGATCCGCTTGGAGCATCAACAGTCGCATCAGGTGGCCGCGGGTCATCATTCCCATTTCGACGGCCAGGTCACCAAACCGTACGTTGGGCGAATCACTTTGGGCCTGTAGCACCGTGAAGATGTTGCGCGGTGAAAGCACGTTTTCTTCCAGAGCCAACTGACCGATCGGCACCAGAGAACCAAGCTGCTCTTCCAGCGCCGCCACGAGTTGGTCCGCCGAGATCACGCCCTTATTTTTTAGGTATAAACCGAACTGCATGGCCGCACTCCTTAGCCGGTATTACGCTTGGCTTTTTCGCGTACGTCAAAGCGTAGGTTAAGACTCGATAAAGGCGATCCTGGAATTCCGTTTGTGCCACGTTTGACGGTTGCGCAGCAGCATCGCACGACAACTCGTCGCGAAACCATTCGACGGACCTCGATCGCAACTCATTCGCGATATCAATCGCTCCAAGGCGGCTGCAAAGCGCACAAATCGCATGTGTTAAATTGCACAACATTCGGCCGCTTTGCCGATAGAACAAACCGGTCGGATTGCGGAATCCGGCCGGCTTGCATCGGACGTAGGCCATTGACCTTGCCCCTCAAGACGGAGCGTGGCATTAGCGGAAGGCGGCGCCGATATCCCGCCCCTTCGTCCGAATCCATACCGCTCCGTAGCCCATGCAAGCCAGCGGCCCGCACTATTTGCTCTACGCCGAGGCGACGTCCGACTCGCCTCGAACTCGTTGGAAGTTCACGCTGCACTCGCTGGGCAGCGAGGACTGTTTCGCAACGGCCGATCATGAGCCCGAGACGAGCAAGAGCCGGCTCGAGCTGCTGGCCGTGGTTCGCGGCTTGGAATCGCTCGACGGGCCGTCGCGCGTCACGCTCCTCACGCGCAGTCGTTATGTATCGCGCGGTATCCGTCGCGAATTGAACCATTGGCGCGAAAAGCGTTGGCATTGGGAGCGATTCGGGAGGCTCGTTCCAATTCGCGACCACGATCTGTGGCAGCGCGTCGACCGGGCACTCCAGTTTCACCAGGTCGAATGCATTACCTGGTGTTTTGAAGAAGCGCTGATTTGTCCGCGCTTGGGGCGCTGGTCCCGGCCGCTGAAGCGGCCTCGCCGGAGTCGGAATCGCGTGAACCGGCGTTATTGATCGTTCCACGGGCCGCGGCCCATCGTTCCCACTACTACCGAACTCCGGATCGGGCCGTCGGGCGAGCCCTCCAGACGATTTGCGACGGCATTTTGGCACCGTTCTGTGCGATCCTGCGGCCGGCGTTTACCCGTGCCGCTTAAATGAACAAAATAAGCCCCTCGATTGGGACACCCCGTGTCCCCGACTACAAGGAGACCTCACCGTGCAAACGCAGGTGGCATTGGATGCAATCGGACCGGTAATTTACGGCTATCACGAGAACCCGTTCGAGGTTTTGGGACCGCATGAGATCGAGGACAGCGGCCGGCGAGCCATGGCGGTGCGGGCTTATTTGCCCGAGGCTCAGCGGGCCTGGGTGCGTCGACCCCGCTCACGGCGCGACACGGCCCATGCGGCGAATTCACCCGGCGGGCCTGTACGAAGCGGTCGTTGAGGAGCGAGGAGCGAGGAGCGAGGAGCACCCATCCTCGGTATATCATCGTTCCACTGATCTTGATCCTCGCTCCTCGCTCCTTCCCCCTAATTACCAGCTTCGCGTGACGTACAAATCCGGCGAGACTCACACCATGCACGACCCCTACGCATTTCCGCCGATGCTCACCGATTACGACTTGCACCTGCTGGGCGAAGGCACGCATTGGCGGAGCTACGAGCGGCTGGGCGCCCATCTGCGCACGGTCGACGGCGTAAGCGGCGTCAACTTCGCCGTCTGGGCGCCGAACGCCGAGAGCGTCGCGGTCGTCGGCGATTTCAACGTGCTGGGACCGCCGCAGCCACGCGATGCGCAAGCACATCCCCAGCGGCGTGTGGGAGACTGTTCATTCCCGGACATCAAGGCCGGCGCGCATTACAAGTACGCGGTGAAGCATCGCGGCGGTCATGTCGTCGAAAAGTGCGATCCGTACGGCTTCGCCGCCGAGGTGCCGCCGCGCACCGCCAACATCGTCACCGACCTCGACACGTATCAATGGAACGACGCCGAGTGGATTTCGCCGCCGGCCGCAGCACAATGCGCTCGATGCGCCGATGTCGATCTACGAAGTTCACCTGGGCAGTTGGCGGCGCGATCCGAACAACCCGGAACGCTGGCTGAGCTACCGCGAGCTGGCCCCGCAACTGGTCGAGTACTGCCAGCAGATGGGCTACACGCACGTGCAGCTGATGCCGGTCAGCGAGCACCCGTTCACCGGCAGCTGGGGCTACCAGACGACCGGCTACTTCGCCGCCACCAGCCGCTACGGCACGCCGCAAGACTTCATGTACTTCGTCGACATGCTGCCACCAGAACGGCATCGGCGTGATCATCGACTGGGTGCCGGCCCACTTCCCCAAAGACGACCACGGCCTGCGGCACTTCGACGGCACGCGCGCTCTACGAGCACGCCGACCCGCGCAAGGGCGAGCATCCCGACTGGGGCACGATGATCTTCAACTACGGCCGCACGGAGGTCCGCAACTTCCTGCTCTCCAACGCGCTGTTCTGGCTCGACAAGTACCACATCGACGGCCTGCGCGTCGACGCGGTCGCCTCGATGCTGTACCTCGACTACAGCCGCAAGGAAGGCGAGTGGGTGCCGAACTGCTTCGGCGGCCGCGAGAACCTCGAGGCCATCGACTTCCTCAAGAAGTTCAACGAGGAAGTGCACCTGCAATATCCCGGCGTGCTCACGATCGCCGAAGAGTCGACCGCCTGGACCGGCGTCTCGCGGCCGACCTACTTGGGCGGCCTGGGCTTCTCGCTCAAGTGGAACATGGGCTGGATGAACGACACCCGCGAGTACATGCACAAGGATCCGATCCACCGCAAGTACCACCACGACGAGCTGACGTTCTCGCTGATCTACGCCTTCACCGAGAACTTCTGCCTGCCGCTGTCGCACGACGAAGTGGTGCACGGCAAAGGCTCGCTGCTTGGACCAGATGCCGGGCGACCTGTGGCAGAAGTTCGCCAACCTGCGGCTCATGTACGGCTACATGTGGACGCACCCCGGCAAGAAGCTGCTGTTCATGGGCGGCGAGTTCGGCCAGTGGAACGAGTGGAACCACAACGAATCGCTGCAGTGGGACCTGCTGCAGTGGGAATCGCACCAGGGCGTGCAGCGTTACATGGCCGACCTCAACGCGCTGTACCGCCGCGAGCCGGCGTTGCACCAGGTCGACTTCGACTGGTTCGGCTTCGAGTGGATCGATTGCCACAACTGGCAGGACAGCGTGCTGGCGTTCATCCGCAAGGCAAAGGACCCGCAGGACTACGTGATCGTGTGCTGCAACTTCACGCCGGTGCCGCGCATCGGCTACAAGATCGGCGTGCCCGAGGCGTGCTGGTACGAGGAGATCTCCAACAGCGACTCGACGTTCTACGGCGGCAGCGACCTGGGCAACGGCGGCGGCATTCAAGCCATGCCGAACGAAAGCCACGGCCGCCCGGCCTCGATGGAAGTCACGCTCCCGCCGCTGTCGGCGGTCGTGTTCAAGCCGCGACGGTAAAAGAGAAAAGCGCCGGCTCGTTTATGTTCGCTGAACGGCGGGCGATTACGAACAAGCTCCGCCGGAGCGAGCTGCGATAACCCGGGGCGCGGAAGGTTATGCCGCTGCAACCAACAGAGCTTCCAGCCGCAACGCGGCGGCCGTCAATAGCCAGACGGCGTCAGCCCCTGGAAAAACGTCCCCGTGAAATCAAAGCCCCAACGGGGCGGTAGTACTATCGCCCCGTTGGAGCTCTACGTCCGTGTTTTCCAATAGCTACCAGGGGCTTCGGCCGCCTGGCTATTAACTTTCGGCCCGTTGGGCCTACATGCAGTTGCATACCGTCAGCGGTCCTTGGAAACACTCAGATGTCGGACTTCTCGTTGTCCGACATGTTGATCGCTGCGATCGCTAGCGCCTCGTTAGGCGGCGGTTAAGATGCTGATCCAGCAACGCCTATCGCAACCATGCGCAATGCTTTTGCGCAATCTAGCAGATTCGAGGTGGACGAAACGATTCGCGATTCGACGAGCGGGTTCCACTCGTGACACACATGGTTAAAGCATTTCCAGGGGGCGTCCGGTTTATCACGCCACGACAAGAGAATTAACCGAAGTTGTTCGTCTTCGGGACCACCGACGGCAAGTGTGTCCATAAGCAGGCCGCAGGCAATTCGATTGCAACGGTTCTGGCGACGGCCCGTCCTCGCTCGACGAGGATGCAACAAGTCGCGATTGCGCTCTTCGCTTTCAACCTCGTCGGCCAGAGCGAGCAGACAATCAGCGATCTTGCGCAGTTCGCGAGCGCGATGGTCGGCAGTAGCGTCGGTTCTTGGTCGTGCCACAGAAACGAATGAATCCGAGCCGCCTGACACCAAAGCTCCGTTGCCCGCCGGAGCAAGGCGGCAGGATTGCATGCAGTTTAAGCGATGCGAACTGCAAACACCAAACCGCACGCATTGCTGTCTGGTCAACTGCGGCGACTTGGTAGTCCAAGATCGCTCGCTGCTGTCAACTCAGGTACGAGGCTTTCGTGGCCACTCGTGCTCCGCTGCGCATTTCTCCGCATCTTCGAAACTCGCGAAGACCGGGTAGGCATGCTTCTGGAGATACAGCACGGTCGCGTAGTGCCTCACCAAATCGTCGTCCAAGCGAACCATCATGCCATTGTATGCATTCCAAACCATCACTTGAAACGTACTCGGGTCATCATCGCAACTGGTCGGGGCGGGGCGGATGAGGAATGGAAAATTGTCCTCGTCGGCACCAATGAGCGCGGCCATGTCGACGTCTTCATACTGAGTAACGTACTTTTTGACCTTTTTGCGAGGCAGATCTTGAAAGGCATAGCTGACGAACTCACGCGCCATCGCTTTCCCCGCGACGTGGCCTAACAAACATTCGACAGAAAAGGATTCGGTATAACGCGTCTATGATTCTGTATAAGCTGCGTAGGTTCGTCAACCAAACCGCGATTGCAGGTGACTGGGCCGGTCAATGCGTAATGCAGCGTCGCCAGCCGCCGTTGACCTTGCCAGTGGCATCCGCCCGCAACGGTCGTGGCGTTTGCGACAGCGCAAAGCGGATCATGCATTTTCCTCGCATGCAGTTTTCGATGCGATGAGCTTTGCATCCCTCGGGCGGCGGAACGGATATGCGAACTGCCGCAGCCAGCCCTTGGGCACGTCGCTTCCGTCGCAAATGCCGTAGGCCTGCGGCCATCGGTCGGGCAGATAAAACGTGCCAAATAGAGTATCCCACAACGGCGTGTGCACCGAGAAGTTCTTGTCGATCGCCTCGCGCTCCGCGCTGTGATGCCAATGGTGAAAACTCGGCGTGGCCACGTACCGGCGGATTCGGCGCAATTTCCAGCGGACGTTGGCATGGATGAACGTCGCCTGGATGACAACCAGAACGACATAGGCGAACACGGCCGGCTGCGAAAATCCCAACACATAAACCGGCACGTACGTTGCCCCGCGAGTGACCAGCGCGTCGACCAGGTGCAGGCGCGATCCGGCGAGCCAGTCGAGGGTTGTTGCGGAATGGTGCACAGCGTGGAATCGCCACAAAGCCGGAACGGAATGGAAAGCCCGATGCACCCAATATTGCGTGAAGTCGGCTACGAGCAGCACGCAGGTCAACTGCAGCAAAAATGGCCAGCCCGACATCCACGCCACTAATTCCGGGTGGCGCGCCCAATCAAACAGCACCATCGCCGGCATCAACGTCATCAGGCTCGTTAGCTGAATCAGCAACGTGTTGACAAAGAAGTACGAGAGGTCGGTGCGCCACTCGTTGCGAAAGATCTCTTGCTCGGGATTCCGGGCGAACACGCGTCGAGCGGCACGTATACCAGCGAGTACAGAATCAAGTTAAGCAGAAACCAGTCGAGCCCGAGGAACGGCCCGTTAGTCAGCTCGTCGTCGATCGGAACGCGCGAGCCGCCGAGCAAGGCGGCGATCAAAGTGAGGCCGATACCGGTGATTCCCAAGGCTTTGTTATATCGCAAGCACAAGCTCGCGCTGCCCAATAGAAACGCGGCGACCAGCACGACATGCACGACGGCTCGAACCCACGGCACCGGATACAACCCCCGCAAGGCGGGCATCGTTAAATACGATGGAAAATGAAAGCAAATCACTGCGCCGAGACCGACCAGCCCCAGTGCCACCGACAGCACACCGCTGATCCAGCCGCTCCCGAAGCGCGTCGGTTCGGTGCGCTCGAGCGATAGATGGGGCCTGCCATGTGCCGCGGAAGCTTGTGGATTGTCAGTCACCGCTGGCCTCTGAGTGAGGATTCGGTCTCAAGCCGCGGCGCGATGTGATAGGGCCATTGAGCGTTTGACGCTACGGGCGAAAGCTATCCTTCCTCTTCCTCGACGAGCTGATCCGGTGTGCGCTCCCATTTGAGGCTGGAGCCGACGAGTTCGGCCGCCAGGTTTCTTTGCAGGCGCTGGAAGCGATCGGCGGCCATGATCTGCATGCCGGGCCAGATGCCGGCTTCAGCCAGGTAGGCGTTGTGCAGTTCTTCCGGCGGATATTGATGCTCCACCAGGCGGACGACGTAGGCGATCGAGTGGTCGTGGTTCGTGACGGCGGCAACTTCGCCCGGCTTGAGCTGGAACACTTTGTCCATGAAGTCGGGGCCGGCCGCCACGATGTCGTCCGGCTCGCTGAGGCGGAACGGCTCGAGCTGCCGCGTCGCGTAGGCCACGTCGCCGCCCGTGTACAGCGCGAACGGATCGGTGCGGACGACATTGCCGACCAGACCGCCGGTGAAAAACTCAGCGAGAGGCTGGCCGGATTCCTTTGCCTTCGTGGCCTGTTCGGTGGCATACTTCTCGGCCAGCTCGCCGGCCTTTTCGAGTCTCCAAGCTCTCAGGACTTCATCGCGCACGTCGGCCAGCTCGGGCACGCGACCGGGCGTGTCCGAAGTCTTCATGGCGACGTAGCGATTGGCATTTGCGTCTCTTGTCGAAATCGGTTGGTACAAGTCGACGTCTTTGCTGCCGAAGAACAAATCGGAAAGCGTGTTTCCGCTGTCTGTATCGCCTGATTGACCGACGGGCGTGACCCGGAGATCGACATAGGACATCGGTCCGGTTTTTCCGAACTTGAGTCCGTGCTTTTCGGCCAGCGGCTTGAGGTCGGCAAGCGCGGCGGGCGGCGCGGTACTGCGCTCTTCCGCTTGGGCCGCGAGCTGCGAGCTGAAATAGGTAGTCCATTCCTTGTTGAGCTGCGATTGCAACTCGGCCATGAGGGCGTCGAGCTGCTCGGTTGCCCGACCGCGTGCCAGGTCGCGGCGAATTTGATCGCGCACTTCATCCAAGGTTTGGAACTCGACGGGTTTTGCATCCGGCGATTTTTCGGCGGCGTCCGTTTGGAATTCCGCGGCCGGCTGGGCTCGAAGCGGGTTCGGTGGAGGCGTCCGTCGAGGCCTCCGTGGCAGATGATTGCGCGGCGGATGATTGCGCGGCGTTGTCGTCACTCGAGTCTGCTGCAGGCTGCGCTTGATCGTCCTGGGCTGCGGAGCTTGCGGCCTCGGTATCCGGCTCAGCGGTTGCAGCGGGCGGCGCAGCGTCGCTGGCCGATTCTTGCAATAGCGCGGTCAGGCCAAGAACGCCGTTGAGGACGGGAATGTAGGATTGATCGCCTTCAGGACGAGTGGCTTCGCCTTGGGGCGCATCGGTGGGCGATTCAGATGTCGCCGATTCGCCATCGGCATCGGTTGCGTTCTCGGTCGCCGCATCATCTGACTCCGTCGCTGGCGTAACCGAATCAGACGCCGGTTGGGTTGTATCGGTCGTCGGAGCCGCTGCATCCGTCGCGGGCTGGCTTGCATCCGTCGTTGCCGGCGGATCGCCAGGCTGCTCGGGCGTCGTTGTGTCATCGATCAAGTCGGTGTCCGCTTTGATGAACAGCGGATCTTTATTCTCCTCGTAGTACTTGGCGATCTCCTCCTCGGTGACTTGGGCCTCGACCTTGGCGAGGAATTCATCGTAATTGGCTTCGATGAATTGCACGTCGATCTTGCGAGGGATGCGGAAGCCGGGCGTGGGCGATGGAAACTCCATTCGGCCTCCGCCCGGAAAGATGAGCACGGATGGACCCGGCTCGCGCTGGCGGTGTTCTTCGAAATATCCGGCTAACTCGGTGGGTGTCGGCTCGGGTACGTTGACGAGGAACGACTCGGCCGCAACCGGCGCAGCCTCGATGACGACGCGGTCGTTCACGCGCAGCCAATCTTCGTAGCGCTGCTCCGGCGTGGCTGTGTCGAACGCGTAAAAGTGACTGGCCAGGTAGTTGCGGGCCAGCATCTCCTCGCGAATTGCATCCATGACATAACTGACCGGAACGCCGCCGCCGCCGCCCAATTGCTTCAGCATGAGCGACATGTGATCGCGCGTCACTCGCCCGCCGCCGAGCTCATCCAGATAGGCGCCAATCGCATCGTCGCTGACGCTCATTCCGGCATCGCGGGCGGCCTGGGCGAAAATCATCGACTGCACGACGGATTGCTCAACCTGCTCTTCGCGGGTGGCGGGTCCGATGAGCGGAGCCACTTCCAGTTCGCGGGGCTCAGCCCCGGCGTCCATTGCCATCTGGAAACCAGTCATGGCGATGCCGCGGATGAACGAGTTCACGACTTGCCGGCGCATGACGAGCCGGTCAAGCTCCTCATTCGTGAGGCTGCCGCCGTCCCAACTGACGGCCGTGTCATTGGCATCGCGTCCAGAGCTGCCGCTTGAATCGGCTCTACTCCCGCCCAAATAGCCAACCAACGGGTCAAGGATGACAAACGAAATCATGATAAGTACGCCGAAAACCACGAGCAGTACTTTCATGTACTTTCGAAAAATACGAAAAGGGCTGGCCATACGAGAGAGGAGTCTTATAGGGGTCCGCCGAGCCGAGGCGAACGAGAAGCGGGGAGCGAGGAGCGAGGAGCATGGAGCCGGATTTCGCTCCCGGCGCTATGCTCCCTGCTCCCAGCTCAGACGTGCCGCTCGGCTCGCGGCACCTACGCGCCGTTGGGTGCACCATCTTGACATCATGCCAATGGTGCAAGTAATCATTGACGGCTTGGGTTCTGTGGCAAGGTCAGTGATTCTATGTGTAATTGACGTAAATGCAATCCCAATGCGGAGTGTGGGCACTTCGGCCGTCCAACGCAGGAGCGCGATGCGGCTGTCGGCGTGGCGGACGACGTGTCCAGCGATGTATTGGCGGGGCGAGTTATCCCGCGACACCCTGCGGCGTGTGCCAGTTGATACGGTTCGGTTTTGACGTTTGTCTCGGTCGTGCATATGGATTTAATCGCAGCGCTGGTATCGACGTCTGGATTGGACCGGCTGTGGCGGTCGTTCAATCAGTGGAGTCGATATTCAGGCCGGCAACGGTCGCGGGCTGATAATGACCGGGACTGACGTCCTATTTTTCCCAAGCATCGCATATTCACAATTGGCTCTTGATTTCGATGGCAAAACGTAAGGCAAGCAGCGCGAACTCGTCCGCAACCCGGCAATGCGCTGGTGATCGTCGAATCGCCCGCCAAGGCGCGGACGATCAGCAAATACTTGGGCAGCGGCTTTACGGTCGAGGCCAGCATCGGCCACGTGCGCGACCTGCCGCAAGGTGCGAAGCAGATTCCAGCCGAGTATAAAGGCGAGCCGTGGGCGAATCTGGGCGTCAACGTCAACGACAACTTCACGCCGATCTACATCATCCCGCCCGGCAAGACGAAGCAGATCAAGCTGCTGAAGGACCGGCTGAAATCGGCCGACGCCCTCTATCTGGCGACGGACGAGGACCGCGAAGGCGAGGCCATCAGTTGGCACCTGCTTGGAGATTCTCAAGCCGAAGGTGCCCGTCCACCGGCTGGTGTTTCACGAGATCACCAAGGACGCGATCCAGGCGGCGCTCGCAGTCGCCGCGGCGATGTCGACGACGGGCTGGTGCGGGCCCAGGAAACGCGCCGCATTCTCGATCGGCTTTACGGCTACGAAGTGTCGCCGCTGTTGTGGCGCAAGGTGCGGCCGAAGCTTTCGGCCGGCCGCGTGCAGAGCGTCGCCGTGCGGATGATCGTCGAGCGCGAGCGCGAGCGGATGGCGTTCGTCTCGGCCACGTGGTGGGACCTGCTCGGCACAGTTCGCCAAGTCGAACGGGCAGCAGCTTGAGGCGGACGCTTGTCTCCGTCGACGGCCGGCGAATTCCGGCCGGCAAGGATTTCGATCCGTCGACCGGCAAGCTGAAGAACGACGAGCTGATGCTGCTCGACGGTCCGGCAGCGGCGGCGCTGGCCGAGCGGATTCGCAACGGCCAGTTCCGCGTCGCGAACGTCGAGGACAAGCCGTACACGTCGAAGCCGTATCCGCCGTTCACGACCAGCACGCTGCAGCAGGAAGCCAACCGCAAGCTTGGCTTCACGGCCCGCCGCACGATGCAGGTCGCGCAGAGCCTGTACGAAAACGGCCACATCACCTACATGCGTACCGATTCGACCAACCTGGCGCAGGTGGCGATCGAGGACGCCCGCCGGCTGGTTGCCGAGGAGTACGGCAAGCGAGTACCTGCCGGACGAGCCGCGCGTTTACAAGTCGAAGGTCAAGAACGCCCAGGAAGCGCACGAAGGCATCCGCCCGGCGGGCCATCCGTTCGAGCTGCCGGGCACGCTGCGCAACGCAGCTCGAATGCCGACGAGTTCAAGCTGTTCGACATGATCTGGAAGCGCACGATCGCCAGCCAGATGGCCGACGCACGCGGCCGGCGGATCACGATCACGATCGAAGGCGAAGGCTGCGTGTTCCAGGTGAGCGGCAAGACGATCGACTTCCCCGGCTACTTGCGGGCGTATGTCGAAGGCAGCGACACGCCCGAGGCGGAGCTGGCCGACCAGGAAACGGTGCTGCCGAGCGTCGCGGTCGGCGAAGCGCTCGACTGCCTGCGACATGACGGCCAAGGAGCACACCACGCAGCCGCCCGGCCGCTACAGCGAAGCGTCGCTCACCAAGGCGCTCGAAGAGCGCGGCATCGGCCGGCCCAGCACGTACGCCTCGATCATCGACACGATTCAGAACCGCAACTACGTCTTCAAGAAAGGCGGCGCGCTGGTGCCGACGTGGGTCGCGTTTTCCGTCGTGCAGCTGCTGGAGGAGCACCTGGCCGGCCTGGTGGACTACCAGTTCACCGCCCAGATGGAAGACGACCTCGACGCGATCAGCCGCGGCGAGCAGGAGTACGTCGACTACTTGAACGCGTTCTACTTCGGCAACGGCACGCCCGGGCCTCAAGCGCAGCTTGGAACACAAGGGCGATGAGATCGACGCCCGCGACATCAGCCGCATCTCGATCGGCACGCCCGAAGGCGGCGAGCCGGTGTATGTGCGCGTGGGCCGCTATTCGCCATTCGTCGAACAAGGCGAACGCACGGCGTCGCTGCCGGACGAAACGCCGCCGGACGAAGTCACGCTCGACGTGGCACTGAAGCTGCTGGATCAAGCGGCGCAAGGCGAAGAGCCGCTGGGCATCGATCCGCGAGACGGCAAGCCGGTGTATCTGAAGGTCGGCCGCTTCGGGCCGTATGTGCAGCGCGGCACGCCGGATGATGAAGAGAAGCCGCAAAACGCGTCGCTGCTCAAGGGCATGGATCCGAAAGACGTCGACCTGGCGACGGCGCTGAAGCTGCTGACGTTGCCGCGGAATCTGGGCGACCATCCCGAGAACAGGTGAGCCGGTGATGGCCTACAACGGCCGATTCGGGCCGTACGTCAAGTGCGGCGAAGAAACGCGCTCGCTGCCCGCCGATATTTCGCCGCTCGATGTGACGCTGGAACAAGCGTTGCATCTGCTGGCGCAGCCGAAGGCGCACGGCCGCGGCCGCGCGGCCGCCAAGCGCGAGCCGCTCAAGGTGTTCGAAGCGTCGCCCGTGACCAGCGAAAAAGTGCAACTCCTCGACGGCCGCTACGGCCCTTACGTGACCGACGGCGAGACGAACGCCTCGCTACCGAAGGGCACTTCGATTGAAGAATTAACTTTCAACGAAGCGCTTGATCTGCTTGCCGCCCGGGCTGCCGCCGGGCCTCCTAAACGCAAAGTCGCGAAGCGCAAGGCTGCTAAAGCCACTTCGGCCGCGCCGAAGAAATCGGCCACGAAGCGGCGTACGGCCAAAGCCGCAGTAAAGTCGTCCAAGAAAAAGGCGACGTAATTTCTTGCGAACCTTGGTGGATTCGCGGCGCCATGGTTTTCGCCAATGCTTGCAAGCGTTGCCGCATTGGACTTAGGATTGTCGCTGGCTCTTTGCAAGGCAGGCTAAGCTCCGGGCAGCCGTCCGAGACCAGAATTAGCCGCCGGCACAGCCGCACCGAAACATCTCGCGCGGCGAATGTCTTAATATTCGATTTTCGTCATCGAGGTAATTACCCACATGTCCGACCCAACGGATTCGCAAGGCCCGTCCGGCACAAAACCGCATTCAAACTTGGGGCCGATTGGCGCATGGGTCGAGCGAATTCGCCCTCTGCTCGATTTGCCGCAAGCGGATACAACGACGGCCAATTCAACCACGGCCGGACCGATGTTCGTGGGAGGCGTTCCTCTCGGTGTCCTCGATAAAAAGCCAGATCAGCGAGATCCGGCCACGATCGATCTGAAGGGCGGCGCTGAAAAGGCGTTCAAAAAAGTCGAAGCAGACAAGCAGGCGGCAGAGGCGAAGAAAAAAGCTGACGAGGCTAAAAAGAAAGCCGACGAGGCGAACAAGCCGTTTGATTTCGAGGAGGCCAACCGGGAGCGATACAAAAACGTTCCGCCGGCGTTTCAATACGGTGACAAGCAGCGACCGATTCTAAAGGAGGGCGAAGAGCTGCGCGAAGATGTGGAGCACTCGAAGCTGCCCGATGATCTCAAGAGCAAGATGACCAATGAAGTGTGGCGTGCTATCCGGCCGCAACAGGCGACGCTGATTGCGGTTTACCTTCGCCTGAGGGAACACAATGCGTGGCAATTTGTAAAAAGCGTCACAGGGATCAAGGAACAGCTGCCGTGGCATGGGCAGGTCGGCGGTCTGGTTTTCGGGCCGTATGGAACGGGTGGCGTTGCCTTCGTGGCAAATGATCCGAAGGCGATGATGAATAAACTGGTCGAAAAAAAGCATTTCGGGAAAGACAATTACATTATGAATTTCTTTCACCGGAAGCAAAAATCGTACCGCGAGTCGCGAGACGACGGCAAAGAACTGCCGGGCGTCCGTGACGATTCGATCCACGAATGGAGCGAAAAGGACCCCTACCCGCCTACAAGTCTGCACATTTCCTTCGGTCCTGGCGACGCTTTCGATGCGCACATCGACCGCGTATCGCCCGTGATGAAGCCGGTTGAGGGACACACGGTTCCCGATCTAACCCGCGGCCCCAGGCATTTCAAGGAAGAAGTCATTGGAGCGACATTGGGGGGTGTTCAAGTGGACGTGACCCGTGAAACACACGAGGTGGGCCCGCGCGAAGAGAAAAAGGTGTGGACCGGCTGGATCAAGTTCAAAATCGAATGGGATTTTCCGGGCAAGAACCGGCGCAAGGCCAATCCGATCAAGAATGTACGTCCGCAGCAGCTTCCGTCTCCACCGCCTGACGTGCGGAAGAGCATCTGCGATCAGGCGAGAAAGTTTAATCCAAAATTCCCCAAGACGAGCGCCGGAGACATCGACGCTGGGATGCTCGCCGACGCTATTGCGGGCAAAGTTCTGGAGGCAGCAAAGCAAGGTCATACATCAATCACGGTCGAGTTCCCGAACTACACGGACACGAAATTAACCGATGCAGAGCAAAAGACGATCGAATACATCGTCATCGAGATCGGCAAAATTGTAAGCACCGAGCTCGGTCCCGAGGCCAAGTCCGTGAAAACGGCAAAGGTGATCCTGCCGGCGAATGGCGCATTAAATGTTCCGGTCAAGAAGTAACTACGCTGCGGCAGTTATCCACGATTTGCCCAACCTCGACGTAACGCGAACTCCAACGATCAGGAACAAATTGCCATGAGTCAGCCCCGTCACGCCGAGTTGTTAGATGTTTTGCTTCAGCTGCGATCGCGCTATCCCGACTGGCGCTTCGGCCAGTTAATTTCCAACGTCGCCGGCTGGGCCGACGGGGACATATGGGATGTCGAAGACGATCGGCTCGTTGCTGCCGCGAAAGAGCATCTGCGAGCAGTGACGGTAAAAGACTCGGAAAAGAATGCTTCGCGCGTGTGAGGCATCGTTTGCTTGCGGCTCATAGGCAGATGGCATTTTCTGGCTCCGCTGCGACTCCCCGTCCGTAATGATCGGGCGGAGAGCTTCTGGAACACCAGCGAGCTGCTTTGCTCGTTGATCGAGCACGTCTCTTACCTTAGTAAGCAACTTTTCGACTGGCTCACACGAAGATATTACCTGGCTGAATCGAAAATGATTCATATTGCGGCGTGTCGTCGTATGCAGTGAGGCGATGGCCGCTGGAAAAGGTAAGTGAGAACGAGCGCGGTGGATCAATGCATGAATCGATGACATTCTTATTAAACAGAACGTGAAGGCGATATGCGTCCCGCGCGTCATAGTCGCACGCGCAATCGATCATATTTCCTGCGCAATCTTCCAATTCCCAGCGACCACTAACTGAAATAGTGCCACTATGGCCGAAATTGAAATAAACACCGTCCATGCCAATGCAGACTTGGCTCAAAAAGTCGCCAACAAAACGCGCAACTGGTAAATCGGCCGGGACTCCGTACATTGCTTATCGGCTCCGCTTGCTACTTCTCTCCTTCGGCTACAACATAGGCCACGGCGAAGCTTCGGCAGTGTGAGATGGTGACGTGCATTTTCTGAATGCCGGCCTGTTCCATGACGTCGCGCGCGCCGCCGCGGATATGTACGGCCGGCGCGCCTTTTCGATCGTTGCGGATCTCTATGTCGCGCCAGGCGATCCCGCGGCGCCAGCCGGTGCCGAGAGCCTTTAAGACCGCCTCTTTTGCGGCCCAGCGGCCGGCATAATGCTGCGTGGCCGCTTTGCGGTTTGAGCAGTATTCGATTTCGTGGTCGGTGTAGACGCGCGTGATGAAGAGCTCGCCGTGGCGCTCGATCATTTGCGCGATTCGCAGGCATTCCACGATGTCGATGCCGGTGCCGACGATCATAGCGGGGAGCGAAGAGCAGGGAGTTTCGGAATTCGTTGGCGTCGGCCGCAAGGCCGAATCTACTTGAGCCGGCGTTGCCACCAAATGACCACGGCAACGGCCGCCGCCACGACCAGCGCCGCATCGAGTGCCCACAGCCCTGCCCGGCCGGGCGTCAATTCGCGCGCCAGGTACTCGGCGGGCGACCAGGGCGACTCGGGCCGGAACAACGCGACTTCGGGCGACGTGGCTCGCGCTTCGTGCCATTGTCGGCGAAAATCGCGGTAGAGCCAAGCGTGTTGGGCGACGACCGTAATAATCGCGAAAATGATCGTGCCGAGGATGAGCTTCCCTTTGCCGGCGAGCCGTTGATTCGCGGCTATTGCGCTGACTGCAGCGCCCAGTGCGGCGCCGACTCCGATTGATATCAGGCCAAAGGGTGCATGGCCCGAGGCGTGCAGCATCGCCGCGAGCCAGGCAATTGCCAGCGCGGCGCCTGCACCCGTGATGTGCCAAATTACCATGGCGCTGAGCGACTCGCGCCGTCGTGTCCAATGCCTGAGCCAGATCGGCAATCAGGTCGTCGGCATTCTCGATGCCGCACGACATGCGGATCATGTTGTCGGGGATGCCGAATCGCCGGCGATCTTCCGGCGTGCATTGGTAGTAGCTCATCACCAGCGGCTGCTCGATGAGCGACTCGACGCCGCCCAGGCTCGGCGCGATCCGTGGAATTCGCACGGCATCCACGATGTCGGCGGTGGCCCGCCAATCGGCGTCTTTCACCAGGAACGTAACCAGCCCGCCGAAGCCGCGCATCTGGCGGCGAGCGATGTCGTGATAGGGGTGCGACTCGAGGCCCGGATAATAAACCTTTTCTACTCGCGGGTGGGACTGCGAGGAATTCGGCCACGCGCTGGCCGTTTTCGTTGTGCCGCTGCATCCGCAGCTCGAACGTTTTCAGGCCGCGAGTGAGCAGATAGCAATTTTGCGGGCCGTTGATCGCGCCCATGATGCCGCGCAAGTTGCGGACCGGCTCCATCTTTTCCTCGGAACCGACGACGACGCCGGCCAGCAAATCGTTGTGCCCGGCCAGGTATTTGGTGACCGAGTGCAGCACGTAATCGACGCCGGCCGCAATCGGCCGCAGGTTGTACGGCGTGGCCAGCGTGGCGTCGATAAGCGTCTCGACGCCGCGGTGCTTGCCGATTTCCGCGAAGCGGTCCAAGTCGACGATGCTCAGGTGCGGATTGGTCGGCGACTCGCTGACGAGCAGCCGCGTCTTGGGCGTGATGGCGGCCTCCATGGCGTCGTAGTCGCACGCCTTCACCTGCCGCGTTGTCACGCCGAAGCGCGACAAGTGCTTCGAGCAAAACTCGCGGCTGCGATGATAACACTCGTCGAAGAAGATCACTTCGTCGCCCGAGTTGAGCTTGGCCATCAGCAGGCCGACGATCGCCGCCATGCCGCTGGAAAAGAGCACGGCCGTCTCGCCGCCTTCGAGCGCGGCCAGCTTTCGCTCGGCCACGCGCTCGCCCGGGTTGCCGTAGCGGCCGTATTCTTCGCGCGGCTGCTGCTCCTCGATGTAGTCGATGACCGACTGCGTGTCGGGGAATGTGTACGTCGACGCGCAGAAGATCGGGTCGGTGATCGAGTCGCCCGGCTTCTGCCGCGCCTCGCCGCCGTGTACGCTCAGCGTCGAAAATTGCGGCGGGCGATCGTTGGCGTGCGCCGCATCAGGAGGTAACGACTTATCAAAAGGTTTAGTCATTTCGCCGGCACTCATCAGGAGATTCCTCCATCGTAGCCGAGGTCTGCGACACCGGCCGCCAGCCTCACAGAGGCCGGCTACAGTTCCAAATAAAAAAACCGCAGTCCTGAATTCCTCAGGATCTGCGGCTTGGCTTGTTTCGGTTGTGCGAAAGAACGCGCGACGGATGATTCTTAACCTAGAACGTCTCAATCCGCGCGACGTCGGCTCTTTAGCAGTTCGGCTGCAAGCGGCCACAAATCCCAGGTGCACTTAATTCTACTACGCGGGTCGTGTCCCCACAAGTAACTGGAAATCTCAGTAGTGGGGTCGTTTGATGTAGGTCAGCCTTTCCAGGCTGACATAGCCCGGCGAACGTCAGGCTATAAAGCCTGACCCACGCGAAATGACCCCACTACCGAAATCTCGGCGAAACGCGATGGCTGGCGTCAAGTGCGACCAGACGGGCAATGACTCGTGGCAGTAGACTAAGCGACTGATGCTTTGCGTCTTTAGGCGTTGGACGACCGACAGCAATTTCACGCATAGTCATCCCCAAAGCAGCGACGTACCATAAGGGCAGACCGCAGCCGATGGTGATCGACTATGGATAGCGAGACAAAACGCTCTGCGCACTCACGAACGGACCGGTTTTCCACCGACGCCTTCCGCCAAGGTGCCGCCCGATTTTCAGTTCTGGTTGCAATTTCGTTGCTCGTGCCGAGTGCAAAACAATCGGCTGCGCAGGAATCGGTGATCAGAATTGCCGAGTCAGCAACGGCTCCCTCACCCAACGCAAGTGATTCAAGCGAGGCGATACAAGATTGGATCGAGCAGCTTAGCCACGACGTCTACGCACTGCGCCAAGCCGCCGCTGAAAAGCTTCTCGAAGCGGGCGCCTCGGCCCGCGAGCCGCTATTGGCCTTGGTTGATGACCCCGATCCCGAAACGCGGGCGGCAGCCCGACGATTGGTGGCGCTCATCGACCGCACCGAGTTTCAGCGCCGGCTCGATGCGTTCGCATCCGACGTCGACGGTGGCAAAGGTCTCACGCTGCCGGGTTGGGAGCAGTTCTCTGAAATTGCCGGCAGCGATCCACCTGCCCGTGCGTTATTCGTGGCGATGCAACGCCACGAGGGAGCTGTGCTCGCCGCCGCCTTTGGCGTCGCGACGAAGCCCGTGGCTCAGTTGTGGGAAGAACGGCTGATGCGAATCGTGCAATGGCAGCCCATGATCGACAACCGGAATGCGTCGCCGCCATTGGGGAGCTGCGCGGCCGTGCTGTTTCTGGGAACTGTCAAGGACGTGGAGGGCTCGGACCGCGGTGCACTTCTGATCGAGCATTTGATTCAGCGTCCGCCGCTGCGAGATTCGCTCCAGGTGGGCAACTACCGCACGGTCATTCGTCGCCTGGTGGTGGGCTGGATTCTGCATTGCCCGAATGAGAATGAGACGCTTCTTGGCCGGCGAATCAATTTGGCGTCGATCAATGAGCTGAAGGAATCGCTCCCCCTGGCACTTGCCGTGGTTGGCGGCGCCGAAAAATATGCATCTGTTCAGCCCATGACGAAGGCGGCGGCGCTCCTGCTCGTCGGGCAGTTCGGCAGCCGCGAGCATGTCGACGTTGTGGAGCCCTTGCTCGAAGATTCGACCGTCTGCATGCCGCGCGTGTCGCAAGCGCCGGGCCAGACGGCGAACGTGCAGATTCGCGACGTGGCGCTCGTGGTTTTGACGACGCTGACGGGTCAGAGGCCAGCCGATTACGGCTATGTCCACGCCCGAATGCAGGCGCAGCAAATGTATCACTTGCAAACGCTGCACGTGGCGAACGATGAGCAGCGCGCTAGCGCGGTAGCGAAATGGCGGACATGGCGGGCAAGCGATAAAGGTCGCGAGCAGAAAGAATCGGATTAGCGTCGACGGCCATGGAAGCCGCGCTTCGATCTTCCCTCGATTAAGGCAGCTAAACCGCAAGCGGAGCGGTGGCCGATATCGACATTGTCATACCGGGTAGCCAGCGTCGCTCGCACGTACGCTAGCAGCTTGCAACTGACTTCTCTTGACCGGCGCTCAGCCTGCTGCAACCATCCGCGGCCGCGGGGAACATGGAGTTCGGGCCAATGCCCAACAAGTTGTGCGTCTTACTTGCTTCGGCCGGCTGCTGTCTGGTAGCCGTGCTCGCGGGCTGTCGCTCGCCCTATTATGCCGACCGCGGTGCGGTCGCGGGCGGATTAACTGGGGCCGGCGTGGGCGCATTGGTCGGCAATGCATTGGGAGAAACGGCCGGCGGCGCGGCCATCGGCGCGGGCATCGGCGCTCTTACGGGCGGCGCGATTGGCGGCGCGATGGACGATATCGAGGCTCGCAACCGCGCGGAGATTGCCGCAACACTGGGGCGGCCTGTGGCACAGGGTCAGGCCAACCCGGCTGAGGTCGTTGAGATGACCCGCGCCGGCGTCAACCCTCAGCTGATCGTCAATTACGTGAATAACTCAGGTATGGCGCAGCCGCCGAGCGCTCAGGACGTCATCTATTTGACGCAGCAAGGTGTCGCGCCGGAGGTGATCCAGGCGATGCAAAGCCCGCGTGTGGCCCAGGCGGTCCACGTCGCGCCGCCTCCGCCCACACCGGTGATCATCGAGGAATATCATTACGGCCGCCCGTACTGTTATCCGCCGCACCACTTTGATTTTCATCATCATCACCACCACCGCCGCCACGGTCATGGCCACGTGGGTTGGGGCATTTCATTCTCTGGCTAAGACGGTGGGCGAGCATTTTGCGGCCAAGTCGAAAAAGCCGCTTGGCCAGTGGCGCCTGGCCGACGGGGCGTTTTTCCCCGAATCGCGACCGGTCTGCCCGACGTTTTGCGGGGTTAGATGGGGTGGGATAACGCGCGAGCACGTAATCCACTCCTGACCATGATTTCTGCAAGCGCGGCCGACCGCCACCGGGGTTTTTCTTGGTCCGGGCTAGACCCCGTTGGTATCATGGGATGACGAACGCTATCTTGAATGCTCCTAAATAGTTACACACCAATTCTGCAAAGGCTCCGGCACTGAATCGCCACGGGCATGCGGTAATAAAACTATGCGATACCTACGGCTAGCCGCCTTGTGCGTAGCGCTCATCGGCTCCAACGCCCTTTACGCTTTGGGGCAAACGGACAGCGAAAAACCGATCGCGGCTGAAGAAAAGCCGGCGGCGAGCAAGGCTGACGCCGCCACGGCAGAAAAAGAACCGGCCCCGCTGTCGGATGATGTGCGGCTGACATTCAGTTTCCGCTATCAACCCTGGCAGGACGTGCTGGATTGGTTTGCCGATCAGGCCGGTCTTTCGCTGCTGGTGGAATCGCCGCCGCCGGGAACCTTCAATTATCGCGATTCGCGCAGCTACACGCCGGCCGAAGCGCTTGACGTGCTCAACAGTGTACTGCTGACGAAAGGCTACACGCTCGTGCGTCGCGACAAGATGCTGGTGCTCGTGAATCTCGAGGACGGCATTCCGCCGAATCTCGTGCCCGACGTGCCGCTGGAAGAGCTCGACCAGCGCGGCGAATACGAATTGGTTCGCGTGCTGTTCCCGGTGTGGAACATGACGCCCGAGCAGGCCGCCGAAGAGATTCAAGAGGTGCTGGGCCCGCAAGGCAAGATCGTCACCCTGCCCCAAGCGCGGCAGATCCAAGTGACCGAAACGGCCGGACGTTTGCGCACCATTCGTTCCATCGTCAATGCGGTCGAACAGCCCGATATGGGCAATGCCGGCCTGCGCGAGTTCAAACTCAAACACCTGACGTTCGACACAGCGATGCCGACGATTCGGCAGATGCTGGGGATCCCGGCCGATGCATTTGGCACGCCCGACGGCGCGATGCAAATCACCAAGAGCGCGACGGATGAAAAGCTTCTCTTTCGCGGCACGGCCCAGCATGCGGCCCGGTTGGAAGAAATATTGCGGCTGATCGACGTTCCGGAAGCCGCAGCGGGCGTTGCCGGCTCGCCGCAATTGGAAGTGTATACGCTGACGCTGGATGATGCGGAAGCCGTGGAGGACTCGCTCAAAGTGCTACTGGGCAACGATCCGAGCGTCAGCATCACAGCCGACGAAGAGAACGGTTTCATTGTCGCCATCGCTCGGCCGGCTCAGCAGGCAACCATCCGCGCCACGCTCGACCAGATGCAAAAGGACACGCGTCAGGTGGACGTCATTACGCTGGCGAGCGTCGATCCGCAGGTGGCGGTGCTGGCGATTAACAAGCTTTTTGGCGGCGCGGGTGAGGAACCCGATCCCAAGGCGCCGCGCGTCGATGCGGATATCGCGTCGCGAAGTCTTTTGGTTCGCGGCACGGCCAGCCAGGTGGAGCAGATTCGCTCGCTATTGCGAAAATTGGGCGAGACCGAGGAGGAAGGCGGCGGACGGGCGGCCCGCTCTCGCGAACGCGTGCGACTATTGCCCCTGACGGGCTCCGCGGCACGCACGGCAATCTCTCAGATCGAGCAGATTTGGCCTAGCGTACGGACCAACCGCATTCGCGTCGTGACCCCTTCGGCGGCCATCCGGTCGTATCGGCCCAGCGACACACGTCCCGGCGAGCCGCCGGGCGAAGCACGTCCCGTCGAGTCGTCGGCGACGCGACCAGCAGAGCCTGCGCCCGCGGCAACGCAAGACTTTTGGCAAATGTTCCTGAACGGTACTCGCTCGGCTGTTCCCAGCGAACCAGCCGCCAAGCCGGCTGACGACGAGGCGAAAGCTGACGAAGACCGCATGACGAACGGGCAAGCGCCTCAAGCGCGGCGATCGGGCATCTTCCGCCTTGCGGCCGAGGTTGTCGAAGAACCCCAGTCGTCGTCGCCCATCGATGAGGATGTCTTCTCCGACGAGGACTCAGAATCGGAATTGGACGAGGCCGAGCAGGAACCGCCGCCAGGCCAGGGCGCTCCGATTCTCATCGCACCAGGGCCAGGAGGCACGGTCATCGCTTCGGATGACCTGGAGGCGCTCGATGAATTGGAAGAGCTGATGGGGGTCGTTTCCGGGAAGAATTCCACTGCTGGGCGCGAGTTTCGCGTTTTCTATTTGAAGTATTCTAAAGCGGCCACGATCGCCGAGGTTCTGGCCGCGATTTTTGGCGGTCGAAGCGGCGGCAACGACCGCGGCATCATCGGTGATATGGCGAATAGTGCCTTGGGCGGCGTGGGGGGCGCGCTGATGGGCGACTTGTTGCTGGGAGGCGGCGGGGGCGGCGGTGGAGTCTTCACCTCCGCCAATGTCGACATCGTGCCGGACGGCAGGCTCAACGCCCTGGTGGTCCACGCCAAGCCGGCCGATCTGGATACGATCGAGCAGCTCTTAATCGTTCTCGACCAGCAGTCCGGGCCGGAAGACGTCGAAGCCGAGGCCGAGCCCCGGTTGATCGCCGTGTACAATACGACCGCCAGCGAAGTCGCGGAGATCGTACAGCAGGTGTACGCCGATCGCATGGCCGGCGCCAACGCCGTGATGAGCCCGCAAGAAATGATGCAAATGATTCGCGGCGGCCCGAACCCGTCGCAGCAGATTCAGAAAATGTCGATCGCCATCGACGTCGAGAATAACATGCTTGTCGTGAGAGCGCCCGATCCTTTGTTTGAAGAGGTCCAGAAGCTCGTGACCGACTTGGACCAGCAGCTAGAAGGCTCTCCGGAGACGACTAAAGTCGTGCCGCTACGGCTTACGAATGCCGCCAGCGTCGTAAAGACGCTCGACTCACTTCTAGCGAACACCAACGCAAGCAGCAGCGGTTCTTCCGACCGCAGTGAGGGACGGCGGCGCGACGACGATGATGACGATTCGCCGCAGGAACAGGCCCGCCGAAGGATGCGCCAGCAATGGGAGATGATGCGCGAGATGCAGCAGCGCATGGAGCGCGGGGGCCGCGGCGGCGGCGACGGCGACCGGGGTGGCGGCGACCGGGGTGGCGGCGGTCGCGGCGGGTTCGGTCGAGGCGGAGAGGGCGGCGGTTTCCGTGGAGGCGGAGACGGTGGCGGCTTCCGTGGCCGGGGCGGTGATGGCGGCGGCTTCCGCGGGCGGGGTGGCGACGGTGGCGGCGGCCGAGGCGGTCGCGATTAGTGTAGCAGGCACACTCCGTGTGCCGTAGCTGCCGGCGTGGTGAGGTCGATCGCACTCCGCCGCGTGAAGTTGAATCTGGCGCGGTTGCAGCACACCGACTCCGCACCCGGCTAAACCGGTCGCCGGGTGCCCGGTGCCTGCTACTGGGCCGCTTCTTTTGACGTGATTACGCCATCGTCATTGAGATCGAGTTCGCGATACTGCCGCGCCAGCCGGTCGGTCCAGCTTCGGCTGTACTCGCTCATCGAGACCTGACCGTCCTTGTTACGGTCGCGAGTTTTGAACCAGCTCGGCAGATTGCCGTTCAATCGCTCGCTCGCCGGCGTGAAGCGATAGGAACGGCGTTTGTCCGCCTCTTTGTCCTTGGCGGAGCTGCCAGCCGCTACGCTGGTGTAAACGCGCTTCTTTGCCGTTGCGTCAGTTTTGCCAGCCGCTCGATCGGAATCGCCTTCGTTACGCTCGCGGCGGACAGAACGGTCGCGGCCCCGAGCCGCTGATCCGCGGTTGGACAAACTGCCCACAATTTCCTCGACGGTGATCACCTTGTCGTCATTCAGGTCGGCCTGCGCAGCCGGGCCCCTGAGTTCACCGCGTTCGTCCTCTTCGAGCATCTTGTTGCCATTTTTGTCGTATTTCTTGACAAGATCGCGGGCATAGTCGGAGACATCCGTGCTGGGCCGGCCGGCCCCCTCTCGGTCTTCGCGCTCCTCATCGTCGTCGTCATCTTCGCGTCTTGGCTCGCGCTCGCGGCGTTCACCCTCGTCACCACCGCCGCGGCGGCCCCATCCACGCCGGCCTCCCCCTCGTCCGCGACCTTCGTCGCCGCCGCGCTCGTTGTCGCCGCTCCGGGCGTCGGCTCGCCGCTCATCGCCATCGTTGTCGTCGTCATTGCCTCGCCGCTGGGCGAGCGCCGGCGTTGCCAGCGGCACGCAATAAACAACCGCCGTTCCGGCAAAAAGGGACAAAATCAGAGCTGACTTGAGCAGAGATGTATTTGGTCATATCCGGATTAAACCGTGCTGCGGACGGCTAAGTTTCGCTTTTTAGGCTGAAGCGTGGCGACACGGTTATCATAACCAAATCCGGCCCCTGGGCGGAGTCGGAGATGTGGGTGAAAATGGCCCAGGTGCCGGCGTCGGGGACGACCCGGCTCGCTCGTGAGTTGTTTTAGCTGCTTCAGCCAAAATTCTCGTCCCCAGCCCCTTTTCCCCGCCTCCGCTCGATGCGTGCCGAAATCATTTCCATTGGCGATGAGCTGACCAGCGGCCAGAGGCTCGACACGAACAGCCAATGGCTCAGCCAGCGGCTGGGGGAGCTAGGCGTGCGCGTAGCCTTCCACACGACGGTCGGGGACGATCTGGAGACGAACGTCGCCGCGTTCCGCGACGGCCATCGATCGGGCCGACATTGTCGTCGCAACAGGCGGGCTGGGGCCCGACGGCCGACGACTTGACGCGCGAGGCCCTGGCCGCCGCGGCAGGCGTTGATCTGGTGCAAGATGATGCGGCACTTGAGCATATTCGCAACCTGTTCAGCCGCCGCGGCCGCGCCGATGCCGGAGCGGAACGTGCTGCAGGCCCAATTCCCGCGTGGCAGCCGGGTCGTGCCGAATCCGCACGGCACGGCGCCAGGCATCGATATGGCCGTGCCGCGCACCTGCTGGCGCGCCTTGCCGGGTATTTGCACTGCCTGGCGTGCCGGCAGAAATGTTCGCCATGTGGGACGCAACCGTTGGCGCCCGCCATTGCGGCCGCCCTGCCCTCGCCGCGCGTGATCCGGCATCGGCGGATCAAATGCTTCGGCGTTGGCGAAAGCGATGTCGAGGCCATGCTGCCCGACATGATCCGCCGCAAGCGCGAGCCGCTGGTGGGCATCACGGTGAGCGGCGCGACGATTACGCTGCGGATCACGGCCAGCGGCCCGAACGAAACGGCCTGCCTGCGGCAGATGGAACCGACGGTTGCGCAGATTCGCGAAATGCTCGGCGTGCTCGTGTTTGGCGAGGAGGATGATGAGCTGGAGCATGCCGTACTGCGACTGCTCGATGAGCGGAGCCAATCGCTGGCCGTGGCCGAGTGGGCAACCGACGGGCTTGTGTCGCAATGGCTGGCCGAAGCGGCGGCGGATAGCGAGCATTTCCGCGGCGGCGATCGTGGTGCGCGACGCGAAATCCTTGCGAGTCGCTGTTGGAGTCGACATGTCAACCGGGCGAGGCGGCGGATGCCAGAGACAGCCGAGGCCATGGCCCGGGCGGTCCGCGAAAAGACCGGCGCCGATTTTGGCTTGAGCGTGGCCGCATTTCCAAGCGACTGGCCCAGCTCACACGGCAACCGCGGGCCCGCGCGAATGCGCAGAAAGCACTGGCACGTTGCAAGTGGCGCTGGCCAGCGGCGAGCATGTTCACGTGAAGGGCTTTCCGCTAGCCAGCCATCCGGCGATCACGAAGACCGGGCTGCGAAACAGGCGCTCAACATGCTGCGCTCGCCTTGCTAATCGAGAAATATAGAATTGATACCGATCCATCCGCCGAGAATTGCTCACGCAGAGGCAGAGGACGCGGAGTCGGGGAACACTAATCTGCACTGATCGACGCTAATTTGTATTCTTCGATTAGTAGCAATCAGTGAAGATTAGGGTTCCAAAAAAGCTATCGTTGATTGCCTCTAAGACTGACTTTGCCACTCTCAGCGTTCTCTTCGCTTCTGCGTGAGACTGTCTTTTAACATTAGGAAATCAAGTGAACCGAATTCGCTTGGGCGCCGCGGCGTTGAACCAGACGCCGATGGATTGGGAAACGAATTCCCGGCACATTCGTGCCGCGCTCGATGCTGCGCGGGACTCCGGCGTGGGGATTCTGTGTTTGCCTGAGCTGTGCATCACCGGCTATGGCTGCGAGGACATGTTTTTTTCCTCCGGCGTTCAGCGGCGGGCACTCGAAATCCTTTGTGAACTGGTGCCCGACACGCGTGGCATCGTGGCCTGCCTTGGCCTGCCGGTGTTATCACGACGGCGGCGTGTATAACGCGGCAGCGGTGGCGTGCAATGGCCGGCTGCTGGGCCTTGTGGCGAAGCAGCACCTTGCGGGCGATGGCATTCACTACGAGCCGCGCTGGTTTCGCCGTTGGCCGGCCGGCGATCGTCAGCACGATCGAGGTCGGCGACCAATCGTATCCGATCGGCGATTTGTTGTTCGATTGTGGCGGCGTGCGGATCGGCCTCGAAATCTGCCGCGATGCTTGGGTTGCCGACCGGACCGGGGCCCGATTGGCCCAACGCGGGGCCGACGTGCTGCTGAACCCCAGCGCGAGCCATTTTGCGTTCGCCAAGCAGCAGTGCGCGAGCGGTTCGTGCTGGAAGGCTCGCGGGCGTTTTGCGTGAGCTATGCGTACTGCAACCTGCTCGGCAATGAGGCGGGCCGCGTCGATCTACGACGGCGGCACGCTTATCGCCAGCGGCGGCAAGATGCTCGTTCGCGGGCCGCGATTCTCGTTCGCCGATTGGCTGCTTACGACCGCGGTGATCGACATCGACGGCACTCGGCGGCTCAAAGCGGAGAGTTTTCCTGAGGATCCCGCACCTTCGCACGTCGGCAACGAACAGGGATTGGCTTCTTGCGACTTCGAATACCCACACGTCAGTGAGCCGGTGGGCAGCATCACGACGCAGACCGATCCGCAGCCGGGCGTGGTGCAACGTGCCAGGGCATCCCGCAATGGGAAACAGGTGCCGCATCAGAAAGAAGAGGAATTCTGCGCGCTCGGTAGCCGCTTGCGCTGTTCGATTACCTGCGCAAAAGCCATGCGCAAGGATTCGTTGTGTCGCTAAGCGGCGGGGCCGATTCCATCGACCGTTGCGGTCTTGGTGCACTTGTTGGTTCAATTTGGCGGCCGCGAGCTGGGTGTGTGCGGAATTCGGGATAAAGCTTTCGCACGTTTCAAGTTTGCGTGAAATTGCCCGGCGGGCTAAGAAGCCGAATGACAACACTCCCACTGTCGAAGACGGGGAGATAGTACAACGATTGCTTTCTTGCGTGTATCAAGCAACACGCAATAGCGGCGCAGAAACGCTCGCCGCGGCACGAGCGGTGGCCGAGGCAGTCGGAGCGGAATTTCTGGAGTGGAACGTCGACGCGCATTGTCGGACACGTATGTCGACACAGTCGGCAAAGCCATCGGCCGCGAGCTGACGTGGGAACGCGACGACGTCGCGCTGCAGAACATTCAGGCCCGCGCGCGCGGGCCAGGCGCCTGGCTGCTGGCCAACCTTCGCGGCGCGCTGCTGCTCACGACCAGCAACCGCAGCGAAGCGGCGGTCGGCTACGCGACGATGGACGGCGACACGTGCGGCGGCCTCGCGCCGATCGCCGGCATCGACAAGGCGTTTCTGCTTGGACTGGCTCAATGGATGGAAACGACCGGGCCGGCCGGCATCGGGCCGCTGCCAGCATTGTCGGTCGTCAATCGACCTGCGGCCCACGGCCGAACTGCGGCCACCTGCGGCCGATCGCAGACCGATGAAGCCGACCTCATGCCCTATCGCGTGCTGGACGCCATCGAGCGGGCGGCGATCCGCGACAAGCTGCTGCCGATCGAGGTCTTTCAGACGGTCCGGCCACAGTTTCCGCAATATGAGCCGCGAGCAAATGGCGCGATGGGTCGAGCGATTCTTCCGGCTCTGGTGCCGCAACCAGTGGAAACGCGAGCGGTACGCGCCGTCGTTCCACCTGGACGATGAGAATCTCGACCCGAAAACCTGGTGCCGGTTCCCGATTCTCAACAGCGGTTTTGAGCGAGAGCTGGAAGAGTTACGCGAGTATGTGCGGAGGCTGCAGAGCTAAACCGCAAGCGGCGTATTGCGTCATTTGGCAAAATGACGGTTACTCGAACACTTCTTCGCAGCGTGCGCGTGAGCTTGCGCCATCGGCGGCCGACGTCTTCCTTGTCGCCGTATTGGAAGCGTTTCACGCGCGGCTCTTCGCGCGTGTAATGAATGGCCTGTGATTTCCAGCTCTCGGCTGGCCATTGCCGCGAAGACGTAGGCCACGTGTCGGATGTGGTCGTCGGCGTAGACCACGGCGCGAATCTCCGGCTCCGCGTAGTGCAAGCAGCGCCAGCAGCATCGCGCCCTTGGCTTGGCCGGCGGTCATGTACAGGCCGTTCTCGTAGCTCACGGGCCTGGGTTCGGCGAGACTGAAGGCAGAGACATCCTTTTCAGTGAGCCCGTCTGCTGCCAGGTTTTCCAAGTCGTAAGGCAGGTACGTGCCGCCGGGCAAATTTTCGCACGGGCAGCGCCGTGGCCGCGAAATCGTAGCCATTGCGTTCCAACTCTCGCTCCGTGGCGGCTCGAAATTCGGGTCCGCGCGAGGTGAGCACCAGCGTATGGATGCCGCGGTCTTGCAGCCGGCGGATGATCCGCGGCAAATCGGGTTGTGGCGGATGCATCCGGCCGAGGTTGTAAAGAAGTCCCTGCGATTCGAGCAATCCTTCAAACGTGTCAGCGACCAGATGCTTCGATCGCGGCTCGTGGTCGAGCAAATACTTCTGCCACTCGAACCACTGGTCGCTGCCCAAATCCTGGTTCATCGCCAGCAGCGTATTATCGATGTCGAGCACCAGGAGCACGTGCTCCGGTCCAACATTCGTCGGCATATTTCGTCACGGCAACCGCCACGTCGCGAAAATCGTCGCTGGCCGTGATCTCGCTGGCCCGAGCGGCATGGGCCCAGCCGCAGACGACAACGAGCGCGGCGACCCACACGGCCAGCGCGGCCCGGCGTGCGGGTCTTGCAGAAGTTGCTTACCATCAGATGCCGAATCAGGGGTTGGGAGGACGGGCGCGAATGTGGTATACCGCTCTAGCATAATTGGCAACCGCTCAGAACTTCCACGCCGGCCGAATCGCATGGACCGCTTTCTTCAGCTCGCATTCGAAGAAGCCCGGCAAGGCCTGGCCGAGGGCGGGATTCCCATTGGCTCGGTTTTGGTGATTGACGGCCAGCGTGGTCGGCCGCGGTCACAACCGCCGCGTGCAACGCGGCAGCGCGATTTTGCATGCCGAGATGGATTGCCTGGAAAACGCCGGCCGATTGAGCCCCAGCCGATTACCGCCGGTCGGTGCTCTACTCAACGCTTTCACCGTGCGACATGTGCAGCGGCACGGCCTTGCTCTACCGCATTCCAAAAATCGTCATCGGCGAGAACCGCACGTTTCAGGGGCCAGAGGACTATGTTCGCTCGCGCGGCGTTGAGCTGGAAATCGTCGATGACGCCGAGTGTTACCAGCTTGATGCAGGAATTCATCGCGGCGCACCCGAAGCTGTGGAACGAAGACATCGGGGAAGTGTGAGTGACGGGAATGCCGCGAGTGTGGGACGAATATCATAGGTCGGCATGGCGGATTGCCGGTGCAGACGCGCTTGTAGCGCGTGATGCCCGCGGCCGCGGCTCACGCGGATTTCCACCAGGGCGCCGCAATGCGGACAATACTCCGGCTCACTCTCCGCAAGCTCGCCTGCTTCTGCTTTTCCCTGGCAATTGGCGCAGCGCTTCGTGCCTGGCAGCGCCTCCAATCGCTCCGGTGGAATCGGTTGGCGGCAAACCTCGCATAACCGGGCGTGCCAGCCAGTCGTCCTCGTCTACGGACTCCGCCGGTGCCGCGGCAACATCTTTTCCTTGCAAATCGGACACGTCATGCGCGGTGCTGCTTCTACCAGGAGCGCGGCAACGACGCTCTCTTCTGGATCGGGCTCGCGGCGCAAGAGACCGATGAGGCGCAGCCGGGCGATGGCGTCGTCGCGACCGCAAACGGTACGCCAGCCACAATGACGGCACTTTAGCTCGTAAGAGAACACCTAAACGCGCAAGTGCCAAGAAGAGTTTGAACACGACGGCACAACGGACACGACGTGATTATAGTTTGCACTACCTCGCCGTGTTCGTCGTACTCGTCGTGGTACAAGCAATGTCGCAAAAAAAGCGGCCTGGCGCCGCTAGATCCATGTGGCGCCAGGCCGCATCTGACCCAACCCCTCGAAACCTCGCCTGACGATCCGTGTCGGCGACGTTACGCTGCACTAAGTCAGCCGATGCCAGCCAACTTTCTGCATCCTTTGTCCTCTCCTTTTGGGAGATTGGGGAGAGGTTAACGCATGTTCCGCGACTCCCTCACCCCTGCCCTCTCCCAAAGGGAGAGGGAGATAACGTTCTACGCAACTAGCCTTACAGCCGCGGCCGATTCCTTCACCGCGTCCACAAACTCCTCGAAGATCCGCAGGTCGAGCGCCGACGCCGTGTCGGCCTCCGGATGGAACTGCGTGCCGATGGCGAACCAATCGAGCATCCGGCTTTCGATCGCCTCGACGATGCCGTCCGGGCAGCGGGCCGTGACCTCGAAGCCGGGCGCCACTTCGTCGACCGCCATGTGGTGCATGCTGTTGACGCGCAGCTCGCCGTCGCCGTAGACGCGCTCCATGAGCGAGCCGGGCGTAATCTCCAGCGTGTGGCGGTGGGCCGGATCGATCGGATCGTGGTGCGGCAGCGCATCCGGCCGATCTTCCGGAATGTGCAGCAGAAGTTGCCGCCCATCGCCACGTTCAGGAGCTGCATGCCGGCGCCGATGCCGAACACGGGCAGGCGCTGATCGGCGATAACCCGCATCAGCCGGCGATCGAACATTTCGCGGCGCACGGCGAGCGGGCGAACGGTGGGATGGAGCATCCAGCCGTCGCGGCGTGGATCGAGGTCGGCGCCCGCCCACCAGCACCACGCCGTCCACTCGCTGCAGGACCTGCTCCAGATCCTCGTCGTTTTCCAGCGGCGGAATGATTAGCGGGATGCCCCCGACCTTGCTGACCGCGTCGTAGTAGCCCGACGCGACATACGTGAACGCAGGCTTGTCGCCGGAAGCGTTCACGAAATCGGCGTTCAGTCCAATAATTGGCTTCGACATAGCACGCACTCCCTTGTTTGGCGTCATCCAAGACGCATGGTCACGAGTCCCTCCACGACCACCTTGGCCGCCGGCGATACTTGCTCAGAATCGGGCCACGCTTCACTCGTGCGCTTGGAAAATGCACGAAGGATGCAGCGCACCAATTCATGTAGTCGCGGCCCCGGCGCCTATCGGTCGCTTGCCTGAAATCTTGCCAGGCCAAAAAACGCCGCGCGCCGTGCTAGCAAGAACGGCCGGATGCCATGGTTCGTGTGCCAGTCGTCTTGACCGGCAGCCGGAAATCCCTTTCCTCCGGCCTGAAGAACTCCCTTCTAGTTTGGCCGTGTCATGCGGCCTCGGGAATGCAAGTTGGGGCTACGTTAAGAAGTAGTTAAGTGGTTTTCAAGCGGATAGCAGCATTTTGCGTTTCGCGGGGACTGCTAGCACAATATCCTGTGCACAGTGACAAGTGTACATTATGTGCTCTGAAGCAGCGAAGTTCGAACTCGCCTACGAGCGAAGCAATTCGCGACGCCTTTTTCAGTTGCTGCGAAGGAATGCTTCGCGAACTAGTTCGTATCCAATCCAGAAGATTCCCGCGTCGATGAGCAAGTGGCTGAGCCACTACTATAGAGCGAACCAGTCGTTCGTACAGCCATGCCCAGAAGACTCCACCCACCGCAACCGCCGAGGAAAGAACCACGCCAGCCATGGCGCTTCTTTGAAGAACTCGCTTAGAACAATGATGTGGTGCCCGGCAAACGCGAAGGCGGAAATAAGAACGGCCGGCCAAAGCGGAACAAGCTTGCGCAGTTGGCGGAAGACAAACCACCGCCAGTAGTATTCCTCAAGCAGCGAATGAATGAGGGAATAAAACACGCCCAGAATGACGTACTTCCACACCGAGTCGATGCCGAATTGCGCGATCTTGTCGTGAATTTTTGCCGCGGCCAGCGTAAACGCGGCCGTCTCGCGGAGCACAAAATTGAATACGCAACCAGCCCGCGCCAACCACGATCGCGCTGAACGCGGCGCCGAAAGCAGACCGCCCACTCGAGCACGCCGCACGTGCGAGCGGTTCGCGCAAGACAACACAAACCCATACGAGCGGAAACGCAAATTGGATGACTTTGACCACGAGGTAGATTGCTTGCTGTACGGCACCGGAATAGCTTGCGGCCAATACGAAATATCCCCATGTGATGATGCTCGGAAACACGAGCGCGAAGATTACGCCAAACCAAGGGAGCGCGGTGTGATTGGTCGGCGAATGGATTTCGTGTTCGTTTTGATTCGTAGGCATCCGAGATTCCGTCAAGCTAACGGCAAAGTGTAACAGACGTGTCGGCATGCGCAGGGCACCCTATGAGTGAGCCGTTTACCGTGCGGCGGAATCAGAGTATGTTCGAAATTGGCCATTTGATTTGTTCAGCGTTGATTTCACTCCCCACTCCAAACTCCCCACTCCGCACTCCGACTTTTCCACTCCGCCATGCATTTCCGCCGCGTTTGCCTCGAATCGTTCGGCTACACGCTGCCAGACGAGGTCGTCACCACGGCCGAGCTGGAGCGGCGGCTTGCGCCGCTATACGAGCGGCTGCGGCTGCCGGAAGGGCGGCTGGAGTTGATGACGGGCATCCGCGAGCGGCGATTCTTCCCGCCGGGCACGCGGCCGAGCACGTCAGCATCGAATCGGCCCGCCGGGCGATCGACGCCAGCGGCATCGACCCGCGATAATTCGGCGCTCTGGTTCACGGCTCGGTCTGCCGCGATTTCTTGGAGCCGGCCACCGCCTGCCGCGTCCATCACGGTCTCGGCCTGCCGCCCGAAGCGATGATCTACGACGTCTCCAACGCCTGCCTGGGCCTGCTCAACGGCATCGTTCAAGTGGCCAACATGATCGAGCTGGGCCAGATTCGAGCGGGCGTCGTCGTCGGCACCGAATGCGGCCGTGCAGCTGGTCGAGAACACGATCGCCCATCTCAACGGCGATCGCGTCGCTCACGCGCGAGTCGGTCAAGGATTCAATCGCGTCGCTCACGATCGGCTCGGCCAGCGCGGCCGATCGTGCTGTGCGACGAGGAGCTGAGCCAAACCGGCAATCGGCTCACCACGGCGATGGTGCACTGCGACACGCAGCAGCACGACCTCTGCCAAAGCCGCGGACTCGAAACCTTCATGCAGACCGATAGCGAAGAGCTGATGCGGCGCGGCGTCGCGGCGGGCGTGGAGACATTCGAACGCTTTCTTGGGCCGCGCCGGCTGGGAGCCGCAGCGATATCGACCGCACGTTCTGCCATCAGGTCGGCGTGGCCCACCGCAAGCTGATGTTCGAGTCGCTCGGGCTCGATCCGGCGATCGACTTCGCCACGGTCGAAACGCTGGGCAACACGGGCGCCGCGGCCTTGCCGATCACGATGGCTCTGGGCATCGAACAGGGCCGGCTGCGAGCCTGAGCGACCGCGTCGCGATGCTCGGCATCGGCTCGGGCATCAACTGCCTGATGCTGGCCGTCGAATGGCAGAACAACGCCGTGTCGAAGTGCAAGTGACGTCGCAAAGGCATCGTCATTTGCCGGCGCTTCGTAGGTCGAGTGCTTGCACGCGCCGTTCGTACGCAATGCCGGCGGGTGCAAGCACCCGCCATACATCCGCTAGCCGGCCATTAGCAGCACGAGGATGACCACAATCACCAGCGACCACGCCGCCAAGGCCGAGCCAGACCGCCGTCGAGGGTCCGCGGCTCGGCGGTACGAATCCGGGGGCTGAAGCGGATTGAACTGAGCCCGCTGGGCAACTTTGCGCTGGATCTGCTCCAGTTCCTGGGTCGTGCAGCTCCTCTTCGATCAGCGAGCGGCTTTCGACGGAGCCGGAACCGACCCTTCATCACACCGCTCGACGACGCCAGTCGCTCGAGGGCGGACGACTTTGTCCGATTCGGTCGGCACCTTCTTGGCTCGCTTTCGGCGAGCGACGCCCAGCACGTCTTCTTCGTCCAGCGGCGCGAGGCCGATTTCTTCGTCCGGGCCGCCGGGACCGCTGCCTTTTTGATCGAGTCGCTTCGTGTCGCGGTCGGACACCGAAACAGTGCGGCTGCTGCCCGACGGTTTGCTTTATCGGTGGGCGGCGGGGTGGGCATGCCGATCGCATAACGGCTGAACACGCCGCTGCCGACGCCGCTATCGTGGCTCGCGATTTTCAATGTGCCCACCGCCGATCGTGCGGCCGCGGTCGGCCAGCCATTCCTTAAGCCGCTGCGGACACTTCGCCGGCCGATTGAAACCGCTCGTCCGGCTTCTTCGACATCATCGTTTCGCAGATGTCGACCAGCGACGGCGGTGCATCCGGCCGGGCCTTGAAGATCGATTCCGGCTTGGCAGTTTGATGCTTCAGCAGCCGCTCGGAAATCGAACCTTCGGGAAACGGCGGGCCGCCGGTGAGCAGGAAATAAAGCGTGCAGCCCAGGCTGTAAATGTCCGACCGGCTGTCCGCCTCGTGGCTGTTCAGTGCCTGCTCGGGTGCAAGATAGTCGGCCGTGCCGAGCACGTTTTCCTCGTTGGCCATCGTGAGCGACGCCTGATCGTCCTCAGTGAGCTTCGCCAGGCCCAGGTCGAGCAGCTTCACGATGCTGTGACGATCGACCAGGCAGTTGGCCGGCTTGATGTCGCGATGCACCAGCCCCATTTCGTGGGCGTGCTGCAGGCCATTCGCGACCTGCGCGATGTAATCGGCGGCCGTGTCGTAGTCGAGCGGCCCCTGGCCGACGACCATCTGGTGCAAGTCCTGGCCGTCGACGTACTCCATCACGATGTAATGGACGTCGCCTTCGTTGTCGATGTCGTAGGCGCGGACGATGTTCGGGTCGTCGAGCTTGGCGACTGCGCGGGCTTCGAGGCGAAACCGCTCGAGGTAGGACGAGTCGTTGACGCGGTTCTTGCGGCAGCACCTTGATCGCCACGCGCCGCTTCATGAGCTCGTGCTCGGCGAGATAGACGCTGCTCATGCCGCCCTTGCCGATTTGGCCAAGCAGCTTGTATTTGCCGAGTCGGAAGCCCTTGTGCTTGCCGGCCAGCAGCTTGTCGGCCTGCCAGCGCGTGACCAGCCCGGCCTCGATCATCAGCTCGGCCAGCCGGGGCTGGTCTTCGAGGATGGCTTCGCCGTGGTCGCTGCGTGGCCTTTTCGAGAAACGACTTCAGCTTGGCCTCGTCCACGAGGCCGCTGCGCCGCACCAGGTCCAACAACTTGTTGGCGGTCACCTTTGTCATCGTCTGGAGCTTGCGCTCGATACGCCGCAGCCTGAACGGCGCGAAATGCCGACCGGTAAGCGGCCGGAATCGGATTTACGCTATGTTTCGCCGAATGCGACAAGAGGAGATGTCGCCTACAACTTCTGTTCCGCCTGGATCCATCCCAACCATCTCACCCACGAACGGGGCCCAACGAATCTATTCTATCCATCCTGGAAATGCCTCGCTGGCGGCATGAGGTGGCGCGTTATCGCCTGATACCGTCAAAATAGCATGGCGCACGGCAATCGACTAGCAGTTTTTTCGCCAGCAGGCCTGGGATTTAGCGTCGCGACGCCTGCTGTAGCCGGCACTTGCGCAGTCGGCTTGGACGCTCGGTGAACGGGAATCGGTCACGGCTGGCCGCCGGGTCGAAGGCCCCGGCTACAGGCACCTATCGGGGCTTCAGACCTTGGCTACAGACGCCTCGCACGAAATCGGTCGTCGAAGTAGTTCGTGCTCATGCCGGCATCCACCACAATCCGCTGGGCATTGATCCCGCTGGAGCGGGGGCTGAGCAGAAACGCCGCCACATTGGCCACTTCTTCGGTTCGGACGGCCTGTTTGCGCAGCGTCGCCTGCTCGGCATACAGATAGGAATCGACATAACCCGGAATGCCGGCCGAGGCCGAAGTTTTCAGCAGGCCGGGCGATACGGCATTGAACCGCACCTGCGAGAACCGGCTGAACGACTTGGCGAGGAACGCCAGCGAGGAATCGAGGGCCGCCTTGATCGGGGCCATGTAGCCGTAGTTCTCGCTGGCCATCCGGGTGGTCGAAATCGAGATCGTGACGACCGAGGCATCTGGGGCCAGCAGTTTTTTCAGCGCGTTGGACACTGCCACCAGCGAGAAGCAGGAAATGTCGAACGCCCGCAGGAAGTCGCGCTTCGGCCGTTTCGTGGAACGGCTTCATCGCCATCTTCATAGTCGGCGAAGGCGATCGAATGGACGAGGCCGTGAAGCACGTCGTATTGTTCCGCCAGTTCGCCGGCGAGCCGCTCGATCTGGTCCTCAAACTCGACGTCGCAGACGAACACCGGCGCATCGCCGACGAGTTGCTGCACTTGCTCCCGCCGCTCCTCGCTGCGCACGGATAGACCACCTCCGCCCCCGCCTCGACCAGCACGCGGCTGATGTGCCAGGCCACGCTCTTGCGATTGGCGACGCCCATCACGAGGATGCGCTTGCCGGCGAGTTGGAGGAAATCAGTAGGCATGGTCGTTCAAACACGTAGGAATAACCACGGAGGCACGGAGGACACGGAGAGGAATATGAATATTAGATCTTGCAATCCGTGAACTCAGTGCCTCTCGTGGTCTTAACGTGCACTTTCTCCGTGTTCTATTGTCCTCGATATCGCGTGCCATTTTGCAGGCGAAGTCGAACGTGACGGCCGTCTTCCCACCGACGGTCACTTTGGCGTTCATGAAAAACGCGTCGGCCATGCGTTCGACGAGCTCGACCTCCAGATCGATCGTGTCGCCCGGCCGGACCATCGCTTTGAACTTCACGTTGTTCATCCGCGTGACGACCGGCACGCCGTCCTGCCCTGTCCTGCGACGATCTTCGCCAGCAGCACCGCCCCGGCCTGCATCGCCGCTTCGCACAGCAGCACGCCCGGCGTCAGCGGAAACTCCGGATAGTGCCCGCGGTACCAAAACTCGTCGCCCGTGAACCGCTTGCGGCAGACGATGCGGTTGTCCGACTGCTCGACGATCTCATCGACGAGCAAAAACGGCTCGCGGTGCGGGATGGCGGCTTTGATGGCGTCAAGTCATGAGCATCATGATTAGCTCCATCAATCGCAAAACGGTTCGTACGTCGCGTGCTCCCAGTTGGCTCCGGAAACCATCGTCGAATCCGACGTTCACGGGATCGACGATCGACATGAGTTTTCCAGCGATCTCGCAAGCTGTGTGCAGACATGCTCCGTTAAGTCATCACCAGCATTGCGATACTCCGCGAACAGCTCGGTTCGGCAACACAGATCGTCGCTCCAATGTGCAACGACGAATTGCTTTGCCATCTGCCTGCCTTCAGATTCGAACCAAGTCGCACTAGGCTTTGGAATCGCAATCATTCGTCGCAAGCCGCTGGATTGATCGCAGCCAATTGGCAGTGCAACTGTCCAGCCAACTCGCAATAGTCGTTTATGAATTCCAATCGATCGTTCCGAAGCCGAATGCTGCTGCTACGAAGCTTGATCGTCGAGTCGCTGCGAACTTGCCATCAACTGGCTATCCACTTCGTTCGCCACGATCACGCCGTAATTCATCGCCCCCAGCCAGCCGGACATGATGATGCCCACGCTGCCGGCGTGGTACAGGCCGCGTGATCTGCTGCGGCAGCGCCCGGCTCACGGCGAGGCCTTCGAACTTCGTGCCGAAGCTCGCGCCGTTGACGTGCTTGCGTGTAGTGCTGGAACGTCACGGGCGTCGACGCCTCGACGTGGTCGATCCGCTCGCGGATGTTCGGCACGTACTTGTCGAGTGCGTCGAGCGTCGTTTCGACAAGGTCGCTGCTTGCTCGCCTCGTACTCCTCCGCGGTCAGCTTCGCCCAGTCGTCGTAGTTGGCGTTCGTGCTGGAGACGATCAGGCACCGCGGCCGGCCCTCGGGCCGCGTCCGCGGGTAGTAGAACGAATACGTGCGGCTGGTGATGTCGCGGCTCAACAGCAGCTCGGTGCGGAACAGCGGCGCCGTGCGAGCTGAACAACAGGTCGCCCGTCGATTCGTCGATCTGCTCGTCCGGCTTGAGCGCCATGTAGACCTGCGTGCTCGAATTGTTGAGCCGCACGGCCCGGGCATCGTCGACGAACGCCGCGGTCGAAATACTCCTCGCCGACGAGGTCGAAAGATCGTCGCGTTGAGATTGGCGTTCGACACGACGGCCCGCGTGCGGATCGTGCGGCCGTTCACCTCGACGCCCGCACGCGGCCGCCGCGGCAATCGATCCGCGTCACGTCGCACTTGATGCAGATATCGACGCCGCTCGTTCGCAGCTCGGCCTCCATCAGGCCGATCAGCTTGTCGGTGCCGCCCTCGAACGTGAACACGCCCTTCGACATGAAGTTCGAGAACACGATGCCGTAGCTGATCGCCGGGTCTTCGAGCGTGCTGCCGTTGGCGTAGGTGATCGGCTCCATCAGCAGCCGGATCACGTCCTCGCGGCCGGGGAAGAACTTGTCGAACAGCTCGCGGGTCGTCATCGACTGGTCGTCGTAAAAATTCATCCCGCGGGCCGTGTCGAAGAACGCCGTGCACCGCCTGCGGGTCGACTTTGAAATCGTGCGTCAGCAGCCGCGTGAAGTCCTCGCGGTTGAACGTCGTCGTGAGCGAGAACATCGGGTTGTCGAAGCGGATGTTCTTCAGCTGCACGATCGAGTCGGCGATCTCCTGCGTCCAGTACCGCCGGCAGCTTTTCACCATGCCGTACGGGAAAGCCGTGCAGCGAGATATCGAAGATGTGCCCGCCCGGCCGCTTGAACCACGTGGCCATGCCGCCGAGCTTGTAGTGCTGCTCCAAGCAGCAGCACGCTACGGCCCGGCCCGCGCCAGCACGTTCGCCGCCGTCAGCCCGGCCAGGCCGCTGCCGATGACGACGACGTCGTACTCGTCCTTGGCGTCTTTGAGAAAGTCGCGAGGCATATCGTCAGGGGGATTTTTGGTTCGAAATCCAAATCAAGAGCCCGTCCGGCGGCTGCTTTGCCGACGAGCGCGGTCTTCGTCGAGCCGCAGCAGCACAAGGGGCTCATCGACATTTGAAGATACCTGACTTGTTGCTCCTGCGACATCCATACCGATCATCGTTTCACCGTTCACCCATTTGGTGTCTTCGACTTCGAAGAACGGGGCGTTGGTGTTCTCCGCTTGCAGGTACACCCAGCGTGTCCCTTCTTCGCTGGGAGCAACGCCGACGCGGAGAGTAATCTCCCGCCCACCCATGCCAAGGCGCGCGCGGAATCGTGGCCTGGTTATGCCCTTACTTGGCACGTCTGACAACGCGCAGAACCAGTAGTCGTGACCTTTGGGCAGCCAAATCCGCCAGTTCCAGTGAAATGCCCCCGGCTGTTTGACGTGGATGGCATGAATTTTCGATTCGTCGTCGACGCCGAGGACTCCTACTTCAGTACGCAATCTTTCAAGCTCACGGCGAAGCGGTCCGACTTCGCGCAGAGTTGCGCGATGACAATTGTCAGACCAACTATTGTCATCAGCAACAGTGCGGTTAGGAGCGACAGTCGCGGCCGAAAGCGGCGCATGGGGTAGCCCAACTAACGATCCTTAAAATAACTTTGTCCATTCACGGCTGCCATCGACGATACGCAGAACGTCGATGCCATGCGAGGCGGTTCGAAAAATGATAACCCAGCGCTTCCACGAGGTTACTCGTATCTCTTGGCCCAAGTCCGGCCGTGCCGTTCCTGAGAATTGGGCTCGTCCAAGACGGTCGCAATGGTTGCGGATCTCTCGCATGATCGCTGCAGCGACTGATGGGCGAAACTGCTTGCGACCAATATACCGACCGATCTCCTTGAGATCTTCTCGCGCTAAATCACTCCAGTGAGCCTGAGGCATGAAATGCTCCGCCAGGCATCATTCTGTGATACCTTCAGCCGCAAATTCCTGGAGTACTTCCTGGATCGCTTGTTCAACGTCTAGAGGCCCAGAACGACCGTCGGCAATCGCTTGCTCGGCCTCAGCAATCATGCCGCGCATCGCGTCTCGCTGCCGCAGATACTCGGGGAAGTCGGCGAGGATCTGTTTGATCGGCAACGTACGATCCCCATGCTGAAGACGCAGGCCCATGTAGAAGTGAAGCAATTCGGCATCGGTCATGTCGGCCTTCGCGTCGGTGGCCATGAAATTCTCCCAATTCCACTCAGTCAGTCCGAAAAACTAGCTCTTCGAAGCCGCGCCGTTTGGAATCACCGCACTAATGTTTATGAGGCCGACAACAGCGTGCCGTTTGACTCCTGCATCGTCGAAAAGAATCGCCGCCGTGTAATCACCAACAGTAATGAACTCGGGTTTTTCCACCAAGTATTCGCGACCGTCATTCGTGCGAATACGAAGTGGGCACTGCCGAATCAGATTCTCAAGGTCTTGTTGTTCCATGCAAATGCCTTCGGTCTCGATTGACGAACAATCCAATTATACCTGACCGTTTAGCGTTGCAAACAGTGCCGGTTCGCCATGGCGATGCCGCTGGTGATGCTGCCGATGATGCCGACGAAGCCTTGGTCGGTGCCGCAGACGAATAGGTTTTCCAGGTGCGTGCGGCCGTCGAGCTGCTTTTCCGGCGCGCCGTAGACGGCGCCGTTGTCGTGGCCCGTGAAGCGCACGATCGTGGTCGGCGTGAACATGTCGGTGTCGATCACGCGGCCGCGGTAATCGGGCACGAAGCGCACGGCCGATTCGGTGATGCGGTCGTACCAGCGCAGTTTTTCCAGGCGGTAAGCGTCCTCGTCCGAGCTCGCGCCAGCGGTCGAAGTTGGCGAGCGCCGTGATGCGCATCGTGCCACCGTCCTTGAGTCGAGCGGCTCGTCGTAGGCGAAATTGTTGGGCGAGCAGATGACGCCGCTGCGCACGTCGCACAGATCCGTCCGGCTTCTGCCAGACGAACTTGTCGTGGTCGTTGAAGAACATGATCGTGCGGTCGTGGCCCAAGTCGCTGCGGCTCGGCGTCGAGCGTGGCGATCGTCTCGCAAAAGCTAAGCTGGCCGGGCGCACGCGACGTCACGACCGGTTGGCCGTCGTCGCACAGCCGCATCGTTTCGCACCAGCCGGCCGACGAAACGACGTTGCGGGCCTCGAGCTCCTCGTCGTTCTCCAGCACGACGCGCGTCACGCGGCCATTCTCGACGGCCAGCCGCTTCACGCCGCTGCGCAGCTTCAGCTCGCCGCCCAGCGCGCGGAACTTCCGCACCAGGTGCTTCAGGATCAGCCGCACGCCCGCCGCGGGCCGGCCGAGCCCCTCCAGGAAAATGCTGCGGAACATGATCGAGAACTGGCCCCAATCCATGTCGTGCTCGCGGGCCGAGCCGTAGAACATCAGCGGGCAGAACAGCATCTCCACGAGCAGCGGCTCGGTGATGATCGAGCTCACCACTTCGCGGGCCGAGACGTCGGCGTGCGTTTCGCTCAAGATCGTCGTAGTCGACGATCTCGCGCGTCAGACGGTCGAAGTTGTCGGCCTGCTTGGGAAACGCCCAGGCGACTTCGTCGCGCAGCGTTTGCGCATCGTTGTCGAACCGCAGCCGCAGCGCCGGGAAAAGCGATCTCGGAGCCGATCTGCGGCGCGATCGCGAAGTCGTCCCAGCGCAACCGCAGTTGCCGCAAGCAGCCGGGCCAGCGGGCCCGGTCTTGGTGCCCTTGGGCGTGACGTTCGTGAGCGCGTGCAGGCCGACGTCGTAGTCGCGGCCGCGGAGCCGATAGAACGAGTTCAGCCCGCCGATCGTGTAGTGCCGCTCGAGAATGCACACGCGCTGGTCGTAATACGCCAGCCGAATCCCGGCCGCCAGCCCGCGACATCCCCGCGCCGATGATGATGGTGTCGTACATGAGGGAGCAGGGTGCGAGGGCTGAGAGTTCAGGAGTCGAATCCACTGAACTCCTGAACCCCGAACTCCTGCTCACCGCCTCGTTTACACGTTCTCGCGCTGCGATGTCCTTCATCAGCGGCTCCAGGTACGCCACCGTGCTGTTCATGCTGGCCAGGTTGATGTAATCGTCTTCGGGAATCTGGATGCGGTGCCGCTTGCGGAGCTCCATCACGATGTCCAGGAAGTCCATGCTGTCGAGCTCGAGCTGCTCGCGGAAGCGCACGTCGTCGTCGAGCTGCGACAGATCCTCGTCCGGGGCGATGTCGCTCAGAATATCCAAAACTTCTTCTCGGATTTCGGCGGGGGTCATTCCGATAACTCTCCTCATCGAATGTCATTACTTCTCACGCAAGACGAGCGCAAAGGACACGACGACACGAAATTGATCAGTGAATCTCTTGCGTCTTGTCGCCTGTCGTGAGACTCCTTGGACTTCGACATGGACTTAAACCTTTCCAATAATCACGACCGAGTTGATCCCCAACATACCAAACGAGTTGTTGAGGATATAGCGGACGGCTTCGCGCTTCCGCGGCTCGTTCAGCACCAGGCCGGGCAGCTCGCATTCGCGGGTCGAGCCGGTCGACGTTGATCGTCGGGTGGCACACGCCGTCGTCGAACGACGGCAAGTTGCCGGCCAGCTCCAGCGCCCCGGCCGCGCCCATCGCGTGGCCGATGAAGCTCTTCGTGTTGTTGACCGCCGGCTGCGAGCCGTTGCTGAAACACTTGCCGCAGGGCGATGCATTCCTGGATGTCGCCGCTGTCGGTGGCGGTGGCGTGCGTGCTGACGATGTCGATGTCCGCCGCATTGAGCTGCGCGCGCTGGAGTGCCATGTTCCATGCACCGCGCCTGCTGGCTCGGATTCGGCAGCACGAAATCGCTGGCGTCGCTGTTCATCGCGTAGCCGACCAGCTCGCCATAAATCTTCGCCCCGCGGCGCTTGGCGTCGTCGAACCGCTCCAGCACGTAAATGCAGCCGCCTTCGGCGACGACGATGCCGTTGCGGTCCATGTCGAACGGCCGCGAGGCCTTCGCCGGATCGTCGTGCTTGGCGAGCGCCCCTGGCTGGCGAAGCCGGCGAAGATGCCGAACGTGCGAATGCTTTCCGACACGCCGCCGGCGAGCGCGACGTCGCACTCGCCGAGCCGCAGCATCTGGGCGCCCTGAATCAGCCCCGCGTTGCCGGCGGCACAGGCCGCGCCGATCGTGTAGTGCGGGCCGGTGATGCCCATGTTGAGCGTGATCTCGCCGGCCGGGTTGTTCGCCACGGTGCGCGGGTTGTGGTGGTGCGACCAGACCGTCGTGTCGTAGTTGTAGCCTTTGATCTCGTAGATTTCGTTTTCGGTCTCGACGTTGCCGTGCTCGGTGACGCCGATGTACACGCCCACGCGCTCGCGGTCGATGTTGGCCCAATCGAGGCCCGAGTCGGCCACCGCTTCCTGGGCGCAGTAGATGCCGATGCTGCCGGCCCGCGTGCCGCGGCGGACTTCCTTCTTTCTTCTGGTACTTCAGCTCGTCGAAGTCGCAGATGCCGGCCAGCGTTTCGCCGACGTAGCGGATGTCGTACTTCTCGCACGCCGCTGCGGCCGGTGAGCAGTGCATCGCGGAACTCGGGCAGCGTAGTTGCCGTTCGGCGCGGTGAGCCCGATGCCGGTGAATACAATCCGCTGGTGGTCGTCGAGTGTGTCAGGCATAGCGTGAAGGTCGGTCGGAGCCCGACAGCGCGAGGCAAGAATACGTCTAACTTCACCGTTGCTTGCGATTCGGGCTGCAAGCAAGTGATTCAGAGAGTAACCCTGAAGCTATAGACAAATTCGCGATTTGACAAGCCGCACTTACGGCTCCTCAATGTCGAGATGCTTCAAATACGCTTGACGTTGAGCCTCGCGGCCGCGGGCGTCGGTGATTTGCTCCCAGCGCTTTGCAGCTTTCTCAAGTGCCTGTTGGGCGCGGCACTTTGTCGAACGCGGCGGACTTCACCGCCTCGTCGAGTGCCGACATGTAGTCATCCACGCCAGGAATGCGCGGAACGAGAAGACACTGCTCGCCGCCGAGTGCAACCTTCATCGCTTTGTCAAGGTCCTTGTGCTCGGCGGTCAGCATCCGGACCGTACCACGATCTTGACGACGCTCAACGACCGCCGGACCGGCATTATGCCGCTGCCAGCGCTTGCAATCTGCGAGCTTATATCCGGCTGCGCGATCCAGGCAAGCAGCTTGAACGCACTGGCCGCATTTCGCGACGTGGCCGTCACCGCCACGAGCCGATCGGCGTAGCCAAGCACCGGAACTGTCTCACGTTCGTGTGATTGATCTGTCGAGTTGTCGTCGCGGCCTCGGAGAGTCGTTGCAGTGCCTCGACAAACACCGGCTCCGCAATTCGCGGCTTCATGGTGTGCGTGTCAAACAAAACGCCTTCTCGATTTTGCGACGTGGCGCCGGGCGCCGCTTCGACCAGAAATGCGATGGCGGGATGTTTCGCTAAGTCTGGATGAATTGCCGCCGGGTCAGTCCCGAGTGGCAGGCACATTACTTCGCCGCCCCAGCGAATCAGTTGGCGTCCAACAATTGGGAAGACGTCTTCCATATTCAATTCGTCGCTTTGTAGCACATTGGCCCGCACTGGGCGCAGCCAGTTGCGCACGCATAACTCCCCCAGGTAGCGTGAAGGGAAAACGATCACGTCAGCGTCCGGCGAATTCTCCGCCGCGAGCTCATACCACTTCATTGACGAGGTGTTTAGCTCACCGGCGGCGCGCTCGTTCCATTCGCCGCGAAGCCGGTCGATCGCCTCGGCCAGATCGGGCTCATTCACGACTAACACTCGCAATGCTACACTTGGCCGCGGCGTCGCAGCGGATGTCGGCGCGGAGTCCTCTTGTCGGCAACCTGCTGCGAGCGTAACGGCGCAGATGAGCACGTGGCGAAGACACGGAGACAAGGGGACACGGAGACAAGGAGATGGATTTAGCGACAATTCTCCTTGTCTCCCCCTCTCCTTGTCTCCTTGTCTTGCGCACCAATTCATATAACGATCACTTTCACGCTTCACACAGCGAAAGATTTCAATGAGCATTTATCTGGGAATCGACGTCGGCACGTCGGGCACGAAGACGCTGGCGATCAACGAGCGCGGCAAAATCCTCGGCCAGGCGATGGCCACCTACCCTTGCTACCATCCCAAACCGCTGTGGAGCGAGCAAGACCCGGACGACTGGTGGAACGCCACGGTGAAAACGGTGCGGGCCGTCGTGAAGAAGGCAAAGCTGAAGCCGGCCGACGTGCGAGCGATCGGCCTTTCCGGCCAGATGCACGGCTCGGTGTTTCTCGACAAGGAAAACCGCGTCGTTCGCCGGGCCCTGTTGTGGAACGACCAGCGCACGGCCGCCGAATGCGAAGAAATCGAACGCGCGCCGGCGGCCGCAAGCGGCTGATCGAAATGGTCGCGAATCCTGCTCTGACCGGCTTCACCGCGCCGAAAATCCTCTGGCTGCGAAATCAGCGAGCCGAAGAATTTCGCCAAAACCGTCAAGGTGCTGCTGCCGAAGGACGAAATTCGCCGCCGGCTCACCGGCGAATTCGCCACCGAGGTCAGCGACGCCAGCGGCATGCTGCTGCTCGACGTTGTGAACCGCCGCTGGTCGACAGAGCTGCTGGAAAAACTGAAGCTCGACATCAGCTTGTTGGCCACATGCTACGAGTCGGAAGAAGTCACCGGCCGGCTGACGCGCGACGGCGGCCAAGTCGCTCGGCCTGTCGACCGACTGCGTGGTCGTCGGCGGCGCGGGCGACTGCGCGGCCGGCGCGGTGGGCAACGGCATCGTGCGACCGGGACGTGCTTTCCACGTCGATCGGCACGTCCGGCGTCGTGTTCGTCCACAGCGACACGCCGCAGGTCGATCCGCAGGGCCGGCTGCACACGTTCTGCCACGCCGTGCGCGGCAAGTGGCACATGATGGGCGTCACGCTGGCTGCCGGCGGTTCGCTGCAGTGGTTCCGCAACGCGCTGTGCGAAACGGTGGCGGCGCTGGCCAAGCGACGCAAGATCGACGTTTACGACGTGCTCACCGAAGAAGCGGCCGTCACGCCGCCCGGCGCCGAAGGCCTTTTCTTCCTGCCCTACCTCGCGGGCGAGCGCACGCCGCACGCCGACCCGCTGGCCCGCGGCGCGTTTATCGGGCTCACGCTCGGCACTCGCGCGGACACATGGTGCGGGCGATTTTGGAAGGCGTCACCTATTCGCTCCGCGATTGCCTGGCGATCATCGAAGAGCAACGCGTCGCGCGTGAAACAGATCCGCGCGACCGGCGGCGGTGCGAAGAGTCCCTTCTGGCGGCAGATGCAGGCCGATGTTTTAGGCAAGACGGTCGTCTCCATGGCCGCTGACGAAGGGCCCGGCATACGGCGTCGCCTTGTTGGCCGCGGTCGGCGCCGGCGAGTTCAAAAACATTGCCGAAGCCTGCGACGCGACCGTGAAGACAACCGGCCAGGTTAAGCCAGTAGCCGCGCCACGACGAGCTCTACGACAACGGATTCCCGGTATACCAGCAGCTGTACCGATCGCTCCGCGACGATTTTCGGGCCGTCGCAAATCTTGGCTAGCCTTACATCTTGAAACGCGCAAACAGCCCCCCGGCTCTGCCGGGGGTTCGATGAAACAATGCCTCGTCTCTACAAAACCCCCGGCGGAGCCGGGGGCTGATATTCGCAGTTCGCCTTGGCGTTGAGCAAATGACGAGCAATGGAGGGGCGCCGCAGCTTACGAGCTAGTGCCTTCCGCCAAGTTCGACGGCAGCCCGATCGGCGGCATTCCGGCGTTCAAGTATCCAAGCACGGGCGACTTCGACAAAGCCGACGCCGGCGGCGCGGCATCTCCGGCAAAATGCGATATCAAGTCAGCCTGCAACTGCACGCAGTCGACGTATGTCTGGCGGGCCTGTGCGTCGCTCAGCAATGCGTTTTCCAGCAGCGATTTCTCATCGCTGGTAATCTGCTCATCGAGCAGCGCCCAAGTCAACTCCTGAACGCGATCCAGCGCTTCGTGATCGTCGTTCGAGACGTGCGGTTGGTCTGTCATGATATTCCGTAAATGCGCTATTGTTTTCAATGCGGCGGGGAATCGCTGCCGCAGAGTGATGGTGCAAAATCGATGCCGACGAAAAGGCGGGGCATCTCACACAATCGATATCGGCCGGCAGCGGAGCGGTCTTAGAAGATTTTCGACAATGCGGCAAGAGAAACCGCGGCCGTGTCCACAGCACGCAATCGCTTAAATCCGCTAACTGTAAGTGGCCTACCGGTCAGCCAACGGCAGCCACGGGCGGCGCTCCGGGCCAATGTAGCGGGCCCGCGGGCGGATCAGCCGGTTGTTGTCCAGTTGCTCAATCACGTGCGCGCCCCAACCGGCGACGCGGCTCAGCACAAACAGCGGCGTATACAGCTCAACGGCAAGCCCATGTAGTGGTACAGCCGAGCGGATGGCCAGTCGAGATTGGGCGGCAGCTTTTTCTCTTCCCAAATCACGCGCTCCATTACATCGGCCATCCCCTCGAGCTCTTCGTTGCCGGTTTCGTTGGCAAGTTGATTGCAGAGCTCCTTGAGGTAAACAGCCCTCGGATCGCCGTGCTTATACACGCGGTGGCCGAAGCCCATGATCTTTTCCTTGCGTGCAAGCGCGGCGCGAACCCAAGACTCGGCGTTTTCCTTCTTGCCGACTTGCTTCAGCACGTCGACGACTTTTTCATTCGCGCCGCCGTGCAGCGGGCCCTTCAGTGCGCCAATCGCGCCGGCAATCGCCGAATGCAGATCGGCGAGCGTCGAGGTGATCACGCGGGCGGCGAACGTCGACGCGTTGTACTCATGCTCGGCATAAAGAATTAGCGACACGTCCATGGCCTTGACGTGCGCCGGCGGCGGATCGGCACGAAACAACATATGCAAGCAATTGGAAGCGAGCGACCGGCCGCTTTCCGATGGCACAGGCTCCTTGCCTTGCTTCAACCGGTGGCGCGCCGCCATGACGATGGGCAATTGAACCAACAGCCGCTCGGACTTGCGGACGTTTGCATCGTGGCTATTGTCAGTCGCGTCTGGATCCCAGTGAGATAGCAGGCTTGCGGCGGAGCGGAGAACGTCCATGGGTGATACGGTGGCGGGCGTCTGACGCAGCATTTCGATGATCGGCCTTGGCACTTGGGCCGCCGACTTCAGCCGCCTGCGAAATTCATCCAGCTTGCTCGGCCGCCGGCAATTCGCCATGCAACAACAGATAGGCGACCTCCTCAAAAGTGCCGTGCCGCGCGAGGTCTTCAATAGAATAACCGCGGTAGCTCAATCCGCCAGTCACGGTGCTGATCGCCGTTTCGCCGGCGATGACACCTTCCAGGCCGGGACTATAGATTTCTTCGGGCATGGTTGAGTCAAGAGCTGAGTGTCAAGAGTTGAGAGCTAGGGTGGAGGATGCAGGATGCGCGGGCAGGGACAAGGCGTTCATTGATAGCCCTGCCCCCTGCATCGCTTCTATTTCACATCCGTATCGTACCCCAACAAGTCATATAATTCTTCCCGCGTTTGCATCAGGTCCAAAAGGTCCGCGCTGCGTGCCATCGGCTGCCAGCATCGTCAAGGTCGACTCCATGGCCTTCATTGCCACGCGCAGTAAGTGTGACCGGATACAGCACGACCCGATAGCCCATGGTCGCGAGCTCGTCGAAATCCAATAGCGGGCCTTTGCCAAATTCGGTCATGTTCGCGACCAAGGGACGGTCGATTGCCTTGGCGAACGCTTGAAATTCGTCGCGAGTGGCCAGCGCCTCGGGAAAGATCCAATCGGCACCGGCCTTAACATATTGGCGGGCGCGTTCAACGGCCGCCTCGAAGCCTTCGACGCCTCGCGCGTCGGTGCGCCCGATGATTACCGTGTTCTCGTCGGTTCGCGCGGCCGATGCGGCCGCTAGCTTCGTGCACATTTCTGCAGTGGAAACGAGCGTCTTTCCGGAAAGGTGCCCACATCGCTTGGGGAGCTCTTGATCCTCCAGTTGAATCGCGGCCGCGCCGGCCCGTTCCAATTGACTGACGGTGCGCTCGACGTTTGCGACGCCACCAAAGCCAGTGTCGGCATCCACGATGACCGGAATGCCGACGCGCGACGTAAGGTACTCAACCTGCTGCACAAGTTCGGTGAGTGTAAATAGGCCGATGTCCGGCAACGCCAAGACACCTGCCGACAGCACGGCGCCGGATACATAGATGGCGGAGAAACCCGCTTCCTCGATCAGCCGGCCGGCTAGCGCGTTCGGCGCACCGGGCACTTGGATAGCGGTTGTGGCAACCGTGTTCCGCAGCATCTGGCCAGGTGTCATCGCTCGATCCGCCATCGCAGACTGCCGGTTGTTTGGCGATTGTGTGGTGCCGTCACTCGATAATACGTCGTGCGCCCGCCATTGAGAAGCGCTGCCGTACGTGGCTGGGCGGGGCGGCTCGACTGAGCTCGCCGAAGTCAAGCCCCGCCGCTAAATGTTCGATTGACGCTGGCTGGCCGATGGCACGAAATCCGATTACTCTGGCACGTGACCTCAGTGAGATCGTATGCCGCCAGCCGCCGTCGCCACCTTGACTTTTGACGAAGTGCCTGAACCGCAAGCCAAATCGCAGCGGCTGGTAGAAATAGCGCTCATCATGCTTGTGTTTTTCACGCTGGCCGGCGATCCGCCGCCACACGTGAACGAGTCCCATTACCTGTGCCGCTTGAAGCACTATTGGGATCCGGGCTGGTGCGCCGGCGACATGTTTCTCGAAACCAGCGACACTCAACTTGTGTTCATCTGGGCGTTCGGCTGGGTCACCCGGTTGGCGTCGCTTCCGGCGACCGCATGGATTGGACGGCTGTTAGCATGGGCATTCGTGGCATGGGCCTGGCAGCGATTGAGCTGGCGCGTGGTGCCGATGCGGTTTGCGTCGGTTTTGTCGGCGGCTCTGTTCGTCACACTGAATGCCCAGGCGCAGTTGGCAGGCGAATGGGTTGTTGGCGGCGTGGAGGCCAAAAGCTTTGCTTATGGATTTGTGCTGCTGGCACTTCGCGACCTGGTGGACCGTCGTTGGAACCGGATGTTTTTGCTGCTTGGTGCCGCGACTGCGATTCATCCACTGGTCGGCGGATGGAGCGCTCTGGTTATGCGGCGGCCTGTGGGCGTTCAACCGATTGCGCGGCCTAAGACAAATCCCAATTTCACTATGGAGACGAATTCCCACTGTCCGGCCTTATTGGCGGTGCGTTACTCGCGCTTTTGGGTGTCGTGCCTGCGCTGTCGTTGACATGGAACGAGTCGGCCGATGTTGTGGCCGAAGCTAGCCGCATTTATGTATTCGAGCGGTTGCCACATCATCTGGCACTGCTCGCCCTTCCTAAGGAAGAATATACCGCTCGGTTCGTGCGTCACGGTCTGTTGCTGGTTGTGCTCGTGGCACTTGGCACTGGGCTACGGCATCACGCGGCGTTCCGGATTGTGCAGTTCGCTTGGGGCGCGGCGCTGTTGGCATTGGTCGGGCTCGCGATCGAGCTAGTGTGGTCGCACGAACCGCTGTTCGCGGCGCGGCTGCTGCGGTATTACTGGTATCGCCTTAGCGACTTCGGCGTTCCGGCGGCGGCCGCCTTGGCGGCAACCGCGCTCGCCTGCGTGGCGATGAGTCAGCGAAAGGCGTTTGGCACCTGGGGCCTGTTGGCGTCGGTCTTATATACCGGGTGGTACCTAGGCGATGTGGCCAGTAAGAGAGTTCTTAATCCTGTGCCGCCCGCCGATGCAAGAATGGCAGATTTTAAGGCCTGGACTGACGCCTGCGATTGGATCGCCGCAAATACGTCGGCCAGCTCGCTGTTTCTCACGCCGCGATTGAACCATTCGTTCAAATGGCGCACCGGCCGGCCGGAGGTTGTCAACCGCAAGGATATTCCGCAGGATGCACGCGGCATCCTCGAATGGAACCGTCGCATCAAGGAGATTTACTATTACGACGGACCGGCCGGCCTAGTCGGGCCAATCGATTCGCTCGGCCAGCTCGGCGACGAGCGAGTGCGCGAGCTGGCCAGGAAGTATGGCGCCGACTACGTGCTCTCCGATCGCTCGCAACTTTTGTCGTTGCCGCAGCGCGTATCGGAACGAGGAATATGTCGTTTACCGAGTCGAAAATTGAAGCGCCTGGTTACGTCCGACGACTTTCCGAATCGGCTGGACGTCGGGATGCGTAATCACCATCGACGTGCGCGGCGCCCATCGCCCATGTCGCCGGAGATGAGCTACGGCCGGCACGCGGGCCCGGCGCCTGCACCGCCCGCTGCGCCGCAGTGGCTATTCTGCTGTTCCGCCGCGCTGGGCGCTGGCATTTACCGCTTACCGAACGTCCGGCGACGCTCGCGCGGCATGGCGGGCAGATCAGCCTGCCGGGCGGCGTCATCGACGCAGGCGAATCGTCCATCGCAGCGGTGCAGCGCGAGCTCCATGAGGAACTTGGGGTCTGCGAAACCCACCTGGAAATTGGCCGACTCTCAGATTGCTACGTGTTTGCCAGCGATTTTCTCGTGACGCCCTGGATTCTTGCAACCAATGAACCAAGAATTTGCTGGCGGCCACATGATCGTGAAGTTCAATCAGTCGTCGAGCTGCCGCTCGAGGCGCTGCTCGACCAGCGACGACTGGCCGAACGACGATCGAGCGGGGTCCACTCGTGTTTGACGCTCCATGCTTGCAAGTTTGGTACCGCGTGCATTTGGGGCGCGACGAGCGTCATTCTCAGCGAGTTGGCCGACGTAATGCGAAATTTGCCTGACGATTTCAGTCCGCACAATTCTCCATGAATCCATCGCACGATTTGCGTGCCGTCGTGTTCGATCTCGACGGCCTCATTGCCAATACGGAAGACTTGTACGAAAAGGCCGGCGAGGCCGTGCTCGCGCGGCGTGGCAAGACGTACGACGCGGCCTTGCGCGAACAGATGATGGGCCGGCCCGTTGCCGACGCTCTGCAAATCATGATCGACTGCCACTCGCTGAGCGACACGCTGGAGGCGCTGATGTGCGAATGCAAAGACGAGATGCTGGCAGCTCGTTACGACGTCGCTAGAAGCGATGCCGGGCCTCTACGAACTTCTCGACGAGCTGCAATCCGCGAACATGCCGATTGCGGTGGCCACCAGCGGACCGCGCGAATATGCCCAACACGTCCTGACTCGGCTTAAGGTAATTGAGCGATTTGCAATTTGTGCTGACGGCAGACGACATACGCCACGGCAAGCCGGATCCGGAAGTGTATCTGCTCGCGGCGACGACATTGCAACTGCCGCCAGCGCAAATGATGGTGCTTGAAGACAGCGGAAACGGCTGCCGCGCGGCGGTCGCGGCCGGCGCGTATACCGTCGCGGTCCCCAACCGGCATACGTATCACCATCCATTCCCGGGCGCGAGCTTCATCGCCAATACGCTGGCCGATCCGCGCATTCGCCAGGCCCTCGGGATTCCGCATGCTGGCAATGCTGGCCGCCGTTAAACATCGTTCAGTCGCCGCACTTTCTCTAATCGCGCGACACGACGGCGGCCGATTGATTGGTTACGATTCGCCGCCAAAGATCGGCGGCCGCGACCATGTTGTATGCACAAGGGAATGCTTGCCATGCTGCGACGCGCGATTCTGCTGACCTTCGTGGCAGCCTCGATTTCGTTCACCAGCAGCGGTTGCCGAAGTTGCTCTTCCTGTCACGATTACGATCCGCCGGTGGCGAACTGCGACGCGTGCGGCTGCCACCGCGCCGGTTCCGTGAGCGGACACCACGCAGACTCTGGCTATGTGAGCGACGGCTACATCGAGGAGGGATATCCAAGCGGCCAATACGAAGCCGCACCACCGGTGGATGAATCTGCGATCGAAGCGCCAAGCGAGCAGCCGTGAGGCACCGACGCAAGTCCCAAGAGCCTCAAAAGTTTTTCAAGGGCAGCTCAAACCGCGGGATCTAGAGCTCGTGCCAGGGCGAAGTAAACGTCGCTTATTCGACGCCATCCGAGGACGGTCCCTCCTGCTCTTGAACTCCGTTCGTTTCGGACGGTAACCGCTGGCGCGGTTAAAAATTTCCGGGTCGAACGGGTCTTTCGGTTGCCACGGTTGGAGCTGAGCTCCAAACCGAATGGGCCTCGGTCGTGCGGGGGCGTATTCCTCGATCGCTGTGGGCGGTGTTACGTTACCCGCAAGTGAAGTGTTCGACTCCGTGAGGGTTGATATCTCAGCTTCGTCTTCGGTGTTCGTGATCAAGGCGACCCAGTCGACAAGGTGCTCAAATGCGGCTTGCTGGCGCGGCCCGATGATCGGGCGGTCCATGCCGCCATGCGTCTCGCGCGGGACGGTCAACAGCGGGCTCAGTTGCGGTTGCTCGCGATCGATGATGGACAGCGTGGCGGCCAAATTTCGCATCGTCGTCCGACGATTCCCCGGCCCGTGCAGCAATGACCGGTCAAGCTGAAAGTTTTGTGGTCCGCCTGGCTGGTGACAGCCCGAAACGGTGCAGTTGTTAACCAGGATCGGCTGCACCTTGCGCGTGAACCGCTCCACCGCTCCATCGGGCAGCTCATCGATTCGCGCGGCCGTGTTGGCCGGCGCGGCCCAACGCGGGTGTTGCCACTTCGGCTACAGCAGAGCTTGCCGGTTGCACCGATTGTGTTCGCGAGTGCCGTCGCCGCGGCAAGCCGACGTTCGAGAAGACTCACACGCGGATGGAGCGAATCGAGCCGGCGGGCATCGACCAACTCGCGAGTCGCTTGTGAAACAAGATTGTATCGCAGACACCAATCAGCCAGGGCTAAATGGGACGCGGCGTCGGATCGCGCGATTTTCTCCCGGCGCAGCTCGTACGCTTGGTCGAGCGAGTCACAAATTAAAAGCACATTCGCGGTCGCGATTTGAATCTCGCTGCCCACGCGCGCGATGATGTATCGGTCGCCGACTAGAGAGACGTTGCCGACGAGAACGCCGCCATCTTTCAGAACGATGGTTCTGGGCTCGCGCCCGCTGCTTCCGCCAACGGCTTGACTTCTTCCGCGGCACAGGTGAGGCAATGGAGGCAGATCGTAAGCCAACTAGCAAGACAAGCGGCGAGTTTGAAGTGAGTTTGGCGGACCATCGCGAAGGCGGAGGGTAGAGGAGTGGCGCTAACCGGTCAAGGCTGGCCGCGCTAGCACAGCGGCGGTATATTTGTATCGCACGATGTAAATCAATTGATTGCTTGCGGAAAGCTATCGGATTGCAACGATCGGCCGTTTTATCCGACTATGCTCGCCAGCGAGTAGCGAGATGAAAAAGAGCGGCACTTCACAGCGTCGCACCATTCAGTATTCGGGCCGCGTCCAGGGTGTCGGCTTTCGCTACACGACGCAATCGATCGCTCATCGATACGCCGTTGGCGGCTATGTGCGAAACGAGCCGGATGGTCGGGTGGAACTGGTTGCCGAAGGTGAGCCGCCCGAGTTGGATGCTTTCCTCCGCGAAGTGCGGGAGCGGTTCGTCGTCAACATTCGCAATGAGCGAGCCGACGTCCAACCGGCCAGCGGCGAATTCACGGGCTTTGATATTCGGCACTAGGTCCGTCACTAGTTGCGCGATCCCGGCCCTTGATTGCCAGACGACGGCAAGTTCTGATGGAACGTAGGTCAGGCGTTCCAGCCTGACCGATCATCGATATTTCTTTTATAACCTGCTCCGTTGGGACGCTTCACGTCGGCCTCGAACGGCTGGCCCAATTAACATGACTGGCAATTTAAGCATCTGGTTAACCCCTGTTTGGATTCTCGCAGCCGGCGTGACGCTCGGGGCCGTTGTGCTGATGCTGCTGTACGGCATTGTCTGGCTGATCTCCAGACCGGCCGCCGCCACGACATTGAGAGTTGTACGCGAAAGCGTGCTGCAATGGATCTCCTACGTGGTGCTGGCGTACGCAGTGTTTTTCGTGATTGCACTGCCGATGGTGTGGGGCGTGCGAATCGGCGAGAGGAATTTGCCGCAACTGATTGTTTCTTCGTTGAGTCGCCTACCCTACGTGGGTCCGAATTCCGAAACGGTCGACGTGCCTGCGCGGACCGACGACTTCGAGGTTCCGTTCACCTTTCAAGCGGACGAGTTGCAACAGTACACGCTGCGCAGCGAGCAGGACGTGATCGTGAACGCGGAACCGGGCAAGGCATATTCCGCGCCTCAAATCCTAGTTGAAGGCGGCGAGCCCTATGTTTGGGCGCCCGGCGGCAAGCGCCAGCGAATATTTGAAGGCATGGTGGAAAAGCTTTACGTCACCAATCAAAGCGACGCGCCGACCAAACTCACGATTGAGCTCGAGACCGATATCCAACTCGTCGAAGCGCGACAGGTTCCGATCACGGCCGCGGCGGTCGTCGGGGTCTATGCTCGTGTACCTTTTGATGCACTGGCTGTTGCCGAGCATTTCGACGATCGCTCTCGCGACATCGAAGGAAGCCGTCGCTCAGCCGCTGTATTCGCTCGTGCTTTTGATCGCCGGCTTTCTGCTGATGCTCTATATCGTCATCCCGTACAACACGTTTGGCGAAGACGTGAAGATGTACAAGGACTCGGGGATGATGACGATTATGGTGTTGGCAATCGCCGTCGGTTTATGGACGGCGAGCGTTTCGGTCGCCGACGAAATCGAGGGCCGCACCGCGTTGACGCTGCTTTCCAAACCAGTCAGCCGGCGTCAGTTTGTGCTGGGCAAGTTTTTGGGAATCGTCTGGCCAAGCTTTCTGATGTTTGTTGTGCTGGGGGCCTGGATGCTGATCTGGGTTTCGTACAAGGTCGTATATGACGCCCGCGAAACGTCGAATCCCGAACCCAGCTGGCAGCTTTGCAACGCGGAAATGATGGGCATCGGTGCCCGGACTCGTGCTGTCGTTCATGGAGACCGTCGTGCTGACGGCCATCAGCGTGGCGATTTCCACGCGGCTGTCGATGATTCCCAACTTGGTGATCGTCGGCTCGATCTACGCGCTGGGACACCTGGGGCCGCTGATTGTGCAATCATCGGTCGGCCGCAACGAGTTCGTCGCCTTCTTCGGCCAGCTGATCGCGCTGGTGTTGCCGGTGCTCGACCACTTCAATATTCAGGCGGCCGTGGCCGGCGGCAAACATGTTCCGCCCGATTACCTCGCCTGGGCCCTGTTGTATTGCGTGCTGTATTCCACCGTGGCGATGCTGCTCGCGCTGATTCTGTTTGAGGACCGAGATCTGGCGTGAGACCTCGCAAATGCCGGGCGCTATAATTGACAATGAAAGTCCGAGAGGTCATTCGTCTTATCGAAGATGACGGCTGGCGGCATGTTCGCACCCGCGGCAGTCACCGGCAGTTCAACCACTCGGTCAAGCGCGGCGTGGTAACAGTTCCTGGAAAGCCGAATGACGAATTAGCACCGGGTACGCTAAATAACATTTTGAAACAAGCGGGACTAAAGTGAAATACTTAGTCGTTATCGAACCGACGAGTACGGGCTTTTCGGCATATTCGCCCGATGTACCGGGCTGCGCCTCCACGGGTGCCACCCGCGAAGAATGCGAAAAGAACATCCAAGAGGCGATCGAGTTCCATCTAGACGGTTTGCGATTGGAAGGCGAGCCTGCCCCTGCGCCGGCCAGCGAGGCGACCTTCGTCGAGGTAGCGCGCTAACCCGCCCTGCGCCGTTGCTCGCGCTCGACAACCGGCGCTCGTGCTTCCGGCGATAATCGGCAGCGCGGGCATCGCGAATGGCCCGTGGCGACCGGCGGGCGTGCCGTCCCAGGCGTGCTCTTCGATCCGCTCGAGAATCATCTCGGCCACTGCGACCGCGTCGCGGCCAGCCGCCCCATCGACGCGCGGCGGGCGACCTTCGCGCACAGCTCGCACGAAAGTCACGCTGCTCTTCCTGGATAGCATTGCCGGCCGGTCGCCTGGTGCACTCGTCCGAATCAAGAGCTCGTCGAAGAGGTGCTCTTTCCAATATGCGCGGTCGTCTGCCGAAAGCCGGTCGAGGCGAAATTCGCGGCGCAACACCTCGTCGCTCGGTCTTACCACCGTCGCCTCGTGCGTCGCGAAATTGAGCGAAGCGCTGCCGCGCGACGTCAAAATCGGTCATCGTCCGTTGTTGCTGGAAGCTGACGCGCGACGCGGAAAGTTGGGCCACGCAGCCGCTGGCGAACGTCAGCCGGGCGGTTGCCAGGTCTTCGTGGCCGCCGAGAACCGAAATGCCGATCGCCTGCACATCGGTCAACCGTCGACGTGGCAAGCGACAGCACGATGTCCAGGTCGTGGATCATCACGTCCAGCACGACGCCGATGTCGGTCGAGCGAAATGTATAGCCGCTCGTGCGCGTGGCCTCGATGAATTTTGGATCGCGCACGTCGGCCGACACCGCCGTGAGCGCCGGATTGAATCGCTCGACGTGCCCGACTTGCAGCGCGAATGCCCATTTTTTCGCGCGAGCGTCGACCAGGTCCGTCGCCTCGGCTGCGGTTGGCGCAATCGGCTTTTCGATGAATAGCGGCACGCCGCCGGCCAAGAGGTCCATGCCGATCGCATGGTGCGTGCACGTCGGCGTGGCGATGATCGCCGCCTCGATCTCGCCAATGAGCTCGCGATAATCGGCCACCGCGCGGGTGCGAGCTTCCTGGGCGACGCTGCTCCGCGGGCTACGGCCACCGGATCGGCAACCGCCACCAGCTCGATCTCGTCGAGCGCCGCGGCAATGCGGGCGTGAATCCGCCCCAAATGGCCGGCCCCGATGACGGCGACACGCAAGCGGGCTCACGCCGCCCTCCTTGCTTCGCGGCTGCGGCCGTGCCGGCCTACTTGCTGTCCTTCGACGAACGCCAGCAACTGGTTGACCTGCGGCACAAGCTGCCCGTTGCCGCGCAGAATTTCCCGGGCCGGGTCGAGCCCGACCTTGGCACGATAGATCAGCCGGTGGGCTTCGGCCAGGCAATCGATGACGTGCGGCGAAAACTCGTGCCGCTTCAGGGCAACGATGTTGATGCACCGCGGCCGGGCCGGCGCCCCTTCGCACAGCATGAACGGCGGCACGTCGTGCAGCACGCGGCTCAAACCGCCGATGAAGCTGTAGCTGCCGATCGTCGTGAAATGGTGGACGGCCACGGCGCCGGAAATGCGACGCGTAGTCGTCAACGTGCACGTGGCCGCCGAGCAGCGAGCCGTTGGCCATGATGATGTGGTTGCCCAGCTTGCAGTCGTGAGCCACATGGCAGCAGGCCATCAGAAAATTCTTGTCGCCGATGCCGCGTGATGCCGTCCTCTTTTTCGCTGCCGCGGTTGATCGTCACGCCTTCGCGAATCGTGTTGCCGTCGCCGATGATGACCTGCGTGTCGCTGCCGGAGTAGCTGATATCCTGCGGCTCGCCGCCGATCACGACGTTGGGATAAATCACGTTATCGTGGCCGATCGTCACGCGGCCCATGATCGTCACCGAGTTCAACAGCCGCGTGCCGCTTTTAATTCGCGCGTGCGGGCCGACGACCGAGAACGGGCCGATTTCTACGTCGTCGTCGATTTCCGCCGCCGGATCGACCGACGCGGTCTGCGGCGATGCGAGTTGTCATCCTGAGTTACTCCAGAATTGCCGTCATGAACGTAGGGCGGGTGATGGCACCGCCGAATTGTTTGACTGCGATCATGGCGGGTGCAAGCATCCGCCCTACATGGTTGCTGCCACGGCAGGTCAATTTCATCACGCACGCTACGTTCCGCACCATTCGAATGCGCTGCAATTTCCTCCGCCTGCTCCAATAGTCGCTTGGCCAGTTCCGCGTGAAGCTGATGGCCGCAGCGGTAGGCCACCACGTGGCCGATTATTTCGCAACCCGTCAGCGCCAGGTCGCCCACCACGTCGAGCAGCTTGTGCCGCACGCATTCGTCGGCAAACCGCAGCTTGTTATCGATCGGGCCGTGCGGGCCGAAGATCAACAGATCCTGCGGCGTGACGCGCTGCCCGAGGCCCTGAGCGAGCATCGCCTGGGCCGCCTCTTGCGGAATAAACGTGCGGCAAGGCGCCAATCTCGCGGCGGAATGAATCGGGCGTAATGTCGATGCGCATACGTCTGCCGGCCGATGGCATTGCCCGCGCCGTAATCGAGTTCGAAAGAAACCGAGAGGCCGGCGGTGCGCGGCGGCTGCGCTTCGATCCAGCATCGCCGTCGCCAGTGACGCGAACGCTGCGGCCGACGACAATCTGCCTGCACCGGACTGCCGCTGTTCGACGATGCCGGCCGCATCGATCGCTTCGACGAACGCCGGTCGCCGAACCGTCGCAGCCGGGCATTTCCGGCGCATCGACCCACACTTCGCAGTTGTCGACGCGCAGGCCGGCCAAGGCGGCCAGCACGTGCTCGACCATTTCGACGCGGACGCCGTTCGAACTCGAGGGTCGTCCGCCGCGGCATATCGATGCGCAGCGAAGCGCGGGCCGGCACTCTGGCCGCGGGACCAATGTCGTGCCGCACGAACGTGATCCCGGCATCCTCAGCGGCCGGCCAGAATTCCACTCTGCACGTCGCGCCCGCTGAAATACCCGAATCCGGCCACTGAGACTGGACGGGCGAGCGTGCGTTGGCGGCGCGCAACTGACATCGACGTGGAGCTCCAAGCGAGGCGGGTCCGTGGCGGACTTGCTGTGGGTCAGGCCTTGGCCTGATTTGACGCCGGCGCGTCAGGCTGGAAAGCCTGACCTACGGCCGATCATCGGGGACCCTGCGTCCCGGGCTGCGTTGGCCGGATGGCCTGCGAGGCAGCCGGTTGTTGCGGCGACGACTGATCCCGACTATTGAGCAGCACGAGCACGTCGAGCGTGATGTCGATCGAATCTTGCATGACGACCTGCTTGTTAATCTCACGCAGCACGTCGTCGCGCCGATTCGGATCGATCGGCTCGCCGTTGAATCGCAGCACCAAACCGATGTTATTGTCGCTTGGCGTAGAAATTCACCGCCTCGCACCACTTCGATGTAGGTTTGATAGTAGATTTTTGCCTCGCGTTCCATGAAGTCCTTGCGCAGGCTTGCCCATCTTGAGCTGGAACTCGGCCATCATGCGGGCGACTTCTTCATCGGCTCGCTTGTACTCGGGCTGACCCGACATTGAACGTATTACGATGCTGCTTCGGCTTTGCGCGATCGTTTCCGCGGTCGGCCTTCAACTCGGCTTCGATTGTTTCCATCTCGTTCTTCATGGTTTCCATGGTGGCCTTGAATCGGGCATGCCGCTTGAAGATGTGCGCTAATATCGACGACGGCAATGCCGTACTTCGACACGTTGGTGCTCAGCTGCGGCGCCTGGGCTTGCGGCGCCTGCGCGTATGAATAGCCGAACGTCGACAGAGCAACCGCCGCGGCGGTCGTCACAAGGGTCCACTTGCCTTTGAGAAGCGATTCTCACGTCAGCACTCCTTGCTGTAAGGGGGGTCATCCATGACCATGCTCGCCTGCGCCAGGCTGCGATTCAAAGCGCGTCGCCGCGAATAGATACGGCCGCGCAGGTCGCGGGAAAACGAAGCCGGCTCAAAAATGCGGGGCGTATTGTGGCGACAACCGCGGGGTGCGTAAAGGGCATTTTTCGAGTTACCTGACGTCTCGGGCGATTGCTATCAATGCCCCGTCAATCGCGAGTGGTTCCACACGGACAAGAACGCTTTTGGATTCTTTACAATGTGGCACCACACCCCGCTTTGGGTCGCCGTCGGCCGTGGTTTAGCTACTGTGGCGGGCCGCATGACCTCAATCAGCGGCATTTCACTCTAAAGCGAAAAACGCATATCAAAATACGTCCGCAGTGACTCGCTAATCGTCAATCTTCGCGGTGCCGCAGGAAAGCCGCCGCATATCGCGGCACAAATCATCGCCAAGCCCTACCACGGTTGGCGCCTGATCCGTAAAATTGAGGGCTTACTGGCCGCCGCGTGATTGGCGACCGGTCAGGCTCTTCCTCTCCGGATTGGTGAAACATTTCTCCGACGCGACTTATCGCTTAGCCGCATGCGCCACCGCGCTGTCGTCGGAGGTCGATCTTCGGGGACTCCAAAACGTGCCATCGCTGTTCGTGATCCAAGGCCGCGATCAGGGCACGCGGTTTCGGCTCGAGGAGACCACCGTGACTATCGGTCGCGGCACCTCCAACACCATTCAATTGCACGATACCGAAGTCTCGCGCGAGCACGCCGAACTCCGCGCGCCACGGCAACAACATCGTCATCCGCGATCTGAACAGCTCCAACGGCACGTTCGTCAACGGCCGGCAGGTCAAGGAGCAGGAACTCGCCAGCGGCGACCAGCTACAGCTCGGCCGCACGCTGCTGCTCTACACGGGCGTCACCGAGGGCCGATTCGAAGACCTGGCCGACAAGATCAACATCGTCGCCCACAATGCCGACGACGACGGCTCGCGCATCGTGCACACGATGCACCAATCGGAGGGCAGCGAAATCCTCGGCGTCCGCCGGCGATGAAACTGCCTCCCCCTGGCTGGCGCGCGCGCGCAGCAATCTGCAGATCATGTACCGCACGGCGCTGGCGGTGAGCCACACGCTCGACATCGACCAGCTGCTGGCGCGGATCATGGACATGATCTTCGAGTGGGTCGACGCGGATCGCGGCTGCATCATGCTCAAGGACCTCGACACGGGCCAGCTTGTGCCGAAGGTACGCCGCCACCGCCGCGGGCTTGCCAGCGACGAGCGGATCACGATCAGCCAGACGATCCTCGATTACGTCGTCGAGCGCAACGAAGGCGTGCTCACCAGCAATGCCCGCGACGACGACCGCTGGGATGCCGCCAAGAGCATCCTGCGGATGGGCGTGCGCGAGGCGATTTGCGTGCCGATGCAAGGCCGCTACGACGTCGTCGGCGTGATTTACATCGACACGTCGATCACGCCGCAGCGGATGCTGCAGCAAGGCTCGGCCAACAAGTTCACGCAAGAGCATCTCAAGCTGATGATCGCCATCGGCCACCAGGCGGCGCTCGCCGTCGAAGACACGTCCTACTACAAGGCGATGGTGCAGGCCGAGCGGCTGGCCGCGGTCGGGCAGACGATTGCTTCGCTTTCGCACCACATCAAGAACATTCTGCAGGGCGTGCGCGGCGGCAGTTACCTCATCGAAATGGGCATGAAGGACCACGCCAAGGCGATCGAAGACGGCAAAGTCGATGTCGATGCCGCCGAGAAGGCGGTCGGCATCATGCGCAAAGGCTGGGGCATCGTCGAAAAGAACCAGGAGCGCATCTCGACGCTGGTGCATGGACATGCTCACGTTCAGCAAAGAGCGCGAGCCAGTCGCCGAGCCGGCCAATCTCAACGAGCTTGCGGCCGATGTGGTCGAGCTGATGAAGGCCCGCGCGGCCGAGGAACAGGTTGAGCTCACCTGGCTGCCGGCGCCGACGATGCCGACTCTGATGTTCGACCCCGAATCGATGCACCGGGCCATGCTCAACATCGTCACCAACGCCATCGACGCCTGCAACGAACGCGAGAATGGCCGTGTCGAGGTGTCGTCTCAATACAGCAACGAGGAGCGGATGGCTCGCGTGCAGGTCGTCGACAATGGCAGCGGCATCGACCAAAGAGGACCTAGAAAAAATCTTCGGCGTGTTCGTCTCGCACAAAGGCGGACGCGGCACCGGCCTGGGCCTGCCCGTGAGTCAGAAAATTCTTCAAGAGCATGGCGGCCGAATTCGCGTTGAAAGCCAGCTCGATCATGGCAGCCGCTTCACGCTGGAATTTCCGGCCACGTCACCGAACACAGTGGCAGGCGAGCCAATTCCCAATATGCATAAGAGCACGAGCGTGCAAGAACTGTCGACCGACGGCTCGTCGGTGTCCGGCTCTGTAGCGAGTACATAGCCGCACCATCTTCGGTCCGACTCGCCGAAGCCAATACATAGCCGGGCCAATTGGTCCGTGCGCAATCTTGTTTCTGACCGCATATTCCCGGCCAACATGGCCGGGCTCTGTACTCCATGTTCGACGCCCAACAAATTCGCTTTAGCACATTCGTGCGCTACGTCGAAATTCACGACACGCTCGGTTCCACAAACGAACGAGCAGCGGAACTGGCACCTGATTCGACACTCGTATTGCCGGCGCTGGTCGTCGCACGCCGTCAAACCGCCGGCAAAGGCCGCGGCCGAAACCGCTGGTGGTCGGCCGACGGCGCACTGACTTTTAGCGTGCTGCTCGATCAGGCTACAACTGGACTACTACCGGCAAACTGGCCGCAATTGTCGCTCGCGAGTGCTGTCGCCGTGTGCGACGCGTTAAGCGCGGAGTTAAGTCAAACTGAAAATCCGAAATCCGAAATCCGCAATCCAAAGTCACTTCCTCGCCTCGGCATCAAGTGGCCCAACGACGTGATCCTCGACGGCGGCAAAGTCTGCGGCATCCTCATCGAATCGCCCGGGGGCGCGGCGCCCGCCAAAGATCGGCTGATCATCGGCATTGGCATCAACATCAACAATTCGTGGCGAACCGCGCCACACAGCTTCGGGCCAAACGGCACGGCCCTGTGCGATGTCAGCGGAACTCTCCACGCGCTTCAAACAATCCTGCTTCAAACGCTTAAGGCATTGCAGCGGCGCGTCGGCCAGCTTGCAGATGGCGATGCTCGTCTTCCGGATGCGTGGCAACGCCTCTGTTGGTTGACTGAACAAGGCGTTGACGTTAACGCCAATGGCCGCTGGATCACGGGCGTTTGTCTGGGAATCGATCGAGAGGGCGCTTTGCTGATCGAGAATGTCAACGGACTTCATCGAGTTCGAGACGGTTCGGTCCGAGTAACGTAAACTCTTGCTGGACCTGCGCGCCTGTCGTCACTCCTTGGCATCGCGCGAGTTGCGATACCCGGCCGGCGCACCCACGAACGGATTCCTGAGCTTCTCGCGGCCGATCGTCGTCGACGGCCCGTGGCCTGGAAGCACGATTGTATCGTCCGGTAGGGTGAAGAGTTTCTCGTGGATCGAGCGCTCGAGCACTTCAAAGCTGCAGCCCGGCAAGTCAGTCCGGCCGACGCTGCCGGAAAATAGCACGTCGCCGCCGAACAATTGCCACGGCGTCACTTGCTTGCACAGAAACACAACGTGTCCGACCGAGTGCCCTGGCGTTTCCAACACGTCGAAATCGATTCCGGCCGCGGAAACTCGCTCGCCTTCGTGCAAGGTGCGATCTGCCGGCGGGCTGGTGATAGCGAAGCCGAACGCGGCCGACAGATTGAGGTCCGGGTTCGTGAGCTTCTCCGCATCGAGCGCCTCCGATCACGATCGGGCATCGAGGCCACTGCTGCTTGAGTGCCGCATTGCCGCCGATATGGTCGCTGTGCCCATGAGTGCACAGAATCGTCGCGGGAATCAGCGAACGTTCGGACATGTAATCAATGATTGCTTGTGGTTCGAAACCCGGATCAATGACGACGCATTCGCCGCCATCGCCAAGATGGGCGATATAGGTGTTTTCGTCGAATGGGGCAGAGACCACTCGTCCTACAATAAGTCCAGGACTTGCCACGCCAAGCTTCCCTTCCGCCGATAACTCAGGTCGTCTAGGATATTTTCTCCGGCTAGGCCGACCTGCGCGACACGGCTACCCGCTAAATCGCAAGCACAAACACGCACGCCGGGATACCCGTAAAGGATTGTATTAGATTGCCGCCGCGCTATCGAGCAGCTTCGTCTGCACTTGAGAGGCAATCGAAAGGAGCGTCCACATGCCGCCGATCATTCCTGCAATCCGCCGCAGCGTATGCGGCAGCAATTATTCAGCCGTTGCGGCGAGCATTGTGATTATTCTAGCTGCCCAATGCCCGCGTGCCTCGGGCCAAGGCCAGTTAACCGAGCCCGTCTTTCGCGTGGCTAACGAAACTGCGGCGGCCCAACCGGCGGACGCACTGTCCGCGACCACTTCTGCGCCGAACGCGACGCCGGCCAGCCGAGTCGTGCTGGATTTCACCCAGCAGCCGGGCGAGCATCCGCTCGCTCCGGCGCTTCGCGTTTGCAAGGCGAGCCTCGAGGAAATTGACCGGAATGTCCGCGATTATTCGTGCACGCTCGTCAAACGCGAGCGAGTCGATGGCGAGCTGACTGAGCACCAGCACATCTTTCTCAAAGTGCGCCACGAACCGTTCAGCGTGTACATGAACTTCTTAAAGCCATTTCAAGGCCGCGAGGTCGTTTACGTCGATGGGCAGAACAACAATAAATTGATCGTGCTGGAAGCGGGCTGGAAACGCGTTGCGGGCAAGTTGCCACTTGATCCGAACGGTGCGCGGGCCATGAACGGCCAGAAGCATCCGATCACGAAGGTCGGCATCCGCAACCTGACGGCGGAACTAATCCGCAGCATGGAAGCCGACACCAAATACGCAGAGTGCGAAGTCACCACCAAAGACGAGAAAATCGGCGACCGGCCGGCTACGATGGTTCAGGTCATCCACCCGATCCCGCGACAAAATTTTGACACGCATATTTCCCGAGTGTTCTTCGACAACGAGCTAGGGATTCCCATCCATTACGACTCGTATCTATGGCCACGGCAACCGGGCGGGCAGCCGCCGCTCGAGGCGAGCTTTACGTACACGAATTTGAAGGTCAACAACGGATTCACGGCGCGCGATTTCGATGCGTATAACAATCCGGAGATATTCCAGTAGAAGCGAAGCTAAACCGCAAGCGCGCCGACGGCGCCTCACATGCAATTCGCCGCCCGGCTTGCGGTTCTAGCTGTTAATACGCATTGCGCTGCGTGAAGACAACGCGCAGCGTCTTCGCCAGGATCTTGAGATCCATCCAGAACGACCACTCGCGAATGTACTGGTGGTCGCAGGCGACGCGCTTTTCCATTTTTTCAAGCGTTTCCGTCTCGCCGCGGTAGCCGTTCACTTGCGCGAGGCCCGTGATGCCCGGCTTGACTTTGTGCCGCAGCATGTAGCCTTCGATAAGGGACGCGGTACAGCTCGTTGTGGGCGTTGGCATGCGGCCGCGGGCCAACGAGCGACATGCTGCCTTCGATCACGTTGAAAAGCTGCGGCAGCTCGTCGAGCGACGTGCGGCGCAAGAACCGGCCGATAGCCGTCACGCGCTCGTCATCGCGAGTGGCTTGTCGAACGTCATTGCCGTTGTCGCAGCAGGTCATCGTGCGGAACTTCCACACGAGGATTTCGCGGCCATCCAGACCATAGCGCCGCTGGCGGAAAAACACCGGCCCGGCCGACGTGAGCTTGATGAACAGGCTTGTCACAAGCATCGGCAAAGCGGCCGCCGCCAACATCAGCGAGCCGGCCACCAGGTCGGCCGTCCGCTTGAGCAACCCGTCGACGCCATACAACGGGTTCTCGAACACGCTCACCGCGGGCAGGCCGTTGACGTTCGTCCAGCGGGCGTGCAGCAACTCGAATACGAAAAAGTCGGGGACGATATACACGCTGGCCGTCGTGTCGGCGAGCTTCGGCCAGGACATTGCGAATTCGCTCTTCGGCCCGCATCGGAAACGTGATGTAGACGATGTCGATCTGGCCGCGTCTGGCGCGATCCAGCAGCTCCTCGAAATTGCCGACGCGGACGCCGATCTCTCGCGGCAGCGCCGCCGTTCGTTCGATCGGACGGTCGTCGTAGAAACCTACCTGCCGCAGGCCCATTTCAGGCGCCTTCTCGAATGTTCCGTGCGAGTTGAACGCCCAGCTCATTCACGCCGCAGATAGCAAAGCTGCGGGTGTTGAAGCCACGCGCCCGCAGGCGCTGCAGAACTTTTCGCATGACGAAACGTGTGCCGGCGATGGCAAGCGGCGTCGCAAAAATCCAGATGAGCTTCGAGGTGTACGAAAATTTGGCGTTGTATTGGGTGATCAGGCCCGCACCGAGCAGCACCGGCACGGCATAGCCCCAAGTAATGAGCACGCAGGCAATTTCACGCCGCACGCCGCGAGCCGCGCCAACTGCGATACAGCCCGCTCAGCTCAGCCACGACGTGGTACACGAGAATCGTCGCAGCGGCGATTGTCAATGCGTCGGGCAGTCGCGCGCCGTGCGTGTAATCGACTGCGGTGCGAACCGTCAGGCATATGACGGCCGCATCCACGAGCCTGTGCAGGCTGTAAAAGAACGAGTCATGGAAAGAAATCCCGCGGGAAACGCTCGACATTGGCACGGGCACCATCCTGGGTCTATTGATAGAAGGGGTTAGCGTCGGCGGCCACGCCGACCTGCCGCGAAAAAGCGCAACCTCTCCGCCCGCCGCCGAACATCAGCAGGCCGCATACCGCTTCTCGCATCGCGACGCGTGTCTAACGCCGCCGACCTCAAAATGCCGCTGTTTGCCATCGAATTCTTTCACTATGAGTCCAATGCCAGTCCAATCCGCATGACGCCGCGTTGCCTTTTTGCAACCTGCGCCTGCGGCCTCGTCGCAATGACGCAACCAACGCGGCGCCTGCAAATTCGGAACCTTTTGCACGTTATCGCGTCGAAAGAAGGGGCTTGTAGTCCAATCCACTGGTTGAACCGGCCGAATCACCGTCGTTCGCGAATCAATGTGGACCAGCACATGGGAAAACGCGTAAAACAAGAAAACAAACTACGATTCTTTGCCCCTAAATTCGGAACAGCATGATGCGTCAAATCCGCCCAATGATCGTTTTCAGTTTGGCCTTGGCCTTGGGCAATGTCTTCTGGCTATTGACGCAAGCCGCGAGCCCGACAACAGCTCTTCGTTGAAGCAGGCACTGCAGCTCCACACCGAGGGCAATTACAACGAGGCCTACGAGGCCCTTGGCGATCTTGCCTTGGATGAAGCGACGCCGTCGACCGAATTGTCCACCGTCGTTCAAACGGCCATTGCCTGTCTTCAGCAGCTCAACCGCGTGCACGAGATCGACGAGTTTCGCGAAGCGGCCGTCGCCGCGCACTCGGACGATTGGCGACTACTGATGGCTGTCGCGCAGTCCTATCTCGACGTAGACCACCATGGCTTCATGATCGCCGGACGAATTCGAGCGCGGCGAACACCGTGGCGGCGGCAAAGTCGTTCACGCAACCGCGCGCGACCGCGTGCGCGCGCTGCAGCTGTTTCGCCAAGGCATGAAGGTGGCCGAGAACAGCCGACGGCAAGGTGGACCAATCCCAGCTAGTGAAGCAGTTCGCCGACGCGGTGTTGTTCGCCAGCGATTGGCAACAAGCCTGGCGGCTGCAGTCGCTCACCGACCTCGAAACGCTGCCCGACTATGAAGACGGCTGGGGTTACTACGGCGGCGCAGCCGCAAGGTGCCCCGGTCGACGCCGAAGGCAACCCAATTCTTTACAGCGTGCCGGAAAGCTGGGACGCAGCCAAGAACGACGGCGAGCGCTGGCGATGGTTGCTGGAGACGATGGTCGAGTGGCACCCGCGACGGCGGAACGAAGAACGCATGCATTCGCGCGCGATTCCTGCACGGCCAGTTCGGCGTGCAGACGATGGCCGATTACCATGTTCTCTTTGCCGCACGCAGCGACGAATCGGACGATGCCAATGCTGAGACGGCCGATGCCGCGACCGGCACCTGGGCGCTCGATTCGCTCGGTGAAGACGAGACCATCGCCCGCCTGGCAACTGGAATCAAGCGCTTCAAACTGCCGGACGAGCAGAACTTCATCAAGCTTTACCAGCAGATCGTCGAGGAATCGCCGGCAAATAGCGACGACAACGCCATTTGATGCGATTCGCAGCCTGGCCGGAGATTTTCCAGGACCGGCGGCAATACCCGCGCGCAGCCGAGTACTGGCGCATGGCGGTCGAGCGCGTCAAAGGCGACGAGCAGGCCCGAGCCCAATACCAAGCGTCGATTGGAGCAAATCGTCGGCAATTGGGGCCAGTTTGAAGGCGTGATGTCGCAGCCGGCCGGCCGCGGCGCCACGGTCGACTTCCGCTTCCGCAACGCCAAGCAAGTCGACTTCGTCGCGCCACGAGATCAACATCCGCAAGCTGCTCGACGACGTGAAGGCCTATCTAAAGTCGAACCCGAGGCAGCTCGATTGGCAGCGGATGAATATCTCGGAAATCGGCTATCGGCTCGTGCAAGAGAATCAGAGCAATATCTCGGCGCCGAAGTCGCACGTTGGAACCTCGAACTCGAGCCGCGCGAGAAACATTTCGACCGCCGGATCACCGTGTCACGACGCCGCTGCAAAAAGCCGGCGCGTACCTCGTCACGGCAAATGTCGCGGGCGGCAACACTTCGAAGATCGTCCTCTGGCTCTCCGACACGGCGATCGTCCGCAAGCCGATGCCGGACAAGTCGTTCTACTTCGTTGCCGACGCCGTCACCGGCGCGCCGATCGCCAAGGCCAACGTCGAGTTCTTCGCCTATCGTCAGCGGCACATCGACGGCAACAACTACCAGGTCGACACCAAGCAGCTTTGCGCAGCAAACAGACGCCAACGGCCAGGCCTTGCTGCCGCTTCCGAGCAGCGACAAAGACCCGTCACAACAACGAATACCAGTGGATCGCGACCGCAACCACCCCGGACGGCCGGCTCGCATATCTTGGTTTCCACAACGTCTGGCGCGCTGACATATCACGACGCCCAGTACAACGAAGACAAAGACATTTGCGATCACCGACCGCCCCGTCTACCGCCCCGGACAGACCGTCGAATTCAAATTCTGGATTCGCCAGGCCAAGTACGACCTGGACGACAAATCGCAGTTCGCTCACGAATCGTTCGCCGTGGAGATTCATAACCCCAAGGGAGAAAAGGTCTATAACGAAACGCTCACGTCCGACAACTACGGCGGCATCGCCGGCAAATTCGAGCTGCCCGCCGACGCCACGCTTGGGACAATATCAACTGGTGGTCGTCAATCGCGGCGGCGGCAGCTTCCGCGTCGAGGAGTACAAGAAGCCCGAGTTCGAAGTCACCATCGAAGCTCCGACCGACCCGGTGATGCTCGGCGAAAAAATCACCGCCACGATCCGCGCGAAGTACTATTTCGGCTCGCCGGTCACAAGCGCGACCGTGAAGTACAAGAGTGCATGCGCATCCGAGCACACGGCCCGCTGGTATCCGCCCGGTCCCTGGGATTGGCTCTACGGCCCCGGCTACTGGTGGTTCGCGTATGACTACGACTGGTACCCGGGCTGGCGCAATTGGGGCTGCCGGCGGCCGGCGCCGTGGTGGTATTGGCGGCCAGCCGCACCGCCGGAAATCGTCGCCGAGCGCGAAGTGCCGATCGGCTGCCGATGGCACCGTCTCGGTCGAGATCGACACATCGCTCGCCAAGGCTGCGCACCCCGACCAGGACCACCGCTACTCGATTCAAGCCGAAGTCGTCGACCAATCGCGGCGCACGATCGTCGGCAGCGGCGAAGTGCTGGTGGCCCGCAAGCCGTTTCAAGTCTATCGCCTGGGTCGACCGCGGCTATTACCGCGTCGGCGACACGATCGCGGCGAGCTTCGCCGCCCGCCGGCTCGACGGCAAGCCGGTCGAAGGCACCGGCAAGCTGCGCCTGCTGAAGATTACCTATGGCCCCGCGCCGGAGCGCAACGCCGGTCGAAACCGAAGTCCGCTCCTGGGATCTCGCCACCAACGCCGAAGGCCGCGCCGAAATTCAAATCAAGGCCTCGGAGAAAGGCCAATACCGCCTGTCGTATCACGTCACCGACAAAGCGGAACACGAAATCGAAGGCGGCTACCTGTTCACGATCATCGGCGAAGGCTTCGACGGCAGCGAGTTCCGCTTCAACGACCTGGAGTCGTGCCCGACAAGCGCGAATACGCGCCGGACGACAAAGTCCAGCTGCAAGTCAACACGAATCGCGCCGGCGTCGACGTTCTGCTCTTCGTGCGGCCCGCCGAACGGCGTGTACCTGCCGCCGCAGACTATTGCGGCTCGAGCGGCAAGAGCACGCATGGTCGAACTCGGCGTCACGCAAAAGGACATGCCGAACTTCTTCGTCGAGGCGGTGACGGTCTCGAACGGCCAGGTGCACACCGAAGTGCGCGAAATTCACGTCCCGCCGGCCAAGCGAATCTTCAACGTGGAAGTGGTGCCCTCTGCCGACGCGTATCAGCCAGGCCAGCATGCGAAGGTCAAGCTGAAGCTCACCGACGAAGCGCGGCAAGCCGTTTGTCGGCTCCACCGTGCTCTCGGTCTTCGACAAGAGCCTGGAGTACATTTCGGGCGGCACGAACGTTGCGGACATCAAAGAATTCTTCTGGAAGTGGCGGCGCGAACATCGGCCGTATCTCGAGACGAATCTTGACCGTTGGTTTACCAATCTCGTTCCGCCTGGTCAAAACGCCATGGAGAGCCTCGGCGTCTTCGGCGACACCGTTGCCGACGAGCTTGAGGTTCGCAGCGGAATGGCCACGAGCGGATTCAGCCTGTCGGAGGCCGCTGTGCAATCAATGAGCCGATCGTCACTCGGCGTTGGGTTTGCGGGCGGCCCGCCGGCGCCGGCCGCAGCTGCCGAAGGTGGCCGCAGTCGACTTCGATGGCGGCGCCGACATGCTGGCCGATGAAGCGGCAGCCAGGGCAGCCGGGTGCTGCGCAACCGCTCGTCCGAACCGACCGTCCGCAGCGAATTCGCCGACACCGCCTTCTGGGTCGCCGCACTGGAAACCAACAAAGACGGACTGGCCGAAGTCGAGCTCGACATGCCGGAGAATCTCACGGCGTGGAAAATCCGCGCCTGGAGCATGGGCCACGGCACGCGCGTCGGCGAAGCTTCGGCCGAAGTCGTCACGCGCAAGAATCTCATCGTGCGCATGCAGGCGCCGCGGTTCTTCGTCGAGCGCGACGAGGTCGTGCTCAGCGCCAACGTGCACAACTACCTGACGACGGCCAAGCAAGTGAAAGTGCGGCTTGAGCTCGACGGCGAACACGCTCGAGCTGCCCACCGCTGCCGAAGAAGTACGTCGAAATTCCCGCCGGCGGCGAGCAGCGCGTCGACTGGCGCGTGAAGGTCGCCCGCGAAGGCGAGGCCGCGATTCGCATGCTCGCGCTCACCGACGAAGAATCCGACGCCGTCGAAATGAAGTTCCCCGTGTACGTCCACGGCATGCTCAAGACCGACAGCTTCAGCGGCGCGCTCCGGCCCAGACGAGCAGCTGGGCGCGTTCGAAATCACCGTGCCGCAGCGAGCGGCGCGCCGAGCAAACGCGGCTCGAAGTCCGCTACTCGCCCACGCTGGCCGGTGCGATGGTCGACGCCCTGCCCTACCTCATCGATTATCCCTACGGCTGCACCGAGCAAACGCTCAACCGCTTCCTGCCGGCCGTGATCACGCAGCAAACGCTGCTGCGGATGCGGCTCGACCTCAAGGCGATTCAGCGAGAAGCGCACCAACCTCAACGCCCAGGAAATCGGCGATGCCGCGGCTCGCGCGCAAGGGCTGGCAGCGTTTCGACCGCAACCCCGTGTTCGACGAGGCCGAGCTGACGAAGATCGTGAAAGCCGGCGTCAATCGCCTTACCGAAATGCAGCTCTCCGACGGCGGCTGGGGCTGGTTCAGCGGCTGGGGCGAACACTCGACGCCGCACATGACGGCCACTCGTCGTCCACGGCCTGCAAATCGCCCAGCAAAACGATGTCGCCCTCGTGCCCGGCGTGCTGGAGCGCGGCATCGAGTGGCTCAAAGGCTACCAGGAAGAGCAGCTTCGACGCCTCGCGAACGTCGACGACGAAGGCAACGTTATCGACAAGAACAAGCCGGCCAAGCACGACGCGGACAACATCGACGCACTGGTTTACATGGTGCTGGTCGATGCCGGCGTCGACGAGCGACACGATGCGCGACCATCTCTATCAGCGACCGCACCAACTCGCCGTTTACGGCTTAGCGACCTACGGCCTCGCGCTTCACAAACAGAACGAAGCCGACAAGCTCGCGATGGTCATGCGCAACATCAGCCAGTACGTGGTCGCAGGACGACGAAAACCAGACCGCCTATCTGAATCTTGCCGAAGAACATCTGGTGGTACTGGTACGGCAGCGAATTCGAGGCCCACGCCTACTATCTCAAGCTGCTGGCCGCGACCGAGCCGAACAGCGAAGTCGCCCCGCGGCTCGTGAAGTACCTCATCAATAACCGCAAGCACGCCACCTATTGGAACAGCACGCGCGACACGGCCCTCGTGATCGAGGCGCTCGCCGACTACATCGAAAGCCAGCGGCGAAGACAAGCCCGACATGACGGTCGAAGTCTGGGTCGACGGCCAGAAGCGCAAAGAAGTGAAGATCGACGCCGAGAACCTGTTCACGTTCGACAACGCATTCGTGCTCGCAGGCGACGCACTCGAACCGGGGCCGCACACGGTCGAACTCCGCAAATCGGGCACCGGCCCGCTCTATTGGAACGGCTACCTCACCAACTTCACGCTCGAGGACGACATCCGCCGCGCCGGCTTGGAGCTCAAGGTCGACCGCCGCTACTACAAGCTCACGCCAGTCGACAAGTCGATCGAAGTCGCCGGCGGCCGCGGTCAGGTCGTTGATCAGCAGGTCGAAAAATACGACCGCACCGAAATCGCAGAATCTCGACAGCGTGACCAGCGGCGATCTCTTGGAAATCGAGCTCGTCGTCGAATCGAAAAACGATTACGAGTACATCCTGTTCGAAGACATGAAGGCGGCCGGGCTGCGAGCCGGTCGCCCTGCAAAGCGGCTACAACGGCAACGAGCTGGCGCGTACATCGAACTGCGCGACAACCGTGTCGCACTCTTCGTCCAGCAGCTGGCCCGCGGCCGGCACAGCGTGAGCTACCGCATGAGGGCTGAAATCCCCGGCCGCTTCAGTGCCCTGCCGACGAAGGCCTCGGCCATGTACGCTCCCGAGCTGCGCGGCAACTCCGACGAACTGAAACTCAAAATCGACGACGCGCGGCGAGGCCGCTTCGGCGGCCGGGACTATTTCGGCAAGCATCGAGTGATGTTTTCACCGCAAATTGGGCCGCTAGCATTCACGGCGAAAATCCGTCGAAATGACTCGCATGTCCACGGTCGCCGAAGAAAAAATCCTCGTCGTTCCCACCCCTGTTCCACGAGCTGGGCTACTTCCAAGGCTTCTCCGACGACGTCGACCGCTACCTGCCGCAGCTTCTCGAAGGCGACCATGTCGAGTACCGGCCGCGCGGCGAGATGGAGGACGACCCCAGCTTCAAGCAGCTCATTCCCTACGTGCTGTTCCGCTGGACCGACGCCGACGGCACCGTGCATCTGTTCGAGTACCTGCGCGGCAGCGGCCAAGGCGAGCGCCGCCTGCACGCTAAGCGCAGCGTCGGCGTCGGCGGGCACATCTCGTCGCTCGACGCGGCCGCCGGCCGCATTTCAGCGACGTCTATCGCGAAGGCATGCGCCGCGAGCTGGACGAAGAAGTGATCATCGACACGGCGTACGCGGAAAAAATCGTCGGCCTGATCAACGACGATGAAACGCCTGTCGGCCAGGTCCACCTCGGCGTGGTGCACCTGTGCGACGTCGAGCAGCCCGAACATCCGACCGCGCGAAGCCGACATTCTGGACGCCGGCTTTCGCCCCGTCAGCGAAATTCTCGCCCGGCTCGACGAATTCGAAAGCTGGTCGCAAATCGCCGTCCGGGCGCTGTTCAGCTAAACCGCAAGCGATTTTTGTCGCCGACCAGCGTAAAATGGCTGTGGACGTCCTGCGTCTGCTTGCGGTTTAGCTTGACATGCCGGCCAATGCCCACACTCATCTACATGGACAACCACGCCACGACGCGCGTCGATCCGCGCGTTGTCGAGGCGATGCTGCCGTACTTCGACGAAATGTACGGCAACCCGCATAGCGTCCACGCGTTCGGCCACGAGGCTCGCGACGCCGTCGACGAGGCCCGCGCAATCGATCGCCGCGGCGATCGGCGCGGACGCGAAGGAAATCGTCTTCACCAGCGGCGCCACCGAAAGCAACAACCTCGCCATTCGCGGCGTGGCGCGAACGCGACGCGCCGGCCGCGGGCAATCACCTCGTCAGCGTTGCGACCGAGCACAAAGCGGTGCTCGATCCGCTCGCGCGCCTGGCCGCCGCGGCTACGACGTGACGCTGCTCGACGTCGAACAGCACGGCAGCCCGCGTGCCGGCTGGCTCGATCCACAAAAAGTTGCCGATGCACTGCGCGACGACACCTGCCTCGTCTCGGTGATGCTCGCCAACAACGAAATCGGCGTCATTCAGCCGCTGGCGGAGATCGCCGCCATCTGTCAGACAGCGTGGCGTGCTGCTGCACTGCGACGCCACGCAGGCCGTCGGCAAGATTCCGGTCGACGTCGCCGCGCTCGGCGTCGATCTGATGAGTTTCACCGCCCACAAGATCTACGGCCCCAAGGGAATCGGCGCCTTGTACGTGCGGCGGCGCGATCCGATCGTCCGCTCGAACCGCAAATCGTCGGCGGCGGACAACAAGAAGGCCGCCGCAGCGGCACGCTCAATGTGCCTGGCATCGTCGGCTTCGCTGACAGCGCTGCGACTGTGCCTAGACGAATTGCCGAATGAATACGGTGCGACTGACACGGCTGCGCGATCGGCTCGCGCATGCACTTTTTGATGAACTGGACGAACGTTCAACTTTGCGGCCCGGCACTCGACGCACGCAACGAAGATGGCGTGCCCCTTCGACTTCCGGCAATCTCAACGTGTCGTTCGGCAATGTCGACGGCGAAGCACTGCTGCTCGCGATGGGCAACCTGGCCGTCAGCAGCGGCGCGGCCTGCACATCGACCGATCCCGAGCCCAAGCCACGTGCTGCTGGCCTTGGGCTTAGCGAAGACGCCGCCCGCAGCAGCTTGCGATTCGGCCTGGGCCGCTTTAACACGGACGCAGACGTCGAGCTGGCCGCCGAGCGCGTCGATTCGTCGCTGTCCGTGAACTACGCAAACTGGCCGCCGCGCCGGCTGGCCAAATCCGGCCGCCTGAACGGCAGAAATCGCTCCCCAGCTTCCCGCCTGGCTCGCCGATGACTATAATTCCAGTGTGAGCTAGACTTACCTAGCGAACCGCCCAAATTCGATACTGCCCCCTTAACCTTCAAACAATCACTTCACTCGGAGCATCGGAACATGGCCATCGTCCTCACGGAAAAGGCTGCCAACGAAGTCAAGCGAATCATGGCCGACCAGAAGATCGAGCCGGAAACGGTGCTGCGCGTCGGCGTCACCGGCGGCGGCTGCAGCGGTTTTTCCTACGCGCTGGGCTTCGACAAAAACTTCGACGAGAAGGCCGACTCAAAGTACGAATATCATGGCGTGCCGGTCGTCGTCGACAAAAAGAGTGCCCTGTATCTCGACGGCACGACAATCGACTTCTACGACGGCCTCGAAGCCCGCGGCTTCAAGTTCGACAATCCCGAACGCGGTGAAGTCCTGCGGCTGCGGCAGCTCGTTCCAGGCCTAAGTGGGCTAGAATAGCTCAAGTTAACTAAGCGCGTTCAAAAGCCGGCGAATCAATCGCCGGCTTTTTTCGTTTTATCTGGCACAATCGTCATAGGCAGACTTCCGTCCGCTCGACTTTAACGACGGCAAATTGCATTTCCGGTCACGTAACCTAGACTTTTCCTGAAGGCAGAGCCCGCTTGACGCAGCGCGCGTCATTCCGGCACGTGAAGTAAAACCCCGCTGGCAGCAATTTATGCTGTGACTACCATGATGAACCTCCTGAAAAAACTGCTGCGTGAAGAAGATGGTCCAACCGCCGTTGAGTACGCGGTCATGCTGGCGCTGATTGTCGTCGCCTGCTTCGGCGCCATAAGTTCAATGGCCCACGCCACGGCCGACAGTTTCGATAGTTCCGCTGAGGAACTGGCCGACGTGTTCGGCTAAGCCATCTGCCTTTGCACTCTTCCATGCGCACCGGCATCGAGCGCTTGCTGTGAGGCTGCGCCCATAATGCCGGCCATGCCGAAGCGGGGAATTGCACCAGTGCCAGTTCATGGTTTGGCGCGTGCAACTGCTTTAGCAAGTTGAATAAAGTCCATCTTGCCACTGGACGATTCAAGTAGCAGGCAGTGGCACCGCTTTCATTCACACTTGCGAGTCACACGCTTTGTTTCTTATTTGCTGACTGAGCAAATTCCGCATACTGGATCCTATAGCGGCTCTTCTCGACCACAGGGACTACCTGCCCCAGTCCCCAGAGAAGAGCCGTTTTTTTGTGTGCGCGTAGAAGGCAAAGCGGCGGTTGTCGAACGACGTGAGTCCCATCTCACCTACTCACACGATAAGCATCGCGTCGCCGTAGCTGTAAAACCTGTATTCTTCCTTAATTGCCTGACGGTAAGCCTCGGCAATCAGCTCTCGCCCGCCGAACGTCTGCACGAGCACGAGTAACGTCGTTCGGGGAAAATGAAAGTTGGTCATCAGCGCGTCAATCGCCCGAAATTCGAACGGCGGACGGATGAACAGATCGGTCCGACCTTGCCACGGCGGAATGAGTCGTCTCGCAGCGGAGGCAGGGCGAGAGTGGGAGAATGGGAGAGCGGGAGACGGGGAGACTTCAATTCGGCGGCTATTCTCCCCCTCTCCCCCTCCCCCCATCCCCCGTTCTTCGTTCGCCGTTCGAACTGCTGTTTCTAGTAGGCGCGCTACTGTCGTGCCAACCGCAACGATCCGCCCTCCGGCGGACCTCGTCGCATTGAGATCGTTTGCAACAGTTGCGGCCACCTCCCCCCACTCGCTGTGCATGCGGTGCTCGTCGAGGGACTCCGTCTCAATCGGACGAAACGTGCCCAAACCGACGTGCAGCGTCACGCGCGACAGTACAATGCCGTGAGCTTCCAGGGCCTTTAAAAGTTCCTTCGTGAAATGGAGCCCGGCGGTGGGAGCCGCGATCGCCCCGGGATTGCGGGCATATACTGTCTGGTAGTTCCCAACGTCGGCGTCCACCATGTTGCCGCCGCGGATATACGGCGGCAGGGGAACACGTCCCAACCGCTGCAACGCCGACTCGGCCGGTTCATCAGGCTCGGGATGTGCTAGCCATTGGCCTTCCTCTATCTTCTCCAGCAGCCAAAGCTTCAGCCCTATACGCCCTTCACGATCGATGATCTCGACCGCCTCCCCCGGGTGGAGGTGGCCTCGCGTTTTGCACAGAATCCGCCAGTGGCCGTCGGCCGTGCTCTCCAGGTACAACCCCTGCCAGCGGCCCCCCGTTTGCAGCCGCCGCCCCGCCAATTGGGCCGGAACCACTTTGGTATCGTTAACGACAAGCCGGTCGCCGCTTTCGACGAGATGTGGCAAATCCCGCACGTGATGGTGCGAAATGTCCTGCCTGGCACGGTTCACAACCATGAGCCGAGCGTCAGCGCGGTTTCGTAGCGGCTCCTGAGCCACGAGCCGGCGCGGCAATTCGTAGTCGAAAAGTGTAACGTCTTTAACCATGGCAAAATGCAACGGAAAATCTGATGTCCGTAAGTCGGCCGAGTATACGGCCCCGGTCTGCTACGTCGAGCCCTCGCTGCCTGAAGGCCAGAATAGGCATCTTTTGTAACTATATGTTCTAATGTACACTGTCAAGAGAGAAGTTTATTTAAATTGCTGTTTATTTGACCGCCAATTGGACCTTCCAACTGGGACGATAGATACAGCGAATGCTACTGTACAAACGATTATTATGTGGTCGAAAAAAACACGTTGACGCAGCCCGAAAAACGCTTATTTTTGGGGACGTTGAAGCTGACTTTTGCAGTCGCTCCTTTGTTCGTCGCACTACGCCTCATTCCAGTAAGACGCGCCGTCCCGCGGGCGCGTCCGACAGAGACTTTTGCTGGAGAGCGAACGGCCACAGGCTCTCCTCCAACCCGGTCACACCGCCGGCGAATGCGTCTCTGTCGAAACTCGGGGCACGGAAGCCTCCGAGTAGCGGACGGTGGATTTGAGCATCAGTGTCCGCCGGGCGTCGAGGCCCCCTTTCGGCATACGGACGTGCCTGGGGAACGACGCTGTTGGTGGTGCATCGCTTGCTTGCTCTTCACGGGCGGTCACGGCTATTCTGTGCAGAAGCTTCGTGGACCTGACTCATATTGATTCGTGACCGATGCGTATGTCGTCCGGGCCGACGCAACATGTGCCCGTGCTTGCAGACGAGGTCATGGCCTGGCTTCGACCGATGCCAGGGCAGACTGTCGTCGACGGCACCTTGGGTGGCGGCGGCCACACGCGGCTGCTGGCATCCGCGGTCGGAGAGACCGGAACGGTGATCGCGGTGGATCGCGACCCGATTTCAGTGGAGTGCGCGGCCAGTGAGCTGCGCGGACTGCCGGTTCGCGCGGTCCAGGCAAACTACAGTGACCTCCCGGAAGTTCTGGCCCGGCTTGGAATAGACGCTGTCGACGCCCTTCTGTTGGATTTGGGCCTCTCAAGCGATCAGCTGGCTGACCAAGAGCGCGGATTCAGTTTTCAGAGCGGTGGCCCACTCGACCTGCGCTTTGACCCGACCCGGGGCGAACCGGCTTGGAAGCTCATCGAACGGCTCAGCGCCGAGCACCTGGCCGAATTGATTTTCCGTCACGGCGAGGAGCGATTCAGCCGCAAGATCGCTCGCCGAATTGTCGAAACTCGGCGCAAAACGCCCATCCGCACGGCAGCCGATCTAGCCGATATCGTTCGCCGAACCGTGCCTCGCTCGCACACCGATCGCATCGACCCGGCGACGCGAACATTCCAGGCGCTGCGGATCGCCGTCAATGACGAGCTGAAATGGCTCGAGGTGGCGTTGCGCCGGCTGCCGGACTGCCTGCGGCCTAGTGGACGGCTGGCAGTCATTAGCTTTCATTCACTCGAGGATCGGCTAGTGAAAGACGCATTCCGCAACGACGACCGGCTGCGCGTTCTCACTCGGCGCCCGATCTGCGCGACGGAAAACGAGCGCGAGAACAATCCTAGATCGCGAAGCGCGAAACTGCGCGTTGCAGAGCGCACGTAGCTGAAGTCGTACGAATTCAGACACCTCCTGTTAGCGGCGCACCGCGGCCGGCTGATTCGGCACGGCGTATCGATGCGCCGGCAGCGCGCCGATCCGCCCGCTGTTCATGGGTCGCACGTAGCTCGAAGTGCCGAAGTCGGGCGTGTTGGCCGTAGCCGGGTATTCCAATTGCGGTCCGGCGGGCGGTTGCTGAGGACCAATGACCGGTCCCGTGTTTGGCGCGAATCCATCCGGTGCAACTTGCGGCTGTCCCTGCAGTTGTCCAAGCGCCATTTGGGCCGACTGCAATTCGGGATTGTGTTGTAGCGCCGTCTGGAAGTAGATTGTCGCGTCGACCGGCCGGCCGCGCTGCACTAGGAGCTGACCCAGGTTGTAGTTCGCCTCGGCCGGGGGATGCACGGCCGACAGGTGGGTAAGCGCCCGCTGGTCCTGCCGCATCTCAACAAGGATCGTGGCGGCGTTGTTGCGATAGAGCGCCTTCTGCGGCTGCAGCGTGATCGCTTGCTCGATGACCTGGACCGCTGGATCGAGCTGGCCCTGCCGCGCCAGGCATAAGCCGAGATCGTTCAGCGCGCCGGCGTGTTGCGGGTTGGCAGTTACGGCCTGGCGATAAAGCGTCTCGGCCAACCGCAATTCATTTTGTCGGTCTTCCATCCGGGCCGCGGCGCGAAGCACATCGACCTGTCCGGGCCATTTCGCGAGCGCCTGCTGGTATTGGCGGCGGGCCTGGAAGATATCTCCCTGTCGCTCACTCATTTGTGCCATCGAAATCACCAGCTGCGGCGTCGGCGCACCGGTCGGCGTTTCGAGTGAGATCGAGTCGTTCTGCCGGACCGACGGAGCGGTTGCATTCGAGCTCTTCTTCTTCGATTTCCATACCTGCGGAATCTCGGATACCGCTGCCGCGAAATATTTGACCGGGTGCCGCACCGGAGAAATTTGAGCGCTGGGTCGCTCAGCATGAGAATTGACTGGCACGATGCGCGCCGCCGCCACGTTCGCCGGCACTTGTGGCGTAACTGGTACGCGACTCGATATGGTCATGCCAGCCGGACCTGCAGTGGCCGATGTCACCGCCATGCCAACCGCGCATACGCCCGCGCCGATTGTTGTGAGCCAATCCTTAGCCACGACCAGGTCTCCTTGTGATACAGCCGATAGCTTTTAGCTGTTAGCTGTTAGCCAGATTTTTCTCATCGCGCTGTTTAGCTAATAGCTAAGAGCTAATAGCTAACAGCTTCAAACTCATTGTCCTGTTACTCCGGCAACCGGGGGAGGAAGCACCGGCGGCCGCATGCTCTCATAGAACCGCACGTTGGTGGCGTCGACGACACTGGCCGGGCGGCCTTCCGACACGAGGTGTGATTCAAACGCCTGCGGCTCCTGCGCATCGATTGCCACTTGTGCTGCATACTCTCGTACAACGGCCAGGCGCTCGTCGGTCACGTCCGGCTGGGCGGCCCGCTCGATGAAGATGCTGCGCCGGTCCGCTGGAGCCTGGGTCATGATCCAATGCACGCGCAGCTCACCGGCCGTTGTCAGCCGGTTGGTTTCGGCATTGAAATGATGCGGGCCGAGCAGGTTCTGCCGCCGCCAGCCGTTGTCCACCATCACGCGAAACGGATCGCGCACGGCGAGCCGGTCCGGGCAGACATAGGGCCAGGGCCACGCCTCGTTGCGATGATAACCACGCTTTATCTTGTGGTAATTGTCTTCAAACCACACCGCGTCGGCGGATTGAAGGCATACGAAAGTACTTAACAGCGCGTATCGCGCAAGAAAGCTTCGACGCATGATTTGGTACACTCCCGAAAGAGCTTGGGGCGGGGAGCGTTTGCGCCGGGAGCGCGGAGCGGGGAGTATGGAGTAAAAAGTCTGATCCTTACTCCACGCTCCCTGCTCCGTGCTCCTTGCTCAATCGCTCCCTGCTAAAATCGCCATCGTCGTCAGTATCGTCCGCTCGCGTTCGGCAACTGCGCAATCTTTGGACGAACCCGGCGAGGCTGCCTAACCGGACTAACCGGACCCCAAGTCGTTGCTAGCAGAAGGCGGCTTCGAGCATCCGCCGCCGCATCGTGCGTCGCCAAGCTCTCCTTATCGTCCGCAATTCAGTAGGATCGCAGAGTTCAGTCGCCCCCGACGATACTCAATCGAGCCGCCGGCGCGGCAGAAGGGTCGTCAAATCTGTCGCTGTGCGATATGTCGCTAGTTGGGTTCTTCTTTGCGCGACAAATCGTCATTATCCAGACAGAATTGTGCGCGCTATGTATGTTCGGTATGCCAGTTGCTAATTCGTGCGTCCCAACGTGTCGTAAAAAGCGACGTTGTGCGGACGAATTAAAAGCAGCGTATTAGTCTGAGGAGATTTGCAATGGCTACCAAAGCAAACGAAACGGTGGTCGGCGTTTTCACCGACCATGAGCAGGCGCGTAAAGCCACGCATGCATTAAAAGATGCGGGATTCACTGAGGACCAAATTGGCGTCGCAAGTGCCAAGCGACATGCTGACATGTCGGATAGAGGTACAGGCGACGATGACGATGATGACTATACGGGCGAAGGCGCGATCGCGGGCGCGGCGGCCGGGGCAGGACTCGGAGCCTTGTGGGGCCTAGGCATTCTGGCCGGCATTCTACCCGCAATAGGCCCGGCCATCGCCGGCGGTACGCTGGCCGTTTTACTCTCCAGTGCCGCGGCCGGCGCTGCGGCCGCTGGTTTGGCAGGCGCTTTGATCGGGATGGGCCTGTCGCGCGAAGAGGCTGAATACTATGAGGGAGAGCTGAAGGCCGGGCGCACAATTGTCACGGTCAACGCCGGCAATCGCCGCGCAGAGGCCGTACGGCTACTGCGGCAATTCGGCGGCTACGACATCAGCAACAAAGAGAGAACGGACATCAGCAACAAAGATAGAACCCATGAAGAACAATCCGCCGCGTGTGCAACCGGAATGGCCGCAGGCAGTACGGTGCAGGCACACGAGGAAAAGCTGCGCGTGAGCAAGACGCCGGTGCAAACAGGCGAAGTAAAAATTCGCAAGGAAGTTCACACCGAACATAAGACTCTTGATGTTCCGGTGTCGCATGAGGAAGTCGTCATCGAACGGCGTCCGGCGCCCGGCAAGGAGGTCTCCGCGAGCAGCCTGAAAGCCGGACAGGAAGTGTGCATTCCCGTTCGCGAAGAAGAAGTGAACGTGCAAAAGGAAGTCGTCGCGACCGAAGAAGTAAGCGTCGGGAAGCGACGCGTCCAAGACACCAAGCACGTGGATGAAACGCTTCGCAAGGAGGAGATCAAGGTCGAGACCGAAGGCGACGCCAAGGTCCGAAACCGGCGCTCGAAATCCTAGCTCGGCGTAAAACTATCAGTAAGGGGAGCGCGGTGCTCGCCGCGCCCCCCTTTTTTTTGCGCTTAGATCAATCTAGATGAACGCTGATGTACTCGGCGACTCTGTCGAGCAGCCGGCCCGCGCGACAGGAATCCAGGTTCTCGTTATAGTGAACGCGAAACATCCGCTCCTCCCAGGCCTCGTGCTTGTGGTCTTCCGTCGAGTGAACGACACAGCCAAAAAAAGTTTTCCGCCGCATGAGTTCCTGGATTAATTCCTCGCAAGTAACAAAGGCCAAATCGGTCGATTGCATGGTGATATTCCGCGGGGTTGGTCGTACGTCCCTGGACCTGAATCGTACTACTCTAACAAACCAATCAACGAAGGCAACTGCCAACATGGACCGGAACGCTAGCACCGCCCGGCTGGCTAGTAATGCCTTAGGGGCCTTTTCGGGGATGCTGACGAACTCCTTCAGTCGACGGCACGTTGCCTAATTCTCGTGCGTCCTCAAACAGATTTGCCTGGCGGCGGCGTCTTGATTACAGACATGGATGCGGACCGGTTGCAGCGGCCAAACGCGTCATATGGCAAACACGTCCGATGAGTGGTCGGTTTGGCTCGATGAGCACGGGCCGGCGCTCATCTTGTTGGCCCGGCAATGGGTTCCCAGCCAGGCTGATGCGGAGGACGTGGTGCAGGAGGCTTTCATTCGCTGCTGGCGGTCGCGCCAGCGGGTCGAGTCACCGGCCGCGTATTTGTACGCCTGCGTTCGACATTGTGCGCTCGACTGGATGCGCGTTCGCACCCGGCGGCAGCGCCGCGAGTCGATCGTTGCTCGATCGGAAGCAGAGCCGCTCTTCACCGTTCGAATCGAGCAGGAAGAGCGGCGCGTCGCGATTGAAACAGCGCCTGCGCAATCTTCCCAGCAACCAGGCCGAAGTGATTGTCATGAAGATCTGGGGCGGGCTGACGCTGGAGCAGATCGCAGCCGCTCTGGGCACTTCTGTGAATACGATCGCGTCACGATACCGCTACGCACTAACCAAACTGCGAGAGCAACTGGTGGAAGGGTCAATGTTATGACCGAATTCGAAGCATTTGAAGCGGAACTGGCCGCGCTGCAACCGCGGCAGCCGTCGGCCGAACTGAAGTCGCGAATTGCCCACAGTTTGGAGCGGACGACTACAAGCCCAATCAAGGCGCCGTCGGGCCGCGTTGGAATGCGCGTTGCGATTTTCGGCGGGCTAGTCGCCGCAGGGTTGGCAGCGGTCGTCATCTGGTGGGAGCGCGTGCTACCCATCAGACGCGATCCGCAGACCATTCCCGTCGAATCGCTTCTGGCCACGCCGTTTGAACCGGGTGCTTCCTCGGTTTGGTCCTACCGCAGCGCGCTCGTTCGCTCGCCAATTTCGATTGAATCGCTGCTCGATCAACACTCGGTCGAAGGGCGCGCCGCGAAATCTGGGGATTGGAGTATCCACGCTTTTGCACGACTCGATTCCAACATGAACGACTTATTCGGAGAACTCTAATGCGATCTTTCAGCTTCCAACTCTTAATGACCGGCGCGATGTTTCTTCCCGCTGCGCTCGCCACGGCCCAACAACCCGCGGGCCAATCGGAGCTCGGACCCAATGCGGCGCTGCAATACTGGCAGGCGTTTGCCCAGATGCCGGCTCTCGATGAAGAACAACAGAAAATACTGGACGAGTGGAGCACCGTTTCATTGAAGGATCCGGCCGTCGAAAAACTCGCGACGGAAGCGCACAAAAGCATGATGTACCTTCACCGCGCGGCCAGGCTCGAGCGATGCGATTGGGGCCTGGACTACGACGACGGCATTAGCCTGCTGCTACTCCATCTGCCGAAGGCTCGCGATTTGGCCCGCCTTACCGCTCTCCATGCGAGGTATGAGATGGAGCGCGGCAATTCAAAAGCCCTTCATGATGACGCATTCGCGATGATGGCTCTGGCACGCCACGTCGCGCGCGACCCGATCATGATCTGTGTTTTGGTCCGCTTCCTAATCGAGGACATGGTCGTGGACTTAACGGCGCCCTATGTGCCCCAGCTAGACGCAAAATATGCCGAATCCAAGGCGATGCTGGAATCGCTTCCGCAGTCCAGCCGCGTCCTCGACACGTTTGACATGGAAAGGAAATACTTCCTCGGTTGGATCGTGCGGAAAATGAAGGAGGAAGAAAAACGCGATCCTGGCGCCGGACTGAAGCTGTGGAACAATTTGCTCGGCGCCGAAGGCCCCGACGCTCTCAAGAAAATTCAATCTGTCGACCAGGCCATCAAGCTCACCGAAGACGTAGTTCCGGTATACGACGAGCTGGCGAAGCTAGTCGCGCTGCCGCATGCCGAATTTGAGGCCCGGTATCCCGACTTCAAACAGCAAAACCTCAAGCCGGACACTGCTGCGGCGTTTCTAATTCCGCAAATCGACAGTTTGCTGGCCAAAGAGCGCCGCAGCCATGCCCGCGTTGCCATGCTTATGGCGGCGATCGCGGTCGCGGAGAATGGCCCCGATCAACTGAAGAAAATCGACGATCCCTTCGGAGACGGGCCATTCGAATACCGCAAATTAGACAAAGGCTTCGAGTTAAAATCGCAACTCCGCTACGAAGGCGAACAGGTTACGCTGAAAGTCGGACCGCAGAACGACTGACGCAGCCGCTGAATTCGACGTAGCTGAACTCGTGAGAGTTCAGAATCACGCAAACCAGGCTGAATTCTCACGAATTCAGCTACCCATATTGGCTGCGAAAATTGGCCGCCACGTCGCCTCGCCGCGCGTATAATTGGTTGCTTTCCGCCCGTTGGTTTACTCAGACGAAGGATGCAACCATGCAAGTTCGAGTGACGACCGACAACAACATCGCAGGCAGCGAGGGACTGACTTCCCACGTCGAGGGCATCGTGGAAGACGTATTGGGGCGTTTCAGCGAGCGGCTTACGCGCGTTGAGGTTCACCTTGCCGACGAAAACAGCCGGGCGAAATCCGGCGAGAACGACAAGCGCTGCACGATGGAAGCCAGACCGCGCGGCCTCAAGGCGATCGCTGTCACCGAGCAGGCGGCAACGATCGACCAGGCCGTCGATGCCGCGGCCGATACACTGGCCAAAACGCTCGATCGCACGTTAGGGCGGCTTGACGATCGCAAACGCTCATCTTACGGGGGTGATGGCCGGGGATAACCTCACGGGCCGGGCCTTCAATCTTTTCCACGCATCGGGAAATCTCTCGACCGTCAGCCCCCGGCTCCGCCGGGGGTCAACGATCGCACAATGCGATTACGCACGAATACCCCCGGCAGAGCCGGGGGTTTATTTCGTCTTCGGCGTGTCAGGCCGCCAATCAATCATTTCAGCACATCGAACAAGCTGCTACGCTTGTCTGTCCAGAGGACACTGCGCTCGGTGCGGGCCGACGGCGGGCGGGCGAACGGTGTCAGCTCGCGCATCAGTTCTTCATTGCGTGAGAGGATGATCCAATCCGCGCTATAGATTGCGTCAGCACGATTTGCCTTGTTGTGGATTCGGAGCCACTTGAGACCGAACCGCTCCGCAGTACTGCGCAGGACCGGCTCCAAGTCGACAAAGCGATTCGAAATGTGCACAGCAATGGCCCCTTCGGTTTCATCGTGCGAACCATCCGCCGAATTAGCCGGGCCATTTGCCGACAAGCGCGCAGATAGATTTCAAATGCTTCCGCCGTCAGCAGATGCATGGGAATCGAGTCGCCGCTGAACGCATCCAGAACAAGCAGGTGATACTTTGACGACTCGCTCGTCCTGCTGCTCGCGCTGCAGCGAAAGACGCGCATCGCCTAACCTCACGCTTATTTGCCCGCCGCGCTCGCGGCCATCCGTCAGGAAGGTGAACCACGGGCCGTCCTCGGCGGTTTCAGCCACGGCCGGGTTGAGCTCATAGAAAGTGATCTCGTCGCTCGCTTCGACGTACGCCGCAAGGGTTCCCACACCAAGGCCCACGACACCGATTCTCATTCCACCCGATGGTCGGACGCGGCTCTTGTAGTAATCGATTGTGTGGCCGACGCCGCTTGCACGGCCAAAGTATGTTGTCGGCTCGCGGCGGCGGTCAGGGTGGGTGAATTGTGCCCCGTGAGTGATGGCGCCATGCCGCAGGAGATAATTGTGCGCGACCGGATCGTCTTCGGCTCGCTCGCGCACCGCGATGGCGCCAAAAAAGTTTCTCACCCGATGCAGCGTTCCAGCGTCGCGCGGCTGCAGAAACTCAATCAGGTCAAGCAATACGCCGGCAGATGACAAAAGCAATACGATGGCCAGCACGGATAAGATTACCGACTCTATGGGTCGTCGCGTCGATTCGACGTCCCCGAACGCCGCATTCACGAGCGCTCGAAGCAAAAGGCCTACGCCCAAAATTCCGGCTACGAAGAGCGACAGCTCCCATTCAAACACCGTGTTGAAAACGAGCGGCGCCAGAAGCGCGACGAACACACCGCCCAAGGCGCCGCCGGCCGCAATCATGAGGTAAAACGACGTGAGATATCGTGGATGCGGCCGCAGGAGCACAAGCTGACCGTGGCAGAGCATGCAAAAGCCAAACATTGCCGCCAGGTTCAGCAGCAAAAACGCGCACCCGTTGACGCGAAACTCGGGTGATTGCGGCGGCACAGCGTTCGTCGCTCGCTGCGCCATAAATTCGCTCGCGATTTTGTAGAGGCGGCCTGGTGTGCCGCAGTCGTAGACATCGATTCTGCCGACGCCCTCCTTGTGCACCAACCCGGCAGCGTAAATCGCGGCAAGCGTGACGGCCGCGACCAATGTCGGCCGGTACCACTGCGGACGATCAAACGCCACGATAAGCGTCACCAGATAAAGGGCCAGCGGCATCACCCACAGAAACGGCGTGGCAGCAATGTCGGCCGATATATGGTTCGTCGTCGCCATCAGCATGATGCAAGCCAGCGCCGGCCAAACAAGCCACAGCAGATAATCGAACGCTCGCGGACGCTCCGTCGGAGCACTGCGTCCATAAGCTGCTTGACTCCCTCCTCCTTGCCGGCCTTCATGACGTGTTTGGCTCCCTCCCCCTAGCGGGCCTCCATGACTTGTTCGGCTCCCTCCCCCTTGCGGGGAGGGCTGGGGAGGGGGATTCCTTTGCCGCAACTTCAAAGCGATATACCCACACAACAGCGCAAAGACCACAAATCCCCACGACCAGATCCGCGCCTGCTGCGGCAAATCGAACAGCCGCTCAAACACAAACGGATAACTCAACAGCGCAATCAGCGAGCCGGCGTTCGACAAAGCATACAGCCGATACGGCGAGCGGCCGGGATACGCACGGCCGAACCAGGCTTGCAAGAGCGGGCCCGTCGCGGACAGCACGAAGTATGGCAAGCCGACGCTGGCCGCAAGGATCAATAAAATCCGCCAGGCGGGGTCGAGCCCATCGCTTTCCCCTGATCGCCCGCTCGGAAGGACGCCCGCAAGGAGCAGTGTGGCAGCCGCGACCAGCAGCGTGATGTGCAAAAGTGCCTGCTGCCGTGGCTGCAACCAGCAATGGGAGATATGCGCGTAAACATAGCCGGCCAGCAGCAGCGTCTGAAAAAACAACAGGCAGATCGTCCAAACGGCCGGGCTGCCGCCGAATTGCGGCAGAATGTGCTTACTAATGAGCGGCTGAATCTGGAACAGCAGCAGCGCACTGAGAAAGATCGTAACGCCAAATCCGGTTGCCAACCGTGCTGTGCCTTTCTCCGCGTCCATACGCACTTATCGTGACGCGAAAACGGACAAAAAAACAGCCCCTTCCTGCTGAGCAGGAAGGGGCTGCCGCGTGATCTGCCCCGCATCACGAGTTTTTCAATTGGCCGTTTGTCTATTATTAAGAGCACATACCAGAATGAATAACCGCCAAGAACACAAAGGTCGCCAAGGAAAAACACATGCAGATTTGTTGCCTTCCTTGGCGTCCTTCGCGTCTTGGCGGTTCAATTTGTTAGGCACTCTAAGAATCTTTAACGGCGTACCAGCTGACAAGTCCCACGATAGCTAACGAAATGCCGGCCCATTTTAAGAACGCCGAGGCTGTCTGAGGACGCTCGGCCGCCGATTCAAACTCATCTTTGAGTTGGTCGAATTCTTTGGTGAGCGCATCATATTCAGCTTGAAGTGGACCTGGATCCGGACCGGCGTGGATCCGCTGTTTGGCTTTGTAAAGTGCGGCGCCCACATCGTTGATGCTTGCCTTGACTTTCGACATCCGTTCGGCCTTCTCCAGCGTCCAGGTCTGCGTGGGTGGGAACAGAGTGCCCCACACGCTGCTAGCTGCCAACAGTGCAAATCCAAGGACAACTAGGCCTAACGCGATTGTTGGCTTCATGCAAGGTCGTCTCAATCAAGGCTGCTCGCGCTCGACGTCGCCTTGCCCGTCGTTAATGCTGACCATGCGTGCCATCAAGTGCACTTCAATATCATCGCCGAGAAAAATGACGCTCCCATCCGCGTGGGCTGCGTTCACGCCGCCCGGATGCAGGCTGCGCACCGCGGCTCCCGAACGAGTATTCGTCTGACCTGAAGAATTGCAGGGCATACCCTCAACCGCTGCTACGTTCGCATCGGGGCATTGACCACGAAGCCAATCTTCATTGGGATAGCCGGCCGTTGAATTTGGCACCAGCCCCGGAGTGTTGACGTAAATAAACGGACTGTATGGCACACTTCTCTTCGCGGTGGTCGCACTCGGTTCGGGTAAGGCTTTGCTGTGCATATCGAATCCCAAGATACTACCGCCGACCAAAGCGGCCGCCCACGCACCGCGAGGATCCTGCTCGTGATCTCTCGTTCGAACCTCGGCCAGCATGATGGTTTTACTCTGTCCGTCCGTAATACGTGATAGCGGCTGAGGTTCGTTGATCATGGCGCCGGGATAAACCCGCATCCGCACGACGTGCTCCGGGCTGACGTATGCTGCATAGTTGCCTTTGCCGAAACGCATGTTCGGAGCGAAGATCGCGGGGCCAGTGCCGCGCCCCTGAGGAACGTAGGATCGGCCACGAGCTCCGTCGGACGGACATAACAAGATCGCCGGCTGACTCTCCCATGGCCGCACTACGGCCGTTGACAGCGCATGATCATTGAATTGCACCCTGGCGTCGATTTGATCGGCAAGCTGTTGCTCTTCGATTTGGGGAAGAATCTTCATGATCCAGCTCTGAGCGACGTCGACATCGTTGGCGTGGCTCCAAATGATTGGCGACGACGCAGGCGTGTTTGGCTCGATATCGGCCCCTGGCGGCAGCGCCTTCTTCTGATTCTCATAATTCAACACCGCTAGCGCGAGGTTATGGAGGCTGTTCTGGCAGGCGATGCGGCGCACAGCTTCGCGTGCGGCTTGGATCGCCGGCAGGAGCAACGCGACAAGGATCCCGATGATGGCGATTACCACCAATAGTTCGACTAACGTAAACCCGCCGCTACTCCGTCGCGCTCGGCGCCCACCAGCGGAGCGGACGGCATGTGAGGAATGCACGCGCATCGCAGAATGACTCCAAGTCCGGCCCGGAAGAACGCTCAAGAACACCGCCGCTATTAGCGATTGTATTCGACCGCACCAGTGTGAATAGCGCGTTTCCCGACTCAAAGACTGCGAAATGCGCAAGCGGTACCGCCGCCATTGTCCGATTCGAGTCGCTCAAAGGATCGAGAAACTGGATACGTCACGTCTGCGCGAATACGAGAAGCAAGTTCGCATTTCACGCTGCGCACTTTCGTGGCCGTTGATACAATGCCACGTGGACCTCACTGCGTAGCACGGACTTCAGTCCGCTGACGGCTGGGGGGGTCGACTATGGGAGAAGCAACTGATGCGACGCCGCTGTTATCTTTTCACCGTATTGGCGATGGCAAGTTTTGTGGCAGTTGGCGACTCACTCCATGCCGCCCCATACGCCTCCGGCGTGCGAGATACGGGCAGCAACGTCTGGCAGTTTGTGCTCAACGCGCCAGCCGATAATGTCACCGTGACACGCGACGGCGGCAACGCCGTAAATCTTCGCGCGCTCGCCGCCGGGCGTCACACTTTCAACATGACCAATTTCAACACCTTCGATATCGTCGTTACCGACAGCGCGCCGGCCGGGTGGACGCGCGTCAGCGATCCCGCAAACCGCTTTACAAACTTCGAGCAGCCGACCGGCCTCGCCATTAATACCAATCCAGCGTCGCCGTTCTTCGGTACGATCTACGTCAATAATTCGCGTACTAGCGCCACAGTAACTGGGCGGGCAATGGGCGCCGGCATTTACCCGCTCACGGCCGATCTTATTGGCGTGGACTTGGCCAACAGTTTCGCGCCCATAACCAATGCGAACGACACGAGTCAAGCCAAAGCACCCGGCTGGACGCCCGAAGCTGGGTCGACAAGTCCTTGGCGCATGACGCTCGATGCCGGCGGCAACATCATCTTGGGCGACTGGTCGGACGATTTCGGCGGCATCAAATATGCCAATCCCAACCTCACGATGGGCGGCCTCGTGTTGAACGAGGAAGGCGGGCCCACGGGGGGCGTGTTCAGCACCGTCTCCGACGAGTTCGGCCTTATTCCACTTCACGGCTCGGTTGCATCGAAGCCGTTTGTCACCGGTACGGTGGGGACCGACCTTACCGTGTGGGCGATGGATGAGGATCTCGACTCGGACCTCGACCATCCAGGCGATGATGGCAATAGCCTCTGGCGGTGGAACGTCGGAGACGACACGAACCACACCATCAATCCCGCGCTCGTGATCGACGCTGGATCGATTCCGCCGACAACCGAAGCGACGCCGCGACCGAATTTTGTACCGACGAACGCAGGCACTGCGGTCAACGCGCATTTTGAGCCTCGATTCGATAAGTGGTACTTAACTCAACGCTCGGGTGATGGCGCTACTGGTCAGTCGTCTGGCTTGATCGTCGTCACTGCCGACGGGGTGGACGGTACGTCGCCAGATTTGGAGTGGTCGTCACTGCAGTTTTCCATTGACCATGGACTTGACGGCAACAATTCGCTCACCGGCGTTCAGGACATTTTCAAGCATGCCGGCTCCGTCGCTATTTCGCCCGACGGTTCGCAGCTGTTCTTGCACCGCGCCCGCATGACGGACACCGGCGGCGCCGACACCAATCCAATCCTGGGCCCCACCAGCAATGCACCCGGTGTGGTATTGGTCATTCCTTTGGACGAAAACGGAGTTCCCGCTCTGACTGTTGCTAATAATATGGTGACCAACATCGAATCGATCACGGTCACCGGAAACAATCTCTTCAAGACGAACTATGAAATAAACTTCGACGCCGCTGGCAACTTGTATATAACCCATTCGGATTCCGAGCTGCTCGAAGCGTATAGTCCGGGCGGCGATACGGTTGCCACAACAAGCTGGAACGGCACGCAGCTCGCGTTCGAAATCGAGACGCCATCGCCTGGCCCGGCGGGCGATTTCAACGGCGACGGCAAGGTCGATGCGGCCGATTACGTTGTGTGGCGCAGATCTGACGGATCGCAGGCCGGCTACAACGATTGGCGCACGAACTTCGGCCGTACATCGGGGTCTGCGGCCGGACAGGTTGCGGCGGCCGTGCCGGAACCGGCGTCAATCGCGCTGATGGCGCTCGTGTTGTTGGCAGCGGCCAGCGGTAGGGCGGGTGCTCGCACCCGCCGACAGTGAGGCGCGAATCGGCGGGTGCAAGCACCCGCCCTACGACTCGCCGTTAAACAGCAATACCTGGCTTATTTGCCGCCGCTCATCGCCGGGAACATCTCATTGATCATCGTGATGGCGGCCGGACCGACCAGCACGATGAAGATCGCCGGGAAGATGAACAGCACCAGTGGGAAAATGAGCTTCACCGCGGTCTTGGCGGCCTTCTCTTCTGCCATCTGGCGCCGCCGAACGCGCATCGAATCGCTTTGCACGCGCAACGCCTGGGCCACGCTCGAGCCGAACTTGTCGGCTTGAATCAGAATTGCCGACAGCGCTTTCAAGTCGTCCACGCCCGTGCGTGAACCTAGCTCGTGCAGCACTTCGTTGCGTGCGCGGCCCATTTGAAGCTGCAGATTCGCCAGACCAAACTCCTCGGCGATGACAACGTACGTCTTCTTCATTTCCTCGCTGACTTTGCGCATGGCCTGGTCCAGGCCAAGACCGGCCTCGACGCACACGACCATCAGGTCGAGCGCATCGGGCAAGCCGAAGAAGATGTTGTCCTGCCGCGATTTCTTGAAGAACCACAGTATGACGTCGGGGAGATAGAACGCGACGCCGGCCACGCCGACCGTGTACATGAGGGCTTCGGTGGTAGCCCCTTTGGTGATCCACATGCCGCCGCCGCCGCCCACGAAGCCTACGGCAAGGCAAATCGTCTTGAGGCCCAGGAAAATGCTCGGAGCGGTTTCACCGCGGAAGCCCGCGTAGTTCAGCTTCGCGCGCAGCTTGCCGACGTCCGCTTCACTTTTCGGCTGCAGCGGACTGGCCATGCGCGGCGAAGCCCTTTCCAGAAGCCGACCGAGCCCGGCGGCTTTCTTCGTAACGCCGCGCTCGCCAGGGCGGCCTTCGCGGCGGCGACTCGGATCGCGCAGTTCGTCCAGCCGCTGCTCGGAGCGCGGCTTGCTCTTGGCCACGAGTTCCATCAAAAGCCAAGCGCCGCAGGCCGCAGCGCCAAAGATGGCGCATTTGGTCAGCAGCTCGGCACTGATAATGGCAGCAAAGGTTAGCATTGCATCACACGGTAGGTCGAGGCTTTCCAGACCTGGCATTTGTTCATGCTTTATCGAGTCGTCAGGCTAGAAAGCCTGACCTACACGTTAGACCCTAATATTCACAATTTTTCGAATCATCAGCGCACCAAACAGCTGCGAGACGATGCCTCCAACGAGCATCTTCTTGCCCAGCTCATCGGTGAACAGCAGCATCAGGTAGTCGGGGTTCATGCGGTACACAACCGCGAACAGCGCGGGCGGCAGCGCCAACAGCACGATGCCGGACAGCCGGCCTTCACCCGTGAGCGCTTGCACCTGGCCCCAAATCTGGAACCGCTCACGGACCAAGTGGCCAATCTTGTCGAGAATTTCGGCCAGATCGCCACCGGTCTGCCTTTGGAGGATGATCGCGGTTGCGAAGAACTTAAGGTCCAGGTTGGGGATGCGTTTGGTGAGGTCTTCGAGCGATTCCTCCAGCGGCTTACCCAGGTTTTGCTCTTCAAATGTTTGATTAAACTCGCTGCCGATCGGATCGGACATTTCCTGCGCCACCAGGCTGAACCCAGCGGCCAAGCTATGCCCTGCCCGCAATGCACGGGCGATAAGTTCCAGTGCCTGTGGCAATTGTGCCGCAAACGCCTTTAGTCGGCGCTTCCGCCGTAACAGTAGCCAGACGACCGGCAGGAAGGCCAAAAACAGTGCCATCACCGGAGCCAGCGTCACGCTCAATCCGCCGATGGATGGCAATGCCAGACCAACCGCCCCGAACGCGCCGCAAATCATCACGAAGTGCGCCACGGAAAGCGATACGTTGGCCTGCTCGAATAACAGTCGCAGGTTCAGGTAGCGAGAAATGAATTTTTCAAGGCCACCGGAACTCTCCGAGCGCATGGCATTGAGCAGCTCTTTGTATTGAGCGTTGTCTGCCTTTCCTTTTTTCTTGCCGGCCGTCAGCGCATTGAGCCGTTCTTCGATTTCCGCTTCGCGATCGCCGCGCATCATGTACGAGACCGCCCCGACCAGGGCGGCAACGCCAAAAAACACGGCGGTATAAATGATAATCGGTGACATAGGTGTGGGTGTCCGTTAGAAGCTGAACCGCAAGCGGTTGATTGCGCCTTTGAACTATTGCTCCGTGCTCGCTGCTCCGTGCTCCCTGCTCTAGTCCCGAAGCATGATACGTTCGCGGAAAGCGCTGGAGGGCAGGCGCACGCCGCTGGATTCCAAGCGGGTCATGAAGGTCGGCCGGATGCCCGTGGCGGCGAAATGCCCCACCGCCCTGCCGCGTTCGTCGACGCCTTCCTGCTGGTACTTGAAAATGTCCTGCATGACGATCGTGTCCTGTTCCATGCCGACGACTTCAGTAATGTGGGTGATCTTACGCGGACCACCTTGCAGACGTGTGGCCTGCACGATGAGGTCCACGGCGTTGGCAATCTGCTGCCGCATCGCGCGAGCCGGCATCTCGAAGCCGGCCATCATGATCATCGTTTCGAGACGGGCGATGGCGTCGCGCGGCGTGTTGGCATGGCATGTGGTGAGCGAACCGTCGTGGCCCGTGTTCATGGCTTGGAGCATGTCGAGCGTTTCGCCGCCGCGGCACTCGCCGATGATGATCCGGTCGGGCCGCATACGCAGGGTGTTGCGCACCAGGTCGGTGGCCTTGATCTGGCCCTTGCCTTCGATGTTCGGCGGGCGCGTTTCCAGGCGCACCACGTGGGGCTGCTGCAGTTGAAGTTCGGCCGCGTCTTCGATCGTAACGATGCGGTCGTCGTGCGAGATGAAGCTCGAGAGCGTATTGAGCAGCGTGGTTTTACCGGAGCCGGTACCGCCGGAGATGATGATGTTGAGGTGGGCCTTCATCGCGCCCTCGAGCAGCATCACCATTTCGGGCGTGAGGCTCTTGTAGTTCAGTAAATCTTCAAGCTTGAGCGGGTTCGAGCCGAAGCGCCGAATCGTGACCGTTGGGCCATCCAGCGCCAGCGGCGGAATGATCGCGTTCACGCGCGAGCCATCGGGCAAGCGCGCGTCGCACATTGGGCATACTTCGTCGACGCGCCGGCCAACGCGCGACACGATGCGATCGATGATCTGCATTAGGTGCTTATCGTCGCGGAACACGACGGATGTCTTCTCCAGGCAACCGCCGCGCTCGACGTAAACGTTCTTCGGGCCGTTGATCATGATTTCGCTGATCGTCGGCTCCTTGAGCAGCAATTCGAGCGGGCCCAGGCCGAACGTCTCGTCGAGGACCTCCTCGACCAGGCGGTCGCGTTCGCTGCGATTGAGAAACGTGTCTTCAGTGTCGCAGAGGTGCTCGACAACGAGGCGGATTTCGCGCCGCAGAACGTCGCCTTCGAGTTCGCCGACTCGCGACAAGTCGAGCTTGTCGACAAGCTTCGTGTGGATGCGCCGCTTGATATTTTCAAATTCCGCTTCCTTGTCCTTTTGAGACAAAGAAGCTGGGGCATTGGCAAGTTTAGTCATGTTGAGATTTCCGTAATCGCGGCTTAGGAGCTGATTGCGAGACCGTAGGGCCGGTGCTTGCCCCCGTCGGGCTGCTTTTGCCAGTACAAAACAATGGCAGGTGCGATTCCCCCGCCCTACACCTGATGCGGTGCAGGTCCGCAGATTTCCTCGCAAGAAAGGATAGCTCACTAAAAGGCGGCGGACCGCGAGGGAACGGCTGAAGCGCCAGTGCGGACCGGATTAGCCGATCGTGCCGGTCCTAGGGGTCAGCCGGCGTCCAGAGTGGCGCGAGTCTGGTGACTCGTGGTTCACGACACGGAGAATCGTGCCACAATCGGGCCTACGTGCCGCGCGGACCAGAGTCCGAGCCAGCTGCGCGCTTTCCCTGAAGCGTCTGCCGCTTGCTGATCCGGAGTGCCGGCGAGAGTGGCGGCGAGCTGATTAATCGATTGTGTGATCGCTGCGCAAGGCGCCTGCTGCAGCAGCGGTACGCCATTGTTACGCACCTCGACCATTACCCGGTAATCGTTCGGCACCTGCCAGTAGATTTCCCGTCCGATTGTTTCCTGAGCCTTGCGCAAACTGATCTGACCGGTTTCATATCCGGCTCGGTTGACGACGATCTTCACCTTGTCGTCGATCTTGCTGGTTTCCTTAAATGAGGCCAGCAGCCGAACGACGTTGCGCAAGCATGGCAAATCGAGTTGCGTGACCAGGAGAATCGAATCGGCTTCTGCCAACACCTGCATGTCGAGCGAGTTGAATCCCTTCGATGTATCAACGATCACATGCGTGAATGAAGCCTTGAGCAACCCCAACACGCGTGCAAGCTCGTCCGTGGTAATCAATCGCGCGTCTTCCATTTGCACTGGCCGCGGCAAAAGATATAAGCCTGTGTCGTGCTTGGTCAGCGAACGCTTAAGCAGCGTCAAGTCGAGCCGGGAGATATTTTGCGCTACGTCCGATAGCGTGTATTCGGGAATGGAGTCGAGAAAAACGTCGGCGTCTCCCAGGCACAAATCCAGGTCGAGCAGCACCACGGAATTGGCCGGATCTGCTGCCAGCGCGCATCCCAGATTCACCGCCACGCTGGTCGATCCAACGCCGCCGGTGGCGCCGGTCAGCGCAATTACCATGCAGCCTCTGCCCGAACCGCTCGAATTGCCGAACCGTTGTCGCGACACGCGCTGCAAAGCCGCGGCGAGGTCCTCCGGCTTGAGCGGCTGGGTAAGAAACTCCTTCGCGCCGGCGCGCATCGTGCGCAATATCAAGTTGCCATCGGTGGAAGTGCTGGTGACCAGTGTCGCGCAGTCCGGCGCCGTCTTGGCAAGCGAAGCAATGAGATCAAGAGCCTTGTCCGGATTGCTATCCAGCGCGATGAATCCGATGTCGGGGTTAGTCTGGCCCACGACATCGCCAAAAAACTCGTACCGCGAGCACTCCGCCTCCAACCACACCGAATCAAGTCCAAGCAGCATCGACTTGAGCGATTCGCGCGTCGCGTCTTTCGGATCAACAATGGCAATTCGCAATACGCTAGACATGCGCAGAATTCGGGGTCAGAGCTGGGGGATCAGGCAAGTAGGCAGGCGGATGTCAGCGGCAGCACGATGCGCCGCGACTCCGGACCCTCGCTCCTGACCCTTCGTTACCGCAAGCGTAGCTTACGCATTGCTATTCCGGGTCGTACCCTACTGGCCCGATTAGGCCCGATTCGCCCGCCTCCGCCGCGACGGGAGCCATCGTGGCTTGCGGGTTATTCGGGCTGGACGTATTGCGCAGTGAAGACCGGTTGCGCGCGGAGGGCTGTAGGGCCGAGGCGCCGTATACTGCGGCCCAGGAGCTTGGTCGGCGTACGAGGATCCTCCCGTTCCGAAATAACCGGCCGAATCGGGCCCCATCGGCTCAGCCGACTCACCGCCATTGGGCTGCTGTCCTGCGGGCAGCGATAGGTCGTCTGGCACGGCCGGCAGGGGCTCTCCCGGCATTGGCTCGGGCAGCATCTGCTGGTCGGTGACCGTGGTCGAGCCGTCGTCGTAGCCGACGCCGCCCGGCATCGTTACACCATCGGTGATCATCGGCATTCCGCGGTGATTCATGCCGTTGCCACATGTGTTGCAGCCGCCGTTCGCTCCGTAGCCGTCGCCGCCGCATGCGTAGGGACCGATGTGCGGGTTGCAAGGCGCCGGCACTTCGACGTAACCGTTGCAATACAGGTCATGGTTGTTCGGCGAGGTGGTCGCATAGCCGGGGCCACCGTCCTGCACTTCGCATGCATCGATCGGGTCAACGAATTCAGGCGTGACGAGGATCAACAGTTCGATCTCGTTGACCTCATTTTGCGTTCTGCGGAACGGCACGCCGATGATCGGCAAGTCCGACAGATAGGGCAAGCCGCGATTCACCGATTCGGTGCGCTCCTGCACAAGCCCAGCCAACGCAAAGGTCTGGCCGGCTTTCATTTCCACGGCCGTATCAACCTGCCGGACCGTCAACGCGGGTATGTCGAAGCCAGTCAGCTCCACCGACCGGGCCGGGTCGATTTCGCTGATCCGCGGCCGCACTTCGAGGCGAATGTTGCCATTGCCCAGTACGATCGGCAGGAAATCGACCTGCGTACCGTACGGCTTGAATTCGATGCTGCTGGTGCCTAAGCTCTGCGGAATCAGAACCGGGAATTCACCGCCGACATTGAATTGTGCCGGCCGGCCGCTCACGGCGACTAGGTTAGGCTCGGCCAGGATTTTGGCGACGCGATGTTGCTGCAGAGCTTCGAGGAAGCCGAAGAACGAATCGTTTCCGTCAACCACGCCGAACGCGAACGTGTCGCTGTTGTTCGTGACGAAGTTGCCGATTTCATCGAAGCTCAGAATTCCGCTGACGCTGTTGAGCGCGAAGTCGCCGTTGCCAGAGAAGGCCCAATCGACGCCCAGCTGGCGCAACTTGGTGCGCGAGACTTCCAGGACCTTCACTTTGAGGAGGATTTGCTGTACGCCGCCGACGTTGATGTTGTTGATCACTTTCGGCGCGTAATCTTCGGCCAGCCGCATGATCGGGCCGACATGGTCGGGCCGGTCAACAAAGCCGGTCAGCACGAGACTCTCGCTGTAGCGGTAGACACGAATCGAGGAATGCGGGAATTGCGTCTGCAATGCTACCGTGAGCTCGCGCGCGTCACCGTACACCATCACGTCGACCGTGTGGATGTTTCCTTCCTCGTCCCACAGGTTGATCTGCGTCACGCCGGCTTTCTTCGCGGAGACCTGCACCTGCGTGGCCGAGAGCGGCGTCACCGCCAGCAGCTCAGGATTGTTGACCTGCACGCGGGGAATGGGCTTCTCCAGCGTGAGAATCCGGCTGCTGTTGGTTATGAGCTCGAGCTTTTCGCTCTGACCGCTGATTTTGCGGACGACCGAGGCCGATTCGAACGCTTGTGCCCGAACCGGCGAGGCGCTCGCTGCCATGATCGCAGCGCAAAGGAGAAAGGCACCGGCCGAAGCTGTGGCGCCCCTGCGCACCATGCGGCGCGACTTGTTGCTGACTGACGTTAGAGCACTGGCACAGCCAGCTACATCCGTAGGCGCGGTGCGGGTCCGCGCGAGGCAATTGTCGTACATCCTTGTACTTCCTTCGTGGTCTAGCCGCCGCTGGGCGTCGGCTGGGCTACCGTCAAGTTGCACGCGTGGGCTCCGCCCACCGCACGTCCGTATTCAGCATGGGCTACCCCACGCTGGCGTTTTGCTATGGGCGCTTCCACCCATATGGCTTAGTTGGTCGTACCGAATTCGATGGGGAAGTTTTCCAGGGCCTTTTCAGCCTCACCGGAAATCTCGCTCTGATTCGTGCTCGTCGGCAAGGTCGGCGACTGCGACGAACCGACCGTGGGACCAGGCAGCGTCGGCTCATGACGCTCGCGAATTGGTTTGCCGGTGTCCGCGTCGAACAGCACTTCGCGGAAATTCTGCGCTTCGATGATCTCCATGCGGAACGGCGGCTTGAGCGGCATACCGATTGGAATCCCCACCAGGCTGCCCGTATCGGGCTGCTTATTTGCGCCGTCGAGGCCCTGCTCTTTTCCGCGGCTGTTCGCCGAGTCGCTGTTGCTCGAGAGCAGATCCTCGATCTTGATTTCATTCCAGTCAGCGACTTCTTCGTCATCCGGGTTACGCGGAATGAGGCTGAGTTCGCCAACTTGTTCTGCGAGCGTCAATTCGCTGGCTTGTTTCGGCGTTAGCATGAGCGACACCGTCTTGGCGATCGTGCGCTCCTCGCCGCCGTCCGTCGAGCGCTGCACCGTCTGGTCGACGGCAAACACGCGAATGTTTTGCAAGATGATCTTCGACTTGGCCGTATCGACGCCTATCCGCTGGTCTTTCTTAACGAACAGCTGTACGTCAACCCGGTCACCCGGCCGCAACAGGCCGCCTGCACTCTTCTCAGCGTCGACGGAGATGGTCTTCAGACGCATGCCTTTGGGTATGGCGCTGATTGGATCGGCGACCTGCCCCGCAGCAAGCAGCTTGCCTTCCAGGATCGGCTCGCCCTCGATAATCGCAGTGCGCGGCCGGCGGCCTTCGATCTCTTCCAATTTCGAAAGGGCGCCGCGCGGCACCTTGTCTTTCGGCCACTCCTCGAGCGAAATCATCTCTTGGTCGATCGGATCGCCCAGGTTGATATTATGCTTGGCCACGTAAATCGACGTCGACTCCAGCGTGGCTTGCGGCTTGCGGTCCATGACCTGGCTAATGCCAATCGATGCCACCAGACCGCATCCGAGAGCCAGGGCCAATAACAAAAGCGATTTAGGTCGCATGGTGTCTCCTTCGGTTCCGCGTGCGGCGTAGGTCAGGCTTTCCAGCCTGTCGAATCAAGTGTCAGGCTTGAAAGCCTGACTTACGTCGCTAGCTTGTTCGCAAACGGAACCTTGTCGGTTTCTTCGGCAAGATCAAAATATTCGTTTCAAGCAATTCCCCGGCCCCGCAAGGTCGCCGCAGCTTAGCAAGGAGCTGGGAGCATGGAGTAAGACCCAAATATCTTGTTTTTCCTGCTCCATGTTCCCGGCTCCCTGCGCCCCGCTCTCCGCTCCCTGCTATCACAGCAACATTCCGGCGGCGACGAAGTAGGCGATTGTGCCGATGGCGATGGGAATGCCATACGGCAGCAGCATCATCGTCGGCTTGCGCTCGGCGGCGATCGCCGCCAGCTTCTCCGGATCTTTCACGGTGAGGATCTCGTTGCAAATCATCCAGAACTGGCTTTTGTGCTGGAACCAGCTCGCCGCGAACACGACCATCAAGACGGCGATGATGCCGCCGACGATCGCCGAGACGGCAAACGCGTAAAACGTTGTTGTTCCCCAGACCCAGGCGCCGACGCCCGCAAGCAGCTTCACGTCGCCCGCCCCCATGCCGCCAATGGCATAAGCCGGCAGCAGCAGGCCTAGCCCGACGACCGTGCCGACTACGCTGTACAACAGCCCTTCCCATCCGGCAAACGGCGAAAACGCGGCGCTGTAAATCCAGCCCGAAATAATCATCGGGAACGTAATCCAATTCGGTACTTTCAATTTCAGCCCGTCGATCACGGCGGCCACAACCAGCGTGATGCTTACGACCCAAATTGGCCAGTTCTCGACAAGTCCCCGGCTGATTTCTTCAAAATCGAACATACTTTGACCCATTGAAAATACGTAGGGTGGGCACCGCCCACCTGGATTGAGGCAACCGTAGTAACCTTGGTGGACATGGCCCACCGTATGGCCACGGCTATGAACGCGGCGCCAGGAACAACGTCAGCACGAAGCCGATGGCTGTGCAAAAGTAGCACACCATTTCAACGGCCGCGTCGAGCAGCTCTGGAGAAATGACTGGGCTCATGGAATCAACCTCACGCCAGCTTCACCCGACGATCGCGGTTCAAACGGTTGTAACGCCTTAATGAAGCGTAGCTCAAGAAAAGCAAGGAGCACGGAGCGGGGAGCAGGGATTTCGGAGGGGCATTCTTCGTACTCCCCGCTCCGTGCTCCTCGGCTTCAATAAAAAACCCCTCGGCCGCTTGCGCCGCCGAGGGGTGTGGGTTTCAAGTGGGCAAGTAGGGTTTGGTCCTTGCCAACGTGTTCGTATTAGCTGCCGCTCAGCTCAGTGGCCACGGTCTCGAACGTCGTGTTGGCGTTCGTGCCGATCGAACGAATGGCGGTCAAGCACACGATCACGATCAACGCCAGCATAACGGCGTATTCGACCGCGGTGGGACCGTCTTCCGAGACGAGGAAACGTTGTACCTTCGATGCGAGATTCTTCATGGCATCCTCCGATTCTCGGTCCTGACCCTTGCGGGCCAGGCCCTACTAGTGTTGACGGGAGCCGTTAAAAAGTTAATTGCTCCCGATAACTGACCTCCGACGGCAACCGACTCGTTGCCGAAGCAACTGAGCCTGCATTGCCGTCGTGAAGACCTGAAAAAAAACGTGGAGTCTGCGAAATCAACCTCGCGTTGGCTCAATACATCCGAATGTTTGTCGCTTCGTCGATGCTTTCGCACCGCCTCCGCGACAGCCAACATCCTTTCGGCAACCAGGCTACCGACCGCACTAATACCATGCAAAGCATGGCCGTGAGCGGCCCTTGGTTTTGCGTCCCAGCCTTACGACTGGTTTGCCTTTTCGAGGATGATGACGCTGCAGGCCCTTATGTCGCGGAACTACGCTTCGCCTTACGTAGGTCAGGCTTTCAAGCCTGACGACCGAAAAGTTCTGTCAGACTAAAAGCCTGACCTACGGTCGGGGAGAAGAGATGTTACGCGTGGCTTATGCTCTTTCGAGCACTCGCCAAGGGGCCGACGCTTACGCGTCATGCCTCCAACAACCAAACCCTATCTCAACTCCAGGCGAAGTCAAATCGCCGACTTGAATCGTTCTGAAAGTCTTCCGTCTGTGCCGCACGAGCAGCAGGGTATTCGGACTTTGCCGATTTTGCGGAGCAAAGCGGCGCGTTTTCGTTCGGCATGGCGTCGGAAATGGCCGATGAGATACGACGCTGAAGCGGTCGAACGACCTTTGACGCCGTCTCTAGCAGATATGCTTGTTAGACAAGGGGAATTCGGCCATGACCTGGACGCTCGAATTGATCGATAGGCTCGAGCGTCTTGTGCCGGGCGGTTACGCCGAGGCCGGCGAGCCGATGACGGAGCCAACAGCGCTGGCCGGGATCGCGCTCGTGGCGCATGGTCGTCTTCGCTTCACGCAGTTCGCCGCGACGTGGATGGCCAATCAACAGGCTGAGGACGGCTCGGTCGGAATAAGCCCAACGCGTCCCACGCCTTGCTGGCCGACGAGCCTCGCCATTTTATTTTGGCGAGCCGTGCAATCGGCTACCGGCACCGATCTATTTAGCGAAGCGATCGAGCGCGCCGTTCAATGGGCTCTCGCCCAGCGCGGCCGAACTCAGGAGCGCGGACTGTCGGCTCAGCACGACTCGACGCTCGTGGGCTGGTCTTGGGCCGCAAATACTCACTCTTGGGTCGAGCCGACGGCCATGTTCGCCCTGGCGCTCAAGGCAACGGGCCATCGCGAGCACCAGCGCACGCGCGAAGCGGTTCGTTTGATTGCGAATCGCCTGCTGCCTTCCGGAGGCTGCAATTACGGCAACACGATTGTGCTTGGCCAAACTTTGCTGCCGCATGTCCAGCCAACCGGCTTGGCAATGATGGCGCTTGCCGGTGACGGGCAAATCGTTCCGCAGATTGAGCTCTCGCTGAAATATCTGCAGCGCGACCTTGGAGCCGAGACGACGATTGCGTCATTGTGCTACGGCTTATTGGGCCTGGCCGCGCATGATCGAATACCGGTAAATCGCCTCGCTTGGCTCGAACATGCCTACAGTCGCTCGATCGAGCGGGTCAGTTGTTACAAGCTGGCCCTACTGGCTTTGGCAGCCGCAGATGCCTATCCATTTTCGAATCAACCCCACGCGGCGCTTGTCGGATGAAATCATCACTTCAAGACCAGCCCGAACCGCTTCGCATGGACCGCCGCGCGGTGCTAATCGGCGGTGGCGTCACTGCAGCCGGCCTGGCCGGAGCGGGCTGGCTTTCAAATGCCTGGCAGCCGAGGGCGAAGGTCTTTATCGCGCGCGAGCAGCGCTACGACGGTCCTCTCGCCGCGACAATCCGCGACGGACTCTCGGAGAGCGGCCTCGACGCCAAAATGTTTCGCGGTCGCCGCGTGCTGCTCAAGCCCAACATGGTGGAGCCATCGCGCAAAATCACGCACATGACGACGCATCCCGCGATCGTCGTCGCGGCGGCAGAAGTATTTCGAGACTGGGGCGCCGTGGTTTCTGTCGGAGAAGCGCCAGGCCATGTGCGCGACACGGAAATGGCGCTCGTCGAATCGGGCGTAGCCGACGCGGTAAAAGATGCCGGCACCCCGTTCGCCGATCTAAACTATGAAGCGGTCGTCTGGCGGCCCAACCGCGGCGGCCGCAGCAAGCTCGACGGCTTCTGGTTTCCACGCAGCGTCGCGGAGGCCGACTTCATCATTTCCATGCCGAAGATGAAAACACATCATTGGATGGGCCTCACTGCAACCATGAAGAACCTCTACGGCGTCCTGCCCGGGCTCGTCTATGGCTGGCCGAAGAACGTGCTGCACCACGCCGGAATTCCGCAAACTGTCTACGACATCAATGCGTCGCTGCCGCAGCTCATCGGCATCGTCGACGGCATCGATTGCATGGAAGGCGACGGGCCGATCCTTGGCAGTCGCAAGCCGATGGGGCTCGTCATCGTCGGCACTAACCTGCCCGCCATCGATGCCACTGTTGCACGAATCATGGGTTTGGCGCCCAAGCGCGTGCCGTACCTGACGCTGGCCGATGATCGCCTTGGTCCAATCGATGAATCCAGAGTCGAACAAATGGGCGAAGCCTGGCGCGACGTGGCCAGCCCGTTCAAGATTCTTGATCAGCCGCACCTGCGGCGGATGCGGGCCGATAGCGCTGGACCGCTGATTACGTAGTGATACTAATCGCTGAGTTGCGACGTCGCTCCCGCCGGCACCTCAGTTGTCTTGGACTTGTCGACGTTCACCGTTTCGTCGGGCGGGTCCTTCAATAGCCGGGTGATCGTAGCGTTCAATTCCTCGCGCAACGTCGCGCTATAGCCAACGTGCATGTCCCGCACGACGCCGGCCTGATCGAGAATCACGCATGTTGGAAAACCACTGACGCCGTATTCCGCAGGCAATTCCCTGTCAATCCGCATGCTGGGGTATTTCAGTTTCATTGCTTCGGCAACGAACTTGGCGTCCTCAAGGTCCGAATCGGTATTCATACCGAGCACCGCGACCGGCGCACCGGCGTTCTCTTCGGCAACTTGATTGATCTGTGGCATCGCGCGGATGCACCATCCGCAGCCGCGATACCAGAAATCTAGTACTACGACCTTCCCTGCATAATCGCTGAGGCGATGCGGATTGCCATCGAGATCAGTAGTTTCCCAATCCGCAGCCGGCTGCCCTAGAATCTTTGCTTTTTTCTGCGCACTTTCGATCAGGTAGCTGCGGTACGAGTCGTGCTGTGCGATCTGCCGATCGATCGCTTCGCTGAACGACCTCGCTCGTAACTTCATTGCGCAACCGTGGCCCATATTTGCTTAACTTCATTCGACGCGGGCATCGGCTTCATCGAGCGGCAGACTCGAGTCCCTTTACTGACTCTTCGTATTGCTTGCTCGCTGCCAGGTAACGCTCCATATCGCTGTCAAGCTTGGCAATCCATTCAACATCTTGCTGGCCGACATTCTCCAGCTTCATGCTGCTCGTTCCCTCACCGTTGAAACCCCAGCCCTGTGTATTCTTGCCATTAATCTCTCGAACCAGACCTTCGGCGCAATCAAACGTAACGGCTCCTTGGCTCGTCGATTCATAGATCTTGTTGAACGGCCCATCTTCCACTTGGGTAAATTCCCAGTCGTTTCCTGCCGCATCGGGCGCCTTGGCCGTGTAACGATAAGTCGTGTCCGACGTTTCAGACCGCGATTCCCAGCCGTTACGTGCCTGATTTTCATCGCTGGGAAGGCGCAAAGAGGACGTGTGGGTTCATGCGATAGCCGAAGCTTTCGTTCTCAGCAAACCGCCCGTCCGGAAAAAGGTCCAAATACGCAAGCGTAACGCTTGCATCCTTTCCTGACGCGTCTTGCGAATTGTGGGCGGCTGCCTGGCGCACGATCAGTCGCCAGCTGCCGTCCTCGTTCTCGCGCACGACCCAAATCTTCCAATCGTTGGCCGAATCGAACGAGCCGCTATCATATTTGAACGTTCCGGTGCCAGAGTAATGCAGTTCCTGGCCCAGCTTCAATTTGTATCGTGGCAATTCGCTTTCTGGAGTTGCTGCCTCATCAGCAATCGTGCGAGTCGAAGCAATCGAGATCGCGACGATAGTCGCGATAAGCAGCGTCGCGGCACTTGGGCAATTGGTTAATGCAAATACGTGGCGACATACCGAATGGGAAAATACCATGTGCGCGGCTCCTTACTGTGATAGAGAATGATGATGCAGTGATCGTCGTCAATGCATCATTCGCTTCGGCGCAAAAAGCTTATTCGCGGTCGCCCTGCCGGCCTCATTGGAACAAGTCATCGCCAACGCGCGTAGCATCCGGCTCAAAGATTCCGGATCGAATTGCGCAGCTTGGCCATGATGATAAATCGCGGGCCAAACGCACTGGCAAGAGGTCTGTCGCAGAAAACCAGAATTAGAATCGCCGCACTGGGCAATTGAGTTAAGTGGAGGATACCGGGCTCGAACCGGTGACCTACAGACTGCCAGCCTGTCGCTCTCCCAACTGAGCTAATCCCCCGTCGCAAAATGCGGTAAGTGCACGCTTTTCATTCGGGACGTTGCCGAAAATGAAACCTACCAGTAGGCTTTTGGCCTGTCAACGGTAGGATGGCGCCGCGATCGGCGTCCGTGCTATACGCTGCGTCGACTTATGACTGCACCACGTTCCTCTACACGCCGGACACTTCTCGCGCTCGCGAAGATCGCGCTGGCCGTGGCGATTTTGGCCTATCTGTTCATTCAGGCCCGTGAGCACAAATCCTTCACGCGCCTGGTGGAGGAGCCCAAACATTGGCCGTCGCTGGCCGCCGGCGCCATGTTCACATTCACAGCGGCGATGTTGTGCTTCCTGCGCTGGCATCTATTGATCCGTGCCGTCGGAATCCCGATTCGGCTTACCCACTCGCTGCGCCTCGGTGCGCTCGGCTTCGCAATGAACTTTGTGTCGCTGGGCGCGATTGGCGGCGACCTGTTCCGAGCCATATTTCTCGCGCATGGCCAGCCGGGCCGCCGCACTGAAGCGGTGGCCACCGTGGCAGCCGATCGACTTCTGGGCGTGACGACCATTGCCGTTTTGGCCAGCTGCGGAATTCTTGCCGCCGATCTGCTCCATGCCGCCGTCGGCCCAGTTGTCGTTGTTGTCCAAAACAATCTTGGTGACGACGGCACTTGTTTTAATTGGCGCCGCGATGTTGTTGTGCGTGCCCGCGCTCTCAGGGCCCGCAATTAGCAACTTCGCGAACCGCGTGCCAATTGCCGGCACGACGCTGGAGCGACTGTTCGGCACCGTGCGCGCCTTTCGCGATCAGAAGCGCTTGCTTGCCGCTGCTGCCGTCGTGAGCGTCGCCGCAAACCTGACGTACATCACATCGTTCTTTCTCGTGGCCAATGGACTGCCCATGCGGCATCCTACCTGGGCGGAGCACTTGGTCGTTGTGCCCGTGGCCAGCCTTGTCGGCGCGATTCCCGCCACGCCGGCCGGTTTGGGCACGATGGAGCTGGCCGTCAACGAGTTGTACATGACGATGCCGGGCGCGACCGGTGTTCGCTCAGGCGACGGCGCCGTGGTCACGCTCGCTCATCGGGTGACCATGATGGCGGTTGCGCTAGTAGGGCTGGCGTATTACCTGGGTCACCGCGCCGAAGTCCGCGAAGTTTACGCTGAGGCGGAAGAACTCGTCGAGGCCGGCGCGTAATAGCCCGAGGATAGGGACGCCCCGGCTCGCTTGCGAGACGCGACGCGATTGACAGCGAGCCGGGTCGTCCTCGACCCCGTCGCTTGGAACTTTCTTCGCGCGCACTGCGTCCAACGCTCGGGGCGCATGGTGGCTTGTTACAAACCGCTTGTTACAAACCCGTTACACGATCGGCGTTGTGCCGCTCGTGCGCCCCGTTTTACACTCACGTAGGTCAGGCTTTCCAGCCTGACAAAGCAGTACGTCAGGCTTTCGCCTGACGAATCAACCGTCAGCCCGGAAAGGCTGACCTACAGAAGGAGGCCACAATGCTTCGCCGCTCGATGTTACGTTTCGCACTTCTCGCCATCGTGATTATTACATCGTGTGCTCTACAGCCGCTCTGGGCCGAGAACATCAACGGGCGCGTCACCGCGGTGACGCTGTACCGCGGTCAGGCTCAAGTGACCCGCGCGATACCGATTGACGGCGAAGCGAGCAGCATGGAGATCGTCGTCGGTGACTTGCCCGAACAGGTCGTGCCCAATAGTTTGTTCGCCGAAGGCGGCGATGCCGTGGAAATCCGCGCCGTGCGATTCCGCGAGCGGGCCGTCGGCGAGGAGCCGCGCGAAGAAGTCCGCCAACTCGACCGGGACGTCCTGGACGTCGTGCGCCAGATCGACCTGACCTCGAAGCGCCAAGCCCTCTTAGGCAAGCGCGGAATACCTCGGCAAGCTCGAGGGGTTTGTCGCACCAACTGCTCAAGCCGATCTCACCAGCGGCGTTCTTGATGCCGAGGCCCTGGAGCGGCTGACAACTTTCGCCTTCGAACAGCACGAAAAAATCGCTCAAGAAGAAGTGGACCTAGCGAAGCAGGCATACGATCTTAACGAGCAGCTCCAACTGCTGCAGCGCCAGCGCGCCGAGATTACGGCCGGCGCCTCGCGCACCGAGCGCGAGGCCGTGCTCTTCCTCCAGAAGCAAGCGCCGGCGCCGCGGAGGTTCGACTGAATTACCTCGTCAGCAACTGCGGCTGGTCGCCGGCGTACACGGTGCGCTCGGAGGCCGACCGCAAGAAAGTCCGCATCGAATACAACGCTCTCATCCAACAGTTGTCTGGCGAGGACTGGACCGACGTCACACTCACGCTTTCGACGGCTTCACCGGCGCTCGGGGCCGCTGGGCCGGGCTTAGCGCCATTTCATGTGACGCTCGCGTCGCATGCGGAGATGCGCCGAATGCACCGGGCCAAGAACCGAGTCAACAAGCCGCGGCGTTCGGCCTCGGTTTGTCGAAAGGCCAGGTTCTCGACCAGATCCAGGTCCTCAACAAGAGCAAGAGTGATTACGCCGAGGCGGGCAACAATTCCGTCATGTTCGACGAGCAAAATCGCTTTAATTGGAGTCTCAATGATGCGGCGTGCGCCGTGCAGCAATTGGAGATCAACGGTGATGCGACCACGCTCAGCGTTCTGCGCAGTGACGCCACCGTGGACACAAACGGGCCGAGCTTGAGTTATCGCCTCAATGGCGGCGTAAGCCTGGCCAGCCGCTCCGACCAGCAAATGGTGCGCATCATGCATGCCGACATGGAGAGCCGCTTCTATCATGTCGCGGTGCCCGTGCTCACGTCGTATGTGTATCGCGAAGCCGAGCTCATGAACTCCAGTGACGAGGATTTGCTCGCCGGCCCAATCACCGTGTACCTCGACGGTCGCTTCGTCGGCCAGGGCGAGATTCCGACCGTGGCCCGCGGCGAGACGTTTGTTGTCGGCTTCGGCGCCGACCCGCAGCTGCGCGGCCGACGCGAGCTGGCCGACAAGCAAGATGATGTGCAAGGGGGCAACCGCGAAACGCGCTTCGATTATCGACTGGTTGTCGAGAACTTCAGCGGCCAGGCCACACCGGTCCGAGTGCTCGACCGTCTTCCGCACGCCGAAAACGGCGAGGATATCCGCGTGACGCTCGCCAAGACGAGCGACCCCATCAGCGAGGACAAGCTGTATCAGCGCGAAGAGCGGCCGAGGGGCCTGTTGCGCTGGGACATCGACGTGCCCGCCAAGGCCGCCGGCGAAGACGCCCGGCTCATCGAGTATCAATATGCGGTCGAGTACGACCGGCAGTATGTGGTCTCGCTGCCCGCCGCAAAACAATCGCTACAGGAAGAATTCGAGCGCCTGCAACGCGATCGCCAGAAACGGTAAGCCTCAGACCATGTTGTGGGAGGCGTCTCCGACGCCGATGCGTTTATTGATATGTAGCGTAATCGGCGTCGGGAGACTTCTCCCAAAATCGATCTTCGCAACTCACTTCCGCGAGATTGGACCGGAGTTGTATCCCAGTGTCCGGCTCATGTGTCACTGCCGTCCATATTTCAAATAAAACTGATTTCGAAAGATTTCCTCAGGGTCGTAGTGCCGCTTGCGAGCGAAAAATTCCGCCGCCTGCGGGTACGCCCTGGTGAATTGGTCGTTCGTGGCGTGCAGACGATAGGGAAGGTAATACCGCCCCTCCGCTTCCAGCGCGGCGTCGATCAACTCTCGCGTCATTGCCTCCATGCGGCTGTCCGCGTTTGGCGTGCGCGGCTGGTTGAACAGCATGACAAACGCAAACAGATTACGATCGGCGTATCGCAGAACCGTATCCGTGTCTTCATGCATGTTGCGGACGGTGACGTTCAGCAGATCCCCGTCGTGCTGGGGAATGATTTCACGCGCTTGAGCAAGGAATTCCTCCACACGATGCGGCGGAATGAAATACTCGTGAAGTATGTCGGCCCGGTCCTCGTTGCGGTCCTGATAAACTTCCGCTTCCTCATTGAGAAGTTGATTCCGGGACACATACGCGCTGGAAAATCGCTCGCCTAATTGTCTCTCAGCCGTCCAGCGCACTTCTTTTCCCGCGTCGCTGCCAATCTGGGCGCGATAAACCTTGCGTCGCAACGACGGGTGGCCGGCCGCGTGCATATGCGGGATTTCTTCCGGCCTGCAAGGAGCCTGTCGAAACACGGTTAGGATCGCTTCCCGAAGGAACGCATCTTCCCCCGGCACAATACATAACCGACCAAACACCATGCCGATATCCACCGCGCCATTGACCTTTTCGGCAAAGTGGCCGGCGTAATCCTCGGCCGCGAGCACTTCAACTTCCGCTTGGTAACGCTCATTGGGCACGACCCGCAGGTCCACGTCCAGAATGACGCCGAACAACCCGTAGCCGCCCAAAACCAGGCTGAACAGCTCCGCGTTTTCGCCCCGGTTGCAGCGGACGACCGTGCCGTCCGCCTTCATCAAGCGCAGCGAATCCACGGTGGATGCAATCGGTGCATGATTGTGCTGCCAGCCGTGACAATTGACGCTGATGGAGCCGCCGATGCTGAAGTTATTGTTCGACTGCATTACGGCGACGGAATAGCCGCGCGCATCAAGGTAGGGAATTACTTCCGACCACCTCGCCCCAGCGCCCACGGAGAGAATTCGTTTCTCGGCGTCCAGCTCCATGTGATTGAAGGGAAGCATGTTGAGCACGATGCCGTCGGGCGCAATGGTATGGCCGCCCATGCTATGGCGGGCACCGGCGATTGAGACGCTCAAATGCTCCGCTCGAGCGCGCTCGAGCACGGACCGCAGTTGTACTTCGGCCGCCGCGGGCTCGGCCGGAATAGACCATACTTCCGCAACATGCGTGCTATTCAGCCGACTGGCGTCGTCGACATAACCTGACGGCAAATCGTGAGCGACTGGCCTATCTCTAAGCCCTGCGCTGATCCAAAGGTAAGCCGGCCGGGCGATGAAAGCTCCGGCCACGATAAGCAATAAAACCGCCGCGCCCAGCATCCCGCGACGAATATGAGCTCGCGTCATCATGGGGACGTTGATGCCACGCGTGCTTGAATGGCTCGCCGGGAAGTGTGGGAGGCGTCTCCAGACGCCGATCATACTACATAATTGTAGAACGCATCAGCGCCAGCGTCCTCCGCCAAACACACTTCACTAATCGTCGTGCGATTCGGCGAGAATCCGCCGATAAACGTCTCGCGCGGATCGTACGCGGCCTTTGCCGCTTCTCGCTCGCTTTCGCGGATCGCCGGCGATTTCGATTCCCAGCAGCGGTCAACTGCGTCGACGCACCACTGTGCGCTGCGCTTGCTCGCGCGGATCGGTGCGCCGTCTACTTCCACGAAGACCGGGTTGGTGTGCGCGGCCGGGAACACGCGGATTGCAACCCAGCTCGAGCGGTCGGGCGTGTAGCGAAATTCCAGATCGTGCACGCTGCCGTCGGCCTCGATGAGCTGCTTATCGACCGACTGGCCATTGACGATAAGCTCGACGGGAATTTGCCGCGTGCCGGCCACGCGTGCCCGCTCGATATGCCAATAAGGCTGCTCATCGAGGTCGCGCGAGGCAATGCCCGCCTTTGGCTCTTCGTCGAGCCAACCCGCCGCTTTGCAGCGGATTGTGAGCGCTTCGCCTTTCTTCGCGGCGAGATAGCTGGTGCGCCCCTTGATCGCCCGACTGGCCCACGCCCAGGTCGTTAACCTCGAAATCGTAAAGATGCGTGAAGCCGTCGCAGCAATAACTGCGGCCGTCGCGCACGCCATCCACCCAATGATCGAAGTCCAGCGGTTCGTCCGGTCGCATCTTCACATACACGCGTCCCAAGCCGACTCGCTCGCCGTAAATGCAGGGGAAGTCGGTCTCGCCGCTGATCCGCGCATCAAAACCGCAGTTCAGCGTGTGGTACCAGATGTTGATCTCCCATACGAACGGCGTGTCGACCGACGAAATAAAGTCGCATGCGCCGTGGGCCACATCCACGATGTACTCGTTCGCGCCAATGCCGTCGAACGGCGGCATGTCGTACGTCGGCAACCTTTTCGCCGGCACTTGTAGCCCCCAGCCGCTATGTGCGAAGCCAACCACGCCGCCCTGCTCTTTTGCCCATTGGAGAACCGGCAGGTCCCAGCTCGGCCAATCCTCGATACGCTTGGTGCCGGGATAGTCGTCCTCCTTGAGGCGCAGCAAAACCAAATGCCCGGCGTGCGAGCTCGGGAAGCCGGAAACTTCAACATCGTAGCGCATGATGTTGTCCTGCGTCGACAGCTCATGCACCTTGCCGTCGAAAAACTGCTTCTGGTGGTACCAGCACGGTCCCCACGTGAGGACGCAGCCGACGTTAAGATCTTCTCCCAGAATGTGCCGCATCATGTCGGCCGGTTCAACGCCTTGCGTTGGCGATGAGTAGTGAGCGCACCCGGCAGCATGCACGTGATGATCCCCAGAAAACCAGCCGGCGTCTGCGAGGTTGATCCAGCGCTTCAGCCGGAAGCGTTCCATGTGCTCGCCGCCTGCAGGCACTTCGATGTCGCGCTCGAGCACTCGGTATTCCGGCCCGCGCGTGAAGGTCACATGATACTTTCCCGCCGGGAGGAGCACGGTTTCGCCATGGTGCCGGTAGATCTGATCGTGAAAGAAGAAATCGGGCGCCAGCCGGCGCGATCGGGCCGGATAAACGCGGCCGCGCTCATCGCGAAATACAAAATGGGCGGTCGTCGGCGCGCCGTCATCATCAAGTACTTCGAGTTTGACGGGCTCGCTGGGCTGGCACTCGAACAGCACGTTCACTTCGTTGCGAAAACCCAAATCCTGCGTCCCCTGCCCGACGTCGAACGCCAGTTTCGCTTCGCGCCGGCCACGGTCGCGGCTGAACAACTCGAGCACGCGGTATTCGAGCGCCAATCCGGAAAGTCGCTCGGCAAGCGGCGCCGAATTGAACAGGCCGACATCCAGCCAGCGATTCGCCACATCTTCCCGGCTGATCGGGTTCGGCGGCTCGGCGCTGTTGTCCGTGTCATGGATGCGCTGAGCGTTGGGGCTGCTCGCGCAAGGCCGCCGTCACTCCCGCTTCGTTGTGCACCTTCACCAGGAACACGCGCCAGCCTTGCTCGACCAACTCCTTCGCCGCCGGCCCGGTCTGCACCTTGACCCGGCTTTCGGGGTTGACCGAGACGCCCGCAAGACAAAGCGGATCGAGCACTTCTTGAATCTTTTCAACGGCAGCTGCCGAGTCATCGTTAGCGAGTGCCGTTCGAATCTCCGCGCTGCTCGGCCGCAAGCGGCGAGCCAGCCAGCTCCATCGCCTGCACGACTCGCTCCACCTGCGCCGCAAGCGGCTGCAGCTCGACATTACGAACGAGTGGCAGCTCCTGCGCGCTGAGCTTAGCTATAGGCACACAAAAGAGACATACTGCAAAAACCCGAATCGCCCCGTTTCTGAAGTGCATTGTCATACGTCGTGACCTCACTGAGCGCGCGAGATGGTTTCTTCTAAACGGCAAGCATCACGCAGAGGCGCAGAGCGCAGAGTTTTGGAACACTAATTTCCGCTAATCTGCACTAATTAGCGTGTATTAGTGAAAATTAGTGTTCCCGAAAAGTTCTGAAGGTTGACTGCCGAACCTCGCCGTGTCCTCTGCGCCTCTGCGTGAGATCATACAGTATTACTATTTTCGGACGCGCGTCTTGCGCGGCTTTTTGGGACGGTCGATCAAGGGGGCCGGTTTTCGCTTGGGCCGTTCCAAGCTGCCTGTCACGGCTTCGCGCAACTTGGCGAGCTGTTCGACCAGCCGCTCCATGTCGCGATGGCGCGTCGTCACGCCGTCCTTGATTGCATCCCTGATTTCCATGAGCAGTTTGTTGGTTTGATCGGTTTGATCCATGGTATCTCCTGTTTAGGCCTTTGCTTTCGGCCTTTGCCCGGTCTCGGAAAACTCAATCATCGCATCGGCCAACTCGTACGCCTTCTTGGCCGCCACGCTTACGTCACGTCGCAGGTCCGGACCCTTAACGTAGTCAGCGTTCGCCAGAATTCCCTGCAACGCCATCACGGCCACCCAATCGCCTGGTTCAGGGAGCTGGCCAGCTCATTTTTTGTATAGCCATAGGATGACCTTACAGGATGGCAAGGCCGCTGAGCGGACATCCAACGGTCGCACATCGCTCAGCGCCGATGATTCTAGCACCGGCACCTGTCCGTCAAAAGCGGATGGCCACGGCTTTGATGATATTTTCGGTCGAAAGCTTATGCCAACGCCGGCCACAAGCTGGCCAGGCCGATTACCAGCGCCAGACCGATAAGCGGAATAACAACCGTCACCACCCCGATATCGAAATAGGATTGCTTGTGCGTCAGCCCGCAGATCGTGAGGAGCGTGATGACCGCCCCATTGTGCGGCAGCGAATCGAGACCGCCCGAAGCCATTGAGGCCACGCGATGCATGACGTCTGGATTCACGCCAAGATCGATCGCCAGTTGGTAGTATGTCGTGCCCAGGCTTTCAAGGGCGATGCTCAGCCCGCCGGAAGCCGAACCGGTGATTCCTGCAAGAACCGAAATCGCAGTCGCTTCGGAGATCAATGGATTACTTGCGCGAGGTTCAAAAGCGCGTTCTTAACCAACTCGAACGCCGGAAGAGCCGCGATAACGGCGCCGTAACCCACTTCCGACGCCGTATTAAACACGGGTAGGAGCGAATTCGCGGCGCCGGTTCTGAGGATCTCGCCCAGCAGCCGGCGGCAGCGCGACGAGAATAGTACGATCAGGCCGCAAGCCACTAGCAAGGCCATGATCGACGACCAGATTCCGCGCACAGCGGAAACCGTCACGCGGCCATACTGATCATCGGCCAGATACGACGCCTCCCACGTTGGGATCCAATACTCCGCGGCAACGAAGTTGCAGGCCAGCACAACGACGATCGGCGCGATCGCCACACCGAACGCAGGCAATGACTTATCGGACTCAACGGACGGGTCGTAGCCGGGACCATAGCCGGCAGCCGTGGCGTATCCCTCGGCATTCTGCGCAGCCACACGAGCACGGCGATTAAGCCACATCATTCCCAGCACGAAGATGCAAATTCCGCCGATGGTGCCCAGAATCGGCGCTGCAAACGCATCTGTCTTGAAGTGGGGCATCGGAATCAGATTTTGAATCTGCATCGTGCCCGGAAGACAGGTCATCGTAAAAGTGCCGCTACCGAGTGCAATCGTGCCGGGAATCAAACGTCGCGGAATGTCGGCGGACTGAAACACCGAGCTGGCCAGCGGATAAATGGCAAAGCCCACAACGAACAGAGATACACCGCCATAGGTCAGAATCGCAACGCACAGAACGATGGCTAGGATCGCGTGCCGGCCACCGAGCCGCTTGCTGATGCCGTGAGCGATCGCTCGCGCACAGCCCGATTCATCCATGAGCTTGCCGAACAACGCGCCGAGCAAAAACAACGGAAAGTATTTGGCCAAGAACCCGCCCAGTGCGGGCATGAAAATCTGAGTGTAAGAGGCAAGCAGCGGTACTTCGCCGCTGAACAAAACCGCAACCATCGCCAGCAGCGGAGCCAGCACGATCACGCTCGCGCCTCGATACGCCAGCGTGATCAGAAGCGCAAGCGAAACCAGCAGCCCAATTAGCCCGACCATTCGATTTCTCAAGCGAAGTCGTCAGAGCGCTGAACGCGGTAAATCTGGCATCATCGGCCGTGCAACTGGTTGACGGCGCACAAGAAAAGCCGCAAACCTTCACAGGTTAGCAGCGTCGCGAGGCACACCCCAGAGAATTCGAACCGCTAACCTTCGGATTCGTCGTCCTGCACGGACGTGTGAACAGTAGGTGAGCAGGCTTTGAATCGCTAAGGATGGCGGCGATTTTACCACCCGCCCAATCTCGCCAACAGCGGGTTGGGCGAGCGATTGGTAACAATTCTGGTAGAGAAGCTTTGCGGCCTGCATTATCAAATGCTTACCACAACACCGCATTCCAGCCCGCTTCGAGCGTTGTCGGTCTGGCCGACCGCTCCGCGGCAGCTTCACAACTGATTCGCAACGCCCTGGCTACCGAAGCCAACAATCCATGCTTCGTATCTTGCGTAGCGAATTGCTATAATCGGATCGTTGCAGGAGCTTGTCAGATTCGCGTGCGACGATCGCATTCCAAGAAGGCGAGGCGAAAATGTGGCAGGGCATCGGGCGGTTACGGATTGCCGGACTGGGGGTGAGCGTCAAGAGCCTCCTGGGCGCTAGGGCCGGCGGTGGATCGTGCGGCTTCTGGTTCTGCTGATGGCCGTTTGCGTGACGCCCGCTGGCCCCGGCTGGGCGCAAACGCAAACGGAATGGCAGAACATCGGCTTTGGAGACTGGAACGAGCCGGCGAACTGGACGGCCGGTTTGCCAACGTCTACGACTGACGCAATTATCACGAACGACGCCACCGCCGTGTTGACGACGGCCGCGCGCAGGTTCAAGACCTGATCCTGGGCGACCTTGCCGATACGAGCGGCGTGTTGTCGATCACGACCTCGGGCATATCGACCGGCGCACTGAGTGGCCGCGACCTCATCGTGGGATTCGACGGTACGGGCACACTCAATATCGACTCGGGCGGCGTGCTAACGATGTCAACATCGCCGTCGGTCGCGCAAGTCGCCGGCTCAACCGGAACGATCACCGTTAGTGGAACGGGTTCGGCATTTAATAACACCGGGCAATTGCAGATCGCGGTCTTGGGGACCGGTTCCATCGCGATCTTGAATGGCGCTCACGTGACCAACACGCTGGGCGTCGTGGGCTGGATGGCCGGTTCCGACGGCACTGCCACCGTCAGCGGTGCGGGATCGACATGGACGAATTCAAGCGAGCTGCATATCGGCTCGGAAGGCACCGGCAAATTGACAATCAGCGCCGGCGGTCAGGTGAGCAACACGCTAAGCGTCGTGGGCGATGCTGTCGGCTCCGACGGCACGGTCGCGGTCAGCGGCATCGGCTCGAAGTGGACCAATTCAAGCGATCTTTTGCTCGGCTTCGACGGCACTGGGCTGTTGGACATCATCGACGGCGGCTCAGATCAGCAGCACTTTGTCCGCCGTGGGCGTTGGCGCCGGCGGCGATGGGACGGCCACAGTGCGCGGCAATGGTTCGACTTGGACGAATTCGGGCGAGCTGCACATCGGCTTCGCGAACACCGGCGAATTGACCATTTCAGCAGGCGGCCGCGTCGACACTGTCACGAGCCTTGTGGGCAGCTCGCCCGGTTCGAATGGCTCGGCAACCGTCACCGGCAGCGGATCGACATGGGCGCATTCAGGCCAACTCATCGTTGGCGCTGAGGGGACTGGCACGGCGCTGATCGAGGAAGGCGCGATCGTCACGGCGGAAGGGGTTCGCGTCGGCTTGGTCGCGGGCAGCGACGGCGAGCTGACCATTACGGGCGATGGAACGAGCGTTACCAGTGGCCAGCAGGTCCAGATTGGACAGCTTTCAACCGGCGACCTAATTCTTTCGGACGGCGCGGTGATCGAATCGCGTAAGGGCACCTCGCCCACCAACACCAGCGGCATCATTGGCACCGAGGAGGGCGCCGTCGGCATCGCCACAATCACCGGCGCGGGCACGGAATGGGAACAGGACGGCGGAATGAATGTGGGCTTTCGAGGCACGGGCTCGATGAACGTGCAAGCGGGCGCCCTGATTCACTCGTCCGACGGAATTATCGGGCGGTTCCCGGTGGCGACGGGCACGGTCACGGTTTCGGGCGCTAATTCTAGCTGGCTCGTCGACAACGATTTACACGCAGGCGGGAACGCGGAGGGCGACGGCGGAACGGCCACGTTGAATGTGTCGGCCGACGGGAACGTGAGCGTCGGCAACCTGCTGCGCGTGTGGGACGGAGGAACTGTCAATCTTACTGGCGGGACGCTCACGGCCGACGCGATTCAACACACCGACGGCGGCGCGTTCAACTTTACCGGCGGCACGCTGCACGTGGAAACCTTTACGGGCAACCTGACCAACAGCGGCGGCACGTTACGCGCCAGGCGCTTCACCCGGCACAACAACGGTTGACTGGCGACTACACGCAGAGCTCCGGCACCTTGCAAATCGAGCTCGCCTCGCCGAGCAGCTTCGACAAACTGGTGGTCAGCGGCAACCTGACATTAGGCGGGACATTGAGCGTATCCCTTTTGAGCGGCTATTCCCCAGCCGCCGGCGCGATATTCGACATTCTGGATTGGGGCACGCTGACTGGCACTTTTTCGACGCTTCAGCTTCCGCCGCTGACTGGCTCGCTAGCGTGGAACACAACCGGGCTCTACACCGACGGCGTGCTGGCTGTCACGGGCGGCGCAGGCCTGCCTGGCGATTACAACGCGAGCGGCGCCGTCGATGCAGCCGATTATGTCGTGTGGCGCAAGACCAACGGAAGCCAGGCCGGCTATGACCTGTGGCGCAGCAACTTCGGCCGCACGGCCGGGTCCGGAACCGGCATCTCCGCGGCTGCCGCCGTGCCAGAACCGGCGAATATTCTCATGGTGCTAACCGCATCGCTGGCGGCGTCGATCACCGGCAGCCGGCGGCTAGCTGGCTCTAGGCAAGCGCGCGGCCACTAGCGCCATTGTTCCAGAACCGGAAACCTTGCTGCGAGCACCTACCAGAATGAATAACCGCCAAGGACACAAAGGTCGCCAAGGAAAAATACATGCGGATTTGTTGCCTTCCTTGGCGTCCTTCGCGTCTTGGCGGTTCGATTTGTTAGTCGCTCTAAGTCTCGTCATTGCAATAATGCCGATGCTATCTTGGCGGCGTGGGCTAGTCCTTTAACCGTATACCGCTTAGTAGCTCGGAATCCGGCCACGGCGCATAAGAAAAGCCGCCAACCCTCGCAGGTCAGCAGCTTCGCGAAGCACACCCCAGAGGATTCGAACCTCTAACCTTCGGATTCGTAGTCCGATGCTCTATCCAGTTGAGCTAGGGGTGCGTGAATTAGTAATCATTGCGGAAAAGCGGCACGTTGACAAGGCGGCGCATTGGTGCCACTCGCCGCGGCGAGTGCCATGCATGCCAGGGCCTTGTGGCTGGAATTTTCAACCGACTTTCCAGCCGCCGCACTTCGACCGCAAGCTGATGTGCGCCTCGACTCGCAGCGACTGCGATTCGCCGACGCTTCATAAGGCACTCGCGCGGCGAGTGACACCTGTGCGTTGCTAACCGGCGCCGCTTGCCTGCGAGGCCGGACGGCCACTCAGGGCGAATATCAATGCCGCAATGAATCCGCCAATGAGCGACAGCACGAGAATCCACATGGTGCCCACGATGATCGTCCAAATTGGCGGCGCGGTTGGCGCAGGTGCGACAGCATTCAACGCCAAGAATTGACTCGGCGACGAAGTGACGATGCCTAATTGCCCTCCACGGCGCGACGCCACTTGGTACGCCGTCGTGGGCACGGGCGCGGGCGAGAGCCAGGCAAAATCGGGCAAGTACCGATGCAGCGGCCGTTGCAGATCCGTTCCGCCGCAGAGAAGCATCACGGCAAAGAACCCGGACCAAAAAGCCCGCGTCTTTCCCCGGCCGTAAATTGCCGCGAAGGCGGAAGCCACGAGGATCAAGAGAAGAATGCTCTTGCGAACGTCATTCGCCGCGGCGTACCCGCTCAATGTGGACAGCCACAACGCGACAACCGCCGTCGCGACCAGCAATGTCTTCGTGCCGAAGCGGGGCATAGCTCGCCTCCATCAAATAGTCGCAACTACGCATCTAAATGACGCGTTCAGGATCTGCGCCCGTCAATCCTTTGGCCGCCGCTTCCTGCGAAGCGAAACGAGCACGTAGATTACGGCAGCCAGAGTCAACGGAATGGCGGTCAAAACCACGACTCCGAGCCAGCTGATTACCATAACGCCGTCATTAAGTGGAATTCTGATTCCCATTTTCGTGAGCTTGCTTTAGCGAGGCCGTGCTTCGAGCATCGGAATCACTTTAGCTTACTCGTGCGTTAAACTCACGGTAGGAATCGCGTTAAGCGGCGGAAACGTATGAATGTTGGCGGCGCACACTGACGATGAGCATGGCCGCGAGAAATATCGCCAGTGTCGTCGGCTCGGGTACGCTGCTGACGACGAGTGAACTGCCCGCCGCAATTTGGCCGCCGGCACGCCAAGCGTCGTAGTGAACCTGGCTGTATACCGTCCCGAACCCTTTCCGCCACACGACATAATCGGCCGCATCCACCGCACCATCGTTGTTAAAGTCGCCAGTTATAACTTCTACGGCCGCCGCGTCGGTGATGGTGATGTAGTAGTCCTCGATGGGCACTTCCATGTTCAACGATGCCTGACCCCCGGTCATCGTGATAGTGTACGGTGCGTAGCCATTCGATAACCTCCATTCCCGATCGGCCGCCGACCGTCCGAAATCAATCGCAGCGTATTACCCTCGACCGTGAGTTGTCCCTCCAGAGGTGGCTCCTTTTCAGGATGCCAGGTCGGAATTATTCCAGAGTTCTCGTCGGCCCATTCGGCCGGTTCGAAAACCGGACCGGAGGGGGAATACAACACATCGAACACGTTCACGAGCCGATCGTCGAGCGACAGGATCGCGCCGGCTCCGGCCTCGCGATCAAGCGAAACTTTGAAAGTGCCTTCGACATCGGCGACTGTAACATAGGACGGCCCGCTGCACTCGCCACAAGAAACGTGATATGGAAGCGAGCCATCAACGACAAACTGGTAGGTGCGTATCTCCGCCGCCACCTCGCAGCTTATCGCCAATTGCCACGCCACAAGGCCAACAATTGTCAAGATGCAGTTTCGCACAGCCGTCCGCCTCAAGTGAAACTCTGTAATTCCCCCGACTCGTCAGCGGATTGTACGCGGAATCGCCGGAGAATCACAATGCGGCTTCATGCGAGCGGATTTGAGTCGACTTGAAAAATGCGGCCCACTTACACCCGGTCTTCCAGCCCGGCCACGCCGCTCATCTCCGCGCAATGCGCGAGCAATAATAGCGTTGTCGGCTTCGGCGCCGTGGCCGATCACTCGGCAATCGCAATGCGCAGCGCGGCGCGAGTAGGTGAATCGCGCATTCGAAGCTGTCGAAGTGTGGCTATCGCCGTCGGCCAAAAGTGCAAGTATTCGGCACGCGCAAAGCGCGAACCGCGATGCTATGATGGATGTTTCGAGCCTCGATTGCTCCCAGACTTAAGCCGAATGGGATGTCGGAACATGCGGTTGCGCTGATGGCCGCTGCCGCTCCCGCTCGTGAGTGGTTCGGTGTTTGCATGGGGAGATTCCGAAATCAATCTGCGCAGCTTCTTCCATCGACCAGCCAGATTCTTGCGACGATGGCTGCGGCAGCGGGATTATTGCTCCCTTGCGGCGTTGCGATAACCGCGCCACCACCGAAGCCGGGCATCACTTGGCGGCTCGATGACTCGTTATCCGACGAGTTTAACGGCGCAGCGCTCGATGGGTTCAAGTGGGACTCCCGCTACCGAAATTGGTCTGGCGCGATCCGGGCATATTTGATCCGGCGAATGTAAGCGTGCACGGCGGATACCTGCGGCTCGACGTCCAATTGCCATCCGCAGGTTCGTTGCCGCCCGGCAAGACGTACAGCACGGCCACCATAAATACGACCGGCGGTGACGCTGGCAGCCTGCAACGTGATTTCCTCTACGGCTACGTCGAGATTCGCGAAAGGGATGGCGGCCAGCACCACCAGCGCGTTCTGGCTACATAAAAACACGCCTGATTTTTGGACCGAGATCGACGTGATGGAGCTCGTCCTGCCCCACCCGCGAATCGTGCCGACGAGTCTGCACGTTATTCGCGAAGCGGGGACCGAGGTGGTGCCCGGTGGCTCGCTTCGATATTCCAAACAGCTCAGCTTCGATGCCGCCCAGATACCGACCAGCCAGACCTATTTCAATTCATTTCATACATACGGCGTGGATTGGAACAAGGACACGATTGATATCTATCTCGACGGCGTGCTGCTGCGTTCGCATCCGAACGACCGCTGGCATCATCCCTTGAGCATCAACGTCACCAACTCGATACAAGAATGGAACGGCCTGCCAACGTCCGCCCAGCTCGCGGCCGCCGAGCCCATGCTCGTCGACTATATCCGTGTTTACGGCACCGAACCTCGCAATGAGCTTGACCATCCGGGATTCGAATATCCGGGCGCTGCCGGGGCAACGGATGCAGCTAGTTGGACGGAAAACCCATGGTTGCAGCGCACCAGCGCAGACGCACACTCCGGAGAGTGGTCTGTACGAGCCGACAATTCAATCCCAAACGCCTCGGGCAGTTCGCAATGGAAAAAGTTGCAACCCTCGCAGACTGGCTTTGAGGTTTCGCCGGCGACCGCGGTAACTCAACAAGTTTGGGTGAAGAAGATTGAAGAGTTTCCCATGGACACTGCGAGAAAAATGGAACTTGTGCTGCGTTGGAACGGCCTCTCGACCGGCGCGACAACGGCTAGTTTCGACCTCGCCGATTTGCAGCTCGGTCAATGGAGCCCGCTCGCGCAAACGACATTTGTGCCGACACTGGATGCAACCGGCAACCCTGTCACGTTCGTGGAAGTGGTCTACATGCTAAACAATCAGTCCGAGTCGGCGCAAATGGACGGTACGCTGCTCCTTGACGACGCCTTCTTTGGCAGAGCGATACAGAATGAGCCGCAACTTCTATCCGGCGACTTTAACCACGATGGCATGATCGACGCCGCCGACTATGTTGTCTGGCGCAAGAATGCCGGAGGTATCTACACACAGAACGACGTCAATATCTGGCGCGCTGACTTTGGCCAAACTGTTGCTTCGGGTTCGGCTCCGGCTGGCGTCGAAAATGCGAATGTCACCGTGCCTGAGCCTACGACGCAGACGACAGTTGTTGTGGCAATGATGTTGATGGTCGCCCGCGAACGTGCCGGCAAGTTGTTGCGCAGCCGGAAACGCGTAAGCGGCGGATGCTCATGAGTTTGGGTCGAGGCGCCACTGGTGCCGCATGGCTGGAGTTGGCGCGCAAAGATTTGGCCGCCATTCTGGGGCGGCCAAGTTTGGGATTGACGTGCGCGAGAGGCGCGCGAAAGCACGTGGGGATTTGTCGCGCCGGGGCCGACGCCCCTGCTTTGATTTGCGATAACGGCGAATACGGCTCGCTTCACACCCGGTCTTCAAGCCCGGCCACGCCGCTCATCTCGGCGCAGTGCGCGCAACAATAGATGGCGTTGTCCGCTTCTACGCCGTGGCCAATTACTCGGCAATCGCAATGTGCGCAGCGCGGCGCTAGCAAATGAATTGCGCATTCGAAGCTGTCGAAGGTGTGGCTATCGCCGTCGGCGATCACTTCGAACGACTTGTCGTAATCGTTTCCGCAAACTTCGCAGCGTGCCATGGCAGATCTCCTTCTTTACTGCATGCTTGATTCAGCAATCCCGGCAAACGCAGCTCACCGGGCGATTAGGTTGCCTGCAGGGAAAACTAGGAGTGCAACTCTCGTGCCGTTACCGCCTGTGCAATTCCGCCGGCCGTGTTACAATCCCGGCCATGGCCAATAACCGCCGTACGCGCCGCTGGATCAAATCGCGCATTCGTCGCCGTGCCAAGCCTGGTGCGAAGCCGGGCACGCTGATCATCGCACCCGAAGCGCCACAGACCACCATTCGCGTGATCGCCTTCGACAAGGACCGCTTCGTTGAGCAGGAGATTCAAAAGCCGGGCGAGCTGAACGCGATCATCGGTGCGCTGGCCGATTGTGTGGGTCGACGTGGTCGGCCTGGGGAGCGAAGACAAGTTGCGCGGCCTCGCCGAAGTATTTCATATCCACCCGCTCGCCTTGGAAGATGTCGTGCACGTTCATCAGCGGGCGAAGGTGGAAGCCTATGACCAGCACCTATACTGCGTCATGCGGATTCCTGATCCGAGCAACGTTCAACTGACTGAGCAGTTCAGCTTGTTCCTTGGAAAGAAGTATGTGCTTACATTTCAAGAACGGCCGGGCGACTGCTTCGATTTGATTCGCGCCAGTCTGCGGCATGCCGAGAGCACGACGCGTTTGATGATGGGCGCCGACTATCTTGCGTATCGCCTGATCGACGCCGCAGTGGATGCGTACTTTCCGGTGGTCGAGCACGATGGGCGATCATCTCGACAATCTCGACGACGCCAAGGCGTTCGAACACGAGTCCGCGTTCCTGGAATTGCACACCGTGAAGAGCGAGCTGTTGGTGCTGCGGCGAGCTGTCTGGCCATTGCGCGATGCGCTCGCCGAGCTTCGCACCGAAACGACGCCATTCATTAGCGATGCCACGCGCGTTTACCTGCGCGACTGCTATGACCATGTCGTGCAGCTATTGGACCTTGTCGAGTCGTACCGCGATATCAGCGGCGACGTGCGCGACTTTTACCTGGTGTCGATCAGCAATCGCATGAACGAGATCATGAAGACGCTCACCGTGATCGCCACGATCTTCTTGCCGATCTCGTTCATCGCCAGCGTCTACGGCATGAACTTTGACACCGATGTGTCGCCATGGAACATGCCGGAATTGAAGTGGCGATTCGGCTATCTGTTTTCCCTGACCTTGATGGCTAGCGTCGCGATCGGGATGTTGCTGTATTTCAAATGGCGCGGCTGGCTGCGCGGCGATCCGACTCGCGTGGTGGACGCCGCGAGTTCGGCGCGTCCGCATTCGGTCGAGCCAATCGAAAAATAAAGACAAGGAGACAAGGAGAGGGGGAGACAAGGAGATACCATTTGCAAACTGTGTTCTCCTTGTCTCCTTGTCTCCTTGCCTCCATTCTCCGTTCCGGTCTTCGTGACGTCCGGCTCGGCTCGCCGGACCTACGGCGCTTGCCGAACCTAGAGCACCGGATTGGCGACCGCGTGGCCGTCGTCGCCGGCCAGTCGCGGCAACAGGTCCCAACGCCGCGCACCTAGAAGTGCTTCACGCGGCATGGAATCGATGAGCCTCAGCCGCGGCAGCAGGCCAATTCGGTGGGCCACTTGAATCGCCAGACCGGGCCGGGCGTTGGCTTCCAGCACCACCGGACCCACCTTGGCGTCGACCACAAAGTCCACGCCGATGTACCCCATGTCCAGCGCATCGGACAGCTTCATGGACGACGCCAGGACCTCGCGCCAGCCGGGAATCTCCAGGCCGCCGATCAGTTCGCCCGTGTCCGGATGGCGCGTGATCATGCGGTTGTTGCACACGCCGCCGAACGTACGGCCGGTCACCAGGTGCACGGCCGCAGCCGCCGCCCCTTGATGCAAATTGGCCCGCCCCTCGGATTGAATCGTCGGCAGGCGCACCATGGCCATCACGGGCACATGCCGATAAAGAATCACGCGCACGTCGGGCGTGCCGCCGACCGCGATCCGCTCCATCGTGGGATGCATGATGATCCGCTGCTCGACGATGGCGCTATCCATCTGGCCGCCGAGCGAATACAAGCCGGAAAGCATCGTCGACAGATGGTACTGCAAGATCGGCCATCGTGATCACCCGGCCGCTGGGCGTTTCATAGTCGGCCCCTTTCGCCGCGCGATCACGATGATGCCGCGGCCGGCAGCCCCGCTGGCGGGCTTGACGACGAACTCGTTGCGGTCGCCGATGATTTCCGAGAGCCGCCGCACGTCGCCATAGCGGCGAATTACTCCGTACGTCTCCGGCACGGGAATCCCGTGCGCGTGGCAGATGCCCTTGGTAATCGTCTTGTTATCCACGCGCGGATAGAGCGCGCGCGGGTTGCTCTCCTGGATGAACGCCAGGTTGCGGTGGTTGATGCCCAGGATTCCACTCTCGCTCAGCTCGTGAGGCCAAACGAAGAGCCGGCGTGGTCGAGCCTTCATCGAAGTGTCTCAGGTGATTCCACAAGATCGCGGAACCGCCACAGCTCGGTCATGCGATATCCGGCGTAGCGTCCCAAAAATATGAAGGCTGCGATCGTGAAGAAATGTGCCTCGGGATAGGTGAGCACAAACTCGCCGACCTCTTTCCACGCCAGGACGGCATAACACAGGATTGCAACCACCACGGTTCCCACCGCGAGCTGCAGAGCAAAAACGAGGCCGTCCTCCTCAACGGTGACATGGAACCGCTCGATCAAAATCGTGAGGATCACCATCGGCAGCAGCACGGAGTCGGCAGTAATTCGCGGGAAGAAGTAAAACAAAATCGAAAACGCCAAACACGACGCAGAGGATGACGAGCGTAAGGATGATACTCAGCCGCGGCACCATGAGAAGTCGCAGTCGCTCCAAGAGCGAGCGTCCGACAAGACCCACGGTGATAACGACCAGCAGGATCATGATGCCAGACGTCAAATCGGCATAAATGAAGCTCATCGCCAAGAGAGCCGGGGCGAATGTGCCGAAGGTCTGAATGCCGATGACGTTGCGAATAAAGGCCGTGATTAATGCGCCGAACGGAAGCAGCAGCAGGATCGACAACACGTCGTGCATGGGAAAAGGCAGGCGTGTGAGGTCGAGGATGCGCAGTGGATGTAGTTCGTCGACGCGCAGTAGGCGTTCGTTGGGCGGCAGACGAACGATCGAGAACGTCGGCAACAGGTCCTTTGTCAGTTTTGTGGGTTCATCGGTGACGATTCGATCGCCGCCACGGCGCACGGGCAGATAGTTCATCGGCAGATACCGCGTAAAAGCAGCTTCCGGGTCGTACGGTTCCCAACGCTGATTGACAAACACTTCGACCCATACGCGCGGCTTGGCGTTGGCCTGCTGCTTGATCTCAAAACCGGTGACCAATCGGGCCGGCAGCTTTTGTGCCCGGCACATGGCCACCATCGCCCGCGCTCGCGCCAGTGGCGAGCCCGATTTCGTCGCCAGCGCCTCGTTCACCGTGTCCAACGGTTCCCCGGTAGGCGGCGTCTCGATGTTCGCACAATGATCGAAGATTGCCTGCGCAAGCTCGGCGGCCGTCACGCGTTGATCATCGGGCAGCTCCGCGATCGCCTCCTCAACCTGCGGGCTGTTGACCGGGATGTATTCCTCGCTGCGCAAGAAGTACGACCGCGCATCGCCGCTCAAGCCCTCCAGCCGCGGTTCGCGGGATGTATCCTCTTCGGGACTGAGCCGTAGGTCGAATGTTGCCGTGACGAGATATTTTTTCGGGTGCGATGTCGAAATCAGGATGTCGCGAGTGCGCGTATACGAGCCGATGCGCCGCTTAAACGTCAGCTCCGGATGAATGGAGTTCCATGGCGGCTTTTCATCGGCAAGAACTTCGCAATGACGCGTGTTGAACGGCTGCGCGAGCAAGACTTGAGTCGGTTGGCTAGCCGCCGACGTTGGATCGGTCGTGGCCTCGAAGCTCACGTTGTATGTCAGCCGCCAGAAACTTTCCTGTCGAGCCGTATCGATCTCTTTGCGCGAGCGATAGCGCGTGCCGAGCAGGAGACCGCCAAGCAGCACGAAGCCTATCATCGTCACTATGCTGATTGTGCGCGAATTCACAGGGGTCTCTCCAAAGTCGGCAAAGCGACTATTTTTTCTGCTGGATCGATTGTTTTCAATTATAGTTCTGAGTACCGCCGAACTTTTATCCTAGCGAGGGGGTCGCCATGCCCTTTTTTATCTCCCTACATTCGTCGCCGCCGGTAAAACTAGACCACCGAACAAATACCCCCTTTCCGACGTAGTGGCGCTGGTCCAGGAGTCCCGATGATGATTTTCAGGCTGTTTTCCTATGATATATGCGATGCCGGTCGGTCGATGGAGATTGCCGACTGTTCTCATTGCGCTTGTCCTGGCGCTGGGCAGTGGGAACAACCTTTGGAGCCAAGAATCCGTGTCACCTGCACCGCAGCATATTATCGGGGCCACCGCCACGATCACCGAATCGAGCACCGGTATTCCCTTTTTGGCCCGTATTGACACCGGGGCCAAGTCCTGCTCGCTTCACGTCGAGGAGATGGAGATCGACGACGAGTTGCCCAAGCGGCTCGACAACATTGGCAAGAATGTGCGCTTCCTGATCAGGGGCAAGGACGGCAAGCCGGAATGGATTGAAACAACGATTGCCGCTGCGGTGCGTGTGAAGTCTTCCGTGTTCAAGAACGGCGAGTTCGACCAACGCTACAAAGTGCTGTTGACGCTGCAATGGAAGGACTTCGAGAAGGAAGTGCTGGTCACGCTCAACGATCGCACTAAGATGGAGTATCCACTCCTCATTGGCCGCAACTACCTTCGCGGCGATTTTCTGGTGGACGTCGCCAAGAAGGAAGATGAGTAACTCCGTAGCCGAATTCGTAATAATTCGGCCGGCTAGAACTATTCTCAATCGTTTGTGCGCGGGCTACGCTCTGCTAGCGTTCACTTCCAAGTTGACCCGCGTTCTAAAATCGGCAAATATGCCCTCGTATCGTCTTTGCTAGTACGGCTTTCGGCGCGTAAGCCAAATCGTAAATCGCGAAAGCGCGAAACTACGAATCGACGAAAACGAGTCAGTTTCGTGCTTTCGCACTTTCGTGTTTTCGTGATTCAAAGATTCGCACACTTTGCGCACACGAACGATTGCAGTGCTGAGGTACAATACCATTGTCGCGACCGTCGCAAATTTCCATTAGTGTCGATTAGCGAAAATTAGTGTTCCAACAAATCGGCGGTCGAGCCGGCCGTTCCCTGCGACCCAATCAAGGAAGAGAGGGCGTCATGCTCGCATCTGAGCGATTCCGAGCCTGGTTGTTTTTCGCCGCCTGCGTTGCCATGTCGGCATCGACCGCAGGTGCCCAGCCACTGCTCACCGGGCCGACTCTGGCTAATCCAGCGGAGCCGACCCGCAACGGCGGACCCTGTCGCTGCCAAGCGGGATGCAAACGCCGAAATGCTCCGGCTGGCCCAGCGGAAACTTGAATCGGGCGATTCCTCGGATGCGGCCGCCACGCAGGAAGTGGCTCACTTTCAATCGATCCTGGCCGTGCTCGCTCAACAACAAGCGGTTGAACAGCAGATCAAAGACCTCGAAGCTCGCAAGGCCGAACTCGAATTGCAGCTGAATAAAGCGCCCCAGCGCGACAAGGATGTCGCCGAGGGATTTTCTTTCGTCGAGTTGGACCGGCTTAAAGATGAGCTGGCAGCGGAAAAAGCGCGGGCCAGCTTGATCGACGACCGGCTCATTGCTGCCAAAGCGGCTTTGGAGAAAGCGCAGAGCTTCCGCGAGGAGTGTGAAATCAAACGCCGCCAGGCACAAGACGCCTTTGAAACCGCCAACGCCGGCCCCGATACGCTGCAACTGGCAAGTCGCGCTAAGCAGGCCGCTCAAGCCTCAAACCTGGCGGCCGAGACCGCCACGCTACGCAAACGCGAGGTCGCCCGCGAGCAGCTCGCTCAGGAGGTGCAGCGCCTTGCCGTGCGGCATTGCGAAAATCAGGTGGCCCGTGTCAGCCCGCTGGTCGCCTTTTCAAAAGCCGATTTCGAAGAACAGGTCGCCGACATCAAGAAAAAAGAGGACTCCGCAAACAAGTCCCTGGCAAAAGCGCAGGACAAGCTGCACAGCGTCAATTTGCAGCTCCAGGAAAATCAGCAACAGCTCGAAATGGAAGCCGGCGACCGCACGCTGCTCACCGAAAAGCTCGAAGCCCAGCGGCGTGCCCGCGAGAAGCTGTCCGACGAAATCGATTCGCTCACACAGCGCCTGCAGCGCCTGGCGCAGCTTCGCGTGGCCTGGCACCGGCGTTTTCAAATGGCGTCGGACCAGCGGGCCGCTGCCCAGAATGCATCATCGGAATTGCGCGACTGGGCCGAGCTCAAAAGCTGGCAAAAGGAAACGCAAGCCGTGCTTAATGAGTTGGCTGCTCGACCTGCGCGCTGAGATTTCCCGTATGCGCGAGCTGCGCAGCAAAATCACTAGCATCACCAAGCCGCCGAAGCCCTCACCGAGGATCCCCAAGGCCTACTGCCCTGGATCGGAACGCAGCGCAGCCAGCTCGAAGCAACCCTCAAGCTTCATGAAACAAACCTCGGCAACATCGAAACCAGCCGGCGCGTGCACGAAAAACTGCTCGAAGAAATCGGCGACGGCGTGCTTGCGCTGACTCCGAAGAACCTGGCACTCGGCGCCTGGCATCAGGCGAGTCTTGTTTGGAACTTTGAAGTCGCTTCGATCAGTGACAAGCCGATCACCGTGCGGAAAATCGTCACCGGGCTGGTTCTTTTTGTGTCGGGATGGATCACTTCGCGCTTCCTCTCAGGAATCTTCGCCAACCGCCTCCTCAAGCGGTTCCGCCTCAGCAAAGATGGGACGGCCGCCATTCGCACGCTCGTGTTTTATACCCTCTTGGCCATCGTCGCGCTGGCGGCGCCTGCGCACGGTGAACGTTCCGCTTACGGCGTTCACGATTCTCGGCGGGGCGCTCGCCATCGGCGTCGGCTTCGGCAGCCAGGCCCTCATCAACAACTTCATCGGCGGGCTGATCATGCTCGCCGAGCGACCCGTGCGGCTCGGCGAACGCATCGCCTTCGGAAAGTACGACGGTGTCGTTGAGGACGTCGGCTTCCGCTGCACCAAGCTCCGCACATCGAACGATCACGTCGTGACGATCCCCAACTCCACGCTCGTCAACGAATCGATCGAAAACGTGGCCCGCCGCCGCACGATCCGCCGCGCAGATGAACGTCACGATCACCTACGACACGCCGCGCGAGAAAGTCGCGGCCGCGGTTCAGGCGATACGCGATCTCCTGGAAGAAAAAGAGATCCGCGAACGGATCCACCCGATCGTCGGCTTCGAAGAATTCCCGCCGCGCGTCTATTTCAACGACTACAACGCCGAAAGCCTCAACATCCAGGTCATGTATTGGTACGCGCCCGTCGAGTGGTGGGACTACATGGAACACTGCGAGCGCGTCAACTACCGGATCATGGAAGAATTCGAACGCCTGGGCGTCCAGTTCGCCTTCCCCTCGCGCACCGTGTATGTGGTGAACAAGGAGGAGAACGGCGTGAGAACCCGTCCACGCGCAGCGGCTCCTCAAAGCACGCCGCGTAATCCTAGGTATAGCAGCAAATTCGCGAATCCTGAATCAGTCGCGGCGGCCGAATTGCCATACACGTAGCACCCAAACCGTCGCCTGTTCCTGATCGACATCAACATCGATACCCAACGGAGCTGCAAGGACTACGCGCAGCGATTCATAACGTGATTCGCCACGCAGGTGGGCATCTATGCCAAGCAAGCTATCCAGGGTATCGGCGGCAGAGCGAACTGCCTCTCGGTCGTCCGATTGGAGCCAAATTTCGGTCAAATCTTCCTCGGCCGTCGGCGTCCAGACGACGGTATATATCTCATGTTTGCCTGTCCAAATCCGCAAAAATTTGCGGCAACGGCCGACCAGTTCGCTGACCGCGAGCGGTTTCGATATCTTTGTCCGATATTGGCGATATGATTTGCTGCTTGCACGCGTCGCCCATCGGTGCTGTGGGATGGAAGAATCCTACGACCCGCCCGCTTTCATCGCAGAACTCCACTAGGTCTTGGAAATCGCCCAGCTTCGCGCACAGTTCAGGATCGACAATAAGCCTGCTCATATCCTTTGTCCCTTGGCATTCAACATTCCAAGTAATTTTCGACGTCGCGATACCTACGTCTATCATACCCACATTCAAACATCGGGTCGAAACCAAACATTCGACGCGAATCAAAGCCCGAAATTCTACGGGCCAGGCACGGCCAGCCATGGCAACACCGCTCGCGCCAACGTCAGCACCAGGAAGAATCCCGACATGTCGGTGATCGTCGTCAGGATGGGGCCAGAGGCGAGGGCCGGGTCTTGGCCCAGCCCGCGCAACACAAGCGGGATCGTGCCGCCGAAGCAGACTGCCACGAGAGTGTTTATAGCAAGGGACGCGGCAACAACCGCGCCCAGCATCCAATTGCCCTGCCACAGCCAACCGACCAGGCCCAGCAGCAGCCCGAGCACCACGCCGTTGATCACGCCGACGGATGCCTCCTTACCTAACACGCGGAAGATCTCCGATGGCTTGGTAAAGCCGAGGGCCAACTCGCGCATGCTCACCGCAACCGCCTGGTTCCCCGAGCAGCCGCTCATGTCGGAAATGATCGGCAGGAACACGGCCAGCGCGATGACTGCCGAGAGCGTGTCCTGATGCAGGACGATAATGCTCGCGGCCAGAATATTGAGCACGATGTTAACGCTGAGCCAACCCAGCCGGCGCATGCTGCGGACCCGCAGCGGCAACGTTCGCAGCTCCTCGCCGCCGGCGATGCCCATGAACTGAAGAAAACTGCGCGTTCGAGCGTTCTTCCGCCGCTTGTTCCACGTCGGCACGCCGAACGACGCCGACTAAAACGCCGTGCTGATCCACGGCCGGTGCGCCAAACAACGGATGGTGGTCGAAGAATCGCTCCATTTCCTCGAGCGAGGCCGTGTCGCGCACGCTGAGTGGCTCGTGAATCATTACCGCCGACAGCGCCTCGTCCGGCGCACTGAGCAACAGATCGCGAAGCCGCAGCACCCCCACCAATTTGCGATTCGGAGCAACCACGTAGGCATACTGGACGTCATACCGCCGATAGCGGGCTGCGTGATCGCGAAGATCATCGAGCACGTCGCCGACCGTCAAATGGTCGCGGTAAACCAAGAATTCGGTGATCATCAGGCCGCCGGCCGACTCGCTCGGATAGGCCATCAGCCGGCGGGCGTCGCGGGCCTCGTCGAGCGGCATGGCTTCCAGGATCGCCGAGGCTTCGAGGTCCGAGAGCCGACCGATCACGTCGGCCTGCTCGTTGCTCGGCAGCTCGCTCAATATCGCGGCCGCGTCCTCACTGTCGAGCCGCTCGATCATTTGCGCGGCGTGCGCTTCAGGAAGGTCGTCGACGAGCCGCGCGGCGTCGACGTGAGACAACAGATTCAGTAATTGCGATTGCTGGACACTAGTGAGATGGGAAATCGCATGGATTGCCTCTACGGTTTCCAGCGCGGATAGTTCATGCGCGACGGCTTCTGCGTCGCCAACGTTGATCGCGGCCTGCAAACGTTTCATAGGTCCTAGCGATTGCCTGTCGTGCATTACACTACATCCTTTCGAGATTTGCAGCGTGGGCTCACGTCACGCATGGCGTTTCGCCTGCCAGCATGAATTCAAGCGGCACATCGTTCGATTGATCGAATCTCGCGCATTGCTTCTGAAGCGCAGGTCACTGTCGGCCGATAGAATAGCAATCCCTGCATTAGATGAACTATTTGAGTAAAGGGTTTTGTAGTACTCTCGCCGAATGGATTTGGCATATCACTTGCTCAACGCGATGGGTTCGGCTTGACGGCTTTCTAGAGACCAGGTAAATCGCATTCTAGGAAACAAAGAAGACTTCGCTAGTTCACCTCAGCCACCCAGATCTCCAGGGACGCTGCAATACTGGCGGGAGTATTTTGCAGGAGGAATTGTATGCAGGCGGTAATAGCGGAACTGCCACTCGCCAGTACCCGCGAAGGAACGGACATCACTGCGCTGGCACTCGACCACCTTGAACGGCACCCCCATTTTCGCGGCCGGCTTGCCGGGCTTCGGATTGACCATCGTGGCAAAACGCTTTTTCTGTCGGGCCGCTTGCCGACGTTCTATCTCAAGCAGCTGGTCCAAGAGGCCGTGCGGTACCTCCCCGGCGTCCAGCATGTCCGGAACGAAATCGACGTGGTTAACCCAAACGGCGTCAGCAGCGTCCGCGCCTGACCGCGCCCGACGCGTCTCGCGACTTCGTGCCGAGTTCGATAACGGCGCCAGCCCGGTACTTCCCGCTTCCATCTTGTTTACGAGGCAATCCTCTCGCTTCGACGCGATTCGTCGACGGCTTGTTGGACGCTCCGCGCCTGAATAGCATCGGTTGTGGCGGCTCTGTGCGTCTGTAGCACGACGTGAAGCCGACAACTTTGCAATTTTCTTCAGAGCTCGGTGAAGGATTATGCGCACTTGCGGCTGCGCCAAAAAAGTCGGGCGGCTGCAGGTTGGTCTGAATCCCGTGGCGTGCAGCACCGGTAAAGCTCCCCATGCAGACAATTTGGCAGACCGAATTTGGTGACGCTCCGCTGGTTGCCTGCGCTGTTCACGACGGACACGTAGTGCGGCCGGAAGTTGCCGCTTGTCTTGGTCTGGACGATGTCCAGCGGCGCTATGAAGAGGACCCCTATACCGGTGCTTGGACTTCGATCGCCCCCACTCGAATCGTCGCCCGCCGCTCCCGATTCGAGGTCGATCTGAACCGCCCACGTGACAAGGCGGTGTACATAACTCCGGCCGATGCTTGGGGGCTGGAGGTTTGGGCCTGCCGGCCCAAGCCGGAAGTCGTCGAGCTCTCCCTCGCGGCTTATGACGATTTTTATGCCCATCTCCGGCTACTCTTGGAGCGACTCGTGGCCCGGCATGGGCGCGTCGTCGTTTTTGACCTGCACAGCTACAATCACGTGCGCGACGGGGCAGGCGCGGGGTACGCCGACCCGTCGCAGAACCCGGAGATCAATCTGGGCACCGGCTCGATGGACCGCCTGCGCTGGGCAGCAATTGTTGATCGCTGGCTGGCGGAGGTGCGAGATTGCGATTATTTTGGCCGTCGCTTGGATGTGCGTGAGAATGTAAAGTTCTTCGGCGGGAATCTGCCCGGCTGGATTCACGCCACTTTTCCGGAAACTGTGTGCGCGCTAGCCATCGAAGTGAAGAAGTTCTTCATGAACGAATGGACCGGCGAGCTCGACGTCCGGCAACATGAGGCACTAGGGCAGGTGTTGGAGCGGGCCGCCGCGGGTATCTTGGAAGAATTGGGGAAGACTCAGTCGTGAGCCGACAACCGCCCAAACCAGGTAGCGCCTCCCTGGCAGCTGCGGCGCTTGCCGATTTGGCAGCCGATCGGTTAGTTCAATTGGACCTGCCCGGAGGCGGCCATCTCCGCATCGAGCGGCCGCTGCCGTTTCTGTGCGTGTATCGTCGCTCGGGAAATGGGGACGACGGCGCTGAACAACTTCTCACGGGTGAGCCGACGTACGCAATCCTCCCTTCCGATCCCGGCGCTGCGACCCGCGCCATCCGCGTCCTACGAAAAATTGTTGAGCATCTTGCGCAACAGTTTGGCAGCTTCCTCTTGTTGGAGCTCTGGCCGGCGCCGCCAGCGGCAAAGGATGCGGCGCCGAATCAGCTCAATGGCGATACGAAGCTGGGCCAACGGTTCGAGATCATAGCTCACGGTGCTCGGATTCCCCGCGCAACGATTGAGGCCTTGTCCATTTCGTTGGGCCGCGACGCGCTGCCGTTTGGCGGCACGCGTGTCGTGCTGGGTCCCTATGGCGGAGTGGCCCCTGCCGGGATGAAACCGATCGTGCCGCTACGCGAACTGAAGCTATGGAATTGTTTTGTGCTGGGAGTCGTAGTGCATCCGGCGACGAACGCCGATGAGTCGCAGCACGATGCGCCAGCCGGCACTGCGCTCGATTGGTCGCAACGTTCATCTTGCGCTGGAGCAAGCCTATTTCGCTTTCGTTAATCAGCGGAAATCACTGCGGCCGAGCCAACTGCACGCGCCGGACGTCGGTCGGTTGTGAAGGCGGTATTAGACATCGACCGCCAGCTTGCCGACGATCGATCGCTCGTTCGATTTGCTGCTGCAGGCCACGCCGGTGAACGCGGAAAGCGCCTGGCGGGAGTTCCGCCGCCTGCGGTTTGAGAAGCGGCCTGTGTTTTATTACCGGCCGTTTACCATCGATCCTTCGCTCCTGAAGCGTCAGCTCTATCTGATCCCGGTCGAACGGATCGAAGACCCGACGCTGTCTTACCTGTTTCGTCAGAAGCAAGAGGAACTGGACCGTCAAATTACGCTGCTGACAGACGTCGATACGCCGCGATTTCTTCCCGAGAGCCTGCAGATTTACGGCGGCGTTTCCGACTGGCTGCTTGACCATGCCAAGGAAGTTGCTCGACCGAGTGCCGACACGCAGCGGTGGCGGCGCGGTCCGCGGCCAGCTCAACGCCACCGAATTCGCCCAACGTGCCCAGCAGGAGCTTGGGTACTACCAACAGCAGTGCGCCGATTTCGCGGCGACCGTTGCTGTCCGCGACGACATGTATGCCGGCATGATGGTTTCCGGCGACCAGCTTCTGATTGGTGGGCAAACGCGCGTTCCGCATCGCCGGGTCGATGCGCTCCTGCAGCATGAAATCGGCACCCACCTGGTGACGCGCTACAACGGCCACCAGCAGCCGTTCCAGCAGCTCGAAGTCGGACTGGCCGGATACGACGGGTTGCAGGAAGGTCTGGCTGTGTTGGCGGAATACCTGGTCGGCGGGCTGAGCCGGTACCGACATGCGCGTGCTAGCCGCTCGCGTCGTGGCGGCGCATCATTTGCTAGACGGTGCAACGTTCATCGACACGTTCCGCACGCTCAATCGGAATCTGGTTTTCTCCCAGCGCACGGCGTATACGATCGCCATGCGAATCTACCGCGGCGGCGGCCTGACAAAGGACGCCGTGTACTTGCGCGGGCTGCTGCAAATACTGCGATACTTGCGCGAAGGCGGCGAGCTGGAACCTCTGTATGTCGGCAAAGTGGCCTCCGCCCATTTGCCTCTGATCTTCGAGCTGCAGCAAGCGCGAGATCCTGAAGCCGCCGGCTCTGCGGCCGCGATACCTGGAGAGTGACGGAAGCACGGCGGAAAATCGAACGTTTGCGAGGCGGAATGAAGTTGTTGGAATTGTTGCCGGGGTGAGTGTTCAGGTTCAGGGTTTATTGGTAGGGCGGGTGCTTGCACCCGCCATCGTAGTCGCGGCGAGTAGTTGGCGGGTGCGAGCACTCGTCCTACTGAGAATTCACTTAAAGCGCACACCATGAGAATCGGCTTCGTAGTCAACCTGATCGAAACCGAGCAGGCCACGTATACCACGACGCGGCTGGCCATGGCGGCCGTCAATCGGGGCCATGAGGCGTGGCTGATCGGCACGGGCGATTTGGCTCTCGACCCCGACGATTACGTGCGGGCCCGCGCCCGCTCGGCCCCCAAAGCGAAATACAAATCGCTCGATTCCTATCTGGAGGAAGTTCGCGGGCCGCGTGCACGGGCTGAACGGATCACGGTCGATGACCTGGACGTGCTCATGCTGCGTAACGACCCGGCCGAAGATATCGGGCGGCGGGCCTGGGCCCAGATGGCGGGCATCCTGTTCGGGCGGGCTGCCCTGCGGCGCGGCGTCATCGTGCTCAACGACCCGACGGCCCTGGCCCTGGCAGCGAACAAGATGTATTTCCAGCTTTTTCCCGAGGAGGTCCGGCCGGCCACGCTGATTACCCGCGACCGCAACGAAATCCGCCATTTCGCCCGCGAGCACGGCGGCGATGTGGTGATCAAGCCACTACAAGGGTCCGGCGGCCAGGGCGTGTTTCTGGTTCGCAAAAACGACCTGGGTAATCTCAATCAAATGATCGAGGCCGTGAGCCGCGACGGATACGTGATCGCCCAGGAATACCTGCCCGACGCGGCCGAAGGCGACATGCGGCTGTTCGTGATGAACGGGGCGCCGCTGAAATACAAGGGAAAATACGCGGCCTTTCGGCGGCTTCGCGTCCGGCGACGACATCCGCAGCAATATCCATGCCGGCGGCCGAAAGGCCCAGGCCGAGGTCGACGACACGAGCCCTTAGAATCGCTGAAATCGTGCGCCCCAAGCTGGTGGCCGACGGCATGTTTCTGGTGGGACTGGATATCGTGGGCGACAAACTCATGGAAATCAACGTCTTCAGCCCGGGCGGCCTGGGAAGTGCCCAAAGTTTCGAGGGGGTGAATTTCGCTGCGGCAGTTATTATGGCTTTAGAGCGTAAAGTACAGTACATGGGCTATTACCAGCGAAACTTCAACAATATTGATATGGCGACGCTGTGAGCGGAGGGGTGAGTAGGTGAGTAAGTGAGTAGGTGAGTAGGTATTCGAATAGCGACACATTAGTACTCAGTGTGCGGTATTCTCAAAGAGTAACCTACTGCCTCCTCATGTAGTTACCTCGTATGCTTCAGTCATCAACCCTACTCACCTACTCACACACTCACCTACTCACTTTGTCTCTCTTCTCGTGCTCAAGCCCGGACAGAAAATCGGCAAGTACAAACTGAAGGCCCGGCTTTCGAACGGGCCTTATGCGACGGTGTTCCGCGCGCACGACACGCTGGAAGGCGTGCATGTTGCACTAAAGATTCCGCACAAGGGTCTGGTGACAAAGGAATCGCTCGAAGACTTTTCGCGCGAAGTTCGCCTGGCGGCGAAGCTCGACGCATCCCAATATTCTCGGGTCTGAAGTCGGCCGACTTCATCGACGGCCATCTGGTGATCGCCCTGCCGCTGGGCGAAGAGTCGCTCGAAGAGCGTCTGGCGCGGCGATTGTCGCTGCGGACGGCGCTCGACTTCGGCGAACAACTGCTGCGCGCCGTGTCCTTCGCACACGAACAACACGTGATTCATTGCGACGTGAAGCCCGACAACTTGCTGCTCTTCCCCGACGGCCGGCTGCGGCTCACCGATTTCGGTATCTCCAAAGTGGCGCATCGCACGATCTCGGCATCCGGCGCCGGCACGGTTGGCTACATGGCGCCGGAGCAGGCGATGGGCCGGCCCTCGCGCCGCAGCGATGTGTTCGCGAGCGGCCTCGTGCTCTGGCAGATGTTTTCGGGCCGATTGCCCGAGTGGCCGTTCGAGTGGCCGCTGGCCGGTTATGACGAAGCTCAAGTACACGGTTGCACCCCGATATGATCACTGTGCTCAAGCGCGCGCTCGAGCTGAAGCCGAGCCGGCGGTTCGAGGACGGCGGCCAGATGCTCGCTGCGTATCTTCGCGCGAAGCCCAAAGTGCTGCGCTATCGCGACACAGCGCCAGCGGGGTCGTAAGACCCGACCACCGACGCGGCGGCATTGGAAAGAAATCCGGCAGCAGCAGTTTATGCGTCAATTCGGCCGGCAGCTGGAGACACATTACCAATGCGGGCGTTGCGACGGCCCCGTGTCGGAATACATGCTGGCCTGCCCTTGGTGCGGCACAGGCCGCAAAGTGCTGCGCGATGAAACGACATTTCCATCCTGCTGCCCGCGCTGCCAGCGCGGCACGAAACTCGATTGGCGCTACTGTGCCTGGTGTTATGGACCAGGCTTCGACGATGTGGCCGACCGCGCAATACAGCGACCGGCGCTACGCGGCACACTGCCGCAATCCGCGAACTGCGACCGCGACGAGCTGATGCCGTTCATGCGCTATTGCCCATGGTGCCACACGAAAGTGCGCCAGACCGTGGAAAATCGCCGGCAGCACCGACACCTGCTCCAAATGCGGCTGGGGCGTCGTGCGCGATTTCTGGACGCACTGCCCGTGGTGTGCAGCGGGGCTGTAAGGAGTCTCAGTTTTTGCTCCGGCGAGCCGGGTCGTCCTCGACCCCGGCCCATGGGACGGCGGTACGGGAGTTCGCCGGGGCCGCGGACGGGCTCGCTTCCGCTCGGGTTGTTAGTCGCGCGAAATCCACGTGCTATCCTTGGGTAAGGAGAAACCCAATGGCCGCACCGAAATTTATCGACGATCCCGCCTATCGCGACTTGCGCGCGACGACATCACCCACTTCGAACAGCACATCGCCAGCCGCCAGCAGGTTGATTTCTCAAACGCGGATTTGCGCGGCGTAGACCTGCGCAACGTCGATGTGAGCAAACTGATTCTTCGCGATGCTTACCTGCGCGACGCCGATTTGCGCGGGCTGGACCTGCGAGCAATCGACTTGGAAGGCTGCTCGCTGCACGGCGCAAAAATCAGCGGCACCTACTTTCCGGCTGATCTATCGCCTCAAGAGATCGCCAACAGCGTCGAGTACGGTACGCGAATGCGGTCCAATACGTAGTGTCAGCGTGACGGCCTCGACCGACGGTCGGCTGCTTCACTAGCGGCCCGTTGCACCGGTTTAGCAAGTTTCCTTCTTGCCGCGTGCCAGCCTAAACCTCCGGAAAGCAGCGCCAAGCCGGCAAGCCATATTTGCCATTCCACGGCAAACGCCAACGACAGGCAAGCGGCCAGACCGATCCAGGCGATCCACCGCGGATAGCGCCGCTCGTCGGCATTTAATTGCAGGGCGGCGAAGTTCGTGATCGCGTAGTACACGAGCACGCTGAATGCGCTGAATGACCAATTCGTCTTGACGCTACCGGTAGCCGCAAGCGCGGCAATGGCACCGCCGGTGACTACGACTGCCACGGATAAGTTCGCGGTAGTGGCCGGCGTATCGCCTCGGCGGCCCATCGCCAATAACACGCGCGACAAGCCGAGGATCAGGTTCAGCAGTACGCCAAGCATCGCGGTCATCGCTCCGACGGCAACAATCCAGTGCACGTTCAGCGGAAAGCTGCGCGAAACGACTTCCAGTGGGGCGGCCTTGTCACTCGCCGCTTTGGCCAGTGTTTCGCCACCCGCCGCTCCCACGCCGACAATTGCAACGGCCAAGTACACCAGCGCCGAAACGACGAGCGTGATGATGATTCGCGCGGAATCGTCGTGCTCGGTTCGCGCACCTCCTCGCCTAGCGTCGCGATGCGGCCGTAGCCCGTATAGGCGACAAACATCAGCGCGGTGGCATGCAGCAAGTCGAACGGCTCAAACGCAAATCGCAAATGGCTGGCCGAAACTGCCGGGGCGCCACCGATAACAAATGCCGCCAGCGCAGCAAGCGTTATCGAAACGATGGCGATGTTGACACGATTCGAAAGCCGGACGCCCAACAGCACGATCGTCGTCAAAACGACCACCGTTCCCAGCGCGATCGGTACAAGCCATTCTTGACCTTGGCCAATGGCATTTAGCAAATAGCCTGTGAAGCCCAACGCCGCCGTGGCGGCCGACGCCGTTTTAGCGCACAGAAACATCCATCCCGCCGAGAAGCCGAGCCACGAATTCAGATAGCGATAACCATACTCGTACGTGCCGCCGCTGACTGGATGGTTGGCGGCCAGTTGGGCACTACTCAAAGCATTGCATGTGGCTACGGCGGCGGCCGCAACAATCGCCACAATCACGCCCGCGTCGGCAATGCCGGCCGCAATCCCAAGGCTCACAAACACGCCGCTGCCGATGATCGAGCCGAGACCCATCATCGTCGCGCCGAATGTGCCGAGTTCACGTTTCAGCGTTTCAGCCATATCGTTGCTTAGTAGATGGATGCATCGTCCACAGATTCATTGCGTCCACGGTGCCATGAGTCGGTTTCGCCGCCCTGCTCTTCAAGTCCGCAACCAAATCGCCAACCGGCTTCGGCACGCTACTTGCTTAAAGCGACGTTCCCGCATGTTGCCGTCGGCCGGCTGAACCCTTGATTTGCGGCACAAAAGTACTCATTCTATTGTGCACGTCGGGGCGCTGCGACTGAGGGTTTGCATCGCATTGCTATTCACAACGAATTCGCACTAAGAGGTCCCAAAATGAATTGCTCCCGATCAGTGTTTCATCGCGCAGTGATCTGTGTCGGATTCAGCTGCGTAGCCGCTCTGCTGGCGTCCTCGACAATCGCTCAACGGCGGCAGGCGCAGCAGCAGCCTCCGCAGCCGCCGGCCGAGAACACCTTCATGCCGGTCGTGCCCACCAAAACCTTTGAGGAGATTCTTGAACAGGATACGGCGGAAAAAGAGCAGGTGGCCGGCGCTCAGAAGTCGCTGTTCGAAAGCCGCTACGACTTGCGCAACAACCCATCGAACGTGCAGATGTCTGGCGGCCGGAGGGCCGTGCAGCAAGGCGTGCGCGTCAAATTGCACGGCGGCGCATCCTGGGACAATCTCGCGCCATGACGCCTGAGCAAATCAAACAACAAAACTTGTATCCGCATGGATTCCGTCCCCTGCCGCATGTGAAGCATCACGTGGGCGGGATGGTGTTCCCCAAGCTGCAGATCGACGCCATTCAAAAGGCCGAAGCCCGCGACTTGCAGCGCTTCGACGTTGACTTCGATCTGCCCGATCACCTGACGCCCGAATTCCCGCCGCCGATGTTTCTCACCAGCCGCCCCGATTTGGGCGACGTGACCAACGGCGAAGTCCTCACGATTAAAAATTACTATCGGCTGCTGCACGGCAAAGTAACGCCCGTGCAAATGGAAGGCATGCGGCTGCTTGCTGACGCCCTTCCCGCAACAGCAGTTCAACCAGACGGAAGACCGCAAAGTGAAGGACGCCTCGCTGGGCGTGACTTGTCTGGACTGTCACACGAACGGCCACACGAACGCCACGTTTCACGAGAACCCGGATACGCGTCCGCAGTCCGACCGTTTCCGTATTGAAACGGTAAGCCTACGCGGCATGTTCAACCAGCAAATCCACGGCTCGAAGCGCTCGCTGCGTTCCATCGAGGATTTCACCGAGTTCGAGCAGCGCACGGCGTACTTCGATGGCGACCATGTAACGGCGGCCAAGAAGGGCCTGCACCTGCCCGACCGCTCGAGCCAGGTGGCGATGATGGCCCAGATGCAAAATATGCTCGACTTTCCGCCCGCGCCGAAGCTCGATGTCTTCGGCCGGCTGATCCCCGCCAAGGCGACCGAGCAGGAGCTGGCTGGCGAGAAGATATTTCACGGCAAAGGCCGCTGCGCCGAATGCCACAAGCCGCCATTCTATCTCGACGACAAGATGCACGATCTGCATCTGGAGCGATTCTACGAGACCGAGACGGTGAATCGACAGCGCAATATACCAGACGGGCCGATCAAGACCTTCACGCTGCGGGGCATCAAGGACTCGCCACCGTATCATCACGACGGCCGGTTGCTCACGCTCGAAGACACCGTCGAGTTTTTCAACCTGGTCCTCGAAACTAAACTCTCGCAGCAAGAAAAAGCTTCGCTCGTGGCGTTCCTGCGAACACTTTGAGAGCGAGGAGCACGGAGCCGGGAGCGGAGAGCGGGGAGTCAGAAAGAAAGTATTGCCCCTTGCGCTATGCTCCAAGCTTCCCCCTCTAGCCGTCCGTGTGCGAGTGCAGCGCGATGCGGTTGCCTTCGCTGTCAAGCACGACCGCCCGGAAGCCGTGCGGGCCGATGGACTGAATCGGTTCGATCAGCGTGCCGCCGTGCGGAACAACTTTCTGGACGGCGTCGCGGATGCGGCCGTCGACGTTCATGTACAGCAGGATGCCTCCGGCGGCGATCTCGGCGTTATCGGGGACCAAACAGCCTCCGTTACCGTCCTTGTGTTCGATGACGCCAATTGACGAGCCTCCGAAAGTTTGCTGATCGACGCCAACGGCCAAAACTGCCTGATAGAATCTGATCGCGCGGTCGAGATCGGCGACTGGGATATCGAACCAAACTGCGCGGTTGTGGGTGCTGTTGTAGTCACTCATTATCAGCCTCGCGTCATTTTGATTCGGCTACTGTGGCACGACTCTCCGAGACATGCAAATCACGAGTCACCAGACTCGTGCCACACTGGCACTTATCTTATGTCACTTTGACTCGTGCCAGCAATCATCGAAATCCCGGCTATTTCGCGGGAAAAGCAGGGTCGACACGCGTCGCCGGCATAACCTAAACTTTGGCAGCCGGTGCGATTGGCGGGAACCTGGCGGGAACCAGATCTCAAAAGCGCCGGAGCGAGTTGACTATTGTGCGCGGGTCTCCCGACCCCGCACCGCCTGTGGCTCGGTCAGGAGACCGGCCACAGCAAGTGAATTGCTTTCAACCGTGCTGCGACACCTAGGATGGGTTGTGCAATTCCGTTGCCTCCAATGCTTTCAATAGAAGAGGAGACAAAGGACCCATGCATGTGTTCGATCTTGCAATGGATTGTTTGATCAAGGCCGCGACTTGGGGTCGCTGGATGTGGCTTGCATTGCCGGCAATTGTCGTTTGCGTTTGCTCGACCACGCTGGCCGACAGTCAGGAGGCTGCCGAGCCGGAGAAGCCGCGCGTGCGGCTCATTGGCGCGACGACTCTCGTCACTGAAGTCACCACCGGCTTGCCGCTGCCGGCGCACGTCGATACAGGAGCAACCTCGTGCTCCATTCATTGCGAGACGTTCGAGATTAAAGATGCCCATCCGGATCCGAAGGAGAACATCGGCAAGCTGGTGCGCTTCCTCTTGAAGAATAAGGAAGGTGAAGACCAGTGGGTGGAGTCGAAGATCGTCGATCATGTGACGATTCGAACGGCCGAACGGGACGATGAGCGATACAAAGTGCGCTTAAGCTGCGCTGGGAAGACGTGGAGAAAAAGGTCGTCGCCACGCTCAATGACCGTCAGAAGATGAAGTACCCGATGCTATTGGGCCGCAATTTCTTGCGCGATGACTTTCTGGTGAATGTCAGTCTCGACGCGAAAGAGTAAGCGGCAGGCGAAACTTGCGGGAGGCGTCTCAGACGCCGATGTCGCGGCGAGACTTGTGGGAGACGGCTCTGACGCCGATTAACGCGGCAGCCGCCGACGGATCGCCTCGATCAGCTCGTCTTGCTCGATAATCTTGCTGCGGTCGGGCACGTCAAGCGCACCGGCGACCGCGCAGCTCGTCGATGCTCATCTGTTCAAGCTGCGAGGCGTTAAGAGAATTCACATCCGGCGCAGCGGCCTCAACTTCGGCTTGGCGCAGCGCTTCAGCTGCGTCTTCCATAGCAGCATCATCCGGACCGCTTCCGATGTTGCTGAGCGTTGGCGTAGTATCAGCAAGCGATTGTGGCTGCTCGTAGTGTGGTGCCATTTGTATACCCCAGCGTCCTAAAACCATTTTGTTAAAACCACTCACGCCACGTACGGCAACTTACTCTCCGTCTGCTTGGCGTCCTTGGCGACTTGGCGGTTCGCTCTTTATTGCGCCGTAAACTACTCACTCGGCCGGCTCAAGATCGATGTTTGAGGGGCCGTTAATCACCTTGCCAAGTTTATCAAATCGCGAGCCATGGCACGGGCAGTCCCACGACTTTTCGGCCCCGTTCCAATGCACGATGCATCCAAGGTGCGGGCAGACGGCGGACATTTCGTGCGCGGTGCCTTTTTCATCGCGGTAAACGGCTACTTTTGAGAGCCCGCGCCGCAGCACAGCCCCGCATCCCCGCTCGATGTCGCGCTCCGACTTGACTTCGCCGGGAGTCAGCCAATCGACATACTGGCGCGCCACATTGATGTTTTCCTGCGCGAACGTCCCCGCCGCGCGGATCGGCTTGCGCGACGGGTCGTAAAGCGTTGCCCAAGGATTTTGCTTACCAAGAATCAAATCCGTGAGCAGCATGCCGGCGATGGTGCCATGGGTCATGCCCATGCCGGAATCGCCCGTCACGACAAACACATTGTCCGCATCAAGCGGGTTGCGGCCGATGAACGCCAACCCGTCGATCGTCTTCATCCATTGACCGCCCCAAATGAACTCGATCTCCTCGATCATTGGAAAGCGCGTGCGAGTCCAACTTTCCAGTCGGGCGTGGCGCAACGCGGTATCGTCGGCCTGGCCGGATTTGTGGTCCTCGCCGCCGGCAATCAGTAAGTCGTACTTTCCGTTCGAGTCGGCGTCGTCGCCGTTCATGGGCTGGAGCCGAACGTAGTGATAGTCCGCAGCGAGCGTATCCCAATACAGCGCGTCGGTTACCGATCCGGCGGGGATTCGCGCGCCGAGGACGTAGGTCATGTAGGGCGCTTGTTTGGTGTGGATCGCGACTCGATCGTTAATTGGTGTGTTCGTGGCGACAACAATGGCGCCCGCGCGCACCGTATGCGGGCCGACGCTGACTTTGGCTTCCTTGCCGCCCTCGACCTGGTCGGCATGGCTATTGGTGTAGATGCTTCCCCCGCCCTCCTTAATCGCCTCGGCCACCGCGGACAGATATTTAAGGGGATGAAAGCGGCCCTGGTTGGGAAAACGGATGGCAGGCCCCGTGTTGTAATCCAGCGGGCATCGCGGCACGAGCTCCGCCGGCATACCGGCCCGCCGTGCGGCCGCAAGCTCCTTCTCGAGAGTCTCCTTCGTATCACCAGGAGCAAGAAACAAGTATCCGTCGAGCCGGGTAAATTCGCAGTCGATCGCAAGTTCGTTAACGGTGGCTTCGATGCGGTCGATGGCCGCTGTGTGGCTTTCGGCGGCCAGGAAAGCGCCCTTTTCGCCGTGACAGCTTTCGATTTCGTAATAGCGGTCGTCGATGACGTTGGAAAGATGGGCCGTGGTGACGGAGGTCATACCGCTGGCCATCGGACCATCGTCCAGAATTACGACGCTCTTGCCGGCCTTGGTCAGCAGGTAGCCCGTTGAAAGGCCGGCGATGCCGGCACCGACGATGCACACGTCGGCTTCAACGTTTTGCGAGAGTTTCTTGGCGCTCGGCATCTCGGCCGTTGCCGCCCAGACGGAATCGGTTTTCGCTTCGATCGTTGGTGAGCATTTCATGGGAAGTACCTCGCCTCTTACGTCCGCAAACAACCCGTGACAAAAGGAGCAAATCCCGTACCGCCGCGATTAGGACCGGAACGCAACTGCCGAATGTCAGCGCCTGAAACACGCTCCGCAGCGCAGCGACAGAAGAGCAACACTACTTCGGAGGCTTTTTGAGCCAGATGACCGTTCGCTTACCACTTGGAGATGAGATAACGAAGACGCATGAGTGTGGCACGATTCTCCGAGTCGAGGATCACGAGTCACCAGACTCGTGCAACTCTCATTTGACTTATTCGCTAATCATGAACGCGCCTTCGCAGATGATCTGATCGATGGGCATGCGATCCGAAGGCTTTTCGCGCTCGCGAAGTTTCTCGGGAAGCACCGAGACATCGGCGGGCCGGCCGGCGGCGAACATCGCGGCAACCGCGTAGTCATCGGGCACGTTGAGCACCGTGCGGGCCTTGTCGAAATCGAAGCCCTGCATGCCGTGCACCACGAGGTCCATCGCCGCGCCCTGCAGCGCTAGATTCTCGAACGCGCAACCGCTGTCGAAGAGGTGCACCGGGTTCGGCTTGCCGTTCTTGGAAAAAACCTTGTGGGCCAGGATCACAACAAGTAGCGATGCCTGAGAGCACCACTCGCGGTTGCCTTCCACGAGCAGTTCAAAGAACACCGGCCACTGCGGCGTGTCGCGCCGCGCATAGAGGAAGCGCCATTCCTGCTCGTTGTAGGTCGAAGGCGCCCAGCGGGCCGCCTCGAACAGCGTCCGCATTTCCTGGTCACTAAGCGGCTCACCGCTCATCGCCCGCGGCGACCAGCGCTTAAGAAACAGTGTCTCGATCGGGTAATCGGCCTTGCGAAAATCCAGGGCATTGATCATGTCGCGATCCTCCATATAGACGCGGTGGTCCGTGCTGTTCTTGATTACGTACAGCAATATAACCGTCGAATCATGTCAGTCGCAAACTGTGCTGCGACGTGGACTGACTCGCATTTCGATAATCGGACGATTACACTGACGCCATGCTCGCCAAGCTGCATACCTTTTCGCTCCTGGGCATCGATGCTTTGCCCGTCGAGGTGGAGGTTGATGTTTCGCCTGGCGCCCTTCCTAAGACGGTGCTCGTCGGCCTGCCGGAACAGGCGGTGAAAGAAAGCACGCATCGCATCGAGCGCGCGATGGTCAACAGCGGCTTCGTGCGGCCGCAGGACCGAGTCGTCATCAACCTGGCACCGGCCGAGCTGCCCAAGAGCGCGGCTCGTTCGATTTGCCGATTGCGATCGGCATTCTGGCCGGCAGCGGGCAACTGAAGAGCGAGTTGTTCCAACAGTATGCGATTGTCGGCGAGCTCGCGCTCGACGGCAGCACGCGCCCGGTCAAGGGCGCCCTCTCAATGGCCATGGCGACAGCGGCCTGTAGGGTGGGCACCGCCCACCATGCCGAAACTTCTACGTCGGTGGGCAGTGCCCACCCTACACTGCGCGGCCTCATCGTTCCTGCCGCGAACGCCGCCGAAGCCGCCGTCGTGGAAGACATCGATGTCATCGCCGTCGAGAGCCTGTCGCAAACCGTCGGCTTCCTGACCGGCGAACTGGAAATCGAGCCGACGCCGTCGCGGCTCAACGAATTGTTCCAAGAACTGTCGCACTACGAAGAAGACTTCGCCGACGTCCGCGGCCAGGAGATGGCCAAGCGCGCGGTCACCATCGCGGCCGCCGGCGGCCATAACCTGCTCATGGTCGGCCCGCCCGGCTCCGGCAAGACGATGCTTGCCAAGCGGGTGCCGACGATCTTGCCGGTGCTCTCGGCCGAGGAGTCGGTCGAGACCACACGGATCTACAGCGCGGTCGGCCGCTTGGCGGCGAATCAGCCGCTGCTCGCCCGCCGGCCATTTCGCGCACCGCATCACACGATTTCCAACGCCGGCCTCGTGGGCGGCGGCTCCACGCCCACGCCCGGCGAAATCAGCCTCGCTCACAACGGCGTCTTGTTTCTCGACGAGCTGCCCGAATTCAATCGCACCACGCTCGAAGTGCTGCGCCAGCCGCTCGAGGACGGGCATGTCACGATCAGCCGCGCGCTCAACTCCACAACGTTCCCCGCGAATTTCGTTCTCATCGCCTCGCTCAACCCGTGCCCTTGCGGCTATCGCAACGACCCGCGCCGCGAGTGCCATTGCACGGTGCCGCAGATCGAGCGCTACATGGCCAAGATCAGCGGGCCCTTGCTCGACCGCATCGACCTGCATATCGAAGTGCCGGCCGTGCCCTTCAAGGAGCTCAGCAGCGCGAGCGGCGGAACCACGAGCGCGGTGATGCGCGACCACGTGATGACGGCCCGCGCAGTTCAAGAGGCCCGCTTCCTGCGCTCCAAGACGCGGCAGAACGCCGAAATGAGCACGCGCGAAATCCGGCAACACTGCCAGTTGTCGGACACCGGCATGAACCTGCTGCGCTCCAGCATCCAGGAAATGGGACTCTCAGCCCGAGCGCACGACAAAATTCTGCGCGTCGCCCGCACCATCGCCGATCTCGACGGCCGCTGCCGAAATCCTGCCCGAACATCTTAACGAGGCTGTGAATTATCGGATGCTCGACCGGCAGTTTTGGAGCTAGCCGGATTGGCTGCAAATGCACACATCGCAGAACGCTTATTACCACTGCTCGGGGTTCTGAGTTTCGTTGATTCCTCGGAAGTTCGTAGTCGGTTCCTGACACCTTGGTTCCGCCGCGAGCCGCCGGGCAATGGGATCAGCCGGCTTAAGCGCCCGCCATGGGTCCGCGTAAACCGTAACTGCTTACGTGGACGTTTTTGTCGCCTTCATCGAGTCGAACTTGAAAACTAATTTGAACGAGTGTTCGGTCCAGTTGCTCGTTGTGCTTTTTCACCATCGCGTCGACTTTGTCGGCAAGTGCTTTGAGTTCATCTCCGTTTACAGAATCGGGAATGCGGACGCCCTTAGCATCTTTGGCGAGACTTTCGACACGCTTCGAGATCGTATTGTGGCAACTCTTTAACTCGTTACGGATATCGCTCACGCAACTAGCCAAGAGCTTGTCGATGTCCTTCTCGACTGATTCCAGACCTGATTTTGCCATGGGTTTTTCCTCCAAGTATTCTTGTGCGTTTGAATATTCTTCGACAGGGTAATGTACGTGTCTGGTGTGTCCGAGAATGCGAATTAGATCGCCACAAGTATTCCCAACCCCACCGCAACCAGCGTCGTGGCGATTAGCAGAGTGCGGAGGCTGAAGCGTCAGGATACTAAGCGAGGCTATGGCGCGGCTAGCGCAATGGCGAGCCGATAACTGCAGGAAACGAGGAGGCAACTATCCGACAATTCGATACGAGGTCATCTGTCGCCATCCGGTAAGCAGAGAACACTTCGAATTGCATGCCGTTGCTACGAAACAGTCGACCTTCGACTGATTCTGTGCGAGTCATGTACCAATGGGCGGATGATATAGTGATTTGTCGATCGAACCGAAACGTCATCGGTCATGCACCCGACTCGCAACTCAACGAGAATTGGCCGTGTGACATATCGACACGCCGTACTGAATCCGTACCACCAATAGCTCCGCACCCACAGCGCAATCAGCAGCACACAAGCCGTCAGGCTCAACGCGGTCACGGCGATTCGCAGGTACTTGAGCATGGCTTCCGCGACTCTGGCGGGTCAACTTCGGCGACTTGTTAGGGGGGTAAGTTTGGGAAAGGGGGATTCCGCAGAGCCGCAATAAGCCCATCGAACAACGTTGGTAATGCGTCTTCGATTTTCCTTATTGCGTACACAGACCAAGGTACAGGGTACTCCAGAAGGTCGATTCCGATGCCTTCCGATCCTGCTCCCCCGCAGACAGTTAGATCGGACAGATGAGGGTCATCGTTTACTTGGATAACTCCAATGTATAGGGTGACACAGTCCGCTTGGTCTTGCGGAGCATATTTAAATTCGCAATCGATCCCAAGATCGTGCGCCGGATTGTCGGTAGTCGCTAGACCCGGTTGCAGAGGACCAGACGTTCACGGAAATGTTCGGGAAGTCGCTCCGAAGCTGCTGGGCCATCGCGTGCAACGATGGGAGGAAACGCTTCCAGGGCCTCAATGACGGGATTGCTTGAGACGTTCATGTCCCGCCTAACACAAAAGCCCAGTTGCCCGCCCTCAAGCGAGCGGGATTGAACGTAGTATAGCGAAAGCCGCAGGCGCAACAAAAAAACTCCGGTTGCTTAGGCCGGCGGTTCCACCGTAGGCACGTAGGAGCGGCTACTACGTGCGGAAGGTGGTGGGCAGTTAAGTGTGAAGGGCTAGCGGCCGGTCGTTGGGGCGTCGCTTCGTGGCGACATTTTCTCGGATGCTTCGGCCTAGCGGCGTGTCTTGCGCCTTTCAAAGTACGGCCCGCAGTTGGATTCGCGGACCGTCTGGAAGGCTGGTAACAACAATGCGGTGAGCAGCGCCAATATGGCGACCAAAAACAATATGCTTCGGATTTGGCGGCTCATGGCTTAGTTATACCATTAAAACGCGGTAACACTCTCCAGCATTTCGGCACGCGCCAAACCTCAGTCTTTCGCCCAACAGCAGGCTCAAAGCGGTCACGGCGATACGCAGGTACTTAAGCATAGCAAGTTAAGAGTGCAGGCTTAGGTGGCAGCGCCAGCAGTTAAGCCGGCACCGCGTTCTGGCGATACTCTTTATAGCGCCGGCAGTGCCCATCTGCCGTCGCCTTTCGGGGGATTTGCCATGAAGCGAACGACGCTAGTACTGCTCTTGTTGCTCAGCTTAATTTCAAACGGCTGCGCTACGCAGTGCACGGACATATTCAATAGCGAGTGGTGGGGCGTACCCCGCTTGCTTGATTATGGAGATAGCGGTTTGACGCAGGCAGAAGAAGACGGTTGGGCTGAATACCAGCGCGAACGAACGGGCGGTGATTGACCCCCTCTGATATGGTCTTCCGCCCGACAGCAGGCGCTCGCGGTAGTGGGTCCGTTTGATCCCGACCAGAACTGAGTTTGGCACGGAATCTGGGAATCATTCCCTTTTTGTGAACACACGATCCCAGAGATAGTTACCTCCGAAAGCACCCAACAACACAGCAGGTGCGCCAATTCCTCCTATGCGGCCGCTAATGCTGTCGGTGCTTGAAGTTAACGACACAAATATCACCACAGCCGCGATCATCAGAAGCGCACCAATGACTCCACCCGGATTAAGATTTATGTTCTTCATTGGCATCCCGCATGCTTGACTGGATAAGCAGCCCGCCATGCTCCCGCCGCCATCAAGGCACCGGACCAACGATTTGCGTTTCGCATCGTTTTTGTACGACGCGAGTCGTGCCATTTGGCGGTTGACATTTCATCTTGGGAAGTCGGAGAACTGCTCCTGGGCACTTGCGCCCGAATCCGGACCACCTTCGATGGCGTAAATCACACTGACTTTGCTTTCCTTGAGCAGAATTAAGACGTTGGAATAAGTACTATAATCTAATGACTCGTCACTCCCGTAAACTTTCACAGTACCCGCCGCTACTTGCGATGTTTCAAGTGGTTTTGCCTTAAACACTGCCTCCACCTCAGCCACCGACATACCGATAGAGAGCCGCGCTGCATTGAATTGATCGCGCAATTCGGCGTTTCTCTTGTAATCTTGGGGTACGTCTACCCCGGGGGCTCGTCCTGCAGCGCGGAGGAGAAGATAGGCAATAGTCAGACCTGGATCGACTTGGTCTGGAACTGGAGGGCGCAGCCTGAACTCCTTTTCAAGATCGGCGATATTCGCAGCCCCGCTTTCGACCGCACGGATAAGCCATTGTACGTTGCCGATCTTGATCGGCTTCGGATAGCTGCGCGTAGTGCCTTCGTATGGGACGTGAATCCTCTCAGCAGGGAACCATTTAACAAACTTCACGAATTTGTCATCAACGAATATTGCGAAAACTACTTCTCCCCCTCGCTTTGAGGGTCGTTTCAAAACAAGTCGTAGGCTATGGCGCATGCAGAGCCTTGTTTGTGGAGGCCGGCCATCTGAAAGTTACCTTTCCACTTGATGTCCTTAAGAATATCGATCTTGGATCGTCCTTTCCGAAATTTCTTGATGTCATTAAGGCTTAGAAAATAATGGGCTGATGGCAACTCCGGATTAATTTGTGCCTCTACGCTGTCGCGTTGCACTCGTTTGTTCCACTGCACGTTTGGTGCTTGCTGCTCGCATGCTCCAAAGCACGGCAAAGACATAGCACCACGAGGACACTCAGGTGTAAGGACTGCCAGTGCTTTCTCCTGGGCGTAAACATTTTTCCTCCTCGTACTCTAATCGCAACAAACCGCTTTCGCTGCGTTAAGGTTCGGAAAGTCTCCGGGGATTCTGATAGGCCTTCCCTATCTCGGGCAATAAAACTCGGGATCGTTTTGGTTGTGATTCGGCGCGACCCCGCACGCCGTAAGGCTCAGCGCGGTCACGGCGATTCGCAGGTAATTGAGCATCACTTCCGCTACTCTGGCGGATCAACTGCGGCGAGTTGTTAGGCGTTCTGTTCGACGACCGGTGCTTGGTTTTTGCCATTGAACTCGAACGCTTCGGGACCGCTAATTGCAGCTTCATCGCTACGAACAGTAAATTGAGTCCCTTCCTCAAAAGTGAGCCGTAGACCGAACGCGGCGTCGGAGTGATCGGCCGCGACCACGCGCTGCCCGATCAACGCTACGACTGCGTCACAAAACCCAGGTTGACCTTGACTGACCTTGAGCCCGTGGCGCTTAACTTCGGCGAGGTTATAAATGCTCAACCATTCGTCCTGGAATTTCAATTGAAGGTAGTCGTGAATGAAGACTACCTGTGATAGCGGCTCCGACGGCTTGAGGTTGAGCGCCATGGTCGGCCTAGAACTGCTAACACCAAAGCTCAGGTGCCCGCCCTCATGCGAGCGGGGATTAAACGTAGTATAGCGAATCGCGGGGCGACGCGCGCAGCGGCAGGAGTCGATGCTGCGCGAGCGGGGCTACAACGCGGTCACGGCGATTCGCAGGTACTTGAGCATGGCTTCCGCGACTCTGGCGGGTCAACTACGGCGACTTGTTCGGCGATACGTCAAAAATTGAAGTAGTAATGGCGATAGACGCGTTTGCGCTCCGCATCGGCTGCCAGCACATACATGTCCCCTTCACCGCCTTCGAGGACGTTCTTGCTGACGAAATACTGTGTCTTGTCCGTTGGCTGGATCCACCAGTCGGCGAGTGCGTGCCTTGCGACTTCGCGCTCGACGCCCTCCACATAGCGCGAATTCTTGCCCGCTTCAGGCAGCATCCCGAGCGTTTCCTTCAAGATATCGGCAACACCCGCCGAAGCCGGCATGCGGCATATCACTGTGCTCAGTGTCGAGCCCGGTTGACCATGCACTAGAAAGACTTCGAACGGTTCTGCAATGACTCCGGCGTCAGTGATTTTGCCATGCAAGATACGAATCGGCTCGGGCCAGTCCTCCCGAGCGGGTAATGGCCCCCGAGGCGTCGTGTTGCGCGCAGGAATACAGATACCAAGCGAACGGTGCAAAAACGATGGCGAGAAGAACGAGAGCAGCCAATCCGAGCATCCAAAAAAGCCATGAACTACTTCTCGGGCTCGGCATACCCGCCTCACACCAAAGCTCAGTTGCCCGCCCTCATGCGAGCGGTGATTAACGTAGTATAGCGAAAGTGGCGGCGCAACAAAAAACCCGCCCTACCGACAGTCGGCGGACGGGTGTCGAGTGTTACCAAAATCGTTACCCAAGAGCCAAAACGCGGTCACGGCGATTCGCAGATACTGGAGCATGGCTTCCGTGACTCTTGGATGGTCAACTGCGGCGACTTGTTAGGGGACGCCCAGCGGAAGACTTATGGTCGCGGACTAATATCGAGAGGTTGGTCGGTTGGGTCGGTCCATTCAAGATTCCATATTTCCTGAATGCGGTCCAAAACCTCCTTCGGATTGAGCCCTTCGCCTTCATACGCCTTTGCCACGTGTCTCGCTACGTCTACAAGCAGCAATCCCCAGGCAGCCGGGTCTCTCCACGTAGTTCTCAGGACGAACTGTTGTGGACTATCTGACGCAGCCCACACGCGCAGCACTTCCACAGCCGCAGGATTCTGCTCTGCCAATGGCGGAACGTCAAGACTGTTCGGATTGGGTTGGTCAGGAAACATTGCTAAAGACACCAACACCAAGAGAGAGGAAAAGGTGAGAGAGGAAAAGGTGTCAGGAACCGAATAGCGAAATCGGTTCCTGACACCTTTGTTTTTCCCAATGCGGTCACGGCGATTCGCAGATACTTGAGCATGACGTGGTGGTCGATTGAATGCGCAAGGTTAGGGTGGCAGTGCGGTAATGATACAGAAAAAAAATAGATTTGTTACGTTGGCACGCGAGTTTAGAGAGAATCTTGTTCGTGTTCATAACCGGTATCGAAAAAGACATCAATGTAATCTTCACGCGAGAGATCGCTGTCCCGTATTAAGAAAAAACCTCTGTACCATTCCCGAAGCCCTTTTCAACTTCTTCCTCGACTAGCCGATAGGCCTGCGCATAGCCGATGTAAGACACTCCATCAGCATACGGTTTGGCTTTGCTTGCATATTCTTCCGCTTCGCTTTCCGCCTTGTGGATAGCGTCTTCGTCTGACTCAGCTTGAATCAATACTAAACGCTCCTCGTAGCTTGTGAGTCCCTTAACGTCGAAGGATGGCCCCCACTCGAAAATACACCTGACGCAGTACCATTTTTCGCTCATTATGTACCTCCCACGGCAGCCGCGCATCAAAAAACCGCCCGACAGCATTCGCTCGCAGTAGGGGTTGGCAGGGACTTGAGCATGGCCTCCGCCGACTCTGGCGGGTCAACTGCGGCGAGGCCGCATGTTTCTTCTTCATTCAATCTTACTGAACCACGAACGCTGCCCGGCGTAGTCGATAGGAGTGGAAAAGGTGTCAGGAACCGAATAGCGTAATCGGTTCCTGACACCTTTGTTTCACCTTTGTTTTTCTCATGCCGCCAGGCTCAACGCGGTCACGGCGATTCGCAGGTAGTGGAGCATCTCTTCCGCCAACTCTAGTAGTATGCGCCTCTCTAAATTGCCCCTTGCAATACCGTTGCGAGGCGCTCCCATCAATAATGCGACCACAGTAAATACGAATAGTAGCCCCCATAAACTGAACTGCTTTGAATGACGAAACGAACGGCGGGCGTGCCAAATCGCCCATAGAACAGCACTAGTGGTTAGCCAGGCTCCCAAGACCGCGACAATCAATAGAACTGCCGCTCCTAGGTATGCCATTTAGTTGCCTACCAACAAAGCTCAGTTGCCCGCCCTCAAGCGAGCGGGGATTAAACCCAGTATAGCGAATCGCGGGGCGGCCGCGCAGTCGCAGGAGTCGATACTGCGCGAGTCGGGATTCGACTCCGGGAGGCGCTCAATTCTTACCGGCCAAAATGTATCTAGACAGGTGTCCACTATTGTGGTATGCTGATTCCCGCGGCTTGACCCGCTCGGCTAGACTTGAAGAAAGCCCAGCTGTCGCTCCTTGGCAATTCGGCTAAGACATAAGCTAAAGGCCGTCAGCTTTCAGCTCTCAGCCAGAAGTGGACTCTGCGCTCCTTATTCAGCTGTCTCGTCGGCTCGGACTGCAGGATCGAGCATCCGGCATCGCGCAGTAAATTCGCTCCTTTTTGCACGCCGCTTGTAAGCGTCAGCATCACCGCTTGTTTTGCCAAGCGATTTCGCCTCGCGAGCGTGCAATAATAGCGAGTTTTGCACGAGAAATAGGGGCCCCCTTTTCCCGCGGCAAAAGCCAGAATTCTGTCCCCAGAAAATCGTGTTCGCCGAAACGGGACAAAAATCGCCGGCGCTACAACCGCGCCGCCCTCGCATCCTCCTAAAAAAGGCGTGCAATATAAGATCTTGTTGCTACAATATCGGACGCCCGGCTTGGCAGGCCGGGCGACGTAGAAACGAAACTGTGGGCCGAACTGCTAATGAGAGGAACAACCAAGATGACTCGCAGGATCGAACTTCTGGCCGGACTCTGTCTGTTGGTTTTATCAACCACTTCGTCTGAGGCTGCCATCCTCGGCCTCACGCGTGTCGCCAGTGGCGTCAGCGCGCCGATCTTTGTGACCCACGCGCCCGGCGACGCCTCGCGGCTGTTCATCGTCGAGCGCGGCGGGTCGATTCGCATTCTCAACCTCGGCACGGGAACTGCTGCAGGCGGCGCCCTTCTTGACGACGACCGTCGACACGGCGGGCGAAGGCGGGTTGCTTGGGATGGCCTTCCATCCGGATTACTTCAACGCCGCCGCGCCCGGTTTTGGCAAGTTTTACCTCAACTTGACGACGGGTGGTCCATTCACGACGCGCATCTTGGAGTATCAAGTTTCGGCCACCGACCCGAACGCCGCGAACACACGCACGCAGCGAGAAATCCTCAACTACGCCCAGCCGCAAACAAACCACAACGGCGGCTGGCTCGGATTCAGCCCGAACGACGGCTATCTGTATATCGCCAGCGGTGACGGCGGCGGCGGCAACGACGACGGCAGCGGCCACACAGCCGGCACCGGCAACGCTCAGGACACAACGAATAACTTGCTGGGCAAGATGCTGCGCATCGATGTCGACGCCGACGATTTTCCCGCCGACAGCTTGCGGAACTATGCCATCCCGCCGACGAACCCGTTCAGAGCAGGCGTCGGGGCACCGGGAGATGATGTCGGCGATGATGAAATTTGGTCCTATGGCCTGCGCAATCCGTTTCGCGCCAGCTTCGATCGGCTCACGGGCGACTTGTGGATTGGCGACGTCGGACAGGGCCAGCGCGAGGAGATCGATTTTCAACCGGCCTCCAGCACCGGCGGCGAGAACTACGGCTGGCGGCTGCGCGAAGGTCTCATTCAGACGCCCGGCGTGGGCGGCGCCCGGCCGCCGGGGAACGTCGACCCCGTTTACGACTACGATCGCAACAACGACCAATTCGGCGGCACCGTCGTCTCAGGCGGCTACGTCTATCGCGGGCCCGATCCTTCGCTCCAAGGCAAGTACTTCTTCTTGGATTCACGCAGCAGCGCCCCGACGGCTGACGACAACTACTGGATGTTCGATCCGGCCGACCCATTCGGCACGGTGCAGAACATCGATTCGCTGCTGACGCCGAACGTCGGCTCGGTGATGTTCCCCGTTTCCTTCGGCGAGGACGCGGTCGGCAATCTGTACATCGCGTACATCGGCAGCGGCGAAGTGTATCGCATCGCGACGACCGTGATCCCGGAGCCCTCGGCGATTCTGCTCGCCTTGATGTGTGTCTGGCCCGTCGTCGTGCGCAGAAGACGCCGTGGCAATTAAGAGCACGTGTGCCACTGGCTTTGCCAGTGCTTTGATTGGGATAGGGCATGTAAGCGGCGCCAATTAGAGTTTGCAGCAGCTTGCGTTCGAAATGCAGGAAGGCGGAGTAGAACTACTGGCTGCAAGGCCCGCGCATGAATGGCACTGGCGGAGCCAGCGGGCACCTAGGCGGACAGCAGCACGGTCGGCAATTCGAGTCTGTTATGGAATCGCACGAGATACCGATTTACGTCTCAACACCCTGCTACATCGTAGCTGCCCAAGGCTACACGGTTGATCCAACAACGGGACAGGCTGTCTACGACCAGAACCTCCAGTTCGTTACGCAAGAAGCCGGCACCGCTGGTGAACTGGCTGTCGTCATGTTCACCGACCGGCGTATTGCCGAGAGTTACATCGCGCACATGGATGAGGAAATCTCGCTTCAGGCGCTTGAGATTTCGAACAATGTCGCCTTAAAGAGTTTTCTTCGCCTGGCAACGGCCGTATATCGCGTTGCGTCCATCGACCCCGACCCAGAGAGCGGGGCGATGCGGGCGGGCATAACGATTGAAGAGATTCTTCAGAACGTGGACTACCCAGGCGTCAATGTTCTATGAGTCCAATGAACACTAACGAAACCTGCCGACACTGGCGGAGCCCTAGCCGCCCCGGCCAGTTACTCGTGTTTGCCACGCGGTAGGCGCAGCTCACCGTCTTTTTTGAGCTTGCCGTTGATACGTGGTAAAATGCGTTCCAATGCAGGCATGATGTTTGCAGCGTCGCGAGCGGCACGGAACAACCGCCCCCCGTCTTGGACAAGCAACTTTGGAGAGGCCATGCGCGTTTCCCTACTTCTTGCCGCCGTCGTCGCGCTGATTCTGGGTTCGACTATTACAAAACCGGCCGCCGCCGCCATCGCCGGCCTGCAGCGAGTTGCCAGCGGGTTATCCAACCCGATGTTCGTCACCCATGCCCCCGGCGACACCTCGCGGCTTTTCATCGCTCAGCGCGGCGGGGCGATTCGCATTCTCGATCTCAACACGGGCGTACTGCAGACGACTCCATTCCTGTCGACGACGGTCGACACGCGAGGCGAAGGCGGATTGCTCGGACTTGGCGTTTCATCCAAATTACTTTAACGATGGCATGCCTGGGTTCGGCAAGTTCTATGTGGATGTTACGACGCGGTTCGCCGTTTACGATTCGGGTTCGCGAGTTTACGGTTTCGCCAACGAACCCCAACCAGGCCAACGCCGGCTCCTTGCGCGAAATCATCAGCGTTCCGCACACGGCGGCCACCAATCACAACGGCGGGTGGATCGGCTTCAGCCCCAACGATGACTTTTTATACGTCGCCACGGGCGACGGCGGCGGCGGCAACGATGACGGCAGCGGCCACACGCCCGGCACCGGCAATGCCCAAGACACGACGAACAACTTGCTAGGCAAGATGCTGCGGATCAATGTCGACGCCGATGACTTCCCAACGGATTCCGCTCGCAATTACGCCATCCCGCCTACGAACCCGTTCAAAGCGGGAGTTGGCGTTCCCGGGGATGACGTCGGCGATGACGAAATCTGGGCTTATGGCCTGCGCAACCCGTTTCGCGCGAGCTTTGATCGGCAGACGGGCGATTTATGGATTGGCGACGTTGGCCAAGGCCAGCGCGAGGAGATCGACTTTCAGCCAGCCAACTGGGCCGGCGGTGCAAACTATGGCTGGCGGCTGCGCGAAGGACTTATCCAAACTCCCGGTGTTGGCGGCGCTAAGCCGCCGGGCAATGTCGACCCGGTTTACGATTACAATCGCGACAACGACCAATTTGGCGGCACGGTGGTTTCCGGCGGCTACGTATATCGCGGGCCGGATCCGACGCTGCGAGGAAAGTACTTCTTTCTGGATTCGCGCAACACGGCCAGCACGTCCGACGACAATTACTGGATGTTCGACCCCGCGAACCCGTTTGGCACCGTAATGAATATCGACTCGCTGCTAACGCCCAACACCGGTTCGCCACAATGGCCGGTGTCGTTCGGCGAAGATGCCAACGGAAACCTCTACATCGCATACCTTGTGACCGGCGACGTGTATCGCATTAACACCAACGCGAACATAACCGGCGACTATGACCAGGACGGCGACGTGGACGTGCAAGACTACAACCGCTGGCGAATGACGTTCGGCCAGACGTCGCAACCGAACTTCTTGCCCTCCGACGGAAACCGGAATGGCGTCGTCGATGCCGCCGATTACGTGATCTGGCGCAAGGCCGCCACGGCCGCCGGAAGCGGCGGATCACTTGGGAACGTGCCCGAGCCGTCCGCAATGTTGCTGGTTATTACACTCGGTGGCGTCGCGCTGTTTGTTTTGAGGCGACCTCGCAGGGCAACCGCTCTTTGCCAGATGTGGTAATCTTGCGTAGGATAATCGGGACGTCGGCTTGAACGCCGGCATGAATCTTCACTGAATGCCCGCGCGCGGTCACTTGGGCTTACGGCGCATGCTTGATGAATCGCTCAAAATTGCGGCGGCAGATCGCCTGGGAGGCCGCCCGGCTGATGTACTCGCGGCAGGAGTCGGAGTACTACACGGCCAAGATGAAAGCGGCCCGGCGAATCTGCCAGGGTTGGGTGAAGCCGGCCGACTTGCCCAGCAACGTCGAAATCCGCGACCAGATCGAGATGCTGGCCCGGCTGTTCGAAGGCGCGGCCCGCACCGATAACCTGCTTGCGATGCGGCTGGCCGCACTGGCGATGATGCGGCGACTGGCGCCGTTTCGCCCGCGGCTCATCGGCAGCGTGCTTACGGGCCATATCCGGCAAGGCTCGGATATTGACTTGCACGTATTCTCCGACACGGCCGAGGCGGTGACGCACTTGCTGGATCAAGACGGCATGGTTTACACGCTTGAGCGGAAGCAAGTTCGTAAGCACGGCGAGGAGCGGATTTTCACGCACGTGCATTTGGTTGATACGTTCGCCTTCGAGCTGACGATCTACGCCGCGGATCAGGCGAACTACGTCTTCAAAAGCTCAATCACGGGCAAGCCGATTGAGCGGGCGAGCATCGCCGAGCTGGAGCAGTTTCTCGCGCAAGAATATCCGGGGCTCGACTTGGCGGCGGCGTTGGAGGATGCGGCCGAACAAGTCGACCGGTTTCAGGTGTTCGAATCGCTGCTCTTACCGCTGGAGAACGTGAAAGGGCCGCTTAAATACCATCCCGAAGGGGACATGCTGTACCACAGCTTGCAGGTCTTCGATCACGCCCGGGACCAGTTGGCGTATGACGAGGAGTTTTTGACCGCGGCGCTGTTGCACGACGTCGGCAAGGCGATCGATCCGGCCGACCATGTGGCGGCTGGCCTTGATGCTCTGAATGGCTTCATCACCGAGCGCACTGCGTGGCTGATTGAGCACCACATGATTGCCCATGAGCTGGCGGATGGTACGCTTGGTGCGCGGGCCCGCCGGCGGCTGGCGCAATCGGAGCATTTTGATGAGCTTGTGCTGTTGGGCGAGTGTGACCGGGCCGGGCGGCAAGCCGGCGTCGAGGCACCGGAATTGACAGAGGCGCTCGACTATTTGCGCGAGCTGGGGCAAATGTTCGGCTAGGCGTCGCCACACGTTGATGAGGAAAACATATGCGCAACCGAATCGCACTCGTCGCAGCATGCTCAATCGTACTCGCGATATTAGGAAATTCAGTTGTCAACACTCGCGCCCAGCACGACCCGAGCGCTGCACCAGTAGACGCAACCTCTTCGAATGCACGATCATCGATCGATCGCGGCATGTACGTCGTACACCACGTTGCGATGTGCATTTACTGCCACACGCCGAAGGACGCGGACGGCCAGCTCGACGAGCAGCAGCTCTTGCTGGGCGCGCCGATGCCCGTGGAATCGCCGTTTCCGCGCGTGAAATGGGCATTTCAGTGCGAAAAACTGCCGGCCTGCCGGGCGGCTGGACGGAAGACGACCTGGTGCGGTTTCTGCAAACTGGCGTCACGCCGACCGGCCGAACCGCGCAGCCGCCGATGCCGCCGTTTCGGATGAATGAGGAGGATGCGCGAGCAGTGGCCGCGTATTTACAGTCGCTGTGACCCCTCACCGTTCGGCTGCGACCCGGCACACGGCAAAACCGTGTGCCGTGTGCCAGCACGGCCGAAGCCCTGTTGTCGCCCAGGGGAGAACATTTACATGCGGCTGCGGACGACCATCAACCGCACTTCGGTCATGCTGTCGATGGCCCAGCGGATGCCCTCGCGGCCCATGCCGCTGTCCTTCGTGCCGCCGTAGGGCATGTGGTCGACGCGGAACGAGGGCACTTCGTTGATCATCACGCCGCCGACTTCAAGCTCGTCCCAAGCACTTTGAATGCGACCGAATGTCGTTGGTGAACACGCCCGCCTGCAGGCCGTAACGGCTGCTGTTCACCAGGTCGATCGCCTGCTCGAAATTGCTGAACGGGGCAATCGTCGTCACGGGGCCGAAGATTTCTTCGCAAGCGGCTTCGGAATCCATGGGCACGTTTTCCAGGACGGCCGGCTCGATCATATTGCCTTGCGCCGGCCGCCGGTGAGCAGCTTGGCGCCGCGTTTCACTGCATCCTGAATCGTGCGTTCGATGCGCTTGGCATCATCCTCGCTGATCATCGGCCCAATAAAGGTATCCTCATTGCGCGGGTCGCCCATTTTGAGCGCCTTGACGGCCGGCACAAATTTGTCGCGAAACGCGCCGTACACGGACTCATGGACGTAGATCCGCTGCACGCTAATGCAACTTTGGCCCGATTGGTAATAGCCGCCGAAGACATTGCGGTCGACGGCGTCGTCGAGGTCGGCGTCGCGCTCCACGACACAGGCCGCGTTGCCGCCGAGCTCGAGCGTGACATGCTTTTTGCGAGCACGGTCGCGCAGATCCCAGCCGACTTTGGTGGAGCCGGTGAAGCTCAGCTTCTTGATGCGCTCGTCCACGACCATTGCGTCGGCATCGCTCGTGTTGAGCGGCAGGATCGAAAAGGCGCCCTTTGGCAGATCGGTCTCAGCCAGGATTTCGCCGAGTGTCAGCGCGCCGATGGGAGTCGTGCTGGCGGGTTTGAGGACGAATGGGCAGCCGCATGCGATCGCCGGCGCAATCTTGTGGGCAACAAGATTCAGCGGAAAATTCCACGGCGTAATGAACGAACATGGACCGAGCGGCACCCGCTTCCACATGCCACGGTAGCCGGCGGCGCGCTCGGAGATATCGATGGGCAGCATTTCGCCAACGAGTCGCACCGCCTCTTCGGCCGCGATTTCCACGGTGTCGATCAGCCGCGTCACTTCCAGGCGCGAGTACTTGATCGGCTTGCCGGCCTCGATCGTGAGCTGCTGTGCGAACTCTTCGGCCCGTTCGCGACAGCGGGCCGCGAGATGTTGCAGCACCGCCTTGCGTTGCCAGGCGGCGAGGCGGCGCATCGGCGCGGCGGCCTTCGCCGCGGCAGCGATCGCTTGGTCCAGGACTTCTTTGTTCGCCAGCGCGACTCGCGAGGCAACTTCGCCTGTGTACTTGTTGGTGACTTCCAGGTCGGCGTTTGGCTGCTGCGGCCGATTGGCGAGGTAATAGGGATATCGTTCTCGGAGCATGATGAGTCTCCTTGTACTTGTGCCGCCATTCCACCAGCCCGAAGCGAAGCGAGGGAGTTATCGGTTAATGTCCCTCGCTTGCGCTTCGGGCTAGTGTTTGCAACCTAAATCGACGTTACATCCGGCCGGCGATCTTGCCGAGCCGCTCGGTTAACAACAGGTTTTCGCGGTAGTCGATCGGCACGACCAATAGCGATGGGCCGGCATGAGCGAGCCCGCGGTCGATAGCCGCCCGCAAATCGCGTGAGCGGCGAACCACTTCGCACTGCCAGCCGAACGACTCGGCCAACTGAATCCAATTCGGGTTGCCGAACGTCATGTCGATGTGCCGGCCAAATTCGGTTTGCTGCTTCCAGGTAATCAGGCCGTAGTCGTGATCTTCCCAGACCATCACCGTGATCTCTGCGCCGAGCCGCTTGGCGGTTTCCATCTCGTGCACGTTCATGAGGAAATCGCCGTCGCCGGTGACGACAAAGATATTCCGGTCGGGGTGGACGAGGTACGCGGCGATCGAGCCAGGCAGCGGCATGCCCATTGCACAAAATCCGTTGGAGATGAGGCAGGTGTTCGGCTCGTGGCAGTGGTAGTAGCGGCCGACCCACATTTTGTGCGCACCGACGCCGCACAGAAGAATGTCGCATGGCGCGAGCGCTTGCCGAACATCCCACAGCACCTTTTGCGGACGGATTGTGCCCTCGGTGTCATCGTCTTTGTGCTCGGCAAAGTCGGCCTGTAGAACCTGGCGCGTTTCGAGTTGTCGTCCCAGGTCGTACGACGGAAGGCCGTCGCGCTGTGCGCGCTCGGTCAATAGCTCGAGCGCATGAGCGACGTCGCCGATCAGCTCGACGTCCGGGTGGTAATGGGCATCGATTTCGGCCGGCGTGAAGTCGATATGAATATTTGGTTTGTGGCGGCCGTAGTTCCACAGCCGTGGCGGATACTCGGCCATGTCGTAGCCGACCGTGATCACAAGATCGCTCTCGGCGACCAAATACGAAAGTTGATCTCGCTGCTGCAGCCCGATTGTGAACAGGCAATAGTCGGCATCCATATCGACGCAGCCTTTAGCCATGAACGTGCTGATCACGCCAATGCCGGTCCGCTCGCAGAAGCGGCGCAGCTCGCTGCTGGCACGGCGGCGGATCGTGCCGTTCCCGGCGATGATTACCGGCCGTCGCGCTGACGCAGCAGCTCGAATGCCTGGTCAATGGCGGTGTCATCCGGCCGCGGGCGGCGGAAACGGCGCGGAGTGAGCGGTTCGCCGTGGGCCTCCTCGCCGGCGATATCTTCCGGCAACTCAATATGAACGGCACCTGGCTTTTCGGTGCGGCAAACTCGCACGGCCTTGCGCACCACCTCGGGAATGTTGTCCTGGTGGTGAATCGATGTGGCCCACTTGGTGATGGGCCGATACATCGACACCACGTCGATGATCTGGTGGCTCTCCTTGTGCTGGCTTTGGATGTCGCCCTGGCCAGTGAGCGCGATCATCGGCGAGCGGTCCATGTTGGCGTTCGCCACCCCCGTGACCAGATTGGTTGCACCTGGACCAAGAGTGCCCAAAGCCACGGCCGGATTGCCGGTCAGCCGGCCATAGACATCGGCCATGAATGCAGCCGATTGCTCGTGCCGCGTGTTGATGAAGCGGATTTTTTTCGATTCGTCGAGGGACAACAAGAATTCGGCATTTTCTTCGCCGGGCACGCCAAACACGTACTCGATTTGCTCCTCCTCGAGGCAGCGGACGAATAAATCGGAGGCCTTCATCTGGGACGCCTCGGGTGAACGTACGAAGCTAAACCGCAAGCGTCATGCCGAGGCGGTTCGCAGGGTCGCGTCGTAGCGGAGTGTTCTACATACCATAATCGCCGCATTGAGTGAATTGACCACTGGACAAACACTTATCGTACCCCATTACAATAGCCGCAACCTTTGGGAGAAGCTGTGGGAGGCGTCTCCGACGCCGATGATCCGAGAAATCCTAATCGGCGACGGCGTCGCCTTCCACAAGTCGAATCGGGCTGGAAAACAGCGATCGCGGACCACGGCATGCCGCAGATCTTTCATCCCAGCATGAACACGATTTCACGCGCCACGATCTTCGGCGCCGTGTTCATCATTGCGTTTGTCGGGTGGATCATGGGGGCGGTTGTGCGCTCACCATACGCCACAAGCGCCGGCGTCATCAAGGAGCAGCCCGTGCCATTCAGCCACGAGCATCACGTGGCCGAATGCGGCATCGATTGCCGTTACTGCCACACGAGCGTAGAGGACTCTTCGTTCGCCGGGATTCCGCCGACGCAAACTTGCATGAATTGCCACCGCGAGCTGTGGACAGAAAGCCGGATGTTGGAGCCAGTGCGAGCCAGCTATCGCACGGGCGCAGCCGTTGGTGTGGAACCGTGTGCACGATCTGCCCGACTATGCCTACTTCGATCACAGCATTCACGTTCGCAAAGGCGTAAGCTGCACGACATGTCACGGGCAAGTCGACCAGATGCCGCTCATGCACCGGGAAGCAACGCTGCATATGGAGTGGTGTCTTGAGTGCCACCGCGAGCCGGAGCGGTTCGTTGGGGCCGCGCGAGCTGGTATTCGCCTCGGCGGCGTTCCCGGTGGATGCCTCCAAAATCGCGCAGGCAAATTGGGTGGAAGCGTACCACGTGCAAAGCAAAACAGATTGTTCCGTCTGCCATCGTTAGTCATGGATTCGAACGCTCGACAATCCGACCAAGCGTGCGATCGACTGCCGGCGTCGGCAGGCTCGTTGCAATTCTGGCGCAGCCTCGAGGAGCTTGCTGGAGACGAGGAGTTCGTTCGCTCGTTGCGTCGTGAGTTTCCAGAGTACGCGAATCGGTTGACCGATGGCGCGACCCGGCGACAATTCCTGCAGTTGATGGGCGCTTCGCTGGCACTGGCCGGTATTCAAGGCTGCGAGCAGCCACAGGAAAAGATCGTTCCCTTCGTTCAGGCGCCAGAACACATCATTCCCGGTAAGCCGCTCTACTACGCCACGGCTATGACTCACGATGGCGCCGGCATTGGCCTATTGGCCGAGAGCCACATGGGCCGGCCGGTGAAAATCGAAGGCAACCCGCTGCATCCCGCGGTGCCGGAGATCATGGCATCGGCGGCGGAAGGGAGCCGGTTACGGTTCGGCGCCACGGATTCGTTCGCGCAGGCCTCGGTACTATCGCTCTACGATCCGGACCGCTCGCAGACCGTGCTGCGCGACGGGCAAATCAGCACTTGGGATGCGTTCGTCGGCGAGTTGCAGGCACGAATTGGCGGCATCCGCGAAAGCGGCGGCCGCGGACTGCACATACTCAGCGAAACAGTCGTATCGCCGACACTTGCCGACCAGATGCGGCGATTACTTGAGCTCTATCCCAACGCCGCGTGGCACCAGTACGAGCCGATCAACCATGACAACGAGTTGTTGGGTTCGCGTCTTGCATTCGGAACCGACGTGCAAACCATTTGTCACGTCGATCAAGCCGACGTGATTCTTTCGCTCGACGCCGATTTCCTGGCGGAAGGGCCGATGCACCTGCAACACGCTCGCGGCTTTGCCACCCGGCGGCGTGTCGATGGCACGGCAGCCGAAGGGACGGCGGCAATGAACCGGTTGTACGTCGTGGAATCGAGTTTGACTGTCACGGGCGCGGCAGCCGACCACCGCCTGCCGGTCGAGCCGCGCGCGGTGGCTGAGTTCACGCTGCGACTTGTGCAGGCGCTTGGCCTGGCGATTGACCAAATCGCCACAGCCGTAAACGCTACGGGCGCTGGCGCCGAAATTCCGCAGGGTTGGCTGGATGCGGTTGTGGCCGATTTGCGGCAGGCCCGCGGACGCAGTCTTGTTGTCGCTGGGCGCAGCCAACCGCCGTTAGTGCACGCGGCCGTTCATTGGATCAATGCCACCATGGCGAATATTGGTGCAACGGTCGAATATGTCGAGCCGGTTGCTGCCCGGCCGGAGCCGCACGTTGATTCGCTTCAAAACCTGGTCGAGGCGATGCGTGCCGGCGAGGTCCAGGCGCTTTTGATCCTGGGCGGAAGTCCAGTCTACAACGCGCCCGCTAATTGCAGTTTTGCCGCCGCACTCGAGAAGGTGCCACTTGCGGCCCACTTGAGCCAGTACGAAGACGAGACGTCGGCGCGCTGTCAGTGGCACATACCGGAGCTACATTTCCTCGAGTCGTGGAGCGATACGAGGGCTGCTGACGGCACGGCGTCGATTGTGCAACCGCTCATTGCGCCGCTTGGCAGCGGCAAGACCGCGCACGAATTTATGGCTGCATTGCTCGGCAACCCGACTGCAACCAGCTACGAGATTGTCCGCGCATTTTGGCTGAGCCGGCTTAACGAAACGAGTGCGAACGGTGACACTGCCAACCGGAATTGGCAGCAGACTTTGCATGATGGGGTTATTGCCCAGACAAGAGCGCCGTCGGTTCAGGCGACGATCCGTGACGATTTCGAATCGGCTCTCGGACAGCAATTAGTTCTCCCTCGCCCAAAGGGAGCGGGAATCAGCGTTGTCTTTCAGCCCGATCCTTCACTCTGGGATGGCCGCTTTGCGAACAACGGCTGGCTGCAGGAGCTGCCACGTCCACTTACCACGCTCACCTGGGACAACGCGGCGCTCATCGCACCGGCGACTGCCGAAACGCTTCAAGTAGAAACCGGCGATGTGATTGCAGTTACAGTCGACACGTCGACGATCGAGTTGCCAGTGCTTGTTACGCCGGGTCAACCGGCAAAAGTCGTGACAATTCATTTGGGGTATGGTCGCGAGCGGGCGGGCCGTGTGGGGAATCGTGTCGGCACGAATGTTTATCCGATTCGCTTCAGCGACGGCATGTGGCATGTGCCGGAAGCCGACGTTCGCGCTGCCGGCAGGACTTATAAGCTCGCCGTCACGCAGCACCATCACGTCATGGACGGCCGCGATCTGGTTCGCGCGGGAACGTACGCGGAATTTGCCGAGCATCCAGAGCATCCCGCATTCATGTCGGACGGCCACGCGCCGGGTGAAGCCGTTTCGATGTACCCGGAACACAAATACGACGGCTACAAGTGGGGCATGGTAATCAATCAATCGGCCTGCATCGGGTGCAACGCCTGCGTCGTGGCCTGTCAGGCGGAAAACAACGTGCCGATTGTCGGCAAAAGCCAGGTACTCAACAGCCGCGAGATGCATTGGCTGCGGATCGATCATTACTACCGCGGCTCCCCCGAAAACCCGGCGCACTACCACCAGCCGATGCTATGTCAGCACTGCGAGCTGGCTCCATGCGAACCGGTCTGCCCGGTCGCTGCGACGACGCACAGCAGCGAGGGCCTCAATGAAATGACTTACAACCGCTGCATTGGCACGCGCTACTGCTCGAACAATTGCCCTTACAAAGTGCGGCGATTTAATTTTTTGGATTACAACCGAGAGCTGCGCGAGGACGCCGTGCTGCAGCTTGTGAGCAACCCGGATGTAACGGTCCGCAGCCGGGGCGTGATGGAAAAATGCACGTTCTGCGTTCAGCGAATTAGCGCTGCTCGCATTCAGGCAGAGAAGGAAGACCGCAAAATCCGCGATGGCGAGGTTGTGACCGCCTGCCAGGCGGCCTGCCCGACGGAGGCCATCGTATTTGGCGACCTCAATGACAGCGGCAGCCGTGTCAAACAAGAAACGACGAGTCCGTTGATTTACTCAGTGCTCGGGGAGCTGAACACTCGGCCGCGAACAACATATCGGGCCGTGGTACGAAATCCAAATCCGGCATTAAGTAGGTCAGGCTGAGCCTGACCTAGCGAGAAGTGTCAGGCACAGCCTGACCTACGAATTGCGCTACACGATGGCTACAAATTCAACGACACACGAGCCGTTCCTGGAACGCGGCCACAGCATGGCCAGCGTGACCAATAAGATTTCGTCCATTGTGCTGGCGCGTGGGCTGCGCTGGGGCTGGGTGTGGGGATTTGCGATCGCGTTCACGGGATTGATGTTGTTTCTGCTGTCGGTGACCTATCTGTTTGTGAAGGGCGTGGGAGTTTGGGGAATCAACGTGCCCGTGGGCTGGGGCTTTGCGATCATCAATTTCGTGTGGTGGGTGGGCATCGGTCACGCCGGCACGCTCATCTCGGCAATCCTGTTATTGTTCAAGCAGGAATGGCGCACATCGATCAACCGGTTCGCGGAGGCGATGACGCTGTTCGCGGTGGCATGCGCCGCGGTATTTCCGCTGCTGCATTTGGGCCGGCCCCAATTCTTCTATTGGATGGCTCCCTATCCGAACACGATGGGGATCTGGCCCCAGTTTCGCAGCCCGCTCATTTGGGATTTTTTCGCGGTCGGCACGTACGCCACCGTATCGCTGTTGTTCTGGTATGTGGGCTTGATTCCCGATCTTGGCGACGTTGCGGGATCGCGCTCGGCGGCGCTTCCCGCAGATTGCGTACGGAATTCTGGCAATGGGTTGGCGCGGTTCGGCCCGCCATTGGAAGCGATATCAAGACGCCTACGTGCTGTTGGCCGCACTGGCAACGCCGCTGGTGATCTCCGTGCACAGCGTGGTGAGCTTCGACTTCGCTACGGCGATTGTTCCCGGCTGGCACAGCACGGTGTTCCCACCGTACTTCGTGGCGGGGGCGATTTATTCCGGATTCGCGATGGTGCTTACGATCGCCATCCCGCTGCGTGCGACCTACGAGCTGCACGATTTCATCACCGACCGCCATCTAGACAACATGGGCAAAGTGATGCTCGCCAGCGGGCTGATCGTCGCCTACGGATATCTCACGGAAACATTCACGGCCTGGTACAGCGGCCATGAAGCCGAATGGTATGCGATTCAAAACCGCGCTGGGGGGCCCTACGCGGCGATGTTTTGGCTCTTGATCGCATGCAACATCGTAGTGCCGCAGGCGCTGTGGTTTGCAAGTGTGCGGCGGAATGTGTTTGCGTTGTTCGCCTTGTCGCTGGTGATCAACGTCGGTATGTGGCTGGAGCGGTTTGTAATCGTGGTCGTGAGTTTGCACCGCGATTACTTGCCGTCGTCATGGGCCATGTACCGGCCGACGTTTTGGGACTGGTCGACATACATTGGAACCATTGGCCTGTTCGCTTCGCTGATGTTTTTATTCATCCGCTTTCTGCCGATGATTTCGATTTTTGAGATGCGAGAAATGGTTGAGGAATCCGAACAGGAACACGCATGACGCGCGCCCGCCAACTATTTCGGAGTGCTGGCCGAGTTCGCCGAAGCGGACGAGCTGGTGGCAGCGTGCGCGAGGTCCACGCAGCCGGGTACCGCGAGGTCGAGGCCTATTCGCCGTTGCCGGTGGAAGGACTCGCCGAGGCGCTCGGTTTTCGTCGCACGTCGGATGCCGCTCGTGGTGCTCGTGGGCGGAATTGTCGGATGCTTTAGCGGCTGGGCGCATTCAGTACTACACGAGCGTCATCGCCTATCCGCTGAACGTGGGCGGCCGACCAGTGAATAGCTGGCCCTCGTTCGTGCCGGTGATTTTCGAAATGACGGTGTTGGTGGCAGCACTTTCCGCGGTGCTCGGCATGCTGGCGATGAATGGCTTGCCGCGGCCGCACCACCCGCTGTTTGGGATCCCGCAATTCGATCGGGCGACGCAGGATCGATTCTTCCTGTGCATTCTCGCGCGCGACCCGATGTTTCAACCAACGTCTGCCCGACAGTTTCTCGAGCGGCTGCGGCCGGGGGGAGTAACCGATGTGCCGCTGTAAGAGGTGAGAAGCGCTTGCTGATGATCGCTTTGCTACTCAGCGGGTGCATCCAAGAGATGTCCGATCAGCCTCGTTACGATCCGTTGGAAGCTAACGCGGCGTATAGCGAAAAGCTGCTGTCGCGCGTTCCTGTCGCGGGGACGATTGCGCGCGGTGAACTACAGCTCGATATAGCCTTCGCTACGGGAAAAGAGAACGGCCAACTTGTCCTGGAGCTGCCCGAGGCCGCACTTGCCGGGCGATCGATGAATGAGCTGCTGGCGCGGGAGGGAGCGTTACACGGTTTTCTGCGCACTGCCATGGACAAGTCGGTGGGGGCGTCGGCGGCAGCCCGGAATACGCGCGATTCGTCGGCATGGTGGTTCAACGCGGCTTTCCGGCACCGCCGACCTACCATCAAGACCGCTTGCGCCAAGCGGCGATTGGACATTTCTTTGACGTGATCACCAACGGCACCGGCCGGATGCCGCCGCACGGTTACCTGATTCCACCCGACGACCGTTGGGCGATCGCGGCCTATGTTCGAGCGCTGCAGCTTAGCCAATTCGCACAACGCGGAATGTTGACAGAGAACGATTTGCACCAGCTTGTGGCGCAGTCCGATTCGGCTAATTGAACCTTGCCATGGAACTTGTAGGGAACAATGTGCGAAGTTTGAAACTCGCGTCGCTGCTCGCGGCTGTTGCGGGATTGGCGGCTTGCGCTGCGCTTTCGTGGGAACAGCCTGGTCGATTGTGGCCGGCCTATTTGTTGGCGTTTCTCGCGTGTTGGCTGGTGTGCATGGGCGGCATGGGGCTATTGGCGCTGGGCAACCTCACGGGCGGTCGCTGGGCTCTGGTGGCGCGGCCGTTTTATATGGCGGCGAATCAATTGGTGCCGATATTGGCCGTGTCGTTTGTACCGATCGGGCTTTTCACCGAGCGCATCTTCCCGTGGGCAAGTGCTACTCCCGGTAGTAATGTCGCGCATGCAGTCGAGGCCGGGTATCTGGACACGGCGTTCTTCTGCCAGCGGGCTGCCGCGTACTTTGTCGTGTGGCTCGTTCTAAGCTGGCTGCTCAGCGCAGTCTCGCGAGCGGACGCGCCACCGGCCAGTACGCCGGCCATGCGCCGAATTGGCGCCGTGGCATTGGTTGTCTTGGTTCCGACGGCCACGTTTGCCGCATTCGATTGGGGCATGTCGCTTGAGCCGACTTGGTACTCGTCGATCTATGGCGCTCTGCTTACAGCCGGCGGTGTGCTGGCCGCGCACGCGCTTGCCATATGCGGCCTGACCACGTTCAGTACGAAGACAATCACAGTTTCAGCAACGTCTGCCTTAAATGCCGATGGCGCAACGCGAGACGCCACACTTCATGGCAGCGGCCAGCAGGCTCTTGAAACTCCCGCCGGGAACCTGGCCCGCGATTATAAATTTGCCGACATCTTCAACGACCTCGGAAACCTGCTGCTCGCGTTTCTGATGGTGAACGCCTATTTCGCATTCTCGCAGTTCTTGGTCATCTGGTCCGGCAATTTGCCGAGCGAAATTCACTGGTACTTGCGTCGTCTTAACGGCGGCTGGCAGTGGCTTGCTCTGGCCATCGTCATTTTGCATTTTGCCGTGCCGTTTCTGATGCTATTGTCGCGCGACCAGAAGCGCACGCCGCGACAATTGAGAGGCGTCGCCTTACTGCTTGTGACGATGTATCTTGCTCACTTGTATTGGATGATCGCGCCGGCATTTGCGGTTTACAACGCGCGCGGGCATGCGATCAACGTGGCGGGCTTGATCGCCATATTCGGCGCGTGCCTGGCGTTATTCTTTTGGCGAGCTGAGCGGATTCTGACTAATCGGCGCAACGGTCGAAATATGAGCATGCAAGAACGCGAAATCGCATGAATTGATCACACGCGGCCATGAGCCGATTGAGACCGACGTGCGCGCCGTGTGGCGGACCGCCGCGGCAATTGTCGGCGTTGTATTGGCGACGTTCGTCCTGGTCGCTGGCATGACGAAATGGTTTACAAATATGGAGGGCAGCCCCGCTTCAGGCGACGCTGCGAAACCCGATTTGAATTGGGCCGAGCAGAATCCGTTGCAGCAACTGCGCAGCCGCGAGCGGAAGCTGCTCGACGACTACGGATGGATCGATCGCCATGCGGGCATCGCTCGCATCCCTGTTGACCGCGCGATGGAAATCATTTCACAGAATGGGTTGCCGACCCAGCTTCAAGGTCCGTCGGCACCCGCTCAAAACTCAACGCAGCCGTTAGATGAGCCGGAGCTCTCGCCAACAAATGCGGACCGTAACGAGCCGTGATTCGCGACATGAAAAGTTACCGATTGGAGTACTCGTTTTGCCGCTTCTCGCCTATCTGGCTGGCGGCAGCAGTGCTATTGTGCGCTCAACTGGCGGTGCCATGCCATGCGGACAATACGCCGATTGCACAAGTAGCGGATCGAATCAAGATTTCGCCGCCGTTGGGGGCGAAGTTGCCCCTCGATTTGTCATTCGTTGATGCGGACGGACACACGGCGCGACTCGGCGACTCGTTTGGCGAGCGACCGGTCATCCTGCACCTGGTGTATTACGAATGCCCAATGCTGTGCAAACTATCAAGCGATGGCTTGTTGCGGGCTCTGTCGACGTTGTCCCTGAAACCTGGCCAGGATTTTTCAATCGTCACCGTGAGCTTCGACCCGCGCGAAGGACCTGAGCTGTCGGCACGCGCGCGTGAGATAGCCATTGAGCGTGCCGGTCGCGAGGCAGTCGATACGGGCTGGGAGTTTTTCACCGGCGAGCGGGAGACGATTCACAAACTTTGCGAGGCGGTTGGATTCCGCTATATGTACGAAGAGAAATCCGGCCAGTTCGCGCACGCATCAGGCGTGTTCATTTTGACGCCGGAAGGCACGCTGTCGCGCTATTTGAGCGGCGTGCAATTCTCGCCGCGCGATTTGCGTCTGGCGCTGGTCGAAGCGTCGGCGGGCAAGGTGGGCAGCGCCGCCGACCAGGTGATGCTGATGTGTTACATGTATGATCCGATCACCGGCAAATATGGCCTGGCGATAATGAGCATTTTGCGTGCTGCCGGCGTAGCCACGGTGGGTGCGTTGGGACTTGGAATTTTTATGATGGTGCGCCGCGAGCGGCGTCGCAGTCAGGCTTTCGAGCCTGACGCGAACAGCCAATTATGTCAGGCTGGAAAGCCTGACCTACGAGAATGGAAGAAGGCTTTCGACTATTTCCCGAGCAAGCTTCGACTGTCGCGCCGCGCGTCGACGCGCTGTACACGTTTCTACTTTGCGTGAGCGGCTTCTTCACGGTGGCGATCTTTATCGCCATCGTGTACCTGGCAATCAAATACCGGCATGGGCGGCCAAAAGACCAGCCGCATCCTGAGCCGGAACAATTGTGGATGCTGGAGATTGCCTGGATCGTGATCCCGCTGGCTTTGACGATGGTGATGTTCGTCTGGGGGGCCGTTTTATATTTCGAAATCCGCACGATGCCTGACGATGCCATCGAGCTTCAGGTCGTCGGCAAGCAATGGATGTGGAAGATTTACCATCCGCAGGGCCGGAGCGAGATCAACGAACTGCACATTCCGGTTGGCCGGCCTGTGCGGCTGAGGATGATCTCCGAAGATGTGATTCACAGTTTTTACGTGCCGGCATTTCGCGTGAAGATGGACGTGCTGCCCGGCCGCTACACGGCAATGTGGTTTGAAGCCACCAAGCCGGGCGAGTATCGACTTATTCTGCGCTGAATACTGCGGCACCGAGCATGCCGACATGTCGGGGCACGTGTACGCGATGTCTCCGGCCGACTATGCCGAGTGGCTACAAGGCGCGCCGAGCGAGGCGCCGCAGACCGCCGGCGGCAAGCTGTTCACTCAGTTTCGCTGTCAAACCTGCCATCACGACGAATCGGAGCTTCGCTCACCGCGGCTGCACGGCATTTTCAACACAGCCGTGGCGTTAGCCGACGGTCGCACGGTGCAGGCTGACGACAGCTATCTTCGCGAATCGATCGTCAACCCGATGGCTAAAGTCGCTGCCGGGTTTCAACCACTGATGCCCGCATATCAAGGGCAACTCAGCGAAGAACAACTGCTGCTGATTATCGAATACATCAAATCGCTGCCGCGGCGCAGCGCGGTGAACGACGCCTCATGACGACGCCACCGGCACCGGGCCGCAACTATCTGAACGTCGATTACCGCTTTCGGTCGTGGCTGTGGACCACGGACCACAAACGGATCGCCATCCTGTATATGATCTCGGTCACGCTGTTCTTCTTCGTGGGCGGCGCGGCGGCGGTGCTGTTTCGACTGGAGCTGATGACGCCCCGCGGCGACCTGGTGATCGCGGAAACGTTCAACAAGCTATTCACGCTGCACGGCGTGGTGATGGTGTTTTTCTTTTTGATCCCATCCATCCCGACCGTGCTGGGAAATTTTCTGCTGCCGATGATGATCGGAGCGCGCGACCTGGCGTTTCCGCGCTTGAACCTGGCCAGTTGGTACATCTTCATGACGGGCGGGCTGCTCGCGATCGGCGCCATCATCGCCGGCGGCGTCGATACCGGTTGGACGTTCTACACGCCTTATAGCAGCACCTACAGCAACACCAATGTGATGCTCACGGCGCTCGGCGCGTTCGTGGCCGGTTTCTCGTCGATTCTCACGGGGCTGAACTTCATCGTCACGACGCATACGATGCGTGCGCCGGGCATGACTTGGTTTCGACTGCCGATCTTTGTGTGGTCGCACTACGCCACGAGCGTGATCATGGTTCTGGGCACGCCGGTGATCGCGATTACGCTGCTGTTGGTGGCTCTGGAACGCGGATTTGGATTCGGAATTTTCGATCCCAAGCTGGGCGGTGATCCAATATTGTTTCAGCACCTGTTCTGGTTTTACTCGCACCCGGCGGTGTACATCATGGTGCTACCGTCCATGGGCGTGGTGAGCGAAATAGTCCCCTGCTTTGCGCGTAACAGATTGTTTGGTTACAAGTTCGTCGCCTTCGCCAGCCTGGCCATCGCGGTCATCGGCTTTTTCGTGTGGGGACACCACATGTTCGTGAGTGGGCAATCGATCTACGCCGGCATGATTTTTTCGATCCTGAGCATGCTCGTGGCGGTGCCGTCGGCAGTGAAAGTGTTCAACTGGACCGCGACGCTTTATCGAGGATCGGTGTGGCTGGCGACACCGATGCTGTATGCGCTGAGGCTTTATTGGCCTGTTCACGCTCGGCGGATTGACTGGCCTGTTCCTGGCTACGCTCGCCATTGATGTGCACGTACATGATACGTATTTCATTGTCGCTCATTTTCATTACATCATGGTCGGCGGCGCGGTGATGGGTTATTTGGGCGGCATACACTTCTGGTGGCCGAAAATTACCGGGCGGATGTATCCGGAGTGGTGGGGCCGGCTTTCGGCGGGAATTATTTTTATCGGCTTCAACCTGACGTTCTTTCCGCAGTTCGTGCTTGGCTACCTTGGCATGCCGCGGCGCGTGCACGAATATGTGGATGACTTTCAGGTGCTCAACGTGATGTCGTCGGCCGGGGCTTCGATCCTTGGCGTCGGGTACTTGATCCCACTCGCGTACTTGATCTGGTCGTTGCGTTATGGGCCGGTTGCCGGTCCTAATCCGTGGCGCGCTACCGGATTGGAGTGGCAGACGCAATCGCCACCTACGACGTTTAATTTCGAGTCGACGCCGGTTGTCACCGAACCGCCGTACCACTACGACCCGGGCGACTTCCAAATGGAACGCATGGAACAGTCGCCCGCTGACGTTTGAGGAGTCGCCCGTTGAAGTCCGCCGAAGCGACCCACGTCGCCCATCACTTTGACGATGCCGAGCAGCAGTACACCGCTGCCACCCTCGGCATGTGGCTATTTCTGGCAACGGAGATTTTGTTCTTCGGCGGACTTTTTGCCGGCTATGCTCAGTACCGGTACTGGTATCCCGCCCAGTTTGCAGACGGCAGCCACCACCTGGACTGGGTGCTCGGTGCGATCAACACGGCCGTGCTGCTGGCGAGCAGTCTCACCATGGCGCTTGCGGTGCACGCCGCCCAGACGAGCGAACGACGAGGCACGGTGCGCTTTTTGGCGCTCACCATCGTGCTGGGCAGCGTGTTCCTGGGCGTCAAAGCATATGAGTATTATCACAAATATGAGGAGCACCTGATCCCGGGCCCATCGTTCTCGCTTCACGAAGAGCATGAGTCCGCACTCCCTCTCCCTTTGAGAGAGGGCCGGGGTGAGGGTTCCCCTCGCGAAAGCCCTCACCCTAGCCTGCTCCCAAAGGGAGAGGGGACGGACGGACCAGTGGAAATCTTCTTCTCGTTCTACTTCGCAATGACCGGCCTGCACGCCGTGCACATGGTCATTGGCATTGCGATATTGGGAGTGCTGCTGGCCGCTGCGCGGCGCGGGACGTTTTCGAGCGATTACTTCACGCCCGTGGAAATGACCGGCTTGTATTGGCATTTCGTCGATATTGTATGGGTCTTTCTGTTTCCGTTGTTGTATTTAATTCGATGACAAAGCCTTGGCATTTCAAGCTGCTAAACCGCAAGCGGCGGTTCACACCTTTCCGATACGTTTACCTTAATCTGCGATCGTGCCCCCGGTGATCCATCAAGTAGTCCCAAAAAAGACGTACTATATCGTGAGCGCCTGGCTGATGCTGCTGCTCGTGCTCACGGTGGGCGCGGCACGGGTGGATTTGGGCCCGCAAATGTGCCGATCGCGTTGGCGATAGCCATCGCCAAGGCGATCCTTATCGTGCTGTTCTTCATGCACGTTCGCTACGGATCGCCGCTGGTGCGGCTGTTCGCGGCCGGCGGATTCTTCTGGCTCCTCATCATGCTGGGATTCATCCTCGCGGATGTCCAAGCACGAATTGCCGGCTGGTGAGGCGGTTACCGCCGAGGCGACGTACTCAGGCTAAGGCCGAGGAACATTAAGTTCGTCGCAGATATTGGCGGACATCGCCGTTCTCCATCGCCAACAGCCGCCGCTTCATGCGCAGGCCGTCGGGAGCAGAGTAGCCGCCCAGGCCGCCGCCGGACGCCAGCACGCGGTGGCACGGAACGACGAGCGGATATCGGTTGCGGGCCATCACGCTGCCGACGGCGCGGGCCGCGCCCGGCGATCCGCAGGTCGCCGCCAAATCGCCGTAGGTCGTCACCTGGCCCCAGGGAATCGCCCGGCACGCAGCGACAACGCGCCGTCCAAAACGAGATAGATGGTCTGTCGCGAGGGGCACAACGGCGAATTCGACCGGCTCACCATCCGCGAATCGCTGCAATCCGGCCATTAAATCGGCGACCCATTGCGGCTCATCGGCGAGTTGACCGGCCGTAGGAAAATGCCAGAATTGTCCAGGGAGATAAAGCACGCGTCCCAGCGCGAATTTTGCCTGGCGCTGCGAAGCGTAGCCGAACACGATGCCGCGGAGCACATCGTCGCGCCAGGCCAGCGCCATCCAATCGAGCGCTGTAGAAAACGCTATCGCCGAGATTTGTTCTTGCTGCGAGACGCTTGTTGTCCGATCGCGGGTCGCTACACTTGAACGTTCGATGGTGGACAGCACCATGTTATCCTCCGGCTCTGTGGCGGTAAGCCAGTTATTTTGACAGCCTTGAAGCGTTCATTTTATACTTGATCTATGTGGCGTCGAGTGCCACAACCAACTTCCATGGGACTGCATTCGGCCGGTTGATAACATGTAGATTTCTTGGTTCCGAATGGATTGAACCTCGAAGAAATCTGCGAATTCCTGTTACCAGGCGCGCCTACACGCTCGAACGAGGAGGCATATCGCAAACGATGAGTTCCTATCATTCGTTGGCTGACGATTACTACGTGAGCATGAACCTGAGTACCGAGATGGAACTCTCGGGCAGCCGCGAAGCAATTCTTCATTATTTCGAGCAAATGCAAAAGAAGTATCCGGAGATGCGGAACTTTTACGCACGCGACAAGGGCGACTTTGTTCTGGAGGCCGACAAGGAACGCGGCAGTTACCGCTGGTGCTCCGTGGAGACGCGCCGAATTTGTTCGGGGTATGTCAATCCTGATTCATTCGAGTCGGCGCTGGCCCAGCATCGGCATGCGCTGGAACTTGCGCCGTATGGTCTGTCGCTGAGCCGGCTCGATTGCGAAGCGCTCGATCTGATGATGGGCTTCGATTTCACTTACCGCGGCAATCAGAATCAATTGATTGCCGAAGCGCTTGGAGTGTGCCCTGCGTTTGAAAGACTCACCGACATGCCGGGGGCGATGTTCATCAGCAACGAGCCGGCGCTGACGTTTGCGTTAGACGAGGAATGCCGTACGCAGTGCCGCGTGAACGTCGAGACGCGCACCAACGCCTATCAGATCCGTACCGGCGAGTTTCAGGATGAGCAAGTGAGCGTCTACGTCACCGCCCGACAGTACGGAAGCCTGCCGATTGACATGACCTACGTCGATGTGATCGACCGACTGGCGCGGGTTTGCCGCGACGTGGTCGATGGCTACGTTGTCGACGGTGTACTGCAGCCGCTGGCGCGGGCCATCGCGCTGGAATAGCGGGAGGGTTCAGGGTTCAGTGTTTAGGGTTCAGTTTCAATCTGCGTTCTGAACCCCGAACCCTGAGCCCTCAAAAAGTGGAATACTACCGGCTGACCATTCCGATACCGAAGCAGCCGTGGAAGTGGATCCGCTTCCGCATTGTGACGATCTTGCTTTTTATCGCTATCCTGGCGATCTCGCTGGCGTGGTGGCGCGATCACCAACGGCTTGCCGGCGAGCTCTATCGGATCCAGAATCCTGTTACCGGCTGGGGCGTTGAACAAGTGACCGGAGCTCCGAACACGGCCGGCCCCGGCGACATCAGTACGGCCTGGGCATCGTCATCGCAGGACGACCAAAACGAGTGGCTCGTTCTCGAGTACGACAAGTCGGTCGTGCCTGTCGCGGTGGTCGTGCATGAAACATACAACCCAGGCGCGGTGGTGAAGGTCAGCCACTATCCCAAGTGGGGTCGCGAACAGGTTCTTTGGGAAGGCGCGGACCCAACGCCTTCTTCAGCCGGTATGGGCGTGTCGCGGCTGCCCGTGAGCGCCGGTGTGAAAACCGGTCGCATCAAACTCTACATCGACTCGCCGGCCGTGCCGGGATGGAATGAGATCGACGCCGTCGGGCTGGAGCTGGCCAATGGCGACGTGATCTGGGCCGAAAAGCGCCGCGGCGAGCAGCGCCTTTGGCAGCGGTAATCCGTACATGTCGAGCCCGTGGGGGAACACCTTCAGTCGGTGACGAAAGTCAAGAGGCGGACGACTCGGCGACTCTGCGCGGAGGCCGTCAGCGGTTTTAAGCTGCCACGATCGCGCCGTTGGCGACCGGCTTCGGCCGTGCTCGTCTATTCTTCGGGCTGCTCTTCAACGTCATCCTGCTCGGCCTCTGAGTCTTCACTCTCGCCGTCGTCTTTTGACTTGGCGAGAACTTCGGCCGCCAGATCCTTGCCTGCGAGCAGGTCTTCGACTTGCTGCGTCAGTTGCTCGGCGAGGTTGTCGCTGAAACCCACGTGAACGACTTGCACTTTGCCGTCTTTGCCGATGAGCACCGTTTGGGGAATTCCTTCTACGCCGTACGACTCAGTGATCTTGCCGTCGGCGTCCATGGCGACCGGCACTTCCAGCTTGCTGGTCTTGAGGAATTCCTTGATCGTCTCCGCGTCTTCGGCGACATTCACGGCATAGAACACCAGCCCGCGGTCGGCGAATTTCTCGGCGACGCCATCGACCTCGGGCATGGCCTGCACGCACGGGCCACACCAGGTTGCCCAGAAGTCGAGCAGGATCACGTCCTTGCCGATATGCGCGGCGAGGTCGATTGGCTTATCGTCCAAGCCGATGCTCGTGAACGCCGGGGCCGCTTCGCCGAGGAGCGAATGCGGGCCTTCTTCTTCCGCACCGGCAAGGCCTTCGAACAGCGATTCGACTTTGGTAGCACCTTCAGGCGGCGTGAACGCAAAGTCGGCGTCGGCAAAATTCGGCTCGACGTTCCAATCCGTAAGCGTCACGACGTATTCCATCTTCGCGTCTTCCAGCATGCCGCCGGCCTGGGCAAATTGCTTGGACAAATCGGGCACGATTTTTCGTACCAGCGGTTTCTCGCCAGCGTCGATCCAAATATCCCAATTGAATTCCTCCTGCTCGAAGCGGCAGTGGTGGCATTGGGCCGAATCGACTTCCTCCATGCCGACATACGCGGACTTAGTAACCCCTTCCATGAGCGCCTTGTAGAATTCTTCGCTGTCGGCGGAAAGGTACTGCGCCCGAAGCTCCCATCATGCCGCCTGCTTCGACGTCGCTCCAATCTTTGAGATCGGCCGGGGCGTCTTTCACGGTGTATCGATTCATCGTGGGAATGTACTGAGTCATCTGTTTGCCGTCGCTGACGATCGTCACGCCCATAAGCCCCTCTTCGAGCAGAATTGCCAGGCGATTCGGCCGCGCAAGACGCAGGGTCATCTTGGAGTCCATGCGGTTGTCGATGCCCTTGGCCTGGATGTGAATCGACGAGTCAATGCGGCAGGTAAGTGCCGGCAGCCCGGCCAGGTAGTCGGCGACTTTGCGCAATAGGTCTTCGGGCTTGGGCTGATCGGCGGCGGCGCCTGCAGCTTCGGCAGCTCGGAGGGGGCTCGCCGCAACAAGCCATGCGGTAAGAAGCAATGCTAAGGTGATACAAGCAATTCTTCGCATGGCAGTCTCCTGTCGTTAGATGTCAGGTGTCGGGTGTCGGGTGTCGGGTATCAGAAAAGATGCATTACGCCGTTCACAACACACCCTGACACCTGACACCCGACACCTAATTTCAACCGATCAATCGCTGGACGCTTTCAATGAGCCGGTCCATCGGGAACGGCTTGCGAATGTAATCATCGACGCCAAGCATTTCGGCGTATGCTTTGTGGCGACTTCCCTCGTTCGCCGTGATCATGATCACGCGAAGGGGAGTCTCGCGCGTGCGGCGCATCTTCTCCAGCACCAAAAAGCCGCTCCGCTTGGGCATCATCATGTCGAGGATCACCAGATCGGGGTTCTCGCGCTCGGAAAGTGCGAGGCCCTGGTTGCCGTCGCGAGCAACGAGCACGATATAACCGTTCGACTCCAGCGCCAATCGCAACGACTCGACAATCTCTGCGTCATCGTCGACAAGCAGAATCCGCTTGCCCTTCTTGTCGCCGCTATCCTTATCTTTGGCCATGAGTACCTTCGAAATGATCTGGAATTAAACCAACATGGTATGACGCGCGCGATGTTCAAGACAGGCCGACTTGCCCAAGGCCATGCCTTTTCGGTTCCTTCGCGTCGTCGTGATGAATATTGACTCGCAATCTGGAAACTACCATGTTTACCGATTGGCTTAGGCTTTGCAACGGCTGACGGATGTTGGCTCACGTAGGTCAGGCTTTCTAGCCTGACGTTTATCCAAAGATGTCAGCCCGGAAAGGCTGACCTACATAAAAAACCATGGGCGAGACGCAGGCAAAACGGGCAAGGTTGCCGCGGCCGCCCAGGGTTGCGGCGCCGGTGCTTCCCTACCGACCGCGCGATCCGAAGCGTTATCACCCGGCCATCGGTGTGGTCGGTTGCGGCGGAATATCCAAATGGCATCTCGCGGCCTACAAAAATGCCGGCTACAACGTGGCGGCGCTGTGCGATATTGACCGCGCACGCGCGAAAATGCGCCGCAAAGAGTTTTTTCCTGAAGCGCTCGCGACCGATGACCTCGATGATGTGTTATCGCGTGACGACATTGAAGTCGTCGACATTACGACGCATCCGCATCAGCGGCCTCCGCTGATCGAAGCGGCGCTTATGGCCCGCAAGCATGTGCTGAGCCAAAAGCCGTTCGTGCTCGATCTCGACGAGGGAGAGCGGCTGGCGGAACTGGCCGATCGGATGGGCGTGCGACTGGCGGTGAACCAGAATGCGCGTTGGGCGCCGCACTTCAGTTACATTCGCGAGTCGGCGCATGCCGGCCTTCTAGGCTCGATCGACGCCGTGCATTGCGATGTGCACTGGGATCATAGCTGGGTGAAAGGCACCGTTTTCGAAACGGTGCGGCACCTCATCCTTTACGACTTCGGCATCCATTGGTTCGACTTTTTGGCGACGATCATGCCCGATGCGTCGCCGCGCCGCGTTTATGCCTCGATGGCCAGATCGGCAACTCAAGAGGTCGCTCCGCCGCTGTTGGCCCAAGCGATGATCGATTACGAATCGGTGCAGGCGACACTGATCTTCGACGGCTTCACTCGCTTCAACCGCATGGACCGCACGCTGGTAGTCGGGAGCAAGGGCGCCATTCGCAGTGAAGGCCCCACAACGGAAGCGCAGCGCGTCGAGCTGACGACGGCCGAAGGCGTGGCCCGGCCGCGCCTCAAGGGAACCTGGTTCCCCGATGGCTTCCACGGTACGATGGCCGAGCTGCTCTCGGCGATCGCGGAAAAGCGCGAGCCCTCGCACAGCGCGAAACAATCTCAGCAGTCTCGCACTATGCTTCGCGGCCGTGGCAAGCGCCGAGAGGGGCGAGCCGGTGAAGCCTGGGGCGGTGCGGCGGATGCCGGAGAGCGCGGACGCATGATCGCATGAAATTCATAGCCGCAGCTAACGACCATGACGGCCAACTCGATATACATCTTGATTCTCATCGGGCTGTTCATCGGCACGCTATTGCTGCAGGCTGCGTGCCTGCGATGGGGTTTGCGATGGGCGCAAGTTACCGAGGTGTCGCTACTCAAGGCTCTGGGACTCTTGTTTGTTTTCTTTTTCGCCGCCGTAATCGCCGCCGTAATCTCGGCATCATTGATTTTCCCGATCCTCTATGTCACATCGATCAATGTTTCGGACCGAGTCTGGGATATTCTCGGTTACGCCATTCAGATGATGGTTACTTGCATCTCTGTCATGTGGCTTTACAAAGTGCGGTTCTTTCCGGCATTGAAATCGATTATGCCGCACACGTTGGTGCCTTTCGCCGTGGCGCTGTTTCTAATCTTGGTGCTGAGGCCATTTGTCTACGAGGCGTTCACAATTCCCACGAACGCGATGGCGCCAACTATTTTGGGAGATCACTGGGAAGCACCGTGTCCAAGATGTGGGGCGATTGCGTATGGAACGCCCTTGGAGCCGGGCATGCCGGCCCCGCCAAGCGGCTTCATGATGATATGCAGCAAGGAGAGGCGATCCGTTCTGGTCGAAAACTCGCCGATGACAACCCGCGCAGGTGATCGAATCTTGGTATGCAAACTTATGGAACCAAGGCGGTGGGACCTTATGGTTTTTCGATATCCTGAAGATCCCAGTGTGAATTACGTGAAGCGGCTCGTCGGATTACCCGGCGAGAAATTGGCGATTCGTGACGGAGCCATTTGGATTAACGATAAAAAAATTGAGCCGCCCGCCTCCGTCGCCGGAATTCGCTATTCGCCGACAATCGAATGGAATGGGCAAGTCTTTTCAGGGGCTGGATCGCAGCCGGTCGAATTGGGTCGCGATGAGTACTTCGTCTTGGGCGACTTCGTCGAGCAATCGTCGGACTCGCGCTTTTGGCAGCGCGGTGCCCCTGGCCATCCGCCGTATGCCGTGCCGGAGTCGCATATCGTTGGCGTCGTGATCAATATCTACTGGCCAGTCCATCGGTGGACGAGCTTTCGTTAAGCGCGGCCAGCGTAAGCGGACGTTGCGAGCAGTAATCCTGCGCCGACGATAATTCCCAGCGCGGATAGCGCGAGCCATTGAATCGGCAGGTGAGTTTGTTCCTGAATTCCCCAACTGCTCCGTGCCAACTCCTCCTGCCAATAGCTAAGCGACAACAACAGGCCGTTGTGAACGGCATGCAACACGATGCACGGCAGCACGCTGCCCGTGCGAACCCGCACCCAACCGAGCACGAGACCGACAAATGTGCTCGTCAGCATCCGTCCTGGGAACATTACCTCGTGAAATACACCGAACAGCAGCGCGGCGACGACCGCGACCCAGCCCGCCGGCAAAACGGTGCGCAGCGAGGAAATCAAAAAGCCGCGAAAACAAAGCTCTTCACACAGTGCGGGCACCAGGGCGAGCGTCACCAGTACGAGGCCCAAGGGAACTTCTCGCAATTGATTAATCATGTGTTTGACCGCGGCAATTTCCTTGAGACCCATCACCGACAGTCCCAATTGCTCGCTTAGAAGAAAAATCTCGTGCGCTACGGGCCAGACTGATATTCCCAAGATGACCGCGGCAACGATGCTCAACGGACTGGTACGGCTTAAACCCAGACCGGTGGTCCAGCGCAAGCGCGCGAAAGTTGCCAGCGCCAGCGGAATGCCGGCGAAAACAATGGCCGTGATGAGCGCCCGGACAACGAGCTGGCGTTCCATGGAAATTTCGGCCGAGCGGCCCAGGCCCGTGCCCAGCACGAAGTAAAACGAAAACATCAGCGCCAGGGCGAGCATGGCCACGGGCAACCCTGCCGCCGGCTGCGGCGTGCGTGGGCGGCGCACCAGGTCGGACCACGTTTGCTGGCTGCCATAGAGGATGGCGTCGGTACCGAAGATTCGGGCTGCCAGTGCAATCGCGGCCACGACATAGAAGGCGGTTGAGAAAACGGCGGCCACGGCGAGCTCCGTCTTGACCGTTCCTTCCAGCAGGTCGCGGGCCAGCATCACGATGTTCACCAACGGCGTAACCGCCATCCAACCGGTAAACTCAAGGCTGGGCAGCAGGCAAAGCACGCCCGGCACCAGGCAAACGAGCATCAACGGGATGATGTAAGCTTGCGCTTCCTTGAAGCTGCGCGCGCAACTGGTGAGGGCGAGCAGAATTGCCGAAAAGAACGCCGCAAACAGCGCCAGCAGCAGCAGCACCTTGATCGACCACGTCGAGCGTCATGCCGCCGCCGAACAAGCTTGCGGCCAGGCCCGTGCTCTGCGCCGTAATCGTCATGCCGGCCAGATTCACGAGCGCCGTAAGCAGTGCGACGGCCAGCACGGCGACATATTTGGCCATGAGCAGCCCCAGCCGTGGCACGGGGGCGGCGATGAGCGTTTCGAGCGTGCCTCGTTCGCGTTCTCCGGCCGTCAGGTCAATTGCCGGGTAAACTGCGCCGGTGACCGTCATTAAAACAAGAATCAATGGGATCAATGCAGCCAGCGAAAACACAGGTGCGCCGGAAAAGCTGACCGGGTGACGCAACGTGGCGGCAGGCATTGCCGCTGACACGCCGAGTTCACGAAGCTGGCGATCCAGATGTTTCTCGTTGTACGCTTGCAGCCGTGCTTCAATCCAATGCAGCGCCGCCTCGCTGGTGGGCGAACCGCCCCGGTAGACCAGCTCCCATGTCACCGGAGTCTTCAAGCCGTGCTCCGAATCGTCGCCCAGATCGCGCTGCGACAATGCCACCAGGTGCAAGGATGAATCGATCACGTGCCGTCGCAAATCTTCGGTTGTAAGCGAAACAACTGACGCGGACGGTTGCACTTCGACTTCAAGCTTGTGGGGATCCGAACCTGCCTGCCGTTTTTTTTCAGGACTGCTTTGAAATACGTCGAACGCCTTTGCGGAGCGGCGTTCGAGACTATCCGTCAGCGCCGAGTCGCCTTCTTGGAGTTGTCGCGAGAGGATTTCCCGGGCGATGTCGGAATCAACGCCGATCAAATATTCGACGTCTTCGCTGACCGAGAGTGACGTCACCAGGAAACGCTGAAAGACGACGGCCAAAAGCGGATAGATGAGCAGCGGCATCACCACGAGCGTAAGGATCGTCCGCCGGTCACGAAGAATCTCGCGCAGCTCCTTGATGACCAAACGACCAAGCCGGCCCAGCATTTGGCGCCGATCGCGCGGCAGCTGGCGCGGGCCGCGCGGAGCAAGCTGCGCCGCTAAATCGCTATGACTTTCGGTCGAATTCTGCCGATTCATGCGCTTGCGCCTGCGGCTGCCGGTTGGAAGAAACTGCGAAACATGTCGACAAGCGTCTGGCAGCCGGTGGCGTCGCGCAGTTCCTGGAGCGTGCCTTCCAATCGCAATTCGCCTTGGTGAAGCAAACCGAAGCGGTCGCACAGGCGCTCCGCTTCATCGAGGCGGTGCGTGCTGACAATCACGGCCTTACCCTCGTCGCGCAGCCGGCGCACATAATCGACCACGACCTGACTGCCCAGCACGTCGAGCCCGCGCGTCGGCTCATCGAGCAGCATCACAGGAGGCGCGTGCATCAGCGCGCGAGCGAGCGTGACGCGCTGGCGCTGGCCCGTGCTCAGCACGGCGCAGCGGCGATCGAGCAAATTCGTAAGATTGAACAGCTCACTGAGCGCGGCAGGTTTTCGCGGGCCTCGCCCGGCGCGAGCCCGTACAGGTCGGCGAAAAACAAAAGCATCTCGCGGACACTCAGCCAGGGGTAGACGCCGTCGCTGGCCGCGACCAAACCAACGCGGGATTTTACTTCATCCGGCCATTCGCTCGTACGAAAACCGGCGACCTCGGCAAACCCCTCGTCCGGACGCAGCAGGCCAACGATCATGCGGATCGTGGTCGTCTTGCCGGCTCCGTTCGGCCCAAGCAGGCCGTACACTTCACCCGCCGAGACCACGAACGAAAGCCGGTTCACCGCCAAAATCGGGCAACCGCCGCTGTAGAACCGCTTGGTCAGTTCGTGGATGGTGATCATGGCGAACGAGGAAAATTCTCAGTCGAATCCGTATCCTGCCCTTTCAGGGCTTGGTTATTATATGTCGGCAGCGTCCCAGGGCTTCGCCCTGGGCTATCACATTGCGCCCTTGCAGGGCTTTTCTTAATTTCGCCCGCGAGAGGAGGCGAACGATGACTTTTTCGTTTTGGCTAATTCTTTTGGGAATCTCAGTCATGCAGACGTTCGACGATGCCCTGGAAATTCGCCCCGGTAGACAACTCCCGCAAGAATTGAAAGTGCGCGTCGATGACGGCGGCAGCCAGCACGAGACAACGATTCACTATCTGCTATTTACGCCGCGAGATTACAAAACAGAAGGGCGACCGTGGCCGCTACTGTTATTCCTGCACGGTTTAGGCGAGTGCGGCAACAACGAACTGGAGCGCAGTTAAAGTTCACGGTCCGCCAAAACTTGTGGAAACGCAAGGCGACTTCCCATTTGTGCTCATATCGCCGCAGTGCCCGCCACCGATTGGCGGCATGAAGGATGTGCCAACAGCGTGGAAGGCCGAGCCGCTGATTCAGCTAGTCGAGCATGTCACAAACAATTTGCACATCGACGGAACGCGCGTCTATGTGACTGGACTAAGCATGGGTGGGTACGGCACCTGGCGGCTCGTTGCCGCGTATCCGGAGCGCTTCGCGGCGGCGCTGCCGATCTGCGGCGGTGGCGAACCACTCGAATGGGCTGCTTCGCTGCGTCGCGTGCCGATTTGGGCGTTTCACGGGGCGCGCGACGCTGTGGTGCCGGTTTCCGAAAGCGAGAAGATGGTCGATGCGGTTCGACGAGCCGGCGGCCAAGTGCGACTTACCGTGTACCCCGATGTCGAACACGACTCATGGACGCAAACGTACGACAACGACGAAGTATATCGATGGTTGCTGCAGCACCGAGGACCACTAGACAAGTAGGTGCCGCGAGCCGAGCGGCACTGTCTCTCGACGTTGATTCCTGTTCGGGTCCGCCTCGGCTCGGCGGACCTAACGCGCGTCGACTGTCACGCCGGGCCAATCGTCGGTGCGGAATGGCGTCACGGGGAGGCCCACTTTGTTGTAAAGATTGCACACTGGGTTATCGGCCCAGGCATAGCGGACGGCGACCGGCTTGGGCACAGCGCTCGTGCGCACCGTGACCTGGTCGGCAGCAGTAATCTTTGCCTCGGCCCAGATCCATTTTCGATCTTCGCCGGCAACCGCAAAGCCCTTCACCTCTGGTGCGTCGACCGTACGCAAGCCGCCGCCTACGTCCTTGAACTTCAGCACGATTGAGTCGCCCTCGCTTTTCATCGATTCGTAGCGCGGGCTTTGGCAGACGATGTCGCGTTCGTAATCGTGCGCCAGCGCCCAGCGGGCCAGGCGCTTGGCGACTTCGAGCTTGTTTCGTGGGTGAATGTCGGAAGCCTCGCCGATGTCGATGATGACGGCTTGCCCCGAGTTGGGCAGCCGGTCTTGCGTCATCGTCTGTGCTTCGCGCAACTCGGCCCAGGCGCTGTCGCCTGGCTCAGGTTTCTCGGCCATGAAATCGGCCAAGCTGCACCCAATAGAACGGGAATTCGCCCTGGCCCCAATCTTCGCGCCAAGTTTGAATCATGAGCGGGAACATCTCGCGATATTGAAACGCACGGCCCGCATTGGATTCACCTTGGTACCAAATCGCTCCGCGCAGTGCGTAACCCAAAACGGGACCAAGGCGGGCGTGATACAGGTTGGCCGGACGATGGTTGCCGGCGAGCTGATCGCGGAGCTTTGGATCTTTGCTCTTCTCGTAATCGGCGGCGACCTTGTCCCAGTTCGTGAGTTGCGTCGCATACAGCGGATTGCCTTCGAGCCGATCGCGGCGAATCCACGCCTCGCAGGCCGACCCGCCCCAGGAGTTGTCGATCAGGCCGATGGGCACGCCCAGATGTTGCTGCAGCTCGCGGCCGAAGTGATACCCCACGGCGGAGAAGCCCTTCACTGTCTCCGGCGAGCACGGTTGCCAGCCGCCGTCGAAGTCTTCGACGGTGGTCTGGCTGCCGGGGCCTTTGACGCGCACGAGGCGAATCGCCGGCTCGTTGGCGGCGGGAATCACCAAATCGGCGTTCCACGATTCCGTCACCGGCCACTCCATGTTCGACTGGCCCGAGCAGAGCCAGACTTCGCCGACGAGAATGTCGTTGCGCTCGAGCCGGCTGTTTTTGCCTTCGACGACGAGCTTCAGCGGCTGCTCGCCGACGCTGAGCGGTTCAAGCGTTACGCGCCACTTGCCTTTGTCGTCGGCGGTTGCCTTTTGCGTTTGCCCGGCGATTGACACATTCACTTCCTCGCCCGGATCGGCCCAACCCCAGACCGGCACCTTCATGTCGCGCTGCAGCACGGCATGGTCGCTGAAAATGGCGGGCAGCTTTAATTCCGCCTGAATCGGGTGAACGCACAGGAACACGAGCAACGTTGCAGCGCTCAGGGATGCTACACGCTTTACTATGAAAGTCGTTTTGAGGTTTGCCATGGTGGTTCTCTTCGTTGTGGTCGTCAATTCAATGCTCGAACGGAGATGAGCATGCGGCTATAAGCTTGCACGTTGGAACACGGTTTGGCAACCCTTTTCCGCGCGGCGTGGAGTGATGAGGCGGAGCTAAACCGCAAGCGTCGGGCAGTGACTGAACAAAGAGCCTTACCGTTCGCCGTCGCAACGCCAGTCGGCGAGGTGCATTTCGACGGTTTGCCGGCCGCGGAAGTTGTTGATCACCGGTTTGAAGGCCACGGCGAGCGGGCCAGCCGGCCTCGATAAGACCCTGCTCCCAATCGCCGCCGCCGAAGGCCACGGCACGTAGCGCGACGCCATGTTGCTCGAACTTCAGTGCCAAATGCCGGCCCGTGCTGCCGATGCGCTTGGGCGGCTCGGCAAGTCGAACCGCCGTGGTGCACAGCATGGGGCGCTCGTTGCCGTGGCCAAACGGCGCCATGCTTTCGATTTGCTTCACCGTCTGGTGCGTGAGCGCTGCCAGCGGCGTTTCCGCATCGACGAACAGCTCGACGTCGCAATCGTCGGGCGAGATATACTGGGAAGCGTAGGCACAGAAATCGTTGCGAAACGCGTCGATCGAGTGTTCGTCGATCGTAAGGCCGGCCGCCGCTTCATGCCCGCCGTGGCCCAATAGGTGCTTTCCGCAGGCCGCCAGAGCCTGGTGCAGATTGAAGCCGTTCACGCTGCGGCCAGAGCCCATGGCCGGCCTGGTGCCAAGCTCGTGCAGCGAGATCAAGACGACCGGGCGATGATATTCTTCGGCCAGCCTGCCGGCGACGATGCCGATCACGCCAGGGTGCCAGCCGCGGCCGCTGAGGACGAAAGCCGTCACGCCGCCTGCCTCGCACAATTCGCGAGCCTCGCGGTTGGCCGCACGATGCACGCTGCGCTCGAGCGACTGCCGCTGCTCGTTGAGGCCATGGATGAATTCGGCCAGCTTGCGTGCCCGCTCGGGCGAATCGGTAATCAGCAGCTCTAGAGCGAGCGGTGCCTGGCCGAGCCGTCCGGCCGCGTTGATCCGCGGTGCAATCGTAAAGCCAACGTCCTCGCAAGTGATTTCCGCCTGCTTGTCGAGACCAGTGACCTGCTCCAGCGCGAGCAGCCCCGGCGTTGGATAGTGCCGGAGGCAGTTGAGACCGTGTCGCACGAGGATGCGGTTTTCGTCCACGAGCGGCACCACATCGGCCACCGTTCCGATTGCGGCCAGGCCCACCGCTCGCATCAAGAAGGTGCGCATCGCCTCGCCCACGCGCTTGGCCTGGCTCGCTTGTTGGCACAGCGCCCAGGCAAGCTTGAGCGCGACGGCGGCGCCGCACAGGCCGGCGAACGGGTAAACCGAGCCGGGTAAACCTGGATGAACGATTGCGGCTGCTTGTGGCAACTGAGCTTCAATCATTCCATGCGAGTCTCGGAGAGACTCGCCCACAGTGGCCGCGTCTCTCCGAGACGCGGATGAATCGGATACGCTTTGCGGTTTATGATGATCTGTGATGATTAACGTCAATCCAAGCTGGCGGGCCGTTTCGGCCTCCGCCACGCTGGCGATTCCGCAGTCGACCGTGATCACGAGGTCCGCGCCGCCGCTGGCTAACGTGCGCAGGGCCTCGTGGTTGAGGCCGTAACCTTCGTCGATGCGGTTGGGGATGTAGTAATCGGCCCGTGCGCCGAAGAGCCGCAGGCAGAGCAGCAGGATGGCGGTGGCGGAGATGCCGTCGGCGTCGTAATCGCCGTACACCGTGATGCGGCGGCCATCGCGCACGGCGGCGTGGATGATTTCGGCCGCGCGTACCGCGCCCGGCAATTCTTCTGGGTCGCGCAGTCCGCTGAGCTTCACGTCGAGAAACTGCCGCACGCTGTCGGCATCGCAAACGCCGCGGCAGATCAGCAATTGGGCGACAACCGGCGGAACGCCGGCGGAACGACCGAGAGCCGCCACGCGCGCGGGGTCATGAGTCGCGATGCGCCAACGTTTTGGCATGGGGCATCCCTGCGGAGTAAGCACGGAGCACGGAGCTTGGAGTAAGAATCTGACTCCCAGCTCCGTGCTCCTTGCTCCCTGCTCCTACTTTTTCTTTTCCGTATGTAGCGTGTGCTTGCGCAGGCGCGGGCTGTACTTGCTGAGCTTCAGCTTCTCGCCGCCCATCTTGCGCCGGATTGTGTAGTTGTGGTCGCCGGTTTCCTCGCACACGAGGAACACGGTCTCAACCTTCTTCTTGCGTTTGCCGCCTTGAGCCATGGGAGGGTATAGGGATCAGAGTTTAGGGTTCGGGGTTTCGTTGTCCTCGTTCCCACGTCGAAGATCCGCCGCGGTGGGCTCCGCGTGGGAACGCAACAGCGCGACGCTCCTCGTCGCGGATTCCGCGATTGTACGTGGAATCGGCGGATTGCTCCAGGGGTCCTAGCCCGTCCGGCCGAGCGGTTTAAGGCGCTTGATCTCGGCCGCTTGATCGCTGTGGATGGCGTGCCACAAATCCCAGTCTTGCTGCAAGCCGAGCCAGAAATCGGCCGACATGCCGACCACCTGCGCTAGCCGAAGGGCTGTGTCGGGCGTGACGCCTCGCTTTCCGCGAACGATTTCGTTCAATCGCGGGAAGGATACGCCGAGCCGTGTGGCAAGCTCCGATTGAGTGATCCCGAGCGGGACCAGAAACTCATCGCGGAGCATCTGGCCGGGGTGCGTCGGCGGTCGGTGACGAGGCAGGCGGCGGGCGACGAGTCCGCTGTGCGCCTGTCTGCTAGTGGTAGTCCGCGATTTCAACGTCGTCGGCTTCGCCGCTCCTCCAATGAAAACAGACCCGATACTGGTCGTTGATCCGAATGCTGTGTTGCCCCTTCCGATCTCCGCGAAGTCGCTCAAGCCGGTTCCCGGGAGGCGTCGCCAGCTCCTGAAGATCGCGGACCCGGTTCAATTGATCAAGTTTTCGATGCGCCGCGGGCCAGAGACCTCGCGGGCATACCTTTCGTGCGGCCCGCGTATCAGCCGCGTCAAACACGTCCTCGGTTCCCTGGTTCCGGAAAGATCGTATCACGGGCCATATTATACATTATAGGACTTGGACGGAGAAAATCCGGAAGAAAAATTCTAGCAGAAGATGGTATTCCAAAATGTGTATTCATTGGAACAAGATACAGTTGCAGACTAATCGTCCAAGTACACCGCAATTCCAAGCAAGGCTACGATAACCGACGTAGCGATTAGGAAGGTTTGAAAGCTGTAATGCCAACGTTTGCATCTCGATATGGAGCGACCCATATACGCTCCTAGCAAGAGTAAAAGCACACGCAAAATGGAATGTCTATTATTCCGACCCACCATGGCACTTCATCGGACCATAGCTCAAATCCGAAAAAAAAGAATGGGATCGCAATCATTGCTACCATACGTTGTAAAATCTCAACAAGATCAGATGAAGGATATAACTGATTCAGCTTGTCGATCACGACAAATAGAAGCACGTACGCAGAAATCCAAAACAGAAGCCCAGCAATTGCACCGATGAGCCAAGCAGGGACACCTCCATTGATTGCAGGATGCGCTCGATTTGCTGACTTAGTGCTCATTAATGGCTACTTCCACTCCGGTCGGCGTTTTTCGACGAACGCGGCGAGGCCTTCTTGAGCAGCTTCGGTCGTGCGCGAGGTGGCGCTGATTGCTGCGCCGACGGAAAGTTGCGTCGATAGCTGCTCGCCGATCGTTTCGTAGAGCAGGCGCTTGGTGAGTTGCAGGGCTTCTGGTGCGCCGGCGGCGCATTCTTCGCCGAGTTGCACGCAGCGGGCCCAGAGGCGCGGTTCGTCGATCAGCTCGTGGTAGATCCCGAGGCGGTGGGCTTCCTCCGCCGGAAATAGCGAAGCGGTGAGCAGCAGCCGGGCTGCCGTGCTGCCACCGACGCGAAATGTCAAAAGCGGCGCCACCACGCCGGCGACTATGCCACGCCGCGCTTCTGGCAATCCGAATTGTGCGGTCGGAGTGGCGACGACGACGTCACTCGCCAGCACCAGCCCTGCCCCGCCCGCAACCGCGGGACCGTTCACCGAGGCGATAATCGGCTTGGGCAGCTCGATCATTTGCGTGACGACTTCGCGATACTGTTCGGCCGTGTCGCCCCAATCTTGCTGCTTTTCTTGATCGGGAAGCGTCGCGGCGGCGTGCATTTCATGAACGTCCATGCCGGCGCAAAATGCGCTGCCCGCGCCGGTGAGGACGATGGCCCGCACGCGCTTTTCAAGATGCAAATCGGAGAGCGCCTCGGAGAGTTGAGCCAGCATGGAGCGGGTCAGCGCATTGCGCCGGCCGGGCCGGTTGAGCACGATCGTGCCGACTGGGCCGGTGACTTTCACATCGATGGTGTTGCTGGCCATGTACATCAGGAGCGGAGAGCAGGGAGCGGGGAGCGGGAGCGGGGAGTAAGAGCTTCGCCAGTTGCAGCGCGTGCACGATACTTCGTCGATATCCGATCGTAACGATTGTATGTTTCCGCTTATCGGCAGACGAGCGGGCATGTTGATGCGAAGCAACATGGCGACCGCGCAAATGTTTCCTCAATTCAACAGTGCGGCGTCGGAGCGTCATTCCTCGGATCGTCCGCAGCCACCCCAACTATCGTGGCGCCAAGGACTTATCTGCTTTGTCCGCCGCCCATCCTTGGCAGCCGGCACTGGTTCTGCATCCTCGCCCACACGTCGACGTGGCAATTGCCGCCGACATTCACACCGCGAGGAATCGCCTGTGCCACGCTACTCGTCAAAACGCCGGATCAACGGAACAGCCACTCGGCATGCCGTGCCCGCCTAAACGGCGCTCACACTGCGAAGAAGCAAAAGAAGGAGCGGCACGACGAGGATGATATCGAGATAACTATCAACGGCACGTCGCACGACGATCCGATCGATGTCGAGCACGACGAGGAGGTGGATCTCGAGCACCTGCCGGAGGACGGCAGCGCCGAATCGCACATCGACGACCCCATCCGCATGTACCTGATGCAGATGGGCGAAATTCCGATGCTCTCGCGGCCGGACGAAATCGCGTCCGCCCGGCAGATCGAGGAAACGCGCGTCCGATTCCGCCAACTGATGTTGTGCAACGACTTTGTGCTGCACGCGGCCGTCGAGCTGCTGGAAAAAGTCATGCAGGGCGAGCTGCGGCTGGATCGCACGATCGAAATCTCGGTCACCAACACGACCGAGAAGAAGCGCACTCTGAAGCGGCTCGGGCCGAACCTGGAAACGACCCGGCACCTGCTGCGGCTGAATCAAGCCGACTTCCGCATCGCCGTCGACAAGAAGCGCGGCCAAGGCCGAAAAGCACGCCGCCTGGCGCCGCCTCGTGGTTCGCCGCAACAAGATCGTGCGGCTGGTCGAAGAGCTCAATCTGCGGCTGGGCAAGTTGCTGCCGATCATGCAGCAGCTGCACGAGATCAGCGAGCGGATGATCACGATCAAACAGCAGCTTGCCGAGCCCGAAAAGCTGATCAGCGACAAGCAGCACGCTGAGCTGCGGCAAGAGCTGCGCTACCTGATGCGGATCACGCTGGAGTCGCCCGCCACGCTGGCCCGCCTCGTCGCCCGCACGCTGCGAGCAGCGCGAACCGCTACGACGAGGCGAAGCGCGTGCTCTCGGCCGCCAACCTGCGGCTGGTCGTTTCGATCGCCAAGCGGTACCGCAACCGCGGCCTGAGCTTCCTGGACCTGATTCAGGAAGGCAACACGGGCCTGATGCGAGCCGTCGACAAGTTCGAATACCAGCGCGGCTACAAATTCTCGACCTACGCCACGTGGTGGATTCGCCAGGCCATCACCCGGGCCATCGCCGACCAGAGCCGCACCATCCGCCTGCCGGTGCACATGATCGACACGATGGGCAAGGTGCGTACGGTGACCGCCGAACTTCGTGCAGAAGTTCGGCCGCGAGCCGAACCCGGAAGAAGTCGCCGAGCGAGGCCGGCCTGTCGCTGGACGATGCCCGCTGCATCATCAAGATGTGCCGGCAGCCGCTGTCGCTCGACCAGCCGGTCGGCGACCACGAGGACAATTTCTTCGGCGAATTCCTGGAAGAACATCGCGACGACGATCCGCTCTACGACACGAACATGGAGATGCTCAAGGCAGCGGCTCGAAGATGTGATGCACGACCTGACCTACCGCGAACGCGAGATCATCCGCCTGCGCTATGGCCTGACCGACGGCTACACCTACACGCTGGAAGAAGTCGGCAAGATTTTCTCGGTGACCCGCGAACGCGTCCGGCAGATCGAATCGAAGGCCGTTCGGAAGCTGCAGCAGCCCTATCGCACCCGGGCGCTGGCCGGCTTCCTGGATGGCGTCGAGACGCCGCCGGTGGAGACAGCATAGCGAATTAGCGAATGGGCGAATTGAATTGGTAGGATGGGCACCGCCCACCATGTTTGAACTTGTAATTGGTGGGCATTGCCCACCCTACGGATCGGCTTTCTCCTCCTTCCTCCCGCCGCATGTGTGCCACCTATCTCACTCTCCTCGGGATAGGTGGCACACTTTCTTTCTCGCAGGTCAGGCTTTCCAGCCTGACTTCTCTGCCGTTTCTGTCAGGCTAAAAGCCTGAGCTACTTAGCTGGCCGCCGTGCTGGAGCGCCAGTGTCGCCATAACACATAGGCGATGCACACGCGCCGAGCGTATAAGCAATCGCCGCGGCAACCACATAGGCTTCGTGTGACGTCTTGTCGATTTGCACGAGCGTCAGCGACGTGGTGATCGCAAAGAAAATCAGGAACAACACGCTGAAACCCATGACGAAGGAGTGATCGACCTCGCGCAAATGCGGCTTGCTTTCGAGCCAGTGCTCCCAGCCGACGAGGTCTTGGATTCGCGGTTCGACCGTTTCGCGCAAGTACCGCCCCGCGCGAGCGATATTGTTCTGCTCCGCGATGAACGCCAACATCAGGCCCAACAGCAGGAAGGGAATGGCGGCATTGGCGAAAGCGGACGGGTGCTCGGCCGCCAGGTAACCAGCGGCCATCACCAGGAGCATGCCCAGGATCATTAGCCAGAAGATCCTCGCTTTCGACTCTCGGATCTCGTCGCGTAGAGTGAGATATTGCTGCTTCATAAAGTCGTCGGTGCTCATGCGTTTTTCCTCCTAAGAACGTCGCGAACGCGATTGAATAGAGCGTCAGAAAAGGAGCGATTTGCCCGGTGGTACCGGGATGAATCGTCCCGAACGAGTCGCACGCATAAGATAATAGCTGCGGCGGCTATCGCACAATTGGGCGCTTTGGATGGAAAGAGAAACGGAAAGCAGCTTATGCCCGCGAAAAATCCCACATTGCATGGCAACGCCCCCGACAAGGCCGCGGCTGCCTTGCTGCTGATCGACGTGATCAACGATTTGGAATTCCGCGAGGGTGATCAACTCCTGCGGCACGCTCTTCCGATGGCCAAGGCGATTGCCAAGCTGAAGCACAGAGCCAAGGCTGCCGGGCTTCCGGTCATCTATGCGAACGACAATTTCGGCCGCTGGCAGTCGAATTTTAACCACCAGGTAGAGCACTGCCTGAACGACGGAGTTCGCGGCCAGCCGGTGGTCGAGCTACTGAAGCCTGAGGAGGACGATTATTTCGTGCTTAAGCCGAAGCACTCCGGCTTCTATTCCACGGCGCTCGACGTGCTCTTGAAGTATCTGCAGGTCGAATCGGTCATCCTGACGGGCGTTGCCGCAAACATCTGCGTGCTGTTCACGGCGAACGACGCTTACATGCGAGATTTCCACTTGTTCGTGCCGCGGGACTGCGTGGCGTCAAACACTAAGGAGGAAAACCGCCTGGCGCTCGATCAGATGGAGAAGGTGCTCAAGGCCGACGTGCGGCTATCGGAGGACCTGGATCTTGCGGAATTAAACCGCCCCTCAGCCGTGAACTCGGGGCCGAACGGCGAGCGAGAGCAAGTAGGCGGGGCTACGCGCAAAAAGGGACGGCGTCCCCACGCAATGCATGAGGACGCCGTCGGCAACCCTCCCAAAAGCCCTTGATCGACACGGGGGAAACAATTGCTACTGCTTGGCAATTACCTCATCCATTTACTGGGGGCTATCAAACGGAGTTCCCTGTGTCGCGCCGACATTGCCGTCCTGTGCGGCGTCATTGTTATTCTGGGTGCCACTCTGGTTTCCATTCTGTGACCCGGTAACCGGACGGTTTTGGGTATCAAGCGGAGTTCCTCGCGTCACGCCGACATTGCCGTCCCGCGCTGCGTCATTGTCATTCTGGATACCATTCTGTGACCCGGTACCCCGACGAATCGACTGCTGCCCTGCCACGCGGACATTGTTGTCGTGTGGGAAGAACGCCGTCGGTGGGAAGTTAAACGGCTCACCGGTCATCTGCGTCCATGCCTGCCACTGCTGTGGAGTCATGACCTGCTGCATCTGCTGCTGAAACTGGGCCTGCATTGCAGCAAACTGCTCATTGGCGATGCCGGATCGGTTGCCGCATTGCTTCCCGCTCGACGCAATCGCTGCATTTGCTGACGCCACCGTACTCCGAGCTGCCGCATTTGGCGCTGCTGCTGTGGCGTGAGCTGCAGTTGCTGATTCACCGTCGCATCGTTGAAGGCGGCGAACGGACGGAACTGCCGATCGAGCTGGTTGAACCGCGAGCGAAGGCGCGGATCGGTGAACGTTGTGTCCACCGTTTGGCCAAATTGCTGGTTGAATTGGGTCTGGAGCTGCTGCAACTGCGCGGCGCTGGCGGGGCGTTAAATTCGCGTTTTCGTTCAATTGATTGGCGCGTTGCTGGTATTGCTGGAAGGCCTGCTGGTATGCCTGATTCATCTGGTTGAATTGCTGATCATTCATGTTCAACTGCTGCCGTGCGCCAGGGTCCGTAAAAAATGGGCGTCGGAGCGGATCATTGAAGTCAAAATCATTTCCCGTTGCCGGTGGCGAGATGAACTGCTGCCGGCCTGGAACGTTGCTCGGATTCGCAACTTGGGCGCCGGCTTGCCCGGCTGCTCCGGCCTGACCTGCAGCCCCAACGTTTGCGCCGGCTTGCCCTGTCGCGCCTGTCGCACCTGCGGAACCAGATACGCCCGCGCCGCCGGACGCAACCGCAGCACCTGCGCCGCCCAAAGCGCCGCGGCGCCTCCAGACTGAGCAGTTTGCGACCACGCGGTCGCGCCAATGCACGCGGCAAGCGCTCCAGCCGCGGCAAAAGTGTAGAGGCGAGTCATGATGATATCTCCTTGAGCGAAGTGATTTGTGGATAAAACGCCGCTGAGCGTTCAGTGGCTCCGCAGGGTATCGAGGCCGCACTTTGCATGCCGATTGAAGTGATTTGAGTGGCGAAGCGATGCGCCGTGCGCCGACAAGTTGTCGCGTGAGAGATTAGACCTAGTCGATAAAGTTCGCCAAACGCGCGAGCGGAAACTCATACAGCCTTGCTGGCGCTTGGGCAATCACTGTTATCACTTGCGCTTCGGGCTAGTCTGAGGGCGCAATAAGCAGCTCGAACTCATTCTCGTTGATAATGCGCACATTCAGCTTGCGAGCTTTGTCGAGCTTGCTGCCGGCTTTTTCGCCGGCGACCAGATAATCGGTGGCCTTTGACACGCTGCTGGCCGCTCGTCCACCGTGTTGCTCGATTAGCGCTTCAATTTCCTCGCGCTTGTATTTTGCGAGTGTGCCGGTGACCACAAGAGTTTTCCCGGAAAGCGGGCCCGCCGTGGCCGCCGTGGCCTTTGCCTTTTTCGGCGCCGTCATGTCGACGCCGGCTTCTCGCAGGCGGCGCACAGCCCGCTGGCCATGTTCGCCGTGCAAAAAGTTATAAATGCTTTTAGCAATCACCTGGCCGACGTCTTCAACGTCAGCCAATTCTTCCTCCGAAGCGGCCAGCAAGTCGTCCATCGACCCGAAATGCTCAGCAATGGTTGTTGCCACGCGGGCACCCACGTGGCGAATGCAAAGCGCATTGAGCAGGTGCGCGAGGCCGCGCGATTTGCTGGCCGCGATGTTCGCCAGTAGCTTCTGGGCCGACTTCTTGCCCATCCGCTCTAACTGCGTGAGCTGCTCCTCGTTCAAGTCGTAGAGGTCGCCGAAATCACGCACGAGCTCACTTTCGACTAACTGGTAAGCCAATTTCTCGCCCAGGCCTTCAATGTCCATCGCCGACCGGCCGGCAAAATACAACAGCCGCTCGCCGAGCTGAGCCGGGCAGGAAAAGTTCGGACAGCGGATGAATACGCCGCCCTCGTCGCGCTCCAACTTCGTTTTGCAGGCCGGGCAGTGTGTTGGATAGACAAACTCGCGCGACGCATCTGGCCGCAGGTGCTTCTCCACGCGCACGACGTGCGGGATGATCTTGCCTGCTTTCTCGACGACGATCGTATCGCCAATGCGAACGTCCTTGCGGGCAATTTCTTCGATGTTGTGCAGGCCGACGCGGCTGACCGTCGTGCCGGCGATTTGCACCGGCTCGAGATCGGCCGTTGGCGTTAGCGCACCACTTTTGCCCACGGTGATGAAAATATCGTTGACTCGCGTTGTCGCCTCGTACTTTTCAAATTTGTAGGCCACGAGCCAGCGCGGCGCCTTGCTCGTGGCCCCCAGGCGGCTGCGCTGGTCGAAACGGTCGACTTTGAGAACCAGGCCGTCGACTTCGAAATCGAACTCGTGCAGCCGGCCGATCACCGATTGGCAGTGCTCCACGGCCGCCGCGAATGTGTCGAATCGCTGCGCCAGCGGAGTCGGTGAGATGCCCCAACGCTCGATCAGCGTCAAGAACTCCCAGTGCGAGTTCGTGGGCAGGCCGTCGATGTAGCCGACGCCATGTGCGTAAAAGCGAAGTCGGTGCTTACGGGCGATATTCGGATCTAACAGCCGGACGATGCCGGCGGCAGAGTTGCGCGTATTGGCGTACAATTTGAGTCCGGCGGCTTGCTGGCGGGCATTCAGCTCGGCCAGGTCGGCGTTGGTCATGTACACTTCACCGCGCACCTCGACGCTGGGCGGCACATCCTTGCCCTGCAACTCGATGGGTAGCCCGCCCTTTTTGCCGATGGTGCGCAGGTTGTGGGTAACGTCATCTCCTACATACCCGGTTCCACGCGTCGCACCATGATGGAGTACGCCATTTTCGTACGTGAGAGAAACCGCGACGCCATCGACCTTCAACTCCACGACCCACGCAATCTCTTCGTCCGGCAAATATCTTGCGGTGCGCTCGCCGTATTTCAGCAGCTCCTCAACACTGTACGTGTTGTCCATTGACAGCATCGGCACCCGATGCGTGACATGCTCAAGCTCGGCCAATGGCTCGTCGCCGACGCGCTGCGTAGGGCTGTCGGGCGTGATGAATTCGGGGTGGGCCGCTTCGAGCTCCTTGAGCTGTGCGAGACGCTTGTCGTATTCCAGATCAGAAATCGTCGGAGCAGCATCAACGTAGTATCGTCGGTCGTGCTCGCGAATCTCTTCACGCAAGTCTTCGATTTGTTGCTTGATGGATTGCTTCGACACGTATAGTTTACCTCGTTGAATCCAGTATACTGCGTTGAACCGGTTCGTTCAGGCAGGTTAGCGCGGCTTCGACATTCTTCACCGGATCGTAAAGAACGTCGCGATCGTGAAGCGCTTATAGACAAGGCTATGCTAGACAGCGTCCGAAAGTGGCTGGCCGTGAGAAGCTATGCAAAAGGGCTCGGCATCGAGCTGAAAAAAACGCTACGGCAAGCAGAAGCATTACACGGCGGCACAAGTCAATGCGCACGGCCCAACAAGGCAGGTACAACATCGATTATCTGTGCTACGCCCTGTGCATGTATTGTAGTCTTGGCGACTTTAACGATTACCATCGTGACACGGGCGAGGCATGCGACTATGCGGCTATGCGGTCTGAAGTTGCGGACCGCTTTTCCACGGGGATGCATCCTTCAATGCGGCCGACGTGATCGAGGGGGGCCGCCGGATGGGACGCGGCGGATTCCGGCGTCGATGATGGCGGTTTCGACGGTGGCGGGTTCGACGCAGGCGATGTTGGAGGAGGTTCCAACGGTGGAATCGACTAAGCACCGGTCAGGGCGTTTTTCAGAAATCACCTACGGCTGCGCGACGGTCCGGTTGTCCTCGAGTCCGCATTCAGGTACGACAGTAACATTCTTGCCCGTCGCCGAGTTGGGGATCAGGCACAAAAAGCGCATCGGCTCGCTGCCCGTGTTGCGGAATTGGTGAACGTCGTTGGGGGCGACGAATACGACGTCGCCGGCCCGGAGCGGCCGCTCCCTGTCATCGTCGATCACGACGCCGCTGCCCGCAAGCACGTACACTTCGTGCTCGTAGTCGTGGAAGTGCTTGGGCGTGTGGCCGCCGGGGGCGACTTCGAATTCGCGCATCGCGAAGTTCGGGGCGCTTCGCCTTCGCCGATCAGCCAGCGAACGCGGCAGCCGGCGGCGCCCTCCAGCGTGACGTCGTTGGCGGGAACTTGCTCGTGATTTTTGACTTGCATGGTTAAGTGCGCTGTTTGCGCGTTGTGGCTACAGCACTTGGTAGGGCGGGTGCTTGCACCCGCCGCGTGGCTAATCGGCGGGTGCGAGCACCCGCCCTACTTTTTTCGAGCGATGCGGCGTTGCCAGTATTCGTCGGTGCCAATGGCGCCAAATACGAACACCGCCAAAAATCCAAGTTCGGTCAACAGCGCAGCCTCTCCGTGGTTGCTCATCCACTCCATCAGCGGATGCTCGGCGGTACTTTCGTTCGCGGCCGCATCTGCCGGTTGCGGCCGTGCTTCGCGAAACGCCATCACACCGTAGGCGGTGGCCGTGAGCGCAAACGCAATGCCCGCGACCAGTAGCAGCGCGTAAAACGGGTTCGCAAATTTGCTGGAACGTCGCATGCCCAATTGGCCTTTTGCTGATGCGCTGAACTCACCGTCCATTATAGCAATCGAGACCGCTGCTGGCCGAGGGGTGACAATCGCCATAAAATGACGGATTCGCCTCAACATATTGTGCTCCACTGGTACCAACTACGTGTCTCAAGGCGTCATCGAGCTGCGCGGCGTGGCGGTGAATAACCTGCGCCACGTCGATCTTGGACTTGCCGCACCGACAAGTTGATTGTGTTTTGCGGCGTGTCGGGCAGCGGCAAAACGAGCATGGCGCTCGACACGCTCTATGCCGAAGGGCAGCGGCGCTACATCGAGAGCTTCTCGCGCCTACACGCGGCAGTTCCTGGAGCAGCTCGACAAGCCGGACGCCGAACGCATCGACGGCATTCCGCCGGCGATTGCCGTCACGCACAAGAACCCCAGCCGTTCGAACCGGGCAACCGTCGGCACCACGACCGAAGTCAACGATTACCTGAGCCTGCTGTTTGCACGGATCGGCGAAGTGGTCTGCTACCACTGTGGCCAGCCGGTGCGGCGGGAGTCGCCGGAAGCGGCGGCCGAGCGCTTGCCGAACTGCCGACGGGCACGCGGCTCATGGTTGGGTTTGAGGCGACTGTGCCGGGCGATGAGCCAGTCGAGCGATGGATTGCGCAGCTTGTCGAGCTTGGTTATGTGCGAGCGATTGCGGAAGAACCCTCCCCTAGCCCCTCCCTAGGAGTGAGGGGGAATTTGGAAACCGCGACCATTGAGCCTCGCCTGGCCCAGCGCTTGATGCCTGGTCAATCGATCGCCATTGTTCTCGACCGGCTCACCGCGGGCGACTCGACGGCCCAACGACTTCGAGAGTCGCTGGAAAGCGCTTTTCAGCCGGCGACGGCGCTGCGGTGGTATTTGTCGAAGGCCGGGAGGGCGAAGCTCTGGCTGAGCCGCACGATAATCGCCGTGGTTCGCGCGAGCCTCGCCGTCCCGTGTAATCGACGGCCGAGAGTGGCAACGGATGTCGTTCAGCGCGGCCCTGCGCTGCGAGCAGTGCGCCATCGATTACCCGCAGCCGGAGCCGCAGCTGTTCAACTTCAACCGGCCGCTGGGTGCTTGCCCAGATTGCGAAGGCTTCGGCAATATCGTGTCGACCGACATGAGCCGCGTCGTCCCCGATCCGAGCAAGTCGATCCGCGATGGCGCCATCGCGCCGTGGAATTCGCCGTCGTATGCGCACGAGCTTGAAGAACTGCTCGCGCTGGCCGACGACTATGGCTTGCCGGTCGACGTGCCGTATGCCGAGCTGACGGCCGAGCAGCGCCGGCTGATCGAAGAAGGCGTGCCGGAGCGAAACTTCGGCGGCCTGGCCGGCTTCTTCAATTGGCTGGAGCGGCGCAAGTACAAGATGCACCTGCGGGTGTTCCTAAGCCGCTGGCGATCGTACTCGCCGTGCCCAGCGTGCGGCGGTGCGCGGCTGCGGCCAGAAGCATTGGCCGTGCGAGTCGGCGGCAAGAATTTCGCCGAAGTGTGCCGGATGAAAATTAGCGAGGCCCTCGCATTTCTTCGAGCAATTGCAGCTTGCCGATTGGCAGCGAGCCGATGGCACGGCCGCTGCTTGACGACGTGCAATCGCGGCTGAAGTATCTCGTCGACGTGGGACTTGGCTACATCGCGCTCGATCGCTCGCTGCGGACGCTCAGTTCGGCGGCGAAGCGCAGCGCGTCGCCTTGACGGCCACGCTCGGCTCCAGCCTGGTCGACATGCTGTACGTGCTCGACGAGCCGTCGGTCGGCCTGCACCCGGCCGACGTCTCGCCGCTGGCGGCGGCCATCGAACGACTTCAGCGACGTGGCAACACAGTCGTGGTCGTCGAGCACGAAGACGAAATCATTCGCCGGGCCGACCATGTCGTCGAATTCGGGCCCGGCGCCGGCGAAGACGGCGGCCGCGTCGTTTTTCAAGGCACGCCAAACGAATTGGTGGCCGCGAGCGACAGCCGCACGGGCGATTGGCTGGCCGGGCGGCGCAGCTCGGCCCGAGCGGGCCGCGCCGCACGACCGCCCAAGGTTGGGTCAAGCTCCGCGGCGCGCGGGCAATAATCTCAAGAATCTCACCGTCGAATTTCCGCTCGGCGTGTTGTGTCTGGTGACCGGCGTGAGCGGAGCGGGCAAAAGCACGCTGGTCGACAAAACGCTGTATCCGGCCCTTGCGCGGCCGCTGCACAAGGACAGCGATCCGGCCGACGCTTCCTCAGCCGCTGGAGCTACGACGACGTGCTCGGCACGGGCCAGTTCGAAGATGTAATCCACATCGACCAAAGCCCGATCGGCCGTTCGCCGCGCTCGAACCCGGCCACGTATATCAAGGCGTTCGATCCGATTCGCCTGCTGTTCGCCGAGCAAACCGAGGCACGGGCCCGCGGCCTTTCGGCCGGCCATTTCAGCTTCAACGTCGAAGGCGGCCGCTGCGAAACGTGCCACGGCGACGGGCAACTGGCGATCGACATGCAGTTCATGGCCGACGTCTACATGCGCTGCCCCGAGTGCGGCGGCCGGCGGTATCGCCGGCAGGTTCTGGAGGTCAAGTACCGCGGCCGCGACATCGCCGAAGTGCTCGACATGACGGCCCGCGAGGCGTTCACCTTTTTTCGCGGACAGCGCAAAGTGCAGGCCAAGCTCAAGCTGCTGCTCGACGTGGGACTCGATTATTTGCGGCTTGGCCAGCCGGCGACTACGCTTTCCGGCGGCGAGGCCCAGCGGCTCAAGCTGGCGGCGCACCTGGCAACCAAGCGCCGCGGGCGGACGCTGTTCATGCTCGACGAGCCGACGACCGGGCCTGCACTTTTCCGATATTGTCCAGCTTGTGGACTGCTTCGACGCGCTGCTGGAGGTCGGCCACTCGCTGGTGATCGTGGAGCACAACCTGCAGCTCATGAAGGCGGCCGATTGGCTGATCGACCTCGGGCCCGGCGCGGCGGACGAAGGCGGCCGCGTCGTCGTGGCAGGCACGCCCGAAGAAGTGGCCGCATGCGAAGCCTCAGTCACCGGGCGAATCCTGGCTCGTGAGATTTGCCCGAGATGCGGCGCTGGTGAGAGAATGATATTGGTTAAATCTCACGCAAAGGCGCTGAGTGCGACATAGCGATGTCCAGCGAGATAGAAATCTTTGTGGGCGACGTGAATGACGTCGAAGGACATGTGTTCGCTCGCGTCAATGGAGTGCAAAGCGACCAGGAACAAGGCGCGGAAATTGTGTTGAGCGGAACGCTTCAAGGGCCCTATTGCGAGACGGTGCGCACGCTACCAGCTGAATCCCGTTTCGCGATTTAGTGCCCAAGCAAAAAGGCCTGGCCGTTGCCGTCGTGCCTGACCCTTGCGTTTGGTCTCCCGAGCTGCCGCATCTATATCAAGCCGACGTTGAGGCGAAGCAAGGCGAACAGCATCATCGCCGAATACCATGGCATGATCGGCCTGCGCCGCACAAATCAGACAACATGACATCCAATCATGAATGAGCAAACCACAAGCCGCTACGATCGGCAAATGCGTTTCGCGCCTTTAGGTGACGCGGGCCAGCGACGCCTGGGCGAAGGCCGAGCGCTTGTATGCGGCTGCGGCGCACTTGGCTCGGTAATCGCCGAAACGCTAGTGCGCTCCGGCGTCGGGTTTACTGCGACTCGTCGACCGCGACTTTCTCGAGCTCAACAATCTGCAGCGGCAAGTTCTCTACGACGAAAAGGATGTCGCCGACGGCCTGCCGAAGGCAGTTGCCGCCGCCAACAAGCTGCGGCAAATCAATTCCGAAGTCGTCGTCGAACCGGTGGTCGCCGACTTGACGCATCAATAATATCGCCGCACTTGCTGACGATGTGGATGTGATCGTCGACGGCACCGATAACTTCGCAACAAGATTCCTGATTAACGACTTCGCGGTGAAGCGTGGCAAACCATGGATCTACGGCGGCTGCATCGGCGCCGAAGGCCAGTCGATGACGATTCTGCCCGGCGAAACGGCCTGCCTCGCCTGCCTGATGGCCGACCTGCCGCCGCCCGGCACGACGCCAACCTGCGACACGGCCGGCATCCTGGCGCCGATCGTCAATGTGGTTGCATCGATTGAAGCAGCCGAGGCACTCAAGATACTCAGCGGAAATCGGGCCGCAACCAGCCGCCGGCTGACGATCGTCGATCTGTGGGACTGCCAGATGCGGCAGGTCGATTTATCGCAATTGCGCGCGAGCGGCGATTGCCGTCGTATGCAAGCGGCGCGAATTCCATTGGCTTGCTGGCGAGCGAGGCGACTCTTCCGCGGTGCTCTGTGGCCGAAACGCCGTGCAGCTAAGTCCTCCCGCTGGGGCGACACTTTCCCTCGAAGAATTAGGCCGTCGGCTCGCCGGCGTCGGTGAGGTAAAACGAAACGCTTTTCTTTTGCGACTCGCTGTCGATGGCTATGTGCTTTCGGTTTTCCCGGATGGCCGCACGATCGTGGCCGGAACGAACGACATTGCGACCGTGCGCATGGTGCATGCACGGTATATTGGCGCGTGATAGCGTTGATGGCGACGGCGTTGTGGCCTGACTGGCTGCGGACTTAGTTTAGGCGTCGACGTGACATTTTCCCCTCGGTACGCTCAACGGCCTCTTCCCAATCTGCCACCGCTTGGCAACCTGTGCCGGTGCATGGTAGGCGTTTTCATTTTACTCGCCGCTAGAACCGATTCATTCCGCAGCATCCAGCGCTACATACGGCTCCCGCTCGACAGTGGTGCAATGCGGACCCAGATTCAATTGCCGTGTCGCTCGATGCGTCTGCGGCAGGCTTTTCATTACGCTTACGCTCGAGTGCCGCCGGCTTCGTAAGAGCGTGCGCTACGGCACGCTATGCGCTGGCCTGGCGAGAGGCACCCGTGCGTCATGGCGGCGTGCGCGAGGAATGCAATCTATGGCAGTGATCGACTCCACGCGCGAGACGATTCGACACAACTTTGTGCCGGCCGATTCGCGTCCGCTGTTGGGCCGCCTTGGACCCTGGCAGCTCGTGCGCCTCTTGAATGAAGGCAACTTCACAAGGGTGTATCAGGCGCGGCCGGCCGGTGCGGCCGACGAGACCGGCGGCGACGCGGCGTCGCGTCGCCCCGCAGCTTATGTTGTCAAGGCGCTTCGCAAAGAGTGGTGGCGCGAGTCGCACGCCATCGAAATGCAACGGCGCGAGGCGTTCGTCGGACGCAAGGCTTCACATCCAAACTTGCTTCCCGTTCTTTCGGCCAGCGTTAGCGAGCCTCCGTTTTACGTGGTCACGCCGAAGCTTGAAGGCGTCGCGTTGGACCAGCTCATCGCCCAGCAAGCGCCGCTTGCCGTGCCGCTAGCCCTCTGGATTGCCCGTCAAGTCGCCGAAGGGATCGTCGCCTTGTTCGAATCCACCGGAATGATTCATTCCGACGTCAAGCCGGCGAACATCGTCGTGTCGCCCACGGGCCATGCAACGCTGATCGACTTCGGCCTGGTGCAGACGCCCGATGAAGCCAGCCGCTGGGCGACTCGTCCACTGGCCGGAACGCTCGCTTACATCGCGCCGGAACTAGTGACTTCGGCACTTTCGGCCGGCCCGCGAAGCGATATTTACAGCCTGGGCGTGACGCTCTATGAGATGCTCAGCGGCCGCCGACCATGGGACAGCGATGACCCGGGCGAACTGGCAACCTTGCACCGCGAAGCGAAACCGGCCGACCTCAGCGCACTTCGACCCAATTTGCCGGCGCCAGTCGCCGAGCTGGTTCACTCGATGCTGGCCAAAGATGCGCTCCGCCGTCCTGCGAGCGCGCGGGAACTTGCATCGCGCCTGGTTCGGCTGGAAATCGATTGCTTCTCTCTTTGAAGATTTAAGGCTACGCCACTCTTCGGCGTCGCGCGAATCCAACGAGCGCTGTCGCACGTGATCGGCGCATAACGTCGCAAGTTCCGGGCTCGGGGACGAGAATGATCTGGCCGCGAATTTCGCCGCCCGTGAAATCGGGTGTATGAACGTTGAAATACAGGCCGTTGGCAAATAGATTCGGGAGCTGCGCAGCTAACGTTGTGCCATTGCCTTCCGTTCCGTCCCACACGCCCGTGATTCGACCAGTCACTGGATTGATTACAAGATCGTCAACGTCGTGGTTGGGATCCTTCATCCCAAATTGAATGCCACCGTTCTGCCCGGCGGCCGCGGCATGAATGTGAAAACGAGCGGCGTTGTCGTTGGGATTGTTCGGAGTCTGGAGGCCGTCGATATCGAGACCGAAAAGTGTGATGTCATACGATAAAGCCGTCATGGCATCGTTCAATTCAAAGACGCCCATGCCGCCTGATTCAGGAACCTGGTTCGGGACAGGCGGATTTGCCACTTCCTGCTCGTTCTCGATAATCGCCCGAAACCGAGTCACGGCTTCCGCCGGACGAGCGACCATAAATGCCACCGCGGCAAGTAGAGAGGCAGCAACCAGTTTTTTCGTCATTGGATCGGTCCTTTCATCGGTGTCGTAAGCTTGAACCCTAAACAATGGGTGCGTTGCTGTGCGCAGGCTCAGAGGTAAGGATCACGAGTGATCACACGCATTTACCGGCCGCGTGGGTCTCGGGAGTTTTGAGTACCCTAGATGGCAATGCCCCTGCCGTTGCCGCGGCCAATCTTCACTATCACGAGGCCGATTCTAGCCACGGATACCGGAATTGCAAGTGTCAGGCGTAAAAATGGGTAGCCCAAAGTAGTCCAAAGCGCCTGGAAGGGACGGATCGGTTCACCCTCGCTGGCGCTTCGGGCTAACGTGCGGGCGGCACTTTTCTGTAACTCCAGTCGAGTAACTCCATTGGGTGGACTACGCTGAGCCGCCGACGCTGCCGCCGAGCTTCCCGGGCGATTTGGAGTGCGCAGCCAGCGTTTGCCGTCACCGCCAAATCGGCCCCGGTTTTCGCAATATTGGCCATTTTGCGCCGGCTCAGCCGGTCGGACATCTCCGGCTGCGTGAGGTTGTACGTACCGGCGGCACCGCAACAAAGCTCGGTTTCCGGCAGCTCCCGGAGCTCAAGACCCGGAATCTGTGCCAACAGCCGCCGCGGCGCATCGTGAATCCGCTGGGCGTGTAGCAGGTGGCAAGCGTCGTGGTAGGTGGCGATGGCTCGGATCTCGCCTTCAGGCGGAATCAGGCCTAGCTCGTCTAAGAACTCATTCACGTCGCGGATTCGACTGGCCCACGCGGAGCGTTCGCTTTGGCCAGCATCGTGCCAATGATGACCATAATCCTTCAGCATCGAGCCGCAACCCGCGACATTGTTCACCACGGCATCGAACCGGCCGACGGGGAACGCGGCGACGTTCTGATCAGCAAATGCGCGGGCCGGGTCGCTCGAGCCAGCATGGAAATGGATCGCCCCGCAGCAAACTTGATTGAACGGCACATGGACATCGCAGCCATTTTGTTGCAGCACCCGCGCGGTCGCCCAGTTGACATGCCGGAACATGGCGTCGCCAATGCAACCGGTAAACAGGGCCACGGTAGCGCGGTGCCGCCCAAGTGCGGGCAGAAACTCCGGTAGTGGCCCCTCGTTGCGCCGCGGCGGCGGCAGCATCTCCACCATTCGCTGCAGCTGGCGCGGTAATAGCCGCGTGACGCCGCGTCGCTTCTGAGCAACCTTAGTAGACCAATGCGCTGAGCGATGCGGGCCGGCAACAGTGCGCGTCGCAGTTTTTTCGCGTACGGGAACAGGCCGAACAGAATATGGCGGTGGAACCAGTCATTTCGTGGCGATTGTTCGGCCGACGCATCCATCGCGACGCGGAAAGGCTCGATCAGCTTTCCATATTCCACGCCCGAGGGGCAGGCCGTCTCGCACGCCCGGCAATCGAGGCACAATTCCAAATGCCGCCGTACCGCGTCATTCAATTCCAACTTCCCGTCAGTTACGCCCCGCATGAGATAGATGCGGCCGCGCGGGCTTTCGTTTTCGTCTCCTGTTTCGACGTAGGTTGGGCAGGCGGACGTGCATAGTCCGCAGTGAACGCAGCTCAGCAGCTTGCTATAGTCTAAAGCCGCGCCCGGATTTATCGGGGGTTGCGTCGAAGTTTTCTCAGCTTCGGTCATCGTCACTCGATTAAAAAACAAATCGGCCGGTGTTGAGAATGTTATGAGGATCAAACTTTTGCTTTACGCGTTCCATGAGCACTGTGGCATCGGTCCGGCCGCCCCAAACGACATGGGGCGTGAGACCTTCCAGCGTCGTTTTGAGCACCACCAGACTGCCGCCATGTTGTACCACGGCAGGCCGCAGCTTGCCGACGAGCAGCTTGCTCACGTCGGCATGCGAGAATCGGCTGAAACGCGCAATGATTATACCGCTGCCCGCATGGGCTTGGATCGTACATTCCGAATCAGACGCCAGTAGCTCGGCAATTAATTTCGTGACGGCACTTGGCGGCACGGCGATTTTGATGGCCAGCGGCGAACCGTCGCTGGCATTTCCGGCGCCTCGGTCGGCAAACTCTATTTGTTTGGTCCACAATGTGTCGGCGTCAGCGGGACCCAACTTGCGGACGGCGAGTGCGCCCGCCTGCGAAATTTCGCGCTGACCTGTTCGGCCAGCCACGTTGCCTCGAGCTCTGTGCCTTCGAGGCGAACCATGATGAATGGCGAGCAGCCGTCGGCACGGGAGGCTGATTTCGCTGACGAGTGAAGCACAGGAACCTTCCACTCATCGCCGATCATGAGGTCGATAGCAACGGGCGGCGCGGCCAGCTTCGCAAGGCGGGCCAAAATCTCTTCGGCAGCAGCAAGGTTTCGACATGCGGCGGCTACGGTCTCCGTTTGCTCGGGCAGCGGCTTGAGTTTGAGCGCGAGTTGAGTAATGACGGCCAACGTGCCAAGTGAGCCGGTGAGCAGTTTGCAAAAGTCGTAACCGGCGACATTTTTCACCACTCTGCCACCGCCCTTGAATGGAACTCCGCGGCCATCGACCGCGTGGATGCCGATGACGTAGTCGCGGATCGTGCCGTGACCATAGCGTCGTGGTCCGTTCCAATTCGTAGCCACAACACCTCCGATGGTCGCTGCGGCGGCTCGCGGCACGTCGATCGGCAACTGCTGTCCTTCGACTGCCAAGATCGCCGCAAGTTCGGCCATCCGCACGCCGGCCTCGACAAGGATTGTCATGTCGCGCGGGGTGTAATCGACGATCTTCGACAGGCCCGTAAGATCCAATCCGTGACCGGGCCGCGCGGGAGCGATGCCAAAGTCGAGTGCCGTACCGCCGCCGATCGGATAAACGGGAGTGCGCGTCTCGTGTGCCGTGCGCAGCGCGTCCGCCACATCGGCCGACGTTGTCGGTGCGATCGTCTCTGTGATCGTAGGTGCGGCCGTCGCTGTGGGCATGGATTAGCGATTACCCTTCAGAGCGCAGTGCGTCGGCCGGGATGAACTTGCTCCATACCGCAAGCGCCAGCCGTCGGCAGCAGTTTCCCAGGACTCAATAGACCATTGGCGTTAATCGCATCTCGCAGCCGGGCCATTACCTCCAGGTCATCCTCGGTGAACATGCGATTCATGAAGCTCAATTTCTCAAGGCCGATGCCATGTTCGCCCGTGACGCTACCACCACAAGCCAGGCATTCGTCAAGAATTTCGCCGCTTGCCGCCAGAACACGCGTAATCTCGGCCGGGTTCCGCTCGTCAAACAATAGAATCGGGTGCAGATTGCCATCGCCCGCGTGAAACACATTTACAATCTTGAGATCATACTTCTGGCCGATTTCGCGAATGCGCCGGAGGATTTCTGGCAGCTTGGTTCGCGGCACAACGCCATCCTGAGTGCAGTAGCTGGGGCTCAACCGGCCGATCGCGCCGAAGGCCTGCTTACGGCACTTCCAGAGCTGCAGTCTTTCTTTGGCATCAGCCGCGAAGCGGACCTCACGTGCCCCTCGCTCCCGGCAAATCTCCGCGACGCGGTCGCGCTCGCGATCAAGCCCGACTTCAAGTCCGTCCACCTCAATCAGCAGAATTGCTTCGGCGTCGAGTGGAAAGCCAAAACGAAATGCGGCTTCTACGGCCACCAGAATGCCTTGGTCCATCATCTCCAGCGCAGCAGGAATGATTCCCGCGCCGATGATGCCGCTGATCGCCTGCGTGGCGTCATCGACCGAGTCGAACACGGCGAGCATTGTGCGGCAGCCTTCCGGGTTGCGCGTCAGTCGGACCCAAATCTTGGTGACAATGCCCAGCGTGCCCTCGCCGCCGACAATCGTGCCCACAAGGTCGGGCCCTGGCGTGTCTTCGGCTGGCCCACCGATTTGTACGATGTCGCCGTCGGCCGTGACCATTTCGACGCCAATCACATGATTGACGGTCACGCCGTACTTCAGCGTGTGCGGTCCGCCGGCGTTGGTCGCCACGTTTCCGCCAATCGTGCATGCGCCCTGGCTGGATGGATCCGGGGCGTAGTGAAAGCCGCTGCCGGCAAGGTGCCGATTGAGAGCCGCATTCACGACGCCCGGCTCGACGACAGCGAAGCGGTCGCGCAGGTTGACCTCGCGGATTTCGCGCATTCTGGTCAGCACGATCATCACGCCGCCGCCGACCGGCATGCCCCCGCCGGCCAGGCTGGTGCCGGCCCCTCGCGGCACGAATGGAACGCCGTGCTGGACACAAAGCCGGACGATGGACGCGACTTCCGCCGTCGATTGCGGAAACACCGCCATCGATGGACGGTGTTTTTCAATGACGAACGCGTCGCATTCGTAGACTGCCAGGTCCGACTGCGCCGCGAGAACGCGGTCAGGACCTAGCAATTGGCGAAGACTTTCGGCCAGATTGACGGCATGGGCGACGGTCACACCGGGCTCCCTGCGGCAGGGCGAAAACATTGATTATAGGCCCTTGCCGTTCCCCAACCAGCGGCAGCCAACGTCGACGGAGGCCCCCTTCGTGCCGAACGCCCACTGTGGAATAAAATGCCGACTTATCGGAGAAAGGCTTGAACGGCTGGACTTGCGGGGTGTCAAATTTGCTTGGATTCCGGCATGCGGCTGAGTATGCTAAATGCTGGATTGGTGTAAGCTGAACTGGGCTATGGCTCTGGACCTACTCAAGGGTGTGACCATGTCACGTCGTGATTGTTGGGCGTTTGTCGGTGCGATCATGTTCCTCGGCGCGGCAGCAGCGACCAACTCGCTCGCTGCCGGCTCAAAGGCCGAAACGGCGGTGGCCCCGCCTGCAGGAAACACGGTTGAGTTCTTCCAAGCGATGGACGACGGCCAGGTTGACGTGAAGTTCATCGCCAAAAGCGATCGCGCAGCGCGGATTCTCATTACCAATAAGACGCAGCAGCCGATTAACCTTCAACTGCCCGAGGCGTTCGCCGGGGTGCCGATTCTGGCTCAAATTGGAGGCGGCGGACGGGGCGGCGGCGGCTTCGGCGGGGGCGGACAAGGCGGCGGCGGCTTTGGAGGTGGCGGCGGCGGCCAACAAAGTGTCGGCGGAGGCCTGGGTGGCGGTGGCGGCGGTGGGCTCGGCGGCGGTGGTGGTGGCGGCGTGTTCAGTATCCCGCCGGAAGAGACTGCCAAGATCAACGTTCCGGTGGTATGCCTCGATCATGGATTGCGGAATCCGTCATCGGCCAGCAAGTACACGATTGTGCCGGCCGACCAGCATCTCGATCGGCCCGCCGTGATCGAGCTTTTGAAGGCATTCGGCCGCGGTGAACTGCAGCATGGCGCCGCTCAAGCGGCCGCATGGCACTTGAATAGTGACTTGAGTTGGAATGAACTTGCCGCGAAGCTGCAAGGCACGCGACGCAGCCCGAGTCGCCCACCCTATTTCAACCGAAACGAAATTCAGGCTGGCATGGCCTATGCATCGGAATCGCATCGGCTGGCTGAAGCGAACGCGGACCAATACCACCGCGCCAGCGCAGCCGAGACCTCCAGCAGTGAGTCGCGCAGCACGACCGACACGGATGCGATCGAGCCGACGGCGTCGGCCAATTGATACTGACTTTAAGTTTGCGTTATTCCTTCGCGGCGTAACTCAAGCGGCCTGCGCTTCTTCGATTTCGAAATTGCGGATCGTCGCCAAAAGCCGACGGACTTCCGCCTGGTACTCGGCTCGATCGATGTGCCACTGCGATTCCATCTGCTCAAAGTGCTGTTGCTGCCGATCAAGTTCCTGCTCACGAGCCACCAGCCGGGCCGCCTGTTGCTCGACATCCGCATGGCGTCGCTCCGCCCAGGCTTGCAGCTCCTGCCGTTGCGACGCGAGAGCGGCGAACTGCTGTGCCAAATCACTTCGCAACGAATCCAGCTCGGCGGTGCGCTGGCCGATCTCATCCAGAGTTGTGCGATAGTGATCGGCGAGGCTCGCCCGCACTTGGGCGATGGACCGCGTGAGGCTGGCCGGCGCGAGCGCACCGGACAGGTGTGCCCAAGTTTCTTCGGTGGCCAGGCGCATTTCCAGCATGTCGCGCTGCGAGCTGCGCAAGTCTGCTTGCAGCCGGGCGAGCGCGTTCTCACGTGCGTCGAGCTCCGCCTCGCGCTGTTCGAGTTCTTGTTGGCGACGCTGCTCTTCGGTGTGGGCCAGTTGCTGCTGCGCGGCGATTGCCCGTCGTTCGCGAAGCGTCTGCTCTTCGAAATTACGGCGTTCATTGGCCAGCTCGCGCAATTCGTCGGATAGCTCGGCCTTCCCCTGGGCAAGCTGCGTCTCCGCCTCGTCCAAATAGCGGCGCCGCGCGGCGAACTTGCGCGCCTCTTCCTGCAGGAGCTGCATCTTTTCTTCGGTCACTCCCAGGCGCTCGAATCGCTTGAGCGCTGCCTCAATCTCCTGCTGGCGGTAGGCAAGCTGCCGTTCGGCGGCGTTGAGCTCGGCTTCCCGGCCGTTCGCCTCGGCTTGTGTGCGCCGCAGTTCGGCGCGCTGGATCTCCAGCTCGCCGGCCCGTTCGCGCAGCGCATCGGTGTGCTCTTCCAATTCACCAGCCCGCGACTGGAGCTGCGACTCCCAGTCGGCAACCTTTTCCTCGCGGCGCGCGATATCCGCAACCTGGTCCTCGATCTTCGCCCTTTCCGATGTCAACTGCTCGATATCGCGGTACAGTTGCGCTTGTCGTTGGTCCAATTCGCGGTGCCGGCGTTCGATTGCCGCTTCGCGCTCCTGCAGTCGTTCGTGCCGCTCATTCCACGCCGTGCGATCGCCATCAATCGCAGCCAAGCGCTCGTCGCACTCGGCGGCCTGTCGATCAAGTTCGGCCTGCCGATCGTTAAGCCGACTTTCGCGCACGGCAAGCGCCTCCTCGCGAACTTGAGTCAGCTCGACCGTCCGAATTTCAGCGGCCGCTTCGCGTCGCGCCAGTTCTTCCTCGCGCTCTGCAAGAATCGCGGCGCGATCCTCAATCTCCTGTTGACGTTCCTCCAACCATTGTCGCGCGTTCTGCCATTTCGCCTCGAGGTCGGCTTCCTGCGACGCGAGTACATGCTCACGCCGATCGAGGGTTACCTGTTCCGACTGAAGGCGGTCCGCCAGCTCGGCCGCATGTTCGCGCAGTTGATCCAACGAGTCGCTCGACCGTCACCGCTACCGCGCCGCTTGCGCCTCGGCCACGGCAACAAGCTGCATCCCTCCACCCTCTCCGGTGGCATGCGGCGTGCCATGATGAATTGGGTGCGCCTGGTCGATGCGGATCCCGCCTGCAATGAACGCTGGTTGATCAGCGCGAATCGCGTCTGCATGACTCGACATATTGATACTTCCTCGCGTCGGAGCGGATCGACAGCTAGCTGGCAAAGTTCACTCAATCGGCAAAACTTGCCTGAATCCCCATCGGCCTTGTAGATGGAAAACTCCAGCCAATTGGCCGCAGCAGTGTTCATGTGGCCAAAACCGCATCCGCACAGCGTCGAACCAACAGCGCGTGCCACGACGGATGCTGTCGGTGATGGCAGTTTCGGTGAGCCTAAGACGGCGACGCAGTCACGGTGAAAAACGTCCGCGCACAAAAAAAGCGCGGCGTGATTTCTTCACGCCGCGCTTTTAATCTCGAGTTTTACGAAAATCGCTACGTGCGCTCAGGCTTTTGCGGCATTGATGGCATCCTGCAGCCGGGACTTCGGTTGCACACCCACCATGCGGTCAACTACCTCGCCCGATTTGAATATCATCAGCGTGGGAATGCTTGTCACATCGTACTTGATCGCGGTGCGCTGCGCATTATCGGTATTCAACTTCCCGATCTTCACGCCGGTTGCATTCTCGCGCCAGCTCCTCGATAAGGGGCGCAATCATCCGGCAGGGGCCGCACCACGGCGCCCAAAAATCCACGAGCACCGGCTCGGTGGAACTCAATACTTCACTCTCGAAATTGTTGTCGTCGAATTCCGGTACGCCCATTGTTACGATCTCCGTGTCGGGATGCGCCAATTCCGCATGTCGATTTAACCGGTGAATTATAGATTTGAAGCAAGGACTGTCAACGAGGCCGGTAGGTCCGCCGAGCCGGGCGGACGACTCGAATGTCGCGGATAGTAGGTGCCGCTCGGCTCGCGGCACCTACGGGGTCAGGGTTGTCCGCGCTGCTTGATTGCTGAATACTGATCATGGACAACGATGATCTTCGTTAGAGCAGGCGCCGCAGCACAACTCCGCTCCACTATCCGGTGAATTCATCCAACTCGATGGAGGCGAAATCAATGGCACGCACCGCAAGCACGATGTTGCCGCTAGGCACGAAGGCCCCGGACTTTTCGCTTGTGAATGTTGACGGGCGCACCGTCTCGCTCTCCGATCTGTCTCGGGCGCCGGCGCTGCTCGTGATTTTCATGTGCAACCACTGTCCGTTCGTGAAGCATCTGGCCGATGCGCTTGCGCAGTTTTCGTCCGAATACGTGGACAAAGGCCTGGCGGTTGTGGGGATCAACTCGAACGACGTGGCCAACCACCCGGCCGACTCGCCCGAACAAATGGTTCGCGAAGCCGAAGAGCGCGGGTACCGCTTCCCATATCTGTATGACGAGACCCAAGAAGTAGCCAAGGCGTATCGCGCTGCTTGCACGCCCGATTTCTTTCTTTTCGATCGGGACCGCCGACTGGCTTACCGCGGGCAGTTCGACGATAGCCGGCCGGACAGCGGCAAGCCGATCACCGGAGCCGACCTGCGGGCCGCCGTCGACGCCGTACTCGCCGGCGCAAAGCGAACGACGAACAGTTGCCAAGCATCGGCTGCAATATCAAGTGGAAGCCAGGCAACGAGCCGGATTATTTCGGGTAGGTCGGTCTTTCCAGCCTGAGGTGTGCGGGCACTTGCGCCGCTGTTTGTCAGGCCGGAAAGCCTGACCTACAGCTAGCACGGCGAGCGCTCTTTACCCTGCTGGCAATTGCCGTCTATTCTGTGGCAGCACCTTTCTACAAAACTCGCCCATCCGTTCGCCGTTGGAGGGAACCATGGCTTTCTGGCATCGCCGCTTCGCACTACGTTCGTGTCTGCTAATTTGCGCATTGCTGGCGACCTTCGATTCTCTGGGCTTCTCAAATGCCACGGCCGCGGACGGTTTCCGCATTGAGACGAAGGTCTACGTCGGCGATGAAGAGGAGCCGGAGAGCGAGACGACCACGTTGTTTCTCGACGGCGTCGTATACGACTTTCTTGCCACTCCGGAGCAAACTGCGGTCTTTCGCAAGCCGACGGGAGGCAAACCGGGCCGATTTATCCTGCTGGATCCGCAGGACCGTATTCGCACGGAGTTTACGACCGAACAACTTGCGGGGGCGATGCAAAAACTTCGCACTTGGGCGTCGAGACAAGACGATCCGTTCCTGCAATTTGCAGCCGATCCGGATTTCAAAGAATCGTTCGAACCCGAATCGGGTCAGCTCATTCTCGCCAGTCATGTGGAGAGCTACACCGTCGCGACCACTCGAGTCGAGCATGCGGCAGCCCTGGCCGAATACCGCGAATTCCTGGACTGGTACGCCCAACTTAACACGCTGCTTTCAGGAGGCCCGCCGCCCGAGCCGCGCCTGAGGTTGAATGCCGCCCTCGCCCGACATGAGGTCGTGCCGCTCAAGGTTGAATTGACGCGGGGGCGGGAAAAGGAAACGCTGCGGCCGAGCACCAGTTTACCTGGCGCCTGTCCCGCGAGGACCTCGATCGGATCGACCAGGTGGGCGTATCGCTGGCCGCGTACAAATTGGTCCCTAACGAACAATTTGCTGCGCACTACGCGAAACGCGGTAGCGGCGAAGTTTACTTGGCTCGCGTTAGCTCGCGGAATCGCCGTTCCAAGTCGCGCGTCATTGGGCCCGGTTTACCGGTGCCGATCGTGCGGCTATCCACCTTCACGACGGGAATAACCTCGGCCGCCGTCCCCGTCAGGAAGCACTCCTCGGCGATGTAGACATCGTGCTTGGTAAGCGAAATTTCACGCACGTCGATGCCCGCCCCGCGACCAACGTCAATCACGGCGTCGCGTGTGACGCCGGCAAGGATGCCGGCATCCAGCGGCGGAGTGTAGAGCACGCCGCCGCGCACGAGAAAGATGTTGTCGCCGGTGCATTCGGCCACTTCGCCCTTGTGGTTGAGCATCAGTGCCTCAATGCAACCGGCCTGCAGGCCCTCGATCTTGGCGAGGATGTTATTGAGGTAATTGAGCGACTTGATGCGCGGATTCAGCGCGGCCGGGTGACTCCGCTGCACGCTCACGGTCACGATTTCCAGGCCCTTCTCGTACAGCTCTTTTGGGTAGAGCGAAATCGCGTCCGCGATGATGATCACCTGCGGGTTGCTGAACAGCGATTGGGATCGAGGCCAAGCGTGCCTGCGCCGCGCGTGACGACCAGGCGAATATAGCCGTCGTCAATGTTGTTGATGCGGACGGCTTCATTGACGGCGTCGCACATCGCGTCCTGCGACATCGGAATCTCAAGCCAGATGGCCTTGGACGACTCGTACAGCCGCGCGATGTGCTCTCGAAGACGAAACACTTTACCGCCGTAGCTGCGAATGCCCTCGAACACGCCGTCGCCGTAAAGCAGGCCGTGATCAAAAACGCTGATCTTGGCGTCTTCCTGCGGCACGAACTTGCCACTGATGTAAACCTGTCGCGACATGCTTGGCAATTATTTCACCACAGAGGACACAGAGTGCACGGAGGACTATGACTGCAGAATGCTACTCGTGAAACGTAGATTGTCGAATTTGCAACTGCACGTGAGTTTTTCAAACGCTACTCCGTGTCCTCTGTGCTCTCTGTGCTCTCTGTGGTTAAAAAATCCGGGCAAATTGCAGTGAAAGTTTCTGATATGGACAGGTATCGACCGCCACCGGTTCACGCCGCCACGACGCGGCCGTCGACGAGCGTCATGGTGCGGTCGGCCTGGTCGGCGATCCGAGGGTCGTGAGTCACCATGACTATAGTGAGCTTTTGCTCTCGGTTCAACCGACGCAGAATCGTCATGATCTCATCGCCGGTGGACTTATCGAGATTGCCCGTCGGTTCGTCGGCGAGCAATACGCGCGGCCGGGCCACGAGCGCGCGGGCGATGGCAGTGCGCTGCATCTCACCGCCGGACAGCTCACTCGGCTTGTGCTTCAGCCGGTGCCCCATACTCACCAGCTCCAGCATCTCGCGAGCCCGGTCTCGATACTCACGGCGGCGACGCCAGATATCCGAGAACGCTCTGGCCGATCATCGCCGGATCGAGCACATTTTCGATTGTCGTGAGCTCAGGCAACAGGTGATAAAACTGGAACACCATACCGAAATATCGATTGCGCAGGATATCGCGCCCGGCGGCCGGCAAATTGTCGATGCGATTTCCCTCGAAGCAAACTTCGCCGGAATCGGGAGCGTCGAGCGTGGCCAACACATGCAGCAGCGTGCGTCTTGCCACAGCCGCTGGGGCCGATCGATCTGCGACGAACTCGCCTTCGCGAATCGTCAGCTCTACTCCCTGCAACACAGGAATTTCCATCGAAGCTTTGCGATAGCTTTTGCGAATGTAATGCGCGGCCAGTATTTCACGCGCGATGTTTTGGCCATGGGACGGAAATGCAAAAGGCTTGGGCGCCGATGGCTCCGCCAGTGCACTTCCAACCGTCCTGGTTGGCACTGGCGAAGCCAGTGGCACTCCGGGCATAGAGCCGTTGGTCCATGGATCGAACGAATGCACTTCACTCATAGCGCAGAGCCTCAACAGGATGGAGCCGCGCGGCGCGCGCGCGGGCAGAATGCTGGCCAGTACGGCGATCAACAGGGCGCCGACAATGATGGTGGCGATAGTCGGCCACTGGATGATCGCGGGAATCTTCTGGAAGGCGTACACCGTGGGATCAAAAAACGGTTGGCCGGTGAGCCGGCCCAAAGTATCGGCAATTTCGCTGATGTAGCGGACGATCAACAGGCCAAGACCGAGCCCCATGCTCGCGCCCACAATTCCCAAACTGAACCCGTAGCCGAGAAAGATACTCATGATCCCTCGCCGGCTGGCGCCCAGCGATTTCAAGATGCCGATGTCGCGAGTCTTCTCCACGACGATCATGAAGAAAATCGCCAGGATGCCGAAGCCGGCCACGGCAATGATCAGAAACAGGAGCACGTTCAGGATCCCGTCTCCACGCGGATCATGGCCAACAACGGGCTTTCCCGATCGAGCCATGAACCGACGAAACAATTCTCGTGCGGCGGGAAATGCTGCTCGCAGCAGGTCGCGGACCATGTCCAGATCGACGCCCGGCTTGAGACGGATCTGAATCCGGCTGAAATTTGCCACCCTCGTCAACGGGTCGATCATGCCGCGCAGTCTTTGCAATTTGGCCAATCGGCACGAACACAAATTGCGAGTCGTACTCGCCCATCTTGCTTTCGTAGAAGTCGACCACGGTGAACTTGGCGCTCAACGGCTTCGGCGGCCGGCCCGCGGTGACATAGCTGATTTCCACATCGTCGCCCGGCAGCACAAGGAAGCCTTCCGCGTTGTTGAGCGTATGGAATCGACAGAGCGAGATACCGAGCACGCAGCCGGTGTGCTGCTCGGATGCCGGATCAAAAACCGTTCCCTGAGGTCCAGTAATCTCTTCTGTTAAAGAGTCCTGCCCTGGGCGGACGAACGGGTTGCCTTCGAGCGAGCCTTCGGGGGCGACAACCTTCGGGGCGTACAGCCGCCTTTCGCCGGCGATGCTCCCAACCGGCATATTGCATCTGTTTGCGCGGCTTCCGTTTTGACGAGTCGACCAGCGTGTGGTCGTAGTCGTCGTACCCGTCCGCTTTCAGATTGAAGTCAAGCTGCTTGCGGTTCTCCGGGTGCTGCAAAAAGCCGCCGAAATCGCTCACACTGGCGTAGGTCGCCTCGTCGACGCCGATGAGCATGATCTGCTGCGTAATGTATCGGCCTGTGTGATCGGTGTATCCCAGCATCGCGGGGACGAGACCGTGGGCGACATACCGTCGATGTATTGCCCGGCAACTTTGCGAATCCGCTGCATGTAAAGGTCGGCATTCGGGAGCCCTTCCAACGACGCGGTTTCCAACACCATGTCGGAAAGGATACCGTGGATCGATCCTGGATTTCGTGAGTGAACCCCTTCATCACCGCGTTGACCGACGATCATCGTCGCCACGCCAAGCATTACGCTGATGATCGAAGCCAGCGCAATGTAACGAGTCTTGAGGTAGCGCCAGCAAAGTAGAAGCTTGTACATGAATCCCGTCCTTGGGAAAGCACTATGGTGTTCGGACTGGTCGCTTTAGCGACCAGTTGTTGCGCCTCAAGGTTCCGACTGGTCGCTGAAGCGACCAGTCCGTACTCATTTGTTACTCCGGCCTCAGCAGCGGAAACAAAATCACATCCCTGATTGATTGCGTGTTTGTAAGCAGCATCACGAGCCGATCGATGCCCAGGCCTAAGCCGCCCGCCGGCGGCATGCCGTGGCGCAGCGCCCGGATAAAATCGTGGTCCATCTTGGCCATCGAATCCTCGTCGGCCAGCCCCGCCAGCTGCGTTTTGAACAACTGTTCCTGCATGTCCGGATCATTGAGCTCGGTGTAGGCGTTCGCCATCTCCATGCCTTGGACGATCAGTTCGAACCGCTCAGCAACGGCCGGATTGTCGGCCTTCCTCTTCGTCAGCGGGCAAATCGCGGCCGGATAATCGATCACGAATACGGGGCCTGACAGCGTCTTCTCAATCGCCGCCTCGAATACCTCACTCTTGATGACATCGGGATGCTTGTACGCCGTTTCCAGGCCTAGCGACGTGGCGACACGTGCAATGGCGGCCGCCTCGCAGGGGTCAACATTGAGCTGCTTCGCAAAAAGCTCGTCATACGTTTTACGCGCAAACGGCGGCGTGAAATCGATCGTCGCATCGCCCCATGAAAGCTGCAGCGTCTGACCGGTCGCTCGGATCGCTTCAACGATGCACGCTTCGGTCAAGTCCATCATTGAGCGGTAATCGCCATAGGCCTGATAGGCCTCCAGCATCGTGAATTCCGGATTGTGCTTCTGGCTGATGCCTTCGTTGCGGTAGACGCGGCCCAGCTCGTACACGCGCTCCATGCCGCCGACCATAAGCCGCTTGAGGTGAAGCTCCAAAGCAATTCGCATGTATAGATCGATGTCCAGCGCGTTATGGTGCGTCTTGAATGGCCGGGCCGCTGCGCCGCCGGCGATCGAGTGAAGCGTCGGGCCTTCGACCTCGACAAACCCACGCTGAATCGAGTGTCTTGCGGATCGGCGGCGATAATCTTGGTGCGGTTCAAGAACCGCTGCATCACCCCCTCGCCATAGATCAGGTCGAGGTACCGCATGCGATGTCGCAGTTCGGGATCCGTCAGGCCATGATGCTTCTCCGGCGGCGCGGCCAAGCTCTTGGTGAGCATGGTGATCTTGCGGGCAAAGATCGAAAGCTCGCCCGTCTTCGTGCGGCGCAGCTCGCCGTCGACGCCAATGATGTCGCCCAGATCAAGGCACTGCACCAGCGGCCAATCATCTCCAACCTGCTGCTGTCCGACGAAAAGCTGAATCTGGCCCGTCATATCGCGGATGTCGATGAACTGGAGCTTGCCCTTGTCGCGATGCAGGACGATGCGACCGGCTGCGCGGACCTGTGGCCCCGTCATTTCGCCGGGGCCCTGATCGGCAAGCCACTTGCGGAAGTCGAAATCCGGCGCCAGCGGAAGCGGGGTCGGGGATGGCAATTTCTCCCTCGTCCTGCCGCCGATACACGATTTCGCCTGCGCGGCGCGAATCTCACCGATCGGCGCATGGTCATCGAACCGCGAGCCCCATGGATCGTATCCAAGCTCGGCGATTCGTCGCAGCTTGTCGCGACGCGACGATTCCCAATCGCCGCCAGCAGGCGTGCTTGCCAATGGTTCGGTCACAGACGCGCTCATTCGTAGGATGATTTTCTTCCTCGTTGTATACTCATTGCATGCACGACGCAAAACGTGGCTCGCGTTCGCGACGGCGTTTTTTGCTTCAAACGCACTTTTTGCTGTGGCAACGCATTTAATGTCCGCGCACATGCGCATTGTCGCAACCCGTGCGGACGCAACATTTTAGTGGCTCATGTCACCGCGTCAATGTCGCTCTCGCGCGGCGTGCTATCGCCCCCTTTCGCGTTGACTCGCTTCCGCGACGCACCTAGGATTCCCCACCACTTTGAAAAACTTTTCAATTCGGCCGAGATTCGGTCAGCGTACCCGGACTAGCGCGCTGATGGCCCGAAAGCTTCGCATCGCAGCACTTTGCACTTCGCTCCTGGCGGCGTGTGTCCTGTTGGTTCTGGGTGCGGTGTACTATGCCGCCCGCCAGGTCCGTCCGTTCTACCGGCAAGCGCTTGTCTTGGAACCCGAAGTGCTTGAGCGCGGCAGCCGCGAGCTGGAAAGCCGGGCGACCGCTCTGTACAGCGATGCTCGTCAAGGCGGCAAGTGGCACGCTCTCTTCACCGCGGAGCAAATCAATGGCTGGCTTGCAACGCAGCTTGCGGAGAATCAAGACGCGGACGCGCCTAGCAGCATTCGTGATCCGCGGGTCGCGATTTCGCCTGAAATTTTGACGCTTGGTTTTCAGACCTATTCGGGCGGCGTGGCGACTGTGATCTCCGTCGACGCATCTGTTTTCGTTACCGATGATGGCGCCGTCGCTATCCGACTGATGTCCGTGCGCGCCGGCGCCTTGCCACTGCCGGTGATGCAGTTGGCCGACGAGATTGCGGTCACCTGCGAAAGGCTTTTGCTACCAGTGCGCTGGACGCAGCAAGATGGCCAGCCCATTGCGATTGTCGAACTCCATAGTGATCCTTCGACCGAGGAGCGGCAGTTCTACATCGACACCATCGAGTTCAGCGAGGGTGAGATGTACGTCGCCGGGCACACCGAAGTTGCGGCGCCAATTCCCGGCAAATTGCCAAAGATCGCCCTACCGCTCAGCCAGCAAAAAACGGAGCTGGCGCTCGATGATTACGAGCTGCGACTCACGCCGCGCGATCGCCGATCCGCCTTGGAAGTCGCCCGCCGTCAGGGGAAACGCGCGAAGACCGCGAAAACGCAGGGGCGCTAATTGGACGCATCGAGCGTGAGCGTCCAGTTATCGGAGTCGCTTTTGCCGGCGGCGAGCGTAACGCAACCTCGCAGGCGCCCGCCGCTCAGCTCAAACCTCCAGCATTTGTGGTGACTCGCTGAGCGTTTGGTAACTTCCGGCGTCGATGCGCGTGACTCGACCTCGCTGTCCACTCACAGGGCCTTCATATTCGAGATAGTCACGACGGTGATCGCCGAGCGGCTCTGCGCCGACGTTGTTCTCCGCCGACGCAGCCGTGCACGACGAGACGAGTGTCGCCGTATACGAATGCGCCGCCCGCCAGTCGTTGGGCAACTCATATAGTGCCCATGTGCGCAACGACTCGCCCGCCTCGAGCATCAGGTCCCAATGCGACGCGCGAGCATAATCGGACGGACATTCGTGATATAGGAGGACAAAGCGCGGCATGGGTGGAGACCTACGGTCGTCACTGTTTGCGGGGTCGGAGACCCGCGCACAACGGTGATTCAAGCGCCATTATGGCTGCGGCTCAGCGTAGACAAAAGAAGGTCTTACCGCGGCAATATCTCGATCGAATTGGAATCTAAGACTAGAGGTGTCGCGAGGCTCGGAGCGGCGAGTTCGGCGCGTATCTTGACTTGCCCCACCTGGTTCACGTTCACCGGGATCACATACTGTCGCTCGGCCTTAGGCTGCAGCTCCGCAATCGCCGAAAAGCGAATCTCCTGACCTCGAACACTGGCATCACCCTGCGGCTGAATTTGAGGCGCGTCCGCGGCCAACTCGGGCGGCAGGAGCATGCGCACAGAAACCTGGCGCTCGACCTGCTGGCCGTTGTTTTGTACGTTTAGGTACACCACTAACCGCTCGCCGACTCGCGCTGGGTTCGTCGACTCGGTTATGGTAAGCCGCAGGTTGGAACCTGCCGGCGCCGCGGGGACGACCGGGCTGCCGGCTGGCTGCGCCGGCAAGATTTCTACGCAGGCCTCATCGGCTACGCTGATTCCGCCGTCGGCTGAGACGGAAATTCGGTTGCAAGCGCTGAGGGCCGGCGTGCGACAAAGTGCTTCCATGCGGAACGTGCGTTGCTCTTTGGCTTCCATCTTTTCGATGCGCATTACCAGGCCACCATCTGGCAGTCGCTGGTGTCCGGGCTCCGCCCGGCTCGGTTCCAGCGGCTCGTCGCACCGTGCGACGATCTCGATATTGGCAGCCGCCACATCGGCGACATTGCGGATCACGGCGACGAATTCGGCCATCTCGCCCATGTTACGACGCCTGGGACCGCGAACTTCAATCTCTAAAGTCGGCTGGCCGGCGGTGACGCAGCCACGCTCGCTCACAGGTTCCGCACCCTCGGCGGTTACCGTCACCTCGTGACATTGTGTTCCACCGGCCACGACTCCGAAAGTGAGCTGGATCGTCTCCGAGTCGCCGGGCGGCAGATCGCGCATGCCGTTGTAGTCAACGGCGAACGCATTAGGCTTGGCCTCGGGATGGCTCAAGCCACGGTCGAACTGGGAGCGGATTTTGATCCCGCGAGCCGTGCCGTCGCCCCGATTGGTTACGACGATGTCGAAGCTGGCAAAATCGCCGACCGCTACATTCTCAGCGGTCGTTCGCCGAAGGGCCAAATCCAATCGTGGTCGCCCCGGTGCCGGCTCATTCGTTGGCGCTACGTAGCCTTCCGACGGTGGTGACTCAGTGCTGGGAAGCGTCGGCCGTGGTGTTACCTCATACGGCGATGATGGCGACGAAGTCGAAGGCGGCGCCGCGGGAATCGGCGAAACCGAGCCCGAATTCATCGGCGAGGGCGGGGTTTGGAATGTGTCCGGTCCTGCGATTGCACCTCCGGCCCACGAAATTGTTGCCACGCCGCGACCGATCTCGAGCTGCGGGCTGGCATCAGCACTAGCCTGTGGCGGGCGGACAATGGTTATGTTGACGCTGGTGCTTCCGCCACCCGCATCAACTGGGCTGACCTCCACGCTTGCCCGGCCAACCCCGTCGGTCGGCACATCGACTACATTGCCACCTTCATAGCCGAACGATGCTCCGCTCGCCGATTCATAGCGAACCAACCAGCCAGCAAGCGGGGCGCCGTCAGTGCGTCGCAAGACCGTCGTGGTCAGCACATGAGGCCGGCCAGCCGGAACGACGGTCGAGGGCGGCAAGATCCACTGAGCATCGACCCAGTAAATCGTTGCAATCGCCCGACGCAGATTCCAATCGTCAATCGTCGGCGAGTATGCCGTGATATGGCTTACGCCTTCGGCGGCCGAAGTGACCGTAACCCAGGCGTCGCCCCGAAGAATCTGCACATCGTCGGTAGGATCAGGTGTGCCGCGATAAAGGCAGACCGGAGCGTTCGCCGTCGAGCCGATCGCATAGGTGCTGTCGACTTTGCGAGGAGTGTCCCAAAGTGCGCGCAGTACGCTGATCTGTTCGCGTTCGCCAAGATCAACGAACTGTCCTGCGCAACCAGACGACAATAGCCATTCCATGCGCTGATTGGCGATGAGATACCCATCGGCGCCGCAAATGCCGGCTTTCAACACGACTTCGCTGCCGACCGGCGCTAGCACTCGATCGGGTGTGATGCGGACGTAATCCTGCCCTGCGGGTACCGCTGTCCCAAGCGGTGTTGCAACGCCCGGCGATACCCCGGGAAGTGCGGGAATCGGAGCCGCCGGAATCGCTGGCATCGGGATGCCGGGCGCGGGAATGAAAGGCGCAGCCCCATAGGGAACCGTCGTGGTCATTGGCGCCGCAGTGGGCGCTGGCACCGGCACCGTGATCACCGGCGGCGCGACAGGCGGCGACGGCACGTCGGAATACACCGGCGGTGCCTGGACATTTCCGAATGGTGGCGCGATGACTGGCGGTGCGACGAGCGGCGGTGCAATGACGGTCGGCGGCGGACCGACGAACGGCGACGTTGCAGGTGCAGCAATAACTGGCGGCGCTGGTTGGTTGGGCCAGAGCAAAAGGCTTTCGCCGGAAGGATCGATTCGCGGGCCTTGCCAGCTTGCGCAGCCGCCGGCAAACATCGCGCAACATAATAGCGTTGCCGCGGCACGGCGCAGTGAAGTGATACGCAGTGCGCGCGGTTTTCCGCTCCGCGCCTCGCGCACCAGCGGTATGAGTTTGACTGATCAGACATCGACACCGGCCATCCATGCCGCAAGCGGCGATTGGACACTCTGCGAGGCGATATCTCTCGCGCCCAACGGCTGAAAATAATTGCGCGGCCGAGCGACGCTCCCGACACACCAAGTGCCGGGTCGCTCGGACCGCGCAATCGACCAGCCTGTTAAAACCTACCGCCTGGAGAAGCTGATGTTTGCTTTTCGCAACGCCAATTGATGAGTTTCCACAGCAATTGCGTCCGGTTATTCGGGTGAGGCTGAATATGGCGGCGCCGCCATGCGATCCCCCGAGCAATGGCCGCACCCTGTCCGATCGCGTATCACAAACGAAAACCCCGGCAGCAAAGCCGGGGCGCTCCGCGTTTACTACGCTATTTCGGCAATTAGAGTTCGGAATAGTCGACGCCAAACGTGTCGCCTTGCGACATGTCGCCCGTCTTCAACCCGCGGAAGAACCATCGGGTTCGCTGGTCGGACGTTCCGTGTGTAAACGATTCGGGAACGACTACGCCACGTGTTTCCCTCTGCAATCGGTCATCGCCGATAGCAGTGGCGGCGCCGAGAGCTTCTTCGATGTCTCCATCTTCGAGGATTTGCCAGTTCTGCTCGGCGTGATGCCCCCATACGCCGGCAAAGAAGTCGGCCTGGAGCTCCAGCCGCACCGATAGTTGATTCGCTTCCTCGGCGCCGCTGCGGCTTTGCAATTGACGGACCTGGTCACTGATTCCGAGCAGCTTCTGCACGTGATGGCCCACCTCGTGCGCGATGACGTACGCTTGAGCGAAATCGCCCGGCGCGCCCAAGCGCTCTTTCATCTCATCGTAGAAGCTCAGATCGATGTACAATTTCTCATCCAGCGGACAATAAAACGGCCCGGTTGCCGCACCTTGAAAACCGCACGCGGATTGAACCTGCCCGCGAAACAAAACCAAGGTCGGCTTGCGGTATTGTTCGTTGCGCTCGCGAAACAACTCCGTCCATACATCCTCCGTGTCGGCCAGCACCACGGAGACGAATTGGGCCAGCTCGTCCTGGGCCGGATCAATGACTGCCGGCCCCGCCTGCGGCTGGTTGTTCTCGATCTGCTGCAAGAGTGGCCGCGGATCGCCGCCTAGCATCACCACCACAAGCACCAGGATCAGCCCCATCAATCCGCCGCCGGCCATGACCGGGCCGCGCATCGATCTGCGATCCTCGACATTTTCGCTTTGTCGTCGACCTTTCCAGGCGCATATCTCTCTCCTCGTCTGGCGGTCGTTTGAATGCTGATTTTACGCCCGTACGAGCGTACCGCCGAAAGCCGCCGTAGCGATTCGCGTGCCAACTCGGCCAAACCTAGCACAACCACGTTTTAAGTGCCACGCTCCGTGAGGGCAGCCGCCGCCGGCCGCGCTGCGCTGCGAGGGGTATACCCGCGGCTGAAGCCCAATTTTTCGCTCGCAGGCCAGCTGTTGTGTACCCCGTCGGACGCTACGAATCCCGCGATTTTCTTGCTTTGCCTAGAACGTCCGATTAGCATGAAAGGAAGCGGAAACGTCTTGAGCTACTGGCAGATAGTGCCGGGCAGGGAATCTCCGCGCCGCGAGCCGGGCGGCCGGCGTCTCCTGGAGCGCCGCGCACCGGAACGAACGCGCTGAAAGTAGAGGTATTAACATGTCTCGGATCGGATTGACGCTCGACCATAGTCCGTGGCGCTCATGTGCGCATGATTGCCGCAGTCGTTTGTCTTATCGCGCATCAACCTGCCGTCGCGCAGTTCGGCGGCGGCGGCGGCGGTGGTTTTGGCGGCGGAGGTGCTGGTGGCGGTGGCACGATCGGAGGCGGCCCGACTTCCGGCGTGGCCGTCGATGCCGACGGCGTTCTTCGACGCGTCACGATCGCGGACCCCACAGGCGAGCTATCGCGCCAGCGGGTCCAGGAAGCTTTTCTGAGACTCGATGAAAATGTCGCACGTCGCAGCCCGCTGCGCAAAGTCTCGCTCACGCGCCTGGAACGCGTTTTGAAGCAGCGACTTGCCGACGGCCGCGGCGCCGATGACGCGATGCAGCACCTGGCCGGCATTACCCGGCTCGAGTATGTGTTCTGTTATCCCGAGTCGGGCGACATCGTGATCGCCGGCCCGGCCGAGCCGTGGGGCCAGGCCCCTTCGGGCGCATGCAAGGCGTCGAGACGGGCCGCCCGGTGCTCGAGCTGCAAGACTTGATCGTCGCCCTGCGCGCTTTTCCGCCCGGCGCCGACAATAATAAGCCCTTCATCTACTGCTCGATCGATCCGACGGAAGAAGGCCTGTCGCGGATGCACCAGTTCCTGCACGAGCTAGTCGGGCGTGGTGGCACCCCGAATTTTAACCCAAATGAGGCACAATTCGTCGCTAATGGGCTGCGCGATCGGCTGGGCATGCAGGTGATCACTGTTGGCGGCGTTTCGCCCAAGACGCACTTCGCCCAGGTCATGGTCGAGGCGGACTATCGCATGAAGCTCATCGGCATCGGGCTTGAGCAGCCGCCCGTGCGGCTTACGAGTTATGTCGAGCGGGCCAATCCCGCTCAGGTTGCTCGTAACGCACTGCAGCGATGGTACTTTGTGCCCGAATATCAATGCGTACGAGTAAGCGACGATGCGCTTGCGATGAAACTCGAAGGCGAAGGTGTGAAGCTCGTTGGCGAAAACGAGGTTGTCGGACAAGGACGGCAAACGCCGCGTTGCAGCCAAAGGCAACCGGGCCAGCGACGCCTTCGTGAAGGCGTTCACCAAAGTCTATCCCAAGCTTGCACAAACTGCCCCGGTGTACGCCCAGTTACGCAATTGCATCGATTTGGCCGTCGCATCGGCGTTCATTCAGAACCAGGATTATTACGGTCTGGTTGATTGGAGACCGAGCGTATTCCACAGCGAAGAAACGTATGCGGTCGAGACTCTCAATCCGCCGCAACAAGTTGAATCGGCAGTCAACGCCTTATGGAAGGGCAACACGCTGCTGACGCCCATCGGCGGCGGCGTCCAGATGCGGCCGACCGAGGCCGTCGATCCGACGAACTTGCTCGAAGACGAAAAGGGCAAGATCGAAGAAGCGCGGGCTGCGATCGATCTGTCGAAGCTCGCGCCAGATCAATGGTGGTGGGATTGATCCCGCTGCACGACAACGACGCGTAGATCGCATACGTTCGTTTGCGTCGGCCCGGTGATAAACAGCCCGCCTGTGCGCTGAAAGAAGCCGTAAGCGTCATTCCGGCCAAGAAATTCACGCGGGTCGAGCCTTAGTTGTTCAGCCTTACGGATCACTTCTTCCGTGACGAACGCGCCCGCCGCGTCGGTCGGACCGTCTTCGCCATCGGTTCCGCCGGCAAGGAGCGCTGACGTTGGCGCCATCGTCCAAGTGGGTAAGCGCCGCGAGCGCGAGCTGCTGATTGCGGCCGCCCTTCCCTCGAAGCGATTCGTCAACAAGCGTGACGGTCGGCTCGCCGCCGGAGATCAGGCAATCCGGCCCCGACTCGCCGCGCATTCGCAAGGCCATCGCCGCCAAGTGCCGGCCAACTTCTTCGGCGGGCCCTTCGGGCTTATTGGCCGAGACCATCGCGTGCACGTAACCAAGTCGCTCTGCTTCGGCGCCGGCCGCATCGACGGCAGCCGCGTTGTTGCCGAGCAAATGATGCGTGACGACGGGATGAATCCGCGATTCCCGTAGAATCTCTTTTCGTCCACCATCGCGCAGCCATCGGACGATCGCTTGCAGCCTAGGTTCGCTGGCAAGCCGCAAATCTTCGAGCACAGCGATTGCGTCGGCGGGAGCGGCCGCGCTTGGCCATGTTGGGCCGGATGCAATCACCGAGATTGGATCGCCCAGGACGTCGGAAATCAGAAGGGTCACCAGCCGACCAGCACGGCAGGCACGCGCTAACCCGCCGCCTTTTACTAAACTGAGTTGCGAGCGAACCGTATTCAATTGCTCAATGTTGGCCCCGGCGGCGCTGAGCAAGCGCGTCACTAAGATCTTGTCTTCGAGCGAAATGCCTGGCAGGCGGCGCCGGCAAGAGGGCCGATCCGCCTCCCGTAAGCAGGCAAAAGCACAAATCGGCGGGCCCGAGTGACTCGACGAGTTCCAAAATCCGCTTGGTGCCTTCCACCCCTTCGGGTCGAGGCTCGTTGACGCCAGCCGGCCGGGCCGCATGCAAACGCACGCGCTGCGTGGGCAATATGCAATCGGCCGGCACGTTAATCCAGCCGGAAATTTTCTTATCGTCGAGCAACTGCGGTCCGAGCACTTGTTCCATCGCGACGGCCATCGCCCCAGCCGCCTTTCCCGCGCCCACAATTGCGATTTGCCGCACGCCGCCGAGGTCGATCGCCTGGTCATCGATAAAAAGCGTGTCGTCGTTCTGGCGAATGTGCGACGAAATGAGTCGATCGGGCAGGACGGCTTCGACGCCGGCCCGCCAAATCTGCTCGGCATCAGCACGAAGGCTTGAAGTGGGCATACACCGAGCGCGATACGAAGGGGATAGCTTGTGGCCAGCGGCTTTATTATCGTGTCGCGGGTGCGACGAACAATGGGCCGGTCGCTTCGGTGTCGTTCGTCGCCGAGCGATCCATCGGCGATACAGGAGGCAGCCGGCGGGCAGCCATTGTCCCGAGCGTGCGAACCATCACGCCGTCGATTGCAGCGGTGCCAACTCCGCTTAACGCGAACGTGACGCGAAGCTCCGTTGACTCTGGCACGCCGCGAATGATTTGAAAGGCTTGCCAGCCCTGCGACTCTCGGATCGCAAGCGACAGCTCGGCACCGCCCAAGGAATCTATGATTTGCAGGCCGTCCACGCTGCCGGTGATCGCTTCGTCGATGCGGACCCAGCCGCGTATCTCCACGACGCTGCCCTCGTCGACGGGAACTGGTGGCGAGACAACCCAGACGTTCGGATTCCCATTTGCGCTTGCCGGTCCGCCCGCCGCAGCCGCTGCGAATAACTCAAGACAGTAGGTGCCGTGCTGCGGATTGTCGGGCGATAACTTGGCGCCGGCCTCCACGTCGCTCGATTCGTTGCGAACGTGCTGCCAACCAAATTGCGTCATTTGACCCAGGTTTTCGAAGTCGCCGCCGTAGAGCAGATTTTCTCCGCCGTGCGATGCAGCCAGGCGCTGTGATAACTCCGCGAGGTCCGCCAGTTGAGCGATGTTGAGGCCAAGCGGATGACTGACGAGCTTCGACGCTGGCCACGCCGTTCTCTGTCGTTCGTCAACCGCTTTCGCAAGCGATTCAACTATCGACGTGGCGGTCCGGTAGGCGGGCTCAGTCCGACCGGTCGATAATTGCGGCTTCGGCCTCCCGGAGCTGAGTGGCAGGCAACGCAATTTGGCCCTCATCCCGGTCGTTCGAAACTCCGATTTTGGTTAGCCGCTGCTGGAATTCCGCGGCCGCTCTAAGCTGCATTTTTGCCAGCTCACACTGAAGCCATGCAACTCGCGGCCCGTCCCGGGCGACTCGTTGTCGGAAACTGTATATGACCGCCGGGTCTTCCGTGAGAAGCACAAAGTTATCGTGATCTGCGGCGGGCACAACAATTCGCGTCCCGCCGGCAACGCGTTGAGAGGCAAGCGGCCGAAGCTCGACGGCTGAAAGCAAAAACGCTCGGCTCGATTCGGGAATACCAGGGACAACGAATACAAGATCGTTGTTTGGCGTACTTGATTTCGGAAAGTCGAGAGTGTCGCCCCTGAAAACATTGATGTTGTGCGGAACCAGCAACCGCGCATGGTCGACGTGAAAAATGACGCCGGTCCATACTGAGTCCGAAGATTTCACGCGCCCGCTGATGTTGCCTGCCGCAAGCCAGGGTTCAAGCAATTGCAAACGCCGGTTTATAAGTTCGAGACGCACGGCCCGAATTCGCGCGGCGCTGCTATTGCCGTCGAGTCGTGTTTGCGACGTGAAAATGAAACCGGATCCGTCGTGCGCACACGCGGCCTCGACAAGCGATTCAAGTTGACAGCCATCGACGGCGACCTGTTCCACGGCTGACCCAGTTAATGCGGACGCCTGTTGTCGCGCTGACTCGCCCCATTGCGTTGGTATAAACGCAAAAAATGGTGCTTCGGTTTCTTTAGTGGCAAGTGCCGCCTTTAACCACTCGGAGTATTCTTTAATCGACATGTGTGCGGCACGTGGATGATTGGCCAAAACGATATCAGCGTTCCTTCCCTCAACGGACCAACCAGACTCAAGCGCCATAATTACCGGCCGACCGGCGACCTCGTCGCGCTGCCGGATGAGATCGGCCCAGATTCGCGCATACTGGATGTCCCCATTGAATGCGTCATCCTCCAAGTACCAGGCGATCACGCGATCGCCCCATTGACCAAGGCCTCTCCGGCGAATTTCATCGGGCCGCGGCGGCACGCCCAGGAACCATAGACCCGATCGCTGAGCCTCCGCGCTTTGCTCAGCGGTAGGCTCCGACGGAAGTTGAATCGCGTTGAATCCAGAGCGTGCCAGGAATTGCAGCGGCTCGCCTTGCCATTGAATGGCGCCGGCGCGAACGGCTTGCCGTCCACAATCAGTAGTGATCCTTGCAAACGAGTCGACATTTGACCACGCGTCTCGCCAGTAGCCGGTTCAGTTCGCATGGGCGGCGTCGCCGCAGGCGATTGCACCGGAACTCCTGCCGTTTGTGGAAAACTTGCAAGTTGAACTCCGTCCGACGCGACATCGACGCCATCCACTTCAAGCCCATCGATCACGATTTCAACCCCTTGCGGATCCCCCGGAACGACGAGCACAACGCAATCGACAACTGCCTCGCGCGGGTCGATCTTCGCGCCGGGGACGGAACGCAGCGCCGCGCACTTCGGCCGCCAGCAATTTGGGCACATCTTTGAGCACTAACAGCTGCCAGTGACCCGGCTGATTGTAAATGGGTCCGCGCACCAGCGCTGTCGCGCGTTCGCCACGAGTGTCCACGGAGCGGGGCATGGCGACGCGTGCTGCCAATTGGACATGGGACCGGCTAGCTTTTATCCATAGGCGGATTTCGAGCTCGTCGAGTACCGCGACCCGCGCCACGGTACAGCCGAGATGCGCCGATTGCCCAGCCGGTGCCGATATTACGATTCGTTCACAGCCATCCTGGCTGCGAGCACCGCCACTTATATGCTCCTGAGCCAGCACGCGGGCGCTGGCGCTGCCGTCCAACACTTGCCAGTCAAAGCTCGCATCGGGGCTGTGGCCAAAAGTACGGCTAACGGCAACAATACCGGTGGCGGCAAGCCAGGTGATTAAAACCAAAGCACCGACGCACCGCGACAGAAGCATAGCAATCGGCTTTGAAGTCAGCCGTAGGCCGCGATCATCCATTTGGACGGTCGCTCGGCAGCTAACGACATGAAATAAGGACGTGGAACGAGAGTGGCCAGCGATGGCCCCTGTCACTTGTTGAAGAATGGCAACGGATTGGGGACTCCAACGTTTGACGTAAATCGGGCTTGTATCAGCCTTTGGGACGCCGGGCCAGGGCAGTTGTTGCATAGATGCAACAGAGGTCGACCGCCGCGTGCGATCTGGCGCGATCTGATTGAATGACTGCAAGTTGTTTTCTTATAATCAGTTAAAGCGGGTGCTCGGACGAATGCCGGCAGGTGCTGGCGCAGCGTGTGCATTTGGACGCTGCTGTCCATCACCTGGAGACGCAGCTATGGCCTACGCCCCTCGAGTTTCAAACGGCACAAGTGAAGAATTGCCCGCAGACATTTTGCGGCTTGCCGCGGCCATCCGGTCGCTGCCCGATCAGTACTCACGGGAACTAGTTCCCGCATTGGATCGGGTCATCGAAAGCACCAAGCGGCGGCGGCGAATTCTTACCCTTGTCCAGGACGCGTTGAGCCAGCTCCGGCTGGATATGAAATACCTGATGTTCGATTTGGAAGCGACCCGCCGAGAGCGAGACGCGTATCACGCCAAGCTTCAAGAACACGAAAGTTAACGTGGCTAGGCGGCCGGCCGCTATCGTCTCTCGGGCGATGGCATACATTGCTGACCGATAAGCCAAAAGCCGATATCCTGCGTCAGGTGCCATGGCCGAGATTAAAACCGCGGAACAATTGGCCCAGCGCGCACAGGATGTCGATTTGCTCGACGATGCCCAGCTCCAATTGGTATGGAGCGAGCTGGGCTCCACGCACGCCCCGCTCGGCGCCTTTCAGCAAGCTCTGGTCCGGCGCGGACTGGTCACCCAGTATCAGCTCGAGCGGCTGATGAAGGGCGACACGCGAACCGGCTTCTTCTACGGCGATTATAAGGTGCTCTACTGCGTAGGCGCCGGAACGTTTGCCCGCGTGTTTCGCGCCGTGCATCGGAAAACCGGCAAGATGCACGCCGTAAAAGTGCTGCGCAGCCGCTTTAGCAACCCCATTGCGAACGACGCTAAAACGGGCCGCAGCAATCGCCCGGTCATCGAGCTCTTCCGCCGTGAAGGCGAAATCGGCAGCACGCTCAAGCACCCGAACATTGTGGAGATCCAGGAGGTTTATTCGCACGGCGTAACGCACTACATCGTCATGGAGTTCATCGAAGGACGGAACCTGCGCGAGTTTTACCGCGCCAGGCGCCGATTCAAACCATTGGAATCAGCCGATATCATGGCCGGCGTCATGGCCGGCCTGAACTATTCCGCGCAGCAAGGCATCACGCACCGCGACCTCAAGATGTCGAACGTGCTGCTCTCCAGCGACGGTGAACCGAAGCTCGTCGACTTCGGCCTGGCCGGGCTCAAAGAGGGCGAGGCGGAAATCGCCGAAGGATTCAGCCGCCGCACCGTGCTCTATGCCGGATTGGAACGCGCCACCGGCTGCCGCATGGACGATCCTCGCAGCGACATCTTTTTTGCCGGCACGATCTTTTACCAGATGCTGTGCGGCGCGCCGGCCCTCTCCGAAGGTCGCGACCGCGCGCAACAGGCCGGCAAAGCTTACTTCCGCGAGATCAAGCCGATTCTGGAGCTGGTGCCGAAACTGCCGCTGCCACTGGCGATGGTCGTCAACAAGGCGCTCGAGATTCGACCCGGAGAAGCGCTACCAATCGCCGAGCGACATGCTGGTCGACCTCAAAATGGCGATCAAGCGAGTGAAGACGGCCGAGGAAGGCGGGCCAATAGCCGGGCCAGGAGCTCAGCAGCTCCGAAGGGCACGACGAGCCAGGGCCAGCCGCGCAAGCTGATGATCGTCGAGTCCGACGTCAAGATGCAGGACATGCTTCGCGAGCTATTCAAACGAAACGGCTACCGCGTGCTCGTCTCGAGCGATCCGGAGCGAGTGCTGGCCCGATTCTACGACGACCACCGCGCGGCCGACGTCGTGCTATTCACCACCAGCACGAACGGCCGCGCAGCGGTCGACGTGTTCAACCGGTTCGGCCAGGAGCTGGTGACTCGCGACGTCCCGGCCGTGTTGCTACTGGACCAGAATCACCACCACTGGGAAGACGAGGTCCAGGCCGCCGAGCACCGCGCCGTGGCCAAAATGCCGATCAAGATGCGCCAGTTGCGGGAAATCCTTCTCGACGCCATGCAGAAGAAAGCGTCGTGACGTAGCTGAACTCGTGAGAGTTTCAGTGCAACAGTTTAATCCTTATTCGTGCGAGTTCCGCGGATCCGCAACTAATGTTGCTCCATGTGGGCTTCTTGCTCCAAGTCGCGAATCTTCTCGACGCGGCGCTCGTGACGGCCGCCTTCGAAGGCTGCGTCCATCCAGATTTCGACCAGCCGTTCGGTGCTGCGCGAGCTGAGCAAATCGCCCGACAGGCACAGCACGTTGAGATCGTTATGCCGTCGGCTCAGCTCGGCGGTGACTTCGTCGACGCAGGCCGCCGCGCGCACGCCGGGAAACTTGTTCGCCGAAATCGCCATGCCGATGCCGGTGCCGCAAATAAGAATGCCGCGATCCACCTCGCCGCGGCTTACCTTTCTCGCCACCAGCGCGGCGAAATCCGGATAGTCGACGCTGGCTTCGCTTGACGGCCCGTCGTCGATCACCGTATGGCCTTTGGCCTTGAGCAGCGAGATCACCTTTTCTTTGAGGTGATATCCTCGATGGTCACTGGCAACCGCAACTTTCATCTGCTGGCCCTTTTCATGGATATGGCTCTACAACTCAGCGTGTCGTTCCACTTCATCGGCTAAAAACCCGCTCCCCCCTTGGGGAACGGGCGGCAGACGTAGGGCGGGTGCTTGCACCCGCCAAATAATCGCGCAGTCGGCGGGTGCAAGCACCCGCCCTACCTCTATTGCTTTACGGCGTCACACAGCTCACGACGCAGCCGCTCGGCATGATGCGTCACGCCGGCCGCCAACTGCTCCGCGCACTCGCGATAGGCGCCTACGGTTTGCCCGATCGGATCGGCCACGTCGCTCCGTTCGGGCAACAGCAGGAACGCCCTGTCGGCCGCATGCGGCCAGCGTTCGAGAATCGACTGCAGGTGGCTTTGCGTCATGGTGAGAATCAAGTCGGCATGACGGACAAGCTGATCGGTGATCGGCTGCGCTTCATGACGCGTCAGGTCTAAACCGCGCTCGCGCATCACTTGCGACGGCCTCGGACGTCGGCGGGCAGCCAGGCGCCGCCGCGATACCGGCCGACATCACCACGACGCCGCGATCCTCCAAGTCGTCGATCTTGCACTTCAAGCATTCGGCCAGCTTGGCGCGCATCAGCAGTTCGGCCATCGGACTGCGGCACGTGTTGCCGGTGCAGACAAACAGCACCATCAAGCTGGCCAGCCGCTTGAGCGTCGCTTCGCCGACCACGCCTTCGCGCAAGACCTTGAATTGGTTGTCCGTGACGCGCACCACGGAGGAAGGCTGACCGTAGCGACATGGACCGTCGTCGAGCACGAGCGCCACATCCGCTCCGAGCGCCTGTACGACTTCGTCGGCCGATACGGCATCGGGCTGGCCGCTGCGGTTGGCGCTGGTGAGCACAATCGGCCCCGACAGCATGCGGAGCACATCCTGGCACATGTGGTTGGCCGGCACCCGCAACCCGAGAGTTCCGTTTGGAGTCACCACTTGACGCACGCGCTCGGGCAACTGACCGGTGAGGCCCTCCTTGTGTCGATTATCGACAACTAGCGTGATCGGACCGGGCCAGCAGCGGCGCGCCAGCCGGCGCGCGAGCGGCGACATGTCGGGCACATAATCGGCCGCTTCCTCGGCGCTCTTGATGGCCAATGCCATTGGCGCATCGTCCGGGCGGCCCTTCACGCTCAGCAGTCGTTCGACGGCGTCGGCGCGGCATGCGCTGGCCGCAAGGCCATATACGGTTTCCGTGGGAATCGCGACCAATTGTCCTTCCGCCAATGCCTGAACAGCACGATGAACAACGTCGCGACTATCTTCCGCATTTCGGATATCAATGACGGTTGGCGGCATAAGCACCGGAGCGCGTCGGCCACAAAAGCGAGTGTTGAGGAGGCGGAGAGCCTATCCCAAAACCGATCACGGCGGCGACAGCGGGGATTTTGAGTTTGGGCACGGAGTGACGACGACGGCGGATCAACAGATCGATCCGCCGAGGAGTCGCAACGCCGCCCAAACTCAAAATCCCACTGTCCCGCAGGGTTTCGTCAACAACATGCCGTCTGCGGCGTCGAGAATGACGTGACGTATTTGCTTCAATACGCCCCGTCATCCTCTCCTTGCATCCGGCATGTTGTTGACGAAACGCCGCTCGCGAGCGGTTTTGGGATAAGCTCTAACGAGCAGCCTTAATCGAGCCGTTTCCCCAGCGGCGGATCATCAACTATATCGCTCGGCTAACGGGCCGGTCAAGCGCGGCGGCCTCCTCTCGCGTTACGTAAAACCTTGATATAATTGAACTTTTGGCGCACCGGGTCGCACGGTTGCCATTACAAACGGCACCCCTCCTGCCAAATTGACTGAATCAACGCAACACATTGCCGTAGTCCGGCGAATGTTCCCAAGATGCGCTCGAAACCGAAAAAAATGACCCGCCGTGACTTTGGCCGGCTAACCACCGGAGCGGCCTTTACGGCGGCCATGGGCGGTTGTTCTCAAGACGCATCCGGCGATGCGCCCCCCGACCTTGTGTGGGGGAAACTTGGCGTCGGCGACGGCCAGTTCAGCAAGCCGCGGGCAATCGCAATCGACGCCGACGATCAGCTCTATATCGTCGACATGACGGCCCGCATTCAGGTGTTCGATGTCGACGGTAAATTCATCCGCGGCTGGCAAACGCCCAAGCACGCCAACGGTCGCCCCACCGGACTAACGATCAGCACCGATGGCAACCTGCTCGTCGCCGATACGCATTATTACCGCATCCTCACCTATACGCCGAAAGGCGACCTACTGACGCACGCCACGCTTGGCGGCACGATGGGGCAAGGACCGGGCGAATTTGGGTTCGTGACCGACGCGGTGCGAGACGCCGACGGAAATTATTTCGTCTCTGAGTACGGTGAGTTCGACCGGATCCAAAAATTTTCGCCGGACGGCAAATTTCTGTTGGAATGGGGCGGCCACGGATCGCGGCCAGGCGAATTCTTGCGGCCGCAGCACTTGGAGCTTGATGCCGACGGATTGTTGTGGGTCGCCGATTCATGCAATCACCGCATCCAGGTTTTCGACGGCAACGGCAAAGTCGTCAGATTATGGGGCACGCACGGCAAGGAACTCGGACAGTTGTCGTATCCCTATTGCCTGACACTCGATGGCGAAGGCCACGTGTACGTCTGCGAATACGGAAATCACCGGGTGCAGAAGCTCACGCTCGATGGCGAGTCGGTCGCCTCGTGGGGCCGCGAAGGCCGCAAGCCCGGCCAGCTCTTCAACCCCTGGGCCCTGGTGCTCGATAGCCGCGGCCGTTTGCACGTGCTGGATTCAAACAATCACCGCGTGCAACGGATTGTGCTGTAGCGGGCACCGGCAGCCGGTTTTGCCGGATGCCGGGTCAGCGTGCCGTCCGCGGAGATTGTTGTGGTCGGTCTTCCGACCGAGCCAAATGCCCCGACCGTAGGTCTCTAGCGGATCAAGCGTTCGGCGGTTCTGGAGACCTGCGGTCCGCGTCATGTGCGGGGTCGTGAGACCCGCGCACAACGAGGCGGATTGTTTTTTCCGGGAAATGGCGTAGATGCGCAAAACTCCTCCCCCGGTTTTTGCGCACCTACGTGCCACTTTGGGCAGACAGAGCGTTCGCGCACATCAAAATGTTTGTTGCCGGGCGGCGCGTACCGGAAGCGCAGCTCATGGTCGGTGAACGACGGTGCGAGTGGTCGGATTGCCAAAGAGCCGGCTGGAGTACAGCGACGACATTATAGCATATAGTATACGGATGTCAACCGATCTTTCCGGCCACTTATGCCTATCCATCCGATACAAGCACTCGGACAGAGGCGCGGAGGAAGAAAAGCAGCCGCAATTAATCTCTGCTACTGCAAACGTTCAATGATCGCGAGTGCTGCGCACGTTGTTGAATCACGAAAACACGAAAGTGCGAAAACGCGACAATCGTAACATAGTTCAGTTTGCTCCCTGTCGTGCTTTCGCACTTTCGCGCTTTCGCGATTCCTGCTTTGGTTGCGACTCCCCCGCGCTGCGACCCCAGCGTCTGAAGCGTGAGGTTCCTAATTTGGAATAGTGTATTGACAACTGCACGAAATCCTTGCAAGGCGCGGCGGGCGGCTGTGCGGGGTCGGACTTCGGCCGTGAGCTCGACTCGACTGGGCTCACCGAAGTCATCCGAACGGGAACCCGCGTACGACAGCGCTGAGACGGGCCGCAGCTTGCATCTACGAACCCTGCTCACATTGCCGCCCACCAATACAGGCCCCCCGATACGGACAGCGCGAAATGTTGCCGTTTCGCAACATCCCGCCCCGCGCGATTGAACAAGATTGAACAATCTGATCACATCGCCAGTGAGTTCCGCGAACTGCCCTGCCTGATCCCAATCGGGCAATCTTGACGCAGAGTATGCTTGCGCGTGGCGGTGTGCTTGGCCCTCCGGGGAACTACAAATCACTTCGTCGGGTCCATTTTGCATGGGGATACCCAATGACGACTCGTGGGGCGATACATCAACGCTTGACAATCCTGGCAGTACTTGTCGCTGCGTTGGCCTTCGCGCGTGCCACTAAACGGCGCTCCAGCGGCCGAGCCACGCGGGCGCGAAACCATCGTGTACGTCACGAGAACGGGATCGAAATACCACCGGGACGGATGTCAATATCTCCGACAGAGCAAGATTCCAATGCCGCTGAGCCAAGCGGCCAGCATGTACGGTCCGTGCTCGCGGTGCCAGCCGCCTAGGCCGTAAGACTACAAGTCACGCATGTTTTTGGAGTCACGCATTACATCGAAGAGAACAACGACAATGTACGATTTGGTTCAGACCTTAGCACGAAGAGCGGGGAGATCCATAGTTGCCGCTGCAGGTGTGGTCGTGGCGATGTACATCGGGACTGTGGTCGGCGGCGCTGCTTTCCGGACCTGAAAAAGGCTCCAGGAACCGTTGATCCATACCGTGGGCCCCTCATAGAACAGTGAGTGAATTTTGGTGGAGCATTGTGATGAACAAGTTTGCTCTCGGACTGTTCGTTTTATTGTTTGGCGCTAGCGTGGCAAGGGCGGACGCAGCAATGGCGGAACTTTATGAGTCGATCGCTGTTGCGTATGAGCAGGCCGCGAATGACCTACGTACGGCGGCTGTACGGCTAGACGAGCGCGCTGACCATTGTAGCGCGCAAAAAAGGTTCCAGGAACCGTTGAGTTTCACGCCCGCTACGGCACTATGCTCACGGTGCCGAACTGCCGGAAGTGATCGTCGAACGCAAAAGCGCACCGGATACCCAGGCGCTCCATCACGACGCGGCTGGTGCAATCGGTGAAGCTCCACGCTTTGTCGCGATAATCGAAGAAGACCTCGGTCGCGTTGAGAAGATCAGCGTCGGTGACGCGAACGATCTCACAGCGACCCGCGCGCGCTTGGTTCACCCAATCTTTCGCCCGATCGAGATGCCCACGCGAACGAAATAGCGTCAGCAGCTCGTCATAAATGTAGTCGCTGGTGATGAGCCGTTCGCGGTTTGACCGCATGAACGAGCTCGCGGCGGCATGGTCGGCGTCGCTTGGAGACGGAAAAGGTTCCAGACGGAAAAGGTTCCAGAAACCGTCGTCACGAGTCCGCCGCAGATTTACTTCCTAGGCTTCTTCGCCTGATCAAGCGTCCTATGCAGCAGTTCGACTTCTGCGGCCAGCGTCGGCTGGATCTCGGCAAGGCGGCTGGGGGTGTCGCGGCTGGCGTGGATCACGGTCAACACAAAGACTGTCTTCGGCTGCACGTCGCAAACCAATAGGTGCTGGTTCACGCGGTAGAAGCAGAGGTTCGGGTGGAGTTCCTTCTCGGGCCGCAGCAGGTCCGGCTTTTCCTGGATTCGCGTGAGTGCTGCTTCCAGGTCAGCAATGTACTTGTCGGCGATCCGCTGTCCCCAGTCGCTGACTGAGTAGGTTTCAATTTTGGCGATGTCGCGAAGCGCCCGCTCGGTCAGCAGCAGCTTGGTGTCGGCCAACCGGCGGCTCACTTCTTGGCTTTCTTCAGCAGCCGCTGGAGGTCGCCGTTAAAGGCTACAGTCCTGCCGGCGATGGCATCTTGGTACCCCTCGATGATGGCGTCCCGAACCTGACCCGCTTCTTGCTGCAGCTTGTGTCGCCTGAGGATATCGCGGACAAACTCGCTGGGAGTCGAGTAGAGCGTGCCGTCGCCAGTATTCTGGTCGATAAAAGCGCGGAGTTCGTCCGTGAGTGAAAGGTTGAGTGAATTGGCCAAGGAATTTCTCCCGGATCGGACCTACCGCAAGGCTACCCCATGGCCCGTTTATTGTCAATATATGCCATATCGTGCCAAAGAACAACGCGGACTTACCTTGCCGTTTGGCTCTTCATGAAGGCCAGCGCATCGCGGGCAAGCTGCTCCTCGCTTTCGTACATTCGCCGCCAGATTTTGGTGGCCGCTGCAATTGCCGGCAGCGCCAGGCCGAACGCTTCGACGACCATCCAGCCGTTGTAGCCGGTCTCGCGAAAGGCGTCGAACGTCTCCTGCCAGCGCACTCCGCCGTGGCCCGGTGTGCTGCGATCGTTTTCTGAAATGTGGACGTGGGCCGTATAGGGCGCTGCCGTCAAGATTGCTTCTCGTACGTTCTTCTCCTCGATGTTGGCGTGGAACGTGTCGTACATCATCCGGCAGTTGGGATGGTTCACTTCGCTGATGAAGCGCGCCGTGTCGGCCGCGCAGGTGAGGAAATACGTTTCAAACCGGTTGAGATACTCGACGGCGAGCGTGACGCCGACCGTTGCTGCGTGCTCTGCAACGGTGCGCATGCTTTCGACGCCCCACTTCCATTCGTCCTCCGTTGGGCCTTGCCCGCTGAACAGGCCGAGTGCCGAGTGATACGGCCCGCAGAGTGATTTCGCGCCCAACGCGTTGGCAGCAATCGAGCGCCCGCTTGGTTGCATCGATGCCCGCGGCGCGCACACGTGGATCAGGCGAAATCGGATTGTCCGCCTTCAGTGCGAATCGTGACGACCGTGCGCTCGAAGCCCAGGCCATCGAGCCGCTGGCCCCACGTGCGATAGAGGGCCTCGTCGTAACTGAACATCGGCACTTCGACGCCGTCGTAACCGATTTCCTTGAGTTGCCGAGTACGGGCATGATGCCGTCGTGCAACTGGTCGGTCCACAGCAAGAGGTTCATGCCGAATTTCATGCGAGCACCTTTCGATTAGTAAACCGCCAAGTGCGCCAAGGACGCCAAGAAGAACATGAGCTTTGCTTTCCTTGGCGCATCTTGGCGTCCTTGGCGGTTTTCAAAAGCTAATTCGGAGGGAGTTCGAACCCTGCCCGGCGCGGGCGGTCGAGAAGTAGGTTCGCTTCGTCGTCGCCCACGAACTGCTCAGCCTCGCGGATCCCACTCGAGCTTGCGGCCCAGCTCGCGCGTGATGTTCAGCAAGTGGCAGATCGTGATCGAGCGGTGGCCGATTTCGACGTCGGCGTTCGGCCGCTCGCGCGATTTGATGCAGTCGAGCCAGTTCTGAATGTGCGGCCGGGCGATCCAGCCGTCGCCTTCCCACTTCTCCGCAACGGCCGGATCCGGCGCATCTTTCACAAAGTCGGCCGGGTTCGTGGCGAACCGGTTGCGGTTGATTTCCATCTTGCACTCGCTGCCCACGAACACGGCGCCGCCCATCGGGCGCCTTCACGCTCGAATCGCACCAGCGTGCCGTCGTCATATTTCATCGAGACGGCGCCGTTCGGGCCAGGTGATTCCGGCCACAGCTCGGTCGGGCCGGTGTCATCCTTGCCGAGCGCCCATTGAATTTGATCGACGCCGTGCGCCCCCCAGTTGGTCATCTCGCCGCCCGAGTAATCGCGCCATTGCATCCAGCCGAATTGCAGTTGCTGTTGAATGGGCGCAGCTCGGTCGGGCCGCACCACACGTTCCAGTCGTCGCCGGCCGGAATCGGCTCTTCAGGCAATCCTTCGTAGCGGCGTGGTCCGGTGATAGTTGACGCCGGACGACCTTCTTCATCTTGCCGATCTTGCCGTCGCGGATGAACTCGCAGCAGAAGCGATTGATCTCCATCGTGCGCTGCTGCGTGCCGACCTGAAACACGCGGTCGTGCTTGCGCACGGCATCGACCAGCACGCGGCCTTCGCGAACGTAAGCCGTCAGCGGCTTTTCGGCGTACACATCGAGGCCGGCCTGCACGGCGTGAATGCAGGGCAGCGTGCGGGCATGATCCGGCGTGGCGATCAGGGCCGCGTCGAGCTTTCTCGCGGTCGAGCATCTCGCGGTAATCCTGGTAGACGGCCCATTTCGCGTTGCGCTCTTTGGCGGCGTCCGTGGCGCGCTGCAGATAGCAGTCGGCCAGGCCACGACGCGGCCAGCCTCGGAATCTGATCGATGAGCTGCCGCGCACGGCCGCCCACGCCGATCACGCCGATGAGAATCTGCTCGCTGGCGCGCAGGCGAGTTGCCGCGTCCAAGGACGCTGCTCGGAACGAACATTGGGGCGGCGAAGGCCGAGCCGGCCGCGGCGGCTTGCTTTAGGAAAGTGCGGCGGCGAAGAACTGCGTTCGTGCATGTCGAGCCATCGGAAACTCATCGCGGCGTTCGAGATAGCTTAGATTAACCTGGGTGCCCACAAGATAACCGCGGCGAATGCCGGTGTCACTCGAAAAAGTCAGGCCCGACTGTTGACTTGAATGGCCGCGTTTCGCCGCGGATGCGAAATAATCGAAAGGCTGGGAAGCGATTGAGAATTTGGCTCTAAATGGGTAGGCTAAAGACCAGACTGTTTCGGTAGCGAGGCTACTCGATCAGACTGTTCGATCCGGCGGGCGCTAACAAGCGGTGGACGGGTGCAATTCAACGTGCCATGCTCGTTTTCAACAGCCCCTGGTATCTGCTGCTGCTGGCTGCTGCTGCCGCCGATGTGGTGGTTCAGCTTCCGCAGCCTGAGCGGGCTTGGGCCGCTGGCGGCGGCTGTTGGCGCCTGGCGTTTCGCACGCTCGTCCTGCTCGCTGATCGTGGCCGCGCTTGGCCGAGATGCAGTTCCAGCAGACGAGCGACCGGCTCACGGTCATCTATCTGCTCGATCAATCGCTGAGCATCCCGAAGCGCGGCGTGCCGGCGATGATCCGCTACGTCAACGCCTCGATCCGCGAGCAGCGGCAGGACGCGAAGGAGCGACCGGGCAGGCGTGATCGTGTTCGGCCGCAACGCCGAAGTCGAAGTGCCGCCGGTCGACTTCGACATTCAGCTCATGCCGCAGCGTCGAAAGTTTGCTCGACCCCGAGTTCACGCAATCTTTCCGGCGCGATGCAGCGGGCGATGGCGATGTTTCCGCACGATGCGGCCAAGCGGATCGTGCTCGTGACCGACGGCAACCAGAACGTCGGCGACGCGCTCGAAGAAGCCCGCGCGATTGCCGATGCGGGCGTGAGCATCGACGTGATGCCGGTGCCGCTCGACCAGCAGAGCGAAGTGTCGGTGGAAAGAGTCGCGCTGCCGGCCGACGTCCGGCGCGACCAGCCGTTCGAGCTGCGCGTCGTGCTGAACAACGCCGCGACCGGCGACCCGCGTCGGCCAAGCCGGTGCAGCGGGCGAGTCGCGCATCGTGCGCAAGGCCGGCGATCGCGAGGAAACGCTGGCCGATGAAGCCGTGGAGATTGAACCGGGCAAGCGCGTGTTCACCATTCGCGAAGAAATCGACCAGCCCGCATTTCTACACCTACGAAGCGCAGCTTCGTGCCCGACGATCCGGCCAGCGACGCGCTCTCGCAAAACAACCAGGCCACCGCGTTCACGCACGTGCAAGGCAAAGGGCCAGGTGCTGCTCATCGAGAATTGGGAAAACGCCGGGCGAGTTCGATTATCTAGTCGAGCGGCTGCGCAACGAGGGACTGGAGGTCGTCGTGCAGCCGAGCAACCAGCTGTTCACCTCGCTGGCCGAGCTGCAGGACTACGACACGGTGATTCTGGCCGACGTGCCGCGCTCCAGCGGCGAGGACGCCGCCAGCGTCAGCAGCTTTACCGACGAGCAAATCCACATGCTCGTGCGCAACACGGAAGAGCTGGGCTGCGGGCTGATCATGATGGGCGGGCCAGAACAGCTTTGGCGCCGGCGGCTGGGCCAACACCGAGTTGGAAAAAGCCATGCCGGTCGATTTTCAGATCAAGAGCGCGAAAGTCGTGCCGGTCGGGGCGCTCGTGCTCAACATGCACGCCGGCGAGATTCCGCAAGGCCAACTACTGGCAGAAAGTCATCGCCCAGGAAGCGATCAAGGCACTGGGCCCGCGCGATTACTGCGGGCTGATTTCCTGGAACGGCACCGACCAATGGCTGTGGGGCCAGAGCCCAGGGCGGCATGGTTCGCGTCGGCCCCAATCGCCAGATCATGCTTTCGCAGATCGACCGCATGGGCGTCGGCGACATGCCCGATTTCGATCCCGGCATGAAGAAAGCGGCCGTCGCACTGGCCCGGCTGCACCGACGCGGCCAACAAGCACATGATCATCATCAGCGACGGCGATCCCACGCCGCCCACGCACCGGCACGATCAACGCGCTCGTGCAAGGCGGCGTCACGGTGACCACCGTCGCGGTTGGCTCGCACGGCATCCTGGGCAGCCAGGTGATGCAGAACATCGCCACGCGCACCAGGCGGCAAATATTACGTCGTCAACAATGCCAACGCGCTGCCGAAGATCTATCAGCGCGAGGCCCGGCGCATCGCCCGGCCGCTGTTCTATGAGCCGAACCCGCCGGTGAGCCCGCGGCTCGTCGTCGCAGCATGAAATCGTGCAAGGTTTGCCGAACAGCTTTCCAGTCGTGAGCGGCTTCGTGCTCACCAGCGTGAAAGAAAATTCGCTGGTCGATGTGATTCTCACGTCGCCGCTGCCGACCGACGCCGGAGAATTCCACGATTCTCGCCGCATGGACGTACGGCCTGGGAAAGACCGTCGCCTTGACCACCGATGCCGGCCATCGCTGGGCGAACGACTGGACCGGCTGGGAGAACTACGATCGCTTCTTCAGCCAGATGGTCCGCTGGTCGATGCGGCCGACGGGCGACACCGGCAAGTTCGCCGTCGCCACCGATGTGCAAGGCAGACAAAACCCGCGTCATCGTTTCGGCGCTGGATCAAGGACGATGAGTTCCTGAACTACCAGACGATGCAGCGGCACGGTGCTGGGTCCCGACATGGAGTCGATTCCGCTCGACATCGAGCAGATCGGCGCCCGGCCGCTATGTGGGCGAATTCGATTCGCTCAAGCCCGGCAGCTACATGATCATGGTCACGCCGGGCGCAGGGCAGGCGATGATCCGCACGGGCGTCAACATCGGCTATTCCGACGAGTTCCGCGATCGCGAAACGAACGACACGCTGCTCAAAGCAATTGCCGAGCTGCCGGCGAAAGCAAGGCGAGCCGGGCAAGTTGCTGCCGCCGCTGCCGGACGTGCCCGACGAACGTCGAAAAGGCGCGAGCAAGCGCTGCGAGCCGCAGCTGGCGGTGATCCGTTCCGTCGCGACTTGCCGCAGGCCGTATCGACGCAGGACATTTGGCCGTGGCTGGTGCTGCTGGCAAGCTGCGTGTTCTTTGCCGATGTGTTTGTGCGGCGCGTGCAGGTCGACTTCCAGTTGGCTTGCTCCGTTTTGGGCGCGTTTCGCGGAAGTCGTGCTGCGACGCGAGCGGCACGTTGCCGGCCCCGGAAACGATGTCCCGGCTGCGCAGCCGGAAGGCCGAGGTCGACCGCTCGATCGAAAGCCAGCGCGCCGCCGCGCGCTTCGAGCCGGATGCCACCATTCCCGATGGACCCGAACGCCATGCAAGCCGCTGAAGCAAAGCCGACGCGCAGGGTCCAGCCACCGTGCCGCTCGTGCGACCGACCGTCGAGGCCGAATCACAGCAAGACGCCTACACGTCGCGATTGCTCAAGGCCAAGAAACAAGTCTGGCGCGACCGCGGCTTGAACCAAGACCAAAAATCGCCAGGACGAATAGCAATTGGCGGCCTCCCGGCGATGCGTTAGCATCGCGGCTTTGTCGGTTTCTTCTGCCCGATCAACTCTCAACACCTCAACTCTCAACCAATCCCACATGTCCCTTTCCGAATCGATTGAAAACGCGGCGGCCCAGTTTGCCGACCGCTACAAAGCCGTTTACAAACAACTGGGCCGCGTGATCGTCGGGCACAACGACATCGTGCACGGCGTTCTTACCTGCCTGTTTGTCGGCGGGCATTGCCTGCTGGAAGGCGTGCCCGGGCTTGGGCAAGACGCTGCTCGTGCGCACGCTCGCCCAGACGCTCGATCTCGACTTCTCGCGGATTCAGTTCACGCCCGACCTGATGCCGGCCGACATCTTGGGCACGAACATGATCGTCGAAGATCGAAAAGGGCCACCGCGAATTCCAGTTCCAGAAGGGGCCGATCTTCACGCAGATCTGCCTGGCGGACGAAATCAACCGCGCCACGCCGAAGACGCAGTCGGCACTGCTCGAAGCGATGCAGGAGCGCAGCATCAGCATCGCCGGCGAAGTTTATCAGCTCAAGCCGCCGTTCTTCGTGATGGCCACGCAGAACCCGATCGAGCAGGAAGGCACGTACCCGCTGCCCGAAGCACAGCTCGACCGCTTCTTCTTCAAGCTCGTCGTCGGCTATTCCAGCCGCGACGAGCTGAACACGATCATCGACCGCACCACCAAGGGCGTGAACGTCCAGCCCGACAAGGTGATGGACGGCGACGAAATCGTGAAGTGGCAGCAGCTCGTGCGCGAAGTGATTCTCGCGCCGCACGTGCAGGATTACATCGCCCGGCTCACGCTCGCCACGCATCCGGAGGGCCAGTTCGCCGTGCCGATCACGAACCAGTACCTCCGCTGGGGCAGCAGCCCGCGCGTGCGCAGACGCTGACGCTGGCCGCGAAGGTGCGGGCGCTGTTAAGCGGCCGGTACAACGTCAGCTTCGAAGATGTGCGCCGCGTGTTCCTGCCGGCCATGCGGCACCGCGTGATCCTCAATTTCGAAGCCGAAGCCGAAGGCATCGACCCCGATAAAGTACTGCTCGAGATTCTGCAAAACGTGCCAGAAAAGGCGGAAGACACCAAGGTTGCATAAATGACGAATTACGAATTCTCGAATGACGAATGTCGAACATCTATCGCATTCGTCATTCGTCATTCGTCATTCGTCATTCCCATTCATGCCAACAACTGAATCATCGCTCCTCCCGCCCGACCTCATGGCCCAGCTCGAACGGCTGGAGCTGGTCACGCGCAAGGTGTTTCGCGGGCGGATGAAGGGCGAGCGGCGGAGCAAGCGCAAAGGGCAGAGCGTCGAGTTCGCCGACTTTCGCAGCTACGTGCCGGGCGACGACCTGCGGTCGCTCGATTGGAATCTGTACGCCCGGCTCGACAAGCTCATCGTCAAGCTGTTTCTCGAAGAAGAAGACCTGCACTTCTTCACGCTGATCGACGCCAGCCTGTCGATGGATTTTGGCGAGCCGACCAAGCTGCAGTATGCCAAGCAGCTCGCGGCGGCGCTGGGGTTCGTCGGCCTGATCCGCACCGACCGCGTGCGGATCGAAACGATTGGGCCAGCCCGTGCACCTGCGGCGCCGGTCCTGCGCGGCCGGAAGAGCGTGTGGCGGATGATCGACTTCATCGACGGGCATCCAGCCGGGCGAAACGGCGTCGCTCGCGGACGGCGTCAAGAACTTCTGCCTGCGCAACGCGGGCAAGGGCATCGTCGTGTTGATCACCGACCTGATGGACAAGAACGGCTACGAGGCGGCGCTGCGATACCTTGTGTCGCAGCGAATGGACGTCTACGTGATTCACGTGCTGAGTCAGGAAGAGCTCGATCCCGATGTGAAAGGCGACCTGAAACTCGTCGACTGCGAGGATCAGGACATCGCGGAAATCACCGTGAGCGCTCCGCTGTTGGCCCGCTACAAAGCCACGCTGAACGCTTTCGTGGGCGGAGCGCAGGAATTCTGCAACCGCCGCGGCATGAACTACCTGCTTGCCAATAACCAGACGCCCGTAAAGGATTTGATCGGCAGTTACTTGCGACGACGCGGTTTAGTTCGCTAACGCGGCCGCCCGGTCGCTTGCGGCTTAGCTTGAAGTTGAACAGAAACATTCGCAGATGTTCGAATTCTTTCGTAATACGCTGGCACCGTGGCAATGGGCGCTGCTCGCGCTAGTGCCGCCGGCGATTATTGCGCTGTATTTCCTCAAGCTGCGCCGCCAGCCGCTCGAAGTGCCGAGCACTTATCTGTGGAAGACGCACGATCGAGGACTTGCACGTTAACAGCCTTTGGCAGCGGTTGCGGCACAACATTCTGCTGTTTCCTGCAGCTGCTGCTCATCGCGTTGGCGATGCTCGCTCTATTGCGGCCCGGCTGGCAGGGCACCAAGCTCGAAGGCGACCGGTTTATCTTTCTCGTCGACAACTCGGCCAGCATGTCGGCCACGGACGCCGAGGGCGCCAAGAATCGACTGGAAGAAGCCAAGAAGCTGGTCGGCGGCCTGATCGATCAGATGGATTCCGGCATGACGGCGATGATCGTCAGTTTCGCCGACACGCCGCAGGTCGTGCAGGAATTCACCGATAACCGCCGGCTATTGCGCGAACGGCTGGCCACAATCAAGCCCACCGTGCGCGGCACCGATCTGCATGGTGCGCTCGACCTGGCCGACGGCCTGGCAAATCCGGGCCGTATTACAACAGAAGAAGGCGGAGCGGAAATCGACGTCGTCGAGGCAGCAGCCGGCGACGCTTTACATATTCAGCGACGGCCGCTTCGAGGACGTGAAAGGCTTTGCGCTAGGAAATCTGGGCGGACCCAACGGGCTGCCCGTCTACGTGCCGATCGGCTCGCTGGAGGCCCAGAACCTTGCTATCACCGCCTTCGCAACGCGGCGCAGCGATGCCAAGCCGGAAGAGCGGCAGGCCTTTGTTCAGGTCGCGAATCTTTACAGACGCGGCTCAGTCGCCCGTCGTTGAGCTGCAGCTGAACGGCTCGTTTCTCGACGCCAAGCAGGTCGAAATTCCGGCCGGCGAATCGAGCGGCGTGGTGTTTCCCCTAGCCAATGCGGCTGGCAAGCTCACCGCGCGGCTGAAATACGAATTGAATACGCCGACGAAGCGCGACGCGCTGGAGCAGGACGACACTGCATATGCCCCGCTCAATGATACAAAGCTCGGGCGAGTGCTGCTGGTCACGCCCGGCAATACGCCGGTGCGGATTTCACTCGCCACTCCGCGGGCCGGACGGCTTGTAACGAACGTCGAGATCAAGTCGCCGGACGAGCTTACATCGGACGCGCACAAGCGCGAAGCGGAGGCCGGCGCGTACGACCTCATCGTGTACGACCAATGTGCACCAGCCCAAATGCCGCGGGCAAATACCATCTTTGTCGGACGCCTGCCGCCGACGGCCGACTGGCATGGTGGAGAAACGCGCGACCAACGCCCAAAGCGATACCGAGGCGGAAGCTGCCACGCCGAATACTCCGGAAGTTGTGAGCTTGCCTCAGATCATTGACTGGGACCGCTCGCATCCGCTCTTGAGCAACGTGGAGTTGGGAAACGTCGACGTCGGCGACAGCATCGTCCTCGATCCACCCTCAGGAGCCACGGTGTTGATCGATTCGACAGCCGGGCCGATTGCTGCCATCGCACCGCGCGACGCGTACCAGGATGCTGTGCTCGGCTTCGAGATCGTCGGCAAAGACAAGGACGGCGACATTGCATTCAACACAAATTGGCCGCGGCGGCTAAGCTTCCCCACGTTCTGGCTGAACTCACTGGAGTACTTGACGGCGGGGACGCAAGACTCAGAGCTGGCTTCCACTCGCCCCGGCCGGCCGGTCGAACTCTCCCCGGCCGCTGATGAAAAAGAACTAACAGTCGTGGATCCGGCGGGCAAGGAATTCCGGCTGCAGCGAGAAGGTGACGATGTCTTTCAATTTCACGACACGCAAATGTTGGGCGTGTACGAAGTGCGACATCCGGGACAGGGTGTTGATCAGAAAACCGACCGGTTCGCAGTGAACCTGTTCGATCGCCAGGAAAGTGACGTGCGCCTGCGACCAAGCCAGGATGCGGAAGGCAATACCCTTCGGCCAGATGACATTCGTATCGGCAATGTCGACGTCGCGGCGTCAGTCGGCCGCACCCCCATGCGGAAAGAAGCGTGGAAGATCGTGCTGGCGTGCGCCCTTCTCGTGCTCGTGATCGAATGGTATGTCTATAACCGCCGTATTTACATGTGACCTCGCATCATCCGGTTTAGCGGCGGCGGTCACGCCGCTGCGAATCCAACTCACGGCATTCCGCGATTTAGCGAAAAACGCCCGGCCAAACGTAACCCACTGATGAAGTTTCTGAATCGCATCGTCGAAAACGATCTCATTCAGCGGCGTGAGCGCCGACGAGTATCGCTCGCAGCATCAAGGACGTGTACGGCGGCCGGCAGGGCGCATTCTTGAGCACGGCCAGCATGATCTCGCTGCACATCCCGCTGGGCAAGCGGCTGATTCGCACGCGCAAGTTCGACCTGCGCGGCATGAAGTCGATCCTCGACGTGGGCAGCGGCGCCGGCCAGATCGCGGGCCATTTATTGCAGTATGCCGATGCCGATGCGCGGATCACGTGCACCGATCTGTCGCAGCAAATGCTAGTGCGTGCACGCCGGCGCCTGGCGAGCGATCGCCCTGCGTATATCGCATCCGATCTGACAGCCCTGCCCTTCGCCGACGGGTCGTTCGACGGCGTGACCTGCGGCTACGTTCTGGAGCATGTGCCCGATCCCGCGGCGGGGCTGCAGGAGCTGTCGCGCGTGATGTGCCCGGGAGCTCGGATGATGCTGCTCACGACGGAAGACAATTTCTCGGGCGCTGGACGAGCCGCATCTGGTGCTGCCAAACGTACAACCGCGAAGCGCTGAAGCAGCTTTGCGCAGTCGCTCGGTCTGCGTTGGAAAAAAGAACTGTGGTTCACGCGGATGCATCGCGCAATGCGCGCCGGCGGCATCTGCGTCGAGATCGAAAAAGTGTAGGGTGGGCACTGCCCACGAAAACCTAAACCGTCGCCCTTCAATACCAAGATCGCAATCTCTGGCGGGCAGAAGTATCGAACCGGCGTGAGACAAGCGGTGCCGCGGCTCACGTGCATCACTGTATTTCCGGCGCGGAAAGCTCCCGCGGCGTATCGCACGCCGTGCTTGCTTGGCACCAACACCGCGCCAAGCAGTGGCAAGTTCACTTGTCCGCCGTGGTTGTGGCCCGCAAGCAACAAGTCCACATCTTGCTGTTGAGCCCAGCGAAACTGGTCCGGTGAATGGGCCAGCACAACGCGCACCGGCACACCCGCCGCGTCGTGTGCCGGGCAGCCGCTCAAGTCGGCCGCCGGCGGATACCACGGCACCTCGTTGCCAGCGAGGACGACAGGCGTTCCGCGAACCGTCGTTTGCGTCCAAGTGCCGCCTAAATAAACGAGGCCGGCATCAGCCAGCATCGCGTGAAGCCGCTTTTCGTCCACGTGCCGGTCATGGTTCCCCAGCACGTAGTAAACACCCCCGGGAGCATGGAGCCGGCCGAAGGTGTCCGGAATCCATTCCAGACATTCGTTTCGTTCGACGACGTCGCCAGTAATCGCCACGATGTCGGGCTCACAGCGGTTAACGTGTTCGACGACCCGCTCGAAATAGGACTTTGTGATCCGGCCGCTCATGTGCAGATCGGATAAGTGGGCGATCCGCAAGCCTTGGTACTGAGCCGATAGTCGCGGAATAGGAAGCTGCTTTTCTTGGATGCACAACTGAAAAACCTGGTTTCCCGGCAGTCGAGTCAGCCAGTCGGAGACTCCGGGCGCGGCGAGCGGCTGTTGAGCGTCCATCCGCAAATCGATCTTTGTCGTGTGATTCTCTGCAAGTGCACCGCCCCGCTCCGGATGAGACACGAGCCAGTACCGGTGACCGATCGCGAAAATGGACCATAGCGCGCATGCGACCAGGTACAGCCAAGCCACGTTTCTCGCGAGTATCACATCACCGTCGGCGTCCGTTCCGAAAAGCACAAGCGCCAGCGCCGCGGGAATCAATACGAGAGCAGCGCCGCAAAGCACCGTCAGGAGATCGACCCAACGCCGCTTGATCCCAAGAGCATGCACGCGATTGACGAGCGTCGCCCACAGGATGGCGTGGCCCAGGCAGCCGAAAATGACAATTAACCAGAACATCGATGCCGAAATCTTGGGAGAAAAATGTAACGACGCTCAGTCGTCACAAGGTTACGTCTCACACAGCGAGCGTGAGAACGGCGCGTCCTGCGGCGAAATCAGCGGTCGGCGGGCTGTTTGGCGCCTGTGGCGGTAACGATGTGCTCGACCGTCTCCAGCAATTGGTCCAGCCGGAACGGCTTGTACAGCACGGCCTGCAGGCCGGCCTGCCGAGCTTTGACGATCGAATGGCCCGGGTCGTAGCCGAAGCCGGTCATGAGGGCCATCGGCACGACTTCCATCATCTCCTTGAGCTTCAGCATGAGGTCGAAGCCCGACATATCGGGCAGGCGGATGTCGGCGATGATGGCATCGTAATGCTGACCCGCCGACAGGCTGCGGACCATGAACTGGGCCTCGCAGCCATCGTGGGCCGTTTCGACGATGCAGCGATATCGTTCCAAGCAGCGCGTGGGCGGCGCTGCGAACGCTTTCATCGGCATCCACCACCAGCACGCGCCGCCCAACGAGGGCCGGCCGCAGCTCGACGCGGGCCGAGGGCGGCTGGGCCTCGGACGGGGCCATCGACTGGCCCACCTTCTGGATGACCTGCTTGATGTCGCGGGCATTGCGGAGGATCGATTGCAGCCGCTCGACCACGTCTGGCTGATGGCCGATGTAGCGCTCCATCACGTTGACGGCATCGTTGAGGATGTCGTCCACCGGCATGGCGACGGCGCTGTGGATGGCCTCGACGCTGGCGGCCGCCGTGTTGGCTTTTTCCGCCGCCAGCAGCTCCAGCGTATTGAGCGCGATGGCCACGTCGCGGGCGAAGATTTCCAGAAATTGCAGATCGCTCTCGTTAAACGCCCGCGGCTCCGGGCTCTCCACGTTCAGCGTGCCGGTCACGCCATCATGCAGCATGACGGGCACGGTCAACGAGCTGCGGGCGCCGGCCGCGCCCTCGAGATACAGCGGATCCTCGCTCGTGTCTTCGCAAAGGTAACTCTTGCCGGTGGCCGCCACGAAACCAGTGACGCCGTTGCCCGATTGCTCGGCATACAGTTTGCGCTGTGCCGCTTCGGGCATCATGCCGACGGCCAGCACGGGCTCGAGCGCCCGCGTCGTGGGGTCGAGCATGCGAATTTCGACGACGTCGTAATGCAAAACATCCTGCGTGCAGTGCAGGATATTGGCTCGTAAAAGCTCGATCCGCTCCTCGACCGACATCTTGGCGACTTCGTCGGTCGTGAGGTCGGCCAGCTCGATGCCGGCCTGGTGGATCGCTGAAAGCTTTTGCTGCTGAAGGATCTCATCGGTCACTTCGCGAATCGTGACGACCAGATGTCAGCGGCGTCCCTTTCGTATCGATGACCGGAGCGGCGTGAACGCGCATGTAGCGGCTTCTGAAAACAGCGCAGCGTCGAGCCACTCGCCCGGCCGGTGGCAAGTGCGGTGTGGAATGGACAGAAGTCCGGGCCGAGGATTTCCGGCGTGCCCATGACATCGTAAAAATTCGAGCCGACGATGTCATCTCGGCCCGTCCACTCGCGCAGCCGGCCGTTGCCCCACAGAATCGTGTTGTCGCTGCCCAAGCAGCACGACGCCGTCGGGCATGCCCTGCAGAATGCGCTCGTTCTGCACGAGCCGGCGCGACGTCGATGACTTCCGCGAAGTGGTCGGCGTCGGCGTAGATGCCGACGTACTCGCCGCTGCCTAAATGCGCGAGGGCCCGCGCTGGCGAAACTTCGACAATCTGCACATCTTCGCCAAAGTGCTCACGCAGGGCGACTTGCGCATCATGCGTACCGCCAAGGCAGAGGATCTTGGGGGGTTGGAGCACCGCTTCGTCCGAGGCTGAAGCGCGGCTTTTCGAGATGCAGTTGATTCGTACACGCTCCGACGTCCACGTGGTCTGGTTGACCTCCGCCCGACCGCGCCCCTCGTTAAGTACCCGCCATTCCCTCGGTGGGTATTTGGGCAGAACTCACCCGAATTATAGGTGGCTCCGGATATTCCAACAACCGCCCGTTGATGGCGGAGTGTGACGGATCCGCTCTGATTAACGAATCGGCAAAGACACACACTGCGGTTGACGCTCGCGCGGCCGTTTTTCAGCGAATTCCAGGTGGCCACTCTGGCCAGACCAGTATCTTCGGCACAACAGGCAGCCGGCGCGTCGCGGCAATCGACGACCTCGGCAATGCAATCGCGCCCGGCGCCATTGGCGCAATGCGTTCGACCGGCGCATTCGATCCGGGCACGAAATCCGAGGGCCCCGATTGCGAACTGATCCCGTGCACGCTTAACCTAAACTTTCCAGGCGTAATGTTTACCTTTTCGAGCCGACAACGCGCGGCGTTTGATCCCATTGGCGAGAAGCAAAAATGGCATTGCAACACTTCAAAGGGCACCGGCCTGCCACGACTGCGCAGTCGCAATCGGGCCGGACTGACAGTACTGGAATTTGTGGGCTGCGTGATGGCCGTTGTGGGCGGCGCATGGTTGGTGCGCTGTATCTCGGCGTCGACGTTCGTAACCTCGCATACACCGCACTGGCCGAAGCCGAATTGCTGGAGAGCGTGCCGCAAAAATTGCGGCCGGCGGTGCCGGCTGATAACGCCATGACGCGCGAGCAGCTCGTTGCGACGCTCCGAGAAGAGCTTGGGACGCTGCGATTGGAACTGACGGCGCTGCGTTCGGGTGAAACGACCAATCCTCCCGTATTGGCAGCTGCTGCGCCTCAAGGTAACACCAGTGAACCGACGGGTGCGCCAAAGGCGTCGAAGGAAAAGACGCTCGCTTATTGGGCGCGCGTCAGCGAAATCGCGCTGTCCGAAGCCGCCCTGCAGAAGGATGCGGAGTCGGCTTCCAATTCTGCCAATGCGTCGCGCGTGTTTGCGATCAAAGGCCGCATCAGCCGCTTTGCCGCGAAATCGGTCGAAGCCGTTCCCAGCGACAGCGTCGATGACTCGGTGGTCCGTTTCGGCCGGCAGCTTGCTTTGTGGTACGACCATGGCGGCGAATTGTACGAACGAGCCGTGCGAATTTGGGAAACGCCCACGATCAGCGAGAACCGCGAGCAGCTTAACGAAGATTGGCGTCGCGCCGAGTCGCATCACAATAACGAGGCCCGGTTGGTGAACGAAAAGGCCGAAGCGGTACGAAGCACCGTGAGCCGGAATTTTGGCGAGGAGTTCCCGAGTTTTGCCGCGCCGGCCGACACGGCCAAGGGCACTGGCGCGTAAAGGGGGCCGAGATCGGGCCAAATAGCCTCTATTGGAATGGGGTCCCTTATTGTTGCGGCGCTATTTCGTTTAATTTCTGGACCGTTTTGGCTTGTTTGATTTTTCACTTTACCGAAGTTACGATGGAAACTTGCGCCCAGCAGTTTTAGCCCGTTTCTCGATGAAGTGACTAACGAGTCTCGCGCGTGGCGAGCCCTGTATTTTGCACTTCGCCGAAATGGCGTCGGGCAGTTCACCGGCCGAATCGATCAATTTTTGTTCATCGGAGATACAGACATGCGTAGAACCTTGCGAACAATAGTTATCGGTGCGCTGGTCGTCATGATGTCGATCAACCCCGCCTCAGCATGGCATATGTTCCGCGGCGGGTGTGGTGGTCACCGCTCCTATGGTCCTGGGTATTACTCCTCGTCGTGTCATTACGGCGGCGGCTACGGTGGTGGGTATTACGGCTCTTGCGGTTATGCGCCGTTGTCGTATTACGATTCATATAACACGTATCACCGTGGCGGCTGTGGTGGTTATGGATACAGCGGCGAATGCGACGGCTGCGGTTACGGCGATGGCTGCAGCGGCGGCTATGGCTATAGCGAAGGCTGCGGTTGTGGCGACGAGGTGATCGAAGGTTCAGTCGTCGAAGGCCGCGTCGTCGAGACAGCGCCCGAGCCGGCACCCGAAGGCCCGGCCGACGACAGCGCCGAAGCGGGAACGATGCCATCGCCCGAGCGACGCTGCGCGGCCGATGGACACGACGCCCGCCCCGACGCTTCCGACTGAGCCGATGCCGGACACCACGCCTCCCTCGACTACCGTAACGCCGCTACCGCCCGTCGAGGACACATTCGAGGACACCTTCAACGGAACGGAAGAGGCTACGCCGCCAGCAACGACGACTCCTCCTTCCACCGACATGCCCGAGGACGATGGTTTGTTTGACGAGTCAACGACCGAAACCACGCCGGCCGAAACCGCGACGCCGCCCACAACTCCGCCGCAGACTACTCCTCCGTCGGACACTCTCGAAACGACGGACGACATCTTCGGAACGTCGACCACCGAAGGGACCACGCCGGCCGAGACCGCGACGCCGCCGGAAAGCACAACACCGGCCGATACATCGACCGATGATGCGGGCGACCTGTTCGGTGAACCGATGGGTGAAACCGAAGGCGCTGCCACGCCGCCGGCCACCGGCACGGAAAGCAGCACCGAGACACCCGCCGCGGACGAGCAGCCGACCGATGATGCGGCCGAAGGCGAGGACCTGTTTGGTGAGCCGATGGGTGAAACCGAAGGCGCTGCCACGCCGCCGGCCAGCGGCACCGAAAGCATCCTGAGCGAGCCGGGCGGCCTGGCCAGCAGCGAGCTGCGGACCTGGGTCGATAACACGGGCGAGTTCTCGTGCCAGGGCCGACTGGTCCGCTTCATGGACGCCAAGGTTCAACTCCTCAAGGACAACGGCCGCACCACGACCGTGCCGCTGTATCGCTTGAGCACCAGCGACCTGGAGTTCGTCAACCGTCAAGCCAGCGCCCAGCAGACCGAAGCGGCAGAACGCATTGCCGAAGCGGCCGCCGGAGCTCCGCTGGCCGCGAACTGACGCGGCAGCCAACAGTAAATTCGATCGTTCAACATGCCGCCTCCAGTGCCGTGAGCAATGGAGGCGGCTTTTTTTGCGCGCTGGACAGGGGTCCCAGTTTCTCCCGCAAAACTCACCTGTTTTGCACGCCCTTATCGCGAGAGCATGGCGGCTATTTGTCCGGCGGCCGATGTGCCGCTGGCGATGCATTGGGGAATGCCGACGCCGTGGTAGGCGTTGCCGGCAAGGGCGAGATTACGGTGGCGTGCGGCGAGTTGTCCGATGCGCGCGATGCGCGCGAGATGGCCGACGTGATATTGGGGCATCGAGGCAGGCCAGCGGGCAATGTCGGTCAGGACTGGATCGCCTGAAACCTTCAGCAGGACGCTCAATTCGTCGAGCGCAACACGGCGGAGTTCGTCATCGGGCAGCTCCGACTAGTTCGGGCTGCAGCGCGCCGCCGATGAAGACGCGAATCAAAACGGCATCGTCCGGCGCGGCCGGGGAATTTCAGGCTAGCGAAGCTGGCCGCGATGATCCGCCGGCGCTCCACTTGGGGCACGACGAAGCCGAATGAATCGAGGGGGTGGCCGATTTGCTCACGCGTGAAGCCAAAGCTGACGACGGCGCAGCCGGCGTAGGGGATAGCGGCAAGCTCGGCGGCGAGGGCCGGATCGCGTTGGGCGAGTAAGTGCGCGGCGGCGTGGGCGGGGATGGCGAGGATGAGGGCATCGAAGTGGGAGTGGGAGTGGGGAGTGGGGAGTAGGGAGTGGGGATGCTTCGACTCGAAGTTCAAATCCCAAACGTTGTTGCTGTGGCGGACTGAAAGGACGGCGGTATTGAGGTGGATCGAGTTGGGTGGCAGGCAGGTGGCAGCGGCTTGAATCAGTGAGGCCATGCCGTTTTTTGGTGCGGCGAATAAGGCGTAGCGGGCGCCGGTGGCGTCGTTGAGGTGTGGCGCTGTGACATTTTCGTTGGTTGACTGGTCGCTGACTTCGGCGAGCTCAGTCGAGTCGAAGCGACCAGTCCGTAGGGGGCCGAGTGAACCGTGCCGGCGTTCGCAGGCCCAGAATTGGGGCATCGTGGCGGCCATGCTCAGCTGCTCGGGGTCAGCAGTGTAGATGCCGGCGACGAGTGGCTGAACCAGGCGTTCAAAGGCTTCGCGGCCCAAGCGGCGACGGGCGAACGAGGCGACGCTCTCGTCATCCGATGCACCCTCACCCTGCCCTTTTCCGCCACGGCGGATCTTAACCCGGAGGGAGACGGGTTTGCGGCGTGGAACCATACAGCTCGGCAAGTAATCGCAGCTTGCCGTGCAGGCTTAATACTGGCGAAGTGAGGATCGGCCAAAGTTTGCGCGGCGACATCAAGTAGAAGCCGCGCGGAATGGGTAGCTAGCCGGCCGTTTTGCACGACCATTGCGCGGCGGCGAGTTTCATCGGTTTCAAGAAGCTGGTCGGCAATACCGAGTTGCCGGCAAAGGTCGACAGCCACCGGCGGGGTGGTGAGAAAGTTGTCGGCCGAGCGCTCGATGAGAAAACCGTCGCGGCTCACGGTGTCGAGCACTCCGCCGAGGCGGGCCGACGCTTCGAATAAATCGAGTTTTGCATGCGGCAGCAGTTCAGTGATTCGCATCGCTGCAGCCAGGCCGCTGATGCCGCCGCCGATGACGGCGATGCGAGGAGAGCTCGAATTGGGAAGGCGGAAGGCGGAAGGCGGAGGGGACGGACGAATCCATGATTCCATATTACTCCGCCCTTCTCCTTTCGCCTTCCAACTTTCGCTCCCCGCTACCAGATGTGACGACTTGGATGCCAGGGCCAGTACGAGCGCGGATGTGCGCCGAAGTGCCATTCCAGGCCCAGCGTGAGACTAATATTGTGCTGCGTGGCGATGCCGTCGTTGCCCCAGGCCCAGTGATCGGTTAGTTCCGCGCGCCCGGCCAGCCAGCGGCGAAAGGGGTACTTTACGCCCATGCCGATCGGAAATGTCCAAAGCGTTTCGTCGCGACGAAATCCGGTGTCGGTCGGATAATCAAGCTCCGTGGCGCCGATCCCCCAACGCCAGTAGGGCCGGAACCAGGAATCGCCCCAGGGGTAGTACATGAGGTTGGCGCTCCAAATCATGAGCCGATCGCCGCGGTCGGCGTCCGGCGCCGCGCTATTAATCAGTTCCGGCGTTGCTCGGAGCAGCGCGAATTCGCTGCCCCAATAGTGGTCCCAATCGCAGCCGAAGAAAACTCCTCCAAAGGCATCAACGTCATCGCTCACCGATGGCTCGACGGATTCGGTTAACCACAGGTTGCCGAGTTCGCCGCCGACATAGTAGGGGCGATTGAGCCAGCTTGTGCCGACCATTGGGTGGCCGAGGCCAACGTTGCGGCCATGTGTGTAGGAATGCCGCAGGTTCAGCCAGGACATGAAGGGGCGATAGCTTTTTGGCGGCGGCCCGGCATCGGCCAGGTTTTTGGAGGGATCGTCGAATTCCAGCGGCATCGGCGCCGATTCGCTTTCGTGCAGGAGAACATCGGACGGTGCAGTTTCGATGAACACTTCAGAGGGATCGGGGCAGGCGGTGGTTCGGCAGCGCCCGCGTGCGCGGCAATACATCCTGACGCGAAGATCAGAACTGCTTCGAGAATTCGTACCTTCAGCGAGCGCAACATAAGCACGAATTGCCGGCGCGGTCGTTAACGTGCGCGGACGGCCACGAACCTCTGCGCAAATCAGCGCGAGAACGTCAACCAGGATAAGACGAAAAGAAAAGCGGCCGGATTATTCCGACCGCTGCGGGTGGCGTCAATCCATTCTGTAGGTCAGCCTTTCTAGGCTGACCTTCAAGCTGGACATCGCCGCAAGTCGGGCTGGAAAGCCTGATCTACTGGCTGACGACGCGGCTGGGCGGTTCGCTAGCAGCGCCGGCAGTGCCTTCTTCGGGCTTTGTCTCCGCTTCCGAATCCTTAGTCTCAGGCTCCACTTTATCGGGCAGCACGTTCGCGTACGCGGTGAGCGTCGTGCGAAACTCCTCGCCAAGGTCGGTCGCGATGTGGATCGTCTGCTTCACGTTGCCGAGGTTCTTCTTGGCGTCGAAAACAATTTCCACGACGTGTCGCTCGCTGGCCCGATCGTCAACCTTGAACTGAAAGCTATCTTCAGCGCATTCGACCGACAGGATTCGGAACGGCTTTTGGCCACGAACGATGACCTTTTTCGAAACCTGCCCGCCGAGCTTGACATTTCCCAGCAGCACTGACTCCGGCGCGACGGAGATTTGCGGAATAATGCGGCCGGCGACGTGGATGGGGATCCGCGGGTTCTGATCGTCGTTGGTGACGAGCACCAACTGCTCATTGAAGTAACCGGCAGCGGCGGACTCCTTCAAGCGGACCAGCAACTCGTAGCCGACGCGGCCCGAGTAGCGCTGTTTCTGCTTGAGCTCGACCTCGAAGTCTTCGCTGGCGCCGCGAACGTCGACGATTTTCCAGCTGGAGCGGCCGGCGTACGTAACGTCGACGCGTTGTTCGGCGGGATTGCCTTGCTGGACGGAGTCGAATTGAATCGCACCGGGCTTGAACACAACGTCGCCGCGAATATTGCCGTTGACTCGCAGCTGGGTCTCGCCGCGGCGCGTCCGGCCGTTGTCGTTCCAGCGGACTTCGACCGTGAGCGTCGCGCCGTGCATGCCTGTGAAAGTACGGGTGTTGAAGCGAGCAACGACGTAGCCGACGTCGTACGTTTTCAGGACCTTGTTTTCGAGCGACGGCGTGGTGCATCCGCAGCTCGAGCGGACGCTGACCAGCTCGACGTCCTGCTTGTAAATGTTCTTGACGGCGAAGCGATGGACGGTGTCGGCGCCGCGGGCGACAGCGCCGAAATTGTGCTCGCGCTCTGCAAACATTTTGGCTACCCATGCCTCGGCATGGGCTGTTTGTGCCGCGAGCGCAGCCATGCAAAAAATTGCGGCAATTAACCAGCGCGTTTGCATAAAACCTTCCCCCGGTGCATCTCAACCTTGGGCGTTCCATCCGCCCGGCGGGGCACGTGCGCCCGAAGAGAAACGCAATTCGAAACACATGCAGCCCGGCTTAATTATAGAACTGGAATACGGCCGAATGCGACCGCAAGTGAACAATTCCGCTTGGCCACGCGCCGGCACCGGGCGTTCGTGACCGGGTTATAGCGGTTCAGTTAGAGCGAAGAATTGCGTAAAATATGCCAGGAACGTTGCGACGCTTGCTTTCGGTTTGTCGGCAATGACGCCGAACGCCTTGCCAGCCGGGCGGATTCCGGCCGGAAGAAGCATAACGCCAGTTTCATCCATCATAAACACCACCATTGTAAGTCGAGAATGACATGGCCGCGGCTCACGCTGTTCCTCAAGACCGACAGGTTCGATCGGGTGGTAAAAGAACAATCGGATTGATTGCGATCGGTGTGGCGATCGCTGTCTGGCTAGCGTATCGCCACCTCACCGGGGGTCCGGCAAATGCGCAATCGCCGGAAGCGGTTGCTGCTCCGGCGCCGGCCGGCGGATCAGAACGGATAGTGGGCGAAAATCCCTTCCCAACGCGTATCGCCGCGCCGCCGCTGGATGGCGGCGAGTGGGTGAATACGGCCGGGCCGCTGTCGCTGGCCGATTTGCGCGGCCGGTTCGTGCTGCTGGATTTCTGGACGTATTGCTGTATCAACTGCATGCATGTGTTGCCAGAGCTTAAGAAGCTTGAACACGCTTTTCCGAATGAACTGGTTGTAATCGGGATCCATTCGGCAAAGTTTGAGGGCGAGCAGGTAACTCAGAACATCCGTGAGGCGGCCGAGCGATATGAAATCGAACATCCGGTCGTCAACGACGCACAAATGGCAATCTGGCGACGGTACGGTGCGCGGAGCTGGCCAACGCTGGTTCTGATCGATCCGGTTGGCGACGTGGTATGGGCGGCGAGCGGCGAGCGTACGTTTGATGATCTGAAGAAGGTGCTTGACCGCGGCTTGCCGTTCTACAAGGCGAATGAGCTGCTGATGCCGTCGCCGCGGCCGGCGCTTGTTGGTGCCAAAACGGAGGCAGAGACGCCGCTGCGATATCCGGGCAAGGTGCTGGCCGACGAGACGGGAAAGCGGCTGTTTGTCGCCGACAGCAACCATAATCGGATCGTCGTAGCCGGCTTCGATGGCAAAGTCCAATTCGTCATCGGTTCGGGCGCCATTGGACGTCAGGACGGAGGTTTGGCCGAATCGAGCTTCAACCATCCGCAGGGGATGGCGCTGGTGGGGGAGGTGCTTTACGTCGCCGACACCGAAAACCACCTGCTGCGAAAGGTCGATTTGGCGGCGAAGCAGGTCACGACGGTTGCCGGCACGGGAGAAAAGGGAAATGGCTGGCCGGGATGGAATGAGAATCGATCCGGGCGTTTCGTCGGGCCGCCGAAAACTACGCAGTTGGCGAGTCCGTGGGCACTTTGGCCGCATGGCAAGGACTTGTACATTGCGATGGCCGGGCCGCACCAGATCTGGAAGATGCCGCTTGATGAGAGCGAAATCGGCCCCTATGCGGGGAATGGCCGCGAAGATATTGCCGATGGTCCGCTGCTGCCGAGCATACCGTACGACGGCAGTTATTCCTCCTTCGCGCAGCCGAGCGGGCTCACCTCCGACGGAAAAAAGCTGTTCGTAGCCGACAGCGAAGGCAGCACCATTCGCTCGGTACCGTTTGATCCGGCGGGGGACGTCGAGACGCTTGTCGGGCTGACGGGAACACTGTTTGATTTCGGCGATGTGGACGGGGTGGGTCGCGACGTGCGGCTGCAGCACGCGCTCGGCGTGGCATGGTGGGATGGAAGGCTGTATGTGGCCGACACGTACAACAACAAGATCAAGATGATCGACGTCGACGAGCGGAGCTGCCGGACTGTGGCCGGCAGCGGCGCGGCCGGCAAGGATGACGCGGCGGAAGGCGCCCGGGCAACGTTCAACGAACCGGCCGGACTTTCGGCGGCAGGCGGGAAGCTCTACGTGGCCGATACGAACAATCATGCGATTCGAGTCATGGAACTGGCGGCGCCGTATCGAGTGTCGACGTTTGAAATCGAGGGGTTGGCGTTGCCGAAGGCGGAATAGCGGAGTGCCCCTCGTCGTGGTGCGGCCGGCCAATTAGAATTCCGGCATGGCCGAGTACGATACGGTAGCCATCGTCGGAGTTGGGTTAATCGGTGGCTCGATTGGACTGGCGCTACGCGAACGGCGGCTCGCACAGCGGATTATTGGCATCGGCCGCCGCCAAGCTAATCTCGATGTGGCTCGGCAAGTTGGCGCGATTGACCATGGCGTGACGAGCCTGGCGACGGGCGTTTCGGAAGCGCAGCTTGTTGTGGTCACAACGCCGGTGGATACGATTGCTGAAAAGGTGATTCAGGCGGCGGCCGCATGCCCGGCCAGCTCGCTAATCACTGACGCGGGCAGCACGAAGGAAGCAATCGTGTCGGCCGTGGATGCGGGCCTTGCCGGTCGGCGCAGCGGTCCGCGATTCGTGGGGAGCCATCCGCTGGCGGGTGATCATCGCACGGGCGCCGCCCACGCGCGCGGCGATTTGTTCGACGGCCGCACCGTTGTCGTGACGCCGACGCATTTGACACGGCCGGCCGCCGAAACGGAAGTCTACGGCTTCTGGCAAAGTTTGGGGGCCGAAGTGCGGACGATGACGCCGACCGAACATGATGCGGCGCTCGCCACCACGAGTCACTTGCCGCATTTGGTTGCCGCGGCGCTGGCTGCCGCGACGCCGCATTCATTGCTCCCCTTGGCGGCCAGCGGTTGGCGGGATACAACGCGGGTGGCGGGCGGCGACCCGCAGTTGTGGCAGCCGATCTTCGCCGCCAATCGGCAGCACGTGCTGGATTCGCTGGACCGACTGAATCAAGTGTTGGCCAACATTCGAGAAAACTTAGAGCAAGGCGATTACGAGAGCCTCGCTCTCGTGCTTCAGCAGGCGGCGAAAACGAAACAGGACCGTGATGCTCTGGGAGATTGACATCCACCCGGCCGATGGTTTGCCCGATCGCTCGGGCGAGCGCGTGGCCGCCGCGGCGCGCGAATTGGGACTGGCCCAAGATCTTCGGGTGGCAACGGCTCGCGGGTATCTGCTGCAGGGAATTGCGCTAAGCCGCGAGCGGGTGGAGCGGCTGGCGAATGGGTTGCTGGCCGATGTGGTGGTTGAGCGCGCGGTGATTGGCCGGCCGGGCGAGCCGGTATTAAACGATCACCAATCGAACGCTCAATGTGTCACCGTACTTCTGAAAACGGGTGTCATGGATCCGGTGGCACAAAGTGCGCATGACCGCCGCCGCTGATTTGGGTGTTGAAACTGCAGCTTTCGCGTCCTTTCGCAAGTATTGGCTTTGCGGGGCCAGTGACGCGGAGGTGAAAGCACTCGCGAACCGTCTTCTGGCGAACGACGCGATCGAGCAGGTCGTAATCGGGCCGCTGCAGTTGGATCGACTCGATGTGGGCCAGCGCGTATCGCTTTGAGCTGCGCACGGTTCCGCTGCGCGAGCTGGATGATGATGCACTCATGCGGCTGAGCCGCGAGGGCCAGCTCTATTTGCAGCTGGCCGAGATGCAAACCATTCGGCAGCATTTCCGCGATCTGCGGCCGCGATCCGACCGACATCGAGTTGGAGACGATCGCCCAAACGTGGAGCGAGCACTGCAGCCACAAGACGTTGGCCGGCCGGATCGCTTATCGCGACGAGCACGGCGAGCGGCGCTTCGACAATATGCTCAAGGAGACGATCTTTGCGGCCACGCAGCAGATTCGCCAGCGGCTCGGCAGCGACGACTGGTGCGTGAGCGTGTTCAAAGACAACGCGGGCGTCGTGCGGTTTGATGATCGATTCAACCTGGCGTTCAAGGTGGAGACGCACAATCATCCGTCGGCGCTCGAGCCGTACGGCGGGGCGAACACCGGCATCGGCGGCGTGATCCGCGACATCATGGGCACCGGGCTTGGCGCGAAGCCGGTCGCGAGTACGGATGTGTTTTGCTTCGCGCCGCCTGAGGGCGAGACAAGGAGACAAGGAGACAAGGAGACAAGGAGATCGGTTTCAACTGAGAGTCTCCTTGTCTCCCCTTCTCTCTGTCTCCCTGTCTATTCTCTTCCGCCCGGTGTGCTGCATCCGAAGCGCGTGATGCGCGGTGTTGTCGAAGGTGTGCGCGACTACGGCAACCGCATGGGAATTCCGACCGTCAACGGCGCGGTTTACTTCGACGAGCGCTACCTGGGCAACCCGCTGGTGTATTGCGGGAGTGTCGGCCTCGTGCCGGTCGACAAATCGCGACAAGGAACCCAAAGCCGGGCGATCTTATCGTGGCGATCGGCGGTCGCACCGGGCCGCGACGGCATTCACGGCGCCACGTTTTCCAGCGCCGAGTTGACCAGCCACAGCGAGCAGATTTCTGGCGGCGCCGTGCAGATCGGCAACGCCATCGAAGAAAAGAAAGTGCTCGATGTGTTGCTTGCCGCCCGAGACCGCGGACTGTACCACGCGGTGACCGATTGCGGTGCCGGTGGCTTCAGCAGCGCGGTCGGCGAGATGGGCGAGAAAATCGGCGCGGAGGTGCACTTGGACCGCGTGCCGCTAAAGTACGAGGGATTGTCGTACACGGAGATTTGGATTTCGGAGGCGCAGGAGCGGATGGTCCTGGCAGTGCCGGAGGACCGCTGGCCCGAGCTAGAGCAATTGTGCCGATCGGAAAACGTCGAGGCGACAGCGATTGGGCGGTTCGTGCCGACCGGCCGGCTGCAGCTCTATTACGCGGGCAAAACGGTCGGCGACTTGGACATGCGGTTTTTGCACGACGGCCGGCCGCCGGTCGTGCGGCAGGCGGTATATGAGGGACGAGAAGCGAGGAGCGAGGAGCGAGAACTGTACGACCGCGACCGACAGTCGCGGCTCTATGATGAGCGCGACTTTACAAAAGATTTATTGCAGATTCTCGCATCGCCCAATGTGGCCAGCAAGGAATGGATCGTGCGGCAGTACGATCACGAGGTGCAAGGCGGCAGCGTGGTGAAGCCGTTTGTCGGCGCGGCGAACGATGGACCGAGCGACGCTGCGGTGATCCGGCCGGTGCTCGGCTCGCGGCGCGGCGTGGTGATCGCCTGTGGGATGAACCCGCGTTACGGCGATTTCGATACGTACCACATGGCCGCCAGCGCGATTGATGAAGCAGTGCGCAACTGCGTGGCAGTCGGGGCCGATCCGAGGCGGATAGCAATTTTGGATAATTTCTGCTGGGGTGATTGCGAGCGGCCGGAAACGCTCGGAAGCCTCGTGCGGGCGGCGCTGGCCTGTCACGACGTGGCGATTGTACTGGGCACGCCGTTCATCAGCGGCAAGGACAGCCTTAACAACGAATTCAGCTATACGGTCCAGAACGGCGAGCGGCGAACGATCGCGATCCCTCCGTCGCTCCTGATCAGCGCGATTGGGCAGGTCGATGATGTAAGCCAATGCGTCACGATGGATTTCAAACAGGCGGGCAATCTGCTGTACCTCGTGGGCGAGACGCGCGATGAGCTGGGCGGGTCGCACTTTGCACTGGTGAACGGTTTCGAAGGTGGACAGGTTCCGACAGTTGATCCGGATCGTGCGCGGGAGAGGTTTGCGGCCGTGCATTCGGCGATTCGCGGCGGCCTTGTGCGCGCCTGCCACGATTTGAGTGAAGGCGGTCTGGCGGTCGCGGCAGCCGAGATGGCGTTTGCCGGCGGGCTCGGCGTTTGGATTGGACTCGACAACGTTCCATCGCCGCTTTGGATTATGGACGATGAATCAGCAATGGAACCGCTGCTACTGTTCTCTGAATCAAATTCCCGGTTCTTATGCGAAGTGCCTGTCGAGCACGCGACTAAGTTTGAATTGTTATTCCGCAATATCGATGTGGGGCGGATCGGTGAAGTTCGGGACGACGGCCGAATGCAAATTTACGGAAACTCTAGTGGGTTGCCGTTGATCGACGCAAATATTCTCGAACTGAAAGAAGCCTGGCAGGCTACGTTTCGATGGTGAGAGATTGGTTGGGCGGCGCGGATTGGTGCGTGATTCGGCGTGGCCGCCGACGCTAAGCTTGGATCAAATGCACGATACGGAACAGGTTCGATGACACGACCGCGTGTGTTGATATTGCGAGCTCCCGGCACGAATTGCGACGAGGAGAGTGCGCACGCGTTTTCGCTCGCCGGCGGCGCGGCCGAGCGCTGGCATGTAAACCGGGTGCTGGAGGAGCCGCAGAGGCTGCGCGACTTTCAGATTATGTGCATTCCGGGCGGCTTCAGTTACGGCGACGATATTGCCGCCGGGCGAATCCTCGGAAATCAGATGCAACATCATCTGACCGATGCGCTCACCGAATTCCGCGATGCGGGCAAACTCATCCTCGGCATTTGCAACGGTTTTCAGGTGCTGCTGAAGACGAACCTGTTGGTGACGGCCGATGAGTGCGGTCCGCCGGCGACGCTTATGCTCAACGATTCGGGCCGATTCGAAGCGCGCTGGGTGCGGCTTGAAGTTGACGCCGGCAATTGCGTGTTCCTCCAGGGCATTCGTGAAATGGAATTGCCAGTGGCGCATGCCGAGGGGAAGTTTGTGGCGCGGGATGAGAGTCTACTCGAATCCATGCGAGCAGACGGGCAATTAGTTTTGCGTTATGGTCCGATTGCGGATTGCGGATTTCGGAATGCGGATTTACGGAATCAATCCGAAATCCGAAATCCGAAATTCGAAATCTCGTCGGTCCCCTACCCTGCCAATCCGAACGGCGCAATGGGAAATGTGGCCGGGATTTGTGATGTCGAGCGGGCGGCGTGTTCGGGCTGATGCCGCATCCGGAGCGGTTCGTCGATTCCACGCAACATCCGCGGTGGACACGAGAACCGGCGCGAGCCGCGGGCGACGGGCTGCGAATATTTCAGAATGCCGTGCGGTATTTTCTTTGAGCTCGCCGGCGGCAATTGTTCGCTTCACTCTTCGTCTTGCTTCTCGTAAAGCGGAATTCGCTCGCTGATCCACCATGCCAGGCGACCGAGCAAACGCATGTCGATGAACAACGCGGCGATGGCCAGCGGGGCCAAACACCAGAGCAGGGTTACCAAGTCGCCGGGCCGTATTCCAAGCGCCGACCACAGTATCCAAGCGGCCCCGCCTACCAACGCGGCAAGTACAAACGTTTGAAAATAGAATAGAAACCATGCCCCCGGGCATTTTCCCATGCTGCTCAAAAGCCGCGGCGACAGAACGCCTAGCGGCGTGCCTTCCAACAGCGTCGAAAGCAGCGTCACGGGGAACAATATAAGAACGACCACGGTAACGATTACCGCCGACAGCACCGGCTCTAGCGAAAGCATTCGAGTTATGTGCCACACACCCAACCCACATAGCCCGGCCACCGAGCCGGCCATGACTCCGCAAAACATCTCGTTGAACCAATCAAACGCCAGTAGGCGTGGAGGTTGGTTCAGCCGGTCTTCACCTTCGGCGCTCTCGCCGACGATGGCGACGATGAGCGGCGCGGCCATCGCAACCCATGCCATCGACAGGAAGCCGCCCATCACGACGAATACGAGCTTGATTGCTTCCGCCATGCCTTGTATCGGCGTCAGCAGCGCCTCTGCGAGGAATTGCCCGGCGAAGCCAAGGACGAGCGACAAGAATATCCAGCGGGCGATGATCTCCTCGGTCACGAGCATTCGCCATACGCCCGTCAGCAAAGGCTGGCGCGGGAGTATCGGACGGCCGCGCGCATTGCGCAATTTTTTGCCGGTGCGTCGTTCGATTTCCTTCTCCGAAGCGAGCTCGGCTTCGCGCTCCTGCTCGTAAAGCATCGGGCCGCGTTCGGAAATAACTATGGGCCTCTCGCCGGGTGCGGCGGCGGGATCCAAACTTGGCGTTTCAGCCTCGCTGGCCAACACCGAACGCTTGGCCGCGTGCTTTGTTGGCGGCGGCACGACTTGGCGTTTGCCGCAGTCGGGGCAAGCGATCGTTTGACCCACCTGTTTCTCGGTAGCGTACATCAGCGTGTCGCAATGTTTGCAGCGCACGGCGATGTACTGGGGCTGCGCAGCGGCTAGCAGGCTCGGTAGCGGCTGTTCGTCGGCATCCCACAACTCGTATTGCTCTCCCTCCATTGCGGCGGGAATATTTTTGCGCTTTGGCGGCGGTGGCAGAGGAACGACCGTGCGAGCGCCGCAATCGGGGCACTTCACTTCCTTGCCAACCTGGTCGGGCCGGCCGTACATTCGCGTTTGACAGACGCGGCATTCGACGCCGATATATTGCGGCTCAGTCGGCACTGGTTCGTCGTCGAACCCGGCCGTAGGGTTGGTGTCGGCGGCTGAGATTTCCGGCACAGCGATCTTCGCACCGCACGAGGCGCAATTTCCGCGCTTTCCGGCCATGGACAGGGGAACGTCGTAGTGCGCACCGCACGCGGGGCAATCGACCGAGAGCAGTTGCGGCTTGGTGGCGGCCATTCGACGGTTACTTCATTGCAACGAAGAGAGGCAACTTGCAGTATACATCGTTTGAGGCTGGGAATCTTATTCGATGAGCGTTCATCGCCGAGGTCGGAGTCGTCAATTGGCTCTCTATTTCGGAAACGGAGGCGTCTCGGAAAGTCACCTTATCAAGCAGCGGCCCCGACTCCCGACCGCTTTGGCGCGGCTGCGCAGAGGGGATCGGGAGTCGCAGGCGGTCACAAATTGTGGTATTCGTTGCACCACCGACCTTGCTGAGAAATTGAGCGTGTTGAAGACTCCCGACCCCGGTTCGCAGGGTTGGTGGCAGGCAACTTGTCAGCAATAATTCAATCCGGCCCGGCCCTCAACCTTCAACCCTCGACCCTCACATGTGGCACGGCATTTACGGACATGACGCAATTGTCGGGCGGTTTCGTGCACGCTGGAAACAGGCCGGCTCGCCAGCACCTATTTGTTTGTGGGCCCGTCGGGCATCGGCAAACGGCGCTTTGCTTTGCAACTTGCCCATTCATTGCTGTGCACCGAATCGGCGGATATACGGCTCGACCCGTGCGGGCTCTGCGAATCGTGCCGGCTATTTTTGTCGGGGAATCATCCGGATTTGGACGTCGTCGGGCTGCGGCCGGATAAATCGGAGCTCGCCATCTCACAGTTTGTCGGTTATGACGACGTACTCAAGCAAGAAGCGCTGTGCCACCGAATTGCCTTTAAGCCGTTCTACGGCGGCCGGCGAATCGCCATCATTGATGACGCTGATCACTTCAACCGGGAAAGTGCAAATTGCTTGCTGAAAACGCTCGAGGAACCGCCGCCGCAGTCGCTATTGATTTTGATCGGCACGAGCCCCAGCCGGCAGCTTCCGACAATTCGCTCACGGGCCCAGATCGTGCGGTTTGAGCCGCTGGATACAGACACGGTGGAGCGCATTTTGCTGGATCAGCAATTAGTGACGGACCGGCAGGCGGCAAGACGGGCCGCCGAATTGAGCGAGGGCAGCGTCGAGCGGGCGGTTGAATTGGCCGATCCGGAATTTTGGACGTTTCGCGAGCAGCTGCTTCGTCAACTTGCCTCGCCTGCGGCCGTGCCGTTGGCGCGGTCAGTGCAAGCATTTGTCGATGAAGCTGGAAAGGAGGCGGCTCAGAAGCGCGCGCGGTTGCGAACCGTCCTTGGCTTCGCAATTAGCTATTACCGAGAGCGTTTGGCCGATGCAACCGATATCAAGCGCGAGACGTCATCAGGGACTGCACATTACGGTCCGACGCAGGCGAACATCGGAGCCCTCGATGAGTGCCTTGCGGCACTGGAGCAATTAGAACGCAATGCCAACGTCGGAATCCTGATCCAGCACTGGAGCGAGTCGCTGGCTCAACCGACGGCTGGTCGACTAAGCGCGACCGTGCTTTGACACGTGGAACGGACATTCGCTTGCGCGTTTGCGGCAATATCCGGATGGTCGTGCCGCTGCCTACGCCGCAACTACGGCCCCAAGCAAAATTGGCGGTAGTCGAGGTGGCCCCTGGTGTGCTAAAGTTGACTATCCGCCGCCCTGGGCGCGACAAGGAAAAGTGGCGCAACGTGGCAATTGCCAATGATTTGCGCAATGGCTCGGGGCTTGCAGCGGCCCTGCCCCCGTTCGAGCCGGTCGGCGACAGACCGGCGAGGTTTCCGATTGTTTCCCGCGTAGCCTAACTGCCGACGAACCATCGGCGCATAGACCAGAAGGCGGACGTTTCGCGATGCGTTCCATCATCTCGTTTTTCGTTTCAGCGATCATCGTCTTTCTTACAGCACCTACCGCGGTTGCCAGTGAAGCCCAACTGGTACTGCCCGACGTAGGTCAGCATTCCTTCTTGGGAGTGCGCGGTGACTTTTTGCTCATGGGCGGGTTGGTGGTGTGCTTCGCCGGAGCGGCGTTCGGGTTGGTTCAATTCGTTCGACTGCGGAATCTTCCGGTCCACGAGTCGATGCGCAGCATTTCCGAGCTTATTTACGACACCTGCAAAACATATCTTCTTACGCAAGGCAAGTTCCTCATTGTTTTGTGGCTGTTGATCGGCGCGGTGATGGTCGTTTACTTCGGCTGGCTGCGCGCGATGAATTCACGCCGAAACAAGTCGCCATCATCGTCGTGTTCAGCGTGATTGGCATTCTAGGCAGCTACGGCGTGGCGTGGTTCGGTATTCGAATCAACACGTACGCAAACTCCCGCGCGGCGTTTGCAAGTTTGCGCGGTAAGCCATTCCCTGTGTATTCAATCCCGCTGCAGGCAGGCATCAGCATCGGCACGCTTCTGATCAGCGTGGAGCTGGCAATCATGCTGGCGATCTTGTTGTTTGTTCCAGGTGCATATGCCGGGCCCTGCTTCCTCGGCTTCGCAATCGGCGAATCGCTGGGGGCGGCGGCGCTGCGGATCGCCGGCGGTATCTTCACAAAAATTGCCGACATCGGCGCCGATCTCATGAAGATCGTGTACAACATCGGCGAGGACGATGCGCGGAATCCCGGCGTCATCGCCGATTGTACGGGCGACAACGCGGGCGATTCCGTGGGGCCCACGGCCGACGGCTTCGAGACGTATGGCGTGACTGGCGTGGCTTTGATCGTGTTTATTATGCTGGCGATCACGCCCGCTTTCTTCCTTCCGCAGGGTGTGACAGTCGCCCAAGCAACGGAACAGCAACTTGCAGAGGCTCAGACGCTGGCCGTTTCCACTCAAGTGCAGATGCTCGTGTGGATTTTCATGATGCGCGTGATGATGGTGATTACGAGCATCGCGGCGTATGCCGTCAATCAAGCGAGAGCTCGAAGCAAGTACGCGGATGCGGATGAAATGGACTTCGAGGCGCCGCTGACCTGGCTCGTTTGGATCACCTCGGTTATTTCGGTCGTCGTGACCTTTGCCGTTTCATGGCTTCTTATTCGAGATGTGCACGGCGATGAAACGCTGTGGTGGAAGCTGGCCGCCATTATCTCTTGCGGCACGCTTGCCGGGGCAATCATTCCCGAGCTGGTGAAAGTCTTCACTTCCACCAATTCGAGGCATGTGCGAGAGGTGGTGGCATCGTCGCGCGAAGGCGGCGCATCGCTGAATATTCTGTCCGGACTAACCGCCGGCAATTACAGCGGATTTTGGATGGGCATGGTCATCGTGGCCCTGATGGCCATTGCATACGGCGTGGCCGAAAATGGAGACGGAGGGCTACAAACGATCATGCTCGCACCGGCCGTGTTTGCCTTCGGGCTGGTCGCGTTCGGCTTCCTGGGAATGGGGCCGGTCACGATCGCGGTCGATTCCTACGGCCCAGTTTCCGACAACGCGCAGTCGATTTATGAGCTGTCGACAATTTCCAGCCGGCCCGGTGCGCGAGGAGATTCGGCGGGAGTTCGGGTTCGAGCCCAATTTCGAACGCGGCAAGCATCTGCTTGAAGAAAATGATGGGGCGGGCAACACGTTTAAGGCAACGGCCAAACCGGTGCTCATCGGCACCGCCGTGGTAGGCGCCACGACGCTTATTTTCTCGATCATCATGATCCTTACGAACGGATTGTCGGACGTGAACTCTTTTAGGTATTTGTCGATCTTGCATCCGCCCTTCCTGCTCGGCCTGATTTCTGGCGGCGCGGTGATTTACTGGTTTACCGGGGCGTCGACGCAGGCCGTCGTCACCGGCGCGTATCGTGCGGTCGAGTTCATCAAGTCGAGCATTCGGCTGGAAAGCGGCGCGACGAGGGCGTCGAACGAGGACAGCAAGCGGGTTGTGGAAATCTGCACGCAGTACGCCCAGAAAGGCATGATCAACATCTTCCTGGCCGTATTTTGCACCACCTTGGCCTTTGCCTGCTTGAATGAGTATTTCTTTATCGGCTACCTGATTTCGATCGCCATCTTCGGGCTGTACCAGGCGATTTTCATGGCCAACGCGGGCGGCGCCTGGGACAATGCGAAGAAAATCGTCGAAGTGAATCTGCGCGAGAAGGGCACGCCGCTGCACGCGGCCACGGTGGTCGGCGACACGGTGGGCGACCCGTTCAAAGACACATCATCGGTGGCGCTCAATCCAGTTATCAAGTTCACGACCCTGTTTGGACTGCTGGCCGTGGAGTTGGCGATTACCATGCCGACGAATCTGCGGTTTGGATGCGCAGCTGGCCTGTTTATGATCGCGCTGATATTCATCTGGCGGTCGTTCTACAGCATGCGAATCGAAAGCGACGAACCCGGCCCGGCGTCAGCCGGAGCGCCGCAAATGGTCGGCACTTAAAGGGTCGACGGTTTTAGCGCGAGGGATGACCCGGCCGGCGACTCTCGCCTTGCAGCCAGGCGGGCCGTCCGTAAAATACAAGGCAGCCGCTACGTCGAAAATCGCGGCAAGTGTCACGGGATCGATGCCCGGTGCACTGTTGGAGAGGTGGCTGAGTGGTCGAAAGCGCCGGTTTGCTAAATCGGTGAAGGGATTAAACCCTTCCGCAGGTTCGAATCCTGTCCTCTCCGCTCGTGCTCGTTGCCCATCAGCGTAAGTTACTCGCTGATGGGCATTTGCGTTTCTGGGCACTCCCGGAAACTCGCCGTTTGTAGCGCTTTTTGTAGCGCTTTGTAGCGGAAGAGTTCTCCGAGGAGTGGCCAGATGGCGTCTGAAAAACGTCAAAATTGGCCGTTCTGCAAATACCAAATCCTTCCGCGTCGGCCGAGTACGAGCCTACCGCCGCGGCAAGATCTGGTACCTCTGTTACCGCGAAAACGGACGACGTCGGCAGCCGCGAATCGGCCCAGACAGAGATCGTAGCCCGGCAGTCCGCATCCGAGATCAACGCCCAACTTGAAGTCGGCGTCCCATCCGCACTCGGATTCGAGCCCGTCTCGGTGCCAGAGCTTCGACAGCGATGGCTCGACCATCATGAGCATGTTAGGCGATCCTCCGTGCGTACGATCGAACGCTATCGCGCGGCGACTAACCACTTTCTGCGATTTGTCGCAGACATAAAGCCATTGCGTCGCGTGTCGGACCTTAAGGCAATTCATGCAGAAGAGTTTGTGCGCCACCTTCGATCGTTGAAAGTGGCCCCCAACGGGCATCCCAACGCATCCCAAAAGCGGCTACGGGACAACAGCGTGAAGTACATTTTGGAGACTTGCTCCACCATGCTGAACTTCGCTCAGCGGCACCGTCATCTGTCTCCGTATTCGGATAATCCATTTCAAACGATTGAGATTTGCCGAATCCCGGTTGAAGACGCTAAGCCAATTGATGTCTTTACCCCAGAACAGGAACGGAAGTTTTTTGAAGCATGTGATGACTGGCAGTTCCCGCTATTTTTAGTTCTGTTACTCACTGGATTACGGCCAGGCGAGCTGACGCACCTGTTGCTGCCAGACGATCTGGATTTAGAAGGCGGATGGCTCTTCGTCCGCAACAAGCCAACCTTGGGATGGCGAGTCAAAACGCGGAATGAACGCGACATTCCACTCTGCCCTGCCCTGGTAGACGTGCTAAAGCATATGCTACGCGGACAAGTCACTGGCCCAGTGTTTCGTCAACGACGTTGTGGGGAAGGGTTCGTACCGCTACTGAGCGGACAGTCCATCGCGCAACTACAACGCGAAACAGTGCGACGATGCGAGGATATCGATGCCAAGAGCCCGCAGGAGATCACACGTCATCAAAGCCAAGCGCTCGTGAGAACAGTCTGGCGCAACATTGGCGCAACGCGTGAAGATTGGGTGCGCATCGAATTCATGCGTATCACCAAGGCGATCGATCTGCCACATATCACAGCACCCAAAACTTTTAGACACACGTTTGCGACGATTCTCCAGGATGCCAACGTAGATCCACTCATTCGCAACGAGCTGATGGGGCATTCACCGACGAGCACATTTGGAATTGCAAATGGTTTGGGAATGACGGGCGTTTATACTCACACTCGACCGGAGACAAAGCGAAAGCAGTTAGAATTAGCGTTACAGGAGCGGCCCGCGATTTGTTGTGCTGCAGATTGGTTGAAAGGGCGACAATAGCTACCAATTCGCCATTTGGCGGCTAGTATAAATGCGGAGCTTCGCGGCCAAGGAAAAGCATTATCTCTGACCCGTCTGAACGCGCGTCGGATTGTCTCTAATGAAGCACGTCACGCGGCGGTGAAGAGGCATTACACAGGATGTGAATCGCAGTCGAAAACTATGGCGATTGGCGGTCGAAACTGTACAGTATTTGGTGGTCCACCTCGATTCGCCAGGGCTTGACGAGTTAGCGGGGTAGCCGAACGCCGGTGCGTCAAGAAGCTAATTTTCGATGAGTACCTAGGGTCTTGTTTGATGACAGAAGTTTAGACACGTGGTGGTCCGAAGAATGGATTGCGACGTAATTTATGGCGACGCGTACCAACAAAAGAACGATTATCGGATTAGGTCAAATCCGGTCACCTCGATTGCTACGTCGCGGCAATTGAACAGGAAAGGAAGTCGGCAGAGCGGAATTGTCGGCTTCCGCTCGTGCGGTCACCCATTCAAACGCCCACTACCTTGCTGCGAGATATGTGCAAGTGTCAAGAAACAAATCTAACGGACGAGCTGCTACTCGCGATCAGAAATGGCGGGAATCCGAGCGTGTCGCGTCTTGGCTCCGCCGCCGTGGTGTCAGCGAGGCTTTCTCGGTGTGCTCAGCACACGTGCCAAATCATGAGGGTTGACGGGCTTCACCAAGTGCTCGTCGAACCCAGCCTGGAATACGGCTTCGCGGTCCTTTGCTTGGCCATAGCCGGTAAGTGCCACCAGGCGAACGACGGACTTGCCTAGCTGTTTTCGGACTCTACGGGCTACTTCGTACCCGTCGAGCTCCGGCAATCCAATGTCGATCAGGGCAACGTCGGGCAGTTGCGCGAGAATTGCGTCGAGGCCTTGCTGGCCATCCTCGGCGACCTCCACCTGGAAGCCATCCAGTTTTAAGAGGGTTTGCAACATGTTACGGCTGTCCGCATTGTCCTCAACCACCAAGACCCGATTTACAACGCCTGCTGTAACCGAATGCTGTACCGTTGACTTCGTTGGCGGATTCGACGCAAGCGGCAGCCTAATCTCGAACTGGCTGCCATGTCCGACTCCTTCGCTGTGAGCCGTTACCGTTCCACCATGCATTTCAACCAGGGTTCGGACGAGGGTAAGTCCAACACCCATTCCCCCATCGCTGCGATCGATCGCCTCGTTGGACTGGAAAAACATGTCGAAGATTTCGACCAACATTTCCGGATCAATGCCCCGGCCGTTGTCTCGCACGCACAATACGCAGTCATCTGCCACTTTCTTTAGCTCCAAACAAATGGCACCCTCAGATGGAGTATATTTCGAGGCATTGGTCAGCAGGTTCTCAACAATTTGCAGCAAACGCGTTGGATCGCCCTCCACCATTACTGGCCCGAGCGCTGGAATGACCGAAAGAAGCTGCCGACGCGCTTCCATTGCCGGTTGCATGGCTTGTACGCCTTCGAAAATCAATTCGTTCAGATCCAGCACCTTCTTACGGAAGTCGATCTTGCCCTGCGTGATACGGGCGATGTCGAGCAGGTCGTCCAGCAACCGCGACATATGGTGGACCTGTCGCCGAATTATCTGCCGAGCGCTAGCAACGGCCTCGTGGTCCGCGTCTGTATGATCCAGCACGCCAACCCCGCTCATAATCGCCGACAATGGATTGCGCAACTCATGAGACAGCATAGCCAGGAATTGGTCACGCTTGACTACGGCCTTGCGAGCTTCTGCTTCGGCGATACGCAGCGTTTCATTGGCGCGTTGGATTTCGGCGGTGTACCGCTCCAGAACCGCTTCCTCCTGCTTTTGTTTCGTGAGGTCAGTAAGCGAGCCGGCCATGCGAACCGCCCGATCGGCATTGTCCCAGACCGCTTGCCCGCGGGCGCGGAACCAACGATATTCACCGCATTTCGTCCGCAATCGATACTCGACGTCGTAAGACTCACCGGTCGTCCAAATGACGGCGGACCTTGGCTAACGTCGGCTCCCGGTCGACCGGATGCAGATTTGTCTCGAACGAAGCAAAAACGTTTTCGAACTCGTCGGTCGCCATATCCCAGCAGTTCTTTGAAACGAGGTGAGTAGTAAACCTCGTTTGAGCGTACATCCCAGTCCCAAAGTCCATCGTTGGAGCCAGCCACCGCAAGATTGAAACGTTCCTCACTCTTGAGCAGTGCCTCTTCGGTCCGCTTCCGACTGATTCCCAACGCAACCAACTTCGGCCAGATTCCGATCAGTTGCTGGTCATGTTCACTGGGCCGGCGAGGCGTCCGATAGTAGAGGGCAAATGTCCCCAACACATTGTCCTGAGCGATGATAGGCGCCGACCAACAAGCATGTAGGTCGTATTTTAGGGCGATCTCCCGGTAGTTGGCCCAGAGCGGGTCTGCGGCAATGTTCGATACGATAACCTGCTGCTGTGTAAACGCGGCGGTGCCGCATGATCCTACGTCGGGACCGATCACCAGGCCGTCCACGGCACGGTTGTACTCATCCGGAAGACTCGGCGCCGCACCGTGGCGGAGTTTGTTTCCGTCGAGCAGCAGAATCGAGCACAGCATGTCGCTCGACTGACGTTCAATCGTACGGGCGAACAGATCGAGCATCTCGGCAAGCGATACATCTTGGGCCAGTGCTTCCAGAACTTGCTCCTGGGCGGTTAGCACGGCATCGAGCTGCTCTTGCACTACACTTGATGGCAAAGGTGCTGGGCGGCTGGCTACAGAGGAATTAGACTCGACCATAATGAGCTTGCAGGAATGGACGGCTGAGGGATCTCCAGAGATTTCGATCAAAGGCTGTTACCTGGAGCGGTCCCTCAGAACGGCGTCCATCATTTTAGGCTTCTCTGAACGGATATGTCATTCGGAATGTACGAACTTGCTATCAATTGGGTTGAGAATGGGCCGTTTTCTGACTCGAAATAGAAAACAACTCTCGTGGCACACGTTTTATGACGCACGAAAACAGTGCCGAAAAACGTCGGCCCGCAGCTTTTGAGACGGATATGACCTAAATCGGCCGCCGGCTGCGTCATCTAATCAAAGGTAGTTGGCTTTCTGCGGCGATGTGTAGTGGACTTCCTCCGACGAACGGTTACCGGACGATTGGCGAGCCTAAGTGCACCGCAAGCGATTGTGTCGCGACGCAGCACTCAATGGTAGGATACAGCGATCGTCCGAGCCCAAACTGCGGGGCTCATCTGAAGTCTACGATTTGTCAAGGTTAACCATGAATTCTCCAGGTGCCCGACCGAGCGGAGGACGCTGAGAAAAAAGGCGTCGATTTAAGCAAGACTAGTTCATTTGGCGAAACCATGAACTTTGGCGGCGATACCGCGTCCGTGCCGCAACGCGGATTACAAAGCGCCCCAGATCAATGGGTGGGCGCCGATTGGGGAAGTACGAGATAACGGCACTTCTTGGCGTTGGCGGAATGGGCGTAGTGCTGAAGGGGCACGATCCATCCATCGAACGCGATGTCGCCATCAAGGTTTTGCCAGCCGATCTCTCGGCGGACGAGGCCAGTTTGAATCGCTTCCTCGCCGAAGCCAAAAGCGCTGGCAAACTCAACCATCCAAACGCCGTGACGATTTACGAAGTGGGCCAGGAAGGCGCCGCACATTACTTGGCGATGGAAATCGTATCAGGCGGAAGCGCCGCCGACCGCTTAGAACAAGCCGTCGCGTACTCAGTCAGCGAAGCAACTCGCATCGCCATTGACGCGTGTAAAGGACTGTCTGCGGCGCACCAGGTAGGGCTGATCCATCGAGACGTTAAGCCTGCTAATCTTTTGCTTACGCCAGATGGGACCGTCAAAGTTTCTGACTTTGGTTTGGCGAAACGAACGCAGAGCCAGACAATGCAAATGACCCAGGCCGGGCACATTGTCGGTACGCCGTACTACATGAGCCCCGAGCAATGCGAATCGCGCCATCTTGATTCGAGGAGCGACATCTACTCTCTGGGAGGCACCTATTACAGTTTGCTGACCGGTAAGAGCCCATTCCAAGATAGCGCCAGCATCATTCAAGTGATGTACGCACACTGCAACGCGGGTGCCGCCCGATCCGCGAGAAGTCATGGCGACCGTCCCTTCGGCATGCGCGCAAATCGTGCTGCGTGCGATGGCGAAACAGCCAGAGCAACGGTACCAGTCAATGGACGAAATGCGTGCGGACTTGGAAGCCGTGTTAGCGGCGATGTCCGGTCGTCGGAATTGCGTTACCAAGTCAATCCGCGACAAACCTGTCACGGCCGCCGGCCGCCCCGACCCCAGCCAGTCAGGAGACCGTTTCGCTGGGCAGCGATTGCAGGCGACGGCACTGACGCTGGTAGCCGCCGCAGCCGCTGCTTTCTTCATGTTGAGTGGTGGCTCGCGCGACGGTGGGACGAAGGAGACAATCAATACGGCAGGCAACAAGAACAATGTCTCTGCCAATCTGTGATTACGCCTCCAACGGGTGAGCCGATCCGAGTCGGAATATTGCATTCGCTGACGGGGACGATGGCGCACAGCGAATCGCCGGTTGTTGATGCCACGCTATTGGCCATCGACGAGATAAACCGCGATGGCGGTCTCTTGGGACGCCCCGTCGAGGGTGTTGTGGCCGACGGCCGGTCCGATTCGGCCACGTTCGCCCGCGAAGCAGAACGGCTGATCGACAAAGAGCACGTTTGTACGGTCTTTGGCTGTTGGACTTCCGCAAGTCGCAAGACGGTCGTTCCGATCTTTGAAGAGCACAATCATCTGTTGGTATATCCCGTGCAGTACGAAGGAATCGAGGAATCACCGAACGTCATTTACACGGGGGCTGCACCGAATCAGCAGATCATTCCCGCCGTTAAGTGGGCGTATGCGTTCGAAAACAAACGGCGATTCTTTCTCGTGGGTTCCGACTACGTCTTTCCTCGCGTGGCACACGAAATTATCAAAGACCAACTAAAAGAGTTGGGGGCGGAATTGGTCGGGGAGGAGTTTTTGCCGCTCGGAAGCACTGCCGTTCAGCCCATTATTGAAAAGATCAGGGCCGCAAAACCGGATGTCATCCTCAACTCGATAAACGGCGATTCCAATCTGCCGTTCTTTGCCGAGCTACGGAAGGCAGGGATCACGCCCCAGTCGGTGCCAACAATCTCATTCAGCGTCGAAGAGGAAACGCTAAGACAATTGGATGTTTCGGCGATAGTGGGTGACTACGCAGCGTGGAATTACTTTCAAAGCGTAGAGTCGCCTGAGAATCAACAATTCGTTTCCAGCTTTCGCGCGAAATATGGACCTCAACGGGTTGTCACCGATCCGATGGAAGCCGCCTATTTTGGCGTGAAGCTCTGGGCAAAAGCAGTGGCTGACGCAAAGAGCACTGACGTGTCAGAGATTCGCCGCGCCATGCTCAACCAAAGAATGCGTTCTCCGGAAGGCGACGTTCGCATCGACGCCGCAACCCAGCATACATTCAAGACTCCACGTATCGGCCGAGTACTAGCGGACGGCCAATTCGAAGTCGTCTGGACCGCCGCCAAGCCGGAACCACCGAGTCCCTATCCGCCTTCCCGTTCCACTGAAGAATGGCGAGCCTTTCTTCATGACCTCTACTCCGGCTGGGGCAACAATTGGTCGGCACCAAAATAATAACTTACGTGATCTTGCCGCTCCACACGGCGTCAAATCACGACTTGCTGCGACGTGCCGAATAACCACCGAATTAGACACGGACCGCCAGCTTTGACGTTCATTTCCGAAAGCTCCGCGAATTGGAGATCGCGATCAGCAATTGCACTCCCGGGCCCGGCATGATTCCCTCGGTGCCGGGAATCAGCTGGCCATTGTCCCAGCGAAATATGTCTGCCTGGAACCGCACTGCTAGCGCGAACAGAAATGTGCCCGCAATACAAACGTGTCGGCAACACATGGCAGCTCCTTTCAAATAAAACCGCTTGTGGACGATTCTGGTCCGCAAGCGATAGCGGGCGCACGGCGGTCATCTCAAGGAAAATCTTGTTACTTTTGTCGCCAAGCAGCGAGACACATCAACGCAGGCTTGTACGACCAAACGCCGACGGGTCCGGCACAACAAACTCGAATCGGATGGGAGCCACGACATTGAGTATCGGGACGCCAGTTGCTCCATTCGGGTTGACCTCGTTGAGAAGCGTTCTGGTGTTGCCGCTGGAGGATCGTGACTAAATCGATGGACGTAGGAACGGGATGGTTCTTGTCGAAATCCCGCAGCTCGACCGGCAGGTTCGCTTTAGACGGTGCTAATAGAACGGGTATAAGCAGCCAACACTTCGCTACAACTACCTCGCCTTCACTATCGTTCCCTCGAACGAACCGGAGGTGACACCAGTGAACACGTTTATCACGCGCTCGAGGGTAAAGCTCCCGGTTGCGCCAGCGAACCGACCTGTACCAGCCGTAATGGTGTGAGTTTCAACAATAAATGAAACACCGTCCGCTGTTGGCACGGTCCCTTGCCCCACAATATCAGTGGAGACGCTGTCTCCGTTGGCCGCGATAAAGTGATAGGAGCCGATTCCAAAAAAGGTATCAAGGTCGATCTCGGCTTCGTAGGTTACTGTGAATTTGCCCAGATGAGTAGCGTGCCCTGAGCCGCTCGCTGTCACAAATAAAGTGGGGGACGGGACGTCGGGCGGGAAAACTGCGAATGACTCCTCAACGGCTTGAATAGTGCCTTTAAAAGGCACATCGTTCTTTGCAGCTGCCGATCCCGCGAGGAGCGCGGTCAAGGTCATGGCCGTCATTTGTAAGTACAGGATGGGTTTCATGAGACGTTTCATGACTGGATTTTTCCTTTCCGTCGGGTGGAATGAAGGTTCACGGAGAGAAGAGACGATGCGGAATTGGCATATGAAATACGCTTCAGTTCCGCCGCCATGCGAACAAGCCCATTAAGGCCAGCCCCGCGAGAACGACCGTCGATGGTTCGGGCACAAACTCAAACCGCATAACTGGAAGGCCGGTAAACAGAGCTCCAGTGGTGCCATTCGGATCGAAGTTCCCGCCCAGCAGGGTGAATCCTTGAGTCGATCGTACGTCAATCGCAGGCGAGAGATTCGGCAGGCTGCCGCCGTAGTGAATCTGCTCGATCAAGAGGTTTCCCTTGGACGGATCATAGTAAAACGGCGTCTGAAATCGCATGCCATCGGCGAAGTCCCGTGGTCCTTGTGGGGGCCCGCTCCCGAGGATGCGGAACACATACGATCCATCGTGAACGAGCGTTTTGTCGGGTCCATGGTTGTCGGCAAACACCGTGGACAGGGTGTCACCGGTTTTGTTGGTCGTGGAGATCCAAAACTCTTCGTCCGGAAAGTTCCAATCGACAGTCTGCGTCTGCGTTTGATCCCCGCGGAAGTTGAACGCCACGAGGAGTCGCTTGGATGCCGGCAGGCCGGCGAAATCGGCAGCCGGAAAAAGTAACTGGATCTTGTTTGGCGCTCGGTCAGGCCTTATGGAGTCGTCCGCCTCAACACCCGCCGTCGACGATGGCGCGACGATCCGGACACCCTGTCCCGATGCGCGAGTGCCGGTCGCAGCAACAATGGCGACGCTAACGAGCACCCGGTGGTCCACCGAAATCGAAACATTTTCATTGTCTTCCCTCATTTTGCAAGGTGTTGTAATAGTCAGGATGACTTTGGGGGTAGTCTCTTAGTGTTTTGGGCCTTCATTATCAGCGCAAGTCTCGCATTCAATGACAAGGCCGCTCAGTAGTCGATGCAGTAGTCTTCGACACTGCGTGTATAAGAAATCCTTCCTAGGAGATAATCGCGTACGATGGCTGGTTGTGACATTAATCTTCGATTTTTTTTGCCGGCAGGCAGGAGTATTGGCTGGTATGATGAGAGCCAAATGCTTCCCGTGGGCCCGTTATGGCGAACGACTCATTCCGCGACTTGATCAGGCAGGTCCGAACGGGCAACGAGGACGCTGCGGCGGAGCTAGTCCAGCTTTACGAGTCGGCCATTCGACGCGCGGTCCGATTCCGCGTTCTTGACGCCAGGCTGCGATCCCACTTTGACTCGATGGACATCTGCCAGTCGGTATTGGCAAGCTTCTTTGTTCGGGCCGCGGCTGGTCAATATGATGTCGATACGCCGGAGCAACTCGTCAAATTGCTGACGACAATGGCCCGCAACAAGCTGGCCAGCCATGCGCGGAAGGAGCTCGCCCGCAATCGCGGGGTTTGTCGGTCCGCAGACGCAAGCGCAATGGACGAACTTCGATCGACCGAACCCGATCCGTGTGACGAGTCCAGCGCGGGAGCTCTGTCGGGAAGCACTCCTGCGACTCAACGCCGACGAACGTGAATTAGTTGAATTACGGCAGCGCGGCTGTGACTGGGACAGCATCGCTCGTGAAAAGAATAGCACTCCGGTAGTGTTGCGGAAGCGTCTCTCGCGAGCGCTCGATCGTGTGCTGCACGAAGTGGGGCTGGAATGACCATGACCGACTCGCATAATACCGAGTTACTTGGTGCCGCGACCACCACGCCGGCTATGCTGTTGGTCGACCAAAAGCGGCGATGGCTCTTAGGAGAACGCGTCCTCGTCGAAGAATACTGTCGACAATCGCCACTACTAGGGAACGACACTGAGTCGCTACTCGATCTGATCTACAGCGAAGTCCTGCTGCGGGAACGGCGGGGCGAACAGCCGACGCTGGCGGAATATGTCGAGCGGTTTCCTGATGTGGCGGACCAGTTGCGTATTCAATTCGAGCTCGATCACGTGATCAATTCATCGGACATGATCACCGAGAGAAGCGGCTCGGTCATTGGTCGTTACACGCTACTGGAGCAACTTGGCGAAGGCGGGATGGGCGTGGTGTACGTCGCCCAGCAGAATCGCCCGGTGACTCGCCAGGTCGCGCTCAAGATCATCAAGCCGGGGATGGACACGAAAGAAGTCATCACTCGCTTCGAGGCCGAGCGGCAGGCGCTGGCTTTGATGGATCATTCGAACATCGCTCGCGTGTTCGATGCCGGGGCAACTGGGTCTGGTCGCCCGTACTTCGTAATGGAATTGGTCCATGGCACGCCAATCACCGACTACTGCGACCAGAATAAACTCACCATCGACGAGCGACTTGCAGCTATTTGTCCAAGTTTGTCACGCGGTGCAGCACGCGCATCAGAAGGGTATTATCCATCGCGATCTTAAACCTTCGAACGTTTTGATCACGCAGCATGAAGATCAATGCATTCCGAAGATCATCGATTTCGGTCTCGCCAAGGCAACGGGCCAACAGCTTACGAAAAAAACGTTGCTCACGGTTTATCCCCAGATGATGGGTACGCCGACTCTACATGAGTCCCGAACAGGCGGCGATGAACACCCTCGACGTCGACACCCGCGCGGACATCTATTCGCTGGGAGTGTTGCTGTACGAGCTGCTCACCGGCACGACGCCATTTGATCCGGAGCGTTTTCAAGCAGCTGGCTTCGACGAGGTCCGTCGCATTATCTGTGAGGAGGAACCATCGCGCCCCAGCACACGGATAAAAATGTTGGGCGAGGAGGGCGAAGTTTCCGCGACCGGTCGGGGGACGGACTTCCGCCGGCTAGGCCAGCTTGTTGAACGCGATCTCGACTGGATCGTGATGCTCTGCCTGGAGAAGGATCGAACCCGCCGCTATGGTACTGCGAGCGCGTTGGCTCTGGACATCGATCGCTATTTGCGCGACGAACCGGTCGAAGCTTGCCCGCCAACACGGGCCTACCGGTTGCGAAAATTTATTCGCCGTAACAAGGCTGGTGTGTTGGCTGCGTCGACCATCGTCATCCTAATGGTATCCGCAATCGCAATTCTTGCCGTCAGCAACGCCCGCATCCGCCGTGAATCGGAGGCGAAGGAATCGTCGCTCGCAACAACACGCGAGGCCGTCCGGCAGATGGCACAACTCGCTACGATAGTGGACGCTCGGCTCTCCGATATCCCCGGTGGCGATCAGGTTTACATGGCGCGTGCAAAAAACGGCACAATACCTGGAGCCGATCGTGAAGCAGGCTGAGATCGGCGAAGAGTCCAACTATGAAATATTCCCAATGTTGGAATCCATTGCCGATATTCAAATGGATCTAGGACGCTACGGCGACGCCCGGCGGACCTGTCAGCGCAGCATCGACATTGTTCAAAAGCGTCTCGCCGGCGACCCGGACAATCCTCTCTACCTGGCTGACCTAGGGCAGGCAAAAGCGTGCATGGTGCGCATCATGTTCACCGAATTAACGACTGAAAACAAAGCCGGCGAATACGAAGCCGACTTTGTGGCCTATTGCAATGAGTTGTTGGATTTACGCCGAGAGTTTAATCGTCGATATCCGCAGAACCTGCAACCAGTGGCTTATTGTCTCTGGGCGCTAGGAAACGTCACGCTAAAGCGCCACGGCGATGCGGTCGCAGCCGAGCGGCTGTACCGGGAAAGCTTGACGGGGAGTGCCGAATATTGCGCCAAAACCAGGCGAATTTAACTCAGGGCAATGCAGTTTTGGAATGGATGAGCGCGAGTAAAAACGCAATCTGGCTTGGGCGATTACTTCAAAATAGTTCCGTTGCTGGGCCGGAAAAGGCCTTACCAATCTTCGAACAAGCACATCGGTGGGCACAAACCGTGCTTGAAAGTAGCCGTGCGTTTTGGACACGGGGGACGGCGGCTATTGCTGAATTGGAGTTAGGAATTTGCCGCCTCCAGGTGCGGCCCTCTGAGCATGCCATATCACAAATCCAACATGCTGTTACCGAGTTGCGCCACTTGAGCGTCAATTATCCTCAGCCAAATATGGTCCTTTTGTATCAGGCGCGGCGTGCCCAGGCCACGCTTATAAGACAACTTCAACGGCTGGGGCGCACTGTCGAGGCAGCAGAAGCGGCCCGCCACATGGCCAATTGGCTAATCGAACTCACGCCGCGCGTTTCAGGCGACCTAACGCTGCATAGAGAAATGCAACTGGCGCAAACGGAGAACGTGGGACTGCTGTGCGCGACCGACCAGCTCTCAGAGGCTATGCAGACATGTCGGCAACAAATTACGTTTTGGGAAGAAGTGGAGCGCGTCACACCATCGGAAAACTTCAAGTCTTATTTGGCGGGCAGATACCTCACGCTCGTTCGTTTGCTAACGGACATCGGCCAGGTTGACGAAGCGAATCAAGTCGCATCGCAAGCCGACGAGATGGGCCTGACCGACTCCTCGACATTGAATCAACTTGCTCGGAATCTGGTGACTGCCCCGTTTGCTGAGCCGCTGCCGATGGCCTGGCAAATTGGACCGGACGTAGCGGCCCTGGCAGTCGAAGCAGCTCAGCAGGCGACCAACGCATCGCCGAACAACGGCAATTATTGGAGCACGCTAGGTGCGGCCCAGTATTGCGCGGCGACTGGCAAAGTGCCATCGAGGCGCTCGAGACCTCGATGGAATTGCGTCAGGAGGCGATGCCTTCGATTGGTTCTCGATGGCAATGGCACATTGGCAGCTTGGTCGTCATGCTGATGCTCGCACGTGGTTTAACAAGGCCGTCCAGTGGATGGATAAGAATCAATCAAACGACGATGAGTTTTATCGACTCCGGGTTGTTGCAACCGGAGTGATCGGCGTTTCTGAAGCCGCCGAAGTGCTTGGTGTCACACATCCGAACCTGGCGAGTGGTTCGACAACTGATGACTAACTAACAAAAACAGCGAGGGGAGCTCGCCGGCAGAGCTTATCGCTCCGACTCCCACGATCTGACGTCGGACGCTCCGGCCCCGCGCCCGAATCCAAAGAGGCAGACGAGTTGCATCAACTCGTTAGCACGTGGCGTGTTACAAACCACCCATTTAGATATGTCCATTCGTTGACGGATTGGCTAACTCCGGCGACCACGACAAGCGCCTCCGCTCAGCATGCCAATACTCATCGATGTAGCGATATCTGACACATATAAATAGTGCCGAGAAGTCGTACGTTTTCTCGGACTGAGGCGAAAGGCCGCTCTGGGGCTGGAATCGTCGCGGCAAACCAACGGTTCTTAAATGTGCTCGTCAGGTGTGATGTTGCAAGATTCGAGGTCTTTTGCCGCCGGAAACTGACGCTCAGCAGGCCGCCTTGGATGCTGCTATTAGCGTGACGATTCTCATCCTTGGCGGGACGCTGGCGATGAGCGATGAATTGCGGATATTGTTGCGGCCCATTGCAACTTTGATGTGGCGGTTCGAGCTGCAAAATTTTTCATTGGCGGCGTCAATAAAATTCTAATTAGCCGCTGTGCCTGCGGATCGCTGCAGAAGCTTCATCGCCACTGGGCGGTGGAACGAAAAAATATCTGGCCGCGAAGCCGATCAGCGCTTCGCCGGTGGTAAGTCCCAACTTCTGTCGGCTTCGCCGCAGATGGGTGTGCACGGTTGTCAGCCCAATATCGAGCTTTTTGGAGATGTCGCGTGTCGACATGCCTTGAGCGAGGCAGCGAAGACACGCAGCCTCACGGTCGGTGAGTAGCGCAAGTTCGCTTGGTATTCGGATCGCTAATATGGCTAGTGCGATATCCGGATCGTTGAGCGGCCACATCCACACCCGGAAATGTTCGTTCCACTCGTTTTCAACCTCAAGAGTGCGGTTCTCGCGCAGTGTGACGACGCTGGCGACGGCAGCTTTCAAGGATTCCCTCGATCGACTCGCCGCGGTTTTCCAAATCTCTTCGCCAATTTGCAGGCGAGCGGCCCCTGACTTCCATACGACGCGGCCGTGCCAGTCACAAAGCCCGACATACGTGTCGGCCAATGTCACATCCGGTGCCACTTTGGCCGGTGCGGACGGAAAGATTTGTGATGGTGCAGAACCGGTTCGTTTGTTGTGATGACTGCTCATGGATCGGTCCATCGATTTGGGGGAGGATCGTCATGAAGTCCGTCCCAAACCGCGGTCGCTCTGCGCACGCGCACACGTCCTAGTTCACTCAGCATTGTGGCGAAGCAGGATTACAAGTGAAGCCGTTCCCAAAGGTTTTTGTTATCGACGCTGATGCCGCCGTTTTGGGTTCGATTGAGGCCCATTTGACCGCGCAAAGCTACGATGTGCAATGTTTCGCTTCGGCCGAGGAGTTTGTTGCTCAACTCCATCCAACCCACGTGGGCTGCGTCGTCATCGATTTGTCGACGCCTGGCATGGGTGGCAGCCGATTGATCCGCCATCTTCACGAAACTCACAGCTTGTTGTCCGTTGTCATCATCTCCGGATTAATCGATTCCGCGATATATCACCCGCTTGAGAATGAACCAGTGCCGATACTCGTAAAGCCATACGAAGTGTGGATTCTTTTAACAATGATCGAGGACGCAATCGCTGGCAGCCTGAAGCGCGATCTAGCCTTGGTGCAGACCGTAGTCAGCGAGGCCGATTGGCTAGACCATCGCGGGACAGACTTACCGGCCAAGGATACGATATCGAAGCTCTCGCCGCGGCAGGGCCAAGTGCTGTCAATTCTATTGGCGGGCGATTCATTGAAGGAAGTCGCGCAGAAACTGGAGCTCAGCGAACACACGGTGGGCGACTATGTGAAGAAAATCTACAAGCACTTTTCAGTTTCGAGCCGACCCCAGCTCTTGGCGCTTTTTATCTCGGGCGGTCAACCCTAGGAGGCTGCGGGACCGTTCAATGTCTCTCCAGCGAGGACGCCGAATACGTCTCGTCAGTCGCACCCCTGATCCGACACCTTCACCGGGCGATAACGGCGTCTGACATCGAGCTCCGGGGCATGGCGCCAATTACCAGCTTCTCCAAATCGTTGGCGTGGTTAGTTGATTTTCGCCATAGGCAAATTCCAGCAGCGGTAACAATAGAGTCACAATGCATCAAGGCTCTGAGTCTTTCCGGCGTTTTTGCACGCTGTGAGAAGCTCCAATAACACCGACTGGATCGATGACCCCCGTGTTTACGGGAATAGTCCAGGTTGGCGGGTCTCTCGTCCAATCACACCCATCTAATCCGACGAGCGTTGTCGCTGGATTCCTGTATGCGGCGGCGACCACGAGGTGCGATCCCTCTTTGGATCGGGTCTAGCGCGCCAGACGGCGTCCGCAGCATCGCGGCCGCATTGGTGGAACGGCTAGGACGGCGCGTTCACCGCGGCGGTCGGGCATCTTGCCTTCCGTCTCCGGCGGTTTCTGTTGGTGGCCAGATGCATTGCGCCACGTGCGAAGGTTCGCTGCTGCTCGCTGCGTTAGCCGGCGCAGGACTGTCTTGGCGCAGAATAGTTGTGACCGGACCCTAGCATCCATCCACGCGATGAGAGAAAGGAGAGAAAAAACAGACGCAACAAGATAACGAATGCAACAACAAGATGGCCGCTGAGGTCTCGCCGACAAGCAGATCCCTCAACGGCCGACGGCCGCCCCGTGCCGCTCGGTCTGCGCCACAGAGCATCGCCGATTCCATTGTAACTCAGACCGAACAACAAATGGAGATTGGTTATGAGATCCTGGTTTAGTTTCCTGAACTTCGTTGCGCCCGCGATGCTCGTGGCGGCGACCGCAACCCAACCGGTCCGCGCCGATGTCCTGTACATCGGCGATGCCGGAGACAACCTCGTGAAGCGGTTTGATGTCGCCACGGGCACGCTCGACGCCGGGTTTACGACCAGCGGCCTGCTCGGACCGAATGGAATGGTCATTGATGGCGACCGCCTGCTGGTCGCCAATCAGAACGTGAACACGCACCTGTCGGGCGAAATTCTGGCCTTCGACAAAGCGACGGGGTCCTCCCTCGGCCCAGTTGTGGCCGAGAGCGATCTTGACGCGCCGTACGTGCCGCGCGGCATTGTCCTCGGACCCGGAGGCGGCGACCTGTTCGTGGGCAACTTCACGACGGCCTTCGGCAAATCGCACGGCTCGCTCCTGCGATATGACTTGGACAGCGGCGCGCTGCTGTCCAATGACAAGGCGAAAGGATTCAAGAACCACGACTTTCATCCGCGCGGCGTCGTGATCGGCCCGGACGACAAGCTCTATGTCGCCAGCCCCATGAACTTGAGCACTGGCCTGGGTGGTGCCGTGCTGCGGTTCAATGCCGATGGATCGTTCTTCGACGTGTTCGTCGAAGACTCGGGAGGCTTCGGCCAACTGAACCGGCCCGAGGGGCTCGTGTTCGATCCCGATGGCAACCTGTACGTGACCAGCTTCCGCGCCGCGCCGGGCGACAAGGACGGCGTCCGCATTTACGATGCGGACGGGCTGTTAACCGGGCAGATTGACTATTGGGACGGCGTCACCGCGCCGCGGGCCTTCGCCCAGGCGATCTTGTTCGGCCCGGACGGCAAGCTCTTCGTCCCGATGACCAGCACGGGCGAAGTGCGCCGGTACAACACCCCGACGACCGGAGACTACACGTCGTTCATCGCTGCCGGCGGCCCGGACTTGATCCAGCCGTGGTACCTGACGTTCGGCCTGACGAATCCCAGCACGCTGGCGTATGAGGGGATGGCCGCGGGCATGTCCGCTGGTGCGATTCCCGAACCGTCGACCGTCGTGCTGGCCGGCTTGGCCCTCCTCGCATGTGTGGGAAATGCCAGGAGACGATGAAGCACGATTGGCTTTGACAACCACGAGCGGTTTTGCCCTGTTTGGCGTGGCACTGGCGAGCCTGCTATGGCAGCGCGCGACGCGGCGACGTTGAAGCAGGCAAAACCCAAATTGGAGCGTTTGAAGCGGTGCGAGATAACAGATGCGGCCGGTGAGGCTTACCGCCAAGCAAGCTCCTCACCGGCCCGGCATCTCGCGCGGCGCTCGGTTTGCGCGCAACGGGCGATGACTTTTTGATTATACCGCAGACGAATGAAGGAAAAATCTTATGTGGCAATCCCCTCACGCACCCGATGCGACTCACGGGTTCACAAATACACCTCCGATCGCGGCCATGGGCTTACGACCACGTGAGATGACCGCAGCCATCGCCTTCTGCATCTGCGTCCTGGCGATACTCTGCTTCCGTAGCGTGCATCAGGAGCGAAAGGCAGCCGACGAAATCGAACGCCTTGATGGCAGGGTGTATTACGCCTGGCGACTGGACGAAAAAATCTCAAGTCGCGACTGCCAAATCCGATCTGGCGCCAGGATGGCTATTGCCCGGAGACGCATTCGCTGCGGGAGTTTATCTGCCCTACTGCCACGAGGAATCTCTAGACCAGAAGCTTGCTTGTCTTAAGCGGCTCAGAAACTTGCGCTGGCTCGACCTGTCCAATTCCGGGATCACTGATGCGGCTCTCGTACATGTCGCAGGGCTCGCGCGTCTTGAGTGGCTCAGTCTGCGTTTCACGCCGATCACGGACGAAGGCGTGCGTCAATTGGAATCCTCGGCACGCTTGAAGTGGCTCGACCTAACGAACACCCGCGTGACGGACGACAGCCTGCCGCGCCTTGCGATGCTGGTACAACTCGAAAGGCTCAAACTACGTGGCACGCGGGTCAGCCCCGCTGGCGTAGCTTGGCTTCGAAAGCGACTGCCGACGGCGCGGATTGAAACGAATTTCGACGGCGAGTTGCCTGTCAGCTCCGACTTGCGGTGGCGGCCCTGGCGGTGGCCAATCAGCGTCCGCACGCTGGCACCTGAGTACGAGCGGTGAAACCTGGTGGGCCGCCGTGAAGCCCAACGGATATGAAGTGCAGGGTTCGCATTTGTGAGAAATCAATAGTCAGGAGTCAGGGATTAGCAGTCAGACTAGCGCGAACGCCGTTTCTGACTTCTGATCCGTGACCCCTGAAAGAAAAGCGGCCGGTGAGGCTTACCGCCAAGCAAGCTCCTCACCGGCCCGGCATCTCTCGCGGCGCTCGGTTTGCGCGCACACGGGCGATGACTTTTTGATTGTACCGCAGACAACCCGCTTACCACCAACGCAAAACCTGGTGATGCGATTGCATCACGACATCACGAGTGACCCAGTGGCAGCCACACCGGCCGGTCGAATCCAGCCCGCTGCGGCCCACCAACCCAAATTGGAGCACGCCATGAAAACCCTCTCAGCTCTCATTGTACTGACCACGTTGTTGGCTGTTGGAATACTGCTGATCAACAGGAACGCAACACCGCCCACCCCGTCGCAGCACTTCATTGGCCTGGGCGACCTGCCCGGCGGCATTGCCAACAGCATGGCCTATGGCGTTTCCGCCGATGGCACCGCCGTTGTTGGCTGCGGCAATTCCGCCGCCGGCATGGAGGCGTTCCGCTGGACGCGGGTACGCGGAATGGAGGGCCTGGGCTTTCCGGAAGCCTTCGCCACCTCGGCGGATGGCTCCATGGTTGTCGGCTATCGGTACATTGCCAAACAAGCCGAACCCGTCCGCTGGACGCACGACGGAGGCATCGTCGGCCTCGGAAAACTGCCCGACTATCGACTACGGATCAGCGAATGGTGTCTCGGCCGACGGCTCGATAATTGTCGGAACGTACCAATCCGAGTCTGATGAAATAACAACATCACGTTCCGCTGGACTGCCCGCTCACGGGATCGCCGGCCTGCCGGGCCTACCGGAGGCACGTTGTCCGCTGCTGCGGCACGGGCCGTCTCGGCCGATGGCACCGTTGTGGTCGGCGAGAGCCGGCATAATCTGGCTACGACGAGGCATTTCGCTTTCACGCCGACACCGGATTGATCCAACTTGGCGTCCTGCCCGGCGATTCGAGCAGTGTTGCCGACGGCGTCTCGGCCGATGGTTCGGTCATCGTGGGAAGCAGCTCCGGAGCAGACACCCAAGCGTTCCGGTGGACCCAACGAGACCGGAATGATTGGCCTGGGCACGCTGCCGGCGGCAGTCGCAACAGCAGAGCCCGCGGTGTCTCGGCAGATGGCTCGATCATCGTGGGGCAATGCTACGGCGAAGCGGGATTCGAGGCGTTTATCTGGGATGCCACGCATGGGATGCGCAGCGCTGCGCCAAGTGCTCGTAAGCCAGTTCGATCTCGGCGCCAATCTAGCGGGCTGGAAGCTGCGATCGGCAACTGCGGTTTCGGCGGACGGCTCGGTCGTCGTCGGTTATGGCATGAACCCCAACGGCAACCGAGAGGCTTGGATCGCGCGACTTGGCAAACAGTCATCGACTGACTCTCCTGCGATTAAGGTCGCAGTGCGAATGTCAGGAACTCGTTGACGCGTGAGACAACTCAAGAATCGACCGTTTCTGAAACCGCTTCACGACGATAGCGCGTGTCGGCTGCCGCGACTTAAGTATCGCATCGCACCACTTTAAGCAAAGTTAGAGCGACGAAGCTCTTAGATAACTTGAACGACGCATATCAAGATTATGGCACCAGCACCCTTAATTCGAGAGCCCTTCGCTGCTTCGGCGAGTTCTACCGGCGCGAACGCCTCTAGGATGGCCGTTGCTAAGAGGCGCTCCAAACCGTCCGTTCTTGAGACAAGTCACACGGCAATTGGTTGGTGGTACTTTCGTTGCTGATTTGATGCTGTTCATATATGTTGATCACCGACCTTCGCAAGGCTTTCTCGTAGAGCCGCTGTGGTTCTGAACCGTTGAAGTGGTTATGCTACTCGTTTGACTTTCACCCAATGCTACGACGCGGTTATTGCGATCACATGAACGAAGCATCGGTCAGGGTCCTTTCTGAGGAATTCCAGCGGGAGTGTTACAATTGGCACAACGGGATGCCGGTCTTCGTTTGGCTTTGTACAGCGCTGCTAACCGGCTGCAGTTATCGGCCTAACCGCGTGGAGCCTCCTGCGCTCGATCCTAGTGCGGCCGCAGCGAACGCTCTGACAGATTTTGACTCCAACGCAGACGGCCAACTCGACTCCAAAGAGCTTGATGCATGTCCGGGCGTCAAGACGGTCGCCAAGGCCATCGATACGAGTCACGATGGAAGTCTGTCCGCGGACGAAATCGCTGCTCGCATCCGACAGTGGAGTGCAAATCGCATCGCGCTGGTAGCAGTCAACTGCTCCGTTGTAAAAAATGGCCAACCGGTGCCAGGGGCAACCGTAACGTTTGTTCCAGAGTCGTTCCTCGGCCCGAATATCAAGCCCGCGACAGGGATCTCCGATAGCACGGGCCGGGTTGAATTGGCAGTGGAAGGCGTGCCTATTGCGGCCTTAGCGTATTGCGGGTTTTATCGCGTGGAGATTTCCCGCAAAGAGGGCAGTAAAGAACTAATTCCAGCAAAATTCAATCGCAATACCGAGTTAGGAAAAGAGATCACCGAGAGTGATAAGTCCCGTGTCGAAGGGTTCATTTTTGACGTCGCCGGTCAATAGGACTTACAATTAGGGCCGTGAGTCCATCCTGAACTAAATCCTGTTTGCGAATGCTTGATCGCCTTGCTCGGATCATTCCGGTTTTCCATTTGATATTGGGCCATCCTTCGTGTTGGAGCGCCACGATGCATCAAGCGTATGCGGGTCCGACGGTGACTGCTCCGGGACCGAAAAATTCTACAGCCGCATCCAGTGCAGGCGGTTTTACCCTCGTAGAACTGCTCGTCGTAATCGCCATCATTGGCATGCTGGTCGCGTTGTTATTGCCTGCAGTTCAGGCTGGGCGGGAGGCGGCGCGGCGGGGACAATGCGCCAACAATCTCAAACAACTTGGCATCTCGTTCCTCTTACACGAGAGCACGCACAAGCATTTTCCGACCGGGGGATGGGGATACAACTGGTGGGGAGACCCTGATCGAGGAGCGGGCAAGAGGCAACACGGGGGTTGGGGATACAACGTGTTGCCTTTCATTGAGGAGAACGTGCTCCATGGCGCTGGGGCCGGACTGGATGAAATTGGTACTCAGAAGCGAGACGCGATTGCCAAGCGTGTCGGCGTCCCGGTTGCGCTTTTCTACTGCCCAAGTCGGCGTCAAGTTACCGCTTACCCATTTCACTTCCCAGGCTATCCACGCAACGCCTCGCGCGTGACGATGACTGCAAAGACAGACTATTGTGTCAATGTGGGAGATCGAGGGGGACATACATCTTCGGGCCCCGCGACATTGGCGGCTGGGGACGCCGGCCCCTTTCCTAAGCGATTAAATACCGGCATATCCTACCAATTCAGCGAAGTTCAGTTGAAGCAAATCACGGATGGCTCATCCCATACCTACATGGTTTGTGAACGCAATCTCAACCCGGACCACTATGCGGACGGAGCGGGTCCCGATGACGATGGCCGCGACGTCGGCTTCGACAACGATTCCTGCCGTGAAGCCTTTCACCTGCCGTCGGCAGACACGCCCGGAATCAGCTTAGAGGACCGATTTGGAAGCGCACACCCGGCCATCTGGCAAACGGTTTTGTGCGATGGTTCAGTTCATACACTAAGTTTTGCAATCGACGTTGAAGTCCACCGGAGATTTGGAAATCGACAGGACGGTAATCCGGTTGACTCTAGTGAGCTTTGAAGGTTGCAAATTGAAGAATAGTGTCGGAGCAAAACCGGCGCGATTCACTGATCTCTGGTTGCGAGCAAATATTGTCGGTCCTGGAATTGTAACCTGCGTCGGCCACCTATCACTTCGGTAGCACTCACGACCGCGCTCAGGAGAGCGTGTCCTGTGTCAGTTCGTTTCCATCAAGCTCCGCGGTCGGCTGTTACGTCGGTCGAACTGTGTCATCTACTCATCAACCCAGTTTTTGCGTGAGACACCCCAACATTCCACCCCTTTGATGACACATAAGAACTGAGCCATAAACTCATCTCTGCCGGCGCACTGACACTCAGCGGTCGTTCCGGCCGCAGCGTCACGCCATCAAACCAACGTTTTCTCGTTTGGCCGATAGTGCACGATGCGATCGAAGCAAGTTTGTGTCCTGTGCGTTCTGGACAAGGTTCGTCATTTTAACGCCAATGTTGTTGAGTGAGGCGATAACCAGCTGCTTACATCCCGAGGCGAAACGGAGGCTCTGGCGCCATCAAATCGATCGCAGCAGCGGCATTAGTATAGCGCCAATGGTTACCTCAACATTACGAGGTTCCGGGCGTCACTCGGACTGCGATTGCGGATTTGGCTGTCTGCGAAAGGTCCTCTACTTACCCCACCGTCCTAATCAGCAGAGCATTGCTCGGCTCGCTCCGACACGCCGAGTCGAAAGGTCGGCTAACACAGCAATGCCCAGAACTTGCTCCGTTCATTCCATTGCAACGGAGTCATGTTTTCTGTCTCGCCACCAAACCGCAGCCTGCTCCGCGGACCAACTGTCGGCGCACGCACAACAAGCCAACGCTTCCTCAACGGCCGCGATATCCGCGTACCGCTGATTCGGCTCCTTCGCGAGACACCGCAGAACAACTCCTTCGAGGTCCTTGGGGATGTCCGAGCACAGCAGGCGCGGGGGCACGAGCGGCTCAGCAAGATGGGCGGCCATGGTTTGCACTGAAGTGGACCGTACGAACGGCGCCTGCCCAGTCAACAAGAAGTAGGCAACTGCGCCGAGGCTGTAAATGTCGCTGCGCGGCGTCCACCTCGGCAGTACCGGCTGCCTGTTCCGGCGACATAAATGCGGGCGTGCCGGCAATCGTTCCCAGCCCAGTCAGCCCCGCGTCCGCGCTCAGTGCGTGTACACGGACCAAGCCAAAGTCGAAGAGCTTGGTGACGTCGTGCATGCCGCCGATCTGGCAGGCGAGAATATTGGCTGGTTTAATATCGCGATGCACCAGGCCGACCGCGTGAGCCTCGCGCAGCGCTCCGCAGACTTGTCGCAGCAAGTAAACTGTGCCGCACCGGCGGCAGCGGCCCATGCCGGGCCACGAGCTCATCCAGCGACAAGCCTGGCAAATACTCCATGGCGTAATAGAAGGTTCCGTCGGCTGCTAAGCCATAATCATAGACTCGGACCGTGTTCGGATGAGTGAGAGTCGCCATGGTTTGCACTTCGCGTTCGAAGCGAATCAATGCATCCCGATCGCCGACCTGATCGGGGCGGATCAGTTTCAAGGCACAAGGCCGCCGGAGCAGCGCATGTTGGGCCAGATAGACTTGCCCCATTCCGCCAGATCCCAGGCGCCGAATCAATTGGTATGGCCCCAGTTTCCGCGTTTCGGACGCCATCTGCCTCAACGACTCGATACGGTGTGCGCCAAAGATGGCGATCGCCGAAACAATGCCCATAGCGATGACAGAAACCAAAAGAAACAGCGCATGTCGGCGAGCGTGACAGCGCTAACAGAAACGACCGCGCCAACAAGGATTGCCATACGAATGAGCACCATCAGCGTTACGGCAACGAGGCAACGCCGCGCGGTATTCGGGATCAGAATGCCGTAGAGAATAACCAACAGAAACCATGGCGCATTCTGGCTCCGGACACCAGTGACTAGGCCGACCGGGCCGTACGCGGCAAGTGTGGAAAACCAACCTGTTTGAAAGAACGCGATGTCGTGCCCACCGAAATAGAACATTGCAACGCCGAACAAACCCGCTTCGATCCAGCGCAGCATCCGCAGCGAAATGGGCTGGCGGCTCCATAGCCAGATGGCGGAAGCGCAAGATCCAACCGCCAGCGTGCCGGAAAACAAGATCTTCCCGGGGCCCATCAGAAACCACCAAGCCGGGGTGCTACCGATGAGCACCAAGCTGGTGAAAAGGGCAAACAGCCGCAATCGCTTTCTTAGCAGTGACCGAACTTCCAGCTGTGACGACATGCCGTCGCGCACGAACAGGCCGATGGGAGCCTGCACCGCTGGGCCGGCAGCGCGGCGTGCTGTCATCTGCCGGGAAAACTACGGTTTGCTCGCTCGTCCGTGATTCCCGCAATGAGTTGTCCATGTCGTCGAAGGCCGACTGCAGGGCGATCTGGCTTTCGAGTATGTCGGCATACGCCGGAAAGCGGTCCGCATATTCCTTCGACTGTCAGGACATTCACCCAGTTGTTGGCGGAGCAAGAACTCTTGGAAGATTACATCGACGGCTGCCTCCGCGTCCGTGCGAAGGTCCGGATAGCGCTCAAAGTAACTCTCCGCCAGGATTCGCTCGCCCGCCTGCCACCGCTGGCGCTGATCGACGCGCAGCACGGCTGCCAATTCACCGGCGCTCAGTTGGCCGGCGGTTCCCAAGAATGTATCCAGATCCACTCGCTCGCCGTGTTGCCAAAGTCGGAATAATTGTTCGGCCGGACCGTTCGGTTCTAATGTTCCGTCCGTCGCAGCCAGCGGAATGGATGAGTTATCAGCCAACAGGCTTCTCCGCTAATTCCTGGCTTGGTGGGCATGGCGCATTTGAACCTGCTTCTACTCCAAGCCCATTTGTCGCGAAATGCGTTGGATCGCGCGGGCCAGCTGCATGCGGCGAGCTTGAGCGGCGCCACCCAACCGGGTGGCGATTTCGGCCCAAGACAGCCCCTCTCGGCGCAGCCCGGCGATGTTCGCCTCTTCGTCGCTGAGAGAAGCCTGGATCTGCGCGAGCAACTCCTGTCCGGAAAGTTGTTCGCTCGGGGACGGCCCGGTGGCCGCGACACTCTCCAACTGCTCTGGTCCGGTCGTCCGGCGGTTGTCGCGTCGCTGGCAGCGCTGCCGCTGTGCGGCGGTCGCGACCTTGTTTCGCGTCATCGTCGCCAACAGCTTCACCAATTGCTTGGGATTGTCGAGGTCGTACATGCCGACCGCCGCTCTGGCAAAGAAGCTTGCCAGCACCGATTGGCTGACGTCCATGGAATCGAACACCCGCCGGAGGCGGGCGTCCTCCAGACTGAAGCGCACCGCGCGACGAATCAGGGGCTCATACTGGCGGACAAACTCCGCCGCGGCCTGGTCATCGCCGGCTCGAATGCGGCGGATGAACTCAGCGAAGGCGACTTGGTCCGGCATGGCGTCCGTCATTGTAGCTGCCTCGACGCCCCTTCGCACATGTTTCCGATGTGGCGTCTGTACATAAGTGACCAGCCGGACCTGTTGTTGACGTGCAGCCACACGACCACAGAACGGCTCAAGGCCTTCATGGACGAATCGCAGCTGGGGGCCTAATGGGCAAAAAATAATTATTGTTTTCCTGTGCGTTCGGGCTGCGAATCCGGATTGATGCATTGGAGCCACTCCCGAATCGACGTGACGGGATGTGAAGACGCCGTTCCACCGTATCCCGAGGCGGAACCGCCATCCAGCATCGCACCTGTCTATTGGCACATCGTTAACCAAAGGAGCTACACATGCTACGCGCGAATCAACGACGTGTCTTCGAAACTACGACTTACCATCGCCTGTTGTGTTCTTACCTCCATGATATCCGCCCAGGCGGCATCGGCCGCTACGATCTTTTTCGACAACTTCAACGACGGCAATGCTGGGGACGGAATGCCCGTAACCTGGGCTCCCGGTTCTGGAACCTGGGATGCCTCCAGCGGCGACTACGTCGCTACCGGCTCGCTCCCGTAGAATCTCACGCGTGCCGGCTCACGTCCTCGGCAACACATCTGTTAGGGCTCAGGTCAGAGTCGTGGGGAACGTTAACGCCGTCCTAGGCGTACGACGGCTGATGCCCCGTGTCGGCTACGCTGGTGACAATCCAACCGAACGGAACTGTGGCGATCGCCAGAGTTGACGGCGCGGATCACCTATCTTTTTGGGCAGTGCGGTCGTCCCGTTCAATCCGGTGCAGCAGGATGTCATGCTCCAGTTTGACGCATTCGGCGACAAGCTTAGCCTGTGGGCCTGGCCGGTGGGCGAACCGATGCCGAACGAACCGCAAGTAGTCGCTTTCGACAATACCTATGCGGAAGGCCCAGCCGGCTTGGTTTCGGCCGGTTCCGCTGGTGGTCCGTCGGACTCGACAACATTTCGTTTCGTTCATGTCGCCGACACGCACATTCCCGAACCTTCAACTCTCGTGCTCATGAGTCTGGGAGGTTGCGGCCTGCTTTATGCGCGGCGACGGAAGCGCGCCTGACATGCACGCAGATGGACGATTGTCTGCACCCGCATGTGAAGGAGCGGCAACCGAAGTTGCATCGAATAGTCGGTCTCCCGTTCCACCATTTACCGAGGAAGCGTGGCCATGAAAGTTGTTGCACGGCTGCTGTTTTACCCCGTCGTCGTGCTATTCACCACTGCTCGCGCCGACATCTCGCCGCTGGGACAATTTCCAGTTGATTCCCGGCACCGAGGGCATCACGCCCGGCCCGGGGGTGGTGCTTGACCATCACGAGTTGGCGTTTGCCGCGTTGTCGGAACAGGACCTGACCGGCGCACGTTTCGACTTCTCGAACCTCACCAGCGCGTATCTGCAAGACTCGACGCTGACCAATGCCAACCTGACGGGGGCGGTGGTGACTGGGGCCTCGTTCGCTGAGACCACGTCGCGAGGGTTCACCGAGGCGCAGCTCGCGTCCACCGCTAGCTATCAAACGAAGAACTTGCAGGGCATCGATCTGGCGTCCAACAACCTGACCGGCTGAGACTTTAGCAGGCAGAATCTCACCAACGCGTCTCGGGTTTGTGGCTGACCAATGCCAACGTGGCGGCGGCTGACACGCGCGGTGTTCAATCTCTGGACCTGACCGGGACGACCTCCCGCAACACCATTCTGCCGGATGGGGCCATCGCAGGACTCAACCTGGCGGCGGGCGGACAGCTCGTGGTTCACGACGATGACGGCGGGTCATTCTGGTCAGGGTATATGCTGACACCCAGGCAACCTACCAGGACGGCTTGATGATGTCGGGGCGGCGGCAACGTGCAGTTGCTCGTCGACGCGGACCTTTGGGACTCGATGATTTCTTGTCAGCCCGGCATTCCGGTCACGCTCGGTGGAAGCCTAGAACTTTCGTTCGCCACAGGCGTGGACCCGGCAAGTCAAATCGGTCGCACGTTTCACATCTTCGACTGGACCGGCGTAACCCCGCCGGCCAGTTCCAAGTCGTCAGCCCGTACACCTGGGACTCATCGCATCTTAACACCACAGGCGAGGTAACGCTGACTGGCCTCCCAGAGCCGTCGACCTGGGCGCTGCTGTGGCTCGCGCGGCGGTGGGAGGCACACTCGCGAGGCGACGGCGAATCGCCTAGAGCGTGTCAAAACTCAGCAACGCGTGAGACACGCCAGCAAATGACCCATTTAGAAACGGCAAGCCTCTGACGGACGACTAACTCCCGCGACCGCGACTAACGCCTCCGCTGTGTGTGCCAAAACTCATCGATGCGGTGATCTCTGACACATATATAGAGTGCCGAGAAGTCATACGTTTTCTCGGACTGAGGCGCAGAGCCGCTCTGGGCCAGGAAACGTCTCGGCAAACCAACGAATTTGGACCCACGTCCGGCTGACGGCCCATTGATTTCAGCCAACCGGGAATCCACAGCCACGCGGCGGTATAATCGGCGTCATGACTGACGTCACGCAGATCTTATCTCAAATTGAATCAGGCGACCCGAGTGCCGCTGAAAAGCTCTTGCCGCTGGTGTATGAGGAGCTGCGCAAGTTAGCCGCGGCCAAGCTGGCTCAGGAAAAGCCCGGCCAGACGTTACAGGCGACCGCTCTCGTCCACGAAGCCTACCTACGGCTAGTGGAAGGGGCGCCGTCGAAACCATGGGATGGCTGTGGGCATTTCTTTGCTGCCGCGGCCGAAGCCATGCGACGAATCCTCATTGAGGCGGCGCGACGCAAGAAGGCGCAAAGCCGGCGGAGAAATGCAGCGAGTCGAGCTCATTGATCTGCCAGCGAACCCGCATGCAAAAGCCGACGATCTATTGGCGCTGGATGAGGCACTTACGAAACTCGAGCAGGACGATCATTCGGCGGCAGAGGTGGCCAAACTACGCCTGTTTGCAGGCCTTACGGTTGAGCAGGCGGCGGCGAGTCTCGGCGTTTCCCGCGCAACCGCCTTTCGGCATTGGGCTTACGCGCGAGCATTTCTGCATCTTCAGCTGCCGGAAGCCTCAGACGAATAATAAGTCGCAGTCTCATGCGACTGAATTAGATTCTATTTCGCATTGTAATAGGAGGAGCCCTGCCTGAGCCAGGCTGCGACCATGTCAGCGTTAGTATCCAACGCGAAGCAGATTTTCTTGGAAGCCGTGGAGAACCACGAGCCGGACCGGTGGCCCGAATTTCTCGCCGACGCCTGTGGCTCCGATTCTGCCCTGCGCCAGCAAGTGGAAGTGCTGCTTGAGGCCTATCGTCGGCCGAATGAGATGCTCGATGGTGCAGGTCCGCTCGCCATGTTTAACCTGCCATCGGTGACCGAGCGCCCCGGTACAGTGATCGGTCCGTACAAGCTGCTACAGCAGATCGGCGAAGGCGGTTTTGGCGTCGTATTTTTGGCCGAACAGGAACGGCCGGTTCGCCGACGCGTGGCGCTCGAAGGTCATTAAGCCGGGCATGGATACGCGGGAGGTGATTGCACGTTTCGAGGCGGAACGACAGGCGCTGGCGATGATGGACCATCCGAACATTGCGAAAGTGTTCGACGCCGGTGCCACAGAAACTGGCCGGCCCTACTTCGTCATGGAATTGGTCCAGGGCGTCCCGATCACCGAGTACTGTGACCAGTGCAATCTCACAACGCGCGAACGGCTTGAGCTTTTCATTACCGTCTGCCAGGCGGTTCAACATGCTCACCAGAAGGGCGTCATCCACCGGGATATCAAACCGACGAACGTATTGGTAGCCATGCAGGACGGCTGGCCATCGCCCAAAATCATCGACTTCGGCGTGGCCAAGGCAATTAATGAGCAGCTCACCGCGTACACAATCGTGACTGACGTTCGCGCAGATCGTGGGCACCCCGCTCTATATGAGCCCCGAGCAAGCCGAGCTGAGCCCACTCGGCGTCGACACGCGCAGTGACATCTATTCATTGGGAGTTTTGCTCTACGAGTTGCTGACAGGCAGCACTCCCTTCGACAAAGAGCGAATGCTCGCTGCGCCCTACGATGAGCTGCGCCGCATCATCCGCGAGGATGAGCCTCCGCCACCCAGCGCCCGAATCAGCACACTCTCAGCGGACCTGGCAACGACCGCCGCTCAACATCGACGCACCGACTCGCGAAGACTAATACAGACCGTCCGCGGCGAGCTGGACTGGGTCGTGATGAAGTGTCTGGAAAAGGACCGCAACCGCCGCTACGAGACTGCCAATGCGCTGGCGCAAGACATCAAGCGATTTCTTGCCGATGAGGCGGTGCAAGCTTGTCCTCCGTCGGCAGCATATCGGCTTCGAAAGTTTATGCGGCGGAATCGTACGCCTGTATTGGCGGCATTATTGGTGCTGCTTGCGCTCGTGGTCGGCATGATTGGAACGACCTGGGGTATGTTGTGCGCCACCCGCGCAAACTGCAGCGGTGAACGAAGCCGAACAAAAAGAATCGGCGCTCAAGGCTGCGCAGGATAGTGCACGCGACGCGCAGGACCAACTGTTCTCGGCGCTTTGGAGCCAGGCCCGCGCAGGCCGATTCAGCCGGCAGCCAGGACAGCGCCTGGAAAGCCTTGCTGCGGTGGCTAAGGCAGCCACTATTCGGCCGGATGAGCGACTACGCGACGAGGCGATTGCTGCCATGGCCTTGCCCGATCTCCGTCGCGTACCAGTTTGGCGCCCGGCGCCACCGGGAACGACGGCAATGACGTACAGCGGGCTATGCCGACTCTACGCCAGCGTGGACGCGCAGTGGAACATGAGCATTCGCCAAATCGCGGATGATCAGGTGCTCCAGCGCGTCGCCGCGGGGCCGCTCATGCCCACGAATCGCTTCGGATTCAGCCCAGACGACCAGTTCGTAATAGCCCTCACTGCCCAGAATAAGCTAAGCGTCTGGCGCGTGACCGACGGGCGGACCGTGCTTGAAAACGAGCCATGCGACCATGGAGCATATGACTTCGCTCCGGACGGACGGCGACTCGCGATCGGTCACCAACAGTCGGTTGTCTATTTCGATTTATCAACCGGAGAGGAGATTCTGCGCTGGCGTCTGCCTGGGGCGGCTTACTCGCTCGATTTCAACGCAGGGGGCGACCGGCTGGCTGTGGGTTACCACAACTCTGACGCTGCATCGGTCTACGAGGTCGCCTCGGGAGATCTAGTCACGGACTTGCCCGTGGCTCGAATGAACAGCCAAATCGTCGCCTGGCATCCAAACGCGCAGATTCTGGCTGTGTCCGGCTCGGATCCGCGCATTCAAATCTGGAATGTTTCCGCGAAACAGCCTGTGGCGATTTTACAAGGTCACAAGCAGAACGTCACGAAGTTGATGTTTCAACCGACTGGTGAATTGCTTGCGTCACATTCTTGGGACGGCACGCTTCGTCTGTGGGAACCGTCAACAGGGCAGCAACTACTCCAATTGCCTTTCACCAGCCCTAATGAACGTCCTCAAATTAGCCTCGATGGCCGATGGCTATGGGCGAAACTGCACAGCGAACAGTCTGAATTAATGGAGGTTATTCCGTCCCGCGAATTTCGCACGCTGGTGTCGAGTTCCGGAGGCGGCGTTGGCGGCTATAAGTATGCTGATATTAGTCCGGATGGCCGCTTGCTCGTCGTAGGGATGGAACAAGGCGCCGGCCTGTGGAATATCGATGATGGCCGCGAATTAGCTAAGTTACCCGATGGAACGATCTATGTATTCTTTGATTGCAGCGAGGTCGATGAATCCGCGGCAGCTTCGAATGCCAAGTTGGCAGATGACTCGCACCAACTCGAATCGTCCATACTTGGTTCCCGGCTGTACGTGCTGTTGACGAGTGGTTCGGCGGGCCTGTTGCGCTGGCCGATGTCCAGTGATACGCATGGCAGGCAGCTACGACTAGGACCGCCAAAACAACTTTCTCCGCTTCCCCAAGCTTGGTTCTCCCGCTCTTCCGACGGCCGCGCAATCGGCGCAGTAACGCAAGAGGGAGGTGCCAATAGAATTATTGATCTCGAAACAGGAACCGTACATCGGGAACTGGGGCCGCACCCAAATGGTCACGTCCGGGCACTAAGCAGCGATGGTCGCTGGGCGGCGAGCAGCGGCTGGCATTCGGACCACGTTCGACTGTGGAATGCCCTAACGGGTGAAAAGGTCCATGACTGGTGCCCAGGTAAACAGTCGTTAGTTCAGTTCACACCAGATAGCCGTACGTTGATCATCTCGCGCGGCGACGAATTCAGCTTTTGGGATGTAGAGACTCTGCAGCCAATACGCCGCTTGCGGCGCGAGCTCGGCCTTCACCCTGGTCACGTGGCGTTTTCTGCGGACGGGAAGCTGATGGCGTTGGAGATGGCCCCCGGTGTGACTCATCTCAAAGACTCAGCCACTTTCCGCACTATTGCCAAGCTGGAGGATCCGCACGGCGACCGATCCACTTGGCTGGGCTTCACGCCCGATGGGACGAAACTGGTGGTCGTCACCACCAACGCCACGGCGATCCATATTTGGGACCTGCGAGCTATCCGCGCGCGGCTCAAAGAAATGAACTTGGATTGGGACTGGCCGGAATTCGCACCAGTCGCTCCGACCGCGACGGCAGAACAGGAGAACCACACCACTGAGGTCCTTAGCGGCCCGGATAAGGGCTAATCATTTTTGCCGGAGTCCCTGTCAGAGAATCGAGCTCAAGATGCGGCAAATTTTCCAACGGAGTATTCCAGATGAAAGCTAGCGACAAACCGCAGATATCGAAGAAGTGGTGGACGTCCGAAAAACCGGATGACATCAAGGGCGCCGAGCTGGAAAGGGCCCTGGCCAACACCGAGAAGGCCCTGGATGAGGAGAAGAAGAAAGGTGAGGGCCCCGCCATGGAAGCGGCCTTGGCCGCCTGCCAAGAATTGGAGGCCGCAGTCGACAAGACGATCGAGAAGGAGTGTGACAAGAAAAAGCACAAGGATGAGATTAAGGTCCTAGAAAAATACTTTCCCTTGATCAAGGACGAAACCAGTCGGTTGAAAAAGCTGCTGGAAGAAGCTTCGGAAGACGGCGCCGCCGACGAAGACGAGGAGGAGAGCGACGGCAAGATTCTTGAGAAGGACTATCTGCATAAGATGATCAAGCTCCTCAAGAGCACGGGCAAAGAGCTCAACTTTGGTTTCGGCCTCGACACGAAAAACCCCGAAGGCAGTACGCTGCTGCTGACTCGTAAGGGAAAGCCCGAGCGGCTATTCAAGGCGCTCAAGAAAACCGGCGACTTCACCAACCGGCTGATCACGTACGGCAAGGCAGTGCCTGATCCGGAGAACGGCAAAGTGCTGGTGTTCAAGCTGGCCGAAAGCGCCGGCGAACCGCCGCAGGTGCTGAAGCTGGGCCGGCGGTTCTTGCGGTCCGACAAGGGCCTCAAGTTCCGCAAGCTCAGGCTCATCCTGCCTGGCGGCCAGACGTTTAACGACACCGAACCGGATCCCGAGGACGAACAGGTAGCGGGCGGCCCATCGCCGGCTCGATCACCAGGTGGTAGTGGCAAGCGGCTGTCCCAACAAGAAAAGGATGATATCCGCAAGGGATTGGCAGAGATGGAGCGACGACTCGATGAGCTGATGACTGAGAACCGAGTTGCTGTCTAAAGGTGCTTTTACCGTTCATTACGACCTTAAGAGAAATCAAAGCCTCAGACGTTTGCCTACAAGCGCCACCGTGCTGGACAACTGCACAATCGACTGAATTCGCGCTAAACAATAAGGACTCCATAGTATGTCCAAGCCACTTGCCGAAGAGCTTACTGAATTCCAGACGACACTGGACTTATATCGAAAGCAATATGTGGAAGACGGAACGATTACGGCAGATGAGCTCACTCATCTGGACGTGCTCGAAGGAAAGATCAAGCAACTTCGGTCCGCAGCGGGCAGCTCCAACGCGGGAAATGGAAACGGGCAATTGTCCGGCGTGGGAGCGGGCGGCCCTGGTACGGTGACACCTCTCGAAGCGTCGCCGGGCCAACGCGATTCATCGAATGGTTCGCCCGGCGACGGCGTTCAAGACGTAATCAGTTCGATGTCTGGGCAAGTCAGCGCGGACAGTAGCAAGCGTGACGAACCGCAGGGTTCCGTCCGACCGATTCTGGTCGCAATGGATCCGCCGCCGGGTGTGACTTTGCCGACGATTGATGGGAAAGTCGAGCTTGTTTCCGAGAATGAGCCCACAAAGCGGGTGCAGCGTGGCGAAGTCCTGAAGAGGCCGGACTACGTCGACAATTTCACGAAGGCAACGCTCAAGGTGCCAATTGCTTGGGACATGAAGGATGCCAACAAACTCACGTTGAACCTGTTTTACTCAAGTGGTAGCCCAGTCGCCCTGCATTGGCCACTTCTTCTGTTTCAATGGGAACAGCCGTCGTACAGTTACGGCCGACAACTTGGAAAGATCGTTCCGTACGATCCGAAAGGAAACCCATTGTTCGACAAGAACAATACGCCAAGCCTGATCTTGGCGGCTCTCTTCTTCAAAGATGAGCTGGATAAGCTTGCGGTAAAGTATGAACAGATTGCGGATATCACATACACCTTCAGCGGCTCAGTTTCTGGCGGGTCTGGAATGCGGCGTAGGCAGTTTCAGTCGCGTCCGCTCTGGATCGAAAAAAGGCGGAGGCGCCGGCGGCAAAGATGGCGGTGGAGCCGGTTCCCCGGCGGGAAAAAAGGGCGGTTCCGGCACAGCCGATAAGAAAGACGTCAAGAAGCCGACCGGCGGCCAAGCGCCGCATGTCTCGCCAATGGCAAATAATGGCGGTTCTCGCGGCGCCGGTGGCGGGAAAGGTGGAGCACCGACTAAGCCCACTGACGCCGGCACTCCGAGTCGTGGTGGTCCGGGTCCTGGTGGTCCGGGTCCTGGTGGTCGCAAGCCTGGCAGGAGCGTGACGCAGATGAGGGACCGGATGCGTCAACTTAGCGCCGACGAGGCAAATAATGGACGTGAATTGAATGGGATTAACAAATCGGCCAGCGACTTGGTCGAGAAATCAATGGGAGTTCCGGCAGTAAAGGGGAAAGGCCCTGCGAACCCGGTCCGGACAAACCCAAAACCCGATAAGCGACTCGCATCCATTGACGAGACGGAACGTAACCTAAGGACGATACAGGATAATCCAAAGGTCTATGGGAAGGACGCTTCTGACAAAGCTAAAGGTTATCTTGGCCAAATCGGCGATACTCGACAACGCCAAGCCGATATCCTGGCCGAGAAAAGGGCGGCTAACCCACGAAATAAATAACGCGACCGGACATCACACTCCGAAGCGTAAGTGATGTGTAGTTAGTAAGGAAATGGTGTGCAGGGTGGGACGAAACGCTACCAGGAGCTAATGGTACATATATTACTGGGTTAAAGCTGATTCTTTGCGCAGCCGAATTTTGCGCGGAAAACGGTGCCCAGCACCGATTCACGATCGGCTACGCTTCCAAATTCAAGGCACCCGCAATGGCCGAAACAAAAGTTACTGTCAAAACCGTATGGGGCAGCAAACCTAAGTCTTCGTCGATGCGGATCAATGCGAAGACGTTGGGGGGATGCATCGACGAATTGAAGCGACTGCACGAGTGGGGAAAGTTCGACGGAGCGATTGGTTACGTCTACAAGGCCGATCGCAACAAACAGATAGCCAATGTCACGCTTAAGCCGTCTTACACGATCAAAATGCCGACGTGGTCTGGCTATAAGAAGGCGCCGAAAGCATGCAAGGACGAATGGGACCGCATGTGGAAGAAGCTTGACGAGCACGAGGAAGGACACCGGCAAATCCACCTGGAGACTCTTACCGCAATTGAAAAAGCCATGAGCGGCAAGACCAATTTGTCCATTGATCAATTTGAGACCGATCTTGAAAAGTTGTTGACGGAGGGGGAGGTCAAGCAAAAAAAATTTGATGCGACGACTGGCCACGGGAGCAAGAAAGGCGTCACGCTGAACATCGCGCAGGAATGCGCATGACCTGCATCGTGCGCGGATATCACTGGCGCTCCATTGTGCGGAAATCGATGAGGCAAACGTTGATCGTCCCGATCGAAACCCTCGACATTCCATGGAGAGAATAATGCATCAAACAATTGCCAAGACGGTCCCAAGGTGCGCCATGGACTAGTCCTCGCAAGCCTGTTTAACTTGGTGGCCGCCGAACAGGCGCGGGCGGTAGCCATCAACTCCAACCCTGGAGCCTTCACCTGCAAAGTTGGGGAGCCGGGCGGAGTGGGAGATGACTTCGAAGGCTTTTTGGATCCCACGACTGGAAAAGCCGAATTCGAGCTGGAAGGTTTCGACAACGTCGAGTGCGGACCCAACGACCCTGCTGAACCTCCTCCGCCACTCCCTCCGACGCTGCTTCCGTTTTCGCTCGAAAGCCGCCCCGTGGTCATCGTGGACGACGTTGCCTTACTGTACCCGGGCTCGACTGACCTCGTCCTGCACGGCCGGTATATTCTGCACGGGATGTACGGCTTTGTTAACAACGGTGTGTACGGCGTTTATAACCTGCACGGCGTCTACGACGTCCAGGGTATCCTCGTCGACGGCACGGTCTATAACTTCGACCGCTTCGGCGATGCCCACCCGCCAATCTTAGTGCCTGAACCGAGCCGCGTGCTTCTATTTGGCACTGCGTTGTTGGGATTGTTAGGTGTGGCGCCGGAGCGCTGATAGTGTCATAAACTCATTCAATGGTGAGACGTACCACAAATTGACCGTTTACTCGGACTCGCGAAAAACCACCCTTTGATGACAGTAGCGTGTTGGGACAACTTCCATTGCCAGCCCCCGGACGGTGTCTCCACACATGCACACGTAATTGCAGCGACACCGACAAGAATGCTCCCTAAACGATGCCCTGATAGCTAACAAGTTCGCAATTGTATTTCGCGGACTGAAAGCGGCTTTGGGCAGCTGTATTCGTTCAACCAAATGTCGCCATGTATCCGGCCAGGGTTATCACCGAGCTAGAACCGGTGCCGCTTCCTGCTGAAACGCCGCCCACGACTCTTCCAGCGCACGCCGCAATTGTGAAATCCGCCCGGGCGTGACGCCGTGCTTCTCCGCGACCTCGCTCGTCGAGAAGCCGTACGCCAAATCTCGGGCGATTTGTTTCATTCGACGTGACAGCGTCGCGAACCAAGCGCCGACATCCAGTTTCGCGGCGACCTGATCCGGTACCGAGGCCCGTTTGTCCTCGACCAGCATGTCGATCCAATCACCGGGCAGCTGCTCGACTTGGATTCCGTTGCCGACCTGTGCGTACCGCGAGAGCGGCTCCTTGCCGTTCATACGGTTGCCGGCCGGCCGGCCCCGTTTGACGGCGAGCGCGGCGTACCAAGCGAAGTTCGACGCACTTGCTACTTCCGCCCGACCTTGGTCATGCAGCCGGGATAACGAAGCAAGCAATGCACAACGCCTTCCGCGATGGCTTCCTCGCGGGATGCTGGATCCAAGTGGCGAAATGCGCGCCGCAACCGCTGTTGGATTTCGGGCAGCATGGCGACGAAGCTGGATTGCCAGTCGGCTTCATTAGCTTCAGTTCGTTGTTGATCGCGATCATGGGACGACCTCCTAGTTGAGACCGCCCCACGACCGGGGCGGTCGTGTGGGGAAATGGAAGGAGACTTAATCACGCTTGCGCTTATCAAGGAGCAGTCATGATGCAGCCAATCCAAATTAGCTTGCAAAGCCGATAGAGTACGTTTAGATGTGCGTGCGATCCGGCGAGATGGCAAGTATGATGATCAGGTACAACACTTTCACTGATCTTGTTTCCTTTCGGGGTTCAATGGGAAAATTGACAGAACAATATCCCTCGTGCCCGGACCTTCGCGAAGAGTGTCGACTTAGGCCATTGAGCCATTCAGCCCACACTCGGTCCTTAGCGTCGCGATGAGCACCAGCGCTGGTGTTCCTGAGTGCTAGCAGGACCTCGTTGGCCAGTTCCGTTCCGCCGCAATAACAAATGCTTCCCCGGCAACCTAGCCTTGGGGGAGGCACGGCCGGTCCGCCTGCGCGGACCTGGTCGACTGGTCGGGATTGTCCCAGCAAAGTTGGCGGCAGCTGACTGGCGGAAAGAAGCGGCAGCTGGTCGGCCAGGAACTCGCGAGTCAAAAGCTCGCTCAGCTCGGCATCGGCGTCGTCGCTGCGTCGCGAAACAACCAGTGCATACCAGCAGAAGCCCAGCAGCACGATAACAAGCAACATGCTCCCAATCAGACTGATCGCCGGCACCAGCATCGATTCGGTCCGCCGCTGGCTGGCGACTTCGCGCCGCTCCTGATTGAGAGCGGTCCAGCCAGAGTCGAGTCGGGTCCTTTCCGCCTGAAGCTCCCTATGAACGGTGACCATTTCGCTGCGCGCCTTGGCATCGGCCTCGACTAGGTGGCGTGCGCCGCCGGCAACTTCCGTGTTTAGCTCGGCCATCGCTGTGTTCTGCTGGGCCTGGCGGTCGGCGGCGTCCAGCGCAATTTGAGTAGCCCGCTCGTCACAGCCACTCGTCAGGGACATCAGCAGGATCCCGAGGATCCGACCCTTTGGGTTGCGATCCAATAACATGAGCCCTCCATCGGGACAGGATGATACGAAGTAGTTTTTCTAGCGCTTTACGGAGTCGCATTTCGCGGCAAGCGCAAGGGCGCTTGCCACGAGCGCAATTGCCAGCGCCACTACGAAAACGGAATTCATCGGAGACATCTCCTGGGATAGCTAATCGCAAGGCGGGTGTCGGCTGCGCGGTTGGCGTGCGCAATTGGGTTGTTCAGCCACGTAGCGAACCAAGATGCCGCGCAGCGCGACTTCCGCTGAAGCCTAGCGGCTCCATAGGATTATGGCGCAACCCGTGCGCCGATTTAGCAGGCCAACGCCACTTGCGATGGACCACCGAGTCGTTTGCTCTCTACGAGACTGCAGTGAGCGCTCGATCCGCACCAACAAATCCGAGGCAGCCACACCTGGAACCGAGGAGATGCGAAATAACGATCCGACCGTCGGAGATACGTGGTGTCTGCTCACTCTCTTCGCCGATCGACGAATATCAGCATAACTGTCGCCTGCCACGGACTTGCCCGGAATGTTCGCACGGAAGCTGCCGACTTAGCGATCGAATCCGATTGACCTGTTAACCACTGGGGCGTCGATCGTCATCCAGTGCAGTCCGCCGCCTTTAACCAGCGTCAATACTCCGTTCTGTTTCGCGCGCCAGAGACCTTCCCGAGTATCTGCGAAGAAAACTAGTCCTCGATCATCCACCGCAATCCCAGATCCGGCGTGTGCGGCGGCCCGGTTCGCGGACTGGATCCACAGGGCGAACACCGCGAAAGGTAACGCGAACGCTTTTGGGAACATGACAGGTCCTCGTTGAATACCGCGCAACACGATAATCCGAATATCGAGTCGGTGCCCTTTGATTCGCTTCAGCGTAGCTGGACACAACTAGCCACAAAACTTGTTTTTAATTGCTACTACAATCGTTTTTGTTGTATTCGTCGGCCGTGCGTCAAAGTACAAGTAGTATCGGGTGGGATTGGTACAGCTGGAGTTGAAACCCGACGCTGAATTGCTTTCAATAGCTCAACGCGATGCGGAAGCGACACACCGAAACGGGCACTGCAAGTGACCAAGTTGGCTCCGGAACGGAAAAAGGTGAAACGCCGGGAGCTAGACTTCACGAGCGATCTTATCACTTCGCCATTCTGTCGCGGCCACGCCCGTATGCACCCCGAATACCGCGAAAAGCTGCTGGCTGTGCTGGCCAAGCTCGACCAGCTCGATTCTGAGGCCGACGCCGTTCTAGCTGGTCCGGGTGACGCTGAGATTTACGCTTGGATGGAAGACGTGCGGGAGCACATGGTCGAGATGCGCGCTAGGGTCGAAGCAAAGCTGGATCGGCCGGCGCTGTAGAATGACTGGCGTAATCAAGTACCTTCGATTGGCTGCCACAGCATTAGGGAGGTTAACCGATCACTTCTTTGTCTTGTTGACCTTCCATTTCCTGAGAGGCGTCGTTAAGGCGATTGACAGGTCGAGCCCGCTCGACAGGCATAGCTCCACTCTAGTGTGCATCCCTTGGCGGCTTATTCCCATTTCCCTCGCCCAAGCGGCCAGGCATTGGGTTTTGCCATTATGAGTAATTTCTCGGGCTTGTTAACGATCTGTCCTGGTATGTGCCCCAATAGCAATTGTTGGGCGTGAAATTGCCCCGCTTGTTCCTTCGGGCAATGACGTGCTTAGGACTGGGCCATGGCCCCATGTCCTCAGCAAATTTCTCAACCGAAGTTAACCAGCGCTTGCAGACGGTAATTCCCCGCTTACCGTAGGTCTCGTATTGTTCGTGGCGCGGATTGTAGCAGCGAGCGATCAATGACTGCCGAGCCACGCGAAGGTATTCGGGGATAGGGCTCTTTTTGTAGCAGCCGCAACCGGTACTCTTTCTATGAGCCCGCACCAGGTAAGCGCCCTCACGCACAAACATATTGCCACATCGGCACTCGCAAAGCCAAGCCGCAAACGAACCTTTGTAGCCGGCGAAGCCGAGGTTCTGGAACCTGTCGTATTTCATGCCGGTTAGATCTTTAAACTTGCCACCCCGCGGCAAGCGCCGTTTGAGGCCTTTGCGGAGCCGACGTGGTACATCCACGATAGCGATGTCGACCTTGAGCATACAGGAATATGATAAGCCATGTTTCAGCCTTCGTTAATCTCCTGATCACCACGACGCTGGTTCCGGTGACGCTAGGTCTGATTGTGGCATTTCGGTAGGGGCTATGCACCGCTGTCGAATCTCTGAACATGATTGGCTCATTAATCATGTCAGCTTGATGTTGATACCGACATTCATACAATCATTTGAATGTCCAGCTATTACTGGAGAAGCATTATCATGCGAGTGCTTTCGTTTGCGATAGGTCTATTGTGGCATGTGCTGTTCGCGGTCAATCAAGCGGCGATTGCAGCTCCCGACGGGTTCACCGAGCTGCGGATTGGCGACAAGGCTCCCGATTTCGCACTGCCGGGCGTGGACGGCAAGCAATACTCGCTTAAAGACTTCGCCGACGCAAAACTGCTCTTGGTTGTCTTCACGTGCAATCATTGCCCGACCGCGCAGGCTTACGAATCGCGGATCATGCAACTTCACGCCGACTATAGGGATAAAGGCGTCGCGCTCGTGGCTATTTCACCGAACGACGACCAGGCACTGCGGCTCGACGAACTCGGCTACACGGACGTCGGCGATTCGCTTGACGACATGAAAGTGCGGGCCAAGGAGCGCGGCTTTGAGTTTCCGTACCTTTATGACGGCGAAACGCAAACGACGTCCCTCGCATATGGCGTGATGGCGACGCCGCAGGTCTTCTTGTTCGATGGCGATCGACAGTTGCGTTATGTGGGCCGCATTGACGACTCCGATGTGAAGACGGTGACCAGCCACGACGCGCGGAACGCTGTTGACGCGCTGCTGGCGGGCAAACCGGTGCCTGTGGAAAAGACGCGCACTTTCGGCTGTTCCACAAAGTGGTCGGAGAAGCGAGCTGATGCGACGGCAGCGATCGAAAAGTGGAATCAGGAACCGGTCAAACTTGAACAGCTCGATGAAGACACGCTATCTATATTAGCCAAGAACGAGACGGACGAATGGCTGCTGGTCAACGTGTGGGCCACGTGGTGCGCCCCTGTATCCTTGAGCTGCCCGATTTTGTGACGATCAATCGCATGTATCGACACCGCAAATTACGCGTGGTAACGATCACCATGGACGATCCGGAGCAACGCGAGCAGGCGCTGAAGGTTTTACAAGATGGCCAGGTAGCGCTGGCAAACTATATTTCCACGATTTCTGACCGCGATCGGCTGGCTGATTTGCTGGACGCGGAGTGGCGAGGGCCGCTGCCACATACCGTGTTGATCGCCCCTGGCGGCAAAGTGATTTACCGCAGCGACGGGCCGATTAAACCTTTGGACGTTCGCCGGGCGATCGTTAATCAACTCGGCCGCACGTACGCCTCCCAGGTAAAAAACTAACGACGAGCTATTACGGCAGCAAGGATTGGGCGTCTTGTTGCTCTCCACGTTGAGCGGTAGTGTCGCAGGTCGAAGATCGGGCCATGATGACAAGCGAGATAGTCATGGCAACTTCACCAGCGCCTTCCCAACCGGGTGCCGTGGGAAGTTTTTTAAGCGTTCCGTACTTCCCTGAAGGAGAAGAAGGTCTGATGGATTACACGGCGCGGCTCTAATCCTGACTAGCACTTGGCCTTTTCCGGTTTTGGTACGAGCGAGAGTGAATTCGATAGAAATCATCGCAGTTATCTTCCTGGAATCAAAGTTCTCGTGAGGCGAGCTGTGGCAGTTGACTCGCTAGTATCAAGGGAGGTTACACCCGCACGGGTTGTGGGCTCGGACGAGGCACTGTCGCGAACATCACGGTGGCCGCCATTCGATTTGGCCTCGGGCTTATGACGGAATGGACCAGCCGCCGCACGCTGCAGCATCTCGCGTGAAAATCCAGCAGCGGCCGAATCGGTTGGCTATCGGCATCCGGCCGCACTAAAATGGCCGCCGAGGCCGACCGAATGGATATCCGTTGGCCCTGGCTAGAGCGCATGGACGTCGCGGGAAGAGGCATGGCCGATAACACGTGCATCGCTTGAAGGGAGGCCGAACATGTCGCGCCCATACATTTCCTCGCTCGCTCCGGTTCTCGTCTTCGCAATCCCCTGTGCGGTCGCGCTCGCACTCACGCTGGCCGTGAGCGCGCTTGCGCCGAGCCGCGCTCATGGGACGGCGGCGGCGCGTTAGACTCCTGGTCCGATCCGGCGAACTGGAACCCCGACGGCGTTCCCACCAGCACCACCGACGTCACACTCGGCAGCAATATCACGAGTTCCCTCTCTCTCGGTATGTCAGGTCACCAAACGATCAATTCGCTGACGATCGCCACGACAAGTTTTATCGGCATGAGCGGCGGTACTAACATCAGTCTGACCCTCCAGACAGGCGACGTGACGCGCCAAGATGTCGCTGGGACCGAGGGTACCCACTCCATCCTTGCAACAACCTTGATGGCGAGCGATGGGCTGTGGAACATCGCCGGCGCAGGCGTGTTGAGCGTCTCCCAACTGGGCCAGACCGGCACCGTCCCGATCAACCTGACCAAGACCGGTAATGGCCTGCTCAGCCTCCGTGGCGCACTTTATAACGGCAGCACAACAGTCAACCAGGGCACGTTGGAGCTCGAAGTAAGCTCGTTCGGCTCTGATCCGGCCACATCGAGCTTTTCGATCGCATCGGGAGCCGCGCTTCAGCTCGATGGCGTCTCAAGCAGTGCGCCGATCACGCTCACCGGCGGCGGAATCTCTTTTACGGGCGCACTCCGAGGCGTCGGCGCCGACTCCACGCTCTCCGGCCCGATCACGCTCGTGTTCGCCGCGGGCAGTGATCCGATCATCAACATGGAAGGTAGCAGCAGCACACTGATGCTCTCGGGCGGCATCACCGACGGCGCATCGAGCGCCGGGCTCGCCAAGATCGGTGCGGGGACGCTGGTACTCAGCAGCGCCGGCACATTTGATAACCCGGTGATTGTGAGTCAAGGCAAATTGGTTGCCAGCCATAGCATGGCGTTGGGCACGAACACAACCCGCGTCATGACAGGCGCGACCCTTGAGCTGCAGAACAACGTGACCATCGACCGCACGCTGCTGCTCAGCGGCATGGGCCACAGCGGCCGTGGAGCGCTGTATAGCTCCTCTGACTCCAACACCTGGTCGGGTTTAGTCACGCTGCAGGCCGACTCTGAAATTGAAGTTGCGAATAACTCGACGCTGGCCCTGACCGGCGGGATAGGTGTCGGCGGATTTTCGCTGAGGAAGGCAGGTGCTGGGACGTTGGTGCTCAGTGGGGTCAATTCCGCGACCGGCGGTCTAACCGTCGCGGACGGAGTGCTGCGCGTAACCACATCCACTGCACTGCCCGCCGGTACTACGGCGATCTTGGATCGCACGACGCTGGAACTCCAAAACAACGTGACGATCAACCGCATGCTCCACCTCGGAGACACGACCTTTGGCGGCGCGACTCTGTATAGCTTCATCAGGCGCTAACACGTGGTCAGGTCCTGTCACGTTACTTGCCGACAACACCGTGAACGTCGCAGCGGGCCGGCTCAGTATCTCGGGGAACGTTTCGGGGGCTTTCGCGATCACCAAAGTGGGTACGGGTGAATTGGTCCTCGCGGGCAGCAACGCGCACGGCGACACGGTCGTCAACGAAGGCGTGTTAACCATTCAATCCAACGGCGCGTTGCCGGCGGGCCGCACGGCAACGGTCGCCAACGGCGCAGTTTTGCAGATCGCAAATAACATATCGACCAGCGAGCGCCTCGCTGCGGCTCAACGGACTGGGCGCCGCCGGCCAGGGGGCAGCGCTTTCCAACACGCAAGGGACCAATACGTTCGCCGGGCCTGTCAAATTCATTACGAACACCGCGATTAACACCGCAGCGGGGACGACGCTGACGATTTCGGGGGTGATCTCCGACGACGCCGCGCCGCTGCCGCTTGTGAAGACCGGAGCGGGCACGCTGGCCCTCTCCGGCGCGAACACCTATCGCGGCGACACGGTCGCGAGCGGCGGCACGCTAGCGATCAATGGTGATAACCGCTTGGGCGACAAGGATGGAACGGTGACTCTCAACAATGGCGCAAGGCTGGCGGTCACCGGTAACATGTCCACCTCCCGCACGTTCAATCTCAACACGGGCAGCATTCAAGTGAACGCGGGCACCTCGCTGACCTATACCGGCGCGACAGTCTCCGGCGGCTTTTGGCGCGGCCCTGGCACGCATGCGATTACCGGCGTAGATCCAAGCACTATCATCGGGGTGACCGCCTGGCCGGCAGCAACGTCCTTCAGAGCGCGTCCGCCACGCTCAGCAACTTCTCCAACGCAGGCACGTTCCAGTCCAACGCTCCGCTCACGTGGGATGGCGGGTTCAACCTCGGTGGCGGCGTGCTCACCGTCTCTTCCACGCTCAACACCACTGCCTTCCAAAACGATGGCCTGATCACGCTCCGCAACGGCGGCACGTTGAGCAATTCGGGCAACGATCTGGCCAGCACGGGCGGGTCGCGGATCACGGTCAGCTCCGGTAGCACGCTCCAGCTCAACGGCACAAATCTCAACCTGCACGGTGGCGCTGCTGGTCAACCAAGGCACGGTCAGTGGCACGACGAACGCCCACTACGGTTCGCTGGCCAAGGGGACTGGCAGCTTTGGCACAGTGAACGTCTTCGACGGCGGCACGTTCTCGCCCGGCGACAGTCCCGGCGAAGTCGCCGTGGCTGCGGCCAGCTTCCATGCGGGCGGGCATTATCTGTTCGAAATTCGCGGCGCGGGCGGCGTGGCCGGAGTCGGTTTCGATTTCATGGATATCGCCGGCGCTCACGATCGCCGCCGGCAACACGCCCAACTCGCAGTTCGTAATCGACCTGACAACTCTCGACGCGGCAAACCAACCCGGCCTGGCGGCGAATTTCAATCCCAGCCAACCGTATAGTTTCGTCCTCGCGACCGCCGCCGGCGGCATCACCGGGTTCTCGGCCGACGAGTTCCGCATCGATACCAGGAATTTCGCAAATGAACTGGCCAGCGGCAATTTTCACGTCGCTCAATCGGGAAACGATTTGGTATTGAATTTCAACCCGGCTCCCCTCCTCGGCGACTACAACCAGGACGGCGCCGTCGATACGGCCGACTACGTCGTGTGGCGGAAGATCGATGGCACGCAATCCGGCTACGATTTTTGGCGAACGAATTATGGGAGGGCCACTACCGTCGGATCGTTGTCGGACGTAACCGTGCCTGAACCGGCAACCTGTTTGTTGTTTACATTTGGAGCGGCCTTAGGCTGCTGTTGCTCGTCAACGAAAGCGCTCTCGATGTTAAATAGCCTTCGTACGGTATTGGGAAAGAGCGGGAGCGTCCATTAACCAGACTTACGCCGTTTGGTAGCGGACTTGCTCCTTGCGTGTGCTAAGCCAACGCGTTCGGCTTTGGGGCCGTCCTATGGGCTAACGAAGCGGCGTAGGTGCGCAACTTCCACGACCTGGGCTGATCAATCCATTACCGCAACCAAAACATCCACGTGTAGACGGCTAATAGGGTGAGAACTATCCCAATTGCCATCAGCCAAACTGAGCTGACGGGGAGTCGCTCCTTTTGGGACTTTACTTCGTAGGCCTTCTCAGTCTTCTTCTTTTCCTCGCGTTCCTTTTCTTTTTGCTCGCGATGCTCATCCTTTCGGTCCATCGATGTCTTCTCCTTCAGAAGTTGGAACGTGATTCTGATTCGGTGGCGGCTGTATTGGCGAGGTTTCGCATCTCAGGGCGACGAATCTGGCTCTTCAGGCGTAATTGTTGCGGTTCTACTGAAAAAAGTCATATTTTGTGCTAAACGGAATCAATAAGAATCTACGAATTCCGAGCGGCCAACGTGCAAGCTCATTGACACCTTGGTAGCTCCGAGAGTAGCCTAGCTGCCGAACATTGTCGCACTACTTTTCTGAAGGAGAAGCCTCGTGAGGTGACCGCCGGAATCTGAATGGAAAGCGTATCACTGTTCCGATTTGTGCGTAACGATTCGGCGTACGACAAGACACCCGGAGGTTTCTCATGTTTTTGACTCTTGCCAATATTTCGCGCTGCGCTACTGCGGCGTTTGCTCTGCTCTATGTAACGTTAGTCGCAAGCTCTCTCCACGCAGATTTCGAAATCTTCATGATGGGCGGGGACGCGACCTCGGCCTCGATCCAAGCTGAAGTAGACGCATTTGCGCGGCTCTCGGTAACCCCAACAATGCCAATGCCACCGGTCCGTTAGTGAGTGGACGGCGGGAGATTAATTGGGACGGTGGCGGCGCATCGGTGGCCGCGCCAGTCGGTACGCCTATGACGACGTTTCAAAACAATCGTGGCGGAACTTTCACGACGCCTGGAACGGGCTTTTTACAGACGCCGCTTGGTGTGGCAGACCTTACCAATATCAACGCAGCATACGCGACAACGTTCGGCACTTTTAGCGCCCAGCGAATCTTCACGCCGCTTGGAAGCAACATCACCGATGCGACCTTTTCGATACCGGGAAGCAGCGGCGCAACGCCGGCAACGGTGGCTGGCTTCGGCGCGGTCTTCAGCGATGTGGATTTGCCAAACACTACGAAATTGGAGTTCTTTGACGCCAGCAACAGCTTAATCCGAACGCTATTCGCACCGAGCGATAGCGTGACTGACGGCGGCCTGTCATTTGTGGGCGGCGTAGCTAATGCAGGCGAGCGGATTGCTCGGGTGCGGATTACGACCGGCAACGGACCGTTGGGGCCCACGGACACAAATGGCAATCCGAACGACGTCGTCGTCATGGACGACTTCCTTTACTCCGAGCCAGTAACCATTCCGGAACCAGCGAGCATGGCGCTCGTTGTCATGGCGTCGGCGTGGGCCGGAGCATATGTCGTCCGCCGCAAGGAACGCTCAAGCTGCGTCAAACGTTCGCAGTCGCATAGTTCGCCTCACGCTTCCGTTTCGATTTCTCTTGAATACCTTACCCAATAGGCTTCAAGGCGATGCACACGTTGCTTTGGGCTATCACGATACAAGAGCTCGCCTTTGAAATCGCTACCAGCTGAAGCTTTTTTCTCTCGCGGTCAATTAACTCGATTAACGAATCCATGGATTGATTAAGTCAGCGTCATCCCAAGAGCGATCATTTCTGAAACGCCAGGAATCGGTTGATTGTTCTTGTTTAGAAAATCTGTTTTGTCTCAACGTCCGCAAGCCGGTTATCCCTACTCACGTGCAACGTTCGGCGAGGTAGGATACATGGCACACGCGGTTGAATGCACTCAATCGTGTCAGCATGGAACTGCCGCTGCAGCCCGACGCTAAAAAGGTAAACGAAACGCTAATCATCAAGAACCCACTAAGTATCCTGCAATGGCTCGGTGCTTGCGATCTATTCTGTTCCCCGTCCTCCTCTGTAACTCCGTGCAATCGACGTATGCAGAGCCCGCTGCCGATCAGCGGTGGAGCGTTGATTTCGCATCGGCAATAGACCAGATGTTCGCAGAGTTTTTTGGCGAAACGGAAACCGAGCGACTATTGGTAGATGAAGTCGCGGTCAGCTGGGAAGAAGAAAGGCAGATTGGCGATACTGCCTTGCAGAAGTTACTCGACTCGCTCCACGCGCGAAAAGATTCGCGTCGTCAACCGAGGTAATGATGCAGACTATTTGACCTCGTTGGTTGCAGAAATTCATCCGCTGATGCGAAATGCCGAGCGTTATCGTGCATCCGCGTGTACGTGGCCGAATCTAAGGTAACCGACCCCAAGGAAATGGCGGCGTTATTTCGGCGCCTGATAAGCGGTACTCGGCAGATCCGGTACGAATGCCCGGTTTCCTTCGAACGCATCCATACCACACGGAACGCTATGAGGCCGTCAGACAACACTCATTGCGGCTGCAAGCTGGCAACCCAGACGCAGACTTGTATGTAGGCCGAACGAACCTGCAGAAGAGGATCCCCCGTCGTATTAGACAATTTCCGAATTAGGCCAGTGTGATGCCCCGCCATCGAGGGCAGGGCATTCTTTTTGTACACCGCTTTTCAAGCTTTAAAGCACCTTCCCAGCGCTTCCGTATATATAGTCGCGGATGGCCGACGCACTCTAAGCACTCGCGAGAAAGTGAAAGCGCGGGCCTGTTAGCCAGCGCTCTAAGAAGTTCGTAAACCGTCCTATCGCTCGACGCCCACCGAATAAGACTCGAACTCGCTAATTTGCTCCCTCTCAACGATTTGCGAATTTGCTCTCTTGCCCAAAAGTTCGTAAATGGGTTCTGTACGGAGAGGAGATGTAGCGGAAATAGCAAAGCTCATGCAAGTGGTGCTTATAACAACTCCCATCCTTCGCGATAGGTGGCACGATGAACTGCGCCGCCTCGGGAACGTTCGTTACGGTTCCGG
>CAVQLN010000009.1:0-919480 GCA_963713365.1 uncultured Planctomycetota bacterium | reverse complement strand
TAGTGCCGAGAAGTCGTACGTTTTCTCGGACTGAGGCGCAGGGCCGCTCTACGCCCGGAAACGTCTCGGCAAACGAACAATTGGTGGAACTGCTTCTGACTTTGCGCTGGCGGGCAGAAACGTCGGCAGCGGGACATCACTCGCGAATGACGACACACCAGCCAGCGACCTTGGTTTTGGCGCCAAGTGCTTATGTTTTCGGCAGGGTGCGCATGAAAGTATCGGCTCTCATTAACGCGTGACACTGGTGCCCAAGTGAATCTTTCGCTGATTGATGAGACCGTGTACGCGATGATGCAGGGTGCTATCTGGGGAACTGCTCTCGCGATACCTTCCGACAGGTGTCCCTTGTGAAGCGTAGTCCTTGTTCATGCGATGTTCTTCCCTTCGGCGAGTTCATGACGCCGCTATCTGCAAAGGCCAATGTACCAGGTGAAGAGTTCGCGATCGCCGTGCAGGAAGAGCACGATTGAGGTTCGATTCTTGGCGGCCCGCTACGTGTCGGCCTTCCCGACCAAGGTCGAACCGTACGGAGTCGGGAGCCAGATTGTCGTGGGCATCGCGATCGCAGCTATTCGGATGATGCCGCGTCCTGTGTTGGTTACTACGTAGACGAAACTCTCATCGATCGGCGAAAGCTGCTGAGGTGTTCACGAACGAAGCGGAAATCGTCAATGCGCTATTCGCCTAGAGAATAGTTACGCCGACGGGCGTCCCTGCCCTGTAGGGCGGTCCCTGCCCATTAAGTTGGCTGGCCGTTTCTACGCAAAAAACTTCGCGAGAAACGCCAAACATGATTTGATGAGCTAGGTTTTAAAGGTGATTCGCGCCAAATGCTATCCAATTGCGGTGAGATGCCCGAGCCACGGAACTCCAAGTACCCGAAGGCTTAGATACGTCGAAAAAATCGTAGCACTAAGAGTTGGGATTCTCCGTGCATGCTTATCCCGCCCGATGTTGAACTGCCAATATCACGAGCGTCAATCGTTCGTTTCTAGTTGTAGGATTTATACGGCGAGTGAAGTTTTCTCGCTTTTCTCTCCGGAGGAGGAGCTGGCGATGAACTGGTCTGAAATGAAGGAAGACTGGAACGAACTCAGTGCCGTGGTACAGGCACATTGGCCAAGCCTTACGCATGCCGAGCTGGACCACATTAACGGCGACCGTATTGAGTTGTCTCGCGCGCTTCAACGTCGCTATGGGTTTAGCAACCCCGATGCGGAAAAAGCTATTTGCGAATTTGAAAAGGATATGCGCCGGCCGGGAGCAGTGAAATAACGCACGCGGGTCACATTGATATTCCTCCAACCAGCCGCAACCGATGGCGCGTTGGGCTACGCATCGGCACCGCCCAGCTTTGCGAGATCTAATCTTCCTCGGCCGCTCGTTATACCTCTTCAGTCTTAAGCTATACCCGGCTGTCCTCGGTCGTGTTCCGTGGAATGAGCAGACGTTTCGTTCGGCACAAATCTGGCGTGAGGGAGTCGGGCCTGGTTTTGTGACTCTCCGGAAATGCGAATGCCGATTGCAATTCTGCTGTGCGCGAATTTTAGACGTCGTCAACCTGTTGGGGTTCGCAACGGACGTCTCAAGTATTGATATGCAATATCCGTAGGCGTACGGAGCTCGGGCTCTGGATTCTGCAGCGCTCGCCCCCTCTTGGCAATTGCGTGCAAGTCTAGCTCCTCCGCCAGCGTCGTGCCACGGAACTTGTCACCCGCGTGGTGCATGGAATTTCTGTAATTCCACTGATGAACTACTATGGACGCGTGGCGTCGCCGGTCAGTTAGTCGAGCGACCAAGCGATTAAATTGATACATGATGCTTCTCGTTCCGAGCCGGCTCAGCGGTTTTCTGCAACTACATTCGAATCCAGGCACTGGCTGTATCGAAGGTGGCGTAGCCGGGGACCCAGGCTAAAAAACGATTGGATTACCGTACGCGCCGCTCCCCGAATTCATCGCTGATGTGCGTCGCATCCCACGGTCCAAACCGCACTCACACTATAAGCAGGGCGCCTTGTCCACTCGTGGCGCATTTACCGGTGAGCGATCTAACTTTTCAGTCCAGCTTGCCGGCGAATCGAATCGACTTGGCGTTCAAGCCGGCTTCAGAGTGCAAGAGTTCTGCGTATTCCGCTAGGTGAGCCAGACGAGCCCGCACCACTCCCGAACGTGAGCCTTTGGCTAGTTCGCGGCACTGCCTGATCACCGCTGCAGCGTCTCGACGGATCTCTTCACAAAGGCTGGAGCACTCCAAGGCCATGGCATTTTTCCTTCCCTGAATCATTTAGATGAGTCCGTCCTTATCCTTAAGAACGGGCAGGCTGCAATTGTACTCCGCCCGCCGTGGCGTGTAAGCCGTATCGGAAAGATTTGCCACATTGTAGTCATAGTCGTAAGAGAAGCGGGTAGGAGCTGAGATGCGGCAAGATGAACGGTAGCGGTTCACGGACGGCGAACTTGTATCAGTGTCACTTCAAGGGAAGACACAACCTTTCAGAAGAGCTGATGCAAGCATCAAGTTAAACAATCGTGCAGATCGAGTAACCAAGTGCTTCCACTTCACCGAGATCCGACGGTAAAATTATTGCCCGCAAGGTATGCAATGTTAAGCCGGTTAATTGTGATGCCCGTGAGCGAAACAATGCGATGGAATATCGCCGAAGGCAGACAAAATCGAGCTTGGTACACAGGAGGACCGGGCGATGGTTAGGCGCAAGCAACGTCCGATGTATTGACAGTAACCGACTTTCAACTGCTCTTTGAGGCGATACCGGGGCTCTATCTGGTATTGAGCCCAAACTTTGACATCAAAGCCGCAAGCAATGCGTATCTGCGCGCACGATGACGCAACGAGACACGATTATCGGCCGACCGATATTTGAGGTGTTTCCAGATAATCCGGCGGAACCGGACGCTACGGGAGTGCGCAACCTGCGTGCCTCACTGCAACGGGTACTCACGAGTCGGGTTCCGGATGCGATGGCGGTCCAGAAGTACGACATTCGTCGGCCGGATTCAGAAACCGACGCGTTTGAGGAGCGTTACTGGAGTCCAGTTAATTCACCTGTCTTTCGTTCAAATGGAGAACTTGCCTGGATCATTCATCGCGTTGAGGATGTGACCGAATTCGTTCGCTCCAAGCAACAGATGAGTGACGAACATCAGACTGCGCAAGAATTCCGGAGTCGCGCCGAACAGATGGAGAGTGAGATTTATCTCCGTGCCCAAGAGCTTCAGCGTGTAAATGAAGAGCTTCGGAAAGTAAATCAAGAGCTGGTCCGGCTTTACGAAGTGGCTAAAGCTGCAGAATTAGCTGCACGTGATAGTGAAGAATTTGTGCGATTGATAATTGAATCCGCACAGGAAGCCTTCATCGTGTCGGACGCTTTGGGAACGATCACCAATTGGAATAAAGAAGCAGAACGAACATTTGGATGGTCTCGCGAAGAGGTACTTGGTCAGCGCCTAGCTGATACGATTATCCCACGTCGCTACTGCGAGGCGCATCATCAAGGGCTTCAGCATCTCTTGGAGACCGGTAATGGGCCAATCCTTAATAAGAGAATTGAACTCTTCGCCCTGCATCGCGATGGGCATGAATTTCCGATCGAAATTACAGTAGGTTCGCTTCAGCGGAGTGGAAAATGGCTCTTCTATGCGTTTTTGCATGACATTAGCGAGCGAAAGAAAGCCGAGGCGGCCCTTTCGGCCAGCGAACTGCGTTTTCGCCTGTTGGTGGAAAGCGTTTCAGATTACGCCATCTTCCTGCTCGATCCACACGGAAACGTCGCTAGTTGGAACGCAGGTGCGGAGCGAATCAAGGGCTATTGCGCGGACGAAATCATTGGACGCCATTTCTCATGCTTTTACCCGCCAGAGATCGCAGCAAATGGTTGGCCCGAGCAGGAATTGCAACATGCGGTAAAGGATGGCCGATTTGAGGATGAAGGATGGCGAGTTCGTAAGGATGGTTCCGAGTTTTGGGCGAACGTGGTATTCACCGCGCTTTGGGACGAGGCAGGGAATCTAAAAGGCTTTTCTAAAGTAACCCGTGACCTCACAGAACGTAAGCGGACAGAGGAAACGCTTCAGAAGGCCCACGATGACTTGGAACGGCGTGTCGTTGAGCGTACGGCTGCCCTAAACGAAGCCAATCGGACGTTGCAAATGGAGATTTTCGAGTGCAGACAACTAGAGATCGAATTAAGGCAGGCGCAGCGGACCTTGCCGAGTCGAACTCCAAGTTGTCTCAGAGCAATCAAGAGCTACATGATTTCGCCTACGTGGCGTCGCATGATCTGAAGGAGCCGCTGCGTGGCATTTTCAATTACTCGACTTTTCTGATTGAGGACTATTCAGACACACTAGACGAAGATGGGAGATCTAAACTTCAGACACTGCAACAGCTTAGTCGCCGACTTGACGCGTTAATTGACGCGCTACTGGAATTTTCGCGCGTCGGTCGCCTCGAATTTGCCATTCGCCCTACCGACTTAAATGAAGTCCTCGCCGGCATACTTGATTCCCTGCGCATACCGTTAGAGGAGCGTAGGATTGAGGTCAACATCCCGCGACCGCTACCCACAGTTCAGTGTGACCACGTCCGAGTAGGTGAGGTGTTCCGCAACCTGATAACTAATGCCATGAAGTACAACGACAAACCAGAAAAATGGATTGAAATCGGCTATTGTGAACTGCCGTCCGCGGCCAATTTCCAACCTCCGAGTGGTGGCGAGAAAAACCGACCGCTGGCATACTACGTTCGCGACAATGGCATTGGCATTCCACAGAAGCATTTTGAATCCGTGTTTCGAATTTTTAAGCGCCTACATGGCCGGGACCGCTACGGTGGCGGAACAGGCGCTGGGCTCACGATTGTAAAAAGGATCGTGAACCGTCATGATGGCGCCATCTGGGTCGACTCTACCCCGGGCGAAGGTTCCACCTTTTATTTTACCCTCACGAGCAGTAAGGAATCGGCGAATGCACATGAAGCCGGAGCAGCCATTGCTCATCGTTGAAGATAGCCCCGAGGATTATGCGGCAACTGTCCGCGCGCTTACCAAGTCTGGTGTTGTAAGCCCGCTTATTCGTTGCGAAGACGGTGACGATGCTCTGAACTTCCTCTATCGACGCGGACGCTTTTCCGCGCCGAGGTAGCCCCGCGCCCCTCGATGATTTTGCTCGATTTGAATTTGCCCGGCACCGACGGCCGACAAGTGCTCGCTACTGTGAAGTCTGACGAGAATCTGAAAACGATTCCGGTTCTGGTGTTTAGCGGTTCAAAGCACGAAGAGGATATAAGCGCGTGTTATGAGGCGGGGGCTAATAGCTACATACCGAAGCCCCTTGATATGAACGGCTTGCATGAGACTATGTCTTGCATGAGGGATTTTTGGTTTGAGACGGCGATGCTGCCAGAATGAGCGACCGCCTTTACAAATGGTCCGCCAATAAACACCCCTGCCTTCTTTTCTTATCTGACTCGTCAGATTGTCGCACTTCGGCATTGAAGTTGCTGATAGGTATCACAAGTAGCTCCAATCTTCGCGAAGCGAATAGTGAAGGGTCGTGAAGCGCTGGACCCACAGAGCTGCGTGACTCGACATGACCACAAAACCGGACCAACTGATCTTACTAATCGAGGATAGCCCTGAGGATTACGAAGCCACCCTTCGCGCACTGACGCGATCTGGTTTGGCAAATCCCATCTTCCGGTGCGACGACGGAGAATCGGCGCTTGATTATCTATACCATCGGGGTAAATATGCTCGAAACAATGCCCCGCGGCCTGGCCTGATTCTCCTTGACTTGGATTTGCCGGGCGTCGACGGTCGTGAGGTCCTGCGCAAATAAAGAACGACCCCGAGCTCAAAACCATTCCTGTCGTCGTGTTCACCATCTCTAACGACGAACAAGAAATCGAAAAGTGTTACCAGGCCGGCGCAAATGGGTACGTCAAAAAGCCCGTTAACCTGGAAAGCTATCTTAATGCAATTAATCGACTGACGAATTATTGGTTTGAGATCGTCGTGTTGCCGAAACCGTCAGGCCATTAACCGTCTCAAATCCAAATGTTGGAATCGCGGCGATTGATCTCGTGAGTGCTAGCATCTGGCGGCATTTAGTCACGCGTACGATGTTTGACTGGCCGTAAAAAAATGCTCGTCATGAGCCCAGCCAGCCTTCCGAGGTTGACCGAATCTACCGAGCGGCATAGGTTTTAGCCTACAGTAAGTATCGGCCGAAGAGTCGGTTTTCGTCTGTAAGCAAGAATGCGATGGAACGACAGCGAAGACCCTAATATGAGTTTGGAAGCTGCAACGAACCCAGTTGCGTACTCGGCTCTTTTGGCAGCAATTGGAGTGCGTCCCAAGGAGGGAATTCACATGTTAGTATTGACCCGCAAGAGTGGTGAACTGGTTGAGATCGGCAATGACATTGTAGTGACCGTTACGGAAATCAAGGGGAAGCAGGTGCGGTTAGGAATAGACGCCCCCCGGCATATTTCCGTCCGCCGTCCAGAAGCGAAACGAAAAAGCCCGCCCCCACAAAGCACTGCTCCAAAGCCATTACGAATCCTTGTTGTGGATGATAGCCCGGAAGATCGGGCCACCTATTGCCGCTTTATGAAGGCCGACCGCGACCATGAGTATCTCGTCGCGGAGACGGCGACTGGCGAGGAAGGTCTGCAATGGTGCCGCCAGGAGAACCCTGACTGCGTGCTACTGGATTATTTATTGCCCGACCTGAGTGGGCTCGATTTTTTGGCCGAGTTATCCGGAACGAAAGGCCTCGCGCCGATTCCCGTCGTCATGTTGACTGGGCAGGGAGACGAAGCCATTGCAGTGCAGGCCATGAAAACCGGCGCCCTGGATTATCTGACAAAGCGGGAGCTTTCGAGCGACCGCCTTCGCTTAGCGGTCCACAGTGCGATGGAACGTGCGACATCTCACGAGAACTGGGCACGGTCGGCCTGAACTTACGCTCGCTCATCGGGTGCCCGAGTCCATTGATCGATCGCGACGTTCGCAGCCATCGTAAGTTGATAGCACCGCCCGACAAGTATTACGGGCGCAGCGAAAAGCCCCAGCTGAATCCTTCAACTGGGGCTTTTCACGACGAAAGCATGTCACGCCAATGCCATCCATGGCATGCCGCGCCAGGCGGGGTCGATTATACATTTCTCTTTGACTGGTACAAAGACGTTCTTCCCGCAGTCCCACTCATCGCCAAAGACAAATCCTGCAAGTTACTTCCGCAGTCAGTGACTGCGCGTTGTCAAATTAGGAAGCGGCTCACCTGTTTAGATCGTCACTAACGACTTCGGAAGAGATTTCCGCCCGCGAGAATTTGCGGCGGCGGCGAACTGTTCGCACTTCACATGTCGGAGCGTGCTTGGCGACATGACTAAATCGACAGCCCGCAAGGATTCGTCGACCGCGGATTAACATTCGTGGATGGGCAGTACACAGTTGCAGCCGAGCGCGCGATCCATTCAGCTAGCACTTTCGCGCCAATACGCTTCTTAACCCGAAGCTCAATGAATCGTATTTGGCGTTTAACGGGACGGTTTTTCGCGTAGAATACGGGTCAGCCGACTTAAGGGCAGGGACCGTCCAATAGGGCAGGGACGCCCGTCGGCGTAACTTTTCTTCAGGCGACGTTCGCTGAGTCAGCTTGAAAACGCGCAGTGTTGGCGCGGCCTGAGCTTTTCACGACGAAACTTCCGTGGCCCGACACCTTTGCACGGGGTAGCATGAGCCGGTAGTAGTAACCTGCGTCTCGAAACCTGCCTCATTGAAATGCCCGCAAAGCGCCATCGAGCAGGCATTAGCGCCTCAAAAACGCTCTTCATCGCCCCGAAACCGAGCGGAGCGATTCATTCACAGGCGGCGGGAAATGACCGTCAATTTAGTGATTGGAGGACATCGGCTGAACGCTCCTGCTGGTCATTCCACAACACGGTACCAGTCACCGCGTCGCCTCGATCGAAGCATTCCTGCAATAGCTTCCGCAAGTGGTCATCCTCACTGAAAACCCCGAGGCCTTCGCAGACTTCCTCGCGAAGCGTTTTCAGATAGGCAGCCCAAGTTGGCGGACTCCTCTCGACCTCGATCATAAAATACCTTTGCCTTCGAAGGTATGGTAGATGTGACGCTCGCCAAGTCAAGCGCTCTGTATGGATACCGTAGCGGTGTGGTAGGGTCGGACCAGATTCTAACGAAGGGCAAAGTAATGAAGCAGAACGAGAAAACCGACGACGACCGGGAATCGGCCAAGTCTCATCGAGCTTCAATAGAGATTGCCGACGCACTTGCCAATATGTTCGCCGAATTGAAGCCCAAGATAATGGCCAAATATAGTCTCGAAGATGAGCAAATAATACTGCTCGCTATTGCGAAGGCTGCGGTTAAGCTTGGATCGAATTCCATGCAGGCTGGCACACTTTCAGCGGACCAATCAGAGAAGCTGGAGCGAAAGCTACAAAACATAATGCTCAACGCATTTATGTTCGGCGAAATCGATGATTAGTGACCACCATGCAGCAGAGTCGCGAAAATCGTTAGGGTCGTCCCAGTGCGCCACGATGACTTTCGATAGTTGCTTCGAATTTCAATCTTCCAAAAAGGAGAGTTGACATGCCAGTTATCGAAGACGAAATGAAAGGGTCTCGCCGAACAAATCTGGCCGGATCACGAAATTGAAGTTGGGCCGAATCGATCGGCAGCCAAAGGGAGCAACGTGGCCCGCGAAACAAAAGGCTACGCCGTCTATGTCCGAGACAGCAACGGGAAAGCCATCGAAATGGTGAAACCATAGCTGCCTTGCCGATCCTCTGAACGAGCGAAGGCTGTGAGCTACGGCCGGAATACCGCCGCCTTGTTCTTTACTGAGGGCGCGGATTTTACTGTTCAGTGCATTGCGGTTCACCCCAAACACAAGCCAGTTCTACAAACCGTAATCATCGGAACCCAGGCAGAGTATCAACTGGCGCTATTCACTTGACGGCGGATCAGCTTTGATGGGTTTTGGTTTTTTAGCCGGCTTTCGTTTGATTGACTGCGAGGAGCGCGGGCGACGCTTCTTGGTCAATGGTTCAATCTTCACCGTTCGATGCTCTGTGTACGACGTTCGCAACGCGTCAATAATTCGCACATCGAGAAATCCCTCGCGACCCGATGGCTCGGGTTTTTTGTTCTTCAATATACAATCGGAAAAGTAAACCAGTTCGGCTGCAACTTGGTCGCGATGCTTGAACGTCTTGGTCTTAGCTTTCTCTTTTCGAGAAATCGTCTGCTCAATATCCCCCTGCCACGTAAAGGCCGGATCCATCTTTAGCACGCCTTCTGTGCCGATCACACGATACTCCGACACCTTTGATTCACCGAAGCCACAAAGAAATGTCGCCAGCCTGTCTCTTGAAAACCGCAGCGTGGCGCTCACCGCTTCGGGAATTTCTTTGAAGCGGCGGTCCTTGCCTCGGATTGCAAAAGCAGTGACCTCGTTGGGCTCTCCTCTGAAATACATAGCGCGCCGCATTGAGGCAGTAGATACCAATATCCTCAAGTGGCCCGCCACCAAGAGAGAGATCAGTCCGAATGTTGCCTGGATCGACCTGCATCGTATGAATCGACGTGAACAACCTCGCTTCGCCAATCTTGCCAGATTTATTGCCTTGATCGCATCGAGATTTCCCTCTTCGAAATGTAACCTGTACGCGGTCATCAAATGCACTTTCGCGTCTTGGCACGCGTCGATCATCGCCTGCGCATCGTCGACCGAATACGCAAGGGGTTTTTCACAAAGCACATGCACGCCAGCGCGCGGCTGCTTCGGTGTATTTGCGGTGCTCAGAATTGGGAACGGCTATGTAAACCGCGTTGATCTTTCCAGACGCTAGAAGCTCGTCGTATTTTTCGTAATCGTATGTGGGCGCCTTATATTTGCGACCGAGCTTTTTCGCTTTCTCGGGGTCACCGGTGACAAGTGCTGCAAGCTCTGCTTTGTCGGCGGCATTTGCGAATGCTGGCAAAATTGCTGTCTGAGCAAAGTGTCCTAATCCCACGACGGCGAAGCGTACGGTTTTGCGATTCGCCTTTGAAGTGAAAAGGTCGGTTAATAGATTCATATGAGTTCTCGCTATCTCGGCAATATGCTTCGCCATCCGGTGCTGCAAGTAACCAACGATTCGAATTCAAAGGCTAGGTAATAATTCAACAGCTTTCGCAATCAAGAAATATGCTCCGGCAATACTGGCAACGAGAATCACGGCAATCACCGCAATCATTCCCGCCACAAAAAACCCGTCCGACCGCGTTAGCTTTCGCTGCACTGTCGGGTTGGCTTTGAGGTGACGGCGGAGAAGTTCGATATTCTTTCGATTCGCCTTCCAATACACGTCGAAAATGTCGCCAAGAATTGGAACAGCGCCAACTAGTAAATCAATAGCGATATTGAGTGTCATCCGAGCAAGCGTAATGCGAGCGACGCCGAATTCGCTTGCGGCTCTCAGAATATAGACCGAGGCCAACGCTGAGGCGGTGTCACCTATCCCAGGCATTAGCCCCAACAGCGCATCGATTCCGAATCGCACCCGGATGCCGGGAATCTCGAATAAGGTGTCCAACCAGTGAGCAAGGCGTTCCACATCAAACGCCGACTTCCGCACCGCCGACTCTTCAGTCGTTGACCATTCGAGTGTTTCATTATCGGAGATTCTGATCGATCGCGACGGAGCGGGACGCATCGTGCTTATCCTTAACGGCTGATCAGTAAGAGCATGCGAACGATGCGAGCAGTGCACTTTTTATGCCGCAAATGCCGATAGGCTCGCTCGTAGATTCCACCTGGCTTCGGCAACGACGTCGAATGATCTTCCAGAGCGGTTAAAATAAATAACTAACGGCACTAGCGGCTGAAATATGTCCTGAATCGCCGTACGATTCCTAACAGGAATTAGACATGGACAAAAAAGACCGGCATCGAGAGCAGAAGGAAAAAGAACGCGAGCAGAAGAAAAAGGACGAACAAAGGTACGAAAACGCGTCGCAAAAACGACGCTTGCCAGTACCGCCCTGGGTAATGCTTTTGGGCGTCGTGATGGTCGCACTTGCCCTCTATGTCTGGATGTTCTGGCTTTGGTGACTAACGACTATCCTTTTTCGGCCGACCAAGCCGATATCCAGATTGCCGATTTGCAGCGTCCTTCTTTTCCGGAACCAACGCTCCCGCATGGCACGTCCGCAGTTCGGTTACAAGCTTCTGCATGGATAGCTGCGCTTTATGCACAGCAATCCGCAGCGGATCATCGTCAGGAAAGTTGCGATGCGATGTGCGTTGAAGGAGCTTATTCAGGTACCGCAGTGTCGGCAGAAGCCTCTCCTCCATCGACGCCAGTTGCTGTCGGGTTAAATCCTGAGACCGCATAGCTGATGATCGCTACTTCAGCTTTTCCCGAACTGCCATCAGCATCGCCGCTAAATCGTCCCGCTGACGCACAATCTGCTCGCGCCAGGTAGGATCATTCGCAGCACACGCGCAATCATCCGGGTTCTCACGGCAATACTCGTCGAGCGTCGCGAGTAAGCAATCGGCGTCATTGATTTGCTTTCGGATACTGTCACGCAGTGTGGCCAATCGCGCCTGTCGCCGTCGCACGCGCTCTGCCGACTCATGCACTTTCAGTTTCATTCCGTGCCTCCATTCGTATACAAAAGTATATGTACGCTAGCATCGATCAGCCAGTGCGACTGGAAGCCACATCGTCGGTGCGACAATTCGCCGCCCAGTCAGAACCCGCGAAACCCGTGGCCTTTCGGCAATCCGAAGAAGCGGCCCTAAAAGTGCTAGCACTTTTCCTGACACCTTTCGGGATTACTCGAATGCCTCACTCATTCCGTCCAAGCTGGTCCGGCTCTATTCGGCTGAGTCTCGTGAATGTACCGGTGAAAGGATACACGGCACTTGAAGCGGAGAAAGCAAAGATTTCGCTCAATCAATTGCACGAAGAATGCCACAGTCGGATCAAGTACAAAAAAACCTGTCCCATACACGGTGAAGTACCTAACGATGAAATCGTGATGGGCTACCAGTATGAACAGGATAAGTACGCGATCATCGATCCCGATGAAGTGAACAAGCTTCGCTCGCAGGCTGACCGTGCTGTGACAGTCGATCGCTTCGTGCCACCCGATCAGATCGACCCGATTTATTATTCCGGTCAAACGTATTACCTGCTCCCGGACGGCAAGCAAGGGCCCAAGCCATACGCAGTCCTCCAGGCGGCGATGAAGAAGGAAAATGTCGTTGGCATCGCGCAAGTCGTCATTTCCAATCGTGAGCAGCTCGTGGTGCTTCGACCGATCGGAAGACTGCTTACCGTTTCGGTCCTCCATTACGACGCATCCATCAGACCGACGGCCGCGTTCGATGATGATCTAGCCGAAGCTGACGTGAGTGCGCAAGAAGTGAAGCTCGCCAAGATGCTGATCGATACGACTCGTGCTGACGACCCTGCGCTCGACGAATACGAAAACGTCTATAACGACCGTCTGGAAGCACTGGTCCAGGCGAAGATCGCCGGTGAGGAAATCGCAACGCCCACGGCCGAGCAAAGCGGCCCGCCTGTTATCAATATCATGGATGCGCTCAAAGCAAGTCTTGAGAGGAAGATGCCGCGGCGACCCGGTACTGGCAGCAAGGTCACTGCAGCGACTCGCGCTCGCAAAAAGACATCCGCGAAGCGTCGGAAAACCGGTTGAGCGCACGAGGGCGATGTACGCCCGCCACGGGTGACCACGGGCATGTTTCCGGGATGGCCCTTACTTCAGAAAGTTGAACCATCATGCGACCCGTATCCATGTCGGATTGATTTCAATTGCTTGGACTCATCCCGAAAAAGCAAGTCGCCGATGGCACCTGGAAACCCGCGCGGTGTAGCGCGCGCGGTGAATTTCAATACTTGCGTGCACGTGGAGGTGTTCACGACCGGCGCCGTCGTGAGCGTCTCCCGCCACGGAGCCGAGGTCGATTTCACCTCAAACGCAAGCTCCGGACGTTACTTTTCGTCGGAATGTCGCGCTGACTCCGGTCGGTTCTAAACATGCACGCGAGTGGCCGGTTTTGAAATGCACGGTGACAACGTTCGGCAGCCAATGCCTCCGTCGCTTCACTTGGCAATCAGCGTAGCTCTCGTCGTAAACTTCGTCAGTCGCTGCCAACGATTTGCGGTTCGCATCGTTTTTGTACAGGACGCGTAAGTCGTAACCGAACTCGACAAGGTGAGCCATAATCGCCGCGAGTCCGGCAATGCGACGAAGAACGCCTCATCGATGCCGCACCAAGTAGTCCAACGATGATCTGCACGACAGTGGCTGGTTCGGGAACGACGCTTTGCGATGAACTGCCCGAGCCGTTTGCGAGGTTTTTCCGCCATATGACTGTAATCAGCAGCGTCCACAATGCCGTCTCCGTTTCCGTCGGCACCAGCAAACTGCTCCACCGACGAACCAAACGTCTTCCTCCAAACAACGTAGTCGGCCGCATCCACATCACCGTCTTCGTTGTAGTCGCCAATGAGTACTAACGAACTTGGATCCTGTACCTCCACAAACTGAGCGACATTCTCGTACCGTGGCCCCATGGCTCCGTTGGAGATCAACAACGAATTCGTGAGGATATTGATCCCAGTGGCCGCCTCCCACACTCCCTCGTTGGCGAAGCGTATTGCGAACCGAACATCGTTGCGAAGAGTTGCCTCGATGTCGGGCATCCAGAGACCAATCGAGTAGGTTCCATCAGGGAGATTATCCGGTATCGCTAATTGCGTTGTAATGAAATCGGTCTCGCCGCCGGTCCAAAATCTCGGGTCGAGACTTAACGCCGCAGTCAGTAAATCTCCCGTCGAATTGTTTCGAAGCACGACTTCGACATTGCGAGGATTAAACAGCTCGCCAAACCCGACATTTTTTATCGTGAACTCCAAAGGCATCAGTCCACCGGGGCGAATTTCCGTCGGCAGGGAGGCCGTCACTAGCTCGAATCGGTAGCCGAGCCGTCGTTGAATCTCATCAAAGCTGCCCGCATCCTTCCACTTCTGAATAACATCCGGATGGTAGTCAAGATTCAAATAGTCGGTGTGCAGTCTTTCCATTTCGGCAATCGCTGCAGACGGGTCGTTACGGGCGTGACAGGCGCAAGTTTCGCCTCCATGCACGGCAAATCTGCTTTCGCCGCCAATGTAGTCCAGTTCACGGCTTAGAGGCCAAAGCGCACCGGGGTTCACATAAGTCCCGACATCTCCTGGTGAAGACAGGAAGCAATCGTTGAGATGGCCAACTCTGGAGAGATCACTGCCGTCAAACGCATTGGAAGCAGCTATGACAGCTGAGTCGGATTGCTGGGAACCGCCAAAGATTTCCCGCTTAAAGTGCGGGTAGCGGATACCAACCGTTCGGTCGACAGGCAGCGCATCGAGGATGGCGTGCAAAATCTCGCTGCGATCGACCGGATTGTCTAGACCGTTGGTTGAATTGTGCCATTCGCCCCAGGAGCCGATGAAGCCGGCATCCAAGTTAAAAATCACGTCTTTGTTCTGTTCCCAGAGCGGCTTCAACTGTTGGATGTGGTTCAAGATAACAGCTTTCGGCGCATCCGGTTCCTGCCATCCGTCGTTGTAGGCCAATCGAAATTTAACCTTCAAACCGTTCGCACGTGCGACATCAAACCCATGTTGAATCGAATCGAGAAACGACTGACTGAGCGGCTGATTGCGGAAACTGGTGGCAACCACCCGACCCCACACCAACGTTTGTCCCTTAGCGCGGATCTGTGAATAGTTCGACGGATTAGTTAGCGTTGTATAGCGGAGAAACCCACGCTCCGGATTAAGGAACTCAGTCGTGGTAGACTGAAATGCGATTGACTGCATCGGCACTTGTGCATCGGCCTCGTGCGGACAGAGCAAACCGGCCATCAAAACGAATAGTAAGCGCCAATCGTTGCCAAGCGCACTCAACTTCATAAACTTCGCATCTCCACGGCTCGTTTCAGCGACCTACAATCGAGACCGATCACCAACTTCGAAGTTCAACTCATCTTCCATTTCTTCCTTGTCAGTGACGAACAAAACAGACCGATCACCAACAGCACAAGGCCATGCGGCTCGGGAATCGCGCTACCGACGCCTTGGAGTGAAGCGCTGCCCGCCTCGAGATTCGAATTGCCAAAGTGTTGCGTCCACCAGGCGTAGTCCGCCGCATCGACAGTGCCTGCGCTTCCGCCGCTTTCATCGCCATTACCATTCAGGTTGAAGTTCGTTCCCAGATTTTTCCGCCAGACGACGTAGTCGGCGGCATCGACGACTTGATCGTTGTTGTAATCGCCGGGCAGCGCGGTTGCCATGATTTCGCGGATGATCACTTCATGCAGCGTGATATGGAATCTGCCATGGCTAGCCCATGGAACGCCCACCTGGAGTTCAAATGCGCCTCCCGTTCCAGCACCGGAGGGGTCATCGGGGTCGAAGTTCGCAATGGAATCGCCGACCCCATTCGGCGGATCATGGTAGATGCTGGAGGGGGTATCCAGCGGCTTGACCAACTCAATCATTTGTTCCTTGGGCACGCCCGTGATGTCAAATTCGTAGTTGAGGTCTTCCTGTGCACGCAAAGCCTTATTGGCGTCGATTCCATCGTAATCTTTGACAATGATTCGAAATCCGGATTGAGTGCCCGGAACGCCTCCATTGTCAAGTACGTTGACGTGATCATTTTGCACCGTGAGCTTTACAGCCAGTTCATAGGTGCTCGCGTCGAACACGAGATGGTTCGCTTCAGTTGCGTCCATCGCATATGCCAGTGCGCCGTCGAGGCCGCCGCCGCCGGCGCCGCGCCACCGACATCGACGACGTTTATCTCGGTGTCGGTCCCAATGCCCACACCGCCGGGAACCGTAACCGCATCGGGAGCCGCTACATCACCCCAATCAAACGACCAGTTAATAGGCGGATTCAACGATGGATCGACGCCGGAGCCATCTACGGCAGGCGAGGAAGCAAGGCCGTTGATTGCCAAATCACCCTCGATCGCCAAATCCCACGAATAGCAATTGGACACCGGTCTCAGAAACGACGAAAGCAGGAGTAATGCGAACCAAAACTTGGAACGCCGTGAAGTTGAATCAGCTTGACCGCCGCACTCATTGTCGGACATGTTCGAATCCCTCCTTTGAAAAGCTATCGCATGACGTACCGCTTCACTCGCTCCCTTGCTGCAAACGTGCGGGCGAAACCGCAGCATCCAGCGCGGAAAAAAGTAGACTCGAAGAGTAAAGGGCCGCCCTATTTTACTGATACGACATTGGCCCTGAAATTGGAAAAAAAGTTCAATGTCGTAGAAAAAAAGAAAACGGACAATCTTGCGCAGGTCGTCTTTTCTGGTGGTGGCGATATTCGAAGCGTAGGCAATGCAGCCCGACTCGATATCACCTGATGATGTGCCCTCTCGCTTAGCGTAACCATCCAGGCGCCACTAATGGCGGATTACAACAGCGATGGCAGCGTCGACGACGACGCCTATGTCATCTGGCGCAAGACCGACGGCACTCCTGCCGGTTACAACACATGGCGCCCAACTTCGGCCGAACAACCGGCAGCGGCTCAATCGCCAGCACGAATCCCACGGTCCTCGAGCCGACAACGAGGGTGCTGTTGATGTTCGCGACTGCTGGTTGATGTCTCCGGCGAGGTCAGGCCAGATAAGAAGTCCTATTTACACATCAACGCACGACGTTGGTCAACTAACCACCGTTTCGTGTGCCATGCGATGTCGCAGAAACTCATCCATTTAATGTCACCACGACAGAGTTTCAGTTATCCAGACCTTTTCTAAGACGGTGGCGTTGCTCTCATTTCGGCGACAGGAACACGCCAGCACGAAGGGCAGCTTTGATCTGATCGACCATCGCTTGCAATACATGTGCACTGTCGTTGTTGGGCTGGAATTAAACACGGTTCGCGCGCAGGAACCGTATGACATCTGGAGAATGAACTTTGGTCGATCGCCGCCACTACGTCGGCGGTGTCAGCCTGATGCGTCAACGAGTTCGCCCGATTCGGGATGATACACCTGCACGAACACGCCACAACGTGGACAATCGACGGTCAGATGCATCGATTGGATTTCCGGTTCCATGACAATTTGTCCCGGGCCGCCTGACGCATAGACCACGCGGCCATACGCTCTTACATATGCCTTCTCCCCACAAGTCTCGCAGGCGATCGTGCCGGAAGCATGGATTGATCCTCCCACGCCAACTCTGAGCATTAGTCGTGCCAAACCTCTACGCGTTCCGACGACGGCTGGAAAAACGTGATCCTCCAAGCCTTTCCCTAGTTCGGCCAACGCGGGCATTTGACCAATCCTGTGAAGCGCCTTGACGCTAAATATTACATCAATTCGTTATCGCGTGAGACGTTTCAAGAAACGACCGGTAATATGACAGTTCCCCATACTTGGTCTCAGAATTCGTCAGATTCAATGGCGCGGCTCGAGCGCTGCAGCAGCTCATCCCATCTCTGGGAAAGCAGCACAGCTCGATCTTTTAAAAGATCCGATCGCCAAATACGCCACGAAAAAACCCCCATGCAACCGCGCTAAATGCTCGGCCCTTCTACGAAAGCGTATCGGCACATTAGCCAAATGTTGCGGTAGTTCGTTCGGCCGATTATGATTCGAGAGAAACAATTCTCGAGGGGGGGAAATGTCGCGCCGACTTCGTGTACTATCTGCCCTCCAATCTGCCTACAACCAAGCGGTCGAATTCGAAAAATTCGAACACAGATTCGAAATCCGCGTGTTCGGTCGCTCCACCTGGAGCAGCTCGAGAGCCGAATGTTGCTATCGACTAGCGACATTATCTATACGATTTCCGGAACGCTCACGCCACAATTCGGTCCAGACGATTTGGGTCTCGCCGGCCGAACACTGACCGTCGTTCAAAGAATCGATAGCGACGCCCAGCCCCACACGGTGTTTCACAATCCGGGGGATTTTACCGCCCGCTGGTCAAGCATCGACTCGTGGACGTTTTCCGGATCGGGAACGGCCGGAGGTACCCACCTGGGAAAGCGCCTCTTCGACTTGCAAATCAATATCGATGGCTCGACCGAGGACGTGCTCAAACCAGGGAGACTGGAGCTGGGGGGACGCGAATTTATATTGTCCGTCGTCATCCATCCGATCAACACGGGTTTTGGTCCTAACCCGACTGATTGGGTGCTGCCGATATTCTCAAACTCTTCACTGTCAGGGCTGACGCCATACAACCTTTCGGGCGGCGACGATCTGCGATACGGTTTTACGTCGGTCAGCGTCACGACGACATTCGATGATAATCCGCCGGGCCAGCCTTCGATCAACTTTCCCGCTGGTCCTCTCACCTTCGATGAAGACGTCTCCGCCCCGTTTGCCGGTGTGTCCGTCACCGATCCTGATTCTACGACGCTCGATGTAACGCTCAATTCGGCCAATGGCACGTTTACAGTTGCCGCCACTGCCGGAGTAGTTATTGCGGGCAATGGATCGAATTCAGTCCTGCTCGAAGGCTCGCAAGCTGCGCCTCAATTCGGCCCTAAGCACTCTGAGCTACCAGAGCCGCCTTAACTACAACGGCCCGGATTCCGTCGTCGTGTCTGTCGATGATGGTACGCTCGTCGATTCGTCCGACGTAATCAGCCTGACGATCAACCCGGCAGAGGAGTTTTTGAGTTACCTGGGGGAGTTTCAAGTAAACTCGCTCACAAATGAAAGCCAGCAGACGTTTGACGACTTCGGTTTTTTCTTTGACGCGTCGCCGCTCGACGCCATCGCGGCCAACGCATCGGGCGACGTGGTGATCAGCTGGCAGAGCATTAATCAAGACGGCAGCGGTTGGGGTGTCTACGCACAACGCTACGACGTAGGTGGAAATCCGGTAGGGCCTGAAGTTCTTGTGAATACGACGACGAGTGGCTCGCAAGTTCAACCGTCCGTCGCTATTTCTGATTCGGGCGCGTGGCTAGTCGTTTGGAGGGACCTGAGTCTCAATGGAGTGTACGGACAGCTGTTTGCAGCCAGCGGCAGCCAGATTGGCAGCGAATTCTCCGTGAGCGGAACTGGCGGTCGACGGCCTAGCGTTGCCATGGATGCCAGTGGAAATGCCGTTGTCGTATGGGAGGCGATCGATGCCAATGGCCTCGGAGTCTTCGGCCAGCTGATGAATTCTGACGGGACGCTATCTGGAACGGCTTTCTCAGTGAATGAGAACACTACGGGCCAGCAGGACAACGCAAGCGTTGCTATGAGCAGTAGTGGAGGATTTGTCATGGTCTGGGAAAGCCAAGGACAGGACTCGAGCGGTGAGGGCGTGTTCGCGAGACGGTTCGCGAGCGGCGGCACGCCGATAAGCGGTGAGTTCCAAGTCAATACAACTACCTTCGCCCAACAGCGTATGCCCTCTGTTGGAATCGATGATTCCAATGGTTTCGTAATTGTTTGGGAAGGTTCGGATTCCAATGGCGCGGGCGTCTTCGGGCAGCGGTTCGCCAACGACGGAGCGCTCGTCGGCGGTGAATTTCAAGTGAACACGACAACCACGGCCCAGCAATGGCATCCGGCTGTTGACACAGGTTCAAATGGGAACTTTGTTGTCGCTTGGGAGGGCACCGATTCAAACGCCGGCGGGATCTTCGCGCAGCTCTACGACTCCTCAGGGAACGCGATGGGAACCGAGTTCGAAGTGAACTCGACGATGTCAGGCTTGCAAAGCCAGCCCATGGTGGCCATCGACGATGGTGAATTTGGACCCGTTGGCGATCCGAGAGGTGTAGTCACGGTTGCCTGGTCGAGTTTGAACCAAGACGGTAGCGGTTTCGGCGTGTTCGCTCAGCGATTTGCCGCGGTGAACGACGAGCCAACGTTCTCTATTGGTTCCAACCAAACGCATAACGAGGACGGCGGCGCGATTTCGCTGAGCGGTTTTGTTACGTCAATAAGCCCTGGGCCGCCGAATGAATCTGGCCAGACGGTGATGCTCTCGATAGGCCTGGTTAGTAACCCTGTCCTGTTCTCCGTGGCACCTGCGGTCGATGCTTCCGGCAACGTCACTTATACGCTGGCCGGCAACGCCAACGGAAGTTCAACCATCGAGATCCGGGCGACCGACAATGGTTCCAGTACGCCGCCCAACGACAACGTTGGCAGCCGCACCTTCACGGTGACGGTCAACCCCGTCAATGATGAGCCGACGTTTATTCTGGGTGCCAACCCGACGCATAATGAGGATAGCGGAGCGATTTCGCTTACCAGTTTCGTTACGGGAGTAACGCCCGGGCCGCCGAATGAATCGGGCCAGACGGTGACGCTCTCAATCGGTCTGGTTAGTAACCCTGTCCTGTTCTCCGTGGCACCTGCGGTCGATGCTTCCGGCAACGTTACTTATACACTGGCCAGCAATGCCAACGGCAGTTCAACCATCGAAATCCTGGCAACCGACAATGGTTCCAGTACGCCGCCCAACGACAACGTCGGCAGCCGCATCTTCACGGTGACGGTCAACCCCGTCAATGATGAGCCGACATTCACGATTGGTTCGAACCAAACTCACAATGAAGACGGCGGAACGATTGTGCTGACGAGTTTTGTTACCGGAGTAAGCCCCGGACCAGCGAATGAATCGGGCCAGACCGTGACGCTCTCGATCGGCCTGGTCGGTAATTCATCGCTGTTTGCCCTGGGGCCTGCCGTCGATGCTTCCGGCAATGTCACTTATACGCTGGCGGGCAACGCCAACGGCAGTTCGACGGTCCAGATCCTGGCTACCGACAACGGTTCCAATACACCCCCCAACGACAACGTCGCCAGCCGCACTTTAACGGTGACGGTCAATCCGGTGAACGACGAGCCAACGTTCTCTATTGGTTCCAACCAAACGCATAACGAGGACGGCGGCGCGATTTCGCTGAGCGGTTTTGTTACGTCAATAAGCCCTGGGCCGCCGAATGAATCTGGCCAGACGGTGATGCTCTCGATAGGCCTGGTTAGTAACCCTGTCCTGTTCTCCGTGGCACCTGCGGTCGATGCTTCCGGCAACGTCACTTATACGCTGGCCGGCAACGCCAACGGAAGTTCAACCATCGAGATCCGGGCGACCGACAATGGTTCCAGTACGCCGCCCAACGACAACGTTGGCAGCCGCACCTTCACGGTGACGGTCAACCCCGTCAATGATGAGCCGACGCTCATCGTACCGGGACCGCAAAGCCTCAATGAGGCTTCAAATCTCCCTCTCCCGGGAATCACTGTTGACGACGTCGACGGCGGTACGCTTGTGATAACTATTGTCGCAACCGGCGGTACCCTTGTTCTTTCTGGTACTACGAATCTCCTTGTGACAGGCAATGGCACTCTGTCTGTGTCGCTTCAAGGCAGCATCGCCGATCTGAATGTATCGTTGGCGACACTGTTATATTCTGCCAGCGCCGATTTTAACGGCATCGATATGCTTCAAGCGTCCGTGAACGATGGCGCGCTGAGCAGTCCGACAGAGTCAATTGAAGTAACGGTCAATAATGTGCCGCCGACCATCACACTGAGCGGAAATCCTACTTCATTGGAGGGCGACGCCTACGAACTCACACTGGGCGCTGTCACGGATCCGGGTAACGACACGGTGACGCTTTACACTGTCACTTGGGGGGATGGAATTGTCGAGTCGTTTATGTCACCGGGCCTGAAGAGCCACGGTTACGCCGACGGTCCAGCGAATCGCACAATTCGAGTCGATCTCGTCGACGAAGACGGAACTCATCTCAATGCAGGGTCCTGGTTCGTCGAGGTTGACAACGTCGCTCCATCGATCGACTCGTTTTCGGTCCCATCGATCGCCGACGAAGGGGACACAGTAACTGTCACGGCGTCAGCCAGTGATCCCGCTGGCGTCAATGATCTCTTCAGCTACGCATGGACGGTCGACAAGGACGGGCTACCTTACGCAAGTGGTTCTGGATCCGAGTTCGATTTTGTTCCGAATGACGATGGGGAGTATTTGGTGAGCCTAACTGTGTCCGATGAGGATGGCGGCAGCTCACTACCGATGGACCAGTTGGTGACTGTGGATAACGTTTCTCCGATGATTGTCGTCGATGACCTGTCGGGCCAGATCATTGAAATGGGGACATTTGCTTCGTTCAGCTCGACTGGCGCTTTGTTCGATCCCGGCATCGACACATTCACGTTGGAGGTGGATTTCGGCGATGGAACAGTCGCTGATTCGGAGGATGCTACAAACCAAGTTGTTTTGAATGCGGATGGAACCTTCGCGCTTAGTCACGATTACCTATTCGCTCAGCCAATGGCTTTCGCCCTAGAATTTACCGCCAGAGATGACGACGGCGGTGAAACCATTCGTATTGGCGACGCGCTCATTGTTATCGGCAGTTTAGGTCCGGACGAGATTACGGTGAAGTTTGGCAGTATCCACGTCTTTATTACGGATGATGAAGGGAATGAAGTTTCGATCGGCACGTTCGAGGAGGCCGCTTCGATCTTCGTTCTCGGCGGCGCCGACGACGACCAAATCGTTGTGGAGGACGCCATTGTGACGCCCGTCAGTCTCTTTGGCGGCGACGGCAATGACATGCTGCAGGGAGGCGGAGGCAACGATCTGCTCGAAGGCGGAGATGGCGACAATACACTCGCCGGCGGCCAGGGAAATGACCGGGTAGTTGGCGGTGTAGGCGCGAACGTCCTTAGTGGCGGTGGGGGAAATGATATCCTGGAAGATGGCGGTGGCCAGAATACGATTATCGGCGGAAGCGGCAGCAATACGTTCATCCAAGGAGACGGAGTCAATGCCTTTGCGGCCGAGCCGGGGAGTACGATCCCCGAAGTTTATGCTGAGCGCTACGAAACAATAGAAGGCACTCCGCTTGTCGTGACGACTGAAGTAGGAGTGCTTCAAAACGACGTAAATCCGACGGCAGCGCCGCTCGGGGCTGTTAATCTTGTCGACGCGCAAAATGGTGACGTAATTCTGAACGTTGATGGGTCCTTCACGTACGTGCCAAACGACGGCTTTAGTGGAATTGACAGTTTCCTTTATCAAGCAAGTGGCGAAGGTGGGGAAAGTTCGCAAGCAACCGTCACAATTACCGTCGTCTCCCAATCTCTAGTTTTTGGAGACTACAACTACGACAAGATTGTGGATCTGGCTGATTATGTTGTGTGGCGGCACCTATCGGGATCGCGCCACGAATTACAAGCTGATGGTGACCGCAATGGCGTAGTCGATGCCGGTGATTTTGGCGTGTGGCGAACGAACTTTGGTGAGGTCCTTTCCCAGTTATCTGCTCAGGGGGAGATTCTTGGACTCGCTGCGAACCGCGAGGACGACTTCATCGCCGAACCACCGGTCGCCACGGGCTCCCACGGCACGAAGGTCGATTTCATTTCACCGGGCAATAGAAACTCCTTTCCCGACCTGTTCGACGTCAGTGCCACGTCCCCACCGGGCTCGCGGGCTATCAGGCTCGCTTCGCGCAACGTCGATCAAGTGTTCGGCGACGGGAATTATTTGCACGATCGAAAAGCGATTTTCACCGGCGATTGGTTCCTGATCGAACGTACTCCGCAATCCGAATACTTGACCAATGCCACGGCGCTTGAATCATTCCTCGACGCGGATCGAGCAAGCAAACATGAGTCGGACGACATGGTTGTTTCTTGGTGTGGTTCTACTCACCGACGCCATAGCTGCCTTGCCGATCCTCTGAACGAGCGAAGGCTGTGAGCTACGGCCGGAATACCGCCGCCTTGTTCTTTACTGAGGGCGCGGATTTTACTGTTCAGTGCATTGCGGTTCACCCCAAACACAAGCCAGTTCTACAAACCGTAATCATCGGAACCCAGGCAGAGTATCAACTGGCGCTATTCACTTGACGGCGGATCAGCTTTGATGGGTTTTGGTTTTTTAGCCGGCTTTCGTTTGATTGACTGCGAGGAGCGCGGGCGACGCTTCTTGGTCAATGGTTCAATCTTCATCGTTCGATGCTCTGTGTACGACCTTCGCAACGCGTCAATGATTCGCACATCGAGAAATCCCTCGCGACCCGATGGCTCGGGTTTTTTGTTCTTCAATATACAATCGGAAAAGTAAACCAGTTCGGCTGCAACTTGGTCGCGATGCTTGAACGTCTTAGTCTTAGCTTTCTCTTTTTGAGAAATCGTCTGCTCAATATCTCCCTGCCACGTAAAAGCCGGATCCATCCTTATGTTTGACGAAGACTCCATGCGAAACCTCTGCCCTAAATCGAGATCCATCAACCGGCGCGATCAGCTTGATGACAGCGACTTCGTTTACGAATCGATGAATGTGCGCGTCGGCAGGCTTTACCGAAGAGCAATTCAGATTCAGTGAAGTGCTGTTCGACTTCATGGAGCCTGGCCGCGCCAAGACGCGGAACATTGGATGATTCCGAGTTGGAGTTCGGTCATGGCAAATCTGACAAAAACTACGTATTGCGGCCCTGTTCCTGAAACCGAATCGGCAGCATGCCGTCGACGTATTGGTGCAAGCACCGGTTCCGCAAGCTCAAGCTCGAGGGGGGCATCTCGCTCAGACGATCGGGTTCTTCAGCGCGATTCCTGAGAAATACCTGCGTCAGGAATATAGGAAGATCCTTTCATCAGAGCGGATTTTCCACCTACTTTCGAGATGCTTACACATCTGGAGGACGGTCGAACTAGAAAAATACTTGATCTTGACGATGAAACGCTTACAATCGGCCCTGTCTTGCGACGCGTTTCGCCGCGGTTTGACCTTTCCCGCCTGGAATCGCCACGTCACGCGGGATCCAAAACGGCAGCGGCTGTCTGACGAGTCATCATCCAAATCAGTCAGTGGTAACAAACGAGGCTAAATATGAGAGAGCCTGCGCGACGATTTCTAGCGTTTGCGTGCATATCGTTGAGTTTGGCTTGGAGCACGTCTGTCCAAGCGGCGTTAGTAGGTCATTGGACGTTTAACAATGGCACGGCGGACGATTCTTCGGGTTCTGGCAACAACGGTACGTTGTTGGGAACTCCATTGCCCGAGTTCAGCAGCGACGTTCCCTCGCAGCTTGGCGGCGGCCAATCGCTTTCGTTGATTGGCGGTGATCAGCGGGTCGAGGTTCCGACTAGCTCTTCACTGGACGTCGCAGGCGCCATGACCTTGGCAGCTTGGGTAAATCCAACCGGAGCTAGCTGGGACGCCATCCTGGCCAAAAATCCATTGGACGGGTCCTCGCCAAACCACGCCGGTAGCTTTGAGTTCCGCATTGAGAATGGCGGGCGTCGTCTGCAGTTCTTGCACCAGCAAGGTGGGTTCGATGATACCGTTGGCTATTCGTCGACAGGGACGGTCAACACCGGATCATGGTCTCACGTTGCGGTAACAGTCGTGGACGCCGTGGAGGTTAACTTTTACATCAACGGTGCCCTGGCCGGGACCGCAGCTCATGGCGGAAATTTCGGTTTCTTTACATCTAGTCCGCTGTACATCGGAACTCGTGCCGATTTCCGTGCACGCCGTTCGAAGGGCTGATCGACGACGTACGAATATATAACGAAGCATTGACGGCGGCACAAATTCAAGATTTGTTTGGGCCACCATTGGAAGTACATCCTGGCATTGCGGGAGTTCGTGCGCGTGCTTCCAGTGAATTCCTGACGGACGGACGCCTCGCGATGAACGCGGTCAATAACAGCGGACTACAAGGGAAAGCCCACGGAACGTCGCCGGCAGGCGCGATGTGGCTTACCGACGGCGTCGACACGGCGCCTGAGTTCGATATCGATTTGGGAGCGCTCCACACCGTGGATCAGTTGCGGGTTTGGAACTACAACGAGAACGCCAACCCGGAATGTTGCCTCGATCGAGGCGTGAAAACTGCCGACATCTACGTGGCAGGTGCGGACGGTGTGTTCGGTGCCACACCGGTCATCAGTGGCCAGGCATTCGCGCGCGCCCCGGCGTTACGGAAGATTTTTCCGAAGTGATTTCGCTCGGTGGAGTCCAGGCACGATATATCAAAATCGATATCAGCGAAAATCACGGCGATCCCAGTTTTACCGGATTGAGCGAACTGAAAGTCACTGGATCGGTGGTTGCCGAATTGGCGCCGATTCCGGCAACCGTTTCGCAGGTGTCCAGTGAACTCGCTGGCTTCAATCGGGGCGGGGCGCATGTCGTCGATGGTTCCGGGCTGCTCTATGCGGATGCCCACAGCGTAGAGCCCGACGGTACGATGTGGCTCAGCGGAGGCACATTTGGCGCCGAAATTGACGTCGAGCCGGAAATTACGTTCGATCTTGGCTCTGAGAAGGACATCGATCGGATGAAGATCTGGAACTACGCCGAGTATCGCCCTGACCTGCCCGATCGTTTGGAAGAGTTGCTCGGCCGTGGCGTGAACGAGATGGATATCCTCATTGCTGGTGAAGACGGCGTGTTTACAACCCTGATGCAGGGAATCGAGTTAATGCGTGCGCCGGAGGGCGGCAACACGCTGGACTTCAGCGAAACGATCGATTTTGGTGGCGTGAACGCCCGTTACGTAAAGTTGGACATACTTTCCAATCACAACGGTCGCGACTTTACGGACCCATTTGGAGATGACGGACTGCAGAACTTCGCGGGCCTCAGTGAGGTGCAATTCTTCGCTACCATCGCGCTAGCTGGCGATTACGACAAGAATGGCACGGTGGATCCCGCCGACTACGCGGTTTGGAGAAGCAGCTTCGGATCGACGTCGAATCTGGATGCCGATGGCAATAACAACGGTGTGATCGACGCGGCCGACTACGTGGTCTGGAGAAAAAACATTGGCAACGCCGCGGTGCGGCAGGCCGCCGCGATTCCTGAACCGGGAACTATGTCGTTGTGCCTGCTGCTGTCTGTCTTGTCTGGCTTGGGCGTGTTGCGTCGCTTCCGACTGCGATAGTAGTTCGACTGATTCGATACACGAGTCAGATTACGAGACACTGCATCCGACGTGAGACGATCATAAACATAGCGGGCTCAGAAGCGTCGACGGAAGGCGCGGCCAGTCGTTGCGGAGGACGCGGTTAGCCCCCACTTTACGCTTCCGGGCATTGGGCTAGCGATGCTTGAAGGTTCTGTATCCGCCAGGGCCTCTACGGCCGCCGATCCCTTGTCCGCTCGGTTAGCGGAGAAATAGCGCTCGTGGGGGTCATATTCGCTCAGTGCCAGACCAAGCACCAGAAGCAGGTCGTCAGACGAAGTGGCAGGCGTCATGCTTTTGGGCGTGGTGTACGCCTTCGACAACAAAGGGCTCCACTCGGAGTCGGCCCCGTATGCACTCCAAGCGGCGAACGCCAGCGCGACGCTGTCCTTCTCCGCAGTGGCGCTTAAAACAGCAGGCGGAGCGGACTCGGGGAAATCTTCTTGGAGCGCATTGGACGTTGGGAGTGCCGCCGACACAGCGACGGTGCCCAGGTTCTTGCGCCAGATTACGTAGTCGGCCGCGTCGACTTTGCCGTCGCCGTTGCCGTCCGACTCGGTAAATGGCGCGATGATCGTCCCGTACTGACTCTTCCACTTGACGTAGTCATCGTGGTCAATCACGCGATTACCGTCGTAATCGCCCGCAATTGGCTCAAGCTCGCCGCCGGAGCCCGGCGAACCACCGACCAACAAACTTGCCCGCCAACTAGCCGAGTTGTCGTACGGATCGCCGGCGACGCCGGCCGGATCGGCCGGATCCATGTTGAACGGACCAACGTACTCGAGCGAATGGCCATCGCCGTCCGGCAAGCTCGGCCAGCCGGAAATATTGCTATCGCCGTACGTGAAATGCTGGACCAGCTCGCCAAGCGGTCCGAGCAGAGCGATCAGCTCCCCATCATTGGCCAAGCTGCCGTCAAACACGCCGGGCGCGATGTTGGTTATCCCCGGATACGCGGCCGAGAATGCCGCGTGGTCCTTGACAACGACAATCCGCTCGCCGGGGCCGAGTGTGCCGCTGGTGAACGTATACCCGCCCGCCGAGAACTCCGTCAACTTCACGCCCGTCAGGCCGATCGTCGTTGTGCCTGTGTTGAGCAACTCAAAATACTCGTTGTCGTCGGCCGACTCGGGCGGATTGTACATCAGCTCGACAATTCGCAGTGGGTAACGGTCGGTGCCTGCGCTGGTGCTCGTGATGGTGATGGTGTCACTGGCAACTAAATTGCCTCGATAATCAACGGCCTCGAGAGTCAATGCGTTTGCGCCGAACACCAGGGGCACAGTCGTCGTCCAACTGTTGTCGTCGATCCACTGGACATCAAGTGGTAGTTCTTGGCCAGCGATGTAAATTTCTCGCACATTCACCCAGCCATCGCCAGTGAGCGTTGCCACCGGCTCGTTCACCGTGAAATCGGCACCTCCGTTCGTAGCGATTGCGAAGGCAATCGGTGGGATGGCGCTATTGACTTGGGCTCGCACATTGCTCGCTCGCAAGCCAATATCCGCGAGCCACGCGGACCAATTCTGGTTGGGAAGCAGTGATCTGTAATGGTTGGTCCAATACTGCATGTAGCTTGTGGTGTAGGTGTAGGTCACAATGTCATGCACATGGCCGTAGTAGATATGTCGATTGCCCGGAGCGGCATTCAAGAGCTTCTGCAAGTCGCCTGAGGCGACGATCGGTGCTGTCGAGCTGAAAAAAGCATCGAGATCGTGCAGGAAATACAATACCCGATTATCTTCGGGCCGCACGTAGAACTGCGCGTTGTGTTGGGCGCCGGCGCTGTAGTTGTCGCCAAAGCCTGATGCAGAAGCAAATGCCATGGTGCGCAGATATTGGTCGACGTCCATCACATCGCCAATTTGGTTGTTAAACGCCGCGCCGCTAAGGCCCATGATCTTCGCCCATTCGATGATCCGATGGTAGTCGTCGGCGGTGCGGTTATTCTTTTTCAGGAATGTCCAGCGATAGTCCTCCGCAGAGTCGCCTAAGTCGGTGATTCCCGTGCCGACGACATTGTCGGGTTGAGGGAGTTTGTTGCCTTGAGCGTTCGCCCCCGTCGGATAATATACCAATTCGTATTCGAACAATTGTCCGTCGCTACCGTTTTCGAATTGTGAATCGAGGAACAGATCGCTGTATCGAGCCATCTGCATTTCGGCGCCGCCAGTATGCGCGGCCTGCGGAGTGATGATGTTGACCAGGTCGTTATATTCGGATGGCAATCCGCCCGCGTGGCTCGCCGCGGTGTGCAGAAGTAATTCGCGCTGCCCGAAGCCAGTGCTATCGGAACGATCGAGCTTCATTCCGTCATGCACTCCGCGAAATAGCTGGTCGGCATTGAAATGGACGCTAAAGGAAACGCGGGCTGTCACCGGACGGGCACGCTCACTGCCGCTGAGTTGCACGCCCGCGTCATAAAATATCTCGTGCTCGTTGTAGATGAGCGTCGCGCCGATCTCGTCATTGCTCATCAGGTTGATCGTCGCATGCATGTAGTTTGCATCCGCAGGCGTGAGAATGATCCGCAGGTTGTTGATGCCGGTGTTCGATGCTTCGCCGCCGTTGACTTTAAACAGCGCGCGCGAATTGCGGCCCGCCCTGGGGAACGTCGACGTGGCGCCTAAGGCATCGGTCCCTTCGACGTAAAACTGCACGATTGTCCTCGCCACTTGGCCGGGAATCACGCCGGAATACAAGCCGTCGGAACCCTGCACCATTGGCACGCTCTGCCACGTGCCGCCATTGACCGCATACCAAAGCCGCATCGAAGCCACTCCGTCTGGATCGTCCGCAAATGTCTTGACGACAACCGGCTGTCCGGGACTTGGAACCGCGGGACCATGAATAAACTCGCGATAGGTGGGACCGATGTTTGATTCGTAGATGGAGTTTTGCTCGCCCGGCGTGCCGAAATCGGCGCCGCGCGCGATGGGCGTCGTTCGCGGGAGCCGGTTGAAATAGAGCCGCGTATTGAGCAGGTTGGTTCCGCTGATCCATTTGGCGCGGAACGAGATTTCGTATTCCCGCCCGTTTTGGATCGTGCGCCCGGCGGCAAGTGTGGTTTCAGCGTGATTGTGCATGTGTTCCGTCGGACCGGTCGCGACCAGGCGCAAGACCTGATTGGTCGGGTCGTCCGCATCGACGATCACCTCGCTGTGACGATGGTTCCCGATGATGCGCCAGCCGCTTGCCGGACCGCCAAGATTGTCGAATTCGAAGGAACCGTTGAGGAGTAGTTGCAATTGGCTGGCAGTTCCGGGAAATTCGAGAACGCTGACGTCGTCGAGCAATACCTCGCCGCTATCGAGTAAGCCAAGAATAAACTCTTGCCATACTCCGTCCGGCCCGACCGTGCTGGCTTCCGCGATGCCACGGTAGGTATAGCTCGCCCAAGTCGAGCTATCGGACTCCTCGCTAGCCGACCAGGCTTCTCCAATGCCATTGTCTGCATCGGGATTGCGCAATTCGAGGCTCGAGCCGTTGCCATCGGCCGCACTGGCCCAGCGGCCGTTTTCATAGTAGTGAACTTCGTCTGCCGTATTGCCGACGGCGTCGATCAGCACAATTCGGTCGTTGTTGTTGTTCAGCCCTCCAGAAAAATTTCCTAGGACGCGGATGAGCGGATATTTCGCTGAAAGCTTTGCCGCGTCATTGGCAACCACCAAATATTCGCCCGGCGCAATCAACGTCCCGGCCGGGAAAACATAGTTAATCGCTTCAGCGAATTGCCAACCGGAAAGATCGATCGTCTCGGTCGAACTGCGATTGTAGAGCTCGATCCACTCCTGCGGATTCTCCGTAATCACCGTCGCCGGCGTACCCGGAGTTCCTGGATTTCCTGGACTCGTCTGTACGGCTGCGATCAATTGCACGCCGAACATGACGTCGCTACTGTCCGAACTTGCCTGATGCACCTCGACGGAGAATCGGTTTGTCCCCACCACCAAGTCACTTGCCGAAATTACGATCTCTTCGCTCAAAACCGCATCGCCCGGACCCCCGTCGGCAAACGTCGTGGAGTCAATCGCGCCTGTCGGCATATTGAAACGTGGATCAACCTCAACGCCGTTGATGTAAAACACCGCCCCATCGTCGATCACGTGCCGCAATCGCAGTTCATCCAGATCGGCCAACGCTTGGGCTGTTAACGTGAATTCCGTCTCAAAGTAATACGTCCGCACAAACGGCGATACCGACTGCGGTTCGGCGAGCGTCGTATTCAATCCTGGCGCCGGAACCACTCCGGTTTCGAAGCCAATCAGCCCGGCGCCTTGTGACCAGTTGCCGCCGACTGCGTGCGCCGACGTTTGCCATCCCGTCGGGAAAGCCTCGCCCGCGGCGTTATAGCGCCACAACTTGTTCAAGGCAATCAATTCCGTCGTGGCGAAGGTCGGCGGTGTTGGCGGAATGGCCGGCGTAGCCGGGGTGCCTGGATCGGGCAGATGGTGATACATGATCTCGTTGATCACGATCTCGTCGTGGAACGAAAAACTATTGGCGCTGCCGGGCGTTGCTACGTCGGGCAACTGAAACTGTCCAGTTCCGTCCGGCGAACGGCCCTGAAGTCGGTTGGTGACCATCGCCGCCGCGACTACCGAGTTACCGTCAGGAATGACAATGTAGATGCGATCGCCCGAGCTCGCGTCGAAACCGAGCTCGGTTTCGGTGATTGTTAGGTATTGGCCGGGTGCGAGGGTCGGACCAGTAAGTGTGTGCTGACTGCCGTCCGTCGAAGCGACGACGTAGCCGGTCAGATTCACTGGTGCCGTGCCATGATTCACCAGCTCAAACCAAAACTGCCCGTCGGTCGCAGGAGCTGTTTCATTGATTGCGAGAGCCGTAGCGCTGACCTGCACTACGTCGTAGTTTAGACGCGCCCGGCGTACCGCCGACCAGAACGCTGGAGGACCAATTCTCCACCGCCGCGCTCGCGCCGTCCTTATTGATTTTGGCCAGGGAAACGCCCGTGCCATCGGGCGCGACCGGCCATCGATCGCCATCGCTGTATGTTAGGACGTCCATTTCGCGAGAATTTCGGTCGGACAATGCCAACTGCTCGCCGCTATTCGATAGCTCTCCACTATAGGCACCCAGCGCTGTCACCCCCGTCGCAGCAAACAGCGCCGCCGGATCCTTGGCAATCACCGCATATCCGCGGCCCGGAACTTTGGTTCCTTCAGCAAACGTAAATTCCACGCCATTCGTGAATCGCCATCCCGACACATCGACATCCACTGCCATCTGATTATACAGTTCAATAAACTCAAGCGACTGACTCGCACCCGCCGGGTGGTACATGATCTCGTTGAACACGACCGTACTGTCCAAAACGAACCGGGGCTCAAGCAATTCGAAGCGGCATTGCGCAGGCCGCCGCCCAGGCGACAATCCTCCACCTGCCCGCCCTCAGGGGCGACTTGTAGGACCGTGCGATAGGAAACTTGCCAACGCTTTGCGAATTGACATCAGTTAGCTCGGTATTATTCCTACAGGGAATTCCGATCCGACGAGAAGAATTGTGAAGTTCACAATCCAACCGTTCAGCGGCGAATCGGCCGGAAAAAAGGGGCTGCCAGTGCGATTCGTCGTATCGTTTTACCAAGACTTGCTTAGTGGTGCGCCAACGCTACGGAGTTCGTTATCGTAATCGGCCTACTTCTCAAACAACGCCAGCCGCGCCACGGTACGGTTCAGCACGTGATACACCAAGCCACCAGGAGCGATGCGAGGGCGACGCGGCATCACACCACGCTACAGTTGATAACATTGGCCGTCAAGAAAAGAGCAGCGTCCTGTCAGGAACCGCTTGTTAATCAAGAGTGTCGTTGAAGTCGATTCGCTGAAGTGCTCCCCCTGAGTGTGGCGGGCAGATAAAGACCATCAGCTTCCTCAAGCGCTGCCGACGGCAACTCATCGCCACTAAATTCTGCTTCTACTGGCGCTGGTCCTGCTGAATCGCTCGCAATAAATTGCCTTTCTTGAATTCAGCCAAGTGCATAATGAGAGCGTGTCATTTGTTATGAAACGAGTGCTCAATGTCGGTTCGTCATGAACGCTTAAGCCGTCAGAGCATCCAGCGCCGATAGAGTCGTGCCATGTACTTACGGCTCCCGCTTCAAACCGCGTCGCAGGCATTCAAGCAGTCGGGGCGGCTCGGTTTGCGGTCCGTTGCTTGTATGGCGGAGGCCCGGGGGACCAGGGCTGACGCTCATGGCTTTGCGTTCTCGTCCGGGGGCAAGAATCTCACGCGCCCCGTTTCGATTTCATAAACCGCGCCGACAATCTTCTTGCGCCGTTCCGCCTGGCGCGCCTGTCCTTCCGACGAATCCAGGATTTGGCGAACTGCAAAGCGCACGTATTACAATGGACCGGAATCCTCTCCCTAGCCGAGATGCCACCCGGCGGAACGATGCGCTTGATGGGATGTTTTAACAACGGATGCGTTGCTTCGACACTTTTGCTAATGGCAGCGCTGGCTAGCAGTATCCCTGTCTCGCTCGTTGCTGCCGAGCGGAGCCCAGGGGACCTGTCGTCGCCGATATCGGCCGCGATGTCGTTTTCCAAATTGACCCCTTTACTGGTGATCGCACCATCCTCTCGGGGATGGGAGTGGGAAGCCGGCCTTCGCTACTTCAGGTCCGGGGAATGGCGATCGATCGATTCGGACAGATTTACGTCACCGACGCCGAATCCACACGCCTGCGGGTGGTGCGGATCGATTCCATTTCCGGGTCGCGAACTCTGGTTTCCGGAATGGACCGCGGTACGGGTCCGAACCTGCTAGCGCCCTTTGCACTGGCATTCGACAGCGAGGGGAGCTTTAACTTTCGGATGATCGTGCGGTCGCCAGTCCGGATGTCGATGTGGAAGTTGGCATCCAGACCTGTGCGGAGGACTACTAGCCCGGATACCGCGTTTTCGGGGATTTGCGGGTAATTCTTTGAGTTTAACATCCGTGGGCCCGTACCCGCCGTCGTACGAGGGAGCGCCCAGCGTCGAAAAAATTTAGGAAATATTTTTGCCAATCTCTTGATAGTCGGTGCAATCCACATTACCTTCGTAGGCGCGGGAGGGTTCGCGACGAGGGTCCAACGAGAGCTTCCGGGCGGTTTGCCTTGTCAATTTGGACCTTCGAGTTGTTCTTTTCAAAGTAGGGCACAGTCTATTAGTGCTCTTTTCGCTGTCGCACCAATCAGCGACTTCGGAGGTTGCATAATGAAAGTATTGACGATGAGTCTTGGCGTCCTGTTTGCGCTGAGCTCCATTGCTCGGGCTGACCTCAGCGACGGACTGAGGAATTATTGGACATTTAACGGCAATCTTGAAGACACGGCGAGCGATTTTGCCGGTGACGCCAGCACCGTCGAAGACAACGGTTCATTCGCCGGCACCGCCGGAACGCCTGGCATCAGTTTCAACACCGGGCAATTCGGCCAAGCCATCGCGCAAAACGGCGGCAGCACCCCCGCTACCCAGGGTGACGGTTACGTTTTAGTTAATCGCAGCGCCGACACCCTGTACGGTACGACCGATACGCTGACAACGTCCCTGTGGGTACAGACCGAAGGAACAACTGGCAACGGCTGGCAGGCCATTATTTCCCATGGTGAATTAAATCAGTACCGTATTGCTTGGCGAGACGGAACGAATCCGCCCACCGTTGCTTACGCGGGCGGCAGCGAGAGGGTCCCGCGAGCCCGACCGCCATTCTTAACAGCAATTGGCACCACATCGCTGCCGTCAGTGAAGCGGGCGTGAGCACTCGCCTGTATTACGACGGCGCACTCGTCTCCACCGGAGCTGCGCCTAATATTGATGATGCGGGCAGCTGCCACCCCTGCGAATCCAAATCTATTCATCGGCGCCAACCCGCAGACCACGCCCAACCGCGAGTGGTGGGGTCGCATCGACGATGTCGCCCAATGGAGTCGCGCGTTGTCCGTGGACGAGATTGGGCTCATTTACAACCGCGGTTTGGCGGGCAATTCGTTGGGGACCATCATTCCTGAACCGTCCTCCGTGGCGCTCTTGCTGTGCGGATGCGGATTCCTCGCATTCCGATTGCGGCGCAAGAGCTGATTTACGTGGCTTCGACACAAACTCGATAAGCGGGCTGCGACTTGTTTGCGGCCCGCTTTTTCTGTTATTTTGGCTGAACAGCCGGTGATCTCGTATCCGCTTCCCATGCGACACAGTCGTTTACTTGCGCTGCTCACCTCAGTTTGCTTAATTGTCGGCTGCGGACCCGACGTTCGGCACGTGAAGAGTCCTGCGTCGAAACCTGACTCCACACAGTCCGCAGCTGTTACGGTATCGGGCATCGAGACGTCACCGGGGCTGGTTGAACGCGAGTTCATCGGGCCGCTCCGCGACGCGTTTGATCGCATTGATCCGGCTGCCGATGGATGGCAGAGCGAGGCGCTCAGCGACGCGGCGACCAGTCACCTGGCGCTATTGTCCCTAGCTCTCGAAGCATCGGAACGGCGAGACGCGAGAGTCTTGTCAGAGTTCGTAGCAGCGGACTTTTCCGCTCCTCCTTTGCGTCCGGCATCGCTTGAGCGCGAGTTCCAGGCCGACGGATTTACCGTCCTACGCAGCGTCCCCAATCAGCAAGTCGGGGCGGACAAGTCCTTCGCCGGTCCCGCCGGATTGGGAGAGGCGATCGACCGTTGGCTGGCAGGCATTGAAAATGCCGGCTCCCATCCTCACGTCAAGTTGAAACTATATCGAGTCGAGCCACGCCGCGGTGGTTTGACGTCGCATGTGCTGTGTACGCTGAGTTGCGAGTCGAGCGACGAAAGGACTCAGATCAATGCAACGTGGGTTTGTGATTGGACTGTTGAGTCTCCTGAGCCGCTGCAATTGAAGCTCAAATCGATCGAGGTTGAAGCGTATGAAGAGGTCGTGGCCGCCAGCGGCGCGGCGCGGTTTGAGGATTGCACCGAATCGATTCTTGGAATCAACGCATGCTGGCAGGACCAATTCCTGCGTGGGACGGATTATTGGCGTGCGCGACTCCCGCGAGACTTTGGGCTCGACGTGGCCGCCAATCACGGCCTGGCAGTGGGCGATGTCAATGGGGACCAGCTTGACGACCTCTACATCTGTCAACAAGGCGGCCTTCCCAATCGCCTCTTTCTGCAAAATGCCGACGGGACGCTCAGGGACGTCACCGAAGAAAGCGGTACGGGGTGGCTAGACTATTGCGCCAGCGCGCTATTCATCGACCTCGATAATGACGGCGACCGTGATCTGGCCGTGTCACAGGACTTTCGGATCCTGTTGATGGAGAATGACGGCACCGGCAAGTTCGAATTGGCTTTCGGAACGAGCACGCAGGCTCAGTCCTTCTCGATGGCGGCGGCCGACTATGACGTCGACGGGGACCTTGACCTTTATGTCTGTGGCTACAACCCGTCGGCGGCAGGTATTCGCAGCGGAGCGATGGGCGAGCCGCTTCCCTTTCACGATGCCAATAATGGGGGGCGGAATACGCTTTGGCGAAATGACGGAAACTGGCGATTCAGCGATGTCACCGCAGAGACCGGGCTCGATCAAAACAACACGCGATTCAGCTTTGCGGCGTGCTGGGAAGACTTCGACAACGACGGCGACCTCGACCTCTACGTGGCCAACGACTACGGGCGCAACAACCTCTACCGCAATGAGGGCGGGCGTTTCAACGACGTGGCGGCGGACCTGGGCGTCGAAGACCAATCGGCCGGCATGTCGGTCACCTGGGCCGACTGCAATCGGGACGGATGGATGGATCTTTACGTCAGCAACATGTTCTCGGGCGCCGGCAACCGCATCACCTACCAGCCGCAATTCAAGGAGGGATTTGACGACGATACGCGTCAGCAGTTTCAACGGATGGCGCGCGGCAACTCACTCTTTCTGGGCAATCCGGACGGACGATTTCGTGACGTCAGCGAGCCGGCCGGCGTCTCAATGGGCCGCTGGGCCTGGGGATCCCGCTTTGCCGATGTGAACAATGATGGCTGGGAAGACATTCTCGTCTCGAACGGATTCATCACAGCGGCGGACGTCGACGACTTGTGAAGCGTTTATTGGCGACAGGTCGTGTCGCAGTCACCGGTCGATGACTTTTCCTCGCAGTCGACATTGCGTTACCAGCAGGGATGGCGCGCGCTCAATCGACTTTTGCACGAGGACCGATCCTTCAGTGGACGCGAACGCAACTGCCTTTTTCTGAACTGCCGGGCGAATTCCGCTGGAAGCTTGAATCGCTTCGCGGACGCATCGTCCGCGACGGGTTTTGACCTGTTGGACGACGGCCGCGGCATCGCGGTTTGCGACTGGGACTTTGACGGCGACCTCGACCTCTGGACGACCAACCGCACGGCGCCCCGAGTTCGCTTTCTTCGCAATCTTGGCGAAACCAGCAACCATTTCCTCGCCGTGAAGCTTGAGGGCGACGGAAAGGCCGTTAATCGGGATGCCATCGGCGCACGGATCGAGCTGTATCTCTCGGCAAGCGATCTCGTGCCTTTGATTCGAACCGTGCACGCGGGAGAGAGTTTCATTTCGCAGTCGAGCCCTTGGGTGCACTTCGGGCTCGGGGACGCGTCCGAAGTGGACCGGATCGTTGTGCATTGGCCCGGTGGAGATGAAGAGGAGATACGCATCGCTGAGACCGACCAGTTCTATTTGATCGCAATGGGCTCAGGTCGCGCTAGCCAATGGACGCCTCCGACGGAGCGCACGAAGCTGCTGGCGACCAAAACAGACCTGCCGCCCGATTCCGAGCAAGCCCGCATTGTGGTTCCCGCCGGATTTCCACTGCCGGAAATCCGGACGGTCGATGAGGCAGGACAAGAAAAGGCGTGGGTACAGGACGGCAGTGGCCCGTTGGTAATCAATCTATGGGCAAGCTGGTGCGGACCCTGCATAGCGGAACTTTCGGAATGGTCGGGGGCCAGAGACGAATTCAAGCAAGCTGGGCTCGAAGTCGTCGCGCTGAACACCGACGGGTTAGGCAGGGAAGACACCACACCTGCTGCGGAACTCCTTGAAAGGATCGACTTCCCGTATTCATCTGTCCCGGCTTCCGAATCTACGGTCCAAGGCCTGAACGCACTCCAGCAGGCAGTTCTCGACCGCTGGAAGCCGCTGCCGGTGCCGAGCACGTTTCTGGTCGATGCGAGCGGTGAGGTCGTTGTGATTTACAAGGGTCGCGTAAGTGTCCAACAGTTGTTGGCCGATCAGAAGCTGCTTCGAGCGACCCCTGAGGAGCGCCGCACCGCGGGTACTCCTTTCTCCGGACGGTGGGTCGATGACGCAGCGCCGCGAGGCTCGCCTCGGCGAGTCGCCAACCAACTCCTCGACCAGAACCAGATCGACGAGGCGGTGCGCTACCTCTATCGAATCGTCGAGAACGCGGATGGTCCGGCCGATCCATACGCCGGGCGCGAATTGGGCGATACGTTGTACTTTCTCGGAGTCCTTCACGAGATGCGCCGCGAAACCAACGAGGCGCGCGAGGTGCTGACGAAGGCCGGCCAGTTGCTACCAGATGACGTCCGGATTCGCGGCCAACTCGGCAAGCTGCTCTTGCGAATCGGGGAATTTGCCGAGGCGGTAGGCGAGTTGGCAGCGGCGGTTCGCATCAATCCGCACGACCTGGAGCTCAGCCAACATTTGGGAGTAACGCTTTATCAATTGAATGAACTGGAACGGGCAATCGGCGTGCTGCAGCACGTTGTCAACGAGAACCCGCAAAACGCGACCGCGTGGTATTTCCTGGCCAACGCCGAGCTCAAGTCGCGGCGATTCACGCGGGCGACCGAGGCATACCGAAAGGCGATCGCAGCTGCGCCAAATATGCAGGACTGCGCACAACAACCTGGCGTGGATCCTGTCCGTCCATCCGGAAGAGCAATTTCGTTCGGGTGAGGAAGCCCTTGAAATCGCGAAACGGCTCTGCGAAGCGACGCGGTTCCAGGAGTCCAGATTCCTTGACACGCTGGCAGTTGCGTATGCCGAGACAGGCCAGTTTGAAGCGGCTGTCGAAATGGCAAAGAAGGCAATTGAAATTGCTGGGCAGGCGACACGCCACGATGTCGCCGAAGTCGCGGTAAAGCCCATTCAAGACCGCCTCAAGATGTTCAAGAACCGGGAGCCGTATCGCGAAATGGAGTGGGTTTCGCCGTAGTGACAGCTTGTCTCCGTGGAGCAGATTCGCTGGTCAAGGGCGGGGCGAATTGGTCGTGGCCGGATGTCAGGAACTTCTTCAGCCTGCCAAACGTAGGCAACTGCGCCTGCTTTTGAAGATCGTATTTTTCTCATCGCGTTGACTGGCTACGGCCAAGAGGATGATCTCCGCGCCGCACTCGACGCCGGTTTTGATGCTCACATGGTTAAACCGGCGGATGTGCGCGAACTTTCTCGTCTTTTGTCACGCGTCGCAAGTGACTTGAATTAGCTATTAATTCATCTAAGCGCCCTTTGCCCACTTGGTCCTTACCGGCACGCGCCAATTAATTTGGCCGTGGGCCATTTTGCATCGGCGGTATAGCAATTTGCCGTACTGGTTTGGTACGGCAAGTGCATATCTTCGGCCATTGATTTCTTTCAAATGGTTCGTGCAAGGGGAAGGACGACGCGATGTTGCCGCGAATGATTTCATGTGAAGACTGCGGAGAATCGGCACATGTACGAGGCTACGGTCGGGTGGAATACAGCTGGCGGACGCCGGCTGAGGCTGAATTCAAAACTATCCGTCTGACGATCGATTGCCCAAGGTGCGGCGTCAAAGTTCAGGAACATCACCCTGCACGCGAGTTTCAGCCGGTTCACGACGGGCAGCATTGATCTGATCGACATTGCTTGCAATACATGTGCACTGTCGTTGTTGGGCTGAATTAAACATGGTTGGCGCGCAGGAACTATATGACATCTGGAGAACGAACGTTGGTCGATCGTTCGGCAACCGCTTAGGTTCCAATGCAAGTGATGTCATTCCTGAGCCGATAACTTCCATAATTTCTAGCGCGGCAATTCTCGTTGTGCTTTCATCAAAAAGCGAGAGTGTCATAAACTCGTCATCGATGAGACGCGCCATGAATCGACGTCTTTGATGACACACCAAATCTACCGTAAATTCAACTCTGCAGCGGGGCTTACAGCAAAAACCGGCCAATGCGCCGGTTGCGAGCGAGCATTACCTGCAAGTGACTCCCGAACACTCAAACGCGCCTGCAGAATCCGGTGCAGCACCCACATGCATTAGGCTGCACGGAGGCGCATGGAGAAACGGAAACACCGAAAAACTAAGACGGTGGAGTAGTAAAAGTGGGCGACACCGACTCGAACTACGTTTGAAACTTTCTTATCGCTGATAGGCCACCGCCGATGATCGCCACCTGCCGATTCTTGCGCTTGGCCAATCGTCGGAAGAACGCGCCCAGCGGTCCCGGATGCCGTGCCGACATGCTGGCACCCCTGCGTGAGCAGCCAGCGCAGCTTGGCTGTTGCCGGCCTTGGTGATGTGGCCGTGATAGCAGCGATTCGGCCGACTGCCTCGTCGACGGAGCCAGGCCCAGGTAAGAGGCGGCGTGGTCGCCGTCGCGGAAGCGAGTGATGTCGCCCAGCGCCGGCAAGCAGGCCGAACGCGACGACGTAGTCGACGCCCGGCAGCGTCATCAGCAGCTGCACGCGCGGATCTCGTCCTGGGCCATTGCGACGCAAGCTCACGATCGAGGCAGCCAGTTCGCTTTCGATGCCTGGCCAACTGCCGCAGCTCGCTGTCCAGCACGAGCCGTTCCGTCGCGGGCAACTCGACTGTCTGCGAGCCAGGCCAATCCCGCCTTGGTCCACAGAAGCTTGCAAGGCGGACGAATCAGCAGTCCGGCCAACAGGGACTGGATCCGGTTCTTGTGCCGACCTCTACCTGTCATCAGACCGGTGCGATGCGTGACCAGAGTGCGGAATACCTGGGTCTCGTCATCGGGCTGCCAGACGTCGGGCAGGTAGTCGCAGCGCAACAGCTGCGCGAGCACCTCGGCATCGACCTTGTCGGTCTTGACCTTGGCCTCGGCGATCGCTTTGGTCTTCAGCGGATTGCCGACGACGATCGCCGCGACGAACGGCCGCAGGATCTCCACGATCGGCCACGTGTTGGTCGTGGCTTCCAGGGCAACTCGATCGGTCTTTTTCAAGTCGCCGGCGGGCGAATCGTTCCAGCGCTCGCGCTCGCAATCGGCGCGGCCGCGAAACAGCACCTTCCCTTGGCCATCGAGGATACAGACCTCGATGAACCGCTTGTGGACATCGAGTCCGACATAGCGAATCATGATCGAGCCTCCTTGGACCAGGTGTGGGCGGGCAGTGCTCGCCTGGCGAGCGATGGGCCGATCGGCAACTACCTCTTCGAGCTCGAAGCTCAGCCGGGTGGGCCGCGGGGTGGCCAGTTAAAAGAAGGCTGCAATTTGCGATCGGCAATTGGGCCCTCGGCCGCACCGCAAAATTGGGTGCAGCCGAGGGCGAAATGCAGTGCGGCTTTCGAATCGAATTCAAAGCGGCCAATCTGCCGGCGCCATGGTATCCCAATCAAGAGTCTGCGCCTGACGCGGCTCCGGATCAAAATTCACATCGAGCGGATCCGCTAAATGGAACCCCAGCTGATCGACCAGTGCCTCCGGTTCGCCCGTTGCTTGGGCCACCGATTTGACAATTTCGCGCTGCGTCATGGCCTTTCTCCTTTTTTGGACCAACACTTCCTGAAAACAAAAAAGGCGACTGCCGAGCACAGAGCCAGGCAATCGCCGTTGCAAAGCATTCAAACGAGGTCTTTAAGAAAATCTTCGTCAGTCGTCCATGTGCACAACCAGTTCGCTCGCCAACATGTTGAAGGACTGGTCGGCGTCGGTCGGCTGACCGCGCAGCCAGCGGCAGAACTGGTGAATCATCAGTCCGGCTGCGACACAGGCCGCATAGATTGTGCTGCGCGCCGTGCAGCGGCCGCTCATGCGCTTCACTCGCTGCAAACAGCGTCGTCGGGTAGTGCTGGCGTGACGCCTCGTCTGCTGCCGCCAGGACGCGAATCGTTTCGCCCAGCATTCGTCCGTCAGCCCAGAACCTGGCGCGCCGGCCGGCCGAGCGCCAAATCGCTCCGCGAGCCTCGATCGAATCGACGCAGCAGAATACAACCCCTCCGACTTCAAACTTGGGCCGGTAGCGATCGTCGACCCGAAGCACCTCGATGGTCGGATCCAGTCGCGCAATGGCTTTAGCTGTCGCTACAACCTTTGGCTGCCCGATGTCTTCGGCTTGGTAGCCTTGCGTCGTGAGGTTCGTGTGGTCCACACGATCAAAGTCCACGAGCTGAATACGGGGTGCGCCGATCGCGGCCAACTGCAAGGCGACCTGCCTGCCGATCGCGCCAACACCGATTACGGTTACCAGCAACTCGGCAAGGGCTTGGGCAGGCACAAGATCTTGCTGCGCGCAAAACGGTCATTCGAAGTCGCCGATAAAACCATAGGTTTCGCACTCCTGTCGCGGGTATTCAAAGTCCATGACGTACTCGCTCCACGCGTCGCGCCACCAGTCGTCGAGGAATTGCTGGTCCTCGTCGGTCAAGGATTCCTTCACTTTCGATGCGACTTTCGTGGTCTGCTGCGGCGCTGGTACGCGGACGTTGGCCAGGTACTCTCCCTGCCAAAGCTCGAAGTCCGAGCCAGCGAATGGCCGGCTGTAGTCGACCTCAACAGGCAGCTTCACATCAGCGCCTGGCCCGACATTGAGCCGCAGCCTGGCATATGTCTGTCCGCCGCGAGCGACGATGAACATCACGGCCCAACTCGAGCCGCCAAAGACCCGCTCAAACGTCAGCTCATCCGTGTTGCTTGGCTCCGCCGAACTGCCCGGATGTGTGTGGATCCAAATCCTTGCAAATTCCTCGGGCTTTCGACCCGCATCCACCTGTTCGTCATAAAAATCAGCCGTCGCGTCGTCATCGAACGCCACATGCGTCCACGTGCACGCCTGACGCACCAAGCGGACATCTTCGACGAACAAAAGTTCGTCCTTACAACTGATTCCAAAACAACCGATCTCGGTTTCACCCGCATCGCGCAGAAACAAGAGCTTGCCCCAGGCCGTCGGGCTGAATTTCAGCACCGGCGGCGAGCGCCGAGTTGTCGATCGATTCGAGTTCTTCGTCGTCATGGCAATTCGTGCACCTTTCATCTTCGAGGCAGCCTGAGCAGACGCTTTCGTGGCAGCTTGCGCATCGACTCAGACAATGACTGCAAAACGTTTCGTCGCAGGCCGCACAAGCCGCGACACAGTTCGAGCAGGCGGAATTTTCACATCCGGGACAACATACTTCGCATTCCCGACAAACCGTCTCGTCGCACCGCTGGCAGGTAAAACTCTCGTCCTCACTTACGAGCGTGCTGCAGTCCGAACAGGACTGGCCGTACCACATAGAAAGCTCAACGAACGGGCTCTCCGGGTTGTAATTGCGCAAGACACCGGCAACGAGCGTAAAGAAGTCCAAGAGACGGCCCTGTGCAAAGGCTTGCCTAATGGCGTGCTTTCCGTCTCCTTCGCAGAGCAGCTCATCGACGACGTGGGGATGGGTTACGTTGTCGCGGGACTCGGCCGGGTGGGGATCTCGGGCAATCACACGATAAGCGGGTACTTCTCGGTTTGGCGTCGGGCCCCAAATGAACCGGATGTCAAACGGTCCCAGGTAAATTCCTTCCAGCTCGATTGGCTCAGTGGTCACAGAGAGCCAGCTGCGCTTCATATCGAAGTTGATTTCTTCGAACTCTTCCTCCACAGCCAATAAATCACGGTAGATATCGCCGACCGTCGTCAGTTTCTTGTAAGGAGGTTCAGCCGGTAATCGGCTGAGAAGATGCGCAAGCTCGGCCTGCACGGTCGGAATGACGAGGCGAAGGTCGGTGACGCGCTCCTGGGCGGCCAGCTGCCAGCCGCGCAACTGGGCGCGGCGGATCTGGCGCACGAGGTCAAAGCACCGCTGCCAGGACGTGTATGGCAAATCAATAAACCGGTCCTGGTGCCCGCTGCCCGTGAGACTCGTGTGGATAGCCACAGCTAACCGTAACAAACGCTTGTTGATTGGAGTCATAAATCTTCCCCAAGATCCAATAAAAAGGCAGGCTGCCGAGTTTCGGTTCGGCAGCCTGCCACGTTGTGAGTGTCCGCGATTAGAAGGTGTCTACGACTTCAGCCGCATGCACCTTCGATTTTGGTTGGCGTGATCGAAATCCGGTCGCCTTCGACGAGAACCTGGTCCCGAGGCACCGGCTGGCGGTTCACGCGGATCAGGTAATCAGTGGGCTTTTCGTTGCGCAATTCGCGCTCGAAGAGTTCTCGTACCGTGGTGCCGTGCGGCACATCAATGTAGTCCGCAAAGCCGGCGCCGTTGTTGTTCACGAACAAGACTTTCATGAATCTTTGTCCTTCTTTCTCGATGATGAATGTTAAGTTCGAGTGTCGCACGATTTCGCGTCTCGCAACGGACGCTAAGTCGCGCGACTAGATGGCAAGCCCGCAAGCCGCGTCAAGTAGACCGTGCAACGCCTGCGAACGACGCGGCAGCGCGGCCAGGTTGCGGCCTTTCCAAACGCTTGTCATTGCATTGTGAAAACGCCAGAACGTCTTGCCATCATTGGCAAACTCTTCATGAGATGGAGTGCGCCACTCGTCGAGGACCGCTGGCACTTGAGTCACTGGCAGTACATTGGCATCCACGGCACGTATCACAAGGTCATGGGCCAAGGCGTCCGTGAGATAAGTGCCTTTATATGAACCGATGCGTTGATCCTGCTGGCCGCGCATGTCGGCTAGGCGGCCCACCGCCGTATGGACGATGCGCGGCAGGTCGCGCTCGATGAACCGTGTATGCCGGCGCGAGATCGAAACTTCGCTCGAAAACGCGAGGTTGTCGCAGCAAAAGACGCTGCTGCCCATCGCAATCGCCGCCGGAAACGACTTGTCGTGGCTGTTGCGCAGGCCGATCACCAGGCCGTAATCTTCATGCGACTGTCCGTTGGCGATCTCCAACAACCCGAAATAGCGCAATCCGTCAGTCCACAAAGCATGTGCCTCGTTGGCTACCGTCATGCCGCTGGCAGTAAGGGTCTCTTCGATTTGTTCCAAGAGCCGATGGTGGGCAATCGGCACCCACGTCTGTGAGGCAGCCGGCGTCGGCGCCTCTTCCACCTGCACGGCGCTCGACGTGGCGAGCGCCGCAGTGCAAAACCAGATTGACCATTGGTGTATCTCCGTTAGAGGTAACAGGGTAGCCAAGCGAGAACCGCTTGACTTAGCGATTGTTTGGCCGTGACCGTCCTGGCAACGCAACCGGCTGCTTATTTGCGGAACCAAGCGGCACATCCTCGACCAGAAGTTCACTGACGAGCAGTTCGCTGAACTCGGCATCGTCCTCATCACCGTGGCGAGACGCAAAGAGCGCATACCAGCAAAATCCCAGCAGTACGATTACCAGCAACAGACTCCCTATCAGACTGATCGCTGGCATGAGTATCGATTCGGTTCGCCGCTGCATAGCGATTTGCCGCCGCTCCTTTTCCAGGGCGGTCCAAGCTGAATCGAGTCGGCTCCGCTCGGCCTGCAGTTCACGGTGAAGCGCGACGAATTCCTTGCGAGCTCCGGCGTCGGAATCGACCAGATGCCGTGTGCCACCGGCGACTTCCCTGTTGAGCTCGGTGATCACCTCATTCTGCTGGGCTTGTCGATCGGCGGCCTGGATTGCAATTTGAGTGGCTCGCTCATCACAACCAGTCGTCAGGGTCAGTATGATGAGAATCCAAGTCCTTGGAGTGCGATCTTGTAGCATGAGCCCTCCGTCGGGCGACTATGACGGTAAGCAGTTTTTGAAGTGTCTTGCGGAGGCGGATCTCGCGACCCAGCGAAACGACGCTCACGACAATCGCAAGCGACAGCGCCGCAAACAATACAGTGGTCATGAGGAGTGCTCTCCTGGGAATGGCTAAAGCGAAACGTATTTCCTTACGCGATCCCGTGGCAGTTGCGACCATAAGGCCCGATTATGGGCCTACGGCCACATCCAGCGACGGTCCGCGAAGACTAACCTGCCCAAATAGTTATGGCGCAACTCGGAATACTATTTAGCAGCTACCTACTGGCGCAGCCTGGATCGGTGCCTTGAGCACATAGTTTCGTATCCCTCGGTGACACACAAATGCTTACGAGCATGTGTGCGAAAGAAATGAACGTAGCCTTTTGGAGTGGGCGCCGAGATGCAATGAGTGTCGTGTTGCAGCGTGTTCAGAGCAACGCTACAGATTTCGTAGGCTACATGCTTCAATTCTTGGATGAGATAGTTGCCAATGAGAAAAAAGTTATTATTGTCGACTATCCCCGATAGGCATGATGCTTCATACGACAATAACTTTTAAACGCAGAGGGATTCTAATGCAGCACGCTTTTATGCTGGCCGGTAGTTTGGTTCTGATCTTTGCGAACCTAGTCGCGGCCGAATTACCAAACATCCTTTGGATCACCAGCGAAGACATGGGTCCTCATCTGGGCTGTTATGGCGATGATTACGCCATATCGCCAAACATCGACAAGCTTGCCGCCAAAGGAATGATCTATACGAATGCGAATTCTAATGCGCCTGTCTGCGCTCCTGCACGCACCGCGATCATCTCGGGAATCTATCCCACCTCGACCGGGTCCGAACACATGAGGTCGCAGGTGCACCTTCCGTCGAGTTTTCGCATGGTTCCCCAATTCCTGCGTGAAGCGGGTTATTACTGCACCAACAATAGCAAGGAAGATTACAATCTGGCCAAACCGGGCCAGGTGTGGGACGACTCAAGCGGTAGCGCACACTGGAGAAATCGCGGCGATGGACAACCCTTCTTCGCTGTCTTCAATCATACGACTACTCACGAATCGCAAATCCGAAACACAATTGGTGAGAGGCACCGCGTCCACGATCCAGCGAAGGTACGCATCCCTCTCTATCACCCGGATACACCCGAAGTTCGCCAGGATTGGGCGCAATACTACGATCGCATCACGATGATGGACGCAGCCGTCGGCAGGAATTTACAAGAGCTCGATGACGCTAATCTTGCAGACGACACGATCATTTTTTATTACAGCGATCATGGGTCGGGCATGCCACGGAACAAGCGTTGGCTCTACAACTCTGGCCTCAACGTGCCGCTTGTTGTCTATTTTCCGCCGAAGTGGCAACATCTGGCATCCAAGGACTATCGGCCAGGACGCGCCTCGTCCCGATTGGTGAGCTTCGTCGACCTTGCACCGACGTTATTGAGCATTATTGGTACGGTGCCTCCGGAATGGATGCAAGGAGCTGCCTTTGCCGGAAAACATCAAGCCGACGAGCCAGGAATTCAGCTTTGGGTTCCGAGGGCGAATGGATGAACGCTATGACATGGCCCGCGCTGTTCGCGACAAGCGCTATCTCTACATTCGGAACTACATGCCGCATCGAATCTATGGGGAACACGTCGCATACATGTTTGCCACGCCAACCACTCGAGTATGGCAACAGCTGTATCGCGACGGGAAACTCAACGCGGACCAGGCGAAGTTCTGGCAGCCGAAGCCTGCCGAAGAACTGTACGATCTGGAACGGGACCCCGACGAAGTGCGAAACTTAGTTGCTTCCGCTGAACATCAGGACGTATTGAACCGCATGCGCAGCGCCCTTCGAGAATGGGTGAACCGTATAAAGGACGTTGGTTTTCTTTCGGAATGGGAAATCCATCACCGGTCCAAAGGCACGACACCCTACGAAATGGCCCGTAATCCAATGCAGTATGATTTCGACGCGATTTTCTCGGCGGCCGACCTAGCAACCTCAATGAAGGCTTCGGATCTCTCCGAGATTGTGAAACTGCTTAGGCATCAGGACAGTGCTGTTCGGTATTGGGGAGCGGTCGGACTGCTTGCGCACCAAGAGGCTGGCATGAGAGCGGGACATGAGCAGCTCGTCACCGCACTGGAGGATGAGTCGCCTATAGTACGCATCACGGCCGCCGAATTGCTGGGCCGGTTCGGCAGCGACGAGGACAGGGAAGCCGCGCTAGACGTTCTTCTTAAGAACGCGGCGCCAGAAGGTAATTACTCTCCTCATGGTCGCGGCTTGGAACGCGCTGGATTACCTTGACGAGCGAGCCCTTCCACAGCTGAACACAATCAAGGCGCTATCGACGGAGCCGAAAGAGGTACCCCAGCGAATGGGCAACTACGCGGATCTTTTGAAGCGCAAGACGCTGGCCGATCTGTAATAGCAAAGCAGTTTCTTCACTGAGTTTCCCGGTCAGTTCGATCCTTCTTTGCGCCGACGATTTTTTCCGTTCGACGGAGATTCTGACTCGTCGCGGACCGTGTTGGCCGTCGGAATCGGTGCGCCCATCGCTTTTACGCCAGGCCTCGAGTTTATCATGCAAATCGCTGGCCGGACGCCACGAGGTTTAATAAAAGTGTCCAGCTCAAAATTCTCGAGAAAAAGCCCGTTTAGTAGCCAGGCGATTGCGACCCGCTAAAAAATAGGATAGACGGCAAGAGTTGCAGCCATGACGGCAGCTTGCCACACTGGTGATCGATACATTCACATTTCGCGACAGGCAAACGGAATTGCCATGTTCGGCGTTTTTCAAATTGCGCGTGCGCGGCGCCTCATACTGCTTACGCTAGCGTAGGCTGTCTGGCACCTGGTAGGTGCTTAGATTCGTTGACGTTGATAAGCCTCCGTTTGCACTTTACGCAGATTGTCATCTGGCCGCTTGGTAAGCCACGTATGGGACACTGACGGTTTGAGCTAAGTGCCATGCGGAGGCGATATGGCCAAAGGAACGCTATCTGCGAGCTACGTGAATTCATCAGGATGATTAAAACCAAGGATAATTGATCAGCGCTTTTGAACCGGCACGCAGGGACGCACGCCGTGATCGCGGAAGTTTTAGAAGACATTATCGATAAAAGCGAACCGGTGACTCTGCCGGGGCCCTGGCGTTTTCTTACGCCGTCGCAAAATGTTCGGTTCGTGGCGAAAGGCGCGGGCGAATTTAAGCAAAACCTCGAATCCCGTTTTCCAGTCGAGCAGCTCGAGGCGTTGAGAGTTTATCGCCGTGCGAAAGAGGGTCTGGAATTATCTCCGATTTTGAGGCAAGGAAGACCCTTTCAAGTACGAAGGAAAGACAAAGACGGTCCTCCATGCGACCTTGTCAATCAAGCTGGGTCGTTGGTGAGCCGCAAGGCATCGCTTCTTGATTGCGCGCACGATTCTTATATTCGCGAACGTGCGAGAAGTTGGAAATCAATCCTTGTGGCCGCCGGCTCGATCGATGTTGCGCTCTTGCGGCATGCTACGTCTCCCAAGTGTTCCGGCGGCGGGACTCGCGCACATAAGTGGCCAGGATGCGCAACTGTTATTCGAGAAGCAGCTCGCGCCTCCTGGCCGAACTCCCTCCAAGTCCGCGCAGGCCCATACAAACCTTCCAAATTGTCCGATCATATTTGTCGGTTGGAGTCCGTTTGAGATCAGTGCGGCGCTGCCGCCGAAGGCGATCCGTATTTTGGACCAGCTAAGACGCCGGAGGCGCAACTCGAAATTCCTGGGGGTTTGACTCCAATCTCCGTGTGGACCCCGTCTCGTCAGCATCTCAGTTCGATTGGGGAAGCCGTACGCCTTAAAGATGCAAAACTCGTCCGTCGCGGTTTGAGAAGTCGCTGGAATTAGCAACTTTTCGCCTAGAGGAATTCTTTGACAACCAGGCACTGGCGGATCTCGATTTAGTTGCAGCTCGAAGTAGCTTGCGTCAGACGCTGGACCAATTGGGCAAAGTCCCGGGCCCTTCGCAAACGCTTGCGCAGCAAATTGCTGCGGCTGACACGGCGTTCACGAAACAATTTTTTACTCCCATGCTTCAATGGGCCAACGCAGCGCGCGATCCGCTTCAACAAATAATTGCTTTGCAGGCAGCAGATCAGGCGCAGCTCTTGCACGACAGCAGCCCTTTAATGCAAAGCGCCAGAATGGCAGCCGCCGGACGGCCCTATGAAAATGATGGCCGGCTCGAAGCCGAAAACAGCGATACACGAATCCGAAATTCAAAACTTTTTCTGGAGATGGTTCGCGAGCTGAAGCGTCATCCGTAAGAACCAAAGTCCGTTGTTCACGATTCTTTAAATGCTAACTTTACCCACATAGCAACGATGGGCCCCATGAATCTTCAGTTCCGGCTCGGCGACTTTCCCTCGCTTCGCGCACTGCGCCTCGACATGGACGATTTAACTTTTCTGCGCAGTCAAGGCTTTGTGAGTCAAGAGCCGCGGCGCAACCGGACGTTTTTCAAGCTCCGCTTCCGCCGCAACGGGCGACAAATAACGCGGTATATTGCAAGTGCGGCGGTCGCTGCCGAGGTCCGGCGAGAATTGGATCGTTTGCAATCCGACGCAAGAACGCGCCGTCGACTGAGAGCATTTCGAAAGGAGGCAAGTGTGACACTGCGCAACTCAAAGCGCCGGCTCGAACTACTTCTTAACGCTCGCGGTTTCAGATTTCACGGACGAGCGATCCGCAAATCGCGCCCAACGAAAGTCGGACAAATCGAAAACTAGACTTTGCCAATTCCATTCAACAACCTTAACTCAGGGAGGAGTTAACATGGATCCTTTGTCCAATGATCAAGAGATTTTGCCCCAATTCCGAAATGAACCTCCCACGGAAATATCGGTGGATCGCAAGCCCGATGAACATGAAGAGGCCCGGCAAAGATGCATTCATGCCTACGAGCAGAAATCGATCGCACAGCCGGATGAACTTTTGGCGTGCTTGGGATTGGTCAACTCCGGGCTTGTGGATCTGGCATTGCGTTACCGTAACGTAATCGTGCAATCATTCACTGATGAATCTTCAAATCTTGAGCATGTGCGAAAGGTGGCAGCTGCAACAGACGATTACCTTCGGCTTGTGCGGCAGGTGCAGGCGTATGCACAACTGGAGGTTAGGTTTCGCGAGGCCAGCAAACGCAAGGAGGATAAATGATCGAACGACGAACGCCAATAATCGATCGTCGGAAAGATAATCAAAGCGAAGAAATGACAATTTGATACCCACAGATTTTGAGCACACGATGGGCACGTTAAGTCTGTGGCCAAGCGGCAATCAAGCCGTCGCGGTGAAACTCTAACGCCGTGCGCCGAAACATCCGTGTAGCGCTAATTCTCATGGGGCTGCCACGTGAATTCGGTCGTTGGCCTGTTGCGCTGGGCTTCTGCGTCGCCAGGCGAATGTCCCGCGGCTGAACGCAGGTCCCTAAAGTTTACCGAATTCCTCAACTGCCCAAGAAGAATGCGTGGTCGACCTCCGATTCAATCTTGGTTTTCATTGACAGCCTGTTTCGACGATGAGTTGGTCATCGAGCTGAAGCTAATAGTACGACCAAGCTAAACTCGGTTAGCCTCAATACGGATTAGCCGCTGTTGAACAAATCTCCCTAGAGTGCTAATGCCGGCACTCTTATGTGCCTTGATTTTTTCGGTGCAAACTGAAACAGCGTACCGATTTGCTCGTAGCCTAACTGCGGATACAAGAGCTCCGGTGTGGCTCGACAAGAGTACTGAGTTCTTCATGCCACGCGTTCGGTCATCTCTCAGCATTTTTGCCAGCATGCATGAGCCGATTCCGCGCCGCCGGTGCGACGGAACTACATACATGCTGGAACACCAGGCCGATCTAACGGCATTTACACTTCGCACCCAGCCAACGATCGAATGGCCGTCGATGGCTACGTACTGCCGAAAAGGCACGGGCTCGGTGAAACATTCGTGCGGAATTGGCCGCGTGCGCGTCGCCTTTCCAAAGCGTTCGGCCATCTCTTGCGACTTTACTTGGACGATTTGTACAGGCGACTTCAATCGTGGAACTCGTTTCAACTCGTGCACAAACAGCGGCTCTGTCCTAAGCAACCGATACCCCAGTCGTTTGTATTCCATGCGCACCGGCTCGTCCGGCTCACCCACCTCCAGGATGGCGCAAATAAAAAATCGACCGCGCGTATTCTGTCGCGCCAGCGAATCGACCTTTGTCGGATCTACACCGTATGCGACCCATTCTTCCTTCCGATAGTAACGTGGATTTTTCCGTTGCGCATCGCGCATTGCCCATACATTCTCGATTTCGAAGGCACTCGTACGGATGCGTGCGACTCAATCCGGCGCAATAGCCGCGCACAAAGACTTCGATTGCCGCCGCAACTCGCTCTTGCAGTTTTGCCATATCAAGCAACGCACGTAACTGGTTTGCCATCGTAGATTTGTCGAGTGGCGTCCGCTATCATCGACATGTTTACGATTATCACCCGAACGTCGACGTGGTGCGAGGTGAATGAAATGTCGTTGATGCCGAAACAGAATCATGCGTCGACGATGCCGACGCGAACGCATTGCTTAAGCGCGAATACCGGGCCCCATGGGTCGTTCCGGAATCCGTTTAGCTCATCGGCGGCGGTCATGCGCCTTCATTCACCTCGCAAATGTTGATCGACGAAACTGAAGGCGTCGGCGTACGCCGTTTCAATCGCCTCAGGCTCGGCGCCGCCCAGGCCATGCTCGCCGTTGCGAACGCTGATCAGCCGGTGTGAAACGTTGTGGCGCTCCAGTTGATTGGCCATCAACTCCGACTGTTCATGCGGAACGTCCGTGTCCTCGGTTCCATGAACCAGGACCGTGGGCGGATACTCGCCCGTCACGTTCTCGACCGGCATGTAGGCGACGAAACCGTTCGGCTTCATTGATCGGATCCCAGCCCGAGACTGCCTTTGGCCAGGTACCCGTCTGCCGACAATACTGGTAGAACAACCCTCCGTCGCCGTTTCGGTCGCTGCACGTCGGAGATTGGCGGCCCGCTCACTTGGGCGTACGCTTCTTCGCGCAGCACCTTACGCTGGTTATGACGCGGATGCGGGCTGGGTTTGCTATACCAGTCACCGATCAGGTCGCCGTAACCCCACAGAGACATAAGCACCGTCGGTCGCGGCTGTACGCGAAAGCCGGTGGTTAGCGTCAGGTAACCGCCCGCGGATCCGCCGATAACCGCGATCCGCGCCGGGTCAATTCTTAGCAGCCGCGCGCCATCACGCCGAATCCAGGCAAATGCATCTTCGACGTCCTGTATGATTTCAGGAAGCTTCGTCTCGGGCGCGAGTCGATAGTCGAGCGAGATAAGAACGTATCCCGCGTCGAGCATGTGCTGCTTGACCCGCCGATCAATCTGGGCCCTGTGCCCCATGATCAGGGCGCCTCCATGAATCCAGACCGCGGCCGGTCTTATGACGGTCACCCGGCTGGCGATAGACGTCGGCCTTAATCGCGAGAGGTCCGACTTCTTTGTACGCGTACGTCACGGGACGAGCTTCCGCCGGTTCCGCGCCGCTTCGCTGTTCGACGAGCAGACTTGCTCCCAGAAAAGCCCCGCAACTCAGCCATTCGCGCCGCGACATTTTCAGGTTCATCATCAACACCCCTTTAAGCAAAAAATGCGCATGCAACTTCGCATTTTCCGGCTATAGCATCGTGCAGCTTAACATCGTATTATCAAGTGAAACATTCCCACCTGGCGGAGTAGGGCTATGAAAAATTCATTCGTCTTGGGTATTGCGCTCATCGGCTTCATGATGCTCGCTGGCTGCAACGGCGGCAAAGAATCTACCCCCTCCGCTAATTTGGCCGATTCGGCGGATTCCGGCGACTCTAGTTCAGCAAAACCCGACCTCGCCTTCATCACCAACGGCGTCGCGGATTTTTGGGAGCATGCACGAGCCGGCGCCGAGACGGCCGGCAACGAGCTTGACGTTGAGGTCTCGGTGATCATGCCCAGCAACATGACCGATCAGACGCGAAAAATCGAAGACCTGCTCAGTCGCGGCACCGACGGCATCGCCATCAGCCCAATCGACCCCAAGAACCAGGGCGAGGTGATCAACGATGCGGCCGCCGAAACGAATCTCATCACGCACGACTCGGACGCACCGGAAACCAATCGGCTGGTCTACATCGGCATGGACAACTACGACGCCGGCGTGCTCTGCGGAAAAACGCTGCGCGAAGCGTTGCCGGAGGGCGGCAAGATCATGATCTTCGTCGGCCGGCTCGACCAGGACAACGCCCGCCGCCGCCGCCAAGGGTTCATCGATGCATTGCTCAATCGCGAGTCCGACCGCCAGCGCGTCGATCCATCCGGAGAAGTGCTAGCCAGCGAAGATGGGAAATTTACGATTCTGGGCACGATGACCGATCAGTTCGACCGGGCCAAGGCCAAAGCCAATGGCGAGGACGCGCTCACGCGCCATCCGGACCTGACCGCCATGGTGGGCTTGTTCGAATACAACCCGCCTCTCATCCTCGAAGCGCTCGACCGGACTGGAATGCTTGGCAAAGTAAAAGTCATGGCCTTCGACGAGAACGCGGCCACTCTGCAGGGAATCAAGGACGGCAACGTGATTGCCACCGTCGTCCAGAATCCCTACCAGTACGGCTATAAATCAATCGAGGTGCTCAACGAATTGCACAAGGGCAACAAGTCGGTCATTCCCGAGAGCAAATTCATTGACATTCCGGCCCGTGTGATCAACTCATCGAATGTGGACGAATTTTGGCAAGAGATTAAAGATCGCCTTGCCAAGAAATGACGGCCGCGTTGCCATTTCCACTGCGCTAACTGCCGATGTCTACGGCTCCCGATCGACCGCTGCTTGAAGTGCGCCACCTCAGCAAGCAATTCACGGGCGTGCGCGCGCTCACCGATGTGTCGCTCGTGCTCGCTGCCGGCGAAGTGCTCGCCGTCGTGGGTGAAAACGGCGCCGGCAAGAGCACGCTCATGCGGATCGTCGCCGGCGTCGAGACTCCGACCGCCGGCGAAATTCTTGTGGACGGAAAACCGGTCCAGTTCACGTCCGTCGCGCAGGCTCTGAAAACGGGGATTTCCCTGATCCACCAGGAGCTCAACCTGGCCGATAACCTCAGCATCGCGGCGAACATTTTCCTCGGCCGCGAGCCGCGGCGCGCGGGCCTCCTCGACCAGCGCACGATGGACCACGAGTCTCGAAAATATCTGGCGATGGTCGGCCTCGATATTCCGCCGCAAACCATCGTCGGCACGCTTCCCATCGCCAAGCAGCAGCTCGTCGAAATCGCCAAGGCCCTGAGCACCAACGCGCGGCTGTTGATCATGGACGAGCCCACCTCCTCGCTGTCCGAGCATGAAGCGCATTACCTTTTCAATGTCGTGCGCGGCCTGCGGCAGCGCGGCGTCAGCGTTCTCTATATCTCGCACCGCCTGGCCGAAGTCGAGGAGCTGGCCGACCGCGTCCTTGTGCTGCGCGACGGCCAACGCACCGGCGAGCTGGCCCGTGGCGAAATCCAGCGACAGAACATGGTGCGCCTCATGATCGGTCGCGAAGTGTCGCGGTTCTATCAGCGCACGCCGCACGTGCCCGGCGACGAAGTGCTGTCGGTAAGCGGTCTCCGCACGACAACGTTCCCGCAGCACGCTTTGAGCTTTTCATTACGAGCCGGTGAAGTCGTTGGACTTGCCGGGCTGGTCGGCGCCGGCCGCACCGAGCTTCTCGGCACGCTCTTCGGCGTCACGCCTGCCGTAAGCGGTGCGATGACCGTCGGCCCGCTGCGCCGTCCGCCGCGCACCAGTCGCGAAGCGATCGCCGCCGGCATCATGCTCGCGCCGGAGGATCGCCGCCGCGAAGGATTGATCCTGCCCATGAGCGTAAAGCGAAATCTTTCGCTCGCCAGCTTGCGGCGCGACCAGCGCCGCGGTCTGTTGCGCGGGTTTCTGAACAACGCCGCCGAGAACCGAGTCGCCGACTCGATGATCCAGGTCATGCGCATCAAGACATCGGACAACCGCCAGCCCGTGCGCTATCTTTCCGGCGGGAACCAGCAAAAGGTCGTGCTTGGAAAGTGGCTCTGCCTGGAGCCGAAGCTGCTCTTGCTCGATGAGCCGACTCGCGGCATCGACGTCGGCGCGAAGGAAGAAATCTACAAGCTCATCGACCAATTGGCACGCCAGGGAGTCGCAATCTTGTTCGCCTCGAGCGAAATGGAGGAAGTTCTCGGCCTGGCCGACCGCGCCCTGGTAATGCACGAAGGCCGCATCGCCGGTGAGTTGAGCCGGGCCGAGCTTAGCGAAGAAGCCGTCATGCGTCTGGCCACAGGCGATGCCGACCGGCAGCCGGAAAGGATCGGTGCCTGATGGCCAATATGCTAGGACCGCTTGCGCCGCGCCGGCTTCCTGACTCGCTCGAAGATCGGCTTCATTCTCTGCCTGCTGGTGGTCGTGTGTCTCTACACGGCGTTTTCCAGCGACCGCTTTCTTCGCGCCGGCAACATCGAGAACCTCGTGCATCGCACGGCGCTGTTCGGTATTCTTAGCGTCGGCGCGGCGTTTGTCATAATTACTGGCGGCATCGATCTATCCATTGGTTCGCTGGTATGCCTGGTGGGTGTACTGCTGCCGTTCTTGCTCACTCACGGCTGGCCCGTCGCGGCCGCGGTCGCCGCGGTGCTGGGCATGGCCGTCGCCATTGGCCTCATTCATGGCCTGCTCATCACCAGGCTTCGGCTGCAGCCGTTCGTCGTCACACTGTGCGGGCTGCTGCTCTACCGCGGCATCGCACGCGGCATCACGGGCGACGTTTCGCAGGGCTTCGGCACTCAGTTCAAGGGCTTGCGCTCGATTGCCACGACGCGGCTGCCGATCTTCGGCGACAGCAACGACGTTTTTCACCTGCCGGCCACGACGCTGATCCTCATCATCATTGCAATTATCGCCGCGGTATTTCTCAATAAAACGATCTACGGCCGCTACCTGCTCGCCCTGGGCAATAACCCGGAAGCGGCCCGCTACAGCGGCATCAACGTCGGCCGCATGACGCTCCTGGCCTACGTCATCTGCTCCAGCCTTGCCGGCTTAGGCGGCATGCTCTTCGTGCTCGACATCAACGCGGCGCAGCCCAGCGACTTCGGCAACTTCTATGAGCTGTACGCCATTGCGGCCGCGGTGCTCGGCGGCTGCTCGCTGCGCGGTGGCGAGGGAAGCATCTCCGGCGTCGTGATCGGCTCCGCGGTGATGGTCGTACTCAACAACGCCATCAACCTCGTGCACCCCGACTATCAGAACATCGAGTTCGCCATCATCGGCGGCGTGATCCTCGCCGGCGTGATCATCGACGAACTGGCCCGCCGCGTCGTCGCCGCGCGCCGCGAAGCGGCAAGGCATGCCGCAAAGTGAGTTAGGTGTCAGGTGTCAGGTTGTAGGGAACTGACACCTGACACCTGACACCTGACACCTTCGTCACCTCACGTTAAGGGCCGGCTTATTTTTCGGCGAATTCTTCGGCAAACGCCTGCGCACTCAGCGGCTCGCCGGTTGCATGTCGCGTCAGCTCATTCCAGCTCAAGCTGCGACCGGGCGCGAAAACCTTCTCTTGCATGAATCGGCCGACCGCCGAATTCTCGACGTAAAACGCGCTCGGCCAGTTCTCCGCGTGAAGCACATCGCGGGCAATCGTCCGATGCACCTGGCAGGCGAACAGTTGACCCAACATGTAATTGTGATAGTAGGCCGGTGCGCTGACGATGTGGATCTTGCTTGCGTAGTCCGGCGCGTTTCGCCCTTCCGGCCGGTGAAGCCCCTGGTACTTCTCCACCAGGTCCCACCACAGCCGATTGAGGTCCTGCGTCGGATCCTCGTAAAGCCCTTTTTCAAAGCGCAGCATCACCTGGCACCAGCGCGAGAAAATGAGCAGCTGGTTGCGCCGCATGCTGGCCCCAGCCTCGTTGTAGGCTTTCACATCGGGCACTTCGACGCCCATTGCCACCAGCCAGTCGCCGCTTTTGGCGAATCGTTCGAACATCATGGCCACGCCTTCGGTGGCCAGAATGTGCGCGTCCGTTCGCAGCACGTAGGGCATGCTCGCCGGAATGTTCTTGCTGGAATACACCGCGTGCCCCAGCTCATGCAGCATCGTGCTCATCCAATATTCGTTGGGCACGATATTGGCCAGTACGCGAACGTCGCCTTCCCGGTCGATATCGGTGCAAAACGCGTGCGGGCTTTTGCCACGCCGCTCGTAAAGATCACTCCGCTCGATCACATCGTCGATCGGCAGATCGATCCCAGCGTAAAACTTTTCGCAAAGCCTCGAAATTCCTTCCTGCGGGAACTTTTCGAATACCGTGTCGAGGTTCGTGCCGAAAACGGTCGGAGTCTCCTGAAAAAACGGATCGTGGTAATGCCACGGCCGCAGCTCGACAACCGGGATCTGATACTCGGCCGCCAGCTTTTCATCGATCTTCGCCTTGGAAGCTTCGAACGGCCCGCGCGTCAGTTGGTCCAACTCATCGAACAGCTTGACGACATCCTCCTGGCTCTGCTCATTGATGTACAGCTGCATGACGTGATAGTTCTTGAAACCCAGCCGCCGAGCCACCTCGTTTCGCAGCGCCACCAACTCCTTGAGATCCGCTTCCACTAGCGGCCCAACCGCCTTACTCGCTTCCCACACAGCCTTTCGCTCGGCTGAATCCTTCGATTCGGAGAGCACTTTGCGGACGGCGCTATCGGTCATTTGCCGGTCGCCGACCTTTGCGCGGTAGACGTTGAACGCCTTTTCCACGGCATTCGCCTTGGCGGTGATCTGCCGCAGCAGTTCCGGCGGCACCTGCTTCTCGAGGTAGCCCAAGTACAGCACCTCGATCTGGCGGGCGAGCAACTGGTCGTCCGGCTTGGCCTCGCGAATGGACTTCAGCTCGGAAAACCGCTTCGCGTCGGACAGAACGCGATCGAGCTCGTTCTGCGCCGCCTCCTTCGCGGCGAAGTCTTCGTCCTGGCCGCTTGTATTCGCATTCCACCAGGCTTTGGCGACCGCTATTTCCAACGGGCGGATTTTCGCCTCGTGCTCCGTGATAAATGCCTGCGCGCGATGATTCGCTTCGGCCGACGGCGAATCAGCCGCCGAACTAGCACGAGATTGCCAAGCCATGGCCACAACCACTCCTAACATGAACCTGGTGAATGACGGTGACATGTGGACTCCGATCGCGAAGCAAAGTTGTGCGAATTCATAAGGCGAATAAAACCCGCCCGTGGCGGGACAGCGTCACCGCTCAACCTTAAGTCTGCCCCGACTGGGATGCAAGTCTTTGAAATGGCAACCACGAAAAACGCGATCGGCCGTGACTAACCAGAAGTCGCGTTGACATTTCTCGCCGTTCCAATCACAGGCAGGTCGAATTACCGATGCGGCTACCAGTCGGTCGAATTGCTGACGGTGTTCGAAATCGTCGGCATACTAGTGGTGCTCTTGCTGCTGTCTGTTCGCTCCGCCCGTGATGGCAAGCCACTTCGCCGCGCAGAGCAACCTCCAGCAGCTCGGCATCGCCGGTCAGCCCCACCACGATACGCACAAGTTCTTTCTCCCAGCGACTGGGGAAACTAGCCGATTGAGTGCTTTTTCTGCCAAACTGGCAGAAAAAGCTGGACGAAACCGCGTCTTCTTCCTACGCTAAAAGTTGGCGGGAACTGCGGCCCATTGGCCCGTCGCCTGGGCCGCCACACCGAGCGTAGAGCACGACAACTCTTCGACTTTCATCGTCGGCCTGTTCTGGGAGGTTCGCTAATGAGACGCATCTCGATGATCGTAATTTCGCTGGTTCTGGCTTTCCTTTTGGTTGCCTGGCCGAATACGGCCGGCGCCGTGTCTGACAACTTCTCTGATCTGAATGACACGGTAAACCCCACGTGGACACGTCTCAGTGGACTGGTCGCAAATCCTTCTGGCCAAACTTGGGATGCGTCCACGGGACAGTATCGTATGACGGCGCAGAACAATGGCTTTTCCAATCTTGGTTTCGTCGGAAGTTACACTGGCCCATCGTTCAGCGATGTTGTCGTTGAGGCCGACATCGTGAGCTTTATCGATGATCCAGTAGCGCAAGGCGACTCCATTTGGCGTTGGGGCGCGCCTGGATGGCAACAACGGGTTCAATCTCCTTAAGGGTTATGCTTACGCGTATGAACCGCATGCGGCCGGCGGTCTGGGCGAAGTCGTGCTTTATCGAATCAATGGCGCGAGCCTCGTTGATCTTGGTGCTCAGCAGGTAACGCTGGACACAAATAAGGACTACCGCTTCCGATTGAGTGTCCAGGGCACTCAACTCCACGGGCAGTTGTTCGAGATCGGCGGCGGAATGGTGGCCGAACGTTTCGCCACCGACGCGACGCACGCCAGCGGGTTTTCCGGGCTGTTTGCATACAGCCAGACTCCTCTACCGCCCGTCGACGTCACCTGGGACAATTTCAGTGCCCAGGTGCCGGAGCCGGCAACCTGCCTGCTGATTGCTTTCGGGGCAGCACTGATATCGCTGAACCGTCGCCGCGGTTGAGCGTACGGGAATTGTGTGGAAGCGAAAAACGAATAAAGAGTAAATTAGGGGGTCGGTTCTCTGAAACAGGGGCCGTGCCCCCCTTTTTATGTCCAAAATCGGCAACGAGCCGGTTAGTTTCTGGATGCATTTCTGGATGCAGTAGATGAGGATGGCTCCTATGGCACGAACATCGATGCGAACCTTCAGCGTCGCGACAGCCTTGGCGTTGTCATGTACGCCGAGCTGTGCTCGCTGTCGACAGTTACCGACGATTTTACTGACGGCAACGACACGGCAAATCCAGCCTGGAATCGCTTGGACGGGTTGATCGGCTCCACCGGTCAAACGTGGGACGCGTCGACGGGCGTCTATCGCATGACCGCCCAAAGCAATGGTTTTGATAATTTCGGGTTTGTGGGAAGCCACGTCGGCCCATCATACACCGACGTTCGCGTCTCGATGGACCTGGTCGAGTTCTACACGACCTTCGCGCCGCCCAATGGTCCGGAGTTCGTAAACATCATGGCCCGTTCGAACGGCGACAATGCTCCCGCTGCGCTGACGGGCTATGCCTATGGTTACGACCCGCTTGCCGATGCGAACAACGGCGAGATGGTGCTGTACCGAGTCGACCCCAACGCCGATGTCAACGACATTGGTGCCCAGCGCGTGACACTGGATCAAGATAAAGACTATCGATTCGTTCTGGAGCTCATTGGAAATTCTATCCACGGGCAGGTGATCGATCTCAGCAATGGCATGCTGGTGGCGGAATTGTTCAAGAACATTGCCAACAATCCCAACGACCCTCTGTACGAGAGTGGGACTTCGGGCGTGATTGGCTATACTCAGAGTCCGTTTAGTCCAGTGTTTGGTATCGACAACTTTCGTGCGGAAGAGGCGCTGGCCGGTGACTACAACCGCGATGGGTCTGTCGACGCAGCCGACTATGTGGTATGGCGCAAAACGCTCGGTGAGACATCTCCAAACCTTGATCCCGACACATTTCGAGTGATCTCCTTGGGCAACATGAGCGCCAACGGCGCAGTGAGTGGCAATTGTGGCCATAACACGCCGAATTGCGAAGTAATCGACGAGGCCGACTACGAGGTGTGGAGAGCCAACTTCGGTCGGACCGTAAGCAGCGGCGGAAGCGGTGGAGTCGCCAGCGGCAGCGCCGCCGTGCCAGAGCCCGCCAGCGTCGCACTGGCACTGTTGGCCACTCTCGCGCTAGGTTGCACTCGACGTCGTGGCGCATAAGTCGCCTGCGCACGACAACTTGCTGTCGTGTGTCCAATGGAACCGCTATAATTTCGTTGCGCCCATGGATGAACTTGGCATCACTCCTTTTGAGCCATTGGTCTAGGGCATGATTTTTAAAATGGACCGACGCAGTTTCCGGTCTGTCGCGCCTCGCCGACCGGCGAGCGCGTTCACGCTTGTCGAATTGTTGGTCGTGATTGCCATCATCGGCATTCTGATCGCGCTTCTTCTGCCTGCGATTCAGGCCTCTCGCGAAGCGGCACGGCGAGCGAGTTGCATCAATAATCTCAAGCAGTACGGCGTCGCCCTGCACAACTATCACGGCGTTCACAACTCGTTCCCGCCCGGGGCGCTCCTGAAGACCAAAGCGACAGACGTGTTTGCCAATGCGCATGCGTCGCTGTTGCCGTATTTCGAAGAGACATCGCTGCACGACCTCTACGATCCCAACGAACAATGGGAAAACCAGCCGCCGGGGCCTGATGCCATGCCCATCCCCATCTTTAAATGCCCATCCTCCTCGGGCCCGAATCCGGTCACGGACCAGTTACTGTGCGCGGTCGTGGATCGCTGCACTTACGGCGTATCCGAGTACGCATTTTGCACCGGCTACACCGACGCTTTTTGTGCCCGAGCCGGCGTAAAGCCCGGCCGCATCCCAAAATCACAGCAGGGGATGTTTAACGTTGCCTGGGGCGCCTCGATCCGTCACATCACCGATGGAACAAGCAAAACCATCGCCGTGGGCGACGCCAGCGGCGACCCCAAGTGGGCGCTGTGTCACTTGGCGAAATGCACGGCGGCCGATGTTGTTCCCGACCCGTTAGGGCAGACTCCAATTGCCGCCGTTGGCTGGATTATCGGCGAGCCCAACAGCACGGCCTTTTTCAGAACCCTCGGCCCAAAGTCGAGTATGTATGCCTGCACCGTTGAGCCCATGAATAAGTCGCCGGTGACCGACACGTTCCTCGATTTTGGCCAGTACCTCACCGACTTCGCCGCCTTCAACACCAATCCCGATCACTATTGCAAGCCCAGCTACGAGGGCGGCATGCACTCGATCAGCAACTACCGCAGCGATCACCCTGGTGGATGCAACATCCTGATGGCCGACGCGTCGATTACCTTCCTCAGCGAAGACATCAACATGACGGCGTACCGGGCGCGATCGACTATCGCCGGAGAGGACGTCATCAACGATTAAGGGCCATCTTGCCGAGCACTCCAGCACGGAATGCCTGGCCGCCGAAGTTGCCACAACGGGAGCGCTCACTTGTTTTCCTGGTGCCGCCTGAATTTACTCGATGAGCACTGCCGCACCTTGAAACGAGCAGCGCCCGCGATGATTTTGCTTGCGGCTTCTGTTTTATTCGGCTGCGACAACGGGCCCCCGCAAGTAATTGATCCCAACAAGACGCCCTGGCTCGATCCGCAAACCCAGATCGAAAGCTTGAAAGATCCAAATTTCAAAATCCGCGGCCTGGCCGCCTTTAACCTCGGAAATATGGGCGAAAGAGCCGTCGGCGCCGTTCCCGAGCTCGAACGACTCGCCAAAAATGATCCCAATCCGAAAGTTCGTGAAAACGCTACGGCGGCCCTCGAAAAGATTCGAGCAGCCAGCGGCGAGAACGAAAACTAACACTGCACCATTTATAGGAGGAATCGATTATGCGCGGCATTTATTTCGCGGTCCTTTGCTCATCCGTGGTAGCTGCCCATTTGAATGTCGGCCTGGCGCAGGAGCCTGCTGCCGCCGAGCTGCCCACGGCGCTGCAGGATTACGTGACCGCAAAAGACGATGCCTTCGCCTGGAAGATTCGCAGTAGCAATGAGCGCAATGGATGCCTCGTGTACGACATCGATCTCACGTCGCAAGTTTGGCAGGGCATCACCTGGAAACACGCGATGAGCGCCGTTCGTGCCGGATGGCGTGCGACACACGGATACCGTTTTGCTGTTCATCACCGGTGGCAGTACCGGCGGCCGGCCCGGCGACGATGACCTGGCCATGGGCGCGAAGCTGGCTACGCTCGCCCAAATGCCGGTCGCCGTTTTTGCATCAGGTGCCGAATCAGCCGCTGTTGGGCAATCGCAAAGAGGACGATCTCATCAGCGAAACGTTCTTGAAATATATCGACACCAAGGACCCCACCTGGCCGCTGCTGTTTCCGATGGTCAAAAGCGCCGTACGCGCGATGGATGCCGTTGAACAAATCGCCCAGCAGGAGCATGGCGCAACGATCGAGCGGTTTGTCGTCACGGGCGGCTCCAAACGCGGTTGGACGACTTGGCTCTCCGCGGTGGCCGATAAGCGCGTCGCCGGCATCGCGCCGATTGTCATTGACACGCTGAACTTCCGCCCGCAAATGAAGCATCAAATGGACACCTGGGGCGAATACAGCGAGCAAATTGCCGATTACACGTCGAAAGGCCTTGTGCAGGTCATGGAAACGCAACCTGAAATCCCGCTATGGCGGTGGGTTGATCCCTACACATACCGCAGTAAGCTCACGCTTCCCAAGCTGCTCATCAACGGCACCAACGATCGTTACTGGGTCATCGACGCGCTCAACCTGTATTGGGACGACCTGGTGGGCGAGAAGCACGTGATGTACGTGCCGAACGCCGGCCACGGGCTGGACGATGGTAAGGAAGCGGCCCTTACAACGCTAGCTGTATTCGCCCAACACATCGCCGAGGGCAAGTCGCTTCCCAACCTCATCTGGCAACACGACGACGACGGCAACCGCATGCGGCTCACGGTTCAGTCCAAACCGGCGCCCAAGCGCGTGCGCCTATGGGTCGCCAACTCCGAGGACAAAGACTTCCGCCCGGACCGCTGGACTGCGAGCGAAGTATCCGCGAACGGCGATGCGTACGTCGCCCACGTGGATAAGCCCGAGTCTGGACACATCGCCTTCTTTGCCGAAGCGACCTACGAATATGGCCCGCTCGAATACCGCCTCTCGACGCAAATCCGCCAGGAGTGAACCATTCCCCTCCCTGTTAGGGAGGGGCTAGGGGAGGGTTTGTCGGTGACCGTAAGGCCGCGGTCCGGCATCACGTTTGCGAATAACCGAAAACGGCAGGTTCCTAGCTTGCCTCGGTGCACGATGCCCATCCCGCAATACACCTGGGACGACTACCAGCGCGATTATGCGGATCGGCACCTGCTGCACGCCGTCGTTGCGAAATGGCGCGCGCAACGCCGGACCGCATCGCAATCATCGAATTCGACACCGGCCGCGAGTTCACGTACCGGCAGTTCGACGAAACGACGACCCTCCTGGCACTTCGCCTGGTGGAGCTCGGCTATCGACCGGGCGACTTCCTGGCTACGATGCTGCCACTCACCGCGGAGCATGTGTTTCTCGAGTATGCATGCTTCAAAATTGGCGTCATCCACGCGCCGCTTGATATGCGGCTCAAGCCCGATGAGGTCGTCCGCTCGCTCGGCTTAATTCGGGCCAAGGGCTTCGTGCTTCTCGGCCGCACGCCGGTCGTCGATTTCACGCCGGTGGCCGAAGCGGTACGAAGCTCATGCGATTACATCGAGCACTTGGTTCAGTTCGCTGACGCAGCCAGTCTCGCAGAAGGTGCACTGCCGGCGCAGAAATTGTTCGACGTCGGCGCCGCTACGCGCGACAACGGAACGCTTGTCCGGCAATTCGAGAAATTCAATGCCTCGCTGCAGCCGACCGACGGCGCGCAAGTGATTTACACCACCGGCTCAACGGGCTTCCCGAAACCTGCGCTGCTCTCGCATCGCAATATCACATCGCAAAACTTGTGCCTTGCGGGCGGATGCGGCTGGTTTGAGATCGAGCGAATGCTGGTGAATCTCCCGCCTTCGCACGTTGGTTGCCAGGGCGAGGAGCTCATGACCACTTTCTTCGCCGGCGGTACCGCCGTGATCCTTAACCGCTTCGACGCCGAGAAGTCGCTCCAAGCCATCCAGCGTTACAAAATCCAGTCGATGGGCCAAATCCCCTCGATGTTTCAGATGCAATGGCAACTGCCGAATTTCGCCCAGTACGATTTGAGCTCGCTGCACAGCGCGATGTTCGGCGGCCAACAGGTAACTCGTCCCTTTGTGCAGCGACTATGCGAGATGGTTCCGGCTGTCGCCACGGGGCTGGGCATGACCGAGATGGCCGGCTTCGTCACATACACCGGACTCACCACGGACGTCGATTATCTGGTCAACGGCCTCGGCTGGCCGATGCCAATCACGCCGCTTTCCATTCGCCAGCCGATGAAACCGGACGGCACCGCCGGCGACGAGTTGCCCAATGGCGAGACCGGCGAGATTTGCTTCACCGGCCCGCAAGTTTTCATCGACTACGTCGGCAATCGTGAGGCCTATCAGCAAACCGTCTCGAAGGAGGGCGTCTGCTACACCGGCGACTTGGGCTACATCTCGGAGCGTGGCTTGGTGCTGTGCGGCCGATCGAAGCTCGTAATCAAGCCCAAAGGCTACTGCGTTCATCCGGCACAAGTCGAACAGCACTTTGCCGAATTAGAGGCCGACGTCGCTGCTTGCGCCGCGGTCGGCCAGCCTCACGATCTCATTGGCGAAGCCGTCGTGCTGTTTGTCGCGCCGAAGGCAGGCCGCGAGCTCTCGCGCGGGCGACTCGACGAGCACGCCCAGCGCATCGCCTCCTACATGCGGCCGACGCATTACGTGCTGCTCGAGACCGGCGGCATGCCGCTGAACCGCGTCGGCAAGACCGACTATCAGCGTCTCAAACAACTGGCCGCGGCCGAGATCGAACGCTTGCGCGCGCTCGGCCAATGGGATGCGGACAAATGATGTTCGAATGCCTCCCCCTTGGGGGTAGGGCCGGGGAGGGGTTATTGTGGGTGTCGTGTTTCCACCTGCCCAACGAAACAACCGAGGATGCGCATTTGAAACCACGCTCGCCAATTTTGGCATCCAGACTCACTTCGCCTGCACCCACGCCTCATTGAACGCGGCGTGCTTCATGCTCTTGCCGCCGTCGACAAAATAGCTGTACACGGCATGAATCGTTCCATCACGGCCTTGAATTACGCATGGATAGTGGTAGGAGCCGTTTGGATGGTTCTCCAAATGTCGCGTCCACTTCCAGGTCTTGCCCTCATCATCGCTGATGGAAACGGCCAGACTATTCCGGCCGTCGACGGTGTCGTTGTAGACCAGGAGCCAATGTCCATTCTCCAGCCGCACGCCGTCGAGGCCGGCACCCGGATTGGGCAAATCGATTGCGGTCACAGGCCCCCAGGTCAGGCCATCATCCTTCGATGACGCCGTTCGAATTCGCTGCTCCACGCCGTTTTCGCGCATGTAAGCCACCAGCTCGCCGCTGTCGCGCCGCAACACCGTCGGTTGAATCGCACCAAAACCCAGCAGCGGCTTGCTCGCGTACCATGTCTCGCCTTCGTCGTCGCTCACCGCCATGATCGAGATCGAAAACGTGTCGGTGTAAAGCGGCAGCAGAATCCGCCCGCTGGGCAAAACGGTCGGCTTGCAGCGCGGCTGCCAGCCAAGCCGCTGATACAGCTTGTCGCGCATTTTCTTTCGTCCAAGCTCAATTTCCTCGCGCAGCTCTTCGCTGAGGAACGCCTTGTACTTTTCGATCAGTCCGGAAAGCTGCACGTCCCCGTCGGCGCTGAAGTCATCCGGCTTCAAAAGCACGAGCCCGTTGCGCTCCCATTCCGGCGAACCTGGACCCGAATAGTCCTGGCTTACGCGATAGTTCGTTATGCAAGATTCCCAAGTGTTGGCAATAATCGTCGGCCAGAACAACCACAACCGGTCCTGTCGATCGATCATCATGCATGTATTGCAATCAGGAAACCCCGGCACGTCGGCCATGACAAACGCTTCGCTCCAGTCGCTCTCGCCCTGTTTCTTCCGCGCACCGTACACGGCAACGTCGTCGGAGCTGCGCTCGCCAGAACCCCGGTACCAGGAGACCAGCAAGTCGCCGTTCGGGCATTCAACAACGCCCGGCGCATGGTTGTGCTCCTGGCGCAGCGGAAAAACTAGCTCGGCCGAATGCTGCGGCGCGGAAGCGGCCCCGGCCAATAAAAGTGCGACAATGTTGATGATGCTCATGGATTGCGTTTCCTTTCAGCCTGATTTCGCGGTGCAATTGATAATAGGATACTTGATGCCAGAGGCTGGATGCTAGATATCGACGATCCGTTACGTGCCTGCATACCGCATCCCTAATCCTCCATCGAAACGCCCTCCATTCGATGGTAACCTATATTCATGTGGCCCGATCAGGATGAAACCCGCGAGTTGCTGCGCGATGCCCGTGGCGGCGATCATCAGGCGGTCAACCGCCTCTTGGATCGGCATCGCGATTCGCTGCATCGCATGGTTCAATGCCGGCTCAACCGGGGCATGGCACGCCGTGTTGACGCCAGCGACGTCGTCCAGGACGCCCTGCTGACGGCCAGTCGCCGGCTCGCAGAATATCTGCAAAAACCAACCCTGCCCTTTCACGCCTGGCTGCGACATCTGGCCCGCGACCGGCTGGCCGACGAGTACCGGCGCCAACTTGCCGATAAACGCGATGTCGCGCGCGATCAAAGCGTGGGCGCCGGCCAGCGATCGTCGCTCAATCCGGTCGCTAATGTCCCGGACATGAACTTGACCCCCGCCGCCATGCTCTTGAGAAAGGAAATCGCGGAACGATTCCACGCGGCCGTTGCCCAGTTGCCCGATGACGCCAAGGAAATCATCCTCATGCGCCATACCGAGCAGCTTACAAATTCGCAAGTCGCTGAGTTGTTAGGCCTCACGGAGGCCGCCGCCGGAATGCGTTACCTGCGAGCCCTGCGGCAGCTTCGACCTTTGCTCGGCGAGTCCGCTTCGGAGCTTCTGGAGTGATCCGTGACGAACGACGAATCTTCGATAGCGTCATGTGAAGCGGATGCCGACCGCAGCGCGAGGCTCGCCTCGTTGATGGATCAATTGCTGGCCGAAGCGCGTGCCGGCTCACTCGCCGATGTCGATCGCCTGGCCGCCGACAATCCGGACTTGGGCGACGAGCTTCGCGAGCTGTGGGCCGTGGCCTCCTTGGCCGAAGAGTTCGGCAGCCAATCATCGCCGCACGACGACAGTGAGAATCGCTGTGAACTCCCACGACTCTTCGCGCAGGCTGGTACGCCCACTCAGACATTCGGTGATTACGAGCTATACGAAGAACTCGGCCGCGGCGGAATGGGCGTAGTCTATCGCGCCCGTCAGAAAAGCCTCGACCGCATCGTCGCCTTGAAAATTATCCTCGGCGGTTCAGCCGCCACGAACGCCGATCTGGCGCGCTTCCGCGGCGAAGCCGAGACCGCAGCTCGCTTGAATCACCCGCATATCGTTCCTGTCTACGACGTGGGCCAGCAGGATGGTCTTCCCTATTTCACGATGCGCTACGTAACGGGAACCACTCTGGCGCACCGCCTCGCGGAAGGTCCGATGTCCGGTCGCGAGGGGGCACGACTCCTGGCTCCAGTCGCCCGAGCCATTGCCAGGGCCCACGAGCAGGGCGTATTGCACCGCGACCTCAAGCCCTCCAACATTCTCCTCGACGCTGAAGGTCGCCCCTATGTGAGCGATTTCGGATTGGCAAAACGACTTTTGTCCGACTCGGACGACGACCCGCGCACCCGCCCCTTCGGGCCGCTCACGCAGACCGGCGCCATTCTGGGCACGCCCGGTTACATGAGCCCGGAGCAAGCGGCCGGCCGCCGGGGTGTCATCGGCCCGGGCACCGATATCTACAGCCTGGGCGCGATCTTGTATGCCATGCTCACCGGCCGTCCGCCGTTTCAAGCCGCGACGCCCGTCGACACCGTGCTGATGGTGCTAGAACAGGATCCCGTCTCTCCGCAACTATTGAATCCGCGCGTGGACCGCGACTTGGAAATGGTCGCTCTCAAGTGCCTGCAGAAGCCAACCGAACTGCGCTACTCGACCGCCGCTGAGTTGGCCGATGACCTGGACGCCTATCTCGCCGACGAGCCGGTTTCGGCGCGCTCATTGCGCTTCACGCAAATTCTCACACGCGCGTTTCGTGAAACGCACCACGTCGGCGTACTCGAGAATTGGGGCTTGCTATGGATGCTTCACGCCGTTGTTCTTTTGGTTCTCTGCCTCGTAACAAACGCCGTTCAACTGAGCGGCGTCACGGCGCTGGCCGTATTTGGCCCTCTGGACGATTGGTTTAGGAACCTGGGCCGCCATCTTTTGGAATTTGCGCCATCGAAGCGGACCAATCACGTTCGTTGAGCGGCAGATCGCTCACGTCTGGGCCGGCAGCATGATCATTGACACGTTCATGTATGTCATCGAGTATCTGCTCAATTTGCCAGTGCTGACGCTCTCGCCCATGTTAGGCCCCGTGAGCGGCGCGGTCTTCCTCATGAAGGCTGCCATGTTGTCGGGCGTATTTTATATTCACGCCGCCGTGTTGTGCCTCATTGGCATCGTGATGGCCTGGCTGCAGCAACAAACGCTAATGCCCAATCTGGGAATCACCGTCTTCGGCATCGTCTCATCGCTTTGTTTCTTTTTGCCGGGGTGGAAATATTACCGTCAGGTCCGCCGCATTCGCTGACGAGTGTTAGCGCGCGGCCGTCGCCAACTCCTCTTGCTCGCGCCAAGCGCTCACTTCCGACAGCCCCTGCACCGCCGCGGCAATCTGCGCCACGAGCTCCTCGGCCCTCGCTGCCGGGTGCCGCTGAACTTCGCCAGGTGAATCATCGTTACGAGCTCCCGCACCCGAGCCAGCGTGCCGATCAAATCGGCATGCATCCGCTTACGTATCGTACCGAGTTGGCGAATGTTCTCGCGTCGAACATTTTCGCTTTCACGCGCTTTCACGACGTCGCCGGCAACTCCCCAAACCGAATCACCGCCGGTCTCCGTTGCGCACAATAGGCGGTCGAGCTCGCGAATTCGCTTGGCCTGCAGCTTCCACGCGGCGCGCAGCTCCTCGAGCCGGTGTTGTTCGCTGTTGAGAACGTCTTCCGCCCAGCCGTCGAGGCCTTCCAAAGCTGTATCAAGTTCCGATTCCACTTGTGCAATCGCGGCTGAAAGCGAGTCCTGCGGGTCCGCGTTGTGTTCAGTAGCGTCACTAACAGCACATTCCTGCGCGGGCGCGAGCAGCACGGGCACGTACAGCGGCCAAAACAGGCACGCGCTTGCCACGCCGAACGCGGTACGAATTCCACGCTGCTGCATGTCGCGCACGTACACGGCCGTCGCAACGGCTGCGCCGAAAAGCAAGTAGAATATCGCCGTTTCAACAAGCAGCATGGCTGGCCGCCTCCTTTAACGCGCGAAGTTCGGCCTCGATGTCGGTTTCCAGCAGCTCGACTGCCTCCGGTTCACCAAGCAGCTCCAGCAAGGCCTCGGTTTCCGCCTCGGATTGCTCGACGTGCGCACACATGGAATCGAATGTCGACAAAGTGTTCCAACACTTATCCTCCGGCATGCGCTCGACGAACTTTCTCTGGGCCGCGGCCGCCCGGCTGCGAGCCGAAATCTCCACCAGCTTTCGGCGCGCCTCGGCCAATTTCATGCGCATCGCCGAAACTTGGTTTCGCAGGCGCTGGCCCAATACTGCGGCCGTCTCGACTTGTCGCGTGAGCGCCTCGGCCATCCGCTCGTGTTCCAGCTTATGCCGCAGCTCACGGCGTGCCGCCTCATCGTCGCCGCGCACCACGGCTGCCTCGGCAAGCTTGAGCCTCCTGGCAACCAACTCATGCTTAGCCCCTAACTGCCGTGTTAGCAACCTATGATGTGCGATGGCACGTGCGGCCCCGTCCATGAGCCGGCCAAGCGCCGTCTCCATGTCGCGCTCGGCCTGTCTGAGCATTTTCTCTGGGTTCTCACACTGATCCACCAGATCGTTGAGGTTCGCAGTGACCAGTGCGCTCATTCGTTTGATTAATCCCACGGCAATGTCTCCGAATTATTTGGTGATCATCACAACTACACCCGAGAGAACACTTCCCACACCGAGTAGATCATCACCGGCATCACTGCCGAGTAGCAGGCCGACCACGACAGGACCAGGCGCCGCAGAAAACACTCGCGTCGGGTCGCTCGTGCGGGCGGCATCGTATCGCACATTTGCAAAAAGCCTTGGTACAGCGATACCGTGCCCCAAACGCCCGCGATGAACGGCAGGGCCAGGCCCAAAAACATCGTCGCCGCCAGTTGCACTTCGCTGCCGCGGAAGATCAATACACCCATGGCGACAGCGACATAAATGGGGAGGATTCCCACCAAGGCGACCGCAGCGACGGCCTTCGATTTGACCGTATGGACAACGACGTCCACCATCGACATCTTCACACCCGCCAATAAGCAATAGAAATACAGGCTGGGCAGGCAGATGCCGCTCGCGGCCACAAGTCCGAATGCGTACGCCCCGGCCAGCACCAATGCCTCGCCGCTAAGCCAAGGCGCGAGCTTGCCGTGCGCCGAGTCGATCGCTTTGAACTCCAGCGGCATCGAGAGAGGCGCATCGACCCACGTCGTGAGCGAGGTCAGCGACGGCCAGCGATCTGCCGCCGTCAACACGACCGACATCGCCACCCCAAACAGCAGGAAGCCAGCCAGCGCAATAGCCAGCAGCCGCGGCAAGAGAATTGCCGGCGCCGCTTCGAGCCGAAGGACTCGGAACAATCGCCGCCGATCCTTCAGCAATAGTTCCACAAGCACTGGAATGGTTAATTCCTGTGGCCGTGTCTGTGTGACGCGATCCGCGTCGCTCGATTCGTTTGGCAGCGAATCAATACATGGCTCCGAGACTTCATGCGTTATTGTTTGCGTTCCAGCGGGCGAGCCGACGTGTGGGTCGAGAGCGTATTCCGAAGTGTACATGATTTGACCTTTCACGTTGAAATCAGCGGTGGATTGCCGCCGATAGAGCAATGCAAGTCGTCCAGACATCCGTTTGCGGTAAAGCACCGTTCGTCTCACGCGAATTCAAACAATCCAAAAAAGTAAAACAGTTCCATCCCGATCGTGCCGACCAGCATCAGCCACCACACCGGTGTGACCGGTCGCTGCGGCTCCAGCCGCTGCATCACCCGTCGGAACACGTCGATCATCGAAACGCCGACACCCGTGAACACAATCAGATTCACGAGCAGCACGACTCCCGAATGAGGCACCGTTGCCGTAAAGAACCAGTTGATGGGGATCGACGCAATCATCGCCAATCCGCCCCAACTGACGGTGACCAGTGCCGCAAGAAGCGTGCTGCTGGCCGGCAGTCGCGAACCCGAAAGGCTATTGAGGATGTAGAGCGCCGGCAGCGGAATCGCCCAGGCAAGCCCCGCTGAAAGCGTGCAAATGAAGCCTTTGAAGGCGATGTCCTCCGCGCCGCCGAAAAGCCCCATCGTCATGCCATAGGTCGTGGTCCCGATAATCGCCGTGACCAAGAGGGCCGCCCATACGGGCCACGCATAAGTAATTCGCCCGTCGTTCCAGGCGACGGCAAATTCTTCGGGGTCGCGCAAGGCCAGTCCGACGTGGTTCACCCCAACCCACAGATGCTCTCGAAACATGATTTTGGTCTCCCGTAAGGACATTCGCGCCTAACGGGAAACCGCGTAATCGCGCGAGACTTAACCGCGAGAGCAAAGCGTTTTCAGATATGCCCTGAATTCGGGCCGACGAAACGCTTGCGGTTTAGCTCGACGAGCGATTCAGTTGACTATGGCCCAACCGTGAGCTCCGGAATAGTTAGCGGAAAAATCGGATTCTCGTCGACCTCCGCCCGAAGAATAGACTTTGCTTGTTGTATGACATCGGAGCGTTGTGCCGCCACGTTGTGTTTTTCGGCTCGATCACTTGCGAGATCGTACACCTCCCACGGACCAGGCCGTTGAGTCTTAAGGCCCTGGCGAATAACTTTGAAGTTGCCGATTCGCACTGCCACTTGCCCGCCATATTCGGTGAACACCCACACCATCGGTTTTCGGCGCTTGAATTCCGCCCGGCCGCTCATCATCGGCCACAGGTTTTCGCCATCGAGCTCCGCTGGCACTTTCAAACCGGCCGCGTCGCACATTGTCGGGAACCAATCGGCAAAATAGCACGGCGTATCGTTCACCTCGCCGGCTTTCATGCTGTCCCGGCAAGCGCACAATCATCGGCACGCGAATTCCGCCTTCGTACAAGCTGCCTTTGTAACCGCGCAAGTCCGCGGTGCTGTTGAAAAAGGCCGCATCCACGCCGCCGACATGGAAACGCGCTCCTGGAGTGCGCGCATGCGTCGTGCCATTGTCGCTCGAAAAAACCACCAGCGTGCGATCGGCCACGCCCGCCGCGTCGAGCGCCGCGACAATCCGGCCGACATAGCTGTCCAGGTCCGAGATCATCGCCGCATACGCCGCGCGCGACGCGGATGCGGTAAATACCCAGCTTCGCCGCGGTACGGCTCATCGTCCCAATCCTCAGGAAATCTTTCCACCGACTCACGTGGCGGATGCATGGCCAGGTGCGGCTCGATCAACGGCAGATATAGAAAAAACGGCCGCGATTTGTTCGCTTCGATAAACTTCAGTGCCTCCTCGACCATCAGCTTCGGCGCATAATTTTCGCCGATCCAATCTTCGAGCCGAATGTCGCCGCGCACCGGGTTCGCATGGCCGGACACTGCATTTGTATTGATCTCCACTCGCTCGGAATTCCGCCACAAGTGCGACGGATAATAACTGTGGGCAACGCTCTGGCAGTTGTACCCGAAGAATATGTCGAAGCCTTGTTTATTCGGATCGCCCGTACTGTCCGACTGGCCCGAGTCCCCACTTGCCAAATGCTCCCGTCGCATAGCCGGCGGCGTGAAACACTTCGGCCAGCGTGAGCACTTCCGCAGAAATCGGATACTGACCTTCGGTAAACTTTGAAAACACTTGCTTCACGGGCATGTTGCCACGGATTTCCGCATGGCCGGTGTGCCGGCCTGTCAGCAGCACGCAGCGCAACGGCGCACACACGGGCGCGCCGCTGTAGTGCTGCGTAAACCGCATTCCCTGCGCCGCGAGCTGGTCGATATTTGGTGTGGGAATCTTTTGCTGCCCGTAGCAGCCAAGTTCGCCCCAACCCAAGTCGTCTGCCAAAATGAAGACGACATTGAGTTTCGGCGATTCGGCCAACAGCGATTCCGAACCGACAGCAATTGCCGCAATCACAAACGCCGCAACGATGCGGAATATGGAAATTCGGGATTGACGCTTCATGGACGATCCCTTGTCAAACCGGTTGCCGATCAAAATTACGTCCTGCGCGCCGGCACGATCTCCGCCCGCGCCGCGTGCCAGCCCGGCACAGGCCGGCGAGCAACCCAACGATCGCGGAAACCACAATGCCGGTTGCCGCCAAGGACCACGACGGCCGAAACGCAATCGTCACCGCCTCAGCGCCGACCGACAAGTGGCTCATCTGGAGCACGAGCATTGCGGCGCCGACGCCAAGCAATCCGCCGGCCACGCTCAAGAGCGCGCTCTCCGTAACGATCAGCCGAAACACGCGAGCGCCGGTAAACCCGAGCGTTTGCAGCACAGCGTGCTCTCGAATCCGGTCTTGAACCGACATCACCGTGGTGGTCGCCACGAGCGCGAGCACCAGGCCGACGCACGCGTATCCCAAGTAATGCGAAAGCGCGATCAAATGCGTTAAGTCGCCCAGGCTCTTCGCTTGAAAGACGCCCTTGGGCCGCGTGTCGGTTTCCACGGGCCCGCCGCGGAAGAGCGAGTCGATTTCATCCGATTTGGCCGTGGGATCGACGCCCGACTCGAGCAGCACTTCATGTTGCGTCACCGTGCCGACCAAATTCTCCTTCTTTCCACGTTGCAGGAACTCCAGGTGCGAGTAAATGTAATTCTCCTCAGCCGGATCGTTCGACGTATAAACGCCCGCTATTTGAACCGTCAAATCGCCGATCGAGAATTTGTCGCCGGTCTTCAAATCGCGGCGGCCGGCAACCGCCCGGCCGACAACGGCCGCATCCTGATTCTGCTCAAACTCGTCCCAGCTTCCGGATTGCAGCTCGAAATCCCGCGCCGTCCGTAGTTTCTTCGGCGGCACGCCATAGAAAACGATCACGTCGAGACTCGCCCGGCAATTGTTCGTGTACACCTGAATGGGCACCACCTCGCGCACGCCCGGCAGCAGTTTGATTTTTGCTTCGTAATCTTGCGGCAGATTACTCGTGGCGGGGCAAAACTTATTGGCCTGGAACATCACCAGCGACTGCTTGGACTCTTGCCGCGTCTGCAGGCCGTTCATTCCCTGTTGCACCGCGCCAACAAAACAAAATACGAACAGTGCCACGGCCGAGCCGCTCACCGTCAGGAGCGTCCGCGACCGATGTCGCCATAGCGTTTTCAATAAATAAGGAGCGAATTTGAACATGATTACGACCCTTGACTGCAAGCCCTCGTAGGGTGGGCACTGCCCACCTCTACAAAGGCGGAACTAATGGTGGGCGGTGCCCACCCTACTCGTTATGCACCGCGGAACGCGGCCGCCGGCCGGACCGCACCCGATTTCTCCAAAAGTTTCCCGTGCTCCAGTCGAAGCTGCCGGCCGGCAATTGCCGCCGCCTCGGCATCGTGCGACACCATCACGAGCGTCACGTCCAGCTCCTGATTCAATCGCTCCAGCAGCCGCAAGATCTGCACCGACGTATCGTCATCCAAATTTCCGGTCGGCTCGTCGGCCACTACCACCTTGGGATGCGTGACAATCGCCCGGGCGATGCCCACCCGCTGCTCCTGACCGCCCGAAAGCTGCCGCGGATAGTGCTCCGCCCGATCCGCTAGGTCGACCGCCCGGAGCGCGATTTCGGTTCGTTTATGCCGTTCGGCCCGAGACATCGGCAACAACAACAGCGGCAGCTCCACATTCTCAAACGCCGTTAAAACTGGAATCAAATTGTGCGTTTGAAAAATGTAACCGATGTTGCGGGCACGCCAGTTGGCCAGCTTCGTGCGCGACAGCCTGGTGATATTGTCGCCGTCGATCGTAATGCTTCCAGATTCGGGGCGATCGATGCCGGCAATCAGATTCAGCAGCGTCGACTTCCCGGTACCGCTTGCGCCCATCAGCGAAATAAATTCGCCGTCCTCGACATCCAGTGAAACATCATCCAGCGGCGTGATGGTTTCACCGCCCTTGTGATATTTCTTCGTGACGTTGCGAAGTTCCACCAGTGCCATGTTTACTCTCCTGCGGCCGGCAGCCGCCGCATCGCCTGTTGCTCGTGTCCTGGCGCCGACGTGCTCGCTGCCGCCGGCGCATCCTCGTTCTCAACGCGAATCCGATCTCCGTCTGACAGCGACTCGTGGCCGCGAGATATCACGCGACTCCCGATCGTTAATCCCTGGGTTACTTCCACCAACCCGCCGGCTGCCAGACGGCCCATAGTGATTGCCGTTTTGCGCAACGCCATCCGACTGGTCGGCGACCCAAACAAACGCACCGGACTCGCCTTGCAACACAAGTTGCTGCGGCAGGTACAGCCGCGTTTCGCTCGATTCTTCGGCCACCGATTCGGCCGGTTTCGGCGCGAGATACGTGACATCCACCAGCATCTCCGGCTTGAAGACCGCGCTGGGCGCGTCGAGCGCCACCTTCACCTCGAGCGTGTTTTTCTGAATGTTCGCTTCCGAGCTCACAAACAGCACCTTGCCGGAAATCGGTTCCGCGAGTGCCGGGTTGTTGATGAGCACCGGCTGCCCCAGACTTACCTTGGGAATGTCCGCGAAGCGCACGTCCACGCCCACTTGCAGCATGTCGGGCCGATATAACGTAACGACAGTGCTGCCGTCGGCGTTTGGCACCGGGCCCATTCCACCGGATAGCGTTGTGCCAGGATACGCGATGAGCTGGTAGACCCGGCCGTCAATCGGTGCCCGGATCGTCATGCGATCGAGCCGCAGCTTGGCCTCTGCCAATTCCACTTGGGCCTGCTCGAGGCGCGCCGCCGCGGCCTGGTGCCGCGCCTCGCTTTCCGCCTTGGCCTGTTTTTCATCTGCCAGAAGCTCAAGTTGCGTCTGCAGCGCGTCGCGTCGCTGAGACAGGGCGGTCTGCTGCTTGGTGAGCGATTCGGCCCGCTTATGCAGCTCTTCGACCGAGGCAGCCGCCGCGTCCCGCGCGCTTTTGGCCTCGTTAATGATACGGCGGGCAATCGCGCCTTCCGACGAACGCTTGCCTTCATAGTCGGCCGCGGCGAATTCCAACTCGGCTTCGGCGCGCCGCGTCGCAAACGGCAGATTGATTAACTCGGTTGTCGTAACGGCCAGCGCCGCTTCTGCTTCGCTCAACGCCGCCTGCAAGTGAACCGGCTGTTCCAACCGCGTTGTCGCGGCTTGCAAACTGGCCTGGGCCTCGACTAATTCGGCGTCACGCAGCTTGATGTTTGCTTGCGAGCGCTGGTAGGCAAGCTCCGCATCTTGCTTCACAAGCTCGGCAACCGGCTCGCCGGCCGTCACTGCTTGATTCTCCACTACCAGCAATTGCTCAACGACGCCCGGGGCAAGTGCGGCCACGCGAATGGGCGTCGGTCGCGGCTCGATCCAGCCGGCCGCCTGAAACAGCGGCGTCCCTTCGTGCTGCGCTTGCGCTTGCGACGCCAGCACCGGCGTCACCCAAACCGGCGCCGGCGGCGACACGGCGTCCCGAGCAGCCCATGCCACGAGCCCCAAAAACCCGACTAGCAGCACCCCGGGGATCACGTAGCGGCTCACCACATGACGCCGCGGGCGCAGCGCGGGCGTTTCCCGCGCATCTCGAACAATCGCCAGCTGCTTGATGTCGACTTCGGCACTCATTTCTGTTTCGCTTCTTCGTCTTTTTCCGACGCGATGTACACCTTCGACGCCAGGATCGAAACATTTCCCGCTTTATCGCGCTTGGCCTTGCCGACGAGCGTTACGGTGTCCAACTCTTTGACGCCGAGCAGCTCGCGCGCATCCTTCTTTACCACCTTGCCGTCTTTGTTCGTCAGCATGACCAGCAAGGTCGCTTTCGACAGATTCGCCTCGCAGCAGTAGTCCCACGGCGTCTTGCAGGTGTCGCCTTCGATTTCGTTGCAAGGCGTCAGCGTGCGATCGACAATGGAAAACGCCGCCATGCCCTTCGCCCACGGGTTGACGCGCCCGCCGATGCGCCCCACCACGACAATTTCCTGTTGGTCCTTCGAATCTTTTCGCGCCGCGACAACGTCCGTTGCATCTTTCGGCTCTTCTTCGAGCAAGAAGTTCTTATCGACCGTTGACGCAGCCGGCGCCGCCGCCGACACGGAAATAGCCGTCCCGATCAAGTTCACGCAAAGCACCGCACCCAACGCAACGAAACCATGCATTGTACGAATCATCTCGTTACTCCCTTCACTCAAAGTACGAGTAAACCAGTCTTCAATTTCTTATCGGTCAAAAACAATCACGAAGCAATTTCTAAGTTGCTTTCAATCCATCGACGATCGGCATTCGCAGCGCACGAATCGCCGGCGGTATGGCGCCCACGATCCCCAAGAGCAGCCCGACGCCGCAGCCGATCAATACCGCCGTCTCGTCAATCCGCAGCGAGAAGGCGCCCATTGTGAATCGCACGGCCGCTCCGTTCACGAAAACAAGCGCCGCTAGCGCCGCCAATAAACTGGCAGCGGCGGCCAGGATGACTCCTTCTTGCACGAGGCTCACGAGCATCGCGCGGCGCGCAAACCCAATCGTTTGCAAACTCGCCAGTTCGCGAATTCGCCCGACCACCGAGCCGTACATCGTATTCAGCCCGGCAAAAACCCCGGCGCCCGAGACGAGCAGCACGACAAGCCAGGCCAGCATCCGCACCGGCCCGTAGTCCTTCTGCAACGAACCGTAGTATTCCATCTCGGGCATCGACTGCAGCTCCAGATCGAGCCGCTCCATGCAAAACAGCTCCAGGCTGCCAAAATCGGCCCCCGGGGCCATCGTCACGGCGACCAGACTGAGGTCTTGTCGTTTCATCGCTTGCTGCAATTCGTCGAGCCGGCACCAAATCTCCGATTCAAATGCGGCGCCCGCCGCCGAAAAGACGCCGCTCACGCGCCACGTGCGTCCCTCAAATTGGACCGTCGTTCCGAGCGAAAGTTCCGCTTCACCGACTCCTAGTTTGCTCGCGGCCAGCCGGCCTACGAGCGCTTCGCCCGCGGCCGGCCATGTGCCGGACTCGAACTCCACTTGGCGCCGAACCAGCAGCGCCGCGGGCGTCACACCGCGCACTAGTCCCAAACCGGGCTCGTCGCGCTCCCCGACTGTAACTTCCGTGCCCAAGTACAACTCAGGCGACACATATTTCTGTCCGTACCGCTCTTGAATGCCTTCGACGCTCGCGGCCACCAGATCGGTCGCGCTCATCGAAATCGATGAGTACTCCAGGTTCTCGCCCATTCCGAGCGAAAAGACCACGGCGCCCTGAGGGTCGCCGGTCACCGCGAGCGTGCGTTCCAACCCCCGGATAAAGCCCACCACGACAAATACCAACAAAATCACCGTCGTCAGTCCGGCGAACGTCAACGCCGTGCGCAACGGACGACGAAACAAATTACGAATCGCGTATTCCCAGGGAAGCAACCGAAAAAACATCGGCGTCGATCCAATCCGTAGGACTTCTCTGAATAATGTCAGTCCACCGCTTGCGGTTTAGCAGCCAACCGCCACCGCTCTTGCTAGTTTGTCAGATGCGCAACGAGCGCAGCGTAATGCGAGAAAAGACTTTGCGGCCGGCGCATCAGCACAGAAGCGTGCTATATAGGCAGCACAGGGAGCGGCCCGTATTCATTCCATCGTCGGGCCACGGCGCTGCACAGAACTGGTCGATCGACAACTGATTGGAATGGAACACGCACGGCGACATGATCGCCACCGCTGACCACCAGCTCGTATCGAAGTCCGGAACAAGTGAACCGGCTGCATCGACCACGGCTCCGCCGCATATGCATTGGCACGAGCCACCCGAGTCGGATGGCTGCGGCTCCGATGGACGTTCTTTCGGCGTGCCCGGCGTACCGCTTCCATGGCAGCAGCTGCAAACCGGCGCGGTACCTTCCGCCGCAGCACTGCACTTCGCAAACCCGCAGTACAGCGGGCAAACGAAAATCGTTGCAGCCAGGTAGAGAGCGAGGAGCCGGTTCATATTAGAAGTATACCATTTACTGGCGCTGACCCAAATATCGCACGATTTTCGGCCGTTTGCCGCATTCTGGGGTTTTGGGCACCTAGTACGTCATTCCGCTCGCGGCAATTCCGATTCTGCTCATTCCATTTGCAGGCTATCGGACAGCAGCATTCCATCAATAAGAGTTTCCGCCTGCCGCAGCTCGGCCAGTGCCTCGACGAACATCAAATTGACCCGAGTATACGTTCGTTGACTGGTCAGCAGCACCAGAAAATCAACCTGCCCCTCGCGGTAGCCACGGCCGACCAGGTCCCACGATTGTTGGGCGCGCGGCAGGATCTGCGCTCGATAGCGTTCGACCTGCTCACGTGCGTTGGCATAACCTCGGTAAGCGGTCGCAAGCCGGTCCTGCAACTCCAGCTCAATCCGTCGGCTTTCGTTCTGGGCAGCGATCAGCTCGGCGTCCGCAGTCAGGATGTTGCCCTGGTTGCGATTGCAAATCGGCAGCGGGATTCCCACCTGGACTCCAGCTACGTCGTCATCAGTTTGATACATGTGGCTCACACTTGCCATCACTTCGATATTCGGTACGTTCTCGCGCCGCGCGCGCGAGGGCCAGCCGTGCACGCTCAATCCGCATTTGAGACGCGGCCAACGTCGGGCTCAGCGACAAGACGCGGGCGTAGGTCGCCTCCCACTCATAATTGGGAATTTCGTCTTCCAAGTTCCCACTCAAAGCACCGAGCTGCAACTCATCGATTCCGACCACGGCCGCCAGGCGTCGACGGGACTCTGCATGTCGATTCCGAGCTTGACGGGCCAATATTCCCGCTTCCTCGGCGTCGATCTGCGCCTGCAGCAAATCGCTTTGGCTAATCTGCTGTCCTTCGAACAGTTGCCCGCTTGCCTCCGACGATTGATCGCTGAGCCGCGCCAGCTCGTCGCTCAACTCAACTTGCCGCTGCGCAACGAGCGCATCGTAAAACCGTAAGCGGACGTCGCTGAGCACGCGAAGCTGCTGCGCGTCGAACAAGAGCTGCCGTTCTTGAACCTCCCGCGCGCCCACTGCGCGGTTAAGACGCAGCTTGCCGCCGGTGACGAATTCCTGGCTCACGAACCCGCCGTGCTGCCCGGCCGTATCCTCTTCGCCGATGTCCTGAGCCATGTAACCGATCGTGGGATTCGGCGCAGGCCGCCTTGAATCTGCCGGCCGCGCGCCGCGCTGACGTTGGCCGACGCCACGCCCAGCGTAGGATTGTTCGCCAGCGCCATCTGCTCCAGCTCGGCCAGCGAAACGGCGGTCGCCGTTGCACCCGCGGGCGGCGGCAACAGCGCACGGTCGTCCAGCAACTGCCCGCCGGCCATCGAGACCACGAGCGCGGCCGCCACAAGCGCAGCAAAGGCAACGCCCCAGCCGGCACCGCGCCGGGACCGCAGACGACAATAGACAGGCACACGTTTCATTGGTCGACTCTTCCATGAGTATCGGGCGAAGCGATTCGTATCAGTTTGCCGGCTTGCGCGGGACGGCTCACAAGCGGCATCTTCCCCACCTTACACTGGAAGCACCGCTAGCTTACGCCGATTGCAATCAAGCCGCGTGCAAAACGAGATGCGGCGCCGGCGATTTTGGCCAGGCTGAATGCGAGTGTGGCGTATGCGTTGGGACTTCCCTAAATTTCTTCTTCTAGCCCAACGCCCGTGGTTAATGAGTGGGCAGCAGTTACCATTGTCCGATGTCTTCTTGATAGACTTCAAAGTACGTTGCACCAGGCGCCCGGTCGACTGCTTCTTCAAATGACCCGCCGAAGCGTCGCTCGGATGACCCGCACGCCATCTGGAATCCTATGCGGGAGCCATCGCGGCCAAGATCCAGAATAAGCTGGTGATGACGGGCATCCATGGGCGTGGACGCCTTCAGCGAATTGTGTTGAAACGTGGCGCGCAGGCCTAATCGTCGCTGGCAGTGTGAAATAACCGGGTAAGTGATTCCTCCGCGATGGTCGGGCTCCAGCGTCGCATTCAGAATCAGTGCGCAGTTTGGAAAGGCGGCGCTATAGCTATCGATCGCCTTGGTCCAGACTTCGATCATTTTGTTGTCGGAGTAACCGGCCACGCTCATCAATCCAGCGGCGAGGTGCATCTCCGACGAGCTAGAATTGGCGGTCGAGGTCAGATGCACACCGACGAGCAGCGGATCGCCGGAGTAACGGTTGCCCAAAGCCGCGATTGCATCCGAAAGGGCGCGCTGTGCCTCCGTGCTCCAGGGGATCGGCGCGCCTTGATGCCATGCACCGCCGATCCATTCGGGCGCATGTTCTCCGGCCATCATTCGCAGCGTGTACGGCTTACCTGCTGCGCGACAGCGCTTGACTTGTGAGTCGAGCCAGCCCCATTGAAACTTCGAGCCGTTATGGAGGCTGGCCCAGCTCACCCGAATTGAAACTCCGTCGACGCTGCGGTGCCGAAGCGATGAGTCCCTGACGTTGCTCTTATCAACTCCCTGGAGCAAAAAATAGCCGCGGGCGCGCGCTGGGCCAACGCAACATTCGCGGCAGTAAATACCGCAATCAACATCGACATTGTCAAAACGATTTTGCAATAGATGCCGGCGTACGTATTCATGATGAAGCCTCTGAGGGTTCGTTTTCCCAGTGCCGCGGCGAAGTCGGTGGCAAGCCCGCGACCGTCATGTGCGAGCTCCGTCGATTCGGACGGTGGAAATACTTGGCAGGAGTGGACCGCACATTGAATGCACACGGTTGTTGCTCAACCATCTGCACTCAATTGTGGAGTTTGCGGTGTAATCGCCGGCGACAAGACTCCGCTCGCCTGAAGATTGCCGGGATCCAGAAAGAACCGCTGGTGACCGCCGATTATTGCGGACGCGAAGTTCGATGACAACCAGCGAAACGGCGAATCGGGAGTATCCAAAGCATTATAGGCGAATCGCCGCAGTCGGCGGCGGAGGTTGCCGCGGCTACTTCACGCGAATCGACGGTCCGGCTAGAATCAGCGCGGTTGCAGCAGGGAAAGGCAGCGCGGGCAATCATTTGAAGCCACCCGGAATAACCCCCTCCCCAACCCTCCCCGCAAGAGGGAGGGAGTTAGAAACAGGTATCAGGGCTTCAATTTAATTGGGAGCATTGAAGACTGCTTCTCAAACCGGAGTCACCAAAATGAAAGCTTCGTACATCCTGGCTGCCGCGTTTTGGTTGGTATGGTTGCCGCTCAGTGTTCAGGCGCAAGAGGCGCAGGAAGAAACAGCGGCCGCCCAAACGGCGGAAGACTCCGACACCTTCGACAAGGAGACGTTCATCCGTGAATTCAGGCAGCTTCTCGTCCAACGTCAGTTCGACGAGGCCAGCAGCCGACTCAAGGAGGCCATCGAAAAGCATCCCGATGATGACGACCTGCGCGAACTTCACTTCACTGCGTACATGTTTCTTCAACGCACTGATCGGAAAAACGACGCGTTCGAGCATCTTAAGACCTTCATCGATTATCAAATCAAGTCCGCCCGCGAAGTCGGCGGATCGTCCCGGTACTTCACCCTTTATCTCGGCGAGTTGGTCGACTTAGCAGCCCAGATTGACGGGCCGGAGCGAGCTTTTGAGATTCTCGACGAGTATGCCAAGCAGATTCAGGAACTCGACAATTCAACGAAGGAAGAATTTACGGCTGCCATCGAAACGCAACGGGCACTGCAGCTCGCGAAGGCAGGTCGTGTCGACGAAGCCAAGGCGCTTGTCGACAAGTGGCTGGAGGCAGCCAACGCGGCGCTAAGTGAGAACCCGAACGATGCTGACGCGATCCTCCGCGTGGCGGCGGCCCTCAAAATTCGGGTTCCATTAGAAAGCGCGATCGAAGGAGGCGATCCGAACAGCGCATCGTCGGAGCATCTGGAGTTCTTGCACACGAAGGCCAAGGAGCAGCCTGAGTCGATGCCACTCGTGCAGCACTTCGCCATGGAGCACATGAATCGTGCCTCGTCGCTCGCGCGCACTAATCCCGACGAAGCCAGCGCGCTGCTCGATCGAATTGAAAGTTTCGATGAGACACCGGAGGAAGTCGACGAGGCCAAAGAGAGTGAAGAAGATGGGGAGGCCAAGCCACCAGGCAATTCGGCGCGCATTTCATTCGGGCCTTTGATCGCCCGCTTGCGCCAGCAGATCGAGAATTCGCGGAAGATGCTGGCTCTCATCGGCGCACCGGCCGTGTATCCAGAGAACGTCGACGGCTGGGTGAACGGCGAGCCGCTCACGCCCGACGCGCTGAAGGGTAAAGTGGTGCTGCTCGATTTCTTTGCAGTGTGGTGCGGGCCGTGCATCGCCACGTTTCCGCATCTGCGCGAGTGGCATGAAGAGTACGCCGAGAAAGGCCTCACGATCATCGGCGTCACGAGCTACTACAAGTACGGCTGGGACGAAGAGGCGGGCCGGCCAAAGGGCGACCCAGAGATCGCGCCCGAAGCCGAGCGAGCGGCCATGGAGCAATTCGTGAAGCACCATGAGCTGCAACACCCGGTCGCGTTCGTCACCGACCGTCAGCTTCAGGAGCACTATATCGTCAGCGGAATCCCGCACGCCGTGGTGATCGACCGCCAAGGTAACGTGCGTCTGTTCCGCATCGGCAGCGGAGAGGCCAACGCGGCTGATCTCAAGAAAGCGATTGAAGAGTCGCTGGGCGAGACGCCGCCGGAGTGACATTGCTCAGGGCGGGCGGGAGCCATTCTCGCATTATCCGGGCGTTTTGCGATTTGCTCGCAGAACGGCGAACTCTAATCGCAACGGCGTGGCCGCCGCCGCTAAGGGATAAATTGACGCAAAACACGATTGAATCCGTTGGCCCAAAACTTGAACCGGTTGTCGCCAGCCTTAATAATGAAGGAATTGTGAAGATTCGGGTTCGGGCAGCGAAGAGGTCCCAGGCATGGCGGTGCGGCGAAAACTCCATAAGCAGAATGCGCGCATCCGCCGCGGACCGAAGAAGCTCGCGTTGGAGCGGCTTGAATGCCGCAGCATGATGGCCGCCCAGCCGGTCGTCAACGAGATCCTCGCCAGCAACGACGGCGTCATCCAGGACGTCGACGGCGACTACTCCGACTTCATCGAACTGTACAACGCGGGCGACCAGCCCGTGGATTTGGCTGGCTGGTATCTTACGGACGACAGCGACGCTCTCGACCAGTGGGACTTTCCTTCGATCACGCTGGGCGCCGGCCAGTACCTTGTCGTCTTTGCCTCTGGGAAAGATCGCAGCATCGCCGGCAGTCAGCTGCACACCAACTTTGCGCTGGAGGCGAACGGCGACTTCCTGGCGCTAGTCGCGCCGGACGGACAGACGATCGTCAGCCAGTTCTCGCCGGAATACCCGCCGCAGTTCGAAGACATCTCGTACGGCATCGCCACCGAAACTTCGGGCACGACGGTTCTCGGGTTGGGATCCACGAGCCGCACATTGATACCGGCCAGCGGCGGCCTGGGCACAACGTGGACACAACCGTCGTTTGTCCCGGATGCGCCATGGCAATCCGGCCCGCTAGGAGTCGGCTATAGCAGCGTGGTGCAACCGCCCCCTTCCGTAACGCTTCTACAGGTCGACTTCAACGACCGAGGCGTCGCGACCAACACGCAACCGGGTTTCAGCTCGTTCGTCATCGGTGGTACGGACGGAAATATCCAAACCGGCTCGATCAGCCGGCACTTTCGGCAGCCACAACGTCACGCTCACCGATGCGTCGACGTTCGGCTTCGACGATCGCCGCAGGATACCGCCGGCCAACTCGGGCGCATTCACCGAAGGGCAACTGTTGCAAGATTTCGTGTTCTCCAGGGACAACTCGCCGGGCGGTACGGGCGGGCTCGACGTGCGCATCGACGGCTTGTGCCCGGGGCGATCCATACGCTCACGGTTTGGTCGTTCGACAGCGGCAGCCCGGGGCAGCGCACGTCCGATTGGGTGGCCAATGGCGTCGAGGTTGAAGATTACAGTTTTGAAGGCGGCACGTTGCCTGCCGTGAACGAAACCTATCGCTTCCAGTTCGTTGTCGCCGCGAATGCTCAAGGACAGATTCTGCTGCAAGGTCGCAAGGACGAGGCGACGAATGATTTCGCCGTGTTCCTTAATGCGCTGCGGCTGGAGACGGGCGACACGGTCAATTCGCCGACTGCCACCGCGCTGCGCGTCGACTTCAATGACCGGACCGAGGGCGAATCGGGCGTCGCGAATACGGAGACCGGTTATTCCACGATGACGCTCGACTCGAACGGCGCGAATTTTGACGGCATCGAGGTGACGGTGTCAGCCTTCGGCGCCGCGTCGTTCGATGATCGCGATCGCACTGGGCCTGTCGACGGCGGCGCATTCACGCTCGATCAGGTCTACGACGACATGATCTATACGACGGGTCCGGCCGGCAGCGGCATGGAGATCCTCATCGAAGGCCTCGCGCCGAACGTGCCGTACGACCTGCTGCTGCGCTCGTTCGATGCGCTTGCCGCCGGCACAAGGACTTCGACGTGGACGGAGGTCAGCTCAGGCCAGCCGGTGACGATTGCCGCGGCGTACTCGTTCAACGGCAGCGTTGCCCCGACTTCGAACGACGCCTACGCGATGCGGACGACACTCATGTCATCGCCGCAGGGCACACTCGTGCTGCGCGGCGTGCAAACGACGGCTGACCGCAGCGTCGTGGTGAATGCGATCGAGCTGACGCGATCCGGCTTCGGCCCGCTATTGAGCACCGACGTGCGGGCCGGCATGCATGAGCAAAATAGCTCGGCCTATATCCGCGTGCCATTCACCGTGGCCGACCTTTCGGCCGTCGACCAGTTATTGCTCGATATGCACTACGACGCCGGCTTCGTGGCCTACCTCAACGGACAAGAAGTTGCGCGGCGAAATTCGCCGACGGCGCCGGGCGTGCCGCCCGCGTTTAACGCCAGTGCCACGATGGAACGCTCCGCCAGTGAGGCGCTCGCTCCCGAAACAATCGATCTCACGCAGTTCAAGAATCTGCTCACGCAGGGTGCAAGCAATGTGCTCGCCATCCACGGCCTGAACAGCGCAGCGAACGACGCTGATTTTCTTATCGCGCCGCAACTGCGCACGATCGCGGCCGGCGCTCGAGCGCTGCGATACTTCGAAACACCCACGCCCGGCGGGCCCAACGGCAGCGGAGTCATCGACTTTACGTCGCAAGTGACGACAAGTGTATCGCATGGCTTCTATAGCGCGCCGTTTTCACTCGAGCTGGCAACTGCGACTGCCGGCGCGGAGATTTATTACACCTTCGACGGCAGCGTACCGGCGCCCGGTAACTCGGCGGCCATACTTTACGCGACCCCCATCATCATTGATTCGACGACAGTCTTCCGCGCCGCGGCCGTGAAGCCAGGTTTTGCCGACTCGCCAGTCAGCACCGAAACGTACATCTTCCTGGAAGAAGTCCTCACGCAAGATCCGCTCGCGAATCCCAACGGGCTTGTTTACCCGACTGTCTGGCAGGCGAACGCGACGGCCGACTATGAAATGGACTCGCGCGTCGTCGCCCAATGGGACGACAACAACCCCGACTTTAACGACTTCGGCATTCGCGAAGCCCTGCTCTCGATTCCTACGATGTCGATCGTGATGGATCACGACGACTTGTGGAATCCGGCCACCGGCATCTACCCGGACGCCACCCGGCGCGGCGACGCGTGGGAAAAGCCCGGGTTCAATTGAGTATTTTGATCCTGAGACGGGCGCCGAGTTTCAATACAACGTCGGCGTACAAATGCACGGCGAGGCGAGCCGCGACAACGTGCGGCTCAAGAAGCATTCCTTCCGGCTGCTGTTTAACCCCGAATTCGACGGTCCCGGGCGGCTGAACTTTCCGCTCTTCGACAATTCAGATTTCGCCGACATCAACACGGTCGTGATGCGGGCCTCGTTTACCGACAGCTTCGCCACGCGCACGGCAATGGGCCGTTACTCGCCGCTCGACTCCACCTATACGCGAGACGTGTGGATGCGCGACATGCAGCGGGCGATGGGCAGCCTGTCGGCCGACAGCACGTACGTGCATCTCTACATCAACGGCCTATATTGGGGACTCTACAGCCCGGCGGAACGGCCGGACGATGCGTTTCTCGCGTCCCACATCGGCGGCAATGAGGAAGACTGGGACATCATCCGCGACTTCAACGAGCTGTTCCGCGGCGAGCGCACGACGTACGACGCTATGTTCACTCTCGCGCGGCAGTTACCCGGTTCGCCCAATCCGAACGCGTTGTATCAGCAGTTGCAAGGCCGAAACGCGGACGGCACGGTGAACCCCAGCTCGCCAGTGTATCTCGACGTCGACAATTTTGTTGACTACATGATTCTGCATTTGTACGCGGGCGCGGAAGATTGGCCCTCACACAACTGGTTTGCGGCTCGAAACCGAGTCAATCCGGGCAGCGGTTTTCAATTTTTTGTGTGGGACCAGGAGATCGTGATGGACGGCCGGTTTCGCGACCGCACCGAGAACGCGACCAATGTGAGTACGCCCGGCGAACTTTTTCAGGTGCTGCGCTCCAGCTCGGAATTCCGGTTGCGCTTCGCCGACCGCGTGCAGAAGCACTTCTTCAACGACGGCGCGTTGACCAACGAAGCGGCCCAGGAAGTCTGGCAGCGGCGCGCCGATCAGATCGAGGCGGCCATCATCGGCGAATCGGCTCGCTGGGGCGACGCCCGCGAGGGCGAAGTCGTCAACGTGCCGCCACAAACCATCATTCCCTTGATGACGGTCGACATCTGGCGCGGTTCCATCGCGAACGTTCGTGACTTCCAGATTCCGCAGAGCTATTCGCTGGCCCTTTCGCGTTTTGCTGCAGACGGTTTGTTTCCAAGCCTCGTCGCACCCTCATTCAGTCAACACGGCGGCACGGTGCCAAGCGGGTTCAATGTGACCGTAACGGCGCCGGCGGGCGCGATTTGGTACACGCTCGATGGTTCCGATCCGCGGTTGGCAGGCGGCGGCATCAGTCCATCGGCGATTCTTTACAATGGCACCCCGATCACGATTACTGGCACGGTGACCGTGCGGGCGCGAGCACTCAGTGGCAGCCAATGGTCGCCGCTCAATGAAGCCCGCTTTGCCACCGAAGTGAGCAACCTGCGCATCAGCGAAGTGTACTACAACCCGGCCGCTTTCCCGGGCGTCGCCGATCGACAGGACATTGAGTTCTTCGAGCTCGTGAACACGGGTGGCCAATCGCTGAGCCTTGGCGGCGTGCAGATCGCTGGATTCGCCGACGATCCGTATGTGTTCGCGTCTGGCTTGTCTCTCCCCGCCGGCGAGCGGATCATCGTGGCCCGCACGCCCGCTACCTTCGAATTCGTTTACGGCGATGGATTCAATGTTGCGCCCAATGGATTTGGCCCGCGGAATTTGAGCAACGGCGGCGAAGAGGTGATGCTGCTTGGGCCGCTCGGTGAAGTCATCCAAAGCTTCACGTTCAGCAATACGTCGCCGTGGCCGGCCGGCGCAAACGGCGCCGGCTCGTCGATCGAAATCATCAATCCGCTGGGCGACTCGACCAGCCCGCTTAACTGGCGAGCCAGTGTGTACACAGGCGGCTCGCCGGGCGCCAGCGGCATCCCCGGCGACTACGATGGGAACAGTCTGGTGGAGCAGGCTGACTATGCCGTTTGGCGGAGCAGCTACGGCCTTTCGGGTCCGCGCGGTACCGGCGCCGATGGGAACCGGAACGGGCAGGTGGATACGGCGGATTTTGTGATCTGGCGGCGCGGATTGGCCGCGTCACCGGCCGCCGGCGCGGTATCGATTGCGCAAGCGTCGGCGCTCCAGCAGACGCAACAGACGCAGCAGCCGGTTGTCACGAGCACTAACAAAACGTCGAGTAGTTCCACTAGTTCCACGGCGCAAATCGATGCGGCATTCGCGACCTTCGTCGATCATCCTTCACCGTCGCGCCAGGACGGCCACACAAGACGAAGCGGTCCGGTGCCGGCCGTGGATTCAGGACGACAGGACTTTTTGATGGCGACCGTGTCGGCGCGTCGCTCTGCCTCAAAACAAAGTGACTTCGGCGACGTCGCGATGGACCGCCCATCTGAAGGTCATGACCCTCACGATTCGGTGATGGACGTCCTGTTCGGTCGCGCCGCGATTGCGTTTTCGGCATTTTCGAAATTGGTGTCGCCGCCAACCTAACGCGAATTGCCACTTCCGGTTCGGTAACCCGCCGAAACCGTCGCTCTGCACCTGCATTGCCGCCATAGTTGACTTTTCCAATCCGATTGGCGACACTAACCGGCGTGTTTCGCGTGCATCCAGCGCGCGTTGCGGATGCACGCATCCTGGGTAATCCTGCCCACGTGGGTGCCGCCATGAACAACACATTCTTGACTCGCAGCGTTCTTCTCCTCCTCTGTCCGCTGCTCCTTCAAGTCGCTGCAGCGCCGAGGGCGCAAGCCCAGCTATCAGGGAAGTATCGCAGCGCGGCGGGCACTGTCGCGATGTATACGTATCACACAGGGGAATACCACACGGTCCCATTGCCGGCGGACATAACGATGCAGTTTTCCGCCAACGATCGTCTGTCGATGACGGCGCTCATTCACAAGCCGATCATCGGCGACACGGCGGAAAACTTTAACTACGCGATCGTGAACCAGTTCCCCATGGTCGTGACTGCGACCTCTAACGACGGCTATACGTTCCGCGGCGATTTGTTGGGCACGCAGTACATGTTCGAATGGACGCTTGCACCGCTCAGCAGCCGTAACATCCATTGGGAAGGTCAAGTCGCTTGGATGGGTGGCCGCATCGAGGTCTCCACAATCGAAGACGCGAGGCTGATTCCGCTTCCGTCCGGTGACTACAACGAGAACGGCACGGTGGACACGGCGGACTTCGTCATCTGGCGCAGAGCGCTTGGGCAATCGAATATGTCCCCGTCCGGCTTTCTCGCCGACGGCGACGGTGACGGCCAGGTGGACGAGGACGACTACAACATCTGGCGCGCGAACTACGGCGAAACAACCGTGCGCGGCCCGCTCGGTGCCGCAGGCGTGCCCGAGCCGGCGACGTGGCTCATGATCGTGGTCGCATCTCTGCCTTGGTTCTGTGCCGCGCGCGGCCGGTTTCGCGCATGACGGCATCAACTGACCGCGCGATGATCGACGCGTTCAAGGAGCTCGTATCGCACCAGTTCGAGGCAGCGCTTTGCACCTTGTGCATCTGCATTGACAAGTGCCCCGACGCGGCATGGAACGCGCCTGTCGCCAACTACAAATTCTGCCAGGTGGCGTTCCACACCGTTTTTTACGCTGACTACTACTTGGGGCAAAACGACGAATCCTTTCGCGCAGCCGTTCCATCGCGAGAACGCCGACTTCTTTCGCGACTACGAAGAATTCGAAGACCGGCGGCCCGTGCTGCTGTATGACCGCCTGACGATGCAGCAATATGTCGAGCATTGCCGGCAAAAGGCCCCGCAATCGCTCGCGGCCGAAATGCCCGAGTCGCTTGCCGCTCCGTGCGGATTCCCGCGAAAGAGCTTCTCGCGAGCCGAGCTGCATGTGTACAGCATCCGACACATCCAGCACCATGCGGCCCAATTGAGCCTGCGGCTGCGGCTCGATCACGAGATCGACACTCCCTGGGTCCGCACCGGCTGGGATGACCGCAAATATTAGCCCGCAGCGCAAGCAAGGGTTTGAGATCGCACGGCAAACGCCAGTTGAAAATTTACCGTGCGCTAGGGGCCTCGGCCGTAAAATCCCTCGCTTGCGCTTCGGGCTGGTGTGAGCACCGCGTTCTTATGCCCCGAGTTCCGCCGTGGCTAGAAATCGCGGCGGCTTGCGGTGTTTCGTCAGTTGCTCGAACGCATACGCGATCTTGAGCAAGGTCGGTTCGCTCCACGCTCGGCCGAAAAATGAAATGCCCAAGGGGAGGCCGAATACAAATCCGGCCGGAACTGAGATGCTCGGATATCCGGCCACCGCCGCCGGGCTTGTGCTGCCACCAAGCCAACGGTCGCCGTTGATGAGGTCGCTCATGCACGCTGAGCCGATCGTTGGCGCGACGATCGCATCGAGCTTGTGCTCGTCCATCGCGGCGTCGATTCCCTCGGTGCGCGCGAGCCGGCGGCAACGGGCCAGCGCCTCCACGTATTGATACTCAGTAAGCGGGCCTTTCTCCTCGGCCGATTCGAAAACATTCTGCCCGAAGTAACGCAGCTCCGTTTCTTTGTTGCGATTGTTGAACTCGATGATGTCCTTGAGCGATTTCACCGGGGCATCCGGGCCGAGCCGGGCCAGGTAGGCGGCCATGTCGGCCTTCAATTCGTAACGCAGTACCATTCCCTCGGAGGAGCCGGATTCTTCGGCAACCGACATTTTGTTCGTGTCGATCAACTCCGCCCCCGCCTGCTTCATGGCGTCGAGCGCTGCTTTCATCACAGCCTCGGCGCCGTCGTGAAAGTCAAAGTAATTCCTGGCCACGCCGATTTTCGCTCCTTTGAGTCCGCCCGCGTCGAGAAACTGCGTATAGTCGCTTTTCGCATGGTCCTTGCTCTCGGCGGTCACGGCATCCTGCGGGTCCACGCCGGACAACACGCCCAGGAGGATGGCAGCATCGCGCACGGTGCGTGTCATCGGCCCGGCCGTGTCTTGCGTGTGCGAAATCGGAATGATGCCCGTGCGGCTGACGAGGCCAATGGTCGGCTTGATCCCTACGATTCCGCACACCGACGACGGGCTGAGAATCGATCCATCGGTCTCCGTGCCGACGGCCACGGCGCACAGATTGGCCGCGACCGCTGCACCCGACCCGGAGCTCGAACCGCACGGATTGCGGTCGAGTGCATACGGATTTCGAGTCAGCCCGCCGCGTCCGCTCCAGCCGCTGGTGGAATGGCTCGAGCGAATGTTGGCCCACTCACTCAAGTTCGTCTTGCCGATCAAAACGGCGCCGGCCTTGCGCAACTGCTTCACGACGAACGAATCTTCCGGCGGCTTCGCGCCAACGAGTGCTAGCGAGCCGGCGGTCGTCGCCATCTTGTCGGCCGTGTCGATGTTGTCCTTCACCAAGATCGGAATTCCGTGGAGTGGCCCGCGCGGCACGCCCGTCTTCCGCTGGCGATCCGCCTCGTCGGCCATCGCCAGCGCATCGGGATTCACTTCGATGACGCTGCGCAATGCCGGGCCGCTCTTGTCGATCGCATCGATTCGTGCGAGGTATTTTTCGGTGAGCGATCGCGAAGTGAACCGGCCCGATTTCATTCCTTCCTGCAGCTCGTCGATCGACAGTCCACTTAGCTCAAACGACGAGTCGCTTGCCGCCGGCGACGGTGCGCCCGTCTCCGCTTCACCGCGCACGGCGAGCGGCAATGCCGCACTCAGTAAACCGCCGGCAACACCGGACGCCAGAAACGCTCGCCGATCTGGAAAATTGGGATTGCACGAAACTGGTATTTGGCGGGCCACAGTGGAATTCTCCAGGTTGAGCCTTACAGGTTCGCCTCGATTATTGGCACACTTTTTCGGAACTGCAATTAGTCACGCAGAGGCGCAGTGGACGCAGAGCGGGCTTGCGTCCGTAAACTTAAATCATGAATCGCGAAAGCGCGAAAGTGCGAAATCACGAAAACCGAGATGGTTTGTTCTTTTTTCGCGCTTTTGAGCTTTCGCGCTTTTCGTGATTTAATGATTGGCAAGCCTGGTCCCTCTGCGTCCTCTGCGCCTCTACGTGAGACTCTTCCCGCTTTCGATTGCAAACTCAAAGTCGGGATGCCATCATATTTGCATGAAAACCACCCTAGCTGCATTCGCTGCATTCGGATTACTTACACCCGGTGTGTTAGCACAAGATCAGGGGGCCGGATCGCCCGGGCCAATACTCTGCCAAGGCGAATATCAATCGGAAGAAGAAGCCGTCAAACAACTGGCTCGGATGGCGGCCACCTATTCGAACCGCGACGAGTGGCAGGCGCGCGCCGCGAAAATCCGCAAGCAGATCCTAGTCGGCGCGAAACTCGATCCCTTGCCCGAGCGCACGGCGCTCAACCCAATCGTTCACAAGAAACGCGATTATGATGGCTACACCGTCGAGGCGGTCGCGTTCGAATCTCGCCCCGGCTTTTTCGTCTACGGCAGCTTGTATCGCCCTACGAACAAGAGCGGCCCCCGGCCGGGCATTCTCTGCACGCACGGCCACTACGCCCGGCCCGACGGCGGCCGCTACACGCCCGATGAACAGCAGCGCTGCGCCACGCTCGCCCGGCTCGGCGCCGTCGTGCTTTCCTACGACATGATCGGCTTCGGCGACTCATTGCGTCGAGGTTGGGACCACGGTCACGAGCAGGCGCTCACGCTGCAAACGTGGAGCAGCATCCGCGCCATCGATTTCCTGCAATCGCTGCCGGAGGTCGACCACGAGCGGATCGGCGTCACCGGCGTTTCCGGCGGCGGCACGCAGACATTCCTGCTCACGGCGGTCGATGACCGTGTGAAGGTTGCCGTGCCAGTCGCGATGGTTTCGGCCCATTTCTTCGGCGGCTGCGACTGCGAGAGCGGCATGCCGATCCACAAAACGGCCGAGCTGGAAACGAACAACGCTGAAATCTCCGCGCTGGCTGCCCCACGGCCCATGCTGCTGGTGTCCGTCGGCGGGGACTGGACCAAGAACACGCCTAAAGTCGAGTTCCCCTACATCAAAAACATTTACAAACTGTGCGGTGCTGAAGCAAATGTCGAGAATGCGCATTTTCCCGACGAAGGCCACGGCTACGAATACGTCAAAAGGCAGGCTGTGTATCCATTCCTCGCGAAGCATCTCGGGCTTGATCCAGAAGGCGTTCTCGATCCCAAAACGGGCAAGTTCGACGAGAGCAAAACGGTTGTGGAAAAGCCCAACGAGATGCGCGTGTTCGACGAGGCGCACCCGCTTCCGCCGCATGCGCTCAAGGCCGGCGCCGAAGTGGAAATCTAAGAGAAGTCAACAATCCATTAATATTGAACCATGAAGAACACAAAGGACACAAAGATATTCGTCATATTTAGGGCTTCTGAGAATGGATCAAACCGCCAAGTACGCCAAGAACGCTAAGTAGAATCAAGGATCTTTTGCATTCTTGGCGTGCTTGGCGGTTCAACTTCTAAGATGCTCATAAGAATTGCGCATCATTGGAATCCTTAGTGTCCTTTGTGCTCTTGGTGGTTAAGTCCCATGAATGGTCGACTAAACATGATCTGGGTTTTGATTGGATGCGCCTGGTTCGCATGCGCGTGCGTGTCTATGCGGAAGACAAAGCAATTCAGCTCTTCGACGGCAAGTCGCTGGAAGGTTGGACCACCGACTCAGGGGAACCGGTGACGACAGGCTGGGCCGTCGAAGACGGCATGCTAGTGCGCAACGGCCGCGGCGGCTCGATCTTCACAGCCCAGGAGTACGGCGACTTCGATCTTTCGTTCGAGTGGAAGATCGCCCCGCGCGGCAACAGCGGTGTGAAGTATCGTGTCGCGCATTATGAGAAAGGCGTCCATGGCAACCCAGGCTGGCTCGGCTGCGAATACCAGATTTTCGACGACGCCGGCCGCGGCGCCAGGCCGCGGTACAGCAGCGGCGCGATCTATGAGCTTTACGCCCCCGCAAACAATAAAAAGCTGCGCCCGGTGGGTGAGTTCAACGACGCCCGCATCGTCGTGCGAGGCACGAAGATTGAGCACTGGCTCAACGGCGAAAAAATCATCGAGGCCGACACCAGCTCCGACGACTGGAAAGGGCGCATCGCGCGCAGCAAATTCGGCGACGTCAAAGGCTTCTTTGCCAATCGGAAAGGCCGAATCCAGCTGCAGGACCACGGCAGCAAAGTCTGGTTCCGCAACCTCGTGCTCCGGCCGCTGGATGCTCCGGGTGGCACGCCCTAGTCCGCTTCATCGATGTGTTTGGCGCTGAAGTGCTGCCAGAGCTCGCAACATGATAACAGAGGATAATGACGTAAATGGCGGCCGGTTTGACGCCAGGTAACTTTGACACTGGACGCAAACCGGCCCGCGAGAGCCTGCCGGAAAATCAGCCAAAGTAGAGCAGCAACTCTTTGCAACTTCTGTAGTTGCGCCCGCCTGTCCGTGAAAACACCACTCTGGCACCGTCTTTGCCGATAAACGGCCAGGGATCGAGGTTGCGAACACCCATCGTGCGGACTGCGTGTCAAAATTCGCATTCGAGAATCTTCTGAGTAAAATCAATGAGTCGCAGCGGTGAGTTTAAGTTTCCGGCCAGCCGCTCCAACGGCGCAGCCGTGGCCTTTCCATTGAGATCACGCGACAGCAATCGAAGTATGCAGAAACCCACCGTATCCAGTCGGCGAACGTTCGAACAATACCGGTCGGAACTTTTCGCCCGTAACGGCCATGCCCCCGAGCGGCACCGTCGAGACCGCACCGCCGGGATGCTCATTTGGAGCTTCCTGCGCCTGGTGAACGGCCGGCGCGGCGCGCTGGCGTTCGCCTTGGCCACGCTTTCCGTCGCTACGCTGCTTTCGCTCGTGCCGCCGGCGGCGACCAAGTTCGTCGTCGATTATGTGCTTACGGCCAATCCGCTGCCCGCCGCCGTGCCCGATTGGGTGCCGCGCGATCCCTGGCCGCTGCTCGTCACGATCACGGCCGGCGTGCTGCTCGTTTCTGTGCTCAAAACCGCGATTCACATGTGGGGCCGCTGGCACGCCACGCGCGTCACTAAACTTCTACAAATGTCGATCCGCAAGCAAGTCTTCTCGCACGTGGTGCGGATGCCGCTGCATCGGGTACAGGAGCTCAAATCGGGCGGCGCCGCGAGCATCTTGCGACAAGACGCCGGCAGTGTGGGCGAGTTGATTTTCGGGATGTTGTACAACCCGTGGCGGGCCGTCATTCAGCTCCTTGGCAGCTTGTGCATCCTCGCTTGGGTGGATTGGAAGCTGCTCGTGGGCGCAATCATCGCCGTGCCGCTTGTATACCTCACGCACCGCACGTGGATCAGCCGGATTCGCCCGCAACATCGCCGCATCCGCGCCGAGCGCGAGCGTGTCGACGCGCTGGCCACCGAAGCCTTCGGTGGAATGCGCGTCGTGCGGGCGTTCGGCCGACATCGGTCCGAAACGACGCGCATCATGCGCGGAAATCATGTCATGGGCCGGCAGGAGCTTTATGCCTGGTGGTGGATGCGGGCCATCGAAATCGTCTGGGAAACGCTCATTCCCGTGGCCAGCGCCTTGCTGCTCATGTACGGCGGCTGGCAAGTGATTCAAGGCGGCCTGACGCTCGGCGACCTCGTGATGTTTCTCGTCTACCTGCTGATGCTGCTCGGCCCGCTCGCGGTCCTTGCACAATCGGCTGCCGAGTTCCAGAACGGCCTTTCCGGACTCGACCGCATCCTCGATCTGCTCGAAGAGCCGCGAGAAATGGAGTCCAGCTCGGCCGTGAAGGTGAGCCGCGCCACTTCGCATGCCCGCATCACCTTCGAGGACGTTTCGTTTAGCTATCCCGGTTCGAGCACGTTTGCCCTGGAAAATATTTCGCTCGATGTGGAACCAGGCGAGACGATCGCGCTCGTCGGACCCAGCGGCAGCGGCAAGACGACGCTGTGCAATCTTGTCGGCCGCTTTTACGACGCAACAAGCGGCCGCATCCTGCTCGATGGCCGCGACCTGTGCGACATCGAAATCGACAGTTACCGCAGCCTCATCGGCATCGTGGAACAGGACGTGTTCCTGTTCGACGGCACGATCGCGGCGAACATTGCCTACGGCAACCGCCACGCCACCGACGACGACGTGCGCGAAGCGGCCAACATTGCCAGCGCGCACGAATTCATCGAAGCACTCCCCAACGGCTACGAAACTCTAATCGGCGAGCGCGGCGTGCGTCTCAGCGGCGGGCAGCGGCAACGCATCGCCATCGCCCGGGCAGTGCTGGCCGACCCGAAGATCTTGATCCTCGACGAAGCAACCAGCAATCTCGACACCGAGAGCGAGCGGACGATTCAGCGCAGCCTGACGGCCCTGATGGAAAATCGCACGTGCTTTGTGATCGCCCATCGGCTGAGCACGATCACGCACGCCGATCGAATCGTCGTGCTCGATCATGGCCGAATTCGCGAAATCGGCAGCCACGAGGCGCTGATGGCCGCGGGCGGCCGCTACTGCGAAATGGTCAAGCTGCAAACGCGCCTGGCACTCGTGTGACGTGGAGCATTTAAGCACCAATAGCTACTGCGACACCAGCCCAAAGCGCAAGCGAGGGAACGAGCTACTGCGATACTAGCCCGAAGCGCAAGCGAGGGAACGAGACGATCCTCGCTTGCACTTCGGGCTAATGTGTTTAGCTGGCCAGCTTTCGACGAGTGGCTGGGGTCGAACGCAGTGAGCCCAAGTGTTTTCCGCCGGTTATCGATTCGCGCCAGGCCGACTCTCGAACGACATGAATCGCTGTAGCGCGTCACCTGTTTGTTCCTCGAGCGAACGTCTTCGCGGTGCCGGCTTTTCGGCTTGCGGCGCCGGAGTTTGATTGTCGCCAAAGCTTGGCGGCCGGAACAAGGGCGCGTTATCGCGGCTGCCCGCTGCAATCCCCTCGGGATTGTCATGTACGACGAGCCTCCACCGCGATTGGATGATCGGCGTCGACGATGCACCCGTACTTCGCGGCAACGTATTCTCAACAATTCGTGCCGGCGCCGCTGCAACGGCTGGCAACACCACGTTTCTTGCAGTGGCCTTAGGAGCGTCGGTCGACGTGCGGCCTCGATCGGTAAACCCTGGTGACGATTCAAATCGAGGCGCCGGTTCGCCGTTCGCACCGGACATCGGCTGAAATAAGTCGCCGGGAATCGGCGCTTGCGGCATCGGCTGATCCGGCAGCACTTCCTGCGGCGGAACAACACCCTCACCGATCCCACCGTCCTGTGGCACTGCGGGTAGCGTATTTGGCTCCAAAGCATCCGACTCGATTGAGCTCGGCCTGCTTTTCCGAATCTCCGCCGGCGCGGGCTCGGTCATCGGCGGCACGGGCATCATTTCCGCCTCATGCGGCATCATCGCCGGGGCAAGCGGCGGACCGCAGTGCGCATCGCGCCACTCGGAGCCGCTCGAAGGCCACTCGCGCCAACAAGTCGCCTTGTGTCCGTAATACACGCGATTGGGGCCGCATGGGTAGCGGAACAACGCATCTTCGCCGAAGCACCAGCAATGCGTTTTGCGGATGTCGGTCGGGCATTTCTTTTCGCTGGCCCGCTTGCTGCAGCAACCCACGTGACAACCGGACACTACAACAAAGCTGAGTGCAAGAATCACCAAGCCAATGTGCCTTACCATACCCAACAACCCCCCGAGCGAGGTCCCCAACTAGAGCAGTTTCCCAAATCATGTAGCCACAGAGGTCACAGAGACCACAGAGAGTTATTGAGGAGAGCTTGCTTTTCAATAGAATCTCTGTGTCCTCTGTGGCTATGGATTAACGTGAATTGCTCTAGAACCCGCCCCCGCCCCCAACGTTCTGACCTTGTTCCTTGAAGAACACCAGGCTTTGCACCGTGGAGGTGCCCAAGGCAGTGAAGCCGAGGATGCGCTCCATCGGCGAGATGATCTTGCCAAGCTTCGTGTCGACCGCCACCAGCTTGTCTTCCGAAACGTACAACCGGTCACCGGGCAATAGCTGGTAGTTTGTCATCGTGTCGCCGCGCTGCGTCACGGCCAGCCAATCGATCGGCAGGATCTGATCGCCGTCGCATTCGTTCCCGCCCGGCCGCGCGACCCACATTCGCGTCGAATGGTTCGACTCGAGGCCCTGTATCTGGCCGATGGCGTCGATCACTGTCTCATTGCCTTTGGCCGGCAGAATGACGACCCGGTCGCCAAGTCCCGCGCCTTGCGTGACGACGTAAAACACCTTGCTGTTGTAGCCCAAGACGTCGAGGGCGATTTGCGGATCCTCGAGGTATTGCGATAAATGGGCCTCGATCGCCGCGCGGGCTTCTTCCATCGTCATGCCGACGATGCGCACGCGTCCGTACGTACCAAGATTCACTTTGCCGTCCGGCGACACCAAGTGCTCGCCGATGATCTGTTGCTGGGCCGCCAACTCGGCAAGCGTGACCCAAACCTGCGGTTCCGTGTAAACGCGCGAGAGGATTGACTGCAACGATTGCTGCACGTCCTCAACTGTGCGGCCGGCTGCCGGAAGCGCCGCTAGCTCGGCTGCCGCGGGCCGCGCACCGCCCGCCGGCAGAAGCTGCAGGTTGCCATTCGGCTGCACAATGTACTGGCCGGAAATGTTTCCCTCATCGGTGACACCCGAAACGATCACCGTCACGGCGTCGAGCGGCCGCAGCCGATAGGGCGACTTCGGCACGAGGCTGATGGCCTCGATTGACAGCACGTCCGGCGGCTCGATGATGTAGTCCGGGAGCGTCGTCTTCGACAGCTCGCGGGGTACTTCAGGCGGAATGCAGGGCACTGGCCCGTGCGGGTTCCGCCCGGGATAAGCGAAATGGCATCCCTGGCTGCCTGCCAGAAGCAGGAGCAAGCAGATTGTCGGCAGCCAGGCGCCCCTGTTTGACATGACTCTTCGACGATGCCGCAGTTCGGGCGGCAAGCCCCCCTCGCGCTGACGAGTCGCGCAGGCTAACCGCTACAATCGTTACCATCGGAAAAGTCGTTGGAATCCTTGAGGTTGAACATTCGTTTCAGTCGAGTAAAATTTGGGGGACTGGCCGGGCACCATCGTCGCGATGGTCGTGCGCAGTCCACGGAGCAAAATGTGCCTGTCCCCTTCGATGCGAGGATAGATGATGCGACGCCAAAATAAATCGTGGCTGCTGGCAGCGCTAGTGATCTCGCTGCACACGCTCGGCGCGGCATCGGCCGGCATGGCCCAGGTTCGGCGCTATGAACCGAACCGGCCCACGGTGAGCCCCTACTTGAACTTGTTCCGCAACGACTTCAACAATGGGCCGCTGCCGAATTACCAGGCCTTGGTCCGCCCGCTGCAACAACAATACGAAACGAACCAGGTTCAGCAGCGGGTCTTGCTGCAACAGAATCAGGCGCTAAGGCAGCTCAATACAAATATTGAAGACGTCGAGCGTCGGGCCGCAACCGGCCGGCTCGTTGCCCCAACAGGCCGAGGCGCCTGGTTCCGCCGACCAGCACGCAGCGCGGGCTACCTCAACACGTCGCGATTCTATTCGCAATCCGGCACGGCGGGCATCAATGCTGGGCCCGGCGCGGCCGCCCGTTAGTGAATCGATTTGTGATTCGCGCGTACGCGTAATCCATTCTCAACTACGCGCATAAAAAAGCCCGCCGAATCGGCGGGCCTTTTGACTCGCCTTAAATACCGCAGCGTTAGCTTTTTAGTGCCGAAGCCCGTCGCCACACTGCGCCGACGCCGATCACACCACACAGTAAACCGCCGAAGAGGAAGGCTGAGGCTTCGGGGACCGCCGCAACCGTACCTTCAATCACAATTGCGTCTGTGCCGCCGGGAAATGTGATTGTCTCCAAATCGAAAGTCCCAGTTGACGCTTCAGAGTTGTACGCACCCAGCGTGAATTCCACTGAATCACCCTGTACCAACACCGGCAGCGACGACAGGTCGACATCTAGGAAATTTACGCCGTCGGCACTGTCGTTGTAATTGTGCGACAGAACCGAAAATCCCGGCCCCCCATTAACTGTTGCTTGAATTTCGAAGTCATCAGGACCTGTTCCGGATCGGTCAAGACGAATATCCATCGTCGTCAAATCAATGAATACCGGAGAAGTAACGTCGAAGCCCCATCGCCAAAAATCATTCGCGGCGACAGCGGCCGCAAATGAGGTTGATGCTGTATTCCAACTATTAAAATTCCACGTAGTACTTGCTCCCTGAGGGGTCAATCCAGAACCCGCAACCATATTGTCGCCACTCACTGCCGGGTTCGTGGCAATCGGTGGCATCGAAGTCACGGCCGTTACGGTCGTGTACTGGATAATCAAGTCCGCCACCGAATATTGAGCACACAAGAGCAACGCTACAATCGAGAAGACAACTCGCACGGAAAACCTCTCGGAAAAATCGTTGGTTGTATCGCCTGCATCCATTAAACACAGCGGCTCCAGCAGCGACTGGTCAAAACCATGCCGTTCACCGCTCCCGCCAAGCGCCCCGCCATTATCAGCGACCAGTCGCAGCCGGTCAATAAATTTCGCCGAATTTTAACAATTCCGCAGCCGATTCGCCGCAAATCGAGCGGTTCGGGAGGACCAGTCCCCTCGCGTTTCGACGGCTGGATTCCCGCAAGTGTTCGGCAGGCGGTGTCAAAAGCGGCTACAGGCCGTGCTCGAGCTCCTAAGCGTGGCCGAGCCGCGACCGAATTGCGCACTGTACTTTTCCTTGCCGCTGCTACACTTAGTTATTGTGAATGGAATCCGGCGACGGCATGATGCCGATGGGGTTGGCACTCTTTTCTTCAGGGCCTTAATTGATGGTTACTCTCTACTTCTGTCTGGGTGACTGCGCCTGTATTGCGGTATTGGCCGTTTGTTCCCAGGGTCGGCGACGTGATTGTCCTGCCCGAATTTGGCGGGAATCTCGTCCGCCTGAAAGTGTTCGAGGTTGTCTGCGAAGGTTACGACGAACCAAGCGTCAGCGTGTATTTGCACCACGCCCGCACGGACCACGACAACCAGCCGGCCGCAGGCAAACTCTCAGAATTAAACGGCAATAACCCGCTCTCTGAGTAGGGCTGTTGCTCAAACACTTCTTGGGTGATCCCTACTTCTGCGCTCAGGCCGCGCAACTAGGATAAATACTGCCAAACGGTTGGCCGCCCTCGCGCACCATCGCCCCCCTAGGTGTGCGAGGGCGTTTTTTTTTGCAGTGCTCTGTTGAACACATGGGCCAGATGGTTGTGGGAGGCGTCTCTGACGCCGATTCCGCGTGAGCATTGAAACAGCCATCGGCGTCGGAGACGCCTCCCACAGATGTTTTCAACACAGCAATTTAGCAGCTAGTCAGCCGGCGATCGCGGATGCGAAGGCACGTGGCATGGCACTGGCGACAATCGTCGTCCAAATAAGTCAGCGGTTGGGGAGGGACCAGAACTATCGCGTTTTCATCGAGATTCAGCGATTTTTTCGGCCGGCGGTGCATTAAGCGGTGCAGTTGCCGGTCGCTCGTATGTCAGCGTGTTGGATTTGAATTTCTTCGACGGCGGAAAAGACAACCTAAACCGGCTATGCTGACCAGCGCCCATGCAGCCGGTTCGGGCACTACCGTTGTCGTGCCGACGATGATGCCGCGGCTGTTGTACGACATGACGTTTTCGACCATTGTCAGCACGCCATCGACCGGCCTGAGGTGCACCCAACCATAAGCTGTGCGGTATGGAATGTGCTGAGCGTTCGTGCCTTTGCCGGTGCTCACGCCTAAATAAAACTCATCCGAGCCAACTGTGACTTCGCCCATTACAATGGGTCGCGGAACGAGGTTTATGATCGTTGGAAATTCGCCCGCATCAATGGTTGAACGGCTGAACACGTCGCCGGGCTGAACGAGGAACCAATCCGATCCCCCGTCCGCTGTCAAAGTGTCAACTTTGATTTTTGTGCCATCGTATTCAAAGGCGGCCGAAGTTTCGCAATCTACGGAGGGGCATGGATTAACAGCAGGAAATGTTGGGGGATAAAGACCATCGTTCGATAAAAAAAAGGCAATGCCCCGCGGGCCGCGCGGCGGCCCTGTGGGAAACGCTTTGATGCGACTGTTTACATATACGGTTTGCGCATGAGCCCCAGTCGCCAAAGCGAAGTACACGATTGCTAAGTATCGCAGCATGACGGTACCCTCCCTTTGCCTCTTCCGCCCACAGGTTGGTTCGCGGGATGTGAATTTCTTCGACGGCGGAAAAGACAAGCTAAACCGGCTATGGTGACCAGCGCCCATGCAGCCGGTTCGGGCACTACCGTTGTCGTGCCGACGATGATGCCGCGGCTGTTGTACGACATGACGTTTTCGACCATTGTCAGCACGCCGTCGACCGGCCTGAGGTGCACCCAGCCATAGGCCGTGCGGGATCGCAGATCCGGGCCAATCCACATGCCGGTACTCACGCCTAAGTAAAACTCACCCGAGCCAACTGTGACTTCGCCGAGTTGCTCTGGAGGCATAAAGCGCGGTGGCGGAAGAACGTTTATGATCGTTGGGAATTGGCCGGCATTAATTGTTGCGCGGCTGAATGTGTCGCCAGGCTCGACAAGGAACCAATCCGATCCCCCGTCGAGCGTAAAAGTAAACAACTTGATTCGTGTGCCATCGTAATCAAAGGAGGCCGAGGTCTCGCAATCTGCGCATGTAACAGAAGCGGGAACAGACGGCCCCAAGGGGGGCTCAACACCGTTTTTCGATAAACTAAAACCGATGCGGGGCGAGGGGAAGCTCCTCGACACCGCAATGATGTGACTATTTACATAGATTGTCTGCGCATGAAGTGCGGTCGCCAAAGTGAAGTACAGGATCGCCGAGTATCGCAGCATAACGGTACCCTCCCTTTGCCCTGCCGCCCGCAGTAAACGCCGCTTGAGGAGAAACCTGAATAGCGTCCGACAGGCTCGCTGCCCATTCTACCGCGCCGCGCACGAACAAGCCCGCTCGTGGTCAACCGCGGTCACTTTCTCGTAGTGCTCATCCGCGGTGTCGGCTGAGTTGCCGAGCCACGAGCATACGGCCTTGCGCTTGTAACCGACGATCGAACCGTCACAATTAAAGCGGTTGGGGAGGGATTCGAACCCCCGGTACGGTTTCCCGTACGCCGGTTTTCAAGACCGGTGCCTTAAACCACTCGGCCACCCAACCTTTGTGGCCGCGTCTCTCCGAGACGCGGATGAATCCTTCCCGTTTAATAATCTCATATCCGCCTTCAATGCCGGTTGATCTCCATGCGAGTCTCGGAGAGACTCGTCCACGTGACTCTACGCGCCGTGGAAAATCGAGTCAATCATATGACACCAAGCTCGCCCAGCAAGTTCAAATCTGCCGACGTGGACATCACATCATTCATCGACGAGCGGCGCCGCCGTGCCGCCGAAGCTTTTGGCGAGGCCGAGGCCGTCGCTGTGATTGCTTCGGGCGAACCGATCGCGAAGCCTGGCGGGCTGGACCAGACGTATCCGTTTCTGCCGCAGCCGAATTATTACTGGCTGACGGGCTCGCGTCGCTGGGGCAATGTGCTCACATGGGAACGGGTCAGCGGCTGGACGCACTTCGTTCGCCCGATCGACGCCGCCGAGCGCCTCTGGGAAGGGACCACGGAGGAAGTCGACGGCATCGACCGCAAGGAATTCGACGATTGGCTCAAAGTTCGCAGCGGCCGACCGCTGGCCGTCCTTGGCGCAGGCGCTCGCCAATGTGACAACCGATGCGCAACTGACCGACGCGCTGCGCGAGCGGCTGGAGGCGGCTCGCCGTCCCAAAGACCGCTTTGAGCTGGAGCTGGTGGCCAAAGCCGTCCGCGCGACGGCGGCCGGTTACGCGCAGGCGCGCGAGGTGATTCGCCCCGGCGCCACGGAGCGCGAAATCAAAATCGAGCTGGAAGCCGAGATGCTTCGCCACGGCGCCGACGCCTTGGGCTACGATTCGATCGTCGGCATCGGCGAGCGCGCCGCCGTCCTGCATTCAACTCCGAATGAAACGGCCGCCCGTGCCGGCGACGTCGTGCTCATCGACGCCGGACGGCGCGATGCGCGGCTACACGGCCGACGTCACGCGCACCTACAGCGCGAGCGGCAAGTTTACTGCAGAAGCGCAGGCCATCTACGACATAGTCCTTGCCGCGGTACTTGCGGCAACGCGTGCGTGCCGCGCAGGCGTCGAGTGGCATGATGTGCATCGCACGGCCGCGCACGAGATGGCCGCCGGCCTCGCGCACGTCGGCATCCTGCGATTCTCAGCGGATGCCGCATGCGAATCCGAAGCGATCGCCCTGTTCTTTCCGCACGGCATCGGCCACATGGTCGGCCTGGGTGTGCGCGACGTGGGCGGCCGAGCGCCCGGCCGCGAGGAAGGCCGCATGTGCTGCGGCGCCAGGTGCGTGTCGACCTGCCGATCCGCGAAAACTTCCTCATGACTGTGGAGCCGGGTTTGTATTTTGTCCCGGCACTGCTTGACGACCCCGAGCGCCGCGCCAAATTTCACGACGCCGTCAACTGGGATGCCCTCGACCGCTGGTGCCCCGTCGGCGGCGTGCGCATCGAGGACAACGTACTAGTTACCAATGGCGAACCCGTGGTGTTAACGCAAGAAATACCAAAATAAGTGACCTGGCAGGCAAAAAATCAACGACAAAGAGCACAAAAGGACACGAAGAACTCTCGTCCAAATAATCGCCTCAAGGCAGGCACCTCTAACAGCACCTTTGTGTTTTTCGTGATCTTCGTGGCGAGTCCAAAGAGATCGCTTGATGCATGCGGCCGCGTTGACCGCGCGTGCCGGTCCTGCTACAAAAGATGCTTGCTCTGAAACCTGACACCCGACACCCGACACCTGCCCATGTCCATCAGCGAACGCAAGAAAGAAATTAAGCGGCGCCGCAAGCGCCGCGAGAAGCTTACGCATCTCAAGAAGAAGCTGCCCAAGGCCACCAAGAGCGAGCAGGTCGAGATCGCCCGCAAGGTGCGCAATATGACGCCCGGGGCCGAGGTGATCATTGCGAATTGGAAGCTGGAGGCGGTGGACCGGTGAGAATGACGAATTCTCGAATGACGAATGACGAATTTCAATTCAAATTCGGCATTCGGTGATTCGTCCTTCGTCATTCCGCATCGCGTATTACACCACCTCTGCCGACAGTATCTCATCGCCGCGCGTCTTGTCGCCGGCGCTTTCGTCCGTCGCCGTTTCCGCCGCCCGACGGCTTCAAACGTGAACTCGTCGCCGTCGTAGTCGATGCGAATCGTGCTGCCTTCGGGGAATTCGCCGCGCAAGAGCTCCGTGGCCAGGCGGATTCTGCAGCTCGTTCTGGATCACGCGCTTGAGCGGCCGCGCGCCGTTGGCCGGGTCGTAGCCGCGGGCCGCGATCTCGGCCCGAGCCCGTTCGCTTACCTCCAGACCATAGCCGCGCTGCTCCAACAGCTTCACCAGCCGTGCGATCTGCAAGTCGACGATCTTGCGAATCTCTTCGCGCGTGAGCGGGCGGAACACGATGATCTCGTCGATGCGGTTGAGGAACTCGGGCAGGAACCGCGCCTTGAGGCCTTCCATCACGGCCTCGCGCATCTCTTCATACTTGCCGCCTGAAGCGAAGATCTCCTGGATCACCTGGCTGCCGACGTTCGACGTCATCACGATGATCGTGTTCGTGAAGTCGACCGTGTGGCCGTGGCTGTCGGTCAGCCGGCCGTCGTCGAGCACTTGCAGCAGGATGTTGAATACGTCGCGGTGTGCTTTTTCGATTTCATCCAGCAGCACGACGCAGTACGGCCGGCGGCGGATCGGCCTCGGTCAGCTTGCCGCCCTCTTCGTAGCCGACGTATCCCGGCGGTGCGCCGATGAGCCGGCTCACCGTGTGCTTCTCCATGAACTCGCTCATGTCGATGCGGACCATCGCGTTCTGGTCGTCGAACAGCACCTCGGCCAGCGCCTTGCACAGCTCGGTTTTGCCGACGCCCGTGGGCCCGCAGAAGATGAACGAGCCGATCGGCCGGTTGGGATCCTGCAGCCCGCTGCGGCTGCGGCGCACGGCGTTGGCCACGGCCGTCACGGCTTCGTCCTGGCCGACGACGCGCTGGTGCAGCCGCTCTTCGAGCACGAGCAGCTTGGCCCGTTCCTTTTCCAGCATGCGGGAGACCGGCACGCCGGTCCACGCGCTGACGACTTCGGCGATTTCGTCCGGGCCAACTTCCTGGCGCAGCAGTCGGCGCCCGCCCGCTGAAGCGTGCTCGCCGTCGGCACTTTCGCCGGCCGCTCGTTTGGCCTCGGCATCATCCAGATGCTGCTCGAGCTTTCGGCGCTGCGTGTCGAGCTCGTACAGCTTCTGGTATGCCGCCTCATCGACACGGCCAGCCGCCTGTTGCTCGCGAATCTTGACCATTTGCTGGTCGTAGCGCACGTTGGCTTCGTCCAGCCGGCGCTGCACCTCGGCCACGTCGCCCAGGCCCATCTTCTCGCCTTCCCACTGCTCGCGCAGGCTGGCCAGTTTCTTGCGCAGCTCGGCCATTTCCTGGCTGGATTTCTTCGAGCCGCTCTTTGGCGTGCTCCTCGGTTTCGTCTTCGAGCTGCCGCGCGGCCAGCTCCAGCTGCGTGAGCCGGCGCTGCACCTCGTCGATCTCCGTCGGGCACGCTCTCCAGCTCCATCGCCAGCCGGCTGGTCGCCTCGTCCATCAGGTCGATGGCCTTGTCGGGCAGGAAGCGGTCGGTGATGTAGCGGTTCGACAGCTCGGCCGCGGCGACGAGCGCCGAGTCCTTGATCCTCACGCCCTTGTGATGCGCTTCGTAGCGCGGCTTCAGGCCGCGCAGAATGGCGATCGTGTCCTCGACGTTCGGCTCGCCGACGTACACCGGCTGGAACCGCCGCTCCAGCGCCGGGTCCTTCTCGATGTACTTGCGATACTCGTCGAGCGTCGTCGCGCCGATGCAGCGCAGCTCGCCGCGCGCGAGCGCCGGCTTGAGCAGGTTCGCCGCGTCGCTGCCGCCTTCGGCCGCGCCGGCGCCGACGACCGTGTGCAGCTCGTCGATGAACAGGATGACGTTGCCGGCGTCGACGACTTCCTTGATGCAGCGCCTTGAGCCGCTCTTCGAATTCGCCGCGGAACTTCGTGCCGGCGATCAGCGCGCCCATGTCGAGCGCCACGACGCGGCGGTTCTTGAGGCTCTCGGGCACGTCGCCCTGCACGATGCGCGTGGCCAGCCCTTCGACGATGGCCGTCTTGCCGACGCCCGGCTCGCCGATGAGCACGGGGTTGTTCTTCGTGCGCCGCGACAGCACCTGGATCACGCGGCGGATTTCCTTGTCGCGGCCGATCACCGGGTCGAGCTTGCCCTGCCGGGCGCGCTCGGTGAGATCGATGCCGTACTTTTCCAGCGCCTGGAACTTGCCTTCGGGAGTTTGGTCGGTCACGCGCGTGCTTCCGCGCACGGCTTGCAGCGCGCCAAGCAGCTTGTCCTTGGTGATGGCGTTGAGCTCCAGTGCGTCCTGCACTTTGGACGTCGTACGCGTCGAGCGCGAGCAGCAGGTGCTCGGTCGAGACGAACTCGTCCTTCATCCTGTCGGCTTCAGTCTGGGCCGCGTCGAGCACTTTCTGAAGCTGCGAGCTAAGCCCCGGCGGCGAGCCGCCGCTCGACTTCGGCAGATGCTTCAGCTCGGCCTCGACAATTCGTTCGAGCTGCGTGACGTTGGCGCCGATTTTTTCGAGCACCGGCCGCACGATGCCGTCGCCCTCTTCACGCAGCAGAGACGCCAGGAGGTGGAGCGGCTCAATCTGCGGATTGCCGGCCTCGGCGGCCATTTCCTGCGCGCGGGCCACGGCCTCCTGGGCCTTGATCGTCAGTTTGTCGAATCGGAAGGGCATGATTACTCCCTACGAAGCAAGCGTTAAACGACAAAGCCCAGGGTCGATCGCTTTGGCGACCGTACCCTGGGTGCGACTTTGCTGTCGAATCCGTTTTCGATTACTTCTTCACCTCAAACTCCGCGTCGATCGCATCATCTTCGGTCACGCCGGTTGACGCGCCATCGGCACCGGCTGCCGCGGACGGCGCCGGCATCGGCGGCGCCGGCCTGGGCACGCCGCCGCTTTGTACAGCGCTTCGCTCATCGCGTGCGACGCTGCTTCCAGCTCGCTGATGGCGCTCTTGATGCGGTCGACGTCGTCGCCCTTGGCAGCTTCGCGCACTTTCGCGATCGCCGCTTCGAGAGCCTGTCTTGTCGCTGTCCTTGAGCTTGTCGCCCTGCTGCTTGATCAGCTTCTCGAGCTGGTAAGCACGCGACTCGGCCGTCGTTGCGGGCCTCGACCAGTGCGCGCTTCTTCTTGTCCTCGTCGGCGTGCGACTCGGCGTCCTTGCGCATCTTCTCGATCTCGGTCTCGGACAGGCCGCTCGATTGCTCGATGCGCACGGTCTGCTCGTTGCCGGTGCCAAGGTCCTTGGCCGCCACGCTGAGGATGCCGTTGGCGTCGATGTCGAACTTCACTTCGATCTGCGGCACGCCGCGCGGCGCCGGCGGGATGCCTTCCAGGTTGAACTGGCCGAGCAGCCGGTTGTCGGCCGCCATCTCGCGCTCGCCCTGGAACACGCGCACCGTGACCGCGGTCTGGTTGTCGTCGGCCGTGCTGAAGACCTGCTTCCGCTCGGCGGGAATCGTCGTGTTGCGCTCGACGAGCTTCGTCATCACGCCGCCGAGCGTTTCGATGCCCAGCGACAGCGGCGTCACGTCGAGCAGCAGGATGTCCTGCACTTCGCCCGAGAGCACGCCGCCCTGGATCGCGGCGCCGACCGCCACGACTTCGTCCGGATTCACGCCCTTGTGCGGCTCCTTGCCGCCGAACAGCTCCTTCACGACCTGCTGCACCTTGGGAATGCGCGTCGAACCGCCGACGAGCACGACTTCGTCGATCTTGCTCGGGTCGAGCTTGGCGTCCTTGAGCGCCTGCATCACCGGGCCGCGGCACGCGGTCGATCAGATGGTCGACCAGCTTCTCGAACTCGGCCCGCGTGATCGTCATCTGCAAGTGCTTCGGGCCGCTCGCGTCGGCCGTGATGAACGGCAGGTTGATGTCGGTGGTCTGCGCCGAGCTGAGCTCCTTCTTGGCCTTTTCGCACGCTTCCTGCAGCCGCTGCAGGGCCATGTGGTCCTTGCGCAGGTCGATGCCCTGCTCGCGCTGGAACTGCTCGGCGACGTAGTTGATGAGCACTTCGTCGAAGTCGTCGCCGCCGAGGTGCGTGTCGCCGTTGGTGGAGATGACGCGGAACACGCCGTCGGCCACTTCGAGCACCGACACGTCGAACGTGCCGCCGCCGAGGTCGAACACGCAGATCGTTTCTTCGCCCTTCTTGTCGAGGCCGTAGGCCAGCGACGCGGCCGTCGGCTCGTTGATGATGCGGGCGACTTCCAGGCCGGCGATCTGGCCGGCGTCCTTGGTGGCCTGCCGCTGGGCGTCGTTGAAGTAGGCCGGCACCGTGATGACGGCCTTGTTCACCTTGTGGCCCAGATAGGCCTCCGCCGCTTCCTTGAGCTTGCGCAGGATCTTGGCGGAGATTTCCGGCGGCGTGAATTCCTTGTCGCCGGCCTCGGACCTTCACATAGTCCTCCGGTCCGCCGACGACTTCGTACGGCACCATCTTCTCTTCGGTTTGCCACTTCGCTGTGCCGGCGGCCCATGAAGCGCTTGATCGAGTAGACCGTGCGCGTCGGGTTGGTGACGGCCTGCCGACGGGCCGGCTCGCCGACGAGCACTTCGCCCTTGTCGGTGAATGCGACGACGCTGGGCGTGAGCCGGTTGCCTTCGGCGTTCGGAATGACCTTCGCCTCTTTGCCTTCCATGACGGCGACGACCGAGTTGGTCGTGCCCAGGTCGATGCCGATGATCTTTTCACCAGCAGCCATGGATTCCTCCTAATCGTGTCTTGCCAGCGCGCGTCTCTGAGTGGGGCGCATGGCAGACGTTGGAATTCGTTTCGCGAAGCGATTGGCGGGCGAGAATTCTGTGGCTCGCCGTGAACCGCCTGTTCGGATTCTTGTTTCGTGTGAATTGGTGATTGTGGTGTGATTTCCGGCCGGCGCAACGCAAAGCGCAGCACGAAAGCCCGCACAACGTGCAAATGGTTGAAACGCCTAGTAGCAAAGTCCGTGCCCGCCTTGTGGCCGTAGGGGTAGCGGTTTACGTAAGCCATTGTAAAATAGCGATTTACGTAGCAATGACCAGCGTTCCAGCGACAGGCCAACTTGGCCTGACGCGAGTGCAGCCTGCCAAATTGACCCCTGCCACTGTTCCATTGCATCCAGTTTCACCTACCAACGCTGCCAGACTGGCAGCTTTCCGCGTGCAACATTTGATCTGCTAAGCGCTTAGCCCGGTCCCCGGCATTTTTCTTGAGCCTCGAATGGCCAAACGCAAAAACTCGAAATCACCCAAGCCCGAGACCTCGTCGCTCACCGAACTGCGCCGGGAGCTCGATAACGTCGATCGCAAGCTTGTGGCGGCGATCAATCGCCGGGCGGAGATCGCCGGCCAGATCGGCGCGATGAAACGCGGCGAATCGCAGAATGTCTTCGATCCGGCGCGCGAAGCGCAGGTGCTGCAACAAGCCCAGGACAATAACACGGGGCCGCTCAGCGACGCCGCCGTGCGTGCCGTGTTTCGCGAGATCGTCAGCGGCTCGCGCGCCGTGCAGACGCCCACACGCGTCGCTTATCTCGGACCGGAATTCACCTTCAGCCATCTGGCTGCCATCGAAGGATTCGGCCAATCGGCCGAGCTGGTGCCAGTCGGCACGATTGCGGCGGTGTTCGAGGAAGTGGAGCGCGGCCAGTCGCAGTTCGGTGTCGTGCCCATGGAGAACTCGACCGACGGCCGCGTGTCCGACACGCTCGAGTGTTTTTCGCGCTCGCGCGTGCGGATCTGTGCCGGGCTACCGTTGCGGATACACCATTGCTTGTTAGGCAGCGGCGCTCGTGACGAAGTGCGCACCGTGTACAGCAAGCCGCAGCCGCTGTCGCAATGCCGCAACTGGCTTGCACGGCATCTGCCCCAAGCCGAGCTTCGCGAAACCTCCAGCACGGCCGACGCAGCCAAGGCGGCGAAAGTGGATCGTCATGCCGCGGCGGTGGCCAGCGCCCAGGCGGCAGCCCACTATGGATTGCCCATTCTGGCGCCAAACATCGAGGACAACCCGAATAACGTCACGCGCTTCGTCGTCATTTCCACGGCCACATCGCAGCCGACCGGCAGCGACAAAACCACCGTGCTGTTCGAAGTTGCTCACAAACCCGGCGCGCTGGTGAAAGCAATGATGAACTTCGAACGGAACGGTTTGAACATGACGATGATCGATTCTTATCCCATTCCCGGCAGCTTGGGCAGCTACTTGTTCTTCGTCGAATTCGTCGGCCACGAGGAGGACGGGCCGGTTCGTCGAGCAATCGCGTCGCTGACGAAAAAAGCACAGCGAGTCGAAGTGCTTGGCTCCTATGCGCAGGGCGAGCCGATCGGGTAGATTGGTTGAAAGTTGAGGGTCGAGAGTTTAGCGTCAGAGACGAAGCTCAGCTGCCGTTCCGTTGACGTTTTCGTAGCTAAATTCTGACACTCAACTCTCAACTCTCAACTCTCAACTCTCAACTCTCAACTCTCAATGCGACGCAAGCTCATTGCCGGCAATTGGAAGATGAACACCAACCGCACGAGCGCTGTCGCGCTGGCGCGGGGCATCGTGGAGCGGGCCGGCAGCTTTGGACATCTCGATCTGCTCGTTTGTCCGCCGGCCGTTTATTTGGCTCCGGTGAACGACGTAGTGTCTGACACACCGGTTGCGCTCGGCGCCCAGAATATGTACCACGAGCCGGACGGCGCCTTCACCGGCGAGATCAGCGCCGCGATGCTGCTCGACGTCGGCTGCCGTTACGTCGTTCTCGGCCACAGCGAACGCCGCCACATCTTGGGCGAATCCGACGCAGACGTGAACCGGAAGACGCTGGCCGCCCTGTCAGCCGGCTTGATTCCCATTGTTTGCGTAGGCGAGCTGCTGGCCGAGCGCGAAGCCGGCCAAACGACCGCCGTGATTCGCCGGCAATTCGAGGGTTCCCTGGCGAATGTGTCGCTGGACCAGATCGATCGAGTCGTAGTCGCCTACGAGCCAGTGTGGGCGATTGGCACCGGCAAAGTCGCTACGCCGGACCAGGCTCAAGAAGTCCACGCTGACCTTCGCAGTCTGTTGCGAGAGCGGTACAATGAGCGGTCCGCGGCAGTGCGTGTGCTGTACGGCGGCAGCGTGAAGCCGGGCAATGCGGCAGACTTGCTGTCGCAGCCCGACATCGACGGCGCGCTCGTGGGCGGCGCCAGTTTGAAAGGCGACGATTTTCTAGGCATCGCGTCGGGCGTAGCAAAGAATTGAATCCGTGCCGCTCGAGTTCCTTCCCTTCGACAACCACAATTCATCGCTATTCCTACAATGGGCGCTTTGTTCGTAATTGTTCTTTCGCTGTTGGCGATCTTTCTGATCCTGCTCATTTTGGTGCAGCGCGGGCGCGGCGGCGGCCTGGCCGGCGCGTTAGGTGGCATGGGCGGCTCCAGCGCATTCGGTGCGAAGGCCGGGGATGTGTTCACACGGATCACGATTTACGCGGCGACGTTTTGGATTGCCATTTGTCTGATCGCGACGTTCTGGGCCAAGCACGGTGGCGATGCCCTCACCAGGGGAACGCAGAGTTCGTCGTCGAGCGCCTCCGCTCGGTGTGCCAGCAGGTCGGCCTACTCAAGGATCGCCTGGTCAGGGCAATGCAACCGTGCCGACGGCGGGTCAGAATCAGCCGCCAGCCAGCCAAGGTCAGCCGGCCGGTCAAACTCAGCCGCAAGCCGAGGCACCCGCCGCTGCAATCGGGGCCGCAGGAAACGCCGAATCGCCGTCCGGCAGCACGCCGACGGCCGACAGCACTTCAGCGCCACCCGCCAGCAATCAGTAAGTCGCCGGCAGGTCCACAGAGTCGCGGGAGTCCACTGCCTTGCTCATTAGCATGACCGGTTTTGGCGAGGCTCGCAGCCAGACCGAGGGGCTGGCCGTCGCGGTCGAAGTGCGCACGATCAACAGCCGGCATTTCAAGCTCAGCTACCGAGCGAGCGAGGGCTATGCGGCGCTAGAGCCGGAGGTGGAAACGGTAACGCGTGAGACGATTCGCCGCGGCACCGTGCAGCTCAACATGCGAGTCGACCGCGCACGGCGCCGACGACTACCGGATCAACACCTACGTGCTGGAGAATTATCGCCGGCAGCTTCAGCAATATACGGGACGGCAGGAGTGGTCGGACCCCGAGGACCTGCAGATGCTGCTCGCGCTGCCCGGCGCAGTGGAAGAGCATTTCAGCGCGAGTCACGACCCGCGCGACGACTGGCCGGCAATCGAGCCGGTGGTCCGCGATGCGCTGGCGGCAACGGCCAAGATGCGGGCGGAAGAGGGCGTTGCGCTCGCCGCCGACCTGGCGCACAACGGCCGGCAGATATTGGAAATGCTCGATGCCGTTACCAAACGATCACCCGAAGTAACACAGGCCTATCAGTCGCGCCTTACGACGCGGGTTCAACAGGCGCTGTCGGAGTTGAACGTCACCGTGCAGCCGGCCGATTTGCTGCGCGAAGTCAGCCTTTTCGCCGACCGCAGCGACATCTCGGAAGAGGTTGTGCGCCTGCGCAGCCACCTGCAGCAGTATGAGGCGGCGCTACTGCTGCCGGAAAGCTCTGGGCGCAAGCTCGAGTTTATCGCCCAGGAAATGGGCCGCGAGGTGAACACGATTGGCTCCAAGGCAAACGACGCGGAAATATCGCGATTGGTTGTAGAGATGAAGACGGCTCTGGAGCGGATCCGCGAGCAGATACAGAACGTGGAGTGAGGGTGGAATTTCAGATTGCGGATTTCGGATTGAACCAGTTGCATCCCAATCCGAAATCCGCAATCCACGATCGAGTGAGCGTGCAATCACCCATCGCGAACCTGATCGTCCTCTCCGGCCCTTCCGGCGTGGGTAAATCGACCGTGCTCAAGGGTCTGCTTGCGCGACATGCGGATCGGCTGCGGCTGAGCGTGTCGGCGACGACGCGGCAGCCGCGGCCGGGTGAGCTCGACGGGGTTGACTATTATTTTCTCAACGATGAGGAGTTCGAGCGACGCCGGCGGGCCGGCGAATTTCTCGAATGTTGCGAGGTATTCGGCCGCGGCCACTGGTACGGCACGCTCCTGGCGGAAGTCACGCCTAGCCGCAATGACCAAAAATGGGTAGTTTTAGATATTGATGTCGACGGCGCGGAAAAGGTCCTCGGTCAGGTCCCCACCGCCCTCACGATTTTCCTGCGGCCGGATTCTGACGCGGAGTTGGAACGGCGTTTACGCGAGCGGCGCACCGAATCGGACGAAGCGATTGCCCGGCGGCTCGAGGTGGCCCGCCGCGAATTGGCCCGTGCCGATCAGTATCAGCATCAAGTAGTGAACGACGTCGTCAAACGTGCGGTCAACGAGATTAGCGAAATTCTGAGAGAACGTGGAATTGTAGATAAGTGATTTCCCACACGGAGCACAAATGATTGAGGCACTCAAAGAGGAAGCAATCGTCAACAAGGTCGGCGGGCGGTTTAAGCTGTCGACGCTCATCCAAAAGCGCCTTGTGGCACTGAATGCCGGTGCGCGGCCGCTTGTGGACATCGGCAGTGAAGACAAACTGGAAATCATCGTGCAGGAAATTCTGCAAGACAAAATCTTCCTCGATATGTCCAACGAAGTGAAATCGGTCGGCGAATCAGGGCCCACGTCGGCCGGCCCGCCGGAATTCGATTTCTCCGCGCTGTAGGCGGATTCTGGAACGTGAGGAATTGAGTGGCGCCAGTCAGCCCCCGGCTCTGCCGGGGGTTTTGATTAATACTAGTCGCATTGCTTAAACCCCCGGCGGAGCTGGGGGCTGTATGTTGCTTCTCGCGTTGCATCACTCGTTTACTCACCATGCCCCACGAACTCATCATCGGCGTCTCCGGCGGCATCGCGGCCTACAAGACGGCGGCGCTCGTCAGCTCGTTGGTTCAATCGGGGCACGGCGTATCGGTGGTGATGAGCCGCGCGGCGCACAAGTTCGTCGGGCCGGCGACGTTTCGCGCACTCACGGGCCGACCGGTAGTCGACGATTCGTTCGATCGCCATTATCCACTCGGCGCACATATCGAACTGGCTGAGAAGGCCGACTTGATGTGCGTCGCGCCCGCCTCGGCCGATCTCCTGGCCAAAGCCGCTTGCGGCCTGGCCGACGACCTGTTGAGCACGCTCTTGTTATCGTTCAGCGGTCCGGTGCTGTTCGCCCCCGCGATGAACACGACGATGTGGGAAAAGCGCTCCGTCCAACGAAACATCAAAACTCTGCGCGAGGACGGCTTCCAATTTATTGGACCGCAAGAAGGCTGGCAGAGCTGCCGCCGATCGGGAATGGGCCGCATGGCGGAGCCGGCCGAAATTCAGGCGGCGATTGAGCGTCTGCTCACGCGTTAGACGAGTAGTGCAGAAGTGGAGTAGTGGAGTAGAGTATCCGTACACTGCGCGTGCAAACTTCGGTACTCAGTACTCGTACTCCACACTGCCGCAGACCAACGCACCGTTCTATTCCACTTCTCTTCTACTTCTCTACTGTACTTCCCAGTGACTCGCATCCTCATCACGTCTGGACCGACACGCCAGTTTATCGACCCCGTGCGCTATCTCACGAACGCATCGAGCGGCCGAATGGGTCGCGCGCTGGCGGAGGCAGCGATCTGCGCGGGCATAAAGTGGTCGTCATCAGCGGTCCGGTCGACGTCGTATATCCGGATGCGGTACGCGTGGTAAATGTGGTTTCAACCGAAGAGATGCTCACCGCCGCAAGCGAGGAGTTCGAGAAATGCGACGGCCTGATCGGCGCCGCCGCGCCTTGCGATTATCGCCCGGTGCGAGTCGAGTCGCATAAGATCGCCAAGACGGGCCAGCCAATCGATCTGCATCTGGTGGAAACCGACGACGTGGTAGCCACGCTCGGTCAGCGCAAGGGGCGGCGCTGGGTCGTCGGATTCGCGCTGGAAACCGAGGATCACCGGCTTCGCGCGCTCGTGAAACTAGAGAAGAAATTCTGCGACCTCATGGTCTCCAACGGCCCGCAGGCGATCAGCGCGCACGACAACGAAGTGGAAGTCATCACGCCGGCAGGAGACGTGATCGCGGCGCTCCAGGGTTCCAAGGAAACCGTGGCGGCACAAATTCTGGCGATTATCGAGGAGCGGCTGATCAGCCGCGGACACTAGCCCGAAGCGCAAGCGAGGGAGAAGCCTTCTATTCCTCGCTTGCGCTTCGGGCTAGTGCGCAGAGAATCGCAACGATGACTAGTGCAACGCTTGTCGGCTCTGGAACGGACGCACCAGCTCCGAGCGCTGCCCCCTCCTGCATGGACATTCGGCCGAAGTTTGCCCGCCAATCGTCGTAGCCTTGCTGGCCGCCCGTGTTCGTCTTGCGCCATAGCACGTAATCGGCCGCGTCGACGATGCTGTTGTTGTTGTAGTCGCCTGTGAGCGGCGAAAGCGGAATCGATTCGTATCGCACGACGCCTGTTTCAAGCGACTCGTCGGCAAGCGTGTAGGTGAACGCAATCGGCGGCATGTCAGCCGGGTTCACCGCGTTTCCGAGATCGAGCTGTTGCCCCGCATGAAACGGCGAGGCGCCCGTCACGAACCACTCCACCAGTTCGCTACTGCTGGGATTCACGGCAACTTCCCAGTCAATGCCATCATCGATGCCGTTGTCCGGCGGGAATTGGGCCGGCAGTTCGCTGCCGTCGGAGATCGGGTTCCAGCCAGCGACGTTCAAAGCGCCTGTCGCACTGGTCAGGCGATAACTTGTCAAATCGATCGTTTGCTCCGTTTCATTCTTCAGAAGCGTGAGACCCGACGCCGGATCGATTTGCAGCGTGAGCGCATCGGCCTTGGCCGCGACACCAGCGGTGCTGAGACCAGCAAGTATCGCTGCGGCGATCGCAATTCGCACGTTTCGACATGCCATCTGTCGTGCGCCCCGACCCTGTCCAACAAGCAAACGTCATCCCATCTGCATCGTACCTGCTTGCGGATAAGCGTGCTACGAAACGCTGCTATGTTTCCCATGCTTCTTATGCGTTTTTGCGGCGAAGGGCACAATCGGATGACGTGCCGGACAACGTCATCTCGCCGCCCGACCCTGTAACTATTCGACAGAATTCTGTATCTTGCGGAACATGAGTACCTTCGCCGTTATCATTCCGGCCGCCGGGCAAAGCCGTCGGTTTCACGACAAGGCGTACAAGAAACCGTTTGCGCCATTGGGCGGGCGGGCCGTGTGGCTGCACTCAGCCGAGCGGTTCATGAACCGCGCGGATGTGAAGCAAGTGATCGTCACCGTGGCGGCCGAGGATCGCGACTTCTTCAACTTGAAGTTTGGCGCGAACATTGCCATCCTCGGCGTGCAGGTCGTGGAGGGCGGCGAGCACCGCACCGACTCGGTGCAGCGGGCGCTGGAGCGAGTGAAGGACGAAATCGAATTTGTGGCGGTGCATGACGCAGCGCGCCCTTGCCTGGTTGATCCTTGGATCGACGCGGTATTCGAAGCGGCCATGCGCGACGGAGCGGCAATTCTGGCCGCGCCGGTACAGGCCACGCTCAAGCGAGTCGATCAAAAGAAGCAAATTACCGCGACTGTGGACCGCGAATCGCTGTGGGAAGCGCAGACGCCGCAGGTGTTTCGCCGCGAGCTGTTGATTGAAGCCTACGCCAAGCGCGGCCGTGAACCAGTCACCGATGATGCGCAGCTTGTCGAGCGGCTTGGCAAACCGGTGACGGTGGTGCCCTGCTCGCCGCTCAATCTCAAGATCACGACGCGCGACGATTTGAAGCTCGCCGAGCAGGTTCTCAAAGTGCTGCCCAAGCCGAAGCTGGAAGGTTTTCAGCACCCGTTCGCGGGCGACGACCTGTGGCGGTAGTAGGGTGGGCACCGCCCACCAGTGGCAGCGAACGTTGTGGTGGGCCGTGTCCACCCTACGGCACACGGAGTGTGCCTGCTACATTGATGCTATGTCGCTTCTCGACGATCTCCGCTGGCGCGGTTTGGTGCATCAGACGACTGACGATGCCGGCCTATCGGCGTGGCTCGAGAAACAGCCGCGCACGTTGTATGCGGGCTTCGATCCGACGGCCGATAGCTTACACGTCGGCAGCCTGTTGCCGCTCTCGATGTTGCGGCGTTTTCAGCAGGCCGGGCACAAACCGATTGCCGTTGTAGGCGGGGCGACCGGCATGATCGGCGACCCGAGCGGCAAAAGCCAGGAGCGCAACCTGCTTTCTGTCGAAGTGATCGAGCGCAACCTGGCCGGCCTGCGCGAGCAGATGCAGCGTTTTCTCGATTTCGACGCGGGCTCGAATGCGGCCGTGATCTTGAACAATCACGATTGGATCGGCCGATTCAGCTATCTCGAATTCCTGCGCGACGTGGGCAAGAACTTTCCGGTCAATGTGATGTTGGCCAAGGATTCAGTGAAGAGCCGGCTGGGCGCGACGACGCCGGGCAAGGCGACCAGGCCGGCATGAGCTACACCGAGTTCAGCTACATGCTTTTGCAGGCATACGATTTCGTTTACTTGCTGGACAAGTTCGGCTGCGAAATTCAGATCGGCGGCAGCGATCAGTGGGGCAACATCACGGCCGGCATCGATCTGGCGCGCCGGATGCGCGGCGTCCAGCTTTACGGTCTCACCTGCCCGCTGCTCACGAAGTCCGACGGCTCGAAGATGGGCAAAACGGAAAGTGGAACTGTCTGGCTTTCGGCCGAGCGCACCAGCCCGTACCAGTTCTATCAGTACTGGATTCGCGTTGAGGATGCCGATGTGGGAAGGTGCCTGCGAATGCTTACGACGCTTTCGCGCGAAGATATTGAATCGCTCGATGCCGCGCGCAGCAAGACGCCGCCAAACGCGACAGCCAGCGCCGCTTGGCCGAAGAGCTGACTCGCCTTGTTCACGGCGAAGAAGGCTTAGCCACGGCCCAACGCGCGACGGAGATTTTTTACGGCGCCGAAATCTCGGATTTGAACGATTCGCAGTTGACTGAGATCTTCGCCGACGTGCCCAGCGAACAGTTGCCGCGACACGCGTTAGAGGAAAGCGGCGGCCTGCCAATCATCGACGCGCTCGTGTCGGCCGGCTTGGCCAAAAGCAAGGGCGATGCCCGCCGCACGGTTCAGCAGGGCGGCGCATACGTCAACAATCGCCGTATCCAAAACGTCGACGCGCGGCTAACAGCAGCCGACCTGGCCAGCGAAACCGTCATGGTCCTGCGCAGCGGCAAGAAGAATTACGCGCTATTGCGGTTTCAGTAGGTCAGCCTTTCCAGCCGGACACGCAGATCTGACTTTAGTGACCAGTCAGGCTGGAAAGCCTGACCTACGAGCAACTTGTCACGCCACTGTAACCCATTTATAGTGAGTGGTTTAGCCTCCGGTCGGATGGGCCGAATCTCGGCAAAATCCGCGCGAACCGGATGCTAGCGGCGGACGTAGCGAGTAAGCGGGGTAGTCGACTTTTCTTAGGGCGTGAACGAGGTATCGCATGGCGGGTGAGACAGTCATTGAAACGCGGGCGCTTTCGAAAACGTACCGCGATTTTTGGGGCCGACCCAAAGTTCGCGCCCTCAAGGCGCTCGACTTGGACGTTCGCCAGGGCGAAGTGTTTGGCCTCTTGGGTCCAAACGGCTCAGGAAAGACGACCACGCTGAAGCTGCTCTTGGGGCTGCTCTTTCCCACCGAGGGTCAGGCCCTCGTATTTGGCAAAGACGCCACCGACGTCAGCAAGAACCAGCGACTCGGCTACCTGCCGGAAGAGTCGTATTTGTACCGCTTCCTCAACGCCGAGGAGACGCTCGACTTCTACGGCCGGCTGTTCGACATCCCGTATGACGTGCTCCGCCAACGGATCGATGACTTGATCAAGATGGTCGGGCTCGACCGGGCCCGCAAACGGCAACTCAAAGAATATTCCAAGGGCATGACGCGTCGGATCGGCCTGGCCCAGGCGCTGATCAATGAGCCGGAGCTGATTCTGCTCGACGAGCCGACGAGCGGCCTGGACCCGATCGGCACGCGGGAAATGAAGGACATGATCCTGCGGCTCCGCGACCAGGGCACGACCGTGGTCATGTGCAGCCACCTGCTGGCCGACGTGCAAGACGTGTGCGACCGCATCGCCATCCTGCATCAGGGCGAGCTGAAAGAGCTGGGCCGCGTCGACAGCCTGTTGACGCAGGCTGACATCTCGCAGATTCGCGCCAGGCGCCTCAGCGAAGATTGCCTCAACGAAATCCGGCAGACAATCGAGCGGCATCAGGGCGAGCTGGTGAGCATCGAGCATCCGACCACCACGCTCGAAGAGCTGTTCCTGTCGATCGTCCGCGACAGCGAAGCGCGGCCGGGTCGCCGCGTCGTGCAGGACGGGCAGCCGGTCGCCGCGGGATCGCCGAACTAAGCGAATTGGCGCCGGCGGCCACGCCGGATGTCGAAGAGATAAATTGGCCCAACTGACAGTAGATTCGGCCTGGCGGCCGACGCCAAAGCAAATCCGCAATCCGAAATCGTTGATTGATTCATGGTTCTTGAAAATGAACTTCTCCCGTATCTGACCTGGCTGACGGGTTATCCGTGGACCGACGCGCGGTCAATTTTGACGAGCGCGCTGGCCATCTTTCTCATGACCGCCGTGGCCGCAACGGTCGTGGCGCTCGTTGTCGGTTTCCTTATCGCGCTCGTTCGTCACGGGCCGATGAAGGCCGGCGACATCACCTACCGCGTGGTCACCAATGGTTTCGCCGAGTTGTTTCGCACGTCGCCGCGGCGAGTGTGGGCAATCGCCCGACTGGCCGTGAAAGAATCGTGGCGGCGCCGCGTGTGGGTGGCGTTTGTCGTGTACGTTGTGATCCTGCTGTTTGCCGGCTGGTTCTTGCAAACCAACTACCGCGAGCCAGGCAAATTGTTTTTCAGCGTCGTCCTCATGGCCACGACGTATCTCACGCTGCTCATCGCGCTATTGATCAGCGCATTCAGCCTGCCGCAGGATTTCAAGTCGAAAACAATCTACACGGTGGTCACCAAGCCGGTTCGCGCAGGCGACATCGTTCTCGGGCGAATCCTCGGCTTCACGCTGATCGGAACCGCGCTCCTGGCCCTGATGGCCGCGTCCAGCGCCTTTTTGTCTGGCGAATGCTGGACCATACGCATGGCGTCGACGTTGCCAACTTGCAAAACGAAATCGACGCCGAAGGCAAGCCGGTGAGCAAGAGCGGCCACACCACGCTTGGCCAGTCGCACAGGCACGATGTTGTGATTTATCCCGACGGAACGGGCCGGGCCTTTTCGACGAATGAGCATGAGCACGCGATCACCGCGCAACGAGTCGGCGGGGAAACCGCGTACAATGTGAGCCAGCCGGAAGGCATGTTCCGCGCCCGCGTGCCGGAATATGGCAGGCTGCGGTTCCTCGATCGCAAAGGCGTGCCCGTGGCTAAGGGGGTCAACGTCGGCAACGAGTGGACGTATCGCAGCTTTGTCGACGGCGGCACGCAGGCAGCCGCCATCTGGACGTTCAGCGGCGTGAGTGAGTCCGACCTGCGCAATGACAAGGACGGCCAGGTGCTTCCACTGGAATTGATCGTGCGCGTGTTCCGCACCTATAAGGGCAATATCGAGGCTGGCATTCAGGGCACGATGCAGTTGCGCAACCCCGAGACGCAGCTCAAAAGCGACTTGTGGACCTTCACGGCCAAAGACGCATCGATCAACAACTTCGATTGGCAGCGCAAGCTCGATGATGAGAATCGCAATCCGATCGACCTGATCAAGGACCTTGTGAGCAAGGACGGCCGCGTGGAAGTGATCGTTCAATGCATCGACAACGCACAGTATTTCGGCTTCGCAATGCCGGATTGCTTCATCCGTTTGCCGGACGGCTCTCCGCTGTGGAATTACATCAAGGCCCAAGTGAGCATCTGGGTGCAAATGGTGTTGGTGATCGCCATCGGCGTGACTTGCAGCACGGTGGTGAACGGGCCGGTGGCCATGATTTTCACCGCGTCCTACATCACACTAGGATTTTTCTGGCAGATGTTTTTCGACGTGGCGACGGGCAAACAAATCGGCGGCGGGCCGCTCGAATCGCTGTACCGCATCGTGACGCAGATGAACCAGATGTCGCCGCTGCCGGAGAACTTCGGCACGCAGATGATCGTGGCGGTCGACAGCGTGCTGCGCGGGCATGTTCAGCATGGCGTACCTGCTTCCTGATTTTAATTCGTTCAGCACCGTCGATTACATCGCCTACGGCTTTTACATTCCCGTTAACCGGCTGGCCCAAGACTTGACGGCATGCTTGGCATTTCTCGCCGGGCTGTTCGTGGCCGGTTACTTTCTGCTACGCACGCGGGAGGTTGCCAAATGAGTGACCGCACCTCGTTTTATCGAAAGATCTCATACGCCGCGGTGATCGTGGCACTGTGTTTCGTGCTGGGCTGGCTCGAGCGCCGGCCACGACCACGCGCGCCGGCGGGCGGCTGGCCCAGCTTCGCAACGAATATAAGCTGTCGCAAGTGAATTACGGAGAGATTGACCCGGCGAGTGAAACGATCAAGCTGGCCACCCTCGGCCTGCGCGGCGTCGCCGTCAATGTGCTGTGGAACAAGGCGAACCATTACAAGAAGGTCGAGGATTGGACGAGCCTCACCGCCAGCCTCGAACAGCTCGCCAAGCTGCAACCGAACTTCATCACCTTCTGGAAATTTCAGGCCTGGAACCTGACCTACAACGTCTCGGTGGAGTTCGACGACTACAAAGACCGTTACTATTACGTTCGGCGCGGCATCGAGTTTCTCACCGACGGAGAGCGCTACAATGAGGACAACCCCGTGCTGCTGTGGGACCTCGGATGGTTTGTCGGGCAGAAGATTGGCCGCGCAGACGAACACGAGCAATATCGCCGGCTGTTCAAGGCCGACGACGAATTCCATCCGCCCGACCGCACGCTTGAGGAGCGCGACAACTGGCTCGTGGGCAAGCAGTGGTACCTCGACGCGATCGACTCCGTGGACGTCAAGGGGTTTAGCCTCGGCCGTAAGAGCCCGCGTGATTTTTATTCCAGTCCGGCCAAGTCGACGATGAACTACGCGGAAGCCATCGAGAAGGAGGGCTTGTTCGATAAGGCCCGCCGCGCGTGGATCAGGGCGGGCGAGGAATGGCGTCAATTCGGCAACACCGTCATCGAGCACTCGTTCGGCGAAAAGTTGCAGTTGGGCACGCAGCCGCAACTCGAGAAGGAAGTCGCCGACTTAACTGCCCGGTTCGACGCCATGCTTCCTGGTGTGCGCGATATGGTGCTCACGGAAAAGCGCGCGTCGCTGACCGACGATGAACGCCGGATCCTCGATATGCCGGAGAACCAGCGCAGTCCCGAAGACGCGACCAAGGCCTACGAGATCAACGGCAAGCTCGAGATCACCGAACGCGATGTGGCCCAGCGAATTGGACGCGAGAAGCCGGACAAAGAAAAAGAAGCGCTGCAGCTCGCTAATTTACTTGAGCGGCGCAAGCTCGTTTTGCAGTACACGATAAACTACAAGCGCGATGCGAACTACGATTACTGGCAAACGCGGTGCGACTTCGAGCAAACCGATAATGCCGTTGCCGCCCGCCGCTTGATGTTCGAGGCCAACAACGCCTTCAAGGAAGCCGATCTCGTCACGGCGCAAAAACTCTACAAGGAAGGCTTTGCCAAATGGCGGCTGGTGATTGACGAGTTCCCGTCGATCCTCGACGACGAGGCGTCCACCGGCGAGGACATCCTGGACTACGTCAAGCAGTATCGCAAAGTGCTCGACCAGCTCGACGAGCGACTGGGCGATGACTTCCCGCTGTGGGAGGTCATTGAAAATTTTGACGTCGAGCAGAATTTCACCGACGAGATTCAGGAGCGCCGTCAGCGCCAAGGCGGAACGACAGACGCGGCCGACGACAACGCGTCAAAGGAGTCGAGCGCAACATCGGAGCAGTCCGGCGAAACGTCGGAAGCGCCGGACGAACCGCAAACCGAAGCGCCGATGTCCGAGCCGGCCACCGAAGACACGCAGCAGTAGTGTGCAAAGCGTTTTACTGCAGCGCGGATTGTAGCGCACGCAAGGGGTCGCAGGGTGCCACTGCTGGCTTGTCCAGCAGTGCTCCATCGCGACGGCCTTGCGGTCGAAACTGGATTCGCCGCTAACTTCTTGTCGCCGCTCTCAAGCGCGGTCCGCAAGGCGGTCGCATCAAAAGCACTGCTAACAAGTTAGCAGTGGCACCCAAGCTCATTGCAAACAAGTTAGCAGTGGCATCTATGGCGTAAATCTCCGAGCGCCGGCACGCGCAGCCCAGTTGCCGCAGTTTATCGCCCGCGTCGTGCGGCGGCTGCAATTCTGCTTCGGCCCGCGTCGAGCCGTGGTCGATAAATCCCGAAGAGCCGGATTATCGCTTTCCTGCTAGCAATGGGGACCTTGCCGTGCGTCGCAGCATCATTTGGTTGAACTCCGCGCGGGCAATCGTTTGGGCCGCAGCCGGCGCGCTGCTGGTGGCAAATGATTGCCTGACGGCGGCCGAGCCTTCGATCGTTCACGCCGCCCGCGTCATCGAGTGCGGCGATGAGGAGCGGGTAGCGGCCGTCGTGACCGGCGTCTCGATCACGCCGGATGCCCGGACCGTCGCCGCCGCGACCGACGATCACCGCGTCCTGGTGTGGAACGCCGCCGACGGCGCGCTTGTTGCGCGGCTGGAAGGGCACGCCGATTGGGTCCGCTCGCTGTGCCTCGCGCCCGATGGCAAGACCTTGGCCTCTGGCGGCGGCGACCGCTCGGTCTGCGTGTGGAATCTCGCCGACGGGCAGCAAGTCTTTCGCACGGTCGCCTGCGACAAGGCAATTGCCGGCCTTTGCTTCCATCCCAACAACCAGCAAATCGCCGTAGTCGGTTTCTGCAATCGTCTGCAAATCATCAACACCTCGGCCGGGCAAACCAGCCAGGTGCTGCGCTGCCCGTGCGGCGATGTGCGCACGGTGACCTTTTCGCCGGACGGCACGCGCTTGGCCGTCGCCGGTCGCAATGGCCGCATCCGCGTGTGGAATGTCGAAACCGGCTCGCAGGAGCGCGACATCAAGACGGACGGCCGGCGCATCCGCGCGATGGCCTTCGCTCCCGACAACCGCCGGCTGGCGGCGGCGGGGGACGGTTCGGCAATTCGCGTGTTCGATGTTTCGACGGGAGAGCCCGTCTTCACGCTCGATAGTCGTCCTGCGAAGGTGCATGCGCTGGCGTTTCTAGGCGCTCAGAAGTTGGCCAGCGGTGGCACCGACAATCGCATTCTGGTCTGGGACCTGGAAGGGCAGAAAATGACCTCCCAGCTTGAAGGGCACACAGGAACTGTGGCTGCGCTGGCCTGCGACGCGAGCGGCTGCGTTTTGGTCTCGGGCAGCTACGACACGACGGTTCGCATTTGGAACGTTGCGGAGAGTGCAGCGCCGTCCGTGGCAACGTCGCCGAGCGATCCCGTTCGGTAACAATTGCGGATCGCGGATTGAAATTGAGCAGAATGCACGACTTCGATCAGGAAAGATTAGGTGAACATCACGCAGAGGCGCAGAGATCGCGGAGAGTAGAACACTAGAGCAATTCACGTTAATACATAGCCACAGAGGACACAGAGATTCTATTGAAAAGCAAGCTCTCCTCAATAACTCTCTGTGGTCTCTGTGACCTCTGTGGCTACATGATTTGGAAAACTGCTCTAATCGACTAATTTGCACTAATGATTCATTAGCGTGGATTAGCGAAGATTAGTGTTCTGTAAAAACAAAGTCGGATTGACGAGTAGCGAACATTTGGTTGCATGGAGGCAGCTTGTGGGATTGTTAAATGCGATACGTAGTGCCTTTGGTTGGAATCACGGATCAGGTGTATTCGCCGGCAATCCGCAATCCGAAATCCGCAAACCGCAATCGCCGCTTCGCCATCCGCGCCGCTGCCAGATTGAGCCGCTGGAATCGCGCCGCCTCATGGCCGGCGACGGGCTCTGCGCCGCAGGTCCTGCTTGGCTCGGTGTATTTCGAAGAGGCCACGGGCGACGACAGCCGCCCGCGACGTGATCGAAGTTTCGTTCGTCGGCGGGGCCGCCGGCACGACGCTCAACCGGCTTACGATCAACGGCGACAAGCAGCAGAATGGCCTCACGGAAGGCGACGTGTTCTTCGACACGGCCGCCGGCGGCCTCGGCGCGTTTCAGCACGGCTCGCTATCCATCGACAGCGCCAACGGGTTTACGATTAACAGCGTGACCGTCGTCGACGGCGGCTCGCAGATCGTGTTCGATCTCAGCGGTTTCGACGCCGGCGAGAAACTCGTACTTTCGGTCGACGCCGACGAAGCGCAGTATGTCGATGGCCAGGACATCGACGTGAACTCGCTGGTGGAAGGCGCCGAGTTTCAGCGGTCGCTCGTTGTCGGCGAGTTCTCCGCGCGGGGATACGTCGATCTCACGCTCACAGGCACATATTGGGACGCGTTCGACGACGAGTTTGCCGCGGCCACAAACGCGACGGGTCTTTCGCTTGGCCTGCACAACGACCGCTATTCTTCCACGCACGACTATACGGATCGCACGGCCGGCGCGGTCGCCCATGCCGCCCAGATTCCGCTGGCCACGCTCGCCGGTTGGGTCTATCACGATCGCAGCGATGACGGCTTGTTCAACCACGTTGCCGAGCAAGGCATCGGCGGCGTAACTCTCGAGCTGATTGACGCCAACGGCAACGCCACCGGCATCACGACGATTACGTCGACCAATCCAGATAAGCGCGGCTTCTACGAATTTCGCAATCTGTATCCGGGCACGTACGGCGTGCGCGAGGTTCAGCCGAATGGCTGGCTCGACGGCAAAGACACGGCCGGCAGCCACGGCGGCGCGGCGGCGAATGAAGCGGCAGGCCGCGTGGATCGCATCTTCGGCGCGATGCTCAATTTCGGCGACCACGCCGTGAACTATAACTTCGGCGAGTTGCTGCCCGGCTCGATACGAGGCCGCGTGCATGCCGACCATCACGAAGATTGCAACTTTGACGAACCGGAAATTCTGCTTGCCGGTGTGCGGATCGATCTGCTTGGATGCGGCAGGGCAACTTCATTCGCATCGACGCTCACCGATGCCAACGGCGAATACGAGTTTACCGGCCTCGCGCCGGCTATCTATCAGGTCCGCGAGCATCAGCCAACTCAGTATTACGACGGCGGCGAGCGCATCGGTACGGCCGGCGGCGCGAAGCACGACGTGCCGGGCCTGTACAGCGTGTTCACCGGCATCAACATCACGTCGGGTCTCGACGCGATTCAATACGACTTCTGCGAGAAGCGTCGGCGTGACGATTTCCGGCAACGTCTATCACGATCGCGACAACGACGGCGAGTTCGATCGTGGGGCGGAGGAAGGCATCGGCGGCGTGGTCGTGAAGTTGCTCGACAGCAGCGGCCGCGACACGGGTGTGCGCGCCACGACGAACTCCGCCGGCTATTACGACTTCACGAACCTCGCGGCCGGCACGTACGCAGTGATGGAAGTTCACCCGGCCGGCTGGCTCGACGGCATCGACACTCCGGGCAACCTCGGCGGCGTGGCCGATGTTTCGCCGCCGGGCGACATGATCAGCCAGATCGCGATTAACTTGGGGCCAGACCGGTCTCGAATACAACTTTGGCGAGTTGCTGCCCGGATCGATCGCGGGGCCGCGTGCACGCTCGACAGCGGGCAAGACTGCAACTTCGACGATCCGGAGATCTTGCTCGAAGGCGTGAGGATCGATTTGCTCGATGGCGGCGGCAACGTTATTGCCACGACAACCACGAACGCGGACGGCGAATATTCATTTACAGGTTTGCGGCCGGGCACGTACACGGTTCGCGAGCACCAGCCGGCCGGTTACTTCGACGGCGGTGAGCGAATCGGCACCGCCGGGGGTACGAAGTACGATGTGCCCGGCGTATACAGCATTTTCACGGGCATCAACATCGGTTCCGATTTCGACGCCGTCCAGTACGATTTCTGCGAGAAGCTTCCCGCCTCGATTGCCGGCCGCGTACACGTCGACCTGAATGAAGACGGCGACTTCGATCATCCTGATTTGTTGTTAGCAGGTGTCGTGATTCAACTGCTCGACGCCGATGGGAAGCTGGTGGCGACAACGTTCACAAACGCTGCTGGCCAATACCGCTTCGAAGGGCTTGCGCCGGGCCACTATCGAGTGCACGAGATCCAGCCTGGCGGATTTTTCGACAGCGCCGATCGCGTCGGAACCGCAGGCGGCCTGCTCGATGGCGTCGACACGATCCACAGCATCTACCTGCCGCCGGGCATGAATGGCACGCAGTACGACTTCTCCGAGCGCGTCGGGGTGACGCTTTCGGGCAACGTCTATCACGATCGCGACAACGACGGCGTCGTTTGACCGCGGCCCGGAAGAGGGCATTGCAGGCGTTGTGGTGAAGTTGCTCAACGTAAGCGGCAACGACACGGGCTTGCGCGCGACAACCAACGCCGCGGGCTACTACCAGTTCAGCAACCTGGCGGCCGGCACGTACACGGTCGTCGAAGTTCATCCGGCTGGCTGGCTCGACGGCATCGATACACCGGGCAATCTTGGCGGCGTGGCCGACGTTTCGCCGCCGGGCGACCGGATCAGCCAGATTGCGATTAACTGGGGGCAGGCCGGCGTCGAGTACAACTTCGGCGAGCTATTGCCCGGCAGCATTCACGGCATCGTTGTGGTTTCGACCGATCCGGCGTGTGAACCGCGACGATCGGCGAGCCGCCAATCGCCGGTGTGCGCATCGACCTCTTGGATGCGGCCGGCAATGTGATCGCGACAACAGCTCACCAACGCGGCCGGCGAATACTCGTTCACAAACCTGCGGCCTGGCACGTACAGCGTTCGCGAGCACCAGCCCGCTGGATATTTCGACGCCGACGCCCACGTGGGCACGGGCGGCGGCACGCGGCTGAACTCGAACCTGCTGGGTGACATCGATGTCGGTTCGGGCGAAAACTTGTTCGAGTACGATTTCTGCGAGGAGCCGCCGGCGAGCATTTCGGGTTACGTATTCATCGACGGCCCGCCGATCGTCACCAACGATCCGCTCTCGCCGGAAGAAGTGGCCGCGCTGCGCGACGGCGTCCGCACGTCGGACGATCGGCCGCTTGCGGGCGTTGTGCTGGAGCTGCGCCAGGGTGCATCGGGCGATCCGATTTTTGTCGACCAGGCACTTCCCGGCCATTACGCGGGCGGGCCCGGCGACGTCATTCGCATTGTGACGGACGCCCGTGGCTTCTACCACTTCACCGGCTTGCGGGCCGGCACGTATGCGGTCGTTGAAGTACACGCCGCCGGGCGTCATCGACGGCGTCGATACACCCGGCACGCTCGGCGGCCTACCGGTCAACCCGCGCTTGCCGTCCGGTCGCCCCATTCAGCCGCATTCAATCCCGATGCCGGGCCAGCAGGCGACCATCGAATTGTTCCGCGCGCAGTTCGGCAACGATGCCATTGTGCGAATCCCGTTGCCGGCGGGTCGGCACTCGCTGGAAAACAATTTCAGTGAGGTGACGACGCGGCCCGACGTTCCACAAATCTTTCCGCCCGTCGAACCGCCGCCACCGCCTCCGCCACTCTTCCCGCCGCTGGCCGTGCCGTTCGTGCCTAAGCTGGTGCTGCCGCCGCGGCCGCCGGCGATTGCGCCGCCGGACATCTTCGGCGGTTCGAGCAATGTCGTCGGCTTCACATGGCACTTGAGCGTCGTGAACGCCGGCTGGCCGCGAAGCGCGACGCCACCGAGCGTGCGCTTCCAAATGACGTCGATGCAACTCACGGCCGCCGCGTGGCAAAACACGCCGCTTGATCGTGGCCGCTGGACGCTTGCGACGGTGGACGAAAATGGGGTCACCGTGCTGCGCGAGGAAGTGTTCGGCAGCGAGAACGCGACGCCGGTGGTCGGCGACTACAACGGCGACGGTGTGAGCGACATTGGTGTATTTGCGGATGGACATTGGTTTCTGGATCTCAACGGCAACGGCCGCTGGGACGCCAGCGACCTGTGGGCCCATCTCGGCAGCGACGGCGACCTGCCTGTCACCGGCGATTGGGACGCCGACGGCAAGACGGACATCGGCATCTATGGCCCCGCCTGGCCGCGCGATCCGTGGGCGGTTACGCGCGAGCCTGGCTTGCCGGACCTCGACAACTATCCGGCCAAGCCGGAAGGCAAAATGAAAAACGTGCCGCCGGCCGAGGACGAGGCCGCCACAGGCGCTCGCGTGCTCAAGCGCACCGTGCGCGGCCGCAGCCGCGCCGACGCGATCGATCACGTGTTCCACTACGGCACGCCCGGCGATGCGCCGGTCACGGGCGACTGGAATGGCGACGGCATCCGGCAGATCGGCGTGTTCCGCGACGGCCAGTGGAACTTGGATCTCAATGGCGACGGCCGGTTCACCGAGGTGGATGCGGCCGTGACGTTTGGCCAAGCGGGCGACCTGCCGGTCGTCGGTGATTTCGATGGCAACGGTTTCCACGAGATCGGCGTGTACCGCGCCGGCACGTGGATTGTCGACACGAACCGCAACCGCGAGCTGGACGCGCATGACCGAGTCTTCGAGCTTGGCGGCGCGAACGACAAGCCGGTCGTCGGCGATTGGAACGACGACGGCGCGGACGATCCGGGCGTGTATCATCCGGGTGCGACGGGCGATCGGCTTACGCGGCGCGGGATGACATTCGCGATTTCGGATTGCGGATTGTTGTGTGCTTCGCTCCTAAGCCGCAAGCGGCCGTTTGGCACTTGATCTGATTCTCTCTCTCTTCTTCTGGGTAAGAGCTAACAGCTACGAGCTAACAGCTTCTTCAAAAAAGAAATGAAGCGCGGTTGGGTTAGCGCAGTTTGGCCGCAGTTCAGGCCCGCTCCGGCGCCGCACCTTTCCGACAACCCCCCTTCGGGTACTATGTGCCGGCCGGATGCATTGCGTATGGCAACGCTTGGGTGCGCGAACCCAAACCGCCCGTGCGTGATGTGTGCCACCACTGGTCCGGGGACATCCCGGGAGAGCTCTTCCGGCAGCCACGCGTCAGACGGTCATTTCGAGGCCGCGGCTATTATACACGAGTTAGTGGTCAAATGTCTAGTACTTTTTTGGCCCGCGCAGTTTCTTAGAACAATGATTTTTACACGGGAGCTGCGGAAAGAATACGAATCGGCTTAATCAAGACTTCCGGCAGAAGCAAGCGTTTCGCTTACGTGCCGGCGAAGCGAGCCTTCATCGCGTCTTTTTTCGCCTGCGCCTGAAAGAACCTTGGCCGGGGCGTGTGTTAATATAAGCCCCGGAGAGTAAGCAACGCCTATGGCGGTGGCCGTGAATACCCGTGCCAGCTTGATTGCCCGGTTGTCCGATGGTGCGGATGTCGAGGCGTGGGATGAGTTCGTGCAGATTTACTTGCCGTTGTTGTACCGGATGGCGCGGCGGAAGGGGTTGCAACACGCCGACGCCGAGGAGCTGGGTCAGGAAGTGCTGATGGCCGTGTCGCGGGCCGTGCATCGCTGGCAACCGGATGCGGCGCACGGGCGGTTCCGCGATTGGCTGTTTCGGATCGCGCGGAATTTCATCATTAACTTCCTGACGCGGCCCAAGTATCGAGTTGCCGGCAGCGGCAACAGCGACGTCATGCGGATGCTGCAGGAGGTTCCGGCGCGAACGGCGCGGAATCGGCGATCTTTGAGCTGGAGTATCGCCGCGAGGTTTTTCGCTGGGCGGCGGCGAAGGTCGACGAGCACGGTGACGCCGACGACGTGGCAAGCGTTCTGGCAGACGAGCGTGGAAGCCAAAACTGTTGCTGAAGTCGCACAAGCACTACGCATGACTGCGGGAAGCGTTTATATCGCACGCAGCCGTGTGATGGCAAAATTGCGCGACGAGGCGAGCCGGTTTGATGGCGGGTCTGGCATGCAAAAAATGCACGCGGACCTTACCCCCTCCCTAACCCTCCCCGCAAGGGGGAGGGAGTCGAACGTATCTAATCTCCCCAGCCCTCCTCCCAAAGGAGAGGCAGTTTGACGTATGAAATCGAAAGCTCATCCATGTGGCGACGTGCGGCTCGGCGCGCTGTTGGCCGAGGACGAGGCCAGCGATGCATATCGCACGGCGGCTGAGCACGTGGAGCACTGCGAGACGTGCCAGCGGCGGCTAACCACGCTGGCAGCCGACGACGACTGGTGGAGCGATGCTCACACGCTCTTGAGCGGTGAATGCGAGCCGCGCTGGGAGCCAGACACTTCGCAGTCCGATATCTTCGCCGAGTCCGCCGACCACGCGGCCGAGTCGGTTCGCGACACGGTGTTGGGTTTGCTCGGTGCGCCCGGACATCCTGAGATGCTGGGCCGGCTGGGGCGGTACGACATCGAGCGCGTGATCGGCAGCGGCGGGATGGGCGTGGTGCTCAAGGCGCACGACAGCGAGCTGAACCGGCCGATCGCGGTGAAGCTGCTTGCGCCGCATTTGGCGCACGTGGGCGCGGCACGCGAACGGTTTGCCCGCGAAGGCCGGGCGGCCGCGGCCGTGGTGCAGGAGCACGTCGTGGCAATTTACAACGTCGAGTCGGGCGGGCCGGTGCCGTTCCTGGTGATGCAGTACGTGCCGGGCCGATCGCTGCAGGCGCGCGTTGATCGAGGACGGTCCGCTGGGCGTGGAGGAGATTCTGCGAATCGGCATGCAGGCGGCATCGGGGCTCGCGGCCGCGCATCGGCAAGGGCTCGTGCATCGCGACGTGAAGCCCTCGAACATTTTGCTGGAGAATCAGGTCGAGCGCGCCGTGCTGACCGACTTCGGACTTGCGCGTGCGATTGACGATGCGAGTTTGACGCAAACTGGAATTCTGGCGGGCACGCCGCATTACATGTCCCCCGAGCAGGCAACCGGCGGGCCGATCGATCACCGCTCCGATTTATTCAGCCTGGGCGCAGTGCTGTATTTCATGGCGACGGGACACACGCCGTTCCGCGCGAACGGGACGCTGGCCGTGCTGCATCGCATTTGCAAAGAGCGACATCGACCGGTGTGGCAACTTAACAAAGACATGCCAGATGAGCTGTGCGACGTCATCGACCGTTTGCTGGAAAAAAAGCCGGGCCGGCGGCCGGCTAGCGCGGAAGACGTGCAGCAGGAACTGTCGCAGCTTTTGAGCCGCGCGGAGCAGCGCGGATTGGGGCGGCGACGTTGGCGCGGGTGGCGCGGACGGGCACTTAAGCGACGGGCCGCTTGGGCCGCGGCATTTGCCGCGATTGTTGGCATGGTTGTCGCAACGGCGATCGGCATTGCAGCCTGGTGGCCAGAATCCGCACAAGTTGTGAAACAAGCCAGTTTGTTGCAAGCGGGATCCGCAGCCTGTCGATCAACGGGAACTTCGGCGGCTACAGTGCGCCGTGGTAAGCGGCTTCTCGGAGCTGCAAGAGGAAGTGGTTGGCCTGGATCGGGCAACGTTTTACTTGCTCGATGGGCGTAATACCTGGCAAAGCGAATTGGAAGCGGTCCAGCACGAGCTGGCGGAACTTGAAACAGTTAACAATCCTGATCGTGACTGAAAGGAGAAAGCGATGACGAGCGTGCGGACATTCAAATGGGGCTTTGGTGCACTGGTGATTTGTGCTGGTCTGGCGGCGCTGCAGTCGGGCCTGCGCAAGAGAGGACCGAGGGGAACGATGCGCAGGATGTGGCCAGCGACGATTTGGTGCCCGCCGATGAGCGGCGGGAAAGAGAAACGCGACGTGATCGAGATCGAGAAGAGCGTGGAGAGCGCGGCCGCCGCGGCGGATCCGGCGGGCGCGGCGGATTCGGGGGCGGAGAGGGAGGCGAAGGTGGATACGGTGGATCTGGGGGCGGACGCGGCGGTGAAGGTGGATCCGGCGGATACGGGGGAGAAGGGGGCGGTGAAGGTGGATACGGCGGATTCGGGGGCGGACGGGGCGGTGAAGGTGGATACGGCCGAGGTTACGGCGGCTACGGTGAAATTAGTGTGGAGCTCGCGCCACAGACCTCGATTAAACGCACTATGAAGGCCGACGCTGTTTTCAATGAGAAGAAGAAGATGCTCATGATCCACGCTCAGCCGGAGAAGATGAATCGAATTCGCGAAGCCGCCAATGCGCTTGTCGAAGCGGAAGACGATGATGCCCGCGAGGACGCCGAGCGCAATCTGAATGAGCAGCTCGACGAGTATTTCGAAGAGGACATGAAGCGTCGCGAAGAGGAGCTGGCTAACGTGGAACGCCGCGTAAAGGAGCTTCGCGAGCTCTTGGAGCGGCGTCGCGAGAAGAAAGACGACATCCTCCGGCTGCAAGTCGAAGTGCTGCAAAATGAAGCGAACGGGCTGGGGTTCTTTAGCGCCGAAGGTCCTGGCGGCGCACCGAAAGCCGACGTGTTTTTCTGGCAAACTGGGCCTGGGGCCGGTTTGCCGCCTGCACATCCGCCAGTGCCGACCGCGGCGACGCCGTACGCTCCCGGGCGCCGCCGGCACCTGCCGTGGCACGCGCCCGTGCCCGTGAAACGATAGAGTTTCCGCGGGCTCTATCCCGCGAACCGCCCGGTCCCGCAACGCGACGCCCTGGAGCGCGGGACCGGGCTTGATTGTTTGGGGGCGCGCTGAGCCACAAGCGGCGTTCGCGTGGTAGCCGAATTCGTGAGAATTCGGCTCGCGTAATACTTAGCTGAAGTCGCACGACTTCAGCTGCGGCAACTCACGACAATTTTAGTTTTTCGATTTCGGCTTGGGCGGCGGCGAGCTCCGCTTCCAGTTTGCGGACTTCTTCCGGGTCGTCCATTTGCTTCTTTGCGCCGGCCAGCCGCGGCTGCAGCTCGCCGATTTTCTTGCGCAGCAGGTCGATGCGCTTTTGGGCTTTCTTGTCCATGGTGCAGTAATTGGAATTCGGTGTATGGCAATTAACTGGTCGCTGAAGCGACCAGTCCGAAGAGGTCGAATTCTAGTTTGCGGGGGCGTTTGCCGGCGCGATGAGTTGCGGGCCGTTGGGGGCGTCGACTTTTAGCTGCGCGGAAACGTGCGCAGGACGCTGCCGAATACCACCGTGATGATTCCTAATATCAGGCACAGGTTGAGCCAGAGGCGCAAGTTTTGGCGGAGCTTTGCGGCGGCCGCCGAACGACCGGACAGCATGGCGGCCAGCACGAACAGGGCCAGCCCGGAAAGCATCTTGAGGCCCGCCATCATGTGATACGACGGCGAGAGTCGCTCGTGCATTTTGATCATCTGCAAATAATTCCAGAGGCCGGTCACCAGAAGCAAGAGCGAAGCGATTCCGGTCCACATGGCCCACACGGCGCGGCGGCCGCCGAATAGCTGATCGGCAGGCGTGAACGAACCCTCCCCTGGCCCCTCCCTAAAAGGGAGGGGGACGGAGGATACGACTGCGCAGATAGAACAAGCCGCCCAATAGAATGATCGCGCCGAAGATGTGCAGGATGCGCGAGGCCAGCATGATCCAGTACATGGAATCGAGTCGCGGAACGGCTTGCTGGGCAAAGAGAAGCAGTGTATCGCTCATATGGCGACTAACCTTTTGTGTAGGGTGGGCACTGCCCACCATGATCGAGTCGACTATCAAGCGGTGGGCGGTGCCCACCCTACATCGAGCGCAAGCGGTCGACAAGTGCCAGTGCTTCGTCACGAGTCTGAATGCGGCCTTCGAGTTGTGCGTCGCGGACTTGTTCCAAGAGCTGGGCGAACTGCGGGCCGGGTGAGAGGCCATGCTCAATGAGCGCCGCCCCGTCGATGAGCGGCGGCGGATTGAGCCGCTCAGCCGGCCAGGCCAGCCGTTCGCGGCAAAACGCAAGCGCGGCGTCACCCTGCCCCGCAATCGACTCATGAAGAGCCAAGAGTTCGGCGGCGGCCTCGTGAGTAAGAATGCGCTGCAGCCGCGGCCAGGGCAGTTGCTCGGCCCGCTCGACGGCCGGAAGCTGTTGCAATAGCCAGGCCGGCTCGATCGATTTCCTTGTTGGTGTAGCGCAAGCGACGGCCGATTTCGTCAGCAAGGAGCGAGGAGCGAGGAGCGAGGAGCGAGTGGTCGGTTTCCGGTGCTCTGGGATTTGTGCGTCTGGTTAATTAGCGCGGCCAGTACGAGAGGTAGCGACGGCGTTCGAAGTGCGCCAAGTACGCGCACGGTTTGGGCAAATTCGTCAGCCGATAAATTTGCGATTTCCGGAAGAACGTGTTGCAGCAGGCGCGAATCGCATAGCAGTTCCAGTGCGCAGGCGCGGTTGGGATCCACGAGCATGCGGCGGATTTCCATGCCGATGCGTTCCGGGCTGACGCTGGTGATTTCGCCGGCCATCGTCTGGATCGCCGCGAACGTTTGCGGTTCGATCTCGAAATTGAAAGTCGCGGCGAAGCGGACGGCGCGGAGCATGCGCAGGCGGTCCTCGCTCAGTCGCAAACGCGGGTCGCCAATGGCGCGAACGATGCGACGCTCGATATCTTCTCGGCCTCCGACGTAGTCGACAATTTTTTCTGCGACCGGGTCGAAGAATAGCCCGTTAATCGTAAAGTCGCGGCGCTGCGCATCATGCTCGGCGTCGGTGAAGGTGACCGCGTCTGGATGGCGGCCATCGCTGTAAGCAGCGTCGGTTCGAAACGTGGCGACTTCAATCTGACCTGCCGCGCGCGGGCCGAGCACGGTGACGACGCCGAAGGCGGCGCCGACGGTGAGCGTGCGGCGGCGGCCAAAGAGATTGCGAATCTCGTCGGGCGTGGCGCTGGTGGCGACGTCGTAGTCTTTCGGCACCAGGCCGAGCAGCTCATCGCGAACACAGCCGCCCGCCCACAGCGCTTCGAACCCGGCCTCGCGAAGTTGCTGGACGATTTCCAGAGCGAAGCCACGTTGGCGTGGCGGCGTCGTGCATTGGCAGGTCGGGGGTTAGCGGCGCGATGACTGGTCGCTGAAGCGACCAATCCGAATCGAGTGCGATGCGATTGCCTGATTCACGAGCTCTTCGGCTCGTCGTCGAGCCGCGTCGTTCCAGGGAAAAATGTGTTCCGCTCCGGGTCTCAGGAAATATAGTGCCAGCTCAGCCGGCGGTTCGCCAAGTGCGCGTTCGGCGGCAAGCGCGTAAACATACATCTGCATTTCATATTGCCTGGCCAGCCGAGCAACTTCGGCCGCGGTGGCTTTTGTTGTTTTAAAGTCGACGAGGCGCCAGCGTCCTTCGGCATCCTGGTACAGGCAATCGATGTAGCCGTGCAGGTAGTTTCCCGGCGGCCAGGCCAGTAGGAACTCGACCTCACGATGGATGGCCCGGCTCAGCGCTAACCGCTTCGCGCGGGGGGAGGCGGCGAATCGCTCCAGCATTTCACGAGCCGACGCGGCCGCTTCCTCAGCATTCAGAAGGACATATTGCGAGGCCAAGTGTTCGCACCAACGGCCAATATCATCGGCGTTGCCGTCGGCTGCGTAGTCGACCCGAGCCAAAACATCGTGCACTAGTGCGCCCAGCCGGAGCGGATCGATCGCCGCCATCTGCTGCTGAGACCGAGCCGGATCGATTTCGCCTGCATTAGCGCTGTGCTCGTTTTCTCGCATCAACTGTCCGGTAAGTCGCGAGAAGGAAAACTGTCGGCGTGCCGTTCGGTCGGCAGGAACCGCGTCGACCTCGCGCGGCACGGCGCCGCTGCCTTCGGCCGCGAGACGCTGCGCCTCCTCGAGCAATCTCAGGAGGTCTGGCCCGCGCGATTTGCCGAACGTTTTTTCGTCGGACTGCGCCTGCGGCGTAATACGCACGCGCGGCGATTCGTAACCTTTCGGAAGGCGGGCAATTAGATCGCCGGTTTTGAGTTCGAATCGATCGCCAATGAGCTTCATCCAATCGCTTTTCGGGGTGTCGAAATCGGCAAGGCTGCTGGAGAGAATCAAATAGTCGGCCGCCCGCGTGCAGCCGACGTAGAGCAGCCGTTTACGCTCTTCCAGCTCTTCGACTCGATCCAATGCGGCGAACAGCGTCATGCCGGTGGCGGCCTTTTCGTTTTCATCGTCAGACGGCTGCGGGACGAGCGGCCCCAGGTCTGGGTGCAAGGCGGCGCACGGCTGTCGGATGTTCGCCGGCCGATCCAGGTCGGGCACCACGACCAGCGGAAACTCCAAGCCTTTGGCGTGGTGAATCGTCATCAGACGGATGATGTCGGCCGCTTCCGGCAGCGTGGCGGCGAGCGCTTCCTTCGGCTCGCGCGCGATGAATTGTGCAAGCTGCGTGATGAAGCCGTCGAGATCCATGACGCCGGCGTCGGCAGCGCGGGCCCGCTCCAAAAGCTTGTGCAGGTTGGCGAGCTTGCGTTCGCCGAGGAATTCGGCCAGTAGCACGGCGTCGTAGCCTGTGCGGTCGAGTGCTTCGCCGAGTAGCGTGGCGATGGGGACGCGGTCTTTTAAGGTGCGGAGGCGGCGAATTGCGTCGGCGGCCGCGGACGCCTTGGCCCGCTCTTCGGGCGAGAGTTGCGTTGGCAAATGCTCGGCAAGTAGGCCGGCATTGAGACTACTGCCCGACTCGACCAGCCAGAACAGCGTTTCATCGGCGAGCGAAAAGAACGGGCTGCGCAGGACGCCGGCCAGGCTCAGTTCGTCGGCCGTGCTGGCCAGCGTGCGCAGCAAGTTGAGCACGTCGTAGATTTCCTGCTGGGAGTAAAAAGCGTGGCCGCCGACAAGGTAATACTCCAGTCCGAACTCGCGCAGGGCCTCTTCGTAGATGTGCACATCGCTCATGGCGCGGAACAGGATGGCGACGTCTCCGGGCCGCAGTGCGCGCGGCTCGCCGCTTTGATCGTCAACAATGGGCCGCTCGGTGCAATTGGGGTCCAATAGCTCGGACAGTCGGCGCGCGAGTGTGCGGGCTTCCTGTTGCCGGGCCTTCTCGGCTTCGCCCTTCTGCCTGTTGTCTTTATTTGGCGCGAGCGACCATAAGAATTCGACGGCTGGCGGCGCGGTGATTTGCTTGCGGCTCGGTTGGAGCGGTTCGTACGTTTCAGCTTCGTTAACCCTCTCCCCCAACCCTCCCCGCAAGGGGGAGGGAGCCGGACTTACGATTCGCAAGGGGGAGGGAGTCATTGCTGAAGGCGTCGCAGAATAGGGCGTTGATGAAGTGCAAGACGGCGGGCTGGCTGCGGAAGTTGACGTTTAGGGGCAAGCGGCCGCGCTCGTCGACCTGCCGCGCAAGTCGCGAAACACCTTGGGGGCCGCGCCGCGGAAGCGGTAGATCGACTGCTTGAAGTCGCCAACGAAGAACAGCCGGCCGGCATCGAAGCCCGAACCACAGAGCGCTCGAACGAGATTCACTTGCAACTGGTCGGTGTCTTGAAACTCGTCGACCAGCAGCAGGTGAAGATCGCGGGCAAAGCGCTCGCGGACCGATTCGTTTTGCGGATCGCTGACCAGCGCGTAGGCGCGAGACAGCAGATCATCGAAATCGAGCCGGCCCAAAGCCGTTTTGCGGTCGTCATACGCCCTGACGACTTTCGCCGTCAGCCGCAGCAAAGCCAGGCCGCGCTTCGCGGCCTCGTGGGCGACCTGTCGATCGAAGGGCTTTGGCAAGTGCCTGTCGATCAGAGCACGGAGGTCCTTGCACGCGTCGCGATAGCGGTTAAACGCCTCGCTGTCAGGCCAATCTTTCGCGGAACAAATCGTCTGAACCCGGGCCAGATCGCGTATCGTTGCGAGATCGTTTTCACTGAGCCTTGCCGCGCCTAATTGCGGCAGAAGTTTGAGCAAGCCATTACGCGCGTCGCAAAATGCACCCTTTTTTGGAGAAATATCGCGCAGAAGGTGGAGAATTTCCTGCACGGACGTTTCCGCGGCGATTTCACGAAGCGCGTTGGGAAATGCTTCTTCTTCATGACACTTTTGCCAGCGAGCGACGAGGTCCTGCGGCTGCGCGCTTTGCCAGGTTTGAAAGTACGGTTGATGCCGCTCCTCGAGCATGGCGGCGATCTGTTGTTTCAGTTGCGCTAAGCCGAAAACGGCAGCCAAATCGAGCGTTTCATCGTCCAGCCCCACAAGCTGGCGGCGCAGCGTGTCGTCGATCATCTCGTACAGCAGCACGTCCGCATCGCCCTGGTCCAAGACTGCGAAGGTCGGGTCGAGGCCGGCCGTCGCGGCATGCTCACGCAACAGCGAAGCACAAAACGAATGGATAGTGCTGATACGGGCCGTGTCGATCTCGCGCAACAATCGCTGCCAACGCTGCTGCTCATCGGCCGTTTCGGCGTGCTGCAGGCGCTCATAGCATGCGTCCCGAATTCGCTGGCGCATTTCGCGGGCCGCGGCGTCGGTGAAGGTGATGGCGATCAATTGGTGCAGTCGGGCCGGCTCCCCTTGTTCGTCGCCGGTTGCGCAAACGAGATGCGACAGGAACCGCTCCGTGAGGACGAATGTCTTGCCGCAGCCGGCGCCGGCCGAGAGCGCGACGGAGACGTCGCGCGTCGTGATCGCGCGACTCTGTTCGGCGGTGAGCGAAGCGGTGGGCATTATGAGTTCGATGCGCTGAAGCCGCAAGCGGTGGGCATGGCGGCCGGCGTGTTATGGGTTTTGGTCGGGTGGCCACGGTTTGCCAAGGCTGCGGATTTGCGTGATGCGGCAGATTGTGTTGAATTCGCAGCGGCTCGTGCACTGCTCGTCTCGGCTGGCGACGGGGAATTTGCCGCCGCGGATGTTGTTCACGAACTGCTGGACCAGGCGGCGGACGGTTGCTTGAATTTCCATCCAGCGCTTGCGGCTTTCAGCTTCTTGCTTCACACCGAGAGGAGTCTTTGCATCGAAGCCGCTTGCCATGCTCCAATACCCGGCGACGAGCGGCGTGGCGTCGGCGCGGAAAATGAGTGCCTGCGCCGCCTCGACATAAATCGGCAGTTGCAGGCGTTCGCCGGACTCGATGTGTTCCTGTCGCAAAGGTACCTTTTTACCCGTCTTGTAGTCGATGACGTTGAACACCGTCCGGCCGCCGATCTCGCCGACGTCGATGCGGTCGATCTGGCCGGTGATGCGAATCTTCTCGCCGTCGATGTCGAGGACGAACGCATCCGGGATCGAATCGGGATCGCTTTCGGCGTCTCCCCGCTTGCGCGAACCGAAGCGGAACTCGAAGTGGGCCGGCGTCATCTCGCCGCCCAGCTTAGAGCAATCGCCGTGATATTTCACATGGTGATGGAAGTGCGTGCCGGCCCATTTTTGGATTTGGCGGCGATCCAGCTCCAGTAAGGCGGCGTCGATCGTGCCGCTCGGCGCGCCGGTGATCTGCGCGTCGATAAGTCGCTGCAAGTGGTCACCAAATTGGGCAGCCTCGTCTTGTGCGGTCCATGAACGCTCGCCGCACACGTCACGCCATTCACGATGAAACCCCGCGAGCACCTGGTGCAGCCGGCTGCCGCGGCGCGCGAAGTCGGTTTCCAAAACCAGCTCGCCGAGCGGCTCCAAGCGGAGCACGTTCTGCAAAAAAAACTTGTACGGGCAGGCCGCGTACGTTTCCCATTGACTGGGGCTCCACAAGTGCTGCGGTCCGAATCGCTCGGCGAAGCGGGCCGCCGCGGCGGCGCTTTCCAAAATCCCCTCCGCGGGGCCAAACGATTCGCGGCGAGCGCGGGCGTGAACGATCCGCACGCCGGCTTCGACCGCGGCGCCAAGCGAACGCGTGCGATCATCTGCGAATAAACCAGCCAGGAGTTTCGTATCGTTTTCCAGCGCTTTAGCGACGGCTTGAATTCGCCAATCGGAACGGCTCATTGGCGCGCCGATCCGCCGGATTGGCGAGAGCTCGGGATGGGCGATATTTAACATACTGCGTGCCGGCTCGTCGAACGTGCGCCGGATTTCGGCAACGTAGGGACTCGGCGGCAACGTTTGTGCCCGCTCGTCGAGCGCCGGATAGCTAATTGTGAGCGACTCCTCGGCGCTCGATAGCACCTCGTAAAACAGCAGCATTTCTTCCTGAGAGCGAGTAGGATCGAGCGCGGTCGCGGCGCGTTGCGCCTGCTTTGATCCACTCGGTTGGATTGCGGCGCGTGCCAGTCCGCGGTATTCGGCCTCTGTCGACAGCCGACCGGGACGCTCCGACGACGGAAACGACTGCTCCGACATGCCGCCGAGGAACACGTGCCTGGCGCGAATGGTCCGCGCGCTCGCCGCCGACAGAATGCGAACGCGGCCAACATCATCGTGCGATTGCGGCAGCGGCGTGTGCTGCGCCAAATCCGAAAGCAAGACAAGAAGCTCTCGCCGCCCAAGCGTCCGCGGCGGCATGCCGAGCCAGCCGTCCAATCGCTCCAGCGACGCCAAACCGTCGAGGATAAGCTGCCAGGCTAGTTGGTCTGTGTGCGCCAAGACATCGGATTGAACACTATCATTGATGGACTGGTCGCTTAAGCGACCAGTCCGTAGCTTCGCGGACTGCGACTCGGGTGCAGAGTTTACGAAAGGCGACAGGCCTAACTGGGCTCCGAGATGCGCGAGTGCCGCCACCCATTGCGATGCGGTGGCTTCGGAGGGCAACTCGTCGAGGGCCTCGCGCAATTTTTCCAGCGCGGGCAGCGCGGCCCGCGCTTCCTCAATGCGGCGGCGGGCGTGGTCGCTCATTTCAGGTGCTGGTTCATCTGCCGCGAGCTGTCGGGCCCGGTCGACAAGTGCCGTGCGGCCTTCGGCAATTTGCAAGTCTCGCACCAGCCAATCGGCTGCCCGCCGCGCTTCGTCATCGATCGCTGTCAGCGCGTTATTGGTGATGACCGCGATCGTTGGGCGAAATGGCCAATCCTGCTCGTGCAGATTCAAAAGAGCGAATAACGTTTTGACCACCGGCGTCGACGCAAGCGGCCGGCCGGCTTCCAAGAAATACGGAATGCCGAACTGCTGAAACACGTCGCGAACTCGCGGCGCCGCTTCGGCGAGCGAACGGAAGACAACAAGGATTTCGCCGGGGCGTGCTGAACCCTCCCGTTGTCGCTTCGCGGCCGCGACGGATTCCGTCGAACCCTCCCCCTGCCCCTCCCTATGAGGGAGGGGGGTTGCGAGCAGACGTTTTATTCGCAGGGCGATCTGAATGATCTCATCTTGCGCACGGCGGCTTCGATGACTTCCAGGCGATGGAGCGTGTTCACCACTTGGGTCGGCGTGGATGGTACGCTGCTGGGTGGCACGAATAGATGCTGCCGCACGTGATCGAGCGCGGGCCAGCCCGTTGGTTGCGCCGCGAAGTTGCGTTCGGATAATTTTGGAAAACTGCGGCGCAGCGCGGCAAGCGTTGCGATCGACTTTGCGAACAGGTCCTCGCGGTCGGCGGGCGCCGGGTTGGACTGGTCGCTGAAGCGACCAGTCCGTAGTGCGTTCGTGGCGGCATCGATAGGTAGTGAAATGAGAAGTTGTTTTGCGCTGGGCGACGACGCGCAAAAGCTCGTGCTGGCCCGCGGTGAAGTCGGAAAAGCCATCCGCGACGACCAATTCAAATTGCTTGGGCAACACGTGCGACTGCTGTTTGAAGACATCACATGCGGCCCAGACCAAACCTTCCACATCAACCAGGCCGTGGGTAGTTAACAACTGCTCGTACCGCTCGTAAAGTTGGGCGAGCTCCTGGTGTTGGTTCGCGTTATCGCGCTTCTTCGCAAGTCGCACATAAAGCTTCGCGGCAATTCCACGGCGACGCAGCTCTCGTATGTGCTCTGTCGCAAGATCGACAAAACTATCGCGAGTGGCAGCCTGCGCGTAGAATTCAAGCTCCCCCTCCTCGGTGGCTGCGCGAACGCAACGGCGCATCATGTCGCGCTCTACGACTGGTGCAATCGGCCGTAGCCGTGATTGCGAGCCATTTAAGATCCGCCGGCAAAGGCCCTCGAAAGTCATCACGCCGGGCGAGAGGCAGGCACCGATGTCGAGCTCGACAAGCTGGGAACGCACTTGGGCGACGGACCGGCCGGTTGGCGCCAGCCAAAGTGCGCATGCCGTGCGGAAGCCGCGACGATCGTAAAATGTCCGCGTATTGGCGCAGTAGCTCGGAGGATTTTCCCGATCGGGCCGGCCCGAGATAGACGGTAACTTGGGGGGACAATCGACTTACCTCGCCGAGGTAAAGAGGGCAGCGCGAAGCGAGATTTGATTGGCCCGGCCGCTGAAGCGGCCTCGCCGGCCAATAAGGCATTCTGGCCGCATGACGGAAAGCGTCAAGGAGCGGCGCGTAGGTCAGCCCTTCCAGACTGACATAACCGCCGCAAACGTCAGGTCGCCGCAGCGAGTCGCCATGGCGACCTGGAAAGCCTGACCTGCAGACGGCCCGTTGACAGCATGTCGCGATAAAGTTACACTCCATGCATATACTTGGCCGGATGTACGCGCTGGGCGAGCTGGTCGCGAAGTGGATTCGGCCGGGTGCGGAACATATCGAGGTTACTTTTCGCTCGGCGCCTCACTCGAACGCGCCGAAGTATCGACGCAGGGTATTGAATTCGCAGAGCAGTAAGGCGCGTGCTGGCGCACCGGCTGGAACGAATTGAAATATATGTCAGGCTCTCAAGGCCTGAGGTTCATTGGGAGAGGCGCCGCCCAAATCATGGGCGGTGATAATTTGTCGTCCTCATTTCGTTTCGTTTCATTTTTTTCTAAGGAGGTTTGTTATGGATGCGAATCGCAGTCCAAGGCGAGGGTTTACTCTCGTCGAGTTGCTGGTGGTCATCGCGATCATCGGCATCTTGGTAGCTTTGTTGCTACCAGCAATTCAGGCCGCGCGTGAAGCGGCCCGGCGCAACCAGTGCTTGAATCAGCTTGGCAAGCAACTGGGTATCGCCTTGCAGAATCACCACGACACCAAAGGTGGCGCGAACGGCTACTTGCCGTTGGCGTCCACGGCACCGTACCGGCAAGGCAGCAGCAGCCAAGTCGTGTACGGATTGAACGGCGAAACGCCCCCGCCGCCGGCCGGAGTCGAATTCGGCCAGTGGGGCGATGGGTATAGCTGGGTCGTGCAGCTTCTACCGTTCATGGAAGAGAACGTCCTTTACGATAAGCTCTCTCAGCAGGATCGCGGGCCAGCGGGCAGGCAGGTTGCGTGACGCGGCATTTGCCGGCACGACCGCCAAAGCGGCAACCCAAAGTCCGGGTGTCGTTCCGAGCGCAACCAATCCGTTTATTTACTCCGCGAAGCTGTCCGTGATGGTTTGCCCCAGCTTCCCTGGTGAAGAGGAAGTTGCGCCGGGCACCGGCTTTAACATCCCCACGACAGCCTCTCTCAAGGTCGGAACCGGCAACTACATGGCCATCGCGGCCACGCACCATCAGCCTTCGGGCAACTCGCGATTTGGAAAGCGGTCTACCCGGCGCAAATAACGCTGCCACGGCCAGGGACTGCGCCAGCGGCGCCTACTGCGGCAACGGCGGCTTGCCGTTTCCCGGTCTGGTAGGCGGCCGAGTACAGAAACGCGGCCTCAACTTGAGCAGCTTGTCGGACGGCTCGTCGCACGTGGTGTTGCTCACCGAAAGCCGCGAAGAGACGCTCACCTCGTGGTACAGCGGCTTCGCTTCGTATGTCGTCGGCGCCTGGCCCAACGTGGCTGCGGCGGACTACCCCAAGAGGCCAGCAGATCGGCGGCACGGGCGGTCCGATCTATTGGAATTGCACCTCGAATGGGTGCGACACGGCCTTGAACAAGGGTGATACCAAGGGCGACGACACGAAGTTTTACTTCGGCAAGACCATCAAGAATCCGCACAACAACGGCAACCGGACGTGGGGCCCCAGCAGCCGCCACCCAGGCGTTGTGATCCACTGCTTCGGTGATGCGCATGCGGAAGGCATCAACGACACGGCCGACCGAAACGTGTATCTGCACATGATTACGCGTAACGGTCGCGAGGTGGACAACACTCCGCTGTAAGTGTTGAAACGGGTTCATCCCTTTAGAAATGCACCGCCGCGGCAGGCTTCGGCTTGCCGCGGCGGTTTTTTTGTTTGCCGGGGTCGGGAGTCTTCAAAACCATTTGCATCGGCAATAGTTGCGACCTTGAACCAGATACCCGATTCGCCGGCGGCCGCGACTCCCGACCCCTTTCGCGCCGCCACGAGAAGGGGTCGGGAGTCGAACGCGTATCTTGTCTGTGTCGCCAAACGCGATGCATTACTCCGACCAATGATATCGCTCTTTAAAGAGCCCCAACCCCCGGTTGGCCGGCCACAGCGGCCGATGCTACAATTACTCTCCACGCCGCCGTGGCGGAATTGGCAGACGCGCATGGTTCAGGTCCATGTCCACGTAAGTGGGTGGGGGTTCAACTCCCTCCGGCGGCACTAAGCGGGGAGCGGGGAGCTTAGAGCACGGAGTCGATCCGATTGCTCCAAGCTTCCTGTTCTTACTCCCTGCTCCCCGCTCCCAGCTCTCCGCTCATATGCCCGCGTCCATTGAAGACGTCGCCCGGCTGGCCAATGTTTCGATCAGCACCGTGTCGCGGGTGATCAACCGCCGCAAGCTGGTGAACGAGGAGACTTGCAAGCGGGTCGAGGCGGCGATCCGCCAGTTGCGCTACCGGCCGAATGTTTTTGCTCGCGGCTTGATGCTGCGTAAGAGCGGCATCGTTGGGCTCGTGCTGCCCGACCTGCACGGCGAGTTTTACTCGGAGATCATTCGCGGCGCCAATCTGCGGGCCCGGGAGATGGAGCATAATCTGCTGCTCTCTTCGGCGCTGCCCGGCGACGATGCGGAAACGTGGCTGTCGGCAATCGGCGAGCGGGCGCTCATCGACGGCCTGGCCGTGATGGTCTCCGACACAATGGCGGCTGGCATTGGCCAGACATTGGCCGAGCTTAACCTTCCAATCGTCGTGCTGGATGATGAAATCGACGGCGTGCAGCATGATTCGGTGATTATCGACCAGCGCCAGGCGCGCTGGCCGTGATGACGCACGTGGTCGAAAAGTGCGGCGCGAAGCGGGTGTTTTTTGTGGGCGGGCTGGAGACGAACATCGACACGCAGGCCCGCTACAAAGCCTATCGGGATGTTCTGCAGCAAGCAGGCCTCGATTTTTCGAAGGACGACGTCTATCACTTGGATTACACGTACGAGTCGGCCTATCGGCTGGCGACCCTGCGCGTTCGCGATTGGGCTGGGGCGAAGCATTGCGTTTTCGCGGCCAACGACGAGATGGCCGCGGGCATCATCGCCGGGGCCAACGCCAAGAACGTGGCCGTGCCGGACGATCTGGGCGTCGTCGGGTTCGATGACACGCGCGTGGCTCAGATGACGCGGCCGCTATTGACGACGGTGCGCGTGCCGATGTCGCGCATGGGCGCGACAGCCGTGGAGCTATTGTGCCAGCGGATCGCCGAACCGGACCGGCCACCGGAGAAGGTGTCGCTCAACGCGGAGCTGGTGGTGCGCGAGTCGTGCGGCTGCAGGTTGGGGCGCTGAAGATAAAGAAATTGTCTCTCGCAAAGGCGCCAAGGCGCAAAGGAAGGCAGGAGAATTGTTTCACGCAGAGGCGCCGAGGACGCAGAGGCAATCAAAAGGTATTGAAAGTCTCCGCGTTCTCTGCGCCTCTGCGTGAGACTGATTTAAGCTGTCTTGCCTTTGCGCCTTCGCGCCTTTGCGAGAGATTCAAACCGCTAGTTTAGCGTGGCGGGCTTGAAGTGCTTCTTTAATCTCGTAGCAGCGCGCTTCGGTGAGTGGGTAGCGAAGCGTGAGCAAGATCGAGACGGCACTCAACAGCAGAGGTAGTCCGATTTCAATAAATCGCAAACGATAGAGCGTAGTGGGGGTCTGTTCCTTGAGCCTGGCTGCTTGGGCGAGCAGGGTATTCACATCGCGAACCGCCTCTTCGGGTTCGGCTACGATGCTCGGCGCTTGGGCTTTTAAAGCAGCGGCCTGGGATCGAACGGCGCCCGCGCGGTCCTTCAATTCGCCGATATGTCGCAGGTGGTCCGGCGTTCGGTTTACCCACTCATCCGTTCGTCGCCGAATATTTGCGAGCTGCTTAATAAACCGATTGGCCGCGGCCGCCTCGGCGGGTGGGGGCTCCAGACGCTTGCCGAACTCGTCGCCGATTTCTTGCGCCTGATCGATCACGACGTCCATCTGTTTTTCAAACTCGAGTCGGCGATTTTCTGCGGGATCCGTCGCTTGCCATGATTGCGCCTGGGCTTTGATACGCCGCAAATCTCCGAGCAACGCGTCCACGGAGACGTTTTGCCGTTCGTCAAATGCCGTGAACAGCAAAAGCACGCCGGTCACGAAACTGGCAAATGCGCTTCCGGTCGCGATGAACCACCAGTACACGGAATAGTAGCTTCCTTCGTTGCGAGTAAAGGTTTTCAGCTCGTCTTCATCGCAAATGTCGCCGACCATGGAAGCACCCAGCGTGAAGAACATGAGCATTCCCGACGAGAGCAAGATGGTCGGCATGAGCACCAGATAGGGCAGATCCGGGTTGTACGCGAAAATCTTGGAAAGCTGCGCTGCGCACATTAACAGGATGGCAATCAGAAGCGTGCGGTTTTTTCCGATTTCGCGGCTCAGCGCGTTGAGCGGGAAAACCGCGATGAGCCCGGTGATCGCCCAGGCCGTTCCGTTAATCCCCAAGAGGCGGCTGGCGGCGCTGGCATCGCCGCCGTAAAGGTAGAAAATAGTGATGTAGTAATTGAACAATGCGACGAAGTTAAAGCCCATCGCCAGAGTAAAGATGATCGTCACCAGGCGGAGAAAAGTGCGGTTGCTGAGCGTGGCCCGAACGTCGTCCCAAAACGCGGCCTTTTTTTGCCGTTTGGCGATCTCGAAACCAGGCTCCTTGAGCGCGAAGAACCACCATAACGACATCGGAATCAATCCGGCGGCAACGTACAGTGAAATGTATCGCATGCCGTCGGCCAGATTTCCGCCCGCGCCGCTGAAGTACTCGCGCGTGGCCAGCCAAAGGAGCCATGGCGTGCCCATGGCGAACACGTTTCCAAGGAAGCTTTTGGCGCTGAACAGGCGGGTGCGCTCGTGGTAATCGCCGGACAACTCGATGCCCAGCGCCCCGTGCGGAATTTCAAACACGGTGGTGGCGGTGAAGAAAATCAAGAGGCCCACAAAGATGTATCCGAGTTGAAACCAGTTGTAGGCGTCTTCGCCAGGAAAAACGTCGCGGATCCATTCGCCGCGCGGAATCCACCACATGGCGACGAAACTCAGCGCGACGGCGATGCCGCCGAAGAGAATGTACGGGCGCCTGCGGCCCCAACGCGTTCGAGTGTTGTCGGAAAGATGTCCCACGATGGGATCGGAAAACGCGTCCCACAGGCGGGGAATGATCATGATCGTTCCTAGCCAGAACGCGCTGAGCCCGAGCGAAATATTTCCGAGCAGGCCCATGAGCTGCCCGGCGATGTTGAACAGCGCAATCGGGACCACGCCGCCCATGCCGTAGGCGATAAGTTGACTCCACGGAACTCGGTCGTCGGTCGCGGTCGTTTGCTGCGCGTGCGTCGACATGGGCGATGCATCCTGAAAGGAGGGCCACGACGCTGCGGACCTTACTGGCTATTCGATCCATTCACAAGGACCGGCCGCGTGGCGCTGTCCATTACATATGCTCGATGGAACTCGGTTTTCAGTGGTCAGTTTGAAATGCTGGCGCTTGCTCGCCGGCACAATCCAACGAATAAGGCCGTAGTGCCCCCAGACCGGGCATCAGCGGCCTATGTTTTTGCCGCGGTTCTATCCAATGGCCGGAGGCCGGATTAGACTGAGGGTGTACGACTGAAAGCGCTTGCCGCGAGATTATACCCGCAGTTCTTTAGCCCTCGCAATTGATCTCATGCCACGCTCCGCAAAGGAAAAAACTTCTGTCGCGGAATCGCGAGTGCCGAGCGGGCTGCGCCGAAACGTGCCGCGCGACGTGGTTTCGCTCACCAATGGCAGGTACGTCGTTCGTTTGAGCGCGCAGGCGGGGGGCAATCGCAATGGGGCAAGCTGGCCGTGACGCGATGGTCTGGCGACGCGATTTGCGATGCCGATGGCTTTCACGTGTATCTTCGTGATCTGGAAGATAACTTCGCCTGGTCGGCCGGTTATCAGCCCACGCGGGTGGCGGCCGCCGATTATGCATTTCATTGCGATGGCAGCGCAGCGCAGATTGCCCGTTTAGATCGCGGCATCGAGTGCCGTCTCTCGGTATGCGTCGCGCCGGAGCACGATTGCGAGCTGCGCCGCTGCCGGCTGGTGAATCGCGACGATCGCCCACGGCGCATCGAGCTGACAAGCTACCTGGAATGGGTGCTCGCCCTCCATGAAGCGGATTTGAACCACCCGGCATTCTCGAAGCTGTTCGTCGAGACGCGGTATAGCGCCGAATGGAATGCCATCGTCGCGCGGCGCCGGCCGCGCAGCAGCGATGATCCGCAAACATGGGGATTTCACTCGCTTGTGCGCGACAGCACGCGCCACTCCGACGACGTGACGTTTGAAACAAGCCGCGTAGCCTTCGTCGGGCGCGGTGGAACGCTCCGCCGGCCGCGCGCTTTGAGCCAAACAGCGGCTCTGGAAGGCCGCGAGGGGCCTGTGCTGGATCCGATCGGAAGTTTGCGCACGACTGTTACGCTGGCGCCAGGTGAATCGAGCGACGTTGTGTTCGTCCTCGGTGCGGCAACAAACCGCGACGCGATCGAGGAAATGCTCGCGGCATTTCGCGACATGCCGGATATCGCCGAAATGTTTGCCGCGGCCGGCAAAGAAGAAGCCGGCTGGGAGATGGCAGCAGCGGTTTCAGGGCTGCCTGATGCGAGCCGAAATCACCCCCTCCCCGGCCCTCCCCCCAAGGGGGAGGGAGTATTACCGGTTGAGCGAATCGTAATTCATTCACCTCATGGCACGCCGCGTCCGCAGGCACTTCGCGATCCGTTCGACGAGCCGGCCGAAGCACAATTCGAGCCGGCGTCCGGCGCGACGGCCGCGGATTTCGCGCGCCACATCACACTGCCTGAACACTTGGAGTTCGACAACGGCTATGGCGGATTTTCGGCCGACGGCCGGGAATACATCATTCGCGTTAAGCCAGATGCGAGCGGCCGGCAGCGCCGCCCGCCGCTGCCGTGGGTGAATGTCATTGCCAACAAAGCGGCCGGGTTTCTGGTGAGTGAATGTGGCGCGGGTTACATGTGGGCGGGCAACAGCCGGATCAACCGGCTCACGGCCTGGCACAACGATCCGGTGTGCGACCCGCATGGCGAGGCGATCTGGATTCGTGACGATGATGCGGGCGTTTTCTGGTCGGTGACACCGGGCCCGACGCCGTCGCCAGCCGAGTATGTCGTGCGGCACGGGTTCGGCTACACGACGTTCGAGCATGAGAGCTACGAGCTGGCTCAAGAAACGACGATTTTCATGGCCCGCGAAGATCCGGTGAAGATCACGCGCTTGCGCGTGGTGAACCGCAGTGATCGGACTCGCAAGCTGTCGCTGTTCTCGTATATTCATTGGGCACTCGGCGCGCTGGCATGCGAAACATCACGATCCGTTTCGACTGAGTTCATTCCACAGCAGTGCGCGATTCTGGCGACAAACCCCGAGCGTGGCGTGTACGGGGGATGCGTGGCGTTTTCCGCCGTTTCGTGCCTCCCTCTCCCTCTGGGAGAGGGTTCTTTTACCTGCGATCGGACTGCGTTTCTGGGCGACGCGGGCGACATCGCTGCCCCGACCGCTTTGACTTCGCCTGGCGAGCTCGATGGCTGCGCAGGAAGCGGCTTGGATCCCTGCGCGGCCTGGCGCGTGCCGATCGAATTGCCGGCCGGGGGGGCGTGTGAAATCGTGTTCCTGCTTGGCGAGGGCCCCGACCGCGATGCCGCTGATAGATTAATTGAATCGTATCGCGACGCGGCCCGCGTCGATGACGCGTTCGAAACGGTGACGCGATTTTGGCGCAATACGCTCTCGGCCATCGAGATCGAAACGCCCGATCGGGAAATCGATTTGATGGTGAACGGCTGGCTTACGTATCAGAACTTGAGTTGTCGCATGTGGGGGCGGAGCGCCTTTTATCAGCCGGGCGGAGCGCTGGGTTTTCGCGATCAGCTGCAAGACGCGGCTGCGCTCGTGCTGGCGCGGCCCGACATGACACGCGCGCAGATTTTGTGCCACGCGGCAGCGCAGTTTGTCGAAGGCGACGTTCTTCATTGGTGGCACACCGACACCGGCTACGGTCTGCGCACGAAGTTTTCCGACGACTTGCTGTGGCTGCCCTACGTGACTGCATGCTACGTCCACACGACGGGCGACGCATCCGTCCTCGACGAGCAAGCGCCGTTTATCACCGGGCCAGAGCTTCCGGCCGGGCACGTTGAGTCGTATCTCCGCCCTGCCCCTTCTGGGGAGCAGGCGTCTGTCTACGAGCATTGTTGCCGCGCGTTCGACCGTGGTTTGACCGCTGGCGCGCACGGTCTGCCGCTCATTGGCTGCGGCGATTGGAATGACGGATTCAGCGCGGTCGGCAAAGAGGGACGCGGCGAAAGTGTCTGGCTGGGGTTTTTCATTCATGCTGTGCTGGGGCAGTTTTTGCCGTTCTGCCGCGAGCGCGGTGATGAGGCGCGCGTCGCGCGCTACACCGCGTATGGCGAGCGGCTGGAAGCAGCGCTCGAATACGGCCGGCTGGGACGGCGCATGGTACCGCCGGGCGTATTACGACAATGGTAAGCCGATGGGATCGCGCGAGAGCGATGAGTGCAAGATCGATGCGCTCGCTCAGGCGTGGGCCGTGATTTCCGGCGTTGCGCCCGCCGACCGTGCGCGGATGGCAATGAAAGCGGTCGAGGAACAACTTGTTTGCATGGAGGCAGGCATGATCCGCCTCTTGGCGCCGCCATTCGATCGCACGCCGAACGACCCCGGGTACATCAAGGGTTACTTGCCGGGCATCCGTGAGAATGGCGGGCAGTACACGCACGGTGTGTTGTGGGCCGTGCGAGCGTTTGCAGAGATGGGGCACGGAACCAAAGCGGTCGAGCTGCTGCGAATGCTCAGCCCCGTGTGGCACACTTCGACGCCAGAGCGCACGGAAACTTATCAGACGGAACCGTACGTTGTGGTGGCCGACATTTATGGAGAGCCGCCGCACGTCGGGCGCGGCGGATGGACCTGGTACACCGGGTCGGCCGGCTGGATGTTTCGCGTGGCGGTCGAGTCGATCTTCGGGCTCTCAGTTGACCGTGGCCGCGCACTCGTCGTGAAGCCGGCAATTTCCAAATCGTGGCCACGTTGCCGGATGACCTATCGTTTGCCGAATGAATCGGACGCGATACGAAATCACGATTGAAAATCCGAACGGACGCGAAACCAACGTAAGGACGGCCACGCTCGATGGCGGCGAAATCGAAGTCGCAAATGGGGCGGCGCGGATCCCGCTACAGCACGACAACGGCGTGCATCGCGTCGTGGTGTGGCTTTAGCTGCCGCGTTTGAATCAAGACGGGGAGTGGGGGAGATAGGGAAAATACAGTACCGACTGAGTCTCCTTGTCTCCCCCTCTCCCATTCTCCCACTCTTGCTTAATGCGTGGTTTCGCGACGCGACACGATTGGCAATCAATGATGGATGACAAGTTTCCACCGGATTTCCTCTGGGGCGCAGCCACAAGCGCCTACCAGATCGAAGGCTCGCCGCTGGCGGACGGCGCCGGGGAAAGCATTTGGCATCGCTTCTCGCACACGCCGGGCAAAATTGCCGATGGCACGACTGGCGACCTCGCCTGCGACCACTACCGACGGTTCGGCGAGGATGTTCGTTTGATGCGCGATTTGGGCCTCCGCGCCTACCGCTTCAGCACGAGCTGGCCGCGCGTTCTCCCTGCGGGGACCGGCGCCGTGAATCATCACGGGCTGGATTTCTACAGCCGGCTGGTCGATTCACTGCTTGAGTTCAACATTCTGCCATCCCTCACGCTGTATCACTGGGACCTGCCGGCGGCACTCGAAGACCGCGGCGGCTGGGCGAACCCAGAAATGGCCGACTGGTTCGCCGAGTATGCGCACCATGCACCGGGCGCTTGGCGACCGGGTCCGGATGTGGACGACGATCAACGAACCTTGGGTCGTGATGGATCAGGGGTACGTCGAAGGGCGGCATGCGCCGGGCCGGCGGGATTTGAGCGAGGCGGCCGCCGTTTCGAAGAATCTGCTGCGCGCGCATGGTGCGGCTGTGGCGGCGCTGAGGGCCGAAGGTGCGCAGCAGGTTGGCATCGTGGTGAATCTAGTTCCGATCCATGCAGCGAGCGAATCGGCAGCCGACAAAGCCGCGGCCGCGCGGCTGGATGCCTACCTCAACCGGCATTTTCTCGACCCGCCGCTGCTGGGCCAGGTGCCGCCGGAGCTGGCCGACATTTTCGGCGCCGGATGGCGCGATTGGACCGAGGATGAGCTGCGGCAGGTTCAACAGCCGATTGATTTCGTCGGCGTGAATTACTACCTGCGTCTGGTGGTAAAGGACGATCCCTCGGCCGGCGCGGCACGGGCCGCGCGGTGCGGCAGGAAAATTGTCCATATACGGCGATGGAGTGGGAGATTTATCCGCAAGGCTTGACCGATACGCTCCTCTGGCTGCGCGAGCGCTACGGTGATTTGCCGCTTTACATCACGGAGAACGGGGCGGCGTACGATGATCGCGGGGATGGTTCGCCGCTTGTCGATGATCCGCAGCGCGTAGAATACTTACGTAGCCACTTGCGGGCAGTGCGCGACGCGATCGCGGCAGGCGTTGATTTGCGGGGCTACTTCGTCTGGTCGCTGCTGGACAACTTCGAATGGCAATGCGGCTATTCAAAGCGGTTTGGCATTGTTCATGTGGACTTTGCGACGCAGCGGCGAACTTTGAAGGCTTCCGCGAATTTCTACAGCAATGTGATTCGCAGCGGCGGCGCGGCATTGGATGAATAAGAAACCATGTAAGCCCAATCGAATGGGCTGTCAGCCCCCGGCTTTGCCGGGGGTTCGGCCAACAAAGACGCGTGCCGAGTGTCGAACCCCCGGCGGAGCCGGGGGCTGTGGGCCTTTGCAATAATTTGCATCGTAGTGGCGTCGCCGGCGGCCGCACAGGATTTGAATGCCGTCCGCGATGACCAGATCAACCGCCTGCGAAATTACGTGGTAGACGCGATCATGCCCTCGGGCCTCGTGCGCGACTCGCTCGTGCTGGACCCGAATAGCAGCAGTTTTCATCCGGCGACGCCTGACGCGGCCGGCTTCGCTTTAATTGCTCTGAGCGCGCTTGACCATTTAGACAAGCTGCCGGATGCGGAGCAGCGCGTCGTGAACATTCTCTCTGCACATGCAGGCCAACGCCCCGGCGTAAACCCGGACCGTTCGGCCGATGGACATTTCATCCACTTCATGAACATCAATAGCGGTGCGCCGGCCGGCGGCGGCTGGGACGCCTCGTACAGTCCAATCAGCACGGCGCTGTTGGTGGCCGGCACTCAATTTGCGCGAAATCACTTCGCAGGCAACAGCACAATCGCTTCCCTCACTCAGCAGCTTTCCGATAGCGTCGACTTCGACGCGGCAATAGACCCTGGGTTGAATGGCCGGATTTTTCTTAACATGACCAAAGCGGGCGGCGGCGCCGGCGGCACGGTCCGGCCCTGGAACGAATTCATGCTCGTCCACAGCCTGGCGCTCCGCGAAGCCGACAATGATCGAGCTCTCGCGGTGAAGCATCTTTGGCAGGACGTTGACTTCATTCCCAAGCGGTTTTTCCAAGGCACGCCCACGCTGACCGACAGCGGCAGTTTTGCGCCCGCATTCTGGGTGCATCAGATGCATTTCTTTAACGGCGACTTTCGCTCTTCGCCGGAATTTGAAACATATTTCGTCAACCAGCAGATCGCCGATCAGCAATACTCGTCAACGTATGTCGGCGATCCCTACCGCTATGGTGTGACCGCGGGCGTTATTCCTAATGGCTATCATGCGGACAAGCTCTTCGATCATCCCTTCTTCGTCTTCAGTCCCGAAGCGGTCGCTGCGTGGGGCGACATGGACACGCTGCTTGAATATTATGCCGGCCAGCTCCCGACATCTGATCCCCGCTATCGATACGGCCTGGTGCGCGAATCGGCCGAGCAGCCGAACTGGGTTCCGTTCGACGCGGGTCTTGTGGATCACCTTTTTCTGTTGTTCGGATTGGTCGAGAGTCTTGATCCTGAATTCTTTGCGGACCGCGTGTTCGCCCCGCTTCAACCAGGCGACTACAATGCGGACGGTACAGTGGACACGGAAGATTACAACTTATGGCGGAGTAGTTTCCGTTCCAGCAATCGCTTGGCGGCGGACGGCAATGGCAACGGCGTCATCGACGCTGCCGACTATGTGATTTGGCGAAAGAACGCCAGTTCACCTGGCACGGCAGGAGCGACTGGAGTGCCGGAGCCAGGCGCGGTCGTTATCGTCGCGGTGCTTGTCTGCGCCATGGCGGTGAGGCGCGATCCGTGGGGCACAAGAATTTACTCAGGGTAGCTATGAAAGCGCTTGCAAGCCGTTTTCAGCAGGCGTAGAATGCTCGAAGCAGGCGGCCTTCCAGCGGCGGCCTCGTCTTCACCAACGGAACAACGGAGTTTTCGTCATGGCGACGAATCGGGCCGCGCAGACTGCATGGGTTTACCCTTGTCGAGCTGTTGGTGGTGATCGCCATCATTGGCATTCTTGTCGCACTGCTATTGCCGGCAATCCAAGCTGCGCGAAGCGGCGCGGCGCACGCAGTGCCGTAACAATCTCAAGAACATTGGTCTGGCGATTCATAACTTTCACGATACGTACAAGTTCTTCCCGATGGGCGGAACGGAGCCCGATCGCCTGATCGAAAACTATTTGAAAGACACCGTGACGGTGCCCAACCCAGCGAATCGGAAAGGTCCGCCGAACGGGCCAACTGAGCAAGGCCTCGGCTGGATGTATCAGCTTCTGCCCTACCTTGAAGAGGGCGCGCTGACTGGTCTCATAAATCAGGACGCTCTCAAGCAACAGCTTATCGCGCTCTACAATTGTCCGTCGCGACGCACCTTGGTGCGGCTGCCTGGTTCGGGTGTGTCGGTCACCGATTATGCCGGCGCCACTGCAGGACCCTCGCGCTCGGAAATGATCGCTCGCGGCGTGAACTACGATAATTACCTTCGGGATATCACGGGCCCATCGTCGCAGAGCTATTGGGAAGCCTTCTGGGGCTCCAGACCTACATCAATCACAGGGTTTGCCCTCAAGGAACTCCGTTGCAAACATGGCAAATTCCGGCGAACCGATGCGATTCCGCGGAATCATTCAGCGCGCCGATTTTCAGCCGTCGGCATCCGGCGGCATTCATGTCGGTTTTGCTCGCACGATTTCGTTCGCAAAAATTGAAGACGGCGCGAGCAAGACTTTGCTCGCGGGCGAAAAGCGCGTGATGCCCAGTCTCTACGAAACTGGCTCCGTGTCGGATAACGCCGGTTGGGCAGAAGGTTGGGACTACGACAATCTCCGATCGACCCTCTACCCGATCGAGGCCGACGGCGAGGAGCTAAACCTAGCCTCCAATCTGCATCACAAGCTACATTACCAGTTCGGTTCGGCCCATTCAGGCGGTATGAACGCCTTGTTCGGCGACGGTTCGGTACAATTCATCAGCTTCGACGTCGACCGGGAGAATTTCAACCGGTACGGTCATCGCCATGACGGCGAGGTGATAACCAGCGAGCTCTAATCGCTCGGGAAAGCGGCATGGCATCGCGGCCGGAGTTGGGACAGCCGGCCGCGGAGTTTCGCCAGCCGTTTTCGCCGTTTTTTTCAGAAGTTTATTGACAAGTAGCAAACTTTGCGTCATTCTGAGTGTGTTCGTGAAAGCACTTGCAGGGCTGCGCTCCACGTCGTTTCGTGGATGAGGCGTTACTGCAGTTATCGCTTTTCCCGAACGTTTGGTAGACGCTCCATTTCGGTTGGAGGCCCTTCATATGCGTTCGCAATTCAGGCACGTTGTTGTCGCGGCGACACTTGCCGCCGCGTTTGTTTCGAGTAGCGCATCGGCGCAGTACGTACCCGATCGGCTGTTTATCGCTCCCAGAACGGATTTCGACGGCATTCCGGATTCAACTCTGAGCATCAATGGCATTGATACATTTGCGACGATACCGATCCCCAACACCTTGGTCGTGGAAGAAACCAACATGGTTGCCGTCGCTCCGCCGTCGGGCGAGCCAGGCGGCGTGTTCGAGCGCAACGAGCATGTGATGCGATTCTTAACGGCGGCCGAGGCCGCGTTGCCCCCCGGCAATCCCAACCGCACCGGGCACCAGTTTCAGCGCAACGAAGCATGGGACATCGCCTTCGACCTGAAGATCGAAGTTCCCAACGGAAATGTGGCCCGCGCAAAGAAGCGGGCTTTTATTTCAAAGCTCAGGGCGGGAACGCGATGTTCATTGCCACTTCGAATGATAGTCTCTATACCGACGACCCTGGTGAAATCACCACGGTGTTCGGCAACATCATTCCCGGTTTCAACTTCACAAACCCGCCCGGACCGCTCGGCGATTACAATCTGAGCGGCGCCGTGGATGCAGCGGATTACATCATCTGGCGCAACACGTTCGGAATCACGGATGACGGCGTCGACCCGGCCGAGGACATGCGCGCCAACGGCAACAACGAAGGCGCAAGCATGAACCACATCGACGACGCCGACTACGACGTGTGGCGGATGAACTATGGCTTGAAGACCACAATCGATCCTACGGAATACATGGTCGGCCAGACTGTTCGCATGCGGATGATTTACACACCGCCGGTGGAGAACCCGAGCATACCGTTTAATCCCGATGTTCCGGACGCGAATGTGACGACTCCAGGCACGATGGAATATCAAATCAGCCTGGAAGGCGGGCCCGTGGTAACGAGCGGGCCGGTAGATTTCGACAATATTTGGAAGGGACTGCCCAACGGTACGCAAGTCATGCTGCGAGTGCAGAACCTGTCGACCGCATCGGCGGCGCCCGATGCGTCGAAGGTCACGTTTTCGAATATTGACGTCAATGGTCCCGCCGCGGGCGCGGGGCTTGTGGCGAGCGTACCTGAGCCGACAGGCGGTGTATTGGCATCTTTGGGGCTATTATGTTTCGGTTGCAGTCGGCGTCGCGGTCAAGCTCGACTGACAGTCCCTCGATTGTGAATCGAAGGAGATGTGTGTGAGCCGGAGATGTTTATCAATTCGACTCATAAGACTGCGGAATGTTAGCGTGAACAAGAAAGGCTTGTGAGGCATGCGGATCAGGCCGCATACTTCGGTTCGGCTTCTTTGAGAAACCATTTTGGAGAAGAACTAATGAGAAAAACGCTATCCCTGTTTGCCGCCTTGGCGGTGCTGGCTCTTTGTACGAGCCGGGTCCAGGCGCAGAACCTTCTAGTCAATCCCGGGCTCGACGACCCGCCGATCCATGAGGGAAACACGGCGACCGGATGGATGCTTGAAACGTTCAAGACGAATTCAGGGCCGTCCGACACGGCCAACTTCCCCACGTTTGCCGACCGCGCAGACCCGGCCGGCCGGGGATTGTGGTATCGCGCATTCTTGGGAACGCCCGCCGACCCAGCTCAGGCGAACCTTACGCAAACGGTTCCTGGAATTGCTGGCGTGAAGTATATCATGACCGGCTGGGCGCATTTTGAAACGTTCTATCCCGGCGGTTTGGACAACATTAATGCGGGCACTGGGGCCACCGGACCCCACGAACGACGGCATCGCTTCGCCGACCGATACAGTTTTTGCGCTCGAGTTTTTAGGCGCAGCGAATAACGTGCTGAGCTCGGTGACGCAGGAATTGCGGGCCGCCGGCCAAACCAACGACCCGGACACCAGTCCGACGACCGGCGGCGGTCGCGATTGGATGCAGCACATGTTGATGGGCACGGCGCCTGTCGGCACGGTAAGCGTCCGCGTGCGGTCGTCAATGGTCGACGGCATCGCTAACCCCGGCGTCAATCCACAGTCAGCGTTTGTGGATGACTTCTCGCTGACGATCATTCCCGAACCGGCCAGCGTTTTGTTGGGATTGATCGGTATGGTAGGCCTGCTGGGATTGGCCCGCCGTCGCTAACGGATGTGGGTTACAAGCCGATTGACGCGCTGGCGCGCCGGTCGAAAGTAAATCGAGGGGAACGCTCGAACGCTCGAGCGTTCCCCTTTTTTGTTTGGCTTTCATTGTCTCGTAGTACTAAATGGAGCTCTCCCGCCGCTAAAATCGCGACCAGGCGAGAGCCAACTTACTACTCTGGTCGAGGCCGGAAACATGATTCCATCGATCATTGCGACACGAAGACTAAGAATCTTTTGCTGCACGATTGCCGTTCTGTTTGCGCATGCAACGGTCGAGGCAGGCGCGGCGGAGCAGCGGCCGAACATCGTGTTCATCATGAGCGACGATCATGCCTATCAGGCCATCAGCGCTTACGGCTCGACTCGAAATAACGACGCCACACATCGACCGCATCGCGGCGGAGGGCATGCGATTTCGACCGCTGCTACGTGACCAACTCGATTTGCGGGCCGAGCCGGGCCACCATTCTCACCGGCAAGTACAGCCACAAGAACGGTTTCTACGACAACACGAGCCGCTTCGACGGCAGCCAAACAACGCTGCCAAAGTTGCTGCAGCAGGCCGGTTACCAAACGGCCGTCATCGGCAAATGGCATCTGGTGAGCGACCCGACGGGGTTCGACCACTGGGACGTGTTGCCTGGACAGGGCGATTACTACCGACCAACTTTCATTACGGCCGCTGGACGGCATAATGTGCCCGGCTATGTCACCGACATTACAACGCAAAAGGCGCTGGCCTGGCTCGACGAAAAACGCGATCCGTCGAAGCCCTTCTTCCTGATGGTGCATCACAAGGCGCCGCATCGGCGGTGGGATCCGCCCGTAAAATACCTGACGAAGTTTGCCGACGAACTCGTCGCGGAACCGCCGACGCTCATGGACGATTACTCGAATCGGGGCGCCGCGGCGAAGCGCGCGGAGATGCGCATCGAGCAGATGGACGCGGAATCCGACCTGAAGCTCTGGGGCAGACGACGGACCGACGCGCACTTGGCTTTACAATCACATGACGCCGGACGAGCGCGCGGCCTGGCAGAAGCACGTCGATCCGCGGCTGGCGGAAATGGAGAAGAAGGACCCGCAAGGTGCGAACGAGCTGCGCAAGGCGTACTATCAGTTGTACATTAAGGATTACTTGCGCTGTGTCGCTTCGGTCGACGACAGCGTCGGCGCACTGCTCGATTATCTCGACGAGCATGGCCTCACGGACAACACAATCGTCGTCTACACGAGCGACCAGGGCTTCTACCTTGGCGAACACGGCTGGTTCGACAAGCGGTTCATGTATGAGGAATCTCTGCGCACGCCGCTCGTGGTGCGATGGCCGGGCGTGATTGAGCCAGGCCGCGTCGAGGATCGGATGGTATCGAATCTCGACTTTGCACAAACATTTCTGGAAGCGGCCGGCGCCGCGCTCCCGACGACATGCAAGGCCGCAGCCTGGTGCCACTCCTGCGGGGTGACGAGCCCGAAAATTGGCGCGCCTCGTTTTATTACCACTACTACGAGGGTGTCGACAAAGTGCACGCGGCGCACAAGCACGAGGGAGTCACCAACGGCCGGGCTAAGCTGATCCACTTTTACCCGGTCGCCGAATGGGAGCTTTACGATCTGGAAAAGGATCCGCATGAGCTGGAAAACGTCTACGGGCGTCCCGAATATGCGAAGTTGCAAAAGGACTTGCATTCGGAGTTGGAGCGGCTTCGTACCCAGCTGGAAGTCCCCGCGATCCAGTAGTGGCAATGCATGCAGCAGAATCTGTTCTTGGCGAGAAAGGCGTTCGATGCTAATGAAGCGACTCTTTGATTCTCGCCTTTGGACATGGATGTTCTGCGCGATGATCGCTACGTTGGGCTCGCCGGCCTTTGGCCAGCAAGTAGTGGCTGAGCCGGCGATTTTGGCATCTGCCGAAAGCCGGTCAGCTTGGGAGTACGACTTCTCGCCGCAGGACGAGGCGCTGCTGGAGAAAATCCAGCGTGGCTGCTTCCAGTATTTCTGGAAGGAAGTCGGCAGCCCCGCCATGCTGGCGAAGGACAAAACGACCGACACGGTTTGCAGCATCGCGGCCGTCGGTTTTCAACTCTCCTCGCTGCCGATCGCGGTCGATGCAAGTGGATTACGCGCGCGGAAGGCGAACAGCGGGCGGCCGTGATTCTGCGATCACTTGTGGAGCGGCCGGACAATAAGAAGTTCGGAATCTACCTGCATTTTCTCGATGAGCGCAGCGGCGGCCTGCCCGATTTCAGCCGCACCAGGTACCGCTACGAATTGCAGGCCAGCACGATCGATCATGCGCTGTTTCAAGCGGGCGCGATGACGGCGGCCGTGTATTTCGGCGGCGAGGTGGCGCAACTGGCCGATCGCATCATCCGCGACGCTGATTGGCAAGCAATGTATGACGAAGAAAGTGGTTACCTGACCATGGGCTGGCGCGTCGACCGACCGCGGCGTGGACGGCCCGGGCGAAATCCGGCCCAACTACTGGCAATGGGCCAGCGATGAAGAGCGGCTCGTATATTTTCTCGGCGTGGGCGCGCCGACCGAGACCCACGCGTTGGAGCCGGCCTCGTACTACCGCCTGAAGCGCGTCGTGGAGCAACACGACGATATGCCTCCATATGTCGTGTCCTGGAATGGCTCGCTGTTCACGTATTTCTTCAGTCATTGTTGGATCGATTATCGGCGGCTGGCGGCCGATGACCCGGCTAAATTTGATGGGGACGAGCCGGCCGTCGACTGGTTTGAGAACTCCCGCCGGGCCGTGCTCACGCATCGTGCGCGCTGCATCGAAGCGAGCGACGAATTTCCCACTTTCGCGGAGAACCGTTGGGGGCTCGCGCCTTGTGCCTTCCGAGATCGCTACCTGGTCGCTGAAGTGCAACCCAACTTGAGCGACAAAGACGTCTGGTACGACGGCGTCGTCGCGCCGTATGCGGCCGGCTCGGCCATCATGTTCACGCCGGCCGAAAGTCTGGCGCGCTGCGCGAATTTGCAACCTTGCGCGGCCCCGAGGGTAAGCCGCTGGTTTGGCGCGACCCGGATAACGGCGGCTACGGCTTCGTCGATTCATTCAGCCTCGACCCGGCCTACGGCCACGATGAAAATCTGGGCATCGATGCCGGCCCTCTGCTCGTGGCCATTGAAAACGCTCGGACCGGCCTGGTCTGGCGGCTGTTCATGCAGCATCCTGTGGCGCAGCAAGCAGTCGAGCGCCTGCGCCTGGAGCCGCGCGAGTAAGCGTTGAAGTGGCTTGCCCGGACGCCGGCTGCGACCCCGGGCAATTTCGCCTATTTCCCGCGCTACAAGCTGACGGCAATTACGGCCACGACAATCGCGACGATCAGCGCGATAAACAGTAGTTCCATTGGTCCGATGCCGAACATGCTGCCTTTTTCTCGGTGGCTTGTTGATATAACACTGGCAACAACAAGTGTCGTGTGGTGCGAGGCCGAATTCTGGTCAACGGTTGCCGCCAGAATGGATGAAAGTTGCCACCGGTGGACGCGGTCGTAAAATACCCGCGTGAACCAGAGCTTCTGGCGGGGTGGACGGCGGCATTTATATTCCCTTCTGTCGCCGTGCGGCAAGTTGACGCCCCGCCAGGAACAGACTTAAACTGGCTGCCGTAGTATGTGCCGGCGACCAGAGTCGACACCTAAGACGGAAACTCGTTCATCATCCACTCCGAGGAAGATTAGGCATGCAAACACTTTCTAGCCTTACTTATGCCGTCGTTTGCCTCGTGACACTCGGTCTATTTCAATCCGACGCGCCACAAACCGCGCAATCGCCTGGTCGGGCGACTCGGCAGAGACGCGAGCCCGCACCCAGGCCGGTGCCGATCAAAGAGGGCAAAGTCGCGTTGAACGCCAAGACGACGACGATTCAATTTGTCGGCACGCACGCTGGGGATCGGCCGGATCCACGGACCGGTTATTTCACCAAATTCGACGGCGAGCTGTCGCTCGATGAATCGGCCAAGGCGCCGGAAGCAGTGAAGCTGGAAATCGACACGGAATCGCTGGTGACGCCAATTGGCAAGCTGACGAACCATTTGAAGAGTCCTGATTTTTTCGCCACTCGCGAGTTTCCCAAGGCAGCATTCGAATCGACGAAGATTGAGGCGGTCAACGCTGCCCGCGGCGAGTATGAGGTAACCGGCGATCTCACGATCCGTGACGTCACGAAGCCTATCACATTTCCGGCAAGGATCAGAGTTAATGACCGAGGGCTGGTGCTCACTAGCAAATTCGAGATCAAGCGTTCGGAATACGGCATCACGTTCGGTCCGGACCGCGTCGTGGAAGAAGTGGCCATGACCGTGACCGTTGGACGGCCGACGCCCAAGATCACGCCGCAATAGCGTCAGTGATTCGGACAAATCTCACGCAAAGGCGCCAAGGCGCAAACAAGTTGCATCTAACCACAAAGGTCACAAAGAACACGAAGAAATCTTTGTGTCCTTTGTGGTTCAAGAAACCGTGGCGCGGTACGTTAAACCTTTCTGTTCGCATGAGATAGTCGGAAGGTGAGTTGAACGCAAAAACGGCCTTTGAAATTGCGCTTCGTGGCGGAGTTATTCCTGCGCTGGCCGCGCTGGCGTTTTTTCTTGCGATCGGTTGGTTGTGGCCGATCGATGTCGCGCGGCGATATCGTGCAGGACTTTCATTTGCATTCGGCGCCTTCATCGGATTCGTCCTGTTGCCCGCGACGAAAACGCTTGCGCCGTTGCAGTTCTACGACTGGATTTTGTACCTGGGAATTCTGGCCGCGCTAGTTAGCGGCTTGACTCGCGCCGAAGGCGTAACGCGCGGCGAGCGCTGGTCTACGGTATACGTGTTCGCACCCGTCGCCGCATGGCTGATTGTGCCCGGATGGCCTGAGCTCGCCCCCGCGTGGCAAATCCAGTGGGCGGGTTTATCACTGGCCATCATGTTGCTCACCGCGCTGCTGTATCCTTTGCCGCTGCTTCTGCCTGGCCGTGCATTTCCCTGGTGGCTCATGCTCGCAACCGTGACGACGTCGGTACTCATGCTCGAGCAATTGAGCGAAACGTTCGGCGTCCTCGCGGCGCTTCCCGCGGGTGCACTGGCCGGCTGCGGCGTCGCCGCGCTTTTCGCGCGCAAAGCGCCCGACTGGCGCAGTCTCGTGCTTCCCTACGCCCTTCTCGCATTGGGCTATGCATATACCGGGGCGGTGTATCCGACAGATCCGCAGTGGCTGATGCTCCTGGTGCCCATCGCGCCGCTGGCCCTGTGGTGTTGCAGCGTCGGACCATTGGCGCGGCTGACTGGCATCCGCGCAACAGTCGTCCAAGCGGCTTTCGTGATCGTGCCGCTTGTGATCATCGCGGCCTTGGTGCGGGCCACGGCCAGCGCGGCCACTGATGCCTGGTAAAGATTGCTGCCGTCTGAATTGCACGCGCGACGGGCAGCGCACATCTAATCGTTAGAACCGTTTCCAAGAGCACGCGCGGAAGCGGCATATCCGGCAAGATCGCTCTGAACCGGCAGACATTCGCCATTCGTCAAGCTTTCCAATTACGCTAGACGATAGCACTTAACGACGTTGACGCTAGCACCTTGCAGGGTGCTCGGAGCACGGAGCCCTCCGCTCCATGCTCCCTGCCCCTTGCTTGGTGTAAGCGTCTTTCCCTTCCCGTTATCAGGAGTCTCCCCGATGATCCGACGTATTTCTCTTGCGATGTTGAGCGCCGTGTTGGTGCTCGGCAGCGCCGGTAACGCGAGCGCGTTTTTCGGCCTGCTTGGTGGTGGTCATGGCGACTGCGGCTGTGGCTGTGAAGCCAGCTGCGGTTGCGAAGAAGCGACCTGTGGTTGCGAGCCGAGCTGTGGCTGCGATTCGCACGGCGGCCGTCGCGGTTGCTGCCTGTTCGGCGGCTTCCGCGGCCTGTTCAATCGCCACAATCACGGCTGCTGCGAAGCCAGCTGTGGTTGCGAAGAGGCGAGCTGCGGCTGCGAGCAAGAAGCCGGCTGCGGTTGCGAAGAGGCCAGCTGTGGTTGCGAGCCGAGCTGCGGTTGCGATTCGCACTGCGGCGGCGGTCGCGGCTGCTGCTTGTTCGGTGGCCTGTTTGGGCTCTTCAACCGTAATCACGGCTGCTGCGAATCCAGCTGCGGCTGCGAGCCAAGCTGCGGTTACAACGGCGGATTCAACGGCGGCTGGGGATATTAGTCCCACGCAACGCGTCGGTCCGGAGACCCCGCCAGAAAAGCCTGAAGTAAGTGAGACGACTCCTGTCGCAACGCGGCAGGAGTCGTTTTCTTTTAGCGGGGAGCAGGGAGCAAAGTAGGGTGGGCACCGCCCACCATTTCCGCTTAATGAATTTGGTGGGCGGTGCCCACCCTACGCGAGAAGCTCGCGCACGACGCGGCCGTGCACGTCGGTAAGGCGGAAATCGCGGCCGGCGTAGCGGTACGTGAACTTCTCGTGATCGAAGCCCAAGAGGTGCAGCATCGTGGCGTGCAGGTCGTGCACGTGGACGCGGTTCTCGACGGCCTTGAAGCCGAACTCGTCGGTCGCGCCGTGCACGTAGCCGCCGCGGACGCCGCCGCCGGCCATCCACACAGTGAAGCCGTAGTGGTTATGGTCGCGGCCGTTGATTTTTCCCTGGTTCGAGCCTTTCTTGGGCAGCTCCACCGACGGCGTGCGGCCAAACTCGCCGCCCCAGATCACGAGCGTTTCATCCAACAGGCCGCGCTGCTTCAAGTCGACCAATAGGGCGCCGATGGCGCGGTCGCACTGAGACGCCAGGTTGCGGTGCTGGACCTCGAGGTCGTCGTGACTGTCCCAGGGCTGACCTTCGCCGTGCCACAGCTGCACGAATCGCACGCCGCGCTCCACGAGACGGCGGGCGATTAAAATTTGCCGCGCTTGCACGCCGGGGCCGTACATATCGCGGATGTATTGCGGCTCCCGGCTGATGTCGAAAGCCTCTGCCGCCTCAGTCTGCATGCGGAAGCCAAGCTCGAACGATTGGATACGAGCTTCCAGTGCGGCATCATCCTGCCGCGCCTGGGCATGCCGCTCATTGAGCCGATGCAGCAAATCGAGCTGCTCGCGCTGTCGCGGCAGGGAGATGCGATCGTTGCGAATGTGCTCGATAAGCTGCTCGATGGCCGTGTGCTTCGTGTCGATATACGTGCCTTCGAAGATGCCGGGCAAGAATCCGGACTGCCAGTTTTGAGTCTCTTGAATCGGGTAGCCGTTCGGGCACATGGCGACGAACGCCGGCAGATTCTGGTTCTCAGTTCCGAGGCCATAGCACAACCACGACCCAAGGCTGGGACGAATCTCGCGGGCGTCTCCGCAGTTCATGAGCATCAGCGACGGCTCATGGTTCGGCACATCGGCGTACATCGAGCGGATCACGGCAATGTCGTCGATCGATTGGGCGACATTTGAAAAAAGCTCGCTGACTTCGATGCCGCTTTGGCCATACTTGCGGAACTTGAACGGCGAGGCCAGCGCCGCGCCGGTGGGCCGCTCGGTTGCAAGTGTGCCGCCGGGCAGCTCCTGGCCCGCGTATTTGCCGAGCGCAGGTTTGGGGTCGAATGTGTCGACGTGCGACGGCCCACCGTTCATGAACACGTGAATCACGTGTTTGGCCTTGGCCGGAAAGTGTGGCGAACGAGCAAGAAGCGGATTGCCGGCCGCAACCGCTTTCTCCGTTGGTGCGACGAGGCTGCCCAGGGCGAGCGCGCCAAAACCCATGCCGCAGCGCGAAAGCAGCTCGCGGCGCGTTAGGGACAGGTGCTCGAATGGAAATGGATGATTCATTTTTTATGTAGGGTGGGCATCGCCCACATCGGTGCTGCCGGTGGTGGGCAATGCCCACCCTACTAATCCACGAACGCGAACTCGTTGCTCATCAATAAAACCTGGGCCAATTGCTGCCAGCGTGTGAGCGACTGGGTCGCCGTACGGATTGGCGATGTTTGCTCAACGCCGCTCACAAACGCCAGCGCTTCGGCAATTTCTTCTTCCGTCGGCTCGCGGCCCAGTGCGTGTTGGAATAATAGCGCGATTCGGGCTGCCCTACCTGATTTATTCTCCGTGGCCGCTCCCTCCGATGCATTCGCGGTTCGTGAGGCGAGGTGAGTGGCCTGCTCGATCACGAACGGGCTGTTCATGAGGAAAAGCGCCTGCTGCGGAGCGACGGTTTGCGGCCGCTCGGGCGTATGGGTATTTGGATTCGCGAAGTCGAACGTGCGGAAGAACGCCGGCAGATTCTGACGCTCGATGAATCCGTACACGGCACGCCGCGTGGGAAACGGCGACCCGGTGAGCGGAACGGACGGTCCGCCAACGCTCGCGTCCAATCGGCCGGCCGCCATGAGTACGCTGTCGCGAAGCGATTCGAGGTCGAGCCGGCGTCGATTCGCGCGCCACAGCAACATGTTTTCAGGATCGACCGCCACGCACTCCGCCCGCACGTCGCTTGCCTGCCGATACGTGCTGGAGAGCACAATGCCGGCGGATCAGGCGCTTGGTCGACCAGCCCGAGTGCCCGCTTGCGGGGGCCATGAGTTCGCAGGCAAGCCAATCGAGCAGCTCTCGATGGGTCGGGGGTGTGCCGCGAGAACCGAAATCGCTCGGCGTTGCCACGAGCCCGTGGCCGAATAGATGGCCCCAAACTCGGTTGACCCAGACTCGAGCGGTAAGCGGATTGTCGCGGCTGGCAATGCTTCGGGCCAGCTCGAGTCGTCCACTCCCGTGCTTGAAGGGCTTGGGTTTATTTTCCGGCGCAAGGCATGTGAGAAAACGGCGGTCGACCTTAGGGCCACGGTTTCCCGGGCTGCCGCGCAAGAAAATCACGGGGTCAACGATTCGCTCCGCCTCAACTAACATGGGCGGCGCATCGTCGCGCGGTTTCTCTTCAGAACTGGCGAACACGCCGTAAAGTGCATAGTAGTCGCCCGCGCTGATCGGATCGTACTTGTGATCGTGGCAGCGAGCACAGGCAACGGTAAGCCCCATGAGCCCGCGGGTGACGACGTCGATGCGGTCGTTGATGATGTCGTGCCGATTGTTCAGAAAGCGGCGGCCCAGCGTGAGAAACCCCATGGCGGGCACGCAAGCCCGATCGTCGATCTGATCGGCTGCCAACTGCGCGATAATAAATTCGTCATAAGGCCGATCCGTGGTGAAGCTGCTGACCACCCAATCTCGATATTTGTAGGCATGCTTGTAGTTACGGTCCTCTTCAAATAAATAACCCTTCGTATCGGCATACCGCGCGATGTCGAGCCAGTAGCGGGCCCAGCGCTCGCCATAGTGGGGCGAGGCGAGCAGCCAATCGACCGTGGCTTCGTAGCGGGCATCGCTTGGGTCGGCGGCGAAATCTGCAAGCTCTTTGGCCGTCGGCGGCAGGCCAATGAGATCGTAATAGAGTCGCCGCAGAAGGGCGCGCGGCGATGCCTGGGATGACAGCGTCACGCCAGCCGCTTCGAGCTTCGCCAAGATAAAGTGATCGATTTCCGATCGTGCCGACGTTCGATGCGCGACCTCGGGCACATCTGGGCGCTGCGGTCGCTTATAGGCCCAATGACTGTAGGGGTCCGCAGGCAATGTGGCATCTTCTTTCGCGTCCGCAGCAGCGGTGCGAGGGTCCGGCGCACCTACGGAGATCCACTTTTCGAAATCGGCGATTACGCTGTCGGGCAACTTGCCCGACGGCGGCATCTCGAACGACTCGTAGCGGAGTGCCGCAATCAGCAAGCTCTCGCCAGGTTGATGCGGCACAATGACCGGGCCCGAGTCGCCGCCTTTCCGTACACCTTCGGCCGAGTCGAGTCGCAGGCCGCCCTGCAACACTTTGGCTTTGCCGGAATGGCATTCGTAGCACCGCTCGACGAGCACGGGCCGGATGTTGGTCTCGAAGAATTCGATGCCTTCGGCTGGCAAGGCAGGTCCGCCGAGCTGAGGCGGACCAACAGCGACGGGTACACCTACTGCACTCACAGGTGCCGCTCGGACTTCGGCGGACCCGGCACCCGGCAAAAGCCGGTCGCCGGGTGCCCCAGTCGAGCCGCTCGCGGCACCTACTAGCAGTAATGCGGCGATGCTCGTTATCAGTCGGCGGTCGTAACGCATTGGGTGGGTGCACCCCGTGGGCATCGACGACAATCAGTAACGGCCAGGTCTCGCGAAACGTTAAATTGAACAACCTGGCTGCGGCGGGTAACTACAAAGTGACTTGGAGGGAATCCGGTTACCGCCGGATTTCAATTATTTGGTGGGCCGCTGCCATTTTACTGATGCAATGCCCATCACGCACCGTGAATTGGCGGAAAACCCACGTCAACTGGGAATAAATGCCGCCCGGCAGTACGATGAATGACTGGAATATGGCGACAGGAGCAAACCATGCGCATATCGCTCTCGTTTTTGCGAATGTTCGGCGGCTCGACGTTGTGGCCAGGCTTTCAACTCACCGTTGCGATTTGCTTGGCCACAGCGTGGATCACAAGCGACGTTGCGGCGCAACCCGGCAACAACCGGTTTCCGAACGCAGTCGTCGCTCCGCCAAACGGTCCGAACGGCGCATCAGCGTTTGGCACGGGCAACCCCAATGTGCCTAACGGGACGAATGGCCGCGGGGGTGCTGCCAACGCCGATTTTGATTCGCTCATTGACCTGATTGTATCCACCGTATCGACCGAAACCTGGGCGGAGACCGGTGGCGGCGCAGCAGAGATTCGGCCGTTTCCCGGTGGCGTGCTCGTGGATGCGGCCGGCACGCTGCACCTGAAGTCGCGCGATACAACTGCTGCAAGCGCGAAGGAACTCATTGCAAAGCGTGGCGTTGCGCCTCGCGAAAATTCTGCTCGGCCCGGTGCGGCGCGGAAATCGAGTGCTCTTCGCTACGTGTCGTTGTCGCGTTTGGAACGGGAAATCGCTCGGCGCCAGGCCGAACGCAAGCCGCTCGATGTCGAAATGCTCACGCTGGCCGGCTTGCAGCGCGTGCGCTATGTGTTTGTGTATCCAGAGTCGGGCGACTTGGTATTGGCCGGTCCGGCCGGCGATTGGCGGATTGATGCCGAGGGCCGGATCGTCTCAGCCCAACGCGGCGAGGCCGTCGTGCGACTCGATGATTTGATGGTCTTATTCCGACGCGGCGAGGCTTCGGCCGAGAGCCACTTCGGTTGTTCGATCAACCCGCGGCAGGAAGCGCTCGCCAAGACGCAAGCCTTTCTGGCTGCGTCGAGTCAGCGTCCGCTGCAGCCGGGGGAGCGAAAGCGCTGGCTCACGAATTTGCGTGACACCGTGGGCATGCAGGACATTGAGGTGTTCGGCATCGATCCCGCGAGCCGCGTCGCCGGCGTGCTGGTGGAAGCCGATTACCACATGAAGCTCATCGGCATGGGCCTGGCCGACGGCGTGGAAGGCGTCGAAAGCTATTTGGACTCGGCAGGCGAGGCCGCTGCAGCGGCCGGGAATTCCGCCCCACCGATGTCGGTCCTGCGCTGGTGGTTCGCGCTGAATTATGACTCGATCCGCACAACTCCGGACGGCGACGCTTTCGAGCTGGTCGGCCAGGGTGTGCGCGTGCTGAGCGAGAACGAGCTCCTGGCCGAACAAGGGAAGCGCGTGCATACAGGGCAAAGCGATCCGCTGAATCGCCAATTTGCCGAGGACTTTACTGCGAATTTTGCCGAGCTGGCGGCGAAGTATCCGATCTACGGTGAATTGCGCAATATGTTCGATCTGGCAATGGCCGTGGCGCTGATTCAATCCAACGGACTCGCCGAGAGCGTAAACTGGCAACCGAGCGTTTTGATTCAGGCCGACAAGCTGGGTTTGCCGCAGTTGGCGGTCCCGCGGCAGGTCGAAACCGTGGTGAGTCACCGCGTAGTGAACCGCCGGCAGATCATTGCCGGCGTGAGCGGCGGCGTAATGGTCGCGCCCGGCGACGTGATCGGCTCGGGCGGGGTTACGACGACGACGGCTCACTCGCTCGAAACCGCCAGGCGGCCCCTAGTGAAATGGCCGCCGGCGCCTGGTGGTGGGACGCCGGCAAATGACTGAATGACGAACGTACCAAACCAAACATTCGTCATTCGTCATTCGTCATTGACTCAGCTATCGTACTCGACCTTTACATCGTCCAAGCGATGGCGGAATTTCACTGTGGCCGAGTAGCCACACTCCCAGCAGTACTCGACGACTCCGCGTCCGCGTAACCCGCGGCGTTCGTCAACCGTCGGCTCACCGGCGCAGCACGCGGGCAGGCACAGCGGGATCTCATACAGGCAGCCATCTGCCGGGTTGCGTGTGACCATCAGAAGCTCGATTGTTTCTTCGCCACGTAGCATCCGGCGAGCACTGCGGCTCGTGTGGTATTTAATCGGTGGAGCGAGGTGAACCGCGCCCTCCGAAATTTCCGGTGCGGGCATTACTTCCTCGACCGGTTGCACGCGCTGAAGTTGCGGCGCGGCCAGCTCCAGGGCCTGCGTCGCCGGTTGATTGATTAACAGCGACGTGTCTTCCTGGGCTAGGGCCGGTGACCGCAGCGCGCCAGCGCAGAAGCCAGCGGTTAAAACGATGAAGTGCCCAATGTGTCGTAAGTTGTAGCTCATGTTCCGCCTCCGTAATTAACGATGCAAAGCTGTCCGACTCCTTGAATAACACACTGCCGCGGCCATTCTAAACAGCTTAGTTCGAACGTGCCAGCGGCCCGGCTTGGCAGGAAGCGAGCGTGCAGGACGAAACGACGGCTAGTCCGCAATGCGGGCCGGCAATTGCGGCGGATCACATTACTTGGAGCGGGATCTCGCGGGCTTCTTTTTCGCTACCGGCTCTTCTTCCCACTCTTCTTCCTCGTCGGTCTCCTCTTCGTCCCACTCCTCGTCGGTATCTGCTTCTTCGAGCTCCTCGTCGTCCGCTTCGACAACTTCTTCGTCATCTTCGAGCTCTTCATCTTCGTCGAGCGACTGCTCTTCGGCATCTTCTTCAATAGATTCTTCGTCGCCGTCCCATTCTTCGCCGTCCGCGTCCTCGCTTGATGAAATGGGCTCTTCCTCATCCTCTTCATATTCTAGCTCATCGTCGGCGGGCGTGATCTTGTTACGGCGCGGCGGATGTCCCGTTGCGATGGCAGGCTCATGCTTGTAGCGAGCCGGGCCGTCCACGGCCCCGGCTGATGTGCGAACACCGCCGGACGAGCTGACGACGGCGACTTTTATCCCGGCCGCTGAAGCGGCCTCGCCGCCAGCCTCATCGCGTTGGCTGCGCGCTTCCCACTCCTCGAGCGAGATCAGCACTTCGCGGGCTTGCGACGCCGTTGTACTGGCCGACGATGCCGTCCTCGGCCATGAAGTCGATGAGCCGAGCCGCCCGGCCGTAGCCGATGCCCAGCGCCCGCTGCAGCAGCGAGCACGCTGCCGCGCCGTTCGCGGACGACGATATCGACGGCTGTCTCGTATAGGTCGTCGCGGCTTTGGAAGTTGCCGCCGCCCGCCGCTTCAAGTTCGTCCTTCGTCTTGAGCTGCATCAGCTCGCCGGCGAACTGCGGATCGTCCGTGCCGACGAAATCGACGACGCGCGTGATCTCATCGTCGGACAAGATACGTGCCTTGGCCGCGCAGCATCGTGCTCGTGCCCGGCAGGAGGAACAGCATGTCGCCGTTGCCGAGCAGTTTGTCGGCGCCCATTTCGTCGAGCACGACGCGGCTGTCGGTGCGGCTGGCGACCTGGAACGCGATGCGGGCGGGCAGGTTCGACTTGATCAGGCCGGTGATCACGTCGACCGTCGGCTTCTGCGTGGCGAGGATCAGGTGGATGCCGACCGCCCGGCTCTTTTGCGCAAGGCGAATAATGTGCTGCTCGACGTCCTTGCCGGCCGTCATCATCAAGTCGGCCATTTCGTCGGCCACGATCACGATGTACGGCAGCTGCCGCGGGATCTGCCGCCACTCTTCGTCGCTTTCGGGCCGGATGCGGTCGCGCAGCTCATCGTCGCCCAGCTGGTTGTACACGCTGACGTGCCGCACGCCGGCCCGCGACAGAAGCTGGTAGCGCTCTTCCATCTTGTCGACCGCCCAGGCCAGGATCGCCTCGGCCTTGCGCATGTCGGTCACGACGGGGTGCATCAAGTGCGGCAGCTTGCGATAGCCGTTCAGCTCGACCATCTTGGGGTCGATCATCAGCATGCGCACTTCGTCCGGGCCGCGCGTCATCAGCATCGAGACGATGATCGAGTTGAGGCACACGCTCTTGCCCGTGCCCGTGCGGCCGGCGATCAACAGGTGCGGCAGCGCGGCCAGGTCGACGACCATCGGATTGCCGGCGACGTCTTTGCCCAGGTAGAGCGGGATCTTCATCCGCTTGGCGCGGCCGTTGGTTTCCTCGATCACTTCGCGCAGGCGCACGAGCTGGCGGTTTTCGTTGGGCACTTCGATGCCGACCGTGTTCTTGCCAGGTATCGGTGCGACGATGCGCACGCTCGGCACGCGCAGGGCGATGGCCAGGTCGTCGGCCAGGCCGGTGATCTTCGACAGCCGCAGGCCGGCTTCGAGCTCGACTTCGTACTGGGCGATGACTGGTCCGGTTTCGATCTCGACGACGCGCACGTTGAAGCCGAAATCCTTGAACGTCTTTTCCAGGATCTTCGCCTTGCGGCGGACTTCTTTTTCGTGCTCTTCGTAGCAGACTTCGTCGTTCGGCAGCAGCAAATCCACCGGCGGGAGTTCGTACTGAGTCTCGGAGTCGAGCGGCTTCTGGTCCGCCGCATCGAGCTGCTCGATCACCTCCTGGCGCTCGGTTTTGGGTGGCAGTTTCGGAATCTGGGCCTGGGCCGATTGCCGGCGGCTGGTGATGCCGAGCGCCGCCTTCAATCCGTTGGCCAAACGCGAGCCGGGCGACGTCGCTTCGGCGGGCGGTTTATCCGACGTATCTTCGCCTGAATTCCCGCCCGCTGAAGCTGGCTCGCCGGGCGTGCGAACCCTTATCTCGTCGTCGCTCTCATCCTCTTCAAGCTCGTCTTCCTCATCCTCGTACTCGACTTCTTCGTCATCTTCTTCGTCGTAAGCCGCTTCAGGATCGTCGTCCTCGTTCGAGCTCCTCATCTTCGACGCCCGATTTCGGGCGGCTCGTCTTATTCTTTCCGGCGAGGTGGCCCAAGTGGCCAACGTGCATCAGCGTTCGTCCGGTAACGCTGGTCGTCACCGCGGCGGCCCGGAACATGAAATAATCGGTCGACAGCAGCAGTCCCGCCATGAGCACGCTTAGGGCGAATATCAACCCGCCCGCGTAGGCGAAATGGGTTTCCAAAAGCGCTCGGCCCATCGCACCGACATAGCCGCCGGCGCCGACTACTGGTCCCGGCGTCCAATCGGGCGCAGCCAGGGCGGCGAGCGTCGTCAGGCCGATAACCGAAATCAACCAGCCGACCGTGCGCAAAACCGGCTGGTCAATCTCAAAACGCCGGAACAGCAATAAGGTCAATACAGCCAGCGAACCGGCCAGATAATAGGCACCCACGCCGAGGCTTTCGAGCAAATAATGAGCGGCAAGCGCGCCGGCCCGGCCGCACGCATTTTCAACCATTTCGCTTGGCGGCCAAACGAGCGTGCTGGGCGGATCGGTCGGCTCGTACGTCCACAGCGCAACGCCGAGGAAAACGACGAGCGCCGACAGCGCCAGCGCGCAGAGGTCGAGCTTCAAACTGCGGTCTTCGAACATTTCGGGATGTCGGACGAGCGTGCCGCAGGAAAAGCGGAACGGATGCGGCCGGCCTGAGCGGTTTCAATTGCCAGCGATTTGCTTGGGCACGTCCATGCCCGATGAGCTATCCGTATCGGATCGGCGCGGCGCTAATGCACTCCCTCCCTTTTAGGAAGGGGCTAGTAAAGGGTTCGGGTATCCGCCTCATCTCGAAGGCGTCCCCATAACCCAGCTACATCGCGCCACACATATATGATTCTCGGCCGTCGGCATCAATCCTCGCCATCTTTAGCCGAGGCCCTGTCACGGCTTACGCCGTGACTACGTGCAGTATCTTCCTTCTCATACGGAAGACCAGCATGTTCGCCGGCTCCAACGGCCGCGTATTCTGATTTTCGCATGATCCAAGCCGGCAAATCCGTTGCAATCCGCCCGTCCGGGCATTCTCCGATTGAGTCGGCGATCGGTGTTAGATCCTATTGCCGGTCGCTCGTGCTGCCATTGACCTGCCTGACAGAATCATCTACATACCTCGCGCGACAATGCGGTCATCGATTGTGATGCTTCCATGGAAGCATCCCCCTCTTCTTCTAGCGAAGCGTCGAAATGCTGCACCTACGGCGAGTCGCGTGGCATCTGACGGCGCCCGGCATCTGCAGCGCGTGGGCCGCTTTCCGCGCGCTACTGTTTGCGACTGCCTGCGTCGCAACATGCAACTCTGCCTCGTTTCGCATGATTGACGATCTGGATGGGGACCAAGGTCATGTTCAAGCATCGATTGTCGACGGGAACGGATATCTTGTTCCGGTTGCAGACTTTGACGATCTCCACACCTTCAATTTCTCCTTTCTGCACCTAACGGCTGCGGGAATTCCTCTGTCAGGCGCCGTTGATGCGGTAGACGTTGTTTGGCTAAGTGAGGAGCAATCCAATGGCCAATCGGAAGATACCATCGTGCCGTGGCAGGCGGCCGAAGCCCTGCGGATCCGCGATTGGCAATTCACCGGTATTGACGGTGGATCCGTATCACCGATGAATATGTATTGGCCAGGCGAGATTGGCCCCGCGCCGCAATTGTCGGCTATGCCACTCGGAAGCAGGCAAAATGGCATCGGAATCATTTATGGCGTGCGGATCATTGAGCGCCAAACCGGAATCTATGTCACCGCAGATGGCGGCCTTCCGGGCTCGGCCTATTGGCATACGGAGGCTGAAAACCACGTTTTGGGTCCGCAGCTTGGACTGATGCTGCTCCGCAGTGCCGGAAGATGGTCAACGCGATTCCAAGCCACGGCGATGGCTGGATTCAATTATGGCGACGTGCACCAGCGCGGGTCCGTCGGATTACAAAGAACAATCCCCGGGGCTATAAATCAGCCGCTGTTTCTGCGGCCAACAAGTTTCCGCCACGTTGATCCACACGGTGAAATCTCCCCGAGCGGCGAAATTCGCGCTGAAGCCACCTATCAAGCTACTGACAGGGTTTCATTCGCTCTGACCTGGTCTGGAATTGCGATTGGAAATGCCCTTCTGTCGGAGCACCGAATTGGGGACTCGTTTCCCGATCTGGGCCTTGTTGATCCAGGCGAGCAACATATCTTCGTGCATAATCTATTTTGCGGCGTGAACGTCGCACTATGACGTCGCGAATTCTTGCGAACGCTAAAAATTGTGCCTCGGCCAAAGTTCGCCGGCGCGCTTTTCCTGCAGAAGTGCAACGAGCTGCTGGTTCGCATCGACAGCAGCCCATTCGTCCGTTGATTTCCATTCAGTCGACGGAATTCCTCCATGCGCGTGGCTTCCGGGCTGCGGCCACTTGATTGGCCGACCGTGGCGAATTTCGATCAGTTCCGCTTCTGAGAGCGTCAGCCGTGGCAGATCGGCCACGGCGTTCAGCGGCGATTGCAAAACAATGGGCAGCGTCTCCGGCGAGAGATTCTCCAACGCAAGCGCATCGTCGACACAAAATTGACCAATCGCGGTGCGCCGAAGAGCCGTCATCACGGCTGCGGTTCCAAGCTCAGCCGCAATATCGCGTCCCAGGGCGCGGATGTAGGTACCGCTGCCGCATTCAATCGCGAGCTCTAGCTCTGGATAGTCGTATCGCTCGACGCAGATGCTGTAGACCACAACGGCGCGGGCGGCCAGCTCCGGTGCCTTGCCCTGCCGCGCCAGTTGATAGGCCCGGCGGCCGCCCAATTTAATTGCGGAATAAACCGGCGGCCGTTGTTGAATTTCACCCAGGAAGCTTGGAAGTACCTGTTCCAACTGGACGCGATCGGGAATGGGCGCATTGGATAGCGCACGCACCTCGCCTTCAGCATCGTCGGTATCGCTTCGGTGGCCCAAGAGAAATGTCGCCCAATACTGTTTCCTCATCTGCTGCACATACTGGATAAGCCGAGTTGCCTTGCCCACGCAAATTACCAGAACACCGCTGGACAGCGGATCCAGAGTGCCAGCATGCCCGGCCTTGGCTGGGCAGACAACTCGCTCGACGCGGTCCACCACGTCGCGCGAAGTGCAGCCGATCGGCTTGTTGATACTCAATATTCCGAAGAGGGACATGACGAACTGTATTGTGGACGGTCTGACGCCTGAGTCCAGCCTTGGTTGCGCCTGAATGGTCGCTGAAGCGACCTGTCCGTCATCTGTGGCGGAAGCGGTCCGTGGTTTTGCGCAGACGTTTCGCCGCGCTTCTTCACGCGCGCTGCTTTAAGTGTATAGTAATGCGCTTATGAAATGCCCATTCTGTCGTGTGGATAACGACAAGGTCATCGACTCGCGTTCCAGCCAGGACGGGCTGGCGATCCGGCGGCGTCGCGAGTGCGTGAATTGCGGCCGTCGGTTCACGACATACGAGCGGCCGGAAGAAACCACCATCAAGGTCATCAAGAAAGACGGTGCGCGGGTGCCGTTTGAACGCGAGAAGATCAAACGCGGACTCGAGCGCGCTTGTTGGAAGAGGCCGATCAGCACCAGGCAGATCGAGAACACTGCCGCGGCCATCGAAAACGAAGTCTTCAACACTTATGAAAGCGAAGTGGCCAGCCGTGAACTTGGCGAGCTCGTAATGCGCGACTCGCGATCTCGATGGCGTGGCCTTCGTCCGCTTCGCGAGCGTCTATCGGCAATTCAACGACGTTTACGACTTCTTCGAAGAGCTGCGGCCGATGCTCGGTGAAAGCCGCAACCCGCCACGCTGACGCAGCGGATCGCAGCGTCGGATTCTTTCCAAAGCCATCGCAGCGCATGGACGTTTGCAGCCTGCCTTCTTTATGCGTTCGGACAGACGCCTGGGCAGTTTAGCGCAAAATGCCAAACAAATTGCGCGAGAAGTGCGGGGTCGCTTCGCCTTCTATTCTGCCGGCATGCGATAAAATAAATTCTTGTCGTCGTCGGCCGTCCGATTCGGCGATTCATGGTTTCTTTGGCGCAAAGTTGACAATTCGGAACGCTGTGCGCGCCATGAATAGACTGCAAGCTCATGCAACTCGTGCGAAGGAGATACCACATATGATTTGGATTCATTCGCCTATTCGTTTCGGGCCGGCCATGCTGCTGTCCCTTGTCGCGACTTCGGTCGCTTCGGGTGCGGTCAATGTCAACAACTCACTCACTGGCTTTACTGGCGATTCCACGCAGCCAGCGACCCAAACGGCCGTGGCCGCCGCTGGTCTGAATTTTTTTGAATTCGGCGATGCCGTGACGAAAGTGAGCTTTGATGCCAACGGCGCCGCTTTTGGCGTGGGGCAACCCGATTCGGAAGGTCGGAACTACATGCGCACGATCGACACGGATTACGCCAACGTCAATTTCGTTGCGGAGATTTCGATTGTGACGCCGGACATCGATGCGCAGGACGCCTACTTCGGATTAGGCGCCGGCGACGCAAATCCGGAGTTCTTCCGCACGCCCGACCGCCTTACTGACAACAGCTCGATCATGTATTGGGGAGAAAACGAAATCGACGTCACGGGTGATTTCCCGCCGAGCTTGGAAGTGCTGCGTGCCAAGAACCAGGGCAGCTTCTCGATCTTCAAAGGTCCCGCGACCGGCCTCGGCAACGGCACCCATCGCGTACGGCTATCCTACGATCGCTTTCGCAAAGTGGCCGACTTCGCGTTCGACGTCAATTACGAGAGCGGGCCGTTCGTAGCCGATCACACCTTATCCATGGACACCTCAACTCTGTACGGCCCCGACGGCTGGCCGACTGAACCTTCGCGAATTTACTTCGGGGGCGATGAAGGCACGATCTTCAAAGACTTCAACGTCAACGTTTTGACGACGCCCATTGCGAGGTTTGGCGATCTTGATTCGGACAACGATATTGATCCGGCAGATTGGGGAATCGTCCGCAGCAACCAGAACAAGAACCTGGGCGGGTTGACACAAACCGCCGCGTATCGTCTCGGCGACATGGACGGCAATTTGACGAATGATGCAAACGATTTCATCTTTTTCAAAAACTTATACGACCAGGCGAATGGCGCCGGCGCATTCGACGCCTTGCTGGCCAACGTGCCAGAGCCGTCGGCACTTTTATTGATTTCTTGCGCCGGCCTGTTGTTCTGCAGTATCCGTCGGCGCGGTGAACGCATAGAACTCGATCAACTGCCGACAAGCTAACATCCATTCGCGAAATAAGACTATTATCTCGGAGCACCACCGATGAAAGTTACCAACTGGCGGCGAAAACTGGCGGCGGGCCTCGTGGCGGGCGGGTTAATGGCCCCCACTGCCCTCTACGCACAGAATCTCAATACAAACCTTGTCCAGAATCCAAGCTTCGAAAACGTCGGCTCATCGGAGTGCTGTTATGCGGCACTAAACATCTTGAATTGGACCGACGGCAGCCAAACGGGTTTCGCCTACCAGACTGCCCAAGGCTACGACGTGGGCGGACCATTGGCGGGCGGTGGAACGTTTTATTTCACTCCCAATGCCCAAGGCAATCACGTGCCGGGCGGGTTCGAGGAAGATATAACGCGGCCAGGGCAGGTTTCGCAGAATATTGAAGTTGCTGGCGGCCAGACGGGGCCACATATCGCCAGCGGTCAAGCGGCGTTGACAATGAGCGCCCACTTCACCAGCTACCTTACAGACAGCGACATTGGAAACTTGCATGTCGAGTTTCTGAACGCCGGTGGCGGCTCACTCGGCGCGCTTCAGATTTCCGCCGTGAGTCCCGTCACCACCTGGCATCAGCGATCGAAGGCGACGCTCGTTCCGCCGGGCACGACACGGCTGAAAGCATCGGTCTTTGGCACGCCCATTACCTTCGGCCCCGATGGTTACATCGACCTGGTGGACGTTCGAGTCACCGACGCCATCAACGACCTGCTCTACGTCGAAGTCAATACGACGAATGGCCAGGTGCGATTCAAGAACAACTCGGGCGATCCAGTCCGTATCGACTATTACGAAATCAGAGTACCCGGATCCGCAGGATTGACTGGCGACTACAACGGCAACGGCGAGGTCGATGCGGCCGATTACGTGCTGTGGCGCAACGGCGGCCCGCTGCAGAATGAAGGAGATACGCCGGGCACAGTCAACGACGCGGATTACACAGTGTGGCGCGCTAACTTCGATAATGCGGCAAATTCGCTCAACGCCACGGCGTGGAACAGTCTGCAGGAACAGAACCTCGCGGGTTTCCCCGCCGGCAACGGCTCCGGCAATGGTTGGGAGCAGGGCGGCGGTAGCGGAGGCAGCGTGCTCAGTGAATCGTTTCTCAGTGGAAACAGCATCGTCACGAATGGCGCGAACATCAATTTGGGTGCGGCCTTCAACGTCGGCAGCCCGCAGAATCTGGAGTTTCGCTACGTCGTTGTGCCCGACGATGGCAGCCCGAGTGAACTCATTCGCGGCTTTGTGCGCTACGTCACCGCGGGCGCGGGAACCGCGGGCAGCGTTCCTGAGCCGTCGTCTGTCCTTATGGTGGGAATCGGAGTGGCGTCGCTTGCCACTGGCAGTCGTCGGTCGAATTCCAAAAACAATTCATGACCAGCTGTCGTACGAAGTCACGACAATAGTGGCCGCCGCGATGGTAATCCCGGTTTATTTCGGTCCCAGGAAGGGAAGTAGTGCTCTAATGTGTAAAGGAGGAGTACCTCAGTTGGGCGCACCCGGCGTCTGCAGGTGCCACTCTCGGCGCGGTTTTACTCTAGTTGAATTGCTGGTGGTTATTGCCATCATCGGCATCTTGGTAGCGCTGTTGTTGCCGGCCATCCAATCGGCGCGAGAAGCGGGTCGCCGCACGCAATGCAAGAACAATCTCAAGAACATTGGCCTCGCCATTCTCAACTTCCAGAGCACGCATAAAGTATTTCCCACCGGCGGCTCTAAAAACTTGACCACCACGCCTGCCTACGGGCTTGCACAAAACGTTGAAGACGGCAAGCCGCTCGGTGTCAGTCGTCAAGGGTTGGGCTGGGCATTCCAAATTCTTCCCTACATTGAGGAAACGTCGGCATATCAAGTCCGCACGCTCGAGGACATGCAGAAGATCGTGGTCTCGCTGTACGTATGCCCGTCGCGACGATTGCCCGCAACCGCTTGGAGCGATGCCTATCAGGCGATTTTTGCCTACATCGACTACGCCGGCGCGGTGCCATGCACGTACAGAAACCGCACTCGAACGACCCGATACGATCCGACAAGCGGCGTGCCGACAACGCCGGCAGCAGTGCGCGATCTTGCGACATCGTTTAGTGGCGGCGACGGAGCTAATTTCACGTCGAGCAACACGGTTCCCGACAACACCGTTTACGATGGTGTGATCGTCCGCTGCCCCTGGGACTGGCAAGCTACGAACGGCACAAAACAGATCGGTAAATTTCTCGCCAACGTGAACGGCCTGATAAAACCGGCCCACATCATCGATGGCACGAGCAAAACTCTGCTGGTCAGCGAGAAATACATTCGCAACGACGCCTACGAAGGATCGATCGCCGGCCAAAACCGAAATTCCGACGATCGCGGCTGGACCGACGGCTGGGATGCCGACATCCTGCGCTCGACATGTTACCAACCACTTGGCGACAGTGATTCAATCGGTTGGTCGGCGCTCCTCAAGAATTACTTTGACGATGATCCTGCGACGCAGTTTGCTCTTTCCAATGTATTTCACTTTGGATCCGCGCACCCGGCAGGCATCAACGCCGTCTATGCGGATGGCTCGGTCCACTTCATTGCCTTCGACATCGACGTCGTAGTCTTCAATGCGCTAGGCATGCGCAACGGCGACGAGTCGGTAACGTATGAGCCGTAGTCTTGTGCCGCTCAAGCGCCTGACGTTCAGGTAGGCGCAACTTTTACGAGTTTTCGCACTCCTATGCTGCTTCTCACCAGCAAGGACCCTCTTGCGCTAGACACCCGTGTTAATGCCCCTTAGAATTAGCTCCCTGAACCTTGCGTAAAAAACGCAAATAGGGGACGGGTCCAACTAGTGCAGCCCGTAAGTGGCACCGGCCGGAGGGCTCATTGGACCAGTCCTTTTTTCGTTCACGGGGCGGTAGCTCAGTTGGGAGAGCGCTGCGTTCGCAATGCAGAGGTCGAGGGTTCGACTCCCTTCCGCTCCACTCTTTGTCATTCCGGGAAACAAGCTCTTATGTTACCGGCCGGCGTTCGGCCGTGCGGCGTTTTCCTTGTAGCCGCCTCAAACAAAGCGACCACGCACTAGTGCTCCGATTGACCGGGGCTATCTGCTAGGACTCTATAGGCTCATCAGCCCGTAATCGACTCGTTGAGAAGCCGATGGCTGCGGCTGCGCCGGCGAACTTCAGCGCGTCGCGATGGTTCCGCACATACGTTTGCACACGATTGACGCGAAGCAATTTGTCGCGGTGTCGTTCAAGGACGATTACGATCTTCTCCGCGAAATCGAGGATGCGATGGGCCGCCGAATTCGAGAGATGCTCGGCCGGCAGTTGTAACAGGAAGATGATCCGCTGCGCTCCTCACTTTGGCGGACTCAATTTCAGTGTAGTCATCTCGCTCCGCGAAATGATTTCCGCTTGCGGAGCGAGCGGAGTACACTTCTTGCTGGCAAACTGACCACCACTCCTTACCTGAAATTGGTGGACGCAGCCGATCGATTGGTGGTAGATTGGTTTCGGCTGCGGGTCGACTGAGCGGAACAGGCGGAAGTTTTGGCATTCGATTGGGTTTTCGCATGACTTTTCGGTTGGAAGCGTCGGCAACGACACGTCGCGGGTGCCGCCGCGGCTTTACACTCGTTGAACTTCTGGTCGTGATCGCGATCATCGGTATCCTCGTCGCACTTCTACTGCCCGCAATCCAAGCGGCCCGCGAAGCCGCCCGGCGGAGTCAGTGCCAAAATCATCTGCGTCAGATAGGCATTGGCTGGCTCAATCACGAAAGCACCCACAAGTTCCTCCCGAGCGGCGGATGGAGCCCATGGCATGTCGGCGACAAAGAAATGGGTGTCGGTGCGCCCCAGCCGGGCGGATGGATGTATCAGATCCTTCCGTTCATTGAAGAGCAAACACTCTACGACGTACCGAGCGATGGCGACAGAAACGTTATCACGGCGCAACAGAAGAAAGCCGCCCTCACGCTGCAGATCACGCCGGTCACGACATTCCACTGTCCATCGCGGCGCCTTGCACGAGCAATTCCGTTCACGGCGCCACAGCCGCTCTGGACTCCTAAAAACTCCGACAAAGTGGAAACGATAGTATGCGGTGACTACGCAGCCAACGCCGGCGACAATAGCCGCGGCTCGGAGTTTCAATCGGAAGGGCAGGAAACGCCGGATAACCCGAACGACGACAAATGGTTCGATTTATCCAAGACCCTTCCATGGATCTTTCCGCCATTCAAGGGCTACGGCGGCACTCTAACAACCGTCAACAACTGGCCGCCACTCGACTCACAGTCGGGTGTTAATTTCACCGGCTCGGAGATCAAAATCAGCCATATCACCGATGGCACGGTAAAGACGTACATGGTCGGCGAGAAGTTTCTCGATCCGGAAGCCTACGACGATGGCGGCGCGAATGGCGGTCACAACCACAGTTACTTTCAAGGTTTCGACTGGGACACTCATCGCTGGGCCACGGAGAAGTGGCCGCCGCTCCCGGATACTCGAGGCCTTAATCGTTACGAGATGTTCGGCAGCGCACATCCGGGCGGATGGCACGCCGTGTTCTGCGATGGCTCGGTGCGGTCGATTCCATTCGAGATCGATATTACGGTCCACAGGCGCCTTGCGAATCGCTACGACGGCGGCGCGCTCGCCGAATCATATTAGTGCCCATGTCGGCGAGATTGCAAAACAACTTAGGTTGGCTGTCTGTGCTCCTTGGATCAATCGCAGAGCTCGTCGGGTGCTCGCGGGCCGAGTCGTTTTGAAGCGCCTGAGGTGAACCCGGAATCGGCTGCGGCAATGGCCATGGAACTTTACGACGCGAATCATGATGCGGCCCTCAGCAAGGAAGAGCTCGCGAAGTGTCCAGGGATTCTCGCTCAAATCAAAGTGTATGACGAGAATGGAAATGCGGCGGTTGATCAGGACGAGATTTCCCGTCGCCTTGCCGAACTGCTGAAATACCGCACCGGCGCAACCGGCCTCAATGCACTCGTCCTGTACAATGGAAGGCCCTTGGGCGGAGCGACGGTCGTATTGGAGCCAGAGACGTATTTGGGGGATCAGGTTCAGAAGGCCGAAGGAGTCACCGACGGGGCCGGATCAGCCGACCTTGGCATCCCGCAAGAGTTTGTCCCCGAGCACCTGCGGCGGATCAAATGCGTCCATTACGGCACGTTCAAGGTGCGGATCACGCATCCCACGGTTGAGTTGCCGGCCAAGTACAATACTGCTACAGAACTCGGCTACGAGACCCAGCCAGGCGACCCGTACGTACGCTTTGCTCTCAGCAGCAAATGAGTCGCGAGGTTTCATTACTGGAGGACTGACAACCATGAAGAGTTTAAGAGATCGATTCTCGTCAGCCACATCGAACGGGCGCACCGGCTTGGACCGCAAGCTGGCTGCCTATCTGGCCGCGACAGCTACAGGCACGTTACTGGCCAATGAAGCCGGGGCGGTCATTGTCTCCAATACAACGGTCCAGCCATTCGGCATCAACGGCGCCGTGCCCATCGATTTCAACAGCGACGGCCAAATCGACTTCGAGATCGATCATGATCGAGTGGATATCGGAGGCGGCAACCTTCTCGATTATTTGCAGCTCGACAAGAACGATCAAAGCGGGGCGAGCCCAGGCGAAGATCCATTGGTCATTCCAAATTGGGAGATTGGTTTTCCCACAGGTGCTACGGTCGAAAACGACACCGCGGAGTCTGCGTACGTAGTCGAGAGCACGGCCGGGAGCCAGGTGAATTATCCGTCCGCCTTGCTCGCAGGACAGGAAATCGGTGCTGGTTTTTCTGTGTTTGATTTTCAGGAAGGCAACGACGTTTACGACAGCGAACAAATCGCCCGAGCCAATCGCCTGATCGACGAAGATCATACTCAAGTGGATACCGTACTCGGTGGACACACGGCCGGTGACTTTTATCCGATCACGAACACTCCGCAGTTTGTTGGTCTTGGCGGCGAGGCGCGCTACCTCGGCGTGAAGATGGACCTGAACGATGCCATGGCGATTAATTACGGCTGGATCGGCGTCCGTATCACGAACGAGGCTGATGCCACCGGCGAAGTCATTGGGTGGGGCTACGAAACGGAACCGGGCGTGCCCATCCTGGCCGGTGCAACCGCGCCCGGTTTGCCGGGTGATTACAACGGCAATGGCGAGGTTGATGCGGCCGACTACGTCATCTGGCGCAAGAACAACGGCCTGATGGGCGGCGCGACGCCCGAGCAGGGCGACGGCACCGGCGACGGAAATGTGACCGTCGACGATTACAACTTTTGGCGCACCAATTTTGGCAATGGAGGCGGCGCAGGTGCGCTTGTCGGAACGAATGCGCCGCTCCAAGCCGTGCCCGAGCCGTCCTCGCTGTTGCTTATGCGCACTTGGTGCCATCGCCATCGTCGGGGCGTTTTTCGTTCGCCGATTCAGAAAATCCGCCAAAAATATCGTTTGAAATGGCAGGCGCGATACTTGTCATTGATTATGGCGAAACGATTCGCGCCAGCTATAATAGCGTCGACAAACTGGCCTACGTGCGGACCGGCGGCGAATGGGCGCAGCCACGCATCTATGCTTCACTTTCTATGATCAGGCATTTTTTGATGGGAGGAGCATAATGAATTTCCGATTACGAATTCGCAATTCGCGTAGCCAGCGCATTTTGGACGCTCGCCTTGCAGCGTATCTTGCTTCGGCTGGCGCGCTCGGCGCCGCCATCGCATCTGAGGCCGAGGCAGTGGTCGTCGGCAATTCAACGGTGCAACCGTTTGGCGTAAATGGAGTCGTAAACATCGACTTCAACATGGACGGCCAAAACGATTTTCAGGTCGATCACGATCGCGTCGATCTGACGAACATGGGCGGCGGAGTGCTCGATTACCTGCAGATCGACAAGAACGACATCAACGGCGAAGCCAATCCGCTTGTCTTCGATCCGATCGCCGGCAATCAGGCCGCGACTTTTCCTCCGAACATGACGACTCCGAATGATGCCAATGAATCGGCGTATGTCATCAATCCCAATATGCAGGGGTCGTACCCGGCGGCTCTTACTTTGGGCACGCCGATTGGACCCACATCATCGTTTGACTGGCAAGAGTCAAACAACTTTCAAAGCGGCGGCAAGTGGATCCGCGCCAATCGCTTGATGGATGAAGACGCCACTCAAATCGACCAGATTCTAGGCGGCCGACCGGCATCCGGGGTTCAGGTTCCCTTTAATGGCCCCAACTTCGACGCCCTGGGCGGCGAAGTTCGCTATCTCGGTCTTAAGATGGACCTTAACAATACCAATTTGTTCAACTACGGCTGGGTCGGCGTGCGGATCACGAACGAAGCCGACGCCACAGGCGAAGTGGTGGGCTGGGCATACCAAACGGTACCAGGCGCTCCGATTCTGGCGGGTACCATTCCTGAGCCGAGCACAATCCTTACCGCCCTGTTTGGCGGTGCTACGATGGTCGGCTGTTTCCTGGGACGCCGATGGCGCCGCAGTTAACTTTTCGAATCAACCTTGGCTCCGGCAACAATTCGCTCGAATCATGCCGCAGCAACACAACGAGTCCTCGATCGACCATCTCGTCGAGCTAGGCTATGTCGATCCGGACGAGGCAGCCGCCCGCGAGGCGTCGCGCCGGCGCGAGCAACACGCTGAATTCAAAAAGGCGGCCGATTATTTGGCCCTCAACAAGCTTGCTGAAGCGGCCCAATTATTGGAATCGCTATGCGCCAGTGATCCGAGCTGGGTCGCGCCTCGCCAGCTATTGGCGGAAGTTTATTATCGAGCGGCACAATTCCGCGATGCGCAAACTCAATTAGATTGGCTTACCTCGAGCGGCGTCGAAAGCCCAAGGCTCGCACTGCTGGCGGGGGCGATCGCGCTCCGCCGGCGGGAAGTCGTTCTTGCAATTGAATTGCTTGAGTACGCCGCGTGCGTCGAGCCTGAGCTTCCAAGCGTGCACACGCTTTTGGGCACAGCGCAATTGCGCGCAGGGCGCGTGAACGAAGCGTCGGCTTCTTTGGGCGAGGCGATACGGAGAAACGCCGCCGATGTCCGGGCTTTGGATGGCATGGCCGCCGCTTGCTTACGCCAGGCAATATTCGATGAAGCTGCGGATTGGTCGCTGCGGACGTTAGAGCAAGACATGCGGCTATTTGACGCACATTACCAGTCTGGGTTTGGCGCTAGCCGGACTCAACCGGCCCGAAGATGCGCTGCGGGCCTTCGAAGCCGCGCCAGGGTCGATCCATTACGCGCCGCGCCCTATCGATGGATGGCAAAGATCGCCCGCGAGCAACTCAACGATACGGAGCGCGCGACGCGTTACCGCCAGCAAGGGCTTGAGGTAGTTCGACTTCGTCGAATGCGACGCCGAATCGATTAACTCATTTCAGCGTCAGTTCAACAAGCTGCGGCACGTACCTCGTCGAGTTCACGAACGTCACATACAGCACGCGGCCATCGTCGTGCGCAAGTTCGGGATGCTCCTTGGCGGCGTAAATCAGGTCGCCGTCTGCAATTCGTTCCGGCCGAAATGCAATTTCGCCTTCACTCCATGGCCCCGTGATTTCGGGCGCCGTCCGCATCACAATTTTGCGTTCACGGTTGAGCGCGTGAATCGCTACGTGTCGACGCAAATACGGATTGTAAGCCGCTGACATTTCATTCGGCACGGAGTCGAACAGAGGCGCCGTCGGCTGGAATGTCCTCGCCCATTGCGGCCGCACGTTCGGATTTCCCGCATTGGGTGCTTCCACGAGGTACTCGTAGCTGCTTAGTTCTTGAACCGTCTCAACTCGCGTGCGTGCTAAATACATGGCCGTCTGCAAGCAGCCCCATAAGTAAACGTGATCGCCCGCTCGCTCAACGAAAACGCCGAAACTTGGTTCGCTGCCCTTCCAAAACTCGCGCGAGCCGTCAGGCGCTTGAAGCCGCGTGAATTCGAAATTCTCGATCCCGCCCCGAGCGATCCCGATGCCGTCTAATTGAAAATTCGCAAACACGTCCACGCCCTTGAGTAGCGTGATGCGGTGATAAAACAAATAGATCGCATCGTTGACGCATAGGCCGTGAATGGCCCAGATGCGATGCACCGCCGGATCCTCGTCGTCAGCGAAGGGAACAATTTGACGCGGCCGTCGGCCATCGAGAGTCGACAGGAATTCAAACTGCCGGATTCCCTGCGACGCATCCTGCGTCGGCACGATTGCCGCCGTGTTGGAACGCAATCGCGCCAGATCGAGTCCATGAATTGATTTGAATGGTCCTTCCACCGTGTCGCCAAATACCCACAAGGTTTTGCCGGACGGAAGCACCGTGCTCGTCGCGCCGTCCATACCAGTTACGCCGACCGGGTTATCCAGAAACAGGTTCCCCAAATGGCGCCCTCGCCCGACCAACGTCTGCACCGAATTGGAGTCTTGAGCGGCCTGCTGACCCTTTACGCCACAGCAATATAACGCAGACCCAACGACTGCCGAGTTAACAGCGGCCTTGATAAATTGACGGCGTGAGCGGTTCATTCAGGCGCGACCTCTAAAGGATTTTGGTTGAACGCGGACTCGTCTTCGGGCCGAAGCGGCCGCATCATGAGAACGGTAGTTTGCGTGACTGCACCACCGAGCTTCGCAGAAAAACTGCGCGTGTCGCCGTAGTGATCGAAGGAAGTAAATTGAAATCGTTTGATTCCTAGCCGCATTGCTCCGCGTGTGGCCTCCAGTTTCAGCCAAACGTTGGCCCAACCGCCTCGCAGGCTGGGATCCACAATGTCGGCATCGACGACTGCTGTTTCCTGGTCATAGCGATGTGCAAGAATGCAGCCCAAGGTTTTATCGCCGACGACCAGTACGCGCGAGTAGCGTGGGTGAAACGCCCCGGGACCGTCGCCACGCAGCTTGCGGTACAATTCGCCGCGATTGCCGCCTAAATGGTCGAGATGCAACTGCAACACGGCGGGCAAATTCGCCTGGTAAAGCGGAGTAATTCGCGCAGCAGGCGGGATCCGCCCGCGCTCGCGCATGCGAGCCAACAGTGGTGCGAGTTGCGGTTCAAACTGATCCAGTGGCAGCGTATGCTCTCGGACAGTTTCGCATGGCACGAATCCGAGAGACATCCAGCCGCGCATCTCATTGCTGCCCTCCAACGCGCCCGGGCCGTATAGAGTGCCGCTGCGCCAGCCCGCCGCGCTGCCGTCCCCAGATGGCCAACGAGCGCCGCGCCGATTCCCTGCCCTCGGCAAGGTTCGATCACGTGCACAGCCACGCCGGGACCAACAAGCGGCTGCCTCCGTGCCAAGCGTGTTGCGGCTGCCGCGCCGATTACCAGTCCATGCGTGTGGTCGACGGCGACGAAGGCCGCAGCCACGTCGCGAAGCTCGGGCACGAGCATGCGAACTGCCTTCGCGTCCGCGTCAGCAGCCGGGCGAATCGAGAATTTTCCGCCGGCAATATCGAATTGCGTCGCCACGGTCGCCGGTTATTCGTCCTTTGGCTGCGTCGGTTTTAGATCGGTTTCGGGTTTGTCCGTCCTCACCAACAGCCATTGCTGGGTTGTGCCGTCGGCGAAATGCACCAGGGCGGGCGTGGTATCCTGCGTCAGGTTGACAATGCCAGTCTCCATCAGCGGGCGCGACTTGCCGACGGCCGTCCATGCCGCGCGCTGCGTTTGTTTATCGACCATTCCTTCGATCAATTGACTCGAATTGGTGGCAGTGTTTTGGAGCGTACCGGATATAACCCCTTGTTTGCTGACCGCCATCTGCAGAAACAACGTTGGCTCGGCCCCAGTTGGCTTTCCGTCCGCTGTGATCGCGAATACGCCGAGCGGCATCCAGTCTTCCGCCGCGGGCTTCGTCTCGGGGATGTTGGTCGCGATCGCTTCGGCCTGATCGGCGTATTCCTGCTGCGTTGCAACGGGTTGGTCGCCGTAATAGACAGACCCACCCTCGTAGTAAACGTTGCTGCCATAGTTGTAGTAAACAGGGTCGCTCCAATCGTTCTCAACCCATTCAGACGCCTCAGGCCAGGTGGCCGGTTCCCAATAGTCAAACGTTGACGCATACAGTTCACTAAGATGATTGGCCAGCCACCATTCATCGCCATACCAATCGTCGCCCGCATTTTCGCGGACATATTCCCGGATGTCGTTGCGCTGGGCCAACCGCCAGGCTTGCCATTGATCGCGGTTTTGAATTCGGCTCGGTAGGTTTTGAACGAATTCTCTTTCGCCAGGCCGCAGATTGCGATCGCCCGGCTGGCCGGGCCGCGCGATATCGCCGGGCCGACTTGCCGAGCTGGCCAGGCCGCTCGGCCGCTGGTCGATCAGTTCCAGGTCGGGCCCCATCTACCGGGCCGGCGATCGTCGCCGGGTCGTGCTCCACTTGAAGCTAACCCACCCCCGGTGGGCCGCGTCGGTAACGTTATGTCGCCCGGGCCAGACACCATTCCGATGCCCGGCATGCCACCGATCGGGTTGTCCTTCAAGAATGCGGCGGCTGTTCCTCCGGCGAGTGCTCCGCCCGCCAAGGCAGATGCGGAAATCGCGGGGCGCGTTGTTGGTCTGCTGACGCCTGCGTACCCGCCTGAGGTCGGCAGATTGACGAAGCTCGGAATGTTGCTTATCGCCGCTTGGCCTCCGCCGGCGGGCAGCGTGCCGATGCGCGCTGCACCGCTTGTCCCCGGCCGTGTCGATATGCCGGGTCGAGAGCCAGTTGGCAAGGATGCAACACCACGCACCGAAGGACGATTGCCGCCGGCCGGCCTTAAATGCGGCGTCGGCAGATTTCCGAGTGACTGCCGAGCAGGCGTCCTGCTCGCGAAACCACCGCCAGTTGGTCGGGTTAGCGATGATGGAAGTCCGGAAGCACGCGGCATCGATGGTGTTCGTCCCGCAACGGCACCATACGAGCCACGAGGTGCGCGAACTCGTCGGGCGCCTCCGTAAACCCCTCCGCCCGCGGCTCGATATCCGGCGTCCGTGCTTAAGAGAACTCCTGCGCCACTACCTGAGATCCCACCGACACTGCGAACCCCACCGCCGCCGCCGCGAAAACCACCGCCACCCCCTCCACGTCCGCCGCGCGCCGAGATATCGCTCGATGTCCACAGGCATGTTGCTGCGAAAGCAATAGTTAATGCCGCGAGCCTTTTCATATCGGCACCTCAATCACCTAACTTTTGTTTTGAATTGTAGCGGAGGGGCGGCCGATCGACCTCATTCACTCTGTCATTCGGGGAAACGAAGTCGACCGAGTGCCGGCGCGGCAGCGACCTGGCATTGCCACGCTTTCACAACACAAAATCGCGGTAATTATAATCGATAATGGTTTCATAACAGGACCTCATCGATAAGCGTGCGAGTTGGTGGCGGCTCAGCATCGTGTCGGCAGGCCAGTGAAGTACTGAGTCGGAGACGGCCCGCAAACTTAAAACTGCTTTTGTTCGGCAGCTCCAATAAACGTTATCGTCCCAGCGGCCAATCCATAAAGCAACAAGCGCCGGACATTATCGGCAAAGTCGTGCCGGCAATGGTCTGCACCGGCGATGCGTTGTTCTACCTCAGCCCGGAAAATCGATCTGTAGTATTTCTCATCGGCGATCAATCGGACAGCTCAACTTTAGCGAACTCGACTTTCACTGGCGAGCAAACACGGTGTACGTCGAAGTCCGGAGCGTTCGACAAGGCGGGTCGTTATACTGAAGACTGCAATTCAGGCTGGCGGGTTGGGTGACTCGGGGAGTGACCACAATGAATCTCTTCAATCGGCTTCGCAGCTCCCGCAACGGCTCGCGGCAAGCCGCACATATGACCTGGGCCAAGTCGACCGTCGGCCGTAGCGTTTCGCGCACAAGCCTGTTTCTTAAGCGCCAGCTTTGGATCTGGCCCATCCTTGCCGTAGTTCTTTTGAGCGCGATCGGGTTCTTTGTCCGGCGGGCGATTGAGACGACGATGCGCGACGGCTTGCGATCGCAACTGCAAACGGTTGTGGACTTGGAAGCGTCAATGCTCGAAGCCTGGTACAACGTGCAAAGGTCGAATGCCGAGTCGCTGGCAAACAATGTCGATATCCGGCAAAAGATTTATCCATTGCTGGAAACGCCGGTGAATGGAACTGAATCCGCGGCTGACTCCGTCGATACGCTGCGCGCCAAACTCGACAAATCGCTTGGCCCGGCGCTAACGGCGCACCGCTATTCCGGTTACATGGTGGCCGACAAGAAGAAGCGCGTTGTCGCCGCTGCTCGGTCGGAGCTGATCGGTCAGCAGGACATACCCGAACATTCAGCGTTCCTAACGCGCGGTTTGGACGGGACGACGAACGTGTCGGCGCCGTATCCAAGCATTTTGGCGAGGAAAGACGATAGCGGGCGAACGAGGACGGGGGTGCCCACGATCTATGTAATTGCGCCGATCCGCGACGAAAGTTTCCAGGTAGTAGGTGTGTTAGGGCTGCGGATCGATCCTGACAAAGAGTTCAGCCGCATCTTGAGTCTCGGGCGTTTCGGCAAGACAGGTGAAACGTATGCCTTCGACAAAGATGGCATGATGGTGTCAAACAGCCGGTTCGATGATGAGCTGGTCCTGTTGGGCCTCCTTCCGGATCAGGAAAACTCGCATTCGATTTTGCAACTACTGGTCCGCGACCCGGGCGGCGACATCACAGCCGGGCACCGTCCCAGCGCGACGCCGGGAGTTGCCGCTCACGCATGCCGCCAGTGAGGCGGTGGCTGGACGGCCGGGCACAAATGTGGAAGGCTACCGCGACTATCGCGGCGTGCCGGTCGTCGGAGCGTGGAAATGGTTGCCTGAGGGCGATATCGGCATCGTAACGGAGATCGACTACGCCGAGGCGTTTCGTCCGCTGACGATCCTGCGGCGGACGTTTTGGGGGCTGTTTGCGCTATTGGCCTTGAGCGCGGCCGCTATCTTTGTGTTTACGCTCCTCGTTGCCAGGTTGCGACGTGAGGCCCAGAAAGCCGCGATCGAGGCGCAGCAGATTGGCCAGTACAAGCTGGAGCAAAAGATTGGCTCGGGCGGAATGGGCATCGTTTACAAAGCGCAGCACGCGATGCTGCGCCGTCCTACCGCCATCAAAATGCTGGACGTTGACCGGGTCAACGAAGCCTCGATTCAACGCTTCGAGCGCGAGGTGCAGATCACAAGCCAGCTCAATAATCCTCATACCGTGGCGATCTACGATTACGGCCGCACGCCTGAAGGCGTGTTCTATTACGCGATGGAGTATCTCGACGGCATTGACCTCCAGGCGCTCGTCGAGCGCTACGGCCCTCAGCCTGTTCCGCGCGTGATTCACATCTTGGAGCAAGTGTGCAGCTCGCTGTACGAGGCGCATTCGCTTGGACTGGTGCATCGCGACATTAAGCCGGCCAACATCATGCTCAATCGCCGCGGCGGCGAGCCGGACGTCGCGAAGGTACTGGATTTTGGCCTTGTGAAGGCTCAGGACGACGACAAGCGGGCGGGGTCAACACAGCAAGGCTCGCTGACCGGCACGCCGTTGTACATGTCGCCCGAAGCGATCGAACTGCCTAACTCGGTCGATGCGCGCAGCGATCTGTACGCAGTCGGAGCCGTGGGTTACTTCTTACTGACGGGATTGCCGGTATTCGACGCCAGCAGTGTTGTTGACTTATGCCAGAAGCATCTCACCACGCCGCCGGTGCCGCCTTCGGAACGGGTCCGCACGACGTTTCCGGCCGAGCTGGAGAGTGCCCTCATGGCCTGCCTGGAGAAATCTCGCGCCAAACGCCCTCAAACGGCGCGGGATCTGGCGGAGCTCATCGCGCGTTCAACGGAAGCCACTCAATGGTCCATTGAGGACTCAGACGCCTGGTGGGGCCGGCATGAACGCGGTCAGGCGAGCGTTGCGCGACCGATGGCGATTCCTCCAAGTCCCACGGCCACGGACGGCCGCGATGTGACCATCGACCTCCCGATGAAACGCGGTTGATCGTTTGTAGGAGAAGCGCAGTAGTAACTTGCGGCAGCGTCTTACCCAGGCCGTCGGATGCCCCGTTTCGTATCTTTGGCTGCCGAGGTCAGCCGCCGATTATTTCGAATCTGGCAGTTCCGAATGTGCAAGGCGGCGAAATAATCGCGCCATGCTTGCTTCAATCGTGCTCAGTCCCGTGCGGCTGCCGTTTCGGACTTCTAGTTTGAAGGAACCCCAGACCAGGTACGCTTCCAAGAGCCCGGGGTGCACGTAACTCTTGCGACAAACTGCCCGCGTGTTGCCCAGCCGCTCGGCCACGCAGTCCAACGCCGCCACGATGTTGCGTTTGGCGGCCCGTTGCGACTTGACTTCGACGCGGATGCTGAGGACCTCGAATGCAATGGTGGTTCCTGCCCAAGTGCGGAAGTCCTTCGCTGTGAAGTTTTTGCCGCTGACCTCGCGAATGTATTCGTTGATATCTCGCGACGACACGTCGCACACCTGCTGCGATTCGTCTAAATATTGAAACAGCTCCTGGCCGGGCAAATCGCTGCAGCGCCGCACAATTTTGGCAACGCGCTTGTCCACGAGCTCGATCTCTTGAATCTTGCCGCTCTTTCCGCGGAATCGAAAACGCATTTGCGAACCGCGTACATCCACGTGGCGATCCCGCAAGGTCGCCATGCCGAACGACCCGTTGTCGCGCGTGTACTCTTCGTTCCCAATGCGAATCGACGTGCGATCCATCAGGTAGACAATTGCCGCCAAAACCTTCTCGCGGGTCAGTCCCTCGCGGCGCATGTCGCGTGTAATCCGTCGGCGGATGCGCGGCAAAGCATTCGCGAACTCGATCATTCGTTCGTATTTCAGCGCGTCGCGCACCGCCGTCCAGCGATCATGATAACGATACTGCTTGCGCCGCGGGCATCGCGGCCCGTTGCCTGCAGATGGCCGGTCGGCGAGGGACAGATCCAGACGTCCGTCCAGGCCGGAGGAATTCGCAGCGCTTCGACGCGTTTCAACGTGGCCCGATCGCGCACTCTCCGATTCGAGCCGTTCAGATACACGAAACCGCTCCCACGCTTCGCGCGGCGCAAGCCTGGCTGCGTATCGGTCGTGTAATGAAGGCCAGCGTCTTCCGCGCTCGCGGCCGAGCCGTTGCGAAGTGCCGGTGCAGAATTGCCTTTTTTCATACGCGTGGCCGCACGTTCCGCTAGCCAGCGCGATCGTGATCGTGCGGCCATGTCTATTAATCGTCGTAAAACATCGTTGCTTCGTACTAATAAAATGTCAAGCAACGCAACTGCAAGGTACGGTTAAACCGGCTTTTACGCTGGCTTCGTGCCAGGCCGCAAGCAACGCGACAGCGGGCCGGCAAATCTTCACTGAGCTGAATGCCCAGGCCGGTCGATCAATTGAATGCGATGCAGGTGCCGGCCGGCTTCAAACGGCGTCGACATCCAGGTTTCGAGGACGGCCAGTGCCTCGGCCTCGGAAAGTAGTCGCTCGCCGATCGCCAGCACGTTCGAATCGTTGTGGGCCCGGGCCAGCCGCGCCGATTCGACATTCCAACACAACGCACAGCGCACGCCGGACACCCGGTTGGCCACGATCGCTTCGCCATTGCCCGAGCCGCCAAGCACGATGCCACGCTCAAACTGCCCACGACTCACGGCGACCGCCACCGGCCGGATGAAGAGCGGGTAATCAACGGGCTCGTTGGAATACGTGCCGAAGTCCTGCACGTCGTGTCCTTGCGCCGCGAGATGCTTTTTCAGCATTTCTTTGTAGCGAAAACCCGCGTGATCGGAACCGATGGCGATCTTCAACGAAGCATCTCCGGATAAAGTTACGGTCGCGCCTCGAACACAAGATTAAATGGCGTGGCGGTTGCCCGTCGGAAGCGCGTGAAACCGCCCGATTCGATTACTTCTCGCAAGCGCTTCTCACCCGCCTGCGCGCCCAGTGCTGCGCCAACTTCCTGGCTAAGCGAAGCCGGTACGCAAACCATGGTCGATGCGGCATAGAATATACGCCCGACGGGGTTCAGGTTTGCCTCCAGGGTGTCATTCGCGAACGGTTCGACGACCATCCAAGTGCCGTTCGCCGCGAGCGATTGTCGCACGTGAGCTGCCGCTCCGGCGGGATCGCCCAGGTCGTGCAGGCAATCGAAAAATGCGACCAGATCGTAATTGGTGCCCGGAAAGTCCTTAGCCGCAGCCACTTCAAAACGACAATGCCCGTCGACACCGGCGTCACGCGCCGCCGCATTGGCGCGCGCGATGGACGCATCGTGGTAGTCGAAGCCGACGAACGATGAGTTTGGAAACGCCTTCGCCATCAGTATCGTCGAGGCGCCGTGACCACAGCCGACGTCGGCCACGCGCGCACCGCGGTTGAGTTTATCGACGACGTCTTGCAGCGCGGGCAGCCACTCACCGACAAGGTGTGCCGCGTAACCGCTACGGAAAAACCGCTCCGTGCCGCGAAACAGGCATTGGCTATGCTCGTGCCATCCAACGCCCTGCCCTGAACGGAACGCGGCCGTAATTTTCGGCTCGTCTTTGTACGTCGAGGCCGCTACTTCGAATGCGCCCACCACGCAAAACGGACTCTGCTCGTCCGCCAGCGTGGCGATTTGCTCGCCGCTCATAGAAAACTGACCACTCGCCGCGTCGTACATCACATAGCCGCTGGCGGCCTGTGCGGCAAGCCATTCGCGTACATAGCGCGGCGCGGTGCCCGTCCGTTCCGCAAGCTGGTCCGGCGTTAGCGGGCCATGTTCTGCGAGCGCTTTGTACAAACCCAGCTTGTCGCCGATCAAAATGAGTGCGCCGTTAATCACGGCCCCCATGTCGTCGAGCATCTTCGTCATGAACTGCTCCATGTTCGTCGCGACGTTTGGCATAGCAGGGCCTCATTGGAAATACGGCAGAAGGTCGTGGCAAACCCGGAGAGCGACGCTCCGCACGCCTTGGGGTGATATTTTAGCGGTTCAGCGGCCGATTGCGAGCAGTTTCGCAATACGCTGCGGCCCGAAACGGGTCCGCGCGATGCTATCGGGTTTATCGGTCATCCCGTTTGGGCCAGTTGTTTGGCGAAATGTGATCTGGTCGACACGTCTTAGCGGACGCGAGGCGATGCCCTGACCTACGCTTTATTGAAACCAAAATCCACTTTGATTTCTCGCTTTCGGGGGCACCGCAATGGCGGCAGTAACACATCGTGCGCTGGTGGTCGACGACGAGGAACCAATCCGCAAGCTGGTTGCCATCTCGCTACGAAAAATGGGCTACCAGTGCGAGTTAGCGGCCGATGGCGAAGAAGCTGCGCGGCTTTCCGCCAAGTCCAAGTTCGACGTCGTCGTAACCGATCTGAAAATGCCCAACAAAAATGGGCATGCCTTGGCTTTGGATTTACTTCAAACAGAAGGCCGCCCTCTGATCGTGGTCTACACGGGCGTCATCGAACCGCGGCTGGCCAAAGATCTATTGGCGCGCGGCGTGGACGACATCCTGTACAAACCTCTCGATTTCGGCGTTCTGGCCGCGAAGGTCTCGGCGCTGGTCGAGCGACGTTCGTCGGCCGACGCAGTTCAACAAGAATCGAGCCACGGCAAACAAACGTCCTCGAATGAGACCACGCAAAACTCGCCGACCGGCCCGATTAACTTTGCGCAACTGAATGCCAAGCTTGCCGAACTCTCGACAGTCTTGCCCGTCTCGAAGACCGCCCTCGACGTCTACCACATGACGCGCGGCGACGACTGGCAGGTTCCGCAGATCGGCGCCGCGATCCAACGCGACGGATCGCTTGCCGCTGAAGTCCTGCGGATTGCCAATAGCGCGCTCTATAACCGGTCCGGACGACGCCTGATCGATTTGGATGAGGCCGTCCTTCGCATCGGTCAAAACCGTATCGGCGAGCTGGCACTCACGTCCAACTTACTCGCCGCATTGACACCCGGCATGCTGCCCTGGCTCGATGCGGAGCTTACGTGGAAGCGGAGCATGGCGGCCGGCATCATCGTCGAGTCGCTCGTCGAAATGGGCGCACATCGTGACATCGAGGAAGGGTTGCTCCTCAGCGCGATTATGCAGCCGCTCGGGCGCGTCGCGCTGGGAATGCTTTTTCCAAAGCTTTACGAGGTGATGATCCGCAACTGCGGTCATACCGGCGCCACGTTGCAAGAAGAAGAACGCAACATGTTTCCCACAAGCCATGCCGAAGTCATGGCCCATCTTCTCTCCACGTGGCGAATTGCGGCGAACGTGTTCTTGCCCCTCAAGTTTTCGTTGGATGATTACACGGCGCGTCGCTGCAGCTCTCCGAACCGACGCGCACGAGGGCCGAGCTGGTGAAAGTGGCCATCGTGCTGGGTCGACTTGCGGTCGGTCGCTGGGAACCTTGGGACGTCGTTCAACTGCCGCCGCTGCGCGTGCTCAAGCACCTGCGGCTGAAGAACATTCAAGACATCATTCGCCAGACGCGCCTCGAGCTAGATCAGCTGGCGGATTTTTGCCCCAGCGGCCAGGCCGCGTCGAAAAAGTCAAAACCGCCGGCTGAGGTTCGACCTGTCGCATACTGCAACGTCGCGGCCCAAGACGAAGATCCGCTCATCGAGCTGCTGCCGTCATTAGGATTTGAGCCTCAAGTCGGCACGGTCGACAGCCTACATGAAGTCACCCAGCCTTGCATCATCAATTGCCTGTCATCGCCTGCCGCGCGGTTCGCAGCCCGCGGCGCAACCAGCAACACGGTGATTGTGTCGAACGAGGACGATCGCGAAGTTTATAGCTGCCTGGCGCCGACGATTGCACTTCCCAGCAGCTACGCGCGAATCCGAGACTTCTTGCGCAACGAATTTAAGAAGCAAGCGACCGAGATAATCGGAGCGGCCAAACCCTGCTTGGTCAAAAACTAGCCGCGAGATTTATCACGATGGACGTAATAGTCGACATTCCGTTCGACGGCACGGGACATGGCCTGTCCGGCGTGCAGCAGGCGCCTTGTTTCCAGGAAGGACAGCACACGCCGGCCGGGGAACGAGATCGCGTGCTGCGACAGTTGCAGATCGAACGCACGCCGCTGGCCTATTTGCTTTTCGACTCGAGTCTTCGGCTAGTGGATTGGAACCCGGCCGCCGAGCGCGTGTTCGGATACAGCAAAGCCGAAGTCCTCGGAATGGGCCCACCCTTTGAAAAGCTCATTCCCAAATCGCAATGGGAGCACGTTAACAAAGTCCTGACTCGCGTTTGCACCGGCGATATGTCGGCCCATTCGGTGAATGAAAACCTAACGAAGGACGGACGGCTCATCACCTGCGAATGGTTCAATACGCCGCTGTTTGATGACTACGGGCAGTTCGCGGGTCTTCTGTGCCTTGCCCAGGACATTACGGAACGCACGCGCCTGGAAGAGCAGCTGCGGCATTCTCAAAAAATGCAGGCCGTCGGACAACTGGCGGGAGGCGTTGCCCACGACTTCAACAATCAGTTGACGATTATCATCGGTTATTCCGAGATGCTGCTGGAAATGCTGGGCAACGACGAATTTGCCCGCGAGCCGCTCGAGCTGATCCGCAAGGCAGCGGAACATTGCGGTGCGCTGACCAGGCAGCTTCTCGTGTACAGCCGCATGCAGGTGCACTTGCCCGCGGTGCTCGACCTGAACAAGGTCGTGCGAGACTGCGAAGAATCGCTAAGAAAGGTCGTCGGCGACGATATCGAACTGATTACGTTGCTCGATCCAGACCTGGGCAACATCGAAGCCGATCCGAGCCTGTTGGAACAAGTGCTTCTAAACCTCGCCGTCAATGCGCGAGATGCCATGCCCGGCGGCGGCCGACTGACTATCGAAACGGTAAGTGACGAGCCACTCGGCGACGTTGCACCAACGGACACCGATGCTCGATCCGCCGCCCACATCTGTCTGAAGTTCACCGACAGCGGCAGCGGAATGAGCGACGACGTCAAGTCCCATCTCTTCGAACCATTCTTTACAACCAAGGAACAAGGCAAAGGGACCGGACTGGGCCTGCCCGTCGTACACGGCATCATTCAGCAAAGCGACGGTCATATCGAGGTCGCAAGCGAACCGAACGCCGGCACGACGTTCAAGATCTATCTGCCGCGCGCCGATAAGGCAGCAACTGCGCTAAGCCGTAGCTGAACTCAGTAGGGCGGGTGCTTGCACCCGCCAGGTTTGTCATTCCAATTATCGGCGGGTGCGAGCACCCGCCCTACGTCGCTGACTTACGAATTCAGCGACGCCCCTGCGCGGCGCGGCGACGATTGCGTCTTTCACGCTGCCGATTGGTATTCTGTACCTGAATCTGCGGTTTTGCTTCAGGTTGATCCGCCAGGATCGCCCGTAATTGGGCCACCACTTCGGGCTGCTCTGCCGCGAGATTTTTCGTCTCACCCGGATCAGCTTCGTAATCGTAAAGCTCCAGGATCGCGCTGTCCGCATCGGCGCCCGGCCCCTTCCATTCCACCAGTCGATGCCGGGCGCTTCGCACTGCGCGGCCGATCATATTCCGACGAGGATACGCGTGAAAAACGGCCTCCTTGGTTGCGGCGGCGGGATCTTTCAAGGTGGCGTGGAAGCTTGTGCCATCGAGACCTTCCGGAACCGGAAGGCTGGCCAAGTTGCAAAGCGTCGGATAAATGTCGACAGATTCCACAAGGCCTTGCGACACTACGCCGCGATCCGTAACACCAGGAGCAAACACGATCAGTGGAATTCGCGCTGCCTGCTCGTAATTCGAGTGCTTGCACCACATGCCATGGTCACCCAGGTGCCAGCCGTGATCGCCCCACAACACGATGATTGTGTTGTCCGCCAGTCCAGCTTCGTCCAATCCCTCGATGACGCGGCCGAGCTGCGCATCCATATAGCTTACTGCGGCGTGATAACCGTGAATCAGCGTGCGTTGCAGCTCGTCGGGCAAATCTCCCGATTCCGGAATCTGGGAATACTGCCGTAGCTCGCCCCAATTCGTGGGAGCGAATTGCGGTGCGCCGTCCGGCGGCGTGCGCCGTTCCGGAAGCTCGAAGCTCGAGCGATCATACAGGTCCCAGTATTTCTTCGGCGCACAGAACGGCAGATGCGGCTTCACGAAACCAACGGCAATAAAAAACGGCTGATCCGGATTCTTTGCGGCGCTCTGCAGCCGGCGGATCGCTTCGTCCGCAAGCTGGCCGTCAGGATATGCCGAATCGGGAACATCAGCCGCCTCATAAGCCGCACCACGAGGAAGCCGAGCCGCGCGTTGCCCTGGTTCATTGGAGAACAGCGCTTCTTCGCGCGTCAGCCCGCGCGGCGCGGCTCTCCGGCAGCGCGTAGCGAACCACATCGGCATTCCAATGCGGCACGCTCCACGAATCGCGATCGTTGTGGTTGCCATGCCCGACGTGGAAAATCTTCCCCAACCCCTCGGCCCGATAGCCGTGCGCCATGAAATGCTGCGGCAGCGTCACCGCGTCCGGCGCCGCCTCGCGGAAGTTCGTGCCCAGGTCGTAGATGCCAAGCGTCTGTGGCCGCCAACCTGTGAGCAGCGCATTCCGCGACGGCGCACAAACCGCCTGATTGCAATAGGCCCGCTCGAACCGCAATCCGCGCGCCGCAAGCCGATCAATGTTCGGCGACTTCACGGTCGTGTCGCCATAGCAGCCCAAAAGCGGCTTCAAGTCATCAACGCAAATCAACAAAACATTCGGTCTATCCGCGGCGAACGCCGCGGTGCCGAAAGCATGCGAAATCACGACCATAGGCAATGATATATGCGTGATGATTCGCATAGCACCTAGATTCGCGCGACGAGGTAAAGAAGCAACATATCCCTGCTACAGATCAGTATCGAGCTTCCATTTTAAACGGGACGCAGTCCTGCTTTGCAGTCCCCAAACCTTCGCGCCTCGGCGCCTTTGCGTGAGATATTCACATTATTTGTGGCACTTCCGCCAAGCTACTTGTGGTTCACGACTCGCTACAGCGTCGCCAACTGCACGTTCGTCATCCGGCCGTCGTAGTATTTTCGGTACTGCACCTTCCGCTCCAGGTCGTTGATCACGACCTGGGCGAAGTCGAAGCCAGCGAACTGCGAGCTGCTGCCCAAACCGCCGGGGCTGAACACGTTGATTTCGATAAGCTTGTCCTGGACGATATCGAGCCCCACCAGGAACATTCCGTCGCTCACCAGCTTGGGCCGGACGATCTCCACCATGCGAAGCATGTCGTCGGTGACTTCGGCGGGCTGGCTTTCACCGCCCGTATGCATGTTGCTGCGGGCGTCGCCGCTTTTGTTCACGCGGCGGAAGGCGGCGAACTTGCCCTCGTGCACGAGCGGCCGGCCGTTCATGACGAACAGCCGCACGTCGCCGTCGACAGCGGCCGGCAGATATTCCTGCACCACGCAGTACCCGTCGCGCGTCACCGCGTCGATCATCTGGTTGAGATTGGCCCGCTCTTCGGCACCGACCAGGAACACGTTCTTGCCGCCGGAGCCCTGTAGCGGCTTAATGACCACCTTGTCGTGTTGGTCCTCGATAAAACGCTTGATCTCGTCGACGTTGCGGCTGATGCAAGTCTTCGGCCGCACCTGTTCCGGAAAATGCTGGAAGTACGTTTTGTTAAGGGCGTGAGCCAGGTTCTCCGGGTCGTTCAGCACCATCACGCCGCGGCTGGCCACTAGTTGCCCGAACAAGATACCCGCCGATTGGGCCCAGGGGCGCTCGGTCGCGTCGGCCGACGGATCGTTGCGCAAGAGCAGCACGTCCATCTCATCGAGGCAGATACGCTGCGCCTCGTTCTCCTCGTCCTGCAGATCGGCTAAAAACTTTTCCAACGACTTATAGCTCTTCGCGCGCGGCGAGCGAGCGTAGGCGTTGATCGAGCCGTCGGGCGCGTACACAAAATCTCCGACGCCGAATGTGTAACTCTTGTGGCCGAGGTTGTTCGCCGCCATCGCCAGCCGCGTCGTGGTGAAGCTGGCTTCCTCTGTCTCGAGATTGTTGACGACAAACGCGATGTTCATGGCCGTAGGGTGGGCACCGCCCACCGATCCCAATCGCAGTTCTGGTGGGCAGTGCCCACCCTACGCGTTCAGTTCCGGCTGCTGCCGCCGAACCGCAGAATAAAGTACAGAAGAGTCAGCACCGCCTGCAACGTGCCGGCCACATACGTCCAGGCCGCCGCGTTCAGCACTTTGCGGACATACTCCTGCTGCTGCCGCGGCACGATCCCCAGCGCGTCGAGCTGAGCCTTTGGCCCGATTGCTGGCATCGAACTCCACCGGCAAATTCACCAGTTGGAAGAAGACAACGCCACTGTACAGCAAGATGCCGAGCTGAATGAAAAATGCCCCGGCAGCTCCCATCATGGCACCAATAAAGATGAGCGGTATGCTGATGCCGCCGCCAAAGCTGGCGACGGGGACGGCAAAGTTTCGCACCATCAGAGGCGCGTAACGCTTTGCATCCTGTAGCGCATGGCCCGCCTCGTGAGCTGCGATTCCCACTGCGGCCATCGAGTGCTCTTGATACACGTGCGGGCTCAGCCGCAGCACCTTGTGCCGCGGGTCGTAATGATCACTCAAAAACCCCTGAACGGGCTCTATGGCCACGTTATGTAACCCGGCCGAGTCCAGCACGTGTCGTGCAGCGGCCGCGCCGCTCAGCGGCGCGCACACGCTCGGCCTCGGCAAACGTCGAGCGAACTCGCGCTTGTGCCCATAGCCCGAGGATCAGCGCCGGAGCCAGAATCACAAAATACCATGGGTCGAAAAACATGCCGCTATCCCTTTGGCGCAAAACCGACGAACTGGATGCTGCAACCATCGTGCCGGGCGGCACTGAAATCCAATGACATCCAATTATATGCATCAACTTACTGGCAAAGAGGCCTGCAAGTTAGTTAATCGCAAAGATAACATACCACCACGGAACTTTCGGCACTGTCGCTTAAGCGACCAGTAACCCAGCGGCTCAGCAAACAATCCCCAGCCATCTTGCTGCATTCGTATCTCGACTGGTAACGACACAAGTAGTGACCACTTTTGTTCTCGCTCAAGCCGGTGTGCTTCGTTAAGATAATAAAACGCTCGACGACTGCTGCGAACACGGTGTCGCGACGGTCGCCCGGTGTCGCTTCCTGGCAATGGAGAATGCCGGTGGTCCACGATTCGCTGCATATTCGGCTCATTCATCATCGGCTGCTGACTCGTCCGCGGCGGCCGGCCGCGTTTACTCTCGTCGAATTGCTGGTCGTCATTGCCATCATTGGCATACTTGTGGCGCTGTTATTGCCGGCGGTACAGGCCGCGCGCGAAGCGTCGCGCCGCACTTCCTGCATGAACAACCTCAAACAGATCGGTATTGCGCTGCAGAATCATCACGATGCGCTCGGCGCTCTTCCCAAGGGCGCCATGATTTCAGAGGGAACACTTTGGTCCGGTTTCATACTTCCTTACGTTGAGGAGGATGCTCTCAAAAAGCTCGTCACCATCAGCACCGAGTCGGATTCCTTTAACTGGGCGTGTCCCAATCCGTTTTATACCTATCCGCTGGCAGATCCGTCGTTCAAAAATCTGCAAGCCTGTGAAACCGTGATCCCGATGTATCGCTGCCCGTCGGCCGGTTTGCCCGAGCACGTTCAGCACAAGACGGCTGACAGTTTTTATTACCAGAGTCGAACTCCCGGCTCGTACATCGGCTGTGCTTCCGGCATCATTGTGAACCAGCATATGTACAATCACATTCCGCTCATACGAAGCGTGAGGCTATTGGAACAGGCCGACGGCGTGCTGGTTGGAGTCAAGGTGGCATTTAGCAATCCGATACTGCCGCAGACGCCCATCTCGTTTCGCAAGATTGACGACGGCTTGTCGAAAACGATCGCCGTCGGCGAAGCCCTGCCCGACATCGCCGCTTTGCAATCCGCGCCCGTGGATAGCAACGGCTACCCACGCGTTGAACCGGTCGGCGGGGCGATCAAAGACCATTGGTATATTGGAAGTGACGATGTCGATACCGGCTCCGGCTACGACGTCGCCGAGGCGCTGGGCTCGACCGGCGTGCCGCCGAATCTGCACAAGCAAGGCGACACCTACAGTTGCGCGAGCTGGTCAGTGTCCAACGCGGGCTGCCAGGCACTGCAACTATCCTTTTCGAGTGCGCACCCTGGCATCGTGCAAGTCGTCATGTGCGACGGTTCGGTTCAGCAAATTGAAGAGGGTATCGATTCATTCGCCTGGTCGAAAATGGGCACACGAAGCCAGAAATTCGACCGAGTGCCGACGCCATAGGAATATGTTGCGCGACATCAACTCGCATCGATCGTTTCTTACTTGACCGTCGACGGCGGCTTATCGAGTTTTCGCTCCTGCGGTGGTTTTCGCAGCTCTGCCTCGAGCCATTGAAGATCTTTACTTTCCGGCTCAAGTTTCAGCCCCGCCTCAACGTCTGCGATAGCCTTTTGATCGTCGCCCTGCAAAGCGTAAATCCACGCGCGATGGTAATACGCGTTGTGCGACGGCCGTGCCTCGATCGACTCGTTCAATAGCTCAAGCGATCGGGGCCGATCCGTTTCGCGGATCTGCATCGCTTCGAGGAACAGCTTCGCGGCCTGGTCGTGCTGAAATTGACGGCCGTCCGGCTGGCTGCCGCCGCAGCCAACTAACAGAAACATCAAAGAACCGACTACAAAGGTGTACGTTATGAGCTTTCCCATTGTCGTCTGACGGCAAAATAAACGCAAAGGACGCTTGCCACCGCGACGACAGACTGGTCGCTTAAGCGACCAGTCCAAATGACTCGCGGTCGTCGATTCCACGTCTAATCCTCTGCACCGATGTAGCCTTCCTTTTCCAGGCGGATGTAGATTTCGTTGGCCGCCTCTTCGGCGCTGAGTTTCATCGTGTCGATGATGACTTCGGCGTCGGCCGGCACGTCGTACGGATCGCTGATGCCGGTGAATTCTTTGATGATGCCGGCGCGGGCCTTGGCGTACAGGCCCTTGCGGTCGCGCTTCTCGCACTCTTCGACGCTGGTGTTCACGTGCACCAGGATGAACCCGCCGTGCGGCTGGATCATCGCCCGGACTTCCTTGCGGATGTTGTCGTACGGCGCGATCGGGTGCACAGATGGCGATGCCGCGGTGCTTGGTGATCTCGGCCGCCACGAAGCCGATGCGGCGGATGTTGATGTCGCGGTGCTCCTTCGAGAAACCGAGCTCGCTCGAAAGGTTTTTGCGCACCAGGTCGCCGTCGAGGAGCGTGATCGGCCGGCCGCCCAGCTCCAGCAGCTTCGAGAGCAGCACGTTGGCGATCGTGCTCTTTGCCCGAACCGGAGAGGCCGGTGAAGAACACGGTGAAGCCCTGCCGTGCGCGGGCCGGGTGGCTGCGGCGCAGCTCCTTCACTACTTCGGAGTACGAAAACCAATTCGGAATATCCGTGCCGCGCGCCAGCCGGTCGCGCAGCTCGGTGCCGCTGATGTCGAGCGTCTTCTTGCCCTGCGGCACTTCGTCGACCGGGTAATAACGGTCTTCATCCGGCACGAACACCATCTGCTTGAAGTCGACCATCTTCACGCCGAGCTCTTCTTCGTGCTTCTGCAGCAGCTCCTGCGCATCGTACGGTCCGTAGAACGGTTTGCCGCTGGAATCCTTGCCCGGCCCGGCGTGATCGCGGCCGACCACCAGGTGCGTGCAGCCGTGGTTCTTGCGGATGATGGCGTGCCAGATCGCCTCGCGCGGGCCGCCCATGCGCATCGCCAGCGGCAACAGCGACAGGAACGCCGTGTTCTGCGGATAGTGCGACATGAGCGCCTGGTAGCAGCGCACGCGCGTGTAATGGTCGACGTCGCCCGGCTTGGTCATGCCGACGACGGGGTGCACGAGCAGGTTCGCCTCCTCCTCCTTGGCCGCCCGCAGCGTGAGCTCGTGGTGGGCGCGGTGCATCGGGTTGCGTGTCTGGAACGCGACCACTTTGCGCCAGCCGCGCTTGGCGAACTCTTCGCGCAGCTGGGCCGGCGTGTGCCGCAGCGACTTGTAATCGTAGTGAATCGGCTGCTGCAGGCACTCGACGCGTGCCGCCGATGTACACCGGCTTGCTCTGGTTCATCAGATAGTTGACGGCCGGATGCTCGGTGCTCGCGGTGCCGAACACGCGCTCTGGCTTCGCGCTTGCGATCCGGCTCCCAAATATCCTCGACCTGGATGACGGCGAGCATCACGCCTTCGGCATCGCGCAGGGCGATCGTTGCATGCCGGGCTTCAGCTTCTCGGCGAACTCCTTGGACACATCGAGCGTGATCGGCATCGGCCAGAGCGTGCCGCTGGCGAGCCGCATCTTGTCGCAGACCGACTCGTAGTCGGCCTTGCGCATGAAGCCGGTGAGCGGCGAGAAGCCGCCGTTGCACAACAGCTCCAGGTCGCACAACTGCCGCGGCGTCAGGTCCCAGGAGGGCCAGTCGCGCGACTGCTCGCGGATTTGGTTGGCCCGCTCGGGCGAAACGGTCAGATCAACTAACGTGCCCCCATGCGGGGCAATGAGATGGCTGCTCACGTTGGCAAACTCGCTCTGCTAGAGGAATGTGAATAAGCCGGCCAATATAGAGAAAAACCGGTCTGGGCTCAATGTCTGATGATCGGGGCAGCACGCGTGTAATTGGCAGGAGTGGTGCTGTATTAAGTGCGCCGGTCAAAGTTCTGGTGTTTGATCCTCGTGGCCACCATGCCGCGATGCGCCGAATCTTGATTTCGAGCGCGGCACCAAGGCAAACAAGCACCAGGCCACATGGAATCCAATAAGCCCCACCTAACAGCGCTCCCAGGGGCACTACAGCAAGCCGAACCCAATCAAGATCAGTGCTAAGCGGTCGGCAACACGCAGCTCTTTTTCTGAGTATTGCATTGCAGAAATCGATCAGTCGTGGTGCATTAGGTGGGCATGTATACGAGGCAATCACGTCGTGCGCGAAAAACACCAGCGTGACGGCCACGATTCCGACAAGCGCGGCGACAATCGCCAGTAAGTCGATTCCCAGAGTATGCAAATTTGGCTGCATTGCATTCATCGGGTGTGCTGACCACTCTTGAGTTTGTGTACGGGAAATTAGGTTCTGACACGCCAGAGGCGGGTTGCGACGCGAAACTCATTTGCGCTTGTTTTTGTCTACGAAATGCGCCCGAGGCAAGATTGGCCGGCGAAGGCACCCACGGCGAGGCCGAATCCGATGAACTTTCCGGCTCGCCCAAAGCTCTCAGGATCGTTATGTCCCATGGGAAGTGAAAACAGCAGTCCGATGCCGATTCCAAGAAAGAGGCCAAGGATGCCGCCCGGATTGATGTTCATGACCGCGTGCTTGCTGTGGATTTATGAGCCTCCATCCTAACGCGCCGTGCACGAAAAAACGCAAGCCAACTCGAACATGAGAACGTCACGTCAATAAGCAAAATGCAGACGTGCTTGAACAAAGATTGTTGTCCATCAGCCCAATAATTGAGCTGCGGTGACGAACTACCAATATGCTGTTTTGATAACACCGCGTCACCGGAAACGATCTGCAAGGAAGATAGCATGCGAAACAACATTGCCATTGTCCTGATTTTATGCGGCACGGTACTCGCCCTGGCCCGAGGCGTTTCCGATTTTCTCCAAGGTTGGCAAATGGGCAGGCTTTGTCCGAACCGGCGTCTGCGACTGCTTCAGGCTTTTTCCGACAACCACTGGAAGAAACCTATCGGATTGGAACTTGGATCTTGGGCGGAACGATGGTCGGACTCGGCATCCTGTTTGGTGCCATCGCGCCGTCGGCCGATATCAAACAACCATTAGGCAGGCCCAAAGGGAGTCAGAAGTCAGGACTATATACTACTCGTTCTGGGCCGTTATACACGATTAAGCGTGGGCAACGTCGACAAACGGTCAATCGCAGTTAACTGCTTCGAACCACGCGCCCTGAGTCTTGCCGCGCTCGGTATCCGTGTCGTACTTGTCCTGCGGCGGGTCCCAGTACTTGCCGGACCATTCGTTGTCATAGACTTCATCTAACTCATCCCCAGTGGGCGTCTCGCCCTTCTCAATCTTCGCGTCATACCATTTTTGTGCCTCGTCGGCGATGATTGCCATCGACTCCAGCAGGATCAGTCGATGACCTTCCTCATGCACTTCAAGCTTGGCTTGAAATCGCTTCCATTCCTTCAACGTTTTCTCACCAAGCGACTTGGCTTTGGGCCAATCCGGTATCTCGATGGTGCCGTCGGCCGATAGGGTGACCGATTTGACCGACCTATCGGAGGAATTCATCTTGATGTCGAATTTCGGATGCGCTGTGAAATGTCCGGGAGACTTCTTGTTGAGTTCGTCCGCAATCTCATTGCAGGTCTTGCCCTTGAGATTGAATTTCTTCCGCTTGATCGTCGGTTTGATGATCTTGATTTCCACAGGTTTCCTCCTGAGATTGGTTCAAGCCTGATCCTGCATTGGTAAGTCAGTGTGTGGGACTAAGAGCACCTAACCGAATGAAAAACCGCCAAGGACACAAAGGTCGCCAAGGAAACATACATGCGGATTTGTTGCCTTCCTTGGCGTGCTTCGCGTCTTGGCGGTTCAATTTGTTAGGCGCTCTAAATCGCCGATACACAAGGCACCCTCACCCTGCCCTCTCCCAAAGGGAGAGGGTTTTGGAACTGCTATTATTAAAACTAACGCCTCTGGGCGTCTTTGGCCGCCAGCCTTTCATATTCGGAGCGAACTGTTTCCGTGCCGTACACGCGTTCTAACTGCCGCACGCTGAAGTGGGCTTCTGCCGTGTTTTGAAAATGATCCATGAACAGCGCATTGATCAAGCCGCCTCCAATGGCGCCTACGATTGGGACGGCCTGGGCGGCCGCTTTCTCTGTAACGGCAACGCCAAAGCGAGAAGCTATTTTCGAAATCAACCGAGTTAATGCCGAACTGCTTCCCGACGCTGCTCCCTTCGTAAGAATTTCGGCCGCCGCAGTAACCTGCTGCGCCATCGCGGCCCGCGCGACGAAGTAAGTGGCGCGAATGTGCTCTTCTTCAGCTTGTGCTTCTTCACTTACAACGTTGATCGACTTGCTGCTTACCGCCGCTGCCCAGGGCAAAGACTTCAAGGCAGGCGAGCTGCGCGGCCGGGTCCGAAAGGTTTTCGCCCTTGGCTCGCGCGATATCGGCGATCGAGCGCAGAATGATGACGGTCGTCACCGGGAGTTCGGCGAACAGGGCAGGCGCCCCAAAAAGGCCACCGGCGACGCCGCTGATTGTCGCTGCCACCTTGTGCGACAGTTTCCATGGCGTATTGCCAGGCTCGCTAGCCAATGTTTTCACGGCGACGTTCAGTGCCTGCGTTAGCGACTCCTCCGTGACGCGATCGATCTGAGCCTGTATGGAGTCCGGCAACCACCCCAGCAGTTTTTCCGTTGGCATTCCCACGACGGCGGCCAGCTTGCCGGCCAAGCTCGGTCGCTCCAGTTGAGCTACCGCCGACGCGAGAATCGCGAGGTCTTTTTCGTTCAATTGAGGCATGGTGAGTAACGCAGCGTGAGTGGGTGAGTGGGTTTGGAATTACGCCTTATCACCGCGTGTCGGACGATTTAGTGGGTCTGTAGACGCACAAATCGTAATAACAAATCGCCCGCGGCCGCAATTATGCTTTTGCGCTCGAGTCGCCCATAAAATAAACCGCCGCGGCACCGGCCACGGCCAACGCAACGCCGCCGATGCGCATTAATATGGCGATACGCTTCGGCCGGGCGATGGCCGATTCGAGTTCATCGCTCAAACCGTCGAAGTTCGTTCGCGCCTTTTCGAGCTCGGCGCGAACTTGTTTGGCCTCGTCGGTGCCGGCAGTGCGGGCGTATTCGTGCGACAGGCGGTGAAGGTTCGCCGAAGCGGCCTGATACTCTTTCGCCTGATCGGCAGACCAGGCCGAGGTTCGCGACGATGAGCCGGGCCAGACGAACGAGACCGCAAACAGAACCAAACCGACGATGACGAGAACACCGCTAAGAATGGGCCACGGGTCGATTGGTTCCCGCGGCTCGAGCGGCTCATTGCGGTGCATTGTTGCCTACCTTTTCATCCTCGATGCCAACCAGGTAGGCCATCGTGTACGGGTCGACGTCGTCGGACAAGAAATCGACGTGGCCGTCGAGGAAAGCGATGTTCACGCCGCCATGGTGCAGGCTTCGCGGCGCCGCGGAGATGTAGCCGAAAAGGCCTAGGCCCCAGTCCCACTTGATGCAGGGCATGCGCTCGAGCTGGGCTTGGGCCAGCGCATCTTGCGGGCACTCGACAAGAACGTCGGCATTGGGTCCGATCGTGTTCGGCATTTGGGCCTGGTACACGAGCGCCAGTTGGATCCAGAAGTTCATAAAGGGGCCGCTCGCGGCCGAGTCGTCGTGATGCATGTCGAGCGACAACAGGCTGGCCGCATTCCAGGGCAGCGCCCACACGCCGCGCTCATCCTGCGGGTGGTCCAGAGTGCGAACTTCGGCGAACACGACGGTCTTGCTAGTGCCGTCGAGGATCTTCGCCAGCTTCTGGCCCGTGGAAATTAACGCGCCCGGGTAAAGCAGCTGCAGATCGGAATGAAATGGCGAAACATAGGCCGCGTAATTGCCCTTGGCGAAGCGCTTTCGGCTTCCTGGCGGCGTGTAAAAGCGGCCCAGAGCGGCATCGGTGGGGCACAGCAACGTGGGGATTGCTCGCTCCTGCGGCTCATTCAACTGGTCCAGGATCGTGCGCGACATGTCAAACTGGCTGTAGAGACTGGTCTCCTCAAGGAACGGCAGCAGCAGCACGGCCCAGCTAAACATCTTGCCCGAGCGTTGATCGAAGACCGGGTACTGGCGCCTTTGCACGCCGTTGTTGTGAGTTAAGGTTTTCGGCTCGACGATGCCAGAAGGCGGAAGAATGCCATGCGTCTCCTCATATGCCTGAGTGGCCAGCGCAAGTTGCTTTTGATTATTGACGCACTGCATCCGCCGGGCGCTTTCGCGGGCTTGCTGCACGGCGGGCAACAACAGGCCGATGAGAATGCCGATGACGGCGATGACCACCAGTAGCTCGACCAGCGTAAAAGCAAAACGTTTGGACACGCACGGTTTCGCGCATCCGGAGCGGGGTTCCGGCAGCCTGTTATCGGCTGCGGGCGGACGGAATCGGCCGCGCTTTGCGTGAAGACGCGATCCTGATCGGCCAGCGGCCGGAAATGCTTGCATCGGCGGCGATCCACACATTCGAGGCGCCTTGGCCAGCGAGAAAGATGACAGCCGAGCTCGTGTTTTACGCCAATCTGACGGACGAGCGACTGCGGCCCAATTCCAGTATAGCGGCCGGGCGACGTTTGCCTACAATCTGACGGTGAAACTCGGGAAATCTCCGGGTAGCACTGGGCAATTCGTAGGGGCGATGTGCAGACGCGTCCCAGACACTCAGCAATTCCACAATGCGTGGGCGGCGCAACTTTCGGATACATATAGCGACGGTCTTCGTCTTAACATCCGGGGGATTGCACATCCCTGAAACGGTAAAGGTTTTCCATGCGAATTTTGATTCTTACCGCGGTAACGTCAGCAACTTTGGCAATTGGGGTAAACGTTCAAGCGCAGGAGGGCCTGCCGCAGCCCGATGGCACACGTCAACCCGCCGCGACAACGCGTCCCGCTGCGCCGCCAACCGACGCAGCCACGTATCGTCAACAGACCAGCTACGTTCTCGGGCGAACTTTGCGGCCAACCTGCGCGGAAATGAAATTGAGTGCGACCTCGAGTATTTGTTCGCCGGCATTAGCGACGTGCTTAAGGACGTCGAGCCGCGCTGGACCGAGGAACAGCTCGCGGCAGTGATGCAGCGGTTCGAGCAGGAAATGGATCAAAAGACGCAAGCACGCTTGCAACAGATGGCCGTAAAAAACAAGCAGGAAGCAGATGCCTTTCTCGCGGAGAATGGCAAGCGCGAGGGCGTCGAAACCACGGCCAGCGGTCTTCAGTATCGAGTAATTCGTCAGGGTAATGGGCCGTCGCCAACCGTCGGCGACAGCGTGCGCTGCAATTATCGCGGCACGCTGCTGAACGGGACGGAGTTTGATAACTCGGCTCGCCATGGCGGTCCGGCCGAATTCCAGATCGCCCCGGGGTTGATCCGCGGCTGGATCGAAGCCCTCCAGAAGATGCACGTCGGCGATAAGTGGCAGCTCTTCGTGCCCCCCAATTTGGCTTACGAAATGGACCCGCCAGGACCGCCAATTGAGCCCAACAGCTTGCTGATATTCGAGCTAGAGCTGTTGGAAATCGTTCAACAGTAGTCCAGCGACCCATCGATGCGTTGGGCGGGGATCCCTCAATCGGTCGGTCCACTCTAGCCACTATCCCTGGTGTACGCGCCGGCAATCTGGCTTGGCGACGTTCATGATCACTGGCCACGGAGCGTCCAGCAACGGCGCGTCGGCCATGGGCGAACGAGCCAACCGCGACACCCGCATTCTGCCCCGTATCGCCCTCGATGAGGCTTCTCGGGCTTTGTGATTTCTCCATTTTCTCAGACTTTCCTGTTCGATTTGTCGCCCCGCTCGATGTTAAAATAGGTGTGATAGGTCGACTTTTGATTGGGCGTGATTAAAGTGGAGTCATGTCGCAAAGCCGGCTTGGCATTCTGTTTGCAATTAATCGGGTGCCAGGCCGCGACAGATCGCCGTGGGCGCGGCTTGACGACCCAGTCAATGTGACTAGAATCGTCGGCGTTGTTACCCCAAATTCTACAAATGGCGTGGTTTGATTATCCGCCGAATGGCACTGCTTGCACTGACGAGGCGTTTTTTCAGCCGGCTTCACCGCGGGCTTTTTTCTCTAGATCAGACGTTGTGACAAGGATTGGAGGACACTTTGATGTTTGGCCGCTTATTTTGTCTGCTGCCAGCCGTTGCTTTGCTGGTGACCACGGCTCATTCGCCCGTTTGGGCACATGGGGGCTGTGACTGTAGTGACTGTGGTGGCGGGCCGTGTGGCGAGGGGGACTGCGGATGTCCCACGGTCACGAGGACGTGTTACCGGCCCGAATACACCACCGAGACGCGGACGGTGACGCGCTGCGAATACAAGACGGAACAGCGCGAGAAGCAAGTCACGGTCTACAACTGGGTGCCAATCACCGAGGAAAAGACGGCCACCTATACGGTGATGCGGCCGGAAACGCGTACTCGCACGGTGACCTACAACGTGTGCCGCCCCGTTTGGGAAACGAAAACACGGGAGTACACCGTTCAGGTGCCGTATACCGAGCAAGTCGAGCAGACGTACTCGGTGACCGTCCCCTATACGGAGCAAGTCGAGCAGTCCTACACGGTATGCGTGCCCAAGTATGAGGACCGCGAGCAGACGTACACCGTTTCCGTTCCGTATACCGAGCAAGTCGAGCAGTCCTACACGGTATGTGTGCCAAAGTATGAGGAGCGGGAGCAGACGTACACCGTTTGCGTGCCCTACACCGAGCAAGTCGAGCAGCGATATACCGTCAGTGTTCCTCGATATGAAGACCAGGAACAAACCTACACGGTACGGGTGCCCTACAACGAGGAAGTCGAGGCCACGCCGCACGGTGACGAAGTGCGTTCCAGAAACGACGATGCGGACGGTCACCGTCTGCAGCGGGCATTGGGAAACGCAGGTTGAAGAAGTATCCTGCGGCTGCAACGATGGCTGCGGCGGATGCGGCGGCGATTGCGTGCGCACCATTTGCCGGCGTTGCTGGGTGCCGGAGACCATCACCAAGGAAGTGCCCTGCACGACCTATCGAATGGTGAGCGAGGAAGTGCCTTACACCTACACAGTTTGCAAGTACCGCAGCGAAGAGCGGACTCGCACTGTCAAGGTCTGCCGCCACGAGCAGGAAGAGCGGACGCGCACGGTGAACGTGTGCCGTTACCGCAACGAAGAGCGCAGCCGCACGTACCGGGTTTGCCGGATGGTGAATGAAGAACGGACTGCGCACCGTCAATGTGTGCCGTTACCGCAACGAAGAGCGTAGCCGCACGTACCGGGTTTGCCGTATGGTAAATGAAGAGCGGACCCGCACGGTGAACGTGTGCCGGCATCGACAGGAAGAGCGCAGCCGCACGGTGAACGTGTGCCGGTATCGTCCGGAAACCAGGACGTCGGAGTACAAAGTTTGCCGTATGGTCACCGAGCAGCAAGAGCGCCAGGTGAACTACACGGTGTGCGTGCCCGAAGAGCGAACACGCAACTATACGGTGACTCGGCATGAATGCCAGCCGGAGCAAAAGACCATCACGGTAAATGTGTGCGTGCCGCATACGGTCACGGAGGAAGTGCCGGTGCGTGTGTGCCGCATGGTGCCGTACACGGTCGAAGTTCAGGCCTGCGGTTGCCCGTGCAACTGACGCGACGTACGTAATCTTTTGTTGATTCAAGCGGCTGGGCTTCTTGGGAAGTCCGGCCGTTTTTTATTGCGCGATTACCGACCGAGTGCGCAAGCAGTGCTGTCTGTCGGGGATAGCCGGCTTGAGCGCTGCGGCGCGCATCGCTAAAAGGAGCGTGTTTTTGTACCGGTCCCAGAGAATGGCAATGCGCCCGACACGATGCTTTTACCTTGTGTTTGTGGCGGGCTATATTTTGGCTGGTACCACGGCGGCTCAGACAGTTGAAGGGCCGCTACTTCTTCCGCCGCCGATGTTTGCCGCGCCAGCACCGCAGACGGCTGCAGCACCGGAGCCAGGGGCGATGGTTTCCGAAGAACCGCTTCCGTTGCCCACGCCTACCGATTCCGCGGCGATTCAATTTGAAGGCGAAGAGACGCTCAATGTTGCGGAGGAAGGCACAATTGTCGACGAGACGCCATGGTTTGATCCGTTCCCATGGGACACTGGCATTGAGCTTGGCATCAACGGATCGTCCGGCACGAGCGAGTCGCTGAGCGTCCGCACCGGCGGGTACATCAAGCGCGAGTCGCGTTTTTCAAAACTGGACCTGCGCACCAACTACAACTACACGACCAACGGCGGCCTCGCCACGCAAAACAACGCCGAGCTCGATGTGCGAAACGATTGGCTTCTGGACGATCGCTCGCCATGGACGCTGTTCGGCACCGGCAACTTGTTTTACGACGAGTTTCAGGCGTTCGATCTGCAAACGAGCGCCAACACGGGCGTCGGCTATCGATTTGTTCACGATCCAGGCCTCGATCTCATCGCCCGGCTTGGCGGCGGCGCATCGCGAGAGATTGGCGGGCCGGACGACCGATGGGTACCCGAATCGCTCGTGGGTTTCGAATACAGCCAGCAACTGAGCGCGACGCAAAAGTTCTACGGGAAGCTCGATTACTATCCGGAATGGGAGGAGATCGGTGAGTACCGACTCGTGGCCGATACAGGCTGGGAGATTGTGCTAGTGCAGCCTTCGAACTTGAGCCTCAAGATCTCGGCCACCGACCGGTACGACAGCACGCCCAACGGCGCGGAGCCCCATCTATTGAATTATTCCGTGTTGCTATTGTTGAAGCTCTGATGCTTAAGTTCCCGCCCGCTGAAGCGGGCTCGCCACTCGTCTAGTTAAATGAGATGGGCTCGACTACGATTAATTGGAATGAGCTCTTCCTGAACTCCCGTTGAATTTATCCATGTCGGTCGAGTCCAACACCGCAGCCCAACCCGGCGTTTTGAGCGAACTGCAGGGAGTCCTGGAGCGCGAAATACCAATGTGCGCTCAGATGGGGATCAAGGTTCATAACGGCGGGACGGATGGCCTTGTGATGCGGCTGCCCTTGAATCCCAACCGGAATCATCAGCAAACCGCGTTCGCCGGAAGCCTCAATGCCCTGTGCACGATCGCGGGATGGGGATCGGTGTACCTGCTGCTACGTGAGCTGGGCAGGGACGGGAACATCGTCATTCGCCGCAGCACGATTCGCTATCAAGAGCCGGTCGCTTCATCGGAAATCTATGCGCGGTGTCAGCCCGTGACGGCTGACGCCCGGCAATTCTTTCTGGAGATGCTCGGCGATAAGGGGCAGGCCAAGCTTGATTTGACGGTCGAAATCTCCGGCAGCGATGGTCCAGCGGTGACGTTCAGCGGCTCGTACGTTGTCCTTCCGCCAGGTGCGCCGGTGGCCGGCGTGCCGTTCTAGCTTGCTGCCAAAATGGCATTGCAGCAGGCGTCACAACGAAGTGCGGTGCCACTCTTGCACCTGCCGATTCGGCATCCGGCGAGCGCTAAACCTTGGGTGCAATTGCCTAAACCTAAGTAGCTCAACAGCTTATCATTAGCGTTTTCGACGACGAAAACATGTTTTGCCGAATGGCACACGGCATGCTTTTTAACTTGGCGGCGGGCGAGCAAGTGCTTGGCCCGCAAACTTTGAATCAAGCGAGCGTCCGGACACTTCGCTGATATCTAAAACAAAGAAGCACAGTTTCCAAGTTTAAGGAGAGCCAATATGTCGATCGCAACGCAACGAAATCGTTTGGGCAACCTGCTTACTGGGGGTTTGCCGGAGTTCGACAACCTGTTCAACCACTTCTTCCGCGCGGAGGAAGTCGCCATGTGGCGTGCCCCGGCTTCCATTTGGGAAGCGGACAACACGTTCCACATCGAAGTCGACGCGCCCGGCGTGTTGAAAGAAGACGTCGAGCTGACCTTCGAAAAGGGCACTCTGCAGATCACCCTGGAGCGCAAGGCGCCCGAAGGCGAGCGGACCAACTGGCACAACGAGCGCGGTTACGGCAAGGTTTCGCGGACCGTATCACTTCCGGAAACGGCCGATCCTGAAACCATCGAAGCCGCACTCAACAACGGCGTGCTGCATGTCACGGTGGCCAAGCTGCCGCAGGCGCAGCCTAAGAAAATCGACGTGCGGGTTTCGTAATCGGAGAAGGTCCGCCCAGCCGAGGCGGACTCTCCTCAAAACATAAACTTGTTTCGCACATTTGAGTGCCGCGCGGCTCGCGGCACCTACTACAGCCGGGAACGCGCGATAGCGCGCGCCCGGCTTTTTTTGTGCGCACGGTTTATCTCTATAATGTGGCTCGTGCGGCAAATTGCAATTCAGGAATCGCAACTATGTTTCATTGGTCTGTTTCGATTGGCGTGCAGGTTTGCTTGATCCAATCTTGCTTCGCGGCTCTTGCTGACGGAGCCGAGCGGCCGCCAAATATCGTGATGTTCGTCGCCGATGATTTGGGTTACAGCGACCTCGGCTGCTTCGGCAGCACGTTTTACGAGACGCCCCACCTGGACCGATTGGCGGCAAGCGGCATGCGCTTCACGTCGGCGTATTCGGCGTGCCCGGTCTGCAGCCCAACGCGGGCCGGCATCATGACGGGCCGCTACCCGCAGCGCTGCGGGATCACCGACTACATCAACATGGGCGGCGGAAATCAGCCGGAGAAGTGGGACCGAAATACGCGCCTGCTGCCAGCTCCGTACTCCGACCATTTCGCGCTCGACGAGCGCACCATTGCAGAAGCCCTGCGCGATGCCGGCTACGCAACGTTTTTCGCAGGCAAATGGCACTTCGGCGCCCAGGAATTCGGCCCGGAGAAGCAGGGGTTTAACATCAACGAGGGCGGAACAGCGGCCGGTTCGCCGCGATCGTATTTCAGTCCGTACGGAAATCCCAAACTTCCCGACGGTCCTCCCGGCGAGCATCTTGCGATGCGGTTGGCGGAGGAAGCAAACCGTTTCATCGCGAACAACGTCGATCGGCCTTTTTTCGTCATGATGCCAACTTACGACGTGCACGTCCCGCTCATGGCGCCCGATGAGCTTGTGAAGAAATACGAAGCAAAGGCGGCCCGCCTGGATTCGAACGGCCCGGCGTGGGGAAAGGAGCGAGCCAGCCGGATGCGGCTTGTTCAAAACCATCCGACCTATGCCGCCATGATCGAGTCGTTGGACGCGGCCGTCGGAAGCGTGCTGAAACAACTGGATGAGCTGGCGCTGACTGAGAACACCGTGGTCATATTCACGGCCGATAACGGCGGCCTGTCGACGGCCGAAGGATCTCCAACTTCCAATTTGCCGTTGCGCGCCGGCAAGGGCTGGCTGTACGAAGGCGGCATCCGTGTGCCGACGATCGTGCGTTGGCCGGGAGTTACGCCGGTCGGCAGCACCTGTTCGACGCCGATCAGCAGCATTGATTATTTCCCCACGTTTCTGAAAATGGCCCGCCTGCCAGCCGATTCAGAAAATCGATTGGACGGCAAAAGCGTCGTGCCGCTATTACGCGGTGAGCCAATTGAGTCGAGAGCACTGTACTGGGACTATCCGCACTATGGAAATCAGGGCGGTGCGCCCGGCTCGGCAATTCGTGATGGCCGCTGGAAACTCATCGAGTGGCATGATGAGGGATCGGTCGAGCTTTACGATTTGGAGGCCGACCTGGGAGAAAGGCGCGATCTTGCCAACAAGCACGCCGATGTTGTCGCCCGCCTTCGTGAATCACTCGCAAAATGGCGTCGCGAAGTTGGGGCCAAACCGGCGATGCCCAATCCGCGCTACAAACCGTAGCGTACTGATGCGCGTCGGTTAGTGTTTTTATCACAAAAGCGCGAAAGAACGAAAACGCGAAAGTAGGAAAAAGTACGAACTCACGTAGGTTTTCGTCGTTTCGTACTTTCGCGCTTTCGCGATTATGAATTGGGTTGCAGGCGCCGAACCGGCCACGCCCAATACGCGCTACAAACCTTCGTGATGTAAGAGATAATGAAGATCTCACGCAGAGGCGCTGAGGACGCAGTGGAGCGGCAGCGAATTAAGGTCGGATTCGATTGAAATACCAATCGTCGCTAATTGTGATTAGCGGAAGCGAGTGACGATTAAACTTCCGAACTCTGCGTCCTCAGCGCCTCTGCGAAAGATAATTTCCATCCATTTCGTGGACGGTTCACATATCCGGGTGATCGGCCAGCCAGCGTTGCCAATCGTCGCCGTGGCCAAGAAGATCGAGGACCTCCTTACAAATGTCACGCGGCTGCACGCCCAAGCGCGTCAATACGTCCGTTGCAGCGCTGGGCCTGATTTCGCAAAGCGCTAACAAGAGGTGTTCGGTGCCGGCATAATCGTGGCCTAACCACTTTGCCTCTGCCAGACTTCTTACGTCGAGCGACTTCAGATACGCGGCGGAAGGCTCATCGCGACTGACCTGATCACGAAGGCATTGCTCAATCGTTTCCACGTCGACGTTCAGGTGGGCCAGCACGCCCCCGGCAACACCCGTATTCTCGCGCAACATGGCCAATAGCACGTCGACGCTGTCGACGGACACGCGGCGCGACTTGACTGCGGCCTGCCTGGCGGACTCGATGATGTGCCGCGTGCGGTCGGTGGATTTCGAGAATGGGGTCTCTTGTGGGGCCGGCGCCTGCGGCTCGGGCGATTCGAGCTGCAGCTCGTCCTCCTGGACGTCACTCTGTTCGCCGCCCGGCTCCTGGCGGTACAGTATGATGTTGACTTTTTCGAGGGTCACCATGCCCTCGCCAATCATTGTGTCTAAAGTGGGCATGAATTCGGCGATACGGTCGGCTCGGTCGGCAATCTCGACGACGATCGGCAGGGCTTCGGATAGATGCGAAACCTTGACCGTGTGGATCCGGCCGTTTGCGCCGAAGCCTTCGATGCCGCGCAGGGCAGTAGCTCCCGTCAGCCCATGCTCGCGGGCCGCTCGGACAAGGGCCTCGTACAGCGGCCGGCCTTCCCAGCGATCGCTTTCGCTTACATAAATCCGCAGCAACCGGCCTTCGCCTTCTGTTTTCATATCGCTCTCTTGTTGCCTCAGAGCCGCGCAGAGATTGGCGGTGCCTGAGATTAGGTAAGTTTGTACTGCCTAGCAAGCCGTGGCGCGGCCGTCACAACCGTCACACTTTAAGGCCCGATGACTTGTGACTGGCTTGCTTAGCACGACGCCACTTAATCCGGCAATTCTCGTTTTATTGAGTCGGCACGCATTACCGATCTTAGCTGATAGCCGGATGCTGTGTTCCCCCTACGAAGCCGAATCGGTCCTCCGTTTTTTCCCGCCTAGCGCCCGCATGCCGCAGCTGGACTTGCTCCGGCTGGCAGTTCGCCGATTGGAAGCGCGCGATCCCGCGCATGAAAGCGAGCCATGCAAGTGGATCCCAAACCAAGTCCCTGGCCATGTGTGGTGATGCTTATGGCCATGCTGCTGTTCTGCCTGACCGTGCCGCGTTTTTGTGCATCGGGCGATTCGACAACGAATGGCGCCGACGACGAGTCGTCGCCAATTGCAATGGACACGGCAGCCTCTTCCGCGATGAGCTCGCTTGGTTCGCCGATGTCGGGCGCCTACACGGCGCTCAATCCACTGGCTATTTCAGGCTTTCATGAAATGGAGCTGGAATTGCCGGCAAGAATTCTGCCGGAGGGCAGCCTGCTTTCGCTATGCCCGCCGCCGACGATCGAGGAATTGATCGAGAATGCCCGCCTGGGATTAGTGCAGAATGATTTCAATTGCGGATTAAACGGAATCGATTTTGTCACCGGCCGACCATTCGAATCACGGACAGCGATTGTTCCGGATATCGAATGGGCAGCGTCGGGAATTGGCCCCTCCCCGCACACAACGCTTGTTCGCAGTGCGTTGGTGACGGCCGTTGTTGAGCAAGCAGGTCGTGTGCTTCTCAAATATTCTTTGGCGGACATGGTGCGACCGCTCACGTCGGGGCTGGCGCGATTGCACGAGCTTTGCGCTCCGCCGCCACTCGATGAGTTGCCGATTCCGTACGATGTTCGACCAGTTGCGCCTGATAACCCGCCCGTGGATCTGCGGATGCCAATCGCTCCCGCGCCGCGGCTGGTTATTCCGGATGATCGCCTGGCGATGCACTCCCCATCTTCCGCAGCAACGCCTCAGACTGAGCCCCAAGATGAATCGCCGATCGCAGCGCCAGCCGAAGATGCAGTCGATGACGGCGACATGGGACCCTGGTGTGTGCCGCAGGTGTTGTTTGAACAAATCGAGCGGCTCTCGCGGCATCCCGTTTCGGCTGCCTGGGCACATTCGACTCTGGCACAGCTCCGTACGGTCACACAGCGCGATCGCTGGGAGCAAGGCGACGTGTCGCACTTGCTGCTGGGTTTGAGCCAGTCGGCCGAACAAGCAAAGAAAATGGCAAACGATAGCGACGATGATCGTTTGCGAGTGGAGCTGTTGCGTGCACATTGGGGCATTGCGCGCGGCTCGATTGTTGGGCCGCAGTACATGACATTCGCGTCGCGCAGCAATCTGAGGAGCGAGTTGCCACGCGTGGCTCCTTGAATGCGTTGTTAGTCGGAGGACCGGCATCCGGCGGCGCGGACGGCTCGGACCTATCGACCGACTTGGAAGCCTATGAGCGAAACCGCGATCCGCGAATTGCCCGGCAAGTGACCCAGCGGCAGCGCGAACTCGAAGCTTCCGCCAGCCCGCACGACCGCTCGCTGGCCGAGGCCGTCGAGCAGCACTACCGCAACGCCAACGTGCGGATCGCCATCACTTCTGAACTGCTCAATCGACTTGTCAGCGACCAACGTTCGGAAGAACAGCCAGTGCGCGACCGCATCGCGGGCACGCCCGTGCGAGGCCGATCGCAGACTACGTCCCAGAGCAGCATCCAGCTCCAGCCCGCCGAAGGGCGTTGGCAACTCGGCGTAGAAGCTCAAGGGACCGTGGACTCCAGAACGATGGCGAATGGCGGCCGCGCTCGGCTGCACAGCCGCAGTTCGACCGACTTCGTCGCGCAAAAAACGGTCGTAGTCGATCCGAGCGGAGTGCGGTTTGAGCCGACCGTCGTGAATGCCACGAACCATAATCGCCTGGTTGGTGTAACAACCGATTTCGATTGGATTCCGCTACTCGGCTCCTTGGCGCGTGACCGTGCCGTTCAGGAATATCGGGCGCGGCGGTGGCGGGCCCGGGCCGAAGTGGAATCTAGAGTCGCCGCCCAGGCCATCGAGCAAATGGACGAGGAGACGCTCGCGGCGATTGACCGCATTGAGCAGGATGTTCAGTCCCGGCTGCTCGATCCGATGGCCGAGTTTGGCGTCGAGCTGACGCCGATCGAGCTGACTACCACGGAAGAGCGGCTCGTGGCACGGCTCCGTGTGGCTGGGAACCAGCAGCTTGGCGGTCACACTCCGCGTCCGCAGGCGTTGTCCGATAGCCTGGCGAGCCTGCAGGTTCACGAATCGGCGCTGACAAACGCGGCGGCGGGCCTCGGACTCGATGGCACGCGCTACACCGCGCCCGAGTTGCAGGCGCACCTGCGCGAGAAGTTTCCGCGCCTGGCCGAGCAAAGTCCGCCCGAAGCGCACAAGGACACAGTTTTTGAGTTCGCCTATCGCGATGCGGTTCAATTCCGGATTGACGATGGCCGGGTGGAATTGATGCTCGGGCTGTCTTGCTTGGAGCTGCAGGGCCGGCGCATGGAGAACGTCATCGTGCACGCCTTCTATGTGCCGGCGGTCGACGTGCTTGACGCGGAGCTGGTGCGTGACGGGCCGCTGGGGATTGAGGGTCGGATCAGTTCGACGGATCGGGCTCGGTTGCACAACGTGTTTAGCACCGTATTGTCGGACGAGCGCCGGCTGCCGCTCATTCGGCTCGAAGAATTCAACAATTCGCGGCTGAACGGGCTCGCGATCACCCAGGTGGTGCTGGAAGACGGCTGGATCGGCGTGGCCATCGGCCCCGACGCACCCGAGCGAACCGCCGAGCGCTCGCGATCGCTGCGTTAAGATGCGAAGACTGCGCTGAAGTAGCTGAACTTGCAAAAGTTCAGCCAACATCGGATTTGCTGAATTCTTGCGAATTCAGCCACGAGCACACATCAGCGCAGCGCTCACACATTCAGCTACTGCGATTCCTGCCGCTTGCCTTTCTTCAGCACGCGATTCCACCAGGATTGCACTCGTTCCTGCGTGGAACCATTGCGGGCGACCCGGGCGGCCGTTAATTCCGCTTCGGCAGCCTGCCATTCGTCGGTGCCGTCGCTCGACGGGCATCCCCGAGATTGCCATATCTCGTAGGCGCGGCGAGCAATTTCCTCCCGCGACACGACTGGTTCGTGGGCGTTCACCTTTGTCCTCCTTGTGCGCACTTGCACTTTCAGGTTGATTACGCCTGGCCGATGGTCGTCTGCCGGCCATTGCACCGCAATTCGTGGCGCTGAGTCAATAGACATTTGCACCACGCCTGTTTTTTCAACCTCGAGTCTTGAAACAGGGAATATTAGCGCGCCACAATACGGAATAAGCCTATGCCCGGCGGCGACAAAATGACCAGCCGCGTATTGACATTGTCCAGCGTGGAGGAAACACGCCATGATCACGAACGTTCGCGCTATCGGAATGAGTCGGGATTCACGTCAAGTCTTCATCGCCTTGGCCGCCACTTTCGCTGCGGCATTCGCCACGCCGGACGGAAACATTCGGGCAAAAAGCGACCGAGATTACGCTTCCACTGCGCAGCAGCTTGTCGAGGAAGCCGACCGGGCGGCAAACTCCGGCGACGAGGCGCGGCGGTTTGCATTGTTGCGCGAGGCGGTGCGCGTCGATCCTAAGTATCGGCTTGCTCGATGGCAGCTCGGTCAAGTCGAAGTGGACGGCGAGTGGCTCGCGGTCGAAGAGCTGCAGCGCCGCGCCGCAGTTGATCCGAAGCAAGAGCACTACCGCGCCCGCCGAGCCGAATTCGGAGAAAGCCCGGCCGGTCAATTGGCCTTGGCGCGCTGGTGCCGCAAGAACGGTCTCGACGAGGAATCGCGTTTTCATTGGGCGAGTGTGTTGTCGAGCCAACCGGCGCATCGCGAAGCGCTTCGCGCACTTGGCGTGCGCTGGGCGGATGGACAACTGATGTCGCGGCCGGAAATTCAGGCCGCCAAGGAGGAGCGTTTCGAAGCGCACAGTCCTCGCGCGAATGGCAATCAAAACTGGCGAAATGGCAACGGGCACTCGCACGTTCGAAGAGCGGCACACGTGAGCAAACGCTCGACGAGATCCGGGCGATCGACGATCCGGCTGCTATCCCGACCCTCGAGCGCACGACTCTGGCCGGCAGTCCGACGCAGGATGCGCCAGGTGGCGCGCCGAGATGAGCCTGGCATTCATCACGGCGCTGGAAGCCATGAGCGACCATGCGGCGACGGAGTCGCTCGTGCGGCACTCGCTGCTTTCGCCATTCGCGGATGTGCGCTCATCAGCGGCCGAACGGCTTCGATATCGGCCATTACACGACTTCGTGCCGTCGCTCTTAGACTCGCTCGCGGCGCCGATCGAATCGTCGTTTCGGGTTGTGACGGCGGTCGATGGCAGCGTGACTTATCTGCATTCGCTGTACCGCGAAGGTTCGCACGCCGATTGGTCGAGCCAACGGTCTCGCACCGCGGTGCAACCGGGTGTTATGCAGCAGGTCGTCGCGCGGCTTTCTGGCGAGGAAGAAGTGCCCGATCCGGCCGCCGATGCGCAGCGTGTGACTCAGGCGGTCAATGCCGCCGCGCGAGTTACGAGGCGCTATGCGCGCGACGCGGCGACGGTTGAGGCCGAGGTGGCGGCGGCGAACCGTGCCACGGGAGCAGCCAACGAGCGAATTTTGTTCGTACTGGCGAATGTGACCGGCAAGGACTTCGGTGCTGAGCCGCGACAGTGGTGGGACTGGTGGAACGACTACAACGAGTATGAGCAGCCAGAGGAGCGGCCTGTTTATGAATCGAATGACGCCACGTATGAGACAGTGCCGCAATGCGAGTGCTTCGTGAGCGGCACACCGGTTTGGACCAAAACCGGGCAGCGAGCGATCGAAACGCTTGGGCTGGGCGATTTGGTGCTGTCGCAGAACGTGGATACCGGCGAGCTGGCGTACAAGCCAGTGATCGGCCGCACGGTTCGGCCGCCCAGCGCCATTCTCAAGATCTCGATTGGCGGCGAAGAGCTGCAGGCCACCCGCGGGCATCCGTTCTGGGTGGCCGGGACCGGTTGGCGGATGGCCAAGGAGCTCGAGGGCAGCGCCGTTTTACATGGCATTACGTGTACACCACGGATTGAAGCGGTCGAACCGGCCATCGACGCCGAGGCGTACAACCTCATCGTCGCCGACTTCAACACCTACTTCGTCGGCGAGAGCGGCGTGCTTGTGCACGACAACACTCCGCGCAAGCCAACGCGGGCGAAAGTGCCAGGACTCGTGGTCAAATCGCGCCACATCCATAGGCGGCGAGTGGCCTGCTACTTCGCCGTCCGGCTATAACGCTGACGCTTTGCCTTCAGCCTCTGACTTTATACGCGCGCGCTCGGCCGCTTTAGCAAACGGGTAATATACGGCCATAGCGATCAGGATCGAGATCACGCCCCACACGGCCGCGCACCAGTCGCCACCGGTGACCAGGTAATGCCCGATCACGGGCGGCGTGGTCCACGGCACACTGACAAACGGTTTCTGGATTACATTCCAGTCCATGAGCAGGAACGTGGCGGCCGTCAAAATAAGTGCGTTCAAAATGTACGGGATGATGAACACCGGGTTCAATACGATAGGAATGCCGAAAAGAATCGGCTCGTTGATCTGAAAGATTTGCGTCGGGAGCGAGAGCCGGCTGACTTGGCGGAATCCAGGTTCCTTAGAATTCCACAGCACGAGTGCCAGTCCGATCGTGGCCCCGGTGCCGCCTACATTCACGAACGTGGTAAAAAAACCGTTGGCTGTGATGTACGGAATCGGGTCGCCTTGTGAGACCGCAACAGCGTTTGCTCCCAGGTATTGCAGAAAGAAGGGGGCGACAATCGCGTCCATGACGTTATCGCCGTTAATGCCCACCGACCAGAGCATCGTCACCATCAAAGCATAGGTAAGAATTCCTGGCAGCGTGTTGAGCGCGCTCACAAGCGGACTGAGGGCCGTTTGAACCGTGTGATTGATGTCCACGCCAATCACGAAGCGTATCACCCAAAAGACCAGCATCAGAAACAGCAGCGGGCTGAGAGAAGCAAACGACTCGTATACAACCCGCGGCACGCTCTCCGGCAGCTTGATGACCAGGTTGGCATCCGTGAAGAATCTTTGAACCGGCACGGTGATGAGGGCAACCAGGATCGCCGTGAATAAGCCCGCGGAACCGAGGCCGGTCATCGACAAGCTTTGAGTCTTGTTGTGAATGAGCGTCTTGCCCTGCAATTCGAATCGATCGTCGGCATCCAATTTGACCGAGAGCTCTTCCTCAAGCAGCTCGCGCTTCTCCTGTTCCAATGTCGCGATATCGCTCGCGTCCAATTCGACAAGAAAATCGTTTGGAATGTTAATCTGGATCATCAAGAAGATCAGCGTCGCCATCGAGGCGCTCACAATTGCCTCCTGCTTCAGTCGCTTTCCAAGGTCGTATCCGATCGCGAAACAGGCGAACACTGAGAGCAGGCCGAACGTGGCAGTCACCGGAACTTGAAGGAGCTGGCTATAGGGCTCGATCTTTTCCTTCCAGCCGGCGACTGGCACATTCGCCACGATCAGGAACAGGCCGCCGATGATCGTCAGCGGCACGATCGACACCATCCCAGCCCGAATGGCCGACATGTACGTATTCTCGCTGAGCGCGGTAAGTGCGCGTACTACGAAGTTGATGTGAGGCCGGCTCGTTTGACCCAGATCCGCCACCTGTTGTGAATTCTCCTTTCGCGCTTTCGTCCTGTCGCGCTTTCGCGATTCTCGGCTGTTAGGATAGCACAACGCGCTTCGCAACTAGCTTCGGCTCATTGAAATTGATCAGCAGTCCGACATGTAGTTTCGTGGCTTTAAGGTACGACTTAAGCTGTGCGAAGTGAATATCCTCGAGCGCTTTGATCGCCTTAATCTCAACCACAATTTGTCTCTCCGCGACAAGATCGAGCCGATGTGTGCCCACTTCCTCGCCGCGGAAAAATATTGTGATATCCTTTTGAGTTTCATAAACGATGCCTCTGTGACGAAGCGCCGCGCAGGCGCGTTCTCATAGATGGACTCAAGGAAGCCGGGACCAAGCTCAGTGTGTACCTCAACAGCGGCTGCGAGAATGTCGCCCGAGAGCGGCTCAAACGCATGTCCCATTGTAGTTCTCCTTAAGTTTGTGAATCACGAAAGCGCGAAAGGACGAAATCGCGAAAGACACATTATGTGCGTAGCGTACTTGTCGCCGAGCTATAATTCGAGTAGCTATTGGCGATACGTAAGGACTAGGCTCTTCGCGTTTCGGTTTGTGCTATGACCCACCATGTCCCATCGAGCGAACGACTCGCGCTCCTCGGCGGTGAGCCGGCGTGCAAGTTTGAGTGGCCCACGTGGCCGATTCACGACGATGCCGAAGAAACGCAAGTTCTCGAAGTTCTGCGCTCGGGCGAGTGGTGGTATGGGGAAAGAGTGCGGCGGTTCGAGCAAGAGTTCGCCGCGTTTCAGGGCGCGGCCTATGGCGTGAGCTGCACCAACGGTACCACGGCCATCGAGATGGGGCTGCGGGCGCTCGGCATCGTGCCGGGCGATGAAGTGATCGTGCCGCCGTACACGTTTATTGCCACGGCATCTGCGGTTGTAACTGTCGGCGCCGTTCCAGTGTTTGCCGACATCGATCCCGATACGCTGTGTCTCGATCCCGAGGATACCGCGCGAAAAATCACGTCTCGCACGCGGGCGATCATTCCGGTCCACGTGGCCGGACGAATCGCCGACATGGAGCGCATCAACGAATTAGCACAATCGCACAACCTGCGTGTGCTCGAGGATGCTGCCCACGCCTGGGGCAGTCAATGGGAAGGCCGCGGCGCTGGCACACTGGGTCAATGTGGGACGTTCAGTTTCCAGGTTTCGAAGAATATCACGGCAGGCGAAGGCGGCATTCTTGTTACCAATGATAAGGAGTTGGCCGATCTCTGCCGCAGCTTCAGCCACTGTGGCCGCACGGAGGGATCTGCCTGGTATGACCACAACAACTTGGGAAGCAACCTTCGCATAACGGAATTCCAGGCCGCCATCCTGCTCGCCCAGCTCGCGCGGCTGCCCGACCACGTCGAGCGTCGCCAGCAAAACGCGGCGCTACTAAACGAAGCGCTGGCCGGCCTGCCAGCGGTCAAGCAACTCGCCCCGGCCCCACAAATGACCCGGCGAAGTTACCACATGTACATTTTCCGGGTGAACGAAACGCAGCTGGGATGCTCACGTGAGCGATTGATCGAGGCGCTCGTGGCCGAGGGCGTGCCCGCATCGGCGGGTTGGTATCGGCCGCTGTATCGCAACGGCGTGTTCGCAAATGCGCAGCGTGGGGCCGCCGCATGGAATTCGCGCGCCGCTGGCCGCGATGGGCGTCGACTACCGCGGCGTAAGCTGTCCGACGTGCGAGCAAGTTTGCCGCGATGCGGTGTGGATTCCGCAAAATGTGCTGCTGGCTGACGAGCAGAAAATCCAGTGCCTGGCCGAGGCGGTCCGCAAAGTGGTCGCCGGTGCGGCGTCGCTTCGTCAATCTACATAGGGCAAGCCGCGATGCTCGAACCGGACTTTCTTGGCGGCGTCGTGGAAGGTTTTTACGGCCGGCCGTGGTCGCATGCCGAGCGCCTGCACCTTATAGATCAGTTGGCCGCGCTTGGCCTGAACACTTACTTCTACGCACCGAAGCATGACTTGAAGCACCGCGCAATCTGGCGTGAGCCGTACGCTGATGCAGAATTGGCGCCCTTCCGTGAACTTGCTGACTCATGCAGTCGGCATGGCCTGAGCTTCATTTACGGGCTCAGTCCCGGCTTGGACATTTGCTTTTCAGATGCGGCCGAACGAAATCGCATCAAACAGCGGTTCGACCAGTTGCGAAGAGTGAGCGTCCAGGACTTTGCGTTGTTGTTCGACGACTTGCCTGGGCAGATGCGGGGCGACGATCGACGCGCCTACGACTCACTGGCCGCCGCGCAATGCGACGTGATGAACGACGTCTTTACTTGGCTCCGCCAACAGTCGCCCAGCTCGCAGTTATTGTTTTGCCCGACTCCTTATTGTGATCGAATGGATCGGGCGCAGCTTGGCGGCGATGGATATCTGGACGAAGTTGGCCGGTTGCTTGCCCCCGGCATCGACATTCTGTGGACCGGCCCTGAGATCGTTTCAAAAGAGATTCCTGTGAAATCGATCGAGCGATTGTCGCAGCGAATCCGCCGCAAGCCGATCATCTGGGACAACTTGTTCGCCAATGATTACGACGGACGCCGGTTGTTTTGCGGCCCCTATTCGGGCCGACCGCAAGAATTGGGCAGCGCTGTTCGCGGAATTCTCATTAATCCGAACATCGAATATCCGATCAACTTCGTTCCGCTACGAACATTCGCCGCATTCCTTTACGGCGACGGCGAATGGAAACCGCGCGAGGCCTTCTTGCAAGCGGTTGCTGCCTGGTTGCCTTGTTTCGAAACGGTGACGAAGCCTTTGACTCTTGACGATCTAACCTTGCTCGCGGAGTGTTTCTATTTGCCTTATCAGGAGGGCCCGCAAGCCGAATTGCTTCTGACCTTGATCGACCAGCTAATCACCGCGCCGGTCGACCAATGGGGCGACTCCTACGATACCTTCAAAAATATCAACAATCGCATTCAGACGTCGTTCAGTCGGCTGACCGAGCTGCGCAATCGCGAGCTATTTGACGCCTGGAGCCGGCGGGCTTGGGCTTTGAAAGAGGAGTTGCTCGTTATCGACGCGGCTCTCACCCAGAAAAAGGCCGGCGGCGATCTTGCCACGGGAATCGAGCTGGAAAGTTGTTTGCCCGGCACGTTTCGCGGTGGGATACTAGCCAGGCTGGAGCGTTATCTGACAATGGACCACGGCCGCGTTGAGTTACGACCGATTCGTAATGAATGAGTGCAGATTGAATCTCACACTGAGGCGCGGAGAGCGCAGAGGAAAACGGTGATCTTCTCTTCGCTGTAATTGTTATTTAATGGCACAGAAGAGCGACAATTTCCGTTTCGCTTTAGAGTTGGGAAGCAATCTGAGGCTTTTCTCTGCGTTCTCAGCGCCTCTGCGTGAGACCATTTGCAGTTTGAATAGGAAGGTGAGAAAGCGTGATGGCCACGGTTATCCGCGAATATCGGCCGGGCGATGAAGAAGCCGCGTACTACGTCTGCCTCAAGACGGGCAACCACGGCGACGACGGCGAGCCGTTTTACTGGGACGACCCGGATGCGCTTGGCCGAATCTTTGTCGGCCCATACTTAAAGTTCGAGCCGCAATTGGCGCTCATGCTAGAAAATGAGGAAGGCGTGTGCGGCTACGCGTTGGGCGCGCTCGATTCCCGATCGTTTTACGATCGCTACGAGCGGGAATGGCGGCCCGAGATTTGCCAGCGCCACCCTGAGCCAAAGGGCAAGTCTTCGAATTGGACGCGATCTCAAACCATCCATTATCTATATCATCATCCTGAGTATTTCTGTCCGGAGCCATACGAAACCTATCCGGCCCACTTGCACATCGATCTCATGGCCCTGCGCACCGGCACGGCCACGGCTCACGGATGATGCATGAATTGATGGATCGCATGCGAAAACGAGGCGCCCGGGCGTGCACCTCGGCATGGCCGCCAGCAACGATCGGGCCTACCAGTTCTACCGCAAGCTCGGCTTCGTCGATCTTTGCCGCCGTGGCGACGGCGACGATGAGACGATTTATATGGGCAAACGGCTAGCAGATTGAGCACGTGTTCGCGGACAGTTTTTGAACAGGAGGTAGCAGAGAAAGCAGAGACTTGTTGGACACACGAACCGACGCACGACTCGGCAACAATGGCAATACCTATGACAAAATGCGGCAAGAGCCTATAGCGAATGATAATAGCGACCGACTTAAGCGTAATCTTTTCTCTGCTTCCTCTGCTACCTCCTGTTATAAAACCTTTAACGCTTTCGTAATTTCCGATGAAACGAACCTGCACACTTTCCCGACGGCAGTTTATCGAGCGCACTGCAACCGCGTCGGCCGCGTTGATTGTGCCCAGCCATGTGCTTGGCGGGGTCGCGAACTCGATCGCGCCGAGCGACAAGCTGAATATTGCCGGCATCGGCATCGGCGGGCAGGGCTCATCCGACCTCGCCCAAATGGAAAGCGAAAACATTGTTGCGCTGTGCGATGTCGATGCGGACTACGCCGGCCGCACGTTCGAACGCTACCCCAAGGCCAAGCGATGGACCGACTTTCGCAAGATGCTTGACGAGCAAAAGGACATCGACGCGGTTGTGATCGCCACGCCCGATCATACGCACGCCTGCATTGCAGCAGCCGCGATGAAAGCGGGGAAGCATGTGTATTGCGAAAAGCCGCTCACCCATTCGGTGTGGGAGGCGCGACGGCTAGCGGAGCTCGCGCGCGAAACAAAAGTCGCCACGCAGATGGGCAATCAAGGCCAGGCCTCCGAGGCAACCCGCCGGCTGTGCGAAATGATTTGGGATGGCGCGATCGGGCCTGTGCGCGAAGTGCACGCCTGGACCGACCGGCCGTCGAACGGCCTGTTTAATGAATATTGGCCGCAAGGCGTCGGCCGTCCCACCGAGTCACCCGGCGTGCCGCCCACGCTTGATTGGGATTTGTGGCTCGGCCCAGCCGCTGAGCGGCCCTATCATTCCGCCTACGTGCCGTTCCGCTGGCGCGGCTGGTGGGATTTCGGCACCGGCGCGCTGGGCGATATCGGTTGCCACTCGCTGGACCCGGTGTTCCGCGCACTCAAGCTGGGGCCGCCGGAAAGCGTCGAGGCCAGCTCCACGCGCGTCAATACAGAAACATATCCGCTCGCTTCGATGGTGACGTATCACTTTCCGCCGCGCGGCGACATGCTGGCACTGAAGCTTTTCTGGTACGATGGCGGATTGCGCCCGCCTCGTCCCGAAGAACTCGAGGCCGACCGCGAAATGGGCGCACAGGGGCACCTCATCATCGGCGAGCGAGGCAAGATCCTCTCGCGGCGCCGCGACCAAGGCCCCGGCTTCTTTTTGATTCCGCGCTCCCGCGCGAACGAGTACGGCGACCCGCCGCAAAAGCTGCCGCGCTCGATCGGCCATTACAAGGAATGGACGAAGGCGTGCAAAGGCGGCACGCCCGGCGGCTCGAATTTCGACTGGGCCGGGCCGCTCACCGAAGCCGTGCTGCTCGGCAACGTGGCTTTGCGTCCGGAGCTGCGCGAAGAGTTGACCAGCAAGAAGCTCGTTTGGGACAGCGCCAATCTGCGGTTCACAAATTCGGAAATTGCGAACCGATTCTTAAAGCGCGAATATCGTAGCGGATGGACGGTGTGACGGAAGAGCGTTGATGTGTCACATCGAGGTTGTCGCACAATGCCGGTCCATGCCGACGGCGTGGAACATCCGGATGTACTCCGTTTAAGTCGAATCCCGGGTGAGGCGGTCGTAAATTGGCTCAACCGGGTGGCGATGCATCACTTGCATCCCGCCCGGTCGACCAAAAAGTGCCTACGGCGGGATTTTCCCTATCCGCTCCATTTAGCGTTTGGCAGCGCAAAAATAGGCAAATCATGTTGAACGGAGAATCGGAGTATGGAATACTGACGGTGGCGTGGAACGTATCGTCCGACCGAGCACGTGGCTGGTATTATCTTTTTCTACCCGCGAGGAGTTTCGGCAATGACACGATGGTCATGTCTCTTGCTGCCGGCTTTGGCTGCAGGCTTGTTCGCACTTTCCGGGTGCAGCGAGGAGCCTGTGGGCATACCTCACGATCATAAGCCTGAATTCGAGGTCACGCTGTGCGGTTTATGCGGCGATCTCAAGGAAGAAGGACACACCTGCAAAGAGGGGGCGACGATTTGTTCCAATTGCGGTTTGCACAAAGGTTCTATCCTGTGCTGCAGCTCCGCATACAGCGGCGCCCCTCGCGACGTGATTCTCTGCAGCAAGTGCGGTGAAAAAGCCTTTTCGAATAAATGCTGCGTACCGGGCCCTGCGCTGTGTCCAAAATGTGGACTACACAGAGGTTCGCCAGGTTGCTGCAAGATTGAGAAGGCTGTGGATGATGGGTCCGGTCACGCCGTCGAGCGCGGCCCCCAGGGCGGCCACGGCTAAAACGAAGCGCCCCGTTCGCCTCGTGCCAGATAGTTCATCAGAGAAATAGAGGCTATCGCCATGCGAGCTCATCCAAGTAGCGTAACAGGCAACTCCGACTCGACTCGGGCATCCGGCGGTCGGCGCCAGCTGCGCGGTTTTACGCTTGTCGAGCTGCTTGTCGTAATTGCGATTATTGGCATCCTGGTGGCGCTGTTGTTGCCGGCCGTTCAGGCCGCGAGAGAGTCCGCGCGCCGAAGCCAGTGCATGAACAACCTCAAACAGATCGGGATCGCGCTACAGAACTATCACAGCGCGAAAAAGACTTTCCCCATGGGGGCCGCGTTCCAAGAGGGCACGACGTGGTCCGGATTTCTTCTACCCTACATGGAAGAGACTGCGCTCGCCGACCTTTTGAGGACCGACGTCAACACCCCCCACTTCTATTATCATACCGATCCGAATTACACCACAGTCGTCGATCCATACAGGAACGTGACCGCTCTCGACACGGTAATCCCGACGATGCGTTGCCCAACCCTTAACCTTCCGGAGCACATGCCCGATCGAGGGCACGTTGGCGGTCATTATGTTCGGGGCCGGTCGCCGGCTTCGTATATCGCTTGCGCGTCGGGCATCACCGACAATCAATCAAATTGGCAATTATTTTCCGGCAATTTGCCCGGCGAGTTTCACGGATGGATGGAGCAACTGGATGGTGTGATGTACGGCGTCTATGTCAGACAGCCGCCCCTGCCCGGCGCTTCGACAAAAACATACGGGACTGGCCTGGTCAGCATCGCCAAAATTACGGACGGCACTTCCAAGACGGTGGCCGTTGGCGAAGCGGTGTTTGATGTCGGGCGCGTCGCCCGGACCGGCCCAGACGGGTATGCCCGGGGGGAGCCCCGTAGCGGCGGCACCGATGGTACTGGTCAACGCAAGGACCATTGGGCTGTCGGCAGCGACAGCATTGGCGCCGCCGAAGTCAGCGACCCCAGTGAGGCCCTCGGCTCGACAGGCTGCCCGCCAAACTTGCATAGGTCTACATTAGCTGTCGGGAGGTGCGATGGCACTGACTCTGGCTCGTTTGAGGGGGCAAGCCAAGTTGCGAGGAACGCCGAGGACGAGATCGCCAGCGGCGCTCACACCGTTGGCTGTTTCGATTGCTTTGGCCTGCAAATCTCCTTCTCCAGCAACCATCCTGGAATGACGCAGGTGGTCATGTGCGACGGGTCGGTGCAAACGATTCAGGAGGACATCGACATCGAGATCTGGAACCATATGGGCACGCGCTCGGATAAATTCAGATTCTGATGAGCGGCCGCGCGAGACGCGGCCGGGCACTTGCAACGATCGCGGACTGGCTGATTTTGCGGCGCGTCATCATCGCCGCGACGGGAACCATCCGTTGCGGTTGGTCGGCGGATCAAATGTGCCGGACATCATCCACCGCGGAAGGTGCCCCTCTCCGGGGAGGGATCTGAGACAGGTGCTCTCAGAACTCGCCGACCGCCTCGCCCCAATTCATCGTGCCCAGGGCGAAGTATATCGACTCTTCAATGTCCTCCGGCACCGAATGGACCGACCCATCGCACAACAAGAACAGGGCTTCGCCAGAGTGCGACGCCGACACATCGCGGTCATCACTGTCGGCATGGTTCGGCGTGTGGCCGGTTTGGAATAGAACCATGTGGCCATGGTCATCCGAATTGTCGTCGATGTCGCGCACCGCTCCTGCCCAGGTCGTCTCATACTCGATGTGAACGCCATGGGAACCGGCGGTTCGAAACGGTCCGTTCTGCCGTTCGCCGACCATCAGTGTGTGAGACAAGCCGTCGGTGATCTCCCTCAGTTTCGTCTGGCTGTTGCGATAGAACGGACCCCATGGGCCCTTTCGCTGAAACGGATCAAGCGGCGCAGGATTTTCCTGTTCCTGGTCTTCATCCAGATCCGGTATGCCAAAATTGGAAACGTAGCACGCCATTGCATACCGTTCGGCGCCCATTTCAACGAACCCGGATGGAGACACGTCGTCGGTCGGACAAAGTAACGTGGGGATGTGGACCTCTCGCACGGCCGCGTTGATGTTGTCGTAAATGGGTCTCTTGAAGTCGAACCTATCGTACATGCTTTGCAACTCCATGAACGGCAGTAACATGGCGCCCCAGGAATAGCCGCAGCGCGTTGCCCTGGTTGCCGGCGGCAAACTGGTAGCCGGGCGGGAGCATGACCCTGGCCGATTCATAATTATGCATGGCCACGCCGACCTGCCGCAGATTATTCCTGCACGACGATTTGCGGGCCGACTCCCGCGCGGCTTGGATGGCCGGCAAAAGGAGCGCGACCAGCGTGCCAATAATTGCAATGACAACGAGCAATTCGACAAGCGTAAAACCGCGCTCAGTGCGTTTTTTATTCATACTCACCGTTTCCCCACCTAAACGCTGAACATCGCCGAGTAAGCTGCACAACTTGCGACCTCACAGTATGAACTTACTCACCTACTCACCTTTGTCTTCATCCGCATGCTGGTGCGAATGCACGTGTCCGACCATGGCGCCATCGGCATGCGAATGCTGATGCGACGCGTCGACCGCATGAACATGGTAGTGACTATGCATTGGCTCCACCATGATTGGTGCAGAAGTATCAGTGCCGCCGCAACCGCCGGCGAGAAACGTCAACCATCCTGCAGCCACCGTTCGGAACGAATGCGATATCATGAGCTTATCCCAAGGCGACTATCAGCCCAGCCGGAACGTAAAGGCGCACATCGATGGTGAACCGTCTTCGAATCAGTCGCTCAGATCGTAATACTCGTCATGATAGCATTTCGTTCGAAATACATCACCAGACTCAAAGAATCGTGATGCCGCATAGCGTCATTTCAAATGCGCGAAAACGCAATACGGAAACGTGATTCCCCATTTTGCTGATGCGCGAACAACAAGTTGGCCGTTTGTCGTTTGGAAAGCGCGGCAAATGCCGCAATTGGCAAATGCGTTGGCAAGAACGTGCCCCCCGAGCAGTGCAGCTCTTCGGTTCGAGAAAGCCAAATGATCGTAAAAAACTTCGGATACGACAAAAAAAGCGTGACTTTTGTGCAGTTATTGGTTACTCTAAGGAGCGTTTTCGGGCCCTTGGCGGGCTAGACGCGTTCCTCGAAAACAGGGACTTTTCTTCGCGTTTCTCTTGATGAGAGGGTGCATTAATGTTGCGCAGTGCAATTGGAATGGCGGCGATGGGGATATTGAGTGTGGGACTGATCTGTGAACCAGTCCGGGCGGTACAGCCAGTCGACACGATCGAGTGGGTTGGCGGCGCCAGTGGCGAATGGAACAACGCCAACGCCTGGCAGAATGTGAGGACCGGTGTTACGGGCAATGCCACAACGCTGATGGGCAGTAACCGTGGCAGCGAAGGTATGAACAACATCGACCCGGCGCTAACCGCTGCCCGGCATATCGTCATCGGCGGCGGTGCCACGGTGGACTACAACAACATCATCTCGGCTTCTGGCATGCGGCTGCGGCAGGGCACGACCCTCACCATCAAGGACGGCGCCACCTGGGTGCAAGACATGTCGGACCATCCTGCGAACACCTCCTTCGCGGAGTGCCGCTGCGACCCGTCCGAGCTGATCCTCGATGGCGGCACGTTTCGTCGAATTGGCGAAGCGACTGGCGACCCTGGCGACGGCGGCGGTGGAAACGCAATCTTCGGCTCGTATAACGATGACAACAATGGGCCGTTCTTGGGCACCTTGCCGCCACGGGCCAACGTCGTCATCAAGAACGGCGGCCGGCTGGAAAACACCGGCCAATTGTGGTTCGGCACCGATGGCGAATCCTCGCCGAATACCCGAGTCCACTTCACCATCAACAACGGTCACATGGACCTCACCGGCGGCGGGATCCCCATCGAAAACGGCGAGATGACTGGACTTGGCGGAGTCGTCGGCGATCTGGCCTTCTTTTACGACTACAGCGAACATTTAACTCTCGCTGATCCGGTCAGGGCCCACGACGAGGAGTTCTTCATCAACTTCACGGGGCCCGGCTCAATCAAGGTCGATAGCACCGGCATTCGTGTGCTTCGGCAGCCTGCGCCGGAGGACCCGTCGCCGGAACCGCCGACCGCAGTGATCCCGGCCGATTGGACGGGCAGAGACACTCAAGTCTCGTACCAGGACCTGTGGAACATGGGCATTCTCAAAGCCAATGGCCTGAGCGGAAAGACGGGGCTGGCCTGGCCTCACGATGGTGCGACCCCACGTACACTGGCACCCGCCAACTTCGACAACTTCTTCACTGTCACCGGTACGCCGGGAACGAATGATTATACACTCACTGCCAAGCCGGCCACGACGCTACCGACGATTGAGTGGGTCGGCGGCGCCAGCGGCGAATGGAACGACGCGAACGCGTGGCGGAACACGACGACGGGCGTGGTCGGCAATGCCACAACGCTGATGGGCAGTAACCGCGGCAGCGAAGGCATGAACAACATCGACCCGGCGCTAACCGCTGCCCGGCATATCGTCATCGGCGGCGGTGCCACGGTGGACTACAACAACATAATCTCGGCTTCTGGCATGCGGCTGCGGCAGGGCACGACCCTCACCATCAAGGACGGCGCCACCTGGGTGCAAGACATGTCGGACCATCCTGCGAACACCTCCTTCGCGGAGTGCCGCTGCGACCCGTCCGAGCTGATCCTCGATGGCGGCACGTTTCGGCGAATTGGCGAAGCGACTGGCGACCCTGGCGACGGCGGCGGTGGAAACGCAATCTTCGGCTCGTATAACGATGACAACAATGGGTCGTTCTTGGGCACCTTGCCGCCACGGGCCAACGTCGTCATCAAGAACGGCGGCCGGCTGGAAAACACCGGCCAATTGTGGTTCGGCACCGATGGCGAATCCTCGCCGAATACCCGAGTCCACTTCACCATCAACAACGGTCACATGGACCTCACCGGCGGCGGGATCCCCATCGAAAACGGCGAGATGACTGGACTTGGCGGAGTCGTCGGCGATCTGGCCTTCTTTTACGACTACAGCGAACATTTATCTCTCGCTGATCCCGTCAGGGCCCACGACGAGGAGTACGTGATCAACTTCACGGGTCCCGGTTCGATTACCGTCGACAGCGCCGGCATCCGTGTGCTTGAGCAGCCTGCGCCGGAGGACCCGTCGCCGGAACCGCCGACCGCGGTGATTCCGGCCGATTGGACGGGCAGAGACGTTCAGGTCTCGTACCAGGACCTGTGGAACTTGGGCATTCTCCAAGCCAATGGCCTGAGCGGAAAGACGGGGCTGGCCTGGCCTCACGATGGTGCGACCCCACGTACACTGGCACCCGCCAACTTCAATACCTTCTTCTCCGTCACCGGCATGCCGGGCATGGATAATTATATCCTCACTTCGCTGATTGAAGGCCTGCCCGATCCGGGCCTCGACGGCGACTTCAACGGCGATGGCAAAGTCGACGCTGCCGACTATGTCGTGTGGCGCAAGAATGACAATTCGCAGGCCGGATATGATTTGTGGCGGACCAATTTTGGTCGCACATCAGGCAGCGGCTCCGGATTAGGTGCGGCGGGCGTGCCTGAGCCATCGTCGTTGCTGCTCGTCCTCGCCGCGTGCGGTCTCGCAGCAGCGTGCGCACGCCGACGCTAACGCGCGGAGCCGCTCAAGGACGAGGGTTGAAAAAACAGCGTTGCGGTGGCACAGGATGCCAAAATTGGCGCCACGACTGAGATGCGTCACGGAGCGCTGAATATCAGCCCATCTTGGCGGTTGCCGTTTGCCTTGTGCGCGAGTTGATCGATGTCGTAGCTGATGGCTTCCACATGACCATCGCAAAACGCGGCGTTCCATACGGAGTGATGCGCGCTGCCAAAAATATTGTCCAACTCCTTGGCATGGTCCTGCTGGGGCGGCGCATGAGTGGTCCGCAAATTGTCGTTGTTGTGCCCCGTGCACCAAGTCTCGTTGTCGCCGCCGTCTTGGGCAGAATTGAAATAATAACGGGTATCGATGTACTTTTCGCCGGCAAAGTAGGTTTTACTCGTGCCATCGGTAATGTGCTGGATGCCAACTGCGCTACGCTGGAATGCAATGCCGTTAAGGACTCGGGAATGATCGATTTGGCCACCGCTGCCCATGTCGCCATTCGGATTGATCAATCCAATCTTGTTCAGCGTCAGCCAGGGGTACGTCGGCATCATTGCACCAGTCAAGGTTGATGGCCCTCCTGTGCCGCCTCCCACCGCGAGGTCCCCGGCGTTGGCGGCGTAATCGCTCTTACCCACGGACGTCCCTCGTCCCCTATTGAGCGCCGAGTTCGTGGCGAATCGACCGATCTCATCCGTCGAGTAGATTTGGTTGGGTCGTCGGGTAGGGCAGTTGATGATTGTGATCGGGTCGATCAGCATGAGGCGGGCGCCTTCCAATTGCGCGTCGAGGAGTGTATTGCGGTCCCCATCCTTCGGCAAATCGTGCTTGGCGTTTTCCTCAATAAACGGCAGCGTGTTATAGATCCAACCGCCCGGCTGGTCCTGACCATTTCCGCGATCCGCGTCCCCCACCCAGTTCCATCCCCACCCGCCCGTCGGGAAATGCCCGGTGATGTTCTCACTGTTCATTCCGCCGAGCGCTAATTGCTTGAGCTGACTAATGCACTGGGTTCTGCGTGCTGACTCGCGCACGGCCTGGACGGCTGGCAACAAGAGCGCGATCAATATGCCGATGATCGCGATCACGACCAGGAGCTCAACCAGCGTGAACCCCGCGCTCCGTGAACGATTTAAACAACGCACGGCTCGATCTCCATCGTCAGGGCATGAGTCCGATACCCGTCATCTTAGCGAGTCTAGTGCCAGACGCATCGGGAAGCGTAAAAAATCGGAACCGCTCCCCGGCGCTGTCTCGGTTCAGTAGAAATGGCAGCGACCACGTCAACGGATACGAAGTCGGGTGGGCAAGGCTTCAGGGGAAGGGTGGGTAAGAGCATCCGCTTTGGATTTGCGCCAACCCAGCAAATTGGAGAAAAAAGGGGGAGACCCCCGCAGGATTGCCCATTTTCGGCAGAGAGGCACGGCCCATTTTCGTCAAGGCAAAAGTTGACAAAAAGCGACTAACTGCTTAGAAAGCGTAGAGCGACTTGAGGCGGACTCCGCATCGGATATCGAGTCTGGCGGCGGGCAGGGCCAGCTCTGGTTGCGTCGATGATGGATCTTTTTTGGACTGACTTCCTTGGATGAAGGATGGTGCTTTTATGAAACGCAGCGCAATGGCATTGGTAGCGGCCTTGGTTATCGTGGGCCTGATGAGCGGTGAAATTTGGGCGCAGACGCCCGCAACGTGGGACGGTGGCGACGGCGACATGAATCTCCCGAAGTGGAACGGCGGGATGACCATGGTCGAGTTGTTTGGCAACACGCGCATTGAGAACGGCGTGTGGGACGTGACAATCGGTGGTGGTTCACAAGTTAGCTATATAGCGGACAACGGGGATAACCCATCACGGACCGGTCCGGGACTGCGACCGAAAGCCGATTTTCTGGACCCAGTACTCACCGAGGGTAGTTTTACGATCAAGGACGGGGCGAAACTCACTCATACGACTGGCCCGTTCGGCGACGCCGATGGGATGTGGACGCAGTGGGACACCGATACGGTTCTCGACAACGGCACGTTCAAGCGCGATTTCGTCGCTGGGAATGCCCAAGCCGGCGGTACCATCATGTTCGGCTCCTGGAGAAGTTACCAGAATCAAACGATCGACATGCTGGTCACCAATGGCGGGAGATTTGAAAACGATGGCCAGGTTTGGTTCGGCGCCGACAAAGAACACGCCGTCGGGTTGAAGGTCGACTGGGACATCGACGGCGGTACCGTTGACCTAACGGGCGGTGATCTGCACCAAGTTGCCAATGACGATTATCTCGGACCTGGATGGGGCGATACCTTCGCCAACTTCGCCTTTTTCTATGGCATTCAGCTTACCGAAGGTCACGGCATCAACAATACCACCGACCCCAAGGGAGAGCAGTATCGAAGTGAACTTTTCAGGTTACACGGGCTCGCTGATCGTAGACACGATCAATGCCCAGCGCCGACGACGTATCTCGAACTCGACGGCAAGCCTGGAAACCCGCACGGCTCTGGTATCCGTATCTATCGCAGGACTCGGCCGGCACCACGACCGAAACCAAAGCCAGCTTTGAGGATCTTTGGAACGAAGGCATTCTTAAGCGGAATGGCATTACCGGCGGCTATTAGACTCCGCCGCGGGAACTGCATTGCGACCAACGATAGTTTTGACAATTACTTCACGGTCACGGGCGATCCAAACTCCGACAACTACACAGTTTCACCCAAGGCGCTCACCAGCGTCACCTGGGACGGCGGCACCGGCGAATGGAACGACGATGCCAAATGGAACGGCGGCCAAACGGCGCAGACCGTCTTGGGAAGAACGAACGGAAACGGCGGCGGTTTTGCGATCGTGATCGATGGCAGCGCAGCCGGCGGCGCGAACGTGTCGTACGATGGTAACGCCGGCACCGGCACCAACAGCGACTTCCGGTTGGAACCCAATAGCGGCATCTCCAGCCTGACCATCAAGAGCGGCGGTATGCTGTCGCTGAATTCGGCTGACGACATCGACGGCGTTTGGACCCGCATGGGTGGCGACCTCACAATCGATGGCGCCGGCTCGAAGTTTGTCCGGTCGAAGAGCGAACCCTCGGTATCCGGCGGCGCCATGCTGCTCGGCGCCTTCAGTCAGAAGTTTGGGCAGGAGATCGACGTCAAAATCACCAACGGCGGTCTGCTCGACAACGAGGGTGAACTGTACTGGGGCGGTGACGGCGGTGAAAACTCGGCCGGCCTCTCCGTTACCATCACTATCGACGGCGGCACCATGAACTTGCACGGCGGCGATGAAGGCGAGCTTGGCAACGGCGGTAATAGCTTGGAGGAAGCATTTGCCGCCTTCAGCTTCAATGTTGAACCCACGATGCTCTTTACCCTCACGCCGCGGGCGGCACCGGATGAAGATGGCCCGGCCGGCGATGCGAATGAACAGTACGTGATTAACTTCACCGGCGGCGGTTCGATTACCGTCGACAGCGGCGGCATTTATGAGGCCGAGATTGAGGAAGCCACCTCAACGGTGCATTCCGTCACTCCCAAGACCTACCAGAATCTCTGGGCTGACGGCATCCTGCGAGCCAACGGCGAGAGCGGACTCACCGGTGCGAACTTCAATGACTTCTTCACCGTCACCGGAACGCATCTGTCGGATGGCTACACGCTCACCTCGCTGCTTGGCGCCCTCGACGGCGACTTCAATGGCGACGGCAGGGTCGACGCCGCGGATTATGTCGTGTGGCGCAAGACGGACGGTTCGCAGGCCGGCTACGACGATTGGCGAACCAATTTTGGTCGCACGTCGGGCAGCGGCTCCGGTCTAGGTGCGGCCGGCGTGCCTGAGCCGTCGTCGATTCTGCTACTGGCTGCGGCTGTCGCCGGTCTCGTTGGTGCGCGCGGCGATAATCGCCCAGCGATTGAATTGGAAGCGTTTTGGTCGTGCACTTGTCGCCCACGCGACCAGACTCGCACTGCGCCGATGGTCGGCGTCAAGTGTCGTCGACTCGATACGAAGGAATTCGGTGCTAACGGTCGCGCTTGGGCCGCATAGCGTCCGAGACTCTCGTCGTCGTGCGACCGTCATCGAGGCTGTCCAGTAAAACTGGGGAAGGATTTGGGACGCCTGCCGGACACTTCGGGTTGCGTACTGCGCAATTTTGTTGCCTAAATGCGCGTAGGGCGCAGACGCGACCCTCTTTCATCGGCTACGATACGATCGCCTTGGCCGGGAGTTCCTACACGCCTGCTAGCGCGAAGTGTCTGCCGTCGCGGCCTGTTCACGGTCGAACAGGGCCACGCACGGACCCGCCTTTGTAACTTCGCCGTTCGACGCTGACTAATTCAGCCATTTCCAATCTGGTGCGCACATGACCAATCCAACTTGCGCATGCGCGGTGCTACCGTGGCATCGCAGCTGCGCCTAGGATATTTCACGTTGGCTACGATTCTTGCGAGCGCTTTCGCCGGGTCGATTTCCGCTCAAGAGGTGCCGGCAGTGGAAGTGCCGGCCACCACCCCGCCTCCGGCGATTGCCGAGGCGCCTCCGCCTGGTCCGGCGCCTGCCGCGCCGTCCGTACCGGCTCAGCAGGCAGAACAGCCGGCTCGGGTAACTGCGGCGCCGCTCGCGGCTTCACCAGTTGTCCCCGTCCCTGCCCCATCCGAATTGGTTCGCCTCAATTTTCAGGAGCAACCATGGCAGTCGGTGCTGGAATGGCTCGCCACGGCGCGCAAGCTCAATCTCGATTGGCAGAACCTGCCCGAGGGCACGCTTAATCTTTCCAGCACCAAGCAGTACAGCATCGAAGAAGCCGAAGACGTCATCAACATGCAGCTACTCGCACGAGGGTTCACGCTGCTCACGCGGGGCGAAGTGCTGCGGCTGGCGCCGCTTGAGAATATCGACATCACGCTCGTGCCCAAAGTCGATGCGGTGCAGCTCGCCGAGCTGCCGCGGCACCAGTTCGTGCGCGTGTCGTTTCCGCTCGACTGGATGATCGCCGACGAGGCGGCGACCGAGTTCAAGCCGCTCATCAGCCCGTACGGCAAGCTTTTCCCGATGGCCAGCTCCAACCGCCTGGAAGCGATGGACGCCGTTGTTAACCTGCGCGAGCTGCACCGGCTGCTCACGCGCGCCGAGGCCGACGAAGGCCGACGCGAACGCGTCGCCGAATTTCGGCTCAAGCATCGCAAGGCGGAAGAAGTCGCCGTCAAGGTGCGGCAATTGCTCGGCCTGCCCGCGGAGCCGACGCCGGCGCCGGCCGTCGAGACGCAGCTCGACATCGAGAAAGTGAAGTTCCGCTCCGAGGCGGTCAAGCAACTCGGCGCCAATGCGCAGCAGTTCCTCAGCGACAAGCCGGACGTGCACCTGGTTGTGAACGACAAGGAAAACAGCATTCTGGTGAACGGCCGGCCCGATAAGCTCGAAATCGCCCGGCAGGCGATCGAAGCCATGGACAAGCCGCTGCCTTCCGGCGAGTCGGCCTGGGAAAGCATCAATCGCGTAAAAGTGCACGAAGTCAGCGGGTTCGACCCGTCCACGATCGCTCAGCTGATGCAGGCACTGCAGGAGCGCGGCAACATCAGCAAGGACACGCGCATTCAACATGAGGCCGCCTTCAACCGGCTGATCGTCTTTGCCTCGCCCGACGATCATCTCGTAATTGCCAACATCATCGACAGCTTTCGCACGAACGGCCGGCGCACGAAGTATTGCCCCTGACGGATATCGATCCGCGGTATGCGACCAAGGCCGTGCAACTGGTGATGAAGAACTTCGCGAGGCCGGCGTCGGCCGGGGCGCCCGGCCCGGGCGACTTCCAGATTGAGCCTGACGCGGCTCACAATCGCCTGCTTTTGTGGGCTTCACCTGCTGAGGTGGCCGAGGTGCGAGAGTTCCTCGCCCGGCTCGGCGAGAATTCCGTCATCGCCCAGTCGAAGCCGAAGGTGCACGTGGTCCACTTGCGGGCGCAAGCGCCGATCACGTGACACAGCAGTTGAAGCGCGTGTGGAAGGACGTCAGCGACGCGCCTTTGCTGATTGAGCCTGACGCGCGGCAATCGCCGGCAACCGATCCTGCTCCGGTGCCCGCCACCCCGCCGGCTGCGACGCCCGAGCCGAATCCCGCGCAGCCAGCCGCGCCGGCCGACAATACGGCCCAGCCGATGAGCCTCCACCCCACCGGCCCGCCGGCCCAACTCGTTGTGCAGCAGCGGCCCGCTGCGCCTGGCGCCGCGGCGCAGGACCCGCCGCCGTCATTGGAACCGGTGCCGAACACGACCGCAGAAACGTCATCAGCCGTGCGTGTCATCGCCGGCAGCGATGACGATATGTTCATTCTCTCGCGCGACTCAGAAGCCGCGGAGGCGGCAAAGCAATTAGTCGAAAAGATCGTGCCGGCCGAAGAGGATGTGCGGATTATCGAACTGAAACACGCCCAGGCGGCCGCGATCGAAACCCAGCTTGACGCACTGCTCGCGCACACGCAGCCGCGCGATTCATCGCCACTTTCGACGGAAGAGCCGCTGGCAATCGAGGCCGACCCGCGCACCAACCGTCTCATGATTCAGCACGCATCTCACCGGCAAATGGAATTGGTCGACCAGTTGATTCGACTCTTGGATCAGCCTGAGCAAGAAGACGCGCGACTCGTGCGCCAGCAGCGCATTTATCGTGTGCAGCGCAAGCGTGCGTCCGAAGTCGCCGAAGTCGTGAAGGAGGTCTATCGCGACCTGTTGAGCTCGAGCGATAAGGTGTTTGCCAGCCAGGCCGCCAACCGGCCGTTCGGTTACAATCGTGCGCGTCAGCCGCCACCGTAAAGAGTCCCGAGTATTCCGGCCTGCTCTCGGTGGGCGTCGACGTCGAGGACAACACGCTCGTGCTCTCGGCGCCGGCGTATCTGATGGACGAGGTGCTGGAATTGGTGAAGCTAGTCGACACGAGCGCCGACGACAAAACCGTGAGGATCGTGCCAATTAAGAGCGCCGCAGCTCGCGCGAGTTTGCAAGAGGTGCTGGGGCGAATGTTCGCGAAGCCGGAGTAAGGCGAGGCCGCGGCGGCCGAATTTCAAACTGAATCGGATTGCAGCCCGCAGCGCAAGCAAGGGTTCTTCTCGGGAGCGACCCAATGCGCCAATTCGCAATTTGTGTGTGCGTCGTCACCTTCGCCATGCTTCAGCCTGTACGTGCCGAAGAGCGCACCGAGCACTTCGACGCGGATCCGCAGTGGGACGGCGTCAACAACCGCGCGCAAGTGCCCGAGCCACAGCTTATTACACAGGATTTCGGCTACAGCCGAACGCAGCATGCCGGCGGGAAGGCGACTGGCGAAATCGGCGGCCTGCTCACGCCTGCCGCTGAACCTTGCTTCTATGCTAGACCGTTCGAAACAAAAACCATTGGCGACAAGTTACAGGCCTCCGGGAAGTTTGCCTGCACCGGCCGGCAATTTCATATCCTTGTCGGCTTTTTCAACGCGTCCACAGTAAACGAGTGGCGCACTCCCAACTCAATCGTGCTGCGGCTCTACGGCCGCGGCGAAGTGTTTTACGCCTACGTCGAATACGCAACCAGCCGCTGGCGCGCCGGCGGCGATAGCCCCGGCGGCTTCTCCACCGTCATTGAAGCGGCAGACCGGCCGTCCGCAACTGAAAGGATTCGCCAGCGGCGTCCCGCACACCTGGTCGCTCGTGTATGACCCAAACGGCAACGATGGCTCGGGCAGTATTGTCGCCAAGATCGACGATGAAACGGCTGAGTGTCATCTTGATCCCGGCCACAAGCAGGACGGCGCGACGTTCAACCGCTTTGGCGTGCTGAACATTCCCAAAAGTTTCGACCAAGGTGGCGAAGTGTGGTTCGACGACTTGACGTTCAGCGGCAAGACCGAGCACTTCGACAACGATCCAAAATGGGAAACCATCGGCACTCGCCGCACGTACCGAACGTTGAGCGTTCGGCCGCGGTTCGATTTCGGATTCAGCCCCACGAATTTTGCCGGCGGGAAGTCGGCCGGCGAATTGGGCGGCGAAATCTTTCGCGGCGATCGCCGCTATCCCGAACGGCTCGCCTACTACGGCGACCGCGTCAGTCGCCTGACGCTCGATAGACGGCTGCGCGCCGCCGGCAAGGTCAGCCTGCGCCGCGGCGTTAGCGACAGCACCACGCTGCTGGGCTTTTTCAATTCGAAGGCCAGCACGGTCGTATCCGAGAAGCAGCCAACCGCCGGATTTCCGGAAAGCTTCTTGGGCGTGGTGGTCGAAGGTCCAAGCCGCGAGGGATTCTTATTTTACCCCGCGTGCCATACCACGGGCGGTACTGTCAGCTATGCGTATGGCAGCGAACTGCCACACATTCTGCCCGACGGCGCGCCGCACGATTGGTCGCTGGAATACGAACCGCCAAACGCTGATCGCCCGGGAAGCCTTCGGGCAGTGCTCGATGGCGAAGGCGGCTCGGTCGAGATCGCCGACCTTCCGCAGACACAAGTCGAGTTCGACCGTTTTGGCATCATCACCACCTGGATCGACGGCAACGCGCAGCGCGTGTACTTCGATGATTTGACGTATACCGTCAAACATTAAGAAGCATTCGCTAGGTAGCGAGCCGGGGCGTCCCCGCCCCCAGCGCCGTCTGTTAGAATCAGCTCATGGTTCGTCCATGGCGCGGCTTGCTGATTGCTCTTCGCTTCCGCTGCAACAGTGCACGCCAGCGACGAATTGTTTCGCGAGGGCGTCGCGCCGATTCTGGAAGGCCCGCTGCGTTTACTGCCACTCAGGCACAAAACCTAAAGGTGGCCTGTCATTGGTTTCGGCGGCCGATTTAGCCAAGGGCGGCGAAAGCGGCGCCGTCATCGCGGCTGGACGTCCGGACGACAGCCTATTGCTTTCGTACGTTTCCGGCGACGAGCCGCAGATGCCACAGGAAGGCCAACCGCTTTCGCCGGACGAGATGGCGGCCATTCGCGATTGGATTCAAGGCGGCGCCGACTGGCCCGAAGGCCTGAAACTCGCCGATAAGCGGCAGTACGACCTCGACTGGTGGTCACTGCGGCCTCTCGTCCGCCCAGACGTTCCGGCAATTGAATCGGCCTGGATTCGCACGCCCATCGACGCCTTCATCCTGGCGAAGCTCAACGAGCACGGGTTGGCGCCGTCGCCAGAAACCGATCGCCGCACGCTCATGCCGGCTTTACTTCGATCTGATCGGACTTCCGCCGCCGCCAGACGAGGTGGATGCATTTATCGCCGATGGCGACCCGCAGGCCTACGAAAAACTCGTCGACCGACTGCTTGCCTCGCCTCAATATGGCGAGCGCTGGGCCCGTCACTGGCTCGATGTCGCCCACTACGGCGACACGCATGGTTACGACAAGGATAAGCTGCGCGCCAACGCCTGGCCATACCGCGATTACGTGATCCGCGCTTTTAATGACGACAAGCCGTACACGCGTTTCGTCGAGGAACAGGTGGCCGGCGACGTGCTTCACCCCGGCACGGCCGACGGCATCATCGCCACCGGCTTTCTCGTCGCCGGGCCGTTCGACTATGTCGGCCAGATCGAGGTCGCCGAGGGCACGCTCGCCAAGGCCATCACGCGCAATCTCGATCGCGACGACATGCTGAGCACCGTCATTGGCACGTTCAATAGCATGACGGCGCACTGCGCGCGGTGCCACAATCACAAGTTCGATCCGATCACGCAGGAAGACTACTACAGTCTGCAAGCGGTGTTCGCGGGCATCGACCGCGCGGAGCGAGCCTATGGTGGAAATGGTGAACCAGCGACCAACCCGATGGTGTTTGCCGCGGCAGCCGAATTCAAACCCGAGGGACAGTTTACGCCGACCCATGGCAAGCCGCGGCCGATTCATGTGCTCAACCGCGGAAACGAAAAGGATCCCGCGGCTGAAGCTGGCCCGGGTACTTGCAGCTATCTCCCGCAGCTTGCATCGCGCTTTCAATTAAGCGCCGAAGCCGGCGAGGGTGCACGCCGCGCCGCGTTGGCCCGCTGGCTCACCGACAAGCGTAACCCGCTCACTTGGCGATCGATCGTCAATCGCGTCTGGCAGTATCACTTTGGCCGCGGCATCGTGGATTCGCCGAACGACTTTGGCCGCATGGGCGCCCTGCCGACGCACCCGGAGCTGCTCGACTGGCTAGCGGCCGAGTTTCGCGATGGGCCGCAATCGATGAAATCGCTGCACCGCCTGATTTGCACCAGCGCGGTCTACCGCCAGGTCTCTGCCGGCAATCCGGAGTTCGAAAAACGCGACGCCGGCAACCAATATCTGTGGCGCATGAACCGCCGCCGGCTAGAAGCCGAAGCCGTGCGCGATTCGGTGCTTGCCGTCGCCGGAAAGTTAAATCTCGAACCGGGCGGGCCGCCGTTTCGCGCCTTTGGTTTCACCGACGACCATTCACCCCACTACCGTTACGCCGAGCACGACTCCGACGACCCGCTGTCGCACCGCCGCAGCATTTACCGGCTCATCGTCCGCAGCGTGCCCGACCCGTTCATGACGACGCTCGATTGCGCCGATGCGTCAGCCACCGTTGCAAAGCGAAATGAAACCATCACTCCGCTGCAATCGCTGGCGCTTTTGAACAACAAGTTCATGGTGCGGATGGCCGAGCATTTCGCGGCTCGAATCGAGCCGCTGGGCAGTAATAACGCCGAACGGCTGACCGCCGCCTGGCGGTTGGCGTTTGCTCGCGAGCCGGAAAAGGATGAGTTGGCAACCATCGCCTCGTACGCCGACCGTCACGGCCTCGCGAACGCCTGCCGGCTGATATTCAATATGAATGAATTTGTGTTCGCGGATTGATACGAGTGTAAAAACAAATGTCTCACGCAGAGGCGCGGAGAACGCAGAGAATGAATAGTGATAGAAGACTAGATTGCATAATTGAAATCAACGGCATGAATACAGTTCATTTTCCCTGCGTTGCCCGTTTCAAACTCGCTTAGTTTGTCCCTGATTCGTATCTCTGCGTTCCCTGCGCTTCATGCACGATAATATTTTCTGCATCGAATATGTCCAGGATGAATCGAATCAATTTAGATTGGTCAACTTACGTCAATTCTCGCCGCGAGTTCTTGTGGAATCTCGGCGGTGGCCTGGGCGGCGTTGCGCTGGCTAGTTTGCTGGGGGACGACGGCCTGCTGGCCAGCCCGACCCTCACGCCAAGCACGCGTGTGCTGCACCATCCGCCGAAAGCAAATCGGGTCGTGCAGCTCTATATGTCCGGCGCTGCCAGCCAGTGCGACTTGTGGGATTACAAGCCGCTCCTCGCAAAACGCCACGGCGAAAAGTTTGATCCCGGCGAGCCGGTCGAGCTGTTTCAATCGTCGCCCGACAAAGTCATGCAGTCGCCGTTCAAGTGGCGACAGCATGGAAAGTGCGGCAAATGGCTCAGCGAACCGGTCGCGCCCTTGGGCGGGTGCATCGACGACATCGCCTTCATCCACTCGATGGTCTCGAACTCGAATGTGCACGGCCCGGCCACGTTCATGCAAGCCACCGGGTTCGTGCTGCCCGGTTTTCCCAGCATCGGCTCGTGGATTGGCTACGGTCTGGGCAGCCTGAACGACAACTTGCCGACCTTCGTCGTGCTGCCCGATCCACGCGGCTTTGCGCCGAACGGCCACATGAACTGGTCGTCCGGTTTCCTGCCGGCCGAGCATCAGGCCACCCTGGTGCAGCCCAGCGCGCCGCAGCCGATCGCCGATCTATTTCCACCCGACGGCAGTTTTATCAGTGGTGCAAGCGACTCCGAAGGCCGTTCAGTGCTCCGCAAACTGAATCGGCAACACGCGGCGACCCGCGCCGGCGACTCGCGGCTCGATGCGCGGATTCGCTCCTACGAGCTTGCCGCGCGGATGCAACTGAGCGCACCGCAAGTGCTCGACATCCGCAGCGAGCCGGAGCACATCCTCAAAATGTACGGCCTCGATCGCGAAAACACGGTGACGCCGCCCACGGCCGTTATCGACACGGCGCAGGAGATCGAATACTTCGGCCGCAACTGCCTCGTCGCGCGACGGCTGTTGGAACGCGGCGTGCGGTTCGTCCAGGTATGGAGCGGCGCCGACAATGGCCACCCGCGTCGCAACTGGGATTCGCACGAGGACCTCGCGCGCGACCATGGCCCGCTCGCTACTGGCTTGGGCGTCGGCGCGGCGGCGCTTCTTCAAGACCTCAAGCAGCGCGGAATGCTGGACGACACGATCGTCCTCTGGACCACGGAATTCGGCCGCATGCCATGTAACCAAGGTGCGGTCGGCCGCGACCACAATCCGTTCGTGTTCACCAACTGGCTCGCCGGCGGCGGCATCCGAGGCGGCGTTAGCTACGGTGAAAGCGACGAGTGGTCGTACAAGCCGTTGGACCGTGACAAGCCAACCTATTGCTACGACGTCCACGCCACGGTGCTGCACCTGTTGGGCATCGACCACGAGCGGCTCACCTATCGTCACAACGGCATTGAGCGCCGACTGACCGATGTGCATGGGCGTGTCATTCGTGAGGTCGTGGCATGATGGTAGAACAACTTGGCGCGCTAAGGTGTCAGGTTTCAGGTGTCAGGTGTCAGTAACCGATATCTGACACCTGACACCTGACACCCGACACCTGACACCTGACACCTACATGAAACTCGGTCTCGGCCTTTATCGCCACATGCTTACGCGCGAGAACTTCCAGTTCGCGCGGCAAGCCGGCGCCACGCACATCGTCGCGCACCTCGTCGACTACTTCAAAGACGGCCGTGAGAACCCGTCCAATAATCAGCCGACGGGAACCGATCATGGCTGGGGCCGCGCCGGTGATGCCGATCGGCTGTGGACTTTAGATGAGCTCGTGTCGCTACGCCGCGAAATCAACGACTGCGGTCTGGAGCTGGAAGCGATCGAGAATTTCGATCCGGCCCATTGGCACGACGTGCTGCTCGACGGACCAAAGAAACGCCAGCAGCTCGAAAACATCAAAACGATTGTCCGCCGCGTTGGCGAAGCCGGCATTCCGATCATCGGCTACAACTTCAGCATCGCTGGCGTGTGCGGCCGCGTCACTGGTCCGTTTGCGCGAGGCAGTGCGACGTCGGTGGGCATGGAGGGACCGCTCGATACGCCCATGCCGCGCGGCATGGCGTGGAACATGATCTACGATCCCGCGGCGCCAGCCGGAACAGTTTCGCCCGCTACCCCAGAACAGCTTTGGGCCCGGCTCGGCGATTTTTTGAATGAGATCGTACCCGTCGCCGAAGAAGCGGGCGTGGTGCTCGCCGCCCACCCCGACGATCCGCCGATGCCCGAGATGCGCGGCCAGCCGCGCCTGGTTTATCGGCCGCAGCTCTTCCAAAAACTGCTCGATCTGCGGCCAAGCCCGGCCAGCGCGCTTGAGTTTTGCATTGGAACAATTGCTGAAATGTCGGACGGCGACGTTTACGAGGCGACAGAAAATTACAGCCGCCAGGGCAAGCTCGCTTACGTGCACTTTCGCAACATCGCGGGCAAGGTGCCCCATTATCGCGAAACGTTTGTTGACGACGGCGACATCGACATGCTACGCGTATTGAGGATTTTGCACGGCAACGGCTATAGCGGCGTCATTATCCCGGATCACACGCCGCAAATGACATGTGCCGCGCCGTGGCATGCGGGAATGGCCTACGCGCTGGGCTATATGAAAGCCGCGATTCAGACTCTCGGAACCAAATAGCCGGACACATCTTGGTTCGGCAATTCGGGCATTCTTGAAAATACCCGGCCAACATTGCCGGGCTATGTATCATTTGACGCATTCTGATGCGCTCACGCCATTCTGTCGGCCATCCTCCATAACCGCCTCGGCACATGACTTGCAGTCGCCTACGCGACATCACTCGTGCGAGGGCCCTGCCATGTTCCGTTTCTTTCGCGTTTTAAAAAAAGCCGCCAGCGATTTCAGTGAAGACGATTGCATGTCGACCGGCGCCGCAATCGCATATTACGCCATCTTTTCATTGCCGCCACTGTTGGTGCTGATCGCCGCCATCGCCGGCTACTTCGGTATCGAGCCCGATGAGATTCAGGAAATGGTTCAGAATCAATGGGGCGTATCGTCGTCGAGCGATAGTGGTGCGTCGGCGAATGAGTCCGGGGCCCAGGACGAGCCCAAGGCGCGCGACTTCGGCCTCGTATCGCGAATCGTCGGCGCTGCGATATTGCTCTTCTCGGCGACGGGGCTGTTCTCGCAATTGCAATACGCGCTGAACCGCGCCTGGGAAGTGAAGCCCGATCCAAAAAAGGGCGGCATCTGGGCGTTCATCACGAAGCGAATCCTCTCGTTCGGCATGGTTTTAGTCGTGGCGTTTTTGCTGCTGGTCTCGTTCGTGCTCACGATAGTCATCGATGAGTTGATCAAGATGTTCCGCGGTGCGCCTGACGAATCCGCCCTGGCGATCGGCTACTTGCTCAACAACGCGGCCGCGTTTGTTGTCGCGACGCTACTCTTCGCCGCGATGTTCAAGGTGCTGCCCGATGTGAAAATGGCCTGGCGTGATGTCTTCGTGGGCGCCGCATTCACCGGCCTGTTGTTCGTGATTGGGAAGACTCTCATCGGTTTGTACCTGCAACATTCCGACCTGGGTTCCGGTTGGGGTGACGCCGCCGCGTCGATGATCGGCGTCCTGGTGTGGATGTATTACTCCTGTTTGATCTTGCTGTTCGGCGCCGAGCTGACACAGGTATGGGCATCGGAGTACGGCCGCGGAATTCAACCTGCGCCGGGCGCCGTGCCGGCCAACGCGCCCGGGTAAACCAAGCATCAGTCAGGATTGCAGCCCGCAGCGCAAGCAAGGGATGCTCGAACTGCCCTTGCTTGCGCTGCGGGCTGCAATCAAAGCGAAATCGTTATGCCGACCCGGTTACGCGTGCCACTGGCCCCCATGGAAGCGACCACGGTCGACGACGTCCCAGTCGGCCCCGAGTGGCAATACGAACCCAAATGGGACGGCTTTCGCTGCCTCGCCTTTCGACGCGGCAAAAAAGTCGAGTTGCAATCGAAATCCGGCAAACCGCTCACGCGATATTTTCCAGAGGTGGCCGCGGAGCTGGCGAAACTCAAGGCGGACTCGTTCGTGCTCGATGGCGAGATTGTGATTTCCACCGGCAACCGTCTGTCGTTCAACGATCTGCTCGCAGCGAATCCACCCGGCAGACAGCCGCATCAAGAAACTGGCCGACGAGACTCCGGCGACCTACATCGTCTTCGATTTACTGGAGGACACCAGCAGCCCGCTCATCGAACAAACGCTCGCCGACCGGCGAAAATCGTTGGAAAAATTCGCCAGACGCGAATTCGGCCGAGCCGAGCGTATCGTGCTTTCGCCCGCCACGCGCGACATCAAAGCGGCTCGCCGCTGGTTCGCCGCTGCCGGCAAGGCGCTCGACGGCATCATCGCCAAGCGCACGGATCTCGCATACCGCTCGGCTGACCGCACCGGCATGCAAAAAATCAAGCGGCAGCAAACGGCCGACTGCGTCGTGGGCGGTTTCCGCTACGCGACCAAGGGCCGTCTCGTCGGCTCACTCCTGTTGGGCTTATACGACGACGATGGGCTGCTGCACCACGTCGGCTTCACCTCGAACATCGCCCGCTCCGAAAAACCGGCGCTCGACTCGCAAGCTGGAAAAGCTTGTAGCACCGCCCGGATTCACCGGCAATGCGCCCGGCGGGCCAAGCCGCTGGAGTACGAGCGCTCGACCGAGTGGGAACCGCTAAAGCCAAAACTCGTCGTCGAAGTTCATTACGACCATTTCACCGGCGGACGCTTCCGCCACGGCACGAGCTTTTTGCGCTGGCGGCCCGACAAGGCACCACGGCAATGCACGATGGAGCAGGTCGAAAACCGAGGCGCCGGCCCAATCAAGTTGTTGCGCCAAGCTGCGAAGATGCGATGATTAATCGGTCTGAAAGACCGAGATATGACAGCCCAGGGCGAAGCCCTGGGTTGGGGATTATAGTGAGAGAAGTAAGCCCTGAAAGGGCGCAATACGTCCAAGCCACCAATCGGCGCGTTTGTATTTTGCCATTACAGGGCTTCGCCGCCTGTTTGCGCCTTGGTCCCAGGGCTGCGCCCTGGACTATCAAATTGCGGCCTATTAGGCCGCGAACCGTCACCGTCGGACGACTCCGCAAATTCCACTGCAAGCTGCTGGCGCCGCCACGTGTCGGGCCCGAGCAGCAAGCGCGTCGCACGCTGTCGCGCCGCATCATCCACATCCACAATCCACCGAATGCTGCGCGACTCGGAGGCCGCGATTGGCCGGCCATTCAAAAACAGTACACGGTTGGCCCGCGTTGCCGGGACTCGCGCATCGCGCGTGATGATGCCCACAAGATTGATCGGGTCGGCCGCCGAGATCACTTGCCATGACTGTTCCGCAGGCTCCTCGCGCAATTGCCGCAGGCGCTCCACCGCATCGCTAAGCGCGAACTGCTCGCCGGCCACTCCGGCAACAAACCGCCCGCCGCGGATTTCGCCACGCATTTCCAGCCGGCGATAAACGCGCACCAAGTTCACTCCACGGCGGAGCCAGTGACTCGCGCGATAAGAGGTCACGAAAAATCACGCCGTAGCGATTCAATAGTAGCCCCGCCCAACGCTCGGCACGCTCGTCCTCAGCAACCGGTTGCACGAACGGTGGGAATTTCGACCACCGCCCGCTGCGTGCATACGCCTCGCGCCGCCGGCGACGCTTCGTCGCCCGACGCGATGCGGCGTCCCGTCGTGTGCCGCGTGCTTGACGATCGTCGAGCGCACGGCGGTAAAACCATCCGATGTGACAAGACCCAGCGCAGCCAATTCCCGCAGCGCATCCTCAACGTGTGCCGGCAAAAGTTTGGTCGCCGCGAGCAGATCGTCGAAGAACAGCGCCCCGTGCGTATTCAGCGCATCGTACACCGCCTGCGCAGTCCCACCGGGCATATCCGGGCGAAATCTCGCGCTCGGCGGGCAAGAGCCACGCCAGATCGGCCCGGCGAGCGAGCGAAATCGGCGCGATTCGCGTCAGCACGCGGCCGCGATTGTCGTCCGTAAGCCGCGGCGGTTGAAGCCGCCCCCACACTACTTCCCCGCCGGTGAACAGCTCATCGAGCCGCTCGGGATCGTATTCGGCCACGCGTGCCGGCAACAAGTCGTGCTCCCAAGCCCCGGCCGGCGCTTCGAAATCCTTCGACGAGCGCAATCGCGCTCTGCAAGCGCCGTGCGGCTCTGCAATCGCGTGGACTGGCCGATGCCATGTTGTGCAAACAGGAAACGGAAAAGCGTTTCGGCGTCCACCGGCTGAATTTGCCGGCGCAGGCCTTCCAGCGTGCGGCGATGAATGCGTGCCAGAAGCCGCCGCTCGCACCATTCCACTCCATTCGCCTGCGGCGTGAACCGGCCTCGCAGTACAAAACCTTCGCCCTCCAATCGTACGAGCGCGGATTCTGCCTCGCTCGATTGCATGCCAAGTTGCAGCCGCGATCCGCGTCGGCAGTCGTTGGCCCGCTGATCTCAACGCGCCCGCGCACGAGTATTTTTTGAGCATCCTCCTTGCTCACCTCTCGCTCCAGCGCAGCCGGCAACGCTAAGGCCGGCTGAACATTCGCGATCGGCAGTGCTGAGCGTACGACGGGCCAATTCTCCGCGGCAATCCACAACGGCGGACCATCCACAACATCGCATTGTGCCGCGCGGCCCTGCGCAACTAAATGCCTGAAAAAAGTCGCGCCAATCGGCCGACTCATCCGCCTGCAGGCGCCGACCGAAAGCAACGTATCGTGCAACTCCTCGGCATCGCGCACCAGCGGCCAGGCTTCGCTGCGAACTTCGTCGATTGCAGCCGGATCGAGCTGGCCCAAGTCGTCCATATCCGCAGCGCGGATCGTCCGCCGCGCTGAAACTGCCCGCGTGCGACGCTCCTCCAGCGGCGCATCATCGAGAAACGCGTACGGGTTCGCGTTGAGCAGTTGATGGCTGAATGGCGACGGCTCGCGCGTGTCGCGGCGCGATCAGTTGGATCTGGCCGGCCTCGATTTCGTCCAGCAGACTTGTCGCCAGCCGTCGAGGTCCATCGCCTCGTGCAGGCAGTCGTGCACCGTTTGCGCGCACGAGCGGATGATCGGGCGGCTCCAGGTCGCCCGTGCGATGCTCGAAGCAGGCGGTCTGCATGGGAAACACGGCCGTGAGCAAGTCGTCGGCGCGGAACCGCTGCAGTTGCGGCGGCACCTTCTTGCCGCCGCGCTGCCGCAGCACGGCCAGCGCTCGCGTCACGTTCCACCGCCAGCGGATGCCGAACATCGGCACGGCCAACAGCGCCTGCACAAGCAATTTTTTCGCGCGTTGCGCGAGTTCAGCATGTCGAACAGCTGCTCGATGGGAAAGCTGCTGTTGCGGCCCAATCGAAAGCACGATGCCATTGTCGTCGGCGCTGGCCTGCAGCTCGAAATCAAACGTGCGGCAAAAGCACTTGCGCAGCGCCAGGCCCCAAGCCCGATTGATGCGTGCTCCGAACGGCGCATGAATCACGAGCTCCATGCCGCCCGACTCGTCGAAGAACCGCTCGAACACGACCTGCCGCCGAGTCGGCACGACGCCAAGCGCGACCGCTTGCGCGGCCACATAGTTCACGGCCTGCTGCGCGGCCCAGTCGTCGCATCCGCAATTTTCCATCAGCCAGATCGCCGCTGTCTTGCAGCGGGTGCCACTGCTGGCTTGTCCAGCAGTGCATCTTCCGCGGCGGCCTTGCCGCTGGAGATTGGTAGCTGTTGTGCATCCATGCGAGTCTCGGAGAGACTCGCCTACATGTTGCCACAGTGTTTCGCGCAGCGACGACACCTCGGCTGAAAGCTCATCCGTCCGACCAGGCGCTTCGCCGAGCCAGAACGGCACGGTCGCCGGCGCACCGTGGGCATCGCTCACAGTCACCACTCCGCCGCGCACGTGCCGAATGCGCCACGATGCGTTGCCGAGCTGAAACACATTGCCGGCCTGGCTCTCGATCGCGAAATCTTCGTTGAGCGTGCCGACGAACGTGCCTTCTCCCTCGGTCACGACGCGGTAGTCGGCCTGCTCGGGAATCGCGCCGCCCGACGTGATGGCCGCGATCCGCGCACCGCGGCGGGCACGCAGCCGGTGATTGATGCGATCGCGATGCAGATACGCGCCGCTGCGATTTCCCGGGGCGATCCCGTCGCTGAGCATCGTCGACGACGTCGTCAAAATCCTCGCGCGCAGATCGCATGATATGGCCAGGCCTCGCCGGCACAGCTCGAACAGGTCATCTTCCTGCCAATCCTCGCCCGCGACCGCCGCCACGATCTGCTGCGCCAGGATATCCAGCGGCCCCACGGGCATCACGATGCGATCAAGCCGGCCCTCACGCACCGCGCGCACCAGCGCCAGCGCTTCGAGCAGCTCGTCGCGCGTCATGGCGAACAGCCGGCCCTTGGGGATGCGGCCGAGCGCATGGCCCGCGCGGCCAACCCGTTGCAAAAACGTAGCAATCGATCGCGGCGAACCGATTTGGCAAACGAGGTCGATGTAGCCGATGTCGATACCCAGCTCGAGCGACGCCGTGGCCACGATCGCTTTCAGTTCGCCCGCTTTGAGCTGCTCTTCGGCACGCAGCCGCGTCTCGCGCGACAGGCTGCCGTGATGGCTGGCAACGTGGCCCGGGCCCAAGCTCCTCTTCCAAATAATGGCACACCCGCTCAGCCAACCGCCGAGTGTTCACGAACACCAGCGTGCTGCGATGCTCGCGAATCAGGTCGCTGAGCCGCGAGTACACTTCCTTCCAGGTCTCATGTGAGCAGACCGCGGACAGCTCGCTCGGCGGCACTTCCACGGCGAGGTCGAGCTGGCGAACGTGCCCAGTGTCGATGATGTTGCACCGTGCTCGCCCGTCCGCATCGACGTTTGGCGTGCCCACGAGAAAACAAGCGATTTGGTCCATCGGCCGCTGCGTCGCCGACAGGCCAATCCGCACCGGCGGCGTCGCACACAGCCGGTCCAGCCGCGCCAGCGACAGCGTGAGGTGCGACCCGCGTTTGTCCCGCGCCAGCGCATGGATCTCGTCTACAATCACCGTGCGCACGCTGCGCAGCATCTCCCGGCTCTTGGCACCCGTCAGTAGCAGATAAAGCGATTCGGGCGTCGTGACCAGAATGTGCGGCGGCTTGCGAAGCATTGCCTGCCGCTCGCCGGGCGGCGTGTCGCCCGTGCGAACCGCCACGCGAACTGAATCACAATCCAGGCCGGCCGCCGCGGCGACCGCCTGTATCTCCTCCAGCGGCGCCTGCAGATTACGGCGTATGTCGTTGCTCAGCGCCTTCAGCGGCGAGACGTAAACAACCTGAATTTCATCCGGCAGGTTCTTGTCGACGGCCTGCCGCAGCAGACGATCGATCGCCACCAGAAACGCCGCAAACGTCTTACCCGAACCGGTGGGGGCCGCCACCAACGTATGTTCCCCGGCCACAATCTGCGGCCAGCTCAAACGCTGCGCCTCCGTAGGCTCGGAAAATCGCTCCTCAAACCAGCCGGCCACCACGGGATGAAACAAATTGCTCAGCATAGCTCGAATTATATCCGCCGCGTGTAGGGCGGGCACCGCCCACCAAAACCAATTTGAGCACCGACACAGTTGGGCAATGCCCACCCCATCTACGATGCCTTATCTTATGCCGTGCGCTCAGTTAGAATTGCACACTGATGTTGTTGCCGTTTTTTTGCGAACAGAATAAGACGCAGGAACGCTAATCTGCACTAATCGCCGCTAATCTCCCCGAATAGCGTCGATCAGCGAAGATTACGCGTTCCGACAAATATGCAGGTTTTATGCTCCGCGTCCTCCGCGCCTCTGCGTGAGACATATTCCATTTGCTTTCACAAGGCTATCGCCATGCCAAATCGATGGTTGCTGATCCTGCCAACGGCCTTGCTCGTTCTCAACGTGGCCCCTGCGACGCTCGCACGAACCTGGACCGACTCCACAAGCCAGTACAAAATCGAAGCCGATCTCATTGGGTTCAACGACAAAACGGTGATCCTGCAGCGCAACGACAAACAGCTCGGCGCTATTCCGATCGAGAAACTCTCGCAGGCCGACCAGGATTATCTCAAATCGAAAGAGGCCGAGGAGCAAGCCAACGAAGTCGCCGGGAAAAAGCAAACCTGGACCATGCGCGACGGCTTGAAGGTTCCGGGTCGCGTCGTCGATTACGCTCGCCGCGATATCACGGTGCAGCGCCGCCGCGGCAAGATTTACGCAAATGATCGGCAGTTCGAGAACTTGCCCGAAATCTACCAGCGCATGTTGCCGAAGGTGGTCGCGAACTTCGAGAAAATCAACCGGCCTGACAAAGAAGGCCTCCAAGCGTGGCTCGTGCGGCAGAAGGGCCAGCCGCGGACGTTCACGGTGGAAGGTGTGATCATGGAGCTTGAGAACGGTGACGAGTACGGCGTACCGTTCTTCTTTTTCTCCGACGAGGATCTCAACGTATTGAAGCCGGGCTGGGACGAATGGCTCGCCGCGCACAAGGACGAGTACTACGATCAGCAGGCGGACCACGCATTAATGGTCCAATCGCTTGCGGCGGCCCGGCAACAGGATCAGGCCGTACAGCGGCAAATCGCCATGATGCAGCTCAACTTGCAAGCGGTGCAGGCCGGCCTCACGTCGTTGTGGGAGGTCACGCTCTATCCGGGCCGGGGTAACGCAGGCCCGCCGCTGTGGGTCGTCATGCCCGGCCGCAACAGCCAGCAGGCGATTGCTGCCGCCATCTCGCAGAATCCCGGATATGTCACCGGGCCGGTCCGCAAGGTCGCCGGGTTCTGATTGCCTATTCCGCGCGGTAACAGAAAGCTAGACTGAAGTAATGGATCCAATAGTAAGCACGAACCCGGATATCATGCATGGCGCCGCTTGCTTTGCCGGTACACGAGTGACGGTCCAGACCCTCTTTGATCACCTGGAGGCGGGTTACACAATCGATGGGTTTCTCGCCCAATTTCCCACCGTTCGGCGAGAGCAGGTGGTTCAACTTCTTGAAGCGTTGCGTCGCGATGCGGAGCGCATGGCAACTTCTGCATCTTCATGAAGCTTCTTTTAGACGAAAATCAATATCCTGCTGATTGCCGGTCAGCCATTTCGCCAGATGCCGACGACGGCCGGCAAATACACACGCCGATCCCAACTTGTATTCGACATCTGATTTTGAAATAGCGAATCGAAGTCAAATTGCTCATTCGGCTTCAACGATAAGAATGCTCCCCGGCGGCGCGTGTTCTTGAATGCGGCCAATTAATTCGAGCATTTCGGCTTGCCGCTCCGTATAAAACGCGTAGGGGGGACTGCAGAACACGAGCCAACCGCCCTCCGAAGGGGGCGATGCAACGGCCGACGGCAGGTCGCGCTTGGCCCATAAAAAGGCGCTCGTGACCAATAGCCGCGACTGCTCCGCAACGCCCAGCGTGCGGATGTTTTCCTCCACGATCCGGGCGGTCGGCACATGCTTTTCGATGAAAGTGGCGCTCGCGGCGCCCCGGCTAAGCGCCTCGAGCCCAAGCGCCCCGGTACCCGCGAACAAGTCAATCGCGTGCCGGCCGCCGCACTCCGTGCTGATGAGGTTGAAAATCGACTCGCGCGTGCGATGTTTCATCGGGCGAACGCCGGGATCGCCATGATAACGCAGCCGTCGGCCGCGAAACGTGCCGCCGATAATCCGTACGTCCGGCACTTGAGCGTCAGGTGCGATGCCCGGCCGCCTCGGTCCCGCTTCAACATTTTTTCGTTTGCGTGGCATCGAACAGCGAAGCGAGAATCGAACTGCTTGGGGTTCCCATGTCGGCCGGGAAATGAATCTGTTATTGTGTGTGAAAACCACCGGGTTTGGAACCAGCCTCGCAAGAAAGAATTTCGTATGGCCTCAAAACTACGTTCGTTTTGCGTGCTCACTTTTCTGATTGTGTTCGCCACGTCGGCTGCCTCGTTGCGTAGCCAGCAACCCGCTGCCGAGCCATCAGAAACTCGCGAGGTCGTTCCGCCCGAGGAAACAGCGACGAGCGACCTTAACCGCGCCGATAAGGCGCGTCATCGCGCCGAGCCCGAACGGACCCACCAACGCCGCTGAACAAGCAAAAGCAGCATTCGACGCCAAGTTGAACGAATACAAGGCGGCCGTCCGCGACATTGAGAAACTGCAAACACAATATCAGGCCGCTGACGCCGCCTCGCGACAGAAAATCAACATCCAATTGACCGGCCAGATTGCCCACGCGAAATCGCTCGTCAATGAAATGCTGGAGGCGGCGGTCGAGGCCTATCGCTTCGCCCCCAATGCCAATGACGAAATCACCGAGCTGCTCATCGCCGTAGCGCGGTACGACGTGATCGGCCTGCAAGTCGGGCCCGGCCAGCCAGCCAAGGATGGTAACCCCGACGATGTTTACTATCCCATCGACGGCGGAGACCGGTACGAGCGGGCACTCCCGGTTCTCAAACTACTGATCGAAAACGAAGCCGGCGGTCCCGAGCTTTATGTGTGGGGATTCCTTGCCGCATTTGCTACGAACGACTATGACCTCGCCTCGACTTGGCTGCAGAAGGCGCAACAGGAAAAGGCCATGGAGATAGTTGTCGCCGCAGCCAACAAGTCGGACCGCGAGGATCCGCAAGCCGGCCTTATGAAAGGCGTCGTCCATCAGCTCTCCGCCAGCGCCGCCGTGCTGGAGGAATATAAAGGGATTTGGGCAAAGGAATCGACCATCCGTGCCGCCGAAGCAACTGCCGACGACCTGCCCCGCGTCAAACTCACGACCAGCAAGGGGGAAATCGTCCTCGAACTGTTCGAGAATGAAGCCCCGCAATCCGTGGCCAACTTTTTGACGCTCGTCAAACAGGGCTTCTACAACGGCAGCCCGTTCCATCGCGTGTTGCCGAAGTTCATGGCTCAGGGTGGGGCCAAGGACGAAGAGGGGCAAGGCGGCCCGGGTTACACGATTCGCTGCGAATGCTACCGGCCCGACCATCGCCGCCATTTTCGCGGAAGCCTGAGCATGGCCCACGCCGGCCGCGACACGGGCAATTCGCAGTTCTTCTTGACCTTCATCCCCACGGCCCATCTAAACGGCAGGCACACCGCGTTCGGCCGTGTGATCGAGGGGATCGAAGTGCTGGCCGATCTCCAGCGCCGCTCCCCAATGCACGGCACCACGCCGCCGAAGGCCGACCGAATCATCAAAGCAGAAGTGGTCCGCGACCGCGGCCACGAATACAAATTCGACAAACTTCCGGATCGGTAGGCGGCTTCGCCTCCTCGCGCGATTCTGGCGACGTCGTCGCCGGCTCGATTGTCGTTTTTCCGATCGCGGCGTCTGGACTGCGGTCGCATCCGTAACGCCACGGTTCTCTGGCAGCTTGGCCAACGTTGCGGGACGCAATCCGGCCCCTCGCTGGTCAGTTTGGCTTGCCGCAAAAGATTTTTCGAACGCCCACTTGCGAAATAGGCTTGAGGCCGATATGCTCCTTGTTGAGTTTGAGTCTCAATAGCGTTTCCGTGTTCGGATTTCGGAAAAACAGGGAAAACTCATGGCACGAGGTCTAAAACGCCTACTGGATTTCCGCAGACGATCCGGCACTGCCTCTCGGCCCCGGGCTTTTACCCTGGTGGAACTCCTAGTCGTAATCGCGATCATTGGCATTCTGGTCGCCCTGCTTGCTCCCCGCAATTCAAGCGGCCCGCGAAGCGGCACGGCGCAGCCAATGTAAAAACAATCTCAAGCAGCTCGGCCTGGCGGTACTTAATTTTGAGACCGCTCGCAAGCGACTTCCGCCCAGCGTCGAGATCGACTTCGTCAACAACCCGGTCGCCAACAACGGCGCCTGGGGCGTCCACGGCCACATCCTGAGTTACCTCGAAGAGGACAACGTCCGGCAGCAGGTCGATATCAACGTCGCCTGGGATTTTCAAACCCCCATCAACAATCTCCGCATCGGCGTCTATTCATGCCCGACCGACGAGCTGGCTGGCGAAGTCCGCGACCCGGGCAGCGGCAAGGTGTTGCTGTTTTCGACGACCTATGGCTTCAACATGGGCACGTGGTTCGTCTTCGACCCGGCCACGTTGCGCGGCGGCGACGGCGTGTTTTATCCGAACAGCTTTTTGCCGCTCGCGAAAATTGAGGACGGCACCAGCAAAACGCTTCTCGCTGCCGAGGTGAAAGCATGGACCCACTACACGCGCAACGGTGGTCCGTCATCGACAGCAATTCCAAACACCGTCGACGAAGCTGTCCGCGCTCGTCGCCTCCGGCTCGGAATACAAAAACACGGCCCACACCGAATGGCCCGATGGCCGGGTTCATCACACCGGTTTTACCGCCACGATGCCGCCCAACACGTTCGTGCCCTACATGCGCGGCAGCGAGCGGCTCGATGCCGACTTCAACTCCTGGCAGGAAGGCAAGGACGGCGTTAACGGAAAGCCGACGTACGCGATCGTCACCTCGCGCAGTTACCACGCCGACGCCGTGAACGTCGCGATGGTCGACGGATCGATTCACACCATCGCCAGCAACATCGACCCGCTCATTTGGCGTGCCATGGCCACGCGCGGCGGCGGCGAATCCGTGCCGCAGCAATAAACGCGAATTCAACGGTTGCAAATTGAATCCGTGATTAACCCTCGAAACCGATTGACGTGAGAAGCACTAATGAAGTTAGCACCAGGTTTTCTCGCTGCATTGTATTGTTTGGCGGCGCCAGCGCCCGGCCATGCCGCGACAGTTCCGTTCACTGAAGATTTCACCACCAACGTGTACAATTGGGCGGATAACTCCGCGATGAATTTGCTGAATTACGTTGCATCCGGCGGACCCGATGGCGGCAGCTATGCCTCGGCCAGCACGGCCCTTGCCGGCACGAGCATGGTGCTGTTCCGCGCCCAGGACGAGTTCAATTCGAGCGGCCATGCCTTGGAAGGAAATTGGATCGCCGACGGAGTCGGCGAATTCAGCGCTTTCGTGCGGCACAACGCGCCCGTGCCGCTGACTTACTTTGGGCGGTTTTCCGGGCCAGCCAATTCTCCCGGCGGTACAGCTATAAAATTCGCACCCCTGTTGCCGGGCGCATGGACGCAATTGAAATTCAATATCAGCCCGGCGAACCCCGAATTCGTGACATTTGAAAGCAGCAGCTTTTCAACCGTTTTTTCCAACGTGGGGCACGTCCAACTGGGTGTGAACGTGCCGGCGGCGCTCGCCGGCAACATGACGCAATACACCTTCGATATCGACAAAGCGACGATTGCCGCCCAAGTGCCGGAGCCTTCGGCCCTTATCGCGTTCGTAGTTGCCGGGATGCATCTTGCGTTTTGGCGCGGGCGAGTGATTTGACCATGGATGTGAATGTAAGCGATAACCAATCGTTGTTCGCTCGCGGCTCCCATGTCCGCTGGCTGGCGATGTCGATTGCGATCGCAGCCGCTTTCATTTCCTCGGTCGCGACGGCGGATGCCGCCACGGCGCATTGGTCGACGCCGGCCGCCGACTGGTTTTCGTACCCGAACACTGTCTCCGCGGGCGTGCGGGCGCTTGCCCCGTCGTTCACGGGCGGCAATGAAATCGACACACAAAACGGCGCGTTTGTGCCCCGCACGGCTCAGGACCCGGCGCACCGGCAGCGCGCTCTTGGCATTCAACACGTCGGCGCAAATCGAAGCGGGGCATGCACCGAACCGATATGCGGTATCGTCAGTGAAGTTCTCAGCAACTTGGACCAATGACGGCGCAACCAGTACGACGCTTGCTTTATGACGAATCGCCGATCGCCCATACGAAAATCTTTGCGGAGGTTTCCAGCGGCAGCATCACCGCCCGGCGGCCCATGGAGCTCTACGGCGTCGGGTTCCGCGGCGGCTATACCGGATTCGAATTCGCAGGCGGAACGCCCGGCGCACCGCTCTTGGACGAAACGACACATCCGTTCTCGGCCGCCGGCAGCAGCTATATTGCGTATCCCCTGGTTGGCGATGCATCGCAACAAGGCATGTACGTCGATGTTTCCAACAGCGTAACGGGCGGCTACAGCGCCACGGAACTGGATCAATCGACGGAGCCGTTTACGCCCACTCCTTGGGCAATCGGAACAACGAACCTCGCGCCTGGCGCGGTCATCCCGGACGATACTACCTTTGACTTCGAGATTGATCTCGCCGCGCCAGGCGCTGGGTTACGTGCAACAATCGCTTGCTGATGGCGCCATTGGGTTCTTCCTTTCGTCCTTGCACGACACGGGCGAATTAGGCGCGGGCGGCGGCTACCCGCGATGGTATCTCCGAGAATCGACGGGATTCCCATATTTTTCGACAACGCCCCCGACGTTGACGATCAATTACACACTCCTGCCAGATGCTATCCCGGGCGACTACGACGGCAGCGGCTCCGTCGATGCAATCGACTACTCAACTTGGAGTGCAAGCTTCGGTGTGTCGGCAACCGCACTCAGCGGCGCCGACGGCAACGGCAACGGCATTGTCGACGCCGCCGACTACGTAATCTGGCGCAGAAACTTCGAGCGAGCCGGGGCGTCCCCGCCCCCGGCAGGCACGGAAACCACCGCCGTCCCCGAACCGACAACGGCACTGCTCCTTGGCTTGGGGCTTATGTCCCTCGGCTCGATGCGACGTCGGCATTGCCGTTATCAGTTTTCAACTGCCTGCGAACCCTCCCCCAGCCCCTCCCTAAAAGGGAGGTGGAAGTTGCCGCCCCGCGCTTTCACGCTTGTAGAACTCTTGATCGTCATCGCCATCGTTGGAATCCTCGTCGCGTTGCTCCTGCCGGCCATCCAAACGGCACGCGAAAGCGCACGCCGCGTCGCCTGCAAGAACAATCTCAAGCAAATCGGCGTGGCCGTCCAAAATTATCATGCGACAACAGGGCATCTCCCGCCGCCGAAGCTCGGGGCCGGCCAGTTCAATCCGCTCGGCGGCACCTTCATCGCCCTTCTGCCCCACCTCGAGGAGAACGCGCGATTCGACGCTTATGATGCAACCAAGCCTGTCTACGATCCAATCAACTTGCCGATCACGAGCCGGACCGTCGACATTTATCTGTGCCCATCGATGACGTTGCCGCGCACCGTCCCGGAGCCAGAGTCGGATGAAAAGCTCGGTCCGGGCAGCTACATCATTTCCACACGCACCGACTACACGAACTTCGCCGACTTGGATGGTGCATTCGAAAATCCACGTGCCGACGGCAGCTACCGCCTAGGCCTGCAGCACATCACCGACGGCACGTCGAAGACGCTGCTGGTCGGCGAAATCAATTACGCCGTGCAGACGATGGCGTGGACCAACTGCCCTGCCCTCAACGGCACACCGATGTGGGGCGATCAAACATGGGCACACGGTTATTGGGCCCTGTCCTGGGGGCACATGGCCGCGAAATTTCCCGCTTTGTATAACAATTCAGCGCAATACGCGCCGCCGCACAGCAACCGCTCGTTCCGCAGCGATCACCCAGGCGGCGTGCAGTTTCTCTTGGTCGACGGTTCGGTGCAGTTCATTCCCACCGATTCGTCGCCCGAAGTTCGCCGCGCGTGCAGTCACGCGCGCCGGGGACGAACCCAACCACGATTTCAACTGACGAATGCACGTCCACGCGAGGATTATCATGCTCCCATCAATATGTCGGATATCGTTATCCGCCGCTTGCGGTTTAGCTCTTTGGGCCTGCGCGAATCTGAGCTTCGCCCACTTCTTATGGATCAAAACCATCGCGCAGGACGGGCGCCCGCACGCCTTTCTGTTCTTCGGGGAAAACGCGCATCGACGAGGCATACCATCTTCCAGAGTCACTCGCCGACTCGAAGGCTTGGCTGCGAACCGCGGACGGCAAACGCCGCGAACTTTCGCTGTCCGAGTGGCAAGGCGAGGATCGCATCGGCCTCGGCACGGCTCGACGACGGGCCATGCGTCCTGGAAGCCAGTGAGCAATACGGCGTTTACGGCACGGCGCTTCTTGTCTACTCCGCCAAGCATGTCCATGCGGATTCGAACGGTGAATTCAATAAGGCAGGCAGTTCGAAGGAGCTCGCGCTCGACATCGTCCCGCGAGTTAACGGAAAGCTGCTGGAGCTGACCGTCCTTTCCGACGGGAAACCACTTGCTGAGGCGGAGATAAGCGTTGCTGTCGCGGATGACGAGGCAGTCAAGAAAACTACCGACGAGAACGGCCAAGTTGCGCTCACGCCCGAAGGCGCCGGCATCGTAAGCGTGCTGGCCAGCCGCATGGACAAAACCGCAAAGGGCAAATTCAACGACAAGCCGTACGATCACGGCCTACACTACGCGTCGTTGACATTTGATTGGCCAGTTCAAGGCAAGCCAAGTGCCAACGACACCTCTGTTGTGCGCGAGTCTCCCGACCCCGCACGAGTTGCGGCATCGCCGACGTTGCCCGAGCCAGTTTCCAGCTTCGGCGCGGTTGTCGTCGAAAACTGGCTTTACATTTACGGCGGCCACACCGGTACCGAGCACGAGCACTCGGCCGCGAACTTGTCGAACCATTTCCGCCGAATGCGATTGGCCGGCTATGGCGATGACATCCATAAGTGGGAAGAGTTGCCGATGCAAACGCCGCTGCAGGGTCTTGCGCTCGTGTCGCACGGCGACAAAGTCTATCGCGTCGGCGGCATGAATGCCCGCAATGCGACGACTGACGATGAGGAAGATCTGCAATCGACGGCCGAGTTCGCGGAATTTGATCCGTCCACCGGCCAGTGGGAAGCGCTCGCTCCGCTACCAGCGCCGCGCTCATCGCACAACGCCGTCGTGATCGGCGACCGGTTGTATGTCGTCGGCGGATGGACGCTTTCCGGCTCTTCACCCGGTGAGTGGCAAGCGGATGCACTCGTCTACGATTTCTCCGACCCGGCCGCAGGTTGGCAGCAACTACCCGAGCCGCCGTTCACGCGCCGCGCACTGGCGGCCGCTCATTGGAACGGCAAGCTCGTGGCAATTGGCGGCTTGGATGAAGCAGGTAATGTCGCGCAAAGCTGCGACTTCTTTGATCCAGTGGCGGGCGAATGGAGCGAAGGCCCCAAGCTACCGGGCGACGGTCACTCCGGCTTCGGTGTGTCGGCTTGGAATCTCGACGGTGGCTTGTACGCTTCGGGTCTAAGCGGGATTCTTTTCCGGCTCAGTGACGATGGCTCTCAGTGGAAGGAAGCTGGCCGCCTCAGAAAGCCGCGATTCTTCCACCAGCTCGTGTCCTTGCCGGGCGGCGGCCGGGTGGCTTCGCGCGAATTGCTCGCTGTCGGCGGCGCCTCGCGCGAAGGGCACATGGCGGACATCGAGTGGATCGACGTGCGCCAGTAAATGCCGCGAGCTGAGCCGCACGTAAGCGAGTTTCTCCGGTCGAAGATTCGCCGTGGCGAAAATTCGCATGAATCTGCGTATCGAAGAGACGCGGCTACGTGAATTCCGCCTCGGCTTGGCGGCCCTACGGTTTTTTCTTGCATTTGCCGGCCGCGCCGACCTAAAATCGCAGTCGCTCGATCAGAGATGAAGGCCGGCCTGAGCCATCTAGCAACATCAGACGCCCGCAGGCCGATCGCTCCACGGACTTACCGATTGCAGCGAGGTGCCTAATGGTCTTCACATTCCTGCGAGTAAATCTTCGAAGCAGGCGGCTGCCGCGGCTTGTCCTTCTTCTCGCCGCGTCGATGGGCGGTGGCAGCGTCGCTCTCGCCTACGAGCCGATTCTGGTCAACCTCTTTAGAGGTCCAATCCCGCCGGAAGACGGCGAACCAATCACCATTGCGGCAGAACCCGGCGGAACGCTCCATCTACTGCGTGATGTGTCGGGTCCGGATCAGGCTTTCAGGTTCAATGTGAACGGATTGCAGATTGGAGTACCGGCAACGTTTGGCGAGAGCGACTTCTCTTCCCTGGCTATCGATTCTGCAGGAAACCGCTACATCGGAGCCTTTGGAAGATTTATTGCTCCGAACTCTACCGTCGAAACGCCAACCCATGACGTGGACGTCGACGGGGAGGGCAATGTTTATGCGCTGCAGCAATCGACTGATCCTGAGGGATCGATCCTGCGAAAATATAGCCCGCAGCTCCAATTCATTTCGGAGCATCGCTTCCCTGAGCGTGTCGTGAATGATACGCCAGTTAATGTACTTGATATCGCAGTCGATCCGGCCGGCAACATCTACGCGAATTACAACAATAGAGAATTACAACAATAGATTAGTAGTGAAAGTTGCACCCGACGGTCAAGTCGGGCCTGAGTTCGAACTGGGCTTTTTCGCCATCGCCTACGATCCCACGGCGGATGCGTTCGTGGGCGTGGACGGCGAGAGAATACGCCGGTTTGACACCAATGGGCAGCTCTTGGATGAGATTCCCCTTCCAGAAGGCGCGGATGCTTTAGACGTAAGCGTCGATGTGTATGGCAGCATTTATGCGACGGACCCGGACAAAAGAACGGTCTTTGGCTTCGATCAGACCATCACGTCCAACCAATTGGTAACGACCGCTCGCCAGGTGGCGCTTGCCGGCGTGCCGCTCCATGGCAGCCCGGAAGGGGAGTTCCTCAAGGGCCTGGCACTGCGCGCTGGACGGACGAGCAGTAATCTCCGATCGCTATCCGAGGCACGCCAGCAACTATCGCAACTTCGCGCTGGCCAGGGGAACCGACATCGACGGCGCGGGACCGACCGCGGCCGACATAATTTCCCGCGCCACGGAGCGCATTAACGGCTTCTTGAAGTCTGTTGAAGCCGACTCCCCGTTGATCGCGGGTGAGCATTTCGCCGGCTTGAACGTGCCCGCGCCGGAGCCGACGAATCCTTTTACAGCCTTCATTCAGGCGATTTTCGCCGAGGACCCATTTTATCGGCGCTACCACGCATCGCAGCCGATAGGTTCTCCTCCGCCTGCACATCTGGAGCTCGCGCTCGACGCGGCGACCGCCACGACGAGCTTCATCCGGCCGCAAATCTGGGGCGGCGGCGACGTTCTCGAGCCGCAGGTGATTAGTTCCAGAGTCGTACTGGATTTCAACGGCTTGGTTCCGACCGTCAGCGATTTCACGATGGTCCTGGGATCAATCGATATCAACGGCATGCCGTCGGGGCTCAATCGCGGACGGCTATCACCCAATGGACAGCTGCATTCGCAACTCGGCCGCCAAGGACGCGATTTCACGGCACACGTCGAAGGCTGGATCACGAATGATCTCTACACGGAAAGCCGGCCGATCTTCTCCTTCCTCGATTTGGAAGGATATGTCGCACGCGGCACCGAAGTGGGAGTCTACGGGACCAACGAGCCGCTGATCGTGCCCGGCTTGCCGGGCAAGGCGCCGACGAATTTGGCGGGCGTCGGTTTTGCCGCCACGCGCACCGAATTCAATCTGACGATAAATACGTTGCAGTTTCACGAAAACACCGACCCGTCCAAGACGCCCGATTTAAGCGTAATCCTCACGCCCGAGGGCGTCTTCGCGCACGGCGTCGGCAGCGGCGAGCCCGCCGTGGGCGCCGGCATTTCGATTACGCCGCTGGTGTTCACCGGCTTGGACGCAACGAGCGGCCGATATGAGTTCTCAGACGCAATCCTCACAATTCTCGGCGACGGCGGGTCATTTGGCACCGCGAGTTTGACGGACATCGGCATCGATCCGGAGACATTGATCTTCACCGGCGAGCTGGATTTCAGTTTACCGCTGCTGCGTACAGACAGCCCGTTCATCAACACTTTGCATGCTGGGCCGGTGGACTTATTGTTGCTCACTCCCAGCGGCACGCTGGAGCTGCTCACGCGCACGGCCAACTTCACGCGCAGCGGCATGACGCAAACCGACTTCATCGTCCTGGGCGTCGTGCCGGAGCCAAGTGCGGCCGCATTGACCCTTGCCGCATTCGTCGCGGCGCTGACGATCGTCAATTCGCAGCCGCGGGCTTTCAGTCGACGCCTTGCGCCGCGGAGCGATTCAGCCGGCTGATGATGTAGCCCCAGGCGAGCGGCAGCACCGAGATGCAGACGACGGCCACGACTACGAACTCGAAGTTCTCTTTCACCACGGGGATGTTGCCGAACGCGTAGCCGGCGCCCACGCACAGGCCGACCCACAGCATCCCGCCCGCGACGTTATAGAAAGCGAAATGCGGATACGACATCGTGCCCGCACCGGCCACAAACGGCACGAACGTGCGAACGATCGGCACGAACCGGCCCGAGCACGATCGCCTTGCCGCCGTGCCGCTCGAAAAAGCGATGCGCGTGCATCAAATGGTCGCGGTTCAGAAGCCGCTGCCAAAAACTGCGGCGCTCCTCGGCTCGAAACACTCGTGGTCCGACGAAATGCCCAACGGCATAATTCACCGCGTCGCCCAAGCACCGCTGCCGTGACCAACAAGACCAAGAGCAGCCAGACGTTAAGCACCGGCGAATCTCCGCCCTCGGGAAACGTCGCCGCCAGCACCCGCAGGTAAACAGCAGGGAATCGCCCGGAAGAATTGGCGTCACCACCAGGCCCGTTTCGGCGAAGATGATCAAAAACAATATGCCGTAAATCCATGGCCCATAATGCTCTACGACCGCTTGAAGATGCACGTCGAGATGCAGGAAGAAGTCGAGAAGCGAGTCCATGAACGGAACCAAAGGCTATAAGTGGTGGTGTTCCGAATTCTAGCTGCCAGCGACGGGTCCAGCGAGCGGCTTGGCGTCGAAAAACGGCCTGCGGGCGGGCATTGGGTTCGATTTTCGCGGACAATTCGCCTGCGCGGCCCGCCACCAAAATCTGTCGCACCGCGCTTGACAGCAGTTTGGCAGCTAGCTATACCTACTATTCTGATTTTGAATTCTAATCTGTTCCGATATTAGCATTGGTGATTTGCAGGCGGCTTCGCGTCTTTTCCGGGCGGTTACCCATCGGACGGGTCTCGTCGTCGCTCGGGCGATCCCTTGCCGCCAGGTCCGGCACTCTCGAATCGAGCGGCAGACAGTCGGTGCGTCGCTAGCCCCGAACAATCAGTTTTCATGCATCTGCGCTTCCTCAAAATCTTCTGCGACATCGTCGACCTGGGCAGCTTTTCCCGGGCGGCCAAGGCTGAACGATGTCTCGCAATCGAACGCCAGCCAGGTCGTCCACCATCTGGAAGAACGATCTGGGCGTGCAGCTCATCGACCGCTCGAAGCGGCCGTTTGTGGTGACGCCCGAAGGGAAGCGATTCCACGAAGGCTGCCGAGTCATTGTGCAGCGTTACGACGATTTGGAGCGCGAAGTTCGCTCGCTTGCACGAAGCGGCGGCGGCCAGGCTCACGGTGGCGTCGATCTACTCGGTCGGGCTGGCGCACATGAGCGGCTACCTCCGCGAGTTTCTCGCCGCGCATCCCAAGGCCGATGTGCGGCTCGAATATGTGCATCCGCACCGCGTGTACGAAGCCGTGGATCACGGCCAGGCCGATCTGGGCCTCGTTAGTTATCCGGAGGAATCGCCGAGCCTTGCCGCGCTGCCCTGGCGCACGGAGCCGATGGTGCTGGTCTGCTATCCGCAGCACCCGCTCACGCGGCGGCGCAGCGTGCCGCTCGACGCGCTGCGCGGCGAGCCGTTCGTGGCGTTTCAGGTCGGTCTCAAGATTCGCGAAGAGATCGATCGCGTGCTTGCGCTGCACCAAGTCGCCGTCCGCGTCGCGCTGGAGTTCGACAACATCGAAACGATCAAGCGGGCGATCGAAATCGGCGCCGGCATCAGCCTGCTGCCCGAGCCGACCATCGCCCGCGAAATCGAATCCGGCACGCTCGTTCAAGTTGCCGATCGAAGGCCAGCCACTCGTGCGACCGCTGGGAATCATCCACCGCCGCGACCGCAAGATTAGCGAAACGGCACGACAGTTTATTCAATTGCTGCAATCGGCAAGCGTGCTGCGCAGACGCCGATCGCAGCGACACGAATGCAACGGTCACAACGGCAAGCCGAGCCGCAGAATCGCGGTCAAGACATATCGGAATCGTCGCAACGGCGCGAAGGCGCAAAGCAAAACGTCAGATCAGATAACCGTATCAGCCGGACTATCGAAGTAGTTCAACCGTTCAGGTTAGTCTGACTGTAAGCGCCTGACCTACGCTGCGAGAGACTTCGCCATGTGCAAGAATGCCATGACAAACGATAGTCCGCGGCGTTTCACTTCGCTTCCGCCAAAGCAGGGACTGTACGACCCGGCGTACGAGCACGATTCGTGCGGCGTGGGCTTTGTTGCGCACATCAAGGGCCAGCGCAGCCACCAGATCCTGCTCGACGCGCGACGAAGTGCTGCGCAACATGGACCACCGCGGCGCCTGCGGCTGCGAGCCGAACACGGGCGACGGCGCCGGCATCCTCACCGCGCTGCCGCACGAGTTCCTGCAGCGCGTCGTGCAGCAAGAACTTGGCGCCGAGCTGCCGCCGCCGGGCCAGTTCGCCGCCGGCATCGTGTTCCTGCCGACGGATGCGGCCGAGCGCGCCAGCTGCAAGCAAGCGGTCGAACGACATCATCGCCGCCCAAGGCCAGCGGCTGGTCGGCTGGCGCAAAGTGCCGACGGAAACCGAAAAAGCCGACATCGGCCCCACGGCCAAAGCCGGCGAGCCGCACATCGAGCAGCTGGTCATCGCCGCCGGCAACGGCCTCTCGGGCGACGCCTTCGAGCGGCAGCTCTATCTCATCCGCAAGCAGGCCAGCCACTGCCTGCGCAGCGACGCGTCGCTCGCGCAGGCGCAAGATGTTCTACATCTGCTCGCTGTCGACGAAGGTGATCATCTACAAGGGCATGCTCACGACCGAGCAGCTGTTCCGCTACTACCCCGACCTGGCCGCGCCCGATTACACCAGCCACCTGGCGATGGTCCACTCGCGGTTCTCGACCAACACGTTCCCCTCGTGGGACCGCGCCCAGCCGATGCGGTTCATGAGCCACAACGGCGAGATCAACACGCTCCGCGGCAACATGAACTGGATGCAGGCCCGGCAAGGCGTCGTCGAAAGCGAGCTGTTCGGCGAGCGAACTGCCGAAGCTGTTCCCGATCGTCGAGCCCGATTGCAGCGACTCGGGCACGTTCGACAACGTGCTGGAGTTCCTGCTGATGAGCGGCCGCACGCTGCAAGAATCCGTGATGATGATGATCCCCGAGGCGTGGCAGAATCACGAGACGATGTCCGACGACAAGCGGGCGTTCTACGAATACCACTCCTGCCTGATGGAGCCGTGGGACGGCCCGGCGTCGATCGCCTTCACCGACGGCAAGTACATCGGCGCCGTGCTCGATCGCAACGGCCTGCGGCCGTCGCGCTACTACATCACGCACGACGACCGCGTGATCATGGCCAGCGAAGTGGGCGTGCTGCGCATCGAGCCGCAGAACATCAAGGCCAAGGGCCGCCTGCAGCCGGGCCGCATGTTCCTCGTCGACTTCGAGCAGGGCCGGCTGATTCCCGACGAAGAGCTGAAGCACGAATTCGCCAACCGGCCGCCCGTACGCCGAGTGGCTCGGCTCGCAGCAGCGGATCGACCTCAACGACCTGGGCACCAACAAGGAGCCGCACGGCTTCGAGCCCAAGACGCTGCTCGAGCGGCTGCAGGCGTTCGGCTACACGGTCGAAACGATGCAGTTCATGCTGCTGCCGCTGGTACGCGAGCTGCGCGACCCGGTCGGCTCGATGGGCAACGACTCGGCGCTGGCCTGCCTCTCCGACAAGCCGCGGATGCTGTACGACTACTTCAAGCAGCTCTTCGCGCAGGTCACCAACCCGGCGATCGACTCGATCCGCGAAGAAGTGATCATGTCGCTGGAGTGCTACATCGGGCCCGAGCGAAATCTGCTGGAAACGACCGAAGAGCACGCCCACCGGCTGCGCATTCCGCATCCGATTCTGTCGAACGAGCAGCTCGCCGCGCTCAAGCACATGGATCACCGCGGCTGGCGCACGAAGACGATCGACATCACCTGGCCGCGCAGCGAAGGCCACGCCGGCATGATCAAGGCGCTCGACCGCATCTGCGCCGAGGCCGAAGCCGCGATCGACGACGGCTATTCGCTTGTCGTGCTGTCGGACCGCGCGATCGGCCGCGACCGCGTGCCGCTCAGCTCGCTGCTGGCGACCGGGGCCGTGCATCATCACCTGGTGCGCAAGGCGAAGCGCACGCGCATCGGCATCGTCGTCGAATCGGGCGAAGCCCGCGAAGTGCATCACCACTGCTTGCTCGTCGGCTACGGCGCCGACGCGATCAACCCGTACCTGGCGTTCGAGTCGCTCTGGCAATCGCGCCGCGAGGGGCTGCTGCAGCGGCCCGAAGGGCTCGACAGCTCCGATCAAAGCGGCGAAGGCAAAGAGCACCCGGCGATCGAAGCCGGCGCCAACGGCGAAGTTGTACGACCCGGTCACCAAAGAAGACCACGATCTCGTGTACGCGTATCGCAAGGGCGTCGCCAAGGGCATGCTCAAGGTGATGGCCAAGATGGGCATCTCGACGCTGCAAAGCTACAAGGGCGCGCAGATCTTCGAAGCCGTCGGCCTCAAGGACGAAGTCATCGACCGCTGCTTCGCCGGCACGGCCAGCCGCATTCAGGGCGTCGATTTCGACGTGCTGGCCGAGGAAGCGCTGCGGCGGCACGCGCTCGGCTATCCCGACGCAGGCGCGTCGATCGAACTGCCCGTGCTGCCCAACCCGGGCGAGTTCCACTGGCGGGCCGACGGCGAACGGCACATGTGGGACCCGCCGGCGATCGCCGACCTGCAAGTCGCCGCCCGCAACAACAGCGCGCGACGCCTACTCGCCGCTTCGCCGATCACGCCAATCGCGACGCGCAGACCCGCTGCGCACTGCGCGGCCTGCTCGCAGTTCAAGCCGGGCGCGAACGGCGGACCGATTCCGCTCGACGAAGTGATGCCGGCCAAGGAAATCGTCAAGCGGTTCTGCACCGGCGCGATGAGCTTCGGCTCGATCTCGGCCGAGGCACACGAGACGCTGGCCATCGCCATGAACCGCCTCGGCGGCAAGAGCAACACGGGCGAAGGCGGCGAAGACCCCGAGCGATTCAAGCCGCTGCCCAACGGCGACTCGAAGCGATCGGCGATCAAGCAAGTCGCCTGCGGCCGATTCGGCGTCACGATCTGGTACCTCGCCAACGCCGACGAGCTGCAGATCAAGATTTCGCAAGGCGCCAAGCCGGGCGAAGGCGGCGAGCTGCCCGGCCGCAAGGTCGACGACAACATCGCCCGCATCCGCTATTCGACGCCCGGCGTGGGCCTCATCAGCCCGCCGCCGCACCACGACATTTATTCGATCGAGGACCTCAAGCAGCTCATCCACGACCTGAAGAACAGCAACCCGTCGGCGCGGGTGAGCGTGAAGCTGGTCTCCGAAGTGGGCGTCGGCACGATCGCGGCCGGCGTGGCCAAGGGCTTTGCCGATCACATTCTCATTTCCGGCGACACCGGCGGCACCGGCGCTTCGCCGCTCACGAGCATCAAGCACGCCGGCCTGCCGTGGGAACTGGGCATCGCCGAAACGCACCAGACGCTCGTGCTGAACGACCTGCGCAGCCGCGTCATGCTGCAGACCGACGGCGGCCTCAAGACGGGCCGCGACGTGGTGATCGCCGCCATGCTCGGCGCCGAAGAATTCGGCTTCGCCACCGCCCCGCTCGATCACGCTCGGCTGCATCATGATGCGGAAGTGCCACCTCAACACGTGCCCGGTCGGCGTCGCCACGCAGGACCCGGTGCTCCGCAAGAAGTTTGCCGGCCAGCCGGAGCACGTCGTCAACTACCTGTTCATGGTCGCCGAGGACGCCCGGCAGATCATGGCCGAGCTCGGCTTTCGCACGATCGACGAAATGGTCGGCCGCGTCGATTGCCTGGAAACCAACGCCGCCATCCAGCATTGGAAGGCCGACGGGCTCGACCTCACCGAGCTGCTCACGCCGATCCAGAAGCCGCACGCGGACGTCGGCACGTATTGCACGCGGACGCAGGATCACGGCCTCGAGCTTTCGCTCGACCGCACGAAGCTGCTCGATCTGGCCAGGCCCGCACTCGAAGACGGCAAGCCGGTCCGCGCCGAGCTCGACATCGTCAACACCAACCGCACCGTCGGCACGATTCTCAGCCACGAAATCGCCAAGCGCTGGGGCGAAGACTGCCTGCCCGACGGCACGATCCATTTCAAGTTCACCGGCTCGGCCGGCCAAAGCTTCGGCGCGTTTCTCGCTCAGCGGCGTCACGCTGGAGCTGGTCGGCGACGCCAACGACTACGTCGGCAAAGGCCTCTCGGGCGGCCGGCTCATCATCTATCCGCCGGCCGACTCCAGCTTCGTGCCGGAAGAGAACATCATCATCGGCAACGTCGCGCCTGTACGGCGCGACGAGCGGCGAGGCGTTTTTCCGCGGCCGCGCCGCCGAGCGGTTCGCCGTGCGCAACAGCGGCGCCCACACGGTGATCGAAGGCGTCGGCGACCACGGCTGCGAATACATGACGGGCGGCCGCGTCGTCGATCCTCGGCCCCACCGGCCGCAACTTCGCCGCCGGCATGAGCGGCGGCATCGCCTACGTGTGGGACCCGCACGAGTGGGACCGCGAAGCATTCCTCGCCAACTGCAACCTGGGCATGGTCGAACTCGAAAAAGTCGAACGCCGAAGAAGACATCGCCGAGCTGCGCGAGCTCATCGAAAAGCACCGCGACTACACCGGCTCCACTGTCGCCGCCGACGTGCTGGCCACGCTGGGACGAAGTCCTGCCGCAGTTCGTCAAAGTGATGCCGACCGACTACAAGCGCGTGTTGCAAGAAAAGAAAGCCGCAGAAATCCGCCAAGCCGTCGCCGTGGCATGAGCCGATATATTTCTCACGCAAAGGCGCGAGCGCAAGGAATCTCAGTGGAATGTAACGCAGCGGCCGAGCATTTTCGCAATAAGTTAGCGTTCGAAACCGACGCCTGGGACCTTAACCAAATGCTGGCGCTGGCGAGAAAGTCGTTGTTGTCGACGCCCGCTCCGAAGCCAACTTACGCTCAGGAACACATTCCTCAGGCCGTCAGCTTTCCCCATCGCAAGATGAACCGTGAATCACACGAAACATTTGGATCGCAACAAGCTATACGTCACCTACTGCGACGGCATCGGCTGCAACGCTTCCACGAAAGGTGCGCTGAAGCTCGCTGAGCTGGGTTTTCAAGTAAAAGAATTAATCGGCGGCATCGACTGGTGGAAACGCGATGGATACCCGGTCGAGTCCGCATTAATTGCAATTGCACAATAGAAGTGACGATCGGAGATATCTCACGCAAGGCGCTAGCGAAAGGATTTGAGAGAGGCAAAACACCAAATGAATAAGGAGTAGCACATGCCTCAAATCGAATCCATGCACGAAAATCCGATTTCAAAGGAGATCGTAGACGCTGCTTTTAAGATCCATACGAAACTTGGTCCCGGTCTACTCGAATCGGTTTATGAAGTCATCTTAACGCACGAACTGAAGAAACGCGGACTGGGCGTTCAGCGGCAATTGCCCGTGCCAATCATCTGGGATGATATTCGATTCGAGGAAGGTTATCGACTTGACCTGATGGTAGAGGACAAAGTTCTCGTCGAAATGAAGTCGATCGAGAAAGTCGATCCGGTTCACAAGAAACAATTGCTTACGTATCTGCGTTTAATGGACAAGCGACTCGGCCTTCTCATAAATTTCAACGAAGAAGTAATTCGCACAGGCATCACGCGCGTCGTCAACGGACTCGAGGAATAGAAACCAACCTGCCGGCCTTTGCGCTCGCGCCTTTGCGAGAGATTCCTATCCGTAATCCAAAGAAGATTGCATGGGCAAACCCACAGGCTTTAAAGAATTCGAGCGGCAGGCGGTGCCGTATCGCGATCCGATCGAGCGGGCCGGACGATTTCCTGGAAATCTTCACCGCGCCGGCCGAGCTCCACCTGCGCACGCAGGGCGCCCGCTGCATGGATTGCGGCGTGCCGTTCTGCCAGAGCGAATCGGGCTGCCCGATCGACAACCTCATCCCCGAGTGGAACGACCTGGTCTACCAGGGCCGCTGGAAGCGACGCGCTCGACCGGCTGCACAAGACCAACAACTTCCCCGAGTTCACCGGCCGCACCTGCCCGGCCCCGTGCGAAGGCGCGTGCGTGCTGGGCATCACCGATCCGCCGGTCACGATCAAGAACATCGAAAACGCGATCATCGACCGCGGCTTCGCCGAAGGTTGGGTCACGCCGCAGCCGCCGCACGAGCGCACCGGCAAGCGCGTGGCCATCGTCGGCAGCGGCCCGGCCGGCCTGGCCGCCGCCGCGCAGCTCAACAAAGTCGGCCACCACGTCACCGTCTACGAGCGGGCCGACCGCATCGGCGGCCTGTTGATGTACGGCATCCCCAACATGAAGCTCGACAAGGGCGTCGTCCAGCGGCGGTCGATCTGTTGGCCGCCGAAGGCGTCGAGTTCGTCACCTGCGCCACGTCGGCCGGCAGGAAGATTTCCCCAGCGGCCACATGACGCAGATCATGCAAGAGCGCGGCTGCCCGGTGAAGTTCATCGACCCGAACAAGCTGCTGGACGAATTCGACGCGCTGCTCCTGGCCACCGGCGCCACCAAGTCGTTCGATCCCACCGGCCGCTGCCCCGGCCGCGACCTGAAGGGCATCCACCTCGCGATGGACTTCCTCACCCGCAACACCAAGAGCCTGCTCGACGACAATCTCGCGAACGGCCACTATCTCTCCGCCAAAGGCCTCGACGTCATCGTCATCGGCGGCGGCGACACCGGCGCCGACTGCATCGGCACCGTCGCTCCGCCACGGCTGCAACGAGCATGACCAACTTCGAGCTGCTCGACCGCCCGCCCGACGAGCGCGCCGCCGAACAACCCCTGGCCCGAATGGCCGCGGATCTACCGCGTCGACTATTCGCACGCCGAAACGAAGGCCAAGTTCGGCCACGACCCGCGCGCGTTCAACATCCTCACCAAGGAATTCGTCGACGACGGCCACGGGCACGTCGAGCGGCATCAAGACCGTCGAGGTCGACTGGTCGAAGCCGGCCGAGAAGGCGCCGTTCAGCGAAGTGCCTGGCAGCGAAAAAATCTGGCCCGCCGACCTGGTGCTCCTGGCCACCGGCTTCCTCGGCCCCGAGCTGGCAGTCGGCGAAATGCTGGGCATCGAAACGCAGCGCCCGCGCGGCAACTGGGAAACATTCAAAGCCGACCACGGCAAGTTCGCCACCAACGTGCCGCGCGTCTTCGCCGCCGGCGACTGCCGCCGCGGCCAATCGCTCGTCGTCTGGGCCATCAACGAAGGCCGCGGGGCGGCGCGCGCCGTCGACGCCTTCCTCATGGGCACCAGCACTCTTGCCGCCCCCGGCATCACACAAGGCATGCTCGCCGCGGTGTGATACAATTTCCGCGTTCGTGTGGGCGAGTCTCTCCGAGACTCGCATGGAACCGTTAACCCTCCCGCTGAAGTTGCTCGAGTTCTTACTGACATTCTTTATTTTGATCATCCGCGTCTCGGAGAGACGCGGCCACGAATAGCTCCTTGAGCGTTCCAATTCATGAAAACACTACCGCTCGATCGGCGAACCTTCATCGCTTCTTCGGTTGCCGGGGCGGTCGCCTTCTGGAGCTCAACGGTAAAAGCCATCCCGCCCATCGCGCGAACCGGCGGCCACCATTTCAAGCTCAGCATGGCGGCCTACAGCTACCGCGATTTGCTTGAGGCCAAGCCGCCCAAGCTCACGCTCGTCGACTTCATCGACGACTGCGCGAAGTTCGGCTTGGACGGCACCGAGCTGACTTCATATTACCTGCCGCAATCGCCGACCGACGAATATCTCCGCCAGTTGAAAGGCGAAGCATTCCGGCGCGGCCTCGACATCTCCGGAACGGCCGTCGGCAACGATTTTTGCTTTCCTTCTGGTAAAGAGCGTGACGCGCAGATCTCCAACGTCAAGCGCTGGATCGAATACGCCGACATGATGGACGCACCAGTGATTCGCATTTTTGCTGGCACCACGAAGCCAGGCGTCACGGCTGAGGAATCTCGCCGCCTGGCGGTCGAAGCGATCGAAGAATGCTGCGAACACGCGGCCAAATACGGAATCTTTCTCGCGCTCGAAAACCACGGCGGCATCACGGCCGAGGCCGACGACGTGCTTACAATCGTCCGCGAAGTCGAAAGCCCGTGGTTCGGCGTGAATCTTGATACAGGAAACTTTCACACGGCGGATGTCTACGGCGATCTAGCCAAGCTGGCGCCCTATTCACTCAATGTGCAAGTGAAAGCCTCGATCCATCCCGCCGGCGCGTCAAAGCAACCGACCGATTTCAACCGGCTGGCGAAGATTCTCCAAGTCGCCGGCTACCGTGGCTACATCGTGCTCGAGTTCGAAGAAACGGGCGACCCTCGCACCGAATGCCGGCGATATATCGAACAAATGCGGAAAGCTTTCGGCTAAAATCGCCATTCGCCGGATGGGTGCCTTCGCCGCTTGCGTATTCGCATTCCGCTTGCGGTTTCGCGGCTGCCTGGCGTAGTGACCCAAAGTACACGAGCGGAGGGTGGCCAAAAACGCTTATTGTACACCTGTCCACTTTCTGTTATAATGCGGCTCAACGATGCATGCCCTGCGGTGCAGTGGATAAACCGCCGGAGCCCGTTCGTGCTAGTCGTGGTAAGCCGCCAGCTTCCGCAATTCGCCATGGAGGATTGCGCGAGGCTGCGGAGTGTGCCCGGGCGCGAGCGTTCCGTCCGGTCCCGGCTTCAGCCAGCGTGCATCCGGATCGAGGGCCAGAGGTGAAGGAAGTGCGCGCGAGTTACTCCCGCTTCCGCTGGCTGTGCCGGTCGATCCACGCCCGGAGGGGCGCCTCTCCACTTTTTTGTTCGGCGAGCCCGCTTCAGCGGGCGGGAATTTCGCCGATAGAACTCAAACAATCAAGTCGCAAATTAAACCCGTTATTGCACCCAACGAAGCACTCGGAATCACATTCTTTCCGAGCCAAACCTATTTCATCCCGCCAATCGAAAATGGCGTGACATTTTGCAAGACAAACTGGTGACCCCCGTGTTTCGCGCAAAACCTACTCGTACTGCTGCTACCTGACACCTTATGCCCCACCGCGTGTTGCATGTTGGCTTTTATGGACCATGTCGCTTGGCTTCACGCACGCCGCGCGCCCTGGAGCCAATCCCCGACAAGCTCGTCGTACTCACATTCGACGATTCGATCAAGAGCCACTACACCAACGTGCGACCAATCCTCAAGCGCTACGGCTTCGGCGCCACGTTCTTCATCACCGAGGGTTTCGACTTCCCCACCAACAAAACCGATTACATGACGTGGCAGGAAATCGCCGAGCTCCACAGTGATGGCTTCGAGATCGGCAACCACACGCGCGACCACATGGGCGTCAACAAGGAGAATGTCGCCCAGCTCGCGGAGCAGATCGAAGCGATCAACGAAAAATGCGCCGCGCACGGAATTCCGCGCACGACCAGCTTCGCCTACCCGGGTAACGCGGTCGCGCCCGAAGCGCTTCCGATTCTGAAGCGGGCCGGCATCCGCTTCGCCCGCCGCGGCGGCTCACCCGAATACAAATATCCCGACGGGCGCGGCTTCGCTTACGAACCCGGCCTCGATCATCCGCATTTGGTTCCGTCGGCCGGCGATGCGCGGCCCGATTGGACGCTCGACGATTTTATCGCCGCGGCCAATCAAGCGCGTCACGGTCGCATCGCCGTACTACAGTTCCATGGTGTGCCCGATACCGCGCATTCCTGGGTCAATACATCGGTCCAGCAGTTTGACGCGTACATGCACTACCTGGCCAAGCACGGTTTCACCGTGATCGCCCTGCGCGACCTGGCCAAGTATGTCGACCCGGACGTGACGCCGTCGAACCCGCAACAGGTCATCGACGACCGCAAGCAAGCGATCGCGGACGGTTCATCGCACGACAACTTTCGCCGCCCGCATTCCGACGACGAGCTGCGCTACTGGCTGGAGAACATGATCGCAGGTCACGGCTTCACCAGCGTCGAGGCAAGCGCCGCCACGGGTCTGACAACGGACGAAATCGCCGCAGCGCTCGAACGGTTCTCCATCAAGAAGCACGACGATACGCAGTCCGCCAATGCGCCATCCACGATCAAAGTGCTGCCCTATCCTGGTGGCCGTCACCCGCGCATTGGCTTTCTCGATGGGGCTATTCGGCCGCAGCGCGAAACGAAGTTCAGCGCGTTTTTGCCTTGGGACGCCACGCAGTATGTCGTCGTCGATCTGCCCGAGGCCATCTGGATGAAGCACGGCGAAGGCCGTGAGCTGCTGTACCTCGCGCACACGCATGTCCCCACACTCTGGTCACATCAGCGAATCGCACTCGAGCCGCTTGAATGGACTCGCAACGAGGGCGGCTCGCTTCGCATCGAACGGCGGCTGCCCAATGGCGCCACCTTTGGAGCCAGTGTTGAGCCCCGCCGCGACGCAGTGCGCATGGAACTTTGGCTCACCAATGGCACGCCGCAAACGCTCACTGGCCTGGCTGTGCAAAACTGCGTGATGCTCAAGGGCGCCGCCGAGTTCAATTCATTGACCAACGATAACAAGCTGCTTCGCGCTCCATTCGTCGCCTGCCGTAACGCGGCCGGCGACCGCTGGATCATTACCGCGTGGGAGAATTGCCAACGCGCGTGGGGCAACGTGCCCTGCCCGTGTATGCATTCCGACCCTGAATTCCCCGATTGTGAACCAGATGAAACCAAGCGACTCCGCGGCTGGCTCTCGTTTTATCAGGGAACCGACATCGAGGCCGAGCTAAAACGAATCGAACTTATGGCCTGGCTCCGGCATGAAGAATGATACGATGGGCTGGCGGCACAGCCCGTCGCAATAGGTCAAAAACCACCAAAATCCTGTGGACGCCCGCAATCGCCCGGTGTTAAGCTGATGGTGCAGGGCCGGCCTTGGGGAGGTTCGGAGAGCTTCGGCTCTCCTGCGGCCGCGGCTTTTCTATCTTTCGACGATCTCGAATCATGATGCGCGGCAGTCCGGCTGGCATCGTACTGGCGTTTGTGATCGCCGCTTGCTTCGGCGCGTTCTTTTATTTCGGCAGAGAAAAATCGGCTGCATCGCCCGACGAGCTGGTTGAACTTGCATTGCACGGCCCCTCGGTGACGGAGCAAACGGCCGCGGCTATCAAATTGGCCGACTATGGCGAAGAGGCGCTTCCGGGTTTGCGCCGTGTGGCCAAGGAATCAAAGGAACCGTCCGTGGCGGCGGTTTCAGTCGAAGGACTGGCGAAACTTTGGGATTACGACAGCATGGACCTGTTTCTCGAACTGGCTGAAAACGGCCCGCCGCACACTCGCGGCCGCGCCGCCCAAACCGTCATGCGCATGACCGGCCGGCACAGGCCCTATTCCGCCTCGGCCCCGGCCGCCGAGCGCCAACTTCTCGTCAAGCACATGCGCGCGGATTGGGAAGAGATCCAGGCTGCGACGCCAGAAGACCGTGACGAACTAAAACGGAGGCTGCGAGAAGCCGATGAAACGATGCGATAACTTCCACGTAGGCGAGTCTCTCCGAGACTCGCATGGAACTCTGTGCGCTACACTTGCAAATGCCCGATTCAAAAGGTCGGTGCCGTTTCATCTCAATCCGCGTCTCGGAGAGACGCGGCCGCGTGCGTTTACTCTCGTCGAACTCCTCGTAGTCATCGCGATTATCGGCGTTCTCATCGCGCTCTTGCTCCCGGCTGTGCAAGCCGCGCGAATCGGCACGCAAATCGGCTTGCCAGAACAATCTGCATCAATTGGCGGTTGCCCACCAAAACTTGCGCACGACATTCCCCAAGGATCGCGACCTGCTCAAGCCGGGCGGCTGGATCAATCAGTTCCTCGACTACGCGGAAGACAGCGCTCCGATCTACCTTTGCCCCAGTGACGAAGAACCGAGCGCGGGCGGCATCACGTCGGTCACCGTGACCGTAAATCCCAACAACCCGAACCATCCCGATCATCATGATATTCCGCTGGATCCCAGCACCTCGCACTGCCGCGCGAGCGAGCACGTGATGCGGGTCCACGGCGCCAACGCGCGGCCGGGCTCGTATGGCCTGGAATTCGAGGACATCCTCGTGAACGGCGACTGGGATTTCAACGATCTGCGCGTTCTGGTCGAGCCTTTGGGGAACCGCAAGTGCAAGTGCACCGCGGTAGAACGCAACGCCGGATACTCTTTTGGGCTGCGCGCCGCAGAGGGCCGCAATTTCATCGTGAACCCGTTTCATCCGCGGCGTCGGCCACGGTCGACTGCTACGAGTCGAGCTACGCCATGAACAACATCGCCGGCGAGTTCATCCCGGGGGGCGGCGACGGATTGAAAGTCCTTTGCGTCGAGTATGAACGGACGCTAGCCAACGTGGCCGGCCCCGACGCCCGCGACTTCTGGGACCGCCTCGTGGCGCCCCGGCATTTCAAAACACTCAATGTTCTGTTTGTCGACGGCCACGTCGACACGCGCGTGGCGGACGACATTGATCCGCGCATCCCTGTACTCCACGACCAATTGTGGTGGCCGACGAATAAGCAACTCTTATGGCACCGACTGTCGGGACCGACGCGGCCTTGATAGTCGGAGTATATGCCTCGCGATTTATTCGCTCTCTGCACAGGAGTCATTACCTCCCCGCGTTTGCGATACATTAGCCATCGCAAGCGGGAAATAACTCGCTAGAATGATGGCTCCAAATCGCCCCATGGAACACAGGGCGAGATGGAACGAAGGCTGCGCGAAAACGATGAGAAGGCGCGCATATAAGACTGGCGTCACGCTGGTCGAACTGTTGGTGGTCATCGCCATTATCGGCGTACTCATCGCGCTGTTGCTGCCGGCCGTGCAGGCGGCTCGAGAATCGGCGCAAGGCCAGTTGCCAGAACAATCTGCATCAATTGGGCATCGCGCACCAGAATCTGCGCTCGACCTTCCCGGAAAAGAAAAAACTTCTCGCGCCCGCGGGCTGGATCAACCAGTTTCTCGAATATGCTGAGAACAGCGGGCCGATTTATTTGTGCCCCAGCGACGAAGAGCCCGCCGCCGGCGGCATCACGTCGGTCGCCGTGGCCGTGAATCCCGACGAGCCGCAGCATCGCGACCATCACGATATTCCACTCGATGCCAGCGGCCCACACTGCCGCGGTAGCGATTACGTTGTCGAGCAATATGGCGCCGACTCGCCGCCAGGCTCCTATGGCCTCGAAATCGAAGACATCCTTGTGAATGGCGACTGGGATTTCAACGACTTGCGAATGCTGGTCGAGCCGCTCGGCAACCGCAAGTGCCGCTGCACGGCGGTCGAGCGCAGCGCCGCGTACTCGTATGCGCTGCGAGCCGCCGACCGCAGCTTCATTTTCAATCCCTTCGAACCGGGCGACTCGACGATCGTCGACTGCTATGAATCGAGCTATGGAATGAATAACGCCGCGATCGACTTCATGCCCGGCATCGGCGACGGAAATAAAATCTTGTGCGTGGAATACGAGCAGACGCAGGCTCACGTGGCCGGATCCGATGCACACGATTTCTGGGACCGCATGGTCGCCCCGCGTCACTTCAAAACGCTCAATGTGCTGTTCGTCGACGGCCATGTCGATTCGCGCATGCCGGACGAGATCGACCCTCGCGTGCTGACAATCCACGACGACCTGTGGTGGCCCGCCAACATGCAAAGCGCCTTCTGAGATCCCACAAGAAACATCAATAATTGCTCGAGATCCTAGTTTAGAATGGATGACGACGCGCGAACGTAAGAGCCGGGACATCGCGAGACCACGACGAGCGCGCCGGCTTCCGACTGGCACGTCGATTGACATAGGCAAGCAACCAAGGCATGGTGGAATCATGACCCAATTCCATGAGAACAATGGGAACAATGAGCTCGAAAGCTACGGATTATCACGGCGTGAGTTTATAAAGGTGACGGCGGCCGCCGCCGCGCTGCCCGCGCCGTACGTCGTGCCCGCTTCGGTGTTCGGCGCCAGTGTGCCCAGTAACCGGGTCAACGTCGCCTGCATCGGCGTGGGCAATCAGGGTTACTTCAACTTGCCGAAGTTTTTGAGCCAGCCGTTGTGTCAGGTGATCGCCGTGTGCGATGTGAACCGCGGCAGCGCCGGTTACAAGGAACCAGGCGATGTGCGCGGCGCGAGCCGGCCAAGCAGTTGGTGGAAGAGCACTATGCGAAGCAAACGGGCGCCGGCCAGTACAAGGGCTGCGGTACGTACAACGACTTCCGCGAGGTGCTCGCGCGCGACGACGTCGACGCGGTGATGGTGGCCACGCCCGATCATTGGCATGAGCCGATAACGATCGCCGCGGCCGAGGCCGGCAAGGATATTTATTGCGAGAAGCCGCTGGGGCTCACGATCGCCGGGCAGCAGCGCATGATCGCGGCCGTGCGGAAGCACCAGCGGATTCTCCAAGCGGGAACGCACGAACGGTCGAATCCCATCGTGCGCAAGGCGTGCGAGCTGGTGCGCAGCGGCGCGATCGGCGAGGTGAAGCGCGTGGTTGCCCACGTCGGACGGCACAACAAGGTCGGCCCCGGACCCGGTTGGCAGCCGATGGCGGTACCCGATGGATTTGATTACGCGCTCTGGCTCGGCCCTGCGCCGGATGCTCCATATCACAAGGATCGCTGCCTGTACAACTTCCGCTTCATCTACGATTACGCCGGCGGGCAGGTCACCAACTTCGGCGCTCATTCGCTCGACATGGCTCAGTGGGGCCTGGGGATGGATGGCACGGGGCCGGTGTCGGTCGAGCACGTGTACGCCGACTACTTGCCCAAGGGCAGCTTGTTCGATGCCGCGACACACACGTCGTTCCGCTGCCGCTATGCCAACGGCGCGGTCGTCGAATGCTACACCGCCGAGCCATCGGTGCGCTGCACGTTCGAAGGAACCGAAGGCATGGTGCGCATCGATAACATGGGCCAGAACTTCTTCGCGACACGGCGCTCTATTTGGCCGAAGGACATCAAGGGCGACGAAACATATCATTCCGGCGAGGACCACATCCGCAATTTCTTGGAGTGCGTCAAGTCGCGCAGCGAGCCGGCCGCGCCGGTGGAAGTCACCCATCGCAGCGCGAGCCTGTGCCACTTGGGCAACATCGCGATCAAGCTGCAAGCGAAGTTGCGCTGGGATCCAAAGGGCGAGAAGTTCGTCGGCAGCCACAGCGAGGAAGCCAACGCGCTCATGGATCGTCCGTCGCGCTCGTGGACCACGTAGCGGTTGGGAGCCGAGAAATATGTCGCGCAAATTGTTGAAGCGTCTCACACCGATTGTTTTGGCAATCGTCGGCGTTTTTACCGGAATTCTAGCGCCAACGGCAGGCCTATCGGCCGAGCCAGTGACAATGGGGCCGAACACTGTTTTTTGGGACGGTGTGCACCTAGCGTCGATTCGTTCAGCCATTTCCCAAGACGATCCGCGGTATCGCGAGGTGCTCAAGCGTCTGCGCAAGAATGCGGAGATTTCGGCCAAGCGCGGGCCGTATTCGGTGATGGAAAAGGAGGACGTCGCGGCCAGTGGCGACAAGCACGACTATTTGAGTTACGCGCGATACTGGTGGCCGAACCCCGATACGAAGGATGGACTGCCCTACGTCCGCCGCGACGGTCGCACGAACGAAGATTTGCTTGCCCGCGGCGATCGCGTGCCGATCGGCAAGATGTATGACGACCTCGAGACGCTCGCGCTGGCCGGCTACTTATTCGGCGAGGATCGTTACGCACAGCATGCCGCGAAGCTGGTGCGAACCTGGTTCCTCGATCCGGCAACGAAAATGAATCCGCACCTGCGTTACGGCCAGGCTGTGCCTGGCAAGAACGAGGGCGCGGCGCGGGCATCATCGACACGCGGCACTTCATTCGCGTTCTCGATTCGGTCGCGTTGCTGCAGCAAACCGACGCGTGGTCCGACGAGGATCACGCCGCGCTCGTTGCCTGGATGAAAGAGTATCTCAGTTGGCTGCAGAATGACGCGATGGGAAAAGACGAGGCGAGTGAGAAAAACAATCACGGCACATGGTACGACGCCCAGGTTGCGGCGATCGCCATGTTTGTCGGCGAACAGGCGCTCGCTCGGCAGATCGTTGAAAATGCGAAAACGACCCGGATCGCCACCTGCATCGAGCCCGACGGCCAGCAACCCGAAGAACTGGGCCGCAGCAAAGGGCTTCATTACAGCATCTTCAACATGTCGGCGATGGCCGTGCTCGGCTCGGATCGGCGAGCAGTTGACCGTCGACCTGTGGAGCTATGAATCCGAGGACGGGCGAAGTCTTCGCCGCGGCCTCGACTTCGTGCTGCCTTATCTCGCCGGCGAAAAAGAATGGCCGCACGAGCAAATCGACGAGGTCGACGTATCTCCCAGCGACATGGGGCTGTTCTACCTGGCCGCCGCGCGGTACGAGGAGCCGAAGTATTTGCGCGATAGACCAGTTCCGCGAGCACCCGGCAAAGTTCGACTACGCCCGGCTTCAGTTTGCGGCGAAGTGATCTAATTCCCAGCGCACCGTACGTGGCAACTGAGCTGACGTGCGCAAAAGTGGATATGTCATGCGACAATTGCCGAGATTGTGTAAATTAGCCGTGAACTGAATCCATTCCGGTGGCTTGAAATCGGGCGTGTCGCCTGATCAAATTCAACGAGAGATGCAGCGACCACACACTTGAGTTGGCCGTTGCTGCCGCCAACAAGAAGATTTCCGTCCGGCGCGGTTGTTACCGCGTATCCCACGCCCTGAATGGCAGGCAGATCTTGCACGACGGCGGCGTTTTCGGGGTCGATTGCGCGGACGCGGCCGTCGCGGCAAGCCGCCCAGAGGACGTCACCATCGTCGCTCCACGCTAGCGCCGATGGCGGGCTGTCGAGGCGCACAAATCGCACCAGCCGGCCGATCGTCGGCTGCCAGAATCGCACAGTGCGGTCCTCGCCCGCCGAAGCTACCAGTCGCAGCGATTGGGAATCGGCGCGTGGCCGCAGTTTCAAATCGTTCACCGTCCGTGTGTGATTGGCGAGCGTTCGCTGTGTCGTTTTCTTTGCAACGTCCCACAAGCGAACCGACTGATCGACACCGCCCGATACGAGTCCGCCGTCATTCGCCAGATATGCAACGGCCAAGACGGCCCGCGAGTGACCCTCGAGATAGCGAACCGACCGTTCCATCGCGATTGCGACGACACTCACGCGATTGTCGCCGCTGGCGAGCGCGAGTTCCTGCCCATCGTGCCGCCAGGCAACCGCGTAAACAACGTCGTCATGCGGTGTCGCGCGGTGGAGCAATTCTTTCTCCGGCCAGCGATACAGTTCAAGGCCGCCATCGATGGCCGGATGGCCGCCGACGACGGCTAGCGTCTTTCCGTCAGGCGAGAATGCCAGGTCGTGGACATTCGCCAGCTCGGTCTGCAGCGTCGCCAATCGCTTCGAGCGACGGCCAAGCGCGCACTTCGACACCAGCTTGCGAGCCGACGACCACCGCGGCTTTGTCGGGCGTCACGGCGATAGCCGTAATCGGCGGAAGCGTTGCGGCCGCCGCTTGAGTCGATGCGATCAGGTACCAAACCGCCGCTACGGCGCTGCATTGCGAACGTAACCTGAATGTCTCAGGCCAAGTCTTCACCCCAACAACTCCTGGATCAACTCGCCGCCTTGATTGATTCGCACTGGCCGTCCGTCGGCCGTTTGAAGTTCACGGTCGGGGTCGACGCCAAGCAGCGTGTAGATCGTTCGCGCCAGATCGTTCGGCGTCACCGGACGATCACTTGGACTTTCACCGAAGCGATCGCTGGCGCCGATGACCTGCCCGCCGGCAACGCCGCCGCCGGCCAGCACGACGCTGAAGACGCGCGGCCAATGATCGCGCCCGCCCGTGGTGTTCAACTTCGGTGTGCGGCCGAACTCGCCCATCGCAATGACAAGCGTGTCATCAAGCATGCCGCGCTCGCTCAAATCGGCGACCAACGCCGAAAAAGCGTGATCAAACGTCGGAATCAAACCCACGCCGATTTTTGCGCCCGCATAGCCCTTCCTTGAGCCGCGTGATCAATCCGTCGTGCGTATCCCAGCCGGTGTTTTGCACGCTCACAAACGGCACGCCGCGCTCGACAAGCCGCCGCGCGAGCAGACAGCTTTGCCCAAAAGTTTGCGGACCATACCTGGCACGCACGTGCGGCGGCTCTTTCGACAAGTCGAAGGCCTGCTTCGATTCGGGCGAAGTCACGAGCCGATACGCTTGTTCGAATGAGGAGTCGGCGTGAGGCGGACCATCGGCATGTTGCTGCTGGAAGCGCTCCAACTGCTTTAGATACGCGCGGCGGCGATCCATGCGCTCAACATTGACCCCCGGATAGAAATCCAGGTCGCGCACGCGAAAATCGGGCTTCGCCGGGTCTCCGCCGGTTGCAAACGGTTCCCAGTCGCGTCCGAGATAGCCGGCGCCGGCCGTCGACTTATATTCCGGCACGGCGACGTAGGGTGGCAACGTCGGCGCTGCACCGCGCTCGTGCGCCACGACGGCGCCGTAGCTCGGGTATTCAAGGGCCGGCGTCGGCTGGTAACCGGTAAGCAGGTAATGGTTTGCCAGCCCGTGCTCGCCCAGCGGCGAGGTCATCGAGCGAATGATCGCCAGCTTGTCGGCAAGTTGAGCCGTGCGCGGCATCAACTCGCAAATCTGGATGCCAGGAACGTTGGTAGCGATCGGGCGAAACGGCCCACGCACTTCGCTGGGCGCATCAGGCTTCACGTCGAACGTTTCCAAATGGCTGGGGCCGCCGTCGAGCCACAACAAGATGCACGACTTGGCGCGAGTCGCTGCTGCATCATCGGCAATCGCGCGCATCCGCAACCAGTCGGACGTCCATAGTCCGAGCCCCAATAGACCGCCGATGCGTAGCATCTCGCGGCGGCTGACGCCGTCGCAGCGCTTGCAAATCGAAAATAGATCGTCCAAATGCGTCTCCTTACCGAGAGACTAAAAACTCAATCAAGCTCACGCAGAGGCGCAGAGATCGCGGAGGTCGAACACTAATCTCCACTTATCGGCGCTAATTCGTTATTAGTGTCGATTAGCGAGAATTAGTGTTCCGCCAACGTCTTGCGGCACCTACCTGGCGCATTACTCTGCGTCCTCAGCGCCTCTGCGTGAGACCAATTACTATCTTGTCAGTGGTTTGTCGTGAACTCCTCGGAATTGAGCAGGCTCCAAACGAAGTCCTCAAGCCGGAGCATCCGTTCGCGGCCCTCATGGCCGGCGAGTTCTTGTTCCCAATATTTCCGTTCGACTTCGCTTGGATCGCGGTTGAGCGCACATAGGTAGAAGTCCTCGATAATCGCGTTGTCGGATGAACCGGACGAGATGTGACGATGAAGGCGCCCTCGGGCGATGCGATCTTGCGGTTGATAAGTTCGCCGTTGAGTTGATGGAGCTTTGCCGGCAATCCACCGCCGCTCACCGAACTGCCTTCGCAAGGACTCGCGCGAGCAGCGGCCTAAAATGTCGAGCGAAGCGGAGGGCGCTGCGGGATCGAAAAGAGCTACAGCCCGCGTGCCAATCGGTTCATCGCCATACGCATCGAACATGCCGGTCACGTCGGCAATTGCATCCGCAAGTACCTCAGGCTCGAGCGGGCGGCGCAAGGCTTTTGAGTAAAATCGATCGTCCACAAATTCGGAGTCAGTAATAGCATGATTGGTATCGCCGCGGCGAAACGTTTCGCTAACCGCGATCAGTCGCAGCGTATGACGGAAATCGTAACCGTGCTCGACAAAATCAGTTGCCAGTTGGTCGAGCAATTCCGGGTGTGTGGCCGGATTCGTATCGCGCAGGTCGTCGACCGGCTCGACGAGCCCGCGTCCGAACATGGCCCGCCAAAGCCGGTTTACGATGGCGCGACCAAAGTAGGAATTATCGTGCTCCGTGAGCCAGCCGGCAAACTGAACGCGATGATCGCCGTTTTGGTCGGCGTCGATGTTACGCTCTCCGGGCAGTTTCGGTATCGCCGGCTCGCCGGTTCGCGGATTGGTCACCGCGCCGCGCGAGGTCAGGGTTACCTTTTGACCTCGATCGACCTTTGCAAAGATCGCCGCCAGGCCGTGGTAATCATCCTGGGTCCAGCGGTCCAGCGGATGATTGTGACAATTGGCGCACTGCAGACGTGCGCCGAGAAACACCTGGCTGACAAGTTCCGCTTCGGCGCGGGCATCGAGTGACATCCGCGCGAAATTGGCCGGGCCGACAACGTGTGAGTCGCCGGCCGCCGTTAACAACTCGCGCAACTCGGTCCATTGGCGCATGCGAATCTATTTGCTCACGCAACCAATTGTGGTAAATCCTGGCGCCGACGCGATCGTTCGGAAGGGCGCGAATGCGAAGCAGCGCGGCAAAGCGATACGTCCAATAGTCTGTGAACGCTTCGCTCGCGATGAGGCGATCGACCAGGCGTTCGCGCTTGCCCGGAGCGTGATCCGCAAGATACTGCTCCACCTCATCGCGCGTCGGCAGTTTCCCGGTGAGCGCGACCGACACACGGCGCAAGTATGTTGCATCATCCGCCGCGGAAGCCGGCGGAACGCGCAGCAATTCCAGTTTCTTCAAAACTTTGTCGTCGATGAAGTTGGCCCGCGGTTCGCCGGTTAAATCGACCGGTTCGTCGAAAACTGGCAAGGTAATATCAATCGGAAGGATGCGATCGAGAAAGCGCGCGTGGATGATGTGCTGCCCGCCACGCAAGATGGTGGCAACATTGCGCTCACGGTCAATCTCAACCGACGCCGGATCGGCCGAGCTGAAGACCGTCCATTGCGTGACGTCGCCCTCCGAGCCGTCGTCAAATTGCGCGGTCGCGCGCAGCGGCACTTCCGCGCCGGAGCTTTCTACGACACTATGGGCGGGTACAACCTCGAACTGGATCAGGCGTCGGCGGGCGTCGCGCGTTGCCCCGGACTCAATCCAAGCGAGCAGCTTGCGGGCGCCCGCGCCGTCCTGGTCGAGCGCGACATCGCCGCCATGGGCGAGTTGCCCGGTTGGTTTGGCAATCAGCAGACTGTCGATCGGACTGGCCAGGTTGATGCGCCGGCCTTCAAATTCACGCACGATCGAATCAAAATCGGCAGCCGGATCGCCACCAAGCAGTGACAACCGGAACTCGCCGCGCCCGGCAGCCGCACCGTGACATGCGCCCGCATTGCATCCGGAGCGTGTCAGGATGGGAACGATTTCAGTATCGAAATCGACGGCAGGCGCTCTCGCCGCCTGCAGCACGGCGAAGAAACCAACGGCGCATTGAAGGGCGTAAAGTTTCGGCTTCATCGTCATCGCGAGGGTGTCTCGGGCGACGATTCCTTCGGCGCATCATCTTTCGGCCGTTCATCGCGGCGCTGCGATCGGCCGTAACGCTTGGCCCATTTCCGCAAATATTCCTGGGCCCGCGGCGTGCCGTAATTGGTTAGCTTTCCGCTGTCGACGATCGTATTGGATATTCGGCCGACTTCCTTTTGCGCCGATTCATTGTCTGCAAGAAACGCTTCGAGTGCAGCCGCCGCCTTGTCGACCTCGTCTTCGGTCGCGTCAAGCTGAATCACGGGCCGAATCAGCCGCCGCAAACGCGGATCAGGCTCTCCCCGCGCCATGCCGCGCATCGCCTCGCGTGGCCCCGCGAATTGAGCGACATCCGGCGCCTGGCCTCCGATGATTCGCACGATTTCATCGAATACCTTCGGCAAATCGGCTTGGATGCTTGGCTGCACGAGTGCGAAATTCGCCGTCACCTTGCCCTCGTTGCCGACAAGAATCGTGAGCGCGACGTTGCGGTTCAGTCCGTAGCTGCCCGGCCCTTCTTTTCCATCCATTGAGATTCCAATGGGCACGCCGCGCGGAAGCGCATGGCGGATTCGCTTGAGCGTAGTCTCGGCCTCGGTGGGATCATTGTCGAGCCATACGATTCCAGTCGTTAATCCGTCCTTTGCACGCTCCAGCGTGTAAGTGGTGAGCGCGCGGGCCATGCCGACGGTGGGTCGATCCAACTGGTGGACGAATAACAGGACGACGGGCTTGCCACCGGCCGCAACAATAAAATCAAACTCTTTTCCTGCTTCCTCGTCGAACACGCCGCGGACAGGCAGCGGCGGCAGCTCTTCACCTACCTGCGGGCCAGAAAAAACGGGCTCCGTTTCAGAAGTCGTTTCCGCGCCGCGGAGAATCGAGCTATGCGCGAAAGCGAATAGAACTATTGGGAGGATGACGGCACGCATCTCACGGTTCCTTAAACAAAAACGCGGCGGTTTTGCAGACTCGCTAATCGACGTACACAAACTCGTTGGAATTGAACACTGCCAGGCACAGCAGCGTAAGTGGATCGCCCGATGCATCAGCCTCCTTGTCGAGGAAGGATTGGGCGCGACTTCGTTGTGTGTCGGTCGGCGCTCGTCCCAACGCGCGGCGATACACGAGATCAATCTGCAGATTTTGCTCAGCGGCTCGGGCACGCACGAATTCGGCCAGGCCGCGGGCCGCGGAGAGCGAAAACTCCGAGTTAAGCAGCAACAAGGCCTGCGGTGCAATTGTCGTTTGAGTTCGTGCGGCGCAGCTCGCGTTCGTGTCCGGCCGATCGAACGCCTCGAACAGCGGCAATCGCAAATTTCGCCGGGCAAAGATGTAGATGCTGCGCCGGCGGTGGTCTTCTTCATCAGGCGACGCTTTCCATTGATCCTTTAGGAGCGTGATCGTTAACTCATCGGGCAAATCGGGCATCACGCCGCGCCCGCCCTTCCTCTGGCTCAAGCGATCGGCGGCCGCCAACATCGTGTCGCGAATTACTTCGCCTTCGAGTCGCTGGCGCAAAGCGCGCCACAGCAGACGATTATCGGGGTCGAACTCCGTCGCAGCTTGCCAGCGCGCAAGTTCTGCCGGCGGCGCATCAACCGTGGAGCGGCTTGCTTGTCGATACGTTGCGCTGGTGAGTATCAGCTTGTGCATTTGCTTCAAGCTGCCGCCGCGACGCACGAGTTCTCCCGCGAGCCAGTCGAGCAGCAGCGGGTGCGAAGGCGAGTCGCCCATCAGGCCAAAATCGCTGGCCGTGCCAACCAGGCCATTTCCGAAATGGTGTTGCCAGAGGCGGTTGACGATGACGCGCGTCGCCAGGTAGTTGCCGCCATCGGCCAGCCAGTTAGCCAGCGCCAACCGTTTTGCCGCGCCGCCGTCGGAGGAGGGCGCCGTCGATTGAGTATCAGCAACAGCGATGCGCGGATAAGCCGGCTCGACTCGCGCTCCGCGACGGCGGAAGTCGCCGCGCTCGCTTACAAAGGTGACGGATTCTTTTGCTTGTTTGCCTTGCGTCTCATGCAGCACGCGGCCGAATTTGTGTTTGTGAAATCGCAGCGCCGGCTCGAAGAATGCGCGCAAACGATAGAAATCGGCCTGGCTCAGCGGATCGTATTTATGATCGTGGCATTCGGCGCAGCCAATTTGCAGCCCCAAGAAAACGGCGCCTACCGTAGCGGTGATGTCGTTGAGCACCATGTGCCGGCGCTCTTCCTCCAGATTGATATCGGGCATGTCGGGTCCGGCCAGAACGAAACCGGTCGCCACGGCCGCCGACTCACTATCCGGGTAAATCAAATCGCCGGCAATCTGAAGGCGCACAAACTCGCCGTACGGCAAGTCGTTGTTGAGGGCCTCGATGACCCAGTCGCGATACTTCCACGCGTCGGGACGAATGTGATCGTGCTCGAAACCGTCGCTCTCGGCAAATCGTGCCAGGTCGAGCCAATGCTGCGCCCAACGCTCGCCGTAGGCGGGCGAGGCCAATAGGCGATCAATCACCCGCTCGTAGGCGTCCGGTTCGTTGTCGGCGAGGAACTCCTCGACTTCATGCGGCGTCGGCGGCAGACCCGTGAGGTCGAGAGTCGCGCGGCGAATCAAAGTTGATCGGTCGGCCTCCGGCGACGGGCCGAGGCCGGCGTCGCGCAGCGACGCAAGGACGAATTCATCGATCGGGTTGCGCGGCCAGCTCGTGTCGCCGGCCCGAGGGACCGTTCGCGCTGCGAGCGGCTGAAACGCCCAGTGCGCGCGATCGTCTCTCGTGATTGGCGGCTCGTCCTGGGCGGCTTCATCGGCACGTACGGCAGGCCGCCAAACGACAGCCGCGGTCAGCCATGCGGCCACAACCACAACCAACCGCCATCTTCGCGCCGTTCGCATGACGTCGACCGCTATGCCAGAATCTCGTGAATGACGGACGCCGGCGTGGTGCCGGTCAATCGCTCGTCGAGGCCGTTATGGAAGTATGTTAAATCTTCGTGATGCATTCCCAAGATGTGAAGCAAAGTCGCGTGCAAATCGCGAATGTGCACGGGGTTTTCGGCTGCTCGCAGGCCGACTTCGTCGGTGCTCCCGTAGACCATGCCGCCCTTCACGGCGCCACCGCCGAGCACGACGCTGTACCCCCACGGGTTGTGATCGCGTCCCTTACCCGACTCGCTCATCGGCATACGGCCAAACTCGCCGCCCCAAACGACGAGCGTATCGTCCCACAGTCCGCGTTGCTGCAAGTCGCGAAACAGACCGGCGATTGGCTTATCGGTGCGGCGACACATGCGGCCGTGGTTTTCGGCCACGTCTTCGTGAGCGTCCCACCCCACAGTATCGCCGGAATACAATTGCACGAAGCGGACGCCGCTTTCCAACAGTCGGCGCGCGAGGAGGCTGCGAGTGCCGAACTCGTCCGTGTGCTTTTCGCCTATGCCATACGACTTGAGTGTGTCAGGGGTTTCCTGGCTGAAGTCGACAAGCTGCGGCGCTTCGGCCTGCATGCGGTAGGCAAGCTCGTACGTATTCATGCGCGCGCTGAGCTGATCATCCATCTGCCTCAGGGCTTGATGCTCTTCGTTTTCATGCTGCAGATATCGGAGCACTGCGAGCTGATCGTCATGCGCGACGCCTTCCGGCAGCGTCAGGTGCAGAATCGGCGCCTTGCCCGGGCGCATGGTCGTGCCTTGATATGTTGCCGGCAGGTAACCGCTACCCCATGCCGGTGGGCCGCCCTTGATTCCGCCGCCTGGATCAGGCAGCACAACAAACGACGGCATGTTTTGATTCTCGGTGCCAAGCCCGTAACTGACCCAACTGCCGAGACTAGGCCGACCCATCAAGATCGAGCCCGTGTTCATCTGATAGACCGACTGCGGATGATTCACGCTGTCGCCGTGGCAACTGCGTATCACGCACAGGTCGTCGGCGAACTGAGACATCTCGGGCAACAGTTCACTAATCTCGATTCCCGATTCGCCGCGGGCATGCAGCCGACAAATCGGCGCGAGAAGCGGATTGGCCGCCACCTGGCGGCGGGTCATCACCGCTCCGAAACTTTCCGGCAACGGCTGCCCGGCCAAACGATGCAGCGTCGGCTTGGGATCGAACAAGTCGACATGGCTAGGGCCGCCATGCATGAAGAGATAGATAACACGCTGGGCACGGGCGCGAAATGCGGCGTTCGCATTGCGAGCGGATCGCTTGCGGCACCCGACGTGGTCTTGGCCAGCGCCGACGACCCATCGTGGTGCAGCATCCAGCTTGCCGCCAGCGCACGAAACCGCCCCCACTGCGCACGAGAAACTCGCGGCGCGTCACCGCTGAAACGTTGTCGTAGGGGGCAGCATTCTTTTGCGCCATGCCAACTGCTCCATAGACGCTTAGGCATAGAGGCCTTTGTCAGGGCTCGCGACCTGCCGCCCATCTTACCGCGCCGGCGACCGTGTGGCGAACTTCAATGGCGAGAACCAAGCCGGCATCCAGAGGAGCGGTTGGATCCTGAATGACGCGTGTGAACAAATAGCGGAGGAGGGACTCGAACCCCCGACACGCGGATTATGATTCCGCTGCTCTAACCAACTGAGCTACTCCGCCGCTGCGTCCGGCGTTTGGGCACCGGACGGATTTTCAATTATCTGAATTGTGCGGTTGGAGGTAAAGGGGCCGACTGCGGCAGTGAGCATCGCAGAGCTGAACAGTGATCTATTCCAACAGTTCTGCAAATTCTTTTGTGAACTTCTCCACCTTCGGCCGAATCACGCCTGCGCAGTAGCTTTGAGCTGGGTTCGAGCGGAAGTAATTCTGGTGGTATTGCTCGGCCGGGTAGAAGTCCTTGAACGGCGTGATTTCGGTGACGATTGGCGCGGCGAACGTGGCGGATGCGTCTAGCTGCTCTTTGTACGCTTCGGCGATGCGGCGCTGGTCGTCGTTGTGATAGAAGATGGCCGAGCGGTATTGGGTGCCGACGTCGTGGCCTTGGCGGTTGGGCGTGGTCGGGTCGTGCGTCTGCCAGAAGACCTTTAACAGATCATCGAAAGAAATCACCGCGGGGTCGTACGTGATCTGGATAACTTCGGCGTGGCCGGAGCGGCCGGAGCAAACCTGTTCGTAGGTGGGGTCCGCGGCGTGGCCGCCGCTGTATCCCGATTGGACCGATTCGACGCCGCGCAGCTGCTGGAACACGGCTTCGGTGCACCAGAAGCAGCCGGAGCCGAACGTGGCTTTTTCAGTGCTTTGGTCAGACATTTGTATGGTCTCGTGATATTACGCAAGCAGCTGGATGGCCGCCGGCTAAACCCTACTCGATGCTACCGCGCCGGATCGTGGCTGCACAATCGGGCGGGTCCTACCGTAGAATAATAGCGCGATGGCGGACTATATTGAACAGGAGGACCCAGAGGAAGCAGAGTTTGATATCTCGGATAAGACGTATTCGGCCGAGCAATGATTGTGACATATCTGCGTTTTTCTCTGCTACCTCTGCTTCCTCCTGTTCACTGCCTTGGAAGAAATTATTCATGCTTTTTGTTGCTCAAGGAGGCTCAAATGCGAGTTGTGTTGATTGGTGCTCAAAGCGTGCTGGTGGTGATATTTCTGGCTGGGCTGCAGGGTTGTGGCAAAAGCCAGGCTCCTGATGGCGACACGGCAGCGGCCGATCATGAGCATGCGCACGAAGAGGTCGGTCCGCATAACGGCCATATCATCGAACTCGATGCGGACGGTTACCATGCGGAGCTGACGCACGACGATGCCGAGCATCGCGTGGGCATCTACGTCCTTGATGGGTCGGCCAAGTCGGCCGCGCCAATCGAAGCCGAGTCGGTGACGATTCGTGTGACGGTTGCCGACGAGCCCAGCGAATACGTGCTGCCTGCAGTGACTCAAATGGGCGACCCCGAGGGCAAGACCTCGTATTTCGAGCTTGTGAGCGAGCCGCTTTGCAAAGTCGTTTGCGGCGAAGTGGAAGACACTCACGCGCGACTCAACATTAACATCGACGGCAAGCCATATGTGGGCCTCATCGAAACAGCTCATGATCACGGTCACGACCATGCCCATCCTCATCCTCATCCTCACGGCGAAGGCGATGATCATGGGCATGAGTGAGTGGGTGAGTAAGTAGGTGACAGGTTGGGGCGTTCGAAATCGAACAGGCCAACAGCCCCCGGCTCTGCCGGGGGTTTTGAGTTCCATGATGGAGGGTAGCCCCCTCGCCTATCCCCTTTCCCGTGCCGGGGAAGGGGAAAACTGATGTGACTTTTCTTTCGCTAGTTCTGCCATGCCGCTGAAAATTCTGATTGGCGCGATTGCCGTTGCGTTGATGGCGGCCGGCGTCTTGGCATGGGACTGGTTTAGCGATCTTTCACCGGGCGCGATGGCCGAGGCGCATTACGTGGGCCGCGCCACGTGCGCCGACTGCCATCAGGCACAGCACAAGCTGTGGCTTGGCTCCGACCATGATCGGGCAATGGAGGTGGCCAGCGACGAATCGGTGCTGGCCGATTTCAACGACACATCGTTTACGCACGAGGGCGTGACGACGCGATTCTTCCGCTCTGGCGGCAAGTTCATGGTGAACGCCGAGGGACCAGACGGCGAGCATCACGATTACGAGATCAAGTACACGTTCGGCGTGCGGCCGCTGCAGCAGTACATGGTCGAGTTTCCGGACGGCCGCGTGCAGGTGCTTCGCGAGTCATGGGACATCGACAACAAGAAATGGTTCTACGTGACGCCGCCCGACGTCACCGACGAGCGGATCGAGCCGGGCGACCCGCTGCATTGGACTGGCATCGCGCAGAACTGGAACACGACGTGCGCCGACTGCCATTCGACGAACGTCCACAAAAACTATGACGCGGTGAAGAACACGTATCGCACGAGCTACGAAGAAATCGACGTCAGCTGCGAAGAATGCCACGGGCCGGGCAGCGTGCACGTGGATCTGGCGACGAGCGTGTCGCCGTTCTGGGACCGTAACTTGGGCTACGGCCTCGTGTCGCTGAAAAACAAAAACACCGACGTGCAGCTCGAGACGTGCGCCAAGTGCCACGCGCGTCGATATCAAATCCATGAGGACTTTCGTCCCGGCAAGCCGTTTCTCGATCACTATGAACCGTCGCTCTTGACCCACACTCTGTACCATGCCGACGGCCAAATTCTCGATGAAGTTTACGAGTACGGGTCGTTCACGCAAAGCAAGATGTATGCGAATCGGGTGCAGTGCAGCGATTGTCACGATCCACATTCGCTGAAGCTGAAGTTCACGGGCAACCAGCTTTGTGCGCAATGCCACGTGCCGGCGAAATACGATACGCCGGCGCATCATCACCATCCGATGGAATCGGCAGGCGCGAAGTGCGTCGAGTGCCACATGCCGGCGCGGTTGTACATGGTGATCGACAGCCGGCGCGATCACAGCTTTCGGGTGCCGCGACCGGACCTGTCGGCGAAGCTGGGAACGCCGAACGCGTGCAACGATTGCCATACGCGAGCCGATGAAACGTTCCAATGGGCGGCCGACGCGGTGCGAAAGTGGTATGGCGAGAAGCGGCCGGATGATCCGCATTGGGCGCCGGCCATCGCGGCCGGGCGATCGGTCAGTCCCAGACGCGCGATAAGCTGCTTGCCGAATTGGCCAGTCGCAAAACCGCGCCGGGCATTGTGCGGGCGACGGCCATCGACCTGCTGGTCAATTATCGCAACAGCGAAAGCGATGCGGCCCGGCGCAATGCGCTTCGCGATAGCGAACCGCTCGTGCGCCTGGCCGCCGTGCGGGCCGTGTCGGCTGAGTTAGAGCCGGCGCTGGCTGCACTGTTGGCGGCGAAGGTCAGCGATTCGGCTCGCGGCGTGCGGGTGGCGGCTGCCGCGCGGTTGGCCTACATGTCGCTCGAGCATGTTCCGCAAATGCAACGCAGCGCGTTTGAGCGCGCATTTGCCGAATTTCGCACCGCGCAGGAGCTGTCGCTCGACCACGCCGGCGGGCACTTGACGCTCGGCGCGCTCGATCGTGCGCATGGCCGGTTGGACGAGGCAATCGCCCATTTCCAAGCCGCCATTCGCCTGGAGCCATATATGACCGGCATCGGTCGGAGCTTGCGTCGTTGCTGCAAGAGCGCGAAGGGAACCCGAGCGAGATTCGTCAGCTTCGTCAGGAGGAAGCCGACTTGATGGAGCGCGATGTGCGCCTGGCCCCGGAGAATGCGGAGATTTATTATCGGCTGGGGCTATTACGTTTCTTATTGGGACAGTTCGATGAAGCACAAGCGGCGCTCACGGCCGCCTGCGACCGCGCACCGCAGAACTATGAGTTTCTCATGGCATTGGCGCTGTTGCACGAGCGCCGCTACCAGCTGGACGGCGACGAGCAGCAGTTCAATGCGGCTGTCCTCACGCTAAAAAAGATGCACGAGCTGCAACCGGCCGATCCGCGAGCGAAGCAAATTCTTGGCCGCTTGCTGGAGACGCAACAGTCGCGGCAAGCGAAATAGCGCGACCAAGGTCAGGAGTCCGGGGTCGGGAGTCTTCAACCCGCGTAGCGATTGGAACAGATCGTGTCCTAGTGGTAATGAAAGCTTCGAAAACGGTTTCGACTCCCGACCCCTTCGGCGCGGCGGCGCGGAAGGGGTCGGGAGTCGTGAGCGCCAACATTTAGGAAGCGTACTCGTACGACCTGTGATGTACTATCGCGAAACGCGTTGAAGACTCCCGACTCCGTTTGCTGCCCAACACTTGTTCCCTTGCTTGCGCTGCGGGCTGCAATCAAGTCGCGTAGTGCTTGCCAGCAGAGCTAGCGGTGAGTTAAAGGGCGCCGCCGAGTTGCATGAAGCGGCTGCGCCGACCCGTCCGATATGCGCCGTAGCACATGATGCCGCGCGACTCGCCTGATGCTGCGCCGGTCGTGCAAGCTAGCCTGACTGCCTGCCTGCCGCGTTTGTTTCCCGTGCCGCCTTGCACCGGAAAGGACTCCGGATGCTCTCGCCCTCCTTTGCATATTTGCAAAGAGTTGCACAGCGATTGTTTGCCAGCGACTCGCCGCATCAGCTCGCGGCAGGGTTTACGTTGGGCATGATGCTTGGACTTGTGCCCAAAGTGAACCTTATCGCCGTGGCGCTGTGCGTGCTAGTGTTCTCGCTGCGCATGAATAAGGGGCTGGCGATCGCGGCTGCGGTTGCATTCTCGCTCGTCGGCACGTGGGCTGATCCGTTTACGCACAAAGTTGGCGCTAGCGTGCTGGCCGTCGATTCGCTGCAGTCCGTCTTTGCGGCGGTTTACGGTCTGCCGCTCGGTCCGTGGCTTGGGTTTCACAACACCGTCGTGACGGGCTCACTGCTCGTCGGCGCTTACCTGGCGTATCCGACGTATTGGTTGGTTCGGACGGCTTGCTGCCGCGTGCAAAAAGTGGCGGCCGGCGGCGAACTTTGTGAGCCCAGGGCAAAACGATGGGAAGCGCTTCCTCAAAGCAAGCCGCTTCACGGAGCATCGCCATGATTCGAAATCTACAATGGCAAACCGCCGTGCCACGGCTGTTGATGGTGGTCGTCGCATTGCTTGCGGCACAATACGGATTGGGCCGCGTTGTGCGGTCGGTGATTCCGCGCTCCAGCAAAGCAATCACTGGCACGCCGCTCGATGTGAATCACGCGCGAGTCGCGGTGCTCGATCGGCAAGTCGTGCTTAACGATCTGCGCTTCGAAAATCCGCAGGCGCCGGCGCAAAACTGGATTGAAGCGGACCATGTGGTGCTCGACGTCGCCACTAAGCCGCTTCTTTACAAACGGACCGTGATCGATCGGGGCACGGTCAGTGGACTACAATTCGGCTCGTCGAACGCCAGCGGCGATCGGCAACGGACGCGTGCGACGCTCATGGTGAATGATTGGGCCGAACGACGGACCAAAGAATGGCTTGCGCACACCAATGAACAATTTGGAACGAACTGGGCCATGCAGCTGAAAAGCGTGCGTCTGGCCGACGACCTGTGTGCCCAATGGCCGGCGCGATCGGCGCAGATTGAGCGGCAGGTGACCGCGCTCAATCAGCGTGCGTCGGAGATGCAGCAACGTGCCGCGACGGCCCTGTCGAATCCATTGCGACATGAGAACAAATTGCACGCGCTACCGGAGCAAGTCGCCGCGCTGCGGAACGATATCGCGCGCATTGACATCGAAATCGAGAATTTGCTTGCAACGCTGGACTCGGACCGGCGAACGATCGTTGCCGCGCGGCAGCAGGACGAGCAACTTTTTCGCGAACGGCTGCGCTTCGAACCGGCCGATGCAAGCGCCTTAACGGCCTACCTGTTGTGCGATCAAGTCGCCAGGCCGCTCGATGAAATGTTGGGCTGGCTGCGTTGGACGCGCAGCGTTGCACCGGCCGAGCGTACTTCGCGGCAGCCGTCGCGAGGCGAGGATGTTTTGTTTGCGGGCTGCCGGCCTGCGCCGGAGCTATTGATCCGCGCCTGGAACTGCGTGGCAGCAGTCGAGTGGGCGGTCAACCGGTGGAACTGCGCGGCGTCCTCACCGATTTCACGAATTCGCCTTCGGCCCATGCCAAGCCGATCCGCTTGCGCCTGAAATCTACCAGTGCACAGCCAGTGGAACTGCAAGCCATTATCGATCGGACGGACTCCGTGCCGCGCGACGAGTTGATCGTGAGCGGAAGCGGCGTCGCGCTGCCAAGGCTTGAATTGGGCCGGCCGGATGAGTTAAGCCTGATGCTCGGTCCTTCGCCATCATCGCTTTCGGCCCATCTGGTGGTGAATGGCGAATCGCTCGTTGGCGAGATCCAGCTCGTGCAAAACCGTGTCCAGCCAATGCCCACTCTCTATGGAAACTTGAGCACTGTGCCGCTTGCGGCAGCACTCAGTCAAACGCTGGAAAAGGCCAACGGGCTTACGATGCGGATCGCCCTCAGTGGTACTTTGACCGAGCCGAAATGCACGCTGTGGTCGAACCTTGGACCCGCAATGGCCGAGGCGATGCAGCTTGCGCTCGACCGAGCGGCTGTCGATCGTTCGCAACAGTTGCTGGCGCAAGCGCAGCGCCAAGTCGACGAGCAACTCGCCGCGCTAGAACGTACGGCAACTCAGCAGCATGCGAACATGATCGCACAAGTAACGGGCGCAACCGGCGACCTGGAACGGATTGCGCTGCAGCAATCGGCGCGGCCGCGATTGTCGCACGAGCAACTGGGGCGGCGTCTGCCGTCGAATTCGCTTTTTCGCTAGCAGATGCTTGGCGGCGGCGAAGTTGTGCAGACATAGTCTCGCACACTAAAATGGCGAGTCGATCCGCCCGCCACGTCTCCAACCGCTTGCGGTTACCTCCGCCATGCCAAGCGTCGCCGTGATTTTTGATGTGGACGGTGTGCTGGTTGATTCATACCAAGCGCACTTCGCGAGCTGGCGCCAGTTGTACGGCGAGCTGGGCCGCGACTACTCCGAAGCCGCTTTCGCCGCCGACTTTGGTCGCACGAGCCGCGATATCCTGCGTCGCTCCTTGGGACCGGAGACGACCGACGGGCGAATCCAATCGCTCGACCAGCGCAAAGAATCGCTCTTTCGCGAGATTCTCCGCGCCGATTTTCCCGCGATGGACGGAGCGGTTGAGTTGATTGAGGCGCTGGCCGCGAATGGCTTTGCAATTGCCGTTGGTTCATCGGGCCCGCCGGAAAATATCGCATTGACGCTGGAAAAACTGGGCTGCGCGGGCCATGTTGCCGCGATCGTCACCGGCGCCGATGTGCAGCGCGGCAAGCCCGATCCGCAGGTGTTCCAGCTCGCGGCCGAGCGGTTAGGTTTGCCGGCCGCATCGTGCGCCGTGGTCGAGGACGCGGTGCATGGCATCGACGCGGCGCACCATGCCGGGATGATTGCCATCGCGCTTACGGGTACGGCGACTCGGCAGCAGCTTTCGGCCGCAGATCTGGTCGTCGATTCATTGCGGGAATTAGACCCCGATGTGATTCGGGCAATGCTCTCGCGCGAATCGTAAGGCTGGGTGTACCTCCCGCTCGCCTCCATTGCGCCGCAAAGATTGCCTAGCTTAAGTTCTTTAACGCGATGCGGTTTTCGACTATCGGCCGACCGCAAGCGCTTTCCCGGCGGCGAAACGTCGAATTCCCTGAGCGCCGGCCCGCCCGGTCGGCAACGCTTATTTTTCGCATAAGAATCGTTAGACTCCGGTGCCAGCACTCGCTATACTTATCCCTCGTGTTGTTCCCTTTCCCGAGAGATTTGGTGGCCTTGTCGGACTCCAAGACGATCGCGGAAGAGTGTTTGCAGCCGCGTTTCATGACCAACTTCACGGCGGACCTTCCCGGCCGTGCAACAGCGTTGGCAAACGAACCGGCTCAATTGTTTTGGAGTTGCGCACGATGAAGCTGTATGTTGGCAACCTATCCTTTTCGACGACCGAGGAGACGTTGCAAGCCGAGTTTGGAGCCCATGGACAAGTTGAAGAAGTCGCGGTGATCACCGATCGCGACACGGGTCGTCCGCGAGGTTTCGCGTTTGTATCGATGAACAATGACAATGAGGCCCGTGCTGCGATCGAAGCGCTCAACGGCACCGAGGTCGACGGACGCACGATCACGGTGAACGAAGCCCGTCCGAAGAGCAACGGCGGTGGTGGTGGCGGCGGCGGCCGCGGCGGCGGCGGTGGCGGCTATCGCGGCGGCGGTGGTGGTGGCCGCGGCGGCGGCGGTGGTGGCGGCGGCGGAAAGCGCTGGTAAGCGCACCGCACATTAGCTGACGAGTCGACACGTCGAGGGAAATTCGACACGGGGTTCGCGGCTTGTATTCGAAATCGCCCGTTGATGCGGTGAAGCGCGTCAACGGGCTTTGTGTTTGTAGGGTGGGCATTGCCCACCATGGCTTGAAGGTTTTGGCGCGCGCACGTCAAGTGGCCTGCGGTGCCCACCGTACAATTACTTGCCGCGAGGCAATCGCCACGTTAGGCTGCGGGGATGGGAAACGAACGACTTCGATTGACGCTTCGCCAGCTTCACGACGAATTGACGCAGGCCGAAGGCGTAGACCCCGCGACGCTGGCGCAGCTGCGAGCGCTTATCGACGACATGGAACGCGCGCTCGAAAAGCAGGAGACGCAATCGCCGGCTGATGTCGAAGTGCACGCCAGCGGCCTCAAGGATATGTTGCTCAAGTTCGAAGCGGATCATCCACAGCTCTCGGTCGCCGCGGGGCGTGTTGCCGATGCACTGGCCGCGATGGGCATCTGAAATGTAGCCGCGAACACTGTCGCGGTATTTTTGTGACGGCATCGAGCACCACATCATGCCAACTAATCTCGGTCGTCGCCTTCTCCCTTGCCTGTTCGTTCGCGACATGCGCGAGACGCTCGAGTTCTACATCGGGCGCCTTGGCTTTGTGCAAACCGGTTACTATCCGATCGAGAGCGACCCATTGCGCACGGAAGTCCGGCGCGATGACGTGGCAATCATTTTCTTCAGCGATTCGCCGCGCGCGACGATGGATGCACCGGCATGCACCGGCGCGTTCTATGTCTTTCCAGAGAGCGTCGACCGGCTGGCCGACGAGCTGCGCGGGAAAGTGCCCTTCGAATGGGGCCCGCACGAAACCGAATTCGGCCTGCGCGAATTCGCCATCCGCGACCCGAACGGCTACCTGCTGGTGTTCGCCGAACCGGCGTAACTGTGGCCGCGTCTCTCCGAGACGCGGATGGAAAGGAAAACCGTTGCCACCTGAAGTGATTTAAGCTTCTCCCGCGGGCATGATCTTAACGGATTCATGCGAGTCTCGGAGAGACTCGCCCACGTGTGGCCGCGTCTCTCCGAGACGCGAATGGTGAGGAATAGCTACCCGCTTGCGGGGTACCTTTAGAGTGAAGGCAGCATACGTTTCCGTGCGAGTTTCGGAGAAATTCGCCCACCTGGGCGAGACTCGCCCACCGATCACAATTTGGAATAGTGCAGATAGCTGCCCGGCTGCAACCGGCTTTTCGTGAGTTATCTGCGATGTATTTTCGGAAGTGCTCGAACTGATCGGGCCCGCGCACGAGGTGATCGAATTGCTCCACTTGCCAAAACTCGCCTCGCCGGTCAAGCGCCTGATGAATTTGTCTTGCGGTGAATCGTTTCCATGCGGTGCATTGACTCACCAGCGCGTCCTCATCGCGAAATGCTACAAGCACGTGCACATGGTTCGGCATCACAACATAATCGGTCAACTCGTAGCGTTCGCCATCGAAATGGAGCAATGCCTTGCCAACGATGTTCGCCAAGTCTGGTTGGGCGAGCACGCATTCCCCAAAGTTATGGTCTAACTCTTCGTCGAGCAAGCCAAACAGACTCCATTGCACTTTGTGACGATCGTGCAGCGGAAGCGAGGCCAATTGCTCCTTCCAGTCGAGTCCCGGATCCGATTCGAATTGTTGTAGCGCAGCCGCTCGTTTGTTAGTAATCCGGCGTTCGGCCGCGACGGGCAGTGAATCTGCCGTTCGCCATGTGATAAAGCAAACAGTTCCTGATTGTGCCCAATGAGGCAGCGCCTTCCATGCAACGCAGTAGGGCTGCTTCGGATTAAAGAACTGCAACTCTTCCATAGAGAGGAGTATACCAAAGACGTGGCCGCGTCTCTCCACGACGCGGATGGTGGGACAAAGCCGCCAATCAAATCGTAAAGACTTGCCTAGTGGGAAGGCGGTTCGTTCCATGCGAGTCTCGGAGAGACTCGCCCACATATCAAGTGAAATGTCTCTTTGCGGCGGCTTTACCGCGCTCGGCAAGAGCAGCGTCGATCATTGCACGCTGCTCGTCGCTGAGCGTCCAGCCCATCGCGCCGGCCAGCTCTTCGATTTGCCAGCGGCGCTTTGCGCCGCATAGAGCCGACGTGATGCCGGGCTGATTGATCGTCCAGTTGATGACGAGTTGGGCGACTGTGTGGCCGCGTCGAGCCCGCGGCCGCCGCATCGCGCAAGTGCGCGACGAAGTCCTGGTTCTTCTGCCACTCTTCGCCCTGGTACATCGGATAGTTTCGGCGACTGTCACGGTCGTGGAATTGGTGGTCTGCGCTCGATTCGGCCGGCAAGAAGGCCTTTCATGAGTGGCCAGTACACGATCACCGCGATATTTCGCTCGCGGCACCAGGGGATGGTGCACTGTTCGATATCGCGCTGCAGCATGTTGTATGGCATTTGCACGGCTGCCAATGGGCACACGGCCGTGAAGGCTTCAAGCTGCTCGATCGTGCAGTTCGATGCGCCGACGGAGCGCGTCTTTCCTTCCTGGATCAATGCGCGCAGCGCTTCGGCCGACTCTGCGATCGGCACGTTCTCGTCGGGCGCATGCAGGTACAGCAGCTCCACGCGATCCGTGCCAAGCCGGCGCAGGCTTTCGTCGCACTCGGCGCGCAGCCGCTCGGGTCGGCCGTCGTTCACCATCGCGCTGCCTTCGTAATGAATGCCGCATTTAGTGGCGATAACCATTTCGTCGCGGCGACCGGCAACAGCCCGGCCGACGAGCGTTTCACTTTCCCCACGGGGCCCGTAGACATAGGCCGTGTCGAGGTGATTGATGCCCAAGTCGAAGCATGCCCGGATGGTCGCGACGCTGTCGGCTTCGTTGGTGTCGAGCGTCGTCACGCCGGCAATCGGCCAGCAACCGAGCGCAACGGGCGATACCGTAATGCCCGAAATTCCGAGTGGGCGCCGGAGGTCAACGTAGCGTACATCCGACATCGATTCTTCCTGTTGTTCACCGCGTCGGCGTGTAGCGACAACAATCGTCCGGGCAAACATCATGACTTGGCCCGAGCTGGCCCAAAGACAGCCTTTGCGGTGCATCCGACATGCGCTCGATGACGAGCTCGCGGATCATTTGCACGAAGCGCGGATGAGTGCCGACGGTGGCGGCGCGCACCATGTTGATGCCCAGCCGCTCGCAGCGTTGCTTCAAGTCGGTATCTAGATCGTACAAAACTTCCATGTGGTCCGAGATAAAACCAATGGGTACGACTATCACGTCCTTCAACGCGGATTGGGCGTGCTGCTGCTCAATGAACTCGCCAATATCCGGCTCGAGCCACGGCTGCTGGGGCGACCCGCTGCGGCTTTGATAGACCAGGTGCCAGGTCCCCCTCACCTCGGCCCTCTCCCGCCGCGGCGGATCTTCGACACGCAGGGAGAGGGTGTCATAAAGGCCGTCGGCCACGAGGCGGCACGACTCGCGCAGTTGTTCTTCGTATTGCGACGTTTGAGCCATCGCCAGCGGGATGCTATGCGCGCTGAAAACCAGCAGTGCGTCGTCGCGCCGCGGCAGCGGAATTTGCTGCAGCGCTTCCCGAGTGCGCTCGATCATCGGCTCAATGAATCCGGGATGGTTGAAGTACGCGCGCAGCTTGTCGACCTGCGGCGCGAATGCTCCAACTTCCTGTTGTGCGCGAATAGTATCTTCTCGGTATTGCCGGCAGCTCGAATACGAGCTGTACGGGCTGGTAACAAACGCCAGCGCGCGACGAACGCCGTCAGCGGCCATTTTTTGCAGCGTGTCCGGCAGGAGCGGGTGCCAGTTTCGGTTGCCCCAGTACACGCGAAGTGGCGGACCGTTTATGGCCAGTTCGCGTTCGATGGCCGCGATTAGCTGCTGGTTCTGCTCATTGATCGGGCTGCGACCGCCAAAATGATGGTAATGATCCGCGACCTCGAGCAGTCGCTCGCGAGGCACATTGCGACCGCGCAAGACATTTTCCAGGAACGGCAGGACATCATCCGGACCGTCCGGACCACCGAAAGAGACGATAAGTAACGCGTCATACATGCGACATAAGAACAGGCAGATAATGACGAATGACGAATGAGCGAATGAAGAATGAACCCAGCAAATCCTCGATGGGTTATTCTGTCATTCGTCATTCCGTAATTCGTCATTTGAAGTGACCCCGACGGGACTCGAACCCGTGTTACCGGCGTGAAAGGCCGGTGTCCTAGACCGCTAGACGACGGGGCCGGCGAGATTCAGCATCGGCGAACCGCAAATGGTCGGCGACCGTCGCGGCGTCACCAATGGCGGCGGGCATTTCGGCAAATTACTTATGCAGCAGTCTTAGCTGTATAGGGCTACGAGGCGACGTCGTCAAGACGCTGGACCAGCGGCGCGACTTTCAGTGAATCGGCCGAACTTAAGAATTGGGACGGCCGAGTGATGCGATTCGCAATCGAATCAGCCGGACGGTCCAATGATGCGCGTCCAATAGACAGCGAGCGAGCGAAGAGTTTGCTAGCGGAGATGAGCTATAAAAAGAGAATCGACGAGGCGGGGCGCCGTTGCTGGCGGATGGAAACTATTCGGTCGCCGCGGTGCCGTCGCTGTGCGTGACGGGTTGTTCGCCGGCATCCGCATCCTGCTTCTGCTGATTGCGCCGAATGGCCTCATAGACTTCATTACGATGTACGGGCACTTCCTTGGGCGCTTCGACGCCGAGGCGCACTTTGTCGCCGCGGATTTCCACAACGACGATCGTAATGTCATCATTAATAATGATGCTCTCGTTCTTTTTCCGTGACAGAACTAACATGCTCGATTCCTTCGCAGAGGCACGTTCAAACGCCCGGCTGCCTCACTGTGGCCCGAGGCGTTAATCCCATATCCTTTGGGCCGACGGCCCGCTGCATAATCGCCGGATATGGGCGCCGGAAAAGCAGACGGCCCCTCAATCCACTCTACGTGGTCAGAAGGTCTAGTCAAGGAAAGAACATAGCCAGATGAGGGGTTTTCCGCCTACCCGGGCGGGTTTTGGCACGATATTTGGCCCTTTACCGGTCCCGAGTCGAATGGTCGTCGCCGCCGATGCGTCGGAGGTAGGCGCGATTGCTCTTGGCGCAAATGATTTTGGCATAATACTTTATGGACGGCAGTAATCGCCGCCAATAACGTACTTTTTCTCCTATATGCTAGCAACGTCTAGTAGTCGAACACAGCGATAGGAGCTGTTGAGTTCGATTCTTCCCATTTTAACCAATGCACCAATTCCTCGGGGTCTGCGTGACAATTTGGCACCCGAACGGTTATGCTGCGAACCCGTAAATGCTTTGGCATCGCGCTTGCCGGGAGAGCGCTTTTGCGCAGATAAGTTCGCCGAATCGCAGCGCTGGGCGATGGTGTGTTCCTTGCGTGATTCATCGCGTCTCTCTTTCGTGCCGAAGCTCAGCGGAACTGGAGAACATCGCAGCGCTTGGTTGAGTGCGACGCAGCGCGTTTGGCAAAGGCGCATGACCGCCGTTCTTGTTTGTGGCGATTCTGCTCAGCGATAAAGTGAATCTTTGCGCACTCGCATTGGCGGTTGCGGCCGAGTCGCGTACCTCTATAATTAACGGGCCGCACTCAATTGGTGCATTAATACTCTGTCGCTTCGCAAAGCATGTCGGCCGTCAGCGATCGCAATGGACGCGAACCGCTGCAATTGTCGGCTGATCATCGGCGAGGCGTGTGCAGCATTCGCTCGTTTGTTGCAAGCGCGATTCTGGATTTGAGCAACGGTACCAAAGGAAGCGTCGGCCGCCCGATGATCAACCAATTGAAGGCTGTGTGGCCCTGGCTGGGCAACGTCGTGGAGACGGTGTACACCGTGGCGCGCGGCATGTGGGTGACGCTTCGCACCTGGATCAAAACATACCGTCCCGAGCGCAAAACATTCACCGAGCACTTTGAGTATCCCGAGCTGCCCGTGCCGGTGGCGGCTCGGTATCGCGGCTTCCATCGCTTCGACCTGACGACGTGCATCGCTTGCGATCAGTGCGCAAAGGCTTGCCCGGTGGATTGCATTTACATCGGCAAGGAACGGGTCGAAGGCGGCAAGGGTTTCAAGGTCACCGGCTATACAATCGACTACACGAAGTGCATGTTCTGTGCGCTGTGCGTGGAGCCGTGCCCGGTGGATTGCATCTTCATGGGAGCGACACACGACTTGAGCTGCTACAGCCGCGACGGTTGCATCGTGGATTTTTCGCGTATGCCGCTCAATGTGGCCTGGGGGCGGGCGACTTTGAATCCAACGGCAGTGGCCGACTCGAAGGTTATCGTCGAACCGGTGCACGCGGGACCGAATCAGTAAATGGATAGTTGATTAGTGGATAGTTGATAGTTGTTAAAAGCCATCGACTTAATACAACTATCCACTAACAACTATCAACTAACAATCATGGCATCACCAACAGCCATCGCCGCTTACGTCGCACTCTTCGCACTTACCGGCTTTTTGTTTCTGTTTGTGAACCTGCTGGTGGGCTGGCTGGTTCGGCCGCGGTTGCCCAATCAGGAAAAACTCGAGGTATACGAATGCGGCGAGCCGACGATCGGCTCGAGCTTTGTGCAGTTCGACTTGCGGTTTTATGTGGTGGCCTTGTTGTTCATCATCTTCGATGTGGAAGTTGCATTCTTCTTCCCCTGGGCGGCCGTGTTTGGGAAGGCGACCCAAATGGCAGGTGACCCGCCCGCCGCAATAGCCGCGGCGGATGGCAATGCTGCCGGTGCTTTGCCCGAATTCATGGCCATACGGCTTCGAGAACTAGGCGTCGCTGCGCCTGGCGGCGCCGGTTGAGGGCGACGTCGGCGCGTTGCAAGAGTCGGCCCAAACACTTGCGCTGCGCGTCGTTTGTCGACATCGGCGTATTTTTCGTCGTGCTGTTGGTCGGCTTTGCGTACGTGTGGAAGCGCGGCGATTTGGATTGGGTACGGGCCGTTACACAAAAGCGGGACCCGCCGGTGTATCGTGGGCCACCAGTGCGCGCGATGGAGCCGAGCCAGTCGATCTTGTCGGCGTGAGCCGCGCGGAGCAAGCTCCGCCGCTAAGTCCCAATCAATAACTGTGTCAGAACTATGGCAGGACCTACACTCGTTGACCAACTGAAGGGGAAGTTTGGCGCGAAGATTTCCGGCGCGAATCTCGAGAATATCGACCCCTGGATCGAGGTGACGCCGGATGGGCTCCTCGAAGTGTGCCGCTATCTGCGCGGCGAGCCGAGCCTGGCGTTTGACTATCTGAATTGCATCACCGGCGTCGACTATCTGCACACCGACGAGAAGAAAGCGGCCAAGGCGGAATGGCAGCCGCATACTGAGGTCGTCTATCACCTGTACAGCATGACGCACAAGCACAGCCTCGTGCTCAAAGTGATGCTGCCGCGCTGGAAGGACGACAAGGCCGGGCGAGCTGCCCGAGGTGCCGTCGGTATCAGGAATTTGGCGCACGGCCGATTGGCACGAGCGCGAAGTGTACGACCTCATCGGCATTTTCTTCACAGGCCACCCGAACCTGCGGCGAATTCTCTGCCCAGAGGATTGGGTCGGCCACCCGCTGCGCAAGGATTATGAGATGCCGCTGGAATACCACGGTATCCGCGGAAGATAAGCGAGCAGGTTCGTATGAGTGCAACAGTCGAAGATCCTCGCATCATCGAATTTGACGTCCGCACGGACGAGATGCTGGTGAACATGGGCCCGCAGCATCCCAGCACCCATGGCGTGCTGCGGTTGGTGCTGCGGACCGACGGCGAGGTCGTTTCCGAAGTTGTGCCGCACATCGGCTACTTGCATCGCTGCGCCGAAAAGATCGGCGAGAACCTTACGCCGCGGCAGTGGATTCCGTACACCGACCGGATGGACTACCTGGCCGGGATGAACATGAATCTCGGCTGGTCGCTGTGCGTTGAGAAGCTGCTGAACTATCGCGTGCCGGAGCGTGGCCGGCACTTGCGCGTGCTGATTGCGGAGTTGGGCCGAATCGCCAGCCATTTAGTTGGCATGGGCGCGTACGGCCTCGACCTGGGCACGTTCAGCCCGTTTCTGTACGCCTTCCGCGAGCGTGAAAAGATTCTGGACCTGTTCGAGGCGGCGTGCGGTGCCCGGCTCACCTATAGCTACATCACGCCCGGCGGGGCAACGGCCGACTTGCCGCGCGGCTGGCTGCAGAAGTGCGAAGAGTTCCTCGAGCAGTTCGGGCCGATTATCCAGGAGTATCACACGCTGCTTACGACCAACGCGATTTTCGTGAAGCGCACGGCCGCCATCGGCATCCTGTCGCCGGAGATGGCGATCAACTACGGCACAAGCGGGCCGGTGCTGCGAGGCAGCGGCATCGACCACGACATGCGCCGCGACGGCGAAGAGATCTACACGTCGATGTACGACGGCTACGCCTTCGAAGTGGTTTGCCAGCGCGACGGGCATTACCCGCGCGACCATGATTATCCGACAGTGCCGCACGAGGCGGTGCTCGGCGATTGTTGGCACCGGTTCTACGTGCGGATGCTCGAAGTCGTGCAAAGCGTCGACTTGTGCCGCCAAGCAATTGACCGCTACAGCACCTCCACCGGCAGCCACGGCGAGCCGATCAAGCTCGACGCAAAAGCTGCCCAAGGGTGAGTGCTATTTAGAGACGGAGTGCCCCAAAGGGCAGATGGGTTTTTATCTCGTCTCGAACGGCGAAGCGATTCCGTGGCGGGCGCGGGCGCAGCAGCAGCTTCTGCAACCTGTCGGTGACCAACGCGCTGTGCCAGGGATGCCTCATCGCAGATGTGCCGGCGATTGTGGGATCACTCGATGTCGTGATGGGGGAGATTGATCGGTAGTCAGGGCTGGTACGCTTCATTGCGAAGACGCAAGCGAATAATTGAGCGTGTAAGCACAACTTCCGCTTGCGTCTTCGCAAAGCAGGAATCCAGAATATGTCCCAACGTCCGCCGATAATTGGGCATCATTTGATCTGGACGCTTTATGGACACTGGCTTGCCAACGACTTGCGGGGCAGCGGGTCGACTGAATTCTACGACGAGAAATTTGCACCCTTGGGGCCCATTCACCACGGGCGGAAGCCGAGGCATCTGCAGCCGAGTCGCAAAGAGTTGAAGGCGTTCTATCAGCAGGCCGCACCGCTACTGAATTTCCCAGTGTTCTGGATTGATGAGGCGAAGAGGCAAGCCATCGGCGATGCGTTCGCAAAGGTTATCGCGGATCGGTCCTATACCGTTTGGGCCTGTGCGATTCTGAAGAATCATGCGCACCTCGTGATTCGCCGCCATCGCGATGATGCGCTCGCGATGTGGAACGCGTTTGCGAATGCAGCACGCGACGCACTTCGCCAGCTCGCCGACATTGGCTTGGAGCATCCTGTCTGGTCCACGCGGCCATACAAGGTCTTTCTGCGCACGCCGGACGACGTTCGCCATCGGATCAATTACGTCGAGCTCAACCCGGAAAAGGAGGGCCTATCGCGGCAGGTGTACAGTTTTGTACAATCTTACGACAATTGGCCGTTTCACAAAACTAAAGCAGCATTCGACGTACGGAAAGCGTAAGTGGCTATAGGTCTTAACAAGCTACTTGACTCGCTGCTCTCTTGGTCAGGCCTTTCGGTTGCCCCGGATAGCGTCATCGGCTACGTTCTTGCCGCTCTGGTTCATATCTTTCTCCTGTTGAATCTGGTTGCGGTTGGCGCGCTGCTCTTCATCTGGATGGAGCGCAAGGTTTCTGGCCGCATTCAGGATCGGCTCGGCCCGACGCGCGTGGGCGGCAAATTTGGCTGGCTGCAAACGCTGGCCGACGGCATCAAGCTGCTCACCAAAGAAGACTTGATGCCCGAAGGGGCTGACGAGTTGCTGTTCAAGCTCGCGCCCTATGTCAGCTTCTGCGCATCGCTCACCGCGTTCATGGCGATTCCGTTCGCCGGCGGCGACTATCCGTTTGTCGCCCTGCATTTGAACATGGCCGTGTTCTTCATCCTCGCCGTGCTGGGACTGGAAGTGTTCGGCGTGATCCTGGCCGGCTATTCGTCGGCGTCGAAGTGGTCGCTGTTCGGAGCGATGCGCGAGGCGGCCCAAGTCGTGAGCTACGAAGTGCCGCTGGGCATGTGCGCGGTCGTGCCGGTGCTGTTGGCGGGTCGATGGACCTGGTGTTCATCGGCGACCGGCAGGCGGGCTGGTTTACCAACTGGTACATCTTTCACGACCCGTTCACGTTCATCACGTTCTGGGTTTACTTCACGTGCGCGACGGCCAGCGTGAATCGCGCGCCGTTCGACCTGGCGGAAGCGGAGAGCGAGCTCGTGGCCGGCTTCCACACCGAATACTCCGGCCTGCGCTGGAGCTTCTTCTTCATGGCCGAGTACGGCTCGATGCTGGCCGTGAGCCTGCTGGCGTCGATCCTGTTCTTCGGCGGCTGGCACGGGCCGATCCCGATTGGCAGCTGGCTCGGGCTGACGTTTGAGAACGGCTTCTGGTGGGGATTCGCCGGCAACGTGTTGGGAACGCTCAACATTTTGTTCAAGGGCGTCGTGGGCGTGACGGTGATGATGTGGGTTCGCTGGACGCTGCCGCGGCTGCGGATCGACCAGGTGATCACGACGTGCTTGAAATACTGCGTGCCGATCGCCGCAGTTGGTGTTTTTGGGGGCGACGTTGTGGCAATATTGGTTGCCGCACAAGCAATTCTTCGGGCTGATGCAAATGCCGCGCAGCGTCGTATGAGGTACGGGAGATTCTGCCGCCGGCGCGAGAAACAGCAAGCGATGATCGCGTTGCGGTAGCGACTATTGAAAGGGTGCCGCTCGGCTCGCGGCACCGACCAACGGAATAAGCTTCGTGATGGAACCGATTTACTGGCCTTCGTTCTTCTTCCTGCTGTTTGCCGGCATTGCCTGCGCGTTTGCTGTGGCGGTGGTGCTGAGCGCCGAACATCGTGCGGATGGCGTTTTACCTGGTGATGTCGCTGGCGGCGACGGCCGGGCTGTTCTTTCTGGCCGGAGCCGATTTCGTCGGCGCGATGCAGCTCCTGATCTACGTCGGCGGCACGCTGGTGCTGCTGGTGTTCGGCGTGATGCTCACGTCGCAGGAACGATTCGTGTCGATGAAGACGACGCCGGGCGAGATGCTGGTCGCCGGCCTGGTTGGAGCCTGCTTGTTCGCGCTGTTGGTGTGGGCGGCGGTGAGCGTGCCGGAATGGAGCGGCTTGTCGCGCGGCCGAGGTGGAGGCGATCCCGATCGAGCCAACCGCGACGCCGTCGGGCTTGGGGTTGTTGGGCCCGCGCGTCGATGGGCCAGACGCGGTCGGGCTACCTGTTGATCTTCGAAATCATTTCCGTTCACTTGCTGGTCGTGCTTGATCGGCGCCGCCTACCTGGCGCGGGCCAAACGAAAAAGCATATCGATCGCGGAGTAGGTCAGGCTGTGCCTGACATGAATTGCAACGTAAACATTGATTAACGTCAGGCGAAGCCTGACCTAACATGCACAATGCCACTCGCAAGCATTTTGACCGAGCCAGTCGGCGTTGCGCACTACCTCGTGGTCGGCGCCGTGCTGTTCGTGTGCGGAGCGCTGTGCATGGCGACGAAGCGGAATGCGCTGGGCGTGCTGATGGGCATCGAGCTGGTGCTCAACGGCGCGAACATCAACTTCATCGCGTTCGGCAGCCAGTACCTGCGGAACGACGCCGGATCGATTGGGCTGGACGGGCAATTGATGTCGCTGTTCGTGATCGTGCTGGCGGCAGCCGAGGCGGCCGTGGCCTTGGCGATCGCCCTGAATTTTTACAACAGCTTTAACACGATCGATGTGGACCGGGCGGATCAGTTGCAGGGATAACCTGCGCTAAACCGCAAGCGGGAACTTGCGCACGATATGGATCGACTGCCAACACTATTGTTGATTGCCTGGCTGTTGCCGCTGGCGTCGTTCACCGTGATTTGCGTCGGCTATTCGGTGCCGCAGATGCTGGGCATGCGCGTGCGATACGCGACGCAGAAGTTACGCCAGCTACATCGCCATCGCGGCGATTGTCGGCGGCTTTCTGATCAGTATTTACTCTCTTTTCGGCGTTTGGCTGCCGGAGTACCCGCTGGCTGCGCCGAACACCATGCGGAAGAGCAGCCGGATGCGGTGGCGGCCCACTCTTCGCTGTTCCGCTTTGCCGCGCTCGCAGGAAGCGCACACAGAAGAAGGCCAAGCAGCATGCCACGAACGGCCCGCCTCACTACAAAGCCGGCGACTGGTACACGCTTGCTCAGTTCGGCAACCTGAAGCTCACCATCGGCTATTACATCGATACGCTGACCATCGTGATGTTCTGCATGGTGACGCTCATCGCCTCGTGCATTCATATTTATGCCATCGGCTACATGCACGATGAGCTGCACGATGTACGTCGACCACGAAGTAACGCTGCACAATGGCGAGCACCTGCACCGCCGCGGCCGGTTCCACCGCTTCTTCCAGTACTTGTCGCTGTTCTCGTTCTCGATGCTGGGCATCTGCATCGCCGGCAACCTGGCGATGGTGTTCGTGTTCTGGGAGCTCGTGGGCATCTGCTCGTACTTCCTGATCGGCTTTTACATCGAGCGGCACAGCGCGAGCACGGCCGCGAACAAGGCGTTCATCGTCAATCGCGTGGGCGACTTCGGCATGCTCATCGGCCTGATGGCCTTGTGGACCAGCCTGGGCACGTTCTCGTTCGGCGACGTGGAGGCGACCGGCCCGGACGGCAATACGGTCACAGAGCGCGGCATCTTCAGCCTGCTGCATACGGAAGAGAACGATTACGAATTAGCCCCGGCCGACGGCATGATCGCGCTGGAAGCCCGCGATGAGATCGCCGACGTTGTACGAAGTGGCGGCGACGAGGCGGAAATTGCCGCCCGGGTCAATGAATTGCGTGCGGACGAAGGTACCCACTGGGGTCATTGGACTGCTTGTCATCGCCGGCGTGGGCATCTTCTGCGGCTGCGTGGGCAAAAGCGCTCAGTTCCCGCTGCACACGTGGCTGCCCGACGCGATGGAAGGCCCGACGCCGGTTTCCGCGCTCGTGCACTCGGCGACGATGGTCGCCGCGGGCGTGTTCCTGGTCGGCCGCGTGTATCCGATTTTCACGCCCGAAGCGCTGCTGGTGATCGCCGTCATCGGCTGCATCACGCTGTTCCTGGCCGCGACGATCGCCATCACGGCCGTCGACATCAAGCGCGTGCTCGCCTATTCGACGGTCAGCCAGCTCGGCTTCATGATGCTCGCCCTGGGCCTGGGCGGCTGGGTCGCCGGCCTGTTTCACCTGATCACGCACGCGTTCTTCAAGAGCCTGCTGTTCCTGTGCAGCGGCTCGGTGATCCACGCCGTGCATACGAACGACATGCGGCAGATGGGCGGCCTGCGGCACAAGATGCCGATCACCGCCTACACGATGCTCATCGGCTGCCTGGCGATTGCCGGCGTCGGCATTCCGTTTGTGCTCGGATTCAGCGGGTTCCACTCGAAGGATGCAATCGTCGAGCAGGCGATCAATTTCGCGCTCAACAACGAGGCGGCATTGGTACACGTGGGTGTTCGTCGTGGTGCCGTTGGCCGGAGCGCTGATGACCTCGTTCTACATGTTCCGGCTGTGGTACATGACGTTCGCCGGCAAGCCGCGCGACCATCATCGCTACGATCATGCCCACGAATCGCCGCTGGGTGATGGCCGGGCCGCTGGTGCTGCTGGCCGTGTTTGCGGTGGGCGTGGGCTGGCCGATCTTGGACCTGGACGTCTCGCGTTCCCGACGTGCAGAGTCTGCTCGATCAGGCGCGGCCCGTCGGCCAGTTGGGCGACAAGCACGGCGTGCTGCTGCCGGCACTCGTCATTCCCGATGAGCATGCCAGCCACGAGCCTGAGGTCCGGATTCCCGCCGGCTGGTCGGCAATTGGCGTCGCGATCGCCGGCATCGCGGGCGCGACGATCGTTTACCTGTGGGAGCTGATCAACGCCGCCACGCTGCGGCGTTACCTGAACGCGTTGTACCACCTCACCTGGAACAAATGGTGGTTCGACGAGTTGTACGACTTCGTGTTCGTGCGGCCGACGCACGCGGTTAGCGGCTTTATCGCCCAGGTGCTCGACCGCGGGCTGATCGATTCGATCATACACGCCCTCGCGTACATGTATCGCGGGTTGTCGCAAGTGGTTTCGTTCGTCGGCGACCGGTTGATCATCGACAACACGGTCGACACGTTCGCCGAGAAGACGTGGGACCTTGGCCTGTCGCTGCGCAGCGTGCAAACCGGCCGGTTGCGGCAGTATGTGATGTTTATTGTCGTGTGCACGATCGTGATGTTTTTGGTCGCCACGTTATGGTGGAAAGCTGCGATGGCGGGTAGGTAGTTGTTAGTTGATAGTTGTTGCGACTGGATGACTTCTTACAACTATCAACTAACCACTATCAATTAACACAAACACGCAAAAAACTTAAGCCTTCGTTTTCGATAATTACCATGCTTAACTTTTCCAACCCGGCTGTCTTTCTGAGCTGGCTGGTGTTCTTGCCGGCGCTCGTTGCGCTGGTGATCGCGTTGCTGCCGCTGCGCGGCGAGACGATCAAGTGGATCTCGCTCGGCGCGACGGCTGTCGTGTTCCTGATGTCGCTGTGCATGCTCTTCGGCTGGAGCGATGTAAGCTTCGAAGCCGGCCGGCGCCGAAATGCAGCACCTGTTCGCGTACGACTGGATTCCCTCGTTCGGCATTCAATATCTGATGGGGATCGACGGCATCAGCTTTCCGCTGGTCGTGCTGACGGCGTTCGTCTCGCATGCTGGCGATGGCCGCCAGTTGGCCGATCACGAAGCACGAGAAGGCCTACTGCGTGCTGTTCCTGCTGCTCGAGACGGGCATGATCGGCGTGTTTCTGCGCGCTCGATTTCTTCCTGTTCTACGTGTTCTGGGAAGTGATGCTGCTGCCGATGTACTTCCTGATCGGCATCTGGGGCGGCCCGCGGAAGGAATACGCGGCGATCAAGTTCTTCCTGTACACGCTGTTGGGCAGCGTGCTGATGCTGATCGCCATCCTGATGCTGTACTTCAACAGCGACCTGCGGCAGATGCCGGCCGAGCAGATTCTGGCAACCGGCGTTATCAGCCCGCAGCTGGACGAGGCTGCGCGGCAAGACGAAGGTTCAGGAAATCCTGGCGGCTAACACGCCGCAACATACGTTCAACATCCTGGCCATGCAGCAGATGGGCCAGAACACCGAGCTGTTCAGCAAGGAGATGCTTGTGGGGCAAAACGCTGCAGTGGTGGGCGTTCGTGCTGCTGTTCATCGGCTTCATCATCAAGGTGCCCAGCGTGCCGCTGCACACGTGGTTGCCCGATGCGCACGTCGAAGCCCCCACGCCGATCTCGATGATCCTGGCCGGCATGCTGCTGAAGATGGGCGGCTACGGCATCCTCCGCATCTGCTACCCGATCTGTCCGCAGGCCGGCTACGACCTGGCGTACGTCGTGTGCGTGATCGGCGTGGTGAGCATGGTCTACGGCGCATTCGCGGCCATGGCCCAGACCGACTTCAAGCGGCTGGTGGCCTACAGCTCGGTGAGCCACATGGGTTACGTCGTGCTCGGGCATGGGCGTGTGGAGCGCCACGGCCGATCGCGCGTACAATCCCGATTACTGGCAGATGGGCATGAACGGGGCGATGTTCCAGATGATCGCCCACGGCATCAGCTCGGCCGGCATGTTCTTTCTGGTCGGCGTCTTGTACGACCGCGTGCATCATCGCAACCTCAACGAGTTCGGCGGCCTGTTCGCCAAGATGCCGGTGTACAGCGGCATGGCGATCGGCATTTTCTTCGCCGGCCTGGGCCTGCCGGGTCTGTGCGGGTTCATCGGCGAAGTGCTCGTGGTGCTCTCGGTGTGGAAGTACAGACATCACGCTGGCGGTGATCTCGGCGGCGGTCGTGATCCTCACGGCCGGCTACATCCTGTGGGCCATCCAGCGGGTGTATCTCGGCGCCGAATACAAGGGCCCGCACGGCGAAGCGCTGACGCCGATGACGGCCCGCGAGTTTTCCATCGCCGTGCCGCTGTTGGCGTTGGCGATCGCGTTCGGCGTGTACCCGAAGACGGTTTTGCAACTACATGCAGCCGTCGGTCGACAACACCGTCGTGCAGTTGACCGAGTGGACGCAGCGAAACGACTCGGCCCGGTCGCAACAAGAGCGTCCGCAGGCCACGGCCGCGAACGATACCCAAATGAACCAGGATGAGTCCTAACAATTAAGCCACAGAGATCACGGAGAGCACAGAGGAATGAAAATCGATGAGGGATAAAGGATAAGGATGGCAAGTCAGAGATTCTGATTCGGTCATTGGTTATCGTTCGTCCTGCGGTTCTCGATTAGCCGCTCTGTGAACTCTGTGGCAAATATCGACCACTGAAATCGGATATCGCTGTGAGTTTACCGGACCTTGTTGATAACGTGATTCGCGACACGCTGGATATCAGCCTGCCGCTGTTCTTGCCGGAGCTGGTGATCTGCGCGTACGATCGTCGTGCTGCTCCTGGCGCGGCTGTTCCGCTTCACGGCCTGGCTGCATCCATTCTGGATCGCGCTGGCCGGCTCGGCGGTGGCCTTTTGGTATGCGCTGCCGACCGGCGGCATCGACGCACTGGACGAAGTGGGTCGGCAAGAGATTTTCACGCGGCATGCTCGTGTACGATTCGCTCACCGTGTTCTTCCGGCTGTTCCTGTTGGCGTTTGCGATTCTGTTTGTCATTCTCGTGCGGTTCACCGGATTGGCCGACCGGCAAGACGGGCAGGATTTCTACTCGCTGCTGTTGGGCGCGACGCTCGGCATGTGCCTGATGGCGTCGGCCAACCACCTCATGACCGTGTTTCTGGCGGTCGAGATGGCGAGCGTGCCGTCGTACGTGATGGCCGGCATTCTCAAGGGCCGCCGCCGCTCCGAGCGAGGCGGCGCTCAAGTACGCCGTTTACGGCGCGGCGCCGCCGGCGTCATGCTGTACGGCATCAGTCTGCTTGCCGGCCTGTTGGGCACGGCCCATCTGCCGACGATTGCCACGCGGCTCGTCGACATGAACATTCCGGCGCTGATTGCCGACAGGCAGGGCGGCAGCCAGCTCATGGTGCTCGCCCTGGCGGCGCTGATGATCATGGTCGGCCTGGCGTTCAAGCTCTCGGCCGTGCCGTTTCACTTCTGGTGCCCGGATGTGTTCGAAGGCGCGCCGGCTGAGGTCGATGCGTTCCTTAGCGTCGCCTCGAAAGGCGCGGCGATGGCGCTTTTGCTGCGGGTGGTACTCGGCGTCACCACCACCGTCGGTGAGCCCGCTGTGCTGAACCAGCAACCGACGGCACAACAAGCCATTACGGTTCAAGCCGTAGCGCTCCAGCAAACCACGGACGGCGAGGCCGCTTCAGCGGCTAGGAACAATTCGCTCGCCCCGGTGCGAATCTTCCTCGTCCGCCTGTTGGCCATTGTCGCCGCGGTAACCTGCACGTTCGGCAACCTGGCCGCCTATGGACAAACGAACATCAAGCGCCTGCTCGCTTATTCCACGATCGCCCACGCGGGCTACATGATCATGGCCGTGGCCGCGGCGGTGCAGCTCGTGGGCACAAACACGGCCGGCGCGGCCGACGCGATCGAGGCCCTGCTCTTCTATCTGGCCATGTACGTGTTCATGAACCTCGGCGCGTTCGCGATCGTGGCGTTCCTGCGAAATGCGATCGGCAGCGAAGAAATTGCCGACTATGCGGGGCTGATTCGCAGCGCGCCGGTGACGAGCGTCGCGCTGACGGTGATCCTGGTGAGCCTCATCGGCCTGCCGCCGCTGGCCGGGTTTATCGGAAAGTTTGATGTTTTCTACGCGCTCGTGGTTGCCGGCGGGCCGTGGATGATCGCCTTGCTGGTGATCGCCGGCATCAACACGGCGATTTCGCTGGTGTATTACCTGCGCGTGGCGAAGACCGTGTGCATCGATCCGGAGCCGGAAGGGCGCGGCCGGGTGACAATCGGCCTGTTGCCGGGTTTGTACGTGCTGTTCGTTACGCTACCCGTGCTGATCTATGGAATCTATCCGGTGCCGTTTACCGAGATCGCCGAGAACGCGACGAAAAACTTGTTGATGTAGACGCTCGAACTTTTGAACTGGTCGCTTAAGCGATCAGTCCGTAATGGTCCGGTTCATAATTATCGCTTGAAAAGCATCGCGATGCCGTCCTCGGATACGATTGAAATCCTGAATCGCGTGCTGGAGCTACTGACGCGCTCGTTCCCGCAGTACCTGCGCTACGCGAAGCCGTACATTCCTTCCGGCCGAGAGCAGGTGCTCGAGACGATCCATGAGATTGCGGCGGGGCAGGAGCGGTTAGCCGAACGGATTGGCCACTATGTCTTTGAGTCGGGCGGGCTGCCCGATCCCGGACGTTTTCCGATCGAGTTTACCGACACGCATGATCTGGCAATCGACTTTTTGATCCGAGAAGCAGTTGGCTATCAGAAGGAATACGTTGCCAATCTTCAGCAATGCGTCGACGCGCTGCGGCTGGCGCCGGCCGCTCAATCACTGGCGGCCGAAGCGCTCGGCATGACGAAGGGGCACCTCCAGTCGCTCGAGGAGCTGACGGTGCATGGCAATTCTTCGACAAAGCTTGGCGGCGCAAAAGCCTTTGCCAACGACGCGCCAGTATCCGCGGACATGACCGGCGCCCCGCATCGCCAGGAAGAACGCAAGCTGGCCGCGGGCGATCCGCATTCGCCTGGTTAGCGCGTAGCAAGCTTTCTTAAAGGGCTCCTCATGCCCGAACTTGCCGCCAACACGAGCCAAATCGCCCGCTGGCGGCCTTGGCACGCGTTAGCATTCCTCGTCGCCGCTCACGCCCTCTACAATCTCGTGCTCAACCCGATGAGCCCGCGAGGCGACGATATCTCATCGTTGCTCTGCATGGGCGCGTTCTTCATACAACCTGTGCTGTTTGCGATGTGGACGGCAATTGGGCGCCGCCTGCAATGAAGCGAATTCCGTTTTCTCTCGTCGGATTCGTGTTGGTTATGTTCGCCGCCTGCGTGCCGCAATTGCTTGCGTCAAAGGATAATTTCTTTCCCCCAAGTCGTCCCGGTCCCGAGTGGCTGATCATGCCCGGGTGCTGTTCGCTTCTGCGCTTATCGTCAGTGCTTGCAGTGCGGATTCTGACGCGATGGAGCATTGGAAACACTCGCCGAATTGAGGGGCCGGCTTCCCCCGTAAATCAATTCAGCATCAAGTATTTGCTGGTGCTTACGGCGGTCTGTGCAGTGTTACTCGGAATCGGCCGCGCGTTGGCTATCGATTGGTCGTTCGATTCGAACTGGCGAAACCTGGGGCGAATGGTCGTTCGGGTTTGGATGATCCTTTTCGTGATGGTTCCGGCCATACTTGTTCCACTTACCGTAATCTCCTTTCGACCGACGCTTCGAATGTTTTTAGGAACGATAATTTCAGGAGCCGTCTTGGCATGGGTGGCCATTGAGACAATTATTCTTTTAAACAATCCGCCGCGACGCGAAGTAACGCCTGAAGTCCTATTTATCCAGCTCGGAGGAGTGCTAGCCAGTATCGCATCGTCGCTCGTGCTGCGCGTCTGCCGGATATCGCCTGGTCAGGCAGCCTTAAGGCGACGATGCTCATGAATCACTAGCAGGGAAGTCAGCGACCTGTGATAGAATTTTTCGACACGCACGCACATCTCGATCAGCCGGAGTTCGACGACGACCGGGCGGACGTACTCGCGCGCGCCCGCGAGGCCAGCGTGACGAATATCGTGGCCATCGGGATTTCCGCCGATACGAGCGCGATTCTGCGTGCAGTTGGCGGCTCAGCACGATGGCGTGTTCGCGGCCGTCGGGATGCAGCCAAATTATCTGGCCGAGAGCGAACCCGACGACTGGGACCGCGTTGTCGCGCTTGTGGACCAGCCGGGCGTTGTGGCGATCGGTGAGACGGGCCTCGACCGTTACTGGGATTTCACGCCCTTCGACCAGCAGCAGGATTACTTCGACAGGCACCTGCGGCTGTCGCAGGAGCGCGGGTTGCCCTTTATTGTTCACATGCGCGATTGCGACGAGGATATTCTGGTGATGCTGCGCGAGGCGCACGGCCGCAGTCCACTGGCCGGCGTGATGCACTCATTCACCGGCAGCCGGGCAATGATGGACGAGTGCGTCGCCATGGGCCTCTACATCAGCTTCGCGGGCATGGTGACGTACAAGAAGTCGGCGGAATTGCGCGCCATCGCCGCGGCCGTGCCCGACGATCGGATTCTCATCGAAACGGACAGCCCGTATTTGTCGCCTGAGCCGGTTCGCAAGATCAAGCGCAACGAGCCGGCCCACGTGCGGCATACGGCGACCTGTCTGGCCGAGGTGCGCGGAGTGGAGCTCGAGAAGTTCGCTGAGCAATCAACCGCCAACGCACGGCGACTGTTTCTGAGTAGGTCAGGCTTAGCCTGACCAAAACAAGTCTCGACTCACAGAATATCGTCAGGCAAAGCCTGACCTACGTTTACCGATGAAAGGTGCTGTTGCTGCCGGTGGCCGGTTTGCGCGTCATGCCGCGAGCGACGGGCTGCGTCGAATTCGCGGTGCGCGACGGTTCACGAGCATTGCTGCCGACGTAATACGGGTGATCGTACGTCGCCCGGTAGCTGCCGTCACGAGGACCGATCCAGTTGCCGTGACAGTCGCAAGGATCGCAGCAGCGCGGCGGATCGTTGTGCCATTCGCTCCAATACAGCTCGCCGTCGCAGCCGGTGCAGCCGCAGAAGCGATCGACCAGGCCAACCAGCCGGCCACAGCCATTGCCGTAGCAGCAGTCAAATTGCGGGCAGCTACGACGTTCACACCCGCACGTTGTCGCGCAGCCGCATGACGGTTGGCTGCAATGGCTTGACCCCGTGCAGCGGCAAATCGGTGGACCGCATTCGGAACAACACGTCCACGTCTTGCCGGCAAACGCGCGGCCATCCACAGCGTCGCATTCGCAGGATGGATCGCAGCCGCAGCCGGCTTCGCAGCCTCCCGCAGCATCGCCGCAACCGCCGTTGCATCCCTGCGCGTCGCGGCACCCAATTCCCAGCATTCGAAATAGATCCGCGTTGCTGCTGACTGGCGCAAGCAGAGCTACGACAAACAGGACTGCGAGCCGACTGGCATTTCGCATCTCTCAAGATCCTTGGCGCTGACGCCAGGGCGCACGGAGAGAGCGGCGGATCGGCCGAAAGAAAAGTGCTCCCCCCAATTGCTGCCTGTTACGCGATGCGCAGCATGTTCCAATGTGGCCGTATCGCGATGGGTATCATCGTCGGGCGGATTGCCGCTCAATGAGAAAAATCGGTATAATTCGGCTTGCTGGCGCGACCCACGCTTACGCCGTCGACCGTGCTGCGCACGGTGGCCGCGGCGAAAGCATGCCGGCTATCAAGAGGGGGCGTCGGATAACTGGCCGCTGAAGCGGCCAGTCTGTAGCGGCCTACGGGATTCGAGCCGTGTGACGCGCGTTAGCGGTGCTGGCAGTTGCCGTCGTCGCAGCAGCTAAGGCAGCTTTGGTGGTTCGTCCAGTCGGCCAGATAGCAATGATCCAGACGCCAGAAAAGATCGTTCGGAGCGCAGCCGGTCGTCCATAAAGCGGCGACGATCATCAACGACAAGATTGCATATTTTGCTCGCATGATAGCCCCCGACGCGCTTCCTTGAGATTCACGCGCGATGGCATTATCGTCGGGCGGCAGACGACTGAATGAGGAAAACAGCAACATGGAACGCTCGGCAAAGAAATTCTTCCAGGAGATACTCGAAGCCCCGAGCCCCTCGGGGTACGAGCAGCCGGTCCAAGAAATCGTGCGTCGGTACGTCGCCGACTTTGCCGACGACGTGCGCACCGACCTGCACGGCAACGTGATTGCCGCTTGCAACCAAGATGCGCCGCTGCGCGTGATGTTCGCCGGGCATGCCGACCAGATCGGCCTCATCGTCTCGCACATCAACGACAACGGCTATATCTATACGAACCCGATCGGCGGCTGGGATCCGCAGCAACTGATCGGCCAGAGGATGACAATTTACACGGCCGGCGGCCCGGTGCCAGCGGTTATCGGCGCAAGCCGATCCATTTACTCGACCAGGACGAGCGGAAGCAGGTAGTAAAGCAAAAAGAGCTTTGGCTTGATATCGGCGCCAAAGACAAGGAAGAAGCGGCGTCGGTCGTGGCGATCGGCGACCCGGTAACTCTTGAGCTTGGCTACCAGGAGATGCGCAACAACCTGGCCAACTCACCGGGGATGGATAACAAAACCGGGTTATGGGTATGCGTCGAGGCTCTTCGTCGCGCAAAAGAGCGCGGCGGACTCAACGTCGCTTTGTTCGCCGTGGCTACGGTGCAGGAAGAAATAGGGCTGCGCGGGGCGATCACCAGCGCATACGGTGTGAACCCGCATATTGGCGTGGCGGTCGACGTCACGCACGCGACCGATTGCCCGACGATCGATAAAACGCAGGAGGGAGACATCAAGCTCGGCGGGGGGCCGGTTATTTACCGGGGGCCGAACATGAATCCTGTGGTGGTCGACCGGTTGCGGGCGGCGGCCGAGGCGGCAGAAATCAAGGTCCAGTGGGGTGCAAGCGGGCGCGGCACCGGCACCGACGCGAACGCCATCCAGATAGCCCGTGGAGGTGTGGCGGCAGGCCTCATCAGCGTTCCCAACCGCTATATGCACAGCGCCGTGGAAATGATCTCACTCGAGGACATCGATCAAAGCGCCGATCTGCTGGCCGAGTTCGCGCTGGCTATGGAAAAGGGGGCCGACTTTACGCCCCGCTAAGCGCACCATTCGAGTCGAGATATCAAGCTGCGGTTTAGACAGCGGCGAGGCCACGGCTCAAATGGACGGTCTCCACTCGCTTCCAAGGCCCACACCTTGGGCATTCCATGGTGTAATGGATTTCATCCAAAATCTGCTCGAACCGGCTCTCGGTGAACTCCTCGCGATAGACGTAATCAGCGTCGATGACGCGGGCCAGCGCTTCGCAGCGGCGGCCATTGGGGAGAACTGCGCCGCATTTGAATGGTTTTGAGAACATTGCTCTGGTACCTCGTCTCGAGCCTCGTTTTTCCGAGAAGCTCTAGTGCAAGCCCCGTGCCAGCAATAATCCGAATGGGGGGTTTACAACGTCGAATGACGGAACTCAAGGCCGCCGATTTGGCACAGTTTCGCCCTGGGCTAAATGACTGCGGCTGCGCCCGGTGGTTTCGACTTGTCCGCCAAACAAGTCAGGCATATTGGCACGCGTCGGGGGTTCTTCCCCTGCCGAAATACCAGCTTTAGACGGGTATTAAATTCAGCGAGCGCGGTGCGGCCGTCGGGGGCCGACGACACGCTATTGCGATGGCTGGCAGATCACTAACCAATCGACTCGCGTAACGATCAGGCGTTGACCCACGAGTAGCGGGACAGACACAGGATGGTGGCGAGCACAGCATGGCTGTACATGAGTTATCTGTACGGCGGGCTCCAAGCCTGCTTCGCGCTTCCGCGCACGGTACTCGCGGTCAACCGCTGTGGCTACGAATATTGCAGCACTCGGCTAAGGATTTTCCTTGGGCGCGGGGGGGCGAAGCGGTTACAATAATTCCTGCCCGCTCTGGAAAGCGGTTGCTATCTTGTCCCGGGTACTGGCGGAGATATAGGTATGCGTCTTCTCGGAAGTCGCCGCGGTGGATTCCGCGCATTTACGCTTGTCGAACTGCTGGTTGTTATTGCCATCATTGGGATTCTGGTGGCACTCTTATTGCCCGCGGTCCAGGCGGCCCGTGAAGCGGCACGCCGGGCACAGTGCGTCAACAACATGCGCCAGGTCGCCCTGGCGATGCACAACTTCCACGATACGAAGAAGCATCAGGTGCAATACCACGCGGGGATTGTTCCCGCGAGCGCATTGCGCGGCGGAGCGACGCCGGATTACAGCTACGGCTGGGGCGGACCGGTGTGGAGCGTCTTGATCCTGCCGTACATCGAAGAGGGTGTGCTCTATGACCGATTCGATAAGTCGGTCGAAATGAGGCATGCCAATAACAGACAATTAGTGCAGATGGTAATCAGCACGTATATCTGCCCTTCGGCGCAAAGTGCGGGACAACCCATATTCGATAATCGTCGCGATTTGGGGAGCACCAATCCCAATCCGGCCCTGGGTTTGTATTACCCCGTCTCAATGGGGCCGACTGAACCTGACGTGTGCAGATTTTGTCCAGTTGGAACATCCGGTGACGAAAAGAATTATTGCTGCCAAGGCAATGGCTACGGCACCGCAGGATATGACGGAAAAATCGGTCCCGACGGAGGGCTCGGCGACAGTTCTACGGGCATGTTCGGGCGCAATCCCTGGAAACGAAAGTACAAGCAGATTACCGACGGGCTGACGCACACTTTTCTAATTGGCGAGGCGCTGCCGGAGGAATGCATTTATCAATCTGCATTCGCGCCTAACTTTTCACTCGCGGGCACGAGCATCCCGCTCAATACGTTTGTCGAAAATGCGTGTGTGTCGGCGGCTGGCGCGGCGCAGCCCGGGCCTGATTGTCACCAGGTTGCCTGCGGCTTCAAAAGCGACCATCCCGGCGGGGCGCATTTTGCCATGGTCGACGGCAGTGTTCATTTCATTTCCGAAGGCATCGAGTACAAACTTTACAATGAGCTCGGAACGCGCGACGGCGGCGAGGTTGCTTCCGTGCCGTGATCTAGTGTTGCGCACCTCGGCATCCGAGTTTTCTCACGTTATGACCTCATGGAATGTCGTGCCCATTCACTACTGTTGACCGCCGCGTTGGTCACTTTGACATGTTTTGGCGGCTGCTCCGGCGGTGGACCCGCGACTGTACCGGTGTACGGTACGCTGACATTCACCGGGCGAGAGCAGCCGAAGTTCTGTCGCCTGTATTTCAAGCCCATTGAAGCGGAGACAATTACGCGCCCGAGTTTCACGACGCCCGAGCCTGATGGCGCGTACGAGGTGAAGTCGTTTCGGCAGTCCAAGGGGCTATTGCCGGGAAGATATAAAATTGAAGTTTCGTATTTCGACCTGAAGCCGGGGGCCAATCCCAATGTGGAAACGAGCTACCAGGAGTCGGTATTCGATGCCGGCGAACTCGTCGTCGACGCCGACTCCGATGGAATTGAACACAACATTGAAGTGCCGCCGAAAGGCGCGCGGGCAACCGGATCGTGATGAGGCGGCCTGACAGCGAGACTTGTAGAGACCGATGATGTCACAACGTGTCGATGTGCATTGGATAGCCGTGGAGTGCAGCTTATTGTTGGTGCTTCTGTAGTTTTTGATTCGAAAGGGTGTGCTAATGATTCGACAACTGGTGTATCTGACTACTTTGCTAACAATTGGAGGTTGGGCGCAAGTGGTGGCCGGCGCCCTTTTGGCGGTGGACATGAACGATCGCACGGTCGTCGACACGCCCAACTCCGTTTCCGGATTTGACTCGTTCTTATTGACTGGCACCGACCCTGTCACGACGCCCGTTACGCAAACGATCGGCGCTTACAGCGTGACGTTAGCGGCGTTTGATGATCACATGGACGAAAACACGACGACGACCGGCGTACAGGACACGGTTGGCTTCATCGACGATCGTGATCGAGCAGCCCCCGTTGACGGCGGCGGACTAAGCAATGCACAGATTTACGATGACTTCATATTCGCTCAAACCGCCAATGGACCGACCGGCGGCATGGACCTTACCATCAGCGGCGGAAGCCTTATGCCCAACACGCCCTACCTTGTTGCGCTGTATGCATACGACAACGGCTCGAACGCGGCGCCGCAACCGCGATCGGCCACCTGGCTCGATGCCAACAATGGCAATGCATTGATCGTCAATACCAGCTTTAACGGCACGCCCACGGTGCCGATGTCGAATAACGACTTTCGCTTCCCCGGCATTGCGCGGACCGATGCATCGGGAGTTTTGCGGCTACTTGGTCGTAATACGACGCCGAACAGCGCCAACGGCGCTACGTCGATCGGCGTTTTCCTCAACGGTTTTGAAGTCAATGAAATCCCAGAGCCCGCGTCACTTTGCCTGGCGGGGCTGGCTGGCGTCTTCTTGTTTCAATCTACACGCAGGCGGAGATAAAACTCGTTGTGCTATCGGAGGGACGAAGGCGGCGAACGGCGTCCAAGCCGATTCGGAACATTGAGCTGCACCATGGATTGCGACAATCTTCACCGGTCGCGGCGCACGGCGCGATGCAGGGCAGTCGTTAATCGGATTGGTCGGGGCACTACTCGTCGCTTCGCCAAGTCTCGCTGTGAACGACGTCGCCGGCGAGCTGATCGTATTTAACGACAACGGCGCCTGGTCGTGGTTTGAAGACGAGCGGGCGATCGTCGATACGTCGGCCGGCAAAATCCTCGTGAGCTCAGTCGCGAACGCCAGCGGCACGGGCGGCGCCGCCCGAAACGGCGACGTCGAAGTCGCGTCCCTGGATTTGGCGAGCGGCTCGGTCAGCCGCTTTACTCTTAGCGATGCGCTGCAAGCTGACGATCACAATTCGGCCGCGCTGTGGATTCGTCCGGACGGCCGATACCTGGCGATGTACGCCCGGCATGGCAGCGATAATTTCTCGCGCTACCGCATCTCCACCAATCCGAGCAGCAGTGCCAGTTGGGACGCCGAGCAAACGTTCAACAACGGCGCCGGCACGACGTATTCCAACTTGCACTACCTGCCGAACGACAGCGGCGGCGCCGGCCGGCTTTACAACTTCACGCGCTCGGTGAATTTCGATCCGAACGTGCTCACGTCGAACAATTTCGGCAGCACGTGGTCCTACGGCGGCAAGCTGCTGAGCGAGGGCGGCGGCAACGATCGGCCTTATGTGCGCTACTCTTCCGACGGCCAGCGAATCCATTTGATCACCACCGAACGCCACCCTCGAAATTTCGACAACAGCATTTATCACGGCTACGTGCAGGACGGCCAATTGTTCAACTCGGCCGGTACGGTGCGAGACGCCAACCTGTTTGACGCTTCGGGCACAGCGCCGGCTTCGCTGACGCGCGTCTTCGCCACCGGCACGCAGTTCGGCGACACGACGATGCGCCGCGCGTGGACGATCGACGTCGCCATCGACGACGCGGGCCAGCCCTATGCCGTCTTCCAAGCCCGGGCGAACGACAACAACACGGACCACCGCTTCTTTTTCGCCCGCTTCAACGGCACGAGCTGGGCCGTCCACGAGCTGGCCAAGGCCGGCGGCTTTCTTTACGCGGCGGAAGATGATTACACCGGTTTGGCCGCGCTGGTGCCCGGCGACCCGAATCGGCTTTTCATCTCCACAAAAATCGATCCGCGGACGAATATTTCGATGCCTCGCTATGAAATCTTCGAAGGCACGACCGCAACGAGCGGGGCGAGCTGGACTTGGGCGCCGATCACGTTCAACTCCACGGTCGACAACTTGAGGCCGATCGTTCCCGAGTGGGATGATGAGCACACCGCTCTGTTGTGGATGCGCGGCACGTACACGACATTCACTAACTATAATCTGGATATCGTCGGGCTGACGGAATTCGAGCCGCTCAGCGGCGTACTGGGCGATTTGGACGGCGACGACGACTTGGATTTAGACGACTTCGCATTGTACTTAAGCGGCCTGCACGCCGACCTGTCCGGGCTCACGGCGGAACAGGCGCGCATGCGGGGCGACCTCACCGGCGACTTGAGAAACGACTTCAATGACTTTGTTTTGTTCCGAGGGTTTTATGACGCCGTCCACGGGGCGGGCGCCTTTGCGGCTGTCGCGGCGAACGTGCCCGAGCCGAGCGCGTGGGCTTTGGCGCTTGCGGCCGCGCCGATTGTGCGGCAATGGTTCAACAAACTGCAAGTCGGATGAATTGTCCCGAGCAACTATCACGAATTCAATTTAATTCATGAGTTAACGGAGGTGAGGCGATGAAACGTCAAAATCATATTCTTCGGTGTGTGAGATATTCAGCGGCAATTGCCTTGGCGTTCACCGCAGGGCTGGCGACACAAGCCGTCGTTGGGCAGGGGTTGCTATATCAAGATGCCAACGAGTTGGCATCCGAGGGACCCGTTAACCTGACTCCGCCACCGGGAAGGACATTGTCTTCGCAGCCGCCTGTGCCATCTGATGTGATCGTGTCCTCCCTGCCGGACCCCATGCAAGTTCCTCCGCCAGACGAAGACAACCGGTGGAATTATCGCAATTTTGGCGTGGGAAAACCCGATTTACCGACGGTGTTTCAATCCGGAATCACCGAGAACTCGCCCGTATTGATTCAGACCGTGACCGGCCTGACGCCGGGCAACAGCTACGATTTGTATGCCGTTTACTGGACCGACGAGGACGAGAACTGGACGATTCGGGCTGGTACCGACCCTGGCAACATGCGGTTTTATAGTTGGACGGGTGAGGGCGGAACTTCTCCCGTTGCCGGCTCAACTCAGGGCATCGCGGCCTCGACGGCCGGCTGGGCTGCACTGCCGCCGACCACGAAAGACGGAACGATCTTTACTGAGCGGCCGGCCGATCCGTTGGTCATGCTGCTGGGTCATGCGGGCACGGCGACGGCCAATGGATCCGGGCAGATCGACGTTCACATCGACGATAACCCAGCGGCGGGCGGAGCTCGACGAACCTGGTTTGACGGCGTCGCGTACGTTCCAGCCGGCACCTCCGTTGCCGCCACGGCCACGCTCGACCGCAACAGCGGTGCGCTGACGATCAACAACCCCACATCGCAAAGCCTTCAGATTAAGTCGTACCGCATCGCCATGGCGAATTCCGAGTTGGTGCCGCCTCCTACGAGCGGCGCGCTCAACGCCTCGACCTGGACGACCATCAGCAGTACGAACCCGTCGTGGAGCGTCACGGCGCCCGCCGACCCGGCGAATACGCCTTTCGCCACGATCCTTTCCGAGGACGGCGGCGGCACGACCGTCACGCTGGGTGCCAACGGCGGCTCGCTCAGCTTCGGCAACGTGTGGAACCGCTCGCCGTTTGATCACGTGTTGCTGTACCTCACGCTCGCCGACGACACGCTGGCAGTTCTGGCACCTCGATACAGCGGCCCGGCAATCGCCAACGGTGATCTGGACGGGAATGGCTCGATCGACCTGGCCGACTTTCAAACACTACTCAATAGCCTTCACACGACACCGGGATTGCCGACGCGTCTACAGAACTACCGCGCGGGTGACATAACGGGCGACGGACCAGTGAGCTTCAACGACTGGGTCGCGTTCCGCACCGCTTTCAACGCCGAAAACGGCGCAGGGTCGTTCGAGGCCATGCTTGCACAAATCCCCGAGCCAAGCAGCGTAGTACTACTGGCCGTCGTGGGAATTATGGCGTCCATTGCCAGACGTCGCTTCGCCGGCCCGTGCCTGGCCGTCTTGATGTGCTCGCTGCTCGCTGACACATCGAATGCGGTCATCCTGCTAAAGGCCGACGTCAATTCACGAGTCGGCGAACCTGCCACCCCCGCGCCGCCTGGAGATAACACCGTGCCGGGCTTCAGCGCGTACACGATGCAAACCGGAACCACCGGCGCGCTGGGAACGTCTACTAATTCAGTGAACGGATACACAATTACGCTCACCGCGGTCGACGCGGCCGGCGCACCTCTGGGAGTATTCGATGACCGTGACCGCGCGACCCCGACCACCTCGCCCACGTTGAATCAGCTTTACGACGATTTTATTTTCGCCGTGGCCACGGGAGCCACGGGCACGGGCGATGGCGGCGGGCTCGACATGCTGATCAATAGCGGCGGCCAGCTCATGCCCAACCGCCAGTACGGCGTTTCGATTTATTCGTTCGACACCGGCTCCACTGGCGTCACCCGCACTGCGAATTGGCTCGACGGTAACAATGCGAACAACGTGGTTCTAACTACCGCCTTCGCTGGCGCTACGAGCCCTACAACCGACGACCAATACAAATTTGACGGCATCTTTCGGACCGACGCTTCGGGCAATCTGCTCCTGCGGGCGCGTGAAACAACCGACAACACGCATGGTGTTTTTCTGAACGGTTTTGAAATCAATGATGAGATTCCACCACCGCCGATTGAATTGACGTTGCGAGTCAACACAACGACCGGCAGGCTTAGCATCATCAATGAGCAAACGGTCAATCTCGACATGAGCTATTACGAAGTTCGCAGCGCCGCGGGTGCGCTCAATCAAGGTGCCTGGAATAGCTTGGACGATGCCGAATCGAATGATCCGCTGGGCCAAGGTTGGGATGAAGTCCCGTCCGTCAGCTCCAACCTCTTAAGCGAGGTCAATCTGCAATCAATGACAAGCTTTTCGCCAGGGAACACAGTCAGCCTGGGCAATGCATTCTCGCCGGGCGGCGCCCAAAGTCTCCAATTTTTGTACGCCGGCCCGAATGAAACGGCGCTGCGCGTGGGCAACATCAGCTACGTAACCGGCCCAGACACGATCCCCGGCGATTACAACAGCGACGGCAGGGTTGATGCGGCCGACTACGTCGTGTGGCGAAAAACCGACGGCTCGCCATCGGGCTACAATACTTGGCGCACGAACTTCGGAAGGACTTCCGGATCGGGCGCTGCTTTGGGTGCGTCCGCCGCTGTGCCAGAGCCGAGTTCTGCGGTACTGGGCGCACTGGGGTTGGCACTCATAACGGCTCCGAACCTGCGCAGGTCGGCGCGCAAGTGAAACAGCCGCCGCTGAGTCAGCGCCAAAGTGCCTAGGCGACCTATGAACCGCACGTGCGGGTTCGTCGTGGTGGGCGTATTAGCTCCGTGGTGGGCGCTGTTCATAAAAAACCGGCGCATTTCTGGCCGGTTCTGCCGCATTCGTCGTGGGCGATTTGACCGTCTGGTCAATCCTGCCCAGCGGCCAAGGCCATGACGAAAATATTTTTTCTGCGGGCATGTCGATTTGGGCGATGCCCAAACGACTACTGGAAGTTAGCAGCCCACTTGGCTATTGCAGTCGCCCCCAAATTGGCCGGTTTGAAGCTGCAGCGTGCCTGGAGTTTGCAACGGCCCGGCCGATGAAGGGATTAATGAATTGATCCTCGAACGGACTCGTGCTGTGAATTCCTAGGCAAACCTGCCGATATGCCGCACAATAGTTTCGCCGCAGTTTTGCCCAGGCAACGATTAACACGAATTTCATTTTGCTGAATTACAGTGACGGCGGGCTGCGGAGGCGGCCACTATGATTGCACGGGAGCAAAGTCATTCTCCGGTCCGCTGTAGCGTGTGCGCCGCGGACCTACACACCGTTAGGAGGTTACCCATGAAGAAGAAACTGTTGGTTAGCGCATGTAGTGCGATTGCTTGCGCCGTAGCCGTAGTGGCGTCTATTGCAATCGCCGAAACAGCCAAATCTCAGGCCGGCAGCCAACCCGAATTCAAGCTGCCGCCAGGGTGGACCGCCGAGGATATGCAGGCCTGCATGTTGGCCGGCACTCCGGGCGAGGAACACAAGCAGCTTGCCGCGGCGGCCGGCACCTGGCACGGAAAAAACACCATGTGGATGGCGCCGGACACCGAGCCGATGACGAGCGAGTGCACGGCCAAAGTCACCCCGATCATGGACGGCCGATTTACGAAAACCGAGTGGTCTGGCGAAATGCCCGGCATGGGCCCCTACAACGGCTTCGGCATCACCGGATTCGACAACGTCTCAAAGAAGTACGTTGCGAACTGGATCGACAATCACGGCACGGGCCTGATGCAGGGTGAAGGAGAGCGGTCGGCCAATGGTAAGGTGCTTACCTTGGAATACAAGCATAACTGCCCGATCACGAAGAAGCCGGCGGTGATGCGGTGGATCGAAACGGTGACAGGTCCAAACACAAAGACGATCGAAATGTTTGCGACGGATCCCAAGAGCGGCAAGGAGTACAAGATGATGCGCGTTGAGTTCACGAAAAAGGACGGCGGCGCGCAGGTAGGAGGCTAAAGCCTGTTTGCTCGCAAGGTACTGTCGGCGAACTGTCGTGGGGTGGGGCCCGATGCCAACCATCTCGTAAGAGTGGTCGGGCCTCGCCACACGACGAGCCATGAAGTCGATTGGCCGCGACCTAGCTTGATTCCACATCAGCCTCAGCGGCGACCGGCGCCAATGGAATGTCGGACACGCGAACGCTGCGCCGCAATGGTGGCCGCTGGCCGTACGTCAACCATCGCCAAAGCCATTCGACGGGTCCAAACTGGAAATGCCGCAGCCACCACGGACTGACGACAAGCTGAAGGGCCCAAACCGCGGCCACAACCACGAGTTGCCAGGCATAATCCAGCCGCCCGAAGAGATTGAATCCGTATCCGTAAAACAACGTCGTGCAGATCAAGCTTTGCATGAGATAGTTGGTTAGCGCCATTCGGCCCACGGCGGCCAATCGGTCGAACCAGCTCGAGGTTGGCCACGTGCGGAACAGCCACAGCACCAACCCGACGTGCCCGAGCGCCACCGCGACCGAGCCGAAGTAGTTGTAAAGATCGAGCGTGAACCGCTGCGGAACGGCGAATTGGACTGCTTCGAGACGCTGCATCCCGATCCAGACGAGTGGAAGCCCAACCAAGTAGCCGGCCAACGCCAGCGCCATATAAAAGCCACTCGACCGCTCGCCAGTAAGAACGCGCCACTTCATCAACGCCTGCCCCAGGACCATCATTCCGCCGGATCGCCATAGAAAGAAAACCAGGAAATAAACTGTATGGATGATTAACGCAGTCGGCGCCCGATGTGCGACGATGCCTAAATAGCCGTCGCGATAAACAGCCGTTTCTTTGGCAACTTCGTCGGGCGTCGGCTGCCAAAGAGAGCCCTCCTCAGCCTGCTCTTCGGCTGACATCATATCAAACAGCGGCCGCCTCACCGATTATCAGCAGCCCGCCAACGGCGACCATCACGGTCGCCAGCAGCACCAGCGCCCACGCCGGCAGCTTGCGCGTCCACCACAAAAACAGAAATGCACACAGCGAATAAACAACGAGGATGTCGCCGACCCAAACGAAGTAGGCATGAATCAGCCCGATGACAAGCAACCAGAAGTTTCTCCGGTACCACAGCCTGGTGGCGGAAGTTTTCCCGTCCGACGATTTCCCGCTGTAGATTATCGCCCCCGCTCCAAACAACATGGAAAAAATCGACATCATCTTGGTGTCGAAAAGCAGTGTGGTCGCCCAGTAAGCAGCGCGCAACGCGCCCGAGTACTCGTACATCACCAGCGGGCTGGAGTAAGAGGCAAATGGCGCGGCGAACGCGCGGATATTCATCGCCAGAATGCCCAGCAGTGCCACGCCCCGCAGCACATCAAGCGCTGCAATCCGCTCCTTTTCACGGACCGGCAGCAGGGCCGAGCTCGGGGTCGCTTCGACGATATTGGCGGCGGTATCGTTGTTCACGCGTGACTTTTCTTCGCGGTGGATGTGTCAAACGTGTGGACGCGCGTCACCCGCAGCGGAAGATCAAACTTTGCTTTCGTCCATTGACGCGAGAATCTGCCGGATCGCTCCGAGATGATACGCCGTGTGGGCGGCGCTGGAGAGTGCGCCGGCCGCGCTCATGTCATCCCATGTGGTGCGGGTTGCGACGTGTTTACGCCATTGGTAAGCTTGCTGACGTAGATTGTCGCGAAGCGATCGCCATTGAACTTCCGTGGCAGTAGTACGCTTCCAACTGGCCTCCCAATCGGCGCTGGCAAAGGGATTCGTTTCGCCGGCCGCCCAGCGGTTCATCAGCGTGAAACCGTAAAGAACATGATCGACGTGCGAGGCGATGGTCGTTTTTCCCGGCATCCGGCGCGTCGAAGCGGTGTGCGCATCGATTGAGTCGAGTTGCCGCAAAAGTCCCGGATCGCCCGGATTGAGGAGATACGCTTCGCCTCCGGGCGGGCCGTCAAAAATCTCGTTCAGAAGCTTACATAAGGCACGTTGGAAGATCGCATCGCTCGTGTTCGCTGTCGTTTGTGCCATTGCGAACTCCTTCGCAAGAGGTGTGATGGTTAACCGGGCCTACAATCGGATCCACGTCCGGTATTGTACTAAACCTCACACGAGCGCGTTCATCGTAGTTTCAGTTCTTTCGACTGCGGTTTGCGCGACGCCAGCCCTGGACCAACTCATACGATTGTCGAAGCGAGACGATCGCCTGCCGGACATCTGCCGGCCTATTGAGATAAAAACTCACGCCATTCACTGTCGGGCAAAACATGGCGCGGCTGGGCAGCGTCCGGTGGTGCCGACTCTTGTTGGGTGCGTGTTGCAAAAGAAAGCGACGCGCAGCCATCCACCGAGAATCGGAGCTCGCGGAACAAGAACGCGGAAGAGTCAAAAGTGGGCGATGAGGGACTCGAACCCCCGACATCCACGGTGTAAACGTGGCGCTCTAGCCAACTGAGCTAATCGCCCATCGTGCGCTTTTGCCCAAAACAAGATGCATCAGCGCCTCGCAATTATAGATTCTGCCGGCATCGCTGCCTACCCGACACTCTACCTTACGGAGCTGGCAGGCGTGCCGGCGAATTTCAGGATCCGATCGCTTCGTTAGAATTCATTCATGACGATAAGCAATTCGCAGGTTGCCGACCTGTTGCGCCGCTTTGCTGGCGCGCTTGCCCTGGAAGGGGCCGACCGTTTTAAAATAAAGGCCTATCGGCGCGCGGCCGATTCCATCGAGTCGCTCACGGAAGAGGTCGCCGACCTTGTTGCAAATGGAGCCGATCTAAAGCAGATCCCCGGTGTTGGAAAGGCCCTCAGCCGAACCATCGAAGAGATCGTCAATGAAGGCAAGATGGTCCAGCTTGACAAATCCCTTTCAAAACTTTCGCCAGAGCTAGTGGAGCTCGCCACGCGCCCGTCTCTCGATCCGAAAATAGTCACGCGAATCTATAAAAAGCTAAATATCGCCAACCTGAAAGCGCTCCGCAAAGCTCTCGAATCCGGCAGAATTGGCGAAGTCTTCGGGAGCCGTACCGAGTTCCACGTCCGCCGTGGCTTGGATGAGCGTCCGCGCATGCTTCTGTACGACGCCGCACCAATGGCGCAAAAACAGTGCGCCATTTACGTTCGATTCCAGGCGTTACCCACGTGTCCGAGGTGGGAAGTCTCCGGCGTAAGGTCGACACGGTTGGGGACTTTAACTTCCTTGTCGCCGGAAAGTCGGCCGCATCGATCTTCAAAAACTTTGCCGAATACGGCCCGGTGAGGTCAAGCGAGTTGCGCGGAAGGCGTGAACGAGTGTTTAAGCTCTCTTCCGGCATGGCCGTGAGTGTCGTTTGGACGCCAACGCAAGAGTGGGGGCTGCAACAGCTTCTGCATACCGGTTCAAAGCCGCATATAGACGATCTTCGGCAACACGCCGCAAAGAAGAGAATTCGTCTTGCAGTCGAGTCTCTAAACAAAACAAAAATCCTGACATCAACGGAGGAATCAATTTACTCTCACCTCAAGCTGAGCTTCATTGAACCCGAGCTCCGCGAGGGCACGGGCGAAGTGAAATCGGCTTCGCAGGGAAAACTCCCCAAGCTGGTCACAGTCGAAGATCTTCGCGGGGATCTGCACATGCACACGACGGCCAGCGACGGGGCAGACACCATCCAAGCAATGGCGGACGCAGCCCAGGTGCGCGGATACGAGTACATTGCGATCACGGACCACTCTCAGTCGCTCAAAATTACCAATGGGCTTACCGAAAAACGACTCCTTCAACATATCAAGGCAATTGATAAGCTAAACTCGCGCCTCAAGAACTTTCACATCTTCAAGTCGGCGGAAGTCGACATTCTGGAAGACGGAAAGCTCGATTACTCTAAAGGCGTGTTAAAGGAACTCGATTTTACGATCTGTTCGATCCACTCGCGATTCGCGCTCGACAAAGAGAAGCAGACCGATCGCATCCTGCGCAATGGACAACCCATATTTTGATATCCTTGGCCACGCCACCGGGCGGTTGCTGCTTAAGCGTCCAGGATATGAAATCGATATCCAGCGCATTATCCACCACGCCGCCAGCGTTGGCTGCTGCTTCGAGGTTAATTCCAGCCCTGACCGCCTGGATTTATCTGACGAGCACGCGCGGCTGGCCAGCGAGCACGGCATTAAAATCGCAATCAACACGGACGCTCACAGCATCGCCGAGCTCAACTTCATTCATGCCGGAATAAATCAAGCCCGAAGGGCTTGGCTTCGGGCCAGTGATGTGCTCAACACGCTTACCGCAGCCGAGGTGTTAAAAGCGTTAGAGCGTTAGGGTAATTTAGCCTTCAAGCCCGACCGCTTGAAGTATTCGAGAAGTCAAAGGTTTTGCTCCGCGCGTTTTGGCGGAGCCGTTCGATTCCTCGGCCGCGTCGTCGGCTTTGACGTTGATTCGCTGTGCGAGCTGTGTCAACTTCTTATCGGTCGCGCCTTCCTCCTCGAGCGTTTTTTGAAGTAACCGTGCTGCCTTTTGACTTCCGAGCAGCTTGGCATAAGTGCGGACGCAGCCATACCCGGCGATTTCGTAGTGCTCGACTTTTTGCGCCGCCGCGATGAGCCCTGCGTCCTTTGCGTCCGGCTCGGCATTCGACTTCAGGATTTCATCACCTTCCGCGATGAGTGCTTCCATGGCTTTGCATTTCTTGCCGCCCGGCGAAGCGTCGAACTCGTCGCAAACTTGTTCCAGGCGTTTGACATGAGTCTCGGTTTGCTTGAGGTGCCTCTCGAAGCCGTTCTTGAGTGCCTTAGATGTCGCGCCTTTCGCCATTTTGGGTAGCGCCTTAAGTAGCTGTTTCTCGGCGCTATACAGGTCCTTGAGTTCCGCCACAAACAAATCGTGCAATGAGCAGAGTTCCATACGAGTGTCCTCACGTTCGTTTAAGGATGCACTCCTCCGTTAAGGAATAGATGCTAAGTCCTGAACATCGATGGCGAGAATGCAAAACATGTGCCAATGAAGCGAAGTTGGAATTGTGTTTGAATGGCCCCAAGCTTGAACCATTCGTACTCACGCTGGTTATCGTCCATCCAAACCATTAGATCTCAGGTCCGGCAGATGTGCCTCTTATTGGGCCCAATAGGCGTCAGTCGCCTGTTGTCAGTCTGAGTGCGTTCGCCTACAACAGTCGACTGGCGCCCGACGACTGACAATTCATTACTGCCTGCCTTCATGCCCGCGCACGTTCTAGAAATCGTTGATCGCGACACCGGTTCGACGCGCACGGATCCTAACCAGCGTGGGATTCAATTGTTTTAGTTGGCGGCCGGTGCTGGAGGATGGCCCGCGAGAAATGTTGTGGGCGGATGCGGATTTTGAAGCGGGTGACAAACGGCCTTCGGGCAGCGGCATTCCGCTATTGTTTCCGTTTCCCGGCCGAATTAGCCGGGCCGCGTTACCAGTTTGACGGCCGGACTATTCGCTGCAGCCGGGCGATGCGTTTGGCAATGCGATTCACGGGTTTGTTTACAACCGGCCGTGGCGAGTGGTGGATCACAGTGGCCAGCCGCGTTGTGGGGGAGTTTCAGGCTTCGGTCGATGATCCGGCGATTCTCGACCACTGGCCGGCCGATTTTCGCATTCGCGTTTCGTATGAAGTCCGTGGCCGCGAGCTTGTGAGCGACATTCGATATGAGAACACAGGAACCGGGCCGTTGCCGTGCGGCTTTGGAACGCATGCGTATTTTCGGTTGCCGCTTTCTGAAGCGCGGCCATGCAGCCGAAACGATTGTTACCGCTCCCGTTAGTGCGTATTGGAAATTGGAGCAGATGATCCCGACGGGCGAGAAGCAAGCCGTCGCTGCCGAGCAACACTTGCGGCCGGGCTGCGGCTTGGCGAACACAAATTCGACACGTGCTTCACAGGCATCCAGAAAGATAAGGATGGACTCGTACGCACGCGACTTGACGCGACCCGGCGAGTGGCCGTGTTCTGACACAAACATTCAGACCCCACATTCACTCAGTGCGTGATGTACACGCCGCCGCATCGTGAGGCAATTTGCCTGGAGCCGTACACGTGCGTCCCGGACGCGATTCGGCTTGCCGCGGAAGGGCATCAAGACGGGGCTGCAAATCTTGCATCACGGTGAGAATTCGCAGACAACGGTGCAAATCGAAATTGAAGAAAAGAATTAAACAGGAGGAAGCAGAGGTAGCAGAGTTCGCTTTACAAAATAACTCTGCTACTAACGACTACCAGCTAAGACAACCCCTTTCGAATAGTCTTCAGCAGCTTGTTCGCGCCTGTTCCTCTTTCGGCGGCTCTTTCTTGAGTTCAGCCAACTCGCCGCCGGGCCACTTGCTGGCCTTGATGCGATCCACATAAGTCTCGCTCTTTTCGTCCTTGGGGTCGACGTGCATCGCCACGACCTTCTTGATCGCTGCGCTGATCTTCTCCTTGTCGCGGAGATCCGTTTTCCGGTCCAGCATCTCCACCAGGTGGTCGCCGAACGGGTTGTGGTTCTTGCGGTTCTTGCCCTGATGGCAAATGAAGCATCGATCCGCTGCCTTTTTACCGCAGCCGCGTACTCTTTGTCCGGATGCGTATCGAGGTACGCTTTCTTGTAGTCCATGTAAAACTGCACGACCGCCGCGGCAGGCCGGCACATGCCGCCAACCACGAGCGACATTATTATCAGCGATTAAACAGTACGAGCGAGTCATCGATCCTCATCTCGTGGAAATAATGCAAAACGATTAAACGTCGGCATTAGCCGCGACGCGAGACGGGCCGCGGCTCCTTCGCCGTGATGCGAAACTTAAACCGATCGGCAGGTGGGTGACGGACGGCAGTGTCCGTCTTCCTCCAAGTTAAGCTGCTACCGCGGCAGGCTGTCAACCAACGGTTCGGGGCGGAAAACGCCGTTGACTGGGATAGCTGGAAGTTCCGGCCAATTTACTAATTGTGTTGGACGTCCCGGTGCATCCACTTGGTCAGCAGGGGCGAAAGTATAAAGCAAACCAGGGCCGATACGATTGCCGCGACAGCAATCTTACCAAACACACCGCCATAGCCATGCACCGTGTCCTTGGGCACGGGAATGCCGGCCAGCTTGCCTCGTCGCCGTGGCCGACGCCGGTGAACTGCGCGATGATCGCCGCGAGAAACTGCGAGAACGCCGTCGCCAGGAACCACGTACCCATTACCGTGCTGACGAGGAATGCCGGCGAGAGTTTGCTGATCATCGACAGGCCAACGGGCGAAAGGCAGAGCTCGCCAGTTGTCTGCAGTAGATATCCGATGAATAGCCACGACGAGCGCGACCATGCCGCGATCGTCGGCCGACGTGCGCTCCGTACCAGAAGGCGCCGAACCCCAGGCCGAGCTGCAACAATCCCAAGGCGAATTTAATCGGCGTGCCCGGCTCAGTCCCCGTTTGCCCAAAATATCCCCAGAGTGCCGGTAAACACCAACCCCAAAACCAGGATGTAAACGGGTTGATCGATTGAAACCAGCTCGCGGGAATCTCCTGGTTGCGCTCGGCGATCGACCATGCCGACGTTGTCGGCCGACACGGCCCAGTTAACCGTAAATCCGCGGATTGGTCCGTGTTGGCATCTCGCATTGTCGCGAGCTGGTCGATTGTGAAGATTCGGCCGCCGTTGGAGAAGCCAAGTTGTTCCTGCGTGGGCTGGATCGTGATTGTCGACCCTACATCCGTGCTGGTCGACCGTTCGCGTGTTGACCAATGACGCGATTCACGTTGCGATCGGTGAAATTGTTGACCGAGCTGCCGGCTTGCTCGAAGAAGGCCCAAAAGAGCATGGAGAAGAATGTCAGAATGAACACGACATACATGCGCTGGCGCGGAATCACGGTCGAGCTTGACTGTGTGCAATCCGAAATAGCCCAGCGCCACCATGACCCGACAGGAACAGGATCAGTCCGGCCGGCTTGCTGGTTTCCTGCAGCACGACGGCGAGAATTTCGCCGATGGGACCGCTTTCCTTGATTTCTCGATGACGGACTCTCGGAACGATCGTGAACGGCGCGGCCCTCGTTGAGCGGCGCGAAGCCGGAGACGAACATCGCCAGTACCGGGACGGCCAACAACCGCTGCCGAGGTAAGTCAGCCACTCGGCTGGTATTCCGGCAACCCGCCTTCGCAGCAGCCGCCTCATCGGGCGGTGCACCAGCTGCTGGCAGGAAGTCCACCTTGCCCCAGGGCAATCCAGGCGATTACGGCGGCGATCAAGCAAGCGCGATCGCCACGAAATAATTGATCAATTGGGAGTAGATGTTGTCGGGACCATACCCGAACAATCCATACGCGGCTGCGATGGCCGTGACCATGATCACCAGTCGCAGCAGCAGTCGCGAAAAGCTCTGTCTCGGCGGGTTGTTCTCGTCCGCATTCGTTTGAGAACGATCAAGCAGCGCGCCACAGATCAGGCAAGCCAGCACGCCCAAGATCATATAATTCCAATTGAATTGATTATGCAGCGAGGAATCCGCGCTGATGAGTTGAGGCACGTCGAAGATGACGAAAGCGGCGACAAGCGTGACCGCTGCCATCACAGATCTGGCTGGTGATTGATGGAGCGACGAAAACCGCGATGCCCGTGAGCATGCCGATCGTCGCCAAACCGAAGCCGCGATGCCAACCGTACGTCTCTCCGATATAGCCGCAGAGCAGCGGGGACATAGCGGCACCCAGGTTGATGCCCATGTAAAAGATGGTGAATCCGCCGTCGCGCTTCGGGCTGCCGGGCGGATAGAGCGATCCCACGATCGTCGAGATGTTGGGCTTGAAGAAGCCATTGCCGGCGATGAGCAGGGCGAGCGCTGTGAAGAACGAGAACGAGTTCTCGATCGTCATCATGAGGTGGCCCGCGGCCATGAACAATCCGCCCAGCACGACGGCGCGGCGCGGCCCCAACAGGCGATCGGCGATCATGCCACCGAAAAACGGCGTCATGTAGACCAGTGCCGTGTAGGCACCGTAGACCGTGTAGGCTTCGCTGTCGCCATAGCCCAGAAATCCCTTGAGCATGTAAAACAACAGCAGAGCGCCGCATGCCGTAGTACGAAAACCGCTCCCACATTTCGGCGAAGAACAGCGTGTACAGGCCGACGGGATGGCCCAGCAACGTTTCGTGCTGGACACTCGACCAATGGGATTGCCGGATGAGGCGTGAGCAGCCATGGAAGATTCTCGTCCGTGGCTTCAGTTGCTAATGACGTCCGACTCGGTGCGGCTCAGTGGCTCCGACGGCAGCGTCGATTAGATTCTGGCACGCCGTTATCGGTGGGAGTCATTGTCTCAGGAATCTGCAGTTCTGGGAATGCGGGTGCAACTGCGTCGCTGTGCCATCTCACGCCGAGGATCAGCACGCTCAACAGCAAGCAGCACCGTCGGCACGAGCCAGGCCGCGTGCCGCCGCCACCAGCTTGCCGCGGCAAATCGGCGGAATCGGTGGCCAGTACGCGGGCATGCGGCCGGGGCGGCGCCACACCGATTTGCTCCATGCAGCGAAGCAGGGCGGCGGCGAGATCGGGTGGATCGGCGAAACCGGTCGTCCGGCCGCTTGGCCAGCATCGGCGAAAGCACGGCGGCCAATTCGTCGGGAACATCCGGCCGAAGGTCACGCACGTCGGGCGGCGTTTCGGTCTGGTGCTGAAGCAATAGTTTCTGCAGCACCGGACCATCGGCAAACGGCGGCCGACCGGTCAGCATGAAAAACAGCGTGCAGCCCAGCGAATAAATGTCGCTCCGCATGTCGGCGTCGCGCGGATTGCGGGCCTGCTCGGGCGAGATGTAATCGAACGTGCCGAGCGTGACGCCGGTTGCCGTTTCGTCGTTATCCGGTCCATCGACGTGATTCCAGCCGTGCGAGGCCCATGTCGACGAGCTTGGCCAGGCCTTCGTTGCGTGATGAGTATGTTCGACGGCTTGATGTCGCGATGAACCACCTCGCGCTCCCAGGCGTGTGAGAGGGCGTTGGTGATTTGTAGCGTGTAGTTGAGCGCCACGGGTACGGGCAACGGCCCGTTGGCGTGCACCAGGTCGCGAATGTTCGCACCCTCGATGTACTCGAACACGATGTAGCGGATGCCGCTGTCTTCGCCGACGTAATGCACGCGGGCGATGTTGGGATGATCCAGCCGTGCGGCGGAGCGGGCTTCGGTTTGAAAGCGGCGCTGCGAATCGACGTCGCCCACCTGGTACGCCGACAGCACCTTCACGGCCACGGTGCGATACAAATCGGTATCCCACGCGCGAAACACGGCGCCCATTCCGCCGCCGCCGACAAATTGCTCGAGCAGCACATGATCCAGCTGCCGGCCCTCTAGCGCCTGGCCCAGCTCACGCGGCATTGAAGGCTGGCCGGTCCGACTGCAGCAACATGCGGCGGCGACTGCCGAGATCACCGTTTGATCGGCGACATCGGTTCGGTGAGCGCGAAGTGCTACGAGAATCGCAGTGCCGTGCACGCCACTGTTGACAACGTCAGCTGTTGAACTGCCGACTTGCGAATCCGAATCGTGAGATCGTGCTGTTGGCTCATGATGAAGAGACGATCGTTACAGGCCGCCTCGTTGCAACGATTGACTGAATCGCAGTCGCTTAGCAAACAGCCAAGGCAATTCCAATTCGCAATTTGGCACGGCCAGCGGCGCGATTGTTCGCCCAACGTTCATCAATTCGACTTCGCTTCGATAAGACTTCTTCAACCGGACCTCGATGGAGCGATTACTTGCGGTTGGCGATCACTCGACGACCCAATATTCTGCAATTGACGAAGCCGCATAAATACTCCGCTTGCATTCCAGGTCCCGATGACGCGACGACTGCGCTACTTCGATGATCAACAAGACGTCGGAAAGCGACGGGTGCCCACGACGATAATTATCCGCGTGGCGTTGGACAATGGTTAAATCCGGCTCAGGCTCGGAGTGATCACTCAGCACAATAGGTGCTTGAATCCGGCATTGCAATTATCGGGCAAGCAGCTGGCGAAAAATTCGTTCAGAATGCTTATGATGGCCACATGCTCCGGGCCCATCGGAGACATCATGACGATTTCCCCGTGTGAGCAATTCGACACGTGCCGTTGACCCAAAAACGCCGGCCTCGAACATCCGTTGATATGCTTCCCGCGAAAATCGGACTCGGCCGTCGGCGGCCGGTGCAAGCAGCGGTTGCGCCACATTCCGGCAGTTGGGGTGCAGTAACGGTGGCCATATCGGCATTATACGCCCCCGTCGCAACAATCGAAAGATTGCCAATCGGCTACCCCATGTGCTTCACCACCGCCTCGCCGAATTCGCTGCACTTCACTTCGTTGCGCACCGGGCATCATGCGGGCGAAGTCGTAGGTGACGGTCTTGGCCGCGATCGCACCTTCCATGCCGCGGATGATGAGGTCGGCCGCTTCGTTCCAGTTCATGTAGCGGAGCATCATTTCGCCGGAGAGGATCACGGAGCCGGGATTCACCTTGTCCTGGCCGGCGTACTTCGGCGCCGTGCCGTGCGTGGCTTCGAAGATGGCGTGGCCGGTGACGTAGTTGATGTTCGCGCCCGGCGCGATGCCGATGCCGCCGACGCACGCGGCCAGCGCGTCGCTGATGTAATCGCCGTTGAGATTTGGCGTGGCGACGACGTCGTATTCGGCGGGCCGCGTGAGAATCTGCTGCAGGAACGCGTCGGCGATCACGTCTTTGATCACGATGCCGCCGCCCGGCTTGCCGTCGGGGATCTGGCACCAGGGGCCGCCGTCGATTTCTCTGCGCCGTAAAACTGCTTGGCAACTTTGTAGCCCCAATCGCGGAAGCCGCCTTCCGTGAACTTCATGATGTTGCCCTTGTGCACGAGCGTGACGCTCTTGCGCTTGTTCTGAATCGCGTAGCCGATCGCGCTGTGCACGAGCCGCTCGGTGCCGAGGTAGCTGATCGGCTTGAAGCCGATGCCGACTTCGACCGGCAGATCGCGGTGCGGTGCGCCGATCGCTTCGAGCTGCTTCTGCCAGGCGTCGACTTTCTCTTTCGTGCCGAAGCGCACCTTGCCGGCCTCCTTCGGAAACTCGCGCGCGAGGAAGTCGAAACACCTTTTGCGACTTCGGCGCGTGCCGCCGGCGTACTCGATGCCGGCGTAGATGTCCTCGGTGTTCTCGCGGAAGATCACCATGTCGACCAGCTCAGGCTGGCGCACCGGGCTGGGCACGCCCGGAAGTAGCGCACCGGCCGCAAGCAAACGAACAGATCCAGCAGTTGCCGCAGCGCCACATTGAGCGAGCGGATGCCGCCGCCGACGGGCGTCGTGAGCGGGCCCTTGATGCCGACGCGGAATTCGCGGAACGCGTCGAGCGTTTCATCGGGCAACCAGTTGCCGCTCTTGTCAAACGACTTCTGGCCGGCGAGCACCTCGCGCCAAGCAATCTGCCGCTTGCCGCCGTAAGCCTTCTCGACGGCCGCATCGAGCACACGCCGGCTGGCCCGCCAGATATCCGGCCCGGTGCCGTCGCCTTCGATGAATGGAATGATCGGCCGGTCGGAAACTGAAAGCCGGCCGCCCTGCATTTGGATTGCTTCACCCGTAATGTCGCTCGCCATCCGCAATTGCTCCTGCGAAAAAACTGATTATCTCACGCAGAGGCGGAGCTGTGGACGCAGAGAGTGCATATTCGGCGAATCTCTGCGTCCTCTGCGCCTCTCCCGCGTGAGTGTCTTCTGTATTGCTGTATTGGAAGAGAATATAGTCGATCAGCAAGGCCACAAGCAAACGGCCCCAATCCTTCCCGTAATTGGTTGCGTATCAGAAATTGCCGTCGCATAATGCTATTCGGGTGTGCTTCAGGCGGCTTCGATGATCTTGTAGCGACTTTGACTTTTTGGGAGGCTTCCACACATGGCTGGCTCATATAATCGACGTGCGTTTTTGAAGTCCGCGGCCGCAACGGGCGCCGCCATCGGCCTGGGCACCGCACATCAATCGTCGTTTATGCCGCGCGAGGAAGGAAAGCCCTTGTTCAAGATCTCACTGGCCGAGTGGTCGTTTCATCGAACGCATCAACGATGGCAAATTGGACAACCTCGACTTCCCGGCACTCGCCAAAAATGAGTTCGGCATCGAGGCCGTCGAATACGTCAATCAGTTCTTCAAGGACAAAGCCAAAGACGCCAAGTACCTGACCGAGCTCAACAATCGGGCCAGGGACACCGGCGTGACGAACGTGCTCATCATGATCGACGGCGAAGGTTCGCTGGGCGATCCGGACGACGACAAGCGCACCGAGGCCGTCGAGAACCATTACAAATGGGTCGAGGCGGCAAAGTTCCTTGGGCTGCCACTCAATTCGCGTCAACGCCCACTCCGAGGGTTCGTACGATGAGCAGATGAAGTTGGCCGCCGACGGATTGCGCCGGCTCAACGAGTTTGGCGCCAAGCATGGCATTGGTGTCATCGTCGAGAACCACGGCGGGCTGTCATCCAACGGCGCGTGGCTTGCCGGCGTGATGAAGATGGTCGGCGACAAGAACTGCGGCACGCTTCCCGATTTCGGCAACTTCCGGGTCAGCGACGATGAGGAATACGATCGCTACAAAGGCGTGAAGGAACTGATGCCGTTCGCGAAGGGCGTCAGCGCCAAGAGCCACGAGTTCGACGCCCAAGGCAATGAAGTCCACACCGACTATGACAAGATGATGAAAATCGTCCTCGACGCCGGGTACCACGGATACGTCGGGATCGAATGGGAAGGCGACCGGCCCGGCGAGATCGAGGGAACTCGGTTAACTCAGCGGCTGCTGGAACGCGTTCGAGATAAGGTCTCACGGGCATAAGTCCCGATGTTGCTAGCAGCCGATCGATTTTGGGCGGACTTTCCGATCGAAAGCCCGCCCATCCTTTTGCGCCCCGTCGCGTTCGACGAACAAGATTGCAGTCATCGGACACATAGTTTGCGGGAAGAATGTGTCTGCCTAAGAATTGAGCAGCCGACCTCCGCCCACTTCTTAAGCACAGCCTGCTTCGATATAGGCAAGCACTGCTATCAATCGCAAGTGCAAGCATTGCAAGGACATGCATGATTGCACTTGCCGCGTTTTTACAATGCCACTAAATAGCGGGGCCGAACCGTGGGCCGTTCGCCCTCCCGTTATCGCACGACCTGGAAGGAGACATTCGCCGTGCTTACCCAAACGACAGAGAAGTATCAACCGATACTGCAAGCCGCCCGCCAGCTCTATGAATCGGAGCCGGACTGGGTCACATTTTTCCGCGAAATCCTGGGGGTCGACGGCATCGTCCGCCGCCAGTTTACCCGGCTCGAAGACCTGAACGCCTTCGAGAAGAGTCCTGAGTTCGAGCAGATCCAGAAGTGGCTGGTGAAGCTCCGCGAGCAGAAGAACGCCACCGACACCGAAAGCGAGCCAACCCGCGTCATCACGGTGCGGCTGCCCAAGAGCATGCACGAGTACCTGCGGACCGAGGCACACGACCTCCGGACCAGCATGAACAAGCTGTGCATCTCGAAGCTGCTGCAGGTGATTGAGCAGGACCTGATTCCGGCCGAACGCAGCTCGGGCACTCCCAGCCGCAACAAGCCGATTCAGCAGCCAGCCCCGGCTGTGGCCAACACGGGCCACACGTCGCCCTTCTCAAGCCAGCCGGCGTTCAAGTCGGCCTCGGGCTTTTGAGGGATGCCGCGATAGTAGTGATTGAAAATGCAATCGCCCCGGCCATTAGCGCCGGGGCGTTTTTGTTGAAGCGTTGAGCAGGGAGCTTGGAGCAGAGAGCGTGGAGCAAGGAGTAAACACCGATGCTTTACTCTCCGCTCCATGCTCCTCGCTCCCCGCTCTATGCTCCCCGCTAAAAATCCCCAAAGAGGGCCTGTAAGCCGGGTTTTGTGCACGCCCCTCCCTGCCCTCCCCAAATTTGGGGAGGGAAAGAAGGGCGCCGATGATCATTCCTCTAGGACGGCGGTTGCCCGCCGTCTCAAGCAGCCTACCCGGGAGTCGTAGCGAGCCGGAACCAGCTCATGCTCCCTGTTTGGCCTTGCACCGGGTGGGGTTTGCCTAGCCAGGCGAGTCGCCCCGCCTGCTGGTGCGCTCTTACCGCACCGTTTCACCCTTACCGCACGGTAGCCTTCTGAGGTTTCCCTCAGGCGCAACTTCCGCCCGGCGGTTTGCTTTCTGTTGCACTTTCCCTAGCCTTGCGGCCGGTGGACGTTATCCACCACCCTGTCCTATGGTGCCCGGACTTTCCTCCAGCTTGCACAAAGCAAACTGGCGACCATCCGGCCCTCTTCGGGGATAAGTTTTAATTATACTCGTTGCTAAATCAGAACGAAGTGGCCGAAATTTGGCCGGTGGTATAGTTGAGCAACCGCCTGCATGCGGCGTCACGACCATGAATGCCGAACCGCTCTTAAACAAAGTCGCCAAGGTCTTCGCGGAGCATCGCTTGGAAGCGGTGATGATCGGCAATGCCGCGGCGGCCCTTCATGGGGCACCCGTTACGACACTCGACATCGACTTTATGTTCCGCAAGACGCCGCTGAATTTGAAGAAACTAAAAGCGGTTGCCCAAAGTTTTCGAGCCGTCATTCTCAAGCCATATTATCCGGTGTCCGACCTGTTCCGGGTAATTAACGACGAACAGGGACTGCAGCTCGATTTCATGTCGCGCCTTCACGGAATCCGCTCCTTTGAAGGCCTCCGATCCCGTTCAACGACGGTCGAGTTCGGCGAACATAAACTGAAGGTCGCGAGTCTTGCTGATATCATTAAAAGCAAGCGCGCAACCGGCCGCGACCGCGACCTGGCCGTGTTGGAAATCCTTGAGAGAACCCTCAATGAACAAGAAAGACGCGAAAACGAGGAAGGCACAAGAGGCGGCTCTCAAACAGGAGAGTGAACTGCGCGTTGGTGGAGCAAATCCGCCGCCTGCTCGCTCTTCCCATGAACAAGCGCACTAACTTTCTCCGCGTGCGGCATCCCAATGGCGGATCGCATTTGTAAGGCAGCAATGCGAACGAAACAGTCTTTTGTTATCACATCCTTTGCGTTGGCAGCCGTACTGATGGCGGTTGCTCTCGGTCTACTTCTTCATCGAGTGAGCGTGCTATCGAACAGTCGGCCAAACGTCGAGGATAGCTCAATCGAATGGGAAGAGGTTATTTCTACTGAATGGGATTTTTCGGCACGATTGCCCAAGCCGCTAGAGCGCAAAACAACCTCGGTCGAAACGGCGTTTGGTGATGCGCCACTTCACAGCTTCGCTGGGTCAATTGGCCCTGCTCGGTTTACAGTAGCCGTCTCTGAATACGACCCACGCTTGGCAAGTGAGTTTACCGAACAGGAGAGGTATGAATCGTCGGATCAGGAGACTCCGAACCTTCTTGGCGGTACGCTCGTCCATAGTGCGCCTATCCGGCAGCAGGGCGTCAATGGGCGCGAGCAAATCATCGAGGTGCCAGGCAAAGCGAAGATTCACACTCGAATGTTTCTAATCGGCAACCGCAGTTATCAGATTCAAGTGGCTCATCCGTTGGATTCCTCACTTGATCCCGCCACAACCAAACTATTTCTCGATTCACTTATCATCAAATATCGCGCAAAGACGGAGATTGCATTCTGATATACAGGTCGATTTACGACGAGTCACACGACCGTGTATCGATCGCCTTGCCGCGTGCCGCGGTGTTGAAACTCGGCAAGCACGGCCGCTTTTACCGCCGGCTTGTCGAGGCACCAGCTTGGGCCGATGAAATAGTCCGGCGGCGCGTCGCCGCTGATGCGGTCGACGATCATCGTCGGCGGCAATAGCTCGATGAAGTCGACGACCGTGCGGACATACTCGGCCCGCTCCATGAGCCGCACTTCGCCGCACGCGACCTGGTCGGCCAGCGGCGTGTTCTTCACGCAGTACAAGTTGTGAATCTTCACCGCGTCGACGCCAAGCCGTCCCAACTCGCGGGCCGTGGCCAGCATGTCGGCGTGCGATTCGCCGGGCAGGCCGAGGATCACGTGCGCGCCGATTTCAAAGCCGCGCCCGCGGCTGCGCGCCACCGCGTCGATCATCGCGTCGTGATGATGGCCGCGGTTCATCCAGTCGAGCGAGCGGTCGTGCATTGTTTGCATGCCGAATTCGACGACGACGTCACGATACCGGCGACCGGTTTGCTCGGCGAAGCCGACCGGCAAGTCCGAGTCTTCGCCACGGCGAATCTCCGATCGGAGAGACTCGGCTACGTGCGACGGACGTCGCGCCGCTAACTCTTCGATCAATTCGAGCACCTCGTCCGGCACGCAATCAGGCCGCGTGCCGATTACCAGTCCCACGACCTGCGGGTGCGAAAGTGCCTCCTCATAAACTGTCCGCAGTCGCTCGACCGGGGCGTAAGTATTTGTGGCCGGCTGGAAATAGGCCAGGAAGTCGCGGCAATTTCGGTAGCGCATCCGCATCCGGGCGATGCTCTGGTCGATTTGTCCGCGAATGCCGGCCCGCGGCAGCCGCCGGCTCGGGCTGAAGCTGCGGTTATCGCAAAACGTGCAGCCGCCCGTGGCCACCGTGCCGTCCACATTCGGGCAGGTGAAACCAGCATCGATGACTGACCTTCTGCACGCGCCGGCCGAACCGCTGCCGCAGTGCAAAGTTACAGGCGAAATACGGCAGTCCGGCCTCACGCCAGGCCAGGCGGGGGTCGGTCGCCGTAAGTGGTTTGGTTGACGCCAATTCGGTCGCTACGTAGAGTGATTCTAGGTCCGATTTTCTCTCATACAGCCATCATAATTCCCTTCTTCCGGCACCTGCAAAGAGAGAGGCATCATGTACGGAGAACTCATTCCGCTCGGGGGCGGAGACCCCATTCCATTACTCAAGAAGCAGCTCTTGATCGGCCGACGCGAAAGTTGCGACATCGTCCTGCGGTTCGCCAACGTTTCGGCCCACCATTGCCAGTTGTTCATCGAGAGCGGCTACTGGTACGTTCGCGACAACAGCAAGCAACGGCGTCAAGATCAACGACGCCCGCGTCGAAAAGGAGCAGCCGCGGCGACTCGATCCGGGCGACATCGTCTCGATCGCCAAGCACAAGTACCGCGTGGAATACGACCCGGCCGAACTGGGCGCGGTCGGTCCGCCGCCGGCCGACAACCTTTCCCAGGAGATCATGAGCGAGTCGCTGCTTTCTCGTGCGGGCCTCGACCACCGCGACATCGGCCGCGATCGGATCGGCGCGAACCCAGCAGACCAAGGCGTTACGACCCGACCAACATGAAAGCGGGTCAGATCGAGCTGCCGGACGAGCCGGTATGACAGAGCGAGGAGCAGGAGCACGGAGCAAGGAGTCTGACTGCTTCTGTCTCTTTGTTCCGTGCTCCCCGCTCCTTGCTCCCTGCTCATGATGTCCCGAAAAAAGCGCAAGCTTCGCGCCGACTTCCGCAAGAACCGCGAAGTGCCGTGCGCGCGATAAGAGAATCGATCGCGACTCCGTCCGATCGATCGATGTCGCCACATGGCGAGCGAGTCAGCGGCAAGGGCAGTATCTCGCGCAAACGAACCGTCGCCGGGGCGGAATTCGTCGAAGACGATGCCGGCACACACGTGCTGCCCGAAGTCGACCGCGAAAAGTGCCGCCTGGGCCGCGTGCTGCGAGTCCAAGGCCTGGTCAGCATCGTGCGCGATGAAAGCGGCGCAATTTTTCACTGTGCCACGCGGCGCATGCTCAAAACGCTTGGCCACCGATCAGCGGCACGTCGTGGCCGCCGGCGACGTCGTCTGGTTTCTGCCCGAAGGAGATGACGAAGGAATCATCGAGCGCGTTGAGCCGCGGCACGGCGTCGTGAGCCGCACCAGCCGCGGCCGGCAGCACGTGCTCGTGGCGAACGTCGATCAGCTCATCATCGTCACGAGCGCTGCCGAGCCGCGCCTGAAGCCGAATCTCATCGACCGCCTGCTGGTGACCGCGGAGAAAGGCGGCATCCGCCCGATCATCTGCATCAACAAGATCGACCTCGTCGAGCCGGCCGACTTGCTGCCGCTGGTGGGCGTGTATGCACAGCTTGGCTACGACGTGCTACTCGTCTCTGCCACGACCGGCATGGGCATCGATCGGCTGCGCGATTGGCTCGCAGGCGCAGGAAGCGTCGTCACGGGCCAAAGCGGCGTCGGCAAGTCGTCGCTGCTCAACGCGGTGGAGCCCGACCTCGATCTGCGCGTGCAGGACGGTGAGCGAGGAAACCCAAAAAGGCCGGCACACGACGACCACGGCCGTGCTGATTCCGCTTTCGTTCGGCGGCTACGTTGTCGACACGCCCGGCATCCGCCAGTTTCAACTGTGGGACGTGATCCCTGAAGAAGTCGCCGGCTTCTTCCGCGAGCTGCGGCCTTACGTCAGCCGCTGCCGCTTCCCCGATTGCACCCACACGCACGAAGACAATTGCGCGGTGAAAGACGCCGTCGCCGACGGCTGGATCGACGCGCGCCGCTACGAAAGCTACGTGCAAATCCGCACCGGCGATGACGCATAATCCCGCTCTCCTTTTTAGGGAGGGGCTCGGGGACGGTTCAAAACGCGCTCCGTAAAGCCACCCGAACCTTCGCCAAATCTGCATTGTCGTAGGAAGTCTCCCCATGCCTCGTGACGCGCAGGCGACTGGACGCTATCAACATAGCCTGCTAAAAGGCAGCGAACATGACGTTTTCACCTGCCAATCCTGTGTCCAACGGCACCTGGTGGTCGCGCCCAGCGGCGGGCGTGAGGTGCTGCGCGTCGCTGCGCCGTTGGTGGTCTCCAGCCTTTCGTGGACGATCATGACGTTCGTCGACCGCATGTTTCTCAACTGGGTCTCTCCCACGGCGATGGCTGGGGCATTCTCGGCCGGTGTTTCCTGGTTCACGCTAATCTGTTTGCCCCTGGGTGTTTGCTCGTACGCGAACACCTTCGTCGCGCAGCATGATGGGGCGCGGCAACCCGAGCAGATTGGCCGCGTCGTGTGGCAAGCGATTTGGATCGCGATTGGCTTTACGCCCATCGTGCTGGCGGCTGTTCCGCTCGCACCGTCGCTATTCGCCTTGGCCGAGCATACGCCGGAGATGTATGCCGCCGAGGTCAAGTATTTTCAGATCTTGTGCGCATGCGCGCCGGCGATGCTGATCGCGCAGGCCGGCGCGTCGTTCTACAGCGGTCGCGGCCAGACCTGGGTCGTGATGCTGGTCGACGCGTCGGCCGCCATCTTGAACCTTGTGCTCGATTACCTATGGATCTTCGGGTATGCCGGGTTTCCTGAATGGGGCCTGGCAGGTGCGGCGTGGGCGACTGTGCTCGCGACGTGGGTCAAAGCCCTAGTTTACGTGGTGCTCCCGCTGCAACGGCGGCATCGGGCGCGATACGGCACACTCAGCGGGCTTCGCCTCGACTTTCCACTCGTTCGACGTCATTCTGTATTACGGCGGACCGAGCGGCCTGCAAATGCTGCTCGACGTCACCGGCTTCACTATATTCATTCTGCTCATTGGCCGGCTCGGCGAAGTGCAATCGGAGGCGACCAGTATCGCGTTCAGTATTAGCTCTTTGGCGTTCATGCCGATCTACGGACTGCACTTGGCGGTGAGTGTGCTGGTCGGTGAGCGGCTCGGCGAAAATCGCGATGACCTGGCCGCCCGGGCGACCTACACGACCATGCAAGTCTCGTGGATGTACATGCTGGCGATCTCGCTGCTGTACGTGCTGACGCCGGGGCTATTTCTCCGCGGATTCTTCCCAGATGGCACGGGCGGTTCCGTACACGAAGCGGCCGTTTACGCTATGTCGGCACTTTTGTTGCGATTTGTCGCTACCTACAACTTGCTCGATGCAACACAAATGATTTTCGTCGGAGCGATCAAGGGCGCAGGCGACACGCAGTTCGTGCTGTATGTGAGCCTCGCGCTAGCCGCGATGCTAGCCGGTTTCAGTTGGCTCAGCGTCGAAGTGTGGAGGCTCAACGTGTACGGCTGCTGGGCGCTCGTTGTTTTCTGGTGCCTTACTGCGGCCGGCGCATATGCAGTGCGGTTCCGGCAAGGCAAATGGCGGCGCATGCGCGTCATCGAAAAGTCAGTCAATGACGGCCGAGAACTCGTGCCCGCGGCCGCTATCGAATAGGCCGCAAAATAGGGGTCCAGCTGCGGTTAAAACGCCGTTAAGATCGCTTGCTCCTTTGCGGCATGGTGGCTAGGATCGAAGCTGATCCGGCCGGGTGCTTTGGCCGCGCATCGCAGTCTTTGGGCCTTAGATACAGCGAAATCCCAGGATGGGTCGTGCCGCGTCGCTTTTGGCGGAGGCGTTCCTGCATGCAGTGCGCAGCGGCGACGGCATGAGAGAAGAGACGTTTCTATGTTCAACCGCTTTCGTACTCGCGTCGGCGGGTACATCGCGAGTGGTCGACGGTCGCAGCCACGATCCGCGCGCACTGAGTGCGCATCATCGGGCGAGCGAACTCCACATCGAGCAGCTCGAGCCGCGCAGGTACCTGGCCGGCGCGCCGCTTATTACCGAGTTTCTCGCATCGAACGACAATGGGCTGCGCGACGGCGATGGCAATGCTTCGGATTGGATCGAAATTCATAACGCCGGTGACATGCCGGTTGACCTGTGCCGGTTACTACCTCACGGATAACCAAGAGGACTTGACGCGTTGGGAGTTCCCCAGCGTGGAAATCGCGCCCGGCAATTTTCTGGTTGTCTTCGCCAGCAGCCAGTCGACCGACGACTATGTAGATGCCGGCGGGAACCTCCACACGAACTTTGCGCTCGGGGCAAGCGGAGAATATGTCGCCTTGGTTGCGCCGGACGGCACGACGGTGCTTTCCGGATACGCGGCAAATGGAGCAGATTACCCGGAGCAATTCACCGACGTCTCCTTTGGATTATCCGCCGATGGCTCGAGTGTGGGTTACTTTCTCACGCCGACGCCGGGAGCAGCCAATGGCGATGATGTTCTGGTGGATTTGAACCGACGCGTGCTGATCAACGAGATCATGTACCATCCGGCCGGCACAAGCGATCTTGACGAGTACATCGAGATTTACAACGCCGGCGACCAGGTGGTAAACCTTCAAGGCTGGCGCTTCAACGACGGAGTTGACTTCGCGTTTTCCGATCGGCCGTTGAATCCGGGCGACTACCTCGTGGTCGCCGCGGACCTGGCCAGCTTCCAGCTTAACCATTCGGGCGTTTCGAACGTTGTCGGCGGCTGGAGCGGACATCTGAGCAACCACGGCGAGCGCATCCGCCTTGTCGATCAATTGGGTCGTCTAGTTGATTCCGTCTCGTATGCCGATCAGGGAGACTGGTCGGTTCGCGCTCGAGGCCCTGATGACATTGGGCACCAGGGCTGGGTTTGGCTTGACGATCACGACGGCGGCGGCAAATCGCTGGAGCTGATGAGCGCTGCCGTTTCCAACGATCATGGTCAGAATTGGGCGGCCAGCATCGCGACAGGCGGCACGCCGGGCGTGGTGAATAGCGCGGCCGACGCCGATATCGCTCCTCTGATCCTCGATACCGTGCCTGGACCGGTGATTCCACGGTCGACCGACGCCGTGGTCGTCACCGCCCGGATCATCGACGAGCTAAATACGGGGTTGCTGGCCACGCTGTATTGGCGAGTTGATGGGACGACAACGTTTACCTCGGTGGCCATGCTCGATAATGGCAATGGCGCCGATCGGCGCACTGGCGACGATATCTTTTCCGCCGCGATTCCGCCGCAGCCCAACGGAACCATCGTCGAATTCTACGTTCAGGCCAGCGACGCCGCGGTCCAGTCGCGCACGTGGCCGGCAGCCACCGCCGATTCGGGGCAGGTCACCAACCTGCTCTACCAGGTGGACGATACGTTCGATCCGGGCGCGCCTGGCTGCCGACGAACGATCCGATCGTGCGCCTGATCATGACGGAGGTCGAGCGCGCTGAGCTCGTCGATATCGGCGACGGTGGAACGCCGCCGAATGAGCAGTTCAGCAACGCGCAAATGAACGGCACGTTCATCTATCGCGACGGCAGCGGACTTGATCTGCGTTACAACGTTGGCATCCGAAACCGAGGCAATGGAACTCGCGCGCTTCCGCCAAACAACTATCGAGTCAATATCCCAACCGACCGAACGTGGGAGGGCGTTAGTGCCGTCAACGTCAATAGCAAGTACACGCCGCTCCAGGTGCTGGGCAGCGTGATTTACAACCGGGCCGGCCTCGCCGCACCGAACACGAATGCAGCTCTCTTGCGCATCAACGGCGCGAACCTGGCCGAGACCGGCAGCCGGATGTTCGGAAAGTACGCATTTTTGGAGGCCGTGGATAGCGAATTCGCTGAAAATCACTTTGCGCCCGACCCGGACGGCAATCTATACGAGGCGCGGCGACCCAGCACTTCGATGCCATCGGACCTGAGCTACCTGGGACCCGATCCGAATGCGTATCGCACTCGATACCTGAAGGAGTCGAATCAATCGGCCGACGACTGGTCCGACCTGATACACCTTACCGACGTCCTCAACAACGCGCCGGAAGCCACTTATGTCCAGGACATAAGTAACGTTGTCAACGTCAGGCAATGGCTGCGGTTCCTCGCACTGGAGGGGCTGTTGCTCAATACCGAAAACGGCATCAGCAACGGCGAAGGCGACGACTACGACTTGTATCGCGGCGTGAATGATCCGCGGTTTGTGCTCATTCCGCACGATCTCGACACGATCTTGGGCAAAGGCGACTCGGTTGACCCAATTAACCGCAGCATTCTACTGCCTGCGCAGATGGCTGGGCTAAGCCGGTTCCTCAATCATGCGGAAATCCGCAAGTTGTATTACGCGGAGTTCCAGGACCTTATCGCTAAAGTTTTTAACTTGACGACGCTCAGCCCGCTGCTGCACCAATATCTCGATGGGTGGGCAAACAGCACGTACATCAGTCAGATCGAAACGTTCATCACCAACCGCACCGCCGCGGTTCTGGCACAGATTCCAGCGATCGTGCCGACGCAATTACCGGGCGGAACGTTGCTTGCCAACACCACGCTCGATGCGGCGCGCGGCCCGTGGCTCGTCACGGGCGACGTCATCGTTCCGGCGGGCATCACGCTGACGATTGAGCCGGGCGTGACGGTGTATTTCGCGACTGGCGCGGGCATCGACGTGGCTGGCCGCCTCGTCGCCCAAGGCGCGGCAAACAAGCGGATCGTGCTGACACGGCAAGGCACAAGCGGGACGTGGGATGGCCTGCAGTTCAACAGCACGCAGCAAGACAACCGCCTGGCCTACGTCGACATGAGTTTCGGCGACGGACGCGGCCAGTCGATTCGGGCCAACACGAGTCGGCTGACGATCGACAGCGCCGCCTGGTCGGGCACCGTGCGGACCATCATCGAAGTGCAGAACCCGTCGCTGCGAGTGACCAATTCAATGTTTCCGCCGGTTTCCAACGGTGAGACGATCCATGGCACCGCGCCACAGAGCACGCCGTTTTTGATTCTCGAAGGCAATACGTTCGCCCACAATTCCAGTGGTCAGGACGTGATCGATCTCGGTGTGGCGCAAGGCGCGACTCCGCCGGTACAGCTTCGCCGAAATATCTTTCTCGGCGGCGGCGATGACGGCATCGATCTGGACGGGGTCGACGCGCTGCTGGAAGACAATGTGTTCATGAATTTCCATTTGAACACCACCAGCGAAACCACTTCCAATGGCGTTGCTACGGGGATTGCGTCGGGGCTTCTAACGGACGTCATCCTTCGCCGCAATATCTTTATCAATAACGACCATCACCTTCTGCTCAAGGAGCAAGCGTTCGTCATTTCGGAGCATAACGTTTACTTCGACGCCGACATCGCGGCCGTTCAATTCACCGAGGTCGACCCGGGCGGCGAAACGGCGGCCAGTCGCGGCGGCAGCTTTGTCGGCGACATCTTCTGGCAGAACCCGAATTTGTTTATCAATATCCGCTCCGACGTCACCATTTCCGTCAATCAGTCGCTGGTGCCCGCGCAGGGGCTTTCCTATGGGACGGGCAACGTGGTCGGCGACCCGTTGTTTGTCGAGCCGGCAAATAAGGACTTCCACCTTCAACCACTTTCACCGGCGATCGACACGGGCCCCAACGGCACCGATATGGGCGCGTTCCCGAACGCCACGCACTTCGGCATCGTCATCAATGAAGTGCTTGCTGACAACGTGCAGGCGCATAACGTGGGCGGCTCATTCCCGGATCTGATCGAGTTGTACAACCGCGGAACGGCGCCCGTCGATTTAGGCGGCATGAGCATCACCGATGATCCCGCCGCCCCGCAAAGATTCATTTTTCCTGCCGGCACGACGATCGGACCGGGCGGCTATCTCACCCTCGTCGCCGACGCCCAGCCGGGCGACGGTCTGCGACTCGGCTTCGCGCTCGATAACGACGGCGAGGGAGTCTACTTGTTTGATACAGCGGGGGACGGCGGCGGGCTGGTCGACTCGGTCGCCTTCGGAATGCAAATTCCTGATTTCTCAATCGGCCGGCTCGGTCCCGAAAGCCGTTGGGGTTTGTCGCAGCCGACGCTTGGGGATTTCAACGCGGCAAAAGCCACCGGTGACCCAAGCAAGCTGCGGATCAACGAGTGGTTCGCGAACGGCGACGTCGTGGCGAACGACGACTTCATCGAGCTTTTCAATTCCGACACGCAGCCAGTGGCCCTGCATGGATTGGCCATCACGGACGATCCGGGCGCTCGATCGCTGCGACATCGATTTGCGCCTTTGAGCTATGTCGCGGCAAACGGCTTTGTGGCCCTCACAGCCGACGAAAACATCGAGGCCGGTCCCAACCACCTTGATTTTCGTCTCTCCGCGGAAATTGGTCGGATCGCGCTCGTGCAAAGCGGCCCCGCGCTGGCGGGCGACTTTAATGCGGACGGCGCCGTGAACGCGGCCGACGTCGTCGTGTGGCGGAAATACGCGGGCCAGTTCGTTCCCGCCGGGACGGGTGCCGACGGCGATCAAAATGGATTCATCGATCAGAAAGACTACGATCTTTGGCGAGCCAATTTCGGACTCGCGTCGACAAGCCCGGCGCCGCGAAGCAACACTGCCGTGCCCTATTGGGCAGTGCCGTCGCTCAATTTGATTGATTTCGTCAGCTACGTGGCGCAGTCAACTGATGTCTCCCAGGGCCGTGTGCCCGACGGGATCGGCCCTTATAGATTTTTCACGGTTCCGACTCCAGGCGCGACGAACGCGGCGGCGCCTCCAATGGCGCCTCCGGCCGCGGCTGGTAGCCTCGCTGCCGGTGGCTCGACGGCGACCGCCGATGGTGTCGACGGTTTCTTTGAAAAGACTGGCACGACCCCAGCGCGTCGGACGGTGTCGTCGCCGGCCACAATGCTTACGGGCGGAACGGATATGTCCTTGGTCTTGGTGCTGGCGAGCCGACAGGCCGATCAGAAGGACGACCCGTCACCGCGCGTTTCAAGCAAGCCACGCTCAGGCGACGAGCACATCGTCGATCAAGTGCTGGCGACATTCGAACCGAACGTCGCAGGTCTGCCATCGTCGGTGAATATAGGCCGCTAGCCGGACGGTTACGCAGCCCGGGACCCGAGGCACCACGCGTTTCGCGTGGTGCCTGTCCCCAATTCATTTGGCTGCAGAACGGCGACCGGCTTACAACGCATGCCACAACTGGGCGTCGTCGTTGAAGACTTCGGCCAACGTCAGGTCGTCCAACGACTCCTCGTTCTCCGACCAGCTCAGCTTCGAATCGACTTCATCGTCGTCGTTGTCGAACTCGCCCCAGGCCTGATCCAACACGAGCAGGCCGGTATTGGCGACGCTGGACGACGGGACCAACTGTTCGCGCGAGCCGGGCGAGAACGTCGGCCGCGAAGAGCTACCTACGTCAAGCCCGACGAACAGCGGGCCGGCAGAGGAATTCGACGTCGACTCCGAGACTCCCGCGCCGGCAATCGACACCGGAATGGCCGTTGTCCTGAGCAAACCCGCCTGCCGCAGCGACGACGTATTCGGGAAAAACGACAGCGTGGAATGCTTCTCAAGCGGCGCGGCGACAGACGCCGCGGTGCTTGTGCCGGTCGTTGTTCCCTCGTTCATCCGCCAGATGATGAAGTCGGCGAGATCGACGATGCCGTTTTCGTTAGCATCTGCCCGCAAATCGATCGTGGAGTCGTACGTCTCGCGCCAAATAGCATGGTCGAGCTGGTCCACGCTACCGTCGAGGTTAAAGTCGCCGGCCAGCACGATCACCGGAACGACCGAACTGGGCAGGTAATAATCTTCGACTTCACCGATGCCGGCTGGCCCATTAAAGCTGAGCCCTGCTTCGCCCCAGCGGAAGCGAGCGGCCATCGGACCACCGGCCACGTTCGGCGCCAGCGTCACGACGACCTGCCGCGTGCCGGGATTGAAGTCCGCGTCGACGACCACTTGTTCGTTCACATCAAAGTTGCCGTCGCCATTGAGATCCATCCAGGCGTTAAGGAGACCGCCCACGCCATGCACGACGACCTCGATCGTGTTGGCGCCGACACGCAAGAGGCCGCCATTGCTGACGACTCTCACGCCGTTTTCGTCGTTGCCAACCAAGTCGTCACCGTCGGCGCCTGTGCTCGGGATGCCGTTCACTTCGCCGTCGATGGACGCGCCGAATTGAAAACCGGGCACGACGGTATGGTTCGGACCATTGGAACTTGCGAGCGTCGAATACGTTTCCGGCAAATCCCCCCAATCGGCATCAGCCCGGTTCTCGACGCCAAAGGAGACGCCCTGCACCGTGCCGCCTGCGCCGAGCTGGACTTCGCGATAACCGACGGCCGGCGTGGTCAACCGCCACGAGGCATTGTCCGTGCCTTCGTTTTCAATGTGGATGTCGATGCGGTGCAATCCGGGAGCGACATCGGAGAAGAAGAAGGAGCCGTTGCTGCTTGTGGTGGCCTGCGTATCGCCGATATCCAGCGCGCCGTTCTCGTTGGCGTCGATAAAGACAATGAACCCAGGAAGTCCAATTTCGCCCGGATCGCGAATGCCGTCCGTATCGAGGTCGTTGAATACGACGCCCAAGATGTTGCCGTTATCGTCCGGGTTTCCATTCGGATCATTCGGCGGATCGAGGAAAAAGTTGACTGTCTGCGTTGGCGAGCCAGGACCGGCAAATACCAGGGCCAGGCCGTCGCCGCCCGGATCGGTGGGAATCCACGCGTCGGAAGGTGGAATCACGCCAATCTGGTAAGAGTTGACCGCCGTTGCCGGAATGGTGAGCGTGTACTGACCATTGGCGTCGGTTTCGACGCGCTGCTCGGCGGCGTCGGCCACGCCGTTGCGATTGACATCCTGATAGACGAAGATGCCAGGCGCAGGCGCATCGTTTTCGTTGAAAATCCCGTCGCCATTGAGGTCGGCGTAAACGGTGCCCGTCACGTCGAAACTTGTCGCCGGCGCGTCTTGCTTGAGGAGGAAATTGACATTCCTCACCGCCATCGGAATGGGGTCGCCCAGGTCGATGAACGGCTGCGGAGACAACGTCGAAATGCCGTCGCCGTTGGCGTCGTGCATGCCCAGGAAAATCTCGCCCGGATTGTCGGTCAGGCTCAACGGGTTGTCGCGATCGGGCGCGAAGAACCAGTCGGGCGTGATGCGCCACGACTCCTTGAAATGCCCGAGGTATTCCAGGCCCGGAGGCGCAGCATCCGGCGTCTCCGTGTCCTCGAGAATGATCCGATCGAGCGGATCGCTGATGCGAATCTCGTATTCAAAGTTGGGATTCAGGTCGAAGTAATAGTTGCCGTCGGCGCCGGTGAGGAAGCGCGCGGTCGCATCGTCATCCACCTCGCCGGTCACCGGGTCGACGCGAAACGCTTCAACGAGAATGTTCTCGGCAAACGGCTCTTGATTCCTCGTGTCGCCCGCGTCGAACAATCCGTTTCCATTGTTGTCCTGGAACGTAGTATCGAGCACGCGAACTACGTCGCTGTTGCGAATCGTGAGCGGATCGTTATCCGGATCGAAAACGGTCTGGGTGTAGCGATTGTAATTGAACTGCTCGTCGTTGTTGGTGTCGAGGCCGACAAAGCCCTGGACGCGCTGTGCGGCCGCGACTTGCCAGTTCGCATCCAGCGCGCCGCCTTCAACAGGCTTGCCGTGCCAGACGATCTCCACGCCGGCAATACCAAAGTCGGAGTTGGACCAGTTCTCCAGATGCAATTCCCAGTTTCGGAAAACCGGCAAACCACCCGGCCCAATGATCGGCTCACCCGTCACCGGGTCGATGATCACGGCCGTGTTCGTGCTCTCGCCGAACATTTGATTGGTCGTGAAGGTCCAGACAAACGAGCCGCCGTCGACATCGATATCTCCTGCCGGGTCGATAAGGCCAGCCGGCGCTGAACTGGCTTGGAGGAGCGTTGGCGCGAATTCGGGATCGCCGTAGTAGTGATTGAGCTCACTTTGCATGCCGCTGGGCGAAGTGAGCATGATGCGGATGAAATCCAAATCCTCGGCTGGACCGGTCAATTCAATCTTGACTTCGACCCATTCGGCGTTGATCGATTCATCCGGGGGCACGACGAAATCGAGATACGACAGTCCGCGCGTGTGATCCGGCCAGTCATCGGGCTCTGCCGGATCGAACGGAGCCGGAGGATCTTCGAAGTACTCGTTCCAGTAGTCGATATAGCCACCCAGACCGCCGATACCGCCGGGGACGAGCATGCCGAGATTATCATCGCTCGTCTCTTCGGCAGCGGGAAAGTTCAAGCCGGTTTGCACGACGAAAGTGGTGAACGTTCGCTCAGTAAACGGATCAAGGTTTTGGCCAAGTTCGTGCCACTGCAGCGCCATTTTGACGGCCAGTTCCGCATCGACCACCCCATGCCCATAGCCAATCATCTCGCCGTAGATGCCATAACCTTGGCTTACGGTGTAGCCGGCCCCGTTGGTATAATTCGCCGGCATGGCCTCATAGTGGCCGGTCTGACGCCCTAAATCGTTATAAGGCGAGAATGGGAAGATAGTGCTGTTGGGGAAGTTGGCCGGAGTCGTATGGGCCAGCGGATCAAGGATCGCTTGGGCCGAAAATGGAGGATCCGCGTGAATCCATGGGTCCGGGTCACGGAACGGCCCAATCTGATTCGTTCGCCATGTGCTCTCAAAGCCCTGGATACCGCCGGACGAGGGGAGCTCGAACTGGGCGTTCTGGCGAGCACTGCGCAGAAGAATCTCCTGCACGTCGCGGAAGGTCAGGTTCGGATTGGCGTCCAGCATCAGCGCGATCACGCCGCTGACGACGGGTGCGGCCGCGCTTGTTCCGTTGAATCGCGAGGTGTAATTCGGGATCGGCCAGTAAATCGCGGTCCGGGTCGAAGCCATTGGGAAGCGGAGCCGCGTTGAACCCGAAGTCGCCGATCAAGTCGGTCGTCCAGATGCCGCTGCCTTGTCCCTCATCTTGGGCCACCGTTTGGGCGACGTTCGACCCGGTCGGCGCGGCGACTAGCACATTTGGTCCGGCCTCCGGATACGACGTGAAAGTACCATCCGCGTTGATGTACAACCCGTCATGGTCGACGCCTGCGACAGCGATCGTGTACCGGCTGAGGAAGTTCTTGTAGGTAGGCGCTGTCGAAATTGCCAAACGAAGGGAAACCGGCAGTGAAGGAGGGGCCGCCCAGGTTACCCGACGAGAACACATTGATCATGCCCAGCCCGTCACGGCCAAAGAGCACCGAATCGCGGAGGACTTGCAATATATCGCCTCTCAACGGGAGAGCCGTGCGTATGGTGCCGTCACCATAACTGCTGTTTGTGATATCGATGCCATTCGCGAGGGCGTATTGAAATGATGCGAAAATCGCATCTTCGAAGTTCGCGTTCACAGCATCAATCGCACGGATCGGCACTAACGTCACGTTCGGCGCGACTCCCACGCCGCCACCTTCGCGAACTGGATTTCCGTTCACATCCAGAATCGGGTTTCCTTCCGCATCGAGAATGGGGTCCCCGGCATTGTTCCAGGTCTGCGCCGATGATCCCGGCCACGGCGGTACCATGATATGCAACAGGTTCAAACAAGGGCGGATTCGGATTACTCGTGCCGGTGATCGCGTTGAATCGCAGCGTGGGATGCAGATTGCCGATCAGGTCCGGATGGTTCATCTGCACGCCGCTGTCGATCACAGCGACGAGAATGCCTTCGCCGGTGTAGCCCATGTTCCAGGCTGGCACGACGTTGATGTCTTCGCCGGCGACGCCGAACAGATGCTGGAAGTCAGGATTGCCGACTTCCTGGCCCGTATTCAGAAGATGCCACTGACTTGGAAATAGCGGGTCGTTGGGAAGGGCCTCAAGTATGTGCCCCTCGGTGTTGGCTGCATACGACGCCGCATCGAGGGATTGTAGCACTGCCCATTCGAACTCCCGCTGCCAGATGGCGGCCTGCCCTTCCGGCGTTGCGTTCGACATGCTATACGAACTGAAGGTCGAGCGGCGCAGCCGAGAAGCAATGCCGATTCTCCAGGTGCTCGAACGTCCACGTTTTGGGCTTTTGCTTTTTTCGTCCTAAGAGCCCGAGCCGCTTTGCGACTGTGGCGAATTGAAATGTTGGCGTCCAAATCGACTGCGTCTCTTCACGACAGATTCCCCTTCTGCTGATATCCGGTTGCTGCCCGAATTGCGACTCGCCCACGGTCGTCGGTTCCGATCGACAACCGCGCGCGTTCGAAAGATTCTTTAGAAACTCCACCCGCAACAAACTTGATTTGCCGAACCGTCTCCGCCGACGCTTGCACGGTCCGACCCGCCGCAGGCTAGCCAAACCGTGGACGATCAAACGTCACGCAGTTCCACCACGCCGCACGCCTGCGCATTTTGAAGTGCGCGGTGCTACCATCGCATCCGGCCCGATCCTGTTATCCTAGTCGCGGTCCGTATAATCGTCAAATTGTTTGCTGTTGGCACCTTGCGCCGCAAACGAGCGGTGCAATTCTGGCGTTGCGCAGCGGCGCAAAATCGGCCTTTCCGGGCCTCGCGGCCGCAGTTTGACGCCTGTGCACCCCGCAATGTTCCCTGCAAGTCCCTGAAGCGAAACAAATTGCAACAATCTCGACGTGCCGAGTCGGGCGGTCCACGCCGCTCGCCTGGCGGGATGAAAGCAGCTTGGCATCAAGGTGGGTGAGCTGGGGAAAAAATTCGGCATTTGCCGAAACGTCTGGCTTTTCCGCCGGTAGCGGTCCGATAGTTTGTTCCGAGCACCGTAGCAGGCACGCTCAGTCGTCCGCCTCTGGAATTCGCGCGGCGGAGGACACAGCGCGCCTGCTGCATACATGGGGGGGATTCCGATGCGCATTGGATCGCTTGCACGATCACTTTTCTGCTTACCGGCGACTGCGGCCGCGCTCGCCGCGCTGAACACCCAGTCGAATTGCGCGATCGCTCAACCGGCGAATGCCGGTTACGCACCGGGCGCAGCCCAAGGGCGACCGATTCAGGCGCTCTTCACGACACCTGCCGACAAACTGCTTGGAAAACAAAAGACACCGTACGTTGACGCGCACGGAAATCCGGTCGTGGTGCCCGCTGGCTACGGCGAAGCATGCGCTAACGAAGGCTACGGCTATGGCGATTACGGCGGCGAGGCCTGCGGATGCGGACATCACGGACACCACGGCGGTTTCGGCGGCCCGATGCCGATGGGCGCCGGCGGCACCTGCCCGCCCGTCGGTTACGACCTGCAGAATGACGTCGGGATCGAGGGCTACATGGTCGACCAGCGCGGACCGCATTACTTCGACGCGCGCGTCGAAGCCGTGATGCTCACGCGCGAGGAAACGTTTGAACGCACGATCGACTTCACGATTTTCAATCTGGGCGGACCTGTCGTGCTTTCCAGCAGCGATTTGGATTACGACGATGAAGTCGGCTTCCGCGTGATGGGCCGGTTCGACCTCGGGCCGCTGTCGGTGTTCGAATTCGGCTACATGGGCATTTACGACTTCGAATCGAGCGCTTCGTTCACCGACCCGAACCCGGTCGACTTCGACACCGGCAACTTGTTCTCGCTGTTTTCCGAGTTCGGCACGAACCCCGCCACCGTGGCCATTGAAGGCGGGCCGATGCCAGAAACCGAGCGTTCGATCACGCAACGCATTTCGATCGATTCCGATCTGCAGACGGCGGAAATGAGCTATCGGCGCTATTGGGTCGGGTTCATTCCGCGAGTCTCCGGCACAATTCTAGCCGGCTTCCGCTACACACGGCTCAAGGAGAATTTCACGTTCACCACTATCGGTGAAGCCCGCGCCGATAACTTGACAAGTGCCGAGAATGACCTGGCCGGCTTCCAGACGGGCGGCGACATGTGGATTGGCTTGCTGCAGGGCCTGCGGCTCGGCTCCGAAGGCAAGGTCGGCATTTACAACAACCACTACAATCTCGACAACCGGATCGAGACCACGCCGTTCGGTACAACGCCGCCGTCGCTCGACGAGCGGTTCAGCGACAACAACGTGGCGTTCATTTCGGAAGGCAGCGTCGACCTGGTTGCCGATATTTTGCCGAGCTGGTCGATCCGCGCCGGCTACGAGGTGCTGTTCATCAACTCGCTCGTGCTGGCGGGCGAAAACTTCAACACCGCCTCGCCCTACGGTCTGCCTGGCCAGGTTCCGCGCGTTCCGTTTGTCTTCGACCAAAGCGATGCGATTTATCACGGCGGCCACCTGGGCGTCGAATTCATCTGGTAAACGTGTAGGTCCGGCGAACCGAGCCGGACCGACATGGCTGCCGAAACGGGCGGATCGCCGCTGCTCGGCTCGCGGCACCTACTTAGCCGCGAACCATCGGCACAACCGTCGTGTCTGGCACGACAGGCTCCGCCCCTTGACAGGGAGGTATAATGGAGCAGCGAGAGAGGTGGTACAATTACCCGCTCTTGCGCAGTCTATTGGTGCCATCACCAGCAACACCACATTTGAGGGATTCGACCCACTAGTGAAAGAAATCGTTCGGAACCAGGGCGTACAAAGCGAGTCGGCCGTTCTGGTCGGCGTCGAGCTGCCCGATCAGCAAGCCGGCCGCGACAATCTTGAAGAGTTGGCCGGGTTGGTGGAAACCGCCGGGGCGGAAGTTGTCGGCCGCCTGACACAGCGCCGCTCGGCGCCGGACGTTGACGACCTATCTCGGCAAGGGCAAAGCTCGAACAGCTGGAGCTGATGGCTCGGGCGACCGATGCCGACGTCGTCATCTTCGACAATAATCTTGCTCCCGCGCAGATTCGCAATCTGGAGCAGCGCGCTGGGCGTCAAGGTGCTCGATCGCACCGAAGTAATCCTCGATATTTTTTCCACGCGTGCCCGCACCCACGAAGCTCGCCTGGCGGTGGAGCTGGCCCAGCTCGAATACTCGCTGCCGCGGCTGAAGCGGATGTGGACTCACTTGTCGCGCATCAAGGCCGGCGTCGGCATGCGTGGCCCTGGTGAAAAGCAGCTGGAAACCGACCGCCGCCTGGTGGAGAAGCGGATCGTCGAGCTGCGCGGCGAGCTGAGCCAGGTGTTGCGGCGCAAGGAACGCGAAGTGGCGGCGCGGTCCGATCGCATGACCGTCTCGCTCGTCGGCTACACGAACGCCGGCAAGAGCACGCTGCTCAACAAGCTCACCGGTTCCGACGTGCTGGCCGAAGACAAGCTGTTCGCCACGCTCGACACCCGCACGCGCCGCTGGCAGTTGCCCGGCTGGGGCCCGGTGCTGCTTTCCGACACGGTCGGCTTCATTCGCGATCTGCCGCACAGCCTGATCGCCAGCTTCAAGGCTACGTTGGAAGAAGCGCGGCAGGCCGATTTGCTGCTGCACGTGGCCGACGCGAGCAATCCGGCCGTGATCGACCAGATCGCGTCGGTTTATAAGGTGCTCGAAGAGCTCGGTATTCGCGAAAAAGACACGATTCTCGTGCTCAACCAGATCGACGCGATTCAGGAGCCGGGCACGCTCGAGATGCTAAAGCAGCGCTATCCCGATGGCGATGTTCGATCAGCGCGCGAACCGGCGAGGGCTTGACGCGGCTGGCCGCAGCGGTGAGCGATGCGCTGAGCCAGTATTTTCTGGATGTGGACGTCGAAACCGACGTCGCCAATGGCCGCTTGCTCGCATATTTGGCAAAGAACGGCGAGATTCTCAGCCGCACCTACTCCGAGCAACGCGTCTCGGTCCATTGCCGTATTCCGCGAAATATCTCGGCCAGATTGCGGCCGAGGATGGACGCGTCAACCTTCGCGGCGTTGGCCATGACCTGGCACGCAACGGCGACGCGTTCAGCAACGGGCATTCGGTGAACGGAGGATCGGACGTCGCCGAGACTAAGATCGACGAGGTCGCGTGATTGATACCCTCTCCCTCTGGGAGAGGGCAGGGTGAGGGTGTCTGGCAATCAGGGTTCCCCTCACCCCGACCCTCTTCCAAAGGGAGAGGGAGAAATCCATGACCCATCGACGACTCACCGATCGGCGGGCGCTGATCACGGGCGCATCGAGCGGCATCGGGCGGGCGCTGGCGATTGAGCTTGCGCGGCGCGGCGTCGATTGCGTTCTTCTTGCGCGGCGCGAGGATCGCCTTGCTGAAGTTGTCCAGCAGATTCAATCGTTGGGCCGGCTCGCGGTCGCCATTTCCGGCGACGTGACCGATCCGGCTGCACGACGCCGCGCACTCGATGCGGCGCGCGATCAACTCGGCGGCTTGGACATCCTCGTGAACAATGCCGGCATCGCGGCTCACGGTCGATTCGCCGAAGCCGACCCCGGCCGTTTGCGGCCCATCATGGAGGTGAACTTCTTCGCCGCCGCGGAGTTTCTTCGCGAGGCACTCCCACTCTTGCGCGACGGGCGGCAGCCGATGGTCGTAAATATCGGTTCGATCCTTGGCCACCGCGGCTGCCCGCACAAAAGTGAGTACTCGGCCAGCAAGTTCGCACTGCATGGATTCAGCGAAGCTGTGCGGCCGGAACTATTGGCGTTGGGCATCGACGTTTTGGTCGCGGCCGTTGGCCCCACCCAAACCGAGCACTTCGACACGCTCATCGAAGAAAAAGGCGAGCTGCCGTGGGGAAACCCGCGCCGCAAGCCGGCCTGCCCAGGTCGCCAAGTCGATCGTGCGTGCGATCGAGCGGGGCAAGAATGAGGTCGTAACCAGTTGGCGCGGCTGGCTTTGGCTGCTGCTCAACCGGCTGTCTCCCAGGATTGTGGACCGGATTATGTCTCGATATGGGTGATTTTCCCGCTAAAACCGGCGGCATGACCGGTGCTAATTGCAAATCGACGCAACAGATCGTTACAATCGGGGCGCATTTCTCGCCACACGGCGTAAATTTGAATTGGAACCACCGTTAAACTGCGTATAGGAGTTCATCCGATGAAGGCTCGTTGGATTGTGATGCTGTTGGCCGTTGTGATGCTCGTTGCTGGCGGCCGGTTCATTTCGGCTCAAGAGGATTCGGCCGCGAAACCGGCTGCATCGGACGAAAAAGAATTTGAGGCAACTTGCCCGGTCTCCGGACAACCCGCAATTGAAGATTCGATCGTAGACCTGAAAAACGGCGCGAAGGTTTATTTCTGCTGCAAGAACTGCCCCAAGGCGTACACCGCGAACCACGAAAAGTTCGCTCTCAAGGTCGCCCGCCAACTGCTTGAAACAGGGCAAATCGTTCAAGTGGGCTGCCCAATTTCCGGCGGGCCCGTCAACGAGGAAACGCTAGTGGAACTGGGAAAGGCCAAGGCGGGGTTCTGCTGCGAGAATTGCCTTGCCAAGTTCAACAAAGCGGATGACGATGGCAAACTCGAAATTATGTTTGCCAAATTGGACAAGGGCTTTACTCGTCAAACCAAGTGCCCGGTGAGCGGCAAGCCGATCGTCGCCGAGCATGCGCTCGAGCACGAAGGCAAGCAGGTTTATTTCTGCTGCCCGAATTGCCCGAAGGCATTTGAAGCCAACCCGGCAAAGTTCATGGCGAAGCTGCCGCAGTTCGAGAAAGACGCGGGCGAGTTCTCGCCAAAGTGAAACGTCCCCTTGCGGACGACAACGAGTGCATCAGACACATTGACCCCGCGTCCCGCCCGGGACGCGGGGTTTTCTGCCAAAATGGCACTTAGACGCAACGGCGAGGCCGCTTCAGCGGCCGGGAAATCCGCCGTAAATCTGCCTGTTTCAAACATTTGCGCCCGTCGCCCCTAGCCATGGCACGGCGCTTGCGTCATATTGCCGAATCTCGCGTTGCGCCTGCCAAATCGGTCGAGCCGCAGCCGAGAACCCTGCATGTCAATCGCGGGGCGTTTCTTTCGCTCCGTTTTCTACGATTGCCGGTATTCATCCCAGGTTATTGGAGGAATTTCGCGTGGCAGCAAAACAGATGGTGTTTGAGGACGATGCCCGGGCGCCGCTGGCCGCGGGCGTCGAGAAGCTGGCCCGGGCCGTACGCAGCACGCTTGGCCCCCGCGGCCGCAATGCCGTGCTCGACAAGGGCTGGGGCTCGCCCAAGGTGACCAAGGACGGCGTCACCGTCGCCGAGGACATCGAGCTCGAAGATCCGTTCGAGAACCTCGGCGCGCAGCTCGTGAAAGAAGCCGCCAGCAAGACGAGCGACGTCGCCGGCGACGGCACGACGACCGCGACCGTGCTGGCCGAGGGCATCTTCCGCGAAGGCCTGAAAATGATCGCCGCCGGCGCCGACGCCGATGGCGCTGAGCCGCGGCATCGCACAAGGCCGTGCAGGCCGTTAGCGAAGCGATCGAGAAGCAGGCCGAGCCGGTCGACGTGAAGGACAAGAAGACGCCTGCAGCAAATCGCCACGATCGCCGGCAACAACGACCCGACGATCGGCAGCGTGCTGGCCGACGCGTTCACGAAGGTCGGCAAGGACGGCGTCATCACGGTCGAAGAAGGCCGCGGCAACGAGACGACCGTCGAAGTCGTCGAAGGCATGCAGTTCGACCGCGGCTACCTCTCGCCGCACTTCGTCACCAACCAGGACGAGCAAGACGGTCGAGCTCGAGAATCCGCTCGATCCTCGTCTACGAAGAAAAGATTTCGAACGCCAAGAACCTTGTGCCGCTGCTCGAAGCCGTTTCGAAGGCCGGCAAGCCGCTGCTCGATCATCGCCGAAGACGTCGAAGGCGAAGCACTCGCGACGCTGGTCGTGAACAAGCTCCGCGGCATCCTCCAGGTGTGTGCCGTGAAGGCCCCGGGCTACGGCGATCGCCGCAAGGCGATGCTGGGCGACATCGCGACCCTCACCGGCGGCACGGCGATCTTCAAGGACCTGGGCATCAAGCTCGACGGCGTGAAGCTGTCCGACCTCGGCCAGGCCAAGAAGGTCATCATCACCAACGACAACACGACGATCGTCGGCGGCGGCGGCGAGAAGGAAGCGATCCAAGGCCGCGTCGAGCAGATTCGCCGCGAGATCGAAAACGACCGACAGCGACTACGACCGCGAGAAGCTGCAAGAGCGGCTGGCCAAGCTGGCCGGCGGCGTGGCGCAGATCAAAGTCGGCGCCGCGACCGAGTCGGAGCTGAAGGAGCGCAAGGCGCTGTTCGACGATGCTCGGGCGGCCGACGCAGGCCGCGCTGGAAGAAGGCATCGTCGCCGGCGGCGGCGTCGCGCTGCTGCGTGCGGAGAAGGCCATCAAGAAGCTCGACCTCGAAGGCGACGAGAAGCTCGGCGCCGAGATCGTCGCGCAACGTGCTGCACTATCCGCTGCGGTACATCGCCGAGAACGCGGGCGTCGACGGCGACGTGGTCGTCAATCGCGTCCGCCAGATGAAGGGCAAGAACGACGGCTACAACGCCGACAAGGACGAGTACGGCGACCTGGTCGCGGCCGGCGTCATCGACCCGGCGAAGGTCGTTCGCACCGCGCTGCAGAACGCCGCCAGCGTCGCGGCGCTGCTGCTCACGACCGAGTCGCTCGATCACCGAGATTCCCAAGAAGGAAGAAGACGCCGGCGGCGGCCACCATCACCACGACCACGGCATGGGTGGCATGGGCGGAATGGGCGGCGGCATGGGTGGCATGGGCGGCATGATGTAAGAAGTCGCGAGTTGAGTAGTCGAGTGTCAGAAAGTGCAATGCTATCCGACTAGAGCCAGCTTCACGCTTGCGGTCTAGCACTGATAATCAAAACACAAATCATCAACACGATAACAGGAATCATCACATGGCCAAAATTAAACTTCGTCCGCTGGATGATCGCGTCGTTGTCGAGCCGCTCGAAGCCGAAGAAATGACCGCCGGCGGCATCGTGCTGCCCGATGCGGCGCAAGAGAAGCCGCAGCGCGGCAAGGTCGTCGCCGTCGGCCCGGGCAAGCTGCTCGACAGCGGCAACCGCGGCGAGCTCTCGGTCAACGTCGGCGACGAAGTGATCTTCGGCAAGTACGGCGGCACCGAAGTCGAAGTCAACGGCGAGGAGTACAAGATCCTCCGCGAGAGCGACATCCTCGCGAAGGTCGTAGCTAGATCGCAGGGACTTAGCGTCGGCCGCAAGGCCGAATAACTTCCAACAGATTTTCAACCAATTACGCACTACGACTGACCTCTAGTCGACGCCAACAAACGCGAATTCCGGATAGGAGTGAATACAAACCGTGGCAAAGCAATTCATGTTCGACGACGCGGCCCGAGCCAAGATGCTGCGCGGCGTCGATAAGCTGGCCGACGCGGTGGCCATCACGCTGGGCCCGCGCGGCCGCAACGTGATCATCAACAAGTCGTTCGGCGGCCCGACCGTCACCAAAGACGGCGTCACCGTCAGCAAGGAAATCGAGCTCGAAGACCCGTTCGAGAACATGGGCGCCAAGCTCGTGCACGAAGTGGCCGACAAGACCTCGTCGCTCGCCGGCGACGGCACGACGACCGCCACCGTGCTGGCCCGCGCGATCCTCAAAGAAGGCACGCGCAACATCGTGGCCGGCAGCAACCCGATGGCCGTCCGCCGCGGCATCGACAAGGCCGTCGCCGCCGCCACCGAGCATCTCGACAAGATGTCGAAGAAGGTCTCCAGCAAGGAGGAAATCGCCCACGTCGGCGCGATCAGCGCGAACAACGACCGCGGCGATCGGCGAGCTGCTGGCCGACGCGATGGAAAAGGTCGGCAAGGACGGCGTCATCACCGTCGAGGAAGGCAAGACGACCGAGACGACGCTCGAGTTCGTCGAAGGCATGCAGTTCGACAAGGGCTACCTGTCGCCGTACTTCATCAACCAGCCGGCCGACGATGGAATGCGTGCTCGAGGACGCCTACATCCTGATTCACGAAAAGAAGATCAGCAACCTGCGCGAGCTGCTGCCGATCCTGGAGCAGGTGAGCCAGAAGGCCAAGCCGCTGCTGATCATCGCCGAGGACGTCGAGGGCGAAGCACTCGCGGCGCTCGTGGTCAACAAGCTCCGCGGCATGCTCAACGTGTGCGCCGTGAAGGCGCCGGGCTTCGGCGATCGCCGCAAGGCGATGCTGGCCGACATCGCGGCGCTCACCGGCGGCACGGTGATCAGCGAAGACCTCGGCATGAAGCTCGAGAACATCACGCTCGACGAGCTCGGCCGGGCCAAGAAGATCACCGTCACCAAGGACAACACGACGATCGTGCAAGGCGCCGGCCGCAACGAGGACGTGCAGAAGCGGATCGAGCAGATTCGCAAGGGCATCGAGGACACCACCAGCGACTACGATCGCGAGAAGCTGCAGGAGCGGCTGGCGAAGCTGACCGGCGGCGTGGCGATCATCTCGGTCGGCGCCAGCAGCGAAGCCGACATGAAGCAGAAGAAGGCCCGCGTCGAAGACGCACTGCACGCCACCCGTGCGGCCGTCGAAGAAGGCATTCTGCCCGGCGGCGGCGTGGCCCTGCTGCGTTGCCGCGAAGCGGTCGAAGTCGGCTCGCTCGTCGGCCAAGGGCGACGAGAAGATCGGCGTCGACATCGTGCTCGGCGTGCTCGCCGCCCCGCTCAAGCAGATCGCCGACAACTGCCGGCGTGACGGCAGCGTGGTCGCCGACGAAGTCAGCCAGAAGGCGACTAACATCGGCTACGACGCCAACGCCGGCGAGTACGTCGACATGATCAAGGCCGGCATCCTCGACCCCACGAAGGTCGTGAAGACGGCCCTCGCCAACGCGGCCAGCATCGCCGGCCTGATGCTGACGACCGAGGCCCTGGTCACGAACTTCGACTCGAAGGACGAAGACAAGAAAGCCGTCGTCGGCAGCATCCGCTAAGAATGACGAAGCACGACTGACGAATGAGCAAACGGCCAAGGGAAATTTTATTCGTCATTCGGAAATTCGTCATTCGTCATTGAATAAAATTGGTTGACAGCCGCTTGCGGGCCACTTCGCCTTTGGGCAAGTGGCCCGCTTGCATAGAATGAGCAAGAATTGACATGTACGAATGCAGTCGAATGATTGAGTAGATCGAACATTCGTCATTCGGGAATTCGTCATTCGTCATTTCCTCACAATGCCCACGCAACGCGACTATTACGAAATCCTTGGCGTCGAGCGCACGGCCATCGAACGCCGAGATCGCCGACGGCCTATCGCAAGCTGGCGGTGAAATATCACCCGGATAAGAACCCGGGCGATCAGGAGGCGATCGAGCGGTTCAAGGAAGCGGCCGAGGCGTTCGAAGTGCTCAACGACCGCGACAAGCGGGCCCGCTACGACCGGTTCGGCCACGCCGGCCTCAACGGCCAATTCGGCGCCCACCACTTCACCGACGTCGAAGATATCTTCTCGGCGTTCGGCGATTTGTTCGGCGACCTGTTCGGCGGTCGCGGCCGCAATCAGCCGCGCAAAGGCCGCGATGTGCGCTGCGACGTGACGCTCACGCTCAAGGAAGCGGCGCAAGGCGTCACGAAGAGCGTCGAGTTCCATCGCCACGAGCGCTGCGAAAAGTGCAGCGGCACCGGCGCGGCGCCGGGCAGCCGCCGCGAGGTCTGCAGCTACTGCCGCGGGCAGGGCCGCGTGATCCAGTCGGCCGGCATCGTGCGGATTCAAACGACCTGCCCGTCGTGTCACGGCGAGGGTTCGACGATCAAGCACCCCTGCCCGACCTGCCGCGGCAGCGGGCAGACGCTCAAGAAAGTTGTGACGGAAGTCGAGATTCCGCCCGGCGTCGACGACGGCATGCGCGTGCGCATCACGGGCGAGGGCGAGCCGAGCCCGAACGGCGGCCCGCCGGGCGATTGCTACTGCTTCATCTGCCGTGCTGCCGCATCCGCTGTTCGAGCGCGACGGCCAGAACCTCATTTGCCGCGTGCCGATCACCTATGCGCAGGCGGCGCTGGGTACGACGCTCGAAGTGCCCACGCTCGAAGGCCGTGGCGAGCTGGAAATCCCGGCCGGCACGCAGTCGGGCCAGGTCTTCAAGCTGGGCGGCAAGGGCATGCCCGACCCGCGGCGGCGTGGCCTGGGCGACCTGCTGGTGCAAGTTGTCATCGAAGTGCCCAAGAAGCTCAGCAAAGAGGAACAGGCTTTGCTCCGCGAATTGGCGGAGCTGGAGCACAAGCACGTCGCCCCGGAACGGAAGAGTTTTTTCGCAAAGCTGAAAGAATACTTCACCGCAGAAGACGAAGTGGAGAAAACAACCAAATCAAGATAGCTGGTGAGTCGCACGCATAGGCGTGTGGCGAGTTGAGCCGAACGGCGCGGATTCGCAAACCATGAATCGCGAAAGGGCGAAAGTACGAAACGACGAAAACCGAGATTGGTGTCTTGTTGATTCCACGTTCGTGTTTTCGCACTTTCGCGTTTTCGTGATAAGAATTTGATATGGATGACAAGGACTTGAAACAACACGAAGCGATTGATGTCGCCCATGAGGGCGGCGACGAAGCACTTGCCGAGTCGCTATCCGACTCGGACCAGCTAACGGCGGAATTGGCCGCGGCCAACGACCGTTTGCTGCGGTTGCAGGCCGAGATGCAAAACTTGCGCAACCGCACGTCGCGGGAAATTGCCGACGAGCGCAAGTACGCGGCCGTGCCGGTGCTGCGCGACTTGTTGCCGGTGATCGACAACATCGACCGCGCGATCGAAGCCGCGGAGAAAGCCGGCGAGGCAGAGAACCTGCTGGAAGGCTTCCGGCTGGTGCGGCAGCAGCTAATGACGACGCTCAGCCGGCATCAGTGCGAGCCGATTCCCGCCGCTTGGCGAGCCGTTCGACCCGAATTTTCACGAAGCCATCCTGCAGCAGCCGTCGGCCGACGTGCCGGCCGGCCACGTCATGATGGTCACCCAGCCGGGCTACAAGTTGCACGATCGCGTGGTGCGGCCGGCGCAAGTCATTGTCTCCAGCGGACCGCCGGCGAAGTAATGTGCGTGTTCGCAAAGGGCCGTGCGTCGCCGCCGGCTGCTGAATCCCCCGCATCCCTGAATCCTGCATCCTCTTTCAGCCATGCCCACCTACGATTACGAATGCGACGCCTGCGGACACTCATTCGAGTTGTTCCAATCGATCTCCGAGCCGGTGAAGAAAAAATGCCCCGAGTGCGGCAAGCCGAAGCTTCGCCGCCTGTTCGGCACCGGCGCGGCCGTCGTGTTCAAAGGCTCGGGCTTCTATCAGACCGATTACCGCAGCGAGTCGTACAAGAAGGCCGCCGAGAAGGACAAGCCGGCCAGCGATTCGAAGAGCGACAAGAAAAGTGATTCGACCTCGACGTCGAAACCCGAAGCCAATGCGGACTCTAAATCGTCGTCCGAAGCGAAGACGTCTTCGAGCAGCGACAAGAGCAAGAAGAGAAAGTCTCGGAAGTCGGACTAGCTTGAGCTAACGATACCGCGCCAAGCCGCCGGTGGCGGCGCGGTGATGTCCACTGGCTCGCCGGTCATTGGGTGATTGAATCCAAGCTGACGGGCATGCAGCGCGATCGCCAGTAGGCGCTGATCTTCAAATTGTTCGCCGAATGTCTGCGTCGAACCATACTGCGCGTCTCCGACAACGGGGTGGCCGCGCGATGCCGCCTGGATGCGGATTTGGTGCGTGCGGCCGGTTTCCAGATCGACCTCCAGCCATGTGCCCGCTTCGGTGCGTCCCAGCACGCGATAATTCATCACTGCCAGCTTCCCGCGCGGGTCATCCGGCGGCACGACGATGGCCTGCGCCATGCCGTGCCGCTTGTGCAGATAATCAGTCCACGTTCCTTCGTCCGGCTGCACATCGCCCTCGACGAGTGCCCAGTAAACCTTCGTGACGGTGCGATTCTCGAACTGCGCGCGAGCCGCTGGGCCGCGCGCACATGCCGGGCGAAAACAATGGCGCCGGACACCGGGCGGTCGAGCCGGTGCGGCAGGCCGAGGTAAATATTCCCTTCCTTCTGTTCGCGCTCGCGATAAAAGGCCTTCACGCGCACTTCGAGGCTGTCGATCCCTGCCGGCGCCTGCGTCAACAGCCCAGCCGGCTTGTTCACCACCAGGCAGGGGCCAGAGTCATAGAGGATTTCGAGCACGCGCGTAGGTCAGGCTTTCTAGCCTGACTGCATTAGGATGATTCGTCAGGCTGGAAAGCCTGACCTACGGGAGGTGAACCCCATCAGAGCCGTGGCTGTCCCTTTCCGCAAGCGTTCACCAGCCATGGCGATTCGGCCGGGCCGTAGGTACAATGCTCCGTTCTAACATGCGAATGAGCGAGTAAACTGGATCTCTCCCACGGCATAATTCAACTTAGCGAATCGGTTATTTGGGGCCCGCACCCACCCCTACGACGACGTCATGGTTCGCATTGCCATCCTCGGCGCATCCGGATACTCAGCACTGGAGCTGATTCGCATCTTGCTGCGCCATCCACAGGCCCAAATCACGGCGCTGACGACTCGAAAGACCGAGTACCGTCACGTCGGTGAGGTGCACCCGTCGCTGGCAGGCCGGTTGGATTTGCGGTTGGAGAACCATTCGCTGAGCCAGTTGGCGGAGCGGGCCGACTGCGTTTTTTGTTGCTTGCCGCATGGCGCCAGCGCCGCTGCAGTCGCCGAGCTCTTGTCGTACGGCAAGAATGTGATCGACCTCAGTGCCGACTATCGCCTCAACGACGCGGCCACCTACAAGAAATGGTACGGCATCGATCATCCCGACGCGGGCCGCATGGCGGACACCGTGTACGGACTGCCGGAGCTGTACCGCGAGCAAATCAAGTCGGCACAGTTGGTCGCCAATCCAGGCTGCTATCCAACGTCGGCGATTCTCGCACTGGCGCCGCTCTTGAGTGCCCATGCGATCTCCGCTGAGGGAATCATCGTCGACAGCAAAAGCGGCGTAAGCGGCGCGGGCCGCGAGCCCAAGTCGCACCTTCATTTTCCTGAATGCAACGAGAGCGTCGCAGCATACGGAGTCGGCACACACCGTCACATGCCGGAGATCGACCAGGTCCTTTCCGATGTCGCTGGCCAGCCAATTGAGGTCGTGTTCACGCCGCATCTAATTCCGATGGACCGCGGCATTCTGACTACCTGCTATGCGCAAGCCACGGCGAACCGCGACGACGAGTCGCTGCTGGCTATACTGCGCGAGTTTTACGCCGATGAACCATTCGTGCGAGTCTCAGCGGCGCTTCCCGGCACGAAGCACGTCGCCGGCACGAATTTTTGCGACGTTTCCGTGCGCCGCGTCCGCGGCCGCGTTGTGATCGTCAGTGTCCTCGATAACCTCGTGAAGGGCGCCTCCGGCGCCGCCGTGCAGAATTTCAACCTGATGCACGGCTTTGAGGAAACCATGGGATTGCTATGATACAGGGCCCCGCCCATACCGCCTCGGACTCGCCACCCAGCACCCCGCATCCTGCATCCCGTATCCTCAGCTGCATGTCCATCCGCCTCCCACTTGGTTACCGAGCCGCCGGCGTGTATTGCGGCGTGAAGCGCAGCGCGAGCAAGCTCGACTTGTCGCTCCTGGTCTCCGACCGGCCGGCGGTCGGCGTGGGTGTTTACACCAAGAATCTGGTGTGCGCATCGCCCGTGAAAATCGATCGCGAGCGTACGCCCAGCGAATCGATCCGCGTTGTGGCGATTAACTCGGGCGTGGCCAACGCCTGCACTGGCGAGCAGGGCGACGCGGATGCCAGGCAAATGGCGGCCTGGGCGGCGGCAGCCGTCGGCGCTGCACCGGAGGAAGCGCTTGTGATGTCGACCGGCGTCATCGGCTCGATGTTGCCGATGGAGAAGATCCGGGCCGGCATCGAGGCCGCCGCCGCGCAGCTGGGCGACGATCCGCAGTCGCTGGAAAACGCCGCACGCGGAATCATGACGACCGATACGGTGCCCAAAGTGCGCGGTCGCGAGGTCGTGATCGGCGACATCCCGACGCGAGTCACCGGCATCGCCAAGGGAGCCGCGATGATCGGCCCCAACATGAGCACGATGCTCTCAGTGGTGATGACCGACGCTACGCTGCAAGTGGCCGACGCCCAGGCCGCTCTCATGGACGCTGTCGACGAATCGTTCCATTGCATCAGCGTCGACGGCCACATGAGCACGAACGACACCGTAATCCTGCTGGCGAATGGTGCAGCAATGCAGCGAGCCGCGACCCCGCTGCGCGGTGTGCCCGCCTCGACCCCGGCAGCCCCACTCTCGGGCAAATCCCTCGCCGACTTCCGCGCCACGCTCTTGGAAGTTTGCGAAGACCTGGCCCAATCAATCCCCGCCGATGGCGAAGGCGCCACGCACCTGGTAACCGTCGAGGTGCACGGTTGCCGCACGCGGCAGGATGCACTGCAAATCGGCAAGACAATCGCCGACAGCCCGCTCGTGAAAACCGCCATCGCGGGCGCCGATCCGAACTGGGGCCGCATCGTCTCCGCCGCCGGCTACGCGGGCGTGCCGTTCGATCCCAGCAAGGTAACGCTTCATCTCAACGGCCTGCTGCTCTACGAGCGGGGCGCCCCGGTCGACTTCGACCCCGCCGCCGCGGCCAAATCGATTGCCGCCGACCGCGACACCAGCATCGTCCTGCTGCTGGAAGAAGGAACGGCGGCGGCCCGGTTCTGGACCACCGATCTCACGGCCGAGTACGTGCGGCTTAACGCGGATTATCATACGTAAGTCGTACAGTCGGACGTAGCTGAGCTCGAAAGAGTTCAGCATCCCGCATTCTCGACTGAATAATCACGAATTCAGTTACGTTTCTATTTCTCATCGTCGCGCGGAATTCGAAGTTGCCATTCGGCAACGCCTGCCGTGCGCTTTCTGGCTTTGGCATGCGTACGACGCATCGGACATCGCCATAAGCTATCTTTTCAATTGGGTACAAGTTTCATACATCCCTCTCCCCTGGGAGAGGGTTTTGTTTCGCAGAGACTTGGAAACGCTCATGTCGCTTGGATCGGTGATTCAAACGGCTGTGTCCGGCATGTTGGCCGCGACCACTTCGGTGCGCGTGACAAGCAACAACGTGGCCAATGTGCGCACGCTCGGTTTCAAGGCCAGCCGGCCGCTGTTTGCGACGCAGCCTTTCAGCACGATTCGCCCAGGCAGCCCTCCAAGCGCGGCAATGGCGAAGCCAACCCGGCGCAAATTGGCATCGGCGTAATGGTCGCCGGCTTCGCTACGGATTTTTCCCAGGGGTCGATTGTCGCTTCCTCGAACCCGCTTGATGTGGCACTGCAGGGCGATGGGTTCTTGATCGTCGAGGGTCCAACCGGTGCGCCAGCGTACACGCGGGCCGGAAGTCTTCACGTAAACGCTCACGGTGATATTGTCACGGCCGCCGGCGACCGGCTTTTGGGTTTCGGAGTCAATGAACAATTCCAAGTCCAAGAGGGTCAGCTTCAGCCGCTGTCCGTGCCAATCGGATCCAGCGTGGAGAACGCCGATGGAAGCGCCGCGACTCTGTTGAGCGTTTCGATTACCGATGGCGGCCGCATCCGCGGGAAATACTCTGACGGCGTCGATCGCGACCACGGCCAGATTCGCATCGCGCGGTTCACCAATCCTTGGGGCCTGGAGGCTGACGCCGACAGCCGCTTCCAAGCCGGCTCGAATTCCGGATTGCCCATCGAATCGAATCCGGGCGTGGACGGAAGCGCATCGCTCGTTGCCGGCGCTACGGAGCTTTCCAACGCCGACATCGGACAAAACCTCATCGATTTGTTCAATGCATCAGACTATTTCCGCGCAATCTGGCCGTGCTGAGGACGGCGGACAGCCTGCTGGATGAACTGATCGAATTGCGGCGTCCGCGTTGAGACGGCAAAAGGGTAAGCGGGCCGGCCGGATTGACGTTTTGGAGGCTCGCGGTGCTCGATTTGACAAACGCGCCGTTTGACCTAGATTTGCGATGGGACCGTGCGCGACGCGGTTTACATTTTCAAGTACGTCGCCGCACCCACTTTTCAAAATACTTTTCTTTCGCTTTTCCCAGTTGGCGCTGCACTTCAGCGGCCTAATAATTAGCGGCCGCCTGCGCCTGCACGACAATGACCTTGCCGGTTGAGGTGGCCCATGTTCTGCTCGAATTGCCGTCTGCCTGTTCATTACAAGGACCTCAAAAACAAAGGCTGGTGCGAACATTGCCGGCGCGTCATTGACGTTACATCGTGCCGAGTGTCGTACTGGTGCGTCCTAGCCGTGATGATGATGCCCTGGCTGGTGTAGTCGCGGCCAAGCTCGCTGAGTAGCGTCGTCTGACCTGTCCAGCCGGTGCCTGTCGCGGACTACTCGGTTTTCGATGGTCGTGTCTGATCGTCCGCCTGCACGCCATCGACGCTGCGGCAGATCAACGCCAGCTTAATTAAGCTGTCGGAGTTGCATGAATCGCGGACCATTGGCATGTGGTCCAGCTATCTCATAGCAGTTGATGCAGTGGGAAATGAAACAAATGCAGCGGCGGGCCAGATATGCCCAATGGCTACCTGGCCCGCCGCGCTGATCAAAACCTACACCTCACTTCAGTTGCAACCAGGATCGGTCACAGCTTGCGGAGCACCTTGTCCACCTCCTTCTCGATCTTGTTCAGCTCCTGGTTGGACAGCAGGCCATCGTCGCCAGGAGTCTGCCCAGCAGCGCGGACCAGCCTGTCGATCTGCTTGTCGGTCAGGTCCAGCGTCCAGGAGGTCTCCGAGCACGTCGACCAGGTCCTCGATCGCGCCCAGATCGGGCAGAATCCCGCCGCCGGCCAGGCCGCAGAGCAGGTCGCCCAGAAGGCCCTGACCCTCGCTGGCGCTGACGCACACCTGCACCGGCCCGTTGTCGCAGTCGTCGAGGTGAACGTTCAGGCCCAGGAGCGTGAGGTCCACCGGGCCGACGGCCAGGTCCAGCACCTCGCATTCACCGTCACAGATGTCTTCCGCACCGCTCGGCGGGTCCCCTGCTTCACCGAGCGCGTCGGTCAGTACGTCTGAGAGGATGTCCTCCAAGGCGTCGGTCAGGTCGTCGACATTGAGCAGGCCGTCGAGGATGCCTGAGAGGCCGCATAGCAGATCTCCCAGGAGGCCCTCGCCCTCAAAAGCCGTGATCGCCAGGCAGATGGGGCTGGTGTCCACGTGCAGGCCCAGCAGGTCCAGATCGATGGGGGCCAGCTCGAGATCCAGGATCGAGCACCCCTCCATCCCGCCGGGCTCGAACTCCAGGCGGAAGTTCTCAATATCCGTGGTGAAGGGCAGCCCCGCGATCGTGCCGGAGACGGTGCCACCGGTGGCGGTCAGCACGCCGTCTACGATGTTCACTCCCTCGAGATTGACATCGTCGATGACGATGCCCGAGCCGATGTTCTGCGCCTGTGCAGGCGGGCTCGTTACGCCGACGGCAAGCAAGCCGACGCATACTGCGATCGCGGTTTTGTATACCGCTAGATGGTGAGTCATCTTCAAGTCCTCCTCCCAGTCAAATTAGTCGTTGGTTTAGTCGTACTCGACGAACCGATCGGTTGGGCAGTTGCGAAAGGCAAATACTATACCGCGTGGAAATCGAATGCAGCGTGTCGCATGCGGCGTTGTATACACGACAACATTCACGCGGCGACAAGTATTCGGACTGCGAGCCCCCCAATGGTGCAGGTGCAGCGTAGCTAAATTGGGTGTGGCACCAGCAGTGACAAGAACTCTGGCAAGTGTGCGCCAAATGTGTTTCGATGATGCGAAATCTACTTACCGTGTCGCTCAATTTCATGCGACCAACGTTTTGGCGTGGGCGCCAGTACCGCCTCGCAGGCCATGAGTTTGATAAAATGCCGAAACAGCAGATGAAACGTTCTTGCTAGCTGCGCTGCGACATCACGCGTGAATCGAAAAGCACAAATAGTGTGTCGAGGTACAGACGAACTTTCTTGCTGTTTTACGGTTGCGCCCATCCAACGAGAATTGCGATCAAGATTCGTGGACCCAAGGCGACCAAATGGGAAGATTGCAGCGCTGCATTGTCGAACAACGAACTGGTGTAGTGCGACAAAAGGCTCCGACACGAATGATGCACCGGTGCAATTCGATGTCATCCGTACGTCGAATGTGTCACACCTCGTAGTGCCATTTGAACGTGAGTGCCGCAATCGTAGAGTGCGACAAACACTGCGCACGTACTCGAGGGCTGCCACCAAGCTTCGGCAAGCTAAAATCCATCCGGGCCGTAGCTGGAGAATTCGCCGTACTCGGGCTGCTGGAAGTTTTCGAAGCGCGTGAACTCGTGCAGCCACGTGAGCTTGATGTCGCCCGTGGGGCCGTTGCGCTGCTTGCGGATCAACAGGTCGGCCTGGCCCTTGCAGTGCTCGCGGTCCTCGTCGTTCGATTGATAGAACTCTTCGCGGTGGACGAACACGACCACGTCGGCATCTTGCTCGATCGCCCCTGATTCGCGCAGGTGGCTGAGCTGCGGCCGGTTGTCGCGCGTGGCTTCGACCTGGCGGTTGAGCTGCGCGAGGCACAGCACGGGGATGTTCAGCTCGCGGGCCAGGCCCTTCAGCCGGCGCGAGATACGAGCAACCTGCTCCTGCCGCGGATCGCGCGGATTGTCCGGCTCAATCGAGTTGCAGATAGTCGATCACCACCATGGCGAGCCCCTCTTGACGCTTGAGCCGTCGGGCCGTGGCCGCGATTTCCGTCATGTTGCGGCTGGGCGAGTCGTCAATGAAAATCGGCGCGCGGCTGATGTCGGCGGCCGTTTGCACGAGGTGCCGGCTGTCCTCGGCGCTGAGCTGGCCGTTGCGCAGGCGGTGGCTGTTGACGCGAGCACGCGAGCAGAGAACGCGGTCGCCCAGCTCCAAGGCCGACATTTCCAGGCTGACGACGAGCACGGGCTTTGCCGCGCCGTCGATGGCAACGTGCTCGGCAATGTTGAGGGCCAGCGCCGTCTTGCCCATGCTGGGCCGGGCGGCCAGGATCACCAGTTCCGAGTCGTGCAGGCCGCCGGTGAGGTCGTCGTAATCCATGAGGCCCGTTTCGATGCCGCCGTAAGCGTGCTGGTGCTGCATGCGGGCGTCGATGCGCGCGAGCGAATCGTGCAATACTTCGCGCATGGGCCGCACTTGCGTGTCGCCCTTCGTGTCGAGGATGCGAAACACGCGCTCTTCGGCGCGGGCCAGCATTTCGCGGGCCGACGTGCTCGGCTCATAGGCCTCCTGGATGATGTCCGTGCTGGCGTGGATCAGCGAACGGAGCACGGCTTTGTCGCGCACGATGCGGGCGTAATACTCGGCGTGGGCGGCGGTGGCGACTTCTTGAGTTAGTTCCAATAGGTAGGCTGCGCCGCCGACGAACTCGTACTGTTCGGCGTCTTTGAGCCGCTGGGCTAACAAGGTCGGATCGATTTGCCGGCCGTCGTCGTGCAGGGCCATCATGTGGCGCGAAGATGGCGCGGTGGGCATCGTCGTAGAAATCTTCCGCGCGGACGATGAGGGCGACTTCATCGCACGCTTCCGGCAAAAGGAGCAGGCTGCCGATGACTGCCCGCTCGGCTTCAACCGAGCGCGGCGGCTGGCGGTCGAGAAGTTCGCCGATGGCGTCGTTCGTCGCTGCGCGGTTTTCTTTCTACCGTGGCCACTAAGGTTCGATCCGTCGATTGTGAGACTAGAGTGGGAGAGGGGGAGAATGGGAGAGGGGGAGACAATGACGCGAAACCGTCCTTACTTCGTCTCCCCCTCTCCCTATCTCCCACTCTCCCCCTCTGAATTCAGCGATTAACGCGCTAATCGCTGGCGGCAATCCCCACCCTACGCTTGTTCCGCCGCCACGGTCGGCACGACCCACACTTTGAGTTCGCCTTCGACTTCGCTCGAGTAGCGAACCTTTACGGTGTACAGACCGAGCTCCTTGAGCGGGCCTTCGAGCTTGATCTGGTCGGCCGACAAGTGGATCTCGTTGTTCTTGAGCGCGGCGACGATGTCCGGCGCTCCGACGCTGCCGTAGAGGTGGCCGTCTTCCGTGGCGTTGGCCTCAATGGTGATGCTCTGTTTCGCGAGCTCGGTGGCCTGCTTCCGCAGCTCGGCCTGGCGAGCCACTTCGATTTGCTGCAGCTTCACTTTGTGCTTATCGACCATCCGCTTGTGGTGCTCGGTGGCGATGGTCGCGAGACCATGCGGAATGAGATAGTTGTAGGCGTAACCGGGCCGCACTTCGACGACCTGGCCCTGCTTGCCGACGTGCTCGACCGAGTGGATCAGCAAAAGCTCCACGCCGCCGCGCGGTCCCTGGGGAAGCGGCTTGTAGGGTGAGTTGCGGCTTGCGCTTGAGTTTTCGTTGTTTGGTTTTCATGTGCGTAAGCTGCTGATTCACGAGGGGGTGCTTGAGCGTGTCAGATGATCATAGTAATCGGCGAGTTCGAGCACCTGACTACCTGAAACCTGATCACCTCAAGCACTCGCTCTAGAACGGAATATCGTCGTTCGGCGGCGGGCCGCCGGCTGGCATGTATTGTTCGGAGTCGTCGTAGGACGGTTCGTCGCCCGCCGGGCCGCCGCGCCAGCCGCGCTCATCGCCCGCCGGTCCGCCGCGGAGCCGCGCCCACTGCCGCCGCCACCACGGCCTGCTTCGCGCGCGCCGAGCATCTGCAGCCGCTCACCGATGACTTTCAGCTTGGAGTGCTTCTGGCCGTCTTTTTCCCAGCGGTCGAGTTTCAGCCGGCCTTCGATCAAGACGGACGAGCCTTTGCTTAAGTATTCGTTGGCGATTTCCGCCGTGCGGCCCCACAGCGTGACATCGACAAACACCGGCTCCTCGACCCATTGGTCGCCGCGCTTGACGCGGTCGTTCACCGCCAAGCCGATATCGGACACGGCCGTGCCGCTAGGAATGTACCGCAGCTCCGGATCGCGCGGTGAGATTGCCCACAAGGATGACTCGATTGAAGCTAGCCATAGCTGCGTCCCTTCCGATTAGGGCACTAAGCGACTTTTTGTCGATGTTTCGTGCGGAATGCGCTGTCTTGATTACGATGACTGAACACGCGTTCCGTAGATCGAGGTTATCAAATTGGCTGACCGAAGGCAAGGATTTTCAGGGGAGCGACTTCCTGGCGCTTACGCTATGCGGTTCACCCCGCGCGATGCGAGTTCTAAGCCTTTACCATCCCGCGTCTTGCATCGGGCCGGTCGAACGCTCGTCCATGACATGCGACGCGCGAACGCAAATCATTGCCGTGGATATTCTGTCGGGCCTCCAACTCTATGCTTCGACTTCTCCGCCTTCGTCAGGGTGGGCAGCAGCGGCCGCCGCCACGGGCGCCGGCTGCGTCGGCTGTGCCGGTGGCGTCGGCTGCGCCGGTCCGGCCTTGGCATGTTCAAGCACGACGTCGACCAGGTGCGGGTGCACCTTGAGCACCAGGTGCCGCAAGATACCGTCCTGGATTTCCCATTCGCGGTTCAGCGGGGCGATAATCGAGCTGGGACCGCGGAAATAAAACAGCCAGTACGTGCCCTTGCGCTGCCCGGCGATGGCGTAGGCCAGTCGCCTTTCTTCCCACAAGCGACTGACGACGACTTCGCCGCCGGCGTTCTTGATCGCCTTTTCAACCTCGGCCGGCATGGCGGCCCGCTCGCGGGCGTACCGGTTCGAGTCGAAAATGAACATCGCCTCGTAAACGTTGGTTCGTTCTGCCAAGTGAGTTGCTCCTTAAAAAGCTATTAGCTGTTAGCTATTAGCTGTTAGCCAGATTGACTAAAAGCTGACAGCTAAGTGCTAACCACTTTGATTAAACCGATTCATGCTTTCGGCGATTCCTTCGGCCACCCAGCATTCGACGCCGTCGGCGGCACGCACCATCGCGTCATCGATCTCAGGCCGCTCGGCCGCAGCAAATCGACTCAGCACGAAGTCGGCCGCATCCCAATGATCGGGCACCGGTCCGATGCCGATTCGCAGTCGGCTGAATTCCTGCGTTCCGAGTCGACGAATAATGTCCTGCAATCCCTTCTGGCCGCCAGCGGAACCTTGGCTGCGAAACCGCAGCGTGCCCAGCGGCAGGTTAAAATCGTCGCAAACAATCAACAGGTCGGCGGGCGGCAACTGGTAAAAGTCGACCGCGCCCACACACTCTGGCCGCTGCGGTTCATCAACGTGTGCGGCCAGAGCAGCAAGCTGCGCTGGCCTGCAATCGTCGCCTCCGCAATGCGGCCGTCGAACTTGTCCTTTGCGGTTGCATCGGCGCATCGCTGAGCCACGAGGTTGAGCGTCTCGAAGCCAACGTTGTGCCGCGTTTTTTCGTATTTCTTTCCCGGGTTGCCCAAGCCCACGATCAGTTTCATGCGATGGGAGCAAGGAGCAAGGAGCAAGGAGCGTGGAGTATGATCGTCTTACTCCATGCTCTCCGCTCCATGCTCCCCGCTCGATACTCACTCCTTCGCTTCGCCTTCCTCTTCGTCCTCCTCCTTGCCCTTGCCGATGACTTCGGGCTCGGCCGCGCCGGCTTCTTCCGGCGCCGCTTCCTCTTCTTCCACCATCGGTTGGATGCAGTGCACGACCATTGTCTCCACGTCATCCAGCACCTTGGCGCCCGTTGGTAAGTCCACGATGTCGGCTATGGTCAGCTGGTCACCAATCCGCAGCTTGTTGATATTGATGTGCAGTCTTTCGGGAATCACGTCGAGAGCGACTTCGATCTCGATCGAGTGGACCATCTGCTCGATGATGCCGCCTTCGCTGGCGCCCGGGCTTCGCCGCGGAGCTCGATCGGGACGTCGATCTTCACCTTCTCGCCGGCCCGCACGCGCAACAGGTCGACGTGCAGCACGTGCTTAAAGAACGTGTCCCATTGGACATCCTGCAGTAGCGCTTTGCCGCTGGCGGCCCCGTCAAGGTCGACGACCTTGGCGCCGTGGCGCAGCGAGGCTTCGAGCTCATCGGCGGCCAGAGTGAGGTTCACTGAATCCTCGCCGTGACCATACAGCACGGCCGGCAGCCGGCCGGCGCGGCGGAGCCGATCGTTGTTTCGTTTGCCAACCGATTGACGATCGTGGACGTGGAGTGTTTCTGCCATAGGACGACTCGATTGACGTATCAATTTCAGCCCAAAGCCGACATGGCGAAATGGCCAGCGGCATAGGTAAACCAACCATTATGCCGGTCGTCAGGCGGGGCTTCAAGCCCACATTCAGTGAGCGGATTCGTTCGCTTTTTGCTCGAAACGTCGGATGCAATCCAATAGCTCGCGCAGGTCGTCCTCCGTCGTGAGCGGGTTCATCATCGTGGTGCGCAGGACGGGTCGCCCGTCGAAGCGGCTTTGCACCAGGTAGAATTCGCCTGATTCGATCACGGCGCGACGAAGGCGAAGCTGCAGGGCGTCGAGCTGTTCGGGCGGCGCGTCGGCAAGATGGCGCGGCGCGTAGCGGAAGGCGACGATATTGCACTGCGGTTCGTGCAGCGGCTCGAAATCGTCGGCCGCTTCGCAGCATGGCGTAGAACTTTTGCGCCAAGTCGATGGTCACATCGACCATGTCGGCGAAAAGCTGCGGGCCGAACAGCGACCAGATGCCCCACAAGCCGAATGCGGCCGGCCGCTTGGTGCATTCCAGGTTCACGATGCCGCTGTCGTACTCGGCCAGGTAGGGCGCCGTCGGATCGAACAGGTACGGCGCTTCCTGGCGGAAGGTCGCCAGGCGGTGCTCGCGGTTGCGATAGAACAGCATCGCGCACAGTGCCGGCATGAACATCATTTTGTGAGCGTCGCAGACGACGCTGTCGGCCTGGTCGATGCCGGCCAGCAAGTGGCGATGCCGCTGGCTGAAAGCCAGCGCGCCGCCGTGGGCCGCGTCGACGTGCAGCCAGACGCTCGTGCCGCCGGCAAACGTCGGCGATTTCGTCGAGCGGATCGAATGCACCGATTGGCGTGGCGCACGCGGCCGACGAAACGGCGATGATCGGCACGCCCCGGCGCGCAGATCGGCCAGCGTTTCGTCCAATCGATTCGGGTCCATCCGCCGGCGGCTATCGAGCGCGGCCGTGATGATTTGATCGGTGCCTATGCCCAGGATGCCGGCCGATGCGCGTGACCGAGTAATGTGCGTCGGCATGCGCAGACGAGCACCGGCGCCGGGCTGCGGCCGGCGAGGCCGCGATGCCAGGCGTCGCCGAGGGCAACGTTGCGCGCAGTAAGCAGGCCGGTGAGGTTTGCGAGCGAACCGCCGGAGGTGACCAGTCCCGCAAACTGCCCCGGTGGAAAGCCAAGCGTTTCACCGACGGCTGCAATCACCGCGTGTTCAACCGCGGTCGCCCAAGGGCCCATTTCGTAAATCGCCATCACCTGGTTCGTGATCGTACCGGCCAGTTCGAACGAGGGCAGCCAGCGGCACCGGCGCCGGCACCTGATGGCCGACGTAGTGGGGATGGTGCAGATTCTGGCCGCGTGCAAGCGACTCGCGGACAAGTTCGGCAAGGCGGTTCGCAATATCGCGCTGGGTCGAACCCTCCCCCGGCCCCTCCCTAATAGGGAGGGGAACCTTGTCGTCTAACCAACTGCGCGCTTCGCGCACCAGCGCCGCGGGTTCATTCCAATTAAGCACTTTGGCGTCGCGCGATTCGACTCGGCGGAAATGTTCGGCGAGCGTCTCGATCAGCCGCTTGCCGGCGGCTTCGAGTGCGCCCGGATCGTAGGCGGCGGCGATTCGCGCATTTGCGGCGGTAGATGGTCGTTCAAAGTTGAAGGCATTTGGCGCGATCGTGCAGGCGTCGCGATGTCGGCAGTCGAGTCGGCGTTGCCGCCGACGCTAAGGGTCCGCCGCTCACTCGTTGCCGTCGGGCGTGAGCCGCTTGTATTCGCCGGCGATCCAGCGTGGGATATCCACTTTGTACCATTCGGAGAAGCGGCTTTCACTGGGGCCGCCGGGCAGATTCGTCCAGGCCTCGTCGTGGCCCAGGTCGGTCACAAAGTGGTACGTGGGGGCGAAAGTGGATTCGCGCGTGGCCGTCGTCATGAGATGGCCCTGAAACGGCGTGGCGTGGCAGCCCGGCATGGCAATCGGCCGCGAGCGAAAGCCAAGCCAGCCGGCCGGCGCGGCCGCCGCCAAAAAACCGGTTCACGAAGTGGAACGTGTTGAACTCGGACCAAGGCACGACCGGCTCTTGCTGCGCCATCTCGGCCGCACGTCTGCACGAGCGCTTTCTTGCTGCGGCCGCGCCACCATGAGGACGTGACTTTGCGGAGCGTGCGGTCGATCGCCGTGAGGACCATCGTCGAATAACCCATCCGCGTGCAAAGATAGAACATTCGCCGCCAGCCGATGCCTTGTTCGTTGCCGAAGATCTGCAGCACGACGCTGACGATAGAAATGCTGAAACAGCGTGGCCTCGGTGCTGGAGGGCGTGTAGCGGCAATCCCAGGCGGAAAGTTTTTTCTTGAGCGGGCTATCGTCATCGACCAAGGCTAACAACACCGGCAACAGATCGCGGGCCTGCGTGCTGAGCACGTCATATTGCAGGTTCTGCATGTCTTCGATCGTTGCCCGCGGCAACTCGGTGAGCCGCTCGACGATCCGACGCTTGCGATAATCGGGCTGGGCGTGCGCGTGAAGCGGCGGTCCGTCGCGGCGATAAAGCTCTTCGTTCGCGCTGGCGACGAATCCGATTGGCGGGTCGTATTCGCGCGGCAACAAGTCGACGCGCACGCGGCCCTGCCAATGGTTCTCCAGATCCCACGCGGCCACCGGCACGATGCCCGAGTTGCCGCCGCCGCGCTGCGGCAGCCAGCCGCTGGCTTGCAGGCCGATGTGCCCCTCGCGATCGGCCAACACCCAAACCAGCGACGGATGCGGGCAGAGGCGTACCGTGTCCATGGCGGCCGCTACACTAGGTGCGGCGATCACGTCGAGCCACGTGCCGATTGCGCGGCCAGCCGTCCGACTGCTCGCCGATCCACGAGACCGAGAGATATTTTCCTGGCCCCTCGGCTTTGTCTGGCGTTCGGCTCAAGCTGCCCTGCTCGTTTTCGTATACGTCGAAAATGACCGGCTCGGCGCCTTTGCGGCGAATGACTTCCTGCCGGTGCTGGAAATCGAACCAGCGATCGCCGCGGCGATACTGCCAGCCGGTGGACGATGGGCTGGCAGTCCTCGATGAAAAAGTCGCTGGTGTCGGCGTGCATATACGTCACGCCCCAGGCCAGCTGATTGGTGCGACCGACGGCCATGATCGGGCAGCCGGGCAGCGTGGCGCCCATCGCGTACTGGCCGTCGCCCCAATTTAGCGCGATCTCGTACCAGATCGGGCGGCAGCCGGTTCACTTCCAAATGCGGGTCGGAGGCCAGCAGCGCGTGGCCAGTTGCGCTGCGCGACGGGCTTACGGCCCAGGCATTGCTGCCGGCCAGCCGCGGCAAGTCGGCCAGCAGCTCCAGCGCTTCGTCCGACAGCCGCTTGGCAATGCGGACCTCGCGTAGCGGTTCGAAATCGATGCCGTCGAGATAAGGGTTGAACAATTCACGCAGCCGCTCATCATCGACTCCCAGTTGAATCAGCTCCAACAGCAGCCGCTCGTTCTCCTGCTCGAAATCGTGAGGCCGGCGATAGCTCAACAGCTTGCCGATGAGCATGACGGACACCGGCTCCCAAGGCCGCGGGCGAAAACCGGTGACCCACATCGGCAGCGTTCGGCCGGCGTCGAGGAAACCGTCGTTCACGCCCTGGCAATACCAATCGAGCTGCTCGCTGAGTGTGCTTCGGGCAGCCGGCGATACTCGCGATCCAGATCGCGATACAGGCCGGCCCGGCGGAGAAAGATGTCCATCTCCAACAGCTCGGGCTTGTTGGCGATCCGCTCGGAGGCCTGGCCGCTGGCGACAGCCCGGGCGAAGTAGACCTGCGTCGGCCGGTCGACGGCATGCAAGTAACCCCAGGCATAGAGCGCTTCGCGCCAGGACTCGGCTTCGACGTGCGGCACGCCGTTTTCATCGCGTGCTGCCGTGAATTCATAGCGCGCCACTCTTGGCCGGGATCCTTTGCATGAAGGGAGTGTAACCCAAGATCGAAAATCAAGGTACAACAATGGGACTTAGCGGCGGAGCTTGCTCCGCCGGGCGGCGTGGCTGCGCGAGATGGCGTGTTCACCACGCCCTTTTATGTCGTGCCACAATTCATGCGCACACCGACAGCGCACGAAATGGCGATGAATTGCACGAACGAGCAAAACAGGGCCGCCGCAGAGATGCGGCCCGGCAAAGACTATTTCTTGCGGTGGCGGATTTTGGCACGCATGCGGCGCTTTTTGCGCCCAGCTTCCGCCGACCTTTACCCGACTTTCTTACGCCCAAGGCTGGCTCCTAGTCTGGTTGACCATGTCAAGAATCTGTAACGACGACGACAAGTTTGATTGTATCGACTTTTGCTGAGGGCGAGCAATAGCGACGCGTCACAACACGCATATAATTGCGGTGCTTGTCTGTGCGCGGGCCAAGGCCCGCCGCTAAATCGAGAGTCGTTTGCCGAAACCAGCGTCGCGTCTAAACGTTGAATAGAAAGTGGCACACGTCGCTATCCTGCATGACGTATGATTTGCCTTCCAAACGCATTTTGCCTGCTTCGCGAATTGCTTTTTCGCTGCCGTGTTTCACAAGGTCGTCGACGGAGTAAACCTCCACCCGGATAAAGCCGCGTTCGAAGTCGCTATGGATGACGCCGGCCGCTTGGGGGGCAGTGGCACCGGCTGAAATGGTCCACGCGCGGATTTCTTTGGGCCCGGCCGTGTAAAAGCTTTGCAGCCCGAGCAGTCGATATGATGCCCGGGCCAGCGTCGCCAGAGCGGGCTCCTGCAGGCCGACGCTTTTAAGCATCTCGCTGCGGTCCGGCTCTTCCAGCTCCGCGATTTCGGCTTCGAGCCGGGCGCTGATCGGCACCACGTCGCTCCCTTCGGCGTGGGCGCGTTCGCGGATACGCTCCACCATCGCGCTCGTCCCCTGCAGGTCGTCCTCGCCGACATTTGCCACATACAGCACGCGGCTTGTTGGTTAGAAGTTGCAACTCGCGCAGTATCTTTGCAGACGTTGGGTCGTCGTACGTCAGGCCGCGTATCGGTCTGCGCGTCGCTGAGCCGCGCCTGGCAATCGGCGAGGATTTCCAGCCGCCGTTTGGCTTCCGGCCCGCCGCCGCGGGCCGTGCTCTCGCCACGTTCGATCATACCTTCCACCGATTGCAAGTCGGCGAGCATCAGCTCGGTGTCGATCGTGTCGATGTCGCGCACCGCGTCGATGCTGCCTTCGACGTGCATCACGTTTTCGTCTTCATAGCAGCGAACGATGTGCAGAATCGCATCCACGTTGCGCAGGTTGCCGAGAAACTTGTTGCCCAGACCTTCACCGCGAGAGGCCCCGCGCACCAGGCCGGCAATGTCGACGAGCTGAAAAATGGCGGGGATGATCTTTTGCGTTTCGATGTAGCGGTTGATCGTGTCGAGCCGTGGATCGGGAATCGCAACCGCCCCGATATTCGCCTCGATCGTGCAAAAGGGGTAATTCTCGCTGGCGATCCCCACGGCCGTCAGCGCATTAAAGAGCGTGCTCTTCCCGACGTTCGGTAGTCCAACGATTCCAGCTTCCATGATCCTCTTCTAAGTGCGTACTACGCTCTAAATCCGCAATTGAGATGCATAAGTGTCTCACGCAAAGGCGCTGAGGCGCATAAGGGAAGTGATTCGAGGCCGAACCGACGCTTTGCGCTTCTGCGCCTTTGCGTGAGACTTTATTCCGATTTCCTGTAACGAAGTCAATGGCCTCACTGCACGTGCCAATCCCAATTGTCCAATTACCAGTCAATCTCGCGTAGCCTATGCCCGGCCAATCCGCAATAATTATCGCAGTTACCCGCCGAGTGGATCATCGAGTGGCCGGTGGGCCGTCCATGGGAGTGTGCGAAAATGTTGCGCCTCAAATGCTTTTTAGTGACAGCATGCTGCCTTTTTTTAGTCGCCCAATGCAAAGTTTCGTTCGCTGAAAACGAAGGCTTGGAGGACTTGGACAAGGCGACCCAGCTCAAAGTGACGGCCCAAAGTCTCGACGATCTTAACGAAGTCGTCGACCGGCTCGAAACGGCGCTCGAAAAAGGACTCGACGACGAGAACACGAAGTTTGCCGAGCAGCTACTTGTGGCCTCGCTGTTGCAGCGGGGGAATTTGTTTACTACGGCCGGGTTCAATCTTCCGCTCAACGATGCACAGGCGCGACTGCGGGCGCTGCAGTTCCGCCAGTTCGCGCTGAATGACCTGCAGCGTGCCGTTCAACTCGATCCAAAGCTGTGGGAAGCCCACCTGCTGATCGGCAAGCTGCAAGCACTGGCCGACGCCAACGCGGCGCGGCGGGCATTGACGCAGGTCGTTGATGCGGAGGACGCCACGCCCGAGCAACAGGCCGAAGCGCTCGCTCTGCGCAGCACCGTGCAGCGGGATGATGAGCGCAAGATGGCCGACATCAACCGCGCCGTCGAGCTCGTGCCGGAGCTGCCAGATTACGTGCGTCTGCGGGCGCAGCATTTCTTCCGAGCGCAGAAATTTGACGAGGCGCTCGCGGATATCGACAAAGCGTTGGAGCTGGAGGAGGACCACGCCCAAAGCCACGAGCTGCGCGGAATGATCCTGATGGGGATGAAGCGAAATGACGAGGCGGTCAAGAGCTTCGACCGGGCCAGCGAGCTGGCGCCAGAGAATGTCGCCACGCTGCTGGTGCGGGCCGGCGCTCATTTTGAAATGAAGGAAACCGCCCGTGCCCTGGAGGACATCGACAAGGCCATCGAGCTTCAGCCGCAGCTCGTTCAGCCGCATCTGATGCGGGCAGAGATTCTGGCCGCGACAGAGCGCGTCGACGAGGCCATCGCTCAGCTTGAGAAGCTGCTCGAAATGGCTCCTGGCCAACTTCAAATCCTCCAGAGTCTGAGCACGTTTTACCTCGTCGACGGGAAAACCGACAAAGCAATCGACGCATTTAACAAGATTCTGCAGCAGGACCCCGATAACTTTCGGGCACTGCGTTTTCGGGCCGACGCGTACCTGAACTCAGGCCAGCACGAGGAGGCGATTGCCGATTTCGAACGAATCATTGACCACGAGGAAGTCGACGACGGCGTGTTGAACAATTTCGCGTGGGTGCTGGCAACTTCGCCCGATGACGAAGTGCGAGATGGCAAGCGGGCTGTCGAGCTGGCGACCAAGGCGGCTGAGCGGACCAATTACGAAACGCCGCACATTCTCAGCACGCTGGCCGCGGCTTACGCCGAAACGGGGGATTTTGAGAACGCTAAGAAATGGTCAGCCAAATCCATAGAACTAGCGCAGAAGGCCGTCGATTCGGCCGAGTCCGATGCTGAACGCGATCGGCTAAAGAAAGAGCACGAACAACTTCAAAAGGAGCTCGCGACGTTTGAGGAAGGAAAGCCAGTGCGCGAGCGCCAAACCGCGGAGAAAGCGGAGGACGAAGACCGCTCTGCTTAGCGTCGGCGGCAACGCCGAATCTACTTTTACAACCGTTCAATCACACGCTCCCATTCCGCGCTATTTAATTTCTTCCATATAGCGCAAGAACTTCATCTCGAACATCTTCATCTCCGACCCGAAGGTGTCCTGAAAATCGGCAATGCGCTCGGCCGCCAGGTAATCGCTGAACAGCGGCCGCGACGCGGTCTTGTTCAAGTAAGCGGCATACAATCGCGGCTGCGTCTCGCACAAGTAGAACGACAGCGCCCACGCCTCGGCATAGGCGGCGATCACGTCGCCGCGGAAGGCCTGGTCGGTGGAAAGCAACGCAAGCAGCGAGCCCGGCTTGCGGCGCGCTTGCGCATATTTGTGAAAATCTGCCAATCGGGCGCGGTTGATCCGGTCGGACTGCGAATGGTCGTATTGAGCGTTCCAGACACCGGGCGCCTCGAACATTGTAGCCAGTCCTTCGATCATCCAAAGTGGGGCAGCCGTAAATCGCTTGTGGATGCCGACGTTATACGCCGTCTGGTGTGTCGCCTCGTGGATGATCGTGGCCGCGTTCTCCGACCAGTCGATGCCGCTGTCGCCCGACGTGGCGTCGAAAAGAAAGACGCGATTGGATGTGGGGTCGTAATGGCCTAGTGTGTCGGGCCGCATCGGCGTGCCGCTGGCCTCGGCGTGTTTCTGGTACTGCGCCTGGTCACGAAACACGACGGCTACGAGCGGATACGGCGGCTCTTCGAGCGAAAAGCCGCGCACGCGGAAATAATGCTCGAAGCGGTTGTACAAGTCCTCGAAGCGATTGGCCCATTGGTCACGTTCGCCTCGAGGATGCACGACGAGGTAATGCCGCGTCGTCGAAACGTCCGACTCCCGGCCGAATTCCTGTTGCAGCACCGTCTTCATTTCCGAGGCCGAGTAGCCGAAGAACCGCGGACTGGTCTTTTGGGCCTCCTTGGCCGTCGTCGGATTAAATTCATGAAGTCGGCCGTCGCGACCCAGCAGCAGCATTTGCTCAGTCGTCCATGAAAGCGGTTTGCCTTCCAGCATCCGGCCGTCGACGCGGGCGCGGAACATGAATTCCGCACCGCCGGCCGGCGAGGCCCAAGCAGCAACCATGGTCGCGGCGAACAGAATAATTCCGGTCGATTTCATTGAATACTCTCCACGACGTCGGAGCCATTTAGTTGGACTCTCAAGTCTAGCTCACGCAAAATATCGCCGTGGCAGACGCAACTCCGCGGCCCCGGTACAATGAAGGCAAATACTAAGGAGGTGCGAGTATGCGAACCAACTTTGCGGCAATCTTGCTCGGATTTGCAGTCGCGGCGATGCCGGCGGCGGCACAGGACGCAACGTCTTCCCAAAGCGACTCCGAACTCGCACAACAAATCAGTCGCCTCGTGAGTCAGCTCGACGACGATCGGGCGACCGAACGCGATGCGGCCGAAACGAAGTTGCTCGAACTTGCCGGCACGACCGCCGCTGAAACGGACCGTTTCCTCGAACTGCTTCCCGAGGAAAACGATCAGATGCCGTTGGGCGTGCGCGATCGCTTGACCAGCATCCGCCAGCAAGTGGAAGACCGAGTCGCTAAGTCGGCCGTTGTCAGCACCAAGGTCACGCTGTCGGCCAAAGAAATGCCGATCGCGGAGTTGTTCAAGGAGATTGAAAAGCAAACGGGCAACAAGCTGATCGACAACCGCCAAGGCGACGCGGCCGAGCCTGGCGCCATGAGCGGAACGGTGACGATTGAGCTGAAGGACGAACCCTTTTGGCCTGCGGTCGATCAAATCCTGGATCAACTGAATCTGAGCGTGTACACGTACGGCGGCATGGATGGGCTGACGCTCATCTCGCGGCCCGAGTATGAAGGCAAGCGGCACGGCGGAGCCACCTACAGCGGCCCGCTACGTTTGGAAGTGTTGGAGATACAAAGCCAACGCAATTTGCGCCAGCCCGATCGCAAGTCGCTCAAGGTGCAAATGGAAGTGTCGTGGGAGCCACGATTGCGGCCGATTGCGTTGTCGCAACCGGCCGATGACATTACGGCCACGACCGACACGGGAGCCACACTCTCGGTCAGCCAGCCGGATGCCGTGATGGACGTTGAGGTGCCGGACGGCACTCAGGCGGCCGAAATCATCCTGCCATTCGAGCTGCCGCCGCGTGGCGCGACCAAACTGGCGTCGCTAAAGGGCCGGCTCCGGGCACTGGTGCCTGGGCGGCAGGTGAAATTCGAGTTCGGCGACTTGACCAGCGCCGCGGGCAAGACGCAGCGCCGCGGCGGCGTGCAGGTAACGATCGACGACGTGCGCAAGAACAATGCGATTTGGGAAGTCCACATGCGCATGGCGCTCGATGAAGCCAACAGCGCGCTCGAATCTCACCGCGGCTGGGTGTTTCAGAACAAGTCGTACATGGTCGACAAGGCCGGCGAAAAGATCGACAACGTCGGGCTCGAGACGACACGCCAATCGCGCAGCGAAGTCGGCGTTGCTTATTTGTTCGATCTGCCCGTGGGCATTGAAGGGCTGACGTGGGTCTACGAGACGCCGGCGGCGATTGTCGAGCTGCCGGTGGAATACGAGATCAAGGATATCGAGCTGCCCTAAGTCACCAGCATCATTGCGACTCGCGCTCCTGCTTGCGGTCGGCCTTTTGATGGTCTATCTCTTTTCGTTCCTGACGGTTTTGTGCTTGCCGGCGTTCGAACACTTTTTCGATCGGTCCCAGCACGGCGAGCACAAATAGCGAGATCAGGGCAGCCGCTATCGCCAGCGCGTATCGGCCCAAACCGGCCGTCGTTCCCAGGGCGGCGGCCAACCAGATCGAACTCGCGGTCGTGAGCCCCTTGATTTCCTGTTTCTGATCGAGCTTGAGAATCGTGCCTGCGCCGAGGAACCCGATCCCAGCCGTGATTCCCTGAATGACGCGGGTTACCGATTCACTTTGCTCGCCCGCCAAGCTCAAGCCGCCAATGACAAAGATCGCGCAGCCGATGGACACCATCATGTGTGTACGCAACCCCGCCCAATGGCCCTTCCACTCTCGCTCCAGTCCAAGCGCGCCGCCCAGCAGCGCCGCCGCGCCGATACGCGCCAAATCGTCCCAGAACTCGGACCAGTCCCAAAAATCCATAGGTTCCTTCCGCCGTATGCAGTCGTTTTGACCGTTCCAGCACGGTACGTTAAACTTGGTGTGAGGAGCGCTGAGATCATGTCGACCGAGTTGTCGTCGGAACTTCTCGCGTATCACGCATTCATCAAGACTACTCTGGATAAGGGTGGCAGCATCGACGAGGATGCCACACCCGCCGCGTTCGCCGAATACCAAGAGCAATTGTCCCGATTGCGTTCGGCACTGCAACCCGCCACGGATCGGTTTCTCCGCGGCGAGGGCGCGTCAGAACTCGACATCAATCAACTTGTCGATGACGTGCTGAAACACGGTACGAATCCTCACGAGCCCGCCTAATGCGCTTGCTATTCGATTCCGATGCGAAATCGGATTTGCGGAGCATTGTGCATTACATCGGTGTTGAGCAGTTTCGACCAGAAATCGCGCGGAAGGTGGCAAGGAAAATCTATCGCCATTGCGAGCGATATGCGAGAAATCCGCTGATGGGCGAACGTCGCGATGATCTCATGAGTGGAATACGGATCTTTACGGTGCGACCCTACGTTGTTTTTTACTTCCCGCTAGACGACGGCATTCGAGTCGCGCGGATTTTCCATGGCGCGAGGGATTATCCGGCTCTATTTCGTGATTAAGGCGACGCGACGTTATCCCAAGAGTTCTCGTATCACTTCGCCGCCGTCGACGAGTTTGATCGGCCGGCCGATGCGGCTCATGTTTTCGTGGTCGGCGTCGATGCCGAGCGTGGTGTAGACGGTGCGGAAGAGATCGCTCACGGTGACGGGGCGGTCGGTCACTTCGACGCCGCCCGCATCGGTTTCGCCGATGACCTGGCCGCCGCGGATGCCGCCGCCGGCCAGCGCGACGTTGAACGCCCGCGGATAGTGGTCGCGGCCGGCCCGCGGCGTTGATCCGCGGCGTGCGGCCGAACTCGCCCATCCAGATCGACGAGCGTCCGCTCCAGCATGCCGCGCTCGCCGAGATCGGTGATGAGCTGGGCCATCGGCTGGTCGATCATGCCGTTGCGATCGGCCGTGCGAGTGAAGTTGTCGTCGTGCGTGTCCCAGCCGTCGACGTTCACTTCGACGAACGTGACGCCGGCCTCGACAAGCCGGCGCGCCAGCAGGCAGCCGGCGCCGAACGGCGTGCGGCCGTACGCGTCGCGCATTTTGTCGGACTCCTTCTCCAGATCGAACGCCTCCATCTTGCGGGCTGAGAATCATCTCCGACGATTTGCGGATCAGCTTGCGATGGTCGGCGACGATGTCGGCGCCTTCGACCGCACCGAAGTTGGCCTCGATCTTGTCCAGCAGGTTCAAGCCGGCGCGCGTAGCGCTGATCGCGCGTGGCCGGCTGGGTGTTCTCCGGCCGGCGCTCCGGGTTCTGCAGGACGAACGGATCGAAGTCGACGCCCAGAAAGCCGGCGCCGCCCAGGTCGGCACGGCGGCCGCCGATCCGCACGAAGCTCGGCAGGTCGAACTTCGGGTCGCCGATCTGATGGGCGACTTGGGAGCCGAGCGTGGGAAACTTCACGCCGCCCATCGGCAAGTAACCGTGGTGCAGCAGGAAGCTGGCCCGCGGGTGGCTGCCTTCCTTGCTCGTCATCGAGCGGATGATCGCGAGCTCGATCCATCACGCCGGCGACGTTGGGCAGCCCTTCGGCGATTTGGATGCCTGGCACGCTGGTGGAGATGGCCTTGGTTTCGCCGCCGTTTTCGTGGCCCGGCTTGGGGCTGAACGTTTCGAACTGGCTCGGCCCGCCGCCCATCCACAACAGGATGCAGGCCATGCCGCGCTTGCGCAGATCCTCGGCCGACAGGCAAATGGCATCGGTCCAGCTCATCACGCCGGCCGCCGCGCCGCTCGCGGCAGCGACGACGCAAAAAGTCGCGCCGATGAACGACGCAGTCACAGTTCGTCCGCGCGTGGATGTGATGCTGAAGTGTAACAGTCATGGCCTCACACCTTTTGTATCTAAATTTCTAAACCGCCAAGGTCGCCAAGAATGCCGAGTCAATTTGTTTGCTCTTGGCGTTCTCCGCGTTCTTGGCGGTTTTCCTTTATCGGCGATGTGAAAACTCGGACGAATTCAACAGTGCCCAGAACAGGTCTTCAAAACGCGGCCGAGCGATTCTCGCGTCGAGCGGACAGAACTCGATCGCCGTTTTGCATTTCTTTGTCGGTCGGCTCGCGCGAAAGCGTGCGCAGATACAGTTCTTCGACGAGCGGCTCGTTCTCGTCGAATCTCGCCGAGCAATCGGCCGAGCACCGTCTCGTCGGCCGATGGCGCGCAACGCCAGGTTGATCCGCGGCGCCGTTCATCATGGCCAGGGCCTGAGGAATCGAACTTGTGACGGTTTCGCGCGGGTCGCTCGGATCGTATCCGAACGCCGCTTCAAACTGACTGGCGGACCGTCGCAACTCGACCGTAGCGCCCATCATTTGCGGTCGCCGACGACCGCGCCGGTTGTGCATCTCGTTGCCTTCTTCGGCGTCGGCGGCGGTCAACAGCGCGTTGTAAAGCTGATCGCTGCGCAGCGGCTGAGCGACGTTGGCGACAAATGGCGTGCCATCCACGTCGCGGCGCGGCCGGCTTTCGCGCTGATAAGCTTCGGTCGCGCAGATCGTGCGGAACAGCCATTTCACGTCGTAGCCGCTCTCGGCAAAGCTGCTGGCTCAACAGTTCGACCGCCTTCGGCAGCCGACGGAGTGCGCTCCGGCCCGATGTCGTCGATCGGCTCATAAAAACCTTCGCCAACCAGCTCGGACCACATGCGGTTCACGAACGCCGTGGCGAACCACGGATTCTCGGTCATCCACCTGGCGACGGCGCCGCGGCGCTCGGCGTCGGGCGTGCCGAACGGCAGCTCGGCCGAAGTCAGAAAAAACTTCGGCTGCATCCGCGTGCCGCGCGCCGCGGGATCATCGAGATCGGGCATGTAATGCTCCGGCTGACCGCGCCGGCCTTCGGCGTTCGGGTTCCGACGTCGCGGCGTTCCGGGCCGTCGTCGGCCACCACTTCGAAACTGCGCCGCGTGGGCGACAGCACGGGCCGCACGGCAATCCGCGGAAAGAACGCGGCGAATTCGTGAAACTGCTCGCGCTTCCACGATCGTACGGATGATCGTGACACTGGCAGCACTGAATCTGAATGCCGAGGAAGATGCGCGACATCTCGGCCGCGGTTTCTTCGGTGCGGCCGTCCTGAGCCATCTGAATCGCGGTGGCGCCGTTTTCCTTCACGTCGCCGGTGGCGGTGATGAACTCGGCGGCGATCTTGTCCCACGGCTCGTTCTCGTTGAGCTTCTCGGTCAGCGACACCACCAGCGAGTTGGCCACGATCGCCGCCCGGTCTTCCAGCCGGCGAACAAGAATCACGTCGCGCCAGTAGCGGGCCCAGTTCTGGCCGTACTGCGGATTGTCGAGCAGCTCGCGAACCACTCGCTCGCGTTTGTCCGGAGCCGGGTCGAGCAGAAAGGCCGTCACGTGCTCGGGCGTGGGGATGTCGCCGACGATGTCGAGCCAGACGCGCCGCAAGAAAGTCGCGTCGTTGACGCGCGGCGCGAGCTTCGTGTCGTCTTTGAAGACCTCCTCGGCCAGCAGCTGGTCAACTTGCTGGGCGGTTTGCCACCGCGCTTGGCTTCGCCAAAACTGGCGCGGCGAATACGCAGGTGAAGAGGAGACCAAGTCCAAGACGCAACCAGTCGCCGCACGGTCGGAGGTTCATCGCACGGGCCTCATATTGCTACAATTGTCCCCGTCCGGCCGGGAGGACGCTGAGAAAACAGGGCGTCATGCTATTGTATCAAACCCCGGCCTGGCGCGGCGGTTTCGCTTCGGCACGATTCGCTGCTCGATCGGCCGCCAATTGATTATACGACTCAACTCGCTTTGAATTGAACCAACATGATTCGCATCGCCAAAACCAATGGCGTCGTCCGCCTCCCGAAGGCCAAAAACGTGCTGGGCGGCAAGCTCGAAATCTGCTGCACGTCGCCGATGACAGGCTTCTTCCGCGACGGCTGCTGCAACACCGGGCCCGGAGGACGTCGGCTCGCACACGGTTTGCGTCGAAATGACCGCCGAGTTCCTGGCCTTCTCCAAATCGGCCGGCAACGACCTCTCGACGCCCAACTTGCAGTGGGGCTTCCCCGGCCTGCAGCCCGGCGACCGCTGGTGCCTTTGTGCGCCCCGCTGGCAGGAAGCGCTCGATGCCGGCTACGCACCCAAGGTTATTCTTGGGGCCACGCACGAAGGGGCGCTGGCGTTCTGCGACCTGGAAGACCTCAAAGCGCACGCGATTGACACTTGAGCAGTTAGCGGCCGGTCAATGAGCCGGGGGTTAACTATCTAATGCACGCGTTGCCCCGGCACGGCGCCTTCGTCGACTGTGATGACGAACACTTCGCTGCCGCCGGGGCCGGCGGCGCTGACCATGCCTTCGCTCATGCCGAACTTCATCTTGCGCGGGGCGAGGTTGGCCACGCAGACACCAGCCGGCCGACGAGGTCTTCCGGCTTGTAGGCTTCTTTGATGCCGGCGAAGACGGTTTTCGTCGTGCCGCCGCCGAGGCTGAGCGTGAGCTTGAGCAGCTTTTTGGCGTCGGGCACTTCCTCGGCCGCGATCACGCGGGCCACGCGCAGGTCGACCTTCGCGAAGTCGTCGATCGTGCACTCGGGGGCGAGCGGCTCGGCGGCGAGGGCGTCGCCGGAGTCTGTTCCAGGTTGGTTGACCCCCGGCGGAGCCGGGGGCTGACGGCGCACTCGCCGACGCGGCGGGTTTGCTTTCTTCGATCATGGCGTGCACGTCCTTTTCTTCGACGCGGTGGAGCATGTGCGTGAATTTGGTGACCGGCGTGCCGACCAGCGGCTTCTGCGATTGGTCCCAGCTGGTGATCGGATCGTTCAATAGCTCGCCCGTTTGCTTGGCCAGTCGCGGCAGCACGGGCGCCAGGTAGACGACGATCTGCCGGAACAAATTGAGCGCCACCGTGCACACGTCTTGCAGCTCGCGCGCTTTCGCCGGATCCTTGCGCAGCTCCCAGGGCTTGCGGTCTTCGACGTACGGATTGGCCTGGTCGGCCAGTGCCCATGATGATCCGCATGGCCTTGCTGTAATCGGTCGCTTCGTAGGCCTCGCGAATCTCGTCGCCCGCCTTGGCGCCGGCGGCGAACAGGCCGCCGTCGTCCGGATACTTGGGCGACAGGCCGGTGCTCTCGACAAACTTCGCCGTGCGGCTGGCCAGGTTGACGACCTTGTTCACCAGGTCGGTGTTCACCTTGGCGACGAACTCGTCGACCGACAGGTCGAGGTCCTCCACGCGCGACGAGAGCTTCGAGGCGTAGAAGTAGCGCAGGTAACTCGGGTCGAGGTGCTTGAGATACGTGCGCGCGGCGACGAACGTGCCCTTGCTCTTGGACATCTTCTCGCCGCCGACGGTGAGGAAGCCGTGGATGTGCACCTTCGTCGGCAGGCTGTAGCCGGCCGTCTTGAGCATGCCGGGCCAGAACAGCGTGTGAAAGTAAGTGATGTCCTTGCCGATGAAGTGGTGGATCTCGCGTATCGGGCGATCGCCACCAATCGTCGAACCGCTCGCCCGTGCGATCGCACCATTGCCGCGTGGAAGCCATGTAGCCGATCGGCGCATCGAACCAGACGTACCAGTAGTTGCCCGGGCTGTCGGGAATCTCGAAGCCGAAGTACGGCGCGGGGCGCGAGATGTCCCAATCGCGCAGCGGCTCGCCCAGGAAGTGGCCCTTCAGATAGTTGGCGATCTCCGGCTGCAAGTGCTCGCCCGACTGCGTCCACTCTTCGAGAAAGCCGTGCAGCTTGCTCGAGCTCGATGAACAAATGGGGCGAGCTGGCGGATCTCGGGCGTGGCGCCGCTGAGCGTGCTGCGGGGGTCGATCAGCTCGGTCGGGCTGTAGTGATGGCCGCACTTGCTGCAGTTGTCGCCCGGCTGATCGGGCGAGCTGCACTTTGGGACACGTGCCGCGCACGAACCGGTCGGCCAGGAACGTGCCGGCCTCCGGGTCGAAGAGCTGCTCGACGTCGCGCTGCGTGACCAGTCCCGCTTTGCGGATCGACCGCCAGAATTCCTCGCACAGCGCCCGGTTCTCCGGGCTGTGCGTGCTGCCGTAGTTGTCGAACTCGATGTCGAAGCCGGCGAAGTCGCGTTCGTGGGCGGCCTGCACTTCGGCGATCAGCGTCTTCTTCGCTGCGGCCTTCCTTGCGGGCGCGGATCATCATCGCCGTGCCGTGCGTGTCGTCGGCACACACGTAACACGCAGCGGTTGCCGATGAGCTTCTGGAAGCGCACCCAGATATCGGTCTGAATGCCTCGACCAGATATCCGATGTGGATATCCGCGTTGACGTAGGGCAGGGCGGAGGTGACGAGGATTCGACGCACAAGTAGGACTGAATATTACAATGGGCAAAACGATCGTCTTGGCGTCGGCCGCAAGGCCGAATCAATCGCTAGCACGCACACCATTTGCGGTTTTATTTGATCGGGCAATTGTAGTCGTATTCACGATTTTTCGGGAGTCCGCCAAGCCAGCAACAAAAATTGCCCGACTTTACGAGCCCGATGCGGAGCAAACCTGGATTGGTGATTTGTCAATCATTCAAGCTGATCTTGTACGAATCGCGCAACTCAGCGACATTCCCGCCCCGGCGCCGGATCGCCCCGCACAAGAATCCGACGCATCCCATTACCAATTGGTTCGCTTACCACGATTGCCACCAGATCGCACGGAACAATCGGTTGCCATATGTGAGAACGTGATCGGCAGGACGCTGATCCAATTGTGGTAACCGGTCGCGATCGACGAGGCGACAAACGTGAAGCCGCACTCGCTGCCATCCGCGGCATTGAGGCGGCGTGCCGACCACCAATCCAAGGAGGGAACGGATGGTCCGATTCGCGGCTGCGGCTCTTGCCCTGACCATAAGCCTTCTTGGAATCTCCGCTCACGGCGCTGACATTGTTTTATTGGATTTCTGGTCGCCAAGCTGCCCACCTTGCATGCAGATGAAGCCGACGGTTCAAAGTTTCGTCGCCGCCGGCTATCCAATCCGCGAGGTTGACACCACTCGCGACCCGCAGCTTGCCAGGCAGCATAAAGTCGGCTCAATTCCTTGCTTCGTCATGCTGGTTGACAACCAGGAGGTGGATCGGGTCGTGGGCGCCACCACTGGTGACCGGCTTCAGGAGATGTTCAAACGCGCTCAGGAGATTGCGCGACAGAACGCGGATCGGGTTGGGCTGCAATCGCCGGACCCGCAGGTGGCCGCGCCGGTTGGCGCTGCGGTCGGTGGCCCAAACAGCGGCGCTAATCGTTCACTGGCCGGCGTCGGGGACAGCTCGGCTCGCTTGGTAAGCGGGACTGTGGACACGGCGCCGCCCGTCGGTGCTGCCGTGCCTGCGGAAACTAGCGCCGCAGGCAGCTATGAAAACTTGCTTTCTGCGACGGTGCGGCTTCGTGTTGAGGAATCCAAAGGTCAGGCCTACGCCACGGGCACGATTATCGACGCCCGCGAAGGGCAGGCGCTCGTGATTACCTGTGGTCACCTGTTCCGGGAATCGCAGGGCAAGGGCCCGCTGACCGTCGAAATATTCGAGCGCGTACCCGGCGGGGTCCGCCCTGCGGGCAAAGTGCCCGCGCAGTTGATCGGCTATGACCTCGATCGTGATGTGGCCCTTGTGGGAATTTGGCCGACGCGCCAGTGACGGTCGCCCCTGTCGCGCCCAAGGGCGTCCTAGTTGGACGAGCCGATCGCGTCGTGAGTGTCGGCTGCAGTAACGGCAACGACCCAACGATCTTAGCCACACGAATCACCAAGGTGGGACTCCACGATAGCCCGCCCAACTTTCAGGCGGCCGGAGCCCCTGTCGAAGGCCGCAGCGGCGGCGGATTGTTTAACGACCAGGGCCAATTGATCGGCGTATGCTTTGCAGCCGATCACGAAAGCAACGAAGGCCTGTACGTCCCGCTCGAATCGATCCACGAGGAACTTGCCGAGAACGGCTTGAGCGAAATCTACGAACGCGTTGCCGGCGAGCCGTCGCGGGCGACGCCGATCGTGCGCGGCCAGGAGCCGCTGGAAGCGGTGATCCCGCCGCCCGAGACGCAATCCCCGCCGATCGCGAATTCCCTGGTCGTGCAACCCATGGGCAACAACCAGCCCGCACCTCGAGAGCTAAGCGACGTCGAACAAGCGGCGCTGGAGGAGATCATGGCCCGCGCGTCGACGGCCGAAGTGATTTGCATCATCAGGCCGAAGCAGCCGGGCGGACAGAGCGAAGTCATCACGCTGGATGATGTATCGCCCGAATTTGTTCGGGCACTGGCAGAGCGGCAGCGTAAGCCTCAACCATTGACGCGATGAGTTTTTCTGCAGACGCTTTGCGGCCAATACGATTGTCGTAATTCGACCGCCCCCCGGATGGCGTTGAGGACAGGCAATCGAGGATGCACAATCGCTAAATTAGCGCAGCGCAGGGACAAGGCTGAAGTATAGGCTAGAATTGTTGTCCGGCGGAACTTTGCCGGTAATGCTACGACGGCCTGCTTATCCAATTGCGTTCCGCCGAAATGGTTTTATACGTCGCACTCATCGCGATCTTGAATTTGGCCCTGGGCTACGCGCTGGCCGTGTATCTGCACCCAGGCCTTGCGCCGCCGCGGCAAGGATTTCGTCTCCGAGCCAGCCTATGGCTCGGGCGGCCGTTACGGGGCCGGCGATTCATACGACGGCGGCGATTGAGATCGTTAGCGATAAGCCCTAGAAATCGTCCGCGTGCTCTTTACGGCACCTCTTCCAGCTCGAAGATCGCCTCAATTTCCACGGCCCAACCGGCTGGAAGCGACGCCACGCCCATGGCGCTTCGAGCGCCGATTCCCGCCTCTGCACCAAACACATCGCGCATCAGCTCGCTGAAGCCGTTGATTACAGCCGGATGCTCATTGAACTCCGGCGTGGCATGGACAAAGCCCGTCGTTTTGATCAAACGGCGAATCGATTCGAGGCTGCCAAACCGCTGCCTCAACGTGGCCAGCATCGCCATTGCGGTACGCCGAGCCGCTTCGTAGCCGGCTTGCTTGTCGAGATTATCGCCGAGCCGCCCGCAGATCGCGGTCCCGTCGGCTTTCACGGGGCCATGTCCCGACAAATAGGCCAATCCGCCCACCACGACGACAGGTTTGTAAACGCCGAGCGATCGGGCCCCCGGCGGAAGCTCTAGATTCAGTTCTTTCAAACGGGATTCGTGGCTCATTTTTTCAGCGTGAGTAAGTGAGTAGGTGAGTAAGTGTTTTTCTGTCCCTACTCACCTACTCACTTACTCACCTACTCACTTACTCACCCTCTTTCCATACACTTGATTCGGATCGAAAACGCGCTCACTGACGATCTTCAAACCATCCGGCGTTACCTGCCGAAAGAAGCACGATTTGTACCCTTCGTGGCATGCGGCGCCGCCTATTTGCTCGACCTTGAGCAGCACTGAATCGGCGTCGCAGTCGACGTATATTTCTCGGACGAGTTGGCTGTTGCCGCTCTCTTCTCCTTTGCGCCATAACCGGCCGCGCGCGCGGCTGAAGTAAACCGCGCGACCGCTGGCAAGCGTCTCGTTCCAGGCCTCGCGATTCATGTGGGCAACCATGAGCACCTGGCCGCTTGCTGCGTCTTGAACGACGGCCGTGACCAGCCCGTCCTTCGCGTCAAAGGCCGGGACGCCCGTGGGAGGATTAATCAATGCGCACATGGATGCACCAGTCCATCGCCGGAGGAACTGTTCCTCAGCATAACGGGGTCGCCGAATCCCATCCAGCCGGAGCCGCTCGAGCCGCCGCGCTACGATCGTCGTTGTCGATACGGCTCATGCAGCCGTAACCGCGCCCGTGGCCCCCTATCCGCCACGCTCGGCATAGGCGCCAGGAACCATGCCGGCTGGACGACCAGCGCTGGTCGCACCGGCGGCGCAAACCTTGTCGTCGCACGACGCCTCCAGAATATGCACACCGTGCGCCGATGGCTGAGTCAAGACGGACCGTGTTTGGCGGCCAGGGACGCCCTCGTGGATTCACGTAGTCTCGAATGAAACCATCAAAGCTCGTGGTGGGTTGGTGACCGGGCTGCGGCAATCAGGAGACACCGTCTTGAGCAAGTCCTTGACGATCGTTCTGCCAGTACATAACGGCGAGTCCAAGTTGCGCGGCTGCGTGCGAGAGATTCTCGATGTGGCCAGCGACATGACCAGTGCGTTCGGGATCCTTATCGTCGATGACGGTTCAACGGATGCAACATTCGAGGTTGCGGAGGAGCTCTCGGCGCGCTACCCGCAAGTTTCTGTAAGGCGTCATCGATATCATCGCGGCCTTGGTCCCACGATTGAGTACGTGCAGCGACACGTGCGTTCCGACGCGGTCATGCTTCACGACGGCGTTACGCCCATCGACGCAAACCAGATGCGCAACGAATGGCATCGCTGGATGGCCCGCTCGCAAAACGGCGGTGGTTCGGATCACATCATGCTGCAAAGCGACATCTGCGATTTTGCCAACCTGCCCGCGATCCACGCCGCGATGGAGCGAACGCACGGGCGAATGATCGGCTTCCAACTGGTTGCCCCCGCGCAAGCGGACGAAGCACCGCTGCCCGACGATTGCGATCCAGCCGGTCGGCCTCGCGGCGACTCGACTTCTCGCCAGCGGCCTGACTTGGGCAAAATTCCAGCCATGCCGCGGCCGAAGTTTCTCCAGGCGATTGCCGAATTCGCGTTCGGGGAGTGATTCCGGAGCCAAATCCTGCGCCGCCTGCAAAAATTTTTTTTGCGCTGCAATTTAGAGCGCTCATCGTATCGAAACGCGGCACAAGTGCGGTTAAGCACTTTATATTCCCCGGTTCATTTGCAGCAAGTTGCTACAGTAAAGCGGCCGCTAGCGTTTCGCCCAGGCGCACCGACAAAACACGCTGCAAAACTCTTGCATTCCTAAAATTGCGTGCATAGGATAATGCACGTCCGAGCGCGAGAGGCCGGATGGGCCTCTCCGTTTGCGACGGGGGCCCCGTGGGCCAATACTTCTCAGCTTGTCTTCTCTGACGACGGATCGACGGTTGGAAAGGTCTCTGTCGAAGCATTCGACGGAGGGACGGTGCACAGCAGGACTAGCTCGCGTAAGACTTACGCGAACGCTGTGTTGGGTTTGGACATCTGTCTGTCCGCCCGCAAGTTTTGCAGGGATTGAGGTGGCTGCCAGTACGTATATACCGTGCGCAGTTCGTCTCGTCTTTGGAACAGACCGTTAGACCATCCTCATCTTTTATGGTCCTGCCCGCCGTGGCGGGCACCCAGGAGGCCTTGCGATGAGCATCGCTCACGACATTCCGTTCGATACCAGTTTCAGTCACGTGCCGGTTCCGGCCGTGCCGCCAAGCAGCGTGCGGCCGTTGCATCGCATCGCCGATGCACGACGCCGTCAGAACGTCTCCGTTCGCAGCGCCGCTCGGCGCATGCAAACCTCGATGGAGCAGGTGCGAAAGCAGGAAGACCCCAATTGCGACATGCTCCTGTCCGACCTGCACCGCTGGCAGCGGGCGCTGGAAGTGCCGATCACCGAGCTGCTGGTGGACTGCGACGCGCCTTTATCGGAGCCGGTTTTGACGCGTGCGCGCCTGCTGCGTGTGATGAAAACCGTCAAGGCAATTCAGGAATCGGCGACCAGCCCCTCAATCCAGCGGTTCACCGCCATGCTGGAACAGCAGCTCGTGGAATTGATGCCGGAGCTCAAGGACGTCACCCCCTGGCATTCAGTCGGCCAACGACGCTCGCCAAACGAATTGGGCCGAATCGCCGAACGCGTGCTCCCTGATTCCTACTTCAATGATTCGCTAGGCTAGAGCGATTTTCGATTTAATGTAGCCATCGCGGCCCAAACAGACGTCGCGATGCCTGGGGTTAGCGGCGGCGGCGACGCCGCTGCGACCGGAGTCCGCGAATTGCTACAAAAAAACGAACAACGCATTAGATCAGTCCAACAAACGCCAAGGCACGAGGCACGCAATTGAGACAGCCCGGGACGCGGAAACCTGTCAGCAGTGAGTTGACAACGCAGGGCCAAAGTTTCCCAACGAACTGGGCCAGCTCTCAATGCTCTCGTGCCTTGGTTTTTTCGCTGTCTAATTCCCCTTCCTTGTAGGGAGGGGTTAGGGGAGGGTTCAGTCTCGTGGCCCATTCCAATTTTGCGAAGCAAATTGTTGCTGCTCCCTTCGCTCAGCTCAACTTCCGATCCCCTCCCCTTGCAAGCCTCCTTGATTTCTGCCGGTTCCCTCCCCTTGCATCCTCACACAACTTCCGGCTCCTTCCCCGTTGCGGGGAGGGCTGGGGAGGGGGTAACCCTATCCGCAAGTAACGTTATTCTCGCTTCTTCTCCACGATATACCGCGATACGAATCAATGCGACTTCGCGCTGCGCAACCAGCCCGCGATTCCAGAGAAACGCCTCTGGCAATTTCTCCGCACTCAGCGACTTCGCGGCTATAAGTTCCGCCGTCAGTCCGCGATCGAATCCTACATCACGCGCTCGTCCGATCGGCTAGAATCACGGACACGCAAAGCGAAACGGCGGCAGACAACCATGCCAAAAACGGAATCAACCGCTACAACGCCGTTCGCGCCCTCGTCGAAAAATTCGCGGAGCACAGCGAAACTTATCATCGCACAGGCTACAACGAAACACTCCTCCGCCGCGATTTTTTGGACCCCTTCTTCGAGGCCTTGGCTGGGACATGACCAACCGCCAAGGCTACGCCGAAGCCTACCGCGACGTGATCCACGAAGACGCGCTCGTCGTCGAAAAATCGGCCCGCGCCCCCGACTACTGCTTCCGCATCGGCGGCACGCGCAAATTCTTCGTCGAAGCAAAGAAACCCGCCGTCGATATCAAGACCGACGTCAGCCCCGCCTTCCAACTCCGCCGCTACGCCTGGACGGCAAAGCTGCCGCTCTCCATCCTCACCGACTTCGAGGAATTCGCCGTCTACGATTGCCGCAAAAAGCCGGACAAGGACGACAAAGCCTCCGAAGCTCGCATCCTGCTCCTGAACTACACCGAGTACGTTACGCGCTGGGACGAAATCACCGGCATCTTCTCCCGCGAGGCGATCCTCAAAGGCTCGTTCGATAAGTTCGCCGAATCGGCCAAGAAAAAACGCGGCACCGCGCCGAGTCGACGAAGAATTCCTCAAAGAAATCGAAACTTGGCGCGAGGAACTGGCCAAGAACCTCAGCCTCCGCAACGAGTCGCTGACCGACCGCGAGCTCAACGTCGCCGTGCGCCGCATCATCGACCGCATTATTTTCGTGCGCATGTGCGAAGGCCGCGGCATCGAAGAATACGGCCGCCTGCAAGCGCTGCTCAACGGCGACCGTTGCTACAAACGGCTTGTCGAGCTGTTCCACCGCGCCGACGAAAAATACAACTCCGGCCTGTTCCACTTCCAGAATGAGCGCGGCCGCGCGGAGCCTCCGGATGAGCTCACTCCTGAACTGAAGCTCGATGACAAGGTTCTGAAGGACATCATTCGTCGGCTTTATTACCCGGAGAGCCCGTATGAGTTCGCGGCCCTCCCGGCAGATATTCTCGGTCAGGTCTATGAGCAATTCCTGGGGAAAGTCATCCGCCTCACGGCCGGCCACCGCGCCAAGGTCGAAGAGAAGCCGGAAGTCCGCAAGGCGGGCGGCGTCTACTACACGCCCACGTACATTGTCGACTACATCGTCGAAAACACAGTTGGCAAGCTGCTCGAAGGCAAAACACCGCAAGAAGTCGGCGGCCTTACTGCCACGTTCAAGCCGGCGAAGAACTCCCGCCCGCTCGCCATCCTCGACCCAGCCTGCGGCAGCGGCTCGTTTCTCATTGTCGCATACCAATACTTGCTCGATTGGTACTTGAAGAAGTACACCGAACACGACGACCCGAAAAGACACGCCAGTGGAGCTAGGCCGCGAGTATATCAAACTACCGTTGGCGACTGGCGGCTGACGACGCCAGAGCGTAAACGGATTCTCACAACTCACATGTACGGCGTCAATATTGATTATCAAGCGGTTGAAGTCTCCAAACTATCGCTCTTACTCAAAGCGCTTGAAGGCGAGACCAAAGAAACCATCGATCGATTGCTTTTTCACAAAGAGCGTGCACTCCCTGATCTAGCAAACAACATTAAATGCGGCAATTCCCTTATCGATTTAGATTTTTGGCGTAGTCAGCGGCATTTAGATTTCAACGAAGAAGAGTCCTTGCGAATTAACGCATTCAATTGGCACAGGGAATTTAAAGCTGTAATGCAACATGGCGGATTTGATGTAGTTCTTGGAAATCCGCCGTGGGGAGCTTCTCTCAATCCATTTGAAAAGAAGTAGTTGGCTGTGACGTACAAGTCATTCATGGGGAACCATGAGAGCTACCTGTTCTTTATCGATAAGGCAACGAGTCTAGCTGGGAAGAATGGATTAGTTTCATTTGTGACGCCGGACTCTTGGATAAAAGTTCCTCAGGCTCAACGCCTGCGTGACTTGGTCCTATGCATAACGTCGATTCGTAAGCTAACAACTCTTCCGCAGCGGGTATTTCCGAAGGTCAGTGCCAATTGCATCATATTTGCTTTGGAAAAAGAAGGAGATAGTGAGCAATGCGAGGTTTACATTATGCGTCCGAATGCTCAACTCGTCTCACTATCCACGCGCCAATACGATGATGCATACCAGATTAACGTTTCTCGCTGGAAAGCTTCGGCGGACAAGCAATTTCAGATATTTCAAAATGACGAAATAAGCCTACTGGTTCAGAAACTGAGAGCAAATAGCGCTGCTAGTGAATTCCTCGATGTTATGCAGGGTATTGTTCCGTACTCGAAGGAAAATCACTCGGCTGCAATTATCCAGAATCGAGGCTTTCATTCGAATCAACGATTGTCGGACACGTACGGCCCTTGGATTAAGGGTCGAGGTATTTCACGATACGGAGCTCAATTCGACAGCGATGAGTATTTGAATTACGGCCCATGGTTGCATCGCTCCAGGAAGTCAAAGTACTTTGATGGTCCGCGAATCCTCATCCAGGAGATTACTGGTGGAAAGCCCCCTCGAATTTGTGCCTGCTATTGCGACTCGCTCCTATACCATGACCCTGGCGTCATTTCTTGTCTTGTGATCGGTAATCTTGATCTGCGATACCTACTTGGGGTACTCAACTCTAAACTTTTGAGTTGGTATCATCGGACATCGTCACCCAAAGGAACACGACACACGTTCCCAAAGTTCTGATAGGCGACATCCGTTTGTTTCCAATACGACTAATTAACGACAACGGTCGCACCGGTACCACACGTGAGGAAAAACTGATCACTTTAGTTCAACAAATGCTTGACCTGAACTCGAGATCGGCTCATTCCAAAACTGATCATGAACGATCTACGATCAATCGGCGGATCGAGCACACCGACCGCGAAATCGACGCCCTCGTCTACGAGCTCTACGGCCTCTCCGACAAAGAAATCGCACTGGTCGAAGGGGCCACTCCATGAGGCAAGCTCGGCTTCAAATAAGCACTAATAGAATTGCAGTCTTGCACTCGGAATCCCCCCTCCCCAACCCTCCCCGCCGAGGAGGGAGTCGGAAGGAGATAAGTTGGGGCGTCGAGGGCAGGACACCGATAGCTTGTCGCGATTGGCACAAGGAGCGATAATCCAGACATGAGCGTCCCGCAGCACGATTTGTTTGACTCTGCTCTTTCCTTGCCGCAGGCCGAGCGCGCCGACCTGGCCTTCCAATTGCTGCAAAGTCTTACTCCGCCCGGCGATGAAGTCACGCCTGAAGAATTTGGCGCAGAGCTTCATGAGCGAATCGCGGCCTTCCGTCGCGGCGAACTGCCCAGTTTCAGCTTGGAAGAAACTCGCCGCCTCGTTCGGCAGCGCTTACAGGAACGTCCGCAGTGAAGCTGCGCGTCCTTTCTCCGGCCATCGAGGAGATCGCGGACGCGGCGCGTATGGTTCGATTCGCAGCGTGTTGGACTCGGCGATGAGTTCTGGCAAACGATTGACGTGGTTTTGCAACGCATCGAAGAGAATCCCTTCGGTTTCGCGAAGAGTGAGTTCGCCACTCCAGAATTTGATATTCGTTTTGCGCTGACTCGCCGGTTCAATTACGTGATCCACTTCTTCATCGAGGGGGATGAAGTGCAAGTCATCTCAGTCGCGCACGGAGCACGCAAGCCGGGCTATTGGCTGCGCCGCCTGAAGAAGTGAGTGGCGCAGGTTCCTCGCCGAAGGGTGGGAGCCGGAAGGAGATTAGTTCGGACGCCGCATGGAGGTCGCCGAAACTCGAGTAGGATCGGTTCATCGCGCGAGGGAATTCACCTCATGTGCCTCGCACATCCGCACGGACTTCTTCGCAACACATCGCATTCCGCTGGCCAAACCTTCCATTGAATTTGGCCGCGCAATCTGCTATAGTGTTCATCAGTTCATATAAGGAAAAGCTGTTGGCTGTTAGCTCTCAGCCGTCAGCTTGCGCAGCGACCGCGCCGCGTTTCGTCCGAAAAGCGGGTGCGCTCACGCTCCGTGAAGTTCTTTGGCATCTTGAAAGAAGCCGCCAGCACTTAGCTCTCAGTTATTGGCTTGCGTGCAGACTGCGTGCCGCGATTCCTCCACCGTACATGCGCAAAAATACGGGGAGGAGTTTTGCGCACCTGACGCCGCGAGGCCGAAAACTTTCAGCACTGGCCGAATCGTGTCTGTTTTGATCAAAATGTGCGCAGTTCTCGAGGAATACGAATTTTGTCACCCAAAAATCGTGTTTGCACCGTGGGGACAGAATACCAAGCGGACTGAAACGACGTTGGCAAAACGACTTGCGAAGAGTGGTCGCCAAACGATCAAAGGACAAAAATCAAAAAACCCCGAGCGCCACGCTGTTTTGGTCACGCTGGCACAAAATCACCGGGACAAAATTCGCCCGCCAATGAATTGTGAAAGGCGTCTCCGACGCCATATAGCCGGCGATGACATCGCCGGTTTTATGTCTCAGCCACGGCCGCGTCGTGCATTGTGAGTCGGCCACATCAATTGGAAAACCGCTTTAGCGTGGTACAGCACGTACCACCGTGCTTCCGTCGCTTCGCAAGGTGCGGCCAGGCCAGCTCGTGCGAATTCCAAGTAACAAACTGGCAAGCTGCTATTACGATTCCAAGCCAGCTCGGCCAAAGAACAGCCCAGTACGCGATTCCCAGCACGAAAGCGATTGCATGTGGCCAATCGGCAAACGACATCCCATGCGGCCGGCCGGCGCATGAGCGAAATGCTCGCCGCCGCCGCGGCCACGACAAGGACCAGTATCACCGCGCGCGTCTGAAGAGGACTCGACGACGAAGCACGTTCCACGTAAATCACAGGATCGCCGCCTTCCGCTACGCCGTGAATCCATTGACCGCTGGTAGGTTCCATCGGCGGCGTCGCGGCGGGCGCGCCCTCATCGAAAACGGGCGGCGCGGGGTCCGCCCATGTCAACGCCGAATCGCATGTTTCGAGCCACGCATCAAGACGTTCCGAAGCTTGTTCAATTTGTTCTTCCGTGGATGATCCGACCTGGAGAGCAAGGCTGCCGTCAAGACACTAAGTCCTCCTGCGAGACTTCTTGGCGCACATCAACAAGCCTTGCCGCCCATGGCTGGTACCAGTTGTAGCCGTCGGGAAACGGCGCTTCGATGGCCGCCGAAGTGGCTGCCTCCGAAATGCTCACCAAACGATCCAGCCGCGACGCCGCTTGCTGCGCACCGGTCACTCGGTCTGCTCCCGAGATCGTCGCGGCGCCACGGTTCGCCGAATGGTTAAACGACCACAAGCTCATTTCCACCGGCAGCGGCACGCCATCAAGAACCAAGCGCGGCCGGCTGAGTTCAAGCCGCGATGCGCTTGCCGTTTGTTGCGCCGTAGAACGTGAAAGGATTTCGATGAACTGGGGCAACTGGGACGGGCCCAGCGCAAGCCGCCACTGCGTGCCGCCGCTGGGCCGGATGTCCGCGGGGTGACCATCGGCCAGGACTTGCAACAGTTCTTGATTCTTCGGCAGCTCGAGAGTGCATTCAGGCAACCCTTGTGAAACGACAACCATTCGCGTCAATACTGAGTGGTCGCCAAGCGGGCCGACATTCACGAATGTGTCCGCAAGCCGCACCGATGCCATGCGGCGCCCGAAAGCAGCCGGCCGCTGCACGACCTGAAACGTGTCCGATACAACTTCATATGTCGCCCACTTTGTGTTACCGTCCTTCAACGGCGGGAGGTCGCGAGGCAACTCCGCTTGCCGCACCCCAGTTTCGCTCCAGAACATTGGCTGCGAATCGAGCAAAGCAGGAACTGATAAAAAGCGCGGACCACGAAGCCCGGCCTCAGGAACAATATGGGGGACCGCAAGCGATGAGCCTGCCTCTGTTGCCAGGCGACCTCTCAATTCGAGATCAAGACTTTCTCCAGCCTCGATCGGTTTAGCAAATCGTACAGAAAACGCCGTTTGTCGCTCGTCAACGGGTTGCGTCTCGAGAGAAGCCGGCACGCTCGACTTGATCTCGAGCGGACCTCTCCACGTCGACGGAGCAAGTAACTTAAGCGAGTCCATTCTTCCATTCTGCGCTTCCAAGTGGCAGTTAAAAGTCACCCACCATCCATCCGCCTCGCGTGAGACGATCGTGTGCGTTTTCCCATCCGCCTCGACGCGGTTTGGCGTAATGACAATACGTAACGACGGCGAGAGGGCTGAATCGATGACAACTGCGCCGGCCGCCATGCCTCGCCAGTCGGACGGTGGCGTACGTCGTGGCGAAGTGGTAGGCGGGAATTATCTCCTAGTCCCGTCAATTCAACTTCGACATCGCCAGTCCGGTAAAGTTGCGCGTGTGCGTTCGATGCAATGCCAACAGCGCCAATGCGCGGGACGGCGTAGCTCCCCGCCTCGTTCACGGGCACATGGCCGCTTACAGTTATTTGGTATTGCTCGGACAAACGTTGGCTAAAGAATAGAGTCAATACTCCTTCGGCATCGCGCGACCAGCGTAAAGGAATCTGCCGGCCGGCCGCACCTAGCATAACCTCGTCAACCGCCACATCTGTGGAGACGTCGAGCGGAAATTGAAATTCGTGGATGCCGGCAGGGACCACCGTCGAATCGTATTGGATGCGAAGGCCATCATCGTCCGCAGCGACGTGGAGCAACTCATCGACCGTTGATACGGCAGTTCTTGGCTCAATTGCCAGCGCCAGGTCGGTTGCCTTCTGAACATCGGCCAGGACGGTGTCGGGAGGAATGGTACCGAAAGCAGCGCCCCAGAGCGTAAGGAATTCGTTCGCAGTAGCTGCGGCGGTGCTTTCGCTGTTAATCGCTTCAAACTTAAGTGCTGATGCGCTGGAAATCGCCAACCATCGTTGAGTCTCCGGCAACGACGCGAGCTTAATCGGCGGCAAACGGAAGCGACCTAACGCGGGCGCATCGGCGAGTTGCCACCTCAGCGAGATTTCCCTTCGATCTACGTTTTCCACCGGAAGTGAAATACGAATCGTCTGCTGCCCGTCTTGTTGCGATGCCACGTCGGCTGGCAAGTTGCGGCGTTGCAATTCCCAACGCTTGTCGGCCAGGATTGTTATCGAATCGGGCGGCTGGGCATCGCCTTCAACGATATATTTCGTATCTAACTCGATCGCTTCGACGCCGATCCGTAGCCACTCCAGCGTGGTGACACGAAGCCCGGGCGTTCGGTCTGCGTCTGCGGAAACGCGCGGCCAGTTCATTCTGAGATGATCCGTGCCATCCAGCTCAACGAAGAATTCGCCCGCGGATTGTACGACTTGCTGAAGCGGTTTACCCGACATATTTAGATTTGCATTCGATAACCCCTCGGGGTGCCTAACCCTGACTCTGGCACCGAGAATGGGCGGAATCGTAAATCGAATTTGGTTGCGGCCGTTTTTCTCTTCCAAGCGCGGCACGCAGGTAATCACTAACTCGTGATGTCCTGGCTCCTCAATCTCGACGCTGCAGCCACGGCCATCCTCGCTCCAGACCAGCGGCGCGGGAACTCCATCCACCATTGCGACTGCTTGCCAGGTTGCCTCGCCGAGCGTCGAGAGGAAGTGCGACGGTAGTATCGCGGGCCAGCACGGCGATAGAGAACATCATGTTGCAGTCGCCGGCAATGAAGTCGGCCGCGTCGGCGCGATCCCGCAATTCGACTTGGTAGTCGGCTCCGAGCAAGATCCAGCGGCGCCCGGCGTCGGTTGCTGAAGCCTGGTGCAACTGGCGCAGAAACCGCTCGCTGACGTATGTTTTGGTCCCGGCCGCATCGCCGTTTGCATCTGTTGGAATTAGCACGCGATGGATGGCGGGCCGGTTCGAGCGTTCTTCAACAGTTGGATGCGCGCGCTGCGTGTCGTCCTTTGCGATGCCCGTGGTCTGAGCTTGGGCGAATGCACCACCCAGCAACGTTAATAGACTCGCCGCGAGGAATACAACCAAGCGCGCGGCGGCGGAACGATTCCACGTCTTTGTCGGAGACTCTTCAATCAACGGCCGGCCCGGCCAAATGATTAGGAGTGAACTGACAAGACCCATGAATGCGCCGGTCGCCAAGTGGCTGATTGTTTCCGGCAGGAGCAAGGCGGAAGCTGCTGCAATTGTGATAGTGCCAACAAACGCTTCGCGACGTCGGCGCCACAGCGATCTACCTAACGCGGCGCACGTTAAAAAGACTGCGATCGACCACGTACGGGTTTCCGTCGGCCGGGTAACTGTCACGTTAGCTGGCCGATCGGAAACGAATGAAAACTGTCGTGCGTGCCACCCTGCGAGCGAGACCGTAGTTACGTTGCCCGTGGCGACGTTTTGGATTCGCGCCGCGGTGTCCCTTTTCACGATGGGCGGAATGAATTCCTGGAACCAGGTGGCTGGCTCAACGCAAGGGGTCATCGGATGCCGTTTCGCCAGCTATGCTGTTTCCTGGCGTTACAGCGTGCCCTGCAGCGCTTCCAAATGGGTTATAGACCGGCGCATGGCTGGGTCGTCCTAACGGACCAAATAACCGTTGTCGCCCATGGAGGCGCGGAAGCGAGCGGTGTCGATCCGGTTTCAACTGCTGAAAACTCAGCCGGCAACCAAATCGTCCAAGTGCCCGCCAACAGTGGAACACGCAAATCCAGAAGTGGTGGCGGCAATTGGCGCCCAGGCGCGGCCTTGGCGACCTCGTTTCAAAATACGCAGTTAGAATGGATTCCCTTGCCCCGGGAAGTGGCAGCGGAATCGGCTCTGCCGAGTCGACCACGCCTTCAGCGCGGTGCTCGTCGGCCGGCACTTCCAATTTCCGGCCGTCTATTGCTAATGTGCGCAACTTCGCGTCGGCCGGAAGCCGCACGGAAAGTCGGCGCGATCCCTGGTGCTCCAGATAGTAATTCACTCGATGTACACCCCGCCCGTCCAGCATGAAAAACGACTCAATTTCGGCACGACGAGCAATGATGTCTTGAAGCCCAGCGGGCGCGGCAGTCGCAAGCCACAAATTCGGCGCATCGCTGGGCGAAAGGCAATCCGAAGGGTCGTATCGGTACGCTGCCATCACGGGCGAACGTTGTGCCGATTCCGCCGTCTCAGAACGTAGCGGCGTCGGTATGACACGCAGTTGGTCGGCTTCGACGACCGGCCGGTGCTGGACGCTCCCGCGCAAATGTACCCGGCCATTTTGTTCGACGGCCTCGGGCACGGAAATCAGAGGCAACGGCTTACGCTCGGACCAAGGCGCATTTTGCGAAGCAACGATCTCCACGGGCTTGCCGGTCGGATTCGGCAGCCGCACCAACCAGGCTTCCCCTTGTCCCGGAACGTTTGCTTGCCGCCGCCTGTCCGTCGTTAGTCGCTCGGCCGCCAGGGGGATTCCGGAAAACCGCTCCGACCATTGGACGTTGTCATCTAGAGGCTGAGTGACATAAACCAATAGGCGATCGATGTGGCTCGCCCTCGGTCGTGCCAGAACATGGAATTCCTGCCGAAGTTCACTATCTATGAAGGTTGCATCGACCCAGACGTCTGCTTCGTATTGTCCGCGTTTGACGGCGACTCGCAGTGCGGCATCCGCGGGCGGGGCTGTCAGGTCGAATCGCGGGCCGGATTCGTCAGGAGCATCCAATTCCGTCAGCTGGTCGATGGCTGCGTTCTCCATCTTCAATACCGGTAATCCGCCGATCGGCTCAACAACATACGGCTCCACGGTTTGAAAGGTAAGGCGATGTAGTTCCAGGCGGACATCTCGCCAGCGCACCATGCGCAAGATTTCAGCGGACAACGCTTGGGTCAGGCCGGTGCGCTGCAGACGACCCGTGGTGATGATAGTCAGGTCCTGCGTTGGTACTGCGGCCGCATTCAATTGAATCTCAATTTTACTGCGGCCCTCCTTACGATCGACAAACCATTCGCCGAGCGCGTCGGGCGGGTCCGTTTCTACCGCCTCGATAGTCCAACCTGGTGCTAACTCGCCCGACAAAGTGTGCAGGTTCCCACGGGCCACTCGCAACCGTGCGACCAGGCGGCCATTCACATCGGTTTCCGCAAGTGCCAGTGACGACCCGGCACGAACCGTGGCTTCCGGTTTTTGGGCGCGACAGTGATCTTCACCGATGCGTTGTCCGAATATACGTTGAACGAGTGGGACCAAAAATCGTTGCTGTTTCCATCAGGCTGAATCACGTCGCTTTGCTGGCAGCCTGCCGTACTTAGCCGCTGGAGCTCCAATGTCGGCGCCACGGCGACACCAATGTTTCCAGCAATCCAAAGCGCTCCATTGGGCGCAGCTTCGGTAGTTGCCAGGGCAGATTCATCAACAACGGTTGCCAGGCGCGAAGCGATATCGTGAGCGGTACTGGTGGGAGCTCGGCCGGAATCGCAACGACCGCGCTTGCACCTTCCGGAGTCTCAGTCGAAGCAACATGCCACTTAAGCTCTTGGTTCCGATACGAAGCAGAAATCAATTGCACGCCCGGCGGCAGCGGCACCACCAGCTCGCGCAGTTCGGAACCGAATTCGTCGAATTGGAGCGTGGCTTCGATTTCCAAGCCACGTTCAGTCAATTGATATGCCAGGTTCTCGCGCAGCAACCGTTCGGAAACGTTGCCGGTAGCGTCACCGTCAACGTCCACAATGCGCAATGTCGTTGCGACCGACCCGGCAACAGCAATCTCCCACCGCCAGCGAGTGCCGCCCTCCGTTGAAGCACTTTCGGCGAGCGGGCGCGAATCCACAATCACTCCGCCGTCGATGGATGGCAGCTTTCCCTCCGGCAAGTCGAGGACAAGTCGCGTCGAGCTCGCCGCCGGCATTCGCCACTCAATGGAGATGCCGTCCTGCGCGGCTATGGGCAAAGCATGCCAGTCGAATTCAAGCACGCCGGAGCGAGCAACCTCCAACCCCCATTCGTTTGCCACTTCGCCGCTGGCGCCCCACATTCCGAGCAGTGCGGGTTCGGCCGATGTCGATTCATTTGGCCTCTCGTGAACGGCTCTCCAACGCGGCTCGCGCGGAAATAACGACATTTTCCCTAAAGGCAAAAACGTAGGCGCCTCGCCATGCAACTCAATTTCCCACTCGGCTCGGCCGGTGACGAACTGATCGCCTTCAAGGCGAGCGCTGTATCGCGCTCCGACGATGTTCGCCGCAACGGTTTCGCGCGTTGCCCCGCGATTTGCGGCCGCGACCAATGCCTCGAATTCCCGTGATTCGATTGGCAGATACTTTTCACCGTCCTGCGGCCATGCGACGACGTTGTCAGCAGGTACAAAAACCCGCCGATATGCCTGTGCCTCACGATGCTCGTTACTCGCGGAATACTGCTGTGCGCGAACTATTTCAGGTCTCGACAATTCAACTAGGCAGACCAATATCGCGCACGTGGCAAGCGCGTGTCGGGCAATGGAAACGTAAACAATTCTCATACCAGTCATTTTTCCCGCAAACTGACGCGACTGATCAATCGGATTCCAGTGCACGCAACGAGATAGTCGGCGAAGTGCTGGCGGTAGCGGCGACCGGAGGCATGACGATCGACTCTGCGCGTGGCGCCGGCTGACGCAGTGAGCTGCCGCCTGGCAGCACAATTGGCCATCGTGACGGCCGCGACACTAGCCGCGCGACTAGCATGGCCAAACCGGCCAGCACGAGTCCAAGAACCGATGCTTGGGCCAATAATAGCGCGGGAATTGGGAACGCGAGCGCAAGGCCAGCGAGCGCAAATGCAATGGCAACAACTAATGGTCCCCGCCGAATTACCGGTAGGTAAATCCACGCCAGAACGACCAGCAGCACGACGGCCGATGCGGCGAGCACCACGAGCCAACGTGGGGCAACGACAACTTCGATCGACTGCAGCGGCGCTAGGCCGGTGAACAAATACTCATTTTGCGACCCAGTTGCAGCAAGTTGCGTCGAAGCTCCAACCCACTCCTCTAATTGCGCTTGCGAGCGGCTGGGACGTTGGCCCCAAAAGCTGCCAAACCACTGCCACTGACTCGCGGAAGTCATTTGGCGCGGCGCTCGAACAACATGCACGTCTCCCGGCAGCACGATTTGCCAGTACAAACCAGCAAGGGCGGTCGTGCCCACCACCTGCGGCGGTGTTATGTCATGCCGAGCCACTAACGACCTGCGGCTCGGCTGGCGATAGCGAAGCTCTAATGTGTGTGATGTCGCCTCAGCAAACCTCGGCGCGGGCTGACTGCTTTTTTGAGGCAAGGCTACGACGATTCGTCCTCTGCTACGTGAAACGACGTCGGCTGCTTGCCCGTCCAGCAGCACCTCGACTTGCGCCGGCGAAATCTGCGGTGGCAGCTCGACGGTGATCTGCAAGCCCTCCGTCGACACGCGAAACGCTGCCCGGTCTTGCCGCGTACCGCCCGAGAACCAGCTCTGCAACCACGCCCGCTCGATTGTCGTGGCGGGTGTAGCATTGGCATCGACCGTTCTGATAACACATGGCAGATACGTCGCCGACCCGTCGGCCACAAACTCAGCACTTGCCCCAGCTTCCGTCACCGGAACAGAAGCCGCTGGCTTCCATGCGGCGCCCGCCGCCTTGGGATCAAGCGACACGGCGTCTCCTGCTGCAGCCAGCACGATGGCGCGCTGCACTTCAGAGCGGCCATCGGTTGGCCGCACAAGTGGCAATTGCCAGGCTGCGTCCGCAACACCGTCACTTGGCCGGGGAAGTCGATATCGAATCTGAACTGCAAATTCGCCCAAGCGGGGATTGGGCAGAGTTGCCCGCATTCGTCTCGTCTGGAGTGGACCCGTCGACTCAACGGTCCCCATCGGCGTGACCACGCTTAAGGGAAGCTCCGGCTCGTTTCCATTGGTCTCCTCGTGATAGCCCTGCGATGTGGCGTAGATCTGCAAGTTTTCGACGTCCAGCGCCAGCTCATCGGGAACCTCAAAAATCAATTCCTTGATAGGTTCATAACGGACGACGTATTCGATTCGCTGTTCCACGCGGACATCGAAAGGTTCAAACACGAACTCCGCGGTGCTCTGAGTCGAAACTTCACTTGCGCGACTGAATCGGTCGGCGGCGAAAATCGCGTCGGGCGACGTCAGTCGAAAGCGGTGCGCCGGCAAATCTTCTGTCGCCGTCGGGTCCGACGGTTCTGCAAAGGGCGCTGGCACCAATCCCAGAGAGTTGGCCAGATCGGGTAGCAAATTAATATCCGCCGCCTGCTTCACCACCAATTCGCCTGTGCCAATCGAATCGGCAATCGGCACGGGCAGCGGCAGCCGGAGCCGCTGAGCGTCTCGCGAGATCGCTCTTCTGAGCGAAAAGGCGATTTCTGCGCGGCGCGACGAACCCTGCGCAAGAGGCAGCAGCAATATGCCATCGTCGGTCATCGCCATTTGATCGCGGTCTACTAAGCCGCCTGACTCCACGGGATCGGACGTCAACTCCCAGCCCGCCAGGTTCACACGAAATTCGAAGGCACGCTGCGCCCAGCACCTGATAAGTAAAGTGAGCAGCCAGCCGGGCTTCGTCGGCCGAGAATTCCAATTCATATTTGGGCGTAACAACGACACGGTACTGCCGCGCCGCAATTCGCGCTCGCAGCGACCAAGGCTGGCGATCGTATTGAAACGCGGCGGTCAAGTCGGCTTGCGGCAACTGCGGATCGATTTCGCCGGCGTCGACTTGGCGCACGTTCCGTCCCAGTTCCCAGCGGGCTTGCCAATCCCCGGCAACCTGTAAAGCCACATCGCCGTACTGCCGCACGGCGCCTAGCACCTCGAAGCCGGCCAGCTCGACGCCGGGTTCCTCTCCCAAGCCAATAGGCTGTTCCGTCGAAAGCTCCACCATCACCGGCCCCTGTTGCATCGCCGGAAATTCGATCAGGACCACCTGGCTATCGTCGCCCTTGGCGCCCGCGTCGTTTCGAGCCGTATCCTCGACCGATACTCGGTAATCTGGATTCTCCTCGGCCTCCGACGTGCGCGATCCCTGGACCAGTTGGCGCCGGCCGGCAAACGCACGCGAAAACGGTCAAAGCTGCCGCCAAAACTGCGAACCGTGAGCCTCGCGTCCGATCGCACACTTCGGCCGTCGACCGATATGCGGATTGTACCTTCCGCACTAAGCACGGTCGCATACTTGTCCGCGGTCGGGTCCCTGGGCCGCCAGCCCAAACGAAGTGGGCCGGTGATGCCTTCTACGGTTATCCTTGTGCCACCCGGTACCGGATCTTCCTTCGTCAATGCACCACCGACAACTCTGACGTCGGTCACGGCCGAATCCACCTCCAGCACAAGCCGCGATGAAAGTGCCCGCGGAGGAGACAACAAGAGAGTTGTTCCTGTCCCGTCACGCGACAAAGGTATCAGAAGTTTGAGCGACACAGTGTGGCGCTCGCTGACGCGACCGGCGAGCCGGGCGACAAAACCGCCGCGCTCCGCGTCGTACGTCAGGTATTGCTTTAGGTATGGCTTGTCGCGAAGTGCCGCGGCGCTTTCGTCCACATGTTCGTCGCCGGAGTCCAATCGATGGAATTGCGCCGTGCCGTCGAGTATCGCGCCCGTGAGACCTAGCGGCACGTCGACCGCCTCATCTGTCAGCAGGTGAATAGTTGCATCGAAGCGCAGCTCTGCGTGGCGTCCGCGGACCGCGCCATTCACTTGAATGTCTTCAATGGTGTACCGAGGCTGCCGATTGGGCGGCTCGATTTTTTGCAGCTGCTTCCATGCAGCCATGAAATCTTCATACGTCATCCCAGGGACCGCTTGCGGCCGTCCTTCCGCGTCGAGCAGGATGTAGGTATCCGGACCTACATACTGGATTGGCGACGCAGGAGGGAACGACGGTGCTGTACCTGTCGGATGCGACGGGTCGTTGGCCGACGTCGCATCATCGCTCGGAGTCGAGGCGGCTTCGGCCGGTGCCTGGGCCGGGGCAAGTTGGCCTGAGGCGAAGCACCATGCCAGCAAACAACTTACCACCATTACAAAATGCCGTCTCAACGAACCCACGGTCGCGCTCGGCCGGTTCGGTCGTTCAATGGGCGCTGGCAGCATGATTCGACGGGCCGCTCGGAACAGCCGAATGCGGCGAATTTGAGCAATGAAGAGATGCCAAGTCGATCGACCTGAGCAAGTGACCAGTTTTGAGCATGTCGGTTCTGCCTTCATTTTACCTTGGCGACTGGTAGGGCGAAACCGCGCCGCTGCGACATCAACGATTGAATTTCGGACAGCCCAGGGCCTTCGCAGCCGACGCCGGCGAACAAATTGTCTTTTGCGATTCACTGGGCAAGAAGCTATTGATTTTTTCGACCCAGTGCGTCTCAAAAAAGTTGCGTGCAATTCGCCGCCCGCGGCCGCTAAAAAATCCGGCTTCCACAAGTTGAATTCGCCTCCGTCGCGCGATGTCACGACGCCGCCGGCCTCCCGTACCAATAGCACGCCGGCCGCCACATCCCAGGGATGAATGTGCCGCGCCGAAAAAGCATCAAGCGCGCCCTTAGCCAAATAAGCAAAATTTAGCGCAGCGGAACCAGAACGACGCACTGCCTGACAGACCAGTGATGCCTCGATGAAGTCCAGCAGGTCCGGCGAATCGCGCCGCACGTACGCTGGTAGACTTACGATGGCGAGCGCGTCACGAACCGTCGTGACGTTGCTTGTGCGTATCGAGATACCATCGCACCAGGCGCCTTTTCCCGCAGTGGCGGAAAAGCAGATATCCGCAACCGGGTCGTACACGACACCGACGAGCAGTTTTTCTCCGGCAGCCAGTGCCACGGAGACCGCGTACTGCGGATAACCGTGGACATAGTTGGTCGTGCCATCAAGCGGATCGACGATCCAAGTGAATTCGGCCTGTGTCGCCAATCGATCGCCGGCGGGCTGTTCCTCGCCGATAAATGCGTGGCTGGGAAAACGGGCCGCGATCGCACGCTGAATCGCGTTCTGGGAAGCTTCATCGGCATCGGTTACCAGATCGGCCGGCGCTTTTTCGCGAGTCTGGAACTTTCCCCGCCGGGCTATCAACTCACGACCGCCGGCTCGCGCCGCCGCTTCACAAGTCTCCAGACACTCATCGATAAACTGCTCATTCACGGCTTCAAAATCCTCGAGAAACCTCTTGGTTAAAGATTACCGCGATAAATGTTCGGACGCAGATGTGCGCGGAACGCGGGAGTGATGCGCCGCATTTCGTCCAAGTTTATTGTGGAAGTCAAATTGCCTGTCGAAACGAGTGAGGACGTGAAGAAAACCCGGTGTTGATAGGCGCGGCGTACGATGAGTTTGCCGCGAACATTTGCTAAACAACATGAGTCGGTGCGATGGGTGACTTGATTCGAACTGGTTGCGCGTGGTAGGCAACCGTTCCACTTTGACTAGAATACAAGCCATAACCTCTTTGCTCGAAAGGGTTAAGGAGCAGGCCTTGGCGGTGGGCCATTGAAAAGGCAAACTTTTTGCCCGCGGACTATGGACACGCACGACGAAATGGGTATCATCGTTAGTGGAACAAGTACCGGCGCGTGTTATCCGGGACAGCCACAGTTGTGGTAGGCGATTGCCTGATTCTTTTTATCCCCTCACTCGGAAATACGGCCTCTTCTCTGTTCCGGCCCCGTCGCGACATCCTTGTGGTGTTCGACGGGGTTTTTTATTGGGTGATAGCGAGGCGCTGATCGCGTTGCAGTTCGACTGGTCGCTGAAGCGACCAGTCCGTAAGCGAAACACCTGATTTTCCGTTAGTGCTGCAATTCCTCGCGAACGAGAGTCCAAACTTGGACGAGACTTCGACCGCGTCCGACACGTGGAGATTCCAAAAGCCGACCGCCGAGCTGCGGCGCGGCAGCGTGTCGGGGCGTGTCGATGTATCGCAGCCGCATCTTGGGCTGCATGAAATATCCATACGCTCATGCGCTCTGGGAGGGCGGATTCTTTGCGTGCGGCAATCTAATGAGACGGCAAACAGCGAGCCGCACAAGGACCGTCACTGGCCAGTCGCCGACGCTTATGTACGCGGCGCTGATCTGGTTGCCACGTACCAGCCGACAGATAACTGGCCGTTTTCTCCGCAGATTTATTGGCGAATCGATCGCGCCAACGGTTCAGAGCAATTAGCGTCGCAATCGCTTGTCGTTTCCGTGCAGACTCACCTGCTCGACACCTGGCCGCGTATCAGCATTGAGTCCGACCTGCATTCGGAGGAAGTGTTGATCGTGTCGCCAGGATCGGACATCGATGAATCCTCGCGCACATTGAGCCAGGGCGATCACGTGTTTAATCCTTCGACCAGCGTGGCATGCATCGTGGTGCGACTCGCCGGGTCGGATTTCAGCTACGTGGAGATAATGTCCCCGTCTGATTACCGCGAGCTGCGAATAAACTGGAGCGCGGATGGAGTCTGCCACGCCGATTGGTTGCTGTTTGCCGATTTCTTAGAGAAGGGCGTTATCTGGCGGGCCCGCCTTCAATCGCTTCTGGTGCCACGCGAAAATGATGTGGCACTTGCAATTGCCTGCTGCCGTGCCGATGACCAGCGGCCACTGCCGCTCACGACGTAGCTACCCGCGTCGCTTGCGCCGCCGCGCTGGCGCCTTTGCCGGCCGACGAACCTGAGCCGGCGTTCCGGAGCCGTTCGAATTGCCGGCTTTGTTCTCTAGAAGCAAGTGGCCGAACGAAACGCGGTGGAGTTGATCGAGCTCAACCAGCTCGGCCATCCCGGATGCCGCCAGATCGCGCCCCGATACATAGCGGCCCGGATTGATCCATGCGTGCATCATTTCGGGGGAAACGCCAAACAGATGCGCCAGAAGCGCATCCATGTCTTGTTCCAGTTGGCCGAAATGGCGGGCCCACTCGGCAGCTTCCGCCAGGCCGACGTTTTCTTCGCTCTGCCAGCGCATTGGGTGAAACAGCATCACGCTGAACGGCGTCACGATCCGCCGCCGGCAGGCGGCAAACGGCCAGAGAGTGGCCGACGAGCACTCGCCCGTCACGATGCCCGTCGCTTTCATGTCGCGCAGCTTGATGATCGTCATCAGCGAAACCGCGCAGTACGGGCTTCCCCCGGGGGAATCGAAATAGATGGTCACCTCGCCGCCCGGCGGAACGCCGAGCAAACGGTCGGTCAGCTCCGCTTCGCTGTCGGTCAAATCGCCGACAAGGGCAATTTCGACCGGTCCTTCGTCTTTATGTTCCTCGCTCATCGCCGAATTCACCTTTGCCGATGTAGACCAATCGATCGCATATGTTGAGCCGAGGCCCGCTCGTTGATGCCTATTATTCTAGGCCTGATCGGGAAATCACGCTAGATTTTCGCCCTGCCGCGACGGGACGATTCTCGTTGGCGGCCGGAAACATCGCTATTTTTGGCATAATCGGGTCGCTTGCCGGCAGGCTAGCATACCGTTTCCAACGTCGCACTCTTCGCTGGCCGGGCAATAAGGCGAGCCGCGCGGCCGCGGGCAGCCCCGGCCGACAGCGAGAGTTTTTCTGCTCTACGCTTCATCTCTATAATGAAAGGCCAACGAGGCCAAAGCGCAATATGGGAATCCGCTTTTCCTGCCCGAACGGTCATAAGCTGAACGTCAAGGAGAACTTGGCGGGCAAGCGCGGGGTCTGCCCCGCCTGTGGCGCTAAGTTTGTGATCCCATCGGCTGGCGACGCTAGGCAGATTACTGACTCGCAACCGGGAAGCGTCACCGCTTCCGCACAAAGCGCGTCGGCCAGCGCAGCGGGAGCGCCGTCGATCGTTATTGCGATAGCTGATGCGCCGCCGGCACCGGCCGCTCCCCCTGCGCCGGTCGCAACGGCCGCGCCCGTCGTCAATGTGGCAGCGCCTCGCCCGCCGGAAACTCAAACGCCGGCAACCTCGCCAATACAGGCGAAAGAAGGGCCATTGTTCGTCACAAACCCCGACAATCCGGTGGCGGCTGTTTCAAAGTATACGGCTCACCGCATGCGTAGCCGGCGTTTTCAAACCACCATCGCGATTGTGCTATTACTCGCCGTGGTCGTGCTGGGAATCGTGCTGGTTTGGGTGTTGTCGGGCGGAACAGAAACCGCCCCCCTGAGCGAGCATCCTAAGCGGGTGCAGATCGCCTCAATGAGCTCGTCGTTGAAACCTATGTACCAATCGACTATTTCCTGATCACGATCGCGGCCGCATACCCACTTCTCCATTACCTACCTACTCACCTGCTTACGCACGACATGAGCTTCGAACGCCTCTGGGCACCCTGGCGATTGGAATATGTCACTGGCAGCGAGTCGGATTCCGGCCCGCAACCCGATCCGGTCGAATGGTGTGCGGGGGCTAATCGTATGTGTTTTCTATGTTGCGCGGCGGCGGACTACGGTGAGGCGGCCGAGGCCGATCGCCGGCTGCTCGTGGCCGATCGTGGCGCACAGACCCAAGTTGTTCTCAACCGCTATCCATACAACAACGGCCACGTGCTCGTGGCGCCGCGGCGACATGTCGGCGAACTTAGCGACATGAGTCGCGAAGAGCACGTTGAATGCATGGAGCAGCTCGGCCGATTAACTCGCATTTACCGCGAACTGCTGCACGCTGAGGGCTTCAACGTGGGCCTGAACCTGGGCCGCGTCGCCGGCGCCGGTCTCCCGGGCCATCTGCATTGGCATTTGGTGCCGCGCTGGAACGGCGACAACAATTTCATGGGCGTCCTGGCCGGGACGCGCATCATTCCCCAGTCGCTGGATGCACTTTGGGAACTCTTGCGCGGTGCGCTCGGTTGACGCCAGCACGTACATTTATGTCGCGTTTGCGGGCATTCTCCGGCGGCAACTAATTGACACATGCCGCCGGGGACGGTTACTTTACCGCTGTTCGGACATGCGTTTTGTCGTGCCACGTTTCCACTCCGGCCGGATAATCGAGCGTGATGCATGGGACGGAGCCCACAGGAAGGCATCTCGACCTTGCTTGTCGATGAGGCGTTCGCCACGCAGGACGATCAGTTCGTCGAGCGCATGCGCCTCGTCACTTCTTCTAAATACCTGGCCGCGCTGGCCGATCGCTGGAAGCGCGATGCCCGCCCGTGGGCCCGCGAGCAAATCTTCAGGTACCTCGCGCTGCCGCTGGATCGGCCCGGACACCATCCACTCGTCAAGCGACTGTTCAAACAATCCGAAGCGAATCGAGACGATGAGCTGATGGCCGAGTTCGTCGTCGCCTTCGATCGGCTGGTCCGCCGCCAGCGGCGGATGCGTTATCACTACAACTACCAAACGCGCCAGCTCGCCCAAGAAGAGGTGTTGGTCGCGCCGCACAACCAGATTCTGGCTTCCGCCGGAACGAAGACGACGCATGCCCGTGAAGGAATCAATCCATTTACGGGCGAGAAGGTCTCCTTTCCCGCGAGAACGATTCAAATCGGCGTGCCAAGGAACGGCCAATTGTTCTCCTACAAGACACGTGCCTACTTGCGGCGGCGCGCATGGCGTTACTTTCGCCGGATGGGTTTTCAAGCTCCCGCGACTTACACACGAGCGGTGGCGGCAGCTTTGGCCAAGTATGGCGACGCGGATGTCGCCAAAGGCGAGAACATCCTGGACAACTGGTCCCTGATGAATATCGCCTTCCGCCAGAGTGATGTTTTGAAGTTCTCGCCGACGCGCGTACAGCTTGCGGATGGGCGTTCGCTGGCCGAGCTGACCGCCGCGCCGAAATTCGAAGACCTCTGGAAAAACGCCGACTCCGCAGCCGTGCTATTGAAGCTGTTAATCGACGCTCAATCGCGTCTCGTGCGCGTGTGGGCGATGCAATTAATCAAGCGCCATCATACGCAGTCGATGCAGCAGATTAGCGCGGAGCAGCTGCTGGCTTTGCTCGATCATCACGACGAGGAGGTGCAACAGTTTGGCGCGAGCCTTTTGGAAACGCTGGCGGCAATCGACACGTGGCCGATTGACACCTGGCTGCGTTTGCTCGAGACACGCAGCGTCACCGCCCTGGCGACGATTTGCCAGGTGATGCAGCAGCGCGTAAGGCCCGAACGACTCGACGTTTCGCAATGCGTGGCCTTGACGTGCGCTCGGGCGACGCCGGTGGCGCGCCTCGGACTCTCGTGGCTCCAAGCACGGCGGATCGATATTGCCCGTGACCGCGCCGCCGTCGTCCAGTTGGCAAGCGCCCAATGCGAGGCAGTGGGCGTGGAGATTGCCGAGTTTGCGCTTGCAATTTTCGGCGCTCAAGCAAATTACCGCACGGACGATGTCGTCGCATTCTTCGACAGCCTCAATCCCGAAGTGCGTCGCGGAGCCTGGCTGTGGCTGACGCCCCAGTCCGCCGGTTACGGCGATGCGCAGCTGTGGGCGCGGCTCACGGAAACGCCGTTCGATGACGTGCGAATTCGGATGGTCGACGAGTTGAGTAGACGAGTGCAGGGCAGACTTCACGAAGGCGCGCTTTTGCGACAGGATCTGACGCACGTATGGGCTACGGTGCTACTGGCAGTACACCGCGGCGGGCGGGCTAAGCTCGAAGCGCTGCGCCAAATCTCGCAACGCATTGCCCAGCATCCAGACGAGGCCGAACGCCTCATCCCGGTGCTGGCCGTTGCGATCCGCTCCGTACGCATGCCGGAAGCAAGAGCCGGTTTGTCGGGCATCCTGTCGGCGGTGACCGCGCGGCCCGAGCTGGAGCCGACTCTCGCCAAGTGGCTGCCCGAACTGCGCCTATCGCCCTCCGAAGGGCGAGCCGGGTCGTCCGCGACCCCGGTAGGAGCCAAGCCATGAAACTAAGCTTCGCCTATCTTGGCCGCAGCCGGCTCGTCGAAGCGTCCTCGGGCGGTGCGCGGATGCTCTCGCTCGCGCCGAACCTCGCGCGAGAAAGTCAGCTTCGACGCGCCGCTGCGGCAGCCGCTGCGTTTCCGCGAGGGGATCAGTGCGCTGCACGACGTGGTAATCAGCGACCTGCGATTCAAGCCGCGCGACAAGGCGGCCTACGAGGAATGGACGAAACAGCAGGCTGCCGCGAGGCAAGCCATTTACCGCCGCGAATACGACCTGGCGAAGAAAGAGCTGGAAACACGGCGCGAACGTGAAATGCCGCCCGGCTTCGAAAAGCTGTTCGAGCGCACTCGCAAGCGATATTGGGACGCACGGTTCAAGCTGGCCCGGCTCCTGCAGAAGGACAACCCTGAGCTGTGGCGCTGGCTCATGCCGTGCGATCCGGTGATTACCGTGGCCGACGATGTCGTGTTTTTCGAATGTTTTTCAGCCGATGAATCGAGCTATGGCTGCTTGAGCGTGTCGCGCGAGGCGTTTGGAACCGGCACGGCCGTGAGTCTTGGCACGACGAACGTCGACTATTCGTGGGATTTGTACAACCACTTCCAGTCTCTGAGAACCTATCGCGAAACACGGTTCCTGATCGATCCGACCGGCTTTGAGGTCGTCACGGATCATGCCGCAAGCTATCGCGAAGAAAAGATCGACCTGCCGCCCGGCTGGCTGCGCGGATTCATGACGACGCAGGAAGCGATGGGCATGCCCAGCCTGCGCGTGATTTTGTCGCGGGAGGCGGTGTATTCCGCGATCGCGTTCTTGAAGCGGCATAAGGCGAAAACCAGCCCGCGTGCCGTTCGGTTCGAGCTGTTGCCCGACCGATCGCCGACGATCGTGCTCGAGCCGTGGGAACAGCGCATTGTCTCGCACGGCACCACCTACGACGGTCCGCCGACCGAGGCGATCCGAATCTGGGCGCGCGAAGGCTGCTTGTGCTGGCGCGGGCCCTGCCGCTGGCGGAGCGATTCGACGTGCATTTGCTCGGCACCGGCCTGCCGAGTTTCTGGGTCGCGCACATCGGCGAAATGTCGCTTACGCTCGGCCTATCTGGCTGGACGACCAACGATTGGACGCGCGGCTCCGCGCTGGAGCTGCTCGCGCCGCCTGCGACGATCACTGAAACCCTGCTGGCACAGATTGGCCGCTTGCTTGAAAGACCGTCGAGCGATGACTCTATCGCAATTAACCAACGCCTCCGGCGCGAAACCGGAGGCCGTGGTCGCCGTGCTCCGGCGGTTGGCGTTTGCCGGCCAGGTGATTCACGACTTGCCCCATGGTGTTTACCGGTTTCGGCAGGTCATGCCGATGCCACTCGGCGAAGCGCAGCTTGGGCCCGAGAATCCCGAGCTTTCTGCCGCGCTGAGCTCTTGCTAACTGCAAAGACGTCGCTCGATTCTACCGAGCGCACGGATCGCGGCGCGGTATTCGTCGGAAAAGTCGATAACTCGCCGGTGGAGATCATGATCGATCTCGACGGCCGCATTCGTCGTGGCAAATGTGTTTGCGGGCATTACAAGAAATTTGGGATCCGCAATGGGCCGTGCCGGCATATGATCGCGTTGCGCTATTTGTCGACGCCGGTCCGCCCGGCGGCATCCATCCGAACAAACGGGTTTGCATCTCCGAATTGATTGACTTGTTAAATAACAATGAAAACTATTGTCTCACGCAGAGGCGCAGAGTCACGCGAGATTCCGTAGCTCAAGACTTATGTGGAACACTAATCGCCACTAATCGACGCTGATAAAACATTGGTGCAGATTAGTGATGATTAGGGTTCCTCACTCCGCGTCCTCTGCGCCTCTGCGTGAGACAATCCTGCTTTAGTTAAGGAGCAATCAACGAATTAAGAGTTGGGAGGGTGCGAGTCGGCCTACTGAGACCTTTCTGCGGCGATACGCCGCGGGCGAACTTGCTACCCATTGCATCCCCAAGGCCGTTGTTCGTTTGGACCATACCGCTACCAGTGCGGTCGGCCAAGACGAGCCAAGGCTCCCGCCCTCACTGGTAGCGGTATGGTCCTTGGTGAACGTCCTTGGTCCGGGGATTGAAGTCAGGAAGCCGGCTCCCCCTCCCAACTCGTTTTCGGTTTGTGAAAGATGGGCACCGCATGGGACTTTTCGACTTCCTACGCAACTTGCTGAACCCGCGACCCAAGCCAAGCGGGTTCGCGACAAGTCGGTCGACGGCAACCACTTCGCCGCCCGATCGCTCTCCGCAGGCGCCACCTAAAACCAAGACGCTGAACCTCGACGCGGCCCAGTTCGCGCCAATTTCTGCGTCGGATGCGGTGGCCCAGGCCGAGCGATCGACGACGATTCGCACCAATCCCTGGTGGGGCCGGCTGGACACGATTCCGCCCGCCACCGACGAGCGCACGCTTCTCATCGACCGCACCCTCGTCGCATATGGCCTCGTCACGCCTGAAGAGCTTGTCGAAATACACAAAATCGGCGACCAGATGCTCGATATCAAAGGCGATGAGGCGCTCGCCGATGTGCGAGCTCGCGCCGCCGTTGAAGCCTCCGAAGCCGAGCGAAAACGGATCAAGGAGCAAAAGAAAGCTGAGTCGGCCGAGCGCAAGCGAAAGCACGCCGCCGACGTCGCGCACCGCAAAGCCACCGACATCATTTTTCTGGGCCGCGGGGTGTCTCGCGGCCTCGCCGACCGCCGGGCAAACGTGGAAAAGTTGCGCGGCGGGGCTTGCCCGTTCTGGCCTCGCCTGCCGACGTCGCCAGTGCGCGTAGGGATCACTATCCCGCGGCTTCGCTGGCTTGCGTTCCACTCAGACGCCTCTGAAGTCACGCACTACGTTCGCTTCACCGTTCCAAAAAAGTCCGGCGGCCTGCGCGAGCTGTCGGCGCCGCACCGCGGCCTGGCGGCCGCCCAGCGATGGATCTTCCAGAACGTTCTTCAGCGCCTCGCCGACGCATGCGGCCGCGCACGGTTTCGTCACGAGCCGCTCGATTCGCACCAACGCAGTCGAACATACGGGTCGTCAGGTGCTCGTCAACATCGATCTGCAGAACTTTTTTCCGTCGATTACGTTCCACCGCGTTCGGGGCGCATTCGAGCACTTGGGTTATTCGCCCGCGGCGGCCACGATTCTCGCCTTGCTTTGCACCGAATCGCCGCGGCGAACTGTCGAGTATGCCGGCAAGATTTTTCACGTCGCCACCGGCGAGCGGTCGCTGCCGCAAGGCGCTTGCACCAGCCCTGCCCTTTCCAATCTCATCTCCAGCCGGCTCGACGCGCGGCTGGCCGGCATTTCGGCAAAGCTCGGCTGGCAATACACGCGATACGCTGATGACCTGTCCTTCTCTGCGGTCGCTGACGCCGAGCCGGAAAAGCGAATTGGATACCTCCTGGCCCGAATCCGGCACATCGCCGAGGACGAAGGGTTTCTCGTCAACGAAAAGAAAACTCGCGTGCTTCGCCGAAACACGGCCATGGCGGTCACCGGCGTTATCGTGAACCAGCCGCAGCCGGGCGTTCCGCGCGTATCGCCGCCGGCTGCGCGCCATCTTGCACAACGCAAAAAAACAGGGGCTGGCGTCGCAGAATCGCGCAAACTTGCCCCATTTTGAATCGCGCATCCGCGGCCAAATCGCCTACGTCCACATGATCAACCCGGACCAGGCCCGCCCGCTCGTCGAAGAGTTCAATTCCGTCGCCCGTCTGAGCTCAACCCACAAGACCTAAAGTGCGCCTTCACCATTCAGGCTGACGCGGGAATTATTAGAAGCTGCTAACAGAATGAATTAAACCGCCAAGAACGCCAAGGCCGCCAAGTTACGACATTGGCACTCTTGGCATTTTCTTGGCGTGCTTGGCGGTTCATATTGGTTAGATGCTCTTGGTATTTAGTTAAGTAAACGACTCCGCACGGTGCCATGCTAGCATGTCGGATGCAACCACCCAGCGAGAGCGGGGCCTCTTGGCATCCTATGCCCAGCACAGTGCCGCCTCGGCCGGCCGGCGACATCCCGAGTCGCCCCATCCATACCGCGGCCCATATCAGCGCGACCGCGACCGCATCCTGCATTGTGCCGCCTTCCGCCGCTTGAGCTACAAAACGCAAGTCTTCACGGGCGAGATGGGCGACTACCATCGCACGCGCCTCACGCACACGCTGGAAGTGGCTTCGATTGCCCGCACCATCGCGCGTGCGTTGCGGCTGAATGAAGACCTCGTGGAGGCACTTGCGCTGGCGCACGATATCGGACATCCGCCCTTCGGACATTCGGGCGAAGACGTTCTCGATGAATGTTTGCGCGATCACGGCGGATTCACGCACAATGCACAAGCGCTGCGCATCTTCGAGGTGCTCGAAACCCGCTACCCCGATTTCCCCGGGCTTAACCTGACGGCCGAGGTCCTGGAGGGCCAGCGCGCTCGAGCGGAGAAGCGCGGAGCACGGAGCGAGGAGCGGGGAGCAGAGAGCGGAGAGCAGAGAGCGGGGAGCGAGGAGCATGGTGCCGGACAAACAGCGTTTTCTGACTCTATGCTCCTCGCTCCTAGCTCTTCGCTCTTCGCTCCATGCTCCCCGCTCTTAGAAGTTCAAGTCCTCGACGCGGCCGACAGCATCGCGTACGACGCCCACGATGCCGACGACTCGCTGGAGCTGGGTTTGTTGCGATTGAATGAATTGCTCGAGGTGCCAATGTGGCGGGAAGCGGCGGAGCGCGTCGGCCAAAGATTTACCAACTTGAACGACCGCCACCTCCGCCGCGCGATCGTCCATGCGGTGATCGACTGGCAAGTGAGCGACGTGCTTGCTGTCACAGAGCGCGAAATCGCCGAACGAGGCATTCGCAGCGTCGCCGACGTGCGCAGCATGCCGAACCTCGTGCGCCCATCGCCCGAGCTTTCCGAAAAGAAGCTGGGCCTGGAGCGGTTCTTGTTCGAGCGCGTCTATCGTCACCCCGATGTTCTGGTCAAGCGGCATCATGCGCAGCAGGCGCTTCGCGAATCGTTTCAGTGGCTAATGGATGAACCGGACCAGTTGCCGGCCAAATTTCGCCGCCTTGCGGAGCGCGATGGCGTGGATCGCGCCGTCGGCGATTATCTGGCCGGCATGACCGACCGCTACGCGATCGAAGAGCACGACCGGCTGGCGTCGCGTTGAGTGACACACACCAGTCCGCCGATTTCGCCCCTGCCGGCCGCCAGTCCGACGCCATTGGTGAGCCCTCGGCCGGTTGTTAGAATGAAGGCTGTGGGGAAGTCCACGCGGCATGGAGCCTGGCGAGAGTGGCCGAGTCGTTCGAGACTGCACGTTGTCGACGGACTCCCTGGGAGTCGATGTAATGGCTCTTGTCATCTTACGTTGTGTTTTCTTAGCGGTCGTCATCGCGCTTGGATTTCAATTGGCCGGCTCGGATTTGCTCCGCAGCGACAACCAATGGCTGCCCTGGATTGCATTTCTCGGCGTGTTGGCTGCAGGCGTTGGCGTACTGGCGGCCGATTTTGCCATTCGCCGCAAACGGCTGGATACGATCACCGCGGTCTACTTCGGCACAATCATCGGCTTATTTCTGACGTACGTGTTTCAACTGGCGCTTACGCCGTTGATGCCGCCGGCACACACATGGCTTGCCGACTGGCTTCGCCTGGCCCTGGCAACCATCGTCTGCTACACGTGCATCAGTGTGCTGCTGCAGACCAAAGATGACTTTCGCTTCATCATTCCGTACGTTGAATTCGCCAAGGAGGTCAAAGGGCTCAAGCCGTATGTGCTCGACACGAGCGTCGTGATCGATGGCCGTATCGCCGACATCGTCGAGACGCGCGTCATCGACAATCAGCTCGTGATGCCGCAATTCGTCATTGCCGAGCTGCAGACGATCGCCGATTCGGGCGACAAGCTGCGCCGCACCCGGGGTCGCCGGGGACTCGACATTCTCAATCGGCTGCGCAGCGACCCGAAGGTCGACCTCATGATCTGGGATCGCGAGCTGCCGGAATTTGCCGGGCAGCCCGTCGATCAAAAGCTGGTGCTTCTGGCAAAGCACCTCGAAGGCAAGGTGGTCACGAATGACTACAATCTCAACAAAGTTGCCAGGCTGCAAAATGTCGGCGTCATTAACCTCAATGACATCGCCAACTCGCTCAAGCCGGTGTTCCTCCCCGGCGAGACAATTGACGTGCGCATCGTGAAGCAGGGCGAAGAGTCGGGACAAGGCGTGGGTTATCTCGACGACGGCACCATGGTGGTGATTGAAGGCGGCCGCGACCATGTCGGCGAGCTCGTTAGCGCGGCCGTGACGAGCGTTTTGCAGACCAGCGCCGGCCGGATGGTGTTCGGACGCTATGAGCGCACCATCGGTGGTTCGGACGACATGCCGCGCAGCTCGCGCCGGCCAGCCTAGTGGCCGACTTCTAACAAAAACCTAGCGAACGCAAATCGAGGACGGATTCCCATTATGAATAGCGAGAATAAAGTTCTGGTCGGAATTCTGATGGGCTCCAAGAACGATTGGGAAACGCTTCAGGCGGCCGCCAAGATCTTGACTGAGTTTGGCGTGGCCAACGAAGCGCGAGTCGCGTCGGCCCATCGATCGCCAGACCTGGTGAGTGAATACGTGAAATCGGCCGAGTCGCGCGGTCTTGAGGTGATTATCGCGGCGGCCGGCCTGGCGGCACATCTGCCGGGCGTCGTCGCCGCGCAGACGCTGCTTCCCGTGCTCGGCGTGCCGATCCATAGCCCGGCGCTGGGCGGTCTCGACGCGCTGCTTTCGATGGTGCAAATGCCCGGCGGTGTGCCGGTCGGCACGCTGGCGATTGGCTCTCACGGCGCCAAGAACTCCGCGCTCCTCGCCATCCGCATCCTCGCCAACTCGCGCCCCGAGCTGCGCGAGAAGCTGCGCCAATATCATGTGCAGATGGCCGAGCAGGTGAAAAAGGACTCCGTGCTATAATGGCCCAGCCGCCGTTGTGACTTAGAATGAAATACTAAAGACGCCACAAGCGCGCGATTCGGATGTAATCAGATTAATCAGCGATTACCGCGAGTTTGATACGGAGACATTGCGTGAGCACTGCTGTTCAATATCCGCATATCGTTATTGACGCTGCCGGCACTGCGCACATCGACGAAACGCGATATAAGGTGGGACATCTGGCGGCGGAGCACCATCACCACGGGTGGACTGCCGAGGAGCTACTTCGTCAGCACCCCGACTTGCGTCCCGAGCAGGTGTATGCGGCGCTGGTTTACTTTTACGATCACTATGACGAAATGATCTCCCAGATGGAGTCGACGGCAGCGGCGGCCGAACAGGCGAGACAAACAAATGGGCTTTCGCGGGAGGAGCTATTAAAGCGGCAAGGTCAAGGACTCCTTGAAATGCCGCTACGGCTGTACATGGACGTCCACGTACCGGTGGCCATTACAGCCGGCTTGCGACGCCGAGGCATCGACGTCTTGACGAGCCAGGAGGACGGCTCAGATCGCTGGCCAGACGATCGCCTTCTCGAACGCTCGACAGCGTTGGGGCGAGTGCTGTTCAGCCAGGACGACGACCTACTGGCGATCGCGACCCATTGGCAGCACCACGGGAAATCGTCGAGTGGCGTCATTTATGCGCATCAAATGAGTGCGGGAATTGGGACGCTGGTGAAGGATTTGGAACTTGTCTTATCGTGTTGTTGTGCCGAAGAACTGGCTGACTGTGTTACTTACTTGCCTTTGAAGTAGCTATGCGAATCGCGACTCTGACGGATGCCAAAGCACGGTTGAGCACGTACCGTGGGCACACCTCTCAGTTGCTTTCTGCCCGTGGAGTTTCGATCCGGTAGAGGTGCGTCTTCGTGCGCAAGAAAAGCGCTTTGCCGCCCACGGCCGGCGACGCCATGCAGCCGGCATCGAGCGTGTTCGTCGCGAGCGATTCGAACTCTCGGCCCGGTTTGATGATGGTCGTCTGGCCGTCTTGATCGCAGAAGTAGATGCGGCCGTTCCCGTAGATTGGCGAAGCCGCGAATGCGCCGCCGATGCGTTTTTGCCACAGGCCATCGCCGCTGGCCGCATCGATGCAATTGATGATTCCGTCGTCGCTGATCATGAAGATGAGTCCGTCGACGAAAACAGGCGAAGCCGTTTTTGCGACGCGTTGCGTTAGCCGCCACAGGATGTGGTCACTGTCACCAATGTTTCCCGAGGCGCCTGCGATCCGAATCGCCCACAGCTCGGGATGCGTGATGCCGGTGACCATGTAGGCGATGTCGTCGTGGAAAATGGGACGCGGCGCCACCGAAAAGTCATCGAACTCGATTCGCCATAGTTCGCTGCCTGTGCGCGGTCGTAGGCGAACGCGGCCTTTGCGCCGCCGCTTAGCAATTGCATACGGCCATCGGCTGCCGCAACCACGAGCGGCGTGCTATGGGCCTTGCGACGGTCACCCGCAAGAAGCAGCTCCGCTTCTCGCGCACTCTTCCCAGCCACGTTTTGATCATTCCACTCAACGTCGCGGTCCGTTCGCCAAACGGTCTGGCCGTTTTCTTTGTTGAGCGCAGCAACGTACTGCAAGTCGACGCCGTCGAATGTCAGGATCACCAGGTTCTCAAACAACACGACCGAGGAGGACGGGCCGCGGTAGTGGCGGCATGGCAGATCGTCGCGATTCCAAATCACGTCGCCGGTTTTGGTGTTGAGGCAGGCCGTGCCGTAGCTGCCAAAGTGCACATACACCCGACCCCCCTCGATGGCCGGCGACGGAGTTGCGTAGCAGTTGACAGGATTGCCAAGTGGTTCGGGGTGGTCTGTATGAAACAGCTTTTTGTTATGCAGCACTTCCCCGGTGTCGGCATCGACGCAGATGGCGTAAAAGTCGTGCCCGTCCTCAGTCGCCGTCGTGAGCCAAACCTGACCGTTCATCACGACCGGCGTCGACCAGCCGCGATGCGGAATTGGCGTTTTCCAGCGGACGTTCTCGGTCTCGCTCCAAGTGAGTGGCAGTACCGCGCCATTTTCTGAATCGGCTACGTGCCCATTGCCGGACGGACCGCGGAATTCTGGCCAATCGGCTCGAGCAATGGATAGAAATTGCGCAACAACACAAATTACAAAGACTGAAATTATGCGATTAATCATGTGTCCGTTGTCCGTTGTGCGTGGTCCGTTGTCAATCGATAGACAACGGACTACGAACAACTGAGAACCGCTCGCCGCGGATTGCAGTACAGGATGCGGGCCAGAAGCTCGCGGGAACCGGGCGTGCCGCTACGTTCGAAGTGCCAGTCACGGTGTCTCGGCACGAGAGCCGAGTCGTGTGGCCAAGGGTCGAGAGGTAAACCATCGTCGAGTGCTGCGGCGAGGGCGGAAGAGTTCATCGTGACGTTGCCGGCGCGCGGTGGAATTGGGCCGGCATCTCGCCGCGGGCAGCCCATGAGCAGCCGCGGATCGTAGCCGCCGACGCGGTTAACGATCTGTGCGATCTGGTACAGCGACAGCGGCTGCGGGCCGCCGGCGTGGTACAGCCCGCACAAATCGCTGGCCAACACGCGCTCGTAAAGCCGGTTGAGGCAATCGGTATAAGTTGGAGTGCGGACCTCGTCGAAGTACAGCGTGGCCGGCCGGCCCTTTTTGAAGCGCGATTGAATCCAGTCAATCGCGCCGGCGTGGCCGTTGAAGCTGATCCCCATTGGCAGGGAAATGCGCAGGACGCACGCCGATGGCATCCAATCGAAGATGAGCTGCTCGGCCGCAACCATGGTTTTGCCGTACACCGTGACCGGATCGGTGGGGTCGGATTCCGTATATGAACAGCGAGCCGGGTCGTCCCCGCCCCCGGCCGGGGTCGAGGACGACCCGGCTCGCTCGGAAAGCGCACCGGAAAACACTAAGTCGATCGACAGATGAACCAGCCGTACATCGCGCTCCACGATGATCGATAACAGGTTAATCAAGCCTTCGACATTCGTGCGCCAGGCAAGTCGCGAGTCGAGCTCGCAGGCACGCAGGGCGCAATTGCCCGCGCAATTGAGCACTGACTGGAACTGGTACTGATCGAACAGGGCGCGAAGCCGCGCGTGGTCCTCAGCGTTGCAAGGGATAACGCCGTCGCCCGTAAGCGGCCAATTGTCTTCCTGGCGGATGGCGACGACCTGTCTCGGGTAACGCGCGCGGAAATAGTGAAGCGCGTTGTAGCCAGCCACACCGGCGACGCCAGTGATCAAGAGCGGCAGCGGAAATGGTTCGTGGGCGCGGGCAATCACATTCGCATTGTAGCGTAGTGCAACGCCGGGCGCAGAGACTTGGCGTCGGCGGCCACGCCGAATCATCCGTCAAAAAAGCTATGTCCTAACCGCAGCCCTGCCGGCTGCGCAACAAACGCTGCATAGTCGCCCGGCGTGTCGATTCCGCCGGCAGCATGCGCGACCACGGCGACCGAAATTGTTCCGCCCGATTGCAGCATGCGAAGCTGTTCGAGGCGTTCGGCCAGTTCGAGCGACGACGGCGGCATCGCGGCCACCTCAAGCAGCACCTCGCGCCGATACGCATAGATGCCGAGGTGCTGGTAAAACAGCGGCGGCTCGTTGAATTTTTGTGTCGGATCTGGCTCACGAACAAAAGGAATCGGGCTGCGACTGAAGTACATCGCCCGGCCGCTGCTGTCGAAAACCACTTTGACACACGCCGGATCGGCCAGTTGCTCTGGCGATGCGATCGGAGTAGCGAGGGTGGCCATGCCTGCCGCCGGATTCTGCTCCAACAATTCGATAACCCGGTCGATGCTCTCTGGCGACAACTCCGGCTCATCGCCCTGCACGTTCACAACGATCTCCGCTCGCGGCAGCTTGCGGGCAACTTCCGCAACCCGGTCGGTGCCGCTCGCGCAGTCGGCGCCGGTCATGACGAAGTCGCCGCGGAAGCGCTCCACCTCGGCGGCAATCTCAGCATGATCGGTCGCCACAAGCACTCCGGTCGGTCGCGTCGCGGCGCAGGCTGCCTCATAGGTGTGCTGGAGGAGCGTTTTTCCGGTCTCGCGCAAAAGCATCTTCCGCGGTAGCCGCGTGGAGCCGTAACGAGCCGGGATGACGACGTAGCTGCGTTGCGTAGAGGACCCAGAAAAATGGCCGGACATAGACTCGAGATCCTTTGCTCTGTGCGGAGACGTCTCCATGGCCGAATTTGACGACAAAACCAGACCGGTCAGGAAATCCGCTCCCACATCTTTTGAGGTGCCAATTCATAGGGAAATTGCCTAAGTTGCGGTAGGTTAAATTGCCGTAGATACGAACTGTTGGAGCTTGCGGCCGGCTACCATAGAATTACATGCTGGCCGCCCAACTGGGGGGGAGGCCGGACTTGCCATTGAAAGCCATCTACTGGGCTCGGGCGCTTTTTTCGAGGGGGAGGAATTCAAATCATGTGCGGCATCGTGGGCTATGTAGGAGAACAGCAAGCACTCGATTTCTTGATTGAAGGTCTGCGGCGGTTGGAGTACCGCGGCTACGATAGCAGCGGCGTGGTGACGCTGGACGACGGCGAGTTTGCCGTCACGAAAACGGCCGGACGCATCGACGACCTCGCGGCCAAACTGAAAAAGTCACCGGTCCATGGTGCGGTGGGTATCGGCCATACGCGTTGGGCCACTCACGGCCCGGCAACCGATGAGAACGCCCACCCGCACATCGGCGGCGACCAGGTCGTAGCGCTCGTGCACAACGGCGTCATCGAGAACTTTCGTGCGCTCAAAGAGCACCTGGCCGAACGCGGCTATTACTGTAAGTCGTCAACCGACACGGAGGTCGTCGCGCAGCTCATCGCCAGCGAGCTCGACGCGCGCGCCGGTTCTAACGGCGCGGCCGCTTCAGACTTCGGCGGGCTCAGTCGAGCCGCGGACGGGCACGCCGACCGCTACGCCCCGCTTGTCGAAGCGGTGCAGGCCGCTCTCGCGCAGCTGCGCGGCACCTACGGCCTGGCGATGGTCTTCCGCGATTGGCCCGACTTGATCTTGGCCGCCCGGCTGGGCAGCCCGCTGGTGATCGGCATCGGCGACGGCGAGCACTTCATCGCCAGCGACGGTTCGCCCCTGGCCGGCCACACTACCCGCATCGTGTACCTGGCCGACAACGAATTAGCTGTCATCACCCGAAACACGATCCGCGTGATCCACCGCGACGAAGGGCACGTGCGCCACGACGTGAAGTCGCTCGACATCGACACGACTCAAGTCGAGCTGGGCGACTTTCCGCACTACATGCTTAAGGAAATCTTCGAGCAGCCGGAATCGATCGTGGCCGCGATGCGTGGCCGGCTCAACCGAGACGAGGCCACCGCCGTGTTCGGCGGCCTCAATCTCACGCCGCAGCAGTTGCGAGCGGTCGACCGCATCGTGCTCACCGCCTGCGGCACGAGTTGGCACGCGTCAATGGTCGGCGAGTACATGATCGAAGCGTTCGCCCGGATCCCGGTCGAAGTCGAATATGCCAGCGAGTTGCGCTACCGCAATCCGCCGATGCCCAGCGGATCGCTGCTGTTCGCGATCACGCAAAGCGGCGAGACGATCGATACATTGGCGGCGATGCGCGAAATGAAGCGTAAAGGGCACCCCACGCTGGCCATCTGCAACGTGGTGGGCAGCACGATCGCTCGCGAGGCCGACGGCGGCGTTTATCTGCATGCGGGGCCGGAAATCGGCGTCGCGTCGACCAAGGCCTTTACCTCGCAATGCGTGGTGATGGCATTGTTGGCGCTGTATTTTGGCCGGCTGCGGCACCTTAGCTACGAGGCCGGCCTGCGGATCATCGAGGAGCTCTCGGCCCTGCCCGGTCATGTCGAGGAGGCGCTCGACACGAACGATGATGCCCGGCGCATCGCGGCAAAGTATGCCTCGTGTGACAACTTCCTGTACCTGGGCCGGCAGTACAACTTCCCCACTGCGCTGGAAGGCGCACTGAAGCTCAAGGAAATTAGCTACATCCACGCCGAAGGCTACCCGGCGGCCGAGATGAAGCATGGGCCGATTGCGCTGGTGGACGAGCACACGCCGAGCGTGTTCATCGTGCCGCAGGGCGGCGTGTATCACAAGGTGATCTCCAACATGGAAGAGATTAAGGCCCGCGGCGGCCCGGTGATCGCCGTCGTCGACAAAGCTGATTCGCACGCGGTCGAGCTGGCCGATGATGTGATTCGCGTGCCGGCCGTGCCGGAGTTCCTGCAGCCCATCGTGACGGCCATCCCCCTGCAATTGCTGGCCTACCACGCCGCAATTCTGCGCGGCTGCGACGTCGATAAGCCGCGCAATCTGGCGAAGAGTGTGACGGTGGAGTGAATGAATATTCCTGTTGCGGTTTTGTTGACATAGCGCCGGCGGCCACGCCGGCCTTTTCGCTTACACTCTCCATCGGAAGTCGCTTGATGCCAGACTCAAAACAAATCGGTACCGTGCTCGAGCAACTCGCCCGTGGGCCGTCCCTGGTGCGGCAGGTAATTTACGATGTGCCGCCCGAGTTGCGCAAGCGGCGGCCGGCGCCCGGTATGTGGTCGGCGCATGAGCATGCGGTCCATTTGCCGGCGATCTATCCATTAATCGTGCGGCGGCTCGAACAAATGCTCACGAAACCCGCGCCACACATCAAATCGTACGAACCGTCGCGCGACGAGCCGGATGATGCGCTCCTCGCGCTCGATCTCGACAGCGAAATGGACCGATTCGATCGCGAACGCGTCGCTCTGATCGAGCGGCTTCGCAACCTAACGCCAGAACAGTGGGCGATTACTGCCACGCACGACGAGTATTCGCACTACGGCGTGTTCATCATGTTCCGCCATATCGCACTGCACGATTTGCATCACGCATATAAGATCGAGGAGCGGCTGTTGCGCAAGGAATGGCGATAAATTTGGAGTTCGACTCCCTTCCCCTTGCGGGGAGGGCTGGGGAGAGGGCGCCCTGCTGCAGCCGTCCGCGTTCAAACGGCTTCACAATCACCGACATCATTTACAGGAAGAATCCGATGGGTTCGTTCGCCAAAAACACCACGACAACCATCATCCCGGCCATGCACTATCGCAACGCGGCCGCCGCGATCGAATGGCTTTGCAATGTGTTCGGGTTCGAGAAACAGGTGGTTTATCCGGGCGACGACGGCACGATCGGCCATGCGCAGCTCACGTTCGGCAACGGCATGATTATGTGCGGATCGAAGCGTGACTCCGAGTACGGACGGCTGCTGAAACAGCCCGACGAGATCGAAGGCTGCGAAACGCAGAGTTTGTATCTCGTGGTGACGGACGCCGACGCGATTTACAAACGCGTAGTTGAATCCGGCGCGGAGATAATCATCGACATCAGAACACAAGATTATGGCGGGCGCGACTTCACGTGCCGCGACATCGAAGGCCATATCTGGTCCTTCGGCACGTATGATCCGTGGGCGACGCAGAAGACGTGACTATTTTGTCTCTCGCAAAGGCGCGAAGGCGCAAAGAAAGGCCGATGAGAGACGAACGATGAGGATGGAAGTGATGAACTGTAGCCGTCAGCGCATGCGAGCCACATCTTTCATCCCGCATTTTCCAACCTTCATACATTCCCTTGCGCCTTGGCGCCTTTGCGAGAGTTTACTTTTCTCGATCATTCTTTGCGCGGCCGCCGTCGCCGCCGACGATCGCCCGAATATCATCGTGCTTTTCGCGGATGATTTAGGGTATGGCGACCTGGGCTGCTTTGGCGCGACGGAGATTGAGACGCCGCACCTCGATCGCATGGCCAAGGAAGGGCGGCGATTCACCGATTTTTACTCGGCCGGCCCAACCTGCACGCCATCGCGTGCGGGCCTGTTGACCGGCTGCTACCCGGTGCGCGTCGGTTTCGGCGATCAGATCGGCCGCACCGCAAGCGGCGGCGCATTGCGCGGACGCGTGTTGCATTCGGGGGCGACTGAGGGGCTGCACCCCGACGAAATCACCGTGGCCGAGCTGCTCAAAAATGCTGGCTACGCCACGGGCATGATCGGCAAATGGCACCTGGGCGAAGCGCCGAAATTCAATCCGACGAACCACGGCTTCGATGAGTTTTTTGGTGTACACTACAGCAACGACATGAAGCCATACGAATATTTTCGCGGCACCGAGCGGCTGCCGGAAGAGATCGACCGCGACAATCAAATCCGCCGCTACACTGAGGAAGCGCTGGCTTTTATCCGCCAGCACCGCGAGCGGCCTTTCTTTCTGTATTTCGCTCATGCCATGCCACACACGCCGCTGGCCGCTTCCGAAGAATTTCGCGGCGGCTCGAAGCGCGGCCTGTACGGCGACACAGTCGCGGAAGTCGACTGGAGCGCCGGCCAGATTCTCGACACGCTGCGAGAGTTGGATTTAGACAAGCGCACGCTCGTGATCTTCACTTCCGACAACGGCCCATGGCTTGCGCGTGGCGAGCACGGCGGCTCGGCGGGGCCACTGCGGGCTGGCAAGGGAACGACCTATGAAGGCGGCGTGCGCGAGCCGTGCATCATGTGGCAACCGGGCACGATTCCGGCGAATACCGCGTGCCGCGAGGTGGCATCCACCATGGACTTCCTACCTACGTTCGCGGCGCTCGCCGGCACGAAGCCTCCGTCCGATCGCACCATCGACGGCCACGACATCCGCACGCTGATGACCGACGACGATGCCAAGTCGCCGTGGGAGGCCCTTTACTTCTATTTCGGCAACGAGTTGCACGCGGTGCGCAGCGGCCGATGGAAGTTCCGTGCGAAGAACAACCTAGTCAATGAAAACATCTACTACCGCGAGGCATCAACCAAGGTTGCCATTCCGCCCGCGCTCTACGACCTCGCGCACGACCCGGGCGAGCAGAAGTCGATCCTGCAGGACCACCCGGAGGTTGCTAAGCGACTGCGCGGCTACATGGATCAAGCGCGAGCCGACTTGGGCGACTCGCTGCGGCGGATCGCACCAACGAACGCCCGGCCGGTGGGGCAAATCGATGACGGCGCATGAACATGAAAAGCCGTCAGCACTGGCGTTGATTGTGGGAGGCGTCTCTGACGCCGATTACAGTATCAGCTGCTATGTCGTCATCGGCGACGGAGTCGCCTCCCACAAGACTGAGTACTAACGTGTCGCCGACCAGGCTGGCCGTTGCGACAGCGCCGCCTCGCGTGTGTCGGCATCCGCTTTCGCGGCCGACGTGCCTGGCCGATCAGGCGACCACGTCGGCGGTGTGTAGGTCCGGGTCGGTTTGCTCTCAGCCAAGTCTTCGACATGACTCGCTTGCTGTACTACCGGCCGTGCCGGCGCTTTGACCGCGATTGACTGGGCGAGGGCGGCAATCGGCTCCGAGGACGTGCGCCAGCCGCCGGTCAAGACAAATTCAGGGCTCGGCAAATTGGCCGGCTTGCCGGGCCGAGCGATCGACCATTCGCCTTCGACCAAGCTGGCGGCGATGCGGGCAGAAATGCTAGTGGAGTCGTCTACCAGCGCTTCACTAGCAGGCGGCAATCCATCCGTCACTTGAGCCTCCCTGTGATCTGCCGAGGCGAAAATCCCTGGCCTAGCCAAATCGATGTCCGCGTGCGCAAGCAGCTTGCTCGCGTTGCGCGTCACCAGCCGCACCCACAATTCTGTGGATTCCAGGATCGGCGTGTCGGCCGGCAGTTCGAGAAAGAACTGCATGGCTGCCGGTTTAGCTGCCAGTTCTTTTGCTGCATGCACATCTTCGCTTCCAAAGTCCCAACGCGCCAGCTTCTGCTCGCCGTCTGGGCCGTTGTTGGCCAGCAGCATCAACGAGGCAGTGCCGTCGAACGCCGCATCATCCTCGGAACTATCTGTCGACTCCACGTTCACGACCAGCCGCGGCCCAGCACCAGATCGTTGGCGATCACCTCGCCGTGCAGCCGCAACGGAGCTTTTGAATCCGGCTCGCTTTGTTGGTGCTTCTCATCTTGCGATTCACTTGATCGCGAGTGATCGATGATCGCCTGGGCTCGTACTTTGCCGGGAGACTTTTGGTGCGACTTCCCGGCTGCGGTCGACTGACTCGCCGAGTCTAAAGCGGCCTCGCCGTAATCTAATGCAGGGAACTCATGGTGGGCGGCGACGATGACCTGCTTTGAACTGGATTCACTTGACGTAGAGCCTTCCAACGGCGGAACCTCCGGCAGTTCGATGTCGATTTCGCGCGACGGCTGCTGTTCGCCCTCGCCCTCGGGCGTCTCGCGGATCTCGATCGACGTGCCGCCGGGCGGAGTAGTTCGCTCGCCGTCCGCGCGCGGCGCTTTCTGCGGTTCCGGCAGCTCGCCGTCGTAGTAGTCGTCCGCTAAGCGGCGTCGCAAGGCAGTGTTTTCCGAACGGTATTTGCACACGAGCTGCTGATATTGAGTGAGGTAGTCCTCCATCGCATAGATCTTGTCCTCCTGCATGCGCAGCTCCCGCGCGACAAGGTCCTGCTGGGCGCCGCTTTGGCATCCCACAACGAGCGGCCAGACGGCGACCCAGCCGAGCGCAACGAACGTCGGCACAGGCGGTCGCTTGGTAAGTGAGCGAGGATCCAAGAAGAGCATCCGACGAGGCGTATGTGCCGCCAACGAATGAAAAGAGCGTACGAAGCGCGGCGGCGGCCGTTCCAGGCCGCGTTCAATAGAAAATCGGCCAGTCACCGTCAAGCCGAAGCAATGCTAGCAGCGTGATATCGCAATGAAATCGTGCGTGCGGACTGGTCGCTTAAGCGACCAGTCCAAAGCGTAGCAAGACGGCTTAGCGCAGCTAGCCCGCCGCCTTGGTGGTTTGCATGCTGGTGATCACCTTGTCGATAAGGCGATATTCCAGCGCTTCCTCGGCGGACATGAATTTGTCGCGGTCGGTGTCTTTTTCGATCTGCTCCAGCAAGCGGCCCGTGTGATTGAAGAGGATGCGGTTGAGTCGCTCCTTGGTGCGCTTGTACTCGGCCGCATGGATGAGAATGTCTTCGGCCGAACCTTCCATGCCGGCCGACGGCTGATGGATCATGATGCGGCTGTTGGGCAGGGCGTGCCGCTTGCCCTCCGCGCCAGCAGACAAGAGCACCGCGCCCATCGACGCGCATTGCCCGACGCAATACGTCGCTACGTCGCACGACACGAATTGCATCGTGTCGTAAATCGCCAGGCCAGCCGTCACGCTGCCGCCCGGCGAGTTGATGTACAGGTGAATGTCGGCTTTTGGATCGTCCGATTGCAAAAACAAAAGCTGCGCCACGAGGCTATTGGCGACATCGTCGTTCACGGCCGAGCCCAGAAGGACGATGCGGTCCTTCAGCAGCCGGCTGTAGATGTCCATCGCCCGCTCTTCGCGGCCGCTCTTTTCGATGACGTAGGGAATTAGAGGCATGTTCTGTTTGCTTTAGGTTTTGTGATGTCGCGGTGAGTAAGTGAGTAGGTGAGTAAGTGAGTAGGTATTCAATAGGTCACCTACTCACGTACTCCCTTACTCACCTACTCACTCCCCTATTCCTCATCCTCCGGCACCGGTTGCTTGAGCAGGATATCGTCTACAATGCCGAATCCCTTGGCCTCTTCGGGCGTTAGGTAGTAGTCGCGGTCCGTGGCCTTTGCAATCTCTTCAACGGTTTTGCCGGTGTGCTTCGCGAGAATCTCGTTCAGGCTCGCTCGTGTGCGCAGGATTTCATTGGCCTGAATCTCGATATCGGAGACCTGCCCGCCCACGCCGCCGTGCGGCTGGTGGATCATGATTTTGGCGTGCTGCAGCGCGAACCGTTTGCCCTTCTCGCCGCCGGCCAAAAGCACGGCGCCGCCGCTGGCCGCGAGGCCCACGCAATACGTGGCCACCGGGCAGGAAATCATTTGCATCGTGTCGTAGATGGCGAGCGTCGCGGTGACGCTGCCGCCCGGCGAATTGATGTAGAAGTGAATCTCCTTGCGGCGATTCTCGCTCTGCAAGTACAGCAGCTTCATCACCAGCTCGTTGGCGTTGCCGTCGTAAATCTCGCCCTGCAGGAAAATCACTCGGTTTTCCAACAGCAAGTCGCCCAGCGTCATCTGCCGCTGGCGCTGATAGTCGCGCATCGCCTGGCTGGCCAGCTCTTTCGACGATCGCCCACCTTCAATCTGAGAAAAAGTGCTCATGGGAGAATCCTTTAGGGAAGCTTGGCGAACGTCAAGAGACAGCGTGGGACGGACAATCCTGTCCGTCGTTTTTGGGATGCAACTCAGGCGGACAATTCGGCTGGTGACTTCGACCACTTCGGGACGGACAGGATTCCGTCCCACCGCCACACGCGTCACTTCTTTTGCGCTTTTTCTTCCTCTTCTTCTGCAGCCTTTTCGGTAATCACAGGGATGGCCCCGCCGGTTCCGCCGCCGGCCGCGATGGAAACCGCCTCCGTGTCGGCCTTTTGCGGCTCGTACGGCTCGTCTTTGAACTTGGCTTCCGATTGCACGAGCTCCAGCACCTTGCGTTCGATGATCTGGTTCCGCAGCACGTCCATCAGGCCGCGTTTTTCGAGCTGCGCCCGCACCCGCCGTGGCGATTCACCGCTCTGCGCGGCGATCAAGAAGATTTCCTTGTCGTAATCGCCTTCGTCGACGTCGATCTTTTCCTCCTCGGCAATTCGCTCGAGGATAAAATGTTCTTTGAGCGCGGTGGCGGTGGATGCGGCACTATTCTGCCGCAGCAGGTTCTCGCGGGCGCGGATTTCCGCCTCGCTGAAGCCGCTGCGCCGCAGCTCCATCACGGCCCGCTCCAGCTCGCGGGCACTCTGGCGTTCGAGCAATCCTGGCGGCAGCTCCCAATCGGCGCTCTTCGTGAGCAGAGCCGAGATTTGCGCCTGCGCGTTCCGCTGCTGCTGGTACTCGAGTTGCCGTTGCAGATTCATGCGAATCGCTTCGCGCAGCCGTTCTTCGCTTTCAAAGTTGCCGAGCTCCTGGAGGAATTCGGGAGTCAACTCGGGAAGCTTCAGCTTCTTGACGTCGAGCACTTCGAACTCCAGCGATGCTTTCTTGCCGCGCAGTTCCGCGTTCGGCGAATCCTTGCTGAGAGTTACCTCGGCTGTGCGGCGGTCGCCCGCCTTGGCGCCGCTCATTAGTTTCGCAAACCCCTCCAGCCGGGCGTCGCGGAAGCTCAGCGTCGGCCGAATGCGAATGACTTGCTCGTCCTCGCGAGCGATCTGCCGATCGTCGGCCGTCGTCGTGATGCTGACCGACAGGTAATCGCCTTCGGAAGCTGGGCCCTCGTGCGGCACAAGCTGGCCGTAACGCGCAAGCATCTGCTCCAGTTGCTCGTCGACGTCGGCGTCGGTGAATTCGCGGACCGGCCGCTTGAGCGTCAGCCCGCGCCATTTGGGCAGGTCGAACTCCGGCCGCACCTCGATCGTAAACTCGAATGTCATCGGCCCTTCTTTGGGCACTTCGACAGCCTCCAGATCGAAGTCCGGCTCGCTGATCGCCGTGAAACGCTCTTCCTGGCTGATCTGCTCCAGGCTGTCCAACAAGAGCGCGCTCTTCACCTGCTCGGTGACCTCGTCGCGAAAGCGGTTCTCGACCACCTTGCGGGGCGCCCGGCCGATGCGGAAGCCCGGCACACTCGCCGTGGGCATCATCTCGCCGAACGCATCATCGAGATAGCGCTCGATATCCGGCGCGAAATCGTCACCGTAACGTGCCGCTCGCACGCACTGGGGCTGGTCACATCGACCTCCAGTTGCAGCGGCTGAGCCTCCTCCGGCTCCTCTGCGTCGGCATCGCCATCGGCCTCGATGGTGGTAGCGGCCGATTGTGCCTCTTCGGCAAGTTTGTCGTCGTCGGTGCGTTTGGCGGCCATAGAAAGAGGACCCTCCGAAATCCAATCCAAAGCAAAACGGCCCGCGCCCTTTGATCCCCAAAAGCGCGGGCCACCGTAGGTCAGGCTTTTAGCCTGACGATTTCAACGCGTCAGGCTTGAAAGCCTGACCTACAAGAGCGGGTGATCGGATTCGAACCGACGACAACAACGTTGGCAACGTTGTGCTCTACCAACTGAGCTACACCCGCTTGGAAAACGCGTCGCAGGGCCGATTTGCCGGCGGTAGTCCAGAATTCTACCCCTCGGCCAGCGGTCTGCCAAGCCGACACTGCGGCAGGATCCGTCTGGTCCTGCCAAGTCGCAGGAAGCCGGGAAATTGGGCAGCGTTGTGGTCGTTTATAGTGCCGTACGGTGGGGTGGCAAGCTCGCGGGTGCAAGCCCGTGTCGTACTACCAAAATCACTGGCGCGATTGAATGCGAGCGCCAGGCGTGACTAGTTCGTTGAAACGATCGACCGGCTCGCCGGCGCTCCAGGCGATGCCACGCAGCAGCAGCGTGCGAAACAGAGGGTCGTCGAACGTCCATGAAAAGTGGCCGGGGATCGAAACGAAGACGCGTCCCTTGCCGCTGGTGGCCGTCCAGAATAGCGGCTGCGGACTGCCGTCCTCGACGCCGCTGCCAAGCAGGTTGATCTTCTGCGTGTCTCCTAACAAATTCCAATAGCTCTCGTCATGAAACGCAACGCGATCGAAGTTGCGAGCGATTGCGTGATCGCTTGGCCGGAGAAAAGTCGATGTCCAGCGGGCCATGGCGGAACTTCGATGCGCCACCGCGCCACGCCAGGCCAATGCGCTTTGCGAAGCCTGGCGCGTCCTGGCCGCCATCCACAGCGTAATGAATGTAAACCAGGCCGCCGCCTCGCGCTAAGAATTGGTCGATGTCGCGGGCCCGCTCCGGCGTCCATGTTCCTTGCTGGTAGAACACCAGCACGTCGGCCGAGTTCAGTTCGTCGCTCGATGGCCAATCGTCGGTTGCGGTAACTTGCGTGTCGTCGGCCATCGCCAAAAGCTGCTGCCATACGACTTTCCACGCGGGATAGTCGTGTTCACCCGGCCCATGATCCTTTCGCCCGGCGACGAGAACCATACGCAATGGCCGCGTCGAGACTATTTCCGGCGCGCCGGCCAGCACCGCCTCGACTTCGTCGATCGACCGTGGCGGCGGCGGCCTGAGCGGCCCATAGTTTGGCATCGACGGCGGTTCCGTCAGCAGGAATGTAAGCAGATCGCGCAAGGCATCTGAGCCAAGCGTGTCGGAAATCTTCTCCGGCATATTGGAGACGGAGTCCGGGTGAAGCGATTCCACCTTATCGCGCGCGATTCGAGTTTCCTTTCCGTCTTGATGGCCAATGATTAGCTCTTCACCGTGGGAGCGGATGGAGCCCGTCAGCACGCGCCCGCTTTGGTCACGACCGAGTAGCTGACAAAATCGGGATTGATCGCGTAGCTTGGCTTGGTGATGTTGCGCAGGACGGACGCATAATCGCGTTGGGGCAAGTTGGACAGATCGGGGCCAATCATGCCGCCCTCGCCGCGCATGTGGTGGCACTTCGAGCACAGCGCCTTCTCGCTTGAGTACACTTGCTTGCCGCGCAGCCAGTTTCCGCCTTTTAATTCGGGCAGGTCACGATTATTGACGATAACCTGCGGCTCGTCGGCAATTTCGGCCCACGGCACGATCATTCGCCGCAAGGGCAGGCGCACGCCGAGTGTCGTCTTCGTTCGTGTAAAAACTGACGGTCAGCGCGGGCGATGGCTGGTTCGCCTCGTGTTGCAAGCGCACTTGCAGTTGATGAATTGCGTCGCCTTGCGACGTGGGGCGGCTGAACTGGGCCGACCAGCCGTTCCCTTGCTGCCTCGCATCAATCGCCGTCCCGTCCACTGCAACTTCAATGGGGCAATTCGATTCAAGAACGACCGTCGTTTCCTCGGGCGGGTACTCAAAGTCGATTTGCGAGCCAGGCTGGATCTCTGGACGAAGCATCTGGGCCAGACGCAACTGCGTGCGAAGCGTCAGCGTGCCAGCATCCTCCGTGCGACGCCAAAGCTCATCGTGGTCCGCGCTGGATAGCGTAAATTTTCGGGCCGCCGAGAGGTCCAGGTGCGGAAGCCATCCGTTCCACGGCAATTCAACGCCCGCCGGCTGCCAGCTCGCTTCAACGCCTGTGAGGTCGTAAGCCAGATCAATTTCCGGCGATTGAGGCAATTCGCGGCTGTTGTCCGGTTTCTCGCGATCAATGCCGGCAAGTGTCAGCGCGTATCCCTCGGCGACACGGTGCGGCGCAGTCGAAAGAATGAGAGTTCGACGATCGGGGGCGAGCGCCGCCCCTAAAACTTTCACGTCGAACCGCGGCAAATTCACCTGCCGGGCCACGGCCGCGTAACCGGGCCGCAATTGCTCGAAGCGGTCGCCCGCGGCGACAAACGGCCCACGATCTATCGTGGCATTCGCCGCCAGCGATTCGACATCGCGCACCTCAAGCGGCCGATCGAATGCCACGCGCACTTCATGCGGCGTGCGAGCCCAGGCCAAAACGGGTATTGGCGCACTGCGATCGGAGTGTGCGACCTTGAAAAGTTTTCCGGTCCCGCTTGGGCCGCTGCCCCAATCGGGTCCGCCGCTGTGCGTCGCAACAACGAGCGCGCCATCCGGGCTAACGCAGGCATCGGCCGTCAGCACTTTTAGCGAGGCGATGAGTTGATTGCTTGCAACATATCCGCTCGCCGTCTTCGCCAACGTGGTGCGATACAGCTTGCCGCGCGAGTAGCCAGTAACAATCGCGTCGCCTGCCCACCACTTGGGTCCGAAAACCGGGCCGCCGTTCACTGGATCGTTGAAGTTGAGCCCGCAAGTCGATTGATGCTGAGGTCCATAGTCGAACACGCTCGGTTCATCGATGACGCCGGGGAGATGCCGCGGGTGCCGCGGCGGGAAGCCATAGTGCCGCTTGCGCTCGCAGTCGATGTGCAATAGCTCGTCGAGAGGATTTCCATTAGGCAGCCACGTTGCTCCCTCCTGATCGGTGCAGAAAAGGTCGCCTTCCTTATTGATTCGAATCGCAACCGGGAAGCGAATGCCGGTGGCGATCGTTTCGCGTGACTTGAAATCCGGCGACACGCGCTGGATCGTGCCCCGCTCTCCTTCTATGCGAAATTGCGCATTGCCTTCTTTGTCCCTGACATAGGCATCGGCGAAGTTTTGCGTGCCGATGCCAAAGTACACGCTGCCGTCGCGCGGATCGACGGCCATCCCTAAGGCATCCACCCCGTGAAATGTTTCCTGCCACCCCTCGGCGACGGTGATCTCCTTGTCCGCGACATCATCTGAATCCGAATCCGCAACGAGCAGACACTTCATCTTTGAGGTGATGAACACGCCGGAGCCATGCTTGTAGCCAGGCGGCGTGAGATCCATGCCGATTGCTGAGCGAATTTGGCCCTTGTTTTCCCAGAACAGTGCCGCCTGGTCTTCGAGCCCATCGCCGTTGCTGTCGGAGAGGACATACACATTTCCGTTGTATGCCAGTGCAAGGAGCTTGCCGTCGTCGCGGTACAACACGTTGTTAATGTTGGGCAGCTCGAGCGGCAGTTCGCGAACGGCGAACCCCGGAACAAACATTTGCACCGGAGGCGGATCGGCCATGTAATTCAGCGGCTTGGCGCCGGCCACCAGCGAGCGCGGCGGAATCGGCTCGACATCCTTGTACTTGGCCTCCAGGTAACGATCGACTTCGGCACGCTCGGCCTCGCTGAGCATGCGATCAAAGATCAGCACTTCGGCGATTTCCCCAGCCAGGAATCCGCGGATGCCCAGCGGCACGCCGTAGTACCGAGCGCCGACGACCAGTTGATCCATCGCTATCGTCGATTGCTGCCGTTCGCGCGAGCCTTCCTGGTTTCCGTTCACGTAAAGAACGACGCCCTGCGGTCCGACTTTCGAAGTTGCGCAGATTCGCACGAAACGCAGAAAAGGCTCGGTGCTGTTCTTGAGATCGTGCGCGCCGCCGAAGCCGTTTCCTTCAACATTGATCGCATCGAAGTTGCCTGCCGCAAATGGTCCCAGATCAATCGTCAGGCCGGACGTGTAGTCCTGCTCGCCGGCGGCATTCATCGCGAGCAACGCGGGAAAGCCGCCCTCGCTGCCCAGCGGCGCGGCAACGACAAAAATTGTTATCTGGTCGAATTTCGCATTGAGCCCGTCAATCGAAAGTGAATCTGCCTGGCCGTCGAAGCGCACGAATCCATGCGATCCGATTAGCCGAAGGGCGGGCTGCGAAACCGGATCGGCGCGGCGGACGTGGCGCTCGTTGTCCCGAGCTGTCATACCACACGGCCAAGTTCTCGCCGTCGGCAAGCTCCGGTTCGTTGCGCGCCTTGCGAGCCGCATTCTGAACGCTGCCGTCAAGCCACGTGACGAGTCCATCGCGAACGCTCAAGCGCGAATCGGCCCACGGCTCGGCAGCAGCAGCCGACGATGACGTAACCGCCAATACAATCATGACGAGAGCGTTTCCTAGTCGTATCACAATGTTGCCTTTGGATTTATTCAAAGCTACCGGCCACTCCGTTTGATCTGTGTGAATTGCTCGACTTGTTTCTTGAGCGCGATTTCCGTCGGCAGACGCTCCATGGAACTCGCCCCATAGAAGCCGTGAATGGTGGGCACGCGATCGAGAATAAATTGGGCGTCCTCCGGCATGGCGATTGGCCCGCCGTGGCAGAGCACCAGCACGTCGTCGCGAACACTGCGTGCCGCGTCGGCGATCTCAGCAATCCGGGGCACACACTCGTCGAGCGACGCGGCCGTCTTGGCGCCAATGCTACCACTTGTGGTGAGGCCCATATGGGCGACGATGATGTCCGCGCCCACCTTCGTGAGCGCTGCGCCTGCGCGGGTCGAATGCGTACGGCGTGGTCAACATATCCAGATCGTGTGCTGCGGCAATCCAATCCACTTCCAGCCGAAACCCCATCCCGGTTTCCTCGAGGTTCGCCCGAAAGTTGCCGTCGATCAATCCGACGGTGGGGAAATTCTGGATGCCGGCGAAGCCTAGCTCGGTCAGCTCGCGCAGAAACTTATCTCGAATGACAAATGGATCGGTCCCGCAAACGCCCGCCAGCACTGGTGTGTGCTTTACGGCAGTAATGACCTCGTACGCCATCTCCTTTACGATCTGGTTGGCATTGCCGAAGGGCATCAGGCCGGCGAGAGAACCTCGGCCGGCCATGCGGTAGCGCCCGGAGTTGTAGATCACAATGAGATCGATTCCGCCCGCCTCTTCGCACTTGGCGCTGATGCCAATCCCCGCGCCGCCGCCGATGATTGGCAAACCGGCGGCGACTTTGCGCGAAACCGCTTCAGGATCGACTGTCTCGTTTCAGCCACGATCATTCCGATAGTAAAGTATTATCACTTCGATTGTCTCACGCAGAGGCGCAGAGGACGCAGAGTTGTAGTTTCGACGTTCAAACATTGGGGAACACTAATAGCCACTAATCTAGTGTAAATTATCGATGATTAGTGTTCTTTACCTCTGCGTCCTCCGCGCCTCTGCGTGAGATTCTTCGCACTCATGTTGGCTGCAAGCGCAAGAATTCGTTGACCAGGTGTTCGGAAAACTGCCTGTCGTTGATGTGATACGGCAATCGAATGATTCGACGTATTTCATCTTGATGCAGGCATGATTCCAATTCGTCAAATAAAGCTCCGTCCGCAACCGGGTCATGAAACGGCTGCCCGGGCGCATCGATCATCGACACGCCCTTCTCTGGAACCAGTATAACGACGGGCGCTGTTGCCCGGTTCAGCTTGCGCGATCCAGCGAGCGATTTCGCGATTCTCCTCGGGAGTGGTGCGCATCAACGTTACTTGCGCATTGTGCACGTGCAACCGGCGGTTCGCAAACCGTTTGTCGAGCGTGTCCATCGCCCCGAAGTTCACCATGTCGAGGGCGCCGAGGCTCATGACGTAGGGGATTTTGCGGTCAATGATGTTGTCGAACCGGTCTGCGCCGGCGGGAAACACGCCGCCCACGATTTCGTCGGCAACTTCGGTCGTGGTGATATCGAGCACGCCCTGGATCAGACCGCTGTCGACAAGTTTCTCCATTGCCCGCCCGCCGGTGCCCGTGGCGTGAAACACCAGGCAATCGAAGCCGCGTTCGCTGAGCGCTTCGCGCACCGCGGTGACGCACGGCGTGGTCACCCCAAACATCGTCATGCCGATGGCTGGCCGACTTTCCGCGGGCCGGCGCATCATGCCGCACCATTCCAGCCATGGCGTGCGCCGCGTTGGCCAAAATGCGGCGCGACACCGCGTTTAGTCCTGCCACGTCGACCACCGAATACATCATCGTGATGTCGCTCGAGTCGACATACGGCGCCGTATTGCCGCTGGCCACCGTGGAAAGCATCAGCTTCGGGAGCCCAATCGGCAGCGCCCGCATGGCCGCGGTGATCAGCGCCGTCCCGCCGCTGCCGCCGATGCCAATAACGCCCGCGAGCCGGCCCGTTTCATTTTCTCTGAAGAGGTAACGCGAGAGCGCTTCCGACATCGCGGCAATGGCCTGCCCACGATCGGTGAGCTCACTCACGAAACCCGGCCGGCCCATGATCTCGCCGCGCGAGACGTCCGGCTCCACCGTGGGCGGCGATTGCGTGCCGACGTCAACCGTTCGCACTTCGCATCCGGCCCGACGAAGGCAATCGCGCACATAGGCGATCTCTTCGCCTTTGGTGTCCATCGTGGCAATTGCGTAGACGAGACGAGTCACGGCTTAGACTGCTCACATAGTGTGGCATCGGTCGATTGGTGACACTGGCGGCGGCGCGAGACATCGTAATAGAGACCAGCCGACGCGTCCACTATCACGAGGCCACCAGCTTGCTAAAATAGGCGGCATAATAACGTCACCCACTGCTCCCCAGGGCAAGTAGACTTTGGAGACGTCGATGACCGAAATCAACCGACGGCATTTTCTGACCACCGCGACTGCAGGCGCCGCTGCACTGGCGTCACGAAACATTAGCCGCGCCGCATCCGCCAACGATACGGTCGTGCTGGCGATCATGGGCACGAACAACCGCGGCTCCCAGTTGGCGACGGGCTTTGCCCAGCAAACGGGCGCCGAGATTGCCTACATCTGCGATTGCGATGAGCGGGCAATTCAAAAAGGCATCGATGCAGCAACTGCGCACGGTGGCCGTAAGCCGCAAGGAATCAAAGATTTTCGCAAGGCGCTGGACGACCCGGCCGTCGACGCCATTGTTTGCGCGGCCCCGAATCACTGGCACGCGGCCGCGACAATCCTGGGCTGCCTGGCAGGCAAGCACGTTTATGTCGAGAAGCCGGCCAGCCAAACGCCCGACGAAGGCGAGCGCATGATCGCCGCGGCGCAGAGCGCGAGCCGAGTCGTGCAAGTTGGACTGCAGCGGCGCAGCAGTCCGCTGTATCGCACCGCCGTCGAGCGCGTGCGCGGCGGCGCGATCGGCCGCGTACTGTACGCGCGCTCATGGTATTTTGCCAACCGCCCGTCGATCGGCCGCGGTAAGGAAACGTCGCCGCCGGCGTGGCTGGACTACAACTTGTGGCAAGGGCCGGCGGCCGAACGCCCCTACCGCGACAACCTGATCCACTACAACTGGCATTTCTTCTGGCATTGGGGCAACGGCGAGCTGGGCAACAACGGCGTGCACATGATCGACATCTGCCGCTGGGCGCTGGGCGTCGACTTCCCCTCAAGCGTCACGGCAGGCGGCGCCAAGCTGCGTTTCGATGATGACCAGGAGACGCCCGACACGTGCAATGTTACTTATGATTGCGACGGCCGGACGATCGTGTTTGAAAGCATCAGTTGGTCGCCCGCGTATCAGTCCGGTAGCTCGATCGGCATGGAGTTCCGCGGCGAGAACGGCACGCTCTATGTCGACGATGGCGGCTTCACGATTTACGATCCGCAGCGAAAAGAGGTCGAGAAAAACACGTCGCGCCTCGACGGCGTGGAGCACCTGCAGAATTTTCTCACCGCGGTGCGCGAAAATTCCGCGCTCAATTGCGACATCGACGACGGCCACAAAAGCGCGCTGTTCTGCCACCTTGGCAACATCGCGATTCGGACCGGCCAATCACTCGACATTGATTCATCGAATGGACATATCGTGAACAATGCGGCCGCCGAACGCGCTCTGGGCCCGCGAATATCGCAAAGGCTGGCTTCCAAACGCGTAACCCGACTTCCCTCCCCCTTGGGGGGAGGGTTAGCGATGGGGTTCCGCACGCGTGTATCCGTAACACCTACCTAGATTTAGTTCCTCAGGAAATGAAATATGAAGAGGCCCGCGATTCTCATCGTTGCCGGAATATGCGTTGTTGCGGCAGTCATATACGTAGCATCGAAGTCGCAGCAACATGCATTTTCTTTTTCGACCACCGCCGTAGCGGCATCGGCTGTCGCTGAACGAGCCGACGCGCCTGTCGAATCGCCTGTGACAAAGGATTGGCCGCAATGGCGCGGGCCGAATCGTGATGCCGTCTCAACGGAGACGGGTCTGCTGAAGGATTGGCCCGACGATGGCCCGCCGCTGCTATGGACCGCCAAAGGCTTGGGCCGCGGCATGTCAAGCGTATCCGTCGCCGATGGCCGCATCTTTACGATGGGAAATCGTGGCGGCAAAGTTCATCTGATTGCGCTGGATGCTGAGAAAGGCGAGAAAATCTGGTCTTCGCCGCTAGAGGCCGATGGTGACCCGAACGGCACGCCGACCATTGATGGCGAGCATGCGTTCGCCGTCACTTACAACGGTGCGCTGGTTTGCGCAGAGACAACAACCGGCCGGGTGTTGTGGCAGAAAGACTTTTTAAAGGACTTCGGCGGAAAAGTGCCGACATGGGGATACAGCGAGTCGCCGCTAGTTGATGGCGATTTGGTTGTTTGCACGCCGGTGCGCGAGCGCGCCCTGATCGTCGCCCTGAACAAAACGACCGGCGAAACGGTTTGGAAGACCACCGCCCCGGCTGAAATGCAAGGTCAAGGACACGGCGGCGCCGGCTATTCGTCCATCGTGATCGGCCAAGGCGCCGGCGTTCGCCAGTACGTGCAACTGGTCGGGAACGGTGTAATCGGCGTTTCGCCAGCCGATGGAACGCCGTTATGGGGCTACAACCGCATCGCCAACGACGTGGCCAACATTCCCACGCCCATCGTCCATGAAGATTATGTATTTACATCGACCGGTTACGGGGCCGGGGCCGCGCTTCTGCGGCTCGAGCCGTCGGCCAACGGGGTGAAGGTTAACGAGGTGTATTTCCATCGCGGCAACCGAATGCAGAACCACCATGGCGGAATGGTTTTGGTCGACGGGTACGTCTACTTCGGCCACGGACAGAATCAAGGGTTGCCGACGTGCGTCGAGCTGCTAACGGGAAAAATCGCCTGGGGCCCGGTCCGAGGGCCGGGCGAGGAATCGGCCGCCGTGCTCTATGCCGACGGCCATCTCTATTTCCGCTATCAGAATGCGGTGATGGCGCTCATCGAGGCGACGCCGCAGGCGTATCGCCTGAAAGCCTCGTTCGAGTTGCCATCGCACTTGGACAATAGCTGGCCGCACCCGGTGATTGCCAACGGCCGCCTGTATCTGCGCGACCAGGATGTGTTGATGTGCTACGATCTGCGATCGAAAACGAACGCCACGACTCAGTGAGACACTGCGATCAGAAACAACAGGCAATAGCGTAGAGATCCGTAGCACCAAACCAAATATGAATCACGAAAGCGCGACAGTACGAAAGTGCGAAAGCAGGAAATGCAGTTTCTTATCATTTCATGTTTTCGTACTTTCGTGCTTTCGCGATTCAAAAGTTTTGTGATTCCAGAATGTGGAATTGCGAAAGCACGGCAACGCGAACGTGATGCGATAAAGCAATGGCCGACCTGTCACGTCGTCAATTCATTCGCTACACGGGAAGCGCCGTCGCGGTTGCCGCGTGCAATTCACGGCATTGCGTAATCGCTCAGACGGCATCGCCGGGCACAACCGTCGAGGTGCTTCACCCCCGCGACCGGGTTCCCTTATCATTCATAATCGACGACTCGACCTGCCTGGTGAACATGGGGCATTTCTGCATGCCGCAGTTTGCCGAGGCGTGGCCCGACCGGGACGAGTACAAGAGACCCTGGAAGACGTGGCCGCGCGAAATTCCCGACAGCTTTGTCCGCGAATTTGGCGAGTGGTGCGCCGAGCACGGCGTGCGGGGCAAGTATAGCGTCGTGCCGAATCCGGCATGTGTCGGTTGGCTCGACCGCGGGCTGCCAGGTTGGTCGAGCCGCGAGCTCAGCGACAGCTTGAAACTGGTGCGCGACCTTTTGCTGCCGAATTGGGACATTCACCCCGAGATGATCACGCACACTCGGGTGATCGATCTGAAAACGGGCCGGCCCAAGGAAGACGCCAACGATGCGACGATGGAGAACTCGTTCCCGCAAACGGATATCAGCGTTGATGAGCTGGCCAGCTACATTGCGTTCGCTCTTGAAGATTCTCAAAAACTGCGACTTGCCCTGCGAAGGCATCACGACGCCCGGCGGGTTTGGCAACGGTGTTAAGGACAAGCTGCCGATTGCTGTGCACCAGGCCGTCAAAGCAGTTTTTGCAGCCGAGTTGCCGCATTACTTCAAATACGTTGTCGAGGGTGACGAGCGGACTGACCCCAAGCTTGAATTCGTTGGATCTGGGCAGACGATGTTTCGCAGTTGACGATGAACATTCCGGCCGGCACGGGCGACTGGTTCGGCGGCTGGGACGGTGACGAAAAGCCGCAGCCGCATCTTTACGCGAACGAAGATGCCAGCCGCGGTCGAATGGTCGAGCTGATCGAGCGCGGTCAGCCGGCCGTGATGCTCTGCCATTGGCCCGGGTTGTACTCGCACGGCACCAAGCAGGGATTTCTCGACTTCCAGAAAGTCGTGACGGCGCTCGCGGGGCGATTCTCGAAGCAAACGCTGTGGATGAAGCTCAGCGCAATCGGGCGCTATTGGGCGGCCAGAGAACTCACCAAGATAAGTGTCGGCGAGAACCGCCAGCTGTCGATCGACGCGCCGCTGTCGTGTCCAGACTTCACGATCCGCCTCAAGTTGCGACCCAGCATGGCACCGACGTTGCACATTGGCCAATCGGCAACGCCGCTTCGCGAAATCAAATCTTCCGAGCAGCTAGTCGAGAACTCATTCTTCAGCGACGAACAACAACTGATCGCCTGCTTCGCGCTGCCAAAAGGCAGCTCTCGTCTTACGTGCTGAAAGACTGCCTCTCGACATCGGCCCGAAGCGCAAGCGAGGGATTGTAATCTGTTTTCCCTCGCTTGCGCTTCGGGCTAATTTCGACATGCCGGTCGTGTTGTCGGCGTTCGACCGCGACAGTATCTTCAAGATTACTGCAATTCGCGCAATTTCCGGCTAACCAGGGCGGCACAAATGTCACATCGTTTCGCTGTTTTGCTTTTCGTCGTGTGGAGCGCGTTCACTGGTTGCCGGCAGGGCGATAGCGGCGGGTCGGGCGTCGTGTTGCTCCGCTACAGCCCCGGCAGCGAAAGCACGGAGCAGCGCGAGACTGGATTTCTCGAAACCTTGGCCAAGGATTATCCCGATATCAAGGTGATTTCCTCCAACCAGTACGCCGGCACCACGCCGGAATCGGCTCTCGACAAGGCAACCGACGTGCTGAACAAGTACGGCGAGCGGGTCACCGGCATCTTTGCCGTGTGCGAGCCGAACGCCAACGGCGTTTTGGGCGCACTCGAAAACACGGGCCTTGCCGGCAAGGTTAAAGCGCTCGTCTTCGACCCCAGTCCCGCGCTCATCAAGGGGCTCACCGACGGCAAAGTGCATGGCATCGTCCTGCAGGACCCCGTCACCATGGGTTACGAGGGCGTGAAGTCGATGGTCGCCCATTTGGAAGGCAGGCCGGTCGAAAAGCGAATCGTCACCGGCGAGTACGTCGCCACGCCCGAGAACATGAACTCCGATGAAATGAAGAGACTCTTGGATCCGGCGCAGTACGAAGATGATGGCGAGCAAGCCGCAGAGGTAAAGTACCGCATTGCCGTTATTCCCAAGGGCACAACGCACGAGTTTTGGAAATCGGTCCATGCGGGCGCGGCCCGGGCCGCCAAAGAGGCCGGCAATGTCGAGATTTTCTGGAAAGGACCGCTGCACGAGAACGACGCCGACGGCCAGATCAACGTCGTTCAAGAGTTCATCACCAAGAAGGTTGATGGCATCGTCCTGGCGCCGCTCGATTCGCAGGCCCTCGTTGCGGCGGTAAGCGACGCCAAGCTGCAGGGCATTCCCACGGTAATCTTCGACAGCGGCCTGGCGGACGAAAGCATCGTCGTCAGCTACGTGGCCACCGATAACTATCACGGCGGCGCGCTGGCCGCCCAGCGGCTGGCCGAAGTCCTGCAAGAACAACCGAAGCCGTGAGCGGGCTGGTAGCCGCGACTGCACTCACTTGTGGGAGGCGTCTTTGACGCCGATGTAGCGCGAGTAATTTGAAGCCGCCATCGGCGTCAGAGACGCCTCCCACGAGAGTCGCCTCCCACAAGACGATGAGCACGAACCGTGACAACGTGTGGACCTTGCTGGCCGGCCAGCTTGGTCCGCTGTTGGCACTGGCTCTTGTTTTTGGATTTTTCGCCGTGACCGATGCGGCCCAACCCGGTGGTGGCCGCTTTACTTCGCTGCGCAACGTGCAAACGATGCTCGTCTCCTCGGCGCCCGTCGTCGTGGGCGCCTTGGGAATGACGGTGGTCATCATTGCCGGCGGCATCGATCTCTCCGTCGGCACGGCCATCGCCCTGTGCGCCACGATTTTGGCCTTCGTCCTTAATGAAGGCGGACCAATCGAGTTGGCGCTCGGTTGCTGTGTGCTCGCCGGTTGCCTGGCGGGCTGCCTGAACGGCCTCATGATCAGCGCACTGAGCGTTGCGCCATTCATCATCACTTTGGGAACGATGACCGCGTACTTGGGTGTCGCCAAACTGGTGGCCGATGAAACCACGGTCCGCCCGCCGCTGGATAGCGTGCCCGACTGGATGAACGGCCTGGCCAGGCCGTCGCCGGATCCGGCCTGGTTGCTGGTGGCGCCAGGCGTGTGGCTCATGCTGGCGATGGCGCTGGCCTTGAGCCTGGTTTTGCGCTACACGATGTTCGGCCGCCACGTGTTTGCGCTCGGTTCGAATGAGCAGACAGCGCGATTGTGTGGCTTGAATGTACCCGCGCTAAAAGTCGCCGTGTATACATTGAGCGGCCTCTTTATCGGCCTGGCGGGCGTTTACCAATTCGCCAAGCTCAAGGTCGGCAACCCGACATCGGGCCTTGGCCTGGAGCTCAAAGTGATCGCCGCCGTGGTAATCGGTGGCGCAAGCCTCAGCGGCGGCCGCGGCACCGTCCTGGGCACGCTCACCGGCGCGCTGCTCATGCAAACGATCGCCAGCGGCTGCACGCAGCTCGGCCTGAGCAACCCCGTGCAGGACATCATCCTGGGCGTGATCATCATTGCCGCCGTGACGGTCGACCAATTCCGGCAAAGTCGCGCCGCGCAATCCTGATGCATTGCCGCGAAAAGCGAATAGAATGGTCGGCAGTCCGGGTCGTCGCCCACTTCATTGCGTGGAGTCGACGCTTGCGGTTTAGCTCGAATCATTTTTAGGTTCTCCATCAATGATCACGTTGCGCCAGCTCTTGTGGGCCTCATGGTTAGCATTTTTGATCTCATCGACATGTGCGCTGGCCGCGCCGCCCGAACCGTCGACGGCAAGTGAAAGTGATCTGAGCGCACTGCTCGCGCACGCCGTCCTCGACAAGGGGCAACCGCTGGCCGACGTACAGAAGTTTTGCGACAAGCGAATTGCCGCCATGCCGGAAAATCTCACGTGGAGCGCCTGGCAACACGAGTCCGACCGGATTCAGCGAACGGTGCTCGATAACGTCGTTTTCCGCAATGTGCCGCCCGCGTGGCGCGACGGTTCACGTCGCATCGAGTGGCTGGACACCATCGATGGTGGGCCGGGTTACCGAATCAAAAAGTTGCGCTACGAAGCCCTTCCCGGTTTGTGGATCCCCGCGTTGCTGTATGTGCCCGAGAAACTAGAGGGCCGTGTGCCGGTTGTGCTCAACGTCAACGGCCACGACAGCAAAGGCAAGCAGGCACCATATAAACAAATCCGCTGCATCAACGTGGCCAAGCGCGGCATGCTTGCGCTCAACGTCGAGTGGCTCGGCATGGGCCAGTTGCAAGGCGCCGGGTTTGCGCACGGCCGCATGAATCAGCTTGACCTGTGCGGCACGAGCGGCCTGGCCGTGTTCTATCTGGTGATGGAACGGGCGCTCGATCTGCTCGTGGATAATCCGCATGCCGACGTCGAGCGCGTGGCGATGGCCGGCCTATCGGGCGGCGGCTGGCAAACAATAATTTTCAGCTCGCTCGACCGCCGAGTGACGCTGGCCAACCCGGTCGCCGGCTACTCGAGTTTCAAAACTCGCGTGCAGAATTTTTCCGACCTTGGCGATTCGGAGCAAACGCCGACTGACCTGGCGATGCTGGCCGACTACAAGCATCTCACGGCGATGCGCGCCCCTCGGCCGACGCTGCTAACGTATAACTCCAAGGATGATTGCTGTTTCGCTTCGGCCCATGCGCTGCCGCCGCTCTTGGAAGCGGCCAAGCCAATCTTCGAGCTGGCCGGGGCCGGCCAGCGGCTGCGATCGCACGTCAATGACGACCCCGGCACACATAACTTCGAGCGCGAGAATCGCGAGCAGTTCTACAAGATGCTCGGCGATCACTTTTATGTCGGCGACGCTTCGTATGATGCGAAGGAAATCGACTCGGAGAGCGAAGTAAAATCGGCAGAAGAATTGAACGTGCCCCTGCCGGAAAACAACCTCGATTTCCACAAAATTGCCGTGCAATTGATGGCCGAGCTGCCGGCTCACAAGCGCCAACAATCTTCGATCGGAGCGCCGCCTAGCGCGGCGCCAAAGCCCACGGCCGAAAGCGTGGCGAGCATCGCGCGGCTTGTGAGCTACGAGCCGGCCGCCGAGATGGTTGGCGACAGCACAACGGGCCAAACGAAAGCAAAGTTCTGGCGAATCAAGTTAGGCGATGACTGGACCGTGCCCGTCGTAGAACTAACCCGCGGAACGCCGACAAGCACTTCCTGCGTCGTTGCGGATGCGGGTAGAACAGCGACGGCGGACCAAATCGAAAAATTGCTCGCCGAGGGTCGCCGCGTACTCGCCGTCGATCCGTTCTATCTGGGCGAATCGAAGATCGAGCAGCGAGGCTATCTGTTTGCACTCCTGGTCTCTTCCGTCGGCGCGCGGCCCGTCGGTATTCAAGCAGATCAACTGCAAGCCGTCACGCGCTGGGCGAATTCCCAATTTGGCCAGCCCGTGAATCAACTCGTCGCCATCGGCCCGCGCGTCGCGCTTGCCACGTTGCTTGCCGCTGCCACTGCGACCGATCAGGAGCGGCCGCAGCAGTTGGAGCTGCACGGCGCGCTCGCCAGCTTGCGCGACGTAATCGAGAATAACTGGTCAGTCGAAGAGTATCCCGAGATGTTCTGCTTCGGCCTTTTGCAGCACTGCGACGTCGATGACCTCGTAGAGTTGGCAAAGCCGTGCGATGTGGTGCGCAGGTAGCCGTTCGGTGTTGCTCGTGTCCGTGTAATCGGCAACTGATCGCTCTCGAGGACATCCACACCATGACGACTGCCGAATGCCGTGTCGGGATGGCACAAATCCTCGTCGAAGGGGCGCAGCCGGATGCAAACCTCGCACGGGCAGTAAAATTCATCCATGATGCTGCGGGTCAGGGCTGTCGGCTGGTCGTGCTGCCAGAGTGCATGGACCTCGGCTGGACTGATCCACGTGCGCGGCGATTGGCCCAGCCCATCCCGGGACCGCACTCGCAACGACTCGCAGCCGCGGCCAAGGAGGGCGGTGTTTTTGTGGTCGCGGGCCTCGTCGAGCGCACCGGCGACCGCCTATATAACGCGGCCGTCCTGATCGACCTGCGCGGCCAGATTCTGCTGCTGCATCGCAAAATCAACGAGCTTGAGATTGCGCACGATCTGTATTCGATCGGCGACCGCCTGGCAGTGGCGCATACGGAACTGGGCACGCTGGCCCTCAATATCTGCGCCGATAACTTTCCAAACTCCCTGGCAATCGCTCACGTACTGGCACGAATGGGCGCTCAACTGTTGCTCGCGCCATCGGCGTGGGCTGTCGACGCCGACCATGACAACGAGAGCGAGCCCTATGGTGCCCGGTGGCGCGAAGCTTTCGGCCAATTAGGTCGGCTGTACGACCTGCCTGTGGTCGCGGTGAGCAATGTCGGCTGGCTCACGGACGGACCATGGAAGGGCCGCAAGGCGATTGGCTGCTCGCTGGCCACCGATCGCCGCGGCCAGGTTATTGCCCAGGGTCCGTACGGCGAATCGGCGGAAGCCCTCATCGTTGTGGATGTCCCGCTCCGCCAACCAAGCATTCGCGGCACCCAAATCGCCGAAGACCTCGCCGCACGCGGTTACGCAGGACCGTAGCCTCTGTTGACGACTTTACAGGCCGCCAGTTAGTGTCTCACCTACACGAGCACCTACGGACTGGTCGCTTCAGCGACCAGTCAAAACACCGTTCCGCGCCCCATGCTCCTCTTCAAAAAGAAATTCCTTCCGGCGATTCGCGCGGGCGAAAAGACGCAGACGATTCGCCTGTGGAAATTTCGCCACATGCGCAGGCCAGCGCAGTTATATTCCTGGCGTGGGCCACATCCAAATCACGGCGATTGAACCAGTTGAAATCGACGCCCTCACCGACGCGGACGCTATCCCCGACGGCTTTGAATCGGCGAGCGCGCTCCGGCAAGAGCTGTGCACGATCTACGGCGACAAGATCGCGGCCGGCTACAAAGCGTTCCGCATCGCCTTTCAGCGCGTTGCGGAGAGCTAAGTCGCAAGCGGCGGACCCGCGATCCGCGGCTTATTCCGCGCTTGCGGTTTAGCTTAATACGCAAACACTTCATTCATCGCCTGAAGCGTTTCCTCCGGGCGACTCAGCATCTGCGTAACGCTCACGGCCAGCAGCGCGAGCGACACCGCCAAAAGTCCAATCGCGCGCATGTTTCGCTTGGCGCGGATCGGTGCGAGCGAGCGGCGCAGCTCGCGGGCCAGCCGCGCCAACCGTCGATATTCTGCTGGCCGCCACTCGCGACCAGCGACACATTTCGCATCATGTTGAGACTGTCGAGGTGCAAGTGCACGTCGAGTCGCGGCAGCGTCAGATGGTTGCCGGCCCAGCGCACATCGTCATCCAACCGAGCGGCCGCCTCGACCAGCACCGGGCGCAGCTCCTCGCTGCTGATGTTGTAAACTACAAGCCGCGGACGCGCCACCAGCAATGCTAACAACAGCCCGAGCCAATAAAGCGACAGCAGGAACAACCAGATGTAATTGCCGAATTCTCGCGTGGCCGCCTCCGGGCGAAACAGCTCGAGCGGCCCGACAAACATCAGGCCCGAGAGAGCAACTCCCAGCGCAGCCAGGTCGCAGCCGCCCGAGGTAAGAAACGGCCGCCGCCGCGCATTGACCAGCGCAAGCACCAGCGCGTACGCCCCGACGGGCACCAGAGCAATCGCCAGTCGTAAGGGGTCGACGGACATCTTTGATGCATTGAGCGTAGCGGAACTCGTAAGAGTTCAGCTAACGTCATTTGAAACCCGACTTCTTACGTATTCGGCTACATTCTTTAATTCTGCTACGGCTCATTTTCAGTCGATTGACGGGCGGCGTGCAATTCTCGCGCAAGCTTGATCTGCGCAGTGAGCTGCTCGTTACGCAATCGGGCGAAATACTGCCGCGTGGCCCACGCATCGAGCGCCGCAAGCGCCATGATGCAGCCACAGGCGCCAGTCAACGACGCTAGGTAAATCGCCATCGGCCAAGGCTCATGTGGCACCAGCGGCCCAAAGCCGATCGCCGCCCCCAGCATTCCGATTATCCCGCTGGCCTGCATTCGCCGACGATATTGGGACAGAGCAAATCGTCGCTCTCGCTCTCCCTTGGTGGTATCTTGCTGTGCCGTGCGCCACGCGCGCCTGTGCGAATCGAGCAGTACGCCCGAAAGGCCGATCAAGATCAGCGAGATGATGGATGTAAGAATCATCGTAGGGTGGGCACCGCCCACCACTGCTTTAGTGCACGCATAATTGTGGTGGGCCGTCCCCACCCTGCTACTCTTGACTCTTAGCTCCTGACTCTCCCGGCCCCTGCAATTTCATCCATTCCAACACCACCCAGCCCACTTTCGCCAGCGACTCGCCGGAACAATTCTCCGGTATGTCCGCCGTCGTGTGCCACGCCGGGTAATCAAAGTCAATCACGTCGCACGTCGGGATCTTGGCAATCTGCCGCAGCGGAATGTGGTCATCTTGCACCGTATGCTTCGGCTGTGCCACGAACTCGTTGACGCCTAATCGCTGCGCAGTGCCCCAGATCTGGGCTACCAGCGGCCGCGTATCGCGCCATGAAACGCTTAACTTTTCCTGGTAAATCTGCAGGTCCGCATCGCCGACCATATCCAGCAGCACACCCCAGCGGTACTTGTGCGCCGGCGGCTCCTTCACGTACATCCGCGCAAAGTGCTCGCTTCCTAGAAAGTAACGATCGCGCTCGTCGTAGACGAACTCCTCGCCGTCGAAGAACGCGAAATCTACTCCGTAGCGAATATCAAGCGATTTCATCAAATGGCCAAGTTCCATTAGCAGTGCGACGCCGCTCGCGCCGTCGTTTGCGCCGACGAACGTGCCGTTGCGGCGCGCGGCCGGGTTGGGATCACGATCGGGAAGGGGCCGCGTGTCGAAGTGGGCGCAGATGCAGAACGCGTTCCTTCTTCTCCGGATGCCACTCGACGATCATGTTCACCAACTGCACTTTTTCGCCGCCGCGTGGATTGGGCGCCATGAATTGTTGAAACCGCACGTTGCCGCCCAGCTTGGCAAAGTGCTGGCGCAACAGCCGAAGCTGCTGCCGCATTCCGGGCGAACCGCTGATCCGCGGACCGATCGCGCAAATCTCTTGCAGGTAACCATAGGCGCGGGCCGCATTGAGCGGATTACCGGGCTTTGAAGGCGTTCGGCGATCCGTGGCCTGCGAAGAGGCGGCCGAATCCGACGCACTTTTTCGCGGATCGCTCGCAGATGCGCGCGATTCGGCGGCCGGGTTCTGAGACTGGGCCACTGCCGCTGGCCCTCGGCAGCCGGCAATCGCTACCGCCATTCCCAGCATCGTCACGACGACATTTGGGCCGATCGCCAAGTCAACACGAGTTTTTCGATTTCGCGACATGCTGTCATTCTAGAGTGCCGCAGGTCAGCCTTTCCAGGCTGACCACGCTAAAGTAGCACGGACTTCAGTCCGTCATACCGGATTTGCGGACTAAAATCGGTGCTACGGCCCGTCTTGCCGCCATGGCGCTACGCTCCTAAAATCCCCGCCCCGCAGGATGTCCGACAGCTGAGCGACTGTGCGATGCTTCCTGACCCAAAAAGCCTGGTCGACGAGATCACGCGACTGCACGAGGAAACGACTGCGCGCTGGCATTTGTGTCCGGCCGATAACCCATATGACGGTCTGTTGGGCACGGTTTGCCAGCAGCACCAGTTCAACTATTTGCTCTGGCACGAGGAGGATATTGCTCGCAGCCCCGACGTGCCCGACCAGCGGATCGCCGCGGTGAAGCGGGCCATTGATCGTTACAACCAGCAGCGCAACGACTGGATTGAAAAAATTGACGAGGCGCTGATGCAAGCGCTGGCTGCCGAAAGCGTGTTGCCACTTCGCGACGCCCGGCCGAACACGGAAACTCCAGCGAGCGCGATCGATCGCCTGTCGATCATGGCCCTGCGAATTTATCACTTCGAAGAGCAAAAGTTGCGTGACGACGTTGACGCGATTCAGCGTGGCACGGTCGAAGAGCGGCTTGCGCGCTGCCGGATTCAGCACGCCGAACTTTCGCAATCGCTAGTCGAGTTAATCGAAGACCTGTTCGCCGGCCGCAAGCTATTGAAAGTGTACCGGCAAATGAAGATGTACAACGATCCGATGCTCAATCCATACTTGTACCGATCCCGCCGACTGGCGGGTTAGATGGCGTTGCACGAAAAGCGCTCCATCCGCTTGCGGTTTAGTGTCCGAATGGTGCTCAATAGACTCCATGCTCACTGCCCAATATCAGCCGCGAGTGCTGCACGTCATCACGCCTTCGCGAATGGCCGGCGCTGAGACTTTTCTCGTGCGGCTCGTGCGGCGCACGCGCACCGGCGGCGTCGTTCACCGCTGCGCGTCCAGTCGCAGCGCCGCCAACGCGGAGATGCGCGTGGCCGGCATCGATTTCGAAACGCTGCAAATCAGCGGCAAGGGCAATCTTCTGGCCGTTCCGCGGCTGGCCCGAGCGGTCAGGCGACACAAGATCGACGTCTTGCATTCGCATTTGTCGACCGCCAGTTGGTGGTGCGGCTGGCTGGAGCGGCTCGGCGGCCCGCCGTCGATCGGCCACGTACACGGCTTCACTTCGGCGCTGTGGCACCGCCGCCAGACGCATCTCATTGCGTGTTCGGGTGCCGTGAAGCAAGACCTCATCGCCAAGGGTTTTTCCGCCGAGCGAATCACGGTCATGCATTACCCGGTTGACCCGGACGACATCCGTTCGCAGCGTTCGCCGCTCGAGGTTCGTGCCGAGCTCGGTGTGTCGCCCGACACGCCAATCGTTGGCACTTTCGCACACCTTTCGCTTAAAAAAGGCTATCGAGAGCTGGTGCGCGCGGCTGAAATCGTTTTGCGCCGCATGCCCACGGCGCAATTCTGGTGTTCCGGCGAAGGCGCGCTTCGAGGCGAACTGGAAGAAACGGCGCGGGCGATGGGAATCGCCGACCGCTTCAAGCTTTTGGGCTTCCGCCGCGACGTGCCCGACCTGATGCGAGCCGTCGACGTGATGTGCCTGCCCTCGCACCGCGAGCCGTTCGGCCTGGTGTACGTCGAGGCGGCGCTGGCCGAGAAGCCGGTGATTGCCTGCAACGCCGGCGGCGCGCCTGAAATCATCATTCATGGCGAAACAGGCTTGCTCGTTCCGCCGCCCGCTGCCGAGAAGCCGACAAACGTGGCCGCTCTCGCCGAAGCCATTCTGAAGCTCCTCGACAACCGCGACCAAGCACGCGACATGGGCCGCCGCGGCCGCGAGCTGGCTTTGCAGCGCTTCACCTGGCCGCGCTATCTAGAGCAATTGAACGCGCTCTATGATCGCATTCTGAACCGAGAACGACAGCCGCTCCGCAGGGCTGCATAGCGGCGTCAAAACGGCGCAGCGCTCAGCGAATCGCCACGGGATCGGCAAATTTGCCGCGGCTGAATCGCTTTGCTATAGTGAAAGTTGCTTCTTCGTCGCGATTCTTGATGTCAACCTCGGTCGTCGTTCCACGGCTAATCAATGCGTGTATTCGACATGGGATCAAGGTTGGCGCGGGCTGCATTCCTTCGCGACGCGCGGGGGCTGCTCTGCTGCGCGATGCTTCTGTTATGGGCCGGACCGGCTCGCGGCGACATTACCACGTCGGGCAATGTGAATCCGCATCCGGCCACCACGACGACGAGCGACACCCTCTATATCGGCGAGACCGCCTTTGGCTCGATGGAAATTGCCGCCGGCAGCGACGTCGTCTCCGGCACGTCCTACCTCGGCTACGAGGACGCAGCCACGGGTATCGTCACCGTGTCGGGAAACGGTTCTACGTGGACTACCCGGCGTTTCCGCGATTGGTGAACGTGGAGGAGGCGAACTTACGATTGCCGACGGTGCGACGATCAATCACCACCTCAACCGCCGATATCGCCAACGTTGAATTCAGCGACGGCGTGGTCACCGTTACCGGCGCGAATTCCCAATGGAACATTACCAGCGGCAGCCTAAACATTGGCGACGCAGGCAATGGGGCAATGTCCATCGAGGAGGGCGGCCAGGTCTCCAGTGGGTCCGGCACGGTTGGCGGATTCGATGGCGTCGGCACGGTGACGATCAGCGGAATGGGCTCCCGTTGGACGAGCACTTCTACGTTGACTGTCGCAGACGGAAACCAAGGAACGCTCACCATCAGCGATGGCGGCTTGATGTCGAACCGCAGTGCCACGATCGCACAAATTACCGATTCGGTCGGTACGGTGACGATTGATGGGGCCGCGTCCAAGTGGACCAGCACCGGCGACTTGACGGTCGGCAGCTCCGGCGCGGGCACGCTCGATATCAACGGCGGCCAGGTCGAGGTGACCCAGGACACGTTCGTGGGCCGCTCCAGCTCCGGCGTTGGCACCATTGACTTCGACAACGGCACACTCACCACTGGCGGGCTACTAGCTCGATTTAGCGATCTGGTGGGTGCTGGGACGATCAACACCAATGGTTTGGTCACGGACATCGACTTGATCTTCGACCAAACTAACAGTCTCGAGCGGCAGTTCACGCTCAACAGCCAACCCGATCAAAATATCCTGTTGAATTTCGAGGCCACGAGGCTGGCTCACTAGGCGCTGGTTTCCGCGGTCAGGGATCACTTACGATCGCCGACGGCGTGACGGTCGCGTCCAGGAATGGTTATCTCGGCTATCATTCCGACGCAACCGGTGACGCTACAGTGGAAGGCGCCGATTCCAAGTGGACGCTCACCGCTGATCTGAACATCGGCTTCAACGGCGTCGGCATGCTGAGCGTTCGAGACGGCGGCGCGGTCGAGGTCGGACGCACCACGTTCGTCGGGCGAACTTTATCCGGAAGCAGCAGCATCAATTTTGATGATGGGACGCTTACGACCAAATCCCTGTGGGCCAGTCCCAGCCAGCTCCACGGCGATGGAACCATCAACACAAATGGCCTCGTGAGCGATATCGACCTTGTCTTCGATGGCGATCATCCGGCGCAACAGCAGGTTGTTCTCGATAGCGAGCCCGATCAGAATATTACGATCAATCTACGTGCCGACGGAAATGGCGCGATCGGCGTCGGCTTGCGCGGCCAGGGATCGCTGACAATCACCGACGGCGTCACCGTTCGCTCAAACTCCGGCTATCTCGGCTACCATCCGGACGGCCTCGGCACTGCGACCGTCATTGGCGAAGACTCCGCGTGGCAGATCGGTGGCGAGCTCAACATCGGCCTCAGCGGCATCGGCCAACTTACCGTCAGCGACGGCGCCACTGTTTCAAGCACCAGCGGCAACGTCGGAGGCGGCAGCGTTACCGTGACCGGCAACAGCTCAACGTGGCTCAACTCGAGCTGGCTGGCGATCGGCGGATCGTTCGCATCAACCGCTTCCGCTGAGCTGCGCATCCTCGACGGCGGCCGCGTGGTGTCCTTCTCGCAGCCCAGCGGTGTCTCGTTGGGCAATGGCATCGGCGATCGATTCGGTTCCAATGGCAAGGTCACGGTGAGCGGCCCGGGTTCCAGTTGGACGCATGGCGGGTCTTTGACCGTAGGCGGCGATGGAACCGGCGTCCTCATCGTTGAGAACGGCGGCCGCGTCACCAGCAACGGCGCTGTCATCGGCAACAGATTCCACTTTTTACCGTCGTCAGGTACCAACTCCGTCACCGTGCGCGGCGCCGGCTCACAGTGGATCAACAACGGTGCAATCACTGTCGGCAACGAGGGCACAGCCGCAATGACAATTTCCGACGGCGGGCGCGTCACCAGCAGCGATGGATTCCTTGGCGCGGGATTTGGTCGCTTCGGAGTAGCCCCGGCGACGGTTTCACTTAGCGGCGCGGACTCGAAATGGGATATCAGCGGGCGGCTCGGGGTGGGCGGCGGCAGTTTCAGCTCTGGCGGTCAGGCCATGATGACGATTGGCAGCGGCGCCGCCGTCGATGTCGGCGGAGAAACCAGAATCTATCGCCAAGGCGTGCTGAAGTTGGATGGCGGGACTCTGGCGACTGCCGAAATGCGATTCGATTTCTCCGGCGGCCAATTCCAGTGGACTTCCGGCACGCTGCACGTGGGCCGCTACAACGGCGACCTAGTAAATTCGGCCGGCGTGCTTGCGCCCGGCGAATCGGCTGGCGGCACGACAATCACAGGTCGATACACACAACAAGCGGCCGCCACACTGCACATTGAAGTCGGCGGCATCACTCCCATTACACAGCATGATGTCGTGACCGTGCAGAACACCGTGGCCCTCAGCGGCCAATTGCAGTTGGCGCTCATCAACAACTTTGTGCCCGGGCCGCAGAACATTTTCAATGTGCTGAGCGCCACCGGCAACATGACGGGCGCATTCAGCAATGTCGCCAACGGCCAGCGGCTCGCGACAAGCGACGGAACTGGGTCGTTCCTGGTTCACTACGGCGCTACCAGCGCATTCAACCCGCGGCAGATTGTGCTTACGAACTTCCTGAGCAGCATTCTGCCAGGCGACTTCAATCGCGACGGCAGCGCCGATGCTGCCGACTATGTCGTTTGGCGCCGCCATTTGAGCAGCAACAGCTTCGTGGACACGGCCAACTATCAAACCTGGCGTGCCAACTTTGGACGCACCTCGCCTGAACTCGCAGACTCCGCGAGCGTTCCCGAACCGGCATCGTTCGCGCTCGTTGGCGCTTTGTTGATCGTCGGGATCTTTTACACGAGCCCGCCGCAAAGGGTTGCGTTAGCGAGACGCGGCGTCCGCGCCACCGGCGGCCCAATCGCCGCGCGGCGCTTTCCACTCCTGCCGCACCTGGCCGTTGTGATCCACGGCCACTAGTTCGCTGGCGTTAATCGATCGAACCCGGAACGACCCCACCTGGCCGCGCCGCTCCTTATCGGTCGACGTCGTGATCGTGACGATGACCACGCCGTCCATGACCTTCCACGTGCCGCTGGAGCGGACATCTTGATGGAACATTTGCTTGAACCGATCCTTCCAGGTCATCGTCGCGCTCAGGCTGCCGTCGCCGTTGAGCGTGATGTAATGAATCGAGTCGGCGTCCTGGTGGCCCCACGTGCCGACCAGCATTCGGCGCAGTTGCTCGTCTTCGTACGACGGCGCCGTAGGCGGGCTCGGCGACGGCGAGCTGCTGTCGCCGGCGGAGGTGCGTTTCAACGTGACGAACAAATTGCCGGAGCCCGGCAGCGATGCGAACGTCGTGGGCCGGCCGCGGTCCCGGCTCGACAGGCACAATACGAGCGTATCCTTGCTCGCCAGGAAGATGCCGCGGCCGCCCGTCTTCTCCGCGCCGGCCAAATCCACGTTCATTGGGCTTTTCGTGTTATCCACGACAAATGGCAGGCGCTTGCGCTGGAACGTCATTGGCACCACGAGCTCCACCGTCTGCCCGCGAATAATCACGCGGCCGTCGGCGGCGTAATTCAGCAGCACGTCGGTCGGCTCGACCACGCGGCCGTTGTCGATCACAGCCGAGATTTCCCAGGTGCCATCCAGCGATTGGGCCGCGGCGCTGCGCGCTGCAAAACTTTCCAGTAAGCCAATAGCAACGATCGCAGTAAGAACCATAATACGATTCATGTCGAAGACTCCTTTTCATTGCCAGCCGGCAATATTTTTCATTTCCCAGCAGGGTCTATCCGCATTTTCTTGACGCTGGCGCGATCCGCACCTTTTCACATGCTTTCATTACCATCTCGACGGTGATCGCGCGCATCGCGGAATCGTCCGCTTTGCGACGCTGGATCGACGAGCCGTCTTCATATCGAACCTGCACGCTCACGCCGTTCAGGCCATACGCGCCGCACCATTCCGCACGACTCGGACCGTGCAAACTGACCGTCGGCGTGCCGACCGCGGCCGCCAGATGCATGGGTCCCGTGTCCGATCCGACAAACAGCCCGGCCCGACGGCATAGCGCCGCTAGCTGAACCATGTTCGTGGCCGGCGCCAGTCGTGCACTGCGGCCGCTCGTCACGACGATGGTCTCCGCCAAGCGCAATTCAACCTCGCCGCACCAGACAACGATACTCGGCATACCGCGCGAAGCGGCCAGCGCTCGAGCCAGTTCGCCGTAACGCTCGGCGGGCCACACTTTCGACGGCCACCCGGCGCCCGGATTCAAAATTGCGAACTGCCCGCGCGAACTCCGCTTCTCGCACTGTCCCATCCGCCATTTGCGCCTCGGCCGGTCGCTCTGGCAAATCGAACCGCACCTCGGGCGAATCGATTCCCAACGGCTGCAGCATCGTCAGGTAATGTTCGATCACGTGGCGTCCGCCTGCGGCGACCAGCTCATTGTGCAAGAGGCGGCTCAGCTCGCGGCCGTCCTTTCCCGATTTGCCGATCCGCCGCCGCGCCGCTCAGCCGCGCCGCCAGCGCGCTCTTGGTGAGACATTGAAGATCGATGGCCGTATCGAAGCGCAGCGAGCGCATGCGTTGTCGCAGGCGCCATACGTCGCGCGGCGATTTCCACCAGCGCCGCGGCGCGCGCACGAGCTGATCAAGCGCGGGATGCCCTTCCAGTAAATCGCCCGCCGTCCCTTCGGCCACCCAGGCGATAAACGCGCGCGGCATCGCATCGCGCAGCGCGCACAGGACCGGGACGCCGTGAATCACGTCGCCGATTGCGCTTAAGCGCACGATGAGGATTCGCGGCGAACCGTCGGCGCTCGACGGACGCGGCGCAAGTGAGGATTGCATGCTGTCATCCCTGACGGACCGCCGCGATTGTAGCGAGAACCGGCTGGAAGCGGGACAGCGGTTTTTTGGGAGAATAGCCGCGATTCTACGAACCGCCGGCCACGGCCCGCCGCGGTAAAAGCCGACGAACGCGAAGCCAGAAATCGTTCCACACGGGCCGCATCCACAACCACGCTAACAAAATGTTGAGTGCTACGGCAACTACGACCGTTTCCACTAGCTGCGCGACGTTGCCGTAGCCCGCCTGGCCCATACCCTGGGCGATGATCCAGGCCGTCCCGACCGAAACCACGCCGCAGACCACGGGCCGTGCCAGCGTCTCCACCACTTCGGCCCAGCCGGCATTGTAGGGACGTATTGCGGAATAAAACGTGATTGGACCAATCAGGCCGCCGATCACCGAAACGGCCACGGCCACGGCAGCCACTCCTCCGCCTAGCGAAAGAATCACCGTCAATACAGCCGCCAAAATCGCCACCGACAACCAGCGATTCACCACGATTGCTGTGAACCGGCCTTGCGACTTGAGCAGCGCGAACAACGCGCCGGAAACCATCCGCGTCGCCATGCTCAAGCTGAGGATCTGCATGACGATGATCGACGGCGCCCACTCGGTCGGAAATATCAGCCGGGCGAACGGCTCGGCCACCGCCGCCTGCAGCAGGCAGCTGCTGACGCCTAACATCGCCAGGATTCGCTGTGCATTGAGGAACCCTTGAATCTGTCGTTGCGGATCATCGTTCAGCTTCGTAAACGCCGGGAACAAAATATTGGTCAGATTGGCCATCAAGAATTGCACGGCTTGGATCGAAAACAGAAAGCCGACCCAGTACACGCCAACGTCGGCCACGGCGAGAAACAATCCCAATAGGATGTAATCGATCTGATCAAGCAGGATCCGTCCGAATTCAGCCGCCAGCAGGCGAGTCGAGTCACCCACCAGATACCGCCACCGGCGCAGCCTGCGGTCGAAGTGCCCACGGCGGTTTGAGCCACCACCACAGAACCGCGGCAATGATCGCGCCGGTAACCGGCAGGGGAATTACAAAGCTGTACGGTCCAAAACCCAGCGCCGCCAGAATCACCGTGAGAACCTTTTGCAGCGTTAGATTCACGACATTGACGGCCGCCATCGCGCGAAACCGCAGCTCGCGGGCCATTTTTGCTCGAGGCACTACCGACAGTGCATTCGCCAGCGACAAAGGCGATATCAGAATCAGCATCCAAAATACGTCTCTTCGAACCGACGGATCTTTTCCGTAAATCGCCGCCGCAAACGGTGCGCTGGCCATGATCAGCAGGCAGCTTAAGGCGCTCGCGCCATCGAAAGCCAGAATCCGGGAATGGCCCAGGTGCGAAATCGCCGGCAACGCACCAGCACGTCGCCCACGCCCGCCAGCTCGATCACCGTGATGAACATGGCGATCGCAAACACCAAGCTCACGACGCCGAAATCGGTGCGGCCCAATAGATACAGCAGAATAATCTGCGAGACGAAGCCGACGATCTTCGACGCCGTCGAGCCGGCAAACAGGTACACGAGGCCGCGGGCCGATTGCGTGCCCAGGCTGTGAGGCGGTGCGGCTTGGCTTTCGTCCGTGCTCATGGGGATGCTATGCCTCGTGTAGAGGCCGAAAGTATTCTCATGACTGCCAAAGTCAGCCGCCCTTCCCTTTCCCAAAGGGAGAGTGTTTCATTGCAAGTAGCCCAGCTCGCGCATCAAGGGGCCCCAAGCCGCTTCAATTCTCGCCACGGCATCCGGCGGCAGCTCCGTCTTCCATTGCCCCGATTTCGCGGCCCGCACGAATGGAACGTCCTTGCGTGTCTGCTTGAGAAAAATGTGCTGGTCGTGCTGTGCTTGCTCCATCTTGCGCATGCGGTCCGCCTGGCTGTTTTCGATGGCGCGGCGCAGGCACGTACTGTCATCCGGGAGTTGCAGCATCTTGGCGATGCGCGCGAGCTGCGGCTCGGCATCTGCCAGCAGATCTTCGTATCGCACGACCAGGAAATCGTTCGTTCCGCAGCGCACCCCAAGCCAACTGCCAACGTTCTCGCCCCAACTGCCATAGGGATCGGTGCGCCCCGCGATAAATTCGTTTACAAAATCGGCGACCGACTGGCCCGCCGCAAGCCGGTTCGCTTTCTGAGCGAAGTGATAATACGAAACCGCCACGTCGCGCGGGTCCCGCACGATGAATACGACGCGCCGGTATTCGGGCTGATACGGCGCGTGACTTTTGAAGTACCGCGGCCGCGGCAGCTCGCTAAACTGCGTGTCGCGATGGAGCGCCGCGTCCGGAATGAAGCACTCGATATTCGTCCAATCGACCGCGGCGTCGCGGGCAATGAGGTTCGCGATCAAGAAGCGAGTCCACGTGTTGCCCGACTTAGGGAACGACACAATCCAGACATCGTCCTCGTAGGAAGTAACTCCCTTCGCCATCGCCTGTCGGCCGAGGACATAATTGGCGGCCAGCCGCGTGCGTCCGAGAAAGCCGCGAATTGTGGGAGGTAGTTTCATGCTGTCCGCCGCTTGTGCGCAAAGCGAGCTGCTTGCATCGATACCGGCCAAAATCGAACTTGAAATATCGGCTGCCGCCTCGCCGAACCGCGCACCGTTAGAACCGCGAGTAGAAGAACGTATTGCCGGGCTCCCAGTCCTCGCTCTTTTCAAAATAGCGGTCGTTCCATTTGAAATCTAAAAACTTTCTCGCGGCGACGTACAGAAAATTGCGGGCGTGATAGTCCGATTCCAGCCCCACGTCGATCTCCTTGTACCGGCGGTGCGTCTTGACGAACTTCAAAACGCGATGAACCGCGCGCACGCCGCAATCATTGAAGCCGATCACGCCGCCCACTGTCGTCATCTTATCCAGGTAGAAGAAATCCAGCAGGGTGTAGTCAAACGTGTGCCAGCCGTCGATGTAGCCGAAGTCGACTCGGGATCCGTCCGCAAGCAGTCTCGGCAAGGCCGCGTAGTCGAAGTCCTCGATCAGCGTGTGGATGTCCGCGAAGCCGGCCCGCTCCACATTGGCCACTCCGACGCCTTTTCGCTCCGTGCTTTGATGCGGGTCAATGGAAATCAGCTGACCTCCTTCGCCGATCTCGCGCAGGGCGGCCAGAATTGCCAGCGTCGAAAGCCCGCACGCCATTCCGATCTCGACGCAGCTTTGCGGCCGATATTTCAACACCGTCTGATACAGCGCGGTGCAATGCGCTTCGGTGACCTGCGCCCAGACATCAATCTGGTTGCCGTTTTGATCGTATACTTTGCCGGTATCGTATACCTCCCGAATGGTGGGGTTCGACAAATACGTCATGCAAGGGTATCCCTCTTTATTGGCCGCCTTACTTCCGGCCGCTCTCCAGACGGCATCCGCGCGTCCTTTTGATTATACCATGAACCATGCCCCGCCTTCGGACCGACGCAGCCCCCGGCAGCCACGGTGTTTGCACGTTAGTTCGCCAGTCGCGATCGAACTCAGCGCCGATGCAGATCGTTGATATTCCTCAATCCGGTGCTGCTCGGCGTATGCTCGCACACGCGACGCGTCGGCATAGCTCCAGGGGGCACAGACTGCCGTTGCGATCGATTTCGCCAGTGTCGCCAGGTTCGTTACGTCGCATGTCCAACCCAAGTTCTGTTGCCGAATGACGTACCCAATGCCGCCAGTTTCAGTGCCGAGGCTCGGCCGGCCCGCCGCCGCAGCCCATAAGATAATGCTGGAGCGTCCATGGTGATCAGGATAAGGAGCCATGACCAGGTCGGCCGCCGCCGCCGCTAGGAACATTTCATTTTCATCGACAAACCGATTGATCGAGACAATTTGCCCCACATCGATCCACTGCCGAAATGGCTCGGCGCGCAATAGCTGGGCGATCTGCTCCTCGTGGGGTCCGGCCAACAGCAAGAGCAACTTCTCCCCGCGCTTTGATTCGCGCAAGTGGCGATATGCCTCGAGCAGCAGGTCGGCACCTTTGTATCGCGCGATCATGCCGCTCAGACTCAGCCATGTTCCATCCGTCGCAATACCAAGCCGCCGTCGGGCCTCGTCCCTCGCGATTGGCTCATGCATCGCAATCGGGTTGGGACTGAGCACGATCTCCGTTGGTGCACCCACCGACTTGGGCTTGGCAAGATCGTAAAGTTGTTCGCCGTCGAGATGCAGTTTGCGAAACAGTCCGCTGCGCAATAAAAGCGGAAACATCATGCGACGCATGCGCGCCTTCACTCGTCGGTCGCTGCGGTCGCCGAAGCGCGTGCGGTAGACCCAACCTTCCACAACCAGCTCGCGCGGCCATGGCCTTCGTCCCGTCATCCAGGCCGCGAGCGCCTGGTCCCAGATCCCATCGAGGTATCCAACAATGACATGATCCGGCTGCGTTGCGCGAATGGCGCTGCGAAGCTCGCCAAGCCGGTGCCGAGCGCTTTGTACGGGCGGCTGCGGCCCCTGCGTGCAAATTGTCGCGAACGACAGCTTGTCGGCGAATCGGGCCAGTGTCGCCGCATATTCGGTCGATTCCAGCGCTTCAGGAACGGTCGCCACGAGCCTTTCAATCGGCAAGGCCGCGAATGCCGGCATCATCCGCGCCAAATAGGCGAAATAATGACCTACATATTCCGGCGCGTAAAACATGACCCGCATTGCATGCGCCTTAATTTGTCCCAGCTATAGGGTGCTTGGTTGGCTACGCCGAAGCGGAACGAAGTGACCAGTTGGCCGCTAAATTTCCGGAGGCGCGTTGCGCCGAGCCCGGCATCCGGCCACCCGTTGCGGCCGCACTACTTAGTGGACGACGCTGCAGCTCTATTCTAGGATAAATGTTTGCGGCCACAGGGGGCTATTTCGTGGCGACAGCGGTGTCGCCGCTGCTTCGCCCGCAGGGAACGGAAGGATGCATCACTTGTATCGACAACTCTGTAAGAGCCTGCGCCGCTCCGCGCTGGCCCGTTTTTCTGTTGGCCGTGGTCGGCATGTCGTTCGTCGCTTGCCGACGACGCCTCGGCTGATGCGCCCAACATCGTGTACATCCTGGCGGATGACATGGGACTGGGCGACATCCGCTCATACAACGCCAACTCGCCTGTCAACACGCCGAATATCGACCGCATCGCCAATGAGGGCATGCGCTTCACCAATGCCCGCTCGCCCTCGAGCGTCTGCTCCCCGACGCGTTACGGCATCCTGACCGGCCGCTATCCCTGGCGCGGCCCACTGCCATTTGGCATCGTCCGGGAGATGCGACCTGCCGTGCTCGAACCCGCGCGTCTTACGGTCGCCGAGATGCTGCAACAAAAAGGCTATGCCACGGCTGCCCTTGGCAAATGGCACCTCGGGCTGAATTGGGTCACCACCGACGGGCAGCCGGCAAATGCGGCGGGCACGAACGTCGACTATTCGCAGCCGTTCACCGGCGGTCCGACGAGTCATGGATTTGACACCTATTACGGCGACGACGTGATCAATTGGCCGCCATACACGATGATTCGCGATAATCGTACGATCGGAATTCCGGTCGGAAATGCCAGCGGCCAGCCCTTCATACCGCCCGGCGGAGTGTTGCCCGGCTTTGTCACGCCCGGTTATACGACCGCCACTTCGCTGCCGCTCGTGCTCGACGAAACGGAATCGTACATCGCGGCCAGGGCGACGCAGCCGTCGCCGTTTTTCCTCTACATGCCTTTAACCGCACCGCACGAACCGCTCCTGCCGCCTCCCGAACTTCAAGGCACTACCGGTAAAGGCGTCTACGGCGACTTCATCGCCACGGTCGATTGGGCAGTTGGCCGCGTGCTCGATGCGCTGGAAGACCCCAACGGCGATAACAACACGAGCGACAGCATTCTCGACAATACGATGATCGTCTTTACGGCGGATAATGGCGCCGAGACGCATTTCTCGTTCAGCACGTCGCCAGGGTACAAGAACGGCCTGCCCTTGCGCGGCGACAAGACGACCGTTTACGAAGGCGGGCACGCCGTTCCCTTCATGGTCAAATGGGATGGCGAAGTGCCGGCAGGGACCGTCTCGTCGCAGATGGTCGAGCTGAACGATTTCATGGCTACCGTGGCCGACATCGTCGATTACCAATTGCCCTTAAACGCAGCCGAAGACAGCTTCAACCTGGCTCCGTTGCTACGAGGCGATTCAACCGGGCCGGTGCGCAACGCCGGCGTCCAAATCTCCTTTTCCGGAGCGAAGATCATTCGCCACGTTGATAGCGCAGGCAATGAATGGAAGCTTGCTTTTACGCCTACAGACGGCGGCTTCTCGGGAACCGCCATCAACCCAGCCCTTCCGATCACCAACTTTTCGCAATTGCAGCTATTCAATCTAACGGCCGATCCTTCGGAGACGACAAATTTACTCGCCGGCGGTGGCACCGAGGCCATGCGTCAAAAGGCTCTCGCACTGCAGACGCTTTTGCTGCAGTTGATGAACGCCGGGCGCACTGCGCCAACCACGCGCTCTGGCGATTACAACGGCGATCATGTCGTCGACGCCAGCGATTACCTGGCCTGGAAGGCGGCATTTGGGAGCGCGACGACCAGCGCCGACGGCAATAACAACGGGATCGTTGACGTTGCGGATTTTGTCATCTGGCGCAAGAACTTCCTTGGCCAAATAGCCGCCGGTGGCTCACTCGTGGCGCCAACGTGCCGGAACCCTCCGCATCGATCTTGGCCGCGGCAGCGCTGTTCTTCGGCGCTACTCAATACCGGCCTGGCCGAGCACGCGTCAACCGCAAACTGGAGAGTGCAGCCGCTCCAAGCGCTACTTCGTCTCCAGCAGCTTCTGACCTTCCTTCTGCAGCGGGCCGGTGATGAAGTAGGACATCGCGGCGAGAATTCCAAACCAGAAATCGTGTCCCTCTGCGAGTCGCTGGCCGCATCGCCGTAGGCCGATTCATCGTTCCCGCATTGATCATGAACTGGGCTCTGCATCACCGCAAGTGCAGTTGAAACTTGGTCGAACTGGTAGCCGACGGTTACGTTTGCCCGCACTGTGTGGCCAATTCCAGGGCATTCGCATTACATGCTATATTGAGGCAGCGAGCATTCCCGCACTTACTCCGTTTACGGAGTCCGCATTCACGTGACCATTGCCACCGTCAAACGCGCCTTAAAGAAGGTTCCGCCGTTGTTCCACGCCGCCCGCGCCGTTCAGTCGGCCGGGCGCACGGTGTTCGGACCGGCATGGCTGAAACGGCAGGTCGAGCGGCGTCGGAAAGAAGGCCGCCCGCTGCGCGTGGTGATCGGGTCCTCGTGGGTATACGATCCCGGCTGGATCCCGACGAATGTGCAGTATTTGAATTTGCTGAACGAGTCGCATTGGCAGCGCGCATTCGGCAACCAGCAAATCGACGCCTTGCTGGCGGAGCATGTTTGGGAGCACCTTACGGAAGAGGGCGGCAAGAGGGCAGCCGTGCAATGTTTCACGTCGCTCAGGCCAGGCGGCTACCTGCGCATCGCCGTTCCGGACGGCCACCATCCCGACCCTGATTACATTGAGTTCGTGCGCCCGGCGGCAGCGGTTCGGGCGCGCCTGATCATAAAGTGCTCTACACGCACGAATCCCTGAGCGAAATGCTCTCTAGCGCGGGCTTTGAAGTCGAGCTCCTGGAATTCTATGACCGCGAAGGAAAATTCCATCGTAAAGAATGGGATCTTTCGCGCGGAACGATCGGCCGCCGCGTCGGATCAACGGAAGAAAGGCCCAGTGGCGGCGTTATTCAGTACACGTCGCTCATCGCCGACGCACACAAACCGGCGCGCTGAAAGCATGCGCGAAATTCTCCCGGAATCCACTCGTCTGAAGTGCTTACTTCTTCTCCAGCAGCTTCTGACCTTCCTTCTGCAGTCGGCCCGTGATGAGATCCGCCATCGCGGCGAGGATTTCCGGCAAGTCGACCTCGACTCGCACCGAATCGGGCAGCACATCGAGCCGGCCCGTCATCTTCTGCCCGAGACCGCTGCCTTCGAAATGCAGCCGGTCGCCCTCCCAACGCTCCTGAAACGTGACCATGCCGGCAATGCCGCTGGTCATCTGCTGCCGCAGCCGGCCGAAGCCCTCCTCGATGCGGCGCCGGGCCTCTGGTTTCCCAAGCTTGTGCGGAATGTTAACCGTCACAGGTCGTGCCACGTCGGTCTCCTAAAGTGATGCAGCCCAATGCGATGTTATTCAGCTTGTTCCGTTCCATATAACGATTTCACGCGACTGCCGAATGTCAATGGTTGCTTGCCGATTGAGATTTGGTGAAAATCGCCAAGTGGCCACCGTTCGGCCGCGGCGTCGTTCGAACAGTAGGTTCCAAAACGGAGACTCGAATTGCCATCGATGACCTCAACTCGCTGCCTCGCAATAGTGGCGTTGATTGGCGTCGCCGTTTTCACGGTGACGATGCTTGCGCTTCACGTCGTGCAGCCGGGCCTGTCGCCGCTTCACGAGGCCATGAGTTATTACGTGCACGGCCGGCACGGCTGGCTGACGACGCTGAGCTTGCTGGCGCTGGGCATCGCCTCATTGGCCCTTACGATAGCCCTCGGCATTCAAAATAAGCACAGCATCATTGGTTTTCTTTTGCTGGGGGCTTGGAGCGTTGGCATCATCTGTGGTGGAATCTTTGCTGCCGATCCGCCTGGCCATTGGGACCAGCCGCCAAGTGTGGCTGGCGCAATCCACGGGATTGCAGCGATGGTCGCGTTTGCGGCATTTCCCGCGGCGACAGTCGCCCTGGTACGGAGCTTCCGCCGAGATTCTCAGTGGCAAACGCTTAATGGCGCGCTCACGGCACTGAGCGTCGCCGCCGTTTGCAGCTATGTCGTTTTCATGGCGTCGCTGACGCCCGTGTTTGTTCGGCCTGGGCCGCCGATCTTGCTCGGCCTCACGGAGCGCATTCTTGTGCTCGCCAACCTCGCCTGGCTGGTGGTAGTTGCCCTGCGACTTCTTCGCATCGAAAGGGCCCCGTCCGCGCCCCGTTCTACCCTGGAACGTGTTTCATGGTGAAGTATCGCGTGCGCTTCCTTTGCCTGGCCGCGGTATTGTGCGCATGCCGTCCCCTCTTTACCCAGCAAGCCGCCGGCGTAGCGGCCCAGTGGATTCGCGTGAGCGACGACGGCACGCACTTTGTTCGCGGACCTGCCGCCCAGCGATTTGTGGTTTGGGGCGTCAACTACGACCGCGACCGCGGTGGCAGGTTGCTGGAAGATTACTGGGAAAATGAATGGCAAACCGTCGTATCGGATTTTCGCGAGATCAAAGAGCTTGGGGCAAACACGGTTCGGGTTCATTTGCAGTTAGGCAAGTTCATGGACGCCGCCGATCGGCCGAATGCGGCCAACGTGGCGCGACTCGCCGATCTTGTGCGGCGCGCCGAGCAAACCGGTCTTTATCTCGATATCACAGGGCTAGGTTGTTACCACAAGCGCGACGTTCCGCCCTGGTATGACGTGCTCGAGGAAGCCGATCGCTGGAAAGTTCAATGCCGATTCTGGCAAGGGGTGGCCGAAGTTTGCCGCGCCAGTCCGGCAGTTTTTTGTTACGACCTCATGAACGAGCCCGTTGTTCCTGGGGAAAAACCAGCAACCGATTGGCTGGCCGCCGAATTTTTTGGAAAGCATTATGTGCAGCGGATTGCCCTCGACCTGGCCGGACGCACGCAAACGGAAGTGGCCAAATCCTGGGTGGCCGAGTTGACCGCCGCGATTCGCCAAGTCGACGACCGGCACATGATCACAGTCGGCGTGATCCCCTGGGCGTACGAATTCAAGAACGCCAAGCCGCTGTTTTATTCGCCGGAGGCTGGCGGCCCGCTCGACTTTGTGAGCGTTCACTTCTATCCGAAATCGAACGACATTCCGGCGGCGCTTGCCGCATTGCGCGTTTACGAGGTCGGCAAGCCGCTCGTGGTCGAAGAGTTCTTCCCGCTACGCTGTTCCGTCGAGGAAGCCGGGCAATTCATCGACGGTTCACGCCGCCACGCCGACGGCTGGATCAGCTTCTATTGGGGCGAAACGCTCGAAGAGAATCGCCGCGGCAAAATAATACAGCATGTCATCATGGCTCAGTGGCTCGAATACTTTCAATCGCAATCGAAGCAGCTCAATGAACAATAAAATAACGACATCAGCGCGACCTTTCAGGCCTTAACATTATTGAGGCGGTTTATCCCCGAACGCCCGCCACCTCGCTCGCCCCGCCCACAACGCCGAGCGTCACCTGGGCCATCGCCTCGTAGTCGAGCGTGTCCGGCGTGTCGCTCGGCAAATGATAATGCGGGTTGCGATAGAAGCTCGTGTCGGTGAGCATGAGCGCCGGGTAGCCCTGGTCCCAGAACGAACTGTTGTCCGAAAATCGAATCTCGCGAATGGCCTCCGGCAAGGCGATTGAAAACAGCGGAAAGCGCACAGCCCGTTTGAAGCCGCGGCGAAACTTCCGCAGCAAGCGCACGGAACGCAAGTTGGCAACAGCCGCGAGAAAATCGCCCTGCTTGGGCAATACGCCGTGAAAAATCCGCGGAATCGCCGGCGGGACTTCCTGGCTGCCCGGCCCCGTGGCGTAATAGCCGACCATCTCCAGGCACAGCATTCCGCAAACCCGTTCGCCGTGCTTTCGACACTTGCGCGCGTGCACCTGGCTGCCCATTTCGCCCGTGTGGAACGAGGGCGGCTCTTCGCAGGCAAAGCCGATGAAGCGCACGGTGCGCGCCGGCTGCAAGCGGCGCATCAGCCGAGCCACTTCGATCAGCATTGCCACGGCCGAAGCGTTGTCGTCGGCGCCCGGCGTCGAGGGGATCGTGTCGTAATGCGCGCCGACGATTACGACCTCATCCTTCTTGGGCCCGCCCGGTAATTCGGCAACAAGATTCGCAACCTCCCGACCGCTTGTCGTATATGTCTCACGCACAACGTCGTAACCAGCACCTGACAACTCGCGCTCCACGTAAGCGGCGGCCGCCGCGAAACTCGTCGCCTGCGACACATGCCGCGGACCAATCACGCCGGCCAGCCGATCGACGTGCCGCGCCAGATTCGCCGCCAGTTGAGTGTCGCTATCGATTCGCATTTCCAGCAGGGCGGCAATGCGTTGATCGGGCTCTAATCGCTATTGCTCTGGGTCGCTGCAGCGGCATCGCTCTGTGGTTTCCCATCCCCGAGTGCCGTAGAACCTGCATGCTGCTTGAGGAACTCCTGGTCTGCCTGCGAAAGTTTTTCGGCGGGCACGTTGATGCCGCGGCCTTCGGCCGTTCGCAACTTGGCGGTCGTGCCGTCGAACGACTCTAGCCGTGCGGTGATCGAGGAACTGCCCTTGGCGCTGGTCCAGCGCCGCATGCCGTCGGCTGCAGCGGTCGAGCGTTTCCGCGGCGCGGATGCAGCCTCGACTTCGACTTTTTCGGGCACCACATACATCAGTTCGAGCGATTGCAAGTTCTCTTTGAACGAACCGGCCAGACCAACAATCGGACTGCCGTCGCTGAGAATCTCTGTCGTTCCACCGCCGTCGCCGCCGAACCAATCCGAATATTGTGGATTGTCGGCGATCAACTTGTTGCCCTCCACCCGCATGTATACCAACCGCAGCGCATCAATCCACAAACCGGAGCCGACCTGCAAGCCGCCCACGGCATGGCCTTCCGGCGCAATCAGTAGCGATGCATCTTCGCCAGCATTGCCATGCATGCCCGCGCCGCGGTAGCGGCCGACAACCTGGAAAATCGGCTCGACAGCTTGCACGGCGCCGCCAAAGTCGGTCCCGCGCACCACGCGCAGGCCCACCAGCAAACCGCCTTTCGGCGCCAGATCCTCGAACCGTTCGCCGCTTTGATGTCCAAGCTCGGGGGCGAGCATCACGTCGTCACGCGCGTAGCTGAATTCGGGCAGCGGCTGTTTTGGCCGCGGAAGTCGTGTCGGGCGCGGGCGTCGCGTCTGACGAGCTGTGTCTCGAGCCGGCCGCCGCCGGCCAGACTCGTCACGCATTTCCTCGGACGATTCCAACGGCCGGCCACCGCCGCGCCGCGTGTCCGGAATCCCATGCGGCTCGAACGGGCGCACTTCTTCGCGCGCCTCTGGTTTATCCAATGAGCGCATCGGTCTGCACCGCGCATCCGCCAGCTGCCGGCCGGCCGGCCGCCGTTCTTCCGGCATGTCAGGAGTGCTGTCCGACCGAGCAATGGGCTGCCTCTCGGGCCGCGCATTGCGGCGAAACTCCTTGGCCATTCGTTGAAATTCCGGCAAAAACTCAGTTCGACCGTCGGCGCCGACCAATCCTTGGAAGATGAAGTAGCAGTCCGTGTCCAATATGATCATTTGATAGACGAGCATCGGCGCGTTGGACGACGCATCCGTGCCCGTGGCTATTGTTTCGCAGGCCTGTAACTGGCCGATTCTGGTTGGCTGATTGCTCTCGATCTGCCCAATCTTCGTTCCAGCGGTTTGTTGGATCCGCTGGAGCGCGAACCGCGCGATGTCTGGAATTTGTGTTCGGCCTAACGACTTCGTTGCGACAAGCAATGGGTCGTTGGGCGACTTTTGGGGCAGCGTGCCGTCCTTGGTGTAGAGCAACGTGTTATTCTCGTCGGAAGCCAACCTTAGTTTGGTGCCTTCGCCCAGCGCAAAATCCACATTTGCTCCCATCGCCGCCCGCTGCACCTCGATGGCACGAGTGCCGATGATGATCGATTTCATCACGTCGCCCATCTCAGCTTCAAGCTGCTTCGGATACGTGGTGACAATCATCGTGGTCGCTTTATCGCCGAACGCCGCCAGCCATTTGCCGAACTCCACGCCCTCTTGCGTCTGCGTCACGTTGAGCAACACGCCGGGTTTGCCCGCGATCGTCGCGTCGGTCTTTTCATGCAGCGTCATGCCGGCCGCTTGAAGGCGGTCGGCCGTAAAGCCGGCCGTCGTTTCCGACAACGGCGCCGGCAAGGTCATCAAGACCACCGCACTGGCGGTCGCCTCGTTCTGTAAGCCTTGCCATTGGTTCGAAACTTCAAAGCCATCCGGCTGCGGCAGCTCGACGCCGATTGCGGGGAACGGGGCGTAACGGTCTTGCGCGGTCGCGGACGTCGCAAGAAGCAAACAACCGACCGTGCAAATGATCAAAGCCATCGTCGCACGCATGTGCGCCTCCTTTGGATTCGATGCCAACTCAGCGACTGTTTTGTCTCGGCCGACGAATGGAAGCGAGCAGATGATACGGGCCGACTGTAACGTCTTCTACTATAACAAATCCAAAACCGAAGCCGCGGCCGTCTCGCCCGGCCTCAAGCAGGCCGGCCTCACACCGGCCGGCTACCGCCTCGCTAACAGCTGAGAGCTGGCAGCCAATAGCTTTTGTGTAGTGAAGCGGCCCGGTCTTTTTCGTTTTGGCGAGCATGCGAGCGCTGTGAAAGCCCAGGGCGTAGCCCTGGGTCTCGAGGACGAATTGCGATGAAGCCTGAAAGGGCGCGCTAAATGGAGCAAAGCGCGCCCTTACGGGCTAGTATGTGTTGCGCTCGCACGTTCCCAGTCCCAGGACTTCGTCCTGGGCTGCCTTAGCGCGGCCTTTCAGGCCGGCGGCCGCCTTAAGTCCGCACCGTTTCGCCGCGGTGGACTTTGAGATATTCCTCATGGATCCAGCGGTACGTTCGCTCCATGCCTTCGCGCAGGCGGATGCCCGGCGCCCAGCCGAGATACTTCTTGATGAGCGTGTTGTCGCTGTTGCGGCCGTTCACGCCCTTGGGCGCTGACAGATTGTGCTTGTGCACCAGCTCCACGCCGGCGATCTCTTCCACCATCTCCACCAGACCGTTGATCGTGGTCAGCTCGTCGGAGCCCAGGTTGATCGGCTCTTCGATCGTGCTGTGCATGATCCGCAGGATTCCGTCGACGCAATCGTCGATGTACATGAAGCTGCGCGTCTGGTGGCCGTCGCCCCAGATTTCGATTTCGTTCGTGCCGGTTTCGATGGCGTGAATCACCTTGCGGCAGATTGCGGCCGGGGCCTTCTCGCGGCCGCCGTCCCATGTGCCGTGCGGCCCGTACACGTTGTGAAACCGCGCCACGCGCGTCACCAGCCCGTAGTCCTCACTGAAGTGCCGGCACATCCGCTCCGAGAACAACTTCTCCCAGCCGTAGCCGTCTTCCGGCATCGCCGGGTAAGCGTCAGCTTCTTTCAGCGGAACGACATCCGCGCTGCGCTGCTTGTCGGCGTTGTACACGCACGCGCTCGACGCGTAGAAGAACCGCTCGACCTTGGCTTCCTGCGCCGCCTGCAGCAGGTGCGTGTTGATGAGCACGCTGAGCATGCACAGCGCTTTGTTGTTTTCGATAAAGCCCATGCCGCCCATGTCGGCCGCGAGGTTATAAACTTCGCTCGCGCCGCGGCAGGCCTTCACGCAGGCTTCACGCAGCTTTAAATCTGCCTGCACGTTCTCGACGTCGTCGAATATTTGATACCACTGGTCGAACGGCTTGGCGTCGACGCTGCGGATGCGCGTGAAACCTTCGTCGCGAAAACGGGCCACCAAATGCCCGCCAATGAAACCGCCGCCCCCCGCCACCAAAATGAGCTTGTCGTTCATGAAATGCCTGGCCTGGATTGAAGCTTGATCGTCGTAGCTGCGAATTTCAACGTTCGAAACAGTCGCTCGATTTGGGTTCATTTTACCCTGCCGATGCAATGTGACCAAGCGGCCGCGAATTCGTTACAGGCGTCATAATCGGCGCCAACCGAAGCGCACGGCCTCGTACGCCGAGCGCGCACCGCCAATTTCTTGACGCCCCATCGCGGCACCGCTACGATTGAAAAAGTGACGCGGTTTCAGCAACCTCGTTTCACTTGGTTTACTATTCGTGAGAATTCAGCTGCTATTTGAAGTCTTACGACTTCAGCTACCGGTTTTGAAACCGGAACGCGAAGAGTTGCTCTGCGAGTGAGCGCTCGACACGACGTACTGAGTGCTCGGCCGCCGTCCGCAAACTGCGGTTCGGGGCGACTGTGACTCGCTCCTTCTTACGCACACCGGCAACTTCCGGCGATCGGCAAACGCGTATCGCCTCACCTAACTGCTGATGCGTGCTGTATGTCGGATCGAATTTTGGCAGAACCGTTCAGGCCGGCTTCAACCGGTGTCGGCGCGAGAACGTAGCAAATGAGTCGGTCCAAGGGGCTAAAGGAGACGTATTATCCGGAGTCGGCATTCGGCGGCTACAGCCGGGTCGACGGAACGGTGCCGTTCTTCACGCGCGTGCAAGCGCTGGCCCGGCCCGACATGGTGGCGCTGGACGTGGGCTGCGGCCGCGGAGCCGTCGTCGATCGGATGGAAAAGGATCCTTGGGAGAAATGCCGAATTCTGAAGGGAGTATGCAAAAAAGTTATCGGCATCGACGTGACCGACGCAGGGCGCCAGAACGTACTGATTGATGAGTTTCGCCGCATTGAAGGTGACCGCTGGCCGGTGGAATCTTCGTCGATCGACTTGCTGGTGTCCGATGCTGTTTTGGAGCACCTTGCGGATCCTGACGTGTTCTTCAGCGAATGCAGTCGCGTTGTAAAGCCGGGCGGCTATGCTTGCTTTCGCACGCCAAATCGATGGGGATATCCTTTCATTGCTGCGACAATTATTCCTAATCGTCTGCATGCAAAGGTTATCAGCGTGGTCCAACCGGGGCGCGAAGCGCACGATGTTTTCCCTACATATTACCGAGCCAATACAATCCGCGCGGTACGACGCTTGCTGAGGAACCATCAATTCGAGGGGTGCGTCTTTCGCCATATTTCGGAGCCGGCCTATTTGGGTTTTTCGCGCTGGAGTTACGCGTTAGGTGTCTACCTGCACCGCTGGCTGCCAGGCTTTTTGTGGCCGGGCTTGTTTGTTTTTGCCCGGCGGATCGCGAATCATCGGGTACAATGAACCGGTCGAGATGACGCAACTTTGAGAGGAGCTTCAGGGTGATGGGCCAGATCGAAGAGGGCGCGGGGAACTCGGCGACGGCGCTGATCGGCGCACCGGCCGCGCGCGGTGCAGTATCGCATTCATCCGTGTGTTACGGACCTTTGGAAGACTACGAGCAAAACAACGACGCGGAGCAATCGACCGAGACCAATAAAGCATTCACGCGCAAGGTCGGCGCGCAATACCTCTTCCAGGTTCTCGGCAACAGCTTGCCGCTGTTGCTGGTCGATATTCTGACGCTGACGGCGACCATCATCGCCGTCCGGCTGTTCTGGGGCCAATTCGATCCGATGCGATTCGATGTCTCGGCCTTTCTCATTCCGATCACAACGGGTTTCGTGCTTCTGAACATCGAGCTGGGACTCTACCCCGGCGTCAGGCTAAGTCCGGTCGAGGAGATGCGGCGCCTGGTCGTCTCGGTCTCGTGCATGTTTATTGTGTGGGCGATCGGTGTTGAGATGCTTCGCAGCGGTCTGGCCGCGCAGGCGTGGTTCTTGATCGCCTGTTATGTATCGTGCGCGGTCGCCTTGCCAGTGGCCCGCAGTTGGGCCCGTCGCATTATGGGTCGCTGGATGCGCTGGGGAATCCCCGTGCTGGTATGCGGCGACGATCCATCGACGGTGCGGCTGCATCATTGGCTCCGCGACAACCATCATTTGGGATTGCGGCCCGTCGGCGTCATCGGCGATCCGCAAATGATCGGCATTGGCCCGGAGGCTAGCGCGTATGCCGGCCCCTGGTCGGCTGCTCACGATATCGCATGCAAGCGCGGCGTCTACTGGGCCGTGGTTGTCCCCACGGATGGGTTTTCCAACACGGTCGCCACGACGATTGCGGAACATCTCAGTTCCCTGCCGTTCATTCACGTGTTGTCGGAGCCGACCGGCCTGCCCGATCATTGGAGTCCTCACCGCGAGCTGGATGGCCTCACGGGCATCCACTTGCAGCAGAACTTGATGTTACCGCTGCCGCGCTTGACCAAGCGTTGATGGATGTGTCGGCCGCGCTGGTGGGCGGCGCATTGCTCCTGCCGCTGTTGTTCTACATTGCGGTGGCGGTGAAGCTGTCGTCGCGGGGGCGAATACTTTACGGCCACGAGCGAATCGGCCGCGGCGGCCGCCGCTTCCGCGCGTGGAAATTCCGCACGATGTTCGAGAATGCGGGAGACGTGCTCGAGTATTACTTGGAGCAGCACCCCGAGCTTCGCGAAGAATGGGAGCAAGACCAGAAGCTGCGCTACGATCCACGCGTGACGCGCATTGGCCGGTTCATTCGCAAGACCAGCCTCGATGAGTTGCCGCAGTTGTGGAACGTGATTCGCGGCGAGATGAGCCTCGTCGGCCCGCGACCGATCGTTACGGGCGAAGTCGCCAAGTACGGTCCGTACTATGAGCTGTACACGATCGTCAAGCCGGGAATCACCGGGCTGTGGCAGGTGTCGGGCCGCAACAACACGACTTACGACGAGCGCGTGCAGCTCGACGCGTACTATGTGCGAAACTGGTCCCCTTGGTTGGACGCTTATCTGCTGCTGAAAACCGTGCGAATCGTGCTGTTCGCCAAAGGGGCCTATTGAGCGGTTGAACACTTTTCCCTTCGCGCGCTTGGTGCCACTGGCCGCGGCGAGTGCCTTCTTCCAGATGCAGCATCACTGGCGATGCCAGTAGCATCGGTATATGGTTGCTTGCACATTCCAATGGCAAACGCAACCCACGACACGCGACCCGGGCTAGCGATGATTGCCAACGTCATGGCGCCGTACCGCCTTAACTTGCACAAGCTGGTCGCGGCAGGGATTCCCGAACTCAAGCTGCATACGCTGATCACGCACGGGCCGGCCGACTTCGACTGGAACATGGCGGTGCCCGAGGCAATTCACGTCAGTCATTTCGGGGCGGCGGGCGACTCGCCGACCGCCGGCACTTTTCGTCATCCGATCAATGAATGGCAAAAAGGCGGACGCGTGATCGACTACTTGAAGGCGAACAACGTCCGCGCCGTGATCATGTTCGGATACCGTTACATCTCATTCCGCCGGACCATTCGCTACTGTCATCAATCCGGAATCCCTCTGTTTGTAAATAACGATAGTAATATTCAGAACGACCGCCACATGTCGCCGGCAAAGCGCTGGCTAAAGGCCCGCATGTACCGCTCCTGGTTGCGCCTGGTGTCGGGGGTCATGCCGATGGGTGAATTGGGCGATCAGTTCTTTATCGGCTATGGTGCGAATCCACAGCGGCTCTACCGCGTTCCGTACACGCCCGACTACGAGTCGTTCGCCGAGCGGGATGAAACGCGATTGCAGCAATTCCGCCAGAAATTTGGCCTGTCGACAGGTCGTAAATACTTCCTCTACAGCGGTCGCCTGGCCGCAGTGAAGCGCGTAGACTTGCTCATAGATGCCTTCGGCACAATCGCCGCCGAGCGGCCCGACTGGGACCTGCTCGTCGCGGGCGACGGTCCCTTGGGCGACGAGCTCCGCGGCCGGGTGCCTGAACCGATCCGCCGGCGAGTGATCTGGACAGGGTTTTTGGAACAGGACGACCTGAAGCCGGCCTACCACGCATCGGACGTGTTGGTGCTGCCCAGCAATTTCGAACCGTGGGCAGTCGTGGTGCAAGAGGCGATGGCAGCGGGGCTGGTGGTCGTGGCCAGCGACGCCGTGGGATCGGCGCATGAATTGATTACAGACGGCCTCAGCGGGGGGATTTTCCCGACGGGTGATTTGGGTGCTCTCCAACAGGCATTGCTGGAAGTTTCAGCGGCCGATGAACTCGGCCGCTTCAAGCAGCGGTCGCGTGCCGCGCTCGACGAGTGGAGAAAAAACACCAACCCTGTAAATGAAATCCGCCGCGCGCTTGCCGATTTTGACGTGTTGTAAGGCGGATAAAAAAACAACGACCGTACTAGTCACCGTCGGCGCACTGTTGTGAGCCTCTGAGGTTTTGATGCAAACCGTACAAACGTATCCCGCCTGGCAACAGGTTGCCGCTGCCGCGCGGCCGCGCAGCGGCATCATCGCTCAGCTCCGCGCTGACGCTTGCCGTGTGGCTCCTGTCGATGATCGTCAACTTCTGGTGGCGAAGCGAATGGAACTGGTACGAGAGCTTCTATGAGCAGGAAGTCAATATCCGCAGCCATTACTTGATCGGGTTTCTTACGGTGCTGGTCGCGCATTTGACGCTGGGCATATCCGCCTGGTTCAATGCGCCGTTCCGGACATTGTCGTCGACGTCGGGAAAATTGTTCACGCTATTTTGTCTGCTGATGCTGGCGACGTCGCCTTTTTCCGCATCGATGCGCACCGGCGCAATGTATTCGGTTGGCACCTGGCTCGTATTTATGCTGTGCCATTTGTATTGGAGCAGCGACTATGCAGTCGTGCGGCGCGCTGTAGTGTTTAGCGGCTTCGTGTTGTTCGGGTGGCTGATTGCCTTGTTGCTGCACCACGGCATGCCGCTCGGGTGGGGCGCCGGAATTGGCGGGATCAATCGAAATACGGTCGCCGCTTTGGCAATGGCCGGCATGATCTGTTGCACGCTGTCAGCAAATCGCACCATTCGTTGGGGAAGCGTCGGCAGTTGCGCGTTGTTCTTGTTAATGGTCAATTCTCGAGGGTCGATACTAGCGCTGGCCGTGTTTCTGGCCGTCTATTATGTGCTTCATAAAGGCAGCCTGAAGGCCGTGTGGCATGCCGTACTGGCTATGCTTTTGGCGGTCTCTGTTCTCCTAGTTTCAAGCTATCTCCAGCAAGTTGTTTTCGAAGACGTCATGCGTTTGAACGATCCGGCCCGCGGGCTGGGTAGCGGCCTTACAGGCCGCGTCGAATCGTGGCAGCAAGGCTTGGAGCGATTTTGGGAGCGGCCCTTGTTTGGCCACGGATTTCGTGCGCAGATCAGCGGCGAAGGCGAAGGCCTCGGCGCCCATGGCGGCTACGTTACGATGCTGATCGAGGCCGGCATTTTCGGCACGCTGCTGGCCGTCGCCGCGATTATTTTCGAGGCCATTCGGCGAATCAATCGCGCACGGCAGTTGCGCAGCGCCCGCCGCGGCTTGGATAGGCGTTGACGTTGAAGAATCGCTGCGCCTCAACACAATCGTCTGCTGCACCATGTTTACGATGCTCACCTATTGGATTTACGAGCCGGTGTACCTCAACTTGGGCACGGTGATGTCGGTGGTCTTCTTTCTCATGTTGGCCGCTCCGGAATTCGTTCCAAGCAGAGCTGGCGCGATTCCAGTCATGCGCCAAGCCCCCATGCCGGCGCCAAGTCCGTATACGCGCGCCAGGGTTCGCCGGCATGAGTATTGCCAAACCAATTCAAAGCACGAGTGCAGCAGAACGGCCGGCCGCCGAGCGCCAGCCGCGGATTTGCCTGATCCTGGCGTATCTTGGTCCGTGGCCGTCCTATTTCGATCTGTTCACGCATTCGATCCGCTTCAACGCGGATGTGGACTGGCTGTTTGTCTGCGATCATCCGTTGCCCGACGTTGACCTGCCGCCAAACGTGCGACTGCTACTTACCAGCAAAGCTCAGCTTGCGCAGCGTATCGCCGACACCGTCAAGACGCCGGTCAACCTTTCAATCCCTTACAAGCTGTGTGATTTCCGCCCCGCGTACGGCGTGATCTTTCGCAACGAGCTGCGGGGTTACGATTTTTGGGGGCATTGCGACAGCGACATAGTGTTTGGCCGATTACGCCGCTTCATCACCGATGAAATTCTGGACGCGCACGAAAAGGTGCTGATGCATGGATATATGCAGCTCTATCGAAATTCGGCCGTGGGAAACGCGTTCTACAAAATCGCGGCTCAATCGATTCGCTATCAAGACGTCTTTGCCGATCCGCGCTATCTTGGTTTCGATGAATGGTCCGGCATTGCCCAAGTGTTCAAGCACCACAAGATCCCCTACTTCCAACAAGAGTTTATGGCGACTCCGGTTCCCTGGCGGTATGAATTGCAGGCAGCGCTCGTGGAGAATTACTATCCACAGGCGTTTGTTTGGGACGAAGGCCGGATCGTGCGCCTGCATTGGGACGGATCGCAAGTTGTCGAATCCGAGTTCGCGCTGATTCATCTGATGCGGCGAAAGATGAAGCCCGTCGACTTTCCGATCGACGCTTCGCTGCGCAGGTTCGCCGTTCTTCCCAATGGCTTCAAGAAATTATCGGCGCTTCCGTCCACGCCAGAGGAGCTGATGGCGCTGAATCCAAGGCGACGAGGATTCACCCCTTACTACATGATGCTGCGTCCGCTGCGCCGGGCGCGCAAGTTTTTCCGCGATCGCTCGCTTCTCAAGCAGTTTCCGGTCAGCCAAGCCACTCAACCGGCAGCGGCAGCACAATCATGAACCCATTCGGCGGCGCTATTTCTTGACGCTTGCGACAACATGAACCTAGTCTGAATTCTGCGTTAATCGGGAGCCGAGAATGCCCAAGGTAAGTCTCATCAAGCGGATGTATCGCACGCTGCCGCTGTCGATTCGCCGTTCTCGTCTCGCCAGGCGTGCTCAGACTTTTGCGCAAAGCTATTTGCTGCCCCATGATTGGGTATATGACGCGGATTATTTCGATCGCATGATCGAGGCGCCGGCTCGCCACTCGGCGCCGATCATGGCGGGCACCATCGTCCGCGATCTCGAGCCCACGCGAGTGATCGACGTGGGCTGCGGCACCGGCGCTCTTCTCGAAGCGCTGCGCGACTTGGGGTGCGAAGTGGCGGGTCTGGAACGTTCGGACGCCGCCCTCGAGTACTGCCGATCCCGGGCACTGTCCGTACGCCAGTTCGACCTGGAGCAGGATTCCTTTTCAACGGGCGATGACAAGAAATGGGACGTGGTCATCAGCATGGAAGTCGCCGAGCATCTTCCCCGATCGGTCGACGAGCGGTACATCGAATTATTGGTGTCCCTGGGACCAGTGATCGTGTTCACCGCGGCGACGCCTGGCCAGGGAGGCCACGACCACATCAACGAACAGCCTCACGAATATTGGCTTGAGAAGTTTGCCCGCCGCAGGTTCCGCCACAACGCCGAGCTGAGTGAGCGCTGGCGCCGGGAGTGGCAAGCCGCGGGACAGGTTCAGGATTGGTACTATCGCAACATCATGGTGCTGGAGCCGCCAATCGGCGTGAACCGCTGCTCTCAATTCGGCATCCTTTCGAATTGGCGAATTTCCCTGTCCATGTGAATCTGTCCGCGTGAAAACGTTGTTTGATGAAACAAATCGCCGACGACAAGTCCAACACGATCACTTTTATCGGCGCACTGCCGCCGCCCGTGACCGGCATGACGGCCATGTCCGAAGTGATCGTCGACGCGTTGCGGCAAGGCGGTCCGGTTCGCTGTTTCAATTGGTCCCGTGGAAAAAACTTATCGCCACTGTGGTGGAAGTTGGCGCGAATCATCGGCGCGTGCAGTTCGTTCGCGAAAATCCTTTTCGGCCGCCGCCCGCGACGGGGCGTCGTTTATTATCCACTTAGCTCGGGATGGGGATTGTTCTATGATATCGCCATCCTGGCCGCTGCGCGGCTTCGCGGCTACCGAGTTGTCGTGCATCACCACGTGTATTCCTATATCGATCGGCGCGACTGGCGCGTCGCTTTGCTCAATCGCATGTTGGGGCCAGGCTCGATTCACGTCGTGCATTGCGAACAAATGAAAAGTGATTTTCTGGTGCAATACGCGAACGATGCGGAATTCCTTTTCGTACCGCCTACGATTGTCGCGCAGCATCTCTATGCGTTGCCGCGTACCGATCACGTCCGCTTTACGCTTGGGTTTATGAGCAACCTCTCATTCGCCAAGGGCCTGGACAGCGCCATGGAGACGTTCGATCACTTGGCGGGTTGTGGACGAGACGTGGCACTAATTCTCGCGGGACCTTGCCATGGCGCGGTGGAGCGGCGAATGCTGGACGAATTCGTCGCCAAGCGGCCAAATCAAGTTGAATACCGCGGGCCTGTATATGGCGCCGACAAAGGGAGATTCTTCGCCGATATCGACGTCTTTTTATTTCCCACGCGCTATCCCAAAGAATCGTGGGGGATCGTGCTTACCGAAGCCCTCTCCACGAACTGCCCGGTGATAAGTTGCCGCCGTGGCTGCGTGCCCTGGATCGTGCAGGACGGATGCGGGGTTGCTGTCGAGGATCCAAAGGATTTTCCCTCGCAAGCGAGCCAGGCCGTAACTAATTGGATGGACAACCAACAGGAGTTCGCGCGAGCGCGCGAGCGGGCAGGCGACCGGGCGCGTCACTTGGCCGAGGAGGCGGATCGTCAGTTCGCGCATTTCTTACAACGGATACGGGAGCTTTAGGCGCGGAGCCAACGCATTTTGGGATTAATCACGACTTTGATAAGCGGCCTTTCTAGCCGCAACGGCTTCGTGCGCAAAGGCACTGCGGCGGCGCTGCGCGCGCCTCGCCTTTGGCGTAGGATCCACGCCCGCGCTAGTGATTACCAGGCCGCGCCGCCCGTGCTCGCCAATTCGTTCCCCAAAAGTGGCACGCATCTATTGTTTCAGGTCGTCGACGGGCTGCCGCACTCGACCAATTACGGGGTTTTCCTGGCGTCGATGACCAGTTCGTTCCGATTTCGAGAACGCTCGCCAGAAAACGCGTCACGCTTCATCCGCGGCTTTGTGCCGGGCGAGGTGGTGCGCGGCCACTTGTTTTTTCATCCGCAAAACGCGGCCGACCTGCGCGACAAGAACACCGTGCACTATTTCGTGTACCGCGACCCGCGCGACGTCGTGGTGTCGGAGGCGCACTACCTGCGCGAAATGAACCGCTGGCACCGGCTCGCGCCCTATTTCAGCAAACTTGACTCGATCGATGACGCGATCATGTTATCAATTCGAGGCTTTGATCCGCCGATTCCCGAGATCGAGTATCCAAATGTCGCGGAGCGGTTTGCCCGTTACGCCGGATGGCTCGATCGCGACGATTGCCTGGCGATTCGGTTCGAAGACATGGCGTCCGAGAGTCGTCCCGCCGCGATACGGCGAATGGCCGAGTTCTATGCCGGCCATTGCAGCCAGACTGTCGACGTGGACTCCTGCATCCAGTCGATGACTTCAAGTATCGCGCCGCAGAAATCGCACACATTTCGCAGCGGCAAGAAGTCCGGCTGGAAACATGAGTTCAACGTGGAGCATCGCCGCGTGTTCGACGAACTGGCCGGGAATTTGTTGATCCAACTGGAGTACGAAAAGGACCACGATTGGGCCGCTTTGCCAGTACCGGCCGTTGCAGAGTCACAATAATGACGAATGACGAATGATAGTGGAGCGCGATTCGTCATTCGTCATTCGCGCTTCGTCATTTTCCAATATGCGAATCCTCGTCCACGACTACGCCGGCCACCCGTTTCAGGTGCAGCTTAGCCGTGAACTGGCCCGGCGTGGGCACGAAGTGTTGCATCTCTACTGCAGCTCGACGCACACGCCGCGCGGCGACCTCGTCCGCCGAGCGGGCGACCCGCAGAGCTTCGATGTTCGGGCCATCGCATTAGCGCAAACGATACCCAAGCGCAGCTTCGTGCGTCGCTACCGCATGGAATCACAATACTCGCGTGCCCTCGTTGCTGAATGTGAGCGGTTTCGACCGGATGTCGTTTTGTCGGCCAACACGCCCTCGGTGCCCGAATACCGGCTTGCGAAATGGTGCGATCGGCGATCGGTCCGCCGCGTTTTCTGGGTGCAGGATATCTACGGCCTGGCCGCCTATCGGCTATTACGCCGCAAATTGCCCGGCATTGGCCAGCTTGTTGGCCACTACTTCCTTGGGCTCGATCGCGCATCAGCCCGGCGGAGCGAGGCCGTTGTGTTGATCACAGAAGACTTCCGCCCATTATTCACGAAGTGGGGGATCGACGCATCGCGGATCCACGTGATTCACAACTGGGCGCCGCTGGAGAGTATGCCCGTGCGGCCGCGCGACAACGCATGGGCCCGCGAATATGGCCTCGGCGATGGCGTGCGCTTCGTTTATTCAGGCACGCTGTCGATGAAAACCAACCCGGCTGCGCTGCTTGAGCTGGCCCGGATGCTCGATCGCGATTCGCTTGGCGAACTGACCGTCGTGTCCGAGGGGCCGCCCGTGGAATGGCTCGTGGAGCAGGCAGCCCGTGAGGGGATTCGCTCGTCTGCACCGCATGAGCTTTCAGCCATTCGACGTGTTGCCCGACGTGCTCGGCAGTGCCGACGTCTTGCTGGCGATACTCGACGCCGAAGCGGGCGTGTTCGCCGTGCCCTCGAAAGTGCTCAGCTACTTCTGTGCTGGCCGGCCGGTGCTGCTGGCCGTGCCGGGCGAGAACCTCGCCTCGAAAATGGTCGTGGATGTTGGCGCGGGCCTTGTCGTCGAACCTGGCAATGTGGAAAGTTTCTGTGCCGCGGCACGGCGCCTCATCGAGTCGCCAGAGCTTCGCTGCCAGATGGGCCAGGCCGGCCGCCGCTACGCCGAAACGCATTTCGATATCCGCCGCATCGGCGATCAATTTGAGACTCTGCTTTGTGGCGGTTTATGTTAACGCGCACAGTTTCGATTGGTTGGCTGGACGACGTGCGATATACTTAAAACTATGGCCATCGAGATTACGCCCGAAGTTGAAAGCCTCGTGCACGGAATATATGCGAGCGGCCAATACGCTTCCGAGGGTGATGTGATTACGGCAGCACTCCAACTGCTTCAACATCACGAGCAGCTCCGCCGCGACTTGCAACAGGGTTGGGATGAGCTTGAACGCGGCCAGCGACTTGATGCCGATGAAGTCTTTTCCGAACTGCGCCAGCGCGCCGCAGAACACGACGGTCGCCGGACATGAAACGTCCGTTCTTTTCCCCGTCCTCGCGTGAGGATCTGCGGGAGATCTTGGAATACATTGCCCGGGACAACCCCGGTGCGGCGCTCAAGCACGTTGAACGGTTGGAGCAGACGTGTTTAATGCTCGCGGAAAACCCGCAGATGGGCACAGCACGAGATGACTTGTTGCCGAATCTTCGTGCATGGTCATTCCGGAAGTATGTGATATTCTTTCGACCAGCAAGTGATGGTATCGACGTCGTTCGAGTCGTTCATGGAGCTCGCGACTACGGCAAGCTCTTCGAGTAACGCCAGCGTCCATTATTCGCGCGGGAAGTGAATCCCGTCGGCGTCAATCACCAGCAATCGGCCGCCAAGCAGCTTGGCTTTGCCGCGGATCACAACGGTTGAGTTCTCTTTAAGTTTGAGCAGCTCGCGCGCATCGATGCGCAGCGTCTTGCCTTGCTCGTCCGTTAAGTTCACGACGGCGATCGCGCTGGCGTTCTTGCGCGAGGCTCTGGCAGAACGAACAGTTGTGATTACCGCCGTGCTTCTTGGCGTGAGTGGCAAATTGCGATGCGACTTTCGTGTCGACCAGGAAGAACGAGGCCTGCCCTTTGTACCAAGGAAAGTCGGGGTGCGTTTCCGGCCACACGTTCGGCATCCCGCCAATTTGGCCGATAACCACAACCTCGCGCGAGTTCGCCGCCGTGGCTTGCCGTTTCGCGGCGACGAGTTCCTTTTGAACGGCCAAAACACCCTGTGGGTCCTTCGGAACATCGGCAATTTGCAGCCGAGCCTGATGAGCGGCGATTTCGCTGTTTTCGGCCGCAATGCACTGTTTAGCCGAAATCAGAGCAAGAACAGCGGCGCTCCACCGAACAACGACCTTGAAATGCCCGACCACACCAAAACTCATTTGAAAAACCCTCGTTTACACCGCGAAAAACTGACGTACGCGCGGCTCGGACAGTGGCAACTTACGCCGCGTCCATCTGTCCCACGCCACGGAAAGGCCGCGGAATATAGGCGTTTTTCTGCCGCAAGGCCACGGCGAATAAGCCACGCGAAAAATTTTTGGCCCGCCCGGCCGAAAAAGCCAAGATTGCAACGCCAGCGGCGAAATTCCTCATGGACGACGCCATTGAGGCGCGTTCGAGACGCGTAATTCTTTAGTTCGTTCGTCTTGGGACAGCCGTGTGCGGTCTTTTCTTGCCAGCTTGTTCCGGCAGCCGTCGTGACGTCCCCGCATTTTTGAGGAGCCTATGCCATGATCAAGAAAGCCTTGCTAATTGCCACCGGGCTGGGCGTGACCACGCTGGTGCTATTCGGCCGCGACGCTGCCAGCTACGTCGGCACGTCCTACCATCGCGTGACCAGCTCGGTGCAAGACGCCGTGCCGGTCGAGTTCCAGATCGACCGGGCCCATCAAATGGTCCGCGACTTGGAACCGGAAATCCGCCATTCGATGCACGTGATCGCCAAGGAAGAGGTCGCGCTCGAACAGCTCAATCAGCAAATTGACGCCAACGAAGACAAGACCGAGAAAGACAAGAACGACATTCTCCGCCTGCAGGCCGACCTGGGACAGGACAAAAGCATCTACCGTTACGCCAGCCGCACCTACTCGGCCGACGAAGTGAAGCAGGATCTTTCGCGCCGGTTTAGCCGCTTCAAGGTGGCCGACGACACGCTTTCCAGCATGAAGCAAATGCGCGATGCCCGTGAGAAGAACCTCGATGCGGCCCAGGAGAAGCTGGCCACGCTGGTCAATGCCCGCCGCAAGCTCGAAGTCGACGTTCAGAACTTGGAAGCCAAGCGGAAGCTGGTCGAGGTCGCCCAGGCCTCGAGCGAATTCGTCTTCGACGACAGCCAATTGGCTCGCGCCAAGGAGCTGATCAACGACATCCGCACACGACTCGACGTGGCCGCCAAACTGGCCAATGCCGACGTGAACGTCGAGGTAGAGATCCCGCTCGACGAAGCCACGCCCTCGGACATCACCGACCAGGTAGCCGAGTACTTCAAGCTCGGCGGCGAGGATGAACCGGAAGTCGTCACCGCCAGCCTGGCTCGCGAGAACAACTAGTGCCGTAGCCGAAGTCGTGAGACTTCGGCATTTGGTTCGGAATTCTCACGAATTCCGCTACGACAAGTGAAGTAACCCTGCGGGTCGGGAGTCATCTCAAGCTAGTTCGACGAAGGCGTCTGTGCCCCAACCACACCTTCGCATTCTGCACGAACGGCAATGACTCTCGACCCTTTTTTGGATAACTTCCCGCCCGCTGAAGCGGGCTCGCCAGCCTGAACCCTGAACCCTGAACCCTTCCATGTTCCCCACCTGGCGACTGCGACTTCGAGAAGCCCGCATAGCGTTGCGGAGCGGACGATACGACGAAGCCAGTGCCTTGCTTGCTGCCGAGACACTCCGCGACTTTCTGCCGGCCAAAAAACTCGCGCGGGATGTGGCGGAGAGAATTCTGGAGCGAGCCGGCGAGCGATTCGCTCATGGCGATTCGGCGGCCGGTTGGCGAGACCTTGCCAGCGCCGACCGGCTTGGTGGTGAAGCTCAGGCGATTGCCCACTTGAAGCAACGGTATGCCAACGAAGGCCTCAACGAAGTGCATCGTTACCTTGCCGCGGGACAGTTTGCCATGGCGCTTGCGCAATTGGACAAGATGCATCATCGCGGGCTGGCCGACCAGCGCGCTGCGCGTTTGCTACAAAATCGCCCAGCTTATGCAAGAAGCCGAAAATTCCGCCAGTCGCGGCCACTTTGCGGAGGCGTCTGCCGCGGTGACGCGAGCCGCCGCACTCGCCGCGGCAGAGCCCGCCGGGAACGGTACAATGGACGAAATCACTCGGCGATTGAACGGCGATGCCGAGCGCCTGGCAAAAAACGGCGAAGAATGTCAGCGCTTGTCATCGGAGATGCACGCGGCGCTGACGGCCGAAAACTGGTCTGCAGCGCTCAGCGCAGCCGATGCGCTGCTGGCCATCGCGCCGCAGCATGCCGCAGCGGGTCAAGCGCGGCGCCGCGCGTGGCGCCGCGTAGGGATGGACGTCACGCAGCCCTATCGCGGCCGACGCGGCGGCGGATTCGTTTCGCTGCAGATGGGTCAAGGCGTGGCGCGAGGCGTACGGCAATCGACCCATGCATCGCGATCCAATGAGGACGATACCGTGGCAGGCAACGAACATCCGCGACGATCGCTGTTGTGGGTCGACGCGGTCGGCGGTTTCCTCGTGTGCTTGGACGACTCGATTGTGCTCGGCCAGCCGCCTGCCGGCGATAAGATTGCCGTGCCGATCCTCGCCGATTTGTCGCGGCGGCATGCGGCAATCCGCCGCGAGGCCGGCGCGTACATTATCGAGCCGCTGCAGCGAACGCTCGTTGATGGCCGCGAAATCAAGTCGCCTTACGTGCTGTCGGACAACCAACTTGTTCAATTGGGCGACAATGTGCGCGTGCGTTTCAGCAAGCCGCATGCGCTCAGCGCAACGGCGCGGCTCACGATCGAAAGTCATCACAAGACACAGCCCAGCGCCGACGCCGTGCTGCTCATGGCCGATAGCTGCGTACTAGGGCCGAACCGACACTGCCACGTTCGCTGCCGTGATTGGGAGCGCGACGTGGTCGTTTTCCGGCAGAACGATCGGCTGTTTTGTCGTGCCAGCGAGCCGCTCACGATCGATGGCGTCGCGATCAACGGCGAAAGCGAAATTCAATCGGGTGTCCGCGTGGAGGGAGAAGACTTTTCTTTCACTTGGGAAACCGTGGACTAGGGGTGGGGAGGTGAGTAAGTGAGTCGGTGACTAAGTGAGTAGGTAAACGGCCGACGGCGACAATTATCGGGCATTTTGAGCGAATCCGTTACATACTCACCTACTCACGCACTCACCTACTCACCTCGCCGAAGGCGCTAGACAGATGGGCAATCCGACAGCTACGCTAGAACGAGAGAACCTTTCTGCCATGAATCTTCCGACGCGCGAACTCGACGAGGCGGGGCGGGGCCACGCGGAGCGTGCCGGGGGCACGGCGATCGCCAGCGGCCGGGCAGCCAATATGAAATTCGCGTACGCCAGCGGCTCGCGTCCGCTGGAAGGGTACACGATCAAGCGCGGCGTGGGGCGCGGCGGCTTTGGCGAAGTCTATTTCGCCACCAGCGACGCCGGCAAGGAAGTGGCCCTGAAGCTCATTCGCCGCAATCTCGAAGTCGAGCTTCGCGGCGTCACCCAGTGCCTCAACTTGAAGCACCCGAATCTCATCGGCCTGTTCGACATCCGCACCGACGAGATGGGCGACCAATGGGTGATCATGGAGTACGTCTCTGGCGAGTCGCTGGAGGACATCATCGAGCGCCATCCGAATGGGATGCCGCTGGAGGACGCCCTGTGGTGGATGCGCGGCATGTGCGGCGGCGTGGCCTACCTGCACGACCACGGCATCGTTCACCGCGACCTCAAGCCGGGCAATATCTTCTTCGACGAAGGCACGGTCAAGATCGGCGACTACGGCCTGGCGAAGTTCATTTCGTGCAGCCGGCGCAGCGGGCAAACCGAAAGCGTCGGCACGGTGCACTACATGGCCCCGGAGATCGCCAACGGCCGCTACGGCCGCGAGATCGATACGTACGCTCTGGGCATCATCCTGTTCGAGATGCTCACCGGCCGCGTGCCGTTTGAAGGCGAGAGCGTCGGCGAGGTGCTCATGAAGCACCTTACGGCCGAGCCTGACCTCACTGCGCTCAACGAGCCATATCGCGACATTGTGCGGCGTGCGCTGGCGAAGGATCCGCAAGTCCGCGTCAACAGCGTTGCCGAGATCGTAGCGCTTTTGCCCGGCGGCACTCAGGCGCCGCCTCCGCCGCCATACGCACCCGCAACTCGAACTGCCGAGGAGCGGCTGGTGCGGCGAAATTCGCGACGCTGATGGGGGCATCGTCCGTGATATACGTAATGCCGACGCGGCCGTCACCCGCCAGTTCGGAGGCGCGACGGGCCGCAATTCCGCGGCAGTCAGCGACACAATCGAAGAACCAATCTGGAAAGCCATCCGCGATGGCGCGAACCGCTTGCGGCAACATTGGCATGGCGACCAGGTGCAGCCGATGCACCCCTTGGCGAAGGCCATTATCGTGTTCGTTCTCGTGATGGCATTCATCAAATTCTTCGACGTGGGAGTTCGATTGGCCTTCCCCACGTTAATGTGCTACGGGGTGTACTACGTGATTTGGCTATCGCTATTGCGTCCCAGCATTAAGCGTCAGGTCAATCCGTCAGGCGCGGCCCGTGTGGCTGCGTCGGATAACGGCGATCGAAGTCGAGCCGCGGATGAAATGGTGGCGCAATCTGCGCCGGACAATCAAACGATGCTTTGGCCGGCGCCCGCGGCCGCAGCGGCCAAACCGATTAGTCGGAAGGAAGTAAAAGCGGCACGGCGCCGGCGGCCAAACTGGCGTGATGCGGCGCGGCGCGAGCTTGCTGCCAAGCCGCTGCGCGACAAGGTTTCCGAGCTGATGGGCTCGATGATGCTGGCCGCGATGATATGCGCAGTAGCCGCGTGCATCGGTCCCATGCTGCTGGGTTCGCAGCCTCCTTCCGAGCGCTGGGCAATGCACTTGTGGCTCATGACGATCGGCACGCTGGGCAGCTGGGCCGTTCTCATTCCGAGCAAGTTCGCCGAGGCCAAGCTGGAAGACCAGGTGCCAATGCGCATATCCTTGCTGGCATTCGGCGCGCTGGTGGGAGTCCTGGGCTGGCTCGTGGGCGACACGTTGCTGCTCAAATCACCGGGCTGGCACGAGCCGATCGATGCCAGCTGGGGGCTCGTGAGCCATGAGATGTTGAATTGGGAGCGACCGCAGAGAGGCGGATCAACGGCGCCGTCGCTGGCCATGTACATGAGTTTCTTTGCGTTTTTATTCCTGGTGCCCAGGTGGTGGCGGCAGGCCGAGTTCACGCGCGAAAAGCGAATCAGTCTGTGGTGGATTGGCGTGTGTGTGTTCTGGGCCTGGGTCGTGCATTTATTGTGGTGGTTCCCGCAGCCGACAGGCATGATGGTCGCCGGTGTCATTGCCACGGCCACGCAGCTGGCCAGCCCGTGGATGCCACCGAGCCGGCGGCGTGCGCTGACCGAGCAAATGGAACTCGAACAAGCCGTTGCATAAGGCGATGATCGCAATGTTTGGACTAGGCGTAATTGAACTCGTGCTCGTGGTGATCGTGATTGCCGTCGTCGCGGGAGTCAGCGGCAAACGGCCCGCGATGGCATTGGGCATTGCCGGCCTGGTGTTGGTCGGGCTGGTGCTGTTGACGGTTCTTATGTATTTCGGGCGCCATGTGACGGCCGCGCCGGAACCTCCTCGCGCAGTGATGTGGTCCCAGCCGAACGGCGCAATGTCGATGAGTTGGCAGAATGATGCGTTTCATCCGATGACGCCGAACGAAGCGCATGTTCAATGGCGAATTGCGATCTGGCCGGTGCTGTTGCTGGCCGGCGCTGTGGCGGCGATCGTTCTGTTTGGGTTGTTTCGCCGTTCGGCTGGAGCGGCTTGTACAGCCCCGCAGCATCGCGCTTGGTGGCCGGCGGCCCTGCTGCTTTTGTTGCTGCCGCTCGGTTTCTTTTTCGTTGCCAGAACGGACGTCCAGCAGTCGGCTAGCATTTCAAATCACTTCGATGCGGAAATGCACGCTCGCCAAATCCACGAGCGCGTGGCGCGTCAGCAGGCGGAATTGGAGCGAAAACAAGCCGAGCTCGTGCAGCGGACGGGTGAATTGAACTCCGAGCTGCAGCATCGCATCGAGAATATGGAAATTCATAAGCTAATGGACTTGTTCGACGCGCCGCGGATCATGCTGCCGATTCCGACGCCGGCGACGATCGCGCAATGGGCCGGTGCAATTGCAGCCGAAGAAGAAAGTGCCCACGCTGAATCATCTGCTGAGACGACTGAAAAACACGCTGAAGACGATGCCTCGGTGCAAGCCGAGGCGGATGCCGCAGTCAGCGTGATCGCGGCGGAAAGCGACGAGGAGGTCCACCAAGCATCGGCTTCGACCGCCGACGGACACGCCGTTTCAGCGGCGAGCCCAGCAGCTTCGGCCACGGCGAGTTCCGATACCGATGAAGGCGCGCGCCCGACAGCGACCAGCTCCGTCGCAATGGAACGACCTGGCTCGCGCGCTGCGTCCACGGAGCCGCGGCCGTCGTGGGCGCTGCAAACTCCGAAGCGCGTCGGCAATGTGCGGCGCGACATGGTCACGACCGATGAATACGCCACGAGCGACGAATGCTACTGGGCCGCCGATCGGCTGCTGCAACTAAAAACGTACGAGCATCTCCAGCGGCTGGTGGGCACTCCCTACGGTTCCGATCGCATGCTCCAATTGCGAGCCGAGGCCCTGAACATCGAAGGCCACACGCCGTGGTTCCTCATGGAATTGACGAAGGCGGGCATCACGGTCGACTACATCCGCCGCGAGATTGCCCGAGACGAATACTTGGAGGAATCGCAGCGTTCGTTCGGGCCGATGCTGAAACTCTACACCCTGATCGAATTCTCTCCGTCGGTCGACAACGAACTGCGCCAACGCTGGGAAGCCAGTCAGCGGCAGGAGCGATTTGCGTTTGTCGGATTGGGTGCAACCGGCGTTCTGGGCTTGTTGGGAATGGCCTGGGGACTCTTGAAGGTCGATACCTGGACCAAGGGTTATTATACGAAGCGGCTATTCATCGGCGTGCCGCTGGCAATCGTGGGAACCTTTGGCCTGTATGCGCGTCTTGCTTGAGATGGGGTTCGACCTGCCGCACTAAATACAGATTAACACGTCTCACGCAGAGGCGCAGGGGAGAGGCGCAGGGGACGCAGAGGGAGGAATACTAATCGCCGCTAATTTTCACTGATTCTGATTGGTGGTTATTAGCGATGATTAGTGTTCCACATCTTGATGTATTTGCTCCTGAATCTCTCCGCGTCCTCCGCGCCTCTGCGTGAGATCTTTTATTATTTGCGCGAGTACGTCGTAAGAATGGGTTGCGGTCGAGCGCCGGTTGTTAGAATATAATTCGAGCAGCCCCGTTTTTAAGCGCCATGCCCAACACGCCGCATCCCGACATGTTGTTGGTCGAGCAGATCCGCTCCGGCAAGCCGGAAGCGTGGAACACCCTCATTGCGCAGTATGAAGGACGGCTCTTGTCGTTCGTCGATAGCCGGCTGCGGCGGCGGGCTTCGAGCGAAGACGTCGTGCAGGAAACGTTCATCGGTTTCCTCACCAGCTTGCCCAACTACGACACGCGCCGGCCGCTCGAAAGTTATCTGTTCTCGATCGCGGCGCACAAGCTGACCGATTACCTGCGGCGGGAAGGCCGGCGGCCCGCCCTGCCGCTTTCGTCGACCGGCGCCAGCGGCAGCGGCAATTGGGATATGCCCGGCGCGGGCCGGCCGGCCAGCAGCATCGCCCGCAGCGGCGAACGCCGCGCTCGAGGAGGAAGCGCTGGCCCGCGGAATTGGCGACCAAATCGAGCATTGGCAAACCAAGGGCGACTGGGAAAAGCTCAAGTGCATGGAGCTTTTGTTCGTGCAGGGCGCGGCCAATAAAGACGTTGCCGCGGCGCTGAGCATCAGCGAGCAGCAGGTTGCCAACTTCAAATTCGATTTCCTCGACCGGCTGCGAAACCTGGTCAAGAAACAGCGGCTTAGCGAGGATGTGTTTCCGGAATTGTATGCGGAATGAATCTCTCGCAAAGGCGCGAAGCGCAGCGAAAGGCCGCGCACAATCATAAGCAATCAAAGATAAACGGTGAAAGTTAAACGATCAGGCCTTTATTGGTTTGCGGCAATCAATTGTCGCTAATTCTTAGTCTCTCAATCCGATTCCTTCGCGCCTTAGTGCCTTTGCGAGAGATAAAAAATGGCTGATACCTTCTCTAACACCGAGCTGGAAGCCTTTCTCGACGAGGCGTTGCCCGTCGAACGAATGGCCGCGATTGAGGATGCGCTGCGCAAGAGCGAATCGCTTCAGCAGCAGCTTGCGGCGATCAACGGCCGGCGCGACGCGGGCGTGCATTCGCTCGGCGAAATCTGGCGGCGGCATCGGCTGAGCTGCCCCTCGCGCGAGCAGCTAGGAAGCTATCTCTTGGGCGTGCAACCGCGCGAGGCGGCCGAGTACACGCGGTTTCACCTGGAAGCGATCGCTTGCCGCTATTGCGCCGCGAGCATCGCCGACCTCAAGGCGCAGCAATCGGCGGCCGAAGCGGACATCGCCGAGCGACGCCGGCAGAAGTACTTCCAGTCCAGTGCGGGTTATTTGCGCAGGAAGTAGGTCCGCCGAGCCGAGGCGGACTTCGGCACTCTAACATTGTAGGGTGGGCACCGCCCACCAAAGAGATGGTGGGCGGTGCCCACCCTACTGAATCTACCAGGTCTCCACATCGAGTTCGACCACGCCTTCAGCTTCCAGTGCGTGCGCTTTGGCGGTAATTCGCTCCATGAGCTTCACGTGCTGCTCAGGCAGCTTCGATTTGTCGACGCCGGAGAGCAGATCGAACGCCTTACCCGGCCGCTGGAGCTCGACGACGCAGATTTGGGCCAGCTTGATCCGTATCGCGTCGGCCTGATCGGGGAAGCGCTCGATGAATTCGGCCATATAGGGCGCCGAATCCTGCCAGCGCTTGGCGGCGTGAAGCGCCTGAATGATCTTCAGCAGTTCTTCGCGTTTCAGCATAACGGTGCCGCCCGACTCTTTCATTTTTTCGTATAGCCGCAGGGCCGCGAGCGCATTGCCCTGCTCCAGAAAGACTCGGAATTGCTGCTTTGCGTCGGTCAGCAGCTTTTCATTGCGCGATTGCCGGTGGGCATCGGCTTTGGCGAATACTTCCGCCGGCGCCGGCTCTTTCTTGAACGAGCCGTAATCGCCGGCCCAAACGTGGAACGCGTCCCAGCCTTCACAGTCAACGACCTTGCGCTTCAACAGCACAATGCCGAGCGGCAAACCAAGCACGAAACCGCCCAAATGCAGCCAACTGCTGCCGGCCGTGCCGCCCGAGAGCAGCAGCATCAGCACCTCCATGCCGGCGTAAAACCCCGCGAGCATTGCAATGCGCACGTCGAACGTCCCAGTGCGAAAGAAGAAAATGTAGAAGAAGCTGACTTCGTTGAGCGGTGCCCAGATCGCCGCCATCGCGACCAGGCCGAAGATGGCGGCCGACGCGCCGGCGGAGCCCTGTACTTCGCCGTCGTAGCCGAGCATCACGATTTGCTCGATCATCGATTGCGTGGCGCCAATCGCGACGTAACAGCACAAGAACTTCCACCAGCCGAGTTTGCCTTCGACCACGAGGCCGAACACCCACAGAAACAACATGTTGCCTAATAGGTGCTCGAAACCAAAGTGCATGAACATGCCACGGAACCAGTCATCCGCATGCAGGCCGTTCCCGTAGAGGACCATCCAATCGTCGGCGGATCCCAGATTGCCCGAGGCCACCGCAACGAAAATGAGGACATTGATGACAATCAAGCCGACCGTGGCGAATGGCCAGTAATAGACAGGTGCGTCGGTGCTGTAGGGGAAGAAGAACATTTGATGCTATTTTAGATGCAAACCGATCGGCAATGTAGTAGGCACGCTCCCTGTACCGTAACGACATTCGCAAGCAGCTGGAACGATATTAGCCCGAAAGCGCGAGCGAGGGATTGCACGGTCACCGCCTCGCTTGCGCGTCGGGCCGACGTGGGCTAAAACCGCAGCGCGTCGAGCTGCGACTGCCAGAATAGTGAAGGTGAGAATAACGCCGCGAGGCGCTGTAGCGTTTCCTCGCCGGCAACTTGGAGCCGGCCAGATTCGTGGGCTTTCAGGATATTGAGATTGCCCACCAACAGAGCGTCCAACGTCGCGGCGTCGCAGCGGACGTCGACATCCGCCGCTTCGTCGGCCACGAGCCTGCTGCTCCGCCGCGTCACGAGCAACCTGTGTTTCTCGGCGCCGCAATCGAAGCAAATTTGAAAAGGCCGCGGAATGCCGGCCCGCTTGGCACGGCGCCGCAGGATTGGAAAAATCGCCTCCACCCAACGCGCAGGCGAAAGAAGTTTCACGAGCAGCGCAGCTGCCGGCGCCGCGATTATCAGCGCGCCAAGTGCCGCCCGCTGTCACGAGCAGCTCGTGCAACGGGTCGGTCGCAGGCGTGTGCAGCGAAAGCGTGTGGTGGTCTTGCTCGATCGCATCCTGACAAGCCCGCACGATCAGGCGCGGCGCCGCACGTCCGTAGTCATCCAGGCAACATAGTTCAAGAACGTTTTCGCCGGAGGTGACCGCATAGCCGACAATCCGCGAATCGGATTCTGCTTCCTCCCATTGGTCCGCGCCTGCGACGGCGACAAACAGATCGGAGTGTGCCTTGCGTCCAACAAGCCATTGCCAATAGGCTTCTGGGCGATGCACGGCTCCCCAACAATGACTGGCCCAATCCGAATAAACGAATCGGACGGATTCCATCTCAACGTGTCGCCAGCGACGAACGTGTAGCGAGTGTGAACGGCGCGAGGTGAGCGCGGCCTGCGCCGAAAGATGGGCCAGCAAGTCGCGGGTGCTGACTTCGGAGTGGCCTTGACCGCGGACGTCCGCCCAACCGGCCGCGCAAATGGCTCGGGGCGGTCGGTGCGCACCAGGCCAACGACGCTCCGGGCTTCGCGGAGCTGGCGATCGGCGGCTGAGAGCAATTTACGTTCGCAGCCTGACTGGGCATATTCCGGCAATACGGCAAGGTCCTGCAAGCTGCCGACGCGGATCTTGACGCCGCCGAACCAGGCCATGCGCTGCAGCAGCTGCACGTGGGCAACTAACTGCTGGCCGTGTTGTAACAGCAGACGATCGGCCGGTTCATACGAGGGTTCATCGAGCCAGGTGAGGAAGTCCTCAGCGGAGGGCGACTGGTTGGCGGCACGCAGCAGCGCATGAATGAGTGCATGGTCGCTCGCGTGCGCGAAGACCAGACGGGGCTCATTGGCTCTAGCCAATCCGATCGAGGACGGAGTCGACGCCACGTCCATGAAACAGGCTGCCTCGTGGTTCCGTACAGATCCAGAGTTGCGGGAATGCAGTCCCTGCCATCGCCCCAGAGGCAAAGGAGTCCGACGCCACTCTCTCGTAAGATTACGGCAAGAGTCGCGGATCGTCCAGCAGCAACTGCTCGAAGTGCTGTCGCGGTTGCAAGCAGAAAGAGTATTCACGGGAAGCGAGTATGCTGCTTGCGCCTTATGTTCAGCGAGTTCTTCCCGCTGTCGTTCGACTCTGCTGCGCACTTTTGTCAGGAATGGCTGCAGATCCTGGTTCGCGCGGACGATCGCGACATGTCGCTCGTGCACGTTATCCCGCGTTTTGGGGGTATGGACCCAGCGCAACTTGGTATCGATCAACTTTGCGACGGTTTGCGACACATCGGGCGGAAGCGGCCCGTTGCCGCTGGTGAATCGCTCCGGATGGTAGAGCATCTCGCGAGCTTGTTGCCGGAGCTGATTCTCGTCACCCGGGTTCGCAGACGTGTAAGCAATCGGCAGCCGCAGCGTGGCGGAAACCGTTGCGAACTGCGGCAGCTCAAAGCCGAAAAACTGCCGTGCAATTTCATCGGTCACCTGATCATATTTCGCGCCGCCGATGCCGTGCAGGAACAGGTCGCTCAGCAGCAGGCGCAAACAGCGTGGTAGCCAGCGCCCGCGTGCGGATTTTGATGCCGCTTGCCGGCAGTTCCAGCAGTTTTTCCACGGCCAGTGCCGCTTCGCGATCGGCCGACAGCGGCAGCGCAACGGTGTATGACTCGCGGTCGGTGATTAGTATTTCCTCGCCCGACTGTCGAACAAAGAGTGGCCGCCGGCGCGGGTCGCTGCTAGTCCAGATCCAAAACGGCGCTTCCAGCCAGCCATCGGATTCGTCCAGATCGGGCACAGGCTGAGCACGGTTGCGCAGGCGATGCGCCGTACGATAGGCGGCCAGCGCGTCATTATGCGCCGACCAGAAACGGGGCAAATGGGCCAATATGTGGCTCATGAACCAGGCAAATTCGGGCAATTGGCAGACAGCACTTTGTGGCAGCTCGAGCGTATCATTGCGCCAGGTTTGTTCGAGTGCATGGCGTGCCTGTGCGAGTCGCAAGCCGAGGTTCGATTGCCCCCCGTCTCGCTCAAGCACGAGCGGCCACAGGGATTCCACGAGCGGGTTCGGCACCAATGGCTTGATGACTGAAGCCACGCGCTTTTCGAAGCTCGCTAGAACGGTATTATCGCGGATCGGGCGTTCCTCGTACGGCACTTCTCGTCCCGGCGCATCATAGGGAACTGCTTCAACACGCGGGCGCTCAAGAGTACCCGTCGGCACCCGAACCGACGCACTGCGGCACAGGTCGCTGTCGATCAAGAGGTGAATTCCCACGCCATCCAGATTCCGCGCGAGCCCGCCGAGCACAAAATTCTTGTACCACACGCCGGCATGAAAAAGCTGCGGCTGATGGCCGGAGAGAATCAGGGGAGCGCGGGCGGGGGAATTTCGCAATCGATCGGCGACGTCGCGGTAGCGGCACGTATAGTCGATTGCGTTTTGGACGAGCGCGGCGAGCCGTGGTGGCCAGGTCGGTGGCCGTCCGGCCCTGTATGTCGACATCGATCTTCGCCAATTGCAGGCGGTTGTCGGCAACTACGGCCGGAAGCTCTTGCCAGGCCGGCTCAATGAGCTTTTGCCCATCCGCCTGCGGGGCACGCAACCGTCGAAACTCGCTCGCACGTTCCATTAGCATTTTCGAGAGCGACCGAGTTGATTGAATTGTGAAGGGATCGGGAGTCTTTAGACGGCACTGCCGCCGCAAGTGGCGATCGACTCGCAAACAGGTTAACTATTGATTTACCCCGTCGACTCCCGACCCTTTTGCGCCGAATCGTGAAAGGGGTCAGGAGTCGTGCGCGTGACGATCTAGTGTACGTGCTAATTGTTTTGCGCCGGCTCGCGCGTTGAACTCTTTGAAGACTCCCGACCCCCCTAATCACCACGCGCGGCAGTGAATGGGTTGCGCCTTGGGCGCGCCGTCGCTTTGTGTCTCTACTGCTTCCACGACGGCAATGGCACGATCAAGCACCTGGTGATAATACGCGAGCCGCCGCTCGCCGTCATCCAAGCTGCCGCCGAAGCTCCGCTCCTCGTCGAGATAGATCAACGGAACTGGAAGCTCAACGATATGCAGTCCGCGATAGGCCGCCTGCACCCACAATTCGATGGGCATGCCGTAACCAGGCTCGGTGATCCTAACCTGTGCCAGCGCATCGATACGATAAGCCTTGAAGCCGCAGAAAGCGTCGGTGAGCGTGAGGTTTAATCGCTCGTTCAGCTCGCGGGTGATTTGCATGTTGATTTGCCGGCGTTCGGCGGGGGCGCGATTCGGCCTGCGCCGGGTTCCATAAGTAGCGGCTACCGGAAACGATATCGGCATCGCGGCAGGCCGCCACAAGTTGCCCGATGCGCTGCGGCTCGTGCTGCCCATCGCAATCGATCGTGACTAGCACTTCGTAGGCGCGCTCGAGCGCATAATCAAACGCGGTTTTCAGCGCCGCGCCATAGCCGAGGTTTTTCTCGTGCCCTATGCATTCAATGTCGCGGCGCACGGCCAAAAGCTTCGATGTGCTATCGGTCGAGCCGTCGTCGACCACGATCACGTCGCCGGCGTAGCGCAACACCTCATCGAGCACCGGATTGACATGCGAAGCTTCGTTGTAAACTGGCAGCGCGGTGAGAAAGCGGATCGGTGAAGTCATGGCGGCAGGTCGCTCCCAAGGGCCAATCCGCGCGTGATTTGAATCGCAGCCAGCAATTGCGGCGCGGCGATCAACGGCCATCCTGCCGTTACCCCTCCATTCTAGAAAGCGGCCATGGGCGGTCAACCAGCGACGATAAAAGCCGCACTGCCCAGCACTGATAGCGAAAGAGTATGGGACGAAACTCTTCGTACAAAGATTAGAAAAAGAACAGCACGTAGGGACCGCACTGCCCCCATGTGGCAGAATCACGCGCACCTATTCAACCGTCACATCCGTAACTTTCGGCACAGATGAATCGGGTATGGGAGTTTCTTCGGACGGCGCATCTTTCTTTTTTTCTTCGGGTGCCTTCTCCTGCGGCGCCTCGGCAGTCGCAACGAATTGGTATTTCAACACGCGCGGACCGTTCTGCTCTTCAATCTCCAAAAGCATTGGGCTGCCAACCAGACTGCCACCGGTCTGATAACGATAGACTTTGCGGTCCACGTTTGGCCCTAAGCGATAGACCTGCATCCGTTGCCGCCGATGTCCCTGCGCATAGAGATAGCAGCGGAAATCGGCCAGTTGCTTGGCGCTGTTCGTCATTAGCTGCTCGACGATGAGCGTTCCATCCTTGTCGAGATGAGTCTTCACATCGAGTGTCAGATCGGCCGTGCCGACCTCCAACTCGGTATACACACTGAACTGGTACAATTCGTCGGCCTGCACCTTGAATTCGACGCGGATTGGCTGGCGGCCGAAGTGCGCGTTCTTCAATCGAATATCGAAGGGGAAGGAGGCTTTTTCGCCTGCGGCCAATGCGATCGTGGCCTGGGGCGGTTCGATCGACCAGCGATCCGTCGCCAAGCCCGATGATTCGCCGGGAGCACCCTCGGCGGTGACGTTAGCGGCGCCATGCGGCTGCTGGGGAACGATGATTTTGAGCGATCCGCCGACGCCTTGCGGAAAAAAGTTTTCGAATCGCAGCGAATTGCGGTGCGGCTTCATGAAGATGCTGGGCACCTCGCTTTGTTCGAAGTTCACGGCCATGCGCCAGCGCGTGATGGCTTCGTGCAATCCAATGACGAAGGAGGGCACAGGACCCGCCTCGATGATTTGTTCATTGCGTTCCTTCGCCGGCGTGATGCTGCGACCGTCGATGTCGATATGCTGCACGTCCTCTCCGAGGTATAACACTTCTCGGGTCGGCTCTGTATTCCAAATAACCATGACGACTCGCCCATCGGGCCGCAGAAAGATGTGGTTTTCGCTGTCGCCAGGGAGTTGCATTTCGCCCAGGTAGGTGGCGCCACCGAGCATTGCGGCCGTCGTGCGCCAGGGCAGAAGCAATTCGGACGCCATGCCGCTAGCCCGCATCAAGCCGTTCTCGTCGTTAAATGGGTCAGGCACGAAGATGGCCTTCGCTCCCTGGACCTTGGCGGCAACGAGTTGCCGCACGAACTCGCTTGCGCCTCGGCCAGTGCCTGGGCATTGAATTGCGATTCGCTGCTGGACCGCGGCGGCGGTTCAATCAGCACCCAATGCTCGGCCGGGCTGGTGCGAGTCGTCGACAATAACTCGTTGAACTTCGCTTCGCTCGGCCGTGGTTTAATGCACAGTTGTTCGAACTCCCAAGGCACGCTGCCGGCGACCTGGTTTTCGTCGTTCCAATCCCAGCTCATGCCAAGCTTGACGTCCTGCCCGAAACGAAAGAGCAGCGTGCGCAGGTCGTTCATGCGCTGCGTGAGCCCGACGACGCCGGCAAAGCTCGTGTCATACTCGCGCCCGAGCTGCCACCAGCGAACGCGCAGCGAAAGCCGGGTCATCACGGGCTCGAGCGATGCCGACCAGGTGGCACTCGTGTCTTCGGAGAGCAGGTCGGCAACCGGCAAATTGGCGTCGGCTCGCGGCGCAAGCTCGTAAGTTGGTGGCGGCCGATCGATGATGCCGATCGCTTCGATGTTTGAAGCGCCAAGGAGCTCGACGAATCGGATCAACTCGTCGCCGCGGCGCGGATTGTTGGCGTCGAACCAGACTGGCACCTTCACCCAGTTGATTCCCACCTGCGGGAGCAGCCGGCTCAGATCCTGAAAGGACAGGGGCTTGTCCCCCGCCGGCAGCGTCCAGCCGAATTCGCCGTTGCGCGGCATGGGGGTGAGCGGCGGCACGACAGCCAGCCAGACTTCGCGGGGGTCAAGCTTGCGTTGGGAATCGGCATCGCCCTCTGCGGATTGGGGGCTGACCATTTTCACCACGACACGGTAGAAGCCGTAATCTGGAATGTTGGGCCGCCATTCGGCCGTTCCCTCGTACCCGACGGGCCCTTTGTCGACGCCGTCGGCGAACGCGGCCGTTTGCTGCGACTCATCGACGATCTGCCGGGCGTTAAGCGGCTCATGGTGGCTCTGCAGTTCTGTGTCGGTCTTATCCAACAACTGAAAATAAATCTCCGGGTTGCTTTCGCGAATGCCGGAAAGCTCGCAGCGGACGACCACTTTTTTCAGATCGTCGTACACGTTGTAGGGGCTGTCGCTGGATACAGTGATGCGCGGCAAGCGGGCCAGCCAGACGTCGGCCAGGGAAACGCTGCCGTGCAAATCGCCTTTATTGCTTCGCACCACCTCCAAGCGGACAACCACACGATCGATGGCTTTGTCGACTAATTCGATGTGCTCAAAGCGAACTTGTTCCCAGCCCTTGGTCGTTGAAAACGGTTTGCTGCGGCACGTTTGCACTACGCGGCCGCTTGTGTCGAAGAACTCGAGCGTGATAACAACCACGCTGTGTTTCAGCCCTACGTTCTTCAGCTGCACTCGAAGACGTAGCTGAACCGCGACATGACGCGAATTGGTGGGCTGGAAACGGCCGCAGCGGCGCCGTCCAAGTCGAGCTTCAAGCACTTCTTGGCGACCGCCGTGTCGTCGTCTTGAATGCCGATGCTGACGTAATGCGGATATTTGACGCCGGTCTGGCGGACCCAGCGGTCGGGCCAGCGATCGAAGTTCATGTCCCACGCTTCGTCGAACGTGCAGTGGAACACGCTCACAGCGTCGGCGGCGCGCTCATCGCCGTATGCGGCCGCAGCGGGTAGAATCAGGCTGGCACTCAGTGCGAATATCGAGCGAATGTTCACCCAAAAGCGTACCGTACGGGGTAGGTGAGTAAGTGAGTTGGTGAGTAAGTGAGTAGGTATCGGAAGTACGACCCTAGTCACTTACTCACGTACTCACCTACTCACTCCTCCTACAACCATGTCAATCGTCAAAATCGGCATCCAGACCCGCAGCCTGCGTCAGCCGCTGCGGCAAGCGCTGCGGACCGCGGCCCGGTTGGGTGCCGACGGTGTGGAAATCGACGCACGTCACGAGCTGCCGCCATCGGAGCTTTCCCAGACGGGCCTGCGCGAGCTGCACAAGCTTTTGGGCGATTTGAACCTGCGGGTTTCGGCAGTGGCGTTTCCAACGCGGCGTGGTTACGACGATCCCGATGACCTGGAGCGGCGGGTGTTCGCCACGCAGGCTGCGATGCGATTTGCAGTCGACCTGAGAACGGACGTGGTGATCAATCGCGTAGGTCGGGTGCCAGATAGCGGCGACGATCCGCGGTTCGGGCGGCTTATTGAGGCGCTCACCGCGGTCGGGGCGTACGGCGAGCGCATCGGCGCTCGGCTTGCTGTTCAAACAGCCGATGCAAGTCCGCAGGACTTGGCGCGGCTTGTCGCGGCATTACCGGAGCATGCCGTCGGCATTGATTTGCATCCCGGTGAATTGATTATGGCCGGCTATTCGCCGCAGGAGGCGGTGGACGTGCTGGGACGGCATGTGCTGCACGTTCACGCGACCGATGCCGTGCGCGACTTGGCGCAGGGAGGGCAAAGCCGGTCGAGCTTGGCCGCGGCACGGCTGAGTTGCCCGAACTATTGGGGCGGCTCAGCGAATTTGATTACCGCGGTTGGGTGACCATCGAGAGCCGCGACTCGGCCGACCCGATTGTCGATATGGAAAACGCCGTGGCGTATTTGCGCTCGTTGTGAGTATTACATGCCAGAATGACACCCGGCGATTATTGTACGCCACCGCCGCTGCGTCGGCGATGTTTTCTGGCGTAGCGACCGATTAAAAATATGCAAATGCTACGGCCGGCAATAGGACAACGCGAGCAACGAGTACGCCGTCACGAGGTTCGGATCGCCTTCGAGCCAGCGGGGATTGCCGTTGATCCAGCTGCCGTCGTCTTTTTGCAGCGAGATCAATTGTTGCGCCAGCTCGGCGCGCCAGTCGTGCGATTTGCCATCGGCGGCGGTGACGTGATCATCGCCGATCGTTGACAGCGCCTTGGCGAATGTGTGGTAGTAGTAGAACAACCCGTTGTCGGCCATGCCGGGGTTTTCGGTCACGGTGTAGTGCTTGCGAATCCAGTCGTAGGCCGCTTTCACGCGCGGATCGTCGCGCGACACGCCGGCATAGATCATGCTCTTGAGACCGGCGTACGTCATCGAGCCGTAGCTGCGCAGGCCGCCATCGGGCGTTTGACCGGCCTGGCTCTGTCCGCCGGCGGCGATGGTGTAATAAAAACCGCCGTCATTTACTTTGGCGGCGAACGGCGACGTGTTGTGCTCGCTTTCCAGGTTCTGGCAACGCGAAATGAAGAGCAAGGCTTTCTGCAGGGCCGGATCGTCTTCGCCGCGGCCGATTTCATGCAGAGCATCCACTAGGAAGCTGGTGTTCGACAGATCGGGCCGGCTATGTGAGCCGTAACCCGCACCGCCGTAATTCATGCTGGAAATATCGTGCCCTTCGTCTTCATCCCATTGCTGGCCTTTGACGAACTTCTCGGCGCCGGCGAGCAGATCATTGTATCGGCCGTCCTTGTTTGCATGCTGGAAGCACACGATCGATAGAGACGTTTCGTAGTTCTTGTAACGGCTGCCATCCTGGTAGATGCCGCCGTCGTCATGGCGATGGCCTTCGAGATACTTCAGTGCGCGGGACACCACGGGGTCGTTCACCGTCCGGCCGCTGCGCAGCAGCGCCGAGCCGACAATCGCCGTGATGCCGGGGCCGGAAGCGGCGCTGATACGAGCCGTCATCGGCTTGCGACTGTTCGAGAAAACCGATGGCCTTGCTGACCGCACCGTCCAGCTTTGATGGATCAAGAGTCGGCGGTGCCTCCTGCCCGTTGACGCGGGCTGCCGTCACGAGGCTAAAACACAACGCGGCGATTGCCCAGAATTGAATGCGTAAACGCGAAAAATTGAGAAACCGCATCTTAGGGCTCCTGTTGTAAAATTCGTGCATTGTGGCACGACTCTCTGAGTCGCGATCACGAGCCGGAGACTCGTGCCACTCTGAAATCACGACTTTGAGACTCGTGCTAAGTTTCCTACGCGCGAATAGCCATCCAAGCCAACACGACAATCCATAGCGTTAAAAGGGCCGTCGCGGCGATCAATTGCCAACGGCTTCGTTTCGGCGAGTCCATTAAAACATGTAGGTCAGGCTTTCAAGCCTGACGTCCTCAATGTCAGCTCGCCGCAGCGAGTCGCCGGGGCGACCTCGAAAGGCCGACCTACGGCACGGCCATCATGAATCCGAGGTAATAGGCAGAAAGGCGTCGCGCAGGCCGTCGTCGAAGTCGAACACGTTTCGAAATCTTCGCGGCGGTCGTTGTCTGTCTTGCGCATCTGGCCGATGTCGATCAGGTTGAACACGATCTCGCCAAAGTCGCCCGTGTTGCGCACGCCCCATTCGTTGAGCACGCTCTTGGACATCAGACCATACTGCTGCACGGCGTAGCGGCGAATGGCCTCGCACAATTGCTGGCCGGTGACGTGCCGCTCGGTTCCTCTTCGACTTCGGCAGAGGCCGGCTGGCCCAGTCCCATGTGCTCCTGAGCGTAGCGCAGCGCTTCAAATACGAAGAAGTAAGCGTCGCGATGGTAACGCCGGTCGCGCCGCAACAATTCAGCCAATGGATGTTCAGGATCTAGCATGTTCCCATTTTCGGTCGCAAGCGCCGTTTAGGCAACTAGGGCGTCGAAAAACGGCAATGCTTCCGCAGAATTGCGCAGAAAGTTTAACCGCCACGGACGCCAAGATTCTGGAGCGGTCGAATCCAGGTCTTGACCGGAGTTATGGATTACGTGAGGATCGCAATTCCACGGCTGCCTTGCCGTTTTCGGCGACTTGGCGGTTTGAGTAAACGCGATCAATTGACGTGGCCGTTCGTCTCCGTGGAGTCGCTATCACTTGCCTCACGGAAAAACGTGTCTTCAAGCTTTGCAAGCTCGTCGGGCAGCGGCTCGGCGGCGGGCTGGTCGATTGCGTCCTCGACTGCTGCGACGGGCTCGCCCCGGCGTGGCTTTTCGCGCTTGAGCACCGTCAGCACGTCGGCCGCATCGATGACGATTCGCCGCATGTCCTCGGTCTCGATGAGCATCTGCCCGGCGAGAATTTCCTGGGCCAAGACGCGGGCCCGGCCGCTATTCGTGATGATGTCGGCGCCCACGGGCGGCAGCTCGCGCTGCAGCTCCTGGTACGTGTCGTACTCGTACCGCAGGCAGCACTTCAGCCGGCCGCAGCGGCCGGAAATTTTGCTCGGGTCGAGTGTTGCCCGCTGCAGCTTGGCCATTTTCATCGACACCGGCGGCATCTCGCTGAGGTGTGTGTTGCAGCACACGACTTTGCCGCAGTCGCCGTAGTCGGCCAGCAGCTTGGCTTCGTCGCGCACGCCGATTTGCCGCATCTCGATTCGCGTTTGAAACTCGTTGGCGAGCGTTTTCACCAGCTCGCGAAAGTCGACGCGGCCCTCGGCCAGGTAATAAATCACCACGCGCTCGCCGCCGTAGAGGTGCTCGACGTCGACGAGCTTCATCTCCAGGCCGAGCTGCTTGATCTCCTGCTGGCAGACGGAATACTCACGCCGCTCCTGCTCGAACATCTTGCGCAAATCGCGGGCATCATCGTCGCTCATGCGGCGGAGGATCTGGCCCTGCTTGGGGTCGACCATTTGCGCGACGGCCTCGTCGGTCGCTTCGCACAGCACTTCGCCCGACTCCAGGCCGCGCGTCGTGCGCGCAATCACCTGGTCGCCGCGCACAAACGTGTCGCGGCCGCGGGCGCAAAGACCCCCAGGTTGCGCATCACTCCATGGCGGACGATGTATTTAGGCATCGAGTCTGACTCCGTCGCCGGCCGGCTCAACGCGCCGACCGTACCTGCCGAGTATAGACAGTTTCGCGGGAAACGCCCATAGAAGAGGACCAAGTCGATCGAGCGATTTTTCCGACTGCCAGCGACTTCCTGTGGATCGTAGGCGGCGGCTCGCACTTTCAGCGGCCTCAGGCGTTCGTTAACCAATGATCACGCGCGGCTGCTTGGCCGGATTTGGTTCAGCTTTACGAATCAGTTCCCGTACGAGCCACGGAACATTGCCTACGCCGAAAAGCAGGAAGCCGAGATTGGCGACTAGCGGGCTTTCGTCGGACCAGCCGAAATGAATTTCCGGCGGCTTGCCTGTCTTGGAGAGCTCTAGCGCCACCGTGGCAATGGCGTGCGCCACAGACGCGCAGCGAGTTAACTTGAGCACGAACCGGTCTTGCTCTTCTGTGACTTCGATCATGGGGTTGTGATGGAACTCGCTGGGATCGCCAATCGTGGCCTCGACGAACACGATCGGCACTTTCGATCCAAGGCGATGAACGCGGCGGATTTGTTCATCCTTTTGCACTATCGTGTGGTGACCCGGCCGATGCGGCACGAGCACCGGGAATTCAAGGTGTCGCAGCGCGTCCCACAATAACCGCGAGTGCTCATCCACAAAATCGAACTTCTCGAACCGCAACTCCGTGCTGCGACGGGTGCGCGAAACCATCGAAACAATAAGCACGCATGCAATAAACGCGCCGGCGATTTTGATGCCGTCCGGCTTCTCAATGACGATCGCGGTGGTCGTGTAGAGAAAAATAAGGGTGGCGATCATATATCCCCAGTGAATTCGATTCCACCACGCTCCGAATCGCTTTCTCCACACATCGATGACGACGGCGATCCCGGCACTCGACATGAGCACCATCACGCCGGTGGCATAGGCCCCACCTTGCTTCACGACACTGGCGTCAAAGATCCACGTCACAACCAGATTGATTACCGTAAAGACGACGACCAACGCCCGAATCGCTTCGGTCCATCGTGGTGCCATGCCGTAACGCGGCAAGTATCGCGGCACCAGGTTCAGTAAACCAGACATTGCGATCAGCGCCGGCAAACCACAAGATTAACACCGTGCTGATATCGTAGATCGTGCCGAACAGCTCTCCAAACATCGGGTTAATGAGTGTGCCGGTTTCCTGAGTTTCCCCGTGAGCAATATATGCAAGAGCCCGGTTAGCGGCCGGACCTTCCTTATCGCCATCGACGATAAGCGCTTCTGGCTCGACTAACATCGTCGTGACAATACTCGAACCCAGCAGCATGACCGACATGATAATTGCGGCCATCGCAAGTAGCTTTCGCGTGTTGCGAATGCGGCCGACGGGGCGTTGCGCATCGTCGTCCGGATCGCCCTTGACCAGCGGCATCACTGCCACGCCAGTCTCAAAACCGCTCAATCCGAGCGCCAGCTTAGGAAAGAAGAGAACGCATGAGATTCCGACGGCCAGCCATCCACGGCCCGAGTATTCCGTGTACCAGTTGCCAGTTTGGAGGTTCTGATACCACTCGGCAAACCTGTTTGGATGGGCAGCCAGATAGCTAAGGCCGCTTCCAATGACGATTGCATTTAGCAGCAGGTAAACGCCAACGAGCACGACAGCTACGGCAATGACTTCCCGAAATCCGCGCATGAACATTGCGCCTAACATGACAAGTAGAAACATCGTGATGAGCATGCCATCGTGGAACATTCGTGGCATTTCATTCCACAGCGGGTTGTGGACCAGGTGCTCCGCCGCATCCGCGGCGGAAAGAGTTTGCGTGATAACGTAGTCGGTCGCCGCGAATCCAAGCAGCACGAGCACCAAGAACTTTGCCGTCCATCCACTCAGAAGCCTTTCAAGCATGGAAATCGACCCTTGGCCGAGGGGAGACTCGCCGGCAACGTAGGAATAGACGGGCAGCGCACAGCCGAGTGTCACGCCAACCAGCAAGATGGTCGCCAGCGGAGCAAGCATTCCAACCGCTTCAAACGCAATTGATGGCTGATAGCCGAGCGTGCTGAAGTAATCGACGCCGGTGAGGCACATCACCCAAAGCCATAAGCTTTGGTGTTCAGGTGGTTTTACAACCTCCTCCGAGGGAGTTAACAACCGTGAATCGACTGCGTCTAATGCGGAGCCGCTGCTGATAACGACATGCGATACGTCGCCCGACGATGCATGGACCTTTGACTCGGACGAAGACATGGAAGCACCTGAGATCATTGATCCCGAGAAAGCGACAAGGCGCTTGGCACTTGATGAAAGATGGCCGCGGAATTGGAGCCGCGATACGCAATTTCATCATTCAAGAAGAGCGGAAGTGCCCTTTCAATCGGCTCGGCCCACGCGCCGAGTCGGCCGACGAGGTTAGCTGTCGGGCTAGGACTTGAAAGTGTCCGGATTCGCTACGGCAAATCTGCGCCCCGGCGTCTTCCAAAGCAGACGCAATGGTTCCCCCGTTCCCGCGCTATGCGGCGGAATTAGGCTACACAGCCCGATACTACATTGCTTTAACACCACCGAACAGTTGGCGCGGACGATCTTGATACTTTCTTAATGCGCCGTTACCGAATCTTAATACCTACTTGATACGGCCATCTGTAGGATTTATGCGCAGGCGCAAATTCGCAGGTATCGCTCGTCACATAGGCATCCCACTGCGTGGCGGGTGCCGCTCTTTGCCGGATCTACCAAGGGACGCCGAATATCGTCGGGTGCGCTTATGTTATCCATACGAAATGCTGCCGGTTCGTTGCAAACTAAGCGTGTGGGGCACGGCCATAATTACCGGCCGCGACGGGACGGATTGCGCCAGCGAATATGGCGTCGCTGTATCAACTGGCTAACGAAGCCGATCCCGTTTCCTGGTATGACGTACGATATCGACCAGCCTGAAAAAACGAGCAGTAAAAAACAAGAGATTCCGCCCTTCAGCGCACCTCGTGGAAAAGATCAGCGTCGCACAACCAAATCTTGATGTTGGATAAATCATCAATAGTGCTACTGGTTGAAGACGACGTTCCTATGAGGAATTTCCTTGCTGCCTCTCTGCGCGTGGGTCTTCAGCCATGTTTTGAGCAGCTTGCGGCTGTTCGTTGATCTGCTGTTGTGCTACTCCTGCTGCTTCGCTTTCTTCCTGCCTTTCTGCTTGGACTTGTCCATGAACGCGAAAGCGGAGGCCGGAATTGTTCAGCAGTCGGCCGGCATCATACGAGTGCACATTATGTCGGCCCCGTCCTGCCGAAACCGACGAGAGCCAAGGAGACAACCTAAAATCAGCCATATCCCGTGGATCATATTTGGCTCTGGCACGAGAGCACTGAATGTTACATCAAAAATTTGGACTACCTGGACTCGACCAATGGTGGTCGGCTGGGCAAAAGCCCCGACAGATGGTTGAGCGGCAAAGATCGGCGTGAACGGCCCGCGCAGGTCGTAGGTCGAAAACTCCGGATGCCGTACATTCAGCAAGTCCATATGAAACGTAGTTGAACTAAATCCAAGTCCCGACAGCGTTTGATTTACGAAGACGCGATTTTCCAGCGTAAACCTGCCCGTCGGGAATCCCTCAAGTGAGATTTCGCTGTAGATGTCCTCTACTGCAAGAACTGTCATTCCAGGAGGGGACGGTGAGATTTCAACATCCGCCGTATCGGCGAATACACGAATAGTGAAAGGTTTATCCTCGAAGCCTGTCCTAAAGTCGTCAACGTATCCGTCGCCCTTGCCGCTAAATAGGAACGTGATGGGGACAGCTGAAACGTTAGACGAAAATAGAAACTGGGCCATCACAGCGAGCATTACGATATTACGAAAATTCATTAGCGTTCCGCAGCGTTTCGCTTCCGATTTGCACCTAGTTGCAAGTTGTTTGACGAATCGACGTAAGTTCAATGCCCCCGGCAGGAATCGAACCTGCGACAAACGGTTTAGGAAACCGCTGCTCTATCCCCTGAGCTACGAGGGCTAAAGTAGCTTATTCTAGGGTATTTTCGCACGTTTGTCGGCCCCCGCAAAAACGGAACTTAAAAGTACCGGGGCCGAATTGCCGGTATTTGAAATCTTCAGATCAAATCCTGATGCGCAAGCTTGACGAGAAAGAAGTGTTGAAGGAAGTAAAGCACGAGGCCGATGCCGTGCGGCATGTGGAGATTACAACCAAATCTGCCGGGGTTTTCTTTTGCGCTGCCACTTTCGCTATACTACGTTCAATCCCGCGCGCATGAGGGCGGGCTACTGGGCTTTGGAGTTAAGCCACTCACACGTTTTTGTGAAAGTAACCGTATGAAAATGTATCCTGACGACTGGCCGGTCCGACTCACTAACGGGGCTTTCGTCGCCGCCTGCTTAATCGCGGCCTGGCTGTTAGGAATAGGACGACCCGAGGACGGGTTCTGGCCTTTCATGCTCTCGATCGTTGTCGCCATCATCGTCGGGAACGTGCTCGGGGGACTAGTGGGCAGGCGACTGTTCCCGCCGTCGTCTGGCGCCCCGCCGGAAGACAGGAAGGGGGCACGGTGAATAAGGGCCGACAATTGCTCCAGCGAAAGCCATGCTCAAGTACCTGCGAATCGCCGTGACAGCGTTGAGCCTGACCCGATGAAGAGATCATTGCGATACTTGCCGTGGGTGTTTGCTGGCGCTGGCGTATTGGTAACAGTCATCTTTACGATTTGCGAAGCTACCGGGAATTCCCTTGGCCGGTATGTACCGCTTGAGCCAATCATGGGAGCTTCGGAAATAAGCGGGTCGCTCTTTTTGGGCGACAACGCCGATACCCGCGCAGATCTTTACATTTGGGGGCTGCCTTTTGGAGCGGCCTGGAATGGATTCGTAGGCTGGCTTCTAGGATTCCTCATAAGAGCAGCGTTCATCCGGGGCTTCAGCCTCCGCACGCTGCTAATCGCCACGACGCTGGTGCGGTGGCGTTGGCGGTGATAGTCTACGCCGTGCGCAAGTCGCAGCTTACGTGGAGAGCGGCGCATTAAAAATGCCGGCTGGTGTGGTCGTCCCAGCCGGCAATATCTGTCGGTCGTTGTTAGCGCGAGTGTTGCCCCGGCCCTATCATGGGCAGGGCGAGGCCCACGACGCAGTACGCCAAGCCTACGGCAAGGTACAACGACGCAATCATCACGTGGGACGACATACAGATTCCTTTCATCGAAACAACAGGCATCGTGAGCTTGTTGGGGTGCATTTTAGCGAAATTTGATCTCGGATTCAATGCGCCGCGTCGTCTCTCTATAGACTCATCTGGAAGCTCCAGCTATAGTACCTCTAATAGTGAACATACGTTCATTAATACAAATCCACTAGGAGGTTACTAATGGCTACGAAGACGAAGAAACGCTCCGCGAAGAAGACTGGACTACGAACGCCCCAAGTGCGCGTCCTTCAAACTCTCTCAAAGTCGGATAAGGCGCTCAATCGATCCGAAATCAGCGCGAAGGGAAAAGTGGACGTAGCGAGTCTCACGGAGTATATCGGCTCCGACGATCCGAAGACGCGCGCGAAGAATGATAAGAAGTGGGGCTTCACATCCCTCATCTCTTTGGGTTTCGTGAAGTCAGCGGAGAAAGACGGGCGCTCGACTTATACGATCACGGCAGCCGTTCGCAAGGCTCTTGAGCCGGCGACGAAACAGCCACGTCGCGACTGCGATTTAGAAACACCCCGGCCTAACCAGCCGGGGTTTTTTGTTGCGCTAGGCTGGGCTTTTTCGTGCGCGGCGCGGTAGGATGGCGGCATGGAAGCCGCGTTAGCTGTAGTGTGTATCTGGTACGTGTGCGTGATCGTTGTGGCGGTCGTCGTAGACAAGAACCGGTTTAGTCTCCGCGCCATGCTAATGGTGACGACCCTGATTGCGGTCGTGCTTGGACTGGCTGTCGCGGCGATCCGCCACCTTGCCTACCGATAGCTCAAACGCCGCCTATCTCTTAGGCCGCACAGATAATCACAGACCACCCAATCTCACTCGCCGCCAGAATCAAATTGACCCCTACCGCGAGCGCCTGCTGTCGGGCGGGAGAAGCCGCTACGAATGTTCGCCGAGTCAATCGTCCACCACATCCACGTCAATTGGTTCACGATTGGGGTGTTCGTTCTCCTGATCGTTGCTGCCGCTCTTTTCATCGCGGCGTCCCTGAACCGGAACCGGCGCCGTTAGCTGGCCTCCCTGCTGCCAACACTTAACCGCCCACCTTCCGCACGAGAAAGCCGCCCCTCCCGGCGAGACGGCTCCCCCTAGTAGCCTCCCGCTCCCGGCGCACGTAGCGCAGCCTCCGTTGTCGGAGCGCAGCTTCCTGCCGACCCGTTGGGTCGTTGGGCGTTGGGCACGCGAGACCCGAGTAGTAACTTACTCCGGGGACCGCGCGTTTCGGCACGTTTTCGGCCGTTTCGCGGTAGGGCGTAGAAGTGCGGATAAGCCTATAAAAGCCGGCCTTTTCCGGTATCTGTACAGAAAGCCAGTTTGGCTTAGGAAACCGCTGCTCTATCCCCTGAGCTACGAGGGCTGAGAAATTGGCCGTATTGGCATTCTACGGTGCTTTGGGATATCGTTTCCAGTCGCCTCTCACGATCCACCGCGCGAGCGATCGGCGTCTACTTTTTTAATAAACGGAAACTTTTCGATCACGTGTCGATTTGCGCCGGCGCCATTCGACCTATTAATGTAGGCTTGCCGCCGGAGAGCACAATCTAGCCGGGAACGCCCCGCGGCCGTGATACGTAGCAACCAAACAGAACAAGGTATCGAGGAACAAACGACATGAACTATGAAAAAGACTCAAATCGCTGGATGGGCTTTAAGTTTCTTGATCGCGGCGTTTCTTATCTTTGCCAGCGCGCTGGGGAAGTTTATTGAGTGGGAGGGCAAGGCCGCGATGTTTGAACAAATCGGCTATTCCACCGACACAATGGTCAAGATCGGCATCGTCGAAGTCGCGCTGGCGATTCTGTTCTTGATTCCGAGGACTGCCTTCTTGGCCGCCGTGCTGCTCACCGGTTATCTAGGCGGCGCGACCGCGACCCATGTCCGCGTCGGGGAGCCGTTCATTATGCCGATCATCGTTGGAATCGTCGTATGGATCGCGCTTGGATTGAGGAGGCCGGAGGTGTTTGCGCTGGCGCTGCGTGCGCCGATCGCACGCTGAGCTATGTGACGCACAGTGAAAATCGGCGTCGGAGACGGCTCGTCCAGTTTACTCAGATTGGGCCGTCTCGCTGCGAATCCACACCGTGGATTGGCCGCCGCGGTTGCCGCGGCGGCGGCCGGATTGCGGCCGCTGGTCATCGTCGCTGCGCGACTGCGTGCGATTGTTGCGGGCGTAGTTCGGAATGGCCAGCAGCGGCGAGCCGTCGGCGAACTCGCCCTTGATTACCATCACGCCGCCGAGCAAATCGGGGCGCCACTCGGTTGTGAGTTCCGAATTGGGATCGAGCACACCATTCATGTCGTTGCCGTCGATGGCCTCGATGTTGTAAACGAGCGGCCCATAGCGCAGGGCGACCTGGCCGCGGTTGGCTTCCACATCGTCGACGCATGTCACTCGCTGAACTTTCATCGGCAGCACCAGTTCAATCTTGTCGCCGCGCTTCCAGGTGCGCTCGATGACCGCGTAACCATTGACAGTTTTGATTTCGACCGGCTCGCCGTTCACGAAAATGGACTCGATACCGTCGGCCTCGGGCGTGCTCTGGTAGAGGCCGCTCACGCTGCGGTTGGCGCGCGGACGCGGATTTTGAGCGACTTTTCCTCGGCCGGATTGACGGTGATCGCAACCTTGCCGCTCCACGGATAGTCGGTCTTTTGCACCATTTCGACGTCGGTGCCGGCCACGTCCTCGACCTGGATTGTGCCGCCGATGTACATGTTTACGTACAGCCCGTCGTCATCTTTCACATACGTCCACGTGGGTACCATGAGCAGCGTCCGCGGGATGTTGCCGACGCAGCACGGGCAAGGGTGCCAAGGATAGCGAGGTCGGCCGCCTTCGAGTGGATTCTGGTAATAGAAATTTCCACCGTCGAGGTCGTACGAGCCGAAGCAGGGCGTTGTACATCGATTCTTCGTAGAGGTCGGCGTAGCGGGCGTCGTGGTAGGAGAGGTTCATCTTGTACTGGAAGAAAATCTGCCCGCAGGTGGAGCAGGACTCGCAATAGGCGTTGTGGCGCAGCGAATAGTCGGGGCCGAAGCCCTCCGAGGTTTCGCCGCTGCCGATGCCGCCGGTGACGTAATACTTCTTGTTGGTGATGTTGTCCCACAGCGACATGACGGCGCTGCGATAGTCGAGGTCGCCGGTTTCCGTGGCCACGTCGGCCATGCCGGAGTACGAATATACGGCCCGCACAGCGTGGCCGACCGCTTCGTACTGCTGCTGCACCGGCACATGGCTCTGGTCGTATTCGCTGCCATCGCGCGCGGCAGTCGAGCAGGAACTTGGCTAGCTTGATGTACGCATCGCCTTTGCCGCCGCCTTCCATGTCGTTCACGAAACGGCCGAAGCGCACGAGGGCCTGCTCCATTTCCTGATGGCCGTCGAACCATTCCTTCTTGCCGGGCTCGGGGCCGATGTTGGCGACCCAGCAGTCGGCCAGTTTCTTGGCGGCGTCGTACAGGCGGCGGTCGGTGCCGTCGGTGAGTGTGTAATGGTTGATGGCCGATTCGATAAAATAGCCGGCGGTGTAACCTTCATGGTCGGCCCTGAAGCGCGGCGACCAGCGCTCTTTGCGATCGTCCAGCGTGTAGGCGGTTTGCATGTAGCCGTCCGGCTCCTGGGCGGCGAGGACTTTAGGGATCCAATCTTCGAGCGTGCCCTTCAATTTCTCCTGGGCCGCGGCGATTTCCTCGTCGCCTTGCGGGTCGACCATCAGTGCGATGCAGATCGCCTCAATCGTTTGATGGACCCAGGCGTTGGAGAACACGTAGCCGCGGTGCCGATCGTGCGGCCTGCCGGCCAGCTTGTTCGGCCGCGCTGATGAAGTTGTCGATCCCGCCGCCGCCGACATCCAAATCGGGCATTTCAATTTGCCGCACGCAATGCGGAATCCAATTGACGATTAGCGCCTTGGCCCGATGGTTCCACAGGGGGCTGTCGATCTTATATCGCTTGGTGTAGACAACGCCGAGCGGTTTGGGCGGCGGCGGTGCATCGACTTTCACCTTCAGCGTCGACGCATCGGAGAGTTCCCCGTCGAGGGCCGTGAGCTTGAGCCGATAATCGCCCAGTTGGGAAAACGTGGCGGTCGTTTGCGCGGCGTCCGCGTCGGCGAACGTGACTTCGCCGGAGCCCGACTCCTTGCTCCAAGACAGCTTGACCGATTCATCGGCCTGGCCGCCGAGCGTTTTGACGGTGCCGTTGAGATACGTCTTGCCGCCGAGCACGACGATGCGATCGATGCCGGCCACCACGGTGGGCGGAAACTTGGGCGACTTGCCGGAATCAAGCACGCGCCACTCCAGAATGCCCGTCGACAGCGGCTCCTTGGAATCGATCTCCAGTCGCAACTTGGGTGTCGTGACTTCCTCGAACGTGGTGACGTTGAACTGGTCGCCCTCAACGCCCAGTCCTTCGGCGCCGGCGACTTCGACAAATTCTTGGCCGTCCCAATATTTAAGCCGGCAGGCTTCGGGCAGGCCGACGCCCTGCCCGTCGGCCCACCAATAGACTTCGATTCGGTTTGTGCTGATCGGCTGAGTCCATTCATATTCGACCCACTGGGTCCCGACGCGGTTCCAATTGCCGTACGAGCCGCGCCGACGATCTCGCGACCTGCGCGGCTCGAAGCCGTCGTTGAGCGCGGTGAGCGAGGTGTCGCCCGAAACGTAAGAGCTCGACGGTTCAGCAACCACGGCCAGATTCACGGCCGAGCGGTCGCCGCCCTCGGAGTCTTGTTGCGCAATACTCGGGTGAGAGTGCACGAGTGCGAGAATCAGCAGAAAGGACAATGGCGGTGCGGCCGCAAGCAACTTTTTCATGATGGAGATCCCTGGTCGTTGAGAATTACTGAGGATGTCGGGTAATTCAGATCTTGGAAAATCAGCTCGGCGAAGCTTGCGCGCCGGTTTATCGAACGGTTGGCTCAGATAGCCCGTAGCAGCGTTCAAGTCATCAACGCGCGGCTCCAGCACTTCTACGGTGCGCAACCGGCGTGTGAATCGGCGTCGAATCATGGTGTCGAACTGCGGCGGCGTGGAGCTGAAGCGTAGCCGAATTCGCAAGAATTCGGATCGGCGGGCGCTCTGAACTCTTGCGAGTTCAGCTACGGCAAGCGAATTCAGCTTACTTTACCTTGTGCACAAGGTCAATTAAGCGGCTGCCGGATGTGGGTGGCCAGTCTGATCGCACCTGGGCACAGTACGCGCGCGAGCGGGTCGCCGGTGCAAGCCAACTTGACTGCCACCCGGTTTTCATTATTTTAACTCTGTGTGATTTCACTTTAAGCTTTTCACGTGTGCGCGTGCACGAACGAGCGACAAGTCGCAGAGCGGCCAAACGGCGCGCCTGCAATTCCTGGGCGCGCTTAACGCATCGGAGTCTATGACTCTCGCCGAGCATGTCTTTGAAGACCTCTCCCTGCGCATCGAGTCCGGCGAGCCGTTGCCGTGCAAGCTGACGTTTTCTGCACTGGCGAAACACTACAATGTGAGCCTGACGCCGGTGCGCACGGCCGTGAAGGGGCTGATCGACGAAGGGTTCTTGAAGGCGCTCGACAACGGCCGGCTGCAGGTAAGCGACAGCCCACCGAAACGCAAACGCTCCAAGCGCCTGCTGCCGCTCGAGCCGCCAAAGGACAACGAGGCGATCATCCGCTCGGACCTCATTCGCATGAGCCTGATGGGCGACACGCGTTACATCCGCGAGGAGGCGGCGGCGGCCAAGTACGGCATCGGGCGCACGGTGCTGCGGCCGATCTTCAGCCGGCTGGCTGGGCAGGGGCTTATGGAGCACGTGCCGCGGCGCGGCTGGCGCGTGCGGCCGTTCGATAAGAACGACCTGTGCGACTTCGTCGAGGTGCGCGAGGCGCTGGAGCTGCGAGCGCTCGAGGAAGCCAAGCCCAAGCTTCAAAAAGAAGTTCTCGAGCAATTCCTGGCGGGCAACCGGCCGGGCGGCGACATGCAGATCGGCGCGCTCAACAACAACCTGCACAGCTACTGGATCAAGCTCTCGGGCAACCGCTACATCATCGATTTTTTCGAACGCCAAGGCCTGTATTACCGCACGCTTTTCGACTACGCCGCGCCGGAAGCGCACGTGGTGGGCGAAATGGCGGCCCAGCACCGCGAGATTCTAGAAGCCCTCATCGAAGGCCGCTGGAGCGAAGCAAAAAAGGCGCTCGTGCGTCACATCCGCGACCAAAAGCCGATCGTCCAGCAGCTCATGGAACAAATCCAGAGCGGGGCGAAGAAAGAGCGAACGGATCAGGCGAGCGCTTAGGAAGGCGACGCTTAATGAGGCGACGCGGCAAGTTAAGGGGTTTCACCAATGACCTGCCCATCACGTCGGTTTGTAAGCCTCCTAAGCACGACTTGCTGGATGTCGTACCCAATAAGCCGGGTGGAACCGTCGCAGAACGTGGCGTTGAATCCGCCGGTATGGGCTGAGCCAAAGTTGTCGCAATCGCACGGAAGCTCGCCGCGCAGTGAGTTGGCCCTGGACTGGGCCGTCGTGCTCCGGCTCGTCGTTCGAATAGCGAATCCCTTCCCACGCCGAGCCTTGCGTCCAACCAAAATTGTCTCCGTAGGAACCTCCACCATACGCGTTTGTCGGCACGTATTTCTCCGTGATAAGCATCGTTTGCGAAGTGCCATCTTCGATGCGCTTTGTGGAGACTAATGGATTCTTTAAGCTGCCATCATCGCGCCAAGACTTGTGTTGAGAGATGATCGAGCCCGTTTGAATGCGCGGTCGAGCGGCCCTTGGATCGGATAGAATTGCGGGCGTCAGGCCAATCCTGGAATCACCACCTTCATCCGTATCACCACCGTTGCCGACATAATCAGATAACATTTCCCCGCCAACCGGCTGCCAGAATAGGTGAAGGACACGGCTACGGCGGCTCGGACAAATCGCTTCGACAGGTCCATCACGCATGACAACGAAATCAACTCGCTCCGCCCAAAGATTTTGTCCCTCGATGAACGGCATCACCTGGTACATCCAACCCCAATTCTGATCTTTCAAACTGCTGGGCGGATCGTTTGGATCCTGTGCGGCTGGAGGCGCAGGGTTACCGGCTCGTGCGCGCGGTGCATAAAAAACCTGGTTCCAACCGGCCGTCGGAAACACTTCATGTGTGTCCATGTGCAGCAGGCAGGCCGTTGCCCATTGCTTCAAGTTGTTTTGGCATTGAGTGCGGCGTGCCGCTTCGCGGGCCGCTTGGATGGCCGGCAGAAGCAAGGCGACAAGAATGCCAATAATGGCGATCACGACGAGCAACTCGACCAGAGTAAAGCCCTGGTGTTCGATGTCACGTTTTTGATCTGTGGAAGAGTTCTTTCGAAGAGCAAATGGACCGGCCATGTCAATGCACCTCCCGTGCCGAAGCAGTTCGCAGGCAACGACAATGCGTTACAGCTTAAACGCTAACTATCTGGTTTGTAACCCTTAGGGAACCTGAGCTGAGCAAACTCTTCGGGCGTCACCTCTCGAACGACGCCGTTCAAATCCAGGACCAACCTCTTTCCATCAACGCCTTTTCGTTCATAGGCGATGATCGTATCAAGTGGCAACTTCGTGAGTTGCAAACCCCAAACGACGACGAATTCCTCACCGTCGCGAGTCGAACGCAGGTACTTGTCTGGCTCATCAGTTAAGGGCGCGAGCGGGGCTTTCAGTTCCTCCATATTCTTCGGCGGGCGGCCCAACTCTCCGGTCGCGGTCTGGTAGTACCGGATGATCCCACGCAATGCACTTGTGTCGGGCGGCGTCTGTACGACGGTGCTGGGGGTTCGGTCGCAGCCGAGCACCGCAACGAGCATTGCAATCGCCCCTGAAAGTCGACGCAAACGCCCATATTCAGTGCCGGTGGGGCGACGCTGACCTCTCGCGGTAAAGATTCTCCTATGCGCCATTCGGCTCGCTCCCAGCAAAGTCCGTATCGATCGGCTGACTGGAGACCGCTGCCACCTGCCTGCAAGTCCTGTGGTACAGCGTACCAAAGCTGTGTACAGAATGCAATCTTTAGTGCACAAAATCAAGATTTGAATGTTCGCGAGCCGGTCAGCCATTCGGCGTCCGTCCGGGCTGTTCGATGAGAATTGCCGACTCGTTTGGCTTGGGAGAATAGCGTGATGACTTTCCGTCGGGCCAGCGGATTTCGATTGAGGCGGCTTGGGCAGTTGGGCCGAGGCCGAACCAGAGGATGGGCGATTGCTGAGAAAGGTAGCCGCCGCCGGCCGTGACTTCGGCCGTTTGGCGCAGGCCGTCGCTGCGCACGAGCGTGACCCGGGCGCCTGCGGCTGTTGGATTGCCCGCTTTGCCTCTGAGTCGCACCGATACGATTCGGCACTTCGGTACGCCTTGATGTTCAAACGCGATCGGCTTGCCGTCATTCACGCCGACGACAATGTCCGGCCAGCCGTCGCCGGTGATGTCCGAGATGACGGCGCTCTTGGCGTCCTCGGGCACGAGGAGGCCGCTCTCGCGCGGCGGCAATGCGACGAGTGTTGTGCGCGGGTCTCCCACTTTTGTGGGCGGGTCTACTGACCCCGCACCTTCATTCGGCGAGGTAAGGAGACCTGCGCCGAGAAGCAGTGCGCTCACGCCGCCGTCCCAGCGGCCGATTTCGCGGCGCGTCGAGAACTGATTTTGCGTAAGGTACACGTCGGTGTGGCCATCGGCATTGAAGTCGCTCATCAGGACACCGAAGCCTGGCGACACTTGGGCGAGGACCGGCAGCGGCTCGACGGTGAAATGCCCGCGGCCGTCATTGCGCAAGACGGCGCTGTCGGCGAAATTTGCGCTGAGCTGCGTGGCGCTGGCCAGCTTCGCCTCGCCGACAATCTCGGCGAGCGTGGCCGAGGCGAATTCGTGAAACGATGGAAAGGCGATCTCAACCGACGACAGCGCCTTCTCGACGTCCGGTTTATTGCGCGTGGGGACGAGTTGTCCCGCTTCATTGTATTCGGCCTCGATGAGAACTGGTTTATCGCTCGCTTCCGCGAAATTGCCGGAGAAGAGTTTTGCCGGCCGCTCGGCTGTCGGGTGGTAGCTTGTGTTGCGGCCGCGATTCGTGGCCACGTAGTCGATGTCGCCGTCGGCGTCGAGATCGCGGCCGGCGATACCTTGCCACCAGCCCAGATGCTTCGCGAGGCCGGCATCGCCGGTCGCGTCGCGCAGGCGGCCCTTGGCGTTGAGCAAAAGCTTTATCGGGCCCCAGTCGTGTGTCACCAGAAGGTCCATCCAGCCGTCGGCGTTGACATCGGACCAGAGGGCGCTCGTGACGAGGCCTGATTCGGACAGCGCGGGAGCAAGTTCGGCGCGACATCGCGGAATTTGCCGCCATCGTTTTGCAGCAAACGGCTGATGGGGGTTTGAGCGTAGCGGCCAGGGACAGAGCGGCTGCCGATGAACAAGTCGAGGTCGCCGTCGCGGTCGAAGTCGGCCGCAGCGGCGAAGCTGCCGCTATCGCGCAGGTCGGGTAGCGTATCGGCCGCGGCGCGCTGGAAGCCGCCTTTGCCATCGTTGATGAACAGCCGGTCACGCAGCGACTCGTCGCCAGGCTCGCATTCGACGCCGCCGCTCACGAGCAGCAAGTCCAAATCGTCGTCGCCGTCGATATCGACCAGCAGCGTGCCTTGGTCCTCGACATCGACACCTTCACCCCACGGCGGAAACAAATCTTGGGAAACGGCCCACTTGCCGCCGCCTTGGTTAATACCGATGGAGCCAGGGTTGCCTGCCGCTCCACCCAGGAAGATGTCTTCGAGATCGTCGCCATTCACATCGCCGACGGCGATGCCGGGGCCAAGCTGCGAAAGCTTCGCGGCCAGCAGCGGCTCGCGCGAAGTCGTCAAACGGCCGCTCGCGGTGGGTCAGCGGTATGAGGTCGTCGCGGCGAGCGAACAGCGTAGGGTGGGCATTGCCCACAGTTAATTGATTTAAGTTTCTATTGGTGGGCGGTGCCCACCCGACGGGATCTGGCTGCTCGATAATTGTATAGAGCCGATCGACGGGAAGATTCGTGAACGATTGGCGTGTGCCGCTCGGCCACTCTACATGCAATTCGTCGATCGAGGTTGCATCATCGAGTCCAAAATGGACGAATGGCTCGCTTGCCGACATGAATCCACGCGAAAGCGTCAGGTAGCCGGATTGGTAATGATCGCCGCAGCGAATGTGCATGGTTCGCGCCTATTCCCCAGCGATTGCTTCTGGTGCCATGAAGCTTGATTTTCACGGCGTGGCCCGCTGCGCCATTGTTCCGGTACACGCTCACGGCATCGTCGAGATTGTTGATTACCAAGTCTAAATCGCCATCGCCGTCGAGGTCGCCGAAGGCCGTCCCGAAGCTTAAGCCGTTCTTATCCAGCCCCCAGGCTTTACTGACGTCTTCAAAGCGCAAATTGCCGCGATTGCGGAACGCATAGTTTCGCTGGTTGAGCGGCGGCTGCTGGTCCCAGTACTTGTTGAAGGCTTCCGAATTGTTGGGCCCGCGGCGCATCGCCTCGTGTTTGATGTCGGTGTTGCTCCAATCGCGGCTCATGCCGTTGGTGATGTGCAGGTCGAGCCGGCCGTCCTGGTCGAGGTCGACCAGGCGGGCCGACCAGGTCCAGTCCGTGCTTTCCAGCCCGGTGAGGTGGGCGATTTCCAGACATGCGCCCTACGCCCGTGTTGAGAAATACGGCGTTGCGCATGTATTGCCGCGGCGTGGGTCGCTCCAAGAACCAGGCATCATCGACCATGTCGTTCATCGCCACCTTGGACCTGTAGGTGGTGCGTTCCGACATGTCGGTGGCGATAAGATCGAACAGGCCGTCATTGTTGATGTCGCCGGCGTCGCAGCCCATGGAGAACCAGGGCGTGTGCGGCAGTGCTTGTGCAGCTACGTCGGTAAAGGTGCCGTCGCCGTTATTGCGATACAGGCGGTCGGGGCCGTAAAAATCGTTGGCCACGTAGATGTCGGGGTAGCGATCCTGGTTGTAGTCCCACCAGGTTGCGGCGAGGCCCTTGTAGTTGCCCGTGATGCCCGCCTCGTTGGCGACGTTGGTAAACGTGTTGTCGCCGTTGTTGCGATACAGCCGATCGTACTGGCCGACTTCAATGACGCCGTAGTCGCCGTCCGGCAGCGGCATCGTATCGTGGAACTCGCGAAACTGCTCGGGCACGCGCGGGACGCCCCTCGTGTCGTAATTCGAGGCGGTACTCGATTTCATTTGGCGGCGGGAAATGGTTCGTCACCAGGTAGCCATCGAGGTCGCCATCTACGTCGTAGTCGGCGAACGCCATCATGATGCTGGCGCCATGAAAATCGAGGCCGAACTCCTTGGCCCGCTCTTCGAACGTACCGTCGCCGCGATTGATGTAGAGGTGATTGGGGCAGCGGTAACCGCACACGAAGAGATCCAGGTCGCCGTCGTTGTCGATGTCAACGAACGAGGCGCCGAGCGTCCAGCGCCCCCGCCTGCTGTGCGCGGGTCTCCCGACCCCGCATGCGTGTCCGGCGAGGTCGGGAGACCTGCGCCGAACGGCTCACGACCTGCGCCGAACAAAGCCTTTTCGGTGACGTCCTCGAAGCGGAAGCCCCCCAGGTTACGAAACAGCCGGCCGCCGTCGGTGGTTCGCGGCAGGAATATATCCGCGAGACCGTCGGCGTCGTAATCGCCGATGGTGACGCCGCTGCCCGTGGCCGTGTTGCGGTTCTGGCCAAGCAGCTCGTTCCATTTGTGGAAGAAGTCGATGCCGATTTTCTTTGCGTCGAGGGATTCGAAAAGCGGCGTGCCGCTGGATCCCTGACGTGGGCTTAGCGGGACGGATTCGATCTCGCCTGGCTTGTCTTGATAAACGGCGCCGGGAACGGCGGGTGTATTCGAGGCGGCAACGGAAACGGCAGATGTTTGCTGCTCATCGGCGGCGACTGCGGTTGTGAGAGACGATTCGTTACCCCGATTGCAACCAGTCGCTGCGCTTATCACGCCGGCGGACGACGCTACAAACACGAGGCGCGTAAACGAGTGACATCGCCCTGAAATATGTGCGGCCAACATCGGCGAGCCCAAGCCCGGCGGCAGAAAAGAAACTGTAGCTGCTGAATCCAGTTAAGGTGAAATCACTCGCGATCGCAAGCTTGATGCGGTTGTGCTGACCGCAGTTAGCAAAAAAAAGGGCCTTGGAGAATCCAAGGCCCCTTGGGGTTCACGAATCGTAAGTGTAGTAACTATCGCCGACGACGGGCTAATCCCAGCGCACCGGCGAGAGCCATGCCGAGGAGCGCAACCGTTGACGGCTCAGGAATCAAAAGATTCACAGTCAACGCGAAATCATTTGAGACCTGGCCCCAGTCGTTCGTGCCGCGAACGATCCAGCGATACGTTCCTGGCGCCCAGGGCTGTGCGGGAAGCATCATTGGATTCTGCGTGGCATTCGTGTTCTGAGCGACGTTGGTATTCCAGCGGAAATTCGTCGAGCCCAAGGGCGGAAACGCGGGGAGCGAAGCACCGAGCGCATCCGCAGCCGCCGGCTGACCACCCTGCCCGCCCGGCAATAGCGCCGGCAAGACGCGGATCGTTGTTGTGTTCGCTGGAGGACTGGCGGGGTTCGCGGCGTCGGCCGTGAGCGTCCACTGCACGGGGCCTTGCCCACCCGTGGAATCGCTGATCGGTAATAGGATGATGTCGCCCCGGTTCGCCGTGATCGTCATGGTGCTGGGCAGCGTCGGCGCTCCCGGCGCAGGTCGTGGTTCGTACGTTTCCAATACGAAGTCATCGAACTGAGTCGTGCCGGCAAGCGTTCCGAACGTGTGATGGCTCAGACCCACCTGCATTCCGACCGCCGGATCGCGAAGCGCATTGGGTGTAGGAGTCGCAGTCGGTCGGACGCGGCTTTGGAATTGCCAGTTGGCGCCCCCGTCGGTGGAAACCCAGCCGCGGTAAGTGACGCCGCCGCCAACGCGCTCCAGCCGCAAAAGAATCGGCAGCGGTTCAGTCGACGTGGAGTTGACGACAATGTTGTTGTCGTTGACCTGGGCGCCGGCTTCGATACGCTTGTTGAGCGTATTGCCTTCGTTCACGTTCGCCGCATCGGTGCGGAAGCTAGTCATCGTGACGAAGTTTTCATCGGCGTTGTTTGCGCCCGTGCCCGGCGGCGTCGGGGAATTGCCGGCGCGGGCGATGATGCCGGCAGCCGACCATTGGCCGCTGGTTTGCGTGCTGATTTTCACCGTGGCGGTGAAATCCCGACCGGCAGGTACGTCTCGGTACAGGAACGGCGCGGTCGATCGGTTGCCTTCCCAGCCCATGCCGGTGATGCCGTTCCCTGGGTCGCCGTCGGCGTCGAATGTGCCGTTGTCTTGTACCGTCAGCACGTCCGGGTTTGTGGTGTCGGCATCGTAAACGCCGGTGCCAATTAGCCCCGGTACGTTTTCCATCCCCGTCCAAATCGTGCCCGTAGTATCGCCAAATTGATAATCGTGCGGGGTATTGAAATCGTCTGTGAACGTTTGGGCGACTGCCGGGACGAAAGTCCAGCAAAACGCCACTAAGATAAGTGTTGCGCCGCCGAGCCATTTAGCGGCCGAGAGTTCCCTGCGCTGTCGTTTCATGAGACATGACCTCCCGGAGAATCGAATCTTGCGCGGACGTAGTACTGAAGAAAACTAAGAAGTGTTGACGCCGCTTTTCTGCAGGTCCGGTCATAATTTACACTGTGCACAAAAAAACACAACAGTATTGCCATAAAAAAATTGAAATGACGGGATCGTTTTTCACCAGTGCTTCGCGGAATGTGCGGCCTTCACTCCGTGCGGCCCCCCTTAGAGCCCCAAAAGCGGGTAATCAGCTTAGCCTCCTAGCCGCCGCAAAGTGGCAGTTTTCGGCAAAAACTTCTTGACGTTGCGGCCCGGCAGGATTATATTCTGTACTCAATGTAACATTTTCTGCCGGCCCGCGGTGCGCTCATTCGGGACGCGGCGCTCGGGTCGCTTCTTAGCGTGGAGTTAGTGAGCCTGTGCTCCTCAATTGCGGGAGGGAAAGCAGCATGTCACGCCCAATACTTACCACGGCGATGTTGCTGGCGATGATTCCAGCGAGCAGCGCCTTTGCTGTTACCGTTTCCGATAACTTTGACAACAGCTTTAACTATCTACCGGGGGCGGTGCCTGCCGGAAGCATTTGGACGCGCACGCTGAATCCTGGCGCCGGCGGTGGCCTGAACCAGACCCCGCCCGTTGACCCGGTGCCGAAGTTCGATGCGAACAATTCGACGCCCGGCAGCCTGACGATGAGCACGTTCGGCGTGGGCTATGGCGGCGGTGGCACCACGACGGCTCCCGCATTGGTCCGCGAGGTCAGTGCCGACCAGCTCCGGGAAGTGCGCGTGCACGTCTCATCGCAAACGGCCGGGCAATGGTCGCAGGCCGGGATTCTCATTCGCGCGCCGGGCCCGATCGATACGTTGGGGGCGAACGACAACTTCTTTACCTTTGGTGGATTCCGCAGCGGCGGCGCCGATTTCGGCGGCAACGGAATCTCGGCCACCACGCAAAACGTCGTGAACGGCGCGGAAGCGGAAATGAATACGACCGGCCTGGTGGCCGCCGACGTGGATTACCTGCGAGTCGTCCATCTGGGAACGGGCGATTTTGAGACGTATTCATCGACGGACGGCCTGACCTGGATCTTCGTCAGACGTTTCTCAATACGGGCCTGGCGACCGGAACACTGGAAGTCGGGCTTTGGGGCGGAACATTCGCCGGATCGAACATCATGGGTGGCGCGTCGGCAGCATTTGACTACATCCAGATCGACGAAGCGCCAGACGCTCCAGAGGCAAACGTAAGCTGGGCGCCAGCGGGATCCGGCGACTGGAACCGAAGCAACTGGAGCGTCGTCGGCGGCAAGCCTGACTCGAACATCAGCGTGGCGGTTTTTGGCGCCGGAGCACCGCTCACGGCGAACGCCACGGTTTATACGAATCAAAATAATACGGTTAAGCAGGTGCAGTTCGACAATGCAACGTTTGGTTACACCATAGCAGGGCCGGGAACTTTGACGCTCGATGCCGACGCAGGCAATGCCTTGATCGACGTGATCTCGGGAACGCACGAGATTCAGACCGACCTGTTGCTAAATGACAACGTGACCGCGACAGCGGCAACTGGAACGACGCTCAACATTAATTCGCGAATCCATCTCAATGGCCGGACGTTTACCACCGCAGGCGCTGGAACGATCAACTTAAATAATGGCACGGTTGTCGCGGGTAGCGCTGCGGCGCTGCTGGTGCGGTGGCGAACGCGGGCCGGATGGCCGGGCTGGGCGGGGTCGAGGGCGACTTCTCGCAATCGGACGGCGGCATTTTGGATGTCGCTGTGGGCGGCGATCCAATTCAGATTACCGGTGACGCGGTACTCGGCGGCGTGCTCGATATTTCGCTGCTCGATGGTTTTACACCGCTCGCCGGGCAGACCTACCCGGTTCTCACAGCCGACCGTGTGATGAACATGGGGCTGTCGCTGAGTGGTGACAGCGCCGGCTTATTCCGGTTATCGGTGAGCGAGGGTGCGGTATCGCTGGTGGCGGCTGCGGTGCCAGAGCCGGCGACGGTGGCGTTCTTGGCGATAGGCGCCTCGGCGGGCGCGCTTTTGCGCCGACGGCGCCGAACGCGCGCGCCGTCGAATTGCGGCATGGACGTCGGACGACCGCGGACATGCGGCACGCTAGCGGGTTTTTTATTTGCGCTCTGGGCGGTTACGGCTCATGCGCAGTTCGGAACGTTCCGGGATGATTTCGGAAACGACGCGGCCCCGCATGCGCAGCAGCACAACTATCAGCCTGGCACCGTGCCGGCCGGCGGAATCTGGACCGGCGTTCATAACTCGATGAACGGCGGTGGGCCATTTGGAGTTCCGCCCACGTTTGTTGCGGCCGATTTTGTTGCGGACGGCTTCGATTTCGCCGGCGCCGACAAGGCCGGCAAGCTCTTAATCGAAGATCTGGTGTTGCACCCGAACACGACGCCTGCAGTTCTCGGCGTCGGGTGGGAAGGGGGAATCAACAACGCGCCGTTTCTGTATCGAGAGGTACCGGCGGATGCCAAGATCACGGCGACGATGAAGATCGATGCACAGAACTCTGGGCAATGGCACTACTCGCCGATCATCGCCCGTCTCAAGGCACCGGTCGGACAGCCGGACACGCCCGTGGGCCGTGGCCGCGGCGACACTTTAGATCCGGCGGAAAGCTTTGTGACGACAGGCAGCTTTCGCACGGCGGCGGACAATAACGTCGTCAGCATTCTCACCCAAAGCGTCGTGAATGCGGCTGAAACAGAAGTGAATACCGGCGGGGCGGTCGATGACGGTTTGCCGCTGTGGGTGCGCATGGTCAAGACGGGCGGACTTTTCGAATCCTACACGTCTCTGAACGGCACCGATTTCACGTTGCGCAATTCCATCACCAACGCCGAACTCAATACGCCCGGCGAGCTGCTGCAGATTGGCCCTTCGAACATGTCGTTCACCTCGGACGGCGCCTCCACGCAGAGCACCGTGGAGATCGATTTCTTCGAAATCACCGTGGAAGCGGCACCGATCCCAAGGACTGCTTACTGGCGCCCGCTGGCCAGCCTCGCTGGGAGCGGGAATTGGGACAACGCCAATAACTGGAATTCGATCGAGGTGCCGGGGATTATCCCCAATCACGACACGCTCAAAGTGATCTTCGCGAACGGCGACGCGGCGCCGCCGACCGGCGATGTGCGCGTCAAAGGTCCGGCGACTGTGTTCCTGAATTCAGCGGTCGTCGTGAAAGGCCTCGAGTTCAACCACGCGCACAAATATGCAATCGGCGGATCCGGCAGCATCCGCATGGCGGGCAACGTCGGCGACAGTGACCCGACTCCCACGATCGACGTGCTAGCCGGTTCGCACGAAGTTGAAGTGGACTTTGCGCTCGATAGGAATACGAACTTGACCGCGGCTTCCGGAACGCGGCTCGATTTCAACAACCAATTCGATTTTGCCGCGAACAACCGGGCGCTCAACGTGACGGGCGGCGGCAAAGTGAATTTCAACAGCATGATTAATCTCACGGCGAACGGGGTGGTAAATGTCAACAGCACCGGAAACGTTGGCGGCAGCGGCCGGATCAACGGCACATTGAATAACAACCCCGGAGGTACCGTATCGCCCGGCGTTGGCCTGGGCACGCTCACTGTGGAGGGTGGCTATGTTCAGGCTGGCAACGCCACGCTGGCCATCGAGCTGGGCGGTACCGGGCCGGGCCAGTTCGATAAGATCACCGCGGCGCTCGTGAACTTAGGCACGAGCACGGCAATACTTAGCGTTTCGCTGGTCAATGGGTTCGTTCCACTAACGACGGATACGTTCGAAATCATCCGGGCATCTGGCAACCTGCAAAGCGGCTCGCGGTTCGCCAACACGCCGGGGGATGTCCTTACGACCCCCGCCGGTACGTTTAACGTCACCTACAACTACGCCGCTGGCTTTCGTAACGTAACGCTCTCGAACTTCATGCCCGACACTCCGATCTTGGACGGCGACTTCAACAACGACGGGCGGGTCGACGCCGCCGACTATGCCGTTTGGCGCAAGAGCGATGGAACGCAGGGCGGATACAACCAGTGGCGCACGAATTTCGGCCGGACGTCGGGCAGCGGTTCTTCCATCGCAGACGCGGCATCGGTGCCGGAGCCAATTTCCGCCGCACTGGTGATCGTTGCGGCAGTGACTTGCTTAATCGGGCGGCGACGCCGCCGGTAATCGGATGGCGACATAGTAGCGTTTTTAAGACGCTATAGCCGCGCCGGCTGGTTGGTAGATGATAATAACATCGGCGGTCGTGGGGCAGGCGGCCGCCGCAATGTTTCCAATTCGCCATCGGGCACCAAGGAACGAGAAGAGCGTGATGGATAGATCGTCCAACGATTCTACTGCGCGTCGGGCGGCCTCCCGATTCACTGCCGTCGTCTGTTCGTTTTGGTCGTTGTTTGTTTTGTCGTCGCAGTTTTCTCGCGCCCGGCTTTCTGTCAGACGTTAGGCGCTGAATTGCTGTTGGACCTGTCCGGCGGAAATTTCAGCGGAGCCGGCTACACGCAAATCGCCGCCGCACCAGGCCGGCCCAATGATATCTTTGTTTCCCGGCAGGACGGAAACATCTATCGCTTCGATCTGGCGACCCGAACGCAACATCCGTTCTTGACCCTCCCGGCCGCAGATATATCCACTGGCCAGTATTGGGGTCTGCTGGGCTTTACCTTCGCACCCGACTTCGCCACCAGCGGCAACGTCTACGTCCACGTGGCCGATGATCGCAACGTCGACGGACATCATCACCGCATCTACATTCGGCGGTACACGCTCAACAACCCGCTCTCCAATTCGCCGACGCTGGGCTCAACCACGAACATCCTCCGCTGGGGGCAGCATGGCACCGACCATAGCGGCGGCTGGATCGGATTTCAGCCCGGCGACCCCAATACGTTGTGGATCACCAGCGGCGACGGTGGGAACGTCGAAGGCGCCGGGCGCGATATGCTCCGCACCGGCCAGGACGCAAGCGATGTTCTCGCTTCCATCTTGCGCATCGATGTGTCCGCTGACGGCGCAGGTGAATTCGGCAACTATGCGATTCCGGCAAACAATCCCAAAGCAACCGGCAACCCGCAGTTCAGCAGCTGGCGGCCGGAAGTCTGGAGCATCGGCCTGCGCAGTCCTTGGGGCGGAGGCTTCGACCGCCTCACGGGCGACTTTACGATTGGCGATGTCGGTGCGTCGCAAATCGGCGGCAACACCGGCCAGGAGGAAGTGAACTTCGAACGCGACGACAGCCTTGGCGGGCGAAATTATGGCTGGCGAATCATGGAAGGCTCGACGTGCCCGTCGTCGCAAGATACGGGAGTGAGCTGCGATCCCGGCAACCCCGATCCGAATTTCACGATGCCGGTCTACGATTATGAGTACGGCGGCGGCTATGGTTCGGGTGGTGCGCCTGCCTTCGAAGGACGCTCGGTCACCGGCGGACTGGTGTATCGAGGGCCGATCGAAGAGCTTCAGGGCATGTACATTTTCGGCGATTGGTCGAGTCATCAGGTATGGGGGCTGCGAATCGACCGCGATGCCAACGGCGGGTTAGGCGGCGTGGTTCCCGGCTCGCTGAGGAACTTTTCCGCCTTATTCAATCGGCTAACTGCATCGAGCACTCCTGCCACCGAAGGCGTCACCGCTTTTGGTGAGGATGTCGCTGGGAACCTGTATTTCGTTGAGCTTGGTGGCGAGTTGTACAAGATTGTCGGGCCGATCATCGGCGTGGCCGCAGGCGACTACAATCGGGACGGCCGTGTGGATGCAGCCGACTACGTTGTATGGCGCCGTGCCGTCGGCCAGAACGTTCCTTTCTACACGGTCGCCGACGGCGACGGCGACGGCATGGTCACCAGCACCGATTACGATGTGTGGCGTCGGAACTTTGGAAAGACTATCCCCGATGCGGGCAGTGGCAACGTGTCGCCAGCCGTTCCGGAACCGGGTTCGTTGGTTCTCATGTTGTTGGCGAGTTTCTGCACGTCGTTCGTAGCCGCCGCGGCTCGACAGCGGCCCCAGTGATATTTTGTGCTCAAAATACTTGTTGGGCCAAATCGCCGTGGATATAAAAGATGGCACGTAATTGGCCGGCGGCCGCGCCGGCCTGACCAGCTCGCGCGTGCCGTTGATGTACATCTCTTCCAATATCACTCGCTTGATCGCTGCAATTGCCCTTTCACTGGGCGGCATCGCGTCCGCTAAGGACGCAGTCGTCACGATCGACGCGTCAGCCGCGGGGCCGCGCGTCAATCCGCGAATGTACGGCGTGTTCCTCGAGGAGATCAATCATGGCGTGGACGGCGGCCTGTACGCCGAGCTCATTCGCAACCGCGGGTTTGAGGATGGCCGCCCGCCGGAAGGCTACGAACTGCGCGGCGGCCGCTGGCTGGATGCGAACGGCTTCCCAGCCGGTGTCGACGAGTTTGGCTACAAGATCGGCGGATTGCCGTTTTGGTCGTTGGTTCGGACGAGTGATGCCAAGGGTGCGCTGCATCTGGAAATGAGCGGCGGGATCACGAAGGAATCGGAGTATTGTCTGCGGCTCGAAGTCGAGGAATCTGGCTGGCGGGCAAATCGGCGTCGCCAACGAGGGCTTCTTCGGCATCGGTGTGCGAGAGGGCGAGACGTATCGGCTGTTGCTTTATGCGCGGAGCGGAGAAGCGTTTAGCGGACCGATAACTGTGCGCCTGGAAGATGCGGACGGGAATCCTTGCTCGAACAGCGTGACTTTCGACAACCTCGATAGCGTCTGGAAGCAATTTGAATCCGAACTCATCCCGTCGAAAACGGAAACGAAAGCGAGGCTGGTAATTCTGGCGGGCGCGACCGGCAGCGTCTGGCTGGACTTCGCGTCGCTCTTTCCGGACAAGACCTGGAAGGACAGACCGAATGGTTTACGGCCCGACATCGCCCGGATGATTGCTGGCCTGAAACCGGGGTTTGTGCGTTTCCCCGGCGGATGCGTCGTGGAAGCCGGCACCGTGGAAACGGCCTACAACTGGAAGGACACGATCGGCGCTGTAGAGAGTCGCCCGGAGCGTTGGGGGCCATGGAATTATCGCCGCACGCACGGCATGGGCCTGCACGAATACCTGCAATTCTTCGAAGACATCGGCGCGGAGCCGTTGTGGGTCGGTTTCTGCGGCCAGACGTGCATCTTCCGCCGCTCGCGCGGTGAGACAGTGCCCATGGAAGAAATGGGCTGGGTCCGCGATAACTTTCTGGACCTCGTCGAGTATGCGAATGGACCGGTGATTCGCAGTGGGGCGCCAAGCGTGCGGCGGCCGGACATGCGGCGCCGTTTGATTTGAAGTACGTTGAAATCGGCAACGAGAATCAAGGGCCCGGAGCTGCGCGACCGCTACAGGTTCATTTACGACGCGCTCAAGGCAAGGCACCCTGAGTTGAAGTACCTGGCCGACCTATCGTGGACGAGCGACGAATCGATGCAAGGCGCGGTGTTCGACATCGTGGACCGCCACTATTACCAGAACCCGCGCTGGTTTCTGCAGCGGTTCAACGAATACGATGAGCGCGATCGCAGTCTGCCGCCGCTGTATTTGGGCGAAGTTGCCGTGACGTCGGGCGATGCCGGACCCTTGCGCGGAAATATGCTGGCCGCCCTGGCCGAGGGCGTGTTTCTGATGGGCTGCGAGCGCAACGCCGACACGGTGCAGATGGTTTCGTACGCGCCGCTGCTCGGCGCATATCGATGGCCGAACGGCGCTGACGGCGCGCCGCCGCCGTGGCATGCGATGATCTACTTTGACGGCACGCGCGTCTTCGGCACGGCTTCGTATTACTTGTGGAAGCTGTTTGGCACGAATCGGCCGGACCAGATGCTGAAAGCGGACGTTAAATTCGCGAACGACGAGCCGCCCGTGATTGCCGGACAAATCGGCGTCGGCACCTGGGCAGCGACCGCTGAGTTCAAGGAGATCCGCCTGGAGCGGGCGGGCGAGGTGCTGTACGAATCGGATTTTTCGCAGGACGCTGAAGGCTGGCAGCCGGAGGGGGGCCGTCGTCGTCGCGGCGCAACGTGGCAGGTTCAAGACGGCGTCTATCGGCAGGACCACGAAGGTTTTGCGCTGAGTTTTCTCGGCGACGACTCGTGGTCGAATTACACGCTTTCGCTCAAGGCGCGCAAGACGAGCGGCAATGAAGGATTTCTCATCGTCTTTCGGCGCAAAGGCGGCGAGCGCTACTGGTGGAACCTCGGCGGCTGGGGAAATTCGCAGCACGCCATTGAGCTGAACCAGACGCCCGTCGGCAGGCCCGTCCGCGGACGTATCGAGTCGGATCGCTGGTATGACATCAAGATCGAGCTCGCGGGCAACCGCATCCGCTCGTTTCTCGACGGCGAGTTGATTCACGACGTGGAGTCGACGCCGCCGGAGACATTTTTTGTCAATGCCGGACACGAAGACGCAAATGGCGAATTGATCGTCAAGGCGATCAACATCGCTTCTGAACCGGTACGCAGCGCAGCTCCGCATCGATGGCGCGACGGGTGTTGAGCGGCAGGCGAGGGCAATCGTGCTGCGTTCAGCAAGCCTCGAGGACAACAACAGTCTCGAGAAGCCGGAAAATGTCGTTCCAAACGAGGTGTCGCTGGTTACCACGTCAATGCCATTCGAACATGAGTTTCCTCGATATTCGCTGACTGTATTACGCCTTCCGCTGAAACAGGCCGAGTAGGTGCGTTGGATTTCGCGTGAGACATGTGCGATCTCTGGAGACGCGCTGCTACCGCATGCGATGTTACCGCACCCACACATTGAGTTTGGTGGTTATGAAAACACTATTTACTAGGCTCGTAATGGCAATATCGGGCTTCCTGCTTCTTGCGGCTTATGCGCTTGCCGATGCGATCACTCCAGCGGTTCCTGATGCGGCCCGGCCGTTGCCGCTTTCCGCGGTACGTCTCACCGGCGGGCCGCTCAAGCAGGCGCAAGACGCAACTGCCAAGTATCTGCTGGAGTTGGAGCCGGACCGGATGATGGCCGGTTATCGCGTACGAGCGGGCCTTGAGCCAAAGGCCGAGGGCTATGGCGGCTGGGACGCGGTGGAAAGCCGGCAACTGACCGGGCACATCGCCGGGCACTATCTTTCGGCGGTAAGCCTGATGTATGCCGCCACGGGGGACGAGCGGTTCAAGGAACGCGCCGATTACCTTGTCAAGGAGCTGAAAGAGGTCCAGGACAAACATGGCGACGGCTATCTGGCGCGCGCTGTTGGGCAATAAGCCAGGCGTGCGTGGCGGTCGCGGCCGACCAAGGCCGGAAGATTTGGCCGACGGCAAGGAACTGTTCGAGCAACTCTCGCGCGGCGAAATTCGCTCCGGCGGCTTTGATCTCAACGGCATGTGGTCGCCATGGTACACGCTGCACAAGACCTATGCCGGACTCAAAGACGCGTATCGGTTCACCGGCAACAAAACCGCCCTGGATGTCGAGATCAAATTCGCCGACTGGACCGAGAAGATTCTGTCGCCGCTCAACGACGAGCAGATTCAGCGCATGCTGAACACAGAGTTCGGCGGCATGAACGAGATTTTTGTCGACCTCTACGCCGACACAGGCGACAAACGCTGGCTCGATTTTTCCTACAAGTTCGAGCACAAGTCGTTTATCGAGCCGCTCAAGAAGGGCGAGGACAACCTGGCCGGCAAGCATGGCAACACCCAAGTGCCCAAGCTCATCGGCTCATTGGCGCGTTACGCGGCGGCCGGCGACGAAAGCGATTTGAAGGCGGCGCGCTTCTTTTGGGAGCGCGTCGCCCATCACCATAGCTTCGCCACCGGCGGACATGGCAAGGATGAATATTTCGGCGAGCCGGACAAGTTGAGCGATCGCATCGACGGCCGCACCGCCGAGACCTGCAATGTCTATAACATGCTCAAGCTGACCCGCAAGCTGTTCGCCCTCAAGCCGGACGTCAAGTATGCGGAATTCCATGAGCGGCGCTGTTCAATCACATCCTGGGCTCGATCGACCCGGCCGACGGCAGCACGTGCTACATGGTGCCAGTGGGCATGGGCGTTCAGCGCGAGTATCAGGGCATGTTCCAAAGCTTTACGTGCTGCGTTGGAAGCGGCATGGAAAGCCACGCGCTGCACGGTGAGGGGATTTACTATGAGAATGGCGAGAAACTTTGGATAAACATCTACGCGCCGTCCACGGCCAATTGGGAAGCGGCCGGAGTGAAGGTTACGATGGAAACTGACTTTCCCGAAGGTGATTCGGCAAAGCTCACGTTCACAGTAGAAGAGCCCAAGGAATTCACGCTTGCTTTGCGGCGGCCAAAATGGGCGGGCGCTGGATTTGCAGTTTCGGTGAACAGCGAATCCAATGATCGGGCGGCCGAGGCCGGCTCGTACGTTGAAATCACGCGCACGTGGAAAACCGGCGATGTCGTGGAGCTAAAACTGCCCAAGACGCTGCGATTGGAACCGCTGCCCGATAATCCGCAGCGTGTGGCCGTGATGTGGGGGCCGCTGGCGTTGGCAGGCGACCTTGGCCCGGGTCGCGAGCGCGGCGGCAGGCCGGCGCCGCGAGCGCGAGCGCGGCGAGCGCCGCGAGCGCCCGCAAGTGCCGGTGTTTGTGGCAGCCGACAAACCGGTCGACGAATGGGTGCGGCCGAATGCAACCGCGGCAGGAAACTTTCGTAGCGCAGGGGGTGGGCAAGGAGCAGGACGTCGACTTGGTGCCGTTCTATCGCTTGCATCGCCGGCTGTATTCGGCTTATTGGGACGTGTTCACGCCTTCGCAGTGGGAAGACCGCAAAGCCGCGATTGCCGCCGAGCGCGAACGATTGCGAAAAGCTCGAAGCGGCCACTGTAGCCTTCGTTCAACCCGGCGAAATGCAGGCGGAGCGTGACGTCAACTTCGAAGGCGAGGAAACCTGGCCCGTGCGCGAGTCGGGACGAGCAGGGCGAGTTGGCCGCGACTGGTTTTCATTCGAATTGCCCGTTGATGCCACGCAGACGCAGGTGCTGGTCGTCACGTATAACAGCGGCCAGCGGCAGCGCGAGCCGAAGTTCGATATTTCGATTGACGGCGAGCAGATCGCGACAGAAGAAACCGTGAAGCGCGAAACACCGGCGCAGTTTTACGATGCCGAATACCCGATTCCAGATACGTTGGTTAAAGGCAAGGAAAAAGTCACGGTCCGTTTTGATACAACGGAAGGCAGCGCAATCGGGCCGGTGTTCGGCGTGCGGATTATTCGCGCGGACGCTGAGCGATAGCAAACGGCTCTTAACCCCCTTCCCGGCCCTCCCTCAAAGGGCGAGGGAGTAGAGGCATTATGGACTCACTCGACTGGATCGTCATTGCTGCGTACTTCGCCCTGGTGTTGGGCCTGGCGTGGTGGGTGATTCGGCAGAACAAGAACACCGCGGCGGATTACTTTCTCGCGGGCCGCCATCTGGGCTGGTTCGTGATCGGCGCCTCGATCTTCGCGTCAAACATCGGTTCGGAGCATCTCGTCGGCTTAGCCGGCTCGGGCGCCACTGATGGCGTCGCCATGGCTCATTTCGAGCTGCACGCCTGGTGCCTGCTGGTGCTCGCATGGGTGATGATCCCGTTCTACATGCGGTCGAAAGTTTTCACGATGCCGGAGTTTTTGGAGCGGCGATTCTCGCCGGCGGCCCGCTGGGTGCTTTCGATTATTTCGCTGGTCGCCTACGTGATTACGAAGATCGCCGTCGGCATTTTCGCCGGCGGCATCGTGTCGGCCACGCTACTGCCCGAGATGAATTACAAAATCGGGCCTTTCACGCTCGACAGCTTCTGGATCGGTTCCGTTCTGGTCGTGCTACTCACGGGCATTTACACCGTGCTGGGCGGAATGCGTGCCGTCGCATACACCGAAGCGCTGCAAACGATCATTTTGGTCTTGGGGTCTGTGCTGGTGACGATCTTCGGGCTGAAGGCCATCGGCGGCTGGCAAGAGCTGCGCGAGATTGTCGGCTCGGAGATGTTCAACCTGTGGAAGCCGATCGTGCCCGCCGGCCTGGAAACGACATGGGCCCCAGTTGAAACGCGCGACGCCAGCGGCCGGCTCGTCGAGCAGGCCTGGTACTTCAACGACAACTTTCCGTGGGTCGGCATGCTCTTGTGCGCGCCGATTATCGGCCTGTGGTACTGGTGCACCGACCAATATATCGTGCAGCGGGCGCTGGCGCGCCGAACGAAACCGAAGCCCGCCGCGGCAGCATCCTGGCGGCGTATTTGAAACTGCTGCCGGTGTTCATCTTTATCATTCCGGGCATCATTTGCTTCGCGCTGGCGACGACGAACAAAGTGCCGGAGCTGGCCGGGTTAGTGGATGAAAATGGCTTGGCGGTGCGCCGAATCGCAGGCCGCGTTTCCACTTATGGTCAAGCATGTGCTGCCGAGCGGGGTTCGCGGCGCGGTCGTGGCTGGGCTACTGGCTGCCCTTATGAGCTCACTGGCCGGCGCGTTCAACGCGTCGTCGACACTGTTTACGATCGACCTGTACCAAAAATTCCGTCCCGATGCGTCCGAGCAACGGTTGGTATGGGTCGGCCGCATGGCTACGGTGGCGATGACGCTCATCGCGCTGGCCTGGATACCGATCATCAAGAATGCGGATCGCGGTTTGTACTTTTACCTGCAAGCCGTGCAGGGTTATTTGGCGCCGCCGATATTCGTCGTGTTCTTTCTGGGCGTGTTCTGGAAGCGGCTCAACGCGGCCGGTTGCCTCAGCGCATTGGTTGTCGGCTTTGCGATGGGCGCGTTCCGACTGGCCGTCGACACCCCGATCAGCTTAGGGCTAAGAGAGACGTACCAGCCCGGCTCATTCCTGTGGATCGTCAACAACATTTACTTTCAGTATTACAGCCTCTTGATCTTCCTGGTGTCCTCCGTCGTGATGATTGTCGTCAGCCATTTGACGGCAGCGCCCGACGAGCGGCAAATTCAAGGCCTCACGTATGGCACGGTGACTGAAGAACAGCGGCGCGCATCGCGAGCCAGTTGGACTGCGGTTGACGTGATTGCATCCTGCCTTGTGCTTGTGGCGATTATTTCCGCGTATGTGTACTTCAGTGGTTGAGCGGGGCGGCACGTGATGTAACCAATGTCGCTTTGACACGACATCTTGTTCCTAGGATCCAAACATGGCATTTGCGAAGCGAACGAATATTTTTCTCGCAATAGTTGCCGGAGCAATTCTTGGACGATCTGATGTGCGCGCATCCGATGAGCCGCAGGTAATTTCGCCGCCGCCGGAATCATTCTTCGAAATGGTGCGCGAACGAGATCGCGACGCGGCCCGCGCTTTTACAAGAAATACGTCGACGTTAACGGGATGCCGGTCGTCGCCGCGGGCGAAGTCGACGACCGAGCGCTCGTGCGTACGCACGAGATCGTGAGTCACATGTTGGCCGGACGACCGGACATTGTCGACGCGATGAAAGAGCGCGAGATGTATCTCATCATCATCGGCAAGGACCAGCTATACACCGATATGCCCGAGTATCGAAACGCGCCGAACAAGGAATACTTGAACGAGCGTGTGCGCGGCACGGGCGGCAGGCCCACCAGCTTTGGCGAAGAGAACCTGCTTAGCCTGCCGCTTGATCGGTACGACGATGAGAGCATCGGCGTGCACGAGTTCTGCCACACGATCGACGGGGCGCTGCGTTCGATCGATCCCGATTGGAGTGATCGCCGCAACGCGGTGTACGATAACGCGATTGCGAAGGGACTTTATAAGAACGCGTACACAGGCAGCAATCCGGGCGAGTATTGGGCGGAGATCGGCCAGGCTTATTTTGACTGCAATCGCGTCAACAATTGGAACCACGGGCCAGTGGCCAACCGCGAACAGCTCAAGGCCTACGATCCAGAAGGTTATGAGCTTTGCCGTTCGATATTTCGACTGGAGCCGGAGCAGGATTGGCGCTACCGCTGGGTGCAGAAATTGCCGAACATCACCGCGCCGCCCGAGAAATTCAACATCGACCCGTACTACACGAAGTTTACCTGGGCCCGCGAGTTCACGGTGCTTGGGCGCGAAGCAAGCGACGAGGCACTCCTCAAAGCCAACGACACGATTCGCAAGATGTTCGCCTATCGGCATGATGTACTCAAGGCGCTCATTGCCGATGGCGTCAGGCTCGTCGTGCTTGGTCCAGGAGAAAACCTGTACGATTTGCCCGAGCTCAAGGACGCAGGCGACAGGGACGTCGATCGACTTGCTCGAACGCTCGAGTATTCGCCAGAGACGAAGCTACTCGTGGTCGCGGAGGAAAACGTGATGCGTGACCCGCGCGATCCCGGCGTGGGCAGCAACCACGTGATCCGAACGTTTGCCAACGCGATGTTTCAAGTCACGGGGAAGCGGCCGGTCGACCCGGACTTCAGCAATCGCGGCCGCAATGTGCAGCAATACGAGCTGCGCGTCGACCGGTTGGACGAGCGCTTCGGTGCGAAGCTCGACGAGCTGTTCAAAGCCGCAATTGAAAAAGGCAAGTGGAAAGGCACCACGGCCGTGCACACGAGCGCCGCCTACTGGTGCGCCGGCGTGCTGGCCTATTTTGATGCGGCCGGCCAGGAAGCGGCCCCCAACGACGCCGATTTTCCAATCACCACGCGCGAGGCGCTCGATCAGTACGATGCCGACCTGTACGCGATGGTCCACGAAACTATGGCCTACTCCGGGCACGTCGATTGGCGCTTCGCGCCGCACCGGAAGTTACATGCCGAATGAAATGGCGGCGCATACCCAATCATGAATCGCGAAAACGCGACAGCGCGACAGCAAAAACTCACATGAAATTTATAAGAGTGCCCGACAACTTGAACCGCCAAGACGCCAAGCACGCCAAGGAAGGCAGTAAGTCCCCATGGATTTTCCCTTGGCGACCTTTGCGTTCTTGGCGGTTTACTCATGCTGTTAGGTGCTTAAGTTTCGTGCTGTCGCGTTTTCGTACTTTCGTGTTTTCGTGATAAAAAATACTCAGCGTGCGGCTGTGCCTGAAAGTGTTGGATTGGTGTATGAAGAAGCAATGCCGAATCCGTGATCGGCTGTGCGGTCGATTACTATGGAACATTGCCGCGATATTGACCACTTGTGTCGCAAGCGCGATTGTCATCAACCCAGTGGCGGCGCTTGGCGGAGCGCAATTGGAGGGCCTGCCGGCGAAGTCCAGCTCCGCGAAATCGCAATTTGACGTGCAATTCGATAAGGGCGCCATCGTCAGTTTGCGGCGTCACGGTGATCGGGCTGACGTTCAATATCTTCTTCAGGGTCGCCGATTGGGCGACGTCGGTCTGCGATGGCGCAAGGTGGGCGACGTTGATTGGCGCGTCGCCGAGACTTCACAGATCGCCGAATCCGCCGACGACAGATTAGAAATTTCTTCCTCCGGTGGGTTAACCTATCAATTGACGGATGGTCAATCGCCAGCGCTTGAAATTGAAATTCGTCTTGCGGTCGAAGATGAGTCAATCGCATGGAAGATCGGTCTCGCGAACCTGTCGGACCGGCCGCTCGAGATCGGCGACCTGGCCGTTCCGCTGCCGATCAGCTCGCCGTTCGGCCGCGGCCGCGAACGTGCAAGAGGCCCGATGCTCATGAAGCACAGCTTCATTTCGGGACACGGCTCGTTTCTGTTTTGGACCAGGTCGGGCGGCGCCGGGCCGAATTTACTGTTGACGCCAAATGAGGACACGCACTTCGAATACTGGGACACCGGCTCCCAGCAGATGCCGGACGCCCAGACGGCGAGCGATGCCAGTACGAGCGGCGTCGCGAACCGAGCACGGCGCGTGTTCCATGCGTACATCCACTCGGCCGCGGCCGGCGCCGTGGCCAAGTCTCATGGCTGCAACTGGCGACAGCCGCACACCAGCCTCACGCTCGCTCCCAAGGGCCACCTGGGCGACGCGAAAACCTACGGCCTGAGATTTCGTTGGGCCGAGGCCCAGACTGGCGTTCGTCAGGCCCTTGTTGACGAAGGATTGATAGATGTTGAAGTTGTTCCCGGAATGACGGTGCCCAGTGATCTCGCCGCCCGATTCGCACTGCGCACCAGACACGCCATTCATGCGATTGAGGCCGAGTATCCGGATGCTACGGAAATTGTGCCGCAGGGAGCGCGCGGCGATTATCAACTGTTTGAAGTGCGCTTTCGCAAACTGGGAGAGAATCGGCTTACCGTGCGCTTCGGCGACAACCGGCACATGCACTTGGAGTTCTTTGCCACCGAGCCGTTGGAGACGCTTATCAAGAAGCGCGGCGCGTTCATCGCCCGTCGTCAGCACCGCGATCCTAGCAAGTGGTACAACGGCCTCGTGGCCGAGTGGAACATGGAGAACCAGGTGTTGCTTGGCCCGGACAACTACGACCGCATCTCCGGCTTCCGCATTTACGCCGTGACGTGCGACGACCCGGGCTTGAGCAAGCCGGCATTTCTGGCGGCGAAAAATGCCGAGTACCCCGTCCAAAGTGAAGTCGAGGCGCTTGACTATTACATCGAGCACTTCGTGTGGGGCGGCCTCCAGCGGACGACGGACGAGAAATACCCGTACGCGATTTACGGCATCCAGGATTGGAAACGGAACCGCGAAAGCGACGATCCCGGGCGCAACGGCCGGCTGCACATCTGGCGATGCTACGATTATCCGCACATCGTTCTGATGTATCACAGCATGTTCCGGGTGGCGACGAACCATCCGCAAATCACGACTGCACTTCCCGCGCACGAGTATCTTCAACGGGCGTACGGCACGGCCATGGCTCTATTCACGGTGCCGTATGAGGTCGAGCGCTGGAGTGCCTACCGCACGGGGTTCTACAACGAGCTGGTGATCGTGGATTTGATCGAGGATCTCGCGGCCGCCGGAATGACAGCCGAGGCCGAGTCGTTACGAAAATATTGGGAGCGAAAGGTCGAATTCTTCGTCAATGGGCGGCCGGATTTATTCCGCTCCGAGTACCCGTTCGACTCCACCGGCTTCGAATCGACGCACGCGCTGGCGAAGTACGCCATGCAGCACGCGGCGGTCAATCGCGAGGAGGCAGACGGCCAGAAATCATTCGACGCACCGCAGCGTTTTCTCGACAAACAAATTGCGGCGAATCTTTTTTGCCGTGGCTGCCTCGAGCCGGCGTATTACCTGCTGGGCAGCGACTACCGCGGCAGCGGCGGCAACTCGTACACGCTGACCTACATGTCGCAGATGGGCGGCTGGGCGGTTCTCGATCACGCGATGCACTTCGCGGCGGACCCCAGCGCTAACTTGCGACTCGGCTATGCGTCGTATCTCAGCGCCTGGGCGCTAATGAACACGGGAACGCCGGAGTCGAATTACGGCTATTGGTATCCGGGCGATGCCAACGACGGCGGTGCTGGCGGCGGATTCGAACCGGCCCCATTCGGCCACACCTGGCTGGGCCAGCCGCACCATCGCGGTTCCTGGTACTACGCTTGTGAAATTGATCTAGGCTTTTGCGGCGCCCTGCGTGCGGCGCCACTGTGCTCGCCGACGACCCGATTTTCGGCCGGACTTGCTTCGGCGGCGATTGGCAAGCGACCGAGAAGGAAATTAGCGTAACGCCAAGGGACGGCCTTCGTCGCCGATTCCATGCGATGCTCGGTGGGGGAAAACTGCACCTTGAACTCGACAACGACCGTTTCGCAGCCGACGTGCCGCTCTTGCTAAGCGCGGATTTGCGCGACATCAGATTTGTACTGGAGAGCGACAATCAAGCCGAGCATGTCGCCCGATTGCGGCTGAGCGGCCTGTCAACGGGGCAATACATTGTGAGCCACGGCGGCGAGCAAGTCGCGTCGCTGGACGTGGATGAGGAAAAATTGACCTTCGGCCGCTCAGTTGCCGTCGAAATCTCAGTCCCGGCTGGAGGCCGGTCGAGACCCATTGTGGTCGCGCGGGGCGACATTCGCGACAACGAGCGCTCCGATGACAAGTAAGAGCAGCGTCGAGGGCTCGGGAACGGTTAAACGTCCGATGCTGCCGGCGGCATCGAGCATTGTCGCGCCGAAATTCTGCCGCCATAGAGCGTAACCGGCCACGTTCGCGCCGCCCGTTTTGCGCCATACGACATAGTCGGCCGCATCCACGGAGCCGTCCGAGTTGAAGTCGCCGGCAAGCGGCTCTGCATTCTCGATCAGGCTTAAGACCTGATTTGGTGAGACGTCGGCAAGCTCCTGCACGGCCCCGCTCGGCCATAGGACGGTGATTGTATCGATGTTGCCGGCATGGGGTCCCAAGCCGAAGTGCGCCGTCGAGCTCGTTGTGGCTGAGGAAATTGCTTCCCGCATTGATTTCGCGGACCATTTCGTCGCCGACGACGCCAGTGTCCGGGTCGACGGTGATGAAGGTGCCTAAGCCGTCCCGGTTCGAATCAGTTCCCTGGACATTGATCCTCAACCAGTCGTTCTCATTGCCGCCGTCGTTGCGATACAGGATCGGCCTCGCGCCATGGTTCACAATAAATACGTCCAGATCGCCATCCTTATCGTAATCGAAATTCAGGAGGCCCCGTCCCATGCCCGTGTCGGTCACGCCGGCGGCGTTCGAGTTGTCAGTGAACACGCCGCCATTGTTTTGATAGAGATGCGATTGATCGGGATTCGCCGTGTCCCAACCGTTAGTGACAAAAAGATCGAGATCGCGGTCATTGTCATGATCGAAGAACGTAGTTCCCCAGGACCAACCGGAATTGCGAGCGCCGGCAAGGTCCGTCTGGTCCGTAAAGGTCCGGTCGCCATTGTTGCGAAACAGGCGGTTGCCGCTATGTGGCGGGAATCCGCCGGGCAAGTCGACCAGTGCGGAGACGAACCAGTCGAGTCGGCCATCGCCGTCGTAGTCGCCGATCGTGCTACCCATGCCGTCTTCGTCCGTGCCGACTCCAGCGGCGATGGTTCCGTCGGTAAATGTGCCGTCGCCATTGTTCCAGAATATCTGGCTCGTCAGGAAGTCGGCGGCTATGGCAAGATCTGGGTGGCCATCGCGGTCGAGGTCGCTGAACGTCGACGAGTAGCGATACGCATTGGAATCGGTGCCTCCGCCTTGGGTGTGCGAGGGCCGAAAGACGTCGAGGCCGGCCGCACTAGTCACATCCTCAAAATTGCCCGGGTTGGCGGCCCCCAGATTACGCAACAAGCGTGAAGTGCTGAGCGCGGTTTCGGTGGCCCAATCGTTGGTGTGAATATCGAGGTATCCGTCTCCATCGTAGTCGCCGAAAGTGGCGCTTTGTCCGTAACGAGTCACGCCAGAGATCGCGGCGCCGCGCGCGACTGCTTGCTCGCTAAATGTGCCGTTGCCGTTGTTGACGTAGAGATAGAATCGAGTACCGCCAGATGAGGTGACATACAGATCCTTGTCGCCGTCATTGTCGATATCGCCCCATGCGGGGCCGTTCGCGGGCAGGCTGGAAGTGAAACCGGCCGAGACGGCAACGTCCTGAAACGTGCCGTTTCCCAGGTTTCGATAGAGCAGGGGCCGACGCATTAAGTCGCGTGGCGAATAAATCCACCCAGCCGTCGTTGTCGAAGTCGGCAGCAGCAGCGCCGCCGGTTCTAAACAAGCCGACTTCGGTATTGTTGCCGGGATGCTGAAGGTGATTGATCCCCGCGCTGGTCGTCACGTTCGTGTAGACGACCGCGAACGCCACGTCAGGACCAGCGCTGGCTGCGAACACTGTCGCCAATACCGCAGCCAGCGATCGAACATACTCGGATGCCAATCGTTTCAATACCATCTTGTCGCGGCCATGCCGTCGTGATTTACGCGCATCGGCGTCGCGCGGCTGGTCCGCAGAACAAACCGGCGGCGGCAACAGTTACCAATAGCGCGCTTGAAGGTTCAGGCACCACTCCGGCAAAATAACGCATCGCGAGCGCAAACGCGTCGGGCCCTACGATGTGCCCGATGCGCCGGCCGGTGAAGTCGTCGGTCGGCGGATGAATTCCACCGTAAACGCGCGAAATCGAGGCCTGGTCCGAGGCGTCGAAATACGTCGCGAACTGCAGCTTCATCGGCGTCGTCGGCCCATACTCGAAGTCCAGCCCCGAGCCCATTTCGATGTCGTACTCGAAGACACCACCCGGAAAGAACTCGCTGCCAGTGAACAGGGCAAGCACTTCAGCGCCGGTGCGGCTATAGGTCGAATGTCCAGAGACGTAACCGGCGAACGGCGGGGTGACGAAGCCCAGCAATTGGTAAGGCATCCATTCATCGGCGGTAATCCAATCGACGCCGCTGATTTCCGATGGATCGTCGAACGGCGCGGTGCCCGCGATGGCACCTTGCCAGGAGCGAATGGCGATCTTGCCCTCGCGGCCAGCCAGGTGCTCGTGCCGGCCGCCTGGCGCAGTCGTACTGCGCGGTGATCACTTCCACCAGTCCGGGTTCGAGAGGCAAGCCCTGCGGGTGATAGGTGGAGACCATAACGCCGCCGCCGATATCGGCCATTAGGCCCGGATCGCTCGACTGGCCAAGTTGGCCCATGTATCGGACAAACGAGATTGGCCGCGCCGAGTCATAAACGCCCTTGTGGTTCCAGGCCGCAATTGCCGCGTCGTGCATCCCGGCGTTGAGCGCGAAGTACTTCTTGACATCCCACTCCAGGTCGTTGACGACAGGGCCTGTGCCGCCGATTCGTTTCGGAATGCCGAGCGCATCCATCTGGTCCGACAGCATCGTTGGCAACTTCATTCCAGTGTCCCGGCGGGGCGGTCGAGCGAGGACCGTCGGCCCAGAACTCGGCCACAACTGCGCAAAATCTCCGCGCTTTACCATGTGAGGTGGATAGGGCTGATTCGTGAATGGGTTTACTGCGTAACCGACCTGGTCGTAACTTTCCGTAAACGGAGCGTCGGGCGTGTTTCCACGGCTGGCCGGTGAAATATCAATCATCACCCCATCGCTTGGATCGAGCTGCGAGGCGAGACGGATTACCGTGAGTGCGTCGATCTGTTTGAAAGCTGCATCGGTCGCGCCGCCGAGTTGCCTGGGAGCGCCTTGGTCGTGATAGACGCCGTTCGGGCTGCGATCGGCCTCGGTGATCGCAAACGGCCTGACTTGTCCCCAAAACGGCGTCAGGTGCCGTTGAGTCGATTCGTTGATACGTTGACCGAACTGGTCGAAGCGGTCGCCTCGGAAAAAGAGGGGTTGCCAGCGGTTTGGATCGACCATCGTCGTACCGGGAATTTCGAAATCGACCGGCTGGTTGAGCGGTAGCGAATTGACCCGCTGGCGTTGCGTATCGGTTGGCCTCGTTGGCGCCGTCGGCAAGGCCGTAGTTGATCACGGACTGGGCAATACGATTTCCGAGCGCGGCCGGTGAATTGCCGAGCGGTCGATGTGAAGTCGGGATCATAGCCGAGGGCAGTCATCTGCTGCCGGATGTCGGCCTGTGTGACAAGTCTGTTCGCGCCGACGCCGTCGGGGCCCGTGACGAAGCGGTGTAGGATAATGTTATATGCGGCATGACTGATGGCTTGATGCCGAGCCGATTCGAGGTCCGCTGCCGTCGCACGTTCTTGATGCAAATACTGATCTGCTGTCGTATCGTACGCGGCCCAAGCGTCGTACATCGCGGCCGACAAATGAAACAAGTTGCGGGCATGAACCGTGGGCCGCGCCGTGTTGAGACTGATGGCATGCAGCTGCTGCTCATCCCAGATTCTGGCCGCGGAATGCTGCGCGAGTGCGATTCTCGATGTGCACGACACGACGACCAGCAAAGTAAACACAGCGCGCTTGCGACGGAAAATAAGATTCGCGAGGCTTTGGCGATGTTGTGATTTTTGTTGCGTTTTCGAATTCATGCTGTAGTCCTGGTGTGGGTAATGGTGTGATTCATTGGGTCAATAGCCTTTCATTTTCGGAAATTGTCTATTCGTCGATAACTTCATTGCCGTCCCTGGTCGCCAAGGCATTGAAAAGCACTACGTCGATGTCGTAGCGCAGCGTTTGGACCGACCCGTCGGCAAAGATGCCATGGAATCCGCCCGGGTGGGCCGATCCGAAGTAAACGATGTCCTTTTCCGGACCGTAGATGTCATCCGGACCAAGCGACTGGTACTGAAAGCCATCGCTATCGGGATAGGGTTGGAAGCAAGTCGACCGGATCGTGTCCAGGTCCCAGCCCTCGCTCCAGCCATGGTCGTCCGAGGTGCCGCCTCCTTCGTACAAGTCGGACCGGCACGTACTTCTCGCCGAGCACGAACGTTTTGCTGGTTCCATCCGTGATCTTGGCGAACTTCGTGGGCTGGGGAACGCCCGTTAGATATACGCCGCCGCCCGGCGTGCCGTGGGTGTAGAGCGGATCATCGCGGCGCCATGGAGAGCGCACGATGACTCCGTCGTACACCTGATTGTGGGCCTGCAGCTTGAAGTTCATGTTCTTGCCGCCCCACAGCGACGGCAAATTCGACTCATAATTCGTGGGAGTTAAAGGCACCGAGGCGCGCGGATCGTAGCGAACCGGCGGGTCGGCACAGTCTGGGCTACCGGCGGGACATTCCACCGTGCAGGGCTGCGCCGACGCGTAGTCGATCAAGAAAACTTGTTTGCCGCCGAGATTTGCGGCAGAGACCTTGGCCGCAGACACATTCCGTCGCGAGGGGCACACATAGAGTGGTATCACCGCCGCCTGCAGCTGATCTTGCTTCACAAGATTTTGAACGGCGCCTTCCTCGAGGTAAGGCAAAATCTGATACGCCCAACCGAGTCCCTGCTTGTCTGGGCCGTAGGGTTTGCCACTCGCTAGGTAGTTTTCAATTTTCGGAGAACTTTCCGCGCCGCCGGTGGGAAACACGCCATAGGAGTCGACATGATTTTGAATCGCCAAGCCAATTTGCCGAAGGTTATTTTGGCAATGACTCCGCCGCGCCGATTCGCGCACGCTTGAATTGCCGGTAACAACAGCGCCACGAGCGTGCCGATGATCGCGATGACGACCAGCAGCTCCACAAGAGTAAAACCTCGATACGGTCGCGTTGTAGAAATCATGGAACGATCCTGGAGAAAGTTGATTTGACTCCGTCCGGCAGCAAACGATCGTCGCCGCTCCCGACTTGGGCGATCGGCTGACTCAAGCGGTTTCTCTTGAGGCTGCCGAATGACCAATCGATTGACTACCACGCTACGCTAAAAGCTGTGCGCTGCGATTGTGCCAGCGCAAACGTAACGGCCGCCGATTGGAAATCCAAAGCGAGCGGCGGCCCGGCAACAGCGTCGGACAGCCGTTTCAGGCGGCAAGTCAATAAAGATGGGCCTAAGCCCGCGGAGGATGCTCGATATCCACCGGGAATCCGCGAAGCGCATGTGCCGGAGATGTCGCTGCTGCGGCACGACGAGCGGCTTAGCGGCTCGCAATGAATGCCCTGAGCAACGAGAAGTAGCTTGTCCGACGCGCTGACCGTCGAGGTTGGAACAGTGGGAATGTTTTTGGTCGGCGCATTGCGGCAGTATGGGCCATCGCACGGCAACGGAGACGGCCGCTCGTTTGAAGCCAAAGAGTTATCGAATGTGTGATCCACGCCTGCGAGCATTTGTGCATCGCCGGTAGCGGGGGCTTCGGCGGAAGGCAATTGCCCCGGGTGCGCCAGCCAGTCGCCACAGGATGCGAAAGCGCACATTCCCGACACGCTCTGCAGCAGAATGCAGCTCAGCAGCAGAACTAGCACGTCGACACACCAGCGGTAGCGCACAGAGCAGTGCATAAATATTTGAGGAGAAACCGGGACGTTTCCGGCCGCTGCAACCCAAGAAATCACTGTACTGGGTGCATAAAAGATTGCAAGTGATTTGCTGGAAAAAGTCTGGCTGCGACTGAGGGCCGGACCGATCGCTAAGTCGATTGGCAAACAAGACTTATTGTGGCTTTGCGACCTGCCATGCGGCGTGGAAATCGTTGACACTCCAATGCGCCAGCGGTACGCTGGAATTGAATTGTCTGCTGTTCTATTTGCGGCGTCTCAGCCGCCACTCTGCTTGATGCGGGAGTTTTTATTCGTGGTTCGGCGCTGTGGTTCGGCCGTTTTTGCGGCTTTTGTATGCTGGATGCTGTCGATCGTAGCCGCTTCCACGGCGTACGCATCGTGCGGCGACTGGCTTCAGCATAGCGATGGATCCAGGTCTCCTTCCGGGCCAAGCAAGGGCACCTCTTTGCGCCTGGTGGCACATCAGAACACTCGCACGGGGCACCCTGCGATGGTCCATTTTGCACTCGCTTACCGCAACAGCCGGCAGCGCCCGCTCCGGCCGAGATTTCGGTCGCCCCTGTGAAGTCGGCTCTCCATATCGGCCTCGTCACCTTAGCGGAGTGCATGCGCCAATCTCGTATCGCTGGCGAATCAGATGCAAAACGCGCGACGGGATTTCCGCCGTTGATCTATCATCCGCCGCGCACTTAGCGCGCATTCTGGTGCGTAGCGCGTTGGAAGTTTTGTAATTGCGACTTGGTCAGCGCGTTAATCGATGCAGCGCATCGCCGTTGCAAGCTGCTCCGACGCTCAACCGCAAGCGCTAATCCCCGCGGACTTGATCGGCCACGCCGATTCTGGATCGGACCTATGTCGGACACGTCACTGCGCCCGGAACTTTCTACCACTCCGCCGCGGAAATACGTGCGCGCGGTCGGGCCGCGCTTGCGTAAGTTGCTCTACTTCCTATTTGCGCTCGTGGCGATGTTGGGCGCCAATTCCGCTTATCTGGCCGCGATCACGGCGCTGGAGTGGTTCACGGGCCGCACCTATCAGGACTATTTTTACCAGTACATGTTTCTGGGACACCTCGTCCTCGGGCTCGTGCTGATTGTGCCGTTCATTGTCTTCGGTCTGCTTCATCTGGCGGCATCGAAAAATCGCCGCAACCGCCGCGCGATCCGCATCGGTTATGCTTTGTTCGCGGTGTCGATCGGCGTTTTGGTTACGGGCGTTCTGCTGATGCGCATCGGCGGGTTCGATCTCCGCCAACCGCTCGTGCGCTCGACTATTTACTGGCTCCATGTGGCCTGCCCGCTCGTAGCGGCCTGGTTGTACTGGCTGCATCGCCTGGCCGGGCCGCGGATCAAATGGCGCGTCGGATTAAGCTACGCGGCATTCGTCGGCGCGGTCGTGCTGGCGATGATCTGGTTGCACGCGGAAGACCCACGCAACTGGTTCGCAGTCGGCCCCGAATCCGGCGTGAAATATTTTGAACCGTCGCTGGCTCGGACGGCGTCTGGCAATTTCATCCCCGCGGCGGCCCTTACAAACGATCAGTACTGCAAAACGTGCCATGCCGACGTGCACGCAGCCTGGAGCGATAGCGTGCACCGCTTCAGCTCGTTCAATAACGAGCCGTACCTGGCCAGCGTCACCGAAACGCGCGAGGTCGCCCTGAAGCGCGACGGCAACGTGCAGGCCTCGCGCTGGTGTGCCGGCTGCCACGACCCTGTGCCGTTCTTCAGCGGCGCATTCGACGATCCGAAGTTCGACACGATCAATCACCCGACGGCCCACTCGGGCATTACCTGCTCGGTTTGCCATTCCATCACCAACGTCAACAGCACGCGGGGTAACGCCGACTATACGATCGAAGAGCCGCTGCAATACCCGTTCGCGTTCAGCGAGAACGCAATTTTGCAATGGGTCAATAATCAACTGATCAAGGCCAAGCCGGCATTCCACAAGAAGACTTTCCTGAAGGATTTTCATCGCTCGGCGGAATTCTGCTCGACGTGCCACAAGGTTCACTTGCCGCTCGCGCTGAATCACTACAAGGAATTCCTGCGCGGGCAGAACCATTACGATCCGTTTCTCTTGAGCGGCGTTTCGGGGCACGGCGCGCGAAGCTTTTATTACCCGCCGAAGGCCGAGGCCAATTGCAGCAGTTGCCACATGCCACTCAAGGCCTCCGGCGACTTTGGCGCCAAATTCTTTGCCGGCGCGACTGAGCTGAGCGTACACGATCACCTGTTCCCCGCGGCCAACACAGGCGTGGCCTGGTTGCGTGAGCGGCCGGACATCGTCGCGGCCCACCAGAAATTCCTGGACGGCGTGATGCGCGTTGACCTCTTTGGGCTCCGCGAAGACGGTGAGATCGACGGACGACTGATTGCGCCGCTGCGGCCGGAGACGCCGACGCTCACTCGCGGCAAAACATACTTGCTGGAAACGGTGATCCGCACGGTCAAGCTGGGCCACCTGTTTACTCAAGGCACTGCGGACTCGAATGAAGTCTGGCTCGACGTGACCGTAAAGTCTGGCAACCGCGTCATTGGCCGCAGCGGCGCGCTCGATCCCGAGCGCGGCAACGAGGTCGATCCTTGGGCCCACTTCGTTAACGTGTTCATGCTCGACAAGGACGGCAACCGCATCGACCGTCGAAATCCACAAGACATTTTCACGCCGCTGTACAACCACCAGATTCCGCCGGGCGCCGGCCAGACCGTGCACTATGAGCTCGCGCTGCCGGAAGACCTCGACGCGCCGGTGACTGTCGAAGTGAAGCTGCAGTACCGCAAATTCGACCAGCGGTACATGGATTTTGTCGCCCAGAGCAACCAGAAACTGGGGCAACACGATTCGCGGTCAGAAGCCGGACGAGCCGTACAACAATCAGCTGCCGATCACGACGCTGGCCGTCGACCGGATGACGTTTCCAATCGAGGGCGTCGAGGCAACTGTCGAAAACCCGAACCGCGATATCCCGATTTGGCAGCGCTGGAACGACTACGGCATCGGCCTCTTGCTCAAGGGGCGGGCCGAGCTTCGTCAGGCGGCTGAAGCATTCGTCCAAGTCGAAGAGCTCAAGCGGTGGGACGGCCCGATGAACCTGGCACGGGTTTACAATGCCGAAGGCCGGCTGGACGAGGCGGTGGCCGCGCTGCAACGCGCCGATCAAGTACAGCGGCGACGAAGAATTCCCGCGATGGACCTGGGCCTGGCTCAGCGGCGACATCAACCGGCAGCAAGGGCGATTGCCTGAAGCGATCGTAAATCTGCGCAGCGTGCTCGAGGACCGTACGCCCGATATGCAGAAGCGCGGATTCGATTTCAGCTACGACTACGAGGTGATCAATTTGCTTGGACAGACGCTATTCGATCTCGGCCGATTGCGGGCGCGACAGGATCGGGCCGAAGACGCTCGCACGGCCTGGCAGGAAGCGATCGACGTGTTTAAGCGAACCATCGCTATCGATTCGGAAAACGTGACGGCCCATCACAATCTGCAGCTTTTGTATGCCGAGCTGGGCGACACCGAGCGCTCCCGCGAGCACGAAGCAGCTGCACCTTCGTTACAAACCGGACGACAATGCTCAAGGCCGCGCCGAACGACTGGCCCGCGAGCGCTATCCGGCCGCGAATCACGCTGCCGAAGCCGTGGTGAAGTATCCGCTGCAACGGCCCGACGCGCCGGGGCTCGCGAGCGGGGAGCAGAGGGCACGGAGCGAGGAGACTGCTTCTGCCGATACCGGTTCGGCAACCGATGCTAAACCGGCGTTGAAGGAGGGTGGCGGTTGAACCGGGAACGAAAGCAGTCTGTCGGCGACGACGAAATTGATCCCGATACGCTCGAGCGCGATGATGCGGTGATCGGCGTCGCGCTGCGCTGGTCGCTTGGCGTGATCGTCGTGGCGGCGATTTCGATCGGAATAGCTGTATATGCCCTGCGGCCAAAGGCCCCCGAGGAGCCCGTTCAGCAAACGCCGCTGGCCGAGGTTGCCGTGCGGGCTTCCGGGCAAGTCGAGGCGCCCAACGTGCCGTTCGTCGATGTAACGCAACAGGCTGGAATCAATTTCCGCCACGCCAACGCGGCAACCGGCCGAAAGCTGCTGCCCGAGACCATGGGCGGCGGCTGCGCGTTCTTCGATTTCGACAACGACGGCGATCAAGACGTGTTGCTCGTCAACAGCCTGGATCGCTGGCCGTCGGATGAACAAGTAGGTGCCGCGAGCCGAGCGGCACCAAGCGAAAGAGGTCTGCCTCGGCTCGGTGGACCTACCGCGACCTCCGCGCTGTACCGCAACGACGGCCGAGGCAACTTCACCGATGTGACGGCTGGATCAGGCCTTGACGTTTCGTTTTACGGGATGGGCGCAGCGGTCGGCGATTATGACAGCGACGGCAACGTGGATGTGTTCATCTCGGCGCTGGGCAAGAACCGCCTGTTTCACAATGAGAGCGGCGGCAAGTTTCGCGACGTCACCGACGAGGCCGCCGTCGGCGGGGATGATGATGCGTGGAGCACGTGCTGCGGCTGGTTCGATTACGACAACGACGGCGACCTCGATCTGTTCGTCGGCAACTACGTGAAGTGGTCGCGCGAGTATGATGAAGGTCAGAATTTCCAGCTCACCGGCGGCGGGCGGGCCTACGGCCGGCCGCAGAATTTTGAGGGCACGTTCCCGTATCTTTATCGCAACGAGGGCGAGCGGCCGCTTTCGCGAAGTCGCCAAAGAGGCGGGCCTCACGATTCGAAACCCGCACACAGGCGTGCCGCTGGCCAAGTCGTTGGGAGTCGTCTTCGCCGATCTCGATGAGGACGGCTGGCTCGACATCATCGTAGCCAACGACACGGTGCAAAACTTTCTATTTCACAACCAAGGCGGCGGCACGTTCCGCGAGATCGCGGCGACGTCCGGCATCGCGTTCGACATGAACGGCAACGCCCGCGGAGCGATGGGCATCGACGTCGCCCGCTTTCGCGACAACGCCGTGCTGGGCGTGGCGATCGGCAACTTCGCGAATGAAATGACGGCGCTGTATGTAGCTTACGGCGACGAAATGCAGTTCATGGACGAAGCGATTCCAACTGGCCTTGGGCCCGTGACGCGAACCTCGCTCACCTTTGGCCTGTTCTACTTCGACTACGACCTGGATGGCCGGCTCGATCTTCTGACCGCGAACGGGCACTTGGAAGAGGACATCAATCGCGTCCAGCCGAGCCAGCACTACGAGCAGCCGCCGCACCTGTTCTGGAATTGCGGCCCAAAGGCCGACACGGAGTTTCTGCCAGTGCGCGAAAGTCAATCGGGGCCGGACCTGTTCAAGCCGCTAGTTGGCCGCGGCGCAGCTTACGCCGATATCGACAGCGACGGCGACTTGGACGTCCTCGTGACTGCAGCCGGCCAGCCGCCGCGACTATTGCGAAACGACCAAGAGCTCGGCCATCACTGGCTGCGTTGCAAGCTCGTCGGCACACAGTCGAACCGCGACGCGATCGGAGCGCGCATTGAACTCGAGCTTGAAGACGGCGTGTTATGCCGGCAGGTGATGCCGTCGCGCAGCTATTTGTCGCAGGTCGAGCTGCCTGTAACGTTCGGCCTGGGCGGTAACACGACGGTCCGTCGATTGACCGTCTACTGGCCGCGCGGCGCGAAGCAAGTCGTCGATGTAGACGGTGTTGACCGCGTTATCGAAATCGTCGAGTCCACAGGCGTGGCATCTCGGTGATTTAAGACTAGCAAGCTCGATTTCTAATTCTCGGCAGAGCCACCGGATACTCGAGCACGTGCTCTTTGCTCGCCAGCTGCCGCATTTCTATCGGCGATGCGCTCGGAGTCCGCTGCATTGCGGTCGGGCGGATCCGTGCCAAGCAGGTGGCGCACGAAGAAGTCGCGCATGCGCCGGCCGCCATACTCGCCGCCCATGCCGTGGCCCGCGCCGGGAACGAATACCAGGTCAAAATCCTTGTCCGCCTTGATGAGCGCGTCGGCGAAGCGCAGCGTCGATTCGATCGGCACGTTTTCGTCCAGCTCGCCCAGGATCAACATCAGCTTGCCCTGCAGACGATGCGCGTTGTCGATGTTCGAGCACTCGGCGTATTGCGGACCGACGGGGTAGCCCATCCATTGCTCGTTCCAGGATGCCTTGTCCATGCGGTTATCGTGGCAGCCGCAGCCGGCGACGGCGACGTCGTAAAATTCGGGGTGGAACAACACGGCGGCCGCCGCGTTTTGGCCGCCGGCCGAGCCGCCGTAGATGCCGATGCGCGATGTATCCATGTAGGGATATTTTTCAGCGGCCGCCTTGATCCACAGGATGCGGTCCGGGAAGCCGGCGTCCTTGATGTTGTGCCAGCAAACGTCGTGAAAGGCCTTGGAGCGGTTGGCCGTTCCCATGCCGTCGATCTGGACGACGATGAAGCCGAGGTCCGCCATTTGCCCGTATCGGTTGCCGCCGCCGAACGATTTGGGCACGAACGAGCCTTGCGGCCCGGCGTAGATCGATTCGAGGATTGGGTACTTCTTGTTCGGGTCGAAGTCTCGCGGCCGGCAGATGACGCCCCAGATATCCGTCTTTCCGTCGCGGCCTTTAGCGACGAAGTCCTCCAGCGGATGGTAATCGTCGTCGGCAAGAAGCTCCTCGGCGTCGGCCTCCTCCAGCGCGCAGACTAGCTGGCCGTCTTCCGTACGGCGAAGTTCGTGCTTGGCCGGAGCATCCACGCGGCTATACGTGTCGATGGCATACTTGTTGTCGGGAGAGAACTGCAACGAATGGTTGCCGTCGGCCTCAGTGAGCGCGACCAGGCCCGTGCCGTCGAAATTCACGCGGTAGTAATGCATGAAGTAGGGATCCTGATCGGAGTTTTTTCCGCTGGCGTGGAACCAGATCTGCCGCTTCTCTTCGTCAATCCGATCGATTCCGCGCACAACATACTCGCCCTGCGTGACCTGGTTCTTGATGCCGCCATTTTTCGTGTCGAGAAGATACAGGTGCCGCCAGCCATCGCGCTCGGAAACGTAAATGGCCTCATCCGTCTCTGGCAGCCAGTTGATGCGTTCGAGGTCGAGGTTTTCGGTGTGGGCGGTCCAGATAAACGTCTCCGTTTTTTCATCGATGACGTCGGACGCTTCGCCTGTCTGAGAATCGACGCGGATGATCCGCAGCCGCTGGTGCCCACGATCGACCTTTTCGTAGGCAAAGTAGCGGCCGTCCTTGCTCCAATAGATGCGTGGATAGTGAAGGTCGATCTTTTCCACATCCGGCTTAATCTGCTTCTTCGCGTCAACATCGAAAAGATTGAGCTCATACGATGTCAGCTTGTCGCCAGGAAGATCGTAGGACCGAGAACGCAAATTCGTGCGTCCGCCGTCGCGCGGCGAGCTTTCGATAAGATGGACTTCCTTTTCGTCGCCCGGTTCGATGCGGAATGCCACCAGACGTGTCGAATCGGGCGACCATTGCAGCATGCCGTAGCGACCCTTCTCGATGCCGTCGGTTGTCAGTTGATACTCAATTCGCTTTGGATTCTCTTTCTCGTCGTCGCCAGCAGGGCGCAGATAGATATTGTGATCTCTAACAAACGCGTTCCACTTGCCGTCGGGCGAAGGCCCGCCGCCGCTGCGGCCGAAGCGGCGCCGCCTGCGGCCGAATCGATTGTCGTCCGCGTCGTCGTCATCGCCCTCATCGTCAGGAGCTTCGCCGAGCTTTTTGCTCTCGCTGGAATCGACCGCCCATTCCCATTGAGAGCCTTCGGCGGCAAAGCGAATTGCTTTTCCGTCGTTGACGAACTCGACGGCGTCAAAAGGAAGCTCATCCGGCTGGTAGCGCTTTTCGGTGGCCGACAATGCGGCCGCCAGTTTATCGTGATCGAAGGCCTTTTGACGCGTGCCGGCCTCAGCATCGACGAGCACAAATTCTTTTTTGTCGTCGCGGAGGCGATTGCGATACCAGAAGCGCGTGTTGTCGGCGAACCAATGCGGCTCGATGCGGGCCTTGTACAGGCCGCGAGGCTCGAAACGCCGCCCGCGGCGCTGCGGCGATTGTTGGGCCGTTTGGTTTTGATCGCCAATTGTTGGACGCGTCTTACGTTCGGATTGCGCTGCGTGATTCGCCGCGTTTGCAACAGCAAGAATTGTGGCGGTCAGGAGGATCGCCAGCGTCGCCTCGCGGACGCACAGTTTCATGGCCATAATAATTTGCGCCTTCGGTATATTGTGCACAAGAATCGGATGCTCGCATGATGACTCACCACGGCCGGAAAGTCCAGTATCCGTCGCTGAAGACATGACGGGCGGGGCAAGCCCCGCCGCTAAATAATTCCGACGGCAGAATGCGGGTCACGCAGAGTCAGTTGCCAGCGGTCGAGTTTCGTTTGTCGTAACGTTCATAGCGCCACCGCGGGCTTTTGAACGACTCGTCGATGAGTGCGAATAGATCGGGGTCGTATTCCTTCAACTCTTCGCGCGTGTCGACGTCGTTATGAACGCCGCGCCGCGGTGGGGCGTTGCAATCGAAATACGACTGAACGCCCTCGGCCCAGTACTCTTCCGGATTGGTTGCCGCGTACGTTTCCTTCCACAAGCCCTTGTCGATGGCCTCGTTATACAGCTCCGTCAATCGCGAATTGAACTCCGCGTCGAGTCGGCGCAGACCGTAATTGTGGATCGTGTGCGAGAACTCATGGATAAGAATGTTCTCGTTGGAGTAGCGGTCGCCTTCCAGGTTGAGCAGGTTCTCTTCGCCACACGAGCAAATCCGGCCGCCCAGGCCGCGGGCCCGCCGATCCCAGTACTCCGAATCCATGTGCGCCTGCTCGGGCACGTCGGTTGTCATTTCGCTGGGCGTCATGACAACAAACCGCACACGGCGTTTGATGAGTTCTTGCCGGACATCTTCGCGCTGGGTCAACATTTGATCGATCAGGTGGGCCGCTTCCAACAACCCGGCATCGGAGACATGGCTGGAGCTGAGGATCGAGAGCCCGCCCGCGTCAACGTGCTTTTGGTAAAACGGATCGAGTTCGAACTTGTCGCGAATGGCCGGCGATACGGGCTCGACAGTGCGCGCACCGGTGTCCGTGGACGACGTGGCCTCAGCGTCTGCCGCTTCCGCTGGAAGCTCAAAAACCAAAAGCGAAACTGCTTGGCGCGGCAGCGCTATTTTCACACTTGCCGTGCCTCCGTCCGCTTGAACTTCCTCAGCGGCAAGCTCAGCAAGTTGGCCAGCCTTTTCAAGCTCGGCATATTGTTCCGCCGTGGGTTCCTGCGGCGACCCCATCTTTTTCCAGGCGGTGAACGAGTTGCTATGTTCCTCGTCGATGCGGAAGTGGTGCATACGCAACGTGCCGGCCGAATCGGGCAGACCGCGAACCGTCAGTTCAACATCAGCTGCCGGCCCTGGCACATCATCATCGTGGTAGTGCCACACCATCACGGCGAGCGTGTTTTCATCCTGGCTGGCCAGCGCGGCAACATCCGGCCTCTCGCGGACGCCGCGCCGCATGATCCTGTCGAGCGGCACCGCGTGGTCGCTTTCGACGCCGATTCGCTCGCCGCGCATCTGGCTAAACATCCGGAAGACGTTGAGCACCGGCTTGTCGATCCCGTTGGTCGCCAGCGTTCGATAACCGGAAAAATACGGCTGGCCCTCGAATTCGAAAGCCCAAGTTCAGCGCGCCCTTCAGGTTCACGCCATTGCGGCGGGCAAGATCGTGCTTGCGGGCGAAGCTGGCGGCCGTGTAACTGGCATAAAGCACGCCGTTGCGATAGTTGTTTTGCGGATACACTTGGGAGTTGCAAGCCGCGCAGCCATCCGGGTCCGATTCTCCAATCACGATGGGCGTATTCTTGAGCTCGGGAAACGAGGCGACGATCTCCATTGAATTGTTGATTGCCCGTAGTTGTTGAGCGATGCCCATGCGGACGTGCCCGTCGACGACGCTAGGCCCGCCCTTGGCGTGGAAGGCGATGAAGTCGAGCGGCGTGCCTTTTTCGCCCGTTGCGTAATTAATTGCCGTGCACGCAGTGCTCGAGAAAGTTGCGAATGAATCGGCCGTCGTAGGCAGCATCCGGGCCGCCAACCTTTGCATCCGGCAACGCGCGACGCACGCCAGCAATCGCATGATCATGCAGCCTGTGGAAGGACTCGTCCTTCGGGCGTCCACGCCAGTAGCCGATGTCGGCTTCGTTCCAAGTTTCCCAGTACCACATTTTGACCTCGTCGGCGCCGTATTTGTCGACGCAGTGTTTGGTCCATTGGTAAACAAGCTCCTGCCACTTTTCATAATCCTTGGGCGGATAGGCCCAACCGGTGAAGATGCGGTCGTAGGGATCGCCCGGTTTCCAATCGTGTTGATAAGGCTCCGGCCGCGTGGAAAGGTCTTTGGGCATGAAGCCGATCTGCACGTAGGGCCGCACGCCATTCTCGAGATACGCATCGAGGATTTCATCGACAATCGTCCAATCGTAAATCGGCTTGCCGCTCTCGTCCTCGCGGTAGGCGTTGGTCGATCCCCATTTGAGCGCCGGTGTGCCATCGCCGCTGCACAGCAGATTGTGCGTGCGGAAGAAGACGGATTTCGGGGCCATCTCGCCCAACGCGCCGAGCAGCTTGCGGCCATTCTTCATCGTGGCATAGTTCGGCTCGTCGCCGCCGAAGAATCGCCAAATCGGCTTCAGCTCGCCCAGCTTGGTCGCCGCATCAACTTGAATGGAGACAGGAAAAGCGTCCTGTCCGCAAATATCTGCGACGGAATACGATGCGAAAAGCAGTCCCAGCGCGAATGCATGACGTAGTTGTACTTGATTTTTCTGCATAGCGGCCGCTCCCCTATTTAAAACTTCACTTCGGTGCTTTCGCCATCGTATTGAACAGTCTTCCTCTCGCCGCCCGGAATAAGTTCGACGACAAGTGATCGCGGCTTTGGTTCCAGCTCGCCGCCGTCGGGCTCGATTGTCAATTCACGCTCGTCGTCTTCCCATTGGAGCCGCGTCCATGTGAACTGACCGCGCTGATAATCGAGCGAGGCTCCATCATCTTCGTACCAGCGAAATTCGCCGTCGCGGCCGCTGTAGATGCGCACAACCGTCGGCTCCTCCGTCGGCTCCCCCGAGTATTGCCGCACAGGGTCGATGGGAAGAATCGCGCCGGCTCGCACATATAGCGGCATCGTCGCGAGGTCGACCTTTCGCGTCACTTCCCGGCCGCCAGACTGTTTCTCGTTTGTCCAATAGTCGTACCAGTCGCCTTCGGGCAAATAGAGACGCCGCTCGGTCGCCCCGCGCTCGACCACCGGCGCGACCAGAATGTCAGGCCCCCACAGGTACTCGTCGCCGCGCGTGATCGCGTACGCGTCGTCGGGATATTGTAGCCATAGCGCGCGAATCAACGGCAGACCGCTATCGTGTGCTTCGCGGCAAAGCGTGTAAGTGTACGGCAGCAACTGGTATCGCAGCTCCAGATACTTGCAGCAGATCGGCTCGACTTCCGGATTGTTCAATTCGTTCAGGTCGACGCTGCGATTGTGCTCATCCGGACCAAGCTCGCCCGTGTTCCAACCCCAGGGCAGGCGCAGGTGCCACGTGCGCCCGTGGGCGCGAAACGACGGGCAAAATGCGCCGAACTGGAACCAGCGCACGTACAGCTCGCCGGTAAGCTCGCGCGTTGGATAAAACCCGCCGATGTCGGTGCCCCAATACGGCGACAGACTCAGCGAGTGGTTCTGGCCGACAGGCACTTGCGTGGCAAGTGTTTGCCAGCGGCTGTCGATGTCGCCCGTCCAAATCCACCCGCCGTAGCGCTGGACGCCTGCGTAACCGGTTCGATGCAGGCTCCAGGGCCTCACATTGGGGCGATCCAACAGCGGCCCCTCGTAATACATGCGGTGGCGCGCAATTCGCGATTCGCGGCGAAGCTCGTCGCCATCATCCGGCCACCAGCCATCGACGCCCAGCGAATAAGTTTCGCGATGCCGGGCCCAATATTGCGAAATGTCGCTTGCCCGACGATTAGGCTGGGCGCTATCACTATCCAGTTCCTCAACGTCGAAATGTTCGACCTTAGTGCCGGTCAAGCGCCGCGGCGGAGCATTTTGATGGAGCACGATGTGAAAGTTCTCTTTGTGCAGCGCATCGATCATCTCGGCCGGCTTATCGAACGTGGCCGGGTTGAAGTCGACGCTGGCGTGGCCCGTGTTCCAGCCAGCCGGGCAATAGCCCGTGCCCAGATATATCAGCGCGTCGCACGGCAACTTCTTTTCGCGAAACGTGCGAGCGACGCGCAGCACCTCTTCCGGACCGGCCAACGTGCGGTGCGACTGCATGTAGCCCAGGGCCCATTTCGGCGGCAGCGGAGCGGGGCCGGTGAGCCGCGCGTACTCCTGCAATACGTCGGCCGGCTTGTCCCAGGCAATCAAGTAAGCGACGAGTGGAATCTTCGACTGGCCGAGCCAGGGCTCAAACTTGGCATCCGCTTCGCGCAAATCGAACTCGCCAAGCGGATGGTGCACGAACAGGGCCCAGCCGTCGGTGCCAATCAGGAACGGCACGGCTACCCACGAGCCATGCGTCGGCCGTTCCCAGGCGCCCCAACCGTCGCGCATCGTGTACTTCGCGCCGCGGCGATCGAGCTGCTCAGCGCCTTCGCCCATTCCCAACACAGGTTTTTCGGCGCGGAACGAAATTGTGCCGCCGTCTTCGTCGAACCGCAGCGATTGGATAACATCACCGTTGGACGGGAATAAGCGCGACGGACAAGGGATTCGGCTCAATTTTCAACGACAGCTTTCCAGACGGGATTGTCTGGCCGGAGCTTTCGAGATTCCGGATGCGCAGCAGGGACTGCGGCTTTTGTTCCACGAAAACGCTTGAGGTTGGCTCGGGCCGCGGCTCGCCGGTCGTTTCGTCAATCGGTGACAACATCAATTGCAGCGTGCGGTCACTGATCTTGTTGATTGATAGCTCGGCGGGTGCACCACGATAACGTATCGCAGCCGGTTGGCCGCGAACGAGGATCGGGCTTGCCAGTGACGCGAAAAGCACTACGACCCAAGCGGCAGCGGTGATATCTCATCGGATGCTTTCCCCCTAGGTGTGTGCCCATTGATTTAGAAACTCATGGTGTTTTGTCAGGCTGGAAAGCCTGACCTACGTGCCTCGGAACCCAGCGGGTGTTGTATTCAAGTTGCCAGTCGCCGTCGGACTGCGGTTCGCTGTCTTGCGCACTTGGCAGCGGCTCGATCCGCCGGTCGGCGAGCGAGTTGGGGTCGGCTTCCTTGATCCAGCCGCGCGTGTACAGGAGCAGTGTGCGCGCAGTGCCCGAACGTCGCGCGGGCAAGGCGGCCGCATCGAATTCGATAGTCGCTCCGTCGCCCGAATTAAGAATTGCCATCATCGGGTCGGATTCGACGACGAGCGGCATGATGTCGCCATAACGAGTGCACCAGCCTTCGACATTGGTGAGCCACGGCGGCGTATTGCTGAGTCGATCCAGGTTCGGCACTTGCGGTCGATCGGGAGACTGCGGACGCAGCTCGGCAAACCCGTGCCACTGAAGTTCGGCGGCCGCGGGCGGTAATTCAGTGATCTGTGCCGTGTCCCCCGGCATTGCCTCATACAGCGCGATGCGGTCCCAACGCACCTCGAACGACGTGGTCAGGCGCAGCCGCTCGGTATCGGGCGGAAGTTTGCCGGAGAGATCGCAGATGATCGTCTTGGTGTTACCGGCCGGGAAGCCAACCATTTCGTCGACAACATGCCACTGGCCGGCCGCATCGCGGGCTTCCAATCGCGGCCAGATGGCTTGCAAATTGGTTCGCTGCGAGGCGGCGATATTTGTCGATGAATTGCCGAACTTGAACCAGCCGGTGAGCGCAAGAAAAAGATTGTCACTGCTTTCCAACTGGCCGAAATCTAGTTCAATCGAAAGTGGCTCCGTAAAGCCGACGGTGGGAGGCGGCAGCACGCGGCCGGGCGGCGCGAACACGCCGTCTTCCTTGGCCAGCATCTCAGTGCGGTCGATTCCCGTCGGAGCCTATTGCGGAGCGCGGGGCACGGGGATTTCGTCAAACGGCAATTTGCGGCCCGGCGACGGCGCTAGGAGCTGCCCGGTCGCGCGAGAGAACCGTCGACTCCTCCGGATGGTCGACGGCCAACAGTCGCGCCTGGTCGAGATAAATGACTTCGCGCAGCTCGGATGTGATTCGAAGGCGCGCTACTGCTGGGCCATTGGCGAATCTCTCAGCCGGTCCGAGAACGACAACTTCATCCGGATCGGGCGGCATCGGCACGTCGCGGGCCACAGCCACGTTGAGCGGGGCCGTGCCCAACAGGTCGGTCACGAACTGCCAACCGCCATCGGCCCAAGCATATAGAAACGGGCAAGAGCTGCTGCGCACGAACTCGACAATGGTGATCCGTAGCGGCTCGCGGACAACCGCCACGTCGATTTCATTCTTGGCGATGCCGTTCATCCACAGCGTTTGAACTGAATCTAGCCGGCTCTTCGCGTCCATGCCGATTTCGATCGGCAACTCGCGGTTGGTCCACCGCGTCACGACGAAGTTGCCTGCGCGGACCTGCACGCGAACGCCGATCGAGCTTGGGCTGCCGACGAACGACCGCAAGGCAAGCTTCAACTGGCGTTTGGACGTCGGCGTTTCGTTTCGCAAAACTACGAGCCGACCTTCCTGTCCAATAGCGACTAAGTCGGTACGGTCGTCGCCGTCGATGTCCGCATCCAGCAATCGCGTGCCGGCGCGCATTTCGCGCGACGGTGTCTGCTCAACAGCGTCTTGGAATTGGCCGCCGGAATTGCGCACGACAAACGCCTTGCTCTCTCCCTCGCTGCGCCCCGCAATTGCAATATCGAGCCAGCCGTCGTTGTCGACATCGATCGTTGTGGCGGCGTCGAGCTCTTGCAGGTCCAATGCCTGCTTGTGTTGCTCGATGGTGTCGGTCGTCATCAACGTTAATTCTTTGGGTGCAAGTAAAACAACGTCCGGCAAGCCGTCATTGTTGAAGTCATCGCACAAGATGTGAGATGCCGACGGCCATGTAACGGTCCGCTCCTTCGCAAAAGTGCCGGCATATTGGTTGAGCCACAGCGATGTGCCTTCCGGCCCCGTGACAATCAAATCGACGCCCAGGTTGATTCCATCCAGATCGGCGGCGGCGAAGTCGCTGCATGGCCCCACGTCGGCCAATCCGAATTCTTTCGTCGCTTCGACAAATGTTCCGTCGCTGTTGTTGCGCCAGACGCGCCATCCGCTTTCGGAACCGGTACACAAATCGATGTCGCCGTCATGATCCAGATCAACCCATTGAGCAACCTCGCCCGCCGCCGACGAAAGACCTGATGACTCGGTCAAATCCTCGAAGCCGCTTGCCGGACTATAGCGCAGCAGCCATGTGCGCTCAGGTGTGACAATCGCAATCTCCGGCTGGTCGCCCATAGCGCTTTGCGCATCATCAGGTTCTGTCGGCCGGCCACGCTCATCGACAAATGCATTTGCCGGTAGAATCGTCGCGCGGCTAATTTCGGCCGCGATCGGCTGCTCGCTCTTGGCAGAGATGCTGAAGCGCCCGACGGAATCGCCGTTCATGATCAGCACGTGGCCATCATCTGCCACGCCGACTAACTGATACCGACCGTTATCCTCGAGCGCAAGTACGGCAACGTCGAGCAAACCACGAGGCTGCGATGAGTCACTTTGATGATTTGCCTCGGCCAGCGCGAATTTGCTGGGTGCCCCGGCTGACGCAATCGGCGCGGCTTCAAGCTCAGGCCCCTCGGGCTTGGTGTAACGGCATTCCTCGAGAGCCTGCGGGCTGGCCGGTCCCTTGATTGTTCGAATTCGCTGGTAGTCGCGCATCAAACGAACAGCGGCTTCCTGGTCGCCGGCCTTGCGGGCAATCGTGGCAAGCTGATATTGCGCACCGCCATGGAGCGGATCGAGTTCTGCGGCCTTCTCAAACTGCTCGCGCGCCTCATCGCTGCGGCCCAGTGACGACAGCGCGATTCCCTAACTGAAACCGCAGCGCCGCTTCGTTCGGATCGAGGTCGACAGACTTTTGGAGATGGTCGACCGCTTCGTCGTAACGAAGCTGCCGCAATGCGGCCAGACCCGACAGGTAGGCGACCGCCGGCGAAGGCTCTGTCGTTTCGGCCTGCAACTTGCGCAGCTCCTCGATGGCTAGCTCGGGTTGTCCGCTGAGCACATACGCACGGGCCAGGTTGCGGCGCATTGCGGCCGATTCGGGCTGCAGCTCGAGCGCACGCTTCAATAGTTCAATCGCCTTTTGAAACTCCCCATTCTCGAGCTGCGCTTTGGCGGTGTTGGCAAGCGAAGGAAAGTCCACATCAGGTTGCGGCGCAGCTTGCTGCGCACCTTGTTGAGCAACTTGCGGCACAGCTTGCTGCGCGACGGTGACCGTCCGGTCGACCCCGTCGACTTTTACGTCTTGCTTGGACCCATCCGGCCATGTGACGCTCAATTTTTCGACGGCGTCGGACTTGCCCAAACCGAATGTCACCATCGGCTCGGTTTGCGAAAGGTAGCTGCGGGTTGGATGCACGTAACGCCGCTGCGTTGTGCCGCCAGTGCTGAGCTCAAGTGTCGCACCGATGGCGTGCGGATTTCCAAGCGGTCCCTCAAGTTTGCAGCGAAGCCAGTGGTTGCCGAGTTGTTGATCGTTGCGCAACAGCAGCGGCGGGCCTTCGACTTGGGTGATCGCGAGGTCGAGGTCGCCGTCACTGTCGATATCGGCCGATGCCAGGCCGCGACCGACGATCGGTTTCGACAGGTCGCCGACATTGGTCGCCGGCAGGTCGGCGAACTCCGGTTGCGCACTTGCGCCCGCGTTCCAAAAAAGCTTTGCTGGCTGCTTATAGGATTGGCTCGGCTGCGCCACGGCGATCGTTTCCTCCAAATGCCCGTTCGCCTCGACGAGGTCGACGCGGCCATCCAGGTCGAAGTCATCGAACAGCAGCCCGAAGGTGAGCATATTGCGGGTTGGCCCGCCAATGCCAAGAGAAATCGTTTCATCGGTGAAGAACAGATCTCTGCGCCGGCTTTCGAGCACATAGAACGACGTCATTTCATCGGCGAAGTTGCTCAGCGCGATGGCCAGATCGTCGTTATTGCGAAACCAGGCGGCGTCGATGCCCATGCCGCTGGTAGTAAGGCCGGCCGCGTTGAGAGCGAAACCGCGCGACTCGCCGACCTCTTCGAACGTGCCGTCATGCTTGTTTCGGAACAGGAAATGACGCACCGTATCGTTGGCGACGAAGATATCCATCCATCCATCGTGATCGAAATCGACAAACGTGACCGCTAACGCCTTTCCGAGCGGCTTACCGGACTCCGGATCGATGATGTGAATGCCGGCCTCGGCGGCAACATCAGCAAATCGCCCGCTCTCGTTGCGGTACAAATAGTTTTGTACGCCGTCGAAATTCGCGGGATGCGCGTAAGTCAAACCCTGGCCGGGGACGCGTGTGGTGGCCGCCTTATCGATTTCGCGTGTCCAGCGCAAGTAGTTGCAGACGAAAAGATCGAGATCGCCGTCGCGATCGTAATCGAAAAAGCCCGTGCTCGTGGTCCAGTCGTCTGCGCTGCCGGCGACGCCGGCGTCCTCCGTCACGTCGACGAAGCGGCCGTCGTCGTTGCGAAACATACGGTTGCCGCCAACGGCGGTGAGAAATACGTCGTCGTCACCGTCGGCATCGTAATCGCCAATCGCAAGGCCTTGGCCGTACACATCGGCTGCGAGGCCGACGTCATCCGTGACATTTGTAAATTTCCCGTCATCGTTGCGATAGAATGCCAGCGCGTTCGACGGCTTGCGCGTTTGCGGTTCGTTCCACGGCCATGCGCGTCCGCTGACGAGCAAAAGATCGGCGTCGCCATCGTCGTCGTAATCGAAGAACGCGCAGCCAGAGCCGCCGGACTCCGGCAACATCTTCTCGCCCGTGGCCCCGCCGCGATGCACGAAGTCGATCCCAGCGTCGCTGGCAATGTCTCGGAACGGAATTTTCGGAAGTTCGTCCGCGGCGGCGGCCTGTTCGGGCGCTTCTCGGTCAAGTGGCGGTGCGACGACGGGGCCTTCGTTCGATTCCTGCATCAGGATCACGGCGGCGACGATCAATAGCGCGACGGCTACGAAAATCATCGGCCAATTCGTCGTGGTCCTCCGGGGCGGGTCGGAATTGGGCGTCGCCATGAATTACGATCCTTGTTGCCAAGCGCCGGCTTCGGCGTGGTTCATGTCCTCGATGCGACTCGCGGCCGCGTTGAGGTCGGCGACCCAAGGGCGCACCTCCTCGACATGCCGTAATATGGAGATGACATTTTCATCCATGAAGCGGCGGCCAACAACCTGCAGGCCGACCGGCAAACGGTTCGCTGCGAGGCCCGCCGGAACCGACGCGGCCGGGTGGCCGGTAAAGTTGAATGGGTGCGTCAGGCACCAGCCAATGCACGGTTCAACTGGCCGCCCGTTGATCACTGTTGGGCCGAGCGTATTACCATTCTCAGCATTTATCACAGGCAGTGCGCCGAGAGTGGGTGTCAGCAATCCGTCGTATTGTGCGAAGATTTCCTGTATGGAACGCCAAATCTCGGTGCGCAATATTTCATCGCGGCGCACATCCAGGGCCGACGCCCGTCGCGCTCGTTCGACCATCTCGTGAATCGGCTCGGGAATGTCGTTGGGAAATCTCCCCAAGAGGTCGAGGCCGCCAGCGGCCATCACGTCGAACATTTCGAGGTACAGAACACCCACTTCACGTAGCCACAGGGCGGCCAGTTCGTCCTGATCTAACGGGAGGCACGCCTCGACTTCTTCGATCATTAATCCAGATCGGCGCAGAGCGGAGATGCACTCGTCAACGACGCTGCTCGACGGCAGGTTCCACCGCGAACACGCCCATATCGCGACTGTAGGCCAATCGAAACTTTTTCGCATCCTGTTCTAACGCGGCAAGCAGATTCATTCCATCGTCCGGCAAGCTGAACGGATCGTCTCGGTGCGGACCAGACATGACTTGCGCCATCAGCGCCGCATCGCGCACGGTTCGCGTCAGTGGCCCGGCTTGCACGAACGGCGTATGAGAACAAAACGCGTTGGGGGCGCCGGTGTTTGGAATGCGACCAAACGTTGGCTTGAATCCGACGATTCCGCACCAAGCGGCCGGAATTCGGATGGAGCCGCCCGCATCGGATCCCTGCGCGAGAGGCACCATTCCGGTGGCCACGGCGGCCGCGCTGCCGCCGGAGGAGCCGCCCGCGTTTCGCGCCAGGTCAAATGGGCAGCGCGTCGGCCCGAACAGCCGGTTGTCGGTTGTTCCCTTGTGTCCGAACTCGGGCGTGTTGGTTTTTCCCAGAATGATGGCGCCGGCGTCCTCAAGCCGGGCGATGTGGGCCATTGTTTGATCTGGCACAAAATCGGCGGTCGCTCGGCAGCCAAACGTGTTCCGCATGCCGGCGCGGAAATCGAACAAGTCCTTGATCAGAATCGGCACGCCATGCAGTGGGCCTAGCCACTTGTTCTGCGACGTCAGGCGGTCGGCGCGTTTGGCCGTTGCAAGCGCTTCGTCGAATGCCGTCGTGACAACCGCATTAATCGCCGGATTGATCCGCTCGATGCGATCAATCGCTGCTGCAACAGCATCACTCGCCGATATTGCACCGCCGCGCAACTGCAGCGCAAGTTCAGTCGCATCGCATGAACCGCGGCCAATCACGTTAACTAACTCCACTAGCATGGGCACGACACTGGCTTAGCCAACTGAGACCAGAGCGCTCCGATGGAAGTTGCGCAGATCACTCGCACGCCTGACGGCGAACGTCAGAATTAACTGCACCGCGATCAAGCTAATCGCCGCCATCGCCTGCGCGAAGAGAACCCAGACCCGGCTGGACCTGATCATAGAGAGGACGAACGGTTGGCCGTTTGGAAACGGGAACTACGGGCGGTTTTCGAGTCACCGCAAACCGATTCGGGCTATTGCCACTCAGAGTTGGCCAGTATATACTCGAATTTGGTTTTTGTACACTAAATCAAATACCGTGCGGCGACTGGCTGGAAAGAAACACTTAGCCGGTACAGTATTGAGCCGAGCTTCGAGGGCAATTCGATGACGCTGCATTGGCACGGGGTGTTTCCGGCCGCCACGACCCAGTTTACGCCTGATTTCGCCCTGGATATTCCAAGGACGCTCCGGCACTTGGACGTGATGATCGACTCAGGCGTTCACGGCCTGATCCTGCTGGGTACCGTAGGCGAGTGCTGCTCCATTGAATTCGATGAAAAGTTCGATTTCTTAAAAGCGGCCGTCGCACATGTGAACGGTCGTGTCCCTGTGCTCACGGGCGTGGCCGAGTATACGACGTCGCTTGCCTGTCGCTACTCGGAGGCTGCCGAAGATGCCGGCGTCGACGGGCTGATGGTGCTCCCGGCGATGGTCTACAAATCCGACCCGCGGGAAACGATCGCTCATTTCCGAACTGTGGCCCGGGCGGTCGATCTGCCAATTATCTGCTACAACAATCCCGTCAGTTATGGCGTCGATATTACGCCGGAGATGTTTGACGAGCTGGCCGACGAACCGCGGTTCGTGGCGATCAAGGAATCGTCGGAGGATTGCCGGAGGATCACCGACATTAAGAATCGCTGTGGCGAGCGTTATGCCTTGTTTTGCGGAGTCGACGATATTGCGTTGGAATGCATCATGCTGGGAGCGGCTGGCTGGGTATCGGGCCTGGTGAATGCATTTCCGGCGGAAAACCGCCAGCTTTGGGACCTTGCCATGGCGGGCCGCTACAACGAGGCACTGAAGCTTTATCGCTGGTTCACGCCGCTACTGCATCTCGATACCCATCCAAAGCTGGTGCAATACATCAAGCTGGCGACGGCCGAATGCGGCTACGGCAGCGAGACGGTCCGGCCGCCACGTCTGCCGCTTGTCGAGCCGGAGCGATCGCAAATCTTGTCGATAATCCGACGTGCGATAGAATCACGGCCGGTGGTGACTCGCTACGCTGTCAGTGCGGCGTCGTGAGAACGGCGACGAACTCGGCCGTTACTTGGCGTCGACGCGCGTAGCAGAATTCTGGCCGACTCGCTGATTTTATCGCACTTCGTTTCTTTGCTCGGCTCAGGTTTAAGTATGGCGACGGAACCGGTTTTGATTGGCGGTCAGTGGCGCTCGGCACAAGCAGTCGGGCACAATCCAGGCGGTGAATCCGGCAACCCGTGAGCCGCTTCCCCATGTGTACCCCGTGAGTTCGTGGGCGGATTGCGACGCGGCGCTATCAGCCGCCGCGACGGCCGCAGTCGAACTCAATGCCCATCCGCCGAGCGTGTTGGCTGAGTTTCTGGAACGTTATGCGGATCAATTGGCCGCCAATTCCGACGAAATCTGCTCACAGGCGAATCTGGAGACGGCGCTTCCAGTGAAGCCACGCCTGGCGGACGTCGAAATGCCTCGCACCGTGAATCAGTTGAGGCAAGCGGCGGCCGCGGCGCGCGAGGAAAGTTGGCGACTGGCGACGATCGACACCGCCGCCAACATTCGTTCCGGCTACGCCGCGATCGGACCCGTCGCGGTGTTTGGGCCCAACAACTTTCCGCTCGCGTTCAATGGCATTTCGGGCGGCGATTTTGCCGCGGCCATTGCCGCCGGCAACCCTGTCATTGCCAAAGCGCATCCGCTGCATCCGCGCACGTCGCAGCTCATGGCGGAGCAAGCGCGCGCGGCCGCGCAAAGCGCGGGATTGCCGCCCGGCACGGTGCAGATGCTCTACAAGACGTCGCGGCCGGACGGCACGCGACTGGTAAGTGACTCCCGGTTGGGGGCGGCGGCGTTCACCGGCAGCCGTGCCGGCGGCATGGCACTTAAAGCCGCGGCCGATGCCGTCGGTAAACCAATCTACCTGGAGATGTCGAGCGTCAATCCGGTTTTTTTCCTGCCTGGCGCCATCGCCCAGCGATGCTCCGACTTGGTGAACGAATTCGCGGGCAGCTGCTTGCTGGGCGCTGGCCAGTTTTGCACCTGTCCCAACCTGTTTGTTGTTTTTGGTGGCGACACCGCCGAAGCCTTTATTTCTGATCTCAAAACGCAACTCGACTCACGGCCCGTCGGCACGCTGCTCTCCGGCGAAGTGATGGACTCGCTCGCCAGCGTCGTCCGTGCGCTCCAGGACGTCGGCGCGGAGCTGCTCACTGGCGGCAAGGCAGGCCAAACACCAGGCTTCTCGCATCAGAATACATTGCTGCGTGTGTCTAGCGACAGATTTCTTGAAGCCGCTGAACAACTGCAAACGGAGGCCTTTGGCAACGCCACGCTCGCCGTAGTGGTGAACGGAATCGAACAAGCCTGTGAAGTCGCCGCACGTCTCGAGGGCAGCCTTACTGGTTCGCTATACTCCGCGACGGACGGCGCCGACGATGAGGTCTATGACCGCATTGCTCCGATTCTGAGGCGGCGCGTCGGCCGATTGCTCAACGACAAGATGCCGACCGGAGTTGCGGTGTCTCCGGGCATGAACCACGGCGGGCCCTTCCCTGCCACTGGTCATCCGGGTTTTACTGCCGTGGGAATTCCCGCGTCGCTGCGGCGGTTTGGGATGCTGCAGTGTTACGACAACGTTCGCAGTCACCGGCTTCCAGCATGGCTTCAAGACGCGTCTCCGAACGCAGCGATGTGGCGCTCGATCGATGGAAAATGGACGCAAGATGCCGTCAAAAGAGTTTGAGCAGCACGCTCACATTCTATGATTTGCTCCGAAAGCACCGCCCGGAACCATATTACGAGGATGTGTCTTTCTGACGATGGCAAACTCGCCGGCCACATCGATTCGCGTGATTGACTCCCACACGGGCGGCGAGCCGACGCGCGTGGTCGTGGAAGGTGCGCCAGATTTGGGCGACGGCGACATGGCAGCGCGTCGAGAACGAATGCGTGCAGCAAGTGACTGGCTTCGCACGTCGCTGGTCACGGAGCCGCGCGGCAGCTCGTGCATGGTGGGAGCTGTGCTTCAAGCCCCATTGTCGCCCAAAGCGGTCGCCGGTGTCATCTTTTTCAATAATGTCGGGTATCTCGGCATGTGCGGCCACGGATTGATCGGGGTCGCCACAACGCTCGTTCATTTAGGTCGAATTGGACCGGGCCGGCACATTGTCGAAACGCCCGTTGGTGACGTCACAATCGATGTTCGTGCGGACGGCGCGGTATCATTCGAGAACGTAAGGAGTTTTCGGCTGCACAAGGATGTAGCTGTTACACTGCCGGGCGGCGGCGAAGTCCTCGGCGATGTTGCTTGGGGAGGCAACTGGTTTTTTTTCACAAACACCGAACGGCGAATAACGCTTGCGGATATTGAGGAATTGACCGGCATTACATGGCGAATTCGGCGAGCGCTCGAACAAAGCGGAATAACTGGACACGACGGCGCCACGATCGACCACATTGAGCTGGTTGGGCCGCCTAACGACCCGGCCGTGGCCGATGCGCGTAATTTTGTGCTCTGCCCCGGCGGCGAGTATGACCGCTCGCCGTGCGGCACGGGCACCAGCGCGAAATTGGCCTGCCTCGCCGCCGATGGAAAACTTGCACCGGGCCAAATCTGGCGGCAGGAGTCGATCGTTGGCAGTGTCTTTGAAGCCCAATATCGTGCGGCTGAAGGTGGCGTCCTCCCGACGATCACCGGCCGGGCATTTATCAACGGTGACTTGCGGCTCGTGATCGATCCCCGCGACCCTTTCCGCTTCGGAATTCCAGCAACTATTGACCCTTGCGCCGCTAATCGGCCGAGGGCACCCAACGGAAGCCCGGATTCGGCCGCTTAACGCTTGCAGCAGGGATTATTAGCTGCGCACACTTCATTAATTCGCATTGACCACGTGGCACAAAATCGCAACGCGATCGTCATCGGCGGCGGCGTCATTGGCTGCATGACTGCCTACTATCTGAGGCAGCAAGGTTGGGACGTTCGGATACTCGAGGCGAAGCAAATCGGGCGCGGATGCTCGCACGGAAACTGCGGCTTCATTTGCCCGAGCCATGTCCTGCCGCTGAGCATGCCCGGAGCTGTGTGGCCGGTGATGCGGCGGATGTTCCGCCGAGATTCCGCGATTTATGTCAAGCCGCGGTGGGATCCAGGCCTGTGGCGATGGTTTATGCGATTTGCCCTTGGCTGCCGGAGCGGACATTTGGCCCGCGCAGCGGCGCGGCACGCTTTGCTGGCTTCCTCGATGAAGCTATATCGCAAGCTCATCGAAGACGAGTCGTTGAATATCGAGTGGGAAAATCGCGGCCTGCTGCTTGTCTTCAAATCGCCGCACGAATTCGAAGCGTACGGCCAGATTGCCGCGTTGGTGCGAGATGAATTCGGGGTTGTCGCCACCGCATACGACAGCGCGGCGCTCACCGCGTTGGAGCCCGCTTTGCGACCTGGACCAGCAGGCGCATGGCATTATCCGGGCGATGCGCATCTGCGCCCTGACCGGCTCATGGCCGAGATGCAATCGCTACTGCGTGCGCGCGGCGTGGGCGTTGTGGAAGGCGTCCAGGTGACGCGGTTCAATTTCGCGAACGGACGCGCTCGCTCAATCGAAACCACGGCGGGCACGATGAGGGCAGATCAATTCGTGCTAGCCACTGGCGCGGAAGCCGCACAGTTCGCGCACCAGCTTGGCTGCCCGATTCCAATTCAGCCCGGCAAAGGTTATTCGATCACGCTGCCGCGCACGGGATCCGTGCCTTCGATTCCGATCATTCTCGAAGAGTTTCACGTGGCAATTACTCCTTGGAATAGTGGCGTTAGAATCGGCTCCACGATGGAATTTGCAGGTTACGACTCGACGATCAATCGCCGGCGGATCGAGCTGTTCACACGAGCTGCGGCCGAGTACCTAATCGACGCACCGGACGGACCGATCGAGGAGGAATGGTCGGGCTGGCGACCCATGACCCATGATGACTTGCCCTGCATCGGTCACGCGCCGGCCGCGGAGAACGTCGTCATCGCGGCCGGCCATGGAATGATTGGCATGGCAACCGGCACGGCCAGCGGCAAGCTGGCCGCCGAACTGGTTTCTGGTGAAGCGCCGCACCTCGATCCGCGCCGTATTCGCCGCGCCGCTTCGGGCGGCGGAGACAATAGAGACTAGCGGCGAATTTCGTCGGTGTCTGGAATCTGCTCAATGAGCTTGCTTTGGCCGTTTTCGTCTTTTTCGAGTGAGAACGCATCATAGAGCTCGCCGGTGGCGAGGCGCGCTTCGTAGCGAATCTGCTCAGGCGCGACATGGATCACCTGGAATAACTGCACGCCGGTGGCGACGCGGCTCACGTCCCATTTTTCCTGGAGCGAATACATTTTCGGGCCGCTCACGCTTACTACGTATACAGTGTTACTGCTCTTAAGGCGAAGGCCTTCCGGCACGTTTTTTGGGCCGCCCAGGCCGGACCGCGCGTAGGCGTGATCATGGCCTTGGAGCACGAGGTCAACGCTATGCTCTTCAAAAGTGGGCCGCCACGCCGTGCGGAGTTCGGGGTTATCGCGCTCTTTCGAGGCTGAAAAAATCGGGTGATGGAACGTGACGATTGTCCATTTCGGCCGGTCCGACTCCGAAAGGACCGACTTCAGCCAATCGCGCTGTTCGTCGACTCGCTCGTTCGAGTTAAGCGAGATGATTCGCGCGCCTTGATAGTCGAATGAGTAAACAGTCTCTTCCAGGCCCGAGGGACCGTTCATTGGAAAGGCGAACTGCGGCCGCCAATGGCGCGATAGACGATCGTCATCGTCATATTCGTGGTTGCCGGGCGTGGCCACTGTGGGGATCATGCCGTTGAGCCAGCCACCGGCGCCAAACCATTCGCCCCACTCTGCGTCGCTGTTGTCGGAATTGATCAAATCGCCAGCGTGGAGCATGAACGAGGCGCAAGGCGCATACTGATTGGCCTCGCGAATGACGCGCGACCAGAGCGAGCGGATGTTATTCTGTGCGTCGCCGAAATAGACAAAGGTAAACGGCTCGTCGGATGCGGAGGCCGTACGGAATTGAAACCATTCGCTCCAATGGCGGCCGTCGCCGACGCGGTAGGCGTACATGGTCGCCGGCTCGAGACCTTCGATGCGTATTGAATTTATGTGGCACCCACCGAGATCGGACGAAAACGTTTGTTTCGAGCCAGCAATGCGCCGGCTCTGGGGAACACCGTCGCGCAAATTGCCCTTGAGGTCGTCTGCCCGGGCATATTCGGCCGCCGGTTCGCCGGTCGTCGTGTCGGTTCGCCAGGTGACGTCGATGGTGCTCGTTGGATCGCCGCTCCAGGTGAGGATCACGCGATCGGGAAGCGGCGTAGGCCGGTGCTGCTCCTTGTCGGTGAATGCCTGTTCGGGGTGTTCGCCCTCGTGTGCCGAAGCGTGCGACAGTTGAAACAGGCAGGCGGCGCTGACCGCCATCACAGCGAACCGTATCCCGATCAACGATTGTTTGATTATTTTCATGGGTGGTCGTCGATTAGAATGGCAGAGTTTTTACCGCAGCGACGGGCCAGGCTGGATATAGATTTAGGCCACGTTGAAGATTAGCTTTATCGCCAGCGGCCTGCAACGGTTTCTAGCGGTGCAAACTTCTGACTCACCAAATCCTCACATCGATAATAATTTGTGATACACGAATCTCATGATTTCGCGAAATTCGCTGCGTGCCATTGGGCCGGGGTTGATCGTGGCCGCGACGGGCGTTGGTGCGGGTGATCTGGCCGCGGCGTCGATTGCTGGTTCGAAATTAGGGCTGGCCGTGCTGTGGGCCGTGGTCGTCGGCGCGTTTTTGAAATTTGTGCTGAACGAAGGGATCGCGCGCTGGCAACTGGCTACCGGAACCACGCTGTTGGACGGCGCGGTAGCCCATCTCGGTCGCCTGGCTCAGTGGTTGTTTCTCACATACCTCGTGGTGTGGAGCTTTTTGGTTGGAGCGGCGCTGATGAGCGCGATTGGCGTGACCAGCCACGCGATGTTGCCACTTGCCGGGACCAGCGCCGAAGCCGCGCAGACCGACAAGATCATTTACGGCGTGCTGCATAGCGTGCTGGCGGTAGTGCTTGTGCGGTTGGGCGGCTTCGGGGTTTTCGACAAGCTGATGGGCATCTTAGTCGGCCTGATGTTTGTGATCGTGGTGGTGACCGCCGTGGCGATTCAGCCGCCGCCCGGCCAGGTGTTACGCGGCCTGTTCTTGCCGACAATTCCGCAAGGAGGCGTGGCGTGGACGATTGCCTTGATGGGCGGCATCGGCGGCACCGTCACGGTGCTGAGTTACGGCTACTGGATTCGCGAAGTTGGCCGCCACACGACTGAGGACCTCGGCGTGTGCCGTATCGACCTGGCATGCGCTTATACCATGACAGCCCTGTTCGGACTGGGAATGGTCACGATCGGTAGCTCGCTTCCCGCGATAGAAGGCAGCGGGGCCAGGCTCATGGTGCAGCTTGCCGACGAATTGGAAGCAAACTTCGGCGCGCTAGGCCCGCTTGTAAAGTGGGCGTTTCTCGTCGGCGCCTGGGCCGCGGTGTTCACAAGCCTGTTGGGTGTATGGCAGAGCACGCCTTATTTGTTTGCGAACCTGTGGCGGCAAATGGGCCGCAGGGGTGCCGCTGCTGGCTGGGCATCGCCCGAAGGGTGGTCCAGCAGTGCGGGATCTAGCCGGCAGCTTGCGGTCTCCGCGACCCACGAGGAATTGCCCAAAGACGAGCCGCAAGAGGGCAAGAGTCAAAGCACTGCTAACAAGTTAGCAGTGGCACCCGAAGATCATAGCGTACCGCGAAATGATGCCAATTCATTTGCGTACCAGGGGTATTTGTATGCAATCGCGTCGGTACCGATCATCGGCCTGGTCGGCGTGAATTTTCCAACGATGATGAAGGTATATGCCATCGTCGGAGCGATGTTCATTCCGATGCTTGCGGCCGTGCTACTTTACTTGAACGCTCAGGCGCTGGATCGGCGAGAAGCACAAGAACACATGGCGGACGACGGCCGTGCTTGCGGGTGCGCTGCTGTTGTTCGCCATCGTCGCGGCGATTGAGGTCCGAGACAATTTCTTTACCGCGAATTAATCTGCAAGGCCGAGCTGTCGCCGCAGCGCGGCTTTCTTAACGTTCGCTTGCGGAGATGCTAACGCGACACCTCCCGGTGAAGCGCGGGCCACAGCGTTTCGGTCCACAGTGCATAGCCCTTGGCGTTAAGATGCAGTCCATCGTCGAGGAAAAGTTCTCGGCGCGGTTTGCCGTCGTTGTCTAACATTGGCGTCGCCGTGTCCACGTAGCTAATTCGCTCACCGCTTTGCGAAAGCTGCGCGACACTTGAGTTGACGGCTTGCATTTGCGGCCACTTTGGCCAGCGGGCGATGCTCGGCTTGATTGGCAGATAGATGATGCGCGTTTTGGGCAGGCGGATGCGTACCAGCTTCGCGAAGGCTTGAAAATCGTCGAAAACCTGCTGCGGCGATTTGCCGGATTCGATGTCGTTGTCGCCCGCGTAAAACACGATTAGCCGCGGCGAGTATTTGAGGACGATGCGCTTGGCGAAGTAGTTCACATCGGAGATGTGTGATCCGCCGAAGCCGCGGTTGATGACTGGTTCTTCGGAAAAACTTTCCGCGGTGGGCCACATGCGGATGCTGGAGCTTCCAACGAAGAGGATACGCCCGGCGGGAACGAGTTCTGACGATCCCAGGCTTCAAACGCCGCAATTTCGGATTCAAATCGAGCTGGGTCGGGATCTGCGGCATCCTTGGCATCCGCCGCTGATGCGCAAGCGGCGAATACCAAACTGAACGTGCAAGCAAAGTGCGCGGGTCGGCAAGTTCCGGCCGTGTCTCTATTCATCTTGGACGGTCACCTTCTCCATTTTGTCACCTTGCGCGCACGGCATCAACGACACTCTGACTGTCGTCGATCACCCGGCCGAAAACCGAGTGTTTGCCGTCGAGCCACGGCGTTGCCACGTGCGTGATGAAGAATTGAGAGCCATTCGAGTTCGGACCGGAGTTGGCCATCGACAGGGTGCCCGGTCCGTCGTGCTTGAGGTCCTTGTGGAACTCGTCCTCAAAGCTGTAACCCGGGCCGCCGGTGCCCGGTGCCCTTCGGGCAGCCGGTTTGGATCATGAAATCCTCAATGACCCGATGGAATTTGAGCCCATTGTAAAAGCCCTTGGCGGCGAGCTTTTCGAAGTTGGCAACGGTTTTCGGCGCTTTGTCGTCGAAGAGCTGGATGCGAATGTCGCCGTGCGGCGTTGTGATAGTGGCGGTTTTCATGGGAATTGATAATTGATAGTGGTTAGTTGTTAGTTGACGCGACCAACAGCATACAACCAACAACTATCCCCTATCAACTATCCACGCCAATCTTGATAAATTCGCGAACCGCGTAAGTCTGCAAATCACTCCTTCAGTACCATATCGATACATAGCACTGCGGCCAGGATCAGTTGGCGGATTTGGCTATCGGGTGGCACGTGCTCGGAGATTGAGAGGATGTAGTTGTCGGCGCTGGTGAACATTTCTTTGCTGATGCCCGCCCATTTCTTTGAGACATGGGCCAGCTCCTGGTCGCCGGCCATGAAGCGGAAGTCCCAGCCGGTCCATTTACCTTTAAGTTGACAGACGGGGTTATTGCTTGAATCGAGCACGCTGAATGCGCCGCCGATGGAGAAAAACTTTTGCTTGAATCCACCGATACGGGTGCCGCTTGTGCCGTCGAGCACATCGACGTTTGACAGGAAAATGGAGACGCCGCGCCGGACGTGTAGCACGCATTCGCCGCTAGGCGTGCGAACTTCGATCTCGAATGGCGTCATCTGCTTGTAACGGGTGAAGCGGAGCATTTTCGTAAAAACGCCCAGCCGATCCTCGCGACATTGCAGGATTTGTTCCTTGGTTTCCGGCTCGTAGATGTCAAAATTGTTGGCGGCCTTGAACAGGCCGGCGTGTTCCTTTACCAGAAACAGATTACGGTTTAATGCCGGGTGCACTCGACCTCCTGTTATTGCACAAATGACAGACTGTCCATCGCAGGCAATATGACAATCGCCCGTCGCTACGGCAAGCATCCGCTTGGCGAAACGCACCGCGCTGGCGACAATCGCATTTGTAGCAGGCACACTTCGTGTGCCGCAGCTTTTTTTCGACAAGCATGTTAGCGGGCACGGCCACCTAATCGGTTGCACCGCGTGGTTGGCAGTTTCCGCGTTAATAGTCTAGAGCCATGTCATACGTTCGCAAACTGGCCCGTCGCCTTTATTCGACTTACATGTGCTTTGAAGAGCACGAGGGTTCGCTGGCCGCGGCGGGAATTGCCTATTACTTGGCGCTCTCGTTCTTTCCTCTGTTCATGGTGCTATTGGCCGGCCTGGGCTGGGTATTTGCCTGGACGGCCGCCGGGCAGGAAGCCCAACAAGGCTTGCTCGCTGCGATCGAGCAGCAGGTGTCGCCCGATCTGGCCGATCAGGTCGAGCGCATGCTGCAGATCGTCAGTGACAAAGCGCGGACCGGCGGCCGGATTGGATTTGTCGTTCTGCTTATCTCGGCAATTGCCACCTTTGCGCAGCTCGACGCGGCGTTCGATCGCATCTGGCATCAGCCTAGCGACCCTCACGAAAAATGGATCCACTGGATCGTGCGTTTGCTTGTGAAGCGCGTGAAAGCTCTGGCTATGCTTCTCGGCGTCGGGGGCTTCGTCATCCTTGCGATGGTCACGTCGATGGTCTGGTCGGGCGTAAAGCAAACAATCGAGCCGCGATTCGTCATACTGCCTTGGTTTGAGTGGGCAACAAGTTTGTGGATCAATTTGCTGCTCAACTTTTTGGCGTTTACGATGATCTACAAAGTCTTGCCCAAGCCGCGCATCCGTTGGCGAGACGCCGTGCATGGCGGCATTTTCGCTTCGCTCCTATGGGAGGCCGGGCGGCAAGCGCTGGCCGCGTATCTGTTGCGGCTGAATTATCCCAGCGCGTACGGTGTTGTCGGCTCGTTCCTGGCCGTTATGCTGTGGGCCTATTACGCCTCGCTCGTGATTCTGTTTGGAGCCGAATACGTGCGCGAGATCGAAGTCGAGGCACGCGAAGCGCAGCAAAAAAAGATTGAGGAGATAGAGGAGTAGTGGAGCAGAGGAGTAGTGGAATAGCGACTCGTCGCGCTTCCGACGACTCCACTGCTGCTCTACTCCACTGCTCCACTTCCGTCTACTGCCGCAGCGCTTCGTAGAGGGCTGCCGCCAGCGGCGCGAACAGCATCAGCGGCAGCCAGGCGGCCAGCGCCGGCGGAAGCCAGCCGGAAGAACCAAGTGACTGGGAGCCAAGCACCACAAGCATAAAAACCGTCACCACGGCCAGGCACAAGCCAAGAATAAGAAACGGGTTTCGGTTCGTGCGCGTGACGACGAATGGCAGGCCGAGCATGAGCAGTGTTGTGTCGAGAAACGGCTGCACAAGCCGCGTGTGGATGGCAACGCGGACATCGTTGCCCAAATCGGTGCTTGGGCTGCGCAGCTCGCGAATCATTTCGCGTGTAGCGGCGAAGTCTCGCCAGTTGGCGCCGGCGGCGAGGAATTCGAACGACACGTCGCTGACCACAAAAATCTGATCCGCTCGCAGCCAGTCGTTGCCGACGGGCGTAATCACGACTGGCTCGCCACCCAACAAGAGCGACGGCTGCCGAAGAAGCGCCTTCGGCGAAGTCACGCCGCTCAGCAGGTAACCGCCGGGCCGCGTGGCCGTTGCCGCCACAAAGCGGGCCTCGTGTGCTGAAAGTTGCTTGCCGAATTGATCGAGCGCGCCGCGCGTGAGCACGAAGTTCGGCTGCATGATCTTGTGCTCGGATGGGACAATTCGTTCGCCGCCGATGAGGATGCCGGTTTGGCTGTCGAACCGCGATTGCATCAGGGCTTCGCGTTCGCCGCCCAGGTTCTTGGAATCCGTCGCCAAATGGTCGCGGATACTGGGAATGAAAAACTCGCGGTTCGCGGCAGCCACCAGGCTCACGCCGATGGCGGCTACGAGCACTGGCCGTAGCACGCGCATCCGCGGAATGCCTGCGGCCAAAAGCGCCGTCATCTCGTTATGCCGCTGGATCCACGTCACCGTGAACATCACCGCGATGAGAGTCAGCACGCCGCTGGTGCGGTCAAAGAACGCGACTGCCCGGTACGAGTAGAAGCCAATTAGCGTGCCAAGCAAGCTGCCATGCTTCTCCGCATAGTCGACGAAGTGATCGAGGTGTCCGAACGCATCGATGACGATGTACAGGCCAATCAGACTCAGGAAGCAGATCACCAGCACCTGCACGAACTGCCGCAGCATGTAACGGTCGATGATCGTGGGCATAAGTAGCAGGGAGCCGGGAGCACGGAGCTAGGAGCAGCAATCGCAATCAAATGATTAGCGTCGGCCGCCAGGCCGACTCTTCCAGCGAGCGCCCAGCCCCTGACAAAGGACGTCGTCTAAGGCCCGTCGCAAGCGGCGGAGCGTAACGCATGCAATTCCCACCGGTCAATACGAGTGGCTCGCGACGGCACAAGGATGGGCACCGCTACGCATCCGCTCTAAAATGATTCCTTCTTGCTAGCATGCGATGCCATTTTGGGGAGCACTCGATTTATGGCCATCGATAGTCGAGCGACGACGGGGCGGCGCGGGCGGCAATTGGCCGGCCATCTCGCAGTGGTCGCGCGTTGGACTACGGCCGCCGCGCGGCTTGGCACAACGCGGCTGGTCGCCTCCACTAGCAAAATGCAACGCGCAACACTGGAGCTGGTGTTTCCTGCCGCCTGCGCAAGTTGCGAAGCCGAGCTGAACTCGATCGTGCCAGGTAAGTCCGGCATGCCGATTTGCGATAGTTGCCTTGATGAGATGGAATTCCTCGCAGGTCCGACATGCGCGCGTTGCGGCGCACCGGTGCCGCGCATTGGCCGCAGCACCGATGAATCCGAGTCCGACGTCTTAAGGGCCGACGGCTGCGCGCTGCCGCGGACACAAATTGTGGTTTGACGAAACCATCGCCGCCGGCTTGTACTCGGACCGGCTGCGCGAACTCGTGCTGCGAATGAAGGACGCCAACGGCGATGGCCTGTCACTGGCCGTCGGATCCTTGGTGTGGCAGCAATGTGGCGAACGGTTGACGGCCGCTGGTGTCGACGTTGTCACGCCGATTCCATTACATTGGCGTAGACGATTGGCACATCGCACCAACTCGGCAGCCATTTTGAGCGAGGTCTTGTCGCGCAAGTTGGGTTTGCCATTCGCGGAACGCCTGTTGCGACGCCGCAAACATACGCAGCCACAATCAAGCGTGACGCCGCCGCAGCGCTGGGAGAATGTGCGGCGGGCTTTTTCCGTTCGCGGCGGATACCATTTGAACCAGCGCACGTGCTCTTGGTGGACGATATTCTCACGACTGGCGCCACGTGCAGTGAAGCGGCTCGCGCTCTGCGGAAAGCCGGTGCCGCCCGCGTTACGGTCGTGGTAGTTGCGCGAGCAATTCATTGAGCACTGCCCGCAGAGCAATTCTCTAAATGACGATTCCAGACTCGCCACAATCGACGATTCGATTGGGAACTCGCGGCAGCCAGCTTGCGCCTGGCAGGCGGAATGGGTTGCCGAGCAGCTGCGCCGAATTGGACAGCCGGTTGAGCTTGTTGAAATCGCAACCCATGGCGATCGCGACCACCTGCGGCCGGTCGAGGAGATTGGAACTCGCGGGGTTTTCACGAAAGCGATCCAGCAATCGCTTTTGGCCGGCGAGATCGACCTGGCCGTACACAGCCTCAAGGACTTGCCGACCGAGCCTGTTTCGGGCCTCGTCCTTGCAGCCGTGCCACCGCGGAAAGCCCAGCCGACGTGCTGGTGACAAATATTGCCGCATCGCTGGACGACTTGCTACATGCTGCGCTCATCGGAACCGGCAGTTTGCGGCGGCAGGCCCAATTGCGACACCGGCGGCCCGACTTGCAGGTCGAAGACATTCGCGGCAACGTCGACACGAGACTACAAAAGTTGGACGACGGCCAATTCGATGCGATTGTTCTTGCCGAGGCCGGATTGCGACGCCTGGGTTTGACGAGTCGCATTCGGCAGGTCCTGCCTTTTGACGTAATGCTTCCGGCCGTCGGGCAGGGTGCCCTCGCGATTGAATGCCGCAGTAACGACGTGGCCACGCAGGCAAAAGTTGCCGCCCTCGATGATTCGGTGACGCACAGCGCTGTACTGGCCGAGCGGGCCCTGCTCGCGCGACTGCGCGGCGGATGCATGGCGCCCGTGGGCGCGTGGGGCCGCCTCGAAGGTGCTCGGCTGCAGTTATCCGCCGTTGTGTTGAATGCCGACGGAACGCGGCGACTAGAAGTGCACGACGCGATGGACGTCACTGCCGCGACGAATTCCGAGCAGTTGGGCTTCCGCGTCGCCGATGCGCTGCTCGCACAAGGCGCGGCATCGTTAATTGCGGCCAGTCGGACAAGTTCATGAAACCAGAGCTTCGCGAAATCTTCGATAAGCAATTGGAGCATGTGCTGCCGGAATTGCCGCAGCAAGTGCGAGCGTTCATGGAGAATGTGCCGCTGGTGGTCGAAGATTACCCGTCGCCGGCGGTAATGCGGCGCGTCGGCGTGCGGCATCGCTCGGCACTGTGCGGATTGTACACGGGCATTCCGCTCAACAAACGCAGCGTTAACGACTGGGGTGTTCCCTCGGATGTAATTCACATTTTTCGGCAAGGCATACTGAGCCAGTCGCGGGCGGCTGACGGTCACATCGACGACGAAGAGTTGCGCAAGCAAATTCGCTTCACCATCCTACATGAGTACGGACACCATGTAGGACTATCGGAGCGCGACCTGCGGGCGCTCGGTTACGGATGACGTGAAGCTGCGCCACCGAATTTCTGCTGGCGAGGCCGCTTCAGCGGCTGGGATAATTCTCTGCCTCACAACGGCGACCACAGCTCAATCATTTTTCCAATCCTCGCGTCGCAGGCAGTGAACGCCATGTCGTGGCCGACGTTCGTCGCAGCAAGGTAGGCGGCATTGCGTCGGGAGCGCAGAAACTGCCGCTAGCAGCCATCGCTTCGGCAAGTTTCGCCGCACGGCCGATGCAAACGAACGCCTAACGAGTTTAATCTCCACACCGCTGATTGATCAATTCACTGTACCCGGCAACAAGTTGCGACGCAGTGTTCGCTGAGGTACTTCGTTCGGCATGCGCGTTGCTTGGAAGGCTGCCGCACGCAGGGGGGCGCACCTGCGACTGCCACTTCTGCCATGCCCTACGGAATGTATATCTCGGCCGAGGGGGCGGCCGCCCAGGCCCAGCGCCTCGAAGTCATCGCCAATAATATGGCGAATGTTGATACGGCCGGCTTCAAGCAGGACGTTGCCACGTTCCAGGCGCGGTTCGCCGAAGCGATTCAACAGGGCTCGGCCCAGCCCCGCGACGAGTCGATGAACGATATCGGCGGCGGCGTAAAAATCATCGACGTCGAGACCGACCATTCGGTCGGTCAGTTCAAGGAAACCGGCAACGACCTCGATCTTGCGATTGACGGCAAAGGTTTCTTTCACGTTCGCGGCGACGATGGCAAGCAGTATTTGAGCCGCGCCGGCAACTTCGCCCTCGATACGCAAGGCCGGCTGGTAACTCAAAACGGTCATCGCCCCGTGCTCGATCAGGCCGGCGGCGAAATTGTGCTCAACCACGAGATGCCGTTTTCGATCTCGTCCGACGGATTCATTTCACAAGCCGGATCGATCTCCGCCCTCGGCATGTCGCAGCCGGAGTCGCTCGACCAGCTTGTGAAAGCTGGCAACAACATGTTCCAGCCATTGGGCGGCGTGCAGCCGCTGCCGCTCGTGGAGCGAAACGTTCGCCAAGGCTATCTCGAAGTGTCGGGCGCGAACCCCGTACGTCAGATGATGGCAATGATCGAAACCACTCGTGCGTTCGAAGCCAACACGCGGATGATTCAAAATCAAGACACAATGCTCGGCGCTCTGATTAGCCGGGTGCTGCAGGCGTGATGGGGAAGGTGTCAGGTGTCAGGTGTCGGATCTGAGACTGACACCTGACACCTGACACCTGACCCCCAATCAACATTCAAATCAAATTCTGCTTTTACCTGAGAACCAGCCATGACCGTCCAAACCCTCTACACCGCCGCGACGGGCATGGAAGCCCTGGAGACGAAGCTCGACGTGATCGCCAATAACATGGCGAACATCAACACGACGGGCTTCAAGAAGGACCGCGCAAATTTCGAGGATGTGTTTTACCGCCAGTATCGCATGCCCGGTTCCACGGACGCCGATGGAAACATGACGTCGACAGGCATCGAAGTCGGTCTGGGCTCGCGAGTTTCCAGCACCCAGTCGAACCACGAGCAGGGTGCGTTTGAAACCACGAACAATCAGCTCGATTTAGCCATCGAAGGCGACGGATTCTTTCAGGTGATCAACCCCAACGGCGATTTTTACTACACGCGCGCGGGGAACTTCGGCCTGAACGCCCAGGGCACAGTAGTTCTCGGATCAGCAAACATCGGTTACGTGCTGGATGGAAATGTCCAGATACCGGAGGACGCCACGGATGTCCTCGTGACGGCCGACGGACAGGTGCAGGTCCGCACGCAGTCGTCGCCCAATATGCAGACCGTGGCCCAGTTGCACCCTGGCCAAGTTTGTCAATCCAGACGGACTTCTGAAGCTTGGCGATAACCTGTATCAGGAGACCGATGCCTCCGGCACTGCGCAAACAGGCAACCCTGCTCAGCAAGGATTCGGCAACGTGCGACAAGGATTTTTGGAGGCCTCGAACGTCGAGCCGGTCACCGAGCTGATCGACCTGATCACCACGCAGCGCGCGTTTGAACTCAACTCGCAGGTCGTGCAAGCGGGCGACCAGATCATGCAAATCGTCGCCAACCTGCGGCGGCTCGGATAACCGCTTCCCGTAGTTAAAAAGGATTCTCTCGCAAAGGCGCTGAGGCGCAAAGAAGAGATTTAAGTTACCGTCGAATCTTTGCGCCTTCGCGCCATTGCGTGAGATAACCTCCAAATTAATCGATCAAGAAACGACTCGGATGAACAGAAAACAGCACAGTAATGGCCTGGGATTACTCTTCGCCATTCTCATTTGTATTGATGTGCATGGAGCGACCGACATCGACCTGCACGAGCAGGTGGTCGCGAAGTCGCCGGTGATCCGCTTGGGCGACGTGGCGCGGATTGTCACGGCCGACCGGTTGCGAGCTCGCCAGCTTTCGTCGTTGCTTTTGATGCCGGCGCCGGCGCCAGGGACGCAGCGGTTCCTGCGCAAGCGGGAAGTTGAGGATTTGCTTGCCGCCCATGGCGAGGACATTTCGCAACTGCGAATTGACGGTGCGGTGCAAGTGGCGATCACCACGCCTGACAGTTCCGTTGGCGACGATGCGGTACCGGCTGCGGCCAGCCGTGCGGTTCAACCGATGAATCGTCATGCGGCAATTCTTGCAGGCCATGAAGAACCCGTTGGAAAGCTGCCACCCGCTGACCCTGCAATTAACGACCTGCGAGATGAGTTAACGCGAATCATTTCGAGCTATTTAGACATGAAGACCGGCCAAGCCGGCGGATGGCGAATCACGTGCGAAGTTCCGGCACGGCATCTCGCCCAGGTTGATTCCGCATCATCGCCGCCGACTTGCAGCGGCGGCGCCCCGCCGTGGACTGGCCGACAGAAATTCATCATTTCGTTTCAGACCGCCGAGGGTGGCGTCCAATTCCCTGTGTATGCCGAAATAGTACCCGCGGCGGCGCCGTGGTCGTTGCACTGCAACCGATCGCGCGCGGCGCGGTGATCACAGCGTCCGACGTGGAATTACAGATGCTCGAATCGGTTCCGGCCGCGACCAGCCGCCGCGCGCCAGTTACGTCTATTGAGCAATTGATCGGCATGGAAGCTCGGCAGCCGATTGTCGCCGGCGACGTGATCTTCACGGACAAAGTTCAGGCCCCGGTTTTAGTGAAGCGCGGCGAGATTGTTACGGTGGTGTCCCAAGTCGGCAGCATTCGTGTGACCACGACCGCCCGCGCACGGCAGGACGGGTCGCGTGGCGAGTTGGTGCAGCTCGAATCGCTTGGAACGCGCGAAACGTACGATGCGCAAGTAACCGGGCTACGCGAGGCGGCCGTCTTTGCGACGGCTCGCGCGACATCGGCTTTGCCAGTCGCACAACACGTTGAAACAACTCGTCGCTAAATGCGCCTAACCAAGACACTCATGCAATAGTCGCAGACAGATCGCGAACAACAGCTTTAGGCAGTTACCATGCTTGTGAAACGCTTAAGTCCAATGATTATGTCCTCGCGACTTTGCGTGAAGGGCTTTAAGCGCGCCGGATTTGCCGGAGCCCTGATTCTTGCCGCTGAGCTTGGCGGCATGGCGCTAGCCCAGGACGCCAGCTTACTGCTGGTACATCCGTCGCCGCAGCCAGCCGGGCAGCTAAACCTCGAGAACAGCTCGTTCATGTATCGCAAGCTGCCGCCTGAAGCGGAGATGCGCGAGCTTAAGATCAACGACATCATTACGGTTCTTGTCGACTACCGCGCGAGCATGATGAGCGAAGGCGATGCCGAGTCGCGCCGCACCGCCAGCCTGAACGCGGTCCTCGCGGATTGGTTGAGGTTCGACGGCAAGGACCTCTTTCCCGCCGCACAAGGACAGGGCGACCCGGCCGTCCGCGGTTCGCTGAACAGCCAATACCGCGCGGAGTCGGAATTGGAGCTGCGCGACTCATTGACCTTCCGTATCGCCGCGGCGGTTGTCGACATTCGGCCAAACGGCAACCTCGTAGTCGAAGCTCGCCGCGAGATTCGCATCAACGAAGAAGTCTGGCAGCAATCGCTCACCGGCATCGTGCGGCGGCAATCGATCGGCCCAGACCGAACGGTGCGCAGCGACGAGGTTGCCGAGCTGCGGATCGAGAAGCGTGAACGCGGTTTTGTCAACGACTCCTACTCGCGCGGCTGGTTGGCGCGTTGGTATGACAAGTGGAAGCCGTTCTAGTATCGGGTGAGTGGTGAGTAGGTGAGTACGTCAGGAGTTGCCATGTTACGGACGATAACCACGTGCTGCGTTTTGCTTGCGATGGCCATGCCGGCGGCGGCGAGTACGCGGCTAAAGAATATTTGCCGCGTGAAAGGCCAGGAAGAAAACGTGCTGCGCGGTATGGGGCTTGTCGTCGGTCTCAATGGCACGGGCGAGGCCAATGATGGGCCGACGATGCGGGCCATCGCACGTGCCATGGAAATCATGGGCAATCCGCTCACCATGGACGGCCAGCAAACCAATCTCGAGGAGCTGCGGCGGATGAAGAACGCCGCGCTCGTGATGGTCTCGGCCAGCGTGCCGTCCACCGGCGCCCGGCGCGGTGACCGGCTCGATTGCTACGTGAGCGCGCTGAACGGCAAGAGCCTGGCAGGCGGTCGACTTGCGTTTGCCTCGTTGCAGGGGCCCAACACCCAGGACCCGCGCGTCTTTGCACTGTGCCAGGGTCAGCTCACGATTGACAACTCCGAACAGCCGATGGTGGGAATCATCCACGGCGGCTGCCAGATGGAGGCCGACATCTTTACGCCGTTCTGGCTCAAGGAAAATGACGGGGGGAAATTCATCACGCTCGTTCTGGACAAGAATCACGCAAATTTTCAAACCGCCGCCGAAATCGCCAAGCTCATTTTCGAGCAAATGTCGAACCAGGGCAGCACCGACGGAAAAAGGCTAGAGGAGATGGTGTGGGCCATCGACGCGGCCAACATCAAAGTGCGGATTCCGAAAATCGACGAGAACGATCCGGTGGGTTTCACCGCCGCACTCTTGGACAGTCGAATTGAAGAGCCGGAGCCCGAATCGCGCGTTGTTGTCAACTCCCGCGCCGGTACGATCGTGATCAGCGGCGAAGTAGAGATTGGCGACGTGCTTGTGACCCACAAGAGCATTACGGTGGAAGCTGTCAGCTCGCCGGCGTTCGCGACGGTCGACGTGGACGAATCGAACAAAGCCAAGCTCGACCAATTAGTAACTCAACTGAACTCGTTGAAGGTTCCGCCCGAAGACATGATCGAGATCATTCGTGGCATCGAGCGCAACGGCAAACTTCATGGACAGTTGATTATTGACAGATAGTTGAGTCGCTTCAGGTACGAATTGTAAGCGAGAACAGCAATTCAGGTGGCCGTATGCAAATTAGTAACATTAACGCGGCGGTAGCATCGCAGCTCCCGGCGATGCTGCCGGCGCGTGGCAGTCTAAGGTCAGTTGTTGCGGCGAGCAGCGCAACCCAGGACGCCTCCCCAGCCGAAACGCGCAATGCTGCAAGAGCTGCGCGAGACGTTCACGCAATTTGTCGGTGAGACGTTCTTCGGGCAAATGATGAAGAGCATGCGCGCGATGACCGACAAGCCGGCGTACTTTCACGGCGGGCGCGGCGAGGAGGTGTTTCAAGGCCAGCTCGATCAGAAGCTCGCCGAGCATCTTACTGAGGCGAGCGCCGACCGGTTTGCCGAGCCAATGTTTGAGCGGCAGTTTCCGCAGTTTTCAGCGCGGCATCAATCTGCTGAAGAAACCAAGCTGACACAATTGCGACGTTTTTAAGCGAACGCGGCTTCAGTTGTAACGAGCACAACGGCGGACGGCACGCGCAGCGTGCCGGCTAGATTTCATGGATGACAACTGGGAAACAGACATCGGCTCGCTGCTGGAAGATCTCGCCGACGTGCAGGGCGCGCTATTGAGCACGCTCACAGAGAAGCGCCAGCTCCTGGCAAGCGGCGATCACGAAAAGCTCTCAGCGATGGCGCTCCGCGAGCAGGAACTGCTCGATCGCCTGCAAGCTTGCCATCAACGCCGGCAGGAGCTTCTGTCGCGAGCCGAGGCCGAGGGCTTGCCGTCCGATAGCATCGGCTCGCTCAGTGGAAAACTGCCGGCGGAACAGCGCGGCCGCGTGCAAGCAAGCATTCGCGACGCAGCCCAACGATCGCGGCTGTTGCAACACCACAGTCTCACCAACTGGGTGCTAGTGCAGCGCTCGCTGCTACATCTTTCCCAACTGATAGGGATTATTGCTACCGGAGGGCGGCCAGAGCCGACATATGGAAATGGTGCGGACCGTCAGGCTAGCGGTGCGCTGGTGGACCGCGCCGCTTAAGCAGTGGAGTTGTGGAGAAGGAATTGTGGAGTAGTCGCGGCCCAAAGGTCGTCTTCTACTCCGTTGCTCCTCGACTCCATTACTGCACCCTCTTCTCCGGTGGCGCATGAGTCTTTTCGGCTCCATTCAGATGGGCGGCAACACGCTGCAGGCGATGCAAATCGGCCTGCACGTGGTAGGCAACAACATTGCCAACGCCAACACGCCGGGATTCATTCGCGAGGAAGTCATCTATGTGCCCGCGCCCGTGCATGCGCAAGGGCAATCTCATTCTGGGCTTGGGCGTCGAGGTCGACGGCATCGTCCAGAAGATCGACCGTTTTGTGCAGGACCGGTTGGTCGGTGCCCGCAGCGACCGCGCCGGGGCCGAAGCCCAGGAGAAAGCCTACCGCGATATCGAAGCCGTACTTGATGCGCTTTCGGCGGACGGCGCCAACCTGAGCGGCAATCTGATCGACTTTTTCAACGCCATCGACGAGATCGCCAAAGAGCCGGCCAACCTTGGCGCTCGTCAGCTGGCTGTGAATCAAGGCGTGGCCCTGGCGGAGAACATCGGGGACCTTCACGACAAAGTATTCGAGATTCAGGACCAATTGAACCACCGCGTCATCGCGATGAGCGATGATATCAACCGGCTGGCAGAGGAAATCCGCCTGCTGAATATCAAGATCGCTACCACGGAAGGTGGCCGGTCCACCGGCAGCGATGCGGGCGCCTTGCGCGTGCAGCGGCAATCGGCCGTCGAGCGACTGTCCGAGCTAATTGGCGTTCGCGTCACCGAGCAACCAAGTGGCGGTCTCGCGGTTGCAGTGGGCGGCGAGCTGCTGGTCTTTGAAGGGCAGCGCCGCGAGGTGGATATTGAGTTCAGCGATGACGGTGGCGTGGCCACTGCCGTCGTCGAATTTACGGATACGAGCGCGCCGTTGGATATCACTTCCGGCGAATTGAGCGGCTTGTACACGGCGCGAAATCAAGTAGCGGGCAGTTTCCTCGAACAGCTAGACGAGCTGGCCGCCACGCTGGCGTTCGAGTTCAACAAGGTTTATTCGCAGGGCCAAGGACTCACCGGCTTCAAGCAACTTACCAGCACCGAGACCGTGAGCGATGCGAACGCCGCACTGGACGCCGCCGGCCTGGATTTCACGCCGGTGAGCGGCGCGTTTAACGTTCTCATCAAAAGCAAAGACGGCACGACCACGACGACGACAACGCATACGATCTCGATCGATCTCGATGGTCTGGATACCGACACGACTCTGAACAGTCTGGCCGCGCAGCTCGATGCGATCGATGGCCTGTCGGCGAGCGTTTCGTCGGATGGAGCGCTGGAGCTGGCGTCGGAGTCGGATGACGTCGAGTTTGCTTTCGCGCCGCCCGTAGGCAGCTCGACCAATGACACGAATGGCGTGCTGGCGGCCTTGGGATTGAACACATTTTTCGTCGGTTCATCGGCATCATCGCTGCGCGTCAACGACGAATTGAAGGAAAATGCGGCCATGTTCGCGGCGAGCATCGACGGAATTGACGCAGGCTCGGGCAACGCTTTAGTGCTGGCCGGGCTTCTTATGCGCCCGCTCGAGTCGGCCGGTAATGCATCGTTGGCCGACCTCTATAACCGAATGGTCAACGACATTGCGCAGGGTTCCGCGATCGCACAGTCGGCGGCCGAAGGCTCCCGCGTCTTTGAAGGAACGCTGGACGGCCAGTTCCAGGCCGTCAGCGGTGTGAACATCGACGAGGAGGCGATCAAGATGATCACGCTGCAGCGCATTTATCAAGCGTCGGCCCGATACATTCAAACGCTCAGCGAGTTGCTGGATGTGCTGGTGAATATGTAGGCCACGCGAGCATTGCGGCCGACCATGCATCGGAGTAAACCGTCATATCGAGCATCTGACACCTGACACCCGACACCCGACACCGTCCCCATGTCTCGAATCGCTCCCATCCCGACGACACGCGTTGGCGACTTGTTCATGCGCCAACGTCTCGTCGGCCAGATGCAATTCGATCAGCTGGAGATGTTTCGGCTTCAGACGCAGATCAGCACGGGACGTCGGCTGCAACTGCCAAGCGAGGATGCCCCGGCCGCCCTTCGCGCGATCAACTTGCAGCGCATCCTGGATCGCAAGGCGCAAATCAAAACCAATGTCCAGTCCAGCAACTTGTTTCTTGGCGAGGCGGAACGCCGGCTGGGCGATGTCTCGCAGGAAATCAATACGCTTCGCGCTAACGTGGTGGGCGTGATCGGCCCAATTGGCTCGCCAGAGGAACGGCAGGAAGTCGCAAATGAAGTCGGCCAGGCGCTTCAGAGTTTTCTGAACACGGGAAATGCGCGGACTCTCAGCAGGTATTTATATTCTGGATCGCGTTCGCTTATTGAGCCGTACGCATTCAATGGCGACTTCGTCGAGTACCGCGGCAACGAAGGCACGTTGCGAAGTCTATGTCGATCTGCAGCGCTTGTTCGATACGAACCTTTCCGGAGTTGATGTCTTCGGCGGGATTTCCACGCCCGTGCAAGGCTCCGCCGATCTAAGCCCACATTTAACGGAAGACACGCTACTGAGCGCGCTCAACGGCGGCGATGGAATCAGCCGAGGCGGATCGCTGCAGATTGCCGTCAACACCGGGCCATCCACCGTAATTAGCGTCGTCGATCTCGATGGGGCCGTGACAATCGGCGACGTTATTCAGCGGATTGAAGGCGGCGCGCCGACAGGAACGGACATCGCCGTCGACATCGTCGGCGACGCCCTGCGGCTGAGCACGCCAAGCGGAACAATCACGGTCGGCGAAGTGGCGGAAGGCCGGACCGCACACGAGTTGGGGATTTTCACCAATTCAAGTCTGCCGCCAAGTAGCAGCGTAACTGGCTCCGATTTGGACCCCGTGCTGCTCAAGACCACGCAGCTGAGTACGTTGCTCGGTACGAAGGCGTCGGGACGAATCGAGTCTGGCCGGGGCCAACAACGATATTTGGCTCACCGCGTCGCAAAACGGCACCGATCTGAACAACGTCACGGTAGAATTTATTCCGGGCGGCCTCGCAGGCAGCGAAGTCGTGACGTACAACTCCGGCACGAATACGCTCACCGTACAAGTGCAAGACGGCGTCTCCACCGCAAGCCAGGTGGCGGCGGCGCATCACCGCCGAGGGCACTTTTACGGCAGCGGCCGATTATCACGATGCGGCAAGTACGTCGCTAGTTGGGGCAGGTGTTGTCGACTTGGGCGGTTCGCCTTCAGTCTCGTTCTCGTCAGTGACTAGCGGCGGCAGCGGCGAGGTGCTCGATCTAGCGTCGGGCTTGATCGTCACCAATGGCGGCACGTCGGTCACGCTCGACACGAGCACCATCGAGACCGTCGATGAGTTGTTGAATTTGTTCAACGGGGCTGAGCTTGGGCTATTGGCTGAAATCAACGAGGCCGGCAACGGGATCAACGTGCGGTCGCGGCTCAGCGGCGCCGACCTGACGATTGGCGAAAACGGCGGCACGACCGCAACGCAGCTTGGCATCCGCACGTATACCGGTGAAACCGCGCTGGCCGACTTCAATCGCGGCGTCGGTGTGCCGACCACGGCCGATTTGGAAACTCTCGATTTAAGCCAATTCGATAATTTGGCGATTACCGCTCGCGATGGAACGACGCTAAACATTAATGTGAGCGCCGCGACATCACTGCAGGATGTCGTCGATCTGATTAACGCTCCGCCGAATTTCACCGGCACAACCGCCGTCACCGCCAGCTTGAATGCCAGCGGCAATGGAATCGATCTGGTCGATACGAGCGCCAATTCGACCGGTAACCTGACGGTTCAGACGAGCCTGGCCGCCGAGTATCTTGGCTTTGTCCCAGCCGGCCAGTCGCAGCGCGTCTCAACGTTAACCAACTCCGGCGGCGATCATGTCGTTTCAGGCACCAACGTGCTTGGCAACGATTTGCTCATTGTGGCTCGCGACGGCGCGGAGCTGTGGATCGATTTGGCAGGCACTGAGACAGTCGACGATGTGATCGACCGCATCAACAACAATCCAGTAAATAACACCGGCACGACGGCAGTCACGGCCCGCCTCGCAATCACCGGCAATGGGATTGAGCTCATGGACGCGAGCACCGGCGCCGGTACGCTCTCCGTGCGATCGCTCGAGGGCAGCCAGGCGGCCGAATATCTCGGGTTTGTCGACCAGGGCGCCACTCAGACCGATCCATCGGACGTTCAGCTCGACGGTTCCGGAAACCAAGTGCTGACAAGCGACGACCGCCACACGCTCGAAGCCGACAGCTTGTTTAATACCTTGATGCGGCTTCGCACCGCGCTGCTCGCCAACAACGAAGAGGAGATTGGCCGGTCGCTGGAGCGTCTCGATGCCGACTTTGCGCGAGTTAACTTCGCCCGCGCGGAGCTCGGCGCACGGATGCAGAATCTGTCGGTGATTGAGACGCAGTTGCAGGACGAAGACGTGCAACTACGGACGGCGCTTTCCAACGACATCGACGTCGACATCGTCGAGGCGATTTCCAACCTGACTGCCAGGCAGTACGCGTTCGAAGCCTCGTTGCGCACGACTGCCAGCATCCTGCAGCTCTCGCTGTTGGACTTCATTTGATGCCTGCGACGTTATCCTTTTCGTTGTGTCCCGCCGGCCTGGCGCGCCGATTTATATCGATAGCGCTTTGCTGCGCCATGAGTGCTAGCACTTTGGGACACGCCGCCATGAACATAACAACGACGCGATTCGGCCGGCTGGATATCGACGAAGGCGATGTCCTCACGTTCGTCGATGGGTTGATTGGCATGGAGGATTGCCGCCGCTGGGTGCTGTTGAGCGACGCTCACAATGAATCATTGGCCTGGCTGCAAAGCTTGGATCGCGCCGAAGTGGCATTGGCGGTCGTCAGCCCCAGACGGTTTGTGCCCGGCTATCAGGTCCGCGTGGCCCGGCGCGAAATTCAGCCGCTCGGTCTTCGCGATGCGAACGACGCGCAAGTGCTGGTCATTATCAGCCACGCCAGCGGCGCATTGGCATTGAATCTTAAGGCGCCGCTGGTGATCCATCTTCAGGAGCGTCTTGGCCGGCAGATTGTTGCCCGCGACGACCACGCAGTCCAGCACCGGCTGAATGCGACCGCAGCGCGGAAGTCGGCATAGCGGCGAAAGTAGTAGGTGAGTTGGTGAATAGGTAAGTACAATCATTAGAAACTTACTCACCCACTCACTTACTCACCTACTCACCGTCCCCTCCTCCGCATAACCGGAATGTCCTATACGTGTCGCGGCTTATTTGAGTGGTTCACACCGCTGGTCCGATCAATTCAATACGCGGCACATTCATCTGATCGGAATGGCCGGATTCGAAGGCCACGGCGAGTGGACCATGCTTGTGCTTTCTCGGCAGCGTGACGAGAGCATTGTCATTGGCGATAACATCGTCGTGACCATCGTCGACGTGCGCGGCGACAAAGTTCGTTTGGGAATCGAAGCCCCGCGCGAGGTGTCGGTGCACCGCCGCGAGGTGTACGACGCAATCCAACGCGAGAATCAGCAAGCGGCCCAGATTCGACTCGACGAAGCCCGCCGGATCGGCGATCCGCGTCCCGAACATAAATAAGAGCGGCATTTCTCTTTTCGCTCTGGGGGATCTCCGCCTTCTCGCGTTTCTCCTCCGCGGGCCCGAAGCGCTAGCGAGGCAAGCGGTTTCCATTGACGCGCTCACGTTTGATCGACTGTTGCCAGCGGGAGGTGGCAAACTTTGCCGATGGTAACGGTCATAGGATGCCCAAATGAACCATGCAGTCAAAAACCCAGCGGCCGAATAAAGACCCTAATTTTCCCAAGACGATAACTTCGCATAGGCCTGTACGCCAGACCCGGCGTGGAGTACAGGTTTTTCAAGCCAGGAGGGCTTGCGCTGGAAATGCAACCTATGGTTGCGAAGTCGAGAGCATAGGGTTGCCCGGCCAAAAAAGAGTCACGGCGACCAAGCGTCAGTGTGATGGGGCAGGCAAGAGTCCACCATATAGCCAACGCAGCGTCCTGGTCAAAAGTTTGACAACAGCATAAACACACGCGGTTCGCATAGACCGCACCGGCCCAAGTCGAAATAGTTCCTGTCCCAAAGGGGGTTTGCAATGACTCGGATTAATACGAACGTCAGCTCGTTGGTCGCCCAGAACATCCTGGGCCGGTCCAATGCGCGCTCTGCAGCAGGCGCTTACGCGGCTGAGCACCGGTCTGCGGATCAATACCGGTAAAGACGACCCGGCCGGCTTGATCGCCAGCGAAAACCTCCGCAGCGACATCACCAGCATCAAGAAGGCCATCAGCAACACTGACCGCGCCAACCAGGTGATCGCCACGGCCGATAGCGCGTTGGGCCAGGTGAGCTCGCTGCTCAACGATATTCGCGGCCTGATGACCGAGACGGCCAACGCCGGCGTGGTCACTCCTGACCAAATCGCGGCCAATCAATTGCAGCTCGACGAGTCGCTCGACGCCTTGAACCGGATCGCGCAGACGACGACGTTCCAAGGACGCCGCCTGCTGGACGGCAGCCTGGACTTCATCACGACGGCCGGCACGAACTTCGCCAATATCGAAGACTTGCAAATCGACCAGGCGAACCTCGGCGCCACCGGGTCCGTAGCCGTTGCGGTGACGGTAAGCACAGCCGCGACGCAAGCGGAAATCAGTATCACGGGCATTCCCACCTTCGTGGCGGGAGTGGCGGCGTCCGACGGTACGCTCACGTTCCAGACCGCTGCTGTCCAGGCGAGTGGCGACGTAGTTTTGGATTCGGGCGACACGCTGACGTTTACCGTACTCGACGGCGGCACGGTCGATGGCGCCGCCGGCAACGGCATTGACGTACAGTTTGTCGAAAGCGGTCTGGCCGACAACGCAGTTGATTCGGTGACCTTCGACGGAACCACGGTTGTCGTTACGGCCGACTTTTCCGCTACCTCGACACTGCAATCGGACGCGCTGGCTACAGCGATTGCAGCGGTCAACGGCGGTCTTGACCTCGCCGTGACCTCCGACGGCACTGCCGCTGTCGATACTGAGACCATCGCGACCCACGCCAACGTGACTAGCGGCGGTGTCGACGAAGTCGACGCTCTAATCACCATCTCGCCGACGACCGCTGGCGCGTCATTTGACCGGACAATTGTGTTCGACGACACGCAAGACTTGGGCGCGGGCCTTGCTAACGTCACTGACGACGGCACGACGCTCACCATCGAGGTTGATGACGACACCGATATTGACCTGGCGGCGCTCGTTACTGAAATCGAAACCGCCTTGGATGCAAACGACGAATTCGACGTAACGCTGACCAGCACAACCGGCGACGGCGAATACAACGCGGGCGCGGACACGGCCCCGGTCTTGGTCAACGTTGGCGCCACCACGGCCGGCGTGGATCAGTCCGGTGGTATTTCCTCGGACGTCGTGCTCGAGCTGGCCGGCTCCAACGGCGCGGAGGTGCTCAGCTTTGGTGCCGGCACCAGCTTGGCCCTGCTGGTCGACGGCATTAACCTGGCCAGCGACGCCACGGGCGTCACCGCGACCGCCAACGGTACGACGCTGGAATTGCTGTCGGCAACGTACGGGTCGGAATCCGTTGTGGACGTGAAAGTCATCGAAGAGGGCGCCGCTGTCACGCAGACGTTTACCAGCGTGATCGGCCAGGGCGCACGCGACGAAGGCGTCGATGTCATTGCGAACGTCAACGGTATTTCCGCAATCGGCCGTGGCAACCAGTTGTTGATCAACACGGCCACGCTCGACGTGACCGCAACGATGACTGCTGGTTTCACAGGCACAGCGAACTTCACGATCACCGGCGGTGGCGCGTTGTTCCAGCTCGGTCCCGACGTGGTCAGCAACCAGCAGGCCCGCATCGGCATCACCAGCGTGAACACGGCCCGCCTGGGTAGCGTGAGCGGTAAGCTGTTCCAGCTCGGCACCGGCGGCGACGCGGACCTGCGCAGCGACAACTTGGATACCGCTGCCGCGATTGTGGGCGAAGCGATTGACGAGATCACCTTCCTCCGCGGTCGGCTCGGCGCGTTCCAACGCACGTCGCTGGAAACGAACCGCAACGCCTTGAACGACACGGTCATCAACCTGACCGAAGCCGAGAGCCAGATCCGCGACGCCGACTTCGCCGCCGAGACGGCCGCCCTCACCCGGGCCCAAATCCTCGTGCAGTCCGGCACCACGGTGCTCCAGATCGCGAACCAGAACCCGCAGAACGTGCTGGCGCTGCTGCGATAGGCTGGCTGGCGGCTTGATGTAACGCGAAAACCTCGACCGGCTCGGTCCTGCGGGATCGAGCCGGTTGTTTTTCTACGCGGCGATTCGCCGAAACGCTATCGAGAAAGCGCTCTTGCCTAGTCGATATATTCGTTAGGGTTGCGCACCGTTGCGATAGCGATCTGCGGATGACCGTGAAGGGATATGCTTGCAACGGGACTTTGTTGATCCGATAGTGCCCCGTCACGAACACGACGGCCGATGTCAGACCGCTTATGAGTCGCATTCAGAGTAGCGTCGGACTCATCACCGGAATTCCCATCGAGGAAACGGTGAACAAGCTAATGGCTCTTGCGGCGCGGCCACGCCAACTTGTGGCCGATCGCACCAAGCTCATCGACGGTGAGCGGCTGGCCATTACGAAGCTCACGTCGCTGATACTGGCGTTCGAGTTCGAGGTCAATAAACTTTCAACGGATAAGCTGTTTCAGGCCAAGTCGGTTACCTCCAGCGATGAGGGCGTGCTGAGCGCCAAGCTGGCTGAGGGAGGCAACCCGGCCCTCGGCAATTACCGCATTCGCCCGCTTCAAACCGCCTCAGCCCACCAACTGTCGAGCAGCAACCTGCAAAGCCTCGACGACCTGGCAACTGAAGGCAAGCTGACGTTCGAATTTGGCGGACACGTCGACAAAGGTATTTCACTTTCGGAACTCAACGGCGGTCTGGGCGTGCACCGCGGTCAGGTTCGCATCACCGATCGCGCGGGAAACACGGCCGATGTTGATCTGCGGCTGGCGCAGCACCGTCGACGACGTTCTTGACGCCATCAACAACAATGGGATTGCGAACGTCAGCGCCGTCGTTGACGGTGATACGTTCAAGCTGATCGACAGCTCGGGCGGCTCAGGCAATTTGAGAGTGCAAGAGCTGGGCGGAGGCCAAACGGCCCTCGACCTTGGGCTGGCCGGAATCAACGTTGCCGCCAACTCAGCGACAGGCAGCGATGTTCTCACGCTGCATGACGCCACCAGGCTTTCATTTTTGAACGACGGCAACGGCGTGCCGCTCGCGACTGGCGCGGACTTGCTCGTTTCGCTTGCCGATGGATCGAGTTTGTCGGTCGATCTCGCGAGCGCGACGACTTTAGGTGAAGTGCTCGATGCCGTGAATGCGGCGAACCCGGCGAAGCTTAGTGCGTCCATTGCGGCCGACGGCAGTCGCCTCGAATTGACGGACCTCACCTCCGGAGCCGGCACGTTCGCCGTCTCGAGCGTGGGGAGCGGCTCGGCTGCCGCGGCCTTGGGGCTTACCACGGCAGCCGTCGGCGACACGCTCACTGGCGGACAACTGATCAGTGGACTCCGCGACACGCTCGTCAGCAGTTTGCGCGGCGGCCAGGGCCTTGGCACGCTCGGCGAAATTGACCTCACCAATCGCAACAATGTCGCCTCGACCGTCGACTTGTCGGGCGCACAAACGTTGGCCGAGATTATTGCTGCGTTCAACGCGCAAGCGGTCGGTGTCACCGCGTCGGTGAACTCCGCTCGCAACGGCATCGTGCTCTCCGACACGACCGGCGGCACGGCCAGCAACCTCATCGTGGCCGATGGCGACGCCACCAACACCGCTACCGCCTTAGGAATCGATTTTGACGATGCGGCCACCACCGCGAACAGCGGCACGCTGGACCGTCAGCAGGTCAGCCGGGCCACGCTGCTCGCGTCGCTCAATGGTGGCAAGGGAATCGACATTGCCGACATCCTGATCGTCGACAGCAACGGCGCAACGGGCGCGGTGGACCTGAATACCGCCAGCAATGAAGCGAAAACTATTGGCGACGTGATCGACCGCATCAACGCAATTACCACCGCGAACATTGAAGCCCGGATCAATGACACCGGTGATGGAATACTGCTCGTCGACAACGCCAACGGGTCCGGCAAGCTCGAAGTGAAAGAAGTCGGCGCCAACACGGCCGCAGCCGACCTGCGGCTATTTGGCACTGGCGTAGTGAAACAGGTTGGCGGCGCTACAAAGCAGGTCATCGATGGTACCTCGCAGCTGACCATCGATCTGGCCGATCTTGAAGTTTCCTCAACTCAAACACGGTTAGGCGCGCTTGCGGCGCAAATCAACAGCTTTGATTCCGGCGTCAGTGCCGCTGCCGTCTTCGACGGGATTGGCTACCGGCTCTTGCTTACGGCCGACGAGACCGGCGCCGGCCGCGAGTTGCTCGTCGATGGACTCGATGCGGGGCTTAGCTTCGAGGAGCTCAGCCGCCCGCGCGACGCGGTAATCGAATTCGGGGGTTCGAGTTTCGGCGGCGGCTTGATTGTGGCTTCGCCGGATAACACTTTCGAAGAGATTATTCCTGGCGTCGAGCTAACCGTATTGAAGTCCTCAAACGAAAACGTGACGGTTGAAGTCGACAAAGCTCAATCCGATTTGGTCACCGCAGTGCAAGATCTTGTCGACGCGTTTAATTCGGTCCGTGCGAATCTCGATGAGGCGACATCTTACAACGAGGTCGACCAAACGACCGGTATCCTATTCGGCACCACCGCGGTGCTGCGCGTTGAATCCGACTTGAACCGAGTTCTCTCCGGGCGGTTTTTCGGCGTAGGCACCTATTCGGCGCTCGGTTCCGTCGGCCTCACCTTTGACGACAAGGGTAAGCTTCAGCTCGACACCGAAAAATTCGAAGAGGCATTTGCCGAAGACCCGCAGGCCCTCGAAGAGCTGTTCACGCACGATACGCTGGGGCTGTCGGCCAAGCTTAAGGCGGCTATCGAGCAATTGGCGGGCGAGGGCGACTCAGTGCTTGGCAGGCGTGCCGAGACGCTCGCCGACACGATTGAGGGCAACAAGGCCCGAATCACGTCCATGGATGCGCGGCTCGCACGCCAACGCGAACAACTTCTGGCTCAGTTCTTCCAGTTGGAAACGACAATTGCGTCAATGCAGGACGACCTCACAGCCCTGTCGAGCCTGCAAGTTATCCCGCCATTCACCGGTAGTTCATAGAACAGCCTGTTCCGTTAGCAAGTCCGATCGTCGCAGAAGTCGTGCCGCTACAGCTACATTCGATCCGAAGTCTCACGACTTCGGCTACAATTCCCATGGCCGCGCAAAACGCTCAATACCTCGAGTCGAAGGTCCTCACGGCGCCGTCGTATCGGCTCCATCTGATGTTGATTGAGGGCGCCATCCGCTTTGGCCGGCAGGCCGCCGAAGCACTCGAGCGCAGCGATCAGGTGGCGGCCGCGACTCCACTGTTGCGCGTGGTCGACATCGTGGGTGAGATGCTGGCCGCCGTTCGCGGCCCGGCGTCGACGGTGAATAAGCCACTCACTGAACTCTATTGGTTTCTGTTCCGGCTGGCTTCGGAAGTGAAGATTCATTCCGACGCCGAGAAACTGGCCGCCTTGATTCGGCTACTGGAATACGAACGTCAGACCTGGCAAATGCTTTGCGACAAACTAGGCGGCGATTCAAAATCCGACATGTCGCACGCCGGCAATCGCGCCGCTTCAATGCCAAAATCCGGCTTCAGCCTGGAAGCCTAGGATGGGCAATGCCCACCTTTCTGAACCGGTGACAAGGCAATGGGCGATGCCCACGTCGCGTGTTATCATGCGGTCATTGCTGCACCTCAAGGCTCGCACCATGACCACCACCAAACAACTAATTCGCGTCGGCCACAGTCCAGACCCGGACGATGCGTTCATGTTCTACGCCCTGGCGAAGGGCCAAATCGATTGCGGTCGAGTATGAATTTCAGCATGAACTGGTGGACATCGAAACGCTGAACCGCCGGGCATTCAAGGCCGAGTTGGAGCTCACGGCCGTCAGCATCCATGCCTACGCGTTTCTGCACGATAAGTACCTACTGTGCACGTGCGGAGCCAGCATGGGCGACGGTTATGGGCCGATGGTCGTAACGCGGGGGGCCATGGACGTGAATCAGCTTCGAACGCGGACGATTGCCGTGCCCGGGAAGCTTACGAGTGCCTATTTAGCCTTGCGGCTTTGCCTGGGAACGGATTTCGCATGCGTTGAAGTGCCGTTCGATCGAATCATTCCGGCCGTTGTCGAAGGCGAGTACGGCGGCCAGGCAATCGAGGCCGGTCTGATCATTCATGAGGGCCAACTTACCTACGCAAAAGACAATTTGAAGCTTGTCGTTGATTTGGGCCAGTGGTGGAAGCAACGGACCGGGTTGCCGTTGCCGCTCGGCGCCAACGCCGTGCGCAAGAACCTCGGCGCGGACGCAATTCGCGATATCCAACGGCTGCTTCTCCAGAGCATTGAATTCGGACTTGCGCATCGCGACGAGGCACTTCGGTATGCGCTGCAGTTCGGCCGCGACCTCGACTCTCGCCAGGCCGACCGCTTTGTCGGCATGTACGTGAACGACTGGACGCTCGACTTCGGCCCGCGCGGCCGAAAAGCCGTCGCCGAATTCCTCGCGCAAGGCCACGCCGCCGGGGTGCTGCCGGAACTCGTCGTGCCTGAGTTTGTCGAATAGCCACAGAGGACACAGAGTTCACAGAGAGTACGCATAACAGCATATTGAACAGCAAAAAGCGCTGTGCGAACAATTGGAATGACCGAGTCCTATTCCATTGCGCAGCGTGAAATAAATGGCTCTGTGATCTCTGTGATCTCTGTGGCAAATACATGACCTCCAACTGGCAAGCCCGGCTCGATACAGCAATTGATGAATCGACCGAGCGTCTCGTCGCACTGCGGCGGCACTTGCATTCGCATCCAGAGCCGAGCGGCGAAGAGCTGCAGACCAGCCTGCATTTGTACCAGCTATTTAATGAGTGCGGGCTGAGCGTGCGGATGGGTCCGGAAGGTTGCGGCGTCGTTGTCGATAGCCGCAACCGCAGCGAGCCGCGGCGAATCGCGGTGCGAGCCGATATCGATGCGCTGCGAATTCAGGACCAGAAGCAAGCGCCTTATCGCAGCAAGGTGCCCGAAGTGATGCACGCGTGTGGCCACGACGTGCACACGGCAACGGTTTTTGGCGCACTTTCGGCTCTCGACCGCTTGGAAGCGCGAAGACGCGCTGCCGTGGCCCGTCGCTTGGCGCGGAATTTTTCAGCCGGCCGAGGAAACGAGTCAAGGGGCGCGGGCGATGGTCGCTGCCGGTGCGCTGAACGGCGTTGCAGCGATTCTCTCGCTGCACGTCGATCCCACGCGGCAGGCCGGCACGATCGGAGTTCGCTCCGGCGTGTTCACTGCCAGTTGCGATGAGATGCGCGTCACCGTAAAAGGGCGCGGCGGCCATGCGGCCCGCCCGCACGAGTCGAATGACCCGATTGCGGCCGCGGCCGAGCTCATCAGCACGCTCTATCAATTCGTGCCGCGGGCGACCGACAGCCAGGACGCGGTTGTAGTGTCCTTCGGACAGATTCACGGCGGCCAGAACGCCAACGTGATTCCAGAGCAAGTCGTGTTAGAAGGCACCGTCCGCACGCTGGACCGCAACGTGCGGGAGAAAACCATCGCCCATATCCGCACCCTTGCCGAGGGCATCGAACGAGTCACCGGCACCAGGCTCGACGTAAGTTTTGAGACTGGCATCGGATCGGTCTACAATGACGAAGGGCTGACACAACTGGTTCGCGACGTTGCCACGCGACCTGCTCGGCCCCGACAAAGTGATTGCGATGCGCGCGTCCCAGCATGGGCAGCGAGGATTTCGCTGCCTATCTGGAACACGTGCCGGGGTCCATGTTCCGGCTAGGCGTGGCCGGCGACGACGGCCCATGGCCGGGATTGCACACGCCGACGTTTGATGTGGATGAACGTTGTCTCGGCGTAGGGGCGAAAATACTGGCGCGGAGCGTGGTTCAGTGGTCAGATCCGAGTGCCAATGTTAGTTGATAGTTGAGTCAACAATCAAACTGCGACGACCTTCAACTCTCAACTATCAACTCTCAACCTTCCCATGGCCAAGATCGATTTCACTCGCAACGAACGGCCAACCGTCGGCATCGAGCTGGAGCTTGGCCTTTTGGATGGCCAGACGATGGCGCTCACGAGCGCGTACGGGCTGCTCGAGTCGCGGCTTGCTGCGGACGGGCATCACAACGGCGAGTCAAGCCATTTCAAGCCCGAGTTGATGCAGTGCGTGCTTGAGATCAACACCGGCATCTGCGAAACGATTGGCGACGCGGAGCAGGACCTTCGCGGCAAGATTGCTATCGTCGAGTCCGCATGCGACGACTTGGGTCTGCGCTTGTGGTGGGGCGCGACGCACCCGTTCTCGAACTGGGCCGATCAGAAGATTACGCCCGACGACCGATATTTGCAGCTCGTGAACTTGCTGCAAGAAATGGCCCGCCGGCTGGTGACGTTTGGACTGCACGTGCATGTCGGCGTCGATTCGGGCGACAAAGCGGTCATGATCTGCGACCGCATCATGCGGCATCTGCCCACGCTGCTCGCGCTGAGCGTCAGCAGCCCGTTTTGGGAAGGGCGCAGGACGGGCCTGCAGTCGCACCGCTCGAAAGTGATGGAAGGACTGCCGACCGCCGGCCTGCCGACGCTGATGCGCAATTGGAGCGAGTACGTGTGGCTGGTGAACCACATGATCGACACCGGTTTCATCAACACGATTCGCGAAATCTGGTGGGATGTGCGGCCGCACCATAACTTCGGCACCGTCGAGGTGCGCGTGTGCGACATGCCGGGCGAATCTGACCGATACGCTCGCGCTGGCCGCCCTGGTGCAGTGCCTGGTGAAGGCGCTTTCGGACGAGATCGACAACGGCACGTACCAGCACGATAGCCACCCGATGATGGTCCAACAGAACAAATGGCGGGCCGCCCGATTTGGCAATCAGGCCAATCTCGTCGATACGGATACCTATCGCGTCCGGCCATTGTCGCGCACCGTGGAGCGCTTGGTGGAGATGCTTACGAACACGGCCAATGAACTTGGGTGCGAAAACTACCTCGCGCATTGCGTCTCGATGGCGGGCAGCCCGAGTGCCGCCCAACGGCAACTCGATTTGCTCGCCCAGACAAATGACCCGCGTGAGGTGGTGCGCAAGTTGACGGAAGAGTCGCGAGTAAGCGAAGTAGGTGCCGCGAGCCGAGCGGCACGTATGAGCTAGGAGCAGGGAGCGTGGATCAGGGAGTAACTGTCTCAACTCCATGCTCCCCGCTCCTCGCTCCAAGCTCTCCGCTCGTTGGTCCCCCTCGGCTCGGCGGACCTACGTGAGGTCATCCCCGTGGCCACAGTTGCCACCATGCCGACCGTGGTGCAAACGACGTCGCCGACGGTTCGCACATGCTACGACCTGCTGGATATCGCCCCGCTCTGCGGTGTGACCGACCTGACGGACGGCAAATACCTCGACGACCGCAATGACCGGCCCGGTTATCTGGCCGCGCAAGAGCGGCAGGCCGAGTACTTGCTGGAGCAGGCACTATGCGAACGCGGGACGCGGCTGCTTGATCTCGGCTGCGGGTACGGTCGCATTCTGGATCATGCGACTCGCCGTGATGCAGCGGCGATAGGTATTACCATCTCGGCGCCGCAAGTGGCGCGGTGCCGTGCGCGCGGACTTACTGTCTGGGAATTGAATTATCGGAATATCTTTCGCTCAACAAACGATGTAGGGTGGGCACCGCCCACCAATGGACGTACTCAACCGCAAATGGTGGGCAGTGCCCACCCTACTTGGGAACATGCCTTCGATGCGATCATCGCCAATGGATCGCTCGAACACTTTGTGCAGGCCTCAGACGCGGCCGCCGGCCGGGCCGATGCGATTTACGAAGACATGTTCGCAATTTGTCGAAGGTTGCTTGTTCCAGGTGGCCGGCTCGTCACGACCGCGATTCACTTTCGCGACGTGGATCAGTTCGATCCTTCAGAAATACTTCGCGGTTCTCTCGCATATCCTCGCGGCACTGCGGAGTTTCAATATGCCACGCTTGTTGAAACTTTCGGCGGTTGGTATCCCGAGCCCGGCCAATTAGAGCACTGTGCAAGCTCATATTTCGAACTTGCCGAAGAGGATGATGGCACGCACGACTACCGCTTGACCAGCGAATATTGGCTGCGCCAGCTCAAATGGTCACTTGCCACACGGCCCGCAGTTTGGTTCGCCGTGGCCAGCAAATGGCGGAAGCATCCGGGCGCCACGTGGCAATTACTGCGAAGCCACTTGTGGGATCAAGCATGGTATTGGCAATTCCGTGCGCCGGCGCCAATGCGATTGCTGCGACAAACATGGGTGGCGACGTAGCAGTGCAGTTTGAAAACCCTCTCCCTCTGGGAGAGGGGTCTACAGCTGGCCTGGATCGGCGGCTGCGACTTGTTGATCGCCGAGCACTTGCTTGGCTGCGTTCACCGCGTCCTTGCTCCCCGCGATCGCCAGCACGTCGCCCTCTAGAAGTCGCTCCTCGCCCGATGGAATCAGTACGGAGTGTTCGCCGCGCCGGATCGCCAGCACCGTGGCGCCGGTCAGACCACGCAGCCGAATTTGAGCCAGCGTTTTACCCACGGCCGGACTGCCCGGCTCAAGCTCCACAGGCACGGGCGAGCCTATTCCGGAAAAAATCCTGTTGGCCTCATCGCTCGTATGATCCGTTCCCGCGGCACGACCTTCGCGCGTCTGACGAGTGAGCGATTCGGCCAATGCCTGGGCAGCGGCCCGCGTATGGCCCTGAAGGTTTGTTGCGCCGCGCCAAAATCCGAAGGCCAATAGAAGCAGCACGAAGAGCAGCACTGCCGCTCCGCGCAGCGGTGGAACGAACGGCTGCGTGATTGCGACAAGCGGCAATCCGATCAGTAGGACGATGGCTAGCTGCAGTGTCACGACCAGCAGACGACGTGGCGCGGCGGCGAGGTCCAAGCTTTTCGCGTCAGCCACAGGAAACGCCCGGCCCGCCAGCTCGAAGCCCAAAAACCGCGCCGTCCTCACCAGGCCGATGAGGAACGGCGCCGAAAGTATAGCCGCGCCGGCGATCACCGCTACTCTTGTCCACCTTTCAGGCACGCGAAGATTGTCCTCCACAAAGTCAGCAATGCGTTCCATTTCGATGGATGCTCCGATAATGATCGCCGCCACGAGGATGGCGTCTACAATCAGCCAGCGAATGGAGCGGCGGATGCGAACAGCTTGCCCATCGCCTGAGCCCAATTGTTCTAACCATGATCCATAAAGTGCGGCGAATGTTTGCAAGGCGCGCGGCAATTTTCTGTCGACCCAGGCGGCCGTCGGTTCCCCGGCACCGATTAACTTCGGCGTGAGCAGCGTTGTGATGGCCGAGATCGCCACGGCGATCGAGTAAAGCTCTCGGTCAATCGCCCCGCTACGAGATCCGATCTCGGCGATAATGAACGAGAACTCGCCAATTTGAGCGAGGCTTAGCCCCGTTTTTACCGATGTCTGTGCGCTTTGTCCGGTGAGAAAGGCGCTAACCATAATCGACCCGCTCATTCCCAAAACGACTGCGGCCACAAACGCGAGGACAATCGGCCAGTGCTCCGCCAGGTCGGAGGGAACAATCAGCATGCCGACGGACACGAAAAAAATTGCAACGAAGATGTCGCGCACGGGGACTACCAGTTGCTCCACCGTTTTCTCCACGCCCGATTCCGCCACCAGCGCACCCGCGAGAAAAGCACCAAGTGCCACGGAATATCCGAACTGAGACGCAAGCAGCGCCAGGCCGAACGCCAAAGCGACGCTTGCCACAACCGTGGTCTCGTCGCGTTCCAGTCGCACAACGGCGCGGATTAGCCGCGGCACCGTCAAAAGCCCTACGACGATGCATCCCAGCAGAAATGCCGCGAGGCGGCCAGCCGTCTGCGCCACTTCCATTGCCGTCAGTTCTTTGCCCGAGGAGACGGCCGTCAACATCGTGATGAGCACAATCGCGATGAGGTCTTGCACGATGAGGATGCCAAACACGATTTGCTTAAAATCGCCTTTGACCTGTTGCTCTTCGAACGCCTTGACGACGATCGTCGTGCTGGAAATGGCAATCATCGCCCCGGCAAAGATGCTCTGCAGGCGCGACCATCCGAACAGCTCACCCAGCAAATAACCCAGCCATATCATCAGGCTGCACTGCACGATGGCCACAAAGGCTGCCGTCCGGCCGACTCGAAGCAGCTTCGCGAGACTGAACTCGATGCCCAGCGAAAACATCAGCAGGATAACGCCCAGCTCGGCCAATGTCTGAACGGTGCGATCGTCGGCTTCCGGTCCGGGAAGGTGCGGACCGACGACCATGCCGGCGAGCAGATACCCAAGAACGACCGGCTGGCGAAGCTTCTGGAAGACGACCGTCGTCACGGCCGCCGTGCAGAGCACGAGCGCTAAGGTCTGTAAAAACTGGTGTGCATCATGCATGAGAAATCCATGAGCGAACCGGCGCCTGACAGAGAGACCCTGAATTATAACCGAGTCACGCTGAACTTCGGTAGAATGACTTCATGTCCGTGTCAATCTCGTCTTCATCAAAGCGCCAGCCGATCGCGGAAATTCGATTTCCCGCGCCGCGGGCCGCGTATGTTCATGTGCCCTTCTGCCGGCACCGGTGTGGGTATTGCAACTTCACGCTCGTCGCAGGACGCGATGATCTGATTGAATCATTTTTGCAAGCCATTGAATTGGAAGTGGATCGGTGCAGTAGGGTGGGCACCGCCCACCAAAATCATGATCAAGACGAAGGCAAGGTGGGCGATGCCCACCCAACGACGCATGAAGTCGATACGCTGTATTTTGGCGGCGGCACACCGACGCATCTGTCGCCCGACGAGTTGCGGCGATTGGCTACGATTGCGTTGCGGCGGCATCCACTGGCCACCGGTTATGAATGGACGGTCGAAGCAAATCCATCCGACGTAACCGAACGGATGATTGAGACGCTAGCGGAGCTTGGCGTTACACGGCTCAGTATTGGTGCGCAGTCGTTTCGACCCGAGAAACTACGGCTGCTTGAGCGAGACCATTCGGCCGTCGAAATCACCAATGCAACTCGACTCGCAAAATCGGCCGGCATAAAGGTTTCACTCGATCTCATCTTTGCCACACCCGGCGAGACGCTGCCAGAGTGGCACGATGATCTCGCAGCAGCGCTGGCTCTCAAACCGGACCACATATCTGCTTACGGGCTGACGTTTGAGCGCGGCACGGCGTTTTGGGCGCGTCGGCTTCGCGGTCGGCTCGACGAGGTCCACGAGGAACTGCAGCGCGAAATGTACGCTTTGGCAATCGATACGCTCACGGCCGCAGGCTTTGAGCACTACGAAGTATCGAATTTCGCCCGCCCCGGCTGCCGGTCGCGGCACAATGAAACCTATTGGTCCGGTGCCGGCTATTTCGCCTACGGACCCGGCGCCGCCCGATACATCGACGGCGTGCGGGAGACGAACCATCGCAGCACGACCACTTACCTCAAACGGATCTTTGCCGGCGAGTCGCCCGTGGCGGAGCGCGAGAAGCTTTCGCCCGAGGCGCGGGCCCGCGAGCTACTTGTCTTCGGCCTGCGGCGCATGGAAGGCGTCTCCCGCCGGGACTTCAGCGAACGAACTGGCATCGACTCGACGCACTTGTCGCCAAGCCATTGCGCAAGTTCATCGAGCTGGGATTGCTGGCCGATGACGGCGAACGGATTCGCCTTACGCGCGAGGGGCTGTTCGTCAGCGATGCGATCTGGCCGGAGTTACTGTAGGTCCGCCGGAGCCGAGGCAGACCAAAGAGCGAGGACCGTAGAGCCGGAGCGAGGATCAATTTACTCCTTGCTCTTTGCTCCGTGCTCCCTGCTCCTTGCTCCCTGCTCCTAAAGCGGCGCCCGCGGCAATTGGCGGGAGAAGGGCGGCTCGTCGTGCGGCGGCAGGGGCTGGTCGTTTTCCTCCGCCCACATTTCGCGCTCTGACTGAGTCGCGTAATAGCGAAGCCAGATATCGGGATTCTCTTCGATGTTCGCGCAGTCCCAATGCAGATAGGTTGTGCGCCGCTCCAGCCGCTTCTCGTGCGACGGCAGAATGTCGCGAAAAATGATGCCGTAGAGCTGATAGTCGCTCAAGTGGTCCGTGAAATCCAGAACGATATGCTTCTCAAACAGCTTTTCGATCGTCGCCCTTAGCACCAGCGAAAGTTGATGCTGGCCGAGCCGATCGGGATGCGGCAGCACCAGCGGCGGTTCGAACCACTCGCTGATCGGCAGCATCGGCGCCCGTTCCCATTCGAGCATCGACTCCAAGAATTCGTTCTCGCTCCGCGTGCTCATCGCGGTCGGATTCACGCGATCGATCGACTCGTCGAGCAGCGGCTCGAGCTCGTCGCGAAGCTGCGCGTTGCGGAGCAGGTGCTCGACGTCATCCGACTTCGATGATTCAGGGACAAACATGGGGATGGAAATTGCTGAATCCGATGCCGCGTTTTGTTGGGCGAGATGAGGAAAATTCCGACCGAGACTAGCTACGCGGTCCTCCGCGCACACAAACCCAATTCGCTGCCGCCAGCGCCGCGAATTGCATCCCGGAACCTTGACTTTAACAGCCGCCGCCAAGCACTAAAAGCGTTTCGCCGCCGCGATTGCCAAGACATTTCGATCCGGCATAAATCACGACCAGTAAACACCGCAAGGTCATGCCGAAGGGTCTGCGCATTCGTTAAAGTCGGAGCTAGGGACGCGGCACGAATGCATGCATTGGTACAAAAGATGGGTGGCTGGAGTCGAGCGAAGCGAGCCCCCAGTCAGAAGTTGCTCCCGGTTCGGCGGGTCTCCTGACCCCGCCGATATGAGGGACAACCTAGTGCGGGGTCAGGAGACCCGCGCATAACGACCTCAGCCACCCGACGCACAACCAAGACCCGATGCTAGGTCGCATTACGCGTAATTAGCACGCGATCGATCCGCTGGCCGTCCATGTCCACGACTTCCAGCCGCAGGCCGTTCCAATCGACCTTGTCGCCGATCGAGGGAATGTGGCCGAGCTGGTCCAAAATCAGTCCTGCAATGGTACTGAAGCCGCGGCCTTCCCAGGAGTCGTCGGCCGGAAGCTCAAGCCGCTCAATCAAGTCGGAGATGCTCAAGCTGCCGTCGATGGACCAGCTGTTCGTCGTCGCGCTGTACGAATTTCTGGTCTTCATGCCGGCGGTGCTCGTCGCGAATTTCGCCGACGATTTCCTCGACAACGTCTTCCAACGTGACCATGCCTTCGGTGCCGCCGTATTCATTGAGCACAATGGCCAGCTGATTGTGCTTTTCCTGGAACAATTCGAGCAGACGATCGAGCGTCATCGACTCGGGCACAAACAGGGCCGGGTGCAGCAGCTTGCGCAGCTCGATTGGCCAGCCCAGATAGTTCTGGCGAAACAGGTCTTTGATGTGCACAAAGCCGATCACGTGGTCCAGATCGCCCTCGTACACCGGCAGCCGCGAAAAGCCGGCCATCGCCACCGTGCCGAGTACTTCGTCGGGCGGTGTGTCGGCATCCATGGCGTCCAGGTCGATGCGTGGCCGCATGATGTCGCGCACGGTACGGTCGCCGAGTCGCAGCGCGCCGAGCGCAAGCTTCTGTTCCAGCGGCTCGACGACTCCCTCAGCCGTCCCCGCATCGATCAAATGCTCGATGTCATCGCGTGAAACCGACGGTTCGGGCGTTGAACCGAGTCTCAAAAGCCACAATACGGCGTTGGTCGAGATGCCCATGAACCACACCAGCGGCCGGGCCGCCGCGGCGATGAACTTCATGATCGGGGCGACGAAGATCGCCAGCCCCTCGGCTCGATGCAGCGAGATACGTTTTGGTACAAGCTCGCCCAGGATCAACGACGCATAGGTAAAGCACACGACGAACACGGCAAGGCCGATTCCATCGGCGTGCTTTTGCACCCACGGCGAGGGCATTCGCGCCAACCAGCCGCTTAGGTCCTCGACGATCTCGCGACCGCCGTAGGCTGCGCCAAAGGCACCGACCAAGGAAATCCCGATTTGCACCGTGGGCAAAAAGATATCCGGATTTCGTGCGAGATCCAATGCCCACTGCGCGGCGCGGCTGCCTTCGGCGGCGCGCTGCTCTAACCGGCCGCGGCGCGCAGCAATGACCGCAATTTCGGCCGCCGCGAACAGGCCGTTGGCGAGAATGAGCATCAGGATAAGAAGGATTTCCCAGTGCATTCTATTCAGTGTGTCAGGTTGTCAGGTGATCAGGTGAGTCGGATCCGGACTTCGTCTGACACCTGACTCCCGATCACCTGATCACCAATCTTATCTCCAACTCCACTCCCATTTCACGCATCAGGAATTTCATGTCATCCCAAGTGTCCTTTTTTGCAGCCGGGTTGCGCAGCAGATAAGCCGGGTGATAAGTGCAAACGATTCTTGCCCCGCGATGCATATGGACCTTCCCGCGCAGTTTTCCGATGGAGAGCGTTGTTCCCAACAGGTTTTGCGCGGCAACGGCCCCCAGACAGCAAATGAACTCCGCTCGAATCAGCGCCAGCTGCCGCTCGAGATACCCGCGGCAATTCGAAAGCTCCTCCGGCAACGGGTTGCGGTTCCCGGGTGGGCGGCACTTGATCATGTTGAGGATATACACGTCCTCGCGCTTCATGCGGCAGGCTTCGATGATCTTGTTGAGAAGCTGTCCGGCCCGGCCGACGAACGGTTCGCCTTGTCTATCTTCGTCGGCGCCCGGCGCCTCGCCGATGAAACACAGGCGTGCATTGGAATTGCCGACGCCAAAGACCGTTTGCGTTCGCGTTCGAGCGAGTTCTTCGCAGCGCGTGCAGCCCGCGACCTCCTGCTGCAGGACTTCGAGCGTGGGTGCTGACGAAACCTGTACGACGCTCGATTCACCACTGCTAAATAGTGGTTGGCGAGTCCAGTCTTTCAGTGCGACGGGGTTTCCACGGCCGCTCAGTCGATTCAACGCCGACTTTGGACTCCGTGGCGCTGACCCACCCGCGGCAACTGCAAGACACCGGCGCTTTGTAAACTTTCGAGCCTGGCCACCAAAACTCGCCGCATTCGATCTCGATCTTCTGCTTCCATGGTCCAACGCAGGTCAGGCTTTCCAGCTTGACGATAGTGACTAGCGCCAGGCTTTCCGGCCTGATAATCGTGTGGATGTGCTGCCAGTTTAGGCCAGTTGTCCCGCCCGCAAAGGGGGAGTCTGCGAGAATTTCCCGCTGCTTTCCCAACCAATCGCGAGCGCGAGCACCGGATTACATCCGTCCGCCATCTACTCCCGACATGTGCCGACAACTATGATGATTTCAGGAACCAAGGTGGGGGTTCCGCAAATCGACGACTGGTGTGACGTTATTGTAGCCGGCAGTCCGACGCGCTGCGCGCGGATTTGGCCGTGTCGTTCCGTTTCATGCGTTGGCAATCGTTATGAGCGTCCCTCAAGTTGTCATTGTCGGTCGGCCCAACGTCGGCAAGAGCAGCCTGTTCAATTGGCTCGCGGGCGTTCGCATCGCCATCGTCGACGACAAGCCCGGCGTCACGCGCGACCGCGTCACGCACCTGGTGTGTCACAACGACCGCTTCTTCGAGCTGGTCGACACCGGCGGCATGGGCATCGCCGACATGGACAACCTCACCCGGCACATCGAGGAACAGATCAACCTGGCGATCGATTCGGCATCGGTGATTCTGTTCGTCGTCGACACGCGCGATGGCATGCTGCCGCTCGATCAGGATGTGGCCCGGCGGCTGCGCTCGGTGAACGTGCCGATCATCCTCATCGCCAACAAGGCCGACGACGAGCGAATCGATTCGCAGGCCGACGAGTTCTACCGGCTCGGCACGGGCAAGCCGCTGCGCGTGAGCACGAAGCAGAACCGCAATCGGGCCGTGCTGCTGAACATGATCGTCAGCAAGCTGCCGCCGCCATTGGAAGATGAGGCCGAAGAAGGCGCGGTCGAGCCGGAGATGAAGGTGGCGATCGTCGGCCGGCGCAACGTCGGCAAGAGCACGTTCATCAACACGCTGGTCAGTGCGCCGCGGATGATCGTCAGCGAGGTGCCCGGCACGACGCGCGACAGCGTCGATGTGCGGTTCGAGCTGGACGGCAAGCCGTTCATCGCCATCGACACGCCCGGCATCCGCCGCGCCAAGAGCCGGCAGACCGACATCGATTTCTACAGCACGCACCGCGCTCAGCGGAGCATCCGCCGGGCCGACGTGGTGTTCATGTTCTTCGATGCCACGCAGCGGATCAGCAAGGTCGACAAGCAACTCTGCGATTACATCGCCCAGCAATACAAGCCGTGCATCTTCGTGGTCAACAAGTGGGATCAGCTGGTAAACACGATGCCGACGGAGAAATGGGTTCGCTACCTGCACGACGCGTTCGGCACGATGCGCTACGCGCCGATCGCGTTCATCACCGGCCAGACCGGCAAGAACGTCAAAGCGCTGTTGAACCACGGGCAGATGCTGTTCAAGCAAGTCGCGGTCACGCGTTTCGACCGGGCAGCTCAATCGCATGCTGCGCGACGCGGTCCGCCAGAATCCGCCACCACCGTGCTCAGAATCGGCAGCCGAAGATTTATTACGCCACGCAAGTCGGCATCCAGCCGCCGACGATCGTGCTCTTCATGAACGATCCCAAGCTCATTCCCAAGACCTATCAGCGATACCTGCTGGGCAAGTTTCGCGACGACCTCACGTTCGACGAAGTGCCGATCAAGCTCTATCTGCGGCGACGCCATCCGGCCGACCTGCGCGACGAGGTGACTCAAGGCGCCGCTGGCGCGGCTGGAAAACATTCGAGCGAAGTAGAATCCGAACGTCGCCCGGCGGACGCCAAAGTCCGCTAACGATACTCTTTCAAACGCGCACGGTAGATGGGCGCGAGCTAACTCGGCGGATGCAATCGCTCGAGATTGTCGCGGCAGCTAACGAAGCACCTTCGCCTGAATGCCGAGTGAGTCGGACGCGGCGGCAAAGCTGCGAGTCGCTCGCCGCTCGTTATCCGGCCGTTGTCCCTCGCCGGCGATGAGCAGCCCCAAAGCCCACGCTGAAACGAAGCACACAACCTCAGCGTAGGAAAAGAGCTTTGGCCAATTCCAATGTGTCGAAAGCATCGTGCTTGTCATCGCATCCATTCCTGTCCGTCCAGCCACACCTTTTGGCCTAAGTGGGCCGAAACCGCTGCTGCCACAGCTACACGAACGCCGCGCGCGGCGAGAAAATCATGAAGCAACGATGAAGATTCGATTCCGCGACAGCGAACTCCTAACAGAGGCATTCAATTACACCGAAAGCTGCGGTTTGCAACAAGGCCGAACTGGCCAGAACCGCTTTACCGTGTTACAATTCCCGGCTGGTTCCCCAGCAAATGAGAGAAGATGCGCAGATTCCACAAGCGGCGTCGAATTGGAACCGCTTACGAGTTTTTACAGCGCATGTTCTGCTATTATGCGGAGTCAGTCATAGCTGCGGGGATCGGCTACAAAGCGAAACCTTTGTTCGGCGCATAGCTCAGTTGGCTAGAGCACCAGCTCGACACGCTGGGGGTCACAGGTTCAAGTCCTGTTGCGCCCATTTCCCCTGCCATAACCGCAGCTACATTAATTTCCGCGTTGAAATTGAACAGCTCAGTTCGATTGAGCGGTCGCCGCGGCGACAGGTCACAGATTCGAGTTCTGTCACGCCCACTCGTTCTCCGTCGCTATCTGCATTTTCCGGCGAATTAGATGTGCTGCGAGCCCTCATACTTTGATAATGTCGTGTATTAATCGAGCTTCGCGGCCAGCAGTGATTTGTTGTTCACGGCCATTCAGCAAATAGCTCAGTTGGCGGTGATCCAGGCCGAACAAATGAAACAGCGTAGCCTGAAAATCGTTGGGCGTTACCACGTTGTCTACGGCGCGGTGTCCAAACTCGTCCGTTTCGCCGTATGACATGCCCGGCTGAAAACCTCCACCAGCAACCCACATGCTGAAGCCCTGGCCGTTGTGGTCTCGGCCCGCTTGCGCAGGATCTCCATGGTTTTCGGTGACGGGTAGGCGGCCAATCTCTCCGCCCCAATGCACAACCGTCGAGTCGAGCATGCCACGCTGCTTAAGATCCATGACGAGCGCCGCCGATGGCTGATCGGTCCGCCGGCAGATTGCCGGCAGCCCCTCACGAATGTTGTTGTGCGTATCCCAGGGCTGACCTCCGAGGAACAACTGCACGAATCGCACACCGCGCTCGACCAAGCGCCGGGCGATTAAACATCGCGTGCCGTACTCGCGCGTTTCTGGATTGTCGAGTCCGTAGAGTTTGTGCGTGGCGGCCGTTTCACCGGAAATGTCCAGCGCTTCGGCCGCGGCCGTCTGCATGGCGGCCGCCAACTCATAACTCGCGATACGCGCTTCCAAGTCTGCTTCGCCCGGATGATCTTCTAGATGTTTTTTATTGAGTTCCTGCAGAAGCGCAAGGTTCTGTTCCTGCACGGCGCCGCGAAGATGGGCCGGCGGCTGGAGATTGAAGATTCGCGGCTCATGAGGCCTCAGCACAGTGCCCTGAAAAAGTGGCGGCAGGAAACCATTCGACCAGTTGCTGACGCCGTCGACCGGGATGGCCGCCCGGATCGGTGAGAACAAGATACGCCGGCAACTCCTGGCTTTCGCAGCCAAGTCCATAGACAAGCCACGAACCCAATGTAGGTCGTCCGACCACGCCGGGGATGCCTCCGTGGAAGTAGCGGATCGACACTTCATGGCCATTGGCTCCCGTGTGCATTGAGCGAATCAGACAGATGTCGTCGACAATTCCACTCAGGTGCGGTAACAACTCAGACACCTGCGTGCCGCATTCACCGCGCTTTGCGAATCGCCAGGGACTGCCGAAAAGCGTCTTGCTTGCTCGATTGACAAAGCTGAACTCGACTTCGCCCGGATATTCGCTGCCGCTCAATCGGTTCAGCTCGGGCTTTGGATCGAATAGATCGACGTGCGACGGGCCGCCATGTTGAAACAGCGAGATCATCGCTTTCGCGCACGGCTCGAAATGAGTCGGCTTCGCCTTGAGGTCGAAGGACGTCGCCTCTTTCGTCAGTTTCAAAGGTACAGCTTGGGCCGACTGCTGCGAATTGAGCCACGCCAACGCAACGGCGCCGATTCCCATGGCGTTCTCCGCCAGGAATTGGCGACGCGACAGTGGCGGCAACTTAGGCTTAAACATCACTTACCGTTCCAACTGTCGATTCGATTGAAATCTAATCCAAATACAGAAACTCATTCGAACTCAACAATGCGTGGCACAGGTTAGCCAGCGCCTGCGTCTCGGGCGATCTTCCCGCCGAGGTGTGCTGAGGGTTTACGCGCAGGTGTTTTCGCTGGCTTGTCAGGAAGTCGCATGCCAGTTGCAGCTCTTCCCGTGTTGGTAAACGCGAGTACGCCAATTGCCAGGCCCGCACAATATTCTCGATTTGCACAGAAGCCGAAGGAGGCGCGGGGCCGTGAAATCCCTCGTGCGAGCGAAATACAATGACGCCCCCATCGGCTTGAGTTAGCGTCACTTCGACGCGCCATGTGAACGAATCTGAAGTTACGTGCTCGCGGCAATCGGCAATGAAGTCGATGGTGTCGCCTTCTTGCACCGTAATTTTTTCGACGACGGTCTGCGTCTGGCTATTGTGTACAGACCACTCTCCGCCGATTCCTAGGGAGCTTGCCACGGCTCGGCACCTCACGCCGTCACCAAATTCACTGCTGTGCTGAAGTGCACCGTGGACAGCGATCACGCCGTCGGCCGGAGCGGTCCAGCGGCGAATGGCGGCGTGGTTCGGATTCTCGCCAGTATGTCCGCCGTCTGCATGCAGAAGTACCCAGCCTGAACGCTCGTCGGGCAACTTTTCGCCGGCCTGCCAACTCGAGCCCGTCCAATGGCCGAGCGGCGTAAACGAGGTGGTTCGCCCCGAGCCCACGTCGCAGCTTCCGTAACCAAACTGCCACACTGGCGGCAACGTGTCCCAGCGCGGCGGCAAATCGGCAATAAGTTCCGCAGGCAACCCCTTCGCGGGTTCTCGTTGCGCACGGTCTGCCAACGCGGTTGCTTGGCTTAACCAAAACTCGCCATTCATCAACATAAGTGACTGCGTTGCCACGGTGGATGATAGACGTGCCTCGCAATTCGTGACCATCACCGGTGCGTCGAAGGCCTGCATCAGCGACACAGGTTGAGAACGGCGCTGCAGCAGATAAAGGCTGCGACGGTGCACGTCGCTCGCGACCACCTGACCACTGTCGTCTTCCTTGACGCCGACTGCCGGACCAAACATCGTGCGATCAATCATTCCGGTCGCGGCGAGCGCCCTGTCGCGGAGCGATTCGGCATCAAGTCGCAACACGTTCTGGCGGCCGTAGTGACGATTCTCCGCATCCATCGCAACCTGGTCCGGTTCGCGACGCGATGACTGCCGGTACGCGGTGGATAGCATGATCAGCCGATGCAGATGCTTCAGACTCCAGCCAGAGTCGCGCAGCTCAGCCGCCAGCCAATCGAGCAACTCCGGATGAGTGGGCGGCACACCGAGGCGTCCAAAATCGGCTGGGGTCGACACGATGCCGCGGCCGAAGTGATTCATCCACACACGATTAGCGATAACGCGCGCCGTCAACGGGTTATCTGCTCCGGTTAGCCAACGGGCAAATGCCAGGCGGCGACCCGACGTTGGAAGATCAGAACTCTTTGCGGCAAATTCCGTCCGGCCGCTTTCTGGTGAGCAGACTGACAACGTTCCAGGCGCAATCGCATGCAACGGCTGCCGGTAATCGCCACGGTGAAACAGCTTTGTCTCCGGAACCTGGCCTGCCGTTTCGCCGAGAATCCGCAAGAATTCTTCCGCCGGTTTTTTGCCACGAATTGCAACGACTTGGTCGTCGAATTTCTTCAGGTCGTCGGCCGCAGCCTGGTTGTATTGATACAAAACTCCCTCAGAAATGTTCACGCTTGGATTCTTCTCGAGCAGTTCCTTTTGCGAATCGCTGCGCTGGTTCGCTGGCGACTGGTATGCGGCGCGCAATTCACTGCGGAGCGGGTCCGCGTACTTGGCCAATTCCTTTTCCAGTGCGTCGGCCATATACACAGCTAACTTTGCCCCGCGCTCGGCGGCAATCTTCTGCGCCTCCACTTCAATCTCGGCAGCGCGCTGGCGATCGGCCGCGGTATAAAGCGATACCTGCCGCTGATCCGGGGTCTTCCACGCTTGCCAATCGAGCGCCGGTTCGAACACCGCGCGCAGCGCGTAATAGTCGGTCTGAGGAATAGGGTCATAGCGATGATCGTGGCATTGGGCACATGCCACAGTAAGGCCCAACACGGAGCTTGTGACGATCTTCAGCGTGTCGGCGACGACCTGGTTCCGGACCTCGGGCGAGTTGTCGCCGCCGGTTCCGTCGGCCGCTGTTCGCAAGAAACCGGTGGCGGTCAAAAGCTCAATCTGGGCTGGGCTGAGGTCGCCGTTTATTGGTGCGGCCAACTCATCACCAGCCAGTTGTTCGTGCAAGAATCGATCGAATGGCTTGTTGAAATTGAAGGCGCGGATCACGTAATCGCGATACTTGAATGCCCAAGCCCGGACTGCGTCGTTCGCAGCGCCGCCCTCGCTATCCGCATAGCCGGCCGCATCGAGCCAATGACGAGCCCATCGTTCGCCATAATGGGGTGAGGCGAGCAGCCGATCAATTAATCGTTCGTACGCATCAGCCGATTGGTCCGCCATGAAGGCGTCCGCCTCTTCGGGCGTCGGTGGCAAGCCAGTCAGGTCGAAAAACGCGCACAGCATGAGGCTATGCTTATCAGCGTCCGGCGAAAACGTGAGTCCCTTGGGCATCGATGCGCATAACAGCGCATCAATCTGCGTCCGCACGCGGGCGTCGGAAGCTGAAGCCATCACGGCGGGCCGTCTAATCGGTTGAAAGGACCACCACGACCGTTCTTCTTCGGTGATGCCGAGCCCGGGAAGGATCGATTCCGGTTCGGGTCGCGCGGTCTTGGCGCCGGCGGCGATCCAGCGTTCGATCGTTTGAATTTTCTGGGGCGGAACTTTTTCGCCGTTGGGCGGCATCTCGCCAGCCCGAAGCCGCGCAACCAGGTAACTGTTTTCTGGATCACCCGGTACGATCGCGGCGCCCGAGTCTCCGCCGGCGATTTGAAAACGCACGAGCCTCAGATCCAGCCCGCCTTCCTTCTCTTCCGCAGCGCCGTGACAATCGAAGCAGTGTGCGCGAAGTATCGGACGAATGTCCGCTTCAAAGCTCGGCGCCGAGCTGGAATCCTCGGTATCGGCGGATACTGCGCGGGCACTTAGAATAATCGTCGAAACAATGGAGAGGACTCGAAACCATCTAGGCATGGTACGGGTCACAGGCGGGAAGCGCAGCCTTCAGTCGGCGCAAACGCGGACCGATTCGGCAGGCTTGGGTCTGGCAGGCGATGCCCCATTATCAACGAAGGCGCGCGGAGAGCAACCCCGCATGCGGATTGGAAAAGGTACGTTTCACGCGCGAATAATTAATTGAGAGACGGCGATGCGCAAATTGCGGGATTAGACTCGGCTCCATTCGTCGGCGGAGAAATGCAGAAGAAAATGAGACCGAACAGCAGGTGCCGCATAGCTACGATTCCGTCATTCATCCCGAGGCAGAGCGGGCGATGTCACCAGGCGATTGGGTTTCGACCAGATGATGCGCGCCACAAAGGTTGCCCCTTTTGCGCCGCGCCGGCGGGCGTCGTCGCTCGATACGCCTTCAGATACGGTAACCCAGGACTGGTTCTGATCAATCGCAGCCGCTCCAAAGTTGCCAAGTTCGCCGCCTCGTTCGGGGATTAGAACCCGTTCCGTCTCACGGATCACCTGCAAGCTTTTCGGGTCCACTTCCGCGATAAACAGGGGAGCACGATGCCGGAAAATATGGTCGTTCATTGCCCCGCACGAGTATATACCAGGAACAAGCCTTCGCTATGCGCGAGCCAATGCTGCTGCGTGTTATAGCTGCCTAGCTCCTCGCCGTCATCGAATGTCCACGGGCGGATCGGCGACCAGTCGAGGCCGTCCTTGCTTACGCTGACGTAACCGCGCACGTCGTTACGCAGCGTGAGGAAATAGCGGTTGTCGTACGCCACGATCGATGGTTCGACTAAGCCGCGTTTGACGTTGAGCTCCAGTTCATTTCCATGACGCAGATACTTTAGGCGCTGATCGTCGAAGCCGCACTGGGCAACAGTCACCGACCAGGGGCCACGCGCGTCACGGCCGAAGTAGAGTGGCACTAATAGAGAATTGTCCGGCTGAATGAGCCACTGAGAACAAGCGTTTCGGCTGAAATTGAACTTTTGGTCGTCCGGCATCTCCAGAATTTGCCAGGTCGACCATGAATCGATTTCTGGGTTGTAGACGGCATAGGCCGTTTGATGTTGCCGCGGCGGACCATCGACGATCTGCTCACCGCCGGAACTGTAGGGCACCTGGCAACCGATGGCCAGGAGCCGGCGCGACGCAGCATGCCATCCCGGCGTGACGTCCGCAACGGAAATTGTCACATCGTTTTCATGGCGCCAATCGAGCTCCGGTATAGCGACCGGCCCGCTCCACTGGCCATCCGCCATTGGCCGGCGCATGACATAGAGGCCGGAATAGTAGTCACTGACATTCAGGTGCTTTTGCAGCGTTACAAACACCTCAGGCCCATGCTTGCCTTCGACGGAGGCCGCCCGAGGGTGATACCAGTGGAAGTCGCCGCCATCGTGCTCGAGCACGGTTTCGACTTGCACTTCAAATTCGAGCGAGTCGCCCTCAGCGCGCAGGACGGCTGTCGTCACTGATAGGCACGAAATGGCGACGAACACGCGCAAAGCTAGTCGCTGCCGAAGATTCATCGAAGGCATTTAAACAAGATTGGGCTGGGGTTTGTGAAACTGCAACCGTCTCTCTCGCCAGACCGCAATGGAGCGCTCACGTCAACAGAGCAAAACTGCAACTCTTCTCACCGACAAAGCCACTGGTTGGCGCCGCATTATGGCATGAGCGATGGAAGTCACAATGGACGGGACGTGGGGAGCCTAAGGTGACTGGCCGCGTTTGCCATAAATGGTTCGGCAGCGGCCGCTTGCTTCGACCATGCCGGCGCGAACATATCACTTTTTTCGGAAAATTCTTGACCCCCAGTTTGGGGCCATTTATAATCGGCCTCGGCCGGGGGCGAGGTCAATGGTGGGAGTTCGGCATCGGACTCGGAGCTTGGGAGGTCTCGCTCTTTTCGCCATTGGTCCGGCCAACACGACGCCGCCGCTTTAGCTGCGCGCTTGCAGCCAGATTGGCGCGCTTCGATCTTTTCGCAGGCTACCTTTTCTGTTCGAGGGAAGCTAATGAGACGTACATCTTGGTTCTTAGCGTGCGCTTTTCTCCTTATCTCCGTATTGCCGGCTGATGCCGCATCGATCGGCGTCAATTTCCGCCGCGGGGGACCAAACTTCGAGCACAACATGGCCGCCACCGAATCGGCCGGCGTTGTGCCGCAAATGAATTGGAACAATTCCGACGGCGCTGCCTCAGGCAATGGCGGCGCAAACATCACCGGCCCCACCGCCAATTCGATCGCCGATAGTACAGGCGCGGTGGTACCCGGTGTATCCATCACCTGGACATCCAACGGCACGTGGAGCTCGCCGAACGCCGGACCGGGCGACCTGAATATGATGGCCGGGTACCTGGATGATACGGGCACCGCCGGCGACACAGTGATCACCGTCACCGGCGTGCCCTACGCGAACTACGACGTCTACACCTATCTTGGCTCCGATGCGAACAATCGCTCGGGCCGCACCCGGCTCTTTGGCTACTTCCAGAACGACCGCTGGTTCCGCACCAACACGGCTCCCTTCACCGGCTTCGTCGAGGCGACTGCGACCACACAACCGGCCACAAACACCGGGCTCGCGAACTACACTCACTATCGCTCATTAAACTCTGGCAGCTTTGAGCTTCGCGCGATGCGCGGCAGCAACAACGTCGGCGTCCATGGCATTCAAATTGTCGAAACCGACGGCAGCGCCGCAGCGAACTGGGTGGCCGCGCCGACCGCCATGCCTGCGGACCCGGCTCCGCTGCTTGCCTGGAATCAATTCTGTTGGCCTGAACTTTGTCGGCGGCCGCGCCGATACGGCGCAGCCCGACGGGTTTTCAAACGATGACGGCATTGTCGCCGGCGTAGCCGGCGTGCCCAGCGTTGCGCAGTCGAACTGGAACAATCTGACTGGGTTCAGCGGCTCTTCCGCGGCCGGCAGCCTGCTCGATAAGAATGGCGCAACGCTCGCGGGCACCAGCGCCACTTGGGCCTCCAACAACGTTTGGACCATCGCCACCACGGCGCCGTTCGACCAGGAAGCCAACCTCATGAAGGGCTATCTTGATACGAACGACACGAGCTCGACAACCGTGACGGTCTCCGATCTGCCCGCCCAATGGGCCCAGTATGACGTCTACGTTTACCTGGACGGCGATGCCAGCGCGGGCCGGGCCGGCAACTATACGATCACCTCCACCAGCGACGGCACCGACGCAACAACCATGTCGGACACGGCCAATTGGAACCTGGGCGCCGGCGGCGGAACTTACACGCGGGCCAACGAAAACGCCCACGAATCCTCCACGACTCCCGGCTTCACTCCGGGCAACTATCTGGTGTTCCCCGGCCGCAGCGACCTGAGCTTCACGCTCACGGCGCAGGGCAGCCTGGCCGGCGCGCTCCCGCCGCGCGCGCCGATCAACGCCATTCAGCTCGTCGCGACGCGGCTCATCCCTGAACCCGGCTCGATCGCGCTCTTTGGTTTAGGCGCGATGCTGCTCGCTCCGGCACTCGGTCGACGACCCCGAGCGGATTAGCGCGGTACGAGACTCTGCCTCGTGCCACTTTGCGCTAAGCCGCAAGCGGTTATTGGGCTTGTGTCTTATATTTTGCCTTTCTTTTCTGGCATCGATGTTCTTGTGTGTGTGCGTGAAAAAAAGAAATGGTGGGCCCACTGGGGCCGCTTTTTGTGAGCTTGACGCGCATGAAGCAGCTCTGCGAGCTGATGGCAACGACGCCCACGGTCCCTACCGTCCGGGTGGAGCACCTGGCAACTCCAATGGCCCGGAATGATGCACGCTGAAGAGGTGTCCTGATCGGAGGGAGCCACTGAAGGCTTTGCACGCGGACTGTTACTTTCAGCGCGCCATCCGGCGAGACGTCTTTCCAGCCACGCGCGGACGGTCATTTCGCGGGTTATTATACACGATGTAGTGTACATTTGTCAATGATATTTTGGCCACCTGCGGAAAGTCCAGCGAATATTCGTAAGGCGTATACGCGAGCCGAGCGCTCGGGTTTCGCCGACGAGATGAGGGCGTAGCTAAACCGCAAGCGTTGCACGGAGGTTCCGCTGGGCGCCAAGAATTATGGCTTCCGCGGTAGCACGAGTTCCACTATCGCCGCTGCCCAATCGTCGACGACGGCAAGTTGGTCGGCGCCAGCGCTAAAGTCGAATGACCGGCTCAGTGCCGCCGCGCACAAGCTCGCTGATTTCGCAACCCAGCGCTTTATGCGGCTGCTTGATGCTGGGGTGCTCGACTTCGACGCGATACACCCCAAGGCGCATGATGTGCAGCCCTTTTTTGTCGGTCGGAAGTTGTTCGTCGACAACGGCCGGATTGACCCGACCCTGATTATCAGTCGTGCCGCTTGCTGGCGGCAGCGCGTCCTTTAGAAATGGTTCGGGCACAAAGCGTACTTTCGCCCCAGCGAGCGGTCTGCTGCCCTGAAGAACCTGGCAGCTTACAGTCACCCAGCGTGGACCGCTGTCGTAGATGGTCTTCAATCGGCCCGCAATTTCGTCCTCGGAAACCTCCTTATCGACGTCGGTGTCGTAGCTAGCGTGCGTCGACACAACGCCTGGGCAGGTAGCCAACTCTGTCTCGTTCAGCGTTCCATTACCATCTTTGTCGAACAACTCAATTGCCTGTGCTGCCGCGGCAGATGGATTTACCTCCGGCATGTCGGTCCCGCTAGAGCTCCCTCCGGTCGCATCCAACAATGCACACTATTGAAGCGAGCGCAACGACAATGGAAATTCGTGCGTGAGCGGACGAGCCGTCGCGCTGGTCGTGACGCATTGCCGGCGAGCTAGGCGCCGAGCGCGCGACAAACTGATCTGAACAGACATCAAATCGAGAAGCCTCAGCCTTGGAATCACGCAATCGTACTGATCTAGGGCGCAACCCCACGGGCAGGACGCCACACTTCGCCCTCAGTCGAACCATCGCGACGGTTCCCTTGACTGCGGTGTAGATAGGGATCGATGTCGAACGTCACCGTATCGACGTGGCCATCGCAATAAGACATGTTGAGTCCCGCGGAATGAACGCTGCCGAAGATATGCCGGCCGCGGTAGAGCGTATTGTCGCCTGCGTATGGCACGCGAAACTCATCGATGTCCGTGTCTCGGGCGGGTGGAACATACGCCGATCGGAAGTTATCGTTGTTATAGCCGGTGCACCAGGTTTCGTTATCACCCTCATCTCGTCCGGTCTCATAATGTATCGGCCTGATAAACTTTTCCCCAATTAAGTACGTATGAGTAGTGCCGTCCGATATGTGCTTAATCGCCACCTCGCTGCGTTGAAAGCTGATTCCCGTAACGATCACGACGCCCTGGGCATTGGTGCCGGTTGGCCCTTTGACCGACCAATTAAAGGTAGTGCCGCGCCAGCAAGATTGCTCGGTCCCTGAATCCTGTTCGTTGTTCTGCCAGGATCACCACAATTGATGGCATAGTCGCCGCGGCCGGCGTGGGATCGGCTCCTTGACCGCGGGCTGAAGCAACAGCTTCCGATGAGTTGTAGGCATAGTAGTTGCCATCGATCGGTTTCGGAAACGATCGGGCGCCTCCACGGCGAGATGGACAGCCCAATAGTGGCAAAGGCTTGTTGATCAGATCTCGAATGGCATCCCTTTGTCGCGTCGCTGTCGGTGTTGGCGTCGCCGTCGGAGGCGCTTTTGTATCCGCATGCCCTCTTCGGTGAACTGCATCACGTTAAAAGCCCAACCGCCGGGCTGGTCTTCGCCGAAACCACGATCGGGATCGCCGACCCAACACCAACCCCAGCCGCCGTGGGAAAATGGCCGGCGGTTTCATGATGGTTCAGTGCTCCCAACGCAGAGCTGTTTGAGATTGTTCACGCACTGTTGCCGCCGCGCTGCTTCGCGCACCGCTTGGATCGCCGGCAGCAATAAAGCGATCAGGATTCCGATGATTGCGATGACAACTAAAAGCTCGACCAGCGTGAACCCGCGCGACTGGCTATAGGATCTGCGCATCGCCCTGCACCTCCCAACGATGACGAGTTGTGACGCCCTCAGCGCGACGCCCGGTTCCGTTCTGGAACCCGCCCCAACCGATATGAAAAGCCGCCACCCTGGTCCGCGCCGCATTATAGACAATCCTCGGCCGACTAGCAAATATCTACGCCCTGTTTGCCCTTGCCGTGGGAGGCGTCTCCGACGCCGATGGCGGCCTGGCCGATCGTGGGTGCCTGGAGCACCTCGTCCCTCGCCCAAGGGGAGGGAATTCTATGTGCGCCGCGTTAGCGCCAGGGCCATGAGGCCGCCCGCCAGAAGCATCAGCGAACCGGGCTCGGGCACCGCCGCGCCGGAAATTGCGCTGCCGCTGCCGGCCGTTCGGCCAAAATTGGTTCGCCAGGTGTTGTAGCCGGCTGGCGTATTGTCCGTCTTGCGCCAAACGACGTAGTCGGCGGCATCTACACTTCCATCGTCGTTGTAGTCGCCGGGCAGTTCGTCCACCGTGGGAGCGGCCTGGTAAAGCACGACGCCGGTGTTGGGAAGCGAGTTGTTTGCCAGCAGGAACTGAAACGCCAGGTCGCGCAGTCCCGTCGTCTTGAATAGTCCGCCCAGGTCGAATGTGGTGACGCTGTTTCCAGTCAGCGTGGTCGTGCCGCTGGACATGACTTCGGTAACACGATTGTCCGTGAGGAAACCTTCGAACCAATTCGGCGCCATGCCCGGTTGGTCTTGCAGGCTTGTCCAAAGGGCAGGATTGGAATTGAGCGAGCCGGCGGCGGAGGTAATCGTGTAGCCGTCGATCTCGACGTTGAAAGGCGACGTGTTGCGGATCTTCACATTGCCTGTCGCCGGGTCGGCAAACAGAACGAGATTGTTAATGTTCGTGCCCGTGTAATTGACGAAGCCGTTGACGGTTTCCTGCGAAACCGGATCATTGAACTGGAACGCGAGATCCTCGACGACCTGTCCGAACTGGGTCGGTGTCGGCGGCTGCCAGGCATTCCCCAAGGCCCAGGCGCCGGCGGGTGCCAGTGTGCTGACGCCGCCAGAGCGCACTTCGGTGAGCCGATTTGCGGTCGGATTGCCTTCAAACCAACCGGCGCCGGCAACGCCGGGGTTATCTTCCAAGCTTTGCCAGTTAGTCAGGCTCAGCGCGCCGGCATTCGACTGAATCGTGTAGGCATCGATATCAATAGCGGCATTGCCCGGGTTCGAGATGCTTATCGCTCCCGTAGCGCGATCCACGTTCAGCACAGGCAATTGCCTGACGTATAGCTGCACGAGCCGGCCGTTCGCGCCGCCATTGACGGTGCGCGTGGCCATGACCTGGCCCACGCCCAGCGGCGCGCCGGGATCCGGCAAAATCGTGGCGAACGCGCCGTTGACGGACGCGGCGTCAATAATATTCCATGATGGTCCCTGCGTCGGCGTCACGCCGTTGAAATCGACTTGCAACGTGCCGCCAAGGCTGGCGATGCCGGTCGTCTTCAGAACCGAGTGAGTTGGCCCCGTAATTTCGGGAATAAAAATGCTGGTGCCTTGGAAGGTGATGCCGGCGCCGGTGCCGCTGGACGTGAAATTGACATTCGGGCCGATGACGCGCATGGTTCGGCCCAGCGTGACGCCGCTCGTATTGACCGTGGCCGTGCCGACGCCTGTGCTGCCGAGCGTAATCTGACTATCGACGGTGCCACCAAGCGTGAGAGTCACCGAGTTGAGTGTGCCACCAGGCAGAACGCGCAGCCTGCCCGTGCCAGGATTTGGATTCGTGCCCGTTAGCGCTGCATTGAGGCCCTGCCCGGTGTTTTGTCCGACGCGAACGCTTCCGTCGGCAGGAAACGTGGGGTCATCGACGACATTGAGCGTGCCGCCGCTCAGAATCTCGAGCGTACCTGATTCGCCGGCCGCGGTCCCTTGGCCAAGCACGACGCTGCCGACATTGGTGGCGATCGCGGTGGTGACTTGGGCGGTTCCGCCACCGTTGATAATCGCGGCATCCTCTTGAGTCACATTGGGCACGATGTCACGGCTCCAATTCGTACCGACGTTCCAGTCTCCGGTGCCGCTGCCCGGCGGCGTGCCCAAGTCCCAAATGGTTACAACTGGCGTGGGGCCAGGCTGAGCGTACGCCGTGGGCACCGCGAGCGCTCCCAGCAAAAGCATGACGAAAGAAAAGGCAAGGACCCTCATCGGCATTGTCCTTCGTAGTTTGAGTAAATCATGGTTCGTGCGCCGTGAGCAATCGGTCGATAAGGGGAGCCGCTCGATGTCAGCGGGTCGTCCAACGAAGAGTGCGCCGGCTGCAGAACGCAACCAGTGCGGCTCCAAGCGCCAACACCATGGCGGAAGTCGGCTCGGGAACACCCAGCGAGACGCCGGCCGCCAGACCTGGAGGCGCGTTGCGCTTCCAAATGCGGTAGTCGGCGAAATCGACGATGCCGCCACCGTCCAAGTCGCCTTGCGCTTCGGTTTGACCCGTCTTGAACAGGTTGCCGCGCAGGATATGGAAGTCGGTGAGGTCGACGTCTCCGTCGCTGTCGACGTCGCCCGGCCCGACCGTGCGATGGACGATCTGGACGGCGTTGATCGGCGCGAGTGCCGTTGGTGAGCGCTGCGTTGCCCGTCAATGTGAAATTCTGCCCCGTCAATCGCCGGAAGCGCAGATAGGTTCCGTCCTGCGAGTTGTTGATGTCAGTGCCCGGGTCCTCGACGAATGTAGATCCATTTCCCACGGTGCTGCCGTATTTCAGCACGGTGCTGATGCCGTCGTTGAGCGTATACCCGCCGCCGCGGTTTGCGTTGCTATCGCTCAAGAAATAGACATAAACATCGTACGAGGGCACTCGCAGTGCCGTATCGATGTTATTCACGGTGACGGAATTTGCCCCGGCTGCCAAATCGGTCGTGTCGATGTACCCGGTCATCAACTGGCGATTCGGACCCGCCGGGAACATGTTATTTGTGGAGGTCCCTCGGGTCGACGCCCAAGTGTTTGGGCTGCTCCAGGAAACGGTAACCCCGCTGGGCGTGGACGTGCCTGCGTTGTCATAGACGAGGCTCCCGACATTCGTTCCATTTGCGCCTACGAGGTTATTCCAATTCGCTTGCGGCACGACGCCGGCGACATCCGTGGGGGCCAACGCGCTTCCGGTCCCGGCGACTTCATCGGATGCGAAGTTGAGCCCCAACGATTGAGCCAACCCGGTCGTGGGAACGGCAAGAACCACGCAAGCGAGGACAAGCAACTGCCAGAGTTTTTTCATTGCTATGTTCCTGAGAGTACCGAATACGGCGACGCCGTCGCCTGGTTTACTGACGAATAAGGGTTTTCCTGAGCGCACAATACGACGCGTTCATGAGTGCGGTCTACCAATTGCCACCACCCGTTCCGACAGAAAGACATGTCGAAAGAAGAGTCCACCGCCCTTAGTACGTGTTACCGACCGGAACCGCGTTTGTCAATTCTTTCCGGCTGAAAACAGAGGAAATTAGTGCCAAAGCGTCGCGGCGGCAATCGCGTGGACCCGGTCGTGGAGAAGAGAGACCAAGAGCGCCTAACAAATTGAACCGCCAAGACGCGAAGGACGCCAAGGAGGCAATAAATCTGCATCTATTTTTCCTTGGCGACCTTTGTGTCCTTGGCGGCTATTCATTCTGTTAGGTGCTCTAAAGATCGTCTGTTCTCCGTACTTAGTAGGCACGTACACCACGGCACGACGGGCAACGACAGTCCGCGTGTGCTGACACAATGCCATATTGTGGACGTGTCTTTCGGCTTTCGTCGCCTCAATAAGTCGCGTTGACGACGACGCCCAGCGCCATTCTTGGAAGCGCTTTCCTTAACAATCATTTATCGCGATGCTAGTATGTCCTAATGGCAAATTGGGGTGATTGCCGGCAGGGCGGGTGACAACCGATGCGGACTTTTGATCAGCGCTCAGCGACTCGCCGCGGCAAGTCTTCTCTTCATCGCTGTTCATTCGAACGACTCGAGGACCGTCTGCTGCTGGTCGGCGATGTGGCGATGTACAACGATCACATCGCGGGGCCGGGCACCCACGCGTACACGACGACCTATGCCACCGTCGGCACGAGCTCCGGACTGTTACGCGATAGCGCCACCGGGGCGACAATGCCGATCTTGCTGCAGACGCAATCCGCTGGCGCGACCTTTGAAAGCGTTGTCGGGTCGCCCGCGCCGGGCACTGAGGCGCACACAATCTTCGGTGGCTGGGTCGACTTCGGCAGCGGGCCGCAAACGAGCATCAGCCTCTCAGGGAGCGGCTACGTACACGCACACGTTTTCCGGTCTCAATCCGCAATTGGACTATGAGTTTGCCGGCACGACGTCGCGCGGCGGCGACCCGACATACACCAATCGCTGGACGTTGGTCACGCTCCTCGGCGCCGATTCGTTCACAGCATCGCACAGTGCCGGCATCGGGATCGTCACCGATGGGCTGCAGGCGAACCAGGTTGCAATCTGGACCGGCCAGAATCATTTGCCGGACCAAGGCTTTATTGTCGAGTGGAAGGATATCGATCCGGGCGCGGACGGCACGATTCAGGTCAGGTCGCAGCAGTACCTCGGGCTGACGCCGGGCGTGGGGACAGGCAGCGCGGCCACCGGCTCGAAAGGATATGGATTAACGGCCGTGCGATTGATGGAGCTTGATGCTTCGTTCCGCGTGGCCACGAGCGACCCGCCGTCCGGTGCGCTGCTCACATCGGCACCGACCAGCTACACCGTGAATTTCAATCGGCCGGTCAACATATCCACGGTCCAAGCGAGTGACCTGACGGTGGACGGGCTTGCCGGCCACCGCGTACCAGGTCATCGACGAGGACACGATTCAATTTACGATTCCTGCCGCGAGCGTAAACTCGCTTCACACAGCCGCGATTGCGGGCGGGGCGATCAGCAACACCGACGACCAGCCGCTGTTGGCCTTCAGCGCGACGTTCGCGATATTGTCGGGCTCCGGCGTGGTGATCAACGAAATCAACTACGACTCGGGGAGCGACGCCGAGCCGTGGGAATATGTGGAGCTATTCAACGCCGGCAGCACGCCCGTGGATTTGTCCGGATGGCGGCTGGCCAACGCGGTTTCCTACACGATTCCGGGCGGCACGATGCTCGGTTCCGGGCAGTACCTGCTCATATCGCAGCATCCGGCCGAATTGGCCAGCCGGTACAGTGTGCAGTCGCTGGGTCCGTTTGACGGTCGACTGGCGAACGACGGCGAAACGCTCGAGCTGCTGAATTCAGCGGGCATAACGCAGGACGTCGTTGACTATCAACTCGGATTCCCCTGGCCAACGATCGGCGACATTCCGGGCCGTTCGATCCAGCTCATTCACCCGGCGCTCGACAACGATCTGGGCGGAAGCTGGCGCTCCGCCGCCGTGACGCCGCACGCGGCAAACTCTGTATTCGCCTTCAATGCGGCGCCGCAAATGCGCCAAGTAAGTCACTCGCCGAATGCTCCGCTGCCTGGACAGGACGTGACGGTCACGATGAAAGTCACCGATCCCGATGGCGTGGCCGCAGTCGCCCTTCTATATCAGCTTGTCAACCCGGGCGACTACATCGCGATTACTGATTCGCGCTATGCAACGAACTGGACAACGGTGTCCATGCGCGACGACGGCACGGCCGGCGATGCCGTGGCGGGCGATGACATATACACCGGCGTGCTCGCGGGCAGCTTGCAGACGCATCGGCGACTGGTGCGATATCGAGTCCGGGCCACGGATGTGCTGGGCGCGTCGATCACCGCTCCGTATTCGGACGATCCGCAAGCCGAACTTTGCCTATTTCGTTTACGGCGAAATACCTGACTGGACCGGCGCGGTTCAGCCAGGCGTCACGACGCCGGTCTCGTACAGCTCAGAGCTGCTGGATTCCGTGGCGACCTACCATTTGATCACGACGCGGCAGGCCCATGTCGATTCGCAGTTCATTCCCGACTCGACGAGGCTCAGCGGCTACGCCGGAAGCGATTACCTGTGGCATGGCGCGCTCGTTTACGACGGCGTGGTGTACGACCATATTCACTTTCGCGCGCGCGGAGGCGTGTGGCGGTACGCCATGGGCAAGAACATGTGGAAGTTCGATTTCAACCGCGGGCACGACTTCGAGGCGCGCGACGACTACGGCGACGAATATGACGTTCGCTTGGAGCAAGCTGAACCTGAGCGCCCTCATTCAGCAAGGAGATTTCGGGTACCGCGGCGAACAGGGGTTGTTCGAATCGGTTGGCTTCAAGATGTTCAACCTCGCCGGAGTGGCGGCGTCCAATACGAATTACGTCCACTTCCGCATCATTGAAAGTGCCAACGAAAACGGCGCCAGTCAATACGGCGGCGACTTCCAGGGCCTGTATCTGGCCGTCGAGCAGCTCGACGACAACTTCCTTGAAGAGCACGACCTGCCGGACGGCAACCTCTACAAGATGGAGAACAACACGGGCGTGGGCGGTATCGGCGGCGAGTCGAACAACCAGGGCGATTACCCTGCCGTGTCTGACTCGTCGGACTTGATTGACTTCAAGACGACGTACCAGAGCGCACCGCAAACGGCCGACTGGTGGCGGCAGAATTTCAACCTGGATAGCTATTACAACTACCGTTCGATCGTCGAGGCGATCCATCACTACGACATCGCCGGCGGCAAGAACTACTTCTATTATCTCAACCCGGAAACGAATCAAGTGGGAGACGCTGCCCTGGGACATCGACCTCACCTGGGCCAACAACATGTTCGGCAACGGCAACGAGCCATTCAAGAGTCGAGTCCTGGCGATTCCGGAATTCGCGCTCGACTATCGCAATCGGCTGCGCGAGCTGCGCGACTTGTTGATCAACGTTGAGCAGGTGGGCCTGATCGTCGACGAGGTGGCTTCGTTCGTGTACACGCCCGGGCAGCCGTCGCTGGTCGACGCCGATCGGGCCATGTGGGATTACAACCCGATCCTTGTGTCGAGCTATGTGAACCAAGGCAAGGCGGGGCACGGCCGGTATTACGCGGGCGGCCCCGGAGTTCCGGCGACCGGCAACTTCGACGGCATGATGCAAGTGCTCAAGAACTACGCCGTCACGCGCAGCAACTTTATCGACTCAACGATCCTTATCGATGAAGCACAGATACCGAACAAGCCCACCATTACGTACACGGGAGATGCGGGCTTTCCACTCAACCAATTGCAGTTCACATCGTCGTCGTATTCCGGCGCGAGTGCATTCCGGGCCATGGAATGGCGCATCGGCGAAATCTATCATCCGGGCACGGCGAACTACGAACCGGGCATCGCTTGGAAATACGAGGTCGACGCCGTCTGGGAGAGTGGCGAGCTGAGCAGCTTCAATAACGTGCTCGATTTCTCTGGCGCCGGACTGCAGATCGGACATACGTATCGGGCGCGCGTGCGCATGCAGGACGCGGAAGGTCGCTGGAGCCATTGGTCCGCGCCGGTCGAGTTTGTGGCAGCGCCGCCTGTCTCGACTCCCACGCTGTCAATCACGGAGGTGCATTACAATCCGTACGATCCCGCGCTAAGCGATCCGTCGGACCTGGAGTTCATCGAAGTTTACAACTACGGCGACGAGCCCGTTGCGCTTTCCGGAATCCAGATCGCCGATTTCCGCGATGACCCTTATGTATTTGGCGGCGGTTTGAGTCTCGCGCCGGGAGAATATATTGTCGTCGCCCGCACGCCGGCCGTGTTTACGTCGATTTATGGAACTGGCATTAACCTGGCCCCCACCGGCTGGGACACCGGAAATCTCAGTAACTCGGGCGAAACGATTACGCTCCTCGACGCGGCCGGCGCACTGATTGTGAGTGTGACGTACAGCGACACGAGTCCTTGGCCTGCCGCCGCGGACGGCACCGGCCCATCGATTGAGGTCATTGATCCCGAGGGCGATCTTAACGCCCCGACCAATTGGCGAGCGAGTCAGCAGAGCGGCGGCAGCCCCGGCAACAACGGCGAGCCACTGGGACTCGCAGGCGATTACGACAGAAATGGCAGCGTGGAACAAGCGGACCATGCCGTTTGGAGATCCCAATTTGGCATGAGCGTGGCTGCGGGCAGCGGCGCCGACGGAAACGCCAACGGAGTGGTCGATGCCGCCGATTACATCGTCTGGCGGAAGATGCTTGGCGCCCAGTCGGCGAGTGCCGCGGCAGTGGCAATTGCCGTTGCGTCGATGGCGGCGGCCATTTCTCCTGAACAAACCAAGACGGCGCTGGCTACGGCGTCAGCGGGCGATGCGGTCGAAGCGGACGCAAGGTTTGCGTTTGAAGCGCCAGTTGAGTCGACGTGAGAAAAACAGTTTTTTCAGCCGTTTCGACAGATTAGATAGGGCCGATGGTGCGACTCAACGTGCGACAACGATGGAGTTAAATGCTCTGCTTCTGCAGGCATTCGAGCCCAATCCATTGACTGAGCCGCCCATGCTTGTGGCTGAAGAGTTTGATGGACTGGGACGTGACGAGGCCACCACTCCCTGGGCCGTAGATGAAGTTTTCCAGCGGCTTTATTCGGGCCTGGCGCACGACGACGAAGCGTTGCATTCCGCGCGACGGTAACGACATCACATCGGCTTGACCGGCAGTGAAACGACTTCGCACGGGCCGGCCGGCGAATCGAGCCGGGTTCCAACGGCGGATTGCTCGCGGCGCACCATGGCGAGCGCCAGCGGCGCTTGAAGTTTGGGCGAGTACGTCGTCGAAGTCACATGCCCCGCGTTTTTTCCGGCGTGAAGCAGCTCGGCTCCAACATTTGGCGGAACATCTCCCGAAAACCGCACGCCCGCCAGTTGCTGATTGACGTGACCTAGCGCGTCGATACGGGCGACGGTTTCCTGTCCAAGGTAGCAGCCCTTGGTGAAGCTGATGGCCCGCTCGTTTCGGCCAACTTCTTGCGGCAAGTTGCGTTCGTCGAAATCGACACCAAACAGCGGTGTACCTGCTTCAATCCGCAGCGCATGAAAAGCCGCTTCGCCGCACGGCCGAAGCCGTCGTTCAATGAGCGCGTCTCGAGCACGTTCGGCATCGCGGATGTCGACTTCGATGAGCCCGCAAAACACCGGCAGTAACAAATCCCAACCAATCCAGCGCACCGGCACGTCCCCAAGTTTGCTCTCCGCATTGACGCATCGATGTAGGATCGATTGGCCCTCATGGTTTTGTGGCGCCATCGAAATGGCGTTTTCGATCCGCCGCGAGTCGCCTGCTAATAGAAAATACGCGCGATCTGAAGTCGTGTCCTGTAGCTGCACGTCTTCGCGAATGACGTACCGATCAAGGTGCGCAATCAACGTTGCCGCTTGCTGCGGGACGGTAACCACGACAAGCGACTCGTCGCGGCACGTCACCAATCCATGGCCGATCACTTTGCCTTTGACATTCGTAATAAACGCTTCACAACATTGCCCCGGCGCCAGGCTGCGAATGTCGTTCGTGCAAAAGTTGTGAAGAAAGACCTGTCGATCTTTGCCGGTGATGATGATGCTCGACCACTCCGGAAGTTGCACGAAGCCGCCTTCTTTGGAAAGAGCGATGTAATCATCTAACTCAAACGGCGGGATCGCCATGGCGGCGCTCGAGCAACGATTGCGGATAAAACTGCGATCTGACGATAAACTCGGCGCCTTCAGATCGTCATTTTTCTATTCCTCAGCCGAGACGCTTGGAATCGCATGCTGCGCATCATCCAGCACAATGTAGCTCTCATGCCGGCTGGCGAGGCGCTATTTCCTCGATCGATTCGACCGGAGCCATTCCCATGTCTTCGACCGTGTCGGACTGCAACTGGCTGAGAAAATATACGGGGCCGCGCTGCAGAGCACGCGCTAACTGTGAGGCCGACCAACTGTCGGCCGCGTGATCGCGCAATATTCGCCGTTCCGTATCAGCAAGGTCGTCGCTGCCGACAAGCCGGCCAAGCGACTCGCCCGGCGGCTGATCGAGGTTCGAGCAGATGGCAATCGCCCCTTCGTCGTCGTCGACCAATTGCTCGGCGGCAGCCAATGCGCGGCCGACGTTCTCCCAGTTCTGTGCCGCGGCCCCGCCCGTGATCGTGGCGATGACCAGACTGGCGCGCTGCGGACTTCGTGCAATCCATTGCTGGTGAACAAGCCGTTCCGCCAGGTTGGCGACCGCGTGCGCCTCTCCAGCGACAACGTGCGCGACGGTTCCGTCGGCGCCGGGCACGACTTCAATCACCAGCGGAGCGCCGATCAGCCATCCCGCTTCGTCCGTCTCACGGACCCTGTCCGCGTGCGATGTTTCGGAATTCAGGCGCGCGGGCGAGCGGAATCGCTCGATCGTTTCCGAATTCGAAAACCTCGGGAACAAGCTGTCGTAGACACTCGAATCGCCCGCTCGGGCCACGCCAACGGGCAGCACAACGTCCGCATCGAAGACGGTCCGATTCACGACCAGCGGGCCGTGTTTTTTGGTAACGCCCACCATGCAGAGCTCACGTTCATCATCGGGTTCGTGCACGACAAACGCCATGGCGCTCTGGCCGTCTTTCGTGAGCTCGGCGCTTAAGAGCCGGCTGGATTCCGCGTCCCGCGTAACAACCGAGATGCCGTCGTTGCCGATCCCGGCGCGTTTCAGCGATTCGACAATGCCGCGCACGATCTCTGGAACACAAGGCACAGCTTCATCCAGCGCGATGGCAATGCGGTCGCCCGGCACGATCGAAGCGGACAGCGGCGGATAATCCAGCGGTTTGGCAAGTGCCTCGACGACTGCATTAGCAACATCCGTCGACGACGATTGCTCGCGGCTTCCCGTGCCGCTACCGCGCTCGAGCGCACACGCCGATCGCTGTCGAGTCCGACAATTGCAGAGATATCGGCGATCGGATGAAGTGTCTTGACCAAGCGAACCTCACGGCGGATGATGCCCTTCGGGTGGTGAGTAAGTGAGCAGGTGAGTACGTGAGTAGGGCATGCCAAACGGCTTTTTTGCACTTGCAACCTATTCACCTACTCACCTACTCACTTATTCACCTGCCTTCCAAACAATTACACCAAAGTCGCCGATTGAGGACAACCACGATGGCCGTGACAGAAACGCAAATGGTTGCCTGGTGCGAAACGTTGCTGGCCGGTCGGGACGCGGCGCCGGATCTGACGTTGGCTGACTACGTCCGCGACATTCCGGGCCTCGCGGCAATCGAGCACGTGCCAAGCGGTTCGCCGGTGCTGGTGCGCGGCGACTTGGATTGCGAGCCTGGCCCACAAATCGGCGACGGTGATATTCGACTTCGCTCGATGATGGACACTTTGGAGTTTGGTGCAAACGCGGCTGGAAACAGATCGTGTTCGGTCACATCGGCCGCAAGCCGGAGGGCTCGCTTGCCAAAGTGGCCAAGCGGCTGGGCGAATTGCTCAAATGCGACGTGCCGCTCGTGCGCGATTGGCTCGATGAAAGCTCGGTGTCGATCCTGCCCGAGGTCTCGAAGCAAGTCGCGACGGCCAAGCCGGGCGCGATTATCATGCTGGAAAATACGCGCAAGTATGAAATCGAGCGCGTGCTGTGGAAGGCGAAGAAGGCCGACCTCGCGAAACTGGCTCCCAAGCTGGTGAAGCTGGCCGACGAATTCGCTGAGAAGTTAAGCCGCGTTTTTGTGTTCGAAGCATTCTCGGCGGGAAGCCTGGATTCATGCACGGTGGCCGTGCCGGCGGCAATGGAGAGCGTGGCGTGGGGACAGTACGTATCGGCCGAGTTCACCGGGCCGGCGCTGCGCTGCCTCGACTCTCAGCTAGTTGTCTTCAGCGGCATCAAGATCGACAAGCTCGACGACCTGGAAGCGATGATCGGTCGCGGCAAGCTCACGCGAGTGATCTCTGGCGGGTCGCTGTCGATGGCGTTGTGCAAGGCGGCCGCCGCGATCGACGGCAGAGAGTATTCCCTGGGTGTGAGCGAAGATCCGGCGCACAAAGATCAGCCCGTTTACGTTCCGCCGGATCGCATTGAGCAGGCCAAGCGAATGGTGGCGGAGGGCCGCAAGCGCGGCATCAAGTTCATACTTCCAATCGATTGGAGGATTCAGGATGGAAGCGTCGTAGAGAAGCTCAAGGCTACCGATCAGCAGCTCGACATCGGCCCCAAGACGAGCGAACTATTCGAACAATCGATCGGAGAGTTTCTGGAGTTGGATGGCGCCGTCGCGTTTCACAACGGCGTGTTCGGCAAATTTGAAGACCCGCGCTTCGAAGAGGGCACGCGGCGATTCATTCCGCAGCTCAAGCGAATGACCGACAACGGCTTGGAGGTTTACGTGGGCGGCGGCGAGGGCGGCACTGCGTTGGAGAAGTACGGCGAGCCCAAGTGGGTTACGCATATCTTTACGGCAGGCGGCACGGTGCTCAACGCGCTCGGCGGTCAGCCGGTGCCGTTTCTTGTGGCGTTGCGAGCGGCAGCGCTTAAGTCCGCTCAGACATCTAGGTAGTCCTTGAATTGCGTCGAGCTTCGTCCTCGAAATCTCTCACTTGCAAAGTGATTTATGTGGCTTATCATTTATGATAAGGCCGTGCGGAGGTCGATCTAGTGGCATGGTTCGACTATCTGTGGCTCGAAGGTGACGACGGGAACATTGAGCATATCGCCGAACATGACTTGACGACGGATGACATTGAGTACGTGATCGAGAATTACATTTCGGAACGAACAAGCCGAAGCAGCGGACGTCCGATGCGATTCGGTTTCACGCCTGATGGGCGATATATTGCCGTCATTTTCGAATGGATCAATGACGCGACGGTATATCCTGTTACGGCATACGAAGTCGAGGACTGAGCTATGACCGAGAGGCGAGTTGGTCGAAGAATTGTTCGTCAGCCAACCGACGAAGAGCGACGGTCATACCACGCAGCGTTGAAGGAGGAAGAAGCCGGAGTAGAGGCGAACAAAGCACTCGGACGTGAGCTGTTGGCCGAACGACGCGAACTCGGCGCGATCGTCTCGGAGCTGAAGTTAATTCGGGCGCGGCAAGAGATTTCACTAACCGAGCTCGCGGAACGCACTGGTATGACGGTCGGCAATATCTCGCGTCTTGAAAACATGGAGGGACCGAACCCCACGATCGAAACGCTGCGCCGCTATGCCCACGCAATTGGCCATCGGATTGAAATCGCTCTGGTTCCAGAAACCTGACACAAAACCGGTTCCTGCCGTTGCGACTATCGTTCGCGATGCCGGTCGGAATTTCGGAGCACAAGAACTGCCTCGTCACACCGCTTTTGAGCCTCTTCCAAAGTCGGCGCTTCGGCGATAATTCGAACGATCGGCTCGGTATTGCTACCGCGCACTAATAGCCACGAACAGCCGCCGCCGGCACGATGCCAGTCGAGGCGCAGCCCGTCGAGCCGGTCACTCGTCGCGTCGCTGAATCGTTGCTCCAAGGCATCGAGGGCCGCCGGCACGTTTTCGCGTGGCAGTTCAATCTTCGCCTTCCAGATCGCGTATTGCGGCAGCTCGGCGGCAAGCGCGCTAACCGAAAGACCGCGAGCCGCCATCGCGTCGAGCACCAATGCCATGCCCACGAAGCTGTCGCGCACCATCACGACGCGCGGATCGATCACACCGCCGTTGCCCTCGCCGCCGAGCACGGCTTGTCGCCGCAGCATCTCGTCCACGACATTCGCCTCGCCAACGGCCGACCGATAAAACGGAACTCCATACTTCTTTGCAAGGTCTTCCGTCATTCGACTTGTGGAGCAATTCGTGACGATAGGTCCCTTGAGGTGGCGCAAGAGATGATCGACGCACAGCGCCAGGGTGTACTCTTCGCCGAGATACCGTCCGTGCTCGTCGATGATGGCCAACCGGTCGGCGTCCGGGTCCTGACAAAAGCCGATGTCGGCACGCGCACGCGTCACTTCGGATAGCACGCCTGAGAGGTTCTCGGCCGTCGGCTCCGGCGTGTGATCGAATAATCCATCCGGTTTCCCACCAAGGAGCACGACGTCGCACCCAAGCCGCTCCAACAATGCACGACCGAGTACGCTGCCCGCCCCGTGGTTTGCATCGAGCACAACGCGAAAACGGCGAGCGCGAATTTGCGCGATGTTCACAATCTGTTCGACGAGGGCAAGGTGTGCGGCCGTCGTATCGCTCAGATGCTGGATGCTTGATGGTGGCTGCTCAATACTTGACGCCGAGGGGTCTGTACTGAGCGTCTTGTACCGTTCCAGCACGGACTGTCCCACTCGGGCCGGTACCACGCGCCCTTCGGCAGAGAATAGTTTTAGGCCGTTATATTGGGCCGGGTTGTGGCTGGCGCTGATTTGCACGCCGCCGACACATCCGTGGTGCCGAACCAGAACACCTGTGGTGGGCGTAGCCGCAATTCCGGCGTCGAATACCGTTTCGGCGCCGCCTTCCCTCAATCCGTCGAACACTGCCGGCAGAAGCTGACCGGCGTTCGCCCGGCCATCGCGCGTCACGACCACACTCCCGCGGGGTAGCGTGCGTGCAAACGCGTCGACGTAACGGCATGCCACGTCAGGCGTTAAACTTTCACCCACCACGCCACGCAAACCCGAGACACTGATGATCAATTCCTCGGCCATGAGCCCCATCCGCCGGTAGAACGTTGAGTGAACTGCGGTTATTGTGAGTAGGCGGACTCTTTACGGCAACGGGCGGGCGATAATCAGACGACGACTTTCTCGAATCACGCCGGCCACCCCTTTCTCACTGCGTAAGGCCGCGCGATAGAATAGCGGTCCTATGTCAACGCCACGCCCAACTCGCCGCAGCTTTCTGCAGGGTGAAGCCGCATCGCGCGAATGGGCGGCTGGGGCGCGGCAGTCAGGGGACAATCCGGAAATGCCCGTGTCGGAAGAGCGAGCGTCGTCGCCGCCGCTTACCGTGGACCGGAGCATGCTGCTGGTGAGCGTGCGGCGTCGGGCCATGGCCTGCGAGTTCGAGGTGCAGCTTGCCGCCGATCGGAACGACGGCTCGATGGAGCACGTGTTCGCGGCGCTCGATCTGGTCGAAGCGATTGAATCGCAACTGACCGTTTATCGCGACGTCAGCGAAGTTAATTCAATCAATCGTCAGGCTAGCGCCGAGCCGGTAGAAGTTGAATCGCGATTGTTCGCGCTGTTCGAGCAAGCGGCCGCGCTCAACCGCGACACCGATAACGCGTTCGACATCACGAGCGGCCCGCTGTCGCAGGCGTGGGGTTTCTTCCGTCGTGAAGGCCGCGTTCCGAGCGAACACGAGATCGCCGCTGTGCGCAAGTGCGTCGGCATGCAGCATGTAACGCTCGACGCGGCGCGACGCACGGTTGCTTTTCGTCAACCGGGCGTCACGGTCAACTTCAACAGCATGGGCAAGGGCTACGCGCTCGATCGCATGGCGGAGCTGCTTACCGAACAGAACGTGAACGACTATCTGATTCACGGCGGCAAAAGCAGCGTACTCGCCCGTGGGGACCAGCCCGGCCACGACGACGGCGGATGGACCATCGGCTTGCGCCATCCGCTGCGTCCGGCCGAGCGCGTGGCCGAGTTTCAGATTCGCGATCAGGCGCTATCGACGTCCGGTTCCGGCACGCAGTTTTTCATCCGTCGCGGCAAGCGATATGGTCATATTCTCGACCCGCGCACGGGCCGGCCGTCCGAAGGTCTGTACTCGGCCACGGTGATTGCGCCGACGGCGTGCGAAGCGGATGCCCTGTCGACGGCGTTTTACGTCATGGGCCCCGACAAGGTCGGCGACTATTGCGCCGGGCGCCCAGAGATCGCCGCGCTGCTGGTCGCGCCGGGCGAACGGGAAGGCGACGTGCAGATGTTCGCCTTTGGCCTTAGCGACGAGCAATGGACGCAGCTTGCCGACCGTTAGCTGCCGCCTTCAATGCGCTTGAATCCTTGAAAACGGCGGATGAAATGGTCCAGGCCGCCGCTCGCTACGAATTCGTCCCGTAGCCAGGTCTCGTCTGTAAGCACGTCGCGGTTGGCATTTGGTATCACGTAGGCCTCCGCCGCGCGGCGCTGGTGATCGTCGCACTCAATTTGCAATGTTTCGCGCCGGTAGAAGTCGTCTTCAAACAAATCCAGGCGAGCAACGGAGTCTGGATCGACGTCCAAATAGACGACGCCGCGAACGGCATTGCGCTCGCTGGCTGCGATGATGCCGGGAAAAACCGCGTCTCGGACACGGATAGATGGCGTACCCTTCGGCCGTGCCGGCGACAGAGGCAAACTCGCGGCCGACCACCGCTTTCCAAACCTCCGGAAACATTAACGTGCCATAGGTGAATACGTGCATCGACTGACTGTAACACCTTTCTTACTGGGAAGATGGATGTGAGCAGAAATTCAAATGATTATGCAAGTACTTTGCTTAAAGGCCCAGCGGGCCGGCAGTCAATAGCCAGGGGCGCAAGCCCCTGGTCGTGATGGGCCAAAAATGGCAAGTCCCAACGGGGCGAAAGAAATCTGCCGCCCCTTTGGGGCTTTTATGTTGAAGAGCCACTATCAATCCCAGGGGCTTACGCCCCTGGCTATTGACGATCGCCGCGTTGCGGCTCCTGTTTGCGTTGACAGCGACGTATTGGGCAATCGATCATGACGGCATGACCTCGCGATCGCGCATTACCAGCCGGCAGAATCCGCGTATCAAGGACGCGGCACAGTTACGAACCAGCCGTGCACGGCAGCGGCAGGGGCGGTTCTTGATCGACGGCGTGCGCGAAATCTCACGCGCCATCGCGGCGGGTGTTCGCTGCGTTGAGGCTTTTGTTTGCGATGAACTTTGCGTTTCGCCCGAGTGTCGCAACGTCGTGCAGTCGCTGGAAGCCACAGACGCGGAGATTTTCAGCGTTCCGCCAAGCGTGTACGCGAAGCTTGCGTTTGGTGAGCGGGAAGATGGCGTGGTCGTTGTCGCGGAGCGCCGAAGCGCCGGCTGCAAGATTTGCAGCTTCCGCCGACTGCCGCTGGTGGCCGTGCTGGATGGGATCGAAAAGCCCGGCAACTTGGCGCGATCCTGCGCAGCGCCGATGCGGCCGGTGTCGACGCCGTCGTGGCGGCCGACGTGCGCACCGATCTTTACAATCCAAACACGATTCGAGCCAGCTTGGGCACCGTGTTTGGCACGAGCGTCTGTGAAGCAGCAGCGAGCGATACGATTTCTTGGTTGCGCGAACGCGGTCTGGTGATTATCGCGGCTCGACCAGATGCAAGCAAACTATACACGGACGCCGACATGCGCGGCGGAACAGCCATCGTGCTGGGCAGCGAAGCGGCCGGGCTGGCGCCTGTGTGGAGCGGCGCCAATGTGACGGCCGTACGGATTCCAATGCATGGTCTGGCCGACAGCCTCAACGTGTCGACGACCGCCGCGGTGCTGTTCTATGAAGCGCTGCGGCAGCGGCAAGGCTAGCTCGATCCGCCCTTGCGCGATTGAGTCGCCAGCTGATCGATGCGCCGCGCGTTGGCCCAATCCTGCTTGTAGTTGACCGGCACAAGCTTCGTCACATCGGCGCCGAATTCGCCTTCCAATCCGGTGCCGGGCAGCTCGAACTCGAGCAGCGTCTCGCGGATCGCATCACGCAATTCGGGCGTGAGATTGTAGGCGATGCCAATCGTGGCGGGGGGAAACCGTTCCGATTCGTGGATTGAGCGGAACGATTGCGGATCGACTTCGCCCTTGTTCCACCATTCGGGCGAGAATATCGCTGGCCACGGGTGCGACTTCAATCTTCTTTGGCCGCGACGCCCTTGATCGAATCTTCGTGGCCCAGCGAAAAGCCCCACGTGTAATCGCGGTCGGGCTGCAAGTCGTACTCGTCCCGCAGCAACACCAACAGCGCCTTACAGCCGGAATTCGAATCGGGCCGCGTAAACGTGACCTTGTGACCCTTGATGTCCGTCGAGTTCTTTGATCGGGCTGTCGGCCGGAACCAGCACTTTCATGGTGTAGCCATACGTTCCGTCCTCTCGGCCGAATGTGCACAGCGGCACGAAGCCGTCGCGCTGCACGGCCAGCGGCACGGCGCCCGTGTTCAAGCCGGCAATGTGCAGCTCGCCGTCTCTCAAAGCCGTCGAGCTGTTCATCCGTCGTGCCGTAGTGGATGTATTTCACTTCGCGGCCCGTCTTTTCGGCCAATTGCGGCAAGCAGCGGCTGCCAGGCATCCTGCTCGACGCTTTCCACTTCGCCGGCCACGAACGAAAACATCAGCACATCGGGGGCAATCAGTTTTGCCGCGTCCTCCGGCGGATCGGCTACCAGATCGCCGTCCTTATCGGCATATGCGGTTGGACCGCCTGCCACGGCGGCGTTGGTACTCAAAATTCGCGAGAAGACGTTGGAAGCCAGTTCCTCGCGCGCTTTGGTCTCCAGGCCCGTCGACCACCAATAGGCGCCGAGCCCAATGATCGCAACCGGCAGCACGATCACGAGCACGTTGGCCAAAGACATGGACGGTCGCGGTTGACTCATCGGATCGCTCCCGTGCGATGACGGCGGACGGATTCATTGCGCAATGCCGAAGCATGTTAGTAGCTTCAGGATAACATTGTTGGGAGGGAAAGCAAACAACGGTTCGCGGCGCCGCGTACACTAGGTTTCAAGCACCCGAGCGGCGGCCAACGTGTTTCGCAATAGCATGGCGATGGTAAGCGGGCCTACGCCGCCGGGCACCGGAGTGATCGCGGACGCCACTTCGCGCACAGCGTCAAAATCGACATCGCCGACCACGCCGTCGTTGGTGCGATTGATTCCGACGTCGACGACAACCGCGCCCGGCCTCACCATGTCGGCCGTGACAAACTTCGGTCGCCCGATTGCCACGACCAAGATGTCGGCCAGTCGAGTGACGCTCGCCAAGTCGCGCGTGCGACTATGACAAAGCGTGACCGTGGCGTCGCCGCCGGGCCCGCGTTGCGAAAGCATGATCGAAAGCGGCCGGCCGACAATGTCGCTACGGCCCAAAACCACCACGTGCCGGCCAGCTATCTCAACGCCGCTGCGCATGAGAAGCTGCTGAACTCCTTGCGGCGTGCAGGGCAAGAATCGCGGCCGGCCCTGCACGAGCCGCCCGACGTTTTCCGGATGAAACGCGTCAACATCTTTCGCCGGATTGACGGCCAGCAAGATGCGGCTGGCGTCGATCTGCGGCGGCAGCGGCAGTTGCACCAGGATGCCGTGGACGGCCTCGTCCTTGTTCAGCTTGGCCACGAGCTTGAGTAGCTCCTCCGTCGTGGCGTTCAGCTCGAGTCGATGGAGCTGGCTCTCGATGCCGACGGCCTCGCATGCTCGCCGCTTGTTCCGCACGTACACTTCGCTGGCCGGGTCATTGCCAACAAGCACGGCCGCCAGACAGGGCACGACCGCGTTGTTCTGGATGAACTCGACAACCTCCTCGGCCAGCTCCGAGCGAATCTGCTGGGCCAATTGCTTGCCGTCGAGAAGTCGTGCGGTCATGTCGTGGTTGCAAGTCGAGCGTCAAGTCGAAGATTCGCCGTGGCGAAAGTCGGGAGCCAACGCCGCGAGGCTGATTGCCATCCGTGTTCGGTCGAGCCGCGTGAGGTCAGCCCGATTCTATCGCTAAGCATCTAAGGTGTCAGCCGCCAGTGGACAGCAGCCCCCATCCATTCGTTTGATCAATCCATGCCAATGCGTAGAACAAAGCACATCCGTAGATTGCCGGCCATCCAATCATCGGCCATGACGCCCAGGCCTTCCGGCAATCGTTCGAGCTGGCTCGCCGGCGGCGGTTTGAGGATATCCATTGCCCGGTGCAGCACGAAACCCGCAGCGCAATTCGCCAGTTCGTTAGCGGGACAAGCAGAAACACGATCGGCACGGTCGCGATCTCATCCCAAACAATGGCCTGATTGTCTTTCTTGCCGCCCAACGCGCGCCCGGCCGCCGTCGCTACCGGGATTCCGATCAGATTCAGCACAATGATCGCCGCGACCTGCCAACCGATTCCCGGCAACTGACCAATCGCCCAAGCCAGCGGCAAACCCCAAACTGCGGCGCCCATCGTCCCGGGCATGGCGGGAGTGGCCAAGCCAATGCCGAGCCCGGTGGCGAGCCAGACGGATGGGGGCTTGGGGCTGGGGGCTGGGGACTGGGGGCTCGAGGTCATTGGATCTTTCAGATGGCGACGCACTTCGATTGCGAAACGTGCAACGAACCGCAATTAGCTCAAGCTGGTCTCAAGTGAATAGCAGCGATGATTCTTGTCTGCTTCCCCAAACGCCAGCCTCCAGCCCCTAGTCCCTAGCCCCCAGCCCCTCTCCATCAATCTTGGCCCCATGGCCGGTTCCAAGGTATCATTCGAATAGCAAACGCATAAGCTGGGTAATGTTTAGCGATTTGGTAAAGATAAATGACCGACACGCTCGAACACTGCAACGACTGAGAAGCTCAGCCCCGTGGAGATCGCGAAGGCTGGCAGCAATTACCTCCGCGGCACTATCGCCGAAGAGCTGCGCGACAGCAACGAATTCGTCAGCAAGGCCAGCACGCAGCTTCTCAAGCATCACGGCACGTATCAGCAGGACGACCGCGAGCGGCGCGCCGAAGCCCGCGTCGACGGCCCGCCGCAAGGCCAAGTTCTTACAGCTTCATGGTCCGCACGGCGATCCCCGGCGGCCGGCTCACGAGCGACCAGCTGCTGGCCGAGCTCGACCTGTGCGATGAAGTGGGCAACACCACGCTGCGCATCACCACGCGGCAGGGCCTGCAACTGCACGGCGTGTTGAAGACGAACCTCAAGCGAACCATCCAGCGCATCAACGAAGTGCAGCTTTCCACGCTGGCCGCCTGCGGCGACGTGAAGCGCAACGTCATGTGCTCGCCGTGCCCATACAACGGCGACCCTGTACACGAGCAAATGTACGAGCTGGCCGGCGAGCTGGTGAAACAGCTCAATCCGCGCACGCGGGCCTACCACCAGATCTGGCTCACCAACGGCGAAACGGGTGAGAGCATCGACGTCGGTGAGGTCGGCATTCCGCCGACCGATCCGGCCGGCCCCGCGATGCCCGGCGACGATCCGGTCGAGCCGATCTACGGCAAGACGTACCTGCCGCGCAAATTCAAGATCGCCATCGGCCTGCCCGGGCGACAACAGCGTCGACGTGTACGCCAACGACATCGGTCTGCTTGGCGATCTGCGAGAACTGGAACGTCGTGGGCTACAACGTGCTGGTGGGCGGCAGCTTCGGCGTCACGCCCAGCGCGAAGAAAACATTTCCCGCCGTCGCGCTGCCGATGTGCTACATCGAGGCCGACCGCGTCGTCGATCTGTGCATCGCCATCGTGAAGGTGCAGCGCGACTTCGGCAACCGGGCCGATCGCAAAGTGGCCCGGATGAAATACCTGATCCACAACTGGGGCCTCGACGCGTTTCAAGGCCAAAGTCGAAGAATACTTCGGCGACGCGCTCGCGCCGCTGCGGCCGGTCGGCGTGCACGGCTTCAACGACGGCATGGGCTGGCACGAACAGGGCGACGGCCGCTGGTTCTACGGCCTGAACGTCGAGAACGGCCGGATCAAAGACACCGACACGATGCAGCTCAAGACGGCGCTGCGCGAAATCTGCACGACGTTTCGCCCGCCGCTGCGGCTCACGCCGCACCAGAGCATCATCTTCTGCGACATCGCGCCGGAGGACCGCGGCGCGCTGGAGGAAATTCTCCGCCGCCACAGCGTGCCGCTTACCGAGGACTACACGGCCGTGCGCCGCTGGTCGATGGCCTGCCCCGCCCTGCCCACCTGCGGGCTGGCCGTCGCGGAAAGCGAGCGCGTGATGCCGTCCATCATCGATCAACTCGAAGTCGAGCTCGAAAAACTCGGCCTGGAAAACGAAGTCTTCACGACGCGCATGACCGGCTGCCCGAACGGCTGCGCCCGGCCCTACAACTCCGACATCGGCCTGGTGGGCAAGACGAAGGACAAGTACACGGTCTTTCTCGGCGGCCGCGTGCTGGGCGACCGGCTCAACTTCATTTACAAGGACCTTGTGCCGACCGACGAAGTCGTGCCAACGCTCGTGCCGGTGCTGCGCTACTTCAAAGAATCGCGCCAGAACGGGCGAGTCGCTTGGGGACTTCTGCCACCGGATTGGCAGGGAGGGACTGGCATCTAAATGCGGCGAACTTGCTCCCGTGCAGCGCGAATGGCGAAGCATAAAAAGCGCCAAGCCCATTGACAGCAGAACCACGCTCGTCGGCTCTGGAACAAGCGTCAGCGTCAACTGTTCATCGGGGGCTATCGATTTGCCGGGAGGGCGCCGAAACCCATGGAAACGGTTCGAAACATCGATCCATCAGTAAACTGTTCCGTCAACTGACCGACGCGCAAACCGCGCGCTATGGTTTTCCCGTTTCGTGATTTCAGCCGTGCGACGGGAAGCTTCTCACTGTGACGATGGAGGCAATCCGAGGCGACTTCGCACTTCGTTGCCGGTAAGCGCGCCTTCGGCCTTAAGTCTCCTCTCCGACTGTTCCAGGATCGACTGGAATGTCGGATCGATGCTGAGCAGCATGTTCTCGACGTCTTGCTCATTGGCCGGAACGATAGCGGCGATGGTCTCGCCGTTTCGCGTCAGAAGCAGCGGCTCCTGGTCGCCGGGCTGCAACAATGGCACAAGCGCCGCTACTTCGGATAATTCGATGGATTTCATAATTGGATTTTCTCGCCGCCGATCCACAAATCGTTATGAACTTTCTTGCCGATTGCCTTAACGAACACGATAGGCGCGGGTTCCTCTTTTATACTGTAGAATACGCGAATGTCTTCGATACGAAGTTCCCATGGGGCTATAGGGTTCGGCCGCAATAACTTTCGCCTTCGTGTTGGCAGCGTCGGTTGATGTGTTAGTTGCAGCTCAACTTCGACAAGAACTCGCACCTGCTCGGCTTTCGTAAGCGGCTCAAGGTGATCAACCGCTTCCGGCGAGTACAGGATTTGGAACTCCATTCGCCTATTTTATCGCCACGCACCGCGCCGGAAAAGCGCGAAGAGCACTTGTTCTTCCCTCATACCTATGCGATTCGCCTATTTCGTTGCTGTAACGTGCGCTATTTCGTCCACAGCTTCGGCGATTTCCTGGAACCGCGCTCAGCGTCAAGAAGCGAGATGGTTCGGCACCGCCGAAGGGCGCGCGGTCGTTGAAAACGTGCTGTGGTACCAACTCCCGTCCGGCGGGTGGCCAAAGAATCTCGATATGGCGCGAACCGCTTTCGGAGGCGGCAAAAGAGCGGCTCGCTACGCGGCGGGTGGAATCGGGCACCATCGACAATGGCGCCACCTACACGCAATTCGATTCCTGGCTCGCGCCTATTCTGCGACTGCCGACGACCGCGTTCGCGATGCGTTCGAAAAAGGCCTCGACTACTTGTTCGCCGCCCAATACGACAATGGCGGCTGGCCGATTTACTTCCCGCTCCGCGGCGGTTACGAGAACCACATTCACTTCAACGACAATTCGGTCAGCGGCGTGCTCAAGTTGATGGACGATGTGGCCAAGGGCTCGTCGCCCTTTGATTTTGTCGACAGCGAGCGCCGCGAGCGCGCGGCGGCGGCCTTCGATCAGAGGAATCGACTGCATCTTGAAATGCCAGGTCGTCGTTGACGGTCGCCGCACCGCCTGGTGCGCCCAGCACGATGAAGTCACGCTCGCGCCGGCACCGGCCCGCAAGTTTGAGCCGATGTCGCTTTCTGGGCACGAGAGCGTCGATCTAGTGCGCTGCCTGATGGGAGTTGACAAGCCGTCGCCGGAGATCATTGCGGCAGTTCGCGCCGCCGTCGCCTGGCTCGAAAGCGTGAAAATTGAGGGCATCCGAGTTGTCGAAATCGACACGCCGGCGGGCGATGACCTCGCCGTCAAGGAAGATCCCACTGCGCCGTTGCATCTGGGCGCGGTTCTATGAAATCGGCACTGACCGTCCGATTTTCACCGGCCGCGACGCAGTTGTCCGCTACCGCTACGACGAAATCGAACGCGAGCGCCGCACGAACTACGCATATTACGGCGACTGGCCGCGGACAATGATCGACAAAGAGTACCCTGCGTGGGCTGCGAAATGGCAAATTGACGGCAGCGAGTAAGCCGTCTTGAAATAAGGCTATCGCGCCTGCGTCTCGTCCGGTTTTCGCCCCAGGAGCACGTCGGCCGATACATGTCCTGTAAAGGCAGTCCAGATGCGGGCGTCGCGGCGGAGTCGGCCCAGATATTTGTCGAGCTCCGCTTTGAATCGCTGTTCTTTAAGCTTGTCTCGGATTTTGGCTTGCACCTCGGTAAAGGGTTCGCGCCCGGCTTCCTTGCGCTCCAAAACACGGACGATGTGAAACGCCTCTTCGCTTTCCAGGATGGGGCTCATCTGGCCCAATTGCAGCGAAAAAAGGGCCTCATTGATAGCCACTGTTTTTAGCGCGCCTTTGCTCGTCCAATCCTGGAGGCCGCCATCCTTGGCGGTGAAGCCGTCCGATTTCGCTTTGGCGACTTCGGCAAATGCCGGCCCGCGTACGCCCTGCGCGGTGCCGCGATCCCAAACCGTTTTTCCCATCCGGGCAATCTCGGCGTAGGCCTCGTTCGCATTACTGAACCGGTCCTTGCGTACCATCAGTTCTTCCCAGCGCGCTTGAGCCGGATATTCAAAGTCGGCGAGGTGCGCTTGGTAGTACTGCAGCATCTCTTCGGGGCCGACTTCCTCGTTGATCTTTACTTTCGTGCGGATCCACTCGCGGGCGATGGTCCGCTCGTTGAACGAGCGTCGCACATCGGCAAGCGAGGAGCCAAGCCGGACAAGCTCTCGCTCCAGGCTGCGCTGGTCTTTCACTTTGAGCTGCTCCATGAGCTTGGGCACCTCGTGCTCCTGGAAGGGCTCGAGCAGGTCTTCGTCGATTTGCGGCAGCCTTTCCGCCGGCACATTGCGGAGAAATTCGCCATAGATCAGCTTATGATCCAGCACCGTCGCGATCTCGCGCTTGAGAAGTTGATCGCGCAAAGCGGGAATTTCCGTTGCCGGAATCTTTTCCTGATTCTGCTCGATCAGGCTATTCACGAGCCATTGCACTTCGCAGGCCAGCACAATCTGGTTGTCAATGCGGGCGATGATCTGGCAGCCGTCGAGCGACGTCGAGTCAGCATTCCAAAGCGGCGTGACTTCGGCTGGCGGCGGCGCATAGGGATCCTGCGGCCACGCGGGCGCAGAGCGATCCGCATAAGGTTGTAACCGCGGCGGCAAGCAGAAAAGATTTGACGAAGCGCACGGCGACAGCAAATTCCGTGGGACGGACAATCCTGTCCATCGATGTAGGGACAAACAGGATTGTCCGTCCCACGAGCAACGGCAAGTTTCCACAAAAAGCGGCGGATTCTAGGCCGCGCGCGCCACGGGCTGCAAGAGAGATTTCACTTCCGCGAAGATTGTCTGCGCATCGTAAGCTGCCCTGCAAGCAGTAGATAGGCCGACCGCTGGTCGGCGACGCGCAGCCGGCCGCCCGCGCGCTTCACCAGCGGCTCGAGCTTGTCGCGGGACGTGTATGCCAGCACCGCGTAGCGGTCCTCGAGGCGGATCTCTTGCACGCCCCAGCCGTGTGCCCAAATCCGCAGCCGTGCTAGCTCCAGCAAATGCCGACACACGATCCGGCAGCGGGCCGAACCGGTCGGCCAGCTCGCTGGCAAAATCGTCGACCGCCGCTTCCGTTGTCAGCCGCGCCAGCCGGCGATACAGATCGATCTTCGGCCGCATGTCGGGCACGTAGCCGCGCGGCAGATACGCTTCGCCCGGCAGATCGATATTCACGTCGACCGACTCCCGCGGCGGCAGCTGCTTCAGCTGCCGCACGGCCCGCTCCAGCAGGCGCAGTACATTTCGTAGCCAACCGTCGCAATGTGCCCGCTCTGCTGCGTGCCCAGAATGTTGCCTGCGCCGCGCAGCTCCAGGTCGCGCATCGCCAGCGCGAAGCCGGCGCCCATCTGGCTGAACTCTTCGATCGCCCGCAGCCGCCGCGCCGCCTCGGGCGACAAGATGCCGGTTCTCATCGACCAGCAAGTAGCAATACGCCCGGTGCTTGTACCGCCCCACGCGGCCGCGAAGCTGATGCAAATCGGCCAGGCCGTAGCGGTCGGCGTCGTCGATGAAAATCGTGTTGGCGTTGGGGATGTCGAGGCCGCTTTCGACGATCGTCGTCGACAGCAGGATATCGGTCTCGCCGCGCACGAACCGCAGCATGACGTCTTCCAGTTCGTGCTCCGGCATCTGACCGTGGCCGATGTCGATCTGGGCCTCGGGCACGATCTCGGCCAGCCGCATGGCCACGCCATGAATGTCGTTGATGCGGTTGTGGACGAAGATAAATCTGCCCGCCGCGGTTGAGCTCGCGCATGATCGCGTGCCGCACCAGCTCGTCGCTGAACCGCGTGACGCGCGTCTCGACGGCCAGCCGGTCGGCCGGCGGCGTTTCCAGGTTCGAAATCGCCCGCACGCCCAACAGCGACATGTGCAGCGTCCGCGGAATCGGCGTCGCCGTCATCGTGAGCACGTCGACGGTCGCGCGCAGCGCTTTGAGCCGCTCCTTGATCTCCACGCCGAATCGCTGCTCCTCGTCGATGATCAACAGGCCAAGGTTCGCGAATCGCACATCGGTCGACGCCATGCGATGCGTGCCGATGAGGATGTCGATCTGCCCTTCGGCTGTTTGCTCGATAATCTCGCGCTGCTCCTTGGCCGTGCAGAATCGCGAAATCGAGGCGATCTGGAACGGGAACTCGGCCATCCGCGCCGCGAATGTGCGGCGATGCTGCTCGGCGAGCACCGTCGTCGGCACGAGCACCGCCACCTGGTAGCCGGCGTCGATCGCTTTGAATGCCGCGCGGATCGCCAGCTCGGTTTTGCCGAAGCCGACGTCGCCGCACAGCAGCCGGTCCATCGGCCGCGGCGACGTGCATGTCGCTCTTGATTTCGTCGATCGCGGTGAGCTGATCGGGCGTTTCCTGGTAAGGGAACGCCGCGTCGAATTCGCGCTGCCACTCGCGTGTCGTGCGGGAAGGCGATGCCGGGCCGGGCGTCGCGGGCCGCCTGCAGCTCGATCATCTCGGCGGCCAGATCGGTGACCGCCCGCTGGGCCGCCTCCTTCTGCCGCACCCACGCCTTGCCGCCGATGTGCGCGAGCACCGGCCGGCCGCGCTTGCCGCCGACGTACTTCTGCACCAGCTCGATCTTGGCCGCCGGCACATAGATCTTCGTGCCGCCGTGATACTCCAGCTCCAGGTGCTCTTCGGACCGGCCGTCCTGTTCGAGCAGCCGCAGGCCGCGATACCGGCCGATGCCGTGCGCCACATGCACGACGAGGTCGCCCTTCGCGCAGCTCCAGGAAGCTGTCGATCGCCCGCGCTTGCCGGCGCCGCGTCGTGCGCGCCAAATCCTGCCGCTGAAACAACTCGGCCGCACTCACCAGCACCACGCGCTGCGGCACGATGCGGAAGCCGGCCTCCAGATGCCCGACGACAAAATGCAGCCGGGGATGCCCACGCGCCAGCTTGCACTCTTCGGGTGCCACTGGCTCCGCCAGTGCTTCAGCATCCATCAACAGTTTTGACGATTTGAACAGCTCCTGCAGCCGTTCCACCTCGGCTTCCGTCTCGCAAACGAGGAACACCTCGTGGCCGTCGCTTACCTTATCCAGCTCATCGCGGACCTTGCCGATTTCGCCGCTGAACCGCTCCACCGACTCGAATTCGAGGTGGGCCGTCGTTTCCATCGATCCGGCCGGCACGCCAGACGCCGTCACCGACGGAAACTTATAAATCTCCTCGAGCGTCGGCCGCACCGCATGAAATGCCTGCGGCCGGTCCATCCGGTCCAAATAGAACTTGCCTTCCTCGGCCAGCTCGCTCGGCTCGATGAGCATGAACCAGGTGCCTTCGGGCAAATACCCGGTGAAGTGAGCGCGGTCCGACGCCGTTGGCTCGAGCATCGTGATCGACGTCGCCTCGAGTGTCTCGAGGCTGCGCTGCGATCCGACGTCGAAGCGGCGGATCGACTCCACATCGTTGCCAAACAGTTCGATGCGCACCGGGTCGTCGGCATCCGGCGGGAAGACATCGAGAATGCCGCCGCGCAGCGAAAACTCACCCGGCAGCTCGACGGCCGTCGTCGCATGCCCACCGCGCTCGGCCAGCCAGCGAGTGAATTCCTGCTCGTCCAGCTGCCCACCAACGCGAATCTCGCGCGACGCCGCGGCAAACGCATCGCGCGACGGCACGGGTTGCAACAAACTCTGGATGCTGGTGACGAGGATCGAGAAGCCGGGAGCGAGGAGCGAGGAGCGGGGAGTTCCGGAGCTTTTTGCTCCCTGCTCCGTGCTCCGTGCTCCCAGCTCTTTCAGCACCCGCAGCCGTTCGCCGTAAATCTCATCATGGACCACACGCTCGCCGGGCTCCGATTCCCAGGCCGGAAACTCGGCTACGGGCAAATCGTGAAGAGCGCCAAATCGTGCGCGATCGCGTCGATTTCACCGGGATGCGGCGCGACGACTACCAGCGGCCCAGGACAAGATCGCGCCAGCGCCGCGGCCACGAGCGCGCGCGAAGACCCCCAGACTCCGCCGAGCGTCCCGCCATGCCCCGCTTCGAGGCTGGCGACGACGTCGGCAAAGCCGCTGTGCAAATTCAGATGTGCGGCCAACTCCCGCAGCCGCTCCGCGGCCGAAGGCCGGGCCGAAGCGGAAGCCGCCGCCGTAGCCGGTTCCATGTGTGCGGAATTATAGGTCGGCGGCGAATTCGCGAAAAGATTCACTTGCCGCTACTGTAGCCGGCCTCTGTGAGGCCGACCTGCCGAAGTCGAAGACCTCGACTATAGTGCGCACGTTAAGTAGCATCGCATTATGTTCAGCAGAACCGCAACTGGTGCGACATCGTGGGCCGCGTTGTTTCGCGTGTCGCTCCGTGAGTTGTTGCTGCTGATCGCAATGATCGCTTTAGCCATTGTGTCGATGAAGCACGCTTCGCCCGCGTGGCGGACATGCGTCTACACGATCACGATGGCGATCTTCATGTGGGCCGCCGTGATTGCGGTCATCGACCGCGGACTCGCGACAGGCGTTCGCCATCGGCTTTGTTCTTCTGATGGTGATCTACGGCGTGCTTTTCATAAACGGGGCCCGCCGTTCCGAAGAAAATGTCGAATTGGATCTCCAATACGGACGATTGCCGACGTCACGAGCTGTGAAGCACCTGTTTCCGCCAACGGAAACGGTTGAATGGACGGATAACCGCACCTTCCAAGCCGTGCCAAACTACGACCCCGCAAATCCGCCGCCCGGTATTCAGGCCTTCCGCCAGACGCGTAGAACACCCGACCCAGCGACACTGATGGCCGTCGCGCATTGCTGGTGGGCCCTGCTGCTAGGCTACATCGGCGGACGGTTTGCCCGCGTGGTGTATCTGCGCAGAAGCCTTGCGCCGGAGGGCACAAATTAGCGGTGCCATTTTCCTGCCAAACTGACAGCCATTCGCATGAATTGTTCAGGCTCGCCCGCCGCTTTCGGCCAGTCTGGCAGAAAACCGTCATTTACAAGACCCCCGCGATCGCGCCGCAACACCCTGTTGTGCCGTAAGTTAGGCTCGCCAAACCATTTTGGCGCGCGACTTGCCTAGCGCCCCCTTGGCAACTGCCTCATTCCGCGCCCTAATAGCGGATTCGCGGATTCTTCCGTAGCGAGCCGGGCGGTCCCCCGCCCCGGCCGTCCTCATACCCGGCTTATAGGGCCGGGGTCGAGACGACCCGGCTCGCTGCAGACTCGAAATGACAACGTTGGCACTCTATCAAAATCAATTCTCGCTAATAGCTGACTGCTAATAGCTAACCGCTGCTACCCAGGAGGATTTCATGGCTGCAACAGCTACCAAGAGCAAGGCAAGGACCAAAGTCTCCCTGCAACCGCTCGGCGACAAAGTCGTCGTCGAGCGCGATGAATCGCGAAGAGAAGACCGCCGGCGGCATCTACATTCCCGACGCCGCCAAGGACAAGCCCACCCGCGGCACGATCATCGCCGTCGGCACCGGCAAGCTGCTCGACGACGGCACCCGCGGCGAGATGCAAGTCAAGAAGGGCGACCGCGTCCTGTTCACCAGCTACGCCCCGGAAACGATCGAGATCGGCGACGATGAATACCTGCTGATGAGCGAGAGCGACATCCTGGCCGTCATCGACTAAGCAAGGGTTCAGGGTCAGGGTGTCAGGGTGTCAGTGCAATAGAATTCAACCTCCGAACCCTGGCGACGCCGAAACCAAACAACTCGCACAACCGCGCCGCATTCAACAGTACAAATCACAAACTACCGAACACAAGGAGCCACCCATGGCAAAAATGATCGCCTTCGATCAAGAAGCCCGCGACGCGATGCGCCGCGGCGTTCAGAAGCTCGCCCGGGCCGTCAAAGTCACGCTCGGCCCCAAGGGCCGCAACGTCATCCTCCAGAAATCCTTCGGCTCGCCGACCGTCACCAAGGACGGCGTCACCGTCGCCAAGGAAATCGAGCTCGAAGACGCCTACGAGAACATGGGCGCCCAGATGGTGAAGGAAGTCGCCTGCAAGACCAGCGACGTCGCCGGCGACGGCACCACCACCGCCACCGTGCTCGCCGAAGCCATCTTCAACGAAGGCCTCAAGAGCGTCGCCGCGGGCGTCAACCCCATGCAGATGAAGCAAGGCATCGAGAAGGCCGTCGAAGACATCACCGCCGAGCTCAAGAAGATGTCGATCAAGATCAAGAGCACCGAAGAGATGGCCCAGGTCGCCACGATCGCCTCGAACGGCGACCGCGAGATCGGCAAGCATGCTCGCCGAGGCCATGGAAAAGGTCGGCAAGGACGGCGTCATCACCGTCGACGAAGGCAAGAGCCTCGACACCGAAGTCGAGTGGGTCGAAGGCATGCAGTTCGACCGCGGCTACCTCTCGCCGTACTTCGTCACCGATCCGCACACGATGGCAGTGCGTGCTCGAAGACGCCTACATCCTCGTCCACGAGAAGAAGATCTCGAGCGTCAAGGACCTCGTCCCCGTGCTCGAAGCGCGTCGTCAACGCGGGCAAGCCGCTGCTGATCGTCGCCGAAGACATCGAAGGCGAAGCCCTCGCCACGCTCGTCATCAACAAGCTCCGCGGCACGTTCAAGTGTGCTGCCGTGAAGGCCCCCGGCTTCGGCGATCGCCGCAAGGCCATGCTCGAAGACATCGCCATCCTCACCGGCGGCCAGGCGATCTTCGAAGACCTCGGCATCAAGCTCGAGAGCGTCACGCTGCAGCGAGCTCGGCCGGGCGAAGAAGGTCATCGTCGACAAGGACAACACGACGATCATCGAAGGCGCCGGCAAGAGCGGCGACATCAAGGGCCGCATCGACCAGATCCGCCGCGAGATCGAGAACACCACCAGCGACTACGACCGCGAGAAGCTCGAAGAGCGGCTGGCCAAGCTGGCCGGCGGCGTGGCCAAGATCAACGTCGGCGCCGCGACCGAGAGCGAGATGAAGGAGAAGAAGGCCCGCGTCGAAGACGCCCTGCACGCCACCCGTGCGGCCGTCGAAGAAGGCATCCTCCCCGGCGGCGGCGTCGCCCTGCTGCGGGCCAGCGTCAAGGTGAAGCCGGCCGACGACGCCACGCACGACCACAAGGTCGGCTTCAACATCGTCATCCGCGCCTGCCGCTCGCCGCTCGATCGCCATCGCCGACAACGCCGGCCAAGACGGCGGCATCGTCTGCGAACGCGTCGCCGAGCGCAAAGGCAACGAAGGCTACAACGCCGCGACCGACGTGTACGAAGACCTGGTGAAGGCCGGCGTCATCGACCCCACGAAGGTCACCCGCACCGCGCTGCAAAACGCGGCCAGCGTCGCGACGCTGCTGCTCAACGAGCGACGCCCTGATCGCCGAAGCCCCGAAGAAGGACAAGAAGGGCGGCGGCGGCGGCCACGGCCACGGCGGCATGGATGATATGTATTAATCCGGTCGCGCACCGTGAAATGCAATCAGCCCCCAGCTCTGCCGGGGGTTTTTAACACCGTGTCGGCCGCCACTCAACAGGCGGCCGCTCGCGGCAAACGACCATCGGCGCTCTGCGCTGTTCGACATAAAAACCCCGCGCTGTGCAACGCACGCCGCGGGGTTCATTATTACGACGATACTTGGTAGCGATCACCTCACATCAATTAGCACCATCGAAATACTGTAATATTTTTGGGCGGCCAGTCTCCGATCACTGATGCAAGTTCCCGACGACATAAAACGATGCGTAGCGTTTATATATTGCATGCGCAATAGTGGCCTTGAGCCGCGTGGAACTGCGTTCTTTGTCGGCGTTCCAATTGAGGGCATCGATGGCAAGGTAGCGACGTATGCAGTTACTGCTCGCCACGTCATTGATGGAATCAAGGAACGTGCCACCGATGGACAGTCATACTTCAGGTTTAACCAGCGTGGGGGCAGCGCTGCTCATGTGTCGCTGCCTATAACGGAATGGAGATTCCTAGATGATCCAAGCGTGGACGTTGCCGTCGCGCCAGTTAAAATGGACTTTGCTCGTTTTGACCATCGAGTTTTGCCGCATGCATTGTTCCTAACTGTCGAGCGGATTGAGAAGCATGCGATTGGCCCGGGAGATGAATTGTTTTTCCCAGGGCTATTTGTTCATCATCAGGGAAAAGAAACATCAATTCCAATATTGAGAGTGGGCAATATCGCTGCTATGCCCGGTGAGCGCATTAGCACTAAAAGGCACGGCGATATTCGCGCTTATCTAGTGGAAGCACGATCTATTGGTGGGTTAAGTGGGTCGCCCGTTTTTATCCACATTGGCCCAGGGCGAGTGTTAAAGGGCAACTATACATTAGGCGGTCTGACGTTTTTTCTGTTAGGACTTGTTCACGGACACTACGATATCGTTGATGTATTAGACGCCGCTGATGATCCTCCGTTGCAGGACGCAACTACTGGCCTTTCAATTAACACCGGTATTGCAATCGCCATCCCAGCTGACGACATAGACCGCCTGCTATCCCATCCAGATTTTGTCGAGCAGAGGAATCAAGCGCGCGAGCATTTTCTTGGACGATCAGAACAAGGCAAACCAGACTCTTAATTCGCGCTACCTGCTCGGACTGAGCAAAGGTGCCACTGTCTCCGCCAGCGCTACTTGTCGACTCAAACCGAACTCCGCAGGCGTTCCACACCGTAGCCCAGGGTCGCGCAGCGCACCCTAGGTCACCAAGCGAACGCGAACATAAACCCCAACGGGGTTTCACAAACGCTTCGGCCACATCGGCAAATCCATTGTGTAACGCCTTCGGCGCAAACCGATTCTCGTCCGACCGACACCCAGGGTGCGCCCTTCGACAAGCTCAGAGCGACGCCTGAGCTACGGTGTTCCACCGCTTCGCGGTGAACCGTTGACCGCCTGCCTATGTCCTCGTATGGACGCATGCCCAAAACCGAAGATAGAATTGTGATATGAACATCGACATCGACGCCACCTATCGCGACGGTGCGCTGCATCCCGAGACGCCGCTCAACTTGCCGGAAAACACGCCGGTCCGCGTCCGCGTTGTCGCCCTGCGCAGAACGAAAACGTCGTCGTACCGCCGTCACCTCGATTTACGGCCGAAGAGCTTTGTGAACGAATTGCGAAATACGGAGTGTCAGTCGGTACCTTGCCAGCTGACTTCTCGCGCGAAAAGGATCTATAGCGATCACGATTAACGTCGCACCTGCTCCGGCCTTTATCGCATTCGCTTAGTCGCGAAATAATAATGCATGGTGTGAGCGAACGGGTTATCCGGACGAGTTCCCGCCCCTCGACTATCCGCAAAAGACATCCAACCGCGACCTTTTGGCGGCGCAGGAGAGTCTAATGATCAACCTTCCCTATCGCCTCATCCTCGTGAGTGTCCTCGCCCTTGTGACGTGGCCGAGTCGCAACGTCGAAGCTCAGGGACTGCGGCTTACCCAGTTCTTCGTGCACCAAGAGCCGGCACTCGGCGGCGGACTTACATATACCCTTAACACCAATCTAGGTGGCGCATCAAACGCTGGCGTTGCGGACGAGGGCGCAAAACTCGTTGCGCCGGACGGCACCGTGCTTCGTGGTATTATGAATGAGGTTCAGTTCAATAGCTTCGCCGAACTTGGAGCGCTGCTGTTCGGAGACTGGACGGTGACCGAGCAACCATTGATGGGAGCCGCCAGGAGCTACACTCTTCAACTTCGACCATTCTCCCTCAACGACGTGTTCACCGACACACCGATCATTACCTCTCCAACGCCTGGGGCGACCGTGCCGACCGACTTCATCGTGAAGTGGGATTACGCTGGGGATGAAGAATCGCCGGGCACCGGAATTAACCTGAGGGGTGCGCAAAATCTTCAGTTCGTCGACCGCCAAGGTGGCGCCGACGGGCGGTACTCCGTACGGTACCAATTAAGGCTTCTAGGACCGCCGCCGGGCCAGTTCTCATTCCAAACGTTCGCTCAAACCGTTCTGCCGAGACCGTCCATCATCAATCGCGATCCGGCCCTGAACGGTGTAACAATTACTCCCACGCTGACGTTCAACTCGAATTCGCAATGGGCGACTTTTCACGTCGTGCCAGAGCCTGGTGGAATCGGCCTCGGCAGCGTCGTGCTGCTGCTTGGAGCTGCATCGCGCGTTGCTGCATCGCCGCGACGTACGCGCCGAGCGAGATGACAAGCTCTCGAACAATCGCCAACGCACCGCCACTCGGACGGTATTCCTGACTATATCAGCAGCACAACCGGCGCCCGCAAACGAGGTGGCGGAACGCGGCTCCGCGCCGAGTCGTGAATCGAATTTCGCCCTCTCAGGGCTTCGTGATTTTATGTTGGGCCGTTTCCCAGGGCGTTGCCCTGGGCTATCACATTCGAGCCTTTCAGGCTCGCGGCCACGTTCTGGCAGCTAATCGCCTAACGGACTAGAATTGTGATATGAACATCGACATCGACGCCACCTATCGCGACGGCGCCCTCCATCCCGAGACGCCGCTCAATCTGCCGGAAAATACGCCGGTCCGCGTGCGCGTTGTCGCCCAGCCAGACACGTCATTACCGGTGCCATTCACAAAAACGCAAGAGATTCGCTATCCTCCGATCACCTCGATTTACGGCCGAAGAGCTTCGTGACACGAATTGCGAAATACGGCGTGTCAGTGGGCACCTTGCCGCCTGACTTCTGCGCGAAGATATCTATAGCGATCACGATTGATGCCACCATGCAAGTAACCCAACAAGACCTCGACAGCTTCCATCGCTTCGCGCAGCAGAAGCTTCAAAACGGCGGCGCGGAATCGATTGAAGAATTGTTCGACCTGTGGCGGATTGAACAGCCTTCGCCTGAAGACGAAAACGAAATTCATGCCATCATTCGCCAAGGCCTGGCCGACATCAAGGCGGGCCGCGGCCGTCCGGCCGAAGATGTTATCAGCGACTTGCGGCGCAAGTACAATCTTCCGGCCGAATGACCTACCTCAAGATCGACGGTAGAATTGAGATATGACCATCGACATTGACGCCATGTATCGCGACGGCGCCCTCCATCCCGTGACGCCGCTCAATCTACCGGAAAATACGCCGGTCCGCGTGCGCGTTGTCCCGAAACCGGATTCAATTCCATCGAATCCCGATGAGTCGCGAGCGCTTCCGCCAAAGTCCCCGCGGATCACACCAGAGGAGTTTGACGCGATTATCAAAAAGTACAGCGTTTCGGTGGGCTCGTTGCCTGTGGATTTTTCACGGGAAGATATCTATAGCGACCACGACTGATGTCGTACCTCCCTCGATACGGGCAACTTACTCCGGCTCGCCCGCGTCGCTCGTTACTCCGTAATCGCGTGAAATCTCCAAGGCCGCCTGAACCTCACGGCCTTTCGAGTTGTCCAGGCCAGGAGTTCGATGCGCGAGTTTTAATCTTCGGCGATCAGCCAACGAATTGGGCCGCTTGGCTTGTAACGGCGTCCAGCAAGTTGAACCGCCAAGGCGCAAGAGCGCCAAGCAAGGCAGAAAAGCCAGTGTATTTTCTTGGCGACCTTGGCGTTCTTGGCGGTTCGATTCATATCGTAAGGAGCTCTAAACCTTAACCGACTCGAGGTCCAAAGTGTTTCCCGTCGAATCGATTGTCTACGCCTGGGATAACCAGCTTCACTACGCCATGACTTTATTGGCGGAACTCTCCGACGAGCACATGGTGCTTCGGCCAGGCGGCAATATGAATCATCCGGCTTGGATCGTCGGGCATGTCTGCCTGTACCACCCGGCCGTCGTCCATTTGCTTGCCGGCGAGCCGCTGGACGATCCCAAACACGATCGGCTATTTGGATTTGCAGGGCAGGGCCCTGTGCCAGAACTTTCGGCCTATGGTGATAAGGCGTCGATCGTCGCCCGCTTTGCGGATGGCCACGAGCAAGTTGCCCAAGCGCTGCTTGCCGCGACTCCCGACCAATTTGCGCGGCGGCCAAGTCTGGAGCGCTGGGCAGAGGCCTATCCGACGGTCGGATTCATGCTGCCGGATCTGCTTTTGCATCATGAAGAGCGCGCATCTCGGGCAGCTAAGCATTTGGCGGCGGGCGGCGGGACTTCCCCCTGCCAAATCGCCAGCACGCGAGCCGCGCAAAGGTCTTCTCGACCGCATTGCAAAATAGTCGCACCACGGCACTGTAATCGCGCTAGGTTTCACGGCACCTCATTTGCTCCATCCAACGGAGAGTTGGCGGGCTCGGCGCCCATGCCTCATGGTTTGGAGAAGGGAGTGCCAATCATGATACGCGCAACGAAATCCCCATCCGTGGCTGGTGCAATTTGCGTCTCGATGGGCCTGCTCGGGGCTGTCATCGCTATCGTCAGCGACACAACGTCGGCCCAAGTTGTGATCGACCCGGTGCCTGTGGAGTCGGTTCCATCGGATCCGCTCCCGCCGATCGAGATTCAGCCATCGCCGTCGCAACCGGGACCCGCCCGGCCGGGCCAGCCGCCATCTCCGGTCGTCGACGTACCTGGTCTGATGCGGCTGTTCAATGGACCGTTATACAAGAGCATGAAAAAGAACATGGCACAGCAAGCGGCCGACGCCCAGCAGTGGAGCGACATCGAGGCGAATGGATTGCAGGCGGCGGAAATCGCCAACCTCGTGGCGCTGCGCCGTGTGCCGGAAGCACAAGCCGCAGTCGTGCGCGGTGCGACAGAGATGCAGCGCGCCGCGACCGCCTTAGCCGATGCGGCCAAGGCGCAGCAATGGAACGCAGCGCAACAAGCCTATCGCGGCATCGTCCAGGCCTGTAACAACTGCCACCAGACCCTCGCCCCGGGCGAAGCGCCCGAGTTGCGGCCCTGACATTAGGCTCGCGCGCGGGTGTCAACGGCTTCGCCGGTGCTGTTTGTCGATGCGCCAGCAAACACCGCGCGAGCCAAATGCGGCGCGACAACAGCTCGCAGTGGGCGGCTATCCTGCCGCTTTCGGCGCCGCGCCACTCGAGTTAGCGCTTAAGTGCGATCCTTCGATGATCCGCTGCGTCGGCCGGAGCCGCGAGGGACGGGCCGTTTCTTTTGCGGCTCGCCGCCGGATTTTTGTTTCGTGCGGCCGTGGCCGGATGCGAGTTTCCGTCCGCCATCGCTGCCCTTCGCGCTTTTGCTCTTAGCCATGATGCTATCTCCTCCACCCCGCGGCTATGCAATTGCGATGCCCATCATTTGAGAAAACTAACTGGTCGCCATGCCGCACTCCCCTTCACGGCGCTCATCCGCTGAGTATACTCCTGCCCAGCACACTGCAAGGTTATCCGATGCGCGTATTGATTGCCTACAACGAGCCAGTGCTTTCGCCGACGCATTCGGAGGCCGATTCGGAGCGGGAGATACTGAATGTGGTCGACGTCTTGGCGTCGGAGCTTGCTCGCGGCGGACTCACGGTGGGCCGTTGTGGAATTGGCCGCGACTTGGAGCACTTCCGCGCGGTGCTGCGCAAAGAGCGGCCGGACGTCGTCTTCAATATGTTCGAAGGATTGGGCGACGACCCGGCGACCGAGTGCCGTTTCGCGCGGCTTTTGGAAGATGAGGGCGCGGCGTTTACGGGCTGTTCATCGCAGTCGTTGTGGCAGGCAGGCCGCAAGGATCTCGCTAAAAATCTATTTCAAGATGCGGGACTGCCGACGCCGGATTTCCAAATCGTTGATGCGCTTCCGTTCGGCTGCTGCCGCCTCCGCTGGCCGGTCATTGTGAAGCCGGCGTTCCGCGACGCGAGCGTCGGCATCGATCAAAAAAGCGTGGTTACGAATGAGAGCGAGCTGCGACAGCGCGTGAATTATCTGGCGAACGCGTACGGCTTACCGATCCTGGTGGAGGAGTTTATTCGTGGGCGCGAGATTTCGGCAGCGGTGGTCGACTGGCCGACGCTACAAATGTTGCCGGCGGTGGAAACTCTGTTTGTCGGGCGAAATGGCGACTGGCCGATCGTCACGTACGACAGCAAGTGGCGGCCCGAATCGCCGGCTTACGAATCGACACCGCTGCGTTACCCGGCGGAGATGCCGCAACATGTGGCGGAGCGCATGGCGGACGTCGCCCAGCGAGCTTTTCGCGTGTTAGGCTGCCGCGATTTCGCCACGGTGGACTTCCGGCTGAGCGAAGACGGCACGCCCTTCCTGCTCGAGATCAATCCCAATCCAGGCATGGCGCCCAGTCCGTGCCTCGTGCATTCATTCGAGTTGGCCGGCATACGATACAACGCCTATTTGGTACAAATGATTCACGCGGCGAAGTCGCGACGGTTATCCGCAGTAAGTACATAATTTGATTTGCCACAGAGGACACAGAGTTCACAGAGTAGGCACCGAGGCATCGTCCTCAGTACGCTCTGTGCCCTCTGTGGTAAATCTTCTGCTGCATTAGTGAGTGCATATGAATCTAACGCTGCCCATTCTCAATCTGGCGGAAGCCCGGTACGAGTGCACTTACGGACGCGGCTGCGACGGAGTGTGCTGTCGCGAGGGGCGGCCGCCGGTATACCCGGAAGAGGCAGCGCGGATCGACGACAATCGTGAAAAGTTCCTGCCGCTGCTGCGGGCGGAAGCGCAAGCCGTCGTGCGCAAGAAAGGTTATTTGAGTCGCAGGATTCATGCCGGTCAGCCGACGCTGCGCAATGCGGGCGGTTGGTGCGTGTTTTTCAACGAAGGCTGCGTGCTGCACAAGGTGGGAGCGGCTGAGGGAGACAAGTTTCGCTACAAGCCTTCCATCTGTTCGCTGTTTCCAATCCAGGCCGATGAGCACGGGAACTGGTACATCCGGCAAAAAGGCTTCAAAGGCGAAAAGTGGGATTTGTTTTGTCTCGACCCGGCGGAAAGCCCGATGCCGGCGGCCGAATCGCTCCAGGAGGAGCTGACTTTAGCGCAGCGATTCGAAGACGAGTATCAGGCAGCGGCAGCGCGCAGCGCAGCCGACACGAGTGCGTTGTCAGAGTCCGCACGCTGACCTACACTCGTGTTCATGGCCGACGCTTGTGCCACAGTCGAAACGCCGCCTGTCCATCGCTTGAACGTTGCCGATCGGCTGCATGAAATCGCGACGCAGATGCCGGGCGCAATTGCGGTCGCCTGCCCGCAAATCTGGTCGCCTGCGTATGAGGCGACGCGGCAGGGAACCTCCGGTTCCAGCTACGCAACGACGACGTTCGCGGAATTGGATGCCGACGCCACGCAATTCGCGCGCGGGCTTAAAGCATGGGGCGTTCCGCCTGGCACGCGACTGGCATTGCTCGTGCGGCCCGGAATTGAGTTCGTCACGCTTGTTTTCGCCCTGTTGCGGGCAGGAATGGTGACGATACTTGTCGACCCAGGCTTGGGTCGGCGAAATCTTGTGCGTTGTCTTGCAGAGGCCGAGCCGGAGGGATTCGTGGCGATCAGCCTCGCTCAGGCAGCGCGCGTGCTGCTGCGGCGCAAATTCCCTCGGGCGAGTTGGAACGTAACGGTTGGCCGGCGCTGGTTTTGGGTCGGGTTGACGCTCGAGCAATTGCGAGGAATCGGAGTTGCCCCTAGTGCCGAAGGGTGGGCACCGCCCACCAACAATCGCACAGCCATACCTTTGGTGGGCGGTGCCCACCCTACAAATGCCGATGATCCTGCGGCGATCATTTTTACCTCGGGAAGCACCGGCCCGCCGAAAGGCGTGCTCTACACGCACCGGATGTTCGAGACGCAAGTGAGCGAAATCCAATCGATGTACGACATCGAGCCGGGCGGAGCTGACCTGGGGTGCTTTCCGCTGTTCGCGCTTTTCAATTCGGCGATGGGCGTAACGACCGTTTTTCCGGAAATGAATTTTTCGCGACCGGCAACGGCGAACCCAAAGAAGCTACTGGCGGCGGCAAACGATTGGCATGTGACCCAGGCTTTCGCCTCGCCCGCCGTGTGGCGAGTTGTCAGCGACCATTGCGCTCGGACGGGCGAGCGGATTGAATCGTTGCGGCAAGTTTTTTCGTGCGGGGCGCCTGTGCCGGCCAGCGTGCTGCGAAAGACGCTGGCCTGTGTGGCCCAAGACGCGAAGATGCACACGCCCTACGGTGCCACCGAATGTTTGCCGGTGTCGACCATTGAAGCCTCGGAAGTGCTCGGCGAGACGGCGGCAAAAACCGATGAAGGCGCTGGTGTGTGTGTCGGCCGCAAGTTCGATTCAATTGACTGGCGCGTAATCCGAATCACGGACGAACCGATTGCGACGATCGACGATGCGGATGAACTGCCGGTTGGCGAAATCGGCGAGCTCATTGTACGCGGGCCACAGGCGTCGCCGCGGTATGTGACGCGCACTGAGGCGAACGCGGTTTCCAAGATCAGTGACTTTACAACGACGCCGAATAACGGTTTTTGGCACCGCATGGGCGACGTGGGATATCTCGACGAGGAAGGCCGCTTCTGGTACTGCGGCCGCAAGTCACAACGCGTCGAGACTGCCAGCGGCCCGGTATTTACGGAGTGCGTCGAAGGTGTCATCAATACGCACCCGGGCGTGCGACGCTCCGCCTTGGTGGGTGTGGGGAAACGCGGGGAACAACTGCCGGTCGTTGTCTTTGAGCATGACTTTGGACCATCCCTTTGGGCGACCGATTGGGATGACGAGCTTTTCGCACTGGCCCGAAGATATCCGCAGAGTAGTGCGGTTCGAAGATTGATGCCTCACGACGGGCTGCCGGTCGATGTGCGCCACAACGCCAAAATAAACCGCGAACAGCTTGCCGCCTGGGCGGAACGTCGGCTCAAAAAACATCTCGCCAACCCCCAGCCTCCAGTTCCTAGCCCCCTCGCAATGCACGCATTGGTCACCGGCGGCGGCGGATTCCTGGGCGGTTACATCATCGAAGCGCTCGTCGCCCGCGGCGACCGCGTGCGGAGCTTCGGACGCGGTGAATACCCGCAGTTGCGTGCCGCAAGGCGTCGAAGTCATCCGCGGCGATATTCGCGACAATGATGCAGTGCGCCGCCTGCATGCGGTGGGTCGATTGCGTGTTCCATGCGGCGGCATTGCCGGGCATCGGCATGGACCGCGAGGCCTATCGCACCGTGAATCAGGTGGGCACGGAACTGCTGCTGGCCAACTGTCGCCGGCTGGGTGTGCGGCGGTTCGTTTACACGAGCAGCCCGAGCGTGGTCTTCGCCGGCGGCGATCAGTGCGCCGTCGACGAATCGGCGCCGTACGACTTTGGGTGGATGCGTGCCAGCCGGGCATATTACTCAGAATCCAAAGCGTGTGCCGAGCAGGCCGTGTTGGCGGCCAACGGCGAGGCAATGAAGACCTGTGCACTGCGGCCACATCTTATCTGGGGGCCCGGCGATACTCATCTAATTCCACGGCTGATAGCCCGCGCGCGGTCTGGCCGGCTGTGGCGCGTGGGCGATGGCACGAACCTTGTCGACACCACGTATGTCGAGAATGCAGCGGATGCTCATTTGCTGATCGCCAGACGCGCACAGTTGATCGCGGAACGCCCGCCCGCTGACGCGGACTCGCCGGCTGGGAAGGCGTATTTTGTCAGCCAGGGTGAGCCGGTGAATTGCTGGCAGTGGATTGACGACATCCTCGCGCTCGTGAACCTGCCGCCGGTACGAAAGTCGATGTCGCTTAAAACTGCAACCCGTATCGGCGCCGGTTGTGAGGCCGCAAATCAACTGTTGCGGCGGAAGAAAGAGCCACCCATGACGCGATTCCTGGCGGCGCAGCTTGCGACGTCGCACTGGTTTGATATTTCGGCGGCGCGGCGCGACTTGAGATACCAGCCGCGAGTCGCCACGGCCGAGGGGATGCGGCGGCTAGGCCAATGGCTCCTGCAAACGAGCTAAACCGCAAGCGTCGAGTCATCTCGCCCTAGCTCAATTGTGCGCTCCGCATTACAATCGCCGGATTACAGACGAAGGAGTTAAACATCGGTGTTGCGAACTCATACATGCGGCGAGCTGCGCCGTGAAAATATTGGGCATGAAGTGACCCTCTGCGGATGGGTCGATAGTTACCGCGATCACGGCGGGGGGCTGTTTGTTGATCTGCGCGACCGCTACGGCATAACGCAGGTTGTCTTCAATCCGCCCGATACGCCGGCGCTATTATCGACCACAGCAAATCGCTGCGGGCTGAATACGTGATTCAAGTCACGGGCGGCGTCGCGGAGCGGCCCACCGGCATGGCCAACGCCAAGCTGGCCACCGGCGAGGTCGAACTGCGGGTCACTGGATTCAAGCTTCTGAACAAAAGTCTTACGCCGCCCGTGTCGCCCAGCGCGACCGTCCAGGAATTGCCCAACGAGGAGCTGCGGCTGGAGCACCGCTATCTCGATCTGCGTCGGCCTGTGATGCAGCGGACGCTTCTGTTGCGAGACCGCATCGTGAAGGCCATGCGCGATTACTTCTTCGAACATGGCTTCATCGACGTGGAAACGCCTGTGCTGGGCCGCAGTACACCGGAGGGGGCGCGCGATTATCTCGTGCCCAGCCGCGTCAGCCAGGGTTCGTTCTATGCCCTGCCGCAATCGCCGCAGCTTTACAAGCAGATTCTCATGATGGCCGGCTACGACCGCTATGTGCAGGTCGCCCGCTGCTTTCGCGACGAAGACTTGCGCGCCGATCGTCAGCCGGAGTTCACGCAGCTCGACCTGGAAATGGCGTTTGTCGACGCGGAAGACGTGATCAGCATCATCAGCGGCCTGATGCAGCGGCTTGCCAAGAAAGAGCTTGGCCTGGATCTGAAGCTGCCGCTGCCGCGGATGACTTACGACGAGGCCATGGAGCGCTACGGCCACGATGCGCCCGACCTGCGCTTCGGCCTGGAGCTTGTCGACGTGACCGACCTGGCGGCGAAGAGCGACTTCCGCGTGTTTTCCAGCGTGGCAGCCGGCGGCGGCCGCGTGCGCGGGATTAACGCGAAGAAAGGCCTCGACCACTATTCTCGTCGCGGCATCGACGCACTGACCGAATACGTCGGGCAGTTCGGCGCGAAAGGGCTAGCCTGGTTCCGCGTCGAGCCGGACGGCACGCTCTCGTCGACCATCGCCAAGAACTTTTCGCCCGAGCTATTGAAGCAAATCGGCGAACGCATGAAAGCCGAGCCAGGCGACTTGCTGCTGTTCGTTGCCGATCAATGGAAAGCCACCTGCAAAGCGCTGTACGCGCTGCGCACGAAGCTCGGCGCGGAGATGAAACTGTACGACCCGCGGGCGATGCACTTTTCCTGGGTCGTCGAGTTCCCGATGTTCGATTACGACGACGAAGAACGCCGCTGGGTGGCGATGCATCACCCGTTCACGTCGCCACGCGATCAGGATTTCGCACTGTTGGAGTCGGATCCCGGCAAGTGCCGCGCGAAGGCGTATGACCTGGTGATCAACGGTTACGAAGCGGGCGGCGGCACGATCCGGATTCACGACCCGACGATTCAGCAAAGGTGTTTTCGCTGCTGGGTATCGACGAAAAAGTGGCCGAGGAGCGGTTTGGCTTCCTGCTGCGTGCGCTTGAATATGGCGCACCGCCGCACGGCGGCATTGCGTTGGGAATTGACCGAGTGGTGATGCTTTTCGGCGGCTTGGATAACATCCGCGATACAATCGCGTTTCCCAAGACGCAGCGCGCGAGCGATCTGATGACCGGCGCCCCGGCTCGGTCGAGCCCAAACAGCTCAAGGAGCTGGGCATCAAGCTTGACCTATAATTGTTGGGCCCGTTTCTCGGAGGCGCAACAGTTATGGTCAACGATGGACTCATCGCTTCAGCGACTAGTACAACAACAGCGTGCGTTCCCACACCGAGCGTGGGAATGAGGTGCACTGTGGAAAAAACTAAGGTGGCAATCATCGGCATGGGCACGGTGGGCCAGGGCGTCGCCAAGCTGCTCCTGGACCACGGCGATCGCACCGCGCGCCACGCCGGCCGCACGTTGTGGCTGGAAAAGGCGGTGGTGCGCGACATCAAGAAGGCCCGCAAGCAAGAGTTGCCCAAGGGCGTGCTGACCGACAACGTCGACGAAGTGATCAACGACCCCGAGATTAAGGTAGTCGTGCAAACCATCGGCGGCCTGGAGCCGGAACGCACGATCATGCTGCGGCTGCTGGAAAGCGGCAAAGACGTCGTGACGGCGAACAAGGCGCTGCTGGCCGAGCATGGGCCGGAGCTTTTTGACCGGGCCCGCGAGCTGGGCCGCTCGATTGCCTTTGAGGCCTCGGTCGCCGGCGGCATTCCGATCATCGCCAACATCAGCCAGTGTTTGTCGGCAAACCAGATCGTCTCGCTCGACGGCATCCTGAACGGCACGACGAACTTCATCCTCAGCAAGATGCACGAGGAGGCGGTCGCCTATGCCGACGCTTTGAAAGAGGCCCAGCGGCTAGGTTACGCCGAGGCCGATCCGACGCTCGATGTCGACGGCAGCGACGCGGCGCAGAAGCTGGCGATCCTCGCTCATCTTGCTTTTGGCGCTCGCGTGCACTGGAAGGATATCCCGCGCATGGGGATCGAGCAGCTCGACGTGAGCGACGTGCGCTTTGCTCAGGAAATCGGCTACCGGATCAAGCTGCTGGCCGTGGCCGAGCTGGACGGCGACACGCTCGAGCTGCACGTGTCACCGACGCTGGTGAAGCGCGGCCGGCCGCTGTCGGATGTCAGCGGGCCGTTCAACGCGATTCGCGTCGTGGGCGACGCGGTGGGCGAGCTGATGTTTTATGGGCAAGGCGCCGGCCAGATGCCGACCGCGTCGGCCGTGGTCGCCGATATGATCGACACGGCCGTGGGCCGCGCGGCGATCACCTTCCGCACGCTGGAGCTATGGTCCAACCGCAAGGCCCGCGTCGCGCCGCGCGAGCACGCCAAGGCCGATGGGCGGTTCTATTTGCGCGTCAATGCCGAGGACCATCCGGGCGTTTTGGCACAAGTTGCCAATGTTTTGGGGCAGCACAACATTTCGATTTCTAGCGTATTGCAGCAGGAGGTGGCCAAGCGGGATAACATCGTACCGCTGGTAATCATGACGCACACCGCGACGGAAGGGGCGACGCGAAAAGCATGTGGCGAGATCAATAAGCTCTCGTGCGTGCGGGGAAAGACGGTGCGTCTTGTGGGTCCGCGATTAAGTCCTTGTAAGTCCTTGTTCCCACGCTCTGCGTGGAAACATAATAGTTCGCCGCTCTGCGGCGTTCGCACCTGGCTGAATTCCGACGCGGAGCGTCGGGAAAGTGCGTTCCCACGCAGAGCGTGGGAACGAGACAAATCCGCAATCATGAAATACGCGATTGTCATCCCCGACGGCGCCGCCGATGAGCCGCAAGAGGCGCTCGGCGGCACGACGCCACTTGAAGCGGCGCACACGCCGCATATGGACCGCATCGCTGCGATGGGCGTTGTTGCGCGGGCATGCCATACGCCGCGCGAGCTGCCGGCCGGATCCGAGATCGGCAACCTCAGCCTTTTGGGCTACAACCCGTTCGAGAACTTCACCGGCCGCGCGCCGATGGAAGCGGCGGCGCAGGGCATTCAGCTTGGACCAGCAGATTGGGCCGTTCGCTGCAACCTCGTCACGATCGAGGACCAGGTGATGCGCGACTTCACGGCCGACCACATCAGCACCGACGAGGCGACGCAGCTCCTTGCCGCGGCGCAGGAACGAATCGCCAGCGAGCCCAAATATCGCGGCGCGCTGGAATTCGTGCCGGGCGTGAGCTATCGCAACCTTTTGATCTGGCGCGGCGCGAAGCTGCCGGCGCCGTTTTCAACCAAGGACACGCGCACTCGCGCACCGCACGACATCACCGATCAATCGGTCCTGGAAGAGCACCCCCGCGGGCCGGGAAGCAACGTACTCTGCGACTTAATGTCCGCCAGCATCGAGGTGTTTCGTGACCACCCGGTGAATCAGCAAAGGCAGCGCACCGGCAAGCGGCCGGCGACCAACGTTTGGTTGTGGGGCCTCGGCCAGGCCCCGCGACTTCGGCCATTCGCCGAAGCCTATGGCCCGCTGGGTGCGATGATCACGGCCGTCGACCTATTGCGAGGCATTGCGGCGCTCGTGGGCTGGGACCGTGTTGAAGTGAAGGGCGCGACGGGCTACTTGGATACTGATTATGCCGCCAAAGGTCGCGCTGCCGTCGAGGCCCTGAAAAAGTACGATATCGTGTGCGTCCACGTCGAGGCGTCGGATGAAGCGTCGCACGAAGGGCGCTGCGACGAGAAAGTAAAAGCGATCGAGCAGATCGACCAGCACATTGTCGGCCCGCTGCTCGATGCCTTGGCGTCGCACGGCGACTGGCGGATCATGATTTCGCCGGATCACCCGACGTTCCTTCGCACCAAGGTGCACACGCACGGCAACGTGCCGGTGGCGATGGCCGGCACAGGCATCGCGGCCGACGAGTTCACGGCCTACGGCGACACAAACGCGGCCACGCTCCAAGTTGGCGTTCGACGAAGGTTGGGAATTGATGCCCTGGTTTATTGGAAAGAAATAGATTCACCACGGAGACACGGAGAACACAGAGAATGCAAAATGTTGAATGCAAAAGGAGAAACGAGGGCTCGGTACTCGTTGTTTTGCATTTCTCATATTGCATTGAACATCATTTGCCTTGTCTTCTCCGTGCCCTCCGTGCCTCCGTGGTTAATTAGCAGTAGAAAGAGCGAAGATCAAACATGGCTTTAATCGTTCAAAAATTCGGCGGCACGAGTGTCGCCAATGCGGAGAAGATTCGGGCCGCCGCGCGGCGGGCCATTCGGGCTCAGCAGGATGGCAATCAGGTTGTGATGGTCGTCAGCGCGATGGGCCATCAGACCGATCATCTGGTCGACCTGGCGAAGCAGGTGACGGATAACCCGTCGGCCCGCGAGATGGACATGCTGCTCTCCACGGGCGAGCAGGTGAGCGTCGCGCTGATGGCGATGGCTATCCATTCGCTCGGCGCCGAAGCGGTGAGCCTCACCGGCGCTCAGATCGGCATCCGCACCGACAGCACGCACACGAAGGCCCGCATCCAGTCGATCTCCACCGACCGCATGCGGAAGCTTCTCGACGACGGCAAGATCGTCATCGCGGCCGGCTTCCAAGGCATCGACGAGGACTTCAACATCACCACGCTCGGCCGCGGCGGCAGCGACACGACCGCCGTCGCGCTGGCGGCCGTGCTCAACGCCGACGCCTGCGAGATCTACACCGACGTCGACGGCGTGTTCACGACCGACCCGCGGCTCGTGGCCGAAGCCCGCAAGATGAGCCGCGTCAGCCACGATGAAATTCTTGAGCTGGCCAGCCTCGGCGCCGGCGTGATGCACAGCCGCTCGATCGAGTTCGGCAAGAAGTTCAACGTGCCGATCCACGTGAGGAATAGCGCCAGCTTCAGCGACGACCCGGGCACGGTGATCGGCGCCGCGAGCGAATCGGCCGACCGGGCGGTGAGCGGAGCGGCGCTCACCAAGAACGAGGCCCAGATCACGGTCGCCGGAGTGCCCGATCAGCCGGGCACGAGCCACGCCATTTTTTCGAAGCTGGCCGGCGTCAACGTGGCGGTCGACATGATCGTGCAGAACGCCGGGGCCGAGGGCTTCGCCGATATCTCCTTCACGGTGCTCGAAGACGACCTCAACAAAGCGCTCGCCGCCGTGCGACGAAGCCGCCAGCGAACTGAAGGCCGAGGCCGTGCTGCACGACGCGAGCGTTTCGAAAGTTTCGATCGTGGGGTTGGGCATGGCGACGCAAACCGGCGTGGCCGACCGCATGTTCCGCGCGCTGGCCGATGCGAGCATTAACATCGAGGCCATCACCACGAGCGAGATCAAAATCTCGGTGCTCGTGAAGCGCGAGCAGGCGCTGGCGGCGCTGCGCGCCGTGCACGCCGAGTTCGAGCTGGAAAAGCCGCCGCGCGATCGAACGGCCTTCGGCGAGAAACCGCCCAGCGAGCGGCGCGGCGACGCTGTGGACATCGTCCGACGCCTGCAGCGCATGGAAGACCTGGCCATCGAAAGCGTGTCGCTCGACGAGTCGCAGGCGCAGATGACGATTTTCGACGTGCCGGACCGGCCGGGCATTTCGGCTCACATCTTCGAGGCGATTGCTTCCGAGAATATTCTGGTCGACATGATCGTTCAGAGCATCGGCCGCGACGACCTGGCGGACGTCAGCTTCACCGTGCCGCGGCGTGAGCTGGAGCATGCCCGCAAGGTGCTCAAGTCGCTCACGGCCGAACTGGGCGGCGAAGTGAAGGAGGTGCCGGCAGTCGCGATTCTCACCGTAAAAGGCGTCGGCATCCGCAGCCATACGGGCGTCGGCCTGCGAATGTTCAAGGGGCTCACCGAGGCGGGCATCAATGTCGAAATGGTGAGCACGAGCGAAGTGCGGACCAATGTCGTCGTTGCGGCGGATAAGGGCGAGGCAGGGTTAGCGGCGCTGAAGGCGGCATTTGCGGATGTGCTTGGATAGGAAAGAGCGTCGTGCGTCGTTAGCGTCGGCGGCCACGCCGACCTCTGCCAAATCGGTTTAACCTGCCGCCTTGGCAAGGATTCGGCCTTGCGGCCGACGCCAAATCCCTGCGAACGATATCCTTCAATCACGATTGCTCGCCGATGACGTCGTTGAGCACGTCTTCCGCCACATAGATCGGCAGCGGCGGGTCGCAGGTGACGGCGACGGCGATCGCGTCGCTGGGCCGGGCATCGATCTCCACGAGCTCGCCATCGTGCCGCACCCGCAGCTTGGCGAAATACGTGTGCTCGCGCAGCTCGCTGATCACCACGTCTTGAAACTCGCCGCCAAGTGACTCAACCGAGCTCACGAGCAGGTCATGCGTCAGCGGTCGCGGCGCTTCGAATCCCTTCACGCGCCGGTCGATGCTCGTGGCCTCGAAGATGCCGATGAGGATCGGAAAGGTGCGGCTGCCCTCGATCTCCTTGAGATAGATCACCTGCTGATCGTTGATCTCGCTGATGATGATCCGGGACAATTCCATCGCGACGGGCATGGCGGCGATCCTTTACGACAAATCCAAAGCAGCTTGAGTCAGCCGCATTCATTATAACTCGCGGCGCCGTCGAGAGCGGAGTGACGAGATGGCTCGAGCGAGACACAGCTGTCGAAGCTGAACATCTGCAAGTTGCCACAGCTTCTGCGCAGCTTGGCGCGCGCTTCGACGGACGCCAGTTGACCGCGCAGCTCATCCAGCTTGGCCCGCTGTTGGTCGACGAGTTCGGCGGGAGCCTTTTCCACGAAGTTCTTGTTGGCCAGCTTGCCTTCGATGGAGCCGATTTGCTTGCCGAGGTTCTCGCGATCCTTCTCCAGCCGCTTGCGTTCGGCTTTTGTATCGATGAATCGGCTGACGTCGACGTGAACTTCTATTTGCCCTTGCCGGCCGGCGAGAGTGCGGCTGGCGGCGACGTCGGGCGCGGCGGCGTTCGGGCCAAGCTCCGTCGCCGTTGCGCGGGCCATCTGCGTGAAATAGGGTTGCATCGGCCGCAGCAGCTTCGCCGTGCCCGCGTCGCAACGTACGGAGAACGTGATCTCTTCGCGTTGCGGGATGTTCTGCGTCTGGCGGATTTCGCGCACTGCGCCGAGGACCGCCTGGAAATCGGCGAACTGCTGCTCGATGGTGGCGTCCTGCCGCGCGGTGTCGGCCGTTGGCCACGATGCGATGCAGATGCTCTCGGCCGATTCATGTCCCCTCCCTTTTAGGGAGGGGCTAGGGGAGGGTTCAGCCGCGGCCGGAAGGTCGCGATTTGGCGCCACTTTTCCAAGCAACTGCCAAACTTCTTCGGTCAAGAACGGCATCATCGGGTGCAAGAGCCGCATGAGCACATCGAGCGCGTGCGCCAGCACGCGCTGGGCCGTTTGTCGCTGTTCGGGCACGGCAAACCGGGCCTTCGTCATTTCCACGTAAAAACTGCAGAACTCATTCCAGGCGAAGTCGTAGAGCGTGCGGGCCGCGTCGGCATAGCGGTAGCGATCGAGCGAGTCAGTCACTTGCTGCGTCACTGTCGCAAGGCGCGAGAGCAGCCAGCGGTCTTCGAGCAGTAAATTGTCGTCGGATAAATCCCCGGCGGAGCCGGGGGCTGCATAGCCCTCTAAGTTGATGAGTGAAAAACGGGCGGCGTTCCACAGCTTGTTGGCGAAGTTGCGGCCCAGCTCGAACCGCTCGCTTACCACGGCGCCGCGCGGCAGCGCCTTGTCTTCCGGCTTCTCGGCCCATTGCGTGCTGAACGGCTTCCCGCACTTCTCGCATTCGATCCGCGGCAACTGCCGGTTCTTCTTCGTTTGTGCGAACTGCGCCCCGCAATGCGGGCACTCGAAGTCGACCGGCAGCTTCACGTCCTGCGTGTCGGTCGTCAGATACGCCAGGCCGAAGCGCAGCGCATCGGCCCCGAACTTGTCGATGATGTCGAGCGGATCGACGCCGTTGCCCTTCGACTTCGACATCGTTTCGCCATAGGCGTCGAGAATCTTGGGCGTGATGTACACTTCGTGGAACGGCACGTCGCCCACGTTGTACAGCCCGGCCAGCACCATTCGCGCGACCCACAGCGTGATGATGTCGCGCGAGGTAATGAGCACGGTCGTGGGATAAAACTTTTTTAGCTCCGGCGTTTCGTCTGGCCAGCCGAGCGTTGCATGGGGCCAGAGGGCGGAGGAGAACCAGGTGTCGAGAACGTCGGCGTCCTGTTCGCAGCCAAATTGAGAGCCTTCGAGGAAATTCCTTAATCTCTTGGTCCTCGTCCTCTTTGATGCATATGAGCATTGGAGAAACGAATTCCAGCGACTTCGCCGAAAGCTCTGTCTTGTCCGTCTTCAAAGAAAAGCATCGCTTCCGTCGGCTTAAGGCGACGAAATTGGTGGTTTTGAAACCGCTAGCCTGCCTTCGTTTTCCCACTGTTCAATTTGAGTCCCAATGTGTTTTGACGATTGCGCTTTCCAATCTTCCGCGCATTGCGCCGTCCTGTGCAGATGACCGCAGGCTCCATACCGGTATGCGATGTCCCCACCAAAGTTGCCGGCCGATAGGCCAATCGCGCTTTTCGCTCAGCCAGTCCAAATAACCTTTGGCATAGCGGTCCGGCACAATCTTCACGCGGCCGCTCGTGACGGCATCCATGGCGGTTTGCGCCAACTCGTCCATCTTCATGAACCACTGATCGGCCAAGTATGGCTCGATCGGCGTCTTGCTGCGGTCGGAGTGGGCCAGGTCGATTTCGCGATCTTCCACTTCGACTACGCAGCCCGGCCGTTTCCATGTCGGCCACCACCGCTTCGCGGGCCTTTTTCACGGTGAGACCGCGATATTTCTCGGGCACGTTTTCATTGAGTGTGCCGTCGGGATTGAGGATGTTGATTGCGCCGATTTCCGGGTGCCGTTGCCACACGTCGTAGTCGTTCGCGTCGTGCGCCGGCGTGATCTTCACAGCACCGGAGCCAAGTTCCGGCTTGGCCCATTCGTCGGTAATGAGCGGAATCGTGCGGCCGGTCAGCGGCAACTCGAGTTGCACGCCATGCTTGGCCATGTCGCGCAGTTGCTCGAGCTGCGGCAGCACCCGCGCCCGGCGCTCAAGTAACAGCGTCATTTGCTCTTCCAGCTCCGCCTTTTCTTTGACAGTGGCATGCAGCAGTTTTTCGCGCAGCTCCGCGCCGACTTTGTCGAATGCCGCCGCCGGATCGGGATGCACAGCCACGGCCGTGTCGCCGAGCATTGTTTCCGGCCGGGTGGTGGCGATTGTCACAAACTCCGGCTCGCCCAGCCGGAGATCCTTGGCCGCCACCGGATACTTGAAGTGCCAGAAGTGGCCCTTCACGGGCTCGTGGAACAGCTCATCGTCGCTGACGGCCGTTTGCAGAAACGTGTCCCAGTTCACGAGCCGCTTGCCGCGGTAGATTTTGCCGTCCTTGAACAAGTGGAAGAACCATTCGCGCACGGCGCGCGAATTGTGCTCGTTGAACGTGAACTGCGTGCGGACCCAATCGCAACTGCAGCCCATTTGCTTGAGCTGCGAAAGGATGCGGGCCTCGTACTGGTCCTTCCACTTCCAAATTCGCGCGACCAGGCCTTCGCGGCCCAAATCGTGCCGCGTCTTTTTTTCTTCTTCAAACAGCCGACGCTCGACCACCGCCTGCGTAGCGATGCCGGCATGGTCGGTCCCCGGCATCCACAGCGTGTTGAAGCCTTGCATTCGCTTCATGCGAATGAGAATGTCTTGCAGCGTGTTGTTGAGCGCGTGGCCGAGGTGGAGTGCTCCGGTGACGTTCGGTGGCGGGATGACGATGGTGAATGGCGGCCGGGGATCGTTTGCGTCGGCGTGGAAATAGCCGCGCGATTCCCAGAAGGGATACCACTGTGCCTGTGCAGCGGCATGATCGTATTGGGAAGGGAGAGATTTGAAGTCCATTTCAGGGCTGGGCAGAAACTAGTTTCAGGCCGTGCACGTGCTGGAAATGATGGTCACGGGTGTCAAGGGTGAGATCGTGCTGCAAAGCCTGGGCTGCGATCCACATATCATCCACAGGGATTGGTGTGCCCGTCTTCCTAAGGTCAACATAGACGCGTGCAAAATACTCGGTAGTCTCTTCCGACAGCAACAGTATCTCGACGTTCGGTTTGCTCAAAAACCTCGCTAGAAACCGTTCGTTCTTATTCCGTTGGGAACCATAGAGAAATCCAGCTCGCAACTCTCCAAGCACAATCACCGATAGCCAAACTTCGCTGGCAGATGTGACCCGCTGAACGACTGCCGGATCGCCGCGATTAAGATCGTCGTACCGGTTCGTATCGAGTAGCAACCGCATTTAGCTAGGGCTCACTTCCACATCTCCGGATCGATACGTCGCAATTCCTGAAAGACGGCGCGTGTCTCGTCATCGATGGAGCATTTGCCCGCGATATCAGATAGGTCTCGCTTCCTTTCCGAAACGGAATCTACGCCTAAGTCCCTTGCCAATGCATCGAGAATCGCCTGCTCTGGGGTCTTACACTCGGCCGCAGCGCGAGCGCGAAGGGCACGGTCGATTTCGTCGGGAATGTTTTCAAGAGTATATGTCATACTCTGCATTCTATGTATGACTCGATAAACAAGCAAAGGTGAAACCGCTTCACTCCAGCAGCATCGGCTCAATCGCCGCGTCGCCGTTTACTTATTGCTGTGGCTCCTTGTTTCGTAAGTGTAGAATGGTTTGCCTCTCGCCACAGCGTATACACCGTCGCGCACGATTCGCAAGTCGGGATTCTTCTTTGGCTGAGGAAAAGGGTTTGTTGGAGTTCCGCTCTCTCCGGCTTTGTAAAGGCAATGCTCATTGATCCGTTCTGCGTCGATTTTGAAACGCAGTTCATTCACAATCCAATGTTGAATGTCCGCGGCGCTGACCGTCTCAGTGGCGTTGTGAAGGCGCGACTCCAACGCCTTTTCAACTGCACGAACGATGGCCTTGTCGGGTGTTAGCGGAGTTCCCATGTCGTGCGTATGTTTCGCGTTCCATTGCTCAAATGCTTCCAGACCATCTAACACGTTCGGAATATGCTTCGGCTGATAGGACAGCATTGATCTCTCCTTACAAAGTCTGGGAACTTGGCTCGTCCTTGCACAACTTGTATTCAATGCTGTCGACCAGTGCGTCCCAACTGGCCTTGATGACGTTTTCGTTGACGCCGACGGTGCCCCAGGTGGTGCCGTCGGCATCCTGGCTTTCGATCACGACGCGGACTGCGGCGGCCGTGCCGGCGTCGCTGTTGATTACTCGCACCTTGTAATCGACCAGGTGGACGCCGCGGAGGTTCGGGAAACGCCCATTAAGCGCTTTTCGCAGGGCGGCGTCCAGGGCGTTCACGGGTCCGTCCCCCTCGGCCACTTCGTGCCGCACGTCATCGCCGATCTGCAGCTTCACAGTGGCTTCGGTGGTTGTCGACCCGGCGCCATCGGTTTCCACGTCGACATGATAATGCAGCAGCTCAAAGTGCGGTTTGAATTTTCCGGCCGCCCGCTGGACTAACAGATCGAACGACGCCTCGGCCGCCTCGAACTGGTAGCCGCGGTTTTCCAGATCGACAACCTGTTTCAAGACGCGCTCCATCAACTCGCTGTCCTGCTGCAGGTTGTTCTTGCTGGTGAGTGCGACGATATTCGAGCGGCCGGAAAGCTCGCTCACGAGCACGCGTCGCGAGTTGCCGACAGATTCCGGCGGCACGTGTTCGTAGCTGCGTGCGGCCCGGCTCACCGCGTGCACGTGCATGCCGCCTTTGTGGGCAAACGCGCTGGGACCAACGAACGGCTGGTTTGTGCGAAAGTGCATGTTGGCGATTTCATACACGTAGCGCGACAACTCCGTGAGGTGCTCGACCGCGCTGCCGTCGAGCACTTCGAAGCCTTTTTTCTTGAGGGCAAGATTGGCGATCACGGACACCAAGTCGGCATTGCCGCAGCGCTCGCCAAGGCCGTTGATCGTGCCTTGCACGTGCACGGCGCCGGCGTTTACGGCTGCCAGCGAATTGGCCACCGCCAAGTCGCAATCGTTGTGCGTGTGGATGCCAAGCGGAACCGACCCTGAGGACAGGGCGCCCACGGCTGCCGCCGCTTCCTTGGTGAGGGCCGCAACTTCCTCCGGCATGCTGCCGCCGTTGGTGTCGCACATCACCACGAGCATGGCGCCACCTTCGACAGCGGCCCTGATCGTCTTGCGGGCATACTCCGGGTTCGCCTTCCAGCCGTCGAAAAAGTGCTCGGCGTCGTAGATCACCTCGCGGCCGGCCTCACGGAAGAAGGCAATCGAGTCGCGGATCATGTCCAAGTTTTCTTCGAGCGTGACGCGCAGCACATCGGTCACGTGAAAATCGTGCGTCTTGCCGACGATCGTGATCACGGGCGCATTGGATTCGAGCAGCGCCTTCATTCCGGGGTCGTCGGCCGGCTTGACGCCGCGGCGGCGCGTCATGCCAAATGCGCACAGCCGGCTCCGCTTGAGCGGCTCAGCGCTCATTCGCTGAAAGAACTCGGCATCCTTGGGATTGGAAAGCGGGTAGCCGCCTTCGATGAATTCGAAGCCGAACTCATCCAGCCGCCGCGCGATGAGCACCTTGTCCTGCAGCGAGAAGTTGACGCCTTCGCCTTGGGCGCCGTCGCGGAGCGTCGTGTCGTAGATTTGGATTTTGGTCATGGACTTTTCCGCAATCTAAACTCTGTCGCGATTGAACTGGTCGCTGAAGCGACCAGTCCGCACGCCGTCGCATGGAATACAAGTCGCAAAATAAAAAACCCTGAGGCTTTTTTCGGCCTCAGGGTCGGTATGTTTCGAGTTAAGTCGAACCGAACCTAAGGCCTCCGGAGCGCAATAATAATACCGATGCTGCCGACGATGCCGGCATTGACGATCGTCACGTTGGAGATGCAGCCAAGCACGGTATAGTCCCGGATCTAAAGGTCGCGAATTCGGTCAACTAAGCAAAGATAGCGGGCTTCGGGCGGGTCGTCAAGTTCGCGATAATACGCGAAACCAAGAGCGATTTTGCGGCCGAGTCCGCCGCAGCGGATTCGCCGTGGCGAACTTGTTCGGCCAGGGCAACAAGTCGTTTAACCGCGCGGGCAAGCCCCGCCGCTAACTGACGACATGATGGAATTTTCACGGTACAATGACGCCATGCCCACACTTAACGAACGCGCATGGGAACTTTGCGACGCGATGGTCGCCGATGCCGACGCGCTTGGCATTGCCGTGCAAACGATGGCCTGCGGCACGCGAATCATCGATTGCGGCGTCAAGGCGATTGGCAGCATAGAAGCCGGTCGGAGACTGGCCGAAGTTTGTATGTCTGGATTGGGAACGGTCGAAGCTCATGCCATCGGGACATGTCGAAATTATGCCCGGCCCGGCGTTAGTGCCACGCACTAATCCAACCGGTTGCGGCCTGCATGGCGTCGCAATACGCCGGATGGGAAATCAAAGGCGACGATTTCTTCGCGATGGGTTCCGGACCGATGCGTGCCGCCGCCGGCCGTGAAAAGCTGTTCGACGACATCGGCCATCGCGAGAAGCCGGACCGCTGCGTCGGAGTGCTTGAAACGAGCAAAGCTGCCGCCAGATAGTAGTTTGTGTCGATATTGCCAACGAAATGCGGCATCACGCCCCGATCGGCTGACGCTGCTTGTCGGCGCGCACGGCAGCCCGGCAGGAACGGTGCAAATCGTCGCTCGCAGCGTTGAGACGGCATTGCACAAGCTGCACGTGCTCGGATTCGACTATCAATCAGCGTGACCGAATGGCGTCGGCAGTGCTCCGTTGCCGCCGATCGCTGAGCGACGATCTTGACCGCCATTGGCCGAACAAACGATGCAATTCTGTATGGCGGCGCATGTGAAGCTTCTTGTGTATGGCGACGACGGCATCATCGAGCGACATTGGCGACGCGCATTCCGAGCAGTGCGTCGCCCGATTATGGACGGCCGTTCGGAGAGATTTTCAGCCGCTATCAACGGCGACTTCTATCGAATTGATCCGATGCTCTTCAGCCCGGCCAAGATTACCTTCTGCAACGTCGATACGCAGAGCAGTTCCAATACGGCCGACTGCGCCGAAGGTGTTGGCGGAGTCGTTTGCCAACACATAGCCCGGCCATGCTGCTCGGGCATCGATGTCGTCCGAATCTGCCGCCGGCCAGACGTATGAGCCGGCTATTTATTTCAGCTTGCCGATCTTGGCGATGAGGTCAGCCGTGCGCACGCTGTAGCCCCATTCGTTGTCGTACCAGCTAACGACCTTCAGCAGGTTGCCGGCCAGCACTTGCGTGAAATCGGCCGCGAAGATTGAGCTGTGCGGGTCGCCGATGATGTCGGTCGACACGATGGGGTCCTCGGTGTAGCACAGAATGCCTTTGAGCGGCCCTTCGGCGGCCTTCTTCATCGCGGCATTCACTTCCTCCTTGGTCGACATCGCGCGACATGACCGCGGTGAGATCCACCACGCTGCCCGTCGGCACTGGCACGCGGAGGGAAATGCCTGTCAGCTTACCCTTGAGCGCCGGCAACACCTCGCCCACGGCCTTGGCCGCGCCGGTCGTCGTTGGAATGATGTTCTGCGCAGCCGCCCGAGCGCGGTACGGATCCTCATGGGGCAAATCCTGCACGCGCTGGTCGTTCGTGTAGGCATGCACGGTGGTCATGAGGCCTTTCTCGATGCCGAAGCTCTCCTGCAGCACTTTGGCAACTGGCGCCAGACAGTTCGTCGTGCAGCTTGCGTTCGAGATGCATTTCATGTCGGCCGTAAGCTTGTCGTCGTTGACGCCCAGAACGCAGGTCAGATCCGGCTGGTCCTTGGCCGGGGCGCTGAGCACGACGCGTTTCGCGCCGGCCTTAAGATGCGTGTCGTAGCCCGGCTTCTGGTCGCTGGCCCGCTTGGTGAAGATGCCCGTGCTCTCGACAACCACGTCGACATTCATTTGGCCCCAGGGCAATTCGGCCGGGTTCTTGACGGCCATCGCGCGGATCTTCTTGCCGTCGACAATGAGGTTTTCGTTGTCGTACTCCACCTTGCCGGCGAACCGGCGGTGCGTGCTGTCGTACTTGAGCAGCGTGGCCAGCATCTCGTTGTCCGTCAGGTCGTTGATCGCCACGACCTCAAACTCGCCCTTTCGGGCATGCATGTTTCGAAACGTCAACCGGCCGATTCGGCCAAAACCGTTGATTGCAACTCGAATAGCCACTTTTTGTTCCCTCCACGATGGGAGCGTTGTGTATCGGGCGGCGGTCAAAGGCCGCATTCCGATCAAATTGTCACGTGACCGCAGGCCAATTTCCGCCGCCGGCTGGCCAACGATCGGTTATACCAAACCGGAGGATTATACAGGTGGAATAATCGTCAAACAACGCCCCGGAAGACGGGCATGACGCAAGCCGGCGGGCAATCTGATCATGGACACAAATTGTGCGACATTTATAATGAATTTTTGGCATTTGTGCCGCAATCAATCGGGACGCGGTCGGCGGGCCGCGACGGCACGTATGCCGATCCGGAAAAGCGCGCTGACGACGGAAACAGCGTGTATTCAGTCGCTTGCTTGCGGCACGACGCCTCGCATTTTCGCCGGGCGTTTTTTGAACATGTGAGAAAGCTGGATTTCATGCGAACGATTCAGCGTTGCTCGCCGGCGGCGCGATCTCCGCTGCGGTGATGCGACGGGCAAATATTTTCGTGCAAGTTTCGTCCTTGAGAGTCTTCCTTTGAGTTTGATAAGCGAGAGGGTGTAAAAACGTGATGGTTAACAGGCTAAATCTTGTCTTGCGGTGTTCGCTGATCTTGTTTGGCGTGGCGTCGATGTCGAGCGTGTCGCTCGCGGTCATCCATCCGATCAACCTAGACCTTGGAATCGACACCCAACAAACGCAGCTTCCTGGCTGGAATAATCTCACGGGGCCCGCGCTCACAGAGCCGACGAATACGGTGAATCTTATCGACATCTTCGGAGCAGCAACCGGCATTACGCTCACGCCCACGTGGTCGGCGATGGACAACGATACGGGAGTTGCCCTGCCTGCCGCCAATTTTCAGGGTCGTTATCCGGAGGAGCTTCCCGGCATATCCCAATCCGCGCTGCGCGACAACGTGTGGGTGCGCGAGGGACAATCTCTCACGCTGACGTTGAATAACCTGCCGGCTAATACCGTTTACAATTTTTTGTTTTACGGCGCGGCGGGAGAAACCTCGACGGGCGATTACTCGTTGTGGACCGTGACCGGCAACAACTCGGGTTCCGACTTTATCACTCCTCTTGTGAGTAACCATACCCAGGTCGCAACCGTCAACGGCATTATTCCCAACGAAAATCAAAGGATTACGGTTAAGTTTGAAGGACGCCGGCCCGACGGAACACCTCATCTTCCAGGCGTCAACGACGACGGCTTGGGTCGGTTCAACTACATGCGGATACTGCAACATTCGGCCATCGCCGGCGACTTCGATGCCAATGGCGTCGTCAACGACGCCGATTACACGACCTGGCGCAGCGGTTATGGCCTGCTGGCGCATGTTACTGGTGCCGATGGGAACCACAATGGCATTGTCGATGGGGCCGATTACGTCCTATGGCGGAATGCCATGATGGCTACCGTGCGGGCGGCGCTGGCGCCTCGGTCGAATCGACGCAGTCGGTGCCGGAGCCGCATGCCGCCGCGCTGCTTGGGGCAATGATGCTCAGCTATTACGGCTTCCGAGTGCGCCGCCGTTACCGATTGCCGCAATGATTCGCTCGCCGCGTATATCATTTGCGATGACATCGACGAACCGGCCTTCGTGCGCAGCCGCCGTCTGAAGTTCGACAGTGGCATAGCGGCAGGACGTGCCGAGCCAAGAATCTCTGCCCAGCTCGCTGCTGAATTCCGGCGCCGCCGTTTCCACGAGCACGCGCAAGCTGCGTCCAATAAGGCTTCGATAGTAAGCACTGCGCAATTCCTCCTCGACGGCCGCCAGCTCGCGCGAACGCTGTTGTTGCACGTGTTTCGGCACTTGATCGGGCATGTTTGCGGCGGGCGTGCCACGCCGCGGGCTGAACGGAAAGATATGAATCTTTGAAAAGCCGACCGCTCGCGAAAGATCAATTGTTTCGGCAAACTCGCGATCAGTTTCGCCGGGAAAACCGACAATAATGTCGGTCGTGATGGCCGGTCGATCGAGCCGCTCTTTTACGAGCCGGCAGCGATCGAGGAACCGCTGGCTCCCCCAGCGCCTGCGCATGCGGCGCAACACAGCGTCGCTGCCGCTCTGCATCGAAATGTGCAAATGCGGCGCGACCTTCTCCGGATGATCGGCCATTGTCTGGATCAGCTCGCGAGTTACCTCCGTGGCCTCGATGCTCGATAGCCGCACTCGAAAGTCGCCAGGCAGCTCGGCGATCCGCCGCAGGAGATGCGACAGTCGCATCCAGCGGCTCTTTGGCTGGTGGCGATTCCATTCGACGCCATAGTGGCCAAGATGGATGCCGGTGAGCACTACCTCGCGATAGCCGCGGTCAACCAGCCGGCGAACTTCATCGAGGATGTGCTCAACGGGCCGGCTTGCGAGGTGCGGGCGCACGTAGGGAATGATGCAGAAGCTGCAGCGCAGCATGCAGCCGTCCTGCACTTTTACATAAGCGCGGTGACGGCGGCCGAATCCGCTGATGCCGGTCGGTACGTCGGTCACTCCGAAGCGGCCCAGCAAATCGGGCAGCTCGCGCTTGTCGGTCACCACTTGTGATACGCCCGGCAGCGCGGCCACTTCGCTCGGCGCACGTGTGGCGTAACATCCCATCACGACGATTTTCGCCCCTGGATTGCGGCGCGCCAGGCGGCGGATGGCCTGCCGGCTTTTCGCGTCGCCTTCGGCGGTCACCGTGCAGGTGTTGACGATGCATAGCTCGGCGAGCTCGTCGTCGAGCGCATCCTGGTAACCAATGCCGAGCAAGCCTTCGCGCACGTACTCCGTCTCGTACTGATTGACTTTGCAGCCGAGGGTGAGTGTGCGAAGCTTCATGATTTACAACATCGTTCCAGCGTCGGCCGCAAGGTCGAATCAATGCAACTGGCGCAAATTCGGCGTGGCCGCCGACGCTAAATTTCACGATCGCCGCTCAATCCGCCGATTCGATCGTCGCGTGCATCGAGCCTTTGCAGTTGCGGTCGGATTCATCCTTGCCATATGCGAGTATCTGATCGCGCTTCAGCTCGGCATGCTCCTTGGTCGTGGTAAGCACAACGGCGCGGCCTTCGGAATCAACGGTTTTGGCCAGCTTGTGGCATTCCTCTGGCACGTGTCCGAAGAGCTCGCGGAGCATTCGCTCCACGTAATCGAAGGTGTGAACGTCGCTATCCCATAGGACGACGTGATAGCGCGGAATCCGCCGTTTCTTGTCGGCCCGCTTTGTCGCGGTTTTCGGCTCCGGCACCAGGGTAGCGGTCCAAGAGTCGCTCTCGCGTTCGGGATTGTCATTCATGCGCGGGCTCTCGATCCGGTTAGCGGTTTGCGCACACCAGTGGTGGTGAAACCGCTGCCAGCACATTATATTGTACGCCCAGTAGGCAAACCAGGAATCCGCATCATTGTTCGGCGAGGTCTCTGACCTCGCCGATTTACGTGACCGCAGGTCTCCTGCAAGTTTGCCGGGAGACCTTCGGTCGACAATGTGCGGGGTCGGAGACCCGCGCACAACTCGCGGAGTGGCCAAACCAGGAATCTGCGTAATGAATCGCATTACCGAGTACATTTCGGCGCATCGCAAGTCGTTTGAAGACGAGCTGGCGGAGCTGCTGCGCATTCCCAGCGTAAGCGCCGATTCGCGACAGCGCGGCGAAGTGCGAAGGGCGGCCGAATGGATGCTGTCGCAGTTCCAGCGGCTTGGCCTCGCTGCTGAGCTTGTGGAAACGTCGGGACACCCGTTGGTTTACGCCGAGTCGCCGCCCGTGCCGGGAGCTCCGGTCGCACTAGTATACGGCCACTACGACGTGCAGCCGCCCGAGCCGCTCGACGAGTGGATCAGCCCGCCATTTGAACCAACGATTCGCGACGGCAACATCTACGCCGCGGTGCGACCGACGACAAAGGCCAGATGCTGACCCATGTGAAAAGCGTCGAGGCCTGGATGAAGGCGGAAGGCAAATTGCCGATCCAGGTGAAATTCCTGATCGAAGGCGAAGAGGAAGTCGGCAGCGAGCAGCTCACGCCGTATGTTCGCAAGCATCGAGATAAACTTGCGTGCGACTGTATTGTTATCAGCGACTGCTGCCAATTCGCGCCCGGCGTGCCGGCAATCACCTATGGGTTGCGCGGCATCGCCTACTATGAGCTGCGCTGCGCGGGCCACGGCAGGACTTGCACTCCGGCACGTTCGGCGGCGCGGTGACCAATCCGGCGGGCGCATTGGTCGAGCTACTAGCGGCGCTCAAGGATAAGGAAGGACGCATCCAGCTACCGGGGTTTTATGACGATGTGCTGTCGCTCACTGAGCGCGAGCGTGAAGAGTTTCGCGCTCTGCCGCTCACCGATGCGGAGTTTATGAAGCAGATCGGCGTCAAAGGCCTTTTCGGTGAAGCCGGGTACACGTCGCTGGAACGGCGCTGGGCCAGGCCCACGCTCGATATCAACGGCCTCACGAGCGGGTATCAAGGCGAGGGGGCAAAGACCGTGCTGCCCGCGCGGGCCAGCGCCAAGTTCAGCTTCCGGCTCGTGCCCAATCAAGACCCGTCCAAGATCGCCAAATCCCTGCGAAGTTTTCTGGCATCACGTTTGCCGCCCGGCATTGAGATGGAGCTGATCGATCACCATCGCGCGCCGGGCGTGGTTGTCGCACTCGACAGTCCGTACATGCGCGCGGCCGCGAAGGCGATCGAAGCGGGCTTTGGCCGGGAACCGGTTTACATTCGCGAGGGCGGGTCGATTCCGATCGTGACAACGTTCTCGCAGGAGCTTAAAGCGGACGTTTTGTTGTTGGGCTGGGGTCAGAACGACGACAATACGCATAGCCCGAACGAAAAATTTTCGCTCGAAGATTACCACCGCGGAACGCTCGCCAGCGCACAATTGTGGCAGGAATTGGCCAGCGTCCGCGCGGAGCGAAACGCAAACAAATAACGTGACCACAGAGACACGGAGGGCACGGAGAGGAAACAGGAAAATGCTCAATGCAAAATGACAAATGAACATCTCCTAACATTCATTATTCATTTTGCATTGAATGTTTTGCATTTTGCATTCTCTACTCCGTGTACTCCGTGCCTCCGTGGTCAATTAAACTGAATTGCAACAGAGTACCGCACGCATGCTTGATAAGCGTTTCATTCTGGAAAACCCTGAGCTGGTGCAGGAAAACTGCGACCGGCGTGGCGTAAAGGTCGACGTCTCGCGGTTTGTGGAGCTCGAGTCGCAGCGCCGCAAGCTGCAGGCCGAAGTGGAAGAGCTTTCGCGGCAGGCCAACGTGGTGAGCAAGTCGATCGGTCAGGCCAAGGACGATGCCGAGCGGGAAGCGCCAAGGACGACGGCCGCCGCATCCGCGAGCTCAAGGATCAGATTCTGGCGCACATGGAAACGCTGGCCGCCGAAGCGGCGATCATTCACAACGCGATGCCCAACCTGACGCATCCTGAGGCGCCGGTTGGCGGCGCCGATGCGAGCAAGGAGTTGCGGCACGGTGAGACCGACGTACGGCCGTTCGGCTTCCCCGTGCTCGACCATGTGCAGATTGCCGAGCAGCATGACCTCATCGATTTTGAAGGAGCGGCGCGAGTTGCAGGCCATGGTTTCTATTTTCTGAAAAACGAGGCGGCGTTGTTGGAATTGGCTCTACAGCAGTACGCGCTCGCATTGCTGCTGCGCGAAGGTTTCACGCCGATGGTGACACCGGACCTCGCCCGCGGCGACATTCTGAAAGGCATCGGTTTCATTCCGCGGGTCCGGAGACCCAGATCTACAGCATTGAGAATCAGGACCTCAACCTGGTTGCGACGGCGGAGATCACGCTTGGCGGCCTGTACGCCGATCAAGTCATTGACGAAGAAAAGCTGCCGATCAAGCTGTGCGGCATCAGCCACTGCTTCCGCACCGAGGCGGGCGCCGCCGGCCGAGCCTCGCGCGGGCTGTACCGTGTGCACCAATTCACCAAGGTCGAAATGTTCGCCTTCACGCTGCCCGAGCAAAGTGAAGATATGCACAATTACTTCCGGGATCTGGAGTGCGAGATTTTCGACGGCCTGGGTATTCCGTACCGCGTGCTTGATATCGCGACGGGCGACCTGGGCGGCCCGGCATACCGCAAGTTTGACCTCGAGGCGTGGATGCCCGGTCGCGGCACGGGCGGCGAATACGGCGAAGTGACCAGCGCCTCGAATTGCACTGATTATCAGTCGCGCCGGCTGGACATTCGCTTCAAGCGCAAGGGCGAAAAGGGCACGCACCTGGTGCACACGCTCAACGGCACGGCGATCGCCGTGAGCCGAGCGCTCATCGCCATTCTTGAAAACTGCCAACAGCCGGACGGCTCCATCACGCTGCCCGAAGCGCTTCGGCGCTGGGTGGGCAAAGAGCGCATCGGCGGCAACGGCGCCTAGCCATGTTGCCGAGACGTTAGCCATTGGTAGTATTCTTGCGGTACGCGAATCATACTAGTACCGCTTCCGGTTGCATCATCTGGGCGGCATCCATGAATATCCTGGTCATCGATATTGGCGGCACGAACGTAAAGGTCTGGAAGACGGGCGAGGCCGACAAGGAGAAGTTTCCATCCGGCAAAAAACTCACGCCGCAAAAACTTGTCGAGGGCGTCAAGCAAGTCGCCGGAGATTGGAAGTTCGAGCGAGTTTCGATCGGATATCCGGGCGAGGTGCGCAACGGCCATCCTACGGCCGACCCCTACAACCTGGCTGCCGGCTGGGTTGATTTCGATTACGCCCGCGAATTCGGCTGCGCGGTGCGGATCATGAACGACGCCTGCATGCAAGCGCTGGGCAGCTACGAGGGTGGCCGCATGCTGTACCTGGGCCTGGGCACGAGCCTGGGTTGCACGTTCATCCTCGACGGCACGATTGTGCCTCTCGCGCTGGGCCACCTGAAACTGCGCGGCGAGAAATCGTTCGAAGAGTGCCTCAATCGCAAGTCGCTGGAAGAGGTCGGACTGGCGCGCTGGCAGAAACGCGTGGTTGAGGCGGCCACAGAATTGAAAGCGGCGTTCCTGGCCGACTATATCGTGCTTGGCGGCGGCAACGCGAAAGAGATCGAGGAGTTGCCGGAAGGCTGCCGCCGCGGCGGCAACCAGAACGCTTACTTCGGCGGCCTGCGCATGTGGGAAGATGCGAAGTGACGCTGGCCGCGAGTGAGTGATCGCCAGTCTTCACGACTAACGACGTACCGGCCGCCCGGCGATCGCTCGGCCACCCCATATTCCGATTACTACCAACACGAGGTTTATGCCGACGAGCCGCATGTGGTTTTTCGGCGTGATCAGGCCTTCCTCCACGAGTTCGGCACCGATGAGAAGACCGAAACCGGCCCCAATGCAAATACCCATTACGACGCCGCCCCAGAACATTCGTCCAAATCCTATCCAACGAGCAGGTGGCCCGAAGAAGGAGGGTTTGTCCGACGCGGGGCCGGTTTTTTCTTTTTGAATTTCCATGGAGTCTCCGATGATGAGTGGTTTTGAAATGTGAAACTTGGCCGAAAGCCACAGAGGACACAGAGAGCACCGAGAAGAGTTAGAATTCAAACTGCTAATGTTCGCTAGTAGGTGGGCTCTCAGGCGGGTGTGCCTTGCCCACAGCCGCCAGCCCGCTGATGAAGAACACCACCCCCGAGCCCAGAAAAGTGACGCCGATAGGAATTTGGCCGACCATCAAAAAGATCAAACTGACCACTAGGTTCGCAAGGCCCAAAACGACGAGCACGGTGCCGATCCCACGCTTGTTATCCGCAGCCATTTGTTCACCTCCACACTTAACGCACAAGCTCACCTGCCGCGGCGGCCGGTGAGCCGCTGAACCTACGGAAAACCGTGACCCCGCCGCGGTCAGGTGCAGCGTTTGGTTCGGCGGGCCATTGCACTCCCCGGCGCCGACAACCCAGGCATGCACTCATTTGATGTTCTTGCGCCTGACCGCGATCCCAATGGCCAACATCACCAGTGCGTTGACCACCAATGCTCCTGGGAAGTCGGCGGAGCCGTTGCCATTCAGCAAATACTTACCAGCGGCCACCGCGAAGGAGATCGCCGCGATTATGAAAAACACCGCCCCTGATCGGAACAGATTGCGCATATCATGTTTCTTTGGAAGAGTTGTCTTCTCGGTCCGCCGAACAACGATATGGTGGACCTGATCGTCGCGCTCAAGTCCGCGAGAACGTATTTTCAAACTGACCCACTACAGTGCGGCTACGCAGTGCCGTCCAAACTGCCAGGCCGACCAGCACTAACGAGAGCGCTGTTGGCTCGGGGACGGCGGCACTGGCGGAGCCGGCGGCACCCGAGCGCACACGGCCGCTGCCCCGGCGGCCGTGGCGCCGAAATTTGTGCGCAAGCGTCGAATTGTTGCGGCGTACCGCTGTTTTTGCGCCACACGACGTAATCGGCGGCGTCGACGCTGCCGTCGCTGTTGTAGTCACCCGTAAGAGCCTGAACCACGGAAAGCTGGACGTTGGTGGGATTGTAGCTGATGGACCAAACGAGACCTGCGGCCAAGTCCGGCAAGTTGGTTGATTCGAACGTCCCTGCGATCCCACCGACCGCCGAGAGAAAACCAAATACGTTGCCCAGCGATGGAGTAAAACCATCCAGCAAGGATACGTTCAATGCGCCTGCCAACTGTGCCTGGCCGGTCAGCGCCAGGCGGTCGAAGTCGTTTAGGCCGATTCCGGCCAATTCGATTTCCAGTGTGCCAGAGGCATCCTGCTGAAAATCGACACCCTGCACTTGACCCGGCAAAGCGCCTAGTTCGAGATTCCCTTGATTCTCAAGAAGCACGCCGACATTCGCGCCGTCCAGAAGTCGCAGCGTGCGGGCCGGGGGGTTGATCAGCGTTCCACCACCGGCAAACATTGCGCCGGCCTGCACTTCCGTGACAGGGTTCTCCAAACGCAGATCGCCAGTCAACATGGTCTCGCTGTCGGTCTCAAAAACCGTCGTACCGGCGAGTTGCAGCGATGCCGTGCCACCGGTGACTGTCACTGCGCCGCCGATGTGGGTGTCATTGGTCGACCGGTAGAGGGCGCCGTTGGCCAGGCTCAACATCGACTCCGGCTCGAACTCCAGCTCAAAACCGTTAGCGAAGATCGCGCGGCCGGCGGCCGCGCTTATCGAGCCGGCGAATTGGAACGTGGCGTTGTCGCGGATTTCCAGATCACCGCTGACGGCGTTCAGCGAGCCAGTATTTGTGGTGCCGTCCCAGTCGTTGTCGTTATTGGGCGTATCGACAACCAGCGTGCCGCCCTCCGCGTCGATGCGAGTGTTGTTGATCACGCGAGAAGAAATCAGTCCATGGCCGTTGATGCCGGCTGCGCCGTCGTTGGTGACCGTGCCGCCGCCGACCACGCTCCCGCGCAACTCGCCACCGTTGAGCTGTACCAGATCGGCGACGCTTGTATTCCAGGGATTTACCACATCGAGTAGACCGCTGCCGTCGACGGTGCCGATCGTGCCCACGTCCAGGATCGGGCCCACGAGGAACAGCGTGCCGCCCTGAGCCAGTACGTTCGATGCGCCGTCGAAGTCGATTTCGGCCGTGATCTGGCCTGAGCCGTGTAATGCGTGACCATCGCTCGCGGCCAAGACACCGGGGCCACCGATGGAACCCCCTGCGATCGTGTTCGGTCGATCGGTATTGTTGCCGCCATTGAGTTGAAAGCGCTCGCCGGCTTGACCGAGGTGAATGGACCCCGGGGCGAGCAAATCGATGCGGGCGTCTGTCTGCACCTGACCGGCAACGCCTACACCGCCGTAAATATTCACATCTGAACCCGCAAGCAGGACCGCGTTGGTATTGTTATTGACTAGACCCATCGAGCCGTAGCGATCCAGCGTCCACTCGGCATTGGGGTCGGTGAGGTTGATCGTCAGCGACCCGGCGCCAATTAGGTGGTCGACATCCAGGAAGTCGGAGAGCGGGTCTTTAAATGCTCCGAAGTCCTCGAAAACCGCCGCGTTAATCACGAGCGGCGCGTCGATGTCGAACCGATTGCGGGTAGGGTCTCCATCTTCGCCGTCGAAGTCGACCGTTCCGGCGGACATATTGAATGTCGTTGCTTCAGTAAACCTGACGTTGCTATTAGTGACCAGCCGGCCTTGTCCGGACAGAAACGCATCGTTTGCGCCGTTGACCGAATGGAAGGATACGTCCGCATTGAGCACGAGCGTCGAGCCAGCCTCGATGAAGAGGTCGGCATCGGAGTAAAACGCAACGGGCACGTTGATCCGTGAGATGCCGCTGCCGCCGACGCGCAGATCGGCTTCTCGCGCTGCGCCCGCATCGTCGCCGATCGCCAGCGGCTCGCCCGTCCAGACCGCCTCGACTCCATTCGTGTTCAGCAGACGCAGTCTACCCACATTCAGAACGAACTCGGCATCTCCAGTCACAATATTGGCCACTCCGCTTTCGACAGTGATTGTATTGTCGAACGTGCCGTCGACGACGTCGTAGTCGTCGACGAAGACCGTCAGCGTCGCCCCGGGGCTGACCGTCCAGTTACCGTAGTCGAACCCGAATCTTGCTGCGCTGATAATCGAGCTGGACTGCACCGTATTGGATGTGCCCGGGATGTAAGTGCCGGGGCCGGTAATCGAGCCGCCGTTGTAGCGCGTATTGCCGCTGCTGACCCACAGAATTGCATCGGTCGCCACATCGGTCGTGGAACCGGCCGCAAAAGTAATTGGCGAGGTCACGCCGGCGTCGCCATTCACATCCAGCACGCCAGCCAGAACCATGCGCGACGTTCCGCCGATAAAGGCCCCGACGCCTGCGTCAACGGTTAACTTATTGTTCATTGTCCACTCGGCGGGACCGTTGATGTTCAATTGAGCGCCCGTACCGGCCAGCACGATACGATTGTCCATGTCGTCATCGTCGGCGTCGAAATCAGTGATGTTGAGCGTGAAAGTCGCGCCATCATTAATCGTATGGACCTGGTCGAAGAGGGCAGAACCGTCCCAGTCAAAGGTATGGACATTGATCGTGGTGTTGGCCGCGACGACGGACTCGCCCGAGATAATTGTCCCGTTGCCGGAGACGGCGATTCCACCGTTCCAGGTGACGCTGGACAGACGCAATTCGCCATCGACATTGAGGGCGCCGCCGCTCCAGACGCTGGAGTTAGCAAAGCCTAAGTCGGCCGTCGGCTCAACGTTAAATGCCCCACCAGTCTTGGAAAATATACCGGTGGAAATACCGCTTGAAGTCGTGCCACCTATATTGATCAAGCCACCGGACTGTTCCCAGTGACCCAACTTAACGAGGTCGCCGCCGTTGATATGCAGTGCGCCCTCCCAAGGGTCTACGTTCTGCACAAGGACGGTTAATGCGCCAAGATCATTGATGATAATCCTGTTGTCGAGCCCGCCGTCGCCGTCCCAATCCCAACCCAGATCGGAAATCCTCACTTCCCCGTTATTGACTTCGATGCTGCCCTGGGGACCGGTTTGGAATTGCACACCGTCGAAGATCGTCGCCGTGTTGTCGAAGATGATCAAGCCATTGTTCGTGATTACGCCACCGACGGCGTTAAGCGAACTCGCCATCCGAAGCGATTCGCCGGCGTCGACATTGATCGACCCACCGGTTTGAGATAACACTCCCCCCGAAATCGCCGCCGCGGTGCCACCGCCGGTGTTGGCGTTGAGCGTCCCGTTGAACGACCAGTTCTCGTTCCTGCTGAATGTGGCGCCGGCCGAAAGATTGATTGTCCCGCTGTAGGCGCCGTCAAGTACGCCGCCGTTGATGGCCAGCGTATCGTTGCGCAACACGTTGATCGTGCTGTTGCCGCTGTTACCATCGAGGTCAATGACGGCGTCGTTGTCCGAGATGGTAATTGTGAGCGTGGCGGCGGCGAGGCTCTGCGTATCCAAGCTGCCGGTCGAGTGGGCCGTGAGCGTGCCGTCGAGTTCGAAAAGCTCGCTACCGGCCACGTTATCAGCTAATACGATCACGCCATTGCCGGATAGCTCGGCTCCGGAATTGACGTCTAGCAAGCCAACGCCCGACTGGCCGTAAACTCCCATTTGCCCGCCGGCCATGGTAAGCTCCGCACCGCTGTTGATCGTGACCCTATGCAAGGCGGTCACGATCGAGTTGGCGCCGCCAATCACCAGGTCGGTGCTGTTGCCGCCCAATTGGATCGGGCCATTGACGGAGAGAAAGTTGTCGTTCGTGTCGAGGCGGATGCCGTTGGACATCGTCAGCCCGGCGATGCTTTGCGAGGCGATGGCCAGGTCGACGGAATGCTCAGTGTTGAATATGGCGACGTCCTCGGATCCCGGTACGCCGGGCGGCCCATCCCAGTAGCTTCCATTCGAGTTAGTCCAATCGTTGTTCTCGCCGACCCAGGTGAAGTCGTCGGCGGCGGCAACGGTGCCGATTCCAAGCCATAAGACGGTGATTTTAAACAGTTGCAACATCGTAGCGAGCCACGACGAAAAGAGAACGCAGCGCCAAGTCCCGGATCGTAATGTGGTCATAGCTATTCCTTTGTGTGTGCAGTCGTCGTTTTTTTGCGAAGCTTCATCCAGAACATGAGGATCATGAAGGCCTCCCAGCCCAAAGGAACTAACGTGGGTTCCGGCCACGATTTGGGTGCTAACTCAACACTGTTTCCAAGCTTTCAATTGCCAAGTCAACGATGGTGAGTCCAACGTCTGCGAATTCCGCCCTAGCGCGGTTGATGTCAACCTCGAGCAACCGGTCCGAATCGTTAGAGGGGTCGTTCGTCGCGAGCGTTGCGAGCCAGGCAACTAGCGCATCATCCTGCTGTGCGGCCAGATACGATCTGTCGGCTCCAGTTATCCTCGCGCCAATGCCTCGCGCGGTGGTAATGTTACTAGAGCGATGGTCGAAATGAGCAATTGCAACACTGTAGCTATTTGGTTGACGCACTTCGTTCGCGACTCGTTCGGACGTCGCTGGCTCGGCTAGTCGAGCGGCGACCTCGGCCAAATCCTGTTGCTGCGGCAATAGTGCCACAGCGCCTGCGCCGCTGCTGGACGCTGGCGGGGGCAGCGTCTTGCCGAAGTTGGCCCGCCAGATCAGGTAGTCGGCCTGGTCGATGATGCCGTCGCCGCTGCTGTCGGCACCGGCGTAAAGAGGTACGGTCGTTCCTTGCGCATCGCGCCACACCACATAGTCGCCCGCGTCGACCGTACCATTGCGGTTGTAATCGCCCGTCAGACCCGCATTTACGAGAAACCCGAAGTTCTGTTCGCGCGTTCGCAATGAGCCGGCATCGGTTACCCGAACGGTAATGACATATTCGCCGTAGCCGTCGCTTGCATCGGTCGGCCAGGTAAATTGGCCGGTCGTGGGATGGATCATTGCGTCCGGCGGCGCGCCAGGGCGAGCGCAAAGGTCAGGGCGTCGCCCTCGGGATCGGTGGCGGGCACCATGAAGGAGATGGTATCGCCCTCGTTGGCGTACACGTCGGGCCGCCCCTGCACTCGGACCGCCTTGTTCGTGTAGCCGATGTCGTTCAGTGTGGCGATGACTTCGTGCGGCAGGTCGGGTTCAGGCTCGTCCCCGCCTCCGGCGCCACTGGCTGAGGCGCCGGTCTCCAGCCCGAATTCCAAACGATACACCGTGCTGTGCCGGAAATTCAGGACGAGGTTGGACCAATCATCGTGACCGTGCAGCTCAGTGATGCCTTCGCCCGGGTCGGGAATTTCGGCCGTAGGCTCGAACATTAGATTGATGTCTAGTCCCGAAGTGATAACGTCATCGGTATCGCCGTCTGCGTTCCAATCCACGGGTCCTTGCTCGAAGCCGAAGCCAACCGGGAGCGGTCCGATTTTTGTCAAGTGACCGGCGTGTCCGCCAATGCCCGCCGATTCGACGAGGAAATTCTCATCGAGCGTCAGCCATTTGTCATCGGAATAGTCCAACTCCCAAGCCGTTCGGAACGCGGTGGGGTCTGTGCTCCCCCCGGGATAGGACCAGTTGTAATTCATGATGCTGTGATAGTTGGGCTTGTAATTCGTGCCGTCGCCACCGCCGTGACCGAGCTTTAAGGCGTGCCCCAATTCGTGCATGAACGCGGCGGCGAGGCTCGTAGCCGTGCTTGTGCCGAGGGAGACGTAGAACTCGTGTCCCCAGACCCAGCTAAGTCCGCCGTGGTCCACTCCCCCGGAGCGAACACCGCATAGCGATGCGTCATCCTCTTGGCGGCCAGGATCGCCGCTGAATTCGGGTCGTCAAACTCGGCGTCTGTGCCGAACTCAGTGTTTTTGACCGCGCGCAGTCCCGGCATATCGGAGAGGACCACCTGGAAAATGGGGTCGGGATCCAGCTCAAAATGCAGGTTGATTCCGATATCCCCGTCAGGGTTGAGCACGCTCACCGCTTGCGGGTTGAGAAAGAAGGCATCCGATACGGACGACCCAGCAGCGGCCGGCTTGATGACGCCCATCGCATCGACTTCAACGTAAATATCCTTGTGCAGCGGATCGGGATTGTTCAGGAAAAAATCCGGAGAGTTGTCGCCATTACCGTCGACTCCCCGGCCGGATTCCCAGTGGTCGTACAGCCCGTCCGTGTCCGCGTCGTGGGAGAATTCCGACGTGTTGCCGTCCGGGTCGGTGGCCGTAACGGTCAGAAACTTTCCAATCGGAAACGAAAGCGGGATGATGAAGGAAAACTGCACATAACCGTTGGCATCGGTCGTAAGTGTCTCGGTGGAGAGGTGCTGTTGGCCTTCGCCGAGCATCGTCAGGCTGGCGCCGTCGTTCGAGTAGAAGTCGAGCGTGTAGACAGTGTTGGGGGCGGCATCAAAGAACCCCGTGGCCCGCGGCAGCGGCAGCACTTCGTCGAACGAAAAGAGTACGATCTCCGGCCAGTTCTGAAGGTTGTTGGGCCCGGTGTCGCTGTCGTTCGCGTCATTGAGCGTCTGAGGGGGGACACCAGGACCAGCAAGGTCGATCCCAATTCTGCCGTTGGAATGGATCGAATTCAGGCGGACTGTGTTTCGAGTCCCGGACTCGATGAACACCCCATTGCGCAAGCTGTAGGCGATAACGTTGCCGGCCTCGGGCGTCGTGCCGCCAATCACGTTAATTGATGCGTTCGTGTCGATCAGCACGCCTGAATCCTGATTACCCAGGGGCGATGTGCCGTTCAACTGCACGCCGATGTAATTGCCTTCGATCTTGTTTCCGGTCGCGGTGGCTTGGGTGAGGCGGACGCCAGCGGAGGAGTTGCCGGAGATTACGTTGCGGGCCGGTGCACTCGGGCCGCCGATTCTCGTGTTCACCGCGCCGTCGACCAGTACGCCATTTTTGGAGTTGGCCACGGCTGCGGTTCCCGCGGCGTTAGTTCCAATTAGATTTCCCTCGATGAAGTTGCCGGACGTGGTCGCGCCGGCCAGTTCAATGCCGTTGTCCATGTTGCCGGAGATGAGATTCCCGGCACCCGGCAGCGTGCCGCCGATGAAGTTGCCGCTCGGCCCGGCGCCGAGGGCGGCGTCGCCGAGTCGCACGCCGTCGTTGACGTTGGGAATGGCGCCCGTTCCGGTCATGTTCGTGCCGATGTAATTTCCCTGGACGAGGTTGCCTGTGGCCCCGGTCCCAAGCATGGCGACGCCTGCCTGACCGTTGCCCGAGATGATGTTTCGCGCTCCAGGGGTGACGCCGCCAATAAAATTGTTCGATGCCGCGTTCCCGCCGCCCGTCGCAAGGCTGATCGTGACGCCGTGCAAGGAATTGGCGATGGCGGCGGTCCCGGCGGCATTGGCGCCGATCCGATTGCCCAGCAGCTCGTTGAACTGCGTGCCTGCCCCGAGCAAGGCCACGCCGTTCTGGTCATTGCCGGAAATCACATTTCCCGCGCCGGCCGTCGTGCCGCCGATCCGCGTGTTGCTCGGCCCCGCGACGTTAATGTCGGCGGCGTCACTGAGCAGGATCCCCTCAAGCGTGTTGCCGACGTCGCCGTTGCCCAGCGCGTTGGTGCCGACAAAGTTGCCTTGGATGACGTTGTTGATGGCGGTGCCGAAGAGGACGATTCCGCTGCGCTTGTTCCCGGAAATGACGTTCCCAGCGCCCGGCTCCGTGCCGCCGATCGTATTGTTGCTGGCGGAGCCGGAGGCGGGCTGACCGTTTTGAAGGAGCGGCAGCGTGAGAAGAATTCCGTTGCGATCATTGCCCAGCGGGGCGGCGCCGGTGGCAGTGGTGCCGATGTAGTTGCCTTGGATCACGTTGTCGCGTGATGGAGTGCCGAGCAGCACGATGCCGCTGCCGGCGTTGCCCGAGATCAGGTTCCCCGCCCCCGGCACTGTGCCGCCGATCGTCGTTCGCGACGCATAGCCCTCGTTGACGCTGAACACGCCGACTTCGATGCCGCTTCCGCCGGGGCCAAGGCTCTCGCCGTTGCCTCGATCCACCATGCCGGAGGGGTCAGTGCCGATGTAGTTTCCCCGAATCACATTGTCCACCGACCCGCTGCGCACCAGGCGCACGCCGATCTCCCCGTTGGCGGAGATCACGTTGCGGGCAGCGGCGTCCGCGCCGCCGATGGTGTTGCCGGGCGAGCCCTCGATGGTGACGCCGCGATCGCGATTGCCGAGGGGATTTCCGAGCTGGTCGATGTGATTTCCGAGCGGGTCGAGGCCGATGAAGTTGCCGGCGATGGTGTTCCCGCCGCCGCCACCGCGAATGATGACCCCGTCCTCGAAGCGCGTGATCGCCAGCCCGCGGACCGTGGCGCCGCCGCCGTCGATGAACAGCCCTCCGGCGCCTGCGCCCGCCAGCGCGCCGTCGAGCCGAATGCGAATCGCCGCGTTGTTGCCTTCGCTCAGCGTGTTGGGCGAGGCGCCCGCCTGGCTGTAGCCGTCAATCAGCATCGGACTGCTGATTGGCATGGCGACCGACAGTGGGTCCGCCGGATTGGTGCGCTGCGGAGAGATGACATGAGGACCAGGGCCGGCAATAAGGAAGTTGATGACGTCGAACCCGGCGGCGGCGTTGGCATCGGCGATCGCCGAGCGCAGCGATCCCGCGCCGGAGTTGTTAGTGTTGGTGACGAGGAAGGTGGCGAGCAACAGCCGCGGCTCAAGCGGCTCCGGGCGGCGCAACACGCGGCGCATGCCGAGCGGAGCACGGCCGCGTTTACTGGCCGTCGCGCTTGAGCTCCAAGCACGTCGCAGGGCCATTCGGAACTCATTCAAACGTTGGGAACGCTTCATGGGGTAATTCCCCCCCTGGAAATGAGGAAACGGTTTGAACATGGCAACTCCGACAAGACGACGATGCTTTGGGTCGCCGCTGGTCGGTGGAAGAACATCGCAAGCAGTCCTGCAAGGAGCAGGGCCAGCGATGCCGGCTCGGGGACGAGTGTCCAGATCGCGATGCCCTCTCGACTATCGGCCAGACGAAAGAAGTAGGCGACGCGTGGCACGCCTCTGTCGCTCAGGCCGCTGCCTTCGTCGCCCAGGCGGGCAGGCGATGCAAAACCCAATTCGGTGATCGTGCTGCCGAGAAAGGCGTCGTTTTTGCGCACGACCTGCAGGAGCCCGACTGCGTCATCGAAAAAGTAAATGCCCGTGTTGTCGCTGGCGCCGCCGCTCGTGCCCGTCAGCCCGATGCGAAAGGCCAACTGGCCTGTGTCATTCAATGCGGGGTCGTCGCCAATGAAAGAGAATCTGCCGTTGCCGTCGGGCGCCGCCTGGCCTTCGCGCACGACTTGGACCAGCGTCGCGCCGTCGCCGCGAAAAATGCCGCTATTGCCGCCAGTCGCGCCGGTGAGGGAAGCGACGAACGCCACTTGCCCCAAGTCGTTCAACGCGGCGGGCGCAACGCCCGCGAACTCGCGGAAACGGCCGTTGCCGTCGGGAGCTATCTGCCCCTCGCGGGCGATCTCAACGAGGGATGTACCATCGCCGCGCGAGATGCCGCCGTCGTCGCTGAAGCCGCTCACCGTGTCGCGGAAGTCGGCCTTGAAGGCCACTTGCCCCAGCGCATTCAGCGTTGTATAGCCGGTGAAACCAGCATAGCGGCCGTTACCATCCGGCGCCGCCTCGTTTTCACGGGCGATTTGAGTCAATGTCGTGCCATCGCTGCGAAAGATCCCACTATCATCGCTATTGCTGCCGGTATCGCCGCCACTAGTGCCGGTCAGACCTCCCCCGAACGCCACCTGCCCCGCATCGTTGATCGCGGTTTCGAAGCTGAATTGGCGGAATCTGCCAATGCCGTCGGGCGCATCTCGACCGTCGCGGGCAATCTCGACGAGCAATGTCCCGTCAGTGCGGAAGATACGTTCCCGACCGCCGATGCTCGAAGACGCGGACCAAAACGAGACCTGTCCCGCATTATTCAACGCGCCTTTGGGAGTTCCGAAGAAGCCGGCGCCATCGGGCCAAGGCTGACCCTCCCTGACGAGCTGAATCAGCGTCGTGCCATCGCCGAGGAAGACGCCTCCATCGTCGGCGCTGGCGCCGGCCGTATCTGAAAGATTTGCGGCAAAGGATACTTGCCCCGACTCGTTGATTGGAGTGCCATAAAAATTTGATGCGAACGGCCCCAAATTTCCGTTCCCGTCTGGCGCCGCCTGGCTTTCACGCGCGATTTGTGCGACCGTCATGCCATCGCCCCGGAAAATGCCGCTGTCATCGCTGAACCCACCGTTAGTGTTCGCGAGACGCGCCACGAACGCCACCTGGCCTGCGTCGTTGAGCGCTGGATTGAAATCGAAAGTGGAAAAAATTCCATTGCCGTCCGGCGCTGGATCACCCGTCATAACGACAACGTTGACCGTGGGAGCTCCGGATGCCATCGGCGCTTCCGCGGCAATTAGCGACAGGACGCAAGCGAAACCGATATGACTCAAACGACTCTTTACGCTTGATTTCATAGCGCGACTCCTGGAAGAACGTCTGACGGCGAGTTCGTCAGTTGGCCGACGCGCCCGCTGGCAGACCGCTTGAACGTCCCCACGGCAAACAGGCTTGCCACTACGAGAATCATCGAAATCGGTTCGGGACCAATTTGCGCGACGGCGATGCCAAAGGTCCGTTTGGCCAACTCATGCCGAAAGGCGACGTCGCCGTTGTCGTTAATGTCAGGGGTTGCCTGCACGCTGACGGAGGAGCGCCACCTTGATGACGCTCGAGCCAGAGACGGGGATCGCCGGTCTCGATGCCCTTGTCGGCAGCGAGATCTGGCGTGGGCGGTGCATCCACCTATCGCTGCCAGCCCGAGGAGTACTGCGGTCGCGGGCTCCGGCACGACATACTGGTTGTCGACGATGCCGAGGGCGGCAGAATTGGCGGTGAATCCGGCGGGGAGATCGAACACGGGCCGGTCCTTCGGAAAGCTCAGAGTGTGCCCGAAGTCAAGCGACAATCCGCCGAAGCCCAGCGAACTCGATTGCTGGCCGGTTGTGCGAATCGAGATGCCGAGATTTGTCGGCACGTTCATCGGGATGACGAACTCGGACGTTGTAATATTGGCATTGATCCGAATGACGCGGAGGAAGTCGCCCGACTGGTCCGTTTCCTCGACCGCTTGAACATCGGCCAGCAAGCCCTCGCGATCAATTGAGGTAGTAACGCCATCTTGGCGGTGGATGTCGATTTCGCCCGTGACAACGTTCGTACCGCTTCCGGGCAGCGTAAATTCCACCGACACCGACGCCGTCTGCGCGTCGTCGGGCGCCGCATTAAAGCCAAAGACCCCGGCCAAGTGAAAGTTGAGCCGTATGGGGATTTCTTCGACGGTTGATCCGGGGGGGCTGCTGAAGAACAGGTCGTCAGCGTTCTCGCTCGCACTGGCGTAAAACCTTGTGTGAACAATCGGGGACCCGAACGGGTTCGGGTTGCCTTGGTTTCGGGCGTCGCCAAAGGCCTCGAGAAAGCCGGGGCCGGCCTTAGCGCGGGCCACGCCTTGTCGCGCGTTGAATCCGCCAGTCGCCTCGGCTTCGACCGGCCGGTCGTCCATCAAGGTGAATTCCTGATCGTTGCAAACGCCGCAACTCACGTTGTCAATATTGACGAACACCCGGTAAACCGGCGCCGCCGCGGCGGGCAACGCCAACCAAGGCCCCGCTCCCGCGGCGACCAATAGTGAAAGCGTTGCGACGACCAAGCGTGTGACCATGCCATAGCGTGCACCCATAGTTCGTTTCTCACTAACTCGATGCGTGTATCCAGACATGACGCAGCTACTCCTAGATTTTTTGCGAAGCTTCAGCCAAAGAGGGGGATCGCCCGTTCGGATGACCTTGTCGCCAACGAGATTCGGCGCTGCCGGCCAAGTGCGCCAATCACGGCGAGCCCGAGGAGCACCGCGGTAGCAGGCTCCGGCACGACATACTGGTTGTCGACGATGCCGAAGGCGGCCGAATTGGCTGTGAATCCGGCGGGGAGATCGAACACGGGCCGGTCTGTCGGGAAACGCAGGGTGTGCCCGAAGTCAGCCGTCACGCTGCCGAAGCCCAAGGTGCTCGATTGCTCGCCCCCAACCGCGATCGAGAAGCCGATTGCTAACGGCTCGTTCATCGGGACGACGAGAGGGATCGAAACATTGGCATCGATCCGTATGGACCGCGCGAAGTTGCCTGACGGGTCGGTTTCTTCGACCACTGGAACGTTGCGTAGCAAGATTTCGCGCTTAATTTCGGTAGTACGGCCATCTTGGCGGATGATCTCGATCCAGCCGAGGTTGTTATGGCTTCCGTACCCCGTCTGTTCCACCTGCACCCACGCTTTCTGCAGGTCGTCGTTTGCCGCATCAAAGCCAAAGACGCCTTCCAAGTGCAGGTTGAGCCGCACCGGGAGTTGTTCGACGGTTGATCCAGGGGGACTGCTGAAGAACAGGTCGTCGACCTCGTGGATCGCGCGGGCGTGAAACAACGTGGCATTTTGTTGGGGCCCTTGATTTTCGGCGGAGCCAAAGGCCTCCAGAAAGCCGGGGCCGGCCTTAGCGCGGGCCTCGGCTTGTCCACCGTTGAATTCGCCAGTCGCTTCGGCCTCGACCGGCCTGTCATTCGACTCGATGACTTTCTGATCGCCGCAACGGAAGCAACCCAAGTCGTGAATTTCGGCGATTGCCGTAAAAACTGGCGCCGCCGTGGCGGGCGACGCCAACCACAGCCCCGCCGCGACAAATACCAAAAGTCTTGCGACGATCAAACGTGTGACCATCCCACCGTGTGTATGCATTGTTTGTCTCCCACTAACTTGATGCGTGTTTCCAGACATGACGCGGCTACTCCTAGGTTTTTTTGCGAAGCTTCAGCCAGAACATGAGGATCATGAACGCCCCCCAGGCCAGCGGCACTAATGTTGCCTCCGGCCACCGTTTTTCCTCATAGGCTTTCGACAGTCCGGCGATGAGTCCAAGGCACAATATGACGAGAGTGGGCAGCAGAAGCGGCCTCAGCCATGGAATGACAGCGCGCTCCTGGAGAGTAGCCGTTTGGTTAAGTCGCTGCCTGGCTCGGTTGACCGCCCACAGGTAGAGCGCGGCAAGCGCGGCGAACAAACTGAGGATGACGGCTATGCTTCCGACCAAGATTCCAGGATTGAATTCGTAATTGTTCACTGCGTTTCTCTAGGGTCTTGAATTGGTACAATGCAAACGGCCGCTGTCGGCGCAAACTGAGCGCGCGGGTGGCCGCCCACGTAGCCGAGTGTCTCCGACACTCGGATGCGAGTTTCGGAGAAACTCGCCTACGTGAACTGGGCCGCTGAGGAATCTGCTTAGCCGGCGAGACCTCAGCGGCCGTCTTTGTTTTGGTTAGTTGTCAGTCGTTAGTTATCAGCCATCAGTCGTTCCTGGTGGGACTGGTGCCGGAACCAACAACACTTTCGGGCTCGTCAGATTCAACGTCCGATGAATCGCTGGTGATTGTGTGCGTTGCCGATTGTGCTGGACTGTGTCGCAGGCTCTCACGTCGAATCTCCGCCGCGTCTTCCGTTCGTCCGGCGACGGTGACTACGGATTCCAGCTCGTCGTATGCCTGTTGCAATCGGAGTCGATACTGTTGGACTTCCGGAACCTCCGAAACTAGTGTCTCTAACAGGCGAATTGCGTGGCGATACGCTGCCTCGGCGTCGGCCGCCCGGTTGGTCGTCGTGAATAACCTCGCGCTCCAGAGATGCGTGTGAGCCAAGGCTCCGCGATAGTAGTGAACGGTCGGGGCGTCCGCGATGAGTTTCTCAGCCGTCGTTGTGGCTTGTTGTAAGGCGATTTCCGCTTCGTCATATCGGCCGGCCTGCACCAGCGTGCCGCCAAGCGCTTTCTGGCTGCGAAACCAATCGTACCGATAGTCCGTCACCGAAGGATAATCGGCGACAAGCTTGCTTTGCATTTCAATCGCACGCCTGAGGTACTGTTCAACCTGATCGATCGGCAGAGTTAACTTCCCGTCATCGTAGTCAACGTGCCAGTAATAAACGTTTGCGAGCTCGTTGCGGTAATCAGGCCGCGTTGGATAGTCGGATACGAGGACTTCCAGAATCTCAGAGGCTTGCATCAGCGATTCACCAGACTCGTCGAACCGATTCAGAGCGCGAAGCGTGAGACCGAGACGGAGATTCGTTTGAGCGAGATCGTGGCGGTATTCGGGGTTCGTTGGAACCTTGTCCACCAGACTGCTCTGTGTGACTAGGGCGGAGCGAAGCTGCTTCTCCGCCTCATCTGGCCGATCTAGCGCCAATAACACCTGTCCGAGAAACCACTGCCCGCGGCCGACATCACGGCCGTACGCGATAGTGTCGGGAAACTCGTCGAGCAGCCGCCGCTCAAGTGCCAGGGCGCGACGGTGGACTTGTTCCTCTTCTGCTGAGCGGCCGGTGTCGCCCAACAGCACACCCAATTTGTGGAGCGCAGCAGCCAGGTCCGCTCGATACTCCGGCACGCTCGGAAAGCTGACTACGAGTGACTGGACTTGGCTTACTGCTTTGTTAAATGCATCTTCCGCTTTGGCAGGCTGACCAAGGCGGTGCTGAATATCGGCGATGCGCCGGTGAGCACGGGCCGTTTCGAAGCGGACCGATGGCTCGTTGCTCGTCTCCTTGGCGAACTCGGTATAGAACTGGAGGGCTTTCTCCAGGAACTCGCGCTGAACCGGCTCCATTTTCGGCTGATGGGCGAGCCACTTTTCGGCCACCTGCGTGTACATGTCGTCGACGGCCTGGCGGGCTTTGTCGGCGTTGGCTTCGGCATGGGCCCGGGCTTCGGTTGCCTCGTTGAGACGGGCGGTGGCCAAGGCCTCCGCTTGTGTGGCGCGAACGGCTTGCGAAACACTCGCTGCGGTGCCTACGACAAGTGCCGCGGCAATGAGTGCCGCCGTAAGCAAGGCAGCTTTGTTGCGGCGGGCAAGTTTTTGAAGACGGTACGTCGTCGAAGGAGGGCAGGCTTCGACCGGCTCGTCCTTCAGGTAACGCTGCAGTTCGCGAGCCAGAGCGCCGGCGGTTTGGTAGCGCCGGCCGCGGTCCTTTTCCAGGGCTTTCATGACGATCCAATCGAGCTCACCGCGAACCTCGCTGCTGAGCCGCGCGGGCTCGCTATGCCGATTCGCGGCGATGGTGGCCGAGTCGGAAAGCACCCTCCTCTCGCCACGGCGATTTCCGACCATCCCGGCCCTCACCTCGCCACGGCGAGTCTTCGACCGGTGGGAGAGGGAGGTTAATCGAGTGCTAGGCGGCGGCGGTTCTTCCTCGCAAATGATCCGCACAATTTCGTCGAATGACGACGTCTCGCGGCGCTGCTTCTCGAATGGCGTACTGCCAGCCAACAATTCGTACAGCAGCACGCCGAGCGAGTAGATGTCGCTGCGCGTGTCGACATCCAATTGGTTGAAACGGGCCTGCTCGGGACTCATGTATTCGAAGGTGCCGATGATCTGGCCGAATTGCGTGAACATCGTTTGTTCGGTGAGCTGCTGGCCGACCGCTTTGGCGACGCCGAAGTCGATGATCTTTGGAACGGGCCGGCCATCGTACTCGGCCACTAAAACGTTCGATGGCTTCAGGTCGCGATGAATGATGCCTTTCTGGTGGGCGTGCTGAACTGCGTGGCAGACGGTGATCATTAGCTCCAACCGGCGCGGAGCGGTAGTTGCTCTTGGTCGCAGTAGTCGATAATTGGCACACCTTTGACTAGTTCCATTACGAAGTAGGGCCGGCCCTCGAAAAAGGGGACAGGAACCTTTTGAGCGAAGCTCCCTTCGGGCCGTTCCGGCAAAAGGTTCCTGTCCCCTTTTTCGCCCCCTCCTGTTGCGCCGGCATCGAAGACTTTGGCGATATTCGGGTGATCCATCATCGCCAGGGCCTGTCGCTCGGCCTCGAAGCGGGCGATCACTTGCCGCGTGTCCATGCCGGGCTTGATTACCTTCAAAGCGACCTGGCGGCGGACTGGCCGTTGCTGCTCGGCCATGAAGACCACGCCCATCCCGCCTTCGCCAATTTGCTGCAGCAGCTTGTACCGGCCAACGAAGCTGCCGGGGCGTTCGGTGAGCCCCGAAGCGTCGTCCTCAACGGCGAGGTCCTGCAATGGTGTTTCCAAGAAACTGCCTGCCTCTGCCTGTGCCGCGAGCATACGCTCAACTCGATTTCGCAAGCCGGCGTCGGTCGCACAGGCCGAGTCGAGATAGGCGATGCGGTCCGCCGGCGTTTGTTTCGCCATCGCGGCAAAGAAAATTGATTCGAGTGTCGAGGGTTTAGTCATGGCGGCTCTCTTCTAATAGTGCGACAAGCAGTGCCCGAAGCCCTCACGATCTGAATCACTTTTTATGACGGCGGTGGGGCAGAGTCGGCTAATTCTGCGTACAACCAGGCACGGGCGAACGTCCAATAGCGCTCGGCCGTGGCCAGCGAAATACCGAGGGCAGCGGCCGATTCGGGCATCGTCAATCCGGCGAAGTAGCGCAGCTTCACAAGCTCGGCCTTGGCTGGCTCCTCGTGGGCCAGTTTAGACAAGGCCTCGTCGAGCGCGAGCAGATCAATGGACCGGGCCTCGGAGGCGGCGCACGCTGAATCGAGATCAACGCGGTTAAGTCCACCGCCGTGCTTGAGCCGGCTCTTGCACGAGCCTGTTCGACAAGAATGCGGCGCATTGCTTCCGCAGCCGCTGCAAAGAAATGGCCGCGGCTATTCCAGGCCGGCAGATTTTCGTTGCCAACGAGCCGTACGAACGCTTCGTGAACCAGCGCGGTAGCTTGAAGCGTCTGCCCCGGCTTCTCGCGCGAGCCGGGCGCCGGCAAGTTTGCGAAGTTCGTTGTAGACCAGCGGCAATAGCTCGTCGGCTGCCTGCGGCGTGCCTGCTTCGATTGCACTTAGGATGCGCGTGACGTCGTTCATGGCCGTTCGGCAAACGTTGCATTGTAGCAGCACGCGGCGAGCAAGCTCGCCCGCTAATTCGAAGTCGCGATAGTGCTTGGAAAACAGGCCCGCGGCGGGTATGCTAAAGGGTCCCACCTTAGGTCGTTTGGACATATTGTGCCCGCCTGCCCATGCCGACCGCTTACGGCAGATTCATGCGACTTTTGCTTTGGTCATCGTGGCGAATACTTTTGGCTGCGCCATTGTTTTTGGGCGGCGCGGCGGTGGGAAATGAACCTCGCACCGGCGAGGAAATCTATCGAGCCCAATGTGCCCGCTGCCATGGCGAAACGGGCCAAGGCACTGAAGAATTTCACGCGGATCCGCTCGCGGGCGATCGCAGCATCGAGCAACTTGCGGTACTGATTTCCGAAACGATGCCGCAGGATGCGGACGAAAAATGTTCACTGGACGAGGCGCGGACGGTAGCGGCGTACATCTATGATGCGTTTTATTCACTGGACGCGCAGGTGCGCAACAAACCGGCGCGCATCGCTTTGTCACGACTCACGGTGCGGCAATATCAGAATGCGGTGGCCGACTTGGTGGGCAGTTTCCGATCGTCGAATGAATGGGGCGACGAGCGGGGCCTTCGCGCTCGTTACAATCCGACACGAAACTTTCGTGACAGTGATAAGCAAGTGCGGCGCATCGACCCCAACGTCGACTTCGATTGGAGATCCGAAAGCCCGGTGCCGGACACGCTTGAAGCGCATGAGTTTTCAGTGCGCTGGCAAGGATTACTGCTTGCGCCGGACACGGGCGAGTACGAGTTTGTCTTGAAGACAGAGCACGCGGCGCGGCTTTGGATCAACGACACCGAACAGCCGCTCATCGATGCATACGTGCGAGCGACCACGGACAAGGAATTTCGCGCGACGATTCAACTGCTGGGCGGCCGGGCGTATCCGCTCAAGCTTGAGTTCTCCAAGGCCAATCAAGGCGTAAACGACAAGGATAAGAACAAGGACAAGCCGAAGCCGGAGGTAGCGGCGTACATCCATCTCGAATGGAAGCGGCCATATCATACGCAGGAAGTCATTCCAACGCGGAACCTGTCGACGAAACGGGGGCGGGAAGTTTTCGTGCTGCACGCGCCGTTTCCCCCCGATGACCGCAGTGTCGGTTTCGAGCGCGGTACGGCTATTTCGAAGGCATGGGATGAAGCTACGACGGAAGCGGCCATCGAAGTGGCCGACTACGTCGCCTCGCACCTCAACGATCTAGCGGATGCCGACACCGACAACGCGGAACACAAAGCGAAGCTGCAAGAGTTCGGCCAGAAGTTTGTCAAGCGCGCGTTTCGGCGTCCGCTCTCAGACGAACAGAAGTCGGTTTATGTCGATCAGCAGTTCGCGGAGGCGGCGGATCTGCAAACCGCCGTGAAGCGCGTGGTGCTGCTGGCACTGAAGTCGCCGCGATTTCTGTATCGCGAAGCGGGCGGCCAGTCGCCAGATGCGTACGACGTCGCCGCGCGCATGTCGTTTGGGATGTGGGATTCAATTCCGGACAAGGAGCTATTGGAGGCGGTCGCGGAAAATCAGCTGGAAAACCGTGAGCACATTACCGAACAGCTCATGCGGATGCTGCCCGATTTGCGGACGCGGGCCAAGTTTCGCGAGTTTCTGTTGGACTGGCTGAAGGTGCGGCAGCCTCCAGACCTGGCGAAGGATGGGGCGCAGTTTCCGGAATTCACGCCGGAGATCGCCTCCGACTTAAGAACGTCGTTGGAACTCACGATCGACGAGCTGCTTACGGGCGAATCCGCCGACTTTCGCCAATTGCTGTTGGGCGACTCGATGTTTCTCAACGGCCGGCTGGCAAAGGTGTATAGCGCCGAGCTGCCGGAAAATGCGCAGTTCCAAAACGTCTCCTTCCCCAAAGAAAAGCGGTCGGGAGTTATTTCGCATCCCTATTTGTTGGCGAGCTTCGCCTACACGGGCACGAGCTCGCCGATTCACCGCGGCGTGTTCATCACGCGGAGCATGCTGGGGCGCACGTTGCAGCCGCCGCCGGAATCGGTCGCGCCGCTGGCCCCCGATTTGCACCCCGATCTGACAACGCGCGAGCGCGTGCTATTGCAGACTAAGCCGGAAGCCTGCCAGACATGCCACAACATGATTAATCCGCTGGGATTTGCCCTGGAGAACTTTGACGCGATTGGTCGATATCGCGAGGCGGAGAAGGATAAACAAGTGGAGGCTGCCGGCACGTACGTCGTGCGGTCGGGCGACGTGGTGAAATTCAATGGGGTGCGCGAGCTGGCCGAGTTTCTTGTCGACAATGAGGAGACGCACGAGGCATTCGTCCGGCAACTGTTCCATTACGCCGTAAAGCAGCCGATCGGCGCCTATGGCTCGGATCGGCTCGCCGGATTAAAACAGTCGTTTGTTGAGAATGAGTTTGATATTTTCAAGCTGCTCGTGGAAATTGTGGCAGTGAGTGCGATCGAGCCAGAATCCGATAAACTGGTCGCTGAAGCGACCAGTCAGTAGAGTAGAGTTTCGACGGACTGGTCGCTTAAGCGACCAGTTCTGCCTGACCGAAAGTGAGACGATCCATGGCGAGCCTTGCTTCTCGGCGCGAGTTTCTTCGCAACTTGGGTATTGGCGCAGGCGCCTTGCCGTTTGTGCTGAATCTTCCCAGCTTGGGTCTGGCGAATTTCCAGCCGCGCCGCCAGCGGCTGGTGATCATGTTCAGCCCGAACGGAGTCGTGCCCAAAAACTTCTGGCCCAAAGAGGAGGGCGAGAATTTCACGCTGCCGAAAAGTCTCAAGCCGCTGGAAAGCTTGCGCGAGCGCACGCTCATTCTTCATGGCGTGTGCGACAAGATCCGCGGCGACGGCGACAACCACATGCGCGGCATCGGCTGCCTGCTCACGGGCACGGAGCTGTACCCCGGCAACATCCAGGGCGGTTCGGATACGCCGGCCGGCTGGTCGAAGGGTATTTCCATTGACCAGGAGATCAGGAGTCACTTGCAGGCCGATCCCAGCACGCGCACTCGATTCGGCTCGCTGGAATTCGGCGTGATGGTGCCCGATCGAGCGGACACTTGGACACGGATGTCGTATGCCGGACCGAACAAACCGCTCGCGCCGATCGACAATCCCTACCAGATGTTCTCCAAGCTGTATGGCCGGATGAAGGACCAGGAAAGCCTGCGCAGCATTCTCGACGAATTGCAGGACGATCTCGAAAAGGTGCGCAGCATCGTGAGCGCCGAGGATCGCAACTTGCTGGATGAGCACACGACGTTCGTGCGCGAGATGGAGCACGAGCTTAAGAGTGCTGACGAATCGAAGATTGGCCACGCGGTGCCGCAGCTCGAGCCGGGCATCAAGGAGGAAAACGACAACATCCCGCGCATCAGCAAGCTGCAGATCGAGCTTTTGGTGAGCAGCTTCGCGGCCGACTTTGCTCGCGTCGCCACGCTGCAGTACACCAATTCCGTGGGCGGAGCGCGAATGCGCTGGTTAGGCGTTGAGGAAGGGCATCACGAGCTGTCGCACGAGCCCGACAGCAACAAGAAAGTGCAGAAGAAGCTGACGAAGATCAACCACTGGTACTGCGAGCAACTGGCTTATTTGGCCCAGCGACTGGCTGAGACGCCCGAGCCCGGTGGCAGCGGCAGCCTGCTCGACAATACACTTCTTATCTGGACCAACGAGCTGGGCAAGGGCAACTCCCATACGCTCGACAACATCCCGTTCGTGCTGGTCGGCAACGGCCTCGGATTCCGCATGGGCCGCTCGCTCAAATGCGGCGGCGTGCCACACAATCGGCTGCTGCTCTCGCTCGCCCACGGAATGGGCCACCACATCGAAAAATTCGGCAACCCGGACTACTGCGGCGACGGGCCGCTGACCGGGTTGACGTAGCGGTTCAGCGGATCTTTGTCTCACGCAAAGGCGCGAAGACGCAAAGTTACTGTATTTGACCACAAAGGTCACAAAGATCACAAAGTCTTCTTGTGCTCTTCGTGGTTCAAAATTCGCCTTCGCGCCTTTGTGAGAGATTTTCAATGCAACCGCTGCGCGTTTTGGAAAGCTGCCTGTACGCGACGGATCTGGACGCCGCCGAACACTTCTATAGAGAAGTCATTGGTTTGAAGAAACATTCCCGCGAGGACGGCCGGCATGTGTTCTTTCGCTGCGGCGACAGCATGGTGCTTGTCTTCAATCCGGAGCATACCAGCAGTGTGCGCACCACGATCGCCAGCGCACCATTGCCGCTTCACGGGATGCACGGCTCGGGACACCTGGCTTTTGCGGTGCACGAGGCCGACATTTACGCGTGGCGTTCGCACCTGGAGCGGCGCGGCGTCGAGATCGAATCGGAAGTGCACTGGCCGCAAGGCGGCACATCGCTCTACGTGCGCGATCCGGCGGGAAACAGCATTGAGCTAGTTTCGCCGAAAGTCTGGAGTCTTGACGACCCGCGTTGAAGTGCCAGGTTTAGGACGCCAAGGTGCGGGGTTCTCCTTGATCTCGCCAACTACAGTCCCGACGTACTGACGACGTGGCGAGCAAAACGTTCTGCCTAGCCATCGCCGCCGCCCGCTAGTGGTCATTTTGACGCGACATTCCCGGTCCTTTTCGGTCGTGCAGCACAAACTGTTTGACCGTTTCGGACTTCGCGTGCCTATAATGGCTTGTTACGGCGGAACTGGGGCGTTTGTCGGAGCCGCTGCCTGGACCTGGCGGGGGGGTAGCTCGGCGGGCATGCCTTCTTTTGATTGACTCGATGTTGGCCCGAAGAGAGAAGGTCCTTTGGCTTTCATGAATTATATCGGGGCCGCGGCGGCGCTGGCGATTGCCTGGCTTGCCGCACTGATTCTGACGCCGGTCGTGGCCCGCTTGGCCACGCGCTTGGGGGCCGTCGATTACCCCGACGGTCGTGCAAGAGCCATCCCCGACCGGTGCCGCGCGCGGTGGCGTGGCGGTGGCCCTTGCGGCGATTATCGCGATGGCGGTGGCCATGGGCTTAACGCCGCCTTCGGAAGAGGCCGCTTCGACGTGGCTTGTTCGTGGATTGGTGCCGGCCGTGGGTGTGCTCTTAGTGGTCGGACTCATCGACGATTTTCTGTCGCTCACGGGCATTTACAAGCTTATCGGACAAGTGCTGGCAGTATCAGTTTTGGTGGCGGCCGGCGCACAGTTCGACCAGATCTCGCTGTTCGGCGTGCAGTTGCCACTGGGCGATTTTCGCATTCCCTTTACTTTGTTTTTCTGCTTAGGCGCGATCAACGCTTTCAACCTGATCGACGGGGCCGACGGTCTGGCAGCGTCCATTGGCGCGATTGTGTGTACGTCGCTGGGTGTTCTGACGGCGTCGCGAGGGGATGTGACGGCGTCGCTGGCTTGCTTTGCCGTGGCCGGCGCGCTGGTTGGATTCCTGCGATATAACGTGCCGCCGGCACGTGTTTATCTGGGCGATACCGGCAGCATGCTCATCGGCCTGGTTGTCGCAGCCGTGGCCATCGATTGCTCGATCAAGCAGCAAGCAGCCTTCGTGCTGTCCGTGCCGATTGCGATTTGCGCCATTCCGATCCTCGATGCAACGGCCGCCCTCGTGCGGCGCGTGACCACAGGGCAAAGCGTGTTCACGGCGGATCGGGGTCATTTGCATCACGCGCTCTTGCTGCGGGGCTGGAGCGTGGGCAAGACTGTGGCGTTTATCGCGGGGCTGGCGGCTCTTACCTCGTGTGCCGCGCTCGTAAGCTATTTCACGAACAACGATCTCTACGCGCTGGCCGCCACGGGGGGCGTGTTTGTCACACTGGCCATGGCCAGGATTTTCGGACACACCGAGGCGGCACTGATTGCCTCGCACTCGCGATCGTTCGTGCGAGGGCTTGTCCTGCGCGGCGCAAGCGGCGAAGACACCGAGCGAAGCGTTCAACTGCAAGGCAAGTTGAAATGGCAAAAAATATGGACGGCGCTTCGCGAAGCGGCGCCGATTTACAACGTTGCCGGGCTGACATTGCAGGTCAGTATCCCCCAACTTCACGAATCGTTTTACGCCACCTGGAAGCGGAACGACTCGACCGCGGCCGGCGACGACTTATGGCGAATCGCGCTACCGCTGATGCTGGACGAAAAACCTATTGGAAAGCTAATGATCGTGGGCGCTGCAGCCGGCCAGCAGGCGCTGGCGGATATGCAGCAAATGCTCGATTATCTTGATTCTCTGGAATCCGAGATCGCGGACGTTGTCGCCGACGACGAACCAATCGGCGAACGTTGGCTGGTCGCGGGTGCGACGCCTGCAGTCGGTTAGCTTTGCGAGCTTGGTTGTTGGCACTTTAGCCCGAAGAGCGAGCGGGGGAAATGGACGGCTAATCCTTCCTTTGCGCTTCGGGCTAATTTGGGCGACGGTTCGCAGGTCGCAACGCGCTATTCGCGTTTTGCATTTTTGTCTGCCAGAAGCTCGTCCATCAGGCGCATAGCCTGTGTTTGCTGCGGTCGCAGGCGCAGACAAACGCGCACCTCATGGATTGCCTCGTCGATCCGACCGGCAGCCGCCAGCAGTCGGGCCAATTCGAGCCGCCATTCGATCTGCCGATAGTCCTGACGAAGGGCTCGCTGAAAAAGGTCGATGGCGGAGTCGTGCTGGCCTTGGGCATTTTCGATGCGGGCTAGCGAAACCAGCTCTTGCGGCGTGGCGTCGGCGCCGCGCGCGGCGCCGCAGGCTCGATGTTGCGGCTACGCGAAGCTCTGCGGCCCGATCGGCGTACTCAGGAATCGCAGTGAAGGCACGGGCCAGTTCCTCTAACCGCTGATAGTCGTCGCCAGCCAGATCACGGGCCAATTCCGGCCGCTTGGCTTCGAGCAAATAGATGTCTACCACTTCGCGGAAGTACGCCGGCTCGAGCGCCACCGCGCGCTCAAGCAGCGGTTTGGCCTCATCGAGCCGGCCTTCGCGAGCGGCCAACTCGCCGGCCGCGAGGCACGTCGGCGCATCGTAGCGCGCCAGCCGCACGCCTTTTCGGATCAGCTCGGCGCCGCGCTGGTCGCCGAGCACCAGGAGTCGCAACTGGCCTTCGAGCGCGTAGGGCGGCCCGAACGTTGGGCAAATTGCGCGGACCGCCGCGAGTTCGTTTGCAATTTGGGCGACATTTGGCAACTCGTCAGGATGGAGTATCACCTGCCCGGTATCGGGATCAATTGTCCGGCTGATTGATTCCCAACGATAGGAATTGAGCCAATAACCGTAATGGACGTTGTCCGGCTCGCTGTTGAAGGCCGCGTTGGCGGCGTAAAGTAACTCCCTGTAGTCTTCGTCGGTGGCCTGTTCCGGAGCGCGCTGAATTCGCGATTCGATGGCGAGCGTCGCCGTCCACCAGCGTTCGCCCAGAAAAGCGGCGTACGCGCCGCGAATAGACCATCCCCAAACGATTGCAAGTGTCAACAACGCGACGGCCGCTGAGAGCCGATACGAAGCGGAACGTGCTGATTCCACAGCAGGCTGTGTACGCTCGATTCGCGATGCGCGGTTTTCAATTCGGGTAATTGCCACGAGTAATCCAGACAGCGTCGCCGACAGACAGAAAATGGCCGGCACGCGCTGACCAAAGTCGCTGGCGCTGTGGATGGCGACGGCGATCAGTCCGAATGCGATCCCATAGGCAGCCGCCGATGAGGCGGTTTTTCCCCGCAAGGCGAGCTTTACCGCCATCGCGGTGATCCCGATCAGAAAGACCGCGACCGTTGCTGCCCCGGCCAGGCCCATTTCTTCCAGTAGCTGTGCATAATCGTTGTCGGCGTGGGCAGCCAGGATCGGCGTCACGGCCGTGTCGAACATGGGAAACACAAACTCATGCGTCCCCAAACCTGTTCCCCAGAATGGATAGTGGCTCCAGGCGCGCAGCGTGGCCGCGGTCATTTCCCAGCGGCTTTGGTAAGCACGAGTTTCCGTGAGCGTGGCCAGCCGCTCGTAGACGGCGTCGAAGCCCACCACCAGCAGCACGGCAAGCACGGCAACCGGGATTGCGCCCAGCATCCAACCACGCCAATTCAAAGAGCCGCGGCGATAAAGTGCGGCGCCAATCACCGCTGCCGCGACAAACAGCGAGATCGCGCCGTTGCGGCTCATCGATGTAAGGACGGATACCGCACAGAGCCCGATGCCGGCCAGCAGTGCACCGTATTTCTCGAAATTCAACTGAGCGAGAGTACTACGCCACGTTGTGCTTCCAATCTCGCGGCGCTGTTCATTGTGCAATTGCATTAGAAGTAGCGCTATGCCGGCACCGAGCGAAAGGTTCATGAATTGACAGAAATGGCTGTAGTTGACGAAAGTTCCGGAAGTAACCACGCGGTGTCCGGAAGGCACAGCCCAATAGATTTTGTCGGTTCCAGTTGCAATTTGAGCGATAGCCAGCGCAGCTTCGGCACAGCCGATGGCAAAAACTGCCAGCAGCAAATTTCTAATCTGTCGCGAATTGCGTACGGTGCTAGCCACCGTTACGAACACGCTTGCGCCTACAAGAACTAAACGCAAATACTCCGCAGTCGCTCGCGGATAGAAACTGAGCGTGGTGCGGCTGATTGGCTCGCTATCGAGCAACTCCTGTTTTGTGGCAATCGTCGATGGAGAAAGCGCCGCAACCAGTCCGGCCGGCAATGGCAACAATTGCACTGCAATCAGCAAAACAAAGAGCAGTAGCGGCCAGTACAGCCAGGTGGAGGCCGGCCGGAATTCGCGATCAAAAAGAACTCGCAGCCCGAGGCAAAATGCCAACGCCGCTGCCAAGATAATAACAATTAGCTCACTCCATGCTTCCACGGCCCCGAACGAGGCCGCGGCGAATACGAGAAGCGCGACGAGCAGGCCCTGCGCGGTCCAATCCCAGCGCCGGCCTGCCGTCGGAAGCAAGTCAGGATCGAGAATGGTTAGTGCGAGCATCAATCAAAATTACGGTGTAGAGAGTTCGATCGGCTTGCCGTCGAGCACTTGCTGCGGATTGTCGATCACCAGTGCGCGGGCCGCATCGACGCCGATTCGCTCAGTCAAGGACGTCAAGGCAGCAGTCAGCCGCGGCGGGCGGCGCACTGTATCGTGTGCATCGGTCGCCACGAAGCTCACCAAGCCTCGTTCGACGAGCTGCCAGGCCAGCTCAAAGGCGTGGCTGCCGAAATCGCCCAATAAACTGCCGGCGGTAATTTGCAGCACGGCGCCGTGCTTGATCCAATCGACCGCCCAGTCGGTTGTGCCGAACAGGTATGCGTGTCGTTCGGGATGCGTGAGAATCGATTGCAACCCTCGTTCGCGCAAGACGTCGATCGTCGGAAGCGGATCGACGAAAAGCTCGTGTGGCAACTCGAGCAGCAGGTGATACCCGGCGTCGGCGACTGTAACGACTTCATCGGTCTCCAACAACCGCGGCAATCGCTCGTCAATGCGAGCGTCGCCGCCGGCGAGTACCTCCAACGGGATTTGATGCGAAGCGAGTGCGGCGCTCAACTCGGCCACCGCCTCGCGGATGACGCTCGCGGAATTGAGCCGGTCGTAACGCCCGAGCTGATGAGGGCTCGCAACAACGGTCGTAATGCCATCTCGCGCAAGCACTTCGCAGAGAGCCAGCGACTCCTCGATCGTGGCCGGGCCGTCGTCTAATCCTGGCAGGCAATGGCAATGGATGTCGACGCACCGCGACGTGCGAAATTCGTCGAGCCGGCGCTGCTGCGCCGGTAGCCACTTTCCCGCGATGCGGCGTTGGCTCATAGGCACTTCGCTTCGATGTTCCGCATTTCAGCCCCCGGCTCCGCCGGGGGTTATATCGCGACGGATTCGATTGCGGGAAAACCCCGGCAGAGCCGTGGGCTGATCGCTACTTGGCAACTTGCTTCGTGAGCAGTGGCTTCGGTTTATCAGCACGCCCGTTTTCGGCGGAGTCCTCGTCGCCGTATCCATAGGTCATGTAGCCGTACTCACCGTAACCGTAGCCATATCCACTGCCATAATGCCCTTGCTTGCGAACAGGCACGCCATTAACGACGACGCCGATTCGGGTCGCCCGCACGCGCCAAAGTTCGTTTCGAGCAGCCAGACCGATGCGGCGCGTGGATCGTTCGGCTCGCAACACAAGAACCGTGGCATCGCCGAGTGCGGCGATCACGCGGGCATCGGCGACGGGCATGACCGGCGGCGAATCAATGATGATGCGGTCGTATCGTTCGCGAAGCTTGTCGAGCAGGTCCGCAAAGAACCCATTGTTCAAGAGCTCGACAGGGTTAGCAGGCAGCGGGCCGCACGGCAATAAATCGAGCGACTCCAAAACGTTGGGAATGATGGCTTCTTCAACCGGTCGCCGATCGGTGAGCACCGATCCCAAGCCGCGGGCTGCCGAGGCTTCGAAAATAAGGTGCTGAGTTGGCTTGCGCAGGTCTGCGTCGACAAGGAGCACACGCTGATCGGCCTGGGCCAGGGCGATCGCCAGGTTGCTGGCAACGGTCGATTTGCCGTCTCCCGGGGACGGCGAAGTAACCACAATGACCTTTGAATCGTGGCCTGCGAGTCCGAAGTGCAGGGCCGTTCGCAGCGTGCGCACCGACTCCGCGGCGATGGAACGCGGTGAAAGCGCAACCAGCCGCCCGATTTGGGAATTTTCCTGCTTATCGCCGAAATAGGGAAGCACCCCAATACGGGCAATTGCAGCACCGAAGCAATCTCGTCTACCGACTTCAAGCGGTGATCCAACAGGTCGCGCAGCCAGGCCAGGCCGAAACCAAGCAGACCGCCGGCCAATACACCTGAAGCCAGGAAACGCGAAGGCACGGGGTAGCTTCGCTGCGTCGAGGCGGCCGCCGGCTCAAGAATGCTGACGTCGATCGCGCCAACGCCCTGCGAGAGATCCACCTCCTTAATTCGCTCATCGAGGATATCGCAGAGCCGTTCGGTGCGATCAAAAGCCTCTTCCAGCGCGGCCAATTCCAGCGCTTGCGAGCTGACGTCGGTAGCCAGCTTGAATTGGCGTTCGTAGGCGGTGCTGAGCTCCTTCCGCTTGTGCTCCAGCACCTCGAACTCCTGCCGCAGGTCATCCACGTAGGCCACGATGATTGCCTGCTGCTGTTCTTTGAGACGCCTTTGTTGTTTCGTAAACGAATCGCGCAGCAGCCGTACGCGGGGATGACCCTCGCCCCATTGGGCTCGTTCGGATGTCAGCACTTGCTCGATCTGGCGGACCTGCTGCTCGAGGTCCATGTCGCGCATGCCGGCCTGGTGCTTGCTGGCTGATTCGAGCAGATAAATGCGATCGCTGGGTTTGTCGTACATCTGCTTGGCGCGGTTGTAACGCGCTTTGGCTTCGAGAAGCGCAATCTCTGTTTGGTTGAGCTCTTCCGACAGCGCTGAAAAACGTCGCGTGATGACGTTCTCCTTGTCGACTTGAATCGCCAGCGCTGTGTGCTGCTTGCGGAAGTCGACGAGCGCTTGGCGGCGCTGTTCCAATTCGGCGTCGCGAAGCTGTTTCTCATTGCGGAGGATGTTGAGCACTTCGACCGTGCTTGTGCGGCGATTTTCGGCATACCTCGAAATGTACGCGTCGACGACGGAATTGACGATGTGGGCGGCATCCTGCCCGTTGGGCAGCTGAAGCCACACGTTGATGATGTCATCCTTCGTGCCGACGGTGACGGACAGGTTCTCTTTCAAAAAGCCGACGCGGTTATCCACTTCGCGGAACGTCTCCAGATTTGCGTTGGCTTCCGCTTCGGCGACGGAGACGAGCACCGGAGTGGACCGAATCAGCTCGGCCTGCGTGTAGACGTAGTTGGCCGATTGGCCAAGTTGCATTTCGTTGCTCATGATCGAGGGCAGGGCCCGATCAACGTAGATCCGCGATTGAGCCGGGTATAACGGCGTGACGCGTTGCAGAATCACCCACGCGACTTCCTGCTCCAACGAGCATGCAAAGCAGGATTAGCCAGCGGCTTTGCCAGGCCAGTTGCAGTAAGTTCGTTTCGCGCCGGCTTTCATTTTGTTCGGCCGGGGAAGCGGGCTCGGCAACGGCAAGCGAATATGGCTCGACCTCAACCAACGACGACATACGAATGCCTCAAATTGCCGTAGGGCGGCGTAAAATCCCAGACGTTGTTGAGGAACGCCGCTGGTCAGCGTGCGCAGGCGCAGTGCCCAGCGCCGTCAGGAATGCTGCGTTGCGACAGCTTTTACGTTTGGACGCAGTTCCGTTGGATATCCCTTCACTTTATACGAAAGGCGCACCGCCGACAAACAACTTGGCGCGACGGCATACAAACCAAGCGGATATTTTGGTGATTCTGCCGGTTATACAGGATGGCCCAAGCCAAAGAGTTCGCCGGAAATGTTCACCAGGCTATTGCGCCATCGAGCGGGATTAGCTTGGTCTGAAAAGTGTCGGACTTGATGTGCAAGCCTCGCCGTGGGAGTGGCAGCGGTTATCGACGAACGAAACCCGGCGTTATAGTGAGATTCATCGCGACAAACGCACTTTTTTGGCAGGAATGGCGTGTCGGACCATTTGTCGTTGCCTTGAAGTGAACGCAAGGACGGATATACTAAAGCTTTACCTGATGGTGGCCTAAGCAGTTGTCTCGTAAGGATTTAGAGACCAGTGCGCACCGTTCGGACAATCAAGGCGGTGCCTCGATACCATCAGGGCCAATGGCGGCAGCTCGCTGCCGGACAGTTGATGAATCGTGCCCCCCTCGGGCCTTGTTTTTCGGCACCTGGCGCACCGACGGGGACGGAGTCCGCGCAGAGCACGCCAGGGAAACGGGAACTCTAGCCAGTGCCAATGAAGCCCGTTTATCCACCCCGAAATGGCAAGCGAGCGCTCGTTACGGGCATCACGGGACAGGATGGGTCGTACCTTGCCGAGCTGCTGCTGACGAAGGGGTACGAGGTCGTTGGCACGATTCGGCGCTCCTCATCATTCAACACCAGCCGAATCGATCACATCTATCAGGACCCACACGATCAAGATGTGCGCTTGCGATTGGTGCATGGGGATCTGTCGGACGCATCGTCGCTCAACCAGCTAATCAAATCGATTCGTCCAGATGAAACGTACAACCTCGGCGCGCAATCGCATGTGCGCGTGAGCTTCGAAATACCCGAATACACATCAGACGTGACCGGGCTGGGCTGCGTGCGGCTTGCTCGAAGCGATCCGCGAGGCCGAGGTGCCATGCCGGTTTTACCAGGCATCGTCATCGGAGCAATACGGCAAGGTTGCGGAAACGCCGCAGACCGAGCGCACGCCTTTCAACCCGCGCAGCCCTTACGCATGTGCCAAGGCGTTTGCGTTCTACGCGACGCGGAACTTCCGCGAGGCATATGGAATGTTTGCCTGCAATGGCATCCTGTTCAATCACGAGTCGCCGCGGCGGGGCGAGACGTTTGTCACGCGGAAGATAACCCGAGCGGTGGCCGGCATCGTCAAGGGCAAGCGGAACCGGCTCTACCTGGGAAACTTGGATGCACGGCGCGACTGGGGGTTCGCGGGCGACTACGTCGAGGCGATGTGGCTGATACTGCAGGCCGACAAGCCGGATGATTACGTGATCGCCACGGGCGAGTCCCACTCGGTGCGGGAGTTCTGCACTGCGGCGTTTGCCCATGCCGATTTGCCGCTTCGCTGGGAAGGCACAGGTCTGGATGAGAAGGGCGTTGGACCGGAGGGACGAATACTGGTTGAGGTCGATCCGCGGTACTTTCGCCCGTCGGAGGTTGACCTGATGCAGGGCGACTCGTCCAAAGCGCTGCGCGAGCTTGGCTGGAAGCCCAATGTGAACTTCCAGCAGTTGGTGCAGATGATGGTCGAAGCGGACCTCAAGGCCACCTCGTAGCGGCCACGTAGGGTGGGCACTGCCCACCACGAACTTCTGATGTTGGTGGGCGGTGCCCACCCTACTTCACATGTCCGATAAGCCCTTGTTATTGGTGATCAGCCAGGTGTATGTGCCTGACCCGACCAGCGTCGGGCAGCACATTGCCGATGCGGCCGAAGCCATGGTCGGCCGTGGCTACGATGTGCGCGTGCTCACTTCATCGCGCGGCTACGAGGACTCTCGCGAAAAGTTTGCGCGACGTGAGCGACGATCGGGCGTCGACGTCATCCGGCTGCCGTTTTCTTCGTTCGGAAAGCGTTCGCTAGCGCACCGCATGCTGGGCCAAGGCATTTTCTTGATTCAGGTAATCCTGCGAGGGTTGTTTGCTCGCCGACTTGCCGGAATTCTAGTGAGCACGTCGCCGCCGATGGCGTCGTTTGCGGCCGTCGCGATTGGCTTGGTGCGTCGCGTGCCGATCACCTACTGGCTCATGGACATGAATCCCGACCAGGCACTGGCGATGAAAAAGGTGTCGGCTCGCAACCCTCTCGTGTGGGCCATGCGCTGGTTGAACCGCCGAATTTTTGCGAGGGCGGCCAACGTCGTCGTGCTGGATCGCTTCATGGCGGAGCGCGTGGAACGGCAATACGACGTGCGAGGCCGGATGGAGGTTTTGCCCCCGTGGCCGCATTTCGACGCGGCAAGCCTGACTGTGGGGCAAGACAGGGAGACACGGAGACAAGGAGATAAGGAGAGCGAGGTTCGCGGACGTGTCTCCTTGTCTCCCCCTCTCCCTGTCTCCTTGTCTGATCCCAATTCGAAGCGGTCCCACGCTGTTTCTATTAATCCATTCGTCACGACGCACAATCTGAGCGGCCGCTTCGTCGTCATGTACAGCGGAAATCACAGTTTGGCTTCGCCGGTGACCACGCTCGTAGAGACGGCCTTGCGGATGAAGGATGATGCGCGATTCGTGTTTGCATTTGTCGGGGGCGGAATTGGAAAGCAAGCCGTCGAGGAGGCAATTGAGCTGCATCGGCCGCCGAACATGCTGTCGCTGCCGTATCAGCCGCTCGAACGATTGCATTTCAGTCTGTCGGCCGCCGATCTGCACGTCGTCACGCTTGGCAATGAAATGGTGGGGATCATCCATCCGTGCAAGATTTACGGCGCGATGGCGGTGGGCCGGCCGGTACTCTTGATCGGCCCGCGCCCGAGCCATGCCGCAGACATCATTGAGCGGTTCGGCATCGGGTGGCGGGTCGACCACGGCGACGTGGATGGCGCAGCGGCCCTTATTCAGCAGATCGCGGCCATGCCGCCAGCCGAATTAGCGGCCATGGGCGAGCGGGCCCGCGAAGCGGTTCAACGAGATTATCACAAAGAGCTGCTGTGTGCGCAGCTTTGCGACGTCATCGAGTGCGGAATGGTCGTGAAATCACCTGCCGCGTTGCTGCCAAATACGCCGCAGTCCGAGTCCATGGGGCAAGCGACCGCTTGGAAAGCGCAATTTTGACCATCGGCCTGGATGCGGAAGAAGAGCAGCGGCCCGCTGCTGCGCCGCTGATTGCACGACTTGTCCGCTGGAGCCTGGTCGTCGGCGAATTTGGCGCAGTGCAAACGGTCGTGCAAGCGGCCGGAGCATTGGCCGGATTTATCATCGTACGGAGCCTGGCGAAGCCCGAATACGCGTTGTACGCCGTCGCGAACGCGGGCCTGTCGATGTTCAACATCCTCGCCGATACAGGCATTACTTCGGCAATGCGCTCCATCGGCGGCGAGGTGCACGGCAATCGGGCCGCGTACAGCCGCCTGGTTGCCACAGTGCGTCAGCTTCGCATGGTGTATGCCGCGTTTGCGCTGTTGATAAGTTTTCCGGTCACCGCGTGGTTGCTGTTTTCGAACGGCGCAACGGTAGGCGAAACCCTGTTGCTGTGCAGCGTCGTGTTGGTTGCGAGCTGGCCACTACTAACGGGAACCGTTTTGCGAGAAGCGGCATTAATGCTGCGGCAGTATCGCAAGGTGCAACGAGTGGATTTTGTTGCTGCGGCGGTGAGGCTTTCGGGCGTCATTGGGGCATTCGCGTGGCTTAGCGCGGTTGTGGCAATGATCTTCGCCGGGCTGGCAAATTGGATTCAATGGGCAATCTATCGGCAGCGAGCTATCGAAGATATCGAACCGGCGGCGAAGGCAGACAACGCATACAGGCGTCGTGTGCTGGCCATTACGTGGCGCGTGCTTCCGAACACGGTGTTCTTTTGCTTTCAGGCGCAGGTAGTGTATGTACTGCTGACGCTGTTGGGAACGAGCAGTGAGCTGGCCGACGTGGCCGCATTGGGTCGGATTGCGGCGTTATTGGCAATATATGGCGTCGTGTTTAACAATCTCCTGGCGCCATGGTTCGCGCGCTGTCAGACATCGCGGCGGCTGCCGCGCCTCTACGCGGGCCTTGTGGCGTTGACCGCCGGAGTTTTGGCGCCATTTGTGCTTTTCGCCTGGATCTTCCCACAGCCCTTGTTGTGGATACTCGGCGGCGCGTATGGAGGCTTGGAGCACGAACTGTTGCTTGTTGTCATTGCCGCGAGCTTGCAGCAGTTGGGTGGCGTGATGCTGTGGCTCAACCATTGTCGCGCGTGGGTCCGTTGGTATTCGGTCGCCAACATTCCGGCGATCCTTGCCGCGCAGGCAGCAAGCGTCGCAGTGCTCGATTTATCGACCGTCCGAGGCGTCCTGTGGTTTGGCATCGTGTCGGCGATCGCGCCGATACCGGTCTATCTGCTCGATGCCTGGTATGGTTTTCGAAAGCCGGCGGCAGAAGTGGCGCCGAAATCGGAACGATGAGGCTCGCCCGTCGAATATCTGAAGTTTACCGCGACGGCGGTCTGGCCGGCGTCGCCGCGCAAACCGCCAAGAAGATTTCGTACTGGCACGACCGGCTCTCGTTTCGGCCGCATATCATCCAGAAGACACTGGCCGGGCACACGTTCACTGTGGCGATCAACAATTTGTTTGCTCAGGGATGGGTGGAGCGACGCGAGCGCTGGCCGGAGCTGGAATGGCTTAAGGAGAATTTCCTTGAGGAAGGCGACCATGTCGTCGATTGCGGAGCGCAACATGGGCTTCACGACGATTTTCTTCGCGCAATTGGTGGGTCCCAGCGGAAAGGTCATCGCCTTTGAGCCTTATCCGCCGAACGCCAACGACGTCCGGCGGAATGTGCTATTGAACGAGTTGACAAACGTTGAAGTCAAGCAAGCGGCCGTTGGCAATTACACTGGCAGCGCACCATTCCTGGCGGCATTCAATGGCAGCCTCATCAACAAGGGTTCGCAACAGTCGCTCAGTGTCGATGTCGTTCGTTTGGATGATGCGCTTCGCAGCGTCCAGGCAACGCTAATTAAGATCGACGTGGAGGGCCACGAACTTGAAGTGCTAAAGGGGGCCGCACAGATTCTGCAAACACGTCCCAAGCTTGATATCGAGGTCCACCCGTTCGCGCATGAGGACAGGGTGGCGCACTGTGCGACGATCTTCGAGATGCTCACTCAACTCGAATACGCGCTTCATATGCAGCCGGAAATCGATGCGGAGATTCTCCCGCTAACCCCAAGTCCGAAAACAATTGAAAAGCTAGCCTCTTCAAACGTTTTTCACATTTTCGCTCGCCATCATGGCAATTGCGGATAATCCACGAGCAATTCGACGTCCTCTGCCTCTTCGAATGTTGCCGCCGCGATTGCGTGCGTCGGTGTGGAGTCGGTTTTACCGGCCAACGAACGAGTGCTTTCGTGAATTGTTTGATGATGCTGCGCTCCACTTCGCACGACACATTTCCATGCGACTACTGCCGGGAGATATAATTTCCGACAGCATTGCATTTACAGGCACGTACGACCTGCCGCTTAGTCGCATGCTACTCCGCTTGGCCAAGGAAGGCGGACTCTTAGTAGACGTTGGGGCTAATCTCGGTTACTTCAGTTTGCTTTGGGCCTCGGTTGATCGTCGCAACGAGGTCGTGTCTTTCGAGGCGTCGCCGCGCAACTTTGAACTTTTGAAGCTAAATGTTGCACGGAATCGACTTGAAGACCGGATAGAAGTCCGGTCGGAAGCCGTCGGCAAAGAGCGTGGCAAAATGCAGTTCGATCCCGGGCCTAAGGATCAAACGGGATGGGGCGGCCTGTCGCTGGACTGTTCAGAGCGGTCACAACTGGTACAAGTCGTCACGCTAGATGATGCACTGGCCGACGTAGAACAAATCAGCTTACTCAAGATCGATATCGAAGGTGCCGACACGTGGGCTCTTCTCGGCGCCGAACGATTGTTACGAGAGCGCCGCATCGAGCACATCTGGTGGGAGCAGCATAAATCGCGAATGCGTAAGCTAAATATCACCGACGACCATGCGGCGAAATACCTTGAGGAGATCGGTTACCATCCGATATCTCATGGCGATCGACATGGAGAAACTGTGAACTGGTACGCCAGTTGATGCTAGGTGAAACGGTACTTGTCCACTATTCATGGTTGCCTTCGAGAGAGCCGTCAGATGTTTCGCCTTGGTTGGGACATCAGATCTCGCGGGCGGCTGGTAACCGATGTGTGGCTATCCCGACTTTTGCTATTGTTTCCCGCGATCGCGTGGAACACGGAGCGATATGTCCATGTTCCTAGAAAGACACTTGTTTGTTACCGCCTTAACCGGGGAGATTTGCAGGGGATACGCGAGGTATGGTGCGAAGACGCATATCGTCTTCCGTTCGAGGTCCGCCCCGGAGTCCTCATCGATTTGGGAGCCAATATTGGACTCACAAGTCTGTGGCTCCACTCTGTCTATCATTTTGAAAGAATCATCGCAGTCGAGCCCGACTTGGCAAATGTCGCACTAGTTCGTGAGAATTTTGCACTTAATGATATTAAGGCCGAAGCAATAGAAGCGGCAGTCGGACCTCGTGATGGCAAAGCCAATTTTCATCGCCACCCGTCGTCCAATCAAGGACACGTCGTCGAGGCTTCCGTCCCAGGTTCCAGTGACTCGGTAGAAGTGTCAGTGGTTTCGATGGACACAATCTTGGCCAAGTTGCCCAGAGAAGCAAGCATTGACCTACTGAAAGTCGACATCGAAGGTGGCGAAGCGGCGATTTTTCTTGAAGGTTCATGTGAGTGGCTAAAACGAGTGAAAGCCATAATTGCCGAGTTTCATCCTGGATTGGTGGACTACGACGCAATTGTCCGCGCGATTGAATCACATGGATTTGATTACATCGCCCCGAGTTCGGCCTTTCCCGGAAACATGACGGCATTCATAAGGCGACCGTTGGCCTAAGAGTCCGGCATTTTTGTGCCAATCGGTGACAGTACGGACGTAATGCATTTCGTCATTCACATCGTTCCGCATCTTGCTTCGCAGAATAGCGGCGTGGGGATTATGCGACGCTCGTCATTTATCCGTCGCCTACGCAGCGTGGAACCGAGCTAGATGTTTCTACAACGGGCGAGGACGGTTCTATCGCGACGACATCGGGCGGGACAGCTTGGATTCCATTTTCACCGCGCACGAGATTTTGCTCTTCCCAGAAGCATTAGGATTTCCGGAAAAGAAGTCTCAATTTGCGCACCGGCGCAGGAAGGGATAGATTGCGCTTTTGTGGATATATTGCTGGACGACTGCTATGGGCTGCGCGTTCATTCGCGGCGCCAGATCAGTAGTGTCTTGGACATCGGCGCCTGCGTTGGTTTCTTTGCCCTCGCGGCACGTGACGCGTTTCCGAGCGCCGCTATCCATGCTTATGAGCCGAACCCGGCCGCGCTCTCGTACTTAAGATCTCACTCACAAGCTGCGGAGTTTCTTGTTTTTCCAGAAGCAGTCGGCGCCACCGAGGGGAAAGTGGACTTGGTCGATCACGTTGACTGGGTTCAAACCACACAATGTGGCAGGCAGACGGCAAAATCCCGCAAGTTTCCTTCCGGACCGCGGTCGAGCGAATCGGTGGGCATTGCGATCTGGTTAAGCTCGATTGCGAAGGCGCTGAATGGGAAATTCTGACTGATGTAACCACTTGGCGCAAAGTCGACCACCTTGCGATGGAATATCATCTGTGGTTCGGGGAGCATGAGCACGAGGAAGTGGCGAAAGTCCTTGGGAACATCGGCTTTGCTATTCGGCGTCAGCTACGGACCCACGAACGCTACGGAATCGTGTGGGCATCCCGAAAGTGAGGCGTGTAGCGATTCACATTGTTCCGCAACTGCCGCCGCAGAATAGCGGGGTGGGCGACTATGCGACGCTCGTCGGCCGCCGAATGGAAGAAATCGGCGATGTGACGTGCGGCTATGTTGCCGCTGGGGTGAACGGAGTCGCCTTGCCCAACGATGGCAAGAATGTCCGAAATATCACGGGCCGGTGCGAGCCTGAGGCGCTGTGGCATGCGGTGGACGAACTGGCGGGCGTTGTTGAACCCTCCCCTAGCCCCTCCCTAGGAGGGAGGGGGATTTTGGAATCGAACACGAACCATCGCCAAGACGCGACGGGAGCTCTTACGCTCATATTGCATTACTCGGGCTACGGATACGATCGCAATGGGGCGCCGGCGTGGTTGGTCGATGCGCTTCGACAACGGTCGATGGAGCGCGCGGCACATGTCGTGAGCTACTTTCATGAGCTTTATGCGACAGGCCGGCCCTGGCAGCGGGCGTTCTGGTATTCCGCGGCAACGCCGAGTGGCAAGCGAGATAGCGCGACTAAGCGATGCCGTAACTACCAATCGGGAGCAAAGTGCCCGCTGGTTGGAAGAGCAAACCGGCCGATCGGCTCGCAGTGTCCCCAGTCTGCCCGTGCCGTCGAACATTGGCGAACCGGACCAAGTGCCGGATTTCGGTTCCCGGCCGGCGCCGGATCACCTTCGGTAACGCCCGCATGAAACGCTTTGCACTTTACGACGACGCTCGGCGCGTCGCACGAGTCTTGGCCAATTTGAAAATCACCGAGCTTGTCGACGTTGGTGAGGCCAGTCCCATCAATGCTCGAGTATTCCAGAGTCACGGAATTGTGACCCGGCAACTGGGGTATTTGAGCACCGTCCGACGTAGGCAACGAACTGCAGCAATCTCGCGTCGGCCTGTTAGATTATCCGCTGGCGTTTGTCGCAAAATCGAGCGTCTTTGCCGCGTTCGCCGCGCACGGCGTCGTGCCTGTGCTTCGCCACGGCTCGAATGGTGTGGCCGATGGGATCAGGATTGGCCAGGAGGCGGCAGCGCTTCAATCATTGGACGATTCAGAGTCGACGCTCAATTTGATGGCCGTTTCCGGGGCGATCGGCCGTTGGTATGAATCGCACAACCTTCAGGCAAATGCCTGCGCTCTTGGTGTCAGTTGCGAAGTGTCGGATGGCGGGCACCAGCGCAGTCAATGCGTACGGGAAATAGTCACAAAGATCTAGACTAAGTCGTCTATGAACAAGATGAAATCGCTGGCCAAACGCACGCTGAAGACAGTTCCGATGATTTGGGAACCGCTGCAGGCGGTGCGATTCTACAGGCGGTGTCGTCGCCAATTTAAGCAGTTTCAAGATGAGTTTCAAAAGGCGGTTTATGGATCGAAGCCAATTACCGTGCTGTGCGGCCCATTTGCCGGAATGGTTTACTTCAACCGAATCGTGTGGGGGCTGATTACGTCAAGGTGGATTGGTTCCTACGAGGCAGAATTGCATAGCATCGTGCGGGAGATCGTTTCGGCGCAGTACGATGTAATAGTGGATATTGGTGCGGCTGAGGGTTATTACGCCGTTGGATTGGCAACAGCTACGCCGAAGGCACAGGTAATCACTTACGATATCAGTTTCCTGCGCGTAGGGGGCAACGCATGTTGGCCCATTTGAACGGCGTTTTAGATCGCCTGGACGTGCGAGGTGCCTGCGATTCCAACTCGTTGAACATTGACCTGATAAGCGGTCGGTGCCTGGTCCTTTCCGATATAGAAGGCAACGAAATCAAGCTGCTTGACCCGAATGAATCGCCGAATCTTCGTCGGTCGGACATATTGATTGAATGCCATCCTTTCGATGGTGATGTGCTTGGGGACACGGTGGAAAAAATAGTGAAACGCTTCGTGGCTACCCATCAGATAACCAGAATCCACACTGAGAAAAGGTGTCGAGAGGATTGGGTGCAACGTCACCCGGCGCTGCGACAAGTCGCTGCGGATCAGGTTGCGCTGGCGATCGAGGAATGGCGACCATATCAACAAGAATGGCTTTGGCTTAAGAGATCCACGTTAGGTAACGAAATTTGATTCGGTTTGGGAAGTATTAGTTCGTGCGATAGTTTTCGATGTCCGCGATCGGCGTCCAAAAAGACGGTTCATCCCCCCAATATGTAAAGCAGATGGCGACGAGGCGCCGTGCGGATTGCCACCGGAGAGCGACGAATTCAAGTTGTTGCTGATATTGGTGGTGGAAGCGGAGAATGGTCCAAGCGTGTGGCGACTCTCGCAGAGCGAATATTGCTCCTGGACTATGCTCCCCCGCAGGCCTGCGAATTGCCGGCCAATGTTGAGCCAGTCCAGGCTGACTTAAACAGTGACTGGCCAATTCCGACGCATTATGTCGATTTTGGGTTCGCACTCGAAGTCATTGAACATGTGGAGAACCCTCGCCATTTCTTTCGCCAAATGAAACGAATAACGAAACCAGGGGGTCACATTTTCATTACAACGCCAAACAATCATTCGCTTTCAAGTAAATTGACGTTCTTACTTCGTGGGCAGCATCGGTATTTTCAAGAAGCCTCTTATCCGGCGCACGTTACTCCACTGTTGAGATGCGATTTTGAACGCATCACATCGGAGATGGACCTTAAAATCATCGACTGGATTTGGTCAAATTATGATACCGTCCCCCGCCTGCGATGGCGACTTCCATTCGGCGGACGATTGTTTTCCGATGTAGTCGGGTTACTTATGGAGAACCGCTCTTGAGAGTGCTGCTGTATTCTAGCGTGTTTCCGCCATCCATTGGAGGTGTCGAGACCATTGCCGTCACATTGGCTACGAAGATTGTGCAGAACGGCCACGATTGCTGCGTCGTCACGGAAACGTCGTCTTCGGACGACGATTCCATATACCCGTTTGCCGTTTATCGTAAGCCTTCAATGCGCGTGCGTTTCCGCTTGGTCCGCGAATGCTCGGTCGTGCACTCAAACGGTGCCAGCATCGCCATGTATCCCTACGCGCGTTTGGCCTGCAAGCCGTTTATGTGGACGCACAACGGTTACCAAGTGCTTTGCATTGACGGTTTGGGCTGGGCTTATGGAGAGCCTGCTCCGATGAGCCCCTGGCGATCCGTTGCCCACCACCGCCGTCGCCGGGGCATCGTTTATGCGTGCCGCGAGGCCATAAAGCTCTGGCTACGACGCCGCATTTGCAAGCGAGTGGACTTGAACGTGGCATGCACGCATTGGGTAGCGCAGCGGCTTCGGTTGCCGCGCCAGGTTGTTGCCTACACTCCATATCCGCTGCGATATTTTCGCTCCGAGACGCCCGCCGGAAATCCCAAATTTGATTATATCTACGTCGGACGTCTGGTCAGCGAAAAGGGTGTCGACGACCTGATTGCCGCGATGGCGCTACATTGCAGTAATCCACAGTTCGCCGGCTCGACGCTGGCAATTGTTGGCGACGGACCGCTGCGCACACAGCTCGAACGTCAAGCGTTCGAGCTTGGCATTCAGCAAAACGTAGCGTTCCTTGGCGCCAAACGAGGCAGCGAGCTTCGCAAGGCAATGGCGAGTGGCGCGTGGGCATTGTGCCATCGCGATGGGAGGAGCCTATGGGCGGTGTGGCCCTCGAACTATTGGCGAGCCGCCGAAAGTTGATCGTATCGCAACGTGGCGGGCACGCCGAATGCGTCCGCGATCTGGCGCTTGACGTTTCCCAACGGCGACGTTGTTGCGCTTCGCCAATGCCTCGACCGCACGATGGGCGAATCGGGGATCCAGCAAAATGTTGGCGTGGAGCAAGAGATTCTGAAGCGATTTGACGAAGACGTGTTGGCAGCCGTGTACATCGAACTTTACGTATCGCTCACAAAACAACAGGTAACAGCCGTTCGCGGCCTAGAATCCGAGCAGGTGTGTCAACCAGTAAGCTGAGTGCGTCGCCGGCGCGATCCTATCCAGGTACTTCCGCGCAGAATCCAACTGTGTCGCGAGTGCGGCCACAAGTCCGCGCGATGGTCCGGCAAGGGCTCATCTTTTACTTCGTACTAGTGATCCTAGAGGGAGTTCTGCGGAAATGGATTCTGCCGGAGTTCAATCAGTACATTTATGTCGCCAAGGACGCGGTGCTGGCGTTCCTGTGCTTGCGCGTTGTGTTTTCGATCGGTTACATTCCCATGCCGCAATCGCTGCGGCGAACGACGGTAGGCCAGTTACTTGTCGTCTTTGCCGTTTATAGTTTCGCCCAGGGATTCAACTTCAATCTTCCCAATATCAAGCTCGGCCTGTGGGGAATTCGCACCTACGTGTTGCCGATGAGCCTGGTGTACCTGGTGCCGCTCGGCTTGCCCGATCCGCGGCAGAACGAACGGCTGTTTCGCTATTACTTGCTCTTGGGAATTCCGATCGCGATCCTTGTGTTTTATCCAATATCGCTTGCCCGCGACTCACGTCCTGAACCAATATTCGAATGTGGAATCAGAGCTTGGGCCGGGGGTGGCGATGGTCGTTGATGCGGTTCGCGTAAGCGGCCCGTTTTCGTACATCACGGGCTTGAGCATCTTTGCGGCGTTTGAATCGGCAGGCTTGCTCGCGATACTGTTTGCTAATCGCTGGAAGTTGCGGGGAAACAAATTGATCTGGCTCACATTGCTATTGACTACTGCGGTGATCGGCAATGACAGGCTCGCGAGCCATTGTTTGCTATTTTATTCTCTATCTCTTGATTGTCGCGGGTTTGGGGCCCGTATTGAAACAAGGTGCCGCCATGTCGATCTCGCATGGTCGCCGTGGGGATCTGCATAGCATCATTGACGATTGGACTTTTTGGCGATGCGTTTGATCGACTTGCCGAGCGGCATCGTCTCGCCGGCGACACGAGAAGCCGGCTCTATATCCTAGTCCTGGAGTCCGATTCGATCTATTGGAGGAAGCCGGGCTGTTTGGTTTTGGGGCCGCTGCATCGCATCAGGCCGCACCGGTGCTTGTGCCCGGCGGGCATTCGTTCTACTGGCTCCCAAATGGATGGGTGGAAGGTGAACCAGGCCGTGTGATGATCGAGTTGGGCGGCGTTGGCTTCCTGCTGTACATGGCCGTAAAGCTGGCGATCTGTGTATCCGTCTTCAATTACATTCGCGCTACGGGCGAGCGTACCACTGGTGATCCCGATCGCATGCCTGCTTACGTCGGCAAGCTGCATGGTCACGGGTATGTTGTTCAGTTCCGTCGGCTCATCCTTTTACTGGGGAATGTTCGGCCTGTTCCTTGCACAAGCCAATGCAACGCGTCCGCGGCCTGTAAAAAGTGAAAGTCCTGCTTGCACATCCCGGGACACAGCATTCATATCGCCTGGCGGCGGAACTCGAACGCCACGACGCCTTGTTAGGCTTCTACACAGGCGTCGTGTTTCCGCCCGGCGGACTTGTCGATTTGGCGACGCGCATCTTGCCGTCGAAATGGCGCCGCCGTGTTGCGAATAGGCGAATTCAGGGCGTCTCGCCCCGCCGACTGCATCGGCGACTGGCGACGGAAACGATGGCGATTTGGCGTCGTCATCGCGGCAACGATGCACAGGAAATTTGGCATCGACGGGCCGAGAATTTTCAACAATCTATCTCGGATGCGGACATTCGCCGCGGCTTCAGCCATCGTCGGATTCGATACGGCGGCGTGGATTCTCGCCCAGCGAAGTGCTGCGCTGAGGATCCCATTTGTGCTTGGATCAAAGCATTGGCCATCCGGATGCCAAAGCACTATATTTTGCTCGGATGCAACAGCGATATCCCACGTGGAATGATGGCTTTGCTTTACGGCGGCCGGAAGTTCGAAAGGCCGAGCAATTGGAGCACGATCTAGCCGGATTGCGTGGTTGCAGCTAGCTCGTTTACGAAGAGCACGCTGATGAAATACGGAGTGCAGACGCAGCGAAAGTAACAGGTGAATCCATACGGCGTCGATTGCGAACGTTTTCGCATGGGCGGCCGCAATGGCTCGCGGCCGCTGCGGTTCTTGTTCGTCGGGGCGATCACATGCCCGCAAAGGCGTGCCGCTGCTCGTTGATGCATGGAGAAAACTGAGTGCCGGCGAGCGCAGAACTATGGCTTGTTGGCCCAGCGTCGGGACAGGTTAAACAGCTGATGCCTGAGCTGGCTGGCATGAAACTTTTCGACCGTGTGCCTCATGGAGAAGTCTCGAGTTTGATGCAACAGTGCGATGTGTTCGTATTCCCCAGTTACTTTGAAGGCTTTGGTCTCGTATTGCTGGAGGCTATGGCCTGCGGCTTGCCGGTCATTACGACGACAGCGACGGCTGGTCCGGATATTGTCACGGAGGGCCAGGACGGTTGGGTGATTGAGCCGGGCGATCTTACATCGTTAGTCGAAAAAATGACGTTCTGCCTGGAACACCCGCAATACGTGCGCGAGATGGGCTTGCACGCTCGCAGTACCGCCGAGCGATTCACTTGGGCGGCATACGGAGATCGTTGGATGCGGATCCTCTCGGAAGTTTGTGCCTAGCCCGCCACGTAACCATGCTGTCGCATGAGCAAATTGTTAGCATTTTGGATGACCTTGCGGGGAAATATCCGCAAGCGCTGGTTGGAATCCAGAAGCGCGACGTTCCACGCATCGCCTTTCATATCAGCGCGGCGATCGCGGCGGCACCGAAAAAACCGCTCAGTGAACTAACGATCTGCGATATCGGCGGTGGATTGGGGCTGTTCTCAGTCGGTTGCGCCGCTTTGGGTTTCCGTAAGGTGATTCTTGTCGACGACTTCCGCGACACGACGAATCAAATCGCGGGCGACGGAGTTTTAGATTTGCACCGCAGCAAGGGTGTGGAAATCCATTGCCGCGATATTATTGAGGAGCGCATGACGGGGCTGCCGGATCAGCTGGATATCGTCACAAGCTTTGACAGTATGGAACACTGGCACCATTCGCCGAAGCCATTATTCCGAGAAGTGTTTCAGCGCCTTGCGCCGGGCGGCGGCTTTCTCTTAGGCGGACCAAACTGCGTCAATTTGCGGAAGCGCATGACGGTGCCCTTTGGCCGCGGGCAGTGGAGTTCGATGAACGACTGGTACGAGGCGCAAACGTTTCGCGGGCACGTTCGAGAGCCGTCTGTTGATGACCTGCGATACATTGCCCGCGACATGGGGCTCGTGGATGTGAAAGTCTTCGGCTGTAACTGGTTGGGCTGCAATTCGGCAAGCCGGCCGGTACGGTTGCTGTCGAAGCTCGTTGACAGGCCGCTGCGGTGGTTCCCAACACTCTGTTCCGATATCTACGTGAGCGGCAGGAAACCTGAGGGCAAGAAAGATTAGCCGAATGAAGCTGGCGGAAACGAGCGAAAGCATTACTGTTGCGACGGACTCGCGTGTTCCACGTCAGTCGCCGCAGCCGAGCATGATGGCAGAGGATCGCTCTGAACGAAAGTCCATTGACATCGCACATTTTCACCGCAAGGCATTTCCCGATCAGTTCAGCATCGAATGTTTGTTTGATAATCTTCGTGTTGCGATGCGCGAGTTGGGTTGCGATGCTTCTCCGTTGGTAGCTCCGTATTACAGTAAAGGCATCTGGCGGCGGGTCGCCAACGTCCTATGGGCGCTCCGGAACCGAGCCGCTGTGAACCATATCACTGGCGACGTCCATTACTTGGCGCTTGGTCTGCCGCGTGATCGTACCGTACTGACGATCCATGATTGCCATTCGCTTGAGCGGCTCGGCGGCGTCAAGCGCTGGCTGCTGCGATTGTTCTGGTACGATTTGCCGATTCGCCGTTCCGCCGTAGTAACGGTAATTTCCAAGGAGACGAAGCGGCAATTGCTGCGACATGTCCGCGTGCCCGACGCCAAAATCGAGGTGATCCCCAACGCCATCTCGCGAATCTTTCAGCCCTGCCCGAAGCCCTTTAGCGCGGATTGTCCGCGCATCCTGCAAATTGGCACGAGGCCGAATAAAAATCTGCCTCGGTTAATTCAGGCCCTTGCCGATCTGAAATGTCGCCTGCGGATTGTCGGAGAACTTGACGAACTGCTTCGCGGCCAACTCGAGCGATCTGGCGTCGCCTATGAATCGGTTTCGAACCTCGACGAGGCGGCGATGTTTCGCGAGTATTGCGAGTCGGATATCGTCAGCTTTGTATCCACGTACGAGGGGTTCGGTCTGCCAATTATCGAAGCGCAATATGTGGAACGGCCCGTCATCACGAGCAACTGCTCTTCGATGCCGGAAGTTGCCGGGCAGGGTGCGTGCCTCGTCGACCCCTTCGATGTGAACGCGATCCGGGCCGGATTCGAGCGCATTATCAGCGATGCCGCATATCGCGAACGCATCGTGCAACATGGCCGGGAGAATCGTGGCCGGTTTGCATTAACCGCCATGGCCGACCAATACTTGAACCTCTACCGCCGAGTTGCGGCGGGCGATGTAGGAAAGCCGGTTTGACCGAATTAAGAACGGGGATCGCAGCCAAGTGCTAAAGACGCTTCACGTTGTGTCGGCCATTGCGCCTCGTTACGGCGGTACTAGCACTGCCATCGGGGCTATGGTCGAAGCGCTCAACGCCGGTCGGGACGTCAGCGCCGAAATCGCTACGACGGATGCCAACGGTCCGAATCAGCGACTACTACGGCATGAGCTGCCAGTCGGATCCCCGGTTCACGTCTTTTCACGCACGTGGTCTGAGCAGTGGAAAATGTCGACGGGTCTCGCGCTGGTTGGATAAGCACGCGAAAGACTATGACATCATCGATATTCACGGGTTGTGGTCGCATTCGACTTGGATCGCCACACGCGCGGCTCGGCGAGCCGGAGTGCCTTATTTGGTGCGGCCGGCTGGGATGCTTTCGCCCTACACTTGGAGCCGCGGAAGATTGAAGAAGCGTGTTTACTGGACTTTGATCGAGCGGCGGACGATCCAAGCGGCTACTGCATTTCATGTTACCAGCGACGAAGAAGCCGAAGAGGTACGGCGCGTGCGCCCAGATGCGCGCATCTTTGTTATCCCGAACGGTGTCGAACCGGCCGCATTTGCCGCTCCCTCGGACAATCGCGATTCAAAGGCGAGATTTGGGCCGCTAGCGAACGGTGCGCCCGTATTGTTGTTCCTATCGCGGTTGCATCCAAAGAAAGGGATCGTCGATCGGCTGCTTCCGGCCGTGGCGGCGATGCGCTCGCGCACATTTCTGGCGATCGTGGGTGCGGAAGATGCGGGCGCGCGGCTACGAACAGGAGATCAGGCGAGCAGTTCGCGATTTATCTCTTGAGGACCGAGTGTCGCTGCTCGGGCCGATTGTAGGCGACGAGCGCTGGTCGCTTTACGATGGGGCCGCGGCATTCGTGCTTCCGAGCCATGCCGAGAATTTTGGCATCGTTGTGGCCGAGGCCATGGCGCGGGCCTGCCCGGTGGTCGTCACGAAAGAAGTGCAATCAGCGTCGCTCGTGCGGCAAGCGGCGGCCGGCGCGGTCGTTGATGGCGGCCCGACGGAAATTGCGGCAGCCCTCGATGCGCTGCTCAGCGATGAACGAAAGCGAGTATCGGCGGGCGATCATGGCCGCGATTTCGCGCTGCGTCATTTGCAGTGGTCGAGCATCGCCGAGCGGCTGACTTCGATGTACCACGAGATCCTGGCCGGGAGCTGAGAGAGAGGATGACCACCGCAATTCTCGGCATTAACGCCTTCCACGGCGACGCCTCCGCGGCGCTGGTGATTGACGGCCGGCTGGTTGCCGCCGTTGAAGAGGAGCGGTTCAATCGCGTCAAGCATTGGGCCGGTTTTCCGGCCGCGTCGATTCGCTATGTGCTGGCAGAAGGCGGCATCACGGCACGCGACGTCGACCACGTCGCCGTATCGTTTGATCCAAAGGCGAACTTGGGGCGTAAAGCGCTGTTCGCGCTGGTCAATCGGCCATCGCTGCGGTCGATCGTCGATCGCTTGCGGCGGCAGGGAAAATCGCTCTCGTTGCGGCAGCAGCTGGCGGAGGCGTGCGGCGTGCCGACAGCCGACGTTCGAGGCCGAGATTCATAACGTCGAGCACCACGATGCGCACCTGGCGTGCGGCTTTCTGCTCAGCCCGTTCGAATCGGCGTCGATCCTGTCGATCGACGGCATGGGCGATTTTGTCAGCACGGTCACGGCCCGCGGCCGACGGGCGAGCAAATCGAGAAGCTCGACGAAGTGTTTTATCCGCACTCGCTCGGGTTCCTGTACAACGCGCTCACCATCTACTTGGGTTTTCCGAACTATGGCGATGAATACAAGGTGATGGGTCTGGCGCCTTATGGGCAGCCCGAATACATCGAAGAGTTTCGACGGATCATCTTTCCCAAGGGAAGAACCTTCGAGCTGAACCTCGACTATTTCACGCATCCTCAAAATGGAATCAGCATGAGCTGGGAGGCGGGAAGCCCGAAGGTTGAGCCGTTTCACAGCAAGCTGCTTGAAGAACGCTTGGGTCCGCCGCGGCAGCCGAATGAGGAGCTGACGCCGAAGCACGAAAACATCGCCGCCTCGCTGCAGCGGGTGACCGAGGAAATCATCTTCCACCTGTTGAATCAGTTGCACGAAGCGGCGCCGAGCGAAAACGTCGTACTCGTGGGCGGCTGCGCGATGAACTCGGTCGCGAACGGGAAGGTGACGCGCGAAACGCCGTTTCGCCATGTTTACGTTCCGGTCGGCGCGGCCGATAACGGAACGGCGATCGGTGCGGCGTTTCACGTATGGAATCAGTTTTTGGGCGAACCGCGTTCGTTTCGACTCGACCATGCGTTCTGGGGCTCGGGCGTGGATGCAGCAGAGTGCCGCGCCGCGGCCTCGCAAGTCGGCTTGGAAACGCGAGCCATGGACGAGAACGCACTTGTGGAACACGTTGTCGATGCGATTTGCGACGGCAAGGTTGTGGGCTGGTTTCAGGACCGCATGGAATTCGGGGCGCGTGCGCTGGGCGGCCGCTCGCTATTGGCCGATCCGCGTCGGGCCGACATGCGCGAACTCATCAACCTGAAGATCAAGTTTCGCGAAAAATTCCGGCCGTTCGCGCCGAGCGTGCTGGAAGAACACGTCGGCGACTATTTTGAGGTCAACGAGCCGTCGCCCTTTATGGAGCGCGTGCTGCCAATCCGTCCTGAAAAGCAAGCGGAAATTCCAGCGGTAACGCATGTCGATGGTTCGGGGCGGCTGCAGACCGTGTCGCGGCGCACGAGTCCGTTATACTGGAACTTGATCGAGCGATTCCGCCAACGGACCGGCGTTCCGATGCTGCTCAACACGTCGCTGAACGAGAATGAGCCCATCGTCCGCACGCCGCAGGAGGCCGTGTCGTGTTTCCAGCGGACGGCAATGGATATGCTCGTCTTGGGCAATTTCGTAATCGAGAGAACCTCGTAGCTGCCGCGAGCCGAGCGGCAGATTAAGAAAAGGAAAGGTCCGCCTCGGCTCGGCGGACCTACTGTCGACGAAACGGCCAGTGACGACGGCTCCTTCTGAAGCTTCGCTGACGCGCTCCGAAACATGGGCGGCCCGATTGCCGGGCTGGCTGTTGCCGGCTGTGACCGCTGTCGTGTTGTGCATTGGTTACGGCCCACTGCTGGTCACGTACTTCGCCCAGCAGTGGTCGCGCGAACCCGCGCACTATCAATACTTTCCCTTCGTGTTAGGCGCATTCGCCTGGTTACTTTGGCGCAACGGCCGAATGGCCGAGCAGCGCGCTCCGGAGGACATGCGCGACAATCGCGTTGGGGTGATCGCACTGCTCGCCGGATCGTGGGTGCTTTTGGCGGTGGCGTATTTTTCAGACAGTCCTTTGCTGTCGCTGCTTTCGGCCGTTCTCCTAGTTGCTGCCGCATTCCTGCAGATCGACGCGCGCTGGCACGTGCCCTATCTATGGGGCATTTGGGCTTTGCTTTGGCTCGTTGTGCGGCCACCGTTCAATCGCGACCAAAAGCTAATTGAATGGTTGCAAAGAAAAAGCAGCGGAGCGAGCAGTCTCTTTCTCGATTGGACTGGCGCCCGGCATTTGATGGATGGAAACGTGCTGATTCTGCCTACAAAGCAATTCTTTGTGGATGAAGCGTGCAGCGGCATCGTGTCGGTGCTGTCGATCGTTGCCTGCTCGGCGATCTATGGCGTGTGGCGAAACCGGGCGCCGCTGCATGTGTTGCTATTGGCATTGGCCGGAATTGGCTGGGCCACGCTCATGAATGTTTTGCGAATAACCACCATCGCCATCGCGTTTGAGCGCTGGGGCGTCGATTGGTCGTCCGGCACAGTCCATGAAATCCTCGGGCTGGTGATCTTTACGTTCGTCTTCTTGGCCTTAGTGAGCACGGATTACTTGCTTCTGGCTTTGTTGGCGCCGGTCCAAGGTCATGCTGGAGAATCGGTCGGCCAACCTATCCATTTCGGCCGTAAGGTCGTGTCGTTCTGGGACTGGCTCGGACGATGGGGCGCGCCGCGCGCGGTGCAAAATGGCGCCGCACGACGGACGTGGCGCGGCGCACTGGTGGGATGTTCCATCTCGATTGGCGCTCGGCATCGCTCCGTTACTGGCGTTCGGCACATTGGCAGCCGCGCAGCTTTCGCTCCCCTACTTATTCCCAACAGGTTCAATAGCAAGCACACAAAGCCTGGAGCGCGCCCTCACGCTGGAGGCCGACATGCTTCCATCAAGTCTCGCCGGTTTGCAGCGCTCGGGATTTGCCGAGCAGGAGCGAACCAGCGACGACGTTTTCGGGCACCATTCGCGGGTTTATAGTTTTCAAGATCAGCAGGGAAACAATTACGCTGTATCGTGTGACTTTCCATTCGGTCCGGATTGGCATGATCTCACGGCGTGCTATCTCGGCGTCGGTTGGGAGATTCGCGAAATGGCCATCGGCGCCGGGCCTTCAGAAAGTGAAGTCCCTTGGAATTACGTCGAGACCGCATTTTCCAAACCCGATGGTTCCGCTGCCTGGCTGGTTTACAGCGTGTTCGATGAATTCGGTGAACGAGTCAATCCGCCGACTCGCTCGCTCGTATCCGAAATCTGGCGGTCGCTGGAACGAAAGCATCGTTACGCGCAGCGAACCAGACTGTTCCAAGTGCAGGTATGGACCACCGCGGCGGGCATCGTCCGCCCGGCCCAGCGCGAAGCGGCACAAAAGCTGCTGCTCGAAGCGCGGAAGCGAATTCGCAAGTCGGTCACGGAATGAGGGTGAGTAAGTAGGGCCGAGTGCTTACACCCGCCGGCGTTTTTGATTCGGCGGGTGCAAGCACCCGCCCTACGATTCGAATATGGCTTTTCAATCAAATCGCGGTTCGCTGATCCAGCGCTTGCGGCGGGTGCCGGGCCGCGCCGCGAAGTGGCTTTCGGGCGCAGGCGCAGCCATCGTATCGCCATTCGAGCGGGCAACCGCGGCGATAACGCACAAGCTGTTCGCGGTTAGCGAGGGATTTGAAGGCGTCGAATCGCTTCTTCTGCGAGTCGGCCTGGCACTCATTTGGCCGCTGCGAATGTTGTGGCGCCTGCTGGCTGGAGTTGGCGCCGCCTTGGTGCCGCGATTCGGCTCGAAAGGCGCTCGCTGCTCCGTTTCACGCGATCTCAACTCTCGCACATTCGTTTGGCCACGGCGTCATCCGTGCGGCCGAGGCGCTTAACCTCGACGGCGTCGTGCTGCGATTGATTCGCTGGACGCGCCTGTTTTGGTACCCGCTGGCGGCACTTGGCGGCTTTGTGCATGCCTGGCTCTCAACGCGAAGTTTCCGGCAATTGTTGTGGGGGCTGCCGGTGTTCCTGGTCCTGATACCCCTGGCGGCGATTGCCGGGTGGACGAAGTGGTTGGGCCGCGAGAGTGTCGCTACGCAGTACCGTTTAGCGATCAACGAAGCCCGCGAAAAAAAGGACTTCAAACGCGTGGGCCTGTTCGAGCGCAAGCTCGCGCAGCTCGGTGTCAGCACGCAACTGGCCGAGTACCAAACGGCCAACGCGTTGGCGCAGGACGGTGATCTTGCCGAAGCGTACGAAAGAATGCAGCGGCTTGCCCCCGCGGACCGACAGGGGTACCCGCCTGCTCATAGTTGGATAGTTGAGCATCTGCTCAACCGCTCGCTGCCCATTTCCGACGATGAGCGGCACCGCCAATTGAAGCTTCACCTTGATCATTTGCAAGTGCTCGGCGTCAAAGCAACAGGCCTGGAAGTGGCGCGCGCCCTGTGGCTATTGGAAAATCAGCAGCATGAGCAAGCGCTCAAACAACTGCAGCCGATTGTCGAGCGGTCGCTGGACGCGGCGGCGATTCGCATGGAGATTAACGTTTCGTTTCAGCGTCTGGACGAGGCCCGCGGCGATGCCCGCTGGGTTCGCTCCCACATGGAGGATCGTACGCGGCGCGGCGATGTGGTTGGGCCGCAGAATTTGCGCTCGTGGTACATCGCCGAGGAGTTGTTGGGCAATTTGCCGAAAGCCCATTCGCTGGCTGAGCAGTGGCTGAAGGCCGATCCCGATAACAAGAGTGCGCGGGCCGTATTGGCCGAATTATCGCAGCGGATGTTCGACCGAGCACTTGCAGCGCCCAATCCGGACGCGGAGCGTCTGGCGGCGCTATTTGTGCAAGCCGGCGAGCTCACCGACGATTCGACGCGATTGCAGAAGCAGGTCGCGGGCTTGTATCGGCTGCGGCGACAATTTCCGGTGGCTGAAGAAGTGGTGATACGCATTATGGACTCGCCGAAAACTCCAGCGACAATTCTGGAGGCAGTTGGCACCGTAGCGGCGACCGTTGGCGAGCTGGACAAGTCAAAGGACTACCTGCAGCGGGCCATCAAGAAGGACCCGCAGAACTCGATTGCCTGGAACAATTTGGCTTGGATCTTGCTTCAGGGGCCGGAGAGCGACTTGCAAGCGGCGCTGGATGCCGTGAACAAAGCGCTGGAAATCCGGCCGGACGAATTCCGCTACCGCGAGACGCGCGGCCAGGTGCTGGTGCGTTTGGGACGCTGGCAGGAGGCGGTCGCGGACTTGGAGTATGCCGCCAATGGAATGCCAGATTCACGCGATATTCATCTGTCGCTTGCCAAAGCGTACGATGCCCTTGGGGATAAGCAATTGGCCCAGGTCCATCGCCAGCATGCGGAGTGAGGAGCTGGGAGCAAAGAGCAAAGAGCGGAGAGCTAGAGTGATTCATCGTACCATCTTGTTATTAGTGGCTGTGGCGTGCTTCAACTCGTGTTGTTTCGGCGCGCTCGCGCCTGAGGAAATTGTCATCGTCGGTGCGCGCGGCAATCGCGAGTCGGAAGGACTGGCGAAATACTATTCACGAGTGCGCGGCGTTCCAGAAGCGAACATCTGCCTCGTCGACATGCCGGGCAACGAACTGTTGCCGCGCGAAATGTGGCAATGGGGTGTTCGGCCAGAGATTCACAAATGGCTGGCTGAGCACGACCCGGAACAGAAAATACGCTGCCTGCTCACCGTCTGGGGCGTGCCGCTTAAGATCGGCCCGGCGGAAGCAAATGACCAGTCACGACGATACCGGCAATTCCTGGAATCCGAGCGGACACATCGCTTCGAACTACTCGGACTCGTCGAGCAAACTTTGAACCAGTTGGCGAAAGGTGAACTGTCGGGGCAGGATGTGCCGGGCACACTGGCCGATTCGCCGGCTGAGACCAACGACCGTGACATCGGTGGTCTTACGGCGGCGACGAAGGAGGCTGCCGACGCGTCGCAGCCATCCAAGCCGGGCGAACAACCCAAATCGGAACTTCAACAATCGCGGGCCCGATTGGAAGCGGCGCTGCAGGGCGCACAGGGACGCCTGTCGAAACTTGCCGCCGGCGAGGTGCGCAACCAAGGCCAGGCGCAGCTTCAGCAACTAGCGGCCGCAGCCGGCGGCGCCAATGTCATCCTGCAGGGCCTCAACCAACAGTTCACGTCTAATCCGGATCTGCCGGCGAATGCCCGCTCGGAATTCGACGTGCTTCGAGGCCGCGCCGCCGCCTACGCCGAAATTCGAATGCTCCTCGACCAATCGCCGCCGAGCGTCGAACGCGATGCCATGATTCTGGCGATCCTCGAGCGGCTGGGCGGGCTGCTGTTGTCAGTGGAATGGCTGGACGAACAGTTGAAAGTTGTCACGCAAAATGAAACCGGCGCGAGTTTCGACAGCGAGCTGGCGCTTGTGATGTGGCCCGACGAATATCAATTGCTCCGCTGGCAAGCGAATTACCTGCGTCCGGCATTCGATAATTCTCAATTGCCGAAGGCGCACCGCACGCTGATGGTTGCCCGGCTCGATGCACCGACGCTTGTCCTGGCGAAGGGCCTGGTGGATACGGCCATCAAGATCGAAAACGAAGGCCTGCGCGGCAAGGTGTATTTGGACACGCGCGGCATGGGTAAGCTTGAGGACGCCAATGTAATGCCCGGCAGTTATGCTGACTACGATCGGTCGCTTTTGATTTCCGCGAAAGGAATCGAAGAACAAACCGAGCTGGAAGTCGTGCTCGATACGTCGCCGCAACTATTTCAGCCGGGAACGTGCCCCGATGCGGCCCTGTATTGTGGTTGGTACAGCTTGGCGAAATATGTCGACGCTTTCGACTGGAAGTCGGGCGCGGTGGCATATCATCTTGCCAGCAGCGAAGCGCACTCGCTGCGCGATCCGGCGAGCCAGGCCTGGTGCAAGAAGCTTCTGGAGGACGGCGTGTGCGCGACGATCGGCCCCGTGTACGAGCCCTACCTCGGATCGTTTCCGCGACCCAATGAGTTTTTCTCCCATCTAATCCAGGGCGAGCTGACGCTGGTCGAGTGCTTTGCCCGAACGAATCCGTTCAACAGTTGGATGATGACGCTGATCGGCGACCCGCTTTACCGGCCGTTCAAATATCGCGTGCCGGTTCAACTGCCGACGCAAACGGGCCGGCCTCCGGAGCGCCAGGCGCCAACTTCGCCAACTTTGTCGCCGACCAATTAAGGGTTGGCTGAACGGGCCCCGGCCGGACTATTTGCTTCGTTTTTGCCGCGTCCGAGCCGGCTGTTTGGCCAGCGATTCTTGCGGCGTCATTACGGGTAGCCGGTGCCGTTCCGCGACGCCCTTCTAGGCTCATTTATGAACGGCAGCGCCCGTTCAACCACTCGTGCAGCGCACGTGTTTAAAGCACGCAAGCGCTAGCGAGAGTAGGCCATCGGTAGACACGTGGCCGAATCTCGCTAGACTGGGACGGCGCAAGTTTATTTGGCCAAATTGTTATGTGATTTTGTGCACACTCAGCTGTTCTTCATTACGAAGGAGAAACGCGTGACGCGCTTCAACTCGATTCGTGGGCTGTTCTGCATTGCTGTCCTACTGAGTCAAACGGCATGGTGCGCGGCGGGCGTCGGTGGTGGTCCCACGCCGACCGATCCTGAAATGATGGCAGGCGGCGGCTTGCCGGGCGCCTATCCGACTTCCGTGACGGCCGCCAATGTTAATGCCCGACCGGAGGCGAACAGCGTTCTCGGCGGCGCCGGTTCCGACAACTTGCTGGTCACGGTGTTCCCGAATAACACGTCGACGCAGCCGTTCAAGTGGACTGAGTCGCGACACAACGAGGGGGACATCAGCCTCTTGATCGGGCCGTCGAACCCGTCCGATCCGGCGTACCTGCCACCCGCCGCGCATCAGAACTTCGCCGCCGCACCTGGTACGCCCCAGACGCTTGCCTGGCGCCTCTCCCGAGCCACCGGCGCATCATTAGCGACTGTGCGCCACAACGGAGTTAATAACGGCGACACGTTTGGAACATTCGGCCCGGTGGGCACTATCCATGGCGTCGCTTACTTCAATTTGACTGGCGGCAAGGTTGGGGCTTCCGCATGGACGATGGCATCTATGCGAACGGCGGAGGTGCGTCCACCGATCTGCAGATGGGCGTCGCCGGCTTCGACAGCAACGCCGGTGAAGCCGGTTTTAATACGTCCGTTGCCTACTTCCCCTACGAGCAGGGATGGGTCGGCGCTTGGGTGAATCCAGGCACCGATGGCGAAGCGACGTTCGCCAATTCATCTCCCAATCTGCCAACGTCCTCGGTGAATTACACGAACACTACGGCGTTTGTAAAGTTGCCGGGTGTCGACTCGGATGCCGACGGCATGCTTTTTGTCGCGCCGACCGATGATGCAAACTTAACCAACATCGCGGCGGCGTTTCCGAACAACGACGGATGGACTGTTTCAGTTCGCGAAGATGATAACATCGTCTTCAGCGGCGACCAAACCAGCCTAGCAACAGGTGACCAGAACGACTTTCAGTTTCTGTATGTGCCCTATGCGGCGCAAGCGCTTATTGGCGGGCATGTGAACGGCACGAACGGCAACATGATCCGCGCGGCCAGTGACAACCTGTTCGACATCACGCGCACCGCCGCGGGCAAGTATTCGGTCAGCGTTTTTGAAGCCGATGGGCAAACAAAGCTCGATGAAAACGACGGCATGCTGATCTTGTCGGTGGCCGGCGCGGCCCCTGGCGCCCGACGTTGGCGGACCGAAAGTTCATGTCCTATCAATTTGATCCAGGCTCTGGAAACTTCCTCATTGAGTCGCGCGAGTTGGTCGCGACGAGTCAACCTATGCCACCGAGTGAAAACATATTCGGCGACGAGCTGGCCCCGCGCAACGTGAACTTTTACTTCGCGTGGGTCGATTTTCTCGACCCGCTGGCCCCGCCCCCGACATCTCTCCCGGGCGATTTCAACGGCGATGGTTCGGTGGATGCCGCGGACTACGTCGTATGGCGCAAGAACAATGGTACCCAAGAGGGTTACGACTCCTGGAGAACCAACTTCGGCCGGACATCGGGCTCGGGCAGCGGTGCGCTGGCGGACGTCGCCGTGCCGGAGCCGGCGTCGCTGGCCCTGTGCGGTGTGATCCTGGGGATTCTTGCGGTGCGGCGAGTTCGTTAATCGGCGTGCTTCGCCCGCAATTTCTTGAGCGTCGGACCCGGGTCGGACTTCGGCGACTGTCTGTGTCCCAGAACGACCGCGCGCTCGTGCGCATTTCACGCCTATTCTTCCACCGCGGCCAGCGATTCTTCGGTCACGTTTGCGGGCCGAATGACAAAGTAAATAATCGTGACGAGCAGGGCGATCGCCCCCGCGATCATGGGTGCGCGATTATTGGCGCCGGTTTGAGTGAGTCGAGCGATGATCAGCGTCACATTAATCAACACGCCCAAGGCCGGCACGAAGATCGGCACTTCGAACGCGCCGGCCGGCTCGCCCGGTCGCAGCTTGAGATAAATTAGCGCCGTGTTCACCACCATGAATGAGAACAAGAGGAGCAGAGCTGTTGCGGAGGCAAGCTGCTTGACGGCGTCTTCACCTCCCGAAACCGAGAGCACGAGCACCACGACGAGCAATGTCAAAATCGCCAGGTGCGGCGTGTGCCGCGACGCGTGAACGCGGCCAAGAAACGCGGGCAAAAGTCCCTGCCTGGCCATGCCGTAGAGCAGCCGCGAACCCATGATGTAATTGATCAGAACGGTGTTGCTCACGGCGAACAGGGTCACGAAGTCGAACGTACGCACGGGCAGCCACGGCGCTGCTTTGCTGGTCACGCGCGCCAGTGGAGAAACGTCGGGCTTCGCGAACTCTTGATGCGGTATTACCGATACGGCGGTCACCGCCACGCCGATGTAAAGCACCGTCGCAATCAGCAGCGCAAGCACCATGCCGCGCGGCATAGTCGTCCGCGGCTCTTTCACTTCTTCCGACACGTTGAGCATGTCTTCGAAGCCGATGAACGAGAAGAACGTCAGCACCGACGCCGAGAGCAGCATCGACAAACCAATGCCGTGATCGAGCATCTGGCCCTCGGCGTCGAATGTAGCTTGCGGCGTTGCAAAATAGTTCACCTCGCCCAAAAAGCGCATCCCCACCGCAATGATGAAAATAAGCCCGCCGACTTCGACGAACGTGCAAACGATGTTCGTCCACATCGATTGGCGAATGCCCCAGATATTTACGAACGTCAACACGCCCAGAAACAAGAGCGCAACAACGTACCACTGCCAGCCATTCATTGCGGCGGCCGGCTCGTCCGTCGTCAACCCGAGCATAGTCCGCGTGAAGACGTTGGTGGAAGTAGCCATCGATGTCAGGCCCGAGGCCGTCACCATCAGCCCGACGAGGTACGAAAGAAAGGGAAGTCTGAATGCGCGCTGGGTGACGTAGGCGGCACCGGCCGCGCGCGGGTAACGCGACGCCAGGCACGCGTACGAAAGACCGGTCAGAATCGCGGCGACCATCGAAACCGCGAACGCCAGCCACACGGCGTTGCCCATGTGCGTCGCCGCATCGCCGACCGTGCCATAGATTCCCGAGCCGATCATGTCGCCCACACCATAGACGACCAATGAGAAGAGGCCCATCGTGCGCAATAGCGCGGGCGAGTCGCTGTGAGCGGCGGGCGAGAGCTGGTTTTTGTTATGCGGCGGCCCAGACATGAGCCTTGAGCATAGGGGGCGTCTGGCGAGTTGTCCAATTGCCTGTAAGCGGCGTGTTTGACGCCGGCCGGCAATAGAACTGCTTAATCGCGGTGCACCGTGTCGGGCGAAAATGCCGGCAGGCAGATGGCGATATATTCGGCGCCTTGCGGCGTGCTGTAGCGCACCCACTCGCCCGGCCGACACACGACCGCCTGACCAGCCGCTACGTCGAACGCGCCGGCTTCATGTTCGACATGTAGTACGCCGCTCACCACGACGCTGATCTCCTGAAACTCCGGCCGTTGACCCGGTTCGACCCAACCGGCCGGCGACTTCATGCGGGCGATGCTTACCTCGTCATCAGCCGAATTGATACGGCCGACAAACTCCTCGATTTGCTTCGGCTTGTTGCCCGCGGCGGCGATTCGCGTCGGTTCGCTGATGAGCTTTGGCATCGTCATCCTCTGTCTCGCCAAGATAGTTCGCTGCCGCTGGCTCCGCCAGGGGCCGAAGATTCTTACGAAGGATGCCGGTTCAATTCCATCGAAGGCGTTTGCCTGCGAGCGGAGCACTGGCTTGAGATGGCTTGCCGTTAAGCGGCAAGTTCGGCCAACGCGCCGGTAAGAATGCGGCAGATGGCGTCCATGATGTTGGCGGCCGCGTCGGGACGGGCTAAGCGGCGCATGTTGGCCGACATGTGGGCACGGCCGGCGGCGTCGATCACGAGCGGCTTAATTGCCGCGACGAGCGCGTCCTCGAGCGGCTCGGCGAGAGCGGATTCGTCAAGAATCGCCGCCGCACCGGCCGACGCAAGCACTTCCGCATTAGGCATCTGGTAATCCATCGCCGGCGGGTACGGAACCAGGAGGGCCGGAACCCCAGCCAGGGCCAATTCGGCAAGCGTGGTACCGGACGCACGGCAAACGACCAGATCAGATTCGAACATGATTGGCGCCATCTCGTCGATGTAGGCAACTACGAGCGCTTCGATTCCGGCAGCTCGATATCGGTACGTCGTTTCTTGAAGCTGGCCTTCGCCCGATTGGTGCACTATCTGCCATCCGGCAAGTTCCTTCGGCAAGCGGGCGAGTGCCGCAGGCATCGATTCATTCAGCGTTCGAGCTCCACCGGCTCCACCAATGACTATGAGCCGCTTTTGACGCTGTGCGCTATCGCCGACGCGTGACTCACGCTGCAAATACAAGGCGCTCAAACGCGGGTCGGGCCGGGTTTCCGGTAATGACGAGTGGTACCGCTGAAGGCAAGTGCCGCGTTGTCTGTGGAAAACCGGCGCAGACGGTCGCTGCCGAGCGGGCAAGCCAATGGGTAACACGGCTCGGCATGACGTTCTGTTCGAGCATTACAAACGGCACTCCCCGCGAAACTGCGGCACGCAGCGTCGCGGCGCTGGCCGGGCCACCTAAGCCGACGACCAGCGACACCTGCTGCTCCTTGAGAAACCAGCGAGCGGCCCAATAGCCGGCCAAATTGGATGCCACAAAACGCATCGCGTGCAGGGCACGCTGAGGAACCGGCTGCGACGGCAGGTTCGCAAAGCCAAACCCGGCAGACCGCACAATGTGATGCTCTTGCGAGCGACTCCTGCCGACGAAGGTAATCGCGGCCTCCGGCAACCGCTCGATGATTTTCGCGGCGATTGCCAAGCCAGGATAGAGATGGCTGGGTGTGACACCGCCGGCGAACAGAATGTGTGGCGAGCGCGACATGAATTGTTCAGTCGGTCAGGCGAGCCGAGCCGGACCCTACGAGTGCAGGTGCCGCTCGGCTTGCGGCACCTACTTGCGATAAAATCCGCTGAGACACCGGAGCGGCGACTGCCGCCGCCCCGGTGCTCAGACATAAGCTTCATCGTGAAGCACTCGCCACGCGCGGTTGACCCAGAAACCGCATTGCACAGCAAGCCTGTTGCTCCAACCCAGGGAGGGTGGCCGCGCAAAATCCCGCAATTTCGCGCGGGCCGACGATGAAGCCTCAACGTGTTTCAAACCTTCGTCGAAAATGAACCAGAAAAGTGCGTGGGAATTGCCCACCATTGAATCGGTAGGGTGGGAATAGCCCACCATGTCAGGATCGCGAATCATTCATGGCATTCGTGGGCAATGCCCACCCTACTCATGCTGCCAATCGTTGCCGCGCTGCCATCGTCGAGTTCCCGTTCAATAGCTGTCTTATGACTTCGCCGTCGGCCATGAGCGATTCCGCCGCGTCGCAGGGCGCAGTGCGGTCGATCGCCCATTCCGGCGATTAGCACCGTATCTCCGGTCTTCGCCTGTCTAAGCGCCCAGGCGATCGCGTCGTTGCGGTCGAGGATAACCCGGGCCTTTCGCCGATCGGCTAGTCCGCTATGGATTGCGATGCAGGCGCGGTGGTTACCGTCAATTCGGCCGCTGGTGGTAATCACTGCGGCATCGCTCATCGCGCCGATCACGCGACCGGTGGCCCGAAGTTGCCCTTCCTCAAAATTGTCTTGAGTCCCGAACACGCAAAGCAGCCGGCCCCTTGTCGCCTGCCGCGCCTGCGCAAAGACATTCTCAATGCCTCGGCTGAATCCGCCGCATCGACCAGAACCGCAAAGTCCTGGCCGCACACGATCCGCTCCATGCGCCCCGGCAGCGCGTCCACGGCTTCCAATCCGCGGGCCATCGTCCGACAGCTTGATTCCATAAGCAAGTGCCGCGGCGGTCGCCGCCAGGCAATTCGATACGTGGTGGTCGCCGATGATCGCAGTGCGCACGCCGACCGATTCGTCGCCGGCGGTAATCACAAATGTCTGCTCGTTGATATGTTGTTCAACGATTTCGGCAACAATTTCCGCCGGCTCTCGCAATCCATAAGTGAGCGAGGCGAAGTTCAAATCGCCAAGCATCGCCATGGACACGGGATCATCGGCATTCATGATGGCGATGCCGCCGGGGTGCAGGTAATCAAAAATGCGGCGCTTTGCCTGACGATAGTTCTCGAGCGATCCGTGCCACTCGAGATGTTTGCGGCCGACCTGCGTGAGGCAAACCGCGTCGAGCGTGACGCCGGCCGGCACCTGGGCACTCAATTCCCGGCTCGAAAGTTCCACGACGGCATGCGTCGCCCCGGCAGCCACCATTTCGGCAAGCGAACGCGCCAAGCAGGGGGCAGTTAAGGGTGCTTCGCTGGCCGGAAGGGCATCGCAGCCGTCTGTATACCCGAATGAATCCAGCGTTCCGAATGCGGCTGCCGGCGTGCCGAAAGATCGACGATAGCAACCGGGCGACAGTCGTCTTTCCGTGGGTGCCGGTTACGCCGATGACTTTCAGTTGACGCGATGGGTCGCCGACCAGTGCCTGGCACAATCGGCCATAGGCCGCGCGGCTGTCGGCAACAACGCACTGCGGCACGTCGAACACCGGTACCGGGCGTTCGCAGATGATCGCGGCCGCTCCGCGTTGGGCCGCCTCGAATGCATCATCGTGACCATCTCGGTCCGCTTCCACTACGGCGACGAACACGTCGCCCTTCTGCACCTGGTGCCCGTCGCTCGTGCAGCTGGTCGCGCGAAGATCGTGTGGGCAATCGCCTTGAATGTCACCGGCCAGTAGCTGCCGGAGCGAGACGCCGGCGGCATGAAGCGATGCTGGTACCACGCGGAGGCCTCCTTGCCTGCGGTGTGGTTTAGTTTATTCGAGAAGCGGGTCGCTAAGGTCAGGTGCCGACATCCAGTCGGCCGCCGACGAAGCGGGCGGATATTGGTGAAATTTTCGCACTGCGTCAAGGCAGGTTTTTGGAGTGCCAGCATGACCTTCACTTTGCAATCGGCGCAAAATCTTCTATAGCCATATTGCATTTACAGTTAGCGGCCCGCCGCCGCCGGCGCAGGCCCGCAAGCGGGCCCGCTAAATTTGAACGCATTTCGTACAATACCTGCATGGCCCAGGACGACTTCGATATCGATCGCCTCGCGGCATATCTGCACATGATGCCGGCAGACAATCGTGAAGCTGGCCGATCGCGGCAAGCTGCCGGGGCGTCGCGTCGGCGGCGAGTGGCGATTTTCCGCCGCCGAGATTCACCATTGGCTGGAAGATCGCATCGGCCTTTCGGATGACGAAGCGCTGGTGCAGATGGAAGGAGCCTTGGACCGAGCTAGCGGCGATGCGAGCGTCGACCAGATTTCCATTGCAAATCTGTTAAAGAAGGAAGCGATCGAGGTGCCGCTCGACGCGCGCACGCGCGGGAGCGTGATCGAGAAGATGACGGAACTGGCGGCTCGCACGCATTTGTTGTGGGACGCGGCGAAGATGGCGGATGCCGTGCGGGCTCGCGAAGAAATGCATTCCACGGCGCTCGACAACGGAGTGGCACTGTTGCATCCGCGGCGGCCGATGCCCGCCATTCTGGCCGAAGCCGTGCTTGCATTGGGGATCAGCCGGGCGGCATCCCATTCGGCAGCGGTGGCAGCCTCACGGACATTTTCTTTCTGATTTGCTCGACGAGCGATCACGAACATTTGCGGATTCTCGCCAGGCTTAGCCGAGTCATTAACGATCAAGCGTTTTTGGAAGCGCTTCGCGGTGTAGTAGATGCTGACGCCGCGTATGACGCAATCCGCGACCGGGATGCGGCGATTCGTGATGACTGAGAGCATCGATTTATGAGCTTGCGGGATTACATTGCGAAGCTTGCCCTGTGGCGAGAAGCCGAATCATCCTGCCAGATTGCGGGCAAGACTTTCGGAACTTCCGCGGTTCGTCCTGATCAACTTGTCGTCAAAATATTGGGTGATGTCGATCACCCCGATTTTCGGGACGCGATTGCGCTGATCCGCAGCCGTGCCATTGTTAACCACAGGACTGACCGTTTCGCCCGAACTGATTGTCCTCGCACAGAGCCGGCCAGGGACTATCCCAACAAGTGCGATTGATCGGATACGACACGACGCTGCCACTGGCTGGAATGGTAACCTTGCTGGGAACCTGGTGCGAAGGTGAGACACGCACAGGCCGGCCCTGGCCCGGAATTCCGCGTTTTTATTGGTATGAGTTTCCCGTTTGGTTTCGCCGGCAATTGATGGTGCGAGCTGCTGGTCGCTGTCCAGATTGGGCGCAGTGCGAGGTCGGACTTCAAAGTTCGTACTCTGGAGTGCAGGTATTGAACGGCACTTGCGCGGCGTGATCCAACTCAGCGTCTCACGGCGTGAAACGGCGGATGCAATGACGGATGCCTTGGATGCGGCCGGTTACGCAACCGTTTGGCATCGCCGTGGCGAATGCGGCACGCATGTGTGCGGCGCTGTGGCCGGAATTTGGGACGGGGACCAACTGGACGAGGGCGAAGCCGTCGAATTGCGCTGCATTTTGCCGCCGCCTTGATCGCTATCACACGCCCGTCATTGCAATCTTGGATTTCCCGCGCCGCGATCGCGTCCAGCGAGCTTTGGAATGTGGCGCCGCCGCGGTGCTTGGGAAACCGTGGCGCGTTGACGACCTGCTGGCGACGATTGAACTAAATCTACATTCAAGCGCACAATCGGACGGGCACACCAATAATCGAGCCGCATAGTGTGACGCGGATGCAGACTATTACCACTCTGCCACTTCGCTTCGGACGATCTCGCGTTTCCAATCCGGCTCATGAATCGGCCAACACTGGACCGATTCCAGTCCGCACTCGGCGTCGAGCCGTTCCCAGGCAGCGAGACCGGTCTGATGCACTTCTTGCCAAACGGCTTTCTCTTCAGGAAGCATTGCGGGCGGTCGGGCCGACACGTTACTCCTTCGCCAGTGCACGCGGCCCAAATCACAGATCGTTATCACAATCGGCGGCCGCATTTCCAGCATCCGTCGTGCAATTAGCTCGTGGCTTGCGGTGTCATAGCGTTCCTTCAGCGCGATCAGGTCCCAATCCAAATCGCGGCCGTCGGACGCGAACCACCGCCGAGGCAACAAGAGTGCGCTAGCGAAGCGATTGGCGACGACCTCGCGCGTGGTCGGCAGGGCCTCTTCGAACGCAATGCCAAGTCGATCGAACACGCGATAGGCGACGCTTTCGCCAATTTCATGCGCGACGGCCCACTGCTCACGCTCGGGACGCTCGGCAATGCCGACGACAATCGTGCCTTGGCCGCCGCCGTGAGAGTTGTGCTCCGCGAGCCGCACATAACGCCCCCGGCACAGCATTGCGTAATCCCGGGCAACCACAAGCCCCAAACCCTCCGCCACGGCCTGCGCATCGACCGGCGGCTCCAAAACGCCCGTTTCCCAGAGCACTTCGGCAGCGCAGGCATCGAGAGCGGCGGCGAATTCGTCTTCGGGAATTTCAGAAAGCATAGTATTCGGCTACATAGTCGGACCTTTGGCCCGGCGCATCTTGGCTGAGTGGATATCTGGCAACTGGCCTGGAGACGTAGTTGATATATACTAATGTACACTTATCAGGGCGGAATTCAACGGCCGGGAACAGGCAATTCGATGAAGCGATTGGCCGCAAGCCGTGGTGACGCTACAATTGGTAGTTCGTTCTGTCGCGCGCCACAAGAGCTTGTGCCCTGCCATTCTGGGCCCGCAGCCAACAACTTCAAATTTTCGCAACCACGTGCCAGACACTTTTACGACTCAACTTGCGCGCAGCGCCACGAAGGGCCGCTACGCGTTCGTCAGCCTCGGCTGCCCAAAGAATCTCGTCGACAGCGAGCGGATGCTCGGCCTGCTGCAGCTGGACGGCTACGAGCTGGTCAACTGACCCGCGCGGTGCCGATTTTGCCGTGGTCAACACCTGCGGCTTCATCGAGGCCGCACGGCAGGAATCGTTCGCCGCGATCGACGAGATGCTGGAGCTCAAACAGCGCGGCGAGCTGCGCGGCGTCATCGTGTCCGGCTGCCTGGCCGAGCGGCAGCGTGAATCGCTGCTCGAAGCTCGGCCCGGGATCGACCACTTGGTCGGCGTCTTCGGTCGCGAGGAAGTTACGAAGGTCGCCGACCGGCTGCTGGGCGGACTTACTGAGCAGCGGACCGTGTTCCACCCGGCGCCGACGCACCCGCTGCCCGACACGGCCCGGCTGCGGATCACGCCGCGGCACTTCGCGTTCCTCAAGATCTCCGAAGGCTGCGACCGGCTGTGCACGTTCTGCGCGATCCCGCGGATGCGCGGCAAGCATTACACGCAAGCCGATGGAGGAAGTCGTGGCCGAGGCCCGCGAGCTGGCCGCCGACGGCGTGCGCGAGCTGGTGATCGTCGCGCAGGACACGACGTACTACGGCATGGACCTGTACGGCCAGCCGCGGCTGGCCGAGTTGCTTGCGCGAGCTGGAACAGGTCGAAGGGCTCGATTGGATTCGTCTGATGTACTTCTATCCGATGTACATCACCGACGAGCTGATCGACACGATCGCCGGCAGTCGAAGCGGATCGTGCCCTATCTCGACATGCCGCTGCAGCACATCAACGATCGCATGCTGCAAGCGAATGCAGCGACGCGTGAACCGGCGCGAAACGGAAGACGCTGTTTGCAAAAGCTGCGGTGCGATCCCGAATCCTTGGTGATGCGGACGACGTTCATCACCGGCTTTCCAGGCGAGACGGACGCCGATTTCGAGGAGCTGGTCGAATTCGTCGCGCGAGCAGCGCTTCGAGCGGCTGGGCGTTTTCACGTATTCGTTCGAGCCCGACACGCCGGCTGCAGAGCTGCCCGATCATTTGCCGGAAGAAGTAAAGAATGAACGGCGCGACCGCTTGATGGAGGTGCAGCAGGAAATTGCGTTCGCAGTGGAACGATGCGCAAATTGGCCGGCGGCTCGATGTCGTGATTGACGCTGCTGTGCCCGATGAAAAAAATGCCTGGGTCGGCCGGTCGTATGCCGACGCGCCGGATGTGGACGGCGTCGTGTACGTGACGGGCGAGCAGCATCAAGGTAGGCGAAATCGTGCCGTGCGAGATCGTGGCTCGAAGCGGCTACGATCTGGCGGCAGTCGCAGTCGGGACTTCGCGATGAGCAATCCTTCATTTACGCCGGTCGGTGACCGCGAGTGAAAAAGGCTCACTTGAATCAGGATGATTTGCCATGGACGAATCTGCCTCTTCACGGCCGCTCGCCACTGGTCCGTCGGCAACATCGCCGACTATCTGGAATGTGCCGAATCAGCTGACGGTCGCCCGCCTGGTGCTGTCGATTTTTTGCTTTGTTTTCCTGTCGTTCGATAACTATTTTGTCGGGCTCATCTTGTTTGTGATTGCGGCGGGAACCGATTGGGTCGACGGCTATTGGGCCCGCAAATACGGGCAGATTACGCAGCTCGGCCGAATCCTCGACCCGTTCGCCGACAAGATCATCATCTGCGGCACGTTTACTTATCTGGCGGCAGTGCCGACGGAACGTCGATGGCACGATCGCGCGTCAGAGATTGCGGCATGGATGGCGGTCGTCGTCGTTGCGCGCGAATTACTCGTGACCGCGTTGCGAAGCTTTTTCGAGGAGCACGGCACCGACTTTTCCGCCAAGTGGTCCGGCAAGTGGAAGATGGTCCTGCAATGCGCAGCAGTGGCTGGAAGCCTGGCCCGTTTATGGTATTACGATTTCGATACTACGCCGCCGGCAAATTGGAGCGCCGAAGTTCCGGTTTGGACGACGTGGTCGCTGCGTGTTGTGGTCTGGGCGGCAATTCTGTTGACGATCTACTCCGGCTGGGTTTACGTTCAAAGGGCGATTGCACTGCTGAAGGTGCAGGCACGCTGAGACAAGTGCGGCATGGAAGGCCGCTCGATTCCGTGCTCCATCCCCGCCGTTCTTTGCTCACATGGACCCGCTGACGCACGACCCCTGGCTGATTGGTCTGAGCAACGTTGTCATGTTAGGCAGCGCAGCGGCGTGGATCTGGATCATCAGAAAGTGGCGAACGAGCGACGAGGTGCTGCCGTACGAGCCCCGGCGCCGGCCCCGTGGGGACCGGCCGCGGCGTTGCTAACTCTATTGCTGGTGCTCTTGGCAGTTTCATCGATGTTTGGTTCGGATGGGACTGCGGACACGCCTCCACCGCCGAATTCCGAACAGGTCGCCGCGAGAATTGCCGCGCTCATCGCATCGCAACTGGTGTTCGTCGGCGGCTTCGTTGCCGTCATGTACGTTGCTTACCGCGCGACGCCTGCGGATCTTGGGTTGCCGCGATCAGGGAAGGAAGCCCTGCGCGATGTGATCATCGGCGTCGTTACCTGCTTTGCGGCACTTCTTCCGGTACGTGTTGTGCAAGCAATCTTGGTTTGGCTGCTGGGACGGCAGCAAGAACTGTCGCAACACGAGTTGATCAAAATGCTTGTGGGCGGCACGGATGCCGACACGCTGGTGATGTTGTTGGCGTGCGTGTCGGCTGTCGTCGTCGCGCCAATTTGCGAAGAAGTCACCTTTCGGCTGCTTTTTCAGGGCTGGCTGCAGAAATGGGAGGACGGCGTTGTTCGGATTAATGTTGATGGCAGCCCCGATGACGCAACTATTCAAGCCTGCAATACGACACTCGAAGACAGTACCACGCCGCTCGTGACAAGTGCCTCCGCACGGCGTGGCGTGGCCGGAATGCCCCATGGTTGGCTGCCGATTTGGACAAGCTCGCTAATGTTTGGCCTCGCGCACGCCGGCTACGGTCCGGAACCGGTGCCGCTGTTCTTGTTTGGAATCCTGCTGGGCTACGTTTTCCAGCGCACCAATCGCATCCTGCCCTGCATCGTGGCGCATGCGCTGTTCAACGGTGTGACCATGTTCGCGCTGTGGCGGTTCATCGTGGTAGGCGCAGACTTGAATTAGCGAAACCGCAGAGGGGCGAGCCGGGTCGTCCCCGACCCCGGTTAATAAATTCCAAGTCACTCCGTCGGCGGCGGAAACGCACGGGGCTCAACGCCGCTCGCTGGCCACGTATGTCGAAATGTGGCGTTATCGCGAATGTCGCCGCGGAAACCGGCAGCCGAGCGCGGGTCGGTGAAGCCCCACTGTTTCTTGAGGTCGATCAATTCCTGCGTCTTTTCCCGCGAAAGGTAATGGATCGGCCCCAGTTGCCGCGCCAGGATGAGAATGCGGCAATAACTGTCGAGAATCTCCGTCCACCAGTACGCCCGCTCGAGCGTTTCCCCATAGCTCACCGTGCCGTGATTCGCCAGGATGATGACATTCGACTTGTGGACGAACGGCAGAATCGTTTCGGCAAACTTCTTGCCGCCGGGCGTTTCATACGGTGCGATGGGCACCTCGCCTAAGAAAACTTCCACCTCGGGCAGCACCGCCTGTGGAATTGGCTCGCGGGTGATTGCGAACGCCGTGGCATGCGGTGGATGGCAATGCACGACGCTTTGCACGTCCGGCCGGGCCTTCATGATCTCCAGGTGCAGCATGACTTCGCTCGACCGCTTCTTGCAGCCGCCAAGCTGCTCGCCTTCCATGTTCACGACGCAGATGTCCTCAGGCTTTAAGAAACCCTTGCAGCACATGGTCGGAGTGCAGAGCACCTCGGCTTCGTTCAGCCGCAACGTGATGTTGCCGTCATTGGCCGCGGCAAAACCGCGCTTGTAGATCCGGTCGCCGATTTCACAGATTGCCTGCTTGAGCTCTTGAATGTCGTGCATGTGATCTCTGGATTAGACTGATTTGTCACCACGGAGTACACAGAGTACACGGAGAAGCAAACTTACCCCAATATTCTCTGTGTCCTCTGTGTACTCCGTGGTAAACAATCTTGTTTAACAGCTAGTGAGTTATGACTTCTGTTCTTCATTTTCGCAAAGAATTGCTCGATCCGCCAGTCGAGAGGGCGGGCGCAGGCATTAGCATTCGGTCTATCGTTGTGCCGGATGATGTTGCGGGCTGGCTGAAATTGCGCGAGCCGAGCGACGGACGAACTTATTCCCCAAGTGCGAGAGTGGAGCCGGGAAGACTTCGCCGCTCAGATGCTCGCGAAACCTTGGTGGCGAAACGACTGGACGTGGCTGGCAATCGCAGCCGCCGCTTGGTGAGTCGTGTCATCGGTGCAGTGACGCTCGGCGTGCGGACGGGCGCCGACGCTACCGTGCCGATAGTTCACTGGTTGCTTGTCGATCCTGCTTGGCGTCGCCGCGGCGTGGGGCAAATGCTGATGTCGCGGTTGGAATCGGCTGCTTGGGAGGTTGGCTACCGCCAGGTCGAGCTCGAAACGCACGCCAAGTGGAAAGATGCCGTGGCGTTTTATCAGTCGATGGGATATGCCCCGGTGCGCGATCGCTCGCCGCGCTGAGACTTGCTGATGGTCACCCGCCGTCCATCGAGCTTGATTCGGCCCGCGGCCAGCAGCTTCAGCACGTGCGGGTAGGCTTCCTTTTCCACTTCGAACACGCGGGCTGCAAGCGTATCGGCCGTGTCGTCGTCGAACACTGGCACCGGCTGCTGCCAGATGATTGGCCCATGGTCGTATTCGTTGTCGACGAAGTGCACCGTGCAGCCAGTAACCTTGACGCCCGCGTCGAGGACGGCCTGATGCACGCGATCGCCATACATTCCAGTACCGCAGAACGCGGGAATCAGCGCAGGATGAATGTTGACGACTCGGCCCGCGAAGTCGTCGGGCACGGGGCGAGCTTCAAGAAGCCGGCCATTGCGACATAGTCGACGCCTGCTTCGCGGCAGGCCGAAAAGACCGCGTCGCCGAACGCCTGGTCGCCCGCGCCGCCTTGCGAATAGTCTTGCCGCCTGATCACGCGCGTCGGGATGCCGGCCTCTTCGGCGAACTTCAGCCCGCCGGCTTTAGCGGTGCTGGAGATCACGAGCCGGATATCGATCGGCAACTCGCCTTCGGCGGCCAGGTCGATGAAGTTCTTCAGCGTTCGCCCGGTGCCGGAAATTAGAACGGCGAGCTTCAGCGGCTTGGTCGAACGCGCGGCCTGAGTCATTTTGCGACTCGCAGATAGACGGCCAGATCGTGGCCGAGCACTTTGACGTTGACCGGTTCGACGCCCGGCAACGGCTCAGTGGCGATTTTGATCGCCAATGTTTCCTGGACGATGTAGTCGCGGAATTTTTGAATTGCTGCAAGCAGCTCTTCTGACTCGGTGACTATTCCAACCTCAATGCGATCCGTATACTCGCAACCAATTTCCTTGCGTTGATCCTGGATGATACGCACGATGTCACGGGCGAGACCTTCGGCTACCAGTTCCGGCGTCAACTCAGTGGCCAGCACAAGTACGCATCCCTTGCCTTGTGCCGCGGCCCAGCCTTCCTTCGCCGCAAGCCGCACCTCAATATCCTCGTTGTCGAGCTCGATACTCGTGCCATCGGGCAGATTCTATTTGGCCTTGCCAGCCGATTTGAGGTCGGCGAGCAGTTTGCCGGCGTCGATCTCGCCCAGCAGTTTCTTTACGGCCGGCATGTTCTTGCCGAGCCGCGGACCGAGCCGCTTGAAGTTCGGCACCACCGAGTAGCTGATGTACTCTTCGCCGTGCGTGGTGAACTCGACCAGCTTCACGTTCAGCTCTTCGCCAATTAGCTCGGCGTGCTCCTCGAGCCACGGCTGATGTGCTGTATCGGCCAGCATCACTTCGACTTTCGCCAGCGGCTGCCGCACTTTCAGGTTGGCGACGTTGCGGGCGCACGGCCGAGCGAGGCGATTTCACGCACCAGGTTCATGCGGGCGGAAAGCGCTTCATCGATGGCGGACGCGTCGCCGGTTGGATAGTCGCGAGATGGACGCTTTCGTGCAGGTGTAGCTGGCCTCTTTGAGGCTGGCACTGCGGGTCGGAGACCCCGGCTACAGTCCGGAACAATCCAGCCAGATTCTGCCACATCGTCTCCGCCAGGAACGGCACGAAGGGTGCGATCAGCTTCGTCGTCGTGACGAGGCTTTCATACAGCGTCCAGTAGGCGTCGAGCTTTTCCGCGGCGCGCTTGTCGGCGGCCCAGAATCGGTCTCGGCTGCGGCGGACGTACCAGTTCGACAATGCGTCGACAAACGCGATGATGTGCTGCGCCGCGCCGAAATTGTCGTACGCGTCCATCCGCTCGACGACCGCCGCGACAGGTGCGATTGAGCTCGCTCAAGATCCAGCGATCAAGTTCACTGCGGTCGTCAATTGGACGATAGGACATGGAGGTCGCGAAGGAGCGAGGAGCGAGGAGCGAGGAGTTCGATTCAGACACTCGCTCCTCGCATCCTCGCATCCTTGCTCCTCCTTCGCCGGATCAAAACCGTCGATGTTCGCATAGATCACAAAGAAGCTGTACACGTTCCACAGCCGCAGCAGGAACTCGGGGATGCTGTCCTTGATCGCCTGCTCGCTGTAGCGGATCGTGGTCCACGGCGGCTGGTTGGCGAAGAAATACCAGCGCAGTGCGTCGGCCCCGTACTTGTCGAAGATTTCGTTCGGCTCGCGGTAGTTCCGCTTGCTCTTCGACATCTTCTGGCCGTCTTCGCCGAGCATGAGGCCGAGGACGATGCAGTTGCGGAAGGATGCGGATAGGGATGCGGGCAGTGTTGTGGTCGAGTGGCGAACTCCCCGGCTCGAGCCGCGGGCTCGACGCTGCCCCGAACAGCAGCGTGCTGATCGCCAGTTGGCTGTAGAACCAGCCGCGGGTTTGGTCGATTGCTTCGCTGATGAAGTCGGCCGGGAACTGTTCGTGAAATTTTTGAGAAGCATGCACGTATCCGCTTCGACCCCCTCCCCAGCCCTCCCCGCAAGGGGGAGGGAGCCGGAAGTTTCCTCCCCTTTGTACCCCCATTGGGCGAACGGCATCGCGCCGGAATCGTACCAGCATCGATCACTTCCGGCACGCGGCGCATGCGCGCGCCTTTGGCGAACGGCGAATCGTAGGTCACCGCATCGATGTACGGCTTGTGGACGCTGAAGTCGTCGGGCAACTCCGGATTCTTCTTCTTCGCTGCGTCCCACACTTCGGTGCCGCTGACGCCGGGCTTGGCCAGCAGCTCGTCGTAGCTGCCGATCGCCTCCATCTCGCCGGTTTCCTCGCACTTCCAGATCGGCAGCGGCGTGCCCCAGTACCGCTCGCGCGACAGCGCCCAATCGACGTTTGATTCCAGGAACTTTCCGAACCGGCCGTCTTGATGTGCTCCGGCAGCCAGTTGATCTTGGCGTTGTTCGCCAGCATCGCGTCCTTGAACTCGGTCGTGCGGATGAACCAGCTTTGCCGCGGGATACTGAATGAGCGGATCTTCTTCGGCCCGCCAGCAGAATGGATATTCGTGCAGGTACTGTTCTTGATGAAACAGCAGGCCGCGCTGTTTCAGATCGCGGATGATGTCTTTGTCGGCAATCCTTGACCCAGCGGCCGCGAAGATAGTCGGGGCTTCGTCGGTGAATTTGCCATCGGGAGCGACGGCGTTGATGAAGTCGTGGTCCCTCGTCGATTCACAAAGCGTGCTTGCTCGTCGCAACAGTATGTCGTAGTCTGCTTCACCAAATGCCGGAGCTACGTGGACCACCCCAGTTCCGCTATCAGTGGTGACGAAATCGGCCGCCACAATTCGCCAAGCCTGATATGCTGGCGTTCGCCGCCGTCTGGCAAGCCTTGCATAAGCTGTCGAGATTCTTCGCGATAGGTCAGTCGAAAGGCGGCAGGTATCGTTCGCCTGACAAGTCAGCACCTTTCACAGGCGTAGCTCGACAGGTCGGAGTCGACGCTTAGTTTTGCTGTGCAATGTTTCGACTAGCTCAGCGGCGATAACGAGCTTCTCGCCTGACTTCCGTCGTCAAGCACCAGTGACGTATTCAAGTTCGGATTGACCGCTGCGAACTGATTGCGCGGCAACGTCCAAGGCGTCGTCGTCCAAACAAGCAGCGACGTCATCCGTAATGCTCTCCGTCATCATCCAGCAGCGGAAACTTCACATACACGCTCGGATCGGCCACCTCGCGATAACCCTGTCCCACTTCGCCGGCCGACAGCGCCGTGCCGCCTTGGGCCCACCACCACACGATCTTGTGGCCCTGATATAACAGGCCGCGGTCGAACAGGTTCTTGAGCGACCACCATACGCTTTCGACGTAGCTCTGGTGGTACGTGACGTACGCCTTTTCCAGGTCGACCCAGAAGCCGATTCGCTCGGTGAGCCGTTCCCATTCCTGCATGTAGCGCCACACGCTCTGCTGGCACTTCTGGATGAATTGCTCGATGCCGTAGGCTTCGATCTCTTCCTTGGAGTGGATGCCGAGCTCTTTGCAAACCTCGACTTCCACCGGCAGGCCGTGCGTGTCCCAGCCGGCTTTGCGCTCGCAGCGGAAGCCGCGCATGGTCTTGTAGCGCGGAAACAGGTCCTTGATCGCCCGCGTCAGGCAATGGCCCGGGTGCGGCATGCCGTTGGCCGTCGGCGGCCCTTCGTAGAACACAAACTGCGGCGCGCCGGCCCGCTGCTCGCAGCGACTTCTCGTAGATGCGCTGCTCCTTCCAGAACCGGCCGATCGCCAGCTCTTGGGACGGAAAATTCACGTTGCTGTCAACGGGCTGGAACATGGGGCTTGCAATACAAGCGGGGCGGGCGAAAGAACCCTCCCTTGGCCCCTCCCTAAGAGGGAGGGGAAATAGTGGGGAAACTGCGAATAGAACACGGCAGTGCGGGCCGTGCAATCGCAAAGAAGATACTAGCCCGAAGCGCAAGCGAGGGAGAATTGCGTATGCCGGCCTCGCTGGCGCTTCGGGCTAATGTGTCGTGACGGCCCGCCTTTCAATCCTCGTCTTCAAAGTCTGGTTCGACCGGCAGTCCATCATCTGTCTGTTCCACGACCTCATCCGGTTCGAATTGATCCGCGTCGCCGGGCAACTCTTCGTCCCACTCCTCCTCGAAGTCGTCATCGAATTCGTCGTCGAAATCATCGTCGTCGAAATCGTCGAACGGATCGGTGGCACAAGTTACGTCAGAGTCGATCGGGCGGCCAAGAAACTGGTCGTCGGCTTCCGGAATTAAATGATCACTATCACAGGCTGGGCCTTCGGTGCCAGCCCACGTTATCACAGTACTACCGCAACTCATATTTCTGTCCTCACGCTACTGACTCCGCCAATGCTCAATGGTACGCGAACACGCCACCCTCGGCGAGATGCGGTCCGCTCCCGTTGGTCGTCCGCAGGCGCTTCTTATGCACCGAAGCCGCTCGTTTGTCAAGAATCGCAGGGCGGCCGGGACCGCCCGCGTCGAGGCAGCGCGAAAGGCTAAACCGCTGGCGTACTGGACGGAATCGATGGGGCGGGCGTCATCGAGGGTTGGCCTGGGCTCGCGGGCCTGTCGACACGTCGCATGGATTGGTCTGCCGGCCGGCGCAGGGCCGCTGCCTGGCGAAATACGGCAATTTCCAAATTGGCCGGGTCGGCCCGTTCCCACTCGGCCACAATGGCCTCGACGTCCGTGAGGTTTCCAAGGTCGAGTTGTGCCGCCGCCAACCAGCGCAGGCATAGCGGATCGCGGCACCCCGCCTGGTACGCGGATCGCAGGGGCCCGAGCGCGGCCGCCGATTTCTTTGCTGCCGCCAATATCGCGCCACGTACCACGCCGGGCATCTGCGCGAAACGGCATCTCTTCCGGTAAGGACTTGCACTGCGCGAGCGCTTTGCGCTCGCGGCCCGTCTTTATCTGCAGCTCAATTAGCTGCCGCCGCAACCGTAGTGAATCGGGCCGATCGGCAAGTGCGCTCTCCAACACCGCCTCGGCCTGCTTCGCGTCGCCTGTCAGTTGCAACACGAGGCTCCAACAAACCACGGCCACGTCCGCCAGATCGGCCAAATGCCAGGTCGCCGGATCGACTCTTCCATGCACGACGGCCATTTCGTACGAACGGGCGGCCAGGTCGAGACGCCCGAACCGCAGCAGGTAACTGCCCATCCCGCAGAGAAGTTGGGAATCGAGGGGAAAAATCTCGAGCGCCTCGAGACAGGTAGCAATTTGGCGCTCAGCCGCCATCGGATCGGCATCCATGGCGGTCAGCAAGCCGTAATATGCCTCCAACATCTCGGAGGAACCGCTGAGGGCCAGGTCGATTGCGCGACGGTACACCTGGCCGGCTTCATGGGGCCGGTCAAGCTGCGCCAGGGCCTCAGCCCGCGCTAAAAGCATCGTCGCTTGTTCGCCAGATTCAGTAAGCGCCAGATTCGCCAGGTTGAGCTGGCGGCGTGCTCGCGCCCGTTGCTCGTCCGCGCCGATCGCTGCGCATTGCACCGCGCACTCGAGGACATCGACGCCCACGCCGGCGTTCTTCACCGCACTGAGGATTTCCTCGCGGACGCGGCCTTGGAAACGCAGCTCGGGCGATTTGGCACTAGCCGCAGCTGGCCGATTTGGTCGGCACAATTGGCTCCGCTGGCCGACGGCCGTTGAATCAGCAGCAGGTAGGCCTTATTGCGGTCGGCTGCCTCGTCGACAAAATTCCGAAGCTGCTGAGCCGCTGTATCGTTAAGCGTCTCGCCCGCTTCAAGCCACAGCACCCAATCGCCCGTCGCGCGTTGCAAACACTCATTGCGGGCGTCGGCAAAGCTGTCCTGCCACTCGATCTGGTCCACGATGTCGGCCCCGCGACGGGCAATCGTCATGGTTTCGTCGCATGAGCCCGTGTCCATGACGACGATTTCGTCGGCAATAGCGCGCACGCTGTCGAGCGTGTCGGCAAGCACATCGGCCGCATCCCGGACAATCATCGCGACCGTCAAGCGAGGTCGCTCCGATCCCAACTTCAATTCACTCATTTCAGCCTCGCGACCTCCAAGCTAAGCGGACTTTCAGCGGGGCCGAAGATTAGCCAAATTACGCAGGAGACGGAAGAGAGGATTTGCTATCATAACCACGAGACCGCGAGAAAGCCGGACACGTCATGAGTACAGAAGCTTATCAAAAACTCGACGTCATCGCCGTTGGCGCGCCATCCGGACGACGTCGAGATCGCCTGCGGCGGCACGCTGGCGATGCTCGTTGATGCCGGATATCAGGTCGGAATTATCGACCTCACCGATGGCGAGCCGACGCCGCTCTCTCCCGGACCGGATGTGCGCTTGGCGGAGGCGAAGGCGGCAGGCCAGGCGCTGGGCGTGCACCTGCGGACGCTGTTGCATCTGCCGAACCGCCGGTTGTTCGACTCGTTCGAGGCGCGGGTGAAACTGGCCATCGAATTTCGCAAGCACAAGCCGCAGCTCGTCATTGGTCTGGGCGACAAGACGCCGATGGCATCGCCCGACCACTGGCAGGCGATGCAGATCACCGACGCAGCGGTGTTCTACTCGCGGCTCACCAAATGGGACGAGCAGTTCGAAAACCTGCCGCCGCACACGATTTCGCGGCAGCTATATTGCCTGCTCGGCGCGCCGCTTGCCAGCCCGCAGATGCCGGGCGGACAGATTGTGGTGGACATCAGCAGCACACTGACCCGCAAGCTGGCCGCGATTCGCTGCTACAAGACGCAATTTCCGCCCGAGAAGGAATATTTGTTCGAGCGCGTCGATGCGGCCGATCGCTATCTCGGTCGCTCGGCAGGCGTGATCGCCGCGGAAATGCTGCTCAGCCCGCGGCCCATTGTGATCAAAGATTTGATGCGGTCGCTTTTCGAGTAGGGTGGGTACCGCCCACCACTAACGAGACCTTCACGATGGTGGGCAGTGCCCACCCTACGTTCCGTGGGCTCACGCTCGCTTGAGTGAGTCGCGAATCTCGCGCAGCAGCAGGATATCTTCAGGCGGCGGCTGGCGTGGCCTGCGGAGGTAGTTCGCCGAATCGAAGTTTTTCATCGGCGATGTTAATCGCCTTCACGAGCATGAATGCCGCCCAAGCCACGATCAAGAACGTGACAAAATTGGTAATCAGATTGCCGTACTTAATGGCGACGTCTTGCTTCATCACCCGGTGCGTCGCGGAGTTTGATGTCGAGATCCTTGAAATCCACGCCGCTGGCGACCATTCCAATCGGCGGCATGATGACGTCGTCCACTAGTGATTTGACGACAGTGGTAAATGCCCCGCCGATGATGATGCCCACAGCCATGTCGATAACGTTGCCGCGCAATGCAAATTTTTTGAACTCCTGCAACACGCTCATGTGAAATCTCCTTATGGATCGCTTGGAACTCGCGGCTGAGCCCACGCCGGCAGGCTTCGACAGTTGCAAGCGATTGTCAGCGGAGTGGCCGCCAGCGGCGGAGCGCTTCGAGCGTTCGTAGCATATCGGCCGGCAGGGTGGCCTCAAAGCTCATTCGCTGCCCAGACGTGGGATGGGTCAGGGTCAGCCCGTGAGCGTGCAACGCTTGCCGTTTCAGAAGCGGTTCCGGCGACGTTACCGAGTCCGATGCTTTAGTGACCAGTGAGCGCGGTATCAATTCCGATTCGCTGATCTGCGCTCGGCCGCCATACAGCCGATCGCAAAGCACGGGAAAACCAACGTGAGCCAAATGGATGCGAATCTGGTGCGTGCGGCCTGTTTTTGGCAGCACGCGCAGAAGCGCATAGCCGGCGAATCGTTCAGCGACTTCATATCGCGTAACGGCCGACCGAGCGCTTGCGTCGTTGCGCCGAATGGCCTTTTTCTCGCGATGGGTCGGATGATTGCCGATCGGTTCGTCGATCACATCACAGTCGCGATCGGGCGTGCCGGCGACGATGGCCAAATATTCCTTTTCAACTTGCCTCGCCTTGAACTGTGTCGGCGAGCGATTCGTGCACCTGATCATTCTTTGCTACGACAATCACGCCGCTGGTGTCGCGGTCGAGCCGATGAACGATACCCGGGCGAGTTGGGCCGCCGCGACCGCTGAGCGTGCCGAAGTGATGAGCTAGTGCGCTGGCAAGCGTGCCTTCCCAATGACCTTTTGCCGGGTGCACAATCATTCCCGTCGGCTTGTCGACGACGATGATCGCATCATCCTCGTAAAGAATTGACAGTGGTATATCTTGCGGCGCGGGACCTTCGCGCGGGACGTCAATTTGCTGAACGGCCACCAGACTGCCGGCCCGCAGGCGAAGCGACGGCTTGCAAACGGTGCCATCAACTTGCACGTGGCCGGCATCGATCGCCCGGCGCACGGTTGCCCGGCTGAATGCCGGAAGCGCCTCGGCGAGAAACACATCCAATCGCTGCCCCGCCTGATCGGGCGCTACCGTAAACCGCTGCGGCCAGGATGGAAGATGAGACGACAGAAATCCAGCTTAGGGGCAAAGGACAACTTGGCAGGCGGCCACGAGGGTGGCGTGTCGGATCCAGTTCCAAAGAACAATTCCGGAATCACTGCGGAGGCTGATCGGGTGCGGCGTTCGAACTTTCAGGCTGCGAAGCACTTGAATTATCGGCTGGCGCGTCTTCCTGTTGAGCTGGCGCCTGGCTCTGAGCGGGCGGCGAACTCGGCTGCGTTTCGCTTTGGGCGGGCGGCTGTTCTGTCGGCGGTGATCCCGGCTGCGCCGGCGTGCCTTCCGGCAGCTTATAAGGGTCATTCTTTTCGTCGACCGCACCGAAGTCGAGTTGCAACCCTTCTAGCAGCTTTTCGAGCGACTCGCCGTCGGCCGGAGCGCCTGTCGGCGCTCCGCCTATCGGGCGTCTCACCCGGCAAAGCGAGATCGCTGGCGGAAAACTCCGGTTCCTTTCCGGGCATTCCTTGAGTGGCCATCGGCCGTGGCCGGGCTGGTTGCGCCTTCGCCAACCAGGCATAGGTCTCCTTCGATTCAGGAGTTGCTAGCCGCTCCGCTTGTGCTTTGGCGTATGCTTCGTTGCCACCCTTCACTTTGAGATATTCTTCGCGAGCTTTGTCCTGTTCGCCGCGAATTTCATAGATGCGGGCCATGCCGAGCTGCGCGGTTCAATAGCCGCTCGTCCTTTGACGTTCCCAGCACCGATTGATATCGGCTGGTTGCCTTTTCCAAAGCTTCCATCGCGCCTGTGCGATCGTAAAGGTAATTGCGGGCGGCCAACCAAACCTGACTATCAGCCCATGTCACGTCGGAAAGCTGCTGCATCGTTGTGCCCGGATGTTCCTCCGCCAGAACGCGCAGCCGCTCGACATCCGGCTGCCGCTCTATTACCGCCTCGTTGAACGAGTTCCAAGCGTCACTATGTCGGGCGGATGAGGACCCTGCGAAGTACGTCCACGCTAGAAGCGCTAACACAACGGCGACAACGATGCCGGCGACCGTCGAGGCATACGGCCGGCTTTGTTCTATGACGACGTTTAATCGTTTTGCCAGCCAGTTGGTTTCTAATTCGTGGCGATGTTGAGATTTCATGGCTTTTTGTGAGAATTCTGGCGCTCGACTCTTAACTCTCGACTCTGTCCTGAAGTGTATGGCCCGCGAAAGTTTACAGCAAGAGCGTCTGGCGAAGTGCGACGCGCGCCGTTAGGTTGGAGCTGCCGCGAACGCCTCGACTGAGGGCACCCGAAAGTCGGCGTTGCTGAGTACCGGGTCTGCCGAAGTCCGGGCGGCAAGTGATTAAGAATCCAAGTCCGGCTCGCCGGGCCTACTGGCGGAAACGGATGTCCGATGCCGGCCGATTTGAACCCTGCTCAGCTCGATGCGGTTCGCACGCTCCGCGGGCCGCTGTTAATCCTGGCCGGGGCGGGCACCGGGAAAACTCGAGTCGTCACTTATCGCATTGCAGAGCTTATCCGGCGCGGCACGCGGCCCGACCGCATCCTGGCCGTTACCTTCACGAAGAAAGCAGCCGGCGAAATGCAACAGCGGGCGGTCGCGCTGTTGAATCACTCGAAAAAACGATCAACCACCGTCGAAGCGCGACGCACCGCGCCCCGAGATCTCCACGTTCCACTCACTCTGCGTGCGAGTATTGCGGCGGCATATCGAGCGGCTTGGCTATCCACAAAAGTTTGTCATTTGCGATCGCAACGAGCAGGAAACCCAGGCCCGCGCCGCGCTGCGCGAACTTCGCGCCCGAACCGCGGCGATGTCGCCCGGCGATCTGCTCGCCATCGTCAGCCGTTGGAAGGCCAGCGCATTGCGCCCGGAGCAGGCGGCGGCAGCAGCCGAATCGGAACGCGAGCAATTGGCCGCGGCCGCCTATCGCCGCTACCAGGAAAATCTCAAACGCCAGGCAATGGTCGATTTTGACGACCTGCTTCTGCTTACCGAAGAACTGCTCTCCAAGTTTCCACCCGTTCGGCGCGCCGAGGCACAGCGGTTCGACCACGTGCTCATCGACGAGTATCAAGACACCAATCGCAGCCAGTATCAGATCGTCAGGGCGCTTGCCGGCGGGCATCGCAACTTGTGCGTCGTCGGTGACGATGATCAATCGATTTACGCCTGGCGCGGGGCCGAAGTGGCCCACATCCTGCGTTTTCAGCAGGATTGGCCTGAGGCGAAAATCGTTCGGCTGGAAGACAACTACCGTTCCACCGCGGCCATTCTCCTGTATGCAAACACGCTGATTGCGTTCAATCGCCAGCGGCACGAGAAAGTTTTGCGGGCAGCGCGGCCCGGAGGAGAGCGGCCGACGATCCTGCAATGCCAGGACGAGACGCAAGAGGCCGAGCGCATCGTCAATGACATCCGCGCGAGCATCGACTCTGGTCGTGCGGCGCCGCGGGACATCGCCATCCTCTGCCGCACGAACGAGCAGCCGCGGTCGTTTGAAACAGAATTGCGGCGGGCAATGTGCCGTACGTGCTGATCGGCGGCATGTCGTTTTTCGATCGCAAAGAAGTCCGCGACCTCCTCTCCTATTTGAAAGTCATCGACAACCCGCACGACGAGCCGGCCTTGATGCGGATCATCAATTTTCCGCCGCGCGGCATCGGCAACGCGGCTCAAAAGCGGCTGCTGGAAGAAGCCACGGCCCACGGCAAGTTCTTGTGGGATGTGCTGCCAGATGCGCTTGCCGTCGACGGCGTTGACGCGAAAACTGCCCAAGCCGTCGCCCAATTCCGCCGCCTGATCGAGGAATTTCGCGGCCGCGACCAAAAGACCAGCATCGCCCAGCTCGTTTCGCAAGTGCTCGAGAAGACCAAATACCGCGATGCGCTGCTCAAACTTTATCCGGATCCGACGGAGCGCGAAGCGCGGCTGGCATCGCTCGAAGAAATCGTCAACGCGGCGGCTAGCTATGAGAAAAACAAGCGTTCGAAAGCGCAGGCCGCGTTGTCCGGTTTCCTCGACGACATGCTGCTCAGCGAGCGCGACGACGGCGACGAAAAAGACTCCCAGCTTGCCCGTAACGCGGTCGCGCTGATGACGCTGCACAGCGCGAAGGGGCTGGAGTTTCCGCGCGTTTATCTTGTGGGCATGGAGGAAGGCATTTTGCCGCACAAGCGGTCGCTTGCGATGGAGAATGACTCGGCGATCGACGAAGAACGGCGGCTGTGCTACGTCGGCGTCACGCGTGCCCGCGAACATTTGACGCTTTCATTTGCACTCACCCGCCGCAAATGGGGCAAGCCGCAGCAAGACGGTGCCCAGCCGGTTTCTCTACGAAATGACCGGCCAGGCGGAGAACTTCCCGCCGCAGGATGAACAGCCAGCGAAATCCGGCAGGTCAAATCGTCGCCGAACGCGGAAAACCGCGCGACGCTAGCACTTCGCGTGCGCTGTAGCCGGGGTCTGTGACCCCGGCAGTTGCCAGTGACGTATCTCCGGCCAGCCAGCAGCCGGAAGCTACAGCAAGCTGAAGTTGGAGATTCGCACCGCCGCGGGATAGACTGGCCCGGTTCCGCATCTATCCCCCGCGCGCGCAAGGAGGCGTCGATGACCCAGCCGTTGCGGCTGGTGCATGCCAGCGATCTGCACCTGGAGCTGCCGGTCTACGGTCTGGCCGATGTGCCGGACCATCTGCGCGAGCTGTTGATCGAAGCGCCGTACCAGGCCGCGGAGCAGGTGTTCGAAACTGCGCTCGCCGAAAATGCCGACGCGCTGCTGCTCGCGGGCGACGTGCTGAACGTCGATCGTGCCGGTCCACCTGCGATCGTGCTGTTGCTCGATCAATTTGCCCGGCTTGCCGACCGCGGCATTTCCGTTTACTGGGCGGGCGGTGCGGTGGATGTGCCCGATTTGTGGCCGCGGAGCGTAGCCCTGCCGGCGAACGTGCACGTATTTCCGATCGGCCGAGTCGAAACGCTCGATCTCGTTCGCGACGGCGAGACGATTGCCCGCGTCCAAGGCACGAGTTGCCGCGAAGATGGCGAGTTGAAGCCCGCGGATTCCACCGCGATGTGCACGGCCTGTTTACGATCGGCGTCGCCTACGGCACGAACGATTCGCCGGGCCACGAAGGCGATCGCGTTCACTACATGGCCCTCGGTGGCCGGCACGCGCAGCAAACCGTCGACGAAGAGCCGGGCATCGCCCACTACTGCGGCACGCCGCAAGGCCGCGGCACCAACGAGACGGGCCGCACGGCTGCACGGTCGTCACGGTCGATGAAACAGGCCGCGCGAAGACTGCGGTTCGTCGCCACGGACGCCGTCCGCTGGTCGGAGCAGGCGCTGGAAGTCACCGCCTCGACGCGTTCCGAGCAGCTTCACGAGCGCATGGTCGAGCGGCTTGAAAAACTGCAGGCACAGCAGCCGGGCGTCGATCACCTCGTGCGCTGGACCATCCGCGGCACGGGTCCGCTGGTAAACCGCCTGCGGCCGGGCGGCCTGGCCGACGAGCTGCTCGTCGACTTGCGGCGAAAGTTCGGCGAGCGGTCGCCGATCGCCTGGAGCGTTTCGATCGATTGCGTCGTCGCCGCTCAGCGTGCCGGCCGAGTGGTACGACCAGGAAACCTGCCTCGGCGACTTCTTGCGCCAAGTCCGCGAATTCGAGCTTGCACGACGACTTGCCGCTCGACCTGCACCACTTCTTACCCGAGGATCTCGGCGACGACCGGCTCGCCGCCATCGCGCAAATCGATCGTTCCGAAGTCGTAGTGCAATACTGTGTCGCGCGGCGAAGCTAGGCGTCGACCTGCTGACGCTGCCGTTGGAGGATCAAGATATGGCCGCCACGTAGCCGCGTCTCTCCGAGACGCGGATGGAAACCAAAGACCATTAAGAGCTGAACGGTTAATTATTTTGTAAAGGCGTTAGGTGACATGCGAGTCCCGGCGAGACTCGCCCACATCGATGAAAATCACCGACATCAAAATCGACGGCTTCGGCGTTTGGCGCGACTTAACGCTGCGCGGCCTGTCGCCGGAGTTGACCGTGTTTTACGGGCCGAACGAAGCCGGCAAATCGACGCTGATGCAGTTCATGCGCTCGGTGCTGTACGGCGTTTCGCCGGAGCGCCGCGAGCGGTACTTGCCGCCGGTCGTCGGCGGCCGGCCGGGCGGCTCGCTCAAAGTCGATCGCGACGCCGGCCCGCTCACGATCAGCCGTTACGCCGACCGCGGCCCGTCCGATGTCGGCAAAGTCACGGTCATCACGCCCGACGGAGAAGAGCAGGGCGACCGGCTTCTTCGCGAGTCGCTGGAGCACGTCGACGAACCGACCTACAACAACATCTTCGCCGTCGGCCTCCGCGAGGTTCAGGAGCTTGGCTCGCTGAGCGACACGGCTGCCGCGCAATGGCTCTATCGCCTCACCTCGGGTCTGGATCGCATCTCGCTGTACGACGTGATCCACATGCTCGCCGGCACGCGCATGCGGCTGCTGAACTCGGCCGACGAGAAGTCGGAGATCCGCACGCTTATTGCGCGACGGGAGCAGCTTCGCGGCGAGCTGGATGAACTCGTGGCGAAAGGCCGCCGCTGGGCGCAATCGGCCGTGAAGCTGCGCGAGCTGGCCGAAGAAGTCGAGCATCGGCAGGCCGAGGCGAAGGCGCTGGCCGCCCGCGCGCGCCGATTGGAAGTTGCCATCGGACTCAAGTCGCTATGGACCAATCGCGCCAAAATCGATGATCAGCTCGAGCGATTCAGCCATTTGCGCCCGCTCGAAGAAGGCACGATCGCCTCTCTCGACGAACTCAACAAGCGCATCGAAGAGCACGAGCGGCAGCGCGACATTCTGCGCGGCCAGCGCGGCCAACTTCGCGACGAAGCCAAGCGCCTTGGCATCAACGACTTGCTCGTGCGAAACGGCCAGCGTCTCGAAGCGCTCCTCGAGCAGCAAGACTGGCTGCAGGCGGTCGAGCGGATGGCGGCCGAGCTGGCCGAAGAAGTCGAGAATCTTGAGGCCCGACTGGCCAGCGAGAACGAGCGGCTGAGCCACGAGTGGACCGGGGCCGGAAAACTGCCGCCGCGCATCACGAGCGACATCGTCGATCAGCTCACGCCGCAAGCCCGCGCCATCGAAGCCACCGAGCGACTTTTGCAGGCCGCTCGGCACGAATTGGAAGTCCAGCGGGCTGGCGAGCATCAGTACCGCGCCCAGATCGAATCGGCGATGACGAGCGGCGACAAGCTTGGCCTGCCGAAGGATCTCGAGGCGGCCGGCGACCTGGTGGCCCAGCTGCGCCGCCGGCAGCAAGTGGAGCAGCGGATCGAGGCGGCTCATCGGCAGGCCGACGACCTGCAGCAGCAAGCCCAGGAACTTGGTCGATGAGCAGGTCGTGCCGATGGGCCTGTTCAGTTGGCTGTTGGCCGTGTTCGTGCTCGGCTTCATTGCGTTGGGTGCGTGGTGGCTGGTGCCGTCGGCAACACTTGGCCAATACGGTGGATGGATTGCGGCGATTGGCATTGGCGGATCGATTTTCGCCTGGCTGTTCAAATATTTCGCCGAGGACTCGGCCGCCGATCGCTTCGACGCCTGTCACAAGCAAATCGAGCTCGTGCAGAAACAGATCGAGGAGCGCCGAAGAAGAACAGGCACGCCTCGATCGTGAGCTGCCGCTCACGGAAGGGTCGGCGGCCCTGCGGCTGCAGCATGCCGAGCGCCACCTGGCCGAGCTGGAGCGGATGCTGCCCGTGGAAAGCCAGCGGCGCGAGGCGGCGAGCGAGATCGCGGCAGCCGAGCGGCGCCTCAAGCTTGCCGAGGAAAAGCACGCGGCGGCTCTGGCAAACTGGAAAGCCAAGCTCCGCGCGTTGGGATTGCCGGACGACATCAGCCCGTCCGGTTTGGCCACCATGGCCGGCCAGTGCGAGCGATTGGCCGAGCTGGAAGCCCGCATTGAAAATCGGCGCGACGACATGCAGCCGCCGCCAGCGAGAGTTCAATGTTGTGTCGCAGCGAATCGTCGCGCTGGCCGAGGAAACCGGATTGCGACTCGCAACGGTAGTCGGCTTCTCTGAGGCCGGCGCGAAGAAGGCAGGGGTACAGACGCAGGCTATTGAGGGCGCGAAAAAGCCATCGTCGCAGACTACGACCACAGCCGGTCCGCTTGAGCAACTCGATCATCTGCGAGCTGAGTACCACAAGCAGCAGGAGCGAGTCGCCCGCCGCAAGGATCTACGCAACCGCTCCAAGGCACTCAAGCTCGATCAATCGCGCCATGGTCAGGCCGCGATCGGCCTCAAGCGGCGGCGTGACGCGTTGTTCGAAAAATGCGGTGTCGCGGACGAGCACGAGCTCCGGCAGCTGGCGGCGCAGCTCGATGAAGCCGAGCAGCTTCGCAAAAAGCGATTGGCACTAACTCGCGAAATCGCGGCAGCGATCGGTAAGCACGGTTCGGAAGCCGATTTCGCCGCCTTTGCTCGCTGCCGATTCTATCGGCCGGTTGGAGAAGGATTGGGAGACGCTTGCCTCACAAGCGGAAGCACTGGATCGCCAGTCGAAGGATGCCCTGCAGCGCCGAGGCGCACTTGTGGAGCAGCAGCGGGCCACGGCGGCCGATCGTTCGCTTGCCCTAAAGCACGTCGAGCTGAACATCGTCGAGGAGCAGATTAAGCGGGCGATCGAGGCATGGCGCGAGCGGGCCGTGGTGAGCATGTTGCTCGAGCGCATCCGCGAGGATTACGAACAGCATCGTCAACCGGAAACGCTGAAGGAGGCATCCGGCTACTTGAACCAACTCACCGGCGGAAAATACACGCGGATCTGGACGCCGCTGGCGCACGACATCCTGTTTGTCGACACCGTCGACGGCCAGCCGCTACCCGTGCAGGTGCTCAGCCGTGGAACGCGCGAGCAACTGTTTGTCAGCTTGCGGCTTGCGCTGGTGGCCGCGTACGCCCGCCGCGGCATCCACTTGCCGATGATCCTCGACGACGTGTTCGTGAATTTCGACGCCGGGCGCACCAAGACGGCTTGCGCGGTGCTGCGCGATTTCGCGAAACAGGGGCATCAGCTGCTCGTGTTCACGTGCCACGAGCACGTGTGGCGAATGTTTCAGGACTTGAAAGTCGACACACGCAAGATTCCAAACCGTGTGGCGGAAGAGGCGGCCCAAGAGCTGTTGCCCGAGCCGTTGCCCGAACCGGCAACGCTTCCGGAACCGGAACCGCCCGCAGCTTTGCTGCCGCCGCTGCCGGAATCAGAGCCGCAAACGCCAGTGGTCGTCGAACTTCCTTCAAGGCCGCCAGTTGTCGAAGAGATTATTGAGACGAAGGAGCCAATTCGTCCGGTAGTTCCAACTCCCCGACCCGTGAGCACGGAAGTCGAGTATTGGTGGGATGACGACACGCATCCGGAATCAAGCCGGGATGTCGATGAGACGCAGAGGGCTTACGACTGGGCACCAGAAATGGAAATTCACAGGTAGCACTATGACGCGCCGTACTGAAGTAGCTTCTGAAAGCCTCTAACAATTTGAACCGCCAAGGACACAAAGAACGCCAAGGAAGGCAACTAGATGTTGGTATTCTTGGCGTCCTTGGCGACTTGGCGGTTTGAGTCGATTTGTTAAATGCCTTACGCGGCGGCGCGTCGGAACTTGTCGGCTGTCTTGCGCACCAGCGTGCGATACTTATGCCGTGCGTCGACGTAGCTCCAACCAAGAAACAAGTTGGCGCTCAACGAGCCCATCAGAGAGAGGCTCACAACCAAGAGCGGCAGCCAAGGTGGCTCGTCTCTTTTTACGGTCGGCGCAGGCTCGGCTGCCGTTTGTGAAATCCCTGCCGATTGTGCCCGATTCGCATTTGCAACGTCTGGAATGCTTGCCGTACCTTGCGGCGGCTCATTTCTCGGCGCGGTTGTAGTTCCGTCCGGCGCTTGGTTTCCGGCCGGCGTTGATTGAGCCATCTGCCCCCAGACGCTCGCATTGTCCCATAGGTCTTCAACTCGGCGGCCCGGCTGCGCGGCGTTTTGCTCAGCATCCGCGGGCGGCTGAACTTTCACCAAGTCGGTATTGCTGAGCCCATCGGCGATTGTTGTCGTATTGCCGGCGCGGTTGATCGAAACCTTCGGTGCGTTTGCCCCGGTATCCCAGCCCGTCGACCAATCGGCATTCGTCGTTGAATCGGACGCTTGCTGCGCAGGATCGGTCAATGGACTGTGAATCGTTTCCCGCTGTTTCGGTGTTTCTATCGGAAACTGCGGACCCTCGTCGACGATTTGCGAACTCTGGAATGGCTTTACTTGGGTTCTTATAGCGGCCGTGTCCATTCGCGGGACAACGAGCGGCGGGGCCGCCACGGAGCTGCCGATGCTGGTCCATCCGGGGGCGGCGGACGCCGTTCTCGCGCTCGGCTGGCGCACCAGAGGGGGTGACGCCAACGTCTGGCGTTCCGTTATCCCAAGCTGGAGCCGTCGAGGTGTTGTCCCACGGTGGTGGCGCAACGCCACCTCGCGCTGCCGGCTTCGTTGTCGGCGGCGCCGCTGTGGTAACGAACGGGTTGGTTACTTGCTGCAAATGGCTTCCTACGTTGTTCAGCGTCCGCTCGGTTGCGTTGCGAACGTCGTTGCCCGTAGCCTGAAACTCACGAGCCGGGTCGCTCGTCCATGCCTGGAGCTGCTGACCGAATTCCTGACCGGCATCACGAGTCACTTCGATAAGCTCGTCGCCGCCGCGCAAAACTCGTCGTTGGCGGTCCGGACGCCTTCCTCGATGCCATCGCGGATGGTGTTGCCCGTTTCCGTGATGGCCATTTGGGTGCGATCCAGCACTGATGGCGGTGGGCCAACGCGAGCTCCCGCGGGCAGCGACGGGGCCGGATACCGCCCATTGTTAGTAGCGCCGGCTGGAGCAACCGGGCCGTAACGGTCGGCCGCAACGGCGTCCTGGCCGGCAAAGTAAGCGGTGCGGTTAACGGCTCCGACCGATTCACGCGGCAGCTCGCCGCGACCTACGACAATGCGCACCTTGCGAATGGGCGCTACGTCGGGTGGTACGTTGCTATCGATTGGAGTCGGCTCGCCACGCCGCATGGCGTCGAGCAGCTCCGGCTCGACTTGAACGATGTACTCGTAACCGCCATCTGCATCCTTGGTTGGCTGCCACCCGTAATTCACGCCCGCCGCGACCAGGTAGAGCAACATCAATGCGGCATCCATCGCACGTCCTTGTTTGGCTGGATTAATCGTTCGAGGCCCAGGCCGCTCGAACGGCGCATTCTATGCCGGAACAGCCGAATTGGCCTAGACAAGTACGCCCCGCGCGAATTAGCGGCCGGGCTTGCGTCGGGCGCGGCGCCCGGCCGGTTTCGATGTCGATTTGGCCGGCTCAACGATCTTCGCTGTCTTCCCATCGGTGGCAGCCGCCTCGCCAAGATCGGGAGCGGCGGTTTTTTCAATCGCCGTCTGATCAGAACCAGCGGCTGCGCCTGCTAGCTGCATCGTTCCCTCGACGTCAACTGCACTGAAGGAATCCAATTCTTTACGAAGCATGTTGAGCAGCGCTTGCAAGAACGACACCAGCATCGGTCCGACAAGAATTCCCACCGGACCCAAGACTTGGACGCCGCCCAAAATGCTGAGCAGTGCTAGCAGCGGATGGAGCTTCGATTGGCCGTGCAGAATGAAGGGCTTGATGACGTTGTCGATGCCGGAAACGACGATCGTGCAATAAATTGCCAAGATAGCGGCTGTCCATGGATCGCCCGTGACAATCTGACCATCCACGACGCGTTCGCCATACAAATACACCCAGCCGCAAACACACACCCACATGAACGCGGCGCCAACGAAAGGAACCAGGGCGGTAACCATCGTCAGCGCCGTGAGCAGAAACACAGGCGCCTTGCGCGGCAATGCGAAGGTGTAGCCGAGGCCCGCCAGCGCGCCCTGCACGACTGCCGAGAGCAGCGTCGCGATAACAACGGCCCGGCTCACCTGGCCGAAGCGCTCCAGCAACTCCTTTTCGTAGCCGGGATCCAGCGGCGAGAGATGCATGACAGCAGCGATCATTTGCGGACCGTCCGCCAGAAAGTAGTACAGCGAGATGACCATGATCGCCAAACCAATGAGTGTTCCGATGGCGAACTGAACGCTGCTGAGCACCTTCGTCGCCACGAAGCTTTGTATCCAACTAAGGCCCCTCTCGACCGTAGGATCCTCGAGCTCGATGGTCGTGAGGTCTTTGAAATCGTTGCGCAAGTCGAATGCGATTCCGCGCATTTGATCAATTAAACCACCTTTAGGGGCAGGTTGTGTGCCTTCGCCAACAGGCGGTGCTCCCTCGCCGACTGGCGCGGGCTCGCGTGGAACAGGCGCGGCGGCGACGCTCGGTTGTCCCTTATGATAAAGATTGTAGAGTTCGCCGTACGCATTCCAGCCAAGCCAGACAATCGGCAACAAGACAACCAGCAGGATCAACACCGTCGTAATAAAGGCGCAAATGCGTGGATGAGCGGGCAGATAGTTCAGGGTCCACGCATGCAGCGGCTGGAAGACAACAAGCAGCACGGCCGCCAGAAATAGCGGCACCAGGAATTGCGCCATGACCTGAAACGAGATGGCGCCGACCAGCAGAATAATCGCCAGCAGCACGATGAACGAGATGACGCGCGGCACGGCAAACACTCCATTATCGCGAAAAGATCGCCTAGCGACCGTCATTCTACCAGAACGTCTTCGCCGGCTCACCGCCAATCTTGCCGTGGAGTCGACCGACGAGGACAATAACTCGCGAGTGCTTCGTTCCGTCAACTCATGCCTGCTCACGATTTCGGCTGCCATTGACTGACCGCCCCTCCTATCGACGCCAGTCGCTTGTATGGGGTCTTCGCGCGCTTGTTGTGATATTGGTTGTCCTCGGCGTCGGCGGGACGCTGCGTAGCGCGCTTGCCGAGTTGGGGCGACATCAATGGAGCGTACGCCCCGTTTGGTTAATTGCGGCTGGAATTCTTTACGCGCTGGGCCTGGTGCCGATGGCCTGGTTTTGGCATCGCGCACTAGCAGCATTAGGTCAGCCCGCGCCCTGGCAGGACACGCTTCGCGCCTACTTTATGGGCCACATCGGAAAATATGTGCCCGGCAAAGCCATGGCCGTCGTGCTGCGAGTCGCCGGCGTGCGAAAATGGGTTACATCGATTCGCGTCGCGCTTGTCACGTCGCTGCTGGAAACTTTGACGATGATGGCCGTTGGCGCATTCCTTGCGGCAGCACTATCGACACTGGTATTGCAATTGGAGCCGCGTCTTGCGGCAATCGGTCTTGTCATGGCGGCGGCCGCCGGCGTGCCGACGCTGCCGCCCATCGCGCGGCGGCTGGCCCGTCTCGGTTTGCAACGCATCCAACAAGACTCTGCGCTTGAGAATTCGGGGACAAATACGGTCGACCTGAACACAAGCCTTGCGGGAATCAATTTGCGGCTTCTCGCCGGCGGTTGGGCCGCCGCGGCCCTATGCTGGACGCTGCTGGGGATGAGTCTGTGGGCGACACTCACGGCGATCGGCGCGGACAACGTGCAGCTCCTCCAGGATTTGCCCCGCCTTGTCGCCGCTGTTGCGTTCTCGGTCGTCGCTGGATTTCTGTCGATGTTGCCCGGCGGTCTTTTGGTGCGCGATGCGCTCTTGATGCAGCTCCTGGTGCCCGTGTGCGGCGAAGCGAATTCACTCGTGGCGGCCGTGCTCCTGCGGCTTATCTGGCTAGTTACCGAGGTTGCAGCGTGTGGTATTCTGTATGTAGTGGCACGAACCAGGGAGCGGGGATCGGGAAGTAAGGGCCTTCATTAAGGAATTTAATAGCCGCGACGCTATGCGTCGCCGGCGTTACAAAAAATGCTTTCGGTCATCATTCCCGCCTTCGACGAAGCCGCCAGCCTGCCGCAGCTCATGCGCGAGCTCGATCGAGTTGCGGTAACTCACGGTTACGATCTGCAGGTGATCATCGTCGACGACGGTTCGAAGGATGACACATGGAAGGTAATTCGCCAACTGGCCGGCGATGACCCGCGGATTCTGGGCATCCGTTTCCGACGCAACTTCGGCAAGGCGGCCGCGCTGAGCGCCGGATTTGAAGCGGCCGAAGGCGATCGAATTGTCACCATCGACGGAGACCTGCAGGATGATCCAGCCGAAATCGCTCGGCTTCTCGCCAAGATCGACGAGGGTTTCGACGTGGTAAGCGGCTGGAAGCGCGAGCGCCACGACCCCTGGCACAAGGTCCTGCCATCGCGAGTTTTCAACTGGCTGGTGAGTCATATTACAGGCGTCCGTTTGCACGACCACAATTGCGGTCTGAAGGCGTTTCGCCGCGAGGTGATGCACGAAATCCGGCTTTACGGCGAGCTGCACCGCTTTGTTCCCGTGTTGGCCGCCGCCAAAGGATTTCGTACAGGCGAGGTCGTCGTGCAGCACCGTCCGCGCAAATTCGGCCGATCCAAGTACGGCCTCTCGCGTCTCAGCAAGGGCCTGCTCGATCTTCTGACGGTGAAGTTTCTGGTGGGCTATGGCCAGCGACCGCAGCATTTGCTTGGCACGGCCGGGCTCATAGCGTTCTTGCTTGGCGGCTTAGGCATGCTGTATCTCGCCGTGCGCTGGTCCGTCACACGGATGAACGACTCCATTCTCGATGACATTCATTTGCATCAGACCGCATCGCTTTATTACTCAATTGCACTCTTCCTCATCGGCGCGCAGTTCATGTCGATCGGATTGCTGGGCGAGATGATCGCCGCCTACCTAGTGCGCGACACCGATACGTACTCGATCGCCGAGCACACGCCGCCGGCCCATACGCCGCGCGGCACTCCTTCCGCCGAGATCAGTGACGCGCCATGACGGACCCCCTCGAGGATCGGTTTGCCCGCCTTCGATGGGGCGTTTACTGCGTGCTGATCGCTATCGCGGTCGGCAACATGATGGGCCGCCTGCTGAATGTGAACGCAGTCGATAAAGCGCAGCTCGAAGCGTTTCGAATTAACGAGCGCCTCAGCAGTGAGCGGCAAAAGCTTGCCGAGCAGGGCCTTACGGATGCCCAAGTAAACGACAAAATGGCCGATGTCGAAGCCCGCCTGCGAAACGAACTGAAACTCCAGCGGCCGTTTCTAAGCGCCAACGACCGCAGTCGCTGGATGACCATCCGCTCGCTCGTCGAGCACGGCACTTACGAGATCGACGCGATCTTGGAAGAGCCGGCTTGGGACACGATCGACATGGTGCAGCATCGTGGCCGCGACGGCGAGCTGCATCTCTATTCCAGCAAGCCCCCGATTCTCGCCACGCTGTTGGCCGGTGAGTACTGGCTCATTCACCGACTCACCGGCGCTACGCTTGGCGATCATCCGTATGAGATCGGCCGCGTCATGTTGGTGACCGTGAACATTCTGCCGCTCGTGCTGATGTACGTGCTGTTAGCGCGGCTGGTTGAGCGATTCGGCACGAGCGACTGGGGCCGCATCTTTGTCATGGCCGGCGCCACGATGGGCACTTTTTTGAACACCTTTGCGGTCGTGCTCAACAACCACATCGTTGGCGCCGTGAGCGCGGCCGTCAGCCATTTATTGCGTAGTGCGCATCATCGCCGACGGCGAACGTCGCTGGCGATACTTTCTGCTGGCCGGCCTGGCCGCCGCATTCACCGTGGCCAACGAGCTCCCCGCGCTTTCGTTTTTAGGACTCGTTGGACTGCTGCTACTATGGCACGCGCCGCGGGAAACACTCATCGCTTTCGTGCCAGGGGTCGCCGTGATTGCGGCGGCTTTCTTCGGTACGAACTTGATCGCCCATGACAGTTGGCGCGTTCCGTATATGCATCGTAGCAAGACGGACCCTAGCGACGACTGGTATCACTACACGTTCACCGTCAATGGCAAGGAGAGGAAAAGCTATTGGCACGATCGGCAAGGAATCGACCGAGGCGAGCCAACCAAATCGAAATATGCGCTCCACGTGCTGGTGGGGCATCACGGCATATTCTCGCTAACGCCAATGTGGCTTCTAAGTTTCGCTCGGCATGTTCATGTGGATGCGCTCCGCCGACCCACGGCGTCGCGAGCTGGCGGCCCTTGTCACACTGGTTAGTGTCGTCTGCACCGCATACTTCATCAACATGCCGCAGGATGACCGGAATTACGGCGGCATGACGAGCGGCTTACGCTGGATGTTCTGGTGCGTACCGCTATGGCTTTTGACCATGATCCCGGCGGCCGACCGGCTCGCCAGATCGCGAACTGGCATGGCGCTGGCAATTGTCCTGCTCACGTTCTCGGTGCTATCCGCGAGTTATCCCACATGGAACCCTTGGACCCATCCGTGGATCTACAATTGGCTGGTGTGGAGCGGCTGGCAGGGTTTTTAGGCGTTACCACTGGTCGCTGAAGCGACCAGTCCGTATACCGGTTGAGACAAAGTTCCACGGACTGGTCGCTTTAGCGACCAGTAGAACGAAGGCAAACCCTGGTCCCATTGTTCACCGATGCGCTGTCCCGTCTGTCAACGTGAGTTTGAAAAAAGCACGTCTTCCGCTCTGCCGTTCTGCAGCGAGCGCTGCCGGACGATCGACCTGGGGCGCTGGCTTGGCGAAACGTACAGCTTGCCGGTTGTGCCTGATCCAGATGCGGATGAAACGCTCGATTCCGATGCGGCCCAGGGCAATGGCGCCGGCGGCCAATCGTCCTAATCGGCAGATCCCGGTCGCCAGAAAGCCTAATTGCAATCGTTCTTCCGCCACTAGCGGCGCCTTCTAGCCACGCGGTTGACGGGCTGTTTATAATCGGCCCGTCGTTCAAGAGTCTTCACTCCGTAACCAAACCGGGCACGGCTTCTATGGCAGAACAACCAGCCAAAGTTCGCGACGTTGCGTGGTTCGAATTGTTTTCGTGGCTCATGCTCGCGCGAAGCGTCCGCATTGCCTTGCTGGCCCGCGTACTGCTTCTCGGGACGCTTGGTTTGATCGCGACAACGCTTGGCTGGCGAGCGATTGGCTTGGTCTTTCCGGATTCCGCGTTCACCAGCGCCCAACCGGTAGCAGTAGTTAATGGTGCTGCGCCCGTCGCTACACTTGATGAGTCGCAGGTTGATTGGCGCGCCGAATTGAGCCACTGGGCTTGGGAAAATTCCCGGGCGTTTGATATCGCCATGTCGGCCCGAAGCTCTTATGAAGTTTTTCGATCCGCCTGGAACTGGATCTATGAGGCGCCGCTCGATCTATGGCGGTATTTGACCGCGCCGTTTCGAGGAATGTTTTCCGATGTCAATTTTCGGGTGTTCTTCTTTCTGTTGTTATGCGCGATTTGGGAACTGTTGGTGTGGGGCGTCGTTGGCGGCGCTATCACGCGGATTGCCGCGCTGAAGTTCACGCGCGATGAAGCGCCTGGACCGGTCGCCGCCGTGACCCACGTTCTCAGCAAGCTGCCTTCCTACAGCCTTCCACCGCTGATTGCGTTGGGGGGCGCTGCGGTCTTCGCTGTCCAGTTGGTCATCCTCGGCCTGCTGATGCGCGTGAGTGTTTTCGCCTTTCTCGCCGGACTGGCCTGGCCGTTTGTGCTGCTGCTCGGTTTGTTGATGGCCATCCTGCTGCTGGGGGCACTGGTCGGCTGGCCGCTGATGTGGGCCACGATCAGCGTCGAAGGGACCGACGCCTTCGACGCGCTCAGCCGCAGCTATGCGTACACATACCAGCGCCCTGGCGGTTTCTGTGGTATGTCCTAGTCGTCGCTGTGCTGGCGATCGTGAGCATGTTCGTCGTCAAACTGTTTGCAACCACCGCGATCGCGCTGGGCGATTGGTCCGTCGACTGGGGCGTGGATGACGAGACGATGCGCGAGGTGGTTCGCCCTGTCGTCGCCCCGGACGCGGCGGCGCCGGGAGACTTAGGATTGATGCGCAACGGCGTGCGCCGAGCGATTTCGTTCTGGAAATGGCTCATGGAGGCGCTGGCGGCCGGGTATCAGGCCGGTTTTCTGTGGGTGGCAGCTGTGGGTGTCTACCTGCTCTTGCGCCGTGATATCGATGGTGTGCAAACAAGTGAAGTATACGTCGATCAGGACGCGGAGTTTGGCCTGCCGCCACTTGCGGAGGATGCCGCGACGGGAGTACCGGAAGTTTCCACAACGGAGCCGGCGCGGTCCGGCGACATCGCCAATCCAGCGAATCTGCCGCGAACCGATTGATGCAGAAGGACTGCGCGAAATCGACTTTGCTGCCTTTATGGCTTCGGCGACACGCTACTTCGCGTGGCGGCCAAGAATCGACTCGATCTGCGCGAAGAATTGGCCGCGGCTAACTACTTCGTCGCAACCGGCCTCACGGGCGGCCGCCAGCCGCTCTTCGTGAACGTGCGGCCCGAATGCCACGACCTTCGGCGGCGCGAAGGCGCCGCCCTTTAACGAATTCACAAGCGGCCCGATTTCGAGATCCGACATTGCAAGGTCGACAGCGACGACTGCCACCCGTTCGTCGCGGCAAAACGCAATCGCCTGCTCGGCCGTTGTTGTTGTTAGCAATTTGGCTGCGATCCGTGAAGCGGCGCCCTGAACCCGAGACGTTGCCATGAGGTCGCCGCTGAGAAGGACGATATTCATCCGCGCGTCCGGCCTTTAGATTGCACCTTTGCCGCGGTAGCCGTCGCTGATCTGGATCGCCTGTTCCATGGGCACGACGAAGATTTTACCGTCGCCAATGTGCCCTTCGGCACTTGTGCGCGCCACTTCCACTAGGCAATCGACCGTGCGATCCAGGAAGTCGTCATTTACGGCGATTTCCAGAGCAATCTTCCGCAGCAAGTTCGTCTTGTACTCGTGGCCGCGGTACGTTTCGAGCTGCCCGCGCTGGCGAGCGTAGCCCATCGCGTCACAAACGGTCATGCGCGTCACGTCCATCCGTGACAATGCCTGCTGCACGGCATCGAGCTTGGTCGGCTGAATCACCGCGAAGATCATTTTCATGGCAATCGCGCCTGCGTATCCGCTCGACCGACAAGTCGGATCTCCAGCTTATCGTTCGCCGCCGCACGCATTTCCACGCCGGCGACGACACTGCGGGTCCAGCCATTGGCGTCCGGCCCTCGGGCTCGATATTCATCGCCAACCAACTCAAGCATCTCCGATTGTTTCGTGTCGCGGTCGATGATCCATACTTCACGAACATCCAGCTTCGCGTAGAAATCCAGCTTGTCGTACGCTTCGTCACCCGGGCTATGAATCTCCACGACCGCATCAGGTCCGCCGTCGAAATATTCGTTGCAGTCGATGTGAAAGCGAGATGGAGTCAATAAGACCAGATCAGGAATTCGGTAATTGTTGGGCCAGGTCCCCGGTTCGGACACGTTGATTTGGTGATAGACCCGGCAACCGTTCGGCTCCGCCCAATACTTCCGCAGCCACGACTCCAAACTACCTTCGATATCCTGGTGATGTCGATTCGGGCTCGGCGCCATATGCAGCACTCCCTCCCACATTTCGTCCCATTGGTCGGCACCGGTGCGGCGGCGCCATTCCAAAATGTGTTCCGGAACGTTGGCCATCACTGCTTTCATCTGCTCGCTCCGCTGGAAGTGCATTGTCCTCTGCCATTGTAGCACGCGCCCTTAAAACCAGACAGCGCTGACTGGTTGCGGTAGAATGCATCTCTGTCCAAGATATGCGACGGCGAAGGGTGACAGGGGCCGCCGCTCGAAGGAAAGCGTGGATTCGATGCGCCTTGGTTTGGACTCGCTCGCTTACGGCCTCATGCTGTGCGGCATAGTTGCACTGCAATCCAAGGCCCACACATTTGCCGAGCGTATTGTCAGCGGGTTCGATACGCCCACGTTTGCGACGCATGCGCCGGGCGATATGAACCGCCTGTTCGTGGGCCGCATCTGGGACGGCGATATTCGCATCCTGGATTTGAATACGCGCGGCCTGTTGCCGCAGCCATTTCTCTCGATTGCGGACTTGCCGAATCCGCTGTTTTCCGAGCAGGGGCTGCTGGGGATCGCGTTCGACCCGAATTATGCCGCCAATGGTTACTTTTATGTGAACTATACCGGTGCCGACAACAGTCTGAACGTTCGCCGATTTCGCGTGCACGGCGACCCGGCCACTTCCAACATGGCCGACGCGAATAGTGGGCATACGGTCCTCCACATCCCCAAACAGGCGAGCTGGCACAACGGCGGTTGGATCGGCTTTGGGCCTAACGACGGATATCTTTACATCTCCACCGGCGATCCGGGCGGCGGCCACGCGCAGCTCATCTCAACCAGCCTGCATGGCAAAATTCTGCGCGTCGATGTCCGAAGCGACGCTTTTCCAAACGATCCAATGCGGAACTACGCGGTCCCGCCGTCCAACCCCTTGGTTGGCAGCGAAGGGCTCGACGAAATTTGGGCCTATGGGCTGCGCAATCCGTGGCGCGCGAACTTCGACCGAGAAACGGGAGACCTGTGGATTAACGACGTCGGCGAGCTCGCGCGTGAGGAAGTGAATTTTCAGCCGGCCGGCATCACTGGCGGCGAAAACTATGGCTGGCCGCACCGGGAGGGAACGATCCCAACATCGTGGCCAGGCCCGCCCAATCCGCCTTACGTCGATCCGGTCTACGATTACTCGCGAGACGACCCCGATCCGCTCATGGCGGGCGCGGTGGTCGCCGCCAGTGGGTTGTATCGCGGCCCGGTCGCCGAATTTGTGGGTCACTACTTGTTTACCGACTTCGCCTCCGGCAACATCTGGAAACTCGATCCCGAAGCAGTGAACCCGCGAGCTTCCGTGACAAATATTAACGCTCGTCTCGCGCCCGATTCTGGCACGATTCAAAAGATCGCTGCCTTCGGCGAAGACGCCGCCGGAAATATTTATTTGATGGACTACGATTTTGGCGCTGCCGGTGAAATATTTCGCATCGCAACGTCGTCTCAACCAATCGAATGGAACGGAAGCGAGGCGGCAGCCGGTGCGCCCGGCGACGGATCATCCTGGGAAGACGCCAAAAATTGGACTCGCGGCGGACTGGTCGACGTCGGATTCACCGAGCTCGACGAAGTCGTTTTCGCGGCCGGCGAATCGTCGGCGGTAATCAACCTTGGTGCCGACCGCACGGCGGCGGCGATAACCTTTGCCGGGCCGTATGTTCTCGACGGGCACACTCTTGGATTGCAGTCTGGCAACGTGACGGTCAACGACGGCGTAACCGCCGCCGTGCGTTCCAACATCATTGCCGAATCCACCGAGCATAGCATCCGCAAGCTCGGCGCCGGCACTTTGTTGATTGAGGGAACTGCGGGACAAGTCGCGGTGAAAGCAGGCACGCTCGGTGGCACCGGTGTGGTCACTCATCTCACGGTCCGCGACGGCGCAATCGTCGCGCCGGGATCGTCAGTCGCGTCGCCCGGCCTACTCACAGTGAATCAATCGTTCACGATGCACGACGGTGCAACGCTCGCGATCGAAATTGGCGGAAAGAACAATGCGGATCCACAGCGCTCCGATTTTGACCAACTCGTGGTGGGAGGACCGGCAAAACTGGACGGCACGCTGGCAGTCGATTTGATCACGCTTGGCGCCGACATGTTCGTCCCCGCGAATGGCGATTCATTTGCAATCCTATCGGCGGCCGGCGAAATCAGCGGTTCATTCGACGTTCTCGACCTTCCACCGCTTGCGCCGCATCTTACCTGGCAACACATCGTCAGCGGCACAACATTTTTCTTAACGGTCGCACCACGTGTTCCTGGCGACTATAACGCCAACGGCGTCGTCGACGCTGCCGACTTCATTGTGTGGCGTAGCACGTCGCGGCAAACCGGAGTGCGCCCCGCCGCCGACGGGAGTGGTCCGGCCGGCGTGCCGGACGGAGTCGTCAGTCAGTCCGATTATCAATTCTGGCGCAGCAATTTCGGCAAGAACTTGAGCGGAACGACTAGCCTCAACGTGCCGGAACCATTTTGCTCCGGTCGGTTAATCTCGATCGGCTATATAGTCGTCGCTCGCCGTTTACGGCGCCACCAGCATCCGCGCATCGACCACCTTCGTAATGCGGGCTGATGTTTCTTCCAGATGGGCCCGCGTGTAGCTGTCGAGCTTCGCCTCGCCGGCCAGTTGCGTGTCGATGCGCGACTTCAGCCGTGCCAGCTCCGCGAAGGCAACCGTCTGGCAATCTTCCGGGGCAACCGTCTGGCCCAGCGCCAGCTGCGACAGCCGCCGCAAATAGGCCCGCTGCAGATTGCGGCGCAAGCTGGAAATCGCCGGCTTGCGGTTCGTGAAATCGCCTGTCTTCACCGTGTCGACTTCCGAATAAATGGCTTTCGTCAGCCGCTCGATTAGCTCGGCCGCGGTGAGCGCATCGACCTCGGCTTGCTAATTTCAACTCGCTGTCGTGCAGCCGGGCCAAGCGTCAGCGGCGACAGCAGCCGGCTCACGATGCGGTCCTGCCACATCAGGATGATGTCGTGCACCGGGTAATCGCCGCGCTCGACGATCTGAGTTCCCCAGTGATCCCAATGCGACGCCGCCAGCTGGTTGTACAAATCGGGCGGGAAGCTGAACGGCGTGTCACCGAATACCTGCTCTTCCAAAAGTGTAAGCGCTTCACGTTGTCGATCTGGCGGGACCACTTCCAGCGGCTTCGGCGCATCCTCGTCGCCCTTGTGGCTGCGGCTGACGTACAGGCCGCCGACATATCGTGCCGCCGAGAACATCACCTCGCCATGCCGCGCCAACAGCACACCGAACGCCCGCCGCGCCCGCTGATAACCGTCGCCGTCTTTGGTCATGTCATCGACGACGTTCGGCCAGCTTTCGGCAACAAGCTTCGCTTGCGACCGGGCGTATGCCACGAGGTCGTTACCGAGGTCGTAGCGAACGCTGTGCGGATCCGGATCGATGCCGCGGGCATCCTGATCCGAGGCGAACGCCAGACCGCTGCTCGCCGCTGCGAGCGGCAATCTTGCGCAGCTCCGGCAACTCTCCGTCGGGCGACCCGCCCTTTAGCGGCTTGTAGCCGTACTCGATCGCCCACATGTCGTACGGGCCGATCGTCGTCGAAAAGAAATCGCCCTGCGTCATACCTTCGCCGGCATGATGTTCACCGGGTTGTAATCCATCACCGAGGCGCCGATGCCGGTCTCGGTCGTCTTCGCTGCATCGTTCAACTCGGCCAGCGAATACAGCGTGCTGGCCTTGAAGTTGTGCGCCAGGCCCAGCGTGTGCCCCACTTCGTGCATGGCGCATTTCCTTGAGGCCCTGCATGATGAGCTTTTCCATCTCGGCGTCGCTGCGCTTTCGCGAAGCCATCACGGCCGCGCCCAGCGCCAGCTGCCGCGACATGCCGCCCAGCAGGTTGCACGCGCAGCGGGCATCGTGCGAATCGCTGCAGGTGCGCCGGCATGCGTGCGCATTTCGGCACGATATTCCGCGAGATCGATCGGCCCGCCTGTGAGCATGGCGACGCTCGCCGGCGTGAATGTTTCATATTCCTGCTTCCAGAATTGCAGGAAGTCGGCGTCGAAAATGATGTCGGCATCCAGAATCTGGCCGGTCGTCGGGTTCACGCGCGACGGCCCCATCGCGAATCCGGCGCCCGCCGTGATCCAGCGGAACGTGTTGTAGCGAATGTCGCCCGGCTCCCACGGCGCATCATCCGGCTGCTGGCGAACTTCGATCGCGTCGTAAAAGCCGGCTTTCTCGAACGCCTTGTTCCATTCCAGAATGCCGTCGCGGATCGGCTTGCGATACTTGAACGGAATCGTCTTTTCCAGCCAGAAGATGATCGGCTCCTTGGGCGTCGACATCTCGGCATTGCGATCGGCCTTCTCCAGGTTCCACCGCGTGATGTACCGCACGAAGCGGTCGTCGTCGGTTTCCTTCTTGGAGAAATCCTTCAGCACCGTGAGGAAGTAGCCGACGCGGTCGTCCGCCATCCGCGGCTGGTAGGATGTCGACCGGCAGCTCGCTGATCGAGTAGTGCACGTTGACCGTCACGCCGCGGCTATCCGGCACCGACTCGATGTTGTTCGATGCCGCTCGAAGCGTACGTGGCCGCCACCTGCAGCTCGATGTTCTTGGGAAGATGCTTTTAGCGAACGTTCTGATCGTCAGCCCAAGTCGACTTCTGTCGGCGAGAACGAAAAGCCGGGCAGCACGAGGCCGATCTGCGGCAAGTCGCTCATGAACACCGGCGTAAGGTCGACGACGTAACGCACCCTGCGGGCTGCGCGTGCGAATCGGCAGGCTGAACAGCACGCTGTCGGTGTACGCCAGGTGCACTGCCTTGGCCGTGGGGCTGCCTCGCTCGGCGGTGAATCGCACATTGCGGCGCACCAGCTGAATGTTCTCGCCCGCCTTGCGGAATTGCCAGACCGCATCGTCGCCGAAGCCCCAGCTAAAGCCGCCCACGATCGGCGTCTGGCCGATGCCGCGGGCAATCGTAATCAGCACGATGTAATCGCGATCCAGCTGCCGCGGCCCAAGCTCGGCCAGCAACACTGTCGTCCTTGCGGTGCAGCGTGATCAGCCCTTCGACTCGTTTTGGCGTCCTTGATGACCTCGGCATAGGGCGGATATTTGGGCTTCTGCTCGCTTGCAGCGGGGGCAGCGGCCGGCTTTGTTGGGCTGGGCTTATTGGTGTCCTCGTCCTTGTTCGCGCCGTTCGTTTCTGCCTTCGCCGAATCCTTCTTTTCTTCGTCGGCAGCCTTATCTGAATCCTCTTTGTCCCCTTCCGGCTTGCCTTCCTCGGCTGCCGCCTTTAACAGTTGGTGCAAATCTTCCGCCCGTAACGACGCATGGCGAACCGGCGCGGCGACGTGCAGGACCAGAACGACAGCGGCGGAGATCAACGACAAAACGTGGGAGCAGGCGCATAGGAAGTACCTTGGCAGCTAAGACTTGCGGCCGCGAACGGCGCGCGTGAGGGGTAGGGCCCAAAGGGTCATCAATCTTGCGTGTAGAATGACCCATGTGAATATACCCCATTTTTCAGGGTTTTAACGGCGCGTAAAGTCCTCTCCCGGCGAAACAGGCCATTTAGCGGCGGGGCCTGCCCCGCCCGTGCTACATGCTACTCACTCGAAGTAAATCCCATCCTCGATCGCTATCCGCCCGACTGCCAGCCAGGGCTTATCGAATCGCTCGGCTCGGCCGGCGGGATGAGTGGTGCGCAATTATGGCGGATCACGCCCGCCGTTGTGCGCGGGTCCCAGGTTGTGCGCGGGTCTCCCGATCCCGCACAGCCGGTTGTGCGCGGGTCTCCTGACCCCGCACGTCGGATGCTCTGTCTCCGCCGCTGGCCCGCCGAGCATCCATCACCGGAGCGCCTAAAGTTCATCCACGCTTTTCTGCAACATGCGGCGCACAACGGCATTTCCTTCGTTCCCGTGCCAATGAGCGCGAACGACGGCCAATCGTTCGTTAACGACATCACCGGTCGTTTGTGGCAACTCGAACCTTGGATGCCCGGCGCCGCCGATTACGAACAGTCGCCGCGCGTTGAAAAACTCCGCGCCGCAATGACAGCGCTAGCGAAGCTGCACGTTGCCACGCGCGACTTCAAACAAAACGCAGTCAAGAGCAGTGGAGTCCACCTGGCCGAATTAAAACCGACAACCGATAAATCGGCGGTCGTGCGCCGGCTGGCTCAGCTCCGCGAACTCTCAAAGCAGGGCATGAGCGATCTTTCACGCGCAATCAACGAAGCCGTCTGGCCAGAACTTGCTCCGCTGGCCGGTGAATTCATCGCGCGACTATCGAGGGCGGTTCCATCAGCGATTGCGATGCTCGAACCGCTTGCCACCGTACGGTTGCCGCTTCAGCCCTGCCTGCGTGATATCTGGCATGATCATGTCCTGTTCACCGGCGATGATGTCAGCGGCGTCATCGACTTCGGCGCCGTCGACATCGACACGCCCGCAACAGACATTGCACGCCTGCTCGGTAGTCTCGTCGCGGATGATTCAGACGGCTGGCACACCGGCCTCGCCGTCTACTCGGCCGTGCGCCCGCTATCGCCTGACGAATCGCTTGCTGCAGTTGCGCCTTCGACAAATGCGGCACAGTCCTCGCCGGATGCAACTGGATCCGCTGGATTTACGTCGAACGGCGCGAGTTCGAAGATCGCCAGCAAGTGATTGGACGTTTTCGCACGATCATGCGTCGCTTAACCGCCGCGCAGCGGCGGTAGCGCCTGGATGTCGCCGCTGCGCGGCTATGCCTTCTCCAGCTTCAGCGGCATGCTGCGAATGCGCACACCGATCGCATTGAACACGGCGTTGGCGACTGCCGGGGCGATGACGATGATCGGCGTTTCACCGGCGCCGGCGGCTTCGACGTCCTTGCGGTCCATCGCGTAGGTTTCAATCGTCGGCACGTCCTTGAAATGCGGTACGCGGTATCGCATGAACGTGGCGTTTTTGAGTTCGTCGTCGGCGAACTGCATCTCTTCGCGGAGCGTCGGGCCGAGGCCCATGATGATTGCCCCCTCGATCTGGTTGCGCAGATTGTTGGGATTCATCACCGGCCCGCAGTCGAACGTCTCGCACACGTGAAGCACGTGAATCTCATTTTTCGTGCGATCGACTTCCACTTCCGCGCAGCAGGCGACATACGAGCCCTTATCGAGACTGCACGCCAGGCCAACGCCGTGATTCGGCTTCTTATTCTTTGCGCGCTCGGCCCATTTGAATCGCTTGGCCGCTTCTTCCAGCACCGATCGCAGCCGCCGGTCACTGAGGTGCGCCAGGCGAAACTCCAGCGGATCGGCTCCGGCAGCCGCTGCCATCTCGTCCATGAACGACTCGCGTGCGAACGAGTTGGCCGTCGAAGCCAGCGCCCGATACGAGCCATGCCGCAACGGCGCCCGCGAGCCGATGCTGCGACAGTGCGCGTGTGGAATATCGTAGGGCGAGTCGATGGAGTTGCCGCCTGAGTTGATGTTCAGATGATACCAGGTGAGAAGCTGGTTCTCGTCGTTGAGCGACGCTTCCATGTCGATGACCGCCGCAGGCCGAAAATAGGCGCACGAAAACTCCTCCTCGCGCGTCCAGCGGAGCATGATCGGCTTGCCGGCGCTTTTGGCGATGCGGGCCGCCTCGACCGCGCATTCGCCCGTGTGCTTGCCGCCGTAGGCGCTGCCGAAATCCGGCACGATCACGCGAACGTCTTCGTCGGATAAGCGAAACGCCTGCGCCAACTCGCCGCGCACGCCGAACGGGTTTTGAGTCGCCGTCCACACGGTGAGCTTGCCGTCGGCCCACTCGGCCACCGCCGTGCGCGGCTCGAGCGGCGCATGCTGAACGTACGCGGTCGTGTAGGTTGCGCGGAGAGACTTCGGGCGCTTTGGCAGCCTGGTCGGCGAGCGGGTTTTCCGGGCCGCCGGCGTCGGCGTGTTCGCGCAAGAAGCTGTACAGCTCGTCGCTCGAGGGCATGGGCTCGGCTTCCCATTTGGCTGTTTGCGCGACAGCTTCGATGGCCTGCCGAGCAGCGAACGATGTCGGCGCCGCCACGGCGACAAAGTCGCCGTCCTGCACCGTGACGACGCCCTCCATTTCCTTTGGCCGGCGCGAGTTCCACTGACGTCAGCGTCGCCCGATAGCTCGGCGAGCGCAGCACGCGGCCGTACAACATGCCGGGCCGCTTGATGTCGCTCGGGTATTGATGCCGCCCCAAAACTTTGTCACGCCCAGCCGGTGCCGGCTGCTCGGTGCCCAATACCTTCCAGTCCGAAACCGGCGTCAGATCGACGTTGGACGGCGTCTGCTCGGCGAGCTTCGCAGCGAGCGCTTCGTCCTTGGCCACTTCCGCGAAAGTGAGCGAGCGATCCGACTGGCCACCGCTGATTTTGCCATCACTCACCTCAACGGCGCCTGCCTCGAGATTCCACTTCTCGGCCGCGCGCTCCACAAACAACTCGCGAATCGCGGCCGCCGCCTGACGCACCGACGGTACGGTCGATGGCGTGGTGCGGCTGCCGGCCGAGCTGCCGTCGTTCGGCACAAGGCTGGTGTCGGCGAGCACGACCTTCACATTTTCCAGTGGCACGCGCAGCTCTTCGGCCGCCGCCTGCGACAGCTCGCCGCGCGAGCCCTGGCCGCCGTCCACTTTTCCGGAAAGCACCGTAATCGTGCCATCGTCCGCGAAGTGAATCCGCGCCGACAGCGCCGGCGGCGGTCCACCGCGAAAACCGCCTCCCCCACGACGGCCCCTGCCGCCACCACCGCGCTGAGCCAGCGCTGGCGTCCCAATTGCCGTTACCAGCGCACCGGCGCCGAGAATCTGCACGAAGCTGCGCCGATCGATCGCGAAATGAAATCGCACCGGCTCGAGCAGCTCGTCGTAATCGATATCGGGCAGCGCGGGATTCGGAATAACGACGCTGCGCCGTCGATCTCCTTGTCTCCTTGTCTGCTTGTCTCCTTGTCTTGAATTCATCATGACGTCTGCCCTCCATTCGCGCCCGCCGCCCTCGCCACCGCCGCCATCACCCGCAAGTGCGTCCCGCAGCGGCACATGTTGCGGTCCATGGCCGAGCGGATTTCCGCTTCCGTCGGCTTGGGCTTCTGCCGCAGCAGAGCCACCGCATTCATGATCATGCCCGTCGTGCAATAGCCGCATTGGAATGCGCTCTCGGCGAGAAACGCCTCCTGCAGCGGGTGCAGTTTTTCGCCGTCCGAGAGGCCCTCAATCGTCTCGATCTTGCGATTGTTCGCCGTGGCCACACGCGTCGAACACGAGAACGTGGGCCGGCCGTTGACCAGCACCGTGCACGCTCCACACTGCCGCTCGCCACAGCCGAATTTGCAACCGGTCAGCCCCAGATCCTCCCGCAGCACATCCAGTAGCGGCCGCTCCGGGTCGGTCGTCACGCTTTGAGACTTGCCGTTGACCGTGAACGTAATGGTTCGCTGCATGGGACTTCTCCTGCCTCGTTCGGCGCAGATTGCTATTCGGCGCAGGTCTCCAGACCTCGCCGAGTTCGGGGACCGAAGGTCTCCTCTTTTAGCCGACATGGTGCGGGATCGGGAGACCCGCACACAACGTATGTACCTGTTCGCGTCAGGCTGGAAAGCCTGACCCACTGTGCGTCCCAATTTAGCCCTCCGCGGCCAAAACGTCCACTTTTTCCGACAAGTTGGCCAGAATTCCTCGGTAGGCCGCTGCGAGCAAAACGGCTAGACTTTGCGTAGATAGTAGGTGCCGCGAGCCGAGCGGCACCCCATTGCACGTTCCTTGCTTTCACTCAGCAAAATGTCCGCCTCGGCTCGGCGGACCTACATGGCGTTTACTATCGTGCGCACGCTAGCGGTATTGATTTTGACCAGCTCCGTATTGCTTGCCGCCGCGCCGCGCGCGCACAAACCGACCCGTTCCGTCCGTCTACGGAGAACGGCAGCGGGGTCATCGGCTTCTTTGATCAATCCTCCGGCCAGCTGGGGACCGAGTCGGTCACCCTTGAAACGAGTTTTACGGCGGCCTCGAGCGACCGGCCGGCGATTCTGTCCGTCACCGCGCGAGTGGCCCCTGGGAAACATATTTATTCCATAACGCAGCCGCCCGGAGGCCCGCAGGCAACCCGAATCGATATAGCGCCTTCGCGCATTACCGGCTGTTGGCGCCGCTTCGCGCCAATCGGCAGCCGCACAAGCGCACCGAGCAAGAAGTCTGGCCTGGTCTCGAAATACAGGAACACGAAGGCGATGTCACCTGGTACTGCGCCAATCGAACTGGCAGCGGGGGTTGATCCCACGCGTTTACAAATTCGCGGCGAGATCGAGATGCAAGCCTGCGAACCGAGCGGCGTCTGCGAGCCCATTCACCAGGAGTTCGCCGCCGGATTGGCACGGAATTCTGCGGTGCAGATTCCCGATATGGATTATCCGGGCCAGGCGAAAATCCAAAATCAGCAATCGGCGATCACCGGTTCGTTTCAGGCCCGCGGCTCCGTTGTACGAATTGAGGGCCGGATCGAACCTGCAACGGTGCGACCGGGCGAGTTGGCTCAGGTTATCGTCACGGCCACTCCGGCGCCGTCGTGGCACGTTTACGCGTATTCGCCGCGCGACGACAAGCCGGGCAGTAAGCCGACTCTCATCGCGTTTTCGGACACATCGGGCCTTGTCCCCAATGGGGCCATCACCGACGCGCAGGTCAATGTGGACAATTCGGTGCCGGAGTTCGGGCCGATGCGCTACCACGAAGGCGCCGTAACGTGGACCGCTCGGCTTGACGTGCCGCAGAGTGCGCCCGCCGGAAAATACCAATTCAACGGGCTCGTCGGCTATCAGGCCTGTCAAACCCACGCGAGTGGCATGGGAACCTGCGAGCAACCGCAGGCGGTGAAGTTCCAAGGTTCGCTGCAAGTCGGCACGGAGGCCGGGGGGGCCAGCGCCGCGCTGTTGTTCGAGCCGGCAAATTATAGGGAGGCCTCAAGCCTGGCCGCCGTCTTCGCTAGTTACCTCGATTCCCAGTCGCCCACGCAATCACAGCCGCCAGTTAACAATAGTGCGGCCGAAGCTGAAGCAAATGCCGCGGACGCTGCGCGGGAAAACGTGGCCACGATCGGCTCGAGCGATGCCTATGATCTGGAGCGGCTCAAGGTAGATGCGCCTGGCGGACGGCTCGCCTACTACATTGCGATGGCATTTGTGGGTGGCTTGATCCTGAACTTGATGCCGTGCGTGCTTCCGGTAATCGGCCTGAAGGTCATGAGCTTTGTTGAGCAGGCCGGCCGCAGTCGCAGTCATGCGCTCGTGCTGAATGTCTGGTACGCGGCCGGCATCATCTCGGTGTTTCTGCTGCTTGGCCTGCTGGCCGCCACGATCAATTTCGCTTGGGGCGGACAATTCGGCAGCACGGCATTTAATGTCACGATTGCCACCGTCGTGTTTGCCATGGCGCTAAGTTTGTTGGGGGTGTGGGAGGTGCCCATCCCGGGATTCTTCGGCAGCGGCAATGTGCAGACGGCCGCGGCGCAAGAAGGGCCGCTTGGCGCATTCTTGAAGGGTGTCGTGACGACGGTCCTGGCCACGCCCTGCACGGCTCCGTTCATGGCCACCGCGGTTGCCTGGGCGGTGGATCAGCCGATGACAATCACATTGGTTGTGTTTGCAAGTTTAGGTTTTGGCATGGCCAGCCCGTACCTGCTCGTCGGCGTGTACCCCGAGCTTCTGCGGTTCTTGCCGAAGCCCGGCGTATGGATGGAGACGTTCAAGCAACTGATGGGCTTCGTTCTCCTGGCGACGGTCGTATTCATCCTCTCGTTCATCCAGCCGGCGGCGGTTGTTCCGACCATAGCGCTGCTTTTGGGAATCGGCATCGCCTGCTGGCTGCTCGCGCGCACGCCGATGACGGCCGAATTGACAGAACGGGTGTCGTCCTGGGCGAAGGCCGGGGCAGTTGTAGCAGTCTCGATCGCGCTGTCCGTCGCGATGTTTCGCATCGCGAGCGCTCCGTCCGAAACCGCTTGGCAACCGTTTTCCTTGGAGCGTCTGAAGCAAGTCGCCGTGGACGAGGGACGCACGGTGCTGGTCGATTTCTCAGCCGATTGGTGCGTCAATTGCAAGTTCTTCGAGAAGACCGTGCTCCACACCGAGCCGATCAAGAACGCCATCGAGCGCTCAGGCGCCGTCACGATGTATGCGGACTTTACAGACTACCCCGAGGAGATTAACCGCACGATCAGGGCGCTGGGGGCCAACGGCGTTCCTGTAATCGCCATCTTCCCCGGGGACACGCCTTATCGACCAATTGTCTTCCGCGGCAGCTATACGCGGCAGAAGCTCATTAATGCCCTGCAAAAAGCCGGCGACGGGCGCTCGCAGATGCAAAGCGGCGGGATCGCTGAAGCTGCCGCCGCTTCGGCGCCGGTGAATTGAGCTGCTTTCGGGTGCCCTGCTGGTCCGCCACAGCGGATCCGCCGTGGCGAACTTGTCCAGCAGTGTTTTCATCTAACACCCTTGCTGTTCATATCTTCGTGTCTGTCAACAACTCGACGAGCCGTCGCGCATCCTTCGGCGCCGCACTCTTCTGATCGTTATCGAAGTAACAAAACACAGTCTTCCCCTGCCGCTTCCACTTGCGGATCGACTCGGCCCATTGGCGCAGCGTCTTGAGCGGATAGCGGTCCTTGTATTCGCCGGTCGGCCCGTGGCCGCGAATATACACATGCCCTGCCGTCGCGACCCATGGCGACGGCGCATCATGATGGTCCGACAGACATAGTGCAATGCCGCGCTTCCGTAATAGTGCAAGGGTTTCGTTCTCATACCAGCTCGCGTCGCGAAACTCGAACGCGTACTTGTATTTTTTTGAAAGTAGTTTCAAGAACGATGCCAGACGACCGCGGTCCGCTTTGAACCGCGCCGGCAATTGAAATAACACTGGCCCCGCCTTCGGCCCCAGCACCTTGAGCCGCGACTCTATCAGCTCGATGCTGTTTGCGGACTTGTCGCTGAGCCGCTTCCAATGCGTGATGAATTTCGATGCCTTCCAGGCGAAGAGAAAATTGTCCGGCGTCCCGTCGCGCCACACCTCAACGGCGTCCAGCGATGGCGTGCGGTAAAAAGAGCCGTTGATCTCCGTCGTGGCAAACTGCTGGGCGTACCAATTCAGCCAGCGCTTCTTTGGCACATCCTTCGGATAAAACGGCCCGCGCCAGCCGTCGTATGTCCAGCCGGAGGTGCCGATCCAGATTCTGCCCATCGACGGAGCTCAAACAACGGGGCGATCGACGGCAGTTTCCGCTGCGATATTCGCGGCGGGAGTGCGCACGATGATCCCGCGCACGATGCAGCGCAACGCCGATTGCAGCTCAGCGCCAGGGCGAGCGACCAATGCACGCTCACCAGCAGCAATCCAGCCAGCAGCGCAAGAACGTAGCCAAATTGCATTTCCAACGGCTCGCCGTTGAGAGCACGCCAGAACATACCGAACGCGGCGACTGCGGCAATCAACGTACCAATGACATCGCGCGTCCATTCGACTGCACCCTCGGCCTCTATTCTGTCGTCGGCGGTATCGATCGTAGGCAACGCGATAAGGAATACGAGGGCCACTACGCCGGCGGCCACGGCCAGCGGAATCACTTCACGCCACAGCAGCTCCGGACGAATAATCTCACGCATGACAAGCTCCTGTAAAGGAAATGGATGGGCTCTTTCACTTCTCGCACCCTAAAGCGCTACTGGCTTCAGTATAATCAGCGAAAACCTCGTGCAAGGCAGGAGGCCACAGGCTTTGGCCGCCTATTTCGCCCGCCGCCACACTTCGTTGTAGGGATTCTCGATGCCGATTTGAGTGTACGTGTCACCTTCGACTTTGATCTTAAATTTGAACTTCATGCCGACGGCGCTGATACTCTCGGGCAGCGCATATTCGATTGTCTCGGCATATTCGTCCCCATCGAGCGTGTAGGTTCCGCCATGATGAATGGTCACCTTGCCGTCGACGTCGGCCTCGGTGACCAACCAGTGTTTACCGGCAAAAAACTTCAGCCGCTTGGTTGGTGTCTCCTCTTCGCTGTCGGGCGTGCCGACGAGCGTCCACGCCCCAATCAAATCTGCGGCCAGTTTCGACGGCTCGGCTTCCGGCTTTGGCGTTTCTTCCTGGGCACGGAGTCCGGAAACCGTAGCGATTGTACATGAACGCTACGGCCACGAAGGCGAACGCCGTCCAAGCAAAGTGTTTCCGCGTGAACCGGTTCATTGGAGGCTCCCTTTGAAATTCTGCGTGACGGAAGAAAGAACGCTTTCGACGATTAGACTACAGTCATTTGACCGCCCACGACACCTGCTGATCGCCTTCCACGGCCCGGCCGATCGGCCAAGTCGTTAAGCCGCAAGCGGCCAGCTGCTGCTGAATGCTCTCGGCGTAATACGGGCTGACGACGAGCACCAGGCCGACGCCCATGTTGAACACGCTATACATCTCGGCGTCGTCCACGTCGCCCAACTGCTGCAGCCAGGTGAACACCGGCGGCACCGGCCAGCTATCCCGGTCGATGGTGACGCCGACGCCGGGCGGCAAGATGCGGGCCAGATTCTCGTGTAATCCGCCGCCCGTTATATGCGCAATGCCGTGCACCACTCCCTTCACCTTGTAGTAATTCAACACGCTGCGCACCGGACGTGCATAAATCGTCGTTGGCCGTAGTAAGACTTCACGAACGGCGGCACCGAGCGGTTCGACCGAGTCGTTCACCTCGAGCCCTGCAATATCGAACACAATCTTGCGCACCAGGCTGTACCCGTTCGAGTGCAACCCGCTGGAAGCCACGCCGATCACGATGTCGCCGGGCACAATCGCCGTGCCGTCAATCACTTTCTGGCGTTCGACGACGCCGACGCAGAAGCCGGCCAGGTCATAATCGTCGTCGCCGTACATGTCGGGCATGATGGCCGTTTCGCCGCCGATGAGTGCCATGTCACTCTCGACGCAGCCATCGCTGATGCCCGAGACGATCGATTCGAGAAGCGCCGGGTCATCGCGACCCATCGCCACGTAGTCGAGGAAGAACAGCGGCTCGGCCCCGCAGCATAGCACGTCGTTGACGCACATCGCGACGAGATCAATGCCGACTGTGTTGTGCACGCCGGCCTGCTGGGCCACTTTCAGTTTGGTGCCGACGCCATCCGTGCCCGAAACGAGCACCGGATCCTTATACCGCCGGGCAAACAGCCCATCGCTAAAGTCCAACTGAAACAGGCCGGCAAACCCGCCCTCGGCCGGCAAAACCCGCGGCGAATGCGTCCGCCGCAAAAGCCGCGGCAACCGCGACATCGACTCTCCGCATAAATATCAAGGTCGACGCCGGAATCTTTGTAAGTTGCCATGTCGCTGAAATCTTGCGATCAGCCGCTGAGAAGTAGTCCAGATAACGGGTGGAATCGCTAATATAGCTGAAGATCAGTTCGAAGCTCAGGGCCCGTATTTCACTTGCAATGAATTCCGAAGCGGAAGCACTTCTCGAACGAATTAGGAGGCGTTTCAAAACGTCCCGCGGGGTGAACTATCGATACATCAGGCCGACATCATCAAATGGGCGGATGATAAACGTGTCGCAGAAGCTCGCCTGTTGGATCGCGATCGATCTTGGATGGAGATTTCGGATGCGACCATACAAGAAGCAAGTAAAGCACCTATGGAGCTGATCCAATTAGCTGGCGCTACTTTATTCCCGCGTATATGAGCTGGACCGTTCGACATTGCCAGGAGAGCGACTTGTTTATCATAGATCAGACGATTTACGCGTTTCAGCCACATGAGGTAGGCGACGCGTTGCGGCAAGCTGGATTTTGAGAGTCGAGACCCTATCACAAATACAGAAGCATTGCGTTTGCGAATTCTTGCGCTACATGGCGAAGCAGCCGTTATATTGCGATGCCGAAAACGCGTCGAAATCGCTAAGCGATTATTGGAGCGAATTCTGCAAGGATTAGTCGGCGGCGTCAAAAACTAGAAGTTCGGCCCGCTGCGGCCGCGGTGCTGTCGCCATGCAAGTCGTCCTCGCCGAAGGCTTCGAAGTCGGTCAACTGTGGTTGGCTTCGATACTCGCCCTCGGCCAGCGCCGCTGCCTGGGCTAAAATATCGTCTCGCTCAGCAGCCGGCAACCGGCGCAGCTCACTTGCTGTCCAGGCGCGATCGAAATCAGTTAACTTCGTGTTCATCACGTTTCTCGCGATCGGTTCAATCAATACGAAGAATTCTCCTTCCAATTGTACCACGGCAAGTAACGTCGAGACATCCGCTATCCACGATCTGGGCCTCAGTCCAGTCATGCCGCTGGAAACGAGGATTTTAGCCGGCGAAGCTCTGCGGTAGGATAACGCCGCATTGAAGAGTGCTTTGCTCCGTTGTCGAAGTTAAGGACGCGTCGTGAGCGCGATTGCCGCTCTCGGATAGCCGGACAACCTGTGGGACGGACAATCTTCGTCCGTCTGAACATAAGGTCGGCGGACATGATCGTCCGCCCCCCTTGCATATACCGGCACGGTCCGCAGAGCCTCGTCTGTCGCGCACGGCACAATCCTTCAACTCTTTTCGACACGAGCCCAAGGCACCATGTTTACTACCGCTACGAATTTCCTTGCCCGCCACGCGTTCGTGGTCATGCCCAAAACCGCCCGCAAAACGCCGCACCGCACCTGCAATTCAGCTACCCGCTGCCCTACGGCGCGGTGCTGCGCGACGGCGGCGTGCAGTTTGTCGTCTACAGCCGCTCGGCCACGGCGATGCGCGTGCTGCTCTACGAACGCGTCACCGACCGCGAGCCGCAGCGACTCGTCGAATTCAATCCCGAATACCGACCGCTGGGGCGATATCTGGAGCGTCTTCGTTCCCGGCCTCAAAGCCGGCCAGCTTTACCACTTCCAGGCCGACGGGCCCGTTCGACCCGGCCCAGGGCCACCGCTTCAATCCGCACGCCCGGCTTGATCGATCCCGTACGCCCGCGCGCTGGCCGGCCGGTTCCTGCCCGCCGACGACGGCATCATCCGCCCGCCCAAGTGCGTCGTCGTCGACGACACGTTCGATTGGCAAGGCGACCGCCATCTCAAGCCGCCCGCTTTCGGAAACGATCATCTACGAGATGCACGTCCGCGGCTTCACGCGCAGCCCATCCAGCGACGTCGAGCAGCCCGGCACGTACGCCGGCGTCGTCGAAAAGATTCCGTACCTGAAGTCGCTCGGCGTCACGGCCGTCGAGCTGATGCCGGTGCACGAGTTCCCCACCGAGGAGGCCGACGGCTCGAAGCCCGTCCGCGCCCAACTACTGGGGCTACGACCCGATGGCCTTCTTCGCGCCGCATCGCGGCTACATGCAAGGCCACAAGCCGGGCGACCAGGTCCGGCAGTTCAAGGAGATGGTCCGCGAGCTGCACGCCGCCGGCATCGAAGTGATTCTCGACGTCGTGTTCAACCACACGGCCGAAGGCAACGAGCACGGGCCCCACGTTCAGCTTCAAGGGCCTCGAGAACCGCGTCTACTACATGCTCAACGACGACGGCACGTACCGCAACTACTCCGGCTGCGGCAACACGGTCAACGGCAATCACCCGATCGTCCGCGAGATGATCTTCCACTGCCTGCGGCACTGGGTGCACAACTACCACATCGATGGCTTCCGCTTCGACCTGGCGTCGATCCTCAGCCGCAACCGGTACGGCGAGCTCGTGCCCAACCCGCCGCTGGTCGAGCTGATCGCCGAAGACCCGATGCTGGCCGACACCAAGATCATCGCCGAAGCGTGGGACGCCGCCGGCGCCTACCAGGTCGGCTCGTTCGCCAACCAGCGCTGGGCCGAGTGGAACGGCCACTACCGCGACGACATCCGCCGCTTCTGGCGCGGCGACTACGGCATGACCGGCCCGATGGCCACGCGGCTCTCCGGCTCCAGCGACCTCTACCAGCCCAGCGGCCGCCGGCCGTATCACAGCATCAACTTCATCACCTCGCACGACGGCTACACGCTCAACGACCTGGTGAGCTACGAGCGAAAGCACAACCTCGCCAACGGCGAGGACAACCGCGACGGCGACAACAACAACTACAGCGCCAACTACGGCGTCGAAGGCCCGACGCGCCGCAAGAGCATCGTCGAGCTGCGCCACCGGCAGGCCAAGAACATGATGGCCTCGCTGCTGTTGAGCCAGGGCGTGCCGATGATCCTCGCCGGCGACGAAGTGCTCCGCACGCAGCGCGGCAACAACAACGCCTATTGCCAGGACAACGCGATCGAGCTGGTTCGACTGGCGGCTGGTGGAGAAGAACGCCGAGATGCTGCGCTTCGTGCAGGCGCTCATCGCCTTCCGCCGCCGCCAGCCGAACGTCCGCCGCGGCTCGTTCCTCACCGGCAAGGCCGACCAGCCCGGCGCAGCTGCCCGACGTCAGCTGGTACGGCCCCGACGGCCGGCCGATCGACTGGAACGCCAACGGCCCCAGCCTCACGAGCGTGTTCGGCACGAGCGGCCTCGACGACCCCGCCGCCCGCCCGGTGATGATCATGCTCCACGCCGGCGGCGAGCCGCAGCACTTCATCGTGCCGCCGGCCGCCGCCGACCATTCCCTGGCGGCTGTTCGTCGACACGGCCGCGGAGCCGCCGCAAGACGTCTACCCTGAAGCCGACGGCCCGCCCCCGGCAAAGAGCCGATCATTCTCGAGCCGCATTCGCTGCGCTGCTATGTGGCGGAGTGAGTTGACAGTTCGGCCCTTACGCTGTTCGCATCGCGATGTATGGCTAAAATACACGCGACTACAATGGCAGATTTGATACCAAGGAAGTTTGCACGAATGGCGCTGAGCTTTGAATGGGATGAAGCGAAGGACTTAGCAAATCAGAAAAAGCATGGCATAAGTTTCGAGGAAGCGGAAATCAGTCTTCAGCGATCCGCGCTCCATTACGATTGCAGACGAACCCGCACGGTGACAGATGTCGAAGTGCCAAGCGAGCGGCGGGGTTTATCGACACGATCCTCACGTTGTTGACGTATTCACTCACCGCGTAGCATGCCCTGCGTGCACAATCAGGGCTAAGCGACGCCTCGCCATTCTGCTATAGTACACGCGAGTTCTGACTCCCTGCTCCCTGCCCCCTGCTCCATGCCCCCCCCATCCACGTCATCGGCATCGGCGACGACGGCCTCGAAGCCGTGCCGACCAGCGTGCGCCAAATCATCGCTGACGCCGAAGTGCTGCTCGGCACCGAGCGCACGCTCGCGCTCGTGCCCAAGTCGAAGGCCGAGCGGCATGCAATTTCGCAGCGACCTCAACCAGCTGGTCACGACGCTCGCAGCAGCCGGCAGACAAGCGGGTCGTGCTGCTGCTCTATGGCGACCCGATGTTCTACGGCCTCGCCCGCTACGTGTGCGAGCGGCTCGGCAAGGACCGCTTCGTCGTCGTGCCGCACGTCTCCAGCATGCAGCTCGCGTTTGCCCGCGTGATGGAGACGTGGGAAGAAGCGTATCTCACCGACCTGGCCAAGCATCCGCTCGATGCGGTGCTGGAAAAAATCCGCACGGCCCAAAAAGTCGGCCTGTTCACCACCGACCAATGCGGCCCGGCCGACGTGGCCAAGGCCCTGCTCGACCGCCGCATCGATTACTTCACCGCGTACGTTTGCGAGAACCTGGGCGCCCGCGACGAGCGCGTCACCCGCGGCACGCTCCAAGAAATCGCCGCCCAGAAGTTCGACCCGCTCAACGTGATGATCCTCATCCGCGATCCGAACGCCCCGGACCGCCCGCGCGAAGCCGTCGGCCGCCGGCTGTTCGGCAACCCCGACGAAGCGTTCCTGCAATCGAAACCCAAGCAAGGCCTGCTGACGCCCGCCGAAGTGCGCGCGATCGCGCTCGCGCAAATGGACATCGCCCCGTCGAGCATCGTCTGGGACATCGGCGCCGGCAGCGGCTCGGTGAGCATCGAAGCGGCCCAAATGGCCACCGACGGCGCCGTCTACGCGATCGAAATGGACGCCGAAGACCACGGCCTCATCCGCCAAAACGCCGAACGCTTCGGCGTCGCGAACGTGAACGCCGTCCTCGGCCGCGCCCCGAAGCCTGCGACGAGCTCGCCCGACCCCGACGCCGTGTTCATCGCCGGCGGCGGCCGCGAAGTCACCCGCATCACCGAAGTCGCCTACAATCGCCTCCGCCCCGGCGGCCGGCTCGTCGTCAACGTCGTGAGCATCGATCAGCTCGTGGAATTACGTGCAACGTTTGCGACTTTCCCTCTCCCTCCGGGTCGAAGATCCGCCGCGGCGGAAGAGGGCCGGGGTGAGGGTGCATCGAGTTCGATTGCTACCGCTCAGCGCGCTTCTACCAAATCATCAGCCCCCAGCCCGCAGCCCCCAACCCTTTCCTCCGACGTCCACGTCTGGATGATCAACCTGGCCCGCGGCACCGACCAACTCGACCGCCTCTCCTTCGAGCCGGTGAAGCCGAGCTTCCTGCTGGCCATGACAAAGGCGTAGGGTGGGCACCGCCCACTGTGTGAATTGCTACAATGGTTGATGAGGAATCCGGCCATGTCGCTCACCATCGAAATCATTCCCGACCCCGAACAAGGTGGCTTCACGGCCCGGCTACCCGATATCCCCGCCTACGGCGAGGGCGAAACCGAAAACGAGGCAATCGACGATCTCAAAGAGGCAATCCGCGGCTACATCGAGACCTTCGGCTTGGAAGACGCCCTCAGCCGCGTCGCGCAGCCGTCCTTACGCACGATCGAACTCGACTTAGCGGACCTCGCACGCGGCTAAGTTACCTCGTGTTACCGGCCGCGAAATGGTCGACTTTCTCCAGCGGGAGGGGTTTCACCTCCTGCGATTGCGCGGCAGCCATCACTTCCTTGCCATACTTTGAGGATATGGAAGCGGAAAATGAAAGAACGTGACAGGAGTTAGTACGGGACGGAATTGTTACGGAGTAGACTATTCGACGAGCAGGCATCTGAACCCCGCCTGCTTGAAATGGCGGTCGCTGGTAAATGCTTCGGCAATGCCGCGGTCTTGCATTACGATGAAGCTGGCGCAATCCACCAGCCCCCAACTTTTGTCGGCGAACTTTGCATAGTCGGCCAGCGCCTGGCGCAGCAAAGCGTGATCGACCCAAACGACTTCCACACTCGGTGCGGACAGCATCTGGGCTGCAACTGTCGCGAATTCTCCCCTGGCACTCGATCTGGCAAGGCCGTTGCCGGTTTCGGCAATAACCCACTCAGTGAGGACGACGCTCCTCCCCTGCCTCATTAACTCAAGCCAACTGGCGACGGCCTGCGCATGCCGTGATTCGCTCGCATTCAGCAATGCCAGCCATCCGTAGGTATCCAGAAAGATACTACTTGCCATCGCTTACTTGTTTTGGATGGCCATATAGATAGTGATCGGCATTCGCAGCCAGGTCAGATATGCCGGTCTCGACCGCATATTCGCCCATGCGATACAGAATGTCGTCGCTCCCGGCATCCCGCGTGTCTATTGACTCTTGAACTAGAAGTTCTACGCGCACGGGCGACCCTTCCGGCAAATGAACGCCAGCGGGAAATACGACCACGCCGTTTTGAACCGTGCCCTGATAAACCATTGCCATTACCTCATCGTCATTGTACCTTAACTTCCCCGACTGCGAACAGCAACTTGGCTTTTAGTTATATAGCCGCCCGTCATCAACTTCGGCACAGCGTCAGCCGCGAAGATGCATTCGCTTGCCTGGCCGAATCGTAGTTCGTGAAGGCAAAAGACTTCAACAAGCGACCAACGTTACCGCCACGTCGTACGTCGGTACGCGCGTGCTGAGGGATGTGTTGGTTCGCGAGTTTGGCATGGCGAGCAGCTGGAAGGCTGATCGCTGATCTCCGCTACGGCAATATCCGCTGATGGAAAAGTGATTGCACGCTTTGGGCAAATCCAGCCGGCGACTATCAGGGGTGGGCCGTCTCGCTCGTTCCCGAACTGCAATCGCTTGTCACGGCTATCGGTTTCTTCGCTATTCTCTTCCGCCAGCGGTATCGCCGTATACGATAGACTCCGGAAGTTGCTTTCGTGTGGCACGCTAGCGGAGTGCCCGGTGTTGGCTTAGGCGGTCTCGAACCAACCTTGCCGCCTGACTGCTTTTCCGCTAATTCTACGCGGCTTTTGCCGGTGATTCCGGCCGCCTGCGCGTCGGGTTGAAGTCGCGCGCCGTCGGCCATGCCCTTGTCCACCGTTTCTTTTCAGAAATCGGATGCGTCCTCCCGCGGCACGCACCGGCTGACTCGCACTTCGGAAACAGCACTTTGTACCAGCGCGCTCGGCATAGTTGCATTTGCGTGGCCTTGGCGGCCGTCGTCGTGATGATGATCGCGCCGCACGCCGCCGCGCAAGGACCCGGCGGGTTCTCGTCGATCCCGAAAACCATGTTCGGCGGCGGCGCCGACGATAAGCGCGAAGCCGTGGGCCCTTCGCTCTCGGCGACCGATGAGCTAGTCGCCGAAATCCGCATCGCGGGCAACAAGACGATCTCCGCAACCCAGATTCTCAACCAGCTTCAGACGCGCGTCGGCCGGCCGTTCGACCCGGCCCTTGTGCAGCGCGACGTTCGCAAGCTGGCCTCGCGCGGCTGGTTCATCGACGTGCAGCCGGCCTACGAGCAAGGCCCCAACGGCCGCATCGTCATTTTCAAGGTGCTGGAGCGGCCGGTGATTCGCTACGTCGAATACCTCGGCAACGAAGGCATCCGCACCAAAAAACTCGTCAAGGAAACCGAGCTGAAAGTCGGCGGGCCGGTCGACCCCTACGCGGTCGAAGAAGCGCGCCGCAAGCTGATCGCGCTCTACCATCGCAACGGCTTCAACAACGTGCAGATCACGATCCTGGAAGGCAACCAGCCGACGCACAAAGGCGTCGTATTCGTCATCAACGAGGGCACGTCGCAAAAGATTTGGAAGCTCGAGTTTGTCGGCAACGACTTTGTCAAGGACGGACGACTCAAAACGCAGGTGAAGTCCAAGCCGCCGATGATGTACGTCTTCAAGGGCTTCGTCGACCGCGAGCAGATCGACGGCGACGTGGAGCAGCTCACCGCATACTACCGATCGTTCGGATTCTTCCAGGCCAAGGTTGGCCGGCAGCTTGTGTTCAACGACAAAGGCAACTGGCTCACGCTGCGTTTTGTGGTTCACGAAGGCCCGCGCTACCAGGTCGAAGACGTCTCGTTCATCGGCAACAAGATCTTCGCCAGCGAGTCGTTGGCCATGGGCACCGAGCTATTGGCCGGCCAGCCCTTCGAGCAAGCCAAAATGAACGGCGACGTCGAATGGCTCAAGGAGCTCTACGGCAGCCAGGGCTACGTGTTCGCCGACATCCGCGCCGATCCGATCTTCTCGGAAGAGGCCGGCAAGCTGAAGTTGATGTACCACATCGACGAAGGCAAGCGCTGGCGAGTGGGCAATATCTACGTTCACATCGACGGCGAGAATCCGCACACCAAAATTCAAACCGCGCTCAATCGGCTTTCGTTTCGCTCGGGCGAGATCATGGACATCCGCGAAGTCCGCGCGAGCGAGCGGCGGCTCCAGGCCAGTCAGCTGTTCATGGCCGACCCGGTGCGCGGCGTGATGCCCAAGATCACGTACCAGATTCAAGACCTCGAGGAGTCGGAGCTGGCGCGCGGCGAGAATGGTTTCCGCGGCCAAAGCCCGGACGACGAGAGCAGGGGGCACGGAGCACGGAGCGGAGAGCAGGGAGCGGAGAGCAGGGACGCCGCCGGGTAGGGTGGGCACCGCCCACCAATTCCGCGACGCAGGGCGCTGTGGGCAGTGCCCACCCTACGGCAGGTCCACCGCTGATCGCGCCGCCTGGATATCAACCGGCCGCTCCACCGAAAACGTTCCGAGTGCAGCCTCCCGCCGGTTTCGTCGCCGGCGAGGACCAAGTCGATGTGCACCTTTACTTCGACGACGAATCGGCCGACGAGACACCTGTGCCGCTGTCGCCCACGGCTGTACGGCATGAAGTGCGCCGGCAGCCGTATGATGATTTTCGAACAGCAAGGCCGGCACCGTCGACGGCCAGCGGCGCGCCGAACCTCAATACGCAGCAGGGTCGGCAGCGATACCAGGCGTATCACTACGCCGAGAGTCGGCCGACGTCGCCCAATCCGTATCAGCGGCTAACCATTCGCACGCAGAGCCCTTACCAGCCGCCATCATCTGGCTCGTACCCCGCAGGCACCGCAGCCAATAACCAGCCATCGCCGGCGTACTCCGGAAACTATCCTGCCGCCGCGAATTCGCCGGCGGCGAGCAGCACGTACAGCCCAGCCGGCTTCGGCGGCCAGGCAGTCGGTGCAACCGGCCCCGAATCGGCGCAACCCGGCAACAGTCCCTATGCCGTACGACAAGCGGCCGCTACTGAACCGCAACGGCCGCCGAACGGAGGGACAGCGTCGACGCCGCCGTATAGTGTGGCTCAATCCGTCCCGCCACCGTTCGGACCGCCGGCGCTCAACGGAACTGCAGCGCCCCCACATCGCAGTTCTCGACACCGCCGCCGCAGTTTGGCCCGCCGCCCGTTTATGGACCGGCGCCATGCTCGCCCGATCCGAGTATTACCCCGGTTACGCCGCTGCCCAGCAACCCGCAAATTTTTCCCTATGTGCCGACTGATCCATTCACGCCGATGTACAGCGACCCGGCCGTGGACATTCATGTCGGTCTTACCGAGGGTCAGACCGGCCGGCTGATGCTCGGTGTCGCCGTGAATTCCGACGCCGGCCTGGTCGGGCAAATCCTGCTCGATGAACAGAACTTCGATTGGATGCGATTCCCCACAAGCTGGGAAGACTTCGCCAGCGGCCGGGCATGGCGCGGCGGAGGGCAGCGTTTCCGCTTGGAAGCGGCGCCCGGCACCGAGGTGCAGCGCTATCTGGTCAGCTTCCAGGAGCCCTATTTGTGGGATACGCCGATCACGTTCGGCTTAAGCGGCTCCTACTTCGATCGCCGTTACGTCGACTGGGACGAGCAGCGACTCGGCGGCCGCACATTCCTCGGATACCAGTGGACCGAAAACGACGTTTCGGCGACGCTCGCGTACCGCGCCGAGAACGTCAATATCCGTAACATTTCCGCGCCGGCGCTGGACGAACTTGCCGAGGTCGAGGGCGACAATTCGCTGCACGGATTCCGGCTCGGCATTGCCAACGATACGCGCGACAGCCCGTTCCTGGCCACGCAGGGCCACTTTGTCGAAGTATCGTTCGAGCAAGTGGTGGGCAGCTTCATCTATCCGCGCGGCACGCTCGACGCGAGGAAATATTTCCTGCTGCGCGAGCGGCCCGATCATTCCGGCCGGCACGTGCTCACTCTATCGACGAGCGTAGGCATCACCGGCAAAGACACGCCGATCTACGAGAATTTCTATGCGGGCGGCTACTCCACGCTTCGCGGCTTCGACTTCCGCGGCGTGTCGCCGGTCGATCCCACCTTTGGCGTCCGCGTCGGCGGCGAGTTCAAGTGGGTCAACTCGGTTGAATACCTGTTCCCGCTCACGGCCGACGACATGATTCACGGGGTGGCATTCGTCGATTTCGGAACCGTGGAGCGCGACATCGAGATCGAGGACTTCCGCGTCGCGCCCGGCTTCGGTTTCCGGATCACCGTGCCGGCCATGGGCCCGGCGCCGATCGCGCTCGACTTCGGCTTCCCGATCGTCAGCGCCGATTTCGACGACGAGCAGATGTTCAGCTTCAACATTGGCCTGCAAAGGTAGAGAAGCGGGGAGCAAGGAGCACGGAGCGGAGAGCAAGAAGTAAATTTGCTCCGCACTCCCTGCTCCTCGCTCCGTGCTCCCCGCTCAATATCCCCGGCGATACGACCAGCGGGAGCGGTCGCCGTAGTAGCCGCGATGCCATATCACGCGCGGGTAGTAATGCTGGGCGCCGAACCAGCCCCAGCGATGCGTTTGCACGGGAAACCCATAGCCATACCAGCCGCCGGTCGGCGCGATGGTTGGATGCGGAGCCTTTTCAGGCAGTTCGCCCAAGCGATGGTAGCGGAAAGAATCGTCCAATACGCTATGCGGCGGCTCCACATGCGCAACTTCAAGGTCGCCCTTTGCGTCGCTCAGCTCCTCGCCTTGTGCTGAATAGGCAGCTAGCGCCGTTGTAAGAGCGAATAAAAAAAGGGCGCAGCCGGGCGACGGTCAAAACGGATTGGACTGCATTTCATGGCTGCCTCCATGCAAACTAAAGATGCATTTCATTTGTCAGTCGATTCGCTCCGGCCCAATTGGCGACGGCGCGCCGTCACCGCTTTCGCTCGATGGCGTTGGTGTAGCAACGGGTGGCGAAATCATATCGCCTTGTATTGGACCGTCGCCATATCCCTCCGGGTAGTATCCGTTCGACACATCGTAGCCGCCATAATAAGGGCCGTAGTAAGGCGGAGCGGTGACCACTTGCGGCGGCCCATACAGATTCCCGAAATACGGTGCATAGCTGCCGCCATAGCGCATGCGATAGTAATCCAAGTGATATGGATAAGGCCGCTGGAACCAGCCAGCCGATACTTGCGGCGATGCCCACGCGGGCCGGCGATCATGCTCCCGGCGATGCCGGCCGCCGTGACCATGCGACCACTCAAAACCGCGTCGCTGGTAAGCCGGCGATCGCGAGCCGCCATGGTCGCCCGGTCGGTCGGCAGCAATGCCTGCGGAGCTGACAAGTGCTAGCGCGAATGCGCCGGCAAAAAGTTGCCAAGCCGATCTCGCGGAAAAGTACGCCACGGCCCGTCCCCTATGTCGACCAGAAAGCGGCCCTGGCTTTCATGCTAATTGGCGGCACCTCGAATTGCGAATTCCGAGCGTCTCGCCAGGCCGCATGCTGTGCCATAAATAGCAGCAGCCGTTAGGGTTGCGGGTTAGATCGCAGTTTCCGGGCTATTCCGCTTCCGACAGCCGGTCCCGCGGGTCTTCGAGGCCGTCGGCCATCTTGTTGAGGGCCTCGGTTTCGATCTGGCGTACGCGCTTGCACGTGAGGTCCAACTGCTCGCCAATTACCTTCAGCGTGCGCGGCCCGTGCATGCTCCTTAGCACCGAGGCTGAGCATTATGAGACGAAAGCGGCATATACATGCTGCCAATCCTTAGCGAGCACGTCTCGATCAGGCGACGAAAGGCGGCCCAATGTCCGAATGACGTCGCTTTTGAGCAGGGTCGCTACTTTGGCTAGTCGAACCCATGAAGGCCGAATCAAGCCGGCTCCAGCCAGTTCCGCAAGTCGTGTATCGCCCGCCTGCGACCGAGCTTTGGATGTAACCGGAGCGATTACAACATCGGCATCGCCAATATCGAGGACGATGACTCCCGGGCGCTGTTTTCTGGCAGTAGTTCCAGTTTGAGGAAAGTGTACGAGCACGACATCGCCGAAGTCATAGCTCGTCATAGACGGCGTCCTCGTCGGCGTATGCGTTTAGCAAGCGTTTCTTGCCGGCCTCCCGCCAAACGGCTATCTCGTCCTGGTTCTTCGTCGGCAATGAGATTTGGATGACGTCCCCTGGTGACGCGTCCAGTGGTTGACTGAGCTCCAAATGCGTGGCGTCCAGAATTTTGGCGTCAATTATACGCATCGCATCTCCCCTCGCGTTTGGCCGATGTGGGAATGACTACCGGAAGCGAACAATTCAATTTTAGCTGTCCGCGCTCCTATCGCCAACTCAATCGACCACCCAACCTGCAATCGCAGCCGCGACGAAAATACCGACAGGAGACTTCGGTTAGAAAATCCGGCTATTCCGCTTCCGACAGCCGGTCCCGCGGGTCTTCGAGGCCGTCGGCCATCTTGTTGAGGGCCTCGGTTTCGATCTGGCGTACGCGCTCGCGCGTCAGGCCGAGCTGCTCGCCAATTTCCTTCAGCGTGCGCGGCTCGTGGTTGTCGAGGCCAAAGCGCATGCGCAGCACCGTGGCCTCTCGCTGGTCCATCGTGGCCAGCATGTCCATCGCATGATGGAGGCAATCGGTTTCTACGAGGGCGTCATCGGGCGTGAGCTGCCGCTCGTCCATCACCATGTCGCCGAGAGTCCAGCCGGCTTCGGCCTGATCGGTTTGCGGCGTGGCGTTGTAGATCTTGATGGCCTTCTTGATGATCGGCAGCTTCTTCTTGGGCAGGCCGAGGACACGGGCCACTTCCTCCGGCGTGGGCGAGCGGCCCAGCTCTTCGGTGAGCCGCGCGGTCGCGCGACGCCACTTCGAAAGCAGCTCCACCATGTACGCAGGAATGCGGATGGTCTTGCCCGTGTTGATGAGCGCCCGCTTGATCGACTGTTTGATCCAGTAGCTGGCGTACGTGCTGAAGCGCGTTCCCATCGCGGGGTCGAAGCCCTCGACGGCCCGCAAGAGACCGAGGTTGCCTTCTTCGATGAGGTCCTGCAGCCCGAGGCCTTTGCCTGAGTAGCCGCGGGCGATGTTGACCACCAGTCGCAAATTGGCGCGGACCATCTGGTCACGTGCGCGCGTATCGCCCTGGCCAATGCGCGTGGCCAGCTCGCGTTCTCCGCGTGCGTCGAGAAGCGGCGTTTCGTTGATCTCGCGGAGGTAGGTTTCCAGCGGCGTTTGCACGGCGCTGCCGGTCTTCCGCCTTTTGGAAGTCGAGGAGCTGGCCATCGGGAGTTGTCGCGAACGGGAGGGGAGGGAGGGGATAGCGGGGAGCGAACGGAGCGGAGAGCAAGAAGTATCTCGTACTCCAAGCTTTCTGTTCCTTGCACCCTGCTCTTCATCGACCCGGTCGCTAGCACGGCTGCATTCGAAGAGAAGATCGTCGCGGTGCACGGAATGTGCGCCGCGTTCGGGCGGTAACAAAGAAAAGGGTGGAGAGTTGATGGTTGAGAGTTGAGTGTCGCAGGTCGGGACAATTGTCCCGCTTGGTACTCTCAGCCTTCAACCCTCCACTTTCAACTATCCTTCGGCCTGGTCCGCTTCTGCGGATTCTGCCGGTGTGGCCTCTTGTTTCTGTGATGCCGGTTTGAAGAGCGGGCCGGAAGTGGAACCCACGCCGCCCTTGAGCTCGGCGGGCGCGGCGGCCGCGCCGTTGGCGGAATCCTCCTCGCGGCTTTCCTCTTCGCCCCACTCAACGCGTTTGCGCGAGAGGCCGATCTTTCGCTCGTCGGCGTCGACGCGGAGGATTTTCACTTCGATCTCCTCGCCAACCTTCACGACATCCTCCGGGTTCTCCACTTTGTGCTCGGCCAGCTCGGAGATGTGGAGTAACCCTTCCAACCCGTCTTCCAAGCCGACGAACACGCCGAAGTTGGTGATCTTGGTGACTTTGCCCTTCACGAGCTGGCCAGGCTGATAGCGATTCGGGATATCGGTGGCCCAAGGATCGTCATCCATTTGCTTGAGGCCAAGGGCGATCCGCCGCCGTTCCTGGTCGACCGACACCACCTTGCACTCGACTTCCTGGCCCTTCTCGACCACCTCGCTGGGATGGCCGATCTTGCGGGTCCAGGACATGTCGCTGACGTGCAACAGGCCGTCGATGCCCTCCTCGATCTCGATGAACGCGCCGTAATTCGTGAGGTTGCGCACGCGACCCTTGACCATCGCGCCGGGCGGGTAGCGGTCGGCGACTTTGTCCCACGGGTTGGACTGCGTCTGCTTCATACCCAGCGAGATTTCTTGCTTGTCCTGGTTGATATCGAGCACCATGACTTCGACTTCCTGGTCGATGTGCACGAGCTCACTAGGGTGACTGATGCGCTTGGTCCACGACATCTCACTGATGTGCACGAGGCCCTCGATGCCGTCCTCGAGTTTCACGAAAGCTCCGTAGCTCATGACGTTGACGACGGTGCCCTTCACGACCGAGTTGACCGGATATTTCGAGGCAACCTGGTCCCAAGGGCTGGCGCTCTTCTGCTTGAGGCCCAGGGCGATCTTTTCCTTCTCGTAGTCGATGTGCAGGACCATCACCTCGACCTGGTCGTCGATATTGACCATTTCCGAGGGGTGATTGATTCGGCCCCAACTCATGTCGGTGATGTGCAACAGGCCGTCGATGCCGCCCAGATCGACGAACGCGCCGAAGTCGGCGATGTTCTTCACAACGCCTTTGCGCATCTGGCCGACTTCCAACTGCTTGAGCAGCTCCGACTTCTTTTGTGCTCGCTCTTGCTCGATCAGGCTGCGGCGGCTGACGACGATGTTGCGGCGGGCTTCGTCGATCTTGAGCACGAGGCACTTGATTTCTTTGCCGATGTATTCGCCGATGTCGTGCGGCCGGCGGATGTCGACCTGGCTGGCGGGAGGAACACATTGACGCCGATGTCCACCAACAGGCCGCCCTTGATCTTCCGCGTGACCTGGCCGGAGACGACGTCGCCCTCGTGGACGGTCTCCATGACCTTGAGCCACTTTTCGATCTTCTCGGCCTTGCGCTTGGAGAGGACGATCATGCCGCGATCGTCTTGCCGGCCGGCGACGTCCTCGGTGTCTTCGACCAAGACGCGAATGCGCTCGCCAATTTCGGGAATCGCGTCGCCTTCCTCCCACTCATTGCGTGGAATGATCCCTTCGCTCTTGTAGCCCACGTCGACCAGGATGAAATCGTCGTCGATGCGGAGCACCTTGCCTTCGACGATTTGATTGGGTCCGACGTCTTCGCCGCCGAGCCAATCCATGTCCTCGGGCAGCATTTCGCCAACGGCTACGTTCCAGTCTTCGTCCGATACGTCGAACTCACGAATTAAATTGCGATTCACCATGAAGAGCGGTCAGGGTTTAGGGTTCAGGGTTCAGCGACGGGAGTGCAAACCTGAATCCGAAAAAGGGAGCAATCGCGGCGGTTGGGTCGGCGTACGCAGCCGGCCATTTTGGCGCCGCGGGGGAAACCTAAAATGCTATCACAACAGACCTTGCGCGACAATCGCCGATTTGGCCGCCAGGTGATCGGAAATACGAGGCAAACTGCACGCTCGGCTTTGAGGCGATGGCTATTTTGCGCGACGCGCTGGGGTCCCATTTTGTCGTGCAAAATTCGACTATTTTGCACGGCAGCCAATATGAAATGCTCGCGAGAAGCAGCCTTGCAATTAACCGTGGTCATGCAAAAGTCAGATCATTTACGTTTGGTTTGAAATGCCAGTTCGATCGCCTGCCTCGCCGAATTGAAGTACCGCGACGGTCGTCTTAGAATCTGGCGTTTCAACAGCGAGATGCCGGTCGAAGCGAAGCGCAACACGGCGATCTAAACTTCGCCGACAGTATACCAGATTGCGCGGCCGAATTCGACGCTGTATTTGGCCAGTGTGAAATAAGAAGCGCCGATTATGGGCGTCGATAAGCAAGGTTGCACGGCGACTCGTTACTTTCCCGTTACATATTTTGACATTATGCGATTTGCGGCTGACAATGGGCGTCATTGTACGGATCGGCGGCGATTATGGAGTCGACTAATGAAGTTGAAATCGATGGCTGCGGGCGTGAGACCTTTCGGTGCGGTGATTTTGTTCGGCCTTTCGGCCGGTGCTGTGCATGGAGCGCCGCTGGTGGTCGCCGGCAGCCAGCTTGTGTCGCCGCCGACGTTTCTACCCAACGCGTTCTGGGGCATCACTTCGTCAATCGATCGGGCATTTCCGTTCTCTGTGATTGGCGACGGGCCTTACCGGGTCGATCAACTGCAGATCGCCGCGCATCATTACCCGAACCTGGCGGGGAACGTGGCCGAGTTGACGGTTCATCGCGACGATTCGGGGCGGCCGGGGGCCGTGGTTGGCTCGTTCCAATTCAACAGCATCGGCACCGCGCCGCAAGTTTTGTCATCGACGCCGACATCGGAGGTCGTGTTGAATTCCTCAACGCCATATTGGCTTGTGGGGAGCACGAATGCGCGGGCAGGTGAATTGGAACATGGGGATCAATGTATTCAATCGCGTGGCCTACCGCGTCGGAAGCGAGGATTGGACTGTTATTGAACGGGGGAACGTGAGCGCGTTCGCGCTTTTGGGGACGGCGGTGCCGGAGCCGAGTGCAATGATGCTTGTGGCGTGTGGGATAGTCGCGTTGTTTGGGCTCGGGCGTTCACTTAGGCGACTCCCTATTTCCCGATAGAGAACACCTCGACGCACGAGTTGCCGGTTCTGAATTGTTCGTGTCTGCAAGGTATATCGGCGCGATCACGAGCAAAAAGGTCGGCATTGCGCGACCAACGCACGCCGATGGATAAGCCAGCGTGGCATCCGCGTAATGCCGGGGTCGGGGACGACCCGGCTCGCCCGGACGTACAGCGTATGCGAGATAACCGCGCGGATCGAGCGCGCGGCCTCTCGACAACGATTGTGGATGTAGTAATGTACTCAGAGTTAATGGCTTTCTTTTTTCTAGACGAGTGGGGAGAGTACACATGCCCGAGTACGCAACGAAGGATGAGGTGAAAGCGGTCGACGATCGATTGACCGGAATCGTGGACAAGCTCAACGAGATCCACCAGAACGCCAAGGAGTATGTCGACGAGGCGAATCAGGCGCAGGACAAGGCGATCACAGATTTTGAGAAAAAGCTCGTCGATTCGTGGGACAAGAGCCTTCAGGACCACGACAAGTCGATTCGCAAATTCATCTCCGAGGAAGCTCAGAAGGTGGCTAAGATGTTCAAGAAGAAGTAGAGCGACGCCTTCGCGGAACCCCTTCCCCGACCGGCCCCAAGGGGGAGGGAGTTGGAAGAAACGTTTATCTCCAGTCCAAGGTTGAAAGAGGATACTCATCATGGCAAGCGAGAATGCGACGAAGAAAGACGTCGAAAAGGTGGATAACCGACTTACCGATATCATCGATAAACTAAATGAGATCAATGAAAACATGAAGATCTACGTCGACGAAGCAGATGAGGCGCAATCGAAAACGCTGACCGATATCGAAAAGAGGCTTACCGAATTGATCGACACCAAGGTAAAGAACTACGACAAGCTGGTGAGAAAAGTCGTCGTCGAGGAATTCGCGAAGATTGGCAAATAAATAGCGGAGGCGAAAATTTAGTCGGAATATCTCACGCAAAGGCGCTAAGGCGCAAAGGGCGTTTACAACAATCGATCTATTCGTGAGGCTAAAGTGTTTGATCCATCGTGCTGCAAATTGTTTTTGCCTGTTGTGGTGAAAACTTTGCGCCTTGGCGCCTTTGCGAGAGACTAACTAAACGCGTAATGAGCAGTGCCAGTAGAATTGCGATGATAACTGCTCCAGCGATGCCGCCCAGAATGTAGAAGAGCCGGTCGCGGCGCCACGGCGCATCCGGGGCATGCACCTGGCCGTCGGCGTAGATCCACAGGCGGCGCTCGACGCCGGCGTAGGTGTACACGACTTCGTGAACGGCGATTCGTTCGACCGCGAGGTCCTGTAACAGCAGACGCGCGGCGCGCTGGTCGAAAGTGTGCGATTTTTGCAGAATCGTGCGGCTTGTCGATTCAACATGTGCCGGCACGCCTGGGGACGCATCGATGCGCTCGGCGCGCTTGGAGAAAATCACCTCGCCATTCAGTTTGTGAAGTAACTCGTCTGGTAAATCGGTCGGGTCCAGCAGATCGCTTTCCGTCACGTCTCGGAATCGCACGGTAAGTTGGTCGAATGTGCGAACGTTGCCCGTGCCCTCGCAGGAGGGGCAGGTGACACGGCCGTTGCCGGAGCAGGCGGAGCAACTCACCTGGCCGTGGAAGCAGTGGACGCAGTCGCTGCGCACCGAGACCATTTGAGTCGTCGGTTTGCCGGACGCGTCTTGAGTCGGTCGCGGCTGCATCGAGTCCTGGAAACCGCGGCCGCCGCAATGAGGACAAGTAACCTGGCCTGCCGCATTGCAACGGCTGCAGGCGATATTGCCGACGCCGGCGCACTTGGGGCAAAGGCTCACACGATCGGTATGCGGCACGGCGAGCGTCTCGCTGCGCTCCTCGAAATTGTCTGGCCGCGAAACAGGTATATCCCAGGCGTCGGGCGGCATGCCCCGGTCGTCGAGCGGCTGGCCATGGTAGGGCACCGAAACAGGCGCGACGGTGCGCTCTTCGTACTGCGTGCGCAGCCGCACAGTGTACGAATAGGCGGGCACGATCTTGTCGATGAAGATCTTGTCGCCTAGATAGCGCACGCGAAAGAAGCCCTGGCTCCAGCGGTTGATCGCCTCCCGGACTTCCTCTTCGGGAAGAGGCGCGGGTTCACTTGAGTGTTCAACCGACGGCGGTGAGGCGGACATGGCCGCCATGTTACCCCCTCCCAAGCCCTCCCCCCAAGGGGGAGCGAGTTTGAAACTGCTGCGTGTGGTGCGCTACGATTCTTCAGCCAAGGGCGGACTTCAGGGCGTCGCGGAGTGCGTTCACTTCCTTGCCGACTTTCATGCCTTCGTCGACCGCAGTTTTGTGTCCCTTCCTGCCGTTTTCAAAGTTTTTGATGAGAGGCTTCATCTCGTCTTCGAGTCTCTTCATTTTGTCCTTGTCTTTGTCCTTCTTAGCGGCCTCCAATTCCACCTCGAGGTCGACTAACTGGGCGGAGAGCAAGGCGCAGTCTTCTTCTGCGTCTAAGAGATCGGAAGATGCTTTCGTCAATTTGGAAGCGCCTTTTGAATGGGCGCTGACAAACGCCTGGGCGGCATCGACGACTTTTTCCCAATACTTGAGCGTTTCGTCGATTGCTGTCTTGTTCTCGGCGCTTCGCTCTAGAAGCCTATTCAATTCCTCTTGCCACTTGCCCATAAGTCGACCTCCGATTGATTGGAAAGACCGCGGGCATTATGCGCGTTGGAACTTGCTCGTCGCAATAGATTGGCCACGAAAAAGCCGGCCATCGAGTCAGCGAAACAAGCGGCTGACCGATTCGTTGCGGTGGATGCGTTTGATCGCTTCGCCCAACAGCGGAGCCACCGTGAGCACTTGCGTTTGCGGCAAAAGCTGATCTTCGCGCAGCGGGATCGAATCGGTGACTACGAGGCTGGCGAGATTGGCGGCCTTGAGCCGCTCAACCGCCGGGCCGCACAGCACGGGATGCGTCGCGGCGACATGAATTTCCTTGACGCCGTGCTCGTGCAACGTCTTGGCGGCGCCGGTGATCGAGCCGGCCGTGCTGATCATGTCGTCGAACATCAGCGCCACCTTGCCCTCGACTTCGCCGCCCAGGATATGAGCTTGCACGGTGGTTTCCGCGCTCGTGCGGCGCTTGTCGATGATGGCCACGGTGCCGCCGATGCGCTTGGCATGGCCGAGCGCGCGCTTGATGCTGCCCTCGTCGGGGCTGACGATCACGGCGTTGGCCAGGTCGATGTCCGAGTGCAGGAAGTGTTCGTTGAGCACCGGGGCCGCATAAAGATGGTCGACTGGCACGTCGAAGAAACCTTGAATCTGCGCCGCGTGCAGATCCATGGTCAGCACGCGATTGGCGCCGGCCCGCGTAATGAGGTTCGCCACCAACTTGGCCGTGATGGGCACGCGACCTTCGTCTTTGCGGTCCTGGCGGGCGTAACCGAAGTAGGGAATGACCGCCGTGATCCGCTCGGCGCTTGCCCGCAGTGCAGCTGTCGATCATCACGAGCAACTGCATGATGTTCTCGTTCACCGGCGGGCAGGTGGGCTGGATCAAGAACACGTCGCGGCCGCGGACGTCCTCGTTGATCTTGCAGGAGATTTCGCCGTCCGGGAATTTTCCCAGCGCGATGTCGCCCAGCGGAACGCCGAGGTAGTCGGTGATCCGTTTGGCAAGCGCCTGGTTGGCAGTGCCGCTGAAGATCTTTAAATCGTTCATTGGGTATTCGACCGTTATATACCAAATGACGAATGACTAATGACGAATGACGAATGCGGAAGAATCATTCGTCATTCGTCATTCGGGGATTCGTCATTTTCCGCATCTCCGCCTCAACTGCCTTCAGTTCCTCCACGGTATTAATGCTCAGTGCCTCGCAGGGTTGCAGCACGCAGAGGGCTTCGACCGCGTGGCCGGCCTTTTTCAGGACACCGGGACAGTCCGTCAGGTAATACTCGCCTTGAACATTGTCGGCCGTCAACTGCTGGAGGGCGGCCAGCAGCGGTGCGGCCTGGAAAACGTAGGTGCTCATGTTGACTTCCGTGATCGCCCGCTGGCTTGGTGTGGCATCTTTTTCCTCGACGATCGCCTGGAACCGGCCCGCCGCGTCGCGAACGATGCGGCCCAGGCCGGCCGGATCGGACTTCTTGGCCGTGCCCATCAGGCAGGCCGGCCGGCTGGCTTCAAATTCGGTCAGCAGGGCGCGAAGCGACGAGACCTGCACCATGGGCGAGTCGCCGGCCAGGATCAGCACTGGCCCGTTGTGCGTGCCCAACTGCGGGCGGCACATCATCACGGCGTGGCCCGTGCCGAGTTGTTCCGTCTGTTCGGCGAAATCGATTCCCGGCTCGCCGGCCAGCTCATCTCGCACGAGGTTAGCTCGGTAACCGACGACCACGACGATCCGCTGGATGCCGGCGGCCCTGACCGCGTCGATCACATAGCGAATCATCGGCCGGCCGCAGACCTGCACCAGCACCTTGGGCAATTCGGACGCCATCCGCTTGCCTTTTCCCGCGGCCAGGATGATCGCCAGTGGTTCGGACATGAAACAGGAATATCGTTACGGACTGTGGAAATTAGAGTCCAGAATATCTTGCCATGGAATCGGCACTTTCACTAGTCGAATCGCATAGCCGTGCGCTCGTTGACCCGCGCAACGCGCGTTTTTACAATGCGGGATTCAGCCATTTTTACAGTGAGAACGCCGCTGGAGCGAACCTCTGCGAGCCGCGTGCGTCTCTGTTGTTTTCCAGCGGGGTGCCAAGAAGCCCGTGGTCCAAGACGCTATCCAGAAGGCGGATTTGCTCATCGAGGCGATGGGTTGGATCCGCCAGTTTCGCGATAAGATCACGGTCATCAAGCTGGGCGGCAGCGTGATGGAGGACCCCGAAGCGCTGCGGCATTTGCTGGTCGATATCGTGTTCATGGAAACGGTCGGCATGCGGCCGATCGTAGTGCACGGCGGCGGGGCGGCGATCACGCGGGCCATGGAGGAGGCGAAGATCGAGCCGCGGTTCATTCAGGGCCGGCGATTATACCGATGATGCGACGCTGGCGATTGTCGAGCGCGTGCTGGCCGGCGAAATCAACGAATCGATCGCCGCGCGGATCGAGGAGTTTGGCGGCCGGGCGATGCCGCTCAACTTCCACGGCGAGCAAAACAACAACGTGCTGTTTGGCGAGCGATTGACGCTGAAAGGTGAGGGCGGCGAAGAGATTGATCTGGGGCACGTCGGCCGCGTGACGAGCGTCGATCGCGACACGATCGAGAACCTATGCTACGCCGGGCAGGTGCCGGTGATTCCATCGATGTGCGAAGTGAAGGCCACGGGCGAGAAGCTGAATGTGAACGCAGATACGGCGGCCACAGCGGTCGCGCAGGCATTGGGCGCCGAAAAGCTCGTGTTCCTCAGCGACGTGAACGGCGTGCGCCGGGACAAGAATGATCCCGATTCGTTGATCCACTCTCTTACCGCAAAAGAAGCGCGGCGGCTGATCGAAGTGGGGGCGATCGAAGCCGGCATGATTCCCAAAGTGGAAGCCTGCCTGGAAACATTGCAAAAAGGCGTGCGGAAGATTCACATCATCGACGGCCGCATCCGCCATTCGCTGATGCTGGAGATTTACACGAACGAAGGCATTGGGACGGAGATCGTGGCGAACTAGGAGCGAGAAGTTAGGAGCGAGGAGCGAGAATGAATCCAAAACTCACTTCTCGATCTTCGATCCTCGCTCCTTCAAGGAACTCGATATGGCCACCGCAATAACAAGTATGAACCCCGAAACGGCCGAGCTGTTCGCCAAATACGTCGTGCCGAACTACACGCGATTTCCGCTGTCGCTGGTGCGCGGCGAGGGTTCGTATGTTTGGGACGATCAGGGGCGGCGCTATCTGGATTTCTTTCCGGGCTGGGGCTGCAATTTGTTGGGCCACTGTCCGCCGCGCGTTGTGGAAGCGATTCAGCAGCAGGCCGCCGAGTTGATTCACGTGCCCAATACTTGGCACACGGAAGCCCAAGGCCGCTGGGCGCAGATGCTCTCGCGAGCGAAGCTTCGGCGGCAAGGCGTTCTTCTGCAACTCGGGGGCGGAGGCGAATGAGGCGGCAATCAAGCTGGCCCGGCTGCACACGCCCGAGAAGCGCTACAAGATCATCACGTTCCGCGGTGGCTTCCATGGCCGCACCTACGGCGCCACCAGCGCCACGGCCCAGCCCAAATACCATGAGGGCATCGGACCGCTTTTGGCCGGTTTCCTCTACGCACCGTTCGGCGACTTGGAGGCAGTGCGCAAGCTCGTCGACGAGGAAACTTGCGCGATCCTCATCGAGCCGATGCAGGGCGAGGGTGGCATTCGAATTCCGCCGGAAGGATTTCTTGCAGGGCCTGCGGCAACTGGCCGACGAGCGCGAGCTGCTCCTAATCTTCGACGAGGTGCAGAGCGGCTGCGGCCGAACTGGCAAGTGGTTCGCCTATCAACATGCCGGAGTCGAGCCGGATATCATGACGCTGGCTAAGAGCCTGTGCGGCGGCATTGCTGGGGCGGCCATGCTGGCGACCGCGGAAGTCGCGGCGAGCCTGCGACCGGGCATTCACGCGGCCACGTTCGGCGGCAACCCGATTGCCGCCCGAGCCGGCATCGCCACGATCGAAACGATCGAAGAAGAGGGATTGCTGGAACGCGCCACGCAGCTTGGGCGAAGCGTTTCGGCAGCGGCTTGCTCCGCTGGTCGAGGAGCTGCCGATTGTCGAAGAGCTCCGCGTCCGCGGCCTCATGATTGGCCTCCAACTGAGCATCGATGGAGCACCGATCGTGCGAGCGCTGCATGGAGCGCGGCCTATTGATCAACTGCACGCAGCAAACGGTGATGCGGCTGTTGCCGGCGATGACGCTGCGAGACGATCAGCTCGATGAAGGGTGCGAGATACTCAGCGAAGTGCTGAAAATCGTGAGTAAGTGAGTACGTGAGTAGGTGCTAGGTCTACTTACTCACCTACTCACTTACTCACCTACTCACTCGAAACACTATGCGACATCTGCTGACACTATCCGACGTTTCCGCCGCCGAGATCTCGCGGATCTTCTCGATCACCGAGGACCTCAAGAGCAAGTTCTCGCAAGGACTGCGCGAGCCGCTGCTGCCGGGACGCGTGCTTGCGCTGTTGTTCGAAAAGCAGTCGCTGCGCACGCGGGTGAGCTTCGAGTCGGGGATCGCCCAGCTCGGCGGCGGCAGCGTGATGCTCGGCGAGGATGTGGGCTTCGGCAAGCGCGAGAGCGTAGCCGACTTCGCGCGCGTGCTCAGCGAAATGGTCGATGTTCTCGTCGTCCGGGCGAAGCGGCATTCGACGGTGGTCGAGGTCGCCCAATACGCCGCCTGCTCCGTGATTAACGGCCTCACCGACCTTGCTCATCCGTGCCAGGTATTGGCCGACCTGTTCACGCTCCAGGAGCATTATGGCGAGCTGGCGGGCAGCCGGCTGGTATGGGTCGGCGACGGCAACAATGTGGCGCGGAGCCTGGTCGAAGGCTGCGGCCATCTGGGCGTGAAGTTGGTCGTGTGCACGCCGCCGGGCTACGAGTTGGATGACGAGTTCGTGAGCCACGCGCGGCAGCACGTTTCCACGGCTCGACCTGACGATCACGAATGATCCGCATGCCGCGGTGCAAGACGCATCGGCCGTGTACACCGATGTCTGGGCCAGCATGGGGCAGGAAGCCGAGCGCGAGCAACGGCAGCGCAGACTTCGCCGACTACCAGGTGAATGCCCAGCTGATGGCTAATGCACCCGGCGACGCCTTGTTCCTGCACTGCCTGCCGGCGCACCGCGGCGAAGAAGTAACGGATGAAGTGATCGACAGTCCGCAAAGCGTCGTGGTCGCGCAGGCCGCCAACCGGATGCACGTGCAGAAGGGCATGCTTGTGTGGCTGCTCGCGGCGAAGGCGTGAGCGATCGATTTTAGCCGGGGTCGAGGACGACCCGGCTCGCTTTGCTCGCTTTCATGGCTACCTGCCGCCGAAGCCGCCGCCGCCCTGGTTGAGCGGGCCCATTGGTATGACGACGCCATCCCCATCGCCGGCGCTCCATCGCCATTGCCATTGCCATTTTGGTCCTGCGGCTCAGCTTGCCCGGCAAACGTAAAGGTCTGCACATCGCCGATCGTCGAGAAGATCGGCGCCACGGCAACGCGCACGTAGCGGCGGTCGGCCGAGACGACGCCGAACACACTCATCATCGTGCCTTCAGGCAGAACCTGAATGATCGGCTGGAAGCCGACTGCTCCCCGCCCGCCGAACAGCGCCGCCCGCCGAGCAAAGTCCGCAGCACTGCCGCCAGGAATCACGCGCGGATCGGACCCGCTGCTAATTTGCTGCGCCAAAACGGCCCGACTGATGCCTGCTGACGCTTCACGGCGCCCGCCAACTGAGCCGCTTGAAGCGGCTCGTTGCGGCGGCCACGATCCAGATCGAAAACGACCATCGCCTCGTTGTCGTTCAATTCGATCTGCTGCCGCTCGTGTTGCACCTGTCCGCTGCGCAGGTGTGTGTACACGTCGACAGTCACTTTACCGGCGGCCACATCGCCCCACACGCGGTCGATGTGCACGCGGTACTTGCCGGCAAACCCCTTGGGGCAGACGTAGATTTCGCTTGCTCCCTGGCTGGCGTCGCCACCGGGAGAATAAGCATCGCCCAGTCGCACGCCGCCGCCGCTGGTGCGCGGCTCGGCGATCGAGCAGACGGTTCCCGCAGGCTCCTCCACCGAAACGTCGATGTCGGCATTGCCGGTCCAGGAAACTTGAACGACGCAGTCGCGAACGACGGCCTCTTGCAAGGCCTTGAGGTAGGCGTCGCGCTCCGTCGATGCGACCCTCGCTCGTAAGGCGTTCGAGCGTGGCCTTGCGCGACACGCGAGGCGGTGAGTTCGATTTCCGCCAGTTCGGTTGGCCAAGCCTGGCTCAAGATTGCCCACGGTGGCCCACTGAACGCCGGCCAGATCTTCGGCCCGCTCAGCGGCACGCAAACCCAGTGCGTACGCCTCGCCGCGAAGCGGCTCGATCTTGGCGACTTGCTGATAAAGCAACATCGCGCGTCGCTCGAGGCCGAGGCGCGACAAATACTGTGCAATGTACATCAGCTCGTCGGGTGAGGTGCTGAAATCGGCGGCCGACATTACGGCCCGCTCGATCTCGTGCTTGGGCCGATCGCCCAGCTCCATCGCGATCCCCAGCGACTCGTACATCCACGATTGGGGCTGACCATGCCGCAGCGCGGCGTGAATCAGCGCGATGATATGATCGATCTGCTTGCGGCCCATGAGCCGGCGCACCGTTTCGCGAACAGCGGCCGGATCGGCTCGATGCGTGCTGAAGTAGCCGTTCCAGAACTTATCGGGCGAGAGCTTGCGGTCGATCTCGATGGCGGCAATCTTCTTCTTGCCTTTGACATTGGTTTTCGTCGCGGCGTCTTTAATCGGCCGGTCGGGCACGCTGAAGAAGCCACCACCGCCGCCGCCTTGTTGCCCGCCACCGAAGCCACCACCGCCACCGCCAAAGCCGCCACCACCACCACCGAAGCCACCACCGCCGCCGCCTTGTTGCCCGCCGCCCAGGCCGCCGCCGCCCAGGCCGCCGCCGCCTCCCAGACCGCCGCTCAGCAGCGTCGCGTCAATCGGCAATACGAGGTCGGCAACCGGATAGACCTTTACGACTAGCTCCGCTTCGGCTGCCTCAGGCGTGGTGATCATCAGCACTTCGTCTTGGATGATGTACGTTAATCCAAGGTTCTTGAGCAATATCCGCAGCGCCGAGCGCAGCGAGATCCCGTGCAAGCTCACTGTGACGGGTTCCTGCGGGTCGATGCCGATTTCCTCCAGCGAGGTTGCGTCCAACTGAACTGGAATGGCGTATGATTCCTGAATAAATCCGATGACTTCTTCCAGCGACGTGTCGGTGAAATCCAGGCCGGCACTTTTGAGCGGATTTCGCAGCGCCGTTTCGATCCGTTGCTCCGCTTCGCCGGAGGCCTTCAAATCCATCGCGCCGTAGCGGTCTTTGCGGCGATTGGTCAGCTCTTCCCAAATCGGCGCCGCAGGGTAAACGATCGGCGGATCGTCGGGGAATGGAACCGCGGAAAGCTCCACCTGGTACAGAGTGTCGAAGAAATTGGTCCAACGTTGCGCCCGCACCACCTGCATCAGGTAATCGTTGCGCATCAGGTACGACGACGCGAATGCCACGACCGGAGTAACGCCTTCGGGGTCGATTTCGTGTACGGCCGCCGCGACCTCCATGGCTTCGTCATAGCGGACTTCGTCCATCAGGGCGTTGTAGCGATCGATGAGCTGCTGCTCTTTGTCGCGGTCGCGGGTCATGCGTTCTTCGAGCATCCTGCGCTCGCGGGCGGCTGCCATTTCCTCCTCGCGTTCGGCGTCGAGTTCATCTTTGATGATCGCTTGTCGCTGCGCTTCGCGCAGCGCGATTTGCAGCTTGTCGATGAGCTGCGCGGACATCGGCGCTGAGCTCAGGCGAACGCTCTACGTTTTGCATCGCCAGCTTGAGGTCTTGAATGGCGGCATCCGGGTCGTCGCTCATTCGCCGCCGGGCATCGATGACGACATTTTCAATTTCGCGGCGCATCAACTGCTGAAACACCCGGCGCTGCTCCTGAACCTCGTCGAGCAGCGCACCTTCGTCCGCGAATTGATCCGTCAGCGAACCGTCTTCGGGAAAACCCTCGGCCGGCGGCACAACTTCGACGTCGACTGGCGGTGGCACCGTCACCTGCGCGGTGCGCACGAGATTCAGGTCTTCGCTTTCCTCCTCTTCGGGGCCGCCACCTCTCGCAGGAACCGGGGTGAGCGAATCGGAGACAGGTCGCGCCTCGGTGCGGCGGCGTTCAACCAGCCGCTGGACCGTTTGCGCCTTGACGTTTTCAGGATCGCGGTTGAGCACAGCTTGAGCAGCCACAGTCGCAGCTTGCACGTCGCCCGTGGCGATTGAACGTTCCGCGAGCTCGGTGAGCCCATCGACTTCGCTCTCCAGTAAGCGAGCGGTTTCGGTAAGTCCGGGCGTGCCGAGCGTCGGCAGGCTAATGCCATCATCACCGCGGGCCATTTCCACCACTTGGGCTAGAAACGCATGGCTGTCGCCCATCGATTGCGGCGTGGCCGTCCACTGCAGATCCGCTGGACCGTTGTCCGTCTCGACGCGCGCGGAGATATTGACTGGTTTTTCCAGCGGCTGGCTCGCAGCACCGACCACCACCGTGTCGCGATCGGCTCGCAGTGGCGGAAGCGACTTAGGGTACACTTGGCCCAACTCGGCCGGCCACTTGATGTCGGCAGGCCACAACACGGCAGCACGCATCCAACTGGCCATCATGGCGCCAGACTTCGGCGCCGCGCCGCAGATTTTCCTGCCGCGCGCGATCTTCGGTCAGTTTTTCTTGTTCATTCGCAAACGCCATCGGCTCGGCAACGTACAAGTTTCCGCCGGACTGGTTCGCCAAGGCTGCGAGCAAGCGGCCGTCGCACTGAGGACCGACCGCATAACTGCTCACTGAAACGCGAGCTTCGGCAAGTTCCTGGGCAAGCTTGCCGAATGTGTCGGTGTCGAGCAAATTCGCCTTGCTTAAGCCATCGCCGAGGTACAGCACCGCGAGGCCGGCTTTCTGCGGCGTGTCAAATCGCGCAATCGCCTGGCGCACGATCAGGTCCATATCCGTCGAGCCCAATGGGGGCTCGGCTCGCAGCCGGTCGATCGCGGAGTTCAGCTCATCGCTGTTGGCGGAAAGGAATTTATCCGTAATCGGGCGCGCTTCCAAATCTGCTGCCAGCAACTGAACGCGATCTTGTGTGCCGAGTTTTGCCATGCACGCTTCGAGGGCGGCGAGCGCGGTCTCGCGATAGATGCCGGCCTGGCTTGCGGATGTGTCGAACAGGATGACGATGTCGCGCGCGGTGCCCGCGGCCGCCAAGTTTGCCGGCGGCGTGACGCTGAGCGCAAAAAACGTCTGACCGTCGTTTCGCTGAAATGTACGCAGCTCGGCGCTCGGCTGCGTAGATTCGGCGAGCAGCCGTGGCTGAACAAGTTGCGAAATGATGACAGCAACAGCGAAACTCGTCGCATGTCGCCACGTGAAAGTGCCCCTTACCCGAGAAAACGTCGACATCTTGACACTCCGCAATTAGTCGGTGCGGCGCACGGCAGTCGTCGTGCTCCGGTGCGACGAGCCAGCGCGGGCCGGTACCGTGGTCCAGCGCAATAAGATTTACTCCGCTCTGCTGTCCCCTGCAAAGGCTGGCAAGGCGGTCTAAAAGCCGGGTAGATAACCACTTATCCCAGTTTATTCAGGCCGCCAGTCAAACGCCAATGCTTTTCCCACTTTTCCATCCGCTACACAGCCCGTCCGTCCCGGCCCGGCAGCCTCACATAGCCGGACCATTTTCCGTGCCTACATAGCCGGACCATTTTGGTCCGGCTAGCGGCTGAACGCCCCAGCCAACTGGGCCAGGCTATGGATCAGCTTCTTAGAGCCTTTCGCCGCTGAGGCCGCGGTTTCTTCCCGCCGGCCCCAATTAGGGGGCGAACGATTCGGTTGCCTGGCACGTAGGGAAGACAATACACTTCCCACGGGCTACGCAGCAAAACGTGCCCCGCTGCGGTGCTGCCCTCCCGGACAGCTTTACCTGGCCGACAGCCTCTGCTGTTCGGCGGACTTCAATAATCGCAATTCACCATTTTGAGTTAAAGCAATGAAACGTTTAGTACTATGCTCGGCCGTCAGTGCGACTCGTAGGTGCCGCCGTGGCTGGCTGGATGATCGACGAGGAATATCAATGGCCGGTGAGCCCGCCCGCTGTGGCACAGTCGGCGCGGTCCAGTTCTTCCGGTACTTCATCGTCCTTGATCACCAATTCGGCGGCCGGCCTAAAGCCCGGCTTGACGCCCGAGGAACTCACGAACATCCAGGTCTACGATGGCGCAAACCGGGGCGTCGTGAATATTATTACGAGCACCGTAAGCTACGACCGGTTCTTCATGTTGCCATCCCCGGGGGAAGGGGCCGGCTCTGGCTCGGTAATTGATAAACGGGGGCACATCCTCACCAATTACCACGTCGTGGAGGACGCCCGCGACATTCAAGTTACGCTCAACGGCAAGACCTATGAGGATGCGCAAGTCATCGGTACCGATCCGGACCAGGACATTGCTGTTCTGAAAATCGACGCACCGGCCGACGAACTTTTTCCGGTACCGGTCGGCACGTCCGACAACTTGAGGGTTGGCCAGCGCGTGTACACGTTGGGCAACCCGTTCGGTCTTGAAGGCACTCTCACCACGGGCATCATTTCGAACATCAACCGCACGTTGCCCAGCCGCACCGGCCGAGAGATGAAATCGATTATCCAGACCGACGCCGCCATGAACCCCGGCAATTCGGGGGGGCCGCTCCTGGACACCAGCGGACGAATGATCGGCATGAATGTCGCCATTGCTACCAAGAGTGGCCAGAGCGCCGGATTGGGGTTTGCCATCCCAATTAATCGAATTCGCCAGATCGTGCCTCAACTCATTGAGCACGGCAAAGTCGTGCGGGCAGACATCGGCATCATTGCCGTCGCCGAGATTCCCGAGGGCCTGCAGATCGTTCGCACCAATCGTGGCGGACCGGCCGAGCGGGCGGGCTTGCGCGGTTGGAAGGCCGTCCGCCGAAATGTACGGCGCGGACCGCTGGTTTATACGGTCGAGCAAGATGACCGAAGTGCGGCCGATATCATCGTGGCCGTTGACGGCCAATCCGTAGACAGCGCGAGCACATTTCTGGAAATGATCGAAGAGCATCAGCCCGGTGATCGTATCGTCGTCACGGTACTTCGCGGGGGTGAGACTGTGCAGATCCCCGTTACACTCGACGCGTCGTAGTCCATTTTTGCGCGAGTCTTCGCGCACTATTGCTCAACGCAGAATTCCCATCTTGTCCATAACAGCACGCGTCGCGGAAATTCTACTGTTGGCACGGAATTATATTTCTCAGCGCATACCGCTCAATTGTGACGGCTGCGCGAGGACAAAATAGACCTGCACACCGGGAAAAAGCGGGCACCCTCGCCCGCGATTCTCCCAGCAGCTAGCGCGTGGAATTCCCCCTGCTTTGCGCTTTCGGAAAAGTTCAGCTAGCTGCCCCCCTTGATCGGGCAACATGATCGGCTAGTTTGCGAGGGTGCCTTCCGGGTGCACGAAAGCACATTGGCCGGTTGAGCGCTACGCCGATCAGGAATCCTGCCTTGCGTGGAATACGCAACATGCCAATTGATGGCACCTTGCTTCGCCCTCCCAACGTATTCCACTCCCAAAAGTTTGTCTAACTCTGCACCGTTTCGCTTCGCACCATCCTGTCGGCGCAAGTGTTTCCTACCGCGATGCGATACGACTGTGGGGGCAAAGGAAAGAAGGAGAATCAATGATGATCAGTTACCTAGCGACCGCCACGCTGGCGGTTGGATTGCTAGCAGCAACACCAGAGCCTCCCCAATGGGAAGGGAACTATGGTAAGGCGTTGTCGGCCACACGGGCCGGCAACAGCCCGCTGCTGGTCGTGTTGGATGAGCCGAACAGCAAAGAGGCAAGTGTCGAGCCGGCACTTCTGAGTGAGAACGCCCTTCAGGGCAAGCAGTTCGAGTTACTGCGTCCCTATCGCTTGTGCCATGTGGATGTCACGACGAAGTACGGACGACAAGTAGCCAAAGCGTTCCGCGCCGATCGATTTCCCCATGTGGCCATTATCGATAAGACCGGTTCGACGGTGTTGTTCCGCCGCTCCGGCAAGATCAACGCCACGGAGTGGACAACGGCGCTGACGCAGCATAAGAATGGCGAACGTGCCCGGCCGCGGGCTGTGACACAGGTCAGCTACAAGCCGAGCACTCCTGAGGTATACAGCAGCCCTTACCCGACCAGCAGCTGCCCGAATTGCCAGCGGCGGTCGTTCTAGGGCCCTGTGTGGTGGGCGCGTACCGACCGCAGAAGTAAAAGATCGCTAGCTGGATGCAACTTGGCGGAAGGACCCGTTGATTTCTGAAAGGGTGGGCGAAGCGCAAATACAGCGGCCCGGCAATAATTTGCCGGGCCGCTTTTTTACGATCATGTAGTTTTCGCGGAGATCCGTTCAGGTCCAGGATTTATCTCGAGCGTTAGGTCTTCGACTTGGCCCGCTTTCAGACGCTCAAGTGCGATCGCGCCCATCACCGCGTTGTCAGTGCAAAGCGACAGTGGCGGCACAAAAAGCTCATAGCCGTGACGCTTCGCCGATTCCTCGAGCCGAGCTCGGAATCGCGCGTTGGCCGCTACTCCACCGCCGACGCAAAGAGTGCGATAGCCGGTTTTTTCGAGTGCCAGCTCTGCCTTGCCCACCAGGCAGTCGATGACGGCTTCCTGGAAGCTGGCCGCTATGTCGGCGATTGAGCGAGGAGCAAGGAGCAAGGAGCAAGGAGCAAGTGAAGCGCTTCTGGCTCCCGGCTCCGCGCTCTTTGCTCCGCGCTCCTTGCTCTCTGCTCCTAGCTTGCCCGGACCTGTGATTAAGTATCGCACCGCCGTTTTCAGCCCGCTGAAACTGAATTCGAGGCGGTTTGGGTCGTCCAGAAGTGGCCGAGGGAAACGGTGCCGATGCGGATCGCCGCCACGGGCGGCCTTTTCGATCGATGGCCCACCTGGATACGGCAATCCGAGTAAGCTGGCGACTTTGTCGAAGGCCTCGCCGGCGGCGTCATCGATGGTGCCGCCCAATGGCCTGAAGTCAATTGCCGTCTCGCAGCGGTAGATGTTCGAATGTCCGCCGCTGACAATCAGTCCAACGCACGGGAACACGTTGCGACCGCTGGCCATTCGGCAGGCATAGATATGCGCTTGCAAGTGGTTAACGGCCACAAGCGGCAAATCGCAAGCGAGACAAAGAGCCTTCGCCGCCGTGAGGCCCACCAACAGCGAGCCGGCCAGGCCCGGTGTGTTGGCAACGGCCACGGCGTCTAGGTCGCCCAATTTCAACCCGGCCTTGCGGAGCGTCTCGTCGATCACGGGCAGAATCCGCTCGACGTGGGCCCGCGAAGCAATTTCGGGCACCACGCCGTTAAACCGCTCATGCAGCTTGTCCTGCGAAGCGACGACCGAAGCCAGCACCTCGAGCCGGTCCGTGACGATCGCGGCCGCCGTCTCGTCGCATGTTGTTTCGATGGTGAGAAGGTTCATGGGAGCGGGGAGCAGGGAGCAGGGAGCGAGGAGCCAGAGTTTTTACTCCGTGCTCCGTGCTCCGTGCTCCCTGTTTCAAATCGCACATGATGCACCCATGCCGGCGGCACATTGGCGAGCACCAGGTCGCGTCGCACCTCCGTTGATGACAGGACCTCGCAAAATAACCGGCTGATGCCAGTCAGCCGCTCGCGGTCGGCACGGCCGCTTACAATTGATTTAACTCGCCGCACGGCGACGTACTCGAAGAAGCTCAATGTTCCTCCGGGCGCGAGCAGTTCGCGCATTTTGGTGAAGATTTCGCGGACCGACTGGACAGTGAAATTGTTCAGCGGCAGTCCGGAGATGATCAAATCGTACTGCCGGTCCTTGGGCAGATCTTCGACGGCTGCGTGCAACAGCGCGATGCGATTGGCGACCGATCGAAATGGCTCGGCCGTTGCGATTCGCTCTTGGAGATGAGCAACGAATTGGTCGTTTCGCTCGACAAGATCGAGCTGGTCGCCCGAACGCAGATCGCCCACGATCTGTGACGTGACCGCGCCAGTGCCGGGTCCCACTTCGAGGATTCGGCGACCGGGTGCATTGGTGCTTTGTGTTGCTTGGAACTCGTTGCCCCCGGCCGCTGAAGCGGCCTCGCCCGGTTCGCGAACATAGTGAGACAGCGCGCGCGCCAAGGCTCGCCCGCTCGGCAGAACCGCGCCTGTGCTTTGGTAGGCATCGCGGAACTGACGCCAAAAGACTCGGTAGTCGACCAACTGTTGTCGCATGGAGATATGGTACGCCGATGCCCAGGTTGCCGATAGCAGGGCGGAGTGTTGCCGCTGGTCTACGAAGGAGCTGCGCAAACTGGCCGCTCATCGGCTAGCTCATGAGCAGCCGGGCAGACGTTCGATCCCGCCGCGCGGGCGGCGCCGCGTCAGTAGTCGTACCACAGACCGAACCCGATCTGTTGCTCGGAATTGTTGAAGATCTGGTACTGGCTCGACTTGCCGTTGTACAAGTGCAGGCCCATGCGCGTGACCTGCCCGGACCGGCCACGCCATAGCCAGCCGGCCTGGAAGGTGACGTCGCCGCCGAAATCGTGCTCTTCGCGCAAGTGGGCGTTGGCGGCCAGAAATGGCGTGCCGTGCATACCGGTCGGTCCGGGTTCGGAAACTTCGGTTCCAAACTGGAACTCCCAGGGTTCAGCGCCGCCGTCGACGTTCACCGCGTAGGCGGCCTCGGAATACAGCCGCCACACGGGATGCGGATAGTAGGAAGCGCCGACCACGAGCGCGTTGCGCACGTAATTGATCCGCTCATCCAAACTGCCCGGGTTGGCAATCGCATATTCATCGCCGAGATGCGAACTAAGATGGTACACAGCGAACTTGAACTGCCAATTCTCGACGCCGTAGGTAAGCGGCACGCCGACGCGATAGTCGGCCGTCTCGAAGTCGCGGATCTCATCGAGCGTAAGCCGCACGATTGCGGCCGCTTCCACGTCCAGTTGCCAACCTTGTGGATAGAGCGTATCGCACGTGCCGTATCGCAACAAACCAACGCGCCCGCCAAGCGTGCCGTCCCAGTACGTTCGTCCGTCACCTTCATGGAATGCGAGGATCGACAGACGCGGCTCGCGCACGCCCGCCTGGTAGGATCGATAGATAAGGCCGTCGGGCAGCACTTGCCAATGCCAAGCAGAGGAATGTCCGGTATCGCAGTACTGGCCGCCGTCCCAACTCGGATCCGCAAAGTAATCACCCGGTTCTACGATCGCCTGCCTGTCTCTCGGCGCGGAAATCCAGGCATCGCCGACTGGTACGGGCTGGTTCAACTCCGGCTGCTCGGCTGCCGGGACCATGCCGTTCCACGCGCCCAAATCGACGGCCGCCGGCACCGGGCTCGACAGCTCATCGCCGGCGTCCGTCGCCCAAACGGTCCGCACTGGGCGGTAGACGGATGGCTGGCGCGGCGCAGGGTCGACGGATTCGGAGCTTTGGCCGCGCGACAACCGCGCATGTAGTGAGAAGCCCCACAGTAGCAGCGCAAGCGCGCACAGCCGCATCACGATCGAGCGAAGGCGAACCATGTTCAAGGCGGGTCTGCGAAGGTCGGTCAATCGCGGTGGGAATAGGGCACTCGAGTGCGGGGGACCCTAATACATACTCGGCCCAAAAAACGTCGCAGGTTAGCGGATGTTAGCGCACACTAACATAGTAAATCAGCCCAGGGGATTTCCCGCCATTTTCCGCAAACGCAAGGGGCGCATGCTGTCGACCAATCGCCCCGGTTGCGCTACAATCCGGCACAGCCCGCGCGCTGGCGATAGCATGACAGCAATGCAGTAACTGGCGCTTTGGGAGTCGACGATTCGATATCGAGCGGCCGAGGGTAGAAGTATGGTTCTGCTTGAGATGTCCATCACTCCGCTGGGCAAGGGTGAGAGCGTGAGCCAGTACGTGGCCGAATGCCTGCAGCTTGTCGAGCAAAGCGGGCTCGATTACGAGCTGCATTCCATGGGCACGATCGTGGAAGGGGAGCTTTCCGACGTACTCGACCTGATGCGCCGCTGCATCGAGCAAACCGCGACGCACAGCGACCGAGTTACGTGCGCGGCGAAGCTGGATTTTCGCCGAGGCAAGTCGGGACGCCTCAAAAGCAAGGTGGCGAGTGTTGAACAGAAGCTGGGCCGCGAGCTTCGCAAAGGCGGCAATTCATAAACGCGTTACGGACTGGTCGCTTCAGCGAGCAGTCCACGCGGCCCGGACGGTGCGCAAATGAGCAAATCCAAATCTTTCGATCCGGTGCTCGGCCGCATACCCAGCGGCATCTTCATCCTCACGGTGGGCACCGGTCCGCGCGCCACCGGCATGCTTTCCAGTTGGGTCATGCAAGCCGGTTTCGATCCGCCGATGGTCAGCGTCGCCGTGAAGCTGGGCCGGTTCGTTAGCGACTGGCTGTCCGAGGGCCAACCGTTTGTATTGAATGTTCTAGGCCAATCGCAGACAAAAATCATGAAGCACTTCAGCAAGGGATTCGAACCGGGCGAACCGGCTTTCGACGGACTCGAAATTACGCACTGCGCCCGCGGCGTGCCGATCTTGAAAGAATCGCTCGGTCACTTGGAGTGCCAGCCGGTGCGCCACATCGATTCCGGTGACCACCGAGTTTTCCTGGCGAACGTCGTGCGCGGTAAGCTCCGCGATGCCGATGCCAAGGCACGAGTCCATATTCGAAACAGTGGGGCGACGTATTAGACGTGGAGCACAGCGATCTCGTGATCATCGGCGGCGGCATCGTGGGCCTGGCCACGGCGTATCGGTTTCTCGAGCGATTTCCCGGCAAGCGCGTGACCGTGCTGGAGAAGGAGCCGACGATTGCCCGGCATCAAACGGGGCGCAATGCCGGCGTGCTGCATTCGGGTATTTATTACCGGCCCGGCTCGCTCAAGGCGCAGAATTGCCGAGCGGGCAAGATGGCGATGGAGGAATTTTGCCGCCGCGAGGGAGTTCCATTCAAAATCTGCGGTAAGGTGATTGTCGCCATCGAGGAGAGCGAACTGCCGCGGATGGAAAAGATTCTGGAGAACGGCCAGGCCAACGGCGTTGTCTGCGAGCGGATCGACGCGGCCCGCTTGAAGGAGTTGGAGCCCCATGCGGCGGGAATCGCGGCGATCCATATACCCGAGTCCGGCATCGTCGATTATCAGCATGTGGCCCGTCGGCTTGCTGAGTTGATTGAGGCCCAAGGAAGTAGAATAAAAACGGGGGCGCGTGTGACCGCGGTTCGCCGTCATCAGAAGCTTGCCCTGGTGGAGACAACGGCAGGCGAGTTTCCGGCGGAGCAAGTGGTCAACTGCGCCGGCCTCTATAGCGATCGCGTGACACGGCTCAGCGGAGCGCAGCCGGCGTCCAAGATCATTCCGTTTCGAGGCGAATTTTATCTCGTCCGGCCAGAGGCGCATCACCTCGTGCGCATGTTGATCTACCCGGTGCCCGATCCCCGCTACCCGTTTTTGGGAGTCCACTTTACACGGCGAATCGACGGCCGCGTGGAGTGCGGGCCGAACGCCGTGCTTGCGTTTGCGCGCGAGGGCTACCGCAATACGACGGTGAATTTGCGCGACATGGCCGAAACATTGGGCTATCGCGGTTTCTGGCGCCTTGCGAGCCGTTATTGGCGGATCGGTGCCGACGAAATGCGGCGCAGTTTCAGCAAGCGGGCATTCGTGCGAGCGGCCCAGCGGCTTGTGCCCGAGATTGAACCGGAGCATTTCGAGTCGGCGCCTGCCGGAGTGCGCGCGCAGGCTGTCGCGCCGGATGGATCGATGGTGGATGATTTCGTGATCACGGAGACCGACCGCGTCGTCAACGTGGAAAATGCGCCCTCGCCGGCGGCCACCGCGTCGCTCAACATTGGCCGGCTGGTGGTCGAGCGGCTCGCGCCGCGATTTGAGTGAGCTGTCGTGCGGTTATGCGTTGGACGCAGCCTAAACCGCAAGCGACGTTTTGCGTGCGCGACGCCCTCTAACGTGTTGCGCGAAAGTTCCGTATACTGAATTGATCATGACGACACGCGCGAAACTAGCTTTGGAGGACGGCAGCGTATTCGCCGGCACATCGATCGGAGCCGAGGGCGAGGTTGACGGAGAAGTTTGTTTCAATACCTCGATGACGGGCTACCAGGAAATACTTACCGATCCGAGCTACCGCGGCCAAATCGTCACGATGACTTATCCGCAAATTGGCAACTACGGCGTGAACGCTGAAGACGTCGAAAGCGGGCGGCCTCAATTGGCCGGGTTTGTCGTCAGAGAACACAGCCGCACGCAGAGCAATTTTCGCAGCGAGCAAAGCCTGAGCGAATACCTTCGGCAGTGGAATATCGTGGCGATCGAATCGATCGACACGCGCGCGCTCGTGCGGAGGCTGCGCACTCGCGGCGCAATGAAGGGCGTGCTCTCGACAACCGACCTCGATGACGCCAGCCTCGTGGCCAAAGCCAAGGCGAGTCCCGGGCTAGTGGGCCGCGACCTGGTGCGCGAGGTTCTGCCCGATCAGCCGTTCGAGTGGCAGGAGCCGCTGAGCAAGTGGACGCACTTGCATAGCAGGGAGCGAGGAGCTGGGAGCGAGGAGCGAGAAACTGCTGTTGATCACCCGCATGTGGTCGCGCTCGATTACGGGATGAAGTGGAATATCCCGCGGCACTTGGTCGACATGGGTTGCCGCGTAACGGTACTACCCGGCACTGCTGGTGCGGACGACGTTCTCGCTTTAGAACCGGACGGTGTTTTTCTGTCCAACGGTCCGGGCGATCCGGAGCCGCTTGAGTACGCCATCAGCACGATTCGCGGACTGTTGGGGAAAAGGCCGATCTTTGGAATCTGCCTGGGGCACCAACTGCTTGGCCTGGCCTGCGGGGCAAAGACGTTCAAGCTGAAGTTCGGTCATCGCGGCGCAAATCATCCAGTCCAGAACCTGGAAAATGGCGCCGTTGAAATCACATCGCAGAATCACGGCTTTGCCGTGGACGAGCCGTCGATGCCGGGCTTCTTAGCGGTAACGCACCGCAGCCTGAACGATGGCACCATCGAAGGCCTGTCGCACCGCGAAGTTCCGGCTTACAGCGTGCAGTATCACCCCGAAGCTTCCGCGGGCCCGCACGACAGCCACTATCTATTTCGGCGGTTCTTCGATTCGATGAAGGCGGCAAGTCAAGCGACGAGAGCGTAATACAATCGATTCGCGGAATTGCGCTACATTCAGCGTCCCCGCAGCCGAGCCGTGATGCCGGGATTGGCCCAGTTTTCGTCGAGCTCGGCCATCAGCCAGCCAAACGGCTCGATGATTCCTCGCGGTTCGATGCGCAGCGGCACTTCTTGCCGCCGGCCGTAGTTGTCGCGGAACGCCGTCGCCCCGGTGACGGAACAGGCGAATACTTCATGCCGTGGAAACCGCGCGCGGCAGTCGCTCCACAGGGAGCTGGCATGCGCCTCGGCGAATTCGCGCGGATTATCGAACAGGTCGTCGCACTTATCCGCTTTCGTGAGCAATAGCGCGAGCGGCCGGCGTTCCTGGCCGCGGCTGCGCCGCGAGCGCGCGTTTTCCTCGCGAAGCTCGCCGATCAGCGAAAGCAGCTTCAGTGTGACGAAGTCCTGCGAGTGGTCGCCGGATTGCAGCAATTCGGCATCCGCCAGCACGACAACGGCCGAACACCTCGTTAGTAGCGCGGATCGACGGATAGCGGCCGGCGCGCTCGGTTTCAATCGCCAGCGCTTCACCCGACAGATCCGGGATCACCAGTTCGATCGGCCGGCGACGCCGGCGGCAGTTGAATTGACAGTGCACCCAATGCCAATGCTCGGGCGTGGTGACTGTCTTTTCAGGGAACCACCCCGTGGCAAGGGCGGTCGTCGTTGTCTGTTGCAGCGAGATCGACATCGGCCCGCGCGCGGTCGATCGCAACAGGCCGACATGTTTGGTCAGCATGTCCATAAGCAAGCCGAGATACACGGTCTTGCCCGAGCCACTGGCGCCGATGACGGCGATCAAGTGCGGCCGTTTCTTCAGCGACTGCGACTGGTGAGCCAAGGCCATCGGGGCCATGCAGTTGCGGCACCGCGCCGCGGAGCAGCAGTTTTCATGGTCGCAGACCAGGCAGCTGATGGGCGCCGCCTGCTGGGACAGCAAGTAGGTTTCCAGCGGAATTTGAGCGAGTTGTGTCATGGTCGAAGAGATCAGAGGCCAGAGGTCGGAGGGCGTAGTTCGCCGCTATATGGCATCGACCAGATATTTAGCGGCGGGGCTTGCCCCGCGCGACCCTAAAACGTGTACTTGTAACCCTGTGAATATCAACACGTTGCCTTGGCGCCGTTGGAAATGGGCGCCGCCGCAACAGGCTTATCGACGACACGTTTGGGATGGTCGTCTTCATTTGAAACTTCCAAGTCAGACATGGCCAGCGCCAGGCGGAAGCCGATATTGTGCCGCCGCGAAAGAGGGTGTTCGCCGCTTTGGAAATGGCACGTGGCTTGATTCTCGAAATACGTATCAAACGCTCCGCCGCGAATGCTGATCACTGATTCCGAAATGTGCAGCGTGGGGTCGCCAAGCTCGACAAGCGGTGTGGCGGTCCATTCCCAAACGTTGCCGATCAGTTGATGGATACCGCCAACGCTCGTGCCGCCCGGGTATTCGTCCACGGCAACCCGTCCCGCGTTACCAGAACCATAAAGGTGAGCCCGGCGCACATCAAAGGATTCACCCCACGGATAGCGTCGTTGAGCGATGCGCCCAGGCGATGACTCGACGGGCCATGCGCCGGCCTTGGTCCATTCGGCATCAATCGGCAGGCGTTTGCCAACCCAGCGGGCGTAGGCCCAGGCTTCGTACCAGCTGATGCCAACGACGGGCAACCGGCCTTCACCGGTCGCGTATTGGCCGTCATGCCAATATCGCGGGCCGGGTGCGCCGGTTTGGTCGACGAAGTCCAACAGGGCCGGCAGCGCTTCCTCATGCCAGAAATCGAGTTGCTCGTAGCCGCCGTTGTCGATGAATTGTTGATACTGCTCGTTGGTGACGCAAAAGCGATCCAAATAAGCGGGCTCAACTTTCACCATGTTACGGCGGGCCAGCTTTGGATCGATATCAGGGGCGCCGCAGGTGGAGTTCGACTGCTCGGCCAATTGACCGAGCAGCACGCGGCCGGCCGGCACCAGGGCCATCGACGCATCCAGCTCGCGAATCGCCCGGACTACTTGCAACTGGGACAAATGCCTCTTTGTCTCGGGCCGCAAGAGCAGGGCATAACGCCCAGTGGCCAGCATATCTTCGACCAGCGACTCAGTATTCTTTGGATGGCCGCCCGGTTCTTTCTTCTGACGTGAACGTTCTGCGCCGTTGGCGTTCTCATTGCGGTATGCATTGGCCGCGCCGTTGTCGGCAGGCTTATCGTGCGCTCGTCGATTTGAAGCGCGGAATTGCCACTTTCCTGAGCCTTTGCCATGGCGGGCATCGCTTACAATTCGGCGCAAGGCGAAGCACAATACGACGGCGCCGACTGCCGACAGCATCGCGTACTGCCACCACAGGCCGCCCAGGAACACAAGGGCCGCCGTGCCGGTGACCGACCAGCGAATGCGGGCACGATCAAAATCCACCCAATGAAGCCAACGATTCATGGCATTTACCTTGCTTTCCTGAGTACCTGACGATCCATGGCACGCTGTTTTCGCAACTTGCCGAACTGTTCCACGATGGATCCCAGGACGGGATTCTCATTGATTTGTTGGCCAGCTTCCGCAGCGGGCCGGCCCGACTGTTCGAGCGCCGCGAGCCGCGTTGTCGGAAGTTGCCTGCCCCGGCGCGGCACCTTCCGCTGAGTGCTGCAGTTTCTCGAGGTTTCGCAGCTCCTCGGCGCGATGCGATCGTTCTGCTTCGAGCGTGCGCCTCTGTTCATCCAGCGCCGCGACGAGCTCTTTCTCTCGAACTTGATTCATCTCTAATTCCGACGCCAGCTGCGAGCGGCGCTCGTCCATCTGGCGGAGCTCCTCGGTGCGAGTCAGCAGGCTGGCGCTTAAGGCCGAAATCTTCTCGCGCTTCGGCGACCTCCGTTCCTGCCTCAGCGGATGCATGCTCATGGCCAGTGTTGCTTTCGCGGGCGGCCGTGCGTTCGTGCGCAAGTTGTTCCTGTTCCTGCCGAAGTTTGTCACGCTCGTGAACGAGCTGTTGCTGCCAGGCATCCAAATGCGACTGGTATGCCGCCAAAGCGGCCATCGATTCGGACAACTGGGCTTCGAGCGATTGGTTTCCGACGCGCCACTCGTGCAGCGTGGCTCGGAGGGAATCGCATTCTTGAACTAATGTGTCAGTCATGGTTTGGAGGGGGACCGCACACTCGGCAGCCGCAAGGCGGCTATCGCGCACTTCGTGACCCCGACGTGAGCAAGTCGAAAAGTATGGATGCAGAGCAGCAGCCCTGCGGTCCGCCGGCGCGTACCGGCAAACTGCATCTCCATAAAAAGGGTAGGTCACACTTTGGGGGGATCAAATCGCGCGGAAGAAGGCCCATCCAAAGCGCTCGAACATCCGAATCGCGAAGATGCACGCAAGCATCACAAATGGCAAAATCGCTACAGGCCAGAGCATAAGAACGCGTGCCCGCGCGGCCGCTTTATCAACGCGGACAAGCTGCAATCAGAATCGCGCCGATGTAGCAAATCTAGAATTCCGCATTCCCAGGCGTGCGCGGAAACGGGATGACGTCGCGGATGTTGGCCATGCCCGTGACAAATTGCACCATCCGCTCCAGGCCTAGTCCGAAACCGGAATGCGGCACGGTGCCGAAGCGGCGCAGGTCGAGATACCACCAGTAGTCGGCCGTCTTGAGTCCTTGCTCGCACATGCGGGCCTCGAGCACTTCGAGCCGCTCTTCGCGCTGGCTGCCGCCGATGATCTCGCCCACACCGGGCACGAGCACGTCCATTGCCCGCACGGTTTTGCCGCCGTCGTTGACGCGCATGTAGAACGGCTTGATTGCCGCCGGGTAGTCATACAGCACCACGGGTTCGCTGAATTTTTCCTCCGTAAGGTAGCGTTCGTGCTCAGCCTGCAAATCGTGCCCCCATTCGACCGGAAATTCGAATGACTTGCCGGACGCTTTCAACAATTCGACTGCTTCCGAGTAACTGAGTCGGCGGAAGTCGCTCTTAATCACGCTCTCGAGCCGTGTGCGGACATTCTTGTCGATATGTTCGGCGAAAAACTGCATGTCCTCGTCGCAATCTCGCAACACATCGCTGCAAATTCGTTTGAGGAACCGTTCGGCCAGCGCCATGTTGTCGTTGAGGTCAAAAAACGCAGCTTCCGGCTCGACCATCCAGAATTCGGCCAGGTGGCGCGTCGTGTTCGAATTCTCCGCGCGAAAAGTCGGTCCGAATGTGTAAATCTTGCCCAATGCCGTGGCGTAAATCTCGCCTTCGAGCTGTCCCGAGACCGTGAGGAATGCGGGCCTGTGAAAGAAGTCCTGCGCGTAGTCGACGTCACCCTTCTCGTTTCGCGGCGCCGCTGCCGGATCGAGCGTCGAGACGCGGAACATCGCCCCCGCTCCTTCGCAGTCGCTGGCTGTGATGATCGGCGTATGCAGATAGAGAAAACCTTCTTCCTGGAAGAAATCGTGGATCGAGCGCGAAATGCGATTACGCACCCGCGCGATGGCGCCGAACGTATTGGTCCGCGGCCGCAGGTGGGCCCATTCGCGCAGTTTCTCAAACGAATGCCGCTTCTTTTGCAGCGGATAGTGCTCGGGATCGGCCCAGCCATGCACTGTAATCTCACAGGCGTGCACTTCGGTGGCCTGCTCCTTGCCGCCGGAAGGCTTTACTTCGCCTCGAACAGTGACGCTGCAACCCGGCGATAGATGCTTGATCTCCGTTTCGTAGTTGGGCAAATTCGCGTCGGCAATGATCTGGATGTTCGCCAGGCACGAGCCGTCGTTCAGCTCTAGAAAACTGAAGCCCGACTTCGAATCTCGCCGCGTACGGATCCAGCCTTGCAGCGTGGCATCGCGGCCGATGACCGCTGCGTCCCGGGCCGCCTTGACTGAGAGTCTTTCCACTTCAGGGATCCATCCGTGCGTTGAACAAACTATGCCACGATCGCGTCGGCCTCGATTTCAATCAGCGCATCGCCATCAATCAGCCGCGCCACTTCGACGATTGTGGTCGCCGGACGGATGTCTTTGAAGACGCTGCCGTGGACGCGAGCCACTTCTTCCCATTGGCTGACGTCGGTCACAAACGTGCGCGTGCGAATGATATGCTCGATCTTGCCGCCGAGCGCCTCGATCGCCGCGCGGATGATGACTAGCGATCGGGCCGCTTGGTCGCCGATCGATTTCGGATACGTGCCGTCGGCGTTGATGCCGACGCAGCCGGTCACCGCGATCACGTTGCCGCTGCGAACAGCACGGCTGTAACCCATGATGGGTTCCCATTTCGCGCCGCTGCTGGCGCACTTTCGGCCGCAGCGCTCTTCAACGGTGATCTTAATATCAGACATCGCGAACCCTCGACGGTTCTAATGAATTCCCTTGGCCGCCAGCCAACGTTCGGCATCAAGGGCGGCCATGCAGCCGGTGCCGGCCGACGTGATTGCCTGACGATAATAGTCGTCGGCCACGTCGCCGGCCGCGAACACACCCTCGACGCTCGTGTCCGTCCGGAATGGCTTGGTCCACTTGATGTAACCTTTTTCGGTGAGATCCACGTGGCCCGCCACGAGCCCTGTATTGGGTGTGTGGCCAATCGCCAGGAATACGCCGCTGGCTGCCAGGTCGCGGTCCTGACCGCCCGTGGAGCTTTTTAACCGAACGCCCGTGACGCCTTCCTTATCGTTCCCCTGCACTTCGCCGAGCGTTTGGTTCCACTCCATTTGAATCTTCGGATTAGCGAGGGCCCGCTCCTGCATGATCATGCTGGCTCGCAGCCTGTCGCGGCGGTGGACCATGTGCACCTTGGAGGCATACTTCGTGAGGTACGTTGCTTCTTCGACCGCCGAGTCGCCGCCGCCCACGACGATCAGCGGCTTGTTGCGGAATCGAGGCAACGCACCATCGCACACCGCGCAGGCACTTACGCCGCGGTTCTTGTACGCTTCCTCGGATGGCAAGGCCGAGATAATTGGCCCGCGCACCGGTCGCGATAATCAACGCGTGGGTCTCGTGCGATATGCCTTCGCGCGATTCGACGACAAATGGCCGGCGCTGCAGATCGACTTTCACAATGTCGTCGGTGACCACGCGCGTGCCGAAGTTGATCGCCTGCTGCCGCATGAGCTCCATGAGCTCCGGGCCGGTCACGGCATGCTTCCCCTCGTGGATCGCCATGTACTGCAGCCGATCGGGCGCAATCGCGGTCTCCAAAAAATGCTTGAGCTCGCCCGCCGGGAAGCCGGCGTAATTCTCCACTTCGGTGGTCAGCGCGAGTTGGCCGAGCGGCAGCGTGCCGGAGAGGCGATTCTCCTCGGTGATCGCGCCTTCAAACAACAAGGGCTTGAGTTCGGCGCGGGCAGCGTAGATCGCCGCCGACCAGCCGGCTGGCCCACTACCAACAATGATGACTCGCTCGGCCGCCACGATGAATCTCCTTCCCGCAATTGGACTTCAATGGTGCAAATTATAGGGCTCAGCGGCCTGGCGTCCATTGCTTCGCCTTGCTGCGTTTGACGCAGAGAGCTATCGTGAACGTAGGTCTGGCTTTCGGAGCCTGCACAAGAAATGAGTCAGACTGGAAAGTCTGACCTACATTCGCTGACCTATCGTCGAGTGACGACATGAGTCTGTTAGCAGTGGTGGGCGTGGCGGCGGTCGTGCTCATTGCCGCCTATTTCACGTACGGGCGATTCTTGAGCCGATTCTTCGCAGCTCGATGCGAGCCGGCCCACGCCAGCCGTCGAAATGCGAGACGGCCTCGATTACGAGCCCATTGAATCAAAGTTTCTCATGGGGCAGCATTTTTCGGCCATTGCCGCGGCCGGGCCGATCGTGGGACCGATTCTCGCCGGCTTGATGTTCGGCTGGCTGCCGGCGCTGCTTTGGATTCTTGTCGGCGCGATCTTCATCGGCGGCGTGCACGATATGGCTGCTCTGATGGCGTCGATTCGCCACAAAGCCCGTTCGATTGCCGACGTCGTCCGGGAACACATGAGCCAGCAGTCGTACGTTCTGTTTCTTGTGTTTATCTGGATTGCGCTGGTGTACATCATCGTGGCATTTACCGACATCACGGCTCATCGTTCGTCGGTGGGCAAACGCTTGAAAACGGGCAGCAGGTGTCCGGCGGCGGCATCGCCACGTCGTCGCTGCTTTACTTGATGTTGCCCATGGTCATGGGGCTTCTGTTGCGCTACACGCGGCTGTCGCTCGGCTGGGCGACGATTATTTTCTTGCCGCTGGTTGGGGTCTCGATTTGGGCCGGCCAGAAATTACCGCTCGACGTGGCCGCGATTTTTAACGTGACCAATGGTCAAGCGATCAAGATTTGGGACGCATTGATTCTGGGATATTGCCTGCTCGCGGCCGTCGTGCCGGTGTGGATGTTGCTGCAGCCGCGCGGGCACCTGGGCGGATATTTCCTGTACATGGCGCTCGTGGGCAGTTGCGTCGGCGTTTTGCTCGGTGGCCATTCGATCGAGTACCCTGCGTTTCGCGGCTGGACCGAAGTCTCCGCCAGCGGCGACGAAGAATCTCGTTCCGTTCCTGTTCATCACCATCGCCTGCGGCGCCTGCTCGCGGATTTCATTCGCTGATCGCTTCCGGCACGACCTCCAAGCAACTTCGAGTGGAGACCGATGCCCGGCCGATCGGCTATGGCGCGATGCTGCTGGAGGGAATGGTGGCCGTGGTTTCGCTTTCGTGCGTGATGATTCTGGCCCGCGGTTCGGCGCTCGCGGAGGGCGTTCCCAAACCGAATTTCATTTACGCCGCGGGACTGGGCGAGTTCCTCGGCGTGCTGCACGTGCCCGCAGGCCTTCGCGATTTCCTTCGCTCTGATGGCGTTCACGACGTTTGTGTACGACACGCTCGATGTTTGCACGCGGCTGGGCCGGTACATCGTTCAGGAACTTACGGGCCTGCACGGATTGGATAGGCCGCTGGCTCGGAACGGCACTTACGGCGGGCGTTCCGCTTGCTGTTTCGTGCTGAAAAAGAACGTGGTCAACGGCGTGGAACCGTGCCGGTGTGGCGGATGTTCTGGGACCTGTTCGGCGCCAGCAACCAATTGCTGGCCGCGCTGACGCTGCTGGGCGTCACCGTTTGGCTGTGGCGCACGCGGCGCAGCCCGTTGGTCTGGCTCGTCACCGGCGTGCCCACCGTGGTCATGTACACGATGAGCACGTGGGCGCTGGCCCAGTTGACGCTGCCGGCTTCTTTAATAGCGCCACGCGGCGAATTTTCGATGCCAACGGATCCGGTGCCCGTGGGTCGGCCTCGTGCTGATCGTCGCTGGCCGCCCTGATGCTGATCGAAGCGGTGCGGGCGATTTTCGGCCGGCGACCACCGCCGACTTCGGTTAAGCCCGCGATGGCCGCGACGTAGAGCGCCGACGTCAGCGTCGGCAGCCTCGCCAACATGCTTAATCCGGCGGCCCCCTACGGACTTATCGGCCCGAGCACTTGAATCGCCTTGCGGCCTTTGAATGCGCCAGGCTTGGCGTGAAATTTTGGCCGGCCTTCGACGGAGACCACGAGCGGCCGATCGATGTCTTTTTCCGTGGCGATGATGTCGCCCACGCGCAGGCCGATGAGGTCGGACGTCGAGATGTTCGTTTCCGCCAGATCGACGACGACCTCGACCACGGCGCCGCTCAGCTGGCTGCTGATCCGCTGGATGTTTTCGGGCGTGGCCGATTTCTTGCCGTAGCTGACCCAGCTGTTGGACGACAGCCGCGTGCTGATCCGCTCGATCGAATTGAACGGGATGCACAGGTTCATCATCCCGCGGGCGTCGCCCAGCGTGAGCTCGAAGCTGATCAGCACGACGACTTCGTTCGGCGGCACGATCTGCACCAGTTGCGGATTGCTTTCCACGCGATCGATCGACAGGTTCAGCTCCAGCACGTTTTCCCAGGCGTGCTTCATCTCCTTGCAGAACAGGTCGGTGATCCGCGACACAAGCCGCAGCTCGATTTCCGTGAGCGGCCGGCGTGCCGGTGGCGTCGAATCGTTGCCGCCGCCCAAAAGCCGATCGATGATCGGAAACAACAGCGACAGATTGATGTCGAGAATCAACTGGCCTTCCAGCGGCGCCGCATTGATAAGATTGAAGCAAGTCGGATTTTCGAGGCTGAACACGAACTCGCTGTACGTGAGCTGGTCGACGCTCGTGAGCTTCAGCTCGACGATCGTACGCAACAGCGCCGAAAGGGCCGCTCCGAAATTGCGGCCGAACGCCTCGTGCATCGTTTGCAGCGAGCGCATCTGCTCCTTGCCGACGCGCTCGGGCCGCTTGAAATCGTACGGCGAGATCTTTTCGCGATGCTTGAGCGCGGCTGGTGGCCGCGTCGGCGATGACGTCCGACTCGCGGCCGTCCATCGCGCTGAGCAGACTTTCGACTTCGGCCTGGCTGAGAACGTCACCGCTCATCGTGCACTCCGTTGCTGTGAAGGTGAGTAGGTGAGTCGGGTGAGTCAGTGAGTAATGCCGGGATACATGAACCCTACTCACCTACTCACGTACTCACCTACTCCCGTATTTGTCCCGTCTCCATGGACCACGTACTTGTAGCTCGTAAGCTCTTCCAGCCCGCAGGGGCCGCGGGCGTGGAACTTATCGGTGCTGATGCCGATTTCCGCGCCAAGGCCGAATTGGCCGCCGTCGTTGAATCGCGTGCTGGCGTTGATCATCACGGCCGAGCTGTCGATCCGTTCGGCGAACTCGCGTGCTGCCGCTGTCGTCGGCCGTCACGATCGCGTCCGTGTGTTTCGAGCCGTAGCGGTTGATGTGCTCGATCGCTTCGTCGAGCGAGCCCACGACGCGCGACGAAATGATCGGGCCCAGGAATTCGGCGGCGTAATCCTCTCGCTTGCTGGCTTCGCGTCCGGAACCAGCTCGCACGTGCGCTCGTCGCCGCGAATCTCGACGCCGTGTTTCGACAAGTGCCCGCCCAATCGCCGGCAAAAACTCGCCCGCCACATCGGCATGCACCACGAGCGACTCGGCCGCGTTGCAAACACCCATCCGCTGGCACTTGCTGTTGATCACGATCTCGCGGGCCATATCGAGGTCGGCGGCCGCATCGACATACACGTGGCAATTGCCCGTGAAGTGCTTGATGACGGGCATCTTGGCCTCGGCGGCCACGCGGCGAATCAGCCCCTCGCCGCCGCGCGGAATCGCCAGGTCGATATACTCGCGGCATCGCGAGAAACTTGCCGACGGCCGCCCGGTCGGTCGTGCTCACGAGTTGCACGGCGTCCGCCGGCAGGCCAACTTCGTCGGCCGCTTCGGCCAGCAGGTCGACGATCGCCTGGCTGGAATGCATCGCTTCCTTGCCGCCGCGCAGAATGACGGCGTTGCCGGACTTCACGCAGATCGCCGCGGCGTCGGCCGTCACGTTCGGCCGCGACTCGTAAATGAAAAACACGACGCCCAGCGGCACGCGAACTTTGTCGATCCGCAGGCCGTTCGGCCGCGCCGTGGAGCGGATCACTTCGCCAATCGGATCGGCCAGCGCGGCGACTTGTTCCAAGCCAACGGCAATTTCCTCAATTCGCTTCGGCGTTAGCCGCAAGCGATCGATTGCCGCATCGCTAAGACCATATCCCGGCGCGGCCGCCAAATCCTGCGCATTGGCATGTTCGATACGCTGCACATTGTCGCGCAACAGCTCGGCCGAACGTGTCAGCCAGTGATTCTTCACTTCGGTGTCCGTTACCGCCAGACGCGCGGACGCCTGCTTCGCCTGCAACGCAACATTCGCGCAGTACTGATCCAGATCGAACTTCGTGGCCGTGGCCATCGTCGAAACCTGCCCGCCGCGAATTCATTCGGCGCTCGAAGAAAACAGAGGTGTCCAACCCATTAAGTATCGGCAAAATACTGGACTTGGGTCAATGTTAGCTGGCCGGTTGTGGCCGTGCTGGAATGTGCCGAATCACGATGGTCCAGCTATGTAATCAGCGATTGCAATCCACCGGTTGCGGTGAAAACGTCGAGTGCCTCGCGGACTGGCCGCACATCGTGAACGCGCACAATTTGCACGCCTTGCACGGCCAGGCTGAGCGCCGCGCCGACCGTCGCATTCGTGCGGTCGGCCTCCTTGTCGCCGATTAGCTTGCCCAGAAATCCTTTGCGCGAATGGCCGACCAGCAGCGGGCAGCCGAGCGCATGAAACTCGCGGCAATGCGCCATCAGCGTCAATATTGTGCTCGTGCGTCTTGCCGAAGCCGATGCCCGGATCGAGGCAGATTCGCTCCTTGTGAATGCCAGCCGCCACAAGCGCGTCTCGCCGGCGCTGCAGATATTCACGCACTTCGCCCACAACATCGGCATAAGTTGGATTGTCCTGCATCGTCTGCGGCGTGCCTTGCATGTGCATCGCGCACACGCCGGCCGACGTTTCGAGCGCAACCGCCAGCATCTCCGGATCGCCTTCCAATCCTGTGACGTCGTTGATGATCTCTGCGCCTGCGTCGATTGCCGCGCGGGCGACCGCCGATTTGCTGGTATCGATCGAAATGGGAACGCCGCGCTTGCTTCGTCAAACAGTTCGATCACCGGCAGCACGCGACGCAATTCATCCTCGGCGCTAACCGGCTCGGAATAGGGCCGCGTGCTTTCGCCGCCGATGTCGAGAATATCCGCCCCATCGGCCGCAAGCTGCATCGCATGATCGACCGCCGCGCTCGCATCAAGAAACCGCCCGCCGTCCGAAAAGCTATCCGGCGTTACATTGACAATGCCCATCACGAGCGGCCGGCGAGGAAAATCGAGCCTGCGCGTGCGAAGTTGCCAATGAGTTGCGCGATGTTCCAGCATTAACCCACGTTATCGCATCAGCGTGGTGCCGACAATCTTCGCCGTCATAGGCGTCAGGTGTCGGGTGTCAGAATTCAGGATCAATCGCATTCCCTGTTATCTGACACCTGACACCTGAAACCTGACACCTACCCCTCACCACGGCATTTCCATCGTGGAAACGACCTGCTGAGCCAAGCGCTCGATCGCCTGCTGCTGCGACGTGGCCACGGACTGCCCGACTTCCGGAATCAGCGTGCTGGTTTGCTGAATGACAACCAGCTCGGGCGGCAGGGGAATGCTTGCACCGGCGCGATGGGCTGCCGGTGTCGATTGAGCCACGTGACTTCGGCCACCAGCCCGATTTCGGAAACGCGCGGATCGTCGAACGCATTCTCCGCCAAAGTGCGCCGCGTGTCGCGCACCAATCGAGCCGATAATATGCTGTCGGCATCCGGCGTGCCGACGACTTTGTATGGCGTTTTAAGCTCGATCTCTTTCACGACGGCTTCCGTGAGCCGCTCGCCCAGATCGCGCCGATAGCTGTCCGACTCAATCATCGGCACGTACACGGTCGACACATCCGGTGCGTACAACGAACCGGCGCCGACTTGGTAACCGGCACAGCCAGTCAACATTACGAAGTAAGCAAGTGGCACCGAAAGTCGTATCACTCGTGACCTGACTCAATCGCAGAAGAATATTAACAGGAGGTAGCAGAGGAAGCAGAGTTCGTCGATTTACTTGTTTCTGCTTCCTCTTCGACCTCCTGTTCAAAAAATTAACTATCGCGCTGTCGTGGCCGGACTGGTTTGTGTGCCGCTCTCGTTGGTATCGGGCGTCTCGGCCAGGCGCGTGCCGCCGTTTTGCAACTCGGGAATGCGGGCCACTCGCGACTTTTCGCTGCTTTGCGGGAACAGATCGACGATCCAGGCCAACCGTTTGGGCGGCTCATCCGGTTCGCCGCCAATTTGCGCCAGCCGGTCCTGGGCCTGCGTCGCCAGTTCCGTGTTGGGATATTTCTTCATTACCTGGGCGTAGTAGTACCGCGCAGCCCCGTAATGTTTCGTGCCGTCGAAGTATTCTGCCATGCGATAATCGCGCGTGGCTATTTCCAGATTCAGCTGGCTTTCGACAGTTCGCAGCCGCTGTTTTTCCTCGTCGCTGAGCCGGCCGGAAAACTGGATCCGCAGTTGCTTCACAAGCGTCTTGGCTTCTTCCAGCGGCGCGCCGTCGTAATCGGCCCCTTGATACTTGCGGAGCTTGGCCTGCAATCCCAATAGGTGGGCTTCGAACTGCAGCTCGCTGCGCGGGTACTCGCGCCGCAGCAGCGTGTAATGATAATCGGCGTCGTCGAAACGGGCGCGTTGAAAGTGGATGTTCGCCGTTGCCATGATCGCATCGTCGGCGCGCGGACCTGTTGGATCATTGAGACGGATGTTGTCGTACGTTTTGATGGCATGGCCGATCGTGTCGAGCCATGGCCGAGTGCGGTCATAGCCGTTGGGGGTCATCAACCAGTCCGGGCTGTACCCCTCGTGCTCCTCCCAGTAGCGGGCGATGTTCCATTCGCGGTCGATCACCGTATCGAGATAGCGCGTGTTGGGGTGCTCTTTCACCAGCGCATCATACGAATCGCGCGCCTTGATATAGCGATCGCCGAAGAAGTAGCACTCGGCGAGCATGAACATCGCATCCTGCTCGATAAGCGAATGCGGCCCGCGCTTGATCGCGGCTTCGAAGTGATTCGCGGCCGCGCGGTATTCTTTGGAGCGAAACAATTCTATGCCTTTGGCGTATTCCGCGCGGGCGAGTTGCTCGTTGGGGCCCAGGCCGACAGCGTCCTTCATCTTGTTGTATTGCACGCGCGGGTCCAGGCCCGGAATCAGTCCCACTTCGTCCTTCACCTCGCCGGCTTGCACGACGCGCTCCGCGGCGACCGGCCCCATGATCGGCCGGCCATCTTGATCGAAGTAGCCCTCGAAACCTGGCACCTGGTAGCCTTGATCCGGCACAAACACAGCCTGCTTTTTGTGCTTCTTCCACCAGGCCGCGCTGCCGACGGGCGCTTCGTCTTGCGACCAGCCACTCCACGGAAACTGGGCGCATGCCGGCCGCGGCAGCGCGAAGCTCACAAGCATCAACGCGAGGAGCGCAGCGCACCATCGCAGCACGCGGGCCTGAAAACTCCCTCCCCCTTGGGGGGAGGGCTGGGGAGGGGCACAAACTCGGCGAATATCGTGCAAGACAATTCTTCTTATGAGAAGTCGCGTAGGCATGACACCCCAGACGAAGTGCACACAACGGGCGCGGATTGGAGCGCAGGCGCGAATCGACGAGGGCGGAAAAGTACAGGGCGTGCTAGCCGAAAGTCAAGAGCAGCGACGTTTCGGTTCAAAACCGGGTGGCTATCAGCTATCACTCGTGCTAGCCGCGAGGACTCAATCAAGAAACGACATCGTTTGACGAGTGTCAATTTGCTAGAGTGTGCGCTTTCGATATCATCTTCGATAGAACGGTCTGCGTATGAACAAGCTGCTGCTCTGTGCTTATCACTTGCGTAAGCTCCGCCCCCAGCAGGGGATGATTCACGTTCACCTATTGACGGACGAACCCGAGAGATTTCCAAACTCCGAATGCCGGCGAATGCTGGCGCCGTGGTCGAACTGGGTGCAAATCGTTCCCCGCGAATCGCTTCAACCAATTGATCCCGGAGCGCTTGGTAAATTGACGTTGCGGCCCGGCCAAATCGTCATCGCGCTTTTCAACGACCAAACGCTTCTGAGAGCCTGCCAGGCGAGTTGCGAAAAATCGGGTACTACCTGCATCGTTCCAGCGCTTCCTCGCGCCGGCCTGGACAATGATTTGCTTCGCGAAGTGTCGTTCTTCGACTTTGAATTCGGGGGTAAAAATGAATGGGATGGCGCACCGACTCGCTACGCGGCACACTGCCTGCGTCAGCTCAGCAGCACGCATAGCAAAGATCTATATCCCTCTTGGGCGTTCGAGCCGCTGTTGCGCGCCCGGCAGTGGGCAACGGCCGCTGAAAGTAATGGACATAGGCTGTGGACCGGTCTCCCTCCTGCGTTGGGGCGCGATCCAGGGACAAATTTCGATTACCGGCGTCGATCCAAATCTGGATATGTATGCTCTTGTCATGGCGCGCCACGGGCTCGATGCCTTGCCAAAGATACGATGTGATCGCGAGATCAACGGCTTTGCCGAGGATCTTGAAGTCTTGCTGCCGGATGATGAGTTCGACGTCATTTATACTCAGAACGCTCTCGACCACACGCAGCAACCCGCGCGCGTTATCGAGAACATGGCCCGCAAGCTAGCACCGCACGGCCTGGCCGTGATTCAAGTCGCCACGCGAGAGGGCACGCGGCAGAAATGGGACCAGTTACATAAAACCGACATCTATCTGAAAAACGGCGTACTCATGTACGCCCACCAAGACGGGCCGGAACGACCATTGCTTTCGTCCGAATCGCACCTACGGCTAAAACAGGTGCAGACCGATACGCCCGAGTGGCTTGCATGCGTCCTGGAGAAACAATCTGCCGGCGACGTACTGGGACGGCAAAAGCGCTGGCGATTGCCCGCTTTCGGCCTTAAGCCACGTAAGGTTGGCTGAGCTGCCAATTTCGACGCAGGCCCGTGGGGCGAATTTCAAGCCATTTCGAGCGATTCCTTGCGGACCCGCTCCAATCGCACGCGATTTACTCGCCGGCGCGACGCATCGAGAACGGTCACGCGAACCGTGTCCTTCCAAGTCATCGATTCGCCGACCGCCGGCACGCGCCCGAACTCGGCGAACACGAAGCCGCCGATCGTGTCGTAATCCTCATCCGGCAGCTCGAAGCCCATGGCGTCGTTGATTTGATCGATGTGAGCGCGGCCCAGCGGCTCACACACATCATCGTCGATCTTGCGAATCAAGTCTTCGGACTTCTTGTCGTATTCATCATCGATCTCGCCTACAATCTCTTCCAGCACGTCCTCGATGGACACCAGCCCGGAGACGCCGCCGAATTCATCCAGCACGACGGCGATGTGTGTGCGGCTCTTTTGAAGCCATTGCAAGAGATCGTCGACCGCCTTGGTTTCGGGAACGAACAGCGGCTTGCGCAGCAGTTCCGCAAGCGGCCGCCGCGGCTCGTCAGGATCTTTGGTAAGCTCCGGCAGCAAATCTTTGACGTACAAAATGCCGACGACATCGTCGCGCGATTTGTCGTACACGGGGATCCGCGTGTGGCCCGATTCGATGACGCATTCGACGACTTCCTCCCAAGGCGTGTTGACGTGGAGCATCTCGACTTCGGTCCGCGGAGTCATGATGTGCGACACCACGGCGTCGCCCAGCTCCATCACGCCTTCAATCATCTCGCGGGCATCTTCCTCGATGAGGCCTTCGCGCTGGCCTTCGTTGACGATCGTGAGGATTTCATCCTCGATCGTATCTTCGTCGGCCTGTTCGTTTTTGCGGCCGATCGCGCGATGCAACAACATGTCCACCGCCCGCGCACCCACACCAGTGGGTAGAATACTCGCCCGGCTAGTTTCCACACGGGCCAGGTGTGATACAAGAACGGTGCGGCAGCTACGCGACAGATCGACCACGGCAACCATACGATCGCGATCGTAAGGAATAAGCCCAACGCGGCAACGATTGCGACAAGCAGCCACCAACTCTGAGCGGACGACTCTGGTCGCCAGGATTCCCATGACCAGATCGCGCCGCAGGCCACGCCGATCGCCGCGAGCCATACCACAAGCATGTCGACGCCGAGAGCGATGCGTTCGTGATTGTGCAGGATTTCCGCAAAGCGGTCCTGATTTTTCCGGCGCTCGCAAAGACCTTCCAACTCGCGGCGGGAAAAATCGCGCAGCGTGCGCGACGCCGTGGCGGCGATGCCGGCCGTGAAAACGCTTAAGATCGCCAGCCAGAATAGAACATCCAAATTCATCAAAGTTTCGCTCCCCGGCGCGACGGCCCGCCAGGCTTGCGTTGGGCCACACCATTGTGACTCGACGCGCACGGCTCGTCCAAGCCGAATTGCCGGAGAAATCTGGCTTCTGCGGCCTGCATTTCCTTCTTGTCGGCTGGCGTTTTATCGCCATAGCCGACGAGATGAAGCGTTCCGTGTAGGACGTACAGCAGTTGCTCCGTCGCGGCGGACCAGCCAATTTCGCTTGCCGCCGCGGCCGCGGTGTCGGCGCTGATGATGACTTCGCCCTCGAGGTGGCCGCGCTCGTCATCTAACACGAAGCTGAGCACGTCCGTTGGCCAATCATGATCCAAATAACGCCGATTCAGCTCGTGAATGGTCTCATCATCCACGACTGCCACGCTGATGTTTGCCGATGAGAAGTCGGACTCGATCAAGACTGATTGAACGGCGGCAACCAGTTCGGTTTCGTTCACGGCATGGCGCGATTGCCGGTTGGCTACGGAGACGGCAAATTGATCCGGTGCGTGAGGGTGCGATTTGGCGCTGTCGTACATAGTGGGGCAAGTGAGTAAGTGAGTGGGTGAATAGGTGAGTAAGTCCAATTGATTCACCTACTCACGTACTCACTTACTCACGTTTTCACCAAATTGCTACGCCGTCTCCTGATCTGGATACTTGACTCGACCGTGATACACGGCCGTCAGCGATTTTACGAGGCTGTCGCCGATTTTGCGAACTTCTTCCAAAGTAAGGCCGCATTCGTCGAATTGACCGTCCAGCAGCCGTTTGCGGCTGATGTCGTCCACGAGGCTTTCAATTCGCGCGGGCGTCGGCTCGACGAGCACGCGGCTTGCGCTCTCGACGGCGTCGGCCAGCATGAGGATGCCCGCTTCTTTCGTTTGCGGCTTCGGGCCGGGATAGCGAAATGAGCTTTCATCCACATCGCTGCCGTTGGGATCGGCCTTTCGGCTCTCGCTCGCCTGTCGATAGAAGTATTCCACGAGCGTGGTGCCATGATGCTGTTGGATGAAGTCGATAATCGGCTCGGGGATTTTGTTCTGGCGCGCCAGGTCGGCGCCGTCCTTCACATGGGCAATGATCACCAGCGTGCTCATGGCCGGGACGAGCGAGCGATGGCGATTGTCGCCTTGCCCCTGGTTTTCCGCAAAGTAACCCGGCTTCAGCATCTTGCCGATGTCGTGGAAATACGCGCCACTCGAACCAACAGGCCGCGGGCGCCAATCGCCTCGGCCGCCGCCTCGGCGAGTGACGCCACCGTGATGGAATGGTTGTACGTGCCCGGTGCGCGGCGAATCAGCTCCTGCAATAGCTGATGCGAGGGGTCGCCCAGCTCGATCAAGCTGAGATCAGTTTGGACGCTGAAGACCTTTTCAACCATCGGCAGAATGCAGGTCATCAGCGACCCGGCGATGACCGCCCAAATGCTCCATAACAGCGCCGTCTTGAGTGTTAACATGATCGGCTCGCCGTCCAACGTGCCGACTCCGATCGTGGTGAGGGCCGCCACGGCCGCGGCCAGAAAGCCCACGGTCAGCAGCTTGCTGCGGCTGCGCACGCGGCCCAAGAGCAAAATTGCCCCGGCGGTGGTTGCCAGGAGCACGACCGCATCCGAAAGCGTATGACCCAAGGCAGCCACGCTGATCAGTGTGACCGCGGCGGAGAGCAATAGCGCGATTTCCTGTTGATACGCGATTGCCACCGTCATGCCGAACAGCATCAGCGGAATCAGCTCGACGCGCCACTCGTCGTGGCTGGTGAGAACCATGAGCGAAACCGTGACGACCACGAGTGACAACAGAGTCGCCATGCGTCCGAGGTCGTCGATGATGCGCGGGTCGCGGCGATAAATGTAATAACCACATAACGTGTAAAGGGCCACGTACATGCCGATCACCGCCAACGAGCGAGCCAGCTTGGCGGAGATCGGCTGCTGGGCTAGCTCGGTGACATATTCGTCTTCCAGTTTTTCCAGCGTCGGAGTATCGATCGGAAGTGGATTGCCAGCTCCGTCTTTCGCCGGGGCCAACACTTCTCCAGCCGGAATCACCTTATATTGGTCCTCGACGGCTGCAACTGCATTGGCCTGCGCTTCGCGAGTGGCCTCAAGGTTCAACTTCAGCGTTTCCGTTTTGGTCTCTGACATCCGTCTTTTAATCGCTGCAAAAATCCGGTCGGATACCTCGAGCGGCATCTTGTTCTGAAGGGATTTCAGCAGCGCATTCGCTGCGTTTTCAACGAGCACTTCGCTGATCGGTACTTCGGTTTCAAAACCGATGTTGCCAGCCGGTCGTATGGCGATTTTTTCCGCGTTGGCGTCGTGCTCGGGGGGCAGCTTTTCCAAGATCCCGCTTTTCATCAGCGGCGCAATTGCCTCCGTCAACGACGCTTTGAATGTCTCCAGGGCGCCCTCAGCCGAAAGTGCCTCGCGAAACTTCTGATATCGCTGCTGACGTTCCTCGTCCGTCGGCTGCGGGGTGCCTTCGGCCAATTGCAGGCGATATTGATCCCATATCTCCTTGGCTTCTTCGTACGACTTTGCGGCCACGAGCTGCGTGACGTCGTTCTCGATCTTGCGCGAAGCTGCTCCAGCGGTTGTGGATTGTGATCGTAGATGGCAATCGTCGTCGTGCGGGCCTGCTCCTTCGCGTTTTCAGTCGCGTCTTCATCTGGCAACTTGAATTCGGTGCGGGCTACGATGTCACGCGATGGCACATCGCCCAGGTGATATGGCATGGGCGGCGCCCAGCCTCGCGTGATCACCCACAGCAGGAGGGCCGTCACGGCGCAGAGGGCCAGCCGCACCAGAACGTGGCCGCGGCGCAAATGGCCCCACAGATTTCCCCACACGCCGGGCGGCATTTCGAGCGAGGTGACGCGGTCGATGCGTCGCTTCTTCTTGCTGCCCGTGGACATGGGTTTCCTACTCGAAACGCACGAGCAGGAGGCAAGGAGCCGGAGCAAAGAGTTTAATGGGACTCCCTGCTCCGTGCTCCCTGCTCCGTGCTATTGACGTTTCTTCTTCGAGCCCTCCTCGTAGGCGCGAACGATCTCCTGGACCAGCCGGTGGCGCACAATGTCGCCCTTCGACAGCTCGACGTAGGCGTAGCCTTCCACGTGTCGCAGCCGGCCAATGGCGTCGACGAGGCCGCTTTTCGCGTGCGGCGGTAGATCGACTTGCGATGTATCGCCCGAAACGACAACTTTCGACTGCAGGCCCATTCGCGTTAAAAACATCTTCATTTGCGGCACCGTCGTGTTCTGCGCCTCGTCCATGATGATGAAGGCGTTGTTCAGCGTGCGGCCGCGCATATACGCCAACGGCACGACTTCAATCACGTCGTCGGCCATCAAGCGCTTCACTTGCTCGTACTCCATCATCTCGCGCAGGGCGTCCAACAGAGGCCGCAGATAGGGGTTAATCTTGGCCTGCATGTCGCCGGGCAGGAAGCCCAGGTTTTCGCCCGCTTCGACCGCCGGGCGCACCAGCACAATCTTGCCGATCTGCTTCTGCTTGAGCGATTCCACGGCGGTCGCCACGGCCAGATACGTCTTGCCGGTACCGGCCGGGCCGCTGCAAAACACCAAGTCGTTTGTGCGGATGGCCTCCACGTACTCGGCCTGACCGGGAGTGCGCGGGCGGATGATTCGGCCCGGCTGCCGCACGTCGACCGGGGCCGTGCGGCCGTTCGTGGGTCCGCCGGTTACCTGTTTAATGATGTGGGAGACCTGCTCCGACGTAAGCGTGCCGTCGCGAGCGAGTGTGTTCTTGATCTGCTCGATGATCTCCGTGGCTTGGAGGACGGCCTGTTCGTCGCCGCTGACGTGGATTTTCCCGTCGTGCGCGGAAATCTTGGCCGGCACAGAGTCGCGAATGCGGCGGAGATGTTGGTCGCTGGGTCCCAGCAGCAGCACCAACTCTTCGGTGTCGCCGACTGGAATTGTCGCTTCAATCATTAAATAGACGCGGTGGCGCCTCACCCGACCCAGTTTCGAAGGGGCCGGCTCGTCCGCCGCAGACCAGAGTGCAAATTAAAAGTTATCTCCAACTATACTCAATTGTGGCGACGACGTACTAGCAGCGGGGCGAGTTCGCGCCGCAAGTGCTTGTGTCGCAACACCTTGAGAAAGGAATTGTATTATACGGGGGCTGTTCCGGGAGGGCCAGTTGAGCCGCTTTTGGGGTCGGGATGTCAAAACGGAACGCCGCACGTTATGGGCCGACAATTCCGAGGGCCCAAAACAGGTAGGCCACCGGCGCTGCGCCGAAAAGTGAATCTAGCAAGTCAAGGACGCCGCCGAAGCCGGGCATCCACGTGCTGGAATCCTTCACGCCTGCGTCGCGTTTGAGCATCGATTCCGCCAGGTCGCCGATTATTCCCGCGGCCGCGACCGCCATGGCAAACGCTGTGACTGCGACGGCGTCTTTGGCCGTAATAGCTGAATTGCCCCAAATTGGCACCAGCCACGCGGTGACCATGGCAAACAATACGCCGCCGACGGCGCCTTCCCATGTCTTGCCAGGGCTGACGGACGGCGCGAGTTTGTGGCGGCCAAACAACCGGCCGGCGGTGTACTGACCGGTGTCGCTCATCTTGACGGTCGCAATCAGCGACGCCAGCGCGAGCATGCCCCAGCGGCCGTCGTCGCCCCATGGACTTCCCTGCAGCATTCGCAATTGAACCAGGAAGCCCATCAGCCCGCCGGCATAAAAAATGGCGAGGCATGATAAGGCAAGGTCCGTCGTGCTGCGGCCGGGTGCGGCGTAGCGCTTTAGCTCGGCAATCACGGCGATTGCAAAACCAGCGGCAAGTCCAATCGCAAGCCAACCGAGATGTCCGATGGGCGTAGCGGTTAACCACTCATTTGGAAAGTAAACCGGCGCTCCGGATGCCAAGACCGTCACTAGCGTCCCGCTGTATACAACCCAAGGCAAAGTGGAATGGCCGCGCTTGCGAAACATGGCGAGCAATTCGCCGGCGCCGGCCAAAGCGAGCAGAACCGCAAGTGGCAGCAGAAAAACTCCCGGCCGCGCCGCGTGATAGTCGAGCCAACAAAGCCCCACTAACGCGGCAATGAAGAGCGCACCGAGAATGAACCGCCAACGCAGCATGCAAAGTGTTATAGCGGGACGCGGAAGAACCGGCCATTGGCGCTTCAAGGCCGAATCTATTTGCTAAAGGCCTGTGCCTTAAGCCATTTTACGCCACGGGCTTAGCCGGGTGCTTGTGCATCAATTGCAGCACTTCGTCGATTTGCTGAGGCGTGTGGAAGCCGATCGTCATCGCGTCCAAAAGGCCCAGCTCCTGAGCGTACTTGATGCACTCTTCGCGCTGGTCGGCCAAGCGGCCTTCGCCGAAAATCTTCATGCCGATGACCGCCTTGCCATTTTGCTTGGCGGTGCGCAAGACGCCCTCCACTTCCTCGCGGGAGCCGTCCATCATGACTTCCTTGCCGCCCTTCATGTTGATGTGCGCGAGGATCACGTCGACCCAAGGCGTGACCGCCGCCGTTTGCATCGCGCCAAAATCGTGGCAGGAACAGCCAAGCGCCTTAATTCGACCTTGCTCCTTCTCTTCGAGCAGCACTTCCATGTAGGGCGTCATGTGCTCATCCCAGCCCGGCTTCGTGAGGCAATGCAGCAGGACGATGTCGATGTAGTCGGTCGTAAGCTCGTGGCGGAATCGCTCCATGGTGGTCTTCGCCATCTGCCGCCGCTCGGGCCGGCTGGTTTGGTCTTCCGGACCGTCGTAGCGCCACCATACTTTAGTGAGGATGGCCAACTTCTCGCGCTCCATGCTCTTGAGCGCTTCGCGGAAGTAGACGTGCGTGCCATACAGGTCGGCCAGGTCGAAGAACCGAATGCCGCGGTCGTACGCATGGAGCATCAAGTCGACGAGCTTGCCGAAGCCCAGGCGCGTTTGATCGGACTGGCGTTCGCCGCCGTGGACACCGGTGCCCTGACCGAGTCGCGACATCTTGATGCCAGTGCGGCCGAGCTCGATTATCGGCGGGGCCGGCGGCTTGTCCGCCGGGTTCGTGGCCGAGGCGTTCGTTGTGGCCGTCGAATTCGATTCGGCCGCCCGCAACGAGTTGGTCGCACCGAGAGCGGCGGCAGTGGCCGTCGCGCCCAAAAACCGCCGCCGATCAATCGGTTCCATGGCTGCGCGTCTCCCCGTTAATTTGGCTTCACGAAATCATCACAGCGGCATCGGCCGCATTATATACCGGCGTTCGATGCCGCTTCAAATCCCCGCCCTACGCGGCGAAACGAATCGCCGGCCGACCCCCGCGGCAGGGATTGGATTTTTCCTGTGATTCACATGCCGTTCATTCAGACTTAACAGGCGGCGGGCACAATTTGCACCAGTCATCCGAGACGCAAGGTCGAGAGACTTCAGTACGATGGCCGAGTTCACTCGGCCTTGCGAATCGGATGACTAGCAAAGCACTTCCCTGTTTGCCTTTCATGACACCGCAACCCTAGTCAACGCCAGGCAAACACCGGCGGCCGTCCGTTGTAGGAGCGGGCGGCCGCTATCTTTTTAGGCGGCGTGATCTCAGGTCGGTTTTTTCGTGAGCGGCGCGATAGAATCGAGGCATGCAATCGCAGGACGAGCACATTGGCCTCGTGGTCTTCCTGACTGCGCTGCTGCCATTCGCCTACGGCTTTTTCATCTTGTGGGCATTCGAGCATCGTTTTCGCATGACCACTCGAAGCTTGCTCATCGCGACGGCGCTATTGCCGCGGTTCTTGGCGTCGTGGTTTACGCGATTCGGTAAATTTGAATCACATTCAAGTAAACCGCGGCGTTGCGATCTGAAGTCTTGCGACTTCAGCTACGAGTTGTGTGAAAAAAGAAGGGGATCCCCTCCGCGAGCCACTTTGAAGCTCCGCGCGCATTGCAGCCAGGCACGCAGAACGTCGACGAGACGACTTACCTGCATGGGCACGCCGGCGCGCGCGAGCGACTGCTTTAACCGTTCCCGACCTCTAGAGGGCGCTCCGCTGCGGCTACCGTGTTAGGGGCTGCAGGATCGAAGCACTGGCCTATCGGAGAACGAGCGGCCGCCAACGCGTCCGAACGTCAAGTCCTGGCTTTCATGCGAGCGTGATTATAGCATGGGTAGTGGACAAATGTCAACTGATTTTTGGTCACCCACCGATTTTGACTTTCGCGTCGGATGGTTGCGGGAGCCCGGAAAACTGGGCGTGGCGAACCGCAATCGACGTCAAGGCGGCTGCAGCGTAACCGTTGCCGTCGAGGCGACTCGTTTCTAATGCGCAGCGCTATTGATAGTCTTGATCCGACAGTGGAGGCGCTGAGCGGAATATGTGAATCGGATGGTTCGCATCTACAGGATTCACACCGTTGTCGTGATCGACGGGGTCCACGCATTTGGCCCCATTGGCGGTGAGCAACCGCTGATAGACGGTGTAATCGATGCTGTCGCGCATGAATCGCGTGTGGCCATCACAAAAGGCTACGTTCACACCGCCGCTGTGATCGCTGGCCGGGCGCGCGAAATTCGGGAAGAACGCCGGAAAGTCAGTCGTATCATGTTCATTGCCATTAATCCGTTCCTGCTCGTCTAACTCAGGTTGGATCCCGCCCGGTTTTGGATTTTCGCTCACAACCCACACCATGCCGAATTGTTGCTCGGCCATTCCCTGATAGGTCATTTGGTAGAAATCGCCCGACAGCCAGGAGAACCACGGCGGTTTCCCCGAAATCGGCCAGTCGTAAATGCGGTGAACATTTTCCGAGAGTAGTAGCGTGGTTGCGGCGCCATCGCGGATTGAGATCAGACGGCTTTTATGACTGCCTTGTACCAAATTTAAGAACACGCCATTGTCCGGCGTGTCGCCAAAACCTTTGCCTTTAAGAAATCGCATTTTGCGCTTAAGGACGTCGAAATCCCAGGACCCCGTGTTGGCAACATAGGATAGTGCCGGTCGATCCGGTACCGAGAGAGCGGTGCTGTCGACGGGGCAGACAAACAGAGTCAAGCGGTCGATGCGCGGTTGCACCGAATCGTCCGCAGCAACGATCTGATCCCAGATATCTTGTCGCTCGATCCGGGGCAAAAGCATGGTGGCCCAGCTGAATTCCACTGGCACTTCACCTTCGGGCAATGACCGCACAAAAATCGTTCGCGTTGAGGCATCGTAACCGGCGGTCGCCCGTTTGCCGTTGCCCCGATTTAAGCGCTGCACGTAGCCGGGGAAGCGGCCGCTTGACGATTCGTAGCCGATTGTCGCTGTGGCGAGCTCCCGGAGGTTTGTCGCGCATTGGGTGAGACGTGCATTTGCGCAACGACCTGCACAGCCGGAAGCAACAAAGCGACAAGCATGCCGATGATTGTAATTACGACCAAGAGTTCGACGAGCGTAAAGGCCGGCGAAGGTTTCTGTCTCATTTCACGCCCTCCGTCGGAAGCCATTGTTAGCGGCAAACCACCGACTTAATTCATCAGCAAGGCAATTGTATTCGGCACCGGCTCATACAGTTATTCCGAGCAACAGACAAGCCTTAAGGCTCAGTTTCAAACTATCAATGGCAGTGACTTAGCCGGCTTGAGCGGGATGCGCGTGGCCGGTATACTGGCGAGTCTTTCCGGCAAACTGGCAAAACTTATCGAGACCGTGCGATGACGATTGATAAGAGTTTAAGGGTGAAGCGTGGGGCGACGCGGAATCGCAGCGTGCTCACGCGGGTGGAGCGGATCACGCGGCTGCGCGAGGCCGACCGGTGGAAGGAGGGCGACTCGCCGCTGGGGTTGGCGAAGGTTCGCGTGCGCAAGCTGACGATGAAGAAGAAGAAAAAGAAGAAAGAAGACGAGGAAGGCGCAACGGCTGAAGGCGGTGCGGCGCCGGCCGCAGGCGCGGCTGCGGCCAAGCCGGCTGCTGGTGCGAAGCCGGCAGCGGGAAAGCCGGCAGCGGGGAAGCCCGCAGCGGGAAAGCCTGCAGCGGGTGGCAAGGCGGCTGGTGGGAAGGGCGGGAAGTGATAAGAGCACCCGCCGCGGCGGGTGGCTCCCAAGCGGTAACACAAAGCGTTTCGTCGTCTGCTGGTACGACTGGAGACGCTGATTCATTTCAGCCCGGTTCCCCCTCCCCATCCCTCCCCACAAGGGGGAGGGAGCCGGAATTCAAATCATCGTCACTCGACAGCGCCCGGTGGATCGTCGGTGAAGGGGTCGCCGGTTCGCTTGTCGGCGGCCGGCGTTTGTGCCGGCGCTTTCACTTCGGTCGGCCGCTTGAATTCGGGCAGTGTCGGCAAGAATTCGCGCGAGCCGGGCATGGAGTGGCGGATGGCGCTGCGCAGCCAATCGGTGAGCAGCCGGTCGTTTTCTTCGCTGCGGGGCGCCGCCCGCCATGTGGCTAGTGCCCGCGATAGCTGCTCATAGCGGGCGCGATGTTCTTCAGGGTTTTGCCGATAGGCCATCTTAAACTGAGCGGCCGCGTCGTTGACGAGCGACTGCAATTTGCCTGGTGTTTGAGCGACGGCCGAGGATGGCGCGAGCAGCATGATGAGTGATGCTGCAAAGAGAGCATATTGATTCAGGGCGCAACGGGTAAAGGTCTTGGTGGGCATGAGTGTCGTGGCGTAACGGTGTAATGAAATCGTACGGCGTTTTACAATCGTACTACCTCGGTGCGGCTAGATTGAAGCACACCCAAAGTGTCGTCAGTCGTTTCCGAAGCAAAACGCAAGATTTTGTGATCAACCGGCGGCCGGATATGCAGGCGATGCCGGTTATAACCCGGGCCCATGCGTCGAGGCGGTGTCATGGAATTCGAAGCCGAGAGTTTTGAAATGTCGCATGAGGAGTACATGCGAATGGCGCTTCGCGAGGCGGAAGTTGCTTTAGACGCCGATGAGGTGCCGATCGGCGCGATCGTGGTGCATGAGCCGGCGGCGGGCGGCGGGCCGCGGGTGATTGCCGCGGCGCACAATCAGCGTGAGCAACTTCGCGACCCCACGGCGCATGCCGAGATGATTGCAATCACCCAAGCGGCCGAAGCGCTCGGCAACTGGCGGCTGTCGGGCTGCACTCTTTATGTGACGCTGGAGCCGTGCCCAATGTGTGCGGGGGCGATGGTATTGGCGCGGCTGCAGCGCGTGGTTTATGGCGCGGCAGATCCGAAAGCCGGGGCAGTCGCCACGCTGTATCAGCTTCTAGATGATCCGCGGCTGAATCACCGGGCGGAGGTGATTGACGGCGTGCTGGGGCAGAGTGTGGCGAGATTCTGTCGCGATTTTTCGCGGGGAAGCGGGCGAGGTAAAAACTCTTAGCTGTTAGCTCTTAGCTGTCAGCCATACGCAAGCGGATTAGCTAACAGCTAATCGCTAATAGCTAAATAAAAGAGGCCGCCGGTGGGTCAGGCCGGCGGCCCGGGGGGTGCTCGTTAAAAAACGAGCGAAGGTGGTTATAAGCAGACTAGAACTCGTTGGCGATCACTCAACCAGCGCAGGCGTCGTGTAGGCGCCGTCGACGACGCCGTCCTCTGCGCTCAAGGAGCCTTTCGGTTTCAGCTCGCCCATGTACGCATGGGACTTACGCACGGTAACTTTCCTGTTGGTCTGTCCCTGCCAATACGAATCCACCACGGTTACAACTCCCCAAGCGACGACGTGGTATTGGTTGTTATTACCGCCGCCACCGCCGAGCTGGTCGAAGATTGGAATGACTTTCTTTTTGTTATGAACCAATTCGACTGACTGCTTTAATCCGGACGACAATCCTGGATCGCCCTCCAACCATACCGGAGTTGAACTATCAATGTACGAATCTCCGTCAATCCGGCCTTCGGAACTCAGCGCGTCGATATCCGACTGGCGAAGTCCGTTTAAGATTTGATCATTCAGGTTGTCGGTACTGTTGTCGCCAGTACCAATGTCGAGGGTGCCCCAATTGCCGGGCACCTCGCCGCCATTCCCGTCGCTCATCCTACCGTCGCCATAGGCAGTCCATACGTCGCCGGGATCGAGGCTATCCCAAAGTGATTGGGGCGTAGCGAACGGCAAGATGTCGGCACCTGCCAACATGACCTGCGCCTTTTGCAGAACGGCGGTGGACTTGGCCGTCACCGGCGCCTGTTCCATGCCCAAGAATCGAGCGAAGAACAGTGGCACGGCCGGATTGGTTGCGCCATCGCGCCGCAGAGTCACACGGACCGTGTCAAACGTTCCATCGTTGAGCAGTTCTACGCCCGAATAGATAGTTTGCGGATTGTAGCGGCCGATTTCGATGTCGCTCGCGGGAACTTGAAACGAAGCGTTGTGCAGGTTATCGCGAGCGTACGTGACTGCCGTCTCTCGGACCTTTACCAGATCTTGGCTGCCATTCGATTTGCGAATGAGGTCTTGAACGGCCGCCAATGCGGATGCGTCGGCCGACCGCTGTAGATCGGTGCGCACCTTCAAGAGATGACCATAGTCGACGGCAAACGCCACTATACCGAGCAGCGTAACCATCAAGACAGCGGCGAGCACCAGGATGACGCCACGACGCTCAGGCCGGGATTTTTGAGAGTTGAGGAACATGGGATAGTCGCCTCCAGGAAGAGAAGAGATGCCATTATTGGCATGAGTAGTATGCCGCTATTCGCGGCGCATCATTGTCGTGGCTGTTAGCTCGCTTCCATTGAGCTCGCCGATTCCGCTGATCCAGCGCACGGGGTCATAACGAACGGTAACTTGCACTCGGATTTGCGTTCCGGTGGGAATGGTAGTCAACGATCCGCCGGCAATGGCGGCGCCGCCAGCGCCGGTTATATTGACATCTGTCGCCGCCGCCAGTGTGGACGGTGGTACGTCCGGCGCAGCCGCCTCTAAATAATCCATGACGGCTGCCTCCACCTGGGCAGTGGTGGCGGTTCCAAATTGCGCCGCGGTGCGTGCTCCCTCTCGCGACGCGTCGCTGACCTTTTGGTAGACGTTTGCAAATTGCCCGACGTCAACCGTGCCGAGTACGAGCAACGTAAACAACGGAGCCAGGATGGCACACTCAACGGCGGAAATGCCGCGACGCGTTGCCGCTGGCGAACGTCGGCTGATACTAAGAAAAGATGATTTCATGGCGGCCTCTGATTCTGATCATTCGCGCAGGCCGAACTGGGAGGCGCGGATCGTGGGGTTCAAACCCAAGTAGCCCAATGGCAACCACGTGACGTCCGCATAGTCGACCTCGACGCCCACGGTCAGGCTCGATCCTGATGTTGCCGTGGACATGCTGGGCGGCACGGTAACTCGTACGGCGTCGGGGTTTGACGCATTGCTCATTACGGACTGCAAATACTGGCGAACCGCGGTGTCCACGTCGGACCCGCTCGTGGTTGTTGCCAACACGGCCTTGCGGCAACCTTCTCTGGCGGCGTTGGTCAGCGACTGCTGGACCATCATCATCCGCCCGAGCTCAATGACGGCAAACACGAGCAGAAAAAAAATCGGGGCTACGAACGCGAACTCGACGGCCGCGACTCCCTTTCGGCGATGTCTTGGCTTTCGCTGGAACATAGGGCAACCTCCGTGGGGGGCCCGCATTGATGAGAAAAGTCTATTCGAATCCTTCCTTACGCATTTGTGAGCTGGCTGTGAGCGTCGTATCTCCCAGGAACCAGGGCGCGGCCATCCAGCTCACATCACTGAACGCGACCGAGGTGGTCACCGTGATGGTGTCACCCGGATTGGCCGCGGCAGGATCCGGTGAAACGGCAATCACAACGCCTGGAATTGCAACGCCGGCCGTGTAATCCTCCACGATGTCTTCCACGTTGGACGTGGTGGCGCTCGTGGTGATCGCCTGGCGAGCGCCAACGCGCGACGCGTTGATCAGCACCTGCTGCACCATCAGCGCCCGGCCGAATTCCAGAAAGCCAACGACCATCAGGAAAAACACCGGGGCGACAACCGCAAATTCGGTTACCGCGGCGCCCCGCCGGCTCCGTCGACGTCTGGGCTTCATTGCGAACGGGCCGTTCGAATGAGCCTGCGCCGCATCACCGGCCGAGGCGAGCTTTTCAGTGGTTTGTCGGCTTGGAATTAAAGCGTGTAACATGGCTAGGGCCGCCTGTTGCGAGTCAGTCAGTGCGCTGTTCAACGCGCCGCTCAAATGGTCCGGTCGTCGCAATCGCGTCGGAAGCGAGCCGCTACCGCACCAGCGCGACCGGCGAATACACATAGTTGCTGGTTCCGCTGGTCGGTGACTGGATGGCGCCGCTCACCAATATCGGGGCGACTTGGATCATCACGTGCTTTTGCGACATCGATCCAGTCAGCTTCACGGCAACGATGCGAATCCCCTGCCATTTCACGATCGTATACATCGCGTTGTTGCCGTTGCCGCTGACCGTTTCGAAGATTGGAATCACGCGCGGCTGACCGATGATTTCGGCCAGCTCGTCCTTCACGCCGGTGCTAATGCCGGTATCGCCGTTAAGCAATAGCGTGCCGTCAGGGCCAAACTGGATAGCTCCGCCATGATGGGCAAGGTCCGCTGGCGAGATGCCCTCCAGAATCTGGCGGGCCAGATCGGCCGTGCTGTTGTTACTGCTGCCGATGTCGACGGTGCCGCGGTTACCCGGCGAGCCCGTTCCCTGCGGAAACAGATTGACTTCCACCCAGCCGTCGGATCCCAATTCCACCTCACCGGTCGCGGCATTCCACCGATACTTGTCGGTGCCCGAGTTGTTGACCAGGTTCTGCCATGTCTGCTGGTCGAGCGCGTATGGCAACAAGTTGATATTGCTGTTGTTGGCCGGGCACTGGAAGCCGCTGATGTCGCGGATCATGCCCGCAGTGGCCTCAGTATGGAGCACCTGGCCTGTAAGACCGAAAACCTTGGCGAAGAAATAAGGCACTTCGCCGTTTGACGATGAAGTCTTGTGCAAACGCACACGGACCGCGTTGTGCTGCGTGCCGCCGGTCTGGAAGGCGCTCGATGAACTTTTGAAATCGGAAATGTAGCCGAACACGATATCACCAGCCGGATCGTTGCTGGAGTTCGTGTTGACGGTCATCGGGTGGCCGGTGACCGGGTTGAGGGCCGCATACTGAACCGCGGTATTCCGGGCGTGGGTTGTGGCGTCCGCCGAATTGTAGCCGCTGGAAATCCGCTGTCCGTATTCCCAGCACGCGGCTAACACCGTGGCGTCGGCCGTACGCTGCAACTCTTCTTTGGCCGACAGCACGTAGCCGATGTCGACGCTGAATGCCACCATGCCAACCAGCACGATGGCCAGGATTGCTGCCAGCACGCTGATGGCGCCCTTGCGATTTTGTCGGTTCGATTTCGGATTTCGTTTTGTCATGATGCCCTCCCGAGGCACAAATGGCGATTGACGAACTGTAGAGCGCGGCGACCCGCGCCGCGTTGGCTTATTGGTCCAGGCTCGTGTCGAGTGGAATCGGCGCGTTCTGCTCATGAACGGTGCCGTCACTAGTCATCCAGCGCAGCTTGGTCAGCGTGAGCGAGGTGACTCGGTTCTCGGCGTAGTTAACCTGGGATTCCGTCAAAGAGACGGCAGGTCGATAGTCGTTCAATCGAGTCAAGGAGGTAGGCACGCTGAGCAGCATGTCTTCGTTGCCGAAGTTGTTCCACGTCTCGGAGTGCCCATCGATAATACGAAACTTCAGCGACCCCTCGTGGAGCCAGATTTTCTGCACCCACGTCAGAACTTCCTCAGATTGGTTCAGCGAGCCGACTTCATCGTCGTCGTCGTAGCCAACCAGCTCGCCGCCGTCCCAGGCCTGGATCTGCACGCCACCGGCCTGATAATCGGGCACGGAGGCGTGGTTCAGCGTAAAAAGGAAGTGAACACCGTCTAGATTGTCCGTCGGAGACATGACCATCGTGGTCTGAGTGCGCTGAGATCGGCGTCGGGCTGTCCGAGCCGGAGCTCCCAGTGCTCTTCGACTATGCACTACGTCAGACTGGCCCGACGCAGGCGCCGCCGCAAATACGACAGCGGCACAGAGCATTACTCGCTGCATTCTTGGACTGATTTTTCGTAAGCCGCGAATCATCGTGTGTTCCTCTGCTTTTGGCGTCGAACGATTTTGTGGAGAGCAATAATTGCCTCTCCACCGAGGCGTTCGACGGATCGAATCGCCCGAAATCGTGCGACAATCGCCAGGAAAAGGAATTGGAAAAGGAAGGTTCGACGTGCCGCCGATTTTCCGGATGCAGCGTACACGAGAATCCCGCCAACCGAACCCTAGGTTACAAAGTCGGTCGGCGCATCCCAGACTTAGCCAAAGTCGCCAAAATCAGATACATTATTCGACTAACGCGCGGCAACTCAGAAATAGCCGGCACAAACCGGAGCGCGTTGTTTGCGGAGGCAGCATAAAGGGCCATGCCGCATTAGAACGCAGCCGCAGATTTTCCTACGCGCGGTTGATTTAATCGCGCGCGCTTTTTCCTGTTGTTGACGATGCGCGGTTCGTCGAGGATTGGACGGCCACGCTCAGCAGTCGATTGCCCAACATGGCGGGCCAGTCTTCGCAACGTGCGACATACGACAAGTGATCTGGTCGCAGGACTTCCGCGGTCATGGCACTCGGGCGTTCGCGAATCGTTCCTTCCGCAGAGTCATCGAGCTGGTGACAACCCTGTCTCGAAAGAAGAACGGCGCGACCCAGCTATTTGAATTAATGGGCACTTCCACTGAAACAGTGACATCGGCAGTGTTATCGGTAGAGACTGGCCGGAACGACATCCACGTCTGCATCGTCGGCCGAGACCGAATTGAGAACTGCAAGGGCCGCGTTGCGGCAATCGTCCGCGGTAGCCCCCGGAACAACGCCGCGGCGACTTCCTTCGTAGACGGCATTCTCAACGGTCTGGCGAATCATATTCACGCGCGAGACCTCAAGCGCCGCAAAGAAAAAGAAGAACAACAGCGGAAGGCAAAGAGCCATCTCAACGACGACAGTACCGCGGCGCGATGCCTGCCCTGCGTGTCTTTGAATTCTCCTGATCATTGCTGGGCGCCTTACAAAATGTCCAATGGATTGAATTGCCACGCTGGCCGTTTCCTCGTCAACCCTGCTCAGTCGGTGAAGATTACGGGCAGCGTGAGGGCGATTTCTTCAAAGATTTCCTGCAGCCTTGTCGCGTTCGGGGCATAGTAGTGATTGCCGCCGGTGGCCGCGGCGATGGCCGCCATTTCCTCCTGTATCGGCCTCGCCGAAAGAGATCGTGTGGATCAGGATTTCGTGCGGAACCGCTTGCGGGGCCACCAGGCTGGGCCGCTGGCCGACGGTGTAATGACCGTCGCTCATCAGGACCATAGTTTTGGCCGCGTAAGGCCGGGCCTACGACGCGTTCGTTAATACTTCGATGCCTTTGAGGATGCCGGCTTCGATGTTTGTCGCGCCGTTAAACTTGGTGTTGGAAATCGTCGCCATCGCGGACGTGACCTAGCGCGTGATTTTGGCTGAGCTGACAATTGATGCTCGAAGCCGAGTTCGTGTAGCTGCACGCCGTGTAAGCACTGCCGTATGATGCGAGGGCGACGTGCTCAAGCTGTGGCGTGGTTGCCAGGGCATCGACGAATCGCTGCACGGCAACCGAAAGTGCACCCCAACGGCTCAGACTCATATTTGGAGGTTGGCAGAATCGCGAATCGCCCGTCGACATCGTAGGGGCGTGTCGGTGAGATACAACTTCATCGAGCTGCTGCGGTCGACGACCAGGCAAATGTCGCGATCCGAGCGCACCACGGTCGCCGCCTGCGTAGGCTCGAAATCGAACACGTCGAAAACGCGGCCGAAGAACGTGGCCACGCTTCCCGACGGGGCCTCGCGGGTGCGGCGGCCGAAGACTCGCACGGCATTAATCGGCGTGCCGCCAGGCGTAAATGCCCAGGCGCCGCCCGCCTGTTCCGCAGAATTGCCGAAGACGATGTCGGAGTCATCAAGCAGCAGGGGATCGGCGGCGACGAGATTCTCCTCGGCGATATCCTTCGCGGCCTGCCGGTGAGTAATCCAGGTCCTGCTCGCGCGAGAGGCTTTCGCCGGCCGCGCGGGCGGCGGCGTCGGTGGCCGTGCGAAGCTGAACCTTCGACAACTGCATATAGGCCACGTCGACGGAAAACGCCACGGTGGCCAGGAAAACGATCATCATAAGTGCGGCAAATACGACAATCGCGCCGCGACGCGTTTTAAGCCATCGTGCTCGCGGTTTCGGGAATGATGTTGATTTCTCATGGTGTGCCTCTCTATCCCAATCAGTGTGAGCGACGTTGATTCCTCGGCTCGTTCGAGTGCACAGCGACGCGGCCGATTATTATTCTTTGACCATTGTCATCCTGTGCGACAAGGTTTTTCCGCCATAGAACCATGCGGGAAGAATGTTGTTCGAGTCGGATGGTGCCGAGACGGTGATCGATATTGGCTGGCCTCTGGCCACCGCTTCCACGTTATCTGGTTCAATGTCGATGTCCGCATCGGCCACCTCGCGTGCTTCGAGTATCTCCTCGCAGCGCGCCATGACTTCAGTATTCGTGCCGTCGAAATTGATCGCCATGCGCGACGCCTCGTAACTGGCGATCGTCAAGCTGTGCCGCAAGTAAATCATTGAGCAGGTCTCAATCGACCCAAGTACGAGCATCACCATCAGTGGCAGGCAGATGGCCAATTCCGCAGCCGCGGCCGCCTTGCGTGACATGATGCGTCGTCGGCGAGAACGCGCCGCAGACATATTCAATCCTCCATCGCTACGAACGCGCACGTCCACGACTGGGCGACTAACACGAAGATGTGCGCAAGCGGACAAGTGATTCGGCTCGATTGCCAAGACAGATGAGCTCGGTGGGCGCGATCGTATTATTTCGCCGCGCCAACCTCCGGAAGCCCTCGCCGAAGCCAGCCTCGTTAGTCACCAGCTGACTTCGCCCGGGTCATCCAAAAGCAACCCTAGCTCATTCGCGCGGTGCGAGTCGAAGAATTAACCGGCTTGACGACGGTCCGGCCGCTTCGAAGTCGGATATTCCGCTTCGTACGCTATAAGCGGCACGGAAGGAATTGGCAGCACGATATCGCCTGTCAGCGAATGCCGCGGACGTAGGCCTGGCAGTACGGCCGGACGTCGGCCGAAGCAGTTTAGCCGCTGTTTTCAGGGGGACTTCGCAATGGGTGCCGAACCGTGGAGCTGTTTTACGAAGCATGATTCCAATCTTCAACGTGCGCTCGATCGGCTGCGCGATGAAGAATTTCGCGCGGGCCGGTTTCGCTACGCGGAAGAGAATCCGTCTTCCATCGACGAACGCTGGAAATCGCCGATGCCGACGGGACCGCGTCGATCCTTGACATCGACCGAATCGCGACGGAGCCCGACTTCGGCTGCCAGCGCATTTTCGGCCGGCGAACTGAAAGAGTACTTCGGCACCGAGCCCGTCGCGTGCCGAAGTCGAACTCGCCATGGACTATTGGGAGGACATGGAACGAGGCCAATCGCTATACAATCGTTTATGACAGCGGCAAGCCGAGCGAGATTTACTTTGCTGGATACTCGTACGATTGAGTATCCACGGCGACAGAAATCTCCTAACGAGATAAATTGAACCGGCAAGCACGCCAAGTTCGCCAAGTTAAGTCCGAGGGATTGTTGGGATTTCTTGGCGCACTTGGCGTTCTGGCGGTTCAAATTGTTAGATGCTCGTGGTTTCGGCTCACCGGCCGACTGCGGGTTCCGTCATTACATTTTGGTGAAGCAGATCAGGCAAAGCGTAGTACCGCACTTCCAAAAAACGCAATTGCCAGCCGGTAAGTAATAGTTCTTCGTTCATCAGTGGGCAGAACAAATGTGTCAACGGTGGGCTCACCGTGGCATGATTGATAAGAAATCAAACCGCATATTTCCTAATACCATGAGTTTTTCGCGCAAATCACAGGCAGTGAAGCTGAACGTATTTCTCTTCACGTGGTGCATTGCTGCAACTAGTGCCGTGCGCAACCTGCCTTGCAGCTGATTGCCCGATCGCTGGAACCATCGCCAACGGATGCTCAGGGGTTTCTCGTAAAGTTGCAACCGCTCGAATGGGATGCGAAGAAAACCGCAATCATTGTTTGCGATATGTGGGATTTGCATCACTGTTTGAATGCGACTAACCGCGTCGCTGAGTTGGCGCCGCGAATGAACGAGGTTTTGAAAGCGGCTCGCAGTCGCGGTGTGCTCATCATTCATGCTCCAAGCGAGTGCATGAAAGCGTATGAGGACCATCCCGGGCGGAAACTGGCAAATAGTGCGCTTCGAGCAGCCAACTTGCCTGATGGCATCAATCGATGGTGTGACGTCATTCCCAGCGAACAAAAAGGCTCATACCCGATCGATCAATCGGATGGCGGCTGCGATTCGGAACCCGTCGCACAAGCCGCGTTCTCGAAGCACCTGAAAGAATTGGGGCGAAACGCTGATACGCCCTGGCTGCGAGAACACGATGCGCTCGTGATCGAACCGGTCGATGCGATCAGCGACTCCGGAGTCGAAATTTGGAACCTCATGGAGGAGCGCGGAATCAAGAACGTGATCTTGATGGGCGTGCACACGAATATGTGCGTGCTGGGCCGGCCGTTTGGGCTGCGGCAGATGGCGAAAAACGGCAAAAACGTCGTGCTGATGCGCGACATGACCGACACGATGTATAACCCGCAGCGTTCGCCCTACGTCAGCCATTTCACTGGAACCGATTTGATCGTGGAGCACATCGAGAAGTTCGTTTGTCCTACAATCAGCAGCGATCAACTTGTCGGCGGAAAATCCTTTCGTTTTTCGGGTGACAAGCGCAAGCACTTGGTGATCGTGGTTGCCGACCAGGAGTATTCCACCGAACGCACGCTTCCGGCGTTTGCTCGAAAGCACTTTGGCCGCGACTTCAAAGTCTCCCTCGTCACATGGCCGAACCGAGACAGTGATGAGCTGCCGGGCATCGATGTGTTAAACGACGCCGACGCGGCGCTTTTCAGCGTCTGGCGGCGCACGCCGCCAATACCGCAGATGGCCATCATTCGCAAATTCATCGCAGACGGGAAACCGGTTGTCGGAATCCGCACTGCAAGCCATGCCTTCGTAAAGCGCGATGGTGCGGTCGCGGCGGATCACGCGGCATGGCCGACTTTTGACAGCGAAGTGTTCGGCGGGCACTATGATGGCCATTTCCGTGGCACGACGCCCGGTTCGCGCGGGACTATGATCGCGACCGAGAAGCAACACGAGCCGAGCGCGATACTGCAAGACGTTCCGGCCGGAGAATTGTTGAGCACTTCGTGGCTCTATAAAATGTCGCCTCTCGAGCCTGGCGCGGCCCTGCTGCTCAGCGGTCGTGTCGACCAAGGGACGCAAGTGGCACCAGTCGCCTGGACCTATCAAACGACCGGCGGCGGCCGGGCGTTTTATACGTCGCTCGGCCATCCCGACGACTTCGAACTGCCCTGGTTCCAAAACGTGCTCGCCAACGGCATCTATTGGGCAGCCGGATTACCGCGCGCTGCGTCCGAATAGTCGTGTTAAGGCAAAACGACGTGAGAGGTTTTCCCACAGCGCATCTGTCAAATTAGTCCGGGAGGGATTCGAACCCCCGACCAAGGGATTATGAGTCCCCTGCTCTAACCGCTGAGCTACCGGACCGCAATCGGCTTCCTGAAGTTGCCGTCGACATTAATTTTACAACGCGCACGGTGCTGTTGAAACGGCTAGCCAAATTGTCGCGCGATCTATCTCAGTAGAACCGCTTCCAACAGCGGTCGCGAATCAAGGTGACATCGCCGGTGGCTGGAAAGATTCGACCTGCGGTGACGAATACTAACTAAACTGCCGCCGCCGGATTCCAGGTAGTGAATTGACAACGGCTTCCGGGGCAGGGTACAAACAACGGCGCCATTGAGCGCTTCGACGAGCCGCGCTGTGCGGCTGTTCGCGTAGGCGTAGTCCTTCTCTCAAGTCACACGGAGCGGTCCGATGATCGTGGGCAAATTGTGGCGGGCACTGCGGGCGCAATTCAACAAACTGGCCAACTTTTTCTGGACTGCCGATCCGATCGCCCAGATGCAGTACGAGTACGACTCGGCCGTCGAGCAGCTCAAGGGGGGCCGCGAGGGGCTGGAGCAATACCGCGCTGGTAGAGCGAGTGAGCCGGCAGGTGGCTGCCATTCAGAAGCACGTGACGATGCTGGAAGCCAAGGTGAAAAGCTACTTGCAGGCGGGCGAGCGCGATACGGCCGCCAAGTTCGCGCTGGAGCTGCAAAAAGCCAAGCAAGAGCTGGCGGAAAACCAGTCGCAGCTCAAGATGCATGAGGACTCGTACAACAACAACGTCACGAAGATCAAGCACGCCACCAAGAAGCTGGGCGAGGTGAAGGCCAAAATCCACAAGTACGATGCCGAGCTGAAGATGAGCCGGGCCGAAGCGGAAATGGCCAAGCTGGCCGAGAGCTTCAATTTCAACGTGACGACCGATTTCGGCCAGATCGAAGAAGTAATTCAGGACAAGATCGGGCTGAACCGCGCCAAGGCGCGCGTGGCGGCCGATTTGTCGGGCGAGGGCCTCGTGGACATCAAGCGCGAAGAGGCCGTGGAGCAGGCGATGGCCGACCAGGCGCTGCGCGACTTCGAGGTGCAGATGGGCATGGTCACGCCGGAAACGGCGGGCATCACCGAAACGACGAAAGAACTGGGCCCGGCCGAGAAAGCGAAAGTCGCAGAAGGGTGAGCCGACGAGTTTTTTTAACAGGAGGGAGCAGAGGGAGCAGAGACAAGGCAAATGATGAATCACGAATGTGGAATGACGAATTCGGCGATGAATTTGACGCAACCTTCTTAGTCCGACTCTGTTTCCTCTGTTACCTCTTGTTAGACTTTCTTTGTCCTTCGCGCTGCTCGGCTGAGCTCGCGAAGGCCTTTGCGTGAGAGTTTTAGTTCGTGATGGCACAATCAACCGTTTTGAACGGCGAAGAGAAAGTTGCCACGCCGGCGCGGCCGGCCGGCCCGTTGCCGGAATGGTATCCGGCATGGGCAAGCGAGCTCGCGGATCTTTATTTCTCGGGCACAACGTGCGTGTTCGTGCTGCACGGAAATGTGCACGATCTGGTGCGATTGCCCGATGCCGACGAGCACTGCTACTGCAGCTTGAGCGAGTTTCTGGCGACGCAGGTGTTCGGCCGCTGGGATATTGTGCTCGGCTACGATCTGAGCCGCGGCTTGCGGCCGCTCGCCGGCCCGGACGCGCAACGGCTGCGCTCCATGTCGCAATACTTGGTCGGGCGGTGGGGCGAACCAGCCACCTGGCCGCGCGAGCCGGAAAAAGTTCTGCTGGGGCTGGATGCGTTTGTCGAGCGAAACCTCTTGGAGGATCCGGCCAAACGAAAGAGCGTCGCCTTCGTATTCGAATATGCGCAGTTCTTGTTGCCGACCAGCGACCTGGACAGTCTGGCCCAAGGCCATGCGGCTCGATTGGTGCGCTTTCTTGCTTGGGCTCAAAACCCGCTCATTAAGCGCGTGAACACTGCGTTTGTGCTGATTGCCGACAAGCTGGTCGAGCTGAACGAGCGATTGGTGCAAAGCCCGCACGTCGCGACCATCGAGGTTCCGCTGCCGGACCGGGAAGAGCGCGAGCAGTTCGTCCAGTGGCCACGGCGGTCAGGACTTGTCGAAGATTGCCGATTTCACCGCCCGGCAGCTTGCCGAAATGTCCAACGGCCTCAGCCTGGCGAGTCTGAACGTGGTGCTGGCGCAAGCGGCCCGCGCCGGCAGGCGGCTCGACGCCAGCCGCTTCCGCCAGCTCAAGAAATCGATGATCGAGCGGCAGTGCCAGGGGCTGGTCGAGTTCGTCGAGCCGAAGCACACGCTCGATCTGGTTGTCGGCCTGGACGCGGCCAAGCAGCGGCTTGCAGCAGGATGCCAATGGATCGGCGAGGGCCGGTTGGAAGCGGCGCCGATGGGCTACCTGGTTTGCGGCCCCGTCGGCACGGGCAAGATCGTTCCTGGCCGAGTGCTACGCGGGCTCGATCGGCATTCCGTGCGTGGTGCTGCGGAACTTCCGCTCCAAGTACGTGGGCGAGACCGAAGGCAACCTGGAGCAGGTGCTCACCGTGCTGCGTTCGCTGGGGCCGGTCGTCGTGATTTCGACGAGGCCGACGCCGCGCTGGGCAACCGCCAGGCGGCGGGCGACTCGGGCACGTCCAGCCCGCGTGTTCTCGATGATCGCCAGCCAGATGGGCGACACGCGCTTTCGCGGCCAGATCGTCTGGATGCTGCTGACCAGCCGGCCCGACCTGCTGCCGATCGACCTGAAGCGGCAGGGCCGGGCCGAGGTCCACATCCCGCTGTTCTACCCGCACAGGGCCGAGGACATCCGCGAGATGTTGCGCGTGATGGCCAAGAAGAACAAGCTCAAGCTGGCGGACGATGCGATTCCGGATGTCGATCCGTCGCGGCGGCTATCGGGGGCCGACCTGGAGAGCGTTGTGCTCTCATCGCGGCGGCGGGCGCTGGCCGCGGGACGCGAGGTGGTGGAGCAGCCGATTGGACACGCCGTGGGCGAGTTCATTCCCTCGGCCCAAGGATTGGAAAAGGAATTGCAAGAAATTGCCGCTGTGCTCGAATGTACGGAAAGAAGTTTTCTGCCGCCGGAATGGCAGGAAAAAATCGCGCAAACCCGAAGGCCGATCCCAGCTGCAGGAGCATCTGGTCGCATCCGCCAGCTGATCGAAGAAATGGGCTAATAATAAAACACTTACTAAGTTAGGGTTTGGTGTGTTGAACGTAGCGTTCGCGAGCAGATGGAGTGGCTCGAACCAGCCGCGCAGCGGCTGCGGCACGTAGCCGTGGGCGAAAACCCACGGACCCCAAAGCGCATGAGAAATGAATGAGCCGCGCAGCGGCGACCAGCGCCCTGTGTCGCCGCTACGCGGCTTGAAATGGACTTTTGGCACATTTACCGTGGGCTTTCACCCACGGCTCAGCGCCGTCGCCACTGCGCGGCAATGCGAGCTACGCAATATGGGTCGCAACGATTGAATCGCGTGAATCAAATTACCAAATAAGGATTAGACATGGCAGCTGAAACAGGCAAGTCCACGTGGGTCGACGACGAGACTGATATTCCGCTCATTACCGAGCGGGCTCGTCAGCTTGATTCGTTCCTTGACGCAATTGCCGATGGCAAAGTCACCGACGCTGAAGTCAAAGCGCAGGAGAGCGCGGGTGATGCGGCTGCTCAAGGAAATGAAGCCGCCGTTGGAGCCCAAGACGCGCGATCGCGTCACGGAGCTGCTGTGCGAGCTGTCGGCCTACGACATGATGCAAGTGCTCAACATCATGCAGCATTCGCGGCCGCTGACGAAGTTCCGCGGATGAGAACCAAGCACGCCGAGTAGAACTGTAGCTGAAATCGCAAGATTTCAGCAGCGAGAGGTATTCGGAATTCTTGCGAATTCCGCTTCCTCAATTTCTCCCTCCAGGAAAGTGAACATGAACGGACAGCCCAAAACACCATTTTATTTAGTCCTGTTTCTTGTGGTCGGCGGCCTGTTGGCGTTTGCCGCTTACCGCAGCGATCTGTTCGCCCCGAAGGGCCGTGTTCAGGAAGGCCCTGGGCCTGGGCCGGGCGACGGCGAGGGGGATGTCGATTGCGGGAATGATCGGTCAGGTGGCTGAGGATGCCGACTCGTCGGCTGTCACCACAGTCAAGGAATATGTTTTCAAGCCGGCGGAACGGCTTCCTGAAGTGAAGGGCACGGCGGCGTACAAGCCGCTGGAAGATAACACAGTCCGCTTCGCGCTGAACGTGTGGGCCGGCTGGGGGCCGATCATCCTGGCCAACGAGGGCTTCAAGCCTGGGAAAGTTTGGAAGACGCCCGATGGCAAGGACTTCAAGGTCGAGCTGGTGCTAATCGACGATCCAGTCGCGATGCGCGACGCGTATGCCGCGGGGAACGTGCACATCGGCTGGGCGACGCTGGACATGATGCCGCTCTTCATGGAAGGGTTCGTCGACAAGACCGGCCAGCCGCGTGATAGCCGGGTCATGCCGCCGATTTATCAGCAAGTGGATTGGTCGAATGGAGGCGACGGCATCGTGGCCCGCCAGAGTGGATCAAAACGATTTCGGACCTACGTGGGAAAAAGGTGGTGT
>CAVQLN010000008.1:0-332476 GCA_963713365.1 uncultured Planctomycetota bacterium | reverse complement strand
GTTTGCGCTGCTTGTTTTGTCTTGTGTGTCACAATTCGCATTCGCGCAAGTCGTATGGGAGGGCGATGTAAGCAGTGACGCAGCCGACCAGCAAATTGGAACACGAATAGTATTCCGGATGGCACTAGCAACGTCGAATTTCGCACCGGCACTAACGGTGATGTTGATGTATCCGGGGACGCGACGTGGAATAGTATTTTCTTCAATAGTGCGGGGCCAACAACGATCAATGGATCTGGCACAATCACGCTTAATGGAACTGGCGTGACCAATTCGATTTCCTCCGCAGGTGGACCGCTTTCTCAAATTAGCCTTCACATTGTTACACCGCGCGAACCAAACAGATGGCAACCACGATGTGACGTTTAACGGTAATGTGACGGCGAGCAAGATCGAGGCCTTCTCATCCACGGCTGTCTACAACGGCAGCGTCACGGCCAGTGACGGCTTCATTACCGTCGGCAATTCTGGAAAGGCCGTATTCAACGGCGATTTCCATTGGGCGCCGTGCGTCTCAATCGGAACTTGGAATCAATGGCGGTACTCGGACATCACGTTTACTTCCTTGAGCTCCGATTTCAATCCGATTGGCGTCAGCCTCATCAATATGTTTGACAGCGGACGGTGCGCATGAGTAAAGCCTTCGTATTCGGAACGGAGTCGGACCTTTGGTCTCGTCGTGGGACCAACGTGCTCAACATGCAGGGGTTTGACGAAAATGTGGACTTCATTGGCACGGACGCGGCTGGAAGCGGAAATACGGAAGTCGACGCTATCATGGCGATCGATTTCGGCGCCACGCCTGGAATGAACACGCTCATTTGGCAAGCCTCCCACAACATGGGGGGACACTACCAAGTCCGAAACTTTGAAATTGGTACGGACATACTGGAGCTTGGTGCCGCCGGGCCGCAGTTTTTTACCGACGATTAACTCAACAGAATTGGGATCAATGGAATTCCATATTCCGCGACTGACCCGGGAAATGGCGCGCCTATTGGAATCGCAACGAGTTTCTGAGTTCAGTTCTTTAACCTGGGACGCGGTCGATTCCCTGGCGATTACAACAACAATGGCGTCGTCGATGCGGCCGATTATGTCGTCTGGCGCAAGACATTGGGCACGGATTTGCGCTACCCAATCGAGCCCAGGGAAATTCTGGACCGGTTTCGGATTCTGACTATAACACGTGGCGAGCAAATTTCGGCGGTTAGGAAGTGGGGGCCTTGGTGCTGCGGCCGTTCCCGAGCCGACGTCGGTCCTTCTTTTAGCCGTGGGAGCGCTTGTGTTCGCGATGCGTCGCGTGCAGTAAGAAGTCCGTTAGCCAAACCACTCGCCGTACATTGCCTGATTCATGTTATCCATAAGTTTGATACGGGAGAATGCCAATGACGAAGCAACTGAGATTTGTACTTAGCTGGCTAGTGTTGTGTACTTGCACGACAAGAGTAGAGGCCGCCGATATCGAATGGCTCGGAGGAGTCAGTAATGATGCCACCAATGGCGCGAATTGGAGCGGGGGAAACGCGCCAACGAGCTCGGATCGAGCAGTATTTCGGGCGGGCGGTTCGACTGCAACGCCCGACGTCGGAACGAACAGTGTGACTTGGGACAAACTTTTTTTTAACCACGTCGGACCGACAACCCTTAACGGGTCGGGGACCATTACTTTGAATGGCGCGGGCGGCACTCCGGTATTCTTCTCCGCCGGTGGCCCGTTGACTGGTCCCTCAATTGTCAACCCGAACATCACCACGACTGGAGACATTCAAACGAATGGAAACCACGATGTGACGTTCAATGGCTCTGTGACGACCCGCAAGATGGAAGCATTTAATTCGATATCAATTTACAACGGCGATGTCACGGTGACGGGAACTGGCGGAAGCGCCTTCGTAACGGGTTTCGGCAAAGTTGTATTCAACGGCAACTTTCATTGGATGGCCGCGGCCGGCGAGTACGGGCTCAACGGCCAGGCTCCGGACGTTACCTTCACGTCGCTGAGTTCCAATAATCCTTCCCAGGCGGACGGTCTCAACATCCTTAACCTGCATGGAGACGCCACGGTACGAAACGGCCAAAACAATACGTTTGGCCAGGCGACTGATATTTGGGCTCGCACCGGCACCAACACGTACAGTCTGGACGGGTTTAGTGAGTCGCTGGAATTCCTGGGAACCAACGCCGGGACAAATCTGGTGATCAAGTTCGGCGCGACCAGCGGGGCAAATTCGCTCATTTGGCCGGCATCGCACAATATGTCGGGCAATTACCAAGTCCAGGAGTTTGAAATCGGCACCGATTCCATGCAATTGGGCGCCGCCGAGCCGCAGTTCTTTACTGGCGCACAATTGGGGAGGATCACGATCAACGGTATTCCGTACTCGGCCAATGATCCCGGCAATGGCAGCATGTATTGGAACCGCGACGCGAATCTCTTCGTGCAGTTTCACAACATACCGGAACCGGCGGTATTGATGCTGCTCTTATTCGGGCTGATTGGTTTGGCGATGCAACGAGGACGCCGTGGAGATTGGGCGTCCCACTGTGAACGAGTTGATGGCATTATCGCGCGTTGGCGATTGACAATACGACGATTGCCCCGACGAACAAGATTAGTATCGTCGGCTCGGGGATTGCAGCATACGTGCCGGCGCCGGAGTTATTGTCGTCGGTTTGGCCGAAGTTAGCGCGCCACATGTCATAGTCAGACTGCGCGCGTCATTCTTGCGCCAAACCACGTAGTCCGCCGCGTCCACCTTGCCATCATGGTTGTAGTCACCGTGAAGTTCCGGGCTTCCAGGAAGGTTCCCACTAGGGTCACCAAACTGTAACGGGGCAAGGACAACGACAGCTGGTCGTTTTGCGCAAGCAGCGTGGGAAGTTCTTCGAAGCGTTCGACTTCTGACGATCGAAACTGGTCGAAAGCCTCAAACGTGAATTCATTGGGAAGATTGATTGTAATTGACTCCGAGGAGTCGGTCATATTGAGCAGCACGTATGTAAGCGTTTGATCCTCTTCGTGCAGGAAATCGCTGACATTGACGGAGTGAAGTGTATCGTACTGGCTCGCTCCGCCGACGGAAGCCTGGCCGCCGGTGAACGTCGATTCGATCCGCACCGCTCCAGGACGGACGTAGCGAGAGAAATGCTTGAACGCGGCGTACTTTTCGCTCGCATCGGGATCGGCGAGATCACTCGCGCGATAAGACTGTGGGTCGTCGAGTTCAAGTTGTTCCCGTCCGTAAATTGCCAATAGATGTAAGCGGATGCGTCGGAGTGCACCAAGGCGTTGAACATCTTGAGCGCCACCGTGATAGCGCCGTTGCCAACAGTGCCGCCCGCTCCGTTGATCCAGGCGCTAGTTGCGCGACCGGTCTCCGAATACCAGATGGGCTTGTTGTCCTGGGCCACACCTGTGAAAAGTCCAGAACACCCACGGCGCGTCGACGGCATCTTCGCCGTGATAGTAACCGGCCGTTGCCTGCACGCCTGACTCGTCGAACGGCATGTAGTAGTTGCTGTTGTAGAAGTCGAGAAAGTCGATCAGCGTGGGATCGTCGGCATTCTTCACGGCTTCGATGTAATTGTTTTGCGCGAGCAATGACCAGGGATTTTGTGGCGTCGGGCCCACTTGGGCAACATGTGGGCCCTTGATCTTGGTATCGATGTCGTGCTGCTGCCAGGCGGCTCGAACCGCGTCCAGCGCGAGCGCATACTGGCCGTAATCCGTGTCTCCGTTCTGGTCGATGTTCAGAACCATGCTGTCGAACGGATTCTCGAAGGTCGATTCATTTTGAAGGCTCAGGGCGTAGAAATCGACACCCCACTGCTGCTCGAAACCCTTGACCCAGGCGGCCGCGTATTGACCATATTCGGCGAGATTGACGGGGTCTTCGGTCCGCAACCTGCCGCCGATGCTGTCGCCGTGCCCGTCCGGCAGCCAGGTCACTTCGGCAGCCTCACCGGCGGTGAATGGCGTCGGGTAATTTTGCGTGATTCCCACAAAGTTTTGCGTTCGTCCCGTCGGCCCCTTCATCCAATGAGGCGGAGTCCAGAACGACCCCACGATGCGAGCCCGCTCGGGCTCCAGGGCATTTTCGCTAAGCCATTGGGCCGTCTCCCCCAGTTTGACGAGCGTCGAAGTTGCCCGGAAATCGAATAAGTCGATGTTCGCTTGCAGGTCGTTGGATAGGGGGATTCGAATCCGTTGATCGCCGCTTGGATGCACCAACACATATTGATCCATCTTCATCCGCAGTATGTTTAGCCCCAGATTGCGATAGGCATTTAGCCAGGCGGTGGTGTTGCCACCGGAGGGAGGCACGCCGCTTGTTCCCCACCCTTCGATAGTTTGGTAGCGAACCGAGGAATTGGTATTCACTTCAATAGCCGATGCATTAGCACCGATGACTATCACGACGACCGCAGCAAGTGTCGCGAGTTTACACCAAGTTGTCATGACGCGGTTCACGATGGCAGGATTTTCCAAAACGTTGCTATTCGGACGTTGATCTGTTTGGGAACCGACCATTTGCACTTGGTTCGCGTAGCAAGGCGTACATAGCGTCGGAGGGGAAATCGACACTCACCTCGTCGTTGCTCGGCGCGAGCGCCATTGTCTTGCGGAGATAGCCTCCAGAATCAAGAACGACGCATTTGGTCGGATTCGGGTTGTCGATAGCCAACTGGATATGAGCTTTGGCAACCCGCGGTGGGGTCCGACTGGAGTTTACGATCCGCAGACCCTGTATCAAATTGCCATTGAAATCCAACGTGTCTGGTCGTGTCTGCCAACCCGTGAGGCGCTCAACGGTACCGACTCGGATCAATACGCTTCGCGATTCACGAAGCGGCTTGTCAAAACGACACCTTCACTCACCCCTCAGCTGACATTAAATGAACGTCCCGTGCAACAACTAAGAAGCGAACGGCCGAATTATCCGACCTTCCAGGTCAAATATCAGTATACACGTAGTTCGAGGCAGTTGACCTGACCACGTTGTCCCAGCCGCAAGCGGGGCCTACCTACCGCGGCTCGAAGAGCGGATCGAGCGGTTGGGCTACCCCCGCGGCGACCAGGTGTACATCAAATTACGCCACAAAGCGTCAGATCATGGAAATAGTCTCTTTGAACTTCCGACTCGATGACATAACTCTCATTCCCACATTAAGAAAGCCCTTCGACATAGTTGGCGAGGTTCGTCTGCCTAATTAAGTCCGGATGACAGGATTTGAACTTCGTTTACTAAAGATTGGTCCAGTGTGCGCGCAACTCAATCTCGAAATCGTTCGACTATGAAGCCGTGTGTGGGTCAAGTTTAGTAGTCCATTCGTCCGGCCCTTCATGAGTTTCTTTTACTGGGCTGGACCCGAGGTGGCGTCCCCGTTTCGGATTTAGTCGACTATTCGAGTTGTCGACGCCTTTTTCTCTTCCCTCAGCGGGAATTTCTTGTGCGTCGTCTCAGGAGTTCATTCAACAGGGCCGCGCTGCTCATTCGTTTGTTCGATCTCGTGGATCAGACCGTGTTTCCGAGCTGCACGCGGCACCAAAGCCGAAGCGGCAGGTAAATCCTACTCCAGACTCAAGCATCAATCGATTCATCAACGACAGCAACGATGCCACCGGCTTCGCGATCATGGTCTCCTTGTTCCAAGGTTCCTTACGCAAGAACATCACCCAACAACGCACCAGCAGCTTACGAGCCACGGCCACGATCGCCTTCTTCTTGCGGGTCTTCTGCCCGCTGGTCAGCCGGTCGTAGACCGACTTCGCCCAGGGGTTGTAGCGCAGCATCAGCCAGGCCGCTTCGACCAGTGCGCTGCGCAGCTGACGCGGGCCCCGTTTGTGGATCCGGCCCTGGCGATCCATCTCGCCCGACTGATAACGTCGGGGGACCATTCCCGCGTAGGAAGAGATCTGCCGCGCGTTCTGGAAGCGATGGGGATCGTCCAGGTAGGCCACGACGACTTCCGCCGTCTTGCGGCCGACGCCGGGGATCGTCTGCAGCAGCTGCACGCGCTCGTCAGCGCGCTAATGCCTTGAGCTGCTTGTGGATCTCGTGCTGGTGTTGACGGAGGTGCTCCAGTTGGATCAGCTCCAGATCCAACTCGCCACGCCACAGTTCGTCCAACGCACATTCGGCCAGCGGTTTACGGTGCTGAGCAATCAACTCCAGGCGTTCCAGGGCCCACGCCTTCTGACCACGCACCATCTCCATCCCCCGTTGGGCAAAGATGGCGCGGATGTTGTTCTGCACTCGATTGATCCGTCCCAGGACCACTTGGCGATACTTCACCAGCCGACGATATTCCCGTTGTTGGCGGCACGGAATGTACACAGGAACTAGCTGTTCCAGCGCGGCCAGCTTGGCCAGCTTGAGTGCGTCGTCGCGATCCGTCTTGCGTTTGATGTGTTTCCACTTCCAGGCCTCCTGGTTGGGATTGCAGACCAGCACCTCGTAGCCTTCCTCGGTGCAGATGTCGTGAACCCATCCGGCCAGCCCGCAGGATTCGATCACCACCAAGTCCGGATGGTAGTTCTTGAGCACCGCCAGCAGGTAATGGCGGTCCGTGGACATGGTCCAGAACTCCGTCTGGTTCGTATCGCTGTCCAACAGACAGGTCACTGACTTGAATTTGCCGAGGTCGATCGCCAGAATCCGTGACATGGTCGTGTGCTCCTTTCGGGAACGTGGGGGATTGAAGTCACCCACTAACCTGTTGACCGTACTCAGTGCGGTCAACAGGCACACGGCTTACATGGATTCTTTTGCTGGGGCATTTTCGTGGGCCCAAAAGACGGCCACATCTCATTTCGAAAGGACCGATGAGTTTCCGGCACGCTGTGGGAATGCCATCAAACGGTTGAGTTTCTGAGAATATTTTTGACGAACTGCCTCGGAAAAAAGTGATCCAGCGATTCAAGCAGGGATTACTACTCGCGTAAGCTAAGCTTGTATGCAAGTTTCCATGCGCTATTTTCGGCTCAGCAACGAGTGGCGCCAGGCGTCTACGAGCGAAAGCGCCCTGAAATTGCCTTGGATTGTTCCTGGCCGCATACCAATGCCGGTACCGGAGTTGGAAACGATGACCCACTGGAACCAGCCGAAGTGGCTTTTGGGCATTTCCGTCAGCTTGTTTCTTGGCGGATCAATACTTGTTGCAGCCAGTCAACGAACGGAGCAACGCGCGAAAACTTTGCCACAGTTGAGTTGCGAAGACTTGATCCGAAAGGGTCGCGCCGCGCCCCAATTCGTGACGCTCACCGATGTGCAACTGTGCCAAAGAGGTCACGCCTTTCGCCGCGACATGGACGCTGCGATAGAAATGTACATTCCCGTTTTCTCGACCAAGCTGAAGAAAGAACCTCCCGCCGCCGACTTGAAATTGCTCTTAGAAGTGTTAGACGACCGTGACCGCAAGCGACTGCTTGAGCAGGCCAAAGTGGGTAAATTGACTGTGGAGTTATGGAGGGATGTTCAAGCGTTGGACCCGTGGGTCGGAAATAGACTGGCAACGACTTATCCGGGCATTCAACTGGCCAACTGCCGAGTGATAAGTGTCGGTCTCCACGAACCATCGGAAGTTCATGCCCAGCGCGAATTATGGGACGGCATTGGGATGCTTGTGTTTGCAACGGCGTGCCAATTCGGCTGGCGGATTTGGCAACACTGCACCGGATTTCGGAAATCTGACGCGGCTACTTTCCAGCCTGGTTGATACAGTTCACTCAAACTCAGCAAACAGTCCTTTGTTGACCCGTCTCGACGCGCAACGACTTGTTGGGACTATCAGTCGCATTTCGGCGACCAGTCCAGCGCGCTTCGGTGTGTCGCTATCGACCGCAACCAGCGAATTGGCATTTCGTACGGTCGTGAACACCGACGTGCGCGAGCAACTTTGTGTTCGAGCGTTCGTGCAAGTTGGTTGGCCAATACTCCGAGATTCGATCGTTTGTTGAAGCTTCATGCAAGGACGAACGCCATACCGTTCGACGATCGAAACTATCACTCGGACGATATTGCCGCTACGCAAGAGCGGCTGGGTCAGTCGCCGATCCGCAGTTCACGCGGCAGTTCCTCGCCGCGAAAAAACGAAGCGACAATCTGCACCACATCGGGTCGGGGTCGAAAACCGTGCCCTTCGTTCTTGATCAAGCCAAGATGGCCGTCACTTAGCCCGGCGAGAATCTCTCGGGCATTCTCAACAGGCGTCTTTGCATCAAGTTCGCCGCACAAGACTAGCACCGGCCGGTGCGAGCGAACCGGACAACGGAAGTCTTCCCCGAGTGGTGGAACGTCCCAGGCTACGGACTTCAAGGCGCCATCGAAGTAGTTCGCTATATCGCCGAGCAAACAGCGATCTGCTTCTTGAACAATTTGAATTTTCGGCGCTCGCTTGAGCATCCCGACGCGACGTCCATGAGGTGATTCATCGCAGAACCGACACCTGCCATCAATCGAAAAGCGCACCAGCCAGCGGGCCGGCTCCGTGAAGTCTCCCTCAGACATGGATTGGAACGCTCCGGGAAGTTGCTGCGTTGTTTCGAGTCGACCCAGGGCGAACCAGCTGAATATCTGAACGTCGAATGCATTGACGCCAACCGAAACCGACTCGCCTGTTAAGGGATGCGGAACGTCCACATGAATGGAACGGTTGCTAAGTTGCTCGAACACCTGCTCCATGCGCTTCAATAGATCGGGATGCTCTTTGTTAATACGCTCCAAACAATTCTGGATGTGCGACGGCCGTTTCCATAAGTGATCCGGCCCCACAGGCGAGGAGATCATGACTCGTTCAACGCCGCTCGCATGTCGCCGAAGAATCGTGAGCGCGAGCTGCGAGCCATAACTCGTTCCCCACAGGTTGATCCTCTCGTAGCCAAGCTTTTCCCTGAGCGCATTGATGTCGTCGGCGTTTTCAATGGTGTTGAATGCAGATAAATCAATGCCATCGCGACGCAATCGCAGAGCGACTTCCTGGCATGTCTTTGTCATCAAGGACCGGTACTTCTCCGGATCACCCGGTTCTTCCAGGGAGAAACCATACCGATCCGTAACTGTCAGGCTTGGTTTGGACGCTCCGGACCCCCGCTGATCGATGCCCATGACGTCTCCAGTCAGCACGGAGCGGATTTCTTCGCCGCCCATGAACATGCCGCGAACCACTTGGATGCCGGAATCGCCGGGTCCGCCAGCGAGAATGAACGTCGGAGGACCAGGTTTCTCCGCGATGCTTCGCACGCGAATGAATGCAACTTCAATCGTAGGACCGTTCGGCTTTGACCGATTCATGGGAACCGTAAGCCGCCCGCTTTCGGCTGAAATCTCGATCCCAGTTCTCGAGTGGATCGGCGCTGATTCCAACGTCAGCAATTCATCTCCGTTTGCCTGACCGATCCAGCCCAGTAATGCCACGAGCAAAACCGGTAAGCTCGCCGTTCGAGTTGGCGATTCCAACTCGGCAAGTTTTGTTCGCAAGTTCGCTCGGAACCGGTACACGCCACGTAGCGACAACAACGCCACGGCGAGCAAGGCGAGCCCAATTACGCCGAGGTACAGCGCGGCTTGCATATTCCCTCGCGACACGGCAATCGATACCGATACGGCCAGAGATATCAAACATGCTATGGCGGCCATCCACGCGGTGGCCACGCGATCGAAGGCTGTCGGGCAATTGCGACGGGCCAAGACCCACGTCAACACGCAAATCCAACCGCTGCCAATGAAAGTCAGCGTCGCAAAGGCGACATGCAGCCGTAGCGGCAATGGTCCTGGCTCGGTCGTCCACAGTGAGAGGATGGCGGCCACGCCCAAGCTCGCCGCCAACAAGACCAGCCGGTACGCCCATCGCCGGCCGGAGGACAGCTCTCCACGCACTAGCGCCAGGGCTCGTTCGGGCGACGACGGATCGGGATCATTCAGGTCCATGGTGAGTACCTTCAATCAAGTTAGAGTGCGATGGATGATACGCCGTGCTCGGTGTAGCCGGGACTTGATCGTGCCAGGCGGCACGCCACAGATTTCGGCGACTTCGGCCACGGGAAGTTCTTCAAGGTAATGGAGCACCACTGCTTCGCGGTCTGCCGGATGAAGTCGTTGGAGTCCGGTTTGGATAGCGTCGACGACCGCGATCATTTCGATGCCGTCGTCAAAGTCCGGAATCTCACCGATCTCGTCAGCTGGGGGACGGCGATAATACTCGCGGAGCCGATCCACAACCGTTCGCCCCGCGATACCGTAGAGCCAGGCGGCTAACCGCTCCGGTTCTCTCAGTTGCACCAAGGATCGAACGACCCGCAGCCAGACGGATTGCACTACATCCTCGACTGCGGTCCCATCAGAAAGCATCCGCGCGATGAACCGCCATAAGCGAGGGTGCCAACGGTGAACCAATGCCTCCCAAGCCTCTGGGTCGCCGAGTTGACAGCGGACGGCCAATACAGCGTCGGTGGGATCTGATTCATTCACGTCCGGTGTTCCTTTTGGGCACACCTTGGTAGTCGTCGAGAATGTCGCCGCGGTTCACGACGAACGGAAACTTGCGAGAGAGGTTTCAACAGCTAGTCGAAAAGTACTGCTAGCCGGCGCCCTGCGCGACGGCGTCCAGGGGCTACCAACATGCGCAATGATCGGTCCATTTACACCTTTTGCCTCAAGTCATGATTGCGCGGCATTTTGCAGTCGTCTCGCGTGATCGGGTGGTTCACTTCGAATAAATCTTCAGGCCAACCTCCGCGTGCGTTTGTCGCTGAAATCGATCTACACTAGGTGACTAATATTGCCCAGGGTCACGCGGTCGTGAACACCTCCGCCGCACAAGCGGTTGACCTACGTGGAATCGGGCAGGCTTTGGGAGTTCCAAAAACAGTCGAATTACGGGACGTCCGACAAAACGTACGAGATTATGACAGCACGTCGGCGACCGTACATCGCCAGCATTCCGAGGATCAACAATCGGGCCGTCGCCGGTTCGGGAACGGCAGCATTCGCAGTCGCGCCCGAGCCGCTGCCGACGGTTGGGCCGAAGTGGGCGCGCCACACGCCCTAGTCACCGGGATCGATTTGGTTGTCGGCTCCGACGCTGGCAATCCCGCTTCGGACTGCTCAGCAATTGGGGGGTGCCACCGGTTTCAAGTTTATCTATCGCATACACTTCTCTTGGCTAGTGGCGGTTTTGGTGCAAAGTTGACCGCGACCAAACAAGTCGAACGAGTTTATACTGGACCTGAGAAAGCTGGCAGCCCTTTCTCCACGAAGCAGCTGGAAGCGGACATTCGCAATCGTCAACTGGTACTCGTATGTCACACGCAAAAGGGCGCAATGGTCGAACGCCGTTGGCCGTTAAGCGATTGCCTGTCGCATTCCAGAGTGATAAACGCCGGGTCATCACTCGCTTTTTTGATGCAGGTGGTCCATCACGAATCCAAAGTATTGTTCAACGAGTTGCTCAGCTCTCAGATGCGGATGTCGCTCGTTTGTTGGAGGAAGTTTTTCAACGCTTTCGAACCCGGCACAGCAACATCGCGTCGATTTTTGAGCAGCACTTTCACAATGCAATGGCCGCGATCGGTGCATCGACCAAGGCAGACCCCAACCGTCGGTTGCTGATCGGCTCCTATTTCACGATGGAGTACTCAATCGAATCGGCGGCGCTATTCAATCCATCGATCGTGCCACATATAGATCAGCGGAACCTTCCTGAAGGTGCTGTTCGCTTTATCATGAGCCTGGCGCAACCGGTGAGGGGCATGTCTCGTCGATTGTTTTCCGTACGGGCGTGATTTACTCTGACCACGAAGTCCAGACAGATCCAGTTAGCCGCTTCAGCCATCCGATCAGCGTTGTACCGGATAAGCAATACGATAAAGAACTCTTTCGGCGCAAACTAAAGGACATTCGTGTACCGCCAGTCGCAGTCGATTTGGTATTGAATCGACTAACTGACTCCTTCACGATGGCCCAGCTTGAGCACGCGATCACGGCCGCACAGGAGGCGGAGCCCCGCAAGCTTCAGCCCGCGGACGCGATACAGGGCATCCGTTGGCTTGCGCGGACGAATTATCAGCTTCAACTTTCGCGAGGGGCAGACGCCTCCGAGTTAGTCATTTTTCCGCAAACGAGCAACGAAAGTCGCGGGATCGAGGATTTGCGACTGGTGCGTTTCGTCGACGACGACGGGACCGTAACCTATTACGGCACGTGCACCGCTTTCGATGGCTACCGCGTCCTGCCCGAGTTGGTCGAGACAAAAGATTTTTTGAAAATCGGCGTCCACACGCTCAACGGATCAAAGGCACAGAACAAGGGGATGGCGCTCTTTCCGCGGCGCGTTGGCGGAAACTATGTGATGTGCTCAAGGATCGACGGCGAAAACCTTTTTCTCATGTACTCTGACAACGTGCACTTTTGGGAAACCGCCGAACTCCTGCAAATCCCTAAGAATCCCTGGGAGTTTGTCCAGATCGGTAACTGCGGCTCGCCGCTCGAAACTAGTGAAGGCTGGTTGCTCCTAACGCACGGCGTTGGGCCGATGCGGACGTATTCGATCGGGGCAATGCTGTTGGATTTGGACGATCCGAGCAAAATAGTCGGAATGCTTGAAGACGCCGTTAATCGTCCCAACAGAAAAGGAACGCGACGGCTACGTGCCAAACGTAGTTTATACCTGCGGAGCAATGATTCACAACGAACACCTATTCGTTCCGTTCGCAACGTCCGATACATCTACGCGCTTTGGCATGGTTTCAATGGAGCGGCTGCTCGATCGGCTTGTTAATTAGAACTCCAAGATGTTGGTGCCTGACAAAAAGATCGCTGTTCTGGCGCCTGTAGCTTGGAGAACTCCCCCGCGGCAGTATGGCGCGTGGGAGACCGTGGCCGGGAACATCGCCGAAGGCCTTGTTGCAAATGGCTGGAATGTAACTCTCTTCGCGACGAAGGATTCTATCACCTCCGCGAATCTTCATGCCGTCGTGGATCGTGGGTATGAAGAAGATCCCGCCGTGGATCCCAAGGTGGCGGAGTACTTGCACATTTCCGAGGTATTCGAACATGCGGGTCAATTCGATCTGATCCATAGCCATTACGACTTCATGGCCTTGTCTTTTAGTCGCTTGGTTAAAACGCCCGTGCTGACCACGATTCACGGCTTCTCGTCGCCGCAGATTCTGCCAATGTATCGAAAGTATCGGGACGGTTACTTCGTCTCGATCAGCGACGCCGACCGCCACCCCGACCTGGAGTATCTGGCAACCGTTTACAACGGTATTGACGTCGACCTTTATCCGCTTCAGGAGCGCGGGGGCGAAGACCTAGTTTTTCTGGGTCGCATCCACCCGGATAAAGGCGTTCATCTAGCCATCGAAGTGGCGCGTCAAATTGGGCGGCGATTGATCATCGCTGGGATCATTCAAGACAAAGGCTATTTTCAGCAATACGTCGAGCCAAGTCTCAATGACAAAGGCGTTAGTTTTATTGGACCGGTGGATATCGCGGGGAAAAACGAGTTGTTTGCCGGCGCAGCAGCCTTGCTTCATTTGAACACCATTCCGGAGCGGTTTGGATTGGTCTTAGCCGAGGCGAATGCGGCCGGTGTGCCCGTTATCGCGATGGACCTTGGCTCCTGTCGCGAAGTGATCGCTGACGGTCAAACCGGCTTTGTGGTCCAAGACGTTCGACAGGCTATCGACGCCGTGGCCCATATACCCGAGATCGATCGGCGCCAATGCAGGCGTCATGTCGAAAAACGGTTCTCCATCGAAATCATGGTGCGCGGCTACGAGCGCGTGTACGCGACAATTTTTGAGCGTGAGTCGAGCAAGAAAGTTTGATCTACTACTGAACTGTGGCCAGGAGGTCAGCCAACGCATAGCGTGTCACGCCTGTGACAGTGTCGGCGGCACCATAGTACACGTCCAGATAATGGCCGTGATTAAGTAGCGCGCTGGGAAAGACAATGTTCGGCAGATAGCCGCGCTTTTCGAAGTCGGCTTCCGCGCGCATGACCGGTCCCGACGACAAGCCGATGATCGTTCGCGGATCATTCAGATCCTGCAGCATTGTCGCGGCGGCATATTCGCCGATATCACCTTCGTGCGGGGAGTCGCGCTGCGGTGCAATATGCCCATGATACAGCGATAACCAACCGCGGTCAGTACGAACGGGCGGAGTGCCACCGCCTACCTTAATACTCGCCCACGCCGCGTTGCTTCCTAACAAGCGCTCGTGACCACCCCAGTGAAGCAGGTCCGGCGAGCGGGCAATCCAAATTTCCGGTTGAGAGAAGTGCGCATTCGGATTTGGACGATGCAATGCCCAGAACTGACCGTCAATTTCTTCCGGGAATAGAATGACATCTTTATTCTCCGGCGGAAAAATTATGCCGTGCCTTTCGAACGACTGAAAGTCGGTGGTCGAGGCCAAAGCAGTGGCAATGCCGTGGCGCGAAACGGCGACGTAGGTGAAATAGAAACGGTCTCTCAATCTCGCCAATCGCGGATCTTCGACTCCAAAGGTCTCATACCGTGTAGTCGGCAGAAACGGGCTACTACCAAATCGATCGATGGTAAGTCCGTCGTGACTAAATGCCACGAGAAGCCAAGAAATAAATGTAAGTCTCAGGTGGCCGCTCGACCTAAGCCGCACGATGCGCGGGTCGATCACGTCAACGTCCACCAATCTCCGCCAATCGATCGCAACGCTTCCGCTATCGTGATCCCAATAAGGCAACGCGATATAACCGTCGCGCGTCTCAGTCGGGCGCTCAACGATTCGAATTAGTAACGCGACGCCCTGGTCGAACTCGATGGCCGCCGGATTAAACGTTCCAATTACCTCAAAGTCGTCGAATCGCGGCCGCACGTCAGCTGGCCTTACCAACATCCGCGTAATAATTCTTCGAGGGATTGCTTGGGCAGGGTTCATTGGACTGGTTGCTCGGCGCCTCGGTCGCGGCTTCGGTCGCACGGCGAATTGCGGCTTGCGAACTCTCTAACTGATAGAATTCAGCCAGCGAGAGTAAGAAGGCTAAGGTCGATTCAGCACCCTGATTCTCATTAACGCGATCCGCATGCAGGCCGTCGTGACAGCCGCCCGTGCCCGAGTCGTACACTTCCAGCCCGAGATCATTACGGCCGAGGAACCACTCGAAAGCCAGTCTTGCTTCATTTAGCCAAAAGGCGTCCTCCGTCGATCGAAATGTCTCGACGCAGGCTGCCACGGTTGCCCAAGCGTCAATTGGCTGTTGGTCGAAATCGGCTCGGGAACCGCCGCGCCGGTAGAAACCATTACTGCCGATGGGGCGAAAATGTCCGCGAGGCGCGCGTTGCACTTTGACGAGCCATCGCAACGACCGCAGGCCAATTTCCTCGGTCTTGGCATCGTTGTTCCAGCGGCCACTTAGAATCAAGGCGTGTGGCAACAGCGCGTTGTCGTAAGAAAGATTGTCCTCGAACCACTGCCAATCGTCGGTAGCCTTTCGCTGATAAAGATCGACTAACCTTTCGATCAGCGTCGATTGCACCTGGCTTACGAGTCGATCTCCGCTGAGACGGCGCAGATATTCGTTGATGCCGACGAGCGTTGCGGCCCAGGCTCTCGGCGAGCTAATCTCGGTACTTTTTGGCAGCGCGACTTGGAACAAATCCATCGCCCATGCCTGTAAATTTCGTTGTTTTGAGCGGCCGATACACGCTCCCAAAGCGCAAAGCGCCCGCCCAAAACAGTCGTCAGAGCCCAAGTCGTCTTCGTGAATCCAACGGCGGTCGAAGCTAAGAAAGTTTCGGAATCGAAGTTTCTGTCGATCGAAGGCCGCATCCAGGAAAGCGGCGTAACGTGTGGTGGCCCGCTGCGTCTCCGGCGTATCGAGTCCCATGTCCTCCAGGTGCATCGCGAACAGCAGTGCGCGCGCATTGTCGTCCGTGCAGTACCCTTCGGCGAAATCGGGTAATGTGTACTTGGCGTGTTGTAATAATCCGGTCGAGTCTGTCATCCGCATTAAATGCTCCAGGCGCCATTTCGGCAGCTCCCACGGCCGTTCGTCCAGCGTGTGGATAGCTAGCGGCTTTACGCGGCGATCGATTTGGCTCCGCCGCGCGCGCTGAAATGAATCCATATACAGGTGAGCAACGTGGCTCCAGATCATCTCGCGTCCCAGGCCATAAGCGAGCCGGCGCATCGCGTGCCGCTGGGGCTCATTGCGCAACAGGTCCTTTAGCCGATCGGCGATGGCTCCGGAATCGCGAAACGGCACAATCACGCCGCGACCGTCGGCAAGCAACTCCTCAGCATGCCAGTAGGGAGTCGACACGACTGGCTTTCCGCAACCAAACGCGTACGATAGTGTCCCCGAAGTGATCTGTGTCGGTTCAAGGTAGGGCGTCAGATAGATGTCGGCGGCGGCGATGAACTCGATCAGCTCGTGCCGCTCGACAAAGCGATCATAAAAAATTACGTTTTTGGTAATTCCAAGATCGCTCGCCAGCCGCTCCAGGCCTAACCTATACGTCTCGCCTTGCTCCCGAACCAGATTCGGGTGGGTAGCGCCCAGCACGATGTATACCAGATTGGGAAATTCGCCGACCACCTCCGGCAGTGCCCGAAGTGCGTACTCAATCCCCTTGTTCGGGGACAGTAATCCGAAGGTCAGTATCACGTGCTTACCGTCAACTCCAAACTGCTCTTTCACGGAATTGGGGTCGACGAAATGGCATGTCCGGAATGCCGTGGGCGATCACATCGATTTTGTCATCGGGAACACCGTAGACATCCAGCAAGAAGCCGCGGCCGCGCTCCGACATCACGATCAGGCGAGACGAAAGCTCAGTAAGTCCTCGCATCACTCTTCGCTGGTCCGCCGACGGTTCGCGGAGGACCGTGTGCAGCGTCGTCACGATGGGCATTTGCAAATCGCGTAGCAGCGCGAGAATATTTCGGCCAGCCTGCCCACCATAAATGCCAAACTCGTGTTGGAGACATGCCAGGTCTACGTTGCTGAAGTTGAGGAAGTCGGCAGCACGGCGATAGGAGTCGAGATCTTGCTGGGAAAATTCGAATCGTACCTCGGGAGGATAGTCGTATCCTTCGGGTTCATCGTTTACCGGCACAACCACGCAATCGACGGACGGGTATTGGCTGGTGACGGCGCCACACAGGTCGGAGGTAAACGTAGCAATTCCACATTTGCGCGGCAAATAGTCGCCGATAAAACCGAGCTTTCGAATTTCAGTGATGCGCGCCATTCCGTATTCCTCATTCGTCGCGATTCAAAATCGACCAACCGCAACATCCCAGTATCGGGCATTGAGGCGCGAATTCGCAAGGACGGAAGGCGGCGACTCCACGTACAGCGGACGCGGGCCATTCTTGTGCCAGATGAGCGTTGTCAGGACTTCAGATCCGCGATTGAACGCAGCGAAGCAACGGCAAACAATATCTCTCAATCCACGTCGTAGGCACGGATGGCGTTGCGCAGCGCCTTGGTTTTGGCGTTCACCATTCGCTTGACCATTGACGATCGTGACGGGCTCGATTTGCGCCTTGCCGTGAACAGCTTTTTCACACAACAGCGACAGTTGCCGAATGGCGTCGAGCGCGGCTTCTGCCTTTGGTTCATTCCACCGCGTGTCGCCGCGTTCGTCAGCGGCGATGGCAACCTTTGACACACAAAACGCCGCAAGATGTAACAGCTTGTCGTGCGACAAATACTGCTGCTCGCGGATGCACTCGTTGCGTTGATAGTAGTCCTCAAGGTTATCGATGTAATCGTGGTCGAAAGTCACTCGTATCATTTATCATCGCTTTCGATCACAAGTTATGCGCTTTTTGCAAGCAATACGGACACCGGCCTTGATTTGGTTTGGGTCACCTCAAATCGCATTGCGACACAACGATAGATGAATAGGAGAATCATCGCGCCGTCGACTGCGATGAGAACTGAGAAACGATTGACGGGAGCCACCGTGTCCGGCGAGATGGTTGTCCCCACTACGCCGCCGATAAAGGCGCCGACCAGGCCAATCAAAATCGCAACAATTATCTCCCCGGCGGCAGGCCCGGGCATGGCGAGTCTCGCTATTGAACCGGTAACCAGTCCGACGATGATCCAGGAAGCGATGTCCATAATTGTCTCAGGTGTTAATTTGTGGAGCCGTGCCGTCGCTCGAATTCGCGTCGCGTATCGGCACAGATGAAATAGTATTTATGCCCGTCCCATTCGATCGACTCTGTTGCAATGCTCCTGGGCATCCGAACTTTCGCGACAGTATCTTCTTACCATGTGGTCCTTGAGGTAATATTGATTCTCGTTTAATTCCACGAAGGTACGTATGAAGCTGACGATTCGGTCTTCCAACCACAGCGCAGCCACTTCTTGATCAAAGTTATCGAGTTGTAGTTCTAGAGTCGAATGATTGTCGATTTTCATTAGTATCGGGACGACCTCCAGATGATACTCAAGGATGATATTGCGGACCTCGGGATCATGTCTGAACGTGAAGCGTAGAATGATCCGCGCGAGTGGCGAGTCAATCGAAAATGCAACTGGGCCGAAGTCGTCGGGCGCCGCGGGCATGACGTGAATCATATCTTCGAATCGAGCAAGCAATGCGTCGCGCCGCGGCTCCCAGAGCAGGCGAAGCTGAGCGAGAGCCGGAAGCATATAATGTCTCAACGCGATCCTGCCGTTCGTGATATTCGCGCTCTAAGAACCGTTCGCCGGTCGTGAATTGCCGTCGGCATCAGACCGAATTCCATGTCAAGCCGCTGGGTGAAGTCGTTAATCATTGTCATGGTAGCCATTCCCATTTTGCGTGAAGGAACTCGCGGGCATCGAACGGTGCGTTAATTCTTTTGACCGTCGGTGAGAGTTTCGTCCGCCTTCTTGGCCGTTTGTCTTCTCACCAAGTAACGTGCGACTTTCGCCGCAATCTGGCGATCTGTCATCTTGTCGGCGGTTTCAATTGCAGCGATGCGTTCGCCGAGTTTGTGCTTTTCAAGATGTTCCTTGAGTTCGGTTTTGGCTTCTCCAGGACGAAATATCAATATCGATTCTGCTCCACGAACGCTGGCAATGACGGCGTCGTAGTAAATGTTGAGATGACTGGTGAATGCTCTTTGGCGGATATCATCGGCCGGAACTTGTCGCGACTCGTATGAACCTTTAAGCGGTGAATCACCAGAACGGCGGCGCCGTTTTTCTACCTGTGATATGACCAGTCCGATTTCCTCGCCTTGGTCGATAATTGCCACGACAGTGGCCTTCCGATGGTCAATCCACACACCCATTTGAGCATTCATCGATTTCTCCAGTCTCATCTCAACGGACGCGTTTTGGTGATCGAAGTCAAAGCCACTAGTGCCCATACGAGCCCCGCAATGACTAGAAGTACAACTACCTCGGTTAGTCCGATACCAAAATCGTCAAACATGGATTTAACTCCAGCGGTGCGTGGGCACCGCGTATTTTGGCGAGGCAACTCGACTAGCCAGTCTCGCTACACGCTGAGCGCAGCCGCCCGTTCACGCCTCACCACCCGTGTCGCGATGAAAGGATTCGACGAGTAACTCTTGCTCGCGCCGAAGGTGTTCCAGAATCTGATTGATCGTGTTTCGCAGTTCATCGCAGGTCGCGTCGAACTCCGGCAAATTCATGGGCGACGCTAAGTCAATCCGTACTACGATTTTCCGCACGGCTGCACGAAAGCGTTCGTGCTCTCGTTTCAGATTATCAACCTGACCCCTCAGCTCGGGGTGTAAACGAGAAACACTCTCCATGTAGCCATCGATCTCTTCCAATGCAAACAGCCGTTCCAAATGCCGCTGATACAACTCCGTGAAAAACCGCACGCTGGAGAGTTTCCTCGAGAAGCCATCACCATTCACAGCCCATTCGAGCATGACTTCTAAAGCTCGGGTTACATGCTCCAGCGCTTGGCTCTCGCGCTTCGTTTGTTGAATGAGCAATTCTTGATTCATCGAATAGGATTCCTACGCTGGCAGGTAGCTTTACATGCGCTTAACTGCCGGCTTCACCGTCATTTGGTCGATCACTCGTCGCACTCCAGCCATTCCACTAATCGCGCTTACCGCGGCTCTCTTTTGATGTGCGTATTGAACAGTTCCGGTAAGGGTTACCTGGCCATTGCTCGTCTGCACGTTTAAACGGCATGGTGAGGAAAAGCCTGCGCGATGCGAGTTTGTTCGTGACGGTTTGTGTGATGCGGCTATCTTTCGGGTCGTGCATGGTCTGGCTCCAATCAGCAAACATAGGCAGTCTTGGTCGAGCAAAGGCTACGACGTCAGCCCGGTTGTAAACTTATCGAGCTCCGATTCCGGCTTGCTGTTTGTTGTAGCCATAGCGTGTTTGCAGGACGCCCTCAAGCTGGTCTCGCTTTCCGGCGATTGCGGAAAGATCATCGTCGGTCAACTTTTTCCACTTCTCTTTAAGTCGGCGATTCTATTGATGCCAGTCGCCCTTGATTTGATCCCTATTCATCGCTGTCACTCCTTAATAGAGCAATGCTCCGACACGTCACCAGTTTGTTGGTAGTTGATGTTGTTTGCCTTGGCCCGGATCAGTGATCAAATGCGGCCCGTGAGCAGCAACACGACCAGCACCAGCACAATGAGTCCCAGCCCGCCGCTCGGACCGTAGCCCCAGTTTCGGCTATGGCCCCACGTGGGCATAGCGCCCAGCAGCATCAGAATCAAAAGCACGATCAAAATCGTGGAAATGAAATCATTTCAGCTCTCCTTCAAGAAAAGTGTAGAACGCAAAGCGAGGTCTTCGATGTCGTTGGATTGGTAACCGCGTTTTGTGTTCTCTAAAGATCATTTGACTTCACGATGTCGTTTGCCTGACCGTCCGCCTTGACGTCTTCCGTGACCCCGCCGGTCAGCTCGGTAGCCTTGTCCTTTACCGCCTCGGCATCCTGTTTCATTTTGTCCGGGTCGGTCGCGAGGTTGATGTTAACCTTGTTGCTTCCCGCGTCGGGGGCTGGACGCGACAAGGCGAACCAGCCTCTGTAGAAACCCAGGCCAACAACGAGAATCGCAAGCGTAATCAGCACCACACTTAGTCTTTTCATGTACTCAACTCTTTCGATGATCTTGTTATATTCATGTCCGTAGCAAAACAGAACTCGAGGCCGCTGCGGATGACCCCGCGGCAATCATGCTGTTCGATCTTGGCTGCCATATCAACCGGTACGGGGCCATCGACGCAGCGGTGTCTCGTACCTCTTCATTCACTTCGATCCGCATCTCGGATCGCTTTTAACTGGGCTGGCTCTTAGTCCTTGTCCTTTTTCTTCGATTCACCATCCTTGGACTGATTCCGCGGTGCATCCTGTGACTGGCCGTTCGAGGCGCCTTGACGACTGACCGCGGTGTGCACCCTGGCCTTGTGACTCGCCGGCAGACTGCGCCTTGGCGATTGCCTTGGTTCACATTCCTGACCCTGCGGCTGGCCTGCTGACACCTTGGCGACCCTGATTAGCTCTGCTGCGGCTGAGCTTGCGGATCGCTGTCTGCCGGCGGCCCGTCCGCTGTTCCCGGCCTAAAGGCCTGATGTGTTCCCGGTGCGCCGCCACGAGTTCTTGGTTGGGGCTGAACCTGAAAGTCCGGCTTGAGAACTTGGTGTCGCTGCGGCGGTGCGTAGTCCTTGCCAAGCTGATCGGCGGGCGGCGCCACGAAGGGAGATCGTGAGAATTTCCTGTCGTGCCGGCCCGGCTGCGGTGGCGGGATCTACGCCGGGCGTGCGCGCCGCGTTGGCTTCCAACTGTTGCCGCTGCTGGAGGTACTTACGGTACTCTTGCCCACGCTGGCCAAACTGTTGTCGCTCTGCCGGATCCACCGGCTGGAATCGCAGCCGACTATCCTTTCTCTGGGCCAGCTCTTCGAGCGGCTCGGCCACCGCGATGTTCCTTCGGTTGGATGTCTCCCCTGCGCCGGCGAGTGCTCTTTGTGCCGCCCAGTTGCGTGGCGGCCGGGCGTTCTCATTGTCGCGTAAGTTCCGGAAGTTGGCTTCCGCGCGTTGCTCCCACTCGCGGTCCTGCCGATTCTGCCAACGCTGGTTGGCGTAAATCGGATCGTAGCCGCGGCGGCTGGATTGGTACGAAAACCAGGGGGAAAACCCTGCATCCGCGTAGTTGGAACCGTAGTAATCACCGAAGTAGTAATGGCCGTAGCCTGGTCGCAAAAAGAGATGGCTGACGAATACGCTCGGGTTGATCACCGTCGATGGCGAGTAGGAGAAACCGCGCTGGGTGCGGAGACCCCCATTAAAATAGACGGCGCAAACACGACTCCGCGACGCGGAACCGAGTAGTCGTAGTAGCCGTCGACGAAGACGTAGCCGCTGGGGGTCCACACATAATGGTCCGGCACCCAATCCCAGTCTTGATTTCCTTTCGCCCAGTATCCGGGGCGCCAGGCGTAGCGGTTTTGCTGCCAGACCCAACTGCCTGGCAACCAGTATCGTCGGCGGAAGGCGCGGCAATGTTGGGACCCGCCTCGACCGTCGCCGGTGGCTCGGGCAAGTAGTCTATCTCGTGGCGTTGCATCGGCCCAGTATCCGGAAGTCCATTGAGCTCCTTGCTGGGTCTGGCCCCAATACCCGGGCACCCACTGGCGACCTGGCGGCAAGGTGCGCCAGATGCCGCTGAGCCACAGGAAATCGTTGCGCTCGTCATCCCAGGCCCAATAGCCGGGAATCCAGGCCAGGTTTGCCCCCGCGGGCCTTTGTTGCGGCGGCACTTCTTCAATGTCGGCCGGCGGCGCTTTGCGGCGCCACGATGCCCGGCTCCGGATCGAACGTGATTGTTTCGGCAAATGCTTCGTGCACCGGCCCGCGCGTGAGCACTTCCACCCCGTCCTGACCAGCCGGTCCTGATCGTGCGGCGACGAGCTGGTTCAAACCAATCGTTGTTGTCAGGACCACCAATGCGGTGATCGTGGAGCATCGCGCGATGGCCCGTCTTAGGACGTACAGGTGTTCCAACGATTCATGTTGCATTTGTTTCTCTTTTCTTGTCAGGCAGTTCGGAAGTGGCGAAATCGGTTCGCTCTGAACAAGAGTGCAAAAAAACCGACGCGGCAAAACGCCCGAAGGCATTCCACCACGTCGGCTTACTCGTTAACGAGCCCCCCGGGCCCGGCCGGGTTACTCTTTACTTAGTCATCCGAAAACTTCGCTTAAAATCCTCATTGGAGCCCCGGAAGTTCCGCAAGGGCTACATTGATAGTTTCTGCTACCTTAACTGTAGGCCGTCAACCGCAGAGTACAAGCCTCATTGAGGAGCTGCGTCCGAGTCGGAAGGACGCATTTGAATCACACGCGGTCCGTTATCCCTTGTTTTGTGGGCTGACCCGGCAACGTGCCCCCGTCAAAGAACGCTTGGAATGCGGGGACGGTTTGAAGTGTTTACTTGGACACTAGGGGCGTGATGGAAAGCACTGGCAGCGAACATATCAGCTCGACGAGGAGTAGCGGCGGCCGTGTGCGCCGTGTCGACGATCTTTTGCACCTCGTTCTGTATATCAGGAAGCGGGTTTCCTTCCATTACGGCCCAGTTTCTGCATGCCTCGTGATTACAGGCTTGGCTGCCGTTACTTGACGGCGCCCGGCCGCCGCGCATCTTCTTCAAATTCGCAAATCGCTGTTTCCGCTTCAGCGGCGGTGAAGCCGTAATGACGTTGAAGTGCGCGGGCCAACTCAGCCCGGTCACCGTTCACGTCCTCAAGCACCACGTCGGTCAGTCTTGGCCAACGTGACTGTGCCACGACACTCAATCCGTTCCAGCCGGCCTTCATTTCGGACCAGTTCATTTTGCGAACCCTGTAAAAGTAGAGAATTCCTCCGAATTGCTTGACTCGCATTTAGTGTCGGCATCGTCGAACGCGACCGTCTCGCTTGATGCGTGAGACCCGCCCTGTTTTCAATCGGCATCACTGCCAGTCGGAGTCACTCGTTGAAGTGCGGACCGAACATCAACCTGAGAGGGGTAATTTGACGGATTCGCCCTCGGTCTGACCATTTGATCGCATTCTGGCGGCGCCTGCTGCTCGGTCTGCGGCAAAAGCTGCTGCTCGATCGTTTTGCGGCTCGGTCGCTTGTTCGTCCGTCGTAGCAACTATTGCAGCGCTGCCATCGATGCGCTCGCTTGTCGTCGCGACGGCGGGTGATGCCAGTGCCGGCGTCAAAGATGTTTTCACTATTTCGCCCTGGAGTGCCATGGATCCTCGATTCTGCGGCGATTATTCCTGAAGCCGCCGCTCTGCGCTGGAAACGATGTGTCCCGCGGTTAATACGCCGATCGCAAAACCGATGATTAACGTTCCGAATAGAAGTGCCGCGTTCGGCAACGTCAGCGTTAGAAACAGCAGCTGTGTTTCGACAGGCCTGCGTATTCTGGAAAACGACGATTACGGCGACCAAACTAATGACGGCGATCGCTGCCAGCTTCAATTTATTCATTTTTCCCTTTAACATGGTATCCTGACTTTCGAGGCAAGGCCTAGCCGGGCGAGAATGCAAATGAACCAGTAGCCCAGGTCGATTTGCCACCACCGTAAGCCGAACCGGGCCGAAGTCGGGAAGGCATGATGGTTGTTATGCCACCCTTCGCCGAGCCCAAGTGCACCAAAGATGAAATTGTTTCGGCTGTGGTCGCCGGTGGGAAAAGGCTGGTTGCCCCATAGATGACAGATTGAGTTGACGCTCCAGGTCACATGATGGACCAAGAATATCCGCGCCAAGCCGCCCCACAGCAGGCCGGTCACTGCACCCAGCCAGGTTCCCGTAAGCAGGCCGCCCAGCACGGCTGGAATCAGCACGCCCAACGCTCACCCACAATGGGAACAGGCGCTCGCAATGTGCAATGGGCCACTCTGGTGAAGATCTTTCACGTAGTGCGCCAGGTTTGGCGGGTCGGGCTGGAAGAACCAGCCTATATGTGAATGCCAGAGGCCCCGCAACAGTCCGAAAAAACCCTCCCCGTGCTCATGCGGCGAATGGGGGTCATCGTGCGTGTCACTGTGCTGGTGGTGACGCCGATGCAGGGCAGCCCATTTGAGGAGTGGGCCCTCGACGGCCATCGAGCCGAGGACGGCCAGTATAAACTGGACCGCCCTGTTTGTTTCAAACGCCCGGTGGGTAAACAGTCGGTGATAGCCGACGCTGATTCCGACACCTGTCAGCACATACATCGCCAGCAGCAGGCTCAAATCGACCCAGTGGAAGCCCCGGCCCCAGAGGGAAACAATGACTGCCACGAAGCCAAGAAATGGCAGCATCACCGCCGCGAGGTTCAGCAGCGCACTCCCGTAGAGACCGGCGCGATGCTGCGCGTAAGCGGCAAGTTTGAATCAACTATTAAAGCGTTACCCGGTTCGCTGGCATTTAACTTTTTGCCGATGTGTTGCGGGCATGTGGCGAGATATTGCATATGTGGCTCCAAATTAGCAGCGGGGCAAGCGATGATCCTGGTGACGAAATACTATCGACGAGCACGCAAAAACCGATACGACGCAGCGGCAGGAAGAGTGCCTCCAACACGACCTGCGAAATTGTCTCGGGAAGCGTTTTTCAAGGGTTTGGTGCGCTTGTCACATACTCTCGCTAAGGCGACTCAGCCGGGGGGCCCTGGCGTCTTCCGTGAACCTGCCGGTCAGGTCGGTCGCCTTGTCATTTACCAAGTCGGCATCCTGTTTCATTTTGTCTGGGTCGGTCGCGAGTTTGACACTACCGGTATTGCTCCCCGCAGTGAGACTGGATTTCGACAGGGCAAACCACACCCAGAAGATACTCGATGCGATCACGAGAAGCGCGTATACCATCAGCACTGCGGTCACTCTCTTCATCGCTCCATTCCCAGCTTGATGGCATCGTGTTCTCAGTGTCCGAGGCCGCTGCGAATGACCGTTAGGCCGTATCGTTTTGCTCCCAAATTCTTCAACTCACTCCGTGACCGTATCGGCAGGCTTCGCTGGTTCTTTTGTCAACCGCACGGCATCCTCGTTCAATTTTTCCTGGTCGATCCTCTGATCGGTGCGCACACTGTTGCTTTCCACTCCGTCGTTGGAACGCGACCAGTCAAACCACCCTTGGCTGTATGCAAGCGTGGCCGCAAACAGCACAAGCACAGCCACCATCGCGATAGTCGATCTATTCCCGGATACTTGTTCGTTAATGGACATTTGGCACCTCTATTGGCTTTAAACGTTGCTAGTCGGACAGAATACTGTGGCGTTAACTAACGAGTCGTTTGTAGCGGCGCGGTTCCTTTCAGGCCCGCGCCGAGCTGAATTAGTTGCTTCTTTGGCACTTAGTCGATGTATGGCACGCGATACTTTGGTCGTTCGGCAACTGGTGTCGGAGCCGCTGCCTTACTTTCGGCGCCGACTCGTTCCCACACTTCCTCGCGATACACGGCCACGTCGTCGTCGGCTGCAAAACCCAATTTCACGGTTCCGCCGCGAACTTCGAGCACCGTTACACGTAACAGTTCCTGCATATCATCAGCCGCTCCAATCACGACTGACTCTTTACTTTTCCTCGATAGAACTAACATGCACAACCTCCGGTTTTATTCGATGATCGTCTGTCGCAGAACGAAGCGGCGACTTTGAACTCAGACAACGATCAAGCCTTTTCACTAATTGAACTCCGAGTTGTCGGTTAGCATCTTGTCGCGACAGCGGATGTACTCTGATTCCAACATCAGCAGCGTTTGCAAATGCGACGGAATTACCGGCTTAGTAAGACACAGGTCAATACCTGCTTCGTAGCACTGGCACCGATGCTTTTTATCGGTCCGGCTTGTAACCGCGATGATGAAGCAATGCTTTAAGCGAACCCGTCGCCGCACTTGCAGTACAACTTCCAGTCCGCTGATATCGGGAGTAGCCATGTCGAGCAACATGACGTCGGGCCGAAACATGGAGGCCAGTGCCAAACCGATAACGCCGTCGTTGGCTCGCCGCACATCATAACCCCACGAATCGATTCGCGAGCACAACGTATCGGCCGTTGGCCGATCGCTCTCGACAATCAGCACACGAAGCAATTTACGGGCGGTGTCGACCAGCGTTTCCTGGCCCAAGCCGACTTGCACTGTGGCTGCCCGACGCGTCGGGAGCCGGTTGCACGCATTCGAATGCTCGAATTCGCCAACTAAGAGATTCGTTGCTAACAAGACAGGCATGGTCAATAACTCCACGTGTTATGCCACTGCGACGTCATTCCGGGCAGCCGAGCTAAGTGGTAATACGCTGTCGAGCAAAAACACCTGCACGGTGGTGCCGGTTGAAAATGCATGGACGACACTTCCTGTGCCAGGGTCGATTTCCGCGGCCGCCTCGAGCACCTTGCGGCCCGTGATTCTCTCAATTTCTTTTTGCAGTGAAGCTGCGGAACTTCGAAACAACATACGGTAGAACTCGCGCAGATTGGGTGCCTCCCTCCGGGCTCCTAGCCAGGGCCTGCTCGGCCGGCGAGAGCGCCTTGTAAAGTGTGAGAACCAGCGTGTCTTCACCGATGATGACCGAGACGTTGCTTGGAGCGCGGCCTGTCTGCTGCAACTGGAAGATTCTTGCTGCCTCGGCGAGCTGTCGAGTCATGATTGATTCGGTCATGTCCATTGCATACGTCCTATTGAGTTCGTCCTATTAGGTTCTTCCTGAAGTGGTCCATTCGCGATCGCGTGAGCGAAAACAAAAAAAGCCGACGTGGCGGAACACCCGAAGGTACTTCCACCACGTCGGCTTACTCGTCAACGAGCCACCCGACGCTGGCGGGCTGCTCTTTATTTAGTCATCCGACGACTTTGATTCCGTCTCTGAGATTCCATCCCTGCATTGAGCCCGCGAAAGTCTTACGGGGCTGAATGCATCTTTCCTTCTACTGCAACTATAGGGCAGTAGCCTCGCAATACAAGCCCATTCGGAGCTTGTCCCAAGATTCGGCACGATGCTTCGCGGAACCTGCAAGCGTCCTTTTCCCATGTTATGTCGCGTGGCACGGCCATTCTCTGGAGTCGAGCTTCCAATTGATTTTCGTATGTGCTTTTGAACCCACGACGATGACACAAGGGACAACTGAGTCACGATTTGCCAACGGGGGTGAGCCGTTCCGCAGTTTCAGCGGCGGTGTTTGAGTAACCCGATCTGCAGCGCAGCCAATCATGAACAGGAGCAAAGAGGCCGGTTCAGGCACATTGGATGAGGCGTTGGCAAATGAACTTGCAATGGCACCCGCTCCGCTGCCGGCCGATTGGCCGAAGTTTGCCCGCCAAGTGTCGTAGCCTTCTTGGCTGCCGTCGTTTTTGCGCCACACGCTGTAGTCGGCCGCGTCGACGATGCCGTTCTGGTTGTAGTCGCCTGCCAGGCCGCCGGTCGAAATGACCCGCAGCACGCCTGCGCCATAAAGCTCCACGTATCCCAATCGAGTGTGCCGGGCAGGTCGGGCAAGTTGAGCGTGGCGAACGTGCCCGTGATGCTGCCGAATTGGTGCCAGTCCATCAGGTCGAAGCTGGTTCCGAAGGATGGCGAGTAACCGTCGAGGAGCGTCACATCGAGAGTGCCACCCTCGAGAAATGCTCCGCCGCCGGGAAAGTTGAGCTTGTCATAGCTGGTAGCGGAAGCCAACTCGATCTCCAGTGTTCCCGTCGGACCCTGACGATAGGGACTGTTGACGATGGTGAGCGTGCCAACCGACGTTCCCTGCGCGACGATGCCGTGGTTGTAGACCCAAGCATCGAGCGTGCCGTCGCCCATCACGGTGCCCTGGTCGCCGATCTGAATGCCGTTGAACGACGTCACGGAAACGGTGCCGCCGTTGGTGACGCTTAGCACGCCGGGCCCATCGTCACCAACATACAGGCCAGAAGGATCGGCACTTGGAAGGGTCAACACCGAGCCGGGACCGTCGACGACGACCGAGCCAGAACCGGTCGAACCGAAGGAGCCGCCGATTACCGCGTCGCCAGCGGTGGTTTGGACCTGGCCGCCGCCCGTAATTTGCAGGTTGCCCACGCCATGATTGCCCACTGAAGGAAAGTTGGTTCGTGGTCCACATTGAGCCCGGGCCTTCGACGCTGACGTCGGATTCGGACCCCGGGGCATACGCGACATAGCCCGTGTTGCTGAAGACCTGGGCGCCAGTGCGGATCGTCATGATGCCGTCGCCGCCTGGATCGGTCGGCACGCCGCCTTCGCCACCAAGGATCAGCGCATTGTTGGTGGTGAGGTTGAACCGGCGCCCTCCATAGTGACGGTACCCGATGAACCGGCCTTCGTGCGAATGTTTACTGAGCCGAACGAAGTGTTGGTGACCTGTCCGCCGTTCGCGACGTTGAGCGAGCCGATCCGCCGAGCCCAACGTAAAGCTGGCCGTCATTGGTCCATGTGGACCCAATGCCGTCGACCGTGACTGTGCCTTGCGATTCGGCGGCGTTGGCGATGTAGGCGTAGTCGTCGCTGACATCTCCTCCACCGGTGATCGTCAGCGAACCCACACCACTGTTGCCGACAAACATGCCGCTACTGCTAGTCCACTGGAGCCCGCTGCTGACGTCACCGTGCCACTTGCGCCGGAAAAGCCACCGATACTGCCGTTGAATGGAGACGCTTCCAGCGGATTCAATCGCCAGCGTGCCCGTGCCCTCATAGCCAACGTATAGTTCGCTGCTATTGGTCCATGCCGAGCCGTGCCGCTGACGTGACCGTGCTGGTCGATTCGGGGCCGACGCTGATGTAGCCAAAGTTGCTGGAGACGATGCCGCCGTTGGCAACCGCCAATGTGCCATTGCCGATGTGGCCGACGCGGAGTATGCCGCTATTTGTCCAGGTCGAGCCGGTGCCGCTGACCGTGGCCGAGCCGATCGAGAGGCGAAGCGAGCGATGAAGCCGTCAATGTCGGAGAGGCTGCCACCGGCTTCGATCATCAGAGCGCCGATGCCGAAGCCGGCCTGACCTACATTGATTTCATTGGTCGTGACAACGGATCCTGCGTCTGTGATCAGGAGAGTTGAACCGGCGTCGCTCGTGTGCCCTACGACCATGCTCGGCGACGTGACGTGCTGCCATTTCGCACTGTCATCGACGACGTCCGGCGCTGCCTTCGTTCAGGTGCAGGTTCTGGTTACGTAACCGTGCTGGCATCCATCAGCAGATGGCCGGTGCGAGAACGGTGCCCATCCGCAATCGCCGCACGCTGCCGCCGCGTGCGAGCAGTTTATCGTGCCTTGCCGTTGTCTATCCGCATTGAACGAGGTGCCGCTCGCAGAATTAGGCACATCGAGCGACCAATTGTTGGGATCGATCCAATCGCCAGTGCCAGCCGTCCACAGAGTCTGCCCAAAGCTTGCAGTGGCACGGCGAGAACAAGAACAATAGCAGACAAAACTGCGGCCATGCGCAGTGCAAAGCGATCGCTTGTTGTTGCCATCGTGTCGAGAACCCATTTACTGCGGATCATGTCGCGCCTGCCTTTCATGAACGGCGATAGGCCGCCGCCGAGTCCACATTCCGCCGATTAGCGATGCGAATAGGTAAATGATGCTTGACTGCTCGGGAACGCTGATCCCCCAACCGCAGCGGTCCCGCTGCCAGCGGTTTGCCCGAAATGTGGGCGCCACACGTCGTAATCGGCCGCGCTTGTGCCGGGGGTCGAGTCGTTGGGAAGTGTGACCGCGGTGTTGTCTGTCTGTGCCATACGACGTAGTCGGCCGCATCGACGGTGCCATTCTGGTTGTAGTCGCCGCGCAGACCAGAGAGATGATGCTCAGCACGCCGTTGTGTAAAGCTGACCAGTATTCCAAGTGAAGGCCGCTGGCAAGTGCGGGCAGTTGCAGGTATCAAATGTGCCGTTTGTGCTGACCCAGTCAAACAGGTTGAACGACTGGCCGGCCGCCGCCGTGAAGCCGTTAATGAGCCACACGAGGAGCGTGCCGTCGAGTGCAAGCGAACCTGAGGATTGAATCTAATCGAAATTGGCTGCTGGGTGTTGTGCCACCAAGCTCCATGACTAGCGTGCTCGTCGGCGAAAAGGCAATGCTGCCGACGTCAGAATGGTGGGCGATAAACCAGGTCAAGCGTGCCCTGTAAAGTTCACGTTGTTGAACGTGCCGACGCCTTTGACGTAGCCCGTGAAAGTGAGCCGCTGGGCCGCGGAAGTTCCCTGAGCCACGCCATTAATCACTGAACGTTTCGCGAGCGTGTTCGTGGAGTTAACCGTGCCGAAGCCGGAGATTGCGTCGCCAAAGTCGACGACGATGCCGTTTGTGGCGTTGAGTGTTCCGGCGGCGGCACCGCTGCCGAGCGTGGTCAAATTGCCGAGAGCCGCCTGGATGCTCGTGTTCAGCGTGACGGCATGTTGCTTGGTGCGAGCCGCCGCCGAAATTGAGCCCGGCGGGCGAGGCGGCGTCGCCCAGCGACAGTGCACCATTGGCCTCAATCACCGAGCCGGCGTCGCCGCTGACGCGGGCGTTGACTGCACCGCGGCCGAGAAAGTTGCTTCCCGTGGCGAGGGCGACACCGTTCGGAGCGTTATCACGCCGCCGGCGAGCGTGGTAAGGATTCCGAGGCTACCGTACGCCGCCGCTGTTTAGTGTGACGGAGTTGGCCCCGACGTCCAGCGTACCCTCGTCACTCAACCCGAAAAGCTGCTGGCGTTGTCCAGCGAAATACCCGGCGCGGTGACGCGGATCGTCAATGTTGTGATGCTGCCGACGATGGCCGCGTTGATGGATCTGCCCGTTTGAATCTGGCCGTGACCTTCCACCGGCAGCACGCCACCCGAAGTGTTGCCAGTGTCCCGCTGGTGAATCCCAAACTGCCGTTGACCAACAAGCTGCCGGTATTGAGCGTGCCGCCGTCCAGGGTTAGCGTGCGTAACGCGTCGATGGTCGTCGTGCCGCTGAGGGTCAGGTGCCGGTTGGCCGACAGCCTCAGGTCACTCGTCAGATAGCTCTTAAGCAGTCCGCCGGCACCCACCACCAAGTCGCCCAAGTAACTCAGAGTTCCGGACCTAAAGTCCAGGGCGCCGCCCTCTCAAAGCAACTCCCCGAGGGTGACGTGTCCGTCGTCAATCATTACCAATCCGTCGGTACCCAAATGCACCCGTGCGTTCTGCGCGGGATACGTAGCCCCACTGTCCACCACCAGCAGGCCCCTCGCATCGCCATTTCCGATCCGCATGGGCTTTGCGCGCCAACACCGTCAGGGACGACCCCAAGCCATTGACATATCCCACCGCGTTCTGCCCCTGAACGCCTATAGGGGTCCAGTCGAAGTCGCCGACGACGACCGTCGCTCCCGATTCCACGCCGAACGACGCCCCGGTTGCGGTTCCCGGCGCAGCATCATTATCCTGGCGCAGGTTGACTGTTCCGGAGACAGTTCCTGCGGCCCCGTTCTGAAATACGATGGCGGAATTCAATGACTGCGTCAGCGAAAATCCGAACGTCCCCACTCTGACGGCGTCGGCGGTGAGAGTTGTGCCTGGGCCGTCGAAAATGGCCCGCCCGCCGTTCCGTACTGGCATATCCCCAACTACTGAAATGTCGGCCCCATTGGTGACGTTGATCGTGCCCCCGTCGACGTCGACATAGGGCGCCGTAAGCGAGCCGCCGGAGTGGTTAAGCGTGCCGCCCGTTCGAACGCGAAACGGTTGGAGAACGCCAAGGCGGCCGCTCGACCAATTGAGAGTAGCCAATCCATCAGCTGGGTACAGCTCGCCGAAAGTCAGCGATTTGAGCGTGCTGTTGGAGGAGGCGAACTGAGTGACTACCATCGATTCGGTGGCATTGTACAGGTCGACGGCCCAACGCGCGTCCCCGATAGAGGACATATAGTTGGCCAGCCTCAGGCGATAGTTCCCCAATGGCTGCGGCGCCAGATACGTAATGCCGGAACCTCCGTACGACAACAAGGAATCGCGGTTTCCGGCCGCCTTGTCATCGTTGAACGCGATCTGTGCGGGGGGAATGGCGGGATTGGTGGGAACGGTGAGTAGTGAGAGCGTGGAATCGATGCCCCCGCTCGCAATAGATTCGCCGGCCAAGTTCGTACCGCCAGTCGACGTGAAAGTTGCCAGACTTAAAAAATTAGAATCTTGCAGCGGGCGGAACAAGAAATCCTGCACCGCGAGCCGCTGGATGACGTGAAGTCTCCCTGAAAACTGGAATAGCGCGCCCCTGGTGGTGATCCCGCTCGCCAGCCAGCAGACGAGAACAACTGCGCAGAATCGATACCGAACCAAGTGTAGCCGTGCCACGATCACTCCCTTTGTGTGCGAAAGCGGTCGCCAGTTTCGCGCACGCTCGCGTGTGTGATCCAAAAAAAAGCCGACATGGCGGAACACCCCAAGGTATTCCACCACGTCGGCTTACTCATTAATGGGTCCTCCGCCCTGGCGGATTACCCTTTATTTAGTCGTCCGATAACTTCTCTTAAAAATCTGGCTGGAGTCCCCGGAAGTTCCACGAGGGCTACATGCGGTCCCATCGCACTATAGGGTAACGCTTGTGCAATACAAGACTATTCTGCACTTAATCGAGAATTGATAAAATGCTTGACAGGGTCACTAACATCGTTCTCCCTTGTTTTGTTGCATCGCGTGGCGAACTGGTTCACCATGCAAATGAATTTGGTAATTGATAGCTTGTGGGTGCGAACGTGAAGACACAAGGGGAAATCGAAGTCTGCCATTTGCGAAGGCATCAGCCGCTTCGAACAGGATTACATGGGACGGGGCCCCAAGGACATTTATGCCTACCTGATCGGCGATCTTCTTGTCGTCCGCCTCCAAGGCGTCCTCACCGTGGCAGAACAGCAGCTCGTGGCCACGCTTCCCGGCCGCAAAGGGCAGAGACCTGCTCAAGCAAGTAAGAATCCATTTAATCGAAACAGCGAGGCCGACCATGGAGGCGATGATCGAGGAAGTCACCGGCGTCAAAGTCGTGAGCCTGCATCACGACATCAGCACGGTAACTGGCGAAGAGGTCGTGTTATTCACTCTGGCCGAGTCGCCCCTCTACCGCGAAACACGAAAGTAGGATGCTGGATGCGATCAAGGAAAAACTGGCCGCGTATGGTCGAAGGTGAGAACCCCTACTGAAGCCGCACATGCTCGACTTCGTGCTGGATCATCCATTTGAGCCATGCTTCTTGTTCTTCGGAAATTTCGACTTCCACGGAGTTGGCGCTATCGAGCGGGGAGACGATTCGAATGATGCCCTCGTCGTAGAGACGCCGGGCGTCTTCATGCCGTACCCACCATTCTCCTTCCGCGACCGTTTCCGGCACTCCCGGTTCTCCGGCCTGTGTGACGAAGTACGTGATATCGTGCCGGAATCGCGGCGGCATCTCGAAGGGCTGAAGTTCTGGTTTCTCGACGGCGTAGACGAGGAGAGGCATGGCTGATACTCCGAGAGAAGCAGATCGCGCAAACACCAATACTCGCACCAGAAGTTCGGCGGCCGACGACGCATCGGAACGGCCATCCCGAATAGGCACAAGCAGCCCCCAACCGATTTGCGAATCGCACCTCGAACCAAGGCGCAGATTTCGTTCGGTCGATCGCTAACGCGGAAACTGACTGGCCGTCATTCCTACCGGCCGCTGAACGAGCTGAACTCGATCGCCACATATCGGACAATCGATGCGGCAATTCACCATCATGCTTGTTGCTTTACTACTGGCCGCGATTTCATTGGCGTCGTGGCCGTAAGGCACCCATGCCGCCACAGCGGCTGTTCTTCCACAGCGGTTGCAAATCGTCGATCGAGGGAACATCGTCGGCTCCTTCGCGAAAAGTGTGGGAACCGAGCACGTCTTAGCTCGTTGGGCAGGCTACTTTTGCGATCGGCGTACGAAGTCGGTCAATGCGTGAGCAACGATTGGCGTCGCTGCCATTGTACGCTCAATCTTGCGAACCCGCGGGCTGGAAAATCGCGCACAGGACGGGATTAACACAAATAACTTGTCGCGATGGAATACTACGGGTGGTGTTCCGTTCCGGGTCCGCGCACTCGTCAACCATTGAATTGTGGTAGGTTATGCGGTGAAGTTCGTGATCTCGGATCGGCGTAAAAGAAAGGCGGCTTGCGTGTTCCAGCGAACTGTTACATGTGATCAATGCGGAGAATTAGCAACTGTCAAAACCCACACGCCTATCTACGAGAAAGCAAAGCAGCCGGGCGAGATTGGCCAAGAAAAAATTCTGAAGGCAATCCGCGACACGATTGACTGCCCTAAATGTGGCGTAACACGCCAGATCGCAAAACCACGATCAATTTAGCCTAAACGGTGCGAGTTGTGTCAAAGCCGATCTTGTTCGCATGACGAGAAGCAGGACCCGAAATATCCATTTGCAGGCCCTGCTCCCCCGCTAGTGGACCGAACGCGTCAGACCCGTAGGGACGAATCTTCGATCGACCAAACGAAGTTGGTCAGGCGTAAACACGGACGAGAGTCGTGGTCATTGTATCTCTGCCCCAGCACTAAATCGGAGCAAAATCGCCAGCGAGCTCGGATTGGTGATAATAAGCCAGGCAGCCACTTGGTGTGGGCGCAGCGGACGCTCCACAGTCGCCGCACACGATCCGGGCGCATCGGCGCCGCCTAAAGGATATCTCGAAAGGCAAACTTAACGCCTTAGCAAACAACCGATGCCCTAGCCAATATGGAGTTCGACTTCAACGCCAAGATGGTCGGCGATCGCCTTTATCGCGCGGGTGATTTGGGTATAGGTGGCGCGGAAATTGTAATCTTCCACAATCCCGTAAGTTCGGCCGCAATCTGGGCATTGAACGGCGAACATCTCGGTGTTCATCCCTCTTGGCTTAAAGCTTTTGAGGACAAAACCGTTTGGGTTGCAATCGCCACGATCTGAGCAAGTAGGCACTGTTGGCTCCGTGAAAGGAAGAATGAAGCTATTGCACCTGACGATAGAGTCTTTGACCTGGCAGGGCGACGGGCTTTACAAGAAACATTGGCACACGCCGGCTAGGCGCGGCAGAATGACTAGCGGCAGCCGAATCAATATATCTCCATATTTATCGGCCTGCGGTCGAGAGTAGGTTGGCCGGGTTATGACATCGAAAGGAATAAGAAAGATGGAAGGCGACGAGCAGGATCGACTCAGTCGAGAGTCGGCCATATCGCATCAAGCGTCAATTGAAATTGCCGACGCGCTGGCCAAGATGTTTGCAGAGATGAAACCGAAAATAATGGCCAAGTACAGTATAGAAGATGAGCAGGTAATTCTGCTGGCAATCACGAAAGCTGCGGTTAAGCTTGGCACAAATTCTATGCGGGCTGGTTCACTCACGCCGGACCAAACCGAGAAGTTGGAGCGAAAGCTGCAAAGCATCATGCTAAACGCGTTCATGTTCCGTGAAGTGGATGATGATTAATGAGTCAAAGCTAAACAACTGAAAGGAGGGATCGATGGATCGCGAAGAAGACGCCCGCAAGGTGCACGAAGCGGCCACTGAGATCGCGATGGCTCTCGGCACGTCGTTAATGAATATGCTGCCTGACTTGACGGCCAAATATGGGATGAATCCTCAGTCCTTTATCGTGGCCGCCGTGCAAGCCGCGGTGAAGGTTGCGGTAGGCGGCGTTGCGAGTGTGACACACATGAATCGAGACGAGTCAATTGGCTTTCAGCGGGAATTGAACGCGGCAGTTTGTGACGCGATCCGCCGCAAACTTCCAAGCTTGCACGAAGAGCACGATCGAATATGGCAGGTTGCGTCGGATGAAGGTAGGAACGCTACGGTTCTGGTTGAGCTATCGGAAACGTTCGACCGGATAGAGCAGACATTAGCAGACTTCGGGCAACGCCAGTGACCGACCATCGACGAGAACTGTTAAATGTCGCCGCGATGGCCCCGCAGCTGCATTGGATTCGGTCGCAACATGATACTGCCAACTCGTTTGGAGTTGATCAAGCTGTGGTACCAGACTCCCGGTAGCCGATTTCTTGTGAAACATGTCCCTTGCCGCCCATCCCAGTTGAGATACAATATTTGCAGGTGCAATATTTGAATCTGCAAAAAAACAACTTTAGTATATGTGGGAAAGCCCAGGAGAATCCAAACATGTTAAGCACGCACATCACAAGGGAAGAGTTTCTTGATGACAGTCAAGGGAGAACGTTTGCGGACGTTTTGAATGACCCGGAGCAACCTTTTGACGAGGTGCTGGAATTCTTCAATGGAGCAGACCAGCAACGACGTATGGAAGAATCCGAGACGCACCACGATCGGGCGCCGATGGCGGGAGTTGTCCGCGAGCTGGAATCGCGACCCGCCACAAACCAGTTTCTCGCGTCCAAACACCCTCGGCGCAGTCAGCGACTGCGGCAGGCGATCGGCGTGTTGGTTCGCATGATCATGGAGCGCGGGAAATGGCGAAAGACTGGTAAGAAGGGATCTTTGGGCGTGCGAAGCACGTCGGCACCACGGCGACCGAATCACAACACCGGTGGTTTGGCTTTCTGGTTCCTTCGTGCCGAGCGATATGAGCCTGAGCAGGGGATTCGGTTTCCCTCCGTGCAAGAGCGCTGTAAGAAACTGAAGTCTAATGTTCCAAAGGAACTCGCCAACGCAAAGGGAAACCTGAGCAACGGTCGGCGCATAGGATTTTAACCCGGAAGATAACCTCTAACCGTCCGACGAGCCGGGCGAGCACGATGAATACCTTCCCTATTTGGGTATGGCCCTTCGACTATGAATATTTGGCCTGCATCAAGGGCATGGAGAACGCTCGCTGGCTTGGCGATTCACTCGATACTTCGGCAAACGATGATCGGTAGGTTCGGGCGGGAATTCCCTGACAGCAAACACGAAAGGACGGCACCACATGAACTTCTTCAAAAGGCTGACACGCGGGAACTCTGTTCACGACGTGGTGCTGTCGCTGTACAAACGGGGACTCGCGAGCGCAATGAAACATGATCAAAAGGGCGCGAGGGATGCGTACACTGCCGCTATCGACATGCCCGACGCACCGACCGACTTAAGAGCAATGGCACTCTATAACCGTGCCTTGATATATGCTGCGGCTAAGGAAATCCCCAAGGCTATCCAGGATCTAAACGCAGTGCTGCAGATGACGGCCCCACTGCACAATGTCAAGTTGGCAGCTAGACAGAAGCTTGATCGGATGCAGCGCCGAGACTGCATGGACACCGCACCGCGGCTCCCTGCTGGTGTATCCAGCAGCTGACCGTCTACGTCGATCTACTGCTACTCGAAGAACCGGAAACAGAACAGACACATCACGCGTTGCCGGTGCTTGTGAATGGTCTCCTCGACAATCGTTTGCACCATTCGCAGTTGAAAGGCAACGGGGCATACTTGACTGGCGTGCTCGAAAAGTGGCCAAATCGGCAAAGCGACATTGATTTGCTGCGATGTGAAAAAGCTACCCGTTATTCCGCTCTGGAGACATTGCGCACACGGATTTTGCGCGGACTGCCTTCCGCGACGACTACGAATAACTTGCGTCACGACGTGCAACACTTGATGCGTTTGGTGGTAGCAATCCATCAACACGAAACGCGGCCCGTCCAGACCGCATTTAATTTCGTCGGCGCTGGCCTGTATTGAGCCTAGTCGTCAAGTTTCCCGACTGGGCGATGTTCTGGGAAGTTGAGCGATAACTAACCAACGAAAGGATGCTCAGCAATGGACTCACGCCAAGAAGAGGCGAGAAAAGTAAACCACGCAGCTAGTGAGATAGCTGAAGCGCTGGCGAAGACCTTGACGGACGTTCGGTCGAAGCTGCAGTCAAAGTACACGCTCGACGCTCAGTTGTTGTTTCTCGCCATATCGAAAGCCGCGGCCACCGTCGCCGCAACGTTCGCGGCGCAGGCAGCCGGACTCACCCCAAGAGAAGCCTTTGCGATGAATCAGAAAATTGAAACGGCCGTCCTCGATGTAATGTACGAAGAACAATGAGCTGCCCGAACCGGCATTTTGCGCTTCGCATTCTCGCCTGTCCACGTGCCAGCATGTGCTGTGGATCGTCGAGAAATCGATACGCGGCGATCAGACGATACCTCCCTTCGGCTTATTCTGCCGTTACGCCCAACCTTTGCGGCGCCGATCTCGCGCCCCGGCGAACGGCGAGTTTTGGCGCTGGCTATCTCGCGCCAGCCCCGCAATAATCGTGATGTCCTTTGATGTCTTGCACCAGTGTGGCCAGCTTCTCTATCTCCATCGTCTCCTGGTCGAGTCCGACATTCACGACTCCCAGTATGTTGCTTTGCCCGGTACGGACTAGTTTTTCGAGCGACAATCTTCCAAACAGGATGAATTGTTTCCCGCTCATTACATCGACACCAAAGATCAAATCAGCGTCGGCCAGTAGTCGCCTGTAATTCGACTTCCGCATTAGGATCCCGCCCTTCGCCGAACAAGGCCTCGATTGGGACAATGTCCGGATGCTCCGGCACAAGGTCCAGTGTTTCAATGCCCGCAGGATGCTTTCGACAAATTAACTCCGTAAGGAACTGTACTGGGCTCAGCGCCTTGAACTTCTCGGTGCTCACCGGGTCGATCGTGTAGAACGAGGTCTCTTGCTTGATGTCGGCTAATATGCATTCGACGACGAAAGAGACCGGGTAGCGTTTTAGCTGCCAGCCATTCATCTCCTTAAGAAATGGCTGACCGGACTCAAGGCTCGTGAAAAATGGAGCGATTGAATTGCCAAATTCGTCGGTCCACCTTAAAGTCGCCCACTCGTTTGGTTCCCCCTTGAGCACGACGTCGTCGCTGATATTGCTTTTCACTACGCAACAAAGCTCGCTTGTGCCAACCATCGTGATTCCCCCACCGCGCATCAATTGCTGCGCGTCATCCTAAGCAACTGCACCTCGCCAAGCTCCGGTTTATTGAGTGCTACCCAGTCGCACTGTTTAAGCAACTGGTTCAGTATTGCGAATCGGCTAGTCTTGTCTCGCCACAGATCCGTTCCCACACCTCCAAGCGATGGACCGGAACATCGGCGTCGGCCTCGAAACCCAGTCTCACGTGTCCCTTCTTGATCCCGAGCACCGTGACTTTGATCATGCGATCAAAGCCTACAGATCCTCCAATCACCACCGCTTCGTCGTTTTTCCTCGACAGGACCAACATGGCATAGCCTCCATTCGCGTGACAGACGCCCCGCATCCAGAATCGGCGATGCGGTGAACCTTTCGACTTGAGTCAATAAAAAAAGCCGACGTGGTCGCACACCCTTGGGTATTCGACCACGTCGGCTTACTTACTGACGAGCCTCCCGGCACGGCCGGGCTGCGCTTCATTTAGTCTTCCGATAACTTAGGCCTCATTGTAAGGCTCGCAGCCGAGGAAGCAATCGCATTACTGACGGATTGCTGCGTGCGCGGGATTCTTGACAATTGATGAGTCGATCCGGAGCCATGCTAGCACTGCAAATCGCCGATGCGGTGTCACCACCGGCCGAGCGGCGTTTAGCACACTCAGCTTTCGCCACGTGTCTCCAAGATCTAGCACCGGTGTGTCAGTCCATCCAAGATCGCTCCAGTCAATCGTTGGCACCTGGTGTGCGCCAGATAGACAACCGACCCGCTATTTGAGTCGAGTTGGACGTGTCATGTCGGTGACTGGAGACGTCGTCAGCGTTGCATCGGGTTGTTGACTTGCGCCGTGGGCCGGATTAAGCTTCGGGCGTGCTAATGAGTGAGTAGCGACTTTCTGCTTTCAAGCTGCGTCTCAAAGAAGCAAAGGACTAGGCTAAGTTAGCCGAGCGTTCTCGTGTTGATCGGATTCTTCTTCTTGTCCGACAGTTGCCGGTAGACAGCCACTCCTTCTCAAACCAACGAGTTTGACCAGGCTGTTCCCCTGATCCTGTTCGCAATGATTGCGATTATCGGGACCATCGGCGCATCTCACTTCTAGCTGTGCTTGGTGTTTGTCGCTACGCGAATACGTGCGTCGCTGTGCGCACGCGTCGCATCGTGGAAGCACACGTCTGGCACATTGCAGCCTGGGGCAGTGAAGGCGCAGCGTTGGCGATCACCTTCTCGCGCGAAGCATCGACGACTAACGGAGTAAGCAACACCAGTACATGATGGTAAACGACAAGGACCGCGATTATGGAGATGGAACCGTCTGCAAATGGAACGGCTGCTGATGAGCGCATTCACGAAACCGTCCGCCGGCGAATTGACGGCTGTTCGTACAAATTGATGTTCGGCAATGTCACGTGGCACTGCAACGACGGGCACCTGACGCTCCGCGGCTGTGTGCCAAACTTTCATCTGAAGCAAATGCTTCAGGAACTTTTGCGCGGCATCGAACAAGTTAAGCAGCTCACCAACAGCGTAGATGTCGAAGGCTCGTCGGGGCGTGAGTAGCGAACGGCTCCTAAATCTAAATAGCGGACGGTCCAATGCCGGCCCTCACTCATGCATACGGATTCGCGACACAGTCCAAGTTAAACCGACAAAATCCGGCGACGCTGTTATCATCAATCGGTGGGTTTGCGGCGTGTCCCACGCGCTGACGAGTTGATGAGGCCAATGACACAGATCCGCAAGCCCCATCCTTAATAGGTTAGTTGAGGCTCTTACGAATCATCCGGACACGAGAATGAGCAGTATCAGCGGCGCGGCGACTAAGCCCGCGGTCGCCCAGAGCAATTGGCGAAACTGAGAGTAGCCAAGGTCCATAGACCATTTCGCACAGATGATTGCAGCGATCAAGTGAACGTATCCGATTGATGCAAATTCATTTCCCATGACTTCTCCTATGTCTTGACCGCGCCGCCCAAAGGCATTGGCCGCCGGCAAAGCAGTAAAAAGTCATTTCCGCACTGTTGCGGTCATCATTGGGTATCTCTTGGCTCACTTTGATGCGGGCGGTTGATCGGCGTCGCGAATCGTCATATTTCCGTAGAGCACGCGGACACTCTTGGCACCAGGTATGCGCCACCAGCAGAGGCCTTCTCTTCACCCGGCCGCACTCCCTCGCCGATCCAGGCACCGTGGCGGCTGATGCGAGTTCCCCATTGGTCGGCCTTCATGCAAAGATAGTCAATACGTTCTCCTATCGCTTTTGCATCTTGAGCCACGGCTTCGGCGACGCCAATCTCCAAGAAGATTGGACCAAGCACTCGGAGCCGCCGTTGGTAGTTCTCCTCGGGGGAAAGCGATTGGTCATAAGCCAAGCGACCAATCGCCAAGCCGGCTTTATTCGCAAGAAAATCTGCGGTGTACGGTTCGTCTGAGAATGCCTGCCAAATGCGTAGTGCCGCAACCAACTCCTTTTCCGTGGGTTCCGCAAGCAGATTGTTCCTAGAAATACTGAAACCGGCTGGAACTTCAAACATCGAGTCAGCAATCGTTGGGTTCCAATCGAAGTTGCTGTAGACAGCCTCGCCCAATCCAGACTCATCTGGGGCATGCATTTCGAACCTGACGGGAAGTTTGGTTTGTTTGTTCACCCATACCTTGCCAGCAGCGTTACCTTCCTGGATCTCGAAAACGTCTATGTTTGGATCAGATTCGGCATCCGCGTCGACGACTCGCTTGGCACTCTCGGCATTCATCTGTCGCAACCGCCTCACAATGTCGATATTGCTCGCCTCACCCGAATACTTCCACACCGTTGCTTGTGATAAAGTCGGATCGAACGAAATCAATTCGCCCTTGGTGTAATTGGTGATATTGACCATGGTATGTCCGTTTGACTTCAAGTCATAGCGCAGCAGATCGGGACTTTTCGCATACGCATTCCCGGATACCTCGGGAAACCCCGGGCGCTTTAGCGTGATCGTAAACGCCACGGCGTCGGCTTTCCTGATTTGTTCGATTACCTGAGCAAATGCAATGTTCTGTGACGGCGGCCACAACGAAATGGCCAGGACAATTGTTGCGGCGAGCGCAGCAAGGGGTGCCATGTATTTCATGATTCTTCTCCTTTGAAGGGGCATATACGGTGCACTGCGCCACTCCGCATTTCGAGAAATCGCCTCGATCGTCTCTCTATTGGAAGGACGAGGCGGCGTATCCATCTCTTTGAAAACGTCAACGATTTGCAAAATCGGGTCGTCCGTTCGATCGGGATGATTCGTACTCATTTCAAGTCTCCATCACTGATTCTGCGGGCGTAGGCCCCGCCGACGATTCGCCTTAATTGGTCGGCAGCGCGATGAACCAACACCCGCACGTTGCCAGGTTGCATGTCCATCTGTTTCGCAACCTCACTAGGACTCATCTGCTCAATATGTCGAAGCCAAAAGGCCTCGGCTTGTTGTGGCGGAAGCATCGCCAGTGCCTGTCGTACTTGCTGACGCAGTTCTTCGTTTAAGGCCCGTCGGTCAGGGGGCGCATCGGTGGTCAATTCGATATCCGCACGCGTTGTCATCTGCTGCTCTCGGTATCGCCGCCTCAGCTGGTCCATCGCTCGCCGAGTAGCGATGCAACAAAGCGTGGCGTGCCAACTGCGTACCACCCCGTCGTCCAGACGCATTGCGTCCAAAAACGTTTGCTGATAACAATCCAGCGCATCTTCACGATTGTTCAGCAATCGGAAAGCCGTTCCCCAGACGGCATCAGCATGTGCCGCAACGACATCGCTCGTAACGGTCATTCGCGTGCCTTTTTCCGTGGGAGTGCTGCTACTTACATCCCTATAGTCGCTTGCAACAAGCTGGCGTTACAAAGATTGCCCGAAAAGTCTCACTTCAGGCAATTCAAGGACAATTCGCTTGCTGGGTCGGCCGCGGCATGTACGCGCAAACCGACGACCCAATGAAGATTGCAGCGCATTCCACAAATCTACCACGACCCAGCGGGCGACTATGCCATATCCGTTCGTTTCACGAGACGTTCCCGGTCCCAGAGCGGCCGTGCCCCTCAGTCCGAGAAAACGTACGACTTCTCGGCACTATATATCTGCGTTATGCCTGGGTCAGGCGAGATGACGGAAGAGGAACGAGAGGCGAGTTATTCGCCATCGAGTTACATCGTTCGCTTCATGCGGTAATTTGGTTTTCGGCGATTGGTCGCGAAGGCCGGTTTACTTATTGGTGCTTCGTGCCCGTAATATATCCTGGTCTGGCAGCGCGCTTGGTGTTGTCATTGGTGGCGTGTCCCTAGTCGAGGAGCTTTTTCTCGATTGTGGACGACGACCCCGCTGGGGAAATTAACGATCTACTTGCGTGTCCGCCGGTCGCCTTGTTTTGTGATTGTCACATGAAACCCGGAGACCGAATCATGAGCCGCAAACATGCCAAGAGAAATGCACCCCGACAGCGTGGTGGGCTGCCAGTAGACAACGCGCCGGTACAGGACGACAGGCTGAGAACCGTGAACTGCGATGCTGCGGGCATTGATATTGGTGCCACGGTCCACTTCGTGGCGGTGCCGAAGGGACGGGACGAAGTCAGTGTACGGAATTTCGGCACTTACACGGCCGATCTGGAAGGTATTGCTGATTGGCTGGCGCAATGTGGTGTTACGACTGTGGCCATGGAATCGACTGGCGTGTATTGGATTCCGTTGTATGAATTGCTGGAGCATCGTGGGTTTGAGGTTATCTTGTCGGAGCCCAGCCAGATCAAGAAGGTGCCAGGCCGAAAAAGTGATGTGCTCGACTGCCAATGGATCCAGAGACTGCACAGTTTTGGCTTGCTCCGTGGATCGTTTCGTCCAGATGATGCGATCGTTGTGTTACGAGCCTATCTCCGACAACGGGAAACGCTCGTAGGTTACGCCGCCAGCCACGTTCAGCACATGCAGAAAGCCTTAGAGCTGATGAACGTAAAGCTAACGGAAGTCATCTCGGATATTACGGGCCTGACGGGAATGAGCATCATTGAAGCAATTCTGGCTGGGCAACGCGATCCGGAAACTCTCGCCAAGCTTCGTCACGAGCGTTGCAAGAATGATGAAGCGACCATTGCCTTGGCGCTGCAGGGCAACTGGCGCGAGGAGCATCTGTTCGCCCTGCGTCAGTCACTGCAACTCTATTGCGTCTACCATGAGAAAATGCTTGAGTTGGATGCGCAAATCGAATCCTATCTCCAGACCTTTGGCAATCGCTCGAAAGACCAAGCCATCCATCGCCCGTTAAAGAAGCCGCGGCGTAGAAGGGACGAACCGGCGTTCGATTCCCATGGACTCTTGTTTCGCATGACCGGCGTGGATTTGACTACCGTCGACGGCATTAGCTCGCATTCGGCATTGCAACTAATCTCGGAAATCGGCACCGACATGAACTGCTGGGAAACCGACAAACAGTTTTGCAGCTGGCTCAGTTTGTGTCCCGGAGTGAACAAGACTGGCGGTCGTAAGCGGAGCCGCAGTGGACGGACACGCCCCAGTGCTAATCGGGCTGCGAGGGTATTGCGTCTCTGCGCGAATCATTGTTCCGAGCCGATTGTGCCCTGGGAGCCTTCGGACGCCGGATGCGAGCGAGACTCGGAGCACCGAAGGCAGTGACCGCGGTGGCTCACAAACTGGCCAAGATCGTGTATGGCATGTTGAAGTACGGCAAGCCCTACACCGACCAAGGCGCCCACTACTATCAGGAGCGATACCACCAACAATTGGTCAACAACCTACGTCGTCGTGCGCGACAACTGGGCTACTCCCTACGCCCGATGCTCAGTAGCTACGCCTGGCGTTAGTGTTCCTGGGGATATGTGTCAGAGATCGCCGCATCGATGAGTTTTGGCATGCCCAGCGAAGTCGCAAGTCGCGATCGCCGGAGTTAGCCAGTCCGTCAACGAGTGGCCATTTCTAATTGGGTGGTTTGTTGACAAGTGTCGCGCGTAGATGAGTTGCTGCGACTTTCTGCGGCATGTCACTACCCGCTCGAACGGTGGCCGATGACGGCGGACGCGCCCCATAGGGCCGCATCGTCGTAATCCGTGGCATGGCGGATGGTTCGCGGTGGCCTTGTCACTGCAAGGGCGACGAGCTCGTCACCCACCCGGGCGATGAGCTGTCGTTCGGTGCACTCCTCTATGAATGTCTGTGCAGCCCGGCTGGATACGTGGGCGAGCTCCGGCTCGCGGAGGAGGCCGGGCAACTTGCGGACGTTGTCGCAGGCGAGGTAGAGCTTCGCCTGCCAACCGTGCAGCGTGAGCTCGCGTGGTCTGTATGGCCGGCGCTCGTCGATGACCTTCAGCGTTCCGTTGCCGCATCGCTCGAGCCAGAGGCCGCGCTCGTTCGGATGCGTGGCCATCCAGTTGCCGATTCGCTCGATCGCGGGAGCGGCGTGGTCAAGCGTGCCGCGACCGTCTACGTAGTCGAAGTCGAAGTGATAGGCGATGCGGCTCAGCCTTTCCGGCGCTAAAGGATAGAGGTAGCGGTAACTTGAGGCCGGGCGGACGTTGGTCATCCCGTATGCGCCTGGGTTGCTGTGATAAGGGCTGAAGCGGTCGAGCCTGATCAATCCCCAGGCTGATGGGGGTTGCAAGAATGAGACGGCCTCGATCAGCGGCAGCATCGCCTGGTAGTCGCTGTCCTCTTCGCCAGGGAAGCCAGCGAGGAAGTTCCACTCGACATGAATGTCGAACTCGCGGCACCACTTCAGTAGTTGGATGTTGCGAAGGGCGCTGGTTCCCTTGCGCATCAAGCCGAGGATGTGATCACTCAGGCTTTCGAGGCCTGCGCCAATGCAGTCGACACCGGCCTCGGCAAGCGTGCGCACCTGATCGTGAGACAGGTTCCCCTTGGTCTCCCAGGCAAACCTGACGCCGAGACGTTCAGCGGCAAGTTGCGGTAGCAGGGTCTTGAAATAGTGCATGTCGAGGATGTTGTCGACCACGAGGAACCGCTCGACGCCGTGCCGGTCGCGCAGAAGCGCACTTCGGCCAGAACGCGTTCTGCGCTCTTGGACCGGAACGCCATTACGGCTCCGTTGAGGCCGCAAAACGTGCAGTGCTCCTTGGCGCCCCACCAGCATCCACGGGCCGTCTCGAGCGCGAGCGTCGCATCGCGCTCGCGTCCACTCGTGGCCTCGGCACGGTCGCGAAAGAAGTCGTCGAAGTCCGGGAACGGAAGCTCGTCGAGCTTTGTGACGACGGATGCGGGTCCGGTGCTGACGGTCTCTCGGCCATCCCGGTAGACGATACCCGGGATGGCGCGCAGATCCGCTCTGCGGCATGCCGAGAGGCTCGACAGCACCGCAGGGAACGACTCGTCAGCCTCGCCGGAGCAGACGATGTCGACGAACGGGAACGAGCGGTGGAGCTCCTGCCCCATCTCGCCTTCCCAGTTGGCACCGCCGAAGGCGATCAGCAGTCCCGGGTGTGCCTCTTTGAGCCTCTTCGCCAGAGCGAGTGAGGCCACGTTCTGCTCGAACGTGCAGGTGAAGCCGACCACGTCGTACCGACTCCACCTAATCCCAGTGAGACAGGCATCGAGAAACGGTTCGCACTGCTCGCGAGCCCGTGCAAGTTGCGCAAGGTCTTGCTCGCCTACCAGCCAGGTGGAGAGCAGGACGGATTCGAGGTAGTCATCGCCGTTCAGCGCGTCGCCATAGAGGGAGCGCGTAAAGAGCCAATCCCCGGCGAACGCAGTGAGCGGCAGATCTCTTGAGATCCAGTTGTACTCTTCCGCACCGATCAAGTCGGCGAACGCGAACGTGAGGTAGCGGACGTCGCAGTCGATTCCTGCTGTGCGCAAACGCGGCTTCAGCAGGCTGATCCCGAGAGCCGGGCGGTCCAACGCGCCGTACGGCATGCTGACAAGCAGGACACGCACCCTGCCTCCTACGCCTCTCACATGGCCGGTGCGACGGTCAGGCCCCGAGATGCTTCTTGATCACATCCACCTCGCGAGCCATGCGGAGCAGCACCTGCATTACTTCACGTACCGTCGGAGCGCCAACCGTGGGGTTCGGCGGAATCAAGACCGTGACATCCACTTCGGAGCCGAACTCGCGGATGATGTCGATGAGCACCTCGGGCGACGCCTCGAGATCAAGGACGCTGCCGTACCGACGAATGACCTCCTCGACGATCCTCGCGTTTCTCTCTTCCTCAGCCATTGCAGTCCTCCCGCGTCAGATGCGCCTGCGCTCCTGCTCCAGCAGGCTCCGTCGCCCTGACAGGGCGCTCACGCACCCAGGTCATCAGGATCATCTTCAACCCATCCTCGACGAGCTGCCCGGCGTGCGCCATCTTCGAGTTGACGCTCCCGTCCGCCAAGAGATTCCTCCATGCGACCAGTCGACCGGCGCGAGCGTGAACTTCGAGGGATAGCTCCGGGAACAGTGTGCTTCCGCCTCGCACCGGGGTGTTGAGATACAGCAACAGCGTTACCGCTCGCTCACCCGCTGGATGATCGGCATACACGCCGCCGTCGAGATGTGCGTCGAAGTAACCGCCGACCTCATAACGGGCCGCTTGCCAAAGCTCGAGATGGTGTCTGGTAACCCCTAGTGCAGGGCAGATCCGCTCCTCAAGCAGTGCGATCTCTCTGCGAAGCTCTTCGCCGAACCAGTATTCGCTCGTACTCTCGCTGCGCCGACCAATGCTGACGCCACGACTGAACGCTCCCGCCGCTTGCCGCCAGCCGATCTCAGTCGGCCGCCAATAGGAGAAGTCAAGCTCGTCGGTGATCGTGGCAAGCTCGGCGGTGCTAGGACATCGTCGACCACGACCACGTCGCCCTGCTGCATTTTCGCCAAGTCTGTGAGTGCTGCGACCGATGCCATAAGGCCCCCAAGAAGAAGCCGTCTGTATTCCAGACCGATTCTGGCACCTTTGCGAGATGGATGCGCGTTCGGAGCAATCCATGGGGTACGTAATGCTTTCCCTCGCACGCGCTGTGGCCGAAGGTCCCTGCGTTGACGGTGTGTTCCCCACGATTGGCTGGTTACGTTTTCTTAAAATAGGGAGGGATCTGTGTCAAGCACGAAGGCCATAATTTTCACCTTAATCTGCGTATGTTCAAAAAACTCGGTCGGCCTACCAATAACGGCTAATGGTCTGTCTTCGTTTGCCGGGGCGTTTCCGGCCCCAGAGCGGCCCCGCGCCTCAGTCCGAGTAAACGTGCGACTTCTCGGCACTATATAAATGTGCCAGAGATCGCCGCACCTATGAGTTTTGGGACGCCGAGCGGAAGCGCTAGTCACGATCGACAAAGTTAGCCAGTCAGTCAACGAGTCGCCATTTCTAAATGGGTCGGTTTTCGGCTCGTCTCATTCGCGGATGCGTTCTGACACTTGCGCTAAGGTCTGACGTCGGCGGAGATGTACGACTGCAGCCACCAAAACCAGCAGCACGAAGTTTTCCGGTTCGGTTTGCCTGCAATCGACACCCGCCCTTGGTCTTTTTGGACTTACTTCGTGGCCACATGCTTGCCAAGGAACTCTCGCATCAGCTTGGCGATTTCGTCGCCGTTCGTTTCCAGGGCAAAGTGGCCGGCGTCGAGCAGGTGGTACTCCAAGGTCTTCAGGTCGCGCTTGTATGGCTCGGCCCCGGCGGCCGGGAAGATCTGGTCATTCTTTCCCCACACGATTAGCACCGGCGGCTGGTGCATACGGAAGTACTCCTGCCACGCCGGATACAGCGGCGGATTGCTGCCGTAGCTGAGAAACAGGTCGAGCTGGATCTCGTCGTTCCCCTTGCGATCGAGCAGGAACTGGTCGTGTGCCGCTCGTCCGGGCTGACCAATTCAGGGTCTTTCACCCCGTGCGTGTACTGCCACTTGGTGGCTTCGTAGGTGAGGAATTTGCGAAGGGCATCGCGCTTCTCCTTACTTTTCGGCTCTTTCCAGTACGCCTTGAGCGGCTTCCAGAAGTCATTGTCCAGTCCCTCATCGTAGGCGTTGCCGTTTTGCACCACGATGGCAGTGATGCGCTCCGGGTGCTTGACCGCCAAGCGGTAGCCAACCGGAGCGCCGTAGTCCTGCACGTAGAGTGCGTACTTTGTCAGCCCGACCTTCTCCGTGAATTCGTCGATCACTTTCGCCAGGTTATCGAAGGTGTACGAGAACTTGTCGCGCGATGGCATCGAACTGTGGCCGTAGCCGGGATAGTCTGGCGCAACCAGGTGGTACTGGTCGGCGAGAGCCGGGATCAGGTTGCGGAACATCTGTGAGCTGGTCGGAAAGCCGTGGAGCAGCAGAGTCGTCGGTGCGTCCTTCGGCCCAGCCTCGCGGTAAAAGATTTCCAGATCGTCAACCTTCACGGTCTTGTGGAACACCTTCACGGATTGTTGAGCGGCGACCGAGTTAGTCAGGTCCGGGATCCACGCGGTGGCCGCGAACAGCGAAAGTGCCAAGGAGAATTTCGCCGTGCAGATCATGATCGTGTCTCCAAGTAAGTGGCCGAAGTTATTTATTCGACACAAGGTATGTGGATAAAATCCGCTTATCTTCAAAACCTCTGTATAAGCCAATTGGGTCTCTGCCGACGGATACATTCTATGCATCTTTCATGCGTGTGCCCCAGCGGACAGTTTTAATTCTCTGGTTTGATGGAACGTCCGCGAGGACAGAAACAGAGCCGCGTCTAGAAAAGGTATGCCTTCGCGGCACGGCTCCGACGTGCCTGTAAACGGATAAGTAATTGAGAATGACTCACCGGATCTTAAACGGTCGGTTGTTGGCGTGACTCACGCGCTTCGAGTTCTTGGCACTTGCCTTGAATCTGGCGACCTCGCATCGGAATACTCGTCGCCGCCAGAATCAGCAGCAACACGGTCGCCGGCTCGGGAATGGCCCTGGTCGAGAAATTGTCGAAACGATAAGTGTAATCGCCGCGATGCTCGGAGGCTCCGTCTGGGTAGGCGTACGTTACGACGGAACCGCGGAGCAACACGTCGGACGTGAGACCCGTCTCGAGCATGACGTTTGTGGGTCGCATGCGGAATCCGACGCAAGGCCCGTTGTCGCGGCGCTCAGTACGCAGCGTCGGCAAGAGCGGGGCGATGGGAATCTCAACCGAAAGTCGGACGGACGAAGAACGACCTTCACCCCAACCATCAATACCCGGAGTGCTACTTGACACGGATACCCATATAGAGGTTGGAACTCAGCCTTTTGACGTGCCGGCTTTAAGTGCCATCACATCGTCAGTCGTTAGGGGTGTCCCCCAACTCCCCAGTCGCCCACTCTTCACCTCTTCGATCACAACCCACGTTACTTGACTCAGGTTCTCACCTTCAATCGATGCCATCTTGTCCGTGAGCTTGCCAATCATCACCTGCTCTTGCGTTTACGTGAAAACGCCTTCGATCAGTTTTATATTCACCGAAGGCATAGATGTTCTCGCGTTTAAAAATCTGAGTTGAACAAGCAGACCGCGGTCCATATCTAGCGTGTCTCTACCGTCCGACTGAATTTATCGAATTGCGCATCGGACCGTATGCGGATTAATCCTGAATGACGATGTTGTCGCCGGCGCCACCGTCGAGATCATCGGTGCCAGGCCCACCGAGCAGGACGTCGTCGCCAGCCGCCCCCAGGAGGGTATCGTTTCCGTCGCCGCCGATCAGCTCGTCGTTGTCGTCGCCACCATCCGCTGTAAGCTGAATTCCATTCGCGGCTAGACCGGAGGCGTCGACGGCGTCGTCACCGGCCAACGCATTGACCACCAGGCGATCAAGTGCAGCCTCGGCGTTGCTGATGTTCACTTGTGCTGCCAGTCCGAGGACAGCCACGCCGCTCGCATCGCCGCTGACCACGACAACGTCATCGCCGTTGGTGCCGTTGACCTCGACGGTGTCGGCCTGGCCGTCGCCGACGGTGCCGCCGATCGCCGGCCCCAGGTCGATGTTGATCTCGACGAGGTCGGTGCCGCTGACGTCGTTGATCGTGGTCTTATCTGCGCCGCCGATGGCGTTCAGGTCGATGGCCTCGACGTCGTTGAGGTCCATGACGATGTTGCCGAGGTTGCGGGTGAACAGCACCCGCTCGCCGTTGGCCGAGACCTCGAACATCTCGCTGCCAGCCGAGCCGTTGAACAGCATCGCGTCGATCCCGTCCTGGCCCTCGACGGTGTCGCTGCCGTCGCCCGGGTTCCAGACGAACGTGTCGTCGCCCTGGCTGCCGATGAGGATGTCGTTGCCCACGCCGCCGTTCAGCGTCAGGCCGATCAGGTTCGCGGCCACGCCGGAGGCGTCCACGACGTCGGCGCCGCCAAGCGTGTTTACCGTCAGCTTGTCGTTCGCCCCCTCCACGCCGGTGATATTCACGAACGGGAAAAGGCCCCCGATGGCGACGCGAGTCCCGTTGTCAAAGGACGCGATCTGGATGGCGTCGTCTCCAGCCGTGCCGGTGACGATGACGGAGTCCGCCTTGCCGTCGCCGGTGCCTCCAGCGTCGTTGAGGTCGAGGTTGAGCACACTAAGGTCGGTTGCGATCAGGTCATTGACGGTGATGTTGTCTGCGCCGCCGAGGGCGTTCAGGTCGATGGCCTCGACGTCGTTGAGGTCCATGACGATGTTGCCGAGGTTGCGGGTGAACCGCACGCGCTGGCCGTTGGGCGACGCTTCGAAGATCTCGTCGCCGCTGGACCCGTTGAACAGCATGGTGTCGGTGCCGTCTTGGCCCTCGACGGTGTCGCTGCCATCGCCCGGGTCCCACTGGAACACGTCGTCACCGGCGCCGAGAAACGCGGTATCGCTGCCTTGCTGCCCATCGATGAAGTCATTGCCGTCGCCGCCCAGCAACCGGTCGTTGCCGTTGCTGCCAAGGATCGTATCGTTGTCCGCGCCGCCGTCGACGGTTATGTTGATGAGGTTAGCCAGGTCGCCGCTCGTCGAGAAGCTGTCGTCGCCGCCGTTCATGTTGACGACCAGGTTCTCGCTGCTGCCGATATCGATGCTGAAGGGGCCAGGGCTGACCCGGTCGAAGCGGACGCGAGTGCCGTTGGCGGCGACCGTAAAGACCTCAGCGACGTTGCCGCCGTTCACTTCGACAGTGTCGTTGCCGCTGCCGCCCTCATTGAGGTCGGTGCCGTCGCCTGGGTTCCAGATCATGCGGTCGTTGCCGGCTTGGCCGAAGGCCTGGTCATCGCCGGCGCCACCGGTCAGGACGTCGTAGCCGGCGCCGCCGAACAGGAAGTCGGCACCGCCGTTGCCGAGTAGCATGTCGTCGCCGGCCTGGCCGAACAGAAAATCAGCGGCGGCTGCGCCGATCAGCGTGTCGTTGCCCCGCCCGCCGAAGATGTTGGCCGATGGCAGAACGCCGTTGGTGTCGTCGAGCGCGAGCGTGTCGTTGCCGCCGAGGCCGAAGATATTCACGTTTCTGACGTTGGCGACGGTCGGCGTTCCGCCGCGCACCGTGACGTCGCCGCCGTTGACCAGCAGCGAGCCCGCAGCATCGCGGCTGACAACGATGGTGTTGTCTTGCGCGTCGCCGAGAATCGTCAACTGCCCGCTCGTGAAGAATGCGTTAACAGCCGGCATGATTCGTGTGCCGAGCGGCTCAAAGGCTAGGGTCCGGCCCGTTTTGCGGGGTTTACGTGCGTTTCGCCGACGGCGAATCAGATTCTTGGACCATTGATTGAAAGTAATGCGTGACATTTTGTGTGGCCTTTTCTCTAGGGATGGGAAAGTTTCAGGTGTGGTTAGCAATTGGGATTTCAGGGTGTCTCGGGTGTCGCGTTCTCAGGAATATTGCGATCGTACTTTCCGTGCGCGATTCGTTGATCGGCGACGTAGTCGGCAGAAGCCAATGGCGCCGAGTACAGCAGCTGCGGCCAACGTCGCACTCGCCGGTTCCGGAACGGCGATCGGTTCCGAGTAGAAAAAATCATCCATGACTACTACATCGATCGGGCCCCCCTTGATGTCGTTCGGACCCAATGCCGAGTTGCCCGTGGTAATCCGCACTCGGGCAATCTGCTCGCCGTTGTTGGCTATGGCGCCGAAGAATGAAAGGCTGCCGTCGCTGGTTATGCCGGGTAACGCGTTAAGGCTCAAGATCTGTTGGTCCGCAGAATTAAAGAACTCCATACGGGTAACGTTTGGCAAGTCGACATCGGAAAACACGGCGCCAAAACCTCCGACCGTCGCTGGGATCGCACCGTTGCTGCCGGGCAGGGAGAAAGTGACGTCCATGATATTGGTGCCCGTCGGCGTGAAAATCCGCTGCGGGCTAAAAGCGCTGAACGTGGTCGAGTAGTTCGGATTGATATTCGTCAGCGCGGGATCGTTCAGCGGCGTCTGAAGAAACCCGGCGCCGTCGCCCACGGCCGTAGACGTGCTACCGCGCGTGTTTGTGAAAGCGGTGAGCACCGACGAGCTCACAGTGGCCGTGGTAGCGCCACCGCCATCCCAATTGATCTCCCGTCGTCCACTTGTGAGCGGCCCCGGGTTATTGCCGTTGTTGGGGCCGCCCAGCGCGTCGCGGAACGAATCGACGGTCCCTTGAATCGAACTCGTCTCCGACGTCCCGCCGACGGAAAAGGTCAGGAAGCTGGCGTGGGCCGTGGGCACGGACACGACTAGCGACAGGATGGCGAGCGTTAAGATTCGACTTTGCGTGGCAAGACAGGGTTTTGAGAACATGCGAAATCTCCTTTGTTGTTGAGCCACCAAAAATGCAACGCGGGACCGCCTGGTCATGCATGCGCGTTGCTAAACAATCGGATTGACGTCACCAATTCGGCCAGTTCGAGCCCAAGCGCTGGTTCTTGTAGCCGTTCTATGGGCTAATACGGAAGTTGCTCATAAAATCTAGCGCTGCATGCGAATTTATTTTCGTCCCGGCGAGTGGCCATCGGGCGTACTGGGCCGATGAAATTCACACTTGAAAGCTTGCGCGGGCAGGACGTGGGCATGGCAATCTCCGCGAGTATTCCCCCGATGGTGGAGTAATAAGGCCTATGGAAGCGTCGCTCCCGACCACTTGCCAGACTTTGCTCACGCGGCTTCGGCGCGACCCGTCGAATGAAGCCGCGTGGGACGAGTTCGTTGAGCATTACGGACGTCACATCTACCGATGGTGCCGGCATTGGGGGCTGCAGGACGCCGACGCAGAGGACGTAACCCAAGAGATCTTGCTGAAGCTTGCCCGCAAGCTGCGCGATTTCGTCTACGACCCCGAGAGTAGTTTCCGCGGCTGGCTCAAAACGGTTGCTCACCACGCCTGGCTGGATTTCGTCGACGGACAGAAGCGCGCTCGGGCGGTTGCCAACGAGCACATCTGGGAGCTGCTGCAATCCGTGGAAGCGCGCGAAGATCTGATTCAGAAGCTGGAGGAGGCCTTCGATTACGAGCTGCTGGAAGCGGCCAAGGTGCAGGTGCGGCTTCGCGTGGCGCCGCACACTTGGGAAGCCTTCCAACTCGTGGCGTTTGAGGGGCGTGCGGCCGCAGAAGTGGCCGCCAAAGTCCATATGCAAGTCGCCATGGTTTACGTGGCCAAGAGTAAAGTGCAGAAGATGCTCCAAGAAGAAATCCGGAAACTCGAAGCCGACGCATAATTCCCGGACTTCCAGACCGGCGTTGCATGTCGACAAGCGATTACGACGGGTCGCTGACTGTCGAACGGAGAGTGTCGCTAAGCCCCACCCCAACTTCTTCGAGGCCAACTTATGACGCTCTGCCCAACGGACGAGAAGCTCACCAGCCTGTTGGCCGACGCCTTGAGCACGGCCGAACGAGACGCCCTCGCAACGCACATTGAACGATGCGAGTTGTGCCTGCAGAAGCTCGCTCGTCTGACCGATATTTCAGAGGCCGCGACCTGGCAGTGCGCCACGCAGCTGCACCTGTGCACGGAAGCAGAAGAAGATGTAATGCGCCGCCTAAAGCTTGTGCGACATTCGTTAGCGGCACTCCCGCCTGATCCGGCGGAGACCCCTAGGTTCGATTTTGCGCAGGACGGATTCGCGGCCTCAGCGACCATCGATTTCGAAATCCCCGCCGTACCCGGTTACGAAATCATCGGAGTGCTGGGGCGAGGCGGCATGGGCGTCGTCTTCAAAGCCCGTCAGCTTGCGCTGTACGCGCATCGTTGCTCTAAAGATGCTTCAAAATTTGACGCGCGCTGACGAAAAGGAGCTTGCCCGCTTTCGTGCCGAGGCCGACGTCATCGCGCGATTGCAGCATCCTAATATTGTTCAGATTTACGACGTTGGTGAAGTTGCGGGCAGGCCGTATTTTGTCCTGGAGTACGTGGCCGGCGGCAACCTGGCCCAGCACCTCGACGGCACGCCACAGTCAGCGCGTCTGGCGGCGCAGTTTATCCAAGTGCTGGCACGGGCCGTTCAGGCAGCGCACGCCAATGGCGTCGTTCATCGTGACCTAAAACCCGCCAACATCCTTTTGATTCCTGCCCACGAAGATCAACCGAGTGCCGTCGACAAGACTGCGCGGTCCCGATATGCTTTTCGCGGACGGCCGTTTTCTTAAGTCGGTCCCCAAAATCGCCGATTTCGGTGTGGCAAAAATCGCATACGGCAAATGGGAGGCGCAAGTTCAAAGCGGTCTCACGGTCACGGGGGATTTGCTAGGCACTCCCAGCTACATGGCGCCAGAACAAGCGGCACCCTCCGGCGCGCCGGTCGGCCCAGCCACCGATATCTATGCGCTGGGAGCCATACTATACGAGTTGCTGACCGGCCGCCCGCCTTTTAAAGGCGAAACGCTGCTAGACACCGTCCTGCAGGTGCTCCACAGCGAGTCAGTCTCAGTGACTGACTTGCAACCCAACGTTCCACGGGATCTCGAAACCATCTGCCTTAAATGTTTGAGAAAGGACCCGCATCATCGCTATGACAGTGCCAGCGAGCTGGCGGATGACCTGCAGAGCTTTCTTCGGGATGAACCAATCAAAGCGCGACCAAGGGGAACGGTCGATAAAGCATGGCGCTGGATTCGTGATCACCCGGTACCCTCAGGGCTCGTCGCTGCAGGCCTGCTTACTCCGATCGTGGCGCTGGTTACACTGTCGCTATTATCGGCCCGACTGGTGCGCTCCAGCGCTTTGGAAAGTGCTGGGCAACAGGCCGAGCTGCTGGAGCTGGCGAACAATCAGTACAGTCTTATCGTCCAGCGCGTCGAGCAGGCGAACTTTCCGGTGAACAAGATGGTTCCGCCAACGCCGAATACGGTGCCACTCAGCATTCCCGCAACGTTTCTGCACGACGTGGGCGAGGAGTTAAGCCACGATAGCAGAACCGGCATCCAAGTCCGTCAATACAGCGATTATCCATTTCCTTGGCGTACGAATGGCGGACCCAACGATGATTTCGAGCGGGAGGCCCTCGTGCGTTTGCGGCAGAGCAAAGGGCAAGAAACCGTTCACGAGTTTACCGAGATCGACGGCCAGCCCGTCGTCCGTTATGCCCAAGCGCGCATCATGAAGCAGTCATGTGTCGATTGCCACAACACACATCCGGTGTCCACCCGCAAGGACTGGCAAGTCGGTGATGTGCGCGGAGTTCTTGAGATCATCCGCCCGCTGAAAAACGACAAGGCGCGAGTCCGTCAGGCGCTGCAGTTAACGCTGCTATTGAGTGCCACTGGATCAGGTCTGCTGCTGCTGGGAAGCGTCCTCGCGGTCTGGGCCAGCCGCCGGCGCACTCAAGGTGGATCGCGACCGGAGTAATTCCAAGACGCTCGCGAATTGGATGAGCGGCTTAGAATGGCGTTCGTTTAAACGGTCTAACCAGATCCAGAACGTATTTTATGCCTATTCCGAGAAAACGAATCGGTTCCAGTTCTTGGTACGGTATCGATGATCGATATGTGGTTAGTGGCAGGCCGACCCGCTGAATTGTTGGCACACCCAACGAAGAGATTGTCACCGATTTCGACGCCGGCGAGATCGCGTGCCATCCGGTCTTGTCGAGACAGTTCTTTTTACGAAGCGTTTCCAACCCCAGAGCGGCCCTGCGCCTCAGTCCTGAGAAAACGTACGACTTTTCGGCACTATATATATGTGCCAGAGATCGCCGCCTCGATGAGTTTTGCGACGCCCAGCGGAAGCGTTAGTCGGGATCGCCGGTGTTAGTCATCCGTCAGCGGCTTGCTGTCTCTAAACGGTGAATTGATGGAGTGTGTCGCACGCTAGTGAGTTGATGGAACTCTAGAGTTCACTCGGATTGCTCGTCGGGCCCGTAACCCTGCTCCAATTAGAAGCAGCAGTAATGCGAGCTGCTCGGTTCAGGCACCGCGGCCGACAGCGACTCGGCGGAGGGTAGTGCTGCGCCGCTGCCGGCCGTTTGGCCGAAGTGAGATGCGCCACACGTCGTAATCGTTCTGCGTATACGTTGTGCCCAGACCTTTGCACCAGAGGACGTAGTCGGCGGCATCCACCACGTTGTCGCCGTTGAAGTCACCCGGAAGTGGACTTGAAAACGTCACGAGGCCCGCCAGCGACCCGATGTAGCCGCCGGTCCCGAGAACATCTCGAAGTAGCCCAGCTCGGTGTAATCGGGCTCGATCGAGAACGGTTCCGGCCCCACGACGGGGTAGCCGTCCGCGTCGGTCGGGAAGAGCGTATCGGATCCCATGTCGTGGCCCGTGTCGAAGTACGTGCCGCGGTACACGCCGGGGCGCCACCCGACACCCAGACGTGCATGATCGCGAAGCCGCCGCCGTTGTCGTCGTACGTGTTCTGCAGAGAGACATTGACATCCCCTCTGGCGAGGTGATCGCTCACGAGGCGGTTGAGCGTGGCCGCGTCGGGTCCGAAGAACTCGAGGTCGAACGACGTCGCGTCAATCTGCGTGGCGTAATCGCGCGCCATTCGTATAGTGCGACTGGGTTGTGCCGTGGAGCGTGAGCGTCCAGGTGTGTTCGTGCCCGTTGTAGTAAGCCGCGAGGAGATCGGGGAGGTACCAGTCCAGGTCGCGTCCCCGGACATATAGTCCATGCTAAACAAGCCGCTGATCGTGACCGTGCCGTCCTCCTGGGCAGACGCGGCGGCGGGCGCCAGAGCGATCGCCATCGTCAGGCCGGCGGCCCATTGGAAGAGTTTCAACTGTCTCATTGGATTGCTCCTTTCGAGTGGGTCTGCGATTGAATGCAAACGGCCGTGCTCCGCGGCGCGCAGGCAACAGCGGCGCGGGGCGGGCGTGGCCGCTGAGGGGTCTGCTTGCCGGCGAGTCCTCAGCGGCCGGTTTTTTTCAAAGCGAAAACTTATTTGGTCGCCCAGGGAGCGCCGTCGAAGCAGCAGGATGTTGCTCACGCCCACGGCGCAAGCGCTCCAGCGGCTGGCTCGGGGACAATCGTAGGAATGACGGCGACGAACGCTTCGTTGTTGTTGTTACGGATGCCGTAGCCGACGATCGTGTTGCCGTCGGCGCTGACGCCGTAGGCTGAGGAGAGCTTAGTCCATCCATCGGCGGCGGGGTCGACGCCGTGCGAGCGCATTGCTGCCCACAGAGGCAGTCTCGCGTCGCAATGGCGGTTTGCGAAAACGGCTATTGAACAGGTCATACTCAGTCGCTTCCGAGTAGCCCTTTACGTCGTCCGGTAACCTCGCGACGCTGGCAACCTGTCGTTTAGGAACGCTGTTCAACTGCGCAAATACCGCAACCGCATCGTCGGCCCGCTCCGAAACCCATGCCAGTGGATGGAGCGTAAGTCCGTCAAGACCTCGGCGAGACTTCTCAAATAACGCCTTTGCGGCAAGGCGTGAACTGGCGCAAGCGATGTCAAATTCTGGGCCATAGCCTTCAAGGCCGATTGCATCCCGGGAGCGAAAGCCAGCCCAAAGCCGCGGCAGTCTGAGGCCGCGCCTGCGCAATCCCGGATGGCGCGAAGCCAGCGAGAGCCATGAGTCCAGATCAAGTGCCAATCGCAGCAGGTCTGGCTTGTTAATGTCAATCCGTTGGCCGCGTGCTTTCGGCTGCGGTGCGACCGTCAGGTCCTTAAAAATCGAGGAGTTTTCCGCGCCACCCCATCGTACGCCATGTGGTATGCGAGTCGCACGGTAGGAGGCAAACCGTAGTGATGCACGTTGGCTGGTCTGCTCTGCCGGAGCATCGACTTCATCTTCGTACAAAACAAATGTCTGCACGCTCTCAATTTCGGGAAACCCAGATTGCGCCCGGGAGCGGTCGATGAAAGCCAGGGCAACTAGACCTCTTCTAGCCTCGATCCAATGCCGTCCGCGACGACTCATGATTTGCTTCCGCCATTGCGCTTTTAGACTTTCGGAATGTAAGGCGATTCGCATACTGGTTCTCCAAAGATGAAAAAGATAGACGCTGGAACACTGACCACGCCTACGGAAATGCTGATCACTTAGAGCGCATCGCCTTGGTCGTATTCCGGTGCTCGCTTGCGCTGCCTCTTGTAGAGCAGCGCCACTGTAAGACGTGATAAGGGCTCTGGATCGAATTCCGGTTCGGCTGGGTTCGCGTGCTGAAAGCCACGAGCTCGTATAACGCGTATACTTTCACCGGTTGCTGCCGCCACTAAGCGGTCAATTAGAAACTCTTCCACTGTGCACCTCCCTAAAAGAAAAGGGCGGCCGTCTGGCAACGAACCAGACGGACGCCCTTATGACGACTCGAGTTCTAAACTTAGGTTGAATTAATTACTACACTGCCAAACCACAGGCCGCATCGAGCAGACCGTGGAGAGCTTCCGATCGCTGTGGCCGAGCCGACAGGTTGCGACCTTTCAATGCATTTGTCAGCGAGTTGTAAAAACGCCAGAAGTTTTTACCGCCGACGGTAAACTCCTCGTGAGTGGGATCTCGCCATTCAGAGAGCACAGCCGGAATCTGAGTTACCGGCAGTGAGCTCGCATCGACGGCGCGGATCACCAAATCGTGCGCCGTCTGGTCGTCGAGCTTGGTCGACTTGTACTTTTCAATGCGATCATCTTGCGTCTGTCGCAAATCAGTCAGCCGGCAGACCGCCGTGTGAATTACTCGAGGTAAATCGCGTTCGATAAACCTGGTGTGCCGGCGCGAGATGGTAATCTCGCCGCAAAACGACAAATTATCGCACACAAAAACTGCACTGCCCAACGCAATAGAAGCCGGAAAGCTTTGATCGTGCGAATTTCGCACGCCGATGACCAGTCCGTGATCGCCTTGCGGCTTTCCATTGCAAACTTCCAACAATCCAAAGTAGCGCCGGCCGTCGCCCCATAAGGCGTGAGCCTGGTTTACGACGGTTAACCTGGCACCGACTAGCGCAGTCTCCACCTCCTCAAGCACACGATGATGTGGTACTGGCACCCACGATTGTGTACTTGGCGGCGTTGTTATGCCTTCGACAAAGTCACGTTCAACTTGGTGGCCGCCACAATGCAGACATAGATTTAGCATTCGAATCTCTTACTTCCGAGTGTGATTTGAGGAATTTTTGAACGGCAATTAGCTGACCGAAGAAAGATGCGGACTTGCATTTTTTGGGAGGCGCTGCAACTTGTCGTCGGAACTCCAGAAGCCCAGGCTGGGTCGCACTTAGATCCTGAATTAGAAAGTCATACAGCTCCGCGTCTGGGTCACAGCTTACACGCGCTGCGAACAGCACGTACCAGCAATAGCCGAGCAACATAGTAACTGTTCCAAGCAATCCTCCAGCCTGTGTTGCTGAAACGAACAACGATTCGATCCGCCGCTCGGAAAGAAGCGCCTGGTTTCGCCGGCCAAGCTCTGTCCAGCCGCTATCCAGCCGAGCCCGCTCAGTCTGGATATCATGGTGAACGGCAATTATGTCCCGGCGCGGCCGCATCGGCACTTATTAGCGATCGAGTTCCGCTGGCAATTTCTTTGTTGAGTTCGCCCATCATCGTATTCTGATGGGCCTGACGATCAGCTGCCTGCTGCGAAACTCTGGCAATCCGCTCGTCGCAGCCGCTAATCAGGATCGAAATCACGATCCACGCGATCATTGTTATCGCATTCATTTTTTGACGCATTAGTTTTCCACCGTGAAAGTAAGAGCAGAATTAGCCGTTCGAGTGCCCGTCGAATTCGCACTTCGCGGCATAGCGCGAACACAGTGGCAACAAGCGCTAGAACGAGTGCTGTGAAAGATACGAAATTGATCAAGTAACCCCCAAGCCCTGGACGATCCGGCTTCGTCGCGTCGCCATTTAGGTACCTTAGACATACGACCGCTGTCAGCCGTCACGGAAGTGTTTGGTCGAGTCATGAGTCTTCCTATGGAGATAGCTCACAGCATTCCCCGTCGGTTTGAGGAGAGTCATCCTCCAATTCGATTGCTTCAAGTAGCAGATATCCGTCTTTCTTGCCAACACACCGAACTCTCAAGTCGTTATTTATTTCCGGTTCCGTTGTTCGAACCACAACGACGTGTACCGGTGCTGCTACAATCAGACAGTTGCTATTGGTTTTGGGCATATTTAGTACTCCCCTATCATCGTTATCAAAAGTCGCGTATGCAGGCAGTCCACAACATCGCCTGCCGCCCGGAACAGTCTTGGACGACGTCCGCAAGTGTCACCGACATCACTGTGCGGCACTTGCCATCATGTTTTTCTATTGGAAATCATGCCATGATCGTTCTAGCTCCCGCGGCAACTGGCTGATTTTGCCTGCGGAGACGCCATACTGCTGCGCAACCTACGACGTACAAAACCTTTCGGGGGTCTCAACATCTCGCGGCGAATTGTCGTCTGCAGAGTCCTCACTGCGTTCCGCGGCAATCTGATGAGCGCTCCTTTTTCCACACTGCTCGTGCGTACTTTCCAACCAATCGTGCGCCGAAATGCGCCCGACCAGTTTTGCCAGTCCCTCAAGAACCTTGTTCATCTTGATTCTCCTTATGCGCAAAGAAAGAGCCCGACCAACGCTGGCCGGGCTCCTAATTAAAACGTCAATTAATCAGTTGGCGTCATGCAGCTCCTGGCTCCGAGTCCTCGCGGCCCCTCTCTTCGGGACGCCCTTCGTGATGCCCCTCAACGGTATTGTCATCACTGCTTGCGGCCGAGTTGCGCAGCCCCTTCACGTATCTGCGCCAGCACTGATACGCCGAATCCATACTCAAATCGAACTCTCTGGCAATGTCCTTCCATTTGATGCCTTGGGACCGTCGCTCAGCGATCTGCGGAGCGATGATGTCCAGCTTGTGCGGACCTCCGACATCCAAACAGAATTCCGGCGATTCAGTTGCATCGCTGGATCGCTGCTTTTCCACGACCTCGAGAATTTCCAAGGGAACGTGCCCCCGCAGCAGTTCTCGCACGGCTTTCCAGCCATTGATGCGAAATCTCAGTTGCTGATAGCCGAACATCTTGCCCACGGGCACGACACGAAACACTCGGACCGTCCCAATCAGTTCCCGCAGCAATCGAGCCGTATTCGCCTCATCAGATGCTAATGTGTCCGCTAGCTCCTTGAGACGAGCCTCGATCCATTTGTCCGCGGGCATCTTTACCTGCGGGTTGCAGTGACTCAAGCTGCTTGAGCAGCAGGCGAAGCTGCTTGGCTTCGTCATCCGTTGATCGCAGACGCTGCATAAATCCCTCTACGTCTTTCACGCCGCCGCCCTCCGCGATCGTCATCAGATTCGCATGGCGCTTCTCGGCATCGCGAAGCTGCTCGCGAAGGTCCTCAACCTCAGCGGGAATCTGGGACTGAGTTTCATTGATGGCCGTCCGCATTTCCCCGACAGCCGTTGCAATCCACTCGGGCATCCCTTTGAGGAGGTCCGCGATGAATCCGAGCAGCACAGTCCGTGCCTTCGCGGCGGAGATTCGCAGCTTCTCCTTGCAGGTTTCGCGCCCATCGAGACTGTTGACGCATTGGCGGTAAGTGTGTTTGCCGCTGCCGGCGTGATGCATCTTTCCGCCACAGTAGCCACAGTTCAGCAAGGTCATCAGCAAGTCCGTCGGATAAGCCACCGTGTAATGCATCATGGGCCTCCGTGACTGCTGGTCGGGCTTATAGCCGGTTGCCTGACGGAGGTTGGCTAACCGCTGTTGTACTTGCTCCCACAACTCCTGCGGAATGATTCGCAGTTCCGGACGCTCGACGACGACTACTTGATCCTCAGATACTGTGACCTGCTTCTTCTTGCCAACGGAGTTGCGAACTGTCGTCTTCTTGCCCCACGTCCAAACTCCGACATACTTGAGATTGGATAGCATTGCACGGATAGTTCGCGCGTACCAACCTTGGTTCCAAGCCCTGCGGCCGCGGGTGACCTGTCGACGCGTAAGCTCCCGCGCGATCGAGTTAATGGATCGTCCCTGAGCAAATTGCTCGAATATCCAAAGCACCCATTTTGCTTGGCGGGCATTGGGCCGAATGCCCATTGCCGGCTTTGGACCGCGTCCTGCGTAGGTTTTAGCATACGTAGGGTCGATTGGGTACGATTCGAAGCCATAAGGGAAGTCGCCAGCCGAAAGTCCACTCACCACTCGGCCGTGCTGACCGCGCCGCACGCGACTTCCGGTCTCGTCGCTACACGTGCTGTGATGAAGTTCCATCACTCGGACCTTTAGTCGCCAACCCCGTGCAGCGGTGTCAATATCCTCGCCGACAGAGATGAACCGACCGCCGGCATAGACCAAATCCGTCACGAGTGCTAATGCGTTGTCCAATCGGGACAACCGGCTTTGGTCATCGACGGCCAGCATGAACGACTCGCCAGCACGGATGCGCAAGAATCTTGTCAAAACCTTCCCTTTCCACTTTGGTGCCGCTGACGGCGCTGTCCTTGATTACAACGGCCTTAGCGGCGTCGATACCGAATCGCGGAGGCCGGCTTTTACCGCTCTTTCTTGATCATCACAACTCCTCGGGTTCTGCATTTCGGTCGAAAAGCGGCAATAAACCAGAATATCCATTGCTGCACCTCCCTAGGTACGAAGGGTGAAACTTCGTCACAAAGAGGATTGCAGGTGTTTGGTCCCCGCAGCTGCCAGCAACTATGATCTTCTACGGTGTTTGCGGTATAGCCCGGGCTGAACTAGCTCGAGCACCGCATCCCCTTTGAAGCTAATGCTTTTCGGCAGCAAACTGAAAACCAGACGCATTCCTGCAGATTGGTTCACAATGGTGCAACGGGAGTCGGCCCGATTACAAAAGCCGCTAACTCTCAAGGGTTTGCGGCTTTTCTTCTGCCGGCTGGCGATTCCGCCGGTTCGTGCGAGTTCTGGACGTGCAGAATCACCGGCCAGCTCGTTTGGATGCCTTCGACTTCGGTGCGCAGATGAAACGGCCGCGTGGTTTCCGGGACCCATTTTGCGGCGGTAATGAAAAACTGGCGCTCCGATTCCCCTTGCAACAGCGTCAGGCCATTGAGACCGATATTGTCGACATACACACCGTGCGGCAGGTTCCTGCCGGAATGCTCGTTGCCGAACGATATCTCTCCATCGAAGCCGCGGCGCTCTACTTTGACAACCGCCGAAATCGTCTCACCAGGCGCAATGGTGAGCTCCGAAATTTGACCGCTCGAACCCTTCGCCGTGGCGGATTGCGCCGCTGATTGATTGGTCAGGATGCGCACGAGCAGCTTAGGCGGTGCCCCGAGTTTTAGTTCGCCCAGATTCACTGCCGGTTTCACGATCTTCTCACCGTTGACGACGGCTGAGGCGGTGAGCGTCGCGGCCTTGGCATTCTCCGCGGTCAGCGCCGGCGCGTTTGCTTCGGCGGTAATCGTGCCATACGCGGTGGTCTGGCCGGCCTGGATCACAAGCGGCCCCGAGGCGTGAAAGCCCGGCGGCAGGCCGGCTACTTCGACATTGATTTCACCGTCAAAGTCGTCGATCGCGCTCGGCCACGACGGCAAATTCCTTGCCGCTCCCCGCATTAATTGAAAGTTCGACCGCGTTGAACTTGATTTGAAAATCTGGACGTGGGGCCCGCATGATGAGATCGTATCGATAGTCGTCGCCACCCAGGCCGCGGACGTCGCGGACGGTAACAACGTACGTCACCATCGGACGGCGCGGTAAACGCCACGCGCGAATCGGTGCCAAGCTTCCGCCAGCCATCGTCGTCGTTCTCATAGTACAGCGTGAAAACCGGCAGGCCGTTGGGGATAAGCGGTGTTCCGGGCGAATGCGGCTGGACGATATAGCATGGCTCGTTCAATGCATGCGAAAGAGCCGTGGTGCCAAAATACGTGTAACGATTGCTGTCGATTCCTGGGTACACCAAAAATCCAGAATCGGGCCCGCGGGGTACAACCACAACTTCACGACTTCGCCGTTCGCATACAGATATTCGTTGAGCTCCATATCCTGCCATTTGTGCAGCCGAAAATCGGCGAGCGACATCGAATCGTGGCCGCGAAATGTGAAATATGAGGGGCGAAGCGCCTGCAACACAATGCGCGGAATTGGGTCACCCGCCGCATCGAGCACTGCAACGTGCGAATCAAGCGGCGACTTCTGGCGGGCCGCATTGATTTCAAGCACCAGCTGCTGACCTTTTCGCGCATGGAAGCGGAAATGATCAACGTCCGCGCGTCCGTCCTCGTTCGGAGCGGAAATAACGCCGCTCACCATGGCGTGATCTGAAATGGCATTTGCCTCGGCAGGCAAGTCGTTCGGCTCCTGTTCGGCCGATTTGAGCGGCGATTCCTCTGCTGATGCGACGGCGGAAGCCGTAACTTCGGCGTTCTTGCCCTCGCCTGCGATGCCTGGCGTCTTGCCTTCGTCGGTTGCGTATCGCTGCCACGAGCCATCGATACGGGCGACGAAGAAGCCGTCGCTGCCTGGTTCGAAGGCAATTCCAGTCACAACGTCGGGCTGAGCCTCGTAGCGATGGATCGGAGTGAGTGTTGGTGCGTCCCAAAGTATCAATTCGCGCCCTCAGAAGCGCTTACTAGTTTCGAGCCGTCCGGCGAGAAAGCGACTTTGACGACCGGGCTCTCATGGGCCGTGCGAGCGAATACCATCGGGTTGATTCGCGGCTGCTCACGCGAGACGAGCCGCCACATCCGCACCTGTCGGTCCGCGCCGCCGGCAACGAGCCACTCATCGTCGGGACTTATTGCCACGGTGCGTTGCTCGCCTTCCGGCTGGCCCAGCGTATCGAGCCGCTCGCCCGTCGCTACGTGCCACACCTTTACGGTGTCATCGGCGCTTGCGCTGGCCAGGATCGAACCGTCCTTGGAGAACGCCAGCTCGAATACGGCGGCGTTATGACCGGTGAGCTTTCGAACGACTTCGCCGCCGGCCACATTCCACAGGTTGATTTCACGGTCGTAGCTGCATGTCGCCAGGAGCGCGCCGTCGGGACTCAGTCTCGCATCGTAGAGCGCATCGCGATGACCTTTCATCTGCGATACGACGCTGCCATCGGCCGCTCGACAGATCGTGGCCGCGCCGTAGAGGCCGGGGATCCCCGAAGCGGCAACGAACAGCGAGCCATCGCGCGAATAAGTTAACGTTGTTTACTTTGCCGGCAAACTGCTCCGTCGTTGCGACCACCTTGCCGGATGCCGGCTCAACGAGATCGACGTGGCGGTATCGCCCAGCAGCAAGCGCGAGCCATCGGGTGCAGCGGCGATGCTCGTCAGATACTGGCGCACGTTTGGGGCCGGGTCGATATGCGGCGTTGACAGCTCCGGATACTCGGCCGCATCGCCGTCGGGGCCTTTGGCGCCGGCATCGATCCAAGCGCGCAGCAGATCGATCTCCGCCGCAGTTGGCGCGCTCATTGTCCTCGGGCGGCATCTCAGGCTCGACCTCGCCGGAAAGCATGCGAACTAGCCGGCTGGCATCCGAGCGACCGGGCACGATAACCGCGCCGTGGTCGCCGCCGCGTCTGCAAGGTGATCAAACGTTTCGAGCGACAAGTTGCTCTCCGGCTCGTCGGCGTTGTGGCAGCCGACACAATACTTCGCGAAAATTGGCGCCACATCCTTCGCAAAATCGGGCGGCATCGGCTTCCGCGGCGCATACGCTCGCGCAACGAGAGCGCCAGCAGCGTCGCGACCGATAGTATTGCAAGCCGAGCGAATGACATGGGCGACTAATGATTAAACAGGAATTCACGGCTGCTCAGGACGGCCCAAAATGCATCTTCTACGACGGCGCGGCGTTGGTCCTGCGGCGCGTCATTGAGAACAGTCAGCAGCTCCGCAAGCTCGCGGTCGGTTGGGTAGCGCGACAGCGCCGACAAATACAACTCCTCAATGACTCGATAATTCGGCAAGCCGCTGGCGAGCAAGGACTCGACTTTGCCGTCCTTGACAGCGAGCTTTTTCATAATTGTCTCGCCATTGGAGATATGCAGTGCCTGCACAAGGCTCGGCTCGTTCGATCGCTCGCACTGGCAGGTGATCACCCGCTGATGCCGCCCAAACGTCCGCAGAAATTGCGAAACGACGGCCGAATCGTAGAGCTGCAACGCGCGCGTTCCCTTGGCGTAAAACTTCGTGTCCTCGAAGTCGGCGCCGGGATATTCGATCTGCGTAAATTCGGTCGGCGCGGCAGTCACTTGCGAAATCGCGTCGAGCGCGACCTCAGCCATGAGCCGCCGCGGATAATATTGTGCGAAATTGCGAGCGTCATCGCGACTGGCCTCGTGCGGGACGCTGCTCCGCTGGTACGCTGCCGATTGCAAGATGACGCGCATCAGCGCTTTCAAATCGTAATCGTGTTCGGCAAGATAATTTGCCGCAGCCGCGAGAAGCTCTTCGTTGCTGGCGGGGTTCGACAATCGCAGATCATCGACTGGCTCTACGAGCCCGACGCCAAAGAAATTGGCCCAGACGCGGTTCGTGATCGCCCGAGCGAAGTAGGGGTTCTCGGGCGACGTGAGCCAGTCGGCAAGATATTCGCGGCGGTCATCCTCATCATCTGCCGCAAGCGGCTCGGCATCGAGCGGCGCGGGCGGTTGCGGGACTGCCCTTCGACGGCTGAATCAGCTCGCCGCGATCGGCGACGAACAGGCTGCGCACGCCGTCGCCACCGCGCCCATCGCCGCCCCAGCCTTTGGCCCGCACCCGCGCCAGCAAATTCGCCATCGCGTAATACTGGTCGTTGGTCCATTTTTCCAGCGGATGGTTGTGGCATTTCGCGCAGCCGATCGACAGGCCCAGAAACGCCTGGCTGATGTTCTCGGTCATCGACTCGGGGTCCTGGTGCAGCGCGTAGAAATTCGTCGCGCCGTTCTCGACGCTGCTTCCGCGTGCCAAAACGATTTGCCGCGTGAATTCGTCCCAGGCAACGTTTTCGTTCACGCGCTGGCGGATCCACGAATAAAACGCCTTCACGGCGTCCGGCCGCAATCGCGTGCCGTTGACAAGCAACAGATCGCGACCATTGGTACGCCCAGTAGTCGACGAACTCTTCGCGTGCCAGCAGTTCGTCGATCAATCGTGTAGCGTTTGTCCGGCGTCTCGTCGGCGAGAAAGGCTCGCACCTCGTCGACTGTGGGCAATTTTCCGATTGTGTCCAGAAACACGCGGCGCACGAACGTGGCGTCGTCGGCCGGCTGCGCCGGCGGCAGACCGAGAGCTTGAAGTTGTTTGAGCACCAGTTCGTCGATGAAGTTATTTCGCGTCGCTTCGGCGTAGACGGTGTCGGGCACTTGCGATTCGTAGGGCGAGATGATTCGCACGTTAGCGATCTTGCTCGAATACCAGGCGGTGATGGCCCCGCCGCCGTGGCCGACCACCTTGATGCGCCCGTCTTCCTCGACCGTGGCCACAGCCTCGTTCGTGGCGGCGAACTTCGACCAATCAGTGACGTCGCGCACGCTGCCGTCGCTGTAATGAGCTCGGACGACGACGCGCTGCTCATCTCCGCGGCCGAGCGTGACTTCTGCGGGAAAAACCTCGAGGTGCTGGACAGTCGGATTCATCGTCTCGCGGTGAAGCGGCGCCCGCTGCGATCCACTCGGCGATGATTTCGTAACCGGGCGAATCAACGGCAATCGCAGCCCGCCTTTGTGCGGCACCGCCATCGTCGGCTTGGCGAGCAGCAGGCTTCGGCCGGGATCGGTCGGTTCGATCCGCCGGCCGCGCGCATTGCGCGTAATGGCCAGATAATCGGCCATCGCATCGTAGCCGCGAAGCGACAGCTTGAAGCCGCCTTTGCCGGCCAGTGCTCCGTGGCACGCGCCCGTGTTGCATCCCATTTTGGCAAGCACGGGCTGCACGTCGTTGCGAAAGCTGCGAATAGCAGTTTCGCCCATCTTCTCAACGACAACCGTAGCGGTCGCCGATTGGCCATCGATCGTTGCCGTGATTGTCGCTGTGCCATTGCCGACTGGCTGGACAAGGCCCGTGTCGTCCACAGCAGCAATAGCAGGGTCACTCGTGGAAAATTCTGCGTCATGAGTATTTTCGCCGACGAACAGACCATCCGCAACTCGTTCCAATAGCAGCTGCTGACTCGAGTGTTTGCCCGATAGCGTGGTTGCGGCCGGAATGAGCGCGTAGGACGAGTCCGCACTAACGTGAGGTCGGCGCTGAGCAGTATCGCGCCGATCACGGCGCCAACTAGCACACAACGTTTCAGGACGTGTCTTTTCATCCGTGCGCCTCAAAACAATTCGTGAATCTCGCGATGCCCCGTATCCACCAACGGGAACGGCCGGCCCGACGGGCCCGGCAACATCGTCTCGAGGTCGAGCCCGAGACTGTGGAAAATCGTCGCGACGATGTCGCCCGGCTCGACGGGCCGATCGGCCGGCACGGCGCCGATCGGATCGCTGCTTCCCACGACGCGTCCACCCTTCACGCCGCCGCCGGCGAAGTAACAGGTGAAACATTGCGGCCAGTGGTCGCGTCCGCCGGCCGGGTTCACGCGCGGCGTGCGGCCGAACTCGGCCAAGTTGCACACCAGCGTTGAGTCGAGCATGCCGCGCTGGTCGAGATCTTCGATCAGCGCGCTGTACGCCTTGTCGTACATCGGCGCGACGATGTTCTTCATCCCCTCGATGGAAGTGAATGGCTTGGTGCCGTGGATGTCCCAAGTGATCTCGTCGAACACCGTGAGAAACGTGTTGATCGTGACGAATCGCACGCCGGCCTCGACCAGCCGCCGGGCAAGCAAGCAGCACTGGCCGAAACGATTCATGCCGTAGCGTTCGCGCATCGCCGGCGGCTCTTTGCCGAGGTCGAAGGCCTCGCGCGCTTTCTTGCTCGTCATCAGTCGGAACGCCGCCTGGAAGTTTTCGTCCATCAACCTGGCGTTTTCGCTGGCTTCGAAATCCTTGACAGTCGAATCGACGATCTGTCGCAGCTTTTGCCGCCGCGCAAGCCGCGCCGCATCGATCTCCGCGGGCGGCAGCAGATCGGGCACCTTGAAATTCGGTTGCGACGGGTCGGCCATCAACGAAAACGGATCGTGCGCTTTGCCGAGGAACCCGCCCGCCTGCCCGTTGGGCAGATTGCCGCCGCCGCGGCCCATCGTCTGCGGCAACACGACGAACGCCGGCAGGTCGGTCTTGCGCCCACGCAAGTAGCTGACGACCGACCCGGCGTGCGGCGTGTTGACGCCGCCCTGAAACACGCGGCCCGTTTGCATCACCTGCCAGCCGGCATCGTGCACCGCCGCACCGGCATGATGGCACGACCGCACCAGCGAGAACTTGTCGGCGATCTTCGCATGCAGCGGGAAGATCTCGGAAATCTGAATGCCGGGCGACGCGGTCGTGATCGGCTTGAACGGCCCGCGAATTTCAGCCGGCGCGTCCGGCTTCATGTCGAACGTATCGAGCTGGCTGGGGGCGCCCAGGTTGAAGATCATGATCGCGGAGCGGTCGTCGGCCGCGGCGACGCTGCCGGCCGCTTTAGCCGCGAAGTAGTCAGCCAGCGAAAAGCCGATGGCGCCCAGCGCGCCGACCTTAAGAAAGTCGCGTCGCGTGGCACCGTTGCAAGTTGTCGCCATCCCCCGGCCACGGAATTCCAACATGATGCGCTCCGCTGAGAAAGGTGCTGCCTGGCGCTTAGTTGCAGGAATTGAAGACTGATTCTAAACGATCCGTGGGCAGTTTGCATCCCAGAACAGGGATGGATGCCTCACTATTCGCGGACCTTAGTATCCCTATATATATTGTAAACCCGGCAAGCCCCCGTCGTTAACCTCTGGTAACTTTCCGTTTCACTCGCCTTGAGGTGTCATATGCAACTAACGGTCGTTCGCCGCCGCGTTCTGCCAACCGTGCTGGCCGCGTTCACGTTCGACCGCGGAACGTCGGCGCGCTGACGTAACTACCCTGTACGTGACGTCGCGCCAGACGTTTAGTGAACTAAATTACGCGCTAGATATCGTGCATCAATTGGCGCCCGGAGAAATTTTCGTCCGGCATCGGACCGGTTTGCGGGATGAGAATCGCAGCGGCTATTGTTGCGCCGCTTCGGACCTACGCTCTTCGCTCAGCCGGCGGTAGTACTCTTCGATTTCTCGTTCGTACTTCGGCAAAAACTCCTCAGAGAACGACTGCATCATTTGCTCGCGCGTTCGCTGAGGAAGGTGTCCCCAGAGTTGCTTCGCCAGTTCCTCGATGTTCGCCTTATCGACAGATTTTGCACCGCCGCTATTGGGGCGATCGGTCGAGTCCCGGGCGGCCGTCTTGCCTTGGACGGCAGCGCCCGTCGAGTCGCCCGGCTTTGCTTGAGATTGCTGGTTTGGGCTGGACGGCTGGCTGCCGGGTTGGCATTGGCCACTCTGGCATTGCTTTGAAAGCTCGGCGATCAGTCGGTCGAGCTGGGTGATGATCTCGCTTTGGACGGTGGCAGCTTCTTCGATTGGGGTCCCAACGCTTGAAACCGACGTTTGACCAAGGAGCGACTCGGCACGTCTCATCCCCTGCCCGACGCGCACCAAGGATAGGGGACCGGAGGGCTGGCCGATGTCCTCGCCCAAATCGTCGAACCGCGGACTGGCGGGTCGCGCAGTCGTGTTGACTCGGGGCGCAGATTCCTGTCCTTGATTCGACGTCGTGGACTTCCGGGGATCGCCTGGAGTTAGGTCGTCAAGCAACTGGTTGCCGAGCGACTCACTTCCTCCGGCGGGTTGCCGTGGAGGCTGTGTTTGGGACTGCGCCAAAAGTGCGGCTATCAGCAATCCGGTCATCGCTACGGCTGCGTTCATTGGAATACCCGACGAGGTTGTAAACGCAAATCGAACGCCTATTGGCATTCAACGATCAGCAATAACGGCTAATGGACAATGAACTACCGCTGTTCCTCATTATCGCGGTTGAGCATCTCCTGGACTAGCTCACCCAGCTTTCCTTGTTCGGCCTGTAATTCCTGTGTTCCGCGCGACAGCTCTTCGCGCTGCGCGGCGTTCGGTTTCGGAAAGGCCAGCTACGCGATCCTTGTACTGCCGCGTCCGCTCGTTCAGGTCGACTTGCAGCATGCGGAGCATTTTCACTTCCAGCAGCTCAAACGTCGGCCGTCGCTGTTGCTGTTGGCCCGGCTGAGCCGCCTGAGAATCCTGCTGCTGAGCGTTATTCGGCGCCGCCTCGCTGGCCGCCTGCGCAAACGCCTCGAACATGCCTTCCAGTCGGGCGAGCGCATGCCGCTCGGCCTGCTGGGCGCCGGGCCCTGTGTCGTTGGCCGATAAAAGCTCGGCGGCAGCGGCGAGCCGTCGCTCGGCATCTTCCAAGCTAATGCGCACCGCCACCAAACCGGACAACAACTCGCTGTGTTCTCGCGCGACTTTCGCCAATTCCCGCTCCTGGGCGGCAAGATTGGCGATGTCGTTGCACTGCAACGTCATCAAGCGGTTCATGCGGTACTGTCGCGCGTCAATCGCAATAGTCCTCTCGATAACTTCTTGCTGCTCGCTTGACCATGCCTGCCAGCTCGGCTTGGAATCGCCGGATGAATTCTAGAGCGAGATCGTCCTCGGCCTGCCGGCGACGGTTGGCAAGCTGCTCAGCAGCGCGTTGCAGATCCTGCTCGGCCGCTTGAGCGTCGGCACTTTTCACGGGCCGCCGAGGCTGCGACGGCGATTGATTCGCGTTGGCAGAACGCTCATCAAGCCGGCTGGCCGCGTTTCGCGTGCTTTGCGCGGCATCGGGCGCTTGCAGTTGATCGAGTTGCGGCGCCAATTGCTCGATGTCGCGTCGGAGCGAAGTTTGACCCTTCACCAGTTCGCTGAGTTGTTGCACATTCGCAGCTTGATTCTTCTTTTCGGCTTCGGAAAGCTGTTCCCGAAGAGTGGCCGCCTGCTCTCGCAGCGCGGACAGGCGCTGCTCGGCTTGGCGCAAACTCTCAACGAGCCCCTCGGGGCCGGCCTCACGATGATTGCGGAGAGCATCGATAACCTGTTGCAGCTCATGAGCAATCTGCGCTTTGCGCTCGAAGCGCTTGACCGACTCTGTTTTCGCCTAGGTCGCGGGCCGATTCCTGCATGTCGCTACCAATAGCCAGCCTGCTGGCAAGCTCGACGGCGCCGGCCACAGCGGCGGCCTCCTCTTCGCCCTCGCTCAATTGGCTCGCCAGGGATTCCATCGTGCGCTGCGTGTTTTCGAATCGCCGAGCTATCGCATTCTGTCCGGCGGCGGCCTTGTTGAGGTTGGCTCGCTGCGAGCTGGTTAACTCGCGTAGCTGCAGAGGAAGCGTTTCCACTCCAATCTCTGTGCGAGCCTTCTGGGCATGGGCAAGCTGATCGTTGCGCAGCTCAACCAGCTCGCGCGTAGTTGGCGATAATCCGTCTGGCCCGACAGTTCGCCAATGAGCCGCTCCAGCGTGGTTGCCACGTCATCTTGCGCCGTGCTGGCGGAAGCCAAGAGCCGCAAAATTGCTTGGTTGTCGCTCGGCGATACCAAGGCTTCTGTCGACTTGTGGGCGGCGAGGAGGTCGTGCTCCGCAACGTCCAGCGGACCGTCGGACAATCGTTCAAGCTCACGAAGCAGACGATCCATCGACGCGCGAAGGTCGGTGCTTGTGAGTTGATTGATCTGAATCTGATCCAGTAGCGATCGAGCGATCGCGGACGCACCTTCGGCCGGGTCGACGAGCGTTTGATTGACGCGCCTCTGATTGAGCTCCGCCGTTTGCAATGTGTTACGATCGCCGCCGTCGAGCGATTCGGCGTCATTCAGACGATTTTCGAGGCGGCGGACATCTTTGCGCGTGGTCCGCTGCAACGAAAGTGCTCGCTCAAGCTGCCGTACTATCTGCGCCTGATGATCCGCAAGCCGGGCTTCCAACTCATCGGCTGAAATCAAAATGAGGCGTCGGGGCACAGCCGTGCGGCCAATGCCGGGCCGATAATCGGCCGCTTCGGCGTGCATTGTCAGTTTCGCGCCGACGGGCAACTGAAGTGGCGCAAGCTCCCACGAATATTCAGCAGCGCGGCTTTCGCCCACACCACCTTCGGTGTTGCCCGTGCTTGCGACCGGCTTTGCTGGGCCGCGAAATAGCTCGATCTTCCGCTCGGTCGCATTACCGGCGTTTTCCGTATTTAAGCCATCCAAGCGTTCGTACACTAACTCGATACTGTGTATGCCGAGATCGTCTTTGGCCTGCACCTCAACGGGGACGACGGCCGCGGGAGTGATGTAAAGATCACTCGTCGGCCGTTGCCAGGAAATGCTGGGCGGCGCATCCGGCCGTACGCGCAGAGTCCCATTGCGGACCACGGCGGCCAGCGAGTCCTTCCCCGCCAATTCAATGCTGTACGAATTGCTCTTGGTTGCAATCCATTTATCCGGCCGAACATAAAAGGAGCCGGGTTGCTCGCGATTGTTCGCCGTTCCAACGTCGGCGATGATCGTTTCGCCACTCTCGAGCAATATGCGCGCGGCGCTGAGCGGCTGGCCGGTCCCGCCGCGCACCTCGATTGCGCTGCCGGCCAGCACATCAAGATGCCGTTCTGCCTTCGCCGCCGGTAGCCCCGAATACTCCGGTGGATGAACCACAATCGACAACGTTTCGAGCCGTAGCGGTTGAACTACTTCTACCTTGTTCCAGCGCATTGCGCGGTCATCGCCGCCGACGGCGCGAAAGGCAAATGACCGGCGGACGTTCTCGCGGCGTGCGATCATCATATCTCCGGCGCGAATCATCGACTCCGAGCTCGTCTCCATGCCGCCTGGACCGGCCGCGCGGTATTCGATACGGACATCGTCCGGCATCCGGCCAGCCGTATCAACCAGCTCCACTTCGAACGTTTGTCCGGCGGCAAGCCGCGTCGGCACATCGCGAAATGCAAGATAGTTTTTGCGGGGCCACTCGGCGCTGCCGATTGGAGCCACAAGTCGCGCAATGGCCGTCGTCACCGCGTCCGTGTCCCACGCAGCGCACCCTGCCAGAATCAATACAGCGCCGGCCAAGCACCACATGGCCCTGCGAAGCGGCCCGCGATCGATCACCTCGTCGACGGGCAGTTCTTTGACGGCATTCTGCGCTTCGTTGACTACCAGGCGGCGCAATTGAGCCGAGCCGGCCTTTTGATCGTCTTCCGATTGCCCGAGAAATTCGACTGCGCTCGCCAACGAATCATGAAGCTGCGGGAATCGCTGCTCAACGCGCCGCGCCACTGCGAGGGCGCAAGCGAATTGCGGCTCGGCACATACCACCACCGATACACGGCCCACGCGATCGCGCCTGTGAAAACAAGCGTCACCATGATTCGCAGGCCGGTATCGGCAAGTCGTAAGACGAAATCGGCCGTCCCGAGCACGAGCGCCGCAGCAATCGCCGTAGCGACGATCGCGCACGCGGCGGCCGTGCGCCGACGCCAAAGCAGGCGGCGCTGAAGCGACGCAATTTGTTGCGAAAGCGGGTGCATGATATGAAGGATACAGGATGCAGCATTCGGGGGTGAAGGTTGTTCCCCGCATCTTGCATCCCGGATCCCGCATCCTCCGTTACAACATTCCTTTGCGTTTTCGCAAAATCCACTCACTTGTAATGCAAGTGAGGAAGGCCGCAAGCAGCCACCATCGGTTCCAAATCGATACAGGCGGCAGATTCTCCAACGGAACGCGTCGGCCGGCCGGCAATTCGGCTGGCAGCTGATGAGCATTTTCTAAGGTGTAAAATTTGCCGTGTGTCGTTTCCGCGGCGGCGCTAAGAGTGGCGGCGTCCATTTCAAGTCTCGCTAACTCGCCGGGCGGAGCAACGACGACAAAACGCACGGATGGTGGATCGCCCGGCAGTTGCGGCTCGGCCATGACGGCTTCGTACTGTCCTTCGGTCACGTCGATCAGCGAGCCCTCAAAAATGCCAGCCGCCGCCGGATTGCGATGCAGTTTGATCCGCCGCCGCGCTTTGCCTGGCGAGTCAACCAACAGCGTAACGACGTCGTTCGCCGGAGCGAGCAGCGGATCCAAGAATCTTGCACGCAACTGCACCGCGTCGCCGCGACGATATTCGCGGCGATCCACAGTCAACTGCGCCCCGCGGCCGCTCGAGAGCTTACCGCGCGCCAGAAATCGGACCATCTGCACCCAGTAGCGGGAAAAATAGGCATCGCCCGCGCCAAGCCGCCAGCGCCATGTCGAGTCGATGGCGTGGAAGAGTACGCGGCCGGGACCGACATATTGGAAGCAGATTATGGGGATTGCGGATTGCGGATTGCGGATTGCGGATTGGGCCGGATCGTTACTCCGCGCTCCGAAATCTAAAATCCCAAATGAAGGACCCTCCGCCAGAACTTGAGCGCCCGGCTTCAAGTTGCCGACTTGGTAAAGCCAGAACAGCGGCGCGAGTTGTTGCCAGATTTGCTCGGTGGCATCGGGCGTGTCGCCTAGTTGCAGCGCGGGGCTTTGCAAACCGATCGGCGTTGGTCTCACGGTGAATCCGCGCGTGACGTCGTTGGGAAGAGGTTCATCCGGTGGCGCGGCCGCTGCGAGTGTTTCAATGGGCAGCAGTGCTCGCGACTTCCACATTGTCGGCATACAGCCAGGGGAAAAACCGCGGGCCGGCCAAAAAGGCCGCTCCCCCGCCCTTTTCCGCGACGAACGCCCGCATATTTCGCCACGCGCTTCGCGGCAACAGTCGCGGATCGACGTCGCCGAACAGAAGCACATCGTATTCGAACAGTTCATCGCGGCTCAGCGGGAAGGATCGCAACGCCGTCTTGTCCTGCTCGGCGAATGCGGGGTCGGCGTCCTGCAGGTACGTCGATAGCTGGACCGTGTCGTCGCGCTCCAACAGCAACTTTAGGAACCGAAACTCGTAACTTGGATACGCCTCGACCAACAGGACTCGGATTTTCTCATCGCGAACCTGGACTGTGCGGCGCTCGCGGTTGTTGTCCGGATTCGTCTCTCCGTCATGCGGCTCAATCTCCACAACGTAAGTGATCTCGCCCGGCTCGCCAGGCCGATCTACCAGACGCGTTGTGAGCGTTTGGCCAGTCGGAGGCAACGCGATCGTTTGCTCGGCCACAGTGGAAGAGGCGCTGGTAGAACTGTCCGCGCCCGGCGCCGCAAGGTAACTTTCGCCGGCTTGTTCTCCAGACCGCTTGCCTTGACTTGAATCTGTACGCTCACCACATCATCGACAAACACCGCGTCATCCACGAGCACATCTGCCAATTCGATGTCTAGAGGCGGGTCCGCTTGCCCAATACCAACGGTGAAGAGCGGCACGCCGGCACTGCGTGCTTCTTCCGCGACGGCAGCCAACGGAAGGCCTTCCGTGGCGACACCGTCGGAAAGCAGCAATATGGCCGCTGGCGGAGCGCTGCGGTAATCGTCGAGAACGTGTCGCACGGCATCGCCCAGGCGCGTTGCATTGCGAGTGGCTCCACTGGGCGAGAGGTCGCGCAATGACTGGTTAAGTTGTTCCGCTTTAGTTGCGATTGGCTGGCGCTCAATCGCGCCGTCGAAATAGTAAACTTCCAAGCGGTAGCGCGCACTAAGCTCCTTGATGAAACTTCCGTCATCCCGCGTGAGCAGCAGCTTTGCCAGATTGAGCCGCGTGGCTTCGCTCAGTCCAGATTCGGCCAGCTGCTGATTGATTCGACTTACGAGTTGTGGGTCGACGTAGCGGTCGGTCGTCTGCATGCTGGCTGAGCGATCGATCAATACGGCGATTGCCGGCGGACCGGTGAGTCGCAAAGCGAGCGCCACTGGGCGATCATAATGAGCACCAAGCCAACCGCGATTAGCCGCAACGCCGCAAGCAGGGCTCGATAGTGCCGCCCAGCGGTGGTCGATTCACGAGTGTACACCAAAACGGTCCAGGCGATCGTTCCGATCACTAACAACACGGTCACCCATGGCGCCCAGCGCCAGGCCGAGTCGAGTTGCCACGTGGCCGCATCCGCATTTGACGCCGTCGACACACCGAGCCAATCCGCAAGCCAGGTTGGGACGCGGCCACTCATGCGGCCCCCCGGCCAAATCGCCATGCAAGGAACGACTCGACAAACAATAGTGCGAACGCGAGCCACAACAGTCGTCCGCTCCAGGCCGCGTGCATGACGAGCGTTCGCGAGACACCGTCGTCGGTTTGCGACGTACTACGAATGACCAACTCCCGCGGCAACTCCTTTGGGTCGATTCTTGTCAGGTCACTTTCGCGGATGTCGACGTTGCGAGCGAACTGCCGTGATGCAACCGGCGGCTGGCCGGGCAGTGAGTACACGCCGGCGAGTTCGGTGTCGGGGTAGAACCATTGTAGTTCGCCGTCCACAGTATGCAGCGCGACCGGTGCCGTGCGCCCATCGGGGCGAAGGATGTTTAGTGCGGCTCCAACAGGCACGCTGCTGGTCGCGATCGGTGTGCCGACCGCTTGCTGCCAGTCTTGCTGCGTTCCGCTCACGGCATACGCCAATAGCTCGCGGACAATCGGCAAGAAGCTTGGCCAAGTTGGCCAAATCGTCCACGGCTCGCGCGTCGCTGCGTCGACGGAGGAAAGCGACCCATCGGTTGCGATCATGACGGTGCGGCCTTTGCCCAGCGCGGCGGCGACGATGAAAGGGTCACCGCGCCCAATGGTTGCCGCAACTTCGACGTTCCGCAGTTGCTCAGGCAACTCAAGGCGGTAGTAACGCGCGACTGGCGTCGTCAGCAATCCGGCCCGCTCGTTGCCTCGGAATGGGGCCACAATCGGGTGACGGTATTCAAGTGGATCGAGGCCAAAATGTGGCTCATTAACGAGCTGGCCAATTCGCGCCGGGAGGAGCGAAAGGCCTGATTTTCCAGCCGTCGCCTCCAAACCAGCAACCAGTTGGTTGTACGATTCAGGAATGATGCGATCGCCAAGGAAAAAGACGACACCACCGCCGTCGGCAGCGTAGCGAGCGAGCCGCTGCGCTTCGCTCGCCGTGAGCTGGGCCACATTGCACAAGAATATGCAATCGAAATCCGTGAGGCTTAGCTCGGCAACGTCTCCCTCGGCCACAATCGTCGGGCGAATTGCAGACGGCGTCGACGAACTGGGATTGAGCGCATCGGCGACATACTTTGCCGCGCCATCTCGGCCTTCGACACACAGCACGCGGATCTCGTCGCGCACGGGCACCGACGAGCCAATGCGCGTTATCTGGCTCCAGCTGATCACCGGCGGGCGCACGGCGAGCGTGTGAGGGCCAGGCGAAGTAAAGCGGTGTGCGAAATGAACGGTCGCTTCACCGCCCGCGGGAATGTCGACCGTGCGCTCCGCGACGGCGACTTCATCCACAAGCAGCTCAACTCGACAGCCGGCACGCGGCTTGGCGCCGAACTGACGCAGCGTTACGTCCCAGGGCACTTCGCGATTGACGGTTATTGCGGGCTCAGTCGTGGCAAGGCGCGTGACGGCAGAGTTTGCAGCGTCGACGCGGCCGACATCGACAATAAACAGCCCAGCTTGCTCGGCAATCGCTGCAACTGCCGATTGCGGACTTTGTTGAGAATCTGCAGCATCAGGTGCCGAAGAGCTGGCTCGCTGCGGTGGCTTGAATAGCCACGTGGTGCGTTGCAGATCGGTAAAAAAGTACACCTCGTGGCGCTGCCTTGGAATGTGACTGGTCGAATAATCATTGAGCACTTGCTGAATAATCGCGATCGTGGCTGGCAATTCGGCGGGCGTGTGCGATTGCTGTAGCGAGTCAATCTGTACCGTGAGTGCTGAATCACCCATCGTGGGGCGACCGACAACAACTCTTGCCGGCGTGGCCATGAGAATGACAGTGAACGTGTCGCCCGCTCGGCTATTATGCACCAAGTCAACGGCCAACTTCTTTGCACGCTCGAAGTTGCTCGCGCCATTGTCGCGGTATGCCATGGACAGCGAACCGTCGATGACGAGCACCTTGTGCACCGGTGCACTCGCGCCGCCGGCCACGAGCCGCTCGCCGTAAGGCTCGGCGACGGCCAGCACCACGAGCGCGATCAACAGCGTCCTCAAGGCCAAGAGCAGCCATTGCTGCAGTTGCATTCGGCGGGCGTTCTTACGCATGGCTGCCAGGAGGAACTGCATCGCCGCCCACGGCGTTTCCCGAAACCGGTGCCGGCTCCACAAGTGAATCAATAGCGGCGCGGCAGCGGCCGCGAGCCAACCGAGCATGGCTAGATTGGTGAAGCCGATTGCGAGGAGACTTGGCTGTGGATTCATTGTCGTGCACGATGCTCTCGTTCCCACGCTCCGCGTGGGAACGCAAGAGTTCGACGCTCCGCGTCGCTAGGCTCTACTTAGGACCAACTCGTCGTAACGGTAATCAATCCAGGCATACCTGCATAATTTCTAGCACTCGAATATCTCCAATGAATGGGATCATCAACGTACCCACGTTTTACAGGATTGTAGTGAATGTACTCGATTTTTTGTCGCATCATGTCGTCGCTGGAAATCTGCTGCGGATGACTTCCCTCTTGCCAGAATTGAAAGTCTCGATCACATTTGTACAGCGCCTTATGAAATGCAAGTTGGTCGAGTATGGTTCTTGCATTGCCGGACTTCAGCAGGTCGATCAATTTGCGAGCGGTGTAAGATTTGAAGTCGCCAATCTCTTTGCTTAGGTCGTTGCTGGCTGCGATAAAATGAATATGATTTTCCAACACGACGTACGCGAAAAGCTTGATTCGCCCTTCGCGTTGCAGAAAGCTCCAGGAGTCGAGAAGAATCTGCACAGACTCGCGCCGTGTAAACACCGGCAGCCATTCGACGACGGTGCAGGTGAGGAAGTGCGGGTACGCATTGTCGTGAATTTTGTATCGCGTGCGTGACAAAAGGAGACCTTTTCGCCGCAGAGCGGCTAGATCTTGCGTTCCCACGCGGAGCGTGGGAACGAGGTCTAAACTATTTCACGCGCTGTTTGCGGGCGGAGAGGAAGGCCGTCAGTACGGTGTCGAGCGGCTCGTCGGTCCGCACCGTGAGGTAATCTATTTGCTGGGCGCGGCAGCCGGTTCGTACCTGTTTGAGGTAAGCTTCGACCTCCTTTTGGTACGCGGCACGAAGGCCGCGCGGTTCGGCGACGACTTCGCCGAGCGCTTCGAGACCCTTGAACATGGTGACTTGCTGGAAAGGAAAGTCGATTTCCGCCGGGTCGAGCACATGCAGCACGATGACGTCGTGTCGCCGATGGCGAAAGTGCTTCAGCCCGGCAAGGATTGCCCCGACGTCGTCAAACAAATCGCTGAGGACCACGACGATGCCCCGCCGGGTGAACCGCTCGGCCAGGTCGTGAAAAATCGGCCCCGTTCGCGTCTTCCGCGCGGCAGCCGTCTCTTCCATCACGCGCACAAGGTGTTTCAATTGAGTGGGGCTGCTGCTGGGGCGGATGAGTTGCCGCACTTCCTGATCAAACGTCACCAGGCCCACGCTGTCGCGCTGGCGAAGCACGAGGTAGGCCAGTGAGGCCGCCGCGCACTGAGCGTACGCGAGCTTTGACATCGGCGCGCCCGGGCCCTGGTACTGCATGCTCTCGCTTGTATCCAGGAGCAAGTAGCAGATCAGGTTGGTTTCCTCTTCGAATTGCTTCAGGTAGAACCGGTCGCTCTTGCCGTAGACCTTCCAATCGACGTATCGCAGATCATCGCCGGGGGCGTACTCGCGGTGCTCGGCGAACTCATTGGAGAAGCCTTGATAGGGGCTGCGGTGCAAGCCGGCAACGTAGCCCTCGACAATTCGGCGGGCGCGCAACTCCAACCCTTCCAGCTGCGCGAGCGTGCGCGGGTCAAGCAACGGGCTGTGTGATTGCAGCGTGTGTCGGCATGAAATTCAACCGGACGGAAATGAATCCAAATTCGCAATGCCTCGTCGTTCACGCGGCATGCGTTTCCTCGGTCACGGGTATGGTTTGCATGAGGTGGGCCACGATGTCGTCCGACTTGAGTCCTTCGGCTTCGGCGTTGAAGTTCGTGACGATGCGGTGCCGTAGCACGGGCGCCGCGACGGCGCGAATGTCGTCGCCGCTGACGTAATAACGGCCGTGCAGCACGGCCCGCGCTTTAGCCGCCAGAATCATGTACTGGCTCGCGCGCGGTCCTGCGCCCCAACTCACGTAGTCGCGCACCATGTCCGGGCACGTCGCCGTAGCCGACGCGCGTGCGGCGCGGCAAACTGAATCGCGTAGCGCGCCAGGTGGTCGGCCACCGGCACGCGGCGAACGATGTGCGACAGCTCCAGTATGTCCTGGGCCGACAATGCGGACGTGAGCTCCGTTGCAACATCCGCCGTCGTCCGCTTGACGATCTCCAACTCCTCCTCTTCATCCGGATAATCGACGAGCACCATGAACAAAAAGCGGTCGAGCTGTGCTTCGGGAAGCGGATAGGTGCCTTCCTGCTCGATCGGGTTTTGCGTCGCGAGCACGAAGAACGGGCTGGGCAGCAGGTGCCGCTGGCCGCCGACGGTGACCTGCTGCTCCTGCATCGCCTCGAGCAGAGCGGCCTGGGTTTTGGGCGGCGTTCGGTTGATTTCGTCGGCCAGAACGATGTTGGCAAACAGCGGGCCGGGCAAGAAACGAAACTCGCGCGTCCCGGAGCGCTTGTCCTCCTGGATCACTTCCGTGCCGGTGATGTCGGCCGGCATCAGGTCGGGCGTGAATTGAATCGCGGTTGAATTCGAGCGACAGCGCATCGGCCAGCGTGCGAATCATCAGCGTCTTGGCGAGGCCGGGCACGCCGACCAGCAGGCAGTGGCCGCGGGCGAACAGCGCGATCAGCAGCTGTTCGATCACTTCGCGCTGGCCGACGATGCGCTTAGCCACTTCGTCGGCGATGCTGCGGTAGGCTTCGCTGAGCCGCTGACGGCTTGGAGATCGTCGGTTTCAGGCATGGGGAGGCTAAAGTATATGTGGAAGAACTGAGCTGGCTTTCACCCTCATTGACTGGTCGCTCAAGCGACAAGTACTTAAAGACCAATTGCCGGACTACGGACTGGTCACTTTGGTGACCAGTTTTCTGCTGCATCTACTCTACTCTTGCTACGGGTTCGGTTTTCCGTTTGTTTTGATTTGGCGGAATTGGCAGTGCCGGGCCGAAAGCCATGAGCCGCTCGTGCCCGGCAACGATCAACCGCCCATTGGCGGCCGCCAAGTTCGCGCCGCAGTCGCTGATCGCACCAAGTGGAATTGGCGCTTCGGCTTTGCGCCACCGGTGACGCCGTGAATTGCATAGATCTCGTTGCGCGTCGGCCAAAAGACTTCATCACCGGCCACGGCGCCTCGGCCCATGCCGCGAATGCCGGCGTGCTCGCTCTCCGGCCATACAAACCGCAGCTCGCCCGAGCGGCACGTCGAGCGCCGCGAGCCGGTTTCCACTGACAATCAAGTTGTCGCGCACGATGCCCAGCAGGTGAAGCGCATCTGGCAGCGCATCCGACGACCAGACTAAATTGCCGGTCTCGGCATCGAGAGCAAATACTTTGGGTGTATCGGAAGGCGCCACAACGACCAATCCGTCATGATAAAGGCATGGCGACGGATCGCGATCAAAGTGCAGCGGCCCATGCCGCCCGCGAATGACGTCCGCGCCACCGACGCGGCCGTATCGGTGAACCCAACAAATGCCGCCCGAGTCGGCATCGAGCGCGGCGACAAGTCCAAGATTCGAATTGAAGTAAATCCGGTCGCCCACCAGCGTCAACAAGTTGTGCGTCGTCTCGTCGCCGAATCCCGTGCCCGGTGTATCGGCTGCGCCGATTGAAGTGCGCCACAACTGGTTGCCTGTCGCGGCGTCAAAACAGGCGACATAGGCGTGAGGCGTCGCGTCGCTTAGCCGCATGGCGACGAACAATCGCCGATCATCTCCGACTGGTACGCCGTCGAACGCCCAGCTTCCATCCGATGGCCTGGTCCGGAACGTCAATGCGCCGTCACGACTCAAATCGAGTCCAACTAACCGATCGCTCGCCTGCGATTGGCGCGAGTCGATCCGAGCGGTGGCCAGGCGACCGACATGGCCGTACACGATGCCATCGATCACCGAAAGCGTGTGCCGTGGTACGCCAAAGGCGGCACCCTGCATGTTCCGCCAGCCAAAGTCCAATGGACTCGGCGCGTTACGGCTGGGTGGCTCGAGTGGCTCATCACGATATAGAACGCCGTTTGCTGTGACGGCCGGAGTGCCGTCTGTTAATTTGGCCGCATGGATTTGGGCCGCGTCAGCGTACAGTATGACGCCATTCACGACGACAGGAAAGCAACTGAGTCGGCGCGCCGTTTCGCGCACCGCTTCGGCCAAACTGCCGGCCTCTAGCTCCGGGCGCCCGGCGACCATTGGTAAGGTCGCGCGAACTACGTCGGCAGGTGTTAATTGGATTGGTTGGGCCCACGCAGGACCGGTAATGGGGCCAAGCTTTCGGGCAGCCGGCGACCTAGTTGGCGAGCCGGCAAATGTCGTCCAATCTGTATCTGGCGCTTGTGCCGGCCATTCGCTGGCACTTGCCATAACTTTTTCCAAGGCCGCGATATACGATCCCTCCTGACCGCCGAACCGTCCAATCGAGTCCGCGTGAAAACGGCGAAACACTTCCAGCTCCAACCCGGCGCGTTTCAAATCGCCCGAGCGAATTGACGTCAGTATCAAGCGGGCCCGCACATCCGCCAGCTCAAACTGGGTGTCTGGATAAGCCAGCCAGGCGGGAGGCTTAGGCCGCTCCATCCAACGGCGCTCAATCTGCGGCCAATGTTCGGCCAAATCGATATCGCGCAAAGCAATCCACATCGGCTGGCCGGCTGGATCGCGCATTAATGGGCTCATTTGCTCCCAGTACCTGCGCCGCAGCATAATCGCCGCGCTCCAGCGCCAGCTCGCCGAGCGCCATCAGCGCATCGTCGCCCCAGTTGCTGCAAAATAGTTCATCGACCACTCTGCGGAGCAGGCGCTGATCACGACCCGCCACACCGTCGCGATACCAGCGTTCGGCCAGCGGGTCGACGCGGAGGCGGTAAGCCGCCAGCCCTTCCGCCGGCAGACTGGCGATTTCAAGATGACATGCGACTTGCAAGCTGACGTATCGCTCATCGCCGAGGTCTACGACCTTATCGCTGCGCTCGGCAGCAAGCTCGCGCAGGATGTCGACGGCGTCGTCCCAATTTTTGCCTTTAGCCAGCTCGCGAGCTTGTTCAAGGCGAGTGGCTGTTGCCCCCGAGATCACGTCAACTCGCGGCGCTGACAGTTGAAAAGAAGTCGGACGATTGAATCCAAATTGGACTGGCTGGGCGATGGCAACTGAGTAACCCGCGAAACATATGACGGCTGCGGCGCCGAGCCGCAAGCAACTGATCAGGCTGGCGGCGGGCGAAATGAGCATGAATATCCGAAAGGAAACGAGGGCGCGGCGACAACCGGCGGCAGGCTTACTCCTATTATAGGAATGGCCATACTTACGGCCTAGCGGCGATCAGACAGCCGTGTACAAGTTCACGGCCGACCCCCCGAGTATCGCTGTAGCAGATAGCCGTGCAAAATACGCCAACCGACACAGCGAGAAAGCCAAGCATCTGTTTCAAAGTAATCTGCTGGTTCAGTTGAGCGATGATCGAAATGGGTGGAATCGTTAAACCGACAAGCTGCAGCAATCGCCCAAGCGTGTACATGCTGAGCACGGTAGCATTGACCCGAGCGACCTACAAGACCGAGGCGTAGCGGTGCAGTTGGCTGTTCAATACGATATCGATTGATGGCCGCAAATCGAGGAGAACAAGAGATCGCCGACCGCACCAAGAGGCAGTCGCCGCCGCTTGGTGCGCTGTGGTGGCGTGCCGCTCGGCTGCGCTGCCCCACATGCGGGCGGAGCGCGATCTTTCGCGGCTGGTTCTCGATGAATGAAGTGTGCACATCGTGCGGCCGGCGGTTTGCCCGTGATCCGGGCTACCTGCTGGGCTCGATTTATTTCAACTATGGCGTCACCGCGATTTTGGTTGTCGTGATGTATTTCACGATGTTTTTTCGCGATTGGCTGAGCGACGCCCAGCGGCTCGTCGTACTGAGCCTGTTTGCCATCATGTTTCCGATGTGGTTTTTTCGCTATGCCCGAGCGTTGTGGATGGCATTCGACGAGCACTGGGACCCGTGGCAGGGAACGGGGAGCACGGAGAAACGCGCAGAGACTGGATCATCGGCGCGAACCCGTAGCTGCAATTCAGTCTCTTAGCGCCGGCCGCAAGGCCGGCCACTTTCTGAACGGTCCGTCACTTCAAAACTTCTGGCGCATTTCTCCATCATGAACGAAAGCGAATAAACAACCGCTTCCCATGCTCAAGCCTCTACAACTTCGATTGGATCAAAGAAGCCGGACACGATGCGCACGATGCCGTCTTACTACGAAAAGAATCCGATGCTGCGCTAAACGGGCCCGGAGATCTGTAGGGCGGGTGCTTGCACCCGCCGAAATGCGTTCGTGAACTTTGGCGGGTGCGAGCACCCGCCCTACTCTTGTGCCTGGCGTGCGCGGCGGATCGAGAGGTATGCCAGACCGCCAAACGTGCCGAGGATCGCAAACGGCATCCCCATCATGAACAGAATGCTGTAGTAGTAGCCGGCGGCAATGGACCGGCCTTGCGGATCGTTCTGGGCGACACCCTCTTTGCAGTTCGGGCAGGCGGCCGCTACGCTCGCGATCAACAGCATCAGGGCGATGGCCATCGCGATTAGCACCCAGCGCGCGATCACCGGAGCGAATGGATGGTTGATCACTTTCATCGGTAAGTCTCCGATTTCAGCTTCGGCCGGAGCCCGAAGCGCAAGTGAGCGTCAGTATGCGATTTCTCCGCAGCGCTTCTGCGCATCCGGCTGCCTGCTGAATTCTAAGTTATTCCGCGGCAGGCGGCCAGAGGTGATAGAGCATCACGTAAACCGTCACGCCCGTAACCGAGACATAGAGCCAAATTGGAAACGTCCACCGCGCCAGCCGGATGTGCTTGGCGCGATAGGCTGCCGCGACAGTTAGCTGCTCGGCCTGATGCCCAGGCGGCGGGCAGCAGCCCAGCGCGCGGAAGCCCAGATAAATCTGGCATACCGCGAGCACCGGCACGGTCATAGCCAGGGGCACATGCGTGGCGAGGATTGTGTAGTAAACGTAACGAATGGCTCCCGGGTGCGTGAACTCGACGTGCCCTTCCTGGTTGTGATACCACAAGTAGCATGCAAGAAAGACAACCGATACGGCGAACGCGGTAAGCATCGTGCGCTTATGCGCTTCGACGCGTCCATTCTTGATGAGATAAAGGCCGACCAAAAGCAGCGCCGTGGCCACCGCGTTGAGGGACGCGTTCACGTGAACGATCGGATGAGCGGCAAGAAACGTAATCGGCACAAGTACCATCAGTCAATTAATGCATTGCCAACTCATGCGGAGGCTCTTCCTCAAGACATTCAAGAAGTTTCGCGCGCAACAGCTCGCATTCGCGAGTGCTGGTGGCATTGTACATGGCGCGCAGTTTCCCATCTTTGTCGAAGACGATCGCATAATCCTGATGGCCCTGGCGGTTGAGAAACAAATTCATACCGGCCGCGATACGGCGCGTGTAATCGAGATCGGCGCGGCAGAACAGCCACCGCTCGGGGTCGGCCTTCCAGTGCTCGGCGTACTCGCGCAGCTCCTCGAGCCGGTCGGTGTCGGGGTCGCAGGTGATGCTCACCCATGTGACGTCCTTGAGCTCCGGCATATTGTGCAGCACCTGGATATTGCGATTCAGCCGGATGCAATTGCCGGGACAAGTTGTGAAGAAATACGTGGCGACCCAGACCCGCCCTCGCATGTCGGCGCGTGCGGAACGGCTTGCCGCTGCGCTCGGTTAGCTCGAAATCCTTGAGTGGCGGGCCGCTCATTTCGCTCGGAATTGCCTGGCCGCGGCTAATTTCATCTTGCCGGACCTTCCATAACGTCCAGCCGAAGTACGTCATGCCGATGACCACCAGTAGCGCGAGAAAGTATGGAACGGCAGTACCGAAAACCGGCGGAATCGATTCCGAGGTCGAATGCGGCATCTCGAAATTCGGCGAGTCGTTCATAGCAAATCTGCGGTGGATCGCGTCCCGGCGATGCGCCAGGCAGCGAGCGAGCATCACGGCGGCGAATGCCAGCGAGACGAGCCAGCATAAACTCAGCGACGGCAGGCCCGCGATCTCGCTGCCTCCATTTTGCAGGTAATGCCGCAGGCCGGCCACCCCGTAGGTGAGCGGATTCACGCGGACGATCCAGCCCAGCCAGCCGCCGACGTCCATGGGAAAAAATGCGCCGGACAGGAGCCACATCGGCAGCAGAAAAACGCTCATGATCGCGTGGAAACCTTGCGTCGAATCCATTCGCCAGGCGATCAAGAAGCCGAAGGCCGTCAGGGCGATGGAAATCACGAACATCAGAACGAAGGCGGCGACGACGGCAAGCGGCGTGGTGGACAATACGGCGATACCAGCCGATGGCTGCCAGTGAGCCAGCCGAGAAAAAGGAACACGAGCCCTTGCAGCATGGCGATCGCCGCGCCGCCCAGTACCTTGCCAAGCACCATCGCCCAGCGCGGCACCGGGGCCACGAGCACGCCCTGCAAAAACCCTTCGCGGCGGTCTTCGATGATCGAGATCGTGGCGAAGATCGCCGTGAACAGCAGAATCATCACCAGCGTGCCGGGAAAGAAGTGGGCATAATCGAGCGTGTCCCCGGCACCGACGCGTGCGCTGCGGAGCCCGGCGCCGAACAGCAGCCAAAAAATAATCGGCTGGCCGAGCGCGCCGAATACGCGGTTCGTCTGGCGGAAGAACCGCACCAGCTCGCGCTGCGCGAGCGTGCCGACGACGGGCCAGGCGGGAACGGTTACCGGTTTCGAACTTATCGTTGACTCATTGCTTAAACTGAACGCAAGACAGGAGACGAGGAGAGGGGGAGACAAGGAGACACAGCCACTAACCATAGCTCCTTGTCCACTTGTCTCCTTCTGATCTCCGTGTCTTTGCTTTTCTTCGTGCGTTGTGATTAGCTGGTTCGTTATCCATCGCCTGATCGTTCCAAAAACGGTGGCCGGTGACGTGGATGAACACGTCCTCGAGCGTGGGTTTGCCGAGCGTGATCGATTCGATACTGTCGGGAAATGCCTCGACGAGCCGCGGGATCCACTGGTGGCCGGCCGGCAGCTCGAGCCGAACCGAGCCGTCGACGATCATCGGCATGAGCTGAAATCGGTCAGCGATCTTCGGCGGCGAGGCTTTCCGGGTCGTTCGTGCGAATCGTGATCGCGTCGCCGCCGACCGCGGCCCGCAAGGTGGCCGGCGTATCGAGCGCGGCCAGCTCGCCCCGGTGCATCATCGCGATGCGGTCCGCCCGCTCTGCCTCTTCCAAAAGGTGCGTTGTGAGGACGACCGTGACGCCGTCCTCCTCGCGCACTTGCTCGAAGTACTGCCACAGGTCGCTGCGCGCCGCCGGGTCGAGCCCCGTCGATGGCTCGTCCAACAGCAACAGCCGCGGCCGGTGAAGCATGCCTTTCGCCAGTTCGACGCGCCGCCGCAAGCCGCCGGAAAGCTTTTCGACCAGTTCGCGTTTGCGGTCGGCGAGGCCGAGCCGCGCCAGCATTTCGTCGGCACGCGACTTCAGCTCGCGGCCGGACAGACCGTAAAGCCGGCCGAAGTGAACGAGGTTCTCCGATACCGTAAGTTTTTTGTCGAGCTCGGCGATTGAAACACGACGCCAAGCTGACGCCGCACCGCCTGCGGCTCGCTTCGCAGGTCGTGGCCCAGAATCCTTGCCGTCGCCCTGCTGGATCGGAATCAGCGTCGAGAGCACGCGGAAGAGCGTCGTTTTGCCGCTGCCGTTGGGGCCCAGGAAGCGCGAAGATTTCGCCCGCATCGACGCTGAACGACAGTTCGCGAATCGCTTGATGTTCGCCGTAGCGGTGAGCGAGATGGGAGATTTCGATGGCGGGAGGATTGGACATGGTGTAAACCGCTCCCCTTGCGCCGTCCCTAGTGAGCGAAGGCGAGCTTTCTAGTGTCGTGGTGCCTTCTTCGCATTTGTTGCTCGGCTTCTTCAACTTCGTGTTCTTCAATTTGCGGCGGGTCGGCCGCGTACAGCAGCCGCTCGTCGGAGTAGCGGGCGAAGCCGTTGTTCTGCCGCCAGCCGATATCGGGCACGAGCATCAACATCAAGAAAATCGACATGAAGCTGGCCGGGATCGTGAGCACCCACTTCCAGTTGGCTTCCCACAGCAGGTGCATGAAGAACATGATCACGAGCATGGCCTTGGTGCAGGAGACGGCCATCATGAAGCGCCCAGGTGACGTGCTTGTCCTCTTGAACGGCCAGAAGTCGGAGTAGGTGAAGAACGAATGCGCCGGTGAGCACGCACAGCGCAGCGAACACGATGCAGGTATTTGCCGACGCCGCCGTGGTCGTGGTCGTCGCCATGCGTGATGCGGCTCGACGCCGGGCTGCTCGCGCACCGACGTGCTCTGGACCATAGTGCCGGGCAACATTCACCGAGCCGTGTTCGGACATTTGGATTGCCTTGCGCTCAGAATGACGGACTGGTCGACTTCAGCGACCAGTTAAAAGCTCATTTCTAAAACAAATACAACAACGGAAACAGGAAAATCCACACCAGATCGACGAAGTGCCAATACAGGCCGATGTTTTCGACGAGGCCCGCCCGCGGTCGATCGAGCGTGACAAACAGCAACAGGAAGAACACAATCAGGCCACCAGCACGTGGATGGCGTGGAAGCCAGTGAGCAGAAAGTACGTGCTGGCCCACAGCGGGCCGCCGGGGATCATGATCGGCAGCCTGCAGCCAGGGATACTCGATCGTTGTAGCCCGGCTGCGTGCTCGCGCGCTGCTTCATCGTGCCGCATGTCGCATCGTTCGATGCGGCTTGCTGGAAAGCAACCAGCCGCATTGCAGGCGCCTTCGGGCACGGCGCCGGCCGCGGCCGCGTGTGCCACCGTTTCATGGTCGTGCGGCGGATAGATCGCATACGCCAGCTCCATGATCTTGATGCGGCCCTCCGGTGAATCCGGCTCGTTGCGCACGGCCGTCTCAGCCTCGTCGACCATTTGCGGCAAGCTCGTCGACAACCGCGAGCCTTCCGGCAGCTCGTTGACCGTCCTGCTGGCAGTTTCGCCCTGCAGTCCGTAATCTCGCTGATATCCGTGCGAGTTCCGTCAGCCGCTTGCGCACTGCGGCCGCGTAGTGGATGTCGGCCTTGTCGTGGACCAAACCGTGCGGCCGCACGCGGGTAAATGCCGTGCGCGAACTTCTGCTGATACTCGTACGCCTTCACGCCGAGGAACACGCTGCCCAGCAGAAACGTCAGCAGGATCCAGCCCTTGGCCTTCGGCGCGTCTGTTCCAGCTTGGCCGCTTCCAGAGCGAGCACGACCGTCACGCTCGAGCAGATGAGCACGAACGTGTTGAACGCGCCGATCGGCTCGCTCAGGTGCACGTCGTGCGGCGCCGGCCAGGCAATGGCGCCGAACCGCAGCACGATGTACGTGCCGATCAGCCCGGCGAAGAACATGATCTCCGTCGACAGGAACAGCCACAGGCACGTCTTGCCGTTGGGAATCGGCAGCGCGGGCTGGTAGGCGAATTTCGGGGCGTGGGAATGGCTCATGACATAAGGTGTCGGGTGTTCAGGGAGTGACGATCCGGACAACGTGTGGTTCTACGGACTGGTCGCTCTAGCGACCAGTTCCAATCGATCAGATTGCAACCATCAACAGCAATCCCATCCAGCAAGGTAAGTACACTAAGCTCGCGCGCAGCAGTCGGCGGGCGGATCGTCGTCGCGGTGAATCAAAAACAGCATCGCGGCGCGCCACCTGGCCCGACGCCCAGCAGCAGCGCCCAGCAGGCAGTAAACGGCCGGGCTGCCGGCCTGCGGCGAAAGCGCCGGCACGAGGCTCACGGGCACAAGCAATAGCGCCGCGACCACCGCTTGGGCGCCGGCACGCAAGCCGGTCGGGATCGACGACCGTGAGCATCCGCTGGCCGGCCCGCGCGTAATCGGCGCGGTACAGCCAGGCGATCGCCATGAAATGCGGGAACTGCCAGAGGAACATCACTGCGCCAAGCGCCAGCGCGCGGATGTCGATGGCCGCGCCGGTGGCCGTCCAGCCAATGAGAATCGGCAGTGCGCCGCTCACCGCGCCGACCGCCGTGTTCAGCGGCGAGCGGGTTTTGAGCGGCGTGTAGGCGAGTACGTAAATGAGCCACGTGGCCAGCGGCCAGCGCGGCCGTCAGCAATCCGACGCCCAGCATCAGTTCCAACGACGCCAGCAATCAGTGTGCCGCGCCGAACAGTACGCACTTGCCGCGACGTGAGCCGCCCGGCCGGCAGCGGACGGTCGGCTGTGCGCGGCATGCGGGCGTCGGTCGCGCGCTCCCACCATTGGTTGAATGCGCCGGCACTCGCGGCCACGAGTGCCGCGCCGAGCACCGCGTGCAGCAACACCCACGGATCAATGCCCCACGGCGCCGCCAGGTGCGCGGCCACGATGACGGTCACCAGCTCCAGCGCGACGATTCGCGGCTTGGTGAGTTCGACGTAATCGGCAGCGCGCTGCGAGCCAGCGGGCACGCGCGCGTCGTGCCGGTCAAGCGGAATCGCGGCGGTCGTGGTGAGGCGACTCATACGGCGGCCTCCATCTTCCGGATGCGCATCGCGCGTTGCGGATCGAGGCAGGCCAACGAGCCGCTGCGCGTAGAGCGACAACGCCAAGCGATGTGACCAGCATCAACGAGCCGACGGCGACGTGGCCGTAATCACGTGGGTTTGCAGCCAGCCGCCGTCTTGAACCGCCACGCCGCGGCCGAGCAACCCAATCGGCGAGCCCAGGATGGGCAGGCGAACTTGACGATCCAGGTGCCGGCGCCGAGCAGCGAGCTGGCACCACTAGCAAGCCAGCCAGAGTCACAGCTAAGCCGCACAAGCGGCCGAATGCCGCGTGCGCGGAACAATAGCAGCGACCAGCAGCACGACGATGTGCATGCGAAACGATAGCGGCCAGGAACAAGTGAAACCGCACCGCGAGCGGAAACGCCGCGGGCTCAGCTGTCGACCGGCACGTGACGCAGCACCGCACCGAATACGATCTGAAGGTAAACGAAGATGCACGTGACCACGGCCATAGGCGGCGAATTTGCCGGCGACGTGACGGCGACGCTTCGCAGCGCTCCGCCACCGTCGCGATGTGAACACGGCCATTGCGACGGTGAGCGCAAAGAACAACGGCCCTGTGCAGCCGTGGAACATCGCGAGCGCTCGCAGTCGTCGAGCAGCACGCGCATGCCGCCGAGTACGCCCTGCAAGACAACCAGGACAAGCGCCGCGACGCCTAGCCAACGCAGCCACGGCCGCTGCTCGGATCGCCACAACAGCGACCAGCAGACCAATGGTCAACATGCCGACCGCGGCGCCGAGCAGCCGGTGCCCGTGCTCGACGAACATGTCCCACGGACCGGCGAGCCAGTCTGCCAGCGGATAGAGAAACAGGTTGTAGCCGTACGTCGTCGGCCAATCGGGCACGGCCATGCCGGCATCGGTCGTCGTCACCAGCCCGCCGACCCACACCAGCGGAAACGTCGCGCACGCCAAGCACGACCGCCCAGCGATGGGGCCAAGGAGATGACGTCGAGGTTGCAAGATTCAATTTGCATTTCCGTAGAGTGGGCACTGCCCACCATTACTCGAAACTCGGCGTCCATCTTTGGTGGGCGGTGCCCACCCTACAGCTAATGGTCGTGTCGGCGGCGGCTCCGGCTGGTTCTGCGGCGGCGGCTGGGTCTGCGGGTAGTAGTCGGTGTCGACTTCGGGCGAGCCGTATTCGTACGGGCCGCGGTAGACGACCGGCTGGAAATCGAAATTGCCGTGGCCCGGCGGGCTGGGCGCCTGCCATTCCAGGCTGTTGCAGTGCCACGGGTTCCGGCCGCACGGCGGGCCGAAGAACATGCTGTAGAAGAAATTGACGACGAAGATGATCTGCGACGCCGACCATGCAGGATCGCGCACCAGCGTCATGAACTGGTTCAGCGGCAGCAGGTGCGCGGAACGTTTCGTAGTGGTACGGATCGGCCAGGCGGCGCGGGAAGCCGACGCATGCCCAGGATGTGCATCGGGTAGAACATGCAGTTGAGGAACATGAACGTGAGGAAGAAGTGCACCTTGCCCCAGTTGTCGTTCATCATCCGGCCGAACATCTTCGGGAACCAGAAGTAGATCGCCCCGAACACGCCCATCGCCGTGCCGGCGAACAGCACGTAGTGGAAGTGGGCGACGATGAAGTACGTGTCGTGGATGAAGATGTCGACCGGCGTGGCGGCCATGAAGATGCCCGACAGGCCGCCGATGATGAACATCGACACGAACGACAGGGCGAACAGCATCGGCGTGGTGAACTGAATCTTGCCGCCCCAGATCGTGCCCAGCCAGTTGAACACCTTGATCGCGCTGGGCAGCGCGATGAACATCGTGGCGACCATGAACGTCATGCCCAGCACCGGGTTCATGCCGGACACGAACATGTGGTGGCCCCACACGATGAAGCCCAGGCCCGCGATGCCCGCGATCGAGTACACCATCGGCTTGTAGCCGAACAGCGGCTTGCGGGCGAAGCAGCTGATGATGTCGGAGACCATGCCCATCGCCGGCAGGATCATGATGTACACGGCCGGGTGGCTGTAGAACCAGAACAGGTGCTGCCACACAGCGGCTGCCCGCCGCCGGCTGGCATGCGCGGCGTTGTTCGCGCGTCCAGCCTTCGGGAATGAAGAAGCCGGTGCCGAGCAGTGCGGTCGGTCAGCTGCATGAAGCCGGCCGCCGTGAGCACCGGCAGGGCGAAGGCCTGCAGGATGGCGGTGATGAACATGGCCCAGATCGTCATCGGCAGGCGGAACATCGTCATGCCGGGGGCGCGCATCTGGATGATGGTGGTCAGGTAGTTGACCGAGCCCATCATCGACGAGACGCCGACGCATGTCAGGCCGATCAGCCAATAGCACCTGCCGCATTGCATCGTGAGCGAAAGCGGCGGGTAGCCGGTCCAGCCGGCGCTCGGCCCGCCGCCTTCGACGAAGAAGCTGGCCCCAAAGGCAATGAACGCCGGCCACATGAACCAGTAGCTCAGCATGTTGAGCGTGGGGAACGCCATGTCGTCGGCGCCGATCATCAGCGGGATCAGGAAGTTGCCGAACGCGCCGGCCAGGATCGGGATGATCACGAAGAAGATCATCACCGTGGCGTGCATCGTGAACAGCATCGTGTAGGTCTCGGGCGCGATCTGGCCGCCTTCGGCCGGCGAACAGCAGCTTGCCGAGGATCGGCATGTCGGCCCACGGCTAGGCCAGTTGCCAGCGAACGCCCAGCGCCAGCAGGCCGCCGACCAGGAACCAGAGCAGCGTGCTGAACAGGAACTGGATGCCGATGATCTTGTGATCGCGCGAGAAGACGTACGTCGACAGGAAGCTGCCCGTGTGGGCGTGCTCGACGTGGCCATGGGCGTGTGATCGGACAGTTACGGAAGCCATATCGAAAGGGTTCAGGGTTCAGGATTTGGTCTGCAAATTGTCGTGTTAGCGTCGGCGGCAACGCCGAATTTCATCTCGACGACGTTCACGCTTCTTGTTCCAGCAACGGCTACCGTGTGCGCTTGCTGCTCCTCCGCCTTGGCCTCGAGCCAGGCGTCGAACTCGCTGCGCGGCTCGAACGTCGCGCGGCCCTTCATCTTGTAGTGGCCCCAGCCGCACAGCTCGGCGCACACGATGTCGAACCGCCCGGTCTCGCGGGCCTTGAACCACATGTACTGCTCCATGCCGGGCACGACGTCCTGCTTCATCCGCAAGTTGGGCAGGAAGAAGCTGTGCAGCACGTCGGCGCTCTTGATGATCAGCAGCACTTCCTCGCCGGCCGGGAAATGAATGTCGCCGTCCACGCGGACGATGTCGTCCGGCGTGTGCAGCTCGCCGTCGGGGCCGGGGTAGCGGACGTCCCAGTTGAACTGCCGGCCGGTGATCTCTGCCGTGATCGGAATGTCGGGCCGCCGCATCTTGGCGTCGGCCCAGGCGTTCATCTGGTAGATGGCGATGAACAGCAGCGTCACGGCCGGCAGAATCGTCCACACGACTTCCAGCGTGTGGCTGCCGTGCGAGAACTTCACCGGCTCGGGATTCGACGCGGCGTCGTACTTCCAGGCGAAGTAAAACAGCGCGACTTCCGTGGCGATGAACACGATGCCGGTCAGCCACAGGATGAACATGAACAACTGGTCGATGATCGCGGCCATGCTCGGAAACATCCGTGCGGGAACCAGATGTTGAAGTACGGCGCAACGACAAACGTCAGCACGCCGAATACCGGCACCGTGAGGAATACCAGGGCCCAAAAGCGATTCACGTTGATCTCCAAGCGTGAGTAAGTGAGTGGGTCGAGTACGTGCCACGACCAGCACAACTCTACTGACCGACTCGCCTACTCGACCTACTCACTACTCATCACTCACCAAACCTAATTCACCGCCTCGGCATTCATCGGCCGCCGCTGTGGCCGGCTGACCGGCTCGAACGGCAAGCGAGTGAACGTAATCGACAATCTGCCAAATTTCTTCCTGAGTAAGCGTCCCGTTCGCACCTTCGGCGGCTGGCGCCGTGCCCGGCATCGGCATGCCGGGAATGCCGGCATAGATGCGCCAGAAGATGTCGATCGGCCGGCGGCCGCCGCGATACGTACCCTCACGCAAGTTGCGCGGGATCGCGTTCCGCGGCGGCAGCAGGTGGGCCATCCACTCGCGGCGCTGTTTCAACTCGGCCGCCTTCGCCTCTAACTCTGTGTCCGCTTCTGTCGCGCACGTCACCATCCAGTTCGCCCAACTGCTTCTGCAGCTCGCCAATTTCTGTTTCCAGCGACGCCGTGTTGTCGATGAAAGCTTTGTTGATCTTGCTCCAGTCGTCGAAGTCAGTCTGCTGGCCGTCGCCCAGGCCCGTGGGTCCGTGGCACTGCAGGCAATTGCCCTTGGTCGCGCTGTAGAACAACTCGCGGCCCTTGGCCACGGATTCGGCAATTTGTTCCGGCGTGCGGTCGGCAGGAGGAATGGCGGATTCGTCGGGCACAATGATTTGATCCGCAGCCTCCTGCCACGGCGTGGCGATGTCCGCCAGTATTGCCTTTACATCTTCGCGGCGGCCCTCGTCCTTTTCCAAATCCAGCTGCTCCTCCGGCTCCACCTCGTTCGAACACGTAATTCTCCAGCGCCGTCTCCATCTGGCCGCGGATGCTGAGGTACTTCACGTACTCAACCAGCGCATCGACCTCGTCCGGCGGCAAAAGCGCGAACGAGGGCATGGCCGTGCTCGGAATGCCGTCGTGGACGATGCGTTTGCAGGTCGTCGTCGGTCGGCTTGGCTGCGGTACTGCGTGCTCTTGAACTTGAAGAGCCCTTTGCGATAGTCGCGCGGATAGGGATTCAGGATGCCGGCCGTCGGGCCGCGGCCGTCGCCCGAAATGCCGTGGCAATGGGCGCAATGACGGCGATAAAGACCATGTTTGGCGCCCAGGTCGGTCGCTCCATACCGGGCCGGCCGCCATGTCGAGCCGGCGCTGATTCAGTCCCGTCTCGGGCATCGCGAACGGCTTATCGGGCGTGCCGAACATCGCCCCCAGGATGTTGGCGATCTGCTCCTGGTGCGGCAGCGCAAGCTGCTTGTCGACGACGTTCGTCATATCAAGCCGAAACTGCGGCGGCGGACTCTGCGCCACAGCCGGTGAGCGCGACAGCCACAACCATTCCTACAAGAATTGAAATGTTGCGATGACGCATAGTAATTTGGTAGCCACAGAGGGCACAGAGAACACAGAGTAAATTAAACCGATTAAAAATAATGCGTCAGACTGAATAAGGCACTATGTTCCTCGTACGTGTCGTCTGTCCTCTGTGAACTCTGTGAACTCTGTGGCTCTAACTCTTACGTTTAAGTGCACTCGCCTGCGCTACCCTCGGAACGCGCCCGGCGGCACGATCACCTTGATCTCCTTCACGTCATCGGCCTGCAACGTGACGGAAACGCGGCCGCGGTTGGACCACTTCACATCGGGGGCGTCGGGCGTTGCGCCGACCAATCCGGCCCCGGCGCACCGCCGCTTTCGTGCCAGACCTGGAATTCGATCGGTTCACCGGCCGGCAGATTTGCGATTTCGAAACGGCCTTCGGCGTCGGTCACCGCCACGTAGCCGTTCTTGCGCGGCAATAAGTAGGCGCTCATCCACGGGTGGATGCTGCAAGTGATTGGCGCTGGCGCCGTCTCTTCGCGCTGCGGCGTGAATGGAATGGCGCCACCTGCTGGAATCGTCTGATTGAATGTATTGGCCCGGCCTTCGATCTTCGTGTTGTGACCCGTCGGGTCGCTGTTCTTGATCTGAATGGGCTGCCCAACCGAGACCGGCATCACGTGCGTGAGAAACACGCATTCTTTTTGGTCGAAAACGACGGACTCGGTTTTCGGCTTGCGCCGAGTCGTGGACGCGCGAGGCCTCGCGCAGGTAGATCGCCACGTTTTGAATGCCGAGCGAGGTTTTGTCGACCACGAGCTTTTCTTGCAAAGGCGCCTGGCCGCCGGGGCGCATATGTTGTGCTCTTTGCTGACAGCATAGGGTGCTCTTTGCGGCGGCGTGCCGTCGTATACAAACTGTCCGCGAAGCGTGGCCCAGCCGGTGCCGGTGGAGACCGCCTCCGCACTTTGCTCGCCGCCCGCGCTGCCCGCAGTGAGAACCTTTCGAATCGCCTCGGCCGATTGAATGTTGGCCACCGGGCCCAGATTCGCCTGCTGGTCGCAACCTGTAAGCGCTGCGGCCACGCAGGCGGCCATACTCATCACGCAGCCCCGCAAACAATACTTCGTCATCGTGCGATACCCAAATCTCTGACAACTGACGCCTGACAACTGACAACGAACAATCACTTCAGCGAGCTCGCCGGCACCTTGATGTCGCCAAGATCGAGCGTTTGACCGGCGGCAATCGTCAGCGCGGCCCTGCCCCGGCGATCTGCGGCGCCACCTTTGTACTTAGCGTTTTTCAAGTACCCAACCGCTTCGTGCCAGAGTTGGAACTCGTGCTTGCCCGCCGGCACGTTCGCGATTTCAAACGTACCGTCTTCGGCCGACGCCGCCATGTAGGGATGATCCTGCACGAGGACATGGGCCTGCATCCACGGATGGATGTTGCAGTTGACCGGCAGCGGAATGCTTTCCGCCCGGTTGAGCGGCGTGTTTCGTTTCCTCGCCGGCGGCGATGGTCTCGTTGAACTGGCCATTGGCCACCAGGCTGGCCTTCGTGTTGTGACCGACCGGGATCGGAATTCTTGATGATGAACGGCTGGCCGACGCGCACCAGTGAGATATGCGGCTTGAACGAGCAGCCGTTGTTGTCGAGCACCGCCGGCTCGCTGAGCTTGGCCTCATAATCGGGATGCACGGCCACCTTTCCATTGCGCGGAAGGCGGATAAACACGACCACATTGGCCAGCCCGCCGTCCTTGCCGATGACCACCGTCTCGTTGACCGGCTTCTTTTCGATGCAATACTGACTCCTTTGTCGACCACGCAGCGGCTCGGGCTTCGGCGCCGCGCCATCGACCACGAAGCGGCCTTTCATCGAACCCCATTCCGCGGCGTTGCGCGACGTCGAATAACAGCCCTAGTAAACTTACGGCGATTGCGACGTTTTTCAGTGATGGTCGGTTCATGATTGGCCTCATCAGATGGTTGATCACAGTAGGGTGGGTCGAGCTTCGCAAGACCCACCATCCGTCTATCTCGTGGTAGGTCTCGTCCCTCGACCCACCCTACGGCTTCTCGTTACGCGTTAGGCACTTTCTATCTGCTTGCCGCCCGGTCGTTTGGCGGCTGATCGCTCGCGGCGGGCGGCGTTTCCGTCGGGGTGGTTGGCTCTCGCACCAATCCCTTCACCGAAGTTCGCCGCTTGGCGTACTCGTCGAAGTTCATCAACAAATCGACCACGCCGTCGAGCTGCATGACGCTCGTGCCGGGGAACAATTCCTGGCTCACGCCGCCGTGAGTCGGCGGCTCGGCAGCGTACGGTATGTTGACCGGCATTCCCGTGTAAGGCAAGATGCGCTGCGGGTTGGCGATCCAGCGGCGCACGTAATCGGGCCGCATGCCGGCGATACACCTGGTCCAAATTCGGCCCGAGCGTTTTCACCGTGCCGCGCACCTCGTAGTCGCCGATCGAGTGGCATTTCACGCAATAGTTGCCGTCGGTGACGATCTTCATCGCATCGTCCAGCAGCTCCGGGTGCGACTCTTCGAGCTGCGCCAGATAGCCGCCGCGTCGCCGATTGTTGTACTCATACGGAAACTCGGCGCTCGCTCTTGGCCGCGAAGTAATTCACCAGCTTCGCAGCTTCGTCGCCCGACATGTGGAAGTTCGGCATCCGCATCACGACGGCCGGCCGAATCGCGATCGGGTCCATGAGGAAATCGTGCAGCCAATCGGTTTGCACTTTTTCACCTTCGTGATGCAGCGGCGGCGGCAGCCAGCCCCAGGCCTCCGATGGCGACCGCCTGCGGATTTAGTTTCTTTTCCTCCGCGATGACTCGCGGGTAGAGATATTTCGCCAGGTCGCCGCCGTAGCCGGCATACGCCGTACCGCGTGCCGGACCGCTCCCGTCCGCGCTTGGCGGGGATCATGAGATTCTGCACGCCCACCATTCGCATTGCGCCGCTCACCATCGCGTGCTGGTAGAGCTGGAACTCGTAGAACTGCGCCGACTCGGTGTCGTCCGGCTCGATGGGCACGCCGTCTTCATCGACGATGCGCGGAGCGCCTGTGGCTTCATCGCGCGTCGGCATGCCATGCAGCTCAGCATGCAGCAGGCCGCGGCGATCGGGCGTGAGCGACGCCTGGACCTGCTCCGGCGTCGGCTGCGGAATAAGAAACGGATAGTCGTGGTTGTGGGCGGCTCCTCGAACCAATCCGGCTCGAATGCCACATCCCAGCGGTCCATATCCACGATGTGGCAGCCGGCGCAGTTGTATTTGTCGAGCACGTGCCGGCCTTGGACGATCGCCTCCTGCCGCGGTCTCGGCTTGTAAATGTACCGCTCGGCCGGCGCTTCGCTCGTGAGGCCGAGGATGAACGTCATCACCGCTTCGCGCTCTTCCGCATTGAAGTTGAACTTCGGCATTCGCAGCCGCTCGTCGTAGCGCTTGGTGCGCGTGGTTTCGTAGTCGAAGCTCCGCGGCATGCGCAGTTTCTGCCAGAGGAAACCGTTCCGCTGGTGCGAATTGAGCGACTGCAGAAAGTACGCCGTGTCGGAATCGTATCTATCATCAAGCGGATCGAGCCCGTGGCCATGCCCGCCGCCAGTGTGCTCGTCTCCATGCTCTTCTTCGATCGCTTCCACGTGGTTTCGGCGTGTCGCCGACGCCGATCGATTCGCGTGGCGGCCCCGTCCCTTCGGTGCCATGCTGTCCGCCATGTTGTACGTCAACACCATGACTGGCCAGAAACGCCCCAATGTTCTCGAATGCCAATTGCGACGTGTCCTTACGGCCCCAGTTCGCCAGCGGCGTGCCGATCGGCTTGGCCGTTTCGTAACCCGGAATATCGTGGCAACCGAAGCAGCCGTAGCGGCTTAGCGAACGGCGGGCAACGTATTCAAGCTGACGCTTCGTGCGGTCGTCGTCGTCCTGATACTTGCCCAAAAGTACCTGCTCGTCGACTTTCACCGTCGCTGCGAGGCGCTCGTCGAATGCCTTCCTTGGCGAAGCGCTCCGCCCGGCGACGTGGGAACGATGCGCTGAGCCAGACGGTCGTGAGATCGTTGAGCGCCGGCCCGTTCATCCGCCGACAGCTCGCCGGCGGGAGCCGGCACTTCAGGCTGCCAGTCGGCCGGCACGCCGAGCAAAAATGCCACGATGTCGGCCGCCGGATCGGTCACGCTGCCGGTCGGGTTGCCGGTGGCGTCGACCTCCGATATCGGGTCGAGAAACAGATTCGGCATCACCGTGCGCGTATGGTAGCTCGTTCGGGTCCTTGAGCCAACTGTAGAGCCACTGCTGGCCGTTCTCGGTGTCGAACTTGGCCGAGATCCGCGACAGGTCTGGCCCCTGGTTCGATGCAATGCCGGGAAACTCGGCATGCGAATGGCAGGCCAGACAGCCGCGTGACTCGAATAGCCAGCGACCGCGTTCGGCGGACGCCTGCTCCGTGACGCCTTGCGGCGGCTGAATGTATTCGAATCCCGGCTGGCTGTGGGCAAGCAAGTACTCGGCCAGCGCGCGGATTTCGATGTTCTCGAACCGCGCTGTGTACTCGCGGTCGGTCACCTTCACTTCCTTGCCGGCCGGATCGTGAATCGTGAAATCTTTGCGCTTCGCACCCAAGTGCTCATCGTGCAGGAAGAACTGCGGCATGCGCGTTGACGGCCGGAAATCGGCCGGGCGGCGAATCCAACTGTAAAGCCAGTCGTAATTAACTTTCGACGCCAGGTGGCGCAGGCTGGGACCAACGCGCCGCAGCTGACCCGGCGCATCCAGATCGCGCAGCGCATCGGCCAGCGCGTGTGTCGCCGGCGCAAGCCGCGGCTGTTGCTCGCCATCATCGGCCGCATCTCCGCCGCAGCATCCGCTTGCGGTTTAGCTTCCCCGCTCGCCAGCGCCGCATCGGCCTGAATCGCCCGCAGCAAATCGCTGCGCGCATCGGCATCTTCCGGCCGCTCGGCTACGGTGCGGGCCAGCTCTTGTTCTTCCTCGCTCAAACCCGGATCAACCAGAATCTGCGACGCCACCTCGTAGTAGTTCGGTTCGATGCGCATGTCCGGCCCGATGCGCTTCGTCGGCCGTCATAGCCATTGATCTCGTGGCAGCCGTAGCAGCCGAACTCGCGCACGAGATGATATCCCTTGACCAGCTTCGGCGCCGGCGGTTCGGGGAACCGCTCGCTCGGTTCCAGTTCCACAACCTCGTGATGGCACTTGAGGCAGTTACTCTCGATGAACCGCGCCGGCGTCATCGGGAAAATCCAGTGATGGTTGTCGAACCAACCGAGCTGGCGCGACCAGTCGAGCGCCTGCTGCGGATCATTGGGCGTGTGAGATGCCCATTTGAAGTCCGTGGCGCTGCCTTGGCCGTCGTGGCAGATCGTGCAGCCCATCTCGCCTTTTTTGTGGGGGCTGGTAGGTGCCGACAAACAGTTCGAGCCGCGGGTGCGATGTGAACGGCTGGTCCAATCCGCGGCGAACGGTGAGCGAAAACGGCTGCTCCCACTTAATTTCACCTAGCAAGTAATGTTCTGCATCGGACAACGATTCCACCGGCCCGTTGTTCACTTCGACGAGGACATCACCCATCTGCAGGCCGGCCAATGCGGCCCGACTCTGCGGTGTCACGACTTGAACCGTCACGTCGTCCTTATTCACCTGACCGTAGGGAGTGAGAGTCAGGCCGTACAGCGAGGCCAGCGTGGGTGTTCTCAATTCAACCGATTCTTCCGCCTGGTCGTCGGCGCGTCGAACCTCCAGCTCAACCGGCTGCCCCCACGTGGTCGGATCCAGCAACTGCTTTTCGACGTCGGCCGCCGCAGCGACCGGCTGCCCGCCGACTTGTAAAATGACATCGCCCTGCTTCAAGCCCGCCTCGGCGGCCCAGCCCTTTTCCGCGACATCCTGAACCACGGCGGCAATCGGCGCATTTTCCGCCGGCGCGGCCAACGTCATGCCATACAAATCCGGCACGGTTGGCTGCGCCGGCGTCGTTAATTGCACGACTTGCTCCCGCTCGCTGCGCGGAATCGCCGGATAGGCCGGTTCGGTGGCCGAGCCGGGGGCCGTCTTGTCGATCGTACGGTGGCAGACGATGCAGCGGTCATACCGCGCCACGTAGCTGAAGTTGTAATTGATCTTCATGTCCGGCAACCAAATCTGGTCGAGCTTGATGTTGCCAGTGTAGAGCGCATCCAGAACGGGCAGCCGATTGAGCCAGTCGCCAGGCGCATCGAGCGGGTTGGCCGGGTTCTGCGCCATGTTTTCATGCAGACGATCAAGCTCGGTGTCGATCGCAGCGAGCTGCTTCTCGAGTTCCAGCTCCTCAGCCTGAATCTCCCTGACGACCGCTTCCAACCGTAAGCGGTGGTCCTTCGCTTCCGCCAGATCGGCGTCCACGGCTAGAATCTCGTCGGCCATCTCTTGGATCTTGCGCTTCGATTTCGGCGGTAGGTCGGCCTTCGCCGATGGCCAAGCCGCGCGCACTGACGACGGCCGTTTGATCGGCGGCCAGAAATTTTTTCCGCGCAGCAGCTCATCCTCGCGGCGGTGCGCTTCGTGGACGAAATCGTTCGAGGGCCGCAAGCAGGTCCGCGCGTGCTGCGGCCGCTTCGTCACTGCCTTGCTCGGCGTCTTCCAGTGCCGTGAGCGATTCATCAACTTCGCGGAAGTCGACTGCGGACGCCTCGTTGCCGAGCCGCGTTTTCTCGGCGGTCACCAATTCCTTGAATTGTCGAACTTGGCCGGCATCCACTCTTGCCCGCCGAGCTGAATTAAGCTGTTCCTGCAGCTCATCACGCCGGACGTTCGACTCGGCCTCGGCCTGGGCCAATTGCGCCTCAATCGTCCACCGCTCGCGGGCCCGGTCGTCGAGCTGCCAGCGGCGCCACTCGCGATTGTGATCCTTGGCCAGCATCCAGATCGTGCCCACCAGCATCACCAGCGACGACATGCCGAAGATGACGTGCATCCGGGCCTGGTCGCGCCAAGTTTTTTCAGTTGCGGGCATGGGGAGCTTTAGCGTCGGCGGCAACGCCGAATCAGATCTCATAGCTAAGCGCCGATCGTGTAGCGCGTCAAAAATTCAAAAAATACTCCGGGATCGTAATCAAGTACTTCAAATTAAACATCCATCGCAAAACCATCTTGATCGGCAGCGACATCATGAACAGCAGCAAGTTGGCCATCACCATGTAGCGGATGAAGCCCATCCGCTGGTAAAAACCGCGGAACACTGTCACCGCCAAGATCGGCGGCAGGGCGATGAAGTAACCAAGCACCAAAAGGATGCCCGGCGCTTCACGCACGAGGATATAGCCTATCTGCGTGAGCGTTCCGCTTCCCTGCGGCGCTGTGGGCTTAGTGCCATTCGGGATCAGATCGTGCCAGAACACATCGGACAAATAGATATTCACCAGCGCTTCGACCTTGTGCGCGTCCCAATACTCGTAGGGACCGAAGAAGTTCCAGTTCGGCCCGCGCAATAGCGTGCCCAGCACGATCAGCGTCACCCACAGCTCGAGAAAGCCGAGCTGGAACATGATGTAGGCGAAGCGGCGCTGCTTGATCGTGTAGTAGCCGTTGCCGCTGCTTGTTGAAGTCGATGTAGGGAATCGCCATCAGGCCGACGATGATCAAGCTCGGCAGCACGACGCCCGCCATCCACGGGTCGTAGTAGACGAGCATCTCCTGCAGGCCCAGGAAGTACCACGGAGCCTTCGACGGGTTCGGCGTCTTCACGCTGCTGGCCGGCTCTTCGAGCGGCGCCTGCAGCCAGATCGCCCAGAAGATCAGCAGCGCCGACAGCGCGATCATGCAGATCATCTCGGTGTAGACCAGGTCCGGCCACACGAGCACTTTTTCGTTGTCGAGCTTTTCGACCGGCGGCAGGCCTTGCTCGGCGCGGCGATCGTTCTCCACCGCGCGATACGTCGCCAGCCAGGTGAAAAACGCCAGCAGGAACACCAGCGCCACGATCGGCACGTTGTCCGGCTTGGCCACGATCGCCGTAGAAGTTCGGATCCGGCATCGACAGGCCGAGGAACAAGCAGCATCAGGTTCCAGATCGACCAGGCCACCGCCGGCTTCACGAACCACGCCGCGGAAAGCGTACAGCACAACCAGCACCAACGTCGTGCCGACTGAGTAAACTACCGGCCCAGTGTTCGCGTTGACGAAGTCGCGAAAGGCCTGCGGCATCTTTGCGGCATCGAGCTCAAGGATGCCCGGTCGCAAGCGACGCCAGCACGACGTAGCCGATCGCCACGATCGTCCATAGCAGCGCGTTGGTGAACGCCACCGAAAAGCCCGGCAGCCGCGTGCGGAAGTAGGTCACCGGCTCGGCCTTTTGCCACATGTAATACGCGGCAATGCCGTTCATCGCGGCCAGCGCCAGATAATACGGCACCAGGAACGAGGAAACGGTTTCGGCGAATTGTTGTGGTGAGATGCCGTGCATGATGAATCAGCTAAACCGCAAGCGGGATTGTTTATCGACTCCGTGCTCCCTGCTCCCAGCTTACAACGGTCCGCTGATGCCGCCGTCTTTGCGAACGCGCCAGAAGTGGATCGCCAGCAACAGCGCCACCGCCAGCGGAATCGCGATGCAATGCAGAATGTAAAACCGATTGAGCGTTTCTTCGCCGACGTTCCGCGCACCAAGCAGCGCAAAGCGCGCATCGGTGCCGTTGGTGATCATCGGGTACGCCGCCGAGCGATCAAGCAACTGGTGCGCCGGGGCCTTCGTGGCCCAGAACGGGCGTGGCGCGGGCCATGTTCGAACCGACCGTGATGGCCCACACCGCCAGTTGATCCCACGGCAACAAGTAGCCGGTGAACGACAACAGAGCGTGAGCAGCAGCAGGATCACGCCGATGACCCAGTTGAACTCGCGCGGCGGCTTGTAGCTGCCCGTGAGAAACACGCGGTACATGTGCAGCCACACGGTGATCACCATCGCGTGCGCGCCCCAGCGATGGATTTCGCGCATGATGCCCAGCGAATACACGTCGCGCAGCGCCAGGATATCGTTGTACGCCCACTCCAGCGTGGGGCGGTAATAGAACATCAGCAGCACGCCGGTGACCGTTTCCACCAGAAACAGGAAGAACGTCACGCCGCCCATGCACCAGGTGTACGACAGGGCGATGCCTTGCTTCTTGATCGAGACCGGGTGCAGGTGCAGGAAGAAATTGGTGAGCATCACGACGATGCGATTGCGCCGGTCGACCGGCATCGGATGCCGAAAGATGCTCTTCCAGATCTGGGATTCGGTAATGATTTCGCCTATGCCGGGCATGTCGTCGTCAGTCCGTCAAAAAATCGAATGAATGGAATAATTCTTCGCGCTTCATGCGCGTTGCAAGCGACGCGGCTAAATATTTAGCGGCGGGGCTTGCCCCGCCTATTCATCACACAGGAATGAAACTGGCCGGATTCGCTCCACTCGCCCTTTTCCTCGAAGAATGTTCGGCTCTTGTCGATTTCGATTTCGCCGTCGCTGGCAATTGAAATCGCGTAGCGCTCCAGCGGCCGCGGCGCGGGGCCTTCGAAGTTGATCCCGTCCTTGTAAAAGCCGCTGCCGTGGCAGGGGCATTTGAATTTCTGCTCCGCTTCCAGCCAGTTCGGCGTGCAGCCCAAGTGGGTGCACACGCTCTTCAGCGCGAAGATCTGCTGCTGGCCGTTGTACTCGGCGTTGACGATCCACACGCCGAACTGTGGACTTGAATCGCTCTTCGACCTGGCCGGGCGGAAACTTGTCGGGCGTGCCAACCGTGAATCGGCTGGGCGGCTCGCGCAGGATATTCGGGAACATGAACCGCACCGAGCCGAGCGTCCAGGCAGCGGCGGTTGCCGTAAGCGATCGAATCCGACCGCCAGCGCCGACATGCCGAAGATAAAAGCACGCCGCTCGGCGACTGCTTCTTTGGCTGACTTCACGGCCGCCGGCTTCGCGTAGTCCGGCTTCACCGGCATCGGCGGGACGACGATCGCTTCCTTGGCTTTGGCCTTCTTCGCATCGGGGGCGATCGGCGCCGCCTTGGCGGCCGCTTCGGCCTTGGTCATCGGCCCCGGCTTTGTCGCTTTGCGCGCGGCGAGAATGCTTTGCGTGTCGAGTGGCTGCGGCCTTGGCTGCGAGCGCTTCCTTTTTCGCGGGAGTCGCCTTAGCCGCCGAGCAGCAGCCGGTTTGGCGGCCGGCTTTTCTTTTGCTTTTGCAGCCGCTGCCGCGGCAGGTGCTGCGGCCGACTTTTCGCCGCGCGCCATCGCCAGCATTTCAGCAACGCTCGGCCTTGCGCCGCCTGGTTTCTTTTGAGCGGCGCGGCGCAGCCGGTTTTTCAGCGGCTGGTGCAGCCTCGACGGACGGCGCCGGTTCTGCGCTGCCGGTTCGCTGGAAGCAGATTCCGCCGCGGCCGCGTCGGCGCATCACCTTTGGCATCCGCCTTTCGCGCGGCAGCCAGGATTTCTGCCACGTCATCTTGCTCTTGTCGGCCATCTTTCCACCTTGTGCCGAGACGAACTTCCAGTGATCGGAATGCTCGGCGGCAGAAGTGCGGGGCGTTGGCTAACGCGCACCGCATTAAACGCGGTTGCGGCCGCTCAGGCCATCGGCTGGCGGCAAGCAATCCTTTGCCCTGCAACAGGTTATAGGAAGATCACTGCCAGCCGGTCAGGGGATTGTGACATTTTTCACAATCTTCCTACCTTTTGTTTATTGATCCGGCGCCCGGTTGTCAACCGCTGTTGCTATTTTTCCCGCGGTATCACTTCACTGTCTCATTTTCAACTACGCGAGGCAAACTGGTAAAGATCAAATTGTTTGTCTGCGCGAAACTGTAACTAATCGTCGTGTCCACCCCGCACATAATTGACGATCGATCGTTGCATGCAGAAACTGAGGACGAACGAATGAGAACGCGTGGATCGCGCCGAGCATTACTGCCTACAATGTTGCGGTGCGTTCGCCGCACGCCGGCCCATGATCACCACGCAGCATAGTCACTCGCAGAATTCGATCCAATCACGATAGCGCCTTATGAAGATTCTGGTTATTGGCAACGGCGGCCGCGAACATGCGCTGGCGTGGAAGCTCGCTCACAGCCCGCGCGCCGAGCGCGTGTTCGTGGCGCCCGGCAACGCCGGCACGGCGATGGACGCCGAGAACGTCGCCATTCCCGCCACGGACGTGCCACGCCTCATCGACTTCGCGCGGCAGAACAAAATCGACCTCACCGTCGTCGGCCCCGAAGCGGCGCTTGCCGCCGGCCTCGTCGACGCTTTTCAGCAAGCCGGTCTACGCGCATTTGGCCCATCCCGGGCGGCCGCAGAACTCGAAACCAGCAAAGTATTTTGCAAGAACCTGCTGCGGCATGCCGATGTGCCGACGGCCGACTACCGCGTATTTCGCGACGCCAAGGCGGCCATCACCTACCTGAAAGATCGCGACGACGTGCCCGTGGTCGTGAAAGCCGACGGCTTGGCCGCCGGCAAAGGCGTCATCGTTTGCGACAACCGCGAGCAGGCGCTGGAAGCCGTCGAGCGGATTGCGATCAAGAAAGAATTTGGCGAGGCCGGCAACCAGCTGATCATCGAGGAACGGCTGCACGGCCAGGAGGCCAGCGTGCTGGCCCTCACCGACGGCCACACGCTGCTCACGATGCCGGCCTGCCAGGACCACAAGCGCGCCTACGACGGCGACACGGGTCCCAACACGGGCGGCATGGGCGCCTACTGCCCTACCCCGCTGGTGACCGACAAGCTATTGGCGCAAGGTCGAGGAAAAAATCTTCGTGCCGACGATCCACCAGATGAAGCGCTCGCGGCGGCCGTTTCGCGGCGTGCTGTACGCGGGTCTGATGATCACCAACCAGGGCATGGAAGTGCTTGAGTACAACGTGCGGTTCGGCGACCCCGAGTGCCAGCCGCTCCTCATGCGATTGAAGAGCGACCTGCTGGACCTGCTCGAAGCGACGGTCGACGGACGGCTGGACGAAGTCGCGCCGCCGGAATGGGACCCGCGGCCGGCAGTGTGCGTCGTGATGGCCAGCGAGGGGTACCCGGGCAATTACGAGCGGGGGCAGCCGATCCGCGGCCTCGATGAAGCGGCCAAGCTGCCCGACGTAAAGGTCTTCCACGCCGGAACCGCGATGCGCGACGGCCAGGTCGTGACCGACGGCGGTCGCGTGCTGGGCGTGACGGCGCTCGGGTCCGAGCATCTCCGCGGCAAAGCTGCAGGCCTACACGGCGGTGAAAGCATATCCGCTTCAGCGGCGCCTGGTGCCGCAAGGATATCAGCGACAAGGCGCTTGCATACAAGTAGCTGAATTCGCAAGAATTCAGTAAAGATCAACGCGCTGCTGAACTTTTGCAAGTTCAGCTACTGCACGTCTTAGCCGCGAGCCTACGGCTCACCGGCAGCCGCCCCAGAGGCCTCGAGACTCGCGCCTCGCTCCTCACTCCTTCGCGGTTCCGGCTCTCGACGATCGACCTTTCCGGCGTCTGTCTTTTCCCCCCGCGGCGCAAACACCAGCACGATTGCCGCGCCGGCAATCACCAGAATGAGCCCGGCCCAGAAGAATGGCTGAATGTCGTCCCACAACTTATTGCGCGTTACGCTGTACATGGAGTTCACAACTGGCGCGCCGCCAAATACAAGCGGCATCACAAATATCGGCCGGCCGCCCGCGTTGAACGCCATGATGATGCCTCAGCGCCCCAGCCGCGCCGAATGCGCCGGCAGCAAGAGCCCAAATAGTGCCCCAACTGGCGTAGCTGCTCGGTTCTGGCGACTCGGCAAGGATCATGTTCGGCGCCACGACCGCAAAGAAAAAATACGCCAGGCCCACGCAGATGAGCGGACGCATGCGGCTGTGATGCATCGCGGCCTGGCCCTTGTGCAGCACCGGACCATACGCGCCCCAGCACACAATCGTAAGCGCGATCGAGAGCATCTGGCTGCCCCACCTCCAAAAACCGATACCTGAAGCAGCCGCCTCGGCGGCCGTGTCGGTCGTCGTTTTCGCCGCATGCGACGGCCCGTGTGGTGCTGAAACGAGTACTACGACGGCGCCAATGACGACAATGATGAGTCCGGCCAAAAAAACGGGCCCGATTTCTTTGATCCTGCGGGCCATGTAAATCGTCAGGAACGCGTTCACGACCGGAGCGCCCCCGAATACCAACGGCATCACGTAAATCGGCTGCCCACCAAACGTCATCGCGAGAATAATTCCCAGCGCCCCAATCGCCCCGACCGCTCCGCCGGCAAAACTCCAGATGATGCCGGTCAGCGTCCAGTCGCCCTTCTCGCCGCGGAAGTATAGCCACAGCCACGGAACAATGACCCCGATCAGAAAATAGGCGATCCCAACGCACACAAACGGCCGCAAACGCACCGGAATCGGTTGTTGCAGCGACATTCCGATTTGCCCTGTTTGAAGCACGGGGCCATACAGTCCCCAACACAAAACGGTGAGCGCAATCGACGCGAAGAGCAGCAGAGTATTTCGCATGAAAGAATCCTCGGCGTCGGCGGCCGTCGCGCAATAGTTATTGACGTCGGCGATTTGGCGTCGGCGGCCACGCCGAATCTATCAGTTGGCCGCCTTCACTTTAGCCACCTCGAACGCCCGTATCTAGTCGCCACGCAGCGCCGGCAAGATCGGCGCTCGCAGCGCGTTGCGCGTTGCCAACCAGCCGGCAGCGAGGCCGATCATCGCAATCGTGCCGAGCATAGCGGCAAGTGTCCGCCAGGGAATGCCCAAGTCGAGAGCCGCAATTTGAGGAATCAGGGCCACCGCCGCGGCCACGCACCCAACGATCAATCCACCCAAGAGAAGCACCGCATTCTCGCCCACCACCATTCGCACTAATCGAGCGCGCGAGAAGCCGCTGGCTCGCATAAGCGCCAGCTCAGCACGTCGCTCCAACACGCTGCGCAACTGCACCGCCGCCAATCCTACGCTGCCAAACAGCAACCCGAGCGCACCCAGACTCTGGAACGTGGAAAGGTAAGTATTCTGAACCGCCATGAATTGAGCCAGTTGCTCGTGCGCATCAATCACGTGCAAACCCTCATTGCCAGAGCGTCGTCCTCCAGGAAGTCCAATAACTTGCACTCCCTGCCGCTTGGCACTCTCCTTGCCGACGTCATACGTGTTGACTCCGTTTGATTTCCAAGATTTGTCTTTCTCTGTACATTCAGGTCGTTTGAGTTAAGCCTTCAAATAGATTCTTTGTTCGCCTCCATTAAAAAGAAGCGGTATCCGCCCGTGTCGGGGAAAATGCGCAAAAAGTTCGCTTCGCTCATCAGCACGTTGCCCTGAAGAACGCTGTTCTTGAGCAGGCCGACCACTTCCAGCGTAACAGGATGATCCGCCGCATCGCGAATCGTAAACCGCGCCCCCACGCCGTCGAGATGCAAACTGTAATTTGCCGTGTTAGCGTCGAGCACAACGGGAACGATGCGCCGCCCGTTCTCATCCGCAGGCAGAGTTATTTGCAGGCTTCGCCACGGGTTGTCGTTGAATTCGGCCGGCTGCTCTCCTTCGGCCTGCACTGTTTCGATGGCCGCCCACTCGAAACCGCCGCGATCGATGAAGGCATCCGGCAAACCGAGAACTCGCGGTTGCGTTGGCCGGTATAAATTGAGGCAACTGGCATCTTCGCCCGAGTGCAAGCGAAGCGAATAGGTTTCCCAGTCCTCCTCCAGCGCCTTGCTCGCCTCATCAGTAAGGCCAAGTTCGACCCGCCCCTCCACAGTGTTTAGGTCGTAATGGATCGGCAAGTCGCTGGTGGCAATGTAGTCGAAACCGCCGGTGCCGCGCCACTCGTGTCTAGTCGAAACGCACTAAGCGCTACGATGAGAAAACTGGCTGCGGCCACCAGGCCAATCGTCAGCGAGCTTCGCGTAGGGTTGCGGGCCGTATTGAGAGCCGTAAGCGCAGCGAACGAAAATCGCCGCCGCCGCACCACAGCCGTGCCCGCCTTGCGGAGCCGGCATCGGGCTTCGCCCAAAAGCAGCACCAATACTAAAGCGCCGACACCAAAGAACACGCCGGCTTGTGTTTCGTTCTGCAGCGTGAAGCCCAATATGACGAGCATCAATACGAGTGCCGCGATGGCTGCGCAAAAACCGGCCATTTATGAATTCGCTGCCCGCTATCCCGTCGCCGTTCCTCAGCAGCGGATCCGGCCAGCAATCGACCGACCGACTGCCGCACAAGCCGGCGAATCGACCACAGGATCGTGAACCACGAAATGGCAACGCCAAGCACCCAGCCCAATAAAAGGCTTGTCCACGTCACGTGCAATTGAAGGAATGGCGTCGAAATCGCGGCCACCCACCACGTTCGCAGGCCAAGCATCATCAGACCCGCGTAGCCGATGCCAAGAGCGACGCCAATCGCCCCGCCAATTGCCGCAACCAACAGGCCCTCGCGACCAAGCAGACGGGCGACCCGCTTGCGTCCGACGCCGACGGCAGCCAAAGTCCCCAGCTCTCTAGCCCGCTGCTCGACGCCAAGCTGAAACAGAATTGCAATCAGCATCACGGCCGAGGCCATCAGGAAAAAACTGAAGCCGAGGAACAACCAATCGAATGGCGTCGTGCCAGCCGACGCGGCGAGGCCTTGCTGCTTGACCGGCAAGAACGATAGGCCGAGCGATGTGGGATCGAGCTCTTTTAATAATTGTGCAGAGATTTGCCCGGCCGCTGAAGCCGCCTCGCCATCGGTCTGTGGCCGCGTCTCTCCGAGACGCGGATCAGAGTTCTCGTCACTAATTTGAGCATCCTCTGAAAGTTCGCTTAATGCTTCACTCACCGCCTTCTGACCTTCATGCGAGTCTCGGAGAGACTCGCCCACAGGCAAGCGCAGCAAACTGATCGTGCCCCACCGGCTTGGCCACAACCGCGTGGCCGTGGCGAGCGAGACGAACGCCTTGGGCGTCGTGCGATATTCGTCCCAGTATTCCTCATCCTGCGAGCGGATCTTTTCGACTAACTCGAACGGCAGCTCCCAGTCGTTGATCGAATCCTGATCCGTCACGCCGGGAAGATCCGGAGTGAGCTTAGGATCGGCCGCCGCCGTCGGTTGACCATCCGCATTTTCCAGCTCCACGATGGCGGCCAACTTGAATTGCGGCGGCGGGTCCCGTTCGCGAAGCCGGCCGTGAGTGCTCTCCGGCTCGTAGAACGACACGGTAATCGTGTCGCCGACTTTCACATTCAAGTCGTCGGCCGCCCAACGGTTGAGCGCGATTTCGTCATCGGCCAACACAATTCGCTGACCAGTCTCATTCAACAAGGGCCCTAGCTCTGCCGTGGAATCCACGCCGGAAATCGTGGAATAGGGAATCTTGCGCTGCGAGTCGCCACTGCCGGCCGAGATCGTGTTGGCAAGATATGTCACGACGGGCTGAAGTGCGCGGTCGGTAATTGTTTTTTCCGCAGCGCGAACGACCGCATCGGGTAGCACCAGCTGATTTGCCGAAATTTGCACGCACTTCGTGGGCGACGCGATTTGCTCCAGGCGCAGTCCGTAGTCTTCCAATTGCGGGTCTAGTGCTTGCTGTAACCCCTCCTGCGCCGCATTATCGGACGAGGAATACGGATCATCCGTGGCGACGAGTATTGCATTCACCTTGCCTGACTGGTTGAGTAGATCCTGTAGCGTGTCAAGCGGCACGAACACGTTGCGTGGCTGATGCTGGCTTGGCGACAAACTGAAGCGCCCAATGCTCCTATCGGGTGCCACGGCTTTGACGGTGAACGATCGAGCAAGAGACGTCTCGCTCTTTTCGCCCAACGGGCTATCGGCCGGAATCGCCCCGGCCGTTGGAATGCGCAACAAGATGCGGTCGCCCGTCTCGATTCCCAATTCGCGTGCAATTGGGTTCGTGACCACGATTTCATTGCCGTCCACCTCTACGCTCCACGGTACGGCTGCAATGCCATGCCAAAGCGGGTATTTTCGAGGGAGCCGGAGCGACATGAATGATGGCCGACAACCCACGACAGAGATCGACGTAGCCCGGCGGGTGTTCGCGCCGCTGCCGGACTGCAGCGTACCGGTCATAAGGATAACCGGCTCGGCCTCGGCGAAATGTTGCCTAAAACCGGGGTGGGCGGCGATCTCATCTGCCAGCGCGTCGCGAAACATCGTTTGCGAGACCAGGGCCGAATCAATGTAGCCCAGCCGCTGCAGCGTCAGCTCGCGCAAGCTGCCACGAACTGAATCGCCTACCAAGAGTGCGCCCGTCAATACAGCGGTTGCCACGGCGACGCCAAGCGCCACGGCGACATGAATGCGGCGGTAGTGCCGTAGGCTGGCAAAAATAAAACCGCGCGATGTCATTACCTTAAAGACCTAAAGGCCGCGATCGTTGACAGGTGTCAGGTGTCAGGTTTCGGGTGTCAGATCCAAGGCTTGAGTTCCGATATCTGACAGCTGACACCTGACACCCGACACCTCACGTCCCCCGCACCGATCCGAACCACTCGATCTGTTTCCGCGGGCAGAACACAAGCCCTTCGACTCGCAATACGGCCGCAGCCAGGCGGCCCGGGCCTCAAGTTGCTGCTGGTCGGTTCCCTGCGGCATCAACAGCACTCGGTCGCGTGAAATCTCCGGGAATTCGACAAGGTAGCGGCCAACTTCCGATAGGTCCGCTCGCGAGTCGACGACGAATTTCACCTGATACTCGTACTCGCGCACGAGTCGCCTGACGACCTCCGGCCGATGCCGCTCGCGCTCGTGTCGCCGATGCCAACGCGGATCGACCTCGGCCGGCGGCCCGGAGCTAGCAAACTTCGGGCTGATCGACATCAGGTCGCACGCCACGGGCAAATACAGCGTGCCGGCCGTTTCGATCGTGACGTGCCGGCCGATCGCCCGCAGCCGTGTGCAGAGCGGAATCAGCTCCGCGAACAGCATCGGCTCGCCGCCGGTGACAACGACGTGCCGCGTGTCCCATTCCTCGACCTGGGCGACGATCTCGTCGACCGACATATCGCGCCCTTCCGGCCGCCACGACGTGTAGGGCGTGTCACAAAACCAGCACCGCAAATTGCAACCGCTCGTGCGCACGAACACGCTTGGCAGGCCCGTTAAGAGGCCTTCTCCTTGAACCGAGCGATAAATCTCAGCGATTCGCATGGTTTATTTTACCACAGAGGACACAGAGAGCACGGAGAGGGATTTGGATTATCCGCGAAAGTGGCCATATCGAAGAATTGAGCACTTAGGTGATTTTACTCGACTGATTGCTCTCTGTGTCCTCTGTGTCGTCTGTGGTGAATTCTCCGTCACTATCGCTCTGTACGCAATCGGATCCGTCAATCCCGCTTCGGCAAAGCCTTTGCAGTCGCAGTTGGCACGCGTCGCAGCGGCCGCAGGCGATGCCGGAATTGTTCGGCGAGTAACAACTGTGCGTCAGACGAATAGTCAACTCCAAGTTCATTTCCCCGCCGGATGATTTCGAGCTTTCGTCATGTGAATCAACGGCGTGTGAATGCGAAACTTAGTCGTCTTTTCCACGCCGGCTTTGGTCGCCAGGTTGGCCAGGTTCTCGAACGCCGCGATGAACTCCGGCCGGCAATCCGGATAGCCCGAGTAGTCGACCGCGTTCACGCCGATGAACAAGTCGGCCGCGCCTAAACTTTCAGCATAACCAAGCGCGAGCGCCAGAAACACTGTGTTCCGGGCTGGCACGTAAGTGACCGGTATGCCTTGGGATATTTCGTCATCGCCCCGATCCAGCGGCACGGCGATTTCATCGGTGAGCGCGCTTCCGCCAAACTGGTCGAGCGCGACCGACGCGACCACATGTTTCGCGACGCCGAGCGATTGAGCCACACGCCCAGCCGCCTCGAGTTCAAACCGATGCCGCTGGCCGTAATCGATCGAAAGTGCAAATAGCGTGTAGCCCTCCGCTCTCGCAATCGCTGCCGTCGTAGCCGAATCGAGCCCCCCGGAAAGCAGGACGACAGCGCGGCGATCGGACGTTGCATCGGAAGTTTTCATTGCGATTGCAGATTGCGGACTGCGGATTTCGGATTGCGGATTCGGAAGAATTCAATCCGCAATCCAAAATCCAAAATCCGCAATTCCTCCGCCCCTTTCGCCGCCATTCTTATCATGCCAGAATGCACGGCTTGTCGATAGGAGAGGCCCGATGTCGGATTTCCGCAACCTGCTGGAAACGTTTGAAAACCAGTTTCCCGATCGCGATTATCAGATCGAGATCGTTTGCCCGGAGTTCACGTCGGTCTGCCCGCGGACCGGCCAGCCCGATTTCGGCACGCTCACGATCACGTACACGCCCGACAAGAAGTGCGTCGAGCTGAAGAGCCTTAAATTTTACCTGCAGAGTTTCCGCAACCAGGGCATTTTTTACGAGCACGTCACCAACACGATTCTCGACGACCTGGCGGCTGTGATCGAGCCGCGCTGGATGAAAATCGAAGCCGCCTTCAATGCGCGCGGCGGCATGAGTGAAACTGTTACCGTAGAATATTCCGTCACAAGTTGAGCAAATTATTTGCCACAGAGATCACAGAGGACACAGAGGGTATGGAATGATTAAACGTTGTTGATAACAGTTTCACGTTTGCCATTCGACACGTTATCTTCCATCTCGTCTTTGACTGCACAGCGTTCTCGGTGATCTCTGTGATCTCTGTGGCAAAAATGGAAAGCCGACATGCCCGACCGTCCCCAAGTAGTGATCTCCGGTTTCGGCGACGAGGCCGCCAACCACAAAACGGCCGTCGAACAATTTGCGGCGTTGTCGGCGCTGGGCCTGCACTATTACAGCCTGCGGTTTGTCGATGTCGGCAGCGGCATTAAGAACGTGATGAAGCTCACCAAGACCGAGATCACCAAGCTTCGACACCTGGAAGATGAGTATGGCATGAACGTCGCGTCGATCGGCTCCCCACTCGGCAAAGTGAAGCTGCGCGACGTGGAGGACGGCACAAAAAACCAGTTTGTGCCGTTCGATCGCTATCTCGAAAAGGAAGTCAGCCGCGCCTGCGAGTTGGCCCATGCCTTTGAGACCAAACTGATCCGCGGCTTTTCGTTCTATCATCCCAAGGGCACGGATCCGCGCGAGCATCTGCCTCAGGCCGCCGATCAATTGGCGCAGATCGCTGAAGCATGCCATCGCAGCGATCTCACGTTTGGCCTGGAAATCGAGGCCAATTTAGTCGGCCAAACGGGCGAACTCATGGCCGAGCTGCATCGCCGCGTGAATCATCCAGCGCTGGTCACGATTTTCGACGGCGGCAATCATCGTCAGCCAAGGGTTCAGCACGGAAGAGACTTTCCAGCAATACCTCGCCATGAAGCCCAGCATCGGCTGGATGCACATCAAGGATTACCACGACCCGCAACTCAAGCGCAGCGAGCACGTCGATGAAGACAAGCTAAAGCACTTCGTGCCGGCCCATCGGGGCGACAGCGGCCACGAACGCATCCTCCGCGACTTTGCCGAAGTCATCCCGCAGCTCGAGCAGAAACTCACCAAGCGCGGCATCCCGGGCGTCATTCTCGACTTGGAACCGCATCTAAAAGGCGGCGGCCAATTCGGCGGCTTCAGCGGCCCCGACGGCATGGGCGTCGCCCTGCGCGGTCTGTGCCGGGTGCTCGACCACGTCGGTATCGAGTACCACCTGCGCGACTTCGACGACGTCCGCGCAGCACGCGGCTTCTGAAGCCGTGCGGGTCGCGTCGGACGCAAGCCAGTGTTGCTGCCGTACCCCGCCGCGCGACTGGTGACAATCTCAGCATTCGAAACGTTATTCTTTGCGCACGCTCTGCAGGTTTTTTGATCATGAAAACACGAAATCGCGACAGTAAGAAATTGCCTTCGTCGTTTCGCGTTTTCGCACTTTCGCGTTGTCGCGATACATGACTTGGATTGCGGACGCCAGCCACCTCTGGGGATTCCAAGATCCCGGCGATGTGTTTCTAGACATCGATGACCCGGACGTCAAAGGGCTGAACATCACGGTGCACGGAAATGACGCCGAGACCGATGACTTTCCCGAAACGCTCAGCCATGCAAACGTTGCCCAATACATCGACAAACCGCTGAACATTGACAGCAGCAATTCAATCCGATTCATCAACGATGCAACTGGGCAAGTCCTTACGATCTCCAACACCGGCAACACATACTAAGCAGCGTGGCTAAATGAGCACACATCCAAAAACTACTCATTTCGGGTATCGCTTCGCCATACAGGCTGATGGTATGTGCAAAGTCCGCATAGATGTCGCCAACGGACTGAACGTAGCCAAGACGGTCGATTGTTTGCGTTACGCTCGTAAGGTGGTACCCGAAAGGCCGTGGCCAAGTCTCGGAACGTGCAACGAGGATGTGAATGCTGTTGGAGGCGGATTCCAAATCTCGTCCACATTGCGCACCGACGGTGGAACAACAGAGCTGTCCAGCCAAAGCCGTCCACCGAGCGCATGGAACGCCGCTTCCATGTCAGCAACGGTTTCCGGCAGTGCATTAAACGTCATGCCCACGTCGCCGTTATCGTACGTGTCGCCAAATACCGCCTGTGTCGCGTGGTCCGTGACTTCCGTGACAAATGCCAAGTAAAGCGGCTGGCCGACGAAGCTGCGTTGGGCGAAACCCTCCTTGTGAATTTCGACCAACAGCATCGGCTCGGCGCGAGCCTCGACACCAACCAGACCCAATAGCGAAAGGAGAGCAATCCAATGGATTAAACCATTCGTCGACATTGGCTTGTACCTCCAAACGAGGATCGGCCACGGTTTTACGTCACCAGCCTACAACTTAACCCGCCGTATCGCAGATGTCACGCACGTTTCCGGCGAGGCAGTTTGTGAATAGCATCGCTGCGCAATTGCGGCGGTCAATTCGCGGGTGGCTGGGGCGCGGGCCCCGGCCACCCGTTTTTATTGCGCGTGGCGACAAGTCTCTATTCGTCGCCCGGCTATCGTTGTTGGTAGGCACGTTTGCAAATTGACGTACCGCGCCGCGCGACTGGTGACCATCTCAGCCTTCGATACGTTATTCTTTGCGCAGGCTCTGCAGATTTTTTGATCACGAAAGCCACGAAATCGCGAAAGCGCGACACTAAGAAATTGGCTTAGAGCACCTAACAGAATGAATAACCGCCAAGGAAGCAAAGGTCGCCAAGGAAGAATACATCCGGATTGGTTGCCTTCCTTGGCGTACTTCGCGTCTTGGCGGTTCAAATTGTTCGGCGCTCTTAGTTGTTTCGCGTTTTCGCACTTTCGCGTTTTCGCGATACAATGACTCGCAGCGCAGGCGCCAGCCATCTCTGCGTTCTCTGCCCCTCGGCCGTGAGCTCGGGGCCGAACGGCGCCGTTGCAGCTAACTCTTAACTCCAACCTGCGAATTGGACGGCGGCAGACCGGCAAAGCCTTCGAGCTTATCCTCCGGTCCATCGTAGGTAGCGGCGCGGAACGTTTCGATGAGCTCACAGAATGTTTGCCCTGCCCAGTAGGCCGCGGCGACTAGCGCGACGCACGCGCTGATGAACTGCAGGTCGCGCCAGTTTCCCGCGTCAAGCATAAGCCACAAGCTCGTCATCCCAGCGAGCATCGATACGATCACCTTGGTGGTTGCGTTGCGGCGATGAATTCGCAAGCCATGCGTGCTGATTGCCCGCCGGGCCGTTTCATTGGCCAGCGCGCGGAGGGTTGCCATATCGGCCGGTAGCTCGACCATCGACGCTTTGCGGCGAACGGTGCCAAGGCTGGTGGTGAGCCAGTCACCTTTTCCCGCAGGCCCTGAAGGCTCGCCTGCGGTCACCGCAGGTTTCGTGGCCGGACTAACTGTTGCGGTTGTCGCGGGGGTGCTTGTCTTAAATCCCAAAGGCGACGTTGCGGCTGATAATTGCGCAATTGCAACCAGCGGCTGGTCACCACGCACGCGTTGGAGCAGCTTCGACATGTACTGTTCGATCGACTCTTCGTCTTCGCTGGCCGTTGCCTTCGGCAGATCGCCTTCGGAAGCACGTCCGATGATCGGCGGCTTGCGGATGATTGTATCGACATCGGAAAAACCACCGGCTGCCACAGTCGGCGGCGCGTCCGATGACGGCTTAGCGTCGGCTCCGTCCTCGGCGAACAGATGACCGTACTGTTCAATGAACGACTTGGCCGGCGCGACGTTCCAGCTAGTATCCGCCGCTGTCGCGGACGGTTCGGGCAAAGTTTCAGCTAGCGGTTCTTCAGACGGCGACGCCAGTGAACGGGCGCCCGCCGATTCATCGCCCGATAGTTCCGAGCTACTTGCCGCACCTTGGCGCCAAATGGAGAACTCAGCAAACGGAGCGAGCTCATTTTCGGTTTCTGCCTTCGGCTCGTCTTCCACATCGACAACCGGCGCTGCCGACAAGTCGAACGAGCTTATGGTGCGGGCAGTCGCTTCAGGACTCGCAAGCGCGTTGACGATTTGATCGTTCTGCGCTTCGGTCGGACGTACCTCGACGCGCGTTACGGGAAATTTTGGCACTGGAAACTTTGGCACGAGCGCCTGTGCCGCAATGCTGTGCTCGAGTCGCTCGATCCGGCCAGCAATCTCATCGGCACGTAACTGCACTTCTGCAAGTTGCTGTTGGAAGTCGGTCCAAAGCCGCTGCGTTTGTTCGCGCTCAGCGCGCCACTCTGCCGTTTCTTGCTGCCAGGCTTCTCGGGCTTCCTTCCACATTGCCACTTTCTCTTGGAGCTGCACTAACTGATGGTGCAATCCCGTGAGGCGGCTATTGGATTGCTGCCCAACTTCCTGCTGCTGGTCCAATTGTTCTACGCATCCGGTCTGAGGCTCCACATCGGCGGCGTCCGCTTGCTCCCAGTTCTGCGCAGCGTCGTTTTGTCGCTCCGCGCTAAGCACGGTCTGCCGACTCGAGTTCCATTCGCCCCAGGATTCGTGGGCTGTCGCAACTTCTGGATTCGAAACTTCGCTTCTCGCCGATGTTTCCGCATTCAAACCGGGCTCCGCCTCAATTTCCGCCGCAGCCAACTGGGATCCTTCGATCTCGATTTCAACGTCACCCACGGTCAGGTGATCGCCTGCCGCAAGGCGCGCCTCATCGAATGGCTGGCCATTATGTCGGGTGCCGGCGGCCCAGCGCCGCACCGAGAGGCTTTCGCCCTCGCGAAGAATCAAACAATGCAGTGGCTGAACTCCCGGCTCCTGGATGCGTATATCGCAACGTGGGCTGGATCCAATCGTGGTTTTGCCTTCTCCAAGGTCCACGACGTGCTGACTCGTCGCGTCAGAGCCTATCCGCATACGAAATCTGCTCGCGGAACGGGCGCCGGGCGTATTCGATTTCGGTTGTGGCTCGACAAGCAGCATCGGATAGCCGTCTGCAAAGGGTCAAGTTGGAAAAATCTAGGACGAGCGCGCAATCTGCACGCACCACGGAGGCACTTTGCCGATACCAGCATGTAGCTTGTAACGGCCAAACGGTCAAAGCGTGCCGAATGCTGGCAGCTGCTATATCGGGAGTACACGGCATAATCCGGTAACTTCGACTGACGGAGTTGGGAGGGACTTGTCGATTAGCGATAGGCGCCGCGGCCGCTAGGGCCGTCGGCAAGCTCGGCCGGGAACCGAGGTGGCGATGAGTGTGCGTCTGCCGTGGTTCATCGCCGCGGTAGCCGTGCCGGCGCCAAGCGTCGGAGCGGTTGCCTGGCTGAGTTCCTCGGTTTTTTAGGTGTCCGACAAGTATCGGGTCGCAATTGCCGGCTTCAAATGAGCCCGCTAGCGACCCACTTTGTCGGACGTGCGTACTATAGTTAGGTTGCAGGCCGTCTTGCCAAAGTTGGGGCAGGCCGGCGGGCAAACCCAAAGGCGGTTCCGGTTGCCTCCCCAAGATGGGGTTACGGCAGCCGAGCCGGCGCTGAACGGCAACAGAGAAGTTGGGGACGGTCGGCCAAAAACGCGGCCGGGCGCATGATGTAGCGCTCGAGCCCCGCAGCGGTCGATTGGTGCCCGCCAGGCAAGGTGAACGATGACACGAAAAGAATCCATTATTAAGATGCGGGACCTGTTGGTCACGCGTCGCAATGCGCTCCGCAAGGCGCTGGCTGGCGATTTGAGCCTGCTCAGCCAGCTCCGCGAACAAACGGGCGGAGACGTGGTCGATGCGGCCCTCGACGCCGCGCAGGACGAGATCAGCTCGCAACTGGCCGAAGTCGAAAGCCGCGAGCTGGCCAACATCGAACGGGCGCTGGTGAGAATCCGTGCCGGCACGTACGGCGAATGCGAAGGCTGCGGTAACCGGATTCCGCTGGCCCGGCTGAACGCCCTGCCCTACGCCACCAGTTGCATCGAGTGCCAGCGTGTCGCCGAAACGAGCGGTGCTGCGGGCGGCCAGTCCGGTGATTGGAGCCGCGTGCTGGATACCGGGTTCAGCGACGTCGACGTGTCGTTCAGCGACCTGGAAGCCCAGTGATTCGTGGGCGAGTCTCTCCGATCGTAGATTCGCCGTGGCGAAGACTCACATGGAAAGAGGATGCGAAACGCGGCCATATAGGACACGTCTTACGAGCACTGACCTATAAACTGGCCATACGCGTCTCGGAGAGTCGCGGCCACTTTCCTTCCGCCGGTTCGAATTCAGGTTATAATTGCGCCCGGCAGCGATCTCACGCATCGCTGCCGGGCGTTTTTCGTCTGCCAGCGACTGGGGCACGTTCACGTTCACTTTTCGTTCCGAGCCAGCCTTCCACCCGCAGCAGTTCGATGATGAAGATTCAAAAGCTTTGTCGGCCCCCATCCGGCGCTCCTACGCGACTTGCGTCACTTACGGCGATCATTGCCGTGTCGGTCTCGGTAACCGCCGGAGCACAACTGGTCGATGTGACGGCAACGTCCTCAGGAGCTCCTGTTTCGGTGTCGCCGTCAATCCACAGCGATCGCGACGCTGAATATGCCGCGATCGCGCGCGACGTCGAACGCTTCGGTCGCGAGCTGGACCTGGTGAAGCGCGTCGTGAAGCTGATTACTCCCGCGGTCGTGCACATCGAGTCCAAGCCGTTGCCGCGGTATCAGGGTTCACTGCGAGTGGAAGAAGCCGGCTCCGGCGTCATCGTGCAGTTTGGCTCCCGCTACTACGTGCTCACCAACCGCCATGTGATCCGTCATTCGTCGGCGGAGCGGATTGAAATCCATCTGGCCGACGGACGCGTGTTTAATCCAGTACGCATTTGGAGCGATAGTGAGACCGACGTCGCGGTGATGGCCATCGAATCGGCGACCGGCTTGGCCGCCGCACGGCTCGGCGACAGCGACGTGCTGGAGATTGGCGACTTCGTCTTGGCCGTAGGCAGCCCGTTCGGCCTGAGCCAGAGCGTCACTCGCGGCATCGTCAGCGCCAAGGGCCGTCATAACCTCAATCTGGGCGACGAGGATCTCAAATGGCAGAACTTTATTCAGACCGACGCCGCGATTAATCCCGGAAACAGCGGCGGGCCGCTGGTGAATCTGCGCGGCGAAGTCGTGGGACTTAATACGGCGATCGCTAGCGCCTCGGGCGGAAACGAGGGAATCGGCTTTTCGATCCCGGTGAACATCGTATCGCGAACGGCCCGCGCACTCGTGGACAATCGCGACGTGCCACGAGGCTTCCTGGGCGTCAAGCTCGATATCAATTTCAATCAGCAGCGAGCCGAAACCTTGGGACTAGGACGGCTGGTCGGCACGCGCGTAAGCCGCGTCGAGCCGCAATCGCCCGCAGAAAAGGCCGACTTGCGAGTGAACGACGTGATTCTTGAGTTCAACGGCGTCCGCGTCGAGCAAGACATGCACCTCATCAGCCTCGTGAAGCTCGCCGAAGTCGGAAGTAGGGTGGAATTACTCGTCCTGCGCGACGGCAAGCTGATGCGCGTCCGTGCCGAAATTGGCGACGCCGGCAGTATCGTCCGCGCAGCCAATGAGCAATAGCGATCTCACGCCGCTTGTATCAAGCCGCGCAGAATGCAATCCGTGACCGCGGCCGTATTCATATCGACGGCCACGTCGATGTTGGGCTGGCTTTCCGGATGGCGGCGGCGGTCAAAAACAGTCGCCCCATACGTCAGCGCGCCATCGGTTTCCACGTCGCCGTGCATCCGCTCCGTGGTAAACAGGTCCGGTCGAATTGCGGCGACGACCGCCACCGTGTCGTGCAGGTGAATTCCCTCCAACCCAAGCTGCTGGCGGTAAGCGCGAAACGCGCCAGGCAACAGTCGCCTCAACAACTCGCCGCAGAACGAATTGCTTTCCGGCATCTTCTCCAGCAGGTCGAAATTCAGCATGATGCGGCTGGTGAGGTCGATCGGCATGACTGTCTTGGTGACTGGCGATCGGAACACCAGCCGCGCCGCATCAGCATCGCAGTAAATGTTGAACTCCGCCGCCGCAGTCACATTGCCAGGCCCGGCGAGCGTGCCACCCAAAATAATCAGGTGGCCGATCAATTCGGCCAAATCGGGCTGCTGCTGCAACGCGGCAGCGATATTCGATAGCGGCCCCGTGGCGATGATCGTCACCTCGCCCGGCGCAGCGCGAACTTCATCGCAAATCACTTTTACCGAGGGGTGCCGATGGTGCCGCTGGGCGACGGCGAAATGGGCCCCGCACAGACCATCTGGACCGAAGATATGCCGCACGTCGCTGCGCAGAATTTGCTCGCTGGAAGCACTGCCCAAGCGCGGCCAGCGCGGCGGGTCGAGCTGCTCGACGATCGCCTGCACGTTGATCGTGGCCTGGTCTGGCGGAATGGCGCCGCCGGTTGCGGTCACCGCCACCACTTCCAACGACGGATCGCCGAGCGCCAAGCACAACGCCACCGCGTCGTCGACGCCGGGATCCATGTCGAGGATTACTCGTCTGGCCATCCGATCCTCGGCCTGTGCGCCACAAGTGGGCGGCGGGAGAACGATCCTGGTCCCGTATTCTAAGGGCCAAAACACTTGATCACAAGCTGATTCACTCGCCCGAAGTGCCGTGAGCCATGCGGCACCAGCAACCGCGCCTATGCGGCGGTGCATAGCAAATGTGCCACCGTGGCTCCTACTCCGTGCTCCCAGCTCCTCGCTCCCCGCTCAGGGTGCCTGATACAATCGATTCATGTCCCAAAACATCGCCAATTTGCTTGGCCGCGTCGCCGGCGGTGGTCATCTCTCGCTTGAGGAGATGTCCGCGGCCATCGACGCGATCATGCGCGGCGAGTGGTCGGAAGACGAGATCGGCCTGTTGCTTACGGCGCTAGCAGCCAAGGGAGAAACGGTCGACGAGGTGGCCGGCGCCGCCATGGCCATGCGCCGCCACATGACGCACATCCGCTCGCGCCACCCCAAAGTGCTTGACACCTGTGGCACGGGCGGCGGCGGCTCCAAGATGTTCAATGTGAGCACCACGGCCGCCATCGTCGCCGCCGCGGCCGGCGTGCCCGTCGCCAAGCACGGCAACCGCAGCATCACCAGTCGCAGCGGCTCGGCCGACGTCTTGACCGAGTTGGGCGTGAACATCAACGCCACGGTCGCTGCAGGTCGAAGCTTGCCTCGACGAGCTCGGGATCTGCTTCTGCTTCGCACCGCTCATGCACCCATCGATGAAGCACGTGGCAGCAGTGCGCAAGCGGCTGGGCATCCGCACGATTTTCAATATCCTGGGCCCGCTCGTGAACCCGGCGGGCGCGTGCTATCAGCTTTTGGCGCCGGAAGACCGGAGCTTCGTCCCTTGCTTGCCGGCGCAATGGCAAAGCTCGGAACAAAGCGAACGCTTGTCGTCTCCGGCGAAGATGGCCTCGGCGACGTGACGCTCGCCGGCGTCACTCATGTCACTGAAGTGTCCGGCTCACGAACGCGAGAATTCGTTTGGACGCCCGAAGATTTTGGAATTGAACGTGGTTCGCTCGAATCACTCGCGGTAGACGGGCCCCGGGCCAGCGCCGCAATCATCCGCGACATCTTAGCCGGCGAGCGCGGCCGGGCGCGCGACCTAGTCGTCCTCAACACAGCCGCGGGTCTGGTCGCCGCCGGCAAAACGAACGATACCAAGAACGCCGCCATGCAAGCTGCTGCCGCCATCGATAGCGGTACCGCGAAAGAGCTCCTGACCCGGCTCAGCGAAAAATCCCACGCCGCACCGTAGTGCGACTTATCGAACGAGCATCTCTTCAATAACGGCTTTCAACCGTCGGGGAATGCCGGCCGGCGCCTTACCGAGGCGCCGTATGACTCGTCGCTTATCGATTGTGCGAATCTGATCGAGGGCCACCATGCCCTTCTTCCGCTGAAATGTAACGGCAACGCGCCACGGATACGCACGGAGATTCGTCGTCAACGGCGCCACTTGAACCGTGTGAAGCGGTCCGTTCATCTCGTCCGGGGAGATTATGACGCAGGGCCGAGTCTTTTTCATCTCGGCGCCAATTGTCGGATCGAGTCCTACGAGAACGACGTCGTATTGCTTCATTTCCATTCAACTGTGCTGTGGCCGGTTTCCAGACCGACACGAGCAAGGCGGTGAGCGATCCGCGCCCTAACGTGCGTTGCTTTATTTCCATTCGACGTCAATCTCGTCCACAAAAGCGTCAGGGATAAGAAGCTCGTCATCGCCTGCAGCCGCCATGCGGACCGCCGCCTCACGCCAGCCTTTACGCGGCTTCTGACCGGATGGGCTCAAAATAATCTGCCGCCCTTCGACAGCCAGCTCGACTTCATTCGACATGTCGCACTGTTGCAGAATGGCTTTCGGAATTCGAATGCCACGGGAGTTACCAATCGGAATCAATTGTGTCTTCATGGCTAGCCTGGTAAGTAATTACATTGTAATCATAGCTCGCTTACCAGCTTAGGGCATCAACCTGGCTCGTCGCAATGCGCTAAAGAACTGGGCCGCCGAGGCTGCATTTGGATATAATGCCTGTCGATTCTGGCCCTCGACACTCAACTCTCGACCCTCTTTCCTCATGGCCAATCGCAACACACTCGGCGGCGTCATCCACACCTACCAGCGGTACGATCCCGCTCGCTTTCCCAGTCCGACGCAGCCGCCGCCCGATCTGGTGTCGCCGGTTCTGGAGCACATGCTCATGTTCGGCGAGCGCCGCGAGCTGACCGAAGAGGAGCTGGCCCGGGCCATCCGGCTTGATCCAAGCCAGATCGCCGGCCTCGGGCCGAGCATCGACGCGCTCATCGCCATGCTCCAGGAGCGGAAGCGAAAGATTCTCGCACGCTACGAAACGCGAACGGTCCGCCAGCCGCGCCAACCAGGCGTTCACCGATCAAGCCAGCGAAGCCCAGGTGCCGAAAAAGTTCCGCGAGCCGTTTTACAAAGCGGTGAAGACCGAGCAAATTCGCGACTTGGAACGGCTGTGGTACGCCGCCGGTGACGACCAATCGCCGTGGGCCTGTGCGCTGGTCGGCGTTATCGAGCGGCTCGGCGACAAGTACCAGGTCGATGAACTGGCCGCCAAGTATGAATTCACGGGCCACGAGGCGATGACGGTGCCGCAGGCCCTGGCGATCAAGGAAGAGCTGGAAAAGATCGACGAGCTGCTCAAGCAGCTCGAAGAGGCCCGCAAGACGGCCCACATCGGCATCATCGACATGGACCTGCTCGCCGAGTTCGCCGAACCGGGCGACGTCGACCAGCTCAGCGCGCTGCAGCAGCAAATTCAGGACTACCTGCGCGAGATGGCCGAGCAGCAGGGCCTGGAGCAGAAAGCGGGCAGCTTCCGGCTCACGCCAAAGGCCTATCGCTTGTTCCAGGGCAAGCTGCTGGAGCGGCTGTTTCAGGAAATGGCGCCGTCGCGCACCGGCCGGCACCAGGGCCCGGTCGTCGGCGAAGGCGCCGTTGAGCTGCAGGCCACGAAGCAATACGAGTTCGGCGACTCGATCACGAACCTCGACATCCCCGGCACGTTCATCAACGCGCTGGTGCGCAACGGCCCAGGCGTGCCGGTGCGGTTCAACGCCGACGACATCCAAGTTCACCGCACGCGCAACACGCCCAAGTGCGCCACGTGCGTGCTCATGGACATGAGCGGCTCGATGCGCTACGACGGCCAGTACATCAACGTCAAGCGCATGGGGCTGGCGCTCGAAGGACTGATCCGCCGCGAGTACCCCGGCGACTGGCTGCGCTTCATCGAAATGTACACGTTCGCCAAACTGGTCGAGCCGGGACGCATCGTCAACCTCATGCCCAAGCCGGTGACGCTTTACGACCCGGTCGTGCGGCTGCAAGGCCGACATGAGCCGCGACGACGTCAGCGAATATCAGATCCCGCCGCACTTCACGAACATCCAGCACGGCCTGTCGCTGGCCCGCCGGCTGCTTGCAACTCAGGACACGCCCAACCGACAAATCGTGCTGATCACCGACGGCCTGCCGACCGCCCACTTCGAAGGCCAAATGCTCTACCTGCTCTACCCGCCCGACCCGCGAACCGAAGCCGCCACGCTGCGCGAAGGGCTGGCCTGCCAGCGCGAAGGGATCACGATCAACCTGTTCCTGCTGCCGAGCTGGTCGCAGACCGAAGAAGACGTGCGGTTCGCCTTTCGGCTGGCCGAGTCGACCAAGGGCCGGGTGTTTTTCACCGCCGGCCGCGATTTGGACCGCTATGTCGTCTGGGATTACCTGAGCCGCCGCCGGGACCTGATTCACTGATCCAACGTCTGGCCTTCTCGGTCGATTCGTCGATCATAGTTGCCGTCAATCTTCGCGGCTGACGGTCGCAAGCTGCCCCGATCTATCACCCAATACCTTGCTGCACTTGGCCGGCTGCCGAGTCATCGTGTAGGAGCGATTCGCCGCCTGCGGAATCTTACCGATGCTGCTCAGCAAACAACTGCTCGGACTCGCCTTCAGCCGTTGACGGTTGGAGGCCGGTGCGATGACGAGGGCTGCCTCACGGCATGTCGACGCCCGGCATCCTGAGTCGATCACGAGCGGAGCATGCTTCGAGCATTTCGTTTTGGTTTCGTCCTTGTTAGTGCTGTTGCATATCGCCGTGCTTCAGCGGCGTGGCCGGGCCGCCAAGCGACGTGCTGCTTGCCGAATTCGACCAAGGGCTACGTCTCCGTCGCCCAACCGGCCGAATTCGAAGACCGTTGGGACAAGACCCAGTTCGGCCAGATGCTCGATGACGAGCCGGTCATGCAGCCCTTTGTCGAGGATCTCCGCAAGCAATTCCAGGAGAAGTATCGCGCGGTCGAAGAGAAGCTGGGCATCACCTGGGACGACCTTGAAGGCGTGCCGGCCGGCGAGATGAGTCTTTCGATCATCGAACGCTAAGGCAATGATGCCGCGCTGGCGATCACGATCGACGTCACGGACCGGCAGCACAGGCCGATAGCCCTGCTTAAGCTGCCATCGAAAAGCGGTTTGCGAAGCGGGGCGGCAAAAAGGCCATAGTCAAGCAACGGTGACAGCGACATTGCGCGTCTTCACTGTTCCGGCCGATGCGGGCAGCCCGCCGCAAACGACCGTCTACTTCATCAAAGACAACGTGCTCTGCGGCATCGATGACCGGGCGCAAGGCGGAGGCCATGCTGAAACGGTTCGCCGGCAGAACCGAACGACAACTTGCGATCGGTGCCCGCTTACGCCGCTACCATGGATCGCTGCCGGCCGCGAGGCCGAATGGACTTGCAGCCGGAGGCCCGCTGGTTTGTCGAACCGTTCGGTTTCATTTTCGCCGCCCGCACGCTCGCAGAAATCCTCGCGCGCATCGAACGAGCATGATACGGCGCCAAATTCTTCAAGAGAACGGCTTCGACGCCATCCAAGGCGCGGGCGGCTTCTTTGAACCAACTCGTCGACGGCGACGTCGAGATCTTGCACCGCGCGTCGGTTTACGCCCCGCCCGTGCCCGGAAAAGAAAACGATCCGCTGCGTTGGAACCTTTCCATGCGGATGCTGCAGCTGCCAAATACACGGGAGTTCCAGCCGCAGTCTTGGGTCCCGCGGACGGCGGCCAGCTACGCAACGCTTCCATTGGAAATTGACAAAGCCTTTGACAACGTCGGCCCCGCTTTCGACGGCATGCAGGGAGCACGAAGACGCCTGGGCCACATCGCTCGAAGGCTGGAAGACCGACACGTTTGGGCCGATAGTCGACGTCCGCGAGGAGTTCATCGGCAACATGGGCCAGCGAATTTCGATCCTCGCCGATTACCAGACGCCTATCACCATCGACAGCGAGCGTTCCTTGTTTGCCGTCGAGGCCAAAAACGAACAACAATTGGCCAAAGCACTCGAGAAATGGATGAAGAAAGAGCCCGATGTCGTGCGGCGCGAGATCGGCCAATTCGTCATTTGGGAACGCGTGCCGCCAGGGCTCGCCGTCGAAGGAGCCCGACGTGGCCCCACCACCGGGATTCAATCGGATTACCACCGAGCCGAAAGAGGACGAGAAGGACGAAAAAGATAATCGCGAGCGTGTGCTTCCCAACTCGGCCGTTTGCGTTGCTCTTGGCCACATGATGATGGCCTCTGACATCGATTATCTGGCGCGAAATTCTGGAAGGTTTTCCCGAGGACGAACGCCTGGCCAACAGTCCGGAATATCAAACAAGTCGCCAAGGCGATGGAATACTTGTCGCCGGGCGAGCGGAGCGGCTGGTCATTCGGCCGCACCGATGATGAGCTGCGACCAACGTTCGAGCTATTGCGGCAGGGAAAGATGCCGCAGGCCAAGACAATGCTCGGCAAGTTTCTCAACAACCTGCTGCTTACCGAAGAAGAACGCGAAGACGGCACGATTCGCAAACAGCAAATCGACGGCAGCAATCTGCCAGACTTCGAAGAAGTGAAGCACTACTTAGGCCCTGCCGGGCGCGTCGTGCGCAGCGAAAAAGACGGCTGGTTCGTAACCGTCGCCGTGCTGAGGAAAGGGCAAGAGTTGAGCGTTGACGAACAAGAGCACCACGCAGCAGTACAGCCCAACTGAATTCAGAAGAAAACTGAATCTGGCTCTCGACTCTTAACTCTCAGCTCTCGACTCTATTGCGTCGAGACTTTCGCCCAAAACGGGTGCTGCCTGTCGGCCCGCGTCCGCGCGTCTTCCAAAAGCACGTTGAGGTCGGGCAGCACGACACGGTCGCGCGGCGAGATCGCGCGGTTGTTCACTTCGACCACCAGCGGCTGGCCGAAATCCACCAGCTCCGGCGACAGCCACACCGTGACCCGCTCCGCTTGCAGCGAGACCCAAACCTTGTTCGCTGCCAATCGTTTGCCGCGCACGCGTGCCGGCCGCACTCCGCGCCCGGCGGCCAGTTGCCCGGCGATACCATCGATTTTTCCGGCAAGCCCTCGACCTCGAGCCACCAGAAGAAGTTGTCCCACGGGCGCATCGATACGCAGTCGATCTCCTTGGCATCGTGCGGCGCCGCCGCCCCATCCAGTCGAACAATCTCTGAATCTCATCGCCGAACGGCTCAAAGCCGCGGCCCAAGTACTCCACGACCGTGACGTCGTTATTGGGCTTCATGTAACGGTCCAGCTCTTGAGCGTTGCGCGCCATCTTGTCGCCGTCCAGCTCGCCGGCCACGATGTACCAGTTCAAATACGGCGCGTTCTTCGCATAGCGCTCGACATAACGCCCGGCCCTGGCAACGAAGGGGATCACGCCGGCCCAAAGATCGGGATGCGCCAGTGCGATGTCCCACGCTGCATCGCCGCCGATGCCGTGGCCGGTAAGAAAAACTCGGTCCGTGTCGATTGCGAACCGCCGGCAAGCGTCCCGTAGCGCGCCCAGCACCGCGTGGTGTTCGCGCGCCGAGTAGTCGTACGCAAGCTGATGCGGCAGTTGCCAATCGACGGCGATGACGATGTAGCCATGCCGTGTGGCCTGGCCGAGCCGTTCGCCGTTGGGGCGATTGGGGTCGCCTTCCGCACCCTCCCCTTGCCCCTCCCTAGAAGGGATGGGAACATTGGCGGCCGGGCCGGCCCAGTAGTCGAGCAGTTGCTCCGGCGTCACGCCGGCGTCCGCCAGCGCCACGATCGCCGGATAGTGCCGCAGCGGATCGTACTCGGGCGGCAACTGCACGAAGTAGCGGCCATCGTTTTCCCCCGTCATGCCCCGAAACGACAGCTCGAACAGTCCCGGTCCACGTTCAGATTGCTTCGAAGCTGCCATCGGCGGCTTCATCAACTTGAGGATTTGCGCCACGCGCTGGACCGTGGCGCTTTCCATGTCCCTCAGCTCGGCGGCGAGCTGGCTGCGGATTTGCGCATCCCCTTCGCGCAGGTATTGCCGCACCATGTCGCGCACGTGCGCCAGCGAGACCGCCACTTGAAAATTGTCGGTCGCCTGGTTTGCGCCGACGAGCCAGCCGCTGATCGCCAGCGCCGCCTTTTCGCTCGGGCGTCATCCGCAGCGTCATCGGCAAGCCGCTCGAACGACGCCAGCCGCTCGATCGCGTCCTCATTCACCTCGTCGGTGATTTCCTTGACAAAATCCTCGGCCAGCCGGCGGCCGTTTTCGTCGGCAATCTTGCCGACTTGCGCTTCAAGCTCCTCCAGCACGTTTTTTCGCCGGGCATCCTCGGCCGCGTATTTGTCCATCCGCTCGCGGACCTCGGCCAGCGTTTCGCCGGCCACGCCTTCGCTGGGGAAATTCTCCAGAAAGTGACGCGCGCGCTGATGCTGCCCCGCGTCGGCCCACAGCTCGATTTCTCTGAGGATCAAGCGGGCGGCCAGTTGCCGCAACTGCCGAATGTCCTGCTCCAAATCCTTTCGCTCGGGAAAGTCCTTGACGATTTGCTCCAGCTCCGTGCCCGCATCGCGGTAGCGCTCGCTTTGCAAGTACAGCCGCACAACTTGCAGCCGGCCTTCCAAATCGTCGCGCCGCACCGCCGTGGAAAGAATCCGGCTTAGCGTGTCGCGCGGGATGCTGCTTGTAGCGATCCGCATGTCCCACACGATCGGCCGCTGCCACCCATCAGCCCTTGCACTTTTGTGTACAGCGGCGTGATTTGCGTGATGCCCTGCACGACCGAGAGCAGGCCCTCGGTGCTCCGCATCTCATAAATCCGCCGGCCGTATTCGTCGAACGGTGTCACGCGCACTGCCTGGCCGATGCGGCCCACGCCTCCGCCGCGCTCGGCCACCGGCTGCCAGATATTGATCCGCACGTCCCGGGCGGAATTCTGCTTCGAGGATCTGTCGGACCTGGTTGCTGTGGATGAACGTGCGCCGCAGACCGTCGTCAATCACCAAGATCGGCGTGAGTGCCACTTCGCCAGCCTGCGTCTTTCGGCGCGAGCGGATTCTCGGCCACGCTCGTCATCTCCGCGTAGCGGCCTTCGAGCGTACGGCCGTCCTTCAATAGCAACGTCGCCGAACCAGCCGGCCGGGCGGCGATGACAATCGCGATGGCAATGAATGCCGTCGCGATCCGGTTGTAGCGACGAAATAGCACGAACTCGCCTCGCCCGACAAGTGTCTTCAGATGCGGCCTTCTTTCCATTGTCATCTTGACGCAGCGATCGGTCAATCGACTTGCTGGTCGCTCAAGCGGCCGTAAACCCAGTCGCAATACCGTCTATTCGGATATTCCGCCCTGTACGATTGCCGCGCATTGACAGCACCGCGTGGCTGGGCGAAAACGGGGACGGATTTCACAAACCGACCCTTGCTCCCGGCTTAATGCGCTACGGACTGGTCGCTTCAGCGACCAGTGGCACGATGACTCTGCGTTCCGCCACCAAAGCCCTGCTCGGCCTCGCCCTGGGCCTGCCCGTCGTGCAGGCCGTGCTGTTCTGGGTGGCCGGCCTGTTGGCCAATATGGGTGACGCGGGCGGCGCAAGATCATCCAGCACGTGGTGACCGCCTGCCAGGTCATCTGGGCCGTCAGCGTGGTGGGTCTGGTCATCATACTGGCACTCGTGGTGCTCAACGAGCGCCCGATGGAAGTGGACGACGAACCCGAAGAAATCGAAGCGGAGTGACACAAACCCTGGCTCCTACGGACTGGTCGCTTCAGCGACCAGTTCAACCCAAGACTAATTCTTGTTATCAACTCGCCCATGCCGCACGACGTCTACGAAAACCCGCTGATCTCCCGCTACGCCTCTCGCGAAATGGCCACGCTCTGGGGCGACCAGCGCAAGTTCAGCACCTGGCGGCGGCTGTGGGTTGCGCTGGCCGAAGCGGAGGCCGAGCTGGGCCTGCCGATCACGCAGCGAGCAGATCGCCGAACTGCGGGCCCACGTCGACGACATCGACTTTCGAGGCCGCCGAAAACTACGAACGCAAGCTGCGGCACGACGTGATGGCCCACGTCCACGCCTACGGCGACCAGTGCCCCGCGGCCCGGCCGATCATCCACCTGGGAGCCACGAGCTGCTACGTCACCGACAACACCGACCTGATTGCTCATCCGCGAGTCGCTGCAGATGGTGGCCCGGCGGCTGGCGGCGTGATCATCGCGCTGGCCGACTTCGCCAAACAGTACCGCGACCTGCCGACGCTCAGCTTCACGCACCTGCAGCCGGCCCAGCCGACGACGGTCGGCCGGCGGGCCTGCCTGTGGGCGTACGACCTCGCGCTCGATCTGGCGGAGGTCGAGCACCGCATCGCATCACTGCAAGGCCCGCAGCGTGAAGGGCACCACCGGCACGCAGGCCAGCTTTCTGGAGCTGTTCGACGGCGACCACGAGAAAGTCCGCCAGCTCGAACAGCTCGTCGCCAAGAAAATGGGCTTCGACTGCCACCTACGCCATCACCGGCCAAACCTATTCGCGCAAGGTCGACGCCCAGGTGCTCGACGCGCTCGCCGGCATCGCCGCCAGCGCCACAAAGCGGCCACCGACCTGCGGATCCTGGCCCACCGCAAGGAAATCGAAGAGCCGTTCGAGAAGGACCAGATCGGCTCCTCCGCGATGGCCTACAAGCGCAACCCGATGCGAGCCGAGCGGATTTGCAGCCTGGCCCGGTTCGCCATGAACCTGCCGGCCAACGCCGGCCAAACGCACGCCACGCAGTGGATGGAACGCACGCTCGACGACAGCGCCAACCGCCGCCTCGTCATCCCGCAGGCGTTCCTGGCGATCGACGCGATCCTGATCCTCTATCAAAACGTCGCGCAGCGGCCTGGTGGTCTACCCGCAAGTCATCGCCAAGCACCTGCGCGAAGAGCTGCCCTTCATGGCCACCGAAAACATCCTCATGGCGGCCGTCGCCGCCGGCGGCGACCGCCAGGACCTCCACGAGCGCATCCGCCAGCACAGCCAGGCCGCGGCGGCCGTCGTGAAGCAACAAGGCGGCGAAAATGACCTCATCGCCCGCCTAAAAGGCGACAAGGCCTTCGCCGGCGTCGACATCGATGCCGCCGTCGACCCGTCGAAGCTCACCGGCCGCAGCGCGGAGCAAGTCGACGAGTTCCTGGCCGAAGTCGTCGCGCCGATTCAAAAGCGATACCCCGGCGCGACGCGAGATGCGGAACTGCGGGTGTAGCCCAATTCGTAAGAATTCGGCAGCCCGTAGTCTAATTCGCAGAATTCGGTCAACACGAAACGCTGTCACTGTGCAGCGGAACTCTCACGAGCTCAGCTACGCCTAAATCAGATCCAGCGGCGACTGCCGGCGGTGGCGCTTGCGGCTGCACTCCTCGCATACGCCGGTGATGATGAGCCGGTGGCCGGTGACGCGAAATTTGTGCTCGCGGGCCACCGCGTCGCGGATTTGCTGCAGCTCTTCGCTGCTGAATTCGATCAGCTTGTCGCAGATCTGGCAGTACAGATGATCGTGCTGCGGGTAGCCGTAGTCGTGCTCGTAGACGGCACGGCCGCCCAGCGTCATCTTCCGCAACAGCCCCGCCTCGACCAGTTGATCGAGCGTGCGATACACGGTGGGCCGGCTGATTTTCTCGCCCTGGTGCCGCCGCGAGAAGCTGTCGATCAAATCGTCGGCGTCGAAGTGGTCGTGCCGCTCGAAGATAAAGCCGACCAGCGACCGCCGCTGCTGCGTGATCCGCTTGCCGCGGCTCTGCAAATACTCCTCAAACCGCTCATGCGGCGAAAGAGATACGTGAACTTCGCCAAGCGAAAAATCGTTGGACATAACCAAACCAGTTCCGCGCATAAAGCCGCGACGCGCCACCACGCCGCAGGCGTGGTCGGTCGCGGACAGGGCCCCAAACCGGCAACAAAAAGGCTTATTGAGACAGAAGCCAGGAATTAGAATCGACACAAGTTACGCAATGAGTTCGTGTTACGCACGAACCTGCGCGCTTATTGATTCTAGGCGGCCAAACTGCCCCCGGCAAGCAAAGGCCGCCGCGGCATCTTCTTGAGACCTGCGGGGATCGTCAAATTGGCCCAAACGCCTCAGCCGATTTCATTCAGAAGCCGCTCGACGGCCGCATCCAGCTTGCCAGGCGTCTCGTATGTGCCGGCCGCAATTTGCGAGCGAATTTGATCGACCAACTGCCGGCGAACCTCCCCGCCTTCGCTGGCCTGGATCGCCGCCTCGGCCGCCGCGGAAATGTCAACGCGGTCCGCAGAACTCGTAGCCGGCGCTTTTGACGCGCCCTGTGCGCGGAACGGGGCATGCGGCGCGTTGATATTGTGCGGGCCGTGGACGTGCGATGTGCCGTGAATTTGCATGGTGATGCTCCCTAATGGGATTCAATTCTTCGCGGTGACGGTATGTCGAGCGTCCCGCGAATTGGATGAGTATCTTTTGTCGGCCGATCGTTCAGTGCTTATCGGCCAATTCCGCGAATGCGTGTTTGGATGAGCCATTACTAAAAATCGGCCCCCACGCTCGCGGCTTCCAACAAAACTGTTTTGCGACCAATTAGTGCTTCAGCACACTCTATACCGGGTGTAGCGACAGTCACGCGGCCATGCCAACGAATCCTGCCGGTGCTTCCAGTTGCTAGGCTCACATGTGGACCAAAGTCAACGTCGGCGCGGCAAGTTGAATCCGTGCATCATGCGCGGGCCGTGAACGATACTCACAATACGCGGCCTGTGCCGCGAAGGTTTAGCTAGCCCCAAATGCCGGGCATGGGACGCGGAAGGATAGAAAAGCCACGCGTTTACGTCAAGCTAATCACGCCGCCGCTGATAGCAGCCCCGAAAATGGGTGCCGTTCTGCGCTGGCTAGGCCAAATTCCTCTCCCTTGTAGGGAGGGGCTAGGGGAGGGTTCGATAGCTCTCTCCTTCACCAGCACTCGCCGACATCTCTGCCACAACACAGTGCCCTCCGCCACGGCTCCAAACTCCGACCTCGACTACGCGGACACGCTCTGGGAGGCCGCCGACTCGGCAGCCAATTCGTCTACTCCGATTTAAACACGTTATTTCTTCGCCGAATTGACATAGCGCATCGCGCGGGGCAGTGTCGTTTACGACACTTAATCCACACTACTAGGCCCGACATTCATGTCGGGTTAAACTGAGGACAACTCATCGCGCTCGAGGCCCGTTACCGGGCCTTCTCGCCGCCCGGCTTGAGCCAACGCAGGAGGCGCGGCTCGCATTCGCGATGCGGCATACTTGACAAGCGTTCACTATACCGTGAGAATTCTGGCGTCCACGCCGCCAGGGGATCCCAGCCAGCCGGAGACGAGTGTGCAAACCTCCAATTGCAATGGAAGGCGATTGTTGCGGATAACGGCGGGCAATATCCGCAACAACCACATCTACGTTCGAGACCACTACGATTTCTTCCCGCCAGACTGTGTAGGACCACCGAAACGTACAAACGGTGCAGACGGACATGGCATCGAGCTTGTTCTCAACGGCTTGAACGAGGTCGTGAAGACCGATATCGGTACAAATTCAAAAACCGGAAAGCCACGAGGTTTCTTTCGCGGCCGGCAATGGGTCCGTAGATTCTTCAATGTCCTTGAGGTTGCAGTATTATCCAACAGCTTTCACGGCTGTCTTGCAGGGCCGTTCACGGCCCTTTCCGCGCCAGCGGTAGTAGGCCCGCCGTTTACGGCGGGTTGCGAAATTGCCCACAGAACCACCCCCAGCCCCATTCATGGGGCTTCTCGGTGCAGTGGCTTAAGCCATTGCAGCGTGAAGCCCTGTGAACAGGGCTAGGATAGGGCCATCCCGCTCCAGCCAACCCGCCGTAAACGGCGGGCCTATTAAGCCGAAGGGCCGTGAACGGCCCTGCACTTGTCGACGCGCCGCGAACGCCAGCACCTGCATAATGCTGGTCAAGCCGGGGGACCTAGGCGTGTGGCACGACGACGCTATGGATGTTTCAGAACTACTTGTAGAGACCTGCACACGGATCGCCTCTGCCACTCGCTGGCATTCACGCAGCTCCGCGATTACGTTCTCCCAAAGCTTCCAATATTGCTCCCACGCCTCGTGGCCAAGAATTGCCAAAAAATCAACCTGTATCGGGGTGCGCCACTTCTCATATCGCTCCAATCGCAACATCCTTTCCGCGACACCAGTTAACCCGCGCCCGGTCGGAGAAAGTTTCGCCTTACTGACGATCCAATTTCGCCACTGCTTGTTCCCTTTGCTCTGATTGCATTTTCCGCATGACGGAACCAAATTCGCAATCTCTGATACATAACCCGTTGGCCGTCGTCCCAACACCAACGGACGTAAATGATCCCATTCAGTGGATGGGTCTCCGCAATAGCGCAGCGGACATCGTTGGGTTCCATCCCAAGTATTCGCAACGCTTCCTCGATTTCGTCATGACTTGGCGGAATGACTGGAATTATGGCGTTTACAAACGCGTTCGTGATACTGGACTTTCGCGAAACCATCGTCTGTACCGATGGCATTCGAAACGCAGCCAGCAGTGAGCGACGCAGATCGTCGGCGGAAGTCGTCATCGCCTGCGACTCCCGGTGTTGCTTACTTTAAAAGCCCGGCTTGGAAATTGACCGAGAAGTCGGTCCATGAAATCAGCCGGACATTGATCGCACGCAGAGACGAACCAGTACAGTTCGACTACGTCGAGCCGACGTTCTCCGGATTCAACCTTCGCAACCCAACTGTGCGGTAACTTCAATTGCGCCGCCAAATTGCGTTGCGATAGTCCAGCAGTCTCGCGTGCCTGACGCAACGCCGCGCGAAGCAGCCTGTATTCCTTGGAATGCGTTGACTTTTCCATCGCTCCGATTATGGGACCACTTGACTGTGCTCCCAAAATCGGTACACTAGTGCGAGACGGATACAGTAGGCGGGCGATCAGATGGGAGATTACATATGAACGAGAAGACGATCCAACTGGGTAACACGATTTGGTGGGATCGGTGTGAAGATGACAAGGTTTACATGGATAAACTTCGTATCATACTCCCCGGGTTCCCATTTGCGACGCGACAAGTCTGCCTACGTTTTGATGCTGGCCCTGAACTGGACCTTTCACTTTTCGACATGGATCGAATTGCGGTTGAGTACCTTGGAATGCCGGCGTCGAGTTGCCATCTGAAGTCCAGAACCTCAGAAACGCAGAATCGCCTCCACAATGCGACTTCGTGGTTCCTAAGGATCTCGTAGCTAAATTGGGTAGAACTATTTCGCCACATATGGCGAACGAAAAACGTTGTACGCGCTGTCTCCAAACCTGCGAATACTCAGGCGACTGGTACGGTGACCTGTGTCCCCGGTGCGCGGATGAAACAGAGCCGGATGGTTGATTAGCACATGACCCATATAGGTAGTCTGGGGCGACACTAAGTCCTGCGTAGGCTTCAGCAGACCGCGTTGCCTTCACGGTCACGTTGCGTCATACCTCTGTGTCGTCGAGGAAACATAGATGGTAGAGGCGGATCGCATCCTATGCGGCGATGCCAAACAGGCCATCGCCTTGCCCGATGAGATTGTAAATCTGACCGTCACGTCACCTCCGTATTTTCGTCATCGCGACTATGGCGTCCGTGGGCAGCTTGGCAGAGAGGCCTCGATCGGTGAGTACGTTGCGAGCATTCGTAGTGTGCTCGCCGAGTTGTTGCGGGTTACGGCCGATACGGCGACATGTTTCTTCGTGATTGGCGACACCTACCAGGACAAGAAACTGCTTCTTGTGCCTCACCGCATTGCGTTAGCAGCTGATGACTTGGGTTGGGCAGTGTGCAATGACCTGATTTGGAACAAGCTCGATCCGCCACCGGAAAGTCCGAGAAATCGTTGGCATCGGGGCATGAACACGTTTTGTTCCTTACAAAACAACCCGGCAAATACACATTCGATCGAGACGCCATCCGTGTTCCATATGCTGATGCAACAATAAGGCGATGGGGGAATGGACAGGTATATGGAGGACTAAAGAGCCAGAAGCGGCCAAATGATAAGGCGTCGCGCATGCGTCATGGGAAGACTTTCAAATTGAATCCAAAAGGCTGTTTGCCGACCGATGTCTGGACGCTTCCTTCCGGCGATTCATCAGCACTCCATTATGCCACATTTCCCGATCACCTCATTGCGCCGATCATATTGGCTTGCAGCAAACCCGGCGATTTAGTGCTCGATCCCTTCGTTGGTAGCGGGACGACGTGCCGCGTGGCGAAAGCCAGTGGGCGACGCAGCATTGGAATCGAGCTCAACCCAGAATATGCAACGATGGCTGCACATGCCGTTGGAACCAAGGTCGAATGTCTATCGACCGATCTTCAGGACTAAAAAGGAACGCGCCGCCTGTGCAATTAAACTCGCTGTCGCCAAATAATCCCTTGCATGCATCCCGCGAGACTGACCAATTCTTCCATTGAATTTGGCCGCGCAATCTGCTATAGTGTTCATCAGTTCATGTGACGAAGCTTGCCTGCGGTGAGCTTGCCTGCCCTGAGCTGCGCCGAAAGGTCGAACCGTTAGCTCTCAGCCGTCAGCTTGCGCGGAGGCCGCGCCGCACCGTCCGCCGGACGGTGCCTGCGCTGTCGGTGCGCGCGGGCCCACAAATCGTTCTTTGACATCTCGAATGAAGCTCTCGGCGCAGCTGCGCATCCACCGTAGATGCGCAAAAATACGGGGAGAGTTTTGCGCACGTACGCCAATAGCCCGAAGACTTTTTGCACCGGCCGAACTGTGTCTGTTTTGATCAAAATGCGCGTAGTTCTCGAGGAATGCGAATTTTGTCACCCAAAAATCGTGTTTGCATTGTCGGGACAGAATGTCGAACGCACTGAAACGACGATGGCGAAACGATTTGCGAAGACTGGTCGCCAAACGATCAACGAACAAAAATCAAAAAACCCCGAGCGCCACGCTATTTTGGTCACGATGGCACAAAATCGCCGGTGACAAAATTCGCCCCCAAATGAACCATGCGAGTTTAGTCATCACTACAGCGGTGCGTGAGGTTTAGCGGCGGCGGCCACGCCGCTGCGATCGGAGTTGGCCCCGTTGTGACGGCAAGTGAAAAACGCCCGGTAGCGGGTGACTGGGCACATCGCCCCACCCAACTGAAAACGAGCGTTACCCAGCTTGATATCGCTGGTTTGATAGAATGGAAGAACAACCGGAGGCGATACGTATGACCAACATGCTCGCGGCAAAAAACGACAGGCGGCAGAGATCGGCAACATCAACATGCAGCGCACTCGCCGGTTTTTGCGCTTGGCTTCTGCTGTCCACAACCGCGCTGGCCGCATCGTCGGCCGGTGATGCGGCCCTGTTCGATCGTTTAGACGCGGACAAAGACGGCCGCGTCGTCGCCGACGAAGTCTCGTCCGACGCCAGGCGGCTGTTCGAGCGGCTGCGGCGGCGCGGCGATGCCGACGGCGACCATACTTTGTCGCGTGAGGAGTTTATCGCCTCGTTAGTACCTAGCCGCCCGGAGAAGACGATCGAAGCCAAGCAGCCGGCCACTTTTCCGCAGGCCGACGCGGTCCGTTGGCTGCTTTTGACGATGGACGCCAACGGCAACAGTTCGATCGAGGCCGACGAGGTGCCGCAGGATTTGCGGGCCGTGTTCGACAACATGCTTGAGCGGATCGACAACAACAAGAACGGCATCTTGGAGCGGATGGAACTTAGCCGCGGCGGGCCGCCTCTGGCACAAATTGCCGGCCGCTTCACGCAGCGCGAACGGATCGACGTCGAAGTCGAGCTGAAGAAGCTGGAAAAGAAGCTCGGGAAAGCGGCGAGCCGCTTTGACCTGCAGCGCGTGTCGCTGGAAGACCTCGGCGACCCGGAAAAAGCGCGCGAGATCTTCGCTCAACTCGACGGCAACGGCAACGGACACGTTGAGCCGGCGGAGGTGCCCGAGCCGTTCCGGCGGCCGCTGCAGCGCCTGTTGCGAGTGGGCGATCGCGATCGCGACAGCCGGCTTTCACGCCGCGAGTTTCTCGCAGCCGCCAAACGAATTTCAGAGCTTCAGGCTCGGCAGGGCAATCGCCAGCGCATGCGGAACGACGCGATGGAAACCGATGACGCAATGCCGGCCCCCGAGGCGATGCCGGACGAATAGTCGCGTCGCGTGTCGGAACAGGAACAAGCGTCGCAACGTGACGTCGCTACTTTTCGGACTCCCTGCTCCCTGCTCCCTGCTCCCGGCTCCCTTCCGCTCCCCGCTCTCCGCTCCCCGCTCGTTCGCGCGAACCGCGAACAAGGCCCGCGCGTCTTGCGTAATAGACACAACCCGACAGGTTGGCGCTTTTCCGACGTCGCCAACTGTCGTGTGACAGAGAGGAAGGCCCATGTCCGCTTTGCCGCCCGCTGCCAATCCCGAACCGGGAGTTCACTCCTATTGGCTTGCACCCATTCGTTTCGGAGTGAAGCCATATCTGCGGCTTTGCCATTCCTTCGATCAAGCGCTCGCCGAGCTTGAAGCCCGCTTTCCTTCGCATCGCCGCCTGCTCTCGCTTGAGGGCCGCAACAAGAAGCTGCGGCGCCGGCCAAAATAGCAACGCTGGCGCTTGGCCTCGGAGACCGTCCCGAAACACGCCGCTTTCTTCATGACTGTTCGCTCGTCTGTCATCTGCCGGCCCGTCGAGCTATGATTTAGCCATGAAGGTTCTACTGGCCAGTCCGCGCGGGTTCTGTGCCGGCGTCAACATGGCGATCGAGTCGCTCGATCTGGCGCTGGCGTCGCTTGCGCCGCCGATCTACGTCTACCACGAGATCGTCCACAACAAATACGTGGTCGATCATTTCCGCGACCGGGGCGTCACATTCGTCGACGATCTGGCCGATGTTCCGACGGGCGCAACGCTGCTGTTCTCTGCACATGGCGTGTCGCCGGAAATTCGCCGCGTGGCGCGCGAACGCAATCTGCGGGCGATTGACGCCACCTGCCCGCTCGTGACGAAGGTGCACCTGGAGGCGATCAAATACGCCCAGGCTGGCTACACGATCTTGCTGATCGGCCACGAGGGACATGACGAAGTGATCGGCACGATGGGCGAGGCGCCGGAGGCGATCATGCTGGTCGAGTCGCCCGAAGAGGTGGCGTCGCTTGAAAGTCGCCGACGAGAGCAAAGTCGCCTACCTCACGCAGACGACGCTCAGCGTCGACGACGCCAACCGCATCATCGCCCGGCTGAAAGAGCGTTTTCCCAAGATCGCGGCCCCGCCGAAAGACGACATCTGCTACGCCACGCAGAACCGTCAGGAAGCCGTTTCGGTTCTAGCTAAAGAGGCCGATCTGGCCATTGTGCTAGGCAGCCAGAACAGCTCGAACAGCCAGCGGCTGGCCGAACTCGCCCGCGAGCGCGGCATGCCGGCATACTTAGTCGACGGCCCGGCCGACCTCGACGCCGCGTGGTTTGACGGTGCGAATACCGTGCTGGTGACCGCCGGCGCGAGCGCACCGGAAGTTGTCGTCGATCAATGTCTCGATTGGCTCCGCGAACGATTTCGACGCGACGGTTGAGCCGCGCACGATCCGCGAGGAGAGTGTGTCGTTTCCGCTGCCCCGCGAGCTGCGCAGCATGGCAGTTGGACGATAGGATAATTCGGGCACGCAGCGCCGTCACGTCTGCGACGAGACCAATTCGCCTTTCCGCTGCGGGAATGTGCGGCGGCGGAACGGTGAGATGGCGTCTTTGCGACGGGGAATCGGGAACGCCTTGCCGAGCGGGCCGGCCAGAATCGCCGGCATCATGATCAATTCGGCCACGACCCCGGCCAGCAAGATCGTCATCATCAGCCAACCCAGCCTCTGCGTTGGCGTGAATGTGCTGAAGGCAAACACGGCCAGCGCCCAGCCCGCTGATCAGCGCCGCCTGCAGCGTCGGCGGACGCACGCGCCGGTAGGCGGAAATGATGGCCGCGTTCCGATCGCCGAACTCGATCAGCCCTTCGCGATACCAAGTGAGATAGTGAATCGTGTCGTCAACCGCCACGCCCAGGGCGATGCTCGCCGCCATCATCGATCCGATATCCACCGGCACGCCCAGCCAGCCCATTCCGCCGAACACCACCAGCACCGGCAAGCACTTGGGAAGCATCACCACCGCGCCGCCGAAGATGCTTCGGCACACCAACATGATCAGTGGCGTGATGGTGACAAACGACCAGAACGAGCTTTGGATTAGGTTTTCAAGCAGGCCCGCTGGGCTTTGTAGACGATCGGCACAACGCCCGTGTACACGGTGCCGACGATCGGCCAAATGTGCGTGCCCGGCCGCTGGAGCGGCGTCGCCGGACGGTTCGAGATCATCTCTGCCGTCGACGACTCGCACCCCTGTATTTGCGATCGCCCGAACGTCGGCATCCGAGACCGCGCCCAGAACCACCACGCAATCGAACGACTTGAAATAATCGATCGCCGCTTGACGTTGGTCTTCAGGCAGCGAGGCCAGATCGACCTCGTAGCCCGTCAATTCTAAGCGTGCCTTTTGCAAGAGCTCCTGGACCGAAGTTGAAAAAATCTTCGCCGCGTCGACTGTTGCTGCTCATCGCCGGCGCAGCGTTTCCGCCGGACGATTCAATAGACACACTGATGCGCCGCCAAGCGACCCATCGCCGTCGCGGCTTGTGCAATTTGACCGCAGCACTTCCTCGCGCAGCCGTTGCGCCGCCAACACCGGGTCGATGACCGACCGCACGCTGTTGACAAATGCGCCGTAGTCGAGGTCGGCAAACGCGGCCGCCCGCAGGCTGATCCGCCACAACTCGCTGCCGGTCTCCGGATCGTCGTGCAAGTAGCCGCTTCGTTCGAGGGCGGACTCGCTTTCTTCCAGCTTCACGTCGGTGACGCGCCGCTCGGCCAGGGCCCATGAATCGCGGCTGCCCGATGGAATTGGCGGGGCGAACGTTACGGGCGACAGCGACGGACCAACCAGGTTTCGTCCGCTGGGGCCCAACTCGCTGGTCGATCGTCTGCTGCGTGAGCCACACGAGCTCGAGCCGCTCCAGAGTACGACAGTTTGCGAGCCGCTTGCGACGCATCGACCGTCTCGCTCGCGGAACGCTGCTTTTCGGCTGGGAACTCGATCACCACTTCCAGCGGCACGAGCCGGCCGATATTCGATTCCAGCCAGGCATAGTCCTGCCGCACGCGCACCTTGTCGTCGAACAGCTTCAACAGGTCGATGTTCGTAGTGACGCGCGTCAGGCCTAGCCCGACGATGAAAATGAAGGCAAAGCACGCGGCGGCCACTGCCGCATGGTGCCGGATGATCGCGCTGCCGAACCGGCTGCCAATACTCTTCGAACCAGATCGTGCCCTCGCCCAACCCGGCCAGGCCATCTGGATGGTCATGTTCCTTGTCATTGCGCCGGCGAGCACCGAGCCGGAGCGGCCAGTAGTGCAGCGCGGCGGGCAAGAACAAGAACAAGAATATCAGCATCAACGGCGACGCCCGCGGCCGCATAAATGCCAAACTTGCGGATCGGTTCCAGGTCGCTGGTAGCCAGCGACGCCAGGCCGATGCCCGTCGTCACGTTGCACAGAAACGCCGGCTTCCAGCCATGCTGCAGCGCCCGTTCCGGCGCGCCTTCCAGACCATGCTCGTGCACCGCGTCGCGATAGTAGTTCACGAGATGAACAGCACCGGAAATCGCCAACACGTAGAGCATCGACGGCATTGCCATCATCACGGCATCGGTCGTCTGCCCGGTCCAGAATACGAAGGCCAGCCCCGCTGCGGCGCTCATCAGCCCACAGGCAAAGACGATGAGCGTCAGCCGCACGCTGCGCAGCGACCACCAGGCGAGCACCAGCCCCAGCAAACCGGACAAGGTTGCCAACCGGGCCAACGTGCGATCGCCTTCTTCATCGATGGCCACGTTCTCGACCGGCGGACCGCCCAGCCGGGCCGTTTCCGGATCAATCCCGCACTTGCGCAGCGCTTCGATAAGAACGCCCGGTTGACGGTGCCAGGGCATCGGTCCGTTCGGCACGTGCCGCCCGACCACCAAGCGAAACTTCTTAATCGCCGCGTCGGAAAGCATCACCACGACGCAGGTCTGCCTGCCATCGGGGCCGATCAGCGTTCCCTGAGCCGCTGGACCGCTTCGTCGTAGGGCACTTCCGAAGGCTTGGACGTCAGCTCGTTTAGCGTTCGACGCGCCGTGGTGACTGACTGGAAATACTTCGTATGGTCCGCATCGCGACGCGATCGCGGCTGCGTGCTTGCTTGGAACCAGCAGCTTCGCCAGTCGCTCGATCCGCGGGTCGTCCTGACGTGCATTGGGCGTCATCCGGCTCATCGCCCAATGTGCAGCCCGGCCAGCTAATGACCACGAACTGGTCGGCCACGAAATGCTTGCGGAACCACTGCAGCTCCTGCGTTTCCTTGAAACGACTTCGGCAGCCAGTCGACGACCTTGTTCGTGTTGCTGCGAATCGCGCGGTGGCGCCTTGGATCAAGAGCGGCGCCGCGAAGCAGAACGCCATCAGGATCGGCAGCGAATACCGGGCGTAAAAGCTCGTGCGCATGATCCGGTGCGACATCGGTTCGGTGGCCGGCGGCAACTAAGCTGAAGCGGCAGGGTTTTCCGGCAGAACCACCGACAGACGGTGGGCCAAGGGCGGCTGCTTGGAAAAATCCTTCAGCGCTAGAACTGGATCGTCTGCGGTCGGCCGACAACCGCCGCCGGTTTACCGCTGTCCATTACCTCTCCATCTTAACAGCCGCCCGACGAACAGAATATTGGCCATTTTGTCGCGGTTGTCAATTCCCAGTCGTGCGATCGGCATTCCGGACTAAATCGAAAAGAGCGGTCGAGAAAGTCTTAAGTGCTGACGGAAAGGCAAGATAGCAAAACGAAGAGACTCACGCAGAGGCGCTGAGGACGCGGAGAGTCAGCAGCGGATTACTCACGGACACCGCGCATCGTACGGTCAAATTTTGCGCCCGGTGCGTGAAATACGAATCACGAAACCACGAAAATGCGAAAGCACGAAACATTTTGAATTTTCGTCGTTTCGTACTTTCGCGCTTTCGCGATTCATGATTTATGTTACGCCCGCAAGCTGCCGCTGTGCCCTATCGTCTCGGCGAGCTTTTAGTCATTGATCGTCGAATCGACTTCCAGAGTCTTGGCTAGGAACGCGAGGCGGTCAGCGGCGATGTCGATGAGCTTCTTCACGGGCGTGCCGCCGCCGTGCCCCGCTCGCGTTTCGATCCGCAACAGGATCGGCTCGTCGCCTTGCTGGGCCCGCTGCAGCGCGGCCCCGAACTTGAAGCTGTGCATCGGCACCACGCGATCGTCCGTATCCGCGGTCATGATGAGCGTCGCTGGGTATTCGGCCGGCTTCACGTTGTGATACGGCGAATAGGCGTACAGCGCTTTGAATTCGTCCTCGTCCTCGACGTTGCCATATTCGTCTCGCCAGAACTGGCCGGCCGTAAACTGGTGGAAGCGGAGCATGTCCAGCACGCCGACCATGGGAATGCAGGCGCCGAACAACTCGGGCCGCTGCACCTCACGGCCCCGACCAAGAGGCCGCCGTTGCTGCCGCCCATGATGCTCGAGCTTTTCGCGCGACGTGTAACCCTCGTCGATGAGCCATTCGGCGGCAGCCATGAAGTCATCAAATACGTTTTGTTTTTTGAGCGTCTTGCCGGCCTGATGCCATTCCTCGCCGTACTCGCCGCCGCCGCGCAAATTAGCCACCGCCACGATGCCGCCCATTTCCATCCAGGCGATGTAATCCGGGTTGAAGCCCGGCGTAAGCGAAATGCTGTAACCGCCATAGCCGTAGAGCAGCGTCGGGCGGGTGGCCGGCGTCGAAGTCGACACGGCTCGCTCCGATGACTTGCGCCTTGAGATAGGCGAGCATCATCGGCACGCGCGTGCCATCCTTGCTGTTGTAGAATACTTGCTCGACTTCAAACTTCTCCGGATCGAACTTCAAGCTCGGCTCACGAATTAATTGCGACTCGCTCGCCATGACGTCGTATCGGTAAATGCGCGCCGGGGTGTTGTAGCTTGTGTAAACGTAGAACGTCTCCGTGTCGTCCTGGTCGCCGGAAAAACCGTGGACCGAGCCGAAGCCGGGCCGCTGCACTTCGCCCAGCGACTTGCCATCGAGATCGAAGACTTTGATCTCAGTCAGCACGTCGACGAGATATTGAGCGAGAATTCGCCCGCTGAGGATGCTCGCCCCATCGAGCGTGCCCTTTTGGGCGGGAATGATTTCCGTAACGTGCTCGCGGCCGGGCTGGTCGATATCCATCGCCACAATTCGCTTCGTTGGCGCATTCAAATCGGTAAGGAAGAAGAACTTCTTGCCCTCATTGCCGACGAACGAGAACTGATTCTCGAAGTCGCCAATCAGTTCCGTCCACGGCGCATCAGCCGCGGCCGACGCTTCGCGCACATATACCTGGTTCTGCGGATCGGTGCTGCGATCGATGGAAAGCACGCAGATATTTGCCATCGTCCGTCGGTCCGACCGAGAAGCCCCAATCCGGATGATCGGGCCGTCGGTAAATCAGCTGGTCGTCCTCCTGCTTGGTCCCGAGCTTGTGGAAGTACACCATCTGGTTGAGCGCCGCGGACTGATACTCTTCGCCGGGCGGAGGCTCCGGATAGCGGTTGTAATAAAAACCGCGTGCCGTCTTTCGTCCAGTCGATGCCGCCAAAGCGAACCCACTTCAACTGGTCCTCCAGCAGTTCGTTCTGCTCGACGTCAAGCACGTAGATTTGCTGCCAGTCGCTGCCAGCCTCCGCACGCGTGTAGGCCAAATACCGGCCATCATCGCTTACCGTGTAGCCGCGCATCGCCACGGTGCCGTCCTCCGACCATTCGTTCGGATCCACGAGCACGCGGCCGTCCGCATCGTATCGGTCGGCAACATACAGAACCGACTGGTTCTGCAAGCCGTCGTTCTTCGAGTAGAAATATTTGCCGCCTTGCTGCGTCGGCGGCGGAATAGCGCTCGTAGTCGTACAGCTCGGTGAGTCGCCGGGCGATCGCCGGCCGCTCTGGAATCGCATCCAGATACGCCCGAGCAACCTTGTTCTGCGCGGCCACCCAGTCGGCCACTTCGGACGACTCGCGCACGTCGGCTTCCAGCCAGCGATACGGATCCGCCACCTTCACGCCGTGGAATTCATCGACCTGATCGTCGCGGCGTGTTTCAGGATACGTGATTTTTCGGTCGCTGTTCGTCGCCACGTTCGACTCTGCCTTTCCGAAATGCCCAGCCGTCAAAACGATACCGATCAATACCACGCCGAATATCACGAAGCATCGTCTCTTGCTCATCGCATACACTCCCGTCGTTGTGACGTGCGCGTTATCTTGGACCGCTAGTTTCACACGCTAACAAGCCTAGCTCAAAACCGCAACCCGCCGCCACGGCATCATGGTCAGCCAACAACAATTCGAGATCAATACGACCGGTCATCGGCACATGCAAGACATCACGCCGAATGTCTCGCGCATCGTGGCCGACAGCGGGATTCGCATCGGCACCGCTCACGTCTTCAACGTTGGCAGCACGGCTGCGATCGGCACGATCGAATTCGAGCCAGGACTGGAGCGCGATCTGCCGGAGGTGCTCGATCGACTCATTCCACCAAGTCGGCAGTATGGTCACGAACAGGCCTGGCACGATGGCAACGGCCATTCGCACCTGCAGGCCACCTGGCTGGGACAAGCCATCAGTGTGCCGATTGCCGAGGGCCGGCTGGTGCTCGGCACTTGGCAGCAAATCTTTCATCTCGAATGCGACGTAAAGCCGCGGCGACGGACCATCGTTGTAACGCTCGTCGGCGAATAACTTGGCCTAGTGACCCGAGCGCAGGCTGCGCTTCATGAGAGGAGCAAGCAAGGCGCTCAACTCTTGCTGCACTTCGGGCCTGCGACCCGAGTGTCGTTTGAATGGCAGCAGCGTTTCATTTAGAGGAACGCAGCGAACGCCAAGCAGCGACACTTCGGCCAGTAGCGGTTTGCTTCTCCCGATGGTTGCCGCCCGGATATGAGACTCTCGCCATGGCCGCGGCGTGCGTCCGCAGGCGCAAGCTCAACAGTTTCTATGTGCTGCTCGCAAACTGGAACCAGATTGTTCTTTATGAACTCATTCCAACCATGGCGCCGCGTGTAGACAAGAAATCGCTTGCCGCGATTGCTGAACCGGAACCATGCCGTCCTCAGCAGCCACCACACGATAAGCGGAATAGCACACGCCAGCAGCAGCGGCACGATGGCCGTTAGCACAAGCGGAATCAGCAGAAATCGAACGACACGCATCTTCAAGCATAGGCCACATTTATGGTCAACTGCTCGCGCTGCGATAGCTCAAAAGAGCCCGTTGAAACACCCAGCGGCTGACAACAAGGCTGACAGTAGTCGCGGCCACGGCAAACAGCGCCAAATACGCATACTCCGGCCGCAGCGGCTTGGCCAGCATGCGGGCCGGCACGTTCACCACGAGCAGAATCGGAAACACAAACGTGAAAATGACTCGCAGCCAGCCGCCGACCGGTCCGCTGTAAATCTCCATCGGGTAGCGCGAAAACGTCGTGATGTAGAACCAGAAGTCGTAAATCGAAGTGTTGCGCCCAGCCACACGCTCGCGGCCGCCAGCACGATCATCAGGCTGTATAGCACGCCCACTCCCGCCGCAACGTAAATCGGGTACAGCACCACCTGCCACACCGTGAGGGTGAACCCCTCGACACGCGGCAAAGCGTACAGCCATCAACACCGCAGCCACGACAAAATTCGCCAGCGACGCCCACTCGATCCGCCGCAGCGAAATCAAGAACTGCGTGTCGATCGGCTTGAGCAACGCGAAATCCAACCCGCCCGTGCGAATCAATTCGCTGAACTCGTCGGCGTTCGTCATGAAAAACATCTGCACGATGCTGTTGATGAACATGCTCGTGGAGATGAACACGAAGAACTGGTGCTTGTCCCAGGCGCCTCCGGCCGTGCCATCGCCGCCGATCTGATCGGTGTATTCGAAGATCAGCAGGTAAAACGCCACGTTCATCATCACCCAGCCGAACGACGAAATCGTCTCGATAATGAAATTGGCGGGAAACATCATGTCCCGCACGAGGCTGTTGCGGGCGAACGTGAGGAAGACGCGGAAGATAGGAAGGGCGGGACATGCGACCGAATTTCGTTAATTGTTTTTTAACAGGAGGAAGCAGAGGTAGCCGAGTCTCGTGTTTTTGCCGGCTCTGCTCCCTCTGCTTCCTCCTGTTCAATCAAAGCATGAATTACGAGTTACATTGGACAATCAACCTCCAAATCCGCTGTAGCGCCGAATACCCCGCGCATACGTCACCCGGCAGGCGACGATGAAAAACAGCACCCATGCCGCCTGGATCGCCAGGCCCGCACCATAAGGTCCGGACCAGTAATCTTTTCGAGAAACACGGCCGCCGGGAAATACGCCAGGTACTGCAGCGGAATGATTTGCACGATCGTGTCCCACGGCCGCAGGCAGCATGTCGAGCGGGAACATGTGGCCCGAGAAGAAGAAGTTAAACAGCATGTACACGAACAGCAGCGAGCTGACTTCCAGAAACCAGAAACCCGATCAGGCCGATCGTCGCTTCCAGGAAAAACCCCAACAGGAACGCGAAGATCGAGCGACGTCACGTAGGCCAGCATCACTGGCGCCGGCGGCCAGCCGGGAAAATAATCTGCGGCACAAATAGAACACCAGCGCGAACGGCACGATCGCCACGCCGTAATACACGAGCTTGTGAGCAATGCCGCATCAAGAGCAGAAAGCCGATCAGATCGACCGGCTGAACGAGATACTTCTTGATCTCGCCGTTGCGGATCTGCAGCGCGATGCCGGCCGCCAGTCCGGGCATGCTGGAAAACGCCCGGCTGACCATCGTCAGCAGGTAATACGCCACGAAATCGTGATAGGCGTAACCGGCGATCTGCTTGCCCGCCCGCTGAAGCGGCTCGCCAGCGATCTCGCCGGCTGCCTGCATCCCCTCAAACACGGCCCCCCACAGAAATATCTGCGTGACGATCGGCAGGAACCGCATCAGCGTGCCGAGCCAGAAATCGCCGCGGTAAACCAGCCGCTCTTCAAGGCAAATGCGAAGAATAGTCCACCAGGTTTGTGCGCGGGCGAGCATAAGAGCAGGGAGCAAAGAGCACGGAGCGAGGAGCAATTAGCCGCGTCGGGCACCGGTCGCCGCGGCGACCGGTCGACGACGCATAACAAAGATAAGACTCCCGCCTGCAATTGCCAACATGAAAGCGCCCGGCTCCGGCACGCCAGCCAGCGCCGCCGCGCTGCCGCTGCCCATCAGATCGTAGTTCATCCGCCACACGGTGTAATCCCCCGTCCCGACGTTGCCAGACGTCATATCGTTGGGAATCGTAACGTTCTGGCCAAGCCTCTCACGCCACACGACATAGTCGGCCGCGTCGACATGGCCGTTGTTGTTGTAATCTCCGAACAGCGTGGTCACCGGCGGCGCAATCACCTCCCAGCCGATGTCTCGCATCGCGGCCGCGTCCAATGCCGTGAACCGCTTGCGCGTGCCGTTCTGCAGATCGGGGTCCATCGCCGCTTCTTGGGCCGTCGTGCCGCCGTACACCACGCTTTGCGTGCCGTTGTTCCAATGGGCGCGGTCGGCCGACAGCGGCACAGGATTGCCGCTGTTTTGCGACATGGCATTCGCACCAACGAAGTTCGAGCCGCTGACCAGCGACTCCCATGGCGTCACGTCGCTGGGACTCTGCGAACCGAAGCCAAGCGCGTGCCCGAGCTCATGGATTGCCACGGAGAAAAAATCACGCACGTTTCCGGAAGGCGGCGTCGTGTGATTGAAATGCCAGGCGGGAGAGACATCCGTATCGAATGAGATCGTTCCGCCCCAACGCGCAAAACCGTTGGGTTCGCCACGTGTGTCGACGGCGTTGAAGAAATTCTCCGTCGTCTGCTCGATAATTTCGATGTCCGACGGACGGAACTCATTGCTTCCAATAATGTCGTTGCCACGAAACAGGCCACCCACGGCACCGCTCCCGGCGACGCTACCCCCCAGGCTCCGTGCGCCCGCGTAAATGATGTAAGTGTTAGCCGGCACGGCGGGATCAGGGATGTTGGGATTTGGAATCGCAACCTCAGTCGTCCCCGACGGGTGTTGGAATCGCTGCTCGAAAAACCAGCGCACCTCGCCGGTCGAGCCGGGAAAGGTGCTGTGATACGGCGCAGGTACGGTAATCGCCGAAAACGTGTCGTTCAGAATGCTTGTGAAGTAGCTCGCGGCCGCTTCCAGCGCCGCCCGGGCTTGTGATCCGCCCGTTGCGCCCTGCGGATTGCCACTGCCAAAGAAATTGCTGCCCCCGAGTGCCGGCGTGTCGTAGCTGTAATCGACGTCGATCGTAATCGCGGTCGCGCTTCCGGCCGCGACGCAACCTAGCGCGATCGTAAGAAAGACTTGTCCCAGCCAGTATCGCATTGCCAGCGCTCGCCGAATGACTCGTTTCGCGAAAGCCGCCCGATCTCTTCACTTTAACAGTTCATCGCATCAACGGCCAGCAATTCACGCGGCCCGCTCGACAACATATGCTCAAAGCCTAAAATGGCGGGCGGGTTGACGCACTTCGAATTTCCGTCGCAAAAGGCCAAAGCCATGAGCATGATTGTCGATATCCACGCCCGGCAAATTCTCGATAGCCGCGGCAATCCGACCGTCGAGGTCGATGTAACTCTGGACGATAACACGATTGGCACGGCCGCCGTTCCCAGCGGCGCCAGCACCGGTGTGCATGAGGCCTGGGAGCTGCGCGACGGCGACAAGTCGTACTTTCTGGGCAAGGGCGTGCTGAAAGCCGTCGACAACGTCAACGAAAAAATCGCTAACGAGCTTGTGGGCATGGATGCGCTCAACCAGATCGCCGTCGACGAGCGGATGATCGAGCTCGATGGCACGCCGAACAAAAAGAATCTCGGCGCCAATGCGATCCTCGGCGTATCGCTGGCGACGGCCCACGCCGCCGCCCGCTATTGCGAGCTGCCGCTGTATCGATACATCGGCGGCTCGAACGCCCGCCTGCTGCCCGCGCCGATGATGAACATCGTCAACGGCGGCCAGCATGCCGACAACTCGGTCGACGTGCAGGAGTTCATGGTCATGCCGCTGGGCTTTGACTGCTTCAGCGACGCGCCTGCGCTGCGGCTGCGAGATCTTTCACCACCTCAAGAGCGTGCTCAAGAGTCGCAAGCTGAACACGGCGGTCGGCGACGAAGGCGGCTTCGCGCCCGACCTGCCCAACAATGCCGCCGGCGCATCGACCTGATCCTGGAAGCGATCGGCAAGGCCGGCTATCAGCCCGGCAAGCAAGTGTGGATCGCGATGGACGTGGCCGCCACCGAGTTTTACGACGACAAGACAAAAAAGTACACGATCGACGGCACGCGAGCTCGATTCGGCCGGCATGGTCGACCTGCTCGCCGGCTGGGTCGAGAAGTATCCCATCTGCTCGATCGAAGACGGCTGCAGCGAAGACGACTGGGACGGCTGGAAGCTGCTCACCGACCGCCTCGGCAACAAAGTGCAGCTCGTGGGCGACGACCTGTTTGTCACCAACACCGAGCGGCTCCAGCGCGGCATCGAGTCGGGCATCGCCAACAGCATTCTCATCAAGGTGAACCAGATCGGCACGCTCACCGAAACGATCGAAGCGGTGCGGCTGGCCGCCCGCAACGGCTACACCAACGTGATGAGCCACCGCAGCGGCGAAACCGAAGACGCCACGATCGCCGACCTGGCTGTCGCTCTCGGCACCGGCCAGATCAAGACGGGCAGCGCCTCGCGCAGCGACCGCATGGCCAAGTACAACCAGCTACTGCGCATCGAAGAGCAACTGGGCGACGCCGCCCAATACGGCGGCGCATTGTTCCCGCGCCGGTGAAATTGGACCACGGAGGCACGGAGAGCACAGAGAAGCGCGGCAATGTATCGAAAATCAAAGAGCATTTAGTTCTCCGTGACCTCCGTGCCTCCGTTGTTAATAATAAATGCATGGAGAGCGAAGAACGGCTGCCACTCACCGACTCGGCGTGGTTCTGGGTATTGGTCTTTTCGCTGATGGCGCTATTGGCGCTGGTGGCGATCGGCGGCAAGTACGGCCGTCGTCAAACGCGGCTCGAGCTGCAGTATCAGGCGCGGGAACGGGTCGCAGATCGTCGTGCGGCCGCGAATAATCCAGAGGCCAGCGCACGAATCGATGATCGGGCGACGCGGCGCGATTTTGCGTCGCCCGGCGATAACCTGATTCCGCTTTGGCCGCTGGCGGCCCTACTTTTCCTGATCGCGATCTTTTCAGCCGTGATGCTTGGCCGGGGCCGAGGACGGCCCGGCTCGCGCGATCCAGTCGAATCGTCGTAATGAACTATCTCGCGGAAAACGCGTTGCCGATTTGGGCCGTGGGCGCCGTCCTCGTGACGATGGCGCTCATCGTTTACCTGCAGTTGCGAACGACCGAATCATTTCTTGCAATCCTGGTGATTCTCGCGATTGTTGGCGTGCTGCTCGTGACGGAGTATTTGATCGAAACGCCGCGCGAAGCGGTGGAGCGCACTCTTTACGAGCTAGCCGATACGGTCGAGGCCAACGACGTGCCGGGCGCGCTGCGCTTTCTGGCGTCCACCGCCCCCACGCAAATTCGACGCGACGTCGAAACGTTGATGCCGCTGGTCGAGGTCGAGCGCGCCCGCATCATCGGCTCGCCGAAAATCGAAGTCGAAGCTGGCGATGAACCAGACTCTGCCACCGTCACGAGCCGCGGCATCATCGTCGCCACCGTGAAGCAGAACGGCATGAAGGGCGGCGCTGAAGATGAGCTGACGATGAACTGGGTCCGTCAAGGCGACCGCTGGCTGGTGGAAGATTACGTCGCGAAAAGAAATTGGAACCGCGCCGTCGGCCGCTAGCGAGCCGGGGCGTCCTCGCCCCCGGAATTCTGTCAGTCGTCATGCGGCCCATGGCCGTTGCCATGTTGCCCGCCGCCATGTTGCCCGCCGCCATGTTGCCCGCCGCCATGTTGCCCGCCGCCATGATGCCCGCCGCCATGATGACCGCCACCTCCATAGTGGCCTCCGCCGCCATGCTGTCCGCCACCATACGGGCCGCCACCAAAGGGGCCGCCATGTCCATGCTGACCATTCCATCCGCCACCGTATGGCGGCTGTCCGTAATAGTTGCCCGCCGGGAAGCCATAACCGGGGAAGCCGACTCCGGGATATCCAAAACCATAGCCGCCGCCGTTGCCCCACGGCCCGTAGCCTTGCGATTGGTTGTAATACCCGCCGCTGAGGATCGATTCCTTCCACGCATCGTGGAACCGTTCCCATTCGGCATCCAGACCGCCGCGGCCGTTGCCCCAATGCTGCACTTCGTAGTACGTGTCCATCGAGCCGTCGTGGCCGCGAATGTTGGTGCGCTTGCGATGATATCGGCTCGTGATCATCCGCTCATCATCGAGCGGCTCGACCGGCGGAGTACGCATGTACTGCGCCACGCGCGCACCGGAGTACGGGTCGTGCGAATAAGTGCTGCGGCGGAAAACCCAACTCGGCGGCGCGTCGACAACATAACATTCGGCAACATACGGCGCAACGGCGCGCAGGGAGCTTCATTCGCCGCTGCGATCTGGGAAAACCACGCGACCAACAGAATAGCGCCAAGCGCCGAGGGGAGCTTCATCAGAGGGGCCTATCGTCGAAGAAGAGGGGACTTGGCAAAGCGCAGCCTGCTCGCCAAATTCCATTCTAATCAGACGGCCCAGATCGCAAGCGAATTGAAGAAATTAGCGTCGGCGGCAACGCCGACTCTACCGCCGGTAAGCGCCGCCCTGTGCGGACGATAACGAATTTGCCGAACGCCATTTCACGCTGCTACTGGACCGGCGTCGCATCCGGAACCGGCTCTTCCACCTTTTCGACGACGTACACGATGCCCCACGGGTGGTCTTCAGTAGGTGTCGGATCGTACAGAAACTCCTGCCCCTCTTCCTTAAAGCCAAGATTAATTCCAAGCGGAATCACTATTTTCTTCATAAACTCTTCATGATCTTTGGGCAGTCGGCCTTCGGTTGCTTGGAAGTGCTGGACGGCCTGAGTCCACGCCCAATCCTCGACTTGATTTAGAACGTGCCGACGGGCACCCGCGATCGCCGTCAAATAACCGCCCTGACCGATGGGATCACGCTTAGCTTCTTTTCTTGGTCGTTCTTCCGGCGGCTGAGCCGCAGCGGCCGCCGCCAGCCGCGCTTCTTCCGCCTTGCGCTCAGCTTCCAATCGCTGCTCCTCATTCTGCTCCGCCGCTTGCCGAGCATCGAGAGCCGCCGCCATTTCGCCCATGCTCGCTCCGCCGCCGCCGCTTTTTGAATTGGTCGACGAGTCACAACCAATAACCACGCTTCCCAGCGTGACCACAATCACCAATTTGCCGAAATACATTGATGTAGCCATACTCACATTCCAAAAACTTTAGGCGGAAGTATCACGCAGAGGCGCAGAGGTCGCAGAGTCAGAACTCAATCGCCATTTCATTCATATTGGCGATTGACCTCGGCAAGAATTATGCACCCCATGTGTTCTGGAAAATCTGTGTCTTGAATTTCTCTGCGTCCTCAGCGCCCCTGCGTGAGATTCTTCTTTAATTATTTCGGACAGTGCGTCCTTCCAGCGTCAACTTCCAATTGTGCATGCGCTCAAGCATCGCCGTTTCAGTGCGATCGATCCGCAGCGGCGTGAGCGTGATGTAGCCCTTCTGCCACGCTTCCAGGTCGGTCAACTCGCCCTCGTTCGGGACGGCCGGGGTGCCCATTGCCCAGTAGTAACGCCGGCCCTTCGGATCGACGCGGCGATCGAACTCGGCCGGCCAGCCCACCGTCGCCATCGGCACCACACGGACCTCCGTCGGCTTTGCGAGCGCCACCGTCGGGATGTTGATATTGTACAGCGTGTGCGTATCGATGTCGGCGCGAGCCAGAATCTGCTCGATCAGGCATACCGCCATCTCGCACGCCCGATCAAACTGCGCGTGCTCGTCATATTCGAGCGACACGGCGATGCTCGGAATGCCGAAAACAGCCCCCTCCGTCGCCCCGGCCACCGTGCCCGAATACAGCACATTGATACCGAGGTTGAGCCCGCCGTTGATGCCGCTGACGACTAGGTCGGGCTTGGGGCAGAACTCGGATAGCGCCAGCTTGATGCAGTCGGCCGGGCTGCCTTCCACGGCCCAGCCGCGTCGCCGCTCGCCGTCGAACACCTCTTTCGCCATGAGCGGGCTCAGAAACGTAATCGAATGCCCAACGCCGCTCTGCTCCACGGCCGGCGCGACGACGCACACGTCGCCCAGCCGCGCAAGCGCACGCTCCATCGCCGCCAGCCCTGGCGCATAGATACCGTCATCGTTCGTCAAAAGAATTTGCATGTTATGTAGCTGAATTCGCAAGAATTCAGATGGGATTCAGCATCGCCGGCCATCGACTCTGAACTCTTGCGAGTTCAGCTACAAGCATAAGCGCGTATTCCGAGCTCCACAACTCGCCACTGGTTCACCATATGCGTCAGCGCTATAATCCCAGTTTCCAGCGCCGTGGACTTCGTCGACCAGGATGGCCGCAACTAAGAATAACGTCTCGCAACCCGCCGTCGCCGCCGAGCGCGTGCTCGTGCTCGATTTCGGTGGGCAGTACGCCCAACTGATCACCCGCCGCGTGCGCGAGCAGCACGTGTACGGCGAGATTGTGCGGCACGATATCACGGCCCAGCGCGTGCGCGAGCTTGCACCCAAAGGTCTCATCCTCTCCGGCGGCCCGGCTAGCGTTTACGCCGCCGGCGCACCGCAATGCGATCCGGCATTGTTCGATCTGGGCATTCCGATGCTCGGCATCTGCTATGGAATGCAGCTCATGTGCCAGGCGCTCGGCGGGCGCGTGCAGAACCACCCCGTGCGCGAATTCGGCCGCGCGCATCTCACGGTGAACTCGGCCGCTAAAGACGCGAACGAATTATTCGCCGGCGTTCCGCAAGAGACTGAAGTCTGGATGAGCCACGGCGACCAGGTGGACGCGGTTTCTGATGACTTCGTGCCGTTGGCACAAACCGGTTCGTGCCTGCTCGCTGCTGTAAAACATCGTTCGCGGCCACTCTACGGCCTGCAGTTTCATCCCGAGGTCACCCATACACCCGACGGCAAAACGATCCTCGCCAATTTTCTGACCAACGCGTGCCGCTGCACCGGCACGTGGCGACTGGGCGATTTCGCAGAACAAACCATCCGGCAGGTGCGCGAGCGCGTCGGCAGCGACCGCGTCATTTGCGGCCTCTCGGGCGGCGTCGATTCGTCGGTAGTCGCCGCGCTCTTGTACCGGGCGATTGGCCCGCAGCTTTCGTGCATCCTCGTCGACAACGGTCTGTTGCGCAAGGACGAGGAGAAGTCGGTCATCGAGGAATTCACGAAGCACTTCAAGTCGGACCTGCACGTCGTGAAGGCCGAAGGCCGTTTCTTGAGCGCGCTTGCCGGCGTGACCGATCCACAGGAAAAACGCCGGCTCATCGGCCATGCGTTCATCGAATGCTTCGCCGCCGAGGCACGCAAGATTCAAGGTGCAAAGTTTCTGGCCCAAGGCACGCTTTATCCCGACGTGATCGAAAGCGGCGCCGCGCCCGATGGGCCCGCCGACACGATCAAGCTGCACCACAACGTCGGCGGCCTGCCGGCCGAGCTCGAGTTCGAGCTTATCGAGCCGCTGCGCGATCTGTTCAAGGACGAAGTCCGCCAACTCGGCTCTGCAGCTTGGCCTGCCCGAGGAAATCGTCTGGCGGCACCCATTCCCCGGCCCGGGCCTGGCCGTGCGCTGCCTGGGCGAAGTCACTCGCGAGCGGCTCGACACGCTGCGCGAGGCCGACGCGATCGTCGTCAGCCGAAATCAAAGCGGCCGGCCTCTATCGCAGCCACGTCGCAAGCGTTCGCCGTGCTGCTGCCGGTGCAATCCGTCGGCGTGATGGGCGACGCCCGCACTTACGACGATGCATTCGCGGTCCGCTGCGTCACCACCGACGACTTCATGACCGCCGACTGGACCCACCTGCCGCACGATCTCCTCGCCCGCATCTCCACGCGAATCATCAATGAAGTAAAAGGCGTGAACCGCGTGGTGTACGATATTTCATCGCAAGCCGCCGGCGACGATTGAATGGGAATAAATGTGAGATGCACCTTTAAAGCCAAGACAAAACTCGAGCGGTGCAAACATGCCAAGCTTTGAACCGAAGAAACTGAGTGATCTATTTGCTAAAGATGACCCAGAGAATGTCCATGTGATGGAATTGCGGAGCTTTGCGCAAAGGATGGCCGCACGTATTTCGTTTATCGTTATCCAAGCTCAAAGAAGAAACGCTTTTCTTATCATGCGTTCGTGGAAGTGCAGGATAAGGCAGCTTACCGGCAGTACTGCGGCGGCGAGACCCAGGGACCGAATCCAGGCTGGTGGGATATCTGGCCCGAGCCGTAATGTAGAGCCGCGTGCGTCAACATTCGACAAACACGTAGGCCAGATGATAAAATTCGGATGTGAACATAAGGCGAAGCAAAATGGGTATGTTTCAAGTCAAAGTGCGCGTCGCGAATCCCGAGGAACCGGATCGCTTTTTTGAAGAGCCGTTCTGGGTCGATACCGGCGCGCTCTATTCATTCGCGCCCGCCACTCGGCTTGAGGCGATTGGTCTGAAGCCGCTTCGATCTCGGGAATTGATCATGGCCGATGGTCGCCACGCGAAGATGCAATTGGGCGAGGCTCCCTTTACGATTGAGGAGCTTGGCGAGACCTTAACGTGCCCTGTTGTGTTCGGACCAGAGAATTCGCTATACCTGCTCGGCGCGACGGCCATGGAAATCTTTGGCGTCGATGCCGATCCGACCACCAGAACGTTGAAACCGATTCTAGCCATCATCGGCGGCTTTTTGGCGTCGCGTCCGTGAATGGCATATTGAAAAGTGAGAACACGCATGAATGCTTCGAACTTGAATACGACGCGCCGCACTTTCATTCGCCACGCAGCAGTTGCGACCGGTGCACTTGCGCTACCTTCCTTGTGGAACACCCGCGGCGCGTTCGCTGAAGCGCTTTCGCTTACGCCGCGACAAATGGAGGGGCCGTTTTATCCTGATCGCTTGCCGCTCGATACCGACAACGACCTGTTGATCGTCAACGACGGCATCACACCGGCCGTTGGCGAGATCACGCATCTCACCGGCCGCATCCTGGATGCCAACGGAGATCCGCTCCGCAATGCGCTCGTCGAGATCTGGCAAGTCGACGGCCATGGCGTTTATCTCCATACCGCCGACACGCACGCCAAGCGCGACGCCAACTTCCAGGGCTTCGGCCGCTTCCTCACCGGCTCCACGGGCGAGTATTACTTCCGCACTGTGAAGCCGGTGCCCTACCCCGGCCGCACGCCGCACATTCATTTCAAGATCAAGCGGCCCGGCCAATCCGAGTTCGTCACGCAATGCTATGTGAAGGGTGACCCACAGAACGAGCGCGACGGCGTGTTCCGCGGCATCCGCGACGCGAAGGCCCGTGAATCGGTGCTAGCGGACTTCAAGCCGATCGAGAAATCGAAGCTGGGCGAGCTCGAGGCACGCTTTGATATCGTCCTCGATGTTACGCCGTAGTGAAGCTTGACGTCGACGCTCAGCTCTCGCCCCACCGCACCCAATGCCGAATTCGCTGCAGCATGCGGCGAATCAACTCGACGCTCTTCGGCGGTGTGTAATCCCATACTCGCTCCGCGGCCCAGAATGGCATCGCGGACGGCGTCACGACTTCACCGGCGTGCGAGTCATCGACGTTGCGTTTGAAAGTCGCGAGCCGCTCCGAAAAAGGCCCGTGCGAGAGTGGAGCGTTAGCAAACCAACGAATTTTTTCATCATCCGGAAATGCCGCCACCATTTCATCAAGCAGCGACCAGGCTTCCAGCCGCCTGAGCGCTTTGGCGACGTGTTTCCGAACGACTGGCGAGCGGTCGTAACAAAACCCCGACAGCCCGTAAAGACGGAACCGGTCGGCGCATTTGCCCCACAACCAAATCGCCACCGGCACCATGTCAAGGGGACATCGCGTCAGGTAAAGCTTGATCGGCTCGAGTCGGCCATATTGAATTGCCCAACGCAAGTCTTCACGGTACGGCAGCAGCCAACTGTGGGTGCCCCGCAAAGCGCAGCCGCCTTGATCGCGGACGCCCGTTCCGATTCGATACGCTTCAGCAAGCGGAAGGTACGCCGCTCACTACGAAAGATTGCAGACAGGTAGCGCCAGCGCCGACGATCGCGTCGCGTCGGCGCGAACACTCGCGGCAGGAACTCGGTTGCGTGAAATTCGTCAGGCATAACTAATAATGCCTCGCTGAACCATCTTACCAAACGCCGGCCGAACTGGTCACTCCGCGTTACAACAGTTCCCCCTGCCCTCTGAATCCCGAATCCTGTATCCTCAACTGCATGTCCCAAAAATACATCTTCCAAATGGCCGCCCTCACCAAGAAGATCGGCCAGCGCGAAGTCCTCAAAGATATCTGGCTGGCTTTCTATCCGGCGCCAAGATCGGCGTGCTGGGCCGCAACGGCTCCGGCAAAAGCACGCTGCTGCGGATCATGGCCGGCAAGGACAAGAACTTCGACGGCGAGGCCCGCCTCACCGACGGCTTTACCGTCGGCCTCCTGGAGCAGGAGCCGCAGCTCAACCCCGATAAGGACGTGTTCGGCAACGTCGAGGAGGCCGTCGCCCCCACGCGGGCCCTGCTCACCGAGTTCGAGCAGCTTTCCGAAAAGCTGGGCGAAGTGACCGACCCCGACGAAATGGAAAAGCTGCTCGAGCGGCAAGCCAAAGTGCAGGACAAGATCGAAGCCGTGAACGCCTGGGAGCTCGACCGGCAGGTCGAAATCGCGATGAGCGCGATGAACCTGCCGCCGGGCGACGCCGACGTGAAGAACCTCTCCGGCGGCGAGAAGCGCCGCGTCGCCCTGTGCAAGATCCTGCTGGAGCAGCCGGACCTGCTGCTGCTCGACGAGCCGACGAACCACCTCGACGCCGAGAGCGTCGCCTGGCTCGAGCGGCATCTCGAAGAGTATCCGGGCACGGTCGTCGCCGTGACGCACGATCGCTACTTTCTCGACAACGCCGCCAAGTGGATTCTGGAGCTCGACCGCGGCCAGGGCCATCCCTTCGAAGGCAACTACTCCTCCTGGCTCGAGCAGAAGAAGAAGCGGCTCGAAGTCGAAGAAAAGCAGGCCACGGCCCGGCAGACGCACGCTGGCTCGCGAGCTGGAGTGGGTCCGCATGGCCCCGCGCGCCGGCAGGCCAAGAGCAAAGCCCGCACTCAAGGCCTACGAAACCATGGCCGCCGAGGCAGTTTGAGGACCAGCCCGGACGAACTGGAAATCCAAATCCCGCCCGGCCCGCGGCTCGGCGATATGGTCGTCGAAGCGGTCAACCTGGGCAAATCGTACGGCGACCGCGTGATCTTCGAGAACGTGAACTTCCGGCTGCCCGCCGGGCGGCATCGTCGGCATCATCGGCCCCAACGGCGCCGGCAAAACGACGCTGCTGCGCATGCTCATGGGCCAGGAGGAGCCGGACGAAGGCGAGCTGAAAATCGGCCCCACGGTCGAACTTGGCTACGTCGACCAAAGCCGCGACGACCTCGTGGCCGATCATACCGTGTACGAGGAAATCTCCGGCGGTCACGACACGCTCGAGATGGGCGGCCGCAAGATGAACTCGCGGGCCTACGTCTCGCGGTTCAACTTCACCGGCCCTGACCAGCAGAAAAAAGTCGGCGTCCTCTCCGGCGGCGAGCGGAACCGCGTGCACCTGGCCAAGCTGCTCCGCCGCGGCTCGAACGTGCTGCTTTTGGACGAACCGACCAACGACCTGGACGTCGACACGCTGCGGGCACTGGAAGAAGCGGTCGCCAACTTCGCCGGCTGCGCGGTCGTGCGTCAGCCACGACCGCTGGTTCCTCGACCGCCTGGCCACGCACATCCTGGCGTTCGAGGGCGACGGCTACGTCCACTGGTGCGAAGGCAACTTCCAGACCTACGAAGACCAGCGCCGCGAACGCCTCGGTGAAAGCGCTGACGAACCGAAACGCTTCCGCTATAAAAAACTACAACATCGGTAGGGCGGGTGCTCGCACCCGCCGTGCAGTGATTCGTCGGGTGCAAGCACCCGACCTACGACTAGCTATTTAGCCGCGGGGCTTGCCCCGCGCGTCATTCCAACATCTTGTTTAACGTTCCAGGAGTTTTGATTAACCATGACCATCACGCGCGTAGGAGCCACCAAGCAATTCTCCGACAACTGGGAAAACATCTTCGGCGGCAACGGCCGCTCGGCCGCCAAAAAGCAAACCTCAAGCGCCGCCGCCAAATCGGCCAAAAAGAAACCGGCCAAAACCAAAGCGCGCAAGGCGGCGAAAAAGTCGGCACGCTAGGCCGAGACACGCCGTCGGCCACCACAGCCGCCGGCAATGCTTCAGCCTTGAAAATAGCTGAACAATAGCAGCGCCAACCCGGTGACCGCGATCAGCCCGTGACCTAACACGAGCGGAATCGGTAGCGCCTTTGCGCGCATGTGGAAACCCAAGAACAGCGTGGCGCCGCCGAGCGCAGCCAGGATGAAAATGCCCAACGCAACCTGCGCCAATGCGGGAATGCCGGGCGATATCGGCGCATAAATCAACAGGCCGACGCCGGTGGCTGCCACCGCGCCATGCCCAAGCGCCATCCACATCGGCGGCCAGGGTTTGCCGCTGAGTCGAATCGCGGCCAGGGTCAGTCCGCCAACGGCCGCCAGCACCAAGACAATGACTGCCGCCTGCATTGTTTCGCCCTCCGTTAACGCCCCTCAAGTTAGGCCCGCGCTAAGAACTCGCCCGTGCGCGTGTCGACGCGAATCATCTCGCCTTCCTTGAGATATTCGGGCACCTGGACTTCAAGCCCTGTTTCAAGAGTGGCGGGCTTGGTGCGCGAAGTCGCCGAATTGCCGCGCACCGCCGGGTCGCACTGCGTGATTTTGAGATCCACGGCCGTCGGCAGCTGAATGCCGACGCATTGGCCGTTGTAGATCATGGCCAACATGCCTTGCAGGTTTTCGGTAACGTACTGCAGCTCGTTGGCGACCTCATCGCGCGGGAGCGTGTACTGGTTGTAGTCGCCCGAGTCGAGAAAATAGGCCGCGTCGTTGTCGGCGTACATGAACGTGACTTCGCGGCGGTGGAAATCGGCGTCGTCCAACCCATCCGTGCCTTTGAGCGTGATGTCCGTCTTCTGCTTGGTCACGAGGTTGCGGGCACGAAACTTGTACAGCGTCGCGCTGCCCGCGCCGAGGGCGATTGCACGGTGACGCTTTCGATCATGTGCGGAGCGTCATTGTGATTGACGACCGCGCCAGGTTTGATTTCTTTGGCAAGCATGTGTGTTAGCAGAGAGCCTAGAGCTTAGAGCCAAGAGCCAGAAGGTAAGGCTTCGCACGCTCTTGACAATCCTCGCATTTCTCCTCCGGCTCTCGACTCTCCGCTCTCAGCTTAATATCGCCCCCGATGCCGGGTCGATCGGCATCCCGTGCGTCAGCTTCGCCAGCGCCTCGACAACGTTCAGCAGGCTGGCCGGGTCGAGCGTGCCGCCTTCCCAATCGTCATCGTCGCCATCCTCGCCACGCACTCGCTCGAACAGCATTACGTCGAGCCGCGCATCGGCCTTCAGCATCTTCGCCAATTGCTTGGCATTGATCTCATCTTTGAGCTGCTTGGCCAGATCGGTGCTCTGCGCGACGACCGCTTCGCCAGTCTCATAGCTGATCTCCAACGCCGCGTTGTCCTCTGGCGCTTGAACGAGGACCGACTCGAACATCCCATCATCGTCGGCTTCGAGGTTTTCCAGTTTCAGGCGCCGCGACGCGTCGCTGATGGCTGCCTCCACCTGCGACAGCGTCGGCCGATTCGACTGGTCGAAGAGGATGAAGTACGTGTCGCGCCACTCGAGCTGGTCGTCGGATTCAATGTCCATCACGCGCTCCCGATTTCGGATTGCGGATTTCGGATTGCGGATTGAAAACTTCTTGCGAAATCTCAAATCCGAAATCCCAAATCCGCAAACGCCGCTACCAGCTCTCATCATCCGTCTCGCCATCATCCGGCACATCCATGCCGCCCTGCCAGGCTTCGAGCCGCTGCAACATCTCGTCACGCTCGGCCACATTGGCCCACACCGACTCGCCCTGCTCCAGCCGAATCTCATACGATCCTTCGCGGACGCAATCCTCCTCGCCGCAGTAGTGGGGCGTTGCCGAAACCCACATCACACGATACAGAGGCACATTCTTGTCATCGATGCGACAAAAAACACTCATGACGTAAATCCCCCTCAGCCGCTCGATTGACCAAGCTCTGTCGAACGCTTCGCTGCCGCAACAACCGCCGCGCTGACGGCGTCGTTGAAACCGCGGTCCTGTAACACCGCAAGTCCTGCCAACGTCGTCCCGCCGGGACTGGTCACCCGGTCGCGGAGCACGCTGGGCGTCTCCCCTGTTTCAATCACCATTTGGGCCGCCCCGGCGACGGTGCGGGCAGCCATTTCACTGGCCAGCTTGTCTGGCAATCCGGCGGCCTCACCGCCGGCGGCAAGGGCCTCAATCATACTATACACGAAGGCCGGCCCGGACCCGGACAGCCCGGTCACCGCATCCAACATCGCTTCCGGAACCTCGTGCGCAACGCCGACCGCCGAGAGAAGCTCGGCGACCAACCGTCCGTCATCCGCCGTAGCGGATTCGCCCAAACTATACGCGCTTGTGCCCTCGCCAATCAGGCACGGTGTGTTGGGCATGACTCGAATGATGCGCTGTCGCGCCGGTAATCCGGCCGCCAACCGCATCAACGTCACGCCAGCCGCAATCGACACAACGAGCGACGCCGGCCGAATCGGATCGTGGATTTCATCCAGCGCCTCACTGATCTTTTGTGGCTTCACCGCGAGGAACACAACATCCGCCTGGGACGCAACCGGCCGATTCTCGTTGACAACCATTGCTCCAGGCACCTGCTCCGCGAATGAATCCCGGGCGGCGTCGCTCGGGTCGCTGGCGAGAATCGCGTCAGGCAGCACCATTTGAGCCCGCACGAAGCCACGGGCCAGAGCAGTGGCCATGCGTCCGGCGCCGATGAGACCTATTTTCGTTGTCAGCATCGAAGAGAAATCGGCAAGGTATTTCAGCCCGATGAGTGGCAAAGTTGGTCATCCTACGCCAAATGGGCCGCTGCCACAACGCTATGACAGCACTGCGCGCATTCGTTGATTTCGCAACAAATCAGCATGTGAAGCGCTCGCCGGACGTTGCGAGTTCAGCTACAGGGTCTGCCGCGTCCTGGAGGCAAAACCAACCTGGGCGCCCTGTAGAGTTTTTGGGAGATTTACCCGCCCGTCGTGGACGAATACTCAACGATGGAGTCAGGCGGCACGGGCCCTGACAAGCAACGTAGGTCAGGCTTTCAGCCTGACGACATTAGTATTTTGTATGTCAGGCTAGAAAGCCTGACTTACTGGAGGCTTTGAGGGCAATGCCACACACTCCGCGTGTTTTGCTGGGCCTGTTGTTGGCTGCGTGTTGCTGCCCGGCCACGACCGCAGCCGAACAGTCTGGTCTTCGGTTGTGGCCGTTTCGCGGCGATCGAGTGGACGACTCGCCGCTGACCGGCAACTCATTGGGGCCGAAAACGCCTGCAACCACCACGGGCGGCGCGTCGGCTGCAATGTCGTCTCAACCTCCAACGACGAGCTACACCACCGACGCGTTGCCCGAACAGCATTGGATGTTTCAGTCGCCGCTGGCACGAGTAAGCTGGCCGCGCATTCACATGCCTGAGCTTTCACTTCCCAAGCCGAATCTACCGCGGCCGCAAATCTGGCCTCGCAAGTCGGAAGTCGACGACGCCCGCAACGGCTGGGTGCAGAACAGCCCGGACTCGGCCCGTCCGACGCCGCTTCAAGCGATGCAGCAAGGCGCACAGCGCGTTGGAAACAGCACGCGCACCGCCTGGCGCAAAACCGTCGATGCGCTGACTCCGGCGAGGCGCCAGCGCGTCCGATCCGCGGGTCGCCAATCGGGCCGAGGAGCCGACGTTGTGGCAGCGCACTGCGCGGGCGCAGCCCGAGCAGAAGCAGGGCTCACAGACGATCAGCGAATTCATCGCCCAGGAACGGCTCAATCCCTGATCGCGCGATTGTGATTGCGGATTCAGGCCGGGGTCGGGAGTCTTCAAGACATTCCCAACCGGCGCTCCGCACATTCGTTACAAAAAGACGCTCGATGACGTCATCCGCGCTCGACTCCCGACCCCTTCTGCGAGGCCACCTCGAAGGGGTCGGGAGTCGAGGCGTTCTTTCGAAAACGCGCCCCAGCGGCTTCCTGAATTTAGCAGCCGGTTTAAGACTTCCGACCCCGACCGCAAACACTTGGATAACGGCCGCCTCGGTGTCACAATGGGTGCGCACTTCCACACACGCGCCCGGAGGCTCCCGCCATGGCCACCAAGCCGCTCGACTTTCTTAATCGCCTTCCGAGTGTCAGCGAGCTCTTGGAGAAGCAGCCGCTTCGCACGCTCTCCGACCGCTTGAACCGAAGCGTCGTGGCATCCGGCGTCCGCTCGTTTCTCGAGGAATTGCGGACTGACCTGCAGCGCCGCGCGGCCGAAGTGCCGACCATTCGCGAACTGGCCGAGCGCGCGGCCCGGTACGTCGTTTCGCATCAGCAAACCTCGCAACGCGCGACAATCAATGCCACCGGGCGGATCATCGGCTCGCCCTGGGTTTACGTGCCGCTCGCCGACCACGCATTGGAACGGGCACTGCATACCGGTCAAAATTTCGTCATGACTCCAGCGTGCCGACCCGACGAGCGATCCCCACTTTCGGCAGACGCCGAAGCGCTCATTTGCCGTCTCACCGGCGCACAGGCCGCGGTCGTTGTACACAGTTATGCCGGCGCCCTTTGGCTTACACTCTCCGCGCTGGCGACCGATCGCGAGGTGCTTGTCTCTCGTGCCGAAGTAGGCGAGGTTGATTCGGCCGGACCGCTTCCCAAGCTGGCGGCTTCGGCTCGCGTTATCTTGAAAGACGTCGGCACGGCAAATCGAACGGCCGCCGCCGATTACGAATCCGCTGCTTCACCGCGAGCCGCCGTACTGCTTAAGCTCAGCTCCGATGACTACCGGGTCGTTGGTGAAACGGCATCCGCCCTGTTGGAAGAGCTCGTGGCGCTGTCGCGCGATCGTGAACTGGTCCTCGTCGATGCGGCAGGCGCGGCGCCGCTCGCTGATCCGCCGTCATCAGTATCCTGGCCGCGACAGTCCGTACGCGCACGGCTGGCCGCCGGCGTCGATCTTGCGCTCGTGCGTGGCGATGGCTTGGTCGGCGGTCCTTCATGCGGCATCCTGGCCGGCCGCCAGGAAACTGTCCGACGAATCATCGAGCATCCGCTCTTCGCCGCCTGGCAACTCGACGGGTTGCGCTTGGCCGGACTTGCCGGGACGCTCGAATGTTACGAGAACTCACCGCCGGGCGAACACACACTGCCCGTGTGGCAGTGCCTGACTGCGCCGCTCGAGAATTTGCGAAACCGCGCCGAGCGGCTCGCGCCGCAATTGGCGAAGGCCGAAGGAATCGCATCGGCTGTCCCGATGGAAACTCGCAGTCCCATTGCAGCGGCGCTGATCGATGGCGGCTGGCCGTCGTTCGGAGTCGCGCTGACACCGGCCAGCGGCGATTTGCAGGGACTCGAACGGCGATTGATAAACGCGCCCCAGCCCGTTGTTGGCCGCATCGAGAATGATCGTCTGGTGCTCGACTTGCGTACCGTATTTCCACGGCAAGATAAATTGCTGGTCGAAGCTCTGACCGGCAGTTCGGCGTCTCCGGATTTGCCTCAAAGCGCTTAGCGCTCGCCGCCATGGTGTCCAAGAACCGGTGATTCCCAACTTTGCTTGCCCCAATAGAAACGGCAGGGTAAGATATAGTTAACTCTTTGCAAGTTATCGACTTAGGCCAATCGGGAAGTCGCCAGGCCCCGCCTGCCAGATGTGCGGCCCGGATTGGCCTCAATTTTTGTCCGCCGAATGTGTAGCATTCGGTCCCCCACCTCCGGGCGAAAAAAAATACAAAGGAATCGAGTATGACACAAACGACCCGACGACAGGGCACTCGCCGCATTCTTCCCATATCAATCCCCGCAGTCATCCTGGTTGTTATCGCTCTGGCCTCCGGACCGATGCGCCTCGGCGCTCGTCCGACAGAGCCCTCCGCGGCCGACCGCCAGATCACGCTCGCCGTTTCGATGTTGATGGAGCGTCAGCACCTTTCCGGCCAGTCGCTCGACGACACGATCTCGCAGCGCTGCCTGGAGACGTTCATCAAGGAGCTCGATCCGCTCAAGTTGTTCTTCTATCAGAGCGACGTCGACGAATTCATGCGCAGCCGCAACCGCTTGGACGATCTGTTCCAGCCGCGGCGACATCCGATTCGCCTACGACGTCTTCGCGCGGTTCCTGGCGCGCGTCGATGAACGCATCACCCTGGCCCAAGCCGAGCTCGGCAAGCCGCACGATTTCACCGTCGACGAGGATATGATCCGCGATCCCGAAGCCGCGACGTTCGCCAAAACGCCTGAAGAAGCCGCCGAACGCTGGCGCCAACGCGTCAAGTTCGACCTCCTGAAAGAAATCGCCGACGACGTGGCGATGGACGAGGCGATCAAGAAGCTCCGCAAGCGCTACGACAGCATCCGCAAGAGCTGGCAGCAGACCGACAACGACGAGCTGCTGGAGCGCTATCTGTCGGCCATGACCACCGGCTTCGATCCGCACAGCAGCTACATGGCGCCCTCGACGCTGGACAACTTCAACATCACGATGCGGCTGGAGCTCGACGGCATCGGCGCCTCGCTGCGCAGCATCGACGGCTACACCGTCGTGCAGAACATCATCCCCGGCGGCGCCGCCGACAAGCACGGCGGCCTCAAGCCGGAAGACAAGATCGTCGGCGTCGGCGAAGGCGCCGAGCGGGCCGATGGAAGACATCGTCGACATGAAGCTCAACGACGTCGTCAAGAAGATCCGCGGCAAGCGCGGCACGGTCGTGCGGCTGGAAGTTGACCCGGCCGACAACTCGGAACGCAAGATCGATCGACGATCACGCGCGACCGCATCGAGCTCAAGGACAGCGAAGCCCGCAGCGAGATCATCGAGCGCGGCAAGAAGGCCGACGGCACGCCCTATCGGCTCGGCGTGATCCAGCTGCCCAGCTTCTACATGGACATGGACGGCGCCCGGCTGGGCCTGCGCAGATTACAAGAGCACCACGCGCGACGTTCGCCGGCTGCTTGAAGCAGTTCAAGACGCAGAACATCGATGCCGTCGTGATCGACCTCCGCTGGAACGGCGGCGGCTCGCTGACCGAAGCCGTGAACATGACCGGCCTGTTCATCGACGACGGCCCGGTGGTGCAAGTGAAAGGCCCGGATGGCCGCACGCAGCCGTACAAGGACCAGGAACCGGGCATGGTCTGGGAAGGCCCGCTGGTGGTGATGATCAACAAGTTCAGCGCCAGCGCGAGCGAGATTTTCGCCGGCGCGATTCAGGATTACGGCCGCGGCATCGTCATCGGCGACCATGCCACGCACGGCAAAGGCACCGTGCAGCAACTGTTCGATTTGGGCGAAGCGCTGTTCCGCATCCGCGAGATTCCGAACATCGGCGCCTGAAGCTCACGATCCAGCAGTTCTACCGCCCGGGCGGCGACAGCACGCAGAACCGCGGCGTCGTCTCGGATGTCGAGCTGCCCTCGCTGACCACCCACCTCGACGTCGGCGAATCCGACCTCGACTACGCCTTGGCGTTCAACCGCGTCGAACGCGCTTGCAGCACGACACGTATCACATGGTCGACGCCAAGCTGGTCGAAGGCCTGCGGCAACGCTCGCAGACAGCGGATTGCCGCAATCGGATTACTTCGAGAAGGCAAACAAGCAGATTGCCCGCTACGAAGAGCAAAAGGACCGCAAGACGGTCACGCTCAACAAGGAAAAGTTCCTCGCCGAGCGCAAAGAGCTGGACGCCGAGAAGGAACAGGAAGATCTGTTCGACGACATGACCGACCCGACGCGGCCGGTGTTTGAAATGGACGGCTACGGCGAGGAAGCGCTCGACATCACGGTCGACTACCTCGACCTGTTGGGCGGCAAACCGCGTGGCCGTCGGCCCGGCCGTCCGAACGGCCTGCCGCAGGCAGCGGTGATCTCGCAGTAAACTGCCAATTGCGTGGTACATGTTTTCCAGGAGCACGCGCGGATTTGCAAGCCAGCAGTGCCGACGGTCTACGTTTCATGTCAAGCGGAATCCGCTGCCCGTCATACGCCAGCGCCATGCCCGGCGGCAGCGCCGCGTTCGTCGCCTCGTGCTCCAGCTCGTGGCGACATGTGCGTGAAGTACGTTTGCCGCGGCGCCAGCGCGTCGCGCCACTTCGACCGCTTCTTCCAAGCTGAAATGCGTCGCGTGCCCGCGCGGCCGCAGCGCGTCGAGCATCGAGCACGTCGAGCCCGCTGAGCCGTTCCATGCTTTCCGGCGGGATCGCGTTCGCATCGGTGCAGTAGGCCACGTTGCCGATGCGGAAGCCCAAGCACGTCGAACCGCTTGCCGTGCTTCAGACGAATCGGCGTCACCCGTGCGCCGAGCACTCGAACGGCTCCAAGCCGATCCGGCGAAACGCGAGCTGCGGCACGGCGCCCGTGTGCAAATCGTCGGCCGACTTGAACGCGTAGTCGTACGACTTGCGAATCCGATCCTCGACGCGCGGCTCGCAATACAGCGGCACGGGCCCGCCCAGGTAAAACTGCATCAGCCGCAAATCATCCAGCCCGAAGATGTGGTCCGCGTGCTCGTGCGTGTACAGCACGGCGTGGACGATGCCGATCTGCTCGCGCAGCAGTTGCTGCCGCACATCGGGCGACGTGTCGATGAGCAGGTTGCCCTCCGGCAGGCCGAGAATCGCGCTGCACCGCGTGCGGCTGTTCCGCGGATTGTCGCTGCGGCAAACGTCGCAGCCGCAGCCGATCGCCGGCACGCCGACGCTGGTGCCCGTGCCCAGCAGAATCATCTGGCCGCGGATATCGGTGGTGAGAAGCTCTTTGGGCACGTGGCCTCGTTGCCGTCGAGCAAGTCGGTGCGATTCATCGGCTGAAGTCGTGCAAGCTCGATACCGCTACGGCATCGACTCGACTTCGCCGACCCGTCAGGGGGCTGTCAGGTCGGTACGTACTCATTAGCGAGTGTAACAGTCGCGCACAGCATGGCGCTGACACCCGACCCCAACTCCGCTTGACCCAACCTGCCAATCGCAATAAACTTTTTGGCGGAGCCACGTTACGCATTCTCAAGTTCATGATCCGGCCGCTTCGCCCGGCCGCCCGCCACGCTTCCCGGCGGCTACCGTCCACTCCGCCCGGGCGCGCGATCCTTCCGGCATCATTCGACTCGTAAAATAGCATCATGGAAATTCTCGAACGTATTTGGGAAATCCTCGCCGGAATCGGCAACGGCATCCTCGGCCGGTTCGAGCGGGGCATCACCGGCCTGTTCGGCTCGGCCAACGCGCGCTTCCTGCAAGCGGCTGCAGCCCAAGGTCGACGCGATCAACGCTCTGGAGCCGAAGTACCAGGCGATGACCGACGACGAGCTGCGCGCGCAAACGGCCGAGTTCCGCCGCCGGCTCGAAGCCGGCGAAACGCTCGACGACATCCTGGTCGAAGCGTTCGCCGTTTGCCGCGAGGGCGGCCGGCGGTTCATCGGCCTGCGGCATTACGACGTGCAGCTCATGGGCGGCATGATCCTGCACGAAGGCAACATCGCCGAAATGGTCACCGGCGAAGGCAAGACGCTCGTCGCCACGCTGCCGGCGTATCTCAACGCGCATCGACACGGCAAGGGCGTGCACGTCGTCACGGTGAACGACTACCTCGCCCGCCGCGACATGGAGTGGATGGGCCCGCTGTACACCGGGCCTGGGCCTCACCGTCGGCGCGATCCAGAGCGGCATGGACTCGGGCGAGCGGCAAAAGGCGTACGCCTGCGACATCACCTACGGCACGAACAACGAATTCGGCTTCGACTACCTCCGCGACAACATGCGGATCGCCGCCCGCGGCGACGACCGCTATCCGAAGCATCAGCAGCAAGCGCAGGGCCCGCTGCACTTCGCGATCATCGACGAAGTGGACAACATCCTCATCGACGAAGCCCGCACGCCGCTGATCATCTCCGGCCCGGCCGAGGACGACGTCACCAAGTACGCCAAGGCCGACAAGGTCGCCCGGCAGCTCAAGAAGGACGTCGCACTTCGAGGTCAAGGAGAAGGAGCACACCGCCAACCTCACCGACGAAGGCGTGCGCGAGGCCGAGCGGCTGGCCGGCGTCGAGAGCTTCTACACGGCCGGCAACATGCAGTGGCCGCACCTCATCGACAACTCGCTCAAGGCCCACCACCTCTACAAGCGCGACGTGAACTACGTGGTGCAGGACGGCGAGGTGATCATCGTCGACGAGTTCACCGGCCGCCTGATGCCAGGCCGCCAGTGGAGCGACGGCCTGCACCAGGCCGTCGAGGCCAAGGAAGGCGTGCACGATCAAGGAAGAGAACCAGACGCTCGCCACGATCACGCTGCAGAACTTCTTCAAGCTCTACAAGCAAGATCTGCGGCATGACGGGCACGGCCCTCACCGAGGCCGGCGAGTTCTGGAAGATCTACAAGCTCGACGTGATCGGCGTGCCGACCAACAAGCCGCTGCAGCGGCACGAGTCATCCCGACGTGATCTACCGCAGCGAGCCGGAAAAGTTCACCGCCATCGCCGACGAGATCGAGCGGCTCAACCGCTGGACGACCGTGCAGCTCAAGAACGGCGACGTACTGTCATCGGCAACGTTCGACAGCGAAGACGACAAATCGGTCGAGCTGCAACTGCCCGAGATCGAAGCAGACCGAGACTCATCCCGCGCGACAAGATCGACGAAATGCAGCCGCCGGGCCGGCCCGTGCTGGTCGGCACCGTGTCGATCGAAAAGAGCGAGCGGCTGTCCAGCCTGCTCGGACAAGCGCGGCATCAAGCACGAAGTGCTCAACGCCAAGCACCACAAGCGCGAGGCCGAGATCGTCGCCCAAGCCGGCCGCAAGGGCGCCGTCACCATCGCCACGAACATGGCCGGCCGCGGCACCGACATCATCCTCGGCGGCAATCCCGAGACGATGGCCTGGGCCCAGCTGCAGGACAAGTACGCCACGCGCCTCGACGTGCCGCAGGACGAGTGGCACGCAGCTCGTCACGCGAGATCGAGCAGCGCGAGAAGCATGAAGGCCGAAGGCGAGGAAGTCAAGAAGCTCGGCGGCCTGCACATCATCGGCACCGAGCGGCACGAAGCGCGCCGCATCGACCTGCAGCTCCGCGGCCGTTGCGGCCGGCAAGGCGACCCCGGCAGCAGCCGCTTCTACCTGTCGCTCGAAGACGACCTGATGCGGATCTTCGCCGGCGAGTGGGTGAAGAACCTGCTCACCCGGCTGGGCATGCAGGAAGGCGAGGCGATCGAAAGCCGCATGGTCTCCCGCCGCATCGAAGGCGCCCAGAAGAAGGTCGAAGAGCGCAACTTCGAGAGTTCGCAAGAACCTGCTCGAATACGACGAGGTGATGGACGAGCAGCGGAAGCGCGTCTATCGGCTACCGCCAGCGGATTCTGGACGGCGATCAACTGCCGCGACCTGATCATCGAGATGATCGGCAAGCAGGTCGACGAGCACCTGGCACGTTACCTCGAGCCCGACCTACGGCAGCCGAGTACGTTCGCCGCCGCGGCCGGCAACCTGCTCCACGTGCAGCTCGACGCCAAGGACTTACCGCAACGCCGACTTCAACGACGCCGAGCGGATCGCCGTCGACGAAGCCAGCCGCATGGCCGAGTCGCAGGTGCTCGACGCGATCGAGGAGAACCTGCCCGAAGGACGAGGACGAAAGCGAATGGAACTGGGCCGCCCTGGCCACGACGCTCAACACCCGCTGGGGCCTCAACCTCCGCGACCGCGACCTCAAGAAGATCGGCCGCGACAACCTATCCGAAGAGCTGATCAAGCTGGCCCACGAGGCGATCGAGCGAATCGACCTGTCGTCGTGCGGCGCGCTACCTGGAGCCGGATTTCGGCGTGCGAACCGCGTGCGCCTGGCTGCACGACAAGTTCGGCGTCGAGATCGCGCCCGACGAAGTCCGCGAGCTGGAGCCGGCAAAGTTCACCGCAGCTCGCCCACGAGCGGGCCATCGCCGCGTACGACCAGCGCGAGTCGGAATATCCGGTGCTCGCCGGGCTGTACCGCTTCTCGGCCCGCGGTGCACGGCGGCCAGCGGCAGGGCTTCCTGCGCGAGGACCTCGTCGAGTGGGCCAAGCGGCGGTTCGACGCCGAGCTCTCCGTCGACGATCTCAAGAACAAGCAGCGCGAGGAAATTCGCTCGCTGCTCGTTGAGCACAGCCAGCAGAACAACGAGCGGGCCAACCAGGTCGCCGCCGAGGCCCAGCAGCGCGTCGAGCAGCTCTTCGCCGACGAGCGCAGCGCAACCGCCACGGTCGGCACGGTCACCGGCCACAACGGCAAGCTCGACGACCTCACCGACTGGCTCAAAAACACCTGCAACGCGGAAGTTTCGAACGACGAGCTCGCGAAGCTCGATCGCGACGAGGCCTGGCGCAAGGTTTCGCAGGTCGTCGAAGACCACTTCCGCCCCGAGATGCGGCGGATGGAGCGGGCACTGCTGCTGCAGATCCTCGACAGCGCCTGGAAAGAGCACCTGCTCGCGATGGACCACCTGCGCTCCAGCGTCGGCCTGCGCGGCTACGCCCAGGTCGACCCCAAGGTGGAATACAAGCGCGAGGGCATGCCGCTGTTCGACACGATGTGGATCTCCGTCGGCAACTACGTGACCGACCTGATCTTCAAGATGGAGCAGCTCGACGAGAGACTTCGTCGGCAGCACGTGGTCGAGACGGCGGCGATCAAGGAAGACGCGCCCGCCGCCAGCGAAATCGAGCGCCAGCAGCAAGCGGCGATCGCCGGCACCGAGGCCGACAAGAAGCTCGAACCGATCCGCAACCGCGAGCCGCGAAGTCGGCCGCAACGACCCTGCCCCTGCGGCAGCGGCAAGAAATACAAACAGTGCTGCATGCGAAAGACGTTGGTTTAACCACGGAGGCACCGAGGACACGGAGAAGACATCGGAATGAACAGGAGGAAGCAGAGGCAGCAGAGGATTGAATTGCTTGTCTCATCGATTCCTCGCTGCCTCTGCTATCTCATGTTCAAGACTCTACTCCGTGCTCTCCGTGCCTCCGTGGTTATTTGATCGGCTTTCACGGCTTTCAATACTGTGGGAAAGGATTCCCGCGTGGCGCGAATATCTCAGTTGGCTTCTGAACGTTGTCTATCTCGCATTGCTGGCGGTTTTCTCGCCGCTGATCGTCTGGCAGGCTGTGCGCACCGGTAAGTACCGCGACGGATATCGCGAAAAGCTGCTCGGCCTCGTGCCGCGGCGCGACGGCGACGCAACCTGCGTCTGGATTCACGCCGTCAGCGTTGGCGAAGTCAATCTGCTCGCCGACGCTGCTGCGCGAGCTGTCGCGCGCAGCACCCCGACTGGCAATTCGTCGTCTCGACGACCAGCCGCGCCGGCTACGAGCTGGCCCGCAAAAAATACGCCGACCTCACCGTGTTCTACTGCCCGCTCGATTTCAGTTGGGCCGTGCGAACTGCCATGCGCCGCGTGCGGCCGACGCTGCTGGTGCTGGCCGAGCTGGAGCTTTGGCCGAACCTGATTGCCGCCGCGAAGCAGCACGGAGCCCGCGTCGCGATCATCAACGGCCGGCTGAGCGACCATAGCTTCCCGCGCTACCGCCGCGTCCGGCCGCTCGTGCGCCGCGTGCTGCGGCAGATCGATCTGATCGCCGCACAGAACGAAGAATCGGCCGAGCGATTCCGCGTCCTCGGCGCGCCCGCCGAGCGCGTGCATGTCACCGGCTCGCTGAAGTACGACGGCGCTCAAACCGACCGCGACAATCCGCGCACGATCGCACTGCGCGAGCTGGCCGGCTTCGACGACGACGACATCGTGTTCCTCGCCGGCAGCACGCAGGAACCCGAAGAGCAAATCGCAATCGATATCTTCCGCCGGCTATCGCGCCGCTCATCCGCGGCTGCGCCTGATCCTCGTCCCGCGCCATCCAGAGCGCTTCGACGAAGTAGCCGCGCTGCTCGACGCATCAAGCTTGCATGGTCCGCCGACTGAATTGGCAGATCAGCCCCCGGCTCCGCCGGGGGTTAGCGACTCGAAAAGTACAGTCCGCGTGTTGATCTCAATCGCCTACGAACCCCCGGCACAGCCGGGGGCTGCCGGCCGATTCTGCTGGTCGACACCATTGGCGAACTGTCGGCCTGGTGGGGCACCGCGTCGATCGCCTTTGTCGGCGGCAGCTTTGGCAGCCGCGGCGGCCAGAACATGATCGAGCCGGCCGCCTACGGCGCCGCGGTCTCGTTCGGCCCCAACACGTGGAACTTCCGCGACATCGTCGCCTCGCTGATGGCCGCCGACGCCGCCGTCGTCGTCCATAACGCCGACAGCGCTCGAAGCGTTCGTCCGCCGCTGCCTCGACGACCCCAGCTACGCGAAGACGTTGGGAACGCGTGCTCAACAACTCGTGAAAAGCCAGCTCGGCGCGACCTCGCGAACCATCGCGCTGTTGAGACGCTTTTTCCTGCAGCAGCCGGCAACGCGGACAACTCACGCGCGGCGCCGCTTAGCCGCTCCGCTCGCCCGCTGGCTCGGCGTGTCGCACGACATGTTCATGATCGCGCAAATGCTCCGGGCAATAGCAGCGATCGCCTTCGCATTGTGAACAATAACGAAATTGTGTCTGCGGCGCATCTTCGCTGATCAGCCCGCACACGGCGCACTTGTGCACCAGCCGCTGCGGTGCCTGCAGCGAGCGGGCCTGATGGCGCATCCGGCGATGGCCTAGCCTCATGTCCCGCCAAATGTCCGCGCCGAAGAACAGCAGGTAATTCAACACCGAAGCCGCGATCATGACGCGGCTCATCCAGTCGCCGAATAAGAATTGCCATCCATACGTAATCCACTGAACAGCGCCAGCCAGCGGATTTTCACCGGCAGGATGAACATGATTAGCAGCGTAAAATCCGGGTACAGCCGTGCGAACGCCAGGAACACCGTGCCGTAGAGAAACACAATCGAGGCCGGAAGATTCAGCGCCGGTTGCCAGAAGTACAGCGCGAAGGCCGCGGCCACCGACGCCACGTAGCCGATCAGCAGAAAAACGTTGTAGCGAAACGCTGCCCCAGATCGGTCTCCAGCGTCGTGCCAATCAGATAAAACAGGTACCAGAAAAAAAACGCGAAGATGGGGTTCGTGCTCGGCGGAGTCGAACATAAAAGTAACCAGCCGCCAGACCTCGCCATCGAGTACCGCGGCCGGATACATGTGAATCTTTTCCATCACATTAACGCCCTGCGGCGCAGTGAGATGTTGCGCGATGTACAAGAAAACCTGACCCACGATGAGAAGCACCGTCAGATTCGGCACCGCAAAGCGGCCGAACTTCGAGTTCAAGCGGGACAGAAGCGACATGGCGGCGGGTGAAGCAAGAAGTTGAAGCAACCAGCCGCCGTAGTATGCCACGACGGATTGCGAACTGCTACTCCAACTAGGCGAGAATGACGAATGACGAATGACGAATGACGAATGAGTTGTCATTGTCATTCGTCATTCGTCATTCGTCATTTTGTCATTCGGCGCGGCCGCACTGTCCGGACGCTCCGCCGCCGCCTATAATCACCCGGCTATGTCTGTCATCGAAATCCGCGGCCTGCGAAAAGTCGTACCGCGTCTATCAGAAGAAAGAAGGCCTGCGGGCGGCGTTTCGAGGGCTGTTTCGCCGCGAGTACCGCGACGTCGAAGCGGTGCGCGGCATCGATCTGGATGTCGACGAAGGCGAGTTCGTCGCCTTCCTCGGCCCCAACGGCGCCGGCAAGACCACCACGCTCAAGCTGCTCTCCGGCGTCATCAACCCGACGGCCGGCGAGGCGCGCGTGCTCGGCTACGTGCCGTGGGAGCGCGACAACGATTACCGCCGCCGGTTCGCGCTCGTGATGGGGCAGAAGAACCAGCTGTGGTGGGACCTGCCCGCCGCCGAATCGTTCCGACTCCACGAGCAGATCTACCGCATCGAGCCGGCCCTGCGAATGCCGCACCCAGGACGAGCTCATCGAACTGCTCGGCGTGCGGCACTTGCTCAACCAACCGGTGCGCGAACTGTCGCTCGGCGAGCGGATGAAGATGGAGCTGATCGCCGCCCTGCTCCACTCGCCCGAAGTGCTGTTTCTCGACGAGCCGACGATCGGCCTCGACGTCGTCGCCCAGCACAACATTCAGAAGTTCTTGAAGCACTACCAGGAAGTCCGCCGCATCACGATCCTCCTCACCAGCCACTACATGAAAGACGTGGCCGCCCTGTGCAGCCGCGTGGTCGTGATCAATCACGGCCAGATCGTTTACGACGGCTCGCTTTCGGGCATCATCGACCGCTTCAGCAGCCACAAAGTGCTGACGCTCCTGTTCAGCAACGGCCAGCTCCCGAGCGACTTCACCGCTACGGCGAAGTGGTCGAAATGGCCGAGCCGCGCGTGAAGCTCCGCGTCGACCGCCAGCAGATCTCCGCAGTGCTCTCCACCGTGCTGGCGAACTACACGCTCGACGACGTCAGCGTCGAAGACCCGCCGCTGGAAGAAGTCATCGCCAAAGTGTTCGCTGAATCGGCGGAATAGCAACATCAACGAGCAATTAGCGGTTGTTCGCAGATTGCGAACATGCTAAAATTGACTAGATGAACGTCATCAGTCGACGGGCCATTCGAGCGGCGCAGCTTTCGAATCCGCGATGTCGCAAATGGTTGCAGGCATGGTGGAAAAACGCGAAACGCGAGCAATGGAGGAATTTAGCCGACGTTCGCAAGACGTACGCGTCTGCTGACCAAGTCGGCGATTACTTGGTCTTTAATGCTCCCGAGGGAAAGCGATTGATTGTGGGATATTCGTATGCCTACGACGATCCGCCCTCAGGCGGGACATTGTTCGTCAAGAAATTCTTAACTCATCGCGAATACGAGCGCGGTAGCTGGAAGAAAGATTGAATATGGCCACCGGCAGTTATATGGAGTTGTTGCGCAGCGCAGCCGCAAATCATTGATGACGAACGGTCGCATGAGCTGCGCTTCGAACCGTCGAAAAGCTTATGAAGAAGCGCCGTCTAACCGTCCGCGAGCGCAAACTATTGGACTTGCTTGCCAAACTCGTCGACGAATATGAGGAAACCATCTACCCAACTCCCGACGTTTCACCAGCAGACATGCTAGCCCACTTGATCGAAGCCAAAGAGACAACCCAAGCAGAACTCGCCCGTCAGACAGGCGTCTCTCGATCAACGATCAGTGAAGCACTCAAAGGCAAGCGTTCGATTAGCAAAGAAAACGCCTTTCGCCTGGCCGAGTATTTTCACGTTGACCCGACGCTGTTTCTGACCCGTCGATAAGGTTTGTAATTCAATAGTCAGCTTGTTCGACCAAGAATTGTCCATGCGGCAACCGCCGAGATTCCGGCAATAATGCTAAACCAGATCGCGGATACAACGAATTCGAAGAATCGGTCCGCGGGAACGACTTCATGATACGTATCGCTCCACCAATACCAGATTGCGCTCAAAACGAATCCGCCGATCATTCCTAACCACACCACGGATGGAATTCGCAGGAAGAGCGTTGCCAAGGTCAATCCCGCTGCGAATAGCGCTATCATACATCCAGCTTGAACGTCAGCTTTCGCAACTGCAACACCATATGCAAACAGTGCCGCAAGGGCAGTTACTTTAAACAATACCTTTAATCGAAACTTGTGCGCCATCAACATCCAAACAATTTAAACGGCGTCGTGACGATCTACGATAAGTTTGCGCACTGTTTCAAGCCATTCATTTGTCGGCGCGCCGTATGGCCGGAATTTTTCCAGCGTGCCCAAGTCTTCGCTCGCCAACAGGCCGCGGTGCTGACGCAGCTTGGCCGCCGCCGGGTTGTCGAGCAAACTAGATGAGTCGGCCGCGCTCATCTGGAACGCCACCCGCATTTCAAACTCGCGCAGCGTCATGCGATCCAACAGCCGCGTGACGTTGTTGTACGAATCGCACCACAACAGCGTGTGAATGCCCCAGGCCGGGCCGCTGCGCAGAATCTCGCCGAACTGCTTATCGGGGCTTGCCGGCTTGTCGCGATCGGTCGAGAAACTGAAGTCGTCTTCGCCGCGGCGCAGATCGCGGAATCGGCCGCCGTTGAAAATCACCAAGTAAAGCGGCGGTGCGTTTTCTTCGCCGGCCGCTTCGCGCCGAGCAAGCTCGGCCGCTAAATCGCCAATCACGCGGGGCGTGTCGCGCGGGCCGCCCAGGTCGATCTTGTGCGGAAGTGCGCCGACCACGCGCTGCCACTGCCAGCCTGAGGCGACTCCGGCCGCGTGCCGTCGAGAATGTAGAACTGCATCGCTGGTTTGCGAGCCGGGCCGTCCTCGACCCCGGCAGATCGATCTTGTTCCCCGCCGGCCGGGGCCGAGGACGGCCCGGCTCGCTCCGATGCGATAGCGTTGTGCGCGTTCTGCGCCGCAAGCGCAATCACCGCGTTCGCCATCACGCCCAGTGCCGATTCCTCCCACGCGCCAACCACGAGCAAGTTGCTGCCGGCATGCCGCGCAAACGTCGCCGCGGTCGGCTCCTTGATCGCCACGGCCGCACCGAGCCATGCCTTGTGCGGCCCCGCCGCCGGGCCGGACAGCTCCCCGATGCAATGCTTCCCGCAGTTCACGATTGTCGGCCGGATCGGCCGGTTGATCGCCTTCAAAGACGATCAAGGAGCGAGAAGAATCCACTCGCTCCTCGCTCCTCGCTCCTTGCTCCTTCGCATCGATCTGCCTCAGGTACTCAATCCGTTTCGCCTCGGGCAGCCATACGACTTGGAACGGATGGTTGCCCGCCAGCAAGCCGTTCTGGTCGTTGTACATCGCCTCGCCGGGCCGGCTCAAAAACCGCGCCGCCTCGTTGCGCTCGTCGCTGAGAATCAAATGCGCGTCGGCCTCGCTGCACTGCAGGGCCACCCGCACCGCCATTTGCCCCATCGTGCTCCGCGCGAGCGAATACGCGCCGCTGAGGGTTTGCGAGCCCAAGCAGCACATGGATGCCGAACGCCCGGCCTTGCCGCACGAGCCGATCGAGCAACAGCGCCGAATCCTGCGCCAGCTTGTCGTCCTCGACGAACAACTCCTGGAACTCGTCGACGACGAACAATACGCGCGGCATGCGCTCCTGCGGCCGCGCTTTGCGAAAGTCTGCCAGGTCCTGCACACCGGCCGCCCGAAACAAATCGCCGCGCCGCCGCAGCTCGGCATCGAGCCGCTCCAGCACGCTCAAGCCGAATTCCCGCTCGCTCTCGATCGCGATCACGCGCGCGTGCGGCAACCGATGCGTCGCGTACGTCTTGAACTCGACGCCTTTCTTGAAGTCGATGAGATAGAACTCAATTTCATCCGGACTGTAATACAGCGCCGTGTTGGTGATCAGTGCGTGCAAGAATGTCGATTTGCCCGAGCCGGTTTTGCCGCACACCAACAAGTGCTGCGACGTGCCTTTACCCAAACGCACCGATTGCAGCCGCCGCGCACCGGCCCGGCCGATCGGCACGACCAGCTCCTTGCTGCTGGTGGACGACCAGTATTCGCTCTCCGGCGGCGCCACCTGTTCGAACGGCACCTCGACTTTCATCGAGTCTTTCGCCGCCCGGCCGGCCGCACGCACCACGTCGTTGAACCGCTCAGGCGACGGCGGCCGATCGAGCGCCAGCGGCAACTGCTCAAACGCCGGATATCGCCAGCGAAACCGCCCCCGCCCCGCACCGGGTGGCTGCGGTCGAGCCGAAGGCGAGCCCCCAGAGGGCAGCGTATCGGGCTGGGGAAACGCCCCAGAGCTTTGAAACTGGGGCGTTGCTCCAGTCGCTCCGCGCCCGGGCCCAGCCCAATCCAAGTGCACCGCACCGGCCGTGAGATCGTTCAAATCGAAATTGGCCGGCATCTTCTGCTTGCGGTCGACCATGATGAGCGTGTACACGCCGCAGCGCGGCCCGCTTGTGGCGATGCTCACCAGCTTCCGTGCCGCCGCTTCGCTGAAGTTCGTGGGGAAGTTCGCCACGACCAGTACCTGAAATGGCTCGGCCACCTCGCCCGCCTGCGCATTGTACTCGTGGATCGTCGCGAACTCGTTGCGCAGATATTTCTGCAGCACGGTTTCCATGTGCGCCGTGAGCCGCGTCAGTTGCTCGTCGATCTGCCGCGAGTCGGTCCAAATGCGGCTGGCAATCAGTTGCTCGTCAAAATCCGCCAGGTGCATGAACGAAGCAAAGTTCTCGCCCAGTCCCACCGGATCGAGAATCGTAAACCGCACCTTGCCCGGCGGCATGGCCGTGAGCATCCGCAGCATCGCCAGTTGCAGCAGCTCGACGCCCGCGCGGCGGCCTTCCTCTTCCGCCGTGATCAAAAGCACCGGGTGCTCCTCGAGCGTCATCAGCGCCGGCAGCTCGATCGACGTCTGCTCCGGCCGCAGTCGCTGGTCCTGCGGCACACCATTCTTGACTTGTGCCAGATCGAGCACCATTTCGCCGAATCGAATCGCCGGCGATGGCTCGGTGGCGCAGGCCATTTCGCATATTCGGTCGATTCCCAATCTGGAAACAGTCGCCGGCACTCATCCTCCATGAGCGACGCCGCCTCACGGATTTCTGAGAGGCCGCGTTGCCAATCCTCGGCCATGGACTGCCAATCGCGGTCGTGCTCCAGCCGCAGCTCGCGGCAGCGGTCTTCATATTCCCGGCGATTCTCCACTTCGCGCCGGTCGCGCTCTTCGGTGACTTCGGCCAGCGACTCGCTCAACTTATGCTTTGCCTGGTGCAGGGTCTCGTCAAGCTCGCCTCGCAACTGGGCCAGCCGCTGCGGAAATGTTTGCCCTGCCCGGCCGATCTCGCCTTCTTTCCAACGCTGGCGCTCGTCGACGATCGCATGCAACTTCTGGTCCATGGCCGCCAATTGCTGGTCGCGCTCGTTCACCAGCACGTGTGCTTCGCGCCGCCCGCGCTCGCGTGCCGCTTCGACGGCCGTTTCGATCGCGCGACGAGCTTCCGCCAATCGCTGCTGAATCGCCTGATACTGTCGACCACTTTGCCGGGCGCGATTGGCCAGAACCAGGCCGAGAGCCCGACGGCGCCGATCAATGCAGCCGCCAGGCTGACGGCGATCCATTGCCAATTGGTCCAGCCCAATAGCATCCCACATGGGACGACCAGGATTGCCCACAACAACGCGAACATCCCGAACGGCGTGGCGCCCTCGAACCATCGCGGCAACATTTGCCGCTGCATGCGCGATTGCCGCCTGACGCACGGCGCTCACGAGATCGCTAACTCGCTCAATTGCTTGTTCAACTGCTTCGTCGCCCGCTTCGGCATCCGGTGTTGCAGAAATCCGACCGCCGTCCGGCCCGCGGCCAAGCACGACGCGATGCGCTTTGTTGTTTCCTGTCGGCGCATCACCTGGTGCTTGGGGCAACGCCCCAGCCTGGTGCGACTGAGGCGATGACCCATCCACCCCGTGTACCGGCGGCGGAAACTCGCGCCACTGGCGCCGCATCATCATGATCGCCGCGGCGTCGTGCTCGAGCACGGCGAGCTCTTCGTTCGACCGCTGCAGACGGCGCACGGTGGCGATATATTTTTCGCGCGGTCGGCCTTTGAGCGCGTCGAAGACCGTGAGCGCTTCCCAGCTGGCCTCTTGCCGCTCGCTCTGCGCAGCCTCCACCACGCGGCTGTGTTCCGATTCGACTCCGTGACGCAGTCCTTTGTATTGCTTCTGGGCCGCGTTGCGCTCGGCTTCGTAGCGGCTTCGCGCTGCGGTGGTCACGCGCTCGAATTCGGCGTTGGCTGCGGATCGGCCGGTCGTAAACCGTCGCTCAATTTCCGCGCCCGCTTTATCGCGGGCCTGCTCCGCCGTGCGCAGGCCCTCCAAAAGCGCCGTCTTGATCCGCGTTTCTTCGTTCCAACGCTCGCCGGCCAACTGCTGAAGCTGGCGCATCAGCTCGACTTCGCGCGGGTGGAAAGAGGCTCGTGTGTCCCGCGGCCATAGCCCGCCTCAGCGAGGCCGGCTGACGAAATCTCGCCGGGGTCATAGAGTCCGGTTTCTGTTCGTTGGTCACGACTCACAGTCACGCTCCGCCTCGTCCATCAACAGACTCATCCGCGCGATGGCGTCCAAGGCCAGCTTCAATCGAGGCACCATGGAATCAAGGTGCTGCTCGCGAAACCGCCGACTCACCGCGTCGTTCCACTCAGGCGAAACTTCGTTCCACACGATGTCCAGCTTCTCCATCGCATGACGGATCCGCGCGGCGCCGGTGGCAAGATCGCATCTACGCATTGATTCGATCCTCCCAACCGTCGCGACTTTCCGTTAAGCCACTTTCATCATCGCTGGCGTCTTCGCGATTATTCCCGGCCGCTGAAGCGGCCTCGCCTGCGTCGCCTTCAGGCCAAATCTCCCGCGCGATGGACAAATCATTGTAAGGCGTGCGAGGATTGCCCGCACGCAACGACTGGTATTCTTCCAAGTGCCGCAACACTTTCGCCAACACGCCCATCGCCACGGGCACTTCCTCCTCCACGACGCGCACCAACTGCGATATCCGGCCTTCGTATTCAAACAGTTCGTGCTGCACGACCCGCTGCCAATGCCGCACGCGCTCGTTTTTTTCCTCGCAGTACGCCAGGCGCGCCTGGGCCTTCTTCAGCGCGGCCCGTTCCTCGTAGCACGACGGCCGCTCCTTGGCGATTGGAAACATCAGGCAACGGTGCAGCGCCTGCTGAGCCGCGTGCACCGCGTCGTTCGCCAAGCGGATTTGCGTTTTCCAGTAACGTGGCCGATCGTGTTCCAGCCAATCCGCCACGCGGCGCATTTCGGATTGCAGCTCAGAAAGCGCATCGCTCACCTGGTCGCCAAACGAAGCCAGTGCGTTGCGCACCGCTTCGATCGCTTCTAAAGATTGAACGTTGGCGCTCATTGGTTGAAAGTTGAGTGTTGAGGGATGAGAGTCACCCAAAAAATCGGTCGTTTCCGAGCACTCAACTCTCAACTCTCGACCTTCAACTTTGCTCAACGCTGCTGCAGGTACTCCTCGATCCGTTCCGCCTTGCGCAGCAAGTACGGGGCATGCTCGTTGGTCGCCTCCACGTACTTGGCAATCACTTTCATGTGCTCGTCGAAATCTTCGGTGAACTTCTTGTGCTCCTGGTCGCGCCACGTCGACCCCAAAGCGTTCAACTGTCGCGGAGCGAAGTTAGCCGTTCCTCAAGCTCCTGATTGAACTTCTTGAGGTTATGGGCGAATCGTCGCAGCTCGATCGGGTCGACAATGGCTTGAGGCATAACGGCGCCTAACCGGAAAAGGCCTGGGTGTGGCGTGACAACTTCATTATAGTTGTCGCTTAAAAATGCGTAAAGCACACGCGGGACATGACTTGCGACGACCTGCCGGTAGACGGCAAGCCACCGCCTGTGCGAGGCGACTTCGTCGCCGATGGCGCCCGCGTTATGCTGCCGCAATCGGCGTCGGAGACGGCTCCCACAATCCTGAAGGCCGGCCGCCGCAAGAGAAGTTGCTTTGCATCGACACAAAGCAAGTCGTAGAATGCCGAAGGGCCAGCCGCCTGAGCGTCGTACGTCTGCCGTTTCCGGAATGTAAGGAGCTGCGCGTGTTAACTGAACAAGAGGTCGCCCGCAGTTGGAGCCGCATATTTAGCAGCGGCAAAATTGAGCCGGCCTCCTTCGATCGAGCCGAGCAGTTGCTGGATGAGCTGCGTGCCGAAAGCCCACTGCTTCATCGACTAACCAAAGAGCTGGAAGAGCTCCGTAACATCCACTCGCGCCGGCCCAAAGTGGCCGCACGAGCGTAATGTGGTGCGAGTAAAGTAGGGTGGGCACCGCCCACCACATTGCTCCAGCCCTCGGGCTACTGGTGGGCAATGCCCACCCTACGGGCTTAGTGAATGAACTCGATGCCCAAGTCGAAGCCGTTGATCAAGAGGTCCTCGCCGCCGGTATCGACGAAGCCCATGTCCGGCAGTGAGTACAGCACCGATGGCGCCGCCCGGCGAATGTTGCCGGCGAATGTGCCGGTGTACCCCGCCTTAAGCGCCAGCGAAGTCGTGAGCTGGTAGGCCGCCTGCAGCCGCAGCTCGGCCACTGGCGTGAAGTCTCGCTCCTGCACACCGTGAGAGAACGCAGTCGGCCGGCCGAACAAGCGGCGCGTTCAGCGCACCGGGTACCAGCCGCTCGCCGATCAAACCGATCTGGTCCCAGTCGGCCGTGTTGTAGCCGAACATGAACCGGCCGTCGGCCGTCAACCGCCAGCGCTGGCGCTGGTTCACCCACTTGAGTGCCAACTGCGGACCGACGATCGAGTTCGTGAACGAAGTGTCCCAGAAGCTGTTGCCCATGATGCTGCCCAAGGCGTCGACCGCGGAATTGGTCGTAGACCTCGAGGAACCGGGCACCGAAGCTGAGCACCAGGTGGTTGTTCTGATTCTTCGCCTGATAGTGGTTGTTCGTGAGCACGTGCGACCACATCAGCTCCACGCCGTCGGTTTCCGTCGTGTTGTGGATCGTCACGCTGTCGAAGAAGATGTTGAACCGGTGCAGGTCGTCGAAATCATGAATCACGAGGTCGACAAGCCCGTCGCCGTCCAGGTCAACGAGGGTGCCGCCGGTTAAGCCGTCTCCGTCGAGGTCGTCGGCAAGCCGGAAGAATTCGAACGCGGGATCATCATCTTCGGTAGACTGCGCCATAGTTTCCGACGTAGAGAAACGGACCGCCTTGAGTGCCGATCTGCGAATCTGCAAAAGCGTTCAAATAGTCTCGAAAGCCGACCAGCAAACCGTCCGGCGCAGCGAAGTTTATCGGCACGGCTGCCGAAGCCGAATGCCCGCAGATCGCCGCCGGCGATGGGACCGCCGCCCGGCCCAATATCAGTGCCGTCCGTGTAATCGGGATCGATGAACGGTGGCAGGCCGTCGCCGATGCCGTCGCCGTCCGTGTCAACTCGTGCAAACCCGTAGAACTCGTTCTGGTTCAGCTCCGGACCGTCCAGGATGCCAATGAGCCAGCCGTGGCCGTTGTCTTGGTATCCGACGTCGTACCGGTTGCCGAAAGCGAAGCCGGCCTTGGGCGGAACGTCGTTCAGCGTGTTACGGATTTGATGCGGACCCGGCGGCGGATTCAGCACGTCCAGCTCATCCTGCGGATTGACGCGGTAAATGACCTCGGCGAACTCCACAACGTCCGGGTTGCCGACGACCACCCGTTCGCCCCTGTACGACCAGAACAGCTTGTTGTACTCAAAGAAGTAGCCCGAATACTGGTCCTCCAGTGAGTTATCCAGATCGAGCTCCAGCGGCGCAAAGAGCTGGAGATCGTGGTCGTAATTGGAGGGCCCGATGGGCAAGTTTTCCTGTGCCCGGGCGCCTGCCAACAGGGCAGCCAGCAGCGAAGCCGGCCGTCGTGAGCAAGTTTCGTAAGCGATGTTTCATCATCTCCCCCTACCCTGACTAACGCGGCGGAAGCCCCCCAAGGCCGACAGCGCAACCGCGGCAGGCCCTAAGGTCTACGTGCCGGTAGTATCGGGTGGGCCGTCCTTACCAGTTGAGTAAGATCGGTAAAGAGAAGCGAAAATCGGGGTTATTCCGATTTCGCGGCTGCTGAAGGCACCTGCACTGGGGCGTGGCGAGCCCGCTTTAGCGGGCGGGGAGCAGAGTTAAACCGCTTCCAGGCGCAAGCGGGCTACACCCCTCTCGAGGGTGGGGTGCACGAAAATATCGTGCCGAACACCAAAAAAAAGCTCCCACAGGCGGGGCAGGAACCTGTGGAAGCCGTGGAGTCGGAGCGCATTCGCCCCGATGCCCTCTATGATACTCGAATACTACAGAGACGCAAAGATATTCCACGAAAAAATTTGCCACATTTCTAAACAGGCCGCACTAGGCCCTTCCACGGCCCGCAAATCGGCATAGCTTTCCGTCTCCGGCCACACCCACCGCCCTGGCGGGCAGGTTCGAAGGCGGGACCGATTTACTATGCCCGCCGATACCCCCACGGTCGGCTTTGCACCGCCGCTGGATGCCGCGTTCCTTTACCGGCCGCGCCCTCATACGCCACGCGACCGTTTGGCCGGACGTGGTCTACGGCGGCGCGTTCGAACCCGCGGCTTTGTCCGCTAATGGCCCGCGCCGTATACTTTCCAACGAGGCGCGCGCACCTGCGCGCTCATTCTTCGAAGGCCCGCGCGCCCTCGCAAGTTCTGCTGACCTCACCAGAAAGGCTTCCCTGGATGACTTCCGCACGCACAATATCGCTGGCCGCGTTACTCGCGCTCTCGCGCTACTCGATCTGCCAGGTGGCGATTGGCCGCGCGGTGGCGGAGGAAAACAAGGTTAAGTCGCCGAAGTCCAAGGTAGCGGCGTCGACAGAGGCTGCGGCCAATGACCCGAATCTAGGCAAAGACTGGGTCCGTTTGCACTACGACGAAAACGGCAAGATCGTCGGCATGCAGACGGCCATCGTTCGTTACGCGGCGGCGGCGACCGCCACGGGCGCTGCGCAGGCTCCTGTCATTCGTCGATTTGTCGGCGCCGTGCACGTCGGCGACGTGACCTACTACGAAGCGCTGAACGAGTATTTCAAGCAATACGATGCGCTGTTGTACGAGCTTGTCGCGCCGGAAGGCACGGTGGTCGAGCGCGGTCGCGGCACGTCGAGTTCGCATCCGGTCGGGTTCATGCAGAACGGCATCAAGAACCTGCTCCATCTGGATCATCAACTGGAAGAGATCGACTACACGCGGCCGAACTTTGTGCATGCCGACATGACGCCCGATCAGTTTGCTAAAGCCATGCGCGACCGCAAGGAAAGCTTCCTGCAGATGTACTTCAAGTTGATGAGCCATGCGATGGAGCATCAAAGCGAAATGGAAGCCAAGGGCGAGTCGCTCGACTTCGAGCTGATTGCGGCGCTGTTCTCCAAGGATCGGCCCCGGCGGCTGAAAACCGCGCTGGCCAAGCAACTCGCCGAAATGGAAAGTTTGATGGTCAGCTTCGGCGGCGAACAAGGGTCCGTGATCATCACCGAGCGCAATAAGATGGCCCTCAAGGTGCTCAAAGATCAGTTGGCAGCCGGCAAGAAGAGCCTGGGCATTTTCTACGGCGCCGGCCACCTCAACGACATGGACGAGCGCTTGCGAAAGGATTTCAATCTGACGCCGGTATCCGTCACCTGGATGACGGCTTGGAACCTGGCGCCGAAGCCCTAATGGCTCACACGGTCACTTGCGCTTCCGACAATCCATTTCAACTGTTAAACTAATCCACTCGTTTGAGCTGATTAAAAGCAGCCTCACGCAGAGGCGCTGGGGACGCAGAGGCGCAACTAATCGCAGGCACAGGTCCAGGAAAATACTGCATGGCTTCTTGGTCCCGCGTCTTGCAGCGAGCCAGTCTGCGCCTCTGCGTGAGACTTTCATGTCATTCAAATAAACCAATAGCATCTTGAAGGAGTTCTCATGGCCAAACCCGGACGCAAAGTGAAGAAGGCAAATCACGGTCGGCGGCCTGCCTGCAGCCGGCCTCGAAAGAACCGGCGGCATAAGGTCAAGACGTGAGCAGGTCGAGCTTTTAGCCTGACTAACTAAAGCCGTAGCGATGTCAGGCTAGGGAAGCCGGACCTACGCATTTTGGCGAGAAGCACGCTTGTGGCTGCCAAGAACCTGATCATCGACTTTTCTGCGTTCGATTTGGAGCGCGTCGTGGCGGACATCGAAGAGATCCGCCGCTACAATCCGCAGCGCTACGAGATGGAGCAGCTTACGGCGATCGTCTATGACGACCCCGCGAGCGGCATCTGCGTCGGTTACAAAGATGTCACGACCCAATGAGTTTTGGATTCGCGGGCACATGCCCGGCTTGCCGCTGATGCCGGGCGTCGTGATGTGCGAGGCCGCCGCCCAGCTATGCGGCTATCATGTGCAGCGGCACGACTTGATGGGCGCCAAAATGATCGGCTTCGGCGGCATGGACGAAGTGCGCTTCCGCGGCACCGTCGTGCCCGGCGACCGGCTCGTGACCGCGGCGCAAAGGTTGCAGCTCCGAGTCGGCGCGATGGTCCGCTGCCGCTTCCAGTGCTTTGTCCGCGAGCAGATGGTGTGCGAAGGCCAAATCCGCGGCATTCCCATTCCCGTGGATGCGCTGACGGCACGCGAATAACTCGGCGCTGCGCGCGAGAGGTGAGTACGTGAGTAAGTGAGTGGGTGAGTAGGTGTTGGCGATGCGGTTACCCATTCACTTTCACTTACTCACTTACTCACCTATTCACCTACTCACTTTGACCCTGCCATGCTCTTTCCGCTCTACGATTTGAATCCGCACCGCCGCTTCCCTTGGCTCACGCTGGCGATCATCGGCGGTCAACTTCGCGGTGCAGCTCTGGACGATGGGCCTGAGCCAAAAAGAGCTCGGCGAAGTCGCACTGCGATACGGCTTTGTTCCCGCGCGGCTGACCGCCATGGGCAACGCTCAGCCGGTGGTCGCTCCGCTGGCGGCGCACGACCCACAAGGCCGGCCGGTGCAAATCGCCGTCGTGCAGTTGTCGACCGATCCGGCCGACGTTTATGCCACGTTCGTCACCACGATGTTCCTCCACGGCGGCTGGGGCCACCTGCTCATGAACATGTGGATGCTGTGGGTTTTCGGAAACAACATCGAAGACCGCGTCGGGCACATAATGTTTGTGGGCTACTACCTGATGGGCGGGATCGTGGCGACGCTGTGTCATTGGGCGGTCGAGCCAAACAGCACGATGGCGGTTATCGGCGCGAGCGGCGCCGTGGCCGCTGTTCTGGGCGGATATGCCATCACCTACCCCTCGGCCAAAGTCCGCACGCTGATCTTTTTTGGATTGATCGCAATCATCGACTTGCCGGCGCTGGCGGTGCTGGGCATTTGGTTCGTGATGCAACTCGTATCGGGACTCGTTCTTCTTGCAGGGCATGGTGCTCGAGCCGGTGGCCTTTTGGGCCCACATCGGCGGCTTTGTGGCCGGCCTGATGCTCATGCCGCTGCTCTCGCTCGGCGCCTCGCCGCCCGACGCCGACTGGCGCAAGGAAGCGATCGACATGTTCCGCTTCGATGACCCACGGGCACCCCGCGACGAGCCGATACGTTGATCAATTGGATTGTGGGTACGATTAACAGACAAGGAGACAGGGAGACACGGAGACAAGGAGATCTATCCGCATCGCGAGTCTCCTTGTCTCCCCTTCTCCTTGTCTCCTTGTCTTGCGCCTGGCTGAGGACCCGATTCGCTTACCGATTTCACTAGTGAAGGCTCCATGCCCCGACGTGCTTTGCGGAAAATCGATCCGGCGCTCGACCTGTCGGGTCATCTGAAAACGTGGCAAGAGCTGCCGCACCCATGGAGTCCCGCCCAGCTTTTTGGGCGCGAGGCGCCGCTGGAAGTTGAGGTGGGCAGCGGGAAGGGGCTATTCCTGCAGTCGGCCGCCGCCAGCGCGCCCCACCACAATTTCCTGGGCATCGAAATCGCCCATAAGTATGCTCGCTATGCAGCCGCCCGACTGGCGATGCATTCGCTCACCAATGCAGTGGTCATCGACGGCGACGCCGAGCGCGTGTTCGCCGAGCTGTTGCCCGACGCGTCGCTCGCGGCGGTGCACGTATATTTCCCCGACCCTTGGTGGAAGAAGCGGCATCACAAACGTCGCGTGATGAACGAGCGCTTCGTGCGCGACGTGGCGCGCACGCTCGCGACAGGGGCGAGCCTGCACTTCTGGAGCGACGTACGCGACTATTTCGACGTCACGCTGGAGCTCATCGCCGTCCACACAGCCCTGGAAGGCCCGCTCGAAGTAACCGAGCGCCCGGCCGAGCACGACCTCGACTACCGCACCCATTTTGAGCGCCGAAAGAGACTGGGCGGTGAACCGGTGTACCGGGCCGAGTTTCGCAAGTGCTAAGCCGCAAGCGTTGCTCGCTCGCGCGGCGCTCAATTCGCTTATTGTTTAGCTTGGTTGTTCCGTTCGCTATTCGGCCTGCCCGCGCTTAAACGTGCTCAGCACGTGATCGAACGCCGGCTGCAGCGTCTTCCAATCCGACTCCGGACAAACGCAAATCACCGTCACGGCTTTATCGTGGCCCAGCATCGTGGACCGATAGCCGTGCCGGCCGCCCCCAAACGTGCCGCTAGCGGTGAATTCGCTGCGCCGCGCCGGCCCCACCGACGCTTCCAGCACTGCCGGCTCGCCGACCTCCTTGTAGCCGCTGTATTCGCGTTCGGCCCAATCCTTGCCGGCGATGTGCACATCGTGCACCGGCTCGAATTCTGGTCCCAGCTCCTCCTCGCCTGTCTTTCCGCCCAACGTGCCGGCAATGTCGCCCATCAGCGAACCGGCGACGCCCGTGTCGACGCGAATCTCAGAATATCCCGATTCGAACTTGGCCCATTCCAATCCGCGCTTGCCGCCGCCGTCGGCTTCCCAACCTTCCGGATACTCGCACGCGAAGGTCCCGCCGGGCGAGTTGTAACTGGCATAGGCGGTCGGCGCTTTGGCGGGCGAGCCTCCGCAGCCGGCAAACGACACCAAACCCATTCCCATAAGAATCATTCCGCCAAAACCAACGAGCAAGCCTGAGCCACGCGTCATGATTTGTTCTCCGTGCTGATGAGGTGTGCCAACTGACCGAGCAGCCACGCATAGAAAAACAGGGCCACTGCTACCAGCGGCCCCAAGACAAGAATCGTCGCGTACGGCGGGTCGCGCCACGCGGCGCGGCCTACGAAGGACAATGCGCCCACAACCGCGAATGAAATCGCATAGACCACAAACCACGCGAGCGGGCGCTTCGGGATCGATTGCACAACTGGCAGCGTCAGCGGCACCACCGGCGACCCGGCCTCGAGCGAAGAAAGCTGAAACACCGGATACAAGAGCAGCGCGCAGAGCGCGATGAGGAACCACACATTCACAGGCAGCACCAGGCTTAGTATCCAGCCGACGGCCGCTGCCACGGCCAGCATCCCGACTGTAGCAGGCAGCGTCCAAAACCAATCGCGCCAATCGCCGTCTAGCGCGTCGACATTCGTATGGCCAATCGACGTCGATTCAATGACGTCCAGAAAGCAGATCGAGAGGTAACTCAGCGCGGCGGCCGTAATGATTCCCGACGGCAACGCGATGACACGGCCCACGACAAAATTCACATGCAGCATGTGATACGTTAGCGTCACGGCCAATGCCGCGAACGTCAACGAGAATGCCGACAACAGAACGTGAATCAGCGTTGACGGGGCGAGCGAAAGCGAGAACGGCCGGACCACCCCGCCGCCAGACTGCGCACGCCGGCGAGACCTGGGTTGGGCCGCTTCCTTTTCGGCCAGCTCAGCCTCGGCCTTTTTGAGATACTGCTGCGCGAGGGCCGTTCGCGGGTCGACCGGCGGCGACTGCGAAGATTGGGCCGATCGGCCGGCGACGGGCTTGGGTCGATTTACGTCGGGCAACGCTGCGCGCCTTGCTTATCGGCGCCCTTGGTCACCACCAGGGATACGCCGAGTAATAAGTCGTGGTCGGGTACGTCACGGCCGGCGTGTAATAGCCTACTCTCGTGATGCCCCTACCCACAAGCGGCCGGTAATAAGTCATTGCCGGCGGCTGCGCACCGTAGTACACGGTTGTCGGCGACGAGGCGTAGTACGTAGTCCCCGCTGGCGATCCATAGTAAACGGTCGTTGGAGACGATGCGTAATAGGTCGTTGCCGGCGCGGAACCGTAATACACGGTTGTCGGCGACGACGCGTAGTACGTAGTCGTCGGCGCCGTGCCGTAGTAAACCGTCTGCGGCGCGGCGTATGTCGGGTAGCTCGGATAGTAAACCGTGTAGGACTGTGCCTGCAATAAGCCGGCCCACAGCAGAACTACCGATACGGTCAAAAAGCAAGCAAACCGCTTCATCGCGACCCTCCCTTCAATAGAATCGAGGGCAAAGTGACCGCTCCATCTTCGACAGCCAGCGTAAATTCCGTTTGGCGCTCGATTATCCACGCTCGGCTTGTCAATGCAACTACTGGGCCAAATCAAGTGTGGCACGAGTCTGGTGACTCGTGCTTTCACGACTTGGACGGTCGTGCCACAATGAGCGACATTCTAGGAGTTATTCCATGCCAACCCGCGTGCAAGCCATCCTCGACCGCCACGGGGCCGTCGTCTTTCCGGGGGTCTACGACACGCTGTCGGCGAAGCTGGCCGAGCGGGCCGGCTTCGCGATGGCCTTTATTTCCGGCTATTCGGTTTCCGCTACGGCGATCGGTGAGCCGGATCTTGGTTTGCTGACGCAGACCGAAATCGTCGAGCGCGCCGGCGCGTGTGCAAGTCGGTCAACATTCCAATCATCGTCGACGCCGACACCGGTTACGGGAACCCGCTCAATGTGATTCGTACCGTGCGCGAGCTGATCGACGCCGGCGCCGCCGGCTGCTTTCTGGAGGATCAGCAGTGGCCCAAGAAGTGTGGGCACATGCGCGGCAAGCGTGTCATCGCTCGCGAGGAGTATCTGGACAAGGTCCGCGCGGCGGTCGACACGCGCGTCGCGCCGATTTCTTCATCGTCGCGCGCACCGACGCGTTGGCCGCCGTGAGTCTCGACGAAGCCATCGCCCGCGTCACCGAAGCGCACGCGCGGGCGCGGATGCAAGCTTTGTCGAAGCGCCGAATTCACTGGACGAGATGGCTCAAATCGGCCGCCGCGCCGGCGCCGGTTGTGGCCAACATGATCGAAAAAGGCAAGACACCGGTGCTGCCGAAACAGAAGCTCGCGGAACTGGGCTTCCATCTCATCCTCTATCCGCTGGCCGGCCTGTTCGCAGCGGCGCACGGCCTGGCGACAATCTACGAAAAGATTCACCGCGACGACACCACGCTCGGCGCCGAGCAGCAACTAATGGCCTTCGACGAATTCAACGAGCTTATCGGCGTTGAAACAAAGTATTCGCTGGCTGAAAAGTACGGCGTGAAGTGAAAATCATCCCTTGCTTGCGCTGCGGGCTTGGATCGTTGCAAACCGCGCGGACATATTGCCGCGTCGCTGTAACTACTTACCAGCAAAGGCATATGCACGGGTTGCGCGCCCGGCGGTCGACAGCCCACATCGCGACGCATAGAATGCTGCGTTGGTAAAGGAAATGGAAAGCAGTTCAGTTTGGCAGCGGCCAGTTGAGGATTTACTGGGCGCTATTTCAATTTCGATGCTGCATGTGGCGCCGGCTGGGAGTAGCACGCGTGCATGCCATCACGCCCCGTCCACGATCGTGCGCCGCGCAATTGCGTGGCATCGACCCATATTGTCTGCCGCGGGCACTGTCGCGCAACTCCGCTTGCGCTAATTCCATGAATCTAGAGGTCGATGCTGAGCGACTGCTTTTGGCGCATAAGACCGTGCGCGCGAGCTGATGGCGGAGCGAACGCCCGACGGGCATTGGGTGGGCCGCACCGCCAGCTCGCCGCTGGCCACTGCCACGGCCATTAGCGCCCTCGTCGTTTCCCACCATCGCGACACCGAGGCGACGCTTCGTGAAAATGCCACCGGCGATAGGCAAGTCGTCGAGCAAATCGTCCAGCGCGATCTGTGCGAGCTGTTCCTGGAGAGCGTCAATTGGCTCGCCCGCTCACAGAATGCCGACGGCGGCTGGGGCGATTGCGACCGGGCCGGGTCCAACATCGCCGCCACGCTGGTCGTGCAGGCGGCCTTCCGGCTCACCGGCATTCCCGCCAAGTACGCCGACCTCATGGTTGGGGCCGACGACTTTGTCGAAGCGCAGGGCGGCGTCGCTGGCCTTTGGCAGCAGTACGGCAATGACAGAACTTACGTCGCCGCGATTCTCGTTAACTGCGCACTCGCCGGCATAGTGCCGTGGCGGCAAGTACCGACGTTGCCCTTCGAACTGGCCGGCCTGCCCAAACGCTGGCAGCGGCATTTTCCGCCACCAGTGGACCGATCCGCAATTCCCACATTTCTTGCCGTTGGCCGCGCCAAGCATCATCACGATCCGACCCACAACCCTCTTACGCGGATCGTGCGGCGCTGCGCCATCCAAAAACCGTGGCTATGCTCGAAGGTTTGCAAGCGGCCGATGGGAGCTTCATCGGCTCCGTGCCATCGACGTCGTTCGTGGTCATGAGCCTTGCGAGCGTCGGCTGCCAGGATCATCCGGTCGTCGCTCGCGGGATTGAATTCCTGCTCGCCTCAATCCGCGCCGATTCAAGTTGGGCCGTTGAGAATGAGCGGGCGACCTGGAATACGGCACTCGCCATAAACAATCTCGTTGAGGATCACGCTGTATCGCCGGCCGCCGCGCTTGTCGATTCGGCTGGAGCGCACGGGTCCACCGCCCACGACCATGCTTGGGAAGACATAGCTCATGTGGGCGATGCATTCATCGAGACCGTCGCCGAGGACGCAAATCGGCAACCACACCATGCCGCCTCGACGGACGAAGCGCGGCGCGATGATCCGATTCTTGACGAGCGCTGCCTCGATTGGCTGCTTGATCGTCAGCACAACGAGTCCAGTCCAGTCACGGAAGTCCCCGCCGGCGGCTGGAGTTGGGGCGATTCGCCCGGGCGCTGCCCAACGCTCCGGCCACCGCCGCCGTTTTGCTAGCGCTGGCCCATTGGCGGCGGCGTTTCGCGCAACTGCATCTCGAGCGCATCGATCGGGCCGCCGACCTGGGAGTTGCGTGGCTTTTGGATTTGCAAAACGACGATGGCGGCTGGCCAACTTTGTATCGCGACGGTAGCAGCTTCCAGTTTGACACCAGCGCCAGTGACGCGACTGCTGTTGTACTGCGCACTGAGGGCTTGGGACCACTTGCGACAAGTGGAGCCGTCGAACGCGGCGCACCAGCGACAATCAAGGATCAGCACAAATATCGAGGCAGCCATCGCGCAGGGTGTGCATTATCTTGAATCGCAGCAGCGCGACAGACGGCAGCTTCATTCCACTTTGGTTTGGCAACGAACACCACCCGAACGGAAATAATCCGGTCTACGGCACGGCTCAGGTGCTGCTCCTATGCGCCGATCTGGCGCGGCTCGATACCGACTTTGCGATGCAGGCGGCCCGTTGGTTGATGAGTGCCCAACATTTGGCCGGCGGTTGGGGGCCGCCACGGGCGCCGATCGATTATTCAAGTGCTGAGAAGGACGGCTTCCGCGCCTGGCGTGCCAACGAATCGTTGGCCAAGTACTCGAGCGTGGAAGAAACAGCCGTGGCGGTTGCCGCGCTATTCCCGCTCGCAGCCACCAATCACGGCGCGGCCCGCGCGGTTTCGGGCGGCCTCTCCTGGCTGGCCGCCGCCGTCGAACAGGATACCCATCGTCAAGGTGCCGTCATCGGTTTCTATCCGGGCCGATTATGGTATCATGAGCGGCTGCACCCGCTGGTGTTTGCCGCGGGCGCATTGTCGTTGGCGGTGCGGCAGATCGACCGAGTGCGCCCGGCGGTAGCGCCGGTAAGTTAATCCGCCGCCCGTTCTCCGGTTTATATAGCCAGGGGATTGCATGCTCGAATTGTGCCCTTGCGAGCCAGCGGTAGCACACGCGCGAAGAGGTGGAATGCAATGACAGCCGTGCGAGAGGACGCGCCTTCGACCACGCCGCCGACCTATGCGCATCTGCAGAGCGCGGCTCGCCACCTGTTTGAGCCCGACGAATTGGAGCGGCTGGTTCCGCGGCTGCGCGGCGGCCCGCGATTGGCCGAAGTGAACGGCCAAGGCGCCGCCGCACTCGACCCCATCGCCGCCACCGAAGCCATTGCCTACGATTTCCTGGCCAAGGGCGGCAAGTATTCGCGGCCGTTCATCACGCTCGCCGCGTACGATGCGCTCACCGGCGGCCACTGCACGCGCCCGACGGCGATGCGCACGCCAGCCGGCTCACAAACCCAGTCCGCCGCGCGGCCGTCTCGATCGAGTCCTTTCACAAAGCGTCGCTCGTGCACGACGACATTCAGGACGGCGACGATTTTCGCTACGGCCAGCCGACGCTGCACATCGAGCATGGCATTTCCACGGCAATCAACGTTGGCGATTATTTGATCGGGCTCGGTTACCGCGTCGTCGGCCGCGATATCGGCGAGCTTGGTGCTGAAGTTGCCGCCGACATCCTCAACAAGCTGGCCGATGCACACACCAAGCTCAGCGAAGGCCAAGGCGCGGAGCTGGTGTGGCGCGATAGCCGGGACAAGCGGCTCACGCCGGCCGACGCGCTGAAGATTTACGCGCTCAAAACCGCGCCGGCGTTCGAGGCGGCGCTTTACTGCGGACTGCGTTTGGCGGGGCCGGCCGAGCAATATGAGCAGAACGTGTTTCAATTGGCGCGGCACTTGGGCATCGCGTTTCAGATCCTCAACGACCTGCAAGATTGGCGCGGCGACGATTTCAACAAACTCACGCAAGGCGGCGACGTGCTGGGCGGCCGTCCCACGGTGTTGTGGGCGCTGGCGCTCGAAGGGCTGGAAGGCAAGGAGCGACGGCAGCTCGAACAGCTCGTCGCCGAAGGCGAGGCGACGCCGACCGTCTTCGCACAAATCCGCCGCCTGTTCCAGCGCGCAGGCGCGTTCGAAAAAGCGCTGCGACTTGTCGACGAACATCGCACGACGCGCAGCGCGCTGGCCGACGAACTTTCGCCCGAAGCCCTCGGCCGGCTGGCCCACTACCTGATTGAATCGGTGCTGGAGCAGCCCGCGGCCACGAGCCCACCCCGCCGACCCCTCGCCGTTCCCGCCCGGTGAATACCGATCGCCCTGCCCAATCCGCCGACGCCGACCTGTTTACGCCCAGCGCCTCCCGACTGGCCACGTTGTTCTACGAGAGCCTCGACGAGCTAGGCCGCTTCGAGCCGGCGACTGTCGACGAGCTGCCGGCCGATTATCGTGCGCTGCTTGCTCACCACGACCACATGACCGTGGCGCTGGAAGCGTTTCACGACAGCCTGGTCAACGTCCAAGCGTCTGGCCGAATGGCGGGACGAAGCATCGTATGCCGCGCTGCAGCCTGCTGAGTCGCCAAACGGACGGGCGGATCGTACAATTCGGCATCATGCGGATCTGGCTTGCCGACCTGCCGCCGGCGGCGCAGGATGAAATCACGAGCAAGAGATCGCCGCTCGGCCGCGTGCTGATCCGCCACAACTTGCTGCGCGAAGTGGAGGTGATCAGCGCTGTGGCAGATCGTTCCCGGCCGGGTGCTGAAAGAACATTTGCAGCTCGCGGGCGACACACCAATCTACGGCCGCTCGGCGCAGATCCTCGTCGACGAGCGCCCGACCGTGCAGTTGCTGGAGATTGCGAAACTTCCTTGATAAACAAATGATTTTGCCACAGAGATCACAGAGGACACAGAGAATGATGAAGGAGAATTAGATGAAATTGTAGTCTGCATCGACTTGATCTTCTCATCTTTCATCTGCTCTCTGTGATCTCTGTGTCTCTGTGGTAACTTGATTGAACCATGATGCCTTCTGCAAACGAGTTACGACTGCATCGTGATCGGCGGCGGGCCGAGTGGTTCGACGACCGCCGCGCTCGTGGCCGACGCCGGCTTCAAAACGCTGCTCCTGGAGCGCGATGTCGAGCCGCGCCGCAAGGTCGGCGAATCGCTGATGCCGGAGACTTACTGGGTGTTCGAGCGCCTCGGCGTGCTCGACGACTTGAAGAGCGGCCCATTCGTGCAAAAAGTCGGCGTGCAGTTTGTCAGCTAGCAGCGGCAAAGAATCGTCGCCATTCGTCTTCACGCGGCACGATCCGCACGAGTGCGGCCGCACGTGGCATGTCGAGCGGGCCAAGTTCGACCAGTTCCTGCTCGAAAACGCCGCAAGAAAAGGCGTCGAAGTCATCCGCGGCGTCCGCGTGCTGGAAGTCGTCTTCGACAAGCGACCGCGCCGTCGGCGTCCGCCTCGCCCCCGCACTCCGGCGAGCCCGCTTCAGCGGGCGGGGCCACTCCCAAGCTGACCGACATCATCCGCGCCAAAGTCATCGTCGACGCCAGCCGGCCAGGCCGGCGTCCTTGGCGCCCGCTTCGGTCTCCGCAACCCCAACCCCAAGTTCCGCAAGGCCGCCATCTGGGGCCACTTCCGCGGCTCGCGCCGCGACGTGATCGAAGGCGGCGTGATGACCGTCTGCTTCCGCACGCAGTCCAACCGCTCCTGGTTCTGGCACATCCCGCTCTCGAACGACGTCGTCAGCATCGGCGTCGTGGGCGATGCCGACTATTTCTTCCGCCCCGGCGCCGGCACGCCCGACGAAATCTTCGCCGCCGAAGTGGCCGACTGCCCCGCGATGGCCAAGCGGCTCGAAGGCACCGAAAAAGTCGCCGGCCTCGATGTCGTGAAAGAATATTCGTACGCCACGGGCCGCATCCTCCGGCGACGGCTGGGTGCTGGTGGGCGATTCGTGGGGCTTCATCGATCCGATCTATTCCTCCGGCGTCTGGTTCGCGCTGAAAAGCGGCCAGCTCGCCGCCGACGCCATCATCGAAGGCCTCAATACCGGCGACACGTCCGGCGAGCAACTCGGCAAATGGGTGCCCGATTTCGCCAGCGGCACCACCTGGGTCCGCAAGCTGGCCGAGGCCTGGTACTGCGGCCAGTTCCGCGTCGGCAAATTCATCCGCGAGTATCCGCACCACGTCGGCCCGATGACCGACATCCTCATCGGCCGCATCTTCCACCCCGACGCCGGCGACCTCTTCAACGACCTCGACCCCTGGCTGGAACGCATGAAAGCGGAGGGCGTCACAAGTTAAGGAGTTGAGAGTTGAGTGTCGATGGTTGAGAGTTCAGAATTGAGAAAACTGTCGACCGTCAGCCGGCCGCCGTCCATGTAATCACTCGACCCTAAACTCTCGACTCTCAACTCTCCATGCGCATCGCCTACATCGCGGCCGGGGCCGCCGGCATGTATTGCGGCAGTTGTCTGCACGACAACACGCTGGCGGCCGCGCTGTTGGAATTGGGCGAAGACGTGCTGCTCGTGCCCACGTACACGCCGCTGCGCACCGATGAGGCGAATGTCAGCATCGACCGCGTTTTCTTCGGCGGGATCAACGTTTACTTGCAACAGAAGTCGGCCTTGTTCCGCCATACGCCGTGGTGGCTCGACCGCGTGCTCGATAATCCCGTCGCTGCTTGAACTGGCCTACGCGCGGTGCCGGCAGCGTCGACCCAAGACAACTGGGCGATATGACGGTTCGATGCTGCGCGGCGAAGTCGGCAATCAGCGCAAGGAACTCGAAAAGCTCGTCCACTGGCTGCTCACACGACGTGAAGCCCGACATCGTGCACTTGTCAAACTCGATGCAGCTCGGCATGGCCCGGCATGTGCGCGAGCGCTGCGGCCCGCCGGTGGTGTGCCAACTTTCCGGCGAGGACCTGTTTCTTGGAAAAGCTGCCGCCGCCGCATTACGACGAAGCCCGCGCTCTCTTACGCGAGCGGGCGGCCGACGTCGACGCGTTCGTGGCCATCAATCGCTACTATGCCGACTTCATGGCCGACTACCTTGCGGTCGATCGTTCGCGCATCCACGTTATTCCGCACGGCCTGAACCTCGACGGCCACGCAAGCCGCAGCCCCCCTCCGGGCCGCATTTGACCAACGATGACTCACGCGGGGTAACGCAGCCCCCGGCTCCGCCGGGGGTTTCGACAGCGTGCTTCTTTGACGAAACGAGACGCAACTGAGCCACGTGTTGTCGGCTTCCTGGCGCATTTGCGAAGACAAAGGCCTGCATCTGTTGGTCGAAGCCTGCGAACTGCTGGCAAAGCGCAACGATGTGCCGCCGTTCGCGCTGCACGCCGCCGGTTACCTTGGCGCGAAGCGATCGCCCGTATCTCGAGCAACTCGAATCGCGCGCAGCAACTGGCCCGCTCGCCGGCCGGTTCAAATATTTCGGCGAACTAAATCGCGCAGCAGAAAATCGCCTTTCTGCAATCGCTCGACGTGATGAGCGTGCCCACCGTGTACCGCGAATCGAAAGGCCTGCCCGCGCTGGAAGCGATGGCCAACGCCGTGCCCGTCGTGCTGCCGGACCACGGCAGCTTCACCGAAATGATCGCCGACACGGGCGGCGGCCTGTTCTGCCGGCCGCACGATCCGGCCGACCTGGCCGAAAAGATTGCCGAACTGCTTCGCGATCCCGCACGGGCCGCGCGAGCTGGGCCGCGCCGGGCAGCAGGCCATCCACGACCGCTACCACGCCGCCGCAATGGCCCGCAAAACCTTGACTTTACCGCATCTAGCCACCAGCCTGCGCCACATCGATCCCTTGGCGGTCGGGCCGCACGGTCGGCTAGAATACAGGGCTCAATTACTCCGCAAGTTCAATCGCTCAGGTACATAGCGCCATGCCTCCGTATCAACAGCAGCAAGCAGTATCAAAACAAGCGCAACAAGAACATCAAGAAAGTCGCCAAGCGCGATCCGCTCTACATCGAAGGCCGGCCGCCGCGGCCGATGTACGTCGATTACAAAGATCTCGACCTGTTGACCAAGCTCACCAACCGCCACGGCCGCATCGTCAGCCGCCGCAAGACCGGTTGCCACGCCGCCAGCCAGCACGCGGTCGCCCGGGCGATCAAGCGGGCCCGCTTCATGGCGCTCTTGCCGTACGTGGGCGACTGATTCGCAAGTCGAGAGACAAGCAGTCGACGAGTCGACGATGTCAGTCAGATCTACTGCTCTCTGCTCTCGACTCTCTGACTCTGACAGCTCTTGCACTGCTTCATGCCCAAGCCCTTCCACACTTCCCGGTTCGTCGAGTTCTCCGACACCGACATGGCCGGGATCATGCACTTCTCGGCGTTCTTTCGCTACATGGAAGCGGCCGAGCACGAGCTGCTGCGCAGCCTGGGCTTCAGCGTTTACACGGAAATCGACGACGACGTCGTTAGCTTCCCGCGCGTGGCCGCGTCGTGCGAGTTTCATTCGCCGGCACGTTGCGAAGACGTGCTGGATATCGACGTCACGGTCCGCCGCGTCGGGCACCAAGAGCGTGACCTACGGTTTTCAGTTCTCGCAGCACGGCCGCGACGTGGCCACCGGCGAGATGACGAGTGTCTGCTGCCGCGTCCCGCATGGCGAGGCGCCGTGTCGATTCCCATTCCAGGCAAGATCGCGATAAGCTCCGCGATGTTTGGCGGCAGCATACATCGAACGAACCGCCAGGACGCCAAGTACGAGAACGTTATTTTCGCAACGCGGATCGACCGTAATCGCGGCATGGACGAGAATTGAATTCGTAGATCGCATTTCTTAGCGACTTGGCGTCTTGGCGGTTTCATTCTAATCGTTAATCGTATGGCTAACGTGCCCGCCGCTGATCTCGTCGTCGACAACATCGTCAAGGAGTATCCCACGCCGGCGCGAGCCGCTGCGCGTGCTCAACGGCGTGTCGTTCGCGCTCGGGCGCGGCGAGAACCTGGCGATCCTCGGCCCCAGCGGCTCCGGCAAAAGCACGTTGCTTTCGATTCTCGGCACGCTCGAGCCGCCAAGCTCGGGCAGCGTCCGCCTCGCCGGCGAAGATCCCTTCGCGCTCGACGAAGCGGAGCTCGCCGCGTTTCGCAGCCGGCACGTCGGCTTTGTGTTTCAAGATCATCACCTGCTGCCGCAGTGCACCGTTCTGGAAAACGTGCTTGATACCGTTTCTGGCGGACGGCGCCGCGACGCAGAACGACGAGCGAGCGCGCCACGCAACTTGCTCTGCGCGTGGGGCTCGCAGAGCGGCTGACGCACCGCCCGGCCGAGCTTTCCGGCGGCGAGCGCCAGCGCGTCGCCATCGCCCGGGCCCTCGTGCGCGAGCCGCCTGCTCCTGTTAGCGGACGAGCCCACCGGCAATCTCGACCGCACGACGGCCGCCTCGATCACCGAGCTTCTGCTCGAGCTTCAGGCCGAGCGCAACGCCATTCTCATCGTCGTCACGCACAGCAATGCACTTGCATCCGCCCTGAAAAAACGCATGGAGCTCGACGCAGGACGCCTTGTGGCTGCACCGTGATTGCAAGCGGCCACCATTGTGCTGACAATTGAGTAGGCAGCTTGCCCAGCTCGCTGAACACGTCGCGACGCTCGCGTCGACGCATTGCGCGTGCGACCAGCGTCACGTACGTCCAGATGAAAATCACCGCCATCCCACACGTCTATCGCAACGTCAATCGCTGGGGCGAGATCCTCACGATCCTCAGCAAGTACGGCCTGGCGGGGTGGATCAGCCGGTTCGACGTGCCGCTCCTGAAAGGCTTTCTCAAGAACCGCGACGGCGAAGCCCTCGCGCACTTGAGTCGCGAAACGCGCATTCGCCTGGCCATCGAAGAGCTTGGTCCAACGTTCATCAAGTTCGGCCAGGTTCTCAGCACGCGGCCCGACCAGGTCGGCATGCCGCTTGCCCGCGAGCTGCAAAAGCTGCAAACGAGCGTCGCGTGCGACGAGCCGGAAGTCGTTTGCGAGACAATCGAAACCGAGCTCGGCAAGGCCGCTGAACGAGCTGTTTGTCGATTTCGATACCACGCCGCTGGCTTCGGCGTCGATCGGCCAGGCCCATCGGGCACGGCTGCAGTCCGGCGAAGACGTCGTGGTGAAGGTGCAGCACGCCGGCATCCGCCGCCGCATGGAAGTCGATCTCGATATCCTCGCCGGCCTGGCGCAATCTGGCCGAGTCGCTGCCCGAGTTGCAGCCGTATCGGCCGCAGGCCACGGTGGCCGAGTTCCGCCGCGTGGTGCGCCGCGAGCTGGATTTTGCGCGCGAGGCCCGCAACCTGCAGCAGTTTGAGCGCAACTTCGTCCGATCGCCGCACGTGCGAATTCCGCGGCTGTATCCGGAATCTGTCGACCGCGCGCGTGCTCACGATGGAATGGCTCGACGGCGCGAAGCTTTCCGACCCGGCCGTGAAACAGATCCCCAACATCGATCTTGGCGAGGTCACGCGGCACGGCGCCGAGATGTACCTGGACATGATCTTTCATCACGGCTTCTACCACGGCGATCCGCATCCGGGAAACCTCATCGTGCTGCCCGACGGCGCGATCGGCCTCGTGGATTTCGGCATGGTGGCCCGGCTCGACGAGTCGCTGCGCGAAGACATCGAAGACATGCTGATTGCCATCGTCTCGCAGGATGCCCAGCGGCTCACGTCGCTGGTGATGCGACTCGGCGCGGTGCCGCCCGGCCTTGACGAAGCCGCGTTGAGCGTCGATCTCAGCGAATTTGTCGTCCACTATGCGAACCAGCCGATCGACACATTTGATCTGGGCGGCGCGCTGACGGAAATGATCGAGATTGTGCAGCGCTACCGCATCGCCCTGCCCTCGTCGCTGGCCATGCTGATCAAGGTGCTGGTGATGCTCGAAGGCACGGCGCGGATCCTCGAGCCGAATTTCAGCCTGATGGAGTTGATCCAGCCCTACCAGAAAAAGATGCTTTTGCGGCGGATGTCGCCGGCGCGGCAGATGCGCAAGGTGCGCCGCATTTATTCCGAGATGGAGCAGCTGGCCGAAATCCTGCCGCGGCGGCTGCGCGATATTTTGCAGCAAGTCGACACCGGCAAGTTCGACGTGCATCTCGATCACCGCGGCCTGGAGCCATCGGTCAACCGGCTCGTGCTGGGCATGCTCACCAGCGCCTGTTCCTCGGCTCCTCGCTGCTCATCAGCCGCGACGTTTGGCCGCTATGGGGCGTTTCCGTGCCGGGCACGCTCGGCACGCTGCTGAGCGCGTTTCTCGGCTGGCGGCTCCTGCGGGCCATCGCCAAGTCCGGCAGGCTGGAACGGAAAAAGTAAAACGTTCAGACTGTAATAGTGTCTCACGCAGAGGCGCAGAGTGCGCAGCTGCGCCTGTACCTTAAACCGTGATCGCGAAAGCGCGAAAGTGCGAAAACACGAAGACGGAAATGGCTTTTGCTTCTTTCGTGCTTTCGCCCTTTCGCGCTTTCGTGATTCAAAGATCGGATCGGATTGTCAATGAGCAAAGGTACCGGGTTTGAGCGTCGCCACACACGACGTCAGGCTCTAAAAACCGTCGCGTTGGGCGCAACGAGTATGGCATTTGCGCCTCGCGTCTTTGGTGACGAGACCGAAACGGCAAAAAAGACTCACTTCGTCACGCTCAGCTTCGACGACGGGTTCAAGAAGTCGAGCATCCGCACGGCGGAAATCTTTGAAAAGCACAAATTGCCCGCGTGCATCAACGTTATCGCCACGGCCCATTTGCCCGATTTCGCGCTGCCCAATGAATATCACCGCTGGCCCGTGGGCGATTTTCACCTTTGGAACGAACTGCAAGAGCGCGGCCACGAGATCATGCCGCACGGCTACAAACACGCGAACAAGCGCGAGCTGCCGCTCGCCGAGGCCCAAGACCTAATTCGCCGCTGCCTCGACGTGTTTACCAAGGAACTGAAAGGTTTCGACGCGAAGAAGTCCGTATTCAATTTTCCGTTCAATGCCTCCTCACCGCCGGTTGAAGAATGGCTTGCCGGCCAGGTGATGGCGTTTCGCACCGGCGGGCCGGCCATCAACGCCGTGCCCCGTCACGGTCAATCGAAGCTCACGTGCACGAGCTTTGGACCCGAGAACATCGACGCGCACCTGCTCGGCGAAATCGACAAGCTGCTCGCTCAGCCGTCCGGCTGGCTCATCTACAACACGCACGGCCTCGACGAGGAAGGTTGGGGACCGCTCAGCTCGAGTGTCCTCGACCGGCTGCTCGCGCCTGGTTGCGATGCCGCACGTAAGCGTCATTCCGGCGGGACGGGCGTTAGCGGCGCTCGCGAATCCGTAGCACGGACTTTAGTCCGTCCAACGACGGACTAAAGTCTGTGCTACTGGTTGCGGCCGTGCCGCGCCGAGTGATCTTGCGGTTCACGCCGCTTTACGAATTTGTTCCTGACTCGGCACGGCCTCGCGCGAGCGGCTGAATTCGGCGAGCACGGCTTCGATCTGCGCGTTCAGCTCGTCGAGCTTGGCGATGAGTTCGTCGTGCCGCGCGTCGAGCCGGTCCACCAGCTCTCGCGGCGTGCAGGGGGGCTTGGCCATGACGGGCGGGAATTCGAGGCGGGAGATTCGAAGTTGGGCAGGCCGGGCGTGTCGGTAGGTTCATCGGCAGCCGGAAGGACAAGCGGCGAGCCGCTCATCTGAACTTGGCCGCCCAGGCTGACAGATTCTGGCAAAATGTGCCGGCCAGTCCGAAGATTCCGCCCTCACATTGCTGCTGCCGACATGCAGCGACAGCAACGACCTTACTCCTTGCCGCACAACAAATTCGCAAGCTACGGTGGACTGCGCTGGTCGATAATTGCTAGAATGGCGCGCTTCCGATCGGCAAACTGCGCAGGGGGCCGTGTCGTCGCCTTGCCGAGCGTCGGCCGAAGAGTCGTGTCGAGTACAATTTCGAAACATCAGGAGTCGTTGTGGTCAAACTTACGCTGCGAGACAGGGAGTCGGCCCAAGAGGCCGTCCGCCGCTTCCGCAAACTGGTCGAGCGAAGCGGGATCAAGAAAGAAATGCGCGTGCGCGAATTCTATGAGAAGCCGAGTGAAACGAAGCGCCGAGCCCGCTTACGCGCCCAGCGCCGCGCCCGCCGCGAGCGCTTCTTCGCCACGCACTAGAGTCGTCGGCTTTGCCAACGATTTAAGTAAGTGAGTACGTGAGTGCGACTGAGTCGGCCGAAGTGGTCGTGAATGTGTATTGGCCGGCAGTACCTTGTACTGCGTACTCAGTACCATCGTACCTGCGAGCCTGGTACATCCTTGCTCATCGCTGATTCGCCCCGCAAGCTGGTTCGTACCCGTTTCGATACTGTCGGGTGTGTTGTGCGCGCCATCAATGCGCTGGCAAAGCCAGTGGCACCCCTGGCTGGCGAGTCCACTCATGCGCTGCAGCACACTCACCCCAACTCACCCGCCAAACAAAAAAGGGCCGACCCCCACGCTTGGAGGCCGGCCCTTCGGAGACGAAGCGAACGTTTTTGAGGCGGCCCGCTCGCACGGCCGACTGATGCTTGTCGGGTGAGTAGGTGAGTATGTCGGTTAACGGCTGCTCTTCACCCTACTCACTTACTCGACCTACTCACCTACTCACTCTTCACACTAGAACGCCATTTCCAATCGGCGAAGAACCCGTCGAATCCGAGGATGTTCGCGTCGTCGTAATTGGTTTCCAACAGCGACCCGGCCGCGCCGTTCGAGAAACCTTGGAATTCATCGCGGAAGCCAAGATCGTGCCACGCGCTCAGCATGTAGCCCGTCGTGACCGACGTGTTGCAAGTGATGTGCCCCGTCAGACCGGTCTCGATTTCCGTGACCGGAATGATCTGCCGATTGCTGAAGGTTTGCGCGATCAACGTGTCGGTGTCAGTTGGCGTAGTGGGATCGTCGGTGCGGTGCGCCGTAATGATGTCGACGTCGCCCATCAGCAGCGAGATGTCGCCTTTGAGGTACACGCTCAAGCAGCCGTTCCCCCAGAAGTAGCGGCGTCCCTCGAGGCCGATCTTCAAGCCGCCGCCCTCAAAATTCATCGCGGAAATCGCTTCGGTGCCGACAAACCCGGTCGACTCGAGCGCCGAATAGCTGCGGCTCCATTCCACGTCGGAGAAGCGCAGGCCGCCGGACCAGGTGATATCCCAAGCCGGGCAACCGCAATTGCTCCCGCATTCGTCGCCACAGCCGCCGCCGCAGGCGTCACCGCATTCACTACCCAATGCGCCGCCCAGCGGAATCGTCTTGGCGAATTCAAAGTCGAACGATTTGACGTCGACGTCGGCACGGAGCGAAGCCTCCCCGCCCGGCGGAACGTTGACTTCAAACGGGATGATCGCGCCGTCCGGTGCGACTGCGTTGGCATAGCTGCTCAAGCGGGTGTAGTACATGCGAAATTCTTCGCCGCAGTTGCACAGCCGGTAGCCGCCGCCCAGGCGATACGAAGTTTCGTATTCGAAATCGAACGAGTGAAACGTGTCGGTCGCGATGCCTTGCTGGTTGTTCTCTTGAACCAGGAATGCGGTGGCCTCGCTGAAATTCGCACGCATGCTCAGCCAATCAACAGTGACGAAACAGCGTCCTGGCGGGCAGACCATGCCGAACATGTCGCAGCCGAATCCGCCGCGGTTCCAGCATTCGCCACCGCAGTCGCCGCTGCCGCAAGTGTCGCAGCAGCCGTCGCCGTATCCGGTTCCGCAGCCTTCCGGGCCGCAGCCGCCGGGCCCGCAACCTTCTGGACCGCATCCTTGGCCGTGGCCGCCGTAGCCTTCGCCCATCGGATAGCCGCCAGGATGATATTCGTCGACGACTCCCTCCGGATACGCGCCTTGGCCTTGCATCTCAACAGGCGGCCGACCCATCGGAGCTTGCCTCATCGGCAGCTCGTTGCCGTTCATTCCTGCGGCATGGGCATGGCCCCGCGTTCTTGACGTGCGTAAGCTCGGCCCTGCGCGTCGGCTTCGCGCGTCGTCGCGACCGCGGCCATGAAAAGTGCTACCGCAGGCACCACCCACGAGTGCAGTTTCATCCCAGAATCCCCCCTTAACCGCTGCGCTGCGATGGAACTAAGGGTGCCCAACGGAAACCCGGTTTATCGGGCACAAGGCAATTCACCTCGTTCATTCACCGCGCAGACATCAACCAATGCGAACTGGGCCCATGACGGGCTGCGCTTGGCGGGCACTTCACCCGCTCGCTGAAAAGTAACCACCTCAACCGTTCGATCTGGTGACCGCTCTCTGGCAGGCGGCCCGCAGCGACAAATGTCGTCGAGCGAACGATCATTCCCAAACATCGGTGCCGGCAGAATCGTTACTTTGGCTTTTTTCGGTATAAAGCAAACGCACGGAACAATAGGAACGCCCGGAACCGCCGGCGAAGTTTGCGAAATTAGAACAATTTCACACTACGATTGGTGCCTGCGTTTCTAGCGCGGAGCACAAATCCCGGGTCATGTTTACCGCCCAGCTAGCACAATACTTGCGCCGTTCTCGAAGTTAGTCACGTGGATAAGAGCGCTTTTGCGATGCAGACACAATCACTTTTTCCGTCGATCATGCGGTACAACAACCACGCAGCTTGATGTCGCCACGTTTCCGGCTGGGTCCTCAATGTCGCAGACAATTGAATAAACTCGCCCAGTGTTCGCACCGTCCCGCTCGGCTCGTAGAAGGATAATTCCAGTGAAGGAAGCAGTCAGCGGGTCATACGCAAGTTCAAGCGGCACTGGGATGGTATAGCCATCGAGACCGTCGACATCTCCATCGAATGCCCCATCTCCGGTCGCATCGTCCGGCTCGCTGCTGCTGACCGTGCCATCAACGATTAATTCCTCAGGATGCTGGCATTCATCCGAAGCCACCACGCTCACTTCTACAGCTACCATTTCGTGGTTGGGCGGCCAAAGAGCGACCTCGTCGCTCGTGCAATCGACTACAGGCGGCATCGTGTCCACAACTGTGATAAGCACGTCATCTACATCAATTCCGCCATTCCCATCAGTCACAGTTAACGTTACGAGCGTCGGACCGACCGGAAACATACCTATTGGTGTGGCACTCGTCGGATCATCGAAAAAAACACCCGATCCCTCGGCGGCCGACCATTCGTACTCCAAGTCATCGCCCTCTGGATCGATCGAGCCCGTACCGTCGAGCGAAACCAGCGTTCCATCCGGCGTCTGACATTCAAGAGTTTGGTCGGGACCAGCATCAGCAATGGGATCCGCATTCGTCGGCTCAAACTCGATGACCAATTGCGGTCGTAGGGAAACGGCGGAATGGTCATCGGAGGCAAAGCGGTAAAAGTTCTGAATACTTCCACCGTTCGCCTCGGCTGCGGCGCTCCTGATGAGCAATTCCAATGGTAGATTGCTGTCAAGTGCTGACTGAGCAGCCGAAACGAATTCAGGGAGTACTAAGGGGAGGAAAGGGGACGCAGCTCTTTTTTTGTGGCCAATTTATGGGGTGCGCGTCCGGTTCGATTTCGGTCAGTTGGCGCGGGGGGTGCGGTTTCTTAGAGGGGGGGGTGGGAAGGTTATTCGGTGTATTGCTTTTAGCGTGCTTCGTGGGGAGGTTCGGTCGGTCTTGCCCGATTGTCGGGTGCCTTCGCCGATAGTGGCCGTGGGGGGGATTTTTTTGGGGTGATCCCTTCCTCGCGTCGCGACGACCAGCGGGATCATATTGTCATCAGTGTCAGTGGAGAGCTTTGGTGGTTTGGCGGTGTGTGATGAGTCGGGTTTCTCGGGTTTTCACAGGCGGATTTGGGTGTGGAGTTTTGGTATGGGATAGATCGGTTGCGTTTCATGGCCGTAAGGTCTATCGGTTTGCGACTGCTGACTCGCATGATGTCGTTCTGCCACTTCATCTCGCAGCCCTGCCAAGTGGTGTCAGCGGACCGATTATAGAGGTGGCAACTGAGCGCCGGCCGTGAAGCGGTGCTGCCATCGCTCAAGCCTCTTATAATACCTGGTCGCGATAGTTCCGCCTCGTCGCCGCCAGTTACGTCTTCAGCTATTTGGGCCTCGGGTTGATGATGCTCTTGGTGTCGCAGGCACGACATTGCTTGTCTGCGGGGATCTCATCGCTGCGCTGTTTCTGGTTGCCTGCTCTGGTCGCTGGGGGTGTCGTTGTTTTGATCGCTTATATGTGCGGAGGTCGGCCGTGACTATAATCCAACCGCCGTTTTTCACCCGTCTAATACTGGCTGTCCGCCAACATATCCCTTGTCGTCCGCTATCGGGCCGTAGCCGACTGGACTTCGTTGATACGATAATGAGCTCCTACATTTGTTGGCGTCTGGTAGATTATCTTGGCCTGATGATGGCAGAGTTGTAGCGGTCGCTTTTGGGGCCTTCTTTCGGATTTTCAGTAGTGGAAGCGGAAAGGATTCATCTGTTTTTATTTGATGTTCTCCTCGCAGCGGATTCTCGCTATTTTCGGGGTCGTCTCTGGTTTCGTTCGGACTTCCTCCGCTGGGCCGTTGAACCCTGCATCCAGCCTTGATGATCTTGGCCTTGCCGCCGATGTTCTTGACGCTGAGTTGATCGTTCGCGAGCCGCTGTCGTCTTGCACCACACCGGTACGCTTCGGGTTGAGTCAGGACCATCGCGACGCATTGCAGCTTCCTGTGCTTTATTTGCCTCTTCGTGCTCCTGATCGCCGCCTGAACGATATCGCTAAATTCAGTCTGCGTTTTCAATGGCTGGCAACTGGAACGGTCTGTGTCAGCGACCCTGTATGTGCCTTCCACCGCAACGCTTTTGATTTCGGATGGTCTTTGGTAGCTTTCAACCTCGCGGTCTTGCTTTACGGATATGTAGCTATTTCCATTTTCGCCAGTCGAGTTACGGAAAAGTTTTTATTGGTCGCCATCCTTGTGGCGTGCACCGGCTCTTGATATATGCCCTGTTCAGTACCTACGACACCAATTACGGCTTCGATACACTTACCTTTGGGAAGCATTGTGCAGCGGACTTTAACACCGGCGGTCGATGCGACCGCCACCAATCTGTCTCCCGACAAGTGTTTCAGCGATGGTGGATTAACGGAGGCGTTCGGTATCTCCGTTTCTTCGCCCGCTGCCGCGACGGCCTGATCTGGGCGGATAGTCAAATCGAGACTTTTGAGGTCCGCCTCTGTGTCGTTGAAGATTGCTCTACTCGAACCTCTCTATACCCAGATCGCCAGCGGAAGCCAGCTACGGGCTGGCCTACCGCAATCCAACTGGACGGCACCACAGCTTCAATGTGGATTCGCGGCGGTTCCGACGCATTAGGACGCCCATTGCCCTCAAGTCCTTCGATTACGGCGGCAAAAACCCACGCCATAATAGCGCCGCCAATAATCCAAAGGCCCAGTGCAACGTACCAGAGGTGCTTGGGGTTTCCGCCTGGAAAACTAGAGAGTGCATTCAAGAAAACTCCTCCAATAAACAGCGCGATGATGGCAACGGGATTTTCGACCCCAAAATCTCCAACTCAATCTGAATTTGAGTTTTCTTGGGTGCCCTGCTTCTGGGGTTCCTGATTGGGTTTGTCGCCGGAATGTGGTTTTTCTGCTGGCTGCTGGTCCATTGCGAGGTTCTCTAAACCGAAACCGATTTTCGACAATCCCCACAAAACATGAACGAACCACCCTTACTACATTCACAGAGCCAGCTAGTGGCTTGGCACTGTAGCGGCCCAGCTATTTGCCCGTGCTTTGCGGCGCGGTTCAGCCTATCGCGTATCCACGCCGATAGAGTCTGCCCCGCCCGCTTCGCGGCTGCTTCGTAGCTTTCCCGCTCATCGTCAGTCAGACGCATCTGAAAGACGCGGGCACGGGCTTCGGACGGGTCTAGAGGCGGCCTGCCAAGTCGTTTTTCCATGCCATAATGGTAATGACAAAAATATTTTAGACAAGCCCCTTTTTCTATTGCATCAGGGCTTTTGCGTCATTACAATAAGTGCAGACAAGAAAACCCCGGCCGTGCTGAGAACACGACCGGGGCAGCACAATCCGGCCTGTAACGCCGAACTGCACATTAACGCAATTCTAGGCTACAGGCTCCAACAAAGGGAGCCTACGGTGGACGCAAGAGAACAACGCGGACTGGTTATCGCTGCCAAGTGCAAAATCAAGCAGCAGGATGGGAAGTGGATTGTCCCTTCCCAAAGCAACCTACACAAAAAGTATTCTGTTTGCGTACAAGATAAACGGCATTGCACCTGCCCCGATCACGAACTGACCGGAGCAGTCTGCAAACATATCTATGCGGTCAAGGTAGTGATTCAAAGGGAACTGTTTGACGACGGAACGGAAGTCGAAACCCGACAAATCACCGTCACTGAAACTCGCAAGACGTATCCCCAGCAATGGGCTGCATACAATGCCGCCCAGACTTCTGAAAAGGACACTCTGCAAAAACTGCTGCACGACTTGTGCACTGGCATCCCAGAACCAATCGTGACCGGGGCTGGTCGTCCGCGGCTGCCGTTGCGGGATGCGATGTTCTGCGCTTGCTTCAAAGTCTATTCGATGCTGTCCAGCCGGCGCTTTACTTCGGACCTATGCGACGCGCAGGCCAAGGGATACATCACCCGCGTACCGCATTTCAATTCCGTTTTGAACGTGTTTGACAAGCCGGAAACCGAAGACTTCTTGCAGAGTCTCATTGCACAGAGCCGCCCCACTTGCCAGCATCGAAAGTAGCTTCGCAGTCGATTCGACAGGCTTCTCTGGCTGCCGTTTCGATTGTTGGTATGAAATGAAATGGAAGGGCGTGCCGGCCCGCGTCGTCCGATCTTGGGTGAAAGCCCATTGCATGGTCGGCTGCCGCACGAATGTTATTACCGCCGCCGAAGTCCTAGACGCCGGCAGTAGCGACACCGCGACTTTCGCGCCGCTAGTCAATGCGACGGCCAAGCAATTCGCAATCGGCGACGTGTGCCGACAAAGCCTACCTGTCGGAATCGAACCTACAGTTGGTGGCCGACATTGGCGCAACGCCGTTGATTCCGTTCAAGTCGAATTCGGTCGCAACGCGCCCGGCGTGTGGAACAGCGCTACCATTTCTTCAATCTTCACCGCGACGAATTCTTGGCCCGCTATCACCAGCGCTCGAATGCTGAGACGACGTTCTCATCGGTTAAACGAAAGTTTGGCGACAGCGTAAAGTCCAAGAATGACCAGAGCATGAAGAACGAAGTGCTGGCCAAGTTTGTTTGTCACAACCTTAGCTGCCTAATTCACGCGATGCGAGAGTTCGGAATCGACCCAACTTTCGGCTGCACAAATATTGCGAACCCTGCACATAAATTGGCTAGGTCACATGAATAATTATGCAAAGCCCTATTGTGCTATGCTGTTTCCCGCGGCTCGATCCGCTCGGCTAGGCTTAAGTGCCCGGCCGTCGCTCCTTGGCATTTCATCTACTCCGCGGCTATACGCCGGGCAGTCACCTCGGCGGGATGGCGCCACGCAGTCTGCGCAGTAAATTCGCTCCTTTTTGCACGCCGCTCGTAAGCGCTCACGCTTGTTTTACCGAGCGCTTTCGCCTCGCGAGCGTGCAAAAATAGCGAGTTTTGCACGAGAAATAGGGGCCCCCGTTTCCCGCGCAAAACTAGAATTCTGTCCCCAGAAAATCGTGTTCGCCGAAACGGGACAAAAATCGCCTCGCGGAAACTGGCCAGCGATTGCACCAATCACCGGCGGCGGTAAGAGAGCTTGCTTCCGTTTGGGCGTTGCGCGTTCTTGGCCGATGAGCGGCGCGAGGGCCCGCTGACGCGGCGGCGGCAGCGGCGGTGGCGCTTGCGGCTGGTGCTTTGCGATTGGCGAGCGCGCGCCGGACCGGTCCGCTTGGAACGCGCCGCGCCGTGGGCCCCCGAATCTGGCATCTCAGCGCGTCCTCGACTAGTTTTTGCCCGCGCCCGCTTGCGCCGACGACGCCATGTTGCCAGACCGCACGCCACGCCCGCCAGCAAGACGGCGGAGCTTGGCTCGGGAATGATTCCGCCGCCGGTCAATGAAAAGATCCGCACCGGATCGTTCTCGCCCCACTGCCGGCGAGCGTCGTTGAAGAAAATGTTGGCAGGGGCCGGCACCGTTGCATCGGCGAGAAACACCGGAGTGGTCGCGAAGTTCGCTCCCGTGGGCGGATCGAATACTACCGAGATTCTTGAGTTGTCCGTGCTGCTCACAACTGTCGGCATGCCCGAGTCGTAAACCTGGACGCCGTTCATGTCGAACAGCACGGTGCGAAAATCAGGAAACTCGAATAAACCGCCCGAATTGGGCGGATCGACGCCCAAATCGATCTTGAATCGAACCAACTGTCCGACCGGAAGGCCACCGTTGCCGATCATCACGACCAGCTCATCGCCGCTGATGGCGTTGGAGGTGAGCTGGAAACCGGGCGTCGTGCTGCCCAGCAATGCGTAGGTGCCCAGTGATTCGTTCGTGAAATTGAACCGTGTATCGCCAATCGTCATGCGATATTCAGTGATGGGCGCCGTGCCGGTGTTCCTGAGTTCGACATACGGCATGTTGCGGTCGTTCATTCGCTGAAAGCCCAGATCCCACATCAGGTGTTTGTCCCACATCATGTCGGTGGGATGGGCGAGTTTCTGTTCCTTTTCAGAAATGTTTACGGTGAAGGTCGACTGCGCCTGCGTGTCGGCGACAGAAATTGCGATCATTGCAACGCCCAGCAAAGCGGCCGCAATCATAACGCCGATGCGCCTGCCGCCCGTATGCTTCGTGTTACTGTTCATAGTTGTCATCTCCGGTCGTAAATCGTTTTCATTGCCGGTCGAGTCGATCGCTCGTGGCAACGCTTGTCGGTGCGTGTCGTGGCCGGCCATGCAATGCGCAGGTACGCAACAGGCGCTTGGACTCAGACGCTCGAGGCGATGCGCACTTCGCCGCATGAAGACCAAGCGGCAACAGAACGCGCGCCATCGAAACCGCGTTGAGACGTAGCGCGGCAATGGCTAGCTAAGATCGGGCGCGCGGGCGAAAGACAAGCGATCGAGGGCTTACCCGGCGCGCGACGTAAGACAGTTGATGAAACCGCCTGAGTTGCGTTAGTGCCGGATCGAGCTGGGAGCGACGGACATGGCGCGCACGCTATCGTGCGAGTGGCCGGAAACGCCGGGAAAGAATCGGAGGACGACCTTCACCAGCAGCTCTTGAATGCCGTGCGGCCAGCTATGCGAATCGCTTCGCCGCTGCCGATCTGACACTCATGAGGTCGCTCCAAAAATCGAAAAAAGCCACGTGCTAAGGAATCGTATGCGCGCGGCACTGGTAGAAAACAGTGTCCGCGTTAAGTCTTACTTATAAACGAGCTTTTCCGGTCTGTCAACAAATTTGGTCAGAATGACCGATTTTATTGGCGGCAACGGACGTAACGGTGGGGTGGGAACGACTTTGTCCCGAACGCCACTACAAAAGCGTGACAACATGCCTGGGCGGCGGCCTTAGCCGGAAGAATAGCGCAGGTCAATCCGCCGACCGCGCATGAAAAGACGCGGCGAGGTCCCCTCAAGCTCCCAGCTCGTCCCGCCGCGTCAGGGTGTGCCGCGCCTCTCCCCAAAGGCACTGCACACTGAAGCCTAATACCGTTTCGGCGGGTGTCAAAAGAACGCCGAACGCCTCGCCCCAAGCGCACGGCATCTTCGTGTTGGGATGATTCGACGTGTGGCTCAAATGCCACGCTAACATGCTCCTTTCGTTGCGGGCGGAGAACCGACGAGCGGTTTGAACGGAACTATCGACCGGCTGGCGGGCGCCAATCGAGGGCCACGTCCAACGCGCCGGCCGAATGAGTCAGAGCACCGACGCTGATCCGTTCGATCCCGGTCACGGCGATAGTTCGGACGGTTTCCAGCGTGACGCCTCCCGATGCTTCCAATTCGATGTTCGGCGCCACGGCGTTACGGAGGGCGACGGCGGCCGCGAGCTGTTCCGGCTGCATGTTGTCTAACAGCACGATATCCGGCCCGGCCGCGAGCACATCGTCCAACTGTTCCAAGCGATCAATTTCCACTTCGATGATTAGGTTCGAGGCGTCCAAGCCAGGGAAGTTTTCGGGGGTCATTTGTCGAACGAATTCGCGTGCCCGGCGGACCGCCTCGGCGGGCGTCAGTTTCTTGTCGGCGGCCAGGGCCAGGTGGTTGTCCTTGATTAAAATGCCGTCGAACAGGCCTGTGCGGTGATTGAACCCGCCGCCGCAGCGAACGGCATACTTTTCCAAGCGGCGCCAGCCGGGTGTTGTTTTTCGCGTGTCGTAAATTCTCGCGCCGGTCCCTGCGACGCGGCGAATATATTCCTTGGCGAGCGTGGCGATGCCGGAGAGACGGCCAAGCAAGTTAAGCATCGGCCTCTCGCAAGTAAGCATGTCGTGCGCCAGTCCGGCGAGCTCGGCGATCGTGGTTCGGCCCTGCACCACGTCGCCCTCGCCGGCCTTTAACTCACATTCGATCGACGCCTGCATTTCGTCGATGATCACCGGCAGAGCGCGGAGGCCGGCGATGACGCCCGCTTCGGCGCGACGATCGTGGCCCGGCCCCGTTCGACCGATGCAACGAGGGCGGCCGTGGTCCAGTCGTACTGGCGATCGAGGTCTTCGCGCACGGCCAGGCGAACGATGTGGCGCAGGTCGTCTTCGAGCGCGGCATCCCAATCGAGTTGGTTGAATTCTTTGGGCACGCGGGCGGTGTCAGGTGTCAGATTGTCGATCGGTCGATTTTTGTACTCTTTTACACGAACACGGTTCACAGGTTCAAAATTCAGATTATTGATTCAGCCACCTGGCAACTTGTTCGGTAAAACAAGGCTCGTATTTCGTCGGTCGGTATATAATAAACGAATTCTGATCAAAGCGTGCGCGGTAGTGATGGTCCACTGTGTGCCACTCGACGCGGCGAGTGCGCCTCACGCAAGGGCCTTGGCTTTGAATTTCTCACGGTCGGTCGAGCTTCTTCCAGTTTTACTACAAGCTGCTGCTGGTTTCACACGCGTCGAAGCCGATTCACGAGTTCCCAAGCACACTGGCGGAGCCGGTGGCGCACGCACGCGACAATCCCACCCGCTTAAGCGGGCTCGCCGAAAAAAAGTGGAGAGGCGCCCCTCCGGGCGTGGATCGACCGGCACAGCCAGCGGAAGCGGGAGTAACTCGCGCGCACTTCCTTCACCTCTGGCCCTCGATCCGGAAGCATGCTCACCTGCGGCCGTGACCGGACCGGATCGCCGCGCACGGGCACACTCCGCAGCGTGCCGCAATCCTCCATGGCGAATTGCGGCCGCTGACGGCTTGCCACGATTAGCACGAGCGTTCCGGGTAGGTTTTTATCACTCGTCCGCCGCAGGGCAATGCATCGTTGAGCCACATTATAGCAGGAAGTGGACAGGTGTACAATGGAGTTTTTGGCCACCCACAACGAAGTGGCGCTTGCCGGGCGCGGAGATTGAACGACGAAAAACTTGTCGAATTAAGGACATGTCGTCAATCGTGTTGGGAATAGTATGCTACCGATGCATGACTTGAAGAATTTCGAACGGTGCGATCTGGCTCGTCGACGGCGTAGGGTTACGGCAAGCGGCAGGGCGACAAGAATCCGATCGCCGTAGAAGTCCTCGCCCTGCGTTAGCGGATCTGATGATAGAAGTTGGTCGATGACGTGAGCGGCTTGTGTGACGGCTTCCCGATCGGCAGCCTGAAGCCAGATTGCTGCCAGCTCTTCCTCGGCAGACGGATGCCACGTTACGGTGAAGCGCATCTCACGTTTCCAAGGACGTGATGCGGCTCAGCACCTCGCTCGTGGTTCGGCCCGTTTCGTTGCAAGATTTCCGCTCTTTCATTTCGTTGGGATCGAAATGGGCGGCAGCTTGGGCGTACGCTTCAGGAGTCGCGCGGGATGCGGGCGAAAAATAGCCAATGACGACCCCCTGCGCGTCACGCACTTCGGTCAGGCCAGGAAGACTAGAGAGCGACTGCTGCAACGACGGATCCGCCGTAAATGTGTTCATTTTCGACCTCATTTGCGCGGCGACAAACGTCTGCGCGGAACGAGTCAATCTTTTCGGTTCCTTTCACTCTATCATCGTTGCACAGCAGAAGTCCATCGATCGCGGTAAGAGCCACCCTAGCAGAACACGGGTTTGATTTCATCAGCTATTTTTGGCCGCCCGCGGTAGAGTAACTCGCGTGGGCCGTTGTGCGGAGCTGCGTCGCAAGACGAGGGGCGCCACAGCGAGGATAACAAGCGCAAGAGCGCCAGGCTCGGGGATCGGCGTTCGCGCAATGGAAGCGATCCATGCCTCCTGGTTCCCCTGTGGGTTGATGCCAGTTCCTGCGAACGTCCTCCCGTCTGCCGAAACGCCCCATGCATCCGTCAATCTCCAACCCGTCAAATCCAAGCCTTCGTCGATGAAGATCGACTTCAGATTCTGCATCCCGTTCACAGCGTCCCAGATGAAGGCCTCAAAGCCTCCGACCGTGCTGCTATTTCCGATGACAAGCGATCCGTCCGCGCTGACGCCAAACGCCTGGCTGCTAAACTCCCCTCCAGGCAAATCACCAAGGCCGACCATTCCTTCTGACGGAGTCCACCGAAAGGCCTGATGCCCGGACCGGCCGACCACGACGGAGCCGTCCGCGTTGGTTTCGTAGGCAACGCTGTGACCCCCGCCAGGAAGCGCGGGTAAGAGTTGAAGCCCCGTGGACTGTGTCCAACGAAAGGCGCCTTCCACTCCGGTTGGGAGTCCTTGTGCGCCGACAATCACTTGGCCGTCGCCCGACACATCCGCCGCGAAACTATCTCGGTTCGGAAAGAGTGAGCCGAGCGAGATTGAGCCCGTTGCCTCCGTCCAGCGAAACGCCCCTGAGACCTCCCCTCGTGTGCCCGCGATTACAGATCCGTCGTCCGAGATTCCCATCCCATAAATCCACCTTGCCGATGAGTCGAGGTACGTCCGTCCGGTTTGCTCCGTCCAGCGGAAGTTACCGCCGCCCAAGCCGGCAATCAGGGACCCGTCGGCCGAAACATCGAGCGCGGCGCCCGGGCCCAGGTCCTGCATGCCCGTATCCATTCTCCAAACATATGCGTGCTGATCATCGCCTCCGTTGCTGTCGCCCACTACCGTTGAACCATCGGCGGATAGACCATAGGCCACACTTCGTGTGAGGCTGCCGGGCAGGTCTCCCAGCCCCATGAAGAACGGTTCGGTAGCATTGACCGACCCGCGGGCGATCAGAGCGGATGCGACCGTCAACCAAGCTAGGGCCATTGTCAGGTTGTGAGTGATTCTCATAACAGATTTCGTCGAAGTCATGTGTGCTCCCATCAACAGGCTGATTACAGTTTTAGTTGCACGGAATTGAAGCAGAAGTGTTGCCCTCGACCGGGACGTACGTCATCCCTTGTTTGGAGACGCTCGTGATCGTGAACGTGAATGAGCAGTGTTTGCCGCTGCCCCAGCAGGAATAGGACTTGTTGGCCCAGATCGTCGCCTCGCCATCCTGGCAGATGGGGGTGCCGTCCTCGCCCGTCCAGCAAACGGTCTCCGTGACGGCCGAATCGTTGAGCTGCTTGAAGCAGCCGGACCAGTTGCCGACGACCAGCGCGCCGTTGATCGGCTGGCCATTGCCGTCGACGATGTCGACGAACGCAACTGGCTGACGCCGTGGTCCGCCGACGTGCGCATAGACGACGCCTATGTAGCTGACGTACAACTGGGTGCTGGGGTCGGGCCCCTGGGCCTGCACGGGCAGTGGCACGGCCACTCCCGACCAGAAGAGACCACTGCCGATGGCGGCAGCCAGGACGAGGCGACTACGATCTTGACGATGTCGTGCGAACATATGCCGATCTCCTGTGCGGCAGCCATGACACATGCTGGCGGCTTCCGCGGTGGTGCGGCCTGCGGTACATTAAAAACGGCCATTCCCTGTGCGCAGACCATGCGTCCGGGTCAGCCGCTGGCCGCTGAGGGATCTGCTTCGTGGGCGAGACCTCGGCGGCCGCCTTTGTTTGAGTCAGTAGTCAGTGGCTAGTTGTGCGTGGCGACAACGACTGCGGTCCGATAAGGCCGAGTAACTTGGCGGCTTCAGCGAGGAAGCGATGAAGCTCCTCATCATCGGGTTTGTTTTTCTTCATCCACGTGGCGGCCTGCTTGTACCATTTGTCAGCGGTTTTCTTGTCGCCGATCTGCCAGTGCGCCATGGCTAGGAAGAAGAAGTCCACACTGTCGCCGCCGTTGCGCAGCTCGATCGATTTTTCAAGAGCCACAACAGCCGCATTCCAATCGCCGGCGCGATATCGGGCGACGCCCAGCGTGTTCCAATATTCTCCCTCATCGGGCGCCAGCTCGACTGTTTTTTCGGCCAGTTCGACGGCCCGCTTTGCATCCTCCAGCTTGGAATCTGGGAGGGCGGCCAGATGCCACGCCAGCCGGTTTCTAGTTATCAAGACGACGGGATGGTTTGGCGCGAGTTTGCTTTCGCCTAGGGCGAGCGCCTCTTCACCAAGCTGAATCGCATCGGCATGCCGTCCGGCCTGCGCGTAGCTGCTTGCCAAGTTGCTCATGCAGGCCAGCGTGTAAGGGTGGTCGTGCCCGAACGCCGATTTGTGTCGCGCGAGCGTCTCCTCGCGGAGCTGGAGCGCCTTGTTGTGTCGGCCGAGTGCCGCGTAGCAGTTGGCCACGTTGTGCATGGCTCCAAGCGTGTCGATATGGTCGGGGCCAAGCTTGGTTGTCATAAGTGTCAGCGTTTCCTGGAAAAGCTTTCGCGCGTCGGCATGCCGTCCGAGTTCAGCGTAGCTGTAGGCCAAATTGTTCATGATCGCCAGTGTGTCGGGATGGTCTGGTGCTCGCGTCGAGCGGATTAGCGCAAGGGTCTGCTCGTGCAGGTCAACGGCCTCGGCGTATCGGCCGAGGGCGGTGTAGCTGTTGGCCAGGTTGTTCATGTTCCACAGCGTAAATGGATGATCGGAACCAAACGTCGTTTTCAGCATCGCCAACGTTTCTTCCGACAGCGCAAGGGCCTTCTCGTGCTGCCCGAGCTCGTTGTAGCTGTGAGCTAAAGCCAACTTGCTCCGCAGCGTGTCGGGATGCTGCGGACCGAGATTGGCTTGTGCCAGTGCTGCCGTTTGTTCATGAAGTGCCAGCGCATCGGCGTGCCGACCGACCGTGTGATACGTTTTCGCCAGGTTGCGCATGCTTTGAAGCGTGTCCGGGTGGTCGGCGCCGAGCGCAGCTTTTTCTACCGCCAGCGTCTCCTCGCGGAGCTTCAGGGCGGCGGCGTGACGACCGAGCGATTCCAAACAGTTGGCCATGTTGTTCATGCTGGCCAACGTATCCGGGTGATCATGTCCGAGCGTTGCTTTTTGCCGTGCGAGCGTCGCTTCGTGGAGCTGAAGTGCTTCAGTGCGGCGGCCAAGAGCGCGATAACTCAGTGCCAGGTTGTTCATGCTGCCGAGCGTGGCCGGATGGTCTGGGCCAAGGTGCTGGGTGAAGAGGACGCTGGCTTTCTGCTCTTGATTAACCGCCATGTCGGCACGATCCAAATGTCGAAACGAAATCCCAAGCGTCGTTCGCAGCCGAGCCTCGATGACCGGTTGATCGGCGAAGCTGTTCTCCACGAACGGCAGCGCCGTTTCAATGGCTTCTTGAAGACTGACGTCGCGGCCCAAGCCGCCGTCCTCGCCTTCCGGCCGAGTGGCGGCGAAGATGTTGTTCTGGACAAACTCGAGCACGGCTTTCATCTCCGCCTCGCGGGCCTGCGCCGCCTGCTTGGCGAGCTTCTCCGACTCGGCAGCGGTCAGAGCCTTCTGCGCGTTGATTTCGGCCTGAGTCTTTTCGATACGCGCTTGTTGGTTGGCCGCTGCGATGAAGGCCGCGGCGATGCCGGTACCGATGGCCGCCAGCAGCAGTATCGCAGCCGTAGCGGAAATAAGTCCCACGTGCCGACCGGACCACTTGCGAGCGCGGTGGGCAAAGGATGGTGCGCGGGCAACGATGGGGCGGTCGTTCAGAAACCGGCTCAGGTCGTCGGCCAGTTCATGTGCCGTCGAATAGCGGTCGATCGCCTCTTTTTCGATCGCCTTGAGGATGATAGTTTCCAAGTCCTGCGGGATACGGGCGTTGATCTGCCGTGGATTGCGCGGTTCGTCGAAGGCGATTTGGCGGAGGAGTTCTTGGCGGTCAGTGGCACTATAAGCGGGCTGGAGTGTGAGCAGCTCGTAGAGCGTGACGCCCAGGGAGTAAATATCGCTGCGGTGGTCGACGACGACGCGCTTGGCGAGGGCTTGCTCGGGGCTCATGTAGCGCAAGCGTGCCCAACAGGTCGCCGGTCATCGTCATGCCGGCGTCTTGCTTCCATGCGCGCCAGGCCGAAGTCGGTGATCCAGAGTTTCAGGTGGGATGCTTCACCGGACCCCCTCCCCAGCCCTCCCCGCAAGGGGGAGGGAGTATGACATTCAAGTAATAAGTTGGCCGGCTTGATGTCGCGGTGGAGGATGCCGTTTTGGTGGGCGTGGTCGAGGGCTTCGGCGGCTTGGATGCCGAGTTGGGCGATTGTGCGGAAGTATTCGCGGGACGCGAAGGCGGGGAGCGAGGAGCGTGGAGCTCGCCACGGCGAGTCTTCGACGTGGAGTGTGTGGAGGTGGGCGGCCGCGACGGTGTCGCGGGCGGGGTCGGGAGACCCGCGCCGAACATCGGACCTGTCGTAGCCCGCTCGGCTGAGCTCGCCGCAGCCTCCCCGTGAAGGGGAGGAGAACAAACCTTTTTCTCGATTCCTGCTCCTTGCTGCGTCACCCGCTCGTGCCGGGGTCGCGGACGACTCGGCTCGCAAGAAGTCGATCACCTGCGCCAGGCTTTGGCCTTCGATTAGCTGCATGGCGTAGTAGTGGACGCCGCGTTCGCAGCCGACTGAGTAGATCGCGACGATGTTCGGGTGGTCGAGCGTGGCGGCGGCGCGGGCTTCGTTTTTGAAGCGGGCCAGTTGCTGGCGGTCGAGCATCGCGGCGAAGGGGAGAACCTTCAGCGCGACGCGGCGGCCGAGCGAGATCTGCTCCGCTTCGTAGACGACGCCCATGCCGCCGCGCCCGACCTCACGCAGGATGCGGAAGTCGCCGAGGAGGCCGACGGCGGTGCATGCCCCCTCCCCTAGCCCCTCCCCCGTGACCGGGGGAGGGGAAATTGTTTTTGCCCTCTCCCGCAGCAGAAGGGGCGGCGAGGCTATTCTCCAGTTCGACGACGGCCTGCAATGTCGGCAGCAGCATTTCGAGTTGCTCGAATTGCTCGGGTGAGTCGCTGCAGAAATCTTTGAGGTCGACTTGTTCGCCGGCTTGCAATCGTTCGGCGAGCTCGGCGACGCGTCGCGATAATGTTGAATCAGTTACGGAAATGTGGGCATTCGAATTCATCGGATTCACTACATCGAGTTAATTCTCGTTAAGCAGCCGGTGGAGCCGTTGGATAGCGCGGTAGTAGCGCGAATACACGGCGGCCGTGCCGAGTTCAAGAACTGCGGCCGCTTCCTGAAAGGTCAGTTCTTCGAGATGTTTCAGGACGATCACTTCGCGATCGTTGTCGGGCAGCTCGGCGATGGCGCGGCGCACGCGCTGGCACATCTCGCGGTGCAGGAGCTGTTCGCTGGGGCTGGTTGAAGCGGCCAATCGCTCGGCGAGCAGGATTTCCGATTTGCCGGAGAGCGGCAGCACGTCCTCGCGCATCACCGAGCGGCGCTTGGCATGCAAATGGTGGCGGCGCATTTGCAGCAGTCGCTCCCAGGCGATGCGGCGCAGCCAGGGGTAGAACGGGATGGGGCGCTCGGCGGCGAATTGTGGCAGTCGGCGGTGCGCTTCGCCGAGGGCGTCCTGGACCACGTCGGAAGGATCGATGCGAGCGGCCAGGCGCGGATCGATGCGCAATTGGACCATGCGGCGCAATCGCTGGCGGTGGCGATCGAGCAGCGTGGCCGCTGCCGATGATTCGCCCTGCGCAACGCGATCGAGAAGATGGTCGGTATCCATAGTAAACCGGCGAAATTAGGACCCTAAGAAGAGAGCTGCCGAGAGCGGGCCGGATTTCGTCAACGATTTTGACAGAATCGAGAGAAATTCCAAGAAGCGGCTGGCCGCAAGAGGGGCGGCTGGCTACTTGCTGCTGAGCATCGCGTCGCATGCTCGGCGCAGATACTCTTCGTATTGCCACTGGCCGCTGCTGCCGGTTTGGCGCGTGACGACGAGGTCGAGGCTGGGGACGAAGGCGATGAACTGTCCGCCGGAGCCGGGTTTGCGCGGGCATCGTCGGGGATGCCGGCGCCGCTGCGGCCGCTGGGGCCGGAGTGGCGGGCTGGTAATTCCCAGCCGTGCGAGAAGACTTGGGGGTTGAGTTTCCAGCGCAGCTCGGGCGTTTTAACGTCGTGGGTCGGTGCGGCAGTTTCGCCGACGAACCACTTGGGAATGATTTGCTCGTCCCGCCATTTGCCGCCGCAAAGCATGCAGTAGGCGATGTGCGCCAGGTCGCGGGCCGGCATACCGAGGCCGTGCGACGGGTGCCGGCCGTAGCGCTCGCCGCCGACGTAGAACTGGAACCACCAGTGCTCAATGCCGAGCGGCTTGAACAGCGCTTCGATGGCGAATTCGTCGTAAGGTTTGCCCGTGACCGTTTCGCAAACCAGAGCGGCATGAGCGAAGGCGTGCGTGGTGTACCCGCAACCGGCGCCCGGATCGAAGGCGAGCTTTGCGGTGCGCTCGTCGCCGCTGTGGCCGAGGACGTATTCCCATGTTCCGTCATTGCGTGCGCCCGTGGATTCCGGGCAGATTCCCGACGTGTGGTTGAAGAGCTGGCGGATAGTGATCTTGGCTTTGCGCGGATCGCTCAGGGGCTTGGCCCAGGGGATGAAGTCGAAGGCGTGGTCGTCAAATGTCATCTTTCGTGGCGTGAAGCCTTGCTGGCTTTGCTCGGAGGCGATCGCCAGCACCGTGGCGCAGATTGCCTTTGAAACGGAGGCGACGCGGCGTGAATCGGTCTTCGCGCTGTTGCCGCGCTCGACTTCAAGGACGATGTAGCCATCTGCGATGACGACGGCGGCAAAGTCGCGATCGTCGCTTGCCAGCAGCCAGTCGCGGAGGGCGTCGAGCTTGCCGGGGTCGGCGCCGGTGAGGCGGCGGATGTCGTCGGGCGATGTTGATTGCCGCCAGCCGCCTTGTGATTCTGGCGGCGGGAAGTACGACAGGCTGTTCTCTTCGGGACGCGGCAAGGGTGTCGCATTCGGAGCACTGCTGGACGAGTCCGCCACGGCGGATCTTCGACCAGCAGTGGCACCCTTCGTTGCGAGGCGGCGCAGTGCGTCGTAAAAGACAGGGTCGTCGGCTGCGCCCTTGAACTCGAATGGCAAGGTTTGGTTCAGCTTCTGGAGCATGAGGCCGTAGGACGCGCCGTTGTCTACGCACCGCGTGAGCGCGTCGGCGGCATCACGATCGGTCTTGTCGTCTTCATTGCAGACGATCGGCTTGCCGAATTTTTTCAGCCGGGCGATGCGGTTCGGAATGTCGCCCACCGGCGTGCCGTTGAAGTGGATCAACAAAAAGTCGCTTGTGCGGGCAACATCGTCGGGCAGCCGGCCGTGCCCCAGGCCGCTTGTTGCGACCAACAGCTCGGGCGCAGTTTTTTTTGCGAGCTGGATCAGCTCGACCTGTCCCTGGGAGGTTTTCAAAATGGCGTGGTCGAAGCCGTCGTGGTCGAACTCATTGGAGATTTCGAGCACGACGTTGGTAAATCCGGCTGCGCGAATCCATTCGACCGCGTGGACCACGCCGGCGCGGACAGCGTCGGCATCTTTGAGGATTTGGTCCTGGCGCTGGTAATAGCAGCCGAGAATCACGACGGCGCCATGGCGGTCGCACTCGTCGATGACACGCCGCACGCGGCGTAAATAGGAATCGCGAAGTGTGCCGTCCTCGGTGAACGCCGAGTTGACAGCGCCTTCGTACCCAGGCATGCCGCCTTGCAGGTTAAGCGTGAAGGCGCGCACGCCGTGGGCGACATAGTCGGGAATGCGGGCGATGAATTCGTTGGTGTTGGCGTCGGGATCGAAGTCACGTCGGTTACGATCCTCGAACGTCGCATTGACCATGCGCACATTGAGAAGCAGTCCCTCGGCGCGCGTGCCGGGATGCGTGATTTCGTTATTGATGTGCCAGCGGCCGTCGACAATCGATACATGCGTTTGTCGCGGCGGCGCCGCGTACGCATGGAGAACCGTGAGGCAACTGGCAAATAGCACAGCTCGCGTTGTATTAGTCATGGCTGTAAGGGTAACCGCGCGAATCACTGCTGGACAAGCCAGCAGTGGCACCCAGAGGTTGGCTGCAAGCTGTAGCATGCTCAACTCGCACCATTATGCGGCTCGCCATCTCTCAGGATGCACTGGCAGAGCCAGTGGCACCCCCGCGGGGCAAGCCCCGCCGCTAAATGCCCCTGTGGACCGATATGGGTTCCCCCAAATTCAACCGGCGCGGCGCTTTAGTTTTTCCAGGGAACGGACGATGTCGTCGATGTCGCGCTTACCGGCGAGGTCTTCGATTGCCTTTTCAAGTTTTTCCAGCTCTGCGTCTTCCAGGTTGTGCAGGTTCATGAGGCCATTGGGGACGTCCTTGTTTGCGGCCAGCAGGGCGTCGAGCTTGATCTGCATTGACTTGAAGTCGCGGTTCTGCGTGTTCTGAATGATGAACACCATCAGGAAGGTGACGATCGTCGTGAAGCTGTTGATGATCAATTGCCACGATTCAGCGAAGCCAAAGAATGGGCCACTGGCTCCCCAAGTAATGAGAATCGCCAATGCACCGATGAACGCCCATGGGGTGCCGGCGGCGTAGGCGACCTGTTCGGCAAATCTTCGGAACAACGATGTCATGAAACGATCCTCGGGCTAATGGCAATTGGTTGAGCGCGGCGAGTGTGGCGAATATATACGGCAATCGATTAATATAGACACACTGCCGAGCAAGAGAGAGTGCACCCGATGGAGGCGTAATAAAATACACGAGCAAGCTGCTGCATAATCGGTTCGCAGCTTGTCGCGACTCGTTAACGCTGGGAAAGCACTCGCCGCGGCGAGTGGCACCCGAGCAAAGCCGTTTATGAAACGCCGAGGAGGTCGCAGGATTCTTTGAAGCCGGGGGCTGGATAGCCGAATTCGCTGGCGGTGACGCGGGCCAGGGCGACCAGCTGCCGCCAGCGGAAGGCCGGGCGCGTGGTCGGCGAATTCTTCGCCCACGGTGCGGTAGTACTTCTCGGCGTGCAGCGCACCGTCTTCGCTCACTGCGTATTTCAAGAGCAGATCGAAGACCGGGCGCGGCGACAGCCCAAGCTGGCCGTAGCGCTCGACGACTGCGCAGGCGCGGGCCTGATCGTTGCCGCGGATCGCTTCTTCCGTTTGACCTAGCAGCACAGCGGCGTCCTTGGAATCAATTTCCTCTAATAGATGGGTGTATGGATAGCGATCTTTGTTGACGTAGCTGAACTGGCCGGCCGTGTGGTACGCGCCGACGATGAGGCTGGCCGCGGTGTTCCGCGCGTTGGCCACACGAGCGATGTTTCGCCAGGCGTTTGCCGAGTCGGAGGCGTGAACGCCGGTTGAATCGCCGTGCACGCAGCCCGGCGGTTTTTCGGGGGTGCTGTTCTCCTGGCGCCTGCCAGGATCATGCAGCACGAGCAAGTTGGCGGCCAACGAGATTGCTTCGCCGACGCATTCGGGATCGGTGCCCTCGGCTAGCGCCGCGGCGGCAGCCTCGGCGGCCTGGTCGCGCGTGCCGGTTAAGATCACCTGCGCGAGCTCATCGACCTGGGTGTCGTCGGCCTTTCGTTTGCCGAGTTGCTTACCGAGTAAATGGTATTGTTCCAGCAGTCGCGGCAGGACTTCGCGGACTTCGGGCTTCGCGTGGCCGCGGTCGCGCATGTGTTGCTCCGAGTCGAGGCAGAACCGCAGCGACTGGCGCAGGAGCGAGTGCGCATATTCCTGGCCGGTCAGCTCGAGCATCGCCCAGGCGCGCCAGGCGAGCACCACGCGGTGCACGTTCACTTCGTCCATCACGGCAAGCTGCAAGTCGTTGAAGGCGTCGGAAGTGTCTCGGTCGGTAATAGTGGCGAACTGCTCTTCGGCGCCTTTCCAGTCGACGGCGCGCACGGCGTCGCGCAGCTTCTCGCCGCTTGTGTCCGCGCCCGCCGATTCGGCGGCGTGCACGTGCTCGAGCACGTCCTTGTGGTTGGCGTTTTGCTCTTGAAGACGGCGGCTGTTGCGGTGGAGCACCTTCAAGACGGGAAGTGCTTGGCGTTTGCCGGAAAGCTCGCCGGACATCTGGTATGCCGGCACGAGTGCCATGAAGGTGTGGTAGCCGGTGTAATCCTGTCCGCCGAAGGCGCGGGCATTGGCGAGCGCGCCGGCGGTGACTAGCGATTTCAGCTCCGTGCCCGAATTGAGTTTCTCGACGAGCAGCGGCAGTAGTTTGTCGGGCGACGTTTCCTGCATCAATGTGACGAGCGGTTCGAGCGAGCCGAATGTGAGCCGCGCGGGTGCATCGCCAGCAATCGCGGGCGCCATGCCGAATTCGAATGCGGCTGAACCGAGACTGGCGACCAGCATGCCTCGGCCGACGTCTTCCAAGAACTCACGACGACTGCGACGGTTCATGGCGATTCTCCTTGCGCGAGATGGGCGATGCGGAGCTAAACCGCAAGCGATTGTTTAAGGGCGCACAAGCGGACTTGCGCGTAATGATAACAAAGTGCGGTTGAAGATGCGACGTATTCGTGAATTCCAGTGGAAATCTCGTCGCCAGGGCACCCTCATCCTGCACTCTCCCAAAGGGAGAGGGTTGTTCTATATGTTTCGCTTCGGCCGCGGCACGCGGCCTTTCCAGGCGGCCGGATCGCCGAGCTTTTTCTTGCCGCGGCGTTTTTTGGCGCCATCGCCCTCGCCGTCGCGCTCGCGCACGGCCGTCATCGGCTTACCAATTTGGTCGCGCAGATCGCCGATGCGGTCGCGGATCGAGGCGGCCCGCTCGAACTCCATGGCCTCGGCCGCGGCGAACATCTCGGCTTCCAGCTCCGCGATGTATTCCTCGGTGATGTACTCGCGTTTCGTCGGTGCGGCCGACCTTGGCGTTGGCCTCGGCGTGGGCGGCGGCTTGCGGCCTCGATGCCGGCGAAGATCGCCTTCTTGATCGTCTCGGGCGTGATGCCGTGCTCGCGGTTGTATTCCTCCTGCAGCGTGCGGCGGCGGTCGGTTTCCTCGATCGTCCGCTGCATCGAGTCGGTCACCTTGTCGGCGTAGAGAATCACCTTGGCGTTCACGTTGCGGGCGGCCCGGCCGATCGTTTGCATCAGCGACGTTTCGCTGCGCAGGAAGCCTTCCTTGTCGGCGTCGAGAATCGCCACCAGCGAAACCTCGGGCAGGTCGAGCCCTTCGCGCAGCAGGTTCACGCCCACCAGCGCTTCGAACTTGCCTTGCCGCAGATCGCGCAGCAGCTCGACTCGCTCGAAGGCATCCAGCTCGCTGTGCAGCCATTTGCACAGCGACGCCTTCGTTCGGTGAAGTAGTCGGCAAGATCCTCGGCCAGCCGCTTGGTGAGCGTCGTCACCAGCACGCGCTCGCCGACGGCCGCCCGCTCGCGAATCTGCTCCAAGCAAATGCGGCACCTGGCCGCGGGCCGGGACAACTTCGATCGACGGGATCCAACAGGCCCGTCGGCCGCACGACTTGCTCGACCACTTCGCCGCCGGTCTTCTCCAATTCGTACGGGCCCGGCGTGGCCGAGACGTAGACCACCTGCTTGATCCGCTCGCGTCCACTCGTCGAACTTGCAGCGGCCGGTTGTCGAGCGCGCTGGGCAGGCGGAAGCCGTGCTCGACGAGCGTTTCTTTGCGGCTGCGGTCGCCGTCGTACATGGCGCCGACTTGCGGCACGGTGGCGTGCGACTCGTCGACGAACAGCAAGTAATCCTTCGGGAAGAAATCGAACAGCGTGTACGGCGGCTCGCCCGGCTGCCCGCCCGCTGAGCGGCCGGCTGTAGTTTTCGATGCCCGGGCAGTAGCCCATCTCCATCATCATCTCGATGTCGTACCGCGTGCGGGCGCTGAGCCGCTGGGCCTCGAGCAGCTTGCCCTGCGACTTGAACAGCTCGAGCCGCTCGCGCAGCTCGCGGCGGATCTCGTCGACCGCGTTGTGGATCCGCTCCTCCGGCAGCACGAAGTGCTTGGCCGGGTAAATGAACACTCTGCTCGAGCTTGTCGATCGCTTCGCCGCGACACGGGGTTGATGATCGACAGCCGCTCGATCTCGTCGCCCCAGAACTCGATGCGGTAGGCGAACTCCTCGTACGATGGCCAGATTTCGACGCGAGTCGCCGCGCACGCGAAACTTGCCGCGCGACGGGTCGGTGTCGTTGCGCTCGTACTGGATGTCGACCAGCTTGCGCGAGCATCGCGTCGCGGTCGATCACGTCGCCCACCGCCAGCGCCGACCATCATCGCCTTGTAATCTTCCGGCGAGCCCAAGCCGTAGATGCACGACACGCTGGCCACGACGATCACGTCGCGCCGGCTCACCAGCGAGCTGGTCGTCGCCAGCCGCAGGCGGTCGATCTCTTCGTTGATCGACGCGTCCTTCTCGATGTAGATGTCGCGCTGCGGGATGTAGGCTTCGGGCTGGTAGTAGTCGTAGTAGCTGACGAAATAGCTCACCGCGTTGTGCGGAAAGAACTCCTTGAACTCGCGAGTAGAGCTGGGCGGCGAGCGTCTTGTTGTGCGAGAGCACCAGCGCCGGCCGCTGCAGCTGCTTGAATGACGTTCGCCATCGTGAACGTCTTGCCCGAGCCGGTGACGCCCATCAGCACCTGCTCGCGGCGGCCGCTGCGCAGACCTTCCACCAGCTCGCGAATCGCCTGCGGCTGATCGCCGGCGGGTTCAAAGGGTGCTTGAAGGCGGAACGTCATGAGTCGGTTGTTTTTTGGGTGCCACTGCTGGCTTGCCCAGCAGCGTTTCGTTATGCGAAGCCGTTGTGGCCTCGCGGCAAGAAGTTATCAAACGCTCCTTGTTTAAAAAGCAAGGGAACCATGTCAAGGCAGCACTGCTGGACAAGCCAGCAGTGGCACCCGTTAAAGCGCCAATTGCGGTTTCTCGGCACCGGCCACGTCCTCTTGATCGGGAGTTGGCAGCAGGTATGGCTGCATTTTTTCCAGCGTTCGCGGGCCGATCCCGCGGACGCGGAGCAAGTCGTCGTGGTCGGCGAAGCTGCCCGCCGCGGCGCGCGACTCGACGATGCGCCGGGCGAGCGTTTCGCCGATATCGGGCAGCTCGGCCAGCTCGGGCCACTCGGCCGAGTTGATGTCGACCAGAAACCGCGCCGTCAGCGGCTCGGCCCGATCGATCTCGATCAACTCGCCTCGATGCCCGCCGTGCACGAACCAGTACGCGGTCATGCCGACCAGCGCGAAAGCCACAAGCGTCGCCACGGCGGCTTGATCGGCCCGCCGCAATAGCGGCCGCGGCCCGTTAATGTTGGCTCGGTTACTCGGCTGCTGGCCCGGCATACAACGGTCCTCATCGCCACTGCGCAACCAATCATTATTGCGGTTGGCGTATCGATGGTCGAGTCAGCAAATTCGCTGGGGCGTCGTCCCCAGCCGCCGTCGCGTTTAGATCCGCAATTACAAATAAAGCTGGACGTGAGCGCAACAAATTTGCCATACTCCGGAACGGGGATGAATAGGTCAGGCTCAACAGAGGAGCTTTGGCATGACTTTTCGATCCCGTCTCTTTGCGGTAGTGCTCGTTTTTCTTCTGTCGCGCTCGCACCTGGCCGAAAATCGCACGATCGACGGCACCTTCACCTCGTCAGCACGAAGCTGGGCGCGGCAAATCAGCCGATGATACCGATTTGTTATCAACCAGAGTTTGTTGGCACAGTTGGCGACATGCAGTTCTGGTCCAGCGAATCGATCCTGGCATTATCTATATTTTCCCATTCTTTTTCTTGGAGTTAGCTAATGAAATCCCTATTGTTTCAGTTCGCTGCGATACCCATTCCGGGATTGGCATGGCTCTTTTTGTCGTCGAATGTATATGCAATTTCTGACGATTTACTCCGAACGATCTGCGCTTTCGACATCGATTGGCCAGCCGGGTGCATCGCAATTCGCTTACCCAATCATTAACGACGTCGGTGATACGGCATTCACTTCCTACCGAACGCATGGATCTGGTATTACCGACGTTTGGATGAACAGCCCGGTCGGCGGTACACGCTTGGTCGCAAGCAAGGACGAGCCGGCACCCGGAATGCCAGCAGGTGCAGTTTTTACGCACCTAATTTCTCTTGCAATTGATGAAACTAGTCACATCACAGTTGGGGGCCAAACTTTTGGATCGGGAGTTACAGAACTCAATGATGATGGTTTATGGTCCGAGGAAATGTTTGGTGATTTGACGTTGGTTATTAGAGAGGGCGACCCAGCTGTTGGAACAAGTGCCGGTGTATTGTTCGATGGCTCTAACGAGACCCTATTCGATACCGCCGGCCGCTTAACATATGACGCCGTTCTTCGAGGAGCTGGCGTTAACGAGAACAACGCAAGAGGCATCTGGTGGTTTGACGATGCTGGCCTGCAGCTTGTCGTTCGAGGAGGCGACTTGGCGCCAGGAACAGCAGGCAGCTTTATGCGCCGAGTCTGAAGTCAATGAATGATAACGGTCAGGTATTGATTGAATCATCTCTAACAAATGGCGCGAGTGGCCGCGGTATCTGGTCATGGCAGCCCGGTGGTGCACCAAATCTAATAGCTCGTAGTGGGCAAGTTGTGCCGGGGCAACCAGGCGCGACCAGTTTCGGCAATTTAATCGATCCCCGGGGAAATAACGCGGGTGAGATCGTCTTTTTTGATGCCGGTGGAGTTAATGAGCGTATTTCGCGCAGAATCTGGAGGTGGTTTTCGGTTGGTCGCGCAAGAGGGCACTCAAGCACCGGGCACTCCAAGCGGTGTTATTTTCTCCGAAATTGACGCTAGCGCCTTAATCAACAGCGCGGTCACACGTCAATTTGGGTGCGGCTGTCCGGTGCTGGAGTTAATAGCGAAAACAATGAAGGTATTTGGATGGAGAACAACTCCGGCTTGCAACTTGTCGCACGCACTGGCGAACATGCACCCGGTACTCTCTTTGGGACGCGATTTTTTGAAATAAATGACCATGCAGTTAATGGCTTTGGTCAGGTGGCATTTGCCGGAATTGTTAGCGGCGTCGGCGTAAATTCAATGAATGACTCGGGAATTTGGGTTCAACAAAGAGATGGAACTTTGCGGCTTGTGATTCGCGAAGGCGATTCGATCGACGTTGATGACGGGCCAGGCCTTGATCTCCGAACAGTGGCGGTGCTCAGTGCGACAAGCTTTGTCTTTAATTCCGGAAATGAAGATGGATGGCCGAGCATGTTCAACGACGCCGGGCAACTAGTGTTCCAAGCTAGCTTTGTTGACGGTTCCTCTGGAGTATTTGTGTCCCATGTTGGCGCAGTAGTGCCGGAGCCTCGTGCGATTGCACTCGTATGGATCGCGGCCATAGTCATTGCGAGCCGCGCTCGAAATTGAATTTTCTCCGTAAGGCAGGACGTATGACAAATCATTGGACTGAGAAAAGACACGTCGCATTTAGATACGACAAATTGTGTATTTGGAATTTGGTCGGCAAAACGTGCGACGAGCGAGTGACGGAAAAATCTCGAAGGTTGAGCCCCGGAAAAGTCTGGACAAAAATGAAAAACTGTTTAATAATCACCGCACAGGGATAAAAGAGGATCAGGCTCAGCCAAGGAGGCCTTGGGATGAGCTTTCGATCTCGTCTTGTTGTCGCGGCGCTCGTTCTTCTGTTGACGCGCACGCTTCCGGCCGAAAATCGTACGATTGACGGCACGTTCAATCATCTGACAAACACGGACCAGGGCGCGGCCAATAAGCCCGTGATTCGGCATGGCTATTCCGACGAGTTTGCCGACTCAATTGGCGCGATGATCACCGAGCCGGCGCGGCCCAATGCGCGCGACATCAGCAATGCAATCTTCGCGCAGTCGGCGAACCGCAAGAACGACCGCGGTCTGAGCGACTTTGCGTGGGCCTTCGGCCAGTTTCTGGCCCACGACATGGACCTGATCACCAGCAACAACGGCGCTGCGGTGAACGGCTCAGCGCCGATTCCCGTCTACGGCGCGACGGACCCGCTCGGGCCAAATCCGATCCCCTTCACGCGTGCAAATTTCCAGCTAGTTCCCGCGCGGACGCCGATCAACGAAGTCACCAGCTACATCGACGCCTCGAATGTTTACGGTTCGGATGCGGTGCGGGCGGCCGCGCTGCGCACCAACGGCGGCGCCGGCGCCAAGCTGCTCACGATCGCCGGCAATCTCTTGCCTTATAACACGACAGGCCTGCCCAACGAGAACCGAGGCCCGACGCCGCATACCCAGTTGTTTCTCGCTGGCGATATCCGAGCGAATGAGAACTTGCTTCTGACGTCGCTTCATACGGTGTTTGCCCGGGAGCACAACCGGCTCGTCAATATCATCGCTGCGCGGCAGCCGACTTTGAGCGCGGAGCAGCAGTATCAACTGGCGCGGAAGCTGGTGGGCGCTGAAATGCAGCTCATTACGTACAACGAATTCCTGCCCGCGCTGTTGGGGAGCGGCGCATCGGTGCCCAAAGCCGAGCAATACCAGTACGATAGTAACGTTCCGGCGACGATCACCAATGCTTTCGCTCACGCCACGTATCGGTTCGGGCACAGTATGGTTTCGCCCGAGTTGAAGCTAGTCGACACCGGCGGTGCGCCCCGGCCGGCAGTGTCGCTGCGGAATGCGTTTTTCAACCCGGCACTCATCACCGGCAACCCGGCGCTGGTGGACCAGTTGCTCGCCGGTGGCGTCATGCAGCGTTCCGAAGAAATCGACACGCTCATGATCGACGACCTGAGAAACTTTCTTTTCGGTCCGCCCGGCGCGGGCGGGCTCGACCTGGCGGCTCTCAATATTCAGCGCGGGCGCGATGTCGGGCTGCCCGATTACCGTCAGCTTAATACCCAGCTCCAGAAGGGCACCTTGGCGATTACCACATTCAGCCAAATCACGTCGGACGTCGGGCTGTCGAAGTTACTTGAGACAGTGTATAGCGAAAACATCAATAACATTGACGCCTGGGTCGGCGCCCTGGCGGAGGACCACGTGGCGGGCGGCAGCGTCGGCCCGCTTATCAAGGTCATGCTGGAAAGCCAGTTCACGCGGCTGCGCGACGGCGACCGGCTGTTTTACCGCGCGAATGCGGCCGGGCTTTACACGAACGGCGTGCTGAGACCGGAAATCGCCGCCATCATCGATCTCGAGGCATTGACGCTGGCCGACATCATCCTCGCGAATACGTCGATCAGGCACCTGCAAGAGAACGTGTTCTTTGTGCCGATAGCCGGCGACTTCAACGGTGACGGCGCAGTGGATGCGGCCGATTATGTCGTGTGGCGAAAATTTCGAGGCTTCAACAACGTGTGGGCGGACGGCGACGGCAATGGCAGCGTCGGGGCGGAGGACTTGGCGCTGTGGCGCGCCAACTATGGCCGCGTGGCCGCCAATGGTGGCAACCCGCCGAACCCCGTGCCTGAACCGGCTGCAATGGCACTTCTCTGCGGAGCGCTGCTTGCAATCTCAATGACTTGGCTCCGACATGGCACCCCGCACTAGTGCGTAGCTGTGACCGCGACTACAAGGGACTTAATCTGTGGCGACGAAAGAGCTGATTATCGTCGCCGGGCCCAACGGCGCCGGCAAAAGCACTTTTGTCGCCGGATTCCTGGCGGATCGGCCGTGTCCCTATCTGAGTGCCGACTTAATCGCGACGCAGCTTCCAATCGCCGAGCCTGTGTCATTGCAGTTCGCTGCTGGTGAAGAATTCTTAAAGCGCGCTCAAGCATATCTTGCGGCGGAAAAGGACTTCATCGTTGAGACCACGCTGTCCGGGCGAACGTGGAAGAATTATCTGGAGCAAGCTCGCACGCGCGGTTTCGAAATAACAATATTTTTCATCTATTTGGATTCCGCCGACACTTGCGTGGCGCGTGTCAGGGAGCGTGTCCGACGTGGCGGCCACGATGTGCCTGAAGAGGATATCCGACGCCGATTTTCCCGAAGCTTGGTAAATTTCTGGAAAATCTATCGGCAAATGGCCGATCATTGGGCGATTGTCTACAATGTGGGCAGTACCTACGTACACGTTGTTTTCGGTGAAAGAGACGAATTTACGGTTTCGGATGAGGAATTGTTTCGTCGATTAATCGAGCTTGTTGAGGCGGAAATAGATGGCTAGCTCGGCAATAAGTTTGGAGACTTACGAGAAGATCCAAGAACTGATCCGCATCGGCAACCGCGCCGTCCGCGCCGCTCAAGAAGAGAACCGCCGCCTTGGAATCCCCAACGTCTACTCGATCAACGGCATCCTCTACTACGAGTTGCCGAACGGCGAGCTCTCGCGCACCGATCCGTATAAAGAATGAACGCGATGGTAACAAGGTCCTATCGCATCTTCGCCGACTATTTTCAGTTCTATCTCTGGGACCAAGAGCTGCATCCGCTTGCGCCCGTAGACTATACGGACGAAGATATACAAAACCGTATAAAGACGGGTCCAAACGTTGTCGTCGTTCAGCCGTTCCGCAATATGGATGTACCGGTCGATTTAGAGGTTCTGGATAGCCCGCTAGACGACGAAACTGGCGACTGGGATCATGTTGCCGAATGCAGCCTCAGTTTGCCCAGCGGGCACCTCGGAATTGAGGAGTGTACTGGCGGCCCGATTGACGAAATTGAACTTAAGCCCGGCACATACCGAGTGCGATGCTATTTCGGAAATCTGAGTTCATTTAGCGATGACGGGCTCGATGGTGACGATCACTACCGGATAGTAATGTGGCCAGCTCCACAAGCTCCGTTACGCGTACTAAAACAATGGCATGAATCTGTCGGTCGCTGAGTTCAAATTTAACGCCGTTTTTCACTACTATAATATGGCCACCTATATTCTACTCGGCACGTTCACCGATCAGGGCATTCGCAACATCAAGAACACGACCAAGCGGGCCGAGGCGGTTCGCGCCATGGGTAAGAAAGCGGGCGTTACGGTCGAACAGCTTTATTGGACGCTCGGCCAGTATGATATTGCAGCGATTCTTGATGCGCCCGATGAAGAGGCGGCCACTTCGCTGGCCCTGAGCATCGGCGCGCTGGGCAATGTGCGCACGCAGCTTTTGCGCGCGTTCAACGAAGAAGAAATCGGCTCGATCATCGGCCGCATCGGAAAAACGCCAACCGGCCGCAAGTAAGAATCACGGCATGATCACGAAAGCGCGAAAGTACGAAAACGCGAAAGTCTCGGCAGGACGATCATCGAGTATTCTTGCATTTTCGTGCTTTCGTCTTTTCGTGGTTTCGTGATCCAAAAAAACAGGATCGCGAAATCACGAAAGCGCGAATGGTCGCGGCAAGGCTAGTTGCGCTTTCTCATTTTGAGCAAATTGGCAGAGAATCTTCGGATCTTTGTGTTTCTTGGCGTCTTTGCGTTCTTTGCGGTTTCATTTCTTGTTAGCACGTCGGGTCGGTCAGGTTACACCCGATCGCCCTGATTCATCTTTTCACTTCGCTAAGATTCGCGGCGATTGTCGGGGCGACCTACGCCGCTGGTGCAACTCAGGTAGTGCACCTCCACGTTGAGCGCGTGCATGGCGTTGTAGGCGTCGCGCGCGAGATGGATTAATTTGTCGTCGGGCGGGAAACGGCGCTTGTGCATCCGACGCTGCAACCTCCCGAGGTAGGAGAGCATGGGACGCAGCTTTTCCTTCAAGGCCTGTGCCTGCGCCGGCGTGAGGTCGTCGCTTCGCATGGCGCCCACGATGCTCGGTCGGGAGCGGAACCGCAATGCAGCTTTTCTGCAGACTTCTAGCAGTAGGGTGTGTCGAGGCTTGGCGAGACTCACCAATGTGCCGGATTCTGGTGTGTCTCGCGGACTCGACACACCCCTACGACTACAACGTCAGCGCTGTCAGTTTGACATGGCGCCCAACTTGGCGCGCGGGTTGCTAGTGGTTTCCACCACACAGACCGGGGGTCTGCCCTCAAATTTCCCGCCATACTCATCATTTCCTGCCAACAACCGATTTATCCTATGCCTAAGACGCTGCCGATCGCCCAGCCGGAAGTGGTTGACTCGAACCCAGTTTGGACGCGGCGGGAGCGATTCCGGCTGGATGGCGTGCGATACGATGTGTATGTCGCCGCCCGCAAAAGGGGCTATTGCGGCATCTGGGTGTGCGTCGACTGTGGCGAGCACGGCGCCTCGCCGGTGACCGATTCGGCGGCCGAGGAAGCCCACACTCGCGCGAAGATCAGCCTCTGCGTCCACCATAAGCAGGCCCATCAGCGACTTAACAAGCCGCGGTAAACTTGCCGCCGGGAGCGCAGTTCGCAATCGCGAATCACGGACGCTGCCGTGATAGAGTCTGTTGCATTAGGGCGCACGAAAGGCTCATAATGAGCGCGCCACTTCTATTCGGAGGCTCGCGCTGCCCTATCGGGAGGCTGCCATGACTCTCTCTTCGCGACAGTGCTCTTTCATTCTGCTCATTCTGCTGTGCTCGTCGCCCCTGCCGGCCCTGCCGATGCGCCGAGTTTCCTTACGACCGACTCGCGGCTGCCGAATCCGGACCGGCCGTACGACATGCAAAACGGCCGCGTGGAATTCCTGGAAGCGCACGACATGGGATTGTACGACCTCGAGTTCCAGGCGCTCGACGCCAACCAACTCGATATCCCAATGGTGAACCGAGAAGGCAATTGGGAGTTCGATTCGAAGTACGATATCGCCTACGAGGCCCACGTTAGCTTCGGCTTGGGACCCGTGCATCGCGTGATCGGGCAGGGTTTCGCGCATATACGCGGCATCGCGCTCGGCGACACGGAGCCGCGCGTCTTTGACACCGAGGTTGTTGGCGCTTGATCTCGTGGGACTGTCGTCGCGACCGGGCGATTTTCTGTTTCGCGAGTCGCCGTCGCTGCGCTCCACCGGGAAAACAATTGTGGCCGATACATGCCCAGAATGCGGCAGACCGGTGCCGATCTATCGCGTTTCCAGTTTTCTGGACATCTTCGCGGAAGCGTCGGCCGATGGCGGCCAGACTTGGGCGCCGGGCGACAAAGCGATTCCAGTCGTGCAACAAGCGGAGCCCATTGCGCTGGGCGACTATAATCAGAATGGCACGGTCGACGCGGCCGATTATGTTCTGTGGCGGAAGCTTGTCGGCACTGGCGCGTTACCGAATGAAGGCGGCGTGAGCAACAACCTCGTCGATGAGGCCGACTATCAATTTTGGCGCTGGCGACTTCGGAGCGGAGGCGCCGCCCGAACTCGGTCCGTTCGTTTCGAGTGTGCCCGAGCCGTCGTCGTTCATTCTTATCGTCGTTGGCGCAGTTGCGCCATTGCTGCGACGCTCCGGTTTGCGCGGGCATTAATGCACAATCGCGCAGACTGCGCTGGGACGTGGACGTGATGCGCAAAGGCGAGACATTATCTCGTGTTTTTTTGCGATTCTTATTGACCTCCCGGAGGGCACGATTATATTGCGGGCAGAGACATAATTGCTGCAAACCGGCGGGGGTTTTCGCGGCTTGGATTCTCATCAGCTTATTCAAGGCGGCATTGGTATGAAGAAGCTTCTGTTGGCAGTGGCGGTTTTGGTTTTGGTCTCAGGCCGAGCATCGGCGGACCTCGTATTTGACAACTTCAACATCAACGAAGGGCATTTCACCTCGAACGTCACTACCGCATCCGGCTCCAATGTTGCCATGGAATCCACGTCGACTGCTGATCGCGTCACAACTGACGCCAGAGAAGGACTTGGTTCGCAAAAGTTGACTTTGGTTCATAACTCCACCACGAGTGCTCAGCGGCTTCGGCATTTGTCCGGCGCGGGCACGCCCGCAAGCAATACGGTTTTCACAACAACATCCAGTCCTGGTGATGGCTTTATCGGCTTTTGGCTGAAGGCCGACACTCCCGGCTGGACAGTACAACTTGCTCTTGATGGTCCACTTCCTGACCTTCAAGGTGGCGTTCCGAGAACCGTCATCGCTGACAATACTTGGCGCTGTACGAATGGAACCTGGACCTTGCAACCGATTGGGGCGCCGTTGGCGGGATCGCTGGCAATACCACGTTCGAGCAAGGCAATCAGACCATCGACTCCATTGTTTTTCGTGGCCCCACAACGCCGAACTTGACCAGCACGTTCCTTCTTGACTTTGTTGCCCTGAACAGTAGTGGATCCGTCGCCCTGATTACTCCGGCTGCCGTCCCCGAGGCCGGTTCATTCGTCGCCATGGGACTTGTGGCCTTCATTTCGGCCGGTGCTGTTTGGATTCGCAAGCGGCGAGTGGCACACGCGGCGGCGTAAGTGCCCATTACTCTTTGATTTTCGACGAAAGCCGGGCTTACATGCCCGGCTTTTTTCTTGGTCGGCCGCTGACTTACAGGCCAAATCGGACTTTCCGAGTTCTTTGGACTGCGCGGAGCTGGGATAGTTGCATTGTGTAGTGACTTTATTTATTGTGCAGGACCTAAGATGATGCAACGGTGACGCGTACTTCTAGCACTTAATGGGCCGCAATGAAGAATGCACTTTTGATACTTCTCGTATTCGCGATCTATTCCGGCCGCGCATCAGCTGCGCTGTTGGTCGACGAGAGCTTTGAGGGCTACGATAATCAGTCGCAATTTGAGGCTGTCTGGGCGGCCATTGGGACGGTGAGTCCCACTAGCGCGGACCTCTCAACTGGCTTTAGCTTGAGTTCGCCGAATTCCGTTCATATCCCGAACAGCGCGGATGGCCAGCGTCGAAATCAACTTGTCTTCACGCCCACGCCGCAGATCGGCATCGGCGACCTGATCGTTTGGAGTTTCGACTACTGGGACAACTTTCCGATCGGCCGCCCGAACGCGAATTACGCGAGTTTGCAAACGGTCCCCGCTCCGGACGGCGCGCAGGCGGGTCAGGTCGTTTCCGTGGGGTTGAACAATAATCAGTTCGGTGACGACAGTGGCGGCAATTTTTATATGGCGAGCGTCTCGGCGTATTCACACGCGGCCGTCGATGCTGACGGCGGGCCGGATGAGAGCGCGGCGGGAACTGGCGCCGGCGCGTTTTTCAAGTTGAACGACACCGGCGCGGGCATGCGAGGCGACAATGCTGCCTGGCACAATTTGAAACTCGTCATCTCCACGACCGATGGCGCCACGGCCGACCACGCTTATTATGTCGACGGCGTGCTGGCGGAGCTGGTCGACAACGCCGGGCCTTTGCAGCAGTACGGCGTGATCCGCATCGGCTCGGGCCTGGCGAACGGCACCCAGGTGTTTTTCGATAACATGCGCCTCGAGTACGTCCCGGTGGCGGTACCGGAGGCCAGTGCGCGCGCGCTGGGACTTGTCGGGCTGATCTCCGCGTGCGCGGTATGGATTCGCAAGCTTGCGCGGGCGGCCAACTTGAGATGCTCTCACGGCAGCAGCGGCTGCGCGACGTTTGTTTACGCCCTGAATTCGAACAGCGAGCCGCGAGCGGGGTGCCGCTGGCTCTGCCAGTGCTCTTCATGCCCAGAGCCTTGCAGCTGGATGTTTCGCTCCCGCTTCCAGCATCTACTTGTCGAGTGCAAGCGGCCGTGCACCAACTCGTACCGCATTAAAAGTTGCCAATCTGCAGCAAAGCACTGGCGAAGCCAGTGGCACCCTCGCGAATTGCTCGGTGAAGTCCGCGACATGCCGGGCGAAACACGCTCTCAGGGCAGCAGCGGGCTGCGCCGTAGATCGCTGTGAAGGAGATAAAGAGCAGCGTCAGCAGGTGGTAGCCGGCTGTGAGCCACCATGCCGTGAGATGCTCTTTGACGTCGAGGACCGGCTGCAGCGAAAGCCGGATGCCCCAGAAGACCGCGTTGTAGGCGCACGCGCTGCGCGCAGCCGGCTGCCGGCCGCAAGTTCCGCCGCGTTTATGATGCTGATCACACCCAGCGCGATGATCGACAGCACGACGTAACCGCCGTACACCCAGTACATCTGGCGGTGCAGGCGCGAAAGCTTCGCAAACTCGGTGCGCCAGTTGAGTCGCCGCGGGACAAGCGCCGAGGCGATCAGCACACAAAGCTGGCCGATGCCCGCGGCGAAAATCAAGTCTGGCAGAGCGTCGCGCATTCGAGCAAAGAGCTGCAGGTGTAGGGTGGGCACCGCCCACCATGGAAATAGCAAAGCGCAGCGATGGTGGGCAGTGCCCACCCTACGCCGCGCCCAGAGCTCGCATGAAGGGAATTACTATGGCCGTAATGAAGGGGTCGTGGAAGAGCAACCGAGCCGGGGCCCAACAGCGTGAGTGCCGTGAAGAGCCAGCCGCGCAGTCCGCGGCCGAGGCCGAGCCGGCGGCCGAACGGCGATTTTTCGATGAGGATCGCGATGGCTTGCACGATGAAGAACGCGGTGGGCCCGCCGTAGCCGCCGCCCGCCGGAACCGAGATCACGAGGTCGTGAATCAGGCCGCTGAATACGAAACTCGCGGCTAGCGCCCGCTGCAGTCCCCAGCGGCGCACGAGCGGCCGGAACAGAAACGTATGCGTCAGGTCGCGAAAGGCCATGTTCCAGCGATTGCCCCAAAACTCGGAGACGCTTGTCGATCGGGGCGGCGAGTTCATCAGCGGATGCGCATCGACACCGACGGCTCGCCAGAAGCAACTGAGCAGGTGAAACAGACCGAAGTGCAGGACGAACGCAATGCCGGTCATGCCGGCCCAGCCCAAGGATGATGGTCGAACTTGGCGGCACGACGAATTGAGCGCCCAAAAAATGATTCCGCCAAGAATCGTTTTGCCCAGCGCGGCGAACCATTCCTCTGCCGAAGGCGGCGATGGGCGACGTTGCGGATCCGCGTCGAAGAACCGTCGCGCGTCCATTCCAGGCCACGTGAATAGATAGGCCCATTGCCGCCAGGCAGGAACGCCGGTCGTGTCCGCCGCGCTCCAGGTCAGCACTTTGCAGGCGAAGTAAACCGCAAACGACACCAGCCACATGACGATCCAGCGCGGCCACGAGTCGGGCGTGGCGACGAGCATGATCAACGGGAGCGCAAAGACGGCTACGACCGGGCCATGGCACGCGAGATATGGGCGATCGGATTCGACTCTCATACGTTTGCGGGTTGTTCGGCGCCTTGCTCCAAGAAAACCCCCTCCCTAACCCTCCCCGCAAGGGGGAGGGGACCTGAAGAACTTCTTCTAGGCCGCGGCCAAGCGCGAGTCAATTGCGCTCAATATCTCGCCGATGGAGCCGCGAAGCGTGGCGTCGGCGACCTGGTCGAGTGGGGTTGGATCGCGGTTGATGATTACGAGTCGCGCAGCATTGGATTTGGCGATGCGCGGCAGGTCGGCCGCGGGCGTCACCACGAGCGACGAGCCGATAGCCAGCATCAGGTCTGCTTCGCGCGACCAGCGCGTGGCCTCGCACAGCACGTCGGCCGGCAGCATCTGGCCGAAGGAGATGGTGGCGTGTTTGAGGCGGCCGTTGCATTGCGGGCAGTCCGGCACGGCGCCGGTCGATTGAAACTGGGCGACGAACGGCTCGATGTCGAAACGTGCGCCGCAATCGAGGCAGCCGGCCTGGCGGGCCGTGCCGTGAAGCTCGAGCACCTGTCGGCTGCCGGCCAGTTGGTGCAGGCCGTCGATGTTTTGCGTGATCACGCCGCGGATGCGGCCGGCTGCTTCCCAGCGCGCGAGCACGTGATGGCCGGCGTTGGGTTTTGCGCTCGCGAAATCGCGGTGCATCTCGCATTTCTGGCGCCAGTATTCGTGGCGCGCCTCGGCGCTGGCCATGAACTCATCAAAGTACACCGTGCGGTACTTCGACCACACGCCGCCGGGCGAGCGAAAATCGGGGATGCCGCTCTCGGTGCTGATGCCGGCGCCGGTGAGGACGACGGCGGAATGCGAAGAGGCAAGCCAAGATGCGACTTGCTCAATCTCTGAGTTAATTGGCATCGGCTCGTATATAGCCACAGAGACCACAGAGGACACAGAGCGTCAAACGATGAGAGGCAAAGACAACTCCAAGGAAGTTCATTGTTTCATGGTAGTGCCGTAATAATTCCTTAGTTTCTCTGTGCTCTCTGTGACCTCTGTGGCAACACTATCATGCCCCGCTGCCGGGCCAGAGGAAAGCGAAGATCGCACCGGTGATCAGGCCGTAGGCGATTCCGTCGATGACGTCGCCGATGATTTTGCGGCGGAACCAGATGGCGTTGAGCAATCCTGAGGTTGCGTAAACGAGAATTGCGGCCGTCGCCACAAAGCGGAATACGAAGCCGCGCACGGCGCCCGGTTCAATCACCATGCCGGCCAGGTAGGCGATCACGAGGCTAATGGCAGTGAATAGCAGCCAGGTGAGCAGCATGTTGAAGCCCATGTTGATGTCGGGCCGCCAAACGTAAAGCAGTCCGTGGGGGCCGGTTTTCATTTTCGCCTTGAAGGCTTCGCTCTTGTATTCTTCCGGCGTCGGGCAATTGGGAAACATGTATTGGCCTGGCTCGATCGCGCCGCGAATCATGGAAGCAACCTGATCTTCGTTCGGTAGCGTTTTCCAATCGGCTTTGTGATGCCCGATCACCATCCACGCAAGCCAACTGGCGAAGAACAGAACGACGCCGGAGATCAATATTGGAAGCCAGAGCGAACCGAGACTTGTTGCCATGAATTGTGTCCCTTGAGCGACAAAAGAAATCCGATCGGGCACAGTTTAGCACGGAGCGGGGAGCACGGAGCAGGGAGTCGGAATCAGAATCTTACTTCCTGCTCCCAGCTCCATGCTCCCAGCTCTCAGCCGGGTCCGTGGCCGTAGAGATGCTGAATCGGCGTCTTGTGTCCCCAGGCGATTTGGTCAACCTGAACGTTGAACACTGTGGCGATTTTTTGGCGCTCGGCCGGGCTTGGTGTCCAGCGGCCAAGAACAATCGCCAGCGCGCGGCCTTCTTCTAAGCCGCTGCGCTCCGCGAGCTGCGGTACATCGATTTGATGTTCGCGGCAGAGGTCGGCGACGGATTGCGGCATCGGAGCGGGGAGCAAAGAGCAGGGAGCGAGGAGCACGGAGCGGGGAGTAAGAATACAGCGTGCAACGGATTAGGCGACGACGTATCGGTCAATTTACCAACGGGTTGCGTCGCGCCGCAGTGTCGTTTCAGAAAAAGTTTGGCAATGCTCGTAGAATTGTATAGGATATTAGCGGCGCCTATAATTGCCATTGACGAAATTTAGGGTAGACCAGCCGCCCCACTTTATTCTCTTCGACGACGGTCTACGACTGGGGCTTGTTCAGCGCGCAATCGAACCCTCTCCCAGATCCTCACGCGGCGCGAGGGCCTGGGAGAGGGTTGGAGTTCTAACGAAGCGCAGCGGCTCGCCATCGCGAGCCACGGGTGGCGGTGTTCTAAACAAGCAGTGACCGTGAGCGGCTGCGCGTAAGCCGCGAGCGGCCGGAGCGGCCGAGGATTTACCATGGCTACCACGATTGATCGGACGACCGATATTCCGCTCGTAGCACCCGTCGTCGAGAAGTTTCAGTATCCGGGCATTCCGACAACTTGCGATGGCGCGGAGGCGGTCGTGTGGGTCGAGACTCGCATCTCGCAAGGCTGCGGGGCGTTTCCGATCACCAGCTCCACGACGATGGGCGGCGGGTTCAACCAGGCCGTGGTCAACGGAGTGCCGAACTTGTGGGGCGACCAGCTCGTGTTCGTCGAGCCGGAGAGCGAGCACTCGTCGGCGTCGTTTTGCGAAGGGTTCGCTGCGTCCGGCGGGCGGGTGACCAACTTCACTTCCGGCCAGGGCCTGGTGCTTATGAAGGAGGTGCTGTACACGATCGCTGGCAAGCGGCTGCCGGCGGTGTTCAACATTGGCGCCCGGGCGCTCACAAGCCAGGGCCTTAATGTTCACGCCGGCCACGACGACATGATGAGCGTGGCCGATTGCGGCTGGGGAATGCTGTTTCGCCCGCAACGCGCAGGAGGCCGGCGATTTGTGCCTGATTTCGCGCCGGGCGGCGGAGGCCTGCTCGACGCCGTTTTTCAACGTGCAGGACGGCTTTCTCACGACGCACACCGTCGAAAGCGTGCGGCTGATCGAGCCGGAGTTCATGAAGGAGTTACATCGGCCGGCCCGAAGAGAAGCTCATGAATCTCATGGACCCGGCCAACCCGATGATGTCGGGCGTCGTGCAGAACCAAGACTCGTACATGAAGGGCAAGATCGCCCAGCGCTGGTACTACGACCAGGTCGAGCCGGCGCTCGCCGAGGCGTTCGAGGAGTTCTATCGCAACACGGGCCGGCGATACGACTTCGTGATGCCGTATCGCTGCGAGGATGCGGAGTACATTCTGGTCGGCATGGGCTGCTACATGGAAACGGCCCAAACCACCGTCGACTGGCTGCGCAAAGAAAAGGGCATCAAGGCGGGCTGCCTCAACGTGTACTGCTTCCGGCCGTTCCCGGCCGTGCAGATCGTCGAGGCGCTGAAGCATGCGACGGCGATCACCGTGATTGAGCGGATGGACGATCCGCTGTCGACGACGGGCAACCATCTCACGCGCGAGCTGAAGGCGGCGTTCTGCGATGCGGTGACCGGGCAGAACGGGCAGGAGCTAGATTGAGCGCGTGCCGCGGATTTATCACGGGGCGGCGGGATTGGGCAGCCGCGACGTGCGGCCGGGCGACATCTACGCCATCTTCGAGAACATGATCGACGATGGCCAGGACTTTTTCAGCGTCGGCATCAAGCACCGCACGGCGCTATCAGTGAAGGACGATCCCGATTTGCGGCCGCCCGGCGCGTTTTCGATGCGCGGCCATTCGATCGGCGGCTTCGGATCGGTGACGACGAACAAAGTCATCGCCACGATTGGCGGGCAGGTGTTCGGCAAGGACGTGCAGGCGTATCCGAAGTACGGCTCCGAAAAGAAGGGCCTGCCGACGACGTATTATCTGACGATCGCCGAATCGCACATCTATTCGCACAGCGAGCTGGAGTACGTCGATCTCGTCGTGCTGAACGACACGACGGCTCTGTTCAGCGGCAACCCGCTGGAGGGCATTGTTGCGGGCGGGGCGATCTTCATGCAGAGCCCGTACACGAATCCGGTCGACGTGTGGGAGCGGATTCCAACTCGCGACAAGAACACTATCCGCGAGAAGCGGCTGCGGGTGTATTTCATCGACATGGTGCAGATTGCCCGCGAAGTGGCCTCGGAGGCCGACTTGCAAATGCGAATGCAGGGCATCGTGCTGCTGGGAGGGTTTTTGAAGCTGACGCCGTTCGCGGCGCTGAGCAACATGACGGATGACGCCGTGTACGCGGGCGTGGAGAAGGCCCTGCGCAAATATTTCGGCAAGCGCGGCGAGCAGGTCGTGCAGGACAACTTAATGTGCGTGAAGCGCGGGTACAAAGAGATGCAAGAGATTCCGCGAGAAGTGATTTACGGAGGGAATGGGCACGTGTAAGGGCGCGACGATGTCATTAGCGTCGGCCGCAAGGCCGAATCTAGTGGTGGCGCGTAAGAAGTGAGTTCGGCCTGGCGGCCGACGCTAAGGATTAGTTAAACCGAATCGAGTGCAAACATGGCTACCGCTGAACTTCCTTGTTCGATGAACGAGGCCAATGAGCGCGATCCTCACAACAACAATTGCTACGGCACGCTCGTGGACCGGCCGTACAAGAACGTCAAGCTGACTGTGCTCGACGTGAACGACTTCAACGAGCGCGTGATTCGCGGCTACGAAGAAGGCAAAGGCGAGAAGGAATTGCCGGCCGATCTGGCCGTGGCCCGGTCGCTGATTCCAGCCGGTACGGCAGCGCTGCGTGACTTCAGCTATGTCGCGCCGGAGATTCCGGAGTACATCCGCGAGAACTGCACCGGCTGCATGGATTGCGTGACCGAGTGCCCAGATACGGCGATTCTCGGCAAGGTGATTTCTGAGCCCGATCTTGAAGCGAAGCTCGCGGCGATTCCGAACGAGGCGGATCGGCGTGCGTTCGAGGCCCAGTGGTCGAAGACGCGCAAGTATTACGACGGTCCACAGAAGAAGGGCCTGCCCGGCGGACGGTTTGCGATCATCATCGACCCGTCGAAGTGTAAGGGCTGCGCGGAGTGCGTCACCGTGTGCGACGACCTGGCGCTCAAGATGATTCCCAAGACCGAGCCGGTGATGGAGTCAGATTCGCAAGTCGCACCGGTTGTTCAAAAACGTCGGGCCGTCGGACGACCGCTACATCAACGAAAACCTGCTTGATCGACATGATGCTCAAGGAGCAGACGCACGTGTACGTCGGCGGGGCCGGCTCGTGCGCCGGCTGCGGCGAGGGGACGGCGCTGCGGATGATGTGCGCGGCGACCGGCGCCAAGTACGGCGACCAGTGGGGCATCGTCGCGGCCACCGGCTGCAACACGGTGTACACGTCGACCTACCCGTACAACCCGTATCTCGTGCCGTGGACCAATTCGCTGTTCGAGAACGCGCCGGCCGACGCGATGGGCGTTCGCGCGCGGTGGGACCAGATGGGCTGGCAGGGCAAGCCGCTGTGGTGCATCGGCGGCGATGGGGCGTTTTTCGACATCGGCTTCCAGTCGCTGTCGCGGATGTTCGCCTCGGGCATGCACATCAAGTGCTTCGTCCTGGATACGCAGGTGTACTCGAACACGGGCGGCCAGGCCTCGACGAGCACCTTCACCGGCCAGAACACGAAGATGAGCATCCACGGAAAGACAATTGACGGCAAGCAGGAGCGGCGCAAGGAGATCGCTCAAATCGCCATGATGCACCCGCGGCACGTATGTGGCGCAAACGACCTGCGCGCATACGAACCACTTCTACAAGTCGGTGCTCGGGGCACTGGAGTTCGACGGGCCGGCGATCGTGGCCTGCTACACGACGTGCCAGCCGGAGCACGGCGTGGCCGACAACATGGCCGGCGAACAGGCCCGGCTGGCCGTCGACACGCGGGCCTTCCCGCTGCTCATCTACGATCCGCGCAAGGGCGAAAGACTCAAGGAGCGGCTGTCACTGCAAGGCAACCCGGCCGTGAAGGAAGATTGGTTCACTAACCCGAAGACGGGCGAGGTGGTCGACTTCGTCGATTTCGCCGCAGCGAAGGCCGCTTCTCGAAGCACTTCGACAAGGACGGCAATCCGTCGGAAACTCTGCTTGAGGGCGAAGCAGGACCGGCTGGAAAACTGGCACTTGCTGCAGGAGCTGGCGGGACTGCGGTAGGCCATAGCGCGGAATTCTGGCGACTGTAACCCACGGCACGACACCGGTTTGTGAATCGGCGCGCGGGGATCGGTCATTCTGCCTGCAAGCCTTGAGTCGTGACCGCTATTAGTTTGATGTTTCCTGGATAATGCTTGACTCATGTGGCACTTGTTTTATTCTGGTAGCGCTAGCCGTAACGCTTGAGCATCACCTGGGAGGGTCTAATGAGAGCGCTGCTGAGTTGCCTAATTTCAATGACCGCCCTCGTTGCGCTAGGTCGGGCGGCGCCCAGCCAGAGCACGTCGGCTCTAGTCCTTTCCAGCGGGAATGCGGCGGAAGACGCGGCCGTCGTGAATGTTCTCGAGTCGTTTGGGCACTTGGCGGACGTGGGGCCGCAGTATATCAATTTCGACGGCACGACGAGCCTTGCCGGTTATGAGTCCGTCGTATTGTTGACGAACTACAATTGGAACACAGTACCGGCAAGAATGCCCGCGGCCGGACAGACGCAGCTGCTTAATTACGTCAATGCGGGAGGCGGGTTGGTAACCGGCGAATGGTTTGTTTGGAAGTCGGTTGGGCAAAACGCGTTCACTACTCTCGAGACATTAATCCCGGTGGTCCGCACATTAGCGTTCCGCAGCGCGACGCAAGTCACTTACAGCGAAGTCACGGCTGATCCTACGATCAACGCAGGCTTGCCCGACTCATTCACATTTAGCGCCAGCAATATCTCAGGCACTGAGACGCAATTCAATCCCAAACCGGGCGCGACGATTTTCTACGACAGCGACTACCCGGTGACGGGCAGCGGACTGATTGGTTGGGATTTTGGTGCTGGCCGGGTGGTAAGCTTTTCGACATTGATTGCCGAGGAGGAACTGGCCGACGCGAATTACGCTCGGCTAGTTAGCAACGTCGTCTCGTGGTCCGCGGGCGTCGTGATCCCGGAACCATCCTCGGCGATCTTAGTCTGCGTCGGTGCGGGACTATCGATTGCAGCCAGCACTTTGCGTCGGCGACGAGATCGGATTTCGAGTAAACCTTGACATCGGTAAGCGTCGCCCTGAATTCACTAGAAGTTACTGCGCGACGGTCGATCGGCTGCCGGTCACGGGAAATAACTTACCGATTCCCTGCAGCAAGCGAGTGCCGGTGGCCCAAAGTTGACGCGGCGCACTAGCTGCAGTCTGGACCACCCGCTTGTCGGCAACATTGTCCGGCTCGTCTTTGATGAAGACGCTATTTTGTTCCTGAAACTGCGTCGGCGCATTGGTCGCACAGGCAGCAATTGCGCGATCGCCGTCGGCTGGTTGATTCGGGGTTTGGATGGCGGCAGGAAGCTGCAGCTTTGGCAGTTCGATGAGCTGCTGAAGTTTGGCCGCCGTGGCGCCAGCAAGTTGCCGATCGATTACTGGCGGTCGGGCTTTGCCAATGCCAGCGTCAGAAACGATAGCCGGCGCTTGCGCGGGGTGAGTCAGTGCGAAGTCGCGCTGGCGGTAACCTTGCATGGATTCGCTTGACGGCCCGCCATCTGTCGCCAGTGCGCGGGAGGGTGCGGCAGCACGTGCCGGTGCGGCAGCGTGGGCCCGACCTGGAATGCTTGGCTTGATGAAGCGAATGTTGGCAGCCGTTTGGTTGTGGCTTCGCCGCCAAGTCGCTGTGGCGTCATCCGATATCTCGACAGCGGATCGCCGCGTGGGCTGGTCGACTTTTTCTTCAGTGGTCGAAGCGAGTCCCGATGCGCTATCGTCTGCGGAACGCGCGATGCCGGGCAGCAAGGATAAGGCGATAATCGGCCCAACGAATAAAGTGCGTCCGCAAATCATTTTGGCTGAGCCTTGTTAAATACGCGCGGCAGTATTAACGGCACAAACGTCAGGGTTTACCACCGTATAACGAACGAATCGACGTGCGGCGCTACAGGGGTCAAGGTTTTGCAAGTGAGGCCGGATAATTGGAATAACCCGTAGATCTTGCCACGGTGCTAGCAGATCGCCGCGTTTAAGACTGGTCGCTAAAGCGACCAGTCCGTAGGCCGGACTCGAGTCGGATGGGAGTCCTAGCGGGTCATTTCGAGGGCTTGATTGATCGTGCCGAAGTAGAAGCCCGCCAGGCGGAAAATCATCAGTGCGATAATTCCCATCACGAGCAGGCCCACGAGCGTGCCGAAAACAATGGCCAGTGCTTTCACTGCCGATTCGGCCTCTTCCTCGTAGCGCTGGGATAGCCGTTCCATAGATTCGACCACGCGGCCACTCTCTTCGGCCACCGTGAGCGCGTCGATGAACTCCGACGGAAATGCGCGACTATGCGAAAAGGCCATGTAGATCGGATGGCCGGCGGCCACGTCGGAGACGATCTGGTTCGTGTGGCGGATGTAGTAGTCGCTGCCAGTGGCACGCAGCACCAAAGGTATCATTCGGCGCAGGTCCATTTCGACGTTCATCGTGAGGTGCAGCGCCCATGCCAGCCGCGCAAGCGCGATTTTTTCCAAGCTGCCTCCCACGCCCGGAACGTGCATGAGCGCGCGCTGGATTGGCCGCGTCCACAACAGGCCGCGGCGCATTGCCACCACCAGTCCAGCGATGCACAACCCGACGGCAATCACGAAATTAATGTAAATCATCAGGCCGCGAGTGCCCGTGAGACCAAAGCCGAGAATATCGACGGGCTTCCCGCCGCTCCGCGCGGCGATCGCGCCCAGGATCCAGATCAGTGCGCCGATCACGAAGATCGCCAGGGCCAGTTCGATCATCGGCCAGGCGATGGCGCTGAGAAAAATGCGCTGGGCCTGAACCTGTCGGCGGTAATGCGACTCTAAGCGGCGGAAGACTTTGCCGAGCGTTCCGGTCGTCTCGCCGACTTGCGCCATTTCCCGAAATAGCTGCGGAAATACGCGGCCCGCCGACCCGAGCCCGGCCGAAAGACTTTCCCCTTTGGCGACTGCGTCGCGCACATTCGCAACATACGGCTTGAATCGAGCCGGGGCCGAATCCGTTTCGCGCTGCCAGGTGCGGCGGATGTCGATGCCGGCGTCTGTCTCGACCGCCAGGCGATGCGAGAGCTCCATGAGAGCCTTGTTCGAGAGTTGCGGCTGGGGAAGCATGACGCCGAAGGTGTCAGGTGTTAGGTGTCAGTCGCAAGCGGGACGGCGTTACGTTACACTTGCCAGATTCATGGTACAGGTCGGTACGCGCAGCGTCGAGTAACGCGCGGGGCAAGCCCCGCCGCTAAATGTGAGTAACGCGGGGCAAGCCCCGCCGCTAATTATGCTTGCAATTCGTTGCCATCAGCTTGTGAAGCGATACGACGCCAAGCCGCCGGTGGAGGCCGTGCGCGGATTGGACTTGGATGTTGAGGTTGGCGAGTGCTTCGGCGTGCTGGGGCCCAATGGCGCGGGCAAGACGACTACGATCGAGATCATTGAAGGATTGCTCGACGCCACGGCCGGTGAGGTCGAAGTGCTGGGTTACCATTGGGGTCAGCACGACGATGAAATCCGTCAGCGCATTGGCATCTCGCTGCAAGAGACGCGGCTTTCCGAAAAGCTCAGTGTGCTGGAAATACTCACGCTGTTTCGCAGCTTTTATCGGACGGGCATCGAGCCGAGCGAAGCCGTCGCTCGCGTTGGCCTCGAGGAAAAACAGGCTGCGTGGGTGAAGAGCCTGTCGGGCGGGCAGAAGCAGCGGCTGGCGGTGGCCTGCGCCCTGGTTGGCGATCCGGAGCTGTTATGTCTCGACGAGCCGACCACCGGACTCGACCCGCAATCACGTCGGCAAATCTGGGAGATCATTCGACGTTTCCGCCAGACGGGCCGCACGGTGCTGCTCACGACGCATTACATGGACGAGGCAGAACGGCTGTGCGACCGGGTGGCGATTGTGGATGCCGGCCGGGTAATCGCGCTGGGCACGCCGGACGAGCTGATTTCGTCGCTGGGCGGCGATCACGTGATTGAATTCACGTGTGGGAGCAACGGCACTGTGCAGCAAATCGAGACCGCCGAGTTCGAAAGCCTTCCGGGAGTCAGCGAAGCTCGCATCGACGAGGAGCGGGTTACTCTTTCGGTGAGCGAACCACATGTGTCGCTGCCGGCGGTCCTGAAAAAGCTGGCGTCGCTGGACTTGGAGCTGACCGGTTTGTCGACACGTCATGCGAGCTTGGAAGATGTATTCGTGAAGCTGGCGGGGCGGCATTTGAGTGAAGTCAGATAGCGAGCGAAGGTATCGACTCGCACTGATATGAAGCACCTACGCCGAATTCACCCGCTCGCCACGGCCACTCCCCTGCGGCAAGGGGGAGGGCGTTCGAACTAATGCTGGACGATTCATCGACATCGTCGACACGGTATTGGCCGCTGGGTCAACTGGTGCTGCGCGCCTGCGCGAATTTCTGCGCGAGCCGGAAGCGGTGTTCTGGGTCTATGGCTTTCCGATTCTGATGACCGTTGGCTTGGGCATTGCCTTCAAGAATCGGCCGATTGAGGAGATTTCTGCTGTTATCGTGGAGGGCCCATCGGCCAAGGCAACGCAGGATGCACTCGCGTCATCGAAGACATCCGAACAGCTTCAATATTGATATCGTGTCCGCAGACGAGGCGCGTCGGCGGTTACGGACCGGCCGGACTGCTCTCATTGTCGATACGGGCAAGGATACATCAAGCGGCAGTCCGGCAGACGACAAGCCGCATTACGTTTACCAATTCGATCCGACGCGGGCCGACAGCATGCTCGCGCGGAAGGCGGTCGACGACCAGCTTCAACGCGCGGCGGGCCGCCAAGATCCGGTCGACACGAAGCTCGTGGAAATGAATGAGCCCGGCGGGCGGTACATCGATTTTCTCGTGCCCGGCCTGCTGGGGATGAGCCTCATGGGCGGCGGCTTGTGGGGAGTCGGCTTCGTGACCGTAGATATGCGCGTGCGGAAGCTGCTTAAGCGATTTCTCGCCACGCCAATGAAGAAAACCGATTTTCTCATGGGCATCATGATCAGCCGCATGCTGTTCATGGTCCCCGAAGTGCTCGCGCTGTTGGTGTTCGCGCGGTATGCGTTCGGCGTGGTGAATCACGGCAGTACGCTGGCCGTGACGTTCTTGATTTTACTGGGGGCGGTGATGTTTTCAGGCATCGGCTTGCTCGCCGCCAGCCGGGCTAAAACGATCGAAGCGGTGTCGGGCATCATGAACCTGGTGATGGTGCCGATGTGGATTTTTTCCGGAATCTTCTTTTCGTCGGAGCGGTTTCCGGACGCGGTTCAGCCGTTTATCAAAGCCTTGCCGCTGACGCCTCTCATCAGCTCGCTGCGGCGGTGATGCTGGAAGGCATGTCGCTCGGGCAACTGCTGACGCCGATCGCCATTATGACGGCGTGGAGCACGGTCGAGTTTTGTGCTCGCGCTGCGGTGGTTCAGATGGCGATGAATCGATCGCTCGACGCGTCCGAAAAGTTAAGTGCCGACAGCCCCGGCGTCGCCGGGAGGTTACTCCGCGCTCAAAAAACCCCCGGCAGGCCGGAGGCTGACACGTGCTAATCCTGCGTCGCCGCGACTGAAGACCACAGGCCCCGCCCTGCCCTGCGGGCTTCGTCTTGGGCTCGGGCGAGGCGGCGTTTCATGGCGCCGCTGTAACGGTAATCGAGCCGGGCGTGTGCAAGGCCGGCGCGTACCAGCTCTTCGTTGAGCATCGCCTCGCCGTCCCAAACGAAGGCCAGGAAGCGGTCGTGGCGATCCTTGCGTTCCAGGCTGAAGGTTAGCCGCACGCGGTTGTCAGCGCGGCTGATAAAATCCTTTGTGAACTGGCTGGCCTGCGGTCCCCAGCTTTCCACGGCGAATCCTTCGCGCACGGTTTCGGGCGTGTCGATTCCCTGCAGGCGCACGCGGGCCCCCGTGGTCAATACGAGCGTGTCGCCGTCCACGACGCGGCGGACCTCGTACATGCCCTCGGCCAGCACCTCGGGCAGAGCGGGCCCAGTATTAGCCGCAATGATGCGCCAGAGAACAATGAGCGCGCAAACGCTGCCGACGACAAGGCCGCGTGGCTGACGATAGTATCGGCGCAACGAGCGTTTCATGAAGCTGACGCACGCACGCGAATAGTGGTAGCCGGAAGCTGGCTGTGGGAGACGTCTCTGGCGCCGATAGGCGCTCAGTCAGAACGTCCATCGGCGTCGGAGACGCCTCCCACAAACGGTGTGGCTAGCGCTTACTGAAATTGAAGTGCGGCGCTGCGGTTCGGCCGAGCGGCTCGCGTAAAAACTGTTTGCAGCATTCGCCGCACAGATCAAAGCGGCGCGTTTGATACGTGTCGTTTTCGGGCAATTGGCCGTCGGCCATCAAATTCGTCGAAGCGCTCCAGAACTTCGTGAATGTCTCCCAAATGATCGCGGTCTTGGTCGATTCTCCCGCCTGCCTCGGCCGGCGCGGGGTACACTTCCATTCGTACCACGTAGCTCGTGTCGTGCTTTGGATCGAGCTCGCACTTGCACATGTCGCAACTGTAGTGAATCATCTCGCGATAATCCTTTCTTGATTCACGGTGAGAAAATCGTTCGGCATCGCGTGAGTTCATCGTAATGAGATTTGCTCACGCGCAGCAAGGCGGACTGAGAAGTTTTCAAGGAATTGTGCTTCCGCAATTCGGTTAGGGCAATGCGACGATGCGCACGAGCTGAGTCGCTGCCGATCACTGGTACGAGAGTTGCACACCCGAATCGCGTCTTGACAAACCGTGACCAACGTTGCGCGGACCGGCTGCAGACTCTTCTTAGCGAACTAACGAATTGCGTTGGAGCGCATCAGAGGTAGCGTGGTGTGATGTGTTTCGAAGGCGCGCCGGAAATTGGATTCCCCGGCCGCTGAAGCGGCCTCGCCGGGGTCCTATGAGGACTTCGCCAGTCCGAAAATGCCTTAAATTGCCGACTGGCCGGCAGTTTTCGGCTAGGTTAAAATAAAACAACCGGTGGCGGACGGCCGCTGCCTGTGGCTTTGCCTTGGCGGGTTTGGTAACCAATCGCTCGATGCGTAATTGTGCTTCATGGCCACGGTTTCCAGTGCAGCTCTGAATTCCAGCGTTCTATTGCTCAATCGTCAGTACGTGGCGATTCACGTCGTCGACGTGCGACGGGCGTTTGTGCTGCTGTTTCGCCGGCTGGCCGAAGTGATTCAAATCGAAGACGGCCAGTGGGCCAACTACGATTTCGAATCGTGGCGCGAGATCAGCGAGCTGCAGTCCCAATTCAAGGAGCCGCACCAGGACTGGATCCGCAGCGTTCACTTTGAGATCCAGGTGCCGCGGGTGCTGCGGCTATTGCACTACGACCGCGTGCCGAAGCAGCGCGTGCGGCTCAATCGCCGCAACATCTTCGCCCGCGACGGCAACCATTGCCAGTATTGCGGCAAGCGGTTCGCCACGAGCGAATTGAGCCTTGACCACATCGTGCCCACGTGCCGCGGCGGCGACACGATCGTGGGAGAACCTGGTCTGCGCGTGCGTGCGGTGCAACGTCCGCAAAGGCGGCCGCACGCCGCAGGAAGCCGGCATGAAGCTGATCAAGAAGCCGGTGCGGCCGAAGCGCAGCCCGCTGCTGACGATCAAGCTCGGCAATCCAAAGTACGCCAGCTGGAAGACGTTCCTGGATAACGGCGTACTGGTCGGTGGATTTGAAGTAGAGCAGAGCTCGGAACGGGACTCGTGGCGCAACTGGTCGCTGAAGCGACCAGTCCGTAATGCGCACTCATCGGACATTGGACTGGTCGCTTTAGCGACCAGTCGCACCGCGCTATGTGTCGACGAGCGGCGTCTTTCTTTTCGGTGATCACCGGGCACTGCGGCGCCATTTCGGCGTTCAGCTCGCGTGAATGGCTTCCACTCTTCCGGCACGTTGTCTTCGTGGAAGATCGCTTCGACCGGGCACTCGGGCACGCAGGCTTCGCAGTCGATGCATTCGTCCGGATGGATGTAGAGAATCTGCTCGCCTTCGTAGAAGCACTCCACCGGGCAAACCACCACACAATCGGTGTACTTGCAGCCAAAGCACGGTTCGCAAACGACGTGCGTCATGAGTGAAAATCTCCCTTTCTGTCAAAACCCTCTGGCATGGAATCGGTGCGGAAGTCAGCTACGGGGGCTGTGATCGTGGCTTGAGAATGCCTGCTCGCAACAAGGCCAAGTCATTACACCCAAAGCACTTGAAGGCTGCCGCCGCATCGCTTTGGGCAATCCTAGTTCTGCTCAAAACGAGTGTCAAGCGGTTGGAGCGGTGTTCTACCTCAATGCAATTGAGGGTGCCGTGACCGCTCTCATTACAAGCTGCGGCTGGGCGTACACTCGCCTTGCTCCGCGCGAAATCCGTACCTAGAATTGAAGTCGGCAGGATAAAGACTCGCAATCTGCTCGCTCAGGCGCCGTGCGCGGCTGGATCGGTCTCCTCGGCCGAGTCTAGGCCTGCCGCCGCGCAGCGGCCACGATCATCGTCGCGCGCAACTCATTGCGAACGAGGTGCTGCCAGTGGCACTATCGGATATCGACCGCAACCTGCTTGATCGCTGCCTCCACCGCAAACCGCGGGGATGGGAGGATTTCGTCGATCGCTTCATGGGCCTGGTCGTGCATGTGATCAATCACACGGCCCAGTGCCGGTCGACCAATCTGTCGGCGGCAGACCGCGAGGACCTGGCCGCCGATGTTTTTCTGGCCATCGTCGACAACGATATGGCCGTGCTCCGCCATTTCCGCGGCAAGAGCTCGCTGGCAACGTATCTTGACGGTGGTTGCACGCCGCGTGGTGGTTCGCAAACTGGTGGAAGGCCGTTCGGCGATGCCGCTTGGCGAAATGGTAGCCAAAGCCGAAGCCGATGAATTTGAGCCAGAGCAGCGAATCAGCGACCACGAAGAAGTTGGAAGATTGCTGGGCCAGCTCCAAGGCTCCGAAGCGGCCGTTGTGCGGATGTATCATTTGGAAGGCAAGAGCTACCAAGAAATCAGCCGCACCGTGGGCATGCCGGAGAACAGTGTTGGGCCGATGCTAAGCCGGGCTCGGGCCAAGCTCCGCCGCCGCGCGGGCGCCGACCAAGCGGCGATGTAGCACTGCTATCGGGGCAGGCGTTCTTAGCCCGATTCGCGGCTAGCGAATGAGCCATCAGCAACGTTTCAGTCTGCGCCATCGTCAGCGTCGATGCATGCAGTCCGATTCACTGAGGCCGACCACTAGCTTCCGTCTTATCAGGCGCAACGCTCGAGGCCGAAGCAAATTCAATAACCGTTTGCTGTTCGCAAGCTTGGGGTCGTTGCGCCTTTGCCTCCATCCGTCGGAATCGGAAAAATCCATCATGGCTGCCATGCGGAAAGTCAGTCTTCGCGCCGTGTGTTTTGCCCTGTGTCTGACCACTTGTGCCGCGGTCGCGCGGGCCCAAGAAGCGGAAACCCAGTCGCCGGCTGATGCGCAGCGCAGCGAAAACTATTATTATCAGCAGCCGAACTATCAGCCAAATCCTCGCGCAATCATACATCAGAAGGCAATTGCACGGTCAGCTCAACGCGACGCACGGCTGGCCTCGCTGAATTGGTATGGGATGTACAACGCGCAGTCCCACGGCGGCGCCGACGCCCTTCACAACGCTCTACAGCCCCGTGTGGCAAATGCCGGGCGGCCGGCCGTACGCATGGTATCCGACCTGGCGAACCGTGTACGTGCCAACTTACCGGTAACGGCCAGACATCGCCGCGAATATTCGCAGTTGTCGGTTTGAGGCGTCTGTGACGCCGAATTCCCGCTGAAATCGCCGCTTGGCGGCACAGCCGGCGTCGCCTCTCTACGTTTGACGCCTAGCTGCCATCTTGTAGAATTGATGGTAAGTCCGTGCTGGGCGGCTACTTACTTTTATTTGGCCGCCGACGGTCAGCGGAGTTTCGGCTTGACCTGGAAAATCATCCTGATTGTGGCGATCGTGTTGCTGTTGTTCGGCTCCAGCCGACTGCCGTCGCTAGCGCGCGCTTTCGGACAAAGCATCATTGAATTTAAACGCGGCATGAAGGAGATTGAAGGTCCCCCCGACGAAACGTCAAATCGCCCGCGCTGAGCGCATCGCAATCGTCGCGGCGTTGTTATCACAGAATCAGCGATGCGCCAGGCCCACGGGCGGGGAGAGATTAGCATGTTCGGCATAGGCACGCAGGAATTGATCATTATCGGTATCGTGGCGGTGATGCTGTTCGGCAGCCGGCTGCCGAGCGTGGCCCGCTCCTTTGGCAAGAGCATCGTCGAATTCAAGAAGGGCATGAAAGACATCGAGAACGAAGTGAAATCGGCCGATTATGATGAGTCTCGCGGCCGCATCGGCTACAGCGACCACAGCGAACCGACGTCGCCACGCTTCGAGCCTCCCCAAGCCGCCTCAGGCGAAGAATCAGACGAAAAGAATTTGCAAAGCAGCGGCGTGGCCGATTGAGCTTTAGCACTATCTAACTGCCACTCTGCTCAAGCGGCCGATTTTTCTGCGGCGTTGTCGCACTCTACGACTTGGCAACCTTCTCGGTTGACAACCTTTCCGCGCTGCTACTAGGCTGTTGAAAGCGCGGGCGCTGCTCAGGGCGACTAGCTCAGTTGGTTAGAGCGCTGTGTTCACACCGCAGAGGTCACTGGTTCGAATCCAGTGTCGCCCACTCTCCGCCGTACCCTGTCGTACGACGTTGCAATTCTCCGGGGATTTTGATCGTCGCTGCGACGTGGTACGACTGCTGGAATCCCTTACGGCTGTTTGCTGCAGCGCAGGCGCTGCAATTCGTTCGTGTGCTAACTTTTCTTCCGTGCTGGCCAATGCACGCGCAAAGTGCTCGTCTGTAGTCTGCCGGTAATGCTTGTCCGCGATCGTCGTGCTGTGACCTAACCAGTCGGCGGCAACGTTCGACGGGAACTCGTCCGCCAGCTCGGTTGCGCGCGTGGCGCGAAGATTTTGGAAAAGTTTCGGCCAGGGTGTCTGGCCGGCGCGCCGGATGATCTTGCACAGCTGCGTTCGCAGGTTTGCATTCGTCTCACGGTACCGCGTGATGACGGGTTGCTCGCTCAGTCGTTTCTGTTTCGGATCGAAGTCGACGAGCAGCTCGTCCAGTACTGCCTTCAGGTACGGCTCCAGCTCCGGAAACAACGGCATTACGCGCTGGTCTTTCCCTTCGTGCGCGCACCGTTTTAGGCGAGCGCACGGTTATCCTTCCGTGCGTCCAATCCACGTCGCCCCAACACAGTGAGAGGTGCTCCGACGGGCAGCGCAGTCCGCCGTATCGACTCAACGCGAACAGAAGCCGCCACTGAGCATCCGGGCAGGCCTCGAGTACATTGGCCGCTTCGTCTCGTGTAACGAAATAGTCGCGCTTTCGATTCGGCCGCACTACGACGCCTTGCATGTCGGCGAAGGGACTCTCGTACACAAGCCGCCGCCGTACGGCATCGTGAAAGAATTGCCTCGCCACACCGCAACGTCGGCGAACCGTGTTATCACTGAGTCCCTGCCCGCCCGCCTTCGGATCTTCCTCGTTTTTCGCGAGCCTGAGCCAGCGGCGCCAATCATCAGCTTCGGCCGGTGTGATCGAGTCCAACAGCCGATCGGCACCAAAGTAATCGACGAGGTTGCGCCGCACGTTGCCATACGTGATCGCGGTACCTGGTTCAACGTCTGAGCGCTTCCCGATGTAGCCATTCAAGAAATTGCCCAGCGTCACTTGGCCGGTGGCTGATCGTGGCGCAACAAGCTCATGCGCTGCAAGCTTGTCATACAGCGACTGGTCGCGGTGCTCGATCTGGCGGATCCACTTGGCGACCTCCGCCGTGTGCGGCTTCCGGGCGATGGCATCGGCAATGAGAGCCTCAACTTTGGTTTTGATCTTCTCGGCTGACTTGCCGGTGCGTTTGCCGAGTCGGATCGTCTTGCGCTTTTTGCGGCCGTCGATGAATTGAATGAGCCGATTGCCACCGGCGCCGACAGAAATGCTCGCCATCGATCCTCACCTTTCCAACACGCGCCACGCCGCAGCGGCGCGGGTGCTGGACCGCGGCCGGCCGCAACGTGGCTAAGGTCACGTTGACTCTACATCGCGGCGCCGACCACTTTCAAGCGCCTCCCCATTCTTTGGTTCAACCTGAGTGGTGATCCAACGCTCCAACGCCTGGCGACTGTAACGCAGGGTCTTGCCTAGCCGGACCGCTGGGATGCAGTTGCCACGCGGCGCCGTATGGTTCCACAGCGTCTTTTCGCTCACGTTGAGCAGCTCGGCCGCCTGACTCGTGGTGAGTAAAAGTTTGTCGGTTATGTTGATTACGTCGGGCATCGATCGTCACCGCCCGGGGGGCGGTCATTTTTTTTCAGGGGGCCAACCAACGACCGCCGTTCCCGGTGCGCGAATTTTTCCGCGAATTTCGCTAGGGGGGGCCCCGGTTCCGCCGGCCACCACGCCGCACGTGGCGCGGCTCGAGTGGCAGGCCTGGCATTCCAGCTGCGGCGTGGCTGGATCCGGGATCCCCAATCCGCCGGCGACGTTGCTCGATCGACTTTTCATCCGAGCGGCTCTCCTGTGGACGTCCACACGACGCACAGCCGGCCGCTGCGAGCCTTCCGCCGGCGGAGCGAATCTTTCACCTGGCCGCCGTCGCGGAGTTCGACACGCCGCGCTCGGGCCGTACTCTCTCGCATCTCAAGACCGTCGGCGATCTCCTCGTCGGTGGCGCCGTTGTGGCCGCGGCTCGCTACGAACGCGAGCACCTGGCGGAGCATGTTTGGTTTCATGGGTGCGATCGCCGCGGCTGCCGGGCGCGGGTGTCAGCCACGAAGGCCGCGTCGAATGCATCAAACATGGTTCGTTGTTCAGGCACTTGAGTCGCTCGCATCGCTTCGCCAGTGGGATCCCGTGTTTTCGAAACAGGCGCCGCGCACACGCGGTGAAGTAGCCGCCCGGGTTGAGGATCTCACCGGACTTGCGGCCGGCGATGATCCGGTCGAGCACCTCCGCGAGCTCGACCTGCGACATCTGGCGTTCAGCCACGGCCCGCGCAACTTTGGTAGGTGTTGACGCAGCCATATCAGGATCATTGACCGAGGCCATGATTTCGCGTGCGATGCGGCGCACCTGGTCGGTGCGCAGCGGATTGAGATAGTCGTCGCCGAATTTGTTGACGTGGCCCATGATGGTTGTGGGTGGGTGGATGGGTGGATGGTGGATGGAGAAAAAATTCTTCTGTTATGGGTGACATGACCATGAGGGCGAGATGGAGGGCGCATGTTGCAGCCGCACTGGGACCGCGGCTAAACTTAGAGGGCGTCTCAAAGATGAGGGGCGGGGAGAGCGGCGCGCTACCGCTCTCCCGCGCCCTGTCGCCGGTGAGGATGGAGCCAAAGTCACCGGCCGGCCCGTCGCGGCGGGGGACGGCCACGGCGGGCCACAGCTGCCGCCGGCTGCAGCCGCATCGCGATCGACTTTGAATACCGCAACAACATGCGCCGCAGTGTAGCCGCGTGCACGTTGTCAGTTTCAAACCGCTCGGCAATTGGTAGGGAAAGTTACCAAACGCTCAGCGTTTGGAAAACTCGCTTGCAGGGAGGTGATTTTTGACAGTCTGTCGCGACACGTCGACACCGTGCTCTTTTTTCAGTTGCGCACACGTTCGTCGGACCGCCGCGTCGTAGCTCAGATCTCCGGTGAACGTCTCTTCCAGTATCTTCCGCGCGAGCTGATGAACTTCCGGAGTCCACTTCCTGGTACCTCGGCCGCCGGCTTCGCTCGCACGTGAGCGGCGCTCTCGGCCTCAACCAACGGATAGAACGCCGTTCGTATCTCGGCGGTCCCAAGCGCAGTGCTCGATGTCAAAACCGAGCGCGAAAAAAAATTCACGTTCCGATAGTGGCGGAACGCCGGTTGCGGCTGCATTCAGTATGTGATTTGCTTCCTCCCCTATGTACTTCACGGCTGCGCCCGCTACGGCTTCCCTGGCATCGATTGAACGCAGCATATCGACCGGATTTTCGGCCTCACATACTTCGATCATGAGGTCGCACAGCTCGACTGCTTCCCGCAGTTGCCAGTCGATGTTTGACCAATAATCGAATTCCTCAGCGGTTTTCGACTGACCACTCTGGTATGGAGCCGGCAACCGGTCCGAGGCCGCAATCGCCTGTGCACGAAAGTGATCGATGCATTCCCGGAGACAGCCGGGCGGATTGCTTTTCGAGACCAGTAAATGAGGGGGACGAGCGCGCTTCTTCTTTGGCGTCTTCGCCATGATCGATACTCCTTCTCAATGGCCGCCAGCCGGCGCGAGGCGAGTATCGATTTCCCCGCGCCAGGCTGGTGGCCGATGCGGTCAAGTTTGCAACCTTGAGCCACACCTGATTGCCAGAAATGTACTGTGCGAACGCGGCGCCGGCTAGCCACCGGCCGGCGCGGCGACTTCCACAAGGCCCCGGTTGCCGTGGCTCGTCAGCCGGCCAAGGTTCCCAGCCGCGGGAGCGCTTTGGAAAAATCTTGTTTGGGCAACGTGCTCGGGTCGACGTACCGCTCGGTGTCGTCAGCGATCGGTGGCCGAGCATCGCCTGCGCATTGCGCAGCCCGTGCCTCATTGGGATCGCCGTTGCGGACGTCCGCCGGATCTTGTGCAGGCAGCTCGCATTCGACTCGCCGCGGACCACGCTGGCTCCAGGATCCGGCGGAATTGCGTATAGAACGTCGTCCGACCGCTTTCGCATTTCGTGAACAAAACCTTCTTCTAATTTGAGAGCACGTGCGATACGGCGCGGGCCGGTCACCATTCACGCATAAGCGAAAAGCGTGTTAGAATTGCGGCCACCCGTGTCACGGAGGGCACGCGGCGAGGGGGGGCCGCCACTACCGACCGACGGCGGCGGCGGCCTTCCCGCCGGCCGCCCAATTTTCCGGCACGCCATGCGGGAATTTTCGATGACGTTAAACGCCGAGTACGTACGGGAGTGTGCGATGCGGGAAGCCAGCGAGCTCGTCGCCGAGCTGCTACGCCAGGCGCTGGCCGGGCACCGATTCGGCCGCCTGGAAGTAATCCTGCAAGACGGTGTGCCAACCTACGTGCGTGAGGAGCGGATCCACAAAATCTGCCAGCGCCAGGACCGCGACCCGCCGAATGATCGCAATCAAGCGCGCACAGGACTTTTCGTCCTGACTGCGGCGGTAGCGCCATCCACGACCTGGCTTTAGCACGTCGTGACGCGTGCACAGGATTTTGAGTCCTGGGCACGTGGTGCGCCAACTTCGGCGCGAGGGGTGACGGAGGCAGCGTTACGATCTCCTCGAGCGTCGATTCAAACTCGACCTTCGCCGCGCCAGAGGCAACCTCTTCTCATGGCAGGAACATATTCTTGGGCAATCTCGCCTGGTTGCTGGTGCGCTAAAAGGCACTAGGTAAGCGGCCTAAACTCGACTGGCAAACCTTTTACAACAATCCTCGATTTTGTGCGCCCAAATTGGAGCGGGCTGACGCCTAGTTGAACACAGGCACAGTCTCGACTCGGCGGGAACAACATATGAAACGGCTCATGGTCTTGCTGCGCAGCGTGCGTTCCGTAAATGTCGGCAATTGCGGCCATGGCGCCGCGGAATTCTCGAGTTCTTCTTACGCAGCGCGGAACAAGCTCCGCGCCGATGTTGCATGTCATGGTGTGTTGTCTTCCCGAGCCCTCGTTGACCGTGATCGCCCTGTTTGGGGTGACTGGGCTGTGTGCGGCCGGCCAGAGGAAACCTGTCAAACGCTGAAGGACATCAGAATATGGCTACTGCTATAAGTGAACCCGCTATCCTGACGACCGAGCCGGACAGTCCCAACACGGAGGATTCCACGTCGTTGCGCCGTCCACACGATGAACTTCCCTTCGCTGTTGCGGCACCTCGGGGCGTCGCTCGCGGTCACCACCTACCAGGCGGGCAAGCTTGTGCTAGTCCGCGACGAAGGGGACAAGCTCAACACGCACTTCCGCGTTTTTCAGGCCCCCATGGGCATGGCGCTCGCGGGCGACCGGCTGGCCATCGGCACGCAGCTTCAGGTCTGGGAGTTCAACGACGTTCCGGCCGTCGCTTCCCGGCTCGAGCCGCCAAGTCGGCACGATGCCTGTTTCATGCCGCGCTCCAGCCACGTCACGGGCAATATTCAGATTCATGAAATGGCCTGGGGCGCCGACGGCGAGCTCTGGGTCGGTCAACACGCGTTTTTCATGCCTTTGCACGATCGACAAGTCGTCCAGTTTCACGCCTCAGTGGCGACCGCCGTTTGTCTCGGCGCTGGAGCCCACCGACCGCTGTCATCTGAATGGACTGGGGATGGTCGACGGCCGTCCGCAGTACGTCACGGCGTTGGGCGAGACAGATGAGCCAGGTCGGCTGGCGAGCCAACAAAGCAAGGGGCGGCATCCTCATGGACATGGACTCGGGCGAGGTGATCACCCGTGGGTTGTCGATGCCCCACTCGCCGCGCTGGTACGGCGGCCGGCTTTGGATTTGCGAATCGGGCTCGGGGACGCTCGGCACCGTCGATCTCGACAGCGGCAAGTACGAGCCGATCGTCGAGCTGCCGGGATTCACGCGCGGGCTTGACTTCGCAGGCAATCTCGCCTTCGTCGGGCTATCGCAAGTGCGCGAGAGCGCCGTGTTCAGCGGCATCCCGATCACCGAGCGGCTTGGCCGAAAACGAACGGACGTGCGGCGTCTGCGCGATCGACCTGAGGAGTGGTCAGGTGGTCGGCTTGCTGCGGTTCGACACCGCCGTGCAGGAGGTCTTCGCCGTGACGGTGCTGCCGGGCCGGCGGTATCCAGACCTGATCAACGATGACTCAAGTTGACTGGAAGACTCCTTCGTAGTGCCCGATTCTGCGCTGGCCGACCTGTCGGCCGCCCTGCGTGCGCCGGCCAGGAACGGGGCTGGGCCGCAGGGGTTCCAGTAAGTGAGGAAGACAGAGTCTCCCTTATCGATTCTCTACTGACTTTGTAACCGAGGAAGCCTCTCATGAGAAAACGTTCCTGGACCGGCAACCGGTTTGCCAGCCGCAGCCGTCACGCCACTCGCACTACGCCCGACCCGCACGGAGCCGTACCGAGCGCGGTTGTTGGAGGTGCTGGAGGACCGCTGGGTACCGTCCACCTTCACCGTCCCCAACACGCTCGACGACGGCAGCGTCGGCACACTGCGCTGGGCGGTCGGCCAGGCGAATGCGACCGCGGGCGCCGACACGATCAACTTTGACAGCGGCGTGTTCAACACGCCGCAGACGATCACTCTGACCGGCACCCAGCTCGAGCTGACCGACACGACCGGGACGACCACGATCACCGGCCCGGCGGCGGGCGTGACGGTCAACGGCGGCGGGCTGAGCCGGGTGTTCCAGGTCGATGCGGCTGGTCGCCGCGTCGATCTCGGGACTGACGATCACCGGCGGCAACGCCGGCCAGACGGCGGCGGCGGCGTGCAAAACTACGGCACGCTCGCGCTGACCAACTGCACCGTCAGCGGCAACTCCGCCACTAGTGACGGCGGCGGCGTGTAACAACTTCGGCAGGCCTACGCTGACCAACTGCACCGTCAGCGGCAACTCCGCCGGCTTCGGCGGCGGCGTGTGCGCAGCTGATTCTGCCACATGTCACGCTGACCAACTGCACCGTCAGCGGCAACTCCGCCGAGTTCGGCGGCGGCCTGAACAACGGGGCACGGTCACGCTGACCAACTGCACCGTCAGCGGCAACTCCGCCAATTCCGGCGGCGGCTTGATCAACCGCTACTACTACGGCACGGCCACGCTGACCAACACGATCGTCGCCGGGCAACCGGGCTCCGCCTTTGGCGGCTTCGACGTCGATGGCCGATTCAGGTCTCACGGCAACAACCTGATCGGCGGCGATTGACTTGGCGAGTACCGGCTGGGTCGCATCCGAGTTGACGGGCACCGAGCGCCGTGCCGCTCAACGCCGCTGCTGGCGCCGCTGGGCGACTACGGCGGGCCGACCCTGACCATGCCCCTGCTGCCCGGCAGCCCGGCCATCGACGCGGGCAACAACGCGGTCATCCTCGCCGGCGTCACCACCGACCAGCGCGGCCTGAGCCGGGTCGGCACGGCAGTCGACATCGGCGCCTTCGAGAGCCAGGGCTTCATCCTCACGCCCGTCCCCGGCAGCACCCCGCAGACGCACAGATCGGCACCGCGTTCGCCAACCCGCTGGCCGTGACCGTGACGGCCAACAACCCGATCGAGCCGGTCGACGGCGGCATCGTCCACTTCGTCGACCAACCGCGGCCGATGGTGCCACGGCGATCCTCTTGGCCCCCTCGGCCGTCATCGCGGGCGGCCTGGCCGCCGTCACCGCCGCGCCCAACAACGCCGTCGGCAGTTACACCGTCGTCGCGTCCGCCCCGGGTTCGTCCTCCGCCTCGTTCGACCTGACCAACGCCGGCCCGGTCTTCACCAGCCTGATCGTGAACACGACGAGCGATGCCCTCATCCCGGGGGCCGGCCTCCTGAGCCTGCGGGAGGCCATCGCCTTCGCCAACCTCGACCGCTCGGGAACTCGACCATCACCTTCGACCGCGACGTCTTCGCCACGCCAAGACGATCACCCTGACCGGCAGCCAGTTCGAGCTGAGCAACACGACCGGGACGGACGACGATCACGGGCCCGGCGGCGGGCGTGACGGTCAACGCCGGCGGGCTGAGCCGGGTGTTCCAGGTCGATGCGCTGGTCACCGCGTCCATCTCGGGACTGACGATCACCGGCGGCAACCGGCCTCGACAGCGGCGGCGGCGTGCACAACTTCGGCACGCTCACGCTGACCAACTGCACCGTCAGCGGCAACTCCGCCTATTCCGGCGGCGGCCTGCACAACTTCGGCACGCTCGCGCTGACCAACTGCACCGTCAGCGGCAACTCCGCACCAGTAGTTTCTATGGCGGCGGCGGCTTGTACAACGCGGCACGGCCACGCTGACCAACTGCACCGTCAGCGGCAACTCCGCCTTAGGCGAATATACCCAGGCCGGCGGCGTGTTCAGCGTCGGCCGGTTCGGCGGCAACGGTCAGGCTGGGCAACACGATCGTCGCCGGAAATACAGCCTCCTCCCTCCATGGCTCCGACGTCGCTGGCCTCTTCACGTCTCAGGGCAACAACCTAATCGGCAAAAGGGATAACGGCGCCGGCTGGGTCGCATCCGACTTGACTGGCACCAGGCTCGCGCCGCTCAATGCCGCTGTTGTCCCCGCGGGTAACTATGGCGGCGCGACCCTGTCGATGGCGCTGCTGCCCGGCAGCCCGGCCATCGATGCGGGCAACAACGCGCTCATCCTCGCCGGCGTCACCACCGACCAGCGCGGCCTGGGGCGCATCGCCAACGGCAGGGTCGACATCGGCGCCTTTGAGAGCCAGGGCTTTGTACTCACGACCGTTCCCGACAGCACTCCGCAGACAGCTCAGATCGGCACGGCGTTCGCCAACCCACTGGCAGTGACTGTGACCGCCAACAACCCGATCGAGCCGGTCGATGGGGGCAGGGTCAACTTCGTCAATCAACCGTCGGCCGGTGGCGCCTCGGCGCTCCTCTTGACCTCCTCGGCCATCATCGCAGGCGGCCAGGCCACAGTCATCGCCGCGCCCAACAACGCCGTCGGCAGTTACCAGGTCGTCGCGTCCGTCTTGGGGTCTTCCACCTCGTTCAACCTGACCAATGTCGGCCCAATCCTCACGAGCCTGATCGTGAACACGACGAGCGATTCCTTGATCCCGGGGGCGGGCCTCCTCAGTCTGCGTGAAGCCATCGCATTCGCCAACACCGACCGCTCGGGACAGGCGACCATCACCTTCGACCCGACGGTGTTCGCCACTCATCTGACGATCACCATGACCGGCATCCAGTTCGAGCTGAGCAACACGACCGGGACGGAGACGATTACCGGCCCGGCGGCGGGCGTGACGGTTAACGCCGGCGGGCTGAGCCGTGTATTCCAGGTCGATTCGCTGGTCACCGCGTCGATCTCGGGACTGACGATCACGGGCGGCAACTCCGGCCTCGACGGCGGCGGCGGCGTGCAAAACTTCGGCATCCTCGCGTTGGCCAACTGCTCCGTCAGCGGCAACTCCGCCTATTCCGGCGGCGGCCTGCAAAACTTCGGCACGCTCGCGATGACCAATTGCACCGTTAGCGGAAACTCCGCAACAAGTAGTTTCTACGGAGGCGGCGGCGGCCTGGATATCGGTGGCATGGCTACGCTCACTAATTGCACCGTCAGCGGCAACTCCGCCACCTACGGCAGGGGCGGCGGCCTCGACATCCGCGGCACGGCCACGCTTACCAATTGCACGGTCAGCGGCAACGCCGCCGACTTCGGCGGCGGCCTGGACAACTCCGGCACAGCCACGCTCACCAGCTGCACCGTCAGCGGCAACTCCGCCACAGGTTTCACCTATGGCCTAGGCGGCGGCATGTACAACTCCGGCACGCTCGCGCTGACCATCTGCACAGTCAGCGGCAACTCCGCCGTCGCCGGCGGCGGCGTGTACAACTAGGACGGCACGGTCGCGCTGACCAACTGCACTGTCAGCGGAAACTCCGCCACCTTGGTCAGTGGCGGCCTGAGCAACAGACGTGGCGATCCGATGGTCCTGCGCAACACGATCGTCACCGGCAATACAGCCACCTCCTTTTTCCCCAACGTCCGTGGCGCGATCATTTCTGAGGGCAACAACCTGATCGGTGAGACGGACGGCAGCACCGGCTGGGTCGCATCCGATTTGACGGGCACGAGTGCCGCTCCACTCAACGCCTTGTTGGCGCCGCTCGGGGACTATGGCGGCGCCGACCCTGTCGATGTCGCTGCTGCCCGGCAGCCCGGCCATCGATGCGGGCAACAACGCGCTCATCGCTCGCCGGCGTCACCACCGACCAGCGCGGCCTGGGCCGCATCGCCAACGGCAGGGTCGACATCGGCGCCTTTGAGAGCCAGGGCTTTGTACTCACGGCCGTTCCCGACAGCACTCCGCAGACGGCTCAGATCGGCACGGCGTTCGCCAACCCACTGGCAGTGACTGTGACCGCCAACAACCCGATCGAGCCGGTCGATGGGGGCAGGGTCAACTTCGTCAATCAACCGTCGGCCGGTGGCGCCTACGCGATCTTCTTGGCCTCCTCGGCCGATATCGTGGGCGGCCAGGCCGCAGTCATCGCCGCGCCCGGCAACGCCGTTGGCAGTTACCAGGTCGTCGCGTCCGCCTCGGGCTCGTCCGCTGCCTCGTTCAACTTGACCAACGTCGGCCCGATCTTCACGAGCCTGATCGTGAACACGACGAGCGATTCCTTGCTCCCGGGGGCGGGCCTCCTCAGCCTGCGTGAAGCCGTCGCCTTCGCCAACACCGACCGCTCGGGACACGCGACCATCACCTTCGACCCGACGGTGTTCGCCACTCATCTGACGATCACCATGACCGGCATCCCAGTTCGAGCTGAGCAACACGACCGAGACGGAGACGATTACCGGCCCGGCGGCGGGCGTGACGGTCAACGCCGGCGGGCTGAGCCGTGTGTTCCAGGTCGATTCGCTGGTCACCGCGTCGATCTCGGGACTGACGATCACGCGGCGGCAACTCCGGCCTCGACGGCGGCGGCGGCGTGCAAAACTTCGGCATCCTCGCGCTGGCCAACTGCACCGTCAGCGGCAACTCCGCCTATTCCGGCGGCGGCCTGCACAACTTCGGCACGCTCGCGCTGACCAACTGCTCCGTCAGCGGCAACTCCGCCTATAATTTCGGCGGCGGCATATACAATTCTGGCACTATCACGGTGACCAACTGCTCCGTCAGCGGCAACTCCGCCACCTACGGCGGCGGCGGCGGCCTGACAAGCTTTGGCACGGCCACGCTGACCAACTGCACCGTCAGCGGCAATTCCGCCACGAGTTTTGTAGCCAGCGGCGGCGGCCTGAACATCGGTGGGACGGCCACGCTCACCAACTGCGCCGTCACAGGCAACTCAGCCACGGGCTATTATTCCGGTGGCGGAGGCCTGTCGATCATTGGCACGGTCACGCTGACCAATTGCACCATTAGCGGTAACTCCGCCGCGTTCGGCGGCGGCCTAGATAGCTCCGGCATAGTCACGCTGACCAATTGCACCGTCAACGACAACTCCGCCGCAGGTCATCCATACTCCTATGGCGGTGGCCTGAACAACACTGGCGGCTCGCTTGCGCTGTTCAACTGCACCATTAGCGGCAATTCCGCCACCGGCAACGGCGGCGGCGTGTCCAACAGTGGCTACTACGGCTACTACGGTAACGGACACTACGGCACGGCCAGCCTCACAAACTGTACAATCAGCGGCAACTCCGCCGGCGACAGCGGCGGCGGCTTATACAACGACGGCTGGCTTGCACTTATCAACTGCACTATCAGCGGCAATTCCGCTGGCAACTCCGGCGTGTACAGCTTCGGCGGCGGTCTGCTCAACCGCGATGGCACCGCAATGCTGACGAACTGCACCGTCAGCGGCAACTCGATTAACAACAACGGTGGCGGCGGTGGCCTGGCAAACATTTTCGGCAATCTCGAGTTGACCAACTGCGCCATCAGCGGCAATTTGGCATCACGTCCCTTGGCCGGCGGCGGCGGCTTGTTCACCTCGAGGTCCACGACCGCGCTGACCGATTGCACCATCAAAAACAACTCCGCCGGCTACGTCGGCGGCGGCATGGCCAACTACGGCAGCAATAACGAGGTTACCCTTACTAACTGCACCGTCAGCGGCAATTCCGCCACCTTCGGCGGCGGCGTGGGCAACGCGTCCGGCAGCACGACCGCGTTGGACAATTGCACGGTCAGCGGCAACTCCGCCAGTATTGGAGGCGGCATATTTAACGAGGGCACGTTGAACGTCGCAACGAGCAGGATCGTCAACAACAAGACGGTGTTCAAAGGGGGTGGCATCAGCACGACCGGCGGCAGCGCGACGATCACTGATTCCGTCATCAACAGCAATCAGGTCAAGTCGTCGGATACTGCCCAAGGCGGAGGGATCTTCAGTGAAAACAGCGTTCTGTCACTGACCAATTGCACACTCAACGCGAATCGGTCGAACGGGGCAACGGCCCTAGGCGGAGGGATCTTTGCCGTCAACAGCAACGTGGATGTGCGGAATAGCAGGGTGATCGGCAACAAGGCGAACGGTACCGAGTTGGGCGAGGGCGGCGGCATTTACATCGACGACAGCCTGCTAACTCTCCTGGCCACTGCCGTGACCGGCAATAAGGCCTCGACTGCCTTCGACGACATCTTCATCGGTTCGTGAGAGTTCCGCGGCCAGAATGAGCTAGTTCTCCTGGTCGCGCTGCGCTTAACTGTCCGTCCATCGAAGGTGATAACCGGCGGTTTCAAATCCGCCGATTTCCGCGATAGCAATTTATTGCGGTCCTTTTGACCGCTAGCAAACTCATTAAAACAAACAAAGTTTGTTGTGAAATGCCACTCTTCCGTAAGGTCCGTTGCAACGAATTTGACAAGTAGTACCTACCGAATTGCGGGGAAAAAACCAACCGGACGTGAATCATGCTCAGGATTTAGAGTCCTACGCACGCCGGCGGCTAAGCGCCGCGTGCTCAGGATTCGGAGTCCTGGGCACACATGCGTGCCGAGTGGCATAACGCTCATGTGTCAAAAAGCTAACTCTCGAATTCTCGATGAGTTATCGGGGCTTAGTTTAATGACATGAGTTTAGACACGCGCTTGCCCAAAGATTTAGTAGTCATTCGACTTGCGGCTATGCCGTGCCGGCAAACGAACGACTTTTAAGTTGATCATGAACGTGCCTCGGTCTCCATGGCTCCGGCCCGATATGGGCAAATCACTCGACGCGACGACGGACGCTAACGCTCCGATGGCATCTGCTGGATATCCCATAGCGCACGTCTGCCTCGCCGTCTGTTGTGGGATGAAGCCCAACAGCGAGACGCCGACCGTCTGCGGACAAACTCATGCCGTTGGCGGAGTCATAAAAAGCTCCATAACATCTCGCATGATCTATGGACCAAACTCGGATTACTCCATCACATGAGAGAAGTGTGCGACCGTCTGGTGAAAAAGCTAGATCCTCGACTTCACGCTCGTGACCCGTCATTTCGGCGCGAATTTGCCCCGTCGCTGTGTTCCACAGTCGAATTGTTCCACCCCTGGTCCCGGCAGCAAGAACTTGATCGTCAGGACTGTACGCAAGGCTTCTCACACCTGTTTCGGCCACCAACGCGCAGTCGGGTCAACAACCTCGGAACGTCGCAGATATAAACTCGATCATTGTCACCGCCATAGGCAAGCCATTTTCCGTCGTGAGAGAACGTAACGGCATCTCCGGTGTCGCTCCGCTGCGTAATTTCTTCGCCGGTCTCCGTATTGCAGAGTTGCAGTTGCTCGCTACCAATGATCGCGACCAGCGGATCGCTGGGCGAAAAAGCGACTTCGTTCGGATTACCCGAAGGTTCAATCTCAGATACCTCTTTTCCGACACGATCGAAGATACGAAATCGGCGTTTGTGGTCTGAGCTCAGACACACCGCAAACCGTTTGCCGGTAGACGACCAGGTCAATAGTGGGTCTCGCGAGGCAGTTTTCCCAAACGTCCACAATACGCGTCCGTTCGAACTACGGGCAATGAAAAGACTATTCGCGAAGGTGTAGAGTAGCAACGCCCCATCAGGCGACAGACTCGCGTGAAAGTCGTTGGAGTCGGCGAGATCATAGGCGCGTTCGGACGAGCCCGACAGCTTCCACACGTTGATCAGTCCGTCGGCGCCACACGTTGCCAATCGATCGGCCGTTACGAAACGGGCCGCGCGGGCCGCACCCTGGTGGGCTTGAAACACTCGGGACCGTCCAGAAAACGAGACGTTGTCTGGAAGCGATTCCAATCGACGGTACTCAACGGTTCCATCCACATAGGAAATTGCCGCCGCTCCACCGTCGGGTGCAACGGCAAGATCAATAATACGGCAGCGAGTAAAGGCTGCTGACGACACAACCTCACCGGACTTCCGGTCAATCAAATGCGGCCTACTATTCTCCGCGACCAAAACATGACTCCCGCGCGGCAGCGAGCGTGCTATAGCAAGTTTTATTGAACGTTGTTGGTCGTTGAGCTGTTCATGAACGGATGATAAGTCATCTCGCCAAAATTGGGCCACTCCGAACCAATCTGCTTGTGATTTGAGAATGCGATTCGGAAACAGTAATAGGTTCTCGTTAGAAACGAACTCGAGCGATTGAACGCGGGAACCACATTCCGTGCGACCTATCAACTCGCCCGCCAGGGTTAACAGAAATACGTCGTGATACCGTGCACCTGCAGCAAGTCGTGACCCATCGGCGTTGAAGGCCATGGCTTCGAAGTTGTGCTCGTTTCGAAAAATTTCATGACCCTGTCCGCCCTTGGCGAGATCGCATAAGTAAATTGCCGTAGACCCCGCAGCGACGAAACGCCCATCTGGGGTAACGGCGACCGAATGAAGTGGCTCCGCGCAGAATCTGAAACTTCTGCATTAGCTCTCCGGACTTCAAATCCCAAATCCGGAGTGTGCCGTCATCACCTACGCTTGCCAGATGCCTGCCGTCTGGAAAAACTGTAATTTCATTTACTGAACCCTTGTGGCCAACAAGCGTAAGCGATGCGGGCTTCGTGACAGCCGAATGGAGCAAGTGCCATTCGAATCCAGGAGAAGCTGCTGCGATATCGGTTGATTGATGGCGCGAGAGGATCCTTTCTGCCTCTTCGGGCTTGCCTTTTTCGAAGGCTAAGTAAGCTAGAGTCATATCTGCTTCGTACAGCAGAATAGACGTTTCTCGAAGCGCGGTAGTCGCTCGATATTCGGCCCGCTGTAGGAAGACCATGCTGATACTTACGATCATGAGGAGCAAGGTAAGTGCTACACCCAAGATTACAACCAGCCTGTGATGTCGCCGCGACCACTTCGCTGCGCGATGCAAAAGCCTAGGTGCCCGAGCCTTGATCGGCCTGATTTCGAGAAAGGCTCGCAGGTCGTCCGCAAATTGCTCGGCGTTCTGGTACCGCTCTTGGCGCTGCTTCGCCATCGCTTTAAGAACGATCGTCTCCAAGTCGACCGGGATGTGCTTGTCGATTGTGCCGCGGTCGCTGCGGTTCGTCTGAGCAATCTGCCGCAGCAACTTCGCGCGATCCGTGCCGGCAAACGCTGGTTCCAGCGTGAGCAATTCGTAAAGCGTCGCACCCAGCGAGTAGATGTCGCTGCGATGGTCGACGACGACGCGATCGGCGAGAGCCTGCTCGGGACTCATGTAGCGCAACGTGCCCAATACGTCGCCGGTCATCGTCATGCCGACGTCGGCTTCAATGCGTGCCAGGCCGAAGTCGGTGACCCAGAGCTTGCCGGGATCGTCGACCAGGAGGTTGGCCGGCTTGATGTCGCGGTGCAGGATGCCATTTTGATGGGCGTGGTCCAGGGCCTCGGCGGCCTGAATGCCGAGACGAGCGACGCTCCGATAGAACTCCCGCGACTTGACCGGGGGTCTGGTGAAAGCGGGAGCACTGCCTGTGGTTCGCACCGTTGGCAGCGCCGCCCTTGCCGTGTCGGCGGCCGTCGATCGATCGCTGCAAGCTTCGGCTGGAGTAGCTTCCTTTGCGGACGGAGGAGACCAGCTTTCAATTCCGCGATGATCTCAGCAACCGTTCGTCCTTCGATGAGCTGCATCGCGTAGTAGTGGACGCCGCGTTCGCAGCCGACCGAGTAAATGGCGACGATGTTCGGGTGGTCGAGCGTGGCGGCGGCGCGGGCTTCGTTCTTGAAGCGGACCAGCTGCTGGCTTGTCGAGCATCGCGGCGAATGGCAACACCTTGAGAGCGACACGGCGGCCGAGCGATAGTTGCTCGGCCTCGTAGACGACGCCCATTCCGCCTCGACCTAGCTCGCGAAGAATCCGAAAGTCGCCAAGCACGCGAGCGGACGCGAAATCATTCGTCGGCATTGACGGCGGATCAATATCTGGCCAAACGCGGTGCAACAGGTTGACGCAAGCCAGAGCTTCGCTGAACGCCGCATTGCTTGGTGGGTCGCCGTTGTCGTTGTGACCGGTTTTTAGGCCTTGCTCGTACGCCAGTAGGCGCTCCGCAACTCTCTCCGGAAGGTCATCTTGCAACTCGTCGTCGAAATTCTCGTATCGACTCATCGATTCAGCTTTCGAGATAGCTGCTTAACCGCGCGTGTCCAGAGTTTTTGCGCCGCATCCTCCGTGCAACTCAAAGCCACAGCCACTTCACTAAAGGGAAGCTTTAATTCGTTACGTAACCGAATCACTTGCTCATGTCTCGGCGAAAGCGTTCGAAGCGCTGCTTCCAGCCGCGTTTGCTCTTCATTCGCCGCAGCATGGCTGCTGGGGGAACTGTTTATCATGGCTAGCTCGTGCGGCTGCTTCGATTCACTCAGCTCGTGCAAACCGGTTTCGCGAGCAATATCTCGCTTGCCGGTGCCACGGTATTTGCGATAAGCGGTTTGCACGCGGTGATTCAAGATGCCTTGCACCCACAACACGAGTTCGGCCCGCGACTGGCCGCGAAACGTTGCGAATCCACGATGTGCTTCGAGCAGCGTCTCCTGAACGATGTCCGACGGGCTGACCTTTACTTGCAGCCGGCCGTCCAACTGCTCGTGCGCGACCGCAAGTACGCCCCCACTCGCTGAAAAACTTCTCCCAGCGCCTCGCGGTCTCCGCACTGGGCCGCGGCAATCCGAACATCCCAGCGGGCGGCCGATGCATCGCGGAAGTCTCTTTCATTGGCTATGTCTGGCACGAGGAAACGGTTCCCTAATTAAAGATTTGCGAAAACTCGCCCAATCCGACGCGCTACCGCTGCGTTTGGACGCATTTCTTCGCCCAGTTAACAAAACGACGGCCATGGCGACTGGCTGCGCAGATTCTATCAGAAACTTCGCGTCCGCACGTCGGATTCGCTCACAAATGGCGAATGGTTAGTTAGAGCTACAAACAACACTACCGAGCAGCAGCGAGCCGTCGACGAGCTTGGCGGTCAAGCTACGTCCTCACCGGCCACAGCCAGCTCCAGAGGCGTGTTGCGCGTCGGAGACGCACCCTTTGAACTAACAATACGTAAATCGACAGCACTGCCGCGTAAATCAATCGAACAAAACTGGGACTCCACTAAACTTTCAACCTCCGTTTAGGACAGCATCGAAATGAATTTGGATCGAAACAATGTCTGCCTGATCATCGTGCGATTTGCCATATTTGCGTGCCTAATCGAACTCGGCGCATCCACGTCCGTAGCCGTATCGATTGGCCCTGACGCATTCGGCTATCGCGCAACAAATGACTTCTTTAATAGCTTCACAAACATTTCTGCAAGCGGCACTTCGATACTCGATGATAGAGATGATTCAGCTACCGCTCCAATCAGCCTCGGATTCAATTTCAACTTCTATGGTACGAGCTACAGTCACGTGCATTTAAGCACGAACGGTATGGTCACATTCGGCGCCGCGGATGCAGAGTATTCCAACGCGGACTTCGCATCAATCAACCGTGTGCTGCCCACAATAGCGCCATTTTGGGACGATTGGCGTACGGAGGTTAATGATGACGATCGGCTGCTTTATCAACTGCAAACCGGGCCCACACGATTTGTGGTGCAATGGGACAAGGTCTATAGCGTCGGCTCGAATACCGATCCGGTGACATTTCAGGCCGTATTCTATTCGGGCAGCAATCGCATCGATTTCAATTACTCCGACGTAAACGCAGGTCAGGCATTCAGGAGCTATGGCGGGTCCGCAACTATCGGGATTGCCGATTCAGGCGGTGCAACCAGCGGCAACAATCTCCAGTGGTCGTTTAACAGTCCGGTGATTGTCGAGGGCCGAACAATCGGCTTTTATCCTCCAACGTTGCCGCTGCCGTTTACTTCACCAGCCACCTACAGCTTCAAAAAAATTGTTGAAAACACAACTCCTGCGTTCAGTGACCTCGGCAGACCAGCAATCAACAACCAGGGAACCGTCGCCTTTCGAGGAACGCAAGGAGTCTATTCGGGCGACGGCGGTTCGATCAGCACGATAGACGATGGTGCCGGGCCACGGAACGCCTTCAATGATCCGTCGATTAACGATAATGGCGTACTCGCATTTCGTGCCGCGCCGGATACAGGCGGCTCAGGTATTTTCATCGGCAGCGGAGGAGCGGTTACGACAATTTCCGACAATCAAGGCCCGTTTTCAACCTCCTTCGGTAACGGGCCGCAGATAAACACCAGTGGAACTGTTGTGTTCCACGCCGGCCTTGATACGGGCGGGATTGGAATCTTCACGAGTACCGGTGGCCCAGCAACAGCGATAGCGACGACGAACGCGCCGACGAATTTTTCCAACCTCGCCCAAAACCCATCCATTAACGACGGTGGCGTCGTTGCCTTTCGCGGCACTCACAACACGCTCAGTTCAGGAATTTTCACTGGTAATGGTGGACCGACCACAACGATCGCCAGCACGAATGGACCGGTCTTCGACTCCGTCGGCAGTGCGCCGATGATCAATAACGGCGGCACAGTGGCATTCTTCGCCACGCTTGACGCCGGTGGCGCCGGAATCTTTACCGGAAATGGCGGAGCAACCACCACCATCGCCGACACGAGCGGTCCCTATGAATCGTTCTCCAATTACGCAATAAACGATGCCGGCACCGTTGTATTTGAGGCAGATCTGGACGGCGGCGGCACCGGAATCTTTACTGGTCCCGATTATGTCACTAATAAAGTAATCCGGACCGGCGATCTGCTGTTCGGGTCCATTGTTACGGGACTCGAATTCTTTCAGGGGATTAACGACCAGGGCGAAATCGCCTTCATTTACACGCTTGCAAGCAATATGAGCGGAATAGCCGTCGCCCTAATTCCAATTTCCGGCGACTATAACCGCGACGCCGTCGTCGACGCCGCCGACTATGTCGTGTGGCGCAACAGCAGCGGCCAGGCAGGGGCAGGCCTGGCCGCCGACGGCAACAACGACGGCGTCGTCAACGGCGCGGATTACGAACTCTGGCGCGCTCACTTCGGCCAAACCGCGGGCAGCGGCTCGGTCGTGAATTCCCTCGATTCGCGGGCCGCTGTCCCGGAACCGGCTTCGTTCCTTTTGTTCATCGCCGCGCTCATGGTAGTCGGAATTCGGCGGTCTTGGCAGGCCGCGATGTGATTGGAGCCGCAGCAAACCCAGACGATTCGTGCTCAACCAGTATGGATTGGAGACGACAATACGATATGCCTAGTAGAACAATTCACACCAGCGAGCATTTCATTTTCAAGCGCCCATACTTTCAGGCGGGCCGCACAGTATTCACGATCATCGCATTGGGAGCACTGCTTTCTGCGCCTGCCAGTCGTGCTGCAAACGCAATCACAAGTTACGTACTATGCACTTTTCGACAAATAGCGCAACGCGCTTTCTACCCTTCTCGCGCCGCGGCCAGACTGCTGGTCGTGCTCACTGCGGTGGCACTAGGATATCCCGATTGCGCACATGCTGTTGTCCGTCGACACGATGTGGCGACTGCATTCTATATCGACTTTGCGAAGGAGGACGTATTCGATCCAGTGGGTTTTCTGAGCATTCCTACTGGGAAGACGGAAACAATTCTACCTAATGGGGAGACGGAAACAACTATACATTACCAAGTTGGTACTAGCACATTAATTGCCCCCAATTGGGTGTTGACGGCCGCGCATGTCGTGGAGGGTTATGATTCAACGTTGATGACAAAGTACGGTGAGTTTGGGCTCGGTGCGTCGCGAGCTTCGTTAGACACTTACGGAATCGACAACTCATGTGGCTCGTCTGGTTCTCAGGCCTGTATTTTTATTCACCCTGGCTATGCCGGCGAAGATTCTGCTCCAGTCAATGATATCGCTCTCATTAAATTGACTGACTTGCCGAGCGTCGAGCCTGCTTTCCGATATCGTGGTTCCAGTGAACTTGGACATCGCTACGTCTTTGCAGGATACGGTAATCGTGGTACGGGATTATCAGGCGAAGATGAATCTGAAAGCGGCGTGAAATTGGCAGGCGCAAATGTGTTTGACAAAATCGGTGATGTGACGGTGCGATACCCCAACCCACTTTTTCCACTACAAGAGCTGTCATACACGCTTGGCAGCGAGCCTGACCATGTCCTGTGGAGTGACTTCGACGACCCCGATGGCGGTTCGGATTTTTTTTCGTTTCTCGGGCTCGAGAGTGCTAACATTCAGGACTTCGAGGCCGCTTACGGAGAGGGTGATAGCGGCGGCGGAAACTTCATCGAGGTAGAGGGTCGCTATCAGCTCGCAGGTGTCACTAGTGCCACAACTGTACTAGGCCTTCCTAGCTTCCTCGACCATATATTCGGCAATTGGGATGATACGACAATTGATTCTGACTATGGGGACCAAAGCCATACAGTGCGAGTTTCTTCGTTCAACAGTTGGATTGATGGCATACTTGGAGCAAATTACTTCAACAATCCTAATGGAGGCGTATTCGGCGAATTATATAACTGGAGTAGCGGCGAAGCCCCGACCGCAATGCACGATGTTGTATTTAACTCCCCTACCTTTTATGACGTCGATATTGAAGACGACATTCAAAGCGATGACCTTCGCGTTGAGGCAGGTGGCGTCAATCTCAACCTGGGTGGTAACAATTACGCGGTTGCCGACGACCTGCACGTCGGCGAGCCTCGCAGCGCCATCCTCGCTCTAACTGGGCCAGGCGCGGTGAATGTCAACGATGACGTAGTCATCCATCCTCTCGGCACGCTCAGCCTCGGCGACACTACGCTAACGGCAGACGCACTAGTCTTGGATGGCAGGCTCCGTAGCGCCGGCGGTCGCGTTAATCTCAACACACTCTCGGGGTCCGGCGAAGTAAATCTATCCAATGGCGAGCTGGCAATTGACCTAGCAACGCCGTCGACATTTTCCGGGCGGTTCACGGGCGACGAGTTCGCCCGACTGAACGGCGAGCTGCGACTCAATGGAGCAAGCAGTCATACTGGAAAGATATTTGTCGCGGATCAAGGTATATTAATTCTGCAAAACAGCCAGACGTTTACTTCCTCCTCCAGGATCAGTGGTTCGGGCGAGGTCCGCTTCCAAGACGGCACGCACACCCTCGCGAGCGCTATAACTTTGCCGGCCTGACTTCGGTGTTGGGGGACACGGTGACGTTCAACGCTTCTTCTACGACAGAGGACTTGGACTTCCGTGGAACCACTTTAGTGGCCAACGCCCCGTTCACGGTTCACGGGACGTTCAATTGGGAAAATGCGAGTCCATTTACTACTGCACCTAAGCTGTCCGGCAGCAGCACGTTCACCGCCGCCGGCACGACCAACTTGCTGGGGATCGGGTTGAAGCAGATCGATGCCGTGCTGTTTGAGAATACGGGCACGATCATCGCGACAGCGGCCGGTACGGGACCGATTCATCTGACCAACGGCGCCCAGTTACACAATACAGCTAGCGGAATCATTGAAATCAGCTCGTGGAACATTACCGACCAAGACGGACTCGGCAACAGCCTGGTCAACGACGGTCTGCTGCGGAAAACCGGGCCGACCGACTCGACGGGCCATATCGGACTGCCCTTCAATAACGCGGGCACGGTCGACGTGCAATCGGGGACGCTACTAGTCACTGGAGTGGGGACGCACACTGGCACGTTCCAAGTCAGTACCGGCGCCAGCCTTGAGCTACTAGCTAGCGACAATACCTTCCAGGCAAGCTCCCGCATCGAAGGCGCCGGCACGATCTACTTCGCCCAATACGGCACAAATACCATTACCATCAACGGCGCGTACGACGTTTCGGGCTTAACTTCGATCGCCGGCGGGCCGGTGAATTTCAATACAGCAGTCGAGGCACAGGACTTAGATTTTGGTGGAACCACTTTAGTGGCCAACGCCCCGTTCACGGTTCACGGGACGTTCAATTGGGAAAATGCGAGTCCATTTACTACTGCACCTAAGCTGTCCGGCAGCAGCACGTTCACCGCCGCCGGCACGACCAACTTGCTGGGGATCGGGTTGAAGCAGATCGATGCCGTGCTGTTTGAGAATACGGGCACGATCATCGCGACAGCGGCCGGTACGGGACCGATTCATCTGACCAACGGCGACCAGTTACACAATACAGCTAGCGGAATCATTGAAATCAGCTCGTGGAACATTACCGACCAAGACGGACTCGGCAACAGCCTGGTCAACGACGGTCTGCTGCGGAAAACCGGGGCAGGCGACGCGGCTCTCGGACTTCCATTCGAGAACGCCGGCATCGTTCATGTTAGAGCGGGAGGCACTGCGATTTCTAAGCGAATATACTGACAATTCTGGGATGATAGTAGTTGACGAAGGGGCGTCCCTCATTTCTGCGAGCACCATTACGATTCAGGGGGGTACCATCCAAGGTAGCGGTACGTTGGTTGCCAACGTTATCAATAATGGGACAGTCGCTCCCGGCTCTTCACCTGGGACACTCACCATTAACGGCAATTACATTCAAGAGCCGACAGGAACCCTAAGGTTAAGTATCTCGGGAACCGAGGCTGACCAATTCGATGTGCTTGTTGTGACTGGTGCAACAGCATTCGACGGAGCGCATGCGTCTGATATTCGAAGACGGCTTCGTCCCAAATCTTGGTGACACGTTTAGTCTCTTCGACGGATTGCCGGCTCTCGGGCAATTCAATTCGATACAGATTGAGGGGTTAGCACCGGAATGGGAGTATTCACTAGATCCAGCGTTGCTGAGACTTACGTCGCTGAGCGCCGGAGTTTCTGAATTGACCGGCGACTATAACGGCAATGGCATCGTCGACGCCGCCGACTACGTTGTCTGGCGCAAGACCGGTGGCAGTCCGGATGCATACAACATCTGGCACAAACTTTGGCCGAACCGCGGGCAGCGGCTCAGATAGCACTTCAAATACCAATGTCCCCGAACCGGCAACGGCGCTGCTGATGATGATTGCGGCAGTGGGTATTCGACTGCGCGTCGTCGTTGCCTCACGAGCGCCACGAACCTTATCGGCGTCTGAGAAAGTCAATAACGGACCGCTTGGACGTACGCCATGCCAATTATGAAATGTCCGAAATGCGGTCGCGATGGCAGCGTGCGATGAGGCCCTTCACAAACTACCGTGGGCACCGGATAGCGATAAATTCATCGCTGAGTGTGTTGATTGCGAGGCCGACACCGACGTTCAACGAACCCGTGAAATGGGAACCGCCGAACTGCTGGGTCGGCGACAGCTAATGTTTCGGTCGTTGAGGGCGTTCACAACAGTGGTGCGTGCGATATTCGCACGTGTAACGGGACACACTTCGCGCAACCGTTGGCAGCGCATCTTTGTCCGATATGACGGATCCGAGCCTGCCGACTCCTACCCACCAGTGCCAGAGCGCAGATCCATACTTAAGTGGGCGCCAAATTACTTCGCGAGTACCATCAACTCATTACCGCGCATGGGGAATAATCATCAACCCACCGTTTGTTGAAACAGCCCGCGGCATCTTTTCACTTGACGAACTCGCGTCGGTCGCTTCGATGCCAACTTGTATCTGTTGCAACGCCTGCTTGCCGCAAGCAAGAGAAACGTGCGTAGGACGGGCAGCACCGGTTCCTGTGTGTGGATGGCCGCTTTACTTTCATGCTACGGTCTGGTGTCTTACCGTCGCCCTTTCTGACCGCTAGCAAACTCATTAAAACAAACAAAGTTTGTTATGGAATGCCACTCTTCCGTAAGGTCCAGCGGACGCGTTCGATAAGTAGTACCTACCGGGCCTAACTGACAGACCCGGCTTTGGGTCCCTGCAATAAAGATCGCGGTAGCTGCAACATGCTTGCAATGAACGCTGACGAGAACAGTTGCCGCGCTCCAGCAAGCAGTTGTTCAATGCGCATAGAAGTAACTCCAGTCTTCGCGGACAGTAGGTGGGGAGCATTCGGTCGGTCGCACATCGCGCAATGCAGTCGCGTATTGTGGTAGTACGGACGATTACGAAGGTCACGACTTTACTTAAAGTTGACAGACTAATGAGACGCAATTGCAAAAAACACAGAGCTGCAATAATGCACACCGCGCAAAAGAAAAGCCAGCGAGGACGAGCTTCGCCGGCTTTTGAAGATGGAGAATTCTCAGTCGCGAAAGGCAGCCGAGTTACAACCAGCTCCTAATGTTAACCGACACGCCGCCGAATGCGTTTTTGCCGCCGATTGACTCAAAGACTGTATCAACTTCCTTATCGTTTGGTCCGCTACTTTTAAATTCACGCCAGCTTTCGTCGATAACCGGCAAAAGAATCTGAGGTTTTGGAAGTATTGAAAGCAGCGGCGTGTTTGACCCCATCGTGAGATCTTTTGCCCACTGGCCACTCTCAAATGCTTCTAAAAGCAAGTGCTGTCTTTCTTGTCCAAACAGTCGGTTGTCACCCGAGTGACCGCCCTGAGCATTGACACCGGTATCGACTTCTGCGACCTGGCCTGGATTATCTTCCAACTTGTGATACTTGGACCAGGGGCGCTGGGTCAGCGTCACCCGATGCAACGTGTCGGCCTGGACGATGAACAGCTCGTTTCCGGCTGACGACATCGAAGTAGCGCCGTCCCAGATCTGGTCGCTGATCGTTCGATAGGCTCCCGTGCTGGGGTTGACCTCGTGCAGATAGCCGTTCTGCAGGACATACAGCGAGTCGCCGATCGCCGCCATGTGCACGGCGCATCCCACACCCGGCCACCGATCTTTTCATAGCCGCCGTCGGACCTGATCCGATGAAGCTGCTCGGCTTGGATCAAATAGGTCGTTTCTCCAATGGTGGCCGAGGCGGTCGGACCATCCCACTTGCCTTCCAACTTGTGATACTTGGACCAGGGCGCTCGGTCAGCGTCACCCGATGCAACGTGTCGGCCTGGACGATGAACAGCTCGTTTCCGGCTGACGACATCGGAGTTGCGCCGTCCCAGATCTGGTCGCTGATCGTTCGATAGGCTCCCGTGCTGGGGTTGACCTCGTGCAGATAGCCGTTCTGCAGGACGTACAGCGTGTCGCCGATCGCCGCCATGTGCACGGCGCCATCCCCACACCCGGCCACCGATCTTTTCATAGCCGCCGTCGGACCTGATCCGATGAAGCTGCTCGGCTTGGATCAAATAAGCTGTGTTGCCGATACTGGCTGAGGTTGTGAGGCCATCCCAAGCTCCAGCTAGAACTTTATACGAAGAAGATGATTTATTAGCGGTTACCTTGTGAAGCCTACCCGCTTGCACAACGATCAAATGATCGCCGGAGGACGACATGGTTGTAGTGCCATCCCAAACTCTCTTGCTGATTGCGGTGTAACTTCCACTATTAGGATTGACGTAGAACAAATAGCCGTTTTCAATCACAAACAGGCGGTCGCCAATCGCCGCCATGTGCACGGCGCCTTTCCAGACCGCATTCCCCACTTTGTCGTAGCTTCCATCGGGATTGATCCTGTGAAGCCGCTCGGCTTGGATTATATATACCGTGCCACCGATTCGGGCCGAGGCGGTCGGACCATCCCACTTACCTTCCAACTTGTCATACTTGGACCAGGCACGCTCAGTTATCCTCACCTGATGCAACGTGTCAGCCTGGACGATGAACAGCTCGTTTCCGGCTGACGACATCGAAGTAGTGCCGTCCCAGATCTGGTCGCTGATCGTTCGATAGGCTCCCGTGCTGGGGTTGACCTCGTGCAGATAGCCGTTCTGCAGGACATACAGCGAGTCGCCGATCGCCGCCATGTGCACGGCGCCATCCCACACCCGGCCACCGATCTTTTCATAGCCGCCGTCGGACCTGATCCGATGAAGCTGCTCGGCTTGGATCAAATAGGTCGTTTCTCCAATGGTGGCCGAGGCGGTCGGACCATCCCACTTGCCTTCCAACTTGTGATACTTGGACCAGGGGCGCCGGTCAGCGTCACCCGATGCAACGTGTCGGCCTGGACGATGAACAGCTCGTTTCCGGCTGACGACATCGAAGTAGCGCCGTCCCAGATCTGGTCGCTGATCGTTCGATAGGCTCCCGTGCTGGGGTTGACCTCGTGCAGATAGCCGTTCTGCAGGACATACAGCGAGTCGCCGATCGCCGCCATGTGCACGGCGCCATCCCACACCCGGCCACCGATCTTTTCATAGCCGCCGTCGGACCTGATCCGATGAAGCTGCTCCTCCTTGATTACATATACCGTGTCACCAATTCTGGCCGACGCGGTCACTGGGTAAACGTCACGAACGTTAATGTGGATTCCATCTTTTCGAAGATTCGCGCTGATGGTAGCTCCAATGCTGCGGAGATAATCCTCGGCGACAGAGGATGGGACATTGAATTGCTGAGCCAAAGCCTCGGCGGCGCCGAATTGAATCAGGAAATCTGTGGCTTTTCCTCTGTTCATCGAGCCCTTGCCGAACATATCGGTTAACGCGTCGTTTATAGCACGCGCCGCTTCAACTCTTGTTTGTAGATCCATGCCGAAGTTAAACAACCTGACAATACTGTTGTTGCTTTCCCAACGAACAAATCCGCTGTGCGCAAAGGCGAAAAGTTCGCCATCGACAACCTTCAACTTAACTATGGCGGATATGCTGCCAGAATCTGACACCCACGGCGTGTACCAACGACCGCCCCACGGTTTCGAGGTCCAGCCTCGCGTGCTGTACGTGTAATCGAATTTGATTTGAATTCCGCCATCAACGAGATCCGTGTGAATATCGTACACCCTGAGCTTTTTGGAACTCGAGTTTTCAACGTACCCGGCGAGGTTTTCCTTGAGTTGATCGTTAACGAAGGCCTCAATAGCCTCGTCCGGAATCACTGGGATGTAATTGATTAGGAATCTGCGGAACTCCGCGGCAAGCTGTTCTAACTCGGATGCAACTTCCTGGCCGGTGGTCGAGACCGGTTCCGGGACCGAATTTGGCTCACTGTTTATGGTCGCCCCATCCATTACCAAAGACACCGATGGCTCACCTTCATCGGCGGCTGGGTCGTTCACCGCAGCCGTATTCGGGAGAACCTTTACCTGATGGAATGAAGAAACGATTTCACGCAGTTCGTCGCGCTCGACGACGACTACGTCGCCCAACTGAACGACCTGATTAGCAATAGGCTCCAGCACCGGTGCATGATTGGTGGGTTTGTCATCGGCTGTTACGACACCATCAAGAATGTTCTGGCCGCCGTCGCCGAATAGTCGATCAACGCCCTGCCCACCCTGAAGAACGTCATTACCATCGCCGCCTTGAAGCTCATCATCGCCCCAGCCGCCGAGAAGATCATCGTCTCCGTTATCGCCGTATATCAGATCGTTGCCTCGATCGCCGTTAAGCAAGTCATCGCCATCCTCGCCGGATAGTAAATCGTCGCCGTGTCCGCCATCGATATTGTCATCTCCCTGTTGTCCGAAGAGTCGGTCGTTCCCTCGCCCGCCGACCAGCACGTCATCGCCTAGTCCGCCTTGCAGTTCATCGTCTCCAACTCCACCGATCAGTTTGTCGTCGCCCACGCCGCCATAGGCAAGTACTGGAAGTTCCGTTTGATTTTCAAGCTCGTCGTTTCCGCCTTTACCGTCGAAAACAATCGAAGTCACTGTCGCTCCATCGAACTCACGCATGGCCCAGCCGTCCGGTCCATCGATCAATACGACGACTTGCTCATTCTCGCTGTAGACTCGTACTAAATCCGCGTTATCGTTCCCTGAGATCGAAAGCACCCCCGCGTTCGGATCAAGGCTCACGTGGAATGTGCCGGGGTTGCGTAGCTGTAGCTGTAGCACCGGGCGCCAGAGGTCAGTATCCGGGTAGCAACCGCCTTTCATAATTGTGGGAATAGCGCCTAATCGCATGTCCGAGCCAACGAAACTCACCGCTTCAGCGTCGCTAGTCAGCGCGAGCGGCATCGGAAGATTTTCGCCGATGTCGCCGGCCATCAGCTCACGGCGTTCAAGTGATTCGAAAATGCGGTGGGACTTCCGCAGCTTGCCGCAGGTGGAGGTTCTTTTATCGGAGTTGTTACTGTTGTTGCGGAACATGGCTTGGTTTCCGAATTAGCGAGGGTTAAGAGTGTGGATGGCCGCTTATCTAGGAACTACAAATCTGGACCGGAACCCCCTCAACTAAATTCCAGAATTGGTGAAGCCTTGTATTTTCCGCTTGTTTTTATGGCGATGGCGGCTGGAGCAACGCGATCCGCTAGCTGACATGGTTCGTTGTTGGCGTTACAATCAGGCCTTACTCTTCAAGGCGCCCGTGCGTAATGCGATGTCGGAGCCCGGCTCCATCACCGTCTGGATTGATCTTCTAAAGGCTGGTGACCCGGATGCGGCCCAACCGCTCTGGGAGCGCTATTACCGGCGGCTTATTGGGCTTGCGCAAGAAGCTGGGTGACATGCCCCGCCGCGCGATCGATGAAGATGATGTCGTACAACGCGCGTTCAATAGTTTCTTGCAGCGAGCGGCCGTCGGCCAATTTCCAAGACTGACCGACCGAGATGATTTGTGGCATCTGCTCGTCGCGATCACGGCACACAAGGCCCTCAATCAACGTGTGCATCAAGGATGCTTGAAGCGTGGCGCCGGTAAAGTGTTGGATCAGGCAGCTTTGGAGGGCGCCGATGGAAGCGATCGCGGATTAGGAGCGATTATTGGGTCGGAACCAAGCCCAGAATTCGCAGCTCAAGTGGCAGAGCAGCTTGAGCGCGTCATGGACGAGCTACCTGATCCAAACCATCGGGTCATTGTGCTTTGGAAGTTGGAAGGTCGCATTAATCCGGAAATTGCCCGCCACCTTGATTGCTCACTTAGCGCGGTCGAGCGGCAAGTTGAGGTTGATTCGTGAACAGCTCGAATCGGAATTGCAGCTGCATTGCGCTAGCGAGGGAGCTCAATGAACCAATTCGTGGCAACCCCAGCCTTAGGCCGCGATGACCGGTTGCGCATTGATGCGCTCGCTGACAAATTCGAGTGCGTCATCAAGGCGGGCGAATCCCCAAGGATCGAGGACTTCCTGAAGGAAGTCGACGAGTACGCTCGCCCGGCCGCGCTCGCGAGCTGCTCAACGTTGAAATCGAGCTCCGCCGAAATCGACAGGAATCGGTAGATCCTGAGGATTACGTGGGACGCTTTGCACAGTATCGCCCGGCCGCGCTTGATGCTTGTCGCCAAAGCGATGTTGTTCTTGGGAGCGGCACGGACCAGCGAGCTGGCCAAATGGACGGCCATGATACGGCAACTTTTGCGCAGGACGATTCGGTCGCAACGCCCGCTCGCCTTCAGGTCCGCTGCCCGAACTGCCACGCTCCAGTTCGAAGTGGCTGTCGACACCGCCCTCACCGAACTTGACCTGCACCGCGTGCGGCAGCCAGTTCAGTCTTGATCGACACGAACGCAAGCATCGCAATTGGCGCCGCCCTTGGCCACGATGGGCCGCTTCGAGCTCGTGTCACGCCTCGGCATGGGCGCGTTTCGGCGCGTGTGGAAAGCCCGCGACAAGCAACTCGACCGCACCGTGGCCATCAAAATTCCGCGCCAGGCGGCAATGACGCCGCCGAAGAGCAAGAAAAATTCTTCCGCGAAGCCCGCGCCGCCGCCCAGCTCCGCCATCCCGAATATCGTCAGCGTCCACGAAGTCGGCCGCGACGGCGACAGCGTCTACATCGTCAGCGACTTCGTCCGCGGCGTCACGCTGGGCGACTGGCTCACCGGCCAGCAGCTCACCAGCCGCGAAGCGGCCGAGCTGTGCGCCAAAATCGCCGACGCCCTGCATCATGCCCACGAGCAAGGCGTCGTCCACCGCGACCTCAAGCCGGCCAACATCATGATCGACGGCGACGGCGAGCCGCACCTCATGGACTTCGGCCTGGCCCGCCGCGAAGTCGGCGAAGTCACCGTGACCATCGACGGCCAGGTCCTCGGCACGCCCGCCTACATGTCGCCCGAACAGGCCCAAGGCGAAGTCCCACACGGCCGACCGCCGCAGCGACGTCTATTCGCTGGGCGTGATCCTTTTCCAACTCCTCACCGGCGAGCTCCCCTTCCGCGGCAACGCGCGGATGCTCATGCACCAGGTCATCCACGACGAGCCGCCCAGCCCGCGGAAGCTCGAACGCGTAATGTTCCTCGCGATTTGGAGACGATCTGTCTGAAGTGCCTTAATAAGTCGCCCGGCGGCCGGTACGCAACGGCGGCTGGCTTCGCTGAAGATATTTCACGGCATTTGAAGGGCGAGCCGATTCAAGCCAGGCCGATTGGGAGTTTGCAGCGGACCTGGAAGTGGGCAAAGCGAAATCCGGCGGTAGCGGCATTGGTTGTGACAGTTATTAGCACGCTGGCAACCCTTAGCGGCGGCAAAGTCTGCCGTTGCCGCCATTCTCATGCACCGCGAGCAACAGAAAACTCTATCACAATCAAATCGAGCCGAACACAATCTTGATCAAGCGCTCGAGGCTGTCGACTCCATGCTTGTTGATGTTTCACAAGATGTGCTGATAAATGACGCGGAATTAACCCCGCTGCGCAACCAACTCGTCCAGCGGGCAGTTCACTATTACGAGGGATTTCTCAAGCAGCGCGCGCATGATCCAGCGTTCAAGCAACGTATCGCGGAAGCGCGCGTGCGACTTGGAGAAGTATTTGAACTTCTTGATCGACGAAACGAGTCTCTTCGCATTTTGAGGGATGCGGAACGCGAAGTGGCCGGTTGGACATCTCAAGACCGCGCTGCGCAGGCACTCATCGCGCAAGATAAGTTTGCAGATTGCAAAAGCATCGCAGAAATCCGGTGACCATTCAGAAGCCCGGTCACGATACATGTCCTTAGCAAAGGAATTAGCGTCTGATCAATTTAGAGAGTCGCCGGAAATACAGTCGGCCTTGGCAACTACCTATAACTCGTGGGGAGTACTCGAACGGAGCGAGAATCCGGATCGAGCAAGAGATCTTTACACTGAAGGGCTGCAAATACGCGAACGACTGTTGGGCCTCACCAAGGAAATCGAGCCACGAGTTGCATATGCCAAGAGCCTGGCGAATCTGGCACAACTAGATCTGAGCCAAGGGAAAGCAGACGACGCCATTGACAATATGGAACGATCAGTTGACGTATGGGACTCAGTGGTAGCGAGTGCGCCGGAGAACTTAAGCTACCAGGTCGGTTTTGCCGACAGCCTGCGAAATTTGGCACTGGTGTATGCTGACCGCAAGGATTTCAAAAACGCTGCTAAACTTAGCGAGCGTGCGCAGCGCCGGCACGATACAATCACGGCTGTCCCGCTGCGCTTCACTTCGAATCGGCTGAGGACTGTGCGCCTTCGTGCCTATTTGAAGTCCAAAAGTAACGACGCACTTGACCCCTCATCCGCGTTAAGTCTATTAAGCGATGCAGCTGCCGAATGGGAGCTTCTTTTGAAACGCGGAATCCGAATGGAACCCCAATATTCTCTCGAAGCAGCTGAATGCTTCGCGGATTTTGGTGCTTTGTTATATAATTTCGACCAGGCCGAGCGCGCATGCACCACCTTAGACAAAGCAGCCGATTGTGTACTTAGATCGTCCCAAGATGGCCCAAGCGATCAAGTCGCAGGTCGCCAGCGACTATTTAAGATTTTGGAACGATCATTTCTGGTCAGAGCGAGGCTAGGGCAGTCGAAGGACTCGCGCAGCTGGTCGACAAGGCACACGACGCACTAAAGAATTCGCCGGAAGATCTAGTCGAACTGGTGGCGACCGTAGGCCGTGCGCGATTTATTGCGCGGTGCGTCGTCAGTTCGACGACGTTTTGCAGCAGGCAGTGCTAAAAAGTCTAAGTGTGGCGGTCGATGGCGGTTACCGCAACTCGGATTGTTTCAGGCGGTTGATGACATCCAGCGGCATGAGATGGCTCGACGGGAATGCCGAATTCGAGACATTGTGCAAGCGAATGGACGAGTAACGTCTTGGTGGTTATAAGTTGCGCGCATTCGGAGGAAGATCGCATGTTGAGAATTGCGCCTATTGTGATAGGGGCGGTGTTGCTTGCTCAATTGAACCAAGTCCAGAGTGCAGTATTCAGTTATGAGACCCGGATTATCAATCCACCAATCACGACGGCTCGCGGCTTCGTTGGGCATTTATTCTTGAGCGACAACAATGACTATATTTTCGAGTTTCTCCCGTTCTCATCCTCCACGAAGGAACAAGGCAGTTCCATTCGGATCGTCTCCGAGGGATCCGATTATTGGGATACCGGCAGATTTCTCACACCGGCCGACGATGACAGCGTCATGGCTGATCATGATTTTGAAATCGACATTGTAGACGAACCGACGGGTAAAAAGTTTTCGTTCTCGATGTCGGGAGAATTGAGCGGATCATTGACTTTTTTTGAACCTGATGGCGATCCAATCGACGGTTGCACCGAGAACTGTTATATTGGGGACTATAGCTCTAATATCAGTTTTGAGTCCGGGACCGGCGGCAAGGTCACCATGGGAAACATCGTCTACGAATTGACTCCAAGTCGCCAAGTTGTTGGAAGCGGTCCCAGCGCTACCGGAGTCGAATCGTATCTTGGATTCAATGTGGTACGAACCGAGCTGCTGCCAGGGGATTTTGACCACGACGGTATCGTAACCGGACTCGACTATGTCGCATGGCGCGGGGCGTTTGGTCAGATTGGAATGGGATTATGGGCGGACGCGAATTGCGATGGAACTGTAGGCGCCGCCGACTACGTCATTTGGCGCTTGGGTCTCGCATCACCGGGCGCAGTGGTTGATGTTAGTCCACCCGACGGAGTCCCCGAACCTGTTTCGATTGTTGTCGCGTTATTTAGTTTGGCAATGTTGTTGGTAAGCCGCGTTTGCGTATCGCGACCGCCACATAAATGAATTGTTTTGGAACACTGGTGCGAAGGTTTTAGCCATACGATCGCGTGTTGCTTGGTCGCAGGCGACCATCACACCAAACGAATGGTCTATACTGAAAACGCCGAAAGCCTCCACCAAGCTTTATGTAAGTGGAGCTGCTGGTTGCGATAGCAATCGTCGGGGCCCTTGTCGCAATTTTTGTTACCTTCCCGCGAATCGGCGCGGCTCATCGATCGGATGGACAGAGTAAGAAGTTGCCAGTCGAACATCACGACCAACTTCTCCTTGTCACAGAAACGCTCGGCAAAAGAAAGAACCGCTCGGTTTCCCGAGCGGTTCTCGATACTGACGGTTCCTCATCGCGTTTCTAGCGAGCGCGATACGTCGTGCCGGTGTCATCCTCGGGGCCTGGCCATTGAAGGGGACATAGGGCTGCTGGCTCGAAGGGACCAACTGGAAACGTCCCGGTACTCTTTGCCGCGGCGCCAAAGCCGATGGTTGGGCGGGACGCGTCGTGCCTGGAGTTGCACTGGGGCGACTATGATATAGAACCGTGTTGCCCGTAAAAGGATCGACGACATTTCCGTGAGGCCTGCCGTCGAAGCCGATCCAGCTCATGCCGTAGGGACCGTACTCGATGGTGCCAGGGATGGGTAGGTTCGCCGAGGGATTGAACCGACCGGGAGTGATAATCGTCGAAGTGCCATTCCCGTTGTCGATGAAGACGGGCCCATTGGGCCCAATCGGGAATACTTGGGCACGCGCATCCGAGCCAATCGCAACGATAGTAATACCCAAAACCGCTGTTACGATCTTTGAAACGCTGACACACGATTGTCCAATCACATTCGAGCTCCAAACTTTCGCACACATGTTTGAGTCCTCCTCAAAAAAGGTTCTGGAAAGGTAAACGACCAAAGTGGCCTTACCTCTACAATTAGGAACTCAAGAATTGGGCAAATCTCCCTTCAACAGAATTCTCGTCAATCGTCGCCGCTGATACGCTTTCAATAGATGGCCGTTGCAATACTCGTACCTACGCCTCTAGTTCCGGTGTTCCTAACGCGAGAGATAAGTGGGAAAGCGTTGGTCTCTTGTACCCAAGAGTCGGTTTTCGCCCCACTCAAGACGCGATGTTGGCCTGTCGTCGCGGGCAAGTGGCGCTGCGTAGCAATCAGCGATTACGGACGTTTGACTGCTGCAGCCGGCTGGGGTCGCAAGGTGCATGTTTGGGATGGCACCCTATCCGATTGGTGGGCATCCGACATCGGCAGCCTTTGGCGAAATGCTGGAGAACTTTTAAGTACCGGTATGATCTCTCAACTGTCGCGGTTGCGGGCCAGTGATGTACTTTGCGAAGACCGCAGAGATTTCAATTGCCTGAGCAGTCTAATGCTCGGGCGGAGATAGCCGACGTTAGGCAACAATCATCGCAGCACGTTAGCGTCGATGTATGATTTAGCGAATGCGAACTTAGATCGTATAATGTCTTAGGACAGAACCAGTTTCGCGTTTACTTATCGAGAGTCATTCCGTACCGGCTGACTTGGAAGTACCCGTCTCAGCGTTGCTCGGTTCCAAACTGGGTTTGACCCAACGTTTTAACCAATCAATATTGTTCTGCAAAAGTACGGCTAGCTGCTGAGGACGTCCGATAACGTGCCCTTCATTTCGGAATATCACTAGTTCCGAAGGCACGCCACTGAATTTCAGAGCGCGGTAGATTTGCTGGCCTTGCGATACCGGAAACGCGCGCGTCTTTCTCTCCGTGCTGCAATAAAAAGGGAGTTCGAATCTTATCGACACGCATCAGCGGCGATTGATCCAGGTATCGCTCCGGCTGTGTCCATGGGGTTCCCCCGAAGTAATCCATGTTAAGAGTAGGAACGTCACTCAAACCAAACAGCCCAGAGGGATCGGAAATACAGGCGCCAGCCATTGCGACTTTAAATCGGTTTGTTCGGCCCACGGCCCACGCGGTCAAATAGCCTCCATAGCAATGTCCGCCGATCGCGAGCCGCTCTGGATCGGCGATCCCCCGATCAATCAGGCAATCAATTCCACTTAGCACATCCTGCAGCGGTCCGTCCCCCCAATCATGCTCGGCTTTGGCGCGAAAACTCGTGCCCATATCCGCGACTGCCTCGAGGATTAGGACAAAAAATGGCATAACCCATCCCAGCCAATACATGTGTTGGAAAAAACTCTGCCTGCTGTGAGGAAAGGCATTTAGGACCAAATGCCAGCCGGAATGCGTTGGCTGGGCCCCCATGGAGGTAGGTGACTAATGGATACTTCTTGGCCTCTTCGTATCCAACTGGTTTTATAAGAACGCCTTGTAGCGCAACCCCGTCCGGCCCATACCAATCCACGCGCTCCACCTCCCCTAGATTGCGCCTTTCCAAAGCTGGATTTAAGGATGCGATTCGCGTTGGTTCGAATTGCGTAACCGACGAGACATACACCTCCCTTGGCATTTTTGCGGAGTCAACAGCGAAAGCCATAAAACGGCGGTCTTCGGAGAATGAAAAGCCTGAATAAACGCCCTGGTGCGTAGAAACACGTTTGATTTTGCCATCCCGTAAACGCAAGCGGTAAAGGTGGCTCTCTACTCCGGCAATTTTTGAGAATAGCAAAGCGTCGCTGCGGGCGTCCCAATCCATTCTTTCAACGTCGTCGACTTCGAAAACGCCGCTCGAGGACTGCGCGAAACTAACTGGCTTCCCATCGGGCGTGACGATGCATAGATAATTCTTTGCATAGCACTTTGACGGCCCGCACGTTGATTGAAACGCGATATAGTGACCGTCCGGCGACCATTCTGGCATGAGGTCATTTCCATCGCGCACAACGAGCGGCCGGACCGACCCGCCGACAAGCGTCACGACATATAAGTCTTGACGAAAACCGTCGTCGAGTTCACCAGTTGCTTGCCAAGAATACACGATCCGCGAGCCGTCGGGTGCCCAGCAGAAACTCTTGATGTGCCCCGGGCCTCGCGTGAGCGGCCGTATTGCGCGGGACTTCACGTCCAAGACAAATAGCTGATGTCCTACTTTGTCATCGCTGGCTTTTACGACATCGACCGGCTCTGCCGCTGGTTCGAGACAGCCTTCAGCAGCGAGAAATGCAATCATTGATCCATCGGGAGACCAATTGAAATTCTCGATCGGAGTGAGCACAGTCGTCCAAATCTCGCTCGCTCCGCCTCGGGCGGGGATCACACAGATCTGGTCACCGCTTCCACGATCCGACAGGAATGCAATGCGACTGGAATCGGGAGCCCAGCGCGGGCAGAAATCGGCGGGGCCGGTAGTAAGGCGCTCTGGGACTGGATTGCAAGTTTCGCTCCGATGCAAAGAGAATCGGAACATATTGTTGTTATGATCCGGCTCCGCCGTTACGTAAGCCACCTGCTTGCCATCGGGAGAAATATGGGACTCAACAAGATTAGTTATTTGCATGAAGTCATTGAGTGTCAAAACTCGCTCTGCGCCTAAGGCTGACGTTTGAATAACCGTCAGGAATGCCATTGGAAGCAGCGCCATTCGGATGTAGTCAAGGAGGCACATTGCAGTTTCCCTAATTTAGTTTTTGCTGGATGCAAACGCGGTGATCATCACCAACGGGAGCGGTAGGAAACGGGAGCATACAGAGATTAGAAGTGCCCGCCGGGCCCCTACCTCGGCGGGCGCCCTTCTTTCCAAACATTAATACCGAATCCGAAAGGCTCGATGGCCGTTTTGGTCTATGTCAATGCGGAGGATATCATTCACCATTTCCAGCGATTTGGTCGCTGAACCGCTCTTTAAACAAAACCCCGGCCGAAAACTAACTTTTGCAGCCGAGTTGCCATTGCCTGTTTCATCTAAACCAGGCCGAAAACCTTTGCTCGCGGCGGAAAAATCACCGCCGTCGGTTTCCAGAGTTGGCCGGAAGCCATCACTCGCCGCCGAAAAACTGTCGTCGCCGCCGCCCAAACCTGGGCGGAAACCGGTGCTCGCGGCGGAAAAGGTGCCACCGTCGTTGTCGAGACCCGGCCGGAATCCAACGCTAGACGCGGAAAATGTATCGCCATCTTCGGCCAATGTGGTTTGGGAACCGAGAAATACGAGGCCCATTACGGCCACAGCTGTCGGGATACGTTGCAGGCATTTCATGTCGATCTCCTCATTCAAAGTACATTTGGTTGAAGGGGCTCGCTGCTCCCTCGTCTATTAGGGAACTCAAGAAACCGACGGAGATACCTTCACAAATTTTTGAAGATTCGCTCGCAGTGTCGATTTCGTCTCGGTTTCGAAAAATAGACCCCATTTGGAACCAACTGCACTATCAAATTTCCGGTGGAGCTGCTGACTCGTGCCAATCGCATTGCCCGGGTTTCAAAACCGTAGATTTTTTCACGGCAGCTTGAAGTGCTCGACAACGGGACAAACGTGGCGCAGGTTCACCGGCCGCGTCAGAGCCATTCCGTCCAGCCGTCAGAATTGTCGCTACCCGATGCAGCCCAGTGCAGCGCACGGCGTTGATGGTGCCAAATTCCGCGGGAATTCAGAGCCTGTTACGAATCCTACCGGGGCAGGAAAATGAATGTCTGCAAACGGTACTAGGACATCACACACCGCCAGCGAGGCGTTTTGCAAGGTAGTCAGCTACAAGCCGCGGGTCTCGCTGAATCAGCTCGCGTAGCAAGGCATCGGTGTCCAGCTTGTGCAGCGCGTTTGCAGCGCCCTGGTCCGCCGCCTGCAAATTCCCCGGCGAATCGTGACTGTTTCGAGTCCAGTGTCGCCCACTCGTTGTAAATCTCTGCCGAAACAAGTCTTATGTTACCGGCCGGCGTTCGGCCGTGCGGCGTTTTCCTCGGAGCCAAAACGGAAGCTTCCGTTTTGGCTAACCACTCCGGAGAACCGCACCGTGCCGCGCCTCAAGAATCGTCTACCCTCGTACCGCAGACATAAGCAGTCTGGTCAAGCGATCGTCACACTCAGCGGGCAGGATTTCCTACTCGGTCCTTTCGGCACCCAAGCCAGCCGGCGCGAATATGACCGTATCGTCGCGGAATGGCTGGGTCGCGGCCGCCAGCCTTTAGTGGAAACCGACGCCGGGCTGGATATTGCGGAGCTTTCCGCGCGCTATTGGGCCTACGCGACCGCTAAATACGTCCGCCGTGGCAAACGGACCGCGGAGCAGTTTAAGGTCAAAACGGCTCTCCAGCACCTCTTGCGGCTCTACGAAAACTCTCTGGCCGCCGATTTTGCGCCTGTTCATTTAAAGGTGGTCCGCCAGGCGATGATCGATTCGGGATGGGCTCGTAAGTACGTCAATCAGCAAGTCGGCGTGCTGGTGCGGATGTTCAAGTGGGCGGCTGTCGAAGGGCTGCTACCACCATCGATCCACGCATCCCTGGCTCTAGTTGACGGTATCCGACGCGGCGAGACTACGGCGCGGAGACTCCAAAGGTGCGGCCAGTTCATGATATTGTTGTTGCAGCCGCGCTGCCCTATCTCTCGCCAACCGTGCGAGCCATGGTCGAGTTGCAACGCGCAACGGGTGCAAGGCCGGGCGAAATTTGCGTTTTGCGGCCGTGTGACGTTGACCGCAGTGGCACCAGCGTTTGGGAATTTCGTCCCATGCAGCACAAAGGAGAAATTCATGATCGTGAGCGTTGCATCTACATTGGCAGTCGTGGTCAGGACATTCTGCGGCCCTACCTCCTACGACCGGCCGATGCGTTTTGCTTCTCGCCTTCGGAGGCCCTAACGTGGCACCGAACGCAGCGTCATGCAGCCCGCAAGACGCCGAAAACGTGCGGGAACACAGTAGGAACGAACCGTACACTCCATCCAAAGCGAAGACCACGCGATAGATACGACACGGCCAGCTACCGCCGCGCAATACACCGAGCTTGTGACATGGCGTTTCCAGCTCCGGGCGAGTTGGCCAAGCGGCCCGACGAGATCGCTAAGGCTTGGAGAGAACGACTTACGGACGCACAACGTACCGACCTACGTCGGTGGCAATCAGATCATCGGTGGTCGCCTCATCGGCTGCGGCACAGCGCGGCAACGCGTATCCGCAAGGAGTTCGGCATCGAAGCGACGAAGGCGGTGCTTGGCCATTCGGCGGCGAGTGTCACCGGAATCTACGCCGAAATTGATCGACAGCGGGCAGTCGAAGTCGCAAAGTTAATCGGTTAAATTGAAAATCGCTAGGTCACCCCCCGCTATCCATTTGATTGGCCGGCGCGGCATGATCCAAGCCGCGGCTGCGGCAAACGAGCCCAATGAGCGAAAGCTTCCCGATGCATAATGTACCTCACGATGAGATGCCAATGGCGCTTTGGCGGCTGCATGAGGCCGTATTTCAACTTTTCGATGCTTTTTTTCAACTATCTGCGAGCTTGGACGCATACCCTATCGATTATGGTTCCGAGCGATTCTGTGCCTGGTTGGAATCGAATCGATTCGAAGATTGGCCGACGGATCCCTACCACTCGGTGATCGCTGACCGAGCGCGTGAAGCGCTGCAAAGAAGCTTAGCTTGCGCCGACCTGGCTGCAAGCATACGGCAGCATAAGCAGTTGTTCTTTTGGTTCGCCGAAGCCTACGTCAATTGGCCATCCGAACGTGGGCTTGTTGGCGCAAAAACGCTAGTCGCCATGAAGAAGCCTTCGAGGCCGCAAATAGCTGGCTGAGCGCAATATTGGACATCCACAAAATTCAGCAAGTCATACGAAAACCAAACGCGCCCGTGGAAGAATGGAATTCTGCAGTTGATGAAGCAAAGGATTCACATCCGCAATCGGTTCTATTCTTATTGGCTACGTCCGGGGGGGTGCACAGGGAACTACGGCATGAAGCTGCGCTTGCCGTTCAACGGTGCACACCACGTTCTCGTCATAACAAATTGCCCGATCTAATGGTCCCGTCAGAGTTTCAAACGAAAATATTGGACGCATTAAACCACAAAAGCCTTAAGAAAGACGCTTTGGCTGCCGAAGTTTGTGACGGCAATTCGTCGAAACTTTACAAAAAGAATAAGGATGGCGAATCTCCTCTGGGTAAACTCATGGACTTAGACCTTGTTAAGAAATCGGCAGCCGGATATTACCGGCCTGATGCTCCGCCGCCGACTGCTATCCCGGCTGCCAAACTGCACCCAAATTAGCACCCAAATTGCCGCTACGGCACTCGACAATCTATGGCATCCTGAGGCGGGCGGCCGCCAAGTCGACCTCTTGCTCGCGCTGATTCAAGGCCAGCCCTGGTTCGCTCCTGAATCAATCGACGCTCGAACTGAGCGAGAGCCGAAAAGATGTGAAAGATCAATTCACCCGATGGGCTCGTCGTATCGATGAGGCCGTCGCTGACAGACCGAAAGCCGACACCGCGATTACGCAGGTCCTCAATGAGGTCGACTAAGTGGTGCATGGAGCGACCCAGTCGATCAAGCCGCCAGACCACAAGCGTGTCGCCTTGTTGTAAATTATCAAGGCAAGCACCCAACTGAGGGCGGTCTGTTTTTGCTCCGGAGATCTTCTCGGTGAATATGTCGTCTCGATTGATGCCGAGGCTTGTCAGAGAATCGATCTGAAGTGACAAGTCCTGGTCGTCAGTGCTAACACGTGCATAGCCGACCATTCGACCGCTGAGAACAGGCGCGACCATTGAAGTGACCGATAAGAATCAGAGATGAGCGTCTATCACGTTCGATGCGCCAGGCCAGGCGTAGGTTCCCCAGATTCTCAAAAACACGGTGATTGTTGGTGTGTACCACGGCGCTATGAGTTGTTGGTACTTTTCTATCCTGCCCGGCCTCGCCGGAAACACCAGCCAGCCGCCGCAAACAACAGCAGCCCAAGCTCGCCGGCGCGGGCACGGCAGCACTCGCAATTTCTCCCGCGCCGTTGCCGGGCGGTTGTCCGAAGTTCGAACGCCATGTGTTGTAGCCGGCTGGGTTTCCGCCATACGTGCTCGGGCTCAAAATTCAGTGTTCGCAAGAACGTGAAGGGTTCGAATCCATCCTCCGGTACTTACGTGGCAACGACTTACCTCAAATCGTGAGCCATCGCTACGTCCTCTTTAGCCTCTCTGGTATCTAGGTTGCTACCTGCAACCCGCCAGAAACTGTTCGGCACCGTGAATATCCCGCAGAAGGCCTTTATCGCGGTCCTTCGTGCGGAAGATCACTAGGCGAATTCCGGCGTGAGGGTAACCGAGTGTGGAGTAAAATGATTCCGGAGGTCCGAGAGCCAGTAATGAACACGCCATCGAGTACGGACAGTGCCACTTCTGACAGGCCCAATCCACTTGGGATCACTGGAGACTCCAAGCCCACCGTTCCTGCGTTTTCATGTATCGTCTATGTTTGCAAAACCGCAGACGGAACGATACGCGGTAGAGTGGCGAATCTCGCTGGCGATGATTCTGGGGAAATCAGCGCTACGGGTAATTCTGAGCGGGATGTGTTGCTCAATGTGACGCGCGAATTCAAGTCGCGTGTTCTGACAATGCATGGGGAGGACCAGGAGATTGCTTGGATCGATCCTCCGCAACCACCTCTGGAGAACGAACAAGTGCGTTTCGTTCCTGTACACCTCTGAACGTCCTCCAGAGGATCCAAAAACAACGGGAGCGACAATCCCCACTGCCACTCAGATCTCACTGCGACGCAACTATAGCCACAATGTTCGCCGTCTATCTTCAATCGTTTCAGCATTGCCAACCGCTGGGGCAACGAGTCTTGCAGGTCCTCAGTGCACTGCCAACGGAAGTTCAGCAAGACTTTGTGACCGATACTTGCTTCACCGTTTTGCTAGACAACTATGTTCCCGGCAAGGGCTCATCAGTATTCATGGCCGCTCCCGGAGCACCTGGCATCAGCAGTCGGAGCGTGGTTCTGAAGCCACGACTCTCCGTGTGCGAAGAAGCATTTGCTCATTATGTGATCGCGCATGAATTTGCTCATGCTTACTTGCGAAATGGGCCGTGGGGTAACATCTTCGACCCGGAAGACGCGGCCGACGCGTTGGCAGCATCTTGGGGATTTCCGCGGCCAGTATTGAATAAGGCGCCGGAACGATTCGAGTGAAAACGCTCTAGCCTTTCTTAAGGCATCGTGTGAGTGTTCGGTCCAATGTATTGGCGAAGGTTTGAAGATGTTTTTTAGTAAGCGGACTGGGGCCACGGGTATCAATCCCTTCCGATCGGAATTGCTCCATCAAGTCGCGTGAAGCTAGCCGGTCATGCACCCTGTTCTCGTCAAACAGCTCGCCGCGAACGCCGATAGCAATTGCTGAGTTTTCGACTACGCGAGCAGCCAGTGGTATGTCACCAGTGATCACCACATCCCCGGGTGCAAGCATCTCAACAATCTTGTCGTCAGCGATATCAGCACCTTCGGGGACAGTAATCAGTCGGATCAATTTACCAGATGGAACATGCATCGACTGGTTGGCAACCAGCGTCAGCCCCACCTGTAATCGGCGCGCTGTTCGATAGAGAATCTCCTTGATCGGAGCAGGGCATGCATCTGCATCAACCCAGATTTGGAAGGGATTATTTCCAGGAGTGTTCATAAGGCTGTGCTAATCTAGTCATCAATTCACCAATAAATTCCAAATCGGCCGCAAATACTCGGCTCATCCGTTGAGTGTCTAGCCAATATCCGCATTAATTACGGGTACCTTTTCTTGGACTCAAAATTCAGTGACCGGAAGGTCGTGGAGGTTCAAGTCCTCTACTTAATTGTCTGTAAAACTTTAGCACGTGTGGCCTGCGAATAAAACGTCGCAGGCCACTCGCGGATACCGGGGGGCAATTCCGGGGCAGCACCGACCTCCGGTGCAGCGGCACTGGCGTGGCCGTCCATCCACCATTTGGCATTTAGCGTTTAGCAAATGGTCAATTATCGGGACTCTCAAAATCAGGTGCTCTACCGAGTTGATGGGGCAATTCCCGCGAAATGCATTTCATTCAGTCGAGCAGAGCCGCGAGTAGGCCTCCTGTCAGGCGACACAGCGACAATTGAATTTTGAGATTGTCCGTTGGACGTACTTGCGGCGGATCCCACATCAGGATGGATTATTGTCGTGGTTCCGAGTCTTGTGTTTCTTTGCTCGCGCAGTACGATCTAAACTGTCTCGCCGCGAAAGCTCATCGCATCATTTAGGACGGGCGAACTTATGAATCGGATCAAAGTGTGTACACTCCTCTTCGCTGTTCTTTTGAGTACCGCGGCACTCGCCGAAGTTACATTTGATTGGGCCGTTGTTGACAATCCGGGCAATGCGCCCGACTCCCGCTACAATGGTATCTCGGTCGGCTCGGTTGACTACATTTACGAGATTGGAAAGTACGAAGTCACGGCAGGCCAGTACACGGAGTTCCTAAATGCCGTTGCAAAGGCCGATCCCAATGGGCTCTACAGCACGCAAATGGGTAATCTCAGTTCTTTCGGCGGAAACATTATGCGCACCGGTTCTTCGCCGAACTTCATATACAGTGTAGCCGCCGACTGGGCAAACCGGCCGGTCAACTATGTGAGCTTTTGGGATGCGGCCCGATTCACTAATTGGCTGCAGAATGGCCAGCCGACCGGACCGCAAGGGCCCGGCACCACGGAGGACGGGGCGTACCGCAACGTGGGCAATCAGATCGCTTTCGCTCGCCAGCCCGGGCCGCGGTTCGTCATCCCAACCGAGAACGAGTGGTATAAGGCGGCTTACCACGACAAGAACGTCGGTCTGGCGGCCAGCTACTTCGATTATCCCACCGGCACAAACTCTGTGCCCGGAACTGATGCCACCGAGGCGACCAACGCGGGCAACAACGCGAACTACCGCATCGACTTCGGCGTTTATGCTCTTGGTCCTCCGTACTATCGCACTGAGGTGGGGGAGTATCAGCTTTCCGATAGCCCCTACGGTACGTTCGACCAGGGCGGCAATGTCTGGGAATGGAATGAAACGATGGCGATCAGTAGTAGTTGTGCGGGATGCGTGCTGGAGGCTGGGAAGCTTATGGCTCCGACAGCCTCCGCGCACGTGACCGCAATGCTTCCGTCCCCGCGGAAGAGAGGCACGACGGCGGTTTCCGCGTGGCTAGCGTCCCCGACCTTCCGGCGCCGGACGTGCTGTTGCCACCGGGCGATTTCCGGGGAAAGTCGCTCAGCGAGTGGACCTTGGATTGGGGCGAGTGGGCGATTCGGACCGGTCTGAGCGGACAGATGATTCCGGATACCGTGGACGGCGTCCGATACCTGCCGCCGAATTTGGGAAGCAACGTTGTGGCTGACCTGACGATCGACCAAGGGACGCCGCTCGTCTTCTCGCCATTCTTCATTTTCGGAGAGAAATACGATAACGGAACCGAGGACGATCCGAACGACCCGTCCGTCGACCAGATTTTTCAATCAGCGACGATTCAGTCCACGTTCGACGGCGCTGTCGTCCTCGCAGGACAAGGCAGCGATTTTGCGGAGCGGATGTCCGGCACAAGAATTTTTTCGGAGCCCATTTCTTACACCCAGCCCCAACCGCGTCCTGGGGGCATTAATGCCGTGGCCTCGACCTTCGAAATGGGAATTGGTGCGATTTTCGACAACCTGCCGCTTGGTGAGCATACGATCACGAATGTATACAGTTCAGTTCTGGGCGGGCCGTTCTCGGCCACATACAACATCAGGGTGCGGCTGCCCGGCGATTTCAACGATGATGTCAGCGTCGACGCCGCCGACTACGTCGTCTGGTGCAAAGGCCTCGGCACCATCTACACCCAAGACGATTACGACGACTGGATTGCCAACTTCGGCGCCACAGTGGGCGGTGGGTCCGCCGCCCTACCTCTGTCTTCCGCCGTCCCCGAGCCCGCGAACGCACCACTGTTCTTATCACTTGCAGCCATAAGAGTCGCGAGGAGCCGCCGTAGATTCCACCGACCGCGATTCACGGCAGCGAAACGCGTAGCCAATCTGGAAGACATTTAGCGGTCCGCAAGGGGCATCGTTCGTGACCAATGACGGATGGCGCTGAGGTGTATATGACCGAAGTGGGAGTCGGCAACTATCGGAGTTCATGCAGTGGCGCCCGCGGAAGCGCGCCGATGAGGGCTCTACCGAAGCATCAATCGCCGAAACGGTTGCGCCTGAGGTCGATTTCACGAATGGCACTTAGTTCTTGCTAACCCCTTTGAGTATGGCCAGTTTGGCCTCGTGCCTGGGCAATTTGAGCTCGGCGTATCTCTTCGATCTTCGCTTCCGATATCGAGGCTCGAATCGGTCAGGTCGATTGGCAACGCGGTGAAGTGCGACGGCGTCGAGCAGCTGCTCGTAGAGGACAGCGCGGAACGCGGCGTCGCGGCGTCCTCGAAAGTCGAGCAGCGGCCGAAACGCCTCCAGCGTTTGCAGGGTTCCTTTGAAGCTGATTGTGCGCGGCTCCACGCCGTACTTAGTCGCCGCCTGCGCCATGATCGTGCGGATGAGATTGTAGGCGAGGATGTGCGTCCAGACTTCTTTGTGGACGAGGTCCGGCGTCTTGCACCGCAACACGTCCATCTGCATCGTCGATTTGATGGACCGCAGATCCAGCTCGTTGTTCCAGCGCGGCACGATACAAGCAGGCGAGGTCCTCCTTGGTCGTCTCCGCCGGGTCCAGCAAGGTCGTTACCACGACCACGGTCTTCGTTCTGAATCCCGATTGGTGAACGCGAAAGCGTGCTTCGCGAATCGTCACGTATTCCGGTAATGATTTGTAGGTTCGCCAATCGACCGAGCGAATCGACGTCGGCTTGTGCCAGCGAATCGATGAGTTTTGCACGCCCAGCGAAGGCGCTAGTCGCGATCGCGGGGAGTTAGCCAGTCCACCTACGAGGCGAAATTTCTAAATGGGTGGGTTCTTAGTGCGTCTCGCTCTACGGCTGGGTCGACGAGTAGATGACACATTTCGTCGAACTTCCGATCCGCGCGGCTTCGCTGAGGTCATTGGTGCGACGAGGACCTGCCCCCCGCCTCTAGCCCGCACTTCGTCGAATAGGAAATAGGTCCTGGCAGGCGTGGTCGTTTACAAGAACTGCAGCGTGTAGAACGTCGGCCACCCGCCCGACCTTCGCTTACTTCTCGCCGCCTTCCAGGCAGTAGAGATGTTTGTCGCCGCGCAGAAAGAGCTGGCGGCCGGCGATGGCGGCAGAGGCGCTGATCGGTTCGGATAGGTGATTCAATGCGAGGAGCCGCGGCACATCGCCGCTGCTGAGAACTACCGTTGTCCCATCGAGATCGGTGACGTAGATGCGACCGGCGGCGGCGACCGGGGAGGCATAGACATCGCTAATCCCCTTTAGCCGGAAAGCGCCCGGATGTTCCTCGCCGGTTCGGGCATCCACACGCGAGAGAATTCCCTGATAGTGCGTCAGAAAGTAAAGCCCGCCGTCGTAGAGCAGCGGGGAGGGAACGTAGGGCGTGCCGCGAAATCTGTTCCAGGCGATTCGATCCGTACCGGTGATGTCCCCAGCCGCGCCATCGAGATGAATCGCGAGCAAGGCCCGCTTGTCGTAGCTGCTGCCGGCGAAAACCATTCCGTCGCCGGACACGGGCGATGCGACGATGTTTGATGATAGTCCGCCGCATTCCCAGATTACCTTGCCGTTGTCCAAATCATACCCGCGCACGCGGTTAGTGCCGCTGACGATGACCTGAGGTTTGCCAGCATGTTCGACGATGATGGGGGTGGCCCAGGAGGTGACCTCGTCTCGCCTCAACTTCCACCGCTCTTTGCCAGTATTTTTGTCGAGTGCCACGAGGAACGAAATTCCTTCGTGGTCCCAGTTGACGATGAGCGTTTCTTTGTAAAGCACCGGTGAGCTTCCCTCGCCGTGCCCGTGGAGCGATTGCATCGGACCAAAGTTGGCATTCCAAACAAGCTGGCCGTCGAGGTCGAGGCAATACAGCCCGAACGAACCAAAAAATGCAAACAGGTGTTCACCATCGGTCACTGGAGAGTTCGACGCCAGGCTCCCGGTGTGGTGTCCCTGTTCCCGTGGCAGCGCCTCGTGCAGCGTTTGCTGCCAGAGTATTTTGCCGCTTGACCGGCTGACCGCCAAAGCGACGAATCTGTGACGATGCGTGACCGGAAGGTTATCGTGATTGCCCGGCGCCGTGCTGGGCGCGGGGGAAGCGCATCCCCGAAAGCAATGGCGGTGGTGAGAAAGATGCGGTCGTCCCAGACAATTGGGGTCGAATGGCCGAGACCCGGAATTTCGGTCTTCCAGCGGATGCTCGTCCCATCGGCTTCATTCCAAACCAGCGGCGGATTACCGTGCGGCGCTGTGCCTGTCGCGAGCGGTCCGCGCCACTGCGGCCAGTTATCCAGCGCATCGTTGTCCCGGTCGTCGGCAAGTGCCACTGTCACCAAAAACAGGGAAACGGACGCGAGACAATAAGGACGCAGCGACAGCAAGCGAGGCCTCTCCAAGAATAAGATGAACGGGCGACCGTGCCGCTATGCCGATCCGCGCCGTGGCGGGCGGGACCAAGCCGCTCCACACGATGGAGTTTACGTGCTTGCGCTGCCGCCGGTTCGCGTCAATTGTCCGACATTTCTCACATCGACTGAGCCAAGAGTCGATCCAGACTCACAACAGCCACGATTGTATCAACTCCCCTCAACACCCTGCGCCTAGCACCCCAGTGAACTTTTTTCCGATATTGCGCAGCGGACCCGATGGAACGCCGCGCGTCAAGAACGGTCGATATTTCGGCACGTCCCACACACGATGAGTTTATGACAACGTCGCAGTGCGATAAGAGCACATGGCCAGAATTGCATGGCTCAAACGTATCAGGCAAATTGTTATAATAATACGAAGTCGGCGGGCCCATGTCGTTCAAGGCATGATATGGGAAGAAAAAGCTTACTGTGACTCTGAAGGGCTACGTTCGTGCGCTTTATACATTGGAGTCGCATCGCCGAGTGGCGTCGCCGGCGGTCGCGGCCACCGGCGGCTCGTTAGTAATTCGCGTCAGGCGTCTACTTCTCAGCAATCAGGTCGCAGCACCTCTCGATCGCCGTGTGCCCTGAATGGCCGGGCTGACCGCATTGGCTCTGGTTGTCGCCATCGTCTCGTTCGGCCATTTGTATGCCGAGGAGTCTTAACCAACATCGGAGGATGTTTCGGAAACTGGTGGAGCGGAAAGCGCAGAGCAACCAACTGACGATGAAGCTGCAAGGCCCGCCACGCTCACCGGCGACATTCTCTACGATGGTGCGCCTCCAAAACCAAAACTCATTTACTTCCCCACACGCAGTGAACACAAGATGGCGCGGGCAGAAGGTCCATCTGGTCCGATGCCGAGCACTACCGCAAGTTAGGCCCGGCCGACGAATCTCTGATCGTCGGCGATGATGATGGAATCGCCAATGTTATTGCATCCGGCGGTTGTGGCTATTTCGGAAGTCGCCCGAAGTCGGCTTTTCAAATAGTTCACATGGCCTTCAGGCGAATACTTGAGCCGCACAGTTCGGTGGTCGTCGAAAACTTGCGCGAGGTATGAACATTAAAAACCTTTCCTCCAGGGCGGCAGGCGAACATCACGCCTTGCGTCTCAAGGCCGTGAAATCGTGCCCTGAATCGTCGCCGTGGATTCGAACGTCGCCAGGTTGAAGATGATGGAAAAATCGTACTCGCCGGTTGCTCCCTCGAAGCGGCCGGTGCCGCCAACGATGGTCGACGGCAGCGAGGCCACGAGAAAACCGTCCGGCGTGGGCGTGAATTGCCCTGAGAACTCGCCGATCAATTCATCGCCGTTGGCAGCGGTGAAAATATGCATACCTTCCACCTCGAACGTGAGAAGATGCGACAGGTGCGGCGAGACCATTGTGAATTTGCCAAGATGCGTGCCGCGCCCAGTTCCCGCGGTCGTCACGAAGACCACGTCCGGATCGTCGGTCGGTTCGGCGCTGACCGTTGCGCCGCTCCAAGTTGCCTTAAAGGGAACGGCTTCGCCGGCTTCGATCGCTGCGGCCGAGCCAAGGAGAAGTACAGTTACGCTGAGTCCGTTGAGGAGACGAGAGTAATTCATCGTTTGTTTCCTTCTGGGGTTGGCAAATTCGTCGTGCAGCGAGAATCAATCCTCTGCGAAGTTCGACCAGTTTCTGAAGCTCTCGCCAAAAAGCAGTGCGTCAGTTCGATTTTATAACCTTCTTGAGTTCCTGACGCTCGCAAGGCGACCCGGCGTTTCTGGAACCAACGCAGTAGTCAAGTCCGCAAGGGGCTGGTATCCCCGCACACCCGTCGCGGTTGGCCCCACCCTCGCGTGTGAAACCCAAAACAAAAAAGCCGACGTGGCGGAACACCCTGAGGAATTCCGCCACGTCGGCTTACTCTTTAACGAGTCTCCCGGCATCGACCGGGTTACCCTTTATTTAGTCGTCCGACAGCTTTGCAATAGTCGCGTTATGCTACGTCGCCGCTTGGCGAATTGCAATGGCCAAATCGAGCCGGCCCACTTAATATATCGCGGAAGGGATTTTTGGCGGGCATGACAGTGATTTCAAGCATAAATATTCAAGGGGAGCATTCGTCGGAAAAGGTTGGTTTGGTGGGGCGCTTCGCACGCACGAGCAGCCCCCGCGTCTCACTCATCCGCAGAATATGAGTTCTCGACACGCTGACGCCGTGTCATCAAAGGGATGAGTTCCTGAGAATTGGAACCTGTGCCAGAATGGGTCGGTTTTTGGCGTGTCGCAGCGTTTGGCCGGCGCGACGAGTTGTTGACGATTTTCCGCATGCCAAGTCACTGAGGAACGTGCCTGAGTTGCATCGGCGTCCTCTTCCTCTACTCCCAAAATGCTGCTCGGACATCGCGCTGTACGCAGGGTGAGCAACGCGTGACCGACAAATGACACGCCCTCCTGTGCTGTTTGGTGGATCAACTTAGGTTTGTCTCACCTGAGGGCGAAGGCAAAATTACTCAGAAACCGTAGCTTACGAGCGCTCGGTTTTGACGGGGTGAAACAGAATCAGTATTTTAGGAACGAGTGGGGCGCCGGTAGCCTGTGGGAGGTATCGCCTTTGGCCTATGACACCAGCTCTGTCGAAAACTGTTAGGCAATCGCTGTCGCCTATTTAAGCCCTAATATTCCGGAGTAGTTCAATGGGAGAACGCTCGGCTTCGGACCGAGAAGGTGTTGGTTCGACCCCAACCTCCGGACCTCAATTAGCAAACCCTGGATATGCTGCATTTCAACTGGCGAGGGCGTTGACGACGGCGCAGCAGCATGAAGACCCAGCTACACGTGAACGAGCCCGACATCGGGCCGACACGTGGTTCAACGTCTTTACGCAAATGCTCCAAGGGCAGCTCCAAGTCGGGTCTCGGACACCACTGGACAAGGTGCCCTCTTGGGTGACGTTGGAAGTCGTTACTGGCGGGTTCGCGACCGGGACCTTGCTGGCGGGCGGTGAACTTTTAGAGCACGAGCGTGAGATCGCTGCGAAACACAGCCTAACGATAGATGCGAACGACCGCGTTGCACTGAACGGGTACTTTCTTACCGATGAGGGGTTTTCCGAGCTTCGGAAGCGTCTGCACCAGGGAACTTACGACATTAGCGTGCCGGAGGAAGCCGCACTTCTCGTTGTCACGTGGCTCACCGACAACGACCACTGTGATGAAGCGCGCGAACTGTTGTCGCAACTTGCTCCTTTCTTCGGTCGGCTCCGCTTCTATCCGCAACCAACCGAACGCCCACAGCGGTTTGGCTCGAAAGTCTTCATTCAGAACGTAAATGCGACCATCGAAAGCCTGCATAAAGTCCGCCCTAATCCTTCGATTGCCGCCCAAAAAGAGGCGATCGAGGTGTGGACTCCGCTTTACGATGAGCTTGTCGGTTTGTTCTTGGAAACCGTGGAAGGACCGCCGCCGAATCTTGCTGTCGGCCCGGACGGCAAAGCGGAGATTCGAAATAATGGAAAGTTTCCCGTCGAGGGAGGATGGCCGTGCCGGCTGTTCCGCCACGACTGGAACGAGCGAGCAATGGACTTCTTGCGACGTTTCGAGCTGAAGCGTAAGGAGTACACGCTTAGTTCAAAGCCGCGGCATCGGAAGTCGAGCCTGGCCCAACTCGTTCCCTACCTATCAAAATGCGTGCAGATCCGGCTTCGCTGTCCGGACGTGACGTTGGCAAGGTCCGATTGCACCTCGCTCGTTTTGTCGCCAAACGCGGTCTGCCCAGTTCGACTAAGTGTCGCACTGTTCGCGACCAGCAAGCACGTCAGGCCGAAACTCCAATGTTTCATAAGGTGGCGGCCGTCGTCATCCCTCGCCTTCAAGAGTATCCAGGCAAAAAGGGCATCGAGAACCTCGGCCCGGTTACAAGTGTCGATCAGCGAGAGTGAAACCGCTTACTGCGGGTTGCCGGCGGGTCGAGAACTGCCGGAGTCTATTCGCCGCAAGATTGAGCGATGCCTCAGTGAATCGATTGAGGTGCTCATCGAGCGTGGGTTAATCCCGTCCGGAGACGTGTTGGCGAAAGTTCTTCCCCAACTGACATCTGGACTGCGAGCTGCGGGCATTTCCGATCCGCAGCTCCGTCAGCTCTATGCAGCAACCTACCGGGCGTTTCGTCGACGCCGCTCGTTACTTCTGCTGGACCTACAGAGTCAGGTCAAGATTGAAGAACTACCTTGGGTCGCGGCAATCGAGCAGTTCCGCTCGGACAGCCTTTCTACGCATCAACTTGCTCGACAGACCCTTGATGAGGTTGTGAGCCTGACCCTCGTATCGTTTCCGCATGCGATCATCCCGAACAAACTCCTTCAGGAGTTGCGTGCCCTGGCCAAGGGAGCGGGATTAGACATTCCGTTAGTTGATGAGCTTGCCGCCGACATATTTATGGGAGATTTTTCCGGCAAGTTCGTGCAAGCAGCCAAGCAGGCGGCCGGATTGATGAATGGTACGCTCTATCAGATTTACTACGGAATCGACTACGTCGAAGTATTGAAGCTTCCCGATTCCAAGAAGATACCGACACGTTCGTGGTTTTCCAGACCTACGCCAACGCAAGAAAACTTCGCAAAGCTCTGCTGCTCGCGAGCCGGCGTTACGCAGAGCGGTTGGGATCCTGCCACTAACGGAATGATCATCGAACAACAGCAAATTGTGACGACGCAGAACCTCGCGTCGCTGTTTGTTGGCTTAGAATTGGCTGAATCGTTGCGTCCGTACTTAGTGGACATGGCGCGCCGCTCGTTCGTGTGGATTTGTCGCCGTCAGCAAGTCAACACGGCCAATTGGCACGCACGTCTCATTACGGTAACGAACACAGCCTATGCATGGCGGCAGATGGTGTTCTATTTGTCATTTGTTGACAATGCAGGCGTGGCAGAATTCATCGCCTGGGCAGAAAGCCATTTGGCCAGTCAGCAACCCGAATTCCGGGCTCGCTTTCAACCCGCCTTCAAAGGATTGATTGTGGCGTCACGGGGCGAGATTCCGGCTCAATTTGATGGCAACTCGGCCGAAGGCCGTCAATTCCTGGGTTGGTCCAAGTCTCGACATTGGCTGCTGGGCTGAGCCCCGAACCATTTATCTCCAGAGATGGAAACAAGAACGCAAGGAAGCAAGTGAAAGCTTGTAACGATCAGTCAACGCAAGAGTGCCGGTGACCTCGGTTATGGGATTAATCACGCTGAGGTTGCCGGGACCTACGCCAGGCCGGCGATAGCGCTTCGTGCACATGTCGAACCGTCCTCAGTCAGACACTTTTTTTCAATGAATGCACCAGGGCATCCGACCTCGCTGCAGCGCGCGGTTGCGGTTCCTTTGACCTTGCCACGCGTCGGCCCCGCGCTATCGACCGGCGAATCAGGTAGCGTAAACGCGGCCGCTTGGCTTTCACCTTAATTTGCATCGGCCGGCGCGCTCAACGCGAAGTCTAAAGTCATGCTCAAGAAATGACGACCGCGAAACGGTAGATCAAGAGATGTTTCAGCACGTAAATATCCACGTGGCGCATAGTAGGTTCGGAATTAGTCCGTTTGGCTCGGGCATCACTCCAGACTCGTTCACTCTCGAAAGTTGCCTCAATCACCAACCACAGAAAAAGTTCGGTGTTTAGTCCGGCGCCGGTCGCGGCGGGCCATTATACGGCGCTGCACCGACAAGATCGCTCTGCAGCGTCGCAATTTCACTTTCCTCCGGCGAGTCGTCGCCGTCGGCCGGCGGTTTGATCATGCCGTAATATCGACCCATCCAGTAGTCTTCCAACCAGCCGACGGGCGGCGTGATACCTCGGCCCCCGCGCCCGCCGTCGTATTCGATCGACGGACGACTGCCCCAATTGCAACTCTGCTCGCGTGGCGAGATCGCGCGCGTGCCGCCGGCGTAAGGCGTATAGCCTGGTTCAGTGGCAAGGTCGGCCCGATGCGAATTTCGATAGCTATGGCTCACCGTATCGAGCGACCATTCACGCAAATGCTGCACGGCCTCGTCGGCTTCACAGTCGTTGCCTGTGAGCCCTCCATAACTGAAGTTGAAAAACGGAATCTTCTGCATGCGCAAGACTTCCCAATGTCGCTCGAGCGCACGCAGGTAGATCGAACGCAAGCGTGAATCATCACAGTACGTAATCAGCGGATGAAAGCAGCGAAACGCGAGTTCATCGTCCCACGACACGACGCTTTCCGGCGGGAAGGTGAGCTTCTCGCGGACTGTGTACGTTTCGTATCGCCACGTGAGAAGTTGATCAAGGGCCTTGCGGTACGCCGGGTCGCCGGAGAAATTCAGCGCGGTCCATATATAAGTCTGCGCTTCCATGCCGTTGAGGCCGCGCGACTCGAAACCGTACGGCTGCAGCAGATACTCAGGATCCCAGCGGCCCCAACGCGTCGGCTTGCCATCAACGTCTCGGAGGACCCAGCCGTTGTCGATGATGTGCTTCGTGATGCGGGTCAAGTGCCCGGCCGCTTGCTTCTTTTCGTCGCCTTTTGCGACGAGATCGTGGAACAGCGACGCTGCATAAAAATGGCCGTTCACTTCATCACTAGAGGTATCGCCCTTCCACATCCAGCGGCCATCCTTGGTGGCAACCCACTTCGCAGGCAGGCCGCCACTGCCTTGCGTGGAGCGCTCACCGCCGTCGATGTCGACGGCCCAAATCGATCGGGCGAAGAACCCGTCGGTGCCGGTGATCGTCTGCAGCCATCGCATGGCCTCGAAGGCGTTGACCGCCTCGCGGCGAGCCGCTTCATCGCCTGTGACCGCGTATTTGAAACACATGGCGGCAAGATAGTGGGCCGTGTGGCCGCCGTCGTTGTCGCTGATTTCGCGCAACCAGCGGCCCTCCTCAGGCGAGCCAGACCGATACAGCTCATGCACAAAGCCGAGCCGCTTGTGCCCTCGTGCTTCAACTTCGTATTCGAAGTAGGCCGCTTTTTTTCGCAAGGTAAAAGGCTCGTATCGAATGATGCCGATTCCGGCATCAGTTGCGATATAGGCGGTGCCCGCGTCGACGACGATGTCGTGCACATTGTCGCCGGGAAGCCAGTGGTGGGCGCCGAAGTAGTGGTATTGCTTGCCCGTATTGCGAATCGCGCCGGTAGTGGTACCGAGCCAAAGATCACCGCCCAACCCGCGCGAGGCAGGTGACATCTTCGTACGGAAGCCCATCCTGGCCGATGACAGTGGTCGAGCGCTGCGCCTCGCAGAACCGCGAGGCCACGATCGGTGGCGACGAGCAAGCGGCTGCCGTGCGAAAGCATGTCGCGAAGGGTTTGCGAAGGCATCTCGCCCCAATCGATGGGCGACTCCGCGAATGTCGCCCCATCGAGCAGAGCTAGTTGTCCAGGTTGGAGGAGGTAGAGCGTGCCGCTGTAGGACGCGATGCGCTCGAATCGGACCGATTCGGACTGGATCAACCAGCACCTGGCTGCCGTCGGCCATGATCATCGTGGTGTTCGTGGTCAGCCAGCCAGTCTTTGGCTTGATGTCAACAAAGGCGCCTCGATCGAAACGAAACACTGCGTTATGAGTCGCAACATGCACGGCGTCGTCATGCACGCACATGTCGACGACCGCGCCGTTGAACATTATTCGGTTCGAAGATGCACGGCTGTCGAACAAATACAGAGCATCCGCGGTGCTGCCCCACATTTTTCCATCAAGCACAAACAAGCGTTGAAGGCCCATGGGAGCATTTTCGACGGTTTGCGGCGCACCGTGATGCAGCAGTAGAAGCTTACCCTCCGAAATCGCAAAAACCTTGTCGTTCCAAACCGCCAGGGCCGTGACTGGTTTCTTGGTTGGCACTTGCCGCCCAATCTCCTGGAGGTAAGCATCATCCGACACTGCCAAATAGAGCGGGTTCTTTGGCGGCGCGGTAGTACGTTTATTGGCGCTCGCCAAATCGCAATTCAGTACGAATGCGAGTTCCAGCAGGGAAGCAAATACTCGGCGTGTCATGCAAACCTCATTCAAAGTGCGAATCCAGCTACAATTTCTGCAGTCACATCTCGGCGGCGTCTGATCAACTCCGACGGCCGGCAGAACAGACTGCGATTATACCTAACGCAGCGAGCATGGATCAGGCAAAGCGGGATAACAATATCCGTGGCGCCGCGTTGTTCGGACGTGTAGAGTTCCCCTGTTAAAGAATCGCGTTTGGCGTCCTAGGAAATTCCTTCCAACAGCCCTCAAGAGTGACTCCACGATTTGCGGTTCCGCGTCAACTTCGAGCCCGGCCGTGCGTGCCGGCTAGGTTGTGTAACCGCCCAAATAGTATTGCTCTGGTGGCGGAATGTAGCCTTCAGCGCCGTTGGCAAGCTCGATGTTCATGAGCGGCTGCAGCGGCGACCGAGCCTTTAGCTTCAACCCCGTCACGGCATACTTCATTTGGAATCGCCGCGATAGCGAGCTCGCCGATGCGCACCGTCTGCAGCACGAGCTCGGCCGATGGATTATCGCGAAGCCAAATCGCCTGCTCGGCGTACACTTCACGTCGGTCGCGCGGTCGTTGGCCGTTGCGAGATTTTTCAATCGGGGTAGCTCAATCCACCGCGACTGCGACGGCAGGCACCGTTGCAGATTTAACTGAATTTCCGACATCGCCAAATCGATATCGCTGCGATACTTGATTTTCTTCAACGCTTGAAGTGCCATATTCCCAATTCGCGTGCGTATTGGGTTCGCATATAGCTCTCTCGCGGAGGTTCCAAGTAATTCATCTAGTGCAGATCACCGCTCGTGCCTTGCGACATGAGGCCGACGAACGGCGACGCGGCCGAATCGTTGTGACCAAGCTTTTCTTCGAGATATCGTGCGCATGTCGAACCGTCAGGGGCGTAAAACCGACGGTTTGCTATGAGCAGAGGTGAGACACCCCGACAGCACGTGACAGCCTCTGCTTTTGCACCGCAGGTGAAATCGACCGCGCCGGCCTCGCAGCGCAGTTCAAACCGGGCAGTTAACGGAATGCAGAGATTTTTGCTTTTCCGCATTCTTGGTGAGTATGCTCAAGCTGTGACAACGCAAACAGTTTGCGTCCACATTCCATTTTCATGAGGATCCACGGATGCCTCGGGCACGACGGATCTGGTAAGGCTACGAGTCCCGGCGGCACCGGAGCCATACCGATGCCCACGAGTCTTAAGAATGCTGTACTTCGTTACTTCCGCACCGGGACCTTGGCGGCTGGAACTCGCAAAGAGTATTTCTCCACGTTGAGGAAATGGACGGACTGGGGCGGCGGCGTACCGGTCGAGAAACTGACGCGTCGAGAAATACGCGACTTTCTCGATTGGGTTTACGAGCGCGCCGTGGAAGAAGAAGGGACCAATCCTGGCCGCACGGCGAACAAAGCCCGCGAAAATCTTCGGGCCATTATGTCGTGGGCTTGGGAGCGAGACATCATCGATGTACTGCCTCGATTCCCCAAGCCCATGCCGCAACGCAACGTCGCAGGCCGACATTACCTAACGAAGGCAGAAATTAATGCCCTCTACTTCGCCACTCACAGGATGATGCGTCCGCGAGGTTGGAACGAACCGATTTCAGTCGGACGATACTGGCGCGCTGCGCTGGTTGTATTCTTCAACTATGGCTTCGATACCGGAACGGTTTGGCAATGCGTTCCGACGCATGAACCAATCCTGTGGCGGCACGTGACCTGGGAGCCGGAGTCGCCAGACCGACAAGTCAAACAACAGCTCTCGCTGGGGATGGATCTTCTACCGGCGGGTGAAGACCGGAAAGAACTTCTATCGGCCAATGAATCGCACAGTCCACGCCCATGTGAAGAGTTTGATGCCGTCTAATCCGAATCCGGACGGTCAGTGTTCCTAGGCGGAGGAGCACGTCCCAATGTGCGATTCCAAAATCTATGCGATCTGGCCGGAATCAGTCGCAAGAAGAATATTGAGACTGGAGAGGAGAATCCTTGGTTACTCAAAGATCTTCGCAAGACGTGTGCAACCTACTACGACGAGCATCTGCCGGAGTCTTCCATTGAGATCCTTGGCCACTCGGTCGGCGGGATTACCTATCGCCACTACGCGCATCGGGCACCGCTCGCGTTCAAAGCAATCATGACCCTGCCGCAGCCGTCCGCTTTTTCAGCGATGGTCAATGGCTTCGACGACAAGTGCCCGTGTTGTCGGAGGGTATTCTCGGAATCCTAATGATCAAGCATCATTGAAGATCAATCGACTTCGAAATTCGAATCGGGATGTGCTCAGTTGCGGTCGTGAACACGAATGGCACTTAGTTGTCCCCAACTCGTTTCGCCATTTCACGTTTCAGCACCCAGCGAGGCTTCATCATTTGGTCGAACTTGACAGGCGGGCGTTTTCTCTTGCGAGGCTCGAATCGGTCAGGCCGATCAGCCACGCGATGAAGTGCGACGGCGTCTAGCAGCTGTCGGTACAGATTGGCACGGAAGCAATGATCGCGGCGTCCTTGAAAGTCGATGAGCGGCTGAAACGCCTCCAGCGTTTGCAGCGCCCCTTTGAAGCTGATCGTTCGCGGCTCCACTCTGTGCTTCGTCGCCGCCTGCGCCATGATCGTGCGGATGAGATTGTAGGCAAGAATATGCGTCCACACCTCTTTGCGGACGAGTTCCGGCGTCTTGCAGCGCAGCACGTCCATTTTCATCGTGGACTTGATTGAGCGCAGATCGAGCTCGTTGTTCCAACGGGCGCGATACAAGGTCGCTAAGTCTTCCTTGGTCGTTTCCTGAGGGTCGAGCAATGTCGTGACCACGACAATGGCCTTCGTCCTGAATCCAGGTTGGTGGACGCGAAAGCGAGCTTCGCGAATCGTCACGTACTCCGGAAGAGAGTGGTACGTTCGTCGATCGACCGAGCGAATCGACGTCGGCTTACGCCAGCGGACGATGTGATCGTCGTCGCCCAGGCGGATTCCACGACGATAATCTGCTTTCCGGTGGGCTTTGTTGAGCCGACTGACCAAGTCGACGCCGCGCTCTTGAAGCAGCACGATCCCCGTCCAATTGGACAACAGGCTATCGGCCAACAGCACGTCGCCGCGGCGAAGAACTTCCCACAGTCTACGGAGTAAGCTGACCTCGCCTTGTCCCTTGCCGGCGTACCGGCAGAACCCCAGGTTGAGGATCGCTCCGCAGGCCAGTGAGGTGATGACGCCGATCCGCGCAATGGGGAAGCCGAGCCCCGGCTTTTGGTTGTAAACCTGCGGATAGGCGGCTTGATTCTCGGGAGTGTCGGGCATGCTCACCGTAGTGCCGTCGAACATGTAGACGCGCCTGCCTTTCCAAAGCCACTGGGAGTCGGTCTTGGCGTCCAAGGCGCGCCCGACCAAGCAGGCGACCGCCGCGAAGAATTGCTCCGGCAGACGCTTTCGAGCCTGGCAGTAAGCGCCCGTCGTCGCCGAGCACGGACGTTCTCCCCGCGATAGGCGATGGGCGATCAAGCGCGCCACCGCTGCGCGGCAGGAATGATCGGCGCTGAGGACCTGACCCAAGAAGACCCACAACGTCACCAGCGGTGAGTAGATGCGGTCGAGCCAAACGACGCTCGTCGCTGTCAGTGCTTGCGCAACGACTCCTTCGGACAGAACGTCTGTCAACGGCAGGTCGCCGTCTTGTAGAAACTGACGCCGCAGAAAACTCGCCTGTCGTTGAAACCGTCCGTGGTTGTAGGATCGCATCCGTGGGGCCTCCTTGCCGTGATGGGTTGTCGCCAACAATCATCTATGCAAGAGAGGCCCACTTTCACCTATATCACTTCCCGCGAATTACTTGCGCAGAACTATGTGCCATTCGTCGTGAACACCTCGCGCGCAAGCCGTCTGACGTTGGACCTCTCGGTCGGGGACATACGCTCAGAAGCGACCCTCATTTAACGACCCAGGACACGCCCACCTGACGCAAATCCTGCTGCCGCGCCGGTCAGATACGTGCTCCACCATCAGCTTGTTAAAATGCCATGGGAAGATCGTAAGACTTGCACAACAACAGCGCGTCACCCCGCAAGTCCATAGCTAAGATATTGCGCAAGTGGCGGCCAATCCACCTGAGTTCGCACGTCGCGAATGTGCGATGGGCGCTGTCGGTATGACCCACCGCGAGCATGTTCGGCCCCACTATACTGCTTGTAAGTCCTCTAAGCGCGTCGTAAATTCAGACCGATGGTAGAATCCATTTTCTTGTCTGAGTCCGTGGCATCACCTTTTCGGGACGATCAGATGGTTTCCAGGTTGCACGTTGCGGTTGGCATCGGCTGCGCATTGCTGTGCCAGATTGCCAGCGCCCAGCCCGCTGCCCAGATCAAAAAAACCAGTACGCCGCCGGTAATCGATGGCAATGGTAGTGATGCCGCATGGGCGAACGCGAATGTTTACGATACGTCCACGTTTTTCGATTTGAGCACGCGCAGACCGGCCGCACCGTCACCTGATTTGACCTTGGAGTGGAGGGCGCTATGGGACGACACCAACCTCTATGTTATGTCGAAAGCGACCGATGATGCGATCGTCAACAGCTTGCCTGCGTTTGGGGGGCCAGACAGCGGCAACGGGTGGGAAGATGACTGCATCGAGTTCTATATCGACGCACAAAATGTCAACAACTTCGAATACAATCCCAGCTCGGTTGGTACAGCGCAGCCGACCTACGAGTTTATTGCGCTCGCTGGTTGGACGCCAGCTATCGCCGACGATGCGACTATTACTGTCAATCCCCGGCCTTTTAGAACTCCAAGTACGTTGCCAAACACTTCGTTTACGTGGGGCATCAACTCGTACACTGGAGATGATGTCAACACCCGATATCCGCAGACAATGGGCAGCGCTACGTCCGGCCCGGTCACTGCGAATCCCGCAGGTGGATTTGATTGGATATTCGAAGCCGCGTTTCCGTGGGAGGCGTTGGAGGAGACCCCGGCGGACATTCTCGCCCGGGGTGGCATCTTTGGCTTCGGCGTTGCCTATAGCGACGACGACAACTTCGGTACGCGAGACGTCCAGTACATGTGGGCCACCAGCAGGGACGACCTGTGGCACGTGTCCAGAGCGATGCCGGACGTTCAGCTCGTCGATGCAGTCGTGCCGGAGCCGGCGACGTTAGTGCTGGTTGCTCTGGCCGTGGTTGCTGCGTTGCCCGATGTCAGCGTCGCTGAGTTTCGGCCGAAACACCGGGCGTCAGTACGCCCTCAAAGCGTACTAAGACGACCCATAACGACCTAAAACGACGTATCGCCCGCGCACCGCAAAGTGCCAAAAACGCTTTAGATTGCAGTATTTTCCGACGATTTCGCAGGCGAGCCGAAAACGCTGCGATTATTCCTAGAAGACGTAGGAGTTCTCGGCACTATGTATATACGTGTCAGAAATCGCTGTGTCGATGAGTTTTGGCACAGTGCGCGATTCGAGTCGACGATCATCGCAAGATCACGGAGGACCGCCGCTCGAAGCCGTGTCTAAACGGTGGTTATCTGAAGCTTTCGCAAAAGGCATGGCTTGATGAGACAACTGCGGATGTAACAACCAAGCTCAGTTGCCCGCCGGAACAAAGTGGTGGGATTCCATGCGATATTCATGCTCCGGAAGTAAAAAGCGAGACCGCGCGATCAAACGCCGAGTCAACTGCGGCGCACTGTTAGGTGCTGATTCCGCTTACGTCCAGCGCACTTCTGCGTTTGACAACGAAAGTCTGTGCCAGACATCACCCAGCCGGACGAATCCGTTGCGTTCGCGGCATTCAGCATCGGCAACGACGATCTTGAAAACATGCTGCGACTTGCTCGGCGTGAACGGAAACGGCGTTGCTTCGACCATCGGTTGCGAGAATCTGAGCAGGCGGAAGCCGTTGGTGGATGCCCACCGAAACAAGGCCTCACGGCAACGGACGCGATCCATCACATATAGACCAACCGCACAAGCGACCGCCAAGACCAGCACGAGAATGAATAACAGATTGGTAATCATGGCTTTGTTCCTAACAATAAAGTTCAACCGCTGCTGCGGCTGGTGAGACTTTGAACCGTGATTTCAAGTGATGCCGCCGCAGGCAGGTGCAACGCCTTGTTCGGCGCTTCCATAATCGTCACTTCCCTCTAGGTCATGGACTGGACCGCCTGCTTCGCCTGAACGCGGTCCAAGGCCACGCTGTAGTCGATGATATACAGCTCGCAAAACCGGCACAGGTAGGACCGGAAGAATGCTGCCACGGAGGGTACGAGCTTGCTGAGTCCCGACTTCGCGACGTCCTCGTCGAGGAAGATGAACTGCTGAAGCTTGTCCGCAGCGACGAACGAGAGGCCGGGCGCCTTGTGGGCGAAGCCGGCCTCCAGCGGCTTGCCACAGCGAGGACAGGTCTGGAAAGTGGTCTCAGCCATAGGTACACCTCCGCATCCAAATACGTTGAACTTGACGCCGAGCACCAAGTTCAGCAGCAGCCCCTCCCAGTGACTTGCTGCCGGGAGCAGGCGATGAGGGACCGCTGCTGCAACGCTTGTTTAGGCCGCTGCTCGTTTCCCTCCCCCGGGGCTCGGGCCTCACTTGGGGATTTCAAACTCCTTTCGGGCTCGGACACGCTTTCGATGATAATTCGCTTGACTCAAAGCACAACCGCTATTATTCGTTGCCGTTGACTCGATAGACGCCCAACTCAACTTCAATCCGTTTTAGTTCATCGCGAACGCGTGCCCGGTCAGCGCCGACTTTGCGCAATAGCAGCAGTGCCAGGCCTACAGCCATTTCACCCTCCTCGGTGCACACTTCGGAGGCGCCGACTTCCTCCAGCCAGGCTCGTTCGTTCAGGTATCGTGCCCGGGCAAACACGCGCACTTCGGGCTTCATTTCCTTGGCGGCGAGGATGATAAGTGTGCGCACGAGTACGTCCGGAATAGTCACCAATAAGTACGTCGCTTGGTGAAGGCCGGCCGCTTCAAGAATGTCACGCCTCGTGGCGTCGCCGTAAATCGCTGCATCGCCGGCACTTGTCAGCTCCCTCACAGTATCGAGATTAAGGTCAATAACCGCAGTTTCCACATTGAATCCCATTAACACGCGGCGTGCTGTTTGACCGACCGGCCCGTAGCCGACGATCACCGCCCTCACTTTGGTCGCCGTATCGCTATCGATGCTCGTCCCCAACCGTTCTTTAACTTGCCGATTGATTTCATTGCCGGCGGACTCGGCTCGGTCGCTGAGCCTCGACCATAGCCGCGGCCGGCCGCGTAGCCATTTTTCAAGCGGCTCGATGGCTCGGAATAGCAACGGGTTGATTGTGATGGAAAGAATCGCGCAGGCCACCAGCAGGCTATGCCCCGTTTCCGACAGCAGTTTATGCCGGATAGCTTCATCGGCCAGCAGAAAGGAGAATTCGCCCACTTGCGCAAGGGCGATGGCGATCGTCAGGGTGCTTCGTATCGAATACCGCAGTAACCACACGATGAGAAAGGCCGTCAGTGGTTTGGCCAAGAGCGTAATCGTCAGCAGTAAGGCGAGTAAACGGGCTCTTCAAGGATCGCATGCGGGTCAAAGAGCATGCCCACTGACACGAAGAACAAGACGGCGAAGGCATCCCGCATCGGCAATGCGTCAGCGGCCGCTTGATGGCTTACTTCTGTTTGTCCAACGACCATACCGGCCAAGAAGGCGCCCAGCGCCATCGACACGCCGAAGAAATAGGCGGAACCGGTAGCGATCGCCAAGGCAAGCGCGAACACGCTCAGCGTGAATAGTTCTCTCGAACGGGTTTGCGCGACGAGGCGCAGAAGCCAGGGAATCAGCCGCTTTCCGCCGCCCAGCACCAAGATACTGAGCGCGACGATCCGTATGACGGCCAGCCCCAGCGCGAGCGGAATGCTCGGCCCGTTATCCCCGCCTTGCGAGACTATTACCGCCGCGGCAGGCAGTACCACCAGCACCAGTACGGTGAATATGTCCTCGACGATGAGCCAGCCCACCGCAATATGGCCCTGCGTCGTATGCAAAACATCATTGTCCGTGAGCACCCGAATCAGCACGACCGTGCTGGCCACTGAGATCGCGATGCCGATGATGACGCCCTCGGCCAAACTCCAACCAAGTGCAATTGCGGCCAAGGCTCCCAACGTCGTGGCGACGGCGATTTGGCCGACGGCGCCTGGAATGGCGATACTTCGCACCGACCATAAGTCCTTGAGGTTGAAATGCAGCCCGACGCCGAACATTAAAAGTACCACGCCGACTTCCGCGAACTGCACTGCCATTTCGGCATCGGCGACTGGACCCGGAGTGTGCGGGCCCACGAGGATCCCAGCCAACAAGTAACCCACGATCGGTGACAGGCGCATCCGCTCGGTCACGAGGCCCAGCACCAACGCGGCGACCAAGCTGACTGAGAGTGTAAACAGAAGCGCAAATTCGTGAGGCATGGTAAGGCCTTGGATGAACGTCTTGTGTGTTGGTTCAGCCAACCGTCATGGTAAGGATCTCTGCCACGTTCAGCGGTTCGCCAATTCGCCAAAATTGACATCGGCGATTCATTTGCCCATCCAATCTCCGATAACTTTCACCAGTATTCCGAGAATGGGGAGGCCGATTAAAAACGCCAATACTAGGTAAAGTCCCGCCTTCGACTCGTCGGAATCCGGTGAATTGTCTTCATTTGTTTTGTTCATAGAAACCCAGTTACATGCGAACGCAAGACCACCCTTGTCGGCCTTGCAAGTACTGAAAATCGAAAACGAATGACCCGCAGAATGCGCAGAGCGCGGAGGTCAATCAGATTCGCAGCAATGCGTGCTGCGACTGTAGCGTTTGCGTCGTATGGAGACGGAAATGGCGAGTAATGCGTTGCTCGTACCGCCAGTTGATTTCGAGGACGCTAACTGCAGGTATGCATTTGGCGAGCACAGTTTTAAGAGCCAAATGCGGAATGACAATGTTGGCCAGGGCAACAACAGGCAATTCCTTGGATGGAGTAGCGGAGTGATCGCCGTCGCCGAATGAGGGCCTCGCCCGGTGTGTTCCGCGGCCAATGAACTGATAAAGCCGAACACCACCACGAGGATGGCGCTGATGATGCGATTCCACATGATGGCTCAATTGTCATGCAATCCCCGATTACCGTCCACCTCAATGCACGACGTTCGACGACTCGGCAACGATCCGCTCCATAGTCGGCGCACCCAGGGCCGTCTATCGACTCTCCTGTAGCTCCGCAAGTCGCATCTCAAGCTGCAGTAGCTTTTCACGTGTGTTGAGCTCGGCCTGCTCAATTCGGTAGGTAATCCAATACACGCCGGCTCCGATAAGAAAAGCCATGCCGTTGGCGATCAACATCAAGCCGAGCAGACGGTCTTCGGCCGACATGCCAGCTATCAGAAAAAAGATCATTGTTAGAACGGTGAATACCCAGACCATGACGGCGAGACGCCGAGCATCGATCCTTAGTTCGAGAGACCCGCGCCAGCAGATGCGGGCCGCCACGGCGGCCCAGGCCAGGCCGAACAACGTGCCGACCGCCAGGCCGACGCGCGCAGCGCGGGCAGGTTTGGCTCTGTTAGCGCCAGCGACCCGCACACCGTTGCACTGATGAGAGCCACGATGCCGACGATGGCAAAAAAGACACGGGGGAGTAGTAAGTTCTCGAACAAACATGGCATGAAGCTCCTGTTGAAGTTGTCGCCGGGAACTAGCGGAATGCGGCTCGACGGCGATCAGACGGTCGGCGAATTGTTCTCGGTTATCTGTCATGGCGCTGGGCCTCCACTTCGAGGACGTGCCGCAGATCGCGGCGGGCCTTCGACAGCCGCGACTTCACCGTGCCCGGCGGTATTTCGAGCAGCGTCGCAATTTCGCCGACGGTCAAGTCATTCAGGAAATAAAGCGTCAGCACTTCGCACTCAGGAGGGCTCAGCCGGCCCAATCCGAAATGAACCAGCTCGGCATTCTCGAACGTCAATTGGTCGTCTTGCTCAACACTCGCCTCATCCGACAGTAGCTCGGTTGTCTGAGTTTCCGCGCGTAGCATACTTACTGCGGTAGTGATTCATGGCAGTCCGCCTGGCAATTGTGTAAAGCCACGGCGTAGTCGTGATCCGTCCCGGAGGCTGCTGAAGTTGCGCACGGCATTGAGCCAGACCTCCTGCACCGCATTGGAAGCGTCGTGCTCGTTACCAATCATCCGCCGCAGATAGTACAACAGGCGATCATTCCACCGTTCGACAAGCTCATCCCACGCCGCCACGTTTCGACGCCGGCAGCGAGTCACAAGCATTTCGTCGTGTATTTCGCGGCTGGATCGAATGGGACGATTCTCCTCGCGGGTTCACGATTGTAGTCGTGTCCGAGGGCGGACCGGTTCATGGAAACCGTCAAGAATTGCCAACCTGCCGGAAAGCAGACAGCTTCCGGGCTCAATGTCGCATCTACACGACATCGTTGGAATTTGCACGTCATGGCGTCGCAATCGTGCGTCGGTCGTATTGCCCGGAC
>CAVQLN010000007.1:0-104814 GCA_963713365.1 uncultured Planctomycetota bacterium | reverse complement strand
GAAGACCAGTGCTCTATCCATTGAGCTACGGACGCGGAGAGGAAGCTATTAGCTATTAGCTATTAGCTTTTGACAAGTCACGCCCGTCGAAATTTTTGGCGCAGCCTTCTGGCTGATAGCTAGACAGCTATTAGCCTCCTCTTACTGCAACCAGCTCAGGAGCTGGATGACGGCCAAGACGATGCCCATGAAGACCAGGACCCAGATTGCGAAGCGTAAGGCATGAAGCAGAATCGGCCCCATGGCTTCGTGTCGCGTGGCGGCACAGACGAGGCTGACGCTCGTGATCAGCGGCAGGGCGTACCAAAGTCGGGCTGCGCTGACGTCGGCCAGCAACCAAGGCCAGCCTGAAGCGACGATCATAGTCAAACAACCGAGCATTATTTTTTTCCTTCGGCGCTCGCCGCTTCGTCCGGCGACTTGTCGTCTTTCTTTTTGCTTTCGGGCGGCGGAATCACCAGCGGTCCGCCGTAGGCGTCATAGATGGCAAGAATATTCAACAGGCCGGCGATGACGGTAAACATGGTGCCCAGTTCAAACAGGTCGCCCAGATCGTAATTCCACTTCGATAGCTCGTCCGGATGATGCACGGTGCGATTTGGATCGGTTTGGTCGGGTGACCAGAATCCATCCTTCAAATTCTCCGGCGGACGTTTGTGGGGCGGTCGCATGAAGTTGTCATGGATCAGCGGTCCCTTTTCGTTGTTCATTCGGCTGCGCTGGACCAGCGCCGGAAGCGCCGGCAACCCAACGCCGACCTGGCAGATGTACGGCCAGCGTTCGAGGAACTCGCGCGAGAAAACGTTCTCCGTCGACGCATAGACAACCCGTCCCTGGCCGATGGTCAGCCCGTAAATAAACGTGCCGACGATGCACACGAAGAATAACACGCCCTTGCCGGTGCGGCCCTGATAAATGTGACCTAACCCGGGCAGTAGCCAGGCCAGAAAGGCTGCCAGGCGCGGGTCCTTTAAATCGATTTCGATTTCCGTCTCGTCAGCATCAGCTTTGAACATCGTCACAGCCATGGGCCCGGTCGCCTCACATTCAACAAGCTCGTTGATCTCTCAACTGTCTAATTGCGAACTATTTTCGATGACCCATTCTAAGCCGCTGCACGACGAATTCCAGATCAGTTTTTGATGACGTCGTTGACTGGGTATGAAATTTACGCCGTAAATGTAGTTCGCTTGAGAGCGTTCAAAATTGGAAGGCGAAGCATGATTTTGTGCAAAGTTCGATTATGGGCGCGCACTTCGTCCGGTTGTGAATCGGCGGTAAATTTGGTAAATTCATGTTGTTTCGCGGCCTTCGGATGAAGCATCCTGGTTGGTGATTGCCCGCTTGGCGGAATTGCATTCTGGGTGACTTTCACGCTCCGTCCACCAACCTTTGGTTGGTGCCGGCGTCGCGGCTAAACGATTGAACACCGCTTTGCGCCGGGACACAACGGGCGCCGCGATTGGATTGCAGTTCTTGAAAGGATACGTTTGTGTCGACCGATTCTACTGATCCCACGCCCGGCGAAGACCCGCAGGAGCAGGCGATTGCCGCGCGGCTGATCGATCTGCCGATCGAGGACGAGCTCAAGGACAGCTACCTCACGTACGCGATGAGCGTGATCGTCAGCCGAGCGCTGCCCGATGTGCGCGACGGCCTGAAGCCGTCGCAGCGGCGCATCCTCGTGGCGATGAACGACCTGAATCTGACGCCGGGTGCGGCCCGCGTGAAATGCGCAAAGATCTCCGGCGACACGAGCGGCAACTACCATCCGCACGGCGAAGAGGTGATTTATCCGACGCTCGTCCGCATGGCCCAGGAATGGAACATGCGGTCATCCGCTGATCGACAAGCAAGGCAACTTCGGCTCGATCGCCGGCCTGCCGCCGGCGGCCATGCGGTACACCGAAGCCCGCATGTCGCCGTTCGCGGCGATGATGCTCGATGACCTCAAGCTCGACACGGTCGACTTCGTTCCCACCTACGACGAGAGCCGGCACCGAGCCGACGGTGCTGCCGTCGAAGTTTCCGAACCTGCTCGTCAAGCGGCTCGGGCGGCATCGCCGTCGGCATGGCCACTTCGATTCCGCCGCACAACCTGGGCGAAGTGTGCCGCGGCCTCATCGCGTTGATCGACAACCCGCACATCACGCGTGCCGGAGCTGATGGAGCACATCCCGGGCCCCGATTTCCCCACCGGCGGCATCATCTGCGGCAAGACTGCGATCTGGAAGGGCTATGAAACCGGCCGCAGCACGATCATCGTCCGCTCCAAAACCACGATCGAGGAACGCAAAGGCGACCGCTTCCGCATCATCATCAACGACATTCCGTATCAGCAGATCGCGCGACGCGGTTCACCAAGAAGATTGCCGACGCTCGCCAACGAAGGCCGCATTCCCGGCATCGCCGGCGTGCGCGACGAGAGCGATCTCAAAGAGCCGGTGCGGCTGGTGATCGACCTGAAGAAGAGACGCCGACCCGGACGTCGTGCTCAACCAGCTCTACAAATTCTCGCCGCTGCAGGATTCGTTCTCGATCATCCTGCTGGCGCTGGTCGATGGCAAGCCGCGCACGCTCTCGCTCAAGGAGATGCTGCAGGAGTTCGTGCGGCATCGCGTCACCGTGATCCGCCGGCGGACGCAGTTCCTGCTGGCCCGGGCGCGCAAGCGGAAGCACACGGTGCAGGGCCTGCTGCTGGCCCACGCCAACATCGACGAGGTGATCCGCGTGATCCGCGCGTCGAAGACGCAGGCCGAGGCCAAAGAGCGGCTTATGGCGATCAAGACGCCTGCGGCGCCATGCTGCAACGGGCGCTCGGCGACGTTGGCTTCGCCCAGTTCCAGCAGGAGCGCGGCGTCGCCGAGGAATACTCGCTCACGCCGGTGCAGGCCGACGCCATCCTGAAGATGACGCTCGGCCAATTGGTGAATCTCGAACAGGAAAAGCTCGTCGAGGAACATGCCAAGCTGCTCGACCAGATCGACGAGTATCTCAGCATCCTCGTCGACGAGGCCCGCATCTACCAGATCATCCGCGAAGATTGCGAAGAGCTCGTCCGCAAGCACGGCGACGCCCGCCGCACGCGAACTCAGCGACGAGGAAATCGGCGAGGTCGATGTCGAGGACCTCATCGAAGAAGAGACGATGGTCGTCTCGATCTCGCACAACGGCTACATCAAGCGCACGCCGGCCAGCGTCTACCGCGCCCAGCGCCGCGGCGGCAAGGGCATCAAAGGGGCCAAGGCCGACGAAGACGATCCGGTCGAACACCTGTTCGTCACCAGCACGCACGACTACCTGCTGTTCTTCACGAACAAGGGCAAAGTGTACTGGCAGAAGGTGTACAACCTGCCGCAGCTTTCGCGCGAGAGCAAAGGCCGCGCGGTCGTGAACCTGCTCGAATCTGGCCGAGGGCGAAAAAATCGCCGACTGCCGGGCCGTGCGCGACTTCGACAAGCCCGATCATTACCTGATGATGGCCACGCGCAAGGGCCTGGTGAAGAAGACCGAGCTCAAGGCGTACAGCCGGCCGCTTAAGAGCGGCATCATCGCCATCAAGCTCAAGGAAGACGATGAGCTGGTCGACGTGGCGATCACCAAGCCGGGCGACGAAGTGGTGCTGGCCACCGCCGGCGGCATGGCGATCCGCTTCAACGAAGCCGACGCCCGCCCGATGGGCCGCAACACCAGCGGCGTGAAAGGCATTACGCTTACGAAGGACGATCACTTGGTGGGCATGGTCGTCGCCGACCCCGAAGCGACGCTGCTCACCGCCTGCCTGAACGGCTACGGCAAACGCACTCCGTTCGGGCCCAACGCCGCGCCGGACGAAATTAGTGAAGGCGCTCCAGATGAAACAAGCGCGGCAGCCCCCGGCTCTGCCGGGGGTCCGCCCACCGAAGGCGATGACGAAGCCGAAGGCTCATCGTCATCCTTCCGCTACCGCACCCAGAACCGCGGCGGCAAGGGCCTGCGCGACATCAAGACCACCGACCGCAACGGCCCGGTGATCGGCATCGTCCGCGTCAAAGACGACGACGAGCTGATGATGATGACCGCCCGCGGCAAGATCCAGCGCGTGAAGGTCAGCGACTTCAACCCCATCGGCCGCAACACGCAAGGCGTGCGCATCATGTCGCTCGAAGAAGGCGACACGCTGGCGGCAATCGTCTGCGTGCCGACTGAAGAGCGCGAGGACGGTGAAGAACCTCCGACCGCAGCACCGGACTCATAAGGTATCACGAAGACTTATAATAGATGGGGATTTCGGAGGCGGTTTGTCCCTATGTTAGAATCTTAGGGACAGATTTTATTGCAGGCGTCTCACGTTATGGACGAGAGCTTTCGCGAGCAGATCGAACGCGCAGCCAGCATGACTGGTGAACAGAAAATGCGCGAAAGCCTGCAAATCTTTGAGCGAACTGCCAGCTTAATGCTCGATGGATTGCGAGACCAATATCCCGAAGCCAACGAGCAGGAACTCCAGCGCAAGCTGTACGATCTCTTGGCGATAAACCGCGAGCTTGAATACTCGAATTCTAGATCGTTGACATGACGCTTGAAGAACTCGTACAGAGGCTCGTCGACGCATTGGAATCGGTTGGGATTCCTTATGTCCTGGTAGGCTCGCTGGCCGCCAGCTTTTACGGCGTATCGCGTTCGACGCAAGATGCCGACTTGGTCGTTTCCTGCGATGGTTCCCAAATTAGGAAATTGGTCGCAGCGCTCGGAGATGAATTTGAGCGTGAACCGCAAATGGCCTTCGAGACGGTGACCGCGACAAGAAAGACCGTGCTGCGTGTGAAAAAGACAGGTTTCCAGATTGAGGTTTTCTTTCTTTCTGACGATGAGCATGATCAACAGCGATTTGAGCGCCGCCGGCTGGTCGCGACCCTGGGACGAAAGGCATATGTTCTTTCGCCGGAGGACGTAATTGTGACAAAGCTTCGTTGGCTTCTCTTAGCTGGACGGTCAAAGGACGAAGGTGATCTTCGGGCGGTTCTGCGGCTTCAATCAGATCGCGTCGATTGGCCTTACATCGAGCAATGGTGCAACCGCCATGGCACGACCCAATTGCTCGATCGACTGCGTAGCGAATGCGCACGGGATTAGTGCATGAGCAGGCACGTAACTTCAGATTCAGAGTACACGCCGCCCCGCAAAAAGCGCAGCATCTTGTGGTGGATTGCTGGCCTCTTCCTGTTGCTGGTCGTGTTCTTCGTGTACCAGCTTTTCGGCCCGAACCCGCGGATCATTGTTTCGAAGCAGACGACGTTTATCACCGAACCGCTGGGCCCCGATGGCCTCCCCGATTACGAGCAATACGTACGTAATCTATCGCGCGACGGCGTGACGCCCGAGAACAACGCCGTCGCGCTCATGTGGCAAGCGCTGTTTCCGGCGGACGTCGACCCGAAGTTTCACACTGCGGTGGCGGCGGAACTGGGATTGGATGAAGTTCCATTGGAGTCGGAGGCTCTGGCATCCTATCACAGCAAGAACATGGAACGGCGAATTGCCGAATTCTTGAGTAAAGCCGGCAAAGCGAATGCAAATACGCAGCCGCCAGACAATTCGGCGGAGGAGACAGCAGCGCCGTTGGACATTGCCTATGGCGACGACGTCCTATCGGAATGGCATCAGCTTAACCCGGGGGTCGTCGACAAACTGCTGACTGACGTTACTAGCCGGCCTTGGACGAGCGAGCAGGTTCCACTTCTGGCCGATTGGGCAAAGGCGAACCAAGCGCCGATCGATCTATTAGTCGAGGCATCGCGCCGTCCCCGCTATTACGCGCCGTCGGAGACTCTGATCAATAACGACCGCGATATGCTAGTCGCGATGCTGTTGCCGATGGTCCAAAACACGCGCGACGCAGGGAGAGCACTATCGGTTCGCGCCATGTGGCACGCGGGCGAAGGGCGGCCGATGAAAGCTTGGCAAGACATTTTGGCGATCCATCGATTGTCGCATCTTGTGGCCCAAGGATACACGCTCGTGGAACAGCTGGTCGGACTGGCGCTCAGTGGAATTGCCTGCGACTGTACGGTGACGTTTCTGGATCACGCAGAATTAACAGCCGAACAAGCGCGGCAGGTGCAGCGGGATTTGGCCGGCTTGCCGAACTTCGCCGTGATGGCACGTTCTCTGAACACTGGGGAGCGCCTGATGGCGCTGGATGCATTTACTCGCATGGGTTCGGGCGGTGATGGTGAAATGTTTTCAGGCATGACCGGCGGCGGCAACGATTTCGGCAATTCTGCGTTCGATATCGTGAGCGTCGACTGGAATCTCACGCTTCGCGATGCCAACCGCTGGTACGATCGGCTCGTCGCCGCGGCCCAGTTGCCCGATCGCGAAGCGCAGCGTCGCGGAACTTGCCAAAATAGAGGCCGACATGGAACTTCTTGTTACCGAAACGAGAACGCCCACGCGCCTGTTGGCCGGAGTTGTCAGCCGCCAGCAGCGCAGCCAGATTGTTTCCTCAATTATGCTCGGATTATTCTTGCCGGCCTTGAATGCGGCAATCGAGGCCGAAGACCGGCAAAACACGACGCTCGAATTGACTCGGCTGGCAGTGGCGCTGGCCGTGTATCGGGCCGAGCACGGCTCCTATCCGGAATCCATTGACCAACTGGTGCCGGCCGTGCTCGAGCGGCTGCCGGTTGAGGTTTTCAGTGGCAAACCGTTTGTCTACAAGCGAAGTGCGGACGGATTCTTGCTTTACGGCGTCGGCGTAAACGGCGTCGATGAAGGCGGCAGTAACGAGCGGTATCGGGTGCTGAAGGGCCAATCGATCGACAGCCTCGACGAAGTCCAAGCCGAATCGCAACAGTCGCAAATTCCCAAGGACGCAGATGACAATTCGATTCTCGTGCCGCGGCCGGCGTTTGAACTGCCAGCAATTACGCGGCCGGGCACAGACCAGCCATGACAATCTACGATTATTTCTTGCCTGAGAAGAGCAAGTCTACGGTTAAGTGGTGGCTCGCAAGTTTGATTGTCTTGCTTCCGACGATAGCAATCGCTCAGCAAGGCGGGGCCGGGCCGTCGATTGTCCTATCGCGTGAAACGACATTCATCACCGAACCACTCAAAGCGGATGGTTTGCCCGACTATGAGAAGTATGCGTTGACCTTATATCGCGGTGACGTAAGGACCGACAACAACGCCGCCGTGTTGCTGTGGCAAGCCATGTGGCCCGGCGAACTTGACCCGGCCGATTATGCGGCGTTTTGCCGCGAGCTTGGACTGCCGTCCGTTCCGTCGGGAACCTCTCGTCTGATACCGCCGAACGGCGGTCCACTTGAAAAACAGCTCATCGGCTGGCTTCAAGCCAACGTCGACTCCAGTGCAACGATCGAAAACCTCGGGGCACTTTTATCGAATGTCTGTGCTCGATCATGGAAGGCCGAGCAGATTGCAGCGCTATCGGATTGGGTCGATGAGAATCGTTCGGCCATGGACATGATCGTTACGGCGACGCAGCGATCGCAATTCTATTCTCCTTCGAAATCGGGCGAGGATCCCTGAAGGCTCCGACGACATTTCTATCCGCTTGCCGGTGCCCCCACTTGAAGTGCCGGAACGGTAGATACCGGCCAATTCGCGTGCCGCGGCCGGCGTTTGAGCTGCCGAAACTGCAGGCAATTCCGCGGTAGGCGTTGTGTGCAGCGATCCCTTTACCTGGTCGACGCCAGCATGTTTGTTACGCCGCGACGCACTTCGTAGGGTGGATGCCAAGCGGAAACGTGCAAGGCATTTACGATGAGGCCCTTGATTTCGGCCGCCGGTTATGATATACAAATGAACATTAACCTCCGGATTGTTCCCAGCGCCGCCCCTGCTCGTCCCAATGCCGCATGGCGAGGGCTGCTCGTGCGACGCGTCGACCGCGCCCTCCTGGCTTGTCCAACCAACAGGCATCATCCCTATGATCCTGCGCAAAAGCGCGACGAGACGGAAGCCCGTAGGTGCGCTAAAATATGTGGGGGAGTTTTGCGCACCTACGAAGAATTCCCAAGGAGTTCGATTCTGCCGTCGGCCCCCCGCTGTGCCGGCAGTGACGTCCCGGCGGCCTCGACGGCCCGGCAGTTCGCGGTTATGATGGAGGCTTTATTTTCCGGCCGGCCAAAGCGTCAGGTATCCTCGCACCATAGTTTCAGCGCATGAAAATTGCAGTTATTGGCACAGGCTATGTCGGCCTGGTGACCGGCACGTGTTTCGCCGACAGCGGCAACGACGTCACATGCGTCGATATCGATCGTGCCAAAGTCGAGCGGCTCAATCGTGGCGAGATCCCAATTTATGAGCCCGGTTTGGAGGAAATGGTCCGCGAGAATCAGTCGGCCGAGCGGCTGGTCTTCACGACCGATTTGGCGCCAGCAGTGTCCGCCGCATCGCTTGTGTTTCTTGCGATTGGCACGCCGCAGAGCGACGACGGGGCGGCGAATCTTACTGCCCTTTGGTCGGTTGTGGATGGCATCGCCCCTCATCTGCGGCCGGACGCGGTCGTCGTGACGAAAAGTACCGTTCCCGTTGGCACCTGCGCGAAAATCTCCCTCCGCCTGAAGGAGCACACGGGCCGCGATTGCGATGTGGCCAGCAACCCCGAGTTTCTGAAGGAAGGCTCCGCCATCGAAGACTTCATCAAGCCGGACCGAGTGGTGGTCGGGGTGCGCCGCGAGGAAGTCGGCGAGATGCTGCACGAGCTCTACAAGCCGTTTCTGCGCACCGAAAAGCCGTTCCTCGTGATGTCGCCTGAGAGCGCGGAGCTGACGAAATACGTCGCCAACGCATTACTTTCAACTAAAATCAGCTTCATCAACGAGATGGCCAACGTTTGCGAGCGAATGGGCGGCGACATCAATGACGTCCGCCGCGGCATCGGCCATGACACCCGCATCGGCTTTGCGTTTCTATTTCCCGGTGTCGGCTATGGCGGCAGCTGCTTCCCGAAGGATGTGCGCGCACTGGTGAAAATGGCCGAAGAGCATGGTGTCTCGCCGCGCATCATGCAGGCCGTTGACCGCGTGAACGAAGCGCAAAAGCACGTCATGATTGAGAAGATCGGTGCGCATTTCGGCAGCAACTTGCGCGGCAAGACCATTGCAGTTTGGGGACTGGCCTTCAAGCCGCGGACCGATGACATTCGCGAAGCTCCCGCGCTCGTGCTGATCGACTGGCTGCTCACGACGGGCGCCACGGTTCGCGTCCATGATCCCGAGGCAATGGAAAACGTACGTGCACAGTATGGCGACAAGTTGACTTATAGCGACAAGGCGATGAGCGCTCTCGACGGAGCCGATGCGCTGGCCATCATGACCGAATGGGGCGACTACCAGCGGCCCGAATTCAAAGAAATTTTCCAGCGGATGCGCTCGCCCGTGATCTTCGACGGCCGCAATCTGTACGAACCTTGGACGATGGAACGGCTAGGCTTCACGTACTACAGCATCGGCCGGCCGGCGGTGGGGTAGATCCCGCGAGCCGAGCGGAGACCAACGCCAATGTCACTGGAAATGCCGCTCGCGGCTCGCGGCACCTACCTGCCGTTTTGTTGACGCAATCCCCCCCTGCGCCTACTCTGAAAGCTGAAGAAGAGGCCTTCATGATCGCTTATCGGGGGATATTTGCGCGGATGCTATGCGGGGCGGCTGTTGCCCTGGTATTCGTCGTCCGTGCTTGCGCCGACGTGTCGATTGGCGGCTTTATCCCCTTGGTGGGCATCGGCCTCACGAACCAGTTCGAAACGTTCGACAGCGATCCCGACGGTACGTTCTTCATCGCAGATCCGTCGTTCTCATGGGGCGGGACGCCACTGGGGCCCGGAAGCTCGGCCTATTTCGACGTGGCCCTCCTGGACACCGGCGCGGCGACGCACATCCTCACGCAAAACGCCGCCAGCGCAACTGGCTTCAGCATCCAAGCCGAAGGATTTCGCGGCACCAATTTTCAGACGATCTTCGGCGCCGGAGGCGAACCGGTGAACCTGCGAATCAACGATCCGCTTGGAGTCTATGCCGCCGGCCTGTCAAACCGGACCGGTGCTGGAACCTCACTAACAATGAACACTGCGGCGATGCGTGGACAAACGAGCTTGGCCATGCTGGAAGCGCCGGCTCAGTGGACGCTGCCCAACATCATTGGCCTGCCAATGGCCGCCCATCATGCGATCTCCATTCGCAACGACCAGCCACAGATTTTTCAGCATCAAGGGCGGACAGTGCGCACGCCGAACGTGGACTTCGTCGAATTGGGAACCGGTCCCGAAATGGGTGTCTTGCGCCGCACGGACCTGCGGATTCGACCGTCGGCGAGCTTTCTGCAGGGGCCGACTTTACGTGCAGAATTTTGACATCCTTGGCGGCCTCGAATTTCACGACAACCCGCTGTCACCATCGGTCATCGATAGCGGCGCGATGTTTATCGAGGTCGACATGTCCAATGGCACGCGCTCGTTCCAGGACAAGGAGCTATTGTTCGATACCGGGGCCGACATGTCCGTGCTTTCGCAGATGACGGCGGCGCGATCTGGGGTTTCGATGTGCTGGTCGACGAACCCGATTTCGTGTTGGAGGTCGAAGGGGCAGGCGGTGTTTCCGGCGGTGTGCCCGGATTCTACGTCGACGAACTCAACATCGACACATTCGGCGGCTCGTTCACGCTGCAAAACGTGCCGGTGGCCGTGCTCGACCTGCCGAATCCGAATGATCCCGCGAACGTCTTGGACGGCATCATCGGCATGCATTTGTTTAATGGCCGCAACATCGTGATTGACGCTAACCCGGCAGCGAGCCAATCAGGTGGCGGCCCGCCGCGACTTTATATCAGTGACCCCGTCACCCAGACACATTCCTGGGCCAGTACAGCCTCGCTCAGTCAGTGGGACGTCGAGGCAAATTGGAATTCTCCCGGCACGCCGGGCATTATGTGGCTGGCAAACGTCGCGAATGTATCAGGCAGCAACCAGGTCGCCTTGGTTTCATCCAATTCGACGGTATTTGAGCTATCTGTATCCGGCACACCGACTGCGGCTATGACAGTCCATGTGGAGAACGGCGCAACCCTAACCACCTTTGGTGAAGCACGAATCGAATCCGGTGGGCGTATCGAGCTGGGCGGCGGCAAGCTAGACGCACAGTTTGTCAACATCGATGGCGGCGTGCTGGCCGGAGAGGGCGAAGTATTTGTCGGCACGGGCCCGATTCATAGCCCGGTTCGAAATATCAGCGGCCGAATCGAGCCGGGCGACCCGATTGGCCAGTTGATGATTGACGGCGACCTTTCGCAACAAGCGGGCGGCACGTTGGCGATTGATCTCGGCGGCACCGTGGCCATCACGCAATACGATCGCATCGAGATCGACCGGTTTGCATTTCTCGATGGCACGCTGGAGGTCTCGCTCGCCGATTCCGGAGCCGGCTTGTTCACGCCGAGCGTGGGCAACACGTTCACGATTCTGACCGCGACAGAAGGCGTACAAGGCACATTTGACAACTTGCAGTTGCCAGGCGGCTTTACTTGGAATGTGATGTATGGCACTAACAGCGTTACGCTGAGCGTCACCGGTTTGGGCCTCGCCGGCGACTTCAACGGCGACGGCGCCGTGAACTCGGCCGACTACATCGTCTGGCGAAAAACCGGCGGCAACCAGGCGGATTACAATGCCTGGCGCAGTAACTTCGGCAGGACAAACGGTGGGGCTGGTTCGGTGACTTCTGACTCCGGAGCGGTGCCGGAGCCGCCGGGCTGGGTCCTAGGATTTTCAGCCGCACTGGTCGCCGCTTGTGGCTTAGCGACGCGCAGCGCACGATTCACTCCGCGCGTTCAGTACGCAGCGTCGAGGAGCTGTGGATCGTCGTTGCACTGGTGAACCGCGGAACGATCAAGCCGTTTTGGTTCATCGGAATGTCGATGGCGACGGTGACCTGGTCGGTTTCGGGCGTCAAAGTAGGCGGCGTGACGGTAACCAGCGCTGAGCGAGCGCCGACAATGTTGAGCAACTTGTTGGCCTTGGTTTTTGCGTCGGCGGCCGTCGCGCCCGGCACCATCGCGGTGCGGGCTGCTTCGTATGCGGCATTATCGGCCGTATGACGGATCACATTAAGCCAGCCAAACTCGAACGCCGCCAAAAGAAACAGAAAGAACACTGGCGCCGCCAGCGCGAATTCAACAGCCGTTGCGCCGCGGCGGCAGGCTCCAGCGTTTTGGATCTTCAGTACCATGCGAGCAGAATCCGTAAGCCAAATTTCAGGCCAACCTTGAAACTTACTCCGTCAATAACACCGGCAGCGTGGCGGCGATTTCCTTAAAGATCTTCACCAGCTCTTCGGCGTTTGGCGCGTGGAAATGTTTGCCGCCGCTGGCCGCCGCCACGTCTTGCATGCGCCGGATGTCGGCGTCGCTGCTGAACGTAATCGTATGAATGACAATGTCCTGACCCGCGGCACTGCGCGCGGAGATCACAGGTTCGGGTCCCAGATTATGGATCCCGTCGGTCATGAGGATTACCGTTTTAACCGCGAAAGGTCGCACTTCGCTTCCACTAAGAACCAAGATGCCGTTATCCAACCCAGCCGAGATTGCAGTGCGACCTTTGACCGGCTTGCTGCCAATGCGAGTCATCTGATCGCGGATTACTTGATAATCACTGACCAAATCAGAATCGATCGTTGAGATCTTGTAAGTATTGCCGCATTCTGTGGTGTCGCTCGAATAGCTTACGAGCGCGACATGTTCTTTCTGCACCGTCTTATCGAGTTCCACGAGAAAGGCCTGCACGGCAATTGCCAGAGCACCCCAGCGACTCTGCGTCGGATGGGGCGGATCGCAATCGCCACTGGGCGTTCGGCCGCCGCCCAGGCTTTCCATCATCGAGCCAGAACGATCGACTACCAGGCAGATGTCGCGATCTAATTGAGTGGACGTGGCCACTTCGCGCGGTTCGAATTCCCGCACGCCCAAAACACCGGCAAAGAGCAGATCCACTGGGCCCGCCGCTGAACCGCTCGTCCGCTGCCCGGTGATACGCACCGCGTTCGGCCGTGTGTTGCTCGGTACGAAGCGAAAACGCTCACCGGGCGCTTGTGTTCCATTGCCAATTTCAATGTCCGTGTCGGCCAATACAAGCGGCTCGCCTGCGACCTCGTTGCGAAGAGCGGCCTCTTTGGCACGTGCCCGCGCTGCATTCATGTCCTGGGAAACGCTCAGTTCCTTGGCGCCAGCCCGCGCGGCTGCATCAGTGGCCGACCGCAATTCCGTGCGCACCAATTGCATCCAGGCCACGTCGACGGCAAATGCCGCCATGATGATACACAACGGCAAGCACACGGCGATGAGCACAAGCATCGCGGCGCGTCGAGTGCATTTTCGCTTGCGAAGGCTCATTGTTGTCTCAGCTTGGTGATTAGCCTCGGCTCTGCCGGGGGTTTTGAGTGAGTGTAATCGACGCTAGGCTTTGGAACCCCGGCAAAGCCGTGGGCTGCACGGCGTTTTCAATTCCTGCACGTACGATACTAATTCTCAATCATCATCGAAGCTGTGGCCGACATCCGTCGTCCGCGGTAAAAGTTGGCGGGCACGACGGAATTCTCGTCGCAGGGGGCGGAGACCGTCACGTTGACGAATTCGCCGGCCTTCAGCGACGCAATATCCGAAGGACTGAGGTGACCGTGCCGCCATCGATGGTCGATCCGCGAGGACTTGGTTGCACGCTGCCTGTACGTTGCTGGCCGTCGCACCATCAACGAGCGCCGTTCGTACGCCTTCGTATGCGGCAACGGTAAGTGACTGCTTTAAAAAAACGGCGGAGCACGCCTCGATCGTGGCCACGACCAACAGCACGACAATAGGCAGGCACACGGCCAATTCCGTGGCGGCGACGCCACACTTACGCCGAAGCCGTATGCCGGCGAGTTCGTTTCAGCGGTGACTTCTGTGATTCGTTCATGGCCCGTGGTCGCTCGAGCAATCCAATCTCGTTAGATTTCACGTTATTGCGGCGGAAAGCGGCAAACGCGGTTCACTTTTTGGACGACGCTAACGGCTTCTTCATCAGCGGCTGGTCCGCCTCGCCGTCGAGCAGTTCCAGCCGCAGCAGCATGGCGTTGTAATCGTCCGCGACATCCTGCCAAAAGTCGTGGCGACGGAACTTCAGCTTGCGAGCCGGCTTGCCTTGGGCGATGTCGCGTATCGCGCGGCGCAGGCTGTAAATCGGTCCTGCAAAACGGTGACTCAGCTTGATCGAGTCAACAACAAATACCGGCAGCAGAAAAAACAGCACCAGCAGAAACGGCCCGTGTGTCCACCAGATATCGCGCACGTGGGCGGACAGCGGGCGGAAAGGGTTTGAAAGCACCTGCAAAACGAAGGCGGCCAGCGATGCCACTAATAAAAACAGCAGCCAGTGAAAAATGATTCGGCGTGCGAGCGAACCTTGAACGCTCGAGTCGATAAACTTCTTTGAGCGCCTGTATGCCATCTTCGAACCTCACAACGAACGACCCGCGGATAGCAAATTCCGGCTGCGATCAAGCGCACGCTCCGGGCGGCGAGCAGCCGCGCAAGCCGGCGGCGAAGATCGACCGGTGTGAAAGTCTAGTTCACCAGGGCGCTGACCGGGCGCCACTGACGCTGCGCAACAGAGACTTGCCCGTTCGGTACACCGTCGTCACAGCCAGTATATTCGGCCCAGGCAGACCAGCCATTATCGCTGGCGCACCTGCACGCCGTCTTCAATCTGGTCGCTCGGGTGAAGCACGACCTGATCGCCTTCCTTGAGCCCTTCGAGAATTTCGGCTTCCAGGCCGTTCTGCCGACCTGTCTTCACTTTTTGCTGATGGACGACGCCTTCGACCACTTGAAATACGGCCGACCCATCGCCCACGCGAAACAGCGCGCTGGTGGGAACTTTGAGACAGTTGTCGCCTTCGTCGATCACGACGCGCGCTTCAACGCGAAATCCGTCGCCCAACGTCTTCCGCTGTTCCGGCGGATCCACGAGGTCGACAATTACGTAAACCCGCTGTTCCTCGACGCCGAGCGTCGAAATTTTGGTGAATCCCGACGGCTCGACGTTCCGCACCCGGCCTTCCAGCGGGCGGTCGCCGCCCCAATGCTCCAGAAGCACCAGGTCGTTCGGATGGATCTTCACAGCGTCGCGCGACAGCACGTCGATCTCGACTTCCAGGTCGTCCGGGTCGCCGAGCTCCACGAGCGAAGTTCCAGGCGTGACGACGGCCGCGCTTTCTTGCAGCACTCGCAGCACTCGGCCATTAATCGGCGAATAGATCGGAAAGTTCCAGCCGCCGTTGCCATTTGGCGCGTCATGTGCGTCGTGCGATTCGGAATCTGAATTTCCGTTCGACGAACCCCCATTGCTGGCGGTCGTGACAACCTTCAGATCCGAATTGTCGTCCGCCTCGTCGCGCGGCCGCGAGCGGATGAGCGCGGCCTTTGCCTGTTCCAGCTCAAAACGGGCGATCTCTTCGGCAATACGCGCGGCCCGGAACTCCTCGCTTGCTTGTCTGAATTCGAACTCGAATCTGTCCAGATCCGCTTGCGGGATCGCGTTGCCCCGCGCAGCCTGCCGGGCGCGGGTGACGTTTCGCTCGGCCAACGCCTGAGCATGCGCGGGCCTTCTCAAATTGCGGCTCCGCCTGCCGCACGGCGCGTCGGCCGCTTGCACGCGCGCTTCGGCCTGGGCCACCGAGCGGGCATCGAGCAGCTCCGGATCGCGAGGCTCGATCATCGTGAGCAGTGTTTTCCCGGCGACGACCGTGTCGCCCGGGTCCAGGCTGATTCGCAAGATGCGCCCGTTGAGCGGCGCCGAAACAACGTACTTCTCCCGTATCCGCGTCTTGCCGTCTTCGTCAACGGTGACCTGCAAGTCTCCGCGCTCGACCTCCACCAGATCGACTTCCACCGGCTGCGGCACGAACGCGTAACCCAGCCCGACGACAATCGCCGCCAGGACCAGCAACACGAACAACTTGCTGCCGATGTTACGCATGGACTGCGGGGAGCCGGAGCGGAGAGCGGAGAGCATGGAGCGGGGAGCCAGGAGCCGACGGAGTTGAACGCTTATTCGCCAAGAATATGACCAACTTTGCCTATTAAGAGTTCGGCGAAACATCGCTGCTCTTACTCCTCGCTCCGTGCTCTCTGCTCCCCGCTCATTACTCCCGCGACTTCAGCACGCGCGATCAAGTCCAAATGGTCCAGCTTTCGGCGCACCAACAACGCGGAAACGATCGACGCTGCCGAGCACCGTCGCCGCCGCCAGGCCGTAAGTCGAGTTTGCGATGACGAACGGAAAGCGGAACACCTCTTGATCGAAAAACCAGGTCAAAATCCAGGCGAACCAGTAGCCCATCACCAATCCAAACGGAATCCCCAGCAGCGTGATCGTGCCGATCTCGCCCAAGCAGAATGGTCGAGATTTCCCGCCGGGTAAAGCCGATCACGCGCAGCGTAGCCAGCTCGCGGCTTCGCTCGGAAAGCGAAATCCTGGCTCCATTGTAAACGACCCCCAGCGCGATGATGATGGCAAAACGTCAGATTGATCACCCGCATGTGGTTCATGTTCTTGGCCACGGTGTTCTTGAAGCTTTCGACCGACGTCTGGCGTATCGTGACATTCGCCACCTGCGGCGATTTCCTTGAGTTCCCGATAGATGGACGGTCAATATGCTCCGAATCGGCTGTCAGCATCGCGCCCGTCACCCGCGGCCCGTCGCGCATCAGGCGATTGAGCGCCTCGAGGTCCATGTAGGCGTTGAGGCCCGAAATGTCGTCGAGCAATGCGACAATCGGCACGTCGACGACCGGCCGCTTGTCCTGACAGCACTTCGACGCGCATCGTTTCGCCGGCCTGAACGCCGAGCACTTCGCCAAGCTTTTTGGAGATGATCAACCCTTCCGGCGGTAAGGCGACAACTTCGCCGGTGCGCGATTTCAGTTGCATCAGTTCGGCATCGCGCGGCAGGCCCAGGATGCCGATACGCCGCGTTCGATGACGGGCCCGCAGCCGCGCCGAAACCCCGCGGCGCGGCTCGCATTGATAGTACGCCCGGCAGACTGGCCAACTCGTACACCGCGTCGATCGGATACCGGCTCGACGGTGGACAGCGACAGATCGAACCGGTTCACATCGTAGAACTGCGTTTGAATCACTTTGTCGATCGAGTTGCGCATGAAGTTGCCCACGACGACGATCGCCACGGACATCGAAATCGCCAACAGTGAGAACGTCGTCTTGACAGGGTGGCGCTCCAGTTGCCGCAGCACCATGCGGGCCACATTCGGCACCAGCCGCCCCAGGCCGATGCGCTCCAGGATCGTAGGCCGATAGCGGGCCGGCGGCTCCGGGCCGCATGGCCTCGGCCGGCGGCAGGCGGACCGCCAGCGCAATCGCGCCGAACGCACCGGCAATCGCCGCGCCGCCGGCGACCAACACCGCATTGGCCACCACGTTTGGCTGCACTTGAAACACCAGTTCCGGATACTGGTACACGCGCAGGAACAACTTGGTGAAGTCGTGGGCCAGCCACATCCCGCCGACCGTGCCCAACAGTCCGCCGGCCGATCGTGATCAGCAGCACGAACTTCATGTAATGCCAGGCGATTTGAAAGTTCGTGTAGCCAAACGCCTTAAGCGCGGCGATTTGCTCGCGCTGCAGACTGGTCAGCCGCGTGAGCACGACATTCAGCAGGAACGCGGCCACGCACAGAAAGATCGTCGGCGCGATCAGCCCGGCGCGTGCGGAGCCCTTGAATATCGCTCTCCAGAAGCAGGTGCGAGAGCTGGTCCTTGCGGGCGATAGGCGCCGAGGCCGCCGTACGGCTCCAGCAACAAGTCGATGCGGTGGATCACCTCCTGCCTCGCTGACGCCGTGCGTCAAGCTGATGGCGACGTCGTTGAACGCGCCTTCCATGTCGTAGGCCGTGGACAGCGCCTCGTGCTCCATCCACAGAATGCCGAAATGCCTCGGGTCGGGCAGCATGTCGCCGGGCTTGATTTGAAACACGTACTCCGGCGAGAACGCGACGCCGACAATGCGCAGCTCCTTCCGTCGGCCATTGATGATCGCCACGATCGACGTCGCCGACGTCCAGCTGGTTGGCCTGCATAAAGGCCTCGCTGGCCAGCACCTCGTCATCGCGGCCGACCTCCAAGTGCCCGGCCGCGACGCAGGTACAGCTGATTCAACCGCGGCGGCCGCGTGACTGGCAGCGATATGAGCTTGCCCAACCGCCGGCTCTTCCAGATCCGGGCACGTCGAGCGTCACCACTTCGACGATGCGCGTTTCGACCTGCGCAACGCCTGGAATCTCAGCCAGCCGATCGATCATGGCATCGGGCGCACGCTTCACCGAGGCAAACACGTCGGCAAACCGGTAACGCTCGTAGAAAGTTGCGCGCGTCAGTTCCAGCGAGTGCAGAATCGTTCGCGAATTGACGAACGTTGCCACGCCGGCCGCGATCACCACGGCAATGGCGAACGACTGCCCCTTCATTTGCGACAAGTCGCGAAGCAGTTTGCGGTCCAGGGCGCTGATCATGGGAGGATTCAGGAGGCGAAGTGCAGGGGGCAGGGTTCGAAAATCTTGTTCTCCTCGCCCCCGCAGCTGTATCCTGCATCCTCACCACGTCAACTCATTCGCCACGCGCTTCGTTGTATTGCGCTGGACTTGCACAATCTTGCCGTCCGAGATCGAAATCACTCGGTCGGCCATCTCGGCGATGACGGCGTTGTGAGTAATGACGGCCGTCGTCGTGCCTAAGTCGTGGTTGATTTTTGCAATCGCTTCCAGCACCAAGACGCCGGTGTGCACGTCGAGCGCCCCGGTCGGCTCGTCGCATAGCAACACGGCGGGGTTCTTGGCCACGGCCCGGGCGATCGCCACGCGCTGCTGCTCGCCGCCGGAAAGTTGCGCTGGAAAATGGTCCTTTCGCTGGCACCAGTTGACCAGGGCCAGCGCATCGGTTGGGTTCATCGGCCTCGTGGCAATATCGGTGACGAGGGCCACGTTTTCTCGCGCCGTCAAGCTGGGAATAAGATTGTAAAACTGAAACACGAAGCCGACGTGCAGCCGGCGATAGCGAGTCAGCGCCGCATCGTCGAACTCCGTGAGCTGCTGCGCCACGGTAATAAACGGTCCCGCTAGTCGGCACGTCGAGCCCGCCCAGGATATTCAGCAGCGTGCTCTTGCCGCTGCCGGAAGGTCCGAGCAGCACGACGAACTCTCCGGCGTACAGCTCCAAATCGACGCCGCGCAGCGCGTGGACGTCGACTTCGCCCATGTGTAGACCTTCGTCAGGTCACGAACGGCGAACACCACTTCGTGCTGCCCCGACGCCGTTGGCAGCGACGGGGCAGCCGGAATTGTCGAGGCCATGGAGAAGCCAAGCTTGTCTGACAAATAAAGATTCGGCTTTCGACATTATCGCCGACACGCGCTTCAGAAGTAAGTGCCTCATTCAGCCGGATCGCGTCCTGAGTTGCCATCAAGCGCGAATGGGCGTAAAAACAAGTGAGCATACGTTTTCTGCAGTGCACGTCAATAACGCGCGAGGTCGTTTTGATTAGCGGAATGTTAGTGCAATTTAGTGCGGCTCTGCGATTGCGTTCGCTCGCGCAAACGCTTCTGTCGTCGTTTGTGCTGTACACAAATCTCACGACGACCCCGCGCGAGGCGCTAGCCGGCGGCGGCCCCGAAAACGTCTTCTTGGTGGTGAACTCGAACAGCGACAGTTCGAAAACGGTCGCCAATCACTACATCGAACTGCGGAAGATTCCGCCCAACAACGTCTTCTATGTCGATTGGAAGGGAAGTTTGGGCGTGTGTTCAGGCAAGAATTTCCGCGAGCAAATCCTTCTGCCGGCGCTCAAGGCGATCGACGACCGCAAGCTTACGCGCCAGATCGACTATTTGGTTTACTCCACCGACTTCCCGTGGCGGATGGAGCTGCAGTCGGTGTTTCCTAATGACGAGTTCAAAGCCCCGTTTGATCCCGTGGCTTCGTCAACTGGTGCAACTTACCTTGCCAGCTTCATGGCCAGCGAGAATCCGGCGATCGTCATGCCAACCGCCAATTGGTACGTTCCCGGCCCGATCGATCCGAATATTTCCGCGTGCCAGAATCTGGCCAACGTCCCCTCGCGCGCCTTTCGATCACGATATTCGTGGGACAAGAACGGGAAACGGACGGAGACCGCGGATTCGGGACAGCGATATTTACTTTCAACGACACTTGGCGTCACCCGGGGCCGCGGCAACACCATCGAGGAGGTAATTTCCTACCTGCGCCGCGCCGTGGCGGCGGACGGCACGCGGCCGCGAGGCACGATTTACTTCATGTGGAACCGGGATGTTCGCAGCGCCGTGCGTGACAAGTGTTATGCCAGCATCGCCGCGCAAATCAACCAGGCGGGCGGACGTGCCACCGTTCGGCAAGGTGGGCTTCCCAACGGCGCCAAGGACGTTGCTGGTTTGATGGTCGGCCTTATCTCGTTCGATGTGGCTGCTTCGGGCATGCAAATCCTACCCGGCGCAATTTGCGAACATTTAACGAGCGCAGGCGGTGTGATGACGGCAGGCGCACACCAAACTCCATTGAGCGAATTTCTCCGCCACGGTGCGGTGGGCGCGAGCGGCACGGTGACCGAGCCGCGGGCCATTCAGGCCAAATTTCCGCTGCCGTCGCTGCAGCTGCATTACGTGCGAGGCTGCTCCCTGGCTGAGGCCTTTTATCAGTCGGTCAGTGGACCTTATCAACTGTTAATTGTCGGCGACCCGCTTTGCCAACCTTGGGCCGTTGTGCCCCGTGTCGCTATCAAGGGTATTTCGGATCCGAAGAATGTCAGCGGCACTTTGTCGATTACGCCTTCCCAGGCAACGGCTGGTGGGCGACCGATTGGTGTTTTTGAGCTGTTCGTGGACGGCCGCCTCATCGCACGCAGTGATCCCGGCAAAAGCCTGTCGCTGGACACGACCAAGCTTCCGGACGGGTACCACGAGCTGCGTGTCGTCGGCATTCAGGCGGACGCCATAGAAACGCAGGGCCGGCAGATTCTGCCGCTCCATGTGCGAAACCGGGGGGCGCCGGTCGAGTTGCAGGTCGCCCCAAGCCCCGGGGTAAGTCAACTTGGCAAGTTAAAAATGCGAGTCAAGCAGCCAGGGGCGACTTCAATCGAGATCCGACAGAACAGTCGCGAGGTTGGCCGCGTACAGGGCGAGTCGGGCGAAGTGGAGATACCAGCAGCCATGCTTGGCCGTGGTCCAGTGACTCTGCAAGCATTTAGCGAAGGCCCTACCGCGACGGTTTCGCCACCGGTTCGTATCAGCGTCAATTGAGGCTCGAAGACGACGCAATTATTGGCCGCTTGCTAGGCCGCGAATCGAGCTTCATACTATGGGGGCACGGCAGAATTGCCACGCGGGGACACTAGTTGCAGCGACGTCTGACGCGTCCCCCCAGCGCGATTTCGCCGCACATATTGCTCGTATGCGCCGAAGAACGTTCGGTTGTAACGTTTAGCTCGGATGTGATGCGTGGCAGCGCGGCGTCTTCGTTGACAGAAAGAGCCTCGGGGATACGATAAAGCAAGGCCTTAGAAGGATTTTGGTCGCTCTCGATCCAGGAAGCGGAGCAGCCATTGCATAACGAATTCGACAGCCGTTTTGTGCATTGAAATCAGCGAAGTGGAACGTCAGTCTGGGTGTGCGCGTATGGCGGCAGCACCGCGGGCTGAATCGGCGAAGGCCTCGCCGGGTCTCATCGTCGCACTGACAAGATTCGCGGCCGCTTGGGGCGGCGCTGGCGGCCTGATACGAGGGTCGCTGCAATTGGGGATGAGCAGTGTGTGCGTCAACTTGGCGAACAAGCGAGGGGGCGCCTTCTGTAAATTGAGGCTGGAGATCATCAATTCCCAGGCTGAGGGGCAGGGAGTTTTCTAACACAACTATTGCGCACTGCCGGCCTGCGCTTGAGAGATTGGACTGAACCCGGGTAATCAAAATGCAACAGTATCGAGTCAATTTTTCGCTTCTCATCGGATTGGCGATCGGCACGTTGGTTTGTTCGGGAGCGGTCTACGGCCTGTGGCGATTCCAGATCGAGCGAAAATCGGGATGGCTTCTCGGCGAAGCCGAACAAGCCCACAAGGACGGCAATTTTCGCGAAGAGGTGCAATACTACTGGCGATATTTGACCATCAACCGCGGTGACGACGACGCACGCGTGAAATATGCCAGAGCGTACGCCGATCTGGCAAAAGAAGAGGATGTGACCGGCGAAGAAATCAATTTGGCCTGGCAGCATCTTGAGCGCACCGTGCGCGATCGCCGATTGGGCACGCATCCGGAAACCAAGAAACTGCGACGGAGCCTGGCCGAGATTTTCGGCCGCGTCGGCCGCTATCAGGACGCCTTGGACCACCTTGGGTACTTGATCGAGAAGGATCCAGAGGACGTCGATTTGCAAGTCCTGAGAGTCACGTACCTGATCCGTTCTTCGAATCCCGACAAGGCCATTGAGCATGCCTACAAGTTGATCGGTTACGATCCCGAGTCGGACACGTTCGATGCCGACAAAGCGAAAGCGCCGGACAAGGTTGAAGTCTACGCTAATCTGGCAGGCATCCTCCGCGCAAAGCAGAGTGCACCGGAGTTGGCCAATCGCGTCATGGATCGGTTAGTCGAAGTAAACCCGGAGTCCGCCGAAGCATATTTGGCTCGTGGGCAATACCGGTTAACCGGCGACGACGAGGAAAAAGAGGGCGCGCAAGCGGACATCGAAAAAGCATACCAATTGAAGCCTGAGGACGCCGAAGTCCTGCTAAACATCGCCGTTGTCTCGGGCGAGAACAAGGAGTTCGAAAAGGCGCGCGAATATGTCGAACAGGGTAAAAAACTCTTCCCCAAGGATGAGCGGTTCTACCAAGTGGCCGCCGACATCGAGATCAAGCAAGAGAATTACAAGGAAGCGCTCGCTCAAATTGACGCTGGCCTGAAGGCGATTGGCGACAAAGGCAGCCTGTTGATGTTCGTGAAGGCCAATTTGCAGTTCAATGCACGCGACATACCGGGCCTGCGGAAAACAATTGAAGACATGAAGCGGGCGGGCTTCCCTTCCGAATACCCGGATTGGTTTGAATCGCGCATCCTCGCTGCTGAGGAAAAATGGCAGCCGGCCGCCGAGGCGCTCAGCCGGCTCAAGCCGCGACTGGTCAACTCGCCGCGACTTGGCCTCAACGTAATCGAGATCGATTACCTGCTCGGCCTGTGTAACGAGCGGCTGGGTAAGTATGACCTGGCATATGACTATTATGAGCTGGTGGTTCAGGCCAATCCCGAGCACGAGCTGGGCATTGCTGGAAAGGAGCGCGTCGGCGCAGTGCCGGGCGCGTTGCCGAGCAGTCAAATACCAATACCTTGGAATCGCGGATTAACGAATTCCTCAAGCAACCTAAAGAGGAGCAAGATTGGACGGCACTCTCCGCAATGCTCAAGGAACTGGCCAAAGATCGCAAGATGGATGAGCCCAGCCTGAAACTCCTCGAAGCCCAAATGATGATGGTGGGCGAGGATTTCGCCGGCGCACGGAAGGCATTGGCCGATGCCAACAAGCTTAAGCCGAATGACTTGTTGATCCATCGCGCCCTTGTGCAACTGACGCGCGTCGACCCGGAAGCTGGGCCCGAAAAGGCCTTGAAAATGTGGGACAGCGTGGCCATTCAATTCAAGGACCAGGAGCAGGCTTTGGCGGACCTGCGGCTCGACAAGGCCGATATCCTGATGGCCCTGAAAAAGGACGACCTGCGTGGCGAGCTGGCAAGCTTGTTCGCGGGAATTGAAAACTGGCCCGTGCAGGAGAAAGTCGAGCTCTGGGGCGGCATGTCGCAGAAGTATCTCTCGCTGGGCATGATGGACGAGGCTCGCCAGTACCTTTCGCTGGCGGCCGATAATCGACCCAATGAGTTGCCGCTGCGCATGTCGCTGTTCATGCTGGCGCTCGACGCCAATGACGATGCCGGCATGAAGCAGGCCCAAGAGAAGATTCTGGAAATCGTCAAAGATCGCAACGACAGCAACTTTCTATATACCGAAGCGCGTCGCAAGCTTTCACAGTTGCGGCGCGGCGAGGTCGGCAAGGAAGTTACCAATGAAATCCGGCAGCTGATTAACCGGGCGCAGGAGCAGCGGCCCGATTGGCATGAGCCGTATGTGATTAGTGCCGAGCTGGAATTGCAGGATGGCAACTATGCCCAAGCATTGAGGCAGTTTGACGAAGCTGCGAGGCGCGGCCGACTTTATCCCAGAGCAGTTGCTCAACATATTGAGTTGTTGTACCGCTTTGGCCGGTTCGCCGAGGCTGGCCGGCAAATGGAGCGGCTATCCGAGCCGTTGCGACAGTCGCTTCTCGGCCCGCTGTATCCGGAAATACTGTTCCTGACGGAGCAGCGCCATACAGCGCTCAAGGAGGCTCGCGCGGCGACCGAACGCGAGCCCGAGAATCCTCAGAACTACTACTGGTACAGTCAGCTATTGTCTCGCTCGGCACGCGTCCCCGGCGTCAGCGACGAGCAACGCAAGAAGGCGATCAACGACGCAATCAGCGCTATGCGTCGCGTTGTGGAGTTACAGCCCGAGTATCCGGACGCCTGGTATGGTTTAATCACGTATCATCTGATGCTCAGGGACGCCGTTCAGGCACAAAAGACACTCCGCGAAGCCCAATTGGCGCTCAACGGTGACAATTTGCAACTGTTCCTGGCCAAGAGCTACGAGGCATTGCTGCGCTGGTTCGATGCTGAAACGATGTATCGGGCCGTGTACGAAGCCAAGCCCGATGAGTTAGCGCGTGCACAGCAATTGGCTGCGTTTTACCTTGGGCCCGTCTATCCCTTGCCCGATAAGCAGCAGAAGGCCGCGCCCCTGATCAATCAAATGTTGCGCACGGCGCCGAAGGCAAAATCGCCGCCAGCGATCCACACTTGCAATGGGCGCGAAGAATCGGAGCGCGGATGCTGGCCGCCACGGGCGATTACCAGGACCTTATCAAGGCCGAGAATTTGCTCACTTCCAACGTGCAAGCGGGTATCTTCGCGGTTGAAGATAAGGTGGAAATGGCTCGAATCCTGCAGACGCGGCCGGAACCCAGGTCTCGCTTGCGGGCGGTGCAGTTGTTGGAGGAAGTCCGCAAGTCGCAGGCCCAAGCCTTGGGCGAGCAGGAAGAAATCATTCTCGGCTCGCTGTATTTCGCGCTGGGCGAATGGAGCAAATACGCCAGCCAGATGGATATGGTTACGAACAGATATCCAGAATCGGCCGTTGCCCGCGAGACGTACGCGCGAAGGCTGCTCGAACGAGGCGATCCGCAGTCAATTTCCAAGGCGACCACGCATATCACTAAGCTTCGGCAATTGGCGCCCAACCACACCGCGTCGTTCGAGCTCACGGTGCGCTTGGCCGACAAACTTGGCCGGCAACCTCAGGCCCGTGCCGAGCTTCTGCGAATGCTGCCAGATATCGCAGCCATCAAGGAGCTCACGCGGCAACAGTTGGAAATGCTGCTGATTTTCGCACAGTTGTTTATCGAACTCGACGACCTCGACACGGCCGAGAAAATTTATACCAATTTGGCTGCCCGCGAGCCGTCGTTGTCGGACGATCTGGCCGTATTCCTCGGTACGCACCGGGGCGTCGACAAAGCCTTTGAGAAGCTGAACGAAACCTATCAGTCGGACCGGATTCCAGATATTTTGCGAGCGGCTCTCGACGTCGTGCGGGAAAAGCGGGACCAAGTCGGGGATAAATACGATCCGCAAATCGAGCGCTGGCTCGAAGTCGGATTATTGGAGAATCCAGATTCGATCAATCTGCTGATGGCCAAGGCGGACTTTTTAGACATCCAGCGGCGTTACGACGAATCGGCGGCAACTTATCGCAAGCTTTTGCAACGTAACGAACTTACCGGCATACGCCGCGCCCAAGCGCTGAACAACCTTGCGTTCCTCCTGGCGATCGACGATTCGGCGGCAGCCGGCGATGACGATCCACTTAAGCTGGTAAACGAGGCGGCCGGCATTCTGGGGCCGATTTCCGACATTCTCGATACTCGCGCAATGGTTTGGATCGCGCGCGGCCAGTACAAAAACGCCATTGCGGATTTGGAGCTTTCCGTCACCGACAATCCAACCCCCGCAAAGTATTTCCATAAGGCCATGGCCCACATGCTCGCGCGCGAAAATCGCGAAGCAGTCGACGCTTGGGAAAAGGCCGAAGAGCTCAAGTTGAGCCGCAATTCGCTCAATCGCATGGAGTACGAAAAGTACGACGAAATGAAGTCCAAAATCGATCAGATTCGAGGTGGCGGCGCTTCGGTTACACAATCCGATACATTGCGCAAGGCCGGGTAAACGCTGGACCAACGATTGAACGAGAGCCGCATGATAGACAACTTCGCCCGTTATCTCGGCGTCGTCCTGGCCGTGGGCTGCGCGGCCATGGTTCCCACTTCGCTTAATGCTCAGGAGCCGAGCGACTTGAGCCGCCTTTACGGCCAGGGCGTCAATGCGTATTTCGCCGGCCGTTCGAGCGAAGCTGAAGCGCATTTATCGCAGGCGTTGGCGATCGATGGGGAGGATCCGCGACTGTATTATTTTCGCGCCCTGAGCCTTTTGCGGATGGGCCGGCTCGAGGAAGCGCGCGGCGACATGATGGTCGGCGCGAACATTGAGGTACAAAGGCCGCAGCGGTTTGCCGTCGGCCGGGCGCTGGAACGCGTGCAAGGCAGTAATCGGCTGATGCTTGAGCAGTACCGTCGCCAGGCACGTTCCCAGGCGGCGGCAGTTTCAGCGCAGACTACTCCTGCTACTGCGACGACTCAATTACAACTTCCGCCACGTCGCCAGCCGCAGCAAGCGAGTTTCAACGACCAAGCCGCGTTGCGCCAGCGGATCGTCGTTCCGCTGGATCGACTGCTGGGGCCGGGCGCTCCGCAACCATTGTCAGCCGACGAGCTTGCTCAGCGGGCGCGACAAGCTATCTGGCTCGCAAGCCGTACCGCCACAGCCGAGCCGCGAGGCGGCGCCATCGACCGCCGCGAGTGAAGATCCGTTCCGCGACGATGCATCGCGCACTGACGCGCCGGAAGTGGCCGAAACATCATCGCCTGCAGCGGAATCTAATGGCGAGGTACAGTCCGAAGCTGAAGAGGTGGAACCCCAAGCCGAGGAAATGTTCGATTCCGAGGCCACGCCAGAAAGTGAAGAAACCCCAGAGGCTGAGGCGACCCCTGAGGCCGAGGATAACCCGTTTGATTCTTAGCAGTTTCTAGCCGTGGGCCGACCGGCCGTGTCTGATCGAGACTTTTTTAGCAGGTGTCATTTAGTAGGTGTCATTGCGATGAAGCATGTCGAAAAATTGCCGGCAATACTTATCACCGCGTTACTCGGCGCGAGTCTTGCCGGTTGCGGCGAGCAAGCCACATCCAAACGAGTCGGCAGCCGCAGCCAAAGACCCGAAGAAACCAACGCCGGAAGAAAGCTTCCAGTTGATTGTGGATACCTTTCGGCGCGGCATGGAAGATGTGCCAATTGGTTTCGTCATGCGAGAAGAGAGTGGGCAGAGCATGATGACTGGTAAGAGAGAAGTCAGCCATCAGTTGATTCGACCCACTAAGGAGGGTGAGCCCTATCGCGCCATCATTACCGTTCATACCCAGTCGCGCTATTCGATTCAACGCACTAAAGTTCCTGAAGAAAATGGATTAGAAGAGCAAGCGGAGGTGGGGTCGTCTGGGGTCGAGCCTGTAGGCGAGCCGGACGGCGAAAGTGGGCTCGAAACTTTTGATTCAGACCTGGTTGACGCATCCAGTTCGAGCAAGGAAACGCGCCGGTCGACGGCGGCGCCGACTGAGGAATTGGTGGCCCGCCGACCTGACGAAGGCCAGCAGAAGTATGAGCTGGTGTACGAAAACGGCCTTTGGACCCTTGTCACCAAGCCCGATCCCGAAACGGAGCAATCAATCCAATCCGCGTTCGAGAAAGCCCTCAAAACGCAAACTTAGGTCATGGATGGAGCTTCGGGCCGTTCCTGCCGTGTCCAGAGATGGTATTCATTCCATCAGCGCGCCGGCCATTGCAATTTCATCTTGCTAGCGCAGCGATAGCAACTGCATCCTCCGCTCGTGGGGCCGGTGCCTGCGTGATTGCACTGGCAGCATCCGGGCGAAATGGGTATTAAACTCGCTGCCCGAAGGCCGATACTGTAGTCGCGTACGGCCTTTCCGCGAAACGCACGCCTTCCTGATTTCGAACCCATGCGAATATCGACCCGCCGACTGGAACGCGTATTAAACGCCACAGCGCGACGCTTGGGAGCGAGTGCGCAGCGGCTTTCAGGCCTCGCCCAGCATCTCGAGCAACGTCGAGTGAAGAAACGAAACGCAGCCAATCCGAATGCGCTGCTGGTATGGATCCCGAAGACGGCCGGAACGTCGCTGAATAGTTTGCTCACCAAAGCCGGCGGCCAGACGTTTTTATGCATTCACGAAGCCCGACGATATTTCCGCAATCGAGGCATTGTCACGTTCGGGCACATCAGTATCCCGCATCTTCGCGAGGCCGGCATTATTACGGACGAGTTCCACAACTCGGCACTCAAGTTTGCGTTCGTCCGAAATCCATTCGACCGTGCCGTGTCGCTGTTTGAGTACTCGCGCCTGATTGGGAAAATCCCATCCTCGATGGGCTTTCCCACGTTTTGCCAGATGCTGAAAGACCATGCCTACGAAGACATTGGCGATTACAATCACCTCGGACTTAGTCAGCTCAACCCTCAAGTACGCTGGCTGATTGGCGCCAAGGGTGAATTGGGCGTCGATTTTGTTGGCCGCTTCGAGAGTTTTGCCGACGACATGCAGATCGTGTTGCGCCGGCTGAATCTGTCCGTCGAGGACGGCGCGATTCCGCACGCTAATCGGTCGCAGAGAATGGCGACCGAGAGCTACTATTGCGACGCCGAGGTCGAAGCAGTCCAGCATGCGTACCGGTGCGACTTTGAAGCATTCGGATATAGCCTTATCCCGCGCTGGGAGCTCGAGCGAGCCCGACCTGCTGCCTAATGTGCGGCCATGATTTTGCCGACGCAGCGCACTTGAGTTTTGCGAGAGGGGTCTCCGGTCCCGATGTAGGCTCGCAAACAACACCGCTTGTGATGCAGCGCTAATCGGCGTCGGAGACGCCTCCCACAGGAAAAGAGCATCAAGCTTGGCCGTTGCGGTCGAGGACTTCTAGATTCCCCTTCCGAAAAGCATCGGCCATGGCCCGCGGCACTTCCGCCTCGGCCAGGAACACCGTGGCCCGATTGGCGGCCACTTCCGCCTTCATTTCCTGCTCGCGGGCAATCGCGTTGGCCCGCCGCTGTTCGGCCAGCGCCTGGGCCTTGCGCGTGTCGGCTTCCGCCTGATCTGCTTGCAATCGGGCGCCAATGTTCTCGCCGATGTCGATGTCGGCGATGTCGATCGACACGATTTCGAACGCCGTGTGAGCGTCCAGACCGCGCTCCAGTACCGCCTTCGAAATGCGGTCCGGGTTCTCCATGACTTGCAAATGATCTGCGGCGGAGCCGATCGATGTGATGATGCCTTCGCCGACGCGGGCGATGATCGTTTCTTCGGTTGCCCCGCCGATCAGCTGCGCAAGATTCGTGCGAACCGTGACTCGCGCCCGAACCAATAGCTCGACGCCGTTCTTGGCCACCGCGCTTAACGTCGTGCGGCCCGACTTTTCCGGATCGGGGCAGTCGATGACTTTCGGATACACGCTGGTGCGAACGGCATCCAGCACGTCGCGACCGGCCAGGTCGATGGCCGCCGCCCGATCGAAATCCAAGTCGATGTCGGCCCGATGAGCGGCAATCGAGCGCATGGATCACGCGCGGCACGTTGCCGCCAGCCAGGTAGTGTGCCTCCAGCCGCCGCGTGGTGATGCCGGTGAGAGGATCCGTCCCCACGCCGGCCTGCAACGCCATGATCTTGCCTTCCACGATCGTGCGGGCGTGAACTTGCCGAAAGCTCATGCCGATCAGGCTCAGTAGGCTCACGTGCGCGTTCGACATGAACGCCTGCAGCCACAGCTTGCCGTAGTTGAACAGCACCAGCGCGATCACAAACGCCGCGATCAGCAGAATGGCGACGCCCACGAGCGTCACCAGCGTCTGGCCGCCCTCTTCGTCAAACGGATTATCTTCGAGTTGTGCCAGCAGCGGCTGGTCCTTGACCCCTATTGCAAAAGCGAGCATCAAATCGCTCATCGCTAACCTTTCTGGCGGAAGTTCGCCGTCCGACGACTACGCATGATGACTTCATGATAATGCAGCCGCCGGGTGCCGAGAAGCAGCCGCCCGGCCGCGGATCGCAGCCACACCAACTTGGGCCGCCTAGATTGGGCGGCCTGTCGGCCGGGCCGATTGATGTCGCAAGAAATCGGCCGCTTCGAGTACAGTCATGTCGCAGAACCTCGAAGCCCGTTTCACGTCGCAAACCAAGGAGGCGACCATGATTGCCCGCATGAAGTACGTCCTTTTCTTTTCATTAATCTCAATTTGGGGCAGCGGAGCCGGCGCACTGGCCGCCGAAAGCTATGCCATCGATCCGGCCCATACATCGGTCGTGTTCAGCGTCGGGCACACCGGGCTGAGCTACACGTACGGCGTATTTAGGCAGGCAGAAGGCGGTTACATCTTGGACAAGACGAATCCGGCGAATTGCCGATTCGAGTTTGCGATTCAAACTGAGAGCATCGATACGAACCATGCTGAACGCGACAAACACCTCCGCGGCGAGGACTTTCTCAACACGCAACAGTTTCCCACGATCACGTTCGAATCGACCTCCTGCGCGCTGGGAAACGCGCCGGCCGGCAGCATCGTTTACAACGTAACGGGCAATCTCACGATCCACGGCGTTACGCGCCAGGCGACGCTGCCCTTACGCATGCTCGGCGAGGGCAAAGGACCGTTCGGCGACGAGCGCACCGGCTTTCTATGCCAGGTGGAGCTGAAACGCAGCGATTATGGAATGAAAAATCTGCTCGAAATGGTCGGCGACGCGGTCGGCATCACCATCAGCTTCGAAGGCACCATGCGCCAGGCTACCGGCCAGGTAGCGCCGCCGCCTCGGCGATAGATGATAAGAATCTGCTCGCGGTCCCATTCGGGTCTGGCCTGTGCTTCTGGCCTGAAAGGCCAGAATGTGAAAGCCCAGGGGCGAAGCCTTGGGTAACCGGTCAGTCCCAACATTTCAAGCCCTGAAAGGGCGGAATTGCGGCGCGGCGATATCTCGCCCTTACAGGGCTTCGATCTGTGTTTTCATACCTAACCCAGGGCTGCGCCCCTGGGCTGTCATATCTTGCCCTTTCAGGGCAATACCGCAGCCGCTTCCCTGCGAATAGAGAGTCGCTGGCATTTTTTACGCCATTCGGCGATAATTAGACGGGCTCGTCTCGTCCGGGGGCGTCAGGAGTGAACAGAGGTCTGGGAGACAAAACAATGTCCGGCTCATCTCGTCGTCTGAATCGTCAGTTTGGCTTCACACTCGTAGAGCTTTTGGTGGTCATCACGATCATCGGCATGCTCGTGGCCCTTCTGCTGCCCGCCGTGCAGTCGGTCCGTGAAAACGCGCGGCAGACTCAATGCTTGAATAATTTGAAGCAGATCAGTCTGGCCACGGTCTCCCACGAATCGGCCAAAGGTGAGTTCCCCGGCTATTCACAGTTCATCAAGCGGGCCAAAACTGTTTGGGCCGATATCGCCTATAATGGTGCACAAGGCAAGTTCATTGTCGTTAATCAGGCCCATCAACAATCCAACGCCTTCAAATCTGAGGGATGTCGCTGGTTTCAGTTGGGCGACCGTGCTTTTGCCTCGACTCGAACGCCAGGACATTTGGGACCAGATCGTTCAACCGCCGCTCGATGACAGCGGCGAGCCCATTGCACGTTGCAATCCCTCGCATGGACGTGTTTCTCTGCGAATCGGATACCGACGCTGATTCGCAGGCCAATATTGCAGGCCTGAGCTATAGCGCGAACTGCGGCGCCTGGGACTGGGACGGCAATAACTTTTTGGGCGACTCAACCGACAACGGCGTGTTCTTCAGCAATGCCGACTTTGAGGCGCCGGCGCAAAACGCATAAAGACGCGTATGGGCACGATTAAAGACGGCGCCGCCACGACCATTATGTACGCCGAAAACTTTCACAAGAATTATCTGGCGCACAACCGGCGCACCCATGTTCTCTTGGCTTGGCAACGCGGTTCCCACCGAGATTATGGAGCAGCGGTTTGGCCTCGTGTGGGTGGTCAATACTACGCCGCAACCAGGCCCGAATACTACAAATCAAGAGCGCATCAACGGCAACTCAACGGGCACCGTGCAATTTCCTTTTGATATTCCGGCTTTTGCCCGGCCTGCCGGCACACACGGCGGCGGCGTGAATGTGGCCTTTTGCGACGGCCACGGCGGCTTTATCCGCGACGATATCGATTACATTGTCTACCAACAACTGTTGACGCCTAACGGCCGCAAATGCGTGGACCCAACTCAACCCCCTGCGTCTCCGCCATCACAGCCGATTCAAGAATTCCGAAGGGCAGCGCCACTATCGGAAAGCGACTATCAGTGATTAGCGCTTAACATTGAATATGGCCCTTGGACGTGTAGGGTGGGCACTGCCCACCACGCATAGTGTTACGAATAGCTCTGAATCTGGGTCGGCAGTTCCCCACCCTACTTTGGCTTCTGTCGCTGCGGTATGCTGGCCTCAATGGCCAAGCAGGACAAGAAATCGAAAAAAGCCGCGGCGGCTGACAAGAACGAGCGCGTCATCGCCGATAACCGCAAGGCCCGGCACAACTACCACGTGCTCGACACGCTGGAGTGCGGCATCGTGCTCGCCGGCAGCGAAGTGAAGAGCCTGCGCACCGGCGGCCTCTCGCTCGACGAGGCCTACGGCCGCGTGGAAGGTGAGGAGGTCTGGCTCGTCGGCGCCAACATCGCGGAGTACTCCTACTCGCACGCCCTGAACCACGTGCCCAAGCGCCGCCGCAAGCTGCTCATGCACCGCCGCGAAGTTCGCAAGTTCGCCGGCCAGGCCTTCGAAAAAGGCCTCACGCTCGTGCCGCTGAAAATGTACTTCAAGCAAGGCCGAGCGAAGGTTCTGCTGGGCATCTGCCGCGGCAAACAGAAGCACGACAAACGCGACGTCAATCAAAAACCGCGAAACGAAGCGCGACATCGATCGAGCGATGCGGCGAGGCTGATTCGCTCAACCAAAATCTTTATTTACACCACAGAGACACGGAGGACACAGAGAGCAAAACAGATAAGCGATCATCGATGAAGGAGAAAGGATGCTACGTCGATCTGATTCCGTATCTATGATTTCGCTGCTCCGACCTCCGTGTTCTCAGTGTCTCCGTGGTTAATTCAGCTACTTAACTGCCGAGATCACGACCGCCGCTGCCTGGCCGCGTCGTGTTGTGGTTGAGCGCGACGAACGCCGGCCGGTCGGTCGGCTGCAATTCGGTCACGACATTCACCGGGCACTCCGGATCGGGCGTCTCATAGTTCAGCGTCGGCGGCACGACGCCGTGCGGCAGCGCCAGCAGGCTGATCGCCAGCTCGACCATGCCGCTGCCGTGGCCGAGATTGCCGAAGTAGCTCTTCGGCGCGGTGACCGGCACGTCGCCGAGCGTTTCGCGAATTGCCTGGGCCTCGGCCGCATCATCTTCGCGCGTGCTGTTGCCGTGGGCGTTCACGTGGCCAATGTGGAACGACTCAAGCCGGGCGGCCGCCATGGCCGCGCGAATCGCCCGCCGAATCGCGTCGCCGGTCGGCATGCAGGACTCCGCCGTCGATTCACATCGCGATAGCCGTGCCGGCCACGCGCGGCCAGCGGCCGCACGCCGCGCCGTTCGGCATGCTCGCGGCTTTCCAGCACGATTTCTGCCGCCCCTTCGCCGTAAACCATGCCGCTGCGGCCCGCATCGAACGGCCGGCAAACCGTGGCCGGATCGTCGGCTGCCGTTGCGGGCCAGCCGCGCACCGCGCGTGCCACATAAAATCGGTCACGTTGAGCCGCGAGCCCGGTGCCGCCGACGATCATCACGTCGGCCAGGTCGCGGCGAATCACGTCCGCCGCTTCGGCCAAGCGCCAGCAGCGACGACACGTCGCCCTCGGCGATCGTGTTGTTCGGCCCGCGCGCATCGTAGCGGATCCCGATGTGGCACGCCGGCATATTCGGCAGATACTTGAGCATCCACAACGGGTACATTTCGCCCATCGCCTCGCGCGACCAGCGATGGATGTCGAAATCTTCCTGCTTGACCCACTCGATAAACGGCATGCGCAGTTCTTCAAGCTCGCAGTACAGCAGTCCCGCCGCACCGATCACGCCGAACCGATCGGGATCAAGCGTAGCGCTGCTCCAGCCCGGCGTCCTGCCAGGCCAGCTCGGCCGCGGCGCAGGCCAGCTGAATCTCGCGGCGACATGACCTTGATGCTCTTGCGCGGCTGAATCAACTCCTTGGGATCGAAGTCGGTGACCTCGCCGCCGAAGGGAGCGAGCCAGCCAGCCGTCGCTAGATGCGGCAAAGGCCGCACGCCGCTGCGCCGGGCCACGATTGCGTTCCACACCTCGTCGCGGCCGACACCAATCGGCGAGACGACGCCCAGTCCGGTGATGACAACCTCGCGCACAGTTGTAGCCTTGCAGCGGCAATCAAAATTCAATACGGAAGGAAAAACCACGGAGACACGGAGGACACTGAGAAGAGCGGCAGCGGAGTAGTGGAGTCGCGAAAGCGATTGCCTGCTCGTCTACTTAACCACTTCACTAACTCTCCGTGTGCTCCGTGTCTCCGTGGTTAATTTTCAGCTTTCACCCAGTGTAGTTGGCTGTGCTAACGATCACAACGTACGGCGGGTGATGCGTCCGGGACTATGCGATCAGATATACCACATCGGCTCGCGTCGGGCGGCCTGTTCGACCACGTCGGCCAGCGACATGTCGTCGAGTCGATCGCGCTGGGCGTCGTCCAGTTCGCGGCAAAGTTTTAACAGAGCGACCGACCAGCGGCGTCGTCTTTGCCGGCGTTCGTCTGCGGCCGCTCGTCGCCTTCCATCACCTCGATCACTTCGGCAAGTGTGATCTCGCGCGGCGGCCGCGCCAGCCGATAGCCGCCCGCGGCGCCGCGCGTGCTGGCCACCAGCGACGGCGCCTTTGAGCTGCAAGAAGAATCTGCACGAGAAACCGCGCCGGGAATTGCCGTGCTCGTCGGCGATCCGCCGAATCTGCACCGGCTCGCCGCTGTCGTACTCCTGAGCCAGCTGCAACATGGCCAGGCAAGCGTATTCGGTTCGGGCAGAAAGTTTCATGAGATGCAGGACTGGGAGCATGGAGTTGGACGACTTCGTTCTCCCCGCTCCTTGCTCCTCGCTCCCTGCTCTAGATGCCGCTGCCGTCCTGTTCGCTGATCGAGTGCAGACCGCACTCGGTCTTCCGCATGCCGCTCCAGCGGCCGGCCCGCTCGTCGGTCTCGCCGGCTTCCACGGCCCGCGTGCACGGCCAGCAGCCGATGCTCGGATAGCCTTTGTCATGTAGCGGGTTGTACGGAATGTCTTCGTCCGTGATACGCTTCCAAACGTCCTTCTTGGTCCAGTTGGCAAGCGGGCTGATTTTCACCAGGCCGAACTTCTTGTCCCAGCCGACAATCGGCGCCTGCGCGCGGTCGGCGCTCTGGTCGCGGCGAATGCCGCTCATCCAGGCGTGCATCACCGCCGAGGCCCGCTGCAGAGTTTTGATCTTACGGTCGAAGCAGCATTGATTCGGATTCGTGCGGTAAAGCGGCCCGCCGTTGAGCGCTTCGTATTCCGACGACGGATAGCTCCGGCTGCAGCAGATCGACTTCGATGCCGTATTTCTCGGCGATGCGGTCGCGCAGGTCGAGCGTTTCCTGAAACTGATAGCCCGTTTCGAGATTGAACACGTAGGTGTCAGGCGCGATCTTTGCCAGCATCGAAAGGATGACGCAGCCCTCGGGGCCAAAGGCCGTGGCCATCGTCAAATACGGGGCGTACTGCTCGACGGCCCACGCAATAATTTCTTCGGGCGTGGCGGTTTCGAGTCGCTGGCTAGCCTCGCCAAGCTCGCTCAAAAGCTCGGGAGTCGGCTCCAACCGTCGAAAGCCCGCCGAGGGCTTTGGCAGCCCGCGTGCCGCAGCCGGATGCGGCTCGATAACCGTTGAGTCAAACATCGCTAGTTTCAAGTGGCTGACAGCTTTCCTGACGGCCTGATGCGACGCCAGTCAGGTGGTCAAATCGGCTAGGTACTGCGGCCATCTGCGATAATCCTACCTAACTTAGTGAACAAAGTCAACTATCGATGGACATCGCATATTATCGACCGGTTCGGGGTCGATTCTGCAGTCTGTAGCGATTTAGGCCGCTAATTCAGGCGTGTGATGCGCTTGAAGGGCGATTGCCAAGAGCGAGCCCGCTAAGAAGGCAAGCCAGCGAGCCATGCGAAGCGTCGCTTACGCGTCCTCGTGCTTCAGGCGGCTGATCGCCTTTAGGAACTGCGGCACCGACGGGAAGCGGTTGTCCGGCTCCGCCTCCATGCACTTGTGAATCGCCGCTTCCAGCGTCGGATTGATCTTCGGATAGTACTTCCTCAGCGGCGGCGGGGCGCGTGAGCCCGTGGGCCATGGCCGCCCGGCCGTCGACGCCGCGCTGCCAGGGCAGCTCAAACGCAAACAGCTCGTACATCGATACGCCGTAGGCGAAAATATCGAGTCGCTGGTCAGTCGGCTTGCGGCGGACGACCTCCGGCGCCATGTAGTTCGGCGTGCCGGTGCGGTTGCCGGGCAGCATGAATTCCTTTTCGGCGGGCACGGTGAGGCCGAAATCGATCAGCTTGAGCGACGTGCGCGTCCTTCGAGCACACGAAGTTCCGCGGGCAAATATCGCGGTGGATGAATCCAGCGTTATGCACCGCCTCGAGCGCCTCGGCCGCCTGGCGGGCCAGCGTCAGCCGATTGCCGTCCAGCGATTTGCTGCGGCCGATGATCAGCGAATTGAGGCCGGGCCCGTCGAGAAACTCCATCACGATGAACTGCTCGTCGTTCGTCGTGATGCCGTGCGAGTACGTATTCACGATCCGCGGATGCTGGATCGCCGACGCGATTTCGCCCTCGGTAGGCTTTTCGAGGCCTTTGAAACGGGCCTCCAGCGCATCGGTCTTCGCCTTGTCGAGAATCTTCAGGCCGACGATTTGTTCCGTCTCTCGATCGCGGGCCATGTGGAAGTTCGACATGGTGCCGGAGACTGCTTCGCGCAGGATCTCATACCGGCTGGCAATATCGACCTTGCCGCCTTCCAGGATCGACTTGAAGAACTGAGTGATGCCCACGGTGCGCAGATTGAGTCAATAGGTGAGTGAGGAAGTTCCCGTACCTACTCACTTACTCATCATTGGATTCATTGCAAAAAGCCACGAAATACCGCCTATTCCAATATAGTCCAGCGGTGCGGAAATGGGAACTTGCCGACAATCAGACCTGCATTTGATTTCGATGTGCCGCGGCTCCGGCTCGGCGGCACATTAGGGGCTGGCGCCTACTTGCCGCAGTAGTCGATCGCGCGGGCAATTTCGCTCTTGAGATCGGCCCGGCGGACAATGCGGTCGATGTAGCCGTGCTCCAGCAGGAATTCGCTGGTCTGAAAGCCCTTGGGCAGCTCCACGCGAATCGTCGCCTTGATCGTCCGCGGGCCGGCAAAGCCGATGAGCGCCTTGGGCTCGGCAAACACCAAATCGCCGAGCGAGGCGAAGCTGGCCGCGACGCCGCCCATCGTCGGGTTCGTGAGCACGGAGATGAACAGGCCGCCGGCTTCGTCGTAGCGAGCTAGCGCCGCAGAGACCTTCGCCATCTGCATCAGCGACAAAATGCCCTCGTGCATGCGCGCGCCGCCGCCGGATCCGCTGATGATGATCAGCGGCATCGCATCGCGAGTGGCCCGCTCCACGAGTCGCGTCAGCCGCTCGCCGACGACCGATCCCATGCTGCCCATGATGAACGCCGAATCGGTCACGCCGAATGCCACGCGGCGGGCGCGAATCATGCCCGTGCCCGTGAGCGCGGCGTCGCGCATGCCGGTTCGTGCCTGCTCCGTCTTGAGCCGCTCGGCATAGGCCTTCTTGTCCCGAAAGCCGAGCGGATCGGTCGGCGACAGGTCCGCGTCCCACTCTTCGAACGTACCCTCGTCCAGCACGGCAGCGAATGCGGTCCGGCGCACTGAGATACATGTGATACCCGCATTGCGGGCACACGTTCATCAGCTTTTCGGCTTCCTTGCGGAAGATGGTCTCGCCGCAATCGTCGCAGCGAATCCACAACCCGCCCGGCACGCCGCGCTTTTCGCGGGTCATCTTCGTCTTACCGGATGTATCGGTTTCGCTGGTAGCCATTGTGTAAGCGCATCAGCCTCCGGGCTCTTCCGGGGGTTTTTACCTGCGACTGCGTTTATTTCGATTGATTAACCCCCGGCGGAGCCGGGGGCTAGCAACCGGTTTCGATCATATCACCGCAAACGGGTTGTCACTACATCAGGTGATTTTGTTGTACTGCGACTGTTTTCTATTTGGCTCCCGCGGTTTGGGGCACTTGGATCAGCTCCCACTTGGCTGCGGCGTCGGAGCAATGCCACAAGTCGCCCCAGTCGTCCTGCCGCAGCACCTTGCGAACGACGCTGGCCAGCGGTTCGGGCACAACCAAAGCCAACAACCCCTCGGCCTTGTGTTTCTTCATGAGCTTGGCGAGTGCTTCCTGCACCCGCTCTTTGGCGTCGCAGAGCGTTTCGCCCTGAGGAGGACATACGGTCTCGGGCTGCTCTTGCCATTGCCGGTACACCTTTGGCTGTTTCGCCTTGACATCGGATACGAGCATCCCTTGCCAGAGGCCGTGATCGAGGTTTTCAAACTTGTCGATCGTTTTAACTTTGAGATCAAGCGTCGCGGCGAGCGCCTCGGCCGTCTGCTGCGCCGAATGACTAGGGCTGGAATATACCGCGGTGATCGGCTGTTGGCGTAACTGACCGATCATAGCCGCGACTTCCTGCCGGCCATCTTCGCAGAGCGGAATGTCGAGTGTCCCCTGCACGCGACCTTGTTGGTCGTATTCGGTCGTGCCGGGCCGAATGAGCAAAATCTGGAACATGAACCATTTACGATAGGGTGTATATTTTTGTCACGTAGGAACACGGCGCGCGATTGCCGACTCGAGCTGTCGCATTGCTGCGCCGTAGTCATCGCTATGGAAAATCGCGGTACCGGTAACGCACAGGTCGACGCCTGCCTCCGTGCACGGACCAATCGTTTCCGGAGTAATCCCTCCATCAACTTCAAGCAACACATCGATATCTTCACGTGCCCGTAGAGCCCGAAGCTTTTCGAGCGATCTGGCGTCGAAGAGCTGACCGCCGAAACCCGGCATGACACTCATCACCAAAACCAGGTCGCAATACGGCAGGCTGGCCTGTATTGCTGAAAGCGGCGTTTGTGGACTCAAAGCGAGACCGGCCCAAGCCCCCAGCGAGCGAATTTTCTCCAAAACGGTCGGCGGTTCGGATACTGCCTCGACGTGGATCGTGATCCCATCGGCGCCGGCCTGCCGAAACGGCTCGATATAGTTCTCCGGCCGGTCAATCATCAGGTGAACGTCCAGCGGCAGGTCCGTAGCGCGACGCGCCGCTTCGACAATGGGAATCCCAAAACTAATGTTGGGCACAAAATGTCCGTCCATCACATCCAAATGTAGCGCCTTGGCGCCCGCTTGCTCGACGAGACCAATTTCTCGCTCCAAGTGTCCGAAGTCGCATGCCAATATCGACGGCACGACAAGCGGTGTGGTTTTACGCAGCCGCGACTTCAATTCTTCACGACCAAGACGGCGAACCATACAGGATGCCAGCACCCAAGGTGGGAAATCAGCCGAACCAGCTACGGTCGCCACCAATGCCGCAGCGCGACGAGCGTGAAACTTACTTCAGCAACTGAGTATGGCCTGATCGCTCGACGTATCGAAGTAAAGAACTTCGAGTTGTTGCGGACCTCGAAGCCGTCGCGACGACGCTCTCCGAACCACTATTATCGTAATCGGCTTGACGGAGTCCCCGCAACGCTGCAAGGAAACTGGGTGGCAGAGACCGTCTCCATGACGTAAGTCAACGCCGGCTATCACTTTGAGTTGAATTGGGGCCCGCGGCACGGCCTGCGCGACCAGGCAATGTTTTAGGCTTACGCCGGTTTCTTGGTCGCGACAAATGCCGCATTCATTAAGAGCCTATCCCAAAACCGATCGCGGCGGCGACAGCGGGGATTTTGAGTTTGGGCAAGGAGTGACGACGACCGCGGATCAAAGATCGATCCGCCGAGGAGTCGCGACGCCGCCCAAACTCAAAATCCCCTTGTCCCGCAGGGTTTCATCAACAACATGCCGTCTGCTGCGTCGAGAATGACGTGACGTATTTCGCTTCAATACGCCCCGTCATTCTTTCCTTGCATCCGGCATGTTGTTGACGAAACGCCGCTCGCGAGCGGTTTTGGGATAGGCTCTAAGCCTTTTCCAGTTCTTCACTGCGAGGCAAAGCCGCCACGCTCTCCAACCCGAAAAGGCGCAAAAACCGATCGGTCGTCCAGTAGCGCAAAGCGCCCCCGGATCCGCGGCGTGTTCCAGGCGCACTAATTGTCGGCGCACGAGTGTGGAAACGACCGCGCCACTCGGCACGCTGCGCATTTGATTTAACTCCTCCAGCGTGAGCGGCTGATTGTAAGCGATAATGGAAAGCACTTCGAGCGCGGCAGGTGAAAGCTTCGCCTCGCGCACCCGGCCGTAAAACTTATCGCGCATCCGCTCGTATTCTGGACGCAGCACCAGCCGGTAGCCGTGATTGGAACTCTCAATTTTGTATGGCGTTATGTCCGAATCGTAGATCGAGTTGAGTTCGGCAACGGCCGAGTGGATTTCGGCCGGGCTGACGCCGCGCATAATGCCGGCCATTTCCCGCGCTGAGATCGCGCTGTTGTCGGGCCGCCCGACGAAAAGAACCGCTTCTGCAACCGATCGAGCATTAATCTCGCAGACAGCACTTGAAATAGCGCCGGGCCTGCTGCCGACCGAATCGTCGCGCACGGGCCCGTCAGAATCCGCAGGCGAACTGGAATTGCCACCGCGGCCTGAACCTAGCATCTGCGCGAATGCGTCGCGCAATCGACTCAATGACAGCGGCGATTGATCGGTTTGTTCGCCAGCAGGCGGGTGCGTTTGCATCAGGCGAAGAATAGCAGCGCCACGATCGCAGCACCAATACCGGCGAAGCCGCTAGCACAGATTCGCTTTCCGCCTTATTGACGCGTACAGCAGCGAGATCCACGCCATCGAAAATGGTGACGACTGACATGGAAAGCTCGCGCAGCGACATCCGCGTCACCGGAATTGCAAGCAGTTTCGTTTGGCATCAGATACCGTATTATCCGACGTATGCGCTGAGGAACTCGACCCGTTTCAATATGGAAGTTATGCTGATCCACATGGTAACGCAGGCCGATCTAAACGTACCGACACTCGGCGAGCGCCGCATCCGTTCGCCGCTCCCGATGTCGACGGCGCCCGGCGATGGCGTGGGCGATTTCATGCCCGACGATGCGCCGTGTTGTACGAAATCTGTTGTCCGGCCGATAAGTCGCCTTCGGATTTGAAATTCGAGCTGGCCGGCCCACGTGAGTTTCTTTTCTTTAATCCGTCCGAAACACGTGCGGCCATTGTCACGTGTGGGGGACTGAGCCCGGGAATCAATAACATCATCCGCACCCTGTACTTCGAGCTTGCGGTGAACTACGCAATCCGCGAGGTGCTGGGCATCCGCTTCGGATATCAAGGGCTCAATCCGCAAGCCGGCGCTCCGCCCATTCCGCTGACGAGCCAGATGGTGGAGGGAATTCACCATCTCGGCGGCACGATCTTGGGAACATCGCGCGGCTCTCAGGACATTCGCGTCATGGTGGACTTTTTGCAGAGCGCGCGGATCGACATCTTGTTTTGCGTCGGCGGCGAAGGTACGCAAAAAGGCGCCCACGAAATCGCTCTTGAAATCGGACGCCGCAATCTTCCGATCGCCGTGGTTGGTCTGCCAAAAACAATTGACAACGACATCAAGTTTTGCAGCCGCACTTTCGGTTTTGCCACCGCCGTAGCCGAGGCCGATACGGTAATCGACCGCGCCCATACCGAAGCCACCGGCGTGCTCAATGGAATCGGGCTAGTGAAACTGATGGGTCGCGAGGCTGGCTTCATAGCGGCGGCCGCCACGATCGCCAGCGGCAATGTCAATTTCACGTTGATTCCGGAGGTTCCGTTCAGACTGGATGGTTCGGACGGTCTTTTGGCGAAGCTTGAGCGGCGCCTGGCCGCGCGGCAGCACGCCGTGATTGTCGTGGCCGAAGGCGCCGGCCAGGACCTCATTCCCGAGCGCCAGGTCTCGTACGATGCATCCGGCAATCGACTGCTTGCTGATATCGGCACATTTCTCAAGAAGCAGATTGCGGAGCACTTTGGCGAGAAGAAGTTGCCCATTAATGTCAGATACTTCGACCCGAGCTATTTTATTCGCAGCTGCCCGGCCAACACGGACGATAGCCTCCTCTGCGAGCGATTTGCCCGCAACGCGGCGCATGCGGCTATGGCCGGCAAGACCGATATCCTCATCGGCCAATGGCACGATGAGTTTGTGCACGTGCCGTTGGCAATCAGCGCCGGTCAGAAAAAGCGGTTATCGCCAGAAGATGAATGTTGGACGACAGTCCTGGCGATTACTGCGCAAGAAAAGTGGTGATGCACATACGCCCCAATAAGCAAAGTGCGTCGCTTGCGGTTTTGGCTGCGATGTAGTCTAAGTGCCGCCGAACGGATCTTCCTCTTCCGCAGCACTATCGGCGGGCATTTCAGTCTCGGCTTCCGCTTCGGGCTCCGTATCGGTTTCCATATCCTCAGCCTCTGAGGCTTCGCCGCCAAACGGGTCCTCATCGTCCGCGGGCGGCGTGATCACGGCCTCGGCCGGCGGTTCGGTTGCCGTATCGATTTCTGCCGTTTCAGCCGGCTGGCCCTCGACTGCCTCGACCGCGGGAGTTTCGGGCTCCGGAACGACGTGATAGTGAGGCTCTTTGGCCCCTATTTCGTGCAGGCACTGTACCGTGCCTTCTTGGGAGACAAGGTACAAGCGATCGGTCTGGTCATTGACGAGTGCGTTGGTAGTCCCGCCGCTCGGGAATCGTCCAATGAGGGAACCGGTCTTCGAGTCCAAAACGAGAAGTCCACCAAAGTCGTCGACGCCGTACACACGATTGCGGCTCGCGGCAGCGAATTGCGCGACGCCAGGAGCTTCCCAGAGGCCCGCGCCGTTGGTTGCATCGATGCAATGCAACGCCGGTTCGTCCGTAGAAACGTACACGCGATCTTCGATCGCCGCGGGAGCCCGGCTCACGGTAAAGCCCGTCGCGTACTTCCATCTCCGTGCACCAGTTGACTCGTTCATGGCAAACGTTTCGCCCGAAATCGTCGCGGCAAAGATATACGGCTTACGGTAAGCAGGCGAGGCGATGATTTCGCTGCCAGTTTCCAGCCGGAATCGCACTCCCGGGTCCTCCTCCACGTATCCCACGTACATATGGCCGCTGTCGGTAGTCCAGACAAAAGTTTCAGCCGTCGCAAGGGGCGGAACCATCGCCCGGCCGTACGATTGATAGTACCAAGGCGTCAACTTTTGCTCGCCGAGGGAATAACCTTCGATCCGTCCATTCACAAGCGGAACGAACACGTATGCGCTCGTGAGGGCAGGGGCAGCACCAGGCGCTCCTCCAACGGGCCGCACAATCACCGGACGGCCATCCGCCCTATCCAAGACGTAAAGCGTGGACCCGTTGACCAATGCCACGAACTTGTCATTTGCCGCCGGGCCTAGACTCGGATGACCAGGCTTTCCAAGCGTTGCGATCCAAAGTGTTTCTCCGGTAAGAGCGTTGAATTCTTGAACCACACCGGAACTGGTAAGGACCGTCAAACGATCTCTCGTGAGCACCGCGCGCTCGACGCGGTTGTGCGCCCGATCAAGCCTCACCTGCGCGAACCATGAGCGTTCCAATCCGAGATGCCGCGCCTCTTCCTGCGAAACTAGTCGGCGCTCGACGTGTGCGCCATCCGCAATCGTAACCAACAGTGTCAGTGCTGCCGGGATTATTAGCGACCCACGTAACTGCCTTAACGCGTAGGTTATGCGTGTTCGTCGTCCCATATAGTTTTCAGAAACTCTAAAGTGCAGGTACAAAAAGGCCGCGCGCTAACAGCCGGCTGCGGAGAGTTCGTCATCTCTCCTGTCAAGGGGGTCAATTCATTGTAGTCACATGGACAGCAAAAGTGGCATGCTTGCGCTGACAAACGACTGGTTTGACCTACCTATTCCGAACGCGTTCGTACTTCTCGCATTCCCGCTTGCCGGTGGAGTCGCCCCATGGACCGGCCGCCGTACCATCCCTTACATTACACACCGGTAAACGACGGGGCAAAGTGGAACAGCATTTTCTCCGCCCGCGTGCGTTACTTGGCAACGCTCGCCCAACGGGCAAACGTCGAGTCGACGTGGCCAGTCCGCCACGGCGGATTTCTTCTTTCCAAAAATCGACTTCTCACCGGGATGAGCAAGGCACATCCACAACCCGATGCCAATCAATTGGCAATTCTGGAAGAAGTCGTGGGCTACTTGAATTATTCGAGTGGGGCAAGCGACACGAAGTTTCTACGCAATCTTAATGCCTTGTTTCGCTCGATCGAGAACCGGTTGCCGGAGGACGACTCGGCGATCGACGTTCTCTGTGCCTGGCTCGACGATCAAATGGTCCGTTTATCGTCCAGCTCCTCGGTCTTCGGCGACGTGGACCAGGCACGGGCAGTAATCCTCCTTTTGCGCGAGCATTTGCTGCCCGCCTATCGCACGTTTCACCGTGATCTTTTGTGGCATCAATCGGACCGCGAGCTTTGTCGGCCGCTGTTTGTCGGCCGCGCCTTCGAGGCAATTCTGGCGCAAGGTGGCCCGTGGCACGAAACCGAACGAATTGTCGCCGGCGCTTTGGATGCCCTTAACGATTACCTTGGCTATCGGCCGGTTGCCGTGCTGGAATCCGAGCGGCAAATGGAGCCATACCGTCACGAGCGGCTGCGGCCAGTACCGCTGTACATCCACGACGTTGGCGTCGCGCCCGGGATGTACGAGGAGCTTATCGAGCGAGCGCTGGCGATTCTCAAAGACACGGATGCGGAGATTCTCCAACAAGCCTGGTTTGACCCGCAGTTGGTCGAGGAGCTGCGCTCGATCCGCGCGCTTATGACTTCGATCATCCTGCCAGCAAGCGGCCCAATCATCACTTCGGCCAATGGGATCTGCATCGCGTCGACAATCGCGGTTACTATCGGCGGTTCGTGCTGCAGCAGGTCACGCTCGATGCATTGCTTTCGCGCGTTGACTCGCCTTCGAATTGCAACGGGGGACGGGAGACTGCGTGTTCACAAGTTGTGCGCGGATCTCCTGACCCGGCACTTGTGTCCTCTGCGGGGTCCGGAGACCCGCCAGAACCGCCCCGCACTCGCGCGACGAGCTGATGTTTGAAGCCGCCGCCGTGCTGGCCGGCACGATTCTGATGGCCTCGGGCACAACCGGCAACGGGCCGGGCTGCCACAGCTCCGATGTCACGCTGTCTAACCTCTTGCCGCACATCGCCTCGTACCGCGATCAGTTTTATGAGCATTTGCTGTCTGCCAGCGCGGGGCCGCAGGGCGAACGATTGCGGGCGGAAGCCCAGCGCACGCGCCAGCCGTTCGGCGGCGCTCGCCAACATCTGAATCATGAGCTGGCACGCCGCCGCGCCGCGCAAATGCAGCATGTGCACCTGGCGCAGCTTTATGCCCGCATGGGTTATCCCGATGCGGCCCTCGACGAAGCCAATGCTGTCCGCATCTCGTCGGCGCGCATGCTCTGCCAGATCTACTGCCTGCTCACAGCCGGCCATCAGGCGATCGACGCCCATCAGTTGCAATCGGTCGCGCGATACCTTCCGGAAATCGATGACCTGCTGAAGCGCGGCATCGAATGCGGCGCCTTGGTCGACCCCTGGAATATCGTCGGATTCGGCGGAAATTTTAGTCTGTTCCCGGCGCTGGAAAACACCGTCCGTGATTTCCGCGTCGATGACCTGATCGACCTCGTCGAGCAAATCCTCGACCTCAGTGCGCCGAGCTTGGACAGAAGCCGCAGCAGTTGATGACGCGACGCACGAGGCCGTGTTTTCGGCCGCTCTAGAGCGGCTGGCCGCCTGGTGGGATAAATACGCCACTGCCAGTGTCAGTGGCGTGAAACGCCTGGTTGGAAAAGAAATCGAAGTTTCCACGAACCTCGTCGCCGGCGCCTTATCCGCCTGGCATAAGGCCGGAGCGGCAGCCGGCGATGTGAAGTTCTGGCGAATGTTCGTCGATCAGTTCGATTCGCCCAAGGCATTTCAGTTGGTGGTCGAAGCGTTGCTGGAGCGCGGCGACCAGGTCGCGTCGATGGCGCTCATGCTGCAATGGATAAGCCAGGTCGAGCGTACGCCGCTCGAAGACGGCGATGCATCGTTCCATTCGCTGGCGGTCCGTTGGCTGCGCGCCGTCGAAGAACAAGAAATCACAACAGGCGCCGATCAGTGGCCGCTGGTCGCCAAATTCCTTGCGCACCTTGAAGCCAGCGCCGAGGCCTACTGGCAAGTGCCGGTATTCGAGCTGGGCCGCGCAGTCGCCGAAGACGACGAAGACGTGAATTCCGAATTGGATGAGCCCGACGATTCTGAAATCGACGACATCGACGAAGATACCGAAGGCAGCGAGGATGTCGAGACCGAGGAAGATGAATCATGGACCGATGACGCCGATGACCTCTACGGCGCGGCATACGAGGACATGGTCTACCGCGACAGCACCGACGATGGTTTCGACGCAGACATGATCGATGAATACACCGACGGCAGCGAGTTTGAGCTGGAAGAGGAAGCGCAACGCCTTGGGCAGCGGCTCGAGTTTTTGAGCACCGTTGCTCAACTCTGGCGGCACGTGGCTATCGCCTGGAGCACTGGTCCCGACGAACATTCCGAGCGCCGCGCTCTTTTAGACAACTGGTGCGAGCAAGCCGCTTCACGATACGAAGGATTGCTTGAGCTGGTCGAGTCGGTGCATCGATATCCAATTCCTCAACCGACCGGCTCGCACGATTCGATGGTCGAATTTGATCGCCAGCGGATGATCAAGGATTCGATGCTGGAGCAAATCATTGCCACGTGCGTCGAGACGGCCGATGCCGGGCGATTGATTCTGGCTGCCTCCAGCCAATCCGAGCAAGGCTCCGAAAAGACCGCCTGCGGCTTGGCCGAAGGGGCCGCAGTCGAGGTATTGCGAGGCGTGCTGGCCGGCGACGCCGAGGCGGTCCAGCGCACTGGCCCTCCTTTACCGAATGGCTGTCCACACAGGAATTGCTTTATGTGCCGCTTTCGAAGGGCGGCCGCCCCCGGCGGATCGTCGCGCGCCCGCAACCTTGGCCAACTGCTCGACGACCTTTTGGGCTGGCTTCCGCGGCTGGGACTTATTCGAGAAACGTGCCAGCTCATGGATGTCGCCCAAGCGATGGAAGTCGATCATCCGGTCGGCTCCGGGGCTGTCACCGAATACGATCGGCTGTTCACTCGCGGATATCAGTCGATTGTGCGGGCCCTGGCCATCTCGGCCGACGATTGGGACGTTGATCGCGCAGGCGACGAAGCCGCGACAGCCATTGTCCGGCCCTCCGACACGATGCTCGTCGAAGCGCTGCAGGACCTCACCGAGTCACAACTCAATCGCTGGCTCAGCCACAGTCGCACGCTGCGCCTCAGCGTCGTCGAACGACTGGGAAACGAGGGCGACTGGCAGGCGCTCGTGGCATTCGTCGAGCGCTTTGGGGCGGACCTGTTCACGCAGAAGTTTCTTAACCTCGGCAACCTGCGCGCGATTCTGCATCAGCGCACCGCCGTGTGGCTTTCCAATTTGGAAGAAGACCCCGATGCGCAGGACCTGCGCCTCATCAACGAGCTTGGTAGCGAGATTTCGCGCGAAGACGCGGCCAAGTGGCTCTCGATCGCCATCGAGGCAATCGTGGAGAATTACCGCGAATATCGCGACTACAACACCACGACCACGCAATCCGACCACGGCGAGCTGCTTCATACGCTGGTCGATTTCCTCCGGCTTCGGGCGACTTACGACCGCGTGGCCTGGAACCTGAAACCCGTGGTGATGGCCCACGAGATCCTGGTGCGACACAACCGCCCTGTCGCGGCCGAGCTTTGGCAACGTGCACTCGCGGATCGAACCGCCGAAACCGCCGATGCCAACTTGTCGCGATTCGACGAGCTGTGCGAACAGTACGGCGTCCGGCTGCCGAGCATTGCCGAGCGGCTGAGCGAACGATTCACGCGCCCGCTGGCGATCGACCGTGTGCGGGCGCTGGTTGGCGCTGCCGTGGACGCTGCGGGGACGGACGATGCCGAACCGATGGCAGCTCTGCAGCGGGAAATCGCCAGCCTCGCGCAGGAACCGGCCGGCGCCGGCCTCGACTTGCCCGATTGGCTCGCCGCACTGGAAGACGAGGTGTCTACAGTCCGCTGCCGACGGCGCCACAAACAGCGAGCCGAGGACGGCCCCCGGCGAATCGAACAGGTCCGGCTAACCTGGGAAGAATGGCAACTGCAAATCGCTGAAGACGCAACATAACGCAGCGTCCTCACTTTTCTCTGATCGATTTTCAATGTCGGTCATTTAGCGGCGCGGCTTGCCCCGCCGGGCCGATTCATATGCTTGCCTTAGCCTGAGCCAATTGTCATATTGAGCACATGTACACTCTCAGCGCCATCTGACTAAATCGGACGCTGCAACCGGGAACGGAGACCTGCAATGTCGCAACTTTTCAGCGAGTATGGCGAAGCCGCGGTTCATGACGGCGAGCTGCCCTACTCGCTCTCACTTGAGTTGGTGGCCTACGACCGCGATGTCGTCCGAGCGCTTTGCGAGTATGCCGAAGGCGACGAGCGCAATCAATATGCACTCGAAGCGCTAAAGATCGGCGTCCTCGCTTTGCGGCACGTGGGCGGGCAGATGAGCGCCGATCTTATTCAGCGCGAAAGCGCCCGGCTGGTGAAGGACATGCAGCAGACGCTCGATCAGCATATGCAGCTGATCCAGGGCAAGCTTGGAGATTCCCTCAAGGAATACTTCGACCCGGAAAGCGGGCGATTTAACGATCGCGTGCAACGCCTCGTCGGTCAGGATGGCGAACTGTCGCAGTTAATTAAAGGCTTCATCGATGGCGAAAACTCACAACTGGCTCGCACCATGTTCGGCCAGATTGGCCCGCTGATGAAGCACCTCGACCCGCAGCAATCCGAGGGCCTTGTGGCGTTATTGCGGGGCTCGGTCGAGGCGCAATTGACCCAGCACCGCGATCATGTGCTGAAAGAATTTTCGCTCGATCACAAAGACGGCGCACTTTGTCGCCTGGTAAAGGAACTTTCAGCAAAGCATGGCGACCTCAGCAAGGATCTGCAAGTCAAGATCGATGCGGTGATCAAAGAGTTTTCGCTCAACGAGGAAGGGTCGGCACTCAGCCGTCTGGTGCAGAACGTGAGCCAGGCCCAGCGAACCATCACCAACGAGTTTTCGCTCGATAGCGAAACCTCGTGCCTCTCACGCTTAAAGCGCGAGCTTATCGATCTGCTGGCGTGTGCGGAGGAAAAGAGCCTCAAGTTTCAAGAGGAAGTTAAAGTTTCGCTCGCGAAAATCGTTACGACGCGTCAGGAAGTTGAGCGATCGACCCGGCACGGCGTCGAATTTGAAGTGGCGGTGTGCGAATTCCTTTCGCGGGAGGCCCAATACGCCGGGGACATTGCCACCCCGACGGCTCACACGACCGGCCGCATCAAGAATTGCAAAGTGGGCGACTCGGTCATCGAGCTTGGGCCGGATAGCGCCGCTCCTGGCGCAAGAATCGTCGTGGAAGCAAAGGAGGAAGCCGGTTACACACTGGCTCGCGCTCGCGACGAAATCGAGACGGCGCGCAACAACCGCGATGCCGAGTGGGGTCTGTTCGTATTCTCGAAGAAAACCGCGCCGCGCGGCCTCGAACCGTTTCAACGCTATGGAAACGATCTGGTGGTCGTGTGGGACCCAGAGGACACAGCGAGCGATGTTTATCTAAAGGCCGGGGTATTGGCCTGCCCGCGCCTTGTGCTTTCGTGTCCAGCGGCAGTCGGCGGCACAACAGGTTGATTTCGCTGTAATCGAAAAAGCGATCCTGGAAATCGAAAAACGCGCCGGCAATCTCGACGAAGTCCGCAAGGCGGCGGAAACGATTCAATCATCCAGCGGCAAGATTCTGGAACGAGTCCGCATCGACCGCGACGCTCTCGAAAAACAGGTCACCCTGCTGCGGGACCGCGTCGATGACCTCAAGAATTCGTGCTCGGCGCAGCAATAGCGCTTGGCGGCGGCCACAGTTTGCCCGCTGTGGCGGACCGCTGCTCTGTCTAGTTCCGCCTGAAGTCGAAAAACGCCTAAAGTAGCTGCCGGCGCCGGCCAGGCTAGTTCCTGATCTGCCCCCTCCACAACCGAGCGGTCAAGCAGGCTCAGCCCGGCCGCCGCGCCCGCCACGAGCGCGTAATCGGCCAATTGGGCCACGCGCCGCGGCACGCCTTCGCTTCGCTCATGCAGGGCGGCCAATGCGGCGTCGTCAAACAATGGCTCCATGCGGCCCGATTCGACCAGTGCCGTTTGCACGTATCCCACGGTATCCTCGAGCTCCCAGCGGTGAAGATCGATCCGTAGATCCACGAGTTTGCGGAGCGTCTCCGGCCAGCGGGCCGCCTGAGCGGGCTCGGCGGCGAGCACAATCGTCCAGCGCGCCGCGGGCGTTGCTTCCAGCCTCGATAGTCGCATGAGCTGCGTCATCACATCCGGGCCGGCCTGTCCAGCATTATCGACGAGCAGCACAGTAGCGACTTGCTGCAGCCGGTTCTCAAGCACGCGATCGGCGATTTGCCGCCAAAGCCGGCCAACATCTGCGTCTTCGCGCGGCGTGGCCGCCAGTCCGGCGGCAGCTTGCCACAGCATTTCGCGCGTGGTCAGCCCTTCGCAATCGACGCTTGCCACGACGCACGAATTTCGCACAAGCCGCCGCGCCGCCACGTGCAGCAGCAGCGATTTTCCAGTGCCTGATTCGCCAAGCAGCGCACCAAGCCGCCGGCCACCTTCGACCAGATGCTCAATGCGTGCCAGCGCTTCGTTACTCGACGCCGTGGGATAGAATCGAGCGGCGTCCGGCACACGGCAAAACGGCCAGCGCTCGAGTCCCCAATGAGCCAAGGGCAAAGGTTGTCGGGTCATGAGTTGGCTTCTTTGGTGAATTTGGTCGGGATAGATTGTTGCGCTTTCGTCATACTCGGCAGATAAGGCTGTCGCGCTTGAAGCTTGCAATGCGAGCCGGGCCGTCCCCGGCCCCGGCAATGCTGGCAGCTATCAGCGGCCGGGGCCGAGACGGCCCGGCTCACTCGGAGTTTTGTGATGTCTGAACGGTTCTTTTCATCCGAGCCGATCGTCGCCGAGCACGTCACGCTGGATGGTGCGGAAGCCCACCATTTGATCCATGTGATGCGGGCCGGGGCGGGCGATTCCGTTACCCTGTTCGACGACAGTGGAGCCGAGTTTACTGCGCAAATTGAGAAAGCGGGGCGCTCAGCGGTTGAACTGCGAATCATTGCGCGGCACGTGGTCGACCGGGAGCTGCCATTTGAATTGAGCGTCGGCGTCGCGCTGCCGAAAGGCGACCGGCAGAAATGGCTCGTCGAAAAACTCACCGAGCTGGGTGTGACGACCCTGATTCCTTTGGAAACTCAGCGCGGCGTCGCTCAACCTAACGCCGCGGCGCTCGGCCGCCTGAGCGCGGTACGTGATCGAGGCGGCCAAGCAATGTGGCCGCAACCGGTTAATGAAAATCGCGACGCCGCGGAATGGTCTGATTGGGTATTGCCCGCCGACGACCTCCAATAAAGAATCCATGCAACGCCGCATGCTCGCGCATCCACATGGCAAACCGCTCTCGCAAGTTGATCTCTCGGTGCCCCTGAGCACGCAATTGGCGATCGGGCCGGAAGGCGGATTCACCGAAACCGAAATCGAACTGGCCGCTTCCAATGGCTGGCAGCTTGTGGACCTCGGCCCGCGAATCCTGCGCGTCGAAACGGCCGCGGTTGCGCTGGTGGCGGCCGTGGCGCTGCGGAACCCTCCCCTGGCCCCTCCCTAAGAGGGAGGGGAATCACTAGCGGCCGCCCATCGAAACCTTCGACGTGCCAAGTGGCCCGGCGTACTTCGGGTGCACCACATAGCGTGGTATTGCTGTACTGAAACTGAAATGAGCCGACCGTTGCTGGCTCTGGCGGTCCATCGCCTGCTGGGCCGATTCGCCTCGCTCCATCCAAATCACGTGTGGAGCGTGGCCCGATTGCAGCAACGACGTTTGCTTCCATGCACTTTGGCCGTCCACCGTGAGCTCCACTTCATAGCGCTTCTCGGTGACCGTCACCTGCTCGGTATCCTCCCGATTGAAGAACCCTCGGCCATACTCTTTCGTTTGGCTGTCCCCGGTCACGATTCGAGCACTGAGCCGTAGCGGCTGATCCGGCGCTACGTCGATGCCGTTCTGCTTTAGCGCCTCCTCAAGCGCCGACTCGGCCTTGGCCTGCTCTTCGCCGCCCAGCTGAATGTCGAGGCTCACCTTCGCGCCTGGCTTGAGCGCGAGAATTTCCTCGGCGTCGAGCCCCTTGGCTGCCGCGAGCACTTCCTCTTGCAGCAACTTTGCGGGCACGATGCCCAGAACATTGCCGCTTTGCATCACCAGCCATTGCCACCCGCCGAAGGAGTCGGCCGCCGCTTGTCCGGTCTCGTAGCGCCACACAATCAGCCGGCGCGAAATGTCGACGATGTCGGTGCCGCCGACCAGGAGATGTTCATCGTCGAGCCACGACACCGCACCGCTGCGAAGCTCCGCGCAATCGAAATCCCGCTCGAGCTTGCCGGTCGTCGCATCCCATACGTACACACTTTTGCCCGCGACACAGGCCAGCCTCGTGCCGTCGCCATTGAAAGACAATCCGCCGGTGCCAGGACGCACGTCCGACATCCGCGCGAGGAGCTCGCCGTCGCTTGCTCGAAACACTTCGACGCCGCGCTGCGTCGATAGAGCCAGGTTAGCACGGCCCGGGCTCAGTGCCGGCACGCTGTGGCCTTCGGCATCGATCTGGTAGATCGCTTTGGCCGTCTTGCCGTCCAGCCGCCAAAGCACTAGCGTTCCTTCCTCATTCATTGCCAGAAGCTGCTCATCATCGACCCAGCCGGCCCACGACAATTGATTCGCCCAATGGTCGTCGTTTGTGGCAAATGGCCACCAGGTCGTTTGTTCCACAGGTTTTGCGCCGGCCAATGCCCAGACGTCTAATCGTGCTCGATTGCCGTGAACGCCCTCTGCGGCCACAAGCAGCACGCGCGCTCCCGATGGCGAGACGTAGCACTGCTTGACGCCCCCCAACACGTTCGTCGAGCCAAGCGAGCGGCGGCGCTGGATATTGACGTGCTCCATTCGCGACATGCTCTTGCTGAATGGGTCCTCATAGACAACGACCGCCAACGGCGAATTGCCGCCGGCCACATCGATTGCGATCGGCCGCTCGTGAACGCTGGTCGATTTGCCTAACCGTGTGGGTTGCGGTTTCCAATCTTTCATAGGTTCGTCGCGGGCCGGGTCAGCCGGAATGCCCGCTCCGGCGGGATCGCCCGGCAAAAGGGCGTTCACTTGCGACCAGTCGCCCTCGTCTAAATCCGCCAATTCGTCCTCGTTGTCAGCGGCCTCCATATCCGCGACCGGTGGAATCCCCGAGTCGCGGCCGCGGCCGCTTCGAACGCGCTCGGCAAAGTCCTGCGTATTGCGCGATGTGATATCCACTGGCGGGCCAGAGCCTTCGGCAAACGGCGACTCGGGATCAACCGCCGCGGGCGCATCGGGAGATTGCCCGTTTTTTTGCCGGGCACGAATTCGCTTGATCGCGTCTCGCGCTGCTTGTTTTATTTCCGCGTTGCGAGCTTGCGACGCTCGCTGCAGGATTTGAAGGCTTTTATCGCCGCCTACTTCGCCCAGCAGCTGCACGGCCGCAAGTGAAACCTTCGCGTCATTTGACGGCGCCGCGCTAATCAGCACTTCCTCAGCCGCTGAACCCATTCGCCGCAGCGAAGCCACGGCCTCGTCGTGGTTAAAGAAATTGCCCAAATACCGGGACACAGCCTCGGCCCCACGCGGGTCCTTTAATTGACCTAGCGCCGTAAACACTTCGTCCGGCGGATGCTGGCCGTCTTTCTCCATTAGCTCGATCAACACCGGCACGCTATATTTGCCGCCCCAAATCAACAAACCACGAATTGCTTCCTCTTGATGAAGCCCGCGACCTTCCATCGCCAGGCTGCGATAACCGCGCGCAATCAACTTGCGGGTCTCGGCATTTGAAACGTCGCTGGGCCGCACGCGAAGCAGTGTCTCGGCCGCTTCCTGCTTGCCGAAAGTGTCATTCGAGTTCAGCAGTTGCGCCAGCCGCGCGTATTCACGCTGCAAGCCGCTGTTCGCCGGCGTCGCGGTGCCAGGCGGCTCGCTTGATGCGGGTGGTTCCTGTTGCGCCGGCGCCATTGAGAAGGCAATAAGACCCACCAATAAAGCCAATTGAAGTGACCTGACCGTCATCGTTACCTCCGCCGCGACGACTCAATTGCTCGACTAATCGGCTTTTGGACCGGTCGCTTAAGCGACCAGTCCGGATCGCGCATTGTCGAGTCGCGTTTCCACAGAAAAGCGGCACGCAGAACTTGCCGTTAAGTTTCCAACACGAGCGATTTTCCAGCGTATCACAGCCCCATGCGAGTGGCAACAATTTCCAATCGGTCTCGCGATTTGCCGCGCGGTTGTCTGACAGTTCGTCGGGCCGTAGACTGAATAAGGATGCGTCGCCACGCAGCTTTCCAACCGCCAATGCCCACGAATGAAGAAGAACTTTATCAGGAGCATATCCTCGACCATTACGAGGACCCGTTCCATCGTGGCCATTTGCCGACCGCCACGCACGCTCACGAGGAAAACAATCCGCTCTGCGGCGACGTGGTCCGCATCGAATTGCAGCTCGACGACGCAGGGCAGTATCAAGGACTGCTTTTTCAACGGCCAAGGCTGCGTGATCAGCCAGGCCTCGGCCTCGATGCTGCTGGAAAAGATGCACGGCAAGACGGTCGACGACGTAAAGCAGTTCTCCGCCGAAGACATGCTGAGTCTGTACGGCGCCCGGCTGACCCCGAACCGCCAGAAGTGCTGCCTGCTCTCTTGGAAGGTACTGCAATCGGCGGTCCACTCGCCGGTCGGACGCGATGAGAAATGAACCACAGAGACACAGAGGACACGGAGAAGAATGACAGACAATTTGTTTTACAGGAGGAATCGACAGAGAATTACGATCGAAATTGTCGCTACTCTGCTACCTCCTGTTTAAACGGATTCTTCTCCGTGTCCTCTGTGTCTCTGTGGTTAATACTGTTACGGAAAAGTGTGTTTGAATGACTACGATTGCGACACCATTGCGTGCGAAAGAAAGCGTCGAGGCTGATCCGTCGAAGCTCCTGCCGGCGGTTCTGCGCGACGATTTTCCCATCCTCACGCAAATGGTCCACGGCGACCGCCCGCTGGTGTTCCTCGACAACGCGGCCAGCACGCAGCGGCCGCGGCAGGTGATCGAGGTGCTCCGCCGCGTTTACGAGCGCGATTACGCCAACGTCCACCGCGGCATCCACACGCTCAGCGAGCGCAGCACCGAGCAGTACGAGGAAGCCCGCGAAAAAGTCCGGGCCTTCATCGGCGCACGAAATTCACGCGAAATCATCTTCACGTCCGGCACCACGGCCGGCATCAACATCGTGGCCCGCAGTTGGGGCGATGCGAACGTCAAAGCGGGCGACGAGATCCTCGTCACCACGATGGAGCACCACTCCAATCTCGTGCCGTGGCATCAGTTGGCCGAGCGAACCGGCGCGGTCATCAAGCACATCCCGATCACCGACGATGGCCTGCTCGATCCTCGACGAGCTCGACACGCTGCTCACCGATCGCACGAAGATCGTCGCCGTCGCGTTCGGTCTCGAACGTCCTTGGGCACGATCAACCCAGTCGCGGAGATCGCCCGCCGGGCGCACGCCGCCGGCGCTGTTGTGCTGGTCGACGCCGCCCAAAGCGTGCCCCATTTGCCGACCGACGTTCAGGCAATGGACGCCGACTTCCTCGCCTTCAGCGGGCACAAGATGCTCGGTCCCACCGGCATCGGCGTGCTGTATGGACGCGAAGAGTTGCTGGACGCCATGCCGCCGTTCCTGGGCGGCGGCAGCATGATCAATCGCGTGTGGGACGATCACTTCACGCCCGCCGAGCTGCCCGCCAAGTTCGAAGCCGGCACGCCGCCCATCGCGCCGGCCATCGCTCTCGGCGCCGCGATCGATTATCTCAATCGCGATCGGCCTCGAAGCCGTGCAGCGCCACGAACACGAGTTAGTCCGCTATGCCTACGAGCGGCTGCAGGAGATCGACGGCCTGCGAATCCTCGGCCCGTCGCCGGATCAACGCGCCGGCCTCGTGAGCTTCACGCTGCCTCAACCACACGCACACGATGTGGCCCAGCTTCTCGACCAGCAAGGCATCGCCGTCCGCGCCGGCCACCACTGCACCTGGCCGCTGCACGACCGGCTGGGAATCGCCGCCAGCACACGGGCCAGCTTCTACCTCTACAACACGCCGGCCGAGGTCGACTTGCTGGTTGAGGTGGTCGGCGACATTCGCGAGCGATTCCGGCCCAAAGGCCGACAACGCCGGCCGAAACCAGAAGGTTCGTGACCGCCCAGTTATCGTTGCGGGAGGCGTCTCCGACGCCGATGTCGGTTGGCGATCGACAACTCCGACGATGAATCGGCGACAGCGTCGCCTCTCACAGCAACTCGGATTCTGCCCTTAATCTCGGCCCGTCTTGCCTTGATTCGACAAATGGTCTAAATCACGACCAATACCACCGTTGTCGGCTGACGGATCAGCGATTATAATCCGTAGTTCGCTATCCTTCCCAATCCGCCAGACCTTTCAATCGCACCACGCGAACGAATCGCAGCGTAGTGTGCTGGCTGGAGTTCGGCGGGCTTTGGCTGTGGATTTGCAATCATGCGTTTTTGGCTGCTTGATACGATCCGGTCGTACGAACCGGGCGAGCGGCTGACCGCTACGTCAAGAATGTGGCGCTGACCGAGGAGTACCTGGCCGACCATTTCCCCGAGTTTCCCGTGCTGCCCGGCGTGTTCATGCTCGAGGCCGCGACGCAAGCCGGCGCCTGGTTATTGAGATTGAGCGAAAACTTTGCCCATAGCATCATTTCCCTAAAGGAAGCAAAGAACGTCAAGTACGCCGATTTTGTCCCGCCCGGCCATTCGCTCGAAGTTACCGTGTCGATCATTAAGAAGGACGACCGGCTGGCGACGCATGAAGGTGGAAGGCCGAGTGGGCGAGCGCCCGACACTCAGCGGGCGATTGGTTCTGGAACGATACAACCTGGCCGACCGCGACCCGGAAAAACAACTCATCGACGAACAACTCAAGCAATACTTTCGCCGGATGCAGAACATTCTTCTGCCCATCCGGCCCGCGGCGGACCGCGCACTGGCTGGCAACGCGGCTGAACAGTTAGCGGTTGCGCATAACTCATTCGGAGGAACGCAGAGCGATGTCATCGGTATCATCGAAGCAAGAGATCTTTTCCAAAGTTCAAGAGGCGCTGGTCGATGCGCTCGGCGTCGAAGAAGAAGAAGTCACGCCCGAGGCCACGCTGCAAGGCGATCTGGATGCCGAATCGATCGACTTCCTCGATATCGTGTTCCGCCTGGAAAAGGCGTTCGACATCAAGATCGAGCGCGGCGAATTGTTCCCCGAAGACATCCTCACCAATACCGAATACGTCAACGACGGCAAGGTAAACTCGGCCGGCATCGCCAAGCTCAAGGAACGCATGCCGTTCGCCGATCTGTCGCGGTTCGAAGCCGACCCGAACGTGCAAAATCTCGGCAAGCAACTCACCGTCCAAGACATGTGCAACTTCGTCGAGCACAAGCTCTCCGCCTGACGAGCGGATGTGAGTAAGTGAGTAGGTGAGTAAGTGGAGTAGGTCACTTGGCTGCTTCGCTTTCCTACTCACCTACTCACTTACTCACTTACTCACTCCACAAGCCCATGCGTTGGTTCTGGCTCGACCGCTTCACCGAATTCGTCAGCGGTTCGCATGCCACGGCCGTCAAGTGCGTGTCGCTGAGCGAAGATCACCTGCACGACCACTGGCCGTACTATCCGCTCATGCCCAACACGCTTGTGGCCGAGGGCATGGCCCAATGCGGCGGCCTCCTGGTGAGCGAGGTCTACAAGTTCAGCGAGCTGGTCGTGCTGGCCAAATTCGCCAAGTGCACGTTCGACGGCGAAGTGCGGCCGGGCGACACGCTCCGATATCGGACGGAGATCGAACAGGCCAAGGACGCCGGCGCGTCGGTCAACGTTACAGCCGACGTCGGCGACCGGCCGCACGCCGAGGCCGAGATTTTTTTCGCCCGGCTCGATCCGAACGCCTCCGAACAAACCAAGGGCCGGCAACTTTTCGACCCAGCCCACCTGCTGCACTGGCTGCGGTTCGTGGGAGTGTTCGACGTCGGAGTGCGGCCCGACGGCACCCGTCTGCGGCCGGAAGACTACGGTTTTCCAGCAACAACGCAATGATTAAACCACAGAGACACAGAGGACACAGAGGAGAATAGTTAATGCAGAACGTTAGATGCAAGATGAACAATGAGATTCGCCAATTCTTCATTTCGTATTTTGCACTTAACATCTTGCATTTTGCATTCCTGCCTTTCTCCGTGTCCTCCGTGCCTCTGTGGTGAATATCCTATCGAACTGAGTTAGGCTTACATCATGAGACGACGAGTTGTAGTAACCGGCATGGGCTGCGTCACGCCGCTCGGCACGACGGTGCCCGAGCTGTGGGCCAATCTCAAAGAAGGTCAGTTCGGCGTTGATTACACGACGCTGTTCGACGCCAGCAACTTTCCCACCCGCATCTCCGCCGAAGTGCGCAACTGGTCGCTCGCCGACGTCGGCGAAGATCCGGCCGCCTGGGAAAAGCGCGGCCGGCACACCCGGTTCGCCATCGGCGCCGCCAAACAGGCCATGGACGATTCGGGCGTTGGCAGGCACCGTCGACCCCGACCGCTTCGGCGTCTATCTCGGCGCCGGCGAAGGCCAGCAGGACTTCCACAACTTCAGCCACATGATGGTCGCCGCGCTCAAGAACGGCGAGCTCGATCTGGGCACGTTCATTCAGGAAGGACTCAAGCGGCTCGACCCGCAGCTCGAGCTCGAGCAAGAGCCGAACATGCCGGCCGCCTACGTGGCCACGCAGTTCGGCGCCGAGGGCCCGAACTTCAACTGCCTCACGGCCTGCGCCGCCAGCAGCCAGGCCGTCGGCGAGGCCACCGAAATCATCCGCCGCGGCGAAGCCGACGTCATGCTCTCCGGCGGCGCGCACAGCATGATCCACCCGTTCGGCGTCACGGGCTTCAACCTGCTCACCGCGCTTTCCGAGCGAAACGACGCGCCGCAAAAGGCATCGCGGCCGTTCGACCTGAACCGCGACGGCTTCATCCTCGGCGAAGGCGCCGCGATGGTCGTGCTCGAAGATTACGAGCACGCCAAGAAGCGCGGCGCACCGATCTACGGCGAAATCCTCGGCTACGGCACCACCGCCGACGCGTTCCGCATCACCGACACGCACCCCGAAGGCCGCGGCGCGATCACCTGCATGAAAATGGCCCTCCGCGACGCCGGCCAGAACTCCGACAGACATCGACTACATCAACGCCCACGGCACGAGCACGCAGGTGAACGACCGCGTCGAAACGCTCGCGATCAAAGAAGCGCTCGGCGCGGACGTCGCCTACAAAGTGCCCGTCTCCAGCACCAAAAGCATGACCGGCCATCTCATCGCCGCCGCCGGCGCGACCGAGCTGATCATCTGCCTGATGGCGATGCGCGACGGCGTCGTCCCGCCGACGATCAACTACGAAACGCCCGACCCCCAGTGCGACCTCGACTACGTCCCCAACGCGGCCCGCGAGAAAAAGGTCCGCACCATCCTCACCAACAGCTTCGGCTTCGGCGGCCAAAACATCGCGCTGATCGCCGGGGCGGTGTGATCATTGATCAAACAGAGGCAGAATACACTGCGGGTCCTCCGCGTCGGTGACACGGTTGACGCGCGTGCTGACCGGTTCCGCTACCAGCTCATCTTCGCCGCCGGCCTGCAGCATATGCGCGAGCGAGCCGCAATCTTCTAACGACGGATCGAGCCACTGCGCATAGTCATTCGGCGCGAGAATGACCGGCATCCGATCGTGCAGCTCGCGCAATGCTCCCGTTGCGGCAGTTGTCACAATCGCGCAGCTTTCGATCGTGAGCGGCCCTTCGCCTCCGCTCCCTTTTAGGGAGGGGCCGGGGGAGGGTCCCTCTTTGGCATTCAAAACCGCCGGCGCTCGCGCCACTTCTCCCACAATCCTGCAAATGCAAACGGCTGGTGGTCGCGGCGATGAATATAAAACGGCTGTTTTTTGCCGCCGCCGGCCGGTTGTTGCCATTCATAGAATCCGTCGGCCGGTATCAGGCATCGCCGGCAGCGATAGGCGGTGCGAAACGCCGGCTTTTCGGCTAGCGTTTCGCCACGGGCGTTAATCATCGGCCGCCCTTTCGTGCCTTCCTTGCTCCACGAGGGAATCAGGCCCCAGCGGATCATCGAGGCCATACGCCGTCCACTCGCCGGATCGGCTCGCACGACGACAACGTCTTGAGTCGGCGCAATATTGTAACGGGGTTCAAATAATTCAAGCTGCTGCTCGGCGCTCACTTCCACGTCGAACTGCCGGATCAGCACAGGTGCGGGCGTCCGCAATGTAAATCGTCCACACATTGGTTAGTCGTCTTTCGCCGCTGACGTTAGCTTCCCAACTGTTCCGCAAGCCACTTCAAGTACGCCTCGCTGCCACCCACAATCGGCGTTGCGATCAGCTCCGGCACCTCGTATCGATGAATTCGATTCAGCAATTCCTGGATGCCTGTCAACTGGTCGCGGCTCGTCTTGGCCGTGCACATCCATTCCTCGGCGGTCTCTGTTTTTCCCTGCCAGCGGAATGTGCTCACAATCGGCCCGCTCACCTGCGCAACCGGCCAGGCGTCGTGAAACCAGTTCGGCGGCAATTGCTCAGCATCTTGCCGCGTACTCGTAGTCGTCGTGATTTGCAAAAACTCGGTCATGCTTGCCGTACGCGATGTCGATTGCAATTCATTCAGCGGCCTAGCAAGCGATCCACAGCCAATCCGATATCAGCCTCGCGCGTGAGCGACTCGCCCACCAGAATCGCGTCCACGCCAGCCGCCTGCAATCGTTCGACGTCGGCCCGCGTCTTGATCCCACTTTCTCCCACAAGCACGCACTCGTCGGGAACGCGCTTGCGCATACGAATTGTATGCGCGATGTCCACCTGAAACGTGTGCAGATTTCGGTTATTGACGCCGATCAAGGTGGCACCCGCGTCGAACACGCGCGGCAAGTTTTCCGGCTCGTACAGCTCTACGAGCGGCGTCATGCCCAGCTCGCACGCCACATTGAACAGTTTGCGCAAATTGCAATCATCCAGACACTCGGCAATCAGCAGCACGGCGTCGGCGCCGGCCACGCGCGCTTCGAACAACTGGTATTCGTCGAGAATGAAATCTTTGCGCAGCATCGGAATGCGCGTCTGCTTCGCGGATTTGCGCAAGATATTCGAGACGCCCTTGAAAATACGGCTCGTCCGTGAGCACGCTGAGGCACGTCGCCCCATGTGCCTCGAACGTGCGAGCAATCGCCACAGGATCGAAATCGGCCCGAATCACGCCGGCCGACGGACTGGCCTTTTTCACCTCGGCGATGAGTTTGATCGGCCCGCCGGCAGCCAGCGGGGCGAAAAAATCGCGCAGCGGCGGCGCGTCGACCAGCCGGTCGCGCAGCTCCGCCACCGGCACAGTCAATTTGAGCCGTTCGATCTCGGCCCGCTTCGCCGCGACAATTTGATCTAGGATGGTGGCCATCTTGTGTGGTGCCGGATCAAACTTTGAATACGACCATCTTAACTAAGCAGGAAAAAAACGCTATCGTTGACAGCGGCTGTGAGACCAACCCTGAGCGATAGCTAGCCGATTCGCATTCCGCCGTTGGGTGGTTGTCAGTATCATTGCCGCGCGCTGGGCCGGAAGCTAGCGGTTTGCGCACACGCATTACTCAGCCAAGCGGCGCGCTATTCGTTCCATTGAATTATCCGCCATCGACCATGAGCAATTTTCGCATCGAACGCGACACGATGGGCGAGATGCAAGTGCCGGCCGACGCGCTGTACGGCGCGTCCACCGCGCGAGCCGTCGAAAACTTTCCCATCGCCCACGAGCCCGTGCCGGCCGCGGTGATCCACGCGTTCGGACATCTCAAGGCCGCTTGTGCTCAGGCGAATCTGCGAACTCGGCAAGCTCGACGAGCAGCGCGCCAAGGCAATCATCGCGCGCCTGCAAAGAAGTGGCCGCCGGCAAGCACGACGAGCAATTCCCAGTCGACATCTATCAGACCGGCTCCGGCACGTCGACGAACACGAACGCCAACGAAGTGATCGCCAACCTGGCCAATCAGCGCCTTGGCTTCGGCGTCGGTGCCAAGGGCAAGGAAGGCGCCGTCCATCCCGAACGATCACGTCAACATGGGCCAGTCGTCGAACGACACGTTCCCCACGGCGATGCACATCGCCGCCGTGTTGGCGATTGCGCAGCGACTTGATCCCGGCGCTCGAGCGGCTGCACACGGACCTGGCTGCAAAAGCCGAGCGAGTGGGACAACATCGTCAAGATCGGCCGCACGCACCTGATGGACGCCACGCCGATCCGCGTGGGCCAGGTGTTTTCGGGCTACGCCGCCCAGGCCCAATATGCGGTCGTGCGCGCAAACCGCGCCCTCAAGCGGCTTCAGGAAAACATGCCGATCGGCGGCACGGCCGTCGGCACGGGCATCAACACGCATCCGAAGTTTGCCGGCAAGGTGTGCGCGACCCTTTCGCAGAAGCTCGGCGCAACATTCACCGAAGCCGCCAACCATCCCGAAGCCCAGGCGGCCAAGGATTCGTTCGTCGAAGCCCATGGCGAACTGAAAACGATTGCCGTGTCGCTCTCGAAAATCGCCAACGACATCCGCCTGCTTGGCTCCGGCCCGCGCTGCAGCATCTTCGAGCTTTCGCTGCCGGCCACGCAGCCCGGCTCCTCGATCATGCCGGGCAAAGTAAACCCCGTAATTGCCGAATCGGCGATCCAGGTCGCCTGCCGCGTGATCGGCAATGACGCAGTCGTGACCACTGCGGGGCTAGGCGGCATCGGTTCGCTGTTCGAGCTGAATGTCGCGATGCCCGTGATGATCGATGCGTTCCTCGAATCGGTGAAGCTGCTGGCGAACGTCGCCGAACGTCTTGGTCGACAAGCTGCTCATCGGATCTGCGAGGTGAACGAGGAGCGCTGCCGCGAGTTAATCGATCAGTCGCTGATGATGGTCACATCGCTGGCGCCGAAAATTGGCTACGAGCAGGCGGCTGCACTGGCCAAAGAAGCCTTTCAAATTGGGCAAAACCATTCGCGAGCTTTGCCGAGAACGGAACATACTACCCGAGGCCGAATTGGACGATGCACTCGACCCCTGGAAGATGACCGAACCACGTGAATAGCGAGCCGGGCGGGTACCCGTCGTTGCGGCGACCGATCCTCGGCCCAGGCCACACACAATTACAAATAATCACTTCTCAATACGGAGCCCGAGCAAGATGGCACGGAAGCTGTCACGCCTCGCACGGCATGGATGCTGGATTGTCGTAGCGCTCGCCTGTACATCGGCCGTCGATGTTAATAGCGCCCGCGGCCAGGTCCGCGTTTCGTCGCCGCCGGTCGTTCTGCCAAATCCTTTCGCTTCGCGCGCCATCGAGCCGCAGCCCGTCGCTGTGGAGCCGGAAGCTCCGCGACAACGGCCAACGACGTATCAGAATCCCTTTGCTCACATGCCATCGGCGCCGCCGATTGAGATGCCCGTGCGCCCCGGCCCGGTCAGTCGTTGGCGCCGGCCGGTCCTGCCTGACGAACCTTCGCGGGTAAAAACAGCGATACTCTCCGCCGGGACGCCGACGGCAAGAGACACAGCATGGAATCAACTTCCGCCGCTTGAAGAGCTCGTTGCCACGGATCAGGCCCAAAAATCCCACGACGCGGTTCGGGCCCCTCACGAAGGTAGTTCGATTCGATTCGCACCTCAGTCTCTAACTCAACCAGCCTGGGTTACGCATCCCGTCGACTCAATTCAACCTCTGCCGCCAACCAACGAAGCTTTCGAGAGTCAGCCAATCAACCAAGATCCATTTGACGCGCCGGCCATCGGAACGCAATCCATCGAAATGCCGGCTCCCACGATCGAATTAACGCCGCCTTCGAATATCACGGACGATCCGCTTGGGGCGCAAGTAACTCCCACTACACCGGGCAATGTGAATCTGCTGCCGCTGGTCATTTCGGACTATGGCGACTCGTCGGAGGGCTGGTTCGCTCAGGCACAGCAGTTAGCCCAATCGGCCGAAACAATTGAAGACCTTTCCAAAATCATTGAGCTTTGCCAGCAGGCTTTATCACAAGGTCCGCCCACGGAGCTGGCCGGACCGCTGCGACGGCTGGCAGGCTGGGCGCATAATCGCTGCGGCGAGCTGCAGATCGAGCAAGGGCTCGAGGCCGAAGCGGTCAGGAATTTCCAGGTTGCCATTTCGCATGACCCCCACTGCTCACTTGCGATTCATAACCGTGCCGTGACTCTCGCACAGCAAAACCAATCAGAAGCTGCGCTGCGAGATTTCAACCGCGTCATTGAGTTAAATCCGGGGCTTTTCGTCGCATATCGAAACCGGGCGGAATTGCTCGCCTCGCTGGGGAGATTTAACGAAGCACTGTCGGACTACACTCGCGCAATCGACGGGCTGCCGGAGGTTGCTGAGCTGTATCGCGCCCGTGGCATCACGTTGCAACGGCTGGGACTGTTTGATAGGGCGGCCGCGGATCTCGATCATGCCATCCAACTGGCGCCCAACGACGCCGACGCCTACACGCAGCGTGGTAACCTTGCGGCGGAACGCGGCGACTTCGAGTGCGCAGTGAGCGACCTGCGCCGAGCGATAGCAATCGATCCAAGGTGGGCCGACGCGTATCGAAGCCTTGCGTGGCTGCAGGCCACCTGCCCGAACGCTGCATTTCGCGATCCGCAGCAGGCAATCGCGGCTGCCGAAGAAGCGGCGAAGCTGTCGCCGCCAACCGACTGTTTTGCACTGGATGCACTGGCGGTAGCGCATGCGAGCGCCGGGAATTTTGAAGATGCCGCGCGAATTACCGAACAGGCTATCGCTTCCGCCCCGCCTGACTATGTCGAGCTGCTTCGCCAACGGTTGAACCTTTACCAGCAAGGCCAGCCATTTATCAATCAGCCGGCTGATTCCATACGCGCGGCGTCGCATGAAACGGAAATCGATAAGTAACGACGACATCACTGCCAGCGTCAGCCTCGGCGGATTGCATTGACTTTGCCGGTTTTGTCGGCTTTACCGCCATTTCTGATTAGGTTGGCCCGCGAGCCTAGCCGATAGACCCACATACAAAGTGGGTAGGCGATCCTGCGACTCAATGCCTGCTTGCCGCAGGCCGAGATTTGCGCAGCGAATTCGCCTGATTCACTTCGGCATGTCGGGGGGATTGGACATTGGCCGCACACGCTTCTCACTCAACTCAGGTTGGATGGGCTTTCGCCATGCGTCTCGCACCCCGTAATCGGCCAGTCGTTTTTGGCTTGCCAATACTTGTGTTTCAACTTTTGGTAGCCCTGCCGGTCGCCGGTGCTTGGGAAACCGCCCGTACGGCCGATGGCTCCGGCTCCAATGCCCAAGCGGCAGGAAGCTTGCGATTCGTTACGCCCGTAAGCAGCTCCGACTCTCGTTGGGCAACTGATCGGGTGCCGCAGCCACCGGCCGGAAGTCGACCCATCGTTGACACCGCCGTGCAGCAAGCAGGATGGAACGCGACGCGCCGAGTGCCCAAGAGCATTGACTCGTCGCACCCTGCCGCCGCCATGCTGCGCGATCAGCCGCAAGAGGGCCGAAAGGGTCCGATGTTCGGTGGTCATGAATTCCGTCTGCCAGGCGGACTGTTCAGCCGCAATAACGGCGCCGGCCCCGCGGCGACGGGCGCGATGCAGCCACAGGAGAGCCAAATGCCTCTCCCGTCGCCTGCTCAGGCAGCGCGAAAGCCGACGGGAGCTCGTTTCGAGGCCAATCAGTGGTCGCAGCCCAAGTTCGGTCGACCCGTATCGGGAAACGTCGCCCAACGGCCCACGCGACAATCCAGCACGGAGCTGCGCATTGCTGAGCGTGTTTCGCCGCAGGCCACGAAAGCTCCTCAATCTGCGCATCGCAGCCCGACGAATTTCACCGCAGCAGAACCAATACCCTCCCCCGTGGCGGCTCCCGCTCCCCGGCAAATCGCGGCCAAGCCCGTGCCAATCGCAGCGCCAGGATCGCAGGCTGAAGCACTTCTCGCCGAAGCTCATAAGCTGAGTGGTAGTGCCCAAAGTGCTGACGACTATTCGCAAATTATCGAATCCTGCCGGCGAGCGCTGGTGAGTCAACCAAGCGCTTCGGTAGCGGAGTATGCCAATGACCTCGCTGCTTGGGCTCTGAATCGTCGCGGCCAGTTGAAGGCCGAGGCCGGACAGATCCAGGAGGCGATACTCGACTTTGAGGATGCACTTCGTGCCGACGCCGACTGCTCGCGCGCGGTTCACAATCGAGGCGTCTTGCTGGCTCAAGTGGGGCAGTTCGAAAGGGCGTTCGACTCCTTCAACCGCACGATTCAAATCAAACAGGATTTTGCCAAGGCCTTTTCCAATCGGGGCGCGCTGTTTGTCGTTGCCAGCGACCTGAACGCCGCATTGGCGGATTACGGCCGGGCCATCGAGCTGGATACTAATCTGGCGGTGGCCCATCGCGGTCGTGGCCGAGTTTGCCATCTGCTGGGCAGGTTGGACGAAGCAATCGCGCACTACGATGCGGCGGTACAGCTTGCGCCAGAGGACTCCTATGCGGTGGCCTGCCGTGCCGACTTGTTGACCGATCTGGGCCGCTACGTCGACGCGAATGCAGAGTACCACCATGCGATCGAGCTCGACCCGAAGTCGGTTCATGCGTTTAGCGGCTCGGCATGGCTCCTGGCGACCTGCCCGGACAAAGCGATTCGCAATCCGGCACTGGCGATCGAGCGCGCCGAAAAGTCGATCGAGTTGAGCGGCAAGTGGGACGCGATGAGCTTCGACACACTGGCCGCCGCGCAGGCCAGCGCGGGCGACTTCGCGACGGCGGTGAAAACGATGCGACGAGCGGTCGAAATGGCCCAATCCGATGAACGCGATGTGTATCAGGACCGTCTTGCAATGTATTCACATGCGAAGCCATATCGAATCGCCCCTGTGCGACCGGTAACACAAGCGAGCTATGAAGCAGGGAGCGGAGAGCTTGGAGCGGGAAGTAAACATCCTTAGTCTTTACTCCAAGCTCCGTGCTCCAAGCTCCTGGCTCAAAATGTACATGATTGGGGGGAGCGTCAGAGCCCGGTCGGTCGCCACGGCGACCTGGCCGGGCTCTCGTCGTGCGCGGGCTGTGCCAGCACGTAGGGCGGGTGCAAGCACCCGCCCTACGCCGCTGATCTTGCAGCGGGTGAACCGCTCGGCCGACAATGCGGCCGCATGTCCACAAAGCTTCGCTATCTGTACCGCGCTTATCGCTATCGCTACCGCGTGGACCCGGCCGAGCTGCGCTTCGTGCGCGACTGCCTGCGGCCGGGACAGGTTGCGGTCGACGTCGGTTGTCATAAGGGTGCTTACACCTATTGGATGCGCCGGCGAGTGGGGCCGAGCGGCGCCGTGTTCGCGTTCGAGCCGCAGCCACGACAGGTCGCGTATCTCCGTGAATTGTTCGGCAAGATGTCGTACGACAACGTCATGCTCGTGCCAATGGCGCTTTCCGATCGGGTTGGTCAAATGCCACTGCACGTTCCATCTCGCAATGGCGAAACGCATCTCGCGACGCTGGAGCAAGGAAGTAGGTGCCGCGAGCCGAGCGGCACCAGCGATGCTTTTGCGACGGCGGAGCCGGCCTCGGCTCGGCCGACCTACTATGACGTCGAAGTGACGACGCTCGATGCGTTCTTCGCCGATCAGCCCCGCGGCCCGGACTTTTTGAAAGTCGACGCCGAGGGCCATGAATCGGCGGTGCTCGCCGGTGGGCGACAAACGCTGGAGCGATTCAGGCCTGCGCTACTCATCGAGTGCGAAGCGCGGCACCGGCCAGACGGCGATGTCCGGCCCGTGTTCGAATTCCTGCACGGACTTGGCTATACCGGCACGTTCTTTCAAAACGGCCGCCGCCAGCCGCTGGTCGAGTTTGCCCCGGTGGTTCATCAGCGTCTCAATCCCGATTCGCGCCATCTGCCGTCCGACTATGTGAACAACTTTGCGTTCGAGCACGGTCTGTAGCCGCGGGTCTATAGTTGGAGTGGAGGCGTCGGGCTTATGGCCCACGCGATGAAGGAGGTTTAGTGCCCTGGCTGCGGCTGGTGTTCTGGTTGCCGTATCCACGCCGGCGGCCGTGGACGGCACAATTTATACTGGCGGCATGAAGCACGCCGCGTTATTTCTTGCCGGGCTCGCCTGCGGGGTCGTGCTCTCGCTGCTCCTGCTACGGAGTTGGACCAACGAGCAAGCCCTACGGGAGGTACGGGCCGACATTCAGGAGCGCAAGCAGATGCGTGCCTTGGCAGCAGAATCACTAAAGGCCGCGATGCTTGCCGCAGGTGACGCCATTCAGTCGTTAGGAGAATCAGGGGATAATGCCATTGACTCTTTCTTCGACTCTTTCTGCCAGATTTGCCAGATGCCGAGACGATAATCGACCACGCAGAATCGCGGATACAAGAACTGAAGGCCGAGGGCGAACCGACCGCTGGGCTCGAACAGCAGCTTGCAGAACTGAAGGCAAAGAAGGCGGAATTTGAGTCCCGTAACGCTAGGCTCGATTCTGCCCGGTAACCTTTTCATGGGTCAGCACGCGGCGAAGTATCGCCGGGCAGTATTGGAATGGGAGAGCGGTGGGGGGTGGATGACGGCCATCATCTCAGTCTTCGCGCTCACGGGCGTGGGTGACAACCGTTCCTGAAATCATTTTGTTCCGCGATGATGACTTGGTCGTCCGGGCCGTGACGCTACTTAAGATATTAGCGCGTCGGCAGGGATTCCCAAGCCGGCGTGCAAGCGGCGGATCATTGGAAGCGTCAACGGGCGTTTGCGATTGAGCACTTCAGCGACTCGGGCGCGACTGCCGATGAACGGCTCGAGGTCGCGGCGGGCGAGCCCGCGCTGTTCCATAGCGAAGCGGATGGCGGCAACGGCATCGGGCGGTTCGATCGGATAATGTTTCTCTTCCCACGCTGTGACAAGAGTGGCCAGCACGTCGAGGTGGTCGCCTTGCCGAGTGTTGGGCTTCGCGTCCATGAGCTTGTCGATTTCCCTTAGCGCTCGTTGATAATCGCGTTCGGTCTTGATTGGCTTAATATCCATTTTTTATACCTCTTTTGCATTGATGCGATCGTACTGGCGGTGCGTTCCGACAAATCGAATGTAGACGATGCGATAGGCAAAGTTTATCCGCACCACGAGCCGATATTTATTGCCCGCAATGTTAAACACGACGCGGTCATTGCCCACGATGCTGGCCGTTCGATAGGCCGCTTTGACTTCTGCCGGGGTTTTCCAGTCAGCGCGGGATGCTTCGCGGAACCAAGCCCGCAGGGGCTGTTCGGCGTCGGTGTACTGAGGCCGTTCCCAAAACAGCCTCAGAGCTTTGCGAGAAATAATCCTCATCCACTAGTATTATGGCATGCTCCCATCGTGGGAGCAAGTCCTCAGTTAGCTTGGCTGGCCAGCCCTGTTTCACCACAAGTGCCACTGGCCGCGGGTGACGACGTAAATGCCGAGTAGCAAGTTGGTAACGGCGTGGGCAGCGACGCAGTCCCAGATGTTTTTGGTGCGCAGCATGAGCCAGGTAACGAGGCTAAACCAGACGAGGGCGGCAAGTTTTTCCGGGTGATAGAGGACCGGGAAGAGCGTGCCCAGCGCGATCGAGACTGTCGTCGCCTGGCCGAAGGGGACTTGCCACCATTTGTCACTCACAACGACGCGCATCAGGAAACCGCGCAAGAAGAACTCTTCGATGATCGGCACGATGACGGCGAGTCCGACAAAGCGGATGAAGAGAAAGACATACGCCCAGGCCGGCGTGGCCGCGAGCTGGCCCAGGGGGTTGTAAGCGGGGCGCTCGCCGAGGCCGAGGAGGCCGACAAGCGTGCTCTTCGGTCCGAGCCAGGCGACGAAGTGTTCTTCGAGGCCAAGTTGGGAAAAGACGATCCAAAGCACGATGCCCACGACACCGACGCCGATTGACAGTGCTGATATGCGAAACGGAAACTGCCAGTAGCCCGGCAGCACGAAGAGCATCGCGGCAATCGTGAGTGCGATCTTAATCGTGTAGACGATCGGGTAATGGTCATAGCGCATGCCGAACCAGTTATCGACTTCGATGCCCGTTTCATGAGGCGGGGCGGGCTCGAACATGCCGGCGACCATGTACACCAGGAACGGAAATAGGAATGTTAGCCAGGGATGGTCAGCGAGCAGATTCGAATGACGAATGACGAATGACGAATGACGAATGGGAGCGATTTGAGCACCCTCGGACTTGGCGGGCGGCGTGCGAGGTCTGGCATGCGTAGGATTCGGGTTGTCCAAAGCGTCGATCCTTGGTAGGAGTGTCCGCAGCAGGTGAGTCGGGGCGGCGCAGGCCCTCGTGCAGCGAAAACTCACTAAAAGTGGTGGTTTTGCTTCGGTTTTTGCCGGTAAAGTTGGGGCAGGCGGCAGAAATTAACGAAATTGGCCTAGTCTGGCCGATCGAACCAATTACTATACATAGTTCCCTCCAGCGTATCAGGCCCCGCATCGCGGCGGATGCGGGGCTGTTCTGTCAGGCTGCAAAGCCTGAGCGACGGGCGGCAATTTTGATTTTGGAGACCCATCCGATGCAAAACGTGCTGTGACATAGGCCGGCGGCCTCGGCTGCCGTGCGCTTCGGCGCGCCCTTTTGCGATGGATGGTTTCGCCCGGCCTTCACGACAGCTTAACGCAAGCTGAGCGTGTTTCCCTGAGGATTGCATTCGGATCGTTTTGTAGACAGTGAGTGTAGCCATGAACTTGAAACAGCTTCGCAACATCGGCATTTCCGCGCACATCGATTCGGGCAAGACGACCTTGAGCGAGCGGATTCTGTTTTATGCCGGCCGCATCCACAAGATGGAGGACGTCCGCGGCGACGGCAGCGGCGCCACCATGGACTACATGGATCTGGAAAAGGAGCGCGGCATCACGATCACCAGCGCGGCCACCACGGTGCAGTGGGAGGGCCACACGATCAACCTCATCGATACGCCGGGGCACGTCGACTTCACAGTCGAGGTGGAGCGGAGCCTGCGCGTGCTGGACGGGGCGGTGCTCGTGCTGTGCGCGGTGGGCGGCGTGCAGTCGCAGTCGATCACAGTGGATCGCCAGATGAAGCGCTATCACGTGCCGCGGCTGGCGTTTATCAACAAGATGGACCGCACCGGGGCGAACCCGGAATCGGTCGTGCTGCAACTCAAGGAGAAGCTGGGCTGCGATGCGGTGCTGATGCAGATTCCGATTGGTTGCGAAGATGATTTCGAGGGCGTCATCGATTTGGTAACGATGAAGGCGCTTTATTTTGACGGCACCAAGGGAGAGAAAGGTGCGCGAAGAGGCCATTCCGGCGGCGCTGGCGAAGGAAGCGGCCGCGGCCCGTACGCACATGCTCGAAGCGCTTTCGATGTACAGCGACAAGCTGATGGAAATGCTGTTGAGCGAGGAACAGATTTCCGAGGAGCTGATTCACGACATCATTCGTCAAGCGGTGATCGAGCAGGAGTTCACGCCGGTGTATTTGGGAACAGCGTATCGGAACAAGGGTGTGCAGCCATTGCTCAATGCCATCATGCGTTACTTGCCGTCGCCGCTGGATGCTGAAATGAAGGGCAAAGACCCGGTCGACCAGACGAAATCGGTCCAGCTCTCGCCCGATCCAAACAAGCCGTTCGTGGGCATGGCGTTCAAGATTGTTGATGATGAGTTCGGTCAACTGACCTTCACGCGGATTTATCAGGGACGCGTGGAGAAAGGCGGCAGCTACTTCAATCAGCGGACTGGCAAGAAGGACCGCTTCAGCCGTATCGTGAAGATGCACGCCGACAAGCGCGAGGAAGTCGACTCGGCCGAGGCTGGCGACATCGTGGCGATCATGGGCATCGATTGCGCGAGCGGCGACACCTATTCGAGCGAGCCGAAGTACTGCACGCTTGAGAACATCTTCATTGCCAAGCCGGTGATCAAGATGTCGATCGCGCCATTGTCGCGCGACAATGCCGACCGGCTCAGCAAGGCCCTGCAGCGGTTCCGCAAAGAGGACCCGACGTTCCAGGTGATGACCGACGAGGAGACGGGCGAGACGGTGATCGCGGGCATGGGCGAGCTGCACTTGGAAATTTATGTGGAGCGGATTCGCCGCGAATATCGAGTCGAGGTTGAAGTCGGGCCGCCAAAGGTGAGCTACCGCGAATCGGCCACCAAGCCCATTGCGTTCGACTTTACTCACAAGAAGCAAACCGGCGGCTCCGGCCAGTATGCCCACATCGTGGGCCAGATGAGCCCGATGACCGAGGAAGACCTGGCCGAGGCGGAGGGCGAGCTTTTGTTCGTCGACAACGTGATCGGCGGCCGCATTCCCAAGAATTTCATTCCGGCGATCGAAAAGGGCTTTCGCAACATGTTGGCTAAGGGGCCAGTCGCGGGCTTTCCGGTCGTGAGCATCCGCATCGACCTCAACGACGGCAAGCATCACGAAGTCGACAGCTCGGAAATGGCGTTCATGGTTTGCGCTCAAAACTGCTTCCGCGAGACGTTCCCGAAGATGAAGCCAGTGCTCTTGGAGCCGATTATGCTCATGGAGCTGGAGGTGCCGGATGAATACCAAGGCGCGGTCGTGGGCAACATTTCGGCCCGCCGCGGCATCGTGTTGTCCACAGACAAGGTGGGCGAGATCACCAAGATCATGGCCGAAGTGCCGCTGGCTGAAACGTTCGGCTATTCAACCGATCTGCGCTCGATGACGAAGGGCCAAGGCACCTTCATCATGGAGCTGGCGAAGTACCGCCCCGTGCCGGCGAGTATTCAGGCCGACGTGATCGCCGAACGCAAGGCGGAGCTGCAGTTGGCGTGAGGCGGCAGCTCTCAGCCTTCAGTTTCCAGCAAAACAGCCCCCGGCTTCGCCGGGGGTTTTTTGTGTGCGCTGAATCATCACATGACTGTATCTACTTCATGCCGTCGCGCACCCATTCGCGGAAGGTGCGAATCCACATGGTTTCGTCCATGTCGAACGATCGATTGAGTTGCTCAGCAAGCTTCTCCATGGAGACCATTGGTAACGCCACGCTTTTATCGGCGACGGCATATTGGCCGTGTTGATGCAGCAAGTGGATCACAATGCCGGCGTCGACATACTGCCAGATTTCGGGAAAGCCAAGCGCCGCGTAAACCGGCAAGCGGTTGATGACACTCGTGGTGATATCCACTTCGACGACGAGATCCGGCGGCGGATCATTGCCAAGCTTCACGGTTCTGCCGCGTACAGCAGCCTCGTGTTCAATATAGTAGCATTCATCTGGCTCTAACCCGCAGTCCAAGAGTTGATCCTTAAAAGTGGTGGATCCGAAGCTCATGCGCGAGATGCCTAATTCCTCAGTAATCGCTTCGATCATTTGGCCGATAAGCTTCTTTGTGCGTTCATGATCTTGTGTTGGCGACATGATTTCCATTCGGCCATCGTGGTAAGTGATCCGTAACCGGCGGCGGTCTTCAATTTCAGTGACAAGCGACTCATAAGTCGAATAAGAAACACCCGGCAGATAGACGTGCTCTCGATATGGAGCCGCGGATTTGGCTGGTGCAATCGTGGACATAGAAGGCTCGTTATGGGACAGCGGCAGAATATGGCTGACCATCCATTATAAAGGCAAATTGCGTCCATTAAAACTGATCGACGAGCTGCTCGCCGGCGCGAGAACATCCGTGGCCGGCCGAGCTTGCGCCGCAGGACGACCCATTGACCGGTGTGCGATGACCAGTGCGAGCCGACAGTGACGAAGCAATCGCCGGCGCGCTTCACGAACGGTGGGACTCGGCCGGTGACGGGTTTGTCGAGGTCGGCTTCGCTCAACTGGTCGAGTATCTTCAATGTGCCGGCGCGCATTTTCGCCGCAAGTTTGAGATATTCATCCTTCGTTAAAAAGTCGGCCGGGTTGTCGCTGGCGGCCGTGTCTTTCGAGTGCCGTTCGGCGAAGCCGTCGGGAAGCGTCGGCATGCTGTCGGGGACGGCCGCTTCGACGAGGCGGCGCTCGGCCGAGATGAGATGGCCGAGCTGCCAGGCGATGTGATTGGCGTCGGGCGCAGGCCGCACGAGCAACTCTTGCGGGGTGAGGTCCTCGAGGTATTTCTGAGCCAAGAAATCGGCGATTCCGAGCGAAGTGCGGATTGAGTCTTTGAAGTTCATGACTGTTTTGGTGAGTAGGTGATTAAGAGTGTAAGTAGATAAGTTTGTGTTCACTTCGTGTGTTTCGCAAGGAGTGTTGGCTCACTCGCCATTTTAGCGAAGAGCAAATACGATAAGACTTATGCGGAGCGTGCTGATTTTTCAGGGTGTATATTACAGCATTACGGGCATCTGGCCGCTCGTAAGCATCGAGACGTTTGAAACCGTGACGGGGCCAAAGACGGACGATTGGTTAGTGCAAACGGTGGGTGTGCTGGCGGCGGTGATTGGGGCGACGTTGCTAGTGGGTGTCACGCGCCATCAGCCGACTCGAGAAACGCTCACGCTGTCGGTGCTGAGCATTTTTGGTTTTGCGTCGGTCGATGTCGTGTTCGTGCTGCGCGGCACGATTGGCCCCATCTACCTTGCTGACGCTGCGCTTCAGGCGGTCCTTTTGTTCGGGCTGGGCGTTGGCTACGCGCGGCGCCGATCGCAGCCTCTGTCGGGATAGCGGGAATTCGGTTGGCAAGTGGCATTGCCAAGAGTCGGCATAATTGTCAGGATTCGCCGAATTTTCGTCCCCCGTCTCATGGAGGAGTATCGAGCATGAAATCGACGTTTGCCCTAGCGATCATCGCCGCCGTTGCGCCTTGTCTCGTGGCTATCGGACAGATCACGGCGGCTCCGCCGGCCGCCCCGCCAGCCGTGCCATGCAAAGAGTGCTGCGAGGGCGCCTGCTGCAAGGAAAAGGCGCAGACCGTCGCCGCGACAGCGGCGTCAGCGTGCGCCAGTGGCCAATGTGCGAATGGCCAATGTGCGAATGGCCAATGTGCGAGTGGCCAATGTGCGAGTGGCCAATGTGCGAGTGGCCAATGTGCGAGTGGCCAATGCGCCAGTGGCGAGTGCGCGGGTGGTCAGTGCGCGAGTGGCGAATGCGACTGCAGCGGCGAGAAGCAGGTGTCCATTGATACCTATTTGACGCTGCCGTTGCCGCCGGCCGCGCCGTCGCCGATTTCCATCTCCGCGTTCCCGCAACCCTGCCCGAGCAGCACGTGTGATCATTCCGCTTGCTCCGGCGCAGCGGTCGCAACAGCGCCCGGCACGCCATGCACCCAGCAGAAAACCATCATCTATTCGGCCATGCCGCTGGGCGTGCCGTCGCCGTTCCTAAGGGACGCAGACGGTGCGAATCCCCAGCGCTTTGTGATTGCCGGGCAGCCGTATACGTTCGACTTTCCGCTTCCGCAACCGCCGGCGCCGATTGCGCCGGCGCCGATTGCTCCAGCGCATCATGACGTGATTTTGGAACATCGGCTGGCTTATGCGCCGGTGACGCCGGCGTCGCATGCGGCCGAACCGGTCCAGGCCACGCAAGTTCTCTACAACATTCAAATCATTCAGGACAGCGAAGGCTGCCTCAGCGAATATGAATCGTTTCGCGAAGGTGACTGCATCATGTTCGCAGATAGCAACACGCTGCTGCCGGCGCTTCGCATCCTGCAGAAGCATGAATTGGTTCGTGGCTTGTCGTCGCCGAAACTGATCTGCACGACGGGCCGCCGAGCACAATTCGAAGTCGGCCGCGCGGTGGCAGGCGAGGAGAAGAATGCCTGGGAGGGCGTCAAGCTCGAGGTGGAAGCCGAGCAGGTCTCGAACGGCCTCAAAGTCGACTTAGCAGTCCACACCAGCCAAGACGAGCACACGTGCAATGTCCGGACCGCTGTCATAGTCGAGTGCGGAAAGTCGGTCGTTTTGAAATCGCACGGCGCCCAATGCAACGGCGACGCCGAAGGTGCGCAGCCGGCAATCTATGTTGTGGTGACGCCGGAAGTGATCAAGTAACGTTGACGGGCTTTGTTATTCGGCAGCGAGGTTGACCCGGATCAGTTCGCCGTCGTTTCGCGCAAAGACGCTGCGCATGGCGAACGCCGGGTGCGACCAGACGGTCATACGACGGCCGATGGGCTGCGTGGGCTCGATCAGTTTTGCACGATCGAGCTCATGGTAGCCCTCGGGCGAGAGCCGGGCGAAGATGATTTCGCCCTGCTCGTTGCAGATGATCACGCGATTTTGGTGTGGAATTAAGAACGCATTCCACCAGCGGCCTTCGCCGGTGGGGTCGCGCGTTTCCCACTTGGTTTCGCCGGTGTTCGCGTCGAGGCAGCGCATTTCGCCGTAGCTACCGACGCCGTAGACGTACTCCTCGGTCACGATGGGCGTGCACATCACGGCGTGCAATGTATTGTTTTTGATTTCCGTGCTGGAGGGCGCGGTTCGCCAGAGCACGTCTGGACTCGTGCCGCCGGCACCGAGATCGATCATCAAGGGGCCGCTGTAAAAGCTCGTGACAAACAGGCGGTTGCCCACGGTGCGCGGCGTGGAAATCGTCATGCCGGCTCCGACTTCGAACGGAACCTCCCAAAGAACGGCGCCATTCTCGGGATTTAGTCCCGCGACAGCCGCAGGGTGCCACACGATGAGCTGTCGTTGGCCGCCGATTTCCATGATCATGGGGGCGCAATAGCCCGGCTCCTTGCCGTCCAGGCGTGCGCCACCGCTCCTGACCAGTGCGCTTGTCGAGACTGACTACCAGCGCGCCTGGCTTCCCGCCGGCAAGGATGATTACTTGCTCACCGTCGACGAGCGGGGCGCCGGCCATGCCCCAGGCGGGCAGTTCGGTGTCGAAATCGGTTGGCAGATGTTTTTGCCAATGAATCTTGCCGGTAGCAGCGTCGAAACAGAATAAGTGCCCCACGGCTCCCAATGCATACACGCGCTTCCCGTCGACGGTCGGCGTGGCCCGTGGACCCAGCGGATAGCTGATGGTGTACGGCGCGTTGTAACCGTGTGTCCAGATTTCCTCGCCAGTATCCGCATCGAAGCACAGCACGCGTTCCAAATTCTCATCGGCGAGTGCGGTCGGCGACATACACTCGGCCGTCGGCAACGGCGGGACCTGTGTAACCCGCGCCAATTTTTGTGGTCCACATGCGCGGCAGCATCCCGCTCTTTGGGTCAACCGGCGGCAGCTTCTCGACGATCCCGTCCTCGCGCCAGACCAGGTCGCGCTGCGGCCCGCCCCATTGCGGCCAGTCATCGGCGCAGGCGAAGGAGCAAGTCGTCAAAGCAATGCAAACTGACCTCACGAGTGCTAGTCGCATGATGCAAAACTCCAATTGAGCGTTATTCGGGTTTATTGCTACGAGCGAACCGGCACGGCGGACCACCCTGCGGGTGGTGCCCCCCTCGCCCTCCCGATTTATCGGCGCGCTAAAAAGTAGAATATCCGCTTCCACATTTCCAGGGGAGGCAAAGAGGACATTCTACTTTTTCCGCCAGCTTACGGCCGACGGCGACAACAACGATGTGCTCATCGGCGGCGAAGGAAACGACACGCTGCTCGGTGGCCTGGGTGACGACGTAATGATCGGCGGTCCGGGCCTCGACGTTCTCGATGGCGGGCCGGGCGACAACATCGTCATCCAGGGTTGAGTTGTAAATTCGCGATCCGGGCTCCGGGAGAATTTGTCGTCTCCCGAGGCCGGTTGCGCGTCGAACAGCGAATCGCGAAGGATCTGAAGCTATGCGCGTGACGCTTAGCCGTCCGGTGAACTGGCTTCCAAATTCGCCGCGTCGCGCGTTGTGCGCCACTTTGCGGCGTCGTCGGGCCTGGCGGTAGCGTCGTAGAATTCGATCAGCCGGTCGAGCGCGTCCAGTAAGTAGCTTCTTTCGATCGGCCGAATTTTGGCTTCACGCTGTTTCATTCCTGCGTAGCCGCTCGCGAGCAGCGGCTCGGCCTGGTCATATTTCTTTTGACCTGCGAGGCTGTCGCCCAGCAGGCTCGTGGCATGGAACGTCGTCCAGTGATCGGGCAGCTTCGCTTCGCCGATTGCCAGCGCCTTGCGCAGCGGCGTTTCCGCTTCGACGAATTTCCGTTGCTGGAGCATGTTCAAACCAATCCGGCGCAGCCATCGCTGCTACTTCGCCGCTTTCCGCACCAGCTTTTTCCTTGCCGGTGGAAATCAACTTGTGCAGCAGCTCTTCGGCTTCGGCATGAGAACCTTGCAATTCGTAGCAGCCCGCCAGATTATTCATTGACCGAAACGTATCGCGATGCTCTGCGCCGAGCATCGCTGTTCGCAGCTTGAGCGTCTCCTCCGCCAGCGGCAGCGCGTCGGCGAGCCGATCTCCCTCGAGATACGCGCCGACGAGATTATTCATGCTTCTCAGAGTATCAGGATGATCGGGCGAAAGCTTTGCGCGTTGCAGCTGTAGAGTTTCCTCGCCCAATGCGATCGCCTCGGGTATTCGCCGCAGCTCCCGGTATACGTCGGCAAGGTTACTCATGGTGAGCAGCGTATCTGGGTGGTCGGGGCTGAGCGATTCTTTCGCGAGCTGGAGTGTTTCTTCAAGCAATGTAGCGGCGTCGGCGACGCGACCGGCGTCGGCGCGAGTCAGGGCCAGGTTGTTCATGCACAAGATCGACTTGGGGTGGCCGGGTGGCAGATTGGCCTGCATAAGTTGGCAGGTCTCCTCGAACAGCGACAGTGCCTCGGCCGTTCGACCGTCAATCCGGTAGGACATCGCAAGATTGGCCATGGTTACAAGTGTGGAGGGATTGTTCGCCCCCAGCTTGGTCTTCTTGATAGTCAGGGTTTGCTCCATCAGCGAGATGGCTTCGTCCAGCCGATCGACGTCTGCATAAACCGCGGCGAGGTTGTTCATGCACATAATCGTGCCGAGGTTATCGGGGCCGAGCTTGGCTTTCGTACGCTGGAGCGATTCCTCGGCCATCGCGAGGGCTTCATTCAACCGTCCGGCACTGCGGTAGACGACGGCCAGATTGTTGATGCACATGAGCGTGCCGGGATGGTCGGGAGCAAAATTGGCGCGCCGTCGCTCGAGCGTCTCCTCGAGCAATGATTGGGCCTCCGCCGGCCGGCCGACGGCGAAGTAAGTCTGCGCCAGGTTGCTCATGCTGAGCAGCGTCTCATGGTGATCGGGGCCCAGCTCGGCGCGGCGGAGATTGAGCACCTCTTCGGAGACCGGCACCGCTTCGGCGAGCTGCCCTGCGTCGCGGTACGCGTCGGCCAGACTGGCGAGGCACATCATCGCATCAGCATGATTTGCGCCGAACTTGGCCCCCATCAACCGCACTGCCTCCTTTAACAGCGCGATAGCTTCATCAAGCCGACCTGTTAAACGGTAGGCTGTGCCGAGACTGTTCATGCACAAGAGCGTGTCATGATTCTCAGTACCGGCGGCTGCCCGCAGCACGTCGCGAGCCTGTTCAAGAACCGGCACTGCCTTTTCCGGCATGCCCAGCGAAAGGTATGTCGCACCCAGCCCATTCAAGAGTTTGCCCTTGATGTGGGGCGACCCAGTGAACTCGTTGTTCAGCTCGTAAACCGCTTGGTCGAGGACGTCGACTACCTTTACGTCGCGGCCCGCGTGCTCGGGGTCGGCCGAGCGAAACGCGTTCATTAGGTATGTGCTGACTGCTTCCGCGTGTTCACGTTCGCGCTCGGCATTGGCCAGCGCATCGTCGGTGCTTGCCTTGGCCCTTCGGGTGTCATCGAGCGCGCTCAAGGTCGCAACGTTCGCTTTTTGCAGGTCGACCAAGCGCCCATCCGCCAAATGCTGCGCCCGGGTGGCCCGCACCGCTTGCCAGGTGCTCACCGTAGCTCCGGCAATCAAGATCAAGGCAATCGCGACGGTCGTGGCCAATAATGTCTTGTTCCGGCGGGCAAATTTGCGCAAGCGATACGCCGCGGACGGTGGAATCGCCTCGACCGGCTCGTCGGCCAGGTATCGCTGGATATCGCTCGCCAGGCCATGCACCGTCGTGTACCGCCGGTTGCGGTCTTTTTCCAGGCACTTCATCACGATCCAGTCGAGCTCGCCGCGGATCTCGCGGCTCAAGCGGGTCGGCTCGGTGTGCCGGTTGGCGGCGATCGACGAGAGCGTATCGCTTGTGCCCAGCCGCGTGCTGGGAGTGGGCGGGTCTTCGTCGCGGATGATCCGCAGCATCTCGTCGAAGGCGGCTGTGCGCAGCCTCTGGCGGTCGAACGGCGTTTCGCCCGTGAGCAGCTCGTACAACAACACGCCCAGCGAGTAGATGTCGGTGCGCGTGTCGATGTCGAGCTGGTTGAAGCGGGCCTGCTCCGGGCTCATGTACTCGAACGTGCCCACGATCTGGCCGTACTGCGTGAACATCGTGCGGCCCGCCAGCTCTGGGCCCGTGGCCTTGGCCAGGCCGAAGTCGATGATTTTCGGCACGGGCCGGCCATCGAACTCGGCCACCAGCACGTTGGACGGCTTCAGGTCGCGGTGGATGACCCCCTTCTGGTGGGCGTGCTGCACGGCCCGGCAGACGGTGAGTAGCAGCTCCAGCCGCGCGCGAATGGAAAGCTGCCGCTCATCGCAGTACTTCGTGATGGGCACGCCTTTGACCAGCTCCATCACGAAGTACGGCCGGCCCGAAGAAGTGGGGGAGAGCGGGAGAGGGGGAGACGGGGAGACTCGCAGCGAGACTTTGAGATCGGGTTCTCCCCCTCTCCCCATCTCCCCGTCTCCCACTCTTACTTGCTCGGTGGTAGCTCCCGCATCCAGCACTCGCGCGATATTCGGGTGGTCCATTATCGCCAGCGCTTGCCGCTCGGCCTCGAAGCGGGCGATCACTTGCCGCGTGTCCATGCCGGGCTTGATGATCTTGAGCGCCACGCGGCGGCGGACCGGCTGGGTCTGCTCGGCCAGGAACACCACGCCCATGCCGCCTTGGCCGATCTGCTGCAGAAGCTTGTAGGGGCCGATCACCGTGCCTGGTCGTTCCGAAACGACATGCGCCACGGTCGGGTCGGGCTCGGCCGGAAGTGCCGGCTCGTCGAGCAGGCTGCCGCCGCTTTGGTGCGCACGCAGCAAGGCCATAACTTCGCCGCGCAGGTCGCTTTCGCCGCCGCAGGCCGAGTCGAGGTAGCTGTCCCACTCCTCGGGCGTATGCGCGTCGACGGCCGCGTGGAAGACGGCTTTTACTCGGTCGAATTGCACGGTCACGGCCTGGCCCCCCTTGTTGCGGCTCCCATAAGACAGTGCGGATTTACGACGGCAACTGTCTCAAGAAAAGCGGGAAGATTCGATTGCCGGCTTAAGGATAGCCGCACTGCCGGCAACTTGCGACCAGCGGGGACGCTTAGGATTGCCCATTCTCGAGGACATGCTTGAGAATCCAGGCCCGGGCGAACGTCCAGTGGCGATAAGCAGTGGCCAGTGGCAGTCCCAGGATCTCACCCCCTCGGCGATCGAACAGCCGCCGAAGTAACGAAGTTTGAAAAGCTCGGCTGAGGCGCAATGATTTCAAGTCAGAGGGCCGTCCCAACTGCCTGCAAGCAACCACATCCAAGTTGCTAAAGCTAAAAGACTTAATACTCCCTGTTGGACTCGAACCAACAACCTACTGATTAAGAGAAACAAAGCCAAAGATAAGACCCTGCAAAAATAAGCGATTCACTTTATATATATATCACAAAGTGACACGGATTCCATATGTTTCCTGACCTGAAACCTGACCGAAATGATAGCTCGATACGCCGATGAAGGCTTGTTTCACGCGCTCTGAACTTGACGTGGACCTAAAAGGATAAGTTCTCCTTCGCATGGCGGAGCATGTCGTGGGCATCGGCCAATACGAATTCGCCGTAGCCGCATCAACAACTCAACCTAATGAGTCTGACATTGCAGTTGAGATTGATGGCACTCGTGGGTGGACCGAGTACGAACTCTCCCTGATGGATGCTGTAGCCAAGTCGCTGCAATCCGGTCTGCTTTTCGACGACGTGGTCAATCTAGTCGGCGATACAGAAAATTGCTGCGTTAGCCAGCTAGAGGATAAGTTCGGCGTCGATGTTGTAAAGAAACAATCTTTTCGCAGCAGCTTGTTCTGGCAGCTGTTTGTCATGGGAGTGCCGGGCCGTAGTTTGCCAGCAACGGCAATTATTCGATCGATCGACGGCCTGATTGTAGAGGGTATCCAGCCCTCTGTACGAAAGCGGATTGGGCAATTATTCGAGCACGTTGAAGACCTTTCGACCGCACAGGTTTATTTTCTGCTCGCGTTTGTGCGTGGAAACGCTTTGCCGGAATGTTGCGATGTGGCTCGTCTCATAAATTACTGTTGGAACGCCGGCAGTTATCATCGTCGACTAAAAATCCTCGATTGTGCGTTGTACTGGCGAGATGGAGATATGAGCGACGCGACAACGCGCGCGATTACTGACACACTGTCCAATCTGCGCACGACCGACCCCATTCTTCGAACACAATTGTTTGAGACGATGTTGGCGTACGATCTTGTGGAACCACCAATAACAAAGGAGCAGGTAGAGCGAGACATAGCTGAGACTCTTACTCAACCGGATGATCCGGAAGCGCAGGAGTCGGCGTACCATGTAGTCTCCAGTGTTTTTGAGAGCATGTTCGATGATGTCGTTTATAAAGCCATCGAGAACCTTAGTGCGAACGATCATACAAAGTTGTTTACGATGGCAGCTCTGGCAGTGCCAGCGTATTCAATGAGTGCAGATTTTATTCTTGGCCGTTTGCTCAAGGTTGTCGGTTGTCGCTGAATCGAACCCGCAACTCGCAGCGCACGAACATGTGACAACGTAAATAAGGTATAGGGCGCGCTGGCGGAAAAGGATGGTAAATTGATTGTCACACTCGTCTGCCACGCGTGTCAAATTGATAGGCCGCCCACCTTTGGGCGTCATGCCGCCGCTACGTGGAGGTTGACTTGTACAATCCCTTCTCTGAGATCGGGGATGGCGAAACTGAAGACGCCGAGCTGGTGACACGGGCCACCCACGGCGACCGAACGGCGCTGGAGCAGTTGGTCTTGCGGCATCAGGCGTGGATCTACAACATCGCCGTCCGCATGGTCTTTCAGCCGCACGACGCCGAAGAGGTGACGCAGGAAGTGCTCGTCAAAGTCATCACCAAGCTCAGCACGTTCAAAGGTGAGAGCAAGTTCCGCACATGGCTCTACCGCATTGCGGCGAATCACGTCCTCAACATGAAGCGCCGCAACGCAGAGACCATAGTGACGACGTTCGCCGACTACGGGACGGCCATCGATGGCACGCCCAATGGCGAATTGCCCGACGCGAAGAGCGTGCCCGTCGCACTGCCGATTCTGGTTGAGGAAGCGAAGAATGGTTGCACCATGGGAATGCTGCTTTGTCTGGATCGTAAGCAGCGACTGATATTTACGCTGGGCGAGATCCTCGGCGCCACCGATACCGTCGGCGGCGAAGTCCTGGAGATGTCGGCGGACAACTTCCGCCAGTGCCTGGCCCGGGCTCGCCGGGACCTGCACAGCTTCATGAACCACCAGTGCGGGCTCGTGAACAAGAGCAATCCCTGTCGCTGCCCGAAAAAGACGCGGGGATTTATCGAGCATGGGCACGTCGACCCCCACCATCTGTTGTTCGTTCCGGAGCATGTCCAGCGAGTCCGGGATGTCGCCGGCGAAACAGTCCGGGAGATCGAGGATGTCGTGGAGCGACAGCACGCGGCCATATTCCGCGAGCACCCGTTTCTGCAGCCGGCGGATGAAATTCACTGGCTGCGGCGCATGCTGGAACGCGATGATGTGCGCGGCGCGCTCCATCTGAACTAAAAATCTTGGCCCAGAGTTGTCACGGTCGGTCCCCCAGCGTGTCCATGAGATTGAGGGAGCAAGGGCTCCGTTTTTCTTACTGGAGGGACGAACATGACTATCAATCTGCCAGAACCCGTCGCCGCCTACTTCACCGCAGACATGTCCGACGGTGAATCGGTATCCAAATGCTTCACGGAGGGCGCCATCGTGAAGGATGAGGGGCGCACCCATCACGGCCGTGCGGCGATTAAGAAGTGGAAGGAGGAAGTCTCGACCAAATACGAGTACACGTGCGAACCCCTGAGGTGCGAAAGGAGGGACGGCCAATGCGTCGTCACTTGCCGGCTTACTGGAAACTTTCCTGGCAGCCCGGTCGATCTTCGCTTCTTCTTCGAACTCGAAGGCGGAAAGGTCGCGTCGTTGACAGTCATCCCTTAGATCTCGCCTCGTCTGAAAGAGTATTACGATGTTCGCAGTCTACGCCTCACACGCCGCCCCTGACGATCCGCTGTCAGCGCTGAAAATGGGGGACCTGCCGGAGCCGATCGCGCCCGAAGGCTGGGTGCGCGTGAAGGTCAGCCACGCCAGCCTGAATCGCCACGATCTCTTCACGTTGATTGGAATCAGCGGCCATCCCGAGGGGATCACGTACCCCATCATCCTGGGCAATGACGCCGTCGGCACGCTCGACGACGGCACGCAGGTCGTTATCTACCCAGTGATGGGCGGCGATGATTGGCGCGGCGACGAAACGCTTGATCCCCAGTGGCACATTCCAAGCGAATTCGTCCACGGCACGTTTGCCGATTACGCCGTCGTCCCCAAGCGAAACGCTGTCCCGCTACCGGCGACGCTCTCGCCGCTCCACGCGTCTGTTCTTGGCACGGCCTGGCTCACGGCCTACCGGGCTCTATTCACCAAGTCGGGACTGAAGGCCGGCGAGACCGTGCTCATTCAGGGCGCCACGGGCGGTATGGCGACCGCACTTATTCAACTCGGCCGCGCCGCCGGCTTCGAGGTCTGGGCGACCAGTCGCACGGAAGCAGGTCAGGCAATGGCCATCGAGCTTGGCGCCCACCAGGCATTTCCTACCGGTGCGCCATTGCCTAGGAAGGTATCTGCGGTTGTAGACAACATCGGTCAAGATACCTGGGCGCACAGCATTTCATCGCTTGTCCGCGGAGGGACGTTGGTCGTCACTGGCGGCACAACGGGCCTCGACGTGCCGCTGAATCTACTCACGATAATCTGCGACCAGCTTACGGTTACCGGCACCATCATGGGCACGCAGGGCGACATGCGGAATATGATGAAGCTGATTGCCAATGCAAGAATCGAGCCAGCGATAGGAGCCGTCCTGCCCTTGGAGGGAGCGAGTGAGGGATTCCGCGCAATGTGGGAAGGAAAGACGGCCGGAAAGACGGTCTTTACTCGATAGGCCACTGAAAGGACTGGCGCTACAAGTCGTTTTCTGCGCAGGAGGTCGCCCGACCGAGTGCCCGAACCCCGAGTGGCTTGCGCCTGAGGTGTTCACGACCGACGCTGGTTCGGTCGAGTGACACAAGCCATGCATCCAGCCGAAAAGTGTCAACAAGCCATCGTATAAGCCTTGGCATGAGACACGTCAACAATCGACCGTTTTTGCCACGCGCTATCTACTCAATGATTATCCGCCGCAGGAAAGAACCGAACCGGTTAGCCCATGAGCCACTAACCGCTAAACGTGTTCGGTGCGATACATGACGCCGCCCTGTATTTCGTAGGATTTGTTTGTGGCGGAATTGGACTCATTTCTGTATGTTTAGCCAACCATTTTCGGCAGCATCTATACGCTTACCGACCAAAATAGTTGGCGAGCCAACTTCGGTCGCATGGCAAGTGCGAACAGCACCGCCGTCGAAACTTCAACCACCTACCTAAGCTGTTCCGGAGCCAAGCTCCGTGATCCTGTGGCTGTTCGGTGGAATCTCTACTTGCCGCGGCCCTAAATCCTTGCGTTTCGGGTGGCATTGATTACCTTTGGCAGGTAAGCGCTTTATTCGGAACGGACAGCGGGCCGTCCATCCGTCGATTCATCCAAGCGCGTTGCATGATGCACTGCTCGTTAGTCTGCCGATCTCCGCGGCGTTCTCGCCTTGTGTTCGCGGTTGCTTTCGCCTGCGTGCTCGTTCCGTTGACAAGCACTTTGGCCGGCCAAATCGATGTCGTCATGCAAAGCGGCGCGACTTCGCCCGACGGCAACGGTCAATATGCGCTGTCCATCGCGCCGGCCCTGAACGATGCTGACCAGTTAGCGTGCTTGGCTGTGCTAAGTGGCACCGCCGGAGGAACGAACGATGATGTCGCCGCGTTTCGCAAAGACGCATCTCCGATGATACGGGAATCACGCTTGTCGCGCCGGGATTTCTTCCAAATGGGCCCTCCCGTGCCACGGGCATGCGATTGAGCGGATTCAACAGCGCCGGACAAGTGGCATTGTTCACCGGCTTCTCGGGTGGCAATGATCCGTTGTCGGGCGTGTATTTGGCTGATGGTACTGGCGCCGACCTCGTGGCGATCGAGGACGCTGCAACTCCGGAAGGCACTCGTTATTTCCGAAGTTTCTTCCCCGAATCGCTGTCGCTCAACGAAAATGGCCAGCTCGCGTTCATTGCCGAACTATCCGAAACAGTTAACGGCGGTTTCGCAGGGAAAGGATTGTTCTGTTACGATCCTGATGCTGGACTGCAGCAGATCGCTCGCGCGGGCGACATGCTCGACGGCGGAGTAATCACCGACCTCCTCTATTTCGGCAATGGATACAGCACAACGATGGCGCTCGACTCGATCTTCGACGGCATGAATAGCGACGGCGAGATTGCGTTTTCGTTCCTTCTCGCCGATGGACGAACCGGCATTGCCATCTGGTCGAACGCCGGTCTCGGCGGCGACTTCAATCACGACGGCAGCGTCGACGCCGCCGATTACGTCGTGTGGCGCAAGAACCCCGGAGGAGTTTACGCGCCGAACGACTTCAATGTGTGGCGCGCCCGCTTCGGCCAAACTGCCGGCTCCCGTGCCACTGGCTCGGAAAGTACGAATGCCACCGTCCCCGAGCCTTCGACACAGACAATATTTGTGGTGGCAACGATACTGAAACCGGGCGGACCGATGCTGATTTCTTGCATGACGCGACGCGCTTGGTTACGCTAAGGCAGCTAACTTGGCTAGCACCACGTGATGTAGAGGCGGAATTTATATGCAACATCGGTGGACGGCAATTGCGATAGGAATCGTGCTACTGTCTCTGGCCTCGCGGGACACCGCCCGGGCCGTCGTTCTTGTTCCTTCGGTGGATTTTAGCGCTCGGCGAACCGGCAGTTCGACGGGCGGTTCTTCGGGCGGTTCGTCGCTCGAGTATCGGCTCGATTCGACCGCTAACCCTCGTCTCGACTACCGCGTGGGAATGGAATTTCCGCTCGTGGGCTTGCCGGCGAATCAAGTTCTGGAGTCAGCCACGCTGCGCTTGATGCTGACGGCAAAAACTGGCGACTCGGTGCTCGAAGCCCACGGGTATTCGGGAAACGGCCTGTTCGCGGCGACCGATGCATTTGGCGATCCCAACCTGCTGGGCGTCATCACGGGACATACCGTAGGTGTGCAGGAATCCGTTGATCTCGACCTCGGATACATCACCTCGCTAATTGGAAGCACAACCCACTTGGGCATTTTCCTGCGCGAGCTTACGAACGGCGCAAGGTACATTCGCCTCGCGCACGACGGCAACGCCGCCGCAGTTGGAGCTTATATTCCTCGACCCCAACGGGCCAAACAGCAATCGCTGGACGGCCGCCGGAACCGGCGACTGGAGCACTTCGGCAAACTGGAGTTTCGGTACGCCGATCGCCAGCGACGATATCTTCATTCAACCGGCCGCCGCCTCCACGGTGCTCGGACCGACGACGTTCGAGGATGTGAAGACGCTCACGCTTGGTGGTGGCGCAGGTCAGGCGACGTTTGTCGTCGAGGAAGACCAGCAATTCCAGTCGCACGGACTTACGACGCTGTACAGCAACGGCGTGCTGGACATCAATGGCGGGACGTATCGCACCGGCGGGCTCAACGTGCTACCTGGAAGCACCATCGATTGGGGCGGCGACGGTACGCTTGCCATTGAGAGCGGTTACTTGAGCACTGCAACAGGCCCGTTCACAGTGGAGGGCCCGCAGACGCCAATCCTCGCCATTGTCGGCGGCAATTTCCATAAGCAGCGATCTATTCCGGGCGGGGCGGTAGACAGCATTATCATCGGCGAAACGCAAGGCGGATACTTGCTTGTGGCCGGCGAGAGCGAAGTTCTCACACGCATTGTGCGCGTCGGCAACCAGGCGACTGGCAATGGCACGGTGCAAATTGAGGAAGGCGGATTGGTGCGCGTCACACTCATGGAGGTTGGACCAAACGGCGACGGCCGACTGGACGTGCAAGAGGGTGGCCGGCTTGAGGGCGGAATAATCATGGTCGGCAGCACGCTGCAAGGCGCGTTCAACGCGAGCACGCCGGACAGTGCTACTTTCACCGATGCAGGTACGACGGCCAAACTTTCAAGCTTGGATGCTAACGGCCGCAGCGTCGTCGAGATTCGCGATGGAGCGGTGGTTGAGGCAGGCGGCGCCGGCGGCAGCGGCGACATGGCTGAGCCGCCCGTGTTGCGAGTGATCGGCGACGGGTCGCGGCTAATTCTGAGCGATCGCCTGCAAACCGGCTCGACATTTTCATCCAATGGCGCTTCCAAAGTGTTTGTGGAAAACGGCGGGCGGATTGACACCAACTTGGTTGTGTTGGGAGTCGCGTCCTCGACGAACGGCACGTCGCATTCCGAGCTGACTGTTACGGGAGCAGGCTCCGAGGTGAATGCTGCTAGCCGCGTTATTTTGGGCGGATTGCGCACGACCGAAGCCATCGTGAAGGTGTTGGACGGCGGTGTGTTTCGCGCGGGCGATCAAACGCTTCTTACCGCGACGCTCAACGACACGGCGAACGTGACAATCAGCGGCGGCGGACGCTGGGAGCAAACGGGAGAAATCTCCATCGGCGGTGGCCGCGATCTCAACAACAATCTTGTCGACCTCGGTACGGCGAGCCTTACGCTAGGCGACAACGGCAATCTGGGGGCGACAATGGCGGTCAACATTATGGACCGCGGGACGCTCGTTCTCGATGGCGGGACTCTGAAAGCGCCGCTTGTGCGCCACGACCGCGGCGGCACCTTTCAATTTGCCGCCGGCACGTTATCCGTTGATTCTTTTTTAGGCAACCTCGTGAATTCGGGCGGGACGATTGCACCCGGAGATTCGCCGGGCGTCACGGCGGTTCAAGGTGACTTCACGCAGCTGGCGGGCGGCCGGCTCGAAATCGAAATTGGCGGCCTGTCGCCCGGCGTCGGATTTGATCAGCTCACTGCAACTGGAATGACAACGCTTGATGGCGCGCTTGATGTGTCGTTTATTGATGGCTTTGTGCCTGCAGCCGGCCACTCGTTTGAAGTGCATCGGGCAGACGGCGGGATCTTCGGTGAATTCGCGACGACATCGCTTCCAACGTTGCCGAGCGGCCTCGACTGGAACGTCGTTTACTCGAACTTTGCCGTCCTCCTACAAGTTTCTGCCGCCGGCCTTACGGGCGACTTCAATCAGGACGGCGCAGTCGACGCCGCCGATTACGTTGTGTGGCGCAAATCGGGCGGTTCACAAGATGGTTACAATGCTTGGCGAACCAACTTCGGCCGAACAGCCGGCAGGGGAGCCGGTGCAAGCACTAATGCCGCCGTACCCGAGCCAGCTTCGTTGATTCTGATGATTCTGGCGGCTAGTGTCTCAAGTACGCGCGGGCCGCATAGAAAGTCCCAACAACTCATCCACTCGCGACACAGTTCAACAACCCACCGATATAGAAACGGCTCGCAGCGACTTTCTAAACTCATCGATGCGGTAGCTTTCCGGCACACCTACGGAGCATCGAAAACTCATCTCCGCGCTTCGCCTGACACTCATCGATCATGACAGCCGAAGAAATGCCCCGGCAAAGGAACGGTTGCGGTGCAAGACTGAGAATCTGGTGTATTTTTTAGGGAACATGTGTGTGAGAACAATTCTAAAACGAACCAATGACGACCCCCCGGCAGCTTTTGACAACGATACTTTACTTCAAATGACGAAGGGACTCACGAACCTTGAATCTCTGGATCTTTCCGGCGCTAAAATCGACGACACCGCTCTCGTTCATCTCAGAAAGTTCGACCAAATCAAATCTCTGATTCTTAGCGGTACACAAGTCAGCGACACCGGACTTGCACATTTGAAAGGACTCACAACGCTTCGCAGGCTTTGGCTCGATAATACACGCGTCACTGGAAAACCGTTGGCACAGCTTAAGGATTTATCTAATCTCGAATCGCTTAGCCTTAAGGGCACTTCGATTAGTGATGCAGAGATGACGAACCTTGCTGGTTTTGAAAACCTTACGGGTCTGAGTCTCGAAAACACGCGAATTACTGACGTTGGGCTCAAGCAGTTAACACATCTTTCGAAACTACGTGGTCTCACACTTTCACATACAAAGATCACTGACGCGGGCCTTGCCCACCTTGAGGGACTAGCCGAATTGAGAGGTTTGTTCCTCCGCCATACTGACATCGGCGACGCCGGAATGCAGAGTTTGCAAGGATTGACACACCTCGAAATCCTGCTCCTTGACGAGACGAACGTCTCAGATTCCGGCTTGAAACATCTGCACGGACTTAAGAATTTGAGACAACTGACTCTCGATGGCACTCAGATTACCGATTCGGGCTTAGAGCATCTCGAAGGTTTGACGAGCCTTGAAGCGCTGATCGTACCGCCGAGTAGGGTGACAGCGGCGCGACTAACTGATCTGCGAAAGGCGCTACCATCCTGTAGGATCAACTAATAATTGATGTGCACAGAACCTGCCGAAGTGCAAAACGGGATATCGGCTGTTCACGACCGAAGTGACGTGACCACTTCCGGCAATGAGGCTGAGGTCGATTTCACTTCTTCGCGCCGTCCTTGGAGTGGGATAAAGATTTGGTAAGATGAGGCTTCTTGTCAGCATGTCAGCGTGGTGGCGCGTATGCTCTGCGATTGGCGCGGTTAATTGCTGTGAATGGAGGGCCAGTCCGTGCATTCAAATCGACCTCAGTCATTGCGGCACATCGATCTCCGTATAGTGGGGCTCGTTATATCTATCTGTGCGCTAATTCAGGAAAGCCCGGCGCAATTGCAAGTCCAGCAGTTGCGCCCGATTGTTCAAGATAAACTCCGACGGCAATGGATTGGAACAATTCACACAGGCACCGGACCAGTTTTTTGGTTCACCGGATTGGTCGCCGGATGGCAAGTGGATCGCATGCGATACTTGGTGCCGGCACGAGGAGTTTACCGACGCGAAGATTGCCGTGATGCGTGCTGACGGTTCAGACCTACGCGAACTTGGACCAGGTGCTATGCCGAGTTGGTCTCCCAACGGTGAGCAGCTGGTAGCTCATACGTACGAGAGCCCGCAAACCATCGTCGTAATTAATGCAGACGGAAGCGGTCGAGAGACAATTCTTAACCATTGGGGAAGCCCCCGCTGGTCGCCACGGGGAAACCGGATCGCCAGCATTGGCCCACACCGCACCATCGCGTTATTCGATTTAGCGACCGGAAAAGAACGGACTATTTTCCGAGGGCCCTACTCACTTTGGCAGGGGTTTAGCATATCGCCTGACGGTCTGCGGTTTTGTTTCGGCGACTCCCAGGGCGGGATCGGCCTAGCGACCCTCGACGAGCGCTCCATGCAGGCCAGTGTGCGATGGCTAGTCAAAACCGGAGAGTGTTACCATTCCTCCTGGTCCCCCGATGGGCGACGCCTCGTCTTTTCCTGGAAGCCCCCGAATCACGAATTGTACCAATTGCATTTGTTGAATGTTGACGCCGACGAAGAGCCGAAACTGCTGCCGGGACAGGACTCATCCCGGAACAACTGCGACCCCGATTGGTCACCTGATGGAAAGACGATCGTGTTTTCCAGTCAAGCGCCGTCCTAAAGTCCAGGTCTTGTGATGCTAATCAAGCGACTGACGTCGTTCAGGCGTTTCAGCCTGCGGATGTTGTTCGCGCTCATGTCGATTTGCTGTCTGCTGCTTGGACTCTGGTCAGTTTACATTCAGCCGTTTCGAGACCAAGCCCAAGCATTGGCGGTCGTAAATAAGTTGCAAGGCGAGGCCATGCTCACATCAGCCCCAGGGCCCGCCTGGCAGCGCTGGTTAGTCACCGTAATGCTTGGTGAAGAGCGATTTATCGAGGCAACGCAAGTAAGTCTCGCTGGCAGACCAGTCGATGACGAAACACTTCGGTCGTTAGCGGGACTGATACACGTGCGTGACCTCAATCTCGACCGCACTGATATCTCGGATAATGGAATGGCCGCGCTTCGCTCAATGAAGGATTTGGACCGTCTGTCGCTAAGATATACAGACATTTCAGATCGGGCGATTCGCATCCTAAGCGAATCACCCAAACTCAGAGAACTTCATCTAACGGGTACCAAAATCTCGGACGAAGCTGTGGAGACCTTGGCTAAGCTCCAGCCGTTGCGGCAGTTATTTATTCGCTGGACACGAATCTCTGACAAAGGCGCGCAAAAATTGAGACGAACTATGGCCAATTGCAGGATTCACCATCATGCACTAGTGGAAGAATCAGCCGCCGTACGTGATGGAAGGAACATCTAACCTACAGGTCGGCCAATTAGACGAGTCGCCGAAACTGCTCTACCGCCCGCGGTTGCCCTTCGTCCGCATAACAACTCAATCCGGCGAATGCACTGCGGTGTTCACGACCGATTGTCGTCTTTAATTGACGGCGGGCGATTTCACCGAGCGCATTAACACGGTCGGCAACTGCCGGCGGCGTGTCGCTACCGACCCATCCAGAGGTTCGGTGTACCTGGGCGTGCGAGGTCGAATGCGCCGTCTCACATTCTTAATTCGCATTGTTGCGCAGCCGTTACAAAACGGTCTGAAAAGCTGATCAGTCACTAGCCACGGACTTGGTATACTCTAGGCAAGTGGTCCGAAAGGACTTGGAGGCGCATATGAAGCGGGTAATCATTTGCGTGACGATTCTCTTCTGCTTGGCCGGCGTGCGCCAAACAGCGCCGGCGGCAGAACCCGCGCTGACCGACGCGGCGCCCCAAAATCTGAACAGTATCGTGAAAGACCTGGACTCCGCCGACCCGCAAACGCTTGACTCGGCGCTGCAAGGATTGTTGGCCATGGGGCCGAAAGCGGCGGGCGCTCTGGACCATCTGACGGCGATGTTGGTGGACGGTCGACGGTTCACTTACCCAGACTCTAGTAGATCGGGGAGCAAGACCTTTCAGGTCAACGTCACTGTCGTGTGGGTCTTGCGCAGCATCGGGCCGCAAGCGGTGCCGGCACTGGTCACAGCCCTGGAGAACCAGGATGAGCACGTCCGGCTGCCGGCCATCGAAGCGCTTGCCGGCTTACGACAGCCCGTCATGCTGGGGGTCTGGCTGGTAGGAGATAGAATCTGGCCCAGCTTGCTATGACGAGGCGATGGTTGTCGTTAAAACGGCTATAGCGCAGGCAGGCGAGCTCGGACAAAGCGAAAAACAGCGCCGCATGCGACAAGCGGTCAGCAATAAGGAGTTAGAACAGATGAACCACAACCTAAAAAACAAACGCGCTTTAGTTACCGGAGGCAGCCGCGGAATCGGGGCGGCCATCGTCAAACGTCTCGCCAATGAAGGTGCCCATGTTGCATTTACTTATGCCACCTCACCTGATCGAGCCAATCAAGTCGCCAAGTCAACTCAGGCTCTCGGTGTGAAAGCCGTGGCGATACAAGCGGACAGCGCCGATGCGGCCGCAGTTGCGGCTGCCGTCGAACGAACGGTGTCCGAATTGGGTGGCATCGATATTCTAGTGAACAATGCGGGAATTGGCGTCTTTGCTCCCGTCGACGAATTCAAACTGGCGGACTTTGATCGAATACTGGCGATTAACGTGCGGGGCGTATTTGTCGCAACGCAGGCCGCAGTCAAATACATGAAGGAGGGCGGACGCATCATCAACATTGGAAGCACGAACGCCGAACGGATGCCATTTGCCGGGGGCGGCGTCGCCGCAGCCTCAACTACGACGCAAGGGCGAACCAATTGGCCGAATTCTGTCCCGAACCCATAGTAAACTATTGACATATCAACTATTGACGCGTATACTAATAGGCGTCGAGGCTAGTGTGGATCATGTCGATATCGAAGCTCCAGCACGAACTCAAGAAACGGCTTCCGTTCGACTCGGCGGAGCAGGAAGCGGTATTGAACATCCTCCGGACGAGTGACTGGATCGATAATCGACTTGGCCGCTTTTCCGCGAGCTTCGGGCTTACCTCGTCGCAATACAACGTACTTCGGATTCTCCGCGGAGAAGGCAAGCCGCTTCCTTCGCTGGAAATCGCTGATCGGATGATTCAAGTCGTTCCCGCAATTACGGGACTAATCGATCGGTTGGAGAAGCAGGAATTGGTGGTACGACAGCGATGCGAGGACGATCGGCGCGTGGTCTACGTTGCAATCACCCGGAAAGCGACGGACCTTCTTAAGCGAATCGACAAGCCGCTCGACGAACTCCAAAAGCAATTGGTCGGACATCTCATCCGCGAACGAATTGTCCACTCTGTCGCCGGCTGTTGGAGAAGGCTAGGAGCGCTGCGCCCACGTAGCTACTGACCGTCGCAAATTTTTTTTCGCCAAATACTTTACATATCAACTATTCTCTGGCCTGAAGGGGCCTCGCCATGATCACCATTCGACGCGCCTCCGACCGAGGACACGCCAACCACGGTTGGCTCGATACGTATCACACGTTCTCGTTCTCCTCCTATCGTGACCCAAAGCACGTCCATTTTCGCGCCTTGCGCGTGATGAACGAGGACGTTGTCGCGCCCGGACAGGGTTTTGGTACGCACCCCCACGAGAACATGGAGATTGTCACTTACGTGTTGGAGGGAGCGCTGGAGCACAGAGACTCGATGGGAAATGGCGAGGTGCTGCGGCCTGGCGAGTTCCAACGGATGTCCGCAGGAACCGGCATCACTCACAGCGAATTCAATCCCTCGCCCACGGAGCCGGTCCACCTCTACCAGATTTGGCTGTTTCCCGATCGCGACGGCATCGAGCCGAGCTATGAGCAGAAGCGATTCGAGGAAGTCGAGCGTCACAATCGGCTGCGGCTTGTGGCGTCGCCGGATGCCGCCGAAGGGTCGCTCCTAATCCATCAGGACGCCAGGATCTTCCTTTCGTCGCTGGACGCTGGCAAGCAGGTGACGCACGAACTGGCACCTGGGCGTCACGCCTGGCTGCAGGTGCTTCGGGGACAGGTAGCGCTCAATGGACAGGCGCTGCAAACCAGCGACGGAGCCGCGGTAAGCGACGAGACTGCACTTGAGATCGAGGCCAACGACGACGCCGAGGTCATGCTGTTCGACCTCGCGTAACTGACACTCTTTGTCCGCCCGCAAGCTGTATGTCCGTTTTGGTAACTTAACCCTGACTGGAGACGTTTCAATGAACTATCAAATTCGCAGTGCTTAAGCCTCGCCGGCCGCATGATGATCATGACGATCTTCGTTTTCAGCGCTGTCGGCAACAAGATTCCGAATTTCAATGCCATCGCCGGCTACATGGCGTCGGAAGGAGTGCCGTTAAGCAAAGTCCTGCTAGGCGGCGCCATCGCGTTCCTGCTTATCGGAAGTGCGTCCATCGTCACCGGGTATCACGCCCGATGGGGGGCGTCGCTACTGCTGGTATTCCTTGCCTTGGCGACATATTTCTTCCACGACTTTTGGACCTTCCAGGGCGAGGCACGCGAAGCACAAATGATTCAGTTCATGAAGAACCTCTCGATGATGGGAACTATGGTCTTCCTAATTGCCAATGGCGCGGAGCCCTCAGTTTGGACAATGGACGCCTGTCGCTGCTTCGAAGGTGGCAGGAGCCTGAGTCAATTTGTTTTCGATTAACTACCTACTGCAGTTGCTTTACCGATCTTCGCCCAATAAGGAGTAATGACATGGCCAACATCCTTCCCAATACCGATGCAGGTCTCATCACCGCCGAGAATAGCTTACTCGTGTTCATCGATCATCAGCCTCAAATGTCCTTTGGCGTCGCGAGCGGCATTGACCGGCAGCTGCTCGTCAACAACGTGCTTTTGCTGGCGAAGGGGGCCAAGGAATTCGGCGTCCCGGTGATCCTGACGACCGTAGAAACTGAATCGTTTAGTGGGGCAATGTGGCCGCAGCTGCTCGATATCTTCCCCAATCAGCAGCCGATCGAGCGGACGGGAATGAATTCATGGGATACGCCCGCGTTCCGCGATGCGATCAAGGCTACAGGGAAGAAAAACATACTGCTTTCGGGACTGTGGACGGAAGTCTGCATCACCTGGCCGACGCTAAACATGCTGGCCGAGGGCTATAACATCTACGTTGTGGACGATGCGTGCGCCGGCACGTCCGCAGCCGCGCACGAAGCGGCACTTTCTCGCATGACCCAGGCGGGTGCTGTGCGAATGACGGCCGTTGCGACGGTGCTGGAATTCCAGCGCGATTGGGCGAAGCGTGAGCATTACAACGCGCTGATGGACATCTTCCGCGAGCACGGCGGCGCCTACGGTGTGGGGATAGAGTATGCCTACACGATGGTTCACAAGGCCGCGCCCGCCCGAAAGAGCTTGAAGTAGCAGAGCGGTCGTCAACCGGCCCTCCAAGTGGAACGAAGCATGAGTCAGGTTCACATCGCGATCATCCGCCAAGTGAAACCAGGGATGGAGCGGGCGTTCGAGGACGCCCTGCGGGAATTTGCGCGCGAGTCGCTGCGGGCGCCGGGCACAACCGGCGTGCATTTGATTGGTCCGATTCGTGATTCCAAAAGCGGCGAGTACGGGATTCTGCGGTCATTCGAAAGCGAAGCTGCATGTCAGGCATTCTACGATTCCGAGCTGTTTCGACGTTGGGACGAGTACGCGGCTCAGTTCGTGATTGGCGGATGGACTCATCGAAGACTGCATGGACTAGATGTATTCTTTCAGGGCGTGCGGGGCGGGCCTCCGCCAAAGTGGAAAATGGCAGTCGTCACCTGGCTAGGTGTGTTTCCTGCTGTTGTCCTCTGGTCATGGGTGTTAAGGAAGTCGCTTAGCGGCTTGCCATCGCTCGTTTGCCACAGCGATCGTCAGTGCCCTTGTTGTCGCGACACTTGCGTGGATTGCCATGCCACTGTTGACACGAGTGTTCGCCACGTGGCTGAGCCCTTCGCGCATGAATATAGGAGACTGAGCAAATGGAACCGGACCTAATACTTTTCCACGGCAAGATCCTGACGCTGCCGAGCCAGAGACGATGGCATAGCTGTCACGAAGGGTGAAATCGCAAGGCGCGAAGGTTATCAAATGAGGCACAGCACGGAAGGAGACCGCTATCGGATCCTGTTCGAGCATTCGTCGGACGCTCATTTTATCTTCGATGAGACGGGAATTACGGACTGTAACGACGCAACGATTAGGCTGCTGCGGGCCAAAGACAAGAACCAAGTTCTGGCACTCCACCCCGCGGTCCTTTCCCCGGATTGCCAACCGGACGGCCGCCTTTCGATTGAGAAGGCAAAAGAAATGGATGCCACCGCGCGTGTGATGGGTTACCACCGATTCGAATGGATGCATCGCAAGCTGGACGGAGAAGTGTTTCCGGTCGAGGTAACTCTCAACCCCGTGAAGCTTGACGACCGGCCAGCCATGATCGTCGTGTGGCATGACTTGACTGAAATCAAGCGAGCTGAGGCTGAACTGCGGCTCCGCGGTAGGGAACTGGAATCAGCCAACCGGGACCTGGCGGCAATCAATCACCGGATGACTCAGGATCTAGAAGCTGCTGCGCGCGTCCAAAAGGCCTTGCTGCCAACGCTATTGCCTCAATTGGACGGTGTAACCCTGGCGTGGGCCTTCCGGCCATGCGATGAATTGGCAGGTGACATACTCAACATCTTCCAACTCGACGCCAAGCATATCGGATTTTACGTGCTCGACGTTAGCGGTCACGGCGTCTCAGCGGCCCTCCTATCGGTAGCAATCAGTCACTTCCTGTCGCCGCTAAGTCCCAATTCGCTCGTGCGATCGCCAAGTGGCGGTTTGGCTCGGCCGAGCCAAGTCCTCAAAAGGCTTAACCGGCAGTTTAGTGAAAACCAATCAGAAAAGTTTGCCACGCTATATTATGCGGTGCTAGAGCTTGGAACGTTCGAGGTGAGTTACGCAAACGCCGGCCACCCGGCCCCCCTCAGTCATATCTATGGACGGGGCCTTGAGGTCATTGCAAAACTCGTCCTTCCCTATCGGCATCGTTGACGATGCAACGTACGACGACGATGTAGTGCGGCTTGAGCAGGGCGACCAACTGTGGCTGTATTCAGACGGCGTGGTTGAACCTATGAACGAGCAGGGAGACCAGTTCGGCAACGACCGACTTGAAGCGGAGCTGCGAGGGTCGAATACAATCCCGGTTGACGGCGGGGTTGAGCGTCTTCTACGAATCGTGGAGCGTTGGACGGGACATAAGGGACCGCAAGACGATATCTCGATCGTTGCCCTTAGCATTAGTAAAGAATGACGGGCATCGCACTCATGTATTAACTGCGGTAGAGGTAGCTCCTATTGCCCCCAGAAGTCCGTTCGACGGCAATCGATTCAAAGGCGACATATGAGTGACTACACACGTAGGGAGTTTATCAATGTCTCTGCCGCCGCAAGTGTGGCCATGGCGGCTAGGGTGCAAAACGGCCTTCGGAGGACGCGACGCAATGCCAATCGACATGATTCTTCATCACGGGCGCATTACAACCCAGGACAGCAGCAAAGCGGAAGTGTCAGCAGTCGCCATTCGCAATGGTCTCATTGAAGCCATCGGCTCGAACGACGAAATCCTCACTCTTGGGGGACCGCAAACCCAGAAAATCGATCTTGAAAATCGCCGCGTGATTCCGGGCCTTAATGATTCTCACCTGCACGTCATTCGAGCAGGTCTCTTCTATAATCTTGAGCTTCGCTGGGACGGCGTGCCCAGCGTTTCACAGGCCCTCGAACAGCTGCGCGAGCAGGCGGACAAGACGCCGCCGCCTCAGTGGGTTCGTGTGATCGGCGGATGGAATGAGTTTCAGTTCGCGGAAGGCCGCATGCCGACGCTGGAGGAAATTAACAAAGCTGCGCCGGACACGCCCGTCTTTCTTTTACACCTCTACGACTCGGCGATTCTCAATCGAGCAGCGCTGCACGCGATCGGCTTTGACAAGAATACGCCCAATCCGCCCGGTGGACTCATCGCACGCGATGCGAAAGGCAATCCGACCGGCCTCTTGATTGCCGAACCCAGTGCATTGATTCTTTATTCGACAATTGCCAATGCGCCGAAATTGTCATTTGAAGATCAGCTCAATTCCACGCGACATTTCATGCGGGAGTTGAATCGCTTCGGCGTCACCAGCGTCTCCGACGCCGGCGGCGGCGGGCAGAACTATCCAGAGGATTACGCGGTCGTCAAGAAACTAGACGATGAAGGCCACCTCACGGTCCGCATCGCCTATAGCTTGTTCGCACAGAAACCGGGACAGGAGCTCGTCGACTATACTCGTTGGATCGGAATGACAAAGCCTGGCGAAGGAAGCGATTCGCTTCGCGTCAATGGCGCCGGTGAAAATTTGGTTTGGAGTGCAGCGGATTTCGAAAACTTCCTCCAGCCTCGGCCCGACCTGCGGCCCATGATGGAAAATGAACTTGAGCCCATCATCCACAAGTTGGCAGCCTCACAGTGGCCCTGGCGAATTCATGCGACGTACGACGAGTCGATAGGCCGATTTCTCGACATCTTCGAGCGCGTTCATCAGAACACCCCGATCGATAAACTGCGGTGGTTCATTGACCACGCCGAAACGATTTCCGAACGTAATCTGGAACGCATTCAGGCACTCGGTGGTGGGATTGCCACTCAGCATCGCATGGCGTACCAAGGCGAGTATTATATCCGCCGTTACGGCGTTGAATCTGCCAAGCGCAGACCGCCGCTCAAGCGAATGCTAAAGATGGGGCTGCCGATAGGAGCCGGGACGGATGGTACGCGCGTTGCGAGTTACCATCCTTGGACTTGCCTTTGGTGGATGGTTACGTCAAAGACAGTCGGCGGAACCGTGTTGCACGACGGCGCCGACCGGCTCAGCCGCGAAGAAGCCCTGCGACTTTATACTCACGGCAGCGCGTGGTTCAGCCATGAGGATGACAGAAAAGGGAAGCTGACCAAGGGCTACTTTGCCGATTTGGCCGTATTGAGCGACGATTATTTCAGCATCGACGATGACGCAATCCGCGGGTTGGAAAGTGTCTTAACCATAGTCGGCGGCAAAGCGGTCTATCGCGCCGGCGAGTATGCGGGGCTGCTGCAGCGGCGCCTCCCGTGAGCCCCGCCTGGTCGCCCGTCGCCAAGTTCGGCGGCTACGATAATTCAAGACCATCACCGCCCATCTTTGAACATACGCCGATCATGTCGGCTGATGGGCGAGTTGGGAAGCGGGGTGCGGTTGCGGCGTTTGAATGTCGCTTCGAACTTGCTAAATATCGGCAGGAGACGAGCTATGCACACGATCACCACCAAGGACGGCACCCAGATCTTCTACAAGGACTGGGGCCCCAAGAACGCGCAGCCGATCGTGTTCCATCATGGCTGGCCGCTGAGTTCCGATGACTGGGACGCTCAGATGCTCTACTTCGTCGGCAAGGGCTATCGCGTCGTCGCCCATGACCGGCGCGGCCATGGCCGTTCGAGCCAGGTCAGCGACGGTCACGACATGGACCACTACGCCGCCGATGCCGCCGCGGTCGTCGAGCATCTCGATCTGCGCGACGCGATCCACATCGGCCATTCGACCGGCGGCGGCGAGGCGACCCGCTATGTCGCCCGCCACGGCAAGGGCCGCGTCGCCAAGCTGGTGCTCATCGGCGCCGTGCCGCCGATCATGGTGAAAACGCCGGCCAATCCGGGCGGCCTGCCGATCGAGGTATTCGACGGCTTCCGACAACAGCTCGCCGCCAACCGCGCGCAGTTCTACCTCGATGTCGCGAGCGGGCCGTTCTACGGCTACAACCGACCGGGCGCGAAGGTCTCGCAAGGCGTGATCCACAACTGGTGGCGCCAGGGCATGATGGGCGGCGCCAAGGCGCAGTACGACGGCATCAAGGCCTTCTCGGAAACCGACTTCACCGAGGACCTGAAAGCCATCGACGTGCCGACGCTGGTCATGCACGGCGACGACGACCAGATCGTGCCGATCGCCGACTCCGCTCTGCTGTCGGTGAAGCTGCTCAAGAACGGCACGCTGAAGGTCTACGAGAAATTCCCGCACGGCATGTGCACGACGCATGCCGACGTGATCAACGCCGACCTTCTCGCGTTCGTAAAGGACTGAACTGGACGCGTGAGTACTGGAAACGCCCACCAGCTCGCCTTCCGAGCGGTTGAGTAGTCGTCGTCCGTGACGCTTAAATCAAGCCGGCGATTTTCGATGCGATGAGGCAAGACGTTCTGGCGGGGTTCCCCGACGCATGGTGAGCCACAGCAGCGAATCTCCGTTCGTCGGTGCCATCTCGAAATGGACATGGTCGCCGTCCGCGTCAATGACATGACCATCAGTGTCTCGTGAGGCTAGTTTTTCGCAGCGGTTCATCGTTCTTCAAGTGGCGGACACGATCGAGCTCGGAGGGAGTCACATTCGGAGCGACTTCGGCGCTTCCCGACGCGAACCGCCTACGCTTGTGCGAAGCCGCCATCCACAAACAATTCGGTTCCCTTCTGCTGTCACGAACATGCTCGATGGGCAGCCTGCTCACCGGTCCACAGGAAACGAGTCGCCGAACATCGGCCTACCACTCTTGGATTGCTCTTGAGTCGCCTCGTCCTGGATGACGTCCCAGTGTTCGACCAGGACGCCATCCTCGACCCGGAGGATGTCCGCCGCGATCCAATTCACGGGTGCCCCGAACCCGGAGAACCGGCCATGGACAATGACGAGGTCGCCGTCAGCTACGATCATGCCCGGTTCGTATTTCAGCGTCGGCGGCATGCTCTTAATCAGGCTGAACAGCCCCTCCCGGCCAGGTGCGATGTCCGCGCTGTGCTGGATGTAGGTGGACGACCAGTAGCGCTCAGCCGCGATGTAGTCTCGCTTGTTGAATAGGGCATCGAAGGCCTCAAGTACGAGTGCCTTATTCCTCTGCTTTTTCGTCATACTCATTGTGTTCTCCCTGTCATTTCGCGACTGCCCGCGCTTGTCGCGGGCCGGTCGACCTGATTTATACGAGGTTGATTTCAACGTCGATATTGCCGCGGGTGGCTTTGGAGTACGGGCACGTGTTTTCGTGCGCGGCGTTCACCAAGGACTGGGCGAACTCACGTTCCAGGCCGGGCAGATGGACGTTAAGCCTGGCCCGTAGCACGAATCCCTCCTTGTTCGTGCCCAGGTCAACCTCGGCGTCGATGTAACTGTCGGCCGGGAGGACGACCTTCCGCTTTGCCGCCACGAGCCCGATAGCGCCGAAGAAGCAGGCGGACCAGCCGGCGGCGAACAATTGTTCCGGGTTGGTGCCGACATCGGCGGTTCCAGGCGTCGAAAGCTTAACGTCGAGGCGGCCATCCGAACTGCGGGACCGGGCCGTCGCGACCACCGGTGGTGTGGGCTTTGGCGGTGTACAGTACTTTTTCGAGTTGGGTCATGATTCTCTACTTTCAATTCGGTCCAAACGTGATTGTCACTCGTTCTTAGAACGAAAGCGGGCCGACCACAATCAACCGCGCGGTATCTCGGGGCCGGCGTTGTATTGCCGAACTTTTGCGAGATGGCGACGCGTGCGGCCTCGAAGCGATCCCATTCGTCGCCGTTGTGCAGGCCGGGGATCGTCACCCGTTCGCCTTGGTCGAGTCCAACGAGCGATTCATCGACCATGTCTTCGGCCGACATGACGATTGACGCGGGCAGGTTCTCGTAGGGAAGCCCCGTCTTGGCCCAGAAGTCGGTTGCCGTCGCACCCGGTAAAACTGCCTGAATGCGGAGCCCCTTGCTGGCGAGTTCGTGCTCCAGCGAATGGCTAAGCACAGGACGTAGGCTTTGCTCGGCCCATAGACGCCGTTCAGCGTTTCCGGGGAAACGCCCACGGTCGAGGCGATGTTGATGATCGTGCCCCTTCCCCGCACAACGAATGCAGGCGCTGCGGCGTAGGTGAGTCGCGTCAGTGTGGTAACGTTCAGAGCAATCAGATCATCCACCTTGCGAACGTCGGGTTTCCAGAAGCGGCGTTACCGCACAGACGCCTGCATTGTTGACGAGCATGGCAACGGCTTCGTCCTGGCCGAGTGCCCGTTCCACGTTGGCGAGGTCCGCCTTGTCGGTGAGGTTTGCTCGAAGCGGTTTGACGGAGCGTCCGGTTTTTTTCACGGAGCACACTCGGAAAGCGCCTTGAGCCGCGCCTCATCGCGAGCGACCACGATTAGGTCGTAGCCACGCTTTGCCAGACGGTCGGCATAGACGGCCCCAATGCCTGATGAGGCGCACGGTTACGAGGGCAACGCCGTCTTGATTTTCAGTACCCATGACGGCTCCTTCGCGTTTTTGGCGGTTGAATGAATAGAAGGGTGAGGGCCTGTTACTGAGCCTTTGATGCCGGCCACCGCGACTCCTTACGAAAAACGAGAAAAAAACTTTTCGTCAGCAAATGGAAGTAAGGAATCGCAAGGCAGAGCGTCTTAGAAGCGGCAGGTCTAGAGGCCGAAACCGGCAAGCCGGC
>CAVQLN010000006.1:300000-419208 GCA_963713365.1 uncultured Planctomycetota bacterium | reverse complement strand
ATGATCGCGGGTGCTCAGCGGGAGGACCCGGACGGCTACCGGGTCTAGCATCCGATGATTGTGGACGTCCGCGTGCTCGGACCGATCGGCGTCGTCATCGACGGCCGGGAGGTCGAGCTGCGTAGCGCTCGTCAGCTCACTCTTCTTGCCGTCCTGATCGTCCACGCGGGACGGCCCGTCTCGACCGGCGCACTGATCCGTGCCTTGTGGCAGGACTCGCCGCCGGCCGCGGCGCGGAGCACCCTGCACGCGCACGTCTCGCGGCTCCGCGGACTCCTCGCGACGCAGGGCGCCGCGGGCTGCCTGCGGACCGAAGCCGCGGGTTATGCGCTCGACGTCGACGCCCGGCAGGTCGACGCAGCGATCTTCGAGCAGCGGGTCCACGACGCCCGTTCCCTGATCGCGAGAGATTCTGCGGCCGCGCTGGCCGGTTTCGACGGGGCGCTCGCGCTGTGGAGAGGCCCGGCGTACGCCGAGGTGTCCGAGCACGGACCCGTGCGTACGGAGGCCGCCCGGCTCGAGCAGGTCCGGGTCGGCGCGGTCGACGACCGTGTCGACGTCCTGCTCGCGCTGGGTCGGCACGCCGAGGTCCTGCCGGACCTGGAGCAGACGGTGGCACGCCACCCGCTGCGGGAACGGCCCTACGGCCAGCTCATGCTGGCCCGGTACCGGGACGGGCGTGCGGTCGAGGCGCTCCAGGCCTTCCGCCAGTTGCGATCGATGCTCGCCGAGGAGTTCGGCCTCGACCCGTCCCCGGCTCTGCAGCGCCTCGAGGGCGAGATCCTGCGCCGGTCCCGCGCGCTCGTGGCTCCGGTACCGCCCTCACCGACGCCGCCCCGCGGCCCGCCGGCGGGATCGAACAGCTTCGTCGGACGCGACGCGGCCCTCGCGGAGCTCGCTCGCCTGATGGCGCGGGCGCGGCTGGTGACCTTGACGGGCGCCGGCGGCGCCGGCAAGTCCCGTCTCGCCGTGGAGCTCGCCGACCGTGTCGCCGAGCGGTTCCCGGACGGGGTCCGGATCCTCGAGCTCGCGCCCGTCCGGGAGGGGCGCGCCGTCGTGGACACGGTGGCCACTCAGCTCGGTGTCCTCCGCCAGGGCTCGACCCCGCTCGTCGACACCGTGATGGCCGCGCTGCGGCCCCGGCGGACGCTGCTCCTGATCGACAACTGCGAGCACGTGCTCGGGGAGGTCGCGCGGCTGGTCGACCGGCTCGTGCGCGAGTGCCCGCGGACGTCGGTGCTCGCCACGTCACGCCAGCGTCTGGCCGTGCGCGGGGAGAACCTGTGGCCGGTCGCGCCCCTCGCCGTGCCGCCGGAGGGGTGCGCGGCTCGGGGCGGCGTGGAGCAGGTGGCGTCGGTCGAGCTCTTCTGCGACCGCGCGGTGGCGGCCGACCCTGCGTTCCGGCTCGACGACGACACCGGCGTGCCCGTGGCACACATCTGCCGGCGTCTCGACGGGCTGCCGCTGGCGATCGAGCTGGCGGCGGCCCGCGTCACGGCCCTGCACCCCGCCGATCTCGCCCGGCGGCTCGACGCCCGCTTCGGGGTCCTGACCGGCGGTCCCCGGGACGACACCGGCCGGCACCGCACGCTGCGAGCCACCATCGACTGGTCGTACCAGCTGCTCGATCCGGAGGAGGCAGCTCTGTTCGCCCGCCTCTCGGTCTTTCGGGGCGGGTTCGACCTCGCCGCGGCCGAGGCCGTGTGCGGTCCCGCCGCGGGATCCACGGACACGGCCGGCGTGCTCGCCACCCTGGTGGACAAGTCCATGGTCGTCGCCGACCGCTCCGGCCCGGGGAGCAGGTTCCGGATGCTCGAGACCTTGCGTGATCACGCCGCGGAGCGGCTCGAGGATCGTGGCGAGACCCGGGACGTCAAGCAGGCCCACGCCGAGTACTTCGTGTGCCTGGCCGAGTCCGCCGACCGTGACATCAGGGCCCACGACGAAGCGCGCGGCGTCGCCCTGATCGACCGGGAGCTGCCGAACCTGCGGGCCGCGCAGCGGTGGGCGGTCGCGGCGGGCGACGCCGACCTCGCCCTGCGGCTCTCCGCCGCCGTCCACTTCTACGCGATCCACCGCCTCCGCGACGAGGTCCTCGGCTGGGCGGTCGGCGCGGCCGAGCTGCCGAGCGCCTCGGGGCACCCCCTGCTGGCCTCCGTCTACGCCTCGGCGGCCTTCGGCGCGGCCCACCGGGGCGAGCTCGCGACCGCCCACGAGCTCGTGGACCGCGGGACGGCCGTCGCCACCGACGGCCCGGGTCGTGCCGATGTGCTCGAGACCGTGGCCGCCGTCGCCATCTACGAGGGCAGGCTCGCCGACTCGCGTCGGCACGGCACCGAGGCGGCCGAGGTCGCACGCCGGTGCGGGGACGCGTACCGGGCCCAGTGGAGCAGCCACGTCGCCGCGCTCGCCGCCACTTACGCGGGCGATCCCGACGGCTCGCAACTGACGGAGGCCGTCACGGTCGGTGCCCGGGCGCTGGGCAACCCGTCGCAGCTCGCCTGGGCCGCCTACCTGCAGGGAGAAGCCATGCTGCACCGAGACCCCGGCCGTGCGGTGGAGGTGCTCGACTCAGCCATCGCCCTCGCGACACCGGTAGGGAACCAGTTCGTCCGCGGCGTGGCGCTGGTGTCGGCGTGCTCCGCGCGGGGGCGGACGGCCGACCCGCACGCCGCCATCCGTCCCTTCCGGGAGACCGTCGACCACTGGTCACGCGCCGGCGACTGGACCCACCAATGGACCACGCTGCGCAACCTCGTCGAGGTGCTCACGCGGGTGGGGGCCGACGAGGCGGCCGCCGTCGTCCTGGCGGCCACCGCGACCGCGTCCTCGGCCCCGCCCGTCTACGGGGTGGGAGCGGAACGGCTCGCGCGTGCCGAGAGCCTCGTCCGTGCTCGGTTGGGGGCGGACCGGTTCGCGCGGGCCCGGGAGCGGGGTCGCCGGATGGAGGACGACCAGATCGTCGTCTTCGCGCTCGACGTCCTCGGCGGCCTGGAACGCACGCACTCATCAGCCAGGGCGGGGTGTGGCGTCCCCGAGCAACTCGTCGACGAGCCGAGGGACCAGACCGCTGCCGTCGAACCGGTAGCCGAAGTCAGCGAACGCCCGGAGCTCGCGGCGGATGAGTTCGCCGACCGGCCCCGGGAACCGGACGGCGGCCTCGACCACCGCGTCGGCGAGACGCCGTGACGGGTCGTCGTAGGGACACCGGGCGGGACCAGAGCCAGCCGTGCCCGCCGTGCCCGCCCACGTACGGGCGAACCACTCGGCGTACGAGGGAGTGGTCGCCGCGCTGTCCGCCCGAGTTCTCTCGCCATGGCCGTCGCCACCGGCTGCTCGGTCCTCGTCCTGAGGTCGACACATCGTGCTGGTCATGGCGCGCTCCCATCAGTCATGAAGACGGGGACGGCACGGTCGACCGCGGCCGGGGCCCCCGGGACGAGCTTCGGCCCAGGCCCTTGTGGACCGGTTGCTCCGTCCTTGCGACCCGTGCCGGCAGCTCTCGGTGGCGCGCAGCCCCGGTCAGCGACCCAGGACCCTCTGCTTCCTCGGTGGGGACTCGGTCCCACAACGGACAGGAACCCGCCAAGAGTCACGGGGTGGTGGTGGGTGGCGGTCCGAGGATTTCGAGGTGGTGCCGGGCGGCGGCATGGCCGAGGAGCCCGGGGTCGACCGGGCCTGGTTCGGGGAGTTCCCGCCGGCCCGCCGGCTCGCCGACCTCGGCCGCGAAGTCCTCGAACCCGGCCGGTGTGGTGATCTGCAGGGCGCGCAGTTCCTCGTCGGCGCCGACGAGGAAGGTGTGCGGCCTCCCGACCGGGAGCAGGACGAAGTCTCCCGGTCCGGCGTCGAACACCTGCTCGTCGCAGTGGAACTGTGCGGTGCCCGAGAGGACGTAGAAGGCTTCGTCCTCCTCGAGGTGGCGGTGCAGCGGTGGAGCGAAGCCGGCCGGGTTGACGAACTCGACCACGGTGAGTCGGGACCGGCCCTGGTTCGCGCCGGTGTGGCAGGCCGAGCAGTCGTCGGCGGTGCTCGAGGCCTATGCCGGGGTGTGCACGCTGATCGGGCGCAGGGCGGCTCGGATTTTCGAGGTTGTCCACCAGGCCGCCGCCGACTCCTCAGAGATCGGCGAGCTGTGGACGACCTTGGTCCGCAACCGCCGCCTCGGGGCGCAGATGGTGCTCCGGCGCGCCCGCGAGACCGGGCTCCTGCGGCCCGATCTCGCCGAGGACCACGCCGTCGACGCGCTGTGGGTGCTCAACGATCCCGCGCTCTACGGCTCGCTCGTGCGGGACCGCGGGTGGTCCGAGGATCAGTACCGGAGATGGCTGGCCAACCAGATGCAGGCCGCTCTGCTCCCGGCTGCTCCCGGTGGGTGAGCGCGACCCCGAGGGGGTCCGGGGTTCTCTGCCGCCTGCCCTGTCCGTCCCCGGGCGGTCGTTCCCGGGCGTGGGATGTGGGCGGCCGTCCTCCTCGGTGTTCAGGCCCTTCGGGAGGCCCCGCGGCCAGCCTGGACACGATCCCTGGCGGCTGCGTTGTAGCGATCCGTCCGGCAGTCGGGGATCGAGGCGAGGAGCCCCGCACGCCCCACGCGTGCTGCCAGGGCGAGCGGCAGGACGTCGATGCGGTCGAGGTCCCGAACGAGAGGCGCAGGGGGAGCCCGACCTGCTGCTCGCCCAAGAGATCACGCGAACCAGATCGTGTGCGCGCGCGGAACGATCCGCTGCTACGGTGCTTGCGTGTCAACCAACAAGTATCACGGAAGTGGGTTCGTGCCGCGCACTCCACTCGTCCTCGTCCACGGCAACCCCGAGTCCGCGGCCATCTGGGGACCGCTCATCGGGGAGCTCGACCGGGCCGACGCGGTCGTCCTGTCCCCTCCCGGGTTCGGCGTCCCTGCGCCCCGCGGCTTCGACTCGTCGGCCACGACCTACCGGGAGTGGCTGGCGTCCCAGCTCGAGCTGTTCCGCGCTCCGGTCGATCTGGTCGGACACGACTGGGGCGGAATCCACGTCGCGGCGCTGGCCATGAGCCGTCCGGACTTGATCCGCAGTTGGGCCTCCGATGCCCTCGGCGTGTTCGCGCCTGACTACTCCTGGCACCCGCGCGCACAGGTGTGGCAGCAGGAGGGCCCGGGGGAGGCCTCGGTGCAGCAGCTGTGGGGAGGCGATCTGGAGCAGCGGCTCGCGGTGGCGGCGGCCCTCGGCATGACCGGGCGCATGGCAGAACGGGTCGCGGCAGGTATGGACCCCGAGATGGGCCGCGCCGTGCTCAAGCTGTTGCGGTCGGCGCGACAGCCGGCGATGGCCGAGGCGGGACGGCTCCTCCCGCGCGCCGCACAGCGTCCGGGGCTCGCTCTCATCGCCGTGGACGACGTCGAGCGAGCCAGCGGGACGGTGGTGCAGCACGAGTGGGCCGCCCGGGAATCAGGCGCGACGACGGCGCATCTGGAGGGCGTGGGCCACTGGTGGCCGGAGGAGACCCCGGCGCCGGTCGCTGAGGCTCTGACGAACTTCTGGGCAGAGCTGTCGGATCCAGAAGGGGCTCCTGCGTCAGCACTGCGCGGCACAGAGACCGTCGACAAGCTTGCCCGCTGACGCATGCTGCTTCGGCTCGCGAACCGGTCCTTCCCCGACGGTGAAGGGGAGCCGGGGCCGGGAGGTGAACAGCGGTCGTGCACTGCCTCGTTGTCGGCTGAGGATTCGGATCTCGTGGTCGCGGGATGGCGCTCCGTGCACGGGAGCACGCGGCGAGCGGGCGTCGCTCGACGTCTTCCCACACGCACCCCGGACTCTGTAGTCCGCCGTGGGCGGACTACAGAGCCACAGCGCGGCCGGCCTCGGGCTGTGAGGCGAGCGCTTGGCACCAACCAGTCGGCACCTGGTCGAGGTGACCGCGCCCCGGCCGGTGACGGTCGCGGGCCTCTTGCCGGACTACCAGCCGCGGTGGGCGAGGATGAGCGCAGTCACGCAGAAGCGTGCCCCGCGACGCGCGCAACGCTCGCAGAGGGTTCGGACTCCGGCCTCCGCGAACTCCTCACCCACTTCAAAGGGGCGATCTACCGATTCATCCCACTTTGAATGTGCTCTACGACTCGGGCGAGCTCCGCCGACGGAGAGAAGTCGATGTACTCGCAGTCCTCGAGAGCCTCCGGGGCGTGGCCCGGTGGCCAGTAAAATGCTTGCCCGGCGCCATAGTCGTGGTGGCCGTCCGATGTGTGCATCCGGAGCAGCCCGGAGATCATGTAGCCCCAGTGCGAACATGGGCACCGGTCGTCGGGGAGGCCGACAAGCGCGGGGCGTAGATCTGTACCCTTCGCGAGCCGAAACCACCCAGCGGTGAGTTCGCCCACCTCCACGGCACGCACGTCGACCCCCTCCGCTTCGAGGGCGACCGGCATCTTCGCGTGATCGATCGCTTCCATCGTCTACTCCTTCATCTGTAGGGGTGCGTCGCTCTGAGCTGCCTCGATGACACCCAGGTAGCTGGCAGACCGTGCGACGCCGCTCCGCACGGAGCAGAAGCGCTGGTGCGGCTGTGGCGCTGAAGATGATTGCCCGCCTGGATCTCCGGAGGAGGATCGCCCTCCACCCGATCACCGCGATGCTGTGAGCATTGTTGAACCCAAGCTCGATGACCTGCTCGCGTCTATACGCACTTTCCGCACGTCCGGCGCTTCCCATGAAGGCGGCAGCGCCCAGTAGGCCGAACGTCAGTTGCCGCGCCTCGAAGAGTCGTGGGCCGTTGCTGGGCGACATCCGGCGCACGCCCTTCGTTCTCCGCTCGAGCCGTTGAGGAGATCGCTAGCGCTGAGTAACCACGGAGTTCCAGACGGGTACGAGGTAGGGATTCGAAAAGACGCATCATGCCTGGGAAATGGTTGTGGTCAGTAGGACAAGGGCGGGCCCGGCACTGCACGCGATCACTCTCGACGTCACCGATGACGTGTCGGTGCACGTACATGTCGGCGACTCCAGCAGACCTCGCCTTGACGGGGACCGTCTCCTCCTGATCCGATGTCAACCATCGAGTTGAATACGGAGGGACGAACCGTGCCCACCACGTCCGCACGTTCCGTCCCGTCGACCACCCGCCGGCGCGCTACACGGATCGGCTGGCCGTGCTGCAGGTCTTGCTCGCCGCGCTGTACGTGGTCTCAGGCCTCGGCACGCTCATCCTCGAGCCCGCGACCGCGGCCGGCTTCGCCGCGATGGCCGCCTCCGCGGTCACGGCGCTGACGAGCCGGAGCCGTGACGGGCCCGCCGGCACGAGACCAGCGCCCTGCTCCGCCACTCCCTGTTGGGCCGCTGAGCTCGACGCGCGGTCGCCGGAGCGCCCGTACCCGACCAACGACCTTTCAGGGGGCCCCTCGTGGCCGAGCAGGACGACACCCAGCCGGACGATACCCAGCAGGACGACACCGGGACGTCGGCGCCGCCGCAAGCGCCCCGACCGCACCCTCGGCTACGGGACCTCGACGTCCTCGAGGGCACCTGGCGACTCGAGGGACGCGACCCCACCACCGGCGAGACGTTCACCGGGATCGTCGCCCGCGAATGGCTGCCCGGGGGCTTCTTCATGACCCAGCGGACCGAGACCGACGGGCACCCCCAGGCAGGTCTCGAGTACATCGGCTACGACTCCACCGCGGGGTCTCTGCGCTCGATGCTGTTCAGCGACGAGGGCCCTGGCCCGTTCTGCCCGTTCGCTCTCGAGTACTTCTGGGACATCACCGGTGACCAGCTCACGATCTGGCACGGATACCGGGACTCGCCAGCGAGGTTCGTCGGCACCATCGACCACGCTGCCCGGACCGTGACCGGCCGGTGGGAGTGGCCCGGCGGCGGATACGACGCCACCACCGTACGAATCGACTGACGTCTCGCGCCGGTGTTCCCCCTCGTCAGGTGTCGCCTTCAGCGATGTCGGTCTGGGACTCGCCGTAGGGGCACGAGCGTGGGGCTGAGGTCGCTCAGCGCGGGGCGCGGAAGAAGGTCCGGACCGCCGGTGAGGAGCTCTGGCTCCTCGAGGGCGAGGTCCTGACCCACCTCGGGACCCTGGACTTCATCGCGAACAAGGACAACGTGGTGTTTCTCGGCCCGCCGGGCACCGGCACGACCCACCTCGCGGTCCGGCTGGGGTCCGGACCTGCCAGGGCGGACACCGCACCTTCCCGTTCGAGGCCGAGACCGCGAACCTGTTCTTCCTGCTCGTCTCCTCACGCTACGGACAAGCCCCGGCCGCGTCCCGCAGCCGGCAAGACCGACGACTGAACATCAACAACCGCGCAGCGGGGTCCATTTTCGACCGCCGCCAGGGGGTTCACGTTCAGGTCGATGTCGAGCCGTCGGACGGCGAGGCGTACGGCCGCCGCGGTCATCGCGGCGGCCCGGGGCCGTCCGGATTTCTCGGATTTCTCGCTCCCCACGGTCGGGGATCGCGCGAGAGCTTTCCGCGCTCGGCTCACGTTTCCGCGCGAGGGGCCCTGTGGGCGGGGTCGACGAACGAAGTCCCGTAGGGCATCGGGTACGAGCGGGGATCGACCGTCGCGTCGATGATCTGCGCGGCCAGCGCGGTCGCGGTGGTGCCGCGAGCGGCCGTCATCGCGGCCAAGAGGATCACCGCGTCGGTGATCGAGATGCCGTGGCGCTCGCAGAGAATCCCCTCGGCTACCGGGACCTTTTCGCTCTCGTGCATACGGCGGTTGGGCGCTTGCTCGTCGTCCATCGACCCCTCCTGCGACGTGGCCTCACCGAGGGAGACCAGCGGAGGTCGACGGGGTCTGAGCCGACGCGGTACGAGTCAATCTTGGCTCAGCACGGCCAGTCGGAGCAACGTGCCTCTGCCGTTCGGGGGGCAGGGCAAGACGGCCCAGACCAGCGTCGGGGGGACAACGGGGTCTGGGCCGTCCCTGCTCGGCTCGTGCACCGACCGGAGCTGGGGGCGACGGTCCGTGCTCAGGATGAGCCAGCCCGGCCACGGTCCACCCTGGGCCGCACCGAGTCAAGGTTCCTGATAACCGCTGATCCGCAGCACTCAGTTGGTTCGCGGAGTGTTCGTCCTCTGCACGGGCGTCATTGTGTTGGTCAGGTCCCCGACAGTCTTCAACTCGACCGCTTGAGTCCGCGATGCTTGGACCGGTCGCTCGTTCTCGAGAGCATCGTCGGGCTTGTGACGGTCGGACCTCGGGTATGCCGGTAGGACGCGGAGCGCGTCTACTCCGATCGAGAAGTCCACCCCAGCCCCTGGTGGCGCGAAGGCTCGCTGGAGCCTCAGCCCCGGAGATGACGAGTGGATCACGCATTGATCGCCGATATCGGACCGTCGGCAGGCGACGGCGACCGGTGTGCGTGCGGACCCATGGGTGTCCCGTCCGAGTGCACCGTGGAGGTGTCCCACGGGGCGGCGAAGCAGGCGGTGTCGGTCCTTCGGAAGTTCGCTCGCGCCTGGACCGTGGACTGCGCCCTCGACGAGGACACCGCTGAGGACGTGGTTCTGGCCGTCGACGAGGCCGTCACGAACGTCGTCGAGCACGCCTACCCCCGCGAGGTCGGTGTGGTGCGCCTGCAGCTGGTCCAGTGGGAGTGCGGGGAGCTCTTGGTGGCCGTCGAGGACGAGGGCACGTGGCTGCCCCCGTCGGACCCGGGCTACCGCGGTCGTGGCCTGCTGCTGATCGAGCACTTGGCCGACCAGTCCCGGGTCACGCCCACGGAGTGGGGCACCACGGTGCAGATGCGGTGGATGGCGCGACCCTGAACGCCAGCTGGTCGGATAGTGCCAGTCAGGCCGCCGGGGCGCCGACCGCGGTGAACATCTCGGTTGGCGCGTGGTGCAGGTCCAGCCGGCCGCCGTCGATGAGGTGGTGGACGCTGTCCTGGCCGATGACCCTGGCCAACTGGGGATCCCAGGGCCCGAGCAGGACGAACGTCAGGACGAGCTCGCGGGTGCTGAAGGGTCGCAGGCTGCGGAGGAGCACCCCGATCCTGCGGGCGGTGGGGCGATCGACCGGACCGGTGATCCCCACGACGACGGAGCCCTCGCCGAACCTGCGGACCGCCACGGCCGACTCGTCGAGAGCTGATCGACGCGAGGCGAGCTCGCTCTCGACCCCTTCGCATGCCTCGTTGCGCCCGTAGGCCCGGCTGTCGCGGTGGGCGTATGGCCCGATCCGCAGCAAAGGCCCCCGACTACGGGACAGGCGGTGGGCGCGGGACCGAGACGGTGGGTCGCCGCTCAGGGGTGTCCGGGATCGTCGGCGTTCTGACGGACCGCGTCGTAGACAAGGAACACCTCGTCGAGTGGGGCGGCGTCGAGCGCGGCCAGGAACTCGGGGAGCGCTACGCCGACCAGCCGCATGCTCCCCCCGCCGGGGCGTCACAGAGACCTCGCAAGAGGTTTCGCTACGTGTGCCCGCTGCCCTGTGGCCGGCTCTTCATCGGGTCGACGGCGCCGTCCAGGAACTTGTGGGCGACCTCGGTGAGGCGCTCGCCGTGGTTCCGTGCATAGCTGCGGAGCAGCGAGAAGGCCTCGTCCACCTCGACGCCCCCGCGTTCGGCGAGCATCCCCTTGGCCTGCTCGATGATCACCCGGCTGTCCAGGGCCGTCTGCAGCTGGTCGACGAGCTGGCTCAGCGTGTCGGCGGTGCGGTCCTTGATGATGCTGATCGTCGCGATGTCCGCGAAAGCCTGAGCGGTGAGCAGGTCGGTCTCGGACACCGCGCCCGTCTGGTCGCCGAAGAGGTTGAGCGCGCCGATCACCGTGTCCCGGACCCGCATCGGCCGGGTGTGGACCGATCGGTAGCCGCGGTCGTGGGCGTGGGCGCTGAACGTCGGCCACCGCCCTCTCGCGCGGTCCAGATCGAGGCAGGTGACGGGCTGGCCCTGTCGGAAGGTGTCGAGGCAGGGGCCCTCGTTGTTCTGGAGCTGGAACAGCTCCAGCAGCTCGGTGCGCTCGTGGGAGGACGCCACCGTCTGGAGCGAGCCCTTCCGGTCGGTCACCATGATCCCGGCGGTGTCGACAGCCAGGAGCTCGACACAGGCGAGGCTCAGGTTGTACAGCAGGTCGATCACGTCGTAGTCGGCAACGAGGGTGTCGGCGAGGCTGACGAAGACCTCCCCGAGCCGCTGCTCGCGTGGCTTGCCCATGACGTCATTGTGACCGGAGCCCTCAGTGGCCGCCCGCCTGGACCGAGCGCGGAGTGCTAGCGGGGGCCGGTCTGGTCGAGGACCTCGGTCCCCGCCTCGCGGGTGACGAGCCGGCGGGCGAGGTCGGTGAGGGGTTGGTCGGTGGCGTGGGCGTGGTCGCGCAGGCGGATGAAAGCCTCGCCCATGTCGAGGTGGCCGACTTCGGCGAGGACGCCCTTGGCCTGTTCGATGATCGCCCGACGGTTCAGGGCGGTCTGGAGCTTCGCGGTGACGGCTTGCTCAGCCTGGAGGTCGCGTTCCTGCAGGATGGTGATGGTGGCGGCGTCGGCCAGGGCTTGAACCGCCCGCAGGTCAGCCGGGGGTATCGCGGCGGGGGCGGCGCCGAAGAGGTTCAACGCGCCGATGGTGTGACCGCGCAGGCGCATCGGTACCGCGTGCACCGATCGGAACCCTTCCTCGGCGGCACGGGCGGTGAACCGTGCCCATCTGTCGCCCACGGCCAGATCGGGAGCGCTGACCGGCCGGCCGCTGCGGTAGCAGTCCAGGCAGGGCCCCTCGTCGGCCTGGAGCTGGAAGAGCTCGACCAGCCGGGCCGCCTCGCTGGAGGACGCGACGAGGCGCAGGGTGCCGTGGTGGTCGGATACCAGCAGTCCTGCTGCGTCGGCGGGGAACAGCGCGACGCAGTCGGTGGTCAGCCGGTGCAGCAGGTCGAGTAGGTCGAAGTCGGCCACGAGCGTGTCGGCCACGTGGATCAACGCCGCGAGCAGCGCCGTTTCGCGGTTCTCCCCGGCCGTTGCCATCACTTCTCCTTGGCGAACCGCAGCGTGCGGGCCACGACGTCGCGGGCCACCTCGTCGATGGGCCGGTCGTGGACGAACGCATGAGCTCGCAGCGTGGCCAGCGCGTCGTCGGGGGAGAGCTCGAGCTGAGCGATGACCATTCCGGTGGCCTGGTAGACCTCCGGGCGCTCCAGCGGTACGTCGGCCAGCCAGCCCTCGACGTCCACGTCGACGCCGCCACCGGGCTCCGCGTTGTCGGGGGCTCCGGTCGGGTCCAGTGTCCCCCGGGGGCGCATGTCCAGCACGGCCCAGAACGCGGCGTCCGATGCCCGTAGCGCGCGAGCAACGTCGTCCGGTCCGAACGCCAGAGGCTGGTCGCGGTAGAAGTCGAGTACACCGATGCTGATCGGCCCGCCGAGGAGTGGCAAGACATACATCCCCCGCGCCACGGTCTCCCGTACGGCAGCGGCGGCGAACATCGGCCACTTCTCGTGGACACCGTCGGCGATGTCGGGAACCAGCACCGGAGCAGCGGAGGTGAACGCCTCCACGCACGGCCCCTCGGCCAGGCGGAGCTGTAGTTCGTCGATCCGCGCCGCCACCTCGTCGGTGGCCCACATCGTGCTCTGTCGATCCGGGCTGACCATCGCCGTGATCGCCGCCCCGGTCACGGGCAGGGCGTCTACACACAGCTCACAGATGAGCTGGGCCGCCCGAGCCCCACCCGCAGCCAGGGCCGCGGCGAGTCCCTGCTCGAAATCGGGCCGCCCTCGTCCGGTCGTCATGTCTGACACCACTCAATGATCGGGATGGCTGCGCCTGACAGGCCGCGCTAAGCCGCCCGAGACACCTAGTGAGGCACACCACGCCTGGGCTCTGACCGTACCCCCGGCCCAACCCCCCAGGGCCGGCAGTCCACAACGTCCGACGTGCGGCCGAGAACACCACTCGCACCACGGCCTCCGTCGGCGTTCGGCGTAGATCGGCATCGACGGTCGCGTCGACGCGCCGACAGCGCCTGAGCTCGGCGCTGGACGGTCCGCACGCGCTCGCGGCCGGGAGGCCCTGCTCGGGGTTCTCGCCGAGGCGGGCCTCGACGGCCGTCGGCGCGCCATGCCCCGGTGCTGAGCGACGGGCCAGCCTGCTCGTGCCCTCAGAGGGGGCGGTCAGCCCGCGATCAAGGCGTACGCCTCGTTGCTCCGAGACCCCGCGCCGCACTGACCGCCTCAGGTGACACGAAAGACCGGCCAGCCGATCTCGGTGCGCCACGCAGCGGGGTCGCTTGCGTCACGAGGGCCGACAACGTAGACCTCCCGCACCGGCCCGGCCACCGACATCGCGTTCTCCACCACCCAGGTCCCGAGTTCGCCGTACGTGACCTCGATGCCGTCGTGCTCGCCGACGTGGGTGGTGACGGCCAGTTCTGCGGCCGGCAGAGTCGCGGGGTGCACGCGTCCGGTGCGAGGTGGCGCAGCGGTCGGCAGGTACAGCAGCGCGTGACCGCGCTCCTGTTCGAAGAGGGCGTTGTCGTAGCTGCCGCCCGGTGGCCCGGTCGCGGCGGCGCCGACGGCCGCCTCCAACTCGGCCATCGCGCCTGCGTACCAGGTCGTCACGTCGCGATGCCCGACGACGGCCTCCACCGCCGCGACCCTCCGGGCGGGCTCCGCACGCAGCTCGACGTCGATCGGCGCGGGGTCGGGCCGGAGCAGGCGGCGCAGCGACACGACCGTGGCCCGGGTGCGGTCGAGCACGTCCTCGAGGCGTTGCAGGTGGTCCGCGACCAGGGCCGCCCGGACGCCGGGATCGGAGGTCCGCAGTATCCGTTGCACATCGCTCAGGGGGACGTCGAGTTCGCGGAGCCGGTGGATGACCTGCGCGGTCGGGATTTGGTCGACGCCGTAGTAGCGGTATCCGGTGGTCTCCTCCACCACGGCGGGTTCCAGCAGAGCCGCCTCGTGATACCGACGCAGGGTCCGCACACTCAGATGGGTCAGCCGCGAGAACTCCCCGATGGTCAGCACCCCGCCACTCTGAACGCTCCCCCTGGGGGAGGGTCCACGGCTTGACCCTCCCGCTCCGTGAGGTCACACGGTGGGCTCATGACACACACCGATCTCCCGTCCGATCCGCTTCCGACCACCGTGCGCGACTTCTTCGCCGCCCACGTCGTCCGCGACGCCGACACCGCCTCGTCCTTCCTCGCCGAGGATGCGGTGGTCGTCGACGAGGGCGAGACCTTCCGCGGCCGAGAGCAGGTCCACGCGTTCCTGCGGGACGCCGGGTCCGGGTTCGAGTACACGACCGAGCAGATCGGCGCTCGCCGCGTCGATGACGCCCACTGGGTGGTGACCGTGCGGCTCGAGGGCACCTTCCCGGGTGGCGTCGCCGAGCTCGACTACCGGTTCGCGCTGCGGGATGACCTCGTCGCCGAACTCGTCATCGCCAACCACGGAGCCTGACTGGTTGAGAACCCGCGCCACGTCCATCTTCAGTGGAGAGAGAAATGTCTGGTTCAGATCGCGATCGTCTCGACGGTCGCCGGGCGCTGGTCACGGGCGGTTCGAAGGGCTCGGGCAAGGCCGTTGTCGAGAGACTGCGAGAGATGGGTGCCGACGTGTACGTGACGGCCCGAACGATGCCCGACGGGTACGAGCACCCCGACAGATTCGTCGAAGCGGACATGCTGACGATCGAAGGCGCCGACGCCGTGGCTGCTCGGATCGCTGAGGCCGGCGGCGCACTCGACATCCTGGTGCACGTCGTCGGAGGTGCATCGACGCCGTCCGGTGGATTCGCGGTCATCACCGATGACCAGTGGCTCACCGAGCTGAACCTCAACTTCCTGGGTGCGGTGCGGCTCGATCGAGCCCTTCTCCCGGCAATGATCGAGTCTGGGTCGGGCGTGGTGCTGCACTTCACCTCGATCCAGCGTGAACTGCCCCAGTACGACGCGTCCCTGGCGTACGCGGCAGCGAAGGCCGCTCTGCGCACGTACAGCAAGGGACTTGCCAATGAGCTCGCGCCGCGCGGCGTACGGGTCAACGCCATCAGCCCCGGCGGGATCGAGACCGAAGCCTACGAAAGATTCGTGGACCGGATCGCCGAGGGCAACGGGCTCACACGTGAAGCAGCCAAGCAGTCCATCTACGACTCCCTCGGAGGAGTTCCCCTGGGACGATTCGCGAACACCGAGGAAATCGCGGACCTGGTCGGGTTCCTGGTCTCGGACCGCGCCTCGGCAATCGTGGGCGCCGAGTACGTGATCGACGGCGGGACTGTTCCGACCGTCTGAGCCAGGCGCCGGTTCCGAGCAGCCACTCGCGAACAGTGGGTCCGGGCAGGATGCAGTGGGGGCCGAGCTCTCCGAGGCCCAGCGGGAGGAGCCTCGGGCCGCGTCGCTCGTGCCCCGATGTCTGACCAGGCCCTTGCCCTTGACCCACACGAAGTTCTGCGCCCGCGAGCGACCGGGACCCGTGTCTCTCCCGCATCGGTAGCGAGCCACCACGGCCCCCAGACGAGGTCGATGTCGAGCCGTCGGACGGCGGGCCTTCTCCGATGCGCCAGGATCGGTGCCGAGGTCACCGAAGCGGGTCAGATGCAAGTGGCCCGTCAGTGGACCGCAGGACCGCTCACGTGCCACGGCAAGCCTGTGACCTGCAATGAAGAGTGCCCCCGGTGGGACTCGAACCCACACCGGACGGGTGGTGAGTCCCGTTGGTTGCCGTGGTGCGAGATGAGTGTCTGTGCTGGTCAGTGGTCGTGCCGGCCGAAGCTGATCAAGTCCCGTGGCGGGCCGCCAGCGGTCGTGACGCGACGTAAGCGGTACCCAAATCGGTACCTCGGCGGCTCTCAGCACTCGTCGCTCATGTGAGCTGGCTGGCCCCGGGGAGCCGGCCTACGTTGTCGGCTCCATCGGACCATCTGGCATCGCGGGGTCGATCGGCCCGGTTAAGGGTGTGGCTCAGGGCGGATGCCTGCTCAACCGGGTCGGTGTCGAGTTCAGGCCTCGGCCACCAGTGGTGGCGCGCGATCCGAGTCAGCGCGTCCTGCCCCGATGAGCGAGTTACGGGCCTGCAGACGTCATCCGTGTAGTCCTGGCGCGGCGGACGGCTCGTACTCACGCCGGGTCGCCGTCGTAGTCGTCGCGGATCAGTGTCACGGTGCGTGCGCCCACCATCTCCGCGGTCGCCGCCGCTCGCGAGCTCGCTGGTTGGTGCCGGAGGCTCGCGATGCTCGACCAGGACCAGCACGACGAAGCTCCCGGCCGCCTGAGCCAGCAGTGACTTCACAGGGCCCCGGCCCCGGCTGCCCGATCTGCGACCCGCGATACATCTATGAGCAGCCCTCTGCGGCTACAGCCGCGGCTGGGCGACTGTCTACGCGCGGCGTCGTCGGCGCCGCGCGCTGTCGGGACCTGAGTTCGTCCGGCACCACCAGGCCCACCGGAGCAGCACCGCGGCGGCGACGATCACTGTCATGGCCAGCCACAGGAAGCCTCTGGCGTTCAGTTCCACCACGGCGGCGGCATGCGCGGGTCGCTCCGGGTCGTAGACGATCTCGATCATCTCGCCGATCTCGAGGCCGAACCTGACCTCGGTCACGTGCGGGATGCCGCCTCTCTTCCCGGAACTCCACTGTGCTGGTCGTCGTGGCGTTGGGCCAGCCGGGGGCGCCTGGAGAACCTGGAGTGCCCCCACTCCCGCCCCCGCTGCCCATGCCGCCTGGCAGTCCCCCCGTGCCCGAGGTGCCGGGGATGCCCGGCGTACCGAGGGACCTGTCTGTCTCGCGATCGACATCGATGACAACGCCTTGGGTGTGGACGCCGTGGTCGAGCAGCCGCTGTGTACTCGCGAGATGGTCGAGACCTTCGTTGAGGAGGAGGCCGGCCACGAGGAGTGCGAGGAGGCCGGCACCGAGGCGCACGAGTCCCGGCGGAAGCACCATCGATCTACGGATTCTCGTCATCACCATCAGCTACCTCAGCCGAGGTCAGAGTAGGCGGAACGCGGTCTTCGACGCATCGGTTGTTCTGCCGTGGCGGACGCTTGTACCTGCGGCGATCGCATCTGATGCGCCGGCGCACAGCCGAAGCGGGCCGTCGAGTCGCAGGAGCGCTGCGGCCTCACCGACGTGTGCGCTCACCACGAGGTGACTTGAGCCTGGTGACCAATGATGGCCCGATCAGTCGCGTCAGCTGACGTACGGTGGCGTGCCAGCGGGGCGATATTCAGAGAGCACGATGCGACCGTCCAGCACGGTTTGCGCTTCTAGCTCTAGCCCCATGTCAGGGAGCTGCGCGAAGAAGGGTTCCTGCCCCGTCTCCCCGAGGATCAGGGGAAAGACCATCAACCGAAGCCGGTCGACGTGTCCGGCGTGGAGCAACTGACGCACCAACGACAGGCTCCCGGTGGTGCGGAGTTCGATGTCGTCGCTGGCCTTCATCGTCGGCACCTCGGTCACAGCATCGTTGCTGTTGATCGTCGCCCCCGACCAGGAGACCTCCTGGAGAGTTCGGGAGAAGACGACGGTGGGTGTCTCTGCCACGCGCTGCCACCCCTCGTCGCGATACTCCTCGGGGAGGTCCGCCAAGAGGGCGTAGGTCCGCGGCCCATGACCTGCCGGTGCGGGCGGTTCATCTCGTCGCTGATCCAGCGTTGCAGCTCAGGGCCGTCGTAGCCGAAGAAGCCGGGCGAGCGGGACGAACCTGCGTAGCCGTCGACGCTCAAGAGCACGTCGCGATGAGTTCAAACATTGGAGCCTCCGTGTTCGTAACGATAAGGTACTATTCTAGGAGTAAGAAGTCTTGTAGACAACTACGCCGATCGGTTGCGTACGCCGAGACGATCGTCAGCAGCGCTCACCTCTCGCTACCCGCCAAGGACGTCCGCGGGCAACGAGCACCAATGACCAGGAGTCGCGGACGGGCGTCCGCCTTGCTGGGCGATGGGAGCCGTCGAGCACGTAGGGCGCGTTCCCGCGCTACCGACGGACTCCTTCGGGCGCGCCGCGGTGCCTTTCGCGACGCGCCGTCCTGGTCGGTCGATGGGTTGTTGCTCGTCACGAGGCGTTTGTCAGTGCCCGTCGTCCTGTCGGGCTTCAGGTGCGGTTTGACCGATGCGCCAGCGCGGTCGACCCGTACGTACACGTCGGCGACTCCAATGGATCGCTTCTTGACGGGACCGTCTCGTCCTGATTTGATATCAACCATTGAGTTGAACAGGGAGGGGACGACCCGGGCTTACCACATCCGCACGTTCCGTCCCCTCGACCACCCGCGGGCGCGCCACACGGATCGGCCTGGCGGTTCTGCAGGTCTTGCTCGCCGCGCCGCACGTGGTCTCAGGCCCGGGCAAGCTCATCCTCGCGCCCACGACCGCGGCCAGCTCCGCTGCGATGGGTATCGGCCCGAATTCGATCAGGCTCCTCGGCGTCCTGGAGCTCCTCGGCGCGATCGGCCTGCTCCTGCCCCGCGTCACGGGTCTGGCCGCCTGCGCGCAAGGCGCTGACGATCGGGAGCATGATCGTCACCGTGGCTACGTCGGCGACCCGATGGTCCTCCTGCCCGCCGTCGTGCTCGTCCTCGTTCGTCAGCGCCTGGGCTCCCCGCACGCGTGCAGCGCCCTGCTCCGCCACCCGCCACACCCTGCTGGGCCGCTGCGCTCGACGAGGCTGTCGCCGGAGCGCCCTGCCGGACACCACCATCAGAGGAGCCCCTCGTGACCGAGCAGGACGGCACCCGACGCAGGGACGACACCGGGACGTCGGCGCCGCCGCAAGCGCCCCGACCGCACCCTCGGCTGCGGGACCTCGAGGTCCTCGAGGGCACCTGGCGACTCGAGGGACGCGACCCCACCACCGGCGAGACGTTCACCGGGATCGTCGCCCGCGAGTGGCTGCCCGGGGGCTTCTTCATGACCCAGCGGACCGAGACCGACGGGCATCCCCAGGCAGGCCTCGAGTACATCGGCTACGACTCCACCGCCGGGTCTCTGCGCTCGATGCTGTTCAGCGACGAGGGCCCTGGCCCGTTCTGCCCGTTCGCTCTCGAGTACTTCTGGGACATCACCGATGACCAGCTCACGATCTGGCACGGATACCGGGACTCGCCAGCGAGGTTCGTCGGCACCATCGACCACGCTGCCCGGACCGTGACCGGCCGGTGGGAGTGGCCCGGCGGCGGATACGACGCCACCACCGTACGAATCGACTGACGTCTCGCGTCGGGGTTCCCCCCGTCAGGTCACCTCCACGTGCGTTGGGCTGAGGTCGCTCAGCTCTGGGCGCGGAAGGAGGTCCGGAGGACCGCTCCCGGCTCTGCGTCCCGAGCTCGTCGACCTCAATCCGCGCTCGTCGTACTGCGGTGGACTTGCCAGCTCTCTAGGCGAGTGACGGACAGGCCAGGAGCGGCGGCCCAGGAACCGTTCCCATTGACTGGACCGTCGGTGTCGGGCTGGGCGGCCTGTCGGCCTTGAGTCACACCCCGACACCGAAGGCCAAGCCGAAGATCACGAGTGTGCAGATCAGCGCTCGCTCGAGTCGTCGCCATCTCCGGCGTCGGGGTCCGCCGCCGCGCCATCCCGAGAGGAGCCTCGGTGTGAGCCGGTGTCCTCTGACGCGCCGTGAGGGGACGCGTCGTCAGATGAGGTGCGCCGACTGGGCTCCGAGCGGTCTTCGGACGTCGAGTTGTCTCCGGGATTCTTCGCGGTGCGACCTGTCCGACGAGGTGTCCCCGTGAGTCGTCCTGGGCCGAGCAGCGTCGCGGTCTGCGCTGTCCTGGGACGACCTCTCGGGCGTGCGGTGGTGCGACGTGTCCGACTGTGACGCGCGGTGGTCACGCTCCGACGAGCCCGTGGAGCTGCGTTCGGTCGGCGGACCGTCATCGGATTCTTCGCGGTGTGATCCGTCGTTCGATGACGTGTGTCGTTGGTCGTCGGCGTGCGCTGAGCGAGGTCCCGGTGGGTCTCGTCCCGAGCCGGGCTCCCGGACGTACGCCTGTCCGACGCGCCGGACGGCGTCGAGCGAGGTTCGTCCTCCGAGGGACCGTCGACTGGCGCACCGCGGTGGGGGTGTCGTCCCGAGACGGGCCCGCGCGGTCCGGGTGCGCGGCAGCGCGTCCGTGGTCGATGCGCCACGCAGCGAACCGCACCCTGCTCAGTGCCGCGATGGCCCGGTCCCGGTGCAGGCCGACCTTGAGGTAGCTCTGCTGGCCCGGGTAGAGCGTGCCGCCGCGAGGGTGGTCGTCGTCGACGACGGACCGGCCGTCGCGCCAGACGCTGACGCCGGCCTTCCGCGGGTCGGCCGAGAAGCGCACCAGGACACGCAGCTGGGTCCACTCACCGATGGGCGCAGGCCCGAGGGTGCGGGTGAAGGTCCGCGGGCCCGACGGGTGGCCCTCGCCGCCGTGCAGTACGAGCTCGCCGTCACTAATTCGAAGGTCTAGCGGCGCCTGCCCCGGACTGTCGTTCTCCCAACGGGCGATGACTGGCGAGCCGTGGAGCCCCTCGCGAACTCGCCGTCCAGCCGAACCGAGAAGGTGACGTCGTGCTGGTCTCCTTCCTGCACGGCGGGCAGGGCGGGCTCGAGCTCGCTGCGCTGTCCGCGCCCGGTGAGCTCGAAGGACACCTCGTCGTCGTTCACCTGGGGCGGTAGGGCCCCGACGGTGTTCCACGACGTTCCCAGGAAGGCGCCCGGCCCGTCGGCACGCCACACCGTCGAGGCCGGGGCTTCCGCCAACTCCGGAGGGAAAGCCGGGGGTTCCGTCGGCACGGACGGCGCGAGGGCCGGCGCGAGGGCCGGCACCGCGACGGACTCGACAGGCTCCTCGGTGGCCGGGGGCGGCACCGGGGGCACGGGGAGCACGCCAGCTCCGGCGCCCGTGCCTGGACGGTCCGCCGGGACGAGCTCCCGGCGGGAGGTGGGATGCCTCGCGCGACCAGGGCACCGTCGTGCTGGCCACGGCGATCCCGCCCGCGAGAGCACCGACGGCTACGAGGGAGACCGCCCGGGCTCGCGCCACACCCGGCGGCCGACGGTGCGAGCGCACCCCTCCGGAGGTGTGCAGCGTCGGGCGCGTTCCGGCGCCTGTGTCGCGATGGCGTCCCATGGTCGTGCCGGCGGCCCCCTGCTCCCTGGAGTGTCGTGTGACAGGCGTTGCCGGGCGGTCGATGTGGAAACGCCCTACCGGCGAGCTTGGTGCTGACGATCCAGCAGGTTGCGACGCCTGCGAACCACCAGGCCCCCCGGCCGTCCGGGCGTCGACCGGGGAGCAGCGTTCGCGGATCCCGCTTGCAGACGTATGTGCAGATGTTGATTGCACGGCCATCGGGGTCGAAGGTGGTGAGGGACCGGCCACCCGGCCCGAGGACGGTGACGCCACGGTGTTGCAGTGCTGCCCCAACGGTGCGCGTCCGATCGGCGCGTACCCGGCTGTGCCGGTGTCGCCGCGTCACCTCGCCAGGGACGCGCGGGCGGTGTCCGCGCTCGGCGTAGTGAGCGTGCACGTACATCCCCGCGACACGGACGGCCGTGAGAGCCTTGCTCCGGGCACTGTGGGTGCGGTGACCAGCGCGATCCGCGACGCCGCGCCGCGAACTGAAATCGGTGTCACGACCGCCCGCTGGGTCGAACCCGATCCCGGCACCCGCGTCGAGATCATCGGACAATGGGGTCGGTTGCCCGCGCACGCCCGGCCCGACGTCGCCTCGGTCAACGTCCACGAACCCGGGTGGCGGCGGGTGTGCGCCGCCCTCACCGCGGTCGACATCGGGGTGGAGCTGGGCGTGTGGACCTCCGGCGACGCCGTACAGCTCAAGCAGGCCGGTCTGCCGCGGGGCACGGTCCGGGTCGTCGCCGAGGTCACCGTGACCGAACCCGACGTTGCGGTCGCCGAGGCGGAACGAATTCTTTCCGCCCTCGGGCCGACGCCCGCTCCGATCCTGCTGCACGGCGAGGAGGCCGGGGCCTGGCCGGTTCTGGATTACGCCCAGCGCATCCACCTCGACACCCGGATCGGTTTCGAGGACACCCTCGAGCGCCCCGACCGCCGAAGGCGGGCCACCAGCAACGAGGAGCTCGTGCGCTACGCGCTGAGCAAGTCCGTCGCTCTGCAGTCAGCGGAGCGCGCGGACCTGCGCCCGGCTCGCCGCACACGGGGCGGCGGGCATCAGCGCTAGTTCGAGCCGGCCCGGACAGGGTTGCTCAGGCGGTGTAGACGGTTTGGAGCCCGGCGTGGCGGCGTCCGTCGGCGAGGGCGGCGGCCTGATCGACGCGCTCCCGAACCCTCCGACGATCGTGCAGGGCGAGGTCGCCATCCACGCGTAGTGACCGGTCTCGGCGTCAACGACCGCGGCCATCTCAATGGAGCGCATCGGTGTGTGAGCAGCATTGCGGCCGACCTCCACGCTGCGAGTGATTTCCGGCGTGCCCCCGCCGGTGAGGTGCGGCCGCGCCGGAGGTTCCTCGCCGTCAGGTCATCCGTGAGGGGTCGTCGTAAGGGCTCGGCCAGGGGCCGTCCCGCTCGGCCTGCTCATGTCCGGGCGAACCACATGGCGTAGGGGGCGTCGCTGCGGTGTGCCTGACTTGTCGAGCCAGGGCCGCTCGACGTTGTCGTTGTGGCCGACGGCGAGATGACGCCGATACACACCCGTTCGTAGTGGCCCACGCCTGGCGCGACGCCTGCCGCGAGCTCGGCCTCACCCCGAAGCGGAGGAGACGGTCTCCGTTGCCCTAGTGAGACTGCTGGGCACCTGCTCGCGTGCGACGTTGACGGCGGCCAGAGTTGCGTGCACTTGCGCACGGGCTACGAGCAGAGCCGCTTCGTCGGTCGGCTGTGCCTCTGCCGCAGCCATCAGGAGCGTCTCCGCCTCGCGAACGTGGTCGACCCGTGTCATCAGGCCCTCCCCTCGGAGCTGGTGCAACCCGTGGCATGGACCGTAGAACGTTCACTTGTTCCTCGGTACTGCTGCTCCCATCAGCCACGCCTCGTGCTCAGGGGCTCTCCGTCGGCGGCGAGGGCTCTGCCCTTCCGGGCCGTCCGTGCGGATGGGAGCGCCCCGATTTCGAGGACCGGCGCTCGTGTTCCGTGGTTGCGCTTGCGGCTGTGCGGGCGGTGCGGCAGCCCTCGAGCGTGGCGTCGTCGGTCCCGTGGGACCTCGGACGATCACGGTCTGCGACACGGCTCCCAGCGAGGACGGCCCGCGCAGCTCTCATGATCGTGATGCTGTCCCGTGGGGTTACGTGGTCCGCGGCTCCACACCCAGCGATCCTCACCGTCACGGCCTGGCAGCCATCGGATGTTCGGGCGGTCAGCCCGACGCCTCCGAGTCGTGACGGGAGGCGGAGACGTCGGCGTTGTCGAGGAGCCATTGGGCGATGGCGGTGAGTTTCAGGTTGGTCTCCTGGGAGGACTTGACCAGCATCTGGAACGCACCCTCGTCGTCGAGTTTGTAGCGTGCGCGCAGGAGCCCCTTGGCCTGCCCGATCACGTCCCGGCTGTCCACCGCCCGCTGCAGGTTCGTTGCTGTGGTCGCGCCGAAGAGCAACAAGGAGGCCTGGATGCCGAACAGCCCGGCCACCGTCTGCGCGTACTCGTCGTAGGCGTCCGGGGTGGCCGAGTAGAGATTGAGTGCGGCGCGCACGCCGCCATTGATCGAGAGCTGGGTCGACATGAGGGCCCGATAGCCAGCCTCCACCACGAGGGGCGAGTATCGCGGCCACCGCTCGCCGTCCATTCCGGCCAGGTCCCCCGCGAGAACGGTGCCGGACTCGGGGGGTCCTCGATCGCGGTGATGCACGGGCCTTCATGCAGCTCGCTCTGGATGGCGTCGAGCTCCGCGATGAGGTCGCTGGTGGGGTGGCGGGTCTCGATGCGGCCGCGCTCGGTGATCGAGATACTGCCGGCGTCTACCCCGGGAATGGTGACGACCGCAGCAGCGACGATCTGCCCGAGTGTCTGTTCGAGGTCGCGGATGCTGCGAGGTCGGGCCAGCTCACGTGCGGCGGCGCGCAGGGCGACGACGAGACGGTCGTGCTGCCCGGAGTCCATGGGTGTGCTCCCCGCTGGTTGAGGCGCGGCGGGCACGAGGCACACAACGAAGAGTGTGCGGGTCAGGCAGAGCCGAAGCGGCATGCGCTGCGCTCTGCCCTGCCCACCGGCTGGGGAGGTCGGGGACGCACATGAAGAACGCGACTGTCCGAGACGTCGCCATACCGATGGCGCCCCGTGTCCTGGTCGCGGCCAGCAACTCGACCGCACCTACCGCGAATACGCCTGCCTATGTGAGCAGCACGTTCCGCGCTGCCCCGGCCACACCGCCGCCTTCGGTGAGCCCGAGCACCAGGCGACCAGCACCTTGAACTGCGGGAACTCTCTCGCGCAGCCCGGCTCGGACGCGCTCAACGACAGCGACGTCGGCTGTCACTCGCTCCTGCCGACCCCGGGGAGGTCGACCCCACCGCAGACCAGCGGACGCCGATCAGCGGCGAGATCGACCCGTCCGGCTTGAGGGGTCAACCGGTACCCGGCTCTGGGGGTGAACCGACCCCCGGCACACGATGTGAACCGGCCATCTACCGCAGTGCACAGCAGATCGCCTCATGGTGCCCGAGGACCGGGTCGCGCCGAAACGCCACGGGCCGTGCCAAGGGTCTCTCCCTCGGCGGCGCGGGCTCTGCCCTGCCGGGCCGCTCGTGCGGGTGTAAGCACCCCTGCGATCACGAACTGGCGCCCATGGTTGGTGCTGGTGCTTGCGGCTGTCGGGTTTGAGAAGGGCTTCGGGTCCGCTCGGACGGGGTGTCGGTCTCGGTCGTTCGATTGACGAGGTACTGCTCAGGCCGGACTCACGCTGAGGCTGGCTCGCGCCACATCCGGTACAGCGGAGGGCCGCCTGCGGGTCCGATCTCGTTGATGAACGTGAAGCCGTGGCGCTCGTAGAGCCGGCGGTTCTGGAGACTGGTGGCCTCGGTGTACGCGGGCACGCCCTCGCGGTCACAGCGCTGGAGCACCGGCTCCAGCAGCGCCGATCCGATGCCCCGCCCCTGCTGCTCGGGGAGTACCGCGGCCCACTGCAAGTAGAAGTGCGGGGCTGACGGGTGCTGCTCGGCGAGGACGGTGATGATCTCGAAGACGCGAGGGAGATCGACCCCGGCGACGATCTCCTCCACGCGTGTGCCGAACGCCTCCTCGTCCTCGATGCCCATCGGGTTCGACGGCGGACCCCACACCACGGTGCCGGTCGTGTCCGTGTCGGCGTAGACCAGGCCGTGGACCACGAAAGTCTCGACGAACAGCTCGAAGAACGGGGGCAGGGTGACGCGCCGGCGGTCGGCGTCGGGAATCCACCAAGTGAACACCGGGTCCTCCTGGAACGCGCGGGCGAGCACGTCTGCTAGACCGCTGGTCTCGACGGAGACCGGGCGGACCTGTGCGGGGATGGGAGTTGCTGCGGTCATCGTGCACCTCTCTCGGACGGGGCCGGTGCGGTCCGGCCCTACGACCAAGAGGCTCGCCCGCGTTGCTGTCATCCTTCTTGCTCCCGCCTGTCAATCCGGGCTTGCTCCCCCTCGGGCGGGGAGAGGCGGGGACGAGGGCGGCGGGACGCTCCGTGGGGTGAGCGGGAGGCCCGGGCGTGAGGCTGGGGTCGGCGCTCAGAGCGCGCGTGCCACCGCGAGGGCTTCGGACAGCGGAGGCGGCGGGTCGGCTCGCCCGCCCGCCCGGTGCCGGGTCTGCGGGGGCCGCAGGACGTCCTCGACCACGTCGCCGCGGGCCGAGCCGCCGGCCCGGAAGAGGAGGTCCGCGGGACCCGGCCGGTCGCTGGCGTGGGCGAGCCGGGCGAGCCACCGCAGGCTGAGGGCGACCTCGGAGGCGTATCCGAGGCCGGTGTAGGCGTCGAGGGCTCGGCGGAGATGGTCACGGGCCTCGGTGAGGTCACCGTCTCGCAGGGCCAGCGCCCCGAGCGTCCGGCGGCTGACCCCCGTCCCGAGGGGGTAGTCGAGCTCGTTGCAGGCCTGTGCCGCCCGGGCGCAGGCTTCCCGCGCCTGCCGCGGGTCCTCCGCCGCGAGGAGGCATCCACGCACCGAGGCCGCCCAGGCGACGAGGGCGGGGCTCCCGGTCGCGGGCGCCGCATCGTGGGCGACCTCGACCTGCTCGATCGCCTCGCCGGTCCGTCCCGTGGCGGCGAGCGCGATGGCGCGGAAGGTCAGCAGCTCGTTGTGCCACGGGGCCATGTCGTGCCGCAGTGCGACGTCGATGGCCTCCTCGGCCCAGCGCAGCGCCTCCGCGTCACGACCGGACATCCGCGCGCGGAAGAACAGGGCGCGTCGCGCGTTCACCGCGGCCAGCTCGGACGACCCGGCCATCGCCTCGTGGGCCAGCGCCGCCCCGCGCTCGGCCGAGCCCCGCAGGACGTGCGCGACGGCCCCTGCAGCCGCCGCCTCGCAGCGCAGGCGCCTGTCGGCGTCGGGCCAGCGCCGCAGCACGAGGTCGCCCAGCTCGGCGACCGGCAGCGCGCTGCGCCTCTTGAGGAGGCTGCACATCGGGATGAAGAGTGGCATCGCGCGCACGGCCGCCTCGTCGTGCGCGACGCACCAACGCAGCGCGTCGCCGACGTCGGCGTGGAGGTTCTGCAGCGTGACGAACAGGTCCGGGGGCCATGTGCTGACCATGCGTCGGCGCGCGTCCTCGGCGGTGGCCAGGATCGAGTCGACCCAGCGGTCCCGGGCGGCCTGCCGGTCGCCCCGCTCGTCGAGCCGGTCCCGCGTGTAGCGGCGCAGGGTCGCGAGCAGGGAGTACCAGCTCCGTCCTTCCTGCTGGTGGACCGTGAGCACGGACGCGGCGACCAGCCGGTCGAGCTGCTCCAGGGTGTCGAGCAGGTCGTCGGCGGCACCGGCGACGGCGTGGGCGTGCTCGGCGGTGAAGCGGCCCGAGAACACGCCGAGCCGGTCGAGGAAGCACTGTGTGGGTTCCGGGAGCAAGTCGTACGACCAGCCGATCGCCGCCTCGAGGCTGCGGTGCCGTTCGGGGCCGGCGGGCCCGGTCCGCTGCAGCAGGCGCAGCCGTCGTTCGAGGTGGTCGAGCACTTCCTGAGGGGTGAGGCTCCGGAGCCGGGCGGCGGCGAGCTGAGCGCCAGTGGGAGCCCGTCAAGGCGGCGGCACAGGGCGTCGATCGCGGCGGCGTCGGCGTCGAGGTCGATTCGGGCTCCACACGCCTCGGCGCGGGCGCAGAGGAGCCGGACGGCCGGGCTGCGCCGGACCGCCTCGAGGTCCTCGGTCGCGGGAAGGGCGAGGACGTCGAGGGCGAGGACGTGCTCCTCGGGCAGCCCGAGCGGTTCCCGGCTGGTGGCGAGCACCCTCACGCCGGGGCAGTGTGCGCGCAGCGTGCGCACGGTGCGGGCCGATTCCTCGAGCAGGTGCTCGCAGTTATCGGGACGAGCGGCCTCGGCGCGGTTCCCAGCGCCTGGGATGCGGCGTCCATGGAGGGGAAGCCCAGGGCATCGGCGACCGCGAAGGGGACGACCTCGGGCTCGGTGACCGCGGCGGGCTCGCACAGCGCGACGTCGCGGTCCCCCTCGCACGCGGCGGCGCACGCCGTTCTCGTCTTGCCCACGCCGCCCATCCCGGTCGCGTCACGACCGCGCAGGCCTCGAGCAGGCGCCCCGCCTCGCCGAGCTCGGTCTCGCGGCCATGGAGGTCGTCCCCGGTCCGCACGGCGGCTCCGGGCAACCTTGACGTCGACGGCAGGGCATCGGCCACCGGGCCCCGGGACGCCCGGGTCACCGGCACCGCTGGCACCGCCGCCGACGGTGTGACGGACTCCTGTTGCTCGAGGATCGCGCGCTCCAGGCCCGCGAGCTCCGTACTCGGGTCGAGGCCGGCCTCGTCGGCGAGGCGGGCACGGTAAGAGCACAGGACGGTCAGGCCCTCCAGGCTGCGGCCGGACCGGCAGAGCGCGGTCGCCAGCTGCCGGCGAGGTCGCTGCGGACGGCTCGGTCCGCCGCTGCGTGTTCGGCGTCGGGAAGGACCTCGTGATGGTTTCCGCCGCCAGCTCGGCGTCGAGGAGCTCCGCGCGCACCGTGTGCTCCAACGCGTCGAAGCGGACGCGGTCGGCGGCCAACCCGCTGGCTTCGAAGCCGGGCAGGTCGACGAGGTCGGCGAGACCGGGCCCGCGCCCGCGCGCCAGCGCGTCGCGCGACAGGTCGGTCGTCTCGGCGGGCGCCGGACCGCGCGCCACCCGAGCCCGCCGCAGGAGCTGCTCGGCCCGGTGGAGGTCGAGCTCGCCGGGCTCGAGGACGAGCCGGTACCCACCTGGTTCGCGGAGCAGCCTTGTACCGACGACGCCGAGGAAGGCCCGCGGCCGGGAGACGTTCGTGTGGAGCCGGCTGCGCGCCCGGGCCCGGCGGTCATCCCCCGACAACATATCGACGAACCACTCAGTGCTGACCCGGTTCCTTCGGGCAGAGCAACGACGCGAGCACGGAGCATGGCCGGGTGCCGCCGAGGGGACCACGCTCCCACGGTGCCGGACCTCGACGGGCCCGAGCACGCCGAACTCGACGGTCGCGCTGGAATCCCCACCTCGCGGCTGGGTTCATCGTAGGGGCGGATCCGTGCAAGGACGACCAGATCCACCCGCATCCCCGTGGTCCGACACCCGGCCCGCCCGTGCGATGCCCGGGCTCCGGCACCGACAGCAGGCTGACAGCGGATTGGCAGCGCCGGCGCCGAGTCTCGTTCCACCGGCGCCCTCGCCGGCACCGCACCCGAGGAGAGATGGCCATGACCTCCGTCGCACCACCGCGCAACCACGTCGCAAAGCCACGCCGTCCGACGCCCCAGCCGTGAGCTCCGCGCTCGCCGCAGCGTTCGATGACGACCCCGTCTTCTCCTGGATGCTGCCCGGCGAGACCCGCCGCGGCTCTGCCGTCCAGGGCGTTCTCGACGTTGTCGTCGACGCCCTCGCCGTCCACGACGAGACGTGGACCACCGGAGCCGGCGTCACCGGCGCCGCCCTTTTGGGCTGCGGCGTCATGACCAGCATGCTGCTCCGAGAGCAAGGCCGATATCGGTCGTTCCGCACGATCTGAGTCGCCGGTGGTCCACCTGTGCGCTCCGGCCTGCGCCCTCTCCGCAACGTCGACCTCGACCCTTGAAGGCTCCTGCCCGAGAACCGGTCGTTCGACGTCGATAGAGCGTTGTTGAGCCGTCCGACCGTGCGCTGATCGTGGATCCGGCGGTGAGCGTCGAGAGCCCGGTGCAGACGTCGTGCCAGGGTTGGTTGAGCGGTCAGGGACGGGCTTCGAGGACAATGTTCAACGGCGTCCGCGCGGCTTCGCGGATGCGGCTGAACCCGGCGCCCGCGAGGATCTCCCCGAGCCGGGCCGGCCCTGCCTGGGCGCCCAGGGCCATGGCTCCGGGTTGGGCCAACGACGCCGGGGTGCAGACCATGGTGGAGATCGCGTAGTACAGGCGGCCGACGGGGTTGAGGTTGTCGGACACGGTGTCCCCGGCGGCGGGCTCGAAGAGCATGAGCGTGCCGTCCGGCGTGAGCGACTGGCGCACGTGGCGGGCTACGGCGGCGGGGTCGCCCATGTCGTGCAGCGCGTCGAAGATGGCGACGACATCGAAGGTGCCCGGGTACTCGTCGGCGGCAGCAACCTCGAACGACACCCGATCCGGGGGCAGCCCCGCGTCTGCGGCGCGCTGCCGCGCCGCGTCGATGGAGGCCTGGTGGTAGTCGTAGCCCACGAACGTCGAGTTCGGGTAGGCCTCCCCGAGCAGGATCGTCGACGCGCCGTGACCGCAGCCCACATCTGCGACGCGGGTACCGGCCCGCAGCTTGTCCTCCACGCCCTCCAGGGCGGGAATCCACTCGGAGACCAGGTTCGCGCGGTAGGCCGACCGGAAAGCTCGCTCGGTTCCCTCGAACAGCGGGTGGCCGTGCTCGTCCCAGCCCACTCCCCGTCCGGTGCGGAAGCCCTCCACGATGCGCGGGGTCATGCTCACCACCGCCGGCACACCCTGGAAGATCCCGGCCAGACCGACCGGGCTCGTGTCGTCGGCCAGGACGAACGCCTGCTCCGGCGGCAGTTCATAGGTTTCGGTCGCGGCGTCGTAGCGCAGGAAGCCGCTCGCCGCCTGCGCGTTGGCCCACTCCCGCACGTAGCGCTCATGGGTCCCGGAGCGGGCAGCAAGGTCGGTCGACGACAGCGGCCCCGCCTGCGCCAGCACCTTGTAGAGCCCGAGCTCGTCGCCGATCGCGGTCAGCACCGTGTTGTACGCCGCGCCGACCTCCTGGACGACCAGACCGAGGAAGGCCTCCAGCTTGCCCTCGTCGATGGCTGCCGCCGACGGGGACGGCCTCGGCGCCGGTTCCTGAGTCCGTGTCATCTCGTCTCCCTCCCGGTCCATGGAGGGGAGCTCCTGCCGGCCCGGCTTCCGCCGGATGTGGTGCCGGTCGACCGACCGGGGCTCCACCGCCACCCCGACGGTCCTCCGGGTACGCCTCGTAGCCAAGGTGCGCAGCCTCAGGAATTGATGACTAATCGTCAGCCCATTGGTCGCGATCGGCCTGCAGTGCTTTCCGAGCGAGCGGGGGCCGGGTCGCCGAGCGGGTTCGGACCATCGCGACGCGGGCGCCGACTACGTCTGCCTCCAGGTCCTGGCCTGCCTCCAGGTCCTGGCTTGCCTCCAGGTCCTGGCCTGCCTCCAGGTCCTGGTCTGGTCCCCTGACCGTGGCGACGCAGGACGGGTCCGATCTGTATGGCCTGCTGCTTCGCTGACGCCGAGGTCGTTCGAGCGGTGATGTTGCCGCGGTAGCCCGAGGACTGACGACACGGATGGCAGGGACCGTCGGCCCTGTCGGTGCGAGCACCACGAGCTCGAACCTGGTTCACCGGCCGGAGCTGCTCGACGCGGGCGGCTTCGGTGGTGACGACGAGGCGTAGGACTGGCCGCGGGAAGTGTGGGAGCTCGGTGAGTGCGGGGACGGCAACCGTGCGCCATTTCGGGGAGCCAAGACCAGTGCCGACATACGCCGCTTGATCGCCCGCAGGGAGCTGATCGGAGGCGACCGTGACCGACATCGACTGCCCGCGGGCCCGGACCTGGATGACCCCCTGCGTCGCCCGCGATGGAAAGTCCGCGGTCGCCGACCCCGGGGTCTGCGTCGGCTGCGGCGCCGCCCCGGACGCTCTGATGCGGGACCTCGCGGTCCGCTACCTGCCTGCCCTCGCCGCCCTCCCGCGTGCGACGGACGCGGAGACGGCCGCGACCCTGCTCGCCGTCCACGTCGCCGCCTACGTCGAGGAGGCGACCCCGTAACCGACGACAAGCGCGACGAATGCGGCTGCCGCCGGACCTGCACGATCGGGCCGCGGCAGTGCGAGGTCCCGTGCGTGTGGCCGCTGTGCCTGACCCCGTCGAGGACGCCGCAGCGAGCTGGTGGCCGTTCGCGCCGACGCTACCGTCGAGGGTCTTGTCGCGTCGCTGATGCGCCGCACGGCGAAGCGCTGGCGCGGGTGCTGGCTCTGGCCATATTCCTGCCCGACGAGGTCGCCGCGCCGACCGAGCGTTCCTAGCTCCCGACCGCGCGGTAATCGCCGTGCTCTCATCAGTCGCTGGCGGGGTAGCCCTCGATTGCTCCGTCCCTCGCGTCGAGGACATGACCTCAGCGAGCTAGTCCGTCGTGATCCTCGCGAGGGATGGCAGTCGATCTCGATCCACGATCCGATCCACGAACTTCCCGCCAACGCCTCTGATGCCCAGTGGATCACCCGTGGTGCTCGCCGATACCAAGCAAACCAAGGATGCACGCGGTAGGCACGCAACTACGAATCAAACCCCATTATGGGATTCCTTCTTGGACTGGGGGCGGCCTACCGGGCCAGACTCGGCGGCGCGTCTCCAGCTGGCTGCAAAGGGACGGAACCACAGAGCGGTGACAGCTCCGTTCGGGCGGTGATGCTGCGCCGTGACAGTGACTTCTGTACTCTGGAACTCGATGTTCGTCCACTATTCTTCGGCCCAGCAAACTTCGCCGCGGGAGTCGACAGCGCTCTGGCGCTCGTCGACAATCGTTTCCCGCGGCTTACGGAGCCAAGATTCGCAGGTCTATCGCTCGATCCCGGTGTGACCGCCCAAGTCGACTTCTCGATCCCGATCCCAGCCATTGTGGAGCCTGGCAACTATATAGGCAACTCATTCCTGGTCACAGCCACCTGGCACGACCCGGGACAATACATCGATCGGAGCATGTTCGTATTCCAGATGACCTGCGGTTCCCCGACGATGCGGAGCCGGGTTGGTGGAGGACCACGGCCCTCTGAGCCCGAGGGTGAGGTCGATATGGCTGGCGCCAGCCCTGCTGCTGGCGGTGCCGGCTTGACGCGTGGAGGTGCGGCGATCCTGTGATCAGTTGGAGTGGTGTGGCCGAACGGGGCGCGACACAGCATTTCGGCGTCGCGGGACGCCGCCTGGCCGGTGCCGCACTCGACGGTGGCGGGTCCACACCGAGCCGAGTCAGCTCATTCACCAGGGTTGCTTCCGGCCTCGTCGCGTGAAGACTGGGTAGCGGGCACGCCGATAGCCGGCTTCTAGGTCAGTGCCATGGGAAGCGTCGGGCATCCCTAGCTGCCTGCGCAGGTGCCGCGGCGGCTCAAGACTGAGCGCATTGTCGACCGCGGCGTCTCGCTTGACGATGTGGAGCGGTGGGCCATCGCCTCCGTACTCTCGGAGCCGAGGGTGTCGCACCGGGGGCCTGCGCGGGCTTCAGCGACGACGCGTCGGGGCCCGACCGGTACCCCGGGAGCCGGAAGGTGCTCTGTGCTCGGGGGACTCGTCGGTCTTGGCCAGGACCCCGCTGGTGAGGGGGCCGACTACGAGCTGGCGCCCCGTGCGACGGGTCCGCTGGCCCTAGCCGGCACCGGGGCTGGCTTGAATCCCTTGACGATGAGGTAGATCCCGAACGATAGCTCCCAGATGAACTCCGGGATCGTCGCGAGGCCCTGCCATATGGACCCACGCTCGATGACACCGAACATGATGGGGATTGCCGAGGCGACGAGGAGTGGTCCTCCGATGAGGCCCAGGATCGCCAGGCCTCGTGGCACCAAGCCGGAGCGATACATCAGGAAGCCCAGGATCATTCCGTTCGCGACGCCGGCGAAGATGCCTGGCCCGATCAGGAACGCCCGATCGTAGATCGCGACGAAAGCCTCGCCGAGAGCGGGGTCAGTGGCAGCCGTGCCTTCCTGCCGCATGAACAGGAACGTGAGGAGGCTGATGATCCCGATGGCGATGAAGGTGCCCTCGACGAGGCGCGCGGCGACGTAGCTCAGAGCGAGACCTTCGCTATACCGCCTGAAGACCGCGTACGGCACGACGGCCGTGCCGACGCCGGCGACGATGAGGATGAGTTCGAGGACAGCACCCAGAGCCACGCTCGCGGTGGGGTCGGCTCCAGCTCCGGTGATGAGCCCGGGGTCATCCCGCACCGGGGCGTAGAGGATGAAGTACGCGGGGATCGAGGTCACGAAGGTGACCACCATCAACCAACCCGTCAGCGTGGCGATCTTCCTCGTGTTCAGCGGGGGTCGCTCCGTCGCGTCCACTGGAGCAGTCGTCATACCGTCCTCCTGGAGCGAGCCTTAGTTGAAGTCAACGAATGGAGATGTGGTGATCTTTGGATCCTCGGCTGGCAAAATAGGGTTGAGGTAGATCGAAGACGGCTTCCGTTCGTTCAGGTGAGTAAAGGTCTCGCTCGACGCTGCCAACGCCTATCCGCCGTTCGACTCAACTCTCGACACGAAACGGTTCCGTAGCAGGGTCCGGTGTCGGCACGACGGTTCGGATGTGCTGGTAGACCGTCGTCGCGGGCCGACTCCGGTGTCGCACACTCACCTGCGTGAAACGCGACCACCGCCGCCCCGAGGCCCCTGGTGGACGTGCTGAGGCGGTGACTGCTGCTATGCCGTCGCTGCGGTTCGGCGAGGTCGCCAGCTCCAACCGCCTTCGACAGCGTCCGGCTTGGGGCTCCGTCCGGCGCCGCACCGACGCTCCCCGCGATTCCTCGCGAGTGGGTCGCGAAGCAGCCGGCTGCCGTGGTGCTGATTACCGGGGTCCGTAGGTGGCGAGGGTGTCGGCGAGGGCCTGCTCGACGGGGGTGGGTTTGGCGCCGAGGACGTCGGTGATCTTGGTGCTGTCGACGACGTACGGTTCGTCGAACTGATACTGCATCTCGAGCAGCTCGCGAATCGTTGGGTTGACCAGGCCCAGGGCGCGCAGGACGAACGGGGGCAGGGCTCGGAGCTTGCCGCGGGATCGGCCGGCGTGCCGGTAGGCGATGTCGACGAGCTGTCGGGTGGTGCGGGTGTCGGGGTCGTTGGGCAGGTGCCACACCTCGCCGGCGGCGTCGGGGTGCTCGCCGAGCACAGCGAGGCCCTCGCCGATGTCGGCGATGTAGGTGTAGGTGTGGGGCTGGTCGGGGTCGCCGAGCACGGTTGCGGTCCTGCCGGCCAGGGCAGCGGGGAAGACCCGATCGCCGAGGTTGGACTGGGCGCCCCCGCGGGGGCCGAAGTAGTCCGATGCGCGCCCGATGGCGACCGCGACCCGGCCGGCGCGGTGAGCGTCGAGCAGCTCGCGCGACATCCGTGCGCGCAGCTGTCCCTTGCGGGTGTGGGCGTCGTGGGCCCGGCCTTCGGTCAGCGGGCGTCCGGCGGGCCTGCCGTAGAGGTAGACGTTCTCCATGCTCACCAACCGGGCGCGGGCGGCTTCCGCGGCAGCGAGCACGCCGGCTTGTAGTGCCGGGAAGCGTTGGGGCCACTGGTCGTACGGGGGGTTGAGGACCTGGTAGACGACCCGGGCGCCCGCTGCGACCTCGACGGCGAAGGCGGCGTCGGAGGCGTCACCCCCGACCACCTCGACGGCGTCGGCGACCGGCGCGCTCCCGGAGCGGTTGACCAGCCGGATGCCGGTCTGTCCCCGGCGCTGCAGGGCTTCGGTCAGGGCGAGGCCGATGGCCCCGGTCCCGAAGACCACGTGCTGCGGACGGGCGCTCACCGAGATCGCCGATGCAGGGCGTGGGAGCCGACGTCGGTGGGGACGCGGGGCAGGACCACGATGAGCAGTAGCCCGGACAGCGCGCTGTAGGTGAGGGCGCCGTAGGCGCCGAAGACCGTGTACTGGCTCTCGACGTCGATGCCGCCGAGGGCGGTGGCCGTCCAGCCCAGAGCCCACAGCGCCGGGGCCGCGGCGGCCCACAGCCAGCGACGACGTCGTTCTGTCCCGTCGGGCAGGGCGAGCGCCTGCACGGGCCCGAGGACGAGGCCGGTGAGGGCGCCCTGGACGGCGAGGTCGCCCAGGCCGGTGCGGTACCCGACCGCGGCCGCACCGAGCAGCAGCCCGAGACCCATGCCGGCGCCGGTGGCGGCGACTCCAGCGCAGCGCGGGCAGCCGTCGCCGCGAGACGCAGCGCCTGGGCGGCGCCGATGACCAGGCCGGCGACGGCCCCACCAAAGGCCGCGGCGACGGGGTCGTCGACCCGGCCCGCGAGCGCCGTGCCGGCCAGTCCGGCCAGCGGGAACGCGACGAAGCCCGCGGTCCAGAGCGCCCACGTCAGCGCCGCCGAGCGTGCCCCGTGCGGTCGGGACGCCGCTGGGCGGGGAGGAGAGGTGGTCATGGGATCGGGACGTCCTCTCGTGTCGCTGCGCCGGGAGTGGGTCCCGGCGGTTCCGCGCTCCGCTCGTCGGACGGGTGCGAGTGATCGGGACGCCAGCGGTCGCCGTGTCCGGTCACGTACCGGGAGACCACGTGGTCCCAGGGGATGACGGCGACGATGATCAGGACCGAGGCGCACGCGAACACCACCTGCAGGGTCGCCTCGTCGATCTGGTCGGCGGCCCACAGCGGGAGCGCGACGGCGGTCAGCCAGATCAGCTTCCAGAGGCACTCGAGCAGCAGCAGGGGCAGCATCCGCAGCGGGTAGCGGATGCCCAGGAACGCGAGCAGGGAGAACGCCACGAGGATCGAGGTCTCGACGCCCTCGAACAGGGGCCAGGTCAGGTCGTGGCCGATGAGCAGCGGCCACTTCGTCACGACGAGGCCGACGGCGAAGAAGAGATAGCCGCCCCTGAGCAGGTAGAGGCGCACGAGCGACAGCGGGGCGTCGGCATCGGCTCTGGTCGCACCCATCACGACCTCCTTCGGTTCGCTCGGGTCGTCCCGGTGGCGGGACAGGACGTTCAGGCAGCGAGGGGCTGCGCGGTCGGGCCCGACGCGGGCGCCGTCGGGGCGCGGAATCCGCCGCGCAGCAGCAGGACGCCGAACCAGACGATCCACGCGCTCCACAGGAGGAAGCCGGCGAAGTTCGTGGTGTCGGCCCCGGGAACGCCGAACGGGACGAGCAGCCCGGCGAGGATCATCGCGGCGGACAGGACCCGACCACGGCCGCGAACAGCCGGGGGACACCGAAGCGGCGCCGGAGGGCGACGAGGATCAGGATCGTCCACGCGGCGGTGAGCAGGTAGCCGCAGGTCTCGCCCAGACCCTGTCCCAGCACGGTGTTGAGCCAGGTGAACTGCTCGGTCGCGCTGGCCCTGTCCACGGCCGAGGCTGCCGGGTCTGCGACGGTGGCGGCGAGCGAGGGCACCAGCAGGGGCCAGCGCGCCAGCCCCACCAGCTGCACGAGCGCCGCGGCGACCCCGGTCACGGCGGCGGCGGTGCTCCAGCGGCCCGGACCGGCCAGCCGCGCGGTGCCCAGCGCGATCGGCGCGAGCATCGCCGCCCCCAGGGCGAGCAGGGTGAACAGGCTCCCCACGAGCCAGGCGCGAGCGCTGAACGCGAGCAGCACCTGCTCAGCGGGTTGCCCCAGCACGTCGGGATAGTCGAAGGCGGGTCCGAGACCGGCGAACGCCACGGTCACCACCACCGCACTGGCGACCAGCAGCGCACCGGTCGAACGTGGTCCAGGGGCCGTGCCAGCCATGACGAGTCCCAACTTGTAGGGAGTCCAGAGATCGGATGATCGAGATCGAGGTCGGGCAACGCTGAGTGCGCGTCCGGTGGATCGACGAGTAGTGGATCGACGAGTACGTCATGTCGTGCCGGCGTGCGCGAGAGCCGAGGGTGTCCGCCCGCCCACGATCGCGGGGGCCTCGCGGACGAGCTCGTCGTTGTCGAGGGCGTCCACCATGAACAGGGCGAAGTCGACGCGGCGCGTGCGATTGCTCGCGAGCACCGGGTCGCCGACGTGGCGGCTCCACACCGGCATGCCCTCGCTCTCGCCCTCCTCGAGATCGCTCCCGCGGACGACCGTCCAGCGGGTGTCACTGTCGAACACCCGCCGGCACGCCTCGACCTGGTCGTCGAGGTCGGCGAAGCGCGCGAGGCGGGCGAGCGGGCCGGCGATGCGCACGAGAGCCTTGATCTTCCAGGAGTAGACGTCGCGGCCGTCGCGCGTGATGTGCCACCCGCAGGAGAAGATCAATCGAGCCCCGGCAGGGGCGTGGTCGAGAACGGCCTGGGCCGTTCCTGAGGCGTAGCCGTGGACGCCCCGCGGGACGAGCACGACGAGCACGCCGCCGCATCCGGCCACCGCCCGCTCGATGACCGCGGGATCGTCGGTCGGTCCCGGGACGATCGTGATGCGCTCCCGGAGCGAGTCGAGCTTCGGCACGCTCTGCTCGCGGCACACGCCGACCACCTCGTGGCCGCGGTCCAGCGCATGTCGCACCATGTACTGGCCGAGCTTCCCCGAGGCCCCGACGACGCAGACCTTCACGACGGGTGCTCCATCCTCTTGCCGGTCGCCGGGGCCGACCGGGTCATGGCCCTCCGGTGAACCGAATTCCTCGTCGCGCCGCGGCGATCCACGACGCGGTGATCCACCCACAGGAAGTCGTCGCCCGGCGATCACGAGCCACAGCGCCAGCAGGAACTCGCCGAGGAAGGTGAAGTTCGAGACGTCCGTCCAGACCCCTCGAAAGAGGACGACAGCGAAGGTGTCGACGACGTAGCCCAGGCCCGCGATGGCGAGCAGGACACCCAGGAGCCGGGGAACGTGACGTGACTTGTAGGCCAGGTAGCCGAGGACCAGCAGGTGAAGTCCGAACAGGAACAGGCCAGCGTCCCAGACGTCGGTGAAGGTGTTGACCTGCAGGAGCGCCTGAGCCTGCAGCTGGTCCGCGCTGAACACGCTTCGATATTCATCACTGACCGAGGAGGCGAAGCGCGCCCACGAGATGTCCGACGGCAACCAGGAAAACCCCGGCGAAGACGATCCGCAACCACGCCGCGAGCAGCGAAAGACCGCGGCTGACGGGGCTGAACACCTGGTACAGCGCCCAAGCGACGACCACATCGAGGGCGATCACCAAGAACATGCTCAAGATGCCGAGCCGGAACAGGCCGTCCGAAGCCATGATGTTCTCGGCTGTTTGCGCCGCATCTCCCGGCGTGACCAGACCGTCCAGGACAACGACTTTCCCGAGCGCCGCGAGAGCCGACATCAAGAGGAGCCCGACGCCGGCGATGACGCTGGCCCTGCGGACCGACCCGTGTCGCCTCCGATCCTGGTGCAGTCCACGACCCCTCCCACCCCTCGTCGTCGTGGAGCGGCTGCTTCTGAATGCGGTCCGTCATCGGGTTCCTCCACCGGAGGCGCTGGCGTCGCCAGCGCGGAGCGCGGACTGTGGAAGTGGTCGTTGGTCCTGCCCCGGTGGCCTCGGGTCCGTCCGCTGGACACCCCGCGGCCCTCGGCGTCGACGGGATCAAGACAGGCCCGACAGGTCGGGGACGTAGAAGCCACGACAGGGCTGAGAACATCGTCGCTCCGGACGCCTTGGCGAGGCCATGGCTGTGGAGACGCTGAGCACCCGCCGGGTCAGCGAGGGAGGCCGCGACGAAACCCATGGTCACGATCAACCAGCCGCGAGCGAGGGGCCGAGGCGTCTCCCAGCCGACCATCATGACTCCCCGCCGCCGTAGAAGGCGCCGGCGAAGTCTGGGTCGACGTCGGCTCGCTCGGTCAACGACCTCGAACCGATGACTACTCTCCTCGCCGCTTACGGTCCGTCAAGGGCCAGGACGGCCAAATGGGTGAGTGCCGCCGAGGTAGTGCCCGTTTAGCGGCAGGCAGGTCGCCGTTCATCGGGCATCGTCTGGCTGAGGTCGAGATCAGCACGACTCAGCCGACCGGCGAGCCGGTCGTCGGGTTCCGCCGCCGAGGTCCGTGTCCTATCCATCTGGGTCACAGGCCGGGCTGTGATGGCCGTTCCGCCGCGACGTCGTCGAGGTTCGGTAAACAGGAAGATCGTCGCACGCAACTGAGTGCCCTCGGTTGCGAGCGCCTCGCCGTGCCGAGGACACCTGGGCGCCGGAGCGCGCCACCCGAGCACCGCGGCCGTCGCTGCCGCCGCGAAGGCCGCCCTGACCGGCGCACCCGCTCCCACCGGCGCCACCGAGAACAGGCTCGCGGCATGCCGACATCCCCAACGCGGTCCCGCCCTTCCACGCCGCCCCGCCCCGCGGCGAGCGCCGTATCCGGCGAACAGGGTTCTCGGCGGCCGCAGGCCGCGGACGTCACTCGGCGTGGACTTCAGTCTGGGTCGGTCTGTGCGAGGCGGTCACGAGTTCGGGGCGCGAGCGGGCGCTCCAGCTCGGGGCGTCCCAGTTGGCGAGCCAGGTGTCGGTGGCGATGGCGGGCAGCAGCGCACACCACATGTCGGTGACCGCGTCCCACAGCCCGGATCGGTGGGGCGCGCGGTCACAGATGACACTGTGGCCGGTGATCTGGGCGATGACGGAGCGGGCCAGGAGTGTCGGGTCGAGCCCGGGTCGCAGGAGCCCGGCGGCGGCTGCGGCGCCGAAGTGAGCGGACAGCGCGCTCTCTCCGGCGCCCCAATGCTGGTCGGCGGCGCCGGCGGGGAGGGCGGGGTCGCGCAACAGCCGGATGCCGCCGCGGGCGATCGGGTCCTCGAGGATCGCCACGACGGCCAGGTCCGAAGCGGTCAGCGCGCTGTGCAACGGGTCCAGACCGTCGGTCTCGACAGCGGCGTCCACGCGGTCCCAGCCCGCAGCCATCTGATCGATGACGGCTGCGGCGAGGGCCTCTTTATCCTCGAAGTGGAAGTACAGCGAGCCCTTGGTGACCTCGGCCGCGGCGAGCACCGCGGAGAGCGTCGTGCCGTGGAACCCGTGCACCGCGAACTGGTCGGCCGCCGCCACCAACAGGGCCCGTCGCGTCGCGATCCCTCGCGCCTGGGGTCCTCGCACGGAGGCGCCGTGCCCGCGGGCGCGCACCGCACCGCTGTGACTTGGGGCCGAGTCGTCGGTCGAGGGCATGCGACTCGGGTTGCGGTGAGACTGTCCGCCGAACGCGTCCATGCTCGCCACCCGCCAGATCACCAGTTCGAAGGGTCACAGATTAGTTCCTCGCACTCGGTCTAGGTGGGCCCGCGCCCCTTTACCGCAACTAGACCGCTCGGTAGGTTCTTTGTGTCGGGGATGCGGGCCGGACGCGGAGCAGGCGTTTGGCTCCTCATGGTGGTGTCGCGCGTGGTGGGGGGCCGCGCGGCACCACCGCCGCGCGGCCCCCCACCGCCTCGCGAGGCGACGGCGTTCCCGCGCCGATGTGCAGATCGATCGATCTGTCCGCGTTCTCACCGACCAGGCCGCGACCGCGCTGCCTCGGCGCCGGGTCAGGTGCTTGTTATGCCCACTGGGCACTGCGTGGTGCGAGTCGTGGTGCGAAACCGCGGGCTCGAAGGGCCTTCGGAGGCCCTCCGAGGCACGCGAGGGAGAACAAGGGCCCTGGCAGACGCGACGATGTCATCGTCGGCGTCGACACCCACAAAGACGAACACGTCGCGGTGCTGCTCGACGGACTCGGCGGGAGCCTCGCCGAATTGTTCGTTCCGGCCACCATCACCGGGTTCACCGAACTGTTGAGCTTCTGGGCTGGCAGTCCCCGATAGAGTTCGAGCACCAGAACAAGATCGTCGTGGCCTGAAGCTTCCAGCTACCCCACTCCGTCGAACCCGGGGCACCTCATAGCCTCCACTGAACCCGGTGCGCTTCAGTGGGCAACCCTAAGCCGGGATCATCGCGCTGTGGCGAGCAGCGTGGTCGGAGTTCGTGCCGTTCCTGGATGACGACGTCGAGACCTCGCCTCCGACCTTGACGCCGTCCCGCTCGACGAAGCCGACCCGGCGGGCTCCTGTCCGGACGTCGCCGGTCCCCTCGACGCCCGGAGCGTCGACCGCCGGTGCCCACCTGTTGCGGCGCGTCCATACAGGACCTCCTCGACAGCGAAGAAGGCCCTATCCGGGGGATGTGCAGCCGGTCTCTTCTGCGTTGAAATGACTCTCTGCTGTCGGGGGCGTGGCATGACGAGACTGGGATCCTCGGATGGGCTGCACCGGGGTGCCGGGCGGCTGCCCGACGCCCCGATGCCTCTGATCGGCCGGGAGAACGAGCTCGCCGACCTGGAACGCGCGTTGGCCGCCCCGGACAGCCGGCTGCTCACCCTGACCGGCCCGCCGGGCGTGGGCAAGACCCGGCTCGCGGTTGCCGCCGCCCGGGCCGCGTCCGACCGGTTCTGCGACGGTGTCGTGTTCGTCGACCTCGCCCGGGTCCCCGATCCCGAGCTGGGGACCGCAGAGATCGCCGGGGTGCTCGGCCCGCGGGAGAGCGCGGAGCTACTCGATCGTCCTGAGCGGGAGCGCGAGGGCAAGGACCTTCTCCTCGTCGTCGACAACCTCGAGCACGTCCTGGCCGTGGGCGGGGAGCTCGCCCATCTCGTCGCGGTCCGCCCCCGCATGCACGTGCTCGCGACAAGCCGGGAACGGCTTCATCTCCACGTCGAGCGCGAAGTGCCGGTCGCCCCGCTGGCCCTTCCCGCCGACGACGACGGCGACCTGAGCCGGTTTGCCGCGACGCCGGCGGTCGCGATGCTGCTCCAGGTCGTGCACGGATTTCTGCCCGATTTCGAGGTCACCTCGGCCAACCGGACGACCCTGGCCGAGATCTGTGTTCGCCTCGACGGCCTCCCGTTGGCCCTCGAGCTCGCGGCGACCCGCTTGAAGCTCTTCAGCCCAGGCGAGCTCAACTTCCGGCTACGGCACCGGATGCATCTGCTGACCAGCGCCACCCGCGACCTGCCCGAGCGGCACCGGACGATGCGCGCGGCGCTGGCGTGGAGCCACAACATGATGAGTCCGGAGGAGCGGGCGTTGTTCCGCCGGTTGTCGGTGTTCGTGGGCGGAGCCACGGTCGAGGCCGTGGAGGACGTGTGCGCGGTCGATGACGTCATCGAGACCGCGACGTCTCTGGTCGAGAAGAGCCTGGTGCGCCGTCGCATCGGGCACGACCAGCTCGCGGAGCTCGTGATGCTGGAGACCCTGCGGGAGTACGCCGCCGAGCAGCTCGTCGAACACGGCGAGGGCGAGGAGACCCGCACTCGGCACGCTCAGCACTTCGCGAAGCTCGGAGCGAGTACAGAGGCACTCATCGGCACCGGTGAGGAGGCCTCGTGGGTGGAAGCAGTGGGCGCGCATCACGGGAACCTGCGTGCCGCGCTGACCCACGCCACCGAGGCCGGCCTGACGTCGCTGTCCTTGCCGCTCGCCTCCGCTCTCGGCTGGTACTGCTACACCCGGGGCCGTCTCGGTGAGGGACACGCCACCGTGGACCGCGCCCTGGCCGCGGTGGAGCGGAGCGGGGCCGCGCCGCCGGAGGATGCGCTCGCGGGCACGCTCTTGATCGCCGCGGTGCTCGCGACCATGTCCGGCGACCTCCGCCAGGCCGAGGAGTCCCTCGCAAGGGCTACGGAGATCAACGATCGAACCGGTGCCCGCCGCCGGGCGGCGATCGGCGCCGCGTTCCACGGACACCTGGCCCAGGCTCGTGGCCGGTTCGAGGAGGCGGTCGCCCACTACGAACGCGCCGGGAGGTTGCACGAGGAGATCGGCGCCGCGTCCGGCGTGGCCTGGTCCCGGTATGACCTCGGTCTGCTGGCCCGTCGCCGAGGTCGCACCGACGAGGCCGCCCGACACCTGCGGGCGAGCCTGTCCCGGTTCCGGGAGTTGGACCACCCCTGGGCCATCGGTTGCTCGGCGTCGGCTCTGGCCACCGTGGAGCTACGGCGAGACCGGGCCGACGCCGCCGCGCCGCTGCTGGCCGAAGGGCTGGAGAGCTACGCGAAGATCGACGACGACCGGGGCGTCGCGCAGTGTCTGGAAGGGGCGGCCGGTGTGGCCGCGGCTCGCGGCGACCATGAGGGAGCTGCTCGCCTGCTCGGTGCGGCGGCGGCGCTGCGGGAGCGGCTCGCGGCCCCGCTACGCGACGACGCCCGGGACGAGCAGGAGGCCATCACCATGCGAGTCCGCGACGAGCTCGGCCCCGATGGCGCCGACCGGGCGGTGTGCGGGGGCCGGGGTATGCCACCGGCCACCGCTGTCGCCCTGGCCCGCCGGACGCTCCGGTCACCAGCATCGAGGGCGGCAGCGGCCTCTCCGGTGCTGGGTCCGCTCACCGATCGCGAGCGGGAGGTCGCACTCCTCGTCGTGCGCGGGCGCACCAACCGCCAGATCGGCACCGAGCTGGGCATCGCGGAGAAGACCACCGAAGTGCACGTTCACCACATCATCGCCAAGCTGGGCGCCCGGAGCCGGGCCGAGGTCGCCGCGTGGGTAGCGCGCGGTGGGCAACAGCCGGTCTCACTGCCCTGATTCCCTGCGGGGCGACGATCCCTCGGCCTGCCCGGGCGTGACGGGTGACCGTCGGTGTCGCAGAGGCCGTGGAGCATGCCGCGGCGCATGATCGTCCGGCCGCGTTCGGCCGGCGTGGCGGTGACCACGCAGAGCGCGGGCGATGTCCGCGGCGCGGACCAGGGGTGCTGAGCAGCACCGACATCCCCGGAGCTCCGGACACGAACCGGCGGCGCGACCCCTACATGGTTCCCCTGATACCGCCCCTGGCGATCCGGTCCAACCCTGGACGCGGGTCGTCGCGCGATGGCCCGGAACGGAAGGAGCAGGGCCATGACGGCGACGGCGGAGCCCACGGCGACTGAGGCCACGACCTACCTGGTCGAGGGCCGGCTGCTCGAGGTGTGCACGTGCAATGCGATCTGCCCGTGCTGGGTGGGGGAGGACCCCGACGGCGATGACTGCCAAGGCACCATCGCCTGGTACATCGACAACGGCACGGTGCAGGGCGTCGATGTTTCCGACCGCGCGATCGCGGTCGTCTGCCACATTCCCGGCAACGTGCTGGCCGGCAATTGGACAGCCGTGGTCTACGTCGACGACCGGTGCAGCGAGGAGCAGCACCAGGCCATGCTCAACGTGTTCACCGGGCAGCTCGGCGGCCCGGTTGCCGATCTGGCCGCGCTGATCGGCGAGGTGGTGTCGGTCGAGCGGGCCCCGTTCACCTTCACGGTCTCCGAGGGCGAGGGCACCCTGCGCATCGGCGACGCGGTCGAGGCGGTGCTGGCCCCCTTCCAGGGCGCCACCGGCAAGAGGACTGTGCTCTCCGAGACCGTGTTCAGCACGGTCCCGGGCTCGCCGGCCTACCCGGGCAAGGCCAGCGTGTACCGCCGCGCCGGTCGTCTGCTCGGGCGCCCCGACGTCGACATCTCGGGGAAGAACGCGGTTCAGGCCGAGTTCCGGTTCGCGGGCTGATCCGATGCCGGCGCCCACAGCGACCTCGGGCGGAGTCCGGGACCGCCGCGCCGACCCGGCGTGGCTCGTGTGGACGATCGCGGGGGTCTGCTGGGCCGGCACCCTCGCGCTCGCCCTCACCGGCGGTCACGAGCTCGCCCACCACGATGCCGTCCTCACGTCGTCCACGATGTCGTGGCCGGGGCGAATCGGTGCGTTTCTCGTCGTCTGGCTAATCATGGTCGCGGCGATGATGGTGCCGACCGTGCTGCCGCTGGTGCGGTTGTTCTGGCCGGTCAGCGCCCGGGCTCCGCACCCCGGCCGGGACCGGGCCGGGTTCTGGGCCGGCTACCTGGTGGTGTGGACCGCCTTCGGCCCGCTCGCCCTCCTGGGCGACCTCGGCGTGCACGCGATGGTTGACGCATGGGCCTGGCTCGCCGAGCGGCCCGAGCTGGTGCTGGGGGCGACCCTGGTGATCGCCGGCGCGTTCCAGTTCAGCCCGCTCAAGAACGCCTGCCTGACCGCGTGTCGCAACCCGGCCGCATTCCTCTGGCAGCACTACCGGCGGGGCCCGGCCGGTGGCTGGTACCTGGGCCTGCGACACGGGCTGTACTGCCTCGGGTGCTGCTGGGCGCTGATGCTCGTGATGTTCGCGACGGGGGTCGCCAGCCTCGCGTGGATGCTCGCGCTGACCGGCGTGATGGTGGTCGAGAAGACCACCAGCTTCGGGGCTCGGTGGGTGGCGCCGGTCGGCATCGCACTGGTCGCCGGCGGGCTTGCCGTGGCCCTCTCCACTGTGTTCTGAGCTCCTTCGACGTCGGGAGAAACGACGATGCTCCTTTATCTGGCGCACGAGGGCCACAGCCACGGCCTGGCCCCGGAAACGGTCGCCCTGCTCGTGGCGGCCGTCGTGCTCTCCGTGCTTCTGCTGGCCGGACTGCTTGCGCACCGGCTGCGGCGCTGACCGACCGTGCCGGGGCCGACGGCGTGGACAGGTCGGTAGCTACGACTGCCCGACGACAGCTGGCGCTGGTCGCCGTGGTGCTCGTGCTCGTACTGGCGCTGTGGTTCTCCGCGTCCGCGGTGGTGCCGACGCTGCGCGCCGAGTGGGGGCTGAGCACGCAGGGCGCGATCTGGCTCACGGCCACGGTCCAGATCGGGTTCGCGAGCGGCGCGGTCCTCTCCGCAGTGCTGAACCTGCCGGACCGCATTCCGCCCCCGGTGCTCGTGAGTGCGGCCGCCCTGCTCGGTGCGCTGGCCACCGCAGCGGTCGCACTGACAGTGAGCAGTGCGGTCGCCGCGATCCCGCTGCGGTTCCTGACCGGGTTCGCCCTAGCCGGGGTTTACCCGACGTGCATGAAGATCGTGGTCTCGTGGTTTCCGGGGGCGCGGGGCAGCGCGCTCGGTGTCCTGATCGGCGCGCTAACGCTCGGGTCGGCAATGCCGCAGCTCCTGAACGCAGTGAGCACCCTGGCCTGGACAGGGGTGATGTTGGGTGCCGCGCTGCTCGCGGTGCTCGGTGCGGCGATCAGCGTGCTGTTCGTGCGGGTGGGTCCGAACACCAGGCCCTCCCCGCCGCTAGAACCCAAGTACGTCCTGCGGATGTTCGCCGACCGCCCGCAGCGCCTCGTGAACCTGGGCTACTTCGGACACATGTGGGAACTCTATGCACTCTGGACGTGGCTGCCCGCCTACGTCGCGGCGAGCTACGGCGCCTGGTCCCCGCAGGCCGGGACCAGGGCCGCCGTGAGCCTGACCGTGTTCGTGGTGATCGGCCTGGCCGGCGGAACCGGGTGCGTCCTTGCAGGCCGCCTGGCCGACCGACACGGCCGCGCGTTGGTCGCGATGGTCGCGATGCTGATCAGCGGTGGCTGCGCGGTGGTCTCGGTCGCGGTGTTCGGCGCGCATCCGCTCGTGCTCGGTCTCGTGCTGCTGGTGTGGGGCGCCGCGGTCGTCGCCGACTCGGCGCAATTCTCCGCCGCGTTGTCGGAGGTCGCGGATCCGCGCTACATCGGGACTGCTCTCACCGCCCAGACCGCGATCGGGTTTCTGATCTCGGTGCTGACCATCCAGGGGCTACCGCTGCTGGCGGGCATCGTCGGATGGTCCGCCGCGGTGCCGTTGCTGGCAGTAGGCCCACTGCTCGGGGCCGTCGCGATGGGCCGGCTGCGCGCGATTGCACGTAGCGGCCCGCCCCGCCCCTTCGAACCCATGCCCTGATACGGAGGGCGTCCCCATCAAGTAGGCAGGGGTGAGCACCCATCGATGCGGCGCATCCGTGGCTGGTCGAGGGTTCTGGATCCCGGCGGGGCCGGGTGGGTGGATGCGTGTCGGCGCGACGCGCGGTCAGACTGCTATGCGCGGGTTGGTTATGACCTTCGCCCGGTCGCGCACCGACCGTGCTCCAAGACGCCTTTCGCAGGGCTCAACTCACCGCCACCGACGGCATCACCTCATCAAACCCCGAAGTTCAGCTGGCGCTTGCGGGAGTCGTTGATCGACCGAGCGGACTCGGCTTTGGGATCGTCACCCCGAGAAGGGCCCGTCCCCCAACGCTCGGGCCATCGGCTCCTCCCACGAGCGAGCCGTAGCCACGAGCCGCGCCGTATAACCCACGGCGAAGGCCGCTGCCGCACTCAGCCAGGTGTCGAGGCCGGCCACGGCACACAGCAGCCACACCACGCCGGTCAGCAGCGCCGTCGCCACGAACCATCCGCCGCGGACGAAGTGCGCCGGCGACGAGTTCCCTCCCGAGGTCAACTACTACCTTCGGGGTCGGCGCCTGGCCTGCCGTCGCGGCTGCCGTCGTCGCCCACCTGCTCTACCTGCTCGCGACCGCTGACCCCTCCCACGCAGAAACCGTTCAGACACGTCCGGCGTCGAAAGAGCAGTTCGACCCGCTCGCCGTTCAGAGTGGCGGCGTTCAGTACCCGCTGTTCACCGCCTCGACGGTTCAGCCCGAGGCTCAGCCGGCGGTTGTTCAACCGCACCCGGCTGGCGAGCGCGATCCGGCCACCCCTGGGCCCGTCGAGGACGCCTCGACGAGGCGGTCAGGCGCCACGCGCCGGCGCCGTCGCCGGCACGCGACCGAGCCGAGGCGGCCGCGATGCGCCACGCCCAGCGGCACGGCGCCTGGCCGACGGTCACCGAGCTCGAGGCCGCCGCCGCGCGTCTCCCGCGGCACCGCCGCGCGCGCGCTCAAGGCGCTGCGAGACCAACCGCTGCCCGCTGCACCTGATCAACACCACCGACCCCGACACCACCGACGAGGCCCACCCATGACCACCGAAGCGCGCGATCACCACGAACCAGACCTCACGACCAGGACAAGAACCAGAGACAAGACCACGACCACTTCCCGACACCGATCACTACGCCGAACAGACGACACAGACACGAGCAACAGGACCGAAGGACGAAAAGATCAAGGGAAAGATCAAGAGCCGCACACCTATGCATCACGATCCCCAGGCACGGGCCGGCCTCCGGCCGGCCCGGAAACCGCCGCCAAAGACCTGCGCACGCCGTTGATCTTGACTCGGGGTCGGCGTCGAGCTTTCGACCTGGTCGTCCGGATGCTGAGCGTCGCGTCCGGCTACTCGCCGGACTACCTGCTCAAGGAGGTCGCGGCCGGCCGCGAGAACTACTACACCGGCGCGGTCACCGACGGCGAGCCGCCGGGGCGCTGGTGGGGGAGCGGCGCGGAGAAGCTCGGCCTGACGGGCCTGGTCGACCCGCAGGACATGCGCGCGGTCTACGAGCACTTCCTCGACCCGCGCCACGAGGCCTTCCGCGACCCGGACCGGTGGGACGAGGTCCCGACCCTCGGTCACCGCGGGCGCCGGTACGCCACCGAGGACGAGTTGTACGAGGCCGCGCTTGAACGCGAGCCGGACGCCTCGGCTGAACGTCGCGCTGAACTGCGCGTCGAGGCGGGCAAGCAGGCCCGGCACAACGTCGCCTTCCTGGACGCGACGTTCAGCGTTCAGAAGTCGGTCACGGTGCTGCACACCGCGTTCGAAGCCCAGGAGGTCGCCGCCCGCGCGGCGGGCGACGACGAGGCCGCGGCGGCGTGGGGCGAGTACCGCCAGGCCGTCGAGGACGCCATCTGGGCCGGCAACAACGCCGCCCTGTCCTACCTCGCCGAGCACGCCGGCTACGCCCGCGTCGGGCACCACGGGGGAGCGGCCGGCCGCTACGTCGACGCCCACGACTGGGTCGTCACGTCGTTCTTCCAGCACGACTCCCGCGACCACGACCCGCAACTGCACATCCACAACCCGATCCTCAACCGCGTCGAGGGCCCGGACGGGCAGTGGCGCACCCTCGACGGGCGCAGCATCTACCGCTTCCGCCCGGCCGCCGCCGCGGTCGGGGAGCGCACCACCGAGGAACGGCTCACCCAGACCCTCGGGGTCCGGCTCGCGATGCGCCCCGACGGCAAGGCCCGCGAGGTCATCGGCGTCGACGAGACCGCCACCGACCTGCTCTCCTCCCGTCGCCGCGCGGTCACCGCGAAGGCCGCCGAGCTGATCGCCGACTTCGAGGCCCGCCACGACCGCGAGGCCAACGGCCTCGAACGCGACCGGCTCTCCCGCCAGGCCACCATGGCCACCCGGCGCGCGAAGTCCCACGAGGGCGAGACCCGCGAGCAGCTCCTCGACCGCATCGACCGCCAACTCCGCGACGAGGTCGCCGGCGGCCTGCGCGGCGTCGCCGAGGACGTCCTCGCCGCCCGCCAAGAAGCCCGCCCGACGGCCGAGTCGTGGTCGCCGACCGCGGTGCTCGAGACCGCGCTGGCCGAGGTGCAGGCCAAGAAGGCCGGGTGGACCCGCGCCGACCTCACCCGCGCGATCAACGACGCCCTGCCCGACACCCTCGGTATCGCCGACGGCGACGACGTCACCACCCTGCTCGACCAGCTCACCGACCAAGGCATCGCCCTCGCGACACCGCTGGACGCCGCCCGCCCCGGTGCCGACGCGCTGCCCGACGAGCTGCGCCTGGCCGACGGCTCGTCGGCCTACCAAGCCCCCGGCGCCCGGCTCTACGCCACGCCCGACCACGTGCACACCGAGCGCGCCATGGTCGCCGCCGGCCGCCGCGGCGACGCCGCCGCCGCACCGCGGTTCATCGCCGACCGCTTCCTCACCCGCCTGCAGGACGAGGGCATCGACCTCGGCGCCGACCAGGAAGCCGCGATCCGCGGGGTGCTCACCTCCGGGGCGAAGGTCGAGACCCTCATCGGCCCGGCCGGCACCGGCAAGAGCTTCGTCGTCGGCATGATCGCCCGCGGCTGGTCCGACCCCGACCTGCGCGCGCGCCAGCGCCGGGCGGGTGTTCGGGCTGGCCACCAGCCAGGCCGCCACCGACATCCTCACCGACGAAGGCCTCACCGCCCGCAACGTCGCCCGCTGGCTCAAGACCCAGGACCGACTCGACCAGGCCGACCAGCCCCACCCTGCCGACGCCCCGCTGGGCCCTGCGCGCCGGCGACCTCGTCGTGGTCGACGAGTCCGCGATGACCGACACCGCCGCGCTGACCGCCATCCACGCCCGCGCCGAGGCCGCCGGCGCCAAGCTGCTGCTCGTCGGCGACCACCGCCAGCTCGCCGCCGTCGGCGCCGGCGGCGCCATGGACCTCGTCGCGCAGACCGGCACCCGCTACGAGCTCGCCGAGGCCCGCCGCTTCCGGCACGAGTGGGAAGGCCCCGCCTCGCTACGGCTGCGCGACGGCGACGAGACCGTCCTGCGCGACTACCACCGCCACGGCCGACTCCTCGACGCCGGCACCCTCGACGACGCCGAGGCCTCCGCCTCCCGCGCCTGGCTCGCCGACACCCTCGCCGGGCGCCGCTCGATCCTCGTCGTCGACACCAACGACCAGGCCGACCGGCTCAACGCCGCCCTGCGCGCCGAGCTCGTCCGCCTCGGCCGCGTCGCCGAACACGGCGCCCTCCTCGGGCGCGACGGCACCTACGCCGGCGTCGGCGACCTCGTCGCCGCCCGCCGCAACGGCTGGGAGCTCACCGGCCACGCCGGCAACCAGCGCGGCCCGATCAACCGCGAGACCTACCGCGTCACCGCCATCGGCGACGACGGCTCCCTCACCGTCACCCCCACCGACGCCTCCGACGACGGCGCGACCGCGCGCGCGGCAGGAGATCGTGCTGCCCGCCGAGTACGTCGCCGCCGACCTCTCCCTCGCCTACGCCGGCACCGTCCACTCCGCCCAGGGCGCCACCGTCGACACCAGCCACCTCGTCGCCACCCCGGCCACCAGCCGCGCCGCCGCCTACGTCGGCCTCACCCGTGGCCGCGACGCCAACACCGCCCACGTCACCACCATCACCGGGCCCACCGACCCCGCCCGCGGCCTCGCCGCCGACCACTCCCTGCACCGCGACCCCGTCGCCGTCCTCGCCGCGGTCATGGCCAAGGACGACGGCCTCGACGCCCGCTCCGCGCTGGCCATCGCCACCGAGTCCGCCGCCGACGCCGCCACCACCCGCACCGCCGGCGAGCTGTTCGCCGACGCCGCCGCCCTCGCCGCCACCGAACGCACCGGGCGCTGGCTCGACCGCCTCGCCGCCGAAGGCGTCATCACCGGCGACGACCGCGGCCGGCTCGCCGCCGAGGACGGCGCCGCCTCGCTCACCCGCGTGCTGCGCCGCGCCGAGATCGCCGGCAAGGACGCCGAGCAGGTCCTGCGCGAGGCGGTCACCGACCGGCCCCTCGACGGCGCCCGCAACCTCACCAACGTCATCCACGCCCGCATCCGCGACGCCCACACCTTCGACCCCGCACGGCACGACCTGGCGCGAATGGAGCCCCGCCACCGGACGCGCCGACTGGGACCGCTACCTCGAGACCCTCGCCGACGCCGCCGACCAGCGCACCGCCGAGCTCGCCGAGCAACTGGCGGAGGCACCCCCGCCCTGGCTGACCGAGGCGCTCGGTCCCGTGCCCGACCGGCCCGCAGGAACGAGAGGAGTGGCTCGACGCGGCCGGCACCGTCGCCAACTGGCGCGAGCTGCAGGGCTACGACGACCCCGACGACGCCCTCGGTCCCGCGCCCGCACCCGGCAAGGTCGAGGCCTACGCCTCCTACCGCGCCGCCTGGCAAGCCCTCGGCCGCCCCGACATCGACCGCGAGGAGCTCGAGCTCTCCGACGGCCAGCTCCGGGTCCGGGTCCGCGCACACGAACGCGAAGCCGCCTGGGCGCCGCGCTACGTCGCCAACGAGCTCGCCGGCACCAACCAGGCCGCCGACCGCGCCCGCCAGGACGCCGAGCTCCGCCGCGCCGAGGCTCAGGCCGCCGCCGACGAAGCCGAACAGGCCCGCCTGCGCGAGGCCGCCGACGCGACCGAGGCGCTCGCAGGCACGCTCACGGCTCGCGCCAGCGAGCTCGCCGAGCTCGACGACGCGCGCTCGCGCTGGCTCGCGCACACCGCCGGGACTCGCGCGGCCGCCGAACGCGCGAAGGCCGAGCTCGCCGCCCGCCACGCCGACGACGTCGCGCCCGAGCCCGAGGTCACCGCGCAGGAGTGGCTCGCCGCGCACCGCCAGGCCGTCGCGGACGAGGAGGCCCACCGCGAAGTGACCGACGCCGACGTCACCGACCGCCCCGCAGACATCGACGACGAGGACGCGGATCAGGCCGAACGGGCAGCAGCCCGAGGCAGGCGAGGTCCTCGACGACGAGCCAGCCGCGGACGAGCAGCAGGGCGCTCACGCCCCGCCCGAGCCCGACATCCGCGAGATCGCCGACGCGGAGCCGCCTCAGGTGGCCGAGGACAACGTCCGGGTCCCGACCGCCGACGAGACCTCAGCAGCCATCGAGCGCGCCAACCGAGCCCTCGCCGAGATGCGGTCGCGCGAGGAGATGGACGCGCGCGAGGAAGAGCAGCACCGCGCCGACCAGCTCGCCGAGTGGCAGGCGCGGGACGAGACCGACGACCACGTCGACGAGACGGGCACCGACGAGGGCGCCGACCACGAGGACGTCGACGCGTTCGATCAGGCCGAGGTGTGATCGAGGGCGTCGAGCGTCGGCGGTCGCTGGCAGCTCGAGCGGGGGAGGACCCTCCGCGCGCCACGCCCACCGCAGCGTCGCGCGCACCCCCTCGCACCAGCCGGGGCGAGCGGCAAGGTCGGGACGCCGCTGCTCGAGGTCCTGCGCCGCGAGGTACTCCTCCTCGATCAGCTCCTCGTAGGCGAGCACCCGCCTCCTCGTCGCCGGCGAGCGAACCAGGCCACCGCCACGCGAGGTCCGCAGCGGCGCCGCCGCCATCCAGCGGCAGGTCAGCGCGACCGCCCCGGCGTACCAGTCGGTCCACCCGCTCAAGAGTGACAGTGCCTCGATCCCGCCGCGAGCCCTTGCGTCGCTCGGTCGACGAACGCCCACGTGGCGTCACCTCTACGAAGGCGCGCCGCGCGCCTAGGGGCTTCGGCGTCCGCGCTAGCGGGGAACAGGCGTTGTCAAGGGGAGGCCTACGGTCGCCCGGACCTTGCGAAGCCAGCAGCCCCGACCGTCACGGTCGGGGCTGCTGCGTGTCCGCATCGGCCGAAGGCGTCGCCGGTCAGGTCAGCGACGCCTGCCAGGCAGCCAGCAGGCGCGCCTCGACGCTGTACGAGCCGTCGCTGTGGGTATCGAACACCTGCAGCGCCATCAGCCGCTCAACGACATCTCTGGCGGAGCCGTCCATGTCTGCAGCGACCTGCAGATCGACGCGGCTGACCTTCTGGTCGCCGACGAGCGCGACGATCGAAGCGTAGGCGCGCACCAGGTTGGGGTCGTGGGTGAAACCGACACCATCGAGCAGGTCGCTGTGACCGGCCGGGCTGTTGACGTACGCCTCGAGCTCGTCCAAGGCGGTGGGCTCCTGCGCGCCCTCGCTGTCGGCGAGGGAGGCGGCGTGCTCGACGAGCATCGGCCACCCGCCGGTGAGGTCCCACAGCCGCTGCGGACGCTCGTCGTGGCTGAACATCTGCCGCGTGATCGTCCAGACCCGCAGGGTCTGCTCGTCGTAGCGGCGCAGCGCAACAGCGACGCCGCGCTCGAAGGCGCTGTCCCAGAGCTCGGCCTGCTCCGGGCTGGAGATCAGAGCCGCGGCGCGGGTGACGCCCGGGGCGGTCGGCACGTGCTTGAGTGCCAGGTCGAGCGCCTCCAGGCACGCCGACGCCTGCGGCCGGACGCTGGCCAGGTCGTCGATGATGACCCGCCGCCGTCCGGCCCGTCCGCCGCGAAGCTCCTCCTCGAATGCGCGTCGGCCGCTGATCGGCGGAATGTCGAAATCGCCTGCCTTGCTGGTGACCTCACGCAGCGCCTCGTCAACGCGGTACAGACCGGTGGCGCGCGACCCGACGACGACGCGGACGTGCGTGCTGTGGTCGCCGAGGATGTCGTCGAGCTGCGCGGCGGTCAGCGGCGCGCTGCTGCCGTCGGATAGCTGCGGCCGGCCTTCCAGCGCCAGGAACGTCTCGGGCACCGACTCGGACTCGGCCATGAGCAGCTGCCGCTCAGACCTCGGAGCGGTTGCCGATCATGTTGCAGCACGTTCGGGCTGCGCAGCCGCCACCCGCGCCCGTCGGTGTTCGGCGCCAGCGACCCCGAGGCCGTCCATCTCGTTGCAGGTAGGCGCGGAAACTCTCGCTGTCGAGCGACGTCGAAGCCCGCACGCCACCAGCTCAGGCACTCCTCGCGCAGTTCCGCGTCCTGACAGCCGGGCGTCGAAGCCCGACTCGGAACGCGTGGTGCGCCAGCACGTTGGCGATGACGTTGTACCGGGGGTCCAGGTTCAGGGTGTCGTGGAACGCCGAGGTGATGTCGGCGCGCAGGTCGCGGTTGCGCTCGACCGCGGCGACGTCGTCGTCGGTGATCATGTACGGCGGCTGGTCGCCAGCTCAGGCCGTCGCGCCGCTTGGCGTGCATGCGCCTCGACCAGCCGGTGGCCGAACATCTGCAGCAGGAACGGCTGGTAGGAGCAGTAGCCCAGGACTCGGTTGACGAGGTCTGGCGTCGGCGAACTCGTAGCCGAGCACACCCAGCGGGACGGTCGAGCAGGTCGGCGGCGAACTGCGGGCGCAGCGGCCCGATGACGGTGGGGCGCTGCGCGAGGTGGCTGAACGGGCCGTTGCGGGCGCTCTTGGCGTACCGCTGCACCGAGTGAAGACCGGCGAACACGACCTTGATCGTTGTTGTCGGTCACCACGCCGATGTCGCGCAGCCGCTTGGTGTCCAGGAACGCGGTGCATCGGCCTCGAAGAACTGGTCGGACTCGTCCAGCAGGATCAGCAGCCGGTTGCGGCTGTCCTTGTCGCGCCAGTCGAGCATCCCGGCGCGGACCTGGTCGTAGACGTCGCCGGTCTTCTTGGCCTTGCCGGTCGGGGCGGGCAGCACCCCGCGCTTGGTCAGCTCGTTGCGCAGCCCGTCCCACAGGGCGTCCTTGCTGAAGGCGGCACCGGCAGCGACCGAGTCCAGGCTCAGGTAGATCGCGATGCGCTGCCCGGGCTCGGCGGAGGACTCGAACTTCTCGGCGGCGTCAGCGCAGCAGCGCGGACTTGCCCAGCCCGCGACCGCCGTAGAGCACCTGCGTGCCGTCGGGGTCGATGACCTGCACGCGCTCGAGGTCGCGGCCGTAGAACATCTCCGTCGGCGACCGCGCCGCGCTTCATCCGGATGTAGGGGTTGACGGCGGCGAACGGCATGAGGATCGACATGGCCACGCCGAGCTGGCGGTTGCCGCGCGCGGCGAGGTAGGCCAGGGCGGCGTCGTCGAGGATCGCGACGGGCCCGCCGGTGCGCTCGACGCGGGCGGCGAACTTCGCCCGCGCGGCGGCGCTCATGGTGCCGAAGTGCGCGACGAGCAGGCTGTCGCCGGACTGGTCGTGGTCGGCGTAGGTCATCAGCACGTCCTCGGTGGGCTGGCCCCACACGAGCAGGACGCGCAGCGTCCGCCGAGCTTGCTGCCGAACGCCGGGATCTGCGCGTCCCTGTTGGGCCGGACGTCGGTGATCTCGATGAACCGGCGCTCGCCGCTCTTGGGCATGTCCTCCAGGCGCCGGATCTTGGAGCACTCGTAGCCCATGAGGCGGATCGCCGGCAGCAGCAGGTCGCGTTCGGTGAAGCTGCGCCGGCCGGTCACCGGCGCGGTCGCGGCCTGACGCCAGGCGCCGAGCGCCTCGGCGATCTGCTCGGCGGCGTCGGGCGACAGGTGGCTGTAGTCGAGCACATCGCTGCCGGCGTAGCTCGTCCGCTCGCGGACGGCGGTGACCAGCTCAGTGGTGATGCCCTTGGGCAGCGCAGTCCGGGATGGCGGGGAAGAACGCGCGCAGGTCGCGCCGGCTGTGGTCAGTACGGGGGACAGGCTCGCCGACGTCCTGGAAGTACAGCAGCTCCTCGGCGGTGAGCAGGTCGCCCTTGTCGATCGGGTCGCTGATGCGGGCCCGCTCCTCGTCGTCGATGTCCAGCGCGGCGAGCCGGTCGCGCAGGCGCTGCGCGGCCTGCTCGCGGTAGGCCGGCAGCAGGTTGCTGATCTTGGCGAGGGTGGCGCGGACCTGGCCGAGGTCGCCGCGGATCGGGTCGGCGCTGGCCAGCAGCGCGGTGAGCTCGCCGTCTGCCTCCTCGGTGACGACGTTGCTGCGGCGGGCGCGACGCAGGTCGGCGTCGACGGTGTTGCGTTTGGCGACCATCTCGGCGCGGCTGCGCTCCAGCGCCGTGGTGTAGCGGCTGCGGGCGTCATCGCCGAGGGCGTCGTCGGCCAGGATGCCGGCGTCCTGCATCTCGAGCAGGTACTGCGCGGCGGGGTAGTTCTCGCGCTGCAGCTGCAGCGTGAACGCTCGGTCCAGTCGCGCTGGACGGCGGTGATGAGCGCGGGAAGCGGGTCGGTGCTGCGCAGCTCGAGGGTGCCGGCGTCGGTGACGACGACGTCGTCGGCCTTGAGCAGCTCGAGGTCCAGCGCGACCGTGACGCGTGGCTCGCCGGCTTGCAGCGGCTCGACGCCGTCGAGCATGGTGAAGGTGTGCTGCAGGCTGGCGTGTGCGGCCTGTGCGGCGGCGACCAGCAGCGGGTCGGCGGTCTGGGTCTGCGCCAGCAGGGCGACCAAGGCGGCGTCGCGCTGGGCGAGCACCGCGCTGCGCATGTCGGCGACCTCGCCGGTGGTCCACTCGTCGCGTCCGGCGCGGGTGCGGGTCAGAGCGCTGGTCAACTCGATCCAGCTGCGGACGGGCCGCAGCGTCTCAAGGATCAGCGCGTGCAGGTCCTGCCGTCCAGATCCTTCGATCGGCTTGCCGCTGTGCCCGCGGAAGTAGGCGTCAAGCTCGTCGATCTGCCGCTCGCGGACCGAGGCGTCGGACAGGTGCTGAACCTCGGTCTGCACCTCGACGAGGCGGTCAGCGTCGTTGGCGACGACGATGTCGAGCAGCCGGCCCAGAACGCCGTTGCTGTCGAGCCAGCGCTTGGCGATGTCGCTGCACCGCTTGAAGCGCAGCGTCCGGGGCCGTCGGGCTGCGCCGGCCTGCTCGATAATAAGCTTGAGGTCACGCTCGGCGTCGCTGACGTCGGCCAGGACGTTGAGGGCCGGGGTGGCGTTCAGGACGCCGCGCAGCGCGCGCCTGCCGATCTCGTCGGCGATGGTCGCCAGGTGCGGGTCGAGCCGGCTGCTGAGCTCGCCGAGCAGCGCGCCGGCTGCGGGCTCGCCGGTCACGAGCGCGACGCGCACGAGGCTGCTAACGGCGATGAGCAGACTGACGTTGTCCTCGGCGACCTGGTTGCTGTCCAGGTCGGCCAGCTCCTGGCGCAGCATCGCGCCGCAGGGTCCGGTGTCGGTACGGACGGCTCGAGCCAGCCCGGCGATCCGGAAGATGCGGATGCGGGTGTCGTCCCACTCGGCTCGGGCGGCCAGATGGGAGGCCATCCCGTAGCGGCAGGTGGACAGCAGCGCGGTAACGGCCCGCTCGACGTCAGCAGGGGTGGGCCCGTGCTGCTCGGTACTGCTCTGACCGGTGTCGCTCTGATCTGCGCTGCGCTCGGTAGTGGTGCGCGGGGCGGCCGGTGCGCTGGCGGGCCGCAAGCCGGGTTGCGTCGGGACGCTGCTGGTCCGCGCGGTGGTCGTGGCCGTGCTCGGCGGTTCCCGAGATGCGGCGGGGGTGGCGGTGCCGGCCGGTTCGCCCAGGACCTGGGCAGCTGGGTCGGCTGCCGCGACCGGTGCGTCGTGAGCCGGCTGCGGGTCAGGCTGCGGAGGGGTCGGCTCGGCGGTGGTCTGGGCAGGCTCCGAGGCTTCGGTCGGCACGCTGACGTCAGCAGTGTCCGTGGTGACATCGGCGGCGGGGGCCTGCTGCGCCGACGCAACGGCTGCAGGTGCGGGCGGCGGTACGGCAGCGATAGCCGTCGGCTCCTGCCCGGCAGGCGGCTCGGGGTCCTGCCCGGTTGGCGGAGCTGTGCCGCTGGAGGGTGCTTCGAGCGTCAGCTGGCCGGCGTATCCGCCGCGGAACACCTCTGGCGCCGCATATAACGGAGTCATGCCGCCGACGAGCGACGCTTCGGATTGCCGCAGGTCCTTCACCAGGCCGAAATCGGCAACTTTCACGTGGCTGGCGAGCAACAGAAGGTTTTCCGGCTTGATGTCGAGGTGCTGCAGGGCATGGGAATCGATCATGAAATCCAAGGCATCGGCGGCATCGCGGAAATACCCTAGTAGCTCGTCGCGCGGAATCCCGCTCAGCCCTTCCCGTCGACACGCCTCGAATCGATCTTTCAAGCTGCCGTCCGCCAGCTCCGTCACGACGACAAGCCGGCCATCGATGGTTTCAATTCGCTCGAGCGAAAGCAAAAACGGATGGCGCACTCCGCGCACGCGGTCCAGTGCGCGCAGCTCGTTCGAGGCCCGGCGCTCGTGGACCTGGCCAAAGACGAATTTGATCGCTTTGGTGAGGCCGCCCGGTGCTTCAGCACGCCACACTTCACCGAACCCGCCGGAGCCAATGTGCTCCAGCAGCCGGTAGCCGGGAAGGGGTTCGAGATTGACGTCAATGTCGGTGGTCACTGTGAGCGTCCTTTAGATCCAGTGAGCAGGGACAGCGGCCGTTGTGCGACTACAGATTGCGGAATAACTTCGGCCAGCTTCATCGGGCCGGGGTTTGGCGATTGCATGGTTTTTCGAAGCTCGCCTTCCACGCTCTGCGAGCCGGGAGGCGCTCGGCCGCGTCTGGTCCGAAGCGACTACCGCGGTAAAGTAGCTCTTCACGACGCGGTCGATGTAGTCCGGCCTCACCTCCATCGGCCGGCCGTAGTAGGCGCAGTAGTTCTTGATCTGCGACAAGAGGTCGCGCGCATGGCAGCGCCGCAGCGGCCGGCGATGTGGCGCATAATGCGTTTGAATCAGGTAATGCACGGCCTCGGGAAAGAATTTGCAGCCGAATGATTGGCAGGCGGCTTCAAACAACCTGCCGAATTCTGCCGGCGATGGGTCTTTGACTTCGATCTTGTACGGAATCCGCCGCAGAAATGCTTCGTCGGCCAAGTCGTGCGGCTCAAGGTTCGTCGAAAAGATGATCAGTTGCTCGAACGGCACCTGAATCTTCTTTCCGGTGGCCAGCGTCAAATAATCCAGTCGACATTCCAGCGGAACAATCCAGCGGTTGAGCAACTCCGTTGGATCAATCCGCTGCCGGCCGAAGTCGTCGACCAACAGGCAGCCGCAATTACTCTTGAGCTGGATCGGTGCTTCGCTGATGTTTGTTTTCGGGTCGTGGCGAATCTCGAGGTTGTCCATCGTAAGCTCGCCGCCGACGATCACGGTGGGGCGGCGGATGCGCACCCAGCGCCTGTCGACGCCTCCGCCCTTAAGGATGCTCTCCTCTGTTTCGCTCGCCGCTTGATGGCAGGCTGCGTCAAATAGCTTGATGTACTGTCCGTCTTCGATCAGCGTGCGCGGGATCCAGATGTATTGCGCGAAGCAATCGACGATTCGACGGGCGATCGACGTTTTGCCGTTGCCCGGCGCGCCGTAAAGGAATAGTCCGGCGCCCGAGTTGACCGCGGGCCCCAACAAGTCGAGCATCTCGGGCTCGACGCTGATTCCGCGGAAAGCCGCCGTCAGCTGGTCGCGCCCCGCCGCCTCGGCCCGAATTGTCTGAGCCTCGACCGACGTCAGGTAATCGTCGAGCGGCACTGGCACCGGGCCTACATACCCACAAGCCTGCATGGCAGCGCGGCCGCGGGACGCACCTTGCTCGGTCAACGCATAGCAATAGTCATTGAGAGCCGCCTGGCCTTGGTGCACCAACACCTGACGGGACCGAAGCGCCAAGAGCATGTCTTCCAAAAGTCCGAACGGAAGACAAAGCTGCTGGGCAATATCGCGACCGCTGGTCGAGCCGACTTGCAATAGATACTTGCAAATCAACGACTCGATGATGATCGGGCTGATGCCGGTCTCATCCAGCGATTGCGGCTCCGCCGGATGAAAGACGTCATCAGGCAGCAATGACGCCAACAGACCCGGCTGAGCGGTTTCTACACGATTGGTTGGCATCGGCATGATGGACTCTGCGCATTACTCAAGCCGAGGCGCGGAACCGCGGACGGCTATCAAAGCCGCCACGCGCTTTGTGCACTATTCAACGCCCCAGCATGGAAGCGTAGGTTGCAGATAGCCCCACGGCACCACCCACCCGGGTGAAGCGACCGAGATGCCAGGCATTAGACGCAGAATCCCTATAACCGGCCTGATTAGTTTGAAGCTTCAGCGGGCACTATTCGTCGGCAAACCCGCTGGGACGGTTGAAAAGCTTTTCACGCGTGGCCCACAGACCGGCGGACGGCGTCGGGATGAAATAGAAACGCTCGCCGTCTTCGCTGGTGTTCCAGCCTTGGCCACATTGATCGGGTCGGTAACGAGCGATCGTTTCATCGATGTCGGCGTAACGAAAATTGACGCTTTCGATCTCGGCACGCGTCAAATGGCCGGGCGCGTAGGTGATTGTGAACCGGCCTTCGCTGGAACCGTGTAACAAGTGGGCGGTGGCGTGTGCCAGATCTTGCATGTCGGCATTCTGGCGATACAGCTCCATCACTCGCGGCGTGCCGACATAGCCATATTTGCGAATGAAGGCGTCGACCTCCGGCTGCTCGCCAAATCGTTTAAGACCGGGCGCGATGATTATCGAGCTCGCCGCCGTCGGCCAGCGCCATCCGGGTTCGATACACGGCTTTGTTGGCAACCCATGTGCTGAAAAACTCATCTCCCTGCATGACGCATACAATTTTCTGCAACGGTTCGTCGAACAGCGTGATGTTTTCCTCGCGCGAATGCCGGGCGGCCGCCAGGTATGTATTCCAAATCGTCGCCCACGTAGACCCCGGTGTGAACGAGTTGGTCGTGTTGGTTGCGCGCGAGAACCACCTGCACATAGAGGTCGGGCAGTTGACCCAGGTATTCGTCTTCCGCCCGGTTGAAACATGCTCGCACCGGCGTAACCAGGCATCCCAGGTTATTTTCGATTCCGCAGCAGGCGGCCGCCATGTGAGCCGCGCAGATGAGGTCCTTGCCGCCGAGTCCAATGAAATAGTTCTTGTTGTGGTTGGCGAAACCGAGCACTTCGTGCGGCACGACGTGCCCAATATTAATAATGAGGTCCCATGACTTTTCCATGAGCATACGATTGAGCACAATAGGAATGGGCCAATCGGCCGCACCCTGCGTCGCTTCGTCGACAAATCGGCCGGGGATTTCGCCGACCGGCACGCTACCGCCCCGCCAGTCGTGCGCATGAATCCGCTCATTGGGAATCGAGCCGAACATCTGCCGGTTTTCCTCCGGCGTGTGCGGCACGTGCTGGCCGAGCGTTGGAATCACGTGGATGTCTGCTTCCCCGGCGAGCAAGTTGTAAAGAATCTCAGTCATCCTGCCAGCGCCGGAGTGCATTCGCGTGATATCGGGAGGTAGAAGCAAGACCCGCTTAGGGCGAGCGCAAATCCGCCGCCGCGCCTCGCCCACGGTCTGTTCCATCAGATGATGAAGCCGGTCCCAGGAAATCTCGGCAGCGCGTTCGGCGATCCAGGGCATAGTCAATCACTCGGGATGAGGCGGGCGAGCCGTTCCGTGCCCAAGGATACCAGCGAAAGATTTTGTCGCCAATCCTATTGACCTCACTGCGGGATGCTTGTATCAATGAGTTAATACAGTGAGGACAAGCCCATGCAAATTCACATTTCGCCTGCCGACGGCGTCCCGATCTACCTCCAAATCGTGAATCAGATCAAGTATCTGGTCTCGTCCGGCCGACTGGCGGCGGGTGAAGAGCTGCCGCCGATTCGGACGCTCGCGGAAAAACTGCTGGTGAATCCTAACACGGTGGCCCGTGCGTACCGCGAGCTGGAACAAGCGGGCCTTGTCCTCAAGCGTCGAACGACCGGCACCTATGTCTCCGGCATCGGTCCGCGCCTGGGCCGTCGCGACCGCGTGAAAATTATCGTCCGACGCATCGACGCTCTGTTGGCCGAGGCCCGGCATATGGCAATTCCCCTGGACGAGCTGATCCAATTGATCGAGCAGCGCGACGCCGCAGATGGAACCCCATCCCACTGAGGTATAAACATGGTTGCATTCAATGAAACACACGTTTACGGCGACAACGGGCAGGCCGAGCCGGCCGTCGTCGAAGTTCGCAATGTCACGCGTCGCTTCGGCGATAAACTGGCGCTCGATAATGTGAGTTTTAAAGTTTCGACCGGTTCCGTTGTGGGCCTGGTGGGCGAAAACGGCGCCGGCAAGACGACTCTCATTAAGCACATTCTCGGCCTCCTCAAGGCACAGTCGGGCTCCGCCCGAGTTTTCGGGTTGGATCCCGTCGCCGATCCGGTCGGCGTTCTCTCGCGGGTCGGCTACTTATCCGAAGATCCCGACATGCCAGGCTGGATGCGCGTTCGTGAGCTTATCCGGTATGTCGCCGCGTTTTATCCCACGTGGGACCACGAGTACGCCGAGCGGTTGCGTCGCGAATTCGGCCTGGATCCAAATGCGAAGATCAAACACCTATCGAAAGGTCAGCGAGCGCGGGCCGGGCTGCTGGTCGCCTTGGCCTACAAGCCGGAACTGTTGTTGCTCGACGAGCCTTCCTCCGGGCTCGATCCAATCGTTCGCCGCGACATCCTGGGCGCCATTGTCCGGACTATCGCCGACGAAGGCCGCACCGTGCTGTTTTCGTCTCATCTGCTGGCCGAAGTCGAGCGCGTCTCCGACCAGGTGGCCATGATCAAATCGGGTCGCATCCTGTTCTGCGATGCGCTCGATCGTGTGAAGAATCGACACGCACGGCTGACTCTGCGTTTCGAAGATCCGCAACCGGCGCCGCCCAGACTTGCCGGCGCGCTTGCCTGGGACGGTGTAGGCCGCGAATGGACGGCGGTTTGCTCGGGAAACTCCAACGAATGGCGATCGGCGGCGGCTGCGATCGGTGCCCAGGTTATCGAGCAGTCGACAGTCTCGCTGGACGAGATTTTCATCGCCCGGAGCAGCGTTCAGAACGGCACGTCTCACGAGGGGTACTAGACGATGCGATCGGCGGTAGTTGCACTGGCCTGGGAATTCTGGGCCGCCAACCGGCGCGGATGGCTGATCGTTCTGGCGGCGGTTGTCGGCTGTGCCCTGCTCTTCCGTATGCTGGCCGATCCGCTGCAGAAGTCCGAAGGCCTGCGGTTTCTCTGCTGTTTGCCGATGGTGATGTCGATGATCCTGGCCGGCGCGTTCTGCAATTTCACCGATCGCGAGCGCCGCGACGGCATCGCCGGTTTCCCTCGCCACCTTTTCGTTCTGCCGTTAAAAACCGCTTTTCTCGTCACGTGCGCGATGGCCTGCGGACTCGTAAGCGTGCTGGCGGTTTACCTTGCGTGGGCCACACTCGTGTTGCTGCCGCTGGAAATCGACGTATGGGTCCGCTGGCCGGCGACTCTTATTGCGACGTGTGTGGTTTTCTATCAGGCAATTATCTGGTGTCTGTGCGGGTTTCGCCTGACTCGAATAGTGGCGCTCTCGCTCGTCGCCACGACGGTGCTAGGAGTCGGCTTCTTGCCCATGTTGCTGCCATCGACGAACGTTTGGTCCTCTCAGGCCGTTTTGACAGCAACTCTCGCCGGTCTCGCTGCAGCAGCTTACTTTGCGACGGTCGTCACGGTTAGCGTGCAGCGCCGCGGCGGCGGCCGTGGTTGGACGCGGGCTATGCCGCTAGTCGACCGACTCGCTGCCGCACTTTCCTATCGCCGCCGCGCGCTGAAAACCGCGGACGCAGCCCTTTGCTGGATCGAGTGGCGCCGCGTTGGTTTCGTCCTGCCCGCGAGCGTCCTGCTGACCACGATCTTGATCCTGTTTCTAACGATTCGTTTCACCGATGGCGGCGCGAATGCGACGCTGTGGGCAGAGACGTGGCTTGGCGTGATGCCGATCCTACTCGCTGTACCCATCGGCATGGGTTTCGGTAAACCCGATTTCTGGTCGCTCGACCTGTCTCTGCCTACGTTCGTCGCCGCGCGCCCGGTAAGCGGCGGCCAACTCCTCGCCGCCAAGATGAAGGCGGCCGCCGTCAGCACACTTTTTGCCTGGACCGTCTTGCTGCTGATCGCGCCACTTTGCATCTACCTCTATCTCGATTCAGAACATTGGCACGACGCGTGGGAGATGTCCGGCATCCTTTACTCAGGCTTTTCCCGGTGGGCATTGCCAATGCTCGCGGTGGTCATGGCGATGCTGCTCACTTGGAGCTTTCTCATAGGAAACGTATGGCTGGGTTACTCGGGCCGGCCAGCGTTTTACTATTCGTTCGTCAGCGGTCGGAATGGCCGGGCTACTGGCGGCGCTTTATTTTCTCGTGTGGTGGGCGGAGTCTCCGCGCTCACGCGACAATTTCATCGTGAACGTGCTGCCTTGGCTGCCATGGCTGCTTGCGGCGGCAGTTGCGGCGAAGGCCTGGGCCTCGGCTGCCTGTGCTTCTTTTTTGCATCGCCGCCGGTTGGTTTCCGGACAACAGATCAGCCATCTTCCTGTGCGTCTGGCTCGCCGGCCACGTCATGCCTCATGTACTGCGGCTGGCTATTGTCACCTCGGATTGAGTGGCTGCGCGACACGCTGCTTCTCGTGGCACTTTGCATGATTCCGGCTGCGAGGCTCGCCGCGACCCCGCTCACCATTGCTTGGAACCGCCACCGATGAATCGTTGCCTAATTCTCGTGGCCATGCTGCTTACCGGCGGCGCGTTCTGGCTGGCCGATCGCGCGGTGCGCGATCTACCGCCACGTGTCGATGTCGACGGCCGACTCCTGCGGATGCGCATTGAAGGCCAAGGTTCGCCGGCCGTTGTGTTGGAAATTGGCCTGGGTGGCGCGTTGGAGGAATGGGCTGCCGTGCAACCGGCTGTGGCCCGCTTCACCAAGGTGGTCGCGTATGACCGGCTAGGCGCCGAGGACAAAGAGCCCATGCTCACCGGCCGGGAAATTGCGCACGAACTGCATACCGCCCTCGATCGCGCCGGCATCGAGCCGCCTTACGTGCTCGTGGGCCAGTCGTTCGGTGGCATCTACAACCGCATCTTCGCCAGCATGTATCCGGACGAGGTTGTGGGAATGGTGCTGCTTGATCCCTCGCAGGAGGATTTCATCGCGTGGATGGAGCTCCATCATCCGACAAAATGCATTCGGAAAACCGACGTAGACAACTGGCCCGAAGGCGCCGGCATTTGGGCCACGCTGGACGAGATCAAGTCGTCGCCGCCGCTGCCCGACGTGCCGATTGTCGTCGCGACTGCCACGCGGCCGTCGAATGATCCGGTCCGAATCGAGGTCCTTCCAGTCTGGACAAAATCTCACGCCAACTGGGTTCGCACCCTTCCTCAGGGACGGCATGTTCTGGTTCCAGAAAGCGGTCACGGCATGCACGTCGAGGCATCGCAGCTCGTGGTCGATTTCATCCGCGAAGTCGTAGAAGGGAAATCGGCCCCCGCTCGGAGCAACCCATGACACCGGCGCTAGGCATCGCGTATTCGCTTTGGATGCGTGCCCGTTGGGCGGTTGCCGCAATTGCTGTCTATTTGTTGTGTCTTTCGATCGCCGCGCAACTTTTGCCAGGATCGCGTGAGCCGATCCTTTTGGCCGCTTTGTTGTTGACGGCCGCAATTACACATTTGCTTCAAGTCTTCACGTTGGGTCCGTCCGACCTGGGGATTCGAGCCTCCGGCTATCCGAAGCACATGTTTGTTTTGCCGATGTCAACGCGGTCGCTCGTCGGCTGGCCTATGCTGATTGGCGCCGCAACACATGCCGGATTGTGGATTCTCATCGCGTCTCTGGTGTTTATCCCAGCGGGTTTTGCAGCGCCGGTTGTTTGGCCGGCTGCGCTTGTCGCGGCAGGAACGGCCTGGGTCCAAGCCATTGGCTGGATGCCGTTTCCTACCCCATTTGCCCGCGTGCCGGCGCTGGCCGTCGCGATGACGCCGCTGGTTGGTTTCGGCGCATGGTGCGGCCTGTTCTTGGAGCGCAGCGACGTTTCGAGCGTGGTCGTGGCCGGAAGTGTTATTTGGGGAATGGTGGCCTATGCAGTCGGCGTGCGCGGCCTCGCGCGTGCTCGCCGTGGCGACGACGGCGACATGAATTTTGTGCTCGAGCGACTTCGCACGGCGTTCGCCAGGTTTATTCCCCGCACGCGGCGGCTTGCCAGACGCCCCTTCCGCTCGCCCGCCGCGGCTCAACTCTGGCATGAGTGGCGCCGAAACGCCAGTTTCCTGCCGGCGATGATCGGATTGCTTGGCGTTCCCATGCTCGCGCTCAACTGCAAGATCGCTCTCGACGCCCAGTCGGACCGAACGTTGATGTTCGGGTCGGTGTCGGTCAGCACGCCAGTTATGTCGTTGTTGATGTCCGTTGGGCTTTTCTTGATGCTTGCAGCAACCATTGGCGCAGGCGTTGGCAAATTTGACATTTGGGGCAAGGAGTCGATCCCGTCGTTTTTTGCCGTTCGGCCAATGACCTCAGCACAATTCGTGCGGCTCAAATTGGTGGCGGCGGCCTTCAGCACGATGGCCTCGATCACCATATTACTCGTGCTCCTCGCCATCTGGGTGGCCGTCGAAATCAGCCCGCTCAACCCGCGTGAATCGGCGATTCGTGCAGCCGTTGGCCAATTGACGTGGGGGAAGGCGGCCATTGCCGGCGTCGCCGTGTGCGGCCTGTGCGCCCTGACCTGGCGCGGCATTGCGATCGGCATTTGGCCCAGCCTGACCGGTCGTAAGTGGATCACGGTCGCGATCGGGGTAGTCATCACCGGCGTAATGACGCTGGCGATCATCGCAGGCAGCTGGATCTACCAAAACCCGCAGATTCAGTCCGACTGTTTGTCGGCGTTGCCGTGGCTGCTTGGAATCTTGGTTGGAGCCAAAGTTACGCGCGGCAGGCTGGGCGGTTCGATTCCTGCACAGCCAGCGGCTAATGCCGCCGCGTATCATCGCATTGGTCGTGGCTGGCTGGGTCGCAACGGTCCTGTCGATTCTGGCCGGTATATGGTACTTCAGCCCGTTAAGTTGGCTCGTAGTCGCGGGCATCACACTGTTTGTTCCGTTCACGAGGCTGGTGATTGCGCCCGCCGCGCTCCATTGGAACCGGCACCGCTAAGGCGGTGACACAAGCAGCTTGTTTTGTTTGCGAGCCGCATTCATAATGCGCGCGCAATGGCAAACAAACCACCAGCCGCCGCACGGAGTTTCGACATCGCCGGGGGCTTCGAAATCGGTCGCTCGGCTCCACTCGCCACCTCGCCTGAATCGCCGCTATTTCGCTTCCGTTTGCGGCATCTGCTCCTGTTTGTGGCCGCCGTCAGCCTGCTTCTCGCCGGGCTGGTAACACTTCGCGGAATTCCCGCGATTGCCTTTCTGCTGGCAGCCCTGGTTGTCACTTTCCATGTATTTAGCACCGCACTTGGCAGCCGGTTGCGATCGCATACAGATCGTCAGCAGTCAGGTGAATTCGCCCGTCCGCGCCAACCCCTCGCACGCCAAAACATGCCCCTGCCGTGGTATGGGTGCGACGGTGACTCGGTGCCGTGGATCCCTCGCCTGGTTGCGACCGCGATGTTCTTTGGCGGTTGCCTTGGTGCCGGCCTTTTGTCGTTGACGGTAGGCCATCAAACATCCGTCGCCGGCCTTGTCCTTGGTTCGATGTCGTTCGCGGCAATCAGCGGCTGGTTCGCGTTTCTGGTGGGAAACTTCTATGCGACGTTCCGCCGTGGCCTCCGTGAAGCGCTCGATAACGAGCGCAAAGACCAAGCCGCGGCAAAGTAACGTCGCGCCGCGAATCGGGTCGTCCGCGACGCCGGCCGCGTCGACATTGCTCGCCGCTATTCTTCACGCTTTGCGTAGCGTGTCAGAAGTCGCCGCAGCAAGACCGGTTCGACTCGACCCCGAAAGCGAATCCGCCCGTCGATTTCGACGACAGGAACGCAGGTGTCGAACCGCTTTCGCAGCTCCGGATCGCCGTCGATATCGACGCTCGCGGGCGCTAAACCATGCTCTTCAAGCACGCGCCGCGCGTCTTCGCAAAGATGACAGCCGTCGCGCGTGTAAAGCACGACGGACGGTCCATTCTGTTGCTTATTAAGAATGCTGGTCACGGATGGTGATTTGGGGTTATTGGAGCAGCCGCTCGAAGTCCCGCCCGGGCGGAATTGTCGCGTTTAATCAACACAGCTAAGTCTTTCATAGAAAGCCACTTACGACTTTTCTTGATCCGCCGTTCGGCGGCTGCCTACGATGGAATGGAGGCCCGAAAGGGCGACCTTTCTTTTGCCCGCCATTCGGACGTGGTGGGCCGCCGGTCGGTATGACGGAAGGCACTCGCCAGGCTGCCAAGCTCCTCATGGCAGCGGTCGATCCGACCAGTGGCTATTCGGAATTACAAACGGAAGCGACTGATGAACGTTCGCCGCGAACATGCGTCTCGATCGACGGCCCGTCAGGCCAAGGGTCGCAATACGTTCGTCCGTTCTCGCAATGGCCAGCGGCGGCCCAAGCAGGCCCGCCGCTCCAGCACCGGCCAGCGAAACGCCCGTTTGCCATTCGCGCCCCCGGAAGACTGGTACGATACGACGGACGCGACCGACTACCGCATCGTAGTACAGGACCCCGGTCCGGGCTACCGGCACATTTTGACCCCCGACCAGATTCGAACCCGGCTGGCCGACGTGCCCTCGCATTTCCTCGAGCAATTGGAAGTCGTGCAGTTCAGTCGTATGACTCGGAAGAAGCAGTCGTTCCCGTGCTACGGGATGCAGTGGGGCAACGCGCTTTATCTGTATCCACTTGAGGAATCGCTCGTTGAGCAGTTCGACGTGCCGCCGCGGCCGAACCTGGTCAATGAAACGCGCATGTACGGCGGCCGTTGGGACGAGCCCTCGCCCGGCGTATGGACGCTTACCTGGAGCGATCAAGCTGCCCAGGATTTCTATCTCAATAACATCCTCATCCACGAGCTAGGCCACTTAGTGGACGACCGCAACACCAGCTACATGGAACGCGAGCGGTTTGCCGAGTGGTTCGCCGTGCACTATGGCTACCGCCACTCTGGTGGCCAGGCGACACGGGACTATCGTCGCGCAGTCCGACGCCGGCATCACAAGGCTTGAGAATACATAGCCGGACCATTCTAGTCCGGTACGGGGCCAGGATGGCCTGGCTACCTAAGGGTTAGGCAGCGCGCTTTAATTCATCAACCTTTCGAGCGACGCGCTTTCGCCGACCGAGATGGAACACGAAATCTATCACCCACGGCACAAAGCGCTTCGCCGTGACGAGGAACTTCGCCCAAGGTGAAATGACGACCATTCGGCGGTCGCGGCGGATTGCTTTCACGGCGGCGCGGGCGACTTTTTCCGGCGTGGTACAGAAGATCCCCGGCGGAATTTTGGGTTCGTTCTGAGACTCGCCCAATGGAGCCGATGCGAAAAGGTTCGTGTCGACAAAGCCCGGGCAGAGCGCGGTGACGCCCAGGCCGTCGCGACCGTATTCCACGCGCAATGCATCGCTGAAGCCCACCATTGCGAATTTGGTGGTTGTATACGCCGTCAGTTTCGGCATGCCAATGAGTCCGAACATGCTGCACACATTGAGTACGTGTGCTTCCGGCTTTGCGAGCAACGATGGCAACAGCTCGCGCGTGAACTGAATATGTGAGAGCAGGTTCACGCGGACGAGTTTGTCCCAATGCTCGGCCGACATGCGTTCGGTGCGGCCGTAGTACGTGATGCCCGCATTGTTCACCAGGACATCGACTCCCCCCCAGCGGCTTAGAACTTCAGCGACCGTCGCTGAAATCTCGCGCGGCTCGGCGACGTCGCACCGGCGACCAATCACTTCGATGCCGGATCGTTGCAATTCACCGACGACTGTTGCGAGGCCGACTTCATTGATATCCACCAGGAATAAACGGACGCCCTCGGTGCCGAGACGCGCTGCAATCGCCCGGCCAATGCCGGAAGCGGCGCCGGTCACGAGTGCCGTTTTTCCGCGAAGCTCGCGCATGATTAAAAACCGCTAAGCAAAAAGCCGGCGACAAGTCGCCGGCCTCAAGTAGGCGAGTCTCTCCGAGACTCGCATGGACATCTGCCGTCCTCAACGAGGAAATCCCATAAATTTCAAAGCAACACTTTTATCCGCGTCTCGGAGAGACGCGGCCACGTGTTATGCCGCCGCGCGGCGGAGCGGCAGCGGCAGTGGCTCGCCCGGCGGCACGACACGGGTGAACACGCCGGTTTCCAGGTCGGCGGGTGGAATGCCGCGGCTCAGCCGCAGGCGGTCTTCGCCCCGCAACAGCGCCACGCCCCATTTGTCGAGCTGATACTTGCCGCCGTTGTACACGCTGCGGTAGTACTTCTTGTTGGTGTACGCCGGCACATTCGTCGGAATCACCCGCATGTTGAACGCCAGCCGATGATGGTCGGTGGTGTTCGGACCCGAGCCGTGGATGCACCGCTCGGTGAAGATGATGAACTGACCGGCCTTCACCGGCACGAGCACGCAATCTTCCTTGCTCTCTTCGAAATCAAATTGATAGGCAGCGTTATAGAACCCGGCCTCGCCGCCGAATTTGATCGCGCGGACCCGTTCATGCGTACCTCGGGCAAATTGCAGGCAGCCGCGCTCCGGCGTGGCGTCGTCAATCGCCACCCACACGGTGAGCTGAAAGATGTCGCTGCGATCCGGTGGGAAGATGCCGGGATCCTGATAATCCTCGACCATAAAGGTGCTGGCCTGGTGCCACTGAATGGCCGGCGACTTCGGCCCCTTGTAAAAATACTGCGACCGCCACACGAGCAAATCCGGCCCCAGCAACTGGGCGCAGCGCTCGGTGATCGCCGGGTGCTTCATGTAGCTCCACAACCGTGGCGACTCAAAGTGCCGGTCGCGCGGCGTGGCCCAGCCGTAGGTCTTACTCTTGGCGTTCTCCAGTGCGAGCACCTCTCGCTTGAAGTCCATCATTTCGTCGTGGCTGAACGCATCGTATGGTCCCAAGAAACCCTGCGTATAAAACTTCTTGATTTCATCGTCGCTCATTTGCCACTGCGGCGTCACCTTCGCCTTTGGCTTGAACGACGTGGGCATCTTGAAGTAACTCGGCTGATCGATGTAAGCCTGCGTGAACCATGTCTTGATGAGCATCCAGAACATTTCGTGGGTCCAATTGTTCACGACCGACTTGAGGTCGCGCGGCAGGATTTTCCTCGGCAGGTGCAAAGCCTTATACGCCCACAACACGCTCGTGCCCGCCATCAAGAACAAACGCTGCCACAACGGCCGCACTTTCGGACTCATGTTCATTGCAATGACTCGCTTAGCCGGATTGCTAGGGGATTGGTCGTTTAGTTGAAAACGTGAGTCGGCCAGCCGCCCGCGCCGCGCCGACTGTACCGATTGCTAAAAAGTATCGGATAGTAGCGGTCGTAACGATGAGGGGACAAGGCGGACTTTTGGCCGGTAGGCCAAGTCTTGCCTCGCTCCTGCTAGCAATCCGTGCATAATGAGATGTGGGAGGCGACTCTGTCGCCGATTGCGCTAGCTAACTGGGAAGATCTTGTCGGCGTCCCAGACGCCTCCCACAGGCACAGTAGGTGTCGAAGCAAACCTCTCGCCGTCTGCACCGTAGAGAACTAAATTAAGATACGATGACGGCCCAGTTCACTTATCCGCCGGTCTTCGGCACGCCCTGGCGCTGGGCACTTCGCGTGCTGGCATGGCTGGCATTCGGCGTGAGCGCCTATCTGGCATGGCACGCTGTGAATCAGTCCTCGGTGGCAGGCTGCGGCATCGCTGGCGATAACGCTTGCGACGTCGTGCTGAGCAGCAGTTGGTCGAAGTGGCTCGGAGTGCCGGTGGCCGTGGTCGGCCTTGCCTGTTACTCGGTACTTGCGGCTCTCAGCGTCGTATTGGAATATCCCAACGCGCGGCTCGGCCGCTGGATCAACACCGCGTTTGTCGCACTGTCGATTCTCGCAGCATGCGCTAGCATCTGGTTTATCGCGCTGCAGGTTTTCGCCATCGGCAGCTTCTGCACGTTTTGCCTCATCACAGATATATCGGGAATCGCAATTGGCGTGATTGCGGTCGTGGGCGCCGTGCGGTGGCTCTCCGAAACGCGGTACATTCGCAAAGTTCGCAGCCCTGCAAGCGGGCTGATGGCGCTGCGAACCGCCCTGCCAACCGCAGGGCGAAGTGGTCCGGCAACGGTTGTGACCGCGCCTGTGCTGCCGACGCCCTCGCTGCCAGTTGCACTCGGCTGCGCGTTGACAGCCGTTGCCGCTCTGATCGGAGTTCAAGTTTTAAACCCTTCCAAAACCTTCACCGTGCAGGAAGGCACGCTCAACCAATCGGTGGCCTTAGTAGGTTCAAACGATACACGGCAAAAAACCGGCGACGCAGCAGACGGCAGTCAGCGGCACGTCGCCATGCGAGTGCCATCGAATGAAAATGGCGACGCGGCGGTGAGCGAAACACCGCCGGAATCGACGACTACGAATTCAGAGAGTGAAGCCGCGGCCAATCCAGGTACCGGGAATGGCGCAAATTCGGCGAGTGATCCGCCCACATCGAATGGCTCGACAGAGCCTCTGCCCACCGAGCCGGAGCGGCTGGTGAAATTCCTTGGCGGCAAACTCACGCTCGATGTCTACAAGCACCCGCTCATCGGCTCGCCCGACGCTCCGCACGTGATGATCGAGATGGTTTCCTACGATTGCCCCCATTGCCGGAAGATGCACGACATGATCAAGAAGGGCGCGGCGCGCTACGGCGATCAGCTGGCTGTCATTATCATGCCGATACCGTTCGAAAAAGGCTGCAACAAGCTCATTGTCAATGACACCGGCTCCAAACCAGGAGCTTGCGTGACCGCACGACTGGCGATCGGCATCGGCGAGGTCCGGCCGCCGCAGTTTGCAAAGTTTCACGATTGGCTGATGTCGGGCGACGAGGAAAAACCGCCGATCGTGGAAAAGAGCCTGCCCAAGGCATACGAGATGGCCGGTCGCGACCGGCTGCGCGCCTACATTCGCGGCGAGGAAGTCAACAAGCAGATTGCCCAGTACGTCGATCTCTACAGCCGGCTGCGCACCGCCCCCGGCACTGCGCAGCGATTTTGGCCTTCCGGTGCAGATACTTGGCGACAAGGTCATGTCCGGCATGGTGGAAAAAGAAGAAGACGTCTTTAAGGCGTGGGAGGAAAACCTCGGCGTCCAGCCAAGGTAGCTTCCGTGTGCGGAAATCGGCCCCCGGCTCCGCCGGGAGTTTCAGCGAATTGAATCAATTCCGTCGTACACCCCCGGCGAAACCGGATGCAATCACGATTTTCGCTTCGCGTTGCCGGCTTACGGCGCTGCCTGCGCAGTATTCGCCCAGAACTCTTCCGACCTGGTAATCCATCTGCCTCGTCGACGGAATCCCACACTCACGCCTTGGCCTGGCCCTGCACTGGCACTAGCAAACGCCTCATCCATCGCGATTATCACCGAGAGCTCACCCGGCTGGTCATCCTTCTGAATCCAACACGAAACTTCGGCCCCGTTACAACAAATTTCGCCGGCTCTTCCGAGTCAATTTCTGACTTGACCCTATCGACCTCGTAGTTGCCCGAAATCTTTGTGCCCGGTGTCGCTGAGACGCTAATCGTGACCGTCGGGGCTGTCGCCGGCCAAACGAGAGTGGCCCCCACGGCGGCGAGCAAACATACGATCAGAACACCGATGAACAAACCCGTGCGACTGCGCATCGTGATTCCTCCGCATTCAAACCGACTAGACGCTGGCCCAATGGCCGAGAATACAGCCGCTGTGACGGATATGACACAAAGGTGTTCGCCGCAGCCGACAGTTTATTGTCGCGCACTATCAATGTTACGCTTGAATTCTTGATTCCGTCGTCCTGCAACAGTTCCCAATATTTCGACCAAGTAGGCGAATTCCGCTACATTGGGGCGTGCGAGATTCCAGCGAAAATCGACTTGGCTCAAACGGAGTTTGATGATGGACGACTATCTCTCCAAATTCAGCGGGGGTGAACTGATCGCCGTCATCGCGATTGTGGGAGGGTTGATTTGCGGTGTGATTGTGATGATTGGCGAGTTCTGGCGGCGCATCCGTAAAGCGGAAATCGAAGCCAAGCTTAAAACCGACATGCTCGACCGGGGCATGTCCGCAGAGGAAATCAAGATCGTGCTCGAGGCCGGGGCCAAAGAATGCGGCGACTGAACGTGGGCGAGTCTCTCCGAGACTCGCATGGAATCACGCCGCCTAAAATTGAGGCTAGGCAATTCGGAGCTTGATCCTTCCATCCGCGTCTCGGAGAGACGCGGCCACAATTATGAGAATCGCTGCAGCTCGGCCGGCGAGATCAACCGGTTGAGATTGCCCGAGCGGAAGCCGGCAAGGTCGAGCGTCACGAATCTGAAGCCAAGTCCCTGTAGCTGCTCGACCACGCGGCGACGGGTATCAGCGTGGCTTAAGGCGGGCAGCGCGTCGATCGGCACTTCAATTCGAGCCATGTCGCCAGCGTGGTAGCGCACGCGCAACTCCCTCAGCCCTAGCGACCGCAAGAATTGCTCTGCGCGATCGATCATGGCCAGCCGCTCGGGCGTGACTTCTTGGCCGTAGGCAACCCGGCTGGAAAGACAAGGCGTGGCCGGCTTGTCGGCAACTGGCAGGTTCCAGGCGGCGGCTAACTTGCGGACATCCTCCTTAGATATGCCGCATGCGGCGAGCGGGCTGCGCACATCGTGTTCGTTCGCGGCGCGCATCCCCGGCCGGTAATCACCCAGGTCGTCGGTGTTTGCGCCGTTGACAATAACTTGCACGCCAAGCCGCTGCGCCAACCCGCCGATTTGCGTGTAAAGTTCCGTCTTGCACTGGTAACAACGGTCGGGCGCGTTCGCAACGTAGTTTGGGTTAGCAAATTCTTCGGTTGGAATAACGACGTGACGAACGCCAATAAGCGCGGCCAGCTCGCGGGCCGCTTCCAGCTCGCCTTCCGCCATGGCCGCGCTGGTGCCGGTGACCAGAACGGCTGCGTCACCCAGCGCCAACTGCGCTGCCTTCGCCACGACGGCGCTGTCGACGCCGCCCGAAAATGCAACTGCACAGCTGCCGTAGCTCGAAATCATGTCGAGCAGCTGATTGCGCTTCGCGACTACGCTTTCCGATAATTCCATGAGATCTAATTCTCTCGCAAAGGCGCGAAGGCGCAAAGGGATGAAAGCTGAGCGAAACAACCGATTCGTCGGCTACTGGCAATCGCTCATCGGTCCTGCTTTGGGCTTAGCGCCTTTGCGAAAGATTCCAAGTCGCGACCGCGGAAGGGCGCTCGCAGTTTCGTCAATGTTTCTCTCGCTGAAGCCGTTTCAGCTCATCGCGGAGCATCGCGGCGTCCTCGAAGCGCTCTTCCGCAACGGCCGATTCAATTTGTGCGCGAAGGTCGGCCGCCCGGTCCGCCGGCGTCGGCGCCAACAGGGCAGTAGCCTCCGCCGCTGGTTGGTCCTGCCCTTTAATCTTCGCGGTGATTTCTTCCTTCCAGCGCCGCAGGAAAGTCAGCTCGCCAACTTGCGGCGCCTTGTCCACCTGATTGTACTCTTCAAGAAATCGTTCGATGCCGCGGATGCCCGCATCGAGCACTCCCGCCACCGCGTCCCACTGCTCCAACTCCACGAGCGGCGTGGCCACGGCTCGCGCGTGCATCATCGTCACATAGGGCCGCCACTGATCGAACCGCAGCTTATCGCGCTCATGTCGCGCATGGCCGCGTACGAAGGCGAACAGCCGCAGGTTTCGTTCCGTGTCGCGAGCGCACAGCTCGTAATACCCCAAATGCCAGAAGCAAATATAACGGTGGTAGTACTGCACGCCTTCACGCAACAGCTCCGCGCAGTCTTCAGGCTCGAGCAGGTACGGGGCGCCATCGGGATTCGCCGAGTCGTGATCGCGCTGCCGCCGCTGATGATATTCGAGCCAGGAGTCGGCGTCGTGGATTCGGCGACCATCCGGCCGGCCGTCGAACGCCATTTGCATCAGGCCCAGATCGAGCCGCAGCTGGATCTTGCGCTGGCCATCCTCGCCCTCAATCACGCGCACCGTGATCTCGTCGGGCAGGTAAGGCCAATCGCGAACGATAGGATCAATGTCAAAAGGCACGCGCACGCTCCTGCATCGTTTCCATAGCAGGTGACCACGTGAATCCTATTCAAAATGCCAACCTGAGAAAATGGAGAAACCGATGGAGTAATCTTGCACCTCTCGCGTGAGCCACTCACCGCGGCGAGTGCTTTTCGCAACATCAGTAATGCACTGGCAGAGCCAGTGGCACTCCCAAAAGAGAGTAGGCTACGCGCCGGGGTCCCGCATCACCGGCTCGAGTACTTTAGTATTCCGCTCGACAGCTAGGATAATCGTGCGCTGTTCCACGCCGTCCGGCGAGCTTGCGATGACGGGGATAACTTGTCGCCTGTCCGGCAGACTCATCCGCACAGTGAAACTGCCGTCCGGACGAAGTGGAACCGGCTCACCCTGCAGGGTGATGTGGGCATGCGGATGGCTGACCCCGTAAACCAAAAGTTCGGCGTCGACGGCAAAAGGCAGGTCGTGCGAACCCGCGGCAAGGCGGCAGGCGCCTCCTCCGTAACGAGTCTGCATCGGCGTTCCCATCGGTCGCCTCAGGCGCTCTTCAAGCAGTTCCTGCAGCTCCAGACTCGTGCCGCGCTGCGTGTAGCCACCGCTCATCGCAAAGATGCGGTCGGCGTTTTCGTCGATGTCGACCCAATTCTCGTCGACCGAATCACTGGTGCCGGCCGGCGGCGTGGTCACCGCGTTGCTCCGCGCGAGGCAGTAGAATTGGCCGCTCGCCGCGAGGTATCCGATTTCCATGCGATATTGCTGCGGCGGGTTCTGCACGTCGACATACCAGTGATTGACGCCACCGTGAATTACAATTTCCCGCTGCAATACGGCCGTACCGTCGTTTGAAAGCTGGAACAGCCGTAAAATGGGCCGCGTCGTATGCCAGTGCTGTCCCAACGCTGTTTGCGCCGCTCGACACTCCTCTGCGCCAGCTCCCAATAGACGTGCAGCCAATAGGGGTCGCGCACCATGACGACGAGCCGATCATTTTCCACACGGCTCGACTCATTACTCTGAACGGCAGCCAGCTGCCGGCGGCCGGAAAGTCGTTCCCTTAACTGATGAAGCTGCTCCTCGGTTTCCAGCGAGCTGCGCCGTTTGTCGGCGCACTCCGCGTCAAAGTGATCGGCAATCCGACTTGCGCCGCCGTTGGTTTGCCCGCTGCCGCGCGTTTTCTGCTTCCGGCGGGCGTGGTTCACCAGGGCGCGGACAAGTTCTTCCTTCCGCATGGAGTGCCAGCCGGGCAATCCCTCGGACTTGGCCATTTGCGCAAGATCCTTGCAACTGTAGTCGCGAAGCGACGAAGCGGTCATCAATCAAGCACTCCGCATGGAAACAATCAGATTTCACGAACGGTGCCGTGCGTTTCAGCAGCATCGTCCATGAACCACTGATGCCATGCGGAAGGGGCGGCGAGGTCCATTGGATTTGGGACGACCGCGACAATCGCGTAGCCCCGTGTGGGGGGGTGAGGCCCCCATGTCACCGACTGCTGCGACCACTACGCAGCCCAGTCCCGCCTTTTCCGCTAAATTGATCATAATCGAAATAAGGCGATTTTGCAAGAAAATCGAGCGTACTGTAGGCCAAGGACGGTCGGCCTTAATTCGCAGCCGCCGACCGACTGCCGGGAGTCAGAGCCCCATTCTTAACGTCGCCGCGCAAAAAGGGTTGCGGCCGAAAACCACTTCGTGAAAAAAAGCACAAATCCTAGACGCAGGCCGTTGACACTTCCCGTCGTGGTGCGATAGATTGCCGAATCCTGTAGCGGATTTGGCGTGTTCGGCGACTTCGTTGTATCGTCTTCATCACGCGCAAGTCTTTGCTATTCACAGTGTTCGGGCTCGCATCAAGGTTGGTGCGACGCTCTGGCACAAGCGCTCGCGCCGCACCCGGTGACGACCCCTCCCGACGATCGATCTCCCATCGCTCTCGCTTACGCTTGGGCGACACGGATTATGGTCGTGGCGTTAATGATGGTGCTGCCCGGCTTGGCCGGTCACTGGTTGGATGAGCGGCTTGGGACGGTGGTTTTGTTTTTGTTACTCGGCCTCGCCCTGGGATGCACGGCGGCCACGCTTCAACTGATTCACATCATCCGCTCCGAGAACGAGCGCAAATCGAACGGAAAGTAACGCCAACACCCGGACTTTCTCATCCGCGGCGAAAAGTTTTGCTACGAGCTTCGACACGATGCACGGTTTGACAAGCGGGCGAACGGCTATGCACGGCCTGGTGCGTTCGGCGATCATGCTTTCCGCATGTGTTCTCGCGACTGCGCTCGTGCTCATGCCGGTCGCCGCCGCACAAACCGGTTCGAACGGTCCGCTCGGATTGGCTTCGGCCGCCGGCATTTGCTTGTTCTCGGGACTGATTGCGGACGGTGCAGCCATGATCATGTCGCGCACTTCGCCAGTCGGCGGGGCGATTTGCGGTATGCTGGTCCGAATGTTCTTCCCGCTTGGCGTATGCGTCACCATCCTGGCCGCCGGACAAAGCGGCCGTGATCACTTGTACTTCATCGTTTACTTGCTCACGTTCTACATGGTCGTGCTTGGCCTCGAAACCTGGATCGCGGTGAAGCGTCGATCCGACCCTCCCTCCAATTCGAATCGAAGCCTACGGTAACTCAGTTAGCATGGCGGCCGAAACCGAACACGACGCGCACGACGCCCCGCATGCCGGGCATGGCCAGCACACTGCGCCTGCACACGATCCGCTTGACCCCGCGCATGTGTTTAGCCATGTCGAGGACGCGGATTACTTCCACGTTCCCCAATTCATGGCCCCGGCCGGCTCGCATGGCCATATCGCGATTCCTCAGCCCTTCGCCGGAACGCCGATTGACTTCAAGCTCACGAAGTTCATGGTGATCGAGCTGCTCGTGGCGATCTTGATCTTCGTGTTTTTCGTCGGTCTGGCCAGAGCACTCAAGGGCGGCGCGATCCCGCGCGGCCGCTTCCGCAACATGCTCGAAGCAATGCTGCTTTACTTCCGCGACAACGTGGCCCGGCCCTGCATCGGCCATCACGACGCCGACAGGTTCGTGCCCTTCCTGTGGACGATTTTCTTCTTCATCCTTGGCTGCAACTTGTTCGGCATGATTCCCTGGATGGGCTCGCCGACCGGCTTCGCTCGCGTGACGGCTGCGCTGGCGCTTGTCACATTTCTGGTGGTCATTGGTTCCGGCATGATGAAGCTCGGGCCGGTCGGCTTCTGGAAAGCTCAAGTCCCGCATATGGATGTTCCCGGCCCGCTCAAGATCTTGCTGGTTCCGATGATCTTCGTCATCGAAGTCTTCGGGCTGGTGGTGAAGCATGGCGTGCTTGGCCGTGCGTCTTTTGGCCAACATGATGGCCGGCCACGTCGTGCTCGCCGTGATCATGGCGTTCATCGCCGCCAGCGCTCAGTCGCTGTGGTGGTGGGGCGTGATGCCCGCCAGTGTTCTCGGCGCCACTGCCCTGAGCATGCTCGAGTTGTTTGTCGCGTTTCTGCAAGCATACATTTTCACGTTCTTGTCGGCCCTGTTTATTGGCATGGCCGTTCATCCGCATTAAGCGAAATTCTTTCGAATCACTTTTTGGAAAACAAATGGAGAAAGGACAAATCCCGATGGTCAAGTTTTGCAGATTGGCACTTCCCTGTTTGGCACTGCTCGCACTCGGCGGTCCGGCGTTCGCTCAGCAGCCCCCCAGTGTTCCAGCCGACGTTACGGCGGAGCAAGCGGCCAACATTCGCAACGCGACGCCTGGTGGTTACATGAACCTCGGCGCCGCGGTTGGTGCGGGCTTGGTGATGCTCGGCGCCGGCTTCGGCATCGGCCGCATCGGCGGCCAGGCGGTCGAAGGCATGTCGCGCCAGCCGGAGGCGGCCGGCAACATCCAAACGGCGATGATCATTTCGGCGGCTCTCATCGAAGGTGCCACGTTCTTTGCGCTGATCGTTTGTATGTTGTTCAACAGGCCCAACTGAGCTCGACGCAAGCGAAGGAAGAATGCAATGTCGTTCTTTACCCGAAGGTGCCAGTGGTTTGCGGCGCGTTGCGCTCATCGCCGCGCTGCTGACCGCACGAGCGATGTACGCACAGACGCCGCTGCTGAAGCGGCAGCGAAGAAGCGGCGGCACGAGCGAAGCTCACGAGGCTGAAGCGGCCGGCGACCCCAACCCGCTTGCCTTTCGATCCCGACCTCGCGATTTGGACGCTGATTGTCTTCCTGGTGCTGTTCGGGTTGCTTAGCGTATTCGCCTGGCCGCAAATCGCCGCGGCCCTGGACGAGCGCGAGCAAAGATCACCGACAACATCGCGGCAGCCGAAGCCAAGCACGAGGAAGCGAAGCAGCTGTTAGCCGAGCACGAAGCAAAGCTGGCGGCGGCGGCCGGCGAAGTTCGCGCGCTCTTGGAGGAAGCCCGTCGCGATGCCGAGCACACGCGGCGAAGCATCGACGCCAAGGGCGAACAGGCTGCCAAAGACGAGTTGGAGCGGGCGCTTCGCGAGATCGACCGGGCCAAGGACGGCGCCATCCAGGAGCTAGCGATCACCAGTGCCAACGTGGCGATCGAGCTCGCCCGGAGAGTGGTTCGCGAGAAGCTCACGCAGGACGAACAGAACAAGCTCGTCCGCGAGGCGCTAGGAAAACTGACCGCGATGAACCAAGCGAGAACTAGTGGGTCAGGCTTTCCAGCCCGACGTAACCTTGAATTCGGGAGTCAGCCTGGAAAGGCTGACCTACATGGCAATCGACCGCGAAAAGCCGAAGCACGAAACCGTGATGGACGTCACGGCGGAGCGGATTTCGCGCGTGTATGCGATGGCGTTCATGGAAGTGGCGGCAAAAACGGGAAACACCGCAGGCCTGGTCGAGGAGGTCGACTCAGCTCGTGACCGACGTCCTGGACCACTTTCCGCGGTTCGACGAGACGCTTCGCTCGGCGTTGGTTCAGCCCGAGGAGAAGGAGCAGATGCTCGACCGCGTTTTCGGCAAGCGGGCATCCACTGTGGTTGCTCAACTTCCTGAAAGTGCTGTCGAGGCACGGCCGGCTCGAGCTGTTACGGCCGATCGCCCGCATTCTCAAAGCTGTTGCAGGCCGAACGGAGCGGGCAAAAGCCGACGTCGAAGTCCGCGTGGCAATTCCGCTCGACGACGCCGTGCGGAGCGAAATCCTCGACACGCTGCGCAAAAAACTGCAAGCAGAACCGGTCATGCGAGTCGATGGTCGACCCGTCGCTGATCGCCGGCATTGATCATTCGCGTCGGCGACCGAGTTTACGACGGCTCGATCAATACACAATTGGAACATGCCACGGCGACCGAAATGATCGATCGTGCCGTGGAAAAAATTGAGACGACAGCCGGAGCAGGTTTGTGACGGTTAGTCGTCAGAACTTCGGAGCATATATGAAATTCAATAGCGACGAAATCGCCTCGGTCATCCAGCAGGAAATCGAGCATTTCGCCTCGCAGATCGACGTCCGCGAAGTCGGCCGCGTGCTGGAAGTCGGCGACGGCATCGCCCGCGTCTACGGCCTGTCGGGCGTCATGGCCCAGGAAATGGTCGAGTTCCCCAACGGCACGATCGGCCTGGCGTTCAACCTCGAAGAGAACTCGGTCGGCATCATCATCCTCGGCGACTACCTCGACGATCACAAGAAGGCGACGAAGTCCGCAGCACCGGCCGGCTGCTGAGCGTGCCGGTGGGCGACGAGCTGCTCGGCCGCGTGGTCGATCCGCTCGGCAATCCGCTCGACGGCAAGGGCCCGATCGTCACCAAGCAGCGCCGCCCGGTGGAAATCATCGCCCCCGGCGTGGCCGAGCGGCAGCCGGTGAGCGAGCCGCTGCAGACCGGCATCAAGGCCATCGACGCGATGACGCCGATCGGCCGCGGCCAGCGCGAGCTGATCATCGGCGACCGCAAGACGGGCAAGACGGCCATCGGCATCGACGCGATCATCAACCAGCGCGATTCCGGCGTGAAGTGCTTTTACGTCGCCATCGGCCAGAAGGAATCGACCGTCGCCGGCGTCATCGAAAGGCTCCGCGAGACGGGCGCGATGGATTACACGACGGTGATCGTCTCCGGTGCCAGCTCCCCTGCCCCGCTGCAGTACGTAGCTCCGTACGCCGGCACGGCGATGGCCGAGTACTACATGTTCGGCGGCCAGCACGCGCTGATTGTGTACGACGACTTGAGCAAGCAGGCCGTGGCCTATCGCCAGCTGTCGCTGCTGTTGCGTCGTCCGCCGGGCCGCGAAGCGTATCCGGGCGACGTGTTCTACTGCCACAGCCGGCTGCTCGAGCGGTCGGCCAAGCTGTCCGACGAGCTCGGCGGCGGCTCGCTCACGTCGCTGCCGATCATCGAAACGCTCGAAGGCGAAGTTTCGGCGTACATTCCGACGAACGTGATTTCGATCACCGACGGCCAGATCTACCTGCAGCCGGACTTGTTCTTCGCGGGCGTCGAAGCCGGCCATGAACGTCGGGTATTTCGGTGTCGCGCGTGGGCGGTGCGGCCCAGATCAAGGCGATGAAGAAGGTCGCCGGCGGTTTGCGGCTCGACCTGGCCGCCTTCCGCGAGTTGGAAGCGTTCGCCCAGCTCGGCACCGACCTCGACGCCGCCACGCAGGCCCGGCTCGACCGCGGCTACCGCATGGTCGAAATGCTCAAGCAAGGCCAGTACCAGCCGATGAACGTGATCGACCAGGTCCTAGTGATTTACGCCGGCACGCGCGGCCACCTGGACAACGTCCCGATCGAACGAAGTTCAAGCGTGGGAGAAGACAGTTCCTCACGTTCATCCACAATCAGAAGCCGGAGATTTGGGAACAAGCTCGAATCCGAAGAAGGACCTGACCGACGATCTCGTGCAGACGATCGAAGCGGCAATCAAGGAATTCCAGGCCCAATACGCCTCCGGCGAAGCGGCCGCAGCCGAAGAACGTCGGCGTGAGCGCGAAACAGTCACCGTATAACACGCGGTTAATTGCCAGACACCCAAAACGCCGTGTCAGAACCCTAGACCCTAAACCCTAACCCTGACCCTCTCGATGGCCAACCCACGCGTCTCGACAAACGCCGCAAGTCCATCCACAACATCCGCAAGATCACGCGGACGATGGAGCTGATCGCCACCGCGCGGTTCAAGAAGGCGATGGACCGCGCGTCGGCGGCGACCGCCTACACGAACCGCATCACGCAAGCTCGTTCAGCGATCTTGCTGCAAGCGGCCTGGAAGTGAGCCATCCGCTGCTCGAGGAGCGCGAAACGCGTGCAAGAACGCGACGCTGCTCGTGCTCACGGCCAACCGCGGCCTGTGCGGCGGCTTCAACGGCAACCTGCAGCGGGCCGGCTTCCATCGCTGGCTCGAGCTGAAGCAGACGGTGCCCAATTGCCGGCTGGAAATCGTCGGCAAGACGCGGCATCGCCGCGTTCAAGTTTCGCGGCATCAAGGCCGACGTCGACCTACACGCACTTCGAAGACAAGCCGTCGTTCGACGAAGTCGATGTCATCGCCAATCGGTATCTCGACGAATACGTCACCGGCAAGCTCGATCGGCTGGACGTCGTGTACACGAAGTTCGTCAGCATCGCGCGGCAACACGTCGCCGTCGAAACGCTGCTGCCGCTGCGGCGATTGGCGGCGCCGGCCGATGCGCACTGGCAGAGCCAGCAACCGAGCCGCAGGCGGAGCCGGCGGCCGCCGCAGCGATCTACGAGTTCCTGCCGTCGCCCGAAAGCATTCTGGAAGAAGTCGTGCCGACCAGCTTCAAGGTCAAGCTGTTCAAGTGCTTCCTGGATTCGGCCGTGAGCGAGCAGATCGCCCGCATGGTCGCCATGAAGAGCGCCACCGAAAACGCCGGCGATCTGATCCACCGGCTCAGCAGGCAATACAACCGCGCCCGCCAAAGCCGCATCACGTCCGAACTGATGGACGTCATCGGCGGTGTCGAGGCATTAAGTTAGCAATTAGCGCCGGCGGCAACGCCGGATTTACACGTACAACGCCGGCGCCCACCGCCGGCGCAAATCCCAAACACTTGATCAACTTGCAATGGCCACTGCAACAGCAACCGCACAAAACATCGGCCGCATCACGCAAATCATCGGCTCCACGTTCGACGTCGAGTTCGCCGAAGACCATCTGCCGGCGATCTACAACGCCGTGAAGATCGTCATCCGAGCACAAGGGCGTGAAGATCAACCTCACCGGCGAAGTGCAGCAGCACCTCGGCGGCGGCCGCGTGCGTTGCGTCGCCCTGGGCAGCACCGACGGCCTGGTCCGCGGTCAGGACTGCGTCGACACGGGCGAGCCCGGTGAAGGTGCCCGTCGGCAAGGCGACGCTCGGCCGCGTGTTCAACGTCACCGGCGACCCGGTCGACGGCCGCGGCCCGGTGGATGCCGAGGAATACTGGCCGATCCACCGCGAACCGCCTGCGCTTCGCGATCTGTCGACGAAGACCGAGCTGTTCGAAACGGGCATCAAGGTGATCGACCTGCTCACGCCGTTCGTCCGCGGCGGCAAGGCCGGGCTGTTCGGCGGTGCCGGTCTCGGCAAGACGGTCATTCTCACCGAGCTCATCGCCCGCATCGCGTCGGCCCACGGCGGTTACTCGGTGTTCGCCGGCGTCGGCGAGCGGACCCGCGAAGGCACCGACCTGTGGCTCGAAATGCAGGAAGCCAAGATCGGCGACACGGGCCGCAGCGTCATCGACCAGACCTGCATGGTGTTCGGCCAGATGAACGAGCCGCCCGGCGCCCGGCTCCGCGTCGCCCTCTCGGCCCTGACGATGGCCGAGTACTTCCGCGACAAGACCGGCGCCGACACGCTGCTCTTCGTCGACAACATCTTCCGCTTCTCGCAAGCGGGCAGCGAGGTGTCCGCGCTCTTGGGCCGCATGCCGTCCGCGGTGGGTTACCAGCCGACGCTCGCCACCGAAATGGGCGCGCTGCAGGAACGCATCGCGTCGACCACCAGCGGGGCCGTCACGTCGATGCAAGCCGTGTACGTGCCGGCCGACGATCCGACCGACCCGGCCCCGGCCACCGCGTTCGGCCAGCTCGACGCGTTCCTGTACCTGGAGCGGTCGATCTCGGAGAAGGGCATTTACCCGGCGGTCGATCCGCTGGCCTCGAACAGCCGCATTCTCGATCCGCAGTACGTCGGCGAGCGGCACTACAACGTCGCCCGCCGCGTGCAGACGATTCTGCAGCGGTACCGCGAACTGCAGGACATCATCGCGATCCTCGGCGTCGACGAACTTGCGCGAAGAGGACAAGCTGGTCGTGCATCGCGCCCGCCGCATCGAGCGGTTCCTGTCGCAGCCGTTCCTCGTGGCCGAAGTGTTCACCGGCAAGCCGGGCGAAATCACGCCGCTCGCCGAAACGATCCGCAGCTTCGAAGAAATCTGCGACGGCAAGTGGGACCACCTGCTCGGAAGACGCCTTCATGTACGTCGGCGCCATCGAGCAGGCCGAAGCCCAGTGGAAGAAATCAACAAAAATAGTTTAGCACTGGCGTCGGCCGCCTTGGCGTCGGCCGCAAGGTCGAATCTACCTGAGTTCCGCCGCGAATTTCTCGCCGAACCAAAATGGCCAATCTCGCATCACCAACCACTGCCGCCGCACTCCAATGCGTCGTCGTCACGCCCGAGGCCACGGTGATCGACACGCCGGCCGATTTCGTCGCCCTGCCCTTGTACGACGGCGAAGCCGGCATCGCGCCCGGCCGCAGCCCGCTCATCGGCCGGCTCGGTTACGGCGAACTGCGCATCCGCCGCCCCGGCGACGCGATGATCCACATGTACGTCGACGGCGGCTTCGTTCAAGTGGTCGACAACGTCGTGTCGGTGCTCACCAATCGCGCGATTCCGGCCAATTCAATCAATTCGGCAACGGCAGAGGAGCAGCTTCGCTCGGCCCTGGCCAGGCGCGCGGCGGGCAAGCAGGAAATGGCGATCCGCGATCGCCTCGTTTCCCAAGCTCGCGGACAACTTCGCGTCGCTCGCCGGACGACTGCGACGACAGCATTCCATTAATGCTGCCGGTGCGTGCAGCCTGCGGTATGGCCTTGTAACGTTTAGGCGGCTTCGATTTCCAGCAGCGCCCACTGTGTGTCGCGGATCTCACTAGGGCCGCCGATGTAGGCGAGAACGGCAAACAGAACGGCGCTTGTCACGGCAACAATCCCGGCGAAGCGGGCAGCGTCGAGCGCGACGCTAAGATCCATGCGAATAATGGCGGCTACGCTCATCAAATAAAGCTGTGCAACCGCAGCAATAAGCACCGTAAACGCGACGACTCGTCCGGGCGATTTGCGGCTGCCAAATGCGCCCCACATCGCGTCTCGCAGCTTGATGTAGGCCAGCCCAATCACAAATTGCGCGGGCGGAGTCAGCACGACAATGGCGCCCAGCACGCGCGTCAATGTTTTCACGTCCTCCGTCCGGCCGTAGCGCAAAGCGACGCAGCTCGTAACGATGGCAAGGACTGCCGCCAGCATCGCGAACGTGTGCCACGCAAGGCGGAGCGAGTACCGGGCCGCCGTCTCGGGCGCCCGATAGGCCACGAAGCGCTCTACGAAATGGCTTATACGCTCGTGAATTGGCAAAGTGTCTTGAAACTCCCGCGCGAGTTCGGCCGGCGTGCCGAACCGCCGGGCCGCTTCCCTCAATGCAAGAGAGGCCTGGCCGCTGCGTGTTAATTCTTCCTCGTAGATTGTCGACAGGTGGGCTAGCAACTCTTCGCGCATCTTGCGTTTGCGCGGTGTGCTACTTCGCACCGGCCGTACCGATCGCTCGACGATTTTCATCAATTCAATGCAAGTGCGCAGCGCTTCGGCCCGCAGTTGGTCGGGCTTCACGCCCAAGTTTCTGAGGGCGACGCCAGCGACTCCGTCCGGCTCGCGCAGCAGGGCAATGAGCAAATGCTCCACGTCGACGACCTTCTGGCCAACGCTTTGAGCTTCGTCGTGGGCGTATTCGATGACTTGCTGAGTGCGCGGCGTGCGCGGAAGTGTGCCAGGAGATATAGTGCCGGATCCTCGTTGAACCAAACGCTCGACCTCGCTACGAATTCGCGCGACATCGACACCCATTGCCCCGAGCACGTCAACAGTGGCGCCCGATGGTTCCGCGACCAGCCCCAGTAATACGTGCTCGGTGCCGACGTATCTATGATTGAAGCTTCGAGCTTCGTCGGCCGCCAGCGCCAGAGCTCTGTTCGCTCGCTCGGTTAGTTGCCTTTTCATTTATTTGTCTCCAAATCTGCAAAGTACCGCCGCAGAGAACCAAAGCTCACGCTGGCGCCCCTGAGAATTCCCCCAAGAGTAAGGACAAACGTTTGCCACTCGCTACGGCCGCGCGATAGTTTGCGATGACCCTTGGGTGTAAGGCGGTAAATCCGCCCGCGAGCGCCGCGGCGGCCGTGCGACTGTTGCTCCCAGCTGGCCGCCAACTCGCCAGCTTCCTCAAGCCTGTAAAGCGCCGGGTAGAGCGAGCCTTCCTTTAGCCGCAGCAACCCGCAGCCGCTGACTTCCATCCGGCGCAGGATTTCCAGACCGTGAGCTTCGCCGCGCTCCAAAGTGGCCAAAATCAGCATCTCCAGATGCCCGCGCAACTTGTCACCGCTAATGGCTTCCATGCTCAAATCCTAGACAGGCTAGGAATAGAGGTCAAGGGGCTGGATGACAGATAAAATCCGCTAATCGTGGTCCGCTGCCGTAGCGTTGAAGCAAATCGGCCTCAATAAGGCCGACCGCGCTAACCGACATTGATAAAGGTTCAGTCTGCCTTCGCATCATGCCTGGTCCTCGCATGGCTAATAGCATGTGCGCCCAACGCGTTGAGCTGGAAATCGTTCGCGGGCACACGCAGCAGCGGCGCCGGCCGGTCGCCGGGCCGGCGTTTCTCATGGGCACTTCGTGCGAATGCGACTTGGTCCTGAACGCGGCTCAGTTTTCTGAAGTTTATGCCTGTTTCGTCGTGCTTCCAAGCCAGGTGGCCGTGCGGCAAGTCGGCGATGGACCGGAAATTTTCATCAATAGCCAGCCAGCGAGCAACGCCGGCCTGCGAGATGGCGACCGAATCGTCGCCGGACCGTTTGAGTTCATCGTCCACATCGCGCCGGCCGCAGAGAGCCAGGTCCTTAATTACGAGCGGCCTTCGCGATTGGCGAACCGATGGTCGACGGCAAACGAGAATCGTGATGGGAAAGCAATGAAGCTTGCCGCTGAGTTGATTTCCGACATTCGCGCGGTGCTCGACGAACAGCGCCCAGCGATGCGACGTCCGGCCTGACCGCGTCAACCGTTGTGTCGTCGCGGCTTTTCACATCAGAAATTGAGCCCGGCTCGTCCACGAGCCCGGCCGACGACGGGGACGACGCTGCTCGCTAATTGGCGTCGACTCTACTCTTCACCTTCCCAGACGTCCCGCAGCCCAGTTGAAGCCTGGTAGCGAATTCCTTCATTGGAAAGAATTTCTTCCGTGGCCGCCTCCAGTTCCTTTCGATTGAAGACGATCGACTCGCTGCGGTCCGACATTTCGAATCGCGCGAATTTGTCATCGCAGTCGCGCAGCATCTCCGCGAGCGAGGCAGGTTTTTCACCTTCGTGCCGTTGAGCTTTTCTACGACGCCAAGCGGCCGATTGTCGTAACCCTTGATGATCGAATGTGGAAACATCCGGGTCGCGATCACAACCAGTTGTTCACCTGGTTCCGACGGTGGACGGTACAGCCGGGCGAGGAGCGGACTCTCTAATACCAAAAGCGCTCCCAGTCCGTTGCTGCCCAGCCCCCGCACATACTCCTGGGTTGCCGCCGTAAACACGAGCGGACCGTAGATGAAATATTCGGGGTACCCCTCCTCGAGGATGGGCACCAGGAAGTCGCGACGCGGCGACACGGGCACTGAAATCGTCTTTGTCTCACCGTCTCGGCGAAGTGTGAGTTCGATTTTTCCTTCCTTGGCCAGGCGGGCCACGTAATAGATGAACCGCATCCGCAGCCCGTCGCGAACGTCGCTGTAGCCTTGATTGTCGATCGCGTGTGGCCCTACGTGCGTGATGACATCCCACTCTCGCAGCGGGTAATCGTCGTCGTCACGGTACGGCTTCGTTACCACCACCCCCGTCACATCATTGGGAAGTTCCAGAAATTTTCGCAATGCCTCGTTCTCGGCGGATTGAAACTGATCGAACATCAGGCAGTTGCCTTCGTACTTTCCGTCCTCCACGTCGCCGAGAAAGGCGCGTATTTCTTCCGTCGGGATGAGGTAGCCAATATTTTCCGCCTCGGCGATCTTGCTGAACACAAGGCCAACAATTTTGCCATCATCGACGGCGGGCCCGCCGCTATTGCCGGCATTCAGAGCGGCGTCGACTTGCACGCGGACGCCGCCGGCGGAATAGTTGTAGCCAGCAAATTCGATGCGCGAGACGATCCCATCGGTGATCGACAGATCGTCGCCGCCCGTCGGGTAGCCGTACACGCTCACTCGCGACTTGAGCTGCGGCAACTCGTCGGCCAACGGAATCGGGGGCACATTATCGAGCTTTTCCCGATCTGCAAGTTCCACAAGTGCCAGATCGATGCCGGGGCCAATGGCCGTAACCTTTGCGTTGAGCTGGTCGCCTCCCTTTCGCATTTGCACGAACACCTGGCTGGCGTGAATGACCACATGCGCGTTCGTAAGGATCCGTTTGCCGTCGATCACCACGCCGGACCCGGCTGCTTTATCTGGGGCCGCTTTTGTCCAAGGACGGAAGAAATCAGGGGCCCTCTTCGTCACGATGACCTTCACAACGCTCTGCTCGATGCCGTCGACGGCCAGCGCCGACAACGGAAAAGTGAGAATCGAAAAGGCAACAAGAGCCGAGGAAAGTCGTAGGGAGCTGCGCATTGTTCCGCCATCAATAGAATCGCATGGGAATGAACGCCAACTGTCAGGACGCGAACCGGGATTGATTTTAGCAGGCGTGCCGGTCTCTTGCGCTAGCCGACCGTTCACTAAGCGAGCCGGCTCGTCCACGAGCCCGGGGCGTCGGCGCATCAAATTCACGATGCCGGGGTCGAGGACGACCCGGCTCGCCGGCCAATTGGGATATCTAAATTAGATTGCTTCGCCGCCGCGTTCGCCGGTGCGAATGCGGATGCAATCGTCCAGCGGCAGAACGAAGATTTTGCCGTCGCCGATTTCGCCAGTCGGCCCGGTGCGGCCTCCCTTGATGATCGCATTGATCGTGGGCTCAACAAAATTGTCGTTCACCGCAATCATCAGCTGCACCTTGCGCAACAAGTTCACCGTGAATTCATTGCGCTTGTAGAGAACTTCGGCCTGGCCCTTTTGCCGGCCGAAACCTTGTACATCCATGATCGTCAGGCGCACGACTTCGACTTCGGAAAGCGCCTTCTTGACGTCCTCGAGCTTGTTCGGCTGGATGATGGCGATGATGAGTTTCATGCGGGGAGGTTGAGGGTCTAGACGTCTAGCGTTGAGCGTGAGAAGCAATGTCTCACTGAGATCTGCTCAGATCGAATGCCGCGACCGCTCTCAGTCAATGCAGCACTCCCCAACCCCCATACCCAGCACCGACCTCCAACCGCTTTGGACGCCCCGGCCTGGGCAGATTAGGCGGAGAATCCACCCAAGCCTGTGGGGCATCCTTCTGGCTCACAGCGATCGGGAGGACATGAACCGGCCGCAGTTCTCGCGACAGCCACTTGACGAATCAGAGAGAATGCCCTGGTTTGGGCGCTCCCAGGCGGAAAAGAGCGCCCAAACCTCGATGGGGCATTCGGTTGGCTTGATGAATTGCGTGTAACGAGCGGCAATTGGCGTCGGTGATGATTCAATGAAAACCGGCTACAAGAAATGCCCCGGTTTGGGCGCTCCCAGGCGGAAAGAGCGCCCAAACCTTGGTGGGCATTCGGTTGGCTTAGTTAACAAACACTCCGCGGCATCGCGCCGTTATCTTCTCCTTGTCGAAAGATGCCCGGCTTGGGTGCTCCCAGGCGGAAACGAGCACCCAAGCCTTATGGGCATTGGTCCGACCCAGGCAGAGTCGCTTCACAAAGTTTGGTAAGTTCTCCTGAACGAGCTACCGTTCATTTCATTCGCGTCCAGATGTTTTGCTGAACACGATTGCGACAGTAAGCAATCATCGTGCCCGTATCGGGCTGCATCGCAAGCGCGCTCTGGCCCGATCATGTAACCCGTTAATCGACAGCGACTTAGTGCAGCGAGTAATTCACGACGAATTCTTTCATTTCAGATGAGCGGCCGGCGCGTGCCTGAGTGATAAGCATCTGCATCCGCTTCTTTAAGCAACGCGGAAGTAATCTCGGCTGGCTCTAACCGCGAGGAGTTTCGCCGCCGGTCACTTCATCGAAAAGCGCGTCGACGAATTCATTTGGTGAGAAGGGCGCCAAATCGTCGGCCTTTTCGCCAACGCCGATGTATTTCACTGGCAACCCGACCTGTTGCCGGATGGCAACGACCACGCCTCCTTTGGCCGTGCCGTCGAGCTTCGCCAGGACGATCCCGGTGCAGTCCACTGCCTCAGTGAATTTCATGGCCTGGCTGATGCCGTTCTGCCCCGTGGTGGCGTCGAGCACGAGGATCACCTCATGCGGCCCCTCGGGCACCTGCTTACGAATCGAGTCCTGAATTTTCTTGAGCTCGGCCATGAGGTTCTTTTGTGTTTGCAGCCGGCCGGCTGTATCGATGATGCACACATCGATGCCCGTCTTGATTGCCTCTTCCGTGGCGCGGTAGGCGACGCTTGCCGGATGGCTTCCCGCAGGGCCCGTGACGATCGGCACGCCAATTCGCTCGCTCCAAATCGTAAGCTGCTCGACGGCCGCCGCCCGGAACGTGTCGCCGGCGCCCAGCAAAACCTTTTTCCCTTGCGACTGAAACAAGCGGGCCAGCTTCGCGATTGTCGTTGTCTTGCCGCTACCATTGACGCCGCAGATCATGATCACAGTCGGGCCGCTGGCAGCGAATTTGATCGGCGCATCTCGCCCGGCGATCTTCCTGCGTGGCCCGCCCGGCGGGTCTCCTGCGTCGGCCTGGGCCATCAACTTCCGCAGCCTGTCCTTCCAGGTAGCCACGACTTGTTCCAGCGTGACCACTCGGGCGCGGAAATTCGTGGCCACTTCGTCGACGATCTGCTCGACGGCGTCGTAACCCATGTCGGTTTTGAACAGCATCGCGCGCATCTCGTCGAGGAACGGCTGATCCACTAGCCGGCCCTCGCTCTTAAAAAGATCGCGAACGTCGGTGTTGAGCGATCGCCAGGTCTTGTTGAGGCCTTGTTTTAGTTTGTCGAAGATGCCCATGGGGGGATTAGGTGTCGGGTGTCAGGTGTCAGGTGTCAGGTAAGGAATCCATGTTCCTGCATCATTTTAGGGAGTGGTTGTTCGGGGTAAACGGCAGCGGTGCGGCGGTTTGCCCAACCTCTCAGGCCGTCCGCGTTCCCTGTTTTTTGGCATTTCGATCGGGAAACTGCGTAGATGCGCAAAATTCCCCTCCGTATTTTTGCGCACCTACGGGTGATGCGTCAGTTGCGTAACATAACGTTTTCTAATACTCCAAAAGCAAGGATGCGGCGACTGTTCATAGGGTGCGTCAGGCGAATGGTTGCTGGACGCGGCTTTTGATAGGGGTGAGGAAACATGCCTCAGGCCTCTTCGATTTGAGCGATAAAGAATAGGGAACGGATGTATACTATCCGTTTCTATTAGACTAACCGAAGTGGCGGCCAAAAGCAAACAAATTCTTGGCCGCGGCGCTAGTGGCCGAAAAGACGACTTGACAGCAGTTCAGCAAACGATGTTTCGACAACTACTTCGTCTGCGCGAGGTGTCGCCTAGTTGCTAGATAGGAAGCCGCATAGCGAAGCAAAATCGGTTCCTGGCACCTTTGTCCCATCCACCTTTGTCCCATCCTGGTGTACAGGAGGAATTGGAGTGATGGAATCAAACGATGACGAGGACATGAAGGATCCAATTGGTGCATTCCGGCCGTATACAGAGGAAGAGTGGGCGAGGATACGCGACGCAATCATCGCGCGTGAGGCGGCGGAAGGGTGGATTGGCTACGTTAAGAGATTTGTCGTGAAGTACCACCCTCGAATCTTGTTTGGTGTTATTACTCTGTTTTTTGGCGTTATGGCCTATGTATTCATACAGGAAAAGCTGGTGATCTGGAGGATTTCACAGCAACAACAACAGATTAGACAAACTGCGGAGTCAGCTTTCGCGAAGGGAGATCCCGAACCCCTACTTTCACTTCTCCGTAGTGAAGTAGCCGACCTTAAGCGAAGGCGAGAATATATCGAAAAGAACCTGACATATGAGGTGGTGACTTACCGCAGGTCGGGTCGCGAGAAACGAACAGTTAGCCGGATGAACGAATTGCTCGAAGTACACTCGCAGATTCTGCAAAACGAGAAAAGGATTGCGGAGATAGAGCCTGGTTTCACTGGTATGCGCGACTAGACCTACGGGTACATTCTATTCGCGAATCCTCTGTGCACGTTACGGCGTGCAAAAAGGGTCCTATAATCGTTCGGCCCGCTGTCTCTCCCAACACTACGGTTCACAGCGCAAGCAGCCGTGGGTATAGAATCGCGCGCTTTGCAACTCGGCAGTTCCCCTCCGGCACTCACGGCGAGTGGTAGTCGTGCGAAGAGTCGAGAGCTGGGCCGTGGTTCGCTCCCCTCCCCTAGCCCCTCCCCGTCAAGGGGAGGGGAACAATCCATTAGTTTAATAAGATGGTTCGCCGCCGCGGTGCGACTTCCAGCCCGTTTAATTGGCCGAGTGGCCAACGTGTCGACGTCGGCGCGACATGGCGCACGCGGCCGCGATGCTGGCGAGCAGCCAGCCGGCTGGTTCGGGCACGTTGGCGGCGCCTTGCCCGGCCGGCACGACAGTCAATGAGAAAGCGTCAACAAAGAACGACATCTGGAATACTTGCGGAGCAGGCAGGGGATTGTAAACGCCGTTCAGCATCGATGCTCGTACGCGAACGCTGGTCGTTCCCGCCGGCGCGGTTGCGGTCAGCACGTGTTCTTTCCATGTTGTGTTGCTGGGCTGGCCGGCTGCCTTGAGCTCAATTTCGGCGCCGCCCGAAAGCACCGCGCCGTCCGAATTCAAGAATTCCAAGGCGAAGAATGTGTCGGTGGGCGACATCGGGCCGTCATCGAAGGGTTCGCCCGTCGCCGTGCCGCCGGTTTCGAGGTTCAAATTCTCGACGCCGCCGGGGAAGAAGTTCTCGAACAGGGCGTGCCCAACCATCCTGTAGGTTGTGCCGGCCGTTCCGGGCACCGCTTGAGTCAGGTGCGCGAAGTTCTCTTCCTGCTCGGCTTCTGTGCCGAGATACGGCTGAAACCAGACGTTCCAATCGCCGCCGTCGTCCGGGTAGTTGATGTGGCTGAAATCGCCGGGTTCGGCCAGAGTGAGTCGCGGCGGATTTCCGTACTGAGTACGCCAATACGCGTGGTCCGCATCATCCGTGACGCCGAAGCTCTCGACTTCATTGAGAAGCGGGCCGCCTTTGCGCCAAACGACGTAGTCGGCCGCATCGACTAACCCGTCGTCGTTGTAGTCGCCGCCCACAGGCGCATTGGGATCGGCTGGCACGGGCGGGCCCTCGAACAACGACCAACCGGGCGGAACCGAATCGCGCCCGCCACGGTCTGGAAAAACCAGTTCGAGGTTTCCGTTGCTGATTAATTCCTGCGCATGTGCTGTTGCGCTGACCGCAGCTAGCAGCGCCACGGTCGCCGCGACAAGTCGCCGCCTCATCTCGATGTCTCCCGTGCGATCTTCAAAACTCGTTCCGCGATCAATTCATCTTTATACTTTCGAAGAGATTCGGACAAGCGCGGCGAGCTTTCGCACTGTGAGCGCACTGGCGAACGCGTTTATTTCTTAGCGCATTTAACCGAATGATTCAACCGCCAAGTGCGCAAAGGTCGCCAAGGAAAAGGAAAGCCTATGCGGATTTATTGCCTTCCTTGGCGTGCTTGGCATCTTGGCGGTTCAATTTGTTAAGCGCTCTTAAACCATCCGTCGACGAACCGCTCCGATCAGGCCCAACGCGAACAAACCGAGTAGCCATGTCGCTGGTTCGGGAACGACGGTGAGCGTAAAGTCGTCGAAAAATGCCGATTGGCCTGGGCCCGGCTCGCGATCGGCATTGAATTCGCCGTCGACCATCGAGGCGCGGACTCGAACGTTGACCGTCCCGGCCGGCGCGACGCCCGTGAGGATGTGCTGCATCCACTGGTTGTTGTTTGTTTGCCCGTCGGCTTTGAGCTCAACCACCACCGAGTCGGGGAGCACTGAATTTCCGGCATTGAGAAATTCGAGTGCAAAGAACGTATCGGTCAACGGCGGCTGACCATTGCGCGGTGCCGGTGCAGTCGGATCCAGGGTGTCAAGGCCACCCGCATATCCGCCTTCGAACCGAGCCCAACCAGTCATTCGGTAGGGGACTCCGGCGATGCCCGGCACGGTTTGAAACAGGTCGGCATCAACGGACAGAACATCCGGGAAGCCTGGGAAGTTCCCTTCGAACGGCTTCAACCAAAGACCACGGTGAGCATCGGCCGCGGGCGTGGTGTGGTCGGCAAAGTCGGTCAGCGTAGCCGGGTCGCGATCGGGCACGGGGCTTTCTACGAGCGTCCAGCCGGCCGGCGCCACGTCGCCGATAGGGGGAATCGCTAAGTCGCCATTAACAAGGAGGTTTTGGGACTGAACCGTGGCCGGCGCGATCGCCAAGACGATCAGAGCAACGAACAGGTTTAACAATTTGTTCATTAGTCACCTCTCCAAAATGTTTTCCTCAAAGTGGTAGCCGCCAGCGCCGCATTCGGGCGGCCGGCGCGTGAACAAAGATCCTGTTCTCGTTCAATTTGTTAAGGTCGCATTATGCAACGATCAATTTAGACCTCCAACGGCCGGATTAGAACACAGCCGGTTGCTTATTTGCAATGGCCGGCAAATGGTCTTAACAGGCTCTTAGTGCGCGTTCCAGAAGATCTACTGGCTTACGCGGCGCGGCAACCGCTGGCTGCTGTTGAAGTTAGCGCACTGCGCGGGTGGCGTACCGGCGGTCTTGGCAAGGCAACCGTTATACGGTTAGCCCACAGCCGATGCGGATTGCGATCCTGGAAACATGACTTCGGCACAGTTCGGCCGTCGCGCTGACGATAGTCGCATCTTGCGGTCACTCCCCAGCAACCGACCGCGCCACTTCGACCATGTAGGTATGCGTTTCGCCATGCATATCGGAACGGAAGACGATCCACTTTCCATCCGGAGTGAATATGACGTTGGGCTCCAATTCGTAATCGTGGTTTGAGAGATCCACAAGTCGCTCGGTGCAGCTTGCCGATTCGGACGTGGCTTTCGGCGCCGCCCGGTACGATCGGCGATTCAAACTCTTCGGGGCGAAACAAGTAAATCCACTGACCGTTGCCGGGTGGATCGAGCCGCTCCCGATTTGGCGATTGATTCGCTACGCTCCCGGGTCCGCCACCGTCGCCGGCCAGCAACGAGCCGTCGGGCGATATGTTGTAATGCACCGACCACTCGCCGCGCTCCAAGTGATACCAGGTGCGCGCCTGCGAGGCGATGTCGTATCGCGCGAGCCAGAACACAAGGCTTCGCGGCGTTTGCAAGTCGTACCATACGGCCCGGCCATCGCTGCTAAAAAATTCGTGTCCCGCGATCTCCATGTGGATCGTCCGCGGATGAACGAGTTTCAGTCCAGAGCCATCGTTGCGGATGAGCCAGACGCGGTCCACGAAGTGCCACGGCCCTTCATGGCAGAACATGATTTGCTGCGGATCGGTCGGTGAACATTGTAAGTGATTCAGCCACTCGCGGCTTCGATGGATGACACGCGTCTCGCCGCTGGCGACATCGATCGTGTAAACGACCATCGGTAGCCCGGCGGCCCAGCGGCCCGCGAGCCGGTCGCGCCGACTGCCGCCCGGCCGAGGACGAGGCTCTGCTTCGTCTTCGCGATCGACACCCAGGCCTACGAGCAGCGATTCGTCGGAATTCACTGTGACGTTGCCGCCCCGGAATTGGCGAGGAAGCGTGGCGACTTTGCGCTCGGTGTGCGGTGCGCTCAAGCCCGCCGCATAGACTTCGCCGTCGCGAAGAAAATAGATGTCGCCCGTTTTCCGACCGGTCACCAGTGCCTGAGCGCGCCCCTCTACGACCGACTCAATCTCATGCGTCTCCAGGTCGACGGCCGATATTCCGCGGCGGCTCGTGAGAACCAGCTTTCGTCCATCGGCCGAAAATCCGTGCTGATGAAAATACAGGCTCCGGCTGCCTGGTTCTCGCGACAACCGCACGACACGATGGCCTGTTTGCGGCTCGATCCATTCCGTCGGTGGGTCGTTCGAATCGCTCTGGGCACGAGCCAATTTGCCAAACGCAATGAGCGTGCACAACGCGACAATCGCGCTTAGTAACGTGTAACGCCGCATCGCAGACCCCGCCTGCCCCCGCGAATTGACGGGCGCTCTTTAGGCCCGATAGTAGCTCAAGTTTCCTTGCGATGCAGGAACTTGTCCAGGATGCCGTTCACGAATTGTGCGCTTTGGGCACTGCCGAAGCGCTTGGCCAGCTCGACGGCTTCGTTGATCGCCGCCCGGTCGGGCGTGTCGGTATAGAGGATCTCGAAGGCGCCGAGGCGGAGCACGTTGCGGTCCGTGGCTGCCATTCGGGCGAGGCTCCAGTTGTCGGCCGTCTTGGAAAGCAGGTCGTCGAGCTCCTGCTGATTGCGACGCACGCCGAGGATCAGCGACAGGCAGAATTCTTCCAGCTCGGGGTTGTTCAATCGGCCGTGAAGAAACTTCTTCGTGGCCTCGACCGACGAGCGCGGGTTGACATCGTCCTCAAAGAGGATTTGCAAGGCAACTTCGCGGGCTCGACTGCGGCGGGACATAGGGGCAAATGACGAATGATTCAATGACGAATGGCAAATCTCAAAATGCGTATCGCGAGTGTCGAATTCGTCATTCGTCATTCGGCAATTCGTCATTCTCCAAGGCTAGGTTCTTCAACAAGCCTACCATATAAATCGCGGCCTCGGCACATTCAGCGCCTTTGTTCCCGGCTTTTCCACCGGCGCGTTCTTCGGCTTGTTCCATTGTCTCACACGTTAATACGCCGAACAACACGGGAACGTTCGCGGTGAGGGCGATTTGACTTATCGCCAAGCTGACTGCGCGATTGATGTGCAAGTCGTGCGACGTTTCGCCGCGAATGACGGCGCCCAGGCAAATCACGGCGCTGTAAGCGCCCGAGTCGGCCATGCGCTGAGCGACTAGCGGAATTTCAAACGAGCCAGGCACCCAGGCGATGTCGATTGCGTCGTCGGCGAAGCCATTCTCGACGAGGGTTGTTACCGCGCCCTCAAGCAGCTTGCTGGTGATCAACTCATTCCATTTGGCGACGACGATGGCGAAGCGGTCGTTTGAGGAAAGCTCGGCTGCTGGTACGATATTCGGCATTGGCGGCGCTCTACGACCGCGACGCGACCTCAATCGTCCTACGAAGTCGCTCGTGCATAGCGTCCGGCGCCAAATCGGCGCCATTCGGCCAGGCTATTGCGCCGAACTCGTCCACAAAAACCTGACGAAAGATGGCCGGATCACGCAAAGGCTCAAAGACGAGCCCAAACAACCGGTCTTTCAATGAAATCACACCTTGCACGCCATCGTCGAAGGCGATGGATAGCTGGTAATCATGAAGTGGTTGTACGGAAACGATACGGGGCATAGTTTGCTTACTCCAGCGGCTCGATTTCATTGAGAGGTAGGTGCGCTTCGGCGCGTTGCCAGTTTTCTCGCAGCTCCTCACGATGCACTACCGCCCATTCTAAGACCAGCCCAAGCGACCGCCGGCGTAGCGTTCCTTCGGTAATCTCCAGTGTGTCTATGTCAATTTTCGCCGCATCCTTTCCATAATACGCATGAAAATGCGGCGGCGGATGATCATCGAAATACATTCGAATTGTGATGCCATAAAATTGGCTGATCGTTGGCATCTGCCCGCCTCTTTCAATTCTACTCCTTCACGCTCATGAGAAACTCAGCGTTCGTCTTGGTTTTTTGCAGCCGCGTCGTGAGCAGCTCCATCGCGTCGGTGGGGTTCATGTCGTGGAGCACGCGGCGCAGCAGGCAAATGCGGCGGTGCTCTTCCGGGTCCATGAGCATTTCTTCCTTGCGCGTGCCGCTGCGGGTGATGTCGATTGAGGGCCAGATGCGGCGGTCCACCAGCCGGCGGTCGAGCACGATCTCCTGGTTGCCGGTGCCTTTGAACTCTTCGAAGATCACCTCGTCCATCTTGCTGCCGGTGTCGACCAGCGCGGTGGCGACGATCGTCAGCGAGCCGCCGTCCTCCACTTTGCGGCCGAGCCGAAGAACCGCTTGGGCCGCTGCATGGCGTTGGCGTCGATGCCGCCGGAAAGAATTTTGCCCGAGTGCGGGCACTCGGCGTTCCAGGCGCGGGCCAGCCGCGTGATCGAGTCCAGGAAGATGATGACGTCCTTGCCGTACTCGACCATCCGCTTGGCCTTTTCGATGACCATCTCGCTCACCTGCACGTGGCGGGCACGACGTTTCGTCGAACGTGGAGCTGATCACCTCGCAGTGCGGGCCTTTGATCTGCCGCTCCATGTCGGTGACTTCTTCCGGCCGCTCGTCGATGAGCAGCATGATGACGTAAGCCTCGGGATAATTCGTGAGCACGCTCTTGGCCATCTTTTGCAGCAGGATCGTCTTGCCGGCCCGCGGCGGGCTGACGATCAGGCCGCGCTGGCCGAAGCCGATCGGCACGATCATGTCGACGACGCGCATTGCGACTTCGTCTGGCGTCGTCTCCATGACGATCCGCTGATCGGGATGCACGGGCGTCAGGTCGTCGAAGAAGATCTTCTTGGCGAGCAGGTTGGGGTCGTCGCCGTTGATCGCCTCGACGCGCAGCAGGGCGAAGTAGCGTTCGTTTTCCTTGGGCGGGCGGATCGTGCCGGCCACGGTGTTGCCGTTGCGCAGGCCGAAGCGGCGAATCTGGCTCGGCGACACGTAGATATCGTCCGGGCACGACAGATAGTGGTAATCGGGGCTGCGGAGGAAGCCGAAGCCGTCGGGCAGGATCTCCAGCGTGCCCTCGCCGTACATCAGGCCCTTGAGCTTCACCCGCTCCTTGAGGATGCGGAAGATCAGCTCCTGCTTTTTGAGGCCGCTGACTTCGGGGACGTTTTCGGCTTCCGCCGTGGCGATCAGCTCCGGCACACTCATCCGCTGCAGCTCGGCGATGTGGATGTTGCGGTCGTGCGCATCATCCTTGGCAATGGCGGCGCCGATGCGCCGCACGCGCTCGGCCGCTTTATCGAGTTCCTCGGCGAGCGATAGCGGCTCCTCGCGATCCAGCTCCGCTAATAGCTCCCGATCAATGGCCACATCGCCGTTTTCGTCGGGACGCTTGCGCCGCTGCACTGGCCGCGTGCGATGATTGCGCGCGTCGCGTGGAGGTGAATCAGACATTGAATTACCGCTCCTGAAAGAGAAGAGCGCATGGCGCACGGATGGCGCCTGTGGTGGGATGGACGAACAGAAGGGATCTTGGCAGGCACGAACGGCCCGCCATGAGGTTGCCTCTCGCAACCATTATTACACGAATCGGACCAAGCAAGGGAAGGCGAAACGCGGACCAGCAATGCTAGCCCTCGCCGAAAATTAACACACCTCTGGGGGGTCGAGAGTCTTCAAATCTCCCCGGCAGAAGAGAAAGGACAGTCGCCAGTGCAAGCGATTCTATTGATGACGTGTTCGACTCCCGACCCCTTTGAGCCGCGGCGCCAAGGGCGTCGGGAGTCGCACGGTTGACCGTCAAATCATACTCTTAACGGGGCGTCGCAGCCCATGCTTGAAAACGAGTTGAAGACTCCGTTCGGCTGAGCTCACGGCCGAGCCCGACCCCGAAGCGGGTCAATTCGGCTCAATCACGTGCGCTCGCCAGAATTCGCGAACCGCTTCCCGCAGTTCTTCTTCCGATGCCGTCGTTGGCGATCATGAAATGGGCCTCGCGGCGCTTGTCGTCGACGGAGCACTGGGCCGCTTCGCGTCGATTGAATTCCTCCTCCGTCCAACCGCGGCTGAGTGCTCGCTTGAGGCGAATCTCGCGCGGGACGTCCACCATGAGTAGTATGTCGCACATGGGCCCCCAACCAGCCTCCAGCAGAACCGGAGCATCCAGGACAACGGCCGGTCGCCCCTCGGCCGCGAATTGGTCCTTCATCCGCAGCAGTCGCCGCCGAATCCGGTGATGCAACAGGTCTTCCAAAAAGCGGCGATCCAGCTCCGCCGTGCCCCCGCTGGCGAATACCCGCTTGGCAATCGCCCGCCGGTCGACACTGCCGTCGGGCGAAAACACGGCGTCGCCCCAACGCTCATGTAGCATTCGCTGCACGGCCGCGTCCTCAGTCAGCACGACATGCCCAGTGCGGTCGGCATCCAACAGCCCGGCGCCAAGCTCGACCAGCATTTTGGCCACGAGCGACTTACCGCTGGCGACGCCGCCGACTAGGCCAATGGTTTTCATTGCGATAGAAGGAGTGTGTACAGCTCTAAAACTATCAGCTTCGATTCTCTTGGTTACGTAATAGCGGTCACATCGTCCCAAGTAGAGATCGTTACGTGTCCTTCCGGGTCGACATGTTGTAATGCCCTTCGTAAGTCACCGTCGCTAGTAACAATCGTGTCACCATTGCGGGCAAATAGTGGTAAGGTCATATCTGTGAAGTCATTTCTATTCAGCGGGGATCGATTTTAGAGCTGAATCAGCCCAACAATGTCCGTAACCAAGATTTAGCGTAAGGACGAGCCGCAAACCGAGCCGACATTTCAATGCTGGACCAGCGCCGCCAGACGATCGATGTCCTTCGACTCGACCACATTCGAACACCTGAGATTCGTCGTGGATCTGCAGTGAGCATTTTGGGGCATCAGACTTTGCTGAGTCGCGCAATCGGCACCAGATGGAATCGATGGCAATGCTTGATCATGTCGGCAGCGGAGCCCTGGTATCACCGAATTGACGGCGGTACCGCGCGGGCAGGTTGGGGGGTGCGCTGGCCGAGGCTCGATCGGTGCCGAGTTTAACCGTTCTGTTTCCAGAGTGAGTCGCACCCCTTGAATGGCTCAGTCGCCGGCCGAGAATTTCGAGACGTAGCCCTGGAGGCGGCACTCGATGTCGTGCGTGCGACTCGAACACGAGCTCGTCGTGGATTTGCAGGATCATTTTGGCATCGACCGGCTCGTCGCGCAATCGCCGCCAGATGGCGATCATCGCCAGCTTTATCATGTCGGCCGCGGAGCCTTGGATCACCGAGTTGACGGCGGTGCGCTCGGGTAAATTCAGCGGCCGACGGCTTGGCTGATCTGTGCCCAGCGAAAGTTTGTCGAGCGGCCGCACGCCTTGAATGGCTCGCCGCCGGCCCAAGATAGTCGAGACGTAGCCCTGACGGCGGCACTCGTCGAGCGTGCGCAGCATGAAGTTGGCAACGCCGCGATACGTGGCGAAATAGCCGTCAATGAACTTGGCCGCATCCTCCTGCGAAATGCCGAGTGTCTTCGCCAGCCCGAACGGGCTTTGGCCGTAGATCACGCCGAAATTGACCGCCTTCGCGCTGCGCCGCATAGCGGACGTCACTTCTTCGGGCGGCACGCCGAATACCTGGCTCGCCACGAGCGTGTGGATGTCTTCGTCGCGCTCGAATGCCTGGCACATCGCTGGGTCTTCGGAATAGTGGGCCAGGATTCGCAGCTCGATCTGCGAATAGTCGGCCGACAGCAGCTTCCAGCCGGGCGGGCCGGCCACGAAGGCCGAGCGAATCTCGCGACCTTCGTCCGTGCGGATCGGAATGTTTTGCAGGTTCGGGTCGCTGGAGCTGAGCCGGCCCGTGGCGGCCACCACCTGATTGAACGACGCGTGCACGCGGCCGGTTTCCTCTTGAATCATCGTGGGCAACGCATCGACGTACGTGTTCTTGAGCTTGGAATACTGGCGGTACTCCACGATCTTGGCCGGCAGGGCGTGCGACTCGGCCAGTTGCTCCAGCACGTCGGCGTCGGTGCTTGGCCCCGTCTTGGTTTTCTTAACTACCGGCAACCCGAGCTCTTGAAACAGCACCTGCGCAAGCTGTTTGGGCGAGCCGATGTTCAGCGGATGGCCGGCCAGCTCTTCGATTTCACATTCCAGTTGTGTGAGCCGCTCGCCGTAGCGCGTGCTTAGCTCGGCCAATCGCTGCGCGTTCGACGCGCACGCCGGTAAACTCCATGTCGGCCAGCACTTCGATGAGCGGCACTTCGAGCGTTTGGTTCAACTCGCTGAGCTGCATTTCGGCAAGCCGCTGCGCCAGAATCGGCTGCATTCGCAGCGGGATGTCGGCATCCTCGGCCGCATAGGTGGCAACCTGGGCCACCGGCACTTCGTCCATCCGCTTTTGATCGCGGCCTTTCCCGATGAGCTGATCGATCTTGATCGTTGTGTGGTTGAGGTATTTCTGCGCCAGTTCATCGAGGTTGTGGCTGCGGCCGCCAGCATCGAGCAGATAGCTGGCGACCATCGTGTCGAAATCAACACCAGCCAGCCGCACGCCGGCGCTGCGCAAGCACGATTATGTCGTACTTAAGATTCTGCCCGATCTTGCGGACTTGCGGATTCTCGAGCACGGGCCGCAGCGTTTCGAGCGTTTCCGCCGGGTCAAGCACGCGCTCGCCGGCCGGCCCACGCACGGGCACATAAAAGGCCTGGCCGGGCTCGTACGCGAACGAGTAACCGACAATCGCGGCACAACGCGGCGAGACATGCGTCGTTTCGGTGTCGACGCTGATGATCGATTGTTGCTGCAAGCTGCGCAACGAGATTCGGCAAGTTTGGCCGGCGTATTGATAAGCTGGTAATCTGCCTCGGCCGCCGTCGAAGCGGTCGGAGCCTCCGCTGGTTCGAGCTTGGCCACACGCTCGGCCAGGCCGCGGAAGCCGAACTCACCAAAGAGTTCGCCCAACCGACGCTGATCCATGCCGCCGACTCGGCTGGCATCCCAATCGGGCTCAACCGGCACTTGGCTATCGAGCCGGACCAGCTCGCGCGACAGTAGCGCTAGCTCGCGATTGGCCGCCAAAGCCTTTCCTTTGGAGCCGGTTACTTCGGCCGCGTGCTCCAAAAGATTGTCGAGCGTGCCGTACGTATCGAGCAGCGCCTGGGCCGTTTTCGGGCCGATGCCCGGCACGCCGGGGACGTTGTCGACTTTGTCCCCAATGAGTGCCTGAAAATCCACAACCTGGTCCGGACTCACGCCCCACTCCTGTCGCAGTGCTGCCGCGTCGAACACCTGGTTCTTGCGGATGTTGTACACGGCCACGCGATCGGTGATCAGTTGCCGGCAGTCCTTGTCGCCAGTCACTACAAAGCAGTTGGCGCCCGCTTCATCGCAGATGCGTGCCACCGTGGCCAGCACATCGTCAGCCTCAAAGCCCTCACGGGCGAGAACTGGAATCGCCATGGCTTCGAGCACTTGCTCGATCTTCGGGATCTGACCGACAAGCTCGTCGGGCATCTCGCCGCGTTCCGCCTTGTAAAGGTCGTATAACTGGCTGCGAAACGTCGGCCCGGATAGATCGAAGGCACAAATCAACGCGTCCGGTTTCTTTTCCTCAATCAGATAAACCATGTCGCGCACAAACCCGTACACCGCTCCCACCTGCTCGCCGCGCGGGCTGCTCATCTCCGGCAGCGCGTGGAACACTTGAAAAATGAGCGAGTGCGCGTCAACGACGTAGACATCCCAGCCCTTGATGTCGACCGGCAGCGGCTCGCGATCGCACGCCTCTTCCGGGTGCCCGCCCGAATCCTCTTGCTGGTCCGCGCTCAGCCGGTCGGGATACGATTATTTCAGCCACCACCGCCGATATTTCGTCCGAAGCGCAGGGATCGTCCTGAGCTAAACCCGGCAGCGTTCGTTGTTGAGATCGGGAAGACATGAGGGCTTTGGATCCGAATCATCGTCGGGTGGTACGCCGCAATGCGGTTCCACGCATTGCGGAATACTCATCGTATACGGTTCGTTGACACGCGGTAATCCCCTAATTAAGCTGGACTTACGGCGATTCTGCCGCCGGCGAGCACCCATGAAGCGTCTTCGCCGCACGCGGTTAAAAGGACTTTGCCACCGAGTACACAGAGATCACAGAGTGACTAGCACAAAGTCACGCGAGTAGTCCATTATTTGCTACTACGAAGCTAATCAACGCTTACTTTCTCCGTGGTCTCTGTGGCATTCTTTTCAATTGATTAGGGCTTGGTTTCGATTTTTAAGCGCGCGAACAGAATATAAGGGGTAAAAGCCATGCCGGCCCGGCAAGATCAAACGCTACAGATTTTCCTCATCATCTGCATCTTCTTGGTCCTGGTGTTGGGCGTCGCGACCTACCTGGGATGGAAAGGTTACAGCGACTCCGATCAGCGCCTGGCGGCCGCAAACACGAGCCTCGGCGAAAAAAATACGCAGGTCAGCAACTTGCAGACCGAGAACGAAAACTACCGCGAGTTCATGGGCTACGGCCGAAATGATAATTTCAGCGACGTCGAGGCGGCGTTCAAGCAGGACATGAACAACTTCGGCGCCGGCGTAGCGCCGGAAGGCAGCCGCTACTACCGCAAGGTTTTGGAAGCGTTGTTTACCGAATTGTCGCGCACCGCCGCAAGTGAAACCGAGCTCAAGAAACAGGTTGAAGATCTCAACAACAAGCTAGAGGCCGTTCAAGGCGAAAAGGACCAGCAAGTCGCGCAGTATCAGCAAGTGGCCCAAAAAGCCCAACAGGATCTGGCCGCTCAGCAAAATGCGTTCGACGCGGATCGCAACGCCTTGGAGGCAAAGCAGCAGGAATTGCTGGCCATTGTCGAGAAGCAGAAGACCGAATTTGAAGCAAACGTTGCCAGGCTCACCGCCGAGCAAAAGCAGTACACCGACAAGATCGCCAAGCTCGAGCAAGCGGTGGCCAACTTTGTTGAGAAACAGAAGCCCGAGATTGACAGCTTTGATGTCGCCGACGGCCGCATTTCCTCAGTGAATCAGGACGGCACCGTGTGGATCAATCTCGGCAGCGCCGATTCGCTGCGGCGCCAAGTCACGTTCAGCGTTTTTGACGGCGACCGGCATGAGGCGGAAAAAGCAACCAAAAAGGCCAGCATCGAAGTCACACGGATCCTGGGCGACCATATGGCCGAGGCCCGGATCACCGGCGATGAGCCCACGAATCCGATTCTTGCGGGCGATCTCATCTACAGTCAAGTTTGGCACCGCGGCAAAAAGCTCCGCTTCGCGCTCGCCGGAGTCATCGACATCGACAATGATGGCCAAAGCGATATGCAGCTTGCCCGTGAGCTAATCGAGCTCAACGGCGGCATCGTGGACATGTACGTCAAGGATGACGGCACCACCGAGGGCCAGATCACCGCGAACACCATGTATTTGGTGCTTGGCGAATACCCCAACCTTGCGACGCAGGTCGCCCTGCAGAAACCTTGGGAAGACATGCACCGCGAAGCGCGAAGCGTGGGCGTGGAAACGATCACGATTACCGATTTCCTCAACCAGATGGGCTACCGCCCGCAGGACCGCACGGTGCAGCTCGGTGCCGGTGCTTCGGCGCGCGACTTCCCGGCCCGGCCGGAAGATGGCTCACCCCGCAGTGGCGCCGCGACGCGATTCCGCCCGCGCACGCCGAATCGCAGCCAACCGGCGGAAACTGAATAGAATTTTGTAGCGCAAGTCGGATTGCAGTCAGCAACGGTTTGCGTCGACACCCCCGGCTCCGCCGGGGGTTTTTAAATGCGCCCTTAGTTCACGAACCCCCGGCAGAGCCGGGGGCTGCCATCCCAGCACGAACTGAAGCTATCTGAAAATCCGATCGCGCAAGCGTTGTAGATCGCCCTTTGCAGCCTGCAGCGCGTGTGGCAAGTCGTTTGATTCGAAATGTCGTGGTTCGACAAACAAGGTTGCCGCATCCGTCAGCCCGCGGCCGGTGGCCAGTCGCTTCAGCAGCCGGCGGCTGGACGAGTTAAGCCCGTGGGCGCGGCACAATTCACTAAACAAACCGCGCTTGCTGTCGGTCTGGAAATTGCTTCGCATCCTGACAAGCAACAGACCAATCGCGACCGCCAGGGCCACGAAAGTGAGGATCATGAGAAGCTGTCCGGAATCGTATGCCGGCCGCTTGTGATCGAAACGACCCCAAACTTGCCCATTCGTGCTCGCCGCGAGCAGCCAGAACCAATCGTGAAGCAGTTGGGTCATGTTGTCCCCCCGCCAACGGCCGCGGCTTCCGAGGCTTTCCTGTGCGCTAGTCGATGTATCACGGCGAGCGCATCGGACGCCGCGTCGCGGACGCTTTGATGCGCGTCCTTCAACGCAGCTCGAATCGCGTTCTCGGACTTCGCACCCACGCACCTGCCAAGCGCAGCGATCGCATCGTGGCGAAGCGCGGCGTTTTCGCTCCGGCTTAAGGCAATCAACTGTTCGCAGACGTCCTGTGTGGCCGCCATTGCAACGGCCATTTCAATGGCTCGATGCCGCGCCGTGATCGACGGAGACGCGAGTTCCGCAATGAGCCCTGCGCAAGCGCCAGCGTCAACTTTGTGAACGAGCATTCCTGTCGTTCGGGCCGACGTCTCGTCAAGCAAGTCGAACTTTGCCCGATAGCGGGCGAAGTTGAACTCGGCCAGCGCAGTTCGAGCGGCGTCGCGAACCTCCGTGGATCGACAATCGAGCAGCGGCACAAGGGTTTGCAGTGCCCCCGGAACATTGCGCGGCCGAAGCTGCCGAACGGCGGCGCCTCGAACGCCCTCGTCCGGGTCGTGAAGGGCGCCGACGACGAGATCAACTGCTTCCGGACTCTCGATTTTTGCCAGTGCTCGGCAACTGGCTCGTCGCGCCTCGGTGAGGCCCTTGCTCATCAACAACGAAAGCAAATTGAAAAGTGCGTCGGGTGTGATGCAGCTCGCTACGGCGAGTTCAATGGCAACGGCTTGAGCGCGGCCATTGAGATCAAGCAGCAGTGCCGCCTCCGCTTCGAGCCAGGCAACCGAGCTCAGCCGTTTCATATTGTGCAGCACGCGCAGCGAAACGGGCGGCTTCAATTCGGCAAACAGCGCCCGCAGGAAATCCCCGTCGGTGCGTGTGGCAATGGCCTGCAGGACGACCAGCGGCGCATCGGTGTCGCACAAGAGCCGCACCAGACGCGCGACGATTCCAGGCGCTCGGCTCGTGGCCAGCGCGGCAACGACCGGCTCATGACCGACGTGCCGCGGGTTGTGAAGGATATTCTGCAGCAGCACATGATCACTCGGAGCGAGCAGCAAAAATGCGTCGATCAGCTCGCGGTGCTCGTGCCGTGCGTAGTTTCCCAGTGATCGCTCAAGCGCCGCGAGCAAATGACGGCGGGTAAAACTCGGGTCGCGGCCGTCGCGTTTACCGTCGGCAGGCTCGCTAGACCAGGCCGTGAGCTCGCCGTCCACCGCGCTTGCCAAACGCATCAGGCAGGCAGTTACATCGGCCATTCCTCGATGTTTTGGATCCTCCACCGCGGCGACCAAGACTTGAAACAAATCAAAGTCAAGACTTTGGGCGATAATCTGGCAGGCGTTGGTGGAAATCGCCGATGTCGCTGCCGGATACGGCTGCTTTGAGCGCACGCGACATGTGATGCGGCATGGCGCGGTGAGCCTCCGCGACGACCGCTCGCTCGTCCTCGCGAAGTTCAGCAAATCTGCCGATCAGTAGTCGATGGCTGTCGGCATCGGGCCGTCGCACGATGGCCCGTATGGCGGCCGTCCGCACTGCCGCGGAGCTCGACTGCAACGCAGCTGCCAACGTGGGCAGCACCGCGCGATTCCGCGTCGTCGCTAAAACATCAAATGTTGGATTTAGCTCGTCTGCCATGCCAGTGTCGAGTAAGGCGCGAGAGCGCGGATTCCCCAATCGGGTGGCGAACCGCCTAGTTTGCCATATCGGCAACCTTTAGGGCCTGCAGACACCTCGATCGCCCGTGCCGCTACAATGTTGCGCCCCCGGCTTGTAAACGCTGGCGTTTGCAACGAAATTGCGGCCTGAAAAAAACCGTTGCAAACATTTCCCTCGGCGGCCAAACTGAGAGGGGCGGATGGCCGACGTTCCTTGCGCCCACTTTTCTACCGGGGATCGAACTATGAGGAATGGCCGCGTTGCCGCAGAGGTTTTTGACCAGGAACTCCTCCCGATTCGCGCAAAGCTTCTCGAGGTGGCTGCCGCGCTGGACCGTATCGACCGTGCAACCGGTTCCGTCGTGACCGACCCCCGCAGAACGCAGGTGCAGGCGGCGATCCAAGTCTTGCTGCGGCCCGAGGACGACCGGGCGGAACAGATTCAGCTAATCTTCAGCCGCCAGTACGCGGACGACTGGCGGGAGAAATTGGGAGTCATTTGAGTAAGTGAGTATGTGAGTAAGCGAGTTAGGTATCGAGTTCACGCGGAACCACTCATTTACACACTCACCTGCTCACCCATTCACTTACTCACCAACACAACTATGTACTACATCGACCCGCATATCCACATGGTCTCGCGGACCACGGACGACTACGAGACGCTGGCCAAGATGGGCTGCGTGGCCGTGAGCGAGCCGGCGTTTTGGGCCGGCTACGACCGCGGCAGCGTCGACGGCTTTCGCGATTATTTCGAGCAGCTGACGGCGTTCGAGCCGAAGCGCGCCGGATGGTACGGCATTCAGCATTTCACGTGGCTGTGCATCAACGCCAAGGAAGCCGAGAACGTCGGCCTGTCGCGCGAAGTGATCGCCATGATTCCGGAGTTTCTCGATCGGCCGGGCGTGCTGGGCATCGGCGAGATCGGGCTCAACAAGAACACGCGGAACGAGGCGACCGTCTTCCTGGAGCACATCGACCTGGCCGTGCGGACCGACGAGCAGATTCTCATCCACACGCCGCACCTGGAAGACAAGTACCAGGGCACGCGGATGATTCTCGACATGCTGTGCGACGACGGCCGCATCAACCGAGAGCGCGTGCTGGTCGACCACGTCGAGGAGCACACGGTGCGCCATGTGCTCGACGAAGGTTTTTGGGCCGGCATGACGCTGTACCCTGTGAGCAAATGCACGCCCGCCCGTGCGGCCGACATCGTCGAGATGTATGGCCCCGAGCGGCTGCTCGTGAACTCGGCCGGCGACTGGGGCCCGTCGAAGCCCACCGCGGTGCCCGACTTCATTCTGGAAATGCGCCGCCGCGGCCACTCAGAAAGCCTCATCCGCCGCGTGGTCTACGAGAACCCGCTGACGTTCTTCGGCCAAAGCCGAAACTTTGTGTTCAACCCGCCGGATGTGGCGGAGCATGCGGGCGTGCAATTGTAGGAACCGAGCAATTTGCCACTCACGAAAATGGTGAATTGACGTTTCGATATTGCATCGGTAATAAGGACCAATTGCTCAACCAGAAGCCGAATCAGAAAGTGGCTCGATATGAAATTCCTAGTCAGCATCGATCGCGATGAAGACGGCATATGGATAGTGGAATGTCCGTCGATACCCGGATGTGTCAGCCAGGGCCCTACCAAGGATGAGGCTCTTACGAACATTCGAGACGCGATTCGCGGCTGTCTAGAGGTTCGAGCGGAACATGGCATGCCGCTGACTGTCGAGACGCATCAGGTCGAGGTGCAGGTCTGATGCCTCAGCTTCCGGTTTTAAGCGGCCGTGAGGTTGTCCGCGTTTTTGAATCGTTCGGTTGGCAAAAGACACGTCAAACTGGAAGCCACATCATCCTTATCAAGCACGGGCATTCTGCGACGCTTTCGGTCCCAGACCACCGCGAAGTCGCCCGAGGCACCTTGCGCAGTCTGATTCGCCAAGCAGGATTGACCGTGGACGAGTTTATCGCCGCTGCGAAGAAGTGACTGAGAAGTGGATGCGAGGACGATCGCCTGCCGACATATTTCATCGAGGACGGGAATGGCGCGAATCTTATTCTTGTCGTTCGTTGCGCCATTGGTTTTCGCCGCGCTGGTGGCGGCACAACAAACGAAAACTCGCGATCATCTTGTTCGCGAAGATCTTTCGAGTTTCGGCTCGCTCGACACCTGGATCTACAACGATGTCGAGCGCGGTTTTGCAGCGGCGCGCGAAGCGGGAAAGCCACTGCTCGTGGTGTTCCGCTGCATTCCCTGTGAGGCCTGCGCACAACTTGACCAGGATATTGTTGAGCGAGACCTACGAGTGCAGGCACTTCTCGATCAATATGTTTGCGTTCGCGTCGTGCAAGCCAACGGCATGGATTTGGGGCTTTTTCAATTCGATTACGACCAGTCGTTTGCGGCCTTTCTCATGAACGGCGATAAGACGATTTATGGGCGCTATGGCACTCGATCGCACCAGACGCAGTCTGAGAGCGATGTCTCGTTGGAGGGGTTCGCCGGCGCACTCGAGGCGGGCCTCGAAATTCACGCCGGCTATCCGGGGAACAAGTCCGAGCTGGCCGGCAAGCAGCCGCAGTCGCAACCGCGCTTCAGTACACCGGAGCAATTCCCGCGGCTTACGTCGTATGCCTCTAAGCTCGACTATGAAGGCAAGGTGGCCGCGAGCTGCATTCACTGTCATCAAATCGGCGAGTCGCTGCACACCGCGTTTCGCGACGACGGGAAACCCCTTCCGACCGCAGCGCTTTTCCCATATCCGCACCCAAAAATTCTCGGCTTCGTTACGGATCCGAAGCAACGTGCCACGATACTTCGCGTCGACGCCGATTCATTGGCCGAGAAGAACGGTTTTCGCGCCGGCGACAAAATCCTATCGATAAAGGGCCAGACAATACTTTCAACAGGCGACATCCAATGGGTGCTGCATAACGCAGCTGAGGAAGAGCAACTGCCGGTTTCAATCGAGCGAGGAGGCCGTCCAACGCAACTTGTGATCATGCTGGCGCCGGGGTGGCGAACCCGCGGCGATATTTCTTGCGCGCGACCTCTTGGGCTCTGCGTCGCATGACCACAGGCGGAATGCAGCTAGAGGACTTGTCGCATGATCAGGCGCGGAACGACAAATCGGCGACGATGCGCTCGCACTCGCGGTGAAGCATGTCGGCGAGTACGGCGAACATGCTCACGCCAAGCAGCAGGGATTCGTGAAGGGCGACGTGATTGTCGCGATTGCTGGAAAGTCGAATCGAATGCGCGAATCGGACCTGTTTGCGCTACTGGTCAATCGGCCAGTCGGGGAGAGCGTTCCTGTCAGCGTGCTGCGGGGATCGAAGCAGATTCAATTAAGCCTCGCGATGCAGAAATAGCCGCGCAACGGAGCACCCTGCGTATCCCCCCTCGAATTGCGGTAACCCTGTAAAATCGAAACACCTCCTGTACTTTCTGCAACCCGCTCGACGGGCTTTGGCCTCGCAGATAGATCGCCCGATGATGATCGGTGCACTGGACTCTGCCGACTGGGAAAGCTATTCCGAGCAATTCGCCAGTTGAGGGCGGTTTCAATGCGTCGTCAGAGCGACAGCACGTCAAAATAATGGCGCTGATCGGCAATGGCATCAAATTCGCATTTATTGAGCGCGTTCGCGTAGTCCACCGCGATCGAAGTGGACTATTGTTGCGGGCAGGAGTCAGGTAGTTCAAGTCCCAAGGAAGGTGAGTCAATTCGATGGTTAGCCCGGTCGTTTTGTTTGTCTGTGGTGCATTCGTGCTGTATTACATTCTCGACAATGCGGCCGCCCGGCGCGAAGGACATGCCCCGCCGGTCTGACGTGGGGCGGTGACTAACGCTGACGCGTCACGCCAAGAAGCGCGGAGCATAGGCGGCTGCAGCGGTCACTCCATTTCGAATTGCCGCAGCACGATGCCGGCAATGTCGACGTCCGGCACAATGCCGCCGGTGAATATTCCCGGCTCGGATGAAAGGAGCACGCCGCGCTGCGCGGGCGTGCGAACCGGCGCACCGTGCGAGCCTTTCACAAGTTTTGCATTGAGCGGGATGCTTTTCGACCGGGCGTCGAAGAAGAGCTCGACCGGATCGTAGCCCGGCTTGCGATGGATGTCGACGGTGCGCGCGAATCGCGGTGCGTTGGCGTCCTCAAGCCACCAATAGTACGCCTGCCAGCTGTTCGGCTCGGAGACCAGCACCACGTCTCCGCTCCGCGCGTGATCCAGGCCATATTCGCCGAGGGACTCTGCCGTAAGTACTTCGGCAATACCCTGCTGCTTGTTAAACAGCCGCGACACGCGTTTGACCGTCTTGGGATCCGAATCCTGGACAAACACGTGCGAGAACTGGTGATCAACCAGCGCCCAGGCTTTGCTGCCCGCCAGGTCGAGCAGTTCGCCGTCTTCGGCGGCACTCACCTTAAGCAGCCCAGCCTCACGCAAGATGCGATTGGGATACACCACGTCGTCGACTGGCACGATCGCGTATTCGCTGGCCACCAGCCACAGGGGAGTCTCGCCGTACGCGCTGTTGAGACCAGCAATGAGCTTTTCCAACTCGGCGTCCAACTCCGACAGCGCCTGCTTGGCGGCCTTGCTGTCGGGGCCGGCTTTTTGGGCTGCATAATCGAGGTGCGGAAGGTAGATGTAGAAAAAGTTCGGCCTGTATTTTCGCGCCGTATACACGGCCGACGCCACGATCCACGCGCTCGATTGAATGCCCGCTATCGGGCCCCAAAAATGGTGCAGCGGGAAATGTCCGAACTTGTTCTGCAGCTCGTCATACAGCGTGTCGGGCCGCGTGAAGCACCAGGGCGACTCGCTACCGTCGGCATTGTGCACTGGCGCCGGCGTGCAGATGTAGTCGGCGCCGGAGCCTTTGCTGTGCAGCGGAAACCACACCGCCGACGTGATCGATCGTTCGCGATCGTGCAGGATGTCCCAGATTTGCGGTTGCAGGATGCAATCGTTCCAGGCGGTCCACATTTCCACTCGCCGCTGGTCGCGCCAATAAAAGCCATTTGCCACCACGCCATGCTCACGCGGCCGTTTGCCGGTCGTCATATTGGCCTGAACCGGGCAAGTAACCGCCGGAAAGCTCGGCAAAAGGCTGGCGTAGCCGCCGCCGATCGCTAACCGCGCGAGGTTGGGCATCGAAGAGAGGTCGCGTTCACGAAGCCCCGGGACGGAAACCAGGATCACGAATTGAGGCATCGGCTTACCTTCTAAGCTTTTAAAAGCGGAATGCCCGGTGTTTCGGTTGTCTCAAGCCGCATCAAACGGCCGTTTCTGCCTGGCCAACCGCCCGGTCGACCAGCGGCCGCAGGGAATTATACGCACGCCGGGCGGCCGACGGCCCCTCGTGGCTGTGCCGGCTCAGTTCCACCCCCAAAAGCCCAGAATAGCCGATTTCCGCAAGAGTTGCGATGACGGGCGGAAAGTCGATTTCTCCTTCACCAAACATCAGATGTTCGTGGACTCCGGCCCGCATGTCCTCAATATGCACGTTTGCGAGCCGGTCGGCGCCATCGGCGAATATGGTTGCCAATCGGCACCTCGCCTTGGCAGTGAAGATGGCCGATATCCATAGTCAGTTTTAGCCGCGCGGCATCGACCCGCTGCGCCGTTAGCTCGTCCAACAGGTCGGCGTACCGGGCGAGCGTGTCGATCAGCATACCGGGCTCGGGCTCGAACGCTAGCACCACGTTTTCTTGCTCTGCATACCCGAGCACCTCGGTCAACCCGGCGACGAGCCGCGAAAAGGCGTCGCCCTCCCCTGCCCCATCATGCACCACTCCGGACCATAGTGACACGCAGCCGGCGTTGAGCCGGGCGGCAACGTCGATCGCCCGGCAAAGGAAATCGATTCGGTCGCTGCGGCGACCCGTGTCGGCCGTCACGAGTGTCGGCTCATGCTTGGTTCGCGGATCGAGCAGGAACCGCGCGCCCGTCTCGATCACGCAGCGAAGGTTGCGGGCCTCGAGCGCGAGCGCGACCTGCTCGAGCTGCGCGCCCGTTCGGCCGTCGTACGGGTTGAGCGCTCCGTGATCGAGCGTGATAGCCACGCCCTGATAGCCGATATCGGCCAACAAACGAATGGCTTCGAGCAGATCATGGTGGGCGAGGCCGTTCGTGTTATAAGCGAGGAGCATGTTAGAGCAGCCGGAAAAATCGATGGCAGCGCGACAATTACTATCCGACGCGCGTAACGACAGCATCCCAAATATCGAACACGCCGAGTTCGGAGGCGAACTTCGAAATATACTGTCGATCGACGCTGTCGCCGCTTATTTTGAGAATGCCCGTTATATCGCGCAGGTGTTTTTCAGAACCACCCTCTGCGTAATAAAGCAGTTTGCCGAGAATCACGTCCTCGGGCGCGGCGAAAGCTGCCTCATGATCGGCGGAAATTGCGACGCGTTTTCGACGCTGGAGCTGGGCCAGACTCCATGGTGTCGCGCCGGCAATCATGAAATCGATTTTGTTTCCAGAAGCGGGATGAATTACGTTGAATTGGCTTCGCCGCGTCACCGCTTCCTGTGCGGCGGTTTCACTTGCGTAAAACTCCGGGGCAGGAAAGGCCTTACAAAGCGCACTTGCCTGATTGGGCGTCACGGCGACGAGGATGTCGATATCTTGAGTAAAGCGGGATTCGCCCCACACGCCGCTGGCGAACGCACCTACGATTGCGTATGGAATGCTCAATTGATCGAGAATCTCGACCGCCCGCTTGAGCAAATCAGTTTGTTCCACCGCAGACGCGCCTTATGACCTCGTTTTGAATTTTCGCCTCATCCCAGTCCGGATGCTGGTACCGCACACCGGCGGCGGCGAGCATCCGGGCAGTTCGGTTCGCCGACGCGATCATGGCGATTCGTTCGGCCGGTGTCTTCCGTCGCAGCACGGCGGCTAGGGCGTCATCAATGACTTCGATGTTGCGCGGATCGATCGATTGCGGGATCGTGGTTCTCATGCTTCCTGGAATTATAACGCGCGCATTATGCCGCGAGGAAGCTGGTGGACTGGACCAGACAAGGCACCGCGAGACGCAAGAACACAAGGACCTGGGCAAACTTGCCGCCGAATACTTGAGGGAAAACTTCGGCGAAGCGTAAGATGAAGCGCCCAAATTACTTTTCACGAAAGGACATACTATGGGTGACGGGAAAAACGACGCCTCGACGGACATCGAATCCAAAGTCAAAGACTTCGCGAAAGACCTCACCACCTGGTCAGAGAAGTGGCTCAAAGACAAGCAAAAAGTAAGCGAAAAGGAGAAGGATAAGAAAGCGGCTGATAAGAAAAAGAAAAAAGAGAAGGAAGTCGAATCGATTGCCTTCAGCATGAGTAACAACAAGGATTCGAAGTCCCGCACGCCCGCGGAGCAGGCGAATGAAGTCGTCAAAGGCGCGAGCTATGTGTGCTGGAGCTCACACATGGGCGACAAGGCGCGCCACATCCTGATGAAAGTCAACGGTAAGGTGAGCTGGGAGCCCAAAGACGCGTTCGGAGACGACGTCGGTGAGTTCGAAAAGAAATGGGGCGAGCTCATGAAGACCCACGGCCTCAAGAACGCCAAGGGCAATGACGGCTGGTCGAGCTGGGACGGTTTCCACCTGGAGCTGCCGGACTCGAAGATGTCGACCAGCGACAAGCAGGCGCAAGCCTGCTTGGATGAATACGCCCGACTGACGCGCGAGGAAGGCAAGGACAAGAACGACAAGTTCGAGAAAAGTTACGAGAAGCTGCTGAAGCCCTTTTTTGAGAAGTACGAGAAGAAAAAATGATGCGTCACTATATTATTTCGCGGGTGGGCCTGGCACAGTTTGCCGTGGGTCGACACGGTGTTAGACTAAAGTGCGCTGGTCATAGGACGAAACACATCAATTAAGAAGCCATGTCAAGCATTCCTTCATCGCTGGCTTCTGAAGCAGATTATGCCTGGGAAGTCGCGACACTTTCCCTCCGCAGGGCCATTGGTCAGAGGATGCCTATCTTGATTTAACAGATGGCACGAATCGCCGGATCGAATTGGTCGACGGCCGATTGGAGTTTCTGCCAATGCCGACAGAACTACATCAGGGCGCTAGTGGCATTCTTATATCATGCGTTGTTGCAGTTCGTAACAAAGGCTGGCTTGGGTATCGTGCCTTATGCGCCACTCCGGGTTCGTATGCCAAATGGCAAATATCGTGAGCCCGATGTGATGTTCCTTCGTAAAGAGAACTTTCATCTGCGAAGCAATCGGATTTGGAACGGGGCCGACCTGTTGATGGAGATTGTCAGCGGCGACCCAAAGGATCGGCAGCGAGATTATCAAGATAAGCTAACCGACTACGCTGGTGCAAAAATCTCCGAGTATTGGATCGTGGATTTCGAGCGGCGGATTGTGACGGTGCACCGGCTCGACGGCGATCCGTACGCAATTCACGGCGAATTCAAGAATGGCCAGCAGGCGACTTCTGTGTTGCTGAGCGGTTTTGCAGTCGATGTTGCGACCCTGTTCGCGGTGGCCGAGGATGTTTCGGAGTAGTCGGCACACGAATAGCCTGGCGGTGAAGTGGTCGACTATCGGGCTCGGCTTCTGCTCTCCAGCTTCGGCTTAACAACGGCGGCCAGCGTCGAGTCCCCGACATGACTCGCTGGCAACTAGCGACAAGCGCCTTCGCTCGTTTAGGAACTTAAGAGCGACATCTCACGACACGAGCTGACGACGGCCATGCAGTTCGCCGGCGGATGCACGTTCCACGCGAAGGCGTGGTCTGACTCTCACCGGGTTGATCCGTGCATGTCAAGCAACATCAGCGCGGAGCCATCAGCCGACCAGATACTGTCCCACGAGGTCTGTAACCAATAGCACTCGAATGTTTTGTATAGGAGCCGCAGCGCAAGCAAGCGGGGCATATTCCCTTGCTTGCGCTGCGGGCTGCGATCCAATCTTACAGAAGGAACGGCACGCTACCGCGGACCACCCTTCGGGCGGTGGCCGCTTTCCGCGGTTAGCAAGAAACTGACGGCTGGTGACTGATGAATCTTAATCGCCAAATAGCCTGTTGAGGTGCAACACGGCCGACGGCAGAACAAGTGGACGGATTTCCGCATCGCCTCGGAAAACGGATTCTTCTTGGTAGGTGCCGCCAGTCGGCTTACGATAGACTTCAACGTGCTCATCGATCAGGCTCACGATCCAGTAGTCGGAGATGCCTGCGAGAGCGTAGTTCGGCAGCTTGACGGTCCGATCGTAGATGAGTGAAGTGTCGGCAACCTCAACTAGCAGGGCAACCCGGTCCGGCTCCGGTGGCTTGTCGCGCGGTCCTTGTCGGCGTACCCAGACAAGGTCCGGCTCCGGTTCGGCTTGCGTCGCGGGAATTCGGATAGGCATTTGAACGCGAATCACGAAATTCTTATGATCGGCGACTTCGTAGCTCCATTCGTTGAGCGCAATGATGGCCTGCGAATGCGGCTCGCCAATGGGGCTCATCATGACGATGTTTCCCTCCAGAAGCTCGACTGAAATATCGAATGGCGGGTCGAATGCGCCAACCCGAATCATGTGTTCATAGTGTTCCAGGCTGAACTTGGCTGGCAGGCCCGTCCCTTTCTCGACGATTTTCCCACGAATTAATTCGACCGGAATACTATAGGGAGGGGCGAACGCGCCGCGTTCCACCATATGTTCGTAGTGTTCCAAGGAAAAGCTTGCGCTTTTTCCAGATGGGAGCGTCAGCGTACTCATTTCGTATCCCCAAACGAGATTTCGGCGATGTCCTCATTCTAAGCTTGGCTTGGCGCAATAAAAAACCCGGCGGTGAGGTGGCTAACCCTCACGCCGGGTTTCTCAATATCAATCTGGTAAGCTGACCGAACTTGCGTCGACCATCCAATTTCCGTCAG
>CAVQLN010000006.1:0-297500 GCA_963713365.1 uncultured Planctomycetota bacterium | reverse complement strand
CGCGTTTTGGTGCATTGGAACACCGACGTGCCGCAGAGCGAGATCCAGCACATCTACATTCGCGACGCCGTGCGCCTGCGGCCAGACCTCTGCAAGCTCCCACCCGTCAACTGGGATGAGCTCGAGGCGTGGATCAGCGAACAGATGAAGGAAGCACATTAAGGCAAAACCGGTAACGGCGATGCCATCAGAGGGTTCCGAAACGAAGCCGCACGACCACGGGCAACATTCCGGCCAGCGAACCAATCACCCAGGTAAGGGGTTCGGGGACGGCCGCGGCGCCAGCCGAATTCGCGGCCTCATTCAACTTCGCGAACGCGTTTCGCCATACAACATAATCGGCCGCATTCACAATGCCGTCGCTGTTGCCGTCTGCCGTGACGATTGAGCTGCCAAAGTTTCGTCGCCATTCGTTATAGTCCAATTCATTGACAATGCCGTTGCCATCGTAGTCGCCGGCGACGCCAAGGCAATTTGGACAGGCAGCCGGATCAATGAGAATGACCTGCGAGAACGCCGGCAGTTGAATCGTCGCGGCTGGCAGGGCGGCTGATGTCCAGACACCCTCAAGTGGATCGTTTTGCAGTGTGCGAAACGCTGCCGCCGCGCCGGGCGAGGCGCGACGCAATGCTTGATAGTTGGCGACATCGACAGACTTCTGCGCAGCATTCGCGTTGACGATCCACTTTCCCCAGGGGAAATCCCACACATGCGCTGTGTCGATGGGCGCCATCGCATCGCCTCCATAAACGCCGCCAACCTCGGGCGTCGGCAGCGTAGGCGTCGAGCCGGCCGGCGTGGGATTCGCCAGGTTGAGCCAGCGGTTGCGCGCGAATGAGTAGGTGGCCGGCAAGGTTTCGGCCCCCACGTTTACTGTCGTGCTGAACTCACTGCCCGCGTCGTTGAAGACGATCCGATTGTCGTGAAGCTGCCCATTTTGCGGGTCGACAATCGGGTTGCCCTGATTCTCGTTGAGAATGCGCGCGATCCAGCGATAGGGGCGATGCACCACGTTGTGATGAAAGACGCCGCCATCGATGTTCACCCACGAGAACGCCGATGAACCGCCGATGATGACGTTTCCTTCGGCGACGATCTCGTCGGCTTCGTAACCGGAATCGCCGTCAATGAAGCGGAAGAACGCGGTGCCGGTGGATCCGCCGGCCTGCATAGCTCGGCCCGCGTCGGGCGGCAATTCGATGCGGTTGGCTCGAAACGTGATGTCCTTGCTTCCGCCTTTTGGCTGCAGCGTCGTGCCGCCGTTCGACGTGTTCGTATGTGCAAACAGCGAATTCTGAACGAGGCCGTGGTGGCAGCCAACCATATCGACGGCGCTGCCGCCCGTACCCCAATTAAGAACCTGAACGCCGTCGATCAAAAAGCCGGTGATGCCGGAGAGCTTAATGCCATCGTTGTTCCCGGCCGTGACGATATCCCGCACGACGATATTGCGCAAGGTGATATCAGTGCTCGGCGTGGCGAAGGTGCCTCCATCGTCGATGTTGAGGCCGTTACCGACCTGATTGCGAAATACAAGGTTTTCGATCGTGACTTGCTGCGCGTCGCTGAGCTGAATCGCGTTGTTGCCGCCGTCGATGACGGCGGGATTGGCCGGGTTCGCGCTGCGGATCGTGACTTGCCGCAAATTGGCGCGAAAGTGGCCACCGGCGTAAACGCCAGGTTGAAGCAGGATTTGGTCGCCCGGCACTGCGGCCGCTAACGCTGACGAGAATTGCGCCGTCGTGCTGACAACTCGATCGGCGCCGCTTGCCGAAAGCGAAGCCGCGAACATGCAAGCAAAAGCCACGATGCCTCTATTAAATGGACGTATCATGCGCGCTCCGATTTGCGAACCAGTCTGCCGAGCATGAGCAAAACGATTGCGGCCAATTGAAGTGTGGTCGGCTCCGGCGCGCCTGGCGACATGTCGCCGGCTGCGATTAGACCGAAATTCCGCCGCCAGGCACCATAATCCGCACTATCGACGACGTAATCCTGGTTAGCGTCGGCGGCGAGCCCAAGCCCACTCTCGGCCAACAATTTCCGCCACACGACGTAGTCGGCTGTGTCCACCTTTCCGTCGGCGTTGTAATCGCCCGGCAAATGCAATCGGGCGGCCATCAATGACAGATCGAGCTGATAGAGCTGCACAACGTCCGATGAGCCGGTGACTTCGACGAAGTATTGTCCGGCGGTCGGCAGGTACACTCCGGCGAGCACCTCAGCCTCGCCGGCCGCTGCAACGTCGGCCGTCGCCAGCACCGTTGCGCCGTCGCTGTCGAATACGGTCACCCGCAGATCGCTGTCGGCACTTGCGTTAACCTGCGACTGCTGGCCGCCTTGAACGCCTTGACTGAAGATTCCGCCGCGCGGCCTCAACAAAACATTGATCGCCAGTGGCCAGTTCACTTCGAATGAAAAAAAATCGCTATCCAGGCCGTTGGCAATGCTGACGAAGTCGGTGTCGCCGGGATCGACGACAGTGTCCGGGCCAGCGTCCGCGCCGATTGATAGCGTCGCGCCGCTGTAGAGCAGTCCCAGGTCGGTCGCAGTGAGTGGAGTATCGTTTCGAAATGTGCCGGCGGATTTCTCCAGTGCATCGCCATAATAGGCATGGATGCCGCGAATGTCGTCGAGCTGCGGTCCATCGAAGGTGATGTTGATCGCCGGCTCCATCAAAAATGCGTCGCTGCTGGAAGCGATGTGCGCAAGGCCAAATCCATGCCCCAGCTCGTGCATCACCGCGTTGCGAAGTGCGCGGTGATCGAGCGCCCCGTTGCCAAGCAGGGAGGCATCGGCCGTGTCGACTACCAAGTCTGAGTTGCTGGGAAAATAGATGTAGGCCAGCGTCCCGCCGGGACCATCAATCGCCGAGCCGCCAACTCGAATGTCGCCGCGTGCTCCTAACAGGCCGTCGGTGCTGCCGTGGACCAAGCCATCGTCTTGCGGCTCGTATACCAGCGACATTCCGCTGAGTTGGCCCCAGCGATCGAAGGGCGCCGAGATGAGTGGAAACCAGGGGCGGTGCGTCAGGTTGTAGCTATCTGAATTGCCGGCGCCGAACAGGCCGTCGAGGAATCGCACGAAGTTGCTAGGCCCTTCACCCTGAATGATCGTGCCGTCGGGCACAATGCTCCAAGTAAGCGTGACGGGGTCGCCCATCCCGCCTGCCGGCCCGGATGCCGTTTCGCCCCAGCGGCCTTCGGGGACAAAGCCCACTGCCTCGCCGGCGATGCAACTATGAGCGACCGCAAGAATTACGATCAGAAGACTGGAGAGACGATCGCGCATCCAGGTATTCTAACTGGCAATTGCACGTGCGCGAATCAGAATGCTGCTTTATACCGCTGCTGTACGATGCCAGCGACTTGTAGCGAACTATTGAGCGCCTGAAGCTTTACCAAACGCGAAGATGTAGTCATTGTGGCGTGCGAGGCCAACTCGAAAACGCTGGTTAAGCGAATATCATCTTAAATCCCGCCAACACCAAGACAATCGCGAGCAAGTATCTTAATAAACGCGGCGCGAGGCGGCGGCTGCCGAGCTCTGACCCGATGATCCCGCCAAGCCCTGCGGCGATTGCCAGCATTGGGAATCTGCGGCGGAAGGTATTGGACACTCGCCCAATTTCCCGCTAAACCGGCAATCGAGTTAACGAGGATGAACGCAACGGACACGGCGGCCGTCTGGCGGACGTGAGCCCAATTCGCCAACAATAACAAGGGTGATAGGAAAATGCCGCCGCCTACCCCCGTCAGGCCTGCTAAGAGGCCGATTGCCGCGCCAGCGACGAGGGCGGGAAAAATGAGGAGAGGTTTTGGCTCGATGTGGGATGTGCGCATTGCAGAATAAGCTAGGCGGACGGCGGCGAACAGCAGTACCATCCCAACGGCTGCCTTGTAGTATTGATATGGCAGGTGGAGCGCGCCACCGATAAAGGCGCACGGAATCGAAGTTATTGCAAAAGGCCAGAATAAATGCCACGAGAAGTGGCCCGCGCGCACAAACTGAATCGTTCCAATGGTGGCAACGATGATATTCAAGCACAGGGCCGTCGGTCTCATCACTTCCGGAGGAACGCTCATCAGCGCCATCGCGGCCAAATAACCCGAGGCACCGGCGTGGCCGACCGACGAATAGAGAATGGCGGCCACAAAAATCAATAGGGCCAATGTGGTCACATGTTCCATGCGACTATCTTAAAGTGTCATGCCTCGGATGTCAGGGCGCTAGGTTTAACGCCAAAACCCTGAGAGATATCGTCACCAAACATGCCTGCGTACTGTCATCCAGCAGCCTTTGCCGCGTTTGCCGCTGAAATGCCGCGTGTGGATACCACGGGCGGGCTGTTTCGCGCGGCGTTTGCGATCGCGCGGCATGAGAAGCCGGCCGCCGATGTGGAACAGGGCGAATCAACGATTTCGGAATTGGCTGAGACGGTCCGCCGTCGCGTGCGTTCCGAAAACGCGCAGGCGAAATTGGCCCATCTGCACGACGTGCTGTTCGACGTCGTCGGTTTTATCGGCAACGTCGAGGACTACTACAATCCGGCGAACAGCTATCTGCCGGAAGTGCTGCGCACACGCCGCGGACTGCCAATCACACTGGTATTGCTTTACAAGTGCGTCGCGGAAAGTGTGGGACTCAAAGTGCACGGTATCAATTCGCCGGGGCACTTCCTGGCGGCAGTCGAATGCCGCGAGCCGGGCGCAACGTCCGCGCATGCGAAGTGGATGTATGTCGATCCGTTTTATGGCGGCGAGCTTCTGGATCGCGATGATGTATGCCGCCGCGTTGCGGAAACGACGGGCGTTGTTGCTGCGGATTCGTCACTGTGGTTAAAGCCGGCCACGCATCGGCAGTGGCTCAGCCGGATGCTCAATAACCTGCAAGCGGTGTTCGCGCACACTGGCCGGGAACGCGATCTTTACGCCATGCAGGAATTGCAGGCTTTGATCACGCAGTAGGTCAGGCTCCGCCTGACTCATAGTGCGTCAGGCACAGCCTGACCTACGTGCTTTCCCGCTTGGCACACGGAATATCTCACCATGCTTAGGTCAGCGGCAGGTTGTGGGATAGAATGGAGCAATGTTCCGCGTCTCTTCTACTTGTGCGCTCTGCAAAGGCGTCGTGTTCAGCGCTTTGCTGGTTATGTCAGCGATATCGCCGGCCGACATTTCTTTCGCCGACGTGATTGTTCTGGCGAATCGGACGACTATCGGGCTGACGGTGCGCTTCATGCCCTTGGCGGGGCAGGCAGCGCAGGTGACGATGGCGCCCGGCGACGTGACGCCGATGTTTGTCGACGGCGCGGCCCGCGTGGCGTTCGGGCCGGCTGCTGGCCAACGACCGCTTTTGCTCGACCCGAACTGCGCATACTACTTTGGCCGCAAGCGCGACGGCCAAATCGGACTTCAGAAAATCGGACTAGGGGAGGACGAAGCAACGGCCAGTGGCCGGTCGCTGCCGGGCGGTTCAAGCCGCACCGCCACCGCGACAATCGCCGTCAAGATTCTCGTCGACGAAGAAGAGCCGGGGCGGCAAATGCTATGGGAGCATCGGCTCAGGCGGCGCATCGACGCAGCTTCCGCGATTCTGGAAAAATATTGCCGCGTCAGCCTCCGCGTCGTTGCCGTCGGCACGTGGAACTCCGATAACGCAACGAACGACTTCATCGCTTCGCTGGCGGAATTCGAGCGCGAGGTGAAGCCGTCTCCGGCCCGGCTGGCAATCGGCTTCACGAGCCAATGGGAGATGGCCCGCGGCCGCATCCACATGGCGGGCACACGCGGGCCGCTCCATTCGCACATCCTCGTGCGCGAGGCCAATCCGCAAATCGGCGAAGCCGAGAGACTGGAATTCCTGCTGCACGAGCTCGGCCACTATTTGGGAGCTGCCCATAGCCCGGAGCGCGACAGCGTGATGCGTCCGGTGTTGGGCGACAAACAGGCTGGGCGGACGGCTTTTCGAATAGGATTCGATCCGGTGAATGCGCTCGTGATCGCGATGGTCGGGGAAGAAATGCGACGCCGCAATGTGAAGGGGCTTGCCGACCTATCGAATGAGACGAAACTTCGGTTGCGGCAGATCTATACGGAATTGTCGCGCTCGATACCGAATGACCCGGCCGGCCAGCATTACGTGCAATTGATGAGCACTTCGACGGTCGCGACGCCGCTGACTGACGCGGCACGGCATGTGTTGCGAGAAATCGTGCGCGCGGCGGTTTCGAACAAGGGCGCCCTGTGCCAATCGGCGGTACTGCCACGCCAATCGCGCGCCTCGCGGGCGATGACTTGACGGCGTATTATGTGCGCCGGGCAGCCCGCGCCGCCGACCAACTGCCCGACGACATTGCGCCGCGCGCGTTTCTGGTGGCGCTGGGCATCGGCATGGATCATTCGGGCTTGCTGGCAAAACTGCCCGGATCGGCCAGCGTGGCACAGGCAATTGAACCGGTCAGCGAGCGCGCTATTCGACTCAAAATGATTGGGGAGCCGGCGATGCGGGGGCGGCAGGACCTGGCTGAGCATTTCTTTGTGTCAGCGTACCTCACAGCGACAATGGGCGGTGATGCGGCTCGGGCGGCCGGCGTGACGAAGGAACTTCTCGATGGCCACGGCGGGAGCGGCTTCAGCTTCGCCGACATTGCTGCCGACCGCGCTGGGGTGCGCTTTGCCGAAGGCTTGCTGCGCAATCAATTGAAGCTGAGCACGATCGCTCAAGGCTATAGCGTGAACGCGTTCATGCCGGCCATCGATAACTTGCCGGAAGGGCTCACCGCGGTTGAAGTCGCATCGGGGTTCGGCACGCAGAAGGATGCGCGATTTCTAAAACAATTGCGCTCGATCGACCAGCGAATCCAACTGTTGCCGCCGTATCGCGCTCCGAATTCCGCCAATGCATTCGGCGGACCGTAGAGTGTATTTCCAACGGGACCGATCTTCGCCCGACGCGCAAGCGAGGGAATCGCGCCTTGTTCATGATTGGGATTGAAGGCGAGGAGATTAAGCCGAATATCCTTCGCTTGCGCTTCGGGCTTGTGTAGTGGACGCTATCGACCAACCGCGCGGACCAGTAAAATGCGACTTTTCACTAGGTCGCGCTATGCTTTCGATTACGCCGAAGCACGATTTTCTGGTGGGCATCGATTCGGACGGCTGCGTCTTCGACTCGATGGAATTGAAGCACAAAGAATGCTTCATTCCGGCGTTCATCAATCACTATGAACTGCAAGGCGTGAGCAAGTACGCCCGCGAGGCGGCTGAGTTCGTGAATCTGTACTCCAAGAGTCGTGGGGCCAATCGATTTCCCGGCGCTCGTGGAGCAGCTGGATTGGCTGCGGCGCAGGCCGGAGGTGAAAGCCCGCGGAATCCCGGTCGCACAGCCGAAGGGGTTGATTGATTGGGTTGCCCGCGAGACGAAGCTGGGAAATCCGGCGCTCGAAAAAGCCGTCGCGGCGACTGGCGACGCGGATTTGAAGCAGGCGCTCGCCTGGTCGATTGCGGTGAACAAGGCGATTGCCGAGATGGTGCGTGGCGTGCCGCCGTTCCCGTTCGTGCGGCAGTGCCTCGAAGCGCTTCGCCGAGCGGGCCGACATGTTGGTCTGCTCGCAGACTCCCAATGCCGCGCTCGAAGCGGAATGGGCCGAGCATGACCTATCGCGCTTCGTGCTGGCGATTTGCGGCCAGGAAATCGGCAGCAAGAAAGAGTCGCTGGCGGCCGCGAAGCAATATCCGGCAAACCACACACTGATGATCGGCGATGCGCCGGGCGACTACAAAGCGGCGGCGGCGAACAATTGCTTGTTCTTTCCAATCAATCCCGGCGCGGAGGAAGCGAGCTGGCGGCGATTGTTCGAGGAAGGCATCCAGCGGTTTTTCGAAGGCACGTTTGCCGGCGCGTATCAGGAGCGGTTGCTCGCCGAGTTCGATGCATCGCTGCCAGAACGGCCGCCGTGGAACGTGGAAGATATTGAGGAGTGACATGTGAGTCGGAGTACACGCCCGGACATCGAACATGCCGACAGCCCCCGGCTCCGCCGGGGGTTTCCGTGACAAAATATGGTACGGCATATCAACCCCCGGAAGAGCCGGGGGCTGACGGCCTGCCATGACTGGAGCCAACGTATGAGTACTGCAACCTGTGACCTCGGCCTCATCGGACTCGCCGTGATGGGCGAGAACCTGGCCCTCAACATTGAGAGCCGCGGCTATCGCGTGGCCGTCTACAACCGCACGACGAGCAAGGTCGACGAGTTCATCGCCGGCCGCGCGAAGGGCAAGAAATTCGTCGGCTGCCACTCGCTTGAAGAGCTGGTCAAGAACGCTCGCCAAGCCGCGCAAAGTGATGATGATGGTCAAGGCGGGGCCGGCCGTCGATGATTTGATCGAGACGCTCATTCCACTGTTGGAAAAGGGCGACGTGATCATCGATGGCGGCAACACGCATTTCGCCGATACCGAGCGGCGAACCAAATACGTCGAAAGTAAAGGTCTGCTCTACATCGGCACGGGCGTTTCCGGCGGCGAAGAAGGCGCCCTGAAAGGCCCCAGCATGATGCCCGGCGGAAGTCCAGCGGCCTGGCCGATCGTGAAGCCGATCTTCCAAGCGATCGCCGCCAAAGTCGGCCCGAAGGGCGACATTCCCTGCTGCGAGTGGGTCGGGCCGCGCGGCGCCGGCCATTATGTGAAGATGGTCCACAACGGCATCGAATACGGCGACATGCAGCTCATCTGCGAAGCCTACTTCATGATGAAGCGAGTCGCTTGGACTGGCGCAACGAAGAGCTGTACGACGTGTTCGCCGAGTGGAACCGCGGCGAGCTGAACAGCTACCTCATCGAGATCACGCGCGACATCTTCAGCGTGAAAGATCCGGAGGGCGACGGCTGGCTGGTCGACAAGATCGTGGATAAAGCCGGCGCCAAAGGCACCGGCAAATGGATGAGCCAGCTGGCGCTCGACCACGGCGTGCCCAGCACGCTCGTGACGGAGGCCGTTTACGCCCGTTGCCTTTCGGCGATGAAGGAGTCGCGCGTGCGGGCGAGCAAGATTCTCAAAGGGCCCGTGGGCAAGAAGTACGAAGGCGACCGCCGGGCGTTCATCGAGCAAATCCGCCAGGCGCTGTACGCTTCGAAGATTTGCAGTTACGCCCAAGGGTATGTGCAGATGCAAGCGGCGGCGGGCGAATACGACTGGCCGCTTAATTACGGCAACATCGCGCTGTTGTGGCGCGGTGGTTGCATCATTCGCGCCGTGTTTCTCGACCGCATCAAAGAGGCGTTCGACGCCGATCCGAAACTCGAAAACCTGTTGCTCGCCCCGTATTTCACGGAGGCTTGCGGCAAGACACAGGACGCCTGGCGGCATGTGACGGCGACGGCGGCGCAACTCGGCATTCCGGTCCCCGCGTTCGCCACGGCACTGGCATATTACGACGGATATCGACGCGAGCGACTTCCGGCGAACCTGCTGCAGGCCCAGCGCGATTATTTCGGCGCGCACACATTCGAACGGATCGACAAGCCGGGCACGTTCCACGCGGATTGGATTCGGCTGCGACGCGAGTCGTAGATGCCGCGAGCCGAGCGGCGCTGGCAAAGACACGGAGACTAGGAGACAGGGAGACAAGGAGATGCGATTGTGGCTCGTAATTTGAATCTCCTTGTCTCCTTGTCTCCCTCTCTCCTTGTCTGATTCGGGGAGGGCGGCCGGTCTTACCTTATATGTCCACCTACTTACAAACTCTGTTCGGCCTCGACGGCCAAGTGGCCGTGGTCATTGGCGGCACGGGCGTGCTCGGCGGCGAACTTTGCAAGGGGCTGGCACAGGCCGGCGCCTCGGTCGTGGTCGCCGGGCGCAGCGCCGAGCGCGGCGAGGCCTGCGTGGAGGCGATCCAGAAACTTGGCGGGCAGGCATCGTTTGCCGAAGTCGATGCCTGCAGCCGGCAATCCGTTCAAGGCACTGCTTGCAAAGGTGGTGGGCGAATACGGCCGCGTTGATGCACTTATCAATTGCGCCGGTGTCAATTCGCCGACGCCCTACTTCGAGATCAGCGATGAAGAATTTAACAAGATCGTTAGCGGCAACCTGATGGCCACCCATTTGGGCTGCCAGGTCTTTGGCAAGCATATGGTCGATACCGGCAGCGGCGCGATCTTGAACATCGGCAGCGTGACCAGCTACCGGCCGCTTTCACGCGTGTTCATTTACTCGGCATCCAAGGCGGCCGTTCTGAACCTGACTCAGAATGTGGCCCGCGAGCTGGCGCCGCACGGCGTGCGAGTCAATTGCTTGTGCCCCGGGTTTTTTCCAGCCGAGCAGAACCGCAAAATCCTCGACAAGTCGCGCGTGGAATCGATTTTGCGGCACACGCCCATGGGCCGGCTCGGCGACGGGCCGGAATTGATCGGGGCGGCGCTGCTGTTGCTTTCACCGGTTGCCGGGAGTTTCATCACCGGCGAGGCGATTTACGTCGACGGCGGATTTACCGCGATGACCATATAACGGACAGTCAGCCCCCGGTCGGGAGTCTGAGACGCGAATACTACCCTCGGCAGAGCCGGGCGGCTGTCGAGCTCCACCATGCCGCACACTTTTGTCATCTTCGGCGCCTCGGGCGATCTCACGCAGCGCAAGCTGATTCCCGCGCTGTACCAGCTGTTTCGCAAGGGGCGGTTGCCGGCCGAAACGCGGATCGTCGGCTTCTCGCGGACCCAATATTCTTCACGAGGAATGGCGACGCTACCTGGCCGACAACGTCGCCAAGCACCTTGGTGAGAATTTCGATGCGGCTGTTTGGGGGCAGTTCTCGCAAAATATTTATTACCATCCCGGCGATATCGGCCGCGCCGACGATTTCAGTCGCCTGGCGGACTTCTTGACGGAAATCGAACGCTCTGAGCAAGGCACGCGAATCTACTATCTGGCGACCGCGCCGGAGTTCTATGAGCAGGCGGTTGCACAGTTGGGGCAATCGGGCCTGGCCGACGAACGCGGCGGCCCGCGGCGCGTGATTATCGAGAAGCCGTTCGGCACCGATCTGCAGTCGGCTCGACACTTGAACGAAGTGGTTCACTGCGTCTTCAAGGAGCGGCAGGTTTATCGGATCGACCACTATCTCGGCAAAGAAACGGTGCAGAACGTTTTGGTGCTGCGGTTCGCGAATGCGATCTTCGAGCCGATTTGGAACCGCAACTACATCGACCATGTGCAGATCACCGTGGCCGAGGAAGTGGATGTCGGGCGCCGGGCGGCGTATTACGATTCGGCCGGCGTGATCCGCGACATGTTTCAGAACCACCTGCTGCAGCTGATGACGATCACCGCGATGGAAGCGCCGGTGCGATACGAGGCCGACGCCATCCGCGACGAGAAGGTGAAAGTGCTACAAGCGGTGCGGCCGCTGCGCGGCGAAGTTGTGCACCAGGACACGCTGCGCGGGCAATATCGCGGATATTCGTCACTCTCCGGCGTGCGGCCCGGCAGCAAGACCGCAACATTCGCCGCAATAAAGCTGAACGTCGACAACTGGCGTTGGCAAGACGTGCCATTTTATCTGCGCAGCGGCAAGGCGATGTCGTGCCGCACGACGCAGATCGTCGTACGGTTCCACGAGCCGCCGCACATGCTGTTTCCCAATGCGCCGACGGGGCCGTCCGTGTCGAATCGCTTGATCATTCAGGTGCAGCCGGCCGAAGGGATTCAGCTTCACTTCCAAACCAAAGTGCCGGACGCCGGCATGAAACTCCGGCAGACGGAACTGGACTTCCGCTTCTCAGCGCGAGTTCCGCGGCACGATGCCGGAGGCGTACGAGCGGTTGCTGCTCGATGCGCTCGAAGGCGACGCCAGCCTGTTTGCCCGCGCCGATGAGGTCGAAGCGGCGTGGAAAATTTGCGACCCGATTCTGGAGGAATGGTCGCGCAGCGATAAGCCGCCGTTTTGTATTTACGAGCCCGGCCTGTGGGGCCCGAACGAATGCGACCGAGTGGATGGCTGCACAGGGGCGGCAGTGGTTCGATATTTGTCCGGTGTTGCATTAGAGTAATCCGAGCAATTTGTAGTGACTCGAACACACTGGCCCGAAGCACAAGCAAGAAGTTTTTTGGGAACCATTCCCTCGCTTGCGCTTCGGGCTAATGTCTTATACTGATGCGGATGCACGACGTCGCCAAAAATACCGACATTCGGCCGCAGTTGGCGACGCCGCGCGATTGCCCAGAGTGGTTCCAGCGCATGCCGTTCGCCCGCTGGGGATGGCGCGAATTGAACCTTTACGGCTGGCCGCTATTGGCGGCAACGATCGCTATCTCGTTGCTGGGTTGGCCGTGGGGATGGCTGGCCTTGGTGCCCGGCTGTTTTTTATTTCTGCTCTTGTATTTCTTTCGCGATCCGCAGCGTGAGATTCCGACCGACCCGACGGCAATCGTTTCCCCGGCCGATGGCACCGTGGTCGATGTCACCGCAATCGAACACTACGACTTTCTCGGCGGTCCGGCAATTCGAGTGGGCATCTTTCTTTCGATCTTCAATGTGCACATCAACCGGGCGCCGCTGGCTGGTCGGGTGGTCGACATGCATTATGAGCCGGGACAATTCTTAAATGCGATGCGACCGGAAAGCGCTGAACGTAACGAGTTCATGTGGATCGGCTTCGAGCAGCTCGATCCGCCCGGCCGACGATTCGCCGTGCGGCAAATCTCGGGCATGCTGGCGCGACGCATCGTCTGCCCGCTCGTGCCCGGACAAACACTCTCGCGCGGCGAAAAGTTTGGTATGATTAAATTGGGGTCGCGCACGGAGCTGATCCTGCCAGCGAATCTGGTCGAAATTCGCGTGCGGCCGGGCGATAAGGTGCATGCCGGGAGCGATGTGGTCGCGAGTTGGAAGTAGTAAAACGAGCCTGGCGGCGGAGACACCCCGGCTCGCTGGTGTGTGAACCATGAAGCCCATTCGTGCCATCGCCGTACTGCCCACGCTTTTTACGTTGGGCAACCTCGTTTGCGGATTCTTCGCGATCGTGGTGCTTTCGCGAATCGACAAGCCCGACGCGAAGGTCGTCGATCGCGCGCCCCCGATTGAATTCAAGCTGGAATCGGTCAAGGAAGTTATTGAAGGCGAAGATCCGACGCACAACCTCATGCTTTGCGGTGCGCTCATCCTGCTGGCCATGTTGTTTGACGCGATCGATGGACAGGTGGCCCGCCTTGCCCGCGGCGTCACCGATTTCGGCGCGCAGCTCGACAGCCTGTGCGATCTGGTGTCGTTCGGCCTGGCGCCGGCGATTCTGCTGGTGAAGATGTGTCCGCAGTTTACGAATTTGCACAGTGAGGCGATCTGGACGGTGGCCGCATTGTTTGCCTGCTGTGCGGCGCTGCGGCTTGCGCGGTTCAATGTGGAAATGGATTCGGATGACGATCATACGACTTTTGCGGGCTTGCCCACGCCGGCGGCGGCGGCGGTGATTGCCAGCTTTGCCATGCTTTCGTATACGCTGCGAAACGAAGCGAATGTCGGACGCGAAAATTTCGACGCGTACGATTGGTGGATGCAGCGCCTGCTGCCGTTGTTTTCGATTGTGATTGCCCTGCTCATGGTTTCGCGCATTCCGTACCCGCATCCGCTGACGCAATTTGTCCGCGGTCAGCGAAGCTTTGCCCAGCTCGTGGCGATCGTGTTTTCGTTGATGGCGATTCTGATTGTGCGGGGCTATGCCATCCCGCTGTTGTGCGTGCTGTTTGTGTTCGGCCCGCCGGTGCGATTTGCGTGGGAGCATTTGTGGCACCGCCGGGTGCGAGAAGAGCCGCTGTTTTAAGAGGAGTGAGTAGGTGAGTAAGTGAGTACGTGAGTAGGTATTCGAACCAGACGCCACTCACCTACTCACGACTCGATTCCACATGTTCACGGGTCTTATTGAATGCCTTGGCGAAGTGGTCGAGGTCGTGGCCGAACCGCCGGGCGTGCGGCTTGTTATAAGCGAGCCGCGAATCGCGGCGGATGCGACGGTTGGCGACAGTATCGCGCTGAACGGCTGCTGCTTGACCGTCGTGGCGATTGACGGCGATCAACTTGCTTTTCAGGCGGGTGAAGAAACGTTGTCGCGCACCAATCTGGGCGAGTTGGCACGCGGCCACATGGTCAACATGGAGCGGTCGTTGCGCGCGGGTGATGCGATTGGCGGGCATTACGTCACTGGACACATCGATGCTGTAGGCAACGTCGATCGGCGCCATGACGACGGGGAGTGGAGCACGATGTGGTTTCGGGCCCCGGCACCACAATTGCTGCAAATGGCCAGCAAAGGATCGGTGGCGGTCGACGGCGTCAGCCTGACGCTTGTGGATGTGGAAAGCGATCGGTTCAGCGTGGCATTAATTCCACATACATTGAATGTGACGACGCTGGGCCGCCGGAAGGTTGGCGATCGCGTGAACATCGAAACCGATATCCTGGCCAAATACGTTCAGCGACAGGTCGATCAGGCATTCCGGCCTGACACGTTCGCACGTCAGCCTGGAAAGGCTGACCTACGATGACCCGCCAAACCAAGACTTTTCTGATCGAGCGCTTCCGGGAGATGGGAATTCGCCCGGCAACGCGGCACGGGCAGAATTTTCTCATCGATCTGAACCTCGTTCAGTTGATCGTCGACGCGGCCGAGCTGACGGAAGACGACGTGGTTCTGGAAGTGGGAACAGGCACCGGCTCGCTGACGGCGATGATGGCCGCGCAGGCGGCTGCCGTTGTCACCGTCGAGATCGATGCCCACCTCTTCGAGCTGGCCAGCGAACAGCTCGTCGACTTGCCGAATGTAACGATGCTGCGGCTGGACGCGCTGCGAAACAAGAACAATTTCGATGACCGGGTGATGGACGCGATCGGCGAGCGCTTGGCCGAGTCGCCGGGCCGCCGGTTAAAGCTCGTGGCCAACCTGCCTTACAACATCGCGACGCCTGTGCTATCGAACTTGCTGTTAGCGCGGCACGTGCCGCATTGCATGACGGCGACGATCCAAAAGGAGCTGGCCGACCGCATCACCGCCAGCCCTTCCACGAAGGATTACAGCGCATTGAGCGTGTGGATTCAAAGCCAGTGCACGGCGGAGATCGTCCGCGTGCTGCCGCCATCGGTCTTCTGGCCGGCGCCCAAGGTGACGTCGGCGGTGCTGCGATTGACGGTTGATCCCGAGCGGCGGGCGGCCATCAGCGACCTCGATTACTTCCATCGAATCATCAAGGCTTTGTTTCTCCATCGCCGCAAATTCTTGCGAGCCAATCTTCTGGCAGCGATGAAGCGCCATCTGGAAAAGGAGCAAGTCGACGCAATTCTCGAGGACATGGGTTTCGCGGCCGACACGCGCACCGAGCAGCTCGACGTCGCCAACGCTGATCAAGCTGGCGGACCGAGTCCGTGCCGCGGCGCCGGATTGGACGCTGTAGGGTGGGCACTGCCCACCATGCACAACGGCAGCGTTGTTATGGTGGGCGGTGCCCACCCTACCCTGCTGACAGCGCCGAATTTCTTGGCTAGAATAGCGGCGTAAAGCCTTCTCCAAATCGCGGCGGGCAATGAGGAATCTGCGGATGTCGTTCATCGAAATGACCGGTACGACGCTCGAACGGATTGTGGCCGACGACGAGCTGCACCAGGGTGACCTGGCCGCTGCCGGCGTTAACGGCCAAACGATTGTCCGCGTGAATCGGCAAGGCGACATCGAGATCCGCCGTCCCAGCGGTTGGGACGTCATCGGCGGCCTGCTGGGTGAATTCGACGAGCGCGTCCGCCGGGAAACGGGCCTCGATTGGGCGTGAACGTAGGTATCTGGTTTCAGGTGTCAGTGTCAGCGACGGACATCTGCGCCGACATGCATCGACCTGCACTCGAGACCTTTCATGCCACGACCGCACCATCGACCGCAAACCGCCGAGACAAGTCGGCTTACGCTCGATCTCGACGGCTGCGGACAGGCCGACGTCGCGACCGGCGTGGGGTTCTTGGACCACATGCTCACGCTGCTGGCGAAGCACGCGGTCATCGATCTTACGGTTCAAGCGAAGGGCGATCTCGAAGTCGATCAGCATCACACGGTCGAAGACGTGGGGATCTGTCTGGGGCAGGCGATCAAGCAGTCGCTTGGCGACAAAGCCGGGATTCGTCGCTACGGGCACTTCACGCTGCCAATGGAAGAGACGCTGGCCACGGTGGCGATTGATCTTAGCGGCCGCTATGCGATGGTGTTTCACGCCGACTTTCCCAGCGCCAAGATCGGCGACTTCGACAGCGAGCTGGTCGAAGATTTCTGGCAGGCCGTGGCGGCCAACGCGCTGTGCAACTTGCACGTGCTCGTGCACTATGGCCGCAACAGCCACCACATCAGCGAAGCGATTTTCAAGGCGGCTGCCCGCGCGCTGCGCATGGCAGTCGAAACCGATCCGCGCATAACCGGCGTGCCGAGCACGAAAGGCACGCTTTAGGGATCATTTGCTCGACGCAATCACCGGGGTCGGGGACGACCCGGCTCACTGCTCTCAGTTGGAGCGCCGTACTTGTCCTAATTGCCGGCGCGTGAGCTCCTCTTCGTTCACGTAGGTTTCCAAGAACCGCGTGAGCTTCTGAAAGTCGCTTTCGGCCTCGATGTAGCGGACGACCGTCACGAGCGTGCTGGGGTCGACCAGCTCTTCGAATGGCACGTAGCAAAGCTGCAACTGGCCGCACACGGAGACCATCACTCCGTTGTGCCCCTTTTCCACCAAGGCCCGATAGGCGCCGACGCCGAGCTGGCAACCGAGCATCACGTCGAACGCGTGCGGCTTGGCACATCGCGATTCGTATCCAAGCTGCAGCGCCGTGATCTTGCGCTTGTTGCCGGTTTGCCGGGTGTATTCCTTCGAGATGAGATCCTTGAAGATGTCGATGCAAGTTTACGGCCGCGATGCTGATGTGTCCGTGTTCGTCGCGGCCAATTCCTTGCAAGTATTTTTCGGGAAGCAGCTCGGCCAGCCCTTCGGCGATCACGATGACGCCGTATTCCTTGCCTTCGCGCTCGCGCGTGGTCATCGTGAGGACGATGCGCTTGATGACCTTTTCCAGGTCCATGACCTTGCGCGGTGCGGTTTGCTCGGTTTTCGCGTCGGTCTCTTCCTCGGTTGTCGCGTACGGGCCATCAATGTCCTCGACGCTGATCACGAGGCTTGCTTCGCCGGCAATAGCGACGCCGTAGGCCAGCCAACCTGCGCTGCGGCCCATCGATTCCACGAGGAAATACGCCGCGATTGGCCTCGGCGTCGGCGATCAAGTTGCGGACTTCGCGGCCCAGAAAATCGACCGCCGTAAAGTATCCGAACGTGAAGTCGATGCCGCGATAATCGTTGTCGATCGTTTTGGGCAGATGCACGATGGGAATGCGCTGGGCATCACGCGGCAGCTTTTCCTGGTAGAGCTTGAACTTGTTGGCCGTCTTGAGCGTGTCGTCGCCGCCAATTGAGATGAGGGCATCGACGCCGATCGAGCGCAACGCCTCATAGACCGTTTTCAGCGGTTTGACGCACTCCGCGTCATCCAAATGCGACGGATTGGAAACGTTTTTGCCTGGATTGGTTCGCGCGGTGCCGATGAGGATGCCCTGCGAATTGCGCGTTCGTCCGAGCATGCGATGCGTGAGCATGACATAATCGCGCCCCTCGACGAGTGGCCGCTCCGGCGAATATTCGACCAGGTGCGAATAGCCGTGAAGCACGCCGACGACTTCGATTTCGTTTCGCAAAAAGGCGGTAGCGGCTGTCGAAATGACGGCGTTTGCTGCCGGCGCGGGACCGCCTGCAAAGAGAATCGCCACGCGGCGAAAATTATGCTGCACGCGCGGCGGTCGTGCCATCGTAGATAACTCGGGCATAATCCAAGCTCCTGCAAAAGGGCCCTATTTCACGTTGAGATCGAGTCAGCCGAGACGAAACGCCGCGATTGCCGCGTCGATTTTAACCGAATTCGACAATCCGCACAAAGCCGGTCGATGGCCGCGTTCCGCTCCGCACGACGGAGAATTGAACAAACGTTCCAGCAAACCTAGAAGCCCGACTGAACGTCACACTGCGTCGAATTAATTGACACTTGAAACATCCCAGCGCCATAATCGGCCCTCCGCAGTAGCCGGCGCTACTTCCCGTATCGGCATACGTGACGGCAGGGCCAATCGCGAACGTGTCCAGAATTCGCGGCGGACGCCTATAACGGAACGATTGTTACGAACAACTACTTGGTTCTCTCACCGCGATTGACGCACGCTAATGAACTGTAAATGCTTCATACCCGCTATTCTATTGTGTCTATTGGTTTCTCCGCTGTTCGCCCAGCCGCAATTGACACTCGTCCCCGGTGGGTTGCAAGCCGGTAACTGGGTCTGGCAAGTCGATATTGCGCCCGACTTAGTATTGGCCGGAGGCGGCACCTCGATGGCGCTGGAAATGGGCTTTCGATTGACCGACTCTCCCTTGGTCAGCGCAACGAATATCAATCCAACCGAATGGGATAGACCCAATCCCGGCCGCGCGATCTTCGGCTGGGAAATGACGACGGAAATTCGCCCCGGCGTCTTCTTCCCGGAGGGCCTGCAGTCAAATACTGCGACGAGCGAAGTCTTCGTTGCATACGGCAGCACTAGCTTTTCTACGCCCGGCCCGAAACCGTTTCTTAGAATTGAGGCACTGGGGCCCGGCAACGGCGGGTCGACAGGCAGTACTATCGAGTGGCTGGGTGTATACGCGGTTGGTCATGGCCGAATTGCTCAGCTCATTAGCCGAACAGATGCGGATAGCTTCGACATTTATGCCGGAAGGAGCACGCAGGTGATACCAGAACCGGCCAGCGCCGCATTGCTGGCTTTCGCGTCGGTGGTCATGGCGTTAGGAATCGGCAGTCGACGCCTGCGCCCTGCAACTCGCCGCTAACTTGCCATCAACGTCCGTTCGACAAACGTCGTGTCGATGCGGCCTTCGGCGAATGCGGAGTGGCTCAAGATTTCCTGGTGAATGGGAATCGTCGTGTGAATTCCCTCGACGCGCAATTCGGACAAGGCGCGCAGCATACAGACAATCGCCTCGGCGCGCGTCGGTTGGTGAACGATTAGCTTGCCGATCATCGAGTCGTAATTGGGCGGCACGACGTAGCCGCTGTGCGCGTGCGTATCGAAGCGCACACCGAATCCTCCGGGCGCGATGAGCTGCGTGATCGTACCGGGCGATGGCTGAAAGTTGCGGCGTGGATTCTCCGCGTTGATGCGGCATTCGATCGCCGCGCCGCGCTGCTGGATATCCGACTGTGAAAACGACAGCCGCTCGCCGGCAGCTATGCGAATTTGCCACTTGATCAGGTCGATGCCCGTAACCATCTCGGTCACTGGGTGCTCAACTTGGATACGGGCGTTAACTTCGATGAAATAGTAATTGCCGTTCTTGTCGACGATGAACTCGACCGTGGCCGCATTGGTGTACTAGGCCGCTTGAATGAGCTTTCGCGCCGCGTCGCACATGGCAGCGCGCGTCTCGGAGTTGATGCTCGGGCTCGGGCTCTCCTCGATCAGCTTCTGGTGCCGTCGCTGCACGCTGCAATCGCGTTCCCAAAGATGCACGACGCTTGCCGTGGTGATCGGCCAGCACCTGCACCTCGACGTGTCGCGGGTGCTCGACGTATTTCTCCAAATACACATCGCCGTTGCCGAACGCGGCTTCCGCTTCCGCCCGGGCTTGTTGCAGCGCCGACTTGAGTGCGAGATCGTTCGAGGCCACGCGCATGCCCCGGCCGCCGCCGCCGGCAACCGCTTTGATCAGCACGGGAAAGCCGACCTCGTGAGCAAACCGCAGCGCCTCTTCTTCGCTCGAAATAACGCCTTCGCTGCCCGGGACCACCGGCACGCCCGTTTGCCGCGCGAGATCGCGCGCGGCGTTCTTGTCGCCCAAGCTGCGCCATTGCCTCGGGGCTGGGCCCAATAAAGTCGATCTTGCAGCTGCGGCAGATTTCATTGAAGTGCGCGTTCTCGGCTAGGAAGCCGTAGCCTGGGTGAATGGCTTGCACGTTGCCGACTTCCGCCGCGCTGATGACGCTGGCGATTTTGAGATAACTGTCGGAAGCCTTGGCGGGCCCGACGCAGTACGCTTCATCCGCCAAGTCGAGGTAGCGGGCGCCGCGGTCGGCCTCGCTGAAGATGGCCACGGTTTCGACGCCCAGCTCGCGGCAGGCTCGAATGATCCGCAGCGCAATTTCACCGCGATTCGCAACAAGAATTCGCTGGTACATGGCGCTCCAGGGTTCAGGGTTCGGGGTTCAGGGTCCAGCATCCGAGCCTGAACCCTGACCCCTGAACCCTCAGGTGGGCTCCACGCGGAACAGTGGCTGGCCAAATTCGACGGCGTCGCCGCTTTGCGCCAGCATCGCGGCGATGCGTGCCGGAGCATTCGGCTGGTATCTCGTTGAAGACCTTCATCGCCTCGACGATGCATACGGTTGTTTCCGGTCCGACCTGGTCGCCGACTTTGACGAACGGCGGCGAATCGGGGCTGGCAGCGGTGTAGAACGTGCCCACCATCGGGCTGCGGATGGAAAGCGTACCGTCATCGGTTGCGGCAGCGCCGTGCTTCGTTTCCGCCGGGGTACCGTGACTAGCAGTCGATGGCGTAGAGGCAACGGTGGCTATCGGTGCCGCGGCCAGCGTCACGGTTTCAGGCCCGCGGCGCAAGCGAATTCGCTGATCCCCTTGCCGCAGATCCATCTCGGCCAAGTCGTGCTCGTTCATCAACTCGATGAACTTGCGCACTTTCCGCACATCGAACACGTCGCCGGGGACTGAGCCCGAATTCGTCGTCATGCAGATTCCTGTTCAAAGGTGAGTAAGTGAGTAGGTGAGTAACTAAATTAGATTGATCCCTATTCACCTGCACTTAGATCACTCTCACCCACAAACACAGTCCTCGAGCTGTTTCGGCACGTCGGTGAGAACTTCATGACCGGCGCGAGTTACCAGCACGTCATCCTCGATTCGAACGCCGCCCCAACCAGGCAAATACACGCCGGGCTCGACGGTTACGATCATGCCCGGGCGCAGCTTCGTTTTCTGCCCGACCGCAAGTCGCGGCGCTTCATGAATCTCGAGACCAGTGCCGTGACCCAGGCCATGGCCAAATGCTTTTCCGAAGCCTGCGCGCTTGATGATCGTCCGCGCAACGGCGTCGACTTCTTCACACATCACGCCAGGGCGGATTGCATCGATGGCGGCAAGCTGCGCTTTAAGCACAACTCCATACACCTTACGAAGTTTGGGCGAAATTCTACCGGTGACGATTATTCGCGTCAAGTCGCTCATGTACAACCCCGAGTTGGCGCCCCAGTCGACCAAAGTGAAATCACTTTCGTTAAGCTGTCGTCGGGTTGGAGTCGCATGTGGAAGGGCCGCACGCGGTCCGACGGCAACGATTGGTGCAAAGCTCAGTGCCTTTGCGCCGAAGCGCCGCGCCTGATATTCGAGCTCGGCCGCGACATCGAGCTCCGTCATCGTCGGCGTAAGACTCGCGCACAACATCGAACGCCCGCCGCGCCTGCTGGCAAGCCACTCGCGTCGCATCGATTTCATCCTTGTCCTTGACAATGCGCAGCGCTCGACAAGGTTTTCCGTCGCGACCAGTTTTACATTCGGCAGCGCTTTGGCGATCGAACGCTCCAACGAGAGCGTAGCGGAGCTGCCTTCAAGCCCTAATCGCTCGATGCCGGTGCGCTTGATCGCTTTGGTCGTGCCGGCGAGCATCGTGACGCCCGGCATGCGAACCTCAAGCGGCAGTCCGGGGCATTCTTCCTCGAGCTGCGTCGTGTAACGCGGATCGGTGACGAGCCGCTCACCGCCCTGCGACACGAGCAGATAACTGTCGTCGCCGGTGAAGCCGGTAAGATAGGTGACGTTCTTGAAATTCGTGACCAGCAGCGCGTCGACGTCCGCTTTGCGAATCAAGTTGCGAAGTTTCTGGCGACGGGAGGCGAACGACGGCATGGATGGACTCGAGATTATGAAAGGTTCGCGCCGCCATGATATGGTTTGAGAGCCTCAATGAGTAGAGCGATGGTGGCTCGATCCTTTGCCGAATTCGCGCAAGTTCGACGCCTTGGTCATTCGGATGAACGGCCTGAACTTTGACGAGTTCAGCAACGGCGCCGCCGGCGGGCTGACCCTACGAGTGCGCCGTAAGCCAGAATCGCTAAAAGAAGGGCGGAGGGCTCGGGCACAACCGATCCACCGAAGAGAGCCGCAAAGGCGGAGTCTGCGATCGGTCCATTGAGCGCTCCACGGAGGCGGAGAAAATCGACGACGTCAGTTCTGCCGTCGCGATTTATGTCGCCGCTTTTCCAGGATGTGAGAGTGCCACGGCCTAAGCCGTTGTTAGACTTCCAGCCGGCGACGAAGGCGCTCACGTCGTCGACCGAAATGGCGCCAGTACCGTCGCCGGCGACGATGCCGTCCAGGTTCACGTCGCCGACAATCGAGTAATCTGGATGCGACTCCATTATGTACTTGATGCTATTTAGATAGTCCCCGTTGTAGTAGGAGAGATCGGTCATCATCGTGGAGTTGCCATAGACCGCGGCACCTGGCTGGCTGGTGAAAGAGAAAACGGCATTGACGATGCCGGCAAGCTCCCACTGGCCACCGCGCTTGTAGAACACGGCCGCCCCCGAATCGCCGCCGATGGCTTGCGTCTCCAGGTTGGCGACGCCGTACGGTGGCGGCGAGGTGCCAGGTTGGCTCTGTGCGTCGTAGATCGTAAAGGAGGACAGAATATCGTGTATCCCGGCGCCGGTAGTGAGCTTCAATATGCCAGTGGTGTCGGAATCCGCAACGATTCCTTGGAAAAGATTCCGGTAATCAAACGCGCCCGGGTCGGATGGATCGCCGGGACCGTTGGAATGCGGGTCCGTAAGCCGGTTCGTGCCCCAGCGTTTCTGCGCCGGGCCTTCGATGCCGTAACCTTTGAAGTTGCCGCCACTGGTGACGGGCGTCCAAACCCAGCTATTCTGCGATGGCATGGTCACCTGCCATTGCAATTCGGGGGCTGCCCGCCCGTTGCTGCCGGCGGCCATCATAACCACTTCGGGCGCGTTGGCGCGAGTGAAATTTGACGGCTGTGGCTCGGAAGCAATCGTCAGCGGCGGCAGGCCTGGATCGCCGTTAATGCGAAATAACTGAAGATCGGTGTGTGCGCTCAGCGGGAGCGATCCGCCACCTTCAATCGGAACCGAAGCGGGGTTCGAAACGGCATATTGATGAAATGGGGCGTCGCCGAAGCCGTAGTCCAAGTAATGCGGACCGGCGGTCAGCACATTGTTCACGAGTCGCGTGCCGGCAATTTGATAGGTTACCGGCCCCGATGCGGTTTGAAACGTGATTCCCGCGGTGGGATTGTAGCCGTAGTGCCGCGCCGAGAGCACCCAACCGTCGCCGAGATAAACGTAGTTGCCGCTGGTGGCAACATTGTTCCAGCCCGGATCCCCTTGCGTCCAGCCCGGAAAGGTTGTCGGGTTCGTTGTAACATTCGGTACAACGTTGGGTACGTTCCCCACCACGAGCGCCTGCGCCTGGTGCGAGACAGCACATACCGCGGCGAGCGCCATGAGCACGTGAAAAACGTACCGCATGTGTGGTCGGCGGCTCAAAGCGGCTGGGAGAGGGGTCTCATGCCTCCTGCATGACGCCTCAATAGAAAGAGAATGTCCGGCGAGTTGAAACACTAATCTGAATCCCCTGAAGAGCTCTATTCCGGTAGCCCCGTCGGCTACCCGTCATTGTAGCTAAAGGCGAGGATTTAGCCATAAGTTTGCAAAAATCGGGCACCTGCCGGATAGGGCGTGATGAGAAAAAGCAACATGCGACCCAGGTGAATCTCCCTCGAACGGCGACATTCGGCCAGTTCGCGAAATCATTGACAACGCCCCAGGATCACTCCAGGGCGGGAAGTCCAGCTCAGCGGCAGTTGTGGACTTTTGGTGCGATCCAGCCAAAATCGGCCCGGTGCCAGAATATGCATCTATTCATCAAGATGAAAAATGGCCGTTGGCGGTTGAATCCACTCAACCAACTGGGGACGATTGTGTTATGCCCAGCCAAATGCTTCCATCGACAATAGGTCTGCTGCTCAGCGGCGGCATCGACAGCGCCGTATTGCTGGACCAGCTATTGCGGGAAGGCTCTCGCGTCGTGCCGGTCTACGTTCGAACCGGCTGCGTTTGGGACTCGTGCGAATTGGACGCCGTGCGGCAAATCCTGAGCGCGACTTCGGCGGTGCACAAGCGCGTCGATGAGTTAGTACTGCTCGATATGCCGCTTGAAGACTTGTACGGCAACCATTGGAGCCTTTCCGGTGAGAACGTCCCCGACGATACAACGGCGGACGAGGCCGTTTTCATGCCTGGCCGCAATCCGCTCTTGTTGCTGAAGCCGGCGTTGTGGTGCCAGATGAACGGCGTAGGCCGGCTGGCACTGGCAACGTTAGGCAACAATCCGTTCGACGATGCGACGCCGGAGTTCTTTGCCGCGTTCGAGAGCATGCTTCATCGCGCCACGGGCGAACGTGTGCAAGTCGTTCGCCCGTTTGCAAGCATGGCCAAGCACAAGGTGTTGGAGCTCGGCCGGCTCTTGCCGCTGGAGCTGACCTTTTCTTGCCTGTCGCCAGTGAATGGCACTCACTGTGGCGCTGCAACAAATGCGCGGAGCGCCGGCTGGCCTTTCGCGAAATCGGCCGCGACGATCCGACATGCTACGCCGCCGCAGGTTCGCTGCAGTCACTGGCGTCTATGGCATCGCAGATCGGACGCCGCTAGCACCAGAATTCCGCGAGGCAGCGCAGGCGTAAAAAAAAAGCAGTCCGGGCGGCTTTCGAAGCCGGCACCGGACTGCGCCCCCCTGGGAATACGCCTATGGTGGCACGAACCGCCGAGTCGTGAAATCACGAGCCGGAGACTCGTGCCACTGGTCGCTGCGTGCGTCCCCAGCCGAGCATGGTGAGGATATCGGCACTCCGCACGGCAACCTTTGGAAATCTGTGCCGGTGGCGGCCGCCTTTCCGATTGGCGAAGTTCGCCGGTGTGCGCAGCCAATTTCCCTCATCAAGTTTGACGATTAGGTCGATTTTGAGGGATGAGGATTCGTTCGTCCGCTATCAGCCATGATGCGCCAGCGAGCGACGCGAACGGGTTCACGACCATCCACAAGAATGAAAGCACGCTGATGGATGCGACCACGATCATTCACCTGACCATTGCCCTGTCTGTCATCGGAGCGGCGATTATCGGTTTCAATGCGCTATCGGGCAAAGGGCCCCGCGGCACGTTGTGGTTTCTCGCTGCCTCGGTCCTTACTTGGGCGATTATCCTGCCCATCGTCGTGCGTAACCCGGACGATGGTTTACTGTCTCGAGAAGCGGACTTACTGATTACCGTGCTTCAATTGTCGGCGGCAGTTGGCGGCATACTCGGCCTCCTCGACATGTTTCAAAGGCGCACTTCCGAGCGGCGCCACATCGTGGCCGAATGGGCCGTGCGGCAACCACTTTTGTGGGGCGTCGTTGTCGGCTCATGGTTTTACGCTTTGCTTTACCAGAGCGTCATCGATAGCCCGCGGCTGTGGCGCTATATGGCGGGCCACCCGGTGGAAGTCGTCGAGGGCGCGTTCTTCTTCATTGGCATGGCGGCGCTTGTCATCCGGCTGACGGACATCGTTACCCAGCGGAAGCTAGCTTCTGGCATCTCGCTCGGCCCGGTGCCGTTCAGCGGGCAAAGAGTGGAGGACTGCCAGGGGCTATTGGCCCGGTTGGACGAACTTCCGTTTCGGCTTCAGGAAAGCTACCTCGCGCGCCGCATGCGGGAAGCCGTCGAATTCGTGCGTCGCAAGGGTTCCGCTGATTCGCTGGATGCACATTTGAGGCATCTGGAAGAATTGGACGCAGTCACTATGCATTCGGCATACGGGACGTTGCGGATCATCATTTGGGCCATTCCAATTCTGGGATTTTTGGGAACGGTCATTGGCATTACAGTGGCCATCGCAAGCCTGTCGCCGACGGCGTTGGAGCAGTCGATGTCGGAAGTCACCAAGGGCCTGGGCGTGGCTTTCGATACGACGGCGCAAGCGCTGGCGCTAACGATGATCCTGATGTTCACGAAGGCGCTCGTTGAGAAAACAGAAGGCCGCCTGCTCGCGGAAGTCGACGCCAAGGTGGCGCAAGAGATCATGGGCCGATTTCCGGACACGACGATCGCAGCCGATCCAAATGTGGCTGTCGTCCGGCGGATGTCGGAGCAGGTGTTGGAGGCTGTCGAGGCACTTGCGTCGCGGCAGGCCGAATTGTGGAAATCGTCGATCGACGAAACGCACCATCATTGGGCAGAGATGAATGCGGCAACCGGCAGACTGGTGCGCGACACCTTTTCCGACTGCATGCGAGACAACTTGGAGCTACACGCCAAGGCGCTCAACGCAGGCGCAGCGCAGCATGCCGAGAAACTCGAGCGCAGCGCTGACGAAACGGTCGGCCGGCTTCACAACGGGATAGAAAAGCTGGCGGAGCTGCTGGTGGATGCGCTGCATCGACACGGCGAGGTGCTGACGAGAAGCGAAAATGAGTTGGCGCAATCGAATCGTCAGCATCTGTCCGAAGTCGAAGCGGCGCTCGGCAAGTCGATGGTCATCGCGGCGGAGCGCCAGGAGAATCTCGTGCGGCAAAGCGAGCAATTGCTCAAAGAAATGCAGATCGCGCTGGTCGAGGCGGCGGGCATGACATTGCGGCAACAGGAAGAACTCGTGCGCCAGGGCGACGTGCTGCTTAAGGTCGTGAACGCGACGGGACAGATCAAAAAGCTCGAGGGTGCGCTGAACCACAACCTGGCGGCAGTGCAGCGCGTTTACAATTTCGAAGAGATGGCATTGAACCTTTCGGCGGCCATTCAATTGCTCAGCGCGGCTCGGTCACCATAGCTTCGGTGGCCGGGCGATGGAGGTCGCTGGCGACGAGGTTGCCAGAGGGGCTGCATGAGCCGCGCCAGAGCTGTCGACAACTCGGCCGCCGTCTCGCTGTTCCCGTTTCTGGCGGTGCTGCTGTGCACGATGGGGGCTCTACTGGTCGTCCTCGTAGCAGTGAGCCGTACTGTGCGCGAACATGCCCTGCCGCGGATGCGTCGGCACAAGAGCCGACAGCGCCCTCAGATCCAAAACTCGCGCAAAAGCTTGACCAGATCGAGATCTACGGATCTTTCTTGGCTCAGGTGCAGTCCGAAACGGAAAAAAACCTGCGCGAAGATCAAAAACGCATTAGCCATCTCGAAGGCCACATGCGCGAGCTGCAGGACAAATTGTTGGCGTCGCAATTGGCCGCCGAAGAACTGGCAGCGTTCGAAAAGGAGCACTACGACGATCAGGAACAGGCCCGCCGGATGTCGAGCGGCTTGAAAAACTGATTGCCGATACGCGCAAAACGATTGAGTCGCTCAAGGAAGGCGAGCACGCAGCAAGGAAATCCTTCGCCCTGATTCCCTATGAGGGGCCAAACGCCACGCTGCGGCGACCGATCTACGTCGAGTGCCGGACGGGAGTATTAATCCTGCAGCCAGAGGGCGTTCAGATTACGCGGGACGACTTACGGCCGCCAATTGGCGCCGGGAACCCTTTGGGCGCCGCGCTTTGGGCTGCACGCGAACACTACATCCGACTCAATCCGGCCGAAGGACAGAATCGCGACGCCGAACCTTATGCCCTGATCGTGATCCGGCCATCGGGCGCCGACATGAACGATCTCGCGCAGTGCGCAATTCGGAGCGCCGACTTCGAATTTGGATATGAGCTATTTGAAGAAGATTCGGACGTCAAGTTTGGCCCACCGAATCCGCAGCTTGCCCTCGTGGAGCAGCAGGCCATCGATCACGCACGGATCAGGCAGGAGGCATTAGCGGCCGCTGCACCGCGCGCTTTTCGCCACAGATCACTGGCGGCTTCTGGCCGGTTTGAGTTCGACAATGACGCTCCGGTTGGTTTCAGTCACGGTCGTGGCTCAGGCGGCGGCGGACGAGGCATCGGTGGCGACGGCTTCGGAGAAAACAACATTGAGTCAGCGGGAAGCAGCGTCCGTGGCCGCGGAGGTGAGACCGGCGGTTCTCCGCCCGAGGAAGGTCAATTCGCGGGGTCGAGTCCTGCGGACCTGGGCAATCACGGCGCGGAAGGCGCGCATGCGCCTGGCGAGAGTACTGAGGCAGAAGGCTCCCGTGCCAACGGCAGCAGGCAAACTGAGACTCTCGCGGGCGGAGCGGCCAATGCCGGAGCATCGCCTAACGTCACGGGCAATGCAATGCCGGGCATCGATCCGGAGCAGATGTCAGCAGCGGCTGTCTCGACTGGCGCCGCATCATCTCAATCCGAGCAAAGTTCGCGTGAGAGTGCCGCGGTGAATTCGGAGCAAGACGGCGGGAGCCGCGTGACGCAGCAGGCGCGGAAAAGATTGGGCGTTTCGACAGAAGAATACTCGCGCGGTGCCAATCAGTCGTACGATACCGCTCGTCGTGCGAAACGATCAAATCGCCGTCCTTTCTGACGAAGTCCGACCCCGCAGGCGCCAGCAGGCAAATTCGACAATTAAGCTTCAGGACGACACCGCCCTGTCGATTGACGAACTGGTTCAAATTATCCACGAACAAGTCGATGGCTGGGGCATTGCCGGCGAAGGCCTGTACTGGCGGCCGGTTTTGACCATGCACGTCGGGCCCGACGGGCAGCGGCGCCGAGGATCTCGTTCGGCTGCTTGAGGACAGTGGCCTAGAGATTCGACATGCCGCCACGGCGACACACACGCCACAAGGTGACTCACGTGCGACGCACTCAAGATGATGCCGACGAAATGATCGGCCAGGATTCGTTTCTCGACGTTGTCACGAACATCGTCGGCATATTAATTCTACTCGTGATGGTCGTCGGCATACGCACCTCGCAGTCCGTCAAGCAAGCATCGACGGACCAGACGACGACGGCTTCGACGCTACGAGATGAACGGCAGCAGGACTTGAACGAGGCATATCAAGCTGCCGCCACTGCCGAAAGACACGTCCGAGACATGATTCACCGCGCTGTGAACATTCGCGAGGAATCGCTGATAAGGGAGCAGGAGCGCGCGCTGTTGAGCACGATGGTTGCAGAAGCCGAATACGATATCGCCGCGCGCGCGCAAAACTCGACGCCAATGACCAGCGAGATTTCGACATGCGCCGCAAACGAAGCGAAGCTCAACTTGTGTTGGACGAGCTAACTCGCGAGCAGGTCGCGATTGTGTCGCAGGAAATTGATGTCGAGGAAGTTCAAATTCAACCGACACCGCTGGCACGCGAGGTCACGGGCGACGAATTTCACCTGCTGCTGGCCGACGATCACGTCGCCATCGTGCCTTTCAAGGACCTGATGGAGCAGATGCGCGAGGACGCCGAAAAGAATCTGTGGCGGCTCCGACAAGAAGATTCCATGGAGCGAACCGTTGGGCCGGTCGGAGAATTTAGGGTTCGCTATTCGATCATCAATTCTGAGGTTGTCGCCCGCAGCCGGTCCGGGACGATGGTCGGAGGCCGTTTCCCGGTCTTCGAACAATGCGCGTTTCTGCCTATTGGAAGCCCGATAGGCGAGCCCGCCGAAGGGGCACTCCACCGCGGATCGGAGTTTCAGCAGCACCTAGAGCGCCTGAATCCGCACCGCACGACGGTCACCATTTGGACCTATCCGGGCAATTACGATCGGCTTCGCGAGCTAAAGCGATCAATCCGCGAGCGCGGGTTTCAGATCGCAATCCGGCCGTTGCCGCCCGGGGTGCCTATCGGCGCATCGCCCTCAGGTACGAAATCCGCTGCGGAATAGCCTGCGTCTTTGTTGTAGGCAGCAACGGGCGTCAGATTGTTAAGTCGAGGGTGCCGCACCATGCTTGCCGTCGGACCGCGCAGCAAGTCGGCGAGCGTCACTTTCGCCAGCTCGTTGCGGGCAGCTCGAGCGGCGTCTTGCAAGGCCGTTAAAAGACAGGCGTCCGTTTGCCACGTGGAATATCGTGGCGTTGGCAGTGAAATGTCGAGCGAGCCATCGAACGCTTCGAAGATGTCGCGAAGCGTGATGCAACTGGCCTCACGTGCCAGAAAATAGCCGCCTTCAGCGCCTCGCGTGGAACACAGAACATTGGCCTTCACCAGGCAGCGCAGCACGTGAAGCAGGAAACGTTCCGGCATCTGCCCCTCGCGAGCCAACTCTCCCGAGGGGACAGACACGCCGGGCGTCCGCCGCGCCAGCATGAGAGCTGCATCAATCGCGTACATGATTGTTCGCGGAAGTTTCATGATACCTAGACAGCGTTTGCGAAGACAAATGGCAGCGCCGCAGCCTGCAACGACAGAGCCCTCTTCGGCTACCCGTCGCTTTTAACAATGGGGCAGCTCGGTCGTCAAAGTCTCATTCCAAACTTGAATTGGGCGGCCTATGACAGGGGTTTGACACCCCGAGCTTGCGTGTCGGCCGTTTGCTGCGTTTCAGCGGCCGCTTGGATCGCTGTGCAGGTGGGCAGAAGTAGTTGCCGCCGAACGCTCGGTTGCCGTTGAGCTTGGCTGCAAGAGAACATGGACAAAGATGAGGCCTGCCGCCCACGACCAGCAGCGAATCAGCGATATTGAAATTGGGCCAGCGCCACGCGTCGTTCAATTGCCAGAGAATCCAATCACGTACGGCATACACGGGCGTGTCGGCGCGGTCCGGCGGGCCACAGCTCTCCGTGGAGTCCTAACCGGTCAAACAAATTGCCACCCACGCCGCCCATCACGCAGCCTAGCGCGACCGTAAGCCACTTGTCCCGCGCAGCGCCGAAGCGGAACAGCCAAACGGGGATAGCGATCGCCGCGGCGATGCTCAGCACAGCAAACAGCCAAACCTTGCCCTGCCCCATTCCGAAGAGGGCGCCCTCATTCAGACTCAACTGCAGGCCAACGTGGCCGGTCCAAAGCCAATAGATGCCACCGGCGCGTAGCTCGGGCCAGGAGAAGATCCACGCTTTCGTCAAAAGGTCGGCACCGCAGCCGAGTGCCGCCAGAATTGCAAACAGAAAATATCGGTTCGGCGGAAGGCGATCCATCATGGCGCTCCGGCGCGATAGGAGCGTGGCATTGTTGGTTCGGCTACGGCATTTAGCCGCCGATCAAGTCGGCGTGTGCCGGCCGAGCAAGCTCCGCCGCTACATGAGTCGAATTACGAATAGCCGAACGACTGCGCTGTGCCTAGAGCGATTGGCCGCCGTTGCGATGATTTTCCCGTTGCTCGGCGCACTTGATGCACACCGGCGTGTAGGGAATCGCGTTGAGCCGCGCCTTGGTGATCGCTCCCTCGCATTCGACGCAGCGCCCGAAACTGCCACCGTCGATGCGCTCCAGGGCTGCCTCAATCAGGCTGAGCGTGTCTTCCTCCGCCTCCATCAGTCCCAGGGTAAACTCCTGCTCGAAGTTGTCGCTGCCAAGCTCGGCCATGTGGATCGGCATGGCGTTGCTGTCGCTGCCCTCCATGCCCGATTTTCGCAGGGCGACTTCGGCCATCGCGGTTACATCGCCGCGCAGGCGAGCGCGAATGGCGTGGAGTTTTTCCTTGTATGCCAGAGCTTCGGCTTTCTTCATCGATGGTTCTCCAAAGTACTTCGTCACTTCGCCGGCGAATGCCGTCATTCAGGGCGAAGACCCGTTATTTTACGTGGGCGTTTTTCACATGTCCAGCGGTTGGTGATCCGTTCGCCGCGGCCGCAGTTCGGTTGCCGCAGCGCGAACGAGTAAAGTAAACTTTCACTAAGTTGTTCGGCGGCAGAGCTTTATCGGCAGCCGGCGAAGGCTCCGTTGAAGGAAAGCCGCGTTGAAACCCGGTGCTTCGTCGGTGTATGGCTCGGTTTGCACCGTTTGCCGCTTTCGTCTCTGCTTGAGGAAATTTCGGTGGCATCCACGGTGAAAACCAAAACCGACCTGGCTTATCAACGGTGCGTCATGCCCGGCTGCGCGGCCACGTACGACGTTGGCGAAGTGCGCACCAGCTGCGACGCATGCGGTTCGCTGCTTGACGTCGATTACGACTGGGACAGCCTGCCCGTTCCCGCGTCGCTGCGGCCGTTCGAGGATAAGTGGAGCCGCCGCAACGAGCCGCTTTGCCTGAGCGGCGTTTGGCGGTTCCACGAACTGCTGCCGTTCGCGCCGGCCGAACAAGATCGTCACCATCGGCGAAGGCCAGACACTGCTGCAGCCGTCCGACGGCGTCGCCCGGTTTGTCGGACGTGCAACCGGGCAATTTGCTGCTGCAATACGAGGGCCTGAATCCCTCGGGCAGCTTCAAAGACAACGGCATGACGGCCGCGTTCACGCATGCGCACACAATCGGCGCCCGCCGCGCGGCTTGTGCGTCGACCGGAAACACAAGCGCGTCGCTGGCGCTGTATTGCGGCGTCAGCAAGCTGATGCAGGCGATCATCTTCATCGGCTCCGGAAAAATCTCGTACGGCAAGCTCTCGCAGGCGCTCGACTACGGCGCGCTCACAATCCAAATCGCCGGCGACTTCGACGACGCCATGCTGCGCGTACAGCAGGTCAGCACGAAGCAAGGCATTTACCTCGTCAACAGCGTGAATCCATTCCGGCTGGAAGGCCAGAAGACGATCATGTTCCGCGTGCTGGAGGCGCTGCGGCTGGGAGGTGCCGGATTGGATCGTCGTGCCGGGCGGCAACCTGGGCAACAGCAGCGCGTTCGGCAAGGCGTTCCACGAGCTGCGTGAGCTGGGCTTGATCGATCGCGTGCCGCGGCTGGCCGTGATCAACGCGGCCGGCGCCAGCACGCTGTACGAGCTGTACGAACGACGGGGTTTGCGCTGGAACGGCGGCCGGCCGGATGCGAGCATCATCAACAACTACTACGCCGAACTGGATAACGCGGGCCGCCGCGCATCGACAATTGCCAGCGCAATTGAAATCAATCGGCCTGTGAACCTGACGAAGTGCCTGCGGGCACTCGAATGCTGCGACGGCGTCGTGCGCGAAGTGACCGACGAGCAAATGCTCAACGCCAAGGCGCAGGTGGGGGCCAATGGGCTTGGCTGCGAGCCGGCCAGCGCGGCCAGCGTGGCCGGAGCCAAGCTGCTCCGCGAGGAAGGCGTCATTGAACCTGGCGAGCGCGTCGTATGCATCCTCACCGGCCATCAGCTCAAGGATCCCACGGCCACCGTCGCCTACCACACCGCACGACCAGGCCGAGTTCAACCGCGTGCTGGGCAGCCGCGGCGTCAGCCGGGCCGACTTTGCCAACCGCGCCGTGCAGGTCGAGAATAACTTGGACGAAATTATCCGCGCGATTGAACTTGAAGTTGAATAGTCCATTTTATCGATGGCCGTGATCGATAAGCTGGCGGCAAATGGACCTGTTCAGATCACATGAAACTCGCCATCCACGGTGCCGCCGGCCGAATGGGTCAACGAGTCACGGCGTTGGCGGCGAAGGACCCGCGGTTTCAAGTCGTGGCCGCACTCGAGTCGGCCGATCAGCCGCTTGCTCGGCAAGGACGCGGGCCTGGTCGCGGGCATCGGCGAGATCGGCGTGCCGCTGGGAGTCGTGGGCGAATCGAACGCCGACGTGGTGATCGATTTTTCGGTTCCCGATGCGGCCGTGGCCGTCGTCGCCCATTGCGTCGACTATTCGCGGCCGGTCGTCGTCGCCACCACGGGCCTCGACAACGATCAACAGGAATATCTGCGCAAGTCGGCACAGAAGATTCCCATCGTCTGGTCGCCGAACATGAGCACGGCGGTCAACGTGGCGATGAAGCTGACGGAGGTCGCCGGCAAGTCGCTTCGTGATCTGCCCACGGGCGTTGACGTTGAGATTCATCGAGCGCCACCACCGCTTCAAGGAGGACGCGCCGAGCGGCACCGCACTCAAGTTCGGCCAGATCGTCGCCGACGCGATGGACATCGACGGAACACACGCACGGCCGCTCCGGGCCGGCCAGGCCCGCGGCCGCGAAACGAGATCGGTTATCACGCGATTCGCGCCGGCGACAACCCCGGCGAGCACACGATCATCTTCGGCATGCTCGGCGAAACGATCGAGCTGCGCGTGGCGGCCACGAATCGCGATTGCTACGCCCAAGGCGCGCTGCTTGCCGCCGAGTGGCTCGTCGGCAAGCCGCCGGGTCTCTACGGCATGAATGATGTGCTGGGACTGTGAAAGCGGGGAGCTTGGAGCATAGAGTAAGAACTTTTGTACTCTCCGCTCCGTGCTCCCACGCTCCGTGCTCGTTGCCATGGCCAAATGCGATGAAGGCTATCTGTGCGATGTCTGCGGCCAGGACGTGGCCGAGCTCACCGATAGCGATCTGTACTTGCGCTACATCGTCGGCATGCTCGACCCCGAAGTGCTTCACACGACGTCGGAGCGGCACATCCGCTGCAATCCGACGCTCGCGCAATACATTGTCGCGGACGATTTTGAGCCGGTCGTGGTTGCGGGACCGTTTGATCAAACGGCAGCTCGATCAAGATTTCGTCCGCGAGCGCGAACGACTCATCACGCGCGGCTGGAAGCGGCTCAAGGAAGTCGCCGGCCTGGGCATTCCGATCATCGAATACCCGCTGCCGGAAGTGATGGCGAAAATCAAATCGCGAAGCATCGGGCCAGGCTAGTTGCTCGTTGCTCTTGTGGCTTTTATCAAGCGTCCGCGATAATCGTCAGCATGACGACGCCTTCTGCGAATCGAGCTGGCCAACAATTGTCCGAAGTGAACGGACAGGGAGATTTATCCGTCTTGCAATCAGCGGCAGACGGCATACTTTCGCGCCCATGAAGACGTGCCCGAACTTTACCGCGACCCCAGTTTTTGGGGCATGACGGCCACGCAATTTCTTGGCGCGTTTAATGACAACCTGTTCAAGCAGCTCGTTTTGCTGTTGTCGATCGTGACGCTGGGCTTCGCAGTGCCCGCGCAGAACGCCCTCTCACTGCTTTGGGCATATTCGGCTCTGATGCTGCTTTCCAGCAACACAACCGGGATTGTGCCGATCTGGGGGCTGCTGGCATTTGCGGCATTGGGATTTGGCGAGCCCACGGACCGCCAGGGGCTGGCGATGTTCGTGTTCGCTGCGCCGTTTCTTCTGTTTACCGGCTACGCTGGCTATCTGTCGGATCGCTATTCGAAGCGCGAGATTGTCGTCTGGTCGAAGGTCGCGGAGATCGTCGTCATGGCACTCGGCGGCCTGGCTTTTTTTGCGTATGGCGCCAACGGCATGTTGTGGCCTCTGTATGCCGTACTGTTCTTGATGGCAGCCCAAAGCGCGTTCTTTGGCCCGGCGAAATACGGGATCTTGCCAGAGCTGCTAAGACCGCAAGATTTGCCGCGCACCAATGGATTCATGCTAATGACGCTGTTTTTGGCGATCATTTTTGGCACGGTGGTGGCCGGAGTTCTGCTGGAATACTTTCGTGATCGATTGTGGGTGGCTTCGGCGTGTTGCATCGTAATTGCTGTGATTGGCACAGCCACATCGCTCCTTGTGCGGCCCTTGCCGCCGGCGAATCCCAAACTGAAATTCCAACTTTCGTCGCTCGCGGTGCCCCGCGATATGCGGCAATTGTTGTGGTGCGATCGGCCACTGCTTGCCGCGCTATCGGTCTCCAGCGTCTTCTGGTTGCTGGCGGGCCTGGTACCGCCCGCCGTGAACGCGCTGGGCAAAATCGAACTGAAAATCGGCGACGGCTGGACCAGCGTGCTAACCGGATCGATTGGCGTAGGAATCGCCGTCGGCTGTGTTGTGGGCGGACTGATTTCGCGCGGACAAGTGGATTTCAAGCTTTTGCGAGTAGGAAGCGTGGGCATGCTGGTGTGCCTCTTGCTGCTTGCCGTGCCTGGCGGCGGCGATGTCGCCGCACTAACGGACGCGCATGGCGAATTGACTCGGCTGCCAGGCCTTGGCGAAAGTCCGCAGTGGCTCGGCTTCTGGGGCAGCTTGCCGCTGATGCTATTGCTTGGCGCGTTCACCGGCTTGTTCGCGGTGCCGCTGCAAGTATTCATGCAATCGCGCCCGCCCAGCGACTGCAAGGGCCGCATGATTGCCGTGCTGAATCAAGCCAATTGGGTTGGCATTATCATCTCGGCCGGCTTGTATTCGACACTCGCCTGGCTGGTCCGATTCTACGATTGGCCGCAAAGCGCGATGTTCATCTTCATCGCATTACTAATGCTGCCGGTCGCGCTCTTCTATCACCCCAGAAATGAAATGCTGGCCGAGTAAGTAATCGGCCGTCGGTTCACTTGGCCGCATTGCCGGCGGGCGCTGTCGATACGCTAGGGGACACAGGCTGTTCCGCTGAAACTTCAGGCTCTTGGTTCTTGAGCGCTGAATTGTCGAAGCCCTTGTCGATAAGCTCGGCGAGCGCCGACTGCGAATCGAACGTGCCCGCTTCGATCGCGACCGTTGCCGTCTTGGCCTCAAAGTCGACGCGCACGTCCTTTGCCCCCGGCTGCTTCGAAAGAATGTCGTTCACGGTCCAAGCACAACCGTCCTCGCACATCATGTCGGGCAGGTCGAATTCGACGGTCGGCACCCCGGTTGCATTGAATGACACAGGAGTTGTCGCCTCGTCACGAATGATCGTAGCATCGCGTGAAGTCTCGGCACATCCGGCCAGCGCGACGGAAAATATCATTATGGCCACGGAGTAAAGTTTTGAAGTCATAGCCACTCCTGTAATTCACCCGCTAATACGGGGTCGTTTGCCAACTCTTCATCAATTGCATGACCCGATTGCCGCTCGGGTCGCTTTTCACCAGGCATGGCGAAGCCAAGTCCCTCTAGAATCAAATGATTGCGATCGTCCTTGTCGCGTTGCAAGAGTTCAAACCTGCGCTTTACCTGCTCAGTCGTACCTTTCATAAGTAACGGAAACTTTCATCGGTCAACTTGAACGTCGAGACAAGCCGCTCATTGACCGTCATTCGACGGTGTTTCTCCATTTTCTCTCGGCTTCGCATATATGCGCTCTCGCTTCAACTTCCGGTGGTCATCAATACCTGTTTTGCCACTTCCGGCAATTCCACCGCTACGAACATCGAGGCGGGGTAGAGATACCCATCCAACTCGGACGTATCTTCGTCAATGATACGGAGCATGCCGTGTGATTCAGCAGTTGCATCCGATAACCGCCGATAGACTTTGCCAACAATCAGACTTGCCGGATTGCACTCGTTGTCTAGGCATATAACGAATTCACTCATGGAAGCACTCGTTTAATCTTGAAATCTTTCCTGCCAATTCCGTGAGCTTCAAACCAGTGTATCTCTGCCTCGCTTATTGTACCATCTTCGAGTTCCACAGTTGCAAAGCCCTTCATTTTCCTCCAGCGTCCTCGGCCGTATGTTCGCTCCAAATGCCGTCGGATTCGCACCCCTTTGCCCGACGCAATGGTTTCTATGTACTTGATTTCGCCGAGGAACTTGAATTCGGCGTTCATCCACGATCACGCCTCGTCGCTAACCGAGCGTTCAAACGGTTCGGCGGCATCGTCACCAAAACCAGTGTTTCCGCATTTGGGCCAAGAAAGCGGGTTCGATTGACCAACCGAAGTCTGAGCCGATCACGGAATCGAAGCCGCATTTCGGGCAGAGCGCCGTTTGGCCGATTCCGTCCCTTGTATCGATCCACTCTTTGATTTCGCTGGGTGGAAAAACCGCGAGGCAATAGAAACAACCGCACGCTTCGGTTTTTAGAATCTCATCGCGGTGCCGAATCGAGTGCTTGTGTGCAGCAACGGAACTGCCGCGGTTTCGAGCAGCCAGCAAGTCATGGATTGGTTTCGAACAGATTGCCGCCTTTTCTACGATACCGGTTCTGCCAAAGAAGATCGAAATAAATCGGGTAGAATGGACGATCGTGTTCCGCAGCGACTGCCCCTGCTTTCTCAAGTACCAGCTTCTGTAATGCCCCATAACTCTGCTCCGACGTGATCGCCGAGTACGTGGACCTACGACGCAGGCCATGCAACGAAAGCTCTCTATCAGAGAATAATCCTGGGTGCGCCATAATCCATTTATCAAGCGGCAGAAACAATAGTGGCACCAGAGTGCGCCGTTGCTTCTCAAACTCACCTGCCATCGCAACTAAATGCTCGATGTAAAGATCAACTAGTTTGCGAATCTTATTGTATGGGCGAAGTTGGCTTGGCAAGCAATTCGTGAGTTTCTCCCGGATTCGACGGCATATGCGGTTGCTCAGGTCATGCATTTCGTCGCGGGTACGGGCGCGAGTTAACGCGTCCATTAAGGGCACACGCTGTTCCAAGAAGTAGCGGACGAATGGTTCTTTCGCACCTGGAAAGGCAGTGTTGATCCTGTGGAACCCGCGGAAGGAGTTTTGGGCAACGGCCCTTGGTACAATTTCACTCCAGCTCATGGGACTCGGGCCAGAAAAACCTGCTCAGCTTTGTCCAAGTATGCAAGTATGTCTGCGGGAAGCATTGCAGTTCGACGTCAACCGTCGCCGTGCTCATGTTTCACCTGCGTTTTTCTGGGCTGAAGTACTGCCCTCTGCCTCAGTTGCTTGCAGCCACCGGCACTTCCAGCGGCTTCTCCGCCGCCATCGCGCGGATATCGTCGGTGATCTTCATCGAGCAGTATTTCGGGCCGCACACGCTGTAAAAGTGGCCGCTTTTGACGTGCTTAGGACTTGCGATGCCTGGTTTTGCACTTGGTTACACGGCCATTCGCTTTACGCGCCTGCTTCGATGACTCAACTCGTTTCCAAATCTCCTCATGGCTGATCCCCTTGCCTTCCTTGATGCGCCGTTCCGCCGCATCGAGGATCGCGTTGAGTTTTGGCGAGTGCGCGAGAATCAACCGCTCCAGCTCATCGTCGTCGCGGACGCCGAGAAGCACGGCCACCGCCTTGCCGTTGCGTGTCACAACAACAGGCCCATTACGCGCTGGCGTCGAGGTAGGAGCTTAGCTTCGCTTTTACATCCGCGACCGATGCGACCTTCATAATTTCACCTCTCGGCCAGCGATAAACAAGCGTTCTCTTTCCTTGACGCCGACGGCCAAGATGTAAACCTCTCGCTGGTCGCCTTCAACGCGATAGAACACACGGAAGCGATTCTGCGGTCCGAAGCGCAACTCCCATCTCGCCCCCAATTCAATTGGCCGCAACAAGGGCTTGCGATTTCGAGTCGCCGTGTCCGGCTCGTGTTGCAATTGTTCTTCAATCGTGGTGCGAATCAGCGAGTGATATTTAGACTCGATAGCATCCAAATGCGCTGCCATTGCTGGATCGTAAATGAGGGCAAATGGCAGCTGTTTTGCCATGGCCCTAATTATGGTCACCGACAAATGTGGGTCAAGACTGCGTCACGGCCGATTCAAGCTCCAGCGGCTTCTCCGCCGCCATCGCGCGGATGTCTTCGGTGATCTTCATCGAGCAATACTTCGGCCCGCACATGCTGCAGAAGTGGGCGCTCTTGAACGTGTCCTGCGGCAGCGTTTCGTCGTGGTACGCGCGGGCCGTTTCGGGGTCGAGCGACAGGCGGAACTGCTCGTTCCAGTCGAACGCGAAGCGGGCCCGCGACAGGGCATCGTCGCGGTCCTGCGCGCCGGGCCGCTTGCGGGCGATGTCGGCCGCGTGGGCGGCGATCTTGTAGGCGATCATGCCCTGCTTCACGTCCTCGCGCTCCGGCAAGCCGAGGTGCTCCTTCGGCGTGACGTAGCAGAGCATCGCCGCGCCGTGCCAGCCGGCCAGGGCCGCGCCGATGCAGCTCGTGATGTGGTCGTAGCCCGGGGCGAAGTCGGTCACCAGCGGGCCGAGCACGTAGAACGGTGCGCCGTTGCAGATTTCGATCTCCTTCTCGATGTTCATCTGGATCTGGTCCATCGGAATGTGGCCGGGACCTTCGACCATCACCTGCGTGCCGCGCTCCTGGCCGCGGCGCGTCAGCTCGCCCAGCACGTCCAGCTCGGCGAACTGGGCCTTGTCGCTGGCGTCGGCGATCGAGCCGGGCCGCAGGCCGTCGCCCAGACTCCAGGTGACGTCGTACTGCCGCATGATGTCGCACAAGTCGTCGAAGTGCGTGTAGAGCGGGTTCTGCTTGCGATGGGCCATCATCCACTTGGCGATCAGCGAGCCGCCGCGGCTGACGATGCCGGTGACGCGGTTCATCGTCAGGTGCAGGTGCTCGAGCATCACGCCGCAGTGGACCGTCATGTAATCGACGCCCTGCTTGGCCTGGTGCTCGACCATGTCGAGAAAATGCTGCGGCCGCATGTCTTCGATGTCGCCGCCCAGCTCCTCGAGCATCTGGTAGATCGGCACGGTGCCGATCGGCACGGGCGAGGCGGCGATGATCGCCTCGCGAATGGCGTCGATGTTCTTGCCGGTCGACAGGTCCATCACCGTGTCGGCGCCGTAGTGCACTGCCGTGTGCAGCTTTTCGAGCTCGCCGTCGAGGTCTGCTCGTGACGGCCGAGTTGCCGATGTTGGCGTTCACCTTGCAGCGTGGCGGCGATGCCGATGCACATCGGCTCCAGCCGGCCCGCCAGGTGCACTTTGTTCGCCGGAATCACCATCCGCCCGGCGGCGACTTCGCGGCGAATCGCTTCGGGCTCGAGCTGCTCGCGCTCGGCGACAAAGTCCATTTCACGAGTGATCATTGCCGGCGCGGGCATGTTCAAGTTGAGTGATCGGTTCGGGCATGGGCATGCGAAGACCTCCGTGGCAGATGATTCAATTCCGTTCATCGTATCGTGCTAGCGCGCCTTTGTCAACGAAGGCAGGCGCTGCCGCGAGCGGCTCGCTGCACTCGCTGGAACTATACTGTGGCATTGCGTCGATGCACCCAGCGAGCGACAATTCATTGCCACGTAGGTCAGGCTATCCAGCCTGACAATCCCAAGCACGTCAGGCTGGAAAGCCTGACCTACGCTATGGCCTCTCGCATCATTGCTATCGGCGACATCCATGGCTGCTCCGCCGCCTTGCGCAGCTTGACCGAGATCATTGCTCCGCAAGCCGACGACACGCTGATTCCGCTTGGCGACTGCGTCGACCGCGGGCCGGATAGCTGCGGTGTCCTCGAGCAACTGCTTATTCTGCGAGATCGTTGCCGCCTGTTCCCGCTGCTCGGCAACCACGAAGAGATGATGCTCAACTATCTCGACGGGCCGTCCGCAACCAGACGATTGGCTGAAAGTCGGCGGCGCAGAGACGCTGGCATCGTACAGCCCGAGCTCCGATCAGCAGTCGGCGATTCCTCGCGAGCATATTGATTTCATCCGTACGTGGGGCGATTGTTTCGAAACCGACACGCATTTTTTTGTGCACGCGAGTTACGAGCCGGAACGTCCGCTTTCCAAGCAGCATTGGCAGATCATGCGCTGGCAATCGCTGCGAGCCGAGATCCCGGCGCCGCACGACTCGGGAAAGATCGCCGTCGTCGGCCACACGTCGCTCAAGAACGGCGAAATTCTCGACCTGGGCCATCTCGTCTGCATCGACACCTTTTGCTGGGGCGGCGGCTGGCTCACCGCCCTCGATACCACCTCCGGCCAAATCTGGCAGGCCAGTCGCGACGGAAGGCTGCGGCAGTGACGTGCCAAACCGCGTAACCGCGTTATTCGATGCGACAGGGGCAGATTCATTGTCCGTACCGTATCCGCTTGGTAGCATGAAATTGGAGTCCGCCGTTTCGAGTGCGTGTGATGCGACCGGCAATGTCGAAATCAATCCGATTCATCGCAATCGTGTTCGGTCGCACTCTGCGCGCAGATCATGCTGCGCCCGCGCAGGCGCAACGCTTCATTGCGCAGTTGTTTCCCCACACCGGCGAGGTCCGGCTGCGGAACAAGGGTACAACGCCCGTTTCGCTCGTTTTTTATTCTGTCAATTCGGCCGGCAATGCACTCAGCACTTCGCCAATTGTTTGGAAGTCCATTGACAACTTCTACGATGTCTCGCCGGCAATGGGTTTGTTGATCCCAATGGGGAATGGGTCATCATCGAGGCTCAAATCGAACCGAACTGACCGAAGGGGCGTTAGACGGCGACGGTGGTAACCTGGCGGGGCAGCGTTCGGTCAGCCTGGGCCAGATATGGAATCCCAATGCGTCCTGTTCCCGATCTGACATTCGAGAGCCAGCGAGCTGGATGAATCAGCCAATTACGGTGGTTACCGAGCTTACCGTGAGCGGTGACTATTTCGTGGACGGCGTTGTCAATCAATTGGACTATGGCGTTTGGCGTCAAGGTTTTGGATCGACGACGATGCTCGATGCCGACGGCAACCTCGACGGCATCGTGAACGCGGCTGACTACATCGTGTGGCGAAATAATCTTGGGCTGTCACGGCAAGCACGGTCAGCCAGAGGCGCCGCGATGCCTTCGCTGTCGCCCGCGGCCGTTCCGGAGCCCAGCGTCGTCGCATTGCTCGCTACAGCGTATGGCTTGATTTCAGCGACCAGCGGACGTCGCCGTCGATACTAGCCCGAAGCGCAAGCGAGGAATGCTGCCGGCTAGTCGCTCGCGTGCGCGTCGGGCTCGTGTTCCGCACAAACGTTGGTCATTCGCACGCGCTGCAACACCGCCTTTTGTACTTCACGGAGCACGTCGGTGTGCGGCTCGCCCGTGACCGCCAGGTGGCCGAACGGCAACACGAGTGTGTCATCGAACGCCATCGAGTCGGCCGCGCTTTACGGCCACGATTCCATCACCCTTGCCTTCAACCAGCTCGTCGATATCGCTGAGAATTGCATCGAGCCGCTCGGCCCGGCGGCCGGCGCCGGGCACTTTCGCCAGGCTCTCGCAAACTGATTCTGCGAATCCATGCCATCTGGGCATCGTCGAGCGTTGCTCCCGTCCCGAGCAAAATCGAATAGCGGACACCTGCGTTGCGCGGTCGCGCGTTGAGTTCGCGCAGGAATGCCGAATCAGGGCACAAGTCGTCGGCCGCTTCACCCAACCCATCGATGATCGAATCCCGAGTCCGACGCCAAGGTCCACCCTTGCGCCGCGCAAGCCAATGTTCCCAAAGATCGGTTCCCACCGCAAATGGGCGATGAGCGTGCCATTCGTTGGCGGCGCAATCATGATGAGTCGCTGGACGTTGCCCGGGTCGTAGAGCGGATCCTCGACACAAGCACGGGCAACCAGGCTGCCCATGGAATGGCAGACAAGCGCGACGCGGCAAATCGGATGTTGTACCGCGAGGCGGCGCAGTTCGCCGGATAACAATTGCGCCGACTGCAGAATGGTTTGATCGTTCGGATAAGCGAACGTGCCGCAGGGAAAACCGGCCTCGCGGATCGGAACCATCATCGCCGCGTTTTGCGCCGGCGACGAATTGAAGCCGTGGACGAGGATGACAATGGACTGCTTTTTCGCCGCTTGCTGCCAGCCGTCCTCGAGCTGAATACCGTAACACTCGAAATCCGATGCGCGGACGATTTTTCGGCGCAGCCAACTTCGGGCCGGGTAGCGGTTGCAGGCGGTCGGCGAGTTGGACGCGGCGCTTGCGAGCAGCTCGTACGCTGTGTACGCGTCGGAATCTGAGAATGAGGCGCCGCTTCCGCGGGCCGCACCTGCGTTAGAGCTGCGCTCCCAGGAAAGCCGCTTCGAATACTAATCGCTGATTTCCAGCCACGCATTAGCTCCTTTGGGAGCTTGTCGGACAATGCATGATCGCCGCCTATATACTACGCGGCGGGCAGCCGCGCGGTTTGCGCAGCACTTGCACGGCTATTTCCGTCCGGCTGCAAAGCTTGTTCCGATTATAACTTAGCGATCCTGTGGCACGGAATCCGAATCCTGGCTGTTACTCTTCTCACTTTCGCGCGGCGGCATCTCGTCCTGCCGCGTGAGGCGAACATCAAAGTCCGCGCCTAACACTCGGGCCGCTACGTGAAAGTCCGCTGGCGTGCGGAACACGCCTGCCGCCCACGTGGCTGATGAACATGCCAGGCCGTGCGCCGGCCCGCCAAGCGATGCTCTCGGGCTCCACGTTGCTCACCAGGACGCATCCCTCGGATTCGTACGCGCCCGAGCCAATAGCCTGCATCAGCTCAGGCCCTTCGAGGGCCGAGGCATAATCCACTCGCAGGCCATGCCATCCTTCCGCCTGCATCGTGGAGATCTTCTTCCCCGCGACCGCGAGTTTGGCTAGCGTGACTTTTGCTTTGGCAGGCCGTCCGCCGCGCTCGTAGTCGATCGTCGTGGACGTCGCGGGCGGCAGCATGCTGACCACCAATTGCATCGAATCGATGTCGCGGATTGGCTCACCGGCCACGCGGGAAATCAGATCGCCTGCTTGCAAGCCAGCCAGGGCGGCGGGCATGCCGGGCAATACGTCGCGAATGGCAACCTGCCGCTGTCGACCCTCTGCCGTGTTTGCCGATCCAGGCCGCACAAGCGATCCGGTTTCACTTTCGAATGAGATGCCCAACATGCCGTATTCCACCTCACGGCCTTCTTTGAGCGTATCAATGATGCGTTGGAACGTCGCGTTGATGGGAATGGCGTAGCCGGCCGGCTGTTCGTGCCCGGCAATGGTCGCCGCGGTAGTTGTAATGCCGACCAAATCGCCCTGCATGTTGACGAGGGCGCCGCCGCGCAGCGCTCCACCCAAGTTTGGCGTCGGTTTGAATGAGTGTGCCCAAGGTGATGCAGCGTGGTTCGGTAGTCGCCATTGGGGCCGGTGGCGTCGTTCAGGTTCGTATTCGGCCGGCGCCTTGCGGGCGAGGTTGGTAACGATGCCCCAGCTTGCTGTTGGCTTGACCGTCGGAATGGATCGCGAACGGATTGCCAATAGCGATGACGAATTGGCCCTTGCGAAGCTTTTGGGCGTCGCCCAGCGCGATGGCCGAAAACGTGGCCGGCCGTGGCGTGGGATTGGCATTGTTGCCGGGTCGCTGAAGCGGGCTCGCCGGCTCAATTGCAAGCACGGCCAGCGCCGCTGCGCGGGTCGGCGGCACGAATCGTCGCAGGATGCGTTTTGCCGTCGATCGTGGTGACCGTATGCTCGTCGCCCTCATGAACGGCCAGGTAATGCGTCAGCACCAGACCACTGCGATCGATGATCACTCCTGTGCCGGTGACCGAGGAGTTGGGCTCGCTCGAACCCGTGAGGCGCAGGTCTTGAAAGAGATTCGTCGCAGAACTTTCGGCTTCGGATGCCGAGTTTGACGGGGCGGTGCGCGAAACCGCGATGACGCTTGGCTCGGCGCGGGCGATTGCGCCCTCGATCGTGCTGCTCAATGGCGGCGATGGCTGCCGCGCTTTCACGATCTGCCGGCGATTGGGCCAAGGCAATCGCCGAGCCGATCGCGGGCATGATGAACTGAATAAGGACGACCAGTTGCGGTTTCACGGCATGCCCGGTAGGTGCCGCGAGCCGAGCGGCACCGTTGGCACTGACGTCCGGCTCGGCTCGCCGGACCTACTCTGCCGAGGCCTCGGTCTCCTCGCTGCCACTGGAGCTGCCGACGAGGGCTGCCGTGGCCACCGGCGGCCAGCACTTTTTCCTTGATCTCTTGGGCGATTTTGGGGTTTTCCTTGAGGAACAGCCGGGCCTTTTCCTTGCCCTGGCCGAGCTGCAGGTCGCCGTAGCGGAACCACGCGCCGGTGCGGCCGACGATCTTTTGCTCCATGCCCAGGTCGAGGATGTCGCCTTCGTAGCTGATGCCGTCGGTGTGCATCATGTCGAACTCGGCGACGCGGAACGGCGGGGCGACCTTGTTCTTGACGACCTTGGCCCGCACGCGCTGGCCGACGACTTCCTCGCCTTCCTTCAGCTGGCCGATGCGGCGGACGTCGATGCGGCAGGAGGAGTAGAACTTCAGTGCCCGGCCGCCGGGCGTCGTTTCGGGGCTGCCGAACATGACGCCGATCTTCTCGCGGATCTGGTTGATGAAGATCACCGACGTGCGGCTCTTGGCGATGGCGGCGGTGAGCTTGCGCAGCGACTGGCTCATCAGCCGGGCCTGCAGGCCGACGTGCGAGTCGCCGATTTCGCCATCGAGCTCCTTCTTGGGCACGAGGGCGGCCACCGAGTCGATGACGATCACGTCGACCGCGTTCGACTTGATGAGCATCTCGGTGATGTGCATCGCCTCTTCGCCGTAGCTGGGCTGGCTGACGAGCAGCATTTCGAGGTCGACGCCGAGCTTCTTGGCCCAGCTGGGATCGAGGGCGTGCTCGGCGTCGATGAACGCGGCGATGCCGCCGGCCTTTTGGGCCTCGGCGACGACGTGCAGGGCGAGCGTCGTCTTGCCGCTCGATTCGGGGCCGAAGATTTCGATGACGCGGCCGCGGGGGATGCCCTGCCCGCCCAGGGCGATGTCGAGCGACAGGCTGCCGGTGGAGATGCCTTCGATCGGGCACAACCCTGTCGGCTGCCCAGCGGCATGATCGCCCCTTCGCCGAACTGCTTCTCGATCGCGGCGACGGTGTTGCGCAGTTCGGGGCTGTTTTCCAGAAAGCTGGTTGGTTTGCTGCCGGCTGCGCGACCGGCCTTCTTTTCCTTCTTGTCTGGCTTGGCCATACGATTGTGGCGGCGGTTGAAGGCGTGGTTATTCGTGGCGGTAGCGACCATGAATGGGACCCTTTATCTAATAGAAACGTGCTGGTGGCAAGTAGCTGGCGTTAAGTGTACGCTTGTGTACTATATCGGTGGGGGCAGGTCACTTCAAGAGGAGATGAGCATCAACCAGTAAATTGCGGCTTAAAAGTTTGTACACTACCAGCAATTGGGGTCCATAAGCGTCGACGAATGCAGCCTCTGAAAGCCCTGATCGACAATCGATGCAGCTAGGCCCTGCCTTGGCCCACGGGACTTTCGGCCAGGAGGGCCAGCAGCTGTTGGAAGTCGACCGGCTTTACCAGGTGATGGTCAAAGCCGGCTTCTTTCGAGCGCTTTTGGTCCTGATCTTGTCCATAGCCGGAAACGGCGATGAGCCGAAGGTCGTCATAGCGCGAATCGTGCGCAGGCGGCGCGCGACCTCGTAGCCATCCAGGCCGGGCAGCCCGATGTCCAGAAGAGCAACCTGTGGGCGGCAGGCGTCGGCCGCTTCGAGTGCGGCGGGCCCATCGTGGGCAACCTTGGTATCGCAGCCCGCTTGAGCTAATAGCTGCGATACCGCGGATGCCGCGTCAACGTTGTCCTCAACCACCAGAACGCGCAAACCGCGCGGCGGCCGGGTCACCCGCGCAGTCCTAAGATCGCGGCCGGCGCTGTCCGTGCTTCGCGGCAATCGCACAGTGAATTCAGTCCCCTTGCCTAATCCATCACTCGTGGCCGATACGGTGCCGCCGTGCTTTTCCGTAAGCCGTCGCACCACCGTCAGACCGATGCCTAGCCCGCCTTTGGTGCGGTCGATTTCCGGGTTGACCTGCGTAAACAGTTCGAACACGCGAGGCAACATCTCTTTGGGAATTCCGACGCCCGTGTCGCACACCTTGATCACGACGTCTTGGTGTTCCGGATAGGCCTTCAGAGAGATTTCGCCGCCTTCTGGCGTGTACTTGGCCGCGTTCGTGAGCAAGTTGACGACTATTTGCTCGGTGCGCGTGGGGTCGGCGAATATTGGCAACTCAACGGGCGCGACCTCAACCTTGAACTGGTGTTTGTGTTTATCGATGGTCGGGCGCGCCGTTCCGGCTGCTCGATTCACGATGGTTGCGGCATCGATCGGTTCCCGCCGCAGCTCAATCTTGTCGCGCGTGATGCGCGAAACGTCGAGCAAGTCGTCGATGAGCCGAGCCAAATGGCGAACTTGTCGATGAATGATCTCCGTGGCATTGGCGGCCTGATCGGGCGAAATGCTTGCGAGTTGAGTTGCATAATCAATCGCCGCGAGCGGATTTCGTAACTCGTGGGCGAGCATGGCCAGGAAGTCGTCCTTCTGGCGGTCTGCCGTGCGCAGGTCGTCGTAGAGTCGAGAATTGTCGATGGCCGTGGCAGCGCGGTGCGCCAATTCTTGGGCCACCTCGTACTCTTCCTCAGAAAACGCACCTCGAGTTTCACTTCGAACGAGCTGAATCATGCCGATCGTTCGGCCGCGGCTTTCAAGTGGCACGACGATCGCGGAACGCGGCGCAAGCGTTTGAATCAACTCGGCGTGACGCGCATCTTGTGCGACTGATTCGAGGTAGGACTTAGGGATTTCCTGCACGAATTCGGCGTTGCCACTGCTGAGAACGCGGCCGGACATTGTCGACAGCGCCAACTGGGCGGATATCCCGAGATCATTTCCCCGAGTAGCGAGGCCTTTTGCGCGTTGGCATGGGCCTGCGCGATCGGTTGAATTTCGCCTTGCTCATCCACGAGATAAAGCGCACACCAATCAGCGAATCGCGGCACGCAGAGCTGCGCCAATCGTTGCATGCTGCTTTTGACATCAACAAGAGCCGCCACCGATTTGCTGGCCTCAGATAGAAACTGCGCATGGTCCACGGCGACAGCGAGTTGGCGGGCCGCCGAATGGGCGGCCCGGCGCGAACGCTGCAAAGCTTCGTTGATGGCCGCGACGGTGATCCCCACCACAATAAACGTGACAATTCCCAGCCAGGTGCCTAAGTCGTCTGTCTCAATGTAAAAAGAATTAATCGGTGGGATAAAAAACCAATCGCAGGTGGCAACGCTCAAAAATGTTGCCACGACGCCCGGCCAGAAACCGCCGTACGCTACGGTAAACACGACGGCGGCGAAGTACGTGCTGAAGATCAGCGCGTCACCAATCAAGGGATCGACGAGCCACTGCAGCAGCGTTGCCGCGGCGACGGCAACTGCCGCCACCACGTAGCGCAAGGGACCGCGGAGTCTGTTCACAGCGTCTTTAGATGATTGCCGCAGCGCAGTGGATTTGGCCATTATCGACCGTGCTTTCACCCGTGCGTCCCGCGCCGCCGTCGTTGTGAAATCCTGAGCCGCATGCGCACTGACGCATTATACATGGCATCCGTGCGATGCAAGCTTACTTGGTCTCGCTGCTTGCAGTGGGCGACTTCGTAACTGTGACCAAGGGGATTTTCTCAAAATGGTTTCCCAAAGTCGGCAGCTGGCTCAATTGAGCGGATGACGCAACCCTTGGTCAGCTAGTCCGGCGGCACATCGCCGCGTCTATTGATCGAATGAAGCCAGTTTTGGAACCTTGCGAGTTCTTCCAGCGTCCATATCGTAGAATAGTGACAGCATCCGTATTCCGAATAGTCGGATGTATTAATCCCGCTCGCGATGTAGTACCGCAACTTCTCGAAGGAGCCAGCAGCCATGACCAGTCGAACGAATTCTCAACAATTGCAGTTCAGTTGCGCCGTTTTTGTTCTCGTCGCTGCCATGGCAGTATTTCAATTGCCTGCCGCCAGCGGCCAGGAAGCTGCCGCAGCGGATAAGCTGCCGGTCAAGCGCATAGCGCTGTTTAATTCCGGCGTCGGTTATTTCGAACACCGCGGCAAAGTGAACGGGAACGCCACAGTCGATTTGAAGTTCAACGTGGATGACGTGAATGACCTGCTCAAGAGCATGGTTCTCGAAGACCTCAGTGGCGGGCAGATTTCCACTGTGACCTATGGATCTCGCGACCCCATCACCAAGACGCTTGGCACCTTTGCGATCGATCTGACAAGCAACCCGACGCTAGGCCAGCTGCTGGCCCAAATCCGCGGCGAGCGCGTGGAGATCGATGCGCCGACGAAAGTCCAGGGCACGATCGTAGGCGTCGAGAAGAAACAGCAGTTTGTGGGCGACGAAAAGATCATGGTTGAGGTCGAATACTTGAATCTTCTTACGGAGGAAGGGCTGCGCCGCATCCCGCTCGATTCGGTGGCGCATTAAGCTTGCGAATGCCGAGCTGGATGCCGAACTGCGGCAAGCTCTCTCCGTCCTGGCGATGGGACATGCCACGGACAAGAAATCGGTCTCGCTCAAGTTTCTTGGCGAGGGAGAGCGGCGAAGTACGCGTTGGGTACATCCAGGAAGCGCCGGTCTGGAAGACGAGCTACCGCCTTGTGCTTGACGATGAGGACAAGCCATTCCTGCAAGGCTGGGCGATTGTCGAGAACACGACAGAGGACGATTGGAAGGACGTGCGTCTAAGCCTAGTAAGCGGCCGGCCGATCTCGTTCGTCATGGACCTGTACTCGCCGCTGTACGCCGCTCGGCCAACGGTTGTGCCGGAGCTTTACGCCTCCTTGCGGCCGCAGGTTTATGAGCAGGACCTTTCACAAGCAGGAAGACTTGCCGAAGGTGAGCAAAGAAGGGGCCTGAGGATGAGTTCGCTGGCGGCTGAACCGGCCGACGTGCCGGCCGCACCGGCACAGTCCTTCGGGCGCGGCGGAGGCGGCTTTGGTGGCGCCGGTGTCCGTGGCGGCGCGACGATGGCGGCCGGCGCTTCTGACGCCGATTTCGACCTGGAAGGCAGGACGCTGCAAGAGAGCCTCGTGGCCGCTGCCCAAGGCAGCGACATTGGCGAACTCTTCCGCTACGACATCAAGGACGAAGTGACGCTCGCCCGCCAGCGGTCGGCCATGCTGCCGATCATCAATGACTCCGTCGAAGGCGAAAAGGTATCAATCTACAACGCCGCCGTGCATACCAAGCACGCGCTCAATGGCGTGCGGCTTAAGAACTCATCCGACTTGCATCTCATGCAGGGTCCTGTCACGGTCTTTGACGGCGGCGCGTATGCCGGCGATGCGCGGATTCCCGATCTGCCGTCCGGCGGCGAGCGGCTATTAAGTTACGCACTCGATCTGGAGGTCGAGGTTGCGCCAACCAGCGACGCTCGACCGCAAACCCTCATCAGCGCGAATCGTGAAGGGCGTGCTGGAAGCCGAGTATAAGCAGAGCCGCACCAACAGTTACACGGTGAAAAACTCCGGGGACGAGGCCAAGACGGTGCTCGTCGAGCATCCGGTCGACACGCAATGGGAGCTGCGCTCCCCGAAAGAACCGACCGAAAAAACTCGCGACGTTTACCGTTTTGCCGTGTCGGCCGAACCGGGCAAGCCGGCGGACGTGAAGATCGAGGAGCAAAATACGAATCGCCAGGCCGTGGCGGTGAGCAGCTTGAACGACGATGCGATCCACATCTACCTCAGCGCGAAAGTCGTGCCCGAGCCTGTCAAGGCAGCGCTGCGCGAAGTAATGCGCCGCAAGTCTGAGCTGGCAGAGCTGAACCGCCAGAAGCAGCAGGTGGAGCAGGAGGTCGCGACCATCGGAGAGGAGCAGGCCCGCATCCGCCAGAACATGGAGTCGATCGGCCAGAATACGGACTTGTACAACCGCTACGTCACCAAATTCACCGAGCAGGAAGACCAGATTGAAAGGCTCCGCCAAGACGCCCGCGCGCTGGAGCAGCAAATCGCCCAATCCCAGCGGTCGCTCGATGAATTTCTGACGAACCTCGATCTCGATTCGTCGCCGGCTGCCGGATAACGAGCTAGGGCGACAGCGGGATCGTCAATTATTGTTGCTGCTTGTGGAATCTCGAAGCGCAAACAGACGGTGCATCGTGCCGACGTAAAGCGTGCCGTTTGCGGCGGTGGGCGTGGCGTGGATCGGGTCGTTCAGGTCGATACGTGACAGCACCTTGTAGTCGCGGCCAGCCGCCAGAATCCAGAAGTCGCCGCGCAGCGAGCCGACGTAGACCTTGCCGTCTGCCACTAGCGTCGAGGACCAAATATCGCCTTTGGCTTGATGGGCCCAAACCGCCTTGCCGGTTTCGGTGTCGATGCAGGAAACCTGCCGACCGCAATCCGCGATGTAGGCCAGTCCCTCGTGGATTGACGGCGTCGACATGCAATGCCGCTTGAGCGGGGCGGCCCAGATGCGACCTGTTTTCGTGATATCGCCGGTGCCTCGCGCATCGATCGCGTGAAGCCAGCATTCGAGCTTGCCGTGCCACAGGTCGCCGCCGGCGGTGACGTAGACGCGGCCGTCATGGAACACCGGCATGCCGGTAATTGTGCTCGGGCCGCTGCGGCGATTTCCCTGATAACGCGCCAGGTCGCCGCGCGGGCTCCCGGGATCGCAATCGTATTGCCAGATTTTTTTGAGGGCGGGAACGTTCGTAGCATGCTGCTCATGAGCCAGCGCGTCAGCCCCGGCTTTGCCGGGGGTTTTGTTGTCCGGACGCGGATGACCCGGCGGAGCCGGGGGCTGTCGGGCCGGTTCGAGTCGTGGATCCGAAGTCACTGGTTCGAAGGCGTAGCAGATGGCGTTGCCGGCGCCGAAGAAGATCAGCTCGCGGCCGCCAACAATGCCCAACGATGGCGACGACCATGTGGAATGCGTGATGTTCGCGCCGATGTCTTCGCGATCTCGTGCCAACAGGCGGCCCGTGTTTTTGTCGAGGGCGATGAGGCTGGGTGCCTCCGGCGCCGGGATGTGGCGGTGCGTGCCGTCGACGCCGTTGGAAGTGCCGACGTACAGCACGTCGCCGTGGATCAACGGCGAGCTATGCATCTCGTCGTGCGTCCGCACACCCAGCTCTTCGAACATGTCGAACTTCCAAAGAATGTCAGCATGCTGTGGCCCAATCTCGAGAGCGCTCCGTCGCCTGGGACCATATAACGCGCTTCATCGGTAAATGGTCCGTCGTTGCCGTTCGCCTGCCCGGCCAAGTCCAGGCACAGTACCTCGCCGCGATTCGACATCAGGTAGATTCGGCCATTCTCAACCGTGGGCGGGGAACAGATGCCGACGTTTGGCCAATCGTTGAACTGATCGCGCTTCGGAACGGCGAGCTGCCACAGCAGTTGGCCATTGGCCTCATCCAAACACAACAAGACGCCGCGATCGCCGCGGTTGTTGGGATCGCGCGGCGGGTCGTTATTGGTGCCCACCAGCACGCGCCCCTCGGCGATCACCGGCGTTGCGTAGCTGCTGGAGCCCAGATCTACTGCCCAGAGAACATTTTCGCCTGTGTCAGGGTTGAAGGATGTAGGCAAGTTTTTTTCCGTTGATACCAGGTTGCGGGAATAGCGCTCGCCCCACTGCGGCTGGTCGGCGGCGATTATATTGTCCGCTACAGCCACAAACACAAACATCATCACAAGCAGCGCCGACACGGAACAGGACTGTTTCATACGGAGAGTCTCAACGGAGGCAATATCGGCGGGAAAGGCTCGTCGCAGTTCATGTCGCAAGTGGCGCTCGGGCTAATACGTCGTAGGTCGGTCCGTCTGGGCCAAGTTCGCTGGAGTATACAGTCACTTCGTCGACGAGCATGGCGCCGGCGTCGTAATCCGCCAAATCGGCTAGTTCGGCCGCCAGCGAATTTGGCTGGCCCTTGCGACCGGCGCGGCCAAGCGTGATATGCGGGACAAATCGGCGCTCTTCGCCACGGTAGCCGCGCTTCTTGAGGCGACGCTCGACGGCTGCGTGAAGAACGGTCATTTCACGTGTGCCCTGCCCCGCTCCAATCCATAGTGTGCGCGGCCGGTCGGCCGAAGGGAATGCGCCGGCGCCGCGAACTTCGATTTCGAAAACTTCACACTCCAACGCGGCCGTGGCAACCGCCTGGCAGACCTCAGGAATGTCCCGCGCGTCGATGTCGCCCAAGAATTGTAGTGTCCAGTGAAGGTTCTCCGGGGCAACCCATTTCACATTGGCCGCCGCGGAGCTGAGCCGCAAGCGATTCATCAGCTTGACGGCGGCACTGCGGACTTCGGACGACGCAGTAACGGCAATGAACGTGCGAAGTGGCATCTGAGCGGGGAGCGGGGAGCGAAGAGCATGGAGTTGAGCGCGTGGGCTCTGTACTCCGTGCTCGTTGCTCGTTAGAACGTCAGCATCTTTTTGTACGCTTCCATCCGCTGTTCGATATCGTCGCGCGAGATCTGTTGCATGCGCTCCAGGCCAAATCCTTCGACGTTGAAGCTGGCCACGAGGATGCCGTAGGCCATCGCTGTTTTTAGTGCTCGTGGCTCAAAGTTGTCGTGCTGAGCAAGATAGCCCATCATGCCGCCGGCGAAGCTGTCGCCTGCCCCAGTCGGATCGACGACCTTTTCGGTTGGAAAAGCCGGCATAACATACGTTTCGTGCTCGGAGAAGAACATCGCGCCATGCTCGCCTTTTTTGATGACGACAAACTTCGGCCCCATCTCGCGCACGCGGTGCCCGGCCAGCACCAGGTTCTCAGTATCGGCGAGCATCTTCGCCTCGCTGTCGTTGATCACCAGGCCGTCGATGCGCTTGAAGAGCGTCATCAGGTCGGCGTGCGTGGTTTGGATCCAAAGCTCCATCGTGTCGGCCACGGCCAGCCGGCAGCCGGGCACTTGATCGAGCACTCGCAATTGCAGTGCCGGCACGCCGTTCGCCAGAAACACGTATTCAGTTCGGCGATAGTCTTCCGACAGCACTGGGTCGAACTGGCCGAACACGTTGAGCTGAATGTCGAGCGTTTCGCGGTCGTTCATGTTCGGCTCGTAACGCCCGGTCCAGCGGAATGTCTTGCCGCCGCGCACCGAAACGAGCCCCGAGGTATCGATGCCGCGCTTAGCGAGCAGCGCGGTGTGCTCGGCGGGCCAGTCTTCACCCACGACGCCAACAAGCTGGACGTCGGTAAAAAAACTGGCAGCGTACGAGAAATGCGTGGCGGAGCCGCCCAGCAGGCCGTCGCGGCGTGCTTGCGGGGTTTCGACGTTATCGATGGCGACAGAACCGACGACGAGCAGGGGCATGTTTGAAGCGGGAGCGGGGAGCATGGAGCAGGGAGTAAGACAATAATGTGGGCGATTATGGAGTCGAAATCGCGCGGTCGCAAGGGACAAATTGCTCGGCCTCGATTGGCAGGTTGTATATGATGAAGGATCGGCCAAAGGCGATCGAGGAACGGAGCATTGACGAGGCAACGACGATACCTGGCGGTACTTTTCTGCGCTGCGGCGGTCGCGGTTCGCGGCGCCTGGGCCGACGCGTTCGATCCGCCGGCCGGATACTACATCGCGGCGAGTGGCAGCGGCGCGGCGCTAAAGCAGCAGCTCCACGAGATTATCGACGACCACACATGGGTATCGTACGACTCGGCACGCGCCAATTTGCAGGTGACCGACGAGGATCCCGCCAATCCGAATCGAATGCTGCTGGTCTACAACCGGGCTTCGCTCGATGTTTCCGCCATCAATCCCGGTGGACCAATTCCCGGGTGGGATTCTGGCGCATCGTGGCAGCGGGAACATAGCTGGCCGCGCAGCCGCGCCGTCGGCGAATCGGGACCGGATGATGCGGACTTGCATCATCTGCGTCCCATTGCACCCAGCGTGAACGCCATGCGCGAAAACTTCAATTATGGCGGGCAATATGGCATGCAACCGTTTGGTCCAGTGGTCGACGGTGGAGCAACAGTTTGGTATCCCGGCAATGCCGACGCGGGGATGACCGCTCGACAGCAGTTCTACATGGCCGTGCGATACGACGACGGCGACACCAGCACCAACAATCTGGAGCTAGGCGCAGGCCATCCGGGGTTCATCGTCGGCGACGAAGATCCGCCGCCGCAACTGGGAGACTTGAATCGCCTCGTGGAGTGGCATTTCGCGGCGCCGCCGGAAAGTTTTGAGCGGCGTCGCAATCAAATTATTTACGACTCGTTCCAGCACAACCGAAATCCGTTCATCGATCGGCCGGAGTTTGTCTGGTCAGTGTTTGTCGATCAGGCGAATGATAGCCAGATTTCCATCGGTGGCGCGACGGTGGGAAATGACGGCGGTTCGTCACGACATGTGGACTTGGGCCGAGTATTCGTCGGCGGCATCGTGCCAGCACCACGATTGTTCACTCTCAACAAAACCGGCGGCGATGGAACGTATTTCGCGGTGACAACGACCGGCGACGCCACAGGTTCTCTCAATGGCCGATTCAACGCGTTTCGTACCGGCGGAGCAGACAGCAAAAGTATTAATGTCGGGCTGAATACGAGCGCAGACACAGCCGGACTTAAAACGGGAGTCGTCATCGTCGACAATCTCGACATCACCGCGGGCGGAGGTGCCGGCCGCGGCGCGAGTGATGCCGATGATGCGTTCGACGTCAGCCTGGCTGTACTGGATCACCCGGTGGCGTCATATTCGTTCAACGTCGAGCAGCGAGAACACGTGATCGACTTCGGCCTTGTGTCCGTGGGCAGCGGAGCCAGCAGTCGGCGAAGCGGCTTCACGAATCTTGCTGCGGCTGGAGTACCCGACTTTGCAGCGAATCTTGACCTGGACTCGATTGTTGGCGTGGGCGATACGGAAGACTTTGAGGTGGATTTGGAGCCATTCTCCGGATTGCAGCAGGGCGACGACGTTGGCTTTGATTCATTTTTCTTTCCAAATTCAGTGGGGCAGTTTGGGGCCACTTACACACTGATACTTTCGGACGAAGACCTGCCCGGCGAGCAAACGCAGACGCTGACGCTTTCGCTCCTTGCAGAGGCGATATTAAGCGGCGACTACAACCGCGATGGCGTCGTGGATGCGGCCGATTACGTCGTGTGGCGGCGCGCTTGGCGAAAACGTACCGGCGTTCAGCGGCGCGGACGGGGACGGCGACGGGATGATCGACGACGGCGACTACGACGTGTGGCGCGCGTACTTTGGTTCCACGGCCGCGGCGGCCGCTTCATTTAAAGCTGGCGCGGTGCCGGAGCCTGCCAGTGCGTCACTTGCGATTTGGATACTCGCGTTCTTTTGCCGCCGGCCGCGGCGAGCCGGAAGGACATAGCATCGAAGCACTGCTGGACAAGCCAGCAGTGGCACGCAAGCGGTCATCAAAAGCCGCGGTTAACGATCTCGCCGCCGGAACGGGTGAACATCGCCTTAAGCTGCGCTTGATCGATCGTATCGGAGATGAATTGCACCGATCCGTCCGCAAAACCGGCCAGCCAGCCGGCGGGTCGAACACCGCCTAATCCGCCAGTTGGGTTGTTGGCGTCGAATTCCCAATCGTCCGGCTTGGTCCATTCGACGGCCTGATCGCGTGCGGCCTCGACGAGCATGATGGTATTGCTCGTACCGTCGGTGATTTCTTGAAAGCCTTTGCCCTTATCGGTGCCGTCCATAATGCAATCCTGACCAACTACCGCCAGGTAGTTCGTCTTACCTGGTTCGAGTGGCAGGTTCGGGTTCTGGTAGATTTGCGGCATTTGTGCGATCAGCGCGCGATTGGTCGGGCTATCCCATGGCTCATCCAGTTTGAATTGGCTGTACAGCGTGTTTTCTTCCAAGAACGGGAGAACATGGACGCGCCAACTCAAAAGCGGCTTCCCATCCGCGCCGTAATTGGCGTGGGCGGGGAGCCCTTTTTTTGTGTCGTGATAGTTGTGGAACGAGAGCATGATCTGCTTCATGTTGTTCATCGACTGGTTGCGCCGGGCTGCCTCGCGTGCGGCCTGCACGGCTGGCAACAAGAGCGCCACCAGGATTCCGATCACCGCGATACTCAAAAGCTGCTGTTGTCCGGTGTTCTCGCCGTCGGTCTTGAAGTACACCAAGGTCGCGCCGTCGCGCTGCGGTGCAAACCGCTCGCTCCAACTGCCGCTGACGCGTTCCATGTACTGGGCCAGGGCCCGCTCGACCGGGTCCTCGCTCATCGCGAACTGGGCGAATTGGGCCTTCATGTGCTCTTGCGACTTCCGGTTTGCCTCCGCGACCAGCGATTCCAGTTTCTGTGCGTCCGCTTCATCATTGGCGTGAACGACAAAAGAGATCGGAGCGCCCGACAGATTGAGCGTAAGCTCCGCCGCTTTGAGTAAGTTCGGAACTTCAAGAAACGGCTGGGCATCCGGCGGCACTTGTCCCTGAGCCTGAACCTGGGCCAAACCCATCATGATCAGCGGCCGCAGGCTTTCGATATCGACTGCCGCGTAAACATCATTGCCGCCAGTCACGTTCTTGACGCGGTCGATAATCGGGCCACTTTGTTCCTGACCGGCGGACTCGACCAGACGTCGGATCGTTGCATCAGGCGCCACAACCAGCGTTTGGTTGTTCGCGCCGTAAAAACTGGGCAGCATTGGGTTCTGGCTCTGCAAGTAGCGCCGGCCGCCGAGATCTCCGAGCTGCGTATGCTGCCGAATTTGTGGCGCGATCGACGAACCGCGGAACGGTTTTGTGAATTTGAACACCAAACCATACTCGGGCGGCGCCATCGGGTTGATTTGGTCAACGAAGGCAACAACCTCCTCAACGTCGGCTGGGTCAAAACCCAGGTATTTCAAACCGGCCGCCGAAGCCACCTCCGTGGGCAACAGCTCGGCCATCGGCGCGGTCATAATCTGAGCCGGTCGGAGCACGACGATGCCGATGGCATTGGCAGACACATACGTGGTGTCGATCCCCTGGCCAGCCGGCAGCGTTGGCTGCGTGGGCACATTACGATCGGCGGGCTGTCGACCGCCGGCTGGTTGGGCCGGGGCGTCCTCGGAAGCGGGAAGCTCGCGCCGCTGTACCCCTCGTGCGCCAGTGGCTGATGTGGCACGCTGGCGCACTGATTGCGCGGCGGCGTTCGTCTGCGCCATCACGGACACGGAGGGCCCGGTAGCCATGACAAACGCCAGGAGCAGGCACACGAAGCGAAAAAACGGGCCGGCCGAGAGCATGCGAATATTCATGATCGAACCCCCATGTAGGTCAGGCATGCGAGCCTGAGAAGTTTTTAAAAGTCAGGCCAAAACGCCTGACCTACGCGCAGCGACGACCTAGCTTATGACCGTTTGATTGGCACGTCAAATAAAAAGAGTAAGAGACGAGACGACGTGGAAACACCGAGAATCTCGTAATTCGTTTCAACCTGAATCTTCTTGTCACCGCCTCTTCTTCTCTCCCGGTCGGGAATACGAGCGCCGTTCTGTTCAGATGTAAAGGCTGCGGCCCAGGAGGGCCCGGATCTGGTTATAGCGACTGGGACGGCTTCGGAAATTGGCCTGAATTCCGGCCGCGGGAGGGTCGTATCGGCCACGAGAATTCAGCCGAGGACGCGTTTCCCCAAGCTATGGTTGCACAGGCGAATTGGGCAGCCGGCGGCGCCACGGCGCGCGCCGTGCTCGTTTTCGTTGCCTTGACGTGGTCAATGTAACTTCCGTGGGATGGCTGGCAAATGATTGTCATCGTCGGCTGTATCATCGTGGTCGCCGCCGTGCTCGGCGGCTTTTCGATGGCCGGCGGCCATGTGGGCTCGCTGATTCACCCGTCCGAGTTCGTGACGATCGGCGGGGCAGCGTTGGGCGGCCTGATCGTCAGTGCGCCAAAAAAGGTCTTGATCGACCTGATGAAGGGACTCCTGGCATCCGTCAAGGGCTCGCCCTACAACAAGCCGGCTTACGAAGAGGCGTTCAAGTGCATGTACGACTTGCTGCGGCTGGCACGCCGCGACGGCATGCTCGCGCTGGAGCCGCACATTTCGAAGCCCGAAGAGAGCAGCATCTTCAGCAAGTATCCGAAGGTGGCGCATAACCACCACCTGCTGCATTTCATTTGCGGCGGCATGGGGCCGCTGATTGACGCCACAGTGAAGCCCGAACAAATGGCGGACTTGCTGAACGCTGAACTCAAAGTACTGGAGGAAGAGCATCATGCGCCGATGGCGGCGCTGACGAAAATGGCGGACGCCCTGCCGGGCTTCGGCATCGTGGCGGCCGTGCTGGGCATCGTGATCACGATGGGACACATCGACGGTCCGCCCGCAGAGATTGGTCACAAGGTGGGTGCGGCCCTCGTTGGTACGTTCCTGGGCATTTTGTTGTCGTACGGTTTCGCGGCCCCGCTGGCGACGCGGATGGAACTCATGGGCATGGCGGAAGGCGCGTTCTTCCGCACGATCTCATCGATCGTGGTCGGGTTCGCGAACAACCTGCCGCCCAAGGTGGCGATCGAAATGGCTCGCCGCGGCGTGACGAGCGAGTTCCGCCCGGAGCGCGAAGAGCTGGACGAATGGTTCAAGGAAGCGGAAGCAGCGTAAGGAAGCAGAGAGTCGGAGTGTCGGAGTAGCTCAGAGTGCCAGTCTCCACTCTCCGCTCTTGACTACTTGAGCTCCTAACACTCAATGACTGCATTCAGGAGCGACACATGGCAGGCAAAGGCGGCGGTGCATGGAAGGTGGCTTACGCGGACTTCGTGACCGCGATGATGGCGTTCTTTCTTGTCATGTGGATCACCTCGCAGAATGACGACGTGAAAAAGGCCATCGGCGGGTACTTTCAGGACCCCTGGGGAAGATCCACCGAGACCACGTCGCCGAGTTTTCACACGGCCACCGGCTTGAAGGGTGACGCACCGTTTGCGGAAATTCCGAGCGGAATTCTTTCCGAGCGCTGGCCGCAAGCCAATCATGAGAACGCCACGGAGAAAGACGCCGGCGCGGCCTCCGTATGGCAACAAAAGCAGAAGATTCACCTGCTCGCCAATACCGACCGCAACGCTGCCGGCGCTGATCGATCAACTTCGACGAGGCCTCCGCCGAACTGTCGCAGAGCGGCGCAAGAGCGACTGACCAACTTGCTGCCGGCTCTGCTGGGCAAGCGCAATAAGCTCGAGATTCGGGCACACTCGACGCGCCGCCCATTGCCAACCAACAGCCCGTTTCGCGATCACTGGCAACTTTGCTACGAACGAAGCCTCTCAACGATGAAGTTTCTGGAATCGAAAGGCGTCGAATCGGAGCGGATTCGGCTGAGCCAGTCGGCAGCCTACGATCCGATCACCACGCGCTTCGAGTCGGCGTGGCAGGACGAGAACAATTGCGTCGAGGTGTTCCTGCTCACCGAAGTTGTTGACGCAGTTCCCGGAGCGTCACCAGCATCGTCGCCGCATGCCGGTCATTCGGCTGATGACGACAAACCCACAGCGGCAACTCCCGCCGCACATTGACGCGGCTGCGCTATTCCACAAGCAGCTTGTCGACTCGCTCGAATTTGTAGCGGCGTTCGAGTAATCGGTCGCACAACGGACCGGGCTGAAGAGATCGCCCGGAGGCGCTGCTATCATTGGGGTTGTCATGTCCACTAGTTCGGGGCAGACTGGAAACATTGGCGGCAACATTTGACCAGCGAGGGCCGAAGCAAGCTGTTTTTTGATCGTGTTTTGTCGGCCCGCTCGGCCGGCAGCTCCTGACAGTGTTTGTCTTTGCATGTTAGCAGGAACCGCCGGACGATGGCGACTGACTTCCCCGCCGAGATCGAGCAATTTATCGGCCAGCACATCGAATCGCTCGCGCAGCTCGAGCTGCTGCTGTTGCTGCAGCGGGAATCCACTCGCAGCTGGTCGTGTGTAGATCTTTCCCGGCAGCTTTACGTCACGCCGGATGTCTGCACTGGCATTGTCGGAGATCTGGAGCGCCGCGGCTTCGTGCTGCGCGACGCGGCCGACAGCAATTTAGTCAGGTATCGCTCCGGCGGCGCTGAGTACGGATCAGCTCATCGACCAGCTCGCCGGCCTATATCACCAGCGTCGCGTGGCGGTTATTACGCTCATTTATTCCAAGCCGGTCAAGAAGGTGCAGACCTTCGCCGATGCGTTTCGTCTTCGAAGGGAACAATAACATGCCGGGCGTCGTGTATTTACTTTGCGCGGCCACATGCCTGCTGTGTGCGATTCTGCTGTTTCGCGGCTATGCCCGCACGAGCGTGCGACTCTTGTTCTGGAGCGGGCTGTGCTTCGTCGGTTTGATGCTCGACAACATGATGTTGTACATCGATGTGATCGTTGTGCCGGACGTGAGCTTGGAGATTTGGCGGAAGATTCCGGGTCTGATCGGGGTACTGTTGTTGTTGTTCGGGCTGGTGTGGGAATCTAAGTGAAGTAGGTGCCCCAAGCGAAGCGGCACCATTAGTTTAGTCCGCCCGGGCTACGCGGACCTACGGGGAACTACGATGGAAGAATTCATCATGGGTGCGATCGCGATGGGCTCGTCCGTTGCCGCCTTGTTCTTCGTGCGATTCTGGCGCGAGACTAAGGACCGGCTGTTTTTGCTGTTTTCGATCGCGTTTCTGCTTCTGGGCATCACGCGGCTGGGGCTGGCCGTTTCGCACCTGCAGATGGAAGGACAGACGTACTGGTACTGGGTGCGCCTGGCGGCGTTTGTGATCATCCTGGTGGCGATCGTCGACAAGAATCGCCGCTGAGCAGAATGTGCCGAAGAGCTGCGCGGGTGCCAGTGCTCATCACGATCACCGATTCACTAACGGCACAAGTCAAGACCAGCAGCAGCTCGAGTTTTATCGCTCGTAGCGCCACAAGGCCCTGACATTGAGCAGCACTGGCAAAGCCGGTGGCACTAAAGCGACGAAAACTTTTTGCCAAATTTTTTCGCCCCAAGTCAACACGCTCCGCTGCGTCGCGAATACAATCTTGTATCCTGCTCAATGAGGACCGGGTTCGCTCGATGCCATTGCTACTGCTGGTGGCACTCGAGCGACGCGACGCACGCCCTAATTTACCACGCCGCGTCATCGAATCATCGAACGGCACGCCGTGGACGACCGGAGCATTTAGTTGGATGGAAAAACGGCCGCATTGCCACTGCCGGCAGGGCGGCAAGTTTTTTTGGCAGATGCTATCGCGGTCGTTGCTCTGGCCGGGCGACAGGTCTTTTGCTAAGAGTTGCCGCTTGCGTTCACGCGGATCGCACTACCTGGGGAGATACTTCAAAGAGAGATGTTCAAGGAAGAATTGCCGCGCGCGGTGTGTGAGGAGCTCGACCGCCGCGGCTTGAATGGTGTGCCGGTGCTGCTGGCCGCGCACAGTGATTTATCGCTATCGGGCCGGCCGGAACGAAGTTGGATCGTTGCCACGCGGGATAACGTCACGGCCGTCAGGGTGACCTCGGTTGTGCGCGGGTCTCACGACCCCGCACATGATGATCCCGAGGACGCGCGAGGTCAGAAGACCCGCGCACAACGCGATGCCGGCGCTGAGCCAGCCGTAACCGTGGAAACGTACGTGCCCGTGTCCGAGGTGCGCGAGTTCCGCACCCAAGGCGCCATCGGCTCGGGCTTCCTGCAAGCCTACGTCGACGACTATTGGGTCGACCTTGCCCGCTTTCCGAACACCGACGCCGACCGCTTCGGCCGATTGGCGAAGTACCTGGAAGATCTGCGCACCGGAGCTGCACCCGAACAGACCGAGGAGCCGGCGCCGGCGGTAACGCACTGCCCGAAGTGCGGCCAGCGGCTGCCCGTGGCGGGCGAATCTTGCCCGCGCTGCATCCCACGCAAGGCAATCATCGGCCGGCTGTTCCAGATGCTCTGGCCGCATCGGCGCACGGCGCTGGTTATGTGCGGGCTGATGTTCGTCGCTGTAGCGGCCGAGCTCGTGCCGCCAAAGCTCCAGCAGTACCTGGTCGACCACATCCTTCGCGGCGGGCAAGGTGCGCCCGACCCGGCGGGACTGTTCTCTGCGCTCCTCGTCGTGGTGTCGGCGCTTGCCGGCGCGCGGCTGGTGTTGAGCGCAGTGAATTTCGCCAAAGGCCGCATGGCCACACGCGTCGGCGTCGCGCTGACGTTCGATCTCCGCGGCCGGCTAGTCGAGAAACTCCATGCGTTGGGCCTCAACTACTATGACCGGCATCAGGTCGGCTCGCTCACCAGTCGCGTGGCCTACGACAGCGAGGTCATCCAGAGTCTGCTGCAACAAATAACCGGCGGCTTCCTGCTGCAGATTGTGCAGGTGACCGCCGTCGGCGTGATGCTGTTCACGCTCAACCCCAAGCTCGCCGTCTACACGCTAATTCCCGCGCCGCTAGTGATCGCCGGCAGCATTTTCTTCTGGAAGCGCGTGCACCCGAAGCACTACCGCTACTGGGACTCCAGCAGCAAGCAGGCCGGCATGCTCACCGGCATGCTCTCGGGAATCCGCGTCGTAAAGGCGTTTGCGCAGGAAGATCGCGAGTACGGCCGGTTCAATCGCATCAGCGACTACTTGCGGAACTGCCGCATGCGGGTCGATTACTCGACCGCCGCGTTCTCGGCGACAATGCAGCTCATTTTCAGCCTGGGCGGATTGATCGTGTGGTACGTCGGCGGGCGCGATGTGCTCGCCGGCACGATGTCGCTCGGTTCGCTGATGGCGTTCCTGGCGTACCTCGCGATGTTTTACACGCCGCTTGCCACGCTCTCGCAGTTCACGACATGGCTTACCAATTTTCTCACTGGCTGCCAACGCGTCTTTGAATTGCTCGACACGCCGGTGGACACGACCGACCCGGAGAACCCGGTGGATTTGCCGCCCGTGGGAGTCGTAGGGTGGGCACCGCCCACCAACATCGGCGATGATGATACGAAGGTGGGCAGTGCCCACCCTACTGGAAAAAAGGGCCGCGGCATCCGCTTCGAGCGTGTAACGTTCGGCTACGAACGGCACCAGCCGGTGCTGCGCGATGTCGACTTCGAAATTCGGCCGGGCGAGACGATCGGCATCGTCGGACGCAGCGGCAGCGGCAAGACGACGCTCGTGAACCTGCTGTGCCGCTTCTACGATGTGTGCGAAGGCCGCGTGCTGGTCGATGGCGTCGACGTGCGGCAGCTGGCGTCGCGCGAACTGCGGCGGCACATTGGCGTCGTGCTGCAGGAGCCATTTCTGTTCCGCGGCACGATCTGGCAAAACCTTGTGTACGGCCTGCCGGAGGCCACGCCGGAGCAGGCGATCGCGTCGGCCAAAGCGGCCCAGGCTCACGATTTCATTCTCAACTCGCCGCTGGGCTACGACACGTGGCTCGGGGAACGCGGCGCCGGCCTCTCCGGCGGCGAGCGGCAGCGGCTGTCGATCGCCCGGGCGATCCTATTTGATCCGCCGATCCTCGTGCTCGACGAAGCCACCAGCAGCGTCGACGCTGAAAGCGAGCAGGCGATTCAAACGGCGCTCGCGCCCTCACACGTGGCCGCACGACGATCGCCATTGCTCACCGCCTGTCGACGCTGCGCGAGGCCGACCGCATTCTGGTTTTCGACCGCGGCCGGCTCATCGAGCAAGGCAGCCACGAAGAACTGCTCGACCAAGACGGCCAGTATGCCAACCTCGTGCGCATTCAGGGCGACGCCCGGCAAGCAGAGGGGGAGATGGGGAGAGGCGGAGAGGGGGAGACGCACGGGGAAACCTTGAATCTCGAATCTCCCGCTCTCCCACTCTCCCGCTCTCCCACTCTGTCGCCGCGATGGATAAAGCCGTCGGACGCCGCAATCCGCGCGGCGAGACGAGGTGGCATGGAGATTGAAACAGGCTGCGGCGACACCCACCGCGGCGTGTTCGCCGTCAACCTGTTCCCCGCCACCAATACCGACGATTACATCAGCCTGCGCGTCTGGACGCGCGACGGCGTGGAGCAAGAGATTGGCATCCTCCGCAAGCTCGACGAGTGGCCGGCCGAAGCCCAGTCTCTGGTGTGCGCCGCCCTGGCCCGGCGCTACTGGCTGCAAACGATCACCGGCGTCGACCAGATCAAGCTCGAGCTAGGCCACCTGAATTTCGAGGTGCGCACCGACCACGGCCCGCGCCGCTTCACGATGCGCTGGAGCCAAAGCCATGTGCAAGACTTTGGCGAGCGCGGCAAGGTGCTGCTCGATCTGGACGACAACCGCTTCCTCGTGCCCGACGTTGAAGTCCTTCCGCCACGCGAACGCGACCTGTTTCAGCGGTATGTGTATTGGTGATCCGCCGCGATTCTGTAGCCCAAGTCCTGAGTTGACGACACGGCGAGAGACTGCACAATCATAGCTAGTCTAGTTGGGACTTCTTTCTGCCTTTTCATTGTGCGGCGGCGCGAGGTGGCACCATGGCGCAACTCAAGTCGGTGTACCCGATCGCGGGTGAGGACGTGAACGCCCTGCCGGTCAAGGAGATCGGACCGGCTGTTGCATATTACGAAACGGTGCTCGGGTTCTCGGCCGTTAGCCGCGACACTTCCACCGCCGCCGTGTCGCGGGGTGATGTTCAGATCGGGTTGGTCCGCAAACCGGACCATGAGCCAAGTCAGGCCGGCTCGCTCGCGTTTGCCGTCGACGACCTCGACGCGATGCACCACGAACTTCAGGAGAGCGGCGCACAACCGGGCAAATTCGGGACCGACCAATGGGGCGGCAAGCAGTATCGCACCTTCTTCGTGCGAGAGGACGAGAACGGCTACTGCTACTGCTTTCATCACCCAGCGTAGCCGCGCCCGGATTAAATCGCCGTCCCCCCAACGGCGTTAGCGACGCGCGAATGCTAATTCCTGGCACCTGCAGCAACGCCGACACCGAGCGACAACTGCCAACGCGGCTAAAGTTAGAAACGCGTCAGTTGACGGCTCGGGCACAGCGATAAGCGTCACTTCGCCGGTCGTGTACATATTGCTTGTTTCCCAAACGTAGGGGCTCGAAATCTGAAATGCACCAATCGGCGACACACCTGTCCAATTAAAAACGCGTAGCGTCCGGCCGACTTGCGAGGCTAAATTCACGTCGTCCGCAAAGTCGAGTCGCAGCGTCCCGCGACGGGTTACATCAATTCCGGGATCAAACATTATCAGCGAATTCCATTCATCCGCCTCAAAGACCAGTTCAAGCATCTCGCCGACTTCAAGGAAAAAATCCTGCTTGACGGTTATTGGCGGAGGCGGGAAATCGGTGCGGCCGTCATAATCGCGCACGATGAGCGACTGGCCAGGGGTAAGACTCAGGCCATTTATCGTGCCATCCGGATGGATCATGTTGGCGGTGAAGGCTCCGCTCGTCGCTGCAAGCCTTGCTCCGCGAAGATCGGCCCCGCTGAAGTTGGCGTTAGTCAGGGTGGCGCGTAGATCCGCGTTCGTGAGATTCTGCCCACTGAAGTCCCAGCCATTTAGGGCATTGCCGACAAGCCCGACTCCTTTAAGGTCCCTAGCCTGGTAGCTAGCCGTGGCGTAGAGTTGCTCTTTGGTAAAGCCGAAAGCTGTTACGCCAACAAAATCGGTCCCCTCGATCAATGCGTCGCTAAAGTTGGCGTTGGTCATCCTGGAGTGATCGAAAACAGCATCGCGGAGGTTCTGACCGTTGAAGTCCCAACCTGTTAAATCGTTGCCTGACAAGCGGATTCCCCGGAGGTTTTTCTGTTGGTAGCTGGTCGTGGAGTAGAGATGCTCCTTTGTGAAGCCCGCGTTTGTTGCGCCAGGGAAACTAGCTCCGTCCACCACTGCCCCACTGAAGTTGGTGTTCGTCAGCGTCGACAGATCAAAATCAGCATTGCTGACATTCTGGCCGCTGAAGTCCCAGCCTGTTAAATCATATTCTCGCAGGCTGATACCCTGAAGGTTGTTCCGCTGGTAGCTCGCTGTGGAGTAAAGTTGCTCTTTGGTAAAACCACCAATTGTACCAAAACTGAAAACGGCGCCCCCGATGAACGCCCCGCTGAAGTTGGCATTCGTCAAAGTCGAGGCATTGAAAGATGCGCTTGTTAGATTCCCGCCGGATAGGTTGGCGTTCGTCAGGATAGCGCTGGACAGATCCGCGCGAGTGAGATTCGCCCCGCTGAAGTCGGCGTTCATTAGTGTCGAGCCAAGCAGTGACGCGCTAGTGAGTTTCGCCCCGAAAACGTTGGCGTCTGTTAGTGTCGAGCGATCAAAGATTGCATCGCTGAGGTTCTGGCCGCTGAAGTCCCAACCGTTTAAGCCGTTACTCGACAATTTGATCCCCTGGAGGTTTCTCTGCTGGTAGCTGGCGGTGGAGTACAGCTGCTCCTTGGTGAAGCCACGATTTGTGCTATTATCGAAATCGGCGCCACCGACCAACGCCCCGCTGAAGTTGGCGGTTGTCAATGTCGAGCCACTAAAAGTCGCGCCGAAAGATTGGCGCTGGAGAGGTTTGCGTTCCCCAATGCCGAGTTATCGAGAGAGGCGCTTGTTAGATTAGCGCTGGCGAAGTTGGCGTTCGCCAGGGACGACAAGCCCAACCTGGCGCTAGTGAGATTTGACGCCTCAAAGTTCGCGCCCATCAGGTCGATCAATTCCAACAATGCAAATTCAAGTTCTCGGTGATCCAACTGCACGCCCGGGCCGGGTGTTATCCCCTCGGTTCCCAGAATCAGCTGACCATTGTCCCATCGAAAAATATCTGCCCTGGCGACAGGCCAAAGAAACAACCAAACACAGCCGACAACGAGGAAAGTGCTAACGCGGCCAACCGATGCGTTTTCCCCCATCATTAGACGCACTCCCACAATTTGAGACGACGCGCGAATGCGGCATCGAGGAATGACAAGCAGCCAATTGTGGCCAGCCGAAATGATAGAGTCCGCAAAGGCGAATTGCAACTAACTCGGACTAGCCGATTGGCGGGATCTCCGCCTCGGAAGCTGCATTATTCTTTTGCCGCTTCCTTTGCCCACGTGTCGCGAAGCGTTGCCGTGCGGTTGAAGACCGGCCGGCCGGTTTTGAGTCGACCGGGTCGGCGAAGAAGTAGCCGAGGCGCTCGAATTGGAAGTGTTGTCCCGGGCTTGGCATCGGCCAGCGACGGTTCGAGCTTGGCGTCGCGAACGACTTCGAGCGAGTCCGGATTGATGTTGTCGAGGAACGTCTTGCCTTCCGGCGCATCGTCCGGGATACTCGGTCTTGAACAGGTGGTCGTACAGCCGCACTTCGGCCGTGACCGCGTGCGGTGCGGAGACCCAGTGGATCGTGCCCTTCACCTTGCGGCCGTCGGGTGCGTTGCCGCCGCGCGTGGCCGGGTCGTACGTGCAGCGCAGCTCGATGATGTTGCCGGCCGCGTCCTTCACCACTTCGGTGCACGTGATGAAGTAGGCGTAGCGCAGGCGGACTTCGCGGCCGGGCGCGAGGCGGAAGAATTTCTTGGGCGCGTCCTCCATGAAGTCGTCGGCCTCGATGTACAGCTCGCGCGAGAACGGCACCTTGCGCGTGCCCATCTCCGGCTCGCTGCGGATGGTTGGCCGCTTCGAGCTCTTCGACTTCGCCTTCGGGATAGTTCGTGATCACGACCTTGAGCGGCCGCAGCACGGCCATCACGCGCGGGGCCCGCTCGTTGAGGTCGTCGCGGATGGCATCCTCCAGCCAGGCCATGTCGATCGTGCTGTTGAACTTGGCCACGCCGATCCGCTCGCAGAACGCCCGCATCGCCTCGGGCGTGTAGCCGCGGCGGCGCAGGCCGCGAATCGTGAGCATCCGCGGGTCGTCCCAGCCGCTGACGTGCTTTTCCTGCACGAGCTGCAGCAGCTTGCGCTTGCTCATCACCGTGTACGTGAGGTTGAGCCGGGCGAACTCGATTTGCTGCGGGTGGTGGATGCCGCAGCGCTTCGCAGAACCAGTCGTACAGCGGGCGGTGGTTTTCGAACTCCAGCGTGCAGATCGAGTGCGTGATGCCCTCGATCGAATCGCTCTGGCCGTGCGTGTAGTCGTACGACGGGTAGATGCACCACCTGTCGCCCGTGCGATGATGCGAGGCGTGCTTGATGCGGTACATCACCGGGTCGCGCAGGTTGATGTTCGGCGAGGCCATGTCGATCTTCGCGCGGAGCGTGCGCGCGCCGTCGGGAAACTCGCCCTTCTCCATCCGCTCGAACAGGTCGAGGTTTTCCGCCACGCGAGCGGTCGCGGTACGGGCTGTTCTTGCCCGGCTCGCTCAGCGTGCCGCGGTGTGCGCGGACTTCGTCGGCCGTGAGGTCGCAGACGTAGGCCTTGCCTTCCTTGATGAGCTGGATCGCCCAGTCGTAGAGCTGCTGGAAATAATCGGACGCGTAGAACAGCCGGTCTTCCCAATTGCCGCCCAGCCAGCGGACATCGTCGATGATCGAATCGACGTACTCCTGCTCTTCCTTGGTCGGGATTCGTGTCGTCGAAGCGCAGGTTGAACTTGCCGCCGTACTCCTGCGCGAGGCCGAAGTTCAGGCAGATGCTCTTGGCGTGGCCGATGTGCAGATAGCCGTTCGGCTCAGGCGGAAACCGCGTGTGCACGCGCCCGCCGTTCTTCCCGGCGGCGCGGTCGGCGTCGATGATCTGCTGGATGAAGTTGCGGGTAGGTTTTTCAGAGGCGGTCGTCACAGCGCGTCGACATCCCTTTCCAACTCTGGCTGAATTGCAACGTAAGAAATCTCCGCATCACGCAGCGCTTGGGCAGCCGATTCGCTAACCACGTATATGCGGTTCCGCAGAATCGTGCCTGGCGAATGCCTAAGAGAATCGGCATTTCCTTTAATTCTTCTTCCTTGGTGAATTGAAGTATTACGTTCATGATGCCTAGACTCCGACTCAAGTTCGGAAACGGCGCACGATGATTATAGCTGTACATGCCGATATCTGGTAGCTCAGCGACCGCTTGATATCGCGGGCTCGCCCCACTCGGCCGTAAAGTCGTGCTCGCATTTGCGGCAGCGGACCTTTTTGCCGAGGAATGAACCGCGCGCTTTGCTGATGTGCGAGCATTCCGGGCAGGTGATGTTGAAGCGACAGTTGTCATCTGCTTCGATCGCGAAATCAGCCGGCAAGTCGGCGAACTCGACGTCTCCCGCCTCAAGCAACATGAGCTGCTCTTGCGAAATCTCGCGCATGTCGGCGATACGATTCGCCATGCGGCGCACCGCTTGCTCGAACAGGTTGCGAACGGCCCGGCCGTTGCCGAAGTGCCGATCGCGCGCCCGATGCAACTGGGTGAGGCCGAGCATGAGCTTCGAGCGCGAGCCGGCGCGAGCTTGTAATGGTTCTTTTCGCACAACCAGCCGAAGATGCGGGCCAGCTCGATCGGCGAATAGTCGTCGAAGTGCAGCACTCGGTCGAAGCGCGACGAGAGGCCTGGGTTCGATTTCAAGAGCGCGTCCATTTCGTCGGGATAGCCGGCCAGGATCACCACGAGCCGCTTGCGGTCGTCCTCGGCCCGCTTGAGTAGCGTTTGGATCGCTTCACTGCCGTAAACGTCCTGGCCTTCCTTGGAAACAAGACTGTACGCTTCATCAATGAACAATATGCCGTCGAGCGCCTCATTGATCTTGGCCTGCGTCCTGGGGCCGGTTTGGCCCATGTATTCGGCCACGAGACCGGAGCGATCGGTCTCGACGAGGTGCCCTTTCTTGAGGACGCCCATCGCGCCGAAGATCTTGCCGAGAATTCGTGCGACGGTCGTTTTGCCGGTGCCGGGGTTGCCCGTGAAGACCATATGCAAGCTCATGTCGGTGCCGGGCAGGCCGGCTTGATCCCGCCGTTGCTGCAGCTTCAGATAATTGGTGAGCGTGCGGACTTCCTCCTTAATGCGCTCCAAACCAATGAGGCCGTCTAGCTCTGAGAGGGCGTCTTCAAGCGAGATTCGTAGGTCAGGCTTTTCAGCCTGACGTTTTTGCTTGTCACGCTGGACCGCCTGCCCCGCACGCGTGGCGGCACGAATGTCGCCGGCTTCGTTTTTCAATGATTCGATCGCCTGATTGCTCGCCGCGTTGGGCTCTTCATGCTCCGTCGGCTCGTCGATCGGAATCGGCCGAAGATGGTGATGCAGCTCTTCTTGAATCGATTTGATGGCCGCCGCTTCCTTGTCGTCGAGCTTACCGTCGTGTCGGGCGATGAGATTCGCCAACCGCATGACGATCGTTTCCAGTGTTCCCACGCGGTCGCGCAAGGGAACAATGTGGTCGAACGGACGCACTAACGCGTACCATTTCAGCTTGGCCGAGTCCTGGGCAAGTTGCTGAGCCGCGGTTCGAAGTTCCTCGCCCGTGAGCCGCCGCTTCCACAAGTGTTCGATCAAGATCTCGGCCAGCGAACGTTCGGCCGGCGACCATTTACGGTCGGCCTGGCAGACAGCGAAATACACTTTGACCACCAAAGCGCGGTGCAAGTCGTCCATCAGCTCAACGAACTTTTCGCCGTCCTTGGCGATCAGGTGCGGATATTCCTGCGCACAGCCGGCCGGAGGAGACGTACAGCTCGCGGCACTCGTTGAGCGTGCGGTCGAAGAGCGACGGCGAATCGGGTGCGTCGGGAGAAGACATCGGAGCGGCACCAATAAGATCGTCAGGGCAAAGTGCCACCGCGAACTTATCATACCGTCCCCCGAACGTGTAGACCGTCGCCGCCGCGTTGTCGATCGTCGAAAAGCGGCCGTACCTGTTCAATTCGATGCGGCCGATATTGTTATGTGGCGCGGTAGGCCGTGCGAGTTCGCTTTTATCGAAAACCGGATGTCTTTGTACGTGTGCCTGCAGGTCGATTTATGACTTGTCGCACGGCTCAATGAGTTTAAGACAAAGTCGAGCGTCGGCGAGCGTAAAAGACGATCATTGCCATTATCAACAGACTGAGTGTTGCTGGCTCAGGCACGGCGATCGACAGCGGCTCGGCGGAGGGTAGCGCCGCACCGCTGCCGATCGTTTGCCCAAAGTTCGCACGCCACACGTCGTAGTCGACTTGGGTGTAGGTCGTTCCCAATCCCTTTCGCCACACGACGTAGTCGGCGGCATCGACGACGCCTGTCGCCGTTGTAGTCGCCCGGGGGGATGAAGACGAATTCATTGATGCTGGTGAACCTGCCGGGAGTACTCACGGGTGAATCAACACCGAGCGGGCCAGACGTGATATTCCGTTTTTCAGAAAAGACATTCGAGCTATCCAAATCAAATCTGGCCAAGCCATTCACTCCTGAACCGGGCATTTCGAAGATATTGTCGAACAGTAGATTGCCTTCAGCCGGGTTGTAGAAGTAGGGCGTCTCAAGAAGAAAACGAAAATCAAATGGTCGTGTCTCTGCCCCGGGAGGATTCGGATTGACCACCGTCGATGACCAAGCGGCGTTATAGACCACAACGGGTGTACCAGTGATATTGTCGGCAAACGTAGATGAGATGCCGAGCGGGTCGACCTGAGTAACCGAGAGTGAAATTTGGACTCTGCCGAAACTGGCTACCTCGCCTACGGGAACGTCGCCGTCCGGCCGAAACCTGATTTCTGTTAGCCACGCCCCGCCTACCGGCAGTGCGTCAAATTCCGAACGATGGGTGATGCTTTGGGCCCGAGAAGCTTCCGGAAAGTTTCCGGTACGGTCTGGACCCTCGGAATCTGCGTACTGATGTGGGCTCACGACGCTGATTTCCGCTGCCTGAGCACAGCGGATGCCAGAGAGCAGCAGGAGAGCAGTCCCGATTGAGACCACGGCGGCACAGGCTAGTCTGACTTTCATGGTGATCTTTCCTTTTGAGGTTAGAACATTGTGGCATGACCCGCGGGCCGGTACGTTGCTCGGCATCTACTTGACTAGCTGATGCGGCCGGACCGTCGCCCTGCGAGGCAGCCGACCAAACCAAGAACCAGCAGGACCAATGTGGCCAGGCTCCGGGAATCGGCCGAAGCTCGTTGGCAAAGACAAACTCGCCAAGAGCGATGCCGTCAGCCCGGCCGCGCTCGTCTTCGAAGCGGAAGTGAATCCCGCCGTACATCCGGCTGTTGGCGACCTCCTGCGACATTTCCGAGAAGCTGGTAAACATCCGATCGCCCATGCCCGGCGCCGTGGTGGTAAAGCTGATGTTGTCGGTTCCGAAGAACCGCTCGAGGATTTCACCCGCCGCGCCGCCGACCGTGGAGAGGCCGGAAGAGTGGCTGGGATACGGCGGCGTGGTGAGGAGCGGCAGCCAGTTGGGATCGGCCTCGGTGGCGGCGTTGCCGTCCTGGTCGGCCAACTGAATCGCGGTGACCGGCCGCCAGAAGTTGAAGAGGTACTTGTTGTCCCACGAGACGATCGGCGCATCGGCCTCGGCCAGATTCAAAAGCGCGAACAGGCGCGCGTTCTCACTGAGCGTGTTGCCTTCCGCGGCGGCGACTGTCTGCGCGATCTTGTTAAAGTGGCCGGTCGCCTGCGAGGTTCCCCCGCCACTAGCCCAGAAGCGCGCGATGTTGGTCTGGTCAGTCGTGCGCGTGGCGCTGTTGACCGCTCCGATAGCTTTGACTTCGTTGAGCTCCGCCGCATACGCGGCGCTGGAAAGCGCCGGCGGCCCCACGGGATCGCGGAATTGCGAACCGCTGGTCATAGTCCACGGCGTCACCGTCGCCCAATTTGGCAATAGCGCCGCTGCGTTTCCCGGCGGCGTGGGCCGCCATTGGCCCGGCAGCGTGCCCGGAGTGTACGGCGTCGTGTCGCCGCTGTGATCGTTCGCCCGCAGAGCGATGATGCTGCCGGCCACGGAGCTGCCAAGCGCGATGCCATCGGTCTTTGCCGGTCCGGCGGGAATGCCGCTCAAGCTGTTGTTGAGTGCAGTGGCCAGCGTCGCCTGCTGCGCCGGAAACACGTTCACCAGCACATCGTGAGCCGCCTGAGCCGCTGCGGCCTCGCGGCTCGTCGTGCTCGGAACGTTCAAATTGACGTGATACGGAAAATGCGTGTCATCGATCGAGTTCACCGCATCGTAGATCGCGGAGTGCGTCATCGCCATGACCCGCGTCGCCCGGATCCCGTTCATCGAGTCCGTCCGGATGGCATCGAACATGACGTTGTTCCAATCGATCACCACATCGGCCGACAATCGAGCTGGCCCTAAGAGACAAACGACGACCACGGCGGCACAGGCTAGTCTGGTTTTCATGGGGATCTTTGCTCCTGAGGAAGGGACAGCTTGAGCCATCCGGGACGAATCTAAAAACAAATTGACAGCGGACTGAAAAGAGCGGCTAATAGTGCATGCGGCAGATGTGCTGCGAGCGCTCCTTTGTCGGTCCGTTCTCTCCTGTCTATAGAATGCGACGCAGGGGGGCGCTTTTCTCAACTTTTTCCTTCGATTGGCATTTTTTTCGCGCCAGCCTGTTTCGCGATGAACGACGTCACGCTGATCATCGAGCGGATTCGCGGCGGTGACGCGGGTGCAACCGACGATCTGCTGCCGATCGTCTATAACGAGCTGCGGCGAATGGCCGGTCGGAAGTTAGACGCCGAGGCCGCTCACCCCACGATCCAAACGACAGAGCTGGTCCACGAAGCCTATCTGCGGCTCGTGGGGACCGACCAATCGTGGGACGGTAGAGCACACTTTCTGGCGGCGGCCGCCGAAGCGATGCGGCGGATTCTCGTCGAGAGGGCGCGACGCCGCCGGCGCATCAGGCATGGAGGTGGCCGCCACCGCGTCGATTTTCATGAGTCGGCCATCGAGGCGGATGACGCCCCTGATGAGATCCTTGTCGTCAATGATCTCCTTGACCATCTGGCAGAGAAGCATCCGATCGAGGCAGGCGGTAGTGAAACTCCATTACTTTGCCGGCTTCAACATCAGCGAAGCAGCCAGGGCACTGGACATTCCGGTAAGTACGGCGCATCGGCACTGGACCTTTGCCCGCGCATGGCTCTATCGCCGTCTCAAGGATTGCCCGGACGAATTATCAGGAGACTAGGCACGATCGAAATTTCTTTCACACTTTTTTGAGAAATCTGCCTGGCTAAGATCGCATAAGTTATAGAGTGTGAAAAGGCAGCCACAGAGGACACAGAGAACACCGAGAGAAAGAAAGATGAAAGACAACAGATAAAGGATCAAGACTCCCTCATTTCATCCTTTCATCTCCCATCAATAAACTCTGTGTTCTCTGTGACCTCTGTGGCGTGATTGTTTCAATTTAAGTTACAGAGGGCCCCTACGCGCAGGAGGAATACGCACCTCCCACCTCAACCGAGCCGCCTCCATGCAGGAAATCTCCGAAATTGAAAGGAGCCTCTTCGACGAGGCGGTTGCTCGCACCGATCCAGCGGAACGCGAAGCTTTCTTGCTGGAGGCATGTCCCGACATCGATCTTCGCCGACGAGTCGAGTCGCTGCTTGATGCGCATGACGAAGCCGGCAATTTCATGCGGGCAACTGGAAATGACTTCCATCCAAAGTCGCTTTACCAAGCGGACCCGGAAGAACTCGGCACGGTCATCGACCGCTACAAACTTCTCGAGAAGCTGGGTGAAGGCGGCTTCGGCACCGTGTGGGCGGCCGAGCAGCGCGAGCCGGTCAAGCGGCGCGTGGCCCTGAAGATCATCAAGCTGGGCATGGACACCCGCCAGGTCATCGCCCGCTTCGAGGCCGAGCGGCAGGCCCTGGCGCTGATGGACCACCCCAACATCGCCAAGGTGCTCGACGCCGGCGTCGACCGAGACCGGGCGTCCGTACTTCGTGATGGAGCTGGTGCGCGGGATTCCGATCACGCAGTACTGCGACCAAGAGGAGCTCGCAACACAGGATCGCCTCGACCTCTTCATGAAGGTCTGCCACGCGATCCAGCACGCGCACCAGAAGGGGATCATCCACCGCGACATCAAGCCCTCGAACATCCTCGTCACGCTGCACGACGGCGTGCCGGTGCCGAAGGTGATCGACTTCGGGATCGCCAAGGCGATCCAGCAGGAGCTGACCGAAAAGACGATCTACACGCAACTGCAGCAGTTCATCGGCACGCCGGCCTACATGAGCCCCGAGCAGGCCGAGATGAGCGGCCTGGACATCGACACCCGCAGCGACATCTACAGCCTGGGCGTGCTGCTCTATGAGTTGCTCACCGGCATGACGCCGTTCGATGCCAAGGAGCTGATGCGTTCGGGCCTGGACGAGATGCGAAAGATCATCCGCGAGCGGGAGCCGCTAACGCCCAGCTCGCGGCTCACGAAGAATCTGGCGACCCGGACAGAGGCTGGCTCCAACCGAATCCGAAATCCGAAATCCGAAATCCGACAATCGACCGCGACCTCGACTGGATCGTGATGAAGTGCCTGGAGAAGGACCGCACACGGCGATACGAGACGGCGAACAGCTCTGGCGGCGGATCTCAAGCGGCACCTGGAGAACGAACCGGTCACCGCCCGGCCACCATCGACCGCCTACCGTCTCCAGAAGGCGTGGCGGAGGAACAAGTTGGTTTACACCGCCGGAGTCGCAGTATTCCTGGCGCTTGCGGTTGGTTTGACCCTGGCGGCATTCGGCTGGCTTCAAGCCCTGACGCAACGTGACGCGGCCGTTCTTGCGCGCGCGGGTGAAGAGACGCAAAGAAAGCAGGCTGAACTCGCCACAGACGAGACTCGCCGTCGGGCTTACGCCGCCGAGATCAGCGCCGCTTTTCAGGCGCTGGACGAAAACAACCTCGAACGCGCCATCGATCTATTGGATCGGCAGCGGCCAAAGCCCGGAGAAGAGGACCTGCGCGGCTTCGAGTGGCGCCACCTCTGGCAGCTTTGCCAGTCCGACGTGAAGGTCACCTTCCCCGACGCGGATGCGCAGCATCCGGCCTTTTCCCCCGACGGCCGGTGGCTGGCCTATGGTGGGAAGCGGATTGTCATCCGTGAATTGCCCTCTCAAGCCGTGGTGAAAACGATCCCCAATGCCGCCACGACGCTCGCGTTTTCACCCGATGGCAAGCTGCTGGCCAGCGGCCACGACTCCCACGTGAGGCTCTGGAGCACCGAGTCGTGGGAAGAAGAGCAGTCGCTGCCGGATGCGCGTTATCCCACAGTCTTCTCGCCGGACGGGCAATGGCTCGTCACGGGCGAGGTCGGCGGTTATCGAGTCTGGAGCCACCCAGAGGGCGCCCGGACGTGGCAGAAGGGCGGCTTCTGTCCGGGCGAGCCAGAGCCAGAGCAACAAGACTTCTCTTGGCAGTCGATCTACGGCGTGGCCTTCTCGCCCGACGGGCGGCTCCTGGTGACCGCGGGTCATCCGGATGGGTATGAGGCCGGCCAGTTCCAGGTCTGGGATTTTCCCTCGCTCACCCTCCGGCCAAATTTTTCGCCGCAAGTTTTCGAGCTCGCATCCGCGGTCTTCACGCCCGATAGCAAGCATCTGCTGATCGGCGACCAGATTGGCAGGCTGATGGTCTGGGACGTCGACGAGGGCCGACTCGTGGATACTCTGAACGAACACACGGGCGGGATCACGGCCATCTGCTACGCGCGCGACGGCCGGACCATGGCGACGTCCAGTCGCGATCGCACGCTCGTCGTATGGGACTGGGAGACGCGAAAAGGTGTTGGTGCGGCTGCGCGGACATCTCGGAGAAGTCTGGTCGGCGGCCATCTCGCCGGATGGGCGAATGCTGGCGTCAGGTTCGAGCGAAGGCACGATAAGGTTATGGGATCCCAGCACCCGCCACGAGAGACGCATGCTTCCAGAATGCGGAATCATCGTCGGCTTTTCGGCCGATAGCCGCCTGCTCGTCGTCCGGGGTTTTAAAGATATCAGATTGTGGCGCCTCGCGGACGGCGCCGTCACAACGATTCCTCTCGATAACTACGTGGTACAGAGGAATCGACGGCTGGGCGGATGTTCACGGCATCGAGCCCTATGCCGTGTTTGGCATGACCAATGGCGTCCTTGAACATTGGAACCTGGCGACGATGTCCCGCGTCGCTTCCTGGCAGGTCCACGAAGGTGAAGTGGCCACAGCGGTATTTTCTCCGGATGGCCGATTCATCGCTACCAGCGGCACAAACGGCGACGTTAAACTATGGGACGCTAAAACGCACCGCGAAGTCAGAAGATTCAAGGCCCGGGGAAAGAAGTTGCTCTGCCTCACTTTCTCGCCGGATGGCCGGCTGCTGGCGGGTTCGGAAGACACGGACGACAAACCGCAAGTCTGCATTTGGGACGTCAATGAAGGCAGCCTGCTGCGCGAGCTCGACGGACACAACGGCCTTACGTTCTCATTGGCGTTTTCTCCGGATGGCAAACTGCTGGCCACCGGCAATGAGGACAACACTGCGCGGCTTTGGGAAATCCCTTCCGGAAACCTCAAAGCCACGCTCAAGGGACACGTTGCCCGCGTCCCTGGCGTCGCCTTCTCGCCGGATGGCAAGACGCTCGCGACCGGCAGTTTCGACCGCAAGGTAAAGCTCTGGAACATCGCAACGCAGCAGGAAGTGGCGACGCTGGAGCCTCTCCCCGGCACTTGCCTGTCGCTCAGATTCTCTCCCGATGGCCGCACCCTGGCTGCAGGCTCCTATCTGGGCCCCGAGCCGTACATGTCGTTGTGGCAGGTTCCTTCCTTTGAAGAAATCGCCGCGGCGGAAGCCACGCTGAAAACAGGGAGCAAGCAGCCATGATATGCCAGGCGATACGAGTCAGGTGCTGTCATTTGGTTTTCCTAGGACGGAAAACTTCTCGCTTGCTCGGCGCGGAAGGAATCGCAAGCGTAGGACGGGGCGGGGCAAGCCCCGCCGCTAATTGCTTGCGAACGATGCACTAGACGTCCGGCGACTCATTCTCTTCTTCGAGCGCCTCTTCCTTTTCTTCTTTCACCGTCTTGAGCGCAGCTTCGTAGAATTCTTCCAGGTCCTTGCGAAGCTTCTTGATCGACGGCTCGTGGATGTACATCATGTGGCCGCCTTCGTAATACTCGGCGGTAATGTTCTTTTGCAATTCCTTTGGCAGCCGCATGTGCTCAACGCTGTAAATCACCGTCGCCGGCGGCGTGGCGAGGTCGTAGTAGCCGCAAGCCAGGAACAGCTTCAAGAACGGGTTGGCTGACATCGTCTCGCGCAGCGTATCGCTGGCATCGGGCGACCTGCCGCCGAAGCGGCCATAGCTCCACGGCTGTACGTTGCCTGTCAGAATTTCATACACCTGGTCGTCTTCGAACTTCAGGTCGTTGCGAAGATGATCGTTGATAGCGGCCGTGAACGGTCCGAAGACGATTGCCCCGCTGGGATCGTACTCGGGCCGCTCGCCCACGCTGTCGGCGTCGATGCCGGAGAAGCGGCTGTCGTAACGACCGATGGTGCGGCCGCGCTCGCGCAGCAGCTCCTTGCCGAATCGCTGCATGTCGATTCGCAAATTGGCCCGCTCCACAAATTCCTTCGACAGGCCCGTGTAGCGCGACAGTTTCTCGGCGACGGCGTTGCGATCTTCGTCACTCAGCGAATGGCCCTTCATGAGTGCCAGCATGTATTCGTTGCGGGCGAATTCGTCGGCCTCCTTGACAAGGTCTTCCAGCGGCATCTGCTGCAAGTCGCCGGGCAGCACCTTGTGATACCAGGCCGTGGCGGCGTAGCTCGGAACGAACAAGATGTATGGCAAGTCGTTGCCAGGCGAAAAGCCGAGCGTCAAGAAATTGATCGCCGGCGAGATCATCACGATACCGTTGAGGGCCATGTTGTAACGCTGGCGCAGGTGTCCCGAGAGGCCCGGCGGATCGCAAACCGCCGTAACTTTCGCCCGCGAGGAACTTGGCCGACCGCCAGCGGCCATACTTCGTGACATAGTCGTGAATAAAATGGCCGACGCTGCGCAGGTCTTCTTCGTAGCCGTGGAACTGCCCCTTGTCTTCACCCTCGACCGGTCGGCTAAAGCCCGTGCTCACCGGGTCGATAAATACAAGATCGGTAAGGTCCAAAATCGAGTAGGGGTTCGATTGCAACCCGTACGGCGGTGGTACGGCCGACGCATCATCCGGAATCTTCACGCGCTTGGGGCCGAGCATGCCCAGGTGAAGCCACACGGATGAGGAGCCCGGTCCGCCATTGAATGCAAAAGTGATCGGCCGCTTGCCGACGTCATCCACACCATCTTTCGTATACGCGATGAAGAACATGAGCGCCTTCGGATCGCCCTCATAGCTCTTCATGACCAGCTTACCCGCGGTAGCCGTGTATTTGATCTCTTTGTCCTCAATTGTTGCCGTGTGCTGCGTGACCGAAACCTTGTCCTTTAGTTCTTCTTCCTTGGCCTGCTTGGTGTTTTTGCTGTCGTCGTTTCTTTCGGCCGCCCTTTCCTGGGCCACGGCCAAACTGGCGACAAGCAAACAGGCCAATATAGGGATAAACATGGTGCGCATCTTCATCGGTGACTATCTCCGCAATGGTGTAACGAATCTGGATGCAGACGAAACCGTCCGGCGGCCCAGGCAGTGTCTAAGCTAATTATCGCGACGGCAATTGCCAACCGTCTAAATCAACAATCAGAAGGAGGGCGAAGCTCGTGCTAAGTCACTGCATGGAAGTGAAATCGGCTCGGCGGAAGCCTCGCCCTCCCGTTTTGCTCAAGACGCGCTTAATTCCGTACGACAGCGTCACTACTAAATCCGCAGGTGCCCGATGAAATGCTGGAATCATTGAGCGCCGCTTCCGCAAATGACTCTTCACTTTCCCACAAAACAACCTTCGTGGCAGTCACTCCGGTGCCAGCCAAGAGCTGCGGACACACTTCGTGCAGCAGATAGATGGCCATGTTCTCGGCCGTCGGATTATACGGAAGGACGTAGTATTTGCACGGCTCCACGATCTTCACGGCGGCCAGGCCGTTCTCGTCTGCCTGATTCAGCACGAAGCCGTGGTCCCAATGCTCGTCGAGCCAGCCCTTGAACAGTCGCTTCAGGTCGGCGAAGTCGATGACGCGGCCCACATCATCCACTTCTTCGCCGCTGACATAAAAGTCGGCGACGTAGTTATGGCCATGAAAGAACTCGCACTTGCCGCCGTGCCGGAAAAGACGATGGCCGGCACAAAACTTGATGCGCCGCATGATGGTCAAGTTCATGGCGATGAAGCTCCCTTCAACAGGAATTTGCGAGTCTCGTGAGCGCCGCTGTTACTCTCATTTTTGTATCTGGCTGGCAGTTTGGAAAGGATGAAATCGAGTTTGCCGGCGGCAATTCTTTTGCACCGACGTCGTGCACAATGGACAACTGGTGTACCGCTGAGGATGATCGATTCTAGGCTACTTACCTTTGTTTCGAACCGAGCGACCGCAGGCCGCAATGACCAACGTCCAGATATGGGAACTCGTCGGCCTGCTGATAACGTTGACGCATCTAGCCGGTATTACCGCAGCCGTGCACGCGGCCATGACGGCGCGGACTTCGCAAGGCGCCATCGCCTGGGCGTTGTGCCTCGTGTTCGTTCCCTACGTGGCGCTACCGGCCTACGCCGCATTCGGCCGCGGTAAATTTGCCGGCTACGTGCGAGCTCGCAGGGCCGGCGATTCGCAAATCGACCATTTGGCCCGCGCGCTGGAGAAAAAGATGCGCGTGTTTCGCAACCGCGATGACGATGTCGACCCGAATTATCGCGCGCTGGAACAATTGGCCAGCATGCCCTTCACCAGCCACAACGAGGCGCGGCTGCTCATGAATGGTCGCGACGCATTTGACGCGATGTTCAAGGGCATCGATTCGGCGCACGACTATATCATCGTGCAGTTCTACATCATTCAAGATGACAACGTGGGGCGCGAGCTCAAGAAACGCCTCGTGCAGAAAGCCAGCGAGGGCGTGCGCGTGTACGTGCTGTATGACGAAATCGGCAGTTATAATTTGCCAAAGGCGTACCGTCGAGAAATCGTCGAAGCGGGGGGCATGATTTTGCCGTTCCGCACGTCGAAAGGATTGCGAAACCGGTTTCAAATCAATTTCCGCAACCACCGCAAGATCGTGGTCATCGACGGCGAGACGGCCTTTGTCGGCGGGATGAACGTGGCCGACGCATATCTTGGCGAGCATCCCCGACTTGGCAAGTGGCGCGATACGCACGTCGAGGTCAGCGGGCCGGTCGTGCAAGCGATCCAATTCGCGTTTCTGGAAGACTGGTTCTGGGCCACGGGCGACCTCCCAGAGCTGGATTGGACGCCGCGGCCGGCCGCCAACGGAAATCGCAATGCGCTGGTGCTGGCCTCGGACCCGTCCGACGTGTTGGAGACGTGTGGGCTCTTCTTTGCGCACGCCATCAACATAGCCCGACAACGGGTGTGGATCGCCAGCCCGTACTTCGTGCCCGATTTGTCGCTAATTTACTCACTGCAACTGGCGGCCCTGCGCGGTGTCGACGTGCGCGTTATGCTGCCCGAGCGGCCCGACCATCTTCTGGTTTACTTATCGGGTTTCGCGTGCATCGCGGAAACCGAACCGTCCGGAATCAAGTTTTATCGCTATCAGCCCGGCTTTCTGCATCAGAAGGTGATGCTGGTCGACGACGACTTCGCGGCGGTCGGCACCGCAAACTTCGACAACCGCTCGATTCGCTTGAATTTTGAGATGATGCTGCTCGTGGCGAATCGTGAGTTTGCCGCCGATGTGTGCCGGATGCTCGAGAACGACCTGGCTCAATGCCGGCAGGTGGGGCCCGACGACTTGAATTCGCGCGGCTTCTTGTTTCGTATCGCCGTTCGGCTCGCGCGGCTTACGGCGCCGATGCAGTAGGGCGGCTGCTGGCACCCGCCGCTTGCTGCAGAATTGGCGGGTGCGAGCACCCAACCTACCGGAATCGGATCGAGAGACCCGTGCCGGCGAAGAAGTCGTCGGCCGCCTGGTTCAGCCCGACGCCGGCCCGAATATCCCACTGAACGTCGTCGTTGAGTAGAACGGCGAAACCGCCGTTGAAGTAGTGCTCGGTATGATTCGTGTCGGCACTGGAGGGTATTAAAGCGAACCATTCCGTGTAACTGGTAACACGGTCGGTCCAGGAATGGTTAATCGTCCACGACTGGGCGAACTCAACATAGGCATCGCCGGTTTCGTCATCGACGGCACGGTTCAGTTGCGTTGAGGCACCCGTCGACCACTTGTCGTTGATATCCCAGCCATAGAGATAATTAAAGCCGGGAAGCACTTCGTCGGCAGTGAATTCGCTGGAGCCAGTAGGAACGGTCATCTGCAGGACAATCGCAGTTTCAGGCAGAATGCATTCTTGAGGCGTCAGGGCGATCTTGAAACCCAGGTACAAATCTTCAGCGCCCGACGCTGTGTCACTGCCTACGCCGAATTCGTTGGCGGATTCTTCCGCATAATTCCACGCCGCTCGCAATTCAAACCAGTCGGCAAGCGTGCCCACGCGCAGTAGTGCTTCGGGATATGAATGATTACGCGTGCTTTCCGTCGCCGTGTCGTCGTATGTGTAGGTATAACCCATCTCGAGCTGGGCAACACCGTAGCCAACGGTGACCGAGGCTTCGGTGAAATCTGGGCGATCAGTCACCAAAGGCTCTTCGAGATCGGGCCCGCCTTCAAAGCTCGTGCCGTAGCTCCACTGCAATAGTGTCTTACGGCAGCATTCGTCCGCACGGGACGGTTGCGTCCAGACGACAACCACGGCCACCAATGCGAACGAGGACGGAATGATTCTCTTCATAGAACAGCCACCCGGAACAGAAGCTTTTTGCCTGCAAGCTATTTCGTCCCTAAATGGGTGGATACCATACACAAACCACACGATAAGTTTTGATCGATCAAACCCTCGCGGTCGCTGGAAATGTATGACGGTTATGACGACGATGCGACCCTCCGTGTGCCACTGCTAACTTGTTAGCAGTGTCCTGCTCGCGGAAACCTTGCTGCTGACTTTCCGAACGCGCGTCTAGCTGAAAGTGTCCACCGCAATTGTTGCCGCAAGGCCCGGCGAAGACGCACTGCTGGACAAGCCAGCAGTGGCACCCGAAAGCAGATGCCTATTGCCTAATTGAGCGACGGGTCGGGCGGCATGTGCTCGCGGTCGAGATCTGGGGCCATGATCTCCAGGCCGATCCGCTGCGTGACCGCTTTCCAGATCGTTTCGTGGTCGGCGAACACGTCGTCGATGGTCGCCGGCGTCGAGAGCCAGCCGCCCGCTTCCATTTCCCCTTCGAGCTGCCCGCTGCCCCAGCCGGCGTTTCCGCTGAACAGCCGCACTGGCGAGCCTTTCTTGCGGACGATCAAGTCGAGTGCGTCCCGGTTCGTCGATACGTACAACCCGGGCAACACTTCATGCTCGGCAAACGGTTGAAGGGAATGCACCGCCACGACGGGCCCGGGCACAGGGCCACCGATGTAGATCACATCGTCCCGATCGCAGGGGTCATTGCCGATCATCTCCCAGACGTCGCGAACCGTTTTCTCCGACGGCCGGTTGATCACCACGCCCATGGCCCCTTCGTCCGTGTGGTGAATCATGAGGACGATCGAACGCGCGAAATTCGGATCGCGCAGATAGCGCGAGGCGACGAGAAAATGCCCGGCGAGAGACTTGTCGACCATCGTGCAATGAAACCGAGTGAAGATGCCAGAAACCGGCAACACGGACGTTTATTGTATGCACGCGCGTGCGGGGAAGAAAGCAACGAATCATTTTGGCGCCGGTTCGCTTCAATTTGGCAAAGTCTTTACCGGGCCGCTGACCAGGGCTATGATGCTGGCGACCTTTGGATTCGGCTGGGAACCGCGCGAGCACGGACGATAGCGCGGGGCCAATCATCCGCGCCGGCAAATCGCGGCGTCCGCGAGCGCACGTGAAGAAGATGTCGTTGCTCGCTGAAACGAAGGGTTGTCGTATGAAATGCAACTGGTTGCGCTTGGCACTCGTTTGCGTATGTGCTTGGTGGATTTGCGCTGACTCGGCCGCGGCGCAGGACTGGCCGCAATGGCGGGGACCCGATCGCGATGCGCGAGCCAGCGGCTTCAACGCGCCGGAATCGTGGCCAAAGGAGCTAACGCAAAAATGGAAAGTCACCGTCGGTGACGGCGTGGCGACGCCCGCGGTCGTCGGAGATCGCGTGTTCGTCTTTGCGCGAGGGCGAGAACGAAGTGATTCGTTGCCTCAACGCCGAAAACGGTGAACAAATTTGGCAGGACCAGTACGAAGCCGAATCGCCGCGCGGTGGCGCATTCGCGATACCCTGGTCCGCGAAGTTCGCCGGCCGTGGCCGATGGAAAAGTCGTAACGCTCGGGGTGCAAGGCGCCCTTTGCTGTTACGACGCGCAAACGGGGAAGCAGTTGTGGCGCAAGGACGAATTCGATAACGAAGTGCCCATGTTCAATGTCGGCAGCTCGCCGATCATCGTCGACTCCGTTGTTGTGGCACAGCTTGGCGGCGAGGACAACGGCGGCATCGTTGGCTACGACCTGGCGAGTGGCGAGGAAAAGTGGCGCTGGGAGGAAGATTATCCGGCCTATAGCTCCCCAGTGCAGATGACGATCGAAGGCAAGAAGGTCGTGGTGGCAGTGACCAACGAGAATCTCGTGGCAATCGGCGCCAGCGACGGGAAAACTGTGTGGGAAATTCCCTATCAACAAGGCGGCCGCTACAACACGATTACACCGATCGTCGCCGACGACACGCTAATTGTTGCCGGGCCCGGCAGCGGTCTTACCGGCCTGAAGATTACGGGCGAAGGCGACGATTCGGATGCCGAGCGTGTTTGGCGCAACGACGAGAACTCACTGCAATTCAGCTCGCCGGTGCTCAAGGACGGGCTTTTGTTCGGGTTAACGAGCGCCGGCCAACTGTTCTGCGTCAACACGCAAAGTGGCGAAACAGCATGGTCCGTTCCACTCGTGCCGCAGGTACAGGAGCAACGGCGCGAAGAAGGCAACGTGCGAAATACTCGCGACAGCCGCGTACCGGTTACACTCGTGCAATTTGTGCAGCAGGAAGAGCGGCCACAGCAGGATGGTGACGAACGCCGCGGGTTTCAGCGTGATCGCCGCCGAGGCGAGGGCCGTGGGCAGTTTGGCGAAGGACGCGGCCGATTTGGTGGACGTGGCGGCCGTCGCGGAGGCGGCAGCAGCGGATACGGCTCGGTGGTCGACGTCGGCTCGGTGCTGCTCGCGCTCAGTCCCGCTGGCCAGCTTGTCGTCTTCAAGCCCAATGGGACGGAGTACACCGAGGTAGCACGATACAACGTGGCCGACGGCGGCGCTGACGAACCCGATAAAGGGACCTACGCCTATCCAGTCCCGGTCGGCAACTCGATCTATATCAAGGATCGAGATTCGATTGCCCGCTGGGACGTAAACTAATACGCCGAAACGCACGTAGCACGGACTTCAGTCCGTCGATTACGAGATGTCGGCAAACGGACTAAAGTCCGTGCTACGGTCAATTGATTCAATTAATTCCCGCTCGCTTCGTCGAAGGCGATGCTAACCGCGCGCGGCACGATGACCGCGAGCCACTGTCCTTGACCAGGCGCGGTAACCGTCACCCAGCCGCGAGTCGACAGGAACATGAGACCGCCTTCGACCGTCTCTCGGCGGCTCCACTCACCTGTGCTGATATCGATCCAACGCACGGCGTAATCTCCGCCCGGCGAGCGCAGGTCCAGGCCAACGGAGCCGCCATTCGTGAAGTAGAGCAGGTAACCGCGTCCGCGCGTGGCCGCCAAATATGCTTCGTCCGAATCCCGATCTCGCAGCATGTTGTTTGCCGGTTCTACGTCCCACAGCTTCACAAGTGACTCAAGTTTCCGCACGGCCTTGATTGACGCGATCGCCGGCTTGGAAAGGCCCAAGCCAGAAGGCGGCCGATGAAAGCGCGCCGAGGCAGCCCCGCCGATGATGTGTCGCCAGAAGCGCTCGACGCCGTCGCGATCGGTATGGCCGAATTTGTTGCCGTCCGCGCCGTAAGTTTTCACCGTGTTGAGTGGCCGAGGCTTGGCGGCGATCCGCTCGCGCACGAATTGAAAATTGTCCCAGTGCTCCTGGTCTTTGATTTGATTGTTTTGCGAGACGTCGGCGAAATCGTAGCGCTCCGGATGGTCCAGCGTGCGGCGATGCGTTTCATCCTTCAGGTTCCAAGCGTCCCACATTTCAGTAATGCAAACTTGAGCGCCGGCTTTCTTGGCACGATCGCGTACGAACTGGGTCCAGTACACCGGCCAGGCTTCTTCGCCTGACGTTTCGTTGTCGATGCAATACAGCACGTGATCGTGCTGTAGCGAATAGTCGAGCATCTTTTCGACAAACCGTTGTTGATACTTCAGCACGACCTCAATATTGCGCTGCTTCGGTGTGGTAAAGAAAAACGGCTGCTTATTGCTGCCAGCGTGATTTGGGTATTCCGCCGCGAGGCCCGACTCCTCACCCGTGTAGTTCACGTTGTAGGAGGGATTGTACGGATGCTTTTCCCAATTGTTCGTCGAGTAATCAAAGCGGTCCCAGACTTCGATCTGCACGATGATCTTGCGCTCGGCCGTTTCCTTGAGCATCAAGTCAAAGCGCCGCCAGTATTCGTCGTTCCACTCCTCAAGGTCGTATTTGCCGTCGGGCCGCTGGGCGAACGGATAAACTTCGAAGCCGCCGTCCTTGCGGTCGCTCATGGTGTTCCGGATGTAATTGCCGCCGGCGGCGGCGATTTCATCGAGGTGCTTTTCCAGATCGGGAATCTGAAACAGGTTGTCGTCCTTGCTGCCGCCGATGAGCAGAACTGGCTGGCCCTTAAACTGCCAGTAGCGCGGATTCTTTTCGTAGGGGCGAATGCGATCCGGATTGTCGGCTGCATGCGTTGCAGCGGCGAGACACACCGCGGAACCGACCAATGCGAGAGTACAACGAACCATGCTTAGCCGAGTCATGGCCAGTCCTCGCAAAAACAGAAGGTGTAGGTGTAGGGTGAGCACCGCCCACCATGGCCTGAATGCTCGCGTCGAAAATGGTGGGCAGTGCCCACCCTACAATTCTGCGCCTGCTGCGTGATTTCGATCGCCTTCAACAGCCCGCGGGCTTTGTTGAGCGTTTCCTCGTACTCGTGTTCGGGCACGCTATCGGCGACGATCCCGGCGCCGGCCTGGACGTAGGCCGTGCCGTTCTGGATCACGATCGTCCGCAGGGCGATGCACGTGTCCATGTTGCCGGCGAAGTCGATGTAGCCGACCGCGCCGGCGTACGGGCCGCGGCGGTGCGGCTCGATCTCGTCGATGATTTGCATGGCGCGCACTTTCGGGGCACCCGAAACCGTGCCGGCCGGCAAGCAGGCGGCGAGGGCGTCGAACGCGTCGCGGTCCGTCCGTAAGCTGGCCGGTGACGTTTGAGGTGATGTGCATCACGTGGCTGTAGCGCTCGATGACCATCACGTCGGAGATTTCGACCGAGCCATACCGGGCGACGCGGCCGACGTCGTTGCGGCCCAGGTCGACGAGCATCACGTGCTCGGCCCGCTCCTTGGGGTCGGCCAGCAGCTCGTCGGCCAGTCGCTCGTCTTCTTCTTCCGGTTCGCCCGCGGCGGCGCGTGCCGGCCAGCGGCCGCACCGTCACTTTGCCGTCGACGACGCGGACCATGATCTCCGGCGAGCTGCCCACCAGCGTGCACTTGCGGCGTGCGCAGGAAGAACATGAACGGGCTGGGGTTCACGACCCGCAGCGTGCGATAGACCTCGAACGGATCGACTGCGAGCGGCACCGCCAGTCGCTGGCTGATCACCACCTGAAAGATGTCGCCGGCGCGAATGTATTCGACGCACTTGCGAACCGCGTCTTCAAACTGCGGCTTGCGTGAAATTGGATCTGTATCGAGATTCGTGCTCGCCGCCGGTTTCGATATCCATCGGCGGCGAGTGAGTCGATCGGCGTGGACAAGCTTTTCGACCAGTCGATCGACGCGGCGACAAGCGGCGTCGTAAGCGCCGCGCGAAGCACCCGGCGAGTCCGCTTCATCGGGCTGCCGACCTTTGCCAGCACCACCACAATCGCCGTTTTCTGCACGTTGTCGAACACGATCATGTGGTCGTAGAACGCGAACGACAGATCGGGCAGCTTGCGATCGTCGGGCGGTGCATTCGGCAGTTTTTCGACGTAGCGGACCGTGTCGTAGCCGGCGTATCCGACGGCGCCGCCAACAAACGGCGGCAACTCGGGCAACTTGGCGACGCGAATCGCCTGACACGTGGTCGCGAAGCAGCTGAGCGGATTGTCGGCATCGAAATCGCTGCTCCTGTTGCGCGCCGTTGCGCGATCGTCACCTTGCGATCGCCGATGCTTCCAGCAGCAGGAACGGCTCGGCCGCGAGAAAACTGTACCGTCCAACTTTTTCGCCGCCGATGACGCTTTCGAACAAGCACGCGCTGCCGCCGTCGTCGATCTTGTGGAACGCGCTCACCGGCGTCAGCACGTCGCTGAGCACGCGGCGGTAGACCGGCACGTAGTCGGCCGTGCCAGCCAGCTTCGAGAACGTTGCAAAATCCGGGATAATGAGGCATCATTCGGCGAACTTGGACCGACGGTGACTTACGCATGCTGGCAGAACATGCTTTTGGCAATTGATCCATGCGTCGAACATCGTACCACGCGGCCGTCGGCATGCCGCGAGGTCGAGCAGCGTCGAGCGAATGCGTGGCCGGGCAATCAGTATCGTACCGCGAGTTAACACGTTAGCCAGACGCGCCGCAGCGCGTTGCTTCATCTTGACACTAGGGTGCCCCTAGCTAGAATCCCTCTAGCCGTCGCGGATCGTTTCGCTTTCTTGCGCTCGAGCTACGCGCCTCGATTGCAGCGCCGAGTTATGCTTTCAGTAGGTGGGGCCGAGTGCGATGGGTGCGGTTCGCGCGGCGAGGCGCAAGACCATGAAATGCCAAAAGTGTGACAAGCCGGCGACTTTTCATATCACCGACCTGGTCGACGGCAAGCCGAACGAACTCCATCTGTGCGAAGAGTGTGCGCACAAGTTCCTAGCGCCGTCGTCCGACGATGCGGCCGAAGTGCTGCCGACGATGGCCGGCCTGTTGGCCCAGCATCTGGCCGTGGGCGAAACAGCCGAGGAGCTGGCCCGGCTCGATCAGCGGTCGTGCCCGGTGTGCGGCATGACGTTTCTTGAGTTTCGCAAGCAAGGCCGGCTTGGGCTGCCCGCACGACTACATTTGCTTCGCGCGAAGAGCTGGAGCCGCTGCTGCTGAACATCCACGGCGAAACGCGGCACGTGGGCAAGGTGCCGAAGTTCTGCGCCAGCGGCGCCGAAGAGCAAACGCAGTTGATTCGGCTGCGCCGGGAAATGAAAGAGGCCGTCGCAGGCGAGGAATACGAGCGGGCGTCCCAAGTGCGAGACGAGATTCGCAAGATCGAACAGGCGCGGGAAAAGAAGACAAGGATGAGCATGTGACGGATCGCCCCGTCACTTGTCATTCGAGGAGTCGTGATTGATCATACATGGATTTCTCCATCGCTCAATGCTGCAGGAATTGGCCAATACGACCGGCGAATGGCTGCGCGGCTCCGGGCCCGAATCGGACATCGTCATCAGCAGCCGCATTCGGCTGGCCCGCAATCTGGCCGACTTTCCCGTTCATCTCCCGCGCCACCGACACCGACCGCGCCGAGATCGGCAAAATTCTCCGCGGCCGGATCGAGAAACTGCACGAAGAAGGCAAGTTCACGGGCCAGCTGATCTATGTCGACGTCAGCGCACTGGAGGCCGTCGATCGGCAGTTCCTGGTCGAGCGGCAGCTCATCAGCCGCGAGCATGCCGATGCCGAAGGCGCCCGGGCCGTGGTCATCGACCAGCGCGAGCAGATGAGCGTGATGATCAACGAAGAGGATCATCTGCGGATCCAGGTCCTCAAAAGCGGCCTCGATCTCGGCGCCGCGTGGGAGCAAATCAACGAGCTGGACGATCTGATCGAAGCGCGCGTCACCTACGCCTACAACGATCGGTTCGGCTACCTGACCGCCTGCCCGACGAACGTCGGCACCGGCGTGCGGGTGAGCGTGATGCTGCACCTGCCGGCGCTGGTGATCACGCGGCAGATCGACAAAGTGTTCCGCAGCCTGCAGAAAATCAACCTCGCGGTCCGCGGGCTGTACGGCGAAGGCTCGCAGGCGCAGGGCGATTTCTACCAGGTCAGCAACCAGGTCACGCTCGGCCAGAGCGAGGAAGAGCTCACCAAGAAAGTGGCCGACGTCGTGCCCGTGCTGATCGACTACGAGCGGCAGGCCCGCGATTTTCTCATCCGCGAGAGCCAGGAAACGCTGCACGACCGCGTGAGCCGGGCCTACGGCATCCTGCGCACGGCCCAGACGATCAGCTCCGAAGAAACGATGCACCTGCTTTCCAGCCTGCGGATGGGCGTCAATCTGGGCCTCATTCGCGACGTGGCGATTCCCACCGTGAACAAGCTGTTCGTCCACACGCAGCCGGCCCATCTGCAAAAGCTGACCGGCATGGAGCTCGACTCGTCCGACCGCAACATCGAGCGGGCCACCTATCTGCGCCGGCATCTCAGCGGCGAGACGCCAAAGGCCGGCCACAACTAGGCATCATTCCAGTGCCGGATCGACGGACGCCGCGAGAATCAACAGTCGAGTCTCGCTCTTGGGGGCATCATCGATCAGCGAATGCGAGGAATCGGTCTGCACCAGCACCGCAGTGCCGCTCGTAAGCCGCACAACCGTCTCTACTTGTTGGGTCACAACTTGTGAAGCAGCGAGCGGCTTGCGGCCTGGTACTTCGCTAATAATGACATCAAGCGCTTTTTCGATATGGCTTGTATTGTATTCCACTTTTACTTGGAGCCCGCCGGATGAATCAATGCGCGGCGAGACCCGCACGATCGTACGGAGCGGCTCCATCATGATAGCATTGGTAATGATCGCCTCGTTCTGGCCTGGGGCGATCTGATTCGGTGCTGCTGCATCGGGATTTGCTTCTTGCGGATTTCGATTTCGTCGTGGCATACGGTCCGGTTGTGGGTCGATACTTGTGGCGACGATTCGAGGCGTGTTGGCGCCGACGTGAACTTCAGTGGACTGGCCGTCGACCGTTGCCAAACGAAATTCATATGATTTGCGGAGCATGCCTGCCACTTTGAGCCGTCCAACCAACTCGCGCACTTCGTCGGCCGAGCTGAACTTGTCCGGCAGGTTGTTGACGCGATCCGCGAAGTGGGCGGTCAGTTCGTCGGCTGGGGGTTCGGCCGCGTCGCGCACCGTGAGCGCCCAAACTGTGAAGGAGATTGAGTCTTTTGGTTCGTTGGAAATGCTAGGTGCCGCTCGTTGAGCCGCTTCGGAGGATCCGCGCTCCCGCCTACGTTCTTGAGCGTCCTGGGCCAACACGGTCGCCGAGCAGTTCAACAACCAGGTGATGAGAGCAAGTAAAACAACCGCGAGTGTGTGACGCGAAATGCCCTGCATGATGACTCCTCCGAGTGGACCAAAATAGTCGCGGCCATCGGCCCTGGCGGCCGGCGACATTAGCATAGTCGCCGAGCCAGGAAAAATCACGCTTCAGTCTTCCGCCCGGCTGCCGTCGCCGCACATGCGGACGATTTTCGGGTCGAAGCTGGGCGACGATTTCGACCAGGTCCTCCTGGGCGGCCATGACTTCGCGGATGTCCTTGTAGACGCCGGGCACTTCGTCCGAACCGGCCGCCAGAACGTGGACTCCGCGCTCTTCGAGCTCCTTGCGCACGGCCTGAAAGCGGAACATGTCGTTGGCCTTTTTGCGCGACATGCGGCGGCCGGCCCCGTGCGAGGCCGAGTTGAGAGCTTTGCGGATTGCCCAGGCCGCGCACGACGAACGCCGGGTCGGCCATCGTGCCCGGAATGACGCCCAGCACGCCGGCGCCGGCCGGCGTCGCGCCTTTGCGGTGGACGATCAGCTCGCGGCCTTGGTGGCGTTCTTTCCAGGCGAAGTTGTGGTGGTTCTCGACGCCCGCGATGATTTCGGCGCCCAGCAGTTTCGCCACCAGTCGATGGATCACCGCGTGGTTCGCGGCCGCGTATTCGCCCATGAGATTCATCGCCAGCCAGTATTCCTGGCCGGCCTCGCTGTCGAGGCTCGAGCCAGGCCAGCCGGCCAAGGTCCTTGTAGCGCTTCGGCGAGCGAGGCTTGAGCGATCTGGCTGTAAGTGCTGCATACCGCCGCCCCTGCCCCGCGGCTGCCGCTGTGGCTCAGCAGCGCAACGTATTCGCCGGCCTCGAGGCCGAGATGCTTGTCGTCCTTCGGAAAGCGTCAGCACGCCGAACTCGACGAAGTGGTTGCCGGAACCGCTCGTGCCAAGCTGCTTCCACGCCGTGTCTTTCCGCTCGCGCGTAATGCGAGTGACGTTCCAATTCGCGTCCATGACCGCGTGCGATCTGGGCCGGCCGATGCTCGACGCCAACGCCAAACCGCGTGCCGCCCAGGAGCGCTTCCTTGTAGCGATTGAAATCGGTGGTGAGCGACTGCGGCCGGCTGATCGAGCACCGAAAGCTTCATCCGGCAGGCGATGTCGACGCCGACGGCGTACGGAATGACCGCGTTCTCGCAAGCCAACACGCCGCCGATCGGCAGGCCGTAGCCGACGTGTGCGTCCGGCATCAGCGCGGCGCCGACGGCGTTCGGCACCTGGCAGGCCACGCGCATTTGCTCGTGGGCGGCCGTGTCGATGTCGTCGCCCCAGGTGCGGTAGGAGATCGGCTCGCGAGCGACTGGCGTTTTGTCGGCCACCAGTTCGCGGGCGAATTCGCCCCAGATGGGGTCGGTTTCGTGAGCGCGCGGGTTCTCGACGACGGCGGCAACAAGCTGTCGCGCCCGCTTTCCTTTGAGCCCCATGCCGGTGCCTTGTTCGGCGGCTTTCGAGAGGGCCTGAATCGCCGCCTTCGTGCAATCCGGCGGCACCCCGAGTTTGTGAAGTTGTTTGGGTTCATGACTTAAGCCAGACGAGCCGAAGATCGGCGCGAGCGTTCACGGATGTGCAGTACGGTCCCGCCCGCTAAAGCGGACTCGCCGTACGGTGATGGCGCGAACCGGGCGTAGTCCCTGGGGGTCTGTTAATTGTTGTGGAAATCTGGGCAATTATTATGTAGCCTCGCCGGGGCGTCCGACTATAATGAATAGCGACGGGTTCGTGCTTACGCGGCACGACGGACTAGAGGGCAAGGCTGACCTGTCTCATTTGGCATTCTAGGCCGGCTTGCCAAGGCAACTAGTAGGAAGGAGGTGGTCATTTGTACGACATATGTTCTTGCAGCCAACGAGGTGGTTTAACCTGAGTTTGGCCGGCGGGTCGCCTCAGGCGACCACCACCTGCTTCTGAGTCGCCAGTGCCGACTTGCAGACGTGTAAGGCGGCCTGTTCTCAAAGCAACTAACAGAGCCCGGTTCCCCCAGCGGGAGCCGGGCCTCTTTTTTTAGGGTTGAGAGCTGAGAGTTGATGGTTTAGTGTTCAAAGCGCCGATTTGACTCTCAACCTTCAACGATAGACTCTCAACCCTCGCATGTCCTATCGCATCGTTCTCATTCCCGGCGACGGCATCGGACCCGAGGTAACTGCGGCGGCGCGGCGCGTTGTGGATGCGGCCGGGCTCGACATTCAGTGGGAAGAGCATCTTGCCGGCCAAACTGCGCTCGAAAAGCTCGGCACTCCCCTTCCGGAAGAAACGCTGGCCGCGGTCCGCGGCGCCGAACGCCACGCTCAAAGGCCCCACCGCCACGCCCAGCGGCACCGGCTTTCGCAGCGTGAACGTCGAACTGCGACAGAAGCTTCAGCTCTACGCCAATTACCGCCCGGCCAAATCGCTGCCCGGCGTGCCATCGCGATACGAAAACGTCGATCTGATCGTCGTGCGCGAAAACACCGAGGGCCTCTACAGCGGGCTAGAGCACGAGGTGGTGCCGGGCGTCGTGGAAAGCCTGCGCATCGTGACCGAGGCAGCGTCGGAGCGGATCGCGCGGTTCGCCTTCGAAACGGCCCGCCGCCAAGGCCGCAAGCGAGTCACGTGCGTTCACAAGGCCAACATACTTAAACTAAGCGACGGCCTGTTCCTGCGCACGTGCCGCCGCGTTGCCGAGCGAGTTTTCTGACATTGCGTTCGACGACTCGATCATCGACGCCGCGGCGATGAAGCTCGTGCTCAATCCACATTCGTTCGACGTCATGGTGATGGAGAACCTGTTCGGCGACATCGTTTCCGATCTGACGGCGGGCCTGGTCGGCGGCCTGGGCCTGACGCCAAGTGCCAACGTGGGCAAAGGCTTGGCCGTGTTCGAAGCCGTCCACGGCACCGCGCCCGACATCGCTGGAATGGGCAAAGCCAACCCGACGGCCGTCATCCTCAGCGCCGTGCTTATGCTGCGCTACCTCAACGAAATAGCGGCGGCCGACCGAATCGAGAACGCTGTCCGCGAGGTCTTCACGCGCGGCGAGGTGCGCACCGGCGACCTCGGCGGCAAAGCCTCGACATCGGAGTTTGTCGAGAGCATCTTGGCAGCAATGCAATAGTTGAGGGCCCGCCTGGAGATTGCAGTTGTGTGTGCGGCCGTAAAATTTTTGGAAATACTGCGGTTTTGCGCGAGTGATTTTGCGCTGGCATGCGTCTAAACCGACGGGATTGGTGTGCCGGTTTCGCGAACGTCGGCCCGATGGGTTTTCCCTAAAGCTGGCATAGAACAACGCCAGCCGGCCCGGTTTGTGGCCGCCAGTTCCGCCGCCTATAATGGTTCCGTTCACGAGGGGCGGACGGCGCAAGCACGACAGCTTACGTTCGGAGAGGCATTCTATGGTTGCGAACCAGGACCGGAACCTATGCATTTTGGCTCTGGCGATTGTCTTTGGTTTGACAATATCTCTAATGGCTCGTCCGGCAGTGTGCCAGGAAGCCCCAGTAATGGTGGTCACGCCTCAGGCCCAGCCTTCGCCCGATCAGCTTAAGGCGATGGAAGCCGCTAAAGCGGGCGCCCAGCCTGGAGCGCAGCCAGCGACTCCGCCCGGAACGGAGCCGCCGAAGGAAGGCGAAAAGAAAGAGGGCGAGGGCGAAAAGAAGGATGCGCCGGCCGACAGCGTAAAGCGGCCCGAGAAGCCGCCGCGCATGCCCGATCCCCGCGAGTTCGAGGTCACGCTCGACAAAAATGGTCGCGTGCCCGCGTTCAATTTCATTGGTCAGCCGTGGCCCGACGTGATGCAGTGGCTGGCCTCAATCTCTAAGACGAGCCTCGACTGGCAAGAGCTGCCCAACGATTACGTCAATCTCACGACGCCGCGCAGCTATACGCTCGATGAAGTTCGCGACCTCGTGAATCGCCATCTGCATGCCCGCGGGTACACGGCGGTGCAGTCGGGCGACGTGCTCAGCGTCTTCAAGATCGAGAAGCTCGACCCCAGCGTCGTGCGGCGAGTGAGCGAAGATGAGCTTTACGACCTCAAGCCGTACGACTTCGTGAAGGTCTCATTCGAGCTGCCCGCGAACATGGAAATAGAAAAGGCCAAGGAAGATGTCAAGCAGGTCCTCAGCCCGAACGCCAAGGTGTTTCCGCTCGTGACAACCAAGCGGCTGTTGGTGATGGATTCGGTGGCCAACCTGCGGCTGGTGAGCGGGCTATTGAATGAAGAGCGCAGCGTTCAAGACGGCCGCATCGTACCCAAGGAATTCGTGCTCAAGCATGCCCGGCCGGAAAAGGTCATCGACATTCTGTACGTCGTGCTGGGGATGGACCCGCAATCGCGGCCCACGCAAATGGAGCTGCAAGTTCAGCAGCAGAAGCTGCAGCTCATGACGCAGATGCAGCAGCAAGGCAAAGACGTGGCCTCGATGCTGAACAAGGACGGGCCGCCCGTATTCCTGGTCTATAACAAACAGCGCAACAGCGTTCTGGCCAATGCTCCGCCCGAGCAGATGAAGATCATCGAGCAGACGATCCGCTATCTCGACGTGCCGTTCGGCGATGCTGGCACGACGGATGATGCTGCGTCTTCTGTAGTGGGAGCGGCAGCCCCGGGCCAAAATGGCGGTCAGCGTGAAATGAAAAAGTATCCGCTGGTGACGCTCGATCCAGAGACGTTTATCATGACGCTCGAGGAGATCGGCGGCCTCAGCCCATCCGCAGAGTTCAAAGTCGACAAGAAGAGCAAAACTCTGTTCGCACTTGCTATCGAAGCCGATCACAAAAAGATCGATAGCCTCATCGACCAGTTCGACGGCTCGGGCCGCGACTTCCATGTGCTCTGGCTGCGCCGCCTGCCGGCCGACGCCGTGGCGGCATTCAATCTATAATCTCATGGCCGGGCAGGCGGAAGAGGAGGATGACAACCGCAACCGATATCCATGGTATTGGGATTATGACAGCCGCGATGAGGAGGAAGATAAGCCGGTGAAAGGCTTCGGAATCGAAGCCGACATCGAAAACAACCGACTCATGTTGTGGGCTAACGAAGCCGAGATGGAGCGCGTGCGCGGCCTGTTGGTGAAGTTGGGCGAGATTCCCGAGGGCCAGCAGGACTCGCGGCGAATACGTTTCGTTCAACCGGCCAGCGGCGCGCCGACCGCGGAGCTGTTGGAGCGAATTCGAGATGCGTGGTCCGCCTCCGGAAACAACGAGCTCATCATCAAGGCGCCGCCGAAAGTCGACACGCCACCGGTCGACGCTGAGAAAACACCGCAGCCGGATGAAAAGGACGACGACGCAGCCGAAAAAGTAACGGATCGCACCGCTGGAATGAGCGCAGGCGGACGAATTCGAGCGCAATTCGTGCAGTTGGATTCCGCGCAAGTCGTTCCGGCGGAAAACGAGTTGGATGCCAGCGCGACCGAAGATGCGCCATTGGCCGAGGAGCCATCCGAATCAGCTTCATCGAATGCGGCGGCCGATTTAGCCAAGCCGGCGCCCGTCACGATCACGGTCACGGAGGACGGACGGCTGATGCTCAGCTCGTCCGACCCCGTGGCGCTCGATCGAATGGAAGAGCTGATCGAGCAGCTTTCACCTGCGGAGCAGCGGTTCAAGGTCTATCCCCTCGAGCACATCACCGCATACAGCATGTATCTGAATTTGAAGGACCTGTTCCGGGAGGAGCTCGAGGGCGAAGACGACGGCGACGATTTTTCGAACTTTTTCTTCGGATTCCGATCGCGAGGGAATCGCGATCAACAAGCGACCGGCCTGTCGAAGCGCCGCAAGCTAATGATCACCTGGGACACCGGGAGCAACACCATACTCGTGGCAAACGCCTCACCCACTCAGACGCGCGAGATCGACGCACTGATCAAAGAGTACGACAAGGCCGCGCCGGCCGACTCGGTGAGCACGCGGCGCATTGCGCTGATTAAGATCGAATATTCGAAGGCCTCGGTGATTGCCGAAGCGCTCAAGGAAGTCTATCGCGACCTGTTGAGCTCCAAGGACAAGGCGTTTGAACAGGGCGATCAGCAACGGCGCGGCTCCAGCCAGGAGCGCGTGACGGTGATTCGCTACGGCGACGGCTCGGGAAGCGGCGGTAAGCGGCCGTCGCCTGTGAAGGTGGGATTCGAGGGTGCCTTGTCGGTGGGCGTCGATGACATCTCCAACACAATCCTCGTTTCCGTTCAAGAGGAGTTGTACGAGAGCGTCGTGGCCATGGTGAACAAGTTGGATCAGGAGGCCGCCCCCAATACGGTCGTGCGCGTGCACCGCGTGAACGGCAACGTTACCGCGGAAGCGATTCGAGAAACAATCAACGACGCGGTAGGCCGGCCGTGGATCGGCGGCAAGCCGGATCCGCAAGCCAGCGGCGATCGCGGCGGACGTGATGGCCGGCGCGGGGATCAGGATCGAGGGCCTGGCAGGGAACGTGGAGATCGTGGTCGGCGCGACCGGGATCGTGATCGCGACGGCGACAATCGCAACGGCGATCGAGACCGGGATCGCGACCGCGATAGTGACAACGATAACGACTAATCGCCGCCGTCAATTAGCGCCGCCCATCGACCGGCGGTAGAAACACGGGCGTCCCCGCGACTCGCTCGGACGATTGGTATTGCGGCATCTGCGCAAGGGCGGCGCAGACCCAGCTCGGCGCGGAGCTGGGCGACTTCGATCTGCAGCGCGGCGACCTGTTGCCCTTCATTGTGCCGCGTCTCGAGTGCCGTCAGCTTGATTTCAACCGTAGCGAGGCGTTCAGCCAGCCGGCGCTCCAGCTCCGCGGCGGAAAGCTCCGCTTGCCGAACCTGCCCCACCAGTTTGTCGCCGTCCTTGAGCGTGAACTGAGCGCGGTTGTTATCTTTCATGTCGTTGACGACATTCTCCAGCCACTTGCGCATGCTTTCCTGGCGCTTGTCGACGTCGACAAACTGCTGATTGATCGCCACCAACTTTTCATCGACGCCAACGAGCTCACCCGCGTGGCGCACGGTCGTCTGGCCGACCCACAGAATAAGGCCGCCCAAAACGGCATTGATTAAACTGCTGCCGAGCCGATCGAGAGTGCTGGCCATGTTACTGCCTGCTGCCATGGGACGACTGCGTTCCGGAATGTCGCTGGATGAAAATCACGTCGGACCTTCCGCGCAGACAGCGGAAGGCTGCTCAATCCATCGACCGCCACAACCGGCAAACTTGAACTCGCGCGTAGGCGAGTTTCTCCGAAACTCGTCCGCCGCGGCGGACGTCTCGGAGAAACGCGTCCCCGTACTGCTAGCAGTGATGTTGTGTTCCCGGCGGGCAGGGTTTGCACGCCTCTTCACCGGGCGCTTCAAATTCGAGCGTCGAGTGATGGACGTCAAAACGCTCGCCCAAGAGCCGCTTGATCTGCTGCTTGATTTCGGTCCAGCGCTGCAAATGATCGTCATCAACCACGATGTGCGCCTCGAGCGCCCGATGATGCTCGTCCAGCTCCCAAATATGAACGTGGTGCACTTCGATGACTCCCGCGATCGCTTCCAGTTCGTCGACGAGCGTCTCGTTGTGCACGTCCGCCGGCGCGCCTTCCATGAGAATGTGAATCGCGCGCCATCATGCTCAAGCTCTGCCACAGGATGTACGCGGCGATGATCAGCGTTACGAGCGGGTCAACCCAATGGGCATCCCACAATAGGATCGCCGCGCCGGCTGCAATCACGCCCACCGAGGCAACCGCATCGGTAAGATTGTGTAAATAGGCGGCCCGCACATTGAGGTTGCCCCTCGACATCGCGAAAAGCAGCATTGCGGTGCCAAGGTCCACAGCGAGGGCAATGGCGGCCACGACGACCACGATCCAGCCGTCGACCTCAGCCGGTGCAAACAGGCGGTGAATCCCTTCGCCAACAAGATAGAGTCCGACCACGACAAGGATGGTGAGGTTGATCAGCGCGCCGACCACCTCGGCTCGACGGTAGCCAAACGTGCGTCGCACGTCCGACGGCCGGCGAGCAACGCGGCGAGCCACCAGCGCAATCACCAGCGACCCACAATCGTTGAAGTTATGCAGCGCGTCGGCCAGGAGCGCCAAACTTCCTGCCAACAAGCCTGCGATTGCCTCGACGAGCGTCAGCAGCAGGTTCAACCCGATGGCGGCCACCAAGCGGCGATCGCTGAGCTGCGCGTCGATATGCGAGTGTTCGTGCGGCATTGAACTAAGTAGCTCCGGCGAGCCGAGCCGGAACAGATCAATCGGAGTTATTCGCTAACCGCGAGCGCGTGCCGCTCGGCTCGCGGCAGCTACAATTATCGGCCACGCGCCGCCGGCACGTCGACCCGCCGAAACGTGCCCCCGCTGGCCTGAGCAATCGTCGCCAGATTGTATTCGCTGTCCAGCGAATCGACGCCCATTCCGAGCGTGTGGATCGGAAAACTCCATTGGTTGAGCCGCGTCATATGCGCCATGACATCCTGGCGCACGCCGGAATGGTCCATGCGGCCGTCCCAAAGAAAGAATACCGCATGCGGCCGCAAACGAGCAGCCATATCCATCGCCTTAATCAGCTCGCGGTTCTTCCCCGAAGCGGTCGCCGTGCGCGGCAACCATTCGACAAGCCGTTTCTTGTTGGGCAGCGTGGCGACAAGCAGATCGGGAGCCGCTTGCGGATAGAACATCGGATAAATTTGATCGCTGACAAAAATCACGTAAAATGCCTGCCTCGGCGACAGGGCATCGACGCAGCGAATCAGCTCGGCGATTGCCGCTTCGAGCCGGCCATCCTTCATGCTGCTCGAGTTGTCGACCACGAACACAAACCGGTCGCCCTGGGAGCGAGCGCCGAAGAACACAGCGGCGCCGCGTTCGCCATCGGGGGGCCCGCTGCCCGGCGCGCGGCGCCCGCCATCAACTCGCCCAAATCGCTGGGGAGCGCATCGAGCTGACCGATATCGCCGAGAGGTTGCGAGCCGGCGCCGATCTGACTTGGATCAAGTTCGCGAAGTAAGTTGTCGGCGACATTGAACTCTTCGGTTTGCGAGATGACGTTCTGCAGCACATCATCCTCGAACTTGGTCGGCTCGATTTTGACATCGGCAAATTCCTCGACCGTGCTTTCATCGGCGACGCTGGGGCTGGCAAATAGAGGCACCGCTTGTTGAATGACCGTGGCGAAGCCAAATGAAATGCAGAGCAGTAATCCCGCGGCGTGCACCGCGATACTGGCGATGAGAGGCGGAACGGTTGTTCGACGCTTCGTTCGGCGTTGGGTCGGCCGAGCTCCGACGTTCTGACGGGAAACATCGGTTGCAATTTGCGGCAGCGGCGCGGGCTTCTCATAATTCGGCAGTTTCTTTGCACGCGGCGTTGCATGCGATGTAGTTCGTCGCTGTCCTTCATTGGCGAGTTGTGCTGCGTCGACAAGTTTTACGACACCCGCCTCGAATTGTCCTAATTCATCGGCTCCGCCGGCGGCGCCGTCGCCATTTGTCAGGCTGAAGTGGTGCGGCGGATCCGTTCGCAGTTCAGCCGGCGACGAGCGGCGGCGCAGCTTGCGGCTCATCCAGTCGGCGACGTCCTCTTCATAGTCAGCCTCCAGCCGGGCCAGGTGCGCCTTCACCCGATGCATTTCGATTTCTAGGCGCCGCGCACGCCGGCGAACGGCTTGAATCGCCTTTTGGCGACGTTCCAGATTGGCGGGGCCGTCCGACATGGCGAGAAGCCAGGAGCGCGGAGAACGGGCTTAGGGAATACCGGTCGCTAGCCTCTTCTGTTCGGCGTTTAATTTAGCTGGGGGCGGGAGTGATTTCCAGTCACGGAGCGGATCCGCGGGGCCAACTGGCCGCTGAAGCGGCCAGTCCGTAGGGTGAAGGGACGAACGCTGGTGCGAGCCTACTTGCTTTGAGACGACGCCAAATGCAGAGCCCGGTCGATGCGGGCTAGTGAACGTTCGCGCCGAAGAATGGCAAGCGTGTCGAAAAGCCCGAAGCCCACCGATTTCCCGGTCACGGCTACACGGACGGCATGGACAATATCGGCCGGCTTGATGCCTTCCGCTGCAACAAACTCGTGCAATAATTGCTCAAGCCGCTCGACGGTAAAAGGCTCAACCGTCGCCAGCTCCGCTCGAAACTTCCCAAGCAATCCGCCCGCCTGGGCCGGCTTGATCAACCGCTTTTCCAGTGCCTGCTCGTCGTACGGAAGGCCATCGTCGGCAGTGAAGAAATCATCGTATTCCAGGATGTCGCCGGCAACTTTCAAACGGTCTCCGGCAGCTTCCAGAAGGCGAGTGAGGTAAGGCGCCGTTTCACATGCCGGCGGATCCGGCAGCAAATTCGCGCGCTGCAGGAACGGAACGACTTTCGCAACGCGCTGCTTGATCGGGAGCCGCTGCATCGCTCGTGCTTCAAATGCCAACAGCTTTTCTGGATCGAAGCTGGCCGGCGCTTTGTTCACCCGATCGAGCGAGAAGTGCCGCAGCATCTCCTCGCGAGAAAACTCCTCGGTCTTGTCGTCGAGCGACCACCCCAAAAGCAGCAAGTAGTTCAATAGCCCATCGGGCACATATCCGACCTGCTCATAGAAGTCGACGATGACCGGATTAAACGTTTCGGCCGACACGGACAAGCCCAGGCGCTTGGCGATCGATTCGCCATGCTGCATCAATTGCGCGAACTCGCGGTTCTTGAGGTACTTATGGAGTTTGCGCTTGCTGAGTTTCGTTTTGCTGCCCGGCTCGGCGACATATGGCAGGTGCGCGAACTGCGGCAGCTCGTAGCCGAGCTTTTCGAACATGAATATCTGTCGCGGCGTGTTCGAAAGATGCTCCTCGGCACGGATGACATGCGAGATTTGCATGTCATGGTCATCGACGACAGTCGCCAGATGGTACAGGCATGTTCCATCGGCGCGCTGAATCACATGGTCCTGTTCGCTGGCCCAATCGACGCGCACCTCGCCACGCACCAGGTCGTTAAGAACGAACTGCCCCTCGCGCGGCATCGAGAGCCGCACCACGCCTTGGCGGCTTTCCGCTTCGAAGCGTCGCGCGTCGGCGTCGGTCTCGGCACGCCAGCGGCGGCTGTAAAGAAATGACCGGCCTGTCCTTTGCGCTTCGTCGCGTTCGGCCTGCAGCTCCTCCGGCCGGGCGAAGTCGCGATAAGCGGCCCCTACGGCAAGTAGCTGGGCCACGGCCGCTTGATATTTTTCCAGTCGCTGCGACTGATAATACGGCGCGTGCGGCCCGCCAACGTCTGGACCCTCGTGCCAATCGAGTCCCAGCCAGCGCAGACCGTGCAGAATGGCGCGAGCGCTTCCTCGACGTTCCGCTGCGCATCGGTGTCGTCGATGCGCAGAATAAACTGGCCGCCCTGCCCTTTGGCGAACAGCCAATTAAAGAGTGCCGTTCGCACACCGCCAATGTGCAAATAACCGGTGGGACTTGGTGCGAAGCGAGTGCGGACAGGCATGGTTCTCGACGCTGGATACTTGATGCTCGATGAATTGAGTCATCCAGTATCCAGCATCCCGCATCCAGCATCCAGCCCAGCTACGCCGCCCGGTTCTGCAACTTAAGCTTACGCAGCCGCTTGCGATCTGCCTTGCTCAGCTTGCGGCCATCGGTCGACTCGTCATCGTCGCCATCATCATACGGATCGCGCTCAGGCCGGCTGCCGTCGACCCACTCATCGCTCGCCGCTGGAGATTTGGCGTTCTGCGCTGCCTGTTGCTTGCGCCGGATGAATTCGGCGGTGGAAAGGGTCGATGGAGCCACTGACTGTTCTGAAGAACTGTCGTTGGCAAATTTGGATGGCTTTTGCGTTTTGCGATTGCCAACAATTCGTGGCTTTTCAGCAACCAGCCCTTGCGCGTTGAGAATTACGTACCGTGCGTACGACAAGATCGCGGCAAGTGTCATCCAATGCCCCACAAGGAGCGCGGAACTTACCACAGTAGTTTCGACCAGCTGTTCCGACAATGTCACCGCGCCGAGCGCTGTGGCTGCGGCAACAACGTAACAGCACACGGCGGTTACGAGCAGCGATGCCGCCAGGCGAGATTCTCGTACTTCCACAATGCTGCGTACGGCAATCCATGCAAGCGGCAACCCCGCAAGGACTAGCCACCAGATCGCGCCGAGCGTAGAGCAGTCCAGCCGGTCAAATAACCCAGCGAGCTGGACAGCAAATTATGAAGACCCGTCACGCTATTCGCGCTGGCAATCAGGCATGCAACGGCGGTGAACAGCCAAAGCCGGTAACGACCGCGAAAGTCATCAATCCGATGACGACGCATTGAATACACCAGCATCGAAGTAGCGCTTGCAACAAACAAAACAACTGCTGCTACCCAAGCACCCATGCTTCCAGGCGCCATCAGTTTCAATGCGGCAAGTTCGGTTTCGCCCAACTGCGCCGGCGATCGGCGTGGCAAAAAAGTGCAGCGACCCGAGCACCGCCGTGGTGAGGCCACCCACAGCGATCAAAAGTGCTATCGATCGATAGCGGCGCGGAACAAAGTCGGTAACTTGCGCATGATTTTCGACTCCCGCGGCTTCGCTATAACGCGGGACTGCACGAGTTTCGTCCGACTTCGACACTGCGCGAAGCGCGGTATGAGAACTTGAGGCTGATAGCACCTCTTCGTTCAATACCCTTCGACGGCGTCCGTTGCGGCCTGGGAAATTGACCATGTTTTTGGTAGGTCAGGCTTTCCAGCCTGACAGAGTCCGGTTTCATATCAGGCTAGAAAGCCTGACCTACAGGCCCAAATGATTTCGCCAAGCCGCACATTCCGAACGGTGGCGCATAATCCAATTCGGCATTCGGATGCTGTCGACTCACGCCGCACCGGGCGACGACGGTTTATATCGGTTATTCGGAATCCAATGGATTGAAAAAGGCTAATGGCATCAAGCCCTCTGTGACTGCTGCTGTCAGCGTCCCCGGCAACGACGACCGACCATGCGCGCCGCGCAAATATGACCTACGGTTGCAGGGGCGCCCTAGCCAACCGCGAGGGCGGCTGAAGTTTCGCACGTTTGTCGGAGACTGCCACGCCGGCCGTCGAGATTCTGCCAATCTTCTGACAGCAATATGAGCGATTTCGTTTCAACGACGGCTGCGGTTCCCGGGCCGGATTTGGCGTTTGCCGAAGTACCGGTGTCGGTGCCGTCTGGAACCACCAGCACTGCTCCCAACATTTCGTCCCTTCTGGATGCCCTCGACGAAGCCGCGTCGGCAAGCGGTCATTCGCTCGCCCAGCAACGCACAAGCGCTCACGAGAACAAACTGGTGCACGCCCGGCTTGGTATTGCCAGCGGGCTTTACGCGGCATTGCGTGCCAAAAACCCATCGTCGGCCTCGCACTGCTTGCGAGTCGCGCTGGGCTGCAGCTCATGGGCCGCGGCGATGGACCTCGACGACAACACGCGCGACGAAGTCGAAGTGGCGGCCCTGCTGCACGACGTTGGAAAGGTCGGCGTACCCGACAAAGTGCTGTTGAAGCCCGGACGGCTGTTGCCCGAAGAAACGGTTCTGATGAATCGGCACGCGTCGCACACGATCGAGATATTGGCCAGCTGCGGCGTTCCCCGCTCGATCATCGAGATCGTGCACTACAGCCGTGCTTGGTATGGCGGCGCGGCAGACCAGCAGGACCGAAGCGGAAACGACTTGCCGCTAGGCGCGCGAATGCTTTCGATCATCGACGCCTTTGATTCGATGACGACCGACCACGTGTATCGCCCTGCTCGGTCGCGTGAACGGGCGCTCTCCGAGCTGTTTGAGTTCGCCGGCCGGCAGTTTGATCCTGAGCTCGTGCGGCGATTCGAAGAATTGTTTTCGCAGGATCAGAATCTGCTCACTCAAAAGCTCGCCCGCCGCTGGTTGCACCGGCTGACGGACGAAGGCCAGGTGCTGCCGTGGAAGACCCCGGTGGAATACCAGCGAGCCGAGCCGTCGCAGGGCGGACCCGTGTCGCTGTTTGAAAATAAGCTCATCGACAACATGCACGACGGCGTTGTATTTGTCGACAGCCAGGTAACGATCTCCTTGTGGAACACGGGCGCCGAGCGACTTACAGGCGTGAGCGGCGTGGCGGCCTCCGGGCGCACCTTTCTGCCAAGCCTCATGGAGATGTGCAACAGCCGCGAGCAACGCATCCCGAACGAAGAATGCCCCGTGGCTCATGCGATCATGACGGGGGTGCAATGGCTCGGTCGCGTGAGCATCATGGGTCGACAGGGCCGGTATGTGGCGGTCGACCTGCACGCAATCCCGGTGCGAGGCAGCGACGGGGCCGTGCATGGCGCCACCGTGCTCTTGCACGATGCGTCGTCGGAAACTTCGCTGGAGGAAAAATGCCAGGCCCTCCACGCGCAAGTGGCCAAGGACCCGATGACGCAAGTTGCCAACCGCGCCGAATTCGACCGCATGCTGAAGAATTTCGTCGACGCGCATCAAGAGTCGAATCTGCCTTGCAGCCTGATCATGTCCGACATCGATCACTTCAAATCGATAAACGATACTTACGGTCACCAGGCGGGCGATAAAGCGATCATCACCTTTGCCTCGCTGCTGAAGTCCATGTGCCGTTCCGGCGACCTGGTGGCGCGCTATGGCGGCGAGGAATTTGCCGTCCTGTGCGCCGATTGCACCAACTCGGCCGCAGCCCAAAAAGCCGAGACCATTCGCAAGGCCTTGTCCGACATCAAGCATTCATGTCTTGAGGATAAATCAATTACTGCCAGCTTTGGAGTGACGGAGCTGCAGACGGGCGACACGCCGGAAACGATGCTTCGCCGTGCCGATCGGGCCCTGCTTCAAGCAAAGGACGGCGGCCGCAACCAAGTTGTCCAATTGGGCGACGGAATGATTGAAGAAAAAGTGAAGCGGGGCTGGTGGCCGTTCCAACCCTGGCGTGGCCGGGCACTCGTTGAAGCAACGCTTGTGACCATGGTGCCGATCGAAGTGGCCGTGCAAAAATTGCGCGGTTTTATCGCCGACCAAGACGCCAAGATCGTCAAGACGAGCCACAACGAGCTGCAAATGTCAGTGACCGACGGGCTAGCGAGCGTAGCGCGGCGTGCCAACGATCGGCCCATTACGTTCCTGATTCAGCTCACGCTATCGCAGGAGCATGCGGATCGCGCAAACACCCAGGGCTTTGCCGCGGGAATGTATGCCGAGACGCGAATCGAAGTCTTGATCCGGCCGCGACGCGATCGGGATCGGCGCCGCGACGCCACGACCGAGCGGGCTCGACGACTGCTCGGCAGTTTGAAATCGTATTTGATGGCCCGGGAGAACGACGGTAAATCGCTTGATCCCGAAGAGCCGGCCGATGTGATCGCCGAGTCATAGCCACGTTTTGCACGCTAGGGCGACTTTCATGAGACATGATGCCATCGAGTTCGCGACGGCAAGCGCAATTGCAAAGCGGCGCGGGCAGCGCCGCAGCCGCAGCGAGAGGTTACGAGATGTGTCGCGAACGCTGCCGGCTGGTCGTAGCGCGGACGTCGAGGTGATCGACGAAGCATTCGCCGGTTTCACACGAGTCGACGCGCCTGTCGCACGCGACGATGCGGATGGTGTTGAAAATTCACCGGACGTCCCTGCCGGGCTATCTGATTGTCTCTCCGCACAACTAGAAGCACTCGACCGTCAGCGTGGGCAGCTCGTCCAACTGTTGCGACGCATCGACCAAGAGTCTCAAGCCGTTTAGCGCCTAGCCAATCAACGTCCGAGTGCGAGCCGCTCACTCAGGCCCGCCGGCTGGTCATCCGCGGGTCAATTCGCCGCGTCTCGGGCCAATTGTCAACCGCCCGCGTCAGCGGTATCTTGCTGTGAGGGATTACTAACGGCACTCTACCATCCGAGGAGAAGCGACCATGGCTTATTCTTTGCCACCGCTGCCATATCCGACCAATGCATTGGAGCCGCACATCGACGCGAAAACCATGGAAATTCACCATGGCAAGCATCATAAGGCGTACGTCGACAACGTAAATAAAGCGCTGGAAGGAAAAGGCATCGCGGAGCAAAGCGTTGAAGACTTGTGCCGCAACATTGACAAGATCCCGGAAGACATCCGCACCGCCGTGCGGAATAACGGCGGCGGACATGCCAACCACTCATTGTTCTGGCTCATCATGAGTTCCAAGGGCGGAGGCAAGCCAGGAGGTGATTTGGCGCGCGCGATCGATAGCGAGCTTGGCGGCTTCGAAAAGTTCAAGCAAGATTTGAGCCAAGCAGCCATCACGCGCTTTGGCAGCGGCTGGGGCTGGCTGAGCGTAGATAAGTCCGGCAAGCTCAGTGTCGAGAGCACGCCGAATCAAGACAACCCCTACATGATCGGCAAGACGCCGATTCTCGGCGTGGACGTGTGGGAGCATGCTTACTACCTCAACTATCAAAACCGCCGACCGGACTACGTCGCCGCCTGGTGGAATGCGATCGACTGGAATGCGGTCGAGAACCGCTTTAAGTCGGCACGGGGTTAAAGCCGCTAGCGCAAGCAACGAACCCGCGAAGTTTATTTAGCGCCGGATCCTGCACAGCGCACGTAGGTTTGCGCCCGGCGATTGCTAGCGGCCGAATGACGTTGACCGTCTGGTGAGCAGGCCTATAATCCGCCCGCTCGGCGGTCGGTGAGTCCATCGATCGCCAATGCATGCAGTGGGCCGCCTACGTTTGTGGCGTTGCATGCAGTCATTCAGACAAACTTTTCCATCAATGTCTCGCTGTCGGCGCGCCGAAGAATCGTTAATAAGCGCCTAGTCGGAAGAATCGATATCGGACTGCCCGCACGGTTACGATGTCGGCTCGCGTAAAGGAAACGTGCTGCGAACCGGCCGGGCGGAAGTTCCTGTTTTGCTCGCCACGTGCCGAGGTAGCAAAATCATGATTCGTCGAGCCATCTTCCCATTGGTGTTCGTCAGCGTTGTGACGGCTGGATTGGCAGGCTGCCAATCGACGTCGCGCTGGGCTTGGTGGAAGAATCAGGACGACAGCGCGTCGACGGTCGCGCAGTCGGGTGCACCGGAGCTGCCGTCGGCGGGCGCGACACCGCAAGCGGTTGAGGTCCCCGGGCTGGAACCTGCCTCATCGCCCTCAGCGGCAAACCTGGCGGCTGCACAAGCGCCGAGCACTTCCCCGTCTGTGTCGCTGCCTTCAAGCTCGGCGTCGACCATTACCAATGCACCGCTTGCCAATTATCCGCCTTCAGGAACGGCGCTGACGGATGGCTCCACGACTTCTGCTTCGTTAAGTGCGTCGGACACGGCGACTGCCTCGTCCGCGGTGGCAAGCGTGCCGCCATCCGGCCCCTATGATCCCTACGGATATAAGCCAACTAGTTCCTATGCGGCGGCAACGCCCGCAGGGTACGAGTCGCATGCTGACAATCCACTGCGTTACTCCGCCGGCCACAGATCGCTACCCGATGCCTGCGGCAAGTGCGGCACCGGCAGCCGATCCTCAATATGCTTCTGCAATCTCGCCTGCGCCCGCTGAAACCACCGCAAGCACCATAGACAAGTACGCATTGCCTCCGATTGCCGCACAGGACCCGTACAATTCATTCATCAATAGTTCGGCCGCCGCAAATCCGAATCCGAGTTCGCCGGCGGCCGCATTTGCAAACTCACCGACGCCAGGTGCGTCTCAGGCTGTAAGCGCCGCGGAGTCAAACACGCCGAGCACACCGGCAGCGAGCCCGATCGGGATTACACCGCTCACAACGGCGACTGTTCAACTCCCGCCATCAGGGAAGTATCGTCCGGGTGGAACTTCAGATTATTCCACGACGTCAGAATCGCAGCACGTGGAAGTGGCTGCTCGACCGGCACCACCCCACGCCACGCCGCCCGCGGGCACTAGCGTCCCTTGGACGCCTCCCGCTTCGACCGTGCCGGCCACCACTAGCGGCGGTATCGGCACGTATTAATAGCCGCCCACCGCGCAAATCCCGAGCGGCCGGTTTAGCTGGTTCACCAGCCCATGACCATATTCGACTCGATCGCCTTGCGCGCTTGCTCAAGGTCGGCCCCGGTTTTCTGCATATACAGCCGAATGGCATGCACTTTGTCGCCTTCGGCCATCGCAAGACAATCGCGAGCCGAGTGACACGGGTCCATTTTACCGCTGATGCCTAAAGCGCTTTTGGAAATCACCCACGTATCGCGCGGCCGCTTGGTGAGGCGGATCACGTGTTCCTGCGGATAGGCGTCGCCTACAACCGCCGAAGCGGCGTCGCCATCCTCGGCCCACGTGATGACAATATGGTTCTCTGTTTCAACTTCGAACAGCGGCATAATCCACTCCTTTCCGAGACAAGCGCAGGCGAAATCGACCACTAGCGCTGCGGAATCCAATCGAGAGGCCACAGCGCCGTCGCCTATGATGGTAAGGAAATTGCTCGCCAAGCGTCAACGTGGTGGCTGCAGAGCGGTACCGGTATGCAGAAATACCGGTCGTTTAGCCGGTTATGCCGGCGCTGAGCTACTTGCCGGCCGTGGCTAAGGCCGATTCGTCGGCCGCATTTTCACATTCGGCCGCCGAATCCGACATTGCGTCCGAATTGCAACTTGCCGGCGGCAAACTTGTCGTCACGTTGCTCGACGCAGCGACTGGGCTATGTTCGCGAATGTGTGTGCCGGTGTGGACGAATAGGCGGTTCGTCCCGGCAGCTTTCGCGCTATAGAGAGCCGAGTCGGCGCGGGCGAAAATGCTGCGGGCATCGTCGCCACCATGAGCCTGCGTGATTCCGCAACAAACACTCGTGGCCAATTCTTGCTCCACTCGCTTTCTCAGGCGATCGCCAAACACGTTGGCGCCGGCGAGTGTCGTGTTGGGCATCACCACCACAAACTCTTCATCGCCATAGCGGGCGACGAAATCGGGACCACGCATGCACGCGCGGATCACGCCAGCTAACTTCGGCAGCAATGGCAGAATTGGACCTAGAGACCGGCCCGCTGCCTGGGAAATCATTCGGTCCAAACTTACCAGCGCGATGCAAAACTGGCTGCTGCCGCGTGCAGACGTCGCAAGCAACACTCGAAGCTGCTGCTCAAGCACCGGCCGTTGCCTACGCCAGTTAATGGATCGGTTCGACCTTGCGTAAAGGTTTCGAGCGCATCCGACTGCTGGCGAATTTGATCGTATGCATACGAAAGCTGGTGCGCCAGCTGCATGGTGGGGCCGAGAATTGCCTCCGCCTCAGCGCAGAGTAATTCCCAGGCCTCATCATCGGCATGATTCTTTGCCTGGCGAAGTCGCCGTTTGAACGACGCGACTTGCGCATGATGGCTCACGAGGTCCTTCCGCAACGTATCGGCGATATTCTCGAGTTGCCAGGCGATTCGGGCGGCGCGCTCCAGCTCTTGTTGCCGCCGGTTGTCCAGCGCCGCCATCATCTTGGTCCGCGTGCGCTGGCCGAACATATACCCAATGAGTGCGACCGCCGCGAGTGCCACCGTGACTGGCAGGCCGAATTGGGCAAGATCCGCGCGGTTGAGCACGATGTAATCGGCTGAATCGAACGCTCGTTCCTGCGCAGCCAATAGCAATACGTTAAGCCAGCCGGTAATCATCGGGCCACTCATTTAGAAGTAAAAAACGACGTCTACACGCTGTGTCGACGAAAGCCGAGCAAGCAGACAAACCCGCAGGCGCATACGACCGCGAGAACCACCATCCACTCTTCGCGGCTGAGCTCATTGAACCACTGCCAGGTTTCGCCGGGCGCGGCCTGCGCGGAACCAGAGGTCCTCGAAAAATGATCCCATAGGTCGGCGTCCTTATTAAAAAAACGGCCATACAAATGTACGCCATTCCGACCGCTCCGCCGGCTTCGGACCCGTTCGCATTGTGAGCGATTTAGCGGCTTTAACGGTCAAACGGCTGTGCCGTACGGCACTTGCGTGCCTTGTCGCATGGTGCTGGTTTTGATATATTTCTGAATTCCAGCGGGGACGCGTGCGCGATGCCGCGTGGGCCCTGCTCGCGATGGCGCGGTAGCTCAATTGGTTAGAGTCCCGGACTGTCGATCCGGTGGTTGCGGGTTCGAGTCCCGTCCGCGTCGCTGAAAGAAAAGACAAGCCCGCTAAGCACTTACGCTTACCGGGCTTTTTTCGTTTGGTGCACGTTTGTTGCCGTGCCTGATCCCTCTACGGCAGTGCTCGCCCTGTTCGGCTTTACATAGTCTTGTGTCGCCGAAAGCCTGCGCGCCGCAGCGCGGCGATTGCAGCCGCCACCACCTCTTGATTCACGACGCGGTGCGAATCGCCGCTCGTGACGCGGGCGTCACGTAACTCAACTCTGCTGCCGTCCGAAGCCGAATTGTCGCTGATCAGCCTTGCCCGCGCCCATGTGTACTTGGGTGCAGCCGGTGTGTCGCACCAGATCAACGACATTGTCAGGGCGAATTCCTCCTGCTGGAAGCACCTCGATTCGGCCGTTTGCATGAACGATTAGCTCGCGAATCGTGTCAGCCCCTTCATTCGCCGTTGCCTTTCCGCCGCTGGTGAGGACTCGTGTGCACCCGATCACAGCTAACTGATCGATTGCAGCCCGCTGGTCGGCAACGATGTCGAACGCACGGTGAAACACGCTTTCGGCGGCACCTATCCGTTGCACGATCTCCCGGACTCGCGCCACATCGACGTTCCCGCCACGATCCAGAACTCCAAACGCGACACCGCTTGCGCCGAAATCGAGGAAGCGCTCGGCATCGACGAGCATTGTCGCGAATTCATGCCGATCGTAGCAAAAGCCGCCCGCCCTCGGCCGTAGCATAACAATTACTGGCACGTCCGAGACTGCGATCGCGCATTCCATGAGTCCAATCGAAGGCGTCAACCCACCAAGTTCAAGCCCACCGCACAATTCAGCACGGTCCGCACCGGCGGCAATCGCCGCCTCGATATCAGCGATCGATCCAACGCACACTTCCAACAGAACTGTTCCTGGTTCGTCATTCATGGTCGTCCACTCGCCACGGCAATAATCAGTGCCAATCAGTACGATTTCAACATGGCTGCGGGAACTGGACGGTCGTAGACCTCGTCTAAGGTGCGCATCGCGGTTGGCCCTCCAATATTTCGGCCTAAAGTGCGAATACCAATCAACTTTGGGTCTTTATGACCCTTCCCTTTCCACCCAAACTTCCTGCCCGACCACCAGGTTACAGATGAACTGTGCGCGGTTAGAAAGCGTTTACAAGGCCGTTACACGTTTACAGGACTGGTCATTACGACGTTTGCCGGCCGTAGTGTAAGATGATGCGCTTGTAAAAACCGCCCGTAGTGGAACTAAATGGCGGCTCTTGGCGTATCAACTGAGTGTTTAGTAATCCGGCGGCGATTAAGCTTACATCGATAACTTAGGATCCACTGCATTGAGCACAACCGACAAGACGTAATTGTCTCGCCGGCATTGGTCGGCGGGTGACCACATATTTTGAATTGGGCCCTGGTCGCTTCTTCATCTTGCAAAGGAGGCACTCATGCCCCGCGCTAGTCGCTCTCGGCTTGGCTCGTTTCGTTTGGCGATTCTCTTGACTGGGTTAGGCCTTAGCATCGGATTGGTTGGCCCAACCGCATTTGGTGAGGAGCCGGCGCCTCGCCTTCGTCTGTTAACGCTTCGCGCCCCTGTGGCGGCAGCGGCGACAGCAGCCCCGGCCGCCGAAAATGAAAGCGCGGCGGCCGACGCAAACCCGATCTCGGAAGAGCCAACGCATCGTCAAACGACGATCATTCAGGCGAACGTCGAAGGGCAGCCACAAACTAGCATTACTTCCTTCTGCCTCACACCGGACAACCGCATTCTAGCCGGTTGCGCCGGCGAATCGGGCGAGATCCGGGTGTTCGACAAGGAAGGCAAATTCGTCGAAACATGGTCGATTCCCGTGAAGCCGGATGCGCTGTTTGCCCGCGCCGACGGAACCATTTTCCTGGCCGGCGAAGGCCAGATCGCACAGTTGTCCAAGTCGGGACGCATTCTTCTGCAAAAGGATGCGCCGCACGCGACAGAGCTGAATGCGAACCCCGAAAAATTCCGCGAGCAGATCGTCGCTCAAGCGAAGCAGCGTACCGATATGATGGCGCGGCAGACCAAACAATTCGACGACATGATCGCTCGCTCCGACAAGGAAATCGCCTCGCTCAATGAGCAGCTGGCCGCTCTAAACGATTCGAACGAATCCGGAAACGGCACCGCAGCGGATCAACCTAAGGGGGGAGCAGCTCGGGCAAAAGCCCGTCAAACGCAGCTCGAGCGGCGGATTGCCATGCACGAGCAGCGAAAAACCCAATACGAGGCTGTCAAGGCGCAATGGGCCGAGATGGCAAAGCAGAATCCGCCGGCCGAGCTCACCGAGGAACAAATCGACGCGCAAGTGAAAGCCTCATTGGCGCAAACGATGAAGGTGTCTTCGATCAGCGCCACCGATAACGAAGTCTACCTGGCCACGCGCCAGGCCGTGGGTTACGGCTTCCAGATCTGGAAAACGGACAACCAACTTGAGAATGCCAAAAGTATCGTATCCGAGCTGCGCGGCTGCTGCGGACAAATGGATGTAAAGGCCAACGCGAACGGTGTCTACGTGGCTGAAAACTCGCGGCATCGTGTTTGCCGCTATGACAGCGAAGGAACGCTCGTCACCGCCTGGGGCGAAGGCGCCCGCAGCGGTCTCGAAGGCTTTGGCAGCTGCTGCAATCCGATGAACGTCGCGTTTGGACCGGATGATGTCGTGTATACGGCGGAAGACAATACGGGCCGCATCAAGCGCTATTCGCCCGAGGGCAAATTGCTTGGGCTTGTTGGCAACGTGGACCTGGTGCCTGGCTGCAAGAACTGTTCCATCGCGGTCAATCACGACGGCACCCAAGTATATATGCTCGACATCACGCGAAATCACATCGTGCGGATGGACGAGAAACCGGCAAGTGAATCGGCCCCGGCAGCGGAGGGCGATAAGACGGTCGCTCTCGAAGCTGGAGGTCGTTAAGATCGTCAGTAGCCGGGTCAATACTCTTTCAATAATTCCATAACCCCAATAAAGGAAACGTCATGCGCCGATTATTGGGCATTGCGATCTGTCTGGCAATTTGTTCGCCGGCATGCGCCGACGATGCAAAAACAGGCCAGGCCGCGGGCGATAGCCTGTCCTTGGTCGTGATGGATCCGCTCGCATTACCGCTCTCGTGCCCATGTGTTGAAGGCTACGCGCAGCGGAATTACGACAAGCTTGGCGAATTCCTGACCGAGCGGTTGGGCCGGCCCGTTCAAGTGACGTTCGCCGAGTCTTTCGAAAAGGCCCTGGCGAAAGAGAACTGTAAAGCGATTGATATCGCCATCGGCAAAGACTCCGTCGTGCGACACGACGCGGCCGCGGCGAAAATGAAGGTCACGCCACTCGCCCAGTTGAGCGGCAAGGACGGCGTCACCACGCAAACCGGCCTGATCGTCGTTCGCTCGGCCGATGCGGCTCAAAAAGTCGAGGACTTGCGCGGTTACCGCATCCTGTTCGGCACCACCGAGTGCGACGAGAAGTTCGCTGCCTCGCGGATGCTGCTCGCATCAGCGGGTGTCGAGTTCCCGGCCGTCGATAAATCGGAAACGACCCAATCGTGCAGCGATGGCGCCTGCAAGATCATTGAATGGGGCGACAAGGAAAAAGCGGCCGCCGTGATTTCAAGCTATGCCGCCCCACTCCTCGAAGGCTGCGGCACGATCAAGAAGGGCGACCTGCGCGTGGTCGGCGAGACCAGGCCGGTTCCCTTCGTCACCGCGTTCACAACCGATCGAGTAGACGAGGAGCTGCGCAGCAAAATTCACGATGCGCTGCTCGACGTTGGCAAGAGTCCCGAATTAGCGACGACCTTGGAAACGCTAGTGGGCTTCGTCGAAATCGACGACGAGTATCATGAGATGCTCGAGTCGACAGCCCGTCAGGCAGCGAGCGAAGTCAGCGAGCGCCCGGCGACGACCTCCGACCAAGCCGAGGCAACTCGGCCTGCCGCGTCGTCGCGGCCCGATGAAAAGGCGACTTCCGCGTGGCCCGGCTTTGGCGGACCCACGCGCGATGGTCGCGTCGCGTCGCTCCCCTCGACGCTGCCGAAGGAACCGGCGATCGTCTGGCGACAAGCGCTCCACCGGCCCGGCCTGGGCGGCATCGCCGCCACTGAAGAGTTCGTCGTCCTGGGCGACCGCGATATCAGCAACACGTTCGATGAGTTTCGCTGCTACGCCGCGGCCGACGGAGCACTGCTTTGGACCGTGCAGTATCCGGCCCCCGGCACGCTGGATTACGACAACACGCCGCGCGCCACGCCGTTGATTCATGAAGGCTATGTTTACTTGCTCGGCGCCTTCGGCGACCTTCAATGCGTCGAGCTGGAAAGCGGCGTCACACTCTGGCAGAAGAACATCATCACCGATTTTGGCGGCGACTCGGAGCTCGTGTGGGGCGTTTGCTCTTCGCCTCTGATTGTAGACGGCAAATTGATTGTGAATCCGGGTGGGCCCGATGCATCGGTTGTCGCATTGGATCCGCTTTCAAGCGAGGTGCTGTGGCAATCGCCTGGCGACCAGCACGCCTACAGCTCGATCATCGTGGCGACGCTGGGCGGCATGCGGCAATTGGTCGGTTATGATCGCACGTCGCTTGGCGGTTGGAATATTGAGACAGGCCGCCGGCTGTGGACGCTCAAGCCGCCGTTCGACGGCGACTTCAACGTCCCCACGCCTGTGGCAGTTGACGGCAAGCTCCTCGTGGCCACTGAAAACAACTACGCTCGCATCTACGCGTTCGATGACGCGGGCCAGATCAAGCCTCAGCCCGTTGCGGTGAACGACAGTCTGGCGCCCGACACGAGCACGCCGGTCGTCGTCGGCAACCGCGTGTTTTGTGTTCGTCTCGATATGTACTGTCTCGACCTGGCGAACGGATTGAAGCCCATTTGGATCGGCGAAGACAAGGCGTTTTGCGACTATTCGCCGCTGATCGCCTCGGACGATCGCGTGCTTGCCGTGGGTGCGGGAGGCGAGCTGCTCTTGATCGACGCGGCGGCGGACGAGTTTCGCATCGTCTCGCGGCTCAAGCTGTTTGGCGACGGACCGGAGCAGCGAGCGGAAGTGCTCGCCCATCCAGCGCTTGTTGGCACGCGCCTCTATTTTCGCGGCGAAAAAGAGCTTGTGTGCGTGGAACTCTCACCGAACACGGCATCGAATTGAAACCTGCGCCCGCGACGCTGCGCCCGGTAGCTGCCGAGCCGGGCCATCACGACGAAGTCGTGGTCGCGGCCGGATGCAGCCTTACCGACCTGGCCCGCATTGTTCGACCCGGTTTGGCTTCTAGTAAACCACGCTGCGCAGGTATCGTGACATGCTGTTTCATAACCATATTAACTACTGACAATATCCAAGTTAAGGCGGCGAATCACTAACCGAGGAAGCATCGATGGCCAATCAGCCAGTTCTTCACAACGCCCGCGAAGTGAGCGAGTCGTTTATTGATCAGGTGCGACAGGTTCGTGAACAGTTGCACCAGGTGATCGTCGGACAGGACGAAGTGCTCGATGAGCTGATGATCTGCGCACTCACTGGCTCGCACGCGCTATTAGTTGGCGTACCTGGCTTGGCCAAGACCCTTATGGTCAAGACCTTGGCCGGCTCGTTTCACTGGCATTACGCGCGGATACAGTTCACGCCCGATCTGATGCCCAGCGACATCACCGGCTATGAGCTCCTGGGGCGCGATCCGCAGAGCGGCCAAATGAGCATGCAGTTTCGCCGTGGCCCGGTGTTCGCGAATCTCGTGCTGGCCGATGAAATCAACCGCGCTGCTCCCAAAACGCAATCGGCGCTGCTCGAGGCGATGGCCGAGCGGCATGTCACCATTGGCGGACAGACCTATCACCTCGACGAGCCCTTTCTTGTCGTCGCCACGCAGAACCCGATCGAGCAGGAAGGAACGTATCCGCTGCCGGAAGCTCAGCTCGACCGCTTCATGATGGAGATTCACGTCGGCTACCCAACGCCCAAGCAGGAAAAGGAAATCGTGCTCAAGACCACGGCCGAGCCGCTGCAAATGCCGGAAAGCCGGCTCACGCGCGAGGCATTCCTTCAACTGCGATCGATTGTGCGCCAGGTACCGGTGCCCGACAGCGTGGTGGACTACGCCGTCGCGCTGTGCGGCAGCACGCGTCCGCAGTCCGCCGGCTCGACCAAAGAGGTGCAAGACTACGTGGCCTTCGGCGCGGGACCCCGTGGCAGCCAGAACCTCGTGCTCGCGGCCAAAGCGCGTGCGCTGCTCGAGGGCCGCACGGCGCCGATCATCGAGGACGTGCGCGCGGTGGCCATGCCCATTCTGCGTCACCGCATCATCTTGAACCATCGCGCGATCGGCGACAATTACACGGTGAGCGATCTTATCGAGTCGCTGCTAAAGTCCGTCTCCGTAATGGCCGCCGCCGGGTAAACGTAGCCAAGACGAAAAAACCGCCAAGAACGCCAAGGACACAAAGAATGTGAATGAAGAAAATCAATTGGCGTAAGAGTCTTCCTTGCAGAATTGCAGTCGGTCAGCACACAAAAAATATGCTTCTTGGCGACCTTCGCGTCCTTGGCGGTTCAATTATTCCTAAAAGGTGACGGTGAATGGCAGTTGTCGCGCGACCTGGTGTTAGCCGGTTTTTCGAGCCGCACAAGCTGTCGGGTCTCGAGAAAATGCGGTTCACGACGCCGCGCCGAGTGGAAGGCGCCTACAGCGGCCGGCATCGAGCCAAACGCTTGGGCGGCGCCGGCGAGTTCGTCGACTATCGCGAGTACACGCCAGGCGACGATTTGCGCCGCGTCGATTGGCGCGTGATGGGGCGCATGGAGCGGGCCTACCTCAAACTATTTCAAGATGAAACCGATCTGAGCTGCACGCTCGTGTTGGACGTAAGTGGTTCGATGCTGCAAGGCAGCATGTCGTTCGGAAAGACTGCCGGCTCAAAGCTCGAGTGGATGCAATACTTCGCCACCGCGCTGTCGCACCTGATTGTGCTCGACCGCGACGCCGTTGGTCTCGCCCTCGTGAGCGATTCCCTCGTCGGGTACTTCCAGCCGTCGTCTGCATATCAGCACCGGCTGCTGTTGCACGAGGAAATCGAACGACTCAAACCCACCGGGAAGTCGCAGCTCGCCGAGGGACTCGACCAGCTCTTGCTTCGCGTGCGGAGGCGAGGCGTGCTGCTTTTGATCAGCGACTTTCTTGTGGACTCGCGCGACCGGCTGGTGGCGAGCTTGCGAAAGTTCCGATCGCGCGGATGGGAAGTGATTGCCTTGCATTTGGTTCATCCGGACGAGCAACGGTTGCCGGACGGGTTGGCGTTCCGTTTCTTTGGCTTGGAAGGCGACGGTCTGGTTGATTGTCAACTGGCCGAGGTCCGCCGCGAGTACCAGGAACGATTCGCCACGCACGTTGCGGCGACGCGCGCCGCCGTGTTAGGTACCGGTTGCGATTACCACCGCGCATCGACCGCCGAGAGTTATTTGGACGTCCTGCGATCGTTCCTGGTTTTGCGGAGTGCATAATTTGATCGGGCTTGTAGCGTTTTAATTCTCAAGCAAAGGCGCGAAGGCGCAAAGAAAGACCACATCAACCACAAAGAGCATGAAGAGCACCTAACGGATTGAATAACCGCCAAGGACACAAAGGTCGCCAAGGAAAAATACATGCGTATTTGTTGCCTTCCTTGGCGTGCTTCGCGTCTTGGCGGTTCAATTTGTTAGGCGCTCGAAGTACTTACGCATGAAATTGTTATGTGAATTCCACTTTGTGTACTTCGTGCCCTTTGTGGTTCACTTGCCTACTTTGCGCCTCAGCGCCATTGCGTGAGGCCATTTCGCCGCGCATCCTTTTATGAGCTTCCTTAACGCTTGGGCCATCGGGATCGGCGCAGCAGCCTTACTGGCTCCGCTGGCGGTCCATTTTCTTACCAAGCCCCGGCCGGTCAGTTTTCCGCTTTCGACAATCCGTTTTCTGCGTGAGGTGATTGAACAACGACGCGCAAGAAGCCGCCTTCGCGATCTTATCGTCCTCTTGCTGCGGATGTTAGCCGTCGGGCTATTGGCGATGGCTTTGGCTCGACCGCTTTGGGAGCGCGCCCCGCTGGTCGCTCAGCAAGCAACGGGCGACGTATCGCGAGTGGTATTGATCGACGTCAGCCAAAGCATGTCGGCTGGCGCCGGCGGAAGCACCGCGTTGCAACGGGCGCAGGCGACGGCGCTACGATATCTCGATTACTCGCCGGGCCTGCAGGCCGACGTCGTGTTCATCGGCGCCAGGCCGCGGAGCGTGTTTGGCCGCTTGTCGCCAAATCTGGCGTCACTTCGCGAAAGCGTGCGACAAGCTGCCACGCGTCCCGAACGCGCCGATGTCAAGTCAGCGATGGAAGAAGCCGGGCGCCTGCTCACGACGGCGCCCGAGCGAAAACTTGAGCTGGTAGTTGTCAGTGACTTTCAACGCGGCAATTGGTCTTCGCTCTTTCTCGATCGCATTCCGGAGAGCTGCAGCGTGCAATTGGAATCGGCCGCCGGCGACGAACGGGAAAATGTGGCCATCGCGGCCGTGCGCTTTGCGTCTCAACCAGTCGCAGGCCAGGAGTGCACGCTGGAAGTCGAGCTGGCCAATTATTCTGATCGAGAGCGAAGCGCCCGTTGTCGCGTGGACTTTGGCTCGGTGCAACACACGCTCGAAGGCAGCATCGCGCCCCAAAGCAATCGCACATTGACGACAAACATCGAGTTCCCTGAAGCCGGCTGGTTCGCCGGTTGGGCTCGGCTGGAAGCGAATCTCGACGCACTGTCGGGCGACGATATGCGCCCGGTCGCGGCCCACGTTGCCCTGCCTCCGCGCGTGCTGCTCGTGTCCCGGCAGCCACAACAACAGAAACCTACGTCGAGCTTCTATTTGGAGCAGGCGCTGCGTGTCGTCGTTACGTCGGCAGCCAGCGAAGACGATCGCGAGAAGTCAGACCAGTCAGAGAAGTCAGACCAGTCAGAGAAGTCAGTCCAGCGAATTCAGCCTCAGCGCATCGACGCCGCCCAGTGGCCCGCAGCCGACCTTTATGTGCTGGACCATGCCGGTTCGCTCGACGCCGCGGCACTGGAACATATCGCGCTGCGGGTGCGGCGGGGTGGCGCTCTGTTGTATTTAACTGGCGAGTTGGCGGACGGAATTAACTTGCGAAGCATGGCGGCATCGCTGGGCAGTGGTTTCCAGCCGCCCGTCGAACTCGTGCCACCCAGCGACGGTGCGATCCGCAAGGATATGTTTGTGAGCCAGCTTCGTTCGCGCGACCCGCCGTTTCGCGTTTTTGGAGATTCGGCAAGCGCAGTCATGCGTACCGCCCGTTTTGGCGGCGGACTGGCAACGCGGAAGACAAAAGAAGGTCTGCAGGACCAGATTCTCGCATCGCTAAGCGACTTGTCCGCGTTGATGTACGTCACAGCGTGCGACGCAGGTCAGGTTGCCGTGCTCAACGCGGACCTCGAACGGTCGAACTGGTGCACGCAGCCGAGTTTCGTGCCGGTGCTGAGCGAGCTGCTCCAAGGAGCTGCTGTCCGGCCGCTCGCAGCCGGGCGAGGCGTTTTGCGGCGAGCCGATGGTTCGGCTGCTTCCGGCGGATATCTCCGCCGATGCATCGTTGGCCGTCAGCGTCGCGGATCAGCACACACCGTCAGCGCCCGAATACGGACGATGGGAATGGTCGGCCACGCAGGGAAGTCTTGTTTGGTCGTGGGGTGATCCGCCGGGCGCCGGCGTGTATCAACTTGCGCATGACGACGACGTGGTGGCGATGGTTGCTACCGCCGCTCCGCCGGCCGAGGCCGATCTCAAGACACTGGAGCAAGCTGTGCTTCAAGGCCGCCTGGCCGGCTCGCGCGAAGTCGGCTTTCGCGACCAATCCGACAGCAATCAGCCGGAGGACCAAATGTGGACCTGGCTGATTGTCGCATGCGTGCTCGGCCTGGCAGGCGAGATCATCGTGCTGCGGTGGTTTCATTCATGAATACGATTTTCGCAAGAACAATTTGTTTTACGATCACGCAGAGGCGCAGAGATCGCAGAGAGGTAGCAATCTGAGAATGAATTCCACTTTCTCAGCGTCCTCTGCGCCTCTGCGAGAGACAAATTATCATTGGAATTGGTGCTAGTCGAACCGTGTGGACGATTGAACCCAAAATACCGCTCAGCTTGTGGTGGGCGCTGGTCGCGGCAACCGTCGTGGCGTTGGTGTACTATTTCGCCCGCCGCGACTGGAGTCTCTCGCCGCTGCGGCGCGGAATTATCACGGTGCTATTGGGCTTATGCGTGGTGGGACCGCTCGCCATCGCGCTTAATCCGACCTGGATCGAGCCGGTCCCGCCGCTGCCGGGTCAGCCGATGATCAGCGTGCTGGTCGACGGCACCATGAGCATGCAGACGGCCGACGCGTCGCCGGGTGAATCGCAGACGCGCTGGCAGTCGGCGATTGACGTCGCCGGCCGGCTCGAGCCCGATCGCGACGTGGAGCTGCGTTCGCAGGTGTTCGACCATGAGCTTCATCCGCTTACTGAAGACTTAAAAGACAACCCTGAAAGCGACGATTGGCCGCGCGGGCATCGCAGTGATCTGACGAATGTGCTGCGAGAGTGCATACGCAGCGGCTCGCCGGCCGGCCACGCCGTGCTGCTGGTGAGCGATGGTGCCCACAACGTCGGCTCGATCGACGGTTTGCTCTCGGCCGCGCGCGAAGCCAAGTCGCTCGACGTGCCGGTATATACGGTGACGGTCGGCTCGACAGTCGAATCCAAAAACCTGTCGCTGGCCGCGCGGTCACCGCGGATGATCTCGTTCGCCGATAACCCGCTGGTCTTGCGCGTGCGGATCGGCCAATCGGGCCTGGCCGGCCGCTCGACGCAGGTCGGCTTGATGGTCGGCGACAACGAACTGCAGTCGCGCCAAGTTCGGCTGGCTGACGACCCGGCGCAGGAGATTACATTTATTCTGAGCCAGCCTCCGAAGGAACCACTGCAACGCTACCGCATCGTGGCGGCCGAAATCGAGGGCGAGGCGACCAACGCCGACAACCAAACGACAATCCTCGTGCAGCAATTGCAAGAGCCGATCGGCGCACTGCTGCTCGAGGGCAAGCCGTACTGGGACAGCAAGTTCCTGGCTCGCAATCTTGGCTCTGATCCGGTTGTCGAGCTCACCAGCATGGTGCAACTGGCCAAGCAGCGCTTTCTCGTAAGGAAGTACCCGCGAGCTGCGAGCGATTCCGAGAATGTTAACGACACCGCAAACGCGGCGCAGCCGACCGTCGATAAGCCGCAGCCCGCTGATGCGGTCGGTTGGGAAATTCAGCGTGAAACGGTCTCGCCGCTGGATTCGCTCGATACGCTGTCGAAATATCGCCTGGTGATCCTCGGACGCGATGCCGACGCATTCCTCACCGACAAGAGTATCGAGAATCTGCGGCATTGGATTTCACGTGACGGCGGCTGCCTGATGTGCGCCGCGGCGCCGGCCAACGAAATCGTGACGAAGCTCGCCGAGATTCTGCCGGTGCGCTGGTCGGCGGCCGCCGAGTCGCGCTTTCGCACCAAGGTGAGCCAATACGGCTACGACGCCGCCGTGTTCGATCCTCTTATGCCCGATGGAAGCGACCCGCTGGCCGCCCTGCCCTCGCTTTCCACCAGCGCGGTTCCGAAGACGCGGGTTGGCCTGCCGCAAGTCCTTGTGCAAAGTGTGCTCGACCAATCGGGCACGGCAATTCCAGTGGTCACGTACCAGCCGTATGGCCGCGGGCAGTCAATTGTCGTGGAAGGCGCGGGCATGTGGCGCTGGGCGTTTCTGCCGCCGCAACACGCCGCAAAGGATAAAATCTATCCCACGCTGTGGCAGTCGTTGATCCAGTGGATCGTCTCCCAGCAAGACCTGATGCCTGGGCAGAAAGTCGGCATCCGCAGCGATCGTGCGACGTTCCTCACGGGCGATCGTGCTACCGCAACCGTGCTCGTCAGCTCACCGGAGGAGTTTCAAAAACCCAGCGGCGAGCTCGACTTGGGAGTTCTGCTGGAAGGGCCAGGGCTGCCGCTGCCACGCCGCGTGGCTCCGTCCGCGTCCGGCGGCGATCTAGGGCTTTTTCGGGCCGATTTTGGTACGCTGGGGGTCGGCTATTACACGGCCTCAGTCGTCCGCGGCGATAGCGATGAGGTATTAGCAGAGACGGCGCTGGAGGTTCGCGACCCTTGGTTTGAGCGTTTGGAGCTGGATGCACGGCCGGACCTGATGCGGCGAATTGCCGACATTAGCGGCGGTGAGCCTCTGTCGCCCGACGATGTGAGCGGCCTTTGTGAGAGGTTCCAAGAGCGGCTGTCGGCCGGCCGCCAGGAGATAGTTACGCGATCGACATTATGGGACCGCCCGCTAGTGCTCGTTATCGTGCTGTCGGCGTGGCTGACGACATGGATTGTTCGGCGGCGAAGTGGATTAGTGTGATGTCGGGTGCCAATTAAATAAGGCAGCATAACCGTGGCAAGTGCAACGCTTTCATCGATGCCATCGGAAGAGGTGACGCGTGGCCTTGTGCCATTTCATCGGCGCGAAGCGCGCTGATTGCCGGCAGAACGATCATACTAGGCGCTCTGTTATTGTTGGCAACGTTGCTGGCGTTCATGTGGCTCGATCTTGTCTGGGCGATTCCGACAGCCGGCCGCTGGGCGATTACACGCCTAGGTGTCGTGGCTGCCATTGTCGCCGTGGTCGCCACATGGTGGTGGAAAAGCCGCCGTGTTACACCCGGACACGTCGCCTATTGGATCGACACACAAGCCAAAACCGGCGGCGAGATGCTGGCCGGCTGGCAGCTTGAACAAAATCCTCCAGCAAAAGCGTCGGCGCTTACGCGAGGGCTAGCCGAAATGGCCTCGACCCGAGCAAGCCGTCGGCTCGCCGCTATCGAACCGGAAGCCGTGCTGCCCGCCGACGCGTTGAAAAAAGCCGCCTGGATGCTCTGTGGCGGCATCGGTCTGACCATGCTGCTCACGATCATCATCCCAGGCATCGCTTGGAATCAATGGCAACGATTCGCATTTCCATCGCGCGACGTGCCGCCTTACACCGGCATCGTCATTGAGCTCGATCCGTCCGAAGCTACGGTGCTCTACGGCGATGACGCGACGATCAAGGCCAATGTCACGGCTGGCCGCGTCAACTACATCGAGCTCGTCACGGTCACGCCAGACGGCAAGAAGCACATCGTTCCTATGCTCGAGCAGCGTGCCGATCGCTTTCAAGCAATCTTGATGCGGCTGACAACGCCAATGGACGTCTACGCGCGGAGCGGCCGCGCACGCTCGCGCATTGGCCGGATCACCGTGCAGATGACGCCGCAAATCGTCTCCACAAAGGTGCGAATTACTCCGCCAGCATACACAAAGCGGCCGGCGTTCGAAGGCGCGATTCCCAAGGATGGCATCGTCGGGCTCGCCGGTACGGAAGTTGAGTTCACCGTGACGAGCAATCGCCCATTGAGCCGCGGCCGCTTGATGCTGGCCGAGCGCGATGGCTCAGGCGAGGAAACCACGCTGCACCCGATTGCATCCCCGGAGGTTGATGAATCGGCCGCGCCCGAAGATGCGGCCATGGTTCGCGGATCCATTCGGCTTGAAAAGCCCGGGCGGTTCGAGTTGTCGGTGTTCGACATTGATGGACTGGAATCCGTCGATCGCGTCACGGGCACGATTACGATCGCCGTCGATCAGCGGCCGGTGGTGCGAATTCTCGAACCGAAGCCGCTGTCGCTGGCGACACCGGACATCCGCTTGCCAGTGGTCATCGCCGCGGAAGACGATTTCGGACTTACGAGCCTGCAGTTATATCGCTCGCTGAACGGCTCGTCGGCAACGGCCATGGCCTGCGAGGTGGATGGCGCCGCAACGCAGCAAAAGGAGTTTGAGCTGCCGCTCGAGCGCTACGGCTTGTCTCCCGGCGACGAGATTCAATTGTTCGCCCGCACGGAGGACAACGATCCGGCCGGCGCCAAAGGGGCCGAATCCCCGGTGACAACCGTGCGCATTATCTCGAATCAAGAGATGCAGGAGTTGATGCTGCGCGAGGAAGGTGCCCAAAGCATTCAGGCGAAGTACCAGGCGTCGGAACGCTTCCTGGAGAACGTTGCCGAAGCGCTTCGAGAGCTGCAGGAAGCGGCCAAAGTTGCCGCGGCAAACCCGGAGTCATCCGAAGCCGCTGCCGAGCTGCAAAAGAAAATTCAAGCGGCCCAGCAATCGGCTGCTGAAGCCGCGAAGAACATGGAAAAACTCTCTCGCGAGCCTATGCCCATCGACGTCGATCGGGAACTGGCAAAGCGCCTGGTTGAAATGGCAGGGAAAGCGAGCGAGGCAGCTGACCAGCTCGGCGAAATGGCCCAGTCGCAAGGCGGCAATCGTCCGTTGAACGGCGAGGAAAACGACCAACTTCAAAAAATGGCGGAAAAAATTGCAGGCCAACGGAAGCAGCTCGAAGAGCAGGCAATCGAGCCGCTCGAAAAACTCCAACTCGCGTTGCCGCTCATCGTGGACCAGCAGCGATTCGCCGAGCTTGCGGCCCAGCAGCGCGACTTGGCCCAGCGCCTAGACTCGCTTCGCGCGAATGCTGATCCAAAAGATTCAAAAACGCAGCGCCGCATTGCCGAGCTGGAAGCTGAACAACAGCAGCGACGCGAATCGCTCAACAATTTGCTCGACGACATTTCCGCGCACGCCGACGCATTGCCCGACGACCCCGATTTCAACAAGCTGAAAACGACGGCGAAGGAGTTTGCCGAGGAGGTCCGTGCCAGCCAGGCCGCGCCAAGCATGTCGGCCGCGCAACAAAACTTACTGAGCAGCGATTTTCCCGGTGCTGCCGACCAGGCCAAGTCGGCAGCGGACATCCTGGAAAGCTTTTTGAGCAAGAACGAAGGCATGGGCCAAGGCGCCTGCAAAGCGTGCGAGATGGCGTTCAACCCTTCAGCCGGCGCCAGAAGCCTTGGTAATTCGATTCAGCAAATGCTGGCCATGATGGGAATGAAACCCGGAATGAGTCAGGGTAACGGACAAGGCATGGGATTTGGATTTGGGGCGGGTGGCGGCTATGCGATGCGCTCGCCCGGGCCGCAAAACGTGGGGCTCTATGGTTCGCTGCCGATTCCGCAGCAGCGCAACAGTCGCGGACGCGGAGATCGTAAAACGCAAGGCTTCGCCACCAACAGCAGCGCATCGCCTCAACAGGCCGGCAGCGCCGCTGCCGATCAGCGCGCCGAAGGCCAAGCCGCCGGCCAGGCTGCTTCCGGCGTGCCGCCCCAATACCGCTCGCAGGTCGCGGAGTATTTTCGGCAATTGGCCGAGCAGTTAGGAGAAGAACAATGAATGCTTCCCTTTCACGCATTGACATCGATTTTGCCAGCGGAGCGAATCACGATTTCCGACTCCCTCCCCCTTGCGGCGAGGGCTGGGGAGGGGGTATTTCGTTCGCTAGCTTCCATTTATCCTGCGCTAGCAACCAAGTGTCGCGAGTCCTGAAGGCGCTCGTTTTCGTTACGCTATTCGGCGCGCACTTGGCACCTACACTCCAAGTTTCAGCAGCTGATAACACCGACACTGCCGACGACCGGAATCTCGGCATTGTGCCCGATCCGGAAACACTCGGCGGCGAATCGGCCAGCGTCGTGCAGGTCGCGAACCTGATTTACGCCGGCACGAAGACCAGCGAATGTTTCGCCGATCACTTCTTGCGCCGCGCCGAGCAAGACTCGTCGATTAGCACGAGCCGGCGACTGCATTCCGTGAAACTGGCGTCGGAAGAAATCTATAACTTCCCGGTTCTCGTTATGACGGGCGAAGGCAAATTCGAGCTGCTCACCGAAGAATGCGACAACTTGCGGCGCTTCGTCGAACGCGGCGGATTTTTGCTGGCCTCCGCCGGCTGCTCGTCCACCGAGTGGAACCAGAGCTTCCGCCGCGCGATGGCGAAAATCTTTACCGATCGGAAGCTGGAAAAACTCGGGCAGGATCACCTGATCTTTCACACGGTCTACGACATCAACGAGTTGCAAGCCAAGCATGGCAAGCCACAGCCGCTCGAAGGAATTCACTTCGGCACGCGATTGGGCGTGCTCTATTCGCAAGATGGTCTTAATGACACCGCAAACACACAAGGCTGCTGCTGTTGCGGTGGTAACGAGATCACCAATGCCGAGCAAATCAACGTCAACATCCTGATCTACAGCTTGCTGCAATAACCGCACTTCGCTCAATATCGAGGTGGAGATCGCAGCCCGCAGCGCAAGCAAGAGTTCCAAAGTCCCTTGCTTGCGCTGCGGGCTGCATTCCAAGGTGTGAAGTTGAAATCGATGAGTCAACGTTGGCTGAAAACAGTGCGATGCTCGATTGCACTGCTAACGATTTGCGTCGGGTGCAACTTCAGCTCCAATAAAAAACCGCTGACAATTCTCGTCAGCGGCGACACGGCCGGGTGGATCACCCCCTGCGGCTGCGCGTCGAATCAGTCGGGCGGCCTCGCGCGGCGGGCCACGCTCATCGGCGCGCGTGGCAATGCCGAACAGGTGTTGTACGTCGATGTAGGCGGTTCGGCGGCTGGCGCCAGTGAATACCATCAACTTAAGCTGGAAGCCATTTTGCGCGGCCTGCAGGCGATGGATCTGGCCGCCCATAACATTGGCGCGGCCGAATCGGCATTAGCCCCAAATCAGCTTGCGTCGTTGGCTGAGAAAACCGGCGTGACTTGGCTTTCGGCGAACTTGAAGCCTGCCGACGGCGCAGCGCCATTGAATCACATCCTTGTCGAGCGAAACGGCGTACGGATCGCCGTCACCGGAGTCATTGACCCTGCCCTCGTCACAAACGACGCCTGGGTTGCGCGCGAGCCGGTGAGCGCGATTCTGGATGCCCTTCATGATGTTCAGGCGGATGTGACCGTGGTTCTGGCTTACTTCGACGAAGCCGGAATGCGCTCGCTTGCCGAGTCGCTTCCCGAGGTGGATTTCATTGTCGGCGGACCGACCGGGCAGGCCATGAAGCCGGACACCATGGGTCCGGTCACGATTCTTTCCGCAACGAACAAAGGAAAATATTTGGCCCGCATCGAACTCTCGCCAAGCGAAGGCCAGCGATTCGCTACAACAGAGATCGGTCCGGCCGAAGTCACGAGCGACCTGGCCGAGGATGCCGCTCAAGCGGCCAACTTGAAGCAATACTACACCGCCCTTGCCGAGCGCAACTTCACGGTGACGGAAGCAGGCCTTGCCTCCAATATCGATCGTGGCGCGGACATTTACCGCATCGCCGGTTCCGACACATGCGTCAAATGCCATGCCGCGGACACGCATGCCTGGCATGCCTCAAAGCATAGCCATGCCTGGGACGTGCTCGTGGCCAAGGGCGCCCACGTCGATCCGTTTTGTCAGCAATGCCACACGACCGGCTACGGCCACGAAGGCGGCTTCGTGAGTGTGAGCCAGTCGCCGCAACTGGTGCACGTCGGCTGCGAAAACTGCCATGGCCCGTCGTCGTCGCACGTTGCAGATCCAAAAACAAAAACGCCGTTTCTGGCGCGTGAGCGTTGCGTCAATTGCCACGATCATGAAAACAGCCCGAAGTTCGTTTACGAGGAGTATTGGCCGAAGATCCATCATGGCCAAAAGAAAAACGAACTCGTGCAATATTTGCGGTGAGCAGTCAATTTATATGCACTCTACAACAAGTCATGCAGAAGCAATCACGCAGAGGCGCAGAGAGCACGGAGGTCATCTTACTTGCTCTGCGCCTCAGCGCCTCTGCGTGATATTCCTTGTATGGCTTCGCGCTGTCATCTCACATCGCGTTTTATGTCGAATCGGCTGGTATGGATTTTGGTCGCAGCTATTGGTATCGCTCGGCCTACGTTCGCGCAGCAATCTACCGATGAATCGGTGCCCGCCGAAGAAGCTGTCGAAACGACTTCGATCCTTGATGCTGTCGTCGATCTGTTCGGCGGCAACTCCTCGTCGGAAATGGTGCAACCAGTGCCGGAAGTTGCCCCGACACAGCCATCCGTTCCAGTGCCGGTGCCAGTCAACCCTGTACCGCAATCGCCGGCGGCCTCTGCGGAGACGCAGGGTAAGAAAGTCGAGATTCAAACGACGTACGCCGACGCGGTGCGCGAGTCGCAGCTTCACAATCGGCCGGTATTGGCCGTGCTCGGCGCCGATTGGTGCGTCTGGTGCCGCAAACTCGAAGCGGAACTTGAGACGCCGGCCGCCGAATCCATCCTTAAGGAATGGGTTGTCGTCAAAGTAAACGTCGACAACGAGCCCGAAGTCGCAACACGACTTCAAGCCTCCGCATTACCGGCGCTGCGCATTCTCGGGCCGTTTCAATCGCTCGTGGCCTCGCGCGAGGGATACGTCGAGCTTGCTGAGTTGAAGCAATGGTTGGCCGCCAATCGCGCTTCCGCCGATCCGGCCCTCCACCAAGTGCTGTACGACGCGGCAGCTCCCGACAAGGCAGCTGTCACGCAGCTTATTTCGATGCTTTCACAGTCGTCGCCGATGGTCCGCGCCGCAGCCACGGAACGGCTGGCTGCTCACCCGCGGCGTTCGGCCGACGCGCTCGTGCAGATTCTGAAAACGGGCCGCCTTGCCCAACAGCTTTGCGCTTGTGACGTATTGCGCCGCTGGAGCGCTCCGCTGGAGGGAATCGATCCATGGCAGCCGGAGACGCTGCAAACGGATGAATTTGCGATGCTGTTGGAATGGGCGCGCGACCGCATGGAGGCGCTCGGCGCCGAAGAAGCTGAAGCCCCCGAGGCTGGCTCCAATACAACGGAAGCGGCCAACACAAAGCCAGTTGACTCAGCCGAAATAAATGAACTGCTCGGGCGGTTAATGATTTCCGATCCGCTGGAGCGGCCAGCACTCATTGCACAACTCACCGGCTCAGGGACAGCTTTAGCAGCGGAAGTGCGCGCTCGGCTAGCTCAATCCGATGCCGTGGACGACCTGGCTCGTGAAGCTTTGCGCGAGCTTCTCTACAACATTCTGGCAAGCAGCCAGCTCCGCTTGCAGTACGCGGGGCAAATCGCGGCGCTTGCGCCTGGATGCCGAGTCGCACCGTCAGGCGGCTGCAAGCATTCTCGACCAGGCATCGATCCTTGATCAGCCGTTCGTGGATGAATTCGCGCAAGATGCGGACCCGCTGGTTCGCGAGCTCTCGGTGCGGGCGTTCGGTCGATTGGGCCTGTTGACCGATGGCGATCACATCGAGCAGCTTCTCACCGACAGCAGTCCGAACGTCCGCACCGCCGTATTGCGGGCTGCTCGGAGCATCCTTCCGAGCAGGCGATTGAGGCTCTCTGCGCGTACCTGGAAAAGGAAACCGATGAGGATCTGCTGGTGCACGGCGCCAAGTGCTTGGGACAATTGGCGCGGCAGCCGCGAGCGATGGCCGCCTTGGCGCAACTGGCTGGCAATTCCAGTTGGAGAGTGCGCGCGACGGCTGTCGAAGCGGCCGGCCAGGCGATCCAAAACGCTCTGCAGCAGGGGGCACAGACGGGCAGCTCGAACAATGGTCGTGTGCCCGAGGCCCTGGCAAAAGCCATTGTGACGGCGGCGTTTGAAGAAGACGCATTCGTGGCCGAACGGGCCGGCGCCCTCTTGCCCAAACTGCTGAACTTCGGAGTTGTCGACGAAAGGGCGCTCGAGACGATCGCGAAGAGCCTCGCGGATCATCCGGAAAAACTTGAATCACTTGTCAGCGGCTCGTCGCGCAAAGTGCCTGTTCCACCGCCTTTGGCACGACAGCAAACTTATCCCGCATTGGTCAACGTCGCAAAGAAGTGGCTTGCGCGCGACGAGGCAAAAGACATCGAACGTGCTGCCATTCTACTAAGCCGTTTCGATCCGACCGCGCTCAATGACCGCCTAGGCCCGTTGATCGTTTCCAACGATCGTGCAATGCGAATGGCGGGCCTGCGCGCGGCGATCGACTCTTTGGAGAATTATCGTCGAACAAGCATCGAGGCGGCCGTCCGCGTCTGGCGGCTTCACGCCGATGAGGCGCATCCGCGCCGGCAGCCGCCAATCACGCCATGGTATGAAACTCCGGACGCCGAATCGACCACGCAAGCAATCAACAGCAGCCAGACCGCCGCTCGTCCAGCCGAGGCAGTTTCCGACCTGATTGGCAAGATTCCCCCTGCCGTAGCCGCCGCGCCGCGGCCCCAAACGACGGCATTGGATGCCGCCGACGAAATGTTCGGCGATTTTCCAACGACAGAAACCGCGAATGCTAATGCCGGCGCAAGCAAGCCTACGCAGAAAGAATTGGCTTCACGCGCTTTACCGTCGAAGTGGATGGAATATTGGCAGGGCAACTCGGCACCGGACCGCCCGGAGTGGCTCTCCGCCTGCGAAGAACCCACTCGCGCACTTTTAGACAGCGCCGATCCCCAGGAGCGCTGCGCAGCCCTCGCGCTTTGGCTAATGCTCGGCCACACGGATCGCACAAGCGAACTGATGGCAGCGCTCCAGAAATCGAAATCCGAAAACCAAGTCGATTCATCTGTTATTGCGCTCCCGCAAATCGTCTCCTGGCTGCCCAGCGAACAACGGCTGGTTCCATGCAAGGAGCTAATCGCCATTCATGGTTCCGACAGCGAACCGATCATCCAAATAATTGAGCAAGTCACGGTCGTCGATGACATTCAGCTAGCCTCCTGGCTCTTCGAAAGCATGGCGCGAGAACCGTTTTCTGAACCCAAACTTCAGCAGCAACTTGCCGCGGTACTGCTGCGTTCACTCGTCGGCTTCACCGCCGAGACGCTGCCTGGCTCGTTGTCGCCCGGCGATTTTCAATTTAGCGATAAGGCGCCTTACGGCGTGGCACGAGCAAAAAAACTCTTTGCGGTTCCCGGGCGGTTGCAGGCTTGTGAGTGGCTGCGAGAACGCTATCGCGATAGTTCAAGCGACCAGCAACGCGCAGATCGCACTCTTGGCCGTCGCACGGCTTGACCACAAAACTGCAGTGGACGCTGCGATCGGCGCAATCACCGAAGCCGAGCGCGACGGCGAGCTGTTGCAGACTGCGTTGTCGATTGCTCTTTCCGACGCGGCAGTTCCCAGCGCTGACCGAGCGATGATGCTCCTCGAACACGAGCTGCCGGCCGTGCGAAGCGCGGCGTTACAACGACTGGCCCTTCCTGCACAGCAATTCCGCAACAGCGCGCGGCCGCTTTTACCGGCAATCAACGAGAATCCGGGCATCCTGCCGGGGTTCTGGCGATCGACACAAAAACCGCCGACCAAACTTCTGCGCGATTTTGTGGATGCCGAAAGCGAACCGGTTCAGCAGTCGCAAGCAATTCTCTTGCTTCTGGCCGCGGACGAAGGCGTAGATTTGCCACCGCTCGAGCGTCAGCTTGCGGTTTCACATGGAGAATTCACGAAGCTGAGTATCGCAGCCGCATTCGCCAAATCAGGACGCACTGACGATGATGCCGTTAAGTATTACGGGCACGTGTATGCCGAATCTCGCGCGCGTGCTGGCGGAACCGACGATCAAATCATACGTGCGCTGTACGAAGTGCTGCGCGACCTTCGCGGCGAGCCGGTGGCCGAGCTGCGCCGACTGATGCGAAGTGAAAAGGGAGCCAGTTTGTTTGATCGGAGGCGCCGATACAGAAGTCATCTTTACGCCTCCTTGATTCTCATCCACACGTTTTCTCTTCTTGCAACAGATGTGGAGTGATGCACCTATGGTTTCAAGTCACTGTCGCCGCTTTCTCGCATGGTCCGCCTGGCTCGGCGTGATTTGTTCAGGAAAACCACTCTGCGCCGAAACGGAAACCGCGCCGGGCACTATTCATGCCGCCGGACAACATGAGCTCAAGTTGGACCCGCAAAAGCTGCGGTTGACGCTCAATATCCGCGCCGAGGGTATCGACGCGAAATCGGCGATCGAGGCGCTCCTGGCGCACAAGGAGCGAGTGAAAAGCGAGCTGCTGGCCATGAAAGCCGAAGAAGCGTCGATCGACTTCGGCGCCGCGCAGCTCACCAGCGGTATACCGGGCATGTCCCCCCAAATGATGCAATACGGCTCGCGGATGATCGCTCAGGTTGCTGGGACATCGAACACCGATCCGGCCGATGTTCCCAAGGTTTATATCGCCGCCAGTCGCGTGCGAGCCGAATGGCCGTTACCCACCACCGATGCCGACGCCTTGGCCATGCTGCCCGAAACGCTTAGGGAACAAGTCAAAGAGCGTGACCTCATGGGCGAGAAAAATAAGGCGCAGCTCGAGGGCCCGCAACAAGAGAAGCTCGAAGAAATGCAGGCGGCGATGCAAGAAAACATGGGGTATTATTCCGACAACAGCGAGGAAGCCGCGGCCACGGTCATGTTCGTCGCCAAAGTCGATGAGGAAGTCCGCAAAAAAGCTGTGGGCGCTGCGTACGAGCGGGCGATGGCGCAGGCCAAGATGCTGTCATCGTTGACCGGCAAGCCGCTGGGCAGCCTGAAAGCGTTGCGCACCGGTGATGTGCCTGTCTCTGCTACGGAGGAAATCGAGTCGGCCTATGGTCCGGCCTACGCCGCGTATGCATCTTACGCGGCAGCCCAGATGAATGGTGTCGCAATCGACGAAGCGCTAAATACTAGCCCGCAAGGCTTGAAGCTCGTCGTGCGCGTGGAAGCTGAGTTCGCGTTGGCCGACTAAGCCGTAACTCTGCAACTCATTTCAGCAATTCGCCAATTACTCGCATGAGTTCTGTCTCCGACCGCGAAGAAACGCGCAAAACTCGCGAATCGGCGCCTGTTTCGTAACCACCTTGCGAGTAGGCCACCGCCGTGCCGATGTAGCCGGGCCCGTAATCTCCATACGCCGCAACGCAGACAAATGAATCGAGGCGCAGCTGCTGCGCTGCCAATTGATATTCAATAAACAACTCGCCGGGCAGATGCAAAATATCGATTGACCCCAACCGAAGGCGGGCCACCGTTATCTCGTGCCCCGCGCGCACTCGGCGAGCCCAAGCGATATCCCTTGCCGCCCGCAGTCGACGAGCGTCATCTGCGGCAACATCATTCAGCGCACGAAGTTGCTCCGCTTCATCGTACCAATCGGCGAGCGGCAGTTGCACATCCTCAGTCCCCCAATTGAATTGAAGCTCTTCGACCGGTGTCTTGCGCGTGTTCTGCCAGGCTAGTTTCATGCCGTCGGCCAGCCTGCCAGCCAGCACGGGCCGGTTCTCCGGCGAGCCGTCGTTGTACTTTCCGGCGCCAATATTTCCGCCGGCGCCGTTGAAATGGATGTGCAGTCCAGCTTTTTCGGCCGCCTCGGCCTGGTCACGCGCCATCCCGACAAAGTCCGCACTTACCTTGCCAGTGTAGTAATAGCTTTGCGGATGCGTGGCGTAATAGGTCAGCACGGCGATCGGCCGCTCGCCATTCCAAAAGCTCACCAGCCGCACCAGCGGATCGATGACGCCTTCAGGAAAGTCACGAATTTTCGGATCCGTGGTGGCCGTGTATCGCACGAATTGCACTTTGCCATCCGCGCCCAGGATGCGGCGATTGGAGGCGACTTTTTCCACTCGGCCGCTGCCGCAGCCGATGTGTGTGACCGGCGCGAGGTGCGACTGGGCTTCCGCGGCCGCAGCAGCCGCCCGTTGAATGGCCTCCCGCGCAAACTCGACCGGAAATAACTTGTTCGGCAGCCCAGCCTCTGCTGCAATCTGTTCGGCAAGAAAGTCGCATCCCGGCGCATCGTGCTGGTGCAGCGCATGGACGCACACTCGCCCGCTCTCCGTTCCACACGCCTCGTGCAATCGCGTCGCGCCACGCGTCGTGCCCCTCGTTGCCGATGCCGACCCAATCGACCGCGACCAATACGACGGGCTTTTGATTTTCAGCCTGTAACACGATGCCGCGGGCGGATAGCGGGTCATTGACGCCAGTCATCGCCGGAACGAGCGCATCGCACAGAGGCGAGCCAACCGGCGGCGTGACGTCAACTTTGAACGCCGCCACTTGAATCTCGACCGCCAGGCATTGCCCCGCCGCAAAGCAAAGCATCGCTAGCGACAACTTCCTAAGGACGACGAGCGTCGATCGCAGAATGCCTCTCATCATCGCGCCCCCGTTTTCGTCGCAGCTTGCCGCAGATACGTCAGCAAATCCGCCATCGCCTGCTTGTCAATGATCTTTTCAAAACCTTCCGGCATGAGCGACTTGCCGGAATTGTGAATTTCGTCTATGTCGACGCGCAGCACCGACGTTGTCTTGGCGTCGGCCGTGCGAATCGTTACTGCCGTCGACGTTTCACCGGCAAGGATCCCACTGATCACCTCGCCGTCGGTGGTCACAACGACGTATTCAAGATAACGCGGGTCGACTTCGCCATTAAGCGCCAGAACATTGAACAACAGCGACTCAGCGCCACGGTTCACCATGGTCGCAAGGTTCGGGCCGGTAGCGATGCCCTGCGAATCGACCGCATGGCACGACGAGCAATTCTTTTCAAAGACCGCCTTCCCCTTGCCGGCATCTCCGTCGCTCACGAGTGCGCTCTGATATTCCTTGAACACCTGTTGGCGGTCGGCCGAAATAGCCTCACCGCGCAATTTTCGTGAAAGCTGGCGCACTCGTTCTGACGGAAAATTCTCCAATTTTGCGACGTGCGCCGGCTCCAGCGTCGTCAGCGTCACACCTTCCGATGCCAGGTGCTGTAGCAATTCGAACGTCCATGGTTCGCGGCGAAGCAGCAAGTCAGTAGCCTGCGCGCCTCCTTCGGCCCAAGAGCGTTCCATGCGGACAGCACAAGCTGCGCCACCTCAGGCGCATCGAATTCAGCGCACGTCGTAAGAACGGCCGTCTGGATGGCCGCCGGCTCCTGGGGTGAAAGAAGCTGCTCGAAAACTTGCCGATGACTCTCAAACTTGTCTAGTGCCAGCACGTCGATCGCTGCAACTCGCGCCTCCACTGTAGCGCTCTCTTCGGCGAGTATACGCCTCGCCTCGTGAACGGCTTTTTCGCTTGCACTTTTGCGTGCTTGTTGCAAATTCGCTAGCGGGGGCGAATTGCCGCTTTTGAAAATGGCTGCAGGCAGGTGCGCCAACGCTTGCAGCAACTCGCTTGTGGCCGCCGGATTCATTCCTCGACCTGAATTCTCCAATACGCTGATCACAACGGCCACATCTTCGCCCCGTTGCTCCCGCACTATTTGGCTTACGAGCGATGACAGGATGCGATTCGTGTACGGCGTCGCAGACCAACTCTTGTTGTAAAGCAAATTCGTCAGAACGCCGCCAGCACGTGCATGGATCGACGTAAGCACCGCATCTACTATGTCCTGGCTATTGGAGTTGTGCACCAATATTTCGGCGAGCACCGGTCGGCTTCGCCATGCGCACAGTCGCCTAGTGAGAGAGCTAATTGAAATTGAACGACCGGCTCCGGATCGATCGTGAGCTCCAGAACCGTTTTTTGCACCGTAGCTGATGAATCGAGGAGTGGCTCAGAAAGTCGTACCGCATGTCGACGAACCTGTGGATGCCCGTCGCGCAAGGCGTTGAGGACGTCGTTTTCAGTGAGCGCACCCAAACTGTTTAAAACGTTGACGATGGCGACTCGTGTCGCAGGCCGCTTGGTCGCCTTGAATCGTGCGCAGTAACAAGTTAGCGGCCGTCGGTTCCTGGCGTTCATACAATAGCCGCGCCGCCGTGATCCGGTGCCACGCGTTCGAGTGATCCAACGATTCGACGAGTTCGACTGTAGTCGCCGACGCGAGCGGCACTGGCTTCACGTAGTGGCAATCAGCCGGCACGATGCGATAAATCCGCCCACGGTCGTTGCCGCTGGTGAGATCAAGCTGCCGTTTCAGCTCCGGCGGCAGACTGGCCGGATGCTCGATCACCTCCCGATACATGTCCGCCACGTAAAGCCCGCCCTCCGGACCAATCGCCATTTGCACTGGCCGAAACCAGATATCGCTGGATCGCACAAACTCGGTCTGCTCCTCGACGCGCTCGCCGCGATACGTTACGCCATCGGGCACGAGCCGCTTGCGATGGATAAGATTACTGCCGACGTCGGCGACATACACCCAATCCTCTTCTTCACCGCCCCATAAACCGCCTTCATACACAGTGATGCCTGTCGCACTCGTGAAATACCCAGCCGGCTGGCCGCCGCCTTCGATCGGCCCCGGCACGCGGCCGGCCACGCGCAGATTTCGTTCGGGCCACGCGCCACGCTTCCACCGGGCTAATACGGTAAACCGCCGCTTGCGGTCCGTCGGCCGCAATCGATCGTCGGGCCGACAGCACCGACTGAAACGGATTCCGGGCCAGATAACGCTCTTCGAAAACTACCGCTTGCAAATGGTCGCTGTTGTGGCAGACAAATCGATCCCCCCAGCGATTGAACGTAAGGCCGTGCTGTCCCCCACCGGTTTCGGCGTCAATCCCCAAGGTCTTAGGATCAAACGCGAAATCGCGGCCGCGCAAATCGAGCGGAGCATATTGGGCGGATTTCGCGGGTCTCCTGACTCCGCATATCACGCCGAATCACTTGAGCACGGCGGCTGCTCGTTGCCCCGTGAATCCGCCCATCGAGCCCCCATTGAAAACTATTGATCAGACCTTGCACGTTGCCGCGGCCGAAGCCAGTAAAAACAACCTTCTGTTCGTCGGCAACGCCGTCGCCGTCAGTGTCCTTGCAATACAGGATGTCGGGCGCACTCCCGATGAACACTCCGCCGTCGTAGCAAGCTATGGCCGTTGGCCATGACAGGCCCTCGACGAACACGCGGCTCGTCTCGAACTTGCCGTCGCCATCTTCATCTCTCAACAGCCGCACGCGGCCAAGACGTTCCTTGTCCTGTTCCGAGTAATCGCGCATCTCGACGACGTAAATCCGGCCATCCTCATCAAACGCCATCGCCACCGGATCTACGATGAGCGGCTCGGCTGCAACGAGCTCAATGCGGAAACCGTCGGCCACCTCGAAGCTGGCGATCGCTTCGTCCGGCGATTTCGGCGGCACGCGCGGAAGCACGTACTCGCTTGCCGCTGCTGCGGTAGTTTCCTCGGCGATCGCGTGTTGCGACCTAGCGGAGCACAGCGTGAAGCCCCATGCAAACCACAAGGCATGACAACAAATCGGCTGATTTCGCATGCCTACCAGGATACGCTCAAGCGCGTCACAAATCGAGGAGTCGCGCCGGCGGCAACGCCAGTCTTTAGGCGATGAAATTCGTCAGCGTCCCGACGTTGTCGATCGTGATCGAGATCTCGTCGCCCGGCTGAAGCGTAAAATCGTCGCTCGGAACAATCCCGGTGCCGGTCATTAGGTAGCAACCATAACGGAAAAGAATTGTGCCGAAACAAATGTTCGCGAAGGTTCTCGAGTGACTGCTTCATGTTGGCAATTTGAGTCTCGCCGCGGAATATCTCTGCATTCTCGCGCAGGATCGACATGCGAATCGTCGTCTCGCCAGGAGGGTATGTGTCCGTAAGCAAAAGCCCAGGACCCAAGCCGGCGCAGGTGTCAAAGACTTTTGCCTGTGGCAGATAGAGCGGATTCTCACCCTCAATGTCGCGGCTGCTGAGATCGTTGCCAACACAATAGCCCAACAACTCGCCGTCGCTGGAAAATGCTAGGGTCAATTCTGGTTCTGGCACATTCCAGCGCGAGTCTTTTCGAAGCCGCATTGTTTGGCCGTGCCCCACCACGCGGTGAGGCGTCGCTTTAAAGAACAATTCGGGCCGGTGCGCGTGATATACGCGATCATAGAAGTCGCTGCCGCCGGCAGTGGCCGATTCCTCCATGCGCACCGTTCGGCTACGCAGATACGTGACGCCGGCCGCCCAAACTTCCTGCGAACCAATCGGCGGCAATATCACTCGATCGGAAAGTGGATCCGGCGACCCCGCCGATTTCGCTGCGGAAAGCGCGCGTTCCAGCTCTGGTTTTCTGACGACGGACGTGAAAACGTCATCCAAGGAGTGGCCCGGCAACGCGACGAGCGGCCCGCCCGGCCGTTCGCTCGCCATGAGCCCGTCCTTGGTGCGATAAAGCAACATGCTACGAGGCAGCTTCCGAGTTATACCAACTTGGTTTTTCCCGGAATGGCCACCGTCGATTCCGGCACTTCGTCATTCCACGCATACTCGCTCGGCTCTAGCCGCTGCTGGCTATTGAAGCACTCGTCCCAGCTGAGCATCTGGCCAGTGTAACCGCACATGCGGCCCATGATCGCCAGCATTGTGCTGTTGGCCATGTAGTGGCCGTTGTTGATCGGCTTGCCTTCGCGGATGCTGCGGAACAAATGGGCGTGCTCGATGTCGTACATGTCGATTTTCTTGGCGGCCTCTTTGTCGGACTCCCATTGGTTCTCGCCTTCGATGCGGCCATAGTCCGAAGCGATTGTCGCAGTGCCTTTGCTGCCGCGAATGACGTCCTCGACGCGACTATAGCAGTCCTGCTGCTGCCGGCACATGAAGTTGACCCGGATGCCGCTCGGATATTCGTAGAACACTGAAAAGTGGTCATAGATGTTACCGTATTCACGGCCGGTGCGCTGCTGCCGGCCGCCTGTGCCGAATGCCCGCACCGGCTGAACGTCGCCTTGGAGCCAGGCCGTTTTATCCAGGCTGTGAATCGCCTGCTCGTTGATGTGATCGCCCGACAACCAACTGAAATACAGCCAGTTGCGGATTTGATATTCCATGCGGCTCCACTCGGGCCTGTCGCCGCGATGCCACAGTGTGCCGCCGTTGTAGCACGACTCGATGGCGATGATGTCGCCAATGGCCTTGTCCTCAGTGACTCGGCGCACCGTCTCCACGATGGCCGGGTGATATCGCCAGCACAGCCCCGAAACGATTGCCAGTTGTTTCTGCTTTGCCTTCTCGCAAGTTTCGATAACGCTCCGCACGCCGGCGCATCGACCGCAATTGGTTTCTCAACGAAGGCGTGCTTGCCTTTTTCAACGGCGTAAGCCAGGTGTTTGGGCCGGAAATGCGGCGGCTCCGCCAGGAGCACCACGTCGACGTCGCTGTCGATCACCTGCTTGTAGGCGTCGAAGCCGGAAAATACATGGTCCTCCTCCACTTGGACGCGGTCTTTCACGTCATCGAAGCGGCGAAGCTGCGCCACGCTGCGCTGGGCAAAATCGGCGAACGCGTCGCCCACCGCCGTGATGACGTTATCCGGGCTGGCATGCAGCGCGTTCCGCGCGGCGCCGGTGCCGCGCCCGCCACAGCCAATAAGGCCGACTTTGAGCGTTTCCCCAACACCCGCGTGCACACCTCGCGGCACCGCGAGCGTTCCGGCCAGCGTTGCGCCAAATGCCAGACTCGTAGAAGTCTTCAAAAACTCGCGCCGCGATGTATTGTCTGCATTGTTCGACATGAGTGTTCAATCCTTGGACGAAGATTACTTTTCCACAATCACACGGTCATTCATCGCGGATCGACTATCGAGTCCGAAGAATTCTTTTAACAGGAGGAAGCAAAGGTGGCAGAGCACGATATCAATCGAACTCTGCTTTCTCTGCTTCCTCCTGTTAATTCCTACTCGTTTAGAAGAAGCCGCCGGCGTTCATGGATTGTGTCCAGTTCCGGGCTTCAAATCAAGGTAACCAGAAGCTGCCACGCGCAATTTAGAGGCTAAAAATGCGCTTTGCGAGCGGCAAATCGCGCGTCATGCGGCGCGGCGGGTTTCCCGTGCCGGCAGACGGATGGCCTTCAGCACGTTCTCAATATCCTGCGGCATGATGATCCGCAGATAGTCCATTGCCTCGCGGCCGTTGTCGCTGGAATGGACCACATTGCAGTGCTGATCTGCCGGGAATCCATCATTGAATGCGTCGCGGAGTTTCTCTTTGCAGAAGAGCCGTGCGTTTGCCACAAACGGAAATCGGCGGCGCTGGCGGCGCGTCGGGGCGATGGGACATTCGTCGTAGGCGACAATTGCCGCTACGGGAAGCCCGCCCGAAACCGGCCACGGGCCCCTGCCCCAGTTTCCGCCGCGGATGCTGCGCACTACCAGTGATGAATTACCTTCGTCAATGATCCGCGTCGCCAAGATTTCAAAGCCGTACGATCCGATCAATTCTGCTGCCCGGTCTATCCCTCCGCGACGCATCGCCTCCTGGCGAATGAGAAAAACCGCCAGATCATCGTCCGCTGCCGGGCCTTTTGCCGGTCGGTGGAGCAGTGAGCGCACCCAGCGGTTGCGGCGCGACAAGCGAACGAGCATGTCATGCGGCGGCCGCCAGCCCTGCGAATCAAGATAGGCGTCGAGATCCTCCAATGTAATTGAAATGTTGATGCCAAGTTTCCGCGCAAGCCGTGCAAGGACGTCCGTATAATCGTGACCCGACTCAGGCCGGCCACGTCGTCGAACGCGTGACGGAATTCCAGACGCAGCGCCTTTGTGATACGGCGCATGGTACGCGAGGCTGAGAAAGTGTTCGCGCGGCGACGGCACACGGCAAAGTTGACGCTGACACACGGCGCGATCCAGCAGCTCTCCGGCCAGGTACGGCGGAAAATACGGCATGGCCCGAAAGTCAGCACCAGGCAGCCCGGTCGCCGAGTAGATGTCGATTGGTTGAATGCCCGGTGCCGCGTCCAGCAACGCGTGAACGGACGTCGATGACTTCATCGTCCACTAGCAGGTCAATGTCTTCGCCGGCGGGCAACTGTGGAAGGTGATCGAACCAGCGCAGAACTGCGTGTCGAACGCCGCTCGCATGCAAGCAGCGCAAAAAGCCTTCGATTCCCTGTGCATGTGGAATAAAGCGGCGAGCTCACCGTATGCAGACGCGGGCGACGAACGCGAGAAACGAGCAGTGTGACAGCAGGGTTGCTCCTGCAGTGAGTTCCATTCGCCATTCGTCTCGGCCGCACGACGTCCGGCCATGCCAGTCGGCCAAGTGCCCACTGGCAGAACCAAATCAATACCGCGAACCAGCACAGTGGCGACAAAGTCCAAGGCATGGCCACAAGACGCACGTGCCGAATATTGCGCCATCGCCAGGCGAACAAGCGCTGACCATCCGTGAAGAATGAGCACATCCGCGTTGTTCTGCCGAACAACGCGCCGGGGAGTACTTACGGCGATATGATCGGAAAGGTCCGGATGTGCGTCGCTGATTGCGCGTTGACGGCATTCGTCCCGCACGACGGTTAGATGCTTTGTATAGCCGGCCGCCCGGAGCGATTCAGCCAAGATACCGTCGACGGCGTCGATTTCGATGATGCGTGAGTCGACTTGCAGAATCGCTTCAGCTCGCATCCAACGCATCCAATGAAGTTTGCGACTGCAAAAAAGAACAATCGGTCAAATCACGCGGCTCGGCGCACCGCTATTACATCTTGCTTCGCCGCACATGATCGAATTCCGGATCAGGCCGCGGCAAGGCGTGCTGCAACTCCCAAAGCTTGGCTTGCTTCAAGAACGCATAGTACGCTGTATGAACGCAAATTTGAAAGCCGGGGACACCGTCCAGAAACCCCAACCGAAAAAAATACAGCTGCAAGAACCTGAGCGGCGCACGAGTGAGCATGGAGAAAATGCTCGGCCGGCGACCCGCATCGCGCAAGTTGAGTGCTCCCCAACCGGCGTAGCGGTTGAGTTTGTACACGTACTTGTCCGAATCCCACATTGTGTAATGCAACAGCGAGTGCTTCAGTTTCCCGACACGAGTTGCCGGCAAGTCGATCTCAGAATGGACCCAGCGCTCCTTGTAGCGGCTCGGATCGCGGCGGAAAAGGCGGATCACCGCGTCGGCGTTCCAACCGCAATGATCGATGCGATACCCCAAGTAATGCCCGACCCGGCCGATCCAAAATCCGTCTTTGTCGGCGGGCGGCGATTCAAGCAGATGCCGGATTTCGGCGGCTAACTCGGGCGTGACGCGCTCGTCGGCGTCGACCAGCAGTATCCATTCATGCCGGGCTTGCGGGATTGCCCAGTTTTTGAAGTCCGCCGAGTTGATGTATTCGCGTTCGATGATGCGGCAGCCGCCGATGTCTCGCACGATTTCCAGTGTTCCGTCGGTTGAGCCCGAGTCAGCCACGAGAATCTCGTCGGCAATCGGCCGCACGGATTCGATGCAAGGCCGGATGTTGAGCCGCTCATCTTTGCAAGGAATAAGCGCGGTGAGTTTTGCTGCCATGGAGCCCCGCCTGCTCGAAGAGAACGTGCGAAAAGTTGAGCGCATCGGTGCGCTATCATACGTTTATCGACCCGCAACGCTTCCAAGCTTGAGCGCCGGGTCGCTTCGACAGCGAGCGCCGCCAGTGCTAGCTCCCGTTCTAAAATCAAGCGCGGCAACGCTCTGACCGATAGGACAGACTGAATGAGTGCGCGCTTGCGCCGGAGAATCCGCATGTACGCTTTTGTGCATATCGAGAAGACGGCCGGCAGTTGCCTGAACACGATTCTGCGCCGCTCGTTCGGAATGCGTCATTGCGACATCCGCTTGCCGATTGCCAAGCGAAGGTTCGACAATCGCGACAGCAAGGCATATGTCGACGCGGCCGATCTTCGTCGCGTGAGACATCTCTATCGAAACCTGCGCGGCATCGCCGGCCACAATGTGAAGCCGTATGCCGACTTGCACGAGGCGTGCCCCGACATCCAGTACTTCACGATCCTCCGCGAACCGGCGCGCCGATTTCTTTCGCATTTCCTGAACCGTGGCGACGGCAACCGGCGCGAGGACTTTGAGAGCTGGCTGGTGGCCGATTGGGTTCATAATTGGCAAACCAAGATGATTGCCGGCGAGCCCAGCGCCCAGAAAGCCATTGAATTGTTGAGAGCGCGGTTTGGATTCATCGGGCTCACCGAGCGATTTGACGAATCGCTCGTGCTGCTTGGCGGCTGGTTGCGGGAACCGACCTTTTGCCCCGAGTACCGCCGCGTCAATCGGATCAGCGACAAGCGTCGACCGCGTGACATCGCTCGCAATCAAACCGACATGAACTATCTTGAGTCGGATGAGATGCGTGCGCGCATTTGCGAAGCGAACGCCGAAGATTACAAAGTCTACGAATTCGTCACTGCCACGATGTATCCTCAACAACTGGCCACCTATCGCGGAGACCTGGCTGCCGAAGTTGAATACCTTCAGCGAAAGAACCAAGCGGCCCATGCGCTAGCGGAGCCGTTCTGGGGCAGCTTTCTGCGCAACTACGTGTACAAGCCGCTGCTACATTGCCACGCGCTGTAGGGCGGGTGCTCGCACCCGCCGAAATCATTCACCATGGCGGGTGCAAGCACCCGCCGCTACAAGCAGTGACACAAGCCGGGCTAATTGGCGGCGAATTCTTCGAACGCCTTCTCGATCTCCGCCTTGTCCGTTTCGCCGCGGTGCAGCAGCACGCGGTAGCGGAGCGTGAGATCGTCTCCCTTGTGAATGGTCGTCGCGCCTTGCTTGGCCAGCTCGGGTTTTGGAAAGTCTTTGTGCCCGAACGGGTTGGCTGCGAAGAGTCCGTACCCGCGCACATGCCAGCGGGTGTTGGGGCGAAAACTTTCGGGGTGGCTGAGGATCGCGACGCCGACCTTCTGACCGTCGACCGGCCCCGTGTAATCGACCCACTTGGCCGGCATGCCCCAGGCCGCATCGTCGGTCTGCCCTTCGTTGTTGACGATACGGCCGCCTTTCTTGGCTTCCAGCCGCATCGTGTCGGCAACGCGCACCGCGAACGTGCCTTCCTTGGTGTCACCAAATGTGACATCGCCATCCGTGGCTTTGATCGTGATCGTGAAATCGATCCAGCGATCGCCATTTTCGCGCACGCCGCAAACGATCGTCCGCTCGTCTTCAAACAGCTTCTTGTCCCCGTGCATCCAGTCGTTGCGGGAAACGATGCGCGCTGTTTCGCCGTCACCGCCGATTGAGTCGAACTCGCGATGTTTGACATGCGCCCGCGAACCGTCGCGGCGGTCGTTGCGGTTGTCTGACCAGAAGTTGGTCTCGTTCACCTCGTCGTGCGTAAACCAGATCGATTGATGGTGCGGGTGATCATCCGTCTCGCCTTCCTCGCGCGGCCCAACGGGGTACGAGCGCGTCATCGGCTTGCCGGTCGGACCAATCACTGGCCACAAAGCCGGCGATTCGCCCGCTTCGGTGAGATACTCGGTAAACAGCTCGCCGTCGATCTTCACCACGACGCCGCGCTGGCTGCGCTCAGCAGTGACTTCGGCACTTGCTTGGCTATGCATCAACAACGAAATGCCACACAGAAAGCACAACAACGAAGATTTTCTCATCATAGTGTTGCTACACGATTCCAACGGCCAAGAATGTCTCACGCAGAGGCGCAGTGGTCGCAGAGACAAAGTAGATTGTCCTCTGCGTTCCCTGCGCCTCTGCGTGAGTACGATTTATGCGATCTCCGGCACGACGAACGGCTTGCGATCAGCGCGGTGGAGCATTTCGCTGGCGGCCGAGTTGTTGGTGAGCTGCTCGGTCTTGGGGTCCATTTCCAACCAAACCCCGGCGGTTACGACCGGCTCGTCGACGTTGACTTCGTTCGCCTGCAGATGCTTGAGCATTCGCTCGACCGAGTCCTGAAGCCGCTCGTGCTTGGCGACCGACTCCAGGATGTCTTTTGCCGTGCGCGGCTCGCCCAGCATGTGCGAGATCTGTCCGGTGTGGCACAGTGCGCTCGACAAGTGGCCTTCCAGTGCCGGTGCATTGAGATCTTCGGTCTTGCGCGACTTCACGGCCGCTAGGAAGTTTTCATGATGGCTGCCGCCCCCGCGCCAGCGCTCGATGCGGTTGCCGTCGTTGTCGAACGCTTCCGCACTGCCGTAATCAGAAGGTGAAACGATGTAGCCGTTTTCACACTCAACGACGACACCGATCCGCGAGCCTTTGTAGTCGTCCATCGAATCGCCCCAGTCCTTCTGGGCCGCTTTCGACTTGGGAAGCCCGCGGGTCTCAAAAATCAGCGGGCATTCGGGGTAATCGTGCAGCACGACTTGTGTGTTGGCCGAGTTGCCGGCGTCTGAGTAACCAAGCCGGCCGCCGACACTCACCACACGCGGCGATAGTGTCGTTCCGCCGTGGAACCAGCGGGCCACATCCATTTGGTGGATGCCCTGGTTGCCCATGTCGCCGTTGCCCGTGTTGTAGTCCCAATGCCAGTCGTAGTGCAGCTTGGGACGATAGAGATCGACCTTCGCGGCCGGTCCGCACCACAGGTCGTAGTTGATGTGGCTGGGAATCTGCAGAGGCTTTTCCAGTTTGCCGATGGCCTGCCGCGGCTTGTAGCACGTTCCCGTGACGCATAACATTTTCCCAAGCTTTCCACTTCTCACGTACTCCACGGCCTGGCGAATCGCACGACTCGAGCGCGCCTGCGTTCCCGTTTGGATGATCTGGCCGGTCTTTTTCGCCGCGTTGACGACCTGCCGCCCTTCCCACACCGTGTGGCTCAACGGCTTTTCGCAATACACATCCTTGCCCGACTGGGCCGCGAGGATCGTGATCAACGAGTGCAGGTGATTGGGCGTGGCGATCGAAATCGCGTCGATGTCGTCGCGGTCGAGAATTCGGCGGAAGTCGGTAACCTGGTCGAGCTTCCGATCGTTGTCCTTGTTGAAGTCTTCCGCTGCCTTGCCGAGCACTTTCTCGTCGACGTCGCAAAGGGCGACTAAATAATCCTGATAAGCGCGAATGTGGCTTCTGCCCTGGCCGTTGAAGCCGATGACCGCCATGCGGATCTGGCTGTTCACATCCGCCCGGGCGATTTTTGGAAGCACCGCAGCGGCCGCGGCGGCGCCGGCGGCCTGTTGCAAGAACACGCGACGAGTTTGCTTGGACATTGAGAACTCCCTGCGAAGAAACGATCAACCGAATTAGAATGAGCACGAGTGTTAATGGACGAGTGCCAAGGACGGCTTTTCCACGTTCAAAGGCACTGCTGGGCGAGCCAGCAGTGGCACCCCGCACCGCGGCGACAATCCACCGTGGCCATATTCTACCAACCGCCCCGCACCGCGCCGCGATGTTCCGATACGTTTTTGACGGGCGTTTCGGAGATTTCCAGTAGCCGCCGGAGTGCAATATACGCCTGGCCTTCTCTAGGAATGAGCACCTGCCACCTATCCTATCCGAAAGGTTGCAATTGTCCGAACTCAATGCCGTTCCGCAACTTGCGGCCCTGACGGCGTAGCCGCCGGCGGGTTTGCACATGCCGATTTGTCGATCGTCCCGTCGCCGGCATCACCCGTAATTAACCGGGCGGCGCGGTCGTAGGTGACGTAGTTCCACCCCCATTGGATGAAGACCAAAAGCCGGTTGCGGAAGCTTACCAGGTAGCATGAGGTGAATGATGAGCCACAGGAACCAGGCGAAGAAGCCGCTGAATCGGAGCTTACCAAAATCGGCGACGGCGGCGGAGCGGCCGATGGTCGCGAGCGTGCCGCGGTCGCGGTAGTGGAACTTCGGTGGCTTTTTGTTGCGCAGGCGGGATTTGATCAATTTCGCAACGTAGCGCCCTTGTTGGATGGCGACCGGGGCAACGCCAGGCAGCGGCTTGCCGTCTTGATGCGTGTAGTTCGCCATGTCGCCCAGAACGAAGATCTCGGCGTGGCCCGGCAGGGAAAGGTCGGGTTCCACGGTGAGTCGGCCGGCCCGATCGAGCGTGGCACCGGTGGCCGCGGCGAGGCGCTGAGTCAGCGGCGAGGCCTGGACGCCGGCGGCCCAAATGACCGTCTGCGTGGGTATCTCTTCGCGTCCGCCCGCCCAGTCGACGGCAACTTTGTCGGCGGTGACGGACTTCACCATGTTTTTTGTGCGGACGGTTACTCCCAAGCGCTCCAGCGCGCTTTGGGCCTTGGCGGACAATTCAGGCGGGTACTGCGCCGAGAACGCGGTCACCCGCTTCGATGAGAAGTATCTGCGCGTCGGACGGATCGATGTGGCGAAACTCGTGCGACAGGCTGTGGCGGGCGATCTCGGCCGCGGCGCCAGCCATCTCGACACCCGTGGGGCCGCCGCCGACGATCACAAACGTGAGCAACATCCGGCGCTTGGCGACAACCGCCTCGCGCTCGGCCAGCTCGAACGCAGTAAAAATCCGCCGGCGGATTTCGGTTGCGTCTTCGATCGTTTTGAGCCCTGGTGCGTGCGGCTCCCATTCCGGATGTCCGAAGTAACTGTGCCGTCCGCCGGCGGCGACAATCAGAGTGTCGTACGGAAGCTTGGCGTTATCCAGCAGTACATGACGCGCGGCGATGTCGAAGTCGCGCACCTCGCCGAGAAGGACCTCGCAGTTGGATTGACGTTCGAGAATCCAGCGCAGCGGAGCGGCGATGTTGGCCGGCGAGAGTGCGCCGGTCGCCACTTGATACAACAGCGGCTGGAACAAATGAAAGTTGCGGCGATCGATCAGCGTGACTTGGACGGCGGCACGTCGCAGCGCCCGCGCCGCGTTCAATCCGGCGAACCCGCCGCCCACGATGACGACGCGATGCTTCGGAGCGGAGGACATCGAACGTTACTCCCTGCTCCCTGCTCCCCGCTCCGTGCTCCCCGCTCCCTGCTCCCCACTCCGTGCTCCCCGCTCCGTGCTCCCTCCCCCTCCCCCTCATTCCGGCAGCGGCCGGCCCCTCGTCTCGGGCGCGAACGGCAGCACAACGAGGCCGAGGAGAAAAATGCCACACATCGTAAGGCCGGCGTAGCGCATCGGCGCGGCGTCATCGCCGGTCGTGGCAGCGGCATCGGCATAAAAGGCAATCAAGAGTCCTGTCAGCGCCGACCCGCACGCGGCCACGAAGCGACCGACGTTGTAACAAAAGCTCGTCCCGGTGCTGCGGAGGTGTGTGGGGAAAAGTTCAGGGAAGTAGACGGCATAGCCGGCAAAAAGGGAGAGGATGCAGAACCCCATGATCGGGATCATCCAGAAGACCTGGTGGGTCTCCTCCAGGAAATAGAACGTGGCGCCGTACTCACCAGCGCGGCGATGAAGCAAACAGCGAACGTTGGCTTGCGGCCCACGCGTGCCGCCAGGACGGCGAAGCCATACATCCCGAAGTGCGCCGCCAATGTTCATCATCATCGACGCATACCCTCTCCACTTGGCGATTTCGCCGTTGAGCTGGTCGCCCGACAGCCCTTGGTCCACAAAGCGCTTGCGGAAAATGTCGGCCACCAGGTCGAAGACGAAAAACCCGATTCCCCACAGCCCGACGATGCCCGAGAACGCCAGCGCCAGCCCGACAAGCGCATGATGCCGCCACGTCGGGTGGCCGAATAGCTCCCGGTACGAGCCGAGCTTTTTGGCCATCGGCATCCTCGTGTGCAGCGTGCTGCCATCGTTCCGGCTCCTTGAGCCGCCAGCGAACTATAAGCGCCAGTACGGCAGGAACCGCGCCGATGACGAACATTGGCCGCCAGATGCTCTCCACGTGTCCCTCGGCGACCAATTGCCCCATGGCCATACTGACCAAGGCAGCACTGATGTTGCCGACCGCCGAGAGGGCTTGCAACAGCGCGAGGTGTATGGCCGCGCACGATTGGGCATCACTTCGGCCACGAGCGCCACGCCGACGGCGAACTCTCCGCCGACTCCCATGCCCGTCAGAAATCGATAGCCAGCGAAGTCCCAAAAAGACGTGCTGCATCGCGCTGAGCCCGGTGAAGAGGGAGTACATCAGGATCGTAATGATCATGGTCTTCGCGCGGCCGATGCGATCGCCCATCACGCCGAAGATCAACCCGCCAATGCCCCAGCCCATCAGAAAGATCGACACCGCATATCCGCCGTACTCGTTGATGGTGGCAAGCGACGGCGTCGAACCGGCCGTCATCGCGGCGGACCATCGGCTGCCTCTCCGAAGGATCTTCCGGCACCGACGCCTGGCGGCCGAAATAGGTGCCCAGCCGTGCGAATGGAGTCAAGGCGTCGTCGCTGACGAGCAGTTCCGTCATTGCCGGCTGGCGGGCCATCATGAAGAGCTGCTGGTCGAAGCAGTCGAGCATCCAGCCGAGCGACGCGACGATCAACACAAACCATTGATACCCATTGAGCTCCCGATACCAGCGGTACCGCCCTTCAGCCATTTGGTCCATTGGTTATCCACCCGATTAAAAAAGTTAATCCGGCAAATGTTCGGATTTCGGCTCCGGCAGCCAGAACGACAGGATGAGGTTGAGCGCAAACACGGCCGTGCCGATGGCCGCCGCGGTGTAGGCCAACTTCTCGGTCGGCGTACCGCCGAACATCCACTCAGAACCGGAAATCGCAAACAGCAAGGCCGCGAAGGACGTGCCGATCATGCGCCCGCCAATATTCGCTGCGCAACTTTCGCCCGTGCCGCGGAGGTGCACCGGATAAACCACTGGCAAGTAATTTCCCCAGAAGCTCATTTGCCCGATCGTGAACAGCGCCACGAGAAACATGCCGACGTAGAGCAGATCGAGGTTTGCCACGGCCGCGTAACCGAAAGTCAGCGGCATAGCGATCAATCCCGGAATCAGGAACACCCAAATCAGGCGGCGCCGGCTAATAATCCACCCGGCGAGCACGGCCAGCAGCAACCGGCCGAAGATCCCGCCAATCTCTTGCCATTTGGCAACGTCAGCCGCCACGCCTTCGGCAACGTCGGCCGCCGCGTCGCGCCGTTGTTTTTCCGAAGGGTTATCCAGCGCAGCGACCGCTTGCTGCGCCTTTTGCTGCACTTCGGGCAGGCCCGAAACCATTCGCGGCATGTGTTGTATCGCGCCGAACGCCGCCCCGAATGTGCAGGCGACCATGAGCGTCGTCACGACAGTCGTGCGACGCAGCGACGGTGAAAAGATCGCCAGCAGACTTGGGCGCCCCAGCGTGCCGGCTAATTTTTTTCGTTCCCACTCCGGCGATTCAGGCAGAAATGGTCGAATGACGATTAGCGGCAGCGCCGGCATGAGTCCGGACATGAGCGTGTATCGCCAGGCAGCATCGGGATCCGTCATTTCCCCGCCAAACAGGTTGAGCCATGCCGGTAAAGACACCGCCGGCAGGCGGCCAGCCTGTTCCATGCCGATCAGCCACCCGTTCACCACGGCGACGAGAAAGCCGCCAGCCGAACCGAACGCCTGCGTGTAACCGAGTACCCGCTCTCGTCGGCGGGGCTCGGAAAACAGCTCCGCGAGCCAGGCCGTCGCCGCTACGAACTCCAGGCAAACACCGATGAACGTCAGGCAGCGAAAAAACAAAAGCATTCCCGGTGTAGTCGAGTAACCGGAAGCGAACGCCGATACGGCATACAGCAGAATGCTGAAGGTAAGCATCCGCCGCCGTCCTAGGCGATCGGTCAAATAACCGCCGAGCAAGCCAAATACTCCGCCCAACAGCGCGGGCAGGAAGAATAACAGCGTTCCCCAATTCTTGAACGTGGGATTGAGCACGACGGCGCCCTCGGCGCCGAGAATCGTCTTCGGAACGCCGAGCGACGTGAGGGCCGGCTCGATCACGAGTGGGAGCATTAACAGCTCGTACGTGTCGAACATGAAGCCGATGGCGGCAATCACGCAAACGGTCCACTGGACCGGGGTTAGACGATTCGATTCCGCCATCGATCGCTGGTCTCCATGCGGGGAATTCGTGAATGCGTCGGCCGCCAAGGACCATATTACCAATCGGCCGGACACGCCGCGACCCGGATTGTTCAAATCAGGAACGACATGCCGCCGAGTTGACTTCGACGCTGGAGCGCCGCCGTGTAACGCGAAATCATATTGCGGCTACGCAATATCACAGCGCAGGCTCGGCCATGGCTTGGAACCGCGCATTAGCCAATGATAACGCGTGGCCGCTTGTCCGGGTCCGGCTCGGCACGCTGAATCAGCTCGCGGACGAGCCAGGGAACATTGCCTTCGCCGAAAAGCACGAAGCTCAGATTGGCCACGAGCGGGCTTTCATCCGACCAGCCAAAGTGAATCTCCGGCGGCTTGCCGGTCTTCGACAGCTCCAAGGCAACGGTAGCGACCGCATGGGCCACCGACGCACAGCGCGTCAGCTTGAGCACGAATCGCTCCTGCTCCTCGGTGACCTCAATCATCGGATGATGGTGAAACTCGCTGGGGTCGCCGATCGTGGCCTCGACGAACACGATGGGCACTTTCGGCCCCAGCCGGTGCACGCGGCGGATTTGTTCGTCCTTCTGCACGATCGTATGGTGCCCCGGCCGATGCGGCACGAGGACGGGGAACTCAAGATGCCGCAGCGCGTCCCACAGCAGCCGCGAATGCTCATCGACAAAGTCGAACTTCTCGAATCGTAGCTCCGTGCTGCGGCGCGTGCGGGAGAACATCGAGAAGATGACTACGGAGGCGATAAACGCGCCGGCGATTTTGATGCCTTCGGGCTTTTCAATAATGATCGCAATCGTCGTATAGACGAAGATGAGCGAGGTAATGAAGTAGTGCCATGACAAGCGCGAATACCAAGGTCCGCGCCGACGTCGCCATTCGACGATGGTTACTGCAAAGCAGTCGTTGCACATCAGCACTAAAACACCCGTGGCATAGGCGCCAGCTTGCTTCTCGACGCTGGCATCAAATATCCAGGTAACGAACAAGCTGATTCCGGTGAACACGAGCACGAGCGCACGAATGGCTTCTGCCCATTTCGGCGCCATGCCGTATCGTGGCAGGTAGCGCGGCACCAGGTTGAGGAGCCCAGACATCGCGCTTGCGCCGGCGAACCACAAAATCGATATGGTACTGATGTCGTAGACTGTTCCAAAAATATGGCTAAACAGAGGATTAATCCGCGCTTGGGTTTCGCCGTGGGCGATGAACGCCATAGCCCGGTTGGCCGCAGGACCATGGCTCAATAGCGCGTCCGGCTGAATTAGCATCGATGTCACGATGCTGGAGCCGATCAACATGGTGGACATGATGAGGGCAGCCGTCGTCAACAGTTTCCGTGTGTTTCGAATGCGGCCCTGCGGCCGTTGCGGGTCGTCGGTCGGGTCGCCACGCACTAGCGGCATGACGGCGATGCCCGTTTCAAAACCACTGAGTCCTAATGCAAGCTTGGGAAAGAAAAGGAAACAAACGATGAAAACTGAAAGTAATCCAGTTCCCGCGACCGGCGCATGCTCGAGATACCATTGGCCGGTGACGACGTTGTTGAACCACGCAGTAAGCAATTCTGAGTGAAATGCCAGATAAACGATTCCGCTGACGATGATAAAGGCGTTAAGCAGTAAATAGCCTCCGACAATTACGACGGCCACCATAATCACTTCGCGAAACCCGCGCAAAAACATTGCGCCGAGCATTACGAGCAGCGTCATCGTGATGGCCATTTGATCCTTCAACACATCCGGCGCATTTGAGCTCCAAATCGGATTGTGAATGAGATGCTCCGCCGCATCCGCTGCGGACAGAGTTTTGGTGATGATGAAGTCGGTGGCCGCGAAGCCAAGCAGCACAAGGACAGCAAATTTGGCGGCCCAACCAGAGAGCAGCCGTTCCGTGAGTGCGATCGAGCCTTGACCGAGCGGCGACTCGGCTGCCACACGTCGATAAACAGGCAGAGCGCCAAACAAGGTTAGCGCGACCAAAAACAGCGTCCCGATCGGCGCAAGCAGACCCAGTGCTTCGAAGGCAATCGAAGGTTGATATCCCAGCGTGCTGAAATAATCCACGCCCGTGAGACACATCACCCATAGCCATAAGCTCTGGTGCTCGGGCGGTTTCAAAACCGCTTCGGAGGGTGTCACCAGCCGCGGATCGACGCGTGGCGCCGGCGCTGCGTGAGTGGCCGGGTGTTGCGGCGGCGTAGCGGTCGCGCCACTTTCGCCAACGGTCATTTCTGAATGCCTTTTTCGACGTTCTCCGCCTGATCGCGGAATCGCTTCGCGTGACGAAGCAGCGTCAGCCTGGCCGGCTTGCTGCGGCGCTTGCCGGCCAAACGCAGGTATTTGTCGGCCAGCGCCGTTTTTACCTGAACGATATTCTCCAGTTGCGATTTTTCCGTCATGACAGTTCTCCGTTGTCTCCGTAGGTCAGGTTGCGCCTGACATAACACCAGCCCGACGCGCCAGTGCGCCAGCGAGGGTAATCTGCAAATCCCTTGCTTGCGCTGCGGGCTACATTCCTAATCCATGAGTGCGGCGAAACGTTGTTCGAGCGCCTCGAGTCCGGCCCGCAGGCAATCGCTGTCGCCAAAGATGCTGAACAACTGGCAGCCCAACTCGCGACAGCGAGCCGCATGCTCGGGGTCGCGCGACAACGTGCCCCAGGCTTTTCCGGCGCTTTTGCAAGCTGTCGCCACGCGTTTCAAAGCATCGATACACTTGGGATGCAAGAAGTTGCCCGGCACACCAAGCGTCACGGATAAATCTGCTGGTCCGACAAACAACCAATCCACGCCCTCGGTCGCGGCGATCTTGTCCACAATCTCGACTGCCTCCGCCGTTTCGATTTGGATCGTGAGCCATCGGTCGCGGTTGGCATTCGCGATGTGAGTCGCCATGTCGATGTTGCCGAATTCCGTTTCGGCGTTGGTGCCGAAAAAGCCGCGAATGCCGATAGGCGGATACTTTGCCCAGCGGACCGCCTGCTCGACCTCGGCCATGGTGCGGACCTGGGCGATCATGACGCCGCTGCATCCGGTTTCCATCGGCCGCATCACGGTCGCATAGTCCGTGGGCGCCACTCGCGCGAATGCGTCGATTCCCGCCGCGCGGCAAGCGATCAAGATCATCTCAAGCTGCGAATGTGAAACCGCCGAATGTTCCTGATCAACCCAAATGCCGTGGAATTTTCCCACGCGGCCCGCCATTTCCACTGCCCGAGGATGGATCATCCCCGTTAAGTGCATGGTGCGAACGATCTGGCCGGCGGCAAGTCGCTGTTTGATAATGCTGGGCATTGGCGTAGGTCAGACTTTGCCTGACATAAATGCGTGGGTGAACTAGGCGTGTCAGGCACAGCCCGACCTGCTGGTGGTGATCCAAAATGGTGACACAGAAAGCGCCATGCCGCAAGGCGGCACTGCGCCCTGAGAAAAACCGCATCGGGAGATATTTAGCGGCCGAGCTTGCGCGGCCAGCCCGTTTTGCAGCTAAACGCCTCGTTGCAACAAGAAGGGCGCCCGCGATTCCACAAAAAAAGCAGCGTGCCGGCCACGATCAGGACCCCAGCCGTCGCGGGCTCGGGCACAGTTGAAGGTGCGAAGGCACCGGATGCCGGCGGCGTACCGGCGATGTTTCCGAAATTTACTCGCCAAATCTGGTAGTCGGTGTCGTCTACCTTTCCATCGCCGTTCCCGTCGGCCGCCAGGCCGGTGCCAGTCTGGTTCAGCGTTTTGCGCCATATGATAAAGTCGGCCGCGTCGACTACGCCATTGCGATTGAAGTCGGCCCGCGCGACGCTCAGCGCAACCGAGTTCGCCGTTCGATTTAAACCCCATACCAATCCGCCGCTGAGCAGCGGCAAGTCGCCGGCGGCGAAATTTCCCACCAGTCCCCCAGCAGCCGTAACGATATGAAACAGGTCACCGTGCTTCGGGGTATAGCCGGCGACGAGCGAAACATCCAACGCGCCGCCTAAAAATGCGACGCCCGCGACATTGACTTGGTCGTATTGCGTTCCGACCGTTGTGCCCGCAATTTGAATTTCGAGTGTACCAGTTGGGAACTGCTGAAAGTTGTCGGCGGCAAGGGGACCGATTTGCAGACCGGGAGCCAGCGTTCCTCGATTGACAAGCGTTCTGCGCAGAAACGTTCCCTCGCGAACGCCGAGGGTGCGGCCGGGCGCGATACTCAGCTCATCGGTGCCGTTGAACACTGCGCCCGCGTCGATGAAAGCGTCCCGGCCCGACGAAGTCAGGTCGCCGCCAAGAACGCTTATCCCGGGGCCACTGCCGTAGTAGTTGATCTGCTTTGCCCGCTCTAAAATGAGCGGTAGGAAAATTCCGGCATTGACATCGACCAGGGCAGGCAGACCGTCCGTAATGTTACGAAAGAACGGACCGGCATCTCGAACACCGTCGTTGTTGGCGTCCTGGTTCATGTTGATAATTGCCAGTCCATCATAAAAGTCCATAAGAGTCATGCCGTCGCCGAGTACTCGGCCGAAAACCGCATAACCACCGTCAAAGTTATCGAGATCCACGTTGTCTCTTATATTGAAGAAATAGTGAGAATTCGCGCTATTGGGTTGACCATCGGCTCGCGCCATCGCAACCGTGCCGCGAAAGTTTGAGCGAAAAGGCTGCAGGCCGATCTCACTGTTCACTGTGGGAAGCGGCGTTGCGGGGTTGTTGTCCAGATCGACTCTTGCCGTTGGATCAAGGGACGTGTTTAACGGTTCTCCCTCGTTCTGGAAAACTGGATGGAACCCGCCGCCTTGCAATACGATCCCGGTATGGAACGCATCGACCCGGAGACGGTGCATCAAGCTGTTGTTGTAATGGCCGCCGTTGACGTACTGCAGAAAATTGGCAGTTGTCAGCGGGCGATCGTCGAACAGCTCGATGAAAATCGTATCGCGAAGGCGAATGTCCGACGAAATGTTGTAGTCCAATTGGACGAACATGTTCGCCCGCACGCCCGGCGCATGGCCAACCACCGCCAGAAGAAGCGGCGCGATTCGAAGCGCAATCGCCTGAACGCCGCAGAAGCGACCTGAAGCCATGCCGTTTTTCATCTGTTCCGATTTGCCCGCCAGAGGGCATTTTTCTTACCTGGACCGACGTCGTCTCGCGACGAGTGCCACGACCGCGGTCATTGCCATGAACGCCGCCGCCGGTTCCGGCACGGCAAGCAGAGAAGCTGCCGCGCCTGCTGCGCTGCCCGCCATGCTGTTGCGCCACACAACGAAATCGGCCAGGTCGACGACACCATTGCCGTTGCCGTCGGCTTCGGCTGCCGTCGTCGAGTCATACGATTGGCGCCATACGCTGTAGTCGGCCATGTTCACGATTCCATTGAAGTCGTAATCGCCGGCCGAAAGGTTTAATACCAGCGCGTTGATCAATTGCACGACATCGTCGTTACGCACGTCCTGCTGAGCTATTACTTTATCAATGTCCAGCACGGGCACCTCGCTGAACGCGCCATTCTTGACGCCCATCGGAGTGGATACGCGCGCGTCGATCCGATCAAGGGCCGCAATCGCATCGGCTATGGCCATACCATTACCCAGGACGCGGCCAAAGACCGTGAACAAGTTGCTTGCGGGAGGAGGTTGGTTGAGAAATACGTTGTCATCGTTGAGGTTGATGAACCACTCACTCGAGCCGCTGCTTACGCCAGTGCCCTTAGCGAGCGCCACCGTGCCGCGCAGGTTACTGATCCCCGGCTCGTTGGTGACATTGCCGAAGCTTTGAATACGCTGCCAGCCGGACTCAATCGGCTGGGCCAGTAACGAGCTAAGAATGCGATATCCGCCGCCTTGAATGACGAAATCCTCGCCATTCTGATTCTTCGCACTGCGATGGATAAAGGTCCCGTCGTAGCGATTGCTGTTGATGTAACTCAGCATATTCGCCGTGTGCAGCGGCGTTGCCGCGTCGTACAGGCGGATGTCGATATTGCCAAGTGTGGTCTGGAAGCGGACGATCGTCGCCTCGGCGGTATCCTCAGATCCTGCCGCCAAGCCAAGCGCGGCAATCGCAGCAATCGTCCGAATTCGAGAGAATAGCGACATCCAAGGTGGCTCGACGGGGCGGAGGGAGGCGGCGTTCCGGCGCCTGCCTCGGGCGAGATTTGAAGGGGTTGCCCAGCAACGTTCATATTACGTGAATGCCGCGGAAATGTCCAACGAATGGCCCTGCCCAGCCGGTTTTGGCGCCGCTAAAATCGGACATTTACGCACGGCCGCAACCGCGCGTGACGATCCTGCGCCACTTCCGCCTTATGGCGTTGTGAAGTTAAGAGCCGTACCTCATCCACTCAGCCGATTTCAAAGAGGAAAGATTCATGGCCGCATTTCCTGAGATTCAGCGAATTTCGTTCGAAGGCCCTAACTCGAAAAACCCGCTCGCGTTCCGGCACTACAACGCGGAGGAGAAAGTCGGCGGCAAATCGATGCGCGACCACCTGCGGTTCAGCGTCGTGTACTGGCACACGTTCCGTGGAACAGGCGCCGACCCGTTCGGCCCCGGCTGCGCCGTCCGGCCCTGGGAAGACGGCAGCGACTCCGTCGAGAACGCCAAGAACCGCGTGCGCGTGGCGTTCGAGTTCATGGAGAAGCTCGGCAACCCGTTCTATGCGTTTCACGATCGCGATGTGGCCCCCGAAGGCAAGACGCTCGCCGAGACGAACAAGAATCTCGACGAGGTTGTGAAGGTGCTGAAGGAAGAGCAGCAGCGCACCGGCATCAAGCTGCTGTGGGGCACCGCCAACCTGTTCAGCAACCGCCGCTACATGCACGGCGCGGCGACGAGCCCGAACTGCGAGGCATTCGCGTTCGCCGCTGCCCAGGTGAAGAAAGCACTGGAAGTCACCAAGGAGCTGGGCGGCGGCGGCTACACGTTCTGGGGCGGCCGCGAGGGTTACCAGAATCTGTGGAACACCAACATGAAGCGCGAGCTGGAGCACCTGGCCCGCTTCCTCCACATGGCGGTCGATTACGCCAAGGAGATCGGCTTCACCGGCCAGTTCTACATCGAACCGAAACCCAAGGAGCCGACCAAGCATCAATACGATGCCGACGCGGCCGCCTGCGCGAACTTCCTCCGTGAGTTCGACCTGATCGACCACCTCAAGCTGAACCTCGAAACGAACCACGCCACGCTCGCCGGCCACACGATGCAGCACGAGCTGGAAGTCGCCGGCAGCGCCGGCATCCTGGGCTCCATCGACGCCAACACCGGCGACATGCTGTTGGGCTGGGACACCGACCAGTTCCCCACCGATATTTATCTCACGACGCAGTGCATGTACGGCGTGCTGAAGTACGGCGGCTTCACCAAGGGCGGCGTCAACTTCGACGCCAAGGTCCGCCGCGAAAGCTTCGAGCCGGTCGACCTGTTCCACGCCCACATCGGCGGCATGGACGCCTTCGCCCGCGGCCTCAAGATCGCCCACGCGATGCTCGCCGACGGCAAGCTCGAAGAACTGCTCCGCGAGCGCTATTCAAGCTGGGACAGCGGCCTGGGCGCCGAAATCGAATCCGGCAAGCACGACTTCAAATCGCTCGAAAAAATCATGCTCCAAAAAGGCGACGCGACGCCCAACCGCAGCGGCCGGCAGGAGATGATTGAGAATCTCATCAATACGTATCTATAGACCCACGATCGAAGCCGCCGACTCGTCGGCGGACGTAAGATCGTTCGCCAGGCCCTTGAGTTTACAACGAAGACTCGAAGTTTTGACCTCTTTTGCCAAGTGATCCGTATTGTCGTGCGCGACCCGCACTTATAATAACGTCTTCTCGTTTGGTGTCTTGAGATCTGGCCCCTTCGTTGTATGCGCAAGTTCTCCCTCAACTTCGCTGGCCAATGGTTTGCGCTCGCGATGCTCTTTGTGTATCCGCACCCTTTAAGTCGGGCGGACAGCTTGCGCATTCTGATCGCGAGCGGCGATGCGGCCGCGTATGCCGGTGCGCCGTCGATGAACTTGACGGAAAGCAACTTCAACGCCCATGGAGAACTTGCGGCGGTCGTCATGGTCCCGCCTACCGGCTCGTCTTCCTGGGAGTCTCTCGTCGTTGCGAGCCGCCCGGACGGATCTTTCCGCGTCGTTGCTCGAGAAACCATTCCGCTGCCCGGCACGCCGGCCGGCGAGAATTATATTTCGCCTTACGAGCCGCCGGTTATTAACAATCAAGGGCAGGTTGCTTTCGTATCGCGCATTTATCCCAACGGACACCCACCGGCAGAGTACGATAGTTTCTATGAAACGCTCTGGTCTGAAGCGGGCGGGCTTCACCTCGTCGACGTTCGGAACAACGAGTGGCATCATCGACGCTACATCACGTTGAAAGGAATTGCCGACAATGGCAACGTGCTCTACGTCCGCGGAGGTTATTCAGATGGCAGCAGCGTTATAATCGGCGACGATCCCGAGCTATTGATCGAGGAGAACGGCTCCAGTCATCACCTCTTCAAGCGCAATAGTGCGGCGCCGGTCGGTTGCCCGACCGGACAGTTTTGTAATGTTCAGCAGGATTTTGCTTTCGGCGGTGCGCTCAATACCGATGGGACCGCTATTTATGGCATGCAGGTGAAAGGGTCGGGCATTACGACGCTGAACAACGATGTCATTCTGCGACGCACGCCCGCCGGCACGACAACGTTTGTGCGTGACGGCGACCCGGCTTGGGGACTGCCAGGCGGCTACCGGTTCTCGCACGTGATCGCACCGATTCGTCAACGAACGGCGAGATCGCGTTCCAGTCGTATATCGACACGCCGTCGGGCACCGAACTGCAATACTCGGTTTTCGCCAACACGGGCGGGGTACAACGATTGGTCGTGCGCCACGGGGCGCCTGCGCCGGATTTGGCGGCAGCAGGACTTTTCGCGCTTCGCTGATGTCTATGCGACCGAAACAGGTCGACCCGTCGTCGTGGCCGATCTTTCGGGAACTGATTTCAAACGCGGAGTGTTCAGCGAATCCGGCGGTCAGTTGTCGTTGGTGTTCGAATCCGACCGGCCGGCGCCGGGAATTGAAGGTGCTCTGCTGCCCGCGTATGACGGCGTGCGCTTACATGACTCGCCTATGACGGGAGCCACGATTCTAAGTGCCGACTGGTATAACTCCGGAGTCGCTTTGAACGGAACCGGGCTATGGCGGATCGACCAAGGCAATTGGCAACTGCTGTTGTCCACTGGCCAGTCGCTCGAGATTTCGCCCGGTGATGTGCGCACCATCAACTGGTTGAGCCCGAAACGATTCACCGACAGCGGCATGTTGCCCATCGATGTGATGTTCACCAACGGCACCAGGGCCTTGCTATCGTGGACCGACGCCCCGCAACGCATCGCCGGCGATGCCAACGGCGACGGCAAAGTCGACGCGGCCGATTACGTCCTGTGGCGCAAAAACCTTGGCCAGACGGTGCTCGGCGGCTACGGCGCGGATGCTGACGGCGACCGCTTGATTGGAGAAGGCGACTATCGCGTCTGGAGAGCAAATTTCGGCCGAGCGCAGACAGGAGACTCCTTATTTGCCGTGCCCGAGCCGGCTTCGCTCGTTTTAATGGCGATAGCTCTGTTTGGGTCTCTGCAGCGGCGATCGTCACGATTCTGTAAGCGACCCGATGGCGCCGGACTGAAAAAGGTGGGACTGACGAAGGTGTCGGGAACCGAATAGGGAATTGGTTCCTGACACCTTTGTTTTTCCCCCACGATCGACGATTCCCGAGACGTGCGAGTCCATTTTATTACCTTATTGAAGGCCAGAATGACGCGATAGACGACACAAACGTCAGATTAGGCACGTAGCGATGGTCGCCGTGACAAACCAGCCTTCTCCTGAGCGCGCCGGTTCAAGCGCATGGCGCGTTTTTCGACGGTCATTGTTGTTCCTCGCGGTTTGCGCTGTTGGCGTCATTGCTTTTTATGGGTGGCGCTTTTTGGCCCTCGCGCTCGTACGTTGGACATCACGGTCACCGTCGTCGATAGCAATACCGGCCGTGCAATACCGAACGCACAATTGGAAATTATGACCGAGAGTTACGGCATTTTTGACAATCACCCGCGTCTCTTCTTGGCCACGAGCGATGAAAACGGGAAACTTTCCTTCAAACAGCGGATCGACTATGCAATTTCCAGAGTTGGTGTCATAGCTTGGGACGAACAAATGAAACGGCGAGGGGTTTCTTCCGCAGAAGTCTATGCGTCGGATTGGTTTCGCTCACGCCGCCCATTCGATCCACGACGACACGTGCGCTTTGACCCGAACCGCCGCCACTACCGCATCGAGGTCAAGAGTCTTAGCGAGGCGAACGGAATGATTCATGGTTTACGCGAAGACAACGTGTGGAGAGCTGGCCTGACACGAGAAACGCTTGAGGAAGCTGGGATACCAATTACCCAAACGGACGACAAGGACGCAAAGGTGTCCGAAATGGATTCGCTGGAATAGAAAAAGGGCAGAGATTGGCAGAAATGGGGTGAGGCAGAAATTGGGCAGAACTTTTAACTGCAAATAGTTCTGTCGGAAAAAGTTGCCAGGAATCAATCCGAGTGTACAGGTATAATCGCGACGTTCTACTTTTATACCGCCTTACGATTCGCGCAGTTCAATTCCTCCCGGCCAAAAATGTACTAGACAAACGTACACCTGTATGCTAAGCTGGATGTCCGCGGCTCGATCCGCTCGGCCAAGCTGCTAATGACAGCCGGCTTTCGCTCGTTGGCAATTTGATAAGGCATAACGCTATTAGCTGTCAGCCTTCAGCTCTCAGCCAGAAGTAGACTCTGCACTCCACTAGCTTTGTCACCGGCTTGGACTGCAGGCATCGAGCATCCAGCATCGCGCAGTAAATTCACCCCTTTTTGCACGCCGCTCGTAAGTGCCGACGCTTGTTTTGCCGAGCTTTCGCCTCGCGAGCGTGCAAAAATAGCGAGTTTTGCACGAAAAATAGGGGCCCCCGGTTCCGAGCAAAACCTCAGAATGTCCCCTCGCAAGCTCGTCGGCCCGATATGGACATCCGCTTGCGCGCGCGTTTGGGACAATATTCCCCGAGTATTGTCCTCCCCGAACGTCGCGCAAGGCGTGTTTTTCCGAGGTTTTCGTCCCGGCCAGCAGGACAAAAGTCGGAATTCTGTCCCACGAAAATCGTGTTCGCGGAATACGGACAAAAACCGCCGACCGCATCGTCCAATCGGCGCGCCGGGCCGCTTCGGCTATTCCGCCTCGTGCGGAAGCCGCGCCAGTTGAAACCGACGCAAACCTACCGAAATCATGGCCAGCACGAGCAACGCGCCCGCATAGAACAGCGTCGTGAAGAAAACCGCGCGGCCAATGGGGTCGTCCGGCCGGCTCGCCGGAAACAGCGTGGCCGCCAGCGCGATCGCCAGGTTTCCGTTCCGCAAGGCGACTTCAATGCCCATGGTGAATGCATCGCTCCAGTTGTAGCCGACGAGCATCGACAGGCGACGTGTGAGAATCAGCGACGCGTAAATGAAAACGACCAGCAACACGGGCAAACGCCAGCCGTACTCGGTCACGTCAATGCGCCCGCTCCCCAACGCGCCGACGACGATCATCGCCAGCGGCACGAGGCTGGCGCGCACCGCCCATTTGGCGAACGCGTGTTTTCGCTTGCTCCAGAATCGCGCCACCAGCGCACGGCCAGCAACGGGAGCAGTAGGAACAGAATGACGGGGTAAAGCGTCAGGTCGAGCGGAATGTGAAAACCATCGGGCAGCTCCGTCGCTGTCAGCAAGTCGATCACAAGCGGCGTCGCTACGAATGACACGGCAGTCGACGCGCAGGTCATGACAATCGACAGCGTCACATTCCCATGGCCCAGATACGTGAACACGTTCGTGAGCGATCCGCTGGGAACCGCGTTCATGAGCACGAGGCCCAATGCAATTCCAGGCGGCAGATTTGCCAGGCGGGCGACCACGGCCGCCAGAAGAGGAAACAACAGATACTGCAGCACGAGCACCAACCCAACCGGCTGTGGCCGCTGCACGATGGCCTGAAATTGCACCTTCGTGAGCGTAGCCCCCATTCCCGACATCGCCAGGATGAGTTGCGCCGCGGCGAGCGGATATTCGAATTGGGCGTAGAGCTCGAACACGGCCCCAGCATGGACCATGGCTGCTGCGGCAGCAAGTGCGGAGCAAGAGATCTACGCGGCTTCTCGCGATCCGCTGAAATCGCACAGCCGGCGATACATTGAGAGGCAACGTTCGGCCACTCGTTGCGGCGTAAATTCAGCCGCCACGCGCTCGCGAGCAGAGTCTGCGTAGCGCGTGACTAAGGTGCGGTCGGAATGTAAAGCTCGAATCGCGGCGGCCAGCGCGGCGACGTCTTCGCTGGAGAACACAATCCCATCTCGACCATGGCGCACTACTTCCTTCATACCACCGGCATTGCTGACCACCGGGCAGACGCCTTGGTGCATCGCTTCCAAGAGCGCTTGGCACAGCGCTTCGGCCCGCGAGGGCATCACAAACAGATCGGCCCCGCTGATAAGCTCCGAAGCATCGGCGCGATGGCCAACCAGCCGAACCCGCTCACCGATAAGCGGATTTGTCGCCAGGTTGCGTATCTCCGGATCGACGACGCGACCGAACAACAGCAAATACATGTGTTTCAAGTCGGCGCACTGAGCCGCAGCCCGCAACAGGATGTCGATGCCTTTGACACGGCGCATCGTCGCCATAGTTCCGATGACGAACGCACTTTCAGGAATACCGAACTGTTGCAATGCGGCGCGGCCAGGCCGTCGCGCTGGCGCCATCCGCATCGAGTTGTAAGTAACCCAGCACTGATTGGCATCAATGCCCGATGCGATCAGAGATTGGCGAACTGCCTCCGATTCGCAGGCATGCGCATCGACCAACGGATGACTGTAGCTGATCCAGTCGGCCGCGTTCAGCCGCGACAATCGCGACGTAATTCCACGAAACGACACGATTCGCGGCCGGTTGCGTAGTCCAGTCGTGGCTAATACAACATGCGCCAGTGCGCGTCCGTAAAAAGCGTGCACGATATCGGGTTGAAGCGTCGCGATCACGCGCCGTAATTGCCAGGCGGCGCACAGGCTGAGCTTCGCGCCGCCCGCATACAACTTGGGCTTCACTCGCACCGGCGGGGGAACTGATAAGAAGTGATGCCGCCGCGGCCAAAGCAATGAGACCTCAAAACCACTGCACGCGGCCAGGGAATCTGCGAGCGACGGTTTCGCGTTAATGAGCAGCAGCTTCATTTTAGTTAGGCCGCGCCTGCCAATACGTCACCGTCGAGCGCCTGTCGCACCGCCGCATAAACTTTGTCGACACTCAACTCGCGCATACAACGGTGATGACCTAAGGGGCATTCGCGCGCCATGCACGGCTGGCAATCGAGTCCCAGCGAGAGGCATGCCTCCCGCCCATAATTGATGGCCGTGGCGGCCGGATCAGTCGGTCCGAACAGCGTGACAACCGGCTTGGCAAAGGCGATCGCAATATGCCGCGGACCGCTATCGGTTGAAACGACAAGTCGAGAACGGCGAAGGCAGGCCTTCGTTAGCCCGATCGGCAGTTCATCGTAGCCCGCCAGGCTAACAATTCGCGGATCGGCCGCCAGGTGTTCAATTTCTTTTGCCGTCGTCCGCTCGGCCGGTCCACAATTTATCAGTACGGACCAATGACCATCCGCAACGATTCGCCGAGCCAACGCGGCAAAATATTCGGCAGGCCAGCGCTTAGCGATTCCGTAGGCGCCGCCAGAATTCAGTACAACGACTCGATCGCCTGGTGGAAGTCCAAGCGTCCTCCACACCGCATCAGCGGTCCGTTCATCAGCCGCGGTTGTCGCAAGTTCTAATCGGCGAGAATCGGGCATAGCTCCCGCGGCGGCTGCGAGATGCAGATAACCATCAATCGTTGCTTTGGGCATCGTTGACCGCGGCAACCTGGTCGTTAACAACCTTCCGCGCCAATCGCCGGCGTAGCCAATTCGCTCCGAAGCTCCGCTGCGCCACGCCATCCACGCCGTACGCAATGAGTTGGTAAGCAGCACGACGCGGTCAAGCCTGGCCGCGCGAAGGGCGCGATAAACGTCCGGGCCGGCCATTGAAAATCGTCGTGGAGGCTTGTCGTAGTAGATCGACTCGTCGAGCCAACTCGTGCCGGCGAGCACTTCGGCCACGTATGGCCGCATGATTCCAACCAACCGGCCTCGAGACCCGACCAGAGCACGAAGTGCGCGGATTGCCGGCGTGGCCATGACCACGTCGCCAATCCAGTTTGGAAGAAAAATTCCCAGCCGCACTGCGGAACTCGCGTGCCATTGTGTTCGTCGTAACGGCACGGATGCTACCAGTTCGGGAGGCGGCAGGCATAGCTTAACTTCTGGCAGCGAAACAACTTGCTAGCACGAGAACCACTCGGGGCGATTGCTTAGCCGCATCCGGCGACCCGCTGGGTCGCGGCCGTCGCCAGATAGATGTAGCGCCAATAAATTCTTCTTGCGCATCTTGTCAACAGTACAAATGTACGTAGATTGACGTACAAGTGTACTTATAAGACTCCGATTCAGATCAATCACCATGCCCAAGCGGCCACCGATATCGCGCGGCGAACTGGAAGTTGCCCGGGTCGTGTGGGACCTCGGCGAAGCAACCGTTGGCCAGGTGTTCGATGCCCTGGCCGAGGCAAGGATATTGATTACTCAACCGTGCAAACATATCTGCGCCGCTTGGAAGCGAAAGGTTACCTGAAAACTCGCCGTCAAGGACGCAACAAGGTATACGGCCCGCGCGTGGCCTCCGGGCAGGTCGTCCGCGAAGCCATCGACGATCTTGTCGATCGGCTTTTTGATGGGGAACCGCTGGCGCTCTGGCAGCATCTAATTCAAGAACGCGGCATCTCGGTCGAAGAAACCCGTCAGCTTCGGGAGCTACTCGAACAGTGGGAGGCGGAGCAAGATGAACGTTGAAGGTGGTGACTGGTCTGCGCTCGTGTGGACGCACGTCTGGCAAATCGGGCTGCTTGGATGCCTTGTCGGTTTCTTCAATTTATTCCTTGCCCGTCGTTGGCCCCATCTCGCCTACGCGCTGTGGATGGTAGTTTTGGTGAAGTGTTTTGTTCCTCCAATTGGAAACTGGCCCGTCAACATCTTAGGCCGCCTGACCCCGACGCAGGCGAGTTTTCCGAGCGACGCTTCAAGCCGCGACGAGTCGCTGGCGAATGGGGGGGCACGTTCAAGTAACGTCGATATCTTTGCAGTGGATCACCGGGCGGCTAGCAGTGCTCCGAATTCAAGCGAGCCGCAGCAGCTTTTCGTCGAAACTCTTCCCTCCAAAGGCGTTTCTCTCCAGCAGCTTAGCGCGCTGGCAAGTCGTGCCGCGCCGCTCGTTTGGCTATGCGGAAGCGTTCTGTTGTGCGGCATCGCGATTGGGCGAGGCGGCGAAATTCACCGCCGCCTCCGCCGAACGTCGTCGATACCTTCCGACGAGGTGCTTTCGCTCGTCGACCATATTTCGGACCGCATCGGCTTAAGTCGACATGCGCGCGTTTTGCAAACCACGACGGAAATCGGCCCGATCGTTGTAGGCATTCGCAGGCCAACGGTTTATCTGCCTGAAACGCTGCTCGGCCAGCTGCAGCCTCCACAGTTGGAGGCGATGCTCACTCATGAGCTTGCACACGTCCGGCGCCGCGACACGTGGGTCGCCGTCATGCAGGCTGCTGCCCAAACGCTGTGGTGGTTCCACCCGGTGGTGTGGTGGATGAATCGCGAGCTCGTGCGGCAGCGCGAACGCTGCTGCGACGAAGAAGTCGTAGTCAGTTTAAATGGCAAGCGTTCGCAGTACGCCCGTTCGCTCCTAAATGTTCTGGAAGCAAAGCACCGGCTCGAGCCGCTGTGGGGATACCCGGCGGTGCGGCCGGTGGAACTCACACGTCAACGATTGGAGGAGATCATGAAACGCGAAAGTATGGTGCACGCGCGTGCTCCACGATGGTGTTGGATGGTTGCCGCGGCACTGGCCGTCCTCATCTTACCTGGTGCTCATCAATCGGCCGCCGCGAACGATAACGAAGGGGCCGATCCGACACGGGTATGCGCAAAATGCGCCGAAAGCCGCCGAACCAAGCGCGCGGGCAAACCGCCCGCCAGCGTTGCTCTCGTACGGCGACGGCAAAGCCGACGGCAAGAAGAGCTACGGCGGCAGCGGGCACTTGATCCGCTTCGAGTTGCCCGAGGGAATTACCAAGGTGCGCGGAATCCGGATCCACGGCTCGCGCTACGGCGTGCCGCAAGCGCCGGACGAGGACATCGAAATCACGTTCCTGAGCGAGGACCGCGAAGAAACCCTCGATTCGCAGGGCGCACCGTATCGCTTGTTCAAGCGCGGCAAGGAAGCGTGGGTGCGCGTCATGTTCGACAAAGAGATCGAGCTGCCTCAAAAATTCTGGATCGCGCTGAACTTCAACGCCCACCAGACGAAAGGCGTGTACCTCAGCTACGACACCAGCACCAAGGGCGAGTATTCACGCGTCGGCCTGCCAGGCGACGAAGAGGAGCCGAAAGAAACCGACTTCGGCGGCGACTGGATGGTGCAGGTAATGCTCAGCCGGCCGACGGGCTGAGTGCGGGGTCGGGAGTCTTCAAATCCCGCCAAGCTCGCGCTGGCGTCTTCGTTTCAGAATACGTGTTTTCGCCAAGCCGCCCTCGACTCCTGACCCCATTTCCCGTTGCCAACGAGAAAGGGCCGGGAGTCGTTTGCTTTTTACATCTCCACGCACAACAGACAGCAGCCCCATTAGTAATTGATCATACATTGAAGACTCCCGACCCAGCAGGGGGCGTTGCGCGTGAACCCAATCCTTGTACAATGGCACTTTGATTGACGCAGTAAGCGTGATCCCGGCCCGCTGAAGCGGGCCTCGCCACGTGAACAAGGAGAAAAGAAGCGGTGCCCGCGCAACTCAACAAATACAGCGGTCAGATCACTCAGCCGGCAACTCAAGGTTCGTCGCAGGCGATGCTGTACGCCACGGGCATGTCCGAAGAGGACATGAATAAGCCGCAGGTCGGCATCGCCAGCATGTGGTTCGAAGGCAATCCCTGCAACATGCACCTTTTGGACCTTGCCGCGGAAGTCAAAAACGGGATGCAGGCGGCCGGCCTCTTCGGTATGCGTTTCAACACGATTGGCGTTTCCGACGGTATCTCGATGGGCACCGACGGCATGAGCTTCTCGCTGCAATTGCGCGACCTCATCGCCGATTCGATCGAAACGGTGATGTGCGCCCAGTGGTATGACGCATGCATCGTGATTCCGGGCTGCGACAAGAACATGCCCGGTTCGCTCATCGCGCTCGGGCCGGCTGAACCGGCCGGGATTCATGATCTACGGCGGCACGATTCGCGCCGGCTTATCGCTGGAAGGCGAGAAGCTCGATATCGTCTCCGCGTTCACGTGCTACGGCGCGCAACTCATGGGAAAGATGACCGACGCCAAGCGGCGTGAAGTGGTCCGCCGCGCGTGCCCTGGTGCCGGCGCATGCGGCGGCATGTACACCGCCAACACGATGGCGTCCGCGATCGAAGCGATGGGCATGGCCCTGCCCTACAGCTCCTCGCTGCCGGCCACCGACCCGGCGAAACTTGATGAATGCCGGCGAGCGGGCGACGTGATCCGCCACTGCATGGAGAAGGACATCAAGCCGCGCGACGTGATGACGCGCGAAGCCTTCGAGAACGCGATGGCGCTCGTCATGGCCGTGGGCGGTTCGACGAATGCCGTCTTGCATCTGATCGCCATGGCCCGCGCGGTCGACGTTCCGCTGACGATTGACGATTTTCAGCGCACGAGCGACCGCGTGCCGTATTTAGCCGACCTGCGGCCCAGCGGAAAGTACGTGCAGGAAGATCTTCACCACGTCGGCGGCACGCCGGCTGTCATGAAGTTGCTGCTCAACGAAGGTCTCATCACGGGCGACTGCCTCACGATCACCGGCAAGACGATCGCGGAGAATCTTGCCGAGCTGCCGGATTTAAGCTGCCGGTCAAGACGTGGTGCGGCCAGTGTCCAATCCGATCAAGCGCACCGGCCACATCCGCATCATGCGCGGCAACTTCTGCCCTGAAGGCGCCGTCGCCAAAATCACCGGCAAAGAGGGGCTGCGCTTCACCGGCGTCGCCAATTGCTTCGATTCCGAGGAAGCGATGCTGGCGGCAATGCAGCAGAAAAAAATCAACAAGGGCGACGTCGTAGTGATTCGCTACGAAGGGCCCAAAGGCGGCCCGGGCATGCCCGAGATGCTTTCGCCCACCGGCTCCATCGTTGGCGCGGGCCTGGAGAAAGATGTGGCCCTGATAACCGACGGCCGATTCTCCGGCGGCTCCGCCGGCTTCATCGTCGGACACGTTACGCCCGAAGCCCAAGTCGGCGGACCGATCGCGCTGGTGCGGAACGGCGACCGCATTACCATCGACGCCGAAGCCAATACGATCACGCTCGATGTTTCCGCCGACGAGCTTGCCGGTCGCCGCGCGACTTGGACCGCTCCGCCCTACAAGTCCACTCGCGGCACGCTCTACAAGTACATCAAGAATGTAAAGAGCGCCTCCGAAGGCTGCGTCACTGATGAGTGAGCAATATAATGCTATGAAGGAAGCTGCTCATGGGTACTTTTTCGGTATCATGTCGTGTTTCGAATGTTGTCGATCGCTCGCGCGCGGCCGAACTTGCAGCGGTGCTCGTGGACACCGGTAGCGAGTACACTTGGGCTCCCAAGAAAGTGCTGGAGGAAATTGGTATTTCGCGAAAAGAAGGATTTGCAATTTGTCATGGCCAATGGACAGATAATCACACGCTCCGTTGGTTTCGCGATTCTGCACGTTGATGATTCCTTTACGGTGGATGAGATCGTATTCGCCGAGCCAGGCGATCTTTTGTTGCTCGGTGCGAGAACGCTGGAAGGGCTTAACCTTACGATTGATGCACGATTAAAAAAGCTGGTCGCAGCGGGGCCTTTACCCGCCGCCTGAGCCTGAACTTCGTCACTTTGGCTGATCGATGGTTCGCCCACCTGCCCTGCCAGTCGAATGGCGCTATAATCGGTGAGTAGCCGTTTTAGTAATATTGACTCACTCACCGCGTGCCGCGATGCCTACTTCAACCACCGCCAAGCCATCAACGCTTTCCGAGCTGCGCGATAGCGGCTGGCAATCCAAGAGCGTCAAGCAAGAGATTCACGATAACTTTCTGGCCAAGCTGCAAGCGGGCGAAGAGCTTTATCCCGGCATCGTCGGCTACGACGACACGGTCATCCCCGAGCTGAATATCGCCATCCTCGCGCAGCACGACATGCTGTTCCTCGGCGAGAAGGGCCAGGCCAAGAGCCGGCTGATGCGGCTCATGGTCACGTTTCTCGACGAAGAGATTCCCTACATCGACGACCCGCACATTCCTGTGCATGACGATCCGTATCGGCCAATGACGCGCCGCGGACGGCAACTAGTTACTAGCGTTCCGGCCGATGAGGTGCCGATTGCCTGGTGGCACCGCGACGACCGGTACGCCGAGCGTCTTTCGCCGGGTACCAAGTTCGCCGACATCATTGGCGAGATCGATCCGGCCAAGCTGGCCGCCGGCGTGAGCATGGGCATGGAGGATGCGCTGCACTTCGGCCTCATCCCGCGCCTGCATCGCGGCATCTTCGCGATGAACGAGCTTCCGGAGCTCGACGAGCTGGTGCAGGTCGGCTTGTTCAACATCCTCGAAGAGCGCGACGTGCAAATCCGCGGCTACCCAGTGAAGTTCGACATCGACGTGCTGATTCTGTTCAGCGCCAACCCGGCCACGTACAACCGTTCCGGCAAGGTGATTCCGCAGCTCAAGGACCGCATCGGCTCGATCATCCATACGCACTATCCACTCGAGCGGGACCTGGGGATTCAGATTGTGGAACAAGAGGTCGAAAAGCAGGGAGCTGGGAGCAAGGAGCAGGGAGAAAACTCGTCTGACTCCATGCTCCCCGCTCCATGCTCCGAGCTTCCGGTCATCGTTCCCTACTTCATGAAGGAGCTTATCGAGGAGATCAGCCGGGCAGCGCGACGGTCGAAGTACGTCGACCAGCAGTCGGGTGTGAGCGCACGGCTCTCGATCGCGAATTTTCGTACGATGGTCGCTTCCGCGCGGCAGCGCGCGGCGGTGCTCGGCGAGCGGCCGGCCGTGCCGCGAATCAGCGACCTGGGCCACCTCTACGCGTCGTCGCTTGGCAAGCTGGAGCTCGACATGATGGGCTCGCACCAAATGACCGAACGGCAAGTCCTCGACGCGTGCTGGCCGAGGCCATCGCCACCGTGTTCAACGAATACGTCGATAAGCACGGCCTGGCAGAGATCGCCGAGATCTTCTCGCGCGGCGTAAAGATCGAAGTCGGCGACATGCTTCCGTCTTCGCACTATGCGGAGCTGGTGAAGCGCGTGCCGCCGATTTGGGACAAAGCCTTCGAAGTCAACGCCAGCGACAACGAAGCGGTGCGCGCCTGCCTGCGTCGAATTCGTGCTGGCCGGCCTCTACGCCACCGAACGCATCAGCCGCAGCCAACATCGCGGGCGGATCGTGTACGAAACGTGATTGTTGCCGGAAGCCGGCAACAGCTATAATTGATTGCCGAGGAAACATTGCGACAAATCCTGGTTGGTGGATAGCATGGCGACCGTAACTTCGCTGCTGACGGCCGAACAGTACATGGCCGTGCCGGACTCGTTTGACGGTCCAACGGAGCTCGTCAAAGGAGTTTTGATCACGATGACTCCGCCGCCGCCGCGCCACGGTGAGATTTGCTTTCAAGCTGCCTATCTCTTGCGCCGATTTTTAGACGATCACCCGATCGGCCGAGTTGTCACCAATGATTCGAGCATGCTGACCGAACGCGACCCTGACACCGTCCGCGGGCCCGACGTTTCATACTATAGTTACAAACAGGTGCCAAAAGGCCCGTTGCCGCGAGGCTTATTGGCGGTTCCTCCCGAAGTGGTCTTTGAAGTGCGCTCGCAAAGCGACCGCTGGAGCAAGCTGCATTCGAAGGTGGCCGAGTATCTGAACGTCGGCGTAAAGGCCGTCTGCGTGCTCGACGACGACACGCGAAGCGTTCACGTTTTCTATCCTGATCGCGAGCCGCAGGTTCTTGGCGGCGATGAAGAATTCTCATTACCTAGCATCCTCAACGAATTTCGCGTTAAAGGCGCGGCAATTCTTCGAATGACGTGATGGGTCCACGCCCACCGAAGACGGCTTCAAGCTGCTGCGTGGGACGGCTGGCGTGACGGAGCCCGGCCATTTCTACGCGGTCAATCGATTTGTGTGCGCTGAGCACATCGTCGTGCTGCACATCGATCGTCTATCGAGCAAACCTGGTTCCCGGCAGAAACCGTCGCCAGCCATAGCGAGGCAGCGGACCCGGCGTTGGGCTGCCCATCGTGGGCCGTGCATTGGGTTGAGATTGGTCGGACGGTGGCGCGCTGTACGGAACCGCGACGGCCGGGTACGAACTCGACGGATGGGCGGAGTGGCCAGCCGGCACAACATTGTATCGGTTTAACACTGGACCGACCTGCCCGGGCAACGGCGTTCCCGGCGCGGCGCCGCCCAAATCGTGCTGCGGATAACCTTCGAACGTCGGCAGCGTCCAAAGTTGCTGGCGGTCGTCCGTCAGTTGATTGACGTGCATCGCGCCCAAATTAATCTTGAACGCCAATCCCGACTGCGGCAAGCGAATAGAAACGCGGTCCGGCAGCGAGACTTGCTCCACCGGATAATAGCGGTGTGATTCGGCGACCGCGCTTGCCAGAAGCGTCGTGCCGACCTGATCGTAGACGTGCTGCTCGACAACCCATGCGCGCCGCGCGTCGACCACCATCACGCGCTGCAGATTGCCCGTGGCTGATGGCAGCCACGAGCGAATCTCGACGGTTCCGTCGCCGTGCGGCACAGGACCGTTGAAGACGCTTGCCGGGTCCAATTCTACGATGCCCATGGCCGCGAGCAGCCATGACGGCTCGACTGGCATGATTTGTCGAATGTTGCTTGTCGCGAACTGGTCGTGACGGCAAATATACACAGCCGGCGGCTGGTTCCGCCGGATCCACATCCAAAACAGCTCGTCATTGCTGCCGACATCGATCTCCTGGCCAAACGATGTGCCGGCCGTCAGGCGGAACCGACCGGGACGCTGGGCGGCAATATTGCCGGTGAGCAGCGGCAGGTCGAGCGTGTCGGGAATGGTGATCCCCGCCCCGGTGACACTCAGCGACTGAATTCGTGCGCTGTTTTGATTGACCGCGGCCACGATTTGATCCCGCGGCCCCTTCGGAGAGCACTTCCGGCGCCGTGGGTCCTGGCAGCACAAATGGATTCACGAGCATCGACCGCTGGCACGTGGCGCCTGATGCGCATAGCATCAGCACCAACATCATCAACTGCCAAAGCAATCGATTTCCGCGAACTGGTGCCAACGGATCCTTCCTTACTGGCCATCCGCCACAAGCAACTCGCTCAACCGCTGCTGGATTTCGTCGATTCGCTCGGCAACCGGCATTGCGACGGCCACTTCATACGTCGCGTCCCGCTGCGGGCAGTACACGAACATCGTCTCGATGGCGTCCGCGCTGCCGCTTTGAATCGGGTGACCGCCAATCTCGCCAACCGGCAAATCGAGTCGCAGTACTCGCCGCCGCACCAGTAATAGCGTCAGCACGTAACGCAAATCCTGCTGATCGTTTAGGTCAGCCATTTCATCGAACAGGTGCAACAAGACGTCATTCGGAGCGAGTTTGATCTTCTTCGCCGTCGGCTCTGGAATGCGAGTTTTCCACCAGCCGAACGCTGCCTCGGGCGCTTGTCCATGCCGCCTGACAATAATCCTTACGCACGATGTCGGCGCCTTGGATCTCAAGAACCGAGTAGCAAGTTTCTCCTGGTGCCAGTGGGCGATCCGTCGCAGCGCAACGGCGCGTCGAGCGCTGGACTTCGAAATCGAGAAGCATGGCCCGCGATGAGAAGCAATCGAGCGTTGGCGCCTTAGCGTCGGCCGACAGGCCGAATCGAACTTCCAAGGCGGCGAATCCTAGGTAAAACACGCGAGCTAAACAAGTGCGGCCGTTCCAGTGCCACATTCAATGCCAGCATCGCAACTGCTGCACGCGATGACGGCAGTAGGGTGGGCACCGCCCACCACTTTAGCGAGCATCCCAAGAACTATGGTGGGCAATGCCCACCCTACCGCTCAACCCGCCGTAAAGAACCGGGAACTCGTCCCCTCGGGGCCAATCCGCAGCCGCACTTTCTTGCGCACTTCGGGCAGTTGCCCTCGTAGGCGGTTTCGTCGCGATTGTTGTAAATGCGCGCGTACACGTCGCAACAAACAAAGTGCACGCCAACAAATTGGCGGGCTCCCGACCGGTTGGCCGACGGGCGCAGATCGTCTCCATCGGTTAGATCCAGATTTTCGCCGACCATCTCAGGTGGCCACCACATTCAACAATTCACCGCAATTCTCGTTACTTCAAATTTTCACGCGAAGATTGTAGCGAGGCGGCCATTTCAGGTGGATGCCAAAAAAGAAATCTGCCAAGGCCGAACCTTGACCCCGATACTAGTGTCAGCTAGATTTGACCAGACGGCGGAATTCGTCCGCCGGCTGATACAAAAGTAAAAAATGGTGGCAACGAACTTGTTACTAGACCTGCTTTCGTTGGCGCATCGCCAAGAGCGGGTCTTAGGGTTCGTGCATACATAAAAGACGACGTAATAGAACCCTAAGGCCTACGGCCTTGGGGTTTTTTTGTTTTTCCAGATCGGCGCAACGCGCGTCACAAGCGACGCGGCTAAATCTCCTTCAGCAACTTTTTCACACTCCCATGCCCACCACCAACAACCGACAGATCATGATTTTCGACACAACGCTCCGCGACGGCGAGCAATCGCCCGGCTGCAGCATGAACCTCGAAGAGAAGCTGGAGGTCGCGCAGGCGCTGGTGGATTTGGGCGTCGATGTGATTGAAGCCGGCTTCCCGATCGCCTCGCCGGGCGATTTCGAAGCGGTCCGCGAAATCGCCCGCACGGTGCGCGGCGCCACCATCTGCGGCCTCGCGCGCTGCAACGAAAAAGACATTGACCGCGCCTGGGAAGCCCTGCGCGATGCACCGGACGCGCGCATCCACGTGTTCCTGGCCACCAGCGCGATCCACCGCGAGTTTAAGCTCCGCATGGACAAGGACGAAATCATTCAGCGTGCCGTCGACGGCGTGAAGCGCGCCAAGGGTTACTGCGATAACATCGAGTTCTCGCCGGAGGACGCAGCACGCACCGAGGCCGACTTCCTCTGCCGTGTCGTCGAGGCCGCCATCAACGCGGGCGCCACGACCGTCAACATTCCGGATACCGTCGGCTACGCGACCCCGTCGCACTTCGCCGAGGTTATCAAGAACCTGCGCGAGCGCGTGCCCAACATCGATCGCGCCGTCATCAGCGTCCACTGCCACAACGACCTGGGCCTCGCCGTGGCCAACAGTCTGGCCGCCGTCGAAGAGGGCGCCGGCCAAATCGAGTGCACGATCAATGGCATTGGCGAGCGCGCCGGCAATTGCTCGCTCGAAGAAATCGTCATGGCCATGCGCACCCGCTCCGACTATTACGGCACGAGCACCAGAATCATCACGCCGAGACTCGTGCCCACCAGCCGGCTCGTGTCAAACATCACCGGCATGCATGTGCAGCGGAACAAGGCGATCGTCGGCCGCAACGCGTTCGCTCACGAAGCCGGCATTCACCAGGACGGCATGCTCAAGCACCGCACCACCTACGAGATCATGCGGCCGGAAGACGTCGGCTTTGCACACACCGACCTGGTCCTCGGCAAGCACAGCGGCCGGGCCGCGCTGGCCGATCGGGCCAAGGCACTCGGCTACCACATCACCGGCGAGATGCTGCTGGAAGTGTTTGATGAATTCAAGCGGCTCGCCGACAAGAAGAAAGAAGTGTATGACGCTGACATCGCCGCGCTCATCGAAAAGCGGATGAACGTGGCCGAAGACCTGTGGCAGCTCGTTACATACGAAGTGAATGCTAAAGGCAACGGCGAGCCAACCGTTTCCGTCACCCTCTCGCGCAGGCAACCACGAGAGCAAAGCCGTCACCGGCGGCGACGGCCCGCTCGACGCCCTGTTTCGCGCGATCGAGGAAATCACCGGTACGGCGGTGGTGGTTCGCGACTTTCGCGTGCACAGCGTGACGCGCGGGAAGGATGCGCAGGGCGAATCCACGATCGAAGTCGAACACCAAGGCCGCGTCTACCGTGGCCGCGGCGTATCGACCGACACCGTCGAAGCGGCCACCCTGGCGTTCGTAAACGCCGTAAACCGAGTAGCCACCGGCACCGGCCAGTCAGCCCCCGGACAGCGGCCCGATATGGTGTGAGCTAGGCCCATTGCGCGCCACCTCCCTCTCCCTCCGGGAGAGGGCCGGGGTGAGGGTGCCTCGCTCGACTTCTGACATACCCCAATAACCTAACACCTCTCCACAGTCCGGACTAGAATGTAATGGCGCCGCACCAGCCTGGTCGCCCAAATGTATGAAATCGAACTAAACGCCAGAGGCCGTGGAGGATTTCGCCGCCTTTCGCAAGTTTGATCGAGTTCGCATCATCGCCGGCATGGGGACTCTACTTAAGCACGAGCCTGCAACCGAAACGCGAAATCGGAAGCGGCTTCGCCCGAACCAACGGGCCGAGTGGTGCTTCGAATCGATAACTTTCGGGTCTTTTACGATGTATTGCCGGAACAGCCGATTGTGAAAGTGATCGCCGTTGGCGAAAAACGCGGAAACGACCTGTACATTCACGGCGAGAAATACGACTTATGAAAACGATCAATCTCCCGCAAGCATCGGACGACGTTGTGCGACTATTGGATGAAGCGCGGCAGGACGATGTTGTCGTCAAGCTCGCCGACGGCAGCGAATTCATGCTGATCGCCATCGACGAATTCGACCGCGAAATCGCCAAGAGCCGCAGCAATCCCCGGCTCATGGCCCTCTTAGAAGCACGCGCCTCCCAAACGGCCACCATTTCGTTAGACGAAGCCAAACGCCGCTTGGGCCTCTAAAAGGAATTTGAGGTTACAAATAGGAATTAACCATGGGCCTGACCCACGTCGACGCCACCGTCACCGGCCCCCACCGGCAAATCCCAAAAGCTGGAGCTCCTCGTCGATAGCGGTGCGAGTTACTCATTGCTGCCGGCCAAGGTGTGGAAAGCGCTCAAGTTCAAACCGATGGAGAAGCACACCTTTACCCTGGCCGACGGCACGCACGTCGATCGAAAAATCTCCGAATGCCGCATCTCCCTCAACGGCGTCGAACGCCACTCGCCCGTCATCCTCGGCGAACCCGATGACGAGCCGCTGCTCGGCGTGCTCACGCTCGAAGTGCTCGGCCTGGTCCTCGACCCCTTCAAACGCGAACTGCGGCCAATGAAACTCCGCCTCGGATAGCCTTGTCTTCCTCTCCCTTCCTTCGTCCGGCCCTGCCTGGCTGCCAATTCGAGCGGTCGCGCTAGGATGGTGGGGGTGAAGGATGTCCTAGTGAATCGTCATTTTTGTTTTCGCTGCAATCGCACTACTCAGCACGAGCATGGCTTCGGCCTCTCGTGCCGACATCATTCACGAATCTGCGACGCTTGGCCCGACTGGCATTACGGTTCCAATCTTGTCCCTGACTTATGATCAGTTCTTCGGCTCGCGATTTGCGATCACCAAAACGGTACAAGTCGAGATGGTGGGCGGTCACATAAAGGCGCACGCTCGCCCGCTCTTCGCTGCGATCGTTTCTCTAGCGAGCCCTACGGCCTTTCCGTCCGGCAGCCCGTTCGATACGACTACTGTCGGCACGACTCAGTTAAGCGCGCCTGAAGCCAGTGCTGATGTTCTCGCACCATTGTCGGTAAGGCTTCTCCCCGGCAGTTACGCATTGATCTTTGGTGCTGGGCAGTTTGGAGCGACGATTAACGGTGGTGGAATACCTGATAACAATGTCGACATTCCTGGCCATGCTTCCTATTTCGTTTAGGGAGATAGGACATCGACACCGAATGTCTTCAGCTGGCGAAACTACAATCATGCTGGTCCGTATCGCGGTGGATTGCGGTTTGTCGTTACGGGTACCGTGGTTCCAGAACCATCAACAATCGTTCTCGCGATTAGCGCACTTGCCGCACTTGTATCCGGAATGCGAAATACGGCTCGGCACCGAGCGTAAGTGACTTCTACGCTGTTGCCGCCAATTGAGAATTGCCGCGTCCAGCTGAGTGTCTCGCGCGAGCCACAAGGCGTTAGGCGTTAGTTGTCACCGATTGTGATCGCCTTTTCTCGCTCTTCGCTCCTCGCCCTACGCGACAAACGCCAGCCAATAAAACACCCACCCGGTAACGGCCGTCAGAACCATGTCCAGCGCCGCAGCGCGTGCCAGCGGCACATGGATGCGACTATGCGGACCCGGCCGCGGCGGGTTGGGGAGATTTCGCAGCGCCAGAACAATCACCAGCGGCCACAGCACAACCGTCGTCACCGCGAACACGAGGTGCACATACAACGCGTACCACACCGCGGCCGATGCCACGCCGTCGATTTCACCAGCCGCCCGGCTTTCCCAGCCATGTATTCGAACGTCGAACTCGAATAGAATGATCACGACCAGGAGCGCGCAGCCAAGCGTGATCTGCGTTCGTTTGTGAAGCAAATACCGGCGGCGATAGCGCACTTGGTAGATGCTCCAGCCAAGCACCAGCACGACGGCCAGCATGGCCGACACCAGTAAATCCAGCGTCAGAGTCGCCCGCGTGCCAAGAAATCCGTCGATGCCTGGAAATGCAATGTCGCTCATACGGGCGAGCGTACGTCAGTCGAGAGCGAAGGGTCAAGTGCGGGAAGCGGGGGAGCGAGGAGCGAGGAGCAAACAGTGAGGAGCAAGGAGTGCGGAGTATGGAAATTACTATTGCTCCATGCTCTCAGGTCCCAGCTCCTTGCTCTCTGCTCGAAACGGCTGAGTGGCGGAATTGGCAGACGCTCTGGACTTAAAATCCAGTGGAGGGCAACCTCCGTGCGGGTTCGAGTCCCGCCTCGGCCAGTGAAAGAGCTTATTTTGCAGAGTGTTGTTGCATTCGCGTCGCGCTTGCTGTTGTCGCTAGGCTGGTGACTGTCACCCGAAATGTTACCCGCGATTTCCCACAATGCATCGGCGGTCGCTTTGGTGTTCTGGCCGGCATTGTATGCGCGTGTCGCTGCGATGCTCGCGTGTTTCATTAGCTCGCGTAGTATGTTCGGCGTAACCTTTGCCGCTACCCACGAACAGCATCGGGCGAGCGGCCGAGATACTTCTAGAAGTGGTTTCAAAACTTGGTGATATCAGCCGAAATGCCCCGTCCCCGGCCCTCCCCCAAGGGGAGGGAGTTTTGAAACTACTTCTAGCGAAATTGTTTGTCATCGCCCGTGCAACTAGACATCGAAGATCGAAGTCAGCTCGATGCCTATCTACGCACGAAAGGGCACGCGACTGCAACTATGTCGCTTGGTATTGAACGGCTACCCGGCGGCGTTTCAAACCGGACGATGCTGGTGAAGTTTGGGGATGGACGAGCCTGGGTTATCAAGCAGGCGCTCGCGAAGCTTCGAGTAGCGGTCGACTGGTTCAGCGATCCGGCGCGCATCGAGCGCAAGGCGCAAGGCCTTCGGCGATTAGTGACTCTTGCTGCGCCTGGGGCGATCACGCCGCTGGTCTTCGAAGACCGTGCGCATCATCTCATCGCTATGCAAGCAGTGAAAGAGCCTCATGAGAATTGGAAGGCGCTATTGCTGGCTGGAAACATCGACGATCAGTTGGTGGAACAATTTGGTCTGCTCCTTGCCTCAATTCATACAGGCGCCACGAGGCAAAGTCGTTTGCTGAGCGCGGAGTTCGCTGATCGCTCCTACTTCGAATCTTTGCGCTTAGAACCGTATTATGCGTACTCGGCACGGCAAGTACCGGCGGCTGCGAGTTTCTTGCTACAGGTTATCGACGAAACTCGCCGCCATAGCGATTCGCTGGTGCATGGCGATTATAGCCCCAAGAACGTCCTAGTTCACTCAGGACGGCTGGTCCTACTCGACCATGAAGTGATTCACTGGGGCGAACCAGCATTCGACGTCGGATTTTCGCTCACTCACTTCCTGAGCAAAGCCCATCACCTGGTGGTTCATCGCGGCACATTCGCAGCCGTCGCAAAGCGCTATTGGAAGACCTATCGTGAAGCAATTGGTGAGGTCGATTGGGCCGGCGACTTGGAATCCCGCACGATCCGGCAGACGCTCGCTTGTCTCTTGGCGCGAGTAGCTGGTCGCTCCCCACTCGAATATCTTTCATCAGCGGAAAAAACCCGGCAGACGAACGTTGTGGTCGATATGATGTCCAGCGCACCGCAATCAGTTGCGCTTCTCATCGACACCTTCCTTGAGCAGATTGGGAAGCATGAGCCGCATTAAGCAACTTACCGCGGTTGAAATTCTCGACAGCCGCGGTCGACCCACGGTCGCGGCCACCTGCGAACTTATCAGCGGCGCGCGTGCGAGCGCCTCCGTTCCGGCAGGCGCGTCCACCGGCGCCGCCGAGGCCCACGAGTTGCGCGACGGTGATCCTGGGCGATTTAATGGACTAGGCTGCCGTCGTGCCGTGGAAAATATACGCACCGAAATCAACCACGCTTTGAGGGAACGCGACTTTTCCACCCAACGCGAATTGGATAATTCGCTGGTCGAATTGGACGGCACACCGCAAAAGTGCCGGCTTGGCGCTAACGCAATATTGGCCGTTTCCATTGCCTTTGCCCGAGCCCAATCCCACGAACGCGATCTACCACTCTATCGACATTTCGCCCAAATGCTGGGCGAGCCCGTTCGCCACTTGCCGCGATTGACAATTAACCTCTTCAGCGGCGGCAAGCACGCCGGCGGCCAAGTCGCAATTCAGGATGTACTTATCGTGCCGGCAATGGCGACTACGATCGACGAAAGCCTAGTGACCGCCAGCACCGTATATCACTCGGCAGTGAAGTTGATCGACCGCAAATATGGCATGCGTTGGCTAACGGCCGCCGAAGGAGGCTTGGCCCCGCCTGCAGCGAATGTGGATGCGCTGCTAGATGATGCCGTCCAAGCAATCGAAATGGCGGGATTGACGCCAGGCAACGACGTTTTCTTGGCCCTCGACATTGCGTCGAGCCATTTCTACAGCGATGGTGCGTATCACATCGACGGTCAGTCGCTAAGCAGCCGACAGATGATCGACCGCGTTGTGGCTTGGATCGAAAGGTACCCCATCGCGAGTGTAGAAGATGCATTGGCCGAAGAAGACTGGACGAATTGGCCGCTGTTAAACGAAAGCATCAGTCATCGGTCCCTCACTTTGGGAGATGACCTCTTATGCACCAACCCGGATCGCATCCGCCGAGCGATTGCGAATAAGGCCTGCAACGCGCTGCTGCTGAAGGTCAATCAGATCGGCACATTATCCGAGGCGCTTGATGCGATTCGGTTGGCCCGCGAAGTCGACTGGAATGTCACAATCTCCGTGCACTCCGGCGAGACTGAAGACAACTGGTTCGCCGACTTGGCCGTGGGTTGGTCCGGGGATCAATCAAAAGCCGGGTCGCTTACCCAATCGGAACGGCTGGCCAAATATAATCGTTTGCTGACGATTGAAGCGGAAACACACCTTCCCTTGGTCCATTGGCCGCGATAATAAGTCACGGTCAGTTTCCACTCTATGGTCTCCTCCGGCCTCTCGAATAACTATGCGAACTCAGTCAATGAGCGGTTGCGTCATCTTCAAGTAGGCCAACAAATCGCGCAGCTCCTGGTCGGAATACGGTTTCAAAAGGCCCTCAGGCATTATTGATTGCTTGGAGACTGTCATGTTTTCTATCTCGTCGCGCGAAACTATGCACAACATGCGGCGCGAAATTCGTTCTGGCTAACGAGCGTCGGTGCTGCTGTTTCCATTGCCGCCAACGTTTCCGTCAACGTCTCGCGAAGTGGCCGCTCCTGTTGTGACGTCAAGCTCCGGCCAATTAAGATGCCGATGCAAGAATGCGTAGGTGCCGACGCCGTTGATTGTATGCGGTCCATCGAACCATTCGATCTCGGTGCGGCCGGGAATTTTGAGTTTGGCCGCGTATAAGAAACGCACCTTGGCATATTCCCACGCGACAGTCTCATCCGAGGCGACGCCGTCGTGGTGTCCGCGCTCTACCATGAACGGCCGTGGCGCCACCAGGGCCGCCATCTCTGCATAATTGAACGTGCTGCCTAAATCGAACTCGAAGATTTCATATTCTCCAAAGTTCGTGTACGAGTATTGATGTCGCGTCGAAGCGTTCTTGTCGACCCACTCGTTGAAGTCGGCGGAGCAAATCGAGAGACAATAATCGGCGACGAGCGGCGGCACGCGCATCGCTGTTTTTCCGCCGTAGCTTAGACCGTAAAAAGCAACTCGATTTGGGTCGACTTGCGGAAGCGTTTGCAACCAGTCGACAATCTGCTGGTGTTGCGGGACTATCACCGAAAACAACGACTTCTTGATGGGATTGGCCTTCCGCTGCAACGTACGAAACCGATCTCCAAAAATGTACAAGTTCTGTGGCGAAAACGTGATAAAGCCGCGTTCTGCCAATCGAGTGTTGAACGCCTTGTAGGACTCATCACCGGCCGTGCCAATCGTATCTTGCGGCCGGCCTTCGAGCCCGTGCTGACAGACCACAACAGGGCGCCTCTCGCCGTCTTTTATGTCGTTAGGCAGCGTCAGCAATCCATAGGCGATTGTCTCGGGAAAAACATCCATCACGACTTCATAGCGAGTCCATTTATCGTTCTGCTCGATTCGGCGCGTGCGGACGTTCGGTGAAAGCAGCTCGATGTCGAAACGACCGATGACCTCGTCGGCAAAGAATCTTCGGAAAGGCTCGATGGATTCCTGATATTTGTCGAGCGACTCGTAATTCAGCTTGTTCCAGAAATTAGTCTGGCGAACATATTGGCTCTCGCGCAGCAGCCATTGGCTATGCCGATCAAGTTCATGCACCTGTCGCGCATGCCGAGTGGCCGCATCCGGAAGCGCGCTTGCCACCTCGACTTTGCCATCCGATGGTGCGAGATCTTTTTTCAAATCAAGTCCGTTCAGGAAGGCCGCTAATGCGGGCTCGCTGCCATACTGACCGCGGCCATCCTCGCCGCTAATGATTAATTTGTGCGTTGGCGGAGCAGGAAAATGCGCGACTAGTGTTTTTGCTCGTTCGAATTCCTTGCGGACAGACTCCACTTCCGGAGTAACAACTCGAGCCGGCGCTCCTCGTCCGCCTGGGATCGTGGCCTCCGAGCCGCGAGCCGCTTCTACGACGAGCGCCCGGGCGCGATCATGCTGGCCAGCTCCGCATCGCCGAATTGCTCAAGTAATCCAAACACGTTGCGGTCGATCGGCTCCTGCCAAATATTATTGCGATTGTCGAAGTAACCGCTCACGCAAACGGCGTCGATCCGCGTATCACGCGCGCCGGCATACAGCGCGATGAGACCGCCTTCGCCCCAGCCGATTACGCCAATCCTGGCAGCGCCCGTCGATTCCTTGCTGAACCAGTCAACGCACGCCAAGACTTTGTGCACTTCATAGCCAATCAGCCCGCGACCAAGCTCGAACGCCGAGCGGTAAAGCCATTCGCGGTTGGTGAGATTGTCCATGCGGTTCTGGCGATTGATGAGAACAGGGATGATGACGCGGCAGCCGCTTTCGGCGAGCCGCCGCGCGAACTGCGATTCGCTTGGAACGCCCGCCTCGAGTCCAACCAATTGCTCAGGCGTTTGATTGCAATCGGGAATGGCCACCACGTCAGCAACCGATTTGCCGTTTGTTGGAACGAGCAACAGCCCTTCGCCCGTTACATCGCCGAATGCGGGCCAGCGGACGACAAACACTTCAAAGCTAGCGCTTTTGGCCACGAGCGCGGGCCGTGCGGTAGTGCCTACGAGCTCCGGCCCATCGAACGGAACTCGTGCATCCCGCACTCCCAGAATATGCGCCAGCCGCTGCCTGTTCGGTTCGATCGATTTGTCGTAGGCCTCGGCACTGGAAAAATCTCGTTTCCAATGTTGCCCGCGCACATCGACGGAGGCCTCGATCTGTCGCAACAAGAATCGGTCGACTCCGTCAACCAATTGCGAGGCGATGTCGCCCTCCAAGGTCAATGGCTGCGTCCCGGGCAATGGTTCCGCGCCTTGCGCGAATACGCCCGGAAGCGACAGCAACGCGATGCAAGCCCAAGTAGGGCCGGAAGCGCACAGGCAAGACTTTATGCGTGCGATCACGGAATGCCCCTATTACGGAATAAATGTGTCGATCTTTGGCGCATCGGGGAGTAATCCATCCATCAAGCAGCGTCACCGCAACTTTAACCGATGTCGCACTGATTTGCATCACTAGCGATACTGAACCGGGCGGGACAATTCAACCAGCGTGCGACACCGAACCCTGACCGTTGCGCATCGAATGCACGGATATGTGGAGGCAGATTGATGCGCTGGTTGAATTACGCTGCCGACTCAACGATAATTGAGGCTCCCTGGCGGGAAATATTTTCTTGGTGCTGCAAACTCTTCGCCTTTCAAACGGGTCGCTCTACAGATGCGTGTGCCACTTCGCATACTGGTTCTGCTAGTCGGGTTGCAACTTTCGTGGACTGCGAGGGCCGCCGACACATCGCCCACAATAGGACTTCGTCAGAACACGCCCGATGCCTATGCTTTGGTCGGCGCCAAGATCATCGCGGCGCCGGGCCGGGAGATCGAGTCCGGCACCATCGTCATTCGCGATGGGAAGATTGCCGCGGTGGCGTCTGGCGAGGCGGTGCCGCCCGGCGTTCGCCGCGTCGATTTAAACGGTCGCTGGATTTATCCTGCGTTCATCGAAAGCTATACCGACCTGGCCGTTACGGCCGATCTGCCTGGGCCCGCGTACTGGAACCAACACGTCGTTCCTCAGCGCACAGTGGCCAGCTCTCTTGCGCAGGATGATGCGCTCAACTCGGAATTCCGTTCCCAGGGGTTTGTGCTCGGCTCGTGGCGCTGCGCGAAGGGATCATCAAAGGCCAAAGTGCCTTGGTGCTCACATCCGACGGCGACATCTCCGAGTCGATGCTTGACGATTCGGTCGCCTTGCATATTCGCCTCACGAATCCGCGCGGCCGGCGGTCGGGGTACCCGACGAGCCCGATGGGCGCGGTCGCGCTGGCGCGGCAAGCCTGTTACGATGCTCAGTGGTATAAGGCGGCGCTGTCTGCCGTGCGTGCCGACCCGTTGCTGCCGCGTCCCGATGCGAATGTGGCGATGGAAACGTTGGGGCGATACCTCGATGCGGGCGGGCTCGTCATTGCTGATGCACCGAATGAGTTGTTCGTTGACCGCGCCGATCGGTTTGCTCGTGAATTTACTTTAAAGCTCGCAATTCGCGGATCAGGCAGCGAATATCGGCGGCTCGACGAAGTGCGCAAGACGCAACGGGCGGTGATTGTTCCCCTCGATTTCCCCAAGCCGCCGGAGGTCGCTTCGCCGGAAGATTCTATTTCCGTCTCGCTTGAACGGCTGATGCATTGGCATTTGGCGCCGGAAAACCCCGGCCATCTTGCCGAGGCCGGCGTTAAAATCTCCCTCACTACCGACGGCTTGGAAAAGCGCGGCGACTTTTTAGGGCAGCTTCGTAAGGCGATGAAACGGGGACTGTCGCGCGATCATGCGCTGCGCGCCCTCACAATGAATCCTGCCGAGCTACTCGGTGTCGACCGGCAACTAGGTTCGATCGAAATAGGCAAAATCGCCAATCTTGTTGTTTCCGACGGCGACCTGTTCGAGAAAGGCGAAGTTCTCACCACCTGGGTAAACGGAAAACCGTACGAGATCAAGAGCAAACCAATCGCCAGCTTCATTGGCCAGTGGACACTCTCGGCAATCGAGCCGATTGGCAATTCAAAAGAATGGCGGCTAAGTATCTCCGGGAAGCCGGAGAAGCCTTCCGCAAAGATTGGCCTGCTGAGCGAATTGGTCGAACAAAAGGTAACCGGCGGCACAACCGGTGAAGACAATGCCGCCGAAGCGGAGCAGGAATCGTCGGATGGTACCGAGGACAAAAAGGAAGAGTCATCGGCGGATGCCGACGAACAGGATGCGAATGCCGACGCGGCTGACGCGGAAGAGCAAGAGGAAGAGTCCAAAGATGAAAAGGATTCAGAAAAGGGCAACAAGGACGGTCCGTCCGATCAAAAGATCGACTCTTTGAAGCTTGCCGGCTATCGAATCACGGGCATTTTTCCTGGAAAGAAGTTTGGTGCGGTGGGCAAGCTCAGCTTCAACGCGACTCTTATCCAGAGTGGCGAGGATCAAAAGCTATCCGGCATATTTCGTTTGGCCGACGGTGTCGAGGTGCCCTTCACCGGCACCGTCGAGAAGAAAGAAATTGATAACGAAGACATCACCAAGAAAGAGGCCGACAAGGACGAGAAGGTTGATAAAGAAGTCGATACCGACGACGAGACGGCCAAGGACGAGAAGCCGAATGATGACTCGGACGACGAAGAATCTAACGACTCGACGAAGGACACTGCCGATACCCCGCTGGACGTGGCCATCAATTACCCGTTGGGCGCATTCGGCCTGGAACAGTCACCGGCGCAGGAACGCGTGGCGTTTGTGAATGCCACAGTTTGGACGTGTGCCGATGCCGGCATGCTCGAGGCTGCGACCGTGCTCATCGAGTCCGGCAAGATCGTGGCCGTCGGAAAGGTTGTCGAGCTTCCCGAGGGCATCAAGACGATCGATTGCGATGGGCGACACGTCACGCCGGGCATCATCGACTGCCACTCCCATGCGGCATCGGATGGCGGCATGAATGAAATGGGCGATGCGATTACGGCCGAGGTTCGCATTGCCGACTTTGTCGACCCGGACGACATCACCATTTACCGTCAGCTTGCTGGCGGAGTGACCGCGGCCAATCTTCTCCATGGATCGGGTAATCCTATCGGTGGGCAGAGTCAGGTGGTGAAGTTTCGCTGGGCGCAGGGGCCGAGGACATGAAGGTTGATGATGCGCCGGCGGGCATCAAGTTTGCGCTCGGTGAAAACGTCAAGCGGCGTGACTGGAGGGGATCCGGAGGGCGCTACCCGCAATCGCGGATGGGAGTCGACGAATTGATGGTCGACGCTTTCCGCGCCGCGTTGGCGTACCGCGGTGAGCAGCGACGCTGGGAGCGAGACCGGACCGGACTTCCGCCGCGCCGCGACCTCGAGCTTGATGCGCTGCTCGAGATAATCGAGCATAAGCGGTGGATTCATTGCCACAGCTATCGCCAAAGCGAGGTGCTCGCGCTATTGCGAACGCTAGAGTTGTACAACGTTCGCGTCGGCACGCTGCAGCACATTTTGGAGGGCTACAAGGTGGCTCCGGAGCTGGCCGCTCACGGCGCCATGAGCAGTTGCTTCAGCGATTGGTGGGCTTACAAATTCGAAGTGTATGATGCGATTCCGCATAACGGTTCATTGATGCATCAGGCAGGCATCGTCGTCTCGTTCAATTCGGACAACATGGAAATGGGCCGCCGGCTGAATCAGGAAGCGGGCAAAGCGTGCAAGTACGGCGGCACATCATGTGAAGACGCGCTCAAGTTCGTAACGCTCAACGTGGCCAAGCAACTGCGTATCGACCACCGGATGGGTTCGCTCGAGCCTGGTAAAGACGCAGATGTCGTGGTGTGGAGCGGCGACCCGATTTCCTGCCTCTCGCGCTGCGAGCAAACTTGGATCGACGGCCGTCTGTACTTCGATATCGAGCTCGATCGCAAGATGCGCGAGCGAGACGCGCGGCTCCGGGCGCAGCTCATTCAGAAGATTCTCGCCGACGAGGATTAGTAAGAGTCCCTGACAGAACTTAGAAACCGCCAAGGACGCCAAGAACGCCAAGAGGAAAAGATGTTTCGTTCTGTCTTCCTTGGCGTCCTTGGCGACTTGGCGGTTAGATTCATTAGGGGTTTTTAGAATGATGCATCGACCGTTGATCACGATCGTCTTCGTCTGTCTGTTTGCGCCATGGTTATCGGCCGAAACGACGGCGTTAATCGGCGGCACGATTCATCCGGTGACGAGTGATCCGATCGAAAACGGCAACCTGGTGTTCGATGAATCGGGCATCGTGAGTATTGGCCGCGAAGTTACGGTTCCGGAAGGTGCTACGCGAATCGATTGCCAGGGCCGGCACGTTTATCCCAGCTTTGTAGCCGCCTACTCGCAGATTGGCCTGGTGGAGATATCGTCGGTCGCAGCAACCGACGATCGCGCGGAAATGGGCACCTTCAATCCCAACGTGTCGGCGCACAAAGCTTTCAACCCGGACAGCGAACTGATCCCGGTCACGCGCAGCAACGGCGTGCTGCTGGCTCTCGCGGCGCCCACGGGCGGGTTGTTCTCCGGACAATCGAGTCTGATGAAACTGAGCGGCTGGACGTGGGAGGAAATGCTGCTCAAGCCGCAGGTCGCGATGCACGTCGATTGGCCTCGGGCGCGAGACGATGGCACGGAGCTGGAACGAATCACGAGGCTGGTTGAAGACGCCCGAGCATACAAGGCTGCCCGCGATGCCGACGAGGACCTGACGACATTCGATATCCGCTGGGAGTCAATGCAGCCGATGCTTGCCGGCAAACAGCCTGTCATGGTGCAAGCGGATGAACTGGCTGAGATTCAATCGGCAGTGGCGTTTGCGGTCGAACATAAATTGCGGCTAATTCTCTTCGGCGGCTACGATGCGCCACGTTGTGCGGCATTGCTCAAGGCACACAATGTTCCGGTCATTGTGTCGTCGGTCCATCGCCTGCCGCTTCGTAATGACGATCCGTACGACGCATCCTACACGCTTCCGAACAGGCTTCGCGAAGCCGGCGTTGCGTATTGCATTGCGGGTGATTCCGAAAGTTCGTCGAACCTTCGCAACCTCCCCTACCATGCTGCGACGGCGGCTGCATACGGGCTGCCTGCCGACGAAGCGCTGAAGGCAATCACGATCTACCCCGCTCAGATCCTGGGAGTTGCCGAGAGAGTAGGATCTGTTGAACCAGGTAAAGCCGCGACAATTTTCGTTGCCGATGGCGACCCGCTGGAAACGCCGACGCAGATCACCTTGGCGTACATTGACGGCAAGAGTGTGGATCTCAACGATCGGCACAAGACGCTCTACCAGAGGTTTAAGAAACGGTTGGACTGACGAAATGCGAACGAGACAGCTCTCGATGCAGCAACCGTAAGGTCTGCCTGTTGCCGTCAGCTTTATTGGCGATTTTCGTTGCTGTGGTCGTATTGAACAGCAATGCTGTCGCATAGTCCGCGTGCGCCGTGATGCGGCCAATCCGCACTAATATCGGAAGCCGCCCGAGGGTAGATGGCCGACGACCAGACAAATAAATACTTCGGATCGAATACGGGTGAGCATTTGCCGCAAGCGATGACCGCGCGGCGATATCGGTGGACTACCTGATTGCAAGTTGGACAAGTGCCTTGGTATTTCGGTGCCGGACGTGCAACTTCTTGCCCATAGCAGCGCCGAGCGTTGCATCCAATCGACAATGCCACGGATTTCCACATCGGGCCGTGTCCTGAACCTGGCGGACACAGTGCATGCGCAATCTCGTGGAGAATCGTATCCCGTACTTCGTCCTCGGCGTTCAATTCAACTAAGTATTTCGAAAGCGAAATCTGCTTTTTGTGATAATTGCATTTTCCGAATCGGACTCTCGATCGATCAAACGTGAACGTCCATTCCGGCAGAAGTCTATGCAGCCGCATCAGATCTCTCGCCATTTCTTGAGCTTGCTGAAGCGTCATAGCGTCAATGCTAGAAAGCAATGGTGAGCTGATCTAGGCAGCCGCCTGCCTCATGTCTGTGTTTCATTCGGTCGTTGCAGTCGAATTGCTGGACACCTACAATCAACGAGAACTCGGGCCGTTAGAGCAGACCGACATATCCGAACGTCTTTCCTTTAAAAGGAGTGAGCTGTGGATCGCAAACGTGCAACTGAGTTTGATCAGAAGGTTCTCGATCTATATGACGATTTCGCGCATGGTCGAATCACACGGCGCGATTTTGCACAGCGAGCCGGGGCGTACCTTGCTGCAGGTATGACCGTTGAGTCGCTTTTGACGAGCCTCAGTCCCAACTATGCCTGGGCACAACAGGTCGCGAATGATGATTCGCGAATTCGTACGGAATATATCACATTTGAATCTCCAAAAGGCGGTGGCAAAATTCGTGGCCTGTTGCGCGCACCCCGCGAAAGGCGCGGGTAGATATCCCGCGGTTTTGGTCATCCATGAGAATCGCGGTCTAAACCCGTACATTGAAGATGTCGCACGGCGGCTAGCGGTTGATGGTTTTTTGGCCTTGGCTCCGGATGCGTTGTCGCCGTTAGGAGGCTACCCGGGCAACGATGATGAGGGCAGAGCCATGCAGGCCCGCGCAACAACGGGGAAATGACCGAAGACTTCATCGCCGCCGCCCAGACGCTGAAGTCGCACGCCTTATCGACAGGCAAAGTTGGCGCAGTTGGCTTTTGCTTCGGCGGTGGAATGGTCAATGAGCTGGCCGTTCGCATTCCGGACGGCATCGTCGCCGCCGTTCCATTTTATGGCCGCCAACCGTCAAGTGCGGATGTGCCGAAGATCAAGGCTGCGATGCTAATTCACTACGCCGAATTGGACCAGAGAATTAATGAGGGCTGGCCGGAATTTGAGAAAGCTCTCAAGGCAGCAGGAACCAAATACCAAGCCTTCGTTTACCCGGAAGTGAACCACGGTTTCCATAACGATACAACACCGCGGTACGATGAGTCCGCGGCGAAACTCGCCTGGCAGCGGACTATCGATTTCTTCAAAAAGGAACTGAGTTAGCGCTACTTGGAGGGCATTGCTCCTGCCCATAAAGAACCCATTTACGAACTTTTGCGCAAGAGCGCAAATTCATAAATCGTTGCGAGGCAGGAGATTAGCGAGTTCGAGTCTTATCCGGTGGAGGTGGACCGGATACGACGGTTTACGAACTTCTTAGATCGCCGGTTATAGGCCCCGCGCTTTCACTTTTCTCGCGCGAGGCTATCCCATTATTCCGATTTATTTCTTCGGGCGGCGGCGTTGGGCTGACGCAACAACTATTGATGCCACTAATACGAAACTCATCATGCCACATACCACATGTTGGTCGAAGTACTTCTCTCATCATGCGGTCTTGCGATTTCGATCCCAGCCGACCATGCGGAACTCCACTGACTGGCAGCGGAGGCGAAAAGAAGCCAAATCGGCTAATCGTTGCGGTTTTTCACGTCAGGAATTGCGTCCTGGTGCCATGGTTGGATAGAAGGTGTATGGCATGACCCCTCGCGGATCAGTCCCCACGCCTTTGTCCTGGTTGAATCACTCCGATGGCTTGGAACAGATGGAACCTTCTGCCAATCCATCGATCATGGACGAATCCCAAAATGAGGCCGAACGCAAACGCCAGTTTGCGGAGTTATTGCGTGAACACCATCGCGACTTGTTTAATTTCATATACTCCCTTGTGCAGCATCACGCCGACGCTGAGGACGTGTTCCAGCAAACGACGCTTGTACTTTGGAGAAAGTTCGACGACTTTGTTATCGGCACGAATTTTGCCGCATGGGCGACACGGGTCGCCCATCTAACGGCTCGTGACTTCGTACGCTCCAGGCGCCGGCATGTACCAAGTTTCAGCGATGAACTGCTTGAATCAATCGCGAGTTCCTATCAGCCGCGGGGTCCGGATTTCGGCGCAATGCGCTTAGAGGCTCTGGGGCGTTGCGTGGAGAAGCTCTCGCGGCGTGATCGCAGGTTAGTAGAGCGCTGCTATTCAAGAGGCCGTCAATTTTCGGAAATCGCCGAAGCCGAAGGCCGCTCCGTTACCGCAATTTACCAGGCGATCTGCCGGATCAGGAAGAATTTGTACCGCTGCGTCGACCGCGCAATGGCGATGGAGAATCGATAGTGGCGCTGTCTCCAAAAGATGAAGACGAGCTCTTTGACCTGCTCAGTCACGGTTGGGACAAACAGTTCAGTGCCGAAGACTTGGCAAAGTTAGAAGCCTTCGTCCGCAAGCACGGCGAGCCGGCATGCGAGCGTCTCATTGAGTTTAGCAGCTTGCACGTGGAGTTGGGATCCATTGTTGCGGCATCGCGGGCCTACGAACGGGCGATCGCGGCAGTCCATGCCGAAACCAGCGACAGCGACGAATCCCAGTCGACACAACCAGTGATACGTCGCTCGGCGTCCCGATGGCAGTGGGAGGGCGCACTAGCTAAAAGCCGTTGGGCAAGGTGGCCGGCCGCCGCTGTCCTATTGATTGCGGTTTGCGGCGGATTTTGGCTGAAATCCTTGCCGGACGCGACATCCGAGACCGCAAACGTTCATCAGTATAGTCTCTTTCGTCCCCCGCAGCCGGTGGCAACTGTCACCAGTCTTACAGATGCGACATGGGGCAATGGCGGGGACTATGAGATCAGGGATACTCTCGATGAGCGCCAGCAACTCGAGTTATTGACGGGCACTGCCCAACTCAGCATGGCCTGTGGCGCTGACATTGTATTGCAGGCGCCGTGCACGATCGTGCTCGCAGCCGACGATTTGGTGGTTCTAAAAGCTGGAAAGCTGACTGCTCAGGCAGCCGAATGGGCGACTGGTTTTGTTGTTGAGACCGCCGGGTTACGCATCACCGATTTGGGGACCCGTTTTGCGGTCTCGGCTGATGCGTCGGGCATTGCGGAAGCCCACGTGCTTGCCGGCGAGGTACTTGCTGAGCCAATGAAAGAACACCGGCCTAAACGTTCCTCGATGCGGCTTAAGTCGGGCGAGGCAATTCGCGTGAGCGTGCCGCAAGCCACAATCGATCTAATTGCTGCGCAAAGAGCACAGTTCGTAGACACTTTGAAGATTTTCCGGCCGTTACGACCGATCGAGATTTGGAATTCGGGCTTCGGCCAGGAGATCGGCAAGAACGATCCACGTTGGCAAATCACATCGGGCGATCCGGCACATGGACCGTACCCGAGACCGGCAATCGTCAATCCCGGCGATCCGAGCTATCTGGACAATAGGCCCGACGCGTCGCAATGGATTTCGGTGCATGACGAAGTGCATCCGGGTATTACTCCGGAGACTATCCATACTTTCGAAACCAGGTTCGATTTGACGGGCTATGATCTTGAGACCGTTCACATCGTCGGGCTTTTTCTTGTCGACGATGCGATTAATGCGTTGCGAATTAATGGCCGTCCTGTGCAATACGAACGATGGGTAACCACGTGGGATGTCTACGACTTTAAGAGTTTTCACCCGATCACGATTACGGAGGGGTTTGTTCCAGGCGAGAACGTGATTTCAATCGACGTTTACAACTCACCGTCGCGCCCAGAGCATCCGATGCATCCAAATCCTATGGCGATGCGCGTGGAATGGCAGGCATTCGGTTGCGAGGCGGATTAAAACCATCCGGCGCAAGCGTGGCCAACGGCTTGGCATAATCGGGCTAGGTGCCGCATCCCTTTGATTTGTGAGGCGCTAGCTTAATACTCGCGTTTCGGCGCCGAGAGGTTCGCGGCTGCGCAGGCGCTTTTTCGATCGAGGGTCCATAACTCACGTTTTCTTTGCGATCGGCTGGATTTTTCTTGTCAGGAAATTAGCCTGACCACCATGTTTCTGTTGAGGTCCTCTGCCGTAGCCCGGCTGCTGCTTTTTCGCGAGCGGCCCGATCAAACCGCAAGGCGGGAGACCGGGTTGCAGTCGGCGGTAGTTCCGCATTTCGGCTGGAAAAAGCTTGTCTATTGGGTTTGCGCCGTTGTATCATGCCCGGCGGTGTCGCGGTGGAGGTAGTTGGGCAGGCAATCGTGGTTCGCTGCGCACTCGATGTCCGTGATTGTCTCCTCATAGCAAGGAAAGTGAACCGCAATGCGTACGCACGCCGAAGGACAACCGCGCGGTTTTACGCTGGTGGAATTGCCCCTCGACAGGCTCCGGGCAGTGAGCAAGCGGAATCGCGACGCGTTTACGCTTGTCGAACTGCTCGTGGTCATTGCGATTATCGGCATTCTGGTTGCGCTGTTGCTGCCCGCAATCCAGGCGGCCCGCGAAGCCGCTCGACGAACTCAATGCGTCAACCAGCTCAAGCAGTGGGGCTTGTCGATGCAGATGTATCATGACGTGAAAAAACGACTCCCGTACGGATGCCTTTTCACGCCCCGGCAATCATGGGTCATGCATATATGGCCATATATCGAGGAGACCAGCCTCTCAGAGGCAAACGATCTCAAGATCGAATTTTACGTCCCGCCGGTGACCATCCCGGGAACGCTCAACGGACTAGGCGGCAAGTACGTCCCGCTGTACTACTGTCCCAGCGACCAGGGCTCGGATCAAGTCGTGGGCACCTACCAGCGCCGCAGGGGCAACTATGTGGTGAACTGGGGATTGACCGAATTTGCCAGAGTGGTTCGAGATAGGGACCTTCAGGGTATTGCGCCATTTTCGCACATCGACGGCCGAACAACGACCCCTCGAAAGGTTTCGTTTAATGACATCACCGACGGGACCGCGAAAACGTTGATGATGTCGGAATATCTCAAGGCTCATAGCCCGGAAGACAACGACTGGCGCGGCGACATTCAGAACAACGAAGGAGTTTTTCGCTTTCACACGATTGATACTCCAAATTCGTCCGTGGCCGATGTCATTGCCAATGGCTGGTTTCAAAATACGGGCGACCCGGCAATGCCCGCCGTCGCCGGCGCATTCGAAAGGCAGAAAAACGCTGCTCGCAGCCGTCATCCGGGCGGAGTAAACGCTTTGTTGTGCGATGGGTCTGTTGACTTTTACAGCAATGACATTGCACTCAACGCCTGGAAGGCTCTGAGCACCATGAATGGCGAAGAGGCATTCGATAAATGACCGGTAGAAAGCTACGAATTTGTAGTTGTAACTGTTGCCGGCAGGTGCCGCTGCATATCCGTCGGCATTGGCAGACGGCTGTACTATTATCTTGCGTCGTCGCCGCTGCCGGTTGCGGCAATTCCAATTCCGGCCGGAGTCGAGTACACGGCACGGTGACTGTGAACGGCACTCCACCGCCGTCTGGTGCAATCGCGTTTACACCGGTCGACGGTGCTGCTCCGACGGCTGGTGGAGAGATCGTCGACGGCAAATACTCGGTCGACGTTCCCATCGGCCAATCAAAGGTTGCGATTCGCATTCCCAGGGTTGTGGGCCAGCGCAAGCTATACAACACGCCCGACAGCCCTGTTCAGCCCACAATGGAGGAGTCGTTGCCTGCCAAGTTCAATGATGAAACCGAGCTCACGCTGGACGTGAAGCCGGGCGCGACCCCAGGCGATTTCGACTTGAAAACGAACTGACGTACGTTCGATGTAGCAATCCCATGTCCGCATAAAGTATTCCAACTGAGTGTGACTGTTTACGTTTGACCGGGAGGAAATCTCACAATGCCGCAGTTCAATGTACCCCCGTACAAGGTTGTCTACGTTGCGATTATCGCGCTGTGCGTGATTGGTGCCGCTCAAGGCGCCGTTGTCACCAGTGTTGAGACCGATATTGCCCCTTCTGGCGGAACGGGTGCTTACACGCCCATATTTCCATCCGGCGGTCCTTCGTCGACGGACATTTTGAATGGCTTGCTTCCGTCGGCGTCGGTAGGCACCTTTACCCGCGAAAACTCCACGGGAGTCGCCGCCCTAACCAATGGATCGGTGGCGACTTTCTACGGCAATCAAACTGCCGAAAGTGTTCATGCCGCGTACGCGACCGGGGGCGTTAACGAATCGGTCACCTATGCGTTGTCCGGGATCTACAACCTCTCGTCGATCGTTGTCTACGGCGGATGGAACGATGCCGGGCGCGATCAGCAGCATTACAACGTCCTGACATCGAACAATGCAGGCAGCACGTTCAGTTTTCTTGGCACGATCGACATCAATCCGGGTATTCAAGGCACCCATGTCACTCCAGTTTCGAATCGCGTTGCGTTCACCGAAGATTCACTGCCCAATTTGGCCACGGGAGTGACCCACGTGCGGCTGGAGTTTCTTGGTGTCGAGAATGGCTACACCGGATACACGGAGATCGATGTTTTCGGAGCGCAGCAATTCATGCCGGGCGATGCAAATCGCGATGGCAGTGTGAACATCGCCGATTTCATTGTGATCAGCAATAACTTCTCGAAGGTCCCCTCGTGCGCCCGGTTTGGACGGAGACGTGTTTGTCGACAACATTGTCGACCAACGTGATTTTCGTCTGTGGAAGAACGCGGTGGGTCCTGCGGTGGCCGCGCAGGTTGGAGACTCTCTCGTTCCAGAGCCGTCCCTGTTGGCCATATTGGGACTGGCGGTCACGAGCATCGCCTGTGTTTCACGTCGTCAAAGGTAATGGCGTCCGCCTCTCATGATTCCTTGCGTTACACGAGATATTCAAAGAGGGACGCCTACCATGATCTTGCGACTGCGAATACCTGAAACGATTGCGCTGCTCCTTGTCGCTGCGTGCGCCCAAACGGCCCGCGCAAAACGTAGTGAATTGGAACGTACCGAGTGGAAACTGGGACGTACCCGGCAATTGGGACCCGGGAAACCTACCGGATACGACCTTCGACGAGCTGGCCAATGTCAGCAACGGCGGCACGGCGACGGTAAGCTCGACGATCAGCATTCAGCCCGGGCAGGTCGTCCTGGGCGAGTTGGCCGGCCAATCGGGCACGTTGAACATTGCAAACCTGGGAAGCTTAAGTGTCGCGTTCACGGAGGGCAACGCGACAAACGCGGCCGTTGAGGTCGGCAGGGCAGGAACCGGCCATCTCGTCGTTCAGCCCGGCGGCAGCTTAAGTGCCCGCACGTTGACCGCGGGTGGGGAAACCGCCAGCAGCGTCACCTTGGGAGGCACAACTGCCGGCGCTGCGACAGTGACCACCGAATTCGGCGCAACCTTTGGGCGAAATCTGCGCGTGATCGGCCCGAATGTAAATTTCTCCACGCAAACGTTGGTGTTACAACCAGCCAATACTTTCGTCGCACAAATCACGGGGTCCACGCACTCGGCGCTCAAATCGGCCAACTTGGCAACACTTGACGGCACGTTGCGCGTGGAATTCGGCCCGGGCGTGACGCCAATGTTCGGCAATAGCTGGAATCTAATCGATGCACCCTCGTTTGCCGGCGCGTTTTCCACGATCGATACTTCAGCGGCGCCAACGCTACCCTTAGGGCAGGTTTATCGATTCGAAGTCGTTGACAATCCGTCGAGTGTCAACGGCCAGTTTGGACGACTGGCCGTTGATCAACTGCTCGTGCTCAACGTGAATCGGAATTCCGGCGCCGTATCGATCAATACGGGTCCGGCGGCCGTGAGCATCGACGGCTATAAGATCAATTCGCCGCTCGGCGGCTTGGTGCCCGCCAATTGGACGAGTCTGCAGGACCAGGGCGTGAGCGACTGGCGCGAATCGCCCCAAGGGGGAGCCGCGACTGAACTTGCCGAGCTCAAACCAACCGGCGCGACGGCCATCACGTCGGCCGCCCCACGAGCGCTAGGAAATGTTTTCAGGACTCCAGTCGCTCAGGAGTTTGGCACCGAGTTGGAAGATATTCAGTTCGAATACTTCCGCACCGACGGCAGCGTGGTTCAAGGATTGGTGAATTACAGCGGCGACAAGCGCTTCAACAATCTGGTGCTGGCTGTCGATCCTGCCACCGGCGCAGCGCGGCTTGAGAATCAATCAACTCTCAGCGCTGGAATCGACGGCTACAAGATCTCGTCCGCGTCCGGTTCGCTGCAGCCGGCAAATGGCAACTGGAGTAGCCTCGACGATCAGAATGCAGCGGGCGGCGACTGGCGCGAATCCAATCCCTCGATAACTCAGCTGGCCGAACTCAAGCCGAGTGGCGAAGCCTTGTTTACTGGCGGGTTGAGCTTCAACATGGGTTCGCTGTTTAAGACCACGGCGGCCGGCGGTACACAGGATTTGGTGTTCGAGTACCTTTTTCCGGACGACACGGAGTTTCGCCTTGGGGAGGTCGTTTACCGCACTCTGAGCGCCGCGCTGGACGGCGATTACAACAATGACGGCGCGGTCAATGCGGCCGACTATGTCGTGTGGAGAAAGAGTATTGGTACGCCCGCCGCGTACAACACGTGGCGGACCAATTTTGGCAGGACGGCCGGTTCTGGATCGATGCTGTCAGGAGCCGCCGTTCCGGAGCCAACAAGCTTTGTGTTGATATTCTTGGCGGCATGCCCGCTGGTCATGCGCCGCGGAAGAGTATGAGCCGTGGAGATGTTGGAGACACGTAGTTTTTCATTTCACCTTGTTTTGATTCTGGGAGGAGTGTGACTAATGATGTGGCGAAATGTGCTGATCGCGGCTTGCGTTATGTGCCTGTCGGGCACGGCTTGCGCCGCGGTCGTTTCAAGCGTCGAGACCGACAAGGCCCCGACCGGAGCCCCACCCGGCGACCCCTATAGCCCGGCGTTTCCCTCTGTCGGACCGTCATCCACGGATATCCTTCAGGGCAAGCTGCCAATCGATAGCGCGGGCAACTTTCAAGTCGAGGATTCCGCCGGCTTACCGGCATTGACGAATGGATCTGTGGCAACCTTTTATGGCAATCAAATGGCCGATAGCAACCACTCCGCCTATGCCACCGCGGGAAACGGGGGCGGCTCCGGCCAGTACGTCGTCTACGCACTGGGCGGCCCTCATAACGTGTCGTCCATCGTCGTGTACGGCGGTTGGAATGACGCAGGCCGCGACGCCCAGCACTATGACTTGCTGACGTCAACCGATGGCGTTTTGTTTAACCCACTCGGATCCATCGATATCAATCCCGGTATCCAAGGAACGGATACGACGCCGGTTTCGAATCGAGTGGCGTTTAGCGACGATGCCCTTCCAAATCTTGCGACTGGGGTCACGCACGTTCGACTCAACTTTCTTGGTGTTGAAAACGGCTATACCGGCTACACTGAGATAGACGTATTCGGCACTCTCGTTCCAGAGCCTGCTGCGGCGTTCTTGCTCGGCGCAGGGCTATTGGGCCTTGCAACGCTACGACGGCGAGCGTAACTGGATCGTTCAAAATACGTCCGAAAACGCGGGGTCTGCCGGCGAAAACGGGGTCGGCCGACCCCGTGCTGTTTTCGTAGGCTTGCAGCGACAGTGTTTCCCATATGATGCGACAAGTTCATCGAGAACTATTTCCTCGCCGTCGGTCGCGCACGAATCTGCCCAGACGACGACTGCAGATTGAGCGACTCGAGCCACGGCAGCTTATGGCTGCTGACGTGCTGATTACGGAGTTCATGGCGTCTAACAACGGCGGCCTGCGCGACGGCGACGGCGACTCCTCCGACTGGATTGAGCTGTTCAACGCCGGCGATGCGGCGGTCGACCTGGGCGGTTATTTTTTGACCGAAGAAGCGGATGAATTGTCGAAGTGGCCATTCCCGGCAGGCACGATCATCGACCCTGGCGCTACCTTACTCGTATTCGCGTCCGATAAAGGGTCTGAAGGGCCGGCGGGCGAGCTTCACACTAGCTTTGTCCTTTCGGCCGACGGTGAATATCTCGCGCTCGTGGAACCCGACGGCGAGACCATCGTTCATGATTATTCACCTGAGTTTCCGCAGCAGCAGACCAATGTGTCGTATGGCTTGTCGATGACATCCAGCACAACGACGTTGGTCGACGACACGACCTCGATGATGTACTGGGTGCCGACCAGCGGGATGTGGGATGCGACATGGCACACGCTTGCCTTTCCAGATAACAACTGGGCGCCCGGATCCGCTGGACTCGGCTACGAGAATACGCCAGGCGGCCTCAACGATTACACATCGCTCATCGATGCCATGGTGCCTCCAGGCACGACGTCCACATACGCTCGCTTCAAATTCAACGTTGCCAACCCGCAGGAGTTCAACACACTTCAGCTGAACATGATTTACGACGATGGTTTTGTGGCGTATCTCAACGGTCAGTTGATCGCCATGGAAAACCAACCGGCTAATCCTGCCTGGAATTCGGCTGCGGGCAGTATCAATCGCGGAGACGAAGTCGTACTAGCCGATTACGTCGAGTACGACGTGACGGACCACCTCGACGCGTTGCAAGCGGGCGAGAACGTATTAGCCATCCACGCGCTCAACCAAGCGTCCAGCTCGGACATGCTGATGATCCCCAGGTTCACGGCCGGCACGGCGGAAGTCGTTGAACCGCACATGGCAGGCATCTTTGCCACATCGACGCCCGGCTCACCCAACGGACAGGTTCACCTGGGAATTGTCGCGGATACGACCTTCAGCGTTGACCGGGGGTTTTATTCGTCGCCCTTTGAAGTTGCGATTTCGACACCGACTCCGGATGTGACCATCGTGTATACGACGGATGGATCGGCGCCCGCGGTCGACAGCAATCTCAACGTTACCAACGGCACGCTCTACAACGGACCGATTCAAATCATTGGCACGACCAACCTGCGCACCGCTGCATTCAAGATTGGCTTTGTCCCCACGAACGTCGACACGCAAACCTACATCTTCACGAGTGACGTCATCCAGCAGACGCATCAGTCGGCACTGAGCGACGGCTTTCCGTCGACGTGGGGCAGCCGCGCCGCCGACTATGGCCTTGACCCAGACGTGATTGGCCCGAACGACCTGTTTGGCGGGATTTATGCAGCCCTCATCGAAGACAGCCTGAAGGCCATTCCCACGATTTCACTCACGCTCGATAACGCCGATTTCTTCGGACCGGCGGGCATTTACACGAATATCACGGGCAGCGGCATCGCCTGGGAGCGTCCTACTTCGGCTGAGCTTATTTTTCCCGATGGGAGCGAGGGCTTTCAAATCGATGCGGGCTTGCGCATCCATGGCGCCGCATCGCGAGTCCTGTCGAAGAAGAACAGCCTGCGACTGCTCTTCAAGGACGAATATGGCGACAGCAAACTTGAGTATCCGCTGTTCGGCGAACAGGGAGTTTCCGAGTTCGACACACTCGTCTTGCGACCCCATTTCAACGACGGCTGGGGATGGGACGGCGCTGGCGGCGACCCGCTCTTCATTCGCGACCAGTGGTTTCGCGACACGCAGGCGGCGATGGGGCACGCGTCCTCGCGCGGCAACGTCGTGCATCTCTACATCAATGGACTTTATTGGGGGTTGTATAACCCCAGCGAGCGTCCCGATGATTCATTCGCGGCGGAGCACTTTGGCGGCGACAAAGATGAATACGATGTGGTCAATCACGACGGACTGCATTCGGGGACGCTCGATTCGTACAACACCATGCTGTCGCTGGCCCAGGCCGTGAATACCGCTTCGGGCGTCGCCGCCAAGAACGCGGCCTACCAGCGACTGCAGGGAAATTTCGCCACCGGCGCCGACGATCCCACCAGCGAAGCCTATTTAGATGTTGTCAACTACATCGATTACATGCTTCTGAACCACTACGGCGGCAACAACGACTGGCCGGACCGGAACTGGTTCGCCAATCGACGCCGCGGAGCCGACAGCGACGGCTTCCGATTCTTCGCCTGGGATAGCGAGATCTCGCTGGCGTTGAGCAGCCGCACGAGCATACTCGAGAACAATTTGGGCAAGGTATCGGGCGCGGCCCAGGCCTATGGGATTCTGCGGAGCTACGAAGAGTTCCGTCTGCAGTTCGCGGATCGAATTCACCATCACTTATTTAACAGCGGTGCACTGTACGTTAATCCGGCGAGCCCTACGTACAATCCGGCCAACCCACAAAACAACATCCCGGCGTCGCGCTTCGCCACGCTTGCGGATACGGTGTACGAGGCGATCGTCGCCGAGAGTGCCCGCTGGGGCGACCAGCATGTTTCGTTCCCGCGGACGCGGAACATCGATTGGCAAAATGAATTGAACTATATGCTCGGCACGTACTTTCGAGACCGACACGATATCGTGCTGAACCAGTGGCGACAGGCCAATCTCTACCCCGCCACCAACGCGCCTGAATTCCTCATCGATGGTTCGCGGCTGCATGGCGGAGAGATAGCGCCTGGGGCGGAGCTTGGCTTACAAAACACCAACACCGGCTCACCGGGCGTAATTTACTTTACGACGGATGGCAGCGACCCGCGACTCGTCGGCGGCGCCGTAAATGTCGCAAGCGCCAGGCATTTAGTAACGAGATTACGCTGACGGAGACGACGCACGTAAAAGCGAGAATTCTGCGCAACGGCCAATGGAGTGCGCTGTCCGAAGCGACATTTTTGCCCGCAACCCTCGCCGGCGACTACGACCGCAGCGGCATCGTGGATCAGGCCGACTACGACGTCTGGAGGTCGTCATTTGGACTAACTATCGTGGCGCGCTCCGGGGCGGATGGCAATAGTGATGGAATTGTGAATACGGCCGATTACGTGATTTGGCGGGCTCGTCTTGAACAATCTATAGTCATGGCTCAAGTCCCAGCCGCAGCGGCGACGGCATTGCCGCCTGAATCATACGACTTCGCAGAGCAGCACCGGAGTTGAAGTGTTGAGTCTTTCCGATCCCAGTGTACGAACGTCCGGGATTTCAGAACGCTTCCAAGCTAACAGGTCAAGATCGCACGTTAGCCGAGATTCCGCGGTAGATTACTCGTGGGCACAGGCCCATTCGCTAAGCGCACTATGGCAAGCAACGAGTGTTAAAATGAAGGACGCAACACTAACGACCGAAGTGTTCTCCAAGGCGACGATCGAAACCGATGCGGAAATTGATGCATATGATCGAATTTTTGATGCGTTCGGAAGATCTGATGATTGGGCGGCGTGCTGCATCTAAAACAGGTGCCGCTACATTTAGCCAAGGCGACAAAGTTCCGCAATCGCTTCGATATTCTGGGCCGACATGAAAACGGAGTGGCGTGGCATTCGCGATTCTCAAATCGTACCACTGGGCTTAGCGAAACGCGAACGCGTAAACGTTCACCGCGACATACATCGAGAATACGGCGATCATCGTATAGCGGTCGAGCCGTTTGGAGTGTGCCACACGCTCGTTCTCGTAGAACCACAGCGATGCGACCGACTCAGCCACGCCAATAAAGATCACCACGATCGTCGCCATTCCAACGATGTCTGCCGATGTCACCGTTGCAGAGTCGGGCAGAACTGAGCTCACGATGTATTGGTTCGCCATCGCCGCGAATATTGCGCCGACTCCTAGACCGAATCGTGGATCGACGTTGGTCGGCTTGATGAAAAGGGCAAGGAGCGCGACAAGCGCAGAGAGCCACATGCCCCACAGGAGCTTGAGAGCATAGCCGAAGCCCGGCCGCTCGACGTTCAGCGCGAATTCGCAACGCGAGTAGGTTGACTCGCTATCCGACGGAAGCGTCACGTCGCCGTAATTTGTTGTGTACGTGTGCGGAACAAGCGCCGTTTCAAAATTCGCCACCCGAAACCCCGGCACATAAACCTTCGGGTCGATGCGGCTGTTCTCGGCATCGGCGGCGTAGGTAAGCTCGAAATCCGGATGGTCGCCATCCTCGATGGCGATAACCAGGCGGTGACGATCCTGCGGGAACTTGCGGATGTCGAGGATCTGCACCACACGCGCCACGATCCGCGCCGTAGCATAGCTCCACTCAGTACCCGCGAGATCCTCGGTATTCTCATTCGCACGCGATTCGATGTCGCCGCCGACGATCTCAAACGTTTCGAGCGGATTGAAATCGGCGCCTTTCTTCCAACGGAACCAGACCCAGAAGTCCGCGACGAACTGGCTATCGCGAAGAGAAAGTTCGCGTACCTGATTGAGATAGATCCCGACCGTCACCTCAAGGGGCTTTGCGGGCTCCGACTCCGCGGCCAGCGCGGACAGCGGAAAGCCCACCACGGCGGTCAAGAGCATGAGACGTACATTCATCCACGTATAGTACCGCGTGGCATCGCGGTGGGTATCGCCCTCCTCGCCAGGTTTTCCGGGGGATGAAGGGACTGAGTTCAGATCATAATGTTGGTCGAATCACGTTGCGACATAGCATACCTATTTGAATACGTTTCCCATAGGTCTATGGTCGGACTATTGCGCGTAGACAGCCAAACGCCACGGTGATGTTAGCGTGCACGACCGCAGCACGAATGTGGGTCAGCGTCCGTGTTTCCACGGGCACAGGACGACTGGGCATCAGACACGCTATAATTGGTATCCGCTGGTGTTACCTGGTTTCAATTCCTCCGGCAGGAACTGATATGCAATCATCACGACACACGGCCTGGTTACGAACTAGCTCGCTGGCGGCAATTGTCCTCAGCATTTTAATTCCGGCCGGCGCAATATCGTCTAAGCCACCGAGGACATGGACTTCGCTGTCGTCCTCCTCATCGTTCGAGGCGTGGCGGGAAGACAACAGCGGCTGGAAAATCGTCGCTGACGTAGTACCGAACTCCGACGATCCCAGCCGGTTCGACGAAATGCCGGGAAGCGGCACGTTTGTCAGCAATGGTGAGGCGTCGAATCTCGAAAGTCGGGAGGAATATCAAGACGTCGACCTGCGGTTGGAGTTCATGATTCCAAAAAACTCAAACTCGGGCGTGAAGCTGTTAGGTCGCTACGAAATTCAAATTCTTGATACTTACGGCGCCGAAGACTTGAGCGGCGATTCCTGCGGCGGAATTTATCCACGCGCCGAGGAAAAACCAAGTTACCACCACATCGATCGTGGAGTTCCGCCGCGCGTTAACGCCGCCAAGCCCGCTGGCGAATGGCAGTCGCTTGAAATCGAGTTCATCGGCCCGCGATTTGATGAGCACGGTAAGAAGACGTCCAATGCCAAATTCGTCCGTGTCGTGCTCAATGGTAAAGTGATTCACAAAAATGTCGAGGTGTCGGCCCCGACAGGCGCGGCGTGGCGATTGGTGAAGGAAGTTCCGCGTGGCCCGCTGCTTCTTCAGGGTGACCATGGCCGTGTCGCATTCCGCAATATCCAGGTGCGACCTCACGACTAAGAGTTTGGGGCCAGGCGATTCAGCATGGATGCGTAAATGAAAAAAATTCGAGTCGGAGATCGAGCCCCGGACTTTTCCGGGCCCACACAGGACGGCTCGACGATTCATCTCTCCGACTTCCTGGAGAAACAGGCCGTTGTGCTGTTCTTCTATCCCAGAGATGGCACGCGTTTCTGCACCGAGGAAGCGTGCTCGTTTCGTGATTCCTACCAGCAGTTCATTGACGCCGGTGCGGCGGTTGTCGGAGTCAGCAGCGATTCAGCAGAGAGTCACCGGGACTTCGCCCATCAGCACGGCCTTCCATTCCCCTTGATTAGCGACACGGACGGCACACTCCGTAAGGCTTTCGGTGTGCCAAAGACATTGGGCCTGTTTCCCGGTCGTGTAACGTACGTGATTGACAGGACGGGAATTGTGCGACTGATCTTCTCGGCGCAGCTCGCGACGGAGGAACATGTTCGGCAAGCCCTCAGCGCCGTTGCCGATGCATAAGCGCCGAGGCTTCATCCGAATCGTTGAGGGAGCCTATCCTGTTGCTTCTCAACAAGAATCGCCACCGCCGCTACAACTTTTGGAATCCTGCAACTGGCTACAACTTGCCAGCATGTGACGATAAGGGCGTACAAAGTAGTTCGCGAAGCGCTGACATCGAAACCGGTTTAACGAGATGCTTGTCGAATCCGGCCTCGGCGGTGCGACGCCGGTCGTCTTCCATCGCGATGGCCAATCACCGAGGCAAATGGATATTCCGGCGCGGCGACGATTGCCTTTGCTCGTAGCTTACCGGCGGCAATACGATCACTCTTGCGAGCGTCCTGCCGATTATCTCCAACTCCAATCCCAATGGCATCAACGTAAATCGCTCAGGAGCTACCGGAGGAGGCGACAACGATACCCAGCACCGCGGAAACAATCGTCGTTGCGATTAGCAGCGTGCGAAGGCTAAACCGGCGCTTGATGTGGCTCCGACAAAGCGCCAGTGGGATGGCGCCAAATAGTACGACGATGAACCACATGGGTGCGGTGACAATTAGCACTCCGCTTAATTTTCGAATGTTGAATCCCCAGAATGCCGGACTCGGCCTCGTCATGTCCGAGTTGCCGGTTTGCTGCGGGACAGGTGAGCTGTAATATTCCCACAAATCCAATCGATACGCGGGCCCCGAGACGATGACCTGGCCGTGCCCCGCCATGTGTACGCTTGGAACATGTGCGACCGAGGTAGAGGTCCAATCACCCGATCCGACGACTCGTAACTCCGCACCCACAGCACGATGGCAAGCAGGCAGGCCGTCAGGCTCAATGCGGTCACGGCGATTTGCAGATACTTGAGCATGACGGACCCGCCCCGCAGGAAGGCGATCTTAGCCTTGGTCGCGAATAATGCATTCATTTCGTCCGCCATGAATTTCTCCGCGCCTCGCTCCGATGAAGCATCAGTCGGCCGGCTACCGCACGTCGCCCGGTTTGAAATGCGGGTTCTCGATGATCCCCAACAAATTGCCGAACGGATCGCGCACCGAAGCCACTTTGATGCCCCCGCCGACGTCCTTCACCGGCTCATGGACCATAGCGTCCAACGCCACCAGCCGGGCTAACTCGGCGGTCGCATCCGGAACGCCCCAATAAACTTGCACGCCGGCAAGGCCGGGCTCGCCATCAGGTATCAATCCCAACTCGAAACCGCCGGCGTGAATCCGACGTAGTACGGCTCGTCGAAGTACGGGTCACGCTCGAGCACTTTCCGATACCACTCTTTGCCCTTGGCGAGATCCGGCGTGGGATAGATGGCGGTCCGCAATCCAAGGATCATAGCGATTGCCTCCCTGACCAAGATGAAGATCAGTTGTTCGCACTCGAACGAGCAGTCTTAACACAGTATATCGTATGGCCGAGTTTGCCCAAAAAATGAATTGTGAGAGGCGACGCCGATTCCGCCCAACACAGATAGTTACACATTGATCTGCAGTCATCCGGTCAGAGACCGCTCCCACAGGATTCCATGGCCAAGGCATAACGATATAATGCAGCCCATACCAGTGCCGACTGCATCGCTTTGAACGCTGGTTTACCCCTCCGGAGGCACTTACGTGGCATCGTTTCGTTACTGCTTTAATACCAGCACGATCCGCGGGCAAAAGCTCACTCTCTCCGAGGAAGTCGACATCGCTGCCGAAGCGGGATACCACGCCATTGAGCCTTGGATCGGCGAAATCGAAGCCCACCAGAAAAACGGCGGCTCACTCGCCGATTTAAAAAAGCAAATTAGCGACCGCGGGTTGTCGGTCGAAAGCGCGATCGGATTCGCCGAGTGGGCCGTCGACGATGACGCTCGGCGCGCCAAGGGCCTGGAGCAGGCCCGGCGTGACATGGATCTCATCCAAAAAATCGGCGGCACGCGCATCGCCGCGCCGCCGGCCGGCGCCACCGATGTGGCCAATATCGATTACTTGAAGGTGGCGGAACGGTATCATGCTCTCCTGACGTTGGGCGATCACATCGGTGTTGTCCCACAGGTCGAAGTGTGGGGCTTCTCCAAAACCCTGCACCGGCTTGGCCAGGCGGTGCTGGTTGCGGCGGAAAGTGGTCATCCGCAAGCGTGCGTGCTGCCCGATGTGTATCACTTGTACAAAGGGGGCTCGGACTTTGCCGGCCTGAAACTCCTCAGCGGTGGGTCGATGCACGTGTTTCACATGAACGATTACCCGGCCACCCCGCCTAGGCAGACCATCAGCGACAAGGATCGGGTCTACCCCGGTGACGGGATAGCGCCGTCGGCCGAGATCATTCAAACGTTACGCACGATCGGCTTCGATGGTTACCTCTCGATTGAGTTGTTTAATCCAGAGTATTGGCAGCGGGATCCGCTCCAAGTGGCCCGCGAAGCGCTTTCCAAAATGCAGGCACTAACACGCTAGAAGCAGTTTCAAAAATCCTCCCTCTCCCGCCGGGTCGTAGATCCGCCGTGGCGGGAGAAGGCCGGGGTGAGGGTGAATCAGCCGTATCCGAGGCACCCTCACCGTTCGGCTGAGCTCACGGCTGAAGGCCTACCCTCTCCCAAAGGGAGAGGGTTTTCGAACAGCTCTCCCCGCAGGCCTGAACATGCCACTTTCCGGCCATGTCAGTTAAGGCTGCACAAACAATACGGTTACTGCGTTAGGAGCCCGCGATGCCCTATGTCATGATCGATGTCGAAGCGGATGGACCTATCCCCGGCGATTATTCAATGGTCTCGTTCGGGGCCGTCATTGTCGAGCCGCAGCTCGATCGCACTTTCTATGGAAAGGTGAAACCAGTTTCTGAGCAGTTTATCGCCGAAGCACTGGCGGTGAGCGGATTCACGCGCGAAGAGACCTTAGCGTTTGATGATCCGCAGGCAGTCATGGAGAGCTTCCGTCGCTGGCTGGCCGAGAACTGCAAAGGCCGAATGATGTTCATTTCCGACAACAACGGATTCGATTGGCAGTTTATCAATTGGTACTTCCACCACTTCACTGGCAGCAATCCGTTCGGGTTCAGCTCCACCAACCTTGGCTCGCTTTATAAGGGTCTTCAAAAGGATACTTTCGTGAACTTCAAGCACCTCCGCAAAACAAAGCACACGCATAACCCTGTCGATGATGCGCGCGGCAACGCAGAAGCACTGCTGCAAATGAAGGACATGGGGCTGAAGATCAACCTGGCATGAGTCGGGCGCGAACAGAGTGGTCGTAGACATGAAGCTTCCCGCGATTCGTGGCGTCATTGATCGGCGGATTCTGCTCAACTACAGAGTCGACGCGGAAGTCCTCGCGCGCCGTTTGCCGCCACCCTTTCGACCCAAGACAATTCATGGCGATGGCATGGCCGGAATCTGTTTGATCCGGCTCAAAAGCGTGCGGCCGAAGTTTTCTCCGTCATGGCTCGGGCTCGCGTCCGAAAACGCGGCGCACCGCGCAGCCGTCGAGTGGGATGACCACGGATTGACTCGCCAAGGCGTGTATATCTTTCGGCGGGACACGAGTTCGCGGCTAAACGCGCTGGCCGGCGGCCGGCTTTTCCCCGGCATCCACCATCACGCGCGCTTTACTGTTGGCGAGTCGGGCGATCAGCTCTCGATCGCACTCAACAGCGATGATGAATTCACGCGGATTGCCATTCGCGGGACACAGTCTGCGGCGTGGCCGCAGAAGTCAGTTTTCGATTCGATTGAGGAAGCTTCAGCGTTTTTCGAGGCCGGATCCGTAGGCTATTCGCCAACCGGCAGCCCGCGGTGCTTTCAAGGCTTGGAGCTGGAATGCCAGAATTGGCAAGTCACTGCGCTCGATGTTGAACACGTCGAATCCAGCTTTTTCGACGATACACGCCGCTTCCCAAAGGGTTCGATTGAGCTCGATTGTGCCTTACTGATGCGTGATATCGAGCATGAATGGCACGGCATGCCTGATCTATGTTGTGCCGGCGGTCAAGCGACCTCATTCGGTCAACCGGGACGTGTGATCGTGGATAATTAACCAACGCTCGCCGAACCTGCGCACCACAAGTGAAAAGTTTCCGGACACCGGTTCGCTTTCGCGCTCGAGATTCCATTGTCCCAGCACGAGCGCCGCCGAATCGCCGAGCGGCGTGATTTCGAGTCCATCGAGCGTGAGGCGGCCCATTTGCTCCCGCGTCGGATACCGCTCTCGGTAGCGATTCAAAGTCGCCTCCCATCCGCGGATTGTCTTGCCGCCCGAGCTGAACGTCAGCTCCTCTGAATTCCAATAGTGCTCCATGAACGCGTCAACGTCCCCTTCATTCCACGCTTCTTCCTGAGCGCGCAGGATTGCTTCGACCGCTGCGCGAATCGTGTCGCCCTCGTCCGTGGACGCTACTTGATCATCCAAACTCGCCCGCGACGCAATCACTTCCTCCGCTTGTGCACGGGCGCGTTCCGCCATAAGTCTGGCATGTGCTTCAGCCGCACGAGCGCGCTCGGCCTGCGCAGCCAACGCCATTTGCTGGCGACTAACGGCGAAGTAGGCGCCGATACCCAAAATCGACAACAAGATGATCAAAATCAGGCTGACCGCGATCACGACTCCGCCCGTGTCCGAACTGTTTTTCATCTTCACTCCTTGCGGCAAAGAAATTCGCCATGCGCCGGCAGAACGCACCTGCTCTCGGTATACTGTAACAACGCGTCGCAGGAGGCGACACGATCGCAAATCATGTTGGATCGCCGCCAGGGACTTATCGATGGCAAGAACTGAGCGGACCATCAGCGATGCCGTGCGCGACATCATGGCCAGCCTACCCGAGACGGAAGAATTCGTCTCCCACGGTTCTCCGACATTCCGCGTTCGCGGCCGCATCTTTGCCGCCTACACGATCAATCATCACGGCGATGGCCGAGTCGCCTTGGTTCTGATGGCTCCATCCGGCGCTCAAGCAGCTTTCACAAAGTTGAATCCCGAAGCCTACTTTGTCCCGCCGTACGTCGGTCCGAAGGGCTGGTTGGGCGTCGAGCTCGACAAGGGCCTCCGCTGGGAAATCGTTCGCGAACATGCGCGAGATGCTTACGAAATGGTGGCGCCGTCTGAGCTTGTGAATGCCGTCGAAAAAAACGTTCACGTCGAGCCACCGACTCGGAAATTTCGCCCGGAGGAACTCGATCCATTCAAGGGCAAGCGGGCTGCGACGGTACTGAAAAAACTCGCAGCGATCTGCTCTGCCCTGCCGGAAACCGAACCAGGTACGCAGTTCGGCGCGCCAGTCTGGCGAGCTGGAAAGAAAACGTTCGTCAGCACTCACTATTACACTGGCCGCCTTCATCTGTCGTTCTGGGTTGGAGCCAAGCGTCAAACGGCGCTCACTAAAGACGACCGCTATCGCATATCGGCATACACGGGACACAATGGCTGGATCGACCTCGATGTGGAAGAGCACCAGGATTGGGAAGAGATCCGAGAGCTTGCGCACGAAAGCTACCGCAAATTTGCTCTCAAGCGAATGCTCAAAGCGATGGATGGATCTTGACTCGCGCACGAGTTACTTGCAGCTTGGATGCTGAAATGCCTCGCATCAACCGACCGCTGAATCCCTTCACCACCGGTTGCATACTGATGAAACGCGCACGTTGGATCCTCGTTATCGCCTGCCTCGGCTGTTCGGCAATTCGCGCCGATGAATTCGTCATGGATTCAATCGCTGGAACCGGAGCGCCCGAAAATAACGGCGACGCCGGTCTAGCGCGGCTCATCAACATCGGAGATCCGTTTGGCGTCGAAATCGGCCCCGACGGCGCGCTGTACGTGACCGAAGTGCGTAACCATCGTGTCCGCCGCATCGATCTCACCACCGGGAAAATAACGACCGTCGCAGGCTCTGGTCGACGCGGCTATTCGGGCGACGGCGGATCGGCCATCGAAGCGGAACTTAATGAGCCCTACGAGGTCCGCTTCGACCGCGAAGGACACATGTTTTTTGTCGAAATGCAAAACCACATTATTCGCCGAGTCGATCGCAAGACGAACGCGATTACGACGGTCGCCGGAAATGGCCGTAAAGGCCTCGCCGGCGACGGACGACTGGCCACCGAGGCCATGTTGAACCAACCGCATAGTATCGCGCTCGACGAAAACGACGGTCTCTACGTGGCCGACATCGGCAATCATCGCATCCGGCGAATCAACCTGAGAACGGGGATCATCGAATCGATCGCCGGCAACTCAGAACGAAAGCTTTCGCAAGATGGCCAGGCGGCACGCGGCAATCCGATTCTGGGCCCGCGTGCGCTCGCCATCGATGGCGTTAATCTGTGGATCGGGCTGCGCGAAGGTCACAGCATCTGGCGGATGGACTTGAGTGACGGCATCCTGCACCATATCGCGGGCACGGGCAGCGCTGGATTCTCGGGCGATCACGGACCTGCCAGGCAGGCAACGTTCAACGGCCCAAAAGGAATTGCGGTTGGTCCGGACGACTCGCTGTATGTCGCAGACACCGAGAACAACGCCATTCGAAAAATCGACCTGCGTTCTGGTACGATCGCTACGATCGCTGGCAACGGAAGGCCGTCAAATGAAGGCGCGGTTGATAAAACTGTAACAGAGCAGTTCCAACTGAATCGGCCGCATGGAGTTTGCGTTGGCCCTGGCGGACGGATTTATATTGGCGATACACTCAACCACCAGGTTCGTCGCCTGCGTTCGCAATAGTGGCGCTGTTCGGCCGCACGCCGGGGCTGAGTTGCGGCCGTTCGACAAGCGCTGACCTAAGGAAGAATCATGTCCGAACGTTGTCTCGTGATGTTGGCACTCTCCCTTTCGTTGCTTGCGAATTGCGGACTGGCCGAGGAGCCGGCAGCCGAAACTGAGACATTGAGCGAAGAATACCTGCGACGATGGACGCCCGGTGGCGACACCAACGCCGCCGACCTCCCCTACCCTCACGTCACGGCGTCGTATCAAAGCGAAAACGATACGGACTGGATCGACGATCGCTGGCAGCGCACCCAAAAGGGCCCGTTCCTTTCGCATTCGATTTTGCTTCCCGATCATGTGGTTGGTGCAAAGTTGATCGCGGTTTCTGCGGGGCCGGGAGATTATTTTCTCTACGACCTGGCTGCCGGCTCATTCGTAGCAGGCGTGACGGCGGGCGAATTGCGCACCGATCCGGCCCGATTTGGCTTGCTGAACAGACCCAAACTATTGGGCAATGTGGAATACTTCGTGCCGCGCGAAAAGTTGTGGCGGCGCGGCACGATCGATTCGACGGTGCCCGCCGCGGAATGCGATTACCAGGGCCTCCACCTTCATGGCGACCGTGTATTGCTTGTAACTCGAATCTCCGGCACCGAAGTTCTCGAGTCGCCGCTCCCTGGCGAAACTGCGCAAACGCTGACTCGCGAGATCGAGGTCGCTGCGCACGACGCGCCACTATGGTTGACGATCGCAGCCGAATGCAGCCAGTTGGCGGTTGACGCCGACGGCCGTTCCGCAACCTGGTCCGACGAGCATGGCAGCCGGCGCCACCTCCTACTCGATGCGGCCGCGCCAAACGTGCTGCTGAAATCCGACGGCGACTCACTATTACTTAACTGGCCGCCCACAGAAGCAGTCCTGCTCTGCACGCGTTTCGTATAACAGCGCGCCCGACCCATCGCCGACGACAATTACAGACACGAACGCGTCTAAACTACCAAATTTGACCGCGTTGCGGCAGCCGGGGCCACGTCGCTGGGGCGACCCTCTGGTTACCAAGGGAACTCTTGCAGACGACTCCCGCGACTTGTCTTATCTAGTCGACCGCATTGATCCGCCGCGCGACAACCCGTTCAATTCTCTATTCTTTCTTGCGGGGGTCGATTTTTTCACCAGCGGCGATGCGGCCGTTTGCACGGCGCACGGCGAGGTCTGGATCGTTCGCGGGCTCGATGAGTCGCTCGAGAAAGTTACCTGGCAACGCTTCGCCACAGGGTTGTACCAATCGCTGGGACTTGAAATTGTCGACGATCACGTCATCGTACTCGGACGCGACCAACTCACCCGGCTGCACGACGAAAACGCCGACGGCGAGGCCGACTTTTACGAGTCGTTCAATCACGATCTGGTGGATTACGGAATGCCGCATGCGTACGCGATGCGGCTTGAACGAATGCCCGACGGCAGTTTTATCTTCTTGAAGGCCGGCGACGGGCCACATGGCAGCGCGCTGGTGCGACTCAGTCCGGACGGCGAGCGGCTCGACGTCGTCGCGCGTGGCTTTCGACATCCGTTCGGCATGGGCGCCGGTCCACTTGGCGAAATCACTGTCGCAGACAGTGAAGGAAACTGGGTGCCGTCGTCGAAGATCGACTTGATTCAACCAGGCGGCTTCTACGGGTTTTTGGGAACGGCCGCCTTGACGGGCGAAAGTCCGTCGCCGCTGCGGCCGCTGTGCTTCATTCCCAAGGTGGCCGACAATTCGTGCGGCGGCCAGTTCTGGAATACGAGCGCTTCCTGGGGGCCGTATCACCGCGGCGGAATGTTCCATTTCTCCTGGGGACGCTGCACGTTGCACGCGGTTTTGCCACAGCAGGTTGCCAATCAGTGGCAGGCCGCGACGGTCGAGATACCGGGCGTCGTTTTGCAATCAGGTCCGGCCGAGGCCGAATTCCACCCGCGCGACGGCCAGCTTTACGTCGTGGGACTCGATGGCTGGCAAACCGGCGCTCAGTCCGACGGTTCGTTCGAGCGAATTCGCTACGGCGGAAAGCCGGTGAACCTGCCGAGCCGGTTTGCAGCGCACGCCGACGGCATCCTCATCGATTTCGACGAGCCGCTCGATCCGGATTGCCTGCGGTCGGGCGATGCCATTCGCGTCGAACAATGGAACTATCGCTGGAGCTCGACCTACGGTTCGTACCACTATTCGGCGGCTGATCCCAAGCGCGTTGGCCACGATGTCGTCAAGATCCACGAGGCCAGTCTGTCCGACGACGGCAAACAACTCTTTGTGCAGATTGGCGACTTACGTCCCGTCGATCAGATTCAACTCGCGTTGAGCTTGCGCACCGTGGCCGGCGCTTCGTTGAAGTGCAATTTGTACGGAACCATCAATGCTCTTGCCGCGCCGCACGAGGCACCGAAAAGCAAGCAGCTTGAGCAACTGTTGGACAAGGAGAATTTGGTCGCATGGTGCATCGTGCCGTTTGATTCCCGCAAGCGCGGGCCGGAAGAACGCGCGGCCATGCTCGAGCAGTTAGGCATTCGCCGCGTCGCTTACGATTGCGCGCCGGAACACATCGCCACGTTCGACGAAGAACTGGATGCCTATGAGCGCCATGGAATTATCCTTCACGCCTTCTGGATGCCGGTCGACACCGACACACCTCTAAAAGAAAATCATTGGCCGATTGTGCTCGATCTGGTACGCCGCCATCGGGTTTCGCCCGAGTTGTGGGTAATGCTCAACAATGGCCTGGTGGAAAACTTGCCTGACGACGAGCGGCCCAAGCGCGCCGCGGAAATAATCGCTCCGATAGCCCGCGCGGCGGCGGAACATGGCTGCCGAATCGGATTCTATAACCATGGCGGATGGTGGGGTGAGCCTGACAATCAAATTCGCGTGCTCAAGTTACTCCAGGATTCGAAAATCGATAATGTCGGTTTGGTTTATAACTTCCATCACGGGCATGAGCACGTTGCAGACTTCGAGCAACTTGCGCGCCGCATGCAGCCCTATCTGCTCACGGTGAACATCAACGGCATGCGCGACGGCGGGCCTGAAATCCTCCAGGTTGCTCAAGGCAACCACGAACGGGCGATGCTTCGCGACCTGGTCGCGGCCGGTTACGCAGGACCGATCGGAATCTTGCATCACCGCGATGGACACGATGCGGAGCAGGGCCTAAAAGAAAACTTGCTGGGAATCGAGCAGTTGCTTGACAGGCCATAAGTAGCGTCGATCGACGAAACGCGACGACCCTATTCAGTCTTCGACATTGGAGCTTGGCTATAAGATGAACAAGACACAACGACGAACATTTTTGAAATCGGCCGGCCTCGGCGTGCTCGGCCTTTCGATTGGTCAACGAGTGGCGACGGCGGCTGAAGCAAATGAAAAACTGACCGTCGGCGTGATCGGCACGGGCGGAATGGGCATGGCCCATGTGAAAACTCTCGCCGAGCGCAAGGACGTAAATGTCGCATACGTCTGTGACGTCGACAAAGACCGGTTGGCGGACGCGTCCAGGAGCGTTGCGGCAATCGCCGGCGCCACACCAACGGCCGTCAACGATCTGCGTCGAGTGCTCGATGATCCGAAAGTCGACGCCGCGTACATCGCCACGCCGGATCACTGGCACGCACCGGCCGCAATTCTCGCGCTCGACGCCGGCAAGCACGTCTACGTCGAGAAACCGTGCAGCCACAACGTCCGCGAAGGTCGGCTCATGGCTGACGCAGCAGAGCGGACCGGTAAAGTGTTGCAGGTCGGCATGCAAAGCCGCAGCGCGCCCTTTTTGAAAGAAGCCATCCAGCGGCTGCACGAAGGCGAGATCGGCGAAGTGCTTGTGGCCAAGGCCTGGAACAGCCAGCGGCGAAGTTCGATTGGCAAAATGCAACCGAGCCAGCCGCCGTCGAATCTCGATTTCGACGGCTGGGTCGGCCCCGCGCCGATGGTGCCGTACCGGTCGAACATGCTGCCCGGCATTTGGCGCTGGTGGTACGATTTCGGCTGCGGCGATATCGGCAACGATGGCGTTCACGACATCGACGTGGCCCTTTGGGGGCTCAACGTTAAAACGCACCCATCGCGCGTGACCTGCTTTGGCGGCAAGAGCTTCTTCGACGACGATCAGCAGTTCCCCGACACGCAATACGCGATCTGCGAATATCCGCGCGACAGCGCGCCAGCGGGTCGCACCACGCAGCTCATATTCGAGCAAAGAACCTGGTCGCCCTATGTGCAGGAAGGCTACGAGGCGGGCGCCGCGTTTTACGGAACGCGCGGCTTGCTGCTGGTCGGTCACGTGAAAGGTTGGCGGCTTTATTCCGAGCGCAACCAGCTCGTGGCCGAGGCCACCGGCGAGCCGAACCTTAGCGATCACTACGATAACTTTTTCGCCTGCATCCGCGGCGAGGCCAGCCAACCCGCCGCCGACGTGCAGACTGGCCACCGCGCCGCGACGATCTGCCACTTGGCGAATATTTCCGCACGTGTCGGCCGAACGCTCAACTTCAATCCAGAGAACGAGACCATCGCCGGCGACCAAAACGCAAACGATTTATTGCGTCGCCGCTACCGCGATGGCCATTGGGCCGTCCCATCGGGTGTGGCGTAGATGTTCTGGATTGAGAACTTATTAGAGAAGCTAACAACATCAGCCGCCAAGGACGCCAAGTGCGCCAAGAAATCCCAAGAATCCCATAGTCTTAACCTGGCGTTCTTGGCGTCCTTGGCGGTTCAATTCATTTTGTTAGACGCCTTAAATGCTCTAGTGCGACTGAGGAGTTCCAAGCATGCCTGCCAAATACCGAGTTGGCGTCATCGGCCACACCGGACGGGGCGACTATGGTCATGGCCTCGACACCGTTTGGCTGCACATTCCTGAAGTAGAGATCGTCGCGGTGGCCGACGCCGATGACGATGGCCGTGCCGCAGTAGCCAAAAGGCTCAGCGCGCCGCAGGCGTATGCCGATTATCGCAAGATGCTTGATGATGCCAAACCCGAAATCATCAGCATCGGCCCGCGCTGGCTGGATCAGCATTGCGACATGGTCCTCGCGGCTGCGGAACGCGGCATTCACATGTATATGGAAAAGCCCATGTGCCGCACGCTGGACGAAGCGGACCGCATGGCGGCGGCCTGCGGCAAGCACAATGTGAAACTGGCGATTGCCCATCAAACGCGCTACAGCCCGAAGATTCAAGTCATTCGCGATTTGATTCAGGATGGCAAAATTGGGAAAGTCCTCGAGTTTCGCGGTCGTGGCAAAGAAGATCCACGCGGCGGCGGCGAGGACCTGTGGGTGCTCGGCAGCCACGTCATGAATTTGATCTACACGTTCGGTGGTGAACCCGCTTGGTGTTTCGCTTCGATAGAACAGGATGGCAAGCCGGTTGCAAAGGAGCACATCCAGGAAGGCAACGAAGGGATTGGTCCGCTGGCCGGCGACGCAGTTCATGCGATGTATGGCATGCCGAACGGAGTCACCGCTTACTTCGGCTCGCATCGCGACGCCGGCGGCAGCCCCACGCGCTTCGGCCTGCAGATTTTGGGCTCGCAGGGCATCATCGAACTGCTCACCGGTTACATGCCCGAAGCGTATTATTTGCCCGATCCGTCCTGGTCGCCGGGCCGCAGCGGCGCAAAGTGGGAGCCCATCTCGTCAGCCGGCGTCGGGAAGCCCGAGCCGCTAAGCGGCGACAACCATACCGGCAACGAAGTCGCCTGCCGCGACTTAATCGCCGCGATCGAGCAAGACCGCATGCCGGAATGTAACGTCCTGGAAGGCCGAATGACCGTCGAAATGATTGCTTCGGTATTCGAGTCGCACCGCGCCGGCAGACCTGTGCAGCTTCCGCTGCAGAATCGATCGAATCCGCTGTCCGTTTTAAGTTAGCGGCGCGGATTGATGGGTGGCATGCCTTCGCCGCGCGGCTCGACTGAGCTCGCCGAAGTCAGCGGCGAAGGCATGACGGCGACGCGGTCACAGTTTGTCCTTCCATCCTTTCCACCCAGGCCCTCGCACAACGCGCCCGGCTTCGCTCCGGTATGCTCACCATCTCGAAGCACTTGCTCGCCATTCACAAACACATGCACCATGCCGGTTGCGTACTGATGCGGCCGCTCGTAGGTGGCGTGGTCTTGAATCGTGTTCGGATCAAATACGGCGATGTCGGCAAAAAACCCCGGTTTCAAACTTCCGCGCTCGTGGATTCGCAAATTCTCCGCGGGGAACGATGTTAGCCGGCGAATCGCTTCTTCCAGCAGCACAATCTTTTCCTCGCGCACGTACTTGCCGAGCAGGCGGGCAAAGTTGCCGTAGCGCGCGGATGCGGATTCGACTTCAAAAACGCGCCCTCGGGCGCGAGCGACGCGGCATCCGAATTGAAGCTCACCCAAGGCAAGCCGATTTGCCGTTTCACATTCTCTTCCGACATGAGGAAGTAGACTACCTCGACGCGGCTGCCGTCCTCGACGACCAGATCCATGGCCGTTTGCTCTGGCGATTTCCCCCGCATTCTCGCCACGTCGGCGAGAGTCTTGCCCGTAAGGGATTTCAGTTTCTGGTTCCGGAATCCAACGAGCAGCACTTTGTCCGGCGAGCCGGCCGCCAGGTAAAGGCTTTCCCATTGGTCACTGGGCGTTATCATTTCTCGCTCGACGCGAGTTCGGATGTTCGGGTCGCGCAATCGCTTGGCCCATGCCTCATAACCGCCTTCCTGTACCCACGGCGGCATGGCCGCGTCCAACCCTGTCGCCCCTGCCGTGTAGTTGTACATATCCGCGGTGACCTGCAGTCCCTCGGCACGTGCGGTCTCAATCCGCTTGATCGCCGCATCGAGCTTCCCCCAATTCGATCGGCCGGCCGCCTTCAGATGATACACTTCGGCCCGAATGCCGGCCGAGCGCGCAATGTGAATCAGCTCGTCGAGCGCCGGCAAGAGGTGATTCGCCTCGCTGCGCAGATGCGAGATGTACATCCCGTCGTATTCGGCGGCCGCACGGCTGAGAGCCACCAGCTCATCCGTTTGCGCGTACGTTCCAGGCGCGTAAATCAGCGCCGACGCAACGCCCATCGCACCCTCTCGCATCGCATGCCGGACGAGATCTTGCATGCGAGCCAATTCATCTGCCGACGGAGCGCGATCCACGGCGCCCAGCTCATGAACGCGCACCGTCGCGGCTCCCACAAACGAAGCCACGTTGCAGGAAACTCCGCGATTCACCAGATAGTCAAGATACTCACCCAGCGTTGTCCAGCGGATTCGATAACGGATATCACCCTGCAGATGAACCATCTCCGTTTTCATGGCATCGTTGAGCGGCCCCATCGAGTTGCCCTCGCCCATGACCTCCAGCGTCACTCCCTGCCGAATGTCGCTTTGCGACCGGCCGTCCTCGATCAACGATTCCGTGGCCCAACTAAGCATGTTGATGAAGCCAGGCGCAACCGCGAGCCCACTGACGTCGATCTCCCGTCGCGCGCGGGCATCGGCAAGATCCCCCACGGCGGCGATGCGGTCCGCTGCAAGTGCAACATCGGCTCGAACCGGCGGATTTCCGCTGCCGTCGTACAATAGGCCGCCGCGCAGAATGAAATCGTACTCAGGCTGAGCCATCGCGAGACTGGAAGATATGGAAAGGATTCCGCAAAGAGAGAAAAGTCGAATCAGCGAGTATCGAACGATCATCAATTCACCTCGCCAAAGTTATGTGAGCATATTGTGAGTGGTTCACGTCGGACACTTGATGAGCGCATTGGGTGTCAGATCGGCAATCGTGGGATAGCCGTCGATCGCCATCAACAGGTCGGCTTCGGCGAGCAGGCAGCGCAGCACGTGCACAATGCCGCTGGCGCCGCCGAGCACGCAGACCGTACACGTACGGGCGGCCAATCCCGACGGCCCTCGCTCCCAGCGCGAGTGCCTTGACCACATGCTCGCCCGATCGCACGCCCGAGTCGAACAATACGGGCGCATTTCCGCAAGCCTCAACGACGGCCGGTAACATGTCGAATCGCGGCGACGCCGCCGTTGGCCTGACGGCCGCCGTGATTCGAGCAGTAAATCCCATCGATCCCGCCGTCGAGCGCCCGCCGGGCATCGTCGGGATGGCAGATGCCTTTGAGAACCAGCGGGAGCTTCGTCAACGACCGCAGCCAGGGCAAATCGCTCCACGATAATGTCGGGTTTCCAAAAATCTCCGCCCACCTCCGAGCGGCCGCGCGCGGGTTCTCCTCGGGCGGCTTCTCGAGCCTTGATCGAAACACCGGATCGGTAAAGTAATTGGCAAGGCAATTGCCGTGCAGAAACGGAATGTTTCCGAGCCGCAAGTCGCGCGGACGCCAGCCGAGCACGAGTGTGTCGAGCGTCACAACGATCGCGGAGAAGCCGGCTGCTTCAGCGCGGCGGACGAGGCTCTCGGCAAGCTCGCGGTCGTTTGGCGGGTAGAGTTGGAAGAATCCGGGCGTGTCGCCAAGTTCCTTGGCCACGTCTTCCATTGGATCTGCCGATAACGTGGAGGCGATCATCGGAACACCCGTCGCCGCCGCAGCCCTGGCCGTGGCAAGGTCGCCGTGTCCATCCGGCGCACAAAGGCCGATCACCCCGATCGGCGCCAGCAATAAAGGAGACGGAAGCGTTCGCCCGAACAAATTCACCGACAGATCGCGCTTCCCCGTTCCCACCAGCATTCGCGGCACCAGGCCCCAGCGATCGAAAGCGCGCACATTGGCTTCCTGCGTGTGCTCGTTCCCCGCGCCGCCGGCCACGTACGCGAAGAGCTCGTCCGACATGGCCACGTGGGCACGGCGCTCCAGCTCGGCAAAAGTAAACGGCAGACTCTCGCGAATTCCGCTGAGGCCGCGGAAATAGATTTCGAGTTGGAAGTCGCCAAAGTTTGCCATGACTTCGCTGTGCCGGCCCTATTCAACTTCCACGATGAGCTTGTGATACACGGCCATCCAGTAGGGCATGAGCCATTCAGCGCCGCTTTCTTCGTGACGCCCGTCGCCGCCGTCGTCGGCCACGTAAGGATCGTGATTCCATTTTTTGGGAACACGTTCATCCATGGGCACCGGTTCGAGAAGCAGCCGGCTTCCATGGCGGCCGCGGCGCGGATCGACGACGACATCCGCGCGATGGCTATTGCGGACCTCGAATTGGCGCAAATCGAGCGGCCAGCGCTTGAGCGTGTCCACACCGTCGGCCACATGTGCCCACTGCGGTGCATCGATCGCAAACACAAAGTTGAAGAACGGCGATCGCTCGGGAATCTCCGGCCGCATCGAACGCGTCGCCGAGTATCGATACTGCCAGCGCAGTTTTTCATCCTCATCTGGATACAACAGCAAGTGGTAGTATTCGAGCCACGCCATTTCATCGTCGGAATGATTGACACCGGCGCTGGGTGTGTTGGGCAGCATCTCTTTGGCAAACATCGCCTTGACGTTGTATCCCCACCGATCGATCAACGTCCGGTACGCGTCCTTAAACTTCTGGTCGCCGCAGATATGAATGGCGACTTTCAGGTGTGCTAAAATGCCGAGCGCGTTGAAGCCGACCTGGTCGCTCCACATCAGATCACCATGCAACAGCCGCGGCGAATAAATTGCCCAGCGAGTCGGATGCCCGTCGACATCCGTTAGCGTGAAGTCGTGATCGATGATGTGGTTCATGACGCGGCGGACGAGTTCTTCCACACGCTTCTCCTCAGCCGGATCGCCTTTGGCCACATAGTCGTAATACACGCCCCAGGCAAAGAAGTGGCCAGAAAGCTCGTCCGAGCTGGTATCGGCCTTCCATTGCCAGCCGGGTTCCACGGTCGACTCGTGCCACTCGCCTTCGCCTCCATAGTGATATTCCTCATGCCCGCCCGGCTCGTCCTTGCTTGGCCGCAGACTGCGCGCAACGAAACCCGGGATGCCATCGATCGTTTCGAGACGGTGCAGGAAATCGAAGTGCTGCTTGGCGATTCGTTTCGCTTCGGGATCCTTCGTCGCCGCGTATTCGAAACACTTGGCGCCCAGATAAATCGCCGTCCATAGTCCGTCGTTGTCGTTGTCGGTCATGTACCACGAATTGAAATCGTTCATGTCACGCAGGTTGCAGCTCGTCACCGCGCCGTGGCGAACATGCCGCGCTCGCGCGATGGCGTCGTAGTGTTTTGCCTTCTCGCGCAGCGTCATTTTTCGCGTGAAGAGGTGCGTCAAGCTTTTCGCCGTGACGATGTACGCGCCGCCTTTTTCGGTCGCGAGGATGTCGATCACCTCGTCGCCGATCATCCAACGCGGACCCATGCGATAATTCCATTCACCGCTCGGCGATCGGCGGGCCGCACCGACTTTCGTGCCGACCCAAAGGGTTCCATCTTTGTGGAAGGAAAGGCAAGTGACGTCCTCGACCGGTAACCCGCCATCGCGGCCCGTCAGGTGTCGCCATTTTCCTTCCTTGGAAAGGATGCCAATCCCCGACGCAGTCGCAACATAAAGCTTACCCTCCGGGCTGAGCGCAATGTCGCGCACCTCATCGTCGGGCAGTCCGTCGCGACCAAAATCGAGAACTGGAATTGTGCGTCCGGATTCCAAACGCACAAGGCGATCCGCATTGACTTCATAGACGGCGCCATTGAATGTCACGGTCTCTTCGACGTCTGCCTGCTCTGAGACGGGAGACAGCGATTTCCCGTCGAAATAAAACTCTCCGCCGTGCGTGTGAAGAATTGGACCGAGCTCGCCGTTGCCGCGTGACAACTTCAGAGGCGCGTTCGACTCGCCTTCTGACAGAGCGAGAATCTGCCGGTCATCCTGCAGGAAGGGCTTGACCTCCACCGGCGCGCCGCCGCGCGGAAACGATGTCTGTAAGTCATCGGAGATGACTTTCCACATGGCCGGATTGCGGCCCGAATAGTCGCCCGAGTGCCAGTCAGGCCGAATGTCTTGGGCGAGCGATTGGGCGGCAAATATTATGCAAAAGGTGCCGAACATCATGGAACGCATTTCAAAGCTCCCCGCGAGAAATCTTCGATCGAATATCAGTTGCGTCAGGCTGCCTTGTCATCAAGTACGCAATCGCCCCGCCCGCAAGCGCGCCGAACAAGTGCCCCTCCCAACTGACGTGCGAACCCCAGCGCGGTACCAGGCCCGATGCCAGCGAGCCTCCGTAAAGAAATCCGACAACGATCGCGATGAGCATCGGCACAATTCGCTGCTCGCGAATGCCCGATACGGACAGGTACGCGACCAATCCATAGATCAAGCTGCTTGCGCCGATGTGAGTGTAAGGTCGAGCGAACAGCCACACGAGCGCGCCGGAGAGCAGCACAATCGCACTGACGATCGCCCATGAAGCCGCCCTGGATCCCGCGAGCAAAACCAGCAGCACGGTCAGCGGAATGGTATTGTTGATGATATGAGCCCGGTTTTCATGGAGAAATGGCGCGGCGACAATTCCCACAAGGCCGCGTGTCGTGCGCGGCGTGATGCCAAACGAGTTCAGGTGAAACGGCAGGATGTATTCGAGGATGAACACCAACCAGATAAAGCCCACGAACGCGAGAACAGCGTACAGTTCTTCACGGATGGTGTGCCTGGCCATAAACTCAATCGCGCGATTCGGGAGTAACTTTCAGCGTGACTCGCTGGCCGCTGCGCACGACGACCATCTCCACCGGCTCGCCGATCTTCACGGCTTCGATCGCCTGGGTATAGTCGTAGATGTTTTCAATCTTCTTGCCCGCCAGCTCAACGATGATGTCGCGCGACTTGACTCCCGCTTTGTCAGCCGGGCCGTCTTTGCCCACGCCGCTGAGCATCACGCCCTTGACCTCCTCGGCGTAGTCAGGAATCGTTCCCAGGTAGGCGCGCAATCGGCCGGTCGTCGTGGGCTGCTTGACCGATTGCTCGATGTAGTCCGGCGGCGACTCGCTCGCGGCCAGCGCTTGCGCGACCAGGCCCATGAACCGCGCCACCTGGGCAGCGCCTTCGTAATTGAGTTTTTCCGGCGTATCACGGGGCGTGTGGTACTCGCTATGCGCTCCCGTAAACGCTGAAAGGATGGGGACGCCTTTCAGATAGAACGAACTGGCGTCGGTGGGCAAATAGCTGTCGTCCTGCAGCGTCAGCGGCAAGCCCACCGGTGCGTTGCGCCGTTCGATTTCGCTTCGCCAGATGCTGGAGGAGCCGATGCCCTGCAGGATCAGGTTCTTGTCCAGCCGGCCAACCATGTCCATATTGAGATACGCCGCAATCGATGGATAAATCGGCTGGCCGCCGCCTGCGTCTGAATGTGGATTGTTGTCGTCGCTTGTCGCATCATTGTCTTTGGCGAATGCCTTGACGAAATGGTCGGAGCCTAAGAGTCCCAACTCTTCACCCGACCAGGCCGCAAACAATAGATCGCGGCGCACCGCCAGGCGTCCTCGCTCGCGATGATCGGCCAGGTGTTCGGCAATCTCGAGCAGCACGGCGATGCCGGATGCGTTATCGTCGGCCCCATAATGAATCTGCTCCGATTCGTCGCCGTGCGCCAGCGACGAGCTGCTGATGCCGACGCCCAAATGATCGATATGCGCGCCGATCGCGATCAACTGTTCGGTCGGTGAATCGGCCACAGGCAACCTGCCCAGAACATTGCGCCAGTTTTCTTGATGCGCTCGACGTCGATTTTCGCGGCCAGCTCCGCACCCTCGATTTCGAAGCCCATCGTCTGACTGCCGTCATCAAGCTCGTCCTGCAACTGCTTCAGCGACTTGCCGCTGCCCTTCAGCCAGGATTCGGCAACGTCATCGGTCACGCTGATCACGGGCAGACTGGAGCCGGCGAGCGTGCCGTCCATGCGAAGCGGCACGAGCTCGCTGCGGGATTCCGCATTGGGTCCGGTCACGACAATCAATCCGCGCGCCCGCGCTCCCGAGCAAACGTCGTCTTGAAGCGCAATTGCGACGGGCGATTAAGCTGTTGTCGCTTCGCTGCGGCGATTTTTTCCGGCAGGTAACGAAATACAACGACCCACTTATCCTTGACGTCCAAGTGAACGTAGGAGTCGTAAGCCTCTTGTTGCTCGGTTGCTTCGGCCACCAGGCCATAGCCGGCGAATACGAGCGGCGCCGACGCAAACTCGCCGTTGCCCGAAAATGACAGCGGGCGCCAATCTTTGTCGACCTCGTACGACTTGCCGCCGCCGGTCAATTCATTTCCGGGCCCAAGCGCCACGCCGGAAGTGAATGAAAATTCTTGGAACCAGTTGCCGTCGTCGCCGGCCGGCAGCAGTCCCAGTTTTTCCATGTAGGCGGCAACGTAGGCGGTGGCCAACCGCTCGCCCGGCGAACCTGTGAATCGGCCCTGTAGCTCGTCGCGACACAAATACTTGACATGCCGCCCGATGTCGGCCGCAGCATATCCGGCGACGGCGAGCTTGTGCGTCGCGCTGGCAAAAGCTTCCGCATCGGCGGCAACGGCAGCGTCATCGCCATCTGCTGCTGCTTTTTCGGCATCGGCAACTTTTTGAGCGCCGTTCGCGGCCGATTTATCCAGGCCTAACAGCTCGCGAGCGCGTTCATGATTCCAATCGCTCATGAACAGTTGGGACTGCCCCGACTCTCCGCGATTTGTTGTCCACGCCAGTTGTTTGCCATCGGGCGTGAACGCGGGCAAGCCGTCGAAGCCCTTCGTATACGTCACGCGAACCGGCGCCGACTTGCCGGCAGCATCAATCAGATACAGTTCAAAATTGCCAAACCCGTGCCGATTGGTCGTAAAGATCAGGTATTCCGCTGAAGGATGATAGAACGGCGCCCACGACATCGCACCGAGCCTTGTAAGCTCACGCTTGTCGGAGCCGTCGATATTCATCGTCCAAACTTCGGCGACGGCACCGTTCGGCGTGAATTGTCTCCAGCAAATCCGCGCGCCGTCCGGGGAAAAGAATGGGCCGCCGTCGTAACCCGGCGTCGTCGTGAGTTGCCGCACATTTTTGCCGCCCGAGTCCATGATATAGATGTCGTTCATGATCGCCGGGTCGGTCTCGAATTGCTTTTTCTCTGCCGCATTCAATTCGCCTTCGTAGGCGCGGCGATTCGATGAGAAGGCGATCAGCTTGCCGTCGGGCGACCAGGACCCTTCGGCGTCGTAGCCGAGGGCGTTGGTAAGCCGGCGATATTCGCGAGTCTTGCGGTCGAACTCATAGAGCTCGAAATGCTCGTCGTAGTCCCAAGAGTACCGCCGCTCGTTGCCCGACTGCCGCAGCTCGATTTCTGCGCGCTGCTTATCGAGCGCACCTTCATCCTCGTGTGTCGACGCGAACAGAACGCGCTGTCCGTCCGGGTGAATCCACGCGCACGTCGTCTTCCCGTGTCCCGGCGACACCCGCTCGACGTCGCCGGTTTCGCGGTCCATCACGTAGATCTGAAAGAACGGATTGCCCGGCTCGCGCTCGCTCTGAAACACGAGCTGCGTTCCATCCTGGTTGAAATATCCTTCGCCAGCACGGCGGCCTTCGAAAGTGAGCTGCCGCGGGCCAGACAATAACGCCGCTTCTTTAGCCGCCGCTGCCTGCGGGTCAGAATCCGCGATGTCGACTTCGCTCGCAGCACTCGTGTCCGGCCGATTCTGATTTGACGTGGCTTGATCCTGCGCACACCGGACATGCGAGCAATGACAAGCAAAATGCCGCCGCAGTTGCAGCACGCCAACGCCGACTCGTATCGTTTGAATACAATTCGCACATAGATTTATTCTCTGAAACGGGCCGCGGCCCATTCATTTGCACGGCCGCATTCCACGCATGCCATCTTGCAAATTTCACGCGGCCTATAGCTCCCGTATGCGGATATTGCGGTAGCGGCACCGCGCACCAGGCGGATAGCTGTCGCCGCCGTGGACTTGGAGAGCAATCGAACCGCGCTCGCCCAAAAGTCCGGCGACTTCTTCGCGATCGTACTTCTCGGCCGTCGATGATGCGGCATCGAACACGCCAACCTTCAGACCGTTGATATGCGTTGTGATGACCGGGAATCGCCCGCCCTCGACGCGGATGAGTGCCTGGTTCCAGTCGCCGATCTTCCAGATTTTGAGCCACTCCTCGGGCGAGCAGGATTCCACCAGTCCGACATCCGATGCCGGCTGCGAACCTCTTGTCATCAAGCTAACTAGTTTGCCGTTCTCCTCGTTTCCCCTGAGGCTGAACGTGCGTGCTCCCCAACCGCCCGTTGACTCGCCATAGAAGTGGCCGACGCTGCCACGGTTGTAATAGTCAACCATCATCTGAATGCATTGTCCTTTGTCGGTAGAGCGCAGGAAGATGCCGGAGTCGCTGCCCCAGTTGGGTTTCATTTCAATCGAAAGCTCAAAGTCGCCGAACTTCCGATCGGTGAGCAAGATGCCGCCGTTGCCCGAGCCGGGCGGATCCTGTTCGCCCGCCAGCACTCCGCCCGGCTCCACGCTCCAGAGGCCGCCGGTCCCATGACCAATCTTCTCCGGGTTCTTGTGCCAGCCACTAAGCGTCTTGCCATCAAAGAGAACGATCCATCCGTCGGCGTGGCCGTTCGGCTCCGTGGCATTACCCGACGTGCAGAGAAGCAAGGCACACGTTAATGCGGCACAACTTGATGCCACTCGCCAACGCGTTCTGAATATGGTCTCGCGAATCATCGTTTTCTCCTCTTAGCTGCGACCTCAAACTCCCTCCCCCTTGTCGCCGCAGGCGACTCGCCGTGGCGAGGCGGGTGGGCCGGGGAGGGGGTCAGTTATCTCTGCGTCCTCACGCCTTTTCTGAAGACTAACTTTGCTACTCACTCGCACGCGCCGCGTTTACTTATCAATCATGACATCGGTTGCCTTGACAACCGCCTTCACCGTGTCGCCTTGCTTGAGACCGAGCCGTTCGGCCGAATCGCGCGTGATCGCCGCCACGACCTCGACTCCGCCGACGGAAATCACCACCTCGGCCATGACGTTGCCGATTTTCAATTCCTTGATCGTGCCTGCAAGCTGATTGCGCGCGGAAAGCATAGTGCCACCCTTAGCATCCAAAAATTTGAACCGCCAAGGACGCCAAGTGCGCAAAGAAATGCAGGTAGGTCCTCGATTTTACTTTGCGGTCTTGGCGACCTTGGCGGTTTGAGCCATTTAGTTCGATGTCTTTAATTGTTTCTTAATACGCGAGACGTTCGGACCTGCCAGTATGGTTCAATGCGAGCCGCGCGACCAGAGCCGGAACGACGCGAAAACCAGCGCCTTTCCTTCGATTCTTGCTGCCGATAATTGGCTGGGCTAAACTGGTCGATAGGCCCCTGTTGCGGCGAAAGGACTGAGAAAGATGAGCGATTTCGATCGACGGCGTTTCTTGCAATCCGCGTCGCTATTGCTGGCCGGCTCGTACGCGGGCCGGGCCTTCGGCAGTGCCGACATCGAAGTGCCGAAGTTCGCCGAGCTGCCGACGTTTAAGCCGACGGGTCTGTTCCTGACATGGCAGCAGGATCCCACGTCGACAATGACCATTCAATGGGTCGGCGGAATCGGACGGCGCAGCGGCCAATTTGGTACACGACGAAGGGCGGCACCGCCTGGCAGAAGCAAGATTATACGAAAGCGCCCCTTCCCGATGAGCGATCGCTGGATCTTTCGCGCGGAGCTGACCGGTTTGGATGCCGGGCGCCGATTACGTGTTCCGCGTCGGCTTCGATTCGGCCGAGCACCGCTTCCGCACGATGCCGGCCAAGGATACCGACACGATCCATTTCGTTTCCGGCGGCGACGCGGGGACCGGCGCACATCCGCGCACTCAAATCGACTGGCTGCCGCGCAGGCGCCGATGTTTGTCGTGATCGGCGGCGACGTGGCCTATGAAAACGGAAGGGATCCGAACACGTTTCTTGAATTCTTTCAAAACTACTCCAGCGACCTGCGCGACGACCAGCAGCGGCTGATCCCGCTGCTCACTTGCATCGGCAACCATGAAGTCGACGGCGGCTACAAAACTCGCAAGGAAGCGCCGTTCTTTTATTCAATGTTCGACGGCTTGTATCCAGAATCCGGCTACGCGGCGCTCGACTTCGGTCAATACATGTCGATGGTGTTTTTGGACACGAATCACACCACGCCGATCGGCGGCCAACAAACCGACTGGCTCGAAAAAACTCTCAAGGAGCGCGAGGATTGCCCGAACCTGTTCGTGTTCAACCACGTGCCCGCGTATCCCTCGCACCGCAAGTACGAGATGACCGAAGACGAGAATTCCACCGGCGAGCAGAACCGCAAGCACTGGGTGCCGCTATTCGAGCGCTACCGGGTCGACGCGGTGTTCGAGCACCACGACCACACCTACAAGCGCACGCACCCGCTTATCGACAGCCGGCCGAACGCCAACGGCGTGCCGTATCTTGGCGACGGCTCGTGGGGCAAAATCCGCCGCCCGATGGACTTAGAAACCAAGCCCTACCTGGCCGTCACGGAAGAGAGCTACCACATCTCGGTCCACCGCATTGAAGGCCCGCAACAATTCCACGTGGCCCTCTCCGACTCGGCCCGCGTGGCGGACGTCTGCGTCACGAAGAAGCGCGCGGCCGTACGCCGCAGCTAGCGGCGAACTTTGATTAGTCCGCAGCCGACCCCCAAGTGGGTGCATTCGCGCACAGAACTTGGGGCGAAGTCTTCCACCGTCGATTACGTGCTATACTTCAATTAGAAGCCTTTCGAACATCGGCTCTTCTCATTCGCAACAGCATCGGCCAGCGTTTTTTTCTGGCGCCGATCGTTGTTCCTTGACTATACACTTGGCAGGATGTGCGGTTTGCCCCGTTCTTTCGACTGCGAGGCACGGCATGCGCTTCCATGTAAAGTGTGTCCGGTGTGGACATGTAGCCGGAATTAGATTCATCGATTCGGAAACCACGAATTCTGCCGAGGAAGAATCGATCGAACAAGATCCACGACTGGCCGGTTACACAATTGAATGCCCGGCGTGCGGCGAGCGACGGCACCCGCAGAATCCAGCTCCACACGTCAGGGCGACAGTAGCTGCCAATTTGACTGAATCAATTCCGCTCTGTGCGTGAAGGCACGATTGTCCGTCCGCAATGCAACTTGGGACGGATTCCTAGTCAGCGGCAGCGAAGTGCGCAAATTCTCTTGTTGGATACCAACTTTTCCACAGTGATCACAGACACTGTTGGGGCAACGGTTGCGTGCAGCGCAAGGGAGGAACACTTCCATGCTCAAGAGGCGCCTCTGGTTTGTCACCGAGAAACATACTAAATGCGATCGACCTGGCCCACGGCGCGACACATTCGCTTTCTCAACTTTCGAAAGAATAACAGCATTCATGGCCCAAAGTCGGGCTGGAGCGTGGGATGTCGTGGAAGCCACTGATCGCGATGCCCTGATTACCGTCATTGCCGACTGCCACATGCGGGGATGCGATGCCGTGTATCTCGATCCCGACAGTCACGGCAAAGGCGGCGACTGTGTATTCTTGACGAACCTTTTATCGATTGTGTAGAGCCAAACGGACCGATGGTAGTCCACCAGATTTGGAGACGTAGTAATTCTTCCTGCGGCTAACCACATTTCAGCAAGTTTATGAGTTTGGATTGTAGTAGTGGAGGTGCATCATGAACGACCCTATTTCAACCGTGACGTATTGGATTCTCTGGGCCGGAGTCGCATGGGCTGTGATCAGCCTCTTGCGAATTGCCTTCTTGACAATATTTAAGCTGCGCGGACGTCGCCAACTTACTTAGTTTTCAGTCCAGGGCCGGCCCTCAGCTTAACGCAACGTGGTCCAGTGCCATGTCTAGAGTCGGCTTCGTGCCGTTGGGCGTGCGGAGACAACGCCGCGACGCTTGTGTGTTATCAAGTGAATAATAACCCCCACAACTTCACAGGCTGCAAAGGACTGTGGCTCTGGCCCTCGGTAGTGTCCCCCCCATATCCGCTACCGAGGGTTTTTTACTTCAATGGCCCAGCAGGCGAATTTCCCGGTTCGAATTTCGATTCCCCTCCCTCTTAGGGAGGGGTTAGGGGAGGGTTCGGTATTTCATGCGTTGCGAACACTGCGCCAGGTGCCACTCGCCGCGGCGAGTGCTCGTCATGCGAGAGCCTTGCGGACAGTCGCATCAGCCAACGTTCCAGCATATTGAGTTCCAGTGCAATCTGATACTTGCGCGACTCAATCGCTTGATGTTCCCCCAATGCTCAAGTTTTCAAACCTCCTCCCCCTTGCGGGGAGGGTTGGGGAGGGGGGTAATTCCGCGTCGAAAGATTTATGTAACAGGAGGTCGCAGAGGGCGCAGAGTTCGGCAAAAAACCTGTCCCTCTGCTTCCTCTGCGCCCTCCTGTTAATACCTTCCTAGTTCCCATTCCATGCCCTGCGAACACCGCCCGGGCCTGCGCGTCAATTGCTTCTCGATCCGCGGCGGCGGCATCGAGTGCTTTCTGCCAGCGCTGCTCAACAAAACCCCCTCTCCCTCTGGGAGAGGGCCGGGGTGAGGGTGCCTTGAACATGGTTTGTTCGAGTCTCTAAGTTTCACCGGCATCTTCCCTCGCATCACGCGCTTGGCTTTACGTTGCATCATTCTATCTGAGGGAAAATGAGCGAAACGATTCCCCTCCAGACAGGTCTGACCCCGTTTTCGTTCAATTCGTTCCCGCTATGCCGTTCGTCGAGCGTGGATTTCTCTGAAGTTACTTATCTTATGAAATGCGTTCAAACGGGAAATAATTTAACCTCACGCCATATTCCTTGGCATCGTGTATGGACGGTGCTTCGACAATTGACTTGCGCACTTGCTCTTCAAATTCCAAATCACAACCGCCATCTTGCGGCGAAGTCAGATTGTGAAAGTGTATTTTCAACATCTTTGATTTGTGTCGCTTATTCATTTGGACAACGGTTACAGTCCGCTTGCCAATCGTAAAGAAAGCGAAGTAATCGAAACTATAGATCATTGCTTCGGCAAGCGTTTTTATGTGCGACTGCTTTAACCACTCCATCGATGGTATCCCCGTCATGGAGTCACAACGATGAAGGGGTCCTCTAAGTTTGGAGTGTACAAAGAATACATTGTCCCGAACAGAAGTCGCTACAATATCTGTTATGTCAAATCCTCGTCTGTATATACAAAACCCAATATCATCCTGCCACTTTGTCTCTTGTGGTGAGGCATACGCTCCGCAGTAAGCACCTCCGGCGCCATCCTCGAGCGTGTAATTCTCAACTCCGTAACTCTGTAAGACCGAAAGCAGACACGCCAATTGCGACCTTGGTGGTAAATGTAGCCTATTAAGTCCATTTATCGTATTTTCGGTGCTGCGTTTAAACGTGTCAGGGACGCTTCCGAATTGAACGTATTCGTTAGTCCCGTACTCAGTTACGGATAGATTGGAGTTTCCGTCAAACGCGACTAAAGCCGCATCCTGTTGCTGGGGTGCTGCCACAATCAGATTAATTGCTTTACGCGAAATCTCTACTTCCCAATTCCTCAAAGCAGACTGAAGCGCATTTGAAACATCACTTTGTCCCACTAACTCGAAACTGAAATCACTAATTATTTTGCGGGCAAGTTCGTAGTTGCCGCAAATTGCCACAAGTGCCTCAGGCAAGCGGATTAGTTTTAATACTTCTTTCGTTGATCTCTCAGCGGTAGCGATATGCTGTTCGCCAAAAACCGAGTATCGCGTTGCCGTTTCAGGGCGAGGCGGCAAAGTTAAAAGAGCATCTGCACACAAATACGCGTGCTTATCGTGCTTCCAGCCGGCGATGTAGGTCATTTCCTCGCTTCACCGCCTTGCCGTAGAGTATTACAAGGGAATTATGGTGGACGCGAGCCATTCGAATAGTATCGATGCCCGTTCCGTTGACTCTAGTCGCCACCGTAATAGACGACTTCGAATTGCCGCGCTGCAGTTGTGTCTCGCCCCACCTCTGCGCCGAACTCTTCGGAAAACGCACGTGTCTGCCCGGCGCTGAAATTCGATATCGAGAAGCCACGTACGTCAATAATCCTACGTTTGTCATCATAGAAAGATATATCGAAGATTGCTGCGTCGAAATCGCGGCCGGTGTTGTTTGTTACCCGCCCTCGAAACAGGCAACCTTCCTCCAGCGGTTCGAGCTGGCATTCTGTAAACGCGAATCCGTCAACTGTAAAGTCGCCTGGCGTAGATCCCGATGTTTTTGGAATACCTTCCGACTGCATTGAAGCAGCAAGCTCCTTACGCAACCGATCGATTTCCGCGCTGTATGCCCGGTTAGCGATCCACCTATCCTTGGCGTCGCGCTCCGCATCGGCCAACTTCTTTTTGTCTGCCGCAGCAGCAATTTCGATGTCCGCCATCTGCGATAACCGTACACGGGCAACATCGAGTTCCTTTGTCGCGGTTTCGAGCTGCGCGCGCTGACTTGCAGAGGTCGCGTCAAGTTCGGCCGCTTGCCGTTCAGCGTTCTTAACGCGTAGACTCTCAGAATAGGTCGCGATGGCTAAACCAGCGAGCACGCCGAGCGTCAGACCACCGAGAAAGAAAGCCGCGCACGCCATGACGCGTCATTGTAGCTAACCGGCAGTAAAACTAAAGGAGAAACTAGAGGCACGGGCAGTGACTATGTAGAGAAGAAAGGTCTCGGGAGTCCTCTCGCGGGTACCGGTTCTCAGCCGCATGCTGCTACATCTGCGTAGCAATCTATCGCGCGGCCAAAAAACGGCGTTGTATACAGCCGTATACTATGTTAAAATGCCGCCTAAGCCGCACTGTCGGCGCTGCGCTCTTTGGAAATTAAAATTGCGGAACTGTCGCTATTAGCTTCGTCCGCTGTCAGCCAAGCGGCTATATCCGAAAGCGAGGGCCGACTACGCACGCAGCTCGGACGTAAACTCGACCTATTTTGCGCGGCGGCGTTCGCACTTCACCAGGTGAATTCCCGGGCGGCGGGCTTGGGGCGCTGCGCAAAATACCTGGGTTTTGCACGAGAAAGTGGGACCCCCGACGGCCGTGCAAAATTCCATCCGCTTGTCCCAGAGCCCGCGCTGGCCGGCGATGGCATTGTCGAAAAATACGCAGAATTGCCTAAACTCGCTCGAATTCGCGGAACATTGTGGAGCCGCCGCGGTTCATCGGATAGAACAGTGGGGCCGCGCCGCTGGGGCGGTCGTCATAATTCATTTATTGGAACCGTAAACGAGGGTTCGCGCAGAGTTCACAAGGCAGGAGTTCGCAACGCTAATCCTCACTAATCTTCACTAGTGAGAATTAGCGATCGATTAGCGAGAGATTAGTGTTCAATAAATTATCGTACGATTACCGAGCCTTCCGCATGTCTCTGCGCTCTCCGCGCCTCCGCGTGAGATCATTTACAGTTTCCGTCATTTATTAACATTGATTGAGCGAGATCACGAATGTTGAAACAAGCGTTTTGCTGCGTGCTGGTGTGGATCGTTGCTGGCTCGGTTTGGGCCCAGGATTTTGAGCGTCAAAAGCTGCAGAACTGGCACCAATTCCGCGGGCCGCAGGACACTGGCGTCGCGCCAATGGGAAACCCGCCCATCGAATGGAGCGAGACCAAGAACATCAAGTGGAAGGTGCCCATTCCGGGCAGCGGCAGCGCGTCGCCAATTGTGTGGGGCAACCGCATTTTCATTCTCACCGCGATCAAGACCGATCGCACGGCCGAGTCGGCCGAACGCACCACGAGCAGCGGCGACGCAACGATCCGGCAAGTGGCTTATTCACCAAACCAGTTGCTTGCGCAGCGCGATGAGAATCGCCGCGGCGACGGCCAGCGCGGCGATGCTCAACGGGGCGACGGCCAGCGCGGCGAGCGCGGACGTGGCCAAGGACGCGGTGGCTTTGGCGGACGAGGCCGCGGCGGCCGAGGCGGTTTTGGCGTCACGCCTCCACAGAACTATTATCAATTCGTCGTGATGTGCATCGATCGTCAGACGGGAGAAACGATGTGGCAGCACGTCGCCGCGGACGAGATTCCGCACGAGGGGCATCACGGGTCCAGCTCGTTCGCGGCCGCGTCGCCCGTGACCGATGGGCAGACGTTGTACGCGTCGTTCGGCTCGCGCGGAATTCATACCTACGACCTCAACGGAAAACCGGGCTGGAATCGCGACTTCGGCGACTTGCGAACCAGCAATTCCTTCGGCGAAGGCACGTCCCCTGCCCTTTACGGCGATACAATCATCATCAATTGGGACCATGAGGGCGAATCATTCATCGCCGCGCTCGACGCCCGCACCGGCGAGGAGAAATGGAAAAAACCGCGCGACGAACGTACGACATGGTCCACGCCGCTAGTTGTGGAAGGCGGCGGCCGCACGCAGGTCATCACCAGCGGCGACAATGCGATTCGCAGCTACGACTTCGCCAATGGCGAACTGCTGTGGGAATGCGGCGGCCTGGGCTCCAATCCGATTGCCACGCCGGTGGTGAACGAGGGGATTGTGATTTGCATGACGGGTCATCGCGAGCCGGCCGGAATTGCCGTTCCGCTGGATGCCCGCGGCGACGTCACCGACAGCGACAAGATCGCGTGGCGCATCGAGAACACGCCCTACATCGCGTCGCCGGTTTTGTACGACGGCCTGCTTTACTTTACGAAGGGCCGCGACGCCATTCTCTCGTCAGTCGAGGCGAAGACCGGCGAAGTCGTGATTGGGCCGGAACGCTTACCGGAGTTGAGCACGCTTTACTCATCGCCCGTGGCGGCGGCCGGCCGGATTTACATTTCCAGCCGCGAAGGCAACACGGTCGTCCTCAAGCACGGCCGCGAATTTGAGGTACTGGCCACGAACAAGCTGGATGAGCAAGCGATCGACGCGACGCCCGCCATCGTCGGCAACGAGCTCATCCTCCGCGGTCAAACGCATCTCTACTGCATTTCCGAACAAGAGGCGCAGTAGGTGCCGCGAGCGGCTCGACTGCCTTCGACCCGAACTCAGGCCGAGGGTAGCTCGCCGAAGTCCGAGCGGCACAATAGTAATCTGCAGCGAGCCGGGTGGTCCCCCACCCCGGCCTAAAAATCGCCGTCCGCGAGCATTCGTGGAACTTCGAAACGGGTCCTCACGTCTATAGCCGTAGCGTGACGCGGATATTTCAACCGCGACGTTCGGCCTATAGCCTCTCGACCATCGGAGGACTCGACGATGTCCAAGCGACTTCGGCTCGCCATGCTATTGCTGTCTCTTTCAACGCTGGCCGCGTGCTGGCAGTTCGGATTTGCAGACGAGTCGCCGCAACCCTCCTCCAAGGTTCCGGCTCAACAGTCGTCCAAGCTGGCCATCGCGTCGACCGAAGTCCTCGGCGGGGCCGATCGTTACCTTACGCACCTCTCCACCGACAAGCCGATTTATCGCCCCGGCGAGCAGATATATGTGCGCGGCGTCGTGCTGCACCACCGCACGAACACGCCCCATTCGGAAAACATCTCCGCAACCGTGGAAATCATCGGCCCGAAGGGCGACGCTGTCGCGTCCGGTCCGGCCACTGCCGAAGACAGCGTGCTGGCATTCGCCTGGACTATCCCCGCCGAACAGCCGGGCGGCCAGTACGCCGTGAAGGTCTCGCATCCATGGACGGGCGACGCGCCCGTGGAACGCAACTTCGACATTCGCGCATACCGCGCACCGCGGCTCCGCAGCCAGATCAAGTTCCTGCGCGACGGTTATGGCCCGGGCGACGACGTGGTCGCGACGCTGGAAATCACGCGTGCTGAAGGCGGCATTCCGGCTGACGCAAAGGTCACCATCGTCGCTCGCGTCGACGGCGCCGAGGCCTTTCGCGGCGACTCGACCGTGGACGGGGCCGGCCGCTGCGTCGCACGATTCAAGTTGCCGGAGGAAATTGCTCGCGGCGAGGGATCGCTGGCCATGGTGATCGAGGACGGCGGCGTGTTGGAAACCGCCAGCAAGACGATCCCAATTTTGTTGCAGACCGTTGATTTAAATGTCTATCCAGAAGGGGGCGACTTGGTAGCCGGCCTCGCGAACCGTGTGTACTTCGAGGCGTTTACGCCGGCCAAGAAACCGGCCGATCTCGCGGGAGTTGTGTTGGATTCAAAGGGCCGCGAAGTGGCCACGTTCCGCAGCGAGCACGAGGGCCGCGGACGCTTCACATTCACACCCGACGTGGCCGAACAGTACAAACTCAGAATCACGCAGCCCGCCGGCATCCGCACGACGTACCCGTTGCCCACGGCTAAATCGACCGGCGTGGTGCTCACTTCGCTGAGTGACGTATCGACGCGGGCGACGCGCTTGCAACTTGTCGGCGTCGATGTTCGCCAGGTTCTCATGACGCTCAGCAAACATGAGCACGAGCTCGATCGCAAGGAATTGGAGCTTACAAGTGGCGAGCCCATCGAGTTTGAGCTCTCTTGCGAGGACGCAAGTGGCGTGCTCGTCGCAACCGTTTGGGACATGAACGGCAAGCCACTTGCCGAGCGACTTGTTTTCTCTAAGCCGCGACACGCTTTGCAAGTCGCGATTCTGTCCGATCGCCCACGCTATGTGCCCGGCGCCAAGGCGACGCTTTCTATCACAACGACCGACGAACGCGGCAAGCCGACCAGCGCGGTCGTTGGCCTCGCCGTCACCGACGACAGCGTGCTGGAAATGATTGAGCGCCGCGAGCAGGCGCCACGCTTGCCGGTAATGGTGCACCTTGAATCTGATGTCAACGATCTGGCGGACGCGCATGTGTACCTGGATTCGGAGAATTCGCAGGCGCCTGTCGCCGTGGATTTGCTGTTGGGCACACAAGGCTGGCGCCGATTTGCGCTGGTTGACCTGAATGCGTTTGCGTCGACGCATGGCGACCGCGCACGCCGCGCGCTGGCCCTGCGAATAGCCACCGAACAAGAGGAGTTGGCGCGGCTCGGGGGATTTGGCGGGGGTGACGGACGCCATTGGCGCTTCCTCGGACGTGACGGCGCCGCCATGCCACCGGCCGCGGCGGCTGCTGATCCACAAAGCGGCCCAATCCATCTCAACTTTGGTGCCGTAGTCCCCGAAGATAAAAGCGATGCTTTTGAAGCGCTTCGCGGCGTCGAGATCGTCAACGGGCCAGTCGCCGATCATGACATCGCGCTAGCGGTCGGACAGCCGGCTTCTTCCGAGACGCCGGCCGACTTGAAGGAACTCGTTCAGGAGCGGCAGGAACTTGCGGCCGCCTTGGTCGAGGGGGGACGCGCGGAAAGGCGCTGGGACTTCTTGCCGATCGCTTCCAGGAGATTCGCAACGATTTCGTCGCTCTGCGAGTGTTCGCCCATGCCGTCCGGCCCAACAGGCCTCAAGGTGAACGCATCGATTTCACGGAAACGCTGTTCTGGCATGCCGGCGTTAAAACAAACGATCAGGGAAAAGCAACCGTCGAGTTCGACTTGAACGATGCGGTGACGAGCTTTCGAGCGTTCGCCGACGCATTCAACATGGCCGGTGTAATCGGTTCCGGTACTGCGACCATTGAATCGGTTGAGCCGTTTTACATCGAGCCGAAACTGCCGCTGGAAGTCACGAGCGGCGACGTCGTGCTTGCTCCGGTTGGGTTCGTCAACAGCACGGCCGACTCGCTCAACGCAAGCCTCTCGGTCGTTTCAACTTTTCGCGTCATGGAGAACAACGACCTCGACGACATCAAGTTGCCCGCCGACAGCCGCATGCGGCAGTTGCTTCGCATTCCAATCGGTGAGTCGATCGGCAACTTGCCGGTCGTGCATGTTGCCAAGGCCGGGACCTATAGCGACACCGTACAGCGCAACATAGTCGTGAAACCGCTTGGCTTTCCCGTCGAGCGCGGACGCGGCGGCCTGATTGAGCCGGATGGCATCGCCGAGCATGTCATTGATATTCCCGAAATGGTCGTCGCCGGCAGTATTCGAACGAAGGCCGTCGTCTATCCCACGCCGCTCGCCAGCATGACCGAGGCCCTCGAACGGCTGATTCAAGAGCCGTGTGGCTGCTTCGAACAAACCAGCAGCACGATCTACCCACTGGTAATGGCCCAGCAGTATTTTCTCGATCATCAAGGCGTCGACCCGACGCTCATTGAGCGCAGCGCGACGATATTGGAAACGGGCTACGATCGCCTCGTCGGATTTGAATGCAAAGGCGGCGGATATGAATGGTTCGGCGCCGACCCGGGACACGACGCGCTCACGGCCTACGGCCTCATGGAATTTACCGACATGGCCCGGTGCGCAATGTGGATCCGCAGATGCTCGCGCACACGAAGAAGTGGCTGCTCGATCAGCGCGACGGCAAAGGCGGATTCGCGCGCAAGACGCACACGCTTCACACGTGGCTCGCCGAACCGGAAGTCGCGAACTCGTACAATACGTGGGCCTTGCTCGAAACCGGCGTCGAGGGCGACTTCGCAACGGAAATCAACTGGATTCGCCAGGCGGCCGAGCGCACCGAGAACACGTACGTGATCGCGCTGGCGGCCAATGTGCTTGCTGCCGCTGGCGACAGTGAGGCCGAAGCTCGCCTCCTCGACAAATTGGCCGGCCAGCAACAGGAGGATGGTTCTCTCCGCGGCGCGACCGTCAGTGTTGTGGGCAGCAGCGGCGAGGCACTGTCGATCGAGACCACGGCGCTCGCCGTGCTGGCCTGGCTTGGCGACGATGGCTACGCACGCGCAGGTTGAAAAGGGCATCCAATTCCTTGCCGAATGCTGCAAGGCCGGCCGCTTTGGCTCAACGCAATCGACCGTTCTGGCGCTGCGGGCGATCACGGCATATGACCGATCTCGCGCAAAGCCCAAAGCGGCCGGGCGAACTGCAATTGGTGGTCGACGGCGAGCCAGTCGGCGAGCCAGTGGCCTTCACCGTCGAAACGCAAGGCGCCATTGAGTTGCCCGATTTCACCAAAGCCCTCACGTCCGGCCGACATCAAATTGAAGTTCATATGACGGGCGGCTCACAAATGCCGTTTTCGATCACGGTCAATTACTTCGCCACCAAACCGGATACCTCGGCAAAGTGCAAGCTCGACCTGCAAGTCAAAATGACGGAAGGCAAAGTCACCGAAGGCGAACTCACCGAGGCGCAAGTCGAGGTGGTCAATAAAACCGATGAAACCGTGCCCACGCCGATTGCCATCGTTGGAATTCCGGGCGGGCTGGAAGTCCGTCACGATCAACTCAAGGAATTGGTGAAGTCGGGAAAGATCGCCGCCTATGAAGTGCTCGGCCGCGAAGTGGTGCTGTACTGGCGGTCGCTCGGGGCGAATGAGCGCGTCGAGTTACCCATTAGCGCTGTCGCGGCCATTCCCGGCACCTACACGGGGCCAGCCAGCCGTGCCTATCTGTATTACACGGATGAGGACAAGGATTGGACTGACGCGCTTCGCATCGATATCGAGCCGCGCCAATAAAACGTTGGTCAAAAGCATCTCGCGCGGCAGCCGCCTCATCTGTACATAGCCCGACCATCTTGGTCGGTCCGTGCGCTGTCCTATTCGTCGTGCCGGCTTGCGTCGGCTCGACGTCTTTAGCGCATCCGGCCTCGAAAACGGCCGGGTTGCAAAATTCGCCAAGCACCATCGAGCCCCCGGCGTTCACTGGTATATTGGGGATGGTTGCTGCAAGCCAGCACGCTCGTCACAAAAATCGGGACCGGGAAAGGTAGTACTATGAGTCGTCGCCTCGCGGTTTCGCTCGTCCATGCTTGTTGCCGCCGTTCTAACGATCCTCTTCAGCCGCTCGGGCGGACGACTATTTTCTGACCATCGGCGGCGGATACAGCGCCACGGGCAATCAATTGTCGCTTGAACGCAACGTCATCTTTCAGCAATCGGTGCTTGCCGAGCAGCGGCCGGATAATCCGCGGCATGATGTGTACTTTGCCGATGGCAACGATGACATGCGCGATCTGCAATGCCGCGATCCGGATTTCGAGGCAAAGTGCCCACCGGCCCGACGCATGATGGCCGAGTTATTCGGCGACGCCGATTCGATGGACCTGTTCTATCGCAACAACGCGGTGCGGGGCCTCACCGGCCCGGCCGACAAATCGCTGATTCGACGCCGCATGCGCGACATCGCCCGCGAACTAAAGCCCGGCGACCGGTTACTGGTCTACGTGACCGGCCATGGCGGTCCGGCCGATGACTCAAACGATAACAACGATGACGACGACTACGACTATGAATATGACGAGGAAAGTCAAACGTGGAAGGCCAAAGAGCGGCAGTCGAACGGCGAAGCAGAGCGGAACCGCTACGACACTACTTTCTACATGTGGAACAACGACTCGGTGTCGGCCAGCGACTTCGTCGGTTGGCTCGATCGGCTGCCGCATGAGGTGGAAGTGGTCCTGGTGATGGTGCAATGCTTCGCAGGCGGTTTTGCCCACACGATTTTCCAGCAGGCTGACGCGGATCTCGGTCTGCGCCGCACGCGCGGTGCGGATTCTTTGCGCAAGTGCATAATCGCGGCGCGGCGGGATGCACGGCCGACGCCAACGAGGCCGACTATGAGGAATACAGCAGCTATTTTTGGAGCGCCTTGGGCGGCAAAACGCGCACAGGCGAGCAGATTGAATCGGCGGATTACGACGGCAATGGTCAAGTCTCGTTCGCTGAAGCGCATGCTTACGCGATCATCGAAAGCGATACGATTGACGTTCCGGTTCGCACGACCGGCGCCCTGCTGCAACGATACAGCCGGCAGGCCAGGCAACGCCGGCGTCGTTCGAACGACAACGATGAGAACTCATTCGGGCGGCTGTTGGGCTCGTTAAGCGATGAGAATGCGAGACCCAATCCGCAAGCCTTAGTTCAAACCGCGGGTCCGCTCAGCAAATTGATGGAGTCCGCGCGGCCGGATCAGCGAGCGATCCTTGAACGGCTGCCAGCGAAGCTTGGTCTCGGCGCAACCGCAACCGTAGAAGATGTCCGCCGCAAGCTGCGCGAAGTGAGGGGGAATTCGAATTCGGCCGGCTCCAAGTTGAATCGTGCAACGGAGACCCAGGAGCGCGCGCTGGAGCGGGTGCAAGAGGAGTTGCGCGAAATCTGGCCGGAGCTGCACGCGGACCTTCCGCCGGTGGCGATCGAGCTCGCCAGCAACCGCGCGGAAGAGTTTGCGTCCACGGTCGACGCGCTGCCCTCGTACAAGGCACTTCGCCGGTCCAAGGAACGCGTCCAGCAGCTCTCCGAACAGCGGATGAAACTTTCGCGAGAAGAAGCCCGAATGCAGCGGCTTTTGCAAACGTGCGAAAGTGTCGTGCTGGCGGCGAATTTGCCGCAGGTGGCTCCGCGCAAGATCGTCGAGCGCGACCAGCGACTTTTGGCCATGGAGGAAGGCACGCTGGCAGCACGGCCGAGCCGGGAGCAGGGAGCAGCGAGCAGGGAGCAAAACTAGCCCCAAAGAATGCACCGTCGGATCTGTCTCGATTAAGGAAGTGCGCATGACGTTCGTATTGGCGCTTGATCAGGGCACAACTTCATCGCGGGCCATTCTCTTTGATGATGCTGGCGACATTGTCGGGGTCGCACAGCGTGAGTTCCGCCAGCACTTTCCGCAACCCGGCTGGGTGGAGCATGACCCGCTGGAGATTTGGACCAGTCAACGCGATGTGGCAGTCCAAGTGCTGGCCGATGCTCGCGTGAAGCGCACCGATGTTGCTGCCGTTGGCATCACCAATCAGCGCGAAACCGTCGTGGTCTGGGACCGGAAATCTGGCGAGCCAATCTATCCGGCGATTGTGTGGCAGGACCGGCGAACGGCCGGCGAATGCGACCGCTTGCGCGCCGCTGGGCGCGAGACGATGATTCGCGAGAAGACGGGGTTGCTCCTGGATCCGTATTTCAGCGCTACGAAAATCGCGTGGATTTTGGAGCATGTGCCGAGCGCTCGGAAGGCAGCGGACGCCGGCGGACTGATGTGCGGGACAATCGACACTTGGCTGATTTACCGGCTCACCGGCGGCCGCATTCACGTAACCGACGCATCGAACGCCTCGCGCACACTCCTCATGAATATCCACACGGGCTCGTGGGATGACGAGTTGCTAGCCTGCTTCGGTGTGCCGCGATCCATGCTGCCAGAGATACGCTCTTCCAGCGAAGTGTACGACGAGATCGACGCAATCGATGAGTTGGCGGGTCTGCCTGTATCGGGCGTGGCCGGCGACCAGCAAGCGGCACTTTTTGGACAAGCCTGCTACCACGTCGGCTCGGCCAAGAATACCTACGGCACCGGCTGCTTCATGCTCATGAACACCGGCGCCCAGGCCGTACAATCGAAAAACAAGCTTCTCACCACGGTCGCGTGGAAGCTCGGCGGCAAGCTCGAATATGCGCTCGAAGGCGCGGTGTTCGTGGCCGGTGCCGTCGTGGCCTGGCTGCGCGATGGACTTGGAATCATCAAGTCGTCGAAAGAGGTCGAGGCACTTGCCAAATCTGTTCCCGACAGCGGCGACGTTTTTTTAGTGCCAGCGTTCACGGGCCTCGGGGCGCCGTATTGGGATCCCTACGCGCGCGGTGCAATTGTCGGCATCACGCGCGGCACGACCGCTGGCCACATCGCCCGCGCAGCGGTGGAAAGCATTGCGTTGCAAGTTGCCGATCTGGGCGAAGCGATGCGCAACGACGCCTCCAGCGCGCTCACGGACTTGCGCGTCGATGGCGGCGCGGCAGTCAACGACGGGCTGTTGCAATTCCAGTCGGACATTCTGCAACTGCCCGTGGTGCGGCCTAAGGTAACCGAAACGACGGCGCTGGGCGCCGCCTACCTGGCGGGCTTGGCGACAGGCGTTTGGAAAAAGCGCGAGGAAATCGCCGGGCACTGGCAAGTCGACCGCCGCTTCGAGCCGCAAATGCCCGCCGCCAAGGCGGCCGCGATTCGCGCCCGGTGGCGCGAGGCGGTGAGCCGCTCGCAGCGGTGGGCCGAGCAGAAGTAGCCGCCGATTTCCGATTTGGGATTGCGGTTTGCAGATTGAAGATCAGAATTTAATCCGCAATCCGAAATCCCTTTGCGTGTTTTCATGCAAGCTTATCTGGCCGAATTCGTTGGTACGGCCCTGCTGATCTTGCTTGGCAACGGCGTGGTGGCGAATGTTGTCTTGCCGAAAACCAAGGGGAGTGGCGCCGGCTGGATTGTTATTGCCTTTGGCTGGGGAATGGCGGTGTTCGTTGGCGTTTGGTGCGTCGGATCAATCAGTGGCGCGCACCTCAACCCGGCCGTCACGATCGGACTGTCGCTAGCCGGAAAGTTCGATTCCGAACTGGCAGCCGGCTATATCGTAGCCCAGATGTTGGGCGCAATCGTCGGCGCTGTGCTCGTTTTTCTTTTCTATCGCGATCACTATGCGGCCTCGGCCGATGCTGACGCCAAGCTGGCAACGTTCGCTACGTCGCCGGCAATCCGCAACCTTCCGTCAAACTTGTTCAGTGAAGTTATCGGAACCTTGGTATTGGTTCTGGCCGCGTTACTTGTCGTCGACCCTTCGATCACCGGAGACCTAGGGGCGGAGTTTTCGGCGGCCGGCAGCGGATTGAAAATCGGTCTCGGCACTCTCGGCGCGCTTCCGGTTGGGCTTTTGGTTCTCGCGATTGGCTTGTCGCTTGGCGGCACGACGGGCTACGCCATCAATCCGGCACGCGACCTAGGGCCGCGCATTGCTCATGCACTCTTGCCGATCCCTGGCAAACGCGACAGCGATTGGGGCTATGCCTGGGTGCCCGTTTTGGGGCCGATTCTTGGTGCGATCTTTGCCGTACTGTTGTGGTGGGTGTTGACAGGATCGGTGGAAGCAACTGCATGAAAGTCGTGCATTGTGGGAGTGCATGGCCCTGGTATCGGAATCACTGGCGGAGCCAGTGGCACCCTCCGCGCTGCTCCACTACTCCTCTGTTCCAGTACGCTTCTGCAGTTTGCCCAGGAGACGGTGCACCGTGTCGACGAGCTGTGGTTCGACTTCCGGCGTCCATACCGCCGGCAAACCGTAGGGAACGCGCGAGCCGCCGCCTTCGTAGCCGCCCTCGGACAATACGCGCTGTGAAGGTATGTAACCCATCACATCGTTGGAATAACTCGCCACCCACGTTGTGTCGCGGCCGAGCTCCGACTTGAGTCGCAATGAATAATCAACGACGACCTCGCCGCCAAGGAACAGCCAGTTGATCTCGTCGCCCAACTGCCAGACCTGGACTGGGTATGGATAACTGGCGGGCAGGCCGCCGTCGCGATCCCAAATTTGCAACAAGTATCTGGCCCACGCCGCTTGCGGCGGTTCGCCGGAGGCGGCAGTCGACTCAAGCTCCTCGCGCGAGGGTCTGCGCGGCAAACTTCAGGTCGATTTCTTCATAGGCCGTGCCGAGCGTGCCGTCGATCGGCTTGAGCGGCGAGTTGAGCGCAACGTCGACCGCATCGGCGAACGCGTGTCCGTGGCGATTCAGCCAGTCGATGCTGCGGCGCGGCAATGGGTTCTGGTCGGCGCCGCAGCCGGCCCAGAACAATACCGTTGTGCCGGGATGCCGTCGCTCGAGCTCGTTCTGGCCGACGCCCGGCCAGTCGGCCGACAGCGAGTACTCGCTGAGCACGGTGGCGTGGCAGGCGTAACCGGCAATAATTGCCCGCAGCTCTGGTTTGTCTCCGACACTGTGAATCGCGAGTACGGGCAGGTCATGATCGACTGGGCCGACGAGGCCGTGCTCGCGCTGCCGGCGCAGCACGTCGCCCTCCGGATTATTTCGACGATTCACGGCGAATGTGGCTTTGCCCACCGTCCACGACAAGCGGGCGGCGCAAGCTGCTCAAACGCATCGGCGACTACCTTGATCAATTTCGTCTCCAGCTCCGTCGCGTAATCTTCAATGCGCTTCATGTCGCGCTCGCTGAGCGAGTACATCGCGGCCAGGTTGCTGTGCACGACGGGGCCGCTATGCGTGTGCGACGTGGAAAGGGCGATCGCCGTGCGCGGCAACTTGAACTGCTCTCCAATGCGCCTGCACACTTCGCGCGACAGTTCGCGATCGATCCCCACCAGGTCCATTGTGACCAGGACAGCGCGGCGGCCGTCGGCGTCCTCCAGCACGAGCGCTTTGGCCCACAAGTCGTCGAGCTTGTCCAGCGCGGGCTTGTTGCGGCCGCCGTAGCCGGAGAGCCAGATCGGCAGCTCGGGCGAAATATTTACGCGGGCCACGCCGGCTTTCCACGGCCGGTCGTTACCGAGGGCCAGTTCAAATTGGAAGAGCAGCGCGTAAGATCGAAACGAAGAGTCGGTGGATCATAGTTAGCTACCTTAGCGCGAATTACGAATTGGCAGTTCTGGGGTTGTACGGAATTGCGGAAAGTTATGTAATACTCGGCCAACGCTAACTAGTTTGATGTATTTCTTCGGACAAGGAAGGCCATGGACGGTAGAGCGATTACAGTGGTTTTAACTGGGTATATGGCATTGATTCCCGCGTTTAGCGCGGCTCAATTCGATACGGTTATTAATATCAATTCGTGGCGCGACAAAGCACCAAAAAGCATCGGGTCAAACACACAGTTGAATGTGACTGGTCTTGGTACGTTGCCTGATGGTTTTAGAGCTGGTGAAATGGATGGCACTAGCACGAAAGTGGAATTGAATTTTTCCGGGCAACGTGCGGATTCAATCGACGTTTTCGGTGGGACGACCGCAAATCTAAATCACGGAGTAGTTTGGGGCGTATTGATTGCTCACGACGGCAGCGTAGTCAACCTCAGCGGCGACGTCACGTTCCTACGTTTCTTTCAAGCGGCGCACGGAAGCACGGTCAACATCCTCGGGGGCCATATAGACGCGTATTCTGCGGCACTCGAGGGAAGCCATGTGAATATTTCCGGTGGGACGGTGAAAGACTCGTTCACGGCGGTCAGCGGAAGTACGGTACATCTTTCGGGCGGTACGTTCGGTGATGGATTTTCGTTTCGCAATGGGAGCGAGCTAATAATATTTGGAGACGATTTTCGCATCGAAGGAGCAAAAGTCGTAGGTATGGGTCAACCAGGCGACAGCATCCCCATCGAATTGCCAATAGATGCTGTTCTGAGCGGACATTTAGCTGATGGTACTCCCTTTGCGTTCAGTAGCCAGGACGGTGACGAAATTGCGAATGGCTCGCTTCTCCTGACACGAGCCGCCGTTGCCCCTGCCGAGTCAGGCTCAATCCTCATTGATGATCAGTCGCCGCTCGTCGGTGCTCGACACGGGCAACACCTCACAATTCAGCAAGGTGGAATACTGCGGCAGCATTTTAACGCCGGTGTGGGGAGCCGCATCGATGTTGAAGGCGGAACTATCGGCGGCATACTTTGAAGCCGTCGGAGCAAATGTAAATATGACCAATGGCTTTGTCGGGGAATCCTTTGATGCGTTCGATGGCAGCGTGGTCAACGTATTAGGTGGTGCCGTCGAAGGAAACTTCGACGCCATGAATGGCAGCGTCGTTCAAATCTCAGGTGGCCAGATTGGGCCGTATTTCAACGCACACGCGGGAAGTGACGTCATGATCTCGGGCGGATCATTCGGCAAGGGCTTCCGAGTGCTGGAAGGCAGCTCGGTGGCGATTCTTGGAGGAGGGTTTGCCGAGCGATTCTATGTGCATGATGGTGGGCAGGTGACAATCGCTGGCGGCACGATTGGTGACAACTTCCGTGCATATGATGGAAGTTTTATCGATATACGAGGTACGGAATTCTTTTTGAACGACGCGCCAATCGAAGGACTCGCGCCTGGATTGCCGGCGCTTATTTCTGATCGGGACATGATTCTCAGTGGCCTTCTCGCGGATGGATCACCGTTTGAATTTGAACTCAGCAGCATCGACTACGAACGCACACGTTGGGGTGCATGGCTTCCATACGATTTCTTTTCGACTGATGCCGTTCTCAGCGTAACGTTAGTTCCAGAGCCAATGTCGATATGGCTCGGAACCGCAGGGCTTGGAATACTTCTATCGCGTCGTATTCGGCGACAATCGCGCAATTGAATAATCAGCGAACTATCAGGGCCTTTTCGAGCAAGCCAGTAGCTGCTGGACCGGCGGGCATATCTTGATTGTCATTGCAATTTGGCGTTGGCAGGCGACTCGTTGCGATAGACCACCTTTCCGCCGACGATTGTTGCTATTACTTGGGCTTCATGCAGATGCAGTCGCGTCGCCTTCGGAATGCGACTCTCGGAGAGGCTCGCCTACGTGGAAGATGTCCTTGCCGACAATTACCATGTCGGCGAGCTTGCCGGGTGCGAGGGAGCCGAGGTTTGACTCGGTGAACGCAGCATAGGCGGCGCCCGCGGTGTAGGCGTGGAGCGCTTCTTCCACCGAGATCTTTTGCTCGGGGATCCAGCCCGCCGGGTGCTTGCCGTCAAGCGTGCGACGGGTAACGGCAGCGTAGACGCCCTCGAGGGGCGTGGGCGGGGCGACGGACCAGTCGCTGCCGAAGGCGAGTCGCGCGCGGCGCCCAACAGCGAGCGGAAGGCGTAGCTGGTTTCGCTGCGCCGCCGGCCGATGACGGCTTCCGCCCAGCGGCCGTCGTCGATTGTGTGGTACGGCTGCATGCTGGCGATCACGCCGAGCCGAGCGAAGCGCGGGATGTCTTCCGGGGCGATGTGCTGGGCGTGCTCGATGCGAAAACGGCGGTCGCGCTGGCCATTCGCCTTGGCGACGCGCTCAAAAATGTCGAGCTGCAGCCGGTTCGCCCGGTCGCCGATGGCGTGCACGGCGACCTGCAGTCCAGCCCGGTCGGCCTCACGAGTCCAATGCTCGAGGTCCTCGGCGGTGTTGACCAATAGGCCGCGGTCTCTCGGTGAATCAGTGAATGGCTCAAGCATAGCGGCCGTGTGGGAGCCAAGCGAACCATCGACGAATCCTTTGAGGCCGCCGATCGCCAGCCAATCATCGCCGCGGCCACGCGCTTGAACTTCCTGGGCCAGGCGCTCCCAGGTGTTCAGCGGCACGCAGGCATAGATGCGCGTTTTGAATGGGCCGCGGTGGCGGGCCGCGCGGAATACATTGACGTGCTGCCATGTGCCCATGTGGTGCACCGCGGTGACGCCGCGCTCGGCCAGATAGTCCATTGCGGCCAATGTGGCATCAACTTGTTGCTCTATTGAAACTTCGGGCACGGCGCGGTCGATGAGCGACATCGCGTTGTCTTTGAACACGCCGGTGGGCCGGCCTGCGGCATCGCGCACAATTTCGCCGCCAGCGACATCGGCCACGTTATCGTCGATGCGCGCCGCGCGCATTGCCGCGGTGTTGGCCAGGGCCATGTGGCCATCGAGGCGGTTGATCCATACTGGTGTGTTCGGCGTCACCGCATCGATCCAATCGCGCGACGGAAGCTCGCCTCCCCATAGCGTGTGGTCCCATTCGCCGCCCATGATCCATTCGCCCGGTTTGAGTTCCTTTGCGAAAACTCCGATTCGGCGGGCGAATTCTTCTTGTGAAGCGGCGTCGCGAAGCTGGACGCGCGTGAGCTGCACTCCGCCGTCCACAAGATGGACGTGGGAATCAATGAGGCCGGGCACGACGAGGCCCTCGCCGGCGTCGATGATTTGCGTGTCGTCACCGATGCGGCGGTCGATTTCATCGCGAGAGCCGACGGCGGCGATTCGTTCGCCGCGGATGGCGATTGCTTCGGCCCAGGGCTGATTGGGATTGGCCGTCCAAATGCGGCCGTGAATTATCAGCGTGGCCAGGTCGGCGGCGAGTGTGTGCGCGGGTGCGGCCAAGTAAGCGAGGAGGATAATGGCGCAGGTGCCACGAGTGATGTTCATATTTGACTACTGCATGCCAAGGGAGCTAAACCGCAAGCGATGGGTGGTCGCGAAGGCGAAGCGCTGGGGTAGCACTCTCGCGTGGTAAGGTTTGCACGCCGCCGACTCGTTGGGTCGCGGATATTTCAAACAATTACGCAGCGCATTACAGTAGCGTAAGCGATGCGAAGGCGTCGTCAATCCATTCGATCGAATCGTCGGCAAGAGGTTCGCCGCGATCGGGTGCGACGAATTCAGCGTCGTCCGGCGACGAAACGCCGAGGTCGAGCGCAAGGAGAAGTGCGAGATCGTGGGGCGGCTCCGACGTGGCCTGTGGCGAGAGTGGTGCCGAAGATTGTCCACCGACACTCTGCATTCCAGAAGTTGGAAATACGAAGAGTGGTACCGCGGTCAAATCGTCGCTTTGCTGATTCTTAGTTTTAGCAACAGTGTCGGGAACGCCTCCTGAAACCGGGATTGAGCTGCCTTGGGATGATGCGATGGCAGTCGAGGCGGCCTGAGCAGGCACCGGCGCTGTGCTGAACGCCCTTCGCCAAATGATGAAATCGGACGTGTCGACGATCCCGTTGCGGTTGCCGTCGGCCCCGGTGCCGCGCGGGACGGTAAGGTCGTAACTCGATCGCCAGGTTTGATAGTCGGCTTCGTCGACCAGGTTGTTGCCGTCGTAATCGCCGACAACACCGGTGGCGCCCGGCGAGCCGCCGGTGTAAGCGCTGGCCCGCCAATTGGCGGCGCTTGTGGAATCGCCAACCGGATCGACGATCTCGAGCGACGAGCCCATACCATCGGGTGCGGTGGGCCATGGCGATGTGCTGCCATAAGTAACGCTCTGCAGAACTTCGCCGAGCGGTCCCAGCAGCGTGACAAGCTCGCCGCCGTTACTCAGATTGTCGGGATCATATCCATCCGGCGCAACGTTGAGGCCCGGACCGTAAACCGTTTCGAACACGGCCGGGTCGCGGGCGACAATAATCCGCTCACCTGCAGCCAGCGTCAGACCGGATGCGAACGTGTACGGCGTATTCGAGAAGCCGCCGATCTGCACGCCATTGAGGCTCACCGATTGGCTGCCGGTGTTGAGGACCTCAAAGAATTCCATGTCCTGCCGATCGGTGACGCCGGGATAATCCGCCGGGTTGTAATTGATTTCGGTGATGCGGAGATTACTCACGTCGGTGGCGAAATCGGCCTCGTTGAGCGCCGACCATTGTCCGCCGCTGAGCGCGCGGGTGCGGACGGTGATGCCGCCGGTGATGTTGAGCGGCGTACCCGTGTATTGGTGCGCGGCCGGATTGATGCCCCCGCCGATCAGGCGCGGGTCGGATCCGTCGATCGTGTACCAAATAGCCCCCGCGGGCGCGTGAATAGTCAGGCCAAAACCGCTGGGCACCTGGCCGCCATGCTGGTTGAACGTCGGCGCGACGACGTTCGGATACAGGCCGGCACTGGCGTGGCGCAGCTGGTCGAGAAAAATGTTGTTGCGCTGCGTTGAGGAAGTTGTGACATCGGAGATTTCGTCCTGCCAATCGGCCTTCGTATAGGGCGTGCTGCGGTGCATGTCGCCCCAGCGCGCCGATTCGGCCACGATGATCTGCTGCAGTTCGGCGACAATGTCCTGGTAGCGGGCGATGTTATTCGCCGTAGTAAGCGGGCCGTTATTGAAAAATGCTCGATGCACGCGGTCGCCAAAGAGGACGCGAAATTCCTGGCTGTTTTTCAAATGGCTGTACGGGTGCCGCGGCGCCCGCCGTAACGCCCGTGCGGTCGCCGCCGACGCTCGAGCCGGCCAGGTCGAGCGCAGTTTCGAAATCCCAGTTGTGAAACACGAAACCCTGGCTATCCGGCCCGCGCAGGCGGGAGGTGTACCAGTTTCGATGCGGCCAATCGACGTTGTCGCCATAGAAGTTCACCATCAAGTAGTCGACGTAGTTGACCGCGTCGAGGTACGTTTCGAAGCTGGATTTTCGGTGCCGTCGGGATTGAGGCCCAGCACGCGCATGTAGGCGGCGGTTTTCTGCTGCTTCCGTCGCGGCCGACGAAACGGCCTGCGACAAGCGACACGAGCGTGTTCCAGGCCGTCATGTCGCCGTCGACAGGATCGCCAGAATTGGTAGCGTCCCACTCTTCTTTTTCGCCACCGTAGTAGCTGGCCGAAAACGAGGCATCGGCGCGTTCGGTCGGATTGTAAATGCCCCAGTAAACGCCGTTGATGTAGAGATGCACGCGGTTGCCGTGAATAGCGTGCTGGCCCAAAGCGGCTTGCGAGCGGCGGCCCCATTCGTCGCGCGCATACTGCGCGTCGGCGCCGGCGGCGTTCCAGGCATAGCCGTCGTTCGAGTCCATCCGCAGCACGAGCGTGTCGAACGACGTGGCCGCATCGGGTCCGAACATCGGGAATTCAAGTTCCGTGTTGCCTTCGTATTCGCCTTTGAAGCTCAGGCGGAACGAATGCTTTCGGCTAAGACCGTGCGACTTGAATGCGCCGCCGTGGATTTCGATGCCGGCCTCGATCTGGAAGCCCGTGCTGCTGCCGTCCGGATAGATCAGCTCGACCGATGTCGCGCGTTCCGAGCCGACGCCTTCGAACGTCGGGTTGGAGTAGATGCCGTTCGTGCCGAAGATGTCGTCCATGTCCATCACGAGCGACATGGTGGGAATGGCCAGCAAATCGTTCTTGATCGTGGCGGCGTAAATGCCGCCGTAGAGATCTCCGCCCGTCGGGTTGCCGGCCGCGTTGAAGTTGCCGATGACGTCGGGATCCAAGCCATAGTCGGCGGCGGTGCCGCCCCAGGTTGACGGAAACCCGGCATTGATGACGGCCTGGTAATTCTGCCGCACGATTTCGTTGATGAAAGATATACGTGTTCGTCACGGAATCGGCGGAGAGCCAGCCGTCGCGAAACACGTCCGCGCGGATCGTGCGCGTGCGGTCGATCGTGATCGGGCCCGTGTAGAGCGTGCCGTTGGTGAGCGATGGGGCCGAGCCGTCGGTCGTGTAATAGATCTGCGTATTCGGCGTCGGGGTGGTAATGGTCAACTGAAATGGCGCGTTAAAGAATCCGTGACCGACGCTGAACTGCGGCGGTTCCACAAGGCCGACGTAGCCGGAGACGTTCAGCGCTCCTGGCGTGGTGTCGGCCATGTAGACGGGCACCAGCGTCTCGTCGATCAGTTGTCGGCCGGTGAGCCGCGGTTTCGAGAGCAGGTCTTCGCTCGCATCATTGACATTGAGAACGTGGATCGCCAGCACGTTGGTACCGGCGACGAGCTGGTTCAAATGCGGCGTAAGATCGAATACCTGCGGAACCAGCGCCGCGGTGTTATTGCGCTGGCCCGTCGCGTTCGTTTGGAAACTTGGCAGCGTGGAGGCCGAAGGAGCGTTTGCGGCCGCGACTCGCTTGCCGTTCAGATAGACGATGATGCCGTCGTCGTATTCCATTTCGAGCGCGAGCGAGAGCATCAACGCGGGATTGGCCACGTCGAATTCAACGCGCTGGTAAACGCTCGTCTTCGGACCCGTGTAGGCGGACTGGACGTTCAGATCGATATGCGGAGTGAAGTCAACGGGGCCACGGGCGAAAAGCTCGATCTCCGCCATCTGGATGGCGTTGGCGTTTGGCCGATCGGCCTCGAGGCCCGTCACGCCAAACTTCGTCTTAAAATCGAAACGATAATGTTCGTAGGCCATCGAGTTGGTGAATTCGTAAAGGCGCGTCTGGAAGCGGTCAGTGAAAGTTTGCGCCGTCCGCGAATCGACCTGGAAGTAATTGACGCCGTCATGAGAGCCACTCAAGGTCCAGGCATACGGATCGCGGTTCGGCGCGTCGTTTGCCGACGTGATCGTGTAAGCATTCACGGCGTGCTGTTGTCCACCGGCAAAGCGGAACCCGTAGGGAGCGCCAGTCGCCTGGAACGCGAGCCACTTGGTAGACGAGGTGTTGTCGAGCGCTCTGGGCGGCTCTTCGCCGTTGGGCCATGTAGCCGGACCGCCTTCGAAGATTGTGCCGTCGAGCGAACCATCTTGGTCGGCGTTCGTGAGATCGAAGCCGATGAGGCTCGTCTGTATAGTGCCGTTTGCTGTGCCGGGGGGCGCATCATCGCCAAAATCGAACCCCACGCCCGTTCCGCTGACAGTGCTCGACCAGGATGAGTCGTTAAACCCAGGCATCGTCCAAGCCGGCGCCACGTTCACCGACGGCGCATCGAGCAAAGAGCTCGTGGGGACGAATGCCGACGTCGAATCTGATTGGTCGATCAGCGTTACCGTTGTAGTGTTCGGCAACAAACCATACGATACGTCGTGAACCTGGCGTGGGTATTCGGGTGCGAACTCGTGGATGATCGCGTCGTTGGCGTCGGTGAGCGCCAAATACTCGCCGTCGGCGGATAGCTCGAAGTCTGTGTGCAGGTAGCCGGCCGGATCGATAAACGTTTCAGTATCCTGGCCCGAGGCGAAAACGATGAGGTATTCGCCCGGGTCGAGCATTGATTGCGCGGCGGCAGGAAAGGTCCACTTGTCGAGGTTGTCGGCTTCGTCCGTGAGGTGCCAGCCCGCAAGATTGATCGCTTGCGAGGTCGGATTGTGGATTTCAATCCAGTCGGGCGTCAGGCCGCGGCCGTCGAGCAAAGAGCCGTTGCTGGCCACGAACTCGGTGATCAGCGGCTGGTTGGCAAGAAAGAGCCGGGGCTCGAGCTGCTCAAAGGAGCGGCTACGCCTGGCGGCGCGGCGCTTAGAGGATGGCAGTTGGCGGTGCGAAGCCCCGAAAGCCGATCGGGAACGAAGCGAACAACGACGAAACGACCTCATGCAATCTTCCCTCTTCCGAGCCGAAACCCCCACATCGGCCGACTGCCGTCCCGCGGCAACCCAACCCCTTTCGCGTTTCCCTGCGACTCGCGCCCATCTCCACTGCCCCTTGAGACTGGAGGCCGGGACCGATGCGTCTGCAATCGACTATTGTACCTGAATTGCCCAAAGTTGGAACTATTTGGCGGTGCCGACGCGGCTAATCCGGCTAGAAAAGCGGCTCCCTGCGGCGGGCGCTCGCAGGGAGGTCGTTGGTCAGATTGGTGACCAGTGATATAAAACGGGCCGTACCAAGTTGTCACATAGCCCGGAGATATGGCGTGGTGGATCGGACGATCGTCGTCGATGGCGTCGAAGTACCGCGTTTTTTCTACGGGACGGCGTGGAAGGAAGAGGCCACCGAGCGCCTCACTCGACTGTCACTCGAGCAGGGTTTCCGCGGCATCGACACGGCCAACCAGCGCCGCCATTACGATGAAGCATCTGTCGGGCGGGCAATCCTGGCGGCCATTGCGAGCCGCCTCGTTTTGCGCGATGCGCTGTTTCTGCAGACGAAATTCACGTTTCAGCGCGGTCAGGATCATCGGCTTCCGTATGATCCGACGGCGCCTGTCGAGGTCCAAGTCGAGCAGTCGCTCGAGAGCTCGCTGGCGCACTTTGGGACGGAGTCAATCGATTCGTTTGTCCTTCACGGGCCCAGCGTGCGGACCGGACTGGGTGCGGAAGACTGGGCCGCGTGGCGCGCGATGGAGCGACTGCACGACAACGGACGTGCGCGGCTGTTGGGGGTCAGCAACGTAAATCTCGGGCAGCTTCAATTGTTGCTGCGCGAGGCGCGTGTGCGGCCCCGTTTTGTGCAAAATCGATGTTATGCGAGCCTCGGTTGGGACCGCGCGATCCGTGAGTACTGCGCGGCACGCGATATCATTTACCAAGGCTTCTCTCTACTGACCGCAAATCGAGAAGCGCTGGTGCATCCAGAAATGGCCGAGATTGTCAGCCGGGTTGGCCGCAGCGCGAGCCAGATTGTGTTTCGGTTTGCCCTCAAGGTCGGCATGATCCCGCTCACGGGCACCAGCGATCCGCAGCACATGCGTGAGGACCTAGAGGTCTTCGAATTCAGCTTGGAGCCGGCCGACGTTCGGCGGATCGAGAATTTGTTGGTCGGTTAGCGAGCTAAACCGCAAGCGGTCGCACTGGCCCGAATGAGGCCGCGGTCCGTTCATCAAGCGAGCACTTTATCGACCAGATCTGTCAACTTCGTCGGCCTCGATCTCGTCGAAGCTGACATTGCCAATCGGATACTGCTCCCAGTCTTTGTAATCGAAGTGCCACCATTCGAGCGGGTGGACGGCAAAGCCCTGGCGATGCATTGCGTCGCGGAGCAGTTTTCGACGCCAGCGCTGGCGTGCGGTGCCGCCGGGATAGAACGGGTAGGAGCGCGGCGACATTTCATCGTAGCCGGCGACTATTGTCACTGCTTCGCCGGTGGCCAAATCAAACAACGTGAGGTCGACCGCGCAGCCGCGGTTGTGTTTTGAGCCTTCTTCCGGATCGGCCACGAAGTCGCGCAGGTGGGGCGGCGTACCTTCCCAGAACATCTTGGTTACAAACCAAGGGCGGTACGCGTCGTGAACAAGCAGGCCGTATCCCTTGTCGCGCAGAGAACGATGCACTCGCATTAAGGCCTCTGCGGCGGGGCGCTGCATGAATGCGCGCGGCTTGTCGTAGAACACGACGCCCATGAAATTGTTGGTCGTCGCGTATCGGATGTCGGTCTTGATCGTGGGATCAAGCGACGTTAGCTCGACAAATTCGGGCTTGCGCTTCGGGCGCGACTCGTTGGGCGGCGACGACTGGCGGGCCAGTTTTTTGAGCTCGTCAACGGTTGCCAGCGGACGAATGCGGAATGTTGCGCCTTCCTCGGGCGCGATATTGCGGCGGTCAAAGCGGACGCTGGCAGCGATGACGTGCGTCGCGGGTTTGTCCCCCTCGCGCGAATACAAGTTGCTCGCCGTGGTACAATCCCTCGTCGGGAAATGCGAAGACGCTCTCCGATATTTCGGTGAGCGGATAGAAGTAGAACCATTCGATGAGGCACCACAGTTGGCCGCGGTCTTCGAAGATATACAGTGGGTTGTAGTCCCATCCGTACTCGCCGATGAGTGGCTTGAATCGCTCCGGTGCTGGCGGCGGGCAGGGATCTTCGATACGCTCCCACGCCCTGTCGTTCATAAGAAGGCGGTCGTCACCGGCACGAGTGATTATTGGACCAAAGCCGGTCAGGTCGTCAACGACAATGTCGTCATCAACGGCCCGCAATCGCTTCAGAAACAAATCATCGAAAAGGTAAAGCGCGCCGTGGACATCGATGATTTCCAGACGCTTGTGGCCGCTTGCGTACGCACCCGGAAGCTTCGCGATTAATTCGGGCGATATTGTATTCGTTTCTTCAATTTCCGGCAGCGGTTTGCCGTCCTTATGGGCGAGCATCAGTCGAATGGCGTATTCCGCTACTCTCCGCGTGACGCCATTCGCTCCATCGAGCGCCGCGGAGGCCACAACTCCTATTCGCTTTTCCGGTAGACCAAGCAACTGCGCGGAGTAGCCATAAACGGCGCCACCATGGCCGAAAGTGCGATGGCCGTCGATCTGGCCCAACGCGAATCCGACGCCATATTGGTTCACGCGATCGCCCGATGCGCGAACCGGTTTGAGCATCGAAGCAAGTGTCTTTTCATCGATCACGGATTTGCCGCGGAACTTGCCGCCGTTCAAAACCGCGATGAGAAAATGCGAAAGCTCATTCATGCTCGAATACAAATTGCCGGCCGGCAGTGTGCCAAGGGCGAAGTTCGGCGCGACGAATCGCGGCGCGTGTTGGCTGCGCATCCAGCCGGTTGCAAGCTTTTCATCAATCGCCGCGCTGGTGCGAAACCCGCTAACTGGCATTTCGAGCGGACTGAATAGCGAACCGCGGATGTAATCCTCGAAGGGTTTACCCACGGTTCGTTCGACGACGAGGCCGGCGACCGAGACGCCCGCGTTGGAATATTTGGTGCGGGTTCCAGGCTTATTTACGAGAGTCGTCGAATTGAGGCTCTTCACGGTATCAGCAAGCGACGGCTCCTTGTCGTCGAAGTAGTGCCCGACCGGCGACTCGCGCACAAGGCCCGATTGGTGAGACATTAGCTGCCGCAGCGTAATCGGCGTGTCGAACGAATTCTGCGGGGCGAAATCGGGCAGATACTTGCGCACATCGGCGTCGATATCGAGCTTGCCGGCCGCGGCTAGCTGCATGACCGCCAAATCGGTGAACAACTTCGAGACGGAGCCGACGCGATATACGCTGTCTGCGTCGGCTTTTTTGCCGTTAGCATTTTCTTCGCCGAACCCCAGTGCGAGCACGGTTTGTTCGCCATTCACCAGAGCGATTGAGACTGCCGGAATCTGCTTGTCTCGTAGCTCGCGTTCAAGGAATCTGGTTAATCGGCGATTGATTTCAGTGTAGTCCGACGTCTTCTGCTCGTCGTTTGCCTGCACGGCAATAGACTGATCCTGCTGCGCTTGACTCGGATCGTTGGCTTCGACCGACAGACATAGCGCGAGCACGCAAGCCGAACTGGCGAATAATCGGCGGATCTGCATAGCAATGCCTCTGGCGCATCTCGCGAATCTTTGCTATCGCAGCGAGACGGTTAGCGTGCGGCCATTTTTGGAGAAGGTCAACTTGTCCTCGCGCGCGAGCCAGCCGATGGCAGCCAGAACAACTTCGTCGGGCGCGGATACCGCTTTCTTAATTGCGGGCACGCTTTGCGCGCCTTGCGAGTCGAGAAGCTGCCACACTTCTCCAGCGACATGACCAATGGACTCGTTTGACAAGATTTGGCGCGCGGCGGCGGCGTCCTTGGTCGCAGACGATTGCCGGCCTTGCGGAGCCGAATTCGTTTTGGCGGAAGCGGCCGAGTTGGAACCGGTCGCGTTGGCCCGTTTACTTTTTGCCATCACTTCATTCCGGCACAAGTAAGCGATTGGTGAGCAACGAAATAATCCTCAACGACGCCTCAATTTACTCGGATTTTTCCGCTTTGCAACGGTTTCCCCGGGCAAAACCTGTAGCGCTCGCGTACCGGCCGCGCGGCCGCTTGCAGTTTTTCAGACCTGCCCGTCAAATGATCCAAAGATACTCGGCCGAGAAGTTGCATGAAGGCCGCATTCAAGCTGTCTTATTCCCTGAGACCGAACTGAGTCATGAGTGAATCTATTTTGAATCAATTCCGTCTCGATGGGCGGACGGCGCTGGTGGTTGGAGGAAACCGCGGGTTGGGCTTCGAAATGGCAAAGGCGCTCGCCGAGGCGGGCGCCTCGATATTTATTGCGAGCCGAGACGAAGGTCGCAATGCGCAGGCTCGATCTCAAATCGGCGAGCTTTTCGGCCGGCCGTGCGCCGCGGAAAAATGTGACGTTACCGATCCGAACCAGGTGAAGTCGACGGTTGCTTCCGCAGCAGCGCAATTTGGAACAATCGACATCCTCATCAACTCGGCCGGCATCAACATTCGCGGGCCGATTGAGGGAGTATCGCCGGAGGATTTCGAGAAGGTCCAGCGCGTCAACGTCACCGGCACTTGGCTCATGTGCCGCGAAGTGGTGCCGCACATGAAGCGGCAGCGTTACGGACGAATTATCAATATTGGGTCGATGTTATCCGTCGTTGCGATACCCGAGCGCACGCTGTATGCCGCGAGCAAAGGCGCCGTTCTGCAAATGACCCTGCGCTGGCGATTGAACTGGCGCGAGGCAACATTACCGCGAACGCGATTCTACCCGGACCATTCGCAACGGAGATGAACCTGCCACTCACACAGGATCCGGTGAAGTATGCCGCATTCATATCGCGCATTCCGATGGGACGTTGGGGCGAATTGCACGAAATCGGCGGCTTGGCGCTATACCTGGCAAGCCCAGCGTCGAGTTATGTGACAGGCGCTGCGTTCTCGATCGACGGCGGGTGGACGGCGCAGTGACGCTCATATCTTAAGCGGCTGCACGCGTCGCACCATCGCCAGGATGATCAGGAAAGCGAGTATGTGAAATGTGCTGCTCATCGCAAACACGATTTTGTAGCCCGCGGCAGGCCCATACTGATCGAGGATCGGGCCAACTACCAGGTTGAAAACCACGCCGCCCATCGCACCGCCGAAGCCTACCAGACCGGCCACTGAGCCGACCACTCGCCTGGGAAACAAGTCGGCCGGAAGCGTCATCACGAGCGTCGACCACGACTGCTGTCCGAAGAAGGCGATGCTGAACAGCAGTATCGCCAAGTGCACGTCCGTCATCGTGACCAGGAACACCCACGGCATGAGGGCGGCGCTTAAGCCGAGCGCCAGCTTGCGCGCCAGGTTGAGCGAGTAGCCGCGCGACAGTAGCCAGCTCGAAAACCATCCGCCAAGAAGGCTGCCGACACCGGCCGCAGCAAAAGGAATCCAGGCATAGTAGCCTACCTGTTTTGTATCAAAGCCGCGCACATCGTAGAGATATTTTGGCAGCCAGCCGATGTAGAAGAACCACGCGGCGTCGCTGAGGAACTTGGCCGTCACGAGGCCCCAGACTTGCGGCAGCGTCAACAGCCGCCACCAGGCTACCGAGGGTTCTTGGTCCGTGGCGGCGTTATTCGATTCGATTTCTGTCCGCTCCTTATCGCTGAGTCGAGGGTGTTGAGCCGGCGGAAAGTACTCGGCAAGCCACCAAAAGGTCCACAGAAGCCCGCAGGCGCCGGCGAGATAAAATACCCAGCGCCAAGTCGGCGAGCCAGATAATGTACGCGATGGCCGGCGGCGCGATCACCGCGCCGACGGCCGTGCCGGCGTTGATCAGGCCCATGGCGGTCGAACGCTCGCGCACTGGGAACCACTCGGCCACCGCCTTGGTTGCCGCCGGGAAGCCGCCGCCTTCGCCGAGGCCCAAGAGCAATCGGCTCACGGCCAGCACCCAGAACCCCGTCGCCAGGCCGTGGCTCGCGCAGGCCAGCGACCAGAAAACCATGATCGCAAAGAATCCTCGCCGCGTGCCCAACACATCGATCAATTTGCCGCCGCCGGCATACATCACCGCGTAAGCGACTAAGAACGCAATTTGCAAACGCGAAAACTCAGTGTTCGAAATCGCGATGTCTTTCCGAATGGCTTCGACCGCGACGGACAGAGTTTGACGATCCAGATAGCTGATCGCAATCGCGACAGTGATCAGTACAGCGATCCACCAGCGGCGCGGGAACAACATCATCCTCTTAAGCTTTAGCTGGTGTTACGGCATCTTCGCAACTCTCGGCCAACCATCTTCCCACACGAGCGTGGAAATATGCAGGCGCGGTCGGCCCGTGTCGGCCGAGTATGCGTGGAAGAGCAGGTAGTCGGTGCCATTTTCCTGGTAGACGGCCGGATGGCCCGCGCCGCGCCACTTGTCGGTGGCCGCCTCGATCAATAGTGTGCCGCCGTCGTCGCTCATCGGCTTGCCAGCTTTGTCAAAGTACGGGCCAGTCAACTTCGGCGATCGACCAACGACGACTTTATAGTTGCTTCTCGCGCCGCGGCAACAGAAGTCCCACGACACGAAGTGATACCAATAGTCGCCGTGTCGGACAATGAATGGCGCCTCGATGGCGCCTTCGACCGGCGGAGTGTTATGTTCATCGTTCCGTGGGCGGGCGGCCAGTTTATGCAACGTTGTATCGTCGGCCGAGAGCTTCCCGGTTTGCGGATCGATTCGCCGCATCATGATGCCGCCCCAAAAACTGCCCCAGGCGAGCCAGATGTTTTTCTTGTCTTCGATTACGAAGTTGGGATCGATTGCGTTGAAGTCGTCCTCGCCGGCGCGAGCGGACCACAAGCCCCTCGTCGACCCATTGATAAGTCGGACCTGCTTGGATCGAGCGTCTTGTTCGTGGCCAGCGCGATTGCCGAATTGTTCACGCCGAAGGACGAGAGTGAGTAATAGAGATGATACTTGCCGTTGAAGTATGAGATATCCGGCGCCCAGGCGTTGCGGGCACGCGGCACTTCCTCGACGACCCAGTCGGGAAGCCGCTCGAACACGAATCCGGCACGTTTCCACTCGCGCAAGTCGGTCGAGGCGTGGATCGGGCATGATTCCGCGGCCGCGCCGACCGCCTGTGGCGAAGAGATAATAGGTGTCGCCGGCCTTGATCATGCAGGGGTCATGAATACCGAGGTCGCCTGACAATTCAAGAAGCTCCGGCTCGGTGGCGGCGCATTGCGGCGGGCAATTGGCCGCCACGACTGCGATGAAGACTATCGCCCGGCAACTCAGCTTAAGTTTCCCACGGCCGTTCAATTGGCACCTCCAGCCAATGCACGCGCCCTTCCGACCGTCGGACCTCGCATCAAGTCATGAATCGCGAAAAGCGCGAAATTACGAAAGCGCAAAACGGACATAATTTTTCGCGATTTCGTATTTTCGCGATTTCGTGACTCACAAATTTGCAGACATGACGAAAGAATGAACGCTGCGTGGACTTGCAATCCATTTGTTACTTGTCCAGCCGCAGCACGACAATCGAGCGCGGCGGAATTTCGACTGCAAGCTTGTTGCCTTCGATTGATGCTCCGTCGAATGCCGCTGGCTTAACGCGTTCCGGCTCGTCGAACGTGTTGTGCCCATCGAGCGCGTCGGAAGTCAGAATGCGGCCTGAGACGATGGACGCATCGACGTCTTCCAGCGTACAGGCGAGCTTTATGGGCTCCTTGGCGTGGGCATTCACGATCGAAACGTGTACGTTTCCGTCTTTGTCGCGCGAGGCGGAAACGCTTGTCGCCGGCATCGATTGGTCGCCGAATTCGTAATCGGGAGTCGTCAGTCGTACGGGCAGCCGCGTCGCGTCGTGATGCACTTTGTACATCTCGAACACATGGTACGTCGGCGTCAGCAGCATCTTTTCTTTTTCGGTAAGAATCATCGCCTGCAGCACGTTCACGGTCTGCGCGATGTTGGCCATCCGCACGCGGTCGCAATGCTCGTGGAAGATGTGGAATGTCAGGCCGGCCAGCACCGCGTCGCGAATCGTGTTCTGCTGATACAGCGAATAGCCGGGATGGCCATCCTCGGTGCGATACCAGGAGCCCCACTCGTCCATGTACATCGCGATGCGCTTTCGCGGGTCGACGCGGTCCATCTCTTCTTCGCTTTCGCGAATCGCGCGCTCGATCTGCAGGCATTCGCGGAGCATGGCGAACCATTCGCGCTTCGCCGAAGCCGGTGGCCGGCGTTTTGTTTTCCCAATTGGGCACGACGGTGTAAAAGTGAACCGACAGGGCCTGCATCCGCCGCCCGACGCGATCCATCACGACGCGGGCCCACTGCTGGTTGAATCCGCCCGGCCCGCAGGCAACGCGGATCAAGCCGGTTGTCGCCATAATTGCGGGCAAACACGGCGTAGCGGCGGTAGAGATCGGAATAATACTCGGGCGTCATTTCGCCGCCGCAGCCCCAATTCTCGTTGCCGATCGCCGACGTACGGAATTTTCCACGGCTTCTCGCGGCCGTTGGCGCGGCGCAGGTTGGCCAGCTCGCTGTCGCCGTCGTAGGTCATGTATTCGAGCCAGTCGCGCATCTCCTGCGGAGTGCCGCTGCCGACGTTTGCCGGCGATGTAAGGGTCGGCGCCAATCAACTCGCACAAATCGAGAAATTCATGCGTGCCGAAGGCGTTGGTGTCGACGACATTGCCCCAATGGATGTTCACGCGTTTGGACCGCTTGTCGCGCGGGCCGATGCCGTCGCGCCAGTGATAGTCATCGGCGTAGCATCCGCCCGGCCAACGCAGGTTGGGGATGTTCAAGGCCTTCAGCGCGTCGATGATGTCTTTGCGGATGCCGCGATCATTGGGGATTGATGAATTTTCGCCGACCCAAATGCCGTCGTAGATGCAGCGGCCCAGATGCTCGGCGAAATGGCCGTAGAGATGCCGGCTGATCGTGCCGCCGTCTTCGCCGCCGCGGATGGTTGCTTGCGCTTCAAGTGCATGGGTACTGTCAACGCGAAAAGAGAGGCTAATTAGCAACGTGATGATTGCAAGGAAAGAAAGCCGGTCGGCTTTGAGGTAGACGTTCGACATAGGATCCGGTTCTCCGCTGTTAAAGAAGGAACGCAACACTGTGATGTCAAAACGCTGTCAACGTTCGATTCCGGTCGTACATTCGTAGAATCCACGCTGGCCATAAGTAGGCTGCGATCAGCAAAACAGCACCTGACGGTTCCGGAACGCTGGAGGCTGTGGCAAACGAGCCAACGCCGGTCGAGTTGCCGAACGTGAAACGCCAGACGGCGTAGTCGTATTGATCCACGCGACCGTTGTCGTCGCCGTCCGCATCCAACACGGTTGTCGAGCCGAGCGTCTTGCGCCACACGACGTAGTCAGCCGCATCGACTGTGCCATTGCCGTTGAAATCTCCCGCGAGTGGGCCGGGCGTTACGTAGGTCACCGCGCCTGGACTAAGATTGCTGGTGCCCTGCGCGGCGAAATGAAATTGAAGGTCGCCAGCGTCGCCAGCTCCAAGAATGGACGGATCATACGCATGGCCAAGCTCCAGCGGCGAGGTGGTCGAAACGCCAGACGCGCCGAGTAAAAATAGCTCCGTCAGCACCAATGAATTCGACAGCTCCGCTTCGTCCCAGCTTTCACCTGCGCCGGCGCCGATGGCATCGCGGTTCTGATCGTCGAGGCTGTTCCAAGTTGCCGTCTCGAGCGCACCCGCGGTGCTTGTGATTCGGTAGTAGTCGATGTTGGTGGGCGTCGAGCCGCTGTTTTTGATGGTGACGCGGCCCGTCACTGTGTTGACCTCAAGCGAAACGACGCCGAAGTCCGGCACCAGATTCGGCCCGGCGTCGAAACTTGCGTCCACCTGGCTCTGCGTCAACGGCGTATCGTGGATGCGGAACTCGTTGAGCATGCCGTCGAAATTTGCATCGGTGGTCCAATTGGAGCGGCCCAGCCAGTTGTTCACGTCGTTCAGATTACCGAGCTGCACCATCGTTTCGGCCGGATTATTTGCCGCGCCATTCGGGAGCAGCCCGTCGATGTAAAGTGTTATCGTCGCCTCGCCGGGGTCATTGCCGCCGTCGGCGTCGATCACAACCGCAACGTGGTGTTGCACTGTATCGAGAGTGTGGTTGTGTTCCGGATCAATCGTGGTAATCGCCGCTAACGTGCCGGCGCTGCCACCCGGGCCGAAAAGCGGATCGTTGTTGCGAAATTCCAATCTCTGGTTGTCGATGACGTTGCCGCGCATCGGCGCATACATGATGTAATCGAGGCCTTCGCCGCCGCCGCCAGGGCCGGTCAGCTCGCCGCCGGTCGTTGATCCGAAATCGAATATCCGAGCCCAGCTTGTGAGCTGGGCCGAGTCGATCGTATACCAGGCTTCGAACGTCGCATCGGTCAGCGCCGAGATGATGCCGTTGGGCAGGTCGACATAGGCTTGCGTCGTGCCGCTGCCGCCTGGGAGGATGAGCTGCGTGGCGTTCGCGGCGGAATTTGCGCCGCGGACGATGCCGTTGGCACCGGCCACAGAATCGATGATGGTGCGGCCGCTGGCGTTGCTGGTCGCCCCTTCGTTGAAACTGTAGCGGTGACGCAGTGCGGCGTGAGTGGGCTTGGCGAATAGTAAGAACGCGACCGTAATTGCGAGATACGTAGGATAAGCGCAGACGTGTGTTGGCGCCATTGGCACAGGACGGAGCTGCGAACTCTCACCGGGTTTGACCCCCTCCCCCGCCCTCCCCGCAAGGGGGAGGGAGTAAATCCAGTTTTTGTTCGGCGACCGAAGAATACGAGAGCCGCAGCAAACATTGAGACGAGCGCAGCCGGTTTTCGGCTCGGGAACCCGTAGCAGCGCCGCGAATGCGGCTTCGCCGTTGGCTGCGATGTAGTCTGCCTGAAACAGTCGGAAGTCCGCGAAGTCGTTGTCCCCGTCGCCGTCGAGATCGCCCAGACGGTATGATTCGGCGGGGCCAAGGCCCGAGAAGGCCGCCAAATGGTTCGTGCGGAAGAGCGGCCAGTCGGCCGGGTCGAGTTCGCCGCTGAAATTCAAATCGCTGCGGCTGAACGGCTGGCCGCCGTTTCCGGTGAACTCAACAAACCCCGGCACCGTCGCCCCATTGGCAAGCACGATTGATAACTGGAAGTCCTCGTAGATGGATTGAATCCAGCCGCCATCTGGGCTAAGCGTAAATTGCTCACCGGGCGACAAAGTTGTGGCGCCGCCGGTTGACGCTTCAGCGAATTCGTCGTTGTCGCCGGGCGCGGAAGTGATCTGCCAGGCGTGCGCCGGATCAATCGTTCCGTTGCCGTTAGGCGGAGCGTCAAGCCGGCCTGTGATTGGCGTGAGCTGGGCGGAATCGATCGCGCCGTGAGACGATCGAAGCGTGTAACCGCGAATGTCCGAAGCAAGCGTCGAAGTATTGGTGAAATTAATTTCGCCGGTAATGCGGTCGACTGTGACTCTTATCTCGGCGCTCGGAACGATGCGAAAAATCTCGCCAAGGCCCGGGCCCGGATATTGCCCGTTAAACCCGGCGCCATTGCCGAAATCAACAAGATAAAGATTGCCAGCGTTGTCTTCGCCGAACGAAACGATGTGATCAAGACCCGCGCTGCTGGCCGTGGTCGAGTTCGGTGCGTAAGTCGGGTCGGTGGGATCGTAGACGAGCGACTGCCACAAGGCGCTGACGTCGGTTCTCGTGCCGTTGTTGCCGTTATAGTTCGCGGTGGACGTATTGCGGTCGAAGTCGAGCATCCAGATTTGATTGGCGTTTCCGGTCGTCACGAAATCGGAATAGAAGTACTTGCCCTGGAGCGCTGCGACGGGACCGCGATAGACGTATCCGCCGATGACGGCTTCGCCGCCGCCGTCGTGCGGGAACTGCTGCAGCGGCTCGAGCGAGGTGGCCGACGTGAATGGATTCACCTGCGTGTGCGGTGCGCCATCCACGTCGCTGTCAAAGGTGGCCTCGCGCTGTGGCCAGCCGTAGTCGACCGGGGGACCTGTGACGTTGGTGCCGGCCTTCAAGAAGCTAACTTCTTCGGCGAACACTTCGCCGACGTCGCCCATCCACAAATCGCCGTTGGCCCGATCGAAACTCGCACGATAGACGTTGCGCAAGCCAGTTAAATAAACTTCGCCCAAGCCGGCGATGGGCGATCCCGGATTCGCCGCGTTATAAACCGGAATTGGATTGAACGGCGGGATGGCGTAGTTTTTGAGCGCATCCGCTGGGTACGCGTCGGCGCCGACGATGTCGACGCGAAGCATCTTGCCGGCGATGTCGCTTGGATTCTGCGACGGCCGTCCGGTGGGCGAAATGCCGCCGTTGTAGTTGTTGCCAAACGATCCGTCGCCCGTGCTGATATAAAGATAGTTTCGCGCGGCGCCGGTTGCCGTGAGATCGAAGCCGATCCAGTCTACCGTGTGATTGTTTTGCGTGTTGTTTGGATACTGCAGCAGCAATCGGTTGAGCGTTGCGGTGTATGAGGGATCCGGACCACCGATGGCCACGTCGTATTCTTCAACACGATTGAGAGCGGACGTGCCTGACTGCGCGCTCGACAAGTACATCTTGCCGAAACCCGGCGTGGCAGGCGTATTAAAGTCGGGATGAAACGCAATTGTCTGTAGGCCGGTGTCGAGGACGACGCTGCGGGCGGAGAGATCGAGCACCATGGTGCGCGTGCGCGTGTTCACATCGTACCGCCACACGCGGCCCATCACGTTGCTGGCCCCGGGTCCGGGGTTGGCATCGCGTGTGCGCTCGGTGAAGTACAGGATATTGCCTGGGTCGTTTGCGCTCTGCGTAACGTAGGTTGGCTGATTGAGGCCCGAGGCGATGCGCTCAAGACGATAGGATTGCGCGTAAGTGTTATAAGTGGCACACAGCGTTAAGCCGACTGCAATTGCGACGCAACAGAGATTGCAAGGAGGTGTCTTTTGTTGCCTGTTCATTTTTTCGCCTGATTCCCAGTTCCGAAAGCGCCTGTCAATTGTCTTTCACATTGAATCGCAGTACCGAAAGGGAGTATCGCGGAAACGAGTGACGGAAGCGCGATTGTGTCACATCCATGGTGCGAGTCGTTGGGGCAACTTTACGCGGCTGCGCAATTGAGTTTTCATCGTCAGGATCTCCCTGCAGCACAATGGCGGTCGCGGCGCCCACGCCTGCGACTCCGTCAAGGTTTAGATCGACCTCGGCGGCGTTGCCGGTGGGATTCACTACCTTCAGGATAACCTGCCCGGAACTGGTGTCGTGGCTCGCCGCAGCGAAAAGGCGCGGCAAATTAGGCGGCGGAATGTCGAGGTCGTGGACGAGCTCTCCGTTTAAATAGCAGGCGACCTTCGAGTCTCTGATTTCGACTTTCAGGTCGTACCACTGATCCGCTTCGATCGAACCTGGCTTGCGCTCAATGGCGGTTTCGTCTTCGCTATGAGAGGCGAGACGGGCTTCGAACGTGTGTTGTCCGTTATTTCCTGAGCCGACGTTCCACTGGAGATAAGACCCACCCGTGCTATTACGGACGATGACGCCAAATCCGCCTCGCCCGGCGAGTTTTCGCGCTTTGAGCGTCAACGTGCAGTCCTTCCAAGCGTAGTCGCCGAACTGCATGCGAGCTGTTGCGCGGCGGTCTGTCTGACGTACGACGCCATCCTCGACGTTCCAATTTCCGCGAAAAGTCGTCCGGCGGCGTTCGTCATTAAATGCGTCGGCGGCGTCGAGCGTTTGTCCATCGACCGTGATACGGACGTCGCGAAACTCGGCAGCCGATTGATCCGTGGTGAGACCAATGCGCCCGACGCCGTCTCAGGCGGCCGCGAGTCAGTCAATTTGGTAGGCAAGACGACGTCGCCGCGGTTTTTACTGAACATTTGCTGAACGTAGTAATTCGGCGTCGCATAGGCCGTGAGATTGTCGAACCAAAAGAGATTAGGCCGCCATTGCCAGGCTTCTTCGTGACCGAGCAGTGGTGCGTAGGACGACATTACAACGACATCGGAATTTCTCTCGAGACCCGTCATGAACGCTGCCTCGGCCAGCGCGCAGCGCAAGTTGTTGCGATTGTCGGGCGAGACGATGTCAACCGACTGGGCGGCATACTCGCCCATGAACACTTTTGGTCCGTTGCGGTCGTAGTTGTCGTAACGCGTCGCCGAGCGCAGAAACCAATCCGGCATGGCGTAACAATGTTCGTCGACGATGTCGGCTTTCAATTCGCGCAGCTCGCGCCACGCGAAGCGAAAATTCTCGTCCGCCGGAAACGGCCCGGAACCGGAGATCAGCTCGATTTCAGGATGCTTCTCTTTGAGCACCTTGGCGAACATTTTGTAGCGTTCGAAGTACTGCGGGCCCCATTGCTCGTTGCCAATGCCAAGCATCTTCATGCCGAACGGCTTGGGGTGGCCCATGGCCGCACGCTTGGCACCCCATGTGGTGGTAGGTGCGCCGTTGGCGAACTCGATCAGGTCGAGCGCGTCCTGGATGTACGGCTCCAACTCATCGAGCGGCACCAATTCTCCGGTATTGAATTGGCAGGCCATGCCGCAGTTGAGAATCGGCAGCGGTTCGGCGCCGAGATCCTCGGCCAGCACGAAAGAATTCGTAGAACCCAAGTCCGAACGACTGGAAATAATCGGGGTCGGCCGGTGAGCGAACTCGGAGTTCCAGCGATTAATGATCAGGCGACGCTCTGGGAGGGCACCGATCGTGGTCTTCCACTGGTAGCGGCGCGAAAGGTCGCTTCCCTCAACGATGCAGCCGCCGGGGAAGCGTACGAATGCAGGCTTCAATTCGGCGAGCATTTCGACGAGATCGGCGCGAGACCGTGCGGCCGGCCTTTCCATGTTTTTTCGGGATAGAGCGAGACGAGATCGAGGTCGATTGTGCCGGACTTGGCAAGAGTGAGCACGAGCTGCGCTTTCGGCGAAGTTTTATCCGGATTCAAAACGGCCGAATGCTCGGACCAGCTTTTGCCGATGCCGGTTAGTTCAGTGGCCGCGAGCGTTTGGCCGCCGGCTGTAACCAGGGCGACGTGCAGGCTGACATTCTCGGCTGTCGGCACGAGTGTGCGCCGAAAACAAATATCGCTCGCCGGCACGGACTCCGATTCCACGGAAGCCTTCGTTATTTGCACTCGTGGGGACGCTGGTGGAGCGAAGCCGCAAATAATGCGGGTTCGTGGCGAACGCGGGAGTCTCGTGACTCACCTGCACGTCGGCCTTCGCAAGATTGTGCGGCGATGCGGACCACCCCATGAGTCGCTGCGGAAACTCGAGCGAGCCATTCTTGACAAGTTCCGCGTGGAGGCCGCCGTCGCCGCCAAAGTTGATGTCCTCGAAGAATATGCCATACAGCCGCGGGCTGATTGGATGGGCCGGATTGGCAACGTCGATCGAAAGCGAAACGTCGGCAGCAATGGTGCTGCAAATGAAGCAAAACCAGAAGTGAATCGAGACAAGGAGAGTTGTTCGACGGGGTTTCATCGCACCTTCTCCGTTGATCGCATTGAGTTCCGATGCTGAACAAATACCGCTGGATGAACCCCCTCCCCCGCCCTCCCCCCAAGGGGGAGGGAGTTTTGTACGGGCGACGTTGATACGCGGTTGAGAAAGGTGCGCCACGGGCCGTTGTGCACAGCGAAAACGAGATCGGGTCGACCATCGCCATCGAGCTTAACAAGACAAACGCGGTGCGCATCGGCCGGAACGACGATACCGCTTTGGTCGGCCGAAACAGGTTGAAACTTTCCTTGGCCGTTCCCGAGGAGCACGAGACTTACGCCGCCGTCCATGCGGCCCGTTACCAGCTGCGAGCTGTTAAAGTTCTGCGCCATCACGACGTCGAGATGGCCGTCTGAATTCACATCGCCCACGTCCAATCCGAAGCTCGGTGCGATCTGAGCCAATGTCGGAAGCGGCTCGAAGCGAAAGCGGAACTGGCCTTCATTAATGAGGACACCTGTCTCAAGCATGTTGACCTCGAAAACTTTCGCCTGGTCGATCGCTTCTTGCGAAAAGATGTCGGCCAGCGTTGCGCGGCCGAAAGTGTCGTAGCTCTTAAACTTTGACATGAGAGCCGGCATGGCATTTCGCAGTGCGGCGAGGTCGCGGCGGGGATACCAGGATTGGCCCTCGAGTTTCGCTTCAATAATCTGCGATTCGCCGCTGCCTTCGAAGTCGCCGTAGTACATCCGGGCCGAATGCTGTGGATTGGCTTTGTATTTTGTGTTGCGTCCGAAGTTCGTGGCGACGAAGTCGATGTCGCCGTCGTGATCGAAATCGCCGGGGGCAATAGCGAGCCACCATCCGAGCAGGTCGGCCAACGCCGAATCGCCGGTCTTCTCGACAAGTTTGCCGCCCTCGTTCGCAAAAACTCGAATCGGCCCCCAATCCGTCGTCAGCACGAGGTCAGGCCAACTGTTGCCATCGACATCCAACCAGAGGGCGTCAGTAACCATTCCGGCGTGCTGGATTTCATGGGGCGTTTTCTCTTCGAAGCGGCCGCCGTTGTTAATAAGCAGGCGGCTCGTGGGAGCCAGCGGATATTGCCGCGGCAGCGAGCGGCTGCCGACAAACAAGTCCACGTCGCCGTCTTTGTCGAAATCCCCGGCCGCCGCGACGCTGCCGCTGTCGCGCAAGTCGGGCAGTGCGCCATCATCGGACTTCTGAAATTGGCCGTTGCCCTGGTTGAGATAAAGCCGGTCGCGATAGGCCGCATCACCGGGCGGATGTTCGATGCTGCCGCTGACTACGTACAAGTCCAAATCGCCGTCGCCATCGGCGTCGAAAAACTCGGCGTCGGTATCTTCGCATTCGCGATCGGCTTCGAAGGCGGCGACCTGTACTTGTTGAAACGCGCCGTCGCCCGAGTTCAGCACGAGCAGACCGGCTTTTCCCTTCGAGCCGCCTACATAACAGTCGTCATCACCATCGCCGTCCACGTCGCCCCACTCCGTCGCCAAACCAAGCTCGGACAGTCGATACGGCAAAAGCGGCTGTAAGCTCATGTCGTTGAACGGCTCGTCTTGATAATCAATTTTGGGAAAACCAGTGGCCGCGACGAACATTGGCGACGACTCTGCGAGCGGTGTCTCGCGCTCGCGGGCCGGCGGGCAATTGGTCTCGCCGGCGGATCTCCAGGCGGTTCGGTGATCGTGTAAAAACGGTCGGCGGACAGGTCGGTAAACCTTTGCTGATGGCCGCTCGGCCAGGTTACGGTGAGCGCGTCGATCACTTTCGCGTCGCCCAGGCCGAATGTCGTGATCGGCTCGCTGGCGGAAAGCCAGCCACGCGCCAGCGTGAGATAACTCGTCTGTTGCAATCCGCCGGCCGTGAGCTCAATCTTGGCGCCGATCCCAAATCGGTTGCTGGTCTGGCCGTGCAAACGGATTCGCACCCGCCGGCCCTCATCACAACCATTGCGATAGATGCTTAACGGCGCATCGGCATTATTCACGATGAGGTCCAGGTCTCCGTCGTTGTCGAAATCCGCCGTCGCCGAACCGAAGCTCACGCCGTCTGCGGTCGAGCCCCCAGGCCTTCGCGACATCCTCAAACTTCAAATCGCCGCGGTTTTTGAGCGCCGCGTTCACTTCCTTTCGCATCGGCTGCTCGGCCCAGAAGCGTCCCCACTCGGGCGAGTTGGGCTCGTATTGCGAATCGGCGTGTTGAGTCAAGTCGGCATCCATCATGTCGCGCACGACGCCATTCGTGACGAACAGATCGACCCGGCCGTCGTTGTCGAAATCGGCCAGCCGCGGACCCCACGTCCAGTCGGTGCTCGCCACGTTTGCCTGGTAGGCCGCCTCGATCATCCGGCCCGCGCCTGTGTTGATGTACAGCGCGCTTTCGCGCATACTGCCGCGGCTCGCCGAATTCCAAGAACCAGTTGCTGCTGGCGAGGTTGCCCCGCATCATCATTTCACGGTGATGCGTGCGTGAGTCCATGTCGGTGGCGAGAAAATCGACCCGGCCGTCATTATTCACGTCGGCAATGTCCGTCCCCATCGAGAACCACGGCGTATGGGGCAGCATGTCTTTCGCGACGTCGGTGAAAGTTCCGTCGCCATTGTTGTGATAGAGACAATCCGGCCCCATGAAGTCGTTTGCCGCGTACAGGTCCGGAAAGCCATCGTCGTTGTAATCCCACCAGGTGGCCGACAGCGTGAAATGCGGTCCTTTGATTCCGGCCTGTTTCGTGACTTCCGTGAACCGCGCGCCGTCATTACGGAATAAGTGGTCGAACTGCCCGGCCTCTGCTCTGGTAACGCGGCCGCCGGGCAAGTGAATCAATTGCCAGTACTCCTGTATTTCGTCCGCGACAACGGGCCGGCCGCCGACGTCTCGAACTTGAAACCGCGTTCCCGGCGGCGGCGCGAGGGCCGTTGTGGCCAGGTAGCCGTCCAGGTCGCCGTCGTTGTCGATGTCTGCGAACGCCATCGTCATGCTGGCGCCGTTGAAGCCCAGGCCATAGCGCTCCGACTGTTCTGTGAACCGCCAACTGCCGTCACCTTGGCGCCGCTCATTGATGTACACGCGGTTTGATTGGCGGTATCCGCACGCGTAGATATCCAGGTCGCCGTCATTGTCGAGGTCTACGAACGTGGCCCCGGTGCCCCAGAAATCGTTGTCCTCAAGCCCTACGTCCGCCGTAACGTCCTGAAATCGGAACATCGCCCAAGTTGCGAAACAGCCGGTTGCCACCTTTTGGGCTGGTCGCATAGAAATCGGCCAGGCCGTCGCCGTCGTAATCGCCGGTACAGAGACCGCCATTGACGTTGAGGTGAATGACCTCGCGTACGTTCTCGGCGACGTTGGGGACTTGCATCTGGAAGTTGACGCCTGTCCGCTCGGGCGAGAGCGCTTCGAACATGGGCGTTCCGGCGGGCCGCGGAGGGACGGCCGAAAGGGGAACCGAAACCAACTCGGCAGGCGGAGTGGCGAGCGGCAGCTCTGCTCGTGTTGCGGAATCGCTCGCATCTGATCGGACGTCCGCCTGATTCGCCGAATTAGTTCGCGGCGCTAACGATCCTGGAGCGGCTTTCTCATTTGGGCCGCATCCGATAGCCGCAACGCAAAGTACGACGAACGCCCGTCGCGGCGAAAAGCTCGCCCAGCGACGCCACCGGCATAAATCAGGCAGGCTGTAACTCGGAGCGCGCCCGTCCATCGTCAGTATGCAGGAGGTCCGATTGTTAGCCTCAAGCTACCAAGCGAGCGAAAAAGGCATTGCCCCGACGAACGCTGCCCCCGCTTGTGCAAGAAAGAACACCAGCGCGAATGGTACGCATCCGAGTAAGCGCGACGCAAAGCTTCCAGGTCAAATCGCCCGGGTATCTCCACTGTACATTGGAGCGCCGCAATTTCTAAAGCGGTACACTTAGTTTGCGATTCGAGTCTAACGATCGAGGCCGGAACAAGCAACTAAATTTGCCATTCCCTTCCAAATTCTTTAACAAGTTGCGGTGTGAGCCGCACCTCCGGCTTCGATGAGGTGCGGGAAACAGCCGGTAGGTTGCAACGTCGAGGAAATCCCCGCGCTTCATCAAATGGAGGTTCGTTCCGTTTACTGAAACACTCGCGACCTTGTCGCTACTCGGCCATTGAAAGCGGTATCTTTGTCGTCTCAAAAAAACCCAAGATATTTGTTGCACTTTGCGATTTACGCGATTATGATACCCAAAACCAATTTTACGCAGCGCGGGTCGGCAGTCATTGCAATTCACCGGCGCAAGCGGAGCTGGGACTGCGTCGAACTAATGATCGACCGCGTTCTGTTGTTGTCGCCGATCTTTTCGGTTGCTCGTCATCGATCGCTACTCTCTCGACCGGCAGACTGTGGTCGAGGTAGCGTCCCAACAAGGTGGAGCTGAGTGTTACCTGTGACTGGGTTGACCGCATTGGTATCGGCCGTGTGAAGTTGCGGCGCACATTTTTGTGATGAATGCGGCGCCTGTGGAAGCTGGGAGTCGGAGTGGATCATGCGCGGCAATCTGCCGTGCAGCATCGTGGAAAAGCAAGGGGCGTTGACAAAACCGTAGACATAGAGCGCTTTCAAGCCAGAGTTTTTAGGAGAGTTACGATGATGGCCAACGTGATTTCGTGGCGGGCGTTGCCCTCTTTTCTTCAACTGTTTACGGCGTCGCTCGTCGTCGGCGCGATGTTGGTGGTCTCGAGCGCCGAAAGCGCGCTGAGGAATCAGTACCTGTTCAACGAAGGCGCGATGGCCGATGCGACCGGTCGCACAGTCATCGATTCGATTAGCGGCGCGAATGGCACGGTGATCGGCCCGGCAACCGGCGGCGGGCTTCCGACCGCAACCGCCAACGCCCTCGCGCTTCCGGGCGGTCCAAGTGCTGTGGCGCCGTTCGTTAACTTGCCAAATGGCCTCGCCTCGTCATTGACGAGCGCCACCTTCGAAGGTTGGTACACCGTCAGCGCCGCGTCGAACTGGGGCCGCTTTTTCGACTTCGGCTCGACGGCCGGTGGCGAAGTGTCGGCACCAGGCGGCGGCGGCGAAGGATTGGACTACATCTTCTACTCGCCGCAGCGCGGCACGAACACCAATCAGCAGCGCGGCGGCATGCGAAACAATGACGCGGCCTTTGGAAACCCCGCCGTTGGAGCTGGGACCGTAGGCGGTGCAGAATCGTTCGCCGATCCGAATATCGTTTCTACCGTGGGATCGAGGACTCATTTCGCCGTAGTCTACAACGCCACGGGCGGATCCGGCGCGAGCCCATCGTCGATCAGCGTGTACATCAACGGCGCCTTGCGTGGGACCGCAAATACGGCAATCCAGTTGGGCAGCCTGAACGACGTAAATAACTGGCTCGGGCGATCGCAGTGGAATGGCGACGCGAACTTCGCCGGCTCGTATTCCGAGTTCCGCATTTACGATACTCCTTTGACCACCCAAGAAGTATTCAATAGCTTCCTGACCGGCCCGGTGGCCGACCCGATGCCGCCAACGCTGGAAGTCAACCGCGCCACTGGAGAGATCAAGCTGCTCAACCAAAGTCCGGCGGTGCAAATCGTCGGCTACACGCTTACCTCTGTGGCTGGCAGTCTGGATCCCGCCAATTGGCGGTCGATTACTGACAACTATGACGCCAATAGCGGCACGTCATTCGATCCCGATAACACATGGACCGAGCTTTCGGCAGCCGGAAGTAAAATCGACTTCAGCGAATTTGATTTCTCGACCGGTGGCACGGCCGGCGGATCGTTGGGAACAGGTGGTGCATTGACCTCGCTGCAAATTGGCGCTCCCGGCGCTTGGAGGAAATCGATCTTTGAAGATCTCGTCATGGACCTTCGATTGGCGGACGGCTCCGCGCAGCCGGTTTCCATGCGATATATCGGCGCGCTGCCGTTTGTGCGCAGCGATTTGAACTTTGATGGTCTGATCAATCTCACCGACTATAACATCTTTCTCACGAACAACCTGGCTAATTTCACCGGCCTTACCGCGGCCGAGACTTATCCTCGTGGCGATTTGAACGGCGACCTGCAAAACAATCGCCTCGATTTCCGGTTGTTCAAAACGGACTACAACATCGCCAATGGCGCAGGCGCTTTTGAGGCGCTTCTGGCCAGCGTGCCCGAGCCGTCGGCGCTGCGTCATCGTCGCTTTCGGATGTGTGGCGATTCTCGGCCGGAGGGCATATCGATCGGTCGGCTGCACGCGACATAGCACTCGCTATTTCGTGATGTTGCTGATATTGACGACCGCGTTTATGGCGGCCTCCCAAGGTTCGGTCCAGGCGGCGCTACGGAACCGCTATAGTTTCAATGAAGGCGCGTCCGCCGACGCCACCGGCCGCACGATTGTTGATTCTGTGAGCGGCGCAAATGGCATAGTGATTGGCCCGGCGACTGGCGGAGGGCTTCCAACGGCAACTGCAACTCAGTTGGCTCTGCCAGGCGGCGCGAGTGCGACCGCGCCCTATGTCAACTTGCCCAACGGTTTAGCTTCAAGCCTGACCAACGCCACTTTCGAAGGCTGGTACACGCAGACGGCGTATCCAGGCCTGGGCCCGTATCTTCGACTTCGGATCGACGACCGGCGGCGAGTTGGCGGCTCCTGGCGGAGGCGGCGAAGGATTGGACTACATCTTCTACTCCGACCGCGCGAGGCACGGACATCAATCAGCAGCGCGGTGGCATGCGCAACAATGATCCCTTGTTTGGCCCTGGTGGCGAGGCGGGCCCGGTGGCCGCAGGCGAATCGCTCGCGGATCCGAATATCGCCTATACGCTCGGCACCCAACGCCACTTCGCCGTCGTATACAATTCCACCGGCGGCGCCGGCGGGACACCTGCCTCACTCACCGTTTACATCGATGGAATTCAGCGAGCCACGGGAAATACGGCGATCCAGCTGCGAAATCTTAACGACGTGAACAACTGGCTCGGCCGCTCGAACTGGACAGCCGATGCGAATTTCGCCGGGCAGCCTGCAACGAGTTCCGCATATACGACACCGCAATCACGGCCGACGATATCGCTAAGAACGCGTTTGTTGGTCCCGACGATTTCTTAGTCGGCGGCGTAATGTCGATTGAGGTCAACACTGCGTCCGGCCAGGTGTCGATCGTGAACAATCTCAGCCGGCCGCTGGAGATTGATTATTACGAAATCACAAGTGCCGGCGGCGCGTTAAACACAGCCGGCTGGACCAGCATCGACGGCAACACGGCGCAGGGAGCCGGTTGGGACAAATCTCTCGGCTCCAATGCCAATCAGCTCGCTGAGCTGTATTTACCGGAAGGTGGATTCAGCGTTGCGGCAAACGGCGAATTATCGCTCGGCAACGCGTTCAGCCCGGGCATGCCACAGGACTTGCAGTTCCGGTTCGATATGCCAACTGGACTCAGTTTTGTAGGCTCCGTCGAGTACATCAGCTCGCCGGGTCTGGCCGGCGACTACAACCAGGACGGAAAGGTCGACGCGGCCGATTATGTCGTGTGGCGCAAAAACCCGGGCGCATTTGGCGGCGACCCGGCCGGGTATAACACGTGGCGCACCAATTTTGGCAGAACGTCCGGCAGTGGAAGCGGCTCTGCTGCTGCCGTACCCGAACCGGCTGCGTTGTCGTTTCTTTCGTGCGGCGCGCTGGTTCTCTGCGCGTGGAGTGCTCGCAATCGTCGAAAGGGAGGAAATCCTATGATCGTTGGCGTCAAGTGTAGGGGTTGCACATCGGTTGCCGCGTTCGTTTTTGCCATGATTCTGGTCAGCCAGGCCGTAGCCGGCACACCGGATCGCGTCTATCGGATGGGCGACGATGTGGCGGAAAATCCGTCGATCGGCGGCACGCCGAACGCCGACTTCGGAGCGTTCACCGTGGACAGCCAATTTCTCGACAACATCGCGTTCTCGGATGCGTCGGACCTCAGCTACACCGGCGGGCCAACGTATTTCGATGCCGGCTCCGGCGCGCTCGCTCGACCCGGCGCCGCCACCGGCACATTCGGCCTGCAGTTCAATGGCTCCAGTGATCTCTTGTTTGACACGGGTGGAGCCCTCGGCGTGCCGGCTCAGGGGGACAACACTTATGTTGCGGCCAATGGTGCGCCGGGCTACGTGGGGATCACCACGCGTTACATTGAAGGCTGGGTGAGGCCCACGGGCGGCGCGGGCACGAGACGAGATGTCGTGAATGACTCTGGCCGGTTCAGCGTTTTCATTAATACGAGCAACAACTGGGCCATTCTCAATGGCACGACAACGGTTAATAGCACGACCGCGGCAGCGCTCAACACTTGGACGCACGTGATGCACCGCACGTTCGGCTCCGGCCAAGGGGCCGCGCTATATGTCAACGGCATCGCCGTGGCAGCAACTAACCAGGGCTATGCGACCGGCGATCAGGCGGGTGCGGCCCTCGACATAATTATCGGTGCCGGGCTCAACCGCACTTCCAACTTCTTCCAGGGCCAGCTCGATGAAATGACAATCGGCGTGGCAGGCAGCAACCCTCCCGGCGAGCCGGGCGGTCGCAACTATGGCAACTTCACGCTCGCCACGGATAATGACTTCGTCCGCCAGAATCTAGTTGGAGTCAACCCCGGCGATATTAACCGTGATAGTTTGGTGAATACCGTCGACATAAATACGTTCATCACCAATTGGCGGCGCGTGCAGCAGGTGAACGGCGTCACGGTGGGCGATCTCAACTCGCGCCTCTTTGGCGACCTGAACATGAACGGCACGGTCGATATCGACGACGCCTTCACCCTCCATGCGGCGCTGCGTGCGGGCGGTTCGGGGGCGGGGCTGGACTTCAGCTTGTTAGGATCGATTCCCGAGCCGAGCGGGGCGCTGCTGCTCATTTCGGGATTCGCAACATTGGCATTGGCACGAAAACGGCAATTACGTCGATACGTATCGGCCTAGCGCCGATACTGGAAGAATATGAGCTTTCGACGAATCGGACATCGAAGCGGTATTGAGTGGCCAACCGCCAATGCTCGCGGAGCCGTTCTTGTCGCCGTATTGCTTAGCGTTGTTGTTGCTGTGACGGGCTGCAACGGTGGTCGCAAGCCGGGGACCGCCCGTCTCGAAGGTCGGGTCATGATCGACGGCCTGCCGCCTCCGACTGACGCGATCGGATCCATCAGTTTCCGTCCCACTGGAAAAGGCCAGCCGACCAGCGCGGCAGATTGTCGACGGCAACTACAAATGCAACGACGTGCCGTTGGGCGATGTCGTCGTATTCGTCCAGTTGGTTGTGCCCACCGGGAAGATGGTCTCTGAAGGCGGCCGAAGTTACCCCGAACTGCGCAACCTTGTGTCGTCCAAGCACAATAACGGGATCAATTTGAAAGTCATCGACGACAATTCAAACCAGGACATTGAATTGGCCGGCAACACTTCACCCCAATAACCGAATTGGAACTCTTTTCGATCGCATTGTCCGCCCTCCGCGTCGCGAAGTCGTCGCCGCACGACGCCCGACGGGATCGGCGGGGGAGGTCTGAGCCATGACGAACGTCAATTTCCGGAACCGTAAGGGATTTACCCTGGTCGAACTACTTGTCGTCATCGCGATCATTGGAATCCTGGTCGCGCTGTTGCTGCCCGCCGTGCAGGCGGCACGCGAAGCGGCGCGGCGCTCCCAATGCATGAACAACTTGAATCAGTTTGCCAAAGCAATGCTGAATTACGAGAGCACGTACAAGGGCTTCCCGCCGTCGTCGCATGTCTGGACGCCGCAGCAGTGCAACGAGTTGTATGATATGCCTGGGCAGGTGGGGAATCCGATGAACGGCTGCGGCCCCGGCGGCTGGTACGACGGCCATGGATGGTATTCTTTGATCGGGCCATTCATCGAAGAAACCGGCTGGATCTCGCTGATAAACTTCAAGATCTCCTTCAGTCATCAGACGGGCAAACTCAACGCGAACGATCCGTATGACCACTATAAGGCGCGGACAACCTTTCTGGATATTCACCGATGCCCGTCCGACATCGGGCTGCAGCGCAACGAGTGGGACAGTAATACGTGGGCTCGCACGCGAACCAACTACGTCGCCAACGCCGGAAACACCGTGTACGGCCAATACAATATCAACCTTGGCTCGACGCCGATTCGCGGCGGCAGCGGTCCATTTCGCGGCGGCAAGAAAACTCCGACGAAGGAAATTACCGATGGTCTTTCTAACACGATCTTGATGTCGGAGATTCTGGTGATTCGAGAGCTCGGTGCCGGCGAGGGCGGCGGCGCGGCGGGTTGGGGCGGACCATTCGCGGACACGAACACGGCGCTGGGCGGGCAGATTTTCACCGGATTGAATCCGCCGAACAGCGGCGCCCAGGATGGCGTGGCCCGATTCATTCCCGCCGTTCAAACCGTGTTCTTCGAACAAGGAATTCCCTACCCCTGCCTGGTGACTCAAACCGGCGGATGCGGCGTGACGCCCGCCTCGGCACGCGGCCAAGGCGTCCCGCCGGAGGAAGTTGCCGACCTCGCCACGCGCATGCAGTGGTTCACTGCTCGCAGCAAGCATCCGGGCGGCGTGAACGCGTCGCGCGCCGATGGCTCGGTCGATTTCGCTTCCAACGACATCGACCAATTCGTTTGGAATGCGCTGACCTCCGCCGCCGGCGAAGAAACGATCAATCCATAAAGGTCCTGGTTCGCAGCCCGCAGCGCAGTTTTATGTTGCGCGCTCTTGATAGCAGCGGATATGGCGATAATTAATTGCCGGATGTACCGCAAAGCGGTAACACACCGTAGCCCAGGGTCAGCGGCGAAGCCGCGCCACCCTGGGATATATACTGGGGCGTCGCCTCGGCCACCCATCGCAACCGCCGGGTGTTCCTTACGTTTAGCCACCATTCAGGATATTCAATGCACGCAGTAAGAACTTCCCCGCAGGCACATTCCTCTTCAATCGAACGAAGGCGCACCCGCGATGTATGATTATTTGGTTGAGGAAAACGGGTCGACGGTTCATATGCCAAGAAAGAGCTCTTCCAAGCAGGCTCGCGCGGCCGCGTCTTGCCAGAAGGTTGCGCTTCTGATCGAGACCTCGCGCGGCTATGGACGGGGCTTGCTCCGAGGCGTCGTGCGGTATGCGCGGCTGCATGGGCCTTGGAGTTTCTACATCACGCCCGGTGACTTCGAGCAGGCCCTGCCCCAAATGAAGCTATGGGGCGGTGCGGGAATCATCGCCCGTGTAGAAACGCCGCTCATGGCAGAGGCGATTCTCGCTGCGGGCATTCCCAGCGTGATTGTCGACGCCGATCCGCGTATCGGCCCGTTGGCGGCCAACATGTCAAAGCTGTCGAACGTGTCGTCAGATTCGGAGGGCGCCGCGCGACTTGCAGCCGAGCATCTGAAAGAGCGGGGTTTTGAGGATTTTGCGTTTGTGGGAGAGCCCGGAAGAATATGGTCTGATCGCCGTTGCGACGCGTTCGCTATCGCCGTGCGCCAAGCCGGATTTGAGCCGTACATCTTTGAGCCGCCCCGGGCCAAAAAAAACAGCGGCTGGGAGAGTGAGCAAGCGCAACTGGCTCGCTGGATCGAGGAGTTGCCGAAGCCTGTTGGCCTGATGGCCTGCAACGATGACCGCGGCCGCGGCGTGCTGGAGGCCTGCCGCCTGGCCGGCGTGCGGGTCCCCGAAGAAGTAGCGGTGATCGGCGTTGACAATGACGAGCTATTCTGCGAATTGGCGGACCCACCGCTGTCGAGCGTGGCACTGAACACGGAACACGGCGGATACCGCACGGCGCATCTACTCGATCAACTGATGAGACAGAAGATCACGACGCCGCAGCAGCTAATTGTGGAGCCGACCCATGTCGTAACGCGGCGCTCAACCGAGGTCAAGGCATTCGACGGCCCGGAAGTCGGCGCCGCGTTGAGTTTCATTCATCGAAACCGCTCCCGAGCGTTTAACGTCAACGACGTAGCTGGCGCAGTGGGAATTTCGCGACGCAATTTGGAAGTGAAGTTTCGCAAGAGTGTGGGCCGGACCGTCCTATCCGAGATACAGCGGATTCGACTCGATCACGTCAAGCGAATGTTGCGCGAGACCGACTTGCCTGTGGCGCAGATCGCCGGATCGAGCGGCTATAACTCGGCAAGCTATCTAACCCAGGTCTTCCACAAAGAGGTCGGCACTTCGCCGGCACAATACCGAGCGCGCTTTCGGGTGTAAATCTCCGCTAACCGGTATTCGCAAAAAGGGCGCGACACTCCGCAGGCCGGGAGGCTTCGCATCGCAATTTGACTATCCCCGAGTGGATTCGAACCACTAACCTTCGGCTTCGGAGGCCGACACTCTATCCAGTTGAGCTACGGGGACTAAGGGGTTTTTTGGGCCTTGCACTACATTTACTGGATTCTTTGCACTGCAATTCATTGTCGCCTTGTTTTTCCAGCGTGCAATGTCCTCCAGGTAGGCCGCAAACGGCTAATTTTACAGATGCCAGCCGCACTCCGCAAGAAACGCATCCCTAAGCTCAAGTACACCGGCCTACGATACATCAGGTGGCACGTCGCATATCGTGATTCAAAGACAGGGACTCCGCGTCGCCATCGCTTTGGACAGCTAAGCCGTGAAGAAGCAGAGACTGCCTACTACGATTGGCTTGCAGCACACGTCCGAGGCGAAACACCGAAATCCAATCCACGGCGCACTACTTATAAGCTTCCAAACCTCTTGGCAGGGCCAAAGGCGAAACCACAGGCCGTATCCACGGAAGTTGTACCAGGAAGACTCCTTCATATCGTGTCAGGCTTTCTCACCTCTGAAGAATCTAGGTATCGGACGATGGTCTTGGCTGATTTCCCCTTGTCGTTAAGTTTCAGAGCTGCGTTTAGTAATTCCTGCGTCGCGTGTCATGTGTTTATTCTACCACACTCGAAGCATGTCTCGACGATAAGAAACGTTGCTCGCTCTCCGCTCCCCTTACATCACGAGAAATACCTTTCTAGCGAGGTAAGAGCTTGATTTGACAGGGGATTGGGAGTTCGCAATTCGTGATCCAACACGTGCAAACGAAGACTCCAATGCGCACAGTGAATCCCCTACAGCCTTACTTTCCGCAGACGCAACGCGTTGGCAATAACCGAAACCGAACTGAGACTCATCGCGGCACCCGCGATGATCGGGCTGAGAAGTACGCCGAAGAATGGATACAGCAACCCCGCGGCCACAGGTATGCCCAAGGCGTTGTAGACAAAGGCAAAGAAAAGGTTCTGCCGGATGTTCCACATCGTCGCGCGGCTTAGACGAATCGCCTTGGCGATCCCGCGGAGATCGCCTTTCACAAGTGTGATCCCAGCACTCTGCATGGCCACGTCGGCGCCGGTGCCCATCGCGATCCCAACGTCGGCTTCGCTCAGTGCAGGGGCATCGTTGATGCCGTCGCCGGCCATCGCGACATGCTGGCCCTTCGCGCGCAGCATCTTGATATAGGCAACCTTTCCAGCAGGTTCCATTTCCGCTTCGACTACATCGATGCCGAGCTTTTTGGCGACCGCCGCAGCGGTGTGGCGATTGTCGCCGGTAAGCATCACGATGGTGAGACCGAGTGCGTGAAGCTCGCCGATGGCTTCGGCGGTCGTGGATTTGATTGGATCGGCGACTGCGACGATTCCGGCCGGCTGACCGTCAATGGCCACAAACATCGCCGTCTTGCCTTCCTCCTGGAGTTTCACGGCCGACGATTCGAGCGGTTCCAGGCCCGTGATGCTTTCATTTCGCAGAAAGGCCGGCTTACCGATCATTACCAAACGATCCGCAACGGTGCCGATCACGCCTCCTGCCGTCACCGAGCGAAAGTCTTTGACTGGTTCAATGGCAACACCCTGGTCTTTTGCGCCCTCGACAATCGCGGCGGCGAGCGGGTGCTCGCTGCCCTGTTCCAGCGAAGCCACCAGCCGCAGAAATTCCTTCGCATCGAGGCCGCCGGTGGGCAGAACATCCATCAGCTTGGGTTTGCCCTCCGTGAGCGTGCCGGTCTTATCCACGACGAGCGTGGTGACCTTCTCCAATCGTTCGAGCGCTTCGGCGTTCTTCACAAGCACGCCTACCTGCGCACCGCGACCGACCCCCACCATGATCGACATCGGCGTGGCCAGGCCGAGTGCGCAAGGGCAGGCGATAATGAGCACCGCCACCGCGTTGACGATGGCGTATGCGAGCTTTGGCTCCGGACCAACCCACATCCATACGACGAAGGTAATTACCGAAACCGCAAGCACGACCGGAACAAAGACGCTGGCGACCTTATCGGCCAGGCCCTGAATCGGCGCCCGGCTGCGCTGGGCTTCGGCCACCATGATCACGATCTGCCCGAGCAACGTGTCGCTGCCGACTCGTTCGGCCCGCATGACGAAACTGCCGGTGCCGTTGACGGTGCCTGCCGATCACTTTGTCGCCGACGGTCTTTTCCACCGGGATCGGCTCGCCGGTGATCATCGACTCCTCAACGTTGGAACGGCCTTCCAGCACCACGCCGTCCACGGGCACCTTGTCACCGGGAACCACGCGCAACTGGTCGCCGACTTTCACCTGGTCGAGCGGAACTTCCTGGTCTCCTCCAGGCACAACGCGGCGCGCCGTGGGCGGCGCGAGATTGAGCAGCGCTTTGATGGCGCTGCCGGTGCGACTGCGGGCGCGGAGTTCGAGCACCTGGCCGAGGAGCACCAGAACAACGATCACCGCCGCAGCTTCGAAGTAGATGCCAACTTTGCCGCCGTGCTGCATCGCATGTGGAAACAAGCCGGGCAGGAGCATTGCGACAGCACTGAAGATATACGCTGCGCCGACACCGATGGCAATCAGCGTGAACATGTTCAAACGACGCGTCACGATCGAACGCCAGCCGCGGCGGAAGAACGGCCAACCCGCCCAGGCCACGACGGGAGTCGTGAGCGCGAACTGAACCCAGCGAGAAGCGTGGCTTTCCGCCCAGCTCTGCGCGGCGATTGCCGGGATTAAGTGAGCCATCGCCAACACAAATACCGGCAACGTGAGCGCGGCGCCGATCCAAAATCGCTGCGTCATGTCGCGCAGCTCGGAGTTCTGCTCCTCGTCGGTGACCGCTGTCACAGTCATCGGCTCCAACGACATCCCACAGATCGGGCAGTCGCCGGGATGGTCCTGCTGGACTTCGGGATGCATCGGGCAGGTATAAATCGTTTTGCCCGATGCCGGCGCGATCCAAGCCGGGTTACGCTCGATCGCCATGCCGCAATTCGGACATTCACCCGGCTTGCCCGATTCCACGCCGGGGCACATCGGGCAGAAGTACTTTGCCGCGGCCGAGGGTTTGACTGCCACATCTGCGTGGTTGCGGTGAGAATGGCGGTGCTGGGCATGGCTCGCGCGCTGAGCGTGACGACTGGTGAGGGTTGGACGGTCTTCGCCGATTCAGTCTGTCCGACGAACTTGTTGCGGCAATGCTCGCTGCAAAAGTAGTATGTATGTCCGTCTCGTTCGGCTCGTAGCGGCGACGATTCATCCACGGTCATCCCGCATATAGGATCTATCGCCATCAGGCGGCCCTCATGTCAGACTGACTTCAGCCAACTCTAACCAATGAACGAGCCGGACATTATCCTAAACGTCGATCAGTTGCACAAACGATGAACAGTTGATTGGCCGAACGACCCTCCGACATCGTGGGATGTGCGAAGATCATGTCGCGCAGCGCGGCAGACGGTAGGCCGGCATGCATGGCGACCTGCACCTTGAGGAGCAACAAAAAGCATGGCTACAAAGAATCGTCAGATCGTGCTCGTCTCGCGTCCGAACGGCGAGCCCACGCTGGACAACTTCAAGCTGCTGGAGGAAGAGGTTCCGACTCCTGGCCCGGGCCAGTTACTACTGCGCACGATTTATTTGTCTCTCGATCCTTATATGCGGGGCCGCATGAATGCCGGGCCGTCGTACGCACCGCCGGTTGAGATTGGGGAGGTGATGGAAGGCCGGGCCGTGTGCCAGATCGTTGAGTCAAATATGCCGGAATACCAGCGCGGTGAGTTCGTGTTCGCGCCAATCGGCTGGCAAGAATATGCGCAATCGGATGGTGCTGGCGTGCGGCGAGTCGACCCGTCGTTGGGACCTATCACGTACGCGCTGGGCGTACTTGGGATGCCCGGCCTCACGGCGTACACCGGTCTGTTGAATATTGGACAACCAAAGTTAGGAGAGACATTGGTAGTGGCGGCCGCGTCGGGCGCGGTCGGCTCGGTGGTTGGACAGATCGGCCGAATCAAGGAGTGTCGCGTGGTCGGCATCGCCGGCGGTGCGGAGAAGTGCCGCTACGTCAAGAACGAACTGGGCTTTGACGACTGTCTCGATCATCGTGAGCCCAATCTTCCGGAGCGACTCGCGGCGGCCTGCCCGGACGGCATCGATATCTATTTTGAGAATGTTGGCGGGCATGTATTTAATGCCGTCCTACCGTTCCTCAACAACTTCGCGCGTGTACCAGTGTGCGGTTTGATCGCGCATTACAACGCAAGCGAGCTGCTGCCCGGGCCGGATCGATTGCCGCTACTAATGCAAAATATTCTTGTCAAGCGGCTGACATTCCGTGGGTTCATCGTTTTTGATTTTTCCGCTCAGTACCCGCAGTTTCTCGCCGAAATGAGCGGTTGGCTGCGAGAAGGTCGGATCAAGTATAAAGAGGACATCACCGACGGGCTCGAAAATGCGCCTGCGGAACTGATCGGGCTATTGCGGGGAAAGAACTTCGGGAAGAAGATCATCCGGGTGAGCGAGGATCCGAGCGGTCGCTAGTGGCCCTCCATTCCGCGGCGATGTTTTGTGTCGAAGCCGCGCCAACGTTCCTCAGCAAGCGCTCGGCGTGACGCGGTGGGTTGGAAATGCTGTCGTCGGCGTCCTGTCGCGAGCCGCACCTTCCTAGCTGGATAGGCCTTTTAGGCGACCGTCAAAAGTTTGTAACGCGATGCACTTGCAGTTCAATCTGGCCAGTTCTAATTGAAAGGGAAACCCATGCCAAAGTTAACTGTGGAGGGCGTCGGCACATTCGAAGTGCCGACAGGCAAGCGACTCGTGCTTGCCTTGGAGCAAGATGCCGGTATTGACCAACTGCATGCTTGCGGCGGGAATGCTCGCTGCACGACCTGCCGCGTGGAATTTGTGGAAGGTGAGCCGCCACGCATGACAATCGCCGAGCGCGACGTCCTGAAAGCTCGCGGCTTAACCGGGGTGCGGTTGAGTTGTCAGATTCTCTGTGACCATGACATGGCCGTTCGTGCAATCAGCCGGTTGGCCGGCAGCGGACGAAAGGACGTTGGCGGTCAGCCGGCCACGGACATCGCGCCGCCGCCCATGTGGATTGAGCTTGAAGCGGCTGATGAATAAATCGCACGTCGGTATGTGGGATATTCAGCCGGATTGACTGCTCTTGCACAAGGCCGCGACAATTATGGACTTGGACGGCTCGCTTTCCTTTCGGCCGGGCCTGATTGACGTCATTCCTTATCAGCACATACACGATCGGCTGGTTCTAGTCCCGCATTTGGAGGAACGCGACAAGTAAACTATTCTCAGCTTTGCTTCGCGACCAGCCAATAACAAGGAGTATTTCATGGCAGTGCAGCCGTCACTGGCGAAGCACCATCATGCAATTGATGTCATTTGCGATAGTTCAGTTGTTGCATGCGCTATTCGTCGTCAATCAACCGGCGATCGACGCGGCCGACGGGTTCACGTTTCTTGAATGAGGCGGAGCGCGGCGGCAGACAGGTCGCCTTCCAATCCTAGGATGAGGTTGCCCTCGTCTCACTTCTTCCCCGTATACGCCACTCGCCAGACCGTCCCCGAACCGTCATCCGTCACCATCAACGACCCGTCCTTGGCCACAGCCACCCCCACGGGGCGGCCCCAGACGTTGCCCTCCTTGGTGACGAAGCCCACCAGGAAGTCCTCAAACTCGCCGGTCGCCTTGCCGTCCTTCATCGGCACGCGGATGACCTTGTAGCCGACACGGCGGGCTCGGTTCCATGAGCCATGCTCGGCGGCGAAGCCGTCGTGATGGTACGCCTTCGGGAATTCGTCGCCGTCGTAGAACGTCAGGTCGAGCGAGGCCATGTGCGACTGCAAGAGTACGTCGGGGACGATCACCTTGTCCTTCAGCTCGGGATGCTTCCCCTCGTGGCGCGGGTCCTGATTCGGGCCGAGGTAATACCAGGGCCAGCCGTAGAAACCGCCCTCCTCAACGCTGTGTGATGTAGTCGGGCACCAAGTTGTCGCCCAGCCCGTCGCGCTCATTCACCGAGGTCCAGAGCTGGCCAGTCTTCGGATGCGTCGCCAAGCCGACCGGGTTGCGGATGCCATAGGCGAAGACGCGCTCGTTTTTGCCGTCGGGGTCGAACGCCAGGATATTCGCTCGACGGGTTTCGCGATTGTCGTCGTCGGCGTTCGAGCGCGAGCCGACCGAGACATAAAGAGTCCCACCGTCGGGCGAAAACTCCAGATCCCGCGTCCAATGCCCACCGCCGCCGACGCTCTCGTTGCCGCTGGGGATGTCCTTGACGATCGTCTCCGCCCCGCCCGAGGCCTTCGTGTCGCCGCTCTTGTAGGGGAAACGGACCACGGAATCGGTGTTGCCGACGTAGACATACTTGGGTTCTGGTCCGACCGGGTAAAAGGCGATCCCGAACGGTCGGTTCAAGTCGGTTGCGAAGATCTCATTAACCTCGGGCTTGCCGTCGCCGTCGGCATCGCGAAGGACGCGGATACGGTTGGCGCGGCTCTCGGCCACGAACAGGTCGCCGTTCGGGGCACGAACGATCACGCGCGGCTGCTCGAGCCGAGTGGCGAACTCCGTCACCTCGAAGCCTTCGGGCGTCTTGGGCCAAGCTCCTTCGGGACGACTGACGATGCGTGGGTGGTTGTTCGCCGAAGGCGTGTCGTAAGGCCTGGCCAGGTCGTCGACCGTGATCTTCCGGCGCACGCCCGGCGCGTCGGTCGTCCAGTCGCCCAAGGCGTCCTTCCCGGTGAGGGTGCTGGCCACCGGAATTCGGATCATCGCCGCGGGCGGTCGCGGCGGCTAGAACGAGGGACAGAATGGCAAGGCGGAAATGAAGGCTCATCGAAAGATTCTCTTAGTTTCTCCGAATCCTCCCCTGTGGCCCGGTCGGAACGGGACCGTCGAAGAGCCGGGAAGGGTCGCGCGAGTGCTGTGGCACAATTGAATGCTCCAGTTTACTCGGGGTTAGCGTCCTCGCTAAGGGGTAGGCAGCTTGTGCACAGCCGGTACAGCTAGTGAACAAAGCGACGCCAAATCCATTTGCCGTCTTGCAATACGCAGGTTTTCTGTCACAACGAAGGGTCAACTCATGACCGCCAGGCGCGGCTGAAGCTGAACGACTCGGAGATTCACGATGTGGGCCAATTCCTGCAGTCGTTGTGCCGACGCGAGAAAGTGGTCCGGGTTTACATTGATCGAACTCTTGGTTGTCTTCGCAATCATTGGCACTCTCGTCGCGATTCTGCTTCCGGCCGTGCAGCAGGCGCGCGAGGCCAGCCGGCGAATCGCTTGCAGCAACAACCTTCGCCAACTCGGCGTCGCGCTGCACAACTTTCACAGCACTCATCAGCGGTTTCCGCCGGGTCGTGGCGATCCGATTCCCGGCGTCTTTTCCGCGCATGCCTATTTGCTGGAACACCTGGAACAGACATCAGTCCGTCAGGTCATCGATTTCCGAAAGGCGCCGACTACATTCAGTGTGGCCGGAGGTGTCGTGCACGACGGAACTGCCAACCTTCCCGCGGCGACAGCTCGACTTTCCGTACTGCAGTGTCCGAGCGATCCCCTCGCCGACGGCGTTCCCGGATCGGAATTCGGATCCACGAACTACGCCGCCAACACGGGGAGCGGCCTCAAACAATGGGGATCCCTGACCGACGCCGACGGCGTATTTTTCAAAGGGTCCCGGATCGGATTCCGCGACATTACCGACGGCTCCACGCAGACAGTCGCGATGAGCGAGCGTCTCAACGGCCCCGGTCTGCAAGACTCAGGCGGCCTCGAATCCGATGTCCAGCGCCTGATGCTCGAGATTCCCGGAGGCAATGATACGACGCCGGCTGTCTGCGCCTCACCGAGCTCCGGCAACTGTTACCGCGAGCGCGGCGCGAAATGGATTCTTGGAAACTACGGCAACACCCTCTACGACCACTATTACACGCCGAATGCCGCGACTTGGGATTGCATGAATCTCCAGCAGCAAAAGGCTCTGACGGCCGCACGCAGCATGCATCCTGGCGGAGTCATGGTGCTGCTTTGCGACGGTAGCGTGAGATTCGCGTCCAACTCGATCGACCAATCACTTTGGCGAGCGGTCGCCACGCGGCAGACGGGCGAGGTGGTCCAGGATTGGTGAAGATGGTTAGGTAACCAATGTGATCGGCTGCATTGTCACCCCGATTGTCCCCGGGCAATTCTGTTGCGCGGGACAATTCGTGTAGAAGAACGACCGCGAATTGCGATCGGTCGAGCTTTCCGTTCGCGTTTTCTACTCCGCCTCAACAGACAGGCGTGCGACTTCGTCCCGCAGCGCATCTCCGCGGACGTCCTCGGCTGCGATATTACCGTTCTTGTCGACTACGTAGATTGTCGGAAAACTAGAGACCGACCACTTCGTAGTGATACGTCCTGGCTTGCCATCCACGGCGACGCTCCACGTCAACTTTCCGCTTTTCGTGCCCTCAAGCGCACTGACCGGTGTCTCATCGCGCATCAGCGTCAATATCTCAAGCTGTTCCGGATACTCGGCCGCCAATGCGGCCAGATCTGGATACATTTGTTCGCACGGCCCGCATCCGGTGAAAGAAAACTGGATGACGATCACTTTTCCGAGTTGATCCATCATTCGCCAGGTTGTGCCGTTCAGAAGAGGCGCCTCAAGATCCGGAGCCTTGGCACCAACAATCAGGTGCCGCTGCTTGAAGAGAGCGGCGGCGGCTTTCTCGGCAACACGTGGCTGCGTGTTATCCTCACTTATACGGATGATGTAGTTTCGTTCATCCACGCCCTCGATGTCTGGAAAGCGTGGTGAGGCGGACTTTTCGGCAAGCTCTTCAACCGTTCGCATTGCGCGTCGCGCAACGCTCATCAAGCACCTCTGCCGCTGGCCAGGCCTCGAGCAGAGATAGATGGTTCTCTAACTCCCGGGCCCAGGTAGGCTCACCACCAGCCCGCAGCACACCGACTCGTTCGGCTGAGTATTGCCGTGCCTCCTTCTGGTCAAAGGAGTCAACGGCCAGATAGAACCGCAGCATATCGCGGGATGACTCGGGAATCGTCGGTGAACTGCCAAGTGTTTGTAACGAGTCGTGCACCTGTGGTTTCCTGTGCAGCGCTATCCTCGCGACAACTGGCAATAGTGGGCTTTGCTCATAATGAACGAGCCGTGTCGCTGCCTCGCGTCTTCCAACTACTGCCGGAGCGTCAAACCTCGCAGTACTCGCTGCTTGACGAAAGACATGCCACAAAGCCAAGAGGCCTGCGTCCTCGCCGCGATGCTCGGATTCAAACGCAAGCAACCGAGCGACGTAACGTGCACCGGGATCGACAAGCTCGCCCGCTGCAATTGCCGCTTCGCGTGCTGCCGACGTCTCGTATTTGGCGGTTGCTTCCCACCAAACTTCCAGCTCACCATAGTACGCGGTCATCAGATCGACCAACGCCTGCTCGGCAGCGCTGAGCCGCGGGTTTGCTTGCGTGTCAGTCGTTTTAGCAATCGCGATATCGCATACCGCGAACACCAGGAAAGTAGTGAATAGAGCGGCGCATGCAGCACCCCGGACTAATGCAAAGAATGACAGAACACTTTACCTGATTCGCCTATTTGTGCCGGATTATTCCCACGCTTGGCAGTGAAGGCAGATCGTGGAAGGACGGCTGATTCCGCCAATCCACCTCAGCGCACCAGAACTCGCCGGTCGCTCACAAAGCGCTCGGCTGTCTCGAGCTCGATCTGATCGGCCACGAGCAATCGGCGCACCGATTCGTCCAGACTTATCATGCCATCGGCCCGGCCGGTAGTAATATTCGTGTCGATGCTGTCCAACTTTCCAAAGCGAATCGCACTCACCATCGGCGTGTTGTTGAACATGATCTCGAGAGCGAGCACTGCGCTTGCCGCCGTCCGCGCTGGGAAGCAGGTGCTGCGCAATAATCGCCCGCAAGCTCAGCGAAAGCTGCCCGCGGACCTCGGCTTGCATCGACTTGAGGAAATAAATCGGCGAATCGCGAAATCGCATTCTTGGCGTCCCGCGTGTGCAGCGTGGAAAACACCAGGTGTCCCGTCTCGGCGGCGCTGAGCGCCATCTGTGCCGTTTCATGGTCCCGAATCTCGCCCACCAGAATCACGTCCGGATCCTGACGCAAGCCATATTTAAGACCGTCCGCAAAAGATGACACATCGCGGCCCACCTCGCGTTGACTGATGATGGACTCATCCAGTGGATGGAAACACGTACTCAATCGGGTCTTCAATCGTGATGATGCGATAGCCGCCCTCCTCGTTGAGCATGTTGATGATCATCGCCAGCGTCGTCGTCTTGCCCGCGCCCGTCATGCCCGTGATCAGCACCAATCCGTTGCGAAAATGGGCCAGCCGATTGGCCAGGTCTCGCGGAAACCCGGCCCACTCAAAACTTGGAATCTCGCTGGGGATCCAACGAAAGCAACCGCCGGGATTCTCGCCATTTACGAAATAGTTGACGCGAAACCGCTCCTGCCGTCCCGCGATCTCAAGCTCGAGCGCGAAATCCGCATTCCGCTCCCGCTCAAATTTCTCGCGCATCCGCTCCGGGCAAAACGGCAACAGAGCCTCCGAAGCCCGCTCGCGGGTTAACACGACATCCTCGATCGCCTCCAACTCACCATGTACCCGCAATGTCGGCCGATGTCCGACCACGACATGCAAATCAGAAGCGCTGGTATCAACGGCGCGAGTGAGCCAGCCGATAAGTGGCGTATCTGGAGTGCCCATATCCTAAATCGAAGTCTTGCTCGTTGCCGCGGGACATTCTGGTTTTCTAAAGAAAGTACAATGTTCCCTTATCGTCATATCTCACATTTCACTTTCCGCGGCCGTTTGCGATCAGAGAAACGACGACATACGCGAGCGCGGCGACTCCAAATACTATTGTCGTGACCACCACAATCAGACCAGGAGAAACTCCTCCAATTTGTACAGCCATGCCGCCATCCTATCACACCGCGCATGAAAAAAGCCCGCCGCGAGGCGGGCAACATAAGCTCGAAACCAAAACGAACTCCTGTCTGACGCAATTCCCTTCCCGAAATGGCTTCCGCCTTTATTTACTGCGTCTCAGGCCGACAACAAACGGATCACTCCGTGAACCTCAGTTCGATGGTGGCACCTGCGGGGATTTCACCGGCTCCCTCCTGTAAATGCAACGTACCGGCGGTTCGCCGGTTTCTTCCTCGATCAATTCAATTTCGTCCTCCGTGCTATTGGTCCCACGAAGAAAAGCTGGACGGACTTAAAGCAACGGTCGTGGCCGCCACGGCACCGCCGGCAACAAGCACCGTAGGACTATGATTGCCGCCAGCATGCTCTTCCGACGGGACCGAGACGGCAATCGAGAAAGTTCACGCATCATTAATTCCTCCACTCGTTGTTTAGAGACATCGAAATCCATCCCCGCGACCGGGGCCTTCAACAACTCGAACGCACGATCGAGAGTATCCATTGATTCGTTCATTGCTTTTCCACCCTTTGCAAAGCAGCTCGCATCATGTCCCGCCCCCGCGCGAGCCGTGATTTCACCGTGCCTTCGGCACAGTTCAGCACGCCGGCGACCTCCAGCACCGACAACCCTTCCAGATAATGCAACGTCAAAACGCTCTGGAATCGAGGCGGCAGCGAGAGTAGCACCATCCTCACGACCTCGGCCTCTTCGGCGCTATGGCTTGGCTGGGATTGGTCGGTCCGCTCCGCGAGCCACTGGCCAGCATCGCGACGCCGGCGACGTGCCCAGTGATTGACCTGGTTCGTGGCCAACCGATAGAGCCAGGCCCGAAACGGCACACCGCGATCGCGGAACCGCGGCAAATGGCGCACCATGGCCAAAAACACGTCGGCCACCAGATCTTCCGCATCGGACGGGCCGACTCGCCGCACGACGTAGCGGGCAATCGGTCCATAGTGCATGTCATACAACAGCGCAAGCGCCGCCGCGTCCTGCTTGGCACGCTCCACCAGCATTGCCTCGTCAGCGACTGATGGTAGGTGGGGCTGTCCGACTTCGGCCGTAAGCGATAGCGCCGTCATGTAGCATTTCCCAACTGCACTCGCGGTGAACGTTGTTTGTGACCAACGTATTAAAGCCAGACCAGGCGTGTCCGGTTCCCGGAAAATCCCGGCGAAGGACAGAACAGAGGGCTTTTAGCCAGAAGTCGCTAGCGATAGGGTCGCTGTACCGCTCTCCAAGTTACCAAAGCGCAACGAACTAAGTCACAACGCACGCCTTCCCCCATGGTCATTTGGATATAAGCAATTGCGACGCTGCTTTAAAATTCGACCGAGTAAGCCAGTGCGCACCAGACGGCAGCCTTGATGATGCCAACCCATCCATATTCGT
>CAVQLN010000005.1:0-307899 GCA_963713365.1 uncultured Planctomycetota bacterium | reverse complement strand
TCTGCTGGGCAAACCAATGGCCCTTCACGAGCATCGGGAATGAGTAGAGCGACGTGCGGGCGGTGACATAGAGCGTCTTGCCGTCGGGGCCGCCGAATGTGCAGTTGGACGGCTGCTCGGGCACTTCGATCACGCCCAGCGCCTCTCCGCTCGGGCTGAACACTTGCATGCCCAGCGCCGTCGTAAGGTACAGGTTACCGTGCTCGTCGATCGTCGCTCCGTCGCAGCCGCCGTTGTCGCGGCCGGGCGGATTCTTGACCTTGCAGAACACGCGCATGTCGCCGAGTCGGCCTGGCGCTTCGACCGGATACGCCTGCATTTCCGCCGACATCGAGGGTAGGACATACAGCGTCTTCTCGTCGCGCGATAATAGCACGCCGTTCGGCGCCGGCGCGTCGTCGACGACTCGCGACAGCTTGCCATCGGCGCTGCGGTAGTACACGCCCTGCACGCGCTGCGGCAGCGGCTGCGGGGCACGGAACATCGGGTCGGTGAAGTAAATTCCGCCCGCGGCGTCGATCACCAGGTCGTTCGGCGCGTTGAACCGCTTGCCTTCAAACTCGCCGGCCAGCACGCGTTTTTCCTTGGTGGCGACATTCCACGCGACGAGCTGTCCGCCCATATTGCAGGCCACGAGTTCGCCGTCGCGGCTGAACATCAATCCGTTGCAAGGCCCGCTCTCTTCTACGAAGACGGCGGTGTCACCCGCGGCATTGACAGTATGGATGCGGGCGTTCGGGATGTCGGTGAAGTACAAGAGAGCCTTGCCGTCCCAGGCCGGTCCCTCGGTGAAGCCGAAGCCCGTGGCAACTTTCACGACGCCCTCCGCGGGGCCAAAGTTCGGAATCGGCTCGGCGGCCGCCGCCTGACGAGGCGACACAACCACCAACCACGCCGTGAAAATCAGATACCGCCCCAGCCCACCCGCCAATGAATTCGCCTGACGCATTTCACCGCCCTCGTTTCGATGCGAGAATTCGGGTCAACCTTACTCAGCCCCCGATTGTAGCGGCGCCGGGCCGAGACACCAAAAGCATAGCCGTAATTACGACATGTCAGGGTGGTAAACGCGTGATTTGGTGGTCCGTCATTGGAGGCAATCGAGAATTAGATCATCCGAAGGCAACCACAATGCGCACCAAAGACGAACCGCCTGGCATGACGAACGCACAGGACACAAACCTGCTCCGGTCACATCGACCGCCACCTACCGTCCCGAAATACGTATGAACCTCATCTGATCTCGGGGAATAAGTATACCGATCGTTGTGGAATAGCGTGCTGAAAAGTCCTCTGACTCACTCTGAGTCAAATGTGTTGGCGGATAACTCAACCTACTATGGAGACTCCGGGCATGAGCCAGAAGCAATTTTTGGGCATCGCGGTTCTTGCTGTGGCAACTCTATCCGCCATATCGCTTGCCAAGGTTGATGTTGTATCCGCCCAGGAGGCCGGTGAGGCGGGCTTCGGCGGGGCGGGAGGTGCTGGTGGCAGCGGCGGGGGTGGCGGCGGAGGAGGTGGGCTCAGTGGCTGGAACACTGGCGGTGCAGTCGCTGCGCACGGTGAATACGTATACGTTCTGCACCAAGGCATGCTGTACCAATACGCTGCATACGACCTGTCTCTCATCAAAAAGACAAACTCGATCGAACCCAATCTCAAGCGTCGGAACCGACGCCGCGAAGCCCTAAACCAGGGGCGGGGCGGAATTGGTGGAGAAGGCGGAGGGCGTGGTGGCGATGGTGGCCGAGGCGGCAGCGGCGGCTACGGCGGAGGGTTCGGATTTGGCGGCGGCTTTGGTCGCTCTGAAGATGTCGCCGCATATGGTGAATACGTCTATGTCTTGCAGGGAAACACGCTGCTCAAGCTCACTGCGGACGGCTTGACCTCAGAGAAGATGGTTACGTTGGACTTAGACGCCAAAACTCAAGATTGACCACTTTTGCGAATCAGCGAGTCGTCATTTCCTAAAGGCGTGGAATTCCAACCCGTCTCGCGCCTCAAATGAGTTTATGACACTCTCTCGGCTGGAAGATGTTCGTCGGCTTCGAACTAACGGTCTATGTTCTGCGAATTGAATTGAGTGCCGAGTTTATCCGCCTCACTGAAACACCCAATCGCTTGGCAACAGATTCGGGTGAATAGCCTTGATCCATCAACTTACCAATTCGCAGGTCAAGTTTTGTCTTTTCATCCTTCGTCTTCGATTCCATGTTGGCTGTTCGCGATTGGTCTGCCCGCCTCGTTTCTTTCTCGCGGTCAAGTTGCCCACGACGCTTTTTACGTCGCGAACGATCTGCTTCTTTACCGTCTGACATTCGCTTTGCCTACCTTCGTTTAGCTATCCATCGCCTTTAAAATTGCAATCGCGTTGGGGACGCTTCCGGTAACTTTCAGCAGTTGACGCGCAGTCTTGATGGCGTCGACCCATAAGGCGGGGCTAGTCAGCGGTGTGTCATTCTTTGCAGTGCTTGTTTTTCTCGGCCGTCCATCCGACGCCATATTCGCTTTGGTTTTTATCATGTAGATCTGATTCGAGTTGATCGTGTGGCCGTATTCTTTCTTGACCGCCGCTGCAACTTCGGATGCCTTCGCGTTCGGCTTCGTCTTCAGAACGAGGCGGATCGCCAAACTCTTGTTTTTCTTTGGGTCAGTTCGTTCCGATTTTGAAAGTGCTGGTTTCTTGGCCATTATCATCTCAAAAGTGAAGTAAATAGATCAAACACATAGTTAAACACTATTTGGTTTAGCTATCATGCACAACGATACATTCTAGATTGAATTTAGTGAGTACATGCAGCCACGAATCTTCTATCAACCTAAGCAGACGGTACAAACCTGGCCGCAATGGATTACGATTGAAATACTGGCCAGTCGAGTCACTTCCTTGCTGGGACGACCACAGAGCGTCAGTTGCGCGAGGAGATGCGTTTCCAATTCGCTAATTCGCAAGACCATCCGGTATGTCCGGCACCAAGCGCGCACAACCCGACTCATCGAATGCCGTAACAGCATTAAGCCTCGGGCTCACTTGGTTCGTCCCATGCCATCGTCTGGGCTGCAAACGATTTGATTACGGCATCGCCGCCCTCGACGATTTCGGTTCCAAAGCCCGCTTTAGTCAGATAGGACCTCTGCTCATCGTCAAGCTGCCCGTTGTCTGCAACTGCACGCCACCATTGCAAATGTGGCCAGTCGCGACGAACGATCTTTAATGTGGCGCTGACTGTCCGACCATCTTGACCGGGTGGAAAGCCGGCGCGGTTGGCAATAGTTGTTAAAGTTGCAAGCTTGTCCGCTTTCTTGAGCTCCCAAAGAAGGTCCGCCACGGATTGAGCGCGAATTGAAGTTGCTGACATGAATCACTTATTGAGGTTGAAGGTGAGCGTTTTAGTTGCGGTTCGGCGCGTTCCGGGCAACTTATAATTCTCATTGCAATCGACTAGTTAATGCTGGCGGCTCAATTCATTTATCTATTTGGACAGAAACGGCACAAGGTCCTTTCTTGCCCTGCCCAATTTCATATTTTACGGATTGGCCTTCGCTGAGTTCTTCGATGGTTACACCCTTCAGCTCGGAGTGATGGAAGAACAAATCATCCCCACTTCCAGCAATAAACCCAAAACCTTTTTCCGGTAACACTTTTTTGATCTTACCTACGGGCATCCAGTTTCTCCCAAAGCCTAACCACGTGGACCAAGACGGTTGAAGTTGACTGATTATAACAGCTTTGGCCGCTGGCGGCTAAGTCGTTTGGAAAGCTTCCGGAGAAAGACGAGTGTCCGAAGACCTTGATTAATAGAGCCGATAGTGGGCGGATTTAGGTCAGATCCGTCTCAAAAGCTTCGCGCCGACGTTTTCCGGCACTGAATCCATGTGCCAGAAAACGTGTGTCACGACGGTGGTTATCTGACGCGTCTCACAGCCTAACGAGTTTTGGTATTCTTCGATCTTGACCAATGAGGCGACTTATGGGCGAAAATTGGCTCGATCCTGATTTCTCAACCTTGATTACGTCACCGAACCAGGAATCGCGGCCGCGAAAAAGCGTCGATCCTTACAGCGAGGTGGCAGAATCGATGTCGACGGTGTTCGCAATATTGAAACCTGCCGCCGCTAATGCGGCATGAGTGGCCGGCTGAGTTGAATTGCCGGAAAACCCTGTCATAGCGTTGGCGAATGACGTCGCCCCGACCGCGGGCAAAGCCGTTAAAAGTACCAATGGGATGGCAGGTCCAAAATGAACAGATGACGTCGAAATATAGCTTCTCGAAATAGAAGGAATCCCCTGCGGAGGAGCGGCGTGTTGGCTATGATAATGTGCGGCGACGTCACCTGTTTCAAAGTGCAGACGAAACATCTTGTATCAAATCACGTTGTAAGGAGCCCAGCCTTGCCACAAGGAAAAGTTAAGAAGGTCTTGTCCGAAAAGGGTTTTGGATTCATTGCCGGAGAGCGTGACGATATCTTTTTCCATCATTCTGAGCTTCAAGGAGTGAGTATCGAAGAACTTCGAGAAGGTCAAATGGTCCAATATGAGATTGGACAAGGAAAGAAAGGACCCTGCGCAGTGTCCGTCCGCATAGCGGATCAACCGTGAGGCCCCGGAACTTTTTCCCGTCGACGTTTCTCGCCAATTATCCAATAAGCTTACGTCGCGTCCTGTCGATACAAGGCGCGTTGCTTCCGCGAATTCTCGATTTTCGCGACGGGCCGGATATTCCTTTCCGAGACCGCCTTCGGCCTTCAAGGACTCAATTTGAGGCCGAAGACTTCCTCCTGAATAACAGGCGCGTGGCTCAACCGATACAAATGCATTTTCTGAGTTAGCTGTGCCGGGCTTAGATGCCCCAGCCGCGCGAGTTTCGCTTAATCGGCCATGACTCCATCTCGGATAAGTTGATCGAAGCGCCGCCGGCGCCATCATCCGCGCCAACCTTGGGCCACGGCCGGCGACGGACGGTGTCGCACCAGCCGGCAATTACCGGCGATTTCATCGGTCCATTTAATCAACGTCGCAACGACCCGATCGCCTCGGTGCCTTGGCGACAATCCGAACGCGAGATTCACACTGCCATTCGAGGCCGAGTGCGTTACATAACCGATTCAGAAATTACGGGGATGGATGGACAGAGCGGGTGATGCCAGATGTGCTGTGTCAGCTGATGCGCCACCGAACCGTCGAAATGACGATGAAGTTCTACGTCGGCAACAACGCCGAATTGGTCGCCGATGCTGATTCGGCGGCGGTAGGTGACACCCGCCTCGACCGGCGAGAAGACGAAGCGCAATGCCGATGCCGAATAGCCGGCAAAACAAGGCAATTCAAGCGGAGGGCATGGGAGTCGAACCCCCAACCGCTTTCGCGGCACCTGATTTCGAGTCGTCCGATAGTTATCCGTTTTACTTCAGTTGCCCTTCAATTGCCGGTTTTTCAGGGCTTGCCGAAAACGGTAACGAGCCCCGAAAAGCCGTTCGATGCGCGCTTTTGGTAACAGTTTAGGTAACACCTCGGTGCGACCATTCTAACGGCAAGGGAATCGCTACGCGCGTACCGAAACTGCAATCGCGATCAGCTCTCAAAAGCTGTCGGCCGGACCGTCCGGATTTCCATGTCATTACGGGAACCTTCACTGAGGCGGTTACTCGCTTGCTGAAAAGTCCGGCGTACTAGTGAACAAGGCCGAAGGCAAGTATGCGACCGCTCACGATCTTCGCCGTTCGTTTGGGACCCGGTGGGCTGGCCGCGTCAAGCCGGCGACACTACAGCTCCTGATGCGGCACAAGTCGATCGAGACCACGATGAAATATTACGTCTGCCAGGACTCTGATGATGTGGCCGACGAACTTTGGGCCGAGTACGAAGCCTCGCATCGCGGCAAAGCGGGCTAAGGCGCGGTCCAGGTAACACTTTTGGTAACACTCCATACTAATGGGTAGTACCAAAACAAAAGAGCTTCCGGCGACCGCTCGCCAGAAGCTCTTGGTTTTCCATTATTTACGTAAGCGGAGGGCAGGGGATTCGAACCCCCAACCGCTTTCGCGGCACCTGATTTCGAGTCAGGCTGCTGGCCAATTCGCTTACCCTCCGAACCGCTCACCAATTTATACGCGTTGTGCGGCGGCGGCAAGCTGAGACGTCGCGCAGCGGATGCGCAGACGCCGGTGTACAGCACAGGTTCTATCGAATCGCTATAATCCGTATCCCTGTCGTGCCTAGAATGGTCCGCACAACCGGCCCGTGGCGTTGTCGCGTAACCGTCCACTTCATGACAACAGGGCGATTCCTGTCAAACCTCTTAGCGGCAGCGGATATGACGGTTTATCGAGGTGCAACTGCAAGACATAGCTCGCGAGTTTCTGCCGCAGGCGACCACGATTCGGGTCGAAGAATGTAACTGCCGCACGCAATGCGGCGCGAATCCCGATCCGGCGGCAATGCCCCGTCAGTGAACGCATTCGGCTGCCGCGCTCCCATCCAATTCCTCCCGTTAGAACTTCTGTTCCATGAAACCCACGATCCGTATTGTCACGCGCGGCAACAATGGCGAGCTGCGCACCAAGGATTACGACAAAGCACGAGACCGTGCTGAAAATGCACACGCAGATTGGCGTCGACGATTGCAGCACCGACCTGTCGCTGCGCGGCATGCCGGTGTTTCGCGGACTGATCGGCCCGATGCCCGAGAGCAAGGGCGTTGTCCGCTATGAGACGCCCGAAGTCTTCGAGACGCTCACCAAGGAATGGACGTCGGCGGCCACTTGCCGCAGCCGCCGGCGCACGACAACGCCTAGCCCATCGGCGTAGTTTTATTGCAATGGGGCCGGCGGCCGGCCCTCGGAAATTCGACTCTTCGACGGCTTAGCGTTTGAAAGTGTCGCCAGCGGAGCTCTCCGCCCAGGGGCTTTCCGTCCGCGGCGGATCGCTCTGAAGCTGCTGTCCACCAATCGGCCGGCTCGCGATTGCCGTGGTTGAAGCGCCCGGAGCGACGCCTACGGCGACTCGGCTCGTATACTCTTCAGGCACCGTGCGATACGTGGTCACAGGCACTTGGCTTGTGCGAATTTCTTCCACCCAATCTGTGCGCACGACGGGAACATGCGTCGTTCCGGTTCGCGCTTCCCAGCGCGTCACCGGCGCCATTTGATGCGCCCAGTAGGGTTGCACAAACGGGTTCCAGCGGCCTTGAAGCCTGGGAACGAATTGATACTCGGTAACTGGCGTGAGATAAGTTTGCGGATACGACTGATAGTCGGTCGTAACCTGAGGCCGGTAAACTTTTTGCTCGCGCGTTTGATACTCGGTCGTGGGAATCGATCGTTGCGTGACGCGACGGGTCACTCGATACCGGACGCCGTCCGGTCCATCTTCATAAGTGCTTGTTTCCTGGGCCAGGCTCGCGGAGCCACATGCCATTGCTACAAACCAAGCGAACGTGCGAAACGACATTCTCATTGTCAATCCTCCAACGTCTGGCCTCCCCGACCAAGAGATCTGCCGCGAAATTCGGATTTCAACCCGAGCCTTCGCGTGCCATCGCTCTTCGTAAATATCGGCAGTCCCCATCAACGCTCATCAGTCGCGAAAAATGCTAGCTATTTTGCGGCGAAAGCAGCTTTCTTGTTATTGACTGGGCGGTGGATCAGGACGGCAGATCGTCGATGACCGGCGGCAATTGCACTGATCGCCGCGCCAATTAGGTAGCCCCGTATTTCCCGCGAGACGTAGGACCACTACACTAAGCTAGCAGTAACGTCGCCAGCCAGGATTCGCTTGCTATGCGCCGAAGTGCTTTCGATTCTCCGCTGTCCCGAATCCCGCACGCCGTTGGACGCAGCCAGCGATGCGCTCATCAACGAAATCAATGCAGCCATACGCGCCGGTCACGTGGTCGATCGCGCGGGGAAAACCGTAGTAGCAACGATCGATGGCGGCTTAGTTCGCGCTGCCGGCGACGTATTGTACCCGATCGTAGACCAAATCCCTGTGCTGCTCGCGGACGAATCAATCGCGTTGAGTCAATTAGGTAAAGGTTCATCGAAGTAGCTGCGGCCCTAATCGCGATGCAGACTGGTTCCAAACAAGTTTCACGCAAGCCCGAGGTGCGTTGTGGCCGGCAATACGATATTTCAAAAGATCATCGACAAGGAAATTCCCGCCAAGATTGTTTACGAAGACGATCGCTGTCTCGCGTTCCACGATGTGGCGCCGCAGGCGCCAGTTCATGTCCTCGTGATTCCCAAGAAGCCGATTTCTTCGGTTGCAGCTATTGAAGACTCGGACGCGCCGCTGGTTTCTCACCTTTGGACTGTAATTCGCAATCTTGCCGACGAACTGGATCTCAGCGAGGGCTACCGCGTAGTTGTAAACTGCGGCCGCAATGGCGGGCAGTCCGTCGACCACTTGCATTTTCACCTGCTGGGCGGGCGACAAATGACCTGGCCGCCAGGATAATGAACTCATGCCTTCACTAGCCACCATCAGTAGTGCGGCAATCACATGAACAAGCGGACGGAACCAGCGGCGAGTAAGCGTGGCATCTGGATGGCGCTTGTCGCCGCGCTTCTGGGCTGGATGTTTGATGGGTTTGAGATGGGAATGTTCCCGCTCGTGGGTCGCCACGCGCTGGATGAGCTGTTGCAATCGGAAATCGCCGTCAACCCAGCCGTCGTCAACGATTGGTTCGGGGTGATCATGTCGATGTTTTTGGTCGGCGCGGCGACCGGCGGCGTGATCTTCGGTTGGCTCGGCGACCGCATCGGCCGCGTGCGCGCGATGTCGCTGAGCATCTTCACGTACGCCGTCTTCACCGGCCTATGTGGTTTCGCCAGCGAGGCATGGCACATCGCCGTGCTGCGGTTCATCGCCTCATTGGGCATGGGGGGCGAATGGGCGCTCGGCGTTGCTCTTGTCATTGAAATCTGGCCGGACCGATCTCGCGCTTTTCTCGCGGGTTTGATTGGGGCCGCGGCGAACGTCGGATTTCTTTGCGTCGCCCTGCTGAGCCTCGTGCTCGTTCGTTTTATCGAAGGTGCGGGCAACTTACTCCGCAACGCAGGGCTATCCGACGCCACCGTGGACTTGCTCGTCGCTGGCGACGGCTGGCGGCTGCTCATGATTGCCGGAGCGCTGCCGGCTCTGCTGATTTTTTTCATCCGCATCTTCGTTCCAGAATCGCATAAATGGGAAACGGAGCGCGCCAAAGGCGCCACGTCTCACTGGGCCACGCGCGATGTACTGGGCGTAGTGATTGGCGCCCTAGCCGCCACGACGTTGGTTTTCCTGTGGTCGCCGTTGTTCGACCACATGGCGGGCCAGGTTTCGCCCCAAGGCGAACTTACGCTTCCCGCTTGGGCCACACCCATTCGCGTGGCGGGAAGCATTGTGATGTTTATCATCGCGCTCGTTGGATACATGTTCCCGGTCGTGCGGTATCTCGCCCGCGCGGAGACTGCCGGGAGCTTGCGTGTAGGAGATCGCTCGAAATACGTGCGCCGGTTGCTGTTGGGCGCCTGCCTTTCGGGCGTTGCGTTGATGGGCACGTGGGCGCTGATTCAGTGGTCGCCGAAATGGGCCATCGCCCTGGCCGATCAACTGCCCAAAGAGGGCGGCCCCTACTACGCCAAGGAATTCGCGCAAATCGCATCTGCCAGCGGAGCGATCATCGGCACAATCCTGGCCGCGCTTGCAGGCGGCTGGTTGGGGCGACGCGTCACCTACGCTGGGCTGTGTGTACTTTCGTTCCTGTCCCTTGTGTATATGTATCAGACCGTCGACGTGTTTGGGCCGAAGCTGCTAGCGTGTTTTTTCCTTACGGGCGGAATCACGGCGGCGTTCTACGGCTGGTTCCCGTTGTATCTCCCCGAGCTGTTTCCGACGAGCATCCGCGCCACGAGTCAAGGCTTTGCTTACAATTTCGGCCGCGTGCTTTCCGCCGCCGGCTCGCTTCAAACGGCCACTCTCACGGCATACTTCGCTCAGAGCGTCGCGAAAGATCGAATAGAGATTGAAGCTTTTCCGCAAGCCGGCACGGCACTGGCCTTCATTTATATCGCGGGCGTGTTTCTCATCTGGCTCGGTCCTGAGACCAAGGGCAGGCCGTTGCCCGAATGAGTGATCGCAAGCGATCTGTCGGCCAACCACTCGTGCGTAGTGAATGCCGCAAGCTGTGTTCATGTACGTAAAGTTGCCGCCTCCGCTGCCACGCAGCACTTTGAGGTAATACTTGCCGTTCATGATAATGTCGACGACGCTGTCGTTATCGAAGTCCGTCGAGATCGCAGTGCCCCACGCACTGTACTCCATCGTTCCCAAAGCAATCGCCGGCGCTTGTTCTCGCTTGACTTTGACTGCAGATTCTAATTCTTGATGCGTTTTAGCGGCGGGAGTTTAGGCGGGCCTTGCCACGGCGGGAACCCGCCGCCATCAGCGAAACATATTCGAGTTCCTTATCCGCGCTAACCGCGCGAAGCAGCAAGCCTCCCCGACTCATATCGCCACTCCCGATAAATTTTTGCGGAAACATCAACCGGCCGCCAAAACCCTGCAACAATATGTCGGCGTACTTGTTCGTTGCGATGCTGCCCAAAAGTACAACTTCGCAGCTCGAAGGGATTGCCAGCTGCAAGACGGCAACACTACTTTGTAGGGGCTGCGTATATCGCGGTTCTAGCGGGTCAATCGGCACGGCGGCGAACGCGTTCAGACGCTCAAGAGAGACCGGCTCGTCGGCATCTATCAGGCCGGCACCGGAAGTAATGACATACTGCGCCGACAGGCCGACGGGCGGCCGGCCAAAGTGCTTGCTATAGGTATATTTGCCCCGAAAATACAGCCCGCTGAGAAATGAAAATACTTCCCCGACGGGGACGCCGCTGCGGCGTCGCAGACGTTTCGCGAGATCAAACTGCACCTTCTCGTTCAACAACAGCGATGCACGCTTGCCGCTTGTTCGGGCTGGCGACAGAATGAAGATCCGATCCATTTAATTTGATCTCGCGGCGAGACGGACAGCGAGCGGAAATACATTTAAGCATGCAACGAATAATGGTTACACGAGCTGGAGCATAGGCAAGTCGAAGCATTGTTTCGCTCAAATTCGATACCAAATTTAGCTTCGATTCCGGCATGGCGGCAGCCCGGCGGCGATCGTAGCGCAAGCAATCTAAAAACTACGCGACTTCAGAACCGAGCGTCCGCGTGACAGCTGACACTCATTTTAACACCCGCGAAATCGGCAACTATTCAAATATTGCCGCTGTCATCGGAGTCCCCGTAGCTCAACTGGATAGAGTGTCGGCCCTAACACCTGGTACAGGAATTTGATGCTGCTCAGGTCTCCGCCGTGCATGGTCTGGGAATAGGTCCGTACTTAAAAGGCTTCTCAATGGACTTCGCTAATCGTTAATGGATTTCCGGCACAAAATGTCGTTCGTTTAAAGTCGCTTGATCGTCGTAGGCTGCTTTTTCGGAGCACTTCGGCAACCGAATTTTCTCCTGCTTGATCGTCTTATAGGGAATTTGCCCAAGCAGATGCGTTATGCAGTTGATCCGGGCCCCTTTCTTATCGTCGGACCGCAGAATATGCCACGGCGCGTGCTCGGTGTCCGTGGCCTCCAACATTTCATCTCGGGCGCGAGAATAGTCGTACCAGCGGGAGCGAGAAGGCAAGTCCATCGGACTCAACTTCCATTGCCGTAGAGGGTCATTGATGCGGGCGAGGAAGCGTCGCTCCTGCTCCTCATTGCTGACTTCCAGCCAGTACTTAAGAAGTATGATTCCACCCTCGATAATGTATCGTTCAATTTCAGGACAACGTTCGAGAAAGCGTCGATATTGCTCCTCCGTGCAAAAGCCCATCACGCGCTCGACGCCAGCTCGGTTGTACCAACTGCGATCGAAGATCACGATTTCCCCGGCGGCGGGGAAATGCTGCATGTACCGCTGCATGTACATTTGAGATTTTTCCCGGTCCGATGGGGCTGGCAGTGCGGCGACCCGAAACACGCGCGGGCTAACGCGCTCCGTGATGGCCCGGATTGTCCCGCCCTTTCCTGCTCCGTCGCGTCCCTCGAAGATTACGATGACACGAAGGCCTTTGGCCTTCACCCAGGCCTGGAGCGCGCACAGCTCGGCCTGCAGGCGCTTTAGCTCAGCTTCGTAATTCTTGCGACTGAGCTTGGAATCCGAGTCGTCGTTTTTCTTCTTGCTCTTATCGGCCATGATTCACTCGATTGCGTTACATTCGCGCAGGACGAAAGAACGATGCTGGCGCCATCACATCGCACCGCTTGGTGCCACCAGTTCCATGCGAAACGTTGCGGTAAGCCAGGCCGGAATGCCGGCGAGCCCGAGAGCACCGGCGCCAGTGCTATTTTTTCGCCGCTTGTTGTTGTTGAAACTCGCGAAGAGTTGTTTCGTCGATGAAGTAGTGCGTCCTCCCGCCGACGTCGAGTTTTGCGCCGGCCGCGTACTTAGGAAACTTCACCTTCGCGATCGGGTCCTGAACCATGTGGTCCTTCAAATAGTACTGGTTCTCGTGGAGCGAAAGGTAGGTCTTCACAAAGCCGACGATGCGATCCTCGAGCCATTTGCCGAGTGCAACGTCATCCACAGCGTCGAGCGGAAACTCAATCTCGTCGTGTGAGTCAAATTTCATCAGTATCGGGATGATGCTCAAGTCATACTTGAATACGACATTGCGTACTTCCGAATCCGGCGCCACGGAAAATCGCAAATCGACGCGGGCTAAGTCCGACTGAAATTCAAATGTGGCGCTTCGATTGGCAGGCGCAACTTGAGGTTTTACATCCACGCGCTCGCCAAACTTTTGTGCCAGTGCCTCAAGCCGCGGTCGCCAGACGTCGCGCAGCCGCTCCAGGGTTTTGTCAAACTGTTCCAGCCGCTGTTGCTTGCCTTGAAATTCTTCAACTTTCTGCGACTGAAGCTGCTTGACGCGCTGGTTCGCTGCGGTGAATTCCGCGTCGATTCGTTCCAGAAAACTGTTGGGCGCTATCATCGCTCACCTCCTAAATGCGCGGACGTCGTTAATCGCGGTTGTTTCGGAAGACTGTGATTGAATTGACTGTGCTACAATTAGCTTCAATGGGCCGGCTGCGGCGAGCGGTCCGGCTTGACGGCATGCCCGTCGGCCGCGATCTCGGCTTCTCCATTCGTCGTGGCGTCGGCGATCGCTCGATCGTGGTCGACGGTCGCCGGTGGTGCCGGTTTCTGTTCGGTGAACTTGCGAATTACGGAATAGAACACCGGAGTGAAAAAGATTCCGAACGCCGTTACGCCAAGCATGCCGCTGAACACTGCGATACCGAGTGTTCGGCGCATTTCGGCGCCGGCGCCCGTGGCCAAAACTAACGGGACAACGCCGAGGATGAATGCGAAGGATGTCATAAGAATGGGTCGAAGGCGCAGCTTGGAGGCCTCAATCGTTGCTTCGACTCGCGGCTTACCCTGGTCCTGCAATTGCTTGGCAAATTCCACAATGAGAATCGCATTTTTGGCGGCCAAGCCGATGAGCACGACCAAACCAATCTGCGTGAAGATGTCGTTGCTCAGGTTCGCCAGCCATATTCCGGCGATGGCGGCCAACAGGCACATCGGCACGATAAGAATAATCGATAGCGGCAGCGACCAACTTTCGTATTGTGCGGAAAGTACAAGGAACACGAACACGACGGCCAGCGGAAAGGCCATTTTCGTGAGCAAGTCTTTGCCGGCGAGGATCTGCTGATAGGTAAGTTCCGTCCATTCGAATCCCATCGTGTCGGGCAGCGCGGTGGCCGCCACACCGTCGACGATCTCGATGGCCTGCCCGGAACTAACGCCCGGCGCCGTTCCGCCGTTGATTTCCGCGGACGGGTAGAGATTGTAGTGATTCACAATCGCCGGACCGCTGTCGTAGCGCACGTTAACTAAGGTGCGAAGCGGCACGCGGCTGCCGCTGGCATTGCGGACTTCCAAATTGCCGATGTCTTCGATCTTCATGCGATAGTCCGGCGCTGCCTGAAGATTGACCTGCCAATTTCGATTCTGAAAGAAGAAATCGTTGACATAGAACGAACCTAAATAAGCTTGAAGCGTCGAATCGATGTCTTGCAACTTGATTTGTTGGGCTTTCGCCTTTTCCTCATCAACATCGACATAGAGCTGAGGCTGCGTCACGCTGAAGCTGGTGAACAGGCCGGCAAGCCGCGGGTCGCGATTTGCCTCGTCGGCCAGATTTTCAACCGATCCCTGTAATGAACGCAGGCCCGCACTGCGGCGATCTTGCACCTGCAGCTTGAAGCCGCCGGTGCTGCCCAAACCTTCGACGGGCGGTGCGCCGAACACACCGACCCGGGCTGCCGTGATCGAATTGAACTTCTCACGCAGCCGCGCCATGATTGCGGGTGCGCCCAGCTCTGCATGGCCGGCACGCTCTTCAAATGGTTCGAGGATCACGAACATGCCGCCGACGTTGCTGATGTTCGTGCCCAACACGGCCGAGTAGCCCGGCAGGTCGATCGTGTGCGCCACTCCGTCGACTTCGCGAGCCATCTTGCTCATTTCGCGCACGACTTTATCCGTGCGATCTAGCGCGGCGCCGTCGGGCAGCTGCGCGTTAAGCACCAGGTAGCCCTTGTCCTGTTCGGGAATGAAACCGACTGGCACAACCTGGAAGCCGTAGTAAGTGAGAACCATCAAGCCGCCGTAAACGAGCAGTGCCACGAAGCTGACGCGAAGCAGCCCTGCCACAAGACGACCATAAATGTTGATCGTCACATCAAAGAACCAGTTGAACGCGCGGAAGAACAGCCCGAGCACGTAGTTGACCAAAATGCCGGCGAACCAGCCAACCACGGCCCCCGCGAGGAATACGCCGACACGCAGCGCCCAAATGGTTGTCGCATCCGTGTGAGCAGCGGCTTCTGCACCTTCCGGTCCGTGGCCACCTATCTCAATGCCAAACCAGTGCGCAACGGGCGCGAGCAAGAAGAAATAGGCAAGCAAGCCGCCAATGATGGCGACTCCCAAGCGCGGCAGCGCTTCCTGCTGCACGTGGCCATGCTCGCCGTGACTGTGCGGTTTGAGCAAAAGTGCCGCCAGAGCGGGGCTTAATGTCAAAGAATTGAAGGCTGAAATGATGGTCGAAGCGGCGATCGTCAGCGCGAACTGTTTGTAGAACTGCCCGCTGATTCCGGCCATGAACGCGGTCGGTACGAACACGGCGCACAGAACCAGCGCGATAGCGATCACCGGGCCGGTGACTTCTTCCATCGCCTTGCGGCTGGCATCGCGCGGCGACATGCCCTCGGCCAGCCAGCGTTCCACGTTCTCCACGACGACGATGGCGTCATCGACGACGATGCCGATCGCGAGCACCAGCCCGAAAAGCGAGAGGTTATTGAGCGAAAAGCCCAGCATCGCCATGACGGAAAACGTGCCGATCAGCGAGACGGGCACCGCCACCATCGGGATGATCGTGGCCCGCCAATTCTGCAAAAACACGAGGACCACGATAAAGACCAGGATGAACGCTTCGATCAAAGTGTGGATGACGCTGTGGATCGACTCGTCAACAAACACGGTGGTGTCGTAATAGACGCGGTAGTCGACGCCCTCGGGAAACCGTCCTTTGAGTTCCTCCATCTTGGCGCGGATGGCGCCCGCCGTATCCAGCGCGTTGGAACCAGGCAATTGGAACACTGCCAATGTGGCGCAGGGTTCACCGTCGAGATAGCTGTTGACGTCGTAGTTTTTCGCTCCCAGCTCGATGCCCTTCTCGATGGTGCGGCCTTCCTCATCACGAACGGACTCGCGGACCACGTCCTTGAAATGGACAACGCCGCCGTCGCTGCTGGTCTTGAGCACAATATTTTCAAATTGCTCTTCGGTGGTCAGCCGACCGGCCGTATTGATGGGCAGCTGGAATTGAACCGACGCCGCGGTGGGAACGGGCGGTTGTCCGAGCCGGCCGGCGGCCACTTGGCGATTCTGCTCGCGTACTGCGTTGATCACGTCGCTCGCCGTGAGATCGCGGGCCGCGAGCTTATCCGGGTCGAGCCAGACGCGCATGCTGTAGTCGCGCGGACCGAGGAAGGCCACGTCGCCGACACCTTTGATGCGCGCCAGGTCGTCCTTGACGGTCAGCGTGGCAAAGTTGCTCAGATACAATTGATCGTAGAAAAAGCTGCCATCCGGCCGCTTTCCCGAGACGAGGTTGACGCACAAGAGAATGCTCGGCGACTTCTTCTTCGTTGTCACGCCGATGCGTTTGACCTCCTCGGGCAGCTTCGCCTCGGCCACCGCGACGCGGTTTTGAACCAGTACCTGGGCTGTATCCAGGTTGGTGCCCAATTCAAACGTGACGTCGAGGTTCATCTGCCCGTCGTTCGTGCACTTCGACGACATGTAGAGCATTCGCTCGACGCCATTGACCTCCTGCTCGATAGGGGTGGCGACGTTATCGGCCGTGGTTTTGGCGTTGGCGCCAGGGTAAGTGGCCGTCACCTGCACGGTGGGCGGCGCGACGTCGGGATATTGGGCGACCGGCAATTGGGTGACTGCGACGACGCCGACGATCACGATGACGATCGACAACACCGTGGCGAAAATCGGGCGGTCGATGAAGAAATGAGAAATCATAGATGCATTCCACACCGCGCCGCGAGTTCGGCGACGCGGCCGGCGAGCCGCACTTCAAGCGGACTATCGCGCCGCAATGGAGGTGCCGGGCATCTCCGCCTCAACAGGATAGTTGAGCCGCGCCCGCTGCAGGTTGTCCACGATCACTTGCCACTGAGCCATGTTTTCGCCTTCCGGTAGCGTGTCGGCCGATGAAACAGCCCGCATGCCGTCATCGGTGATCGGACCCAAAGTTACGTTCCGACGCCGCACCGTTTTCTTATCATCCACGATGAGGACGTACCTCTTATCCTGATCAGCCAGAATTGCTGTATCGGGGACAAGTGAGGCAGCGTACGGTTGACCAATTGTGAGCCGCACGCGCACGCGCGAACCGGGAACAAACATGCCGTTTGCGTTCGATACGTGGCCGTAGAGCTGAATAGTTCCGGTGGTCTGGTCCACGCGATTGTCGCCGAATCGCAATTCGGCTTCGTGTGAAAAGCCGGATTCACCATCTAAGGCAAACGAGAACTTTGACTTACGGTCCCTCAGGTTGGCCAGCAAGTCGGAAAGATTTCCTCCGGCGGCGCCGATGCTCTTGGCATATCGCTGCATCGACCGCTCATCAATATTGAAATAGATACGAATCGGATCAACGGAAACGAGGGTGGTAAGCAGCGGGTCGCTGCCACCTGCGTTCACCAGATTTCCTGCGCTCAGCTCGCTCTTGCCGACCCGGCCGTCAATGTCGGCTGTTATTCGCGAGTATTCAAGATCGAGCTTGGCGTACGTAATTACATTCTGGGCGGCGCTGATTTGCGCGGCCAATGCCAATGCGTCGGCCTCCGCCTTTTCGACTTGTTGAACGCTCGACCCGCCTTTGGTTTGCAGGATCCGCATCCGAGCTTCTTCTTTGTCGGCCGCAACTTTTTGCGCTTCGTAAACTTTCAGGTCGTCGCCCGCCTTGCCAATTTCCGCCAGAAACGGCCGAGGATCGAGCTCGTAGAGCAAATCGCCGGCCTTTACATACTGCCCGTTTGAGAAGTGGATTTTCTTGATGTGCCCTTTGACGCGCGAACGAACTTCAACGGTATGGTCGGCGCCCATCCAGCCATTGAACTCTTCGTGATCGGAGAGCTCGCGCTGCTGGGGCGGCATGACGGTAACTTTGGGCGGTGGCGGCGCGACCGCGGCTGGCGGTTCTTCGCAACCTGCCACGATGAGGGACAACCCAGCAAAAAAAACGCAACGGGACGGCATGAGATAAAATCGCATAGAGCGCTTTGCGCCTTCGCGCGAGATTCGAGTGGCAACAATCTCTGCGGGACGGCCGGTCGCTCAACCCGCGTTACGATGTCCCGCCCGCCTGAACGAAGACACCACGAAGCTTCACGAGGTCGAGAGACAAAGGCCCCGCCTCTCTGACTTTGGTTGTAGACCGAACGCCGGACAAATGCAAGCAAATCAAAGGTTCCGGCGTATTTGCGAAATACGCTAGGCGCCTGCGGTTACGGCGCCGAAGAGAGAAAGGCGTTTGTGTGCCTAGTTCAAATCAGGCGAAACAGGCGATGTCGGTTGCTCGATTACCCTGTCAGCGGGGTAACTGACTGGGACAAGTGCGCTTTGGCAGTCTGCGTCATTGCCGCTCGATTCGATGCAGCCATCGGACTGCGGTGCGCAGCGAAAGTAGTCCGCGAAGATGGGCCGGCACAGATCCGGGAACGGCTTTCCGCAGTAGCAATCGCAGGTGTAGGGGCCGCGAAAGCAGTCGATACACGGTTGAGGTTTGCAGCAGTAGCATTCGTTCGAGCGCCCAAAGCAGTAACAGCAGACGCACGGTTGCGGCTTGGGACAATAGAAGTCGCAGCAAGCGCGTAACAAATTGTCGGGGCAAACGAACCTTTCAAATGGATACAACGATCGTTCGGCGTCAACCGGTGCTTGAGCGGATGCCAGGCGGAAGAGTGCGAGGCAGGCGACAAACGGCAGCGATGTGCAAAGTACGTGTTTCATGACGACTTTTGCTCCGTCGTAACGTCGTTCACGGTGGCGGGCATGGCGGACGCTTCAGCCTGCGTCACGCCCGCGTCACCCTCGGGCTGTTTCATGAAACTCGACAGCAGGGCGAATGACTGAAACTCGACGTCGTTATCGGCGCCGCCCGGAGCCGGCATTTCTTCCAAGAATGGCCGCTCAAGCGTATCTGGCTCGGAAACCGTGGATGCATTGCCATCCAAGCGAATCTGCCATCCGCCGCCGAGTGCCCGATAGGCAGCAATCAAACTTAGCGCGATGTTGCCTTGGGCCACGGCAAATTCGTCCTGCTGCTCGGTGAGGTTTTCCTGGAAGACGAAGACCGAAGTGAAGTCAATTGCGCCTTGATTGTACTGTTCATTGGTGATTTCGACGGTTCTTGCGGCCGCTGTAACGCTCTCGCCCAAATGCAGTGCCTGCTCCTGCGACCGCAGGAACGCGACGATCGCATCTTCAACTTCCTGTCCCGCGATCGAGCACCTGGTCCTGATAAAGGTAGGCAAGCTCTTGGAATCGTGCATCCTGGACACGGACATTGTTCACCAAACGGCCATAGTTCAAGATGTCCCAGCGAAATCCGGGGCTGATTTCACCGATCATGCTTCCGGACTTGAACAAGTCGCCGAATTGCTCCGCCTCGACGCCAATCGTTCCAAGCACGCTGAAGTGCGGGTATAAGTCGCTAACCGCGACGCCAATCCGAGCGCTTTGGGCCGCGACGAGACGCTCGGCACGGCGAACATCCGGGCGGCGACGCACGAAGTCGGCCGGAACACCGGCCACAACTTCACGCGGCGTGACCGGTATTCCGCCAGCTCCGAGAATGCTTTCCATTTCCCGAGGTGGCATTCCCATTAACACGCATAGACGGTTGGCGGCCTGCCGCCGTCCGATTTCAAGAACCGGTATCGAGTGCCTCCGTTTCTTCCAGGATCTGCCTAGCTTGATGTGTGTCGCGCTCGGTGGTTGCACCCGCTTCGAATTTGTCGCTAGCTAGTTGAAACGACCGTTGCTGGATATCGACATTGGCACGAGCGTAAGTCAGTCGCTGCTGGAATGTGCGGTATTCCACATAACTTGCGGCCACGTCCGAAAGCAGTACGACGAGCACGTCGTCAAAATCTTCAACAGAGGCGTCTAACTCGGCGTCCGCAGCTTCGATTGCACGGCGGTAGCGGCCCCAGAAATCCAGCTCCCAAGTGCCGCTCAAACCAAACGTCCACTCAGAGAACCAAACGGAAGGTGGCGGGTTTGCGATATTCTCACTCACTTTAATCCGCGAGTATTCGCCGAACGCGAATTGCTCCTGCGGAAACAGATTACCAACGGCAATGCCCCGCAGCGCCCTGGCCTCGAGAATCCGTGCGCCCGCGGCTCGCAACGTGAGATTCTGTTGGTACGCAGTTTGGACCAGGCTATTGAGCACCGGATCGTTGAACACCGTCCACCATTCGCTGAGCTGCTGCTCCTCGCTCTCCACGCGCGGATCCTCGTAGTCAATCCACTGCGAGGCCACGGGAGCAGCGGGCGGGCAGTAATTTGGGCCAACTTTGAGGCCGTTGCGCCACCAATCGCGGCAACGCCCCCCAGGTAGGTGGCAGCACCCAGAAACAAGCACTAATGCTAGTAGGCATAGCAGCGTGAACTGCCGTCGTCGTGACGTCAGTTCAGATCGCGTCGATGCCGTATCGGCAACCCGTCTCGTCCCTAAAAATCGCCTCATCGCGACATTCCTTAATCGCTCGTGGCCATACGCCCGGCAAAATGCTTGCGATCGGATTTACCGATTCGACCGGTAAATCGACTATCGGTGGGCGGCACTGGCAAATGCAGTTTGACCCCTGCTCGGGGCATTTGCGGCAAATTCGCGCAACTCAGCCAGGATTTGCTGATCACTACAACCCTCAAGGTCAAATCACGGGGCACACAAAGACGAGCAGGATTTTTCACGAGTAAAACCTTCGACCCCGGGACCATGAAGCCGTGTGCAGTTCAGCGCTTTGTCTCAAGACGTGCGACCCAACCCGATCGTGGTACTAGCACTTGCGAGTGAGAATGCGAGAATACGTCGTGATGCAAATTTGCTGTTCAAGTCGTCGTAGCGTTGATGGTTGTTTTGCTTGAACGTTTCCAGCCACTTCGGTCTCTCTCGATTTCAATGCAGCGACTCACGTCGATGAGTGACGAATTTGCGTGATGGCGGGACTTCATGCCATGACGTACAGTGCCAACGGCCGAGTTCGCGGAACTCTCGTCTCAGTATTTCCACCGGCGGAGTGGCTGCCCCGTTATCAGGCATCTTGGTTGCAATACGATGCCTGTGGCCGGCATCACGTTGGCCGCATACGCTATTCCGGTTTCATTAGCGTACGCCTCGCTCGCGGGGGTGCCGCCGCACTATGGCATCTATTGCTACCTGGTTGGCGGCATTGGTTACGCGCTTTTCGGGACATCGAAGCAATTGGCCGTGGGTCCCACATCGGCCATCGCCATGCTGGTCGGCACCACCGTCGCCGGCATGGCCGAGGGGGATCCAGCGCGTTTGGGCGGCCATTGCCTCGCTCACCGCGCTAGTCGTCGCAGTGTTTGGCGGACTGGCTTGGTTATTGCGGTTGAGCGGCCTGGTGAATTTCATCAGTGAAACAATACTCATTGGCTTCAAAGCCGGGGCGGCGCTCACGATTGCTCTCACGCAGCTTCCAAAACTGTTCGGCGTCCCGGGTGGCGGCGATCACTTTTTCGAACGGACATGGATTCTGTTTGGCCAACTTGAGCAGACGAATTTGGTTGTCCTGATGCTCGGCCTCGCAGCACTTGCTCTGTTGGTGTTTGGAAACCGATTCTTTCCAGGTCGCCCGGTGGCGCTATTCGTCGTGGCGGCTGCCATCATCGTCATGTCGTTCACTGCACTCGCCGGGCGAGGCGTGGCAACGGTTGGCGCCATTCCCGCCGGACTGCCCTATCTTGCTTGGCCGTCGCTGCGACCGCGCGACGTCGATGGGATTTTGCCGCTGGCGGCTGCCTGCTTTCTTCTGGCCTATGTGGAAGGCGTTTCCGCTGCCCGCACGCTTGCGGAAAAGCACGGCTACAAAATCAATCCGCGCCAGGAGTTGTTGGCGCTGGGAGCTGCCAATCTGGCTGCCGCGTTCAGTCATGGCTTCCCCGTCGCCGGCGGTCTTTCGCAGTCCGCGGTGAATGACAAAGCCGGAGCGCGAACGCCGCTATCGCTCGTGTTCGCATCCGCGGCCATCGCCGGCTGCCTGCTGTTTTTCACGGGTCTTTTGCGAAATTTGCCGAGTGTCGTCCTGGCCGCGATCGTCCTGGTTGCCGTGCGCGGCTTGTTCAACGTGGCGGCACTGCGGCACCTATGGCGCGTGAGCCGGCTCGAGTTTGGCATCGCGATTGTGGCCCTTGTGGGCGTTTTATTGTTGGGCATTCTCAAAGGCGTTCTTCTGGCGGTCATCGTTTCCGTGCTCATGTTACTGACGACGGCGGCCCGTCCGCATGTGGCGATTCTGGGGCGGATTCCGGGCACGCGCCGTTACTCTGATTTCGAGCGGCATCCGGATAACGAACCAATCGACCACACAATCATCTTTCGCGTCGAAGCGTCGCTTCTGTATTTCAACGTCGATCATGTGCGGAACCGCGTCTGGACCAAGATTTCCGAAAGCGACTCACTGCGGCTGGTGGTGTGCGACCTTTCGAATTCTCCTTATGTTGATGTGGCGGGCGCCGCAATGCTCTCAGCATTACACAAGGAGCTGGCGACGCGTGGAATCCAGCTTCGTATCGTGGAGGCTCACGCAAGAACTCGTGATTTGCTCCGCGCCGAGGGCTTGGAAGAACACGTTGGCTACTTGGGTCGACACATTTCGGTAGAACAGGCAATCGTCGAATTCACAGAGTGCGGGCAGAGTGCTTAAACAAGGAATCAATCGATGAGCAAGAGAATTGGCATAGTAATCGGCGGCGGCGATTGCCCGGGTCTCAATGCGGTGATTCGTTCGGTGGCCAAGGCGGCCGCGCAGCGCGGCTGGGAAAGTGTTGGAATCCTTGGCGGCTACGATGGTTTGCTGCCGCCCGGCAATTATCGGGTGCTCGACTCCAACGCACTTGATGGGCTTTTGGTACGAGGCGGCACAGTTCTTGGCACGGCTAATCGCGGTCAATTCACCGCCAAAGTGGGTCATGGCGAAAGCCGTGGCCTGCCGACGGAGTTGCTGGATAATGTGAAACGCGGAATGGCGCAAGTTGGCTTGTCGGCACTGGTCACGATTGGCGGCGATGGTTCACTCAGCATCGCACAGCAGTTCCACCAGTATGGAATTCCGATCGTCGGCGTTCCTAAAACGATCGACAACGATTTGGACGGCACGATTTGGACGTTTGGATTTGATTCGGCCGTTGCCTGTGCGACCGACGCTCTTGACCGCTTGCACACGACCGCTGAGAGCCATAACCGCGTGCTGGTTTTGGAGGTGATGGGCCGCTACGCCGGGTGGATTGCCCTGTTTGCGGGCGTGGCGGGCGGAGCCGACGTGATTTTGATTCCTGAAGTTCCGTTCAATTATGATGCCATTTGCGGCAAGGTTCAGGCCCGTGAAAGACAAGGCAAGCATTTTACGATTGTGGTCGTGGCTGAAGGCGCGCGCGAACAGGGCGGCGACTTCGTGACTTCAGCCGATGCGCCGGCGAATCGCGAAGCGCGTCTGGGCGGCATTGGCGCTATCGTGGCACACGAGATTGAACAGCGCACCGGCAAGGAATCGCGAGTATGCGTGTTGGGGCACCTGCAGCGCGGTGGCGGGCCCACCAGCTTTGACCGGGCGTTGTGCTCGGTTTTCGGAGCGCATGCGGTGGAACTCGTCGCCGCCGACGATTACGGCAAGATGGTTGCATTCCTCGGCTCGCACGTGAGCGCGATTCCGATCAGCGAAGCAGTCGGCAAACTCAAAACCGTCCGGCCCGATGGCAGCCTGGCTCGAACGGCCCGCGCACTTGGAATCTGCCTGGGCGACTGACCGTTTGCTGAATACTTGGTACTCATGGCACAACAGTCGTAGGCGTCTAATTTGGAGACTGGCATGGGTTGGCTTCTCGACCTTCCCCGGACAAATCCCACGGCCCATGCCATTGCCATCATTTCGCTCGTCTGCGTCGCCGGAATGAGTCTGGGAAGCATTCACGTGCGGGGCATCAAGCTTGGCACCGCGGGCGTTTTATTTGCCGCCATCCTGGTTGGACATTTCGGCAAGCCCGTTGATCGCCACACATTAGAGTTTATCAAGGAGTTTGGACTGATTCTGTTTGTGTTCTGTATTGGCTTGCAAATTGGTCCAAGCTTCTTCGCTTCACTTCGACAGGCCGGCTTGCGACTGAATGCGCTCGCGACGGCGATTGTTCTATTAGGCGGAATTATCGTGGTCACACTGGGTTGGCTGCTGAGATTCGACAGCGCCGCCGTGCCGGGGATATTTTCTGGCGCCACGACGAATACACCGTCGTTGGGGGCGGCTCAACAAACTCTTTCGTCGTTTCCGAATGTGTCTGCCGAGCGAGCGGCGTTGCCCGCACTCGCCTACGCGGTCACGTATCCGCTCGGCATTTTCGGCATCATCTCCACGATCTTGGCGCTAAAGAGGTTCTATCGAATCGACGTGGCGGGAGAGGTCGCCGCGTACACTGCGGCGCAGCGCGCTGGTTTTGAGCCTCTTCAGCGGCGAACGCTTGTCGTGGAAAACCGGAATCTGGATGGTGTGGCGGTCGGTGAAGTGCCTGGCCTGGTTGAAACGGGTGTGGTGGTTTCGCGCATTCGTCGGGTTGGGAGAGAAGACGTAAGTACTGCCACCAGGCAAACGGAATTGAAAATCGGCGACAGCATTCTTGCCGTGGGCACCTCGCGAGGCCTTGAGCAATTTGAACGAGTCGTTGGTCGAGCGAGCGAGGAGAATTTGCTCGAATCGGCTGGGTCAGTTGGCTATCGGCGAATCATCGTCACGAACACCAGCGTGCTTGGGAAATCAATCGAACAGCTTGATTTGGAGTTTTCGCATGGCGTTATCGTCACACGGGTCACGCGCGGCGACCTGGAAATGACCGCCGTCCCCGCGCTGCGGCTGCAATTTGGCGACGTTCTGCAAGTGGTTGGCCACGAAAACGTGCTTGGTCGAGCTGCGGAATATCTCGGCGACTCGGTGCATGCCTTGAATGAGACTCATTTCGTGCCGCTTTTTGCCGGTATCAGCCTGGGAATCGCACTCGGCACACTGCCGATCGCTTTTCCGGGACTTCCGCAGCCGTTGCGGCTGGGCCTGGCGGGGGGGCCGCTAATCATCGCGATCATGTTGGGGCGCGTCGGTCGCATTGGTCGCCTCGTGTGGCACGTTCCCCGCAGTGCGAGCATGGCTTTTCGCGAGCTGGGCATCGCCCTTTTCTTTGCGGGCGTTGGACTGATGGCAGGGCCTACGTTTTTCGCGACCGCTTTCAGCTGGACTGGAGTTTTATGGATTATTGCAGGCGTCTTTGTCACGATTGTGCCCCTCGTCGTCATCGGAATTCTTGCGCACGAAACTCGGCCTGAACTTCGTCGCACTGTCGGGACTCTTGGCGGGGAGCATGACCGATCCACCGGCGCTCGCTTTCGCCAATGGCATCTGCAACTCCGAGGCGCCGGCGGTGGCCTACGCGACGGTGTATCCGCTTACCATGTTGCTGCGGATCATCGTCGCACAATTTCTTGCGGTGACCTTATCCGGATGAGAGCGGCCCTCGCGAAACTCGAAGTAATGGTTGTCAAATGGGTCGGTTAGAATGCGATATTGTTGCACGGAATCGAAAAGCCGAATTCAACGGGGCCTCGAGCGTTTCTGAAATACGTGGGGTTAATTTGCAACTTGATGTGCTAGTTGGACGAAGTTGCCCGCTGGGAGCCACTGTTGATCAGAATGGCGTCAACTTCAGTCTGTTTTCTCGCGGCGCAACCGGCGTGGAGTTGCTACTCTTTGAGCGCGAGGATGAGCCCGCACCCTCGCGTGTCGTTCGGTTCGATCCCGCGTTGAATCGTACTTATCACTATTGGCATGTATGGGTTCCGGGCCTGCGCCCAGGACAGATCTACGGTTATCGGATTGAGGGACCATTAGACCCTGCGCGGGGGCTGCGATTCGATTCCACTAAGGTGCTGCTCGACCCGCACGGCCGAGGCGTGGTCGTTCCGAAGAATTACGATCGTTTAGCGGCGATTGAGCCGAGCGACAACGCATCGACGGCAATGAAAAGCGTTGTTGTTGATCCTGGAGCGTACGACTGGGAAGGAGACACTCCACTTTGCCGTCCGCCGGCGCAAACGATCATTTATGAGATGCATGTTCGCGGATTCACGCGTAATCCGAACTCGGGACTTAGCGAGGAAACGCGCGGCACTTATGCCGGCTTGATCGAGAAAATTCCCTATCTGCAAGACCTCGGCATTACTGCGGTCGAGCTCATGCCGGTGTTCCAGTTCGACGCGCAAGACTGTCCGCCAGGAAAGGTGAATTATTGGGGCTACGCACCTGTCTCATTCTTTGCACCGCATCAGGCGTACAGCTCGTGCCAGGATCCGCTCGGTGCAGTAAACGAGTTTCGGGACATGGTCAAGGCGCTGCATCAAGCGGGCATCGAGGTCATTCTCGATGTAGTATTCAACCACACCGCCGAGGGCGACGAGCGCGGGCCGACGCTGAGTTTCCGCGGCATCGACAATCCGACGTATTACATCTTGGAGGACGGCGGAGGCCGTTATGCAAACTATAGCGGCTGTGGAAACACGCTGAACACCAACCATCCGATTGTTCGTCGGATGATTGTGGACAGCCTGCGTTACTGGGTTGACGAGATGCACGTCGATGGATTTCGCTTCGACCTTGCGTCGATCCTGTCCCGCGATGCATCGGGACATCCGTTGCCGAATCCACCGGTGCTCTGGGACATCGAGTCTGAACCCGCGCTGGCGGGCACGAAACTGATTGCCGAGGCGTGGGATGCCGCCGGGTTGTATCAAGTGGGCAGCTTCGTCGGCGATGCCTGGCGGGAATGGAATGGCCGATTTCGCGACGATATTCGCGACTTCTTCCGTGGCGAACCGGGCTCATTGCGGCGCGTGGCGGACCGGATGGTCGGCAGCCCCGAGATCTATGCTCACAAAGAGCGCGAGGCGGAGCAAACCGTTAACTTTGTGACGTGTCACGACGGCTTCACGCTCAACGATCTTGTTTCCTACAACCACAAGCACAACGACGCAAATGGCGAAGACAACCGCGACGGCGCCAACGACAGTCGCAGTTGGAACTGCGGAATTGAAGGTCCCACCCATGATTTGACCGTGGAGAAGCTGCGTGCCCGGCAGGTGAAGAACTTCATGACGGCCACTTTGATGTCGTTAGGTGTCCCCATGATCTTGATGGGCGACGAAGCCAGGCGCACGCAAGGCGGTAACAACAACGCCTATTGTCACGATAACGAGTTGAGCTGGTTCGACTGGTCACTGGTGGAAAAGAATGCGGAGATACATCGCTTCGTTAAACTGCTGTGCGCCCGGCGGCGACTGCGCACCGCCCATCGGGAGCGCGTGAGCCTGAGCGCCATGCTGCGCGACGCGAAAAAGGCCTGGCATGGGACACAGATGGACCAGCCGGACTGGGGCGATCATTCACACAGCGTGGCTTTGGGCGGTGAACTTCGCAGCGAGAGTCTACACTTTCACCTTATTCTGAACGCCTACTGGGAACCGCTCGAATTCGAATTGCCCCGGCCGGAGTGTGGGGCGCCGTGGAGACGATGGATCGACACCTCGCTCGATTCGCCGCACGACATTGTTGCCTGGGATGATGCACGACCGATACCCGGAACCACCTATCGCGTTGAATCGCGCAGTGTAGTGCTGCTGCTTTTGCCGAATCAGTGTACGGCGGGTGACCGTAAGAGCTAAGATAAACGCGACTACCCAACAAGGAATGAATTCCATGTCGACGGCAAAACACGCAAAGAAGAAATCGAAAGCGGTCGCGCCAGTAGAGTCCCGCGTCACGGAACCATCTGGTGCCGACAGCTACGATCGGCACCTGATGTTCGATCACGTTGTCTCGAAGCAAGATGCCAGTCAGCGCGAGCGTTTTGAAGCGGTGGTGCGCACACTGCGCGATTTGCTTACGGAACGATGGCTGTTGACGCAACAGACTCATGACCGGGAGAACGCCAAGCGTGTTTACTACCTGTCGATGGAGTTTCTCATTGGCCGCACGCTGGTCAACAACATTATCAACCTCGGTGTCGAGCAGTTAGTGCGCGACGACCTCAGGTCCGATCCCCAGCAAGACTGGAAGGAAGTCATTGAGTCGGAACCAGATTCCGGCCTGGGCAACGGCGGGCTTGGCCGGCTCGCGGCCTGCTTTATCGACTCGCTGGCCACGCTGCAAATTCCTGCCATTGGATATGGCCTGCGGTACGAATATGGAATTTTTCGCCAGACCATGGAGAACGGCTGGCAAGTCGAGCATCCGGACCGCTGGCTCGCGAATCCCGATCCCTGGGAAGTCATCCGGCATCGCGAAACCGTGGAAGTGCCGTTTGGGTGCGGCTTCCAGTTGGAATATGGAAAGTATCGTGCGATACCTGGCCACTCGATGCGACTGCTCGGGGTGCCTTGTGACCGACCGGTGGTAGGTTATGGCGGTCGCACGATCAACACGCTGCGACTTTGGGGGGCGGCCTCCCCGGATTTCTTCGATTTCGGCGAGTTTAGCTCCGGCGACTTTGTGGGGGCGATTGTGGACCGTGTGCTCGCCGAAACGGTCACGCGCGTGCTCTATCCCGATGACTCGACTCGTGCCGGCCAGGCACTCCGGTTCGTCCAGCAATACTTTTTGGTGAGCTGTTCTTTGGCCGACATCGTGGCCCGCTTCCGCCGCACGAACGACGATTGGCGGCTCGTGCCCGACAAGGTAGCGATTCAACTCAACGACACGCACCCGTCGCTGGCCGTTGCCGAGTTGATGCGTATCTTTCTGGATCAAGCCAAACTTGGCTGGGATGATGCATGGGACTTGACGGTTCGCACGCTTGCTTACACGAATCACACGTTGTTGCCCGAGGCGCTCGAAAAGTGGCCCGAGCGCTTTTTCGAGCTAGTTTGCCCGCGGCTGTTGGAAATCATCTACGAGATCAATCGCCGGTTTCTCGCCCACGTTGAAGAGCGCTATCCCGGCGACCAAAGCCGCGCCCAGCGAGTTAGCCTTATCGAAGAGACTCCGGCTCGCCAGGTGCGCATGGCCAATCTCGCCATTGTGGGAACGCACAGCACCAATGGCGTGGCGCGGATTCATTCCGACCTGCTTCGCACGCGTGTGGTCTCCGATTTTGCGGAGCTGTTTCCTGAGCGATTCAACAATAAGACGAATGGCGTGACGCCGCGCCGCTGGTTAATGCTGGCGAATCCTGACCTTTCAAAGCTGATTACGGAATCCATTGGCGACGGCTGGGTGAGTGACCTTAGCGAACTACGCCGACTATTGCCGCTCGCCGAGGATTCGTCGTTTCGCGCCGCCTTCGTTCATACCAAGCAAGCCGCCAAAGAACGCTTTGCCGGTTGGCTAAAGGCAACGACCGGCCAAGTGGTCGATCCGAATACGATTTTCGACAGCCAGGTCAAACGCATTCACGAGTACAAGCGGCAGCTTCTCAACGCGCTACACATCATCGTGCTGTACAACCGGCTGCGAAACAATCCCGGGCTTTCGATGCCGCCGCGGACTTTTTTCTTTGCGGGCAAGGCGGCGCCGGCGTACAAACTCGCCAAACTGATCATCAAGTTGATTAACAACATCGGCCAAGTAATTGATTCGGATAACAGCACGCGCGGCCGCATCAAGATCGTTTTTGTTCCGAATTACAATGTATCGCTGGCGGAGCGGCTGATTCCCGCCAGCGATGTGTCGGAGCAAATCTCGACGGCAGGGTACGAGGCCAGCGGCACGGGCAACATGAAGTTCATGATGAATGGGGCACTGACGATTGGCACCCGGGACGGTGCGACCATCGAAATGGCCGAAGAGGCCGGCGAGGAAAACTTCTTTCTATTCGGACTAACTGCCGGCGAGGTGCAGGCCAGCCGCGGCTGGTACAGCCCGCTCTGGCACTACGAGAACGAACCAGAGACACGGGAAGCGCTTGACCTCGTGTTTCAACGACCACTTCAGCCGCGATGAGCCGGGCATCTTCACTCCAATCCGCGAGACACTTCTGGATCGCGGCGACTATTACATGCACTTGGCGGACCTGACATCGTACGCCCAGGCGCATCAGCGAGTCGGCGAGTTGTACTCGGATGCCGACGCTTGGACGCGCAAGGCCATTATCAACGTGGCTTGCTCCGGAAAGTTTTCCAGCGACCGCACTATTACCGAATATGCGGCAGAAATATGGAATGCGACGCCGTGTCCCGTGGAATGAGTTTGTTGTTCCAATAAGATGGGCACCCAAACGAAGATCGCGGCGTATTGTGCCGCTACCGGCGAGATCCTATTCGCCGATTGCAAATAGCTGAACTGTGGCACGTAATGCCTGAATCTCCAACCGCCTATTTGGACAAGACCGGCCGCCCGCGATTGCGGCAGTCCATCGTGGCATTCATCGACATCCTGGGCTTTTCACAGAGCTCTACCTCATGCGCCTCGATCGAAGAGGCACAGCGCTTGCTCGATAAGATCGCTGCCGCGATCGACGATTCTCGAAGCTTTGTTCGCGAACCCATCACTGATCGAGAAGGGGCGATCGGCCGCCGTTGGGCGACCAAGTTTTTCAGCGACAACTTAGCATTTGGTTATCCATTCGATGAGGAAGTCGCAGATCATGCAGCGACCGCCTTGTTCATCATTCGCAGTGCGCAAAGATACCAACTCAAAATGACGATGAACGGCTTCTTCGTTCGTGGCGCTGACTCAAGGCCCAATTTGCTTGACCGACGAAATCATTTTTGGATCAGCGCTGATCGAGTGCTACCAGCTCGAGTCCAAAGCGTCGATCGTGCCGCGAATTGTTTTGGCTGAGCCGCTGCAGCAACTCGTAACGAAATCATATCGCGCGAATATCGGCCAAATCGAACCTAATGTCGAACAGGCGATTTGTCGCGACGTGGATGGTTGGTGGTTCGTGAATTATCTCGCTGCAGCCCAGGATTCTCGAGGAGTCCAGTGGGAATTAATCGAGCAACATAAGACAAGCATTCTCGAATCGCTTTCCCACACAACCCGACACGATGTGCTGCCGAAATATGGCTGGGCGTGCCGTTATCACAACGTTTTTTGCCATTGGCACCGCGACGACCCCGGCTACTCCGACCGCTATCGAATCAGTCGCGTCGATGAACATTCGACGATCTATCGCCTGAGCGATACGACTCAAGACGCGCCGTGACTGCGACCCCTTGGGCAAACCGTTCGGATCCACCGCCCTGGCATGTTCGAAGCCATCGAGATTTGTCGTTCGCAGAATTCACAATGGGTTTAGCATATGAGTGCGGCAGGCTTTCCTGGCGGCATTGGCACTATTCTGGAAACGTTGATGATATGGCAACAATTCCAAGTAAACCACTTGCAGGAGACGCCGCTTCTTTTGGTCGGCCGCATGTGGCCTGGACTCGTAAGCTGGCGCGGACGGCAATGCTCTCCTATGACCTTCCGCTGGCTAGCGTGGACGACTTCTCCATTCCGCAGTGCGTTCCGGGAGCGGACGAGCCGTTGCGGTGATCCGCGAACATCACGCGAAGTGGCGCCGCAAGAACGAATGCGTCCTAAGATGCTCGGTTCGAAACTGGGTCCAATTTTTGCGAAATCTGATGAGCATAATTCGAACCCGGCTAATTAGACTGAAAATAGCCCCTCTCAATCTCGACCACTTGACGCTCTCGAGCTGCAGCCTCCCAATCGACCCTCGGATTTGTGTCCTCTAAGGGGCAGGAACGAGTCAGGGCTGAAATCGCGCTTCGGTGGTGAAGCATAAAACTATTCAGGCTAATTAACGTTTCGGGCCACGGCTGGCTGTCGGATCGCCGCACGGTGGACAAGCAGCCATGAAGATTGGTCTCGCACTTTCCGGAGGTGGATTTCGGGCGACTTTGTACCACCTCGGCATGATTCGCTTTCTCCGCGATGCCGGAATCTTGCCAAACGTTACGCACATCACGTCTGTGTCAGGCGGAAGTATTATCGCCGCGCATCTTTGCCTCAATTGGGGACGCTACAACGGCTCGGACAGCGAGTTTGAAACAGCCGCGGCCGAACTGCTCTCCTTCGTTCGCCTCGATATCCGCAATCGAATCGTCCGTCGATACGGACTGGGGCTGCCGCTGCATTGGCCGCGCCGACTGGCAGGATTGTCGAACCGCAAGCTCACGCGTGCGGGCCTCCTGGAGTACCAGTACAAGAAATATCTCTACGGCGATACCAGTTTGTTCCAATTGCCGGAACACCCGCGCCTGCACATTCTCGCCACGAATATTAGCGAAGGGCGACTTTGTTCGTTCAATCGCGATGGCTTGTGGATGATCTGTCGCGAACCAGGGCAGGCATTTCGGATCGACATAATTCATGCCGGCCTGGCCACAGTGCCGATGGCCGTCGCGGCCTCATCTTCATTTCCCGGTTTCTTCCCACCAATGGAGCTGACCGGCGCGGATGTGGGTGCCAGAAGCGGTGAATTCGGCCGCCAAGCGTACACCGACGGCGGCGTCTTCGATAACCTCGGTGTCCGCATGTTTCGTTTCATATCGAAGTTGTCGGAAACAAACGAGCCATTGTGGGATGGCGTGCTCGTGAGCGATGTTGGTAAACCTTTCGAAGTCCGCAGCAATTTGCGAGCCGGTGGACTCGTGTCGCACTGCCATGCGCGCCAGCGACATTCTCATGGACCGAGTATGGCAACTGGAGAATGAAACGTTTAAGAACACTCACGGGTTTGTCTTCGCCCGGATTACCGATTTCGTCGATCCCGAGCAGGATCCGACCGCATTGCATCTCGAAGTGCAGAGGCAGTTGCCAAGCATTCGTACCGATCTTGATCGGTTTTCCGATATCGAGATCAGTAGCCTGGTTCGGCAGGGATATTGTGTCGGCCGCAAAGTTTGTCGTGCGCATCCCGAAGTTTTCGGGAACGAGCTGCCTGTCAATTCTCCGTGGGACCCGATCGAGGGGCCGCACGCCAGGACGTCTGTCGCCAATGAGACGGCGAATGTGCATGCGGCTCGGCGAGATCCGAACCCCGTGACCCAAGAGGCGCGCACACTGCATGCTTCAGCCGTCCGCCGCATTTGGAGGACGTTGTTGGATTATCGCGATTGGGTATCGTTCGTGTACGTGCCGATCATGATCCCGCTCCTTGTTCTGTTGCCTTACTTCGTGGTCAAGTCGTATGAACGGTCACGGCGCGTGAACCAGATCGTCGAATCGCTTGCGCAGGGAAGCCGGGACGTGGAGCAAATGACCCGGTTGATGGACGGGCCGGTGCCGCCCTGGATCGGAGAGAAAAACGTCGAGCAACTTGGCGCTGATGATAAGCCGAATCTCGCAGGCTTCCTAATCCTGCAAGACTTGCGCATGATCGACTTGCGGAATTGGCGGGAGGCGACCGACGCCACTAACAATTCCGACTCGTACCTCTATGGCTACCGACGATTGAAGATTCAAAAGAAACTTGATAATGCGACGAACAACGATTTTCGTGTCAGCGTTTTGGCCTTCAGTCCCGAGACGCAGGTTCGTTTTCCGGCGCAGCATTTGAGTCCGAAGTTGTATTCCCGGACATCGGAAGGTTCACGGCCCGGCGAAAAAATCGTTCGCTGGGAAGTGGGAGCCGGCTTCGAGAAAGTGCCGGCCGGCGACGCCGTGGATATCATCTACGAACATATCTCGCCCGGAACATTCGTGCGTAATGGGGCCGGGTCGAACACGCTGGCTTTCGACGTCGAGGCGGAAACGGTGGAACTGTCTCGCTGGCTGCTGCTACCAGAAGACAGACAGTACCGAACCTATCAGTTGATTCGCTACAAGACGGGCAAGCCAGACACCGCCGAAAATGTGAAGGTCGTCACCGAATACTTGGCCGAGGACCACACGATACTCGCCTTCAAGCTGCTGTCGCTCGAGGGCGACTATACCTACGAAATCACCTGGTTCTATCAATAGCGCCGCAACGGCCGGCAAGAATCAAAGGTCGTAGCGATTACTCATTTGCCAGTTGCGCGAGTAATTCAGACAGTGCGTTCCGCACGGACTCAGCTGTGTAGGGATCATCGGGGTGGCACGCAGAGCCATCTCGCTCAAAATAAGGCCGCTCGCCCATGACCCGTGCCCATTCGACGTCTGCATCCCGAACGAACTCTTCTAGAAGGTAATCCGAGTCGAGAACTCGCCTGCAATAGCTGGCCAAGACGACCAACGGCTGATCGAAGTTATCGAGCAGTAAGTCGCTCCTCTTCACATGACGCTGCAATACGACCTTTAATGCGCCACCGGCATCCACTATGTGGCTGCTCAGCCAGGAATCGATTTCAAACTCGGCTTGTTGCATACGCGCGACGGGTGACTCGCCTTTCATGGCGCCGGGACCGGCCATCCTCGCTATGGCTTCCTCCAGTGTGAACTTTCGCCCCTCACGAATTTCCCGTTCGAGCTCAGCATCCGCCTGACAGCGCTGCGTGTCCTGATTCTCGCTCATATATTTTTCCTTTAACCTCGATTGTGCACCAGCGGTGCGACGATCGCCCCTCCTAATGTTTGCTGCAGCGTTCCAGCCGCTGACAGTCACGGAATTTCGAAGATGTGGATCGATTGATCTTTTTCGGAAAGTCTCTTGTCAGGCTGATTCTTTTTCTTTCGACGATCGGAAACTGTTACCACACGAGTCGGGCTGATCCAACCAACTCCTTCGATGTTGCCATATCGGATGGACCCATCGTCGGATCGTGGAAACTCGTAGAGCTGCCCTTCATCGCGCCACGACCAGTTTACTGCTTGGAAGTGGCCCAGCCAAAGCATTGAGTTCTCCTGCGAAACGATTGCCACGCGACCGGTATCAATGGACATGCCGGAATAGTCGACAAATGGCAGAGAAGTTGGCAGTGCAAGGGCGCGAACGTGTTCCCATCGCTTCCTTTTCTTTTCGAATAGCTGGATTCGCCCTCCGCCCGGCTCTCTGCCTTTGTTGCCGCATTGGCATTTATTGCCTTCGCAAAGCGCTAGTAGATAGTCGGTGTCGCCACGCCGCACATGAGCTGCCGCTTCAAAGCCCTTGTTGACGCTTTCAAACTCGAAGTCGACAGTCCGTTCCTTGAGACACCGGAATTCGCTGTCGTACTCGACGATCGAGGCTTTATAGCAGCTTTTCGACTGCTTGCTTGATTCGACCAACAAATAGTAACGCTCGTTGGCTGCGTTGTAGGTAATTCCTTCGTAGCCGCATTTGGCCTCAGATACTCCAAACAGGCCGTTTGCATTATTGGGCTGCAGATCATTGGAAAGGCGGGCGATCTCGCCGCGGTCGTCAAAGACGACGAAGTAGTTCCCGTCCTTCACCAAGACACCACTCGCCTCCCACCGTTTACACGACTTCTCGTTGGGCATCAGGTCGCAAATTTTACGTTCGCAAACGAGTTTCAGCGTTGGTACGGTAACCATCGCAGCGTCTCCTGGCAATTCGGACAACTCTAGAAACGTATGCGCGGTCGTATCTCACCTGCAGCATACAGCGAATTAACCCGCGGCAAGAAATGATTTCACCTAGCTGCATCGTCCGCGCAGCTTCGCGCACAAGCAATAGCGCCCAGAGTTGTTTCCACGGCATCGACGCTCTTACTCGTTAATTCCTACCATGCGCAGTTAGCGGTGATGTGCAAGCGATGATTCGCAGGCAGAATTTCGGCCCAATTATTGCGATGGCTCGCTTTTCTAACAAAACGCGGTATATTGCGCCAATCAAGTCTCATCACGTCAGGCGGACGTCCTGAGCGGCATCGCGCCTTGCCTACGATCAGGCGGTGCTTTCCATGACCTTTGAAATTCAGGGGGGGCGGACAGTGGAGATTCCACTGATGCATGTCCCAAAACCCTGCGCGTCGATTCAGCCGTATCCCGTTAGTGAGGTACTCTCCATGAAACGTATGCGCCTATTGTGTATCCCAATCATATGCGGTCTGGCGTGGCTATCTCCGTTGAACTGTGGCGCCGACCAGGCCGAAGATGAAGCCGCGATTCGTGCAAATGCGGAGGCCTATGTCGCGGCCTACAACAAACACGACGCCAAAGCCGTCGCCGCCATGTGGTCGCCTGAAGCGGTCTATATGGACCCGTCGACCGGTGAAGCAGCTATTGGGCGGGAGGAAATCGAAAAGGTGTTTACCGATATCCTGGCCGATTTAGGCGAGGCCAAGCTCGAAGTCGAGGTGCATTCCGTCGAATTCGTATCGCCAAACGTAGCCATAGAAAATGGCACGGTGCGCATCACCAAGCCGAATACGGAGCCGGAGGAGACCGCGTACTCGGCCGTCAATGTGAAGCGCGATGGTAAATGGCTGCTCGATCGCGTTTCGGAGGAGGAGCCGCCGGCGCCGCCCGAGCCGCCGCCGTCAAACTACGAGCAGCTTGAAGGAACTGGAATGGATGATCGGCTCCTGGATTGATCAGGATGAAGATGCCACCGTGCAAACGGATTGCGAGTGGACGAAGAATCAAAACTTCATCAACCGCTCGTTTGCTGTCGTGGTCGGCGATCAGGTTGATTTGGCCGGCATGCAGATTATCGGCTGGGATCCGGTGACCAAGCAGATCCGCTCATGGATCTTCGACTCCGACGGCGGATTCGCCGAAGGCAAATGGACCCGCAAAGGCGACCGCTGGGTGATTCAGCAAAACGGCACCCTGCCAGATGGCAGCATAACGTCGGCCGTCAACATCATCACCCGCGTCGACGACAACTCGTTCACCTGGCAATCGATCAACCGGGAAGTTGGTGGCGACATCTTGCCAAATGTGGACGAAGTGCTCGTGGTGCGCAAGCCGGCCGAGTGATTCAGGGGCTTACTTCCCATGCTCTACAAATGCCAGATGCGATTCTGTGAAACGGAGGCGTCATTATGAAAAGATCAATCCTAATCGCGGTTAGCCTATTGGCAATATTCCTTATGGTGACTGGCGATGTGCTGGCTCGCGGCGGACGTGGTGGTGGCGGAGGCGGCCGGGGCGGCGGTGGCCGTGGCGGCGGCGGCATGCGAGGTGGTGGTGGTGCGCGAGGAGGCGGGGTGCGCGCGGCGGCGGCGGTTATCGAGGAGGTGGCGGCGCTCGCGGCGGATACAGCGGCGCTCGACGCACTCCTTCAATGTCGCGCCCGTCTTCTCGCCCATCGTCCGTAAATCGATCGGCCGCACGCCGCCCAAGCACTCGGCCGAGCTACGGTAATTTGCCGACGCCTGGCCGTCGGCCCGGTGCAGGCAGTCGGCAACCGACCGGGCGGTGGTCTCGCCGGTAATCGCCCGGCGGCGCCGGGCGGCCCGGAGCGGGCGGCCCGGAGCGGGACGGCCCGGCGCAGGTACTCGTCCCGGCGCAGGTACTCGCCCGGGTGCCGGTGCGTCGTCCCGGTGGCGGATCACTGGCGGGGCGTGGCGGGCTGCCATCGAATCGCGATTTGCAAAACTTTCTCAATCTTCCGTCCGGTGGCGGCGTTGGTGGCGGAAATCGGCCAGCGACTCGACCCAGCGGCCCAGGCGGAGCTTTTGCCGGCGGTGCGCTGGCAGGCGGCGCGGCGGCTGCATTCTTGCAAAACCGTCCGAGCGGAGGACTCGGCGACGGCGGACGTCCAGGCACAGGCGACATCGCATCGACTTTGCCTGCGCGGCCCGGCGGCGGAGCTGATATCGGCCGCCCCGGACAACCAGGTAATCGACCGGGTGATATCGGACGACCGGGACAGCCGGGTGGTAATCGACCGGGTGACATCGGCCGCCCTGGCCAACCTGGCAATCGTCCAGCCGACATTGGTCGACCCGGACAACCAGGCAATCGACCAGGTGACATCGGCCAACCAGGCCGACCTGGCGATAGACCCGGCGACATCGGCCGACCCGGGCGACCCGGTGATCGACCCGGAGACATAGGACGGCCTGGACGTCCCGGTGATCGGCCCGGCGACATTGGTCGGCCTGGCCGACCGGGAGACGGAAATTTTGCTCAGAACCTGCCGAGTCGCATCACTGATCGCGAGGGATGGCAGGATTGGCGCAACGAACATCGCGACGACATTGGAGATTGGTGGCAGGACAATGCGGGCGACTTCGACGATTGGTTCGACGACGGTTGGTGGGACAACGTTGGTGGTGACTGGCCGTACTATCCGGGATTCGGCTACTGGGGCTGGGCCGCCTGGGATGGACTCACGGACTGGGTGGATTACGGCTGGAGCGATCCCGTGTACTACAACTACGGTGAAAACGTTTACTACGACGATGGCTCCGTGTATTACGGCGACGAGCCGGTCGCCACGTATGAGGAGTACGCCCAGCAAGCCGAAGCGATTGTATTGAGCGCTCCGGAAGCCGAGCCGGCCGCGGAGGATTGGATGTCGCTGGGCGTTTATGCGATGACTTCGGACGGCCAATCGACCGGCGTCGAGCCAACCATGTTCTTGCAGCTCGCCGTGAGCAAGCAAGGCGTTATCAATGGCACGTTCCAGAACACGGCAACGAGCAATGTGCAGGCGGTCGAAGGCATGGTCGACAAACAGACGCAGAGAGCTGCCTGGACGGCCGTTGGCAAGATCGCGACCGCTCATGGAAACGGGCATCGGGAACCTGGCGCAGGATACGACGCCGGCGCTGGTGCATTTTCCCGATGGCACGACACAACAGTGGTTGCTGGTGCGGATGGAGGAGCCTGGCGGCACGCAAGAAGCGAGTTCCGGCAGATGACTCCTCAAGGTGGAGCGTAGCTGTGGCGAAAAAGATGACGCCGTGTCTGAAGTTTTGTTTACAAATACACTATGACTTCCGGCGACACGGAACAACTCCTCACTGAAGAGGATCTCGGCCGGCTGCAGTTAACGACGCTGCAATACTATTTGCACGAATCCAATCCTGCCAACGGCCTAATTCGCGACAAGACGGAACGGCACGCGCCCGCGAGTATTGCCGCCGTTGGTTTGGCCTTGGCCTCTCTACCCATTCTCACGGAACGCGGCGTCATCTCGCGCGAGTTTGCCCCGGAAATTGCGCGTCAAGAGACTGCGCTTCTTTCTTGATAGTCCGCACGGCCCCGAACCCAATGCGACGGGTTACAAGGGCTTTTACTATCACTTTCTCGACATGAAAAGCGGCCGCCGGGTGTGGAAATGCGAGCTCTCGACAATTGATTCGGCTTTTCTCTTTGCCGGCATGCTTACTTGTGCCGCGTATTTCGACGCCGATACTCCCGAGGAAGCGGAGCTCCGAAGGCTGGCCGATGAGCTCTATGCCCGGGCGGATTGGCAATGGGCATTAAACGGCGGGCCGGCCGTCAGCCACGGCTGGCGCCCGGAGGACGGTTTCATCCCGCATTATTGGAAAGGGTACGACGAGGCGCTGTTGGTATACATACTCGGCTTGGGCTCACCGAGTTTCCCTTTGGCGGCCGAAAATTATGCCGCCTATTGTTCGACGTATCAGTGGCGAAAAACCTATGGCCGCGAAGTTCTCTACTCCGGCCCGCTCTTTACGCATCAACTGTCACATCTGTGGATCGACTTCCGGGGCATTCGCGACGAGTTCATGCGCGATCACAGCACGGATTATTTCGAAAACACCCGGCAAGCCACTTACGTGCATCAAGCGTACGCGATCGATAATCCGCACGGCTTCGCCGGATATGGCAAACACTGCTGGGGAATCACGGCGACCGACGGACCCGGCTGGACCAAGCGCACGTCGACCGGCATCGAGCGCGAATTCTACGACTACATTGCCCGTGGCATTCCGGACGGTCCCGATGACGGAACCCTTGCTCCGTGGGTCGTACTTGCATCGCTTCCCTTTGCGCCAGAAATCGTCATTCCGACCATTAACCACATGGCGCAGCTCCACATCGGCGTTAACAGTCGCTACGGCTTCAAACCTTCTTTCAACCAGACATTCGAAGTGCCTGATAGTCCAACGGGTTGGTGGATCTCTCCCTTTCATTTCGGAGTCGACCAAGGGCCGGTGATTTTAATGATTGAAAACTATCGAACCGGACTGATTTGGAATATCATGCGTCGCTCGCCCTACGTGATTTCAGGATTGAAACGAGCAGGGTTTCAGGGCGGCTGGCTCGAGGGCTAAGCGACAGAGACCGGCTCGGCGTACTTACTGAAGACCCGCGACGCAAAAGTCTTGGTGGATTGCGGGTTATTTCAGGGAGCACGCGAAGTGGTGAATCATAACTGTCTGCCGACAAAGTGCGCCGTTCTAACCAAAGGGGCACACCGGTATGGAAAATCGATCGCTGCTTGCTGCCGTTGCGGGTGATCTGCGGCGATCGTGGAAAGATCTTGTCCTGACGGACCTCGCCTATAAGCTCATCGCATTTGTGGTGCTTACGCCCGCCATAGGAATCCTGTTTCGCGTGTTGATCGCGGCCTCGGGTAATTCGATTCTCACAGATCAAGATATCCTGTTCTTCTTTCTCGGGCCGATCGGGTGGATTTGCTTCGTGGTGGTCGGCGCTGTGGCTTGGGATCATCGCCTTCGAGCAGGCGGCACTTTTGGGAATCGTGGGCGCGGCAGCTCAGCAGAGGCGAATGGGTGTGGCGCAGGCGTTGCGATTTGCCGCGGCCAACCGTCGCTCCGTCGTCTTGGTCGCGGCACGACTGCTCGCTTGCGCACTATTGCTCATTGCGCCGTTCTTGCTCGTAGCATGGCTAGTTTACGGCCAGCTTCTCACCGAATTTGACATCAACTACTACCTCAAGCAGTGGCCCGGGGAGTTTCAACTAGCCGTGGCGCTCGGCGCCGTGCTGATCACGGTGCTTACATCGCTCTTGCTATGGTTTGCGGCAAGCTGGTTCTTTGCCTTGCCATTGGTGTTGTTCGAGGGCGTCGGACATTCCAGCGCGCTGCGAGTCAGCCGCGAACGAGCGACCGGTCATCGACGCAGGCTGCTGTTATGGATCGGCGGCTGGGTCCTGGTAACGACCATCGTGTCTACACTGACGACCACGTTGATTCTCTTTTTTGGGCGAATGAGCGTGCCGCACGCGACGGGTTCGCCGTGGCTGTTGATGGCCGCGGTCGGGGGCGCGCTTCTTCTGTGGGCGGGAGTCGGTCTGGTGGTCAATCTGTTGAGCACTATCGTCTTCGCGGTGATGCTGTTCCATCTTTACCGGCAATTCGGCAGCCGCGGAATCATCGACCTATCGCAATTGAAGCTGACGGACGCCGTGACCGACGAAGCTGGGCTTTTATTGACCCGCAGGAGGCTATTTGGGCGTTGCCGCTGCAGGTGTGGTTCTCGCCATGGGGATCGGCGTTTTCTTGATCCACAGTGTTCGTTTGGAAGACAAGGCAGTGATCATGGCGCACCGTGGTTCGTCGACCGTGGCTCCCGAAAACACTATGGCCGCAGTCAAGCAGGCGATTGCCGATGGCGCCGATTGGGTGGAAATCGACGTCCAAGAGACGGCTGATGGCGAAGTTGTCGTCACGCATGACAGCGACTTCATGAAACAAGCCGGCGTCGGCCTCAAGATTTGGAACGCCACCGCGGCCGATTTGGAAAACATCGACATCGGCAGCTGGTTCGACCCTAAGTTCAAAGATGAACGGGTTCCCAAGCTACAAGTCGTGCTCGCGGAGTGCAAAGGAAAAATCGGAGTAACCATCGAGTTGAAGTACTATGGGCACGACGAACGACTCGAAGAGCGTGTGGTCGAGATCGTTGAAGCATCGGGCATGGCTTCGAATGTGATCGTTATGTCGCTCAAGGCGGGCGCGGTGAAGAAAATGAAGTCGCTTCGACCAAACTGGAAAGTCGGGCAACTATTGTCTGTTTCCGCCGGTCGCCTCGGGAACAGCGAGGCCGACTTTGTGGCGGTGAACGCGTCTTACGCCGATCGCCGCTTTGTCCGATCGGCACACCGCATCGGCAAGGAAGTTTACGTGTGGACGGTCAACGACGCGCCCACTATGTCGGCGATGTTGAGTCGCGGCGTCGACGGCCTGATTACCGATAAGCCCGCCTTAGCCCGGTCGGTGCTGGAACTGCGATCGACCTTAAGCTCGGCAGAACGAGTTCTCCTGGAGCTCGCGGGGATTCTCGGCGTGGTTCCCGAGATTCACGACATTTGACAATACGAGCCGCTGCGTCGCATAGAGCCGTCTCGGCCGCAGAGGGAGTCAACCATGCATGTTGGCAATCGTCTGGTCGGCCTTGGATTCGCTGCGCCGGGCGCGACCGGGATTGTCGCGTGTCTGGCGGGAATCGTGGCCGTTTGGCTCGCGGCTTCCCGTTTGCAACGGGTCAAGTTGGAAGTGTTCGGCAAACTCGACCAATTGATAGCTCAGGTCGACCACCGCGCGGATCAAGCGCGCAATGCAGTAGGCGATACGCGCAATTTGGTCGTCGAGTTGAAGCAGACGCTGCGTGACTCGGCGTCGGACGTGGTTGCCGAGCGCGTGGCGTCGCGACCCGAGATCGATAACCTCGAGCAACGGCTCGCGTCGGCGATGGAACGTGCTGACGGACTGGTCGAGCTGTCAACTTCGACTGCGGAGCTGATCGAGCAGTTGCTCCTCGCCCTCGGTGACTTCGCGTCCCAGAAGAACTTGAATTTGCGAGACTCGACCGAATTGATGTCGTCCATCCGATCGGCGCGCCAGTCGCTGGCCAATGCCTCGCAGGAGCTATCCGATGTTGAGCGTCGGCTGGCCGAGATTCGCCAGAAGCGAGACGTCGAGGGCAATCTCCCGGAGATCATGAAGCTTTCGCTCGGCATCGTCGCCAAGCTGGATGTCGTGCAAGTTCAGCTCGCCGCATTCCGTGGCCACCTTGACGAAAGGAAAACTCGACTCAATCAATCCCAAAACCGGCTACGGCGGTGGATTTTCGGCGGTCAGTGTCTGATCCTGCTTTTGATCGCCTGGGCCGGTGCGGGCCAATATTGCCTACTGGTCTACGGTTGGCGGATGATGAAGCCCCCATCTGTGGAGTAAGGCTCCCCATCCAGCGAATCTCGATGCAAGGACATCCTTCTCAGACTGTTATCACCGCTTGTCTAGTATCCGGAGAGGCGACATCACAATGTCGCCCTAGCGCAGGGACCATGCTATGACCCCCAGCCAACCAAGCTTGCTCCGACCGTCGCTGAACTGGCTGCTGATATTCATCCCAATTACCATTTGGGCTGAACATGCGCGGTCGGATTCTCACCGCCTCATTTTCTTTTCATCCTGCCTGGCGATCATTCCACTTGCTGGGCTGCTTGGGCAAGCGACAGAGCATATCGCGGCACGTGCCGGGGAAGGCTTGGGAGGCTTTCTCAACGCGACGTTTGGAAATGCGGCGGAGCTCATCATCGCCGTTGTCGCACTCAGGGCCGGTCAGCTTGATGTTGTGAAGGCTTCGCTGACAGGTTCCATTATTGGGAACGTTCTGTTGGTTCTCGGCGCTTCGTTCCTGGCTGGAGGGTTGCGCCATCGAATCCAAGCGTTCAACGTAAAAGGTGCGGAAGCCCAGGCAGCTAGTCTCGGCGTTGCGTCAGTGGCGCTCATCGTGCCCTCCGCATTTCACGCAGTCGGGAGCTCAGCGGCTGCGCCCGAAACGGTGGAGCGACTCAGCCTGTCGATCGCAGTGCTGCTTTTGGCAGTTTATGCCCTTTCGCTTCTCTTCACGCTCCGGACTCACCGCGATTTGTTCTCGACTGAGACAGACGAAGAGGGACACGGGCACGGAGGAACACAGTGGAGCATTCCTCAAGCGTTCCTCGTTCTGTTAGGCGTCAGTGTCCTCATCGCATGGATGAGCGAAATACTGGTCGGTTCTGTCGAACAAGCCGCCGTGGCCATGGGTATGTCAAAGGTCTTTGTTGGTATTATTGTGGTGGCCATCGTTGGGAACGCTGCCGAACACAGCACCGCAATATTGATGGCCATGCGAAACCGCATGGACTTGAGCCTGGGAATCGCTATCGGAAGCAGCATTCAGATTGCGTTGTTCGTCGCTCCCCTGCTAGTACTCCTTAGCTACGCAATCGCTCCAACTCCGATGGACCTTGTGTTCACGCGCGGCGAATTGATCGCGGTCATCTTTGCCACATTTGTTCTTAGCCAGGCGGTCGCCGATGGAAGCTCGACTTGGTTCAAAGGAGTCCAGCTTCTTGCCGTTTACGCCATTATCGGCATCGCGTTCTACTTTGTTCCGTAGCACGCATTAAGTCGCATTTGTGGCGGTTGAACGTCGAATCGCTGCGTGATGCCAACAAGCGCATCAATGATGTCGGCGAGGAGATCTACGTGTGGACACGCAACCGTTCATTCTTTCCAAATCCCAGGGAAAATCGTGGCCGCTGTCATTTTTGTCGGCGGCGACGTAAAATCATCGCCGTTGGGCCGTCTCTCTATTTGCTGTTCAGTTGGCCTCGAACTGCGCGTTGCCATTTCTTGGGCCTGGCAATGCGGACTTGTTACGGTACGAACTCCTAACCGCCAACTTGGGAGGAGTTTGAGTGTATCGATATCGATGCGTTTTGCGGCAGCATTGCTTTCCTAGACAAGGAGCTTAACACATGAGACACCTTTCATTGCTTCTGATGATTCTTGGAGTAACTGGCGCGAGTAGCTTGCATGCGCAGCAGTCGAGTGACCAGTCTGCGGACGAGGCAGCCATTCGCCAGGCGGCCGCGTCCTACGCGGAGGCATTCAATAAGCACGACGCCAAGGCCGTGGCCGATCACTGGTCACCCGACGCGGTCTATCTCAATCGCAGCACTGGCGAAGAGGTAGTCGGCCGCGAAGCAATCGCCGAACAATTCGCAGCACTGTTCGAGGAGCAGCCGGAGTTGAAGCTGGAAGTCACGGCAACTTCGATTCAGTTCGTCTCGCCCAACGTGGCCGTCGAGCACGGCACAGCGAAGTTGTTGGCGCCGAATGCAGAGCCGGAAGAGACCGAATACTCAGCCGTCAATGTAAAGCGCGATGGGAAATGGTTGCTCGACCGTGTGACCGACAAGTCCAAAGAGGACATCGCCGCACACTACGAACAACTCAAGGATCTGGAATGGATGGTTGGAAGCTGGACCGCCGAGGACACTGATGCGGACGTCGAGCTCGAGTGCAACTGGACGAAAAACAAAAACTTCCTTACGCGGTCGTTCAAGATTTCCATCGACGGCCAAGACGACGTCAGCGGGATGCAGGTGATCGGCTGGGATCCGGCCGCGAAGAAGATCCGCTCCTGGACGTTCGACTCGAATGGGACGTTCGCCGAGGCGACGTGGGAGCACCGCGGTGATCGCTGGTTCCTGCGCAATCGCGGCGTGCTGCCCGACGGGCGTCCGGCCGCGATGATCAACGTGATGAAGCAGTTGGACGAGAACTCATTTACCTGGCAGACGATCGAGCGGACCGCGGGAGACGAATTGCTTCCCAATATTGACGAGATGCAGCTTGTCCGCCGCTAAGCGCCCCATGTTTCAATGCCGACAACAATCACTTCAACCACGACAGGTGCGACGATGAAGCGAGTACGAACAGTAATCTTGGGAATTGTGATTCTTAGTTTAATCATGCCGCTGGATGTCCTTGCTCGCGGTGGCGGCGGCCGCGGCGGTGGTGGTGGTGGTGGTGGACGTGGCGGTGGAGGCGGCGGACGCGGAGGTGGCGGAGGAGGTGCACGTTCCAGTGGCGGCTTTTCCCCTTCGGGCGGATCCTCACGCTCGGCTCGACCGAGTTCGAGCAGTCGGCCGAGCAGCGCGAGCAGCTCGACCGAGTCGCCAGCCAGGCCGCAGCCAAGCGGCCTCGCGACCGGCCGGAAGTCGCCCATCAGGTGGCCAATCGGCTGCCACGCGACCTGCGGGAGGTCGCCCATCCGCTGCGCAGGGTGCAGCACGCCCGCGAGCGGCGCAGCGCGTCAAGGCGCTGCGGCCGGACAACGTCCAGGTGCCGCTGCTGGACAACGCCCAGCCACAGGCGGTGGAGCGGCGAACCGCGCTGCCGGCGGCCGTCCAACCTCTGGTCAGCTAAATAATTTCCTCGACGTTCCTGGTCCCGCGACGGGCGCAGTCGGCGCTGCGGGTGCAGGACGAGCGGGCGGCGCAGCGGGTGCGGGACGAGGTGGCAACGCAGCGTCCGATTTCCTGCAAGGCGGGGGCGCACTCGCAGCGGGAGCTGTCGGCGGCGCCGCCGTAGGCGCGGCTGCCGGACGCGAGCGAGGTGATGCGGCTCGGCCCGGGACTGCTCGGGAGAACGTCAGCCAGCGAGGCGATGCGGGCCGGCCGGGGACTGGTCGGGAGAATTTGAGCGAGCGAGGCCGGCCCGGAACTGGTCGGGAGAATTTGAGCCAGAACCGTCCCGAACGAATTGAAGACCGCGGCGAGCGGCAAGGTGACCGTGACCAACGGCGCGACGAAGTCCGCAATCAGTTTGATCAGAACAACCCCGGCAGTTTCTGGGAGGAAAATCCTGGTTGGAGTGCCTGGGCGGTTACGCGCCCGTTCGCGTGGGCGAGTTGGGATTCGGTGGGCAGATTGGTGCGGCTATAGCGGCGAACCAACGCCCTACAGCTACGGTGAAGATATTTATTACGCGGACGACCAGGTCTACTCCGGCGACCAGCCGATCGCCACGACTGAGGAGTACGCCGAGCAGGCCGCGGAGATTGCTACTGCTGAGCCGAGCGCCGCGCCCGAGCAAGGCGACTGGCTGCCTTTAGGAGTTTTTGCGATCACACAGGATGGCCAGGCTTCCGGCGCGGAGCCATCGCTGTATATGCAGCTTGCCATCAGCAAGCAGGGCGCCATTTCCGGCACACTTAAGAACACCCTTTCCGGCAATGTTCAGTCGCTGGAAGGAATGGCCGACGCGAAGAGTCAACGAGCGGCCTGGGCGCGTAGTCGATCAGGAGCGTCCTATCATGGAGACCGGGTTATCGAACCTCACGCAAGATTCGTCCCCCGCGCTAATTCATTTTGCTGATGGCCAGACACAACAGTGGCTGATGGTGCGAATACCAGAACCGAAACAATAGGGACAGGCCGTTGCAATTGAGTTGTGCCCCTAGGAGTTGGTAGGCCGTTACCGTCCCCTTGGAAATGGAGACGTTAAACCGCGGGCGCACGCCTTGTCGTAGGATGCCGCCATCGTGGCTTGGAATCTGTCAATTCGTGCGGCAGGCAGCGGTTACTGCTGCGCCGGTTGAAACTTTCGTTTCAAGCGAAGGGCCAAGCACATGTACCGTCAATGCGTTTTTTGATCAATGGCGGAGTTCAGCGATGAAAATTAAGAATATCGAGCTGACGCTGCTTCTGGTGATGTCGGTTGTCGTCGGCGTCGGTCTCCGTATTTAGGGCTTGCCAAAAGAATATCAAATCCCATGAGATCAGAATTTATCCCTAGCATTTCAGCGGCCTTGCGAAAGATTGCCGATGAAGACGAAGAAGATGTCTACGTCGGCAGCGCACCTGTCGGCCAGGCGGACATTGGCCAGCTTCAGTCCATGGTCCGCGCTCTGCGTCAAGCATTAGTCGACTGCAAACAAGAGCGGCAGGCCCTGCGCGAGTCGGAGGGATTGCATCGCGTTATTCTTGAAAATGTCTCGGACGCGGTGTTCCTCACCGACGATGAAGCAACATTCACCTTCGTCTGTCCCAACTGCAATGTAATCTTTGGATACTCACAGGCGGAGGCGCGGACCTTAGGTCGGATAACCGAGTTGCTTGGGGAGAACGGCAATGACCTTCCACGGTTGGTCAATGGGGACGCGATAATCAATCACGAGTGCCACATAACAACCAAGGAAGGAAATCGTCGCACGCTGCTTGTGAATGTCAAACGAGTGTCGATTGGCAGCGGCACGCTACTCTACGTTTGCCGCGATATCACCGAACGCAAGCAGGCGCAGGCCGCCTTAAGTCGGAGCGAGGAGCGTTATCGCGACATTGTTGAGGACCAAACGGAGCTTATTTGCCGCTTTCTCGAAGACGGAACGATCACGTTTGTGAACGGCGCCTACGCTCGGTATTTCAAGCGTTCCGCCGAGGAACTGGTCGGAACAAGATTCTGGGATTTGATCCCCGAAGAGTTTCATGGGGCTGGCCGTGCGTGCATCGGCTCGCTCACGCCCAGCCATCCCGTCGCAACGAACGAGCATCAGGTTAACGCACCGGACGGCGAGATTCGTTGGCAACATTGGATAAACCGCGGCATTTTTGATGCGCAGGGCCTGGTTTTGGAATATCAAGCGGTGGGGCGCGACATTACGGAGCAAAAACGGGCTGAGGAGGCCGGGATTGCCGATCGCTCGGAAATTCAGCGTCTCAAGGAACAACTCGAGGCCGACAACGTCTACCTCCGTCATGAAGTCAAGCTGAAGTATAACTTCGATGAGATCATCGGTCGTAGCGCGGCGATCCGCCGGGTGCTACGGGAAGTGGAGCAAGTCGCCAATACGGAATCCTCTGTGCTGCTAATCGGCGAGACCGGCACCGGCAAGGAACTTGTGGCACGTGCAATTCACAATCGGAGCTCGCGCGGTGTGCGCCCGATGGTGACGCTGAATTGTGCGGCTCTTCCTGAAACGCTGATTGAAAGCGAGCTATTCGGCCACGAGAAAGGCGCCTATACGGGAGCGTTGTCGCGCCAGCTCGGACGCTTTGAGCTGGCAGATGGCTCGACGCTGTTTCTCGATGAGGTCGGGGAACTACCGCTGGAAATGCAGGTTAAGCTGCTTCGCGTACTGGAGACTGGTGAGTTCGAGCGGCTCGGCGGCACGGAAACTCGTCAAGTAAACGTCCGCATCGTGGCTGCCACGAATCGAAACCTGGAGCAACGCATACGCGACGGGGCATTTCGCGAGGACCTGTATTACCGACTGAATGTTTTTCCTGTCCACGTTCCTCCGCTCCGAGAACGAAAGGATGATATTCCCATACTTGTGGAGAGTTTCGTCCAGGAATTCAGCCGGACGATGAAAAAGTCGATCAAGTCGATCCCTCGCTCCACGCTGAAATCCCTCCAGCTGCACCATTGGCCCGGAAACATCCGGGAACTGCGCAATGTCGTGGAGCGGGCAATGATCATTGCGCACGGCGACGTCCTTCACCCGGAAGTGCCTCAACAAGCGAGAACGTCGATCGCAATGGCGCCCGAGGCGCTAACACTTGATGACGTTCAGCGCCGGCACATTCTGGCAGTTTTGGAAAAGACTGGGTGGCGGATCAGTGGACCGCGCGGCGCGGCGGCTGTTCTCGGCGTCAAACCCACGACGCTCGAACACCGGATCGCCAAATTGGGCATCTCACGCCCCGGCAATGCTCCCGGTTGATTGGGAATTTCCCAATTGGTTGGGAGGCGAGGCCCATCTCTTCCACGTTACTAACCGGCGTCATTTCCACGGTTTGCATCACCGTAGCGGAATTTGCTACGTTCTTGCCTCTGCATGCATAGCGGCACGCCGATTGCTTTGCACCGCGTGACCAACGCGACAACATTACGAATGCCACTCCGGCCGGGTTCTCGTTGGCAGCCATCCTTCAGAGGAAATGTCATGTTGGTACTCGGCAGAAAGCGCGGCGAGACGATTCACATCGGTGACACGATCACGATCACCATCCTCAGGGCCCGCGGCAACTATATAAGAATTGGGATCGACGCTCCTGATGAGTTTCGGATTGTCCGAGGCGAGTTGAACGAATGGTCAAAACCCGCCTGCTCCAGATTTCCATCGGCTTACAAAAGCTGCCTCGGCAGCAAGTCTGTTCCACAATGAAGGAGGTTTACTCATGAGATGTGTTTCATTTTTTCTGGTGATTCTTGCAGTGGCCGGGACGAGTAGCGTGCGTGGCCAGCAGCCTGAGTTTCGTGAGGTGCGCGAGGAACGTCGCGACGATCGACAAGAGGGGCGCGAGGAACGTCGGGATGATCGGCGCGAGGCGCGCGGCGATCGGGGAGGCGACCACGAATTGTTACGCCTTGCGCTTATTGCGGCGCTTCGCGACGGGGATTTTGGAGACCGGCAGTCGGTCAGAGAGGAACGTCGGGATGATCGACAAGAAGGGCGCGAGGAACGTCGGGATGATCGGCGCGAGGCGCGCGGTGATCAGGGAGGCGACCATGAGTTGTTACGCCTTGCGGCTCTTGCGGCGCTTCGCGACAGGGATTTTGGAGACCGGCAGTCAGTCAGAGAGGAACGTCGCGACGATCGACAAGAGGGGCGCGAGGAACGTCGGGATGATCGGCGCGAGGCGCGCGGTGATCAGGGAGGCGACCATGAGTTGTTACGCCTTGCGGCTCTTGCGGCGCTTCGCGACGGGAATTTTGGAGACCGGCAGTCGGTCAGAGAGGAACGTCGCGAGGATCGGCGCGAGGCGCGGCGATCGGGGAGGCGACCACGAATTGTTACGCCTTGCGCTTATTGCGGCGCTTCGCGACGGGGATTTTGGAGACCGGCAGTCGGTCAGAGAGGAACGTCGCGACGATCGACAAGAGGGCGCGAGGAACGTCGGGATGATCGGCGCGAGGCGCGCGGTGATCAGGGAGGCGACCATGAGTTGTTACGCCTTGCGGCTCTTGCGGCGCTTCGCGACGGGGATTTTGGAGACCGGCAGTCGGTCAGAGAGGAACGTCGCGAGGATCGACAAGAGGGCGCGAGGAACGTCGGGACGAGCGACGAGAGTTGCTCCGCGACGGCGATTAGGATCGAAACGACCGCGGGTCGGTGGCGTGTAAGCGTCCGGCCGAGAAACGGAGTGCGGTCGTTGATCGAACGAGCCTGTCAGGCAGTCCAATTGCCTGACAACATCTCATCGACTCGTGGATGATTGTCGCAGAGGCGGAGCAGCAGCTCACGCAGGTAAGCCCACGGTTCAATGCGGTGACGTTTTTCCGATAAGTTCGATCTGATATCGGACTGTCCTAAAAAACGTCATCGCATTTTTGTTGCCGCGCCGCACTCTCGACGGGCATGCCATCGTGGCCTCTAACCGAATCGAATTCCATCGATAGCGCTGCTTGCAATTGTACCTGATGAGGTCAATAATCTCCGATTGCCAAAGACAGTGGCCTCTTCTGTTGCGTTTATTTGGGCCTGTTTGGTCATCAGCGAATAGCACGCGTCAAGTAGCCGTCCTAAAGGTGGGCGGTTTCGGGTTTGGTTTAGGATCGGTGCAGCAGCTGCGCACTGCTCACCAATCCGATTCTGGCAGCAGTTTCATCCCGTCGTGAGTCTGGGTATGTGCCCGACTTGAAACACGATGGGAAATGCTCGGTGGAAAAGGAGGATTGACCATGGTGTACTTACGGATTCTTGGAGCAGTTGCTCTCGCCGTCTTGATGACGGCTCCCGACGCGCTGGCTCAAAGGAGAGGAGGCGGCGGAGCCGTCCGCGGTGGCATGCGCGGAGCGGTCGTCGGTGGAATGGTGGGCGGGGAATCCGGGGCGAGCACTGGCGCCAAAATCGGTGTGGCCACAGGCGCTGCCCGAGGCGTTGCTCAACGGAATGAAAACCGCAATGCCGTGTACGCGGAAACGCAAGCCCGTACGCAATACGAAAACACTGCGGCCTATCAGAGTGCCGAACACTCGAATTTCAGCGAAGCGCCGCCGGAGATCTTAGTCACTTCCGCGTCGGTTGCGTCGCCCTCCGAAAGCACAGGGGCCGATACTAAGCAGAATGGCAGGCCGACAGGTGAAGAAGCCGTTATCCGCAAGAACGGCAAGCCGGTAGTGGGCATCACTTATCCGTCCGATTGGAAACAGAAAACAGGCGAGCGCTCTATCTCCGCTGTGAGTGCAGATGGTCACGCCTGGTCAGGAATCGCCACACTGGAGGGGGCAAAGGACAAACAGGCCGGCATCAAGCGACTCAAGCAGGAGCTCGAAAAGTATCTGGAGAACATCAGTTATGACGACCCAGCCGAGACGAAGGGCGGTGCCCAAATCATTACCGGCACCGGCAAAGCAAAGCGAGCCGGCGTCGATGTGGTGTTCGCGGCCGGAGTATTTGACGCGGCCCCAGGCCAGCTCGCTGGAGTAGCATTCGTCGCAGATAAGGACCTTGAAGACCATTACAAGGAAGCCGCGCGTTACATTTGTCAGACGATCCGTGGCGCAAAGGACTTCACGGCGAAAGAGCACGAAGTCGCGAAGCCGATTAGCAGGAATTAGAAGTGTGCTGAACCCAATTGCTCCCTAAGCAAATTGGCCTATTCCAAGTGCTACAATCTGTGTTGCCCGTGGAACCTTCGTAAGGTTCCACGGGAACACTCTATTTGTCGCCGATGAACTTGGCGGATATTCTCAGTCGCCACGTTTTCCAATCACTTCCCCCAGCCGCCAGTCTGTTGCGGACGGGAACTTGTTCATGTTGTACGAAACATTCGCGCGAGGCTGGGAGAATCTCGTAGGCCGCTTGGGCGGGCCGATGAGTTTTCGTTTTTTGATGCAGCCGGCGGTGGCGATTTTCTTCGCCATTCGCGCTGGCGTAAGGGACGCTCGAGAAAACAAGCCGACGTTTCTGGGGTGTGCACTCTCGAATCCGCGTTCGTGGTCGCCACGGATGCGACAGTCCTGGAAGGACGTGGGGACGGTCTTTATCGTCGCGCTCGTCTTGGACGCGATTTACCAGGTCGCCGTGCATTCTGGAATCTTCACGTTGGAATTGCTGATCACGGCGACTGTCTTGGCGCTCGTGCCGTATATGGTCTTGCGCGATCTTGTCTCGCGCGTTGCGAGACGGTTTGGAGTCGGGAAACATGCAGATAGTTCGATAACAATCGACAAAGAATCACAAATGTAGGTAAAACAATTCTTTACCCAGAAAGGCTCACGAACATGTCAACAGCCACGAAGCAAGATTGGACCAAACCGGCGGCGATGGCGATTCCAGAAGGCGGTTTCGATCCGGACCATGTGGAGCAAGGTCGCTACGGTCCCGATTTTCCCGAAGACGCCGGCTTGCTATGGATTCTCGATCATCGCGAAGCTGATTCCTGGGCGTGAACCCGCTGTCTACGAGCATGCCAAGAAGATCGAGAAAGCGGTGGCCGGAGCAGCCGGACTGCCTCGCCGTGCTCAAGCTGCACTATCTGCGCTGGCAATTGTTCAAAATCAATGGAGAAACCTACTTTCAATATCAGGGTATCTTCGACACGGACTTCGACAAATACACCGAGGATGCGGTAGCGCTTTTCTCCGCGACCGGCATCGATACGGTGTTCGAAAACCTCGAAGGTTTCCCCAAGGATTGGAAGACCAACCCGTCATCGTTCGTCAAATTTGTCCGCGACCACCATTGCCCGAGTTTCCTGGAATACGGCGAATACCCCTTTGTAAGTGCGGGTGAAATCAAGAAGGCGCTCAAGCTCAAGGCGGCGTTCAGCGGGATGCTCGACCAGATGCAGTGACCTTCAGGCAAGCGAACAATACCAAAGTGGGATGACCGAGATGAACGCAACTGATCCGGTAGCGGCAATTGGGCAATACATTAGTGCCTTCAACCGTGGCGACGCCGAGGGAATGGCAGCGATGTTCACTGTGCCTGGCTCAATCCTTGACGGCATGGCGCCGCACCTTTGGCACGGTCCGACTGCCGCTCAAGATTGGTACAGAGACGTGCTGATTGAGGGTGAGCAGCACGGTGCCTCGGGATATGTTGTTGCTGTTGGCGAACCATTACATAACAACATCACCGAAGAAAACGCCTATGTTGTCCTGCCCGCGTCCATGACATTCAACCTGAAGGGCAAGGAGATTACGCAAACCGGCGCACTCTTCACCGTTGCTCTTCGGAAGCTTGCCGATGGCTGGCGAATCGCTGCATGGGCCTGGGCAAAGGGTACTCGATAAGCGGAAGACGGGCTTTTCCCATGCTTGAGCTTGATGATATCCAGCATTTTTTGTTGGCGCGTCCCCGAGCTCTGGCGGCGCGGTACGGGTTCCTCACCTTCCGGCAGGCCACCGGCGCCCGAGCCTGGCTCTCAGGCATTATCGACAAGGTGGGCACCGGTCAGGTCGTTGGGTCTGCCGGCGCAATAGACTCCCGCTGGGTGACGGTGGCCTTTACCTGGAACGGATTGCGGGCGCTCGGTGTTCCCGAGGATTCGCTCGCCACCTTTCCGGAAGAGTTTCGGCAGGGAATGGCAGCTCGCGCGGAGGTCCTCGGAGACACGGGAGCCAACCACCCGGATCATTGGGTCGGTGGGCTGACCAGTCCGGAACTTCACGCCATCGTCATCCTTTTCGCCAGCGATGTGGCGGAGCGCGAGCGCTGCGTCCAGGAGCACCAGCAATACGCCGCGCAGTTTCCCGACGTTGCAGCTCTCTCGACGCTGGACCTGGAGGCGATCCCGCCGTTGGGACAGGCGCACGAACATTTCGGCTATCGCGACCGACTGACCACGCCGGCCATCGAGGGAATCGGAGATATAGCGACCCCTGGCTCCGGCCCACCGCTAAAGGCGGGCGAGTTTTTTCTTGGATACCCCGACGAGAGCGGCTTCACGCCTAAACTGCCGCATCCTGAAATCCTTTCCCGTAACGGCAGTTTCCTGGCCTACCGGCGATTTCACCAACATGTCGGCGCGTTCCGCGACTTTCTGCGGCAGCACGGCGAGACGCCTGAAGAACAAGAGCTGGTCGCGGCGAAGCTCATGGGACGCTGGCGAAGCGGTGCTCCTCTGGTCTTGGCGCCGGACAAGGACGACCCGCGCTTGGGGCGGACATGCAGCGAAACAACAACTTCAACTACAAGGAAATGGATCCGCACGGCTATGCCGTTCCGCTGGGAGCTCACATCCGGCGGATGAATCCGCGCGACACGGCCGCTAACATGAATCGGCGGCAGATGATTCGCCGCGGCGGCACCTATGGCCCGCCGCTGCCCGAGGGCATGCCCGAGGACGGCGTTGAACGGGGGATTGCTGCCTTCATTGGTTGCGCCAGCCTCGTGCGCCAATTCGAGTTTGCGCAAAACGTGTGGGTCAATGATCGGAGTTTTCACGAGCTTGGTAATGAGCGTGATCCGCTCATCGGCACGCAAGACGGCACGCTGGAGTTCAAGATTCCGAAGCGGCCGATCCGCAAGACGATCAAGGGTCTGCCGGCATTCACGACGGTTCGTGGCGGTGCGTACTTTTTTCTTCCGGGCCTCAAGGCACTTCGTTATCTCGCAGGACTAGGAAGTCGTGAGGTTGCCAGTCGAGTGAGAACAACTCCAGACAGACGGCTTACGACTTTAGGTACGGATGTGGATGAACGGGATGTGATCGACGTCATCGTCATTGGCGCGGGACCGGCCGGGGTGGTCGCGGCATTGCGCGCCGCGGACTTGGGCGCTCGCACGGCGCTGGTCACACGAGACGAGTTCGGCGGCATGGCGGCCAATGACGGACCTGTTCCCGTACGAACGCTGGCTCATGCAGCGCGGCTGATCCGCGAGGCGCGACAGCTCGGGCAATACGGCATTGCGGTGAGCGAGCCGGTGCTGGACTATTCCCGGCTACTCGCGCGAGTCCGCGAGGTCGTCCAAGACGTGCGTGCTCATTCCACATGGCGCGAACAGATCGATGCGCTGGGCGTGTCCGTGTACGAACACGCCGGCGTTGCGCGATTTGTCGATCCACACACAATCGAAACGGCGACCGGGCTGCGGCTGCGGGCGGAGAAATTCATCCTTTGCACGGGCGGAATCAGTCGGCGGCTCGACGTCCCCGGATTCGAGTTCACGAACACGCACAGCGATGCCTGGAGCCTGACCTCCGTGCCGGAATCGATGCTGGTGATTGGCGGCGGCGCTACCGGGGCGCAGGTGGCTTCGGTCTTCAATGCGTTTGGCTCGCGAGTGCAGCTCTTTCATCGCGGCCCGCGCATTCTGCCGACGGAAGATGAAGATATTTCGGCGGCCGTCGCCTCCGCGTTTCGCAGCAGCGGGATCGCCGTTCGTGAAAACTTTGGCGAGATCGAATCGTTCGAGAAAACGCCAAGCGGCGTGCGTATGAATTACCAAAAGGACGGCGACCGCAACAGCGCGGAAGCGTCGCTCGCGGTCGTGGCCGTCGGCTGGCAGGCGAACACGGCCGAGCTGAATCTCGCGGCGGCGGGCGCTAAGATCGATGACCGAGGTTTTGTGCTTGTCGATCCGTACCTGCAAACGACCGCGCCGCACATTTTTGCCGCGGGAGATGTCACCGGTCGATTGCTGCTCGTTCCACCGGCGATTCAGGACGGTTTTGTGGCAGCGACGAACGCGGTCCGCGGCCCGACGATGACTTTGGACGAAACAGTGAACCCGATTGGCAGCTTCACAGACCCCGAATACGCTCAGGTGGGTCTGACCGAAGCGCAAGCCCGAGCAGCGCACGATGTCGCTGACCTCGACGATCCACTTCGATGCGACCACGCGCACGATTATCGACGGTCGCACGTTCGGCTTTTGCAAACTGATCGTCGACCGCGCGACGCACAAGATTCTCGGCTGTCACGTCGTCGGCGAACGGGCGGTCGAGATCACGCAGGTCGCGGCAATCGCCATCACCGCCGGAATGCGAGTCGACGAGCTGGCTCGCGTTCCACTTTCGTTTCCAACGTACGCAGGCATTCTTGGCCGCGTGGCGGCCAGCGTGACGCGGCAACTCAACCTGCAAGACCATTGGCAAACTAGCTGAGAACAAGCTTCCAACATTCGCAACATCGAAAGGCAACCAATGGCCACCGCTGCCCGCACCTACAACCAAGACCACATCGCCCGAAAATACACGCCCGGCCAACGCCGCGTGAGCATTTACTGGACCTGGAGCTATCCGTGGGAGACGAACCGCGACGTCACCGAATTGGATAATCGGTTTTCCACGATCACCGAAGTTCGCCGGGTTGCGTGGCCGGATTTTGAAGCCACCGAATGGGACAAGATGAATTTCTTGCAAGGCATCGCCGGCACGCTGGAATTGTTCCATCGGTCCTCGCTTTCATTTCAGCAAATCGTCGGTGAGGCGACCGGACACCCCGTCGCCGTGTTCCAGCGTATCGATCAGGCCGGCTATAAGCTGCCGATTGACGAACGTGTGCTGGCCGACACGGACACGCTTTTGGTATTTGGCCTGGACCACCTCGTCGCCGAACAGGAAGCCGAGCCGGCCGAAATCGAGGCGATTCGCGAATGGCTCAAACGCGAAGGGACATGCCTGCTGCTTGCCCCGCACCACGACGTCGGCTTCACGGACGACTCGAAGCAGCGGCAGATGGAATATCGCCACCACGGCGACGAACTCGTGCCACGCCAGCAGCGATTCAGCCAGTACACACGCTCGCTGATGAAGGCGCTCAACGTCCCAGTCATCAATCAATGGGGGCTTCGTCCTGCCGTCGTAAAGGGGACGAAGGAGATTGCACCGCTGACCGCGTTCCGCGACCTCGACAAGGTGGGATTGCTGAACAACGTCACCACATTCAATTTTCACTTGCACTTGCCGCACTACGAAGTTACGGCCCAGGACGCCAAGTCGGTGCATGTCTTGGCGCGGCAACTCATCGATCCCGATCGCCCGCATCCCTTCACAGCCGCTGGGAACAAGGAGTTCAACTGCCTGCTCTGGATGCCGCCGACCGAACAACGAGCCGGCGACATCCTGCTCATCGACTCCACCCACTTCACCACGCTCTTCGGCGGCACCGACAGCCTGGCGAACCTTTGGCGAAATCTGGCTTTAATGAAATGAGGCTAGCTGTTCAGTCGCATAGAGAACACCTCTCGCATGAAAATGCGTAACGAACGTCAGTTGGATGCGGCAAATTCATCCGCGCGGTTACATCTGAACTTTAGTTAGAACGTCATAACCGCGTCGATACCGAAAAGACGCGGCGGTTTTCAATTCGTTTTTTAGAGGAGTCACCAATGGCAACTGCAAGCTATCTGGCAGCGGCGAGCCCGAATTTGGTTGGCGTCGACGAATTGCGAAAGAAGTGGGGTTGGTTTGTAGCCTTGGGCATCGTGCTGATCATCGGCGGTACGATCGCGCTGGGGGCAGCCTTTTCCATGACCGTGTTTTCTGTGTTTTTCTTAGGATGGCTCATGATCGCCGGCGGTGTTCTCGAAGCAGTTCATGCCTTCGGCTGCAAGCGATGGAGCGGGTTTTTCATCGATTTGCTCACGGGATTGCTTTACATTGTCGTAGGATTCATGTGCGTCGCGAATCCCGGAGCCACTGCCGTCGCTTTGACGTTGCTGATCGCTGTGTTCCTGATTTTCGGCGGCATCTTTCGAGTGGTCATCGCCGTAATCATGCGATACCAGAATTGGGCCTGGCTGCTGCTTCACGGGGCAATCGATCTGTTGTTGGGGATCCTCATTTGGCGACAATGGCCGCTTTCAGGACTGTGGGTGATCGGTCTATTCGTTGGCATCGATATGATTCTCAATGGCTGGACGCTCGTAATGCTCGGCCTGACGGCCAAGAACCTGCCCACTACGGCAGCCGCCAATGCTGGACCGTCAAGATAATTCGATCTTGGTTATTCGTTGCATCAACTCGTCGGTATTTTGCAACGAGTGAAAACTCGACGGGCCTTAGGTACCGTCGGTGTAGCGAATTTCTATAAACCGCTACGGCCACATCGACCGCTTTGGTGAATCGGCGAAAATGTGAGTCGGAGGAATCATTCAACTTCTAAGACGGCTCGAAGCAGGTAGTGAAGCCAGCATGCGTTTCGGCCGCCAGTGGCTTCGATGTGGGGCTAACTCAGGACAAAACTTTCCTCAAACAGAGGCCCCCGGGGGATTCCAAGTTGCCCCGCGGGACGGTACGCTGTAGGTCCCACCGACGGAACGCCCTTCGTCAGCACGACGCGATTTCCGGCGTCGCTTCTCCCCGACGTCAAGCATGGCTTGACTGTTAACTGCACTGTCCCAACCAGCAGAGGGCGCGGTGCCAGCCGCATCCGGCGTTCCACTGACGGGAGTAAGGGGCAAATCATGTGCGGAATCGTTGGAGCCGTCGATCTTGTGGCACGGCGCACTTTCCCGCAAGAAGTGCTGCAACAAATGACGGGCGCGATCGCGCACCGCGGACCCGACGACGAGCAATCCCACATTGAACCAGGAGTAGCACTGGGTGTTCGCCGGCTTGCGATTATCGACATCGCCGGCGGCAGACAACCGATCTCGAATGAAGCGGGCGATGTCTGGGTGGCGTATGAGGGCGAACTTTACGATTACCCGCAGCTGCGCAGTCACCTTGAAAAACGCGGCCATCGTTTCGCCACGCGCTGCGACACCGAGACTTGGGTGCACCTCTACGAAGAGTTAGGCGATCACGTCTTTCGCAAAGCGCACGGACAGTTTTCGATCGCCCTTTGGGATCGCAGTTCGCGCAAATTGCTGCTGGGCCGCGACCGCGTCGGCATTGGCCCGCTGTTCTACGCACAGCACAATGGCTGGCTGCTGTGGTCGTCGGAGATCAAGGGCTTGTTGGCGTCGGGTCTCATTTTGCCCGAGCCGGATTTGCGCGGCATCGATTATTTCTTTAATTTCTTTTCAATGCCGAACGAGCGGACGTGCTTTGAAAACATCCGGCAGATCCAGCCCGGCCACTATGCAGTTGTCAAGGACGGCGAGTTTTCTCTGCATGCTTATTGGGACCTTGATTTTCCGGACCGTGGCGCGGAGCACCGCTTCAACGATCCCGACGAGGGTGCGGCACAGCTCGAGCACCTGCTGCGTGGCGCGGTGAACCGCCGACTGGTTGGCGAAGTCCCCATTAGTTGTTACCTCAGCGGCGGGCTCGATTCGTCCGTCATCCTCGCACTGACCTGCCAGGAAATGGGCCGGCCCGTGCCGTCGTTCACGGTGGGTTTGGATCGAGCTGGCCCCAGCGATGAACGATACAAGGCGGCCGAAACCGCTGATTTCGTTGGCTCGCCGAATCATCAAGTCAATGTTACGGAAGAGGATATCGCCACGGCCTACCCACGGCTTGTCGAGGCAGCGGATGCACCGGTGTTCGATACGTCGGCCGCGGCCATGGTGCTGCTGGCTGCTGCGAACCGAGCGGCCGGCAATGTGGTAGCGCTCAGCGGCGAAGGGGCAGATGAGGCGCTGGCCGGCTATGTCTGGTTCAAATGGCGATTTTCGGGCTCGTTGCTGGCCCGGTTGGATTATCCAATTGAACGCTTCGTTCGCCACACGGTCTTATCCGGACTGATTGGCGGCGGGCGCAGGCACCGGCACGGCTTTTACGCCGTCAACCGCATTCGACTGGCACAACAGTTTTCCTGGGAACTTCTCGCGCAGAGCCGCGAACGGCTGTACACGGCCGCCATGTGGCGCCGCCTGAGCTCGTATTCCGCTTACGATGATTTGTCGCTGCCATCCGAGCGGATGGAACGTTGGCATCCGCTCAATCAATCGCTGTATGCCGGCTACAAGGTGATGCTGCCCGGACTATTGCTCTCTGCCAAGGGTGACCGGGCACTTCGCACGGCGTCGACCGAGGGCCGTTATCCGTTTCTCGACGAAGAGGTCGTCGACTTTTGCGCAAATCAGTCCGGAATATAAGCTCCGCGGCTGGACCGACAAATGGTTGCTGCGGCGGGTGGCCGACCGCATCCTTCCACCACAGATCGCCAATCGACGCAAGACGATGTTCCGCGCAAACTTTGGCAGGGCATTCTTGGGACCGCGGCGACCCCCTTGGGTTGATCAACTTCTCAGCGATGAATCGCTCGCCAAGTCGGGCTATTTCGATCCGGCCGGCGTGCGATCGGCCCGCGACGTGCTTCTTCGCAAGCCGCGCCACTCGTTGCAGCGGCTCTGCCTGGACATGGGATTGGCGGCCGCGATTGCCACACAATTGTGGCACCATCTATATTGCGGTGGCGGCCTGGCCGATTTGCCCGCGTGGTCGCCGCCAAAGCTTGGGGAACGACGCACGTCACCGGTCGTCGTCGGCTCCGTTCCGAGCAATTGAACCATCGCGGCTGTGACGAACGCGTCGCCGGGGACTATAACCTTCAGTCGACGGAGTGCAGCGTATTCAAGCCGCATCAAAGTCGTGTGTCGGCTCGAGCGTGCGGCCGGGCATCTCGGCCATTGGCTAGAATGTCAGAACCGCGTCGATGCCGAAAATCACTCGGTCATAGTCGCCCGCGAAGTCCGTGGATGACCAGTCGTAGCGAATCTCCGGCCGGATCACCAGGTTCGCATTGGCGCGGTAGTTGACGCCGCCGGTGAGCTCGTAGAACGAGGTGCTTTCGCCGGTCATCGTATTTGTCTTCAACCACTCGACCCGGCCGCCGGCCTTCCAGCAGTCGTTGAAGGTGTAGAACAAGTAATTTACGATCGCGACGTTTTCAGCATCGAAGTCGGCGTCATCTAAAAAGCCGTTGGAGGTCGAATATTCCGTCTGAAAGACGTACTGCGTGCGGCAAGTCAAATCAGCGACCGTATAAATGCTATGGCTGTAAGCCGAACCGCCAGCACTGCGAAGACCGAAGTTGCCCGCAGAAGATACATACGCAAACGTTAGGTCGTCGGACTGACCTCGTGTCTCGAAGCCGCCGATCCAGTTGCTGCCTCCGTTGAATTGATCGAAGCCGGTGTCCCAACCCAGTGCCCAACCGGCCCAGACTGCTGTGCGATCACTCACGTTGAAGGTGTTGAGTACGCCTGTGTAGGTAAACGGCCCGCTATTGTTGAACGTCAATGAATGGCTGTAGAAGAAATTACCGGTAGCAGGTATGACTTCGTAGTCCTCGAAATTAAAGAAGTGGCCGACCTTCACGCTCCAATCGCCATAGGCGACCTCGGCGTACGCCTGCGGGATTGCCCAGCCGTAGACGCCGTGGTCGAACGAGTTATCCCAGCTGCCGCCGTTGTTGCCGAAGGCTTGCATCTTCTGCGCGTGGACTCCGTAGACGACATCAGCTCGGTAGCCCCAGTCGGCCGAGCAACAACTTCCGTCGGCCATTTTTTCGAAATAGAGCCACGCCTGGTCGAGATTCAACTCATCGGGATGGTCGTTGAAGTCATTCAACGGCCCGAAGAACGAGAGGCCCGTCTCTTCGGTGTAATAGCCGGCCGCAAACCAACCACCAAAGTTGTGCTCGCAGCACGGCGCGACCGCATCGTGAAGCGTCCAGGCATCGCTCACGTCGCCGTCGGCGTCGCCATCATAATAGCCATAACCGGGCTCAAAGTCCTCCGATTCGCCGCTGAAGAAAGCTTCGCCTGAGTCACCACTATCGTCGTTTGAAGCCGATGCCTCTGGCAATTGCTCCACATCGTTTTGGGCCGGAGCTGTCGAACCAGCCAACATCCAAACAGCCACTGCCGAGCTAATCGCTAGAAGACGATTCATTATTCTTGGCTCTCTGTGCTGCGAGCGTTATGGTGTGCGCGACACCCCTCACGCCGAGTCGAGGCAGCGGCTTATTGACCGCCCAGCCGAATAAGCATGGCGGCCATTCAGCCGGGCAAGGCAAGACGCCGCCGCTCGAAGGTGAGGCGCACCGAATCCGTTTTCAAACTCATCATCGTATGCAGAACTACGACTGATTCAGTTGAAACGTTGTGCAATGAGCTGTTCTAGAAGCGGCTGGTTGGGAAATGCAAATAAAGTAAAGATTGTCGGTTTAGGTGCGGTCACCCGGATTGGCCGTGTGCGGGGCGGGAATCAGGACCACGCTGTCCAACATTCCGGGTCGCGCCCTCCGAAGAACAGTTTATTGTTCTATTTTTTCGAGACCGACATGAAATAAGGCATCGCCCGTATAGACTACGTTCGGAAGTTCCATGCCAATAATGACTCCGTCGTCGGGCGAAACAATCGCAGTCGTCGTGTCGCTTAGAGGGTCCACTACTGTGCCCAGCTCCTCGCCGCGTTTGACTTCGTCGCCTGGCTTATAGGTCGTGAGGAACATGCCCGCGGCACCGGGAGGAACCCTCAGCCAGCGGGTCTTCTTGTAGATGATTGCTTTCGGTGCATCGCCATCGACACGATCGGAGCCGAACATTCCCATGTGCCGCATGATGTTTTGCACCCCGGTCACTCCCCGTTCAATTTCTTCTGGCTGCAGCACAAGGACGCCTCCCGCTTCATAGATGATGGACGGGATGCCGGCGTCCAGCGCTGTGCGCCGCAGGCTTCCCTTCGGACCCGCGCCGTTGAGCACAACGCCCGTCCCGAAACTGCGCAAGATCGAGTGCTGCCGGGCTGCTAAGATCAGTCCGAATCTGCGGCAGATTGACCCGCCGATCGGAGGCCGTGTGCAAATCCACCAGTGCGTGCGCTTTGAGGATCACTGGCTCGAACACCGAATGAGCGATGATTCCTGCTGAACTGCCCTTCGGATTGCCGGGAAACGCGCGATTCAAATCGCGGCGGTCGCTCATGTAGCGGCTACCCGTAAGAAAGCCGTGCCGATTGAGCACAGGCAGCACAACGAGCGTGCCAGCAAGTTTTTTGGGGTCGGTTTCGACAAAGATGCGCCGCGCAATCTCGACTCCGTTCAATTCGTCACCATGTATGCCGGAAGTAACCGCCAATGTTTTTCCTGGTCGCTGCCCCCGGGCGATCCACACAGGAACGGCCATCCGCATTCCAACGAAATCAGTCATTGGCATGCTGGCGAGCTTGTGCTTCGTCCCCGGCTGAATTTCAACACCAAGGGCCTTTATTGCTCCCCAAGAATCCGTGGCAACATCGTTTGAGGCACGGACCGGAGCTTCCTGCGCTACGGCCTGTTTCGCAAAAGCAATCGCAAAACTGAGGCAGACCAAAAGGCAGATTGATCTGAGCATCTCAGATAATTCAACGTCGTTGCGAGAATTCATATGCGCGGCTCCAATTTCATTGACAGAGAAGGGCGATCCCCAGGTCCATCGGAGTTAGTCTAGCATTAGGGTATTGTCAGTAGTCCCTGCGGACCCAATGCAGCGTTGGCATAGAGGAATCTCATTCGTTCTCTGTCTTACGGTCGGCGACTGGAACTGTCTGGTGTGCGACCAAGTCGCCAATCAGGCCCGCAATCAGAACAGCTAGATACAATTGTCCGGTCACGGCTTCAACCCAGGAGAGGGTACGCGCAGCTACGGAGACTGGAGTTACGTCGCCAAACCCAACTGTCGTCAATGTCACAAAACTGTAGTAAATAAAAACATGTCGGCTGTACTCGCCCTGATCGAGGTGTGGCCGAATTGCGTTCCCAAATTGAAATGATTCAGTATTCGCAGCGTAAGTCGTCGCATACATCAGTCCCCAGGCCACGCCCAACAACAGATATCCACAGATTGCACCGAAGACGCTGTCCCAGGAAAGCTCATAAGTCGCATAGATCGATTGGACAATCTTGCCGGCGACGATAACAAAGAACAACGCACCAATCGCGTGGCCGACAATCAACAACAGGTCGTGCGAAGTCGACGTAACAAAGTGACTAACAATCAATAGGATCGCTGCTGGAGCGCACAATAAAAGCGAAATCACCCGCCAAACTCTTTCCTTTGCCAATGCGAAAACTAACACCGCCATGACGAAAACAAGAAGCGCATCGAACAGCGGTTCCATAACAGCGACCGACGATGCAATGGGCTCAACTACGAGTAACGCGACCAGCGCACCCAGAAGAAATAAGTACCGCCATTGTCGGAAAAAGATCAGGATTGGGCGCATCGTACCGGCATGCTAGTGGGGTCGAACAGGCACAAATTCCTCCGGCAGCTCCGCCGATTTGCTCGTTCCACTCTCAGTATACCTTCCCCAGAGTAAGACTCGAACAGTCGACCCGGTGGTAGCCTGCAAAGCGGCAAGACGTTATTGGATTCGGAAATCCCGCGGCCCGACAACGACCTGTACTGCCCGAACGCTTCCGGCTTTACGCCGTGGCTGCATCCCTGCTTACGACCGGGGCCCGACCGAACTACAGTGTGTGCGGTGTGCCGGCATCAATGCATCGTAACCATCCACTTTCGTTTCTATCCTACGACCTTAGCCGTATCGCGCAAGGGGGCCGCGCGTCGGAGTCGGGCGAACAGCAGTCCCGCAGTGATCAACAAGCTCGTTCCACAAGGTTCGGGCACGATGGTGACAACGACGAGATTGGGGGTTGAGTCGAGAGCGTGGTCCTCTAGGTCATTGATTTCGTTGAAATCAATCTGCCCGCCTACGTAGCCGCCCACAAAACCGTTGGGGCCCAAACCGGATGTGTAAAAATGGGCCGTGCCGATAGCACCGATTCCTTCAATTAGATTCTGGTTCAGGGTGGGATCGTATGCCGGATCATCCCCCAGTCCGTGAGTGCCGATCTCATACACGAATCCGAAGAGATCACTAAGCGTTAGGTCGAACGCAGGGGAAAGGGTGTTGCCGGAAAAGTGCATTGACCAAGACGTCAGCTCAAGGTGCTGTATCGGCGGCCCGCCTTCGTTCGCAGGAAAATGGATGAGTATCCCGTTACCGTCCAAATCAATGCCCGAGAAAGCGCCCGTCACCGTAGCGCTTCGGAGAAACCCTCTTGGTAGAAGACGTATGAGAGATCAGCAGTAACAGACAAGGCCGGTGTAGCAACTAACCATGCGCAGAAGCCCAGCATGAGCCTAAGGGTGAAGGGCCAATTTGTATTGTTCATTAGCTCGCCTCAAGTAGGATTTATCGAGAAAGTGAAAAACGAATACTTGCTCTGACGCTAATCCCGCGTTTCGTTTGTTCGGATAAGACGTGGGAATTTGGACAAGCCAAGAATATGGATTCGTATTTCAGAAACAGCGTATTACCTGGTTTCTTCTGGCCGGCGCATAATAGCAAAGTAGATCACATACAACCAGGAAAAGATACCAGCTAACAGAAGGCCAAGGAAATCGGTCCGGACGCCCTGAAGCAGTAATGAGCTTGAGTTTGCCACGCCGGCTTCGTAGATTGAAAAGTTCGATCGCAATATATCTGCGGAGCTGGCCGGCACGATGAAGCGCTTTGTTTGGTTCGCAGTTGCACTCCTTATTTTGGTCGGCTTGGCCGTCGCCGTGTACCGGCCGGCTGCTGGATACTTCGGCCGACGAAATCGCACCGATTGGCGGACCGCGAAAGTGACGCGCGGGCGGATCGTCGCCGACGTCAAGTCAACCGGTACCATCCAACCCGTTTTGAAAGTTTCAATTGGCTCCTTCGTCTCTGGACCGATTACGGAGCTGCATGCCGATTTCAACCAGGTGGTGAAGAAGGGCGATTTGTTGGCCCGCATCGATCCGCGGTTGTACAAAGCGAACGTCGACCAGAATAAAGCCATGCTGGCGACACGCAAGGCCGACGTCGATCGCGCAAAGGCGCTGCTCCGGCAAGCCGAGCGCGACGAGCAGCGTGCCATCGCCTTGCGCGAAGAAGACGAAAACTACATCTCGGGCAAAGAAATGGATGCGCTTCACTTTGGCCGACTGGCACTGGAAGCCCAGTTGAAACTGTCTCAAGCTGCGGTCGAAGAGGCTCAAGGTGCACTGGAGAATGCCGAGGCGAATCTCGGATACACGAAAATCGAATCACCGGTCGACGGCATGGTGATCGACCGCAAGATCGACCGAGGGCAAACGCTTGCGGCACAGTTCCAAACGCCCGAGCTATTTATCGTCGCGCCGGACATGGACAAAAAGATGCATGTCTTTGCGTCGGTCGACGAAGCGGACATAGGCTTGATCTTAAAGGCTCAAAAACTGGCGCTGCCCGTCGAGTTTCGCGTCGAGGCGTATCGCGGCGAGGTGTTTTACGGCGAAATTGAACAGATCCGCAAGAATTCGACAACCACGGAGAATGTCGTCACGTATCCGGTGGTTGTCGCCGCGGCCAATCCCGACCTCAAGCTGCTGCCCGGAATGACCGCCACGCTTTCGTTCCAAGTGGATGAACGCAAGGACGTGCTGTGTGTCCCTAATTCAGCGCTGCGCTATTATCCCGAAGCTAAGCAAGTGCGCCCGGAAGACCGCGAGATCCTGTTGGGCGAGCTCGAAAGCGAAGATTCCGACACACCCGAGACGCATCAATCGGCCGAAGATCAGGCCGCTGCGCTGGAGACGGAGAACCGCCGACACGTTTGGGTGGAGGACGGGCAATTCTTGCGCGCCATTCCGATTGTCATCGGGCTGACCGACCTCAAGTGCAGCGAACTTGTCACCGGCGATCTTTCGGAGGGCGACGTGCTTGTGACGGGCATCAAGCCGCCGGAGTTCAGAAAATGATCGTGGTCATGACAAGCTATTTTTCTACGGTGCAGAACGCACCTATTGGGACTCACGGGCGGCCACATCCGGCATGAACCTATTGGTCACGATGCGGATTGCCCTCCGCGCCTTGGCGAAGAACAAGATGCGCGCGGGGCTCACCGTGTTGGGCGTCGTCATTGGAATCGCCGCGGTGACGACGATGGTCTCGGTCGGCCAAAGCGCGGGCGAGCTCGTCCAAGGTCAATTTCAAGCGCTGGGCACGAATGTGCTCATTGTGTTTCCCGGTAGCGACGCGCCGTGGAGGCGTGCGGCAGTCCGGAAATCCGTCGCTCACCGCAGCTGACGCGGACGCGATCGGAGACGAGTGCCCTTCCGTTCTGGCGACATCGCCCTTTGTCTGGACCACCGGTCAGGTTATCTATGGAAATGTCAATTGGAACCCGGACGAGATGCTCGGTGTCGGCTCGGATTATCTCACGGTGAGAAATTGGCAATTGCGGAGCGGCAATTTCTTTACGACTCGCGAGATCAGTGCGGCCGAGAAGGTCTGCGTGATCGGCCAAACGCTCGTGGTGAAGTTGTTTCAAACGACCAACCCGATCGGCCAGACAATCCGCGTGAAGAACATTCCGTTCCGGGTGATTGGCGTCTTAGTCGCCAAGGGAGCGAATCTTGTCGGGCAGGATCAGGACAATATCCTCTTAATGCCCTTCACCACTGTGCGCAAACGGTTGCAAGGCTCAAATTTTAATTCGGTCGACGCGATCTTCGTGTCCGCACGACGCACCGACCAGATGACGCAAGCGGCCTATGAGATTGACCAGTTGCTTTACGAACGTCATCGCATCATGCCCGGAAAAGAACCGGACTACGAAATCAACAACACGACAGAAATCGCCAATGTGCTCGGCATCATTACCGGCACGATGACGCTTCTGCTTTCGGCGATCGCCGCCATCTCACTTCTCGTGGGTGGCGTGGGCGTGATGAATATAATGCTCGTCTCGGTGACCGAGCGGACACGCGAAATCGGAATTCGCATGGCGGTGGGGGCGCATGGCAAGGACATCATGCGGCAGTTTCTTGTCGAATCGGTGATGCTTTCATCGATTGGCGGTCTTTTCGGTGTGCTGCTCGGAATCGCTGCGTCAATCGGCATCACGAAGGTCATCAACTCGTTTTCGAACGGAACCGAGTGGCCGGTCGTTGTGTCGTTGCCGGCCGCGATCGTGGCGATGCTGTTTGCCGCGGCCGTCGGCATCTTCTTCGGTTTCTATCCGGCTCGGCGAGCAAGCCGGTTGGATCCGATCGAGGCGTTGCGCTACGAATAAGTACTAACCCTGTCGTGGAGGGTGAGGGAAGGGTGAGGGTGCCTTTCGTACGGATGATTCACCCTCACCCCGGCCCTCTCCCGCCACGGCGGATCTTCGACCCGGAGGGAGAGCGAGGGCAGTTGTAGTCAGTGGCCCTGCTTATTGCTGCGGCGGTATGGGAAGCTCGGCGTCGCCCGGAGAGATTGATTCGGGTAGCAACGGCGGCAATTGTTCGACGTCGATTGGCCGGCGCTCACGGAGCTGCTGAAGCGGATCCTGCAGTTCGAAGAAATCCTCAGACGGTTCATTTGCCGCCGGGTACAACGGATCGTTTTGCGTTGGACGCATCGCTCTTGGGTAGCACACATCCGGAAACAATCGACCCAACGGTCCAATCGAGCCGTAGCGCTCTTCGAAAAATCGAACCCCGTGAGTTTCCAGGATGGTGCCAGTTTCTCGCTGCAGCCGGGCTAGCTCGGCGTTGTATTGAGTAAGCGCCTGCGCTTCGGAACTTACCGCGTCACCCCAATCGACGATCGCTTGCAGGACGTTAATGTACGGGTTGACGCCGAGTCGATACCGACCCATCTGCGCATTAAGATTCTCCTGCGCCGCAGCCCGCGTCTCGCGAAACGCCAGATATTGCTCATAGAACTGGTCTAGATTGCGGACATTTAGCGCCAGCGAGTATACGGCATTGTGCAGGCCTTGTTCGAGATTCGCGCGGTCGCGTGCAATGAGTAGCTCTTGCTGACGGACTTGAGCTCGGCCTTGCCGAAGGCCAAGCGGCACGGAAAAGTTCACGCCTAACGTCCAATCCGTGGCTTCGCTGAGAGGCGACGAAATGTGATCGCCGCTGGGCATCGTGCCCTCCAGGCCGTTCCAACGATAAAATGAAACGGCATCCAGACGCGGCAGCGCCTGGTTGCGAGCTTGCAGCAAGAGCTGCTGGTCGGCTTCCAGGATAAGCTTCAATTCAATAATGTCGGGCCGATACTCCTCGGCAAGGTTGACGACTAAATTCCAATCGACCTCTAACCGATCGCTCGACGGTGGCGATATCGGCGTAATCCGCACCGGATCGTGCTGCGGCAACCCGAGAATGTTTCGCAGGGCCGCTTCCTGCTGAAGCACATTGGCCTTCGCGGCCACCAGCGCTGCACGAAAGTTGGCCAATGCGAGCCGCGATTGTGCTGCCTCGGCCCCGCTAATTCTTTGAACGCTGCGCCCGGCTTCGGCCTGGCCATACGCGAACTCGGCCTGCACCACCTGCTGTTCGCGTGCCCACAAGTCGGTGCGAGCGAATACAAGCGACCAGTAAGCCTCGATCACGCCGCGGACCATGTCCTGAACGCTGTCCTTGAATTGGAAATACGAACGCTCAGTATCGATCCGCGCGAGAACTATTGGGACTAGATTGGCTGCCACGCCGCCGCCTTGCAACAACGGCTGTGTATAGCTGAGGTCGAGCGACGTGCGATTCTCTGGATTGAGCGGAAACACTCCCGGTTGACGACGGCGACGTGAGGTCGCTCACGCCAAAATTGAATTCTCCACCGGTTGCCGTCGTCTTAGTCAGGTCGAACTGCATGTCGTAGTCGTCGACACGTATGCCGCCGATGATCGCGCGTGTCGGATCGAGCGGATCAAAATCGGCTATCGGCGTTTCCGTGCGATCCCACGAATTGGTTACGCTGACCGTCGGATCGAACCGTGCCCGCTCCTGGTCGATCGTGGTGTTCGTAATCGCGGCGTCGTAGATTGTTCGGCCGCTAGAAACGGCCGTCACGCCGGCCAGCACGCGCACCACCTCTGAGTTCAGGAGCGCAGTTCGGATCGCCTCGTCCAACGAAAGGTCAGTCGGCATGGCGTCGGAGCGCGGGTTCGACACCGTGGGTGGAGATGGAGTCGCCGGCACGGAGCACGCGGCAGTTGGCTGGGGTGCCGTACCTGGATTCGCCGCTGCTCCGGCGCGAGAACTTGCCACAGCGACTCGCCGTCGGCCGCTTCGGCCGGCAGCATTATCGCTGTCAGCGCTGCTAGCAACGTCAAAATGCAGTTGCGCGGCATCCCCATATCGACTGACTTCGACGACCCGCGGTCGCCGTTGCCAATCATTCGGAAAATGCCGCTTTATCTTCGCATGCCGGCAGTATGGATTCGTGCGAATGCAACGATTGTAAGGCCTGCGAAAAATCGACCGTGTCGGCGATGACCTGGCCGTCGCGCAGCACAATCGTGCGGTTCGCGTTACGAGCCACGTCCTGATCGTGGGTGACGAGAATCAGTGTAATCCCTTGCTCGGCATTAAGCTGCCGAAACAAACCGATCACGTCATTGCTCGTGCGCGAATCGAGATTTCCCGTGGGTTCATCGGCCAACAGTATCGAAGGCTCGTTCACCAGTGCCCGGGCAATTGCCACGCGTTGCTGCTGACCACCCGACAATTGACTTGTGTGATGGTCGAGTCGATCTCCCAACCCGACCCGCTGCAACTGTTCGACGGCCCGTTTGCGCCGTTCGCGTGCAGAAACGTTTCTGGCATACAGCAATGGCACCTCTACGTTTTCCAACGCCGATGTGCGATTCAGCAGATTGAAATTTTGAAAGACAAACCCAATCTGCCGATTGCGAATTCGTGCCCGCTCGTCGCGCGACATGTCGACGATCTCGTCACCATCCAATAGATAGCTGCCGCCAGTCGGGCGATCCAGGCAGCCGAGGGTGTTCATTAAAGTTGACTTACCCGATCCCGATGGCCCTACCAAGGCTACATACTCGCCGCGATGTATATCGAGCGTTGTCGGCTTCAACGCTTCGACCTGGACTTGTCCAAGGTCGTATACCCGAGAGACGTCGCGAAGTTGAATCAACGGGCAAAAGTTTTCGTTGTCGTGGCCATTGTCGAAGCGAAGCATGCCGTTTTATCCACCAGTTGCCTTGGGCGCGGGTCTAGCAGTAATCCTAATGTGTTATTCTAAGCTCGCTCAATGCGACTACAAAGCTGCTTCGCTAAAACGGCTGCATTGGCAATCGGTCGACCAATTCAATCGTCGCCGGCTTTGTTGACTTTCCGGCAGAACAATGCCAACCCGCTGCGTCGACGAGGCAAAAAGCTAGCCACAGCGTCTCGAGAAAGCTGTCAAAACGCGCCGTCTTGATATATGATGACGACAATGGCCGAGGGCACGGCGACGGCGCGTCCCACGCAATTGACGCCGTCGTCTACTGGGAAAGGTCCGTGTGAACGTCTGCGAGCGCCTCTATGCGTCTAGTTGGACTTCTGGCAGTCGCCATACTTTGTGGATGCCGCGCGGAGGGCAAACCGCCCGCACCAATTGACGATCATCATATTCGCACGCTTATTGGGTACGTATCCGAATACCATGCCAATTCGAAAAGATTCGAAACATTCTTTGTGGATGGAGCAGTACCCGACACGGCGACGCGTGCCAAGCTGCGCGGCATGATGTCGAAGTTAGAGCGCGCTTTGGTCGACGACACAGGCTCGTCGGCGACTGCCGAAGTCGTCTACGAGGTGCTCGAAACCGGGGAGATATTAGGTCCCGTACAATGGAAGCTCACAAAGATAGAGGACCAATGGAAGGTGAGCGATTTCGCGCTGCCGGGAGGATCTGCCGCAGCCCCGTAAGAGCCTACCAGACATCTTTTCATTTTCTTTTCTTAAGGGATGAACCACTTGCAAACGCAACGTCGAACAGAACACTCCCCAGCATTTACCCTTGTGGAACTACTAGTGGTGATTGCGATTATCGGCATCTTGGTCGCGCTGTTGCTCCCAGCGATCCAGGCGTCGCGCGCCGCGGCACAGCGAACGGAGTGTGCGAACAAGATCAGGCAAATTGCGTTGGCGCTTCACAGTCACCACTCCACGCACGGAAGTTTGCCACCAGGTGTGCCTCAATGCAACAACAGGACGTGGTTTCAAGGGGGAAGTAGTCAATGCCAAGGGCCGGTATGGACGCTCAACATTCTTGCCGAGCTCGAAGAGACGACGCTGGCCCAATATGTTCGCGACGGCATGGAGGTGAGTTCCAATGTCGCCGACGATCTGGAACACGCCGTCCCTAACGGCGATGCGGATCCCCGCAATGTGAGCCGCTTCACTCCTCCGGCCTTTATCTGTCCCAGCGCGGAGCCGATGTCTGCCGGGAATCGCATCAACACGTTTGAACACGACGACTATACGTCGAAAGGCAACTATGTTGCCTGCTGGGGATCAGGCCATTATCTGGATTTTATCCCGGCCCTCCCCATACCTCCTGAGATTGCAGCGAAGCGCGGCGCGTTCGGCATTGTGATGGTCGACGAATGGGAAGGAAGGACCACCGCACCGCAAAGCCACGGCCAATGGAAGATGGGGCTGGGACAAGGGACGAAGTTCTCACAAATCACGGATGGTTCGTCCAAGACGCTCATGATCAGCGAAGTTGTCGGCGTTGACTCCAGTCTCGACGCCCGCGGAGGGTGGGTGCTGCATTCGATGGGGTCGTCGAATTTTAGCGCCAAATGGGAGCCCAACGCCCAGGGAACTGGCATCGACCCCGAGACGAACGCATCAATGCCGAAGCACGACCGTATCGCAATGTGCGACCCGCGCACTCCGGCAGGTGACCCATTGTTTTGCGAAACGCGTCGCACTGACGGCCAAATTTGGGCGGCCGCTCGCAGCCGACATCCCGGCGGAGTCAACGCGTCGATGTGCGATGCGTCGGTCCGCTTTGTTTCTGACGGGATTGACCTGCGAACATGGCGCTGCTGGCCACCCGCGACGGCGGCGAAGTACAAGCGGGGGCGGAGTAACTGGGGGAGTGAAACCAGACAGTCGCCCAACTATCTACGCGCGGACAGAAAACAGTCTGTACGTTGTGCGCGTGCGTACGCGAATGGCACTTAGGCGTCCCTAGGTTCAGTCGCGGGCGGACCCAAGCATCGCTGTAACAGCAGCGATTTCGCTTGTAAATCTTGTCTGGGCGGTACTCAGAGCCCCGAAGTTTCGCTACCGAGACACGATTGCATCGCTGTGTCCATGCGTTTTCAGCTGAAATGTTCGTACAGCCGGAGGTAATCCTTAGGATCGCCGCGTGGAATTGGAGAAGTTTGTTTTTTGCGCGGCAATCGACTATGTTCCAAGTAGTCGATCCCAAGAATTGATGCTAATACTTTGTCAAAGCAAGCAGAAACCGAAGATGTCATTGGCGAGGGCATCAGCTATGACCCCTATGCGATGCCGCGCGATGCCATACAAGAGCCGCCTCGGTCGCTGTGGCAAGCGCTGCGCAAGATCGGTCCCGGAATAATTCTCGCCGGCAGTATCATCGGTTCTGGCGAACTATTGCTGACGACATCCCTGGGTGCCGAATACGGCTTCTACTTTCTGTGGCTGATCCTCTTTAGCTGTCTCATCAAGGTCTTCGTTCAAATTGAACTGGGTCGCTACGCAATTAGTTCAGGGACGCCCACGCTAGGGGCCATCAACGAGCTGCCTGGGCCGCGTTTTCGTGCTCACTGGCTAGTCTGGTGGTGGTTCATTATGCTGCTGACGACGGTGTCCCAATTAGGAGCAATGACGGGCGGAGTTGGCCAGGCAATGCATTTGGCATTTCCTTCTATTAGTCCAAAGGTCGCCGCGCTGTTCGACTACGGGCTGCCGTTTCTAGCCGACGAGATTCGCAATCGGCCTGACTATCCATGGGCGGTCGTTACGGCTTTGGCAGCCGTACTTTTGTTGCTCAGCGGCGGTTATAAACGCATCGAGCGATTGACCACATTTATGATCGCCGCAGTCACGGCGATTACGGTTCTGTGCGTACTGGCCCTGCCCAGCACCGGTTATCCGATTCGGGCCTCGGACGTGCAGACCGGGCTAACGCCCGATCTGTTCAGCCTGCCGACGGCCGCCATTGCCGCTGCATTTGCGGCATTCGGCATTACAGGCGTGGGTGCAACCGAATTATATGCCTATCCATATTGGTGCCTAGAAAAGGGATACGCTCGCTTCAGTGGGACCCGGCAAAACAATCCACAATGGGCGAGCCGCGCCCGTGGCTGGATTCGGGTGATGTACCTCGACGCATGGGTCAGCATGGTTGTGTTCACCGTTGCAACGGTGTGCTTTTACTGTCTCGGCGCAACGGTGTTACACCGACAGAATCTGCATCCCAAGGGCTTGGACATGATTGCCACGCTCTCCCAGATGTACGTGCCAATATTCGGCGGCTGGACCAAGCTAGTGTTCCTCGTTGGCGTGTGGGTGGTTCTATTCAAAACGCTGTATGTCAGCTCGGCCTCCCATAGTCGATTGACGGCTGACTTCTTAAGCCTGGCGAGGTTTGTCTCCTATCCGGATGCGACTGCACGAGCAGTCTGGATTCGCAGGCTCTGTGTTGTGTACCCGCTTGGTGCGCTGGCAATTTACCTGGTTGTTGGCGAGCCCCGTGCCATGGTCGTGTTTGGTGGCTTCTTCCAAGGAATTACATTGCCGGTTATTGCCGCGATAAGCGTTTTCTTGCGCTATCGCAGAACCGATCCGCAGCTCAGACCCTCAATGCTCTCAGATGTTTTGCTTTGGGTCGCGTTTCTTTCCATATCGCTGGTTGCGATTTACGCCAGTTGGGATCGATTGTCAAACCAGATAATTCCAAGCATTTTGCAGGCAGTAGGTTTTCTCGAGGGTTAACTAACCGGTTACCAACGCGTTAGAACCGTTTGCCCCTTTTGAGGGAGCGGCCGGCGCGATGAGAATGCTTCAAAAGCAGGGCGGGTGCGAACACCCGCCCTCCGGCTGTGCCCTATCGGGAGCGCTCTTCGTCCCGGTCTTGAGCTTGCGCACCGAGGCTGGAAACTCTCGGGCCCGGTCAAGAGGTATGTCCGGCCACAGGCACTACAAACGTTGCTCTACGTTTCGACGCGCGTGATCATTCCCGTTATTCGCCGCCGCGAGGCGGAACCGGCCCGGCGTTTCGCCGACTTCTCGTTTGAAGAGAGCGCTTAAATAGGCAGCGTGGGATAATCCGCTTTTGATAGCAATTGTGTCCAACGAGTAGTCAGTCTCGACGAGAAGTTGCTTCACGCGCGCGACGCGTGCCCGCATGATTTGATCGTGTGGCGACGAACCCAGGAACTGGGCAAAGCTCCGCTCGATTACGCGGCGTGAGACGGCACAGTGATCGGCGATGTCCTGCACCGACAAACGATCGCCGGCACGCTGATGAATGTAGCGCATGGCCTGCGCCGTGATCGCATCGCTGATGGCAATGACGTCGGTCGAACGGCGAGTTACCACGCCCTGCGGCTTTACGGCCAGCGGCGTCTTGGGCACTTTCTTGCCCTGCATTAAGCGGTCCAGTAGCGCGGCCGACTCGTATCCGATGTACTCGAAGTCGATCTTCACGCTCGACAAAGGTGGATCAGCCAACTTACATAGCGCCTCGTCGTTATCCACGCCAATGACGGCTACTTGCTCAGGCACCAACAAACCAATCCGCCGGCACGCGTCGAGCACGCACAAACCACGTAGATCGTGTGCCGCGAATACACCCAGCGGTTTGGGCAAATCTTGCAACCATTCTGCCAGGTCTTGCTGCCCGCCTTCCCAGCTTTCCGTGTATCGGCGACGCGAAATCGGCGAATACACGTGGCAAACCAGCGACTTCTCGCGCAAGAATGCCGCAAACGCGTTGCGACGCATCTTCGACCACAGCGCGCGCTCGACGCCGACAAAGGCAAAATGGCTAAAATGCCGGTCGAGCAAGTGGTTCGCGGCCATCTGCGCAATCGCTTCATGGTCGGCGATCACGGCGGGCACATGCAGCCCTTGAATCTGATGCTGCGTATCGACCGCGGGCACGCCCAGATCCTCGACGGCCTGCGCAATGCGCCGCGTTTGGGCACGCATGATGATGCCGTGTCCGTTCCAGTCATCGAGCCAGGTCGGAGGTGGCTCACTCAGTCCACGTTGATCGACGTATATCGACCAGGGAGTGTGCGCTGCCATGTAATTCGCAACGCCGGCTAATATTCCACGCCCGTAGGCCATGGACGTTTCGACGATCAAAGCTACATGCCGCATGGTTTTCTCTATAAACAGTGCCCATCCCCATTTTGCAGAGCCGAATGCCGCATGCAAGCCATGCTGGAAAAACCATAACATCTGCGACGCAATATTGCATTGTTGACTTCATAATTGCGACTTACTTTAGTAACTGAATTAATCGGCTAATTGAAGAAAAAGGCCCGAGCTGCTTGAGGGGAACCACTTCGCGACTGGCGCGGGAGCGTCGAAGTGGGGCAGTTCTCGGCAGTTGTTTGAACTTGACGGGCCGACCTGATAGATACGTTTGCGCGGTTTGGTCAGGCGACAATTAACGCGTTGGCAGTTGCTGTGAGCATATCGGATAACGATTCGCCACAGTAAGGCGCGCTTGCGAACGGGCGCGCCTCAAAATCCTGGGGTTAGGATCGGAACTCGGGAGAAGCTGTCGTGAACATTAGCGGAATAATCGGAAGCCGCATTCGTCGTGGCAGTCGGTTGGCTGTCAAAAGTCGCTCGGCGATCGTTGCGAGGCTGGCGAAATCGCCTCGAAATGGTTTTACGCTCGTCGAGTTGTTGGTGGTCATCGCCATCATTGGAATCTTGGTTGCATTGTTGTTGCCTGCCATTCAGGCTGCGCGTGAGGCTGCCCGCCGAACGCAGTGCATGAATAATTCGAAACAAGTAGCGCTCGGGCTGCAACTTTATCACAATGATCGCGGCAGCTTGCCGCCTGGATACGGACCAATGCCTGAAGGGCAATATGGCACGGGCACTCCGGACGGCGCCGAATGGTCGTGGGCCGCTCGACTCTTCGGATATTTGGAAGAGGCTACGATCGCTGGAGAAATTGAGTGGACCTGGAACCCCGGAATCGTCGCAAATGCCTCGCCGACGATCAAGCAAGTTCGCACTTCGAAGATTTCAACGTTCCACTGCCCGTCGGACGATTCGGTGCGCACCAACTGGAACGAGGGCACTCCCTGTACCCCTGGCTTTGGCGATGCTGAAGGGTACGGTCGAATATCCTACGCGGGCAACTTCGGAAACTGCTCCGATACCGAGCCGCCAACAGCGCCGGCCAGCGCGTCCCAGTTGGAAGCGCCGCGCAAAGGATCACGGTTTAATCGTATTGACGGCGTCTTCAGCTATAACCATGGCGACAAACTCGGGCAGATAACCGACGGAACTTCGCACACGCTGTTGACATCAGAGATTATTGCCGGCGGCGTTTGCTCAATTCGCGGTGTCGTGGCATACGACGAAGGGCCCGTCATCATGCAATACTATTTGCCGAACGACCGCACGCCGGACCTGGTGCGTTGGTGCGACACCGCGGACACAGCCCCCGGCGCGATTGCTCCTTGTATCGCGTCGCTTTCAAAACTAAACATGATCCTTCACACGTCTCGCAGTCTTCACCCAGGCGGGGTAATTGCCAGTATGTGTGACGGAAGCGTCACGATGATTCGCGATGATATCGAGCTACGGGTGTGGAGAGCGTTAGGCACGCCACGCGGCGATGAAGCGTATGCTGAGATTCCTTAGGAGGTGAGGTCGGGCGTTCGAGTCGACTAACAACAGGGCCGGCGACCCGGCGCCGCCTCCCTCCACGAGATACCGAACGAATTGCTGGCAGAGGGTATGTCTGTGGCAAAGCTAGTTACGTTATTGGCGGGAGGCGCAATTCTAGCCTCGGTCACGTCGTGCGGCTCTGGCGAGCTGCCGATTGCCGGCAAGGTGCGTGTGGACGGGGTGCCGATGGAAAGCGGCACGGTTCGCTTTGATCCTGTGGACGGCGCGAAACGTAACGGAGTCGGCGGGAAGGTAGAGGCGGCGGTCTTTCAATTGCCGGCGGGGCATGGCCTGGTGCCTGGAAGATACCGCGTTTCGGCGACCGCCTTCAAGAAAACTGGAAAATCCATCAACGATTATCAACGAGGACCCGTCGAAGAAATGGTTCAGCTTCCGTTGGTGGACTCGCCAAAAGAGATCGAGCTGTCGCACGATACTTCCGCGAATCTGACAGTTGAGTTTATGACTGCTGCCCATCGATAGCCTGAGTCGCAAGCCGATCGACGCGAATGTATTTAACGGTCGAGGGAAATCGCTACGAAGTTGGAAATGAGGCTGTTGCAATCGAGTTGCGTAACTTTGAGTCGGTCTTTGTGATACGTACTGAGGGAGACTACTAATGAAGATGAACCTGCCGACGACGAGTCGGAGCAGCTTTGTTCAGCCAGTGTGCTGCGCAATGGTGCTAAGTGTCTGGGCATGTGTTGTACCGGCTCAATCGCAGATCATCGACAACTTTAATTATGCCAACAATGCGGCGTTGGAAGCCGTCTGGGGCGCTCCGGTGGTCGGCGGCCAGACCGCCACAGCCTTTACCTACAATACTGGCAGCGGCAAGCTGAATGGAACCGGGTTGACGGATGCGGACGTCGGCGGATACGGCACGTCCATCTTCTCACGCCCAGTTTCCTTCTCCGGAGATTTTGTCGCCGGCATGGATTTTGACTGGAACCAGAGCTTGGCCCTGGGCACGATGTTTATGGAATTGCGCAAGCGCCACCGGCGTCATCGCGTCGGGTGGATTAGGTGACGACACAGGCAGCCCCGGACATGCCTATATGCAGGTCGGAGGTAACTCGACCTATCTGGGTGCAAATGGTGCATATATCGGTGGCGCCACTTCATTCGAGACGCAAACTGGCGCCATTGCCACCTCATTTAACAATGCTCCCATTGTTTCTGCTGCGGCCGATGCCGTCCGGACTGGAAACGCGCTCGGCAATGTCGGATCGGGCAAATTAACAATCCGGCGCATTGGCAATCAAGTTAGCTTGGCGGTTGACAGTGGCGCCAATCAGTATGTGCTCGGACCGATCGCAGGCTCTACCGACGACATTGCCAGTATTAACCTCATTTTCGCCGGCTTCGCATTCGGTGCGAATGCGAATCACCTTATCGGCGACACGGGCACCCATGTCGCGATTGACAGGATTTCTATAGTTCCGGAGCCAACCTCGATTGCGCTCTGTGGCGTAATGGGATTGATTGTAGTCGGGGCATGTGGTCGAAGGTCAAAGGGTTGATCAAGCGCCTGTTGCCAAGAGTTTACTCGCCACTGTTAATTTACCATTCATCTGTCACTGCCACTTCCATTGAGGAGAATGCGTATGCAATTCTCGAGAATGATCCGAACTTGCTTCTGCCGATTAATTGGCACTCTGTTACTTGCTGGCGCGTTTGTCCCAGGGTCCCAAGCACAGTTTCTTGACAACTTTAATTATGCCAACAATGCGGCGTTGGAAGCCGTCTGGGGCGCTCCGGTGGTCGGCGGCCAGACCGCCACAGCCTTTACCTACAATACTGGCAGCGGCAAGCTGAATGGAACCGGGTTGACGGATGCGGACGTCGGCGGATACGGCACGTCCATCTTCTCACGCCCAGTTTCCTTCTCCGGAGATTTTGTCGCCGGCATGGATTTTGACTGGAACCAGAGCTTGGCCCTGGGCACGATGTTTATGGAATTGCGCAGCGCCACCGGCGTCATCGCGTCGGGTGGATTAGGTGACGACACAGGCAGCCCCGGACATGCCTATATGCAGGTCGGAGGTAACTCGACCTATCTGGGTGCAAATGGTGCATATATCGGCGGCGCCACTTCATTCGAGACGCAAACTGGAGCCATTGCCACCTCATTTAACAATGCTCCCATTGTTTCTGCTGCGGCCGATGCCGTCCGGACTGGAAACGCGCTCGGCAATGTCGGATCGGGCAGGTTGGGCATCTTCCGTTTTGACGATCAAATCCGGGCATTAATCACGCGCGGAACAGACCAGTTTTCATTGGGTCCGGTCACGGCGTCTGCCGACGACATTGCCAGTATAAACCTCGTTTTCGCCGGCTTCGCATTCGGTGCGAATGCGAATCACCTTACCGGCGACACGGGCACCCATGTCGCGATCGATCGATTTTCGCTCGAAGCCCCACATGGACCCGGCGACGCGAATGGCGTGGGCGGCGTTACGATTGACGACTACCTATTGATTCGCGCCAACAGTTTCACAAGCCAGTTCTTTGGGACGAATGGGGACACGAACTACGACGGATTTGTTGACTTCGAAGATTTCCGCGAATGGAAATCGAACTTCCCGGGCGGTGCAGCGGCGGCCGAGGCCGCCATTGCGGCGCTGGGTGTCCCGGAACCGGCATCGATTGTTCTCTGTGGCAGTACGGCACTGATCCTGCTCTTGGCCGTCGGACGAAGGTTGAATCGTTAACTATTCCATCTTCCCGACAGCGAATTTGCTTTTCATCCATGAGAGGATATTCAGATGCGTACGTGGTCGATGCTGCGAGTTTTGCCGCTGGCAACGATGATGATCGTCTGTGCGGCCGATCTGGCCAAATGTCAGACGAATGTAGACTTTCTTCCGACGGGGCCCGAAACCTGGAATGCAAATTCGAGCTGGGACCCTGCGGACAACGGCGGTTTTGTTCCCATCGCAAATTTTAATGAGATCGGCGTTATTGGGACCGGACAAACGGCTTTCGTCGACGGCGTTCCGAACAACCCACCCAATGTTGGTGGCATTATCATCAATTCTGGTGCCCTCGAAATCCGAAGCGGCGGCAGCTTGAGCGCCGTTCCAGACACGTTAGTTCAGGGTAACCTTGCAGTGAACGGCGCGGGTGCAGTAACAGTTAAGCGCGGTGGCACGCTCAATGTGCAAAACGTGACGACCAGCAGCGCGAGCCTGGTGACACTTGGCGAAACGGGCGGTGCTGGCACGGCATCGCTGCAAGTAACTGGCGGCACGCTGGCCGGCGGCACGCGGGTCACCGGCCCTAATGTTGCTTTCTCAAGCTCCGGTAATCTCACGTTTTCCGCCTCCAGTGTGTTGCAACCGGTGATAACGGGTGGCACTCATTCGGCGGTTACGGCCACTGGAACCATGCAGGCAGGCGGCGTTGTCCGGCCCGAACTGAATTTCACGCCAACGTTGGGCGACACTTGGAATATTGCTTCCGGTGGAAGCCTGATTGGCCAGTTCACGCTTGATTCCTCATTGGCGCCAGTGCTGCCGCGCGGCACCGATTTGACGCTTGCGCAGAGCGCTACGTCAGCAACGCTGCAGTACACGAACAAATTGATTCTGCAAGTGAACCGTTTTTCCGGTGCGGTCAGATTGCTCAATGTTGTCGGCAATGCCATTACGTTGGACGCCTATACGATATCTTCAGCGAGCGGAGTTTTGAGCGGCACCTGGGATAGTCTGGAGGGAACTGGTACGTGGCAGGAAGCAGATAATGTGAGCAGTTTTCGTCTCACGGAGTTCAATCCGACTGGGGCATCGACAGTAAACGTGAACGGGCAACTAGATCTGGGAAGTCCATTTGCACCTCCCGCGCCGGCCACTTTTGGCGAGGCGGTCGGTGAAGACCTAACGTTCCAATACACCGTTCCACCTGCCGGTTCGAATCCAGGCCGTATCGTGGATGGAATCGTGGAATTTGTAGGCGGGCGCAATAACTTGGTGCTCACGATCGACCCCGCCACGGGTCAAGCGGCCATTCAGAACGAGTCACCCTATTTCGATGTTGAAATCGACGCCTACACGGTTCAATCGGCGGATGGCCGGTTAAAGTTTGCCAATGGTCAATGGAATAGCCTCGACGATCAGAATCTAGGGACGTGGGAACAGGCGGACAATGTGAGTGCATTCCGAGTGAGCGAGTTTAATCCGACAGGCCAGACCTCAATGCCTGGCGGCGGAACCATTCTCAGTTTGGGGGCACTTGTCGATGCAACGGGAACCCCGCTGAAGGCAGAGGACTTTACGTTTGAATTCTCAGTTGTTGGTGGCGATTTGGGCGGGGACTACAACGGGGACGGCAAAGTCGACGCCGCTGACTATGTTGTCTGGCGAAAAAATGCTGGCACGCCAGCGGAATACAACACTTGGCGGACGAACTTCGGCAGCTCCGGTGGCGGTGTGGGCGAAACTTTGCAAGGGATTGTTTCGATTGGCACCTTGCCCATGATCGGGGCCGGCAGTGCGGCCGCTGTACCAGAACCGAGTAATATCGGCAGCTGTCTTTTGATCGCCAGTTTCCTGTCCATATCGCGCCGCCGCAAAAGCGCCTGCGTTTACCTCGGACAACTTAAGGAAAGATAATGCTGGCCGATCCGAGACGACGCATTCATGTATTATTGACCCTTGCGCTTTCGTACCACCTGACACCTCCTACGCTGATTGCCGAGACCGGGTATTTTGGCACTGCCAGGGTCAACATCAATCCGACGTTGCCGATTCGCTTGAGCGGTTACGCAAGTCGCAGCATCGAAGCCACCGGTGTTGAGCAGAATCTGTACGCGACGGCAGCGGCGTTTGGCAGCGGCGCGGAGACAGCAATTCTGATTGCGGTGGATTGCACCGGTTTCCGAGACAATCTTACCGGCGCCGTGTCCGCTTCCCTAAGCCAAAGCGTCGGCATCCCCCAGGAGCGGATCTCCTTCACCTCAACGCACACGCACAGTGGACCATGCGTGGATGAATACTTGACAAATCTGTTTGGCGCGCCGCTGCCGCCAGTTCAGCAACAGCGCGTCGAACTCTATACTCAATTCCTTACCGAGAGGCTTGAGGAAGTCGCTCTCGAAGCGCTCGATAATCGCGTGCCAGGTCACACGATCACTTGGGGCAAGGGCTCCGTTCCGTTTGGCATTAATCGCCGAGGCGCCGGCGTTGTCGATCATGATTTGCCCGTCATTCGGGTTGCTGACTCCAACGGCAACACGAAGGCAATTGTCACCAGCTACGCCTCTCATGCAGTGACGCTGAGCGCAAGCGACAACCTCGTGAGCGGCGATTGGCCCGGTTACGCTCGTGATGCAATTGAGTCGCAATTCCCGGGTGCCCGAGCGCTAATCATGGTAGGTGCCGCTGGAGATATTAACCCAGCGCCCATGGGAGCGACCTCGTATGCTCAAAATCAAGGTCAGATGGTTGCGGACGAAATCGTGCGGCTGGTGAACAACGGTTTGATGACGCCCGTTCAGCCCAAAATCGGCGCCGCCCATAGAGAGATCGAATTGCCCTATGCCACAGCGCTTGAGCCCGGCGACCCGGCCAGCGCTCGGCTTGCACCGTTAGGAACGGCCGACCACGAGTATGGCATTTCTACTTGGACCTTTGGCGACGAAATTGCAATGGTCTTTTTGGAAGGCGAGGTAACCGTTGATTACTCACTCCGCCTAAAGGCCGAACACGATGACGGGCGAATGTGGGTGAATGCCTACAGCAACGACGTGCCGGGCTACGTCCCGTCCGAGCGGATTCTGTACGAAGGGGGATATGAAGCGGACAGCTCCGGTTACTACTACGCATTGCCGGGACGATTTGCACATGGTTTGGAAGACAAGATTGTCACCGAAGTGTTTCGGCAACTCGACCCATTTTTCAATCCACTGGATCGCCTGCGGCTGGTAATCGATCGCGCTTCGGGGGCAGTGAGCATCGCCAATAAGTGGAACGAAGAAATTGAGCTCGACGCTTATACGATCCTTTCGACAGAGGGCTTGCTGACCGGATCGTGGAACGGCCTGGCAGATCAGAACCTGGTAGGGTGGGAGGAAGCTCTCAACAATTCGCCGCGGCGATTCACCGAATTCAATCCCTCCGGCTCAACGATCCTGTTGGGAGGGACCTCCTTACGCTTGGGCAGTCCAATCAGCCTTCCGGTGCCGACGGCATTTGGGGAAGAAGTGGAACTGGGCGACGTGGAGCTGCATTTTGAATACACCTCGGAAACAGCGGGAACAGTTCACGGAGTTACGGAGTTCATAAATGACCCTGTCCGATATAACAATCTCGTTCTGACGATCGATCCGGCGACCGGCGAGGCAGCGATTCAAAACGAATCGCCGTATTTTGACGTAGCCATTAGCGCGTACACGGTTATTTCATCATCCGGCCGCCTGCTCAGCGACGACGGCTTATGGAATAGCCTGCAGGATCAAGAACTTTCCGGCTGGGAACAGGCGGACAACGCCAGTGCGTTTCGGCTGACGGAATTCAATCCCACGAACGAGTTACCGATGGATGGTGGCGGAGCAGTCTTTCTGCTGGGAGCGCCGGTCGATGTTGCCGGCGATCCGCTCAACTTGGATGATTTCGCGTTCGAGTTTTTACTAAGTAGCGGCGAGATTTTGAGCGGTGTCGTTGAATTTGGCCCGATGCCGGGCATGTTTCTGCCCGGTGATTACGACCAAAGCGGTGTTGTTGATTTAAGCGACTACAACCATTGGCGAGCGGCGTTCGGGCAATTTTTGTTTCCCGGAACCGGAGCCGACGGCAGCCGCAACGGCATCGTCGATGCCGCAGACTACGTTATTTGGCGAAAAGGGACCGGCAATGCCGCTGCCAACGCGCATCATCCCGTGCCGGAACCGCCGGCTAGCTGGCTGATCGCCGGTTTGCTGGCTTGCGCGACTCAGACCGCTAAACGCCGATCTCGAAATCACGGTAGTTACGAGTAAGAAAATGAATATAGTTCGATGTTGCCCACGGCTGCTGCGACCGGTCGCCAAAGCCGTTTTCTTTTGGACACTACTCGTTTCCACCAGCACTGCGACCGAGGCGGAGTACTCCGTCGGCGTTGCGAAAGTCGACATCACGCCCAACTATCCCATTCGTCTGCACGGCTTTGGCGGCCGCCGCGCAGAGTCCGAGGGCATTACACAGCGAATTTGGGCCAAGGCACTCGCCATTGGCACGGATGAGCAGCGGCCCGCGATCCTGTTTACCGTCGATAATCTGGGCATGCGGATGACGATGGTTGAAGAAGTTGCCCGGCGACTCAAAGAAAAGGCCGGCGTCGAACGCGAACGAATTGCTCTGACGTTTACTCACTCGCACACCACGCCGAAAACGAGCTGGCTCGGCCGATACGATTTTCAGCTCTCCCATTCCACCGGAACATCAGGAGCGAATTGACCGCTACACGGCCGAGTTGACCGATGCCTTGGAGCGGGTTGCACTGGCAGCGCTGGCGAACCGAAAACCGGCGAAGCTCGAGTGGGCGGTTGGCAGAGTCAGTTTCGCCAAGAACCGCCGCACTGAAGGCGGACCGGTCGATCACGATCTGCCGATGCTCGTGGTGAAATCGGCCGACAGTGACGCGGTTCGAGCAATCTACGTCAGCTATGCTTGCCATTGTGTAACCTTGTCACACAACAAAATCAGCGGCGACTGGGCCGGTTATGCGGCCGAAGCGATTGAACGGAACCAGCCAGGGGCAATCGCGCTGGTGTCAATCGGCTGTGGATCGGATTCGAATCCCAGTTCCGGTGTCACCGACGACAATGTTGCCGCCGCTGTTGAGCAGGGTGCGGAAATCGCCAACGAAGTGCAGCGTTTGCAGAAAGGATCGCTAAAGCAAGTCACCGGGCCGATCGCCGCGACATTAAACAATATTGAATTGCCGCTTAAAGAGTTGCCGACTCGTGATGAGCTAGTGTCGCTTGCCGAGCGCGACACGCCGGAAGGCTACAACGCGAAACATCAACTCGCAAAGCTCGATCGCGGCGAACGGTTGCAATCGGCGATCGACTATCCGATTCAGACTTGGACGTTCGGCGACAGCCTGGCCATGGTTTTTCTGGCCGGCGAAGTCTGCGTGGACTACTCACTCCGTCTGAAGCAGGAGTTAGATTCCGACCGTCTTTGGCTTCACGCTTACGCGAACGATTTCTGTTGCTATGTGCCCTCGGAGCGCCTGTTGCGCGAAGGTGGCTACGGAGGTGGTGCGGAAATCGTTTACTTCGCGTTGCCGACGTCGCTCCAAGCGGGCCTTGAGAAGCGGATAGTCGATGAAGTTCATCGCCAAGTGCCGAGGGCATTCCATCGGCCGGATCCAGGCGAGCAAACCAGCGGCGTCGAGCCCACTAGTGCGGCCGAGGCGCTTGCGGCGATTCAAACCGACGACGATTTCGTCGTCGAATTGGTGGCCGCCGAGCCGCTCGTTGCCAGTCCTGTAGCCATCGACTTCGGCATCGACGGCCGTCTTTGGGTCGTCGAGATGACGGATTACTCGCGGGGAGCCGAAGATCGTTTCCAGCACACCGGAAGTGTCAAAGCGCTCGTCGATCGAAACAATGACGGAACGTTTGACGAAGCCACGACGTTTGCAAGTGGACTTCGATTTCCAACCGACGTTAAGGTATGGCGTAACGGCGTGATTGTGTGCGACGCGCCGCACGTTCTTTACCTTGAAGATAGCGATGGTGACGGTCGGGCCGACATTCGAAAGGTGCTTCTCACCGGATTTGCGACACATAATGCCCAAGCGCGCGTGAACAGTCTGTGCTGGGGACTGGATAACTGGGTCTACGGATCGTGTGGCCTGTTCGGCGGGAATGTCCGAAGCTTCAGCGGCGAAACGGTCGAGCTGCGTCGTGACTTTCGTTTTAAGCCCGACACGGGTAACATCGAGCCGGTGACCGGCTGCACGCAACAAGGAAGAGCGCGCGACGATTGGGGAAACTGGTTTGGATGCGATAGCGGCGCCCTGTGCGACCACTATCCACTCTCCGACAGCTATCTCTCGCGCAACCCCAACGTGTTGCCTCCGACGCCTGAAGTGTCTGTGCTGGCAGGCGCGGATCCCAATCGTTTGTATCCACTTGGGAAGATGGTGATGTTTCGCGAGTCGGGACCGCCGGGACGACCAACTTCCGCCTGTGGACTGGCAATATATCGCGATGATTTGCTCGGTACCGAGTATCGCGGCAATGTATTCGTGGCCGAACCGGTAAACCAACTGGTGCATCGCCGCATTCTTACTCCGCGCGGCGTGCGGTTTGCCGCCGAGCGTGCCGCCGAAGAATCTAATCGCGAGTTTCTCGCCTCGACCGACAACTGGTTCCGACCAGTGCAGATTCGCACCGGGCTGGACGGATGCCTGTGGATTGTCGACATGTGCCGTTATGTGATCGAGCACCCGCGATTTATTCCGCCGGAAACGTTGAGCACGTTAGATCCAATGGCCGGACGCGCCGCAGGACGAATTTTTCGCGTACGACCGCGGGAGACATCATCGCGGCCGTTGATTCGATTCGACGAACTCGAAACTGCCGCTCTTGTAACCGCGATTGATTCGCCAAACGGCCCGCAGCGCAATTTGGCGCACCAGATCCTGGTCGAGCGCCGTGATGGTGCCGCCGCGGCGCTTCTCGAAAAGTTGGCGGCGTCGGCGGAGTTGCCCGAATTGCGCTTACAGGCCCTATGCGCCCTCGATGGCCTTGCGCGCCTGCGCGAGGAAATGCTGCTGTGCGCACTCAAAGACGAGCATCCCGGAGTACGTCGACACGCGGTTCGATTGAGCGAGTCGCAGCTTAACCACTCGCACGATGTCGGCAAAGCAATGCTCGAGTTGACGAGCGATCATGATCCACAGGTTCAGTTGCAGCTTTCCTACACGCTCGGCGAATGGAACGATCCGCGCGGCCGAAGTATTAGCAACTTTGGCGTGGCGGCATTACGCAGATCCTTATTTACTGGCCGCCGTGCTAAGCAGCGTGAACGAGCGCAACGCCGCCGGAGTGGTTCAGGGAATCTTACGCGAGGCGACTGAAAAGGAGTTACCGCCAGCGTTAAGCGATGGCATCATCATGATTGCCACGAAGCTCGGCGACAGTGCGTTGCTGGTTGACGCATTCCGTGTGTTGAGCCGATCGGCAGCCGGCAGCGGGTCACAATCGCAACTTCAAACACTGGCCAAATTCGTGAAATTTCTTGATGCCAAACAGCGGCAAAGTTTGCTCGACCATGACGACGCAACAGCGCATTTGGGCCGTGTCCTCGATCACGCGCGATCCGTTACTCAGGACCCCGCAGCGGCCGAGCCCACCAAGCTTGCCGCTCTGAGGATCATTGCGTCGATGGACGTGGACGATAGCGAGTTGAGCGTTGAACTGGGCCGGCTGCTGGGTCCGCATAGCCCTCCTTCCATTCAGCAGGAGGCGATTGGCGCTCCTTGCGAATATCCACGGCGACGCGGCCGGTGTAACCCTGCTGGCGCATTGGAGCAGCTATACCCCTTCGGTCCGTAAGCAGGTTCTGGATGCGTTCTATTCTCGCAATGACATGCTCCAACTGTTACTTGCGAAAGTTCAATCTGGAGACGTCAAGGCCAGCCAATTGGACACGCTACAGCGACAGCGCCTGCTTACGCACGCGGACGAATCGATTCGCACGGCGGCTGAGGCTGCGTTCAGCGGCTCGATCAATGCCGACCGCAAGAGAATTATTAACTCTTTCGCCGCTGCCGCGCGCTCGCCTGGCAACGTTGCGCAAGGACGAATCGTTTTTCAAAAGCACTGCGCCAACTGCCATCAGCTCGAGGATCGCGGGCACAAGGTAGGTCCAGATCTGGCTGCGACGAGTGTCCGCACGCCGACCGCGCTGCTCGAAGCCGTGTTCGACCCGAATCGCGCGGTCGACGAGCGATATCACAGCTATACGGCCGTGACCGATGAGGGCGCGTGTTCGTCGGCATTCTCGCTCGCGAAACGGCCAATAGCGTCACGCTCGTCGAGCAAGAAGGCAAGGAGCACACGCTACTGCGCAATTCACTGGAGAATCTTCAGAATTCTGGCGTATCGCTTATGCCAGAAGGCTATGAAAAGGATTTGTCTGCAACCGACGTGGCCGATCTTTTCTCATACTTGTTTTCGCAGGGCGTGCCACCGAAGCAGATCGCTGGTAACAGCCCGGAGGTAGTTCGAGCCGACAGCGAGGGTGTCTTTTGGCTGCTGGCAGCGAATGCCAGAATCTTTGGCGGCGATATCACATTCGAAACCGCAACTCAGAACATCGGTTTTTGGCATGGGCCGCAAGATTACGTGGCATGGAATTTGGTTGTGAATTCGCGGGCGTCGTTCGACGTGTACCTGAATTGGGCATGCTCGGACGACACCGCGGGCAATATTGTACTGGTTGAAGGACCTGATGCCCCTCTACGGACAGTTGTCCGCACGACGCACGGGTTCGACCGATATGAAACCATCAAGCTAGGCACTGCTCGGCTGATGCCAGGTGCAAACCAGATTCTCGTTCGACCGGAAGGCGCCTGCCAGCGAGAAACTTGATGGATCTCCGCGGGATTTACCTGGTCCCAACTGGCCAACGCTCCCGCCGGGCGGAGACCGGCGCTCCGCCCGGTTTGCAGCTGAATGATGCGGCTTCGACCATCAAGGCACTCGTCGGGCAAACGCAAGTCGGTACGCCCACCGAGTATCGCCAAATACCAAAGATTTGGGAAACGGCGCTTGCGGCCGGCCGACGAAACAATCCGGGCGAGATCCTTCGTGTGCTGGCCATTGCGTTGCCTGAAACGAACGAGCCGATGCATGATTGGCAGGCCGTCGTTCTCGGGGGCGGGATTGTCAACGGTTTCAGCCAGGCAGGAATCGCTCCGCGAGAGCGAATTCGCGTGTTGCTGGAAGACAAAACGGCGCTGCCCGATGGTTGGAACCGCGCGATGCAATTGGCCGGACCAATGGCGGACGACGAATCCGTGCGCTTAGGCACGCGATATGACGCAATGCGGATACTCGGGGCCGATACATTTGAGCGCAGCGGGGCAAATCTAACTAAATACTTGCGCGGCGACGTCCATGATGAATTGGTGATGGGAGCGATCAGCGGCCTGTCCGATATGGAATCTCCCGCTGCACGCGACGCGATCACGGCCGCATTTCCTGTTTACAGTAAATCGAATCAGGCATTGGCCATTACGTTGCTTTTACGCGACGAGACGCGAATTGCCATGCTAGTCAATGCGATCGAGAAAGGAACGATTCCTGCCACTGCACTTTCGACGGAGCAATGGGTGGAGCTGAAGAAGATCAAGAGCGAAGACTTGCGCATGAGAATCGCGGCCTTGCAACCCCCTCATTCCAATCAGGAAAGTGGTTCAAAATCTACGAATTGACGGGCGCAAATGCAAAAATTTGCTCACAATCGCGCGAAGTTGCGGCGCTTCTGCTGTTTTCACCGATGGCGCGTAAACCAGGTCGGCCACTTAAGGCCTAGTTTTTATAAAGGTGAGTCGTTGACCATTGTCGTGCTTCAGCGAATCAATGACGCAGCCGCCCTGCGACGAGAGCCCAACGCCAGTATTCCCGCAAGAAATAGCAGTGCAGTTGTCGGTTCTGGTACAGCCGTACTGGAGCTGCTGCCGGCGGACATACCAAAGTTGGTGCGCCACACGTCATAATCGCTTGGGTCAGTCCCTGGAGTCGAGTCATTGGGCAATGTAACTGGCGTATCATTGACCTTGCGCCACGCGACGTAGTCGGCCGCATCGACCGCACCATCGTTGTTGTAGTCGCCGGAAAGCGACTGGACCAACGAATGGATCGCGACGAGTGTACCGGTGAATCGAACTTCGGGAGTGCCCCCTCCGATTTTGAAATCGATTGGCAATGTCAATGTGGCCACATTCCCTGTTACCGAATAAGTACCCATCGAGCTGCCGCAGCCCAGATTGGCGCAATTCGTGCCTGTGAGATCAGTGATATCATCTGGTCCGGCACTATCCCCAAAAGCTCCCGAGCTGAGGTTCGCATCGAAAGTGCCCTGAGGAACGGTAATGTTCATGTCAGTCGGATCAAATTGCCCCGCCGTAATGGGCCTCGCCGTGGCGTTGAGAGACAAGATCGTGTCGCGGGAGGTGCCGTAAAGTACGGCCGCACCAGGTCCCCCCAGGTCCAAGAAAAACCCGTAATTGGCAGGCGCGGCATCGCCTGGATTGGCATCGCCCTCAATTCCTGGATCTCCCTCCGTACCGCCCCCAACGGCCGGCAACCAACTTCCACTGTTGGCCGCCACCGCATTGGCAGCAATGAACGTAATCGCTGTGGGGTTCGTCAAGTCGTCGACGTCTACGGTGACCGTGCCACTGTACGTCGTCGTTAGGCTCGTTCCGCCGGGATCCTGCGCGACCATCGGTTGTCCCAGCGAGACGACGACCGGTTCGGCCAGTAGTGAATTAGGCCCCGTCAGCTGAAAGTCCACCTGGACAGCATAGCTACTGTGAACAACGAGAACGCATGCTGCCGCAACCAAGCATACACACGTTTGACGTACGCAAAAGCAGTCTAAAGCTACAAAACGCTTCATCGTAACTCTCCAACGCCAATGGCGTATTTGTGAACAGCAAGGACGAGGCTCCGGACGGGCCAGACCTTGATAACTTTTTCCGGGGCAACAGAAGAATCGCCCTCCATTCGACGTCTCGGGCAAACGTCATCATTTGGCCAAATCGATCGAGTGAGCGAGTCCCAATAGGGCCCGTCTATCACTATAGACTAGCGAAAATCAAACAAAGAAGCCAATTGTTCCCGAAGCTGGTAGATTAGGGTGACGCGGTACAAGCACGATGTGGGAGGAATGGGTTGGCATCAAGTCCGGCCGCGCAGGAAATGCTGGAGCAATCACACTACCGCGCCTACGATACAAAGCGCTCGAGCGGCAATTGTTCTATGTTCGATCAAGCGCGGGCTGATTGAGTGTCCGCTGTTGATCGCGCCCTATATCGTCGCTGGAATCTGATCGGCAGGCACATCGGGCCGTGGACATGGAACGTAGGCCGAGGCTTCCATGGCTCGGCGACTCGCAAATTCGATGTGCTCCATCCGTGCGAGAATATCCTCCAGCGCGATTCTCGTCTCCAGACGCGACAGCGCCGCGCCGAGGCAGAAATGGATGCCATGGCCGAACGCGATGTGCGGGTTCGGGTTGCGCGCGACGTCGAAGCAATCGGGCTTTGGAAAGTGCTTGGGGTCGCGGTTGGCCGATCCGATAAGTGGCAGCACGAGCTTGTCGGCCGGAATCGTTTGCCCGTCCATTTCGATTTCGCGTGTCGTTTGTCGGAACACTGCCTGGAAGGGTGAACGGTAGCGCAGCACTTCCTCGATGGCGGATGGCAGTAAGTCCACGTCCTCCCGCACTCGCGCGAGCTCTTTGGGGTGTTCGAGAAAACAAAGCACCACATTGTTGATGAGATTGATGGTAGTTTCACTTCCCGCCACGAGCAGCAGTTGAAAAAGCCCTGAGATTTCGCCGTGGGTCAGCCGCGCACCATCGACCTCGACATAGACGAGTTTCGACAGAAGATCGTCTCGTGGCGATCTTCGTCGATCGTCTAACGTCACTTTCAGGTAAGCGTCCATTTCTGACGCTATACTGCCGTATTGCTGGCCGGCCCGCGTGGCCTGCTCGCCACCGGCCACCGTGTCGGCAAGCGCTAAAATGGAATCGCTCCAGTCTTTGAACATGGCGCGATCGGACGAAGGAATGCCCAGCAGCTCGGCAATCACCATCACGGGCAACTGGCTGGAGTAGTCGGCCACCAGCTCCATTTCACCGCGCTCCAGTTGCGGACCAAGTAGCTCACCGGACATTTGCCGGATTCGCGGTTCCAAATCGGCAACGATCCGCGGCGTGAACGCACGGCTCACCAGCGCGGAGCTTGGCGTGACGCGGCGGATCGTTGAATACCAGCCAGTCAAATGGTTTCCCGGTCGAGCCGGGCGGCCGCGCCTCGGAACTGAACGTCGCATGATCCTCCAGCGCCCGTTTCACGCCGTCGTAATCGAAGATTAGCCACAGGTCGAATGGCTCCAAATGGAGCACGGGCGAAGTCTCTCGGTGAGCGTCGTAAAACGGAAACGGGTTGCGCCGCATTTCGGCGGGAAAGAATTCATTCATGTCCTTGCATACTCCGCCGCCGGCAAAAATACGGGGCCGCTGTGCAAAGGTGCGATACGCAGCAGGGACGCATTCGGAACAAGCACAAAGAGACCGCGCCGCATCGCGGTTCAGCTTACCGCTAGGGCCCGCTTAGGGAAAGAAAAGAGGATGCAGGCCGATAACGAATCATTTCGGCCGCAGGGGACCGGTGATGTCGAAATTGATGGTTTGAGAACCGCCTTCGATTTCGAACGTCTGATTGTTTCCCGCAGCGTCTTCCGGGATATAGTCGACCGGCAAGCCAGCGCGCTTGCCCGCCTTTTGCGCACACACCGGTTGTAAGCAAAGCGGCACGGTGACGCGCACTTCCGGAACTTCAATGCGCCATTCTAAACAGTATGAGCCGCGCCTGTCACCAATGTGCATTGCGCGAGACGCGCAATTAGCGTAGGCACCCGGCTACTTTTGTGGCGATTTTAGATGGAACTCGAGACTCTGCACTCCCTCGGCGATCTGGATCGTTTGATTGTTGCCGTCGGCGTTCGGCGGGACGAGAACGGCGGGATCGACATAGTTCGCGTCCTGTTGCGCCTGCTCCGACATCCGCTGCACTTCCTCGCTGCTGGTAGGCACTCTGTTTTGCTTCAAGGCATGAATCGTCACGATCTTTTCGCCCGGGGTAGCTTTTTCGGCGGTGAACTTGCCATTCTTGATGACAGCGCCAAACGTGGGGCCGGTTTTATCCGTGGAGACAAATCGAATCGAGCCCCGCTCTACGGGCTGGCCATTGAACGTGACAGTTCCCTCGATCGTGGTTGCTCCCTTTTGGCAGCCGACCACAGTCACCAGCAGCGCAACAAACTGCAAATGAAAAGCGCTTTTCAGCACAACTATCACCTTAAGAGACTACTGTTACTGCCCCGCCAGCGAGTTCGGCTCTCCAACGTCCCGCGTCGCCGCGGAACGCCAAACGATGAGATCCACCGAATCACTGACAAACGTCACCGAACCGTCGACCAACGCAACGTTCACACCGCCGGGGTGCTTGCTTCGAGCGGCCGCGTGCGAGACAACCCCGTTCGGCTGCCACCAACTGATGTCTCCAAGACTGTCGCAGGGAGCCACGTAGTCGGCGTCATTGAGCTGATCCGGACACGGCCCATACACCATATCGGGCGACGAGCTATTGGGCGTGTTGAAGGCGCTGAACAGCGCACCGCCCATATTGCCATAGATCGTTTCGCCCATGGCGCCGCCCCAACCAGGCACCGTGGGAACGATTCCCTCGGATAGCATGATCGTTTTGGAGGTGCCATCGACAATCTGGCTCAATTTCACTTTTTCAGTTTTTTCGCGGGAGTCGTCATCGACGCCTTGGCGCATGCTTGACACCAAAAGCACCTTTGCCAAGCGGCTCTGGATCCGTTGTGTCCACCCGTCTGCCATACATGTCCCCGCTGCCGGTGCAGGCCCGATAACTGCCGCGCCAGAAACCAAACTGCGACGTATCCATTTCATTCGGTTGAGGCGCAGCGCGCTTGGACAATAGTGCAGCGGAAGCAGAGCATGACGGGCGGCCCGCAACTTAGCGTCGTTGCCAATAGGGCCGTTGGAACTGTTCACAGCTGCCGCGTACGGCTTTCTCGGCAGCGTCCAATAATTGTCGTACGTGGCCTGCTCCTCGATCTGCGGAAGGATCAGCTGCACCCATGTGTACGTATCCCAGATATCGTACTTGCGTGCGTACGGTAGACGACCTTTGGAGGATTCGTAGTTGGCGCAACCCAACGAAAGCTGTTTGAGGTTGTTGACGCACGTCGACCGGCGAGCCGACTCCCGGGCGGCCTGAATGGCCGGCAGCAACAGCGCGACTAAGATCCCAATAATGGCGATCACGACAAGCAGCTCAACGAGCGTGAAACCGCGACGTCGTCGATTGACGATTTGATGAGTCATGATATACCATCCTTTCCAAAGACTCCCGCCGCGAGCAAACCGGCCGACTCATGTACGGCGCCGGATAAGTCCTGCCATTCCCGCGACCGCGACCAATGCCAGCAGCGTCGGCTCGGGAACGGAACTGCCCACCAGGCTGCCGCTCCCGCTCGTCCGGCCGAAATTAGTTCGCCACAAATTATATCCCTCTTGCGTGCCGATCGACTTGCGCCACACGACGTAGTCGGCAGCGTCGACTCGCCCGTCGTTGTTGTAATCGCCCGGCAATCCGCCCGTCGTCACGTATTGAATTCTTCCTCGAAGCTCTTCACCAAGCGGATCGGTGATAAAGAACTCCAGATCCCCGTTATTGCCAGAGCCAAACACGGCCGGGTTGAAAGCGCCGCCAAGCGAAACGGACAAGCTCGTCGCCAACGTGCTGTCGCCGAGCAGGAAGATTTCGCTCAAGCCAAATTGGTCGGAACCGCCCGACTCGTCCCAGTTCTGACCAGGACCCGGACCATCGGCGTCGAAGTTCTGATCGCTGAGGCTATTCCAGCCGCCTTCGTTAAGCGCCCCGCCGACGCTTTCAATGCGATAGAAGTCCATGTTGACGGGAACCGGTCCCGTGTTTTTGAGCGCTACCGCGCCGGTAATCGTGTTGACCTCCAACGTCAAACGGTCCGGCACCGTCGGCCCTTCCGCGAAATTCTCGCTGACTTCTTGCGCCGTCAGGGTGTGATCGTAAATCCGGAACTCATCGAAATGACCGTCGAACAGCGGATCGGGCCATTGCGACCGTCCCAGCCAGTTGTTGTTGTTGATAAACGTATTCAGATTGATATTTGGATGGATGGACGTCACTCCCGCCGGTGCTCCATTGAGATACTGCCGGATCGTACCGTTCGGGCCGGCCGTCGTATCGTTATGGTCGAACACCGCAACGATATGATGCGAGACGTCGGTCGGCAACACGACTCCCGACTCGGCCGGCATATCGCCGCCACCAACCGGGTGTGCCAGGCTCCACAGCGTTCCGCCCCCGGCTCCGTTGGCTGGTATCATCGTGATGTAATCGGTATCGGCTCCGCTCGTGGCGGTATCTTCGCCGTTATTGCTGGTCCCAAACGAGAAAATCTCAGCCCAATTGCGATTCGTGTCGACGCTGACCCAGGTTTCAAAGGTCGCGGCACCGGCAGTTCCCCCGGAAAACGCGGCAGACATGATGTCGTTCGGCAGGTTGACATATGCGCCGGCGGTAAACGGAGTCTGGTTTGAATTCGGCGTGGCGTCATTAATGGCAGACAGATTTAGCCGACCGGCCTGCGTGTAATTGGTGATCGCGCCGGGATCAACAACATTACCGTGGGCTGTACCAACCGAGTCGGCGGCGGATGAGTTGTTGAACGTGTATTGATGCCGGAGCGCTGCGTCGGTCGGGCTGACAAGCGTTAGTGGCACGAGTACCGCCAGGGCTAAAAGCAGCCAGCGGCTGGAAGTCGATGCCCGGCGCCGTCGCACCAGCGCCATGCCGACGATCGAGGAGATCAGCAACGTAAGTGCCGCCGGCTCGGGCACGCCCGCGATGAGTTGGTTAAACGACCCGCTTCCGTTGGCAACGTCGTAGTCCGCCTTGAATTGACGGAAATCGACGTGATCGTTGTCACCGTCGCCATCGAGATCGCCGCGCCGATAAGCGGCAACATCCGACAGGCCGGAAAGGCTGGCGAAGTTATTCTGAAGGAAAATGTTGTAGTCGTTCGGGTCGATGTCGCCATCGGTGTCGAGATCGCTACGGACAAAGGCGGCCCCGTTGTTGCCGGTATAACTGACCGACCCCAAACCGGGTGTTCCGCCCGCAACGAAATTGAATTGCACGTCTTCAAAAGGCGACTTGATCCAGGCATTGCCAAGATTGGTTGTTCCTCCGTTACCCGCGATGGTAACGGCGGTTCCACCGGTTTCGGCAAGCGTCGTGTCGGTTTCGGTCTGCACAGTCCAGCCGTTTGCCGGGGCGATGGGATCCCAGGCAGGCCGAATCGCCAAACCGCCGGCGGTAGAACTGATCGAGTAACTATTGAGCTGCAAAGCGCCTGACGTCGTGTTGGTAATTGTAATTTGGCCGGTGTCGCGATTAATAGTTAGCGATGGAAACGGCGCCGGCACTGGCCCATCGGCGAAATTATCCGCAACTTCCGTCGCGCTGAGGACGTGGTCATAAATGCGAAATTCGTTATACGAACCGTCAAACAGGGGATCATTCCACTGCGAACGGCCGAGCCAATTGTTGTCATCGAGCATGTTCCCCAGGTCTATAAGTCCGGCAATTGGCCCGGTATCGACCAGATTGTTGTTGAGATACAGTTTGAGCGTTCCATTCGCGCCGGCACTCAAGTCATTATGATCGGCAGTGATCACGATATGGTGCTGCGCGCCGGTCGGCAGCGGCGTCGTCTCGGCAAACCCCTCTTGTCCAACGCCGGCGGCATGCGTCGTGATGCGATTGAAAGCCGGAGTTGTCCCGGTTTGCGGAATGAGGGTGATGTAATCAGTCTGCGCCGCCGAGCCGGCCATGTCTTCACCCTGGTTGCTGAGTCCGAATGAGAATAGCTCGGCCCAACCGCGATTCGTTTGCACCGTGGACCATGTTTCGAAGCTTGCCGCTCCGGCCGGGCCGTCACGGAATGCGGCCGACACGATGCCATTCGGCAAGTTAACGTAGGCACCGCTCGTGAAAGGATTCTGTCCGGAAAGCTGGTTATTATTGGCGCTCACATCGATCTGCCCACCGACGTACCTGGCAATTCCCGCCGGATCGACGACGTTGCCGTGCGCTCCGCCGACCGAATCATTCGCGGTGCCATCGTTGAACGTGTATTGATGTCGCAATGCCGCGGCTGCATCCAAGGCCAGAAGCACCACCAGGATCGGGGCACATAGCGAAGCAGCAGCAACCTTCAAAGAACCGCGTCTTGAGCCAACCATATATGCACACCTCCGAAAGGCAGGTCCATACGGGTACGTGACCATACCAGCCAGAATCCGCCTCAACATTGTCTAGACGAAAAGAAAAAATTCTCCGAACAAACCAACTTAATCCGTCGCAAGAGCGGCTCCCGCAACAGAAAACTACGCACAAAATATCAAACTTGCGAAGTGCGGATCGTTCGCCGCGGAATTGCCGCGACGGCTGCAATAGTGATCGCCGCCAATACAAGCCCCGTTGGCTCCGGCACTCGCGCCGCCAAGTCTGCCCACGCTTGCGCCATTTGCCGCGATGTACTCCTGCTTGAATATCCGGAAGTCCTTAAAATCATTATCGAGATCGCGGTCGAGGTCCCCCCGCTGGTAGGCCGCGTCTAAGTCGAGCCCGGAAAGATCGGTGTAATGGCCGGCAAGAAACAGGAAATAGTCCGCCGCGTCGATCTCCGAGTCGAAATTAAGGTCGCCGCGAACGATCGGTGCGCCAGGGACAATGCGGAAAATCTCGCCCTGCCCCAGCTGCGGGAAGAATGCGTTGCCGAACTTCACGATATATAGGTTGCCGGAATTATCTTCGGCGAACGACGTGACGAATTGAATATTCGCGCCGCCGGAGACGAGACTCTCAAAATCTGCAGTGTGGTTCTGAATGTTCGTCAGGTTCGTGCCATTGAACGAAGCAGTCGGAGTACTTGTATTGAAGGTGCCGGAGTAAACGTTGCCGTTTACGAAATCCGAAAAGAAATATCGCCCCTGAAACTCGGGGGCGGTCCCGCGATAAACGTACCCGGCCGTGATCGATTGTCCCAGGAACACGGACGGATGCGGCAACACATTGGGTTGGCCATGGGCGTAATCGAAAATCGGATTGATGTCGCCGGGCGACCCTGGCCCGCCAGCCTGAGAGGCTTGGGTTTCGCCGGTGCCCTCCCGATCGGTCCAGCCAAAATCGAGCACGGGCGCTATCGGGTTCGCGAAGTGGCTGGCGGGGATGAAGTCGATTTCTTCGGCGCTGTTGAAGCCAACGTCGCCGAGGAAAAAGTCGCCCGTCTGGCGGTCGAATGATGACCGGTACGGGTTCCGCAGCCCCAGCGCGACGACGTCGACCCCCGGATGGCTTGGTCCATCGGCAGGTGTGGGGAAGCTCGCGGCCAAATTGATCCTCATCAATTTGCCGTAGGGCGAATTGGGATCTTCAATCAGGCCGATGTCGAAATTCGGATCATTCGCCTGCGTGCCGCCGTCGCCGGCCGTGACGAAAAGCTCGTTGTTGTTGCCATTCGGGCGAAAATGCACTTGATTCAGCGTGTGAAAAACGTTGTCGAGGTTTTGGTATTGCAGCAGCCGGCGTTGAAACTGCGGCGCGCCGGTGACGACGCGATACTCGTCCAGGCGATTGTCGCCGGCATCGTTGGAAATAACGTAGAACAACCCATTCGTCTGGAATTGCGGGTGAAATGTCAGCGAGAGGATGCCTCCGTCGCTAAAGATCTGGCCGGACATGTCGAGAAACGTGCTGAACGACTGAGTCTGGAAATCAAACTTACGAATCTTCCCAAGTTGATTTCCGCTATCGGCCCGCTCAACGATATATATCGAACCAGAGTCGCCCGGCGCCTGCGCCATGTGGATCGGCTGATTCAGTCCGCCGACCACTCGCTCAACGTCGAATTCCCCGCGCGCTCGCTCCGTCATTGCAATCATCAGGCCGAACACAGCCGCGGCCACGCGAATTGTCTTTGTAATATGCTCCAAACGGTGCTTCATCGAAGATGTCTCAAGCTCTGTTCCCGATCACCCGATCATTTCTGGTCCGCCGACAACACCGGCTCCCCTGCCCCAGGGAGCCGGCATGTATGTCGGCGTAACCATCATCAATTTTCGAAATTGTGACGTTGTTCCTTGTGGTTCTCGACGCGCGCATCGCGAATCGTCGTCAAACATACAGCGTGTCGGCGACAATCCCGACGAGAATAGCCTCCAACCGATGCCGACAAATCGCTGCCCACCGAACCGCCCAATCGATCCAACGCGCTTACCTAGAATGGGCCATGATGCCATTGTTAGACTGCGAATAGCAAAGCACAATGAGAATGTGCGTTTCGACTTTTGAGATATATTCCGCTTCGTTATTGAGATACTTTTCGTCCCCTTACGCTGGTATTGGGCAGCGTCGCGACATAGGATTTGTGGAATACCGTCAGATTATCTGCGATAATGAGGCACGGCACGGGTCGCCGCAACGGCGACTTGTGAACTTTTGCACACAAAGCGGCGGCTGCATTGTCACTCGGCGTTGAGAAATTCGAGCGAATTCGAGCACCCATTCTGAATGGAATGGCGGTGGTCGATCGAACTCGAGACATAACTCAACGCCCGCGCGTCGCTTTGGACGTCGAAACGTCGCTCGTTTACGGTCGGCGAATTCTTGAAGGCGTCTCACGATACCTGAGGGCGAATCGCCCCTGGTCGATCTACCTCGAACAACACGAGCTGGGAAGCGATCTGCCCGGATTGCTCAAGCGCTGGACCGGCGACGGCATTATTACTCGTCAGGCGACGCCCGAGTCCGCTAAGCAACTCAAGCGTCGGCGGCTTGCCGCGGTAGATCTGAGCGACATATATCCCCATCTTGGCATCTTGCGAATTTGCTCGGCCGATCTAGCGATTGGCCGCGTGGCCGCGGAGCATTTGCTCGAACGAGGCTTTCAAAGCTTCGCCTGCGCGGGCTTCTCCGGGGAATATTGGTCGCGGCGACGGAGTGACGGGTTTATCGGAGAAGTGAGCCACGCCGGTTATGAGTGCCGTACGTATGAGTCGCCCCGCGCAGGACTCAAAGTATGGAAACAGGATCAAAAACGATTGGTCGAGTGGCTCCACGAGTTGAAAAAGCCAGTCGGCGTGTTTGCAACGAACGATTTGCGCGGCCAGCACGTGCTCGATGCATGTGCGCGGGAAAATTTGGCGGTTCCCGAGCAGGTCGCCGTCATTGGCGTCGACAACGATGAGCTGCTGTGTAGCCTTTGTAACCCGCCCCTATCGAGCGTAATTCCCAACCCGGAACGCATTGGATTCGAGGCTGCCGGCTGGCTCGATCGCTTGATGCGTGGCGAATCGCCGGCCGAGTCGCTCATTGAGATTCCGCCGCAGGGCATTTCGGTGCGGCAGTCGTCCGACGCCTTTGCGGTCGCTGATCCGGTGGTCGCCGCTGGTTTACGGTTTATCCGTGAGCGCGCGTGCGACGGGGCGTCGGTACAAGACGTTCTAGACCACCTGCGCGTCTCGCGCAGTTGGCTGGAGCGCAATTTTCGCAAGCTGCTCAACCGGTCGCCGCAGGCGGAGATTCGCAATGTGCAAATCAAGCGTTGCAAGGAACTACTGCGCACGACAGGCCTGTCGCTGGAAAAGATCGCGGCGCTCGCCGGATTTGAGCATCCAGAATACATGAGTGTGGTTTTCAAACGAGAAACGAGCGATACACCCGGCCATTATCGCGCGCGTGATCCGAAAGATGTATAGGCCTCCGCAACGGGGGATGTGCAGAATGTTATAATGTTTTTACGAGTTTGGCACTTGGATGCATTGGGTGGAGACAGTCTTGAGTAATCGGCAAGATTATGGGTGGACTCACGTGGCGTTGCGGCTTGCGCTGGCTGTCTGCGTCTTCGCGCCCTGCACGCGCCCGCAGCCGTGGCCAATGACGTGTCCTTCACGCGCGATGTAAAGCCGATCCTGCGCGGCGCTGCTACGCCTGTCACGGCCCGGAGACGAGTGAAGCGGGGTTGCGGCTGGACGAGCCGGAATCGGCATTTGCCGAGCTGGATTCCGGTTCGCGGGCCATTGTGGCTGGCCGGCCGGCGGAAAGCGAACTTTTGGCACGGGTCACGTCGAGCGATGACGCGATGCGCATGCCTCTCGAAGGCGACCCTCTCATGGCTTCAGAAATTGCGATTCTTAAGGACTGGATTAGCGCTGGCGCAGAATGGAAGAAGCATTGGGCGTTTATTCCGCCCGAGCACCATGAGCCGCCCGCGGTCAAGGATCCGGCTTGGGTGACGCAATCCGATTGACGCCTTCATTGTTGCAGAACTTGAGGCCGCCGGGCTGCAGCCAGCTTCGCAGGCAGATAAACGCACGCTAGCTCGCCGAGCGTACTTCAATCTGATCGGTTTGCCGCCGACAAACGAACAGCTCGATCGCTTTCTAAAAGACGAGCGACAGGATGCTTGGGAGCGGCTCGTCGACGAGCTCCTCGCGTCGCCGCACTACGGCGAGCATTGGGCCCGTCACTGGCTCGATCTCGTGCGCTACGCCGAAACGAACAGCTTCGAGCGCGACGGCGTCAAGCCAAACGCCTGGAAATACCGCGACTACGTCATCCGCTCGCTGAACGACGACAAGCCGTACGACCAATTCTTCGCGAACAGCTCGCCGGCGACGAGCTGGACGAATGTGACCGACGAGACCGATCATCGCCACGGGATACTACCGGCTCGGCATCTGGGACGATGAGCCGGCCGATCCCGTGCAGGCTCGATACGACGAGTGGGACGACATCATCTCGACGACGAGCCAGGCGATGCTGGGCCTGACCGTCGGCTGCGCTCGGTGCCACGACCACAAGATCGATCCGATCCCGCAGGCCGATTACTACGGACTGTTGGCGTTCTTTGCCGACGTGACTCCGTATGGCGAACGCGGCGACCAGGAAACGCAACAGCCAGTGGGATCTGTCGTCGCCTGGAAGACGCGGCACAGCGACGCAAGCTTGCGCGAGAAGGAGCGGGAAATCGAGCGCCAGAAAAGCTGCCATGGAGGAAGTCGGCATCAAGCGGATGGCGGCGGCCGATCAGCGCCGCAGCGAGACGCCCGAGCGCGAGGAGCTGCTCGACGAAAAACTGCAGTCAGTATCTCAACGCTTCGGAATGGCAGCTGTATCGCGACACCAGTCAGCGGTTGCGCGGCGCGCGCGCGAAGATTCGCACGCTTGCCGCAGTCCGGAAGCGGCGCTGGCGCTCGCGCGTTGCGATCCGCACCCAGCGCCGACGCACATCATGGTCCGCGGGCAACCCGCATGTGCCGGGCGACGTGGTCGAGCCGCATTTTCCTGCGCTGTTCGGCGACGACGCGCCGGACATCCCGCAGGCTCGCCGATCGGCGCCCGCTCGGCCGGCCGCCGACGCGTGCTGGCCGAGTGGATCGCCTCGCCGCGAAACATGCTCACCGCGCGGGTGATCGTCAACCGCGTGTGGCAGCACCATTTCGGCCGCGGCATCGTCCGCTCCGCCAACAACTTCGGCGAGCTGGGCACGCCGCCGACGCATCCGGAGTTGCTCGATTGGCTCGCGCTGTGGCTCATCGATCACGACTGGCAGCTCAAGCCGCTGCACCGGCTGATCATGACGTCGAGCGCCTACCACATGTCGTCGTCGGGAACGAACGAGCGCTGGCGGTCGATCCCACGAACGACCTGTTCTGGCGGTTCGACATGCGGCGGCTCGAGCGCCGAAGAGATTCGCGACTCGACGCTGGTGTCGACGGGCGAGTTCAATCCGAAGATGTACGGCCCGAGCTTCTATCCGAAGCTGTCGCACGAAGTGCTGGCCACGCAATCGCGGCCCGGCGACGGCTGGGGCGATCGTCCGCCAGAGGAGGCAGCCGCGGCGAAGCATTTACATGTACATCAAGCGCTCGCTGCTGCCGCCGTTTCTGACGGCGTTCGATTTTCCCGACGTCGACACGAGTTGCGAGGCCCGCTTCATCACGGTGCAGCCGGGGCAGGCGCTCGTCGATGCTGAACGGCGACTTTGCGAACGAGCAGGCGCGCAGGCTTGCCGAGCGCGTCGTTAACGAGGCGGGACGGATGCCCGCGGAGTCAAATCGCGCGTGCACTGGAACTCGCACTCGATCGGTCGGCCGCGCGACGATGAGGTCAGGGAAGGACTGGCTTGATCGAGCGACTGCAGGAACAGCATGGTGTATCGCCGCGAAGCGCTGCGTCAGTGGTGCCTGACGGTTTTGAACCTCAACGAATTCGTATATCTGGACTGACTTGGGTGCCACTGCTGGCTCGTCCAGTAGCGCTGCTTCGCCTCCAGGAAAGTTTGCATGTAATGAAGGACAGTGGAATGGGAGACTCATGTAACCACCGAGCGAACTTCTGCGGCCGCACGCGGCGCGAATTCCTCTGGGAAACCGGCTGCGGATTCGGCGCCGCCGCGCTTACGTCGCTGTTGTTCGGCGACGGCTTCTTCCGCGCGCACACGCCGTCATCCATCGCGCCGGCGAATCCGCTTGCGCCGCAAACCCGCGCCGCTCGCCGGCAAAGGCCAAGAGCGTCATCTTTCTGTTCATGTACGGCGGGCCCAGCCATATCGACACGTTCGACTACAAGCCGGCGATGGTCGGCATGGACGGCAAAACGATCGACGTCAAAACGTTCGGCCGCGGCGGGCATAAGAACCAGGGGCGGATCGTCGAGCCGCGCTGGAAGTTCCATCAGTACGGCCAGTGCGGCAAATGGGTCAGCGACGCTGTTTCCCCATTTGGCGACTTGCGTCGACGACATCGCGTTCCTTCATTCGATGACCGCCGAGTCGCCGATCCACGGCTCGGCCATGCTCATGATGAACTCGGGCCGGCTGCTGAGCGGCAGCCCGGCGCTGGGTTCGTGGGTCAACTATGGCCTGGGATCCGTGAACGAGAACCTGCCGGGTTTTGTCGTGATGCTCGACCGCAAAGGCGGGCCGATCAGCGGCGCGAAGAACTGGTCGAGCGGCTACATGCCGGCCACATTCGCCGGCACCGTCTTCAACGTGGAAGGTTCGCCGATTCAACGACCTGGCGCTGCCGGAGGGTACATCGCGACCCGTGCGGCGCGACGTGCTCGATACGCTCGCGCGGATGAACAAGCAGCACGTTGCCGCCCGGCCGGACAACAACGAGCTGGCCGCTCGCATTGCCACCTACGAGCTGGCGTTCAAGATGCAAGAGCACGCGCCCGAGGCGGTCGACCTGAGCCAGGAAACCGAGGCCACGCGCGATCTTTACGGCCTCGACAAGGAGGAAACGCGCGATTTCGGCACGCGCTGCCTGCTCGCGCGGCGGCTGGTCGAACGCGGCGTGCGGTTCATCCAGGTTTATTCGGGCGGCGCCCACAACGACGACAACTGGGACGCCCACGGCGACCTCGTCGAAAACCACACGCTGCACGCCGGCGCGACCGACCAGCCCATTGCCGGGCTTTTGAAAGATTTGAAGCAGCGCGGCCTGTTGGACGAAACCCTTGTCGTCTGGGGCGGCGAATTCGGCCGCCAGCCGACCGCCGAGTACGCCGTCGGCACCGGCCGCGATCACAATTCGTACGGCTTCACGATGTGGGTGGCCGGCGGAGGAATCAAAGGCGGCATCAGCGTGGGAACCACGGACGAGCTGGGATCGACTGCCGTGGAAAAGCCGTTCCATGTAAAACGGCTCCACGCCACCATTCTCCAGCAATTGGGACTCGATCCAAATGGCCTGTCGTACTTCTTCCGCGGCCTCGATCAAAAGCTCGTCGGCGTCGAATCGGTGGAACCGATTCACGACATCATTGCGTGATTAAAAGACGATTCAAACTCCTCGCCCTTGGGGGAGGGGGGTCATTTCGGCTGATATCACGAAGTATTGAAACCACTTCTAGGCCTTTATGGCCACAGGCCCGGTTCCTGCGGCTCGTGTCCATCGCAAGAGCAGTACGTGCGCCGGCAGGTAAAAGCAGATTGGAATCGCGATCATCAGCAGCGCCAGATAGGCGACCGGCGACAGCGACAGATCGGTTTCACCCAGTCGAAACACCCAATTCAGGTTCTCTTCTGCCGTGCTGACCGAGTAACTTAAGAGCAGAACGACCCAACATACGATGCTTTGAATCACGAGCGCTCGTCGGTCGTATCCGTATTGAAACACCAACGAGATGAGCAGCCATGGCAACCACAGGTGGAATAACGACAGCAGCCGCAGCTCGATTGGATAGGCCGCGTCGAACATGAATGTGCTGAGGCCCATGATCGAACGGCCGGCAAACAAGCTGCCCAGGAAATCGATGCTCCACAGGGCGTCGAAAATCAGCACCGAAAGTGCCTGCGTGCTCGCGATAAGCCTGCTCTTGCCCCAACGCGCGACGACACTTGCGAGCAGCGCGATATCACAGAACCACAAGAAATTTTGCGGTCCGTATTGGAACCAATACACCGGCAACAACAGGCAGACGAACGCCGTATGCAGAATCTTGAGCGCGGTGAAAAGCATTCAAGTGGCCTTCGGAGCCTGGCATGCACGCCGGAATACTGCCACATCGGATGCACCCTGCCGGCCGAGCCCATTCTAACAGCATCTCGACTTTTCGTTGAGTCTGCGTCGGCTTGGCGCTGGCCACGCCCAACGCAAGAATACGGCGGCCCGGCAAACGGTGCGGCATTGCGCAAGTTTGCCGTCGGCTGAAAATGTATCGTAGGATGGAGGCAGATATCGTCCGGCTTCTATTGCCAACTAAAGTGGCGACCAGCCGGCCTTGTTCTCATTGCGAACCGCCAATTTGCAGGCGCCCGTCGCGATTCACTAGCAGCGATCCCCTGCAATGAACAGCGATCAGCATTCACAAACGCAGCAACCCGGCTATCAATTCGCCAGCGACAACACGGCCGGAATTTGCCCCGAAGCCATCGCCACGCTCATCGAAGCCAATGTGGGCGCGGCCGCCTCGTATGGCGACGACCGATACACGGCCCTGGTGGCCGACCGCCTACGGGAAATCTTTGAATGCAACTGCGAAGTGTTCTTCGTGTTCAACGGCACGGCGGCCAATTCGCTGGCCGTCTCCACCTGCTGCCAGCCCTATCATAGCGTGATCTGTTGCGACGTGGCCCATTTGGAGACCGATGAATGCGGTGGGCCGGAGTTCTTCTCCGGAGGCGCCAAAGTGCTCGTGTCCGAATCCCAGAATGGAAAACTGAGTCCCAACTCGGTCGAACGACTGGTCACGCGCCGCTCGGACATCCATCATCCCAAGCCGCGCGTCCTGAGTGTGACACAGCCGACCGAGCTCGGCACGCTCTACTCCATCGATGAGCTGCGCGGGCTGAGCGAACTGGCCCGCCAGTTTGGAATGAAGGTGCACATGGACGGCGCACGGCTGGCCAATGCGATTGCCGCGCTCGGCGTTCCGCCCAGCGAAATAACCTGGAAAGCGGGCGTGGACATTCTCTGCCTGGGCGGCGCGAAAATGGGACTGCCCCTTGGCGAAGCCGTCATCTTCTTCAACCAGGAGCTGGCCGCCGATTTCGAATTTCGCTGCAAACAGGCGGGGCAGTTGGCCTCCAAAATGCGGTTTCTTACCGCCCCATGGTTGGGCATGCTCACGGATTCCGCCTGGTTGCGGCACGCGGAGCATGCCAATCGCATGGCCCAGCGCCTGGCGCGCGGCCTCGAGCGGATTGAAGGCACGCGGCTGCTATACGCGACCGACGTAAACGCGGTTTTCGTCGAGTTGCCTCCGCAGTGCCACGAGCATCTCGTGGCCAAAGGCTGGCGCTATTACACCTTCATTGGCCAGGGCGGCGCGCGATTCATGTGCTCCTGGGCAACGACGGAGGCCGATGTCGACGCCCTGCTCGCATGCGTGTGGGAAGGGACAGCGAAAGGCGCAGGCTCTGCTTCAAATAGCTGAAGCGGTAACTAAACGCCGGCACAATCGAAACTGTGCACACCGCAAAAAAATCGGCGACCAAAAAGGTCGCCGTTCTTCGCACACAATTCAGTTTCGAGCTTCAAGCTTTACGGACGCGTTGGTCCACCGGAGGCGGTGGTGCTGCACTGGCCGCCGTCGTCGCGAGTGCCGCTTGTACAATTCGTCTCCAGATCAATGTCATAGCTCAGTCCTTGGACCGAACCGTCGCAAAACGCCATGTAAAAGATCGCGGGGTGAGCGCTTCCAAACGCGTACCGAATAGGTCCGCCGCATCCGACGCCGGGCGTATCTTGCGTCGGTGGATGACCGACGGTGTACGTTTGACGATGATAGCCAACGTTCCGCTCTTTATCGTCCTGCGAACCGTTGTAAACGGGCCAATCGTTGTTCGCGCAGTTGGCGGTTTCGTACGTGTCCGGGTTTTGATAGGCTTCGCCAACAAGGTAAGTTTTGCTCGTGCCGTCCGTGATTGACTTTAGTTTCACGAGCGTGCTGGGCGTAGGCGGATTGGGCTGCGGATTACCGCGCCCACCTGCCGCAACAAGAGCCGCCCTATCCGACGATGGCCACCCGCTCCCGGTGTCCCAAGGCTCCGGCACGCCGAGGATATTTACGTCATAGTCTCCATGTGCATTCCCGACGCACATCGCGTAGTCAGTCCGAGCGGCCACACCCCCTGGGATCGACAGGCGGCTTCCGCCGCCTTGGCCGTTGGAATACCAACTTTGGTTCCCGACTGGATACGCTCGCGCTTGCCTTCGAGTGGGGCAGTAATAGATCGAAACGGGAATCTTATCTCGCTCCATCAGGGCATTGATTCGCGGCGTCCCAGTCAAACCAGCGCCCATTTGGTGGATTACGCCCTCTTCAATGAACGGCAGCGTATTGTATGGCCAGCCGCCCGGTTGGTCCTCGCCTGCTCCCAGATCGGGATCGCCGCCGCGAATCGGGCTCCAGCCAAGTACCGGCAAGTGCTTGTGCACACTTTCATGATTCAGCATACCGAGCGCCATTTGCTTAAGATGGTTCTGGCATTGTGATCGCCGGGCTGCCTCGCGCGCAGCCTGAATGGCCGGCAGAAGTAGGGCAACCAAAATGCCAATGATCGCGATCACAACCAATAACTCGACTAGCGTGAAACCGCGAGAAGTTTTACGGTGCATGAGTAGACCTCCCGAAGAGCGAAAGCGTGAACGGTTCGCTGGGACACACCTGGTAGCGCCAGTCGGCCGTCTGATTCTGTTATCCTTTTTTATTTGATCGGCACCTGCCGCCGTTCAATGGACAACGGCCTGACCGGTGACGTTTACTCATCCAAACGGCAAATTCTTATTGGCTTGTCAGCGGCAACGTGATCGCGACGTCCGACGTGTTGATGTCGTACGCAATTTCGTCGCCAAGCTCCGTTGCCGTATTGTATTTCGCCGGAATTTTCCGGCTTGGATGTGTCACTTGTACCTTGTACGTGCCGCCCTTAACGCCGGGAATTGCACGGCCATTCGCGGACTTGGGCAAATCCGCTTCGGCATGCGTCATTCTGGCGAGGCCGGTCGGACCGGTTGTGCCGGAGGCTTGTTTGACGTTCTCGCCAAGATACGCTTCTGGAACGAGCGTCACCGTCGCGCCGGCTAGCGGTCGGCCATCAAGATTGATGACGTACGTGCGCCCCATCAGACCTGCCTTTTGGCTGCCCCAATCGTTGAGCCGATCGGCAATCTCATTGCGCGAGACCTGTTGATCGCCATCGCGATCGTACTTGTCCAGATACTTCTTAATCCCGGGAACTGCATTCAGCTCGTCACCGGCGAGTGCGCCGCTTCCATCCTTGTCGTACAGCTCGATGGCCTGGCTGGACGCCGACGATGCGTCAATCTCGACCGGATTAACTCGACTCGGTCGCGAAGTGCACCCAGACAAGAGACTGAAGCCGGCCATCAACAACACGAGTGCGCAGTTTCCAACCATGCTGGCCAGGTATAGACCATGCCGCATGCCGGACGACATTCGTTCGGCACTATTCGGATTCGCTGAGCCCTGCATCTCGAAGCACCCAGAAAAGGCGGCTTGAGCGGCGACCGCTTTCAGGTGGTCCGCCCGCTCCGACTGAATCCTATCAGTTCGACGACGTAAATTCCAAGCCCACCGCGACGTTTTTCTATATTGCAAACCCGATTTCGCCGAGCGCCTCACGGCACAAGCCGCAATGGCGATCAGGTCCGGATAGCCACTAATGTCTTCCAAATCGATTTCAAACCCGGCTGCGACGGCGACGCGTCAGGCCGCTCATCGACAGTCCCACGACCGCGATCAATCCCAAAGTCGAAGGCTCCGGAACGCTCGTGCCCAAAAGGGCGGCCAGGTCCAGGCTCGCTCCACTCGTGTGCGCGGTTCGCAGGATCGACCAATCGGCCAGCGTGGTGCGGCCGTCAAAGTTCAGGTCGCCCATCGTCTGGCGGCTGACCAGGTCCCCGATCAAGAAATTATTGACTCGCCGTTCATCAAGCCAGTGGTCGACGAAGAAGCGCACATCGTCCGAGGCCGCCGGGCCGGAGCCGTTGCCGTTCACGACGCCGTCGCCGTTCACATCCCCGGCCACCAGGTTCAGGCTGGCGATGTACTCGTTATCGGTAGCCAGGTTAAATGTGCCCCAATCCACCGGAATCGGCTGGAGCGGCGGCTGCGGAATGAACGTGCCGTACACACCGATCTTGAGGTTGTCCACCTGTCCGGTGAAGAAACCACCGGTTGCCCCAAGATTCGTACCGACGTAAATGTTGCGATTGTCGCCAGCGGCCGTGGTTTGATTGTATCCGGCGTTGAATCGGCTGACCGCGACGCCGTTGACATACACGGCCACGGCACCTAGCCCGATTGTCTGCTGCATCACGTGCGACCACTGGTTGTAGGTGACCGGTGCGCCGGTATCAAATGCAGTACCCACACCGGCCGCACCACCGTAGGTGTGCCCCCAAGTGTCGGCGGGAGTGATATGCACGCCAAATTGAAACGTATCGGTCACCACATCCTGCCGAGCACCCGTATCTAGCGTCGGACGCACCCAGAGCTGCATAAAGCGGCTGTTGGAGTAATTTGCAATCGGCGGGTTTGCCAACGCTCCGCCCTCGCGCGGCGTACCGAAGCCCGCCGTGCCGCCCAGGTATTGGCTGCTGGAACCGGTAAACTGAACGCCTTTCTGATTGGCCGCCGCGCCGGGCCGCGCCGAACCGGTCGGTCCGACGTTCGCATACGTAGGGCCGCCTATCTGCGGCATGTCAAAGAACGAACCTTGCGAGGCGCTGTCCAGCGTATGGTTTGCCACGACGCTCGATTGACCGACTGTCTGTCCAACAGTCGCGTTCTCCTGCGCGTCGTCGCCCAACTGGTAATTGCGGTCTACCGTCGCCGCATTCGCCGAATTGAAAAAACAGGCCAAACCCATCGCAAGCCCCATGGCTGCGCGGGTAGCGCCGGAGAAAATCCTGGTCATCGCACGGCTCCCTGAAACAGGTGCGGAAGAAATCTCGAATCGTTTACTGCAGACTTGGTTGGTGAATTTTCGCCGACGAACGAAAACAAGCAAGGCCGGAACGCACATGGCAACCACCCACGTCGCCGGTTCGGGAACTGCCGAGGCCGAGCCGCTTCCCGATGTGCGGCCAAAGTTGGTCCGCCACGTATTGTAACCAGCCGGGTCACCCCCGAAGCCGGCCGGATTCTTTCGCCACACAACGTAATCGGCGGCATCCACTCGGCCGTCGTTGTTGTAATCACCAGGAATGCCAACCGGCGCGCCGATGTACGTCACGACGCCCGTAACGGTGCGGCCTTGGCTTCGGTAGTCGAAAAGCAAATCCTCGGCTCCGCCGCTGCGAAACACGTTATTCATGGTGATGGCAAAATTAGAAGCCATGTTCGAATTGCCTTGGCCGGCCGTCAGCGCCCGAGCCGAGGAACCATTCGACGAGCTCATTGTCGGTTGATCCGGGCCCTTCCTCCCAGCCGTTACCGATTCCGATGCCAGATGGAAAGCCGGCCGGGGACGGGTTTTGATCGTGGATGCTTTGCCCGCCGTTCTTTCCGGCGGCCGCACCCGCTCCCCACCAGGTGTTGCGATTCAAGGAGCCGCCTGAGCTGCGAATGCGATAGGCGTCGATGGGGATAGTGTCATTCTGGTCGTTGTTGACCATGCGGAGGGTACCATTCGCGCGGTTCACTTCGAGCGTCAACGGGTCGCCGAAATGAAACAGCTCGATCTCCGACAACTGAATGCTATCGGGCGCACCGGGATTTGGTGCACCGGCGCCCAAGGCGGTTTGAAAATTAAACCTGTAAGAGTTGTATTGTGTGTCGTTGGTAAACTGATAAAGCCGCGTTTCGAACCGATCGATGAAATCTTGATTTGTCCTCGTGTCGATGGTTGTAAAGTTCGTGCCATCGTTCGAGCCAGCCAAAGTCCAGTTGAACGGGTCGCGTTCCGGCGCGTCGTTGGCCGAGCTGATCGTGTAGGCGTTTACGGCCCGCTCGAGCGCCGGCGTTAAATTGGATCTGGTAATACGTGCCGTTCGGCTCGAACGCCAGCCACTTGGTGGCGCGATTATTGTCCACGCCATTTGGCGGCATTTCGGCCGCCGGCGAGGCCGCCGTCTGCCCCGTAGTGATCGTGACACCCGTCGCCGGATCGGTGAAGTCATTTCCGAGAAGGTTCGGGATTTCCTGTTGAGCCTGTGCGGTTTCGCCACCAGCGAGCGTCAGCGTTAATCCGACTAAAACCAACAGCAGGCCGCGACGGCGAATGCGGGTCGAAACGGCTGCCGCTGCGGCAAGTCCAAACAGCATCGCCGTGTTTGGCTCGGGCACCGACGCCAACATCTCGACGAAGGCCCCAGCGCCGTTCGAGGCATCGTAAGCAGCCCGGAAGAGTGCATAGTCCTCGAGGTCGTGATCAAAATCTCCGTCCAAATCGCCTTTGGCATAGGACTCGGCCGCGGAGAAAACGCTGGAGAAATTAAAGCCTTGGCCGGCTTTGAAAGCCTGCCAATCGAGCGAGGTCAGCGCTCCACGGGAGTGGCCGAAGCACCTCGATCGAAGTTCAAATCGCCGAAACGGTATTGGGCGCCGCCGGCGTACGCCACCGCCACGGTCGTCTCCGTGCCGTCCGCCAGCAAGATCGAGGCCGTCACGTCCTCGGTAGGATATTTGATCCACGCGTTGTTGCCCAAATTAATTGAGGCAGCAGGAGCGAGCGTAAGGCCGTTCTGAGCGCCGTTGAGGTTCTCAACTTCGCTCAAATCGCGGCGACCATTGACTTCCGTCAGCTCGATCCACGTGTCCGTGTCCAAAGGTGTTCCGCCGCCACTATCGCCGTCGTAAGTGTCGGTAATGGACGTCCAGACGTTTGAATTCAGCGTCCCAGCGGCTGATGTGATGGAGTAGCCCACAATCGTCAGCGCCGAAGTGCCGGCATTCGTTAGAGTGATGTTGCTTGGAGTCGTGGCGCTTCCCCGATCAATCGTCAGTTTCGCACCGCCGCCGGCGAAGTCCTCGAACAACTCGACCTCCGCCGCTTGGATGCTGTTTGGAATCGCCAAGCCTGCGGGGTAATTTGCCGGCACCCTGCGCGACGTACTGAGTCTCCCACTCAAATCGGTACGTTGTATATGCCGTGTTATTCGCGATCGGCCCGAATAATTGAGTCTGATGCCGAAGTGGAAAATCAATTTCCGTTCGCGTGTCAATGAGGGTAAAGTCAGCCGGCGTGGGACTCGCGACATTCGTGCCCAATAGACGCCATTCCCAAGGATCGCGCTCAGGCGAATCGTTGGCGGACGTCACCGTGTAATACCGCACCGTTCGCGGCTGGCTGAGCGTGATTTCGACTGGGATCATGAACAAATCACCCTGCAGATCATTCCACTTCGTGAAGTTCGGCGGCGTTCCGTCGAAAAACACCAGGTCATTGACGATGTTCTCGACAGCTTCGCCGGCCGTGCCATGCTGCGCGGTCACTGGCGTTACACCATCCGGCTGACAACAAGTAATCGCCACGGTGGCGAGTTGCGGATTCATATTGGCGGGCGTGCCCGGCAGCATTCAGGCCGTCCTCCGTGACGTCGCGATTCTGGGCGCTTTCGCCTAAACCGGTCAGGAAAATGCCTTGCTGCGCAAATGCCTGCGACGCATCGAACGCTGTCGACACCGTAAAAAGGGCCGTAGTGAGTAATCCCCAACGAACTATTCTGAATCGGGCGCTCATCATGGATAGGAACTCCGCTTGGTTGCTGTAAATAAGCCTTGCGGTCAACTGCTGTGATTTGGTGTGATCGCGTTTTTGTTCGAGTGTCAATAATAAAAATAAGACTGCGGCGCCCGGGAGTCCTTAATGGAACCCGAGTGCCGAAACCCAACTGGTGGAAGAGAAGCTGCCGGTGCGCATCCGACGTCGCAAGCCGAGCGCGTCGCCGCGCGAGCTCCTCCCAAAATTCGATGAGGCGACGAGTAACACGTCGCACTTATGCATTAGCTTCCGTTGCCTCGAGGCCGCCCACGAAACAAGTACAATCGAACTACAGCCCCTTTAGTCAATCGGTTACGTTTCGATTCGCCCCGACGCATGACCCTGCCGTCAATGGTCGGCGATGAATCATTATGCAAATGTTGCCCTGCGATTTGCAATCTACTCCGGCTTAATAAACCGGGGGTGAGCTCGTAGCTCACCCCCGGCAATTCTTTTCACATCAACAATCCCGTCAAACACTCCTCTAGGCAATGCGCCGCCGAGTTGCCGACGCCAGCGCCAAACCAACGATGGCCAAGAGCGACGCGGTCGCCGGCTCGGGAATCGCTGTATAGAACTGGATGTCTGCGATCTGCATCGAGTTCGCGGCTGTCGCGTTCCGTACCGTTGGGAAAATCAGGCGGTACGAACTGTAGTTTGTCGGGGAATCGACGCGAATAAACTCATCATCCCATTGGTGGCGGCCTGCGGCGCCCGGCGGCAACGTCACTTCGCCTTCGCGGATCAACGTCCACGTTTCCGTTCCGTTCGAAGGCGAGTTCGGCTCAGACGTGATTGGATCGTTGGTCCCATACAGTTGGTACGACGTTGGATCACGCTCGTCGGCATCATTGGCCGCTCTCAGCCGCATGAAATTCACGTCAACCGGTCCGCCGGAATTCGTAATGATAATCCCTGACTTTTCCTCCCCGAAGTTGAGGTACTTCGTGCTGGAAGCAGGGGGCGTTGGGCCCAGATTACCAACCTGATCAATTGCCAGCCCAGGCTGCTCACCGCCCGGCGAGTTGCTGCAGTCTGTGTTCGGCGTACCGCACGGCTTCCACCCGGAAAATGGCGGAGTCGGAGTTTGGTCAACCGCGATGATCGGATCGGTCGGCGCAAGGATTCCGGTGTTCGTATCCGTCTCCTCGGCAAAGAACTGGATTTCGGCGAATTGCAGAATGTTGTCCGACGGACGTTTAATCGCGTCGACGATGAATTTGTAGTGTTGATATCCAGTCGTGGAATTCACGGAAACCATCGGCCCAACAACACCCCGCTGATCGCCACCGATTGCCGGGTCGCCAGGCAACGCTACCGAGCCGGATGCGATCGGCACCCACGCTTCGGCCGTACCTGTCTGATTGATCGCCGGACTGGCGCCGCTGTCTGTTGTTGTTAGCGTGCCGTCGAACCCAAAGAGAGACCACATCGCCGGATCGCGCCCAGGGGCGTCGTTTGCCGTCGTAATGCGGAAACCATCGATCGGAACGCCGGACAAGGCCATTGGGGTCACAATAAAGCCCGATCCTGCATGGCCAAAGTTCAAGTATTTCGTGGTATTCAAGCCGTCAATCGCCTTCGGCGGATTCTCCGCCGCGGGATACCGGCCGTTGTTCTGGGCCGGAATATTGATAAATGTCGAATCGAGATCGATACCAATGGCGGTATCGGCCGAGCTTAAAAGTCCCGGCTGAGCCATCACTGAACTTGCACAAAACAAGAACAGCGCCAGTACACAACCCCCCCGCGCGAACGTAGTCCAACGCGCAGCTGCGCTCCAATTCATGAGACACCTCCCGGTTGAAAAGCGGCCATGTCGCTATGGCCAAAAAACGCAATGATGCCAATCACTGACGATCATGTGCAACTTGCTTCCGCTTATAGTAATTCCGATTATCAAGCATAGCTAGGAGTTTTTTTATTTTTACAGTAGATTTTTAACACCCTAGAAAGGCGCCTGGAGAATCGTTTTCCCTTGGAATTGGCCGTCAAAGTGACGTGATGGATTCCAGAGACAACTCGAAATCTGTCCGGGCAAAGAGATTTCCCAGGCGTCACTGAGCCACGACCACCCCCCATCGACGGCGGTATTTAGGACGGCCGGTCGTGCTTTGCCATCGCATTTTGAGGCCGATTGCCAGAACTAAATTAGCCACGACGTAGCATGGCCGAAGCCCTTCGAGTTGCCCTGTTGCTGAGCACCGATCGGCAGTACCACCGCGGCGTGTTGCAAGGCGTTGCCAGATACGCGCGACTGCACGGTCCATGGGATTTAGAGTCGGAGCCGACTCATGCCGCAGGACAAATGCCGCTGGCGCACCTGCGACACGTCGACGGCGTGATGCTCATGATCACCAGCCGCCGGCAAATCCAGTTGCTGCGGCGCTATGACCTGCCGGCTGTCAATATGAGCAGCCGATTTCCTGACGAGGATCTGGCGCACGTTTCGAACGACGGCGCGAGCATCGCGAAATTGGCGATCGAGCATTTTATTGAGCGCGACTTTCGCCACTTCGCATTCTGCGATTTGACCGATGCCAGCTGTTACCGTCGACGGCGATGGGAGGAGGAACTGGCAGCACGCGACCTGACGGGGCACGTTTTCAAGGTCACAGCCGCGCAGCGAGACGACTGGGTTATGGGTCGCGATCGGCGCCGACTGGAAGCGTGGTTGCGAAAATTGCCCAAACCGGTAGGAATTCTCACGCACAACGACCTGCGTGGCCGGCACGTGGTCGATGCCTGTCGCCGTCTGGGGATCGCCATGCCCGATGAGGTTGCCGTGCTGGGCGTCGACAATGAACTGCCGCACTGCGAGATGTGCAACCCGCCGCTGTCGAGCATTGTTACCGATTCGGAGCGGATTGGCTTCGAGGCGGCCGCCCTGCTCCATCAGTTGATGGAAGGCCAACGCCCCGATCCGATGCGCATCCTCATTCCCGCCTTGGGAATTGTCGTTCGCCAAAGCAGCGACGTGACCGCAACAGCAGATAGCTACGTGGCCAAGGCGGTTCGCTACATCCGCGAGCATGCCTTCGACGGAATTGACGTCGGCGATGTGCTACGGGAGGTCACGATCTCTCGCACTGCGCTCGACAAGCGGTTCCTCAAGGCACTGGGACATACGCCGCATGAAGAAATCCGGCGCGTACGTCTCAAACGGGCCCGCGAGCTGCTCAGCGAAACTGACTTGACCATTGAAACAATCGCCGAGCGATGTGGCTTCCGCCATGGTGAGTATCTAGGTGCGGTTTTCCTGCAGGAATTCGGGCAAACGCCGGGAGACTTTCGCGCACAACAGCGGTTGCGGGACAGCAAATCGCCCTCATTGGCGGTGACTCTGTATGGCCTTTGCCGCTTTGCCTGGCATCGCTTTTCGTGAACGAATCCTGTTGCGGCCCCGCCCCCCAATTGATCGCGACTTGGTCTCAAGACGGCCTTCCTAATTAGTTTCCTTACCGTCAATATTGGCTACAATGAGCGCTACGGCTTTTTGATCTGGCCTAATTGTTGAACGGAAGGGAAGAGAAGATGCGATACGGCAGAGCCGCTTCGTCGAAATTGCTGCCTCAACGCCGCCAGCGGCGGCTTCAGATCGAACGACTCGAACATCGCGTGCTGCTGGCAGGCGACACGTACCTCATTAATTTCCAGTTGGACGAAGCAACACCGGTCCCGCGCTATCTGGTCGACAACGGCCAGATTTACGGCCCGCGCGACGGCGGCCTTACTTATGGTTGGAATACAAGCCACGCTTCTCTAGCGCGCGAGCGGAGCATCAATCCGGATCAACGTCTCGACACGTTGATCCACTTCGCGGCGGGCGGAAGATGGGAGTTCGCACTTCCCAACGGCACGTACGAAGTGACTGCCTCGATCGGCGATCCCTCCAACGCGAGCACGCACACGTTAAATGTCGAGGGTCTTAATTATTGGAATGCAGTCCCGCTTGCGGCGAATGTCTTTAATTCCAAGACGATGACGGTAGCCGTTTCCGACGGTGAGCTGACGCTCGATCAAGGCGCAGCCGGCGCGATGCAGACGCGGATCAATTACGTCCACATCGTCGGCGTGCCCAGCGTACCCAACAGCGCCGGCCGCTCCCACGATCACCGAGCCGGCCACCGATGGCCAGGTAGTTCATCCGGCCGACGTGCACATGGAGGCAATCGGCTTTTCCGATCCGGATGGCAACACGCACAAGTCAACCGACTGGGAAATCTGGACCGTAGGCCCGGCGCGCAGCCCGTCTGGCAAACGCTCGGCATCACGGGGGTCGAACGACTGCACACGCACATGGGCGACGGCATATTCATCAACTCCCGCGCCGGTCAGAACAGCCTTGCTCCCAACACGGATCACGAGCTTAAGGTTCGCTTCCGCGACGACGCTGGCTCGGTCAGCGTTTACCGCGTGCGGCAATTCCATACCTCGGCGGCTTCTGTGACATTCCCATTAGAGCTGCGCGATGTCGCATCTTCCCCGGCCGTTACGTGGCAGACTGTACTTGGTTCAAACGTCGATTTGCCCGCCGGCGCGAGCATCTTTACTCCAGGAGATTTCATCATCGCAATCGATGCCGAAGGCGGCAGCGACTCTCCTGCCAATGAGGCAGCGCCGCTGGCGATCGATGGCGTCGTCGGCACAAAGTATCTCAATTTCGGTTTCGTCCGGGCCTTCCCGCAAAACAGAACTCCGAATTGAATACCGGCTTTATCATCACTCCGTCGAGCCGGCCCATCGATCGTCAAAAGTTTTCAAATCATGACGGCAAATGATGCTGTCGAACGCGACCCGATCGATCGTGGTCCACTGTTCGGCACGAATCGGTGCCATTGCCAGTGCCAACCACAGCACGGGTACGGCAGAATCGTGGACGCCGATTGCCTCTGGCAGCGTCGCGCTGCCTGGCACGTTGCCGAATGGCGGTGGTGACGATTTCCGGAACACGCTCGGGCCCGGTGGTCAACGTCACCAACAACACCGCATATACCTCGTACAAGATGCTGTTCACCGGCTGTGAAGAACGCGACCCAAGCCAACTCCATGCAGATCGCCGAGATTCAATTCTTCGGCGACCAGGTTGGAACGCCGCCTTCGCTGCGGCTCGAATCACCTACCGGGCAGTTGTTACTGTCTCTGACCGGCCAGGAGGCAGCCGGAAACCTCGTCACCAATCCCGCCGCTTTGGCGGATCATGTCGCGGTTCGCGTGGTGATTCAATCTGGTTCCAAGACCTTGAATCTCGACCAGACCAATCTCACTTTCAACAACGAGACCGGCGATACGCACACGATTTTCCTGCCAATTGTCGTTCTGAATGCCGGCCAGCGGCTCGACTTGTGGGTGGGCGTCGATGGCGCCACGTATTACGGCACCGCGGCACAGACGGAGCCGGATTTCTCGATGCTCGCCCGCTCCAGCGAATCCATCGAGACTAATCCGTTCGTTGCGTTGCAACCTGGCTACGTCGTTGAACAGGTCGGCAGCGGCTATCGACTTCCGGTGAACATCGCCTTCGTGCCGAACCCGGGCCCGAACCCGAACGATCCGCTCTATTATGTCACAGAGCTCTACGGCTCGATTCAAGTCGTTACCCGCGACGGAACCAAGCACCAGTTCGCGACAGGACTATTGGACTACAACCCGGACGGGCCTATTTCCGGTACAGGCGAGCAAGGGCTTACCGGCATCGCGGTAGAGCGCGACGCAGTCAATCCCGAGATCTATCACTTATACGTCGGCATGTTGTGGGACAACGGCAACCCGCCGGGCGGCCTGACTCACTACCCAAAGGTCGAGCGGATCGACAGTCAAACCGGCGGCCTGGCGATGGCCTCGCGCACGGTGCTTCTCAATATGCAGCCGGAAACCCAGGGTCAGTCGCATCAAATTTCGAATATCTCCATTGGGCCCGATAGCAAGCTGTATGTGCACAACGGCGACGGCTTCAACGCCTCGACCTCTCAAGACCTGGACTCATACCGCGGCAAGATTCTGCGGATGAATCTTGACGGCAGCGCTCCCAGCGATAACCCGTTTTACAATGGTGGTGCGCCCGATCCCCGCGACTACATTTTTGCCTACGGCGTCCGCAACCCGTTCGGCGGAGCCTGGCGAGCATCGGACGGCAAACATTACGAAGTCGAAAACGGTCCCAGTGTCGATCGCATGGCGCAAGTCAATCGCGGCGTGAATTATGGATACAATGGCTCCGACGCGTCGATGATGATCAACGCCATCTATAATTGGGTGCCCTCCCACGCGCCGGTGAACATCACGTTTGTTCAGCCGGAGACATTCGGCGGCAGTCAATTTCCTGCCGGCAAACAGGATCACGCCTTTGTCAGCGAGTCCGGGCCTACCTATGCACCCGGCGCGCAAGCCAACGGCAAGAAGCTCGTTGAGTTCGTCCTGGATGCCAACGGCAATCGCGTCAGCGGCCCCACGACGCTCGTCGAATATCGAGGCACCGGCCAGGGTTCCATGGTCGGTCTGGCCGCCGGGCCAGACGGACTCTATTTCACCGAGATGTATAAAGACGATGTTCCCAATCCGAACCCGTCGGAAACGGCGACTCTGGCCGTGCGCGCATCTTCCGCGTGCGCTACGTCAATCCGATTTCGGGTGACTACGACATCAATGGCGTCGTCGATCAAAGCGACTACGCCGTGTGGCGCGCGAATTATGGTTCGAATTTGCTTTTGGCCGCCGACGGCAATCGCAATGGCGTGGTAGACACCGCGGATTTCGTCGTTTGGCGCAAGGCGTTCGGCGCTGCGCCAGCGACCGTCAGCGCCGGCGGCCGCCGCGGCGCCTTCGGATTCGGCGCCAACCAGTGCGCCTGTGAACGACGTTACACCGAATTCGTCATCGGAAGAGCAACATCCGGACACGAATTTCGCGTTTCCCGAATCTTCCGTGACGGGAGGCCGAACTTCGTTCCGGCCCACCGCGCGTTCGCTTCGCCAGCACGAATCGAATTCCAACCGCGATGCTGCCCTGCTCACGTTGCTCGATCGCAACTTGAGCGCAGCGTCGCCTGCTGACTCGGCCGAATCAGCCGAAGCGGAGTCGGAAGACGCTTTCGATAACGATCCGCTGGGATCCGTCGACGAAGTCTTCACGGAGCTAGCGCTGCTCTAACTGCGCTACAGCCAGCCTTCGGATCGGGCTGGTTTGCACTGTCTCAGGATTGGGCGGGAACATTGTAAACACAGCCGTATCGGCATCATTGTTAAGAAACAGAGAAGTTTGCATGTATTTTGACCGTCGTTACAACGCAAAGCGTCAAAACTCGATCTCTAGCTCTTCCAATCGCCGCGCAGCTCACGGGCGTCGAGCACGCATGTTTGAATTGCTCGAACCGCGGCTGGTGATGACCGGCACCAATCCGATCATCACGGAGTTCATGGCGAGCAACGACTCGACGATCAACGACGGCCGCGGGGTGTCGTCAGACTGGATCGAAATCCATAATCCGACATCGCAGCCGATCAACCTGGCCGGCTGGCATCTCACGGATGAGGCCGACAATCTCGATAAGTGGACGTTTCCCTCCCTGCCGCAATCGATCCTCGACCCGGGCGAGTACCTGATCGTTTTCGCATCGAACGAGGACACAGAAACGTATGTCGATCCGGCCGGTTACATGCACACGGACTTCGCCCTCGGCGCCGAAGGCGAATATCTGGCCCTCACGGACCCTTTGGACAATGTCATCGACGCGTACGCGCCCGACTTTCCGCGGCAAGTCACTGACGTTTCCTACGGCCTGTTGGCCAACGCTTCGTCAGTAATGCTCATCGGCGACTCGAGCACGACTAGCGCGTTGGTTCCGGCGAACGGTTCGCTCGATGCGCCGTCGACTGGCGTAGCGCCACAATGGACGCTTGCCGGCTTCAACGGCTCGTCGTGGGCGACCAGCAACTCCGGCACCGGCGTCGGCTTCGATTTCGGCGATGATGAAGTTGTTAACGCTCCCAACGGTACGCTGCTTCCCGGCGGGCCCCTTGGCTTCGATCTCACAGACGCCGACGAGAACGGAATTCTCGACGGGACGATCATCGCCGGCGAACTGCCGAACGACCCCGGTGGTGAACGGCCGCCGAAGGCACTCGACAACACCGCCGGTACGAAGTGGTTGACGTTCGATCCAGCCGGTAGCTTCTACGGCTTCCGCTTCGCCGGCGGACAGCGGCACGCTGTTAACGGTTACACAATCACCTCGGCCAACGACGCGGCCGAGCGCGACCCGTATTCATGGACGCTGAGCGGCTCGAACAACGGCACTTCGTGGACTATCGTCGACACGCGCTCGGCCCAGGACTTCGTCGACCGGCTCGAGACTCGGCTCTACGAGTTCGCAAACAACACGGCGTACGAATGGTACAAGTTCGATTTCAAGACCGAGTACGGCGTTACCGGGCAGAACCAGCCGAACTCAATCCAAATCGCGGAGATTGAATTGCTCTCCACCGGCCCGGTGGAGTTTACGCCGCTCATCGACGTCAACTTGCAATCCGACTGGCAGGCTCGCAAAACAAGCGTTTATCAGCGCATCGAATTCAACGTGGCCGACCCCGCAACCTTCAACTCGCTGCTGCTGGAAATGCAATACGAAGACGGCTTCGTGGCCTATCTCAACGGAAGGCGCGTTGCCGCCGTGGGTGCCCCTGCCCTGCCCAACTATCAGACGAATTCGTCGGTTGAACGCGACGATGCCGACGCGCTGACGCCGGAAACATTTAATCTCACGCCGTTTCTCGGCTCGCTTGTGTCTGGCACCAATGTTCTTGCAATCCATGTGCTTAACGTCGACGACGCCAGCCCAGATCTGCTGTCTGTCGCAAAAATGACGGCGACTCAGTTAATCGATGACACGGTGATTGAGGCGTACATGCCGCAGCCGACGCCGGGCGCCGCCAACTCGTCAATCGGCGTCACTCCAGGCCCGGTCATCGGCAATGTCACCGAAAATCCGCCGCGGCCAGCGCACAACCAGAACCTTGTCATTACGGCCGAGGTGACCGCCGCAGACGCACCCGTGACCAGTGTGCAGCTTCATTATCGCGTGATGTTCGGCGCCGAAGTTGTCGTTGCGATGAACGACAACGGCACCGGCTCCGACCAGACCGCCGGCGACGGAGTTTACACGGGCGTTATCCCTGAAAGCGCGTACGTCGCCGGCCAGATGATCCGCTGGTACGTCACCGCCGAAGACGCCGTCGGCGATGAGTCACGTTATCCTCTGTTTCTTAAGCCTACCGCCTCGGCACAGTACTTTGGCACCGTAGCGCAAAACACGGGCGTCACGACGTCACTGCCCGTATTCGAGTACTTCGTCGAAAATGTCGGCGCCTCAGGCACGCAGACAGGAACGCGGGCCTCGGTATACTTCCTTGGCGAGTTTTACGACAACGTCTTCATCCGTCATCGCGGCGGCAATACCACGCAAGGACGCAAGATCGAATTCAACGACGGCCAGCATTTCAGGTTTGATCCCAACCTGCCGCGCGTGGATGAAATCAATTTGAACGAGCGCGGCGCCGAGCCAACCTACATGCGGCAGGTGCTGTCCTGGGATGTGTACGCGGCAGCGGGCGTGCCGGCTTCGATTGGCCGGCCCTGGTACACGCGTCAGAACAACGCCTATCTCGACGTGCGAATTTTCGTCGAGCAGCCCGACGCCGACCTCCTCGCGCGCAACGGCTTAGACCCGGACGGCGCCTTCTACAAGATCGGCGCCGATGGCGTCGAGAATTCGGTTACGTCCTCAACGCGCGGCGTCCGCAAGCGCACGCGCAAGCACGAGGACAACAGCGACCTGCAAGCGCTCGTGAACGGGGTAAGCCCGAGCAATCCCAACCGCGTGCGATACGTGTTCGACAATATCGACATCGCGGCCACGCTCAACTACATCGCCGCCACCGCGATCATTCACGACAACGACCATCCGCACAAGAACTTCCATCTCTATCGCGACACGGACGGCAGCGGACAGTGGACGTTCATTCCATGGGATAAAGACTTAACGTTCGGCCTTAACTTTGGCATCTCTGGTATCATCGGCAACCAGGATCCCTACAGCCATCCCATGTTCGGCGAACAGGAGCATCAAAAGGTCGACAACCAGTGGAACCGGATGATTGATGCCGTACTCGACATTCCGATCGTCCGGCAGATGTACGTGCGGCGCCTGCGCACCCTCATGGACGAGCTCTTGGGTCCGCCCGGAACGCCCGCGGGTACGTCCTGGCTGGAGCAGCGCATCAATGTGCTTAAGACGCAACTGCAGCCGCACATGACGTCGGGCAGCTGGCTGACGAACGTAAATTTGATTGTGAGCGAGTACTTAGCCGAACGTCGCCAGCATCTGTTCGTCACGCACAGCATCAACAGCCCTGGCCCTGACAACGCCGACATCCCGAACGCACAGGTTGGCAACCCGCCAATTCAATTTGGCGTGATCGAGCACAGCCCGGCCAGCGGCATTCAGGACCAGGAGTTTGTGCAACTGGTGAACTCAAACGCGACGGCCGTCGACATCAGCAACTGGCGCATCGAAGGTGGAATCGAGTACACGTTCCGCGCCGGAACGGTGATTCCCGCCGAGCGGCAGCTTGTACATTTCACCAAACGTGCCCGCGTTCCTCGCGCGGACCACCGGGCCGCGTGGCGGACAAAACCTGTTTGTCCAAGGCAACTACGAGGACCATATTGCCAATGCGGCCGAAGTCATCCGCCTAGTGGCCGAAGACGGAACGACTATTACGCAGAGCAGCGCCCCGCTTGCCGGCGATTACGACGCCAGTGGCGTAGTGGATCAGAACGACTACGCGGTCTGGCGTTCGACTTACGGTTCAAGAGATTCGCTGGCTGCCGACGGCAACGGCAACGGCGAAGTCGACACGGCCGATTTCATCATCTGGCGCAAGGCGTACGGCGCGGCACAAGCCGCGGGCGCAACAGTAGCCGCCGCTGCATCCGTGCCCGAGACCAGCGCCGTCGGTAGCGCTCCCGCGATCGATTCGGCGACTACAACCGCCCCTGGCAAACCGCAGCTTCCGGTTGCAGAGCCCGTCGCGACGCCCGTGACGCCATTAAGCCGATCCGCCTTCCGGCCGTCGTTTAGACGTGTAACACCGCCTGCGCTGCAGGACCTCGCTTTGATCGCGGCGCTCGATGCGGCCGTCGCGCCAAGTGCGGAGATTCACGACCAAAGCAATGTTAACTCATCCACCGACGACGCGGACGATTCCGTTGAGTGGATTGACGAGGCATTTGAAGCGCTTACGCTAATGTAGGGCATGGCGGCGGGACAATTCTGGTGATCCTGAATTCTGAAGGGGAAAGTGCCGTGAAGCAGGCTTTTCTTGTGGGTGTGGTCGCATTTTGCATTTTGATTTCGTCTTCAGCCAGCCGCGCCGACATCGAACCGGTGGTTGATGCGAAACGAGGCGACGCCGCAACGTCCGAGTTCAAATTCGAGAACGTCGCCTCTCCCTCTCGCACGGATGCGGCCAATCGGGCCAAGTTCACAATCCTCAGTGGTGAGCGCGATGCGAACGGCGGCGCGCTTGATCGACTCCACGATGGCCGTCTCCCATCTGGGGAAGATGAACCGGACGCAAACTTCTTCTTCGCCGCTGGAAGCGAAGGAGGCCGGATTCTGGTCGACTTGGGCGACGCCATCGAAATCCAGAAGATCAACACGTACTCATGGCATACGAACACCCGCGGTCCTCAGGTCTACAAGCTCTACGTCGCTGACGCCGACAACGAGGATTTCAACGCCGACGGTCGCCGCTCGCGCCGTGGCGATCCGACCGAGGCGGGCTGGAAGCTCGTCGCCGAAGTCGACACTCGGCCCGGAGAAGGTGAGCCCGGCGGCCAGTACGGCGTGAGTATCGCGGACGCTACCGGCGGCGCTGCTCGGCAAGCACCGCTACTTGCTGTTCGACATCTCACCCACCGAAAGCGACGACCCGTTCGGCCACACGTTCTTCAGCGAAATCGACATTATCGATGGTAAGGAGTATCCGCTCGCGGAAGCCGATGCGTCGTCGTCGAAGCCGGCGAGGGCGCACTCGACGTCATGAAAGTCGCCGACAAATACGAGATTGTTTTCGACACCAGCGACCTGCCGGAAATCAAGCCTTGGGTCGATGAAACGCTCAAGCCAATCTGCGCGGCCTGGTATCCGAAAATTGTCGAGCTTCTCCCCAGCGAGAATTACTCCGCGCCGACGCGCTTCACGATCATCTTTGAAAAGTATTCTCGCGGCGTGGCCTACGCGAACCGCGGCGAGATTCACTGCGCCGGGCCATGGTTCATGCGCAACCTCGAAGGCGAGGCGGCCGGCGCTGTCGTCCACGAAATGGTGCACATCGTGCAGCAATACCGCCGCGCCCGCGGCCCCAACCGCAACCCCGGCTGGATGGTCGAAGGCGTCGCCGACTACATCCGCTGGTTCCTCTACGAGCCGGAGGAGCTGCGCCGCGCGTCGATCCGTCACGGCACAAGTATACGGACAGCTACCGCATCACCGGCGCGTTCCTCAACTACCTCATCAATCACAAGGACCCCAAGCTCGTCGAGAAATTCAACGCGGCCATGCGCGAAGGCCGCTACAGCGAAGACCTGTGGAAGGACTTCACCGGCAAAACCGTCGACGATCTCTGGGCCGACTACATGCAGACGCTGAGCGCGTCGGACAACGACTAAACACGGCGCAATGGGACTATGCCCGCCAACCGCTTGCGGTTTAGCTGCGTGGAGCCCTACGCCTTCAGAACGTCGGTCTTCCCCGGCACGGGAACCGGGTAGTTGCCCTTATCGTCCGGCATCACGGGCGGCGAGGCCGCAAAGTCGTACGCGGCCGGCGAGAGATCGATGGTCGAGTTCGAGCGCCGCTTCCCAGCGAATGATCTTGCCGGAATAGGTCGCCATGCGGCCCAGGATGGCCGTCATCGTCGATTCGGCGCCGTAGTCGCCCTCGTTGTACGTCTCGCCGCGGCGCAGGGCGGCGAACATGTCGTGATGTTCCTGGTGGTGGTTATCGAGCCGCGGCTCGCGCATCCGCCAGGACTCGCCGTCCTTCACCTTCATGATCGGCCCGCCGCCGTCGTCGATATCGAGCGTGCCTTTCGTGCCGTGGGCATGCTCGCGAACCTCGCCCGCGCAGCCGTCGATGTGCCGGCACTGGCTGTACATCTTCGTGCCGTCGTCGTAGGTGAACTCGACGAAGTGGTGGTCGAAGATCTGGCCATAGTCGTTGCTCGGTGCGGACCTCGCGGCCGCCCATGCCTTGGGCTTCCACCGGGTGCTTGCCGCCGCGCATCCAATTACCGACGTCGAGATTATGAATATGCTGCTCGACGATATGATCGCCGCACAGCCAGTTGAAGTAATACCAGTTGTTGCATCTGGTACTCCATCTCGGTCGGCTCGTGCCCGTTGGCACGCTTAAAGTCGTTCCGCGTGCGCACCCACAGGCCGCCGCTGTTCCAATACACGCGCGTGAACAGGATGTCGCCGATCGCTCCATCGTGCCAATCGCTTCATCGCTTCGATGTAGCGCGGATCGTGCCGCCGCTGCAGGCCGACGGCCACCATGAGATTCTTCTCCTTGGCCTTTTGGTTGGCGGCCATGAAGCGCCGGACGCCTGGGCCGTCGACTGCCACCGGCTTCTCGGTGAAAATTTGCTTGCCGGCTTCCACCGCAGCTTCGAAATGAATTGGACGGAAGCCGGGCGGCGTGGCGAGGATCACCAAATCCGCGCCGCTGTCGATCGCCTTCTTGTACGCATCCAACCCGATGAACTGCCGTTCCTCCGGCACATCGATTTTACAGTCTTCAAACAGCGCGTTGCCGTCGCGCTTGCCGCGCTCCACCTGGCGACTGATTGATTGCAATGAACCCTTGAGATTGCTTTCGAACGTATCGGCCATGGCCCACAGTTTGACCGGGCCCTTGGTGGCCAGTGCCTGCGTGGCGGCGCCCGTGCCGCGGCCGCCGCATCCGATCACGGCAATTTTGATCTCATCGCTGCCCGAAGGATGCGCCGAGCTAGCAATTGCCGAGTTCGCGCCCAGCATCGCGCCACCCACGAGCGCCGACGTGGTCTTGAGGAAATGACGTCGCGAGGGGGCGACTCCAGCCTGGTCATTCTTTCGCTCAGACATGGCAGACTCCTGTGTGTCGGAATAAGGTCGAATGCGATAAGGTGAGAGCTAGGCACCCACATCAGCCCGAAGCGCAAGCGAGGGAATCGAATTATCCTTCCCTCGTTCGCGCTTCGGGCTTGTGCGTACTAGGTGGGGCCGCAGTCCGTCTAATATAACTGCGGGACCTGCTGATGCGAAGAGAGCAGATAAGGCCGTCGTCCGGCCGCCCCTAATGAGCGCCGGCGCGCAGCAAAATGGCTCCCAAGCCGCAAAAGGCCGGCAAGATCAGCCGCGAAACGGCCGGCTCGGGAACTGTCGCGGAAGGAGCCGCTAAGCCACTGGCTGTTGTACCAAACTCGCTTCGCCAAATGTTGTAATCCGCTGTGTCCACCGCACCGCTGCCGTTGCCGTCGGCTCCAGTAAAGTACGTCGTGCTCTGTGCGTTCGACCTGCGCCAAACGACATAGTCGGCTGCGTCGACTGCTGCCGTCCCGATTAAAGTCGCCGGGCAGCAAATTGCTCACCCAGCCCAGAAAGCCATTGGGCCAGCGGGCGATTGTCCGGCTGATTGGCGCCCGCCGACGGATTGATGTTCCAGGTGCTGCCCTGCGAGCCGGTCATTTCCCATTGCCAGATGTGCATTGCAAGAAACTCATCCTGCCGGCCGTCGAGTGCGCGCAGCAGACCTTCGAACGCCATGATCTGCTCGGCCGTGTCGACGCTCCCGCTCTCGATCTGAGGATTTCGCGATGTGCCGTTGTGATGCTGGTAGCCTTGCTCCGTGAACACAACTGGTTTTTGCAGATTGGCAGCGAACGGCAAAATCTGTTCATCGAGCCGCTGGTTCCACTCATTAGCAACAAGCTGAATAAACGTCTCGTTCGGGTAGGACTGCACGGGGTCCGATGAGCTCGTTGGAATCTGATATGCCCCGCTCTCGAACCGAAAATACGAATCGATGCCGACGTAGTCGACCTGCGGATGCGACCAGATGTTGTTGGTCACGCGGCTGGAACTGAAATTGTCCCAGTTGGCCGCATAGCCGATCGCGCCGCTGTAAATCGAAGCCACCGAATCGATCACGGTCGTCCAGTACGCTTTTTGCTGATTGAGCTGCGCCTGCGAGGGACTCGTCTGATTTCCGGCCGTCGCTGGGTCGAAATCGTTGATCGAGAACAACGAATCGAGCCCTTTCATCTCCGTGCCGACGTTCATCGCGTCCGCCTGGTGCCGCTCGGCGATCGTGGCCACTTCGTCGAGATACGTTTCGTAAAGCGGCCAAAACGTGTTGGCCACGGTGCTGCCCGGCAATGGTGCGAAGTAGGCTCGCCAGCCGCCGGACGCCCCCGGCAAATTCGACAGCTCGACAAACGGGTTCAGCGTCACGCGCATGCCCAGCTGCTTGGCGCGCAACACACCCGCTTCCACAGCCGAAAGCGGCGGGTAACCAGAATTGGTGATCACCATCCCTGTGTTGTTATCGAAGCTGCCGTACCGGGCTGATCGAAACTTCCCGAAATCCCGCGGCGTAGAGCGCGTTGACAGCGTTCGTCCAATTCGAACCGCTGTTCCCGCCCCAAGCGATCAGATTAAAGCCTAACCCTGGATCGACGGCAGGCTCATAGACAGCTGGAACAGCAATCACGCGATCCGCGCAGCTAATCGCAAGCGGCAGGCACATGGATATGGAAGCGAAAAGCCGCGGTCGGAAACAATTCATTGCCGGTCGATAACTATGGTTTGCGAATCTTGATCTCTATCGGCAAATTGGCCGTGTCAATCTCCAATGGCGTGGTCGTCACCGCCGAATAGGCCCGCGGCACCTTGGGCGACAGATCGCGGCCCCCGTCGTACGCCACCACAAGCACCTTGTGTTTACCTGGAATCAAGCCATCGCCGTATTGGTAGGTCGTAACGTCACTAAACGAGCCGTCCGCTACATTCACGCCCACGGAACCCTGTCGCGGAAAGGTCTTCTGATCCTTCGGCGGCGTCTGCGGCGCGAAATACAGCTTCATGGATTGCACGGGAATCACGCTGCCGTCCTCGTATGTTACTTTGCCGGTTACATCGACGGGTGACCACGGCGTGTCGCTCCCACATCCACCGGCCGATGCAATCACCGCCGCGGCAGCGAAATACACAATTCGATTCATAGGTGATTTTGTCGGACGACTAGTACTCCGAACCGTCCAAAACATATCCGTCGTTGGCGCTGTTGATTCGCTGCCAAATACCAAACGCCTCTTGAGCCGGGCACCTGTTCGTAGTTCGATCCTTATACCCGGGTCCCAGCGGAATCGATTGAATGTCGTTGCTCACAAAACGCACGGCTCCGTCGCACATCGCAACATGCACACCGCCCGGATGCTTACTGCGAAGCGTCACGGACACACTGTTATCCCAGCCCATCGTCATGCATTCGATGCGCAGTCGATCAATACCCACGTCGGTCTCGATTAGCGTACGGTCCGTAATGTCGTCGGCTCCGTCCTCACAATAGTTCGGTCCGCCGCCGAAGTTCGACGCTTGCTCGGCCAGCAAATTCGAGCCGACCATCGGCATCGCCCACGTGCCACGGCGATCGCGCTCGCTCACTCCGACGCGCAGCTCGCCGAACATGATCGTCTTCGTGGTGCCGTCCTCAATTTGCGCGATCGAAGCGCCGCGATTGACCCCGGCGACGCCGCGGCCGCACTGGTGTTTCCAAGGATTGTCGGGATCTTCCGGGTCGCGATGATTCCAAAGGAACCCGAGACCCATATTGAGCCCGTAATTCCCTCGAGCCCAATTGCCGCCGCTGGCTGAGCAGAAGTTGCCACGCCCCGCATCCGACGGACAAAGCATGTACGCCAACTCCGCGCCCCGCTCGGCTCGGTTGCCGAAGTCATTCAGCGCCGTGCCGATCGTGGGACCCTCGTCGTACAGCACAAATGAATCGTACAGGGCTTGCTCTTCAATAAAGGGCAGAATCTGAATTGCCCAATTTGCAAACAACCTGGCGGACGACGCCGTCATCTGTCCGCCGTTCGTGTATTCGTAATCGCCGTTGGCTTTGCGCGGATTCGAAACTCCCACGGGGAACGAACTATGCGTGTCGTGGTAGTTCAGCGCGCCCAAGCCCAGATTATGCAGATTGTTCTGACATTGCGAGCGGCGCGCCGCTTCGCGAGCCGACTGAATCGCCGGCAGCAAGAGCGCGACCAGGATGCCGATGATCGCAATGACGACCAACAGTTCGACAAGCGTAAATGCTTTGCATTTACGCTTGCTCGCCGCCCTGAGCTTGTCGATGGGCAGCTCAACCACGGTGAAGCTCGCCGACGACCGCCGCCTACGATCTCGCCACATGCTTCGCTCCTCCAGCTTCGCGTTCTCGAGTCTGGACGTTGAAAAGACCTCGTGCTAAAGCACTTGAACAATATGATATCGTAAGCCGCCATCCGTGCCAACATCTGGAACAGAGAATTATACGCGGTTTGCCCGTGCGATCTGCGACTAGGCTCTCCGCGCACTGCGAATGGCCAGGCCGATCATACCGGAGATCATCGCGAGAGCAGCCGCATTGGGTTCCGGCACCGTGCTACTGGATGCTAATCCGCTGCCGCCGCCAACGTAGGTCACCAAACCAGCGCGCAGAAAACCGGGCCGGCTTGGCTCGCGAAAACGCAAGACGACGTTCTTCGACCCGCCCGGCGTAAAGATGTTGCCTAGCGGGCGCGACTCATTGGGATCCCATGTCGAGTTTCCATTCAAAAACGCCTCCGAAAGCACTGCGGCACTAGGCGAACCGGATTTGTCCCAGCCTTCCAGCAGGCTGTCGCCCGGCACGTTGCCGCCGTCGGGCCCGTCTGCTGCATCGACGTTCTGTGCATCCAGGCTGGTCCAGCCGGCCGGGCTGAGTGACGGGTTGGCACCGGCCGCGTCGAAGTTCGTTCGCCAGAGCGTGTAATCGGCCACGGTCACCGTGCCGTCGCCATCGCCGTCGGCGCCTGTGCCGGCAGCGACCATTTGATTGAGTGTTTTGCGCCAGATAACATAATCCGCGGCATCCACCTGGCCGTTGTCGTTGTAATCAGCCGGGTTCGACGACGACGCGCTCGTGATCTCGTAGTAATCGAACACGACCGGTCCATTCCCTGAGCTTGCGCCCGGAACGTTTTTGAGTGTCGCCGCGCCGGTGGCTTGATTGATCTCAAGCGTCAGCAAGTTCGGCGGCGTCACTTGTCGCAAGCGAATGTTGTCCACAAAAAAAGTGGCCGGCGACGGCCCCCAATCGCCGTTAAAACCGAGCGTCATGTTGTAGAAGCCGGCGCTTGCCGATGATTGAGGCAAAGAAAGCACCGAGTCGCCCGTATTCGGCGGGTCGATGCTCAGGGGAATCGAAACTGGAATTACCTGGTCGGGGATAGGCCCCGAACCATCGCCGGCCACGGCAAGGCCATGTACCTCGTCGGTCGATGTACTTCCAGCGCTCAACCGCACTGCGAGGTTGATGAAGCTCGTGTCGGGAATCAACGCATCCTTGTAGACGACATCCATCTCCAACACGAAATGATTTGCGCCGACGTCCAGAGCGTTGTTGAACGCCATCTGCTGCGCCGGCAAGCCTTCTTCGCCGCCGAAGATCGAAACGGCGGCGTCCCAACTAAACGGGGATCCGTTCTGCGTAATGGACAGTCCGCGCGTGCTACCTTGCGTTGCGCCCATTGCCGATGTTGTCAGCACTGGCGGCATGTCCTGGTTCGTCGCGTCGCCGGCCGGAACCCATCGCTGCAGATTCGGATCGGGCGGCGGCTCAAATCCGAACAACAGCGTATCGGCCAATTGGGCCGAAGCAGAGCTTGATCCCATTGCAAGCGCCGCGATAAGAAGCATCGCGCGTGGTGGCCGCGTCGCCGCCTGCAAATTGCGACTCCCGCTCCACCTAGCACAAACAACATCAGGCCCGAAGGCTCCGGCACATTCAGGCCTGCAAGAAATGCCTTAAATGCTCCAGCGCCCTGATTGGCGTCCCAAATCTCCTCGAACCGCACGAAGTCTTGAAAGTCGACGACGCCCGGCGAAACGGCAGACTCTTCCGGATGAGAGCCAATGTCGCCCTCGGAAAACATTTTGGCCATCTGCGAATTCAAGTTCGCGATCAGGATTTGCCAGTCCGAAACGTTGAGGACGTTGTCTTCGTTGAAGTCCGCATGGTCGATCGGATTGCGAGGAATGAAGCGGAAGTTGTCCACAATGAACGTCGCCGGCTGGTTCAGCGCCCAGCCGCCGTTGAACACAAAGCCGATCGCGTACGCGTTGGCCAGGCCTCCCGTCTCGACGCGGCGACCGCCGTCCGCGGGTCCGGCGACGCCGGCAAGCGGAGCGGTCGGCCAGTCCATGGCCGCGGCAGGAAATACATAACGCCGCTGGATCACACCAGCGACTCCATCGCCAGGCAGAAAATCGGGATTGTCCGGGTCAACGTAGGTCGGGTCCGTGAAGTTCGCCAGGCCGTCGCCGTCCTCATCCACGTTGCCGAACACCAGTGTCGGCGGGCCCTGCAACACATTGGTTGGACTTTCGTCAAAAATCCCGCCATGGTTGGAAATGAAGCCCAACCGAATAAACGGGCCGACCGCGGTAAACGTGTCCGGAATCTCGTTCGCAAGAAATGTCACGTCGATCGCGACACTGTACTGACTGGGGTCGGTGCGCACCGTTTCAAATGTATCAAATCGCGAATCCGCAACGCCCCAAAAATCATTGGCTTTGATGATCAACGATGCCGGCCGGTCGAACGAAGTGTCGCCGTCGCCCTGGCTAACGTTGAGCATCGACACCCGCAGGGCTTGATTGCCACTGGTGATGCCAACGTCGTCGGCCGTGTTGGCGTCGGTCCGCGTAACGAGACTGAGTTTCGTCCCGTTGTACGAAGGCGATATGGGAGAATTCCGCGACTCGCCTCCGTTCGGTATATACGCCGGCGAAACCGTCGTACCACCCGGGAAGATATTCTCGTAGTTGCCGGGGCCAACGATGCCAGGTGGCACATGTCCGAGAATGCCGCCGAATTGCTCATAGGTCGAAGCAGAGTCTTCTAGATAAATCGGTGCGCCCGTTTTGTACGGCGCGGAGGGCTGTCCCGCCGGGACTGCAGGATGATATCCGGGAACCAGCCCGTCGAAGACTACCGTTGCACCTGCAACTCCATTCGGTACCAGCGTGCGCTCGTAGTTTTCAATTTCAAACGGAGCGAATGTAAATGGCGCATGGCCGGGTTGGCCTTTCGCTGAGTCACCTGCAATCCATATCGCCAGCGCCCCACATAAAAGTGCGATCCTCTCAGTGCCTCTCATCGTTTATCCTCCAACCGCGCCGATTGCGCAATCGCCAAAACGGAATATTGAAGGCCGCCCGACCTGTTCAGATCGGGCGGCCCCCTTTAGTCGTCAACACTCGATTGCAATTCAGGGCACATGGCCCTCATGACTTACCATCGTCGGTACGATGAGCGATCTATTTCCGGCCGCGCCGGCAACCAATGCCCGCAAGCGCCAGCGATCCGATCAATATCAAACCCATCGAAGCGGGTTCCGGCACAAGCGTCGTAATGGTGATTCGCGATTGTGCGGTCGAGCCATCCTGCGCAAGGCCTGGTCCGAAGATTTGGAATCCTACTTCAAACACATTGGTTCTCGCAGCGGCGTCGAACGTGCCGCCAACATCGTCCCAGTCGATCGACACGACGGTCGGCGTGTTGGCCGGAACGCAGATCACACCCACGCCACAGCCAGCGTCTGCCTGATCGCCCTCTTGAAAGTTAAAGTTGTCCCAGTCCTGCGAATACGGCTTGATGGCAACTGCCGTGGTCGACAGGAAATTCCACGACACGCCATCGAATGCATTTAGGTCGCCGCCATCTCCGTCGCCATTATCGTCAGGTAAGCGTTGCGAACGGACCTGACGGGTAAATGTTTCGTTGACGAAAGGCGCACCCGTGCTCCAATTCACGTCCATTTGAATCCCGCCTGGGACGTTGGACTGCGTGGCCGTGCTGGCCTGCGAATTGCCGGAGAAGTCGCCTGTGCGATTGAGCATGGCCTGAATATCGGCCGCGCCCGGCAGATAGGGATTGCTTGGCGGAAATGCCCAAGCTGTTTCAGCAGCACCGACCAGCGTGGCGAGTGCCGCGGTAACCATCACGAGTTTACACTTCATTAGGTCTCTCCTGCGAAAGTCTCAGGGTGGTGAACGAACGCCCGCTGTCTTCCCCGACCGCAAACTTCACTGTAGTCAGCCGATCGTCCGGTGTTCCTCGCGACACGGAACAGATACCGAAACGATTGCGCCTTGATTTGAAAAATGCCGTCCAAACCGAACGCAGCTACGCGTAACAAGCAGTTAAACTACTTGTGCAACGCTTTGAGTCTAAATGGCGTAATACCCAGTGTCCAGCACTTTTTGGCCGTTTTCAGAGAAATCGCAGCGTTCCCGCTGCCGCGAGGGTCCCGATCATGCCAGATTCTGGGCGTCTACCGGCGTTGCCTTGCACTTGATTCGGCCTCATTGCCAGCTTTTTCGTTGCTGAGACGATCGTACTCAATTTCAATGCGTGAAATCTCCACAGGCGCCAGCGGCGGATCCGAATCATTTGATTTGGCGTTTGCAGCTTCCGTTCGCCGACGCGACGGCAAGGCAATCTTCAGATACGTCCCGCGCCCGCCGCTGTTCGCTTCGATCAATACCGGAGTCAGATATCCGTAAACCGTCTGGCCGGTGTCAAACTTCGTTCGCCGCGCATCCAGCGGTTGAAACACTTGTCCATCCGCTGAGATTGAGACTTGAAGTTCGGCATCCTCGTCGCGCACAAAGCTGAAGATTCGCACGATATCGATTGGCCGCGGCACGCGGTAAATCACCGCAGCGCCGGGCCGCATGGTAAACCGGTGGCAATCCTCTTGTACGGTGCGGGCGTTTTCTGCCGCGACCGCGACTCCGCCCTCAATCGCATCCAAGTAGGTAACGTCCCGGCACTCATCCACCAGCGTGCGGCAACGAGCGGTCACCGGACCGACAACGTTCGAGGGCGCCGATTCACCGGATGCATTTCGAGCCGTCACACGATAAAGATACTGTTTGCCTGGCTCCACCTGATCATCGTTATAAAGCGGGCGGTATTGCACGTCCGCGTCGGAGACGTCACTTGCAATCTTCATCCACTGACCTGTGGGACGGACAATCTTGTCCGTCGAATGTTCCACGGAAGTTATAGCCAGTCGAAGTGCCTGGACGGACAGGACTGTCAGTCCCACGTTCCTCGGCACGCCAAACGTTGTACGAGTCCGCTCCCGCCGACCCTTGCCAGGAAATTGCGCTCACGCGCTCGATTGGCAGCAGCTTCGGCGGCCGCGGCACCTCGAGCGGCGGCGGTTCAATGCCGCGAATCTCATGCGCCTTCTCGCGCATCAGCCGCATCACGACTGCGCTCGTCGTAGCGGTCGCCGGACGCAAACCCGGGCCAGTGAAACGCCTTGTAAATATTCCGGCCGGTGCCGACTTCCATATGCCAATAAAATCCGCCTTCGCGGCGGTGCATTCGCAAGCTCCACAACAACGCCCCCGAGATGCCGTCGTCGATCACCGTCTCGATCGCCGCGGCGATATGTGGCGTTCCGACGAAGCCAAACTCGCCGACGAAGTATGGCTTCTTGCCCTTCGTGAGGGCGTGCGCCGCGCGAATCGGCTTCGTGAAATCGTGATCGTCGCCCCAGGGATAATGGTGCGTCGTGATGACGTCGATATTCGGATCATCGAGCGATGTAAGCGGCACGCCGTGAAGCGAGCGACCCTCGATCACTAAGTGATTCGGATCGAGCTCTTTGATATAGGCCGCGATATCGCGCGTCCACTCGGGCGTAGAATCGATTTCATTCCCCGTTTCCCAACCAAAGATCGCCGGCTCATCGCGGTAGACGACTCCCGTATAAACGTTCTTTCGCGTGATCACGTAACGGACAGTCGCCTTAAAATCCTCCTTGATTTTTGCATCTGTCCAGAATGCCTCGGCCGGCAGCCCGCGAAAGGCCGCGTATTCACCAATTCCGCCCCACCATTTGTGCTGGTCCACGAGCGGCAAGATCACGCGAATTCTCTTGCGACGGGCGACTTCAATTAATTTATCGAGCGCGCGGAAGCCCTCTTCGTTGAATTCGCCCGGCGCGGACGTGCACGAAATCGCCCATGTCCGAGCCGTCGCGCTTGACGCTGATCACGTACGTCCGAACGACCTGCCCGCCCATCTGCCTGACCGATTCCAGCGCGTCTTCGATCTCAAACTCGTCAGGCCAGCGCCATGGGTTGGGACGCGTGAACTCGTAAGCGTCCTCGATCACCAGAAGATTCGGAATGTTGAACGAGATGAAGCGAAACGGCCGGTTGCCTTCCATCAGCCGATCGCCGCTGCGCGTAATGAACGGCCATCCGGGAACCTGCTCTCCGTCAGCCACGGCGGTGGCGCTCAGCGACAATGCGAGAACGGCAGCCAAGCGAAGTTTCGTCGTCATAGCGAAGAAGCGAGAGTACGGGGTACTGAGTACCAAGTACCGTATTTGCATGCCTGCTCCCCTGCTCGCTGGCTCCGCGCTCCGTGCTAGAACACTTGCGAATTCTCTTTGATGAACGCAATCAGCTCGTCGAGATGAGCATAAGCGACGCAGCACGACGTATCAGCCGCCCCGTAGTAAACCGCCAGCCGATTGGCCTGCCGGTCGTGCAGCGCCGCGCAGGGAAACACCACGTTCGGCACGTGCCCGGTCACTTCATAATCCTTTTCCGGCGTCAGGATATGTTGATTGGTGCGATAGCGCACCCTCCACGGCTCCTCCAGATCCAACAGCGCCGCCCCCATGCTGTAGACGAACCCGTTGCACGTGTCCATCACGCCATGATAAATCATTAGCCAGCCGTCATCGGTCTCGATCGGAATCGGCCCGGCGCCGATTTTGGTGCGCTGCCACCACTGTCCAACCTCGCCCCCGCCACGTCGCATCACGAGCCGGTGCATTCCCCAATGCACCATGTCGGGACTCTGGCTCAAATAAATGTCACCGAACGGCGTGTGCCCGTCATCGCTCGGCCGGCTGAGCATGATGTACTTGCCGCCGATCTTTCGCGGAAACAAAACGCCGTTGCGATTGAACGGCAAGAAGGCGTTTTCGAGGCGTTCGAACGACTGGAAATCGCGCGTCGACGCCACGCTGATCGTTGGACCGTTATGGCCGCCGCACCAGGTGATGTAATACGTCCCTTCGATCTTGCAGACGCGCGGATCGTAGGCGTAATCGGCAGCGTTGCCCGGGTCGCCGCTCGCGAACTCGATCGGCTCGGGTTCGATGTGCCAATCGAGGCCGTCGTCGCTCCAGCCGACGTGCAGATGCGGGAAGCGGCAACGCTTCTCCAAGCGAAACACGCCGACGAAGCCGTCGCCGAAGGGCACCACGGCGCTGTTGTAGATTCCTTGGACGCCCGGCATGTGGTGCCGCCCAATGATCGGATTGGCCGAGTGACGCCAGATGACGTCCTGGCACTCGACCGGTCGCTCCTGCCATGGAATGGCAACCTCAGCGGGCGTCGCGCGGACTGCCGCGCGGAGGATGACTTGGACCGAGATGCAATCGACATGGAACGTTTTCCGAGGTCCAAGTTCCGCTTCATTAAATCATTGGTTTTCGTTCGTGCGCCTGCCGCGTTGCCGCTCCGACAACTCGGCTGCCGAGGCGAATTGACACTCGGCCGAACCGCAGAATAAAATGGCGTTTGTGTAAACTAGTTTACTCACGGCAGTTGCAGCCGTCTACGACCGCTCCCACCTACCGCCCTGGTCAAGCTCTGTTAAATGGCCAACTCTCCCGTTCCCCGCCTAAAAGACGTTGCCAAGGCCGCCAACGTGTCGCTCGCGGCTGCCTCGCGCATTCTCCGCGGCGATCGAGAACGATTCGGCGAGGAGACCTGCCGCCGCGTGCTCGAGGCCTCGCGGCAACTCGGCTGGCGGCGCAACTTGCTTGTTAGCGGCATGCAAACCGGCCGCACCCAGACGATCGGCGTCATGATTCCGCCGTACGACTCGTTTTGGGTCAGCGTGCTGTCGGGGATTCACGACACGCTGGCCGCATCGGACTATCTGCCGATCACCGTCTGGATCGGCAGCCTCGGCGACATGCCCCACTTCGAGAAGGACGAGGCCGAAGGGCTGCGGCAGATCAATCGGCTGCTCGATCGCCGCGTGGATGGCCTCATCATGTGGCCGGCGTTCAGCCTGGCGTACTACCATCACTTCCCCGAGTTTGTCGAGCGACGCGTACCGGTCGCCGTCATCGATCATTATTCGACGGTGGCAGACTCGGTCGAAACCGACGAGGAGCAAGCCACGGCCGTGGTCGCCGATCACCTGCTCAGCCTGGGCCACCGCCGAATCGCCTGCCTTTCCAGCCGCGAAACGCCTACTCAAACATGGGCCGTCAGGCGCCGCACGTCGTTCGAAGAAGCCGTGCGCCGTAATCCAGAGGCGACAATAAAAAGTTGGCGGCTGAATCCCCAAGGCACGAACGGCCGCGAAGTAGCTCGCGATCTTCTGACCGACGACCTGCGACCCACGGCCGTGTTCGCCGCGTCCGACCACGAGGCCGCGTTCATTCACGACGCGGCCGTTGAGTTGGGAATGAGGATCCCGAACGATTTATCGATCGTTGGCTTCGCCGACCTCGATTTCGCCGCCACGATGGACCCGCCGCTCACGACGATGCGGCAAAAGCCTCACGAAATTGGCCGCCTGGCCGCCAAACTCATTATGGACCGAATCGACGGCATCGTTCCCGACGATAACGAGCCGACCACCATCAAGGTCGCCGCCGAACTGATCGTGCGCAGCTCCACCGCGCCGCCGTCGAACTAGTCGCACTTCCGCGAAGCAAGCCGCTTGCGGCTTAGCGCCACCCAACACACAGCGCCAACTGCTTGAGAATTGCTCGTTCTTCAAGCATCATATTCACGGCAGTCGGTCGGGCGTTCTTTTGAATCCACTTCTGGTCCATGCACCAATGTTAACAACGAATGCAGGCCGGTTCGTAATCCTATTACTTTTGTCAATCGCGCCGTTGACAGCCGTTGCCCAAGAGCGGCGATCCAGCGAAACACAACCGCGACCAACTCTCGAATCGCGGAACGGCCAGCCCGAATCGCGCGGCCGCCGCCGCGAGGCGGTTTCGCGTGACCGCGGTGAAACTGCATCGCGCGACCGCCGTGCCGCATCGGCCGACGACAACGTCATTAAAGCGCGATACACGAAGTACGAATACATGATCCCTATGCGCGACGGCGTGCGACTGTTCACCGCCGTGTACGTGCCCAAGGACACGACGGAGCCGCATCCGATCCTGATGGTCCGCACGCCCTATAGCTGCCGGCCTTACGGTGTCGATGAATATCCGTCGCGTCTGGGGTCCAACCGCAAATACTCCGAGGAGGGTTACATCTTTGTTTCGCAGGATGTGCGCGGCTGCTGGATGTCGGAGGGCGATTTCGTCGACATTCGGCCGCACATTGCCGACAAGCGCAGCCCGAATGATGTCGATGAAGCCAGCGACACCTGGGACACGATTGATTGGCTCGTGAAAAACATTGACGGCAACAACGGCCGGGTGGGCCAGTGGGGCATCTCGTACCCCGGCTTTTACACGGCCGCGGGGATGATCGAAGCTCACCCCGCACTCAAGGCCAGCTCGCCGCAAGCGCCGCTCGTGGATTGGTTCATGGGAGACGACTGGCATCACAACGGGGCGCTACAGCTCGCCCATGGCTTTAACTTTTTGGTCGACTTCGGCCGGGAGCGTCGCGGACCGGTGAAGCGCAGCCGCCGGCCGCGGTTCGAGGCCGGCACGCCCGACGGATACCAGTTCTTTCTCGACATGGGCCCGCTGCGCGAGGCCGAGACGAAATATATGAAGGGCCGCGTCGCATTCTGGAAACAACTCATGGAGCACGGCACCTATGACGAGTTCTGGCAAGCCCGCAACTTGCGCCCGCACATGAAAGAGATCAAGCACGCAGTCATGTCGGTCGGCGGCTGGTTCGACGCCGAAAACCTGTTCGGCGCCCTGGAGACGTATCGCAGCGTGGAGAAACTGAGCCCTGATTGCGACAACACAATCGTCATGGGCCCGTGGAGCCATGGTGGCTGGGGCGGCAGTGGCGAATCGCTCGGTGACGTTTCGTTCCATGCCGAAACCGGCGAATACTATCGCGACAAAATCGAGTTCCCATTTTTTCAGCGACACCTGAACGAGGATAAGGAAAAACGCGACGAAAAAAACCCCGAAGCCTGGATGTTCCAGACCGGCACGAATCAATGGCGCGAGTACGATGCCTGGCCGCCGAACGACGCGGAAGCTAAAAGAATTGTATCTGCGTGCCGGCGGCAAACTATCGTTCGATCCGCCAACCGACGACGAAGCGGGTCCCGGCTACGACCAGTACTGGAGTAACCCGCAACGTCCGGTTCCCATTATGGACGGCACGCATCGCGGCATGCCGCGCGAGTACATGGTTGCGGACCAGCGCTTTGCATCACGCCGGCCCGACGTGCTCGTCTATCAGACCGATGTTCTCGAAGCCGATTTGGCCGTCGCCGGGCCGATTGAAGTCGAGCTGCACGTCGCCACGTCGGGCACCGACGCCGACTGGATCGTGAAGATTATTGACGTCTACCCCAACGACCGCCCCGATCCAAACCCCAACCGACGCGAAGTGCGATTCGGCGGCTACCAACAGCTCGTGCGCGGCGACGTGTTCCGCGGCAAGTTCCGCGAAAGTTTTGAACGGCCAGTGCCGTTTGAGGCCGACGAGCCGGCGTGCATCAAGTTCTCACTCAACGACATCAGCCACGTCTTCCGCCCCGGTCACCGGCTGATGGTGCAAATCCAAAGCTCGTGGTTCCCACTGTTCGACCGCAACCCGCAAACGTTCGTCGACATCCACTCTGCCGGCCCAGAAGACTTTCAAACGGCCCGTCAGCGCGTGTATCATTCGCCGGATCGGGCGACGCGACTGCGGATGCCAGTACTGCAATGAGTTTCACGTGCCCGGGAACCAGTACGCGAGATGTGGTAAACTTATACAAGCGACATCGCTCTCGGGGTACCGCGTAATTGACTGCAGCAAGCTGCGAAGCTGGAGAGAACTCAATGTCACTTGATCCAACCACTGAAAGCGAATTGCTTTCCTACGTTGGTCGACTGGATGCTGAAGACCAGGCAAAAGTTGTGCACTTGGCACGTTCATTGGCAAACTCGCCCAGACGCGGTACGCCCGGCAAAGAACTCCTCCGCATTTTCGGTACGATCGAGCACGACGATCTAGAAGAGATGAAGCAAATCATCGAGCACGAGTGCGAAAGAATCGACGCCAATGAATGGCAGATATGCGCTCGATGACCATTTTCTCGCGATCCACAACATTGAAGTCGAGAAATGGTAGTGGCCGATTCAAAAAAAGAAGTCGGCGGCCGGTACACTCAACTCTATTTACCAATCAGGCGTAAGAAGAATTTTTGCGCTACGGGGTCGGTGGCGCGCGTGTCAACGACGTGACTGCCCCAGCCGATCTGGGCCAGCACGTACGTGCCGACGGCAATTTGCCCGATGGCGATGTGGCCCGTGGCCACCTGGCCTGCGCCGAAGATCAGGCCGAGCGCCAGTTGTCCAAGGCAGAACGCGCCTGCCGTCGCCTGGCCGAGGCCAAAAACTAAGCCCACGCTCGCCTGGCCGATGCCGATGATCCCGAAAGCGACGTGGCCGATGGCGATGATGCCGCGCGCGAAGCGGCCGATCGCGACGACGCCGCGGGCCGTGATTCGCTTGCCGGTCTCCGGGCAGATGCCGTACGTGTAATGCAAAATCGGCATGCCGGCGAATTCGCCGTGCGACTTGAACTCCTCGAACCGCGAGCCGTTCGGGTAAAGAAACCGGCGCCATGTGCCCCACTCGGTTTCGTCAATGCGGTACTCGATCTTCTCAAGCAGCAGATTGCGCACCGGGCCGGCGTCCATGCCGATAGTTTAGCCGCTTGAGCGATGCGGCACAGCCCAGTTGTAGAATGGCCAGTGTGGCACCACCGAGTCGTGAAAACACGAGTCGGAGCTCGTGTCACTTTGCGAATATGCAAGTGCGCACGATGACAAGAGTGATTTTAAGTCGTCAGGCGAGGCTACTTTTGCCAATACCATTCGCCGTGTCCGCTGGGCTGCTCGACGCGTGCCTGGGCCAATTCGGCCGACGTTTCCGTGCGGTCGGCGACTTGCCACGGGAAGATTTGCACGCCGCCGGAAACGCTGACGATCCAGTCGCGGCCTGCCTTGATGAAGCTCGCTTGCGACGGCACCATTCGCGGCACCGAGAACTCTTCCAGCGGCTGCTCGCCCATGAGCTGCGGCGCGGTTAGACCCGAGCGCTCGAGCAGGCCTTCTTTCACGAGCAGTGCGCCGACGACCGCCAGGTCCATCACGTTTCGTAGCTGGCCGAAGCTCGAATCTTCACTGGCCAGTTCGTCGAACTTCTCAGTGAACGTGTCGGCCCATTTTTTCGCTGTCGGATCGGCTGCGGCCGGTGTCTTGCCTCTGGCCGGCGTCTGACAGGAAAGCTTGTTCGGTGAGGCAGCGGACGCCCTGCCCGCGCAGCTCCCAGGCGAGGCCTTCCGCATCGCGTCGCAGCGGGTCGTACATCGGCGCGAGCCACCAGCGCGGCATCGAGTTGTGCAGTCCGCCGCGGCTACCTTTCGCCATGTCCAGAAAGCTCGGCATGCCGTCGACCGGAGCGCGCTCGAAGTCCATCGCCAGACGCTTCATGCGGAAGTCGGCGGCGACGATCACGCGGGCGAAATGGCTTGTTTCCGGCACGCCGGTGATCGGTGATCCGTCTGCGGCCCGAGCGGCTTCTTCGATTTGCCGGCCGCGAAGAGCCACGACTTGCGATCCACGCGTCACCCGGGGCGGGGGCGGCAATTGCTGCACGCGCTGCAAGCCTTCCGGCGTCGGATCGATCGAGCAACTGATTCCGCTGCGGTTCGAGGATTCGGCGACGCGCAGCGCCACCATCAGATCATCGAGCGTGAGCACCGGCCGGCCGCTCGTCGCGCCGACGACGCTGCCCATCGTATCGATTCGCCAGCCCTCGGCCGGCCCGGCCAGCACGATGTCCTGCTTCTCGGGATACACGAGCACGTACTTCACGCGCTGCAATCCGGCAAGGAAGCGCACCGCATCGGGGATTGGCTTGCCTGCCGCTGTCGCTTCCGCGATCTTCGATTCCAATTGCCGCAGCGACACAAATCGCAAGTCGGTCCATGCTTCCAAGTCGGCGGGCACTTCCTCGAGTCCCTTTTGCCAGGCGGCCTGCAGCTCTTTCAGCTCGCCGACTTCTGGGTTCGTCAGCACGCCATCGACGTCGATCTTCACGCCGCCGACCGCGCCCGAGCGGAAGAACTGCGCCTGGCTGCCCGATGCAAGCGCACCGAACACGGCTGCAACCGTCAGAAGCGCGATAACACGCCTTGGTTTTCGAGGTGAAATGCACAACATGTGGTAGCTTGCCTCCGTCGCCCGGTAGGGGCGCGTGGAATGTCCGCGCTGTGCAGCAAAAAGGCTGCTGAATTCGTAAACTGATCCTCTCTTCAGACTAATCGCTAACCATATTGGTTTCAACAGTTTTCGCTTGCAGCCGAATATTCCAGTCGCCGACGGGTGGCACGCCCTGTCAGGGTGTAGCCAACTCCCGCGTACAGGTCGGCCACTCCGTTCGCCGAGGCGCAGGGCGTGCTTCCCGGCCGCCCGCGCATTTCCTTCACCCAAGCGTCAAAAAACTTCAATTGCTGATAAACTAAACTGGCTCGTAACCAGGTTCGCGGCCAATTGCCATAAATCGCCGTAAATCTTGGCCGGCATGGCGGTTCTGCACCAATCGACTTGAACATCCACCCCCTTCGGGAATAAGTTGTAATAAGAGCGTGCCAGGAACAACATGACGCGCGCCCGGCATCGGCCTGCTCGCAGGACCCGCGCGACTTGTTGGCGGGAGCTGCTGTGCGCTCCGGGACGCTGTGCGTCCGACTGCCTCTTCTCGCTCATCTGGCCTTGATTCGATGACGGCATACCTGGTTATTCGCGAAGGCTCGAAATGGACGGACGTGTTCCGTCTGGTCGACGGCGAATCGGTGACCATCGGCCGCGCCCGACCAACGCGATCGTCGTCAAGGACGAGCGCTGCAGCCGCAACCACGCCGAGGTGTTTCAGGCGCAGGGCCAGTGGACGCTGCGCGATCTCGATAGCCGCAACGGCACGCTCGTCGATGGCCAGCGGATTCAAGTCGACTACCAGCTGCAGGCCGGGCGACATCGTCCGCATCGGCAATTCGCACCTGGCGTTTGTTCACGATCTGTCGCAGGCGTTTCCCGATTCGCACTCGGTGCTGCGCACGGCGCAAGCCGGTCGAGCGTGGAGGATGACGGCGATCCGACCGTCGGACCGACGGACAACGAAAGCGTGCTCGAAACCTACGAGCCGACGACGATCACCCATCGCCGCGGCAGAGCCGCTTTCTGGAACCGCCGGAAGAGGAAGATGTTGATGTCTCGTTGCCGAAGGTCGGCCGCGCCGCGGCGAACCTGTGCCGGCTGGCGTTCGAGCTGGCCAAGGCGACCGACGTGGTGACGCTGGCGAATGTGGCGCTCGACGGGCTTGTTCGAAGGCACGCAGGTCGATGCCGGCGCGGTGCTGCTGCAAGCCGCGCCGGCCAATCGCCGAAGCAACACGATCGACAATCTGGAAGTCGTCGCCTCGCGGAGCGATTCGCCGCATCGTTATCACCGCGTGTCGCAATTCTTGTCGACGCACCGTGATGCGCGACGGCCAGGCGGTGCTGGCCCGCAACGTGATGGACGACAGCCAGCTCGGCAGCCGCGACAGCAAAGGCGACATCCTGGCCACGAGCGTCATCTGCGCACCGATCCGCCGCGAAGGCAAAGTGCTTGGGCGTGATTCACCTGTATTCGACGGATGCCGCGCGCACCGACCGATCCCGATGATCTGGAATTCACGCTGGCCGTGGCCGACACGGTGGCCGTGGCGCTCGAGAATCTGAGCCGGCAGCAGGAGCTGGCCGAGAACCTCAATCAGATTCGCGACGAGAACGTGCAGCTCCGCGAGCGGCTGGGCGTGCGAGAGCGAGATCGTCGGCGCCAGCGAGCTGATGAACCAGGTCGCGCGCGAGATCGCCCGCGCTGCGCCGAGCCGGGCGACGGTGCTGATTCGCGGCGAGAGCGGCGTCGGCAAGGAGCTGGTTGCGCGGGCCGTGCATTTCTCCAGCCCGCGCAAGAAGGGGCCGTTCGTGTGCCTGAACTGCGCCGCACTTTCCGAGACGCTGCTCGAAAGCGAGCTGTTCGGCCACGAGAAAGGCGCGTTCACCGGCGCGACGGAGCGGAAGATCGGCAAGTTCGAGGCGGCCGACAAGGGCACGCTCATGCTCGACGAAATCGGCGAGATGAACGCCAAGATGCAGGCCAAGTTCCTGCGCGTGCTGGAAGGGCATCCGTTCGAGCGCGTCGGCGGCAGCGAGGCGATCAAGGTCGACGTGCGCGTGATCGCCGCCACGAATCGCGACCTGGAAAAAGACGTCGCCGAGGGCACGTTCCGCCGCGATCTGTATTTCCGGCTGCACGTGCTGGAAATCGTCGTGCCCGCGCTGCGCAAGCGGCCGGAAGACATTCCGCGAGCTGGCCGAGTATTTTCTGCAGCGCTTCGTCGCCGAGACCGGCAGCAAGATCAAAGGCTTCACGCCGCGGGCGATGGAAGAGATGCTGCGCTACCGCTGGCCCGGCAACGTCCGCGAGCTGAAGAACGTCATCGAGCGCGCCGTGGTGCTCACGCGCGGCCAGTACATCGACCACGACGACCTCGTGCTTTCCACGCTGCGCACGGCCGGCGACACCGATGTCGGACATAGTCGACGGCCGCACGGCTCGCGGTCGGAACCGGCATCGCTGGCCGACATCGAGCGGCAGCACATCCTGGACACGCTCAACCAAACCGGCTGGAACAAGAGCCGCGCGGCGATCATCCTGGGCATCGAGCGCTCAACGCTCGACCGCAAAATCCGCCGCTACGAGCTAGTGGAAGGCCGCGCCCACCGCGATTAGCCACGCTCGAAAATAGGTGGACGGCCACGCGCAAATTTGACGCGGCAAACCGCTATCGTGCCCCGGCTGTCGCGTTGGCGTCCGAGTTGATCAATTGCAGTTCATGAAGGCGAAACCGGGCGCCATGATCGTCGAGCATCACGACCACCGTCCGGTCCGCGTCGATCAGAACCACGGAGCCGACTTTTCCATTTTTTGTCCGAACCAAATCGCCGGTCTTCAATTTCATGGCAACTCTCCCTGCCTGAGTTGCCGAGCGATAAAGCGAACGGTGTGCCAATTCGCGATGTAAATCCTTCCTGTTGCGCAGTGCCCACGCGAACGTGACAGATTGGCAATGCGCGTTGGAGTGGATTTCGGCAGGCGTTCCCAGTCGATGTTCAGGGGATCGCTGCGGACGTTTTGTTTCAGTCAGACGCCCGTCGCGGCCACCTGGATCTTCGATGAAGCAGACCTGCTCCGAACGTGCCCACGAAAACGATTCCGGCCGGCGCTTACGGCTTCGTCTGATGCGCGAAGCCATGGGGCGATCGTCGGCTCGTGTGCGCACAACTCGTCGTCGCGGAAGTAAAGTGCTATCTCGCGCGCCGCCGCTTCCGGTCCATCCGAACCGTGGACGAGGTTCATCTGCCGGCTCGAGCTGTAGTCGCCGCGAATCGTGCCCGGGGCCGCCTTCAGGCCACTGGTCGCGCCGAGCATCTCGCGCACCACGCGAATCGCCTCGAGTCCCTCAATCACGGCTGCCACGATCGGACCGCCCGTGATGAATCCTTCCAGCGCCGGATACCATGCTTTGTTCACATGCTCGGCATAGTGCTTCTTGGCCAACTCCGGCGTGACGCGCATCATTTTCATCGCAATGAAGTTAAGGCCTTTGTCTTCAAGCCTTGCAATCACGCGGCCCATCAGGCGGCGCTGTACGCAATCGGGCTTGAGCAGAATGAGTGTGCGTTCCATGAGAGAGTCAATCGCTAGGGTCGAGAGTCGAGGGCCAGAATTGCAGTAGGAATTCTAAGGCCGTCGGCAACTTGCCTCAAGCTGCAACTTGGCCGTCGCATGCGTAACTGCTAACTTCGTTGCATGCCAACCTACGAAGCGTTTATGCTGCCTCTTTCAAGGTAACACAATGCACGACGAGCCAGACGAGCCAGATCGCGTAGACAAACGCCAAATTGCCGAGATACAGTTGCACCGGGCTGTCATGTTATTAGACAGCATCGACAAGGATTACGATCCGGTTTCTGCTCTGACTCTCGCGGGTGCGGCAGAAGAAATCCTCGGCAAGATGGTGGCCAAGGAGGGAATGGTAAATGCTTTTGACGAAGCAGCACTCGCTGCAAAAGAACTATGGAAAGAAGCCATTTCCCTCGACTCGGCGAATGCCGCCAACATACAGCTACCGTCGGATGAGGAGCTACGTGTCGGTCTGAATAGGGTTCGGAACGAGTTGAAACATAATAACCTTGGGACGAATAGTAAGGTAGAGGCTTATTTCTGGTATGAAGCCGAGGAAATGGTCAAGCGGGCTTTGAACAACTACAAGAAGCTCTATAACGAACTACCCCCACAGAAAGAAATTCGAGAGTGGTGGGGATAAACTATTCGCTAGAGCATGTATCAGAGTATCGGGGCGGTATGACACAGACGGCACAAAAGCGTTACCACTGGATCGTAATGATTCTTGCCGTCTTTGGAGTCATTCATTTAATCGAACTTGTCTTATGGCGACACTCATTCGACGTGATGATCCTCAGCGACGAGCGGACTGAGCACACCCCGCCGGTATTCCTCGTAGAAAGACGCTGGTGGAACCACGTAGTCAATCAATACCCAATTCGTTACGACGGAACACTATGGGAGTACGAACGCGATGGAGAATGGCATCTTCTAGGTGCCGACATCGAGAAACATGTCGATCTAAGTTATTGGCGCGACGACAAACCAGTAGATTGGTAGCGTCTCACGGTCGCATGCGACGCAACAATTCCAGTCGACGCTCCTCACTAAAGGCAAATAAGTCGGTCCACTTCTCGAAGTGTCGGCTCATGTCGTCGCTAATCGCTTTTACCTCGTTATCCACAACGTTCGCCTCGCCAGTTGGGTCGTTAATGACTAACTCCAATTGCTCTTCTTGCATTTCCAGGTAAGACCGAATTTTCTCGCTGAAAGCAAGAAGCAATTCTCCTAAACTCTTCGGTTTGTCACTATTCATTCTTGAAGCACCTTCTAGGTAGCTCCGAGGCCATTAAAGAAGTCGAATAACCGCCCCCCAAATCAGCAACGCTACGCCTGCAAACGTGGCGAGCATATCAACACCGTAGGCCAATCTGGCACTGCATCAATATCTTCTTCACCTGGGGATACTATCCGAGAATCGGCACGAGCGATCTCCGCCTCGGGGCGATCCATTAGTCGCATGGTTTCCAATAAATACTCACGACGCCGCAACGCATTTCGAGTAGCAAAATTGTGCATGATCCCCCAAGACCAAAACGAAACGATTGCGACAACGATAGAGAGCCAAAACAGTACCGGATGCCCAGTACCGTAGAAAGCAATTGCCGCCAGACCACAGATGATGACGCCGATAAGGCCACCCAAGCCGTCTAAGTCCACTCTTCAAATCTGTCATTGCGAACTTGTGTGGCCCTTCTGAAGCGTTTCTGGACAGCGAGTGCATTTGCACGAGAGTCCTTTCGGTAGAGATGGCGAAACAACCCTTCCAGCTCGACGATCTCGTCGTCTCGAATGTTGTCCCACACCTCGAATACTGAGAAATGAGTCCAGAGGTCTTTCTTCTTTCTCACATGCCTCCTTAATCGGAAAAACATGCTTTTAGTAGACATGCCGATATAAACGACATTGAAGTACTGCGTACCTTGGAACCTCCGAGATCGGTAGAGAACGTAGACGCCTCGGCGACGCCTAGGAACATCGCATACTTTCTCAATAGGCTGAAACTCGGCCGAACGCTTAATGAGACGAAGTGGAGTTTCTGGCATCTCTATTCATGCCTTCGTCGGTGAGCAATCAACAAAAGCAGCATGGCCCCGAACTGCACGATGGCTGATGGTTCGGGAATGGGAATGAACTCGAACTGAGTGACCAATCCGAAAAAATACGCCTTGTCGCTGCCGACAAGGCCAGTCGTTGTATTTATGCCACTAGCCCAAATTCTCGTGGTCACGTTCTGTTGCGGGCCAGATGATCCATCAAGGGATACAGTATTCGTCAAATTATCCCGCACGAGAACTTGCATCAACAAATCCCCCCGCGACGGGTCGTACATAAAGGTATCCGCTACGTCTATCACGAAACCAAAGGTGGTAGGAGGTGAACCATCATGACTCTCAGTGGCCACCCCATCCAAGACGATTGTGAAGTCGTCACCTATGTTACTGGCGAAGGTTCGTGAAGCGTTAGCCGGGGAATTCGCCGCGTACGCAAATGAGATTTGGAGATCCATTGTTTGAAAGTATGGTCCATTTATTTCGGCAAAGACCTCGTCGTCGCGAAACATGATTTTGTCAATCGTCCCACCAAGAGGAAACGCACTGGAAGCGTAAATTTGCTGATAACGCATCGGGGGGATAGCAAAAAATGGAAAAGTGTTGTTACCGTTACCAAATTCAGAAAGATTTGGAACCTGAACCAACTGAGCATCTGCCGGCAACGCAGCTAGAAGATTTGCATGAAAGCAAATCGCGTGCAGGATTATGACCAGCGTTCTGATTAATCGCATTAGCGGCTCCAGATCAGTGACTCAAAGCCGAGGAATGATCGCGACGAGCGTATCGTAGCGGTTTTCAAATTGAATTTGGAGTATGCGATTCGGCATCTCACCAACCTCTTGTTAGCGTTTGCTTTCCATTTTATATCTGATTTTACGTTGGTTGTCGGTTGATCCTGTTCCCCCTGCTATTCCAAGCTATGCCCATTCTTGGCGCCCACGAATCCATTGCTGGCGGCTATTACAAAGCCGTCGAGCGCGCCGCGCGGTTGGCTGCGACTGCGTGCAGATCTTCACCAAGAACAACAACCAGTGGCGCGCCAAGGAGCTTACGGACGAGGATGCTCGGCTGTTCAAATCCGCTCTCAAGCAGCACGGCGTCACCCATCCGCTGGCGCACGATTCGTATCTCATCAATCTCGCCAGCCCCGATCCGGTGCTTTGGAAAAAATCGGTTGACTCGTTTGTGATGGAGATGCTCCGCGCCGATCGGCTCGGCATTCGCTATCTTGTGACGCATCCGGGCGCCTACACGAGTGGCACTGAGGCATCAGGCATCGCCGCGATCGTGCGGGCACTCGATGAGGTGCACGCCCAAACGCGCGGAATCAAAACGCGCGTGCCTGCTGGAGAACACCGCCGGGCAAGGTTCCTGCCTTGGCTGCCGCTTCGAACAACTGGCAGAGATTATCGATCGCGTGCGGAATCCCGATCTGTTGGGCGTGTGCATCGACACGTGCCATTTGTTCGCGGCGGGTTACCCGATCAGCACGGAAAAAGACTATCAACAAACAATGCGGGCACTCGACAAAGTCGTAGGGCGAAAACTTGTGCGGGCGTTCCACGTCAACGACAGCGCCAAACCGTTTGGCTCGCGCGTTGACCGCCACGCTCACATCGGCCGCGGCATGATCGGCAAGGAGGCGTTTCGCCTGCTGCTGAACGACCGGCGTTTCAGCAAAGTTCCGATGTATATCGAAACGCCCAAAGGAGAGGAAAAGGGCAAAGACCTCGATACAATCAACTTGCGCACGCTGCGGCGATTGGTGAAGGAGGTTTCACGGTGAGGAACGCGCAAAAACGACGCTAGTCAGACTCCATTGTCTGGCAATTTCTTTATGATCTCCTCATCCTCCAGTTGACCCGCGAGTGACAACAGCTTTAGTCAGATCCACAAGCGGCGGTCCCATGTCATATGTACGTTCGACGTAGTGGCGTTTTGTGGGATCTGTAACAAGGGCAGTCCCCAACGCGGTCCGAATCAATTGGTTAATTAAATTACTGACAGATATCTCCGCCCGTTCTCTCGCTCCTTAAGTGCGCGATGCAAGTCGTCGTCGATTTGAAAAGTAATTCGCATGCAATCATTCTGGACATCCGGCGAAATGCGCTGTTTCATCGGCCGATCGATTTTTTCGGGATCTCCCTTCCGTGCGGATCAGTCAGCGCATCTTCAACGGCACGTTCCAACTCTTCGCGCAGCGGCTGATTGATGTAGTGTTCGACCCGGTCGGCTGGCGCGTGGACGTGATCGAGCGGCAGGCCGAGATGCTTGACGAGGTACGTTTCCCACAACCGATGGCCGCGGACCAGGCGCGCTGCACGCCAACGGCCGTCGTGGGTCATGTGTAGCCGTCCATCGCGCTGTTTGAGCCGGCCGCGGCGGCGCAGCATGGCGAGTGCCCAGCGTGCCAGCAATCCTCCGCCAACAGCTTCGACTGCCTCGGCCGGCCGCAGCCGCTTCGACGGATCGATTTCTTCGACCCGGTACAGCATGAGCAGCAGATCCTCGCGCAGAATCCGCAGCGCCGTTTGCAAGTTTCGCACGAGCTTGCTGATGATGCCGTATTGCGGCGAGAACAGCACGGCCAGCCCGTACATTCCGCCGGCGGCGCAGGCCATCGCCCCCGCCGGCGCCACGCCGCGCTCGGCAATGATTCCAGGAAGCGCAAACCAATACCCAATCACCGCCGCAAGGACCGCAACCACGCAGGCGACGAGAATCATCCGGCCAAGCCGGTCGCACAAAAGCTGCGCCGTGGCCGGCGGAGCGATCAGCATCGCTACCACAAGAATCGACCCGACGGCTTCGAACGATGCGACGGTTGTCACGGCCACGAGCGCCATCAAGAAGTAGTGCATGAGCGTCGCCGAAAATCCGATGAGCGTCGAGAATGGCGCGTCGAACGAAGTGATTTTGAGCTCTTTCCAGAAGACTATAATGGCCGCCAGGTTGATCAGCGCGACCGGACCGACAGTCCGCAGTTGCATCGGCAGCTCGAAGCCCGCAAAGCTGAACCGCCGCATTCCCGCAAAGCCTAGCAAACCTTCAAACACACATTGCACGTCGAAATGCAGTTGTCCGGCATAACTTTTGAGCAGCACTACGCCAATGGCGAATAGCGACGTGTAAACAACGCCCATGCTGGCGTCGGCCGGCACGCGGCCGTATTGGTGGAGAGTTTGCGTGAGGAAGGTCGTCAGCAGACCGATGGCCACCGCGCCCAGAAAGAGCGGCAAAATATTCATGCTGCCGGAGAAGAGCAGCGCCAGAACCAGACCGGGCAAAACGGCATGGGCAATCGCATCGCCCATGAGACTCATCCGCCGCAGCACGAGGTAGCATCCTACCAGTGCGCAGGCAACGTTCGTCACCGCGCCGACCAGCATGATGCTCTGGCCGTTGCGGGAAGTGAACGGCTGCCACCAATCAAATTGTGCAAGCAAGTCCAACATGAATTCAGCGCAGTATCGTTCTTTACATTATCTCGTGCGGCGACTCGGGGACCATTTGCGGCACGACCGGCATGCGGCCAGAAGCGGCCAGTCGCGCTTCGAGCTGGCGAATCAACGGCGCCGGGAGCATGTGCTCCACATCATCGGCATCGCGATCGACGTGGTCGGCGGGGATGCCGGCGCTTTCCACCAGGAACAGCTCCCACAGGCGATGCGTGCGCGTCACCTTGGCGGCGGCGGACAGGCCGGCTGGCGTAAGCCGCGCGGCCTCGCCGTCGCGTTCAATCAAGCCTTGCGCACGAAATCGCCACAGCCACCAATCCAATAGCCATTTGCTCCAATGGCGTTGTGCGAGAAGTTTCGTCTCTTCGATCGCCGGCCGCTTGGGCAGTTGCGGCTCGCTCAATTCGTAGAGCGCCCGCAGCACGTGCTCGCGACTGATGCGGACTCGCAGCCGAAGCTTCGGCGATGTTCTCGGCCAACACGCCCCGTCGCGGCGCGAACAGCAGCGAAAACAGAAAAATTGCGGCGGCCGAGAGCACAATCAGCGGGCCCGGCGGAAGCACGCTCGTGTTGAGAATTTCTCTTCCCAGCCATCGCTCCGGCAGCGGGGATGCCAGAAACGTGCCGATCATCCCGGACGCGCCGCCAAACACTCCGGCAATCACCAACAGCGGCGACAAGCGATTGGTCCAAAACCGCGCCGCCGCGCCGGCAAAATGATCAGAGCCGCCATCAGAATCACGCCGCAGATTGGCAGGCCCACGATCGTCACGATCGCCAGCGTGCCCATCATCAGCAGATCGAGCGTGAGCGTAGGCCAGCCTTGAGACGTGGCGAAGTCACTGTCGAACGACAGGAGTTCAAACTCCTTGAACAGAAACGTCACGACGATCAAGCAAAACACGGCCATGCCGGCGATGAGCTGAATATCGCCGCGCGAGATGCCGGCCGTCTCACCGAACAGATAGGTGCTCAAGCCGGCCTGGTTGCCGGACTGGCTTTGCTGAATCTTCGAAAGCAGCACCATGCCGGCGCCAAAAAATGTGCTGAGCACGATGCCGATCGCTGCATCTTCCTTGGTGCGCGTCCAGCGGGTAATCACGGCCACAAGCGCGATTCCCAATAGGCCCGTCAGCAATGCGCCAACGGACAAGCCGAAACGATTCCGGCTGTTCATGACCAGAAATGCCAGGCAGATGCCCGGCAACGCGGCATGAGATAGCATGTCGCCCACCAGCGCTCGCCGGCGCAGCACGGCGAACGTGCCGATCACGCCGGCAGTCGCCCCCAACAGCGCCGTGCCCAGCATGATGTTGGTCGTAATCGAACCGCCGATCATCGAATCGGCTCCCGCTGCCGCACGGCTTCGGCCGCTTCGTCGAGAATCGTGAGCCGCCCGCCGTACGTTTCGTGCAGGATCGCCGGCGTGAATGTCGTCTCGGTCGGCCCGCAGGCGACCAGCCGCATGTTGAGAAGAATTACGTAATCGAAGTAGCTTCGCACGGTCTGCAGATCGTGATGCACGACGAACACGGTCTTGCCCTGTGAGCGAAGCTGTTGCAATAGCTCGATGATCGCTGCCTCGGTGGCCGCATCGACGCCCGAAAACGGCTCGTCCATGAAATACACGTTCGCGTCCTGAGCCAGGGCTCGGGCCAGGAACACTCGCTGCTGCTGGCCGCCGGAGAGCTGGCGGATTTGACGTTTGGCGAAGTCGCCCATGCCGACCTGATCAAGGCACCGATTGGCGATTTCGCGCTCGGCGCGGCCGGGCCGGCGAATCCAGCCCAACCGGCCGTAGGTGCCCATCAACACCACGTCGCGCACGGTAACCGGAAAATCCCAGTCGACGCTTTCGCGCTGCGGAACGTAACCGATCAAATGACGCTGCTCGCGGAACGGCTTGCCGTAGATTTCTACCTTGCCGCTGGCCAGCGGAAGCAGGCCGAGCACGGCCTTGATGAGCGTGGTTTTGCCGGCCCCGTTCGGACCGACGATGCCGACTAGCTTTCCTTCGGGAACCACCAGGTCGATATCCCACAACACGGGCTTGCGGTGATAAGCCACCGTCATGTCGTGGATTTCAAGCGCGGGTAGCGTTGATTCGCCTCGCTGCGGCCGTCGACAGGGCTTCTTTAATCATGGCGAGTCTGTTGCTATGTACTCGCATTTACTTCAGTGCCGACACGATGGTATCGACATTCGCCTTGAACATGCCGAGATAATTGTCGGCACCCGAGCCCGCCGGTCCTAGTGCGTCTGCATAGAGCTCGCCGCCGAATGCGCACCTCGTGACCCTGCTTGCGGCATGGCTCGATAAGTGCGCGAATAATCTGCTGGCTTGACGGCCGATTCAACAAACACCGCCTTGACCTTGCGTTCCACCAGGAAGGCCACAACCTCTTCCATCCGCCCGATCGTGACTTCATCCTCGGTGCTCACGCCCTTGAGCGGCTTGGACACCAGCTCATACGCCACACAGAAGTAGTTGAACGCGTCGTGGGCCGTAACCAGCACGCGCTGCTCGGCCGGAATCATGCCCAGTTGCTCGCGCACGTGGCGGTCCGCTTCGTCGAGCTGTGCGATGTAGGCATCGCGGTTCTTCGCGTAGTCATCGCGATGCGCTGGATCGAATTCGCCAAGCACGTCGGCTACGTATTTCACGCACTCCTTCCACAGATTCGGATCATGCCAAACGTGCGGATCGTAAAGGCCCTCGAATTCCGGCGGCTTGCGCAGCCGCGGGTCCTTGGCCTCCTCGAGCGAGTGCGTCACCGCGTACGTTGGCTTCGACTCGGAAAGATCTTCGAACAACTCCGCCATGCGGCCTTCCAGATGCAGGCCGTTGTAGAAGATCATGTCGGCCGAATCGAGCTGCTCAACGTCGGCCGGCACAGCCGTATACAAGTGCGGATCGACGCCCGGACCCATCAGGCCGGTCACTTCGAGGTGCTCGCCGCCGAGCTCTTTCAGCATGTCGCTCACCGGGCCCGTCGTGCAGACAACCGTTATTGGATGCTGGCCGCCGAACTTATGCACTTTGGGCGTAGCGGACGGCTTCTCAGCATCCGGCGTGCAACCCAAAGCAATCGCGCAAACCAACAATACCAGTCCAGTTTCGGTGGCACGGATTAGTCGTAACATGTTACCCCAAATAATTTTGCGTTACGTTGTAAAGGACCCGTTTGATAAACCCCCTGCGAGTGGATGGTATCCACATCGCAGAGTTTTTGACTCATCAAAAATTGTCTACGCCATGCCGTCGTATGTCAATGGCATCGAGGCCGACCACCTGATAAAAACGGGCTTGCGCGACGTCCGCATTCCGTCGTGTTGAAGCGATCAGTAAGTGCGGACGTGCGCGCGCGCACCGCCAGCTGAATCCGTCACGGCGTCAGCTATGTAATGCCTGCGGATCAAACGACGTAAGTCGTTACGTGGCTTAAAGAAAATTTGACCGAGGGCCGGTCTCGCGGTACATTTGACGAGGCCAGAAGTGAATTCCGACTGTTGTCGTGCCGCCGCAATTCACGCGCGCCGATGAGCGTCAACTACTTCAAACGCTACCGGATGGAAATCGATTTGCGCGGACAGCGGTTCGTCCCGCTCTTCGTTCCGCCCGGCTATCGGCTTCTCGCGTGGCATCCCGAACGATTGGCCGATCATGCGGAAGCGAAGTTCCAGAGCTTCCGGCACGAAATCGATGCCGGCGTTTTCACTTGCCTCAGCGACTCGACGGCTGCCGTCGGCTGATGCAGGAGATCAGTCTCAAGGACGGCTTCCTGCCGGAGGCCACGTGGCTCGCCGCGTTCACGAGTGGCAACGAGATCGAATACTGCGGCACGATCCAAGGGATCCGCGCATCGCATAAGTATGGCGCGATCCAAAACGTCGGTATTACGCCGCAGCACCGCGGACTTGGCCTCGGCACGGCGCTGATTTCTGCGGCGCTTGCTGGCTTCCAGCAGGTCGGTTTGGCCCACGTTTACCTCGAGGTGACAGCACAAAATGAACGCGCCGTGCGACTCTACAAGCGCCTGGGGTTTCGTCGCACCAAGACGCTGTTCAAGGCGGTGGAACTCGCCTATTCTTGAAAACTCGTGCCTGCGATTCGTTGCTGGATTGTCGTACGGCTATTCCAAGTCGTGCGCAGCGGCGCGATTCAACTTTGCCGCACCGAGACAGAACAACTGATTTAAATGTCTAACGCTATATTCTCACACAAACTCGCCAACGGCATGGTGCTCGTCGGCGAGCCGACACAGTCGCTCGAATCGGCCGCGTTTACGTTCCTGTTGCCGGCCGGGTGCAGCCATGATCCGGCGAACCGCGCCGGCCTGGCTTCGCTGACCGCGCGAAATGATGCTCCGTGGCGCCGGTCCGCGCGACAGCCGAACTTGGGTCTCCGATCTCGAGAACCTGGGCGTCGAGCGCGGCGAATCGGTGGGCGTTGCGCAGGCAACTTTTTCCGGCGCCACGCTGCGCGACAATCTGCCGGCGGCTTTGGTGCTGTTTGCCGACTTGATTCGCCGGCCACATCTTGCCGGCCGACCAATTGGACGCGGGCCGCAACACGTGCCTGCAAGAGCTGCGCGCGATCGACGATGAGCCGAGCCACAAGCTCATGATCGAATTGCGCCGCCGCCGTTATCCCGATCCGTGGGGCCGCTCGAGCCACGGCGAAGAAAAGCCGCTGCGGGCAAGCTACGATCGACGATGTCCGCCAATTCCACGCGCGGCACTATCGGCCACGGCGGCACGATTCTCGCCGTCGCCGGCAACTTCGATTGGAAACGGTTGTGTCGACCACGTCGAGCAATTGTTCGGCGACTGGCAGGCCGGCAACACGTGGCGATCCTGGCGGTGCGAACGGCAAGCCGGCTGGCAACCACATTCCGTTCGAATCCAACCAGTCGCACGTCGGCATCGCGTATCCCGACGATTCCGTACAAGCATCCGGATTACTTTCAGGCCTGGGCGGCGGTGGGGGTGCTCTCCAGCGGCTCCAGCTCGCGGCTGTTCACCGAAGTTCGCGAAAAACGCGGGCTGTGCTACACCGTGTATGCTTCGCTGCACACGCAGCGCGACCGGGCAAGCGTGCTTGTGCTATGCGGGCACGACCGCCGAACGGGCGCAGGAAACGCTCGACGTTACGGTGAGCGAATTGCTCCGGCTTGGCGAGGGCATCAAGCAAAGCGAGCTGCAATCGACTCAAGGCGCGGATCAAAAGCTCGCTCATCATGCAGCAGGAATCCACGAGCGCGCGCAGCGGCGCGCTGGCTCGCGACTGGTATCACCTGGGCGTGCGCGATCGCTGGACGAAGTCGGGCGACTGGTCGATAAGCTGTCGGCCGAAACCATCAATGCATTTTTGTCAGCCAACCCGCCGCGCGATTTGCTGGTCGTGACGCTGGGCCCGCAGCCGCTGGAGATACCGGCAGGAATTAATGCGGGTCAGTGACTTTGACCCGGCTCGAATTTCCTGTGACGAGCCGTAGGCCCACGACTCCGACCCTTCGGCGGCCGCACGAAGGTCGGGAGTCGTGCGCCGCTCTGACTGACGTTGTCGATCCCGATTGAGAAAGACTCGACCTGCTGAGGAGATCACCCTTGGAATTTCGAAGCCATCGACTGGAGAACGGGCTGGAAATTATCGCCGAAACGAACGACGATGCGCACTCGATGAGCGTCGCCTTTCTGGTGCGCACCGGCGCCCGCGACGAGTCGGACGATGTCGCCGGCGTGAGCCATTTTCTCGAGCACATGTGCTTCAAAGGCACGCCGCGGCGCACGGCCGACGATGTGAACCGCGAGTTCGACGAGATCGGCGCCCACTACAACGCGTTCACCAGCGAAGAGTGCACGGCCTACTACGCCTCGGTGTTGCCCGAGTATCAGGAGGCCGAGCGTCGATTTGCTGGCCGACATCCTGCGGCCAAGCCTGCGGCCCGATGACTTCAACATGGAGAAGAAGGTCATCCTGGAAGAAATCCAGATGTACCTCGACCAGCCGCCGTTCGGCATGGACGACCGCATCAAGCAGCTGCACCTGGGCGGGCATCCGCTGGCCAAGAGCGTGCTGGGCACGAGCCAGAGCGGTGGGCGATCTCACGCCCGAGCAGATGCGCGACTACTTCACATCGCGATACGCCGCCGACAACGTGTTCGTGGCCGCGGCCGGCAAAGTGGATTTCGATGCCCTGGTCGAGCAAGTGGCCGCACGCTGCGGCGACTGGAATCCGCAGGAGCGCACAGCGATTAGTCCGCGGCCGCCTCGTCCAAACCGCATTCGAGCTGGTGCATCGTCCCAGCGCCACGCAGCAATACGTGCTGCAACTTGGCCGACGCGCCGGCGTCGGAAGACGACGACCGCTACGCGGCAAAACTGCTGGCCACGATCGTCGGCGACGATTCGGGCAGCCGGATGTACTGGGAGCTTGTCGATCCCGGACTTGCGGAAACCGCGAGCCTCGGTCACTACGAGTATCTGGGCGTCGGGATGTTCTACACGTGGCTGTGCTGTGAGCCTGATCTCGTTGGATGAAAACCTTGCTCGGCTCGACGCCATTTACCGCAAGGCCGAATCCGAAGGCATGACGCCCGAGGAGCTTCAGCAAGCGAAGAACAAAGTGAAGGCCCGCGTCGTGCTGGGCAGCGAGCGGCCGCAAAATCGGCTTGTTCAACGTCGGCGGCAATTGGCTGCAGCGGCGCGAATATCGCACGGTTGCCGACGATCTCAAGTCGCTTGACGACGTGACCTTGGACGATTTGCAGGCCGTAATGCGCAAGTTTCCGCTCACGCGATACACGACGATCACCGTCGGTCCGCGCAAGGACGTTCGCTGGCCGCGCAAGTGAGCCGCAAGCGATGAGTAGCGCGGATTCATTCTTATTCGACGACAAACGACGCATTGCGGTGATTGTCGTCGATCATGGCTCCCGCCGAGACGAAAGCAACGAGCTGCTGCTCGACGTCGTCCAGCAGTTTGCGGAGGCCACGGGACTTGCTATCGTCGAGCCGGCCCACATGGAGCTGGCAGAGCCGTCGATCGACACCGCTTTTTCGCGGTGCGTTGCTCGCGGCGCCAGATGGTCGTCGTGTTTCCCTATTTTCTGCTGCCCGGCCGGCACTGGAACGACGACATCCCCCGCCTTGACCGCCGCGGCGGCGCGCAAGCATCCGGGAGTTCGCTATTTAGTGACAGCTCCATTCGGCTTGCATCCGCTCATGGCCGAAGTCATGCGCCAGCGGATCGAGCATTGCCTGCGCACACGCAGGGCGACGCGGATGCTTGCGAACTGTGTGCTGGCACCGACCGCTGCCAGATGCGCGAAGGCGGCGCATAGCGACTCACTTTTACTGGTCAGACTTTGCCGATAAAGACGAATGGACTGCTCGCGTCCGTGCGCTGCGCGTCGATGCTAGCGTCCAATCGCAACTCGTCTTCTCAATTCCATGGAAGGGTAATCCATGTCCCGATCTCATCGCACATCGACCGTGTTGTTGCAATCAGCGGTTATCGCGGTGACCGCTCACTTGACCGTGTATGCCGGCACGCCGTTCGTGCCGGGAACGGGCGAGTTCCTGGCTGATTGTCTGCGACGACTTCGAGGACCCCTCCTGGGGCTATCGCTACAACCTTCCCAAGAGCAGCCACGAGCAAGATGACAAGCAGCGCAGCCCCGGCGGCTGCTCGAGCAACGGCCTGTGGCACGAAGGCGGCAAACGCGGCACGCCCGACCTGGTGAAGCGCGTCGACACGCCGCCCGGCGGCATCGAGGGCAGCACCGGCGCACTGTTGTTCGCCACGAAGAATTCCGGCATTCCCGGCCGCGTCAGCAACTCGCAGCATGCAAGACGACCTGCTGATGATGTTCGACCGCAAGCTCGGTCGGTCGATTCCGATTTCCTGGCAGCCGAGCTGCACGGTTCGCGTTTATTTGCCGCCGTTCGAACGAATGGGAGAATCGCACGGGCGCCGCAATTCGGCATGCGCGCCGATTGCCGCGGCAGCAAGCCGGACGGCAAGCCCGAAGAGTATTGGCCGGGCATGTTCTTCCTGTTCCGCAGCGAGACAAGCCGCAACATCGAACAGGACTTCGCCAAGCTCACGATCCGCGCGGATCGCCGCGGGCACGACATCCGCAGCCTCGACATCACCGAGCCCGGCTGGTGGACGCTCGGCCTGTCGTTCACCGCCGATGGGCAGGTTCACTACTACGCCAGCCACGGCGTCGACGACCTGACCGACAGAAGACTATTTGATGTCGAACTTTCCCTACAGCATGAAGGGCAGTTTCGTTCAACAATTTCTTCTTCAACGTGGCCAACTGGGACAACGGCCGCACGTGGTCGACGCAATGGGTGATCGACGACCCCAAGATTTTCGTGATTCCGCCCGAGGGTCAGACCGTGGCCCAGCTGTACCGCGTGAAGAAGCAGCCGCAGAAGCGGCAGCAGGTTTCCCGCAGCCGCACGCGAAAGTCCAACCCCTCGAACGCAGCGTTCGACGTCAACTTCCCGCGGGCGAAGTCAGCGGTAAAATGCGGCGATGGCCGCAGAGCGCTGGGAATTCTGGATCGACGTCGGTGGCACGTTTACCGATTGCCTGGCAAAGCGCCCGGACGGCTCGCTGCGGCGGCATAAGCTCCTGAGCTCCGGTGTCACTAAGGGACAAGTTGGCGCCGGCTCGACTCGTGATGAAATTGTTGATCCTGCGCAGACGACGATCCGCCCGATTTCTGGTCCGGCTGGCAGCTTTCGCTAGTCGATGCAAATGGCGCGACCGTCGAAACGACTGTCGTCGATGGCTTCGACGCCTCAAACGGCCGCTTGCATCTTCGCAATCTGTCGCAAGCTCCTTCTGCGGACAGCACCTATGAGCTCCGTTGCCGCGAAGAAGCGCCGGTCATTGCGATCCGCTACTTCTTATCCCTCCCGCTGTCGTCGCCAGTTCCGCCAGTTGTGCTGCGGTTAGGCACCACGCGCGGCACCAACGCCCTCATCACTCGCACGGGGCGCGCACGGCGCTCGTGACGACGCGTGGCTTTGGCGACGTGCTGGAAATCGGCTACCAGGCCCGGCCGCGATTGTTCGATCTAACGATTCGCAAACCGCCGCCGTTGACATCTGCCGTCATCGGAGATCGACGAGCGCGTGACGCACGATGGGCAGGTGCTCATTCGACGCTCGATGAGTCGCGCGGTGCGGCAGCAGCTTCAATCGCTGTACGACGCGGGAATTCGAATCGCTTGCGATTTGTTTGCTGCACGCCGATCGGCATTCCAGTCACGAGCGAATCGTCGATCAAATCGCCCGCGAGATCGGCTTCTTGCGAGATCAGCGTCTCGCACGTGGTCGCCCCGCTGCCGAAACTGGTGGCGCGCGCCGATACAACGGTCGTCGACGCCTATTTGAATCCTGTGCTGCGCGAATATGTCGAGCGGCTGCGCGCGTCGCTTCCGGGCAGCCAATTGCGATTGCTGACCTCGGCCGGCGGCCTGGTTGCCGCCGAGCATTTCTGCGGCAAGGACAGCATCCTCTCCGGGCCCGGCAGGCGGCGTGGTCGGCTTCTCGCGCGTGGCCCAAGCAGCCGGTTTTGTCGCGCGCGATCGGCTTCGACATGGGCGGCACCAGCACCGATGTCTCGCGATTCGACGGCCGCTTCGAGCTGGAATATGAAACGCAAAAAGCAGGCGTGCGACTCGTGGCGCCGACGATGGCGATCGAAACGGTCGCGGCCGGCGGCGGCTCGATCTGCCGCTTCGACGGCGTGAAGCTCACCGTCGGGCCGGACAGTGCCGGGGCCGACCCGGGCCCGGCCTGCTACGGCCGCGGCGGGCCGCTGACGGTCACGGACTTGAATTTTCACTTGGGCCGCATCGTGCCGGAGCGGTTTCCATTTCCGCTCGATCGCGGCGGCGACGGAGAGGAGACTGCGCGAGCTCGCGGACCAACTGGCAGCTGAAGTGACCAATCCGAAGCGAGCTAAAAATCCCCCTCTCCCTCCGGGAGAGGGCCGGGGTGAGGGTGAATCAACGGTACGCGAGGAACCCTCACCCTACCCTCTCCCAAAGGGAGAGGGTTTTGAAACCGCTTCTCGTTATACGCTTGATGAATTGGCGGCCGGGTTGCTGCCGATCGCCAATGCGAACATGGCGGCGGCGATTCGGCTGGTGACGGTCGCCAAGGGGCCTATCCGGCCGATTACGTGCTCGTGGCGTTCGGCGCCGCGGCGGGTCAGCACGCATGCGCTGTGTCACGCGAGTTGGGGATTCGGCAGGTGCTCATCCATCCCGATGCGGGCGTGTTGAGTGCGCTCGGCATCGGGCTGGCCGACGTCATGCGGCATCGTTCGTGCGGAGTCGAACGCTCGCTCGATGGCGATTCACTCGCTTCCGTCCGCGGGCAGCTCGATAGGCTGCAGCGCGAAGCAGTGGCGGAGGTGCGCGACGAAGGTGTGCCGCATGATCGCATTGCGGCAAGCCGCTCACTCGACTTGCGATATCGTGGCGTCGATAGTTATCTCACGATCATCTGGCCGACCGATGACGATTTCGCGGCGGCATTTGCAGCGGCTCACAAACAGCGATATGGCTACGTCCATGCCGATCGGCCGCTGGAAATCCTCGCGGCACGCGTCGAGGTCGTAGGCCGCGTTGCCGACCCGTTGCCGCCAAGCACGCGTCATCCACGACAAACGCCAACTCCGCAAAGACACATCAGTGTCGTTCTTCGACGGCGCGTGATGCGAGACGCCGCTTTATGAGCGCAGCGATCTGGCGGCCGGCGACCTTATCGTCGGTCCCGCCATCGTCGCCGAAGATATTTCGACGACGGTGATCGATCCGGGTTGGCAGGCCGAGGTTTTATCCGGCGGGGAGCTGTTGCTGACCGAAACGGCGGACGGAGTGCGCAGCTCACCGGCCATCGCAAACGTAAGTGCGTCGGCGCCGCCAGATCCGGTCTTTCTCGAGGTTTTCAACAACTTGCTGGCCAGCATCGCCGAGCAAATGGGCGTCACGCTTCGCAACACGGCCAGCAGCGTGAACGTGAAGGAACGGCTCGATTTCAGCTGCGCGATCTTCACTGCCGACGGCCGGCTGGTGGCCAATGCACCGCATGTGCCGGTGCACTTGGGCGCGATGGAAGAAACGGTTCGCCACACGATTGCCGCCAACCCGCGAATGCAGCCTGGCGATGTCATTGCGACGAACGATCCGTACGCCGGCGGCTCCCACCTGCCGGATATTACGGTCATTACGCCCAGTCCACGAGTCGCCACGATGGGCGAGCTGCTGTTCTTCACCGCCAACCGCGCCCATCACGCGGAAATCGGCGGCATGGTGCCCGGCTCGATGCCGCCGCTTTCGAAAAAGCTTGGCGACGAAGGCGTGCTGATCCGCAACTTCAAGATCGTCGCGGAAGGCCAGTCGCGTTTCGACGATTTGCGGGAGTTGTTGTCGTCCGGTCGTTATCCGTCGCGCGACGTCGCACCAACCTGGCCGACGTCGCCGCCCAAATCGCCGCCAACCGGCAAGGCGCCATCGACTTGCTGGCGCTCGTCGAGCGATATTCCTGGCCTGTCGTCGCGCCATACATGAAACACATCCAGGATGCGGCCGAGCAAAAAATCCGCCTGGCACTGTCGGAGTTGCCGTCTGGCAAACGCGAGTTCACCGATTACATCGAAACGGCCGACGGCACGAGCGTACCCGATTTCCGTTCGATTAACGATTCACGAGGCAGGCGAGCCCACCGGCCGCAACGATCGATTTCACGGGCACGGGCCCAGTCATCGATGGCAATTTCAACGCAAATCGGGCGATTGTGACGGCGGCGGTGATCTACGTGCTGCGGCTGCTGGTCGATGAGGACATTCCGCTCAATCACGGCGTGCTGCGGCCGATCGAAATCGTGTTGCCCAACGTGCCTGTTGAATCCCGCCGCCGGGTCCAGACACCGGAATTGTCGCCCGCGGTGGCCGGCGGCAACGTCGAAACATCGCAGCGCGTCGTCGACGTGCTGCTCGGGGCGCTTGGCATCGCCGCCGCCAGCCAGGGCACCATGAACAATGTGGTGTTTGGCGATGACATCGTTCGGCTATTACGAAACGATTTGCGGCGGCAGCGGCGCCACGGCAGCAGGACCGGGCGCCGATGCGGTGCAGGTCCATATGACGAACACGCGGCTGACCGATCCCGAAATTCTGGAGCGGCGTTACCCGGTGCGAGTGCGCGAGTTCTCAATCCGCCGCGGCTCGGGCGGCGCCGGCCGCCATCGCGGCGGCGACGGCGTCGTGCGGCGACTGGAGTTCCTGCGGCCACTCACGCTGTCGCTGATCACCCAGCGCCGCGGCCCGCATCCGCCGTATGGAGTGGCGGGCGGCGAACCGGGCGCGCTCGGCAGCAATCGGCTCGATCGGGCCGACGGCGAAGTCATCGAACTGCCCGGCACTGCCCAAATCAACGTAATGGCGGGCGACATGCTTAATCATCGAAACGCCCGGCGGCGGCGGCTACGGCGAACCTTATACATAGCCGGACCATCTTAGTCCGGCAGGCGTCGCGCACTTACGAAGCAGCTTCACTTTACCAGTCCGGGCCAGGATGGCCGGGCTATGTCCAGCCGTGACCGGACTTGCTCGATTCACGGCAAAATCTGATAATCCAGGCGAAGACTCGGCGATTTAGGCAAAATCTCCCACATTCGCCGCAGGTGCCAGCATGCCACGCAACAAAACCTTCGACAACGTCGCCCAAGCCATCGGCGATACGCCGATGATCCGCATCAACCGGCTGATTCCCGCCGGGCCAGGCCACGGTGTTCGCCAAGTGCGAGTTCTTTCAACCGCTCAACAGCGTGAAGGACCGCATCGGCGCCGCGATGATCGAAGCCGGCGAGCGCGAAGGCAAAGTCAAGAAGGACACCGTCATCGTCGAGCCGACCAGCGGCAACACGGGCATCGCGCTGGCGTTCGTCTGCGCGGCCAAGGGCTACAAGCTGATCCTCACGATGCCCGAGTCGATGTCGGTCGAGCGCCGCGCGCTGCTGCGGTTCATGGGCGCCGAGCTGGTGCTCACGCCGGCGGCCGAGGGCATGAAGGGCGCGATCGCCAAGGCGGCTGAGCTGGTCGAGAAAACGCCGAACGCCTGGATGCCGCAGCAATTCGACAACCCGGCCAACCCGGCGATTCACGAGAAGACCACCGGCCCAGAGATCTGGGAAGACTCCGGCCACAACATCGACGCCATCGTCGCCGGCGTCGGCACCGGCGGCACGATCACCGGCGTGGCCGATACATCAAGCCGAAGAATCCGAACTTCAAGGCGATCGCCGTCGAGCCGGTCGATTCGCCGGTGATCTCCGGCGGCAAGCCGGGCACGCACAAGATCCAGGGCATCGGCGCCGGCTTCATTCCGAAGAACCTCGATACGTCGCTCGTCGACGAAACGATCACAGGTAACCAACGAAGAAGCGTTTCAATGGTCGCGCCGGCTGGCGAAGGAAGAGGGCATCGTGGCCGGCATTTCCAGCGGCGCGAACATGTGTGCCGCGGCCAAGGTGGCGGCCCGGCCCGAGTACAAGGGCAAGCGGATCTGCGTGATCATTCCCAGCCTGGGCGAGCGGTATCTGTCGACGCCGCTGTTCGAAGGACTGACGGGGTAAGCTTGCTTGCTTCGAGCTACGTCGGAAGCGGCTGGATGTGCGGCAATTGCGGCGTTTCGCATTTACGCTGCAGACGCTAGCATTGATTTATCGTCTGATTTCCGGCCTACTTGCCAATCGGCCCGCCATTGGTCGGCTGCGGGTTTTCGCTACACTTCCGCGGCTGCTGGCATCGCATATCACACTGCACCGACTCCATTGATCCTCATTCGCTCCACCATCGACGAGTGACCCGCCGGCTCGGCCGCGACTGCCGAGCTGGCTGCGCGTGAATCTGCCGGCCGGTCAGCCGCTGGCGATTCTCAACGCCACGCACCATGCGGTGGCCGACAACGGTCTGCACACGGTTTGCGAAGAGGCCCGCTGCCCGAATCTGAACGACTGCTGGTCGCGCGGCACGGCCACGTTCATGGTCGCCGGCAAAGAATGCACGCGCGGCTGCCGGTTCTGCAGCGTCGCAGACGAGCCGCGAGCCGCGAGCCGCCCGACCCGAACGAGCCGGAGCATCTGGCCGCGGCGGTGGAGCGGATGGGACTCGCGCACGTCGTGATCACGGTCGTAAATCGCGACGACCTGCCGGATGGCGGCGCCGGCCACTACAAGCGATGCGTCGAGGCGGTCCACGAGCGGCTGCCGCATGTCACGATCGAGCTGCTTTCCAGCGACCTTGGCGGCGACGAACGAGCGCTTGCGCGATCTGTTAGCCGGATCGCCGCTTGCCGTCTTCGCACACAATGTGGAATGCGTCCCGCGGCTCGACAAACTCGTGCGCGACCCGCGGGCATCGTTCGAACAAAGCTTGCAAGTGCTGCGCCGCGCGAAGCAATTGCGGCCCGATATTGTGGACCAAGAGCAGCATCATGGTCGGCCTCGGCGAGACGGATGGCGAAGTTACCGACGCGATGCGACAGCCTGCGTGCTGCGGGCGTCGACATGCTGACGCTCGGACAGTACCTGGCGCCAGGCCGTCCCGGCGAGCGATTCCTGCCGGTCGACCGCTTCGTGACCGCCGGAGCAATTTGCGAGCGTGGGCCGACGAAGCGCGCGAACATCGGTTTTCGCGCCGTTGCGGCCGGGCCGCTGGTGCGAAGCTCGTATCGCGCGGGCCTGCTATTGGAAGAAGCACGACGCAACGGACGCAGCATCAGAGACGTTGAGTCGACGACTCGATCGCGGATCGAGCGTCAATCGATTGAGATCCGTACCGTCGACCAGGGTCGACGAGTCATGGACGACTCATCGCAACTCATCGGCAAAGCGCATCCGGCGCGCACGGTCCAGCGGCGCCGCTCGAGGATCCGTTGCCGATGGTGCTTGCACGTGCCGACCGCGCCGCATCGGCCGGGCGATCGCGCCGCGATTCGCCGCATCGGCAGATCAGCCGGGCGATCTGCCGCGGCCCGATTCGCTTGCACCGCATCGAGGAACTTCGCGAGCACGCGCACGGGCTTGATCCGCGTGCTGGGCGACGACGGCACGCGCCGGCGGACCGTGGCAACCGCAGCTGAGCGCGCAGCAACTTCGCAGCGGCCTGGAGATGATGCTTCGCACGCGTCACTTCGACGCGCGGATGATCGCGATGCAGCGGCAAGGCCGTCTGTCGTTTTATGTGTCCAGCAAAGGCGAAGAAGCTGCAGCCGTCGCCGGCGCAATGGCCTATGCGCAGCACGACATGCTGTTTCCGAGTTACCGGCAGCCCGGACTGTTGCTGGTTCGCGGCATGCCGCTGTTGGCGATGATGTGCCAGCTGATCGGCAATCGATGCGACAACGCCAAGGGCCGGCAGATGCCGGTGCACTACAGTTGGCGGGCCGGCAACGTCGTGTCGATTTCGAGCCCCGTGGGCACGCAATTGCCGCAGGCGGTCGGGCGCCGCGATGGCGTTTGCCTATCGCGGCGAGCGGCAAGTGGTCGGCGGCTGGATCGGCGACGGCACGGCGGCGCAAGGCGATTTTCATTACGCGCTCAATTTCGCATCGGTGTTTCGCCCGCCGTGCGTGCTGCACGTCGTCGACAACCAATGGGCGATCAGCACGCATCGCAATCTTGCGACAGGCGGCGCAACGTTTGCCGCGCGGGCCGACGCCTATCATTTGCCGGGACTTGCGGGTCGACGGCAACGACTTTCTGGCCGTGTATGCGGCCGAGGCGTGGGCGATCGAGCGAGCCCGACGCGGCGGCGGTCCAACGCTCATCGAACTGGTGACCTATCGCCGCGATGCCCACTCGACGAGCGACGACCCGAGCCAATATCGCGCCGCCGGACGAAGCCGAGCATTGGCCAGGCGGCGATCCGATTGAGCGGCTCAAACGGCACCTCATTCAATTGGGCGAATGGTCAGACGAGGCACACCGACAACTCGACGGCGCGCTCTGGAGCAGGAAGTGGCCGCAACATTTCAGCAGGCTGAAGCCTTGGGCTCGTCGGCAAGATCATGGCGACATTCGCCATTGATGTGTTGTTTGACGACGTGTACGCGACGGTGCCGTGCTCACTTGCGCGAACAGCTTGATGAAGCCGAAGCGGAATTGACGACACCGAGACACGAGGCAGACGATTCTGCCGTTCAGTCCGACCGACCGCCGCGCGGCCGGGTAAGGGTTGCATACCGGTCGGCTGAGTGCAGACCGGCCGTAGGCGCAATCGTGAAAGCATCTGTCATGCCCACGATGAACATGATTCAAGCGATTCGGTCCGGCACTCGAGGTGATGCTCGAGCGCGATCCGAACGTGTGCGTGTTCGGCGAGGACGTGGGCTACTTCGGCGGCGTGTTTCGGGCCACGCAGGGCCTGCAGCAGCGATTCGGCCCGCAGCGCGTGTTCGACACGCCGCTCGCCGAAGGCGGCATCATCGGCGTGGCGATCGGCATGGGGATCAACGGCCTGCGGCCGGTGCCCGAAATTCAGTTCTCCGATTACATGTATCCCGGCGTTCGACCAGATCACGAACGAGCTGGCCAAGCTGCGTTACCGCAGCGGCGGCGAATGGACCGCGCCGCTGACGATCCGCGCCCCGAGCGGCGGCGGCATCCGCGGCGGACTGTTTCACAGCCAGTCGCCCGAAGCGTATTTCACGCACACGCCCGGTCTGTGCGTCGTCATGCCCTCCAACCCGCACGATGCCAAGGGCCTGCTTGATCAGCAGCATCGAGAGCGACGACCCGGTGATCTTCTTCGAGCCGAAGCGGCTGTATCGCGGCCCGTTCGATGGCGATCCGGAACACGTGCCGCCGTGGCGCGATCAACCGGAGGCCGACGTGCCCGACGGCTACTATCGCACGCCGCTCGGCCAGGCCGCCGATCGTGCGGGCGGGCGACGAAGTGACGATCGTCACCTGGGGCACGATGGTGCATGTCGCGGCGTGCGGCGATCGAGCGAAGCGGAGCTCGATGCCGAGCTGATCGACCTGCGAACGCTGGTGCCGCTGGATTTGGCGACGATCGTGGCCTCGGTCGAAAAGACGGGCCGCTGCATTGTGGTGCACGAAGCGCCGCGGACGTGCGGCTTTGGCGCCGAGATCGTCGCGCTCGTTCAGCAGCATTGCTTTTGGAGCCTGGAAGCGCCGGTGTTGCGCGTCACCGGCTGGGATACGCCGTTGCCCCACGCGCAGGAATGGCAATACATGCCGAGCCGCGAACGAATCGCTGCGCGCGATGCGAACTGCGCTTGCGGCTTAAGCGTAGAATGGAAATTCACTTCATGCAACCCATCATTTTCAAGCTGCCCGATCTGGGCGAAGGCGTCGTCGAAGCGGAGATCGTTGCCTGGCACGTGCAGCCCGGCGAAGAGGTGCCGCGTCGATCAGCCGCTTGTCGATGTGATGACCGACAAGGCGACGGTAACGATCCCCAGCGGCCTGGTTGGCCGCGTGCGTCTCGCACGCACGGCAAAGTCGGCGAGACGGTCGCCGTCGGCGCCGAGCTGGTGAGCTTTGATACAGTCGACGCCGCAGGTCAAAGACGCGGAGCAGCGGGAGACAGGGAAATGGGGACGACGAATCCGCAGCAGGCTTGCTCGCGTCACTCGCCCATCTCGCCACCGCTGCCACTCGTCCCACGCTACGCGTTGCCGCCGACGGAAGCTACGTCAGCACGTTCGCCGCCGCAGGCCAGCCCGGCCGTGCGACGACGGGCCCGCGAGCTGCAACGTCGATTTGCAGCACGTTCACGGCAGCGGCCCGAACGGGCGCATCACGCACGCCGACGTCGACGTCCATCTGCGCAGCGAATTGCACCCTCGCCCGCGCCGCCGATCGGCGCGGCGGCACGCTACGGCTCGCACACGACCGAGATCCAGATGGTCGGCCTGCGGCGGCGCATCGCCGAGAAGATGGTCGTCAGCAATACGCAAATCCCCCACTTCACGTATATCGAAGAAATCGACATCACCGAGCTGGAATCGCTCCGCGAGCACCTCAACGAGAGCCGCACGGACGGCCAGCCGAAGCTCACCTATCTGCCGTTCATCATGCTCTCGGTTTCGCGGGCGCTTGGCCGCTTCCCACAGCTCAACGCGCATTACGACGTGAAGCGCGAAGTGATCACGCGGTTCGAAGCGGTGCACCTGGGCGTGGCCACGCAGACCGATCGCGGGCTGTGCGTGCCGGTAGTGCGGCATGCCGAGGCGATGGATCTGTGGCAGGCGGCCCGCGAGATGCGCCGCATCACCGAGGCAGCCCGCAACCACTCGATCTCGCGCGACGAGCTGGCCGGCTCGACGTTCACCGTCACGAGCCTCGGCCGCATGGGCGGCCTGGCCGCCACGCCGATCATCAACCACCCGGAAGTCGGCATCCTCGGCATCAACAAGGCGATGGACCGGCCGGTCGTGCACCACGGCCAGATCGCGATCCGCCGCATCCTGCACCTCTCCGGCTCGTTCGACCACCGCGTGGTCGACGGCGCCGACGGCGCCACCTTCATCCAGTGCGTGAAGGATTATCTAGAGCACCCGGCGACGATTTTCATCTAACGCGGCCGGCGCCGATATCAATTCGTGATTTAACCGGCTTAAATTCTCCGCTTGCGGTTTAGCTCTTGACCGGCCTGACATAATTCAGCATGGCGCAATGATCCCATAGCTCGGGAGAAAACCATGCGATTAGATTCCGAATCTCTCGATTGCAAAACTGACACAGATTGCTGATGACACACCAAAGGAAGCTGGCGCATTCGCAGCCCGTGAATCGCCCGGCATTTGGCGATGCCGATTTGCTCGACGCCTACTCGCAAGCGGTGATCCACGTCGTCGAGACCGTGTCGCCCGCCGTGATCAGCATCTCCGGCCGCGATGCGGACGGCCGGGGCGGCTGCGGGGTCCGGGTTTCATCGTGACGCCGGATGGTTACGCACTCACCAACAGCCACGTCATCGACGACCGGCGAGCAACTGACCGGCGGAAACGGCCGAAGGCGACCGGCTGCGGGCAGAGATCGTCGGCGACGACCCGGCCACGGATCTGGCCGTGGTGCGCCTGGCCGCAAACGGCCTGCCCTACGCGCAGCTCGGCGACAGCGACGCTTTGCGCGTGGGGCAGCTCGTGATCGCGATGGGCAGCCCGCTCGGATTACAGTCGACCGTGTCGACTGGCGTCGTCAGCGCGCTGGGCCGCAGCATGCGGGCACGAGACGGCCGGCTCATCGAGAATATCGTTCAACACGCGGCCCCGATCAACCCGGGCAACTCGGGCGGCCCGCTGGTCGATTCGCGAGGCCTCGTCGTCGGTATCAACACGGCGATCATCGCCATGGCCCAAGGCCTCGGCTTTGCAATTCCGTCGAACACGGCCGAGTGGGTGCTGCAGGAGATCCTGGCCCACGGCCGCGTGCGCCGCCGCCAGCTGGGCATCGTCGCGCAAGTAACCCGCTTGCCCCGCGTCGCTGGTGCGCGAGCTCGATCTGCTGGCCGATCAAGGCGTCGAGGTGCGCGACGTCGTGCCGCAGCGGCATTGCCGACCGCGCCGGCATTCGACCGGACGACATCATCGTCGCGCTCGCCGGCCGCCTCGTCACCTCGATCGACGACCTGCACCGGCTGCTCATGACCGTGCCCGCGGAACAGGGCTTTGAGTTAACGATCGTCCGCGGGGACAAGATGAACAACGTGCATGTGTATGCTACGTCGTAAGCTGCCGTGTATGGGATCGTAGCGGCTGCTATTCAGGGTTCGGCGGAATCTGTTGTTCCGCTGATGCCGGCTTTACGTCGTCGTCTTTGGTTCGCTTCGAACTTCCGAAAAGATTTCGCAGACCGGGGAGACTCAAAATGCTGCCTTCGTCTGATTCGGGATCCTCCGGCGGCCCGACTTCGATGTGCGTCATATCGAGATCGGCATGAAGCAAAAAGTCGTCGCCGTCGCGGCCGACGTCGGCACCGACGCCGCGGAACCACTCCATCATCGGCATCCGGTAATCCGCGGGAATCTCTGTGAGTAGGAAGCGATTCTCAGGCGCCGTCGCCGTAGAAACCCACAGCTTTCGTCCGCTCGGCGAGCCCGCTTCAGCGGGCGGGGGAAGTCCTTCGTTGTTATTCGGACGCGGGGTGCGAGCCCCCTCCCCACGAGCGAGGAGGGGAATGTTCGGATCCACGAGGGCATAGTCACCGCCCAACGGGCAATCAAATTTCCCGCCAACGAGCTGCTCAGCAAGATCGCGTGCTTCCTCCGGCGGCACGTGCAGCTGCGTCACCAGCGAATTCATGAACCGGCGCACCGCTGGCCGACGTGTTGCGTGTCCGCATGTAACCTAAGCCGCTCACGGCCGTGGCGACTTGCTTGTCGGACAGGTCGTCGATGAACAGCCGCGCCTGTGCCGGCCGCTCCGCTTCGACCATCGCCAGTTGTTGCCCGACCTCCACCAGCACGTCGCGCTTAAAGGAAAACAAAAAGAAGTCGTCGGCCCGGCGTAGCCACAGATCGAACAAGCCGTTGGTGCGGGCGATGCCTTGGTCGTCGAACGGCCCGGTGGGGCGGCCCAGGATGCGATCCAATAAGTGCGGTCGCGGCCAACCGCCGACATAGGCCCGGATGAACTCCGGCGCCGGCGCATCGGCCCGAACTTCACCCTGCCGCACCACCAGCGGCGTGCGGAAATCGCGCAGTCCCCCAAACAAATGCACCGGCTGCCCGGCCGCATTGAACACTAGCTCCAGCGAAGCAACGTCGCCTTCGATGGGCGCGACGCGCACCGCGGTTGCCGTAGAAAGCAAGTTGACCAATCCGCCAAGGCTCGTTTGCGCGTATTGCGAGAGCCGCACATCGGCCGTGATGCGGTCCCATTTCTCCGACACTGGCGATGTGTCTCGCTTGAGCGCCAGCGTCAATGGCGCGAAGCGGCCGACCGACGCCCGGATGTTCCGATCAAACTCAGAAAGTCTCGCGGCTTCCGCTCGCGTGATTCGCTCCACAGGCATGTCGGGAATGGGAACCATCGCGCCGGCTATCCCGCGAAGCGAGTCACGCAGTTGACCATCGGCGTTATCCAGACGGCTGCCGTCGGCACGCTCGCCAAAGCCGGGCGGCAGCAAGTCGGCTTCGATCAAATCGGCCACGGATTCGCGCATCGTGCCCTTCCACGCGCAGCCGCAAGGCGGGCTAGCTCCACCGCGCGCATCTCGCCGATTGACCGCAGCCGCCGATCGAGTTCGATGCGGTAGTGAGGGCTGGCCAGGTTCTCAAAGAAGGCGGCCGACGCGTACAGGAAGATCGTGTCCTCGCGCTCGAGCGGCGTTTCGTCGCGCGCCGCCTGAAACTCCTCGGATACCCCCAGCGAACCTGTACCGCCGCCGGCCTCATAAAACCGTTCGACAAGCCGGCGACTTGTCGTCACCAGGTGAAAGTCGCCGTCGATTGCGTAGTACGACCGCAGCCGCCCATCGGGCGACGCAATGTACGACACATCGTGTTCCGCGACTCGTATCGTTTCCTCGGTCGCACCTTTGTGCGTCATTCATCGCGTCGCGCCGCTGGTCGTTGAGATTGTTGCTCAGCAGCATGCTGTTGTTGGCCTGAAACAGAATCCCCATCGCCGCGCCGTCGCGCATGTACGGATCGAAACCGATAATCGCGACGTCCCGCACGACGGTCGGCCCCATCACGCGTGCCAGGCGGCTCTCGCCAACCGCAATTTGCCGCTGGAACCGATCGCTGACGTTGTGATTAACGCTCTTCTGCACGAGCATGTTCGCCAGGTCGCCCTGCCAGTGCCGCGTAAAATCGCGGAACCACAAGTAGTTCGGAAAGTTGCCGAACCGCAGATAGAAACACTCGTGCGGCACATGCCCCGCGATCGACTCCACATGCGCTGAAAGCTGCACTGATGTGACCCCGCCGGGACCAGGAAGCTCTTCGGGATTTGTCGGCGAGACCGCTTCAGCGGGCGGGCCGAATCGCGTTGCGCCGAAGGGCCCCGCCGGCAATTCAATCGTCGCTTGTCCGTCCGACGCAAAACGCCCCAACAAAAGATCGCGCTCCACATTGTTTTGATAAGCCTCGTTGGCCATCAGTTGCGATATCCACGGATCGCCCCAGGCGAACTGCCGCAGCACGTACATACCCGGCTGCGGCATGTCGCGCCCTAACCGACGTGCCCAGGTGGCGGTCAAAAAATTCTCGACGACGATCGGATACTCACTCATCCGGAAAACTTGCTCATAGCGGTCTTCCGTGGCGTCCCACCAATTTTCAAGCAGCTCATTGTATTGCCGCGCGTTACGCTCGGTGCGAACGGCGAGCGGCTGCGCGTCCGGCGCGAACAGCGTCATCTGCAGCGGCTCGTCGCCACGAAAGATGAAATAAAAGGTCATCTGCCACGGCGTCTCGATTCCCAGAAGATTGCGCAGCCATGCGCCGCACCGGCGCGTTCTGGATCGCCGGATAGAGCACGCGGCCGTTTGCCTCGGTGATCGTGAAACGGTCGTCGCTCAGCGGATCGCTCAACGCGCCCTGTTCCAGGTCGACGGTCACGCGACCGACGCCAAACGGCTCGCCGCGATAGGCCTCGACGCGGACGGCGGCCGGGCATGTCGCCACGCAAGCACCCACGAGGGCCGTAAACGAGATGGCGGCTCGAATTATCGCCGGTCGCCGCGTGATCGCATGCATCGCGAGAACCGGTCCTAATCGCCCGTGCATGCAGTTTTGAAGCATATGCATTGCGCATCCGACTGCTGAGGTTGAGCATCGAGGCCATTTACGAATTCCCAAATGCTATACGGCCCAAAACGCTGCTGACAAGGGTCGGTGTGATTGTCGCAGCGGCAAGCAGCAAGATTCAGCGAATGGCAGCGAATAACGCAGGCCGAGAATATCGATTCAATTGGTGAAATTGCCCCCGCGGCACGAACCATCGGCCGCCTTGCGAATTTGGCGCGGTCTGAGAGAATCAGAAGGTAGCCAGATATACAAGATTCCCCACGCTCTTCCGTGGGCGCCCAATAACTGCTGCTGATCGCGTGCCTGAGCCAACACCAGACGAAACGAAGGCTGATACGGCGCAACAAAGCCTCGTGCCGCGTTTCACGATCCGCACATTGCTGGTCATGCTGACAGTTTCGCGCCGTCATTTTTGTGATGATCGGCACCGCGACCCGCGGTCAATATTGGGCCTGGGGCGTCACCATCGGCATCCTGAGCGTGATCATCGTGGCACTCACGCACGCTGCCTGGTTCGGCATTGCCTGGTTGTTTCTGCAGATGTCGCAGGACAAGCCGCAGATTTCCGCGTCGGAGCTGCGGCAAGTGATGGCATCGCCTCCGGCCGAATCCGTTTCCCAATCCAGTCCTGGTGAGCATGCGATGCGGAGCGCACAACAAGGGTCGTAAGGAGATAGCGCTATGAAGCCACGCGGTCTGCTATATCTCCTCAGAGCACCTAACAGAATGAATAACCGCCAAGGACGCAAAGGTCGCCAAGGAAAAATACATTCGGAATTGTTGCCTTCCTTGGCGTACTTCGCGTCTTGGCGGTTCAATTTGTTAGGCGCTCTTAAAGCTATATGTGCAGCGATTACGACCGTTGCCTGCTTGAGTGTTGTGTTTGCCTTGCCGAGCGAACTCTCAGCACAAGTCGCGACCACTTGGGCCGGGACTTCGATCACTCAGGCAAATGGAACCATGTTGCGGATGCCGCTCTCCCGACCCATCGCGCGGCGAAGCAAACTGTCGATGACAATCGATACGCGCTGGGCCAACAACTACGGCTATCGACCGATCGCGGTGACCATCTCCTCTCCCAAAGCGCTCACTGCCGACCGCCTAATCACAATCCGTTTGCATTCTCGCTGGTGGAGCCGCCAATACGGCTCGATCATCGTGGAACAGGATTTCGAGCTGTCGACGGGAAGCACCTCGTCGACCACGCTGCTTGCCTGCCCGCAATATCAGTTGACGCCGCAGGTCTATTGGTGGGATGTGTGGGTCGACGGCGTCAAAGACCGCGACCTCTCGTTGGATGAAACGCTTGCCAACACGACGATGGTTGCCGGCATGGGCGCAGGCGCTGGAAGCGGCTTGTCATGTCTTGTCGTGGGGCCCGCCAGCAGCAAACGAACGTTAACGGCGACAGCCACGCAGGAGTTGGAGTTTCTTTCACTCCCAATTTCAGATTTTCCCCTACGATGGATCGACTATACGTGCCTGGATGTCGTCGCGCTTACGCAAAGCGAGCTGACTCTCTTGTCGACCGCGAATGCACGTGCGCTCGAAGCCGTGCGCCGCTGGGTACAAGCCGGCGGCCGGCTTTGGGTCACCGATGTAGGCGCAGAATTTGAGGAGCTCGAAGCCGTTTCCAAGCTGCTTCAGCTCGACAGCTCGCTTATCGAAACGAACGACGACGCTGAGTCGCGGGCAGACGACGCGGGGGACGAATCATTGGCCGCCGTCGGCTGGCGACCAATTCGCTTCCGGCGCGGCAATCCGGAGGGACAAGCGATCACGTTCATGAATCTTGCGACCGGAAGAACCCGCGTCGTGCGAGACCCTCAGGAAATCGACCGCCTGCAAGGCGATTCAAATTTTGTCGTCGACGCGAAGCAATTCGATTCGGTTGACCAGGATCGCCCGCGCCGCTGGCCGGCCGACTCCCGGCGCACGTTCGTCGACCAGCGCTTCGGTTTAGGAGCGGTTCGCGCGTTCCGTGACACGAAACAAGCTCTGTTCGCTGGCCCTTGGACTTCCACCACGGCAACCGCGCTGGGGGCAATTACGGAAGCCTTCGGACCTAACGGGGAAATTGTCAGCTCGGTCGTCGGCCCCAACGGTCAAGAAGATCCCGCTCGCTTGGCAACGCCGCTGAATATGGCGCGTGCGCTCGACCGAGCGCTGGGAGGCACGCCACGGCATGACCCCGGACGAAGCCAATCGCGACTTTGCTAAGCTGCTGGTCCCCGGCGTTGGACTGGCGCCGGTAACCGAGTTTCAAGTTCTGATCACGCTGTTCGTGCTATTGATTGGCCCGGCAAACTTCTGGCTGTTGAAGCGATTCCGCCGCCTGCACTTGCTGGTGATCACCGTCCCGCTGGCGGCCGTGATTACCACGGCTGGTTTGTTCGCGTATGCCATTATCGCGGACGGCTTCGGCACCGCTGTGCGGGCGCATAGCTTCACCTCGCTCGACCAACGAACTGGAGAATCGTCGTCCTGGACTCGCATGTCCTATTACTCCGGGTTCGCACCGGGCAAAGGCCTGACGATGCCCAGCGATGTGGCGATGTATCCGGTCGTGCCCGGCTGGAACGAGAGTGGTGTCGATCCAAGCATCGGCGCCACGCGCGAGCTGCTTTGGGAGGATAACGAAGCGAAGCTGACGCGCGGTTGGTTGCGGTCGCGCACGCCAACGCAGTATCTCGCCATCCGATCGGGCAAGTCAGCGCACAAACTTGACCTGTTGACCTCCGCCGGGAAAATGCGCGCCACCAACCAGCTCGGTACCGACATCGAATTTGTGTTAGCACTTGATCGTGAGGGAAAACTCTTTCTCGGCGAAAATCTGGCGGCCGGCGCCAGGACAAACCTGCAGCCTGTCGCGCGCAACGATGCAATCCGGCGCTTGCGCGATCTGGTTGTAAAAAACACACCTCAGGCCCCGGATGCCCTGGCCGACGGCGACTCGGAATTCGCCGACATGCAACGGCGGCAGCTACGGCAAAACTACCGCCGCTTCGGCTTGAATTACGGCAACGAGCGGCTGGGGAACAACCTGGCCCAAGGCGCCTTGGCGGCCCTGGCCGGACTCGAAGGAGCGCCTGCGTTGCAACTGCCGCCTCGCTCCTATGTCGCCGTAACAAAATCCGGCCCGGACGTGGCTGTCGGCATGTCGAACGCTGAAGAAGTAGCGAGCTTCCATGTGATTGTTGGCAGATGGTGAGTAGGTGAGTAAGTGAGTGGGTGAGTAGGTGGAATCATGACCTACCAAAGCGAATACGATCTGGATGACTTCGAACTGTACAATGCTGCGCGGCGGCTGCGCAAGAACACTTACCGGCTGATCAAGCAGCTGCCATCCGAGGAGAAGTACTGCTTAGGCACTCAAATGCGCCGCGCCGCAATCTAGTCAGCAACAACATTGCTGAAGGGCATGGGCGCTGGCACTATCTTGAAAACATTCACTTTTGCAGCACGGCACGCGGCTCGGTTGATGAATTGATCGACGACTTCAACGCATGCATCGACGAATCCTATGGCCAACCTGGTCTTCCGCAGGAACTTAAGAACGATGCACGTCAACTGATTGCGAGAATCAATAGTTACATCGCATATCTTCGAAAGTCAAAACAAGGCGAAAACGGCAGCACCCGTTAACTCACCTACTCACCTACTCACCTACTCACCTACTCACCTACTCACCTACCTACACCTACCCACGTCCACGATGATCCGCACCGCAACCCCGCAAATCGAACTCCGCCGATTGCACCGTGTGTTCGAACAGACACATGCCGTGAACGATGTGTCGTTCGAGGTGTATGCCGGCGAGGTGTTCGGATACATCGGGCCCAATGGTGCCGGCAAGACGACCAGCATGCGGATCCTCGCGACGCTCGATGAGCCGACTGCGGGCGACGCCCTCGTCGACGGCTTTTCGGTCGTCGATGACCCGGACCGCGTTCGCCGCCGCCTGGGATTCATGCCCGATTACTTCGGCACGTACCAGAACGTGAACGTGCGCGAGTACCTCGACTTCTTCGCGCGGGCGTACGGACTGACCGGTCGCGAGCGGCTCTCGGCGATCGGCGAGGTCATGGAGTTCACGCAGCTCGACACCTTGGCCGAAAAGCCGATCGACGGCCTCTCCAAAGGCATGAAGCAGCGGCTCTGCCTCGGCCGGACGATGATTCACAACCCGTCGGTGCTGATACTCGACGAGCCGGCTGCCGGACTCGATCCGCGGGCGCGCATCGAGCTGCGCGACATGATTTCACAATTGGCCGAAGCGGGAAAGGCGATTCTCATCAGCTCGCATATCCTCACCGAGCTGGCCGAAATTTGCGACAGCGTCGGCATTCTCGAGCAAGGCCGCCTGCTGGCCGTAGGTTCGGTGGCCGAGATCAGCGCTCGTGTGCAGGTGCAGAGCAACGTGCGCGTGCGCGTGCTCGACGATGTCGAGCGACTTCGCGGCTGGCTTGCGCAGCGCGACGATATTTCCGAGCTTCGCGCGGATGACGACCTTACCATGTTCAGTTTCTCCGGAGACCGCGCCGCTGAAGCTGCCTTGTTGCGCACGATGATTGAGGCCGGGTTTTCCGTCGTCGAGTTCGGCGCGAAGCACAAAAGCCTGGAAGACGTTTTCCTGCACGTAACTGAGGGGCGCGTCCAGTAGCCGCGGTTCCCCCTCCCTTTAGGGAGGGGTTAGGGGAGGGTTCAGCCACGACCGGAAATACGATGCGAATGTGCTAATCAATGAGCAGTGAAGCGACAACCACCACCGAACCTTCAGCCGCATCGCCGGACGATGCGCTTCCGGTGCGCCCGTCCGCGAGCGCGATTCTCGCCAAGATATCGGCCTATGCAGCGGCTGCATGGCAACGCCTCGATCCCCTGCTTGTTCGCGTGGGCGATTGGCTCAACCCAATCTTGGTGAAAGAAACGCGGCAGGCGCTCAAGAGCCGCCACTTCCTCGTGGTCTTCATCCTGCTCCTGGCACTGTGCTGGGTGGCGACGATCGGCGCCGTAGCCTGGATCGGACCATCCATTTACTACGGCGCGTCGGGGAGCGCACTGCTTTGGATTTATTCGTTTTTCCTGGGCATCTGGATGCTGATCTTCGTGCCCTACGCGGCCTTTCGCTCGTTGGCGGCCGAACGCGAGGACAACACGTATGACTTGATGTCGATCACCACGCTCAAACCGCGCCAAATCATCAGCGGCAAATTGGGCAGCTCTATCGCCCAGATGATGGTTTACTTTTCCGCCCTCACGCCCTGCCTCGCCTTTACGTACCTGCTTCGCGGCGTCGATCTGCCGACGATCATTGTCTTGTTGGCTTACACCTTTTTCCTTTCTCTCGGACTATCGATGATTGGACTCCTGCTGGCCACCTCGACGCAGAACCGCGTCAGCCAGGTGTTCATGTCCGTGGGCTTCATTGTGGTGTTGCTCTTTGCTTGCTTCTTGGGCATGCAAGCTGCGTATGGAGCGATTTTTGCCGGCTTCGGTTTCGGGCTCTGGATTCGTCTGAGTTTTGGATCTTCACCGCGGCACTGGCCACGTTCTACGGCACCACGTTTGCGCTGGCATTCTTCGCCGCCGCGGGAATGATCACCTTTTCCAGCGAAAACCGCTCGACGCCGCTGCGGATCTGCATGCTCGTCCAGCAAGCCGCGTGGGTCGGTTGGATTGGCCTCGCATGGATTCACGACAATTTCGATCTTGAAGGCCTGCTCATCTTGGTGACCTTCGCCGGCGTCTACTGGTATGGGATGGGCACACTGCTCACGTCCGAGCGCCCGGAGATGTCGCAGCGCGTGAAGCGACAGCTTCCCAGCACCAAGCTCGGGCGCGTGTACCTGACTTGGTTGAACCCCGGCCCGGGCAGCGGCTATATGTTTGTGATCGCCAACACGACCGCTCTTGCCGTCATCTGCGTATTAGGCATGATCGCCTCCGATCTCAGCGGCAAGGCCACGGCCGGATGGCCGGGCGTCGATCAGCTTCTCTTCCTGCTGATTATCGGCTGGGGTTATCTTGTCGCTTATTTAGGTCTCGGCATGCTGATCGTCGCGGCAATACGACGCGTGGCCGAAGTCACGATGCTCGCCAGCGTGCTGATCCACTTTCTTGTGGTGCTGGCCGGCAGCGGCATTCCGGCAGTCGTTCAAGCGATGTCGGTCGAAATGCGCGACCTCAATTATAGCTATATGCAGATCAGCAACCCGTTCTGGTCACTGACGCATATAGCCGACGGCGGCATTTCAGAGGCCTATGTGCTCGTGCTGATCGTGCCGGCGGCCGCTTTCTGCATGCTGCTGATCAACCTGCGCGGCGTCGTGCGCGAGCTGCAACAAGTGCGGATCGCGCCTCCGCGCGCGTCGTGGCCGACGAAGCCGAGCTGCATCCGCCGCCTGAGGCGCTGCCCACAAACCCCTGGGATGAGCCTACATAAAGGTTGAAGGCTCAAGATGAAAGTTGAAAGTTCCTTACCCTCAACTCTCGACCCTCAACTCTCAACCTTACTCCAGCGTCGCCGGCCAGCGATCCCGGCCACGCTGTAGTACGACGGTCGGCGGCTGGATCGAGATCACCTGCACGCCGTATTTTTCGCCGCCCTCTTCGAGGGATGAAATCACGCCGTCGATCGACAACACAACGCGGGGCCGGTCGACGTTGACGAAGCCTTTCAGCTCCACCGATTCGCCGAGTTCTTCATTTCGGCGGACGGTGCCTTTGCGCGCTTGGGTGGCTCGAACAAGTCGTCCCGATTGGGAAACGGCGGCGAGAATTGCGCGATGGCAGCGGCAGCGATCTCCGGTTCCTTTTTCCCACTAACCGGCTGAGCGCCCTTGGGTTCGGTCTTCTTCGCCGGCGTCGTTCCGCTTGCCGCGGCAACCGCCTTGGGCGCGGCGATCGGCTCGTCACTCGACTGACAGCCGGCCACACATACCGCGCAGACGGCGAGACAAACCGGTCGGGCGCAATGCGTAAGCAGATACACTTCATGGATTTCCGTCGCCTCTCGACAAGCCTAGCTTGTGCGGGCGGCGACCGAATTGAGCGGCATCCAGCTGGCGAAGCGCCGGATGATCCAATCAGAAATGGCCCACTATGCCTGTAGCGATTGTAGCGGTCGCACTAGCGGCGCAGGGTCTGCCCCTGGGACCTGTCCGAAGGCACTACGTATGAGTTCGGCGACGCATGCACGTCCGACTGGCTCGCAAAACGATGTGCCGGTTCGACTTGATGGATGCTGGGCAGTCTTCTCAGCGTTCCCTCCGCCACTAAGATGCGAACGTGTTCCGCCCGCCCTGCGGCGCCAAATTGAAATTCTGCCGAGTGGATCTTCTCGGCCGATTGCGGCTGGAGCTCCTCTGCTTCCTCGGCCGCGGGCAGCCCATCGGACGGCTCGACGGCGTCCTCGACCGGCAATTCTTCCTGCTGCAGATCGAGCGGGGCCGAATAGTTCACAGCCGGATCGCACGGCAGCCGTCGACAACACGGCGGACAACCTTCCGCTTCCGGAATCTGGTTCAACCGGCAGCGGATTGTTTCGTCGACCAGTTGCTGGCGGAAATTGGGCTTGTCCGCGCAGTGAATGATTTCCGGCATGATGAACACGACGAGCTCACTCTCGCGAACGTCAGTATCCCGCGAGCGAAACAACCGGCCGACGAGCTTCAGATCCTTCAAATACGGCACGCCGCGAAAATCGCCGATGTCGCTGCGCTGCCGCAATCCGCCGATGACGACCGTTTGCCGATCTGCCACGGTGAGCACCGTCGAAGCTTTGCGAACATCGATAATCGGCTGGTTGTCGCCCGGCGTGAAACCGGTGAGCCGGCTGAACTCGGGCGACACTTCCATCTGGATCACGCCATCGGCCGCGATTTTCGGCCGCACTTTCAAAGTGATGCCGGCCTCCTTGAACGCGGTTGTGCCAATGCTGCCGCCTTGCTGGGTTTCGGTCAGTTGCTGGTATGGGATTTCTGATACGCTTTGGAAAATCGCCTGCTCATTCTCGAGCACGGCGACGTTCGGGTCGGCCAACAACCGCGCGTCGCTGCAGCCCTGCAGCGCGAGCACCACGGCTCCAAGGTCCAGATGCCGGCTGAGACTCAAAAGCTGCATCGTGCCGCCGACTGCCCCCTCTTGAAACGGCACTTGCATGATCGAATCGATGTTCAGTGCAGTATCGCGCGTGCGCGTCCCGTCGCTGTCGACTTCCACGCCGCTGCCGACGCGATGCTGCCAGTTGATGCCCAGTTGTTCGATGTCCTGCAGACTAATATCGTAGATCAGCGCGGTGATGCGCACCTGCGGCCGCGGGCAGTCGATTCGAGCGATCACCTTTTCTGCCATGAGAAGGTTTTCGGCGTAGTCCGTCACCAACAGGCGATCCTCTTTCTCCATCACCGCAACCCGGCCGTCTTTGCTCAATACGGTCGACAGGACTTGCTCGGCCGCCCGGGCCGTAATGTATTGCGTGCGGAAGTAGCCGACTTCCAGCGGAATTCCCCGCCGGCCGTCCTCCGAGGAAAACCGCCGGTCGCTTGCCCCGTCGACCGCCGAAACGAACTGCCGGATCATCTGCACGCGGTCCGGAAAGTCCAGCACAACGATGCTCCGCGCACTCTTGAGCGACCGCACCTGTCCCTGCGGCGTGCTCAACAGCTTGGCGCCTTCGGCAATTTCATCGATGTCGGCCGAGTGCACCGGGATCGTTGCCGACTGAAAAAACGGGTTGATCTGCCCCAAGTCCGCAATCGAGCTGACCACCAGGCTCTTACCCACCGCCCGGTAGTTATAGCCGTTCGAAAGCAGGATCGAATCCAGAATCTCGCGCAGCGGCGCCTGCTTGAAGACGCCGTGGACCGTGCCCTTCACGTCGCCGGCGACGATATTGACGTTCCACTGCTCGCCGATCGTGAATAGCGCAGCATTGAGCGACAGTCCGTGCAGATTCAGGTCGCCGCGCGTTTCCAGAGCCACCGCCAGGTCGGCGCTTTCTTTCGGGACCATTTTGACCGGCGGCGGCGTGATGCTCGGCCCCACAGCCGGTCCCACAGGCACAGGCGCCGTTGGCGGCGGCGGTGCCGGACGCTCTAATACTTCGATTTGCACCCCCGCGGCTGGGGAAACGCTTGCCGCAGTGCTTGGGACAATCGGCGAGAGCTGCGACAGGCTGAGCGGCGGCAATTCCCGGAGACAAAATCAGCGCGGCGCCAATTATCGAAACGAAACGAGCGCATCGCGAACAATGCGACGCAGCTCCTCGTCGCACATGCCTCCTTGCGCTCTGTTGTGCCATGTGTCCTCCGTGACACTTCTTCGTAGGTCAGGCTTTCCAGCCTGACTGCGTAGGTCAGGCTTTCGCCTGACTTTCGTCCATTGCTCCGTCAGGCTGGAAAGCCCGACCTATCCTCGGCGAGCCAGCGTGAAATACCAAAGCTCCATGTCAAGAGTCAGGGCTTGCCTCGTCGGGCTCGATGGGTACATTTCGATACTCTTGGCGTGCATCAGCATTTTCGATGCTGCGATGCGGTCCAACAACGTCCGCAAGCCGGCGCTCGTGCCGCTGAGCGAAATGCTCACCGGCCGCCACTCCAGCACGAACATCGATTTTGACTCGGCTTTCTTCGGTCCTTCTACGGGCGAAATCGGATCTTCGCCGGGCGTCCACGGCCGCGACGATGCATTCCCCACGCTCAAGCGACGGATGCTGCACTGCGTCTCTTTGGCAAAGTCCAAAAGTTTGCCGCGAAGCGTCGTCAGCGACTCGTCGTCAACGGTCCGCGCCTCGTAAAGCTGCAGCTCGGCAAGTTTCTCAGCTACCCGCTTTTCGAACTGCTTCAGGTCTCCGGCCACCCGTTTTGCCGAATCCAAATCCGTGAGCAAAGTGGTCTTTTCCTCACGGTCCGCACTGTAGACATCGACTAGCGGCATTACCAGCACAAGTCCTACAACAAACGTTCCGCCTATGACGATTAGCCAGCGGTGTTTGAATTCACAGAATCTCCGTAGGGTTTGCTCAATCATGTTTGCCGTCCTTTTCGTTGCGACCCGCAAGGCTTGCCAGCGTGAGTTGCAGGTTGAAGCTCGTGGTCGGACCTGTCGTGCTTTGACCCACGCCCGTGCCTTCCAGCGCGATCTCGGCAATGTCGGGAATGTGTTTTAAATACTCCACAAAGGTGTACACGCCGGTGTCCGAGTAGCTGGCCCCACTGATCGCCGCCGAGCGGGCGTCGTGAAAGCTCAATCGATCCAGCCAAACATCCTCAGGCATGCTTTGGCTGATGCGAGTCAGCACTTGTCGCCATTCAGGTTGAGGCAGTTGTTTCGACAGCGCTTCCAACTGTTTGAGCTTGGTCTCGGCCGCGAGCAGATTCAACCGCAGCTCCGTGGCCCGCACACAGGCCGGTTGAAGCTGCTCCAGTTCCGCGCGTATCCCCCCCATGATCCGCCGCTCGTTAAGATGAAGTGCTCCCACCATGGCAGCTAATACGAGCACCGCAGCCAACGGAATCAGGCTGCGGAGCAGGATTGGTTTCATCGGAGCACGCAACTGGGCCAGCGTGGCGGCGATCAGGTTCGGGGCCAATCCATCCGAATCCTTCTCGTACAGCGACATCGCTGTTCCAAGTACGGCAGCCAGGTCCGTGCCCGGCGCGGCTTCCGCATGTTTCCACTCAACCGCGAGGTCGCTGGGCTCCAGCACATGTACCTTCAGGTCGCGGAGCTTGCTGAACTTGGCTTTCGCGCAAGCGACTGCCTGCAGGTCACCGGCCAGGTAAACGTCGGTGAGCGACGCCGTTAGATAGCTGTGATAACGCTCCAGGTAACGCTTCAGCCGCGACATGTGTTGCGCGACCACGTCGGCCACATTCTCGGCATTGGTCTGCCCGCCTGGCCGGTAGTCCAACAGCAGCCGGCCCCGATGACAGATGCCCAGCTCCGCAACGTCCTCATCCAATTGAATCATGAGGCATGCTTCCTGGCATGAGTCGCGCAATTGAGCCTGCGCACGCGTCAAAGCAATCAGCGACGGCTCGATGGATTCGATTTGAACATTGACGCTCGTGGCAATTACCATCAATAGGTCCAGCGTCCGCTGGTTTGCAACAGCCAATAGCGCGTATTGATGCCTGGCGTCGAGCTGCTGAATGCTGCTCGCCATCGCTTTGCGTCCCGGCCCGAGCCGCAAATAGCGCAAGCTGCGTTCCTCCAATTCTGCCAGCTCGCGGCGCACGTCCTCCGTTGGTCCGGTGATTACGCGCGTCACGCAGAGCTCGCCGCTAAGCGCGATGCGAACTCTCGCGCCGACAAGCCGCTCCTCAGTCACCAGCGTTTGGAACGCCTCGCTAAGCTCTTGCACACCTCGGTCGGTGTGCAGCGTTGTAGCCTCGTTCCGCCAGCGGACCGACCGAGTGATGATCTTGTCCTCGCTTTGATTTCCGCTGTTGCTGCGGACCACGAATGCCAGATGGAGCGTCGAGCGGCAAACTTCGAAAACGGCGCAGCGACCTTCGCTCTGCCGCCGGCGGTCGCTGAATTGCCGCCGCTCATTCTGCTGCCGCCGGTCTTTCGTTTGCGTCGTCATGATTCTTCCTTAGTTCACCAATACCGTTGCAAGTAAGCGGCGTGTCGACCCGCCGGACACGCCCGTGGAGGTTATGTCCACGGTGCCTGGCACGCTGCCGTCGACCGCCGTCGCGGAATAGGAGCCGCTCGCCGGATAGCTGCCGGCCGTCACCGTGCTGCGCCAAGCCAGATCGTTTTCCAATTCCGACATGGCGTGATGGATGCCCGCATTGGCCAGGTAAATCGACTGCTCGTATTCAATCGTGTTCCGCAAGGCCGACTGGTACACCGTCGCCGATTGAAACATATTCACGACCCACACCGACACGAGCGACAGAATAAACAAGCACATGCAGCAAGGCGACGCCGCGGCGCGGCCGCCGTAGCAGCGGTTGTCGCTCATTCTCCGGCACCGAATCGTGTTGTGTAGCGTTGTGCATGTTCCGGCCTACCACGTTCGAATCCAGGCCCTGCAGGAAATCGTTCGCGTCACTCCACCGCCCTGAGGCAATGTCACCTGGACCGTGCACTTCACAACTTGGATGTCGTCGACATCGGTCGTCTGCGTCACGCCGTCCGCTTCGTACGCGGTAAAAGTCAGCGTGTCGACTTTCTTCGCCAAGAGTTGGTTACTCGTTCCGTTGTTGAAAAGCACTTCTTCCGGCACGCCGTTGTGGCTCCAGGTTCTGGTCGTCCCGCTCACGGTGAGGAACGATAAATCCCCTGTCGTGTCGCTGGCCGCGGAAATCGTCGACACCGAATCGGCCTGTCGCAACTGCTGAACGAAGTGTCGCAGTACTCCATATCCGTTTTCCAGCACATCGATATCAGCTTCCTGCGCATTCCACACGGCATACCCGGATCGCATCACGACGACGACCGAAGTCATCAACGTGGCCATCATGGCGGTCGCGACCATCATTTCCAGCAGCGACAAGCCGTTCCGGCGGCCGCTAGCTGCCCGCCTTGTTTTCATAACTCGTAAACCTGCCGATTTTGGTCCGCATAATGTTCCGGATTTCGTCTGCATCCAGCGCGGTGTCGCCATCCGTGTCGCGATACGTCGTGACTTCGACATTCATCAAGCGATTGACAATGCCGCCGCTCGCTACCTCGTCCGACTGAGTCACGATGTAACGAATGTCCGTGTGGCCGTCGGCCGCGAAGTTGCCCGTGAACGTGCCCTCCGTCCAGCCCGCCGCGACCGTTGCGAGCTGCTCCTCCATCTTGCTGACGCCATACAGCAAAAGCAGATGCCGCGTATCAACTCGATCGGCCAGCGTCACGCCGTCGCGCACCAGCGCCAGCGCGGGCACCAGCGCCGTGGCGCAGATACCCGACGCCATCACAACTTCCAATAACGAATACGCTTTTCGCGCGCGATGTTGCAACATGGCACGTTGACCTGTCGACAAAAGCCCGAGAAAAGGTAGCTTTTTGCCGAGCACTCGGGCCGAAACTGCCGGTCGAGATTTACCGGTCGCGCCGATTAAGACGCCGCTAGTCGACGAACGCCTTACCCGTAACCTGCGGCACGGTCACGGTCCACGATCGATCCGGCGCCTGCACGGTGATTGTGTACGATGCCAGGGCCTCGCCGACGTACGTAAATTCGGCGTCGGTAGCGCCCGTCGTCACCGTTACATCGGCGGGCACGGTGTGGACTTGGTCGACAAGCGTGGTGTTCACGCCTTGCCGGCGATAGATCGCGTACTCGGTGGCGACTGCCGCCAGCAATCGTGAAGCGCAAGAGGTGGTTGTTCGCCGGTCGCGATTGCCAGCCGCCGGGCGTGCGAACAATCCAGGGCGATACGGCGAGCAAAGCCTTGCCCGTCGGCGTCGGCCACGGCCGCGGATCCGTAACGCGTCGCTGCCATCAGGCCCAATAGGCCAATGATGATCGTAACTGCACCCAGCTCCAAAAGCGTCATGGCACGCCGCGCTTCTGCGCTGCGTGCCATGATTTGTGTCGTGCTGTTGGCGTGCCTCATGACCTCCCTCTCCCTTTGGGAGAGGGCCCTCACCCTACCCTCTCCCAAAGGGAGAGGGTTTTTAAACTTGCACTACAGGACTCGATGCGTCGTCGCGTTCAGCGCGTAGGAACCGCTGGTGACCGGATTGGTCGGAATGCCGTCCGGGAAATAATCCGTATCGGCGCCGATGTCCGACAAGTTGTTGGCCGGCCATGCGCCCTTTTCGATGTACCAACGCTCGACAGCGGCGTTGATCGTGGCCTTGTTGTGCGCGTTGACTTTTGCTTTGGCGGTGTCGCTGGAAACCGTGACGCGAGGAACGATGATGGCCGCGATGATCCCCAGGATCGTGACGACGGCCAACAGCTCCATCAGCGAGAAACCAGCCCGCTTGCCTTTACATAACCTTTTTCATGCTGACCTCTCCGTGCCGCGATTTGTATCAGCGGCAAAACGACCCTTCTGGTGGGAAGGCCGGTGGTTTCCGGCGATTTCTTTATGCAAGCCTAGGTCACAGTCGAAACTGCCGGGCTGTGCGGGTAGCAAAATTTTTGCGGATCGCCAGCCCCCTAGTGGGTGTGGCCGATAACGGTGCCGCTGGTTGTATTGATCGTGTAGGCGCGTGCCGTCCACCGGACAGGTGGGTAGGCCCTCGGGAAAATAGGCCGTATCGGCTCCGATGTTGCTCAAGATTGGCGGCCGGATACGTACCGTGGTTGCGCCGCCAGAGCTTTACTTGCAGCTCAATCTCACCCTGGTTGACCTAGCACGCCGTCCGCTTCGCGTGGTCGTGATGACCGACGACGCGCGGCACAATCAGCGCGGCCAGCACGACCCAAGAATGCCACTACCGCCATCAGCTCGGTGAGCGTAAAACGCCGTCGGCGTCGACCAAGCTGTGGTTGTCGCTAGCATTCCGCCGCACCTACTCACCTACTCACCGGTGCACTCATCCGAAAGCTGGTCCACCTACTCACTTGATCGTGTTCACCATGTCGAACATCGGCAGATAGATCGCCATCAAGATGGCGGCGATCGCCGCCGCCAAGCGAAATCGTCAGCGTCGGCTCGATCGTGCCGACGAACAGGTTTGTCTTGCGTTCAATCTCGCGCTGCAGATGGTCGCGAATGTGGCTGGTGGCCCTGGTGAGCGTGCCCGTTTGCTCGCCGACGATCACCAGTTGGCTGACGATCGGCGGAAATGTCTCGCCATGCCGTTCCAGCTCGCGGCTGAATTTCTCGCCGCGGCGGACCGCGTTCTGCAGGTCGCGGACGCTCTTGTCGGATGGCCCGGTTGCGAACGGCCTGGGCCGCTTCGCCCAATGCTTCGGCCAGCGTGTACCCGGCGTCCATCAGGCTGCCCAGCACTTCCATCAATTGCAGCACGGCGATGTCGCGCAGCCAGTTGCCGAACACCGGCATCCGCAGAATGTTCGCGTCCATTTTGTAGGCCAGGTCGGCCCGTTTGCGAAGCTGACCGCACGACGATACGCCGTCCCGGCAATCAAGGCCAAGCACGATCCAGCCGTAGCTCTTCGTCGCGCTTCGCCGACTGCGATCAACAGCCGCGTAATGAACGGCAGCGCAACATGCGCCTTCTCGTACGTCTCCTCGAACACCGGGATGACGTACGTCAGCAAGAACGTAATCACCGCCGCTGCCCATCACGACGAGCAGCACCGGGTAGGCCATTTTGCTTGAGTGATTTCCGAACGCAGCCGATTGCGACTCTTCACGATGCCGGGCAATGGTCGTTAGCGTTTCGCTGAGCGTGCCGGAGTGCTCGCCCACTTTGATCTGGTTGACCATCACAGTGTCGAACGTGGCTCCGAAATGTGCCAGCGCCGCGCTGAACGTCTCGCCGTTTTCCAAGTGCCGGCGAATCGACTGCAGCATCTCGCGGTGTTTTTCCAGCGCCTTTTCTTCGGCCAGCGTGCCGAGCGCCTTCGGCAGCGAAACGCCGCTTTCGGTGAGCGTCGCCAGATTTCGCAGAATAAAAACCAGGTCCCGATCTTTCAGCTTCTGCTGCTTCACCGGCTGCGCGATTGCCAGAAAGCTTCGACGCACGAGCCGCTGCTTGGCCGCAGCCGCGCCGCGGCGCACCTGCCGACGCGGAACCGGCAGCCGTCGCTCCAGCAGTTGGCCAACGATTTTTTTCGTACGCGACGCATGAGTTTGTTGGCTAGATGGCAGGTCGAATACCGCAGTTACAAACATCGCCTGCCACTAACTCGACAACTTGTAGAACACTTCCTCCAACGTCGTTCGGCCCGGCGAGCACCTGCTCCATGCCCGCGGCCGCCAACTCGACCATTCCGTCGGCCATCGCGATCTGCCGCAGCTTCGTTGCCGGCAGCCCGTTCTCGATGCCCTCGGCCATGCGCCGGCGTCACGACCATGATCTCGTAAATCGGGATGCGGCCTGAGTAGCCGGTGCCGAGGCATTTCTTGCAGCCGCGCCCGCGATAGTACACGGCGTCGACCGGCGGCTTGCGTTCCTTGCACAGCGTCTTGAGCAGCGCTTCGTTCGGCTCGATCGGCTCCTTGCATTCGCTGCAAATCTGCCGCAGCAGTCGCTGAGCAATCGAGCCCAACAATGCCCCGCCAATCTTGAAATTGTCCACGCCCAAGTCGTTGAGCCGCGCGATCGCGCCGATCGCGTCGTTCGCGTGCAGCGTGCTGATCAGCAAGTGACCGGTAAGTGCCGCCTGCACGCCAGTCGCGGCCGTTTCGTGGTCGCGGATTTCGCCGACCATGATCACGTCCGGGTCTTGCCGCATGATGTACTTCAAGTGCGTTGGCAAAGCCCAGGCCGTGCTCGTTGTCCGACGCCACCTGGTTGATGCCAGTCAGCCGGTACTCGACCGGGTCTTCCACGGTGACGATGTTGCGGCTCACCGAGTTGAGCTTCGACAGCATGGCGTACATGGTCGTCGACTTGCCGGAGCCAGTCGGACCGGTGACAACGATCATGCCATGCGGCTTGTCGATCAGCGATTGAACCGTCTTGAGGTCGCGCTCGCACAGGCCGAGGTGTTCCAACTCGAAGGTCTTGTTGCCTTCGTCGAGCAAACGCATCACGACCTTTTCGCCGCCGACGGTGGGAATCGTGCTGACGCGGAAGTTCACCTTCGTGCCCGGCTTCGTGCACGCTGAGATGCCCGTCTTGCGGCCGCCGGCTTTCGGTCGTGTCCATGTCGGCCATGACCTTGATGCGGGCCACGACCGCCTCTTCGATGTGGTTGGGGATCGTCATCACCGGCTGCAGCTCGCCGTCGACACGGTAGCGCACGCGCATCTCGGGCACGTGCGGCTCGAGATGGATATCGCTCGTGTTGGCGTTGATCGCGCCCATCAGAATGGCCCGCACAAGCCGCACGACCGGCGCCTGCTCCTGTTCCTCCGGCGCGTCGGTCGCCAGCTCTTCCTCGACGACGTCCTCGGCCGCTTCCAAGTCGGCCATTTTCATGTCGACGATCGTCTGGCGAGCGACGATGCGCTCGTCGAAGCCGCGGTCGAGCGCCGCCTGCACCGGGCTCTCCAGCGCCACCACCGGATCGACGCGGTAACCCGTAATCAGCTCCGCTTCGGAAATCGCCTCGATATCGTCGGGCGCGACCATCGCCAGTTGCATCGTGCTGCCCGAAACGCTGACATCGGCACGCACGAGCGCTGCCGGGCCAGCTTTTCGGGCAGCAGCCGCACAATCTGCGGATTCACCGCTTGCGGCACCACCTCAATAAACGGCACGCCGAACTGCTCGGCGAGCGCTTCGCCAAGCTGATCCATCGTGATCAGCCCGCGGCGCACAAGAATGCGGCCCAGCATGCCGCGTTCCGAGCCTTGGGCCGATAGCGCCGCCTCAAGTTGCCCGGGCGTGACATAGCCGCGTCGAACCAAAATGTCGCCAAGTCGTGCCATGATCGCTTCAGTCGAGATTCACTCGATCCATCGAACGCTACACAGTGTTCCGGCGAGCCCGCTTCAGCGGGCGGGCCTTTCGTCCGAAATTTACTCTTCGCTAACCGCCACCGCATTCACCAGCCGCTCCACCTTCGACTCCAGCACCATCGGGTCATACGGAATCACCAGGTACTCGTCCGCCCCAGCGTTGTACGCGCTGTTGGACGTCGTCCAAGTCCCCTTTCGTCGAGAGAATCATGATCGGAATTTCGTTCGTGCGCGTGTCGTTGCTAAGCCGATTGATGAATTCCACGCCGTCCATGCCGGGCAATACCTGGTCAACGATAATCAGCGACGGCAACTTATCGCGCATCCATTCCAGCGCGCGCTCGGCCGATTGCTGCATCACGACTTCATAACCCAGCAGCTCCAACCGAAACGCGGTGATTTCGAGCAGCGTGGCGTCTTCTTCAATCAGCAGAATTTGTGGCGTTCGCTCACTCATGGCGGTTCATCCCGGATGCAGCACGGCGCAAACGTAAGTACCTAGGTATAAGTAGCTTGCCCGCCCTGCGCCGCGAAGCATTCACCCTGAACAAACGCAACAAACATGCGCCGCGGACAAACACGACCGCGCGATGAACCGCACAATCGGCACAATCGTGAATTTCGTTACCCCCCGTATGGACCTTGCGTCCGCTACCGGCAAATCGCAACGTATTCTTAGAGAGACACAGATGGTTCAGCAAAGAGGCCGCGATCGGGCGTAAGCTTGCGGCCTGTCGCCGGCACACACCGGGTCCATGAAACGACATCCTGGATTTCAACGTGCGTTTTCGTTGATGGAGCTCCTCGCCGTGGTCACCATCCTCGGCGTGATCGCGGCCATTATCGTGCCGCGCGTCATCGGCGGCACGGATAAAGCCAAAGAGAAAACGTGTTACCACAATCGGGCTGAGATCAATATCGCCGTCGAGCAGTACTATCTTCACACCGGCGGCTGGCCAGCGAATGATCTGTCCGACATCGGCGGCGACCCCGATTATTTCCCCGACGGCCCGCCGACTTGTCCCGTCTCCGGCAACGCATATCAAATCGACGGCACGACGCATCGCGTCATCGGGCACACATCGAGCGGCACGCACTAGAAGTGCATTGCTAATTGACGCCGCAAGAAAGACCGTAGGGTGGGTCGAGCTTGCGAGACCCACCATGTTGCGGCCTGCCCGTTGGTGTGACTCGCGGACTCGACACACCCTTCAACTACATGAAGCCAGCCTGCTTTACGCCGTGCAAACAGCGGCGCCCTTGTCCGCCAGTGCCCGCAGCACGTCCCGCCGAGCGATCAGGCCCACCAGGCGGCCGTTTTGCATCACCGGCACACGCCGCACGCGGTGCACGATGCACACGTCCGCCACGCGGCTGAGCGGGTCATTGACGTCGACTGTGATCACGTCCCGCGTCATGTGCTGAGACACCGTGTGGTTCTTGACGCGCTGATCGTAGGCCACGGCCAGCAGGGCAAACTCCGTGATCACGCCCACTAGGCGGCCCGTCTCATCGACCACGGGCAGGCCGCTGATTTCCTTAGACAGCAGTGTTTCGATCGCCTCTTCGATTGATGACTCCGGCCCAACCGTCACCAAGTTGGGCGTCATGATTGCACCGGCGGTCAACATTCGAATTCTCCGTTGGGGCGGACTAGGCGTTAGCGATTTCTGCGCCATTTTCAGCGGCCTTCCAGTGCGCTAATTCAACTGCGCCGTGCTGGCCGAACGCGACACACAAGAGTAGTTCGAACTAGCGGCCGCGCAGCGACCGTCCGATAGAGAACTAGCGCGGCCGCAGCGAGTCGACTGCCACTGACGGTCACACTTGCTACGAGCCGAATTATCGCCCCAACCGGCCGGCGAGGCGCCAACCAAAGCAGCTTTGATCCGATATGATGCATGTAGCCGGCGCTAGGTGTCAGGTGTCAGGTGTCGGAAAAAAAACTGACACCTGACACCTGACACCCGACACCCGACACCTACCCCTACTGCAGCGCGTTATTCGACGCAGGACGCAACAACAAATAATTCCCCCGCCATGCCCGCCACACTCCCATTCCGAATTGCCAACACCGCGTTCGCCTTTCGTGGCTACAACATTAAAAACCTCGGCCGCACCGCCGAGCTGCTCGCCCATCCGGCGTACGGCCCGACCGTCAGGCGCTTTCTTAAACGCTGCAGTGACATCTGCGCGGAAATAACGCAGCGGCCTGTCGACCTGGTCGCCCTTGTATCGCAGCAACGTCGAGCCGGACTTGAATCATTATGCGGAAGCCGTGTCGCTCATCATGGCGGTCGAGCTGGCCCAAGTGCAGATCCTTGAGGAATTCCACGGCGTGCGCTACCGTGAGGCGAAGCTGGCTTACGGCTACAGCCTCGGCGAGCTCTCGGCCGTCGCATGCGGCGGAGTGTTCGACTGGGCCGACGTGCTGCGCGTGCCGGTGACAATGGCTAGCGACTCGGCCGCTCTGGCGGAAAGCGTCCGCATGGGCGTTCTGTTTTCGCGCGGCCCGGCCATCGACGAGCTCGACGTCCGCCGCCTGTGCCGGCAAATCACGGCCGAAGGCGGCGGCACGATTGGCATCTCGTCGATCCTCTCGCCCAACACGTACCTCTTATTGGGCCAGAACGAAACCGTCCCGCGATTCAAGGCCACGATGCACGAGTTCCTGCCCGATCCGGCCCATGTGCGCATGAACCCCGACCGCTGGCCGCCGCTGCATACGCCGATTGTGCGACAGCGGTACATTCCCGACCGTGCGGCCGTGATGATGGATTCGATGCCCGGCGGCCTCCAGCCGCCCTGCCCTCCGATCTTCTCGCTCGTGACCGGCCAGCGCAGCTACGACGACTATCATGCGCGCGACATCCTCCGCGATTGGGTCGACCACCCGCAGCGATTGTGGGACGCCGTCTGCGAAACGCTGGCCAGCGGCATCACCACCGTAATCCATGTCGGCCCCGACCCGAACCTCATCCCGGCCACGTTCAACCGCCTCAGCGAGAACATCCAAGAGCAAATGGCCGGGCGCTCGCTGGGCAAAATGCGCATGCGCAGCGGCGGGCCTGGCGCGCCGAAAGTGGCTATCGGCGATCCTGCCAAGCCGCGCGGCCTTGCTGCGGGCACCAACGGTGAAGCACATCATTCTCGAAGATTGGCTGCTCGAAAACGCGCCGTCCTAATTAATTCCCCTCCCTTTTAGGGAGGGGCAAGGGGACGGTTCAGCGCGTGCGATCTCCGGACGCGCGCCAACCTGGCAATGACAACATTGAGCCCGCGACTCATTTTGCTCCTCGCTGCGCAGGATTCCGTCAGCGTAACTCGGAATCAGTTTAAACTCCGCCCCTTAGGGGAGGGCTCGGCGAGGAAGGGAATGCCGGCTACCTGGCACATCACGCTAGTGACTAAGTACCGTCCTTTGGCGTCTCGAATACCAGAATAGCGCGAGCGCAAATGCAGCCAGCAAGCCCGCAGCTCCCCAGTACATAATTCTCCAATCGAACACTGGATTGTATGGGCTGCCGGACAAATGATTCGGTGCCAAATGCACTTCACTCTTCTGATAATCGATGACCACATTAAACCGTTTTAGTAAGTCGTTTCCAATGATGTTCAAGGGAAGTCCTTGTTCTCCACCTGGATCCTCCAGATCAGCCTGTGCATTTCGGAGGCTGGCACCAGCCAATGTTACATCCGGAATCTCAACGACTTTACTCGTCACGCGATGCCCGCTTGCCATGGCGCTTCGTCTGGCACCAAGGCTCGGAAGCGTATCGAAGAATTTTTTGACAAATGGATCTGACTTTGAAAGGGAGAGCGACCACCTCGACCCGGTGTCAAAAAGCGCAAGGGTCTTCGCCTCTACGCCATCCGCCTTCAATTTAACTTCGACAAGCGTATTTGCTCCCCGCCAGATAAGGTCTGTCTTTTGATACGACTCTGGGATACTGGGGAGTTTGTCGTAAACGGCCATCTCGCTTTTTTCGTAGTCGATTTTCACCACCTTACCCAAAAAGCAGTTGTAGCCAAGAACGCCGTCCGCTCGAAGACCTCCACGGTAATCAATGAAAGACACGGGCGTGTTCTCAATCACAGTGCCAGAGACTTCGAGCCGGTTCTCTGTTCCGTCACGATTCTTTGCTCCCTTTGCCCGCCCCGCTTCAGAGAGGACGCAAATCGACGCTCCCGTGTCAAAGATCAAGTCGAGGATTTCTGAGCCGTTTAGCCTGCCTTCTACATGTATTGCGTTCCCCTCTAGCCTGAATGGAATTACGTCCCCCGATTCGTTACCGCTATTTGACCCTTTGTAACGCGCTTGATTTGGGCCGGTTGGAGCAATTCTCTGCGGGTAAACTCGGCCTTCAAAGAGAATCACAAAGTCGTATGTCTCACCGGGCTCGACTTGAAAATCGATTCGATCGAGGTCGGTGATGAACGAGATAGTCTTTGCTTTTGGCGAAGGATGATAGACGTACGTGTCTGGATTTAGGTCGGGAACGAGCTCCCCGTGCAAGGCGTCATCGCCGTCAAGGATCTTTATCGCTTTCGAGTTTGATTTGATGGTCGGGAGCGAGGTTGTTGCTTGAGCCCAGGCTCCCGGGTCTAAGGCCGTAAGTAAGGCCAATGAAACAGGAAAGCTTCGACTCCATGCCATGCTGACACCACACCGCTGAGACGTATGAAAAATACCAAAAACTACTTCGTGGCCGGCGATCAAATATTGCCGCTAACTCGATGCCAGAATTCTGTCAATTTATCAGGCGGATTGAAGCGCACAAAGGCTGAGCCGAATGAAAGGCGCAAAGCTTCGGCGCGCGTCACTGAAGCCGCGAGTCTGCCAAATCAATCACGCGGTCACGCCACACGTGTTGCCTGCGAATGTGTTGTTCATAGAAAGCTTTCCCTAGAACGCAAACGATGGGAATGACGATGAGCGGAAAGAATATGGCTTTATGCCAGCGAAAATCGCAGTACGGCCTGATCCGCACGAGCCCCAGCAACTCTGCGACAGGTTGAAACAGCCCGGCCACGATCAGTCGCGTATCATTCGTCCAGAAGCCGACCAGCGCCGCCGCGATGGGAACCCAAAAAAACAGCACAGGAAGTCCCATCGCAGGAACTGACATCCATGGATGACTGAAACCAATGGCGATCGCATTCTTCGTCGGTCCCCAGAATGCGTGATGGTTGTTCTTGAACAACCGAACATGCATTAGTTTCGGTGCTAAATGGTAGCCGACGCGGTGCCCGCTTCGCTTTACAACTCGGGCAAGTTCCGTATCATCCAGGATCGCCGACTTAATCGACTCGATGCCTCCAATGTCTTGCAATACATCGGCTTTGATGAGCATGAACGCTCCCGCGGCCCCTGCGTCGGGCGAATTCGGGCTAAACAGGCGTTTCGCTGAATTTGCCAAAAGGGGGAAGAGACTTAGAGGAATAAAGACGTTGTCCCAGAACGACTCACAGACGATACGCGGCGTGAAACTGAGGAAGCTGAGTCTTTCTTTCCTCAGGATGGAGATTCCCGTCGCAAACGACGTGGGACAATGAACCACGTCTGCATCCGTGAAGAGGATCAGATCTTCTGTGGCCGCCGCGACGCCATGATTCATGGCATTCGGTTTCCCAAGCCAGCCCTGTTCCAGAGGCGGATTTTCAACGATCGTGATGCGGGCATCTTTGTCTGCCAGTCGCCGCACAATCTCTCCTGTCCGGTCGGTCGAATGGTCGTTGACGACAATTACTTGCAGTTCGACACCCTTTTGGCCCAAGACCGATCGCAATGCCTCCTCGATGTCCTCTTCTTCATTCCGAGCAGAGATAATTACGCTGAGTTTTGCAAGGACCCCATCGATTTCGCTTTCCTTCAATGGTTGTACGTTGCCCGTGCTTGCGACAGCAATTTCAAACAACACGAACATGCCGACCGAAAGCACCGCAACCAGCGCAGAAAGCAGCAGCAACGTCTGCATTCGATTCTCCCGTTCCCCTAGCGTATACGGCTGGACGCTTGTTCGCGATATCCTGCTCGGGTGCCACTGCTGGTCGAAGATCCGCCGTGGCGGACTTGCCCAGCAGTGTGCAGCGGGGAAAAACACAGGGTATGGCGGCGGCTGCGTAGAAAACCGTGTTCCGTGCTAAATATTAACCGTCGCACGGGTGCCACTCGCCGCGGCGACTGCACCCGAGCGGAGGGCGTGTTTTCGCTAGATTTACTGCCGTTCGAGCCACACGATAAACCCCGGCGTCGGCTCGTTCGATCGGCTCAGTTCCTCGCTGCTCATCTCCTCCCCAACACGGAAGCGCCTTAGCACAATGACCTTCTCGCTTTGTGGGGCGACATAGGTACTCCATGGGACGCCTTCAAAAGCTGTACTGTTGCTATCCTGGGTAAAACGCATCAACCATCGATCGTTTGATCGAGTTCTGGCGCCGACCATGCCGCCGCTCGTGTCAAGCGTAACCTCGATCTCCGATGCCCTTGGGCCGACTTGCATCGCGCTGAGCCAAATCGATTGTTCCCCGGGCGGAAGCGTGACTGAATTGCGTTTTGAAGGCACACCCGTACGCGGCACATTCCCCCATTGGTAATGAAGCGTAACCTGTCGCCCCTGCGGTATCCAAACGCGCCAGCTCCAAGTGAGATCTTGGAGAGTCGGAACGGCAATCGCGTGAAGTTTGGATTCATCGTCGATGGAAAGCTGCCCAAGTGACTTACGCAGCATGCGTAAATCTCGACGCAATGGGTCAAGCTCCAGGCGAAGCTGCACAATTTTGATCGCCATGCCGACGATCGTAATGAGCAGCATGGCGGTAAGCAGCGACATGCGCGGTCGCCATTGGCGAATTGCCGTGCTCAGCGATACCGTCACTTTACCTTCCCAAAAATCCAGCCCGTTACGAGCTCTGAGCCTTGCGAATAATTCCGGCAAGCAACTGACGCCCAAAACTGTACTTGCTCAAAATTGATTCATAATTTTCTGCCGGATTTATTTCAAAGCGCGGCCCCGATTCGTCTTCGGGGTCGTTGTTGTCGACAAGGCAAGGATTTGGCTCCAACCATGCGTCACCGGGAATCAAGTACATCTCCGGTTCTCGACCGTCCTCAAACAAGAAGAATGCAACGCAAAATGCCTGGCGGAGACGCGCTGCGACTCGGTCGGGGCTCGAACCGACGAGCGCCTTCTCGATAGAGACACGGTTGCGGCCGCGACTCGCTTTAACACAAACTTCCAGGCATCGGCCCGGTGCATAGCGAATGAGACAATCGATTGCGCGGTCATTTGGTCCGGCCGAGTATGCATCCAGACCGCATTCAATAAATCGCATCTTGGCCCAATGCTCGGCATATTGGGCCAAGGTTTGAGGGGTTAGCCGCGACCACAAAAACCGTAAGGCATCGTTCCTCTCATCCATATTTACGATACGCAGGTCTCGAACCTGCAACTCAGCATTTGCCTCGTGCAACGTGGGCTATGCCCAACCGACTGACGTGAAGACGCCGCCTCTCACCCGCCTTGAGGAACGACGTGCGCCGCCGGATAACCGCTAATGCTATTGTATGCCGCGTCGAGGACATCCACTACAAGGGCCGGATGCCTGATCTGAAAAATCGGTGTCCAATCGTTCGTCAGGACCAGAATAGTCCACAGAGTCTTGGCTTCTGCCCGATTTCACCTCAAACGCCTGGGTGCCACTGGTTTGCTCGGCTGAGCTTGTCGAAGCCTGCCAGTGCTGATTGAGAACCGCCCAGTTGCAATGCGCGTGATTCAATTCCCACAGCAGCTTGCGCTGCGAACCGCAGGGATGGATATGCGAAAGAATTCACTCGGGTGCAGTCACTGACGTTTGGAGCAGTCGCCACGACGAGCAGCACCCCGACTTACTTTATCGTGCTATTTTGGGGCGTATCGGCTTTTTCGTGTTCGCCAGAAAACTAGACAAATGCCTCGCTACGCCAGATCGAAGCATTTCACGTTGCCAGCCCGGGCGACACCGAGCCACGCTTACTTTTCCGTTATGTCGTAGCAGAACAGCACGTCCTGGTCGCGCACGTAGAGTTTGCCGTTGGCAATGACCGGGTGCGTCCAAGCGGGTGACTCACTGCGATCAGGTTGCTCAAAGCGGCCACGCTCGACAAATCGCTCTCGGTTCGGCTCGACGAGGAGCAGTTCGCCATCCTCGCTGCGCAGGTAGAGTCGTCCATCGGCGAATGCTAACGACCCTTTCGGCGCCTCACGGTCTCTCCACAGGATTTCGCCGGACTTGAAATCGAGACAGACGAGAAAGCCCCCCTCATTGCCGCCAGTCGCTCCATAAAGACAGTCGTCAACGACGATCATGCCGCCGTGATGGTTTTGCATGCTGCTTGCGAAATAAACTTCCTCTGCCTCGACCGCGCCATCCGCCCCTTGATTCAGTTTCACCGCCCCGCCGCCGCTGCCGTAGGCCGAAGCGGCGAACACCAGCCCGTCATGGTAAATCGGCGTGGAACAATTGATGCCCATCCGGTTCGCGGCCCGGTCATATCGCCACAGCAGTCGGCCGTCTTCGGCCGCAATGCCGATGAGAGCCCTTGCCGTAAGCTGCACATATTGCCGCTGTCCCTCATGGTCAATCGCAATCGCCGATGCATAGCCCGCTCCGGAGTTTCTAAAACCGCCACCACCGCCGAAGCGGCCGCGACCTCCGCCTCCGCCAAAGGAGCCGGAACGAGGAGGGCCGCCTGCGAAACCGGCAACCCCCGGGTTCACAGAGCCTTCCTCAAAACCTTGATCGGGCTGCCAAACATTGCCGCTCGAATCTGTAAACGGGTCCGACGAGCCGGCGTTCACGCGTATAGTCGCTACAGCAGACGACTCACCCGTCTCTGCCTCGGCCTGAGGAATTAACTCGATCGCCTTGATTGCGGGGTTTTCAACCTGGGCTGTGAAATCAATGCGAAACTCTCCGTTGGTGACATCCACCGGCACAGTTTCGATGTAGGCGCGTCGGCGACCGCCGGCCTTCGCCCAGACATCAAAGTCTTTGAATTCATGTCCCTGGACGTTGAAGGTAAACACGCGCTGGCCGGGTCCGGTTATGCCCTCGAAGGTCTCCGCGAAGTAGAGCTTCGCGAGATACTTTCCATTGGGAACTTTCTGGGAAAACGCGCTCATTCCCCAATGTTCACTTGTGAACAAGGCCGGGTCCTTGGTTCCAGTGACTGCCCTGGCGGAACTCCCGTCGCGGCCGCCAGATCCTCCTCGTTGTCCGCCGCCCGGTCCTCCTCGTTGCTCGCCGCCAGGCTGCGGACCACCGGGGCGGCCGCCAAAACCGCCGCGAGATTCAGCAGGTCGAGTGCCCGCTCGCTCGCCACTGTTAGTCGTGTCGAGTGCTTTGCTCTTCCAGATTACGTCGCCCGTCAGCTTGTCGAGCGCCACCATCAGCGCTTCTTCGCCACCGGGAGTGCAGACGAGTTTGTCTCCATCGACAAGCGGCGATTCGTTGTATCGCCAGGTTGGCATACTCCCGCCAAAGTCGGTTGTCAGGTTGCGTCGCCAAACGACCGTACCGTCGAGGGCGCGAAGACATGCCAATTCGCCGCCCATGCCGAGGACGTAAATGAATTCCCCGTCGACCGTCGGCGCACAGCCTGTCCCCTCGCTTCCCTGAGGCATTCCTTCGCTCTGCGCCGGTCCGAGTGGCGTAACCCAGATTTCGTTTCCGTCGGCCTCGGAGCGCGCCCACACGACCTCCTCGCCGCCGCGATGACTCATCCCGAACATTCGTCCCATTGGAGATGGACGGTGCGCTGTAACCGCTACCAAGGCCGCCCGTTTTCCAGGCAAGCGGCGGGCCGCCTTCCGGCCATTCTTGCAACAAGCCCGTTTCCTTGGAGACGGCGTTCCGATCGGGTCCGCGCCATTGCGGCCAGTCATCGCCAGACGCAGTGGAAAGCCGACTGCATGCCGCGGCCATCGAAACAATAGTCAAGAATGCGCGGAGCACACCACGATGCGTCATTTCAACTCTCCGAAGCTCGAAATTGGAGTACCTATAGCGGACCATCCGCATCTCACTGGCTGCTCATTAAACCCCGTCGGCGCACAACAGGCATTCACCGATCCTCCAAAAGTTTTGCCTAATTCTATTGCAGATAGCGAATTTCCGGCAGCGAACGGCTAAATTGGTATCCTGATTCTGTTCGTTTGTGAGTACCCGAGGCCGACACGATGGCTGACGAGAATGACAGTCGCGAGCGCCTCGCCATCCTTCTCAATGAGGTGGCTGTCGAAGAAGGAATCCACCCAACGCTCATAGAGGGCGTTCGCGTGGCTCGGCATACCAATTCGCTGCCTCGCACCTCCGTCGTGTATGAACCGGTGGTCGTTTTCATTGGACAAGGCCGTAAGCGCAGCTATCTCGGTGATCAAGTTTACGATTACGACCCATCAAACTATCTCGTCTTGCCAGTGCCGCTGCCGGCTGAATGCGAGTGGGACGCCAGTCCGGAGGAGCCGTTGCTCGTCCTTGGTGTCAAAATCGACCCCACGACCCTCGGGGAAGTGATCCTTGAAATGGACGAGCCGCTCTCGCCACGGCGCGAATTGCCGCGGGCTGTGGCAACGCACCCACTCAGCGACCAACTACGAAGATCCGTGATTCGGCTACTCGAGTGCCTCAAGTGCCCGCTGGATAGCCGCATGCTCGGCCGCCAGATGGTTCGTGAAATTCTCTACAGGGTCCTTCGTGAGGAGAAAGACGGTGCGCTGCGGGCGCTGGCGAATCGGAACGAACACTTCATTCGAATTGCCAGGGTGTTGAAAGAGGTTCACGCCGACTCCGCGAAGTCGTTTAGCGTTGAGAACATGTCGAAGCGGGCAGGCATGAGCATTGCCGCATTCCATCACAACTTCAAGCTCGTGACCGGTAGCTCACCGCTTCAGTATCTCAAACGAATCCGGCTTGACCGCGCGAAGCGCTTGATGATCCACGACGGTTACAACGCCAGCACCGCCGCCAAGGCGGTTGGATACGAAAGTGCATCGCAGTTCAGCCGGGAGTTCAAGCGGCAATTTGGCGTGACGCCGATTGCAGACGTTCAGCAGCTGCGCGAGGTCGCCGAAGCAAGGCTGGAGCGGCGAGGATAGCCACATTGCTTCGCCGTGTCACTCCACGGGTGCCACTGCTTGTTCTACCTGACCAAGCAGCGCGCACGCGTGACACTCGCCGCTGCCAGTTCTGAAAAAGAACTGCCGAGTTGCAATACGCCCCGATTTGTCAGGCCAGTCTCGGAATTTGAGCCGCCCACGGCGAACGCCAGTCGCACACAGCGTCGGACAGTAGTAAATCGATTGCCGCGGCTGATAACTCGAGCTCCCCGGCAGGTGATCGCTTTTTCGGACGAGCAGTTTTCAAGTCTGCGGAAACGGTCGATTCGACCTGATGCGTCGGGCGCGACAGACTTGCTTCGGTCGACTCGATCGCTCCGCGCGGCGCCGATTGAATCGATTTCTCGATCATTGTGCCCTCTCGCAGGCCGCTTGTGCTGACTGCCGCGCCCGTCGCTGAACTGGTGTTCTCCGTTACGATGCGAAGTTCGTTGCCGTACCGCAGATCACCGGCGGAAAAGAACAGCTTGCCTCCCACGCTCGTCAGGTTGGAGGGATAATCGCTGATGTAGTTGTAGCTGCCGTCGCCGAAGAGCTGCAGCTGGACGGTGCCGGTGACCGTGCCGTCGGTCTTCCAAAGCGCCTCGCCGCGCGAGTCTCGCACGGTGTAGTACAAAGTCGAGCCGGCGGCAGTCAGCTCTTTGGGATTGAAGACACCCGTCACGAGCATCGTGCCCCCGGCAGTGCCATCGCTCTTCCACAGGTCGCGGTCATAGGTGGAATCGCTGCCGGCCACAAAGAACAACGTGCCGTTGACATTCGTCAACTGATCTGGGTATTGCACATCGGGCGATGGATTTTCCCCAAGCACGCGGGTCGTACCTTGTGACGTCCCGTTGCTCTTCCACAGGTGCGTCCCGGTGCTATCGCTGGCGGCGAAGAACAGTGTGCCGCGCACGTTCGTCAATTCGTGCGGGAAGGTGGGACCCATGGCTTGCACCGTCACGGTACCGGCCGCTGTGCCATTGCTCTTCCAAAGTTGACGGCCGGAAATGCCGTCATCAGCGCTGAAGAACAACGTCCCATTAACGTTCGTCAGCTCGTTCGGGAAGGAACTGGCGCTGCCTGATTTGATGTCTCGGACCAGGATCGTGCCCGCCGGTGTGCCGTTCGACTTCCACAGCTCAGTGCCGTTTGTCGCGTCAGTTGCGGAAAAGAAAAGAGTTCCGCCAACGTTCGTGAGATGGCTCGGATTCGCGTGCACTGGCCCCAGAGAAACCGTACCGGCCGCGATGCCGCTCGATTTCCAGAGCCGAATTCCGTTGGCCCCATCGCTGGCGGTGAAGTACAGCGTATTGCCGACGGCCGTAAGTTTGTCGACGTTCGATGAGCCCGAGCCGGGATTAATGTTTTTGACCAGCGAAGTCCCGTTCGCATTGCTCTTCCACAACTCGGCGCCGCGCTCGCCGTCATTGGCAACAAAGTAGAGTGTCCCATTCACGTTCACTGGATCGGCGTAACTGCCTGGTTGCTGCTGCGAACCGCCCGGCCCCGGATTGATATCTGCAACGAGCACCGTTCCCAAAGTTGTGCCATCGCTTTTCCAGAGCTCTCGCCCATGGATGCCGTCATCGGCAAAGAAATAGGCGGTGCCGCCAACATCGGTAATCTTGCTGGGAAACGCGTCATCGGTTGCCAGCGGATTCAGATTACTGATTGCGAACGTGCCGGTCATCGTGCCGTTGCTCTTGTAAACCTGCGGGCCTTTGAGGTTGTCGGCCGCCTGGAACAGTGCAACGCCCTTAAAATTTGTAATCCACTGCGGATTGGAGCTCGTAGCGCCGGGGTTAAGGTCCTCGACGATCTTGGTCCCGGAGGTCGTGCCGTCGCTCTTCCAAAGTTCGCGTCCGTTGATGCCGTCGTCCGCGGAGAAATAGAGCACGCCGTTGATGTTCGTCAGATGGGATGGAAATTGCGTGCCGAATCCCGAGCCAATCACCTTAACCAGCTTGGTGCTGGCCGGCGTGCCCCTGCTGATCCACAATTGCTCGCCGTTGATTCCATCATTGGCCGTGAAGAACGCCTTGCCGCCGACGGCGGTCAAGGGCCCGATATTGCCGGGTGTAATAGTCGCCAGCAGCGTTGCAGCGCCGGGGGCAAATTTATAAAGGCGGTCCGCCCCGACGGTGCCGTACAGAGTTCCCGTAGCGTTGGTCAAAAACGAAATGCGATTCTCGAAACCGGCAGGCAGGCTGAAGACCTGCGTCGTAGTTGTTCCGTTCGTCCGCCACAGAATATTTCCCTCAGCGCTGGAGGTGCTGAAATAAAGCACGTCGTTCGCGTCCTCGAGCCAGCCGATGTTAAAGCTGCCGGAGAGCGGAATCGGCACGGCCGTGGGCGTGCCGCCTGTGGTTCGATAAAGCGCCTGCTTTCCGGGTCCCGCTCCGCCGACGAAGTACAGCGATCCACTCACATCGATCAAAAAGAAAGGACTGTCGCCAAGGCCGTTTTGCGTGAGAACGATGGTCCCGTTTGTTGTCCCGTTCGACTTCCACAGTTGGCTGCCGCTTGTCGGATCGTCGAATGCACTGAAATAGAGCAGATTGCCCGATTTTACCAGGGAACCGGGCTCACTGCCCTCGGTGCCCGACATGATATTTTTTACGAGCACGGTACCGGCCCCAGTGCCATTGCTCTTCCAGAGCTCGCGCCCGTAATCGGGATGGAATGCTGAGAAGTAAAGCGTGCCGTTTACATTCGTGAGATTGGCCGGCTCGGAGCTATTCGGATAGCCGTTAGGTGCGCCTGGATTAATATCTTTGACGAATCTCGTGCCCGCCACGGTCCCGTTCGTCTTCCACAGCTCCGTCCCGCGCACGATGTCGTACGCGGCGAAGAACGCGACATCGCCGACGGCGGTAAACTGCGACGGGTTTCCGCCCGCGCCTGTTTGGTTGATGTCCGCCACCAGGTTGACTGTCAGCAGGCAGCGATCTTCCAGCAACTCCAGGCGAAGCCCACGAATTTGTTGAGTTGCACGCTTCCGTCGGCGGTGTCGCGTCGTCGAATTCATCTCCGCACCCTCCTCGCAGCATCATTGCCGAAAACAGGCCGCTAACTTTGACCATTGGACTGCGTTGCAATCGGACACAGTGGCGGCACAACCCAGATGGGATCATCGCCATCCTCGTCGGCTGCCGGGCCGCGAATCGCCGTCTGAGGTCTGTTCTCCAAGACCGTGACATCAAAAATCTCACTCACGCCACTGTGGAACTCGAACGTGCCACGCAGCTCGCCACTGCGCAAGTCGACCGCGGCCACGCCGCACTTAAGCTCATCGCGCTCGTCTGCGATGGGAACCCCGCCGAACGTAGACGTTTCGCGGATTTTCGACAGACCAATGAACGCAATCTCGTTTGCGATCGACAGACCCCGCAAGTACCCGGGCAGCCGTGCGGCCGTTTCGAATCGGCCAGTCCCGCGGTCGAGTGAAATCAACCGGCCGGTCCCGGAGTCGAGCAGCCACACCCGCTGGCCGCACACGCGCGGCGAATGGGGCATGCAAAAGCCACGCGCCACGATGTGACCGCCGGGCACCTCAATCAAGCAGCCACCGGTGGCTTTTCCAGCACGCCAGCCGCGAGCGTTATTCGTTTCCCCAAGCGCCGTGACGTAACGTACTTTGCCGTTCTCAACCGCCAGACCGTTTAAATGGCAGCGATCTTCGGCAGCCAGATCGCTGATGAACGACGGTTGCCAGCGGGGCACAAAGCTGTAACGCGGCGTCAGCGTGCACAAACACGAATACAGCGTATTCACAATCCACAGCTCGCCGCCGATCCAGGCCATCTCATGACAATGGATGTCGCCGGTGTAGTGCGAGCTGCGTGTGAGAAAGCAGGTTTGAAAGCGGCCGGCTGGTTCCATTCGCTGAGCAATATCAGGCACTTCATCGAGCAGCCAGATCTGCCGACGTGTTCCCACCGCCAGAGAACAGTCGCTTCGAGCGATACCCATCGGTCGCTCGAAATTATGGAACGAAAGAGTCAGCTCGCCGCGATAAGCGCCAATGCTGACAAGCTTACCGGCCTGATACGTGCTGGCCAGCAGCGTCACTTGCTGCTCCTGCAGCAATGCAATCATGTTCTGCGAACATTCATAGCGCACCTCGCGAAGCGCAGGCGCACTGGCGTCGATAGTTGCGGGGCCAGATACCATCCGCCATGTCGCAAGATATCAGGAATCTGTACAACGACGAGCGGCTCGCTTAAAAGCCACGCTCATCATAACAGGTTACCGCAGGCTGTATACCACTTGGCCCGACGTGTCGAGCAACTCGTCGGCAGCACGCCGATTAGTCTCAGACAGCGCTGAGGGACATAAGGAAACGTTGCACGCTCCTTGGCGTATGTGCTACCGTGGATTGCCGAGGGGCCGCCGTTCAACGTGATTTCGCGATTTCGCTTATGCCGAGTCCCGGATGCAAGGTCGACACCATCATTTCCGCACGCGCGGCTTTAGCTATGTAGGGGCCGCGAGCGGGCACCGCCCGGCAGGGTGGTCGGCCAGCGTGGCCGCGTCTCTCCGAGACGCGGATGAAAACCGGAAAGCAAGTCAAGGAGAGATTTGCCCATACGGTGATGCGGACGAAAATCGGAATGCGAGTCTCGGAGAGACTCGCCCACATGCCTTCACCCTCGTCGAACTACCTGTAGTGAGCAAGCGTAAATGCGGAGCATTTACGCTGGTCGAACTACTCGTGGTGATCGCCATCATCGGCGTGCTCATCGCGCTCCTCCTGCCGGCCGTACAGGCCGCCCGTGAGTCGGCGCGCCGGACCAGTTGCGCCAGTCACCTGCACCAGATCGGCGTCGCCCTGCAGTCGCTTCACAACGATCATAAAAAGCTGCCGCCGTCGCGGTATTTCAATGGCTACCCGACCTGGTTCGCCATCATTTTGCCCTATGTCGAGGAGCAGAACCTCGGGGCTCTGTGGCGTCTTGACGAGCATTTTTACGCCAATGTGAACAAGTCGGCGCGAGAAACGTTGGTGCCCATCTTTGGCTGCCCGTCGCGCGCCGGCACCAACCTGGTCCGCGACAGCCAGGGAAACTCAGGAGACTACGGCACCCTCGCTGCGCGCGGCGATTACGCCGGCAACGCGGGGAGCGATGACCCCGACGGCCCGTTTCCCGAATATTGGTACCCCGACGCTAACGGCGTCCTGATCACCGCCCGGATGTTCTTCACTCCAAGCCATCCCGATCGCCGCTGGCAATCGCAGATCAGCTTCAAGCGAATCACCGACGGCCTGAGCAAAACGCTGCTCGTCGGCGAGAAGCACATTCCGCTCGGAAATCTCGACGCTCAAGGCTCGCTCTACAATGGCGACAACCAGAGCAACTGTGCCCGCGTCGCCGGCCGCCACGCGCCGCTGGCCAGCAATCCAGCCGACCGCACCAACTGCCGCACGCTCAACAATTGCAAAAACTGCGTCTGCGACAACTTCGGGAGTTGGCACGCCAGCATTTGCCAATTCCTATTCTGCGACGGCCACGTTGCCCCGCTGGCCGTCGACATTGATGCCACGTCGCTCGACCGCCTCGCCACCCGCGCCGACGGTGAAACCATTATTGGCGACTGGTAACTATCTCCTCTTCCTTCTCAACTGCTCGATTGTTCCCCTTCTTCGATGGGGAGAGGCGACAAATCCTGACGGTTATGAAACGCGCCTTGTAGGCTGGACGGACACTGGTAAGCTGGTCGCTTATGGAATTCTCCGACGGCCTGGCTCGGATCATTCTGCTTGTCGGTTTCATGGTGTTTGCACCTGTCGGAATGTATTTCCGGGTACGGTCTTTCACCGATGAACGTCTCAACCGGCTTCAAGAGGGGTGGCTGATCTTGCTGAGCCTCCGCCTGTTGGCATTGGCCTTCCTGGCGGGCCTGGCGGCCTTCCTCGTCGCGCCGCGTTCGATGGCTTGGGCTTCCATTCACTTACCAAACTCGTGGCGCTGGCTCGGCGTTGTTTTTGGGGCCGCAGCCGGCGGGCTCATGATCTGGACGTTCCGCACCCTTGGCCACAATCTGACCGACACGGTCGTCACACGGCGCGATGCTACTCTCGTAACACACGGTCCGTATCGCTGGGTGCGGCATCCCTTTTACTTGGCATTTGCCCTGGCAGTGATCGCCAATACGCTGATCACTGCCAACGCGTATTTGGCCATAACCGGGACCGCGGCGTTCCTCGTGATTGTTGCTCGCACTTCGATTGAGGAGCAAAAGCTCATCGAACGCTTTGGCCGCGACTATCAAGACTATATGCGGCGCACCGGCCGGTTTTTGCCTCGGATTCGGCCGAAAGACTCGTAATTCCGGCAAGCATCAGCGAGTTCTGAAACAGCTTTCACTAACGACTGACAACTAACGACTAATAACCAACATCAAAATGTTCCTGTCGATCGTATTCATCATTCTGGGCATCATCCTCCTGGTGGCAGGCGGTGAAACGCTGCTGCGCGGGGCGGTCGGTCTCGCTACGCTGTTGCGATTGACGCCGGCCGTCATCGGCTTGACCGTGGTCGCGGCCGGAACATCGGTGCCCGAGCTGGCCGTGAGCGCGATTGCCGCCTTTCAAGGCAAGCCCGACATCGCCGTCGCCAACGTCGTCGGCTCCAACATCTTCAATATCACGGTGATCATCGGGCTGTGTGCCTTGATTCGGCCGGTGGCCATTGTCGGCAACACAATCAAGCTTGAATATCCGGTGCTCGCGCTGGTGACACTGCTGGCACTGGTGATCGCTCAAGACGGCGAGTTGAATCGGCTCGACGCCGCGCTGTGCCTGGCTCTTTATGTTGCCTTCACCGCGTATCTAGTCGGCTTGGTTCGCGAACAGGTAACCGCCGCTGAGGCTCAAAACCTAACAGAGGAAGTTGAGAAGCTGACCCCAGCGCAACGTCAGCCAGAAGCCTGGGTTTCGCTTGCCTTGGTCATTGCCGGTGTCATTCTACTGGCGGCGGCCGCTCAGCTCACCGTGACAGGGGCCGTGGAGTTGGCACGGCTTCTCGGCTGGTCGGAACGAGTGATTGGCCTGACGATTATTTCGGCCGGCACTGGCCTGCCGGAAGTCGTCGCCTCCCTGGTGTCGAGTGCCCGCGGGCGTAGCGACGTCGCCATTGGCAACGTCATCGGCTCCAACCTGTTCAACATCCTTGGCATCCTCGGACTCAGCGCAATGGTCCAGCCGCTGACGATTCAGGAAGCTTTGTTCACGAACGATTGTTGGTGGATGCTCGGCACGACGCTTTTGTTGTTCCCGCTCATGTTCACCAGCCGGCTCGTGAACCGCTGGGAAGGCGGCGCGCTGCTGGTTGTTTATGGCATCTACCTTGGGCAGTTGCTCGCGGTTTAGTGGAATCGGTGAGCATCGAACAATTTCTCCGTACCCGCCAGCCGACCTATTCGCGCGGCAGCGCCTCAATGAACTCGAATCGAGTTGTAGGCGGCCGGCTCGCTGGCCGCCGCAAAAGAAATAGCACGGATAAGTCATCCGGAATTCGACGTTGTCGGGTATTGGTCGCATGCCTGTTTGCTATATTCGGCGCTGGCAGCTTAAATGGTTACAGAGGTTCAAGCAAGCAATTCGGGGGGGTTCGCCAAGAACAGCATTCGCCGCGGAGACTGGCGCCCGGCGGCTGTTGACTGAAAACGCGTTCGCCTCTTCCCAATCCGTGTATGCGGCGTTAGTCTATTCTGCCGCAACCACGCAAACTGAATCGAAGGAGTTTACCCATGGCCGACGAAGAGATAGACGTGAAGAAACTCGAAGCGAAGATCAAGGAGCTCACCAAACGGGCCGACGAGTTAGGTGCCTCGGCGGATGAAATGCAGAAGGCGGCCAAGGAGGTTGAATCGGCCTCCAAGGCGCAGGCCAAGGAGATTAGCAGCATCAAGCAGCGCAAGTAGACGAACGCCAGCCAGACATAACGCCCGCATTTCCCGTTTTCGCTCGCCGCGGCGATCGACGATCCGCGCTTCACCGCAGAGGACAACATGGATATCAAGAAGCAGATTGAACAAATCTCGACGACGCGAATCCGCTCGGTAGCGAAGAACGAAGCGATTTACGATAACGCCGACGAGGCGCAAAGCAGAGACGGCCGCATCCAGCGCAAAGAATCCCAAGGATTTCGAAAAATCCAAGAAAAAGTGCCTCGGCCACGTTGAAGATGGAGAGACGGCCATCAAGCCTTGGGAAAAAGAATTAGAGGATTGGGAAGCGAACATCAAGAAGCTCGAAAGCGAGATTGCGGCTGAAAAAGAGAAGATCGCACAGAAGCAAAAGGAAGTCGACGCCGTGAACAAGGCGATCGACGAGATCAACGTGGACATCAAAAAATACAACGATTCGTTGCTGCTGGGCGAGCGCGACCCACGGGCCCGGCCGCTTGTCGCCAGGAAAGACGTCGGTCCGCAGATGACCGCCGCCAACAATGCGGTGAAAGAAGCCGAAGCACTAGTCAATGCCGAGAGGAAGACTTTGAAAGATCAAAAGGAATGGGTCGGCAAGCCAATAAAAGAGCTGAAGGAAATTAACGGCCGAATGGCGAAGGCGAAATACAAAGGAAAGTAACGCACCACGACGGGCGATCGGCGACATACTCTGGGCATCTGTCCGTGAAACATGCAGAGCAGTATCCGTCCGCTGAAATATCACATGTCACGACATCAACTGCTAGCGATACTGCTCCTTATCTCCTCATTCAGTTCGCTGGCGCATGCCGAGTTGAAAGTCGGCGTCGGCAAGACGATTATCACGCCCGACCCTTTGCTGCCCGTCTCCGGCGGCGTCGGCCCAAGCCGACCCACCACCGGCAAGCGGGGCGAGCTCACGGCCCGGGCGATGGTCCTTCAGCAGGGCGACACCATAGTCGCCATCGTTCAGCTCGATCTGCTGGGGTTCCCCTCCGTCCTGACGGCGCGCGTTCATAAGCAGGTACCGCGCATCCCGGCCCAGAACATACTCATCGGCTCAACGCATACGCATAGCGCTCCCGACTGCTACGGCTTCCCCGGCCTTGGCGGCAAATCCTCGGGCGATCTCAAGTACATGGATTTCGTCTGCAACCAGGCCGCTAACGCCATCAACCAGGCGATCGAGAATCTGCAAACCGCCCAACTGAAAATCGCCACGGACGAAGCCAAGGGAAAAATCGCCTACAACTTCTACGCGCCGGAGCTTTACGACCCGCGCATGAGCGTGATCCAGGCCGTCACGCCCGACGGCAATACGATTTGCACGCTCGTAAACTACGCCGTCCATCCCGAGGTGTTGGGCAACGGCGTCGGCCTGGTCAGCCCTGATCTCGTCGGTCCGCTTTGCGAACGGCTCGAAGCCGATCTCGGCGGCATGGCTATGTTCATGAACGGCGCTCAAGGCGGAATGATCACCGCCGACAACCGTCTGCTCGATCAACTCGCCGATCCGCTCAAAGCCAAATGGAACGACGCCCGCACGTGGGAAGAGTGCTTGCGGATCGGCCATCTCATGGCGTCCGAAGCCGAGCGCATCGTCAAGGACGCCCCGCTGCAGACGGATCCCGATCTCGCGTGTTACGCGAAGGACGTGAAATTCCCCGTCGAGTCTGACCTGATGTGGATCATCATCTTAGAGTCGCCGCTGAAGTATCCCTACAACAAGGACAAGTCGGTCACGACGCGCTTGAACCTGGTGAACATCGGCAATGCCCAGATTCTCACGATCCCGGGCGAAGCGCTGCCCAACATCGGCTACTATCTGAAACGGCACATGAAGGGTGAACACAACTTGCTGTTCGGCCTCACCAACGACGCCTTCGGCTACATCCTCACCAAGGTCGACTTCAACAGCTTCCAGCGCTACGAATACGTCTCGCGCACATCGCTCGGCGAAATGACCGGCGAGATTCTGATCGAGAACTCACTCAAGCTCATCACCGACTCTCCCGCACCGGCCAAAAAAGATTAACCCCTGTGCGACTCCCTCCCCCTTGGGGGGGAGGGCTGGGGAGGGGGTCTGCTAACGCCCCGCCAATCTACTGCGTCGCAACCTCAGCCGGCTCAACTTGTGCCTCCGGCTCAACGTAGCGAACGTCTTCCTCCGATAGCGGATTAAACCATCCGCGCACGAAAAGATGCGGAGTGAACTGCTTCGAGTTCTCCATCAGACCGCGGATGCCCCGATCAAAATCCGGTCCATGCATGGCGATCGACAGCGAATTGCGCGTTTGAACCGTTGTGCTGTGATCCTCGAGATACTGGCCCCACGATCGCCCGCATAAGCAGGCGCGCTTCTCCGGCGACAGTCGCACAATGTCCTGGCACTCCAGGCAAAACAGCAGTTTCATATAGTCCTCAAAACGGTGCCGCGTTTCTGCTTCACTCTATTGTCATCTACGTGCGGAGTCCGCTAAACGGATTTCTCGCGCACATTCGGATCGCCACCGACTGCGTAAGCAACGGCAAAATATAGCACGAGAAACCGAATCCATTCGGCGCAGCCGCTAGGTGGCCAAAAAATCCCTTGCAATCGGCCACTGCTTCTGATAGGATACGCATGTTCACTAATGATCGTGCGCCCTGTTGTGGAGGACCCCATCGGCCCCTGGCGGCAATTGTCGGGACAGGTTGTTAACAGGCCTCGTAGGATCTCCCGGCGCAAGTTTCATCGGCCACCGGGCCGCTGCGGCTACGCCGGCATGTACCCCTACGATCGTCTTCCGGATGCGCTGATGCGACAACGCCAAACTGGGTCGATCCTCCCAACAGCCAGCGGACGGTCAAGGATCGTGCAAGTGCGCGACCGTTGTGCGCGGGTCTCCTGACCCCGCACACGCGCTGTGCGCGGATCTTCGCATCCGCTAGCGGCTACGTTCATTCGCACGGTCCGAAATGCGGGGGCCCCCAATTTTTTATTCGCATTCGTCCGCCCACGAATTTAGAAAGGTATCGCTGAAGATAATTTGAGCTCTTTGAAGTTAATTGCCGCTACGAGATAAGCTATAACGCACAATGGCACAGGTCATCCATCGACCTCTGCGATCCCTGCGCCTCTGCGTGATTTTATCGCCGATGCTCGCGGAGCCATCGTCATGAACCCCTGGTTCGCGAAAGCCGTGATCCTGATTGCGAGCATCGCGATGGTGGTCATCCGTGCGCCGCACGGCCAGCGCTGCCAAAAAGTTCCCATCGTGAAAAACCGCCGCGGCCGCCTTGAGACCACGCTACTCACAATCGCCTGGATCGCATTTTTCCTTCCCCTCATTTGGATCGTAACGCCGCTATTTTCGTTTGCCGAATATCGACTCCACCCAATCCCATTCCTCATCGGCATACTACTGCTTGCACTTGGATTGTGGCTGCTTTATCGGTCGCACGCCGACCTTGGCACAAATTGGTCGATCACACTCCAAGTGCGCGAAAACCATCGGCTCATTACCGAGGGCATTTACCATCGCATTCGCCACCCGATGTACCTGGCGTTTCTCATTTACGCGCTGGGCCAGGCGCTGGTGATACCGAATTGGTTCGTCGGCCCTTCGTACGGCGCCGCCATGCTGCTGCTCTTCGCGCTTCGAGTCGGAGCTGAGGAACGGATGATGCTCGAAGAGTTTGGCAAAGATTACGAAGCGTACTGTGCCGCAACCAATCGCCTGCTCCCCGGCATCTGGTGAAGGCCACGTGCTAATTCGCAAGTAGCTGCGCCTGCTTCAACGGCAAACGGTAGCAAGCTGCCTCGCGGCCATTCCGCACGAGCAAATACGGCGGCGCAAACGCCGGGTTGTTCCAGGTGACGTTGGCGTCATCGAGCACCTGCACGCTGGCCAGCTCGTTGTAGCGCTGCGGCGACGCTTCAACTAAAGCCAATTCGCCGGTTTCCGAGAGCACGAGGATCACGTTCCCGACGAGCATGATTTGCCCATGACCGAATTCAGGACTGCGCCGCTTCTTCCATCGCACGTCGCCGCTGTCCGCGTCGATGCACTCCAGCAGCACGTCGTCGAGGCCGTAGATGAACCCGTCGCGCACCACCACATTGCAAATCTTGGTCTTCATGACGCGCTTGATCGCCGGTCGCCACAGCGGCTCAGCGGAAAATTCTCCGGCCGCGTCTCGCTTGATCGCCACGAGCGAAGAACCGACGCCGTAACCCTTCGACAAAAACAATCGAACACCGTCCAGCGGCACGGGCTGCGACGCCGAGGCGGCGCCATCCTCCGGACTCGCCCACGGATGTTCCCAAAGGATTTCGCCGTCGCTCGCGCGATGGCCGGTGACGAAGCCTTGATTGACAACGATGACCTGTCGTTCGCCGCCGAGCGTGGCAATCACCGGCGAGGCATAGCTGGCCTGTCGCCTGCCCGCTGCCCAACGCACTTCGCCGGATTCGATGTCGAACGCAACCAGCGACGATTCAGCCTCACTCTTTCCAACGCTGACGACGACCATGTCGTCGACCACCAGCGGCGAGCCGGCTTTGCCCCACATGACAATCTCCGCGCCAAACTTCTCCGCCGTGTCGCACGACCACAGCACCCGGCCGGTGCGCGCATCGAGGCAGTTGACGATCCCGGTGCCGCCCTGCGTAAACACCTTATCGTTGTGAAGCGTCGGCGTCGCCCGCGGACCGATGCCGCCCAAGCTGCCTTGCATGTCGGCCGGATCGAATCGCGCTTCGTCAGCGTGACTCCACACCGGTTCACCCGTATCGACGCGGTAACACGTCACCAGCTCATGCTCGCCGCGCTGCTCCTGCGTCACGGCATAGTTGCCGACAACGGCAAACGCAGACCAGCCCGCGCCGATCTCTCGCCGCCAGATTTCTTGCGGCGGATGCGCCGCCCAATCTGTCTCAAGCTCTACACCGTTGACTTCTGCCCAATAACCGTTGCCCAGAAACCGCGGATAGTCGTGTGGCGTCGTCTGCCAATCGGAGGCCTCGCCGGTCGATTCAATTTTTCGCAGAAATTGGTCCGCGTCGCGCCCGAAGCGAAGCCGCCAACTAAAGATGCCCATATCGCCGTTGAACACTGGGCGGAAGAGCACAAAGAATAGCACGAGCGCAAACCACAGTCCGCCAACGACCCAAGATCGAAACCGGCGACCAGCACCGCCGAATCGCACGTACCACAGCGAGATCAATGCCATGGTCGCGAGCGCCACGAGGAAGTGGTTAAATGTCTGGTACCCGGCGTGGCTAGACTGCCAGATCCACCAGCCAGCCGCCGCCGCAACCACGAGCGCCGGAAACCATTTGTGCCGGGCTCGGCCGCGCGGCGTCGCCGCTTCGGCGGGTTTCTCTGCCGAACTCATCAAAAAAGCTCCTCCGTAGTTCAGGCTTTCCAGCCTGATAATCATTTCAGTCAGCCGTAGAAAGGCTGACCTACGTCGCACGAATCGTAGGGGCTTTTCCCGCGCCGGACAAGCCGACCCTGCCCCACCAACCGTGCCGCTGCTACGATAAAAGTGGACTTGTACTTGCGCTCGAAGCGCTTCATCGAATTCTATGTCGCCGCAGAATTATAGCTCGCTGAGCGGTCAAACGGCTGTCGTCACCGGCAGCTCTAGCGGCATCGGCCGCGCGATTGCACTGGAGCTGGCCCGCGCAGGGGCCGATGTGCTCGTGCACGCCCGGCAGAATGAGGCGGGGGCCAACGAAGTGGCCGATGCAATCGGGTTGCTCGGCCGCGAGTCGCGCGTTGTCGATGGCCGATCTCAGCGAATCAGCGGAACAAGATCGGCTGGTTGAAACGGCATGGAATTGGCGCGCCGTAGACGTCTGGATCAACAACGCCGGGGCCGACGTGCTCACCGGCGCAGCGGCCAACTGGACATTCGAAAACAAACTGGCCGCATTGTGGCAGGTTGACGTCGTGGCCACGCTGCGGCTTTCGCGCGATGTCGGCCGGCGGATGAAACAGCGCGGCAAAGGCGTGATTGTGAACATGGGCTGGGACCAGGCCGACTCAGGCATGGCCGGCGAAAGCGGCGAGCTATTCGGCGCGGCAAAAGGGGCCGTCATGGCCGCCACGCGCAGCCTGGCGAAATCACTGGCGCCGGAAGTGCGCGTCAATTGCGTCGCGCCCGGCTGGATACGAACCGCTTGGGGCCAGCAAGCGTCCGACGAATGGCAGGACCGCGCACGCCGCGAATCGCTGCTAGGCCGTTGGGGCGAACCAGAAGACGTGGCCCGCGTCGCGTGTTTCCTCGCGTCGCCGGCGGCAGAATTCGTTAACGGCCAGATCATTCACATCAACGGCGGACGCAGCGGCTGAGAGTTGCGACGAGTATTAGCGAGTACCATTTGCGCTAAATGTCCCTACTCACCTAACCTACTCACCTACTCACCTACTCACCTACTCACCTACTCACCTACTCACTCACCTTTCCATTGCCTCGCGAACACATCCAATTCGTCACCGGCCGACTCGCTGAGCATTCTCTGCGGCAGGTCGTGGAGCGACTCGCGGCCGACGTGGGTTTCGACTTTACGATCGATGTGCTGCCGATCACCGTGGCCGCGCTGATGACGCCCGAATGGATCGCCCGGCGAATTAAGCTAGCCGCCGGAGTTTCGCGCGTCCTGGTGCCCGGCTACTGCACGGGCGATCTGGCGCCGATCGAGAATGCGGCGGGTGTTCCCGTGGAACGCGGACCGCGCGACCTGCGGCAACTGCCCGATTACTTCGGCCGCGAGCCGACGCCGCCCGACTACGGCGCATACGACATCGAGATCATCGCCGAGATCAATCACTGCCCGCGGCTGCCGCTCGCCGACATCCGCGCACAAGCCCGGCAACTCGCCGCTGACGGCGCCGACGTGATCGACGTCGGCTGCGAACCCGACGGACCGTGGGCAGGCGTCGCCGAAGTAGTGCGTGCGCTGCGCGACGACGGCCACCGAGTTTCCATCGACAGCCTCGACCCGCGCGAAATCGAGCCCGCCGTCGCAGCCGGCGCCGAGCTGGTGCTCTCCGTGAACAGCTCGAACCGCGCGGCCGCGCGCGATTGGGGCTGCGAAGTCGTTGTCGTGCCGGATGATCCGCGCACGCTCGCAGGACTCGATGAAACGATCGAAGAGCTTGCGACCGCCGGCGTGCGGCTGCGGATCGACCCGGTGCTCGAGCCGATCGGCTTCGGCTTCGCCGGCAGCCTCGGCCGCTATTTGCAAGTCCGCGAGCGCTATCCCGACGCCGAAATGATGATGGGCATCGGCAACCTCACCGAGCTGACCGACGCCGATTCGGCTGCCGTCAATGTCGTCCTGCTCGGATTCTGCCAGGAGCTTGGCATCCGCAGCGTGCTCACGACGCAGGTCATCAACTGGGCCCGCGCCAGCGTCCGCGAATGTGACCTGGCCCGGCGGCTCGTGTATCATTCCGTGCGGCATCGCGTGCTGCCGAAGCACCTGGAGCCGCGGCTGGTGATGCTCCGCGACCCGGCCGTTACTGAGCTATCGGCCGACGAGCTGGCTCGCTTGTCGCGCGAGATCAAGGACGCCAACTACCGCGTGTTCGTGTCGGGCGGCGAAGTGCACCTGCGTCAGCCGCGGCATGCATTTGCACGACGCCGATCCGTTCGCTGATGTTCGAACGAATTGCGGCGAGCAGGCCCGACGGCGGGCTGCCCAACGAATTTGGACGCGGCCCACGCGTTCTATCTCGGTTACGAAATGTGCAAAGCGGCCACGGCACTCACGCTCGGCAAGCAATATCAACAGGACGAAGCGCTCGATTGGGGCTTTCTCACGCAGCCCGAGCAGCGGCACTACTTGCGGTCCAGGCCCGACTGCGGCGGAGGCGCATGACGAGCATCAACGTGGACGATGATGAGCTGCCGCTCGTCGAACAGCTCGATCCGCCGCCGGATGCCGTCGAAGTATTTCGACGGCTGGCAAGCCTGCCGCATGTCGTGTTCTTCGACAGCGCGATGCGGCACGCGAAGTTGGGCCGGTATTCGTTCGTCGCGGCCGATCCGGTGGAGTGGCTCGCCGTGCCAGCGGACGGGAGCGATGCGCTGGCAGTTACAGTCGATACCGATTGCGGATTCGAGTTGCGCATGCTAATCCAGCAATCCGAAATCGCGAGTCCGCGATCCTGCCGCCCTTTCAAGGCGGGTGGGCCGGCATGTTCGGATACGAACTTGCACCGCAGCCTTGAAGCCGTTCCGGCCGCGGCGATCGATGAATTCAAGATTCCCGCATTGGCTGTTGGCTTGTATGACGTCGTGGTCGCATTCGACCATGAGCAGGATGCCGCATGGCTGATTTCTCAAGGAATGCCCGAACGCGATCCGACGACCCGGCGCGAGCGGGCCGCGATCGGTTGGCCGCAATTTCAGTCGCTGCTTCTGTGCAATAAGGCGGCCGCTGAACAGAAAGTGAATGCCGACTCGACGTCCGCGCTCTCGGTCGACAAGCTTTCGCCGCAATTTCGCATCGCCGGGCAGGATGGGCTCACGAGCAACTTTTCCGCCGACCGAATATCTGCAGGCAGTCAAGACAGGCAATCGATTACATTCACGCGGGCGACGTGTTCCAAGTGAATCTTTCGCAGCGGCTGTTGCATCGCGGCCACGTCGTCGTCGATTGAGCTCTATTGCCGGCTGCGCGAGCGAAACCCGGCGCCGTTCGCCGGCTATCTCGACGGCGGCGACTGGCAAATCGCCAGCGCCTCGCCGGAGCGGTTCGTGCGAATCGACGACGGGCATGTCGAAACGCGGCCAATCAAGGGCACGCGCGGCCGCGCCCGGCGGCCCGAGGCCGACCTTTTCGCCGGCGATGACCTGCTTGCAAGCGATAAAGACCGGGCCGAGAACGTCATGATCGTCGACCTCTTGCGCAACGACCTGTCGCGCACCTGCCGGCCTGAGAGCGTGCACGTCTCACAACTGTGCGGTTTGGAAACGTACGAATATGTGCAGCATCTCGTGTCGGTGGTCGAAGCGCACGCTTGCGCGACGATCGCGCGCCGATCGACCTGCTTGCGAACGGCGTTCCCCGGCGGCTCGGTCACCGGCGCCCCGAAGATTCGCGCGATGGAGATCATCGCCGAACTGGAACCGACGGTTCGCGGCGCCTACTGCGGCTCGCTGGGTTACATCGGCTTGGACGGCCGCATGGACACAAGTATCCTGATAAGAACGATCACCGCGTCGCGCGGCTGGTGGCAACTACCGGTCGGCGGCGGGATCGTCGCCCAATCCAATCCGCGCGACGAATACGAGGAAACCTGGCACAAGGCGGCCGGCATGCTCCGGGCACTGCGGCCGTGATAAGCTAAACGGCACGCAAAAAGCAAAACCGCGAATCACCGCTTGCCGGTTTAGCTCGAATCGATTCAACGATGCTTCTACTGATCGACAACTACGACAGCTTTGCCCACAACCTGGCGCGCTACTTCGAGCGACTCGGGCAGGCGACGCACGTCGTGCGCAACGACGCGATCGACGTCGCGGGCGTGCGCACGATGCGGCCGGCGGCGATTGTGATCTCGCCCGGCCCCTGCACGCCGCACGAGGCCGGCGCGTCGCTTGAAATTGTGCGCGAGCTGCATGAAGACGTTCCCATGCTCGGCGTCTGCTTGGGTCACCAGGTGATTGCCGAAGCGCTGGGTGCACAGATTCGTGCGGGCGAGCGTGCCGTTGCACGGACAGACGTCGCCAGTTGCACATGATGGCAGCGGTGTATTTGAAGGCCTTCCGTCGCCATTGACCGTCGGCCGGTATCATTCGCTTGTCGTCGAGCCGCAGTCGCTGCCGCGCGAGCTGCGTGCGACCGCCTGGACCGCCGATCGAGTATTGATGGCATTTCAACATGCGCAGTTGCCAGTATTCGGAGTGCAGTTTCACCCTGAATCAATCCTCACACAGCATGGTTACGCTTTGCTCGCCAATTTCTTGCCGTACGCCGGTCTGGAAGTGCAAGCGACCGCGAGCGAGTTGGCGGCGAATGAACTGACGCACACGCCGCAACAGCGCCGGCCTTTGCCGGCCCGACCCGTCACGTTTTAAATCAGCCGCAGCATGACTGACTACACCGCTTCGCTCGGGCCGACTCTGCCGGAGGGCAAGCTGCTGGAGGGCGTCGTCACGACGCTCAACGTTGACAGCTCGCCGCATATCGCGCCGATGGGTCCGATTGTCGACGAGCGACTTCGAGCGGCTATTATTGCGGCCGTTTCGCACTTCGGTAACTTACCAAAACCTAAAGCGATCTGGACAAGGCGTGTTGCACGTCACCGATGATGTTGAACTAATAGCACGCGCGGCGGTGGGCCGACTGGAGACTTTGCCGCCGCTGCGCCCGGCCGCAAAGATCGAAGGCGTGATCCTTACGGGCGCTTGTCGTTGGTACGCCTTTCAAGTCGAGTCGCTCGACGACCGCGAGGAGCGCACGGCGATTGCCGCCCGCGTGGTTGATCGAGGTCACCTGCGCGACTTCTTCGGATTCAATCGCGCGAAACATGCGGTCATTGAAGCGGCGATCCTTGCCACGCGAATTGAGTTGCTGGATTCCAAATTGATTCTAAGTGAATTCGAGCGACTGGCGGCGCCGGTCGCCAAAACGGGCGGCGCCCCCGAGCGGCGGGCGTTCGAGTTTCTGCGGCAGTATGTGCTGGAAAATCTGCCGTCCATCAAACGCCAGATGGAGATGCAGCAGCAATGAGCGAAGCGGTTTGTGTCCGTGCGCCATGCCGACTGCATTTTGGCATGTTCAGTTTTGGGCACGCCGATCGGCCTCAGTTCGGCGGAGTCGGCATGATGATTGATCCGCCGGCGATCGAAATCGAGATTGCCCCGGCCGCGAGTTTCACGGTCGCCGGCGCGCTTTCCGAGCGCGCGCGGCAGTTCGCCGAGTTAGCCGTCGCGGCCTGGCAGCTTCCGGCATTGCCACAGTGCCAGCGTCGCTGTTCGTGCGCCGAGTGATCATGTCGGCCTGGGCGTCGGCACTCAATTGGGCCTGGCGATTGCGGCCGGGCTGCGACGTTGGTTGCGCTTGCCGGAGCTTCCAATCGAGGCGCTCGCAAAGGCGGTTGGCCGAGCTAATCGCGTCCGCCGTTGGAACATACGGATTTCAGCGAGGCAGCCTCATCGTTGATGCGGGCATCACGCCGCGAGCCATCGACCGACAGGCTCAAGCGGCGTCTTGAGATTCCGGCCGACTGGCGTATTGTTCTCGTTCGGGCGGAACATCGGCGCGGCCTTGCCGGCCCGCATGAAGCGGACGCATTCGCGCGTCTGCCACCGGTTCCGGAAGCCATCACACGAGAATTGTGGCAGATCACCGAACGTGAAATGCTGCCCGCAATCGAGCGATTCGACTGCGATGCGTTTGGCGAGGCGGTGTATCAATTCGGCCGGCTGGCCGGCGAATGCTTTGCGGCTGTCCAAGGCGGGCCTTACGCCGATGCCGCGATCGCCGGCCTGGTGGAACGTATCCGCAATCATGGGATTCGCGGCGTGGGCCAATCCTCATGGGGGCCAACCGTGTTTGCGATTTGCCGTTCCCGCGCCGAAGCGGAATCGCTCGTCGAATGGCTGCGCGAATGTGTGGAGAGGCACGAGATTACGATTGCAAACCCGAACAACTTTGGCGCCGTTATCCGTTGATCACATCTTCATACTGGGCGACCAGGCGCTGTGCCGCATAGCGAATATCAAACGCTTCCTCGGCCCTGCGGCGCGCTGCGCGGGCAAGCGACTGGCGGCGCGCTTCGTTTTGCAAAAGCGCCAGCATCGCTTCGGCCAATGCGCGCTCATCGTCGGGCGGAACGAGGATCGCGCCGTCGAGCTCCGTTCGAAAGATCTCGCGGGTGCCGCCGACGTCTGTCGCCACCACGGCGACGCCGCTTGCCGCCGCTTCCAGTAATACGCGTCCCAGCGGCTCCTGCCTCGCGGCGTGCACGAGCAGGACGCATTCATTGAGCAACCGCGGCACGTCGTTGCGGCTCCCTAAGAAGTGTACGTGTCCGCTCAGTGGCGGCGCTTGCCAAGTCGATTGAAGCTGCCTCGCAAATTCGCGCGACTCGGTTTTATTCGAGGTTCGCTCGCCGACGATGAGCCAATGGATATTCGGATCTTTGGCGACGATCCGTACCGCCGCGCGAGCGCAACATCGATTCCCTTGCGAAGTCCAAGCTGCCCGATCGTGGCGATTAGCTGCGCCTCGGCCGGCAAATGTAACTCTTCGTGCAAACAACCCGTCGGCCAGCGCGGCTGTAACTGCTCGAGGTCCACGCCATTGTAGAGGACGACACACTTTTCACTCGCAATACCTTGGGCCTCATGAAAACGTCGCGTGGCATTCGACACCGCGACGAGCCGGTGGTTCGCATTGACGTCGTCGACGGCCTGGTTCGATAGAGTAAAGATGTCGCGCAGATGGCCAATACTGCGCAAGCCGCACTGAGTTGCCACCGGCCCGACGATGCGCGACATCGATAGACTGTTGGCGTGCAACAAATGAGGTCGAAAGTCGCGCACGATCGCGGCGATATTGGCGCGCAGCCGATCCAGTGGAAACCTCTCGCCGTTCTCGTCCTGGACTCGCCACGGCACATGCGGCACGTCAGCTCGGCGAAGCGCATCGGCCAAATCCCCGCCGTCGGGCGCCGCGACTTGAACGTCAAACTCGGCGGCCCGAATGGCCGGCAGCGTCGCGAGCATCGACCGCTCGCCGCCGAGCAGCGTGGGATACTCGCAGAGGATTAGAACTCGTCGCATCGCCGTAGGTCCGGCGAGCCGAGCCGGACTTTTTCATGACGCCGCTCGGCTCGCGGCGTCTACAGCAAGCCGTACTCGGAAAGCGACTTCTTGAGCCGCGTCATGCCGGTGTCTTCGAGCGGGGTCATCGGCAGCCGCAGCTCGCCCGGATCGCGGCCCAGCAGCTTCATGGCCGCCTTGATCGGAATCGGGTTGGTGGCCAGGCCCAGCATGTCGCGGCACAGCGGGAACAACTTGCGGTGCCAGCGCTGTGCCTCGGCCAGATCGCCCTTGTTCATCGCGGCGATGAGCGCCGATCATGTCTTTGGGCACGATGTTGCCGACGACCGAGATCACGCCGCGGCCGCCGATGGCCATCAGCGGCAGCGTGAGGCTGTCGTCGCCGCTGAGCACCGTCAGGTTGGTGGACGTGATGATCTGCGAGGCCTGGTCGAGCGAGCCGGTCGCCTCCTTCACCAGCGTGATATTTTCCAGCTCGGCCAGCCGGATGATCGTCTCCGGCTCGATGTTCTTTCCCGTGCGGCCGGGGATGTTGTAGATGCACTGCGGCAGGCCGCATCTCTTCGGCCAGGCACTTGAAGTGCTCGTAAAAACCCTGTTGCGTGGGCTTGTTGTAATAGGGAGCGACTTGCAGCGCAGCGTCGGCACCCACTTTCTCGGCGAACTTGGTGAGCCGCAGCGCTTCGGCCGTGCTGTTCGAGCCCGTGCCGGGCATCACCTTCACACGGCCGGCCACCGTCTCGATGACGAACGCGATCACGCGGTCTTGCTCTTCGTGGCTGAGCGTGGGCGATTCGCCGGTCGTTCCCACGGGGACCAGGCAGTTCGTGCCGGCGGCGATCTGAAACTCGATCTGCTCGCGGAACGTGTCGTAATCCACCTCGCCGTTCTTGAACGGCGTCACCATGGCCACCGACATGCCGGCAAAAGCTTCACCTTTGGTTTTCATCAAACAAGATGCCTCACGAGTTCCGGATGCTGTGAATGAAGAAACAGTAGCGCGTCAGACGCATGATAGGCCAGCACGCCGAAGCTGACAATTGGCCGCGAAGAACGTGGAACGCGACAAGACATCGTCAGACCGCGCGGCCTGCGCGACGCCGCGTTTCGCCGGTCACCGTCCAACTGCCGGCGCGGGCCTCGCGGCGAACTCGCTCCGCCTCACGGGCGCCGTCGTCGAGGATCTCCTCTTTCTCCTGCTCCGTGACGATCTGACCTTCGAGCACGGAGTTGTCGATGTACACGTCGCGAAACTCTCGGGGTGCGTACTCGGGGCCCAACACTTCGACCACTGTCGGATGAACCGGCGGGCGCTGCTTGGGCCAAAAATAACCTTCAACGACGGTGGCCCCCTCGCTGTACTCGGGATACTCCAGCATCAGCTCGTGCAATCCCTTGAGGCGATAATGCGGAATCGTGGAAAACATGTGGTGCGGCAAATGATAGTCCTGCCCCAGCGGAAATACGGCGAAATTAATAAATGGATGACACAGAAATACGCGGCTATTGGTCATCCACCCACGGTCGCCATTACCGTGCTGCACGATCTGCCGCAGGACCATGAACAACGGGAAAGACGTGCCCAAGGGAAGCACCCACAGCAAGAAAAAGTATGCCGCCCACCAGTCGCCCGTGTACCAGGTGGCCCACGCTAACGAGCAGAACAGCAGGGTGATAAACGTGGTCCTCATCATTCCGAGCGAGCGGATGGTGAACAGAGGACGGATTTTGCTCTGATAGTAGAAACGCTCCGGCAACAACCCCAACACCAGCATGATGCCCGCCCACGCGACGATTGGCGCGACGGCCAACAGCACCACGTTTCCATACATCACGAGCGCAGTAAGCATCAGCGCCAACCCGGCTAAGTAGAGAAGGGTCAGCCGCTGCGGCCGCTTGGAAAACTGCCAGTCCTCGCGAATGTAGGGATTGTGCTGCGTTCCCAGCGAATCGTACTCCGCTCGCGCCAGGCTGTAACGCACCAGATTCGGCACCCACATCTGCCGGAACAAGACGTCTTTGAATTCCTCTTTCAGAATTGGAAACGACAAACGGTGACCGCTCTTTTGCAGTTGTGAAATGTCCGGATCCCGCACCGGGTCGTTTACAAATTGATGATGTGCCAGATGGTGAAGTCCGTAGTAGAACGTGGAGCTGAACATCGGAAATGAGCATAACCATTCTGACACGAGGTCATTCAAATAACGGTTTTTGAATAGCGTGTGGTGTACTGCTTCGTGGGCCAGGTTCGACAGATGATGCTGCAGCGCGCCTACCATCACGATAGCGACCGCAAACACCGGCACGTTCCAAGCCAGCGAAAGCCCGTAGTCACGCGTAAACTGGTAGAACCAGATCGCGCCGCCAATGGTCAGCAGCAGGGCTCCGTAGGTGCGGGCCAGATAGAACCAATTGCGATAATTGTCGGTCTGCCGCAGTTGCTGAAGCCGTCTTTTGAATTCGGTGTCGGAGAACGACTTCGTCGGCTGGGGAGAAATGCGAACCGTTGCCATCGATCATTCCGTTGTTGGAGGGAAACCGCCGGGACGCGGAATAAATTTAAGCACGATCCGCAACGTCGGGGTATTTTACCCAAATACCCGCCGTTTGGCAGTACCGACGACAGATTTGCGCACTTTGTCGCGGGCGGCGATGTCACGACCGCATGGTTCATCCTGCGGCCGCCCTCGGCACTCGAGCCTCTTGATTCCAGGAAAGAACATCTTCGAGCCCCTCCCGTATGTTCACCTCCGGCCGCCAGCCAAGTTCACGTGCGGCCTTGTCCATGCTGAACCGTGTAGGACGGCTGAGCATCAGTAGCGCTCGCCGTGTAAACGGCGGCGGCGTTTTGCGGCCTGCTGCCCGAAACAATATCTCTAAGAATGCGGCAGCACGCCACGCAAGCCGGAACGGCACCCTGCGGCCTGCCCGAGGCAAATCAAGGCGCTCCGAGAGCAAGTCGAAGAACTCCCGCTGCGTGATCTCGCCGCTGCTGCAGAGGTGATAGGCCTGGCCACGCGCGGCGGGCGTTTGTGCCGCCAGCACGATTCCGCGAGCGACATCCACAGCACTGACGAGATTGAGCAAATTATCACCGCGGCCAATGATACGGGCACGGCGAGTCCGCAATGCCTCAATCACGCGCGGCAGTGATACCAGATCGCGACGCCCATAAATCCAGCTCGGCCGGATGATTACATGGTCCGGATGTTCGCGCACTTTCTCTTCGGCCAGCAGCTTTGATCGGCCATAGTAGTCGCCCGGCCAGAGAAATTCTCCGGTCGGCGTATCCTCGGTAATCGTGCCTGCCGATTCTGGAGGGTTTCCAAACACGGAAATTGAGCTGACATGGACAAAGCGACCCGCGCCCGCCGTGCGGCTCGCAGTGACGACTTTTCGTGTCAGCTCCACGGTGCCTTCGTAGTACTCCTGCCATGTTCCCCAATCGCGCACAAACGCGGCGCAGTGATACACCGTGCCGCCATTCTCAAATGCACGAGGGGTCTGGCGCAAGTCACTTAAATCGGCAATAACGATCTCGACAGGCAGCGTGCGCAGAAACGTTGTGTCGCTTTCGCGCCGAACGAGAGCCCGCACCGGAACACCCTCGCCACACAATCGCTCGGCCACATGGCTGCCCAATAGCCCGGTTGCTCCGGTGATTACGCTGAACGTTTCTGCCATGGATGGAATGTCGCGTTATTTAAGCGTCGTATTGCGAATGAAACGATGAAACAGATTCGGCGCCCAGCGGCTCAGATACACAGCCAACACTTCTTTCCGCCCAATGTAGACCTCGCGGCGGCGGCACTCGATGGCGCTTCGCGATGCGGCGGCGCACAACTCACTGGCCAGCCCGCCCGCAATCAGTTCGTCCATCTTGCCGTGTGACTTTCCCTCGCCCGTCAGCGCGTTGAGCGACGCGCTGGTGTGAACAAAACCCGGGCAAATGATGGTCACCGCAATCCCGTGCCGATGTTCTTCTGCGCGCAGCGAGTCAAAAAAACCGTGCAGCGCATGCTTTGATGCACAATAAGCCGAACGGGCCGGTGCTGCGATTTTTCCCAACAAGCTGCTGACTACCACAATCTGCCCGGCGCACCGTTCAATCATCGACGGCAAGACCTGTTTGGTCAGTGCTACTGGCCCGAAATAATTAAGCTCCATGATCCGGCGGTCAACGTCGAGCCGGGTATCGATCGGCAAACGCCCGCTGACTGATCCCTGCGCAATGAATGAGGATGTCGACGTGTCCAAAGCGGCTGAAAACTGATTCGGTGGCGGGGCCGAACGAGTCCGTGTCCAAAATATCGAGTGGCAGAACAAGATGCTTGTCGGCTCGCTGGCAGGAAGCCTGAACACGCCGCAGCTCGGCCTCGCGTCGCGCACTCAGCACTAGCAACGCGCCGCGTGCCGAAAGCTCCTTCGCAAGCGCTTCGCCAATGCCGGAGGAAGCTCCCGTAATCCAAATCACTTTCCCGCTGAGCTTCGATGCACTCACGGTTTGCCTGAAATGGTTGCGGGTGACGAACTAATGCGATGGTCGCGGAATATAGTCCGGCGTCGCCGCATTAGCAGCGACGCGGCTCGCGGAAAATAACGGTACAGCATCCATTCGAACCGCGCGAACCGCGGCATCACAATGATCGCCTTGTTCCTTCGCACGCCGGCAAGCAATTCCGCTACGCAGCGATCCACCGGCAGTTGGCGAAGCGGAATCGCAGCCAGCATCCCCTTGGAATCAATATTACGGTATTTGGTGTTTTGAAAGATCGCCGTGGCAACATGAAATGGGCAAACGGCATTTACCCGGATTCCGAGATCTTCAACTTCGTATCGCAGAGAGGTGGACAGCCCCACGACGGCGAATTTCGATGCCGCGTACGGCACCATGCCGGGTCGAGGCACCAACCCCGCCGCCGAAGCAATGTTTACGATCTGGCCGCCGCCCTGCCGCAGCATCACCGGCAACGCGGCGTGAACGCCATGGATCACTCCCCACAGGTTAACTTCCACGATCGGCCGCCAGTCGGACAACTCCAGGTCGCGGAGCTCGCCGGCCAGGCCGACGCCGGCGTTATTGAACATAAGATCGAGCCGTCCGAATTGTTGAACGGCCGTATTGACGGCCCGCTCGACATCGTCAAAGCGAGAAACATCGCATTGGCATGCGGCGACACGCCCGCCGTCTTTACTCAACTCGTCGGCCAATCGTTCGGCGGCATCGTGGGCCAGGTCCGCGATTAATACGGCGGCCCCGGCGGAGGACAATTGCCGTGCCAATTCGGCGCCGATTCCTGCGGCTCCCCCTGTCACGACGGCGACTTTGTCTTGGTAGTAACTCAAACGGTGCTCCTACTTCAGCAAAAGGCACGTTCAGGCTATAAAAGCGAGCGAGCCGGGGCAAGATCCGCATCGACGCGTACATCAGTTCGCGGCGATTGCGGAGAAGCGCCTTCGAAACCAGCGATTCGTAAATCAAATTGTCGATCCCTGCCGCCAACGCATCGAAACTACCGGCTCATCGCGGCAAGTTCGCCGCGCTTGCGCGTCCTGTTTACCGAAGGTGCAAGTCTTTCGGCGCGGCAAACGCTCTATCCGCTGGGGCCTTATCACGACATCGATGTCATCGACCCGGACCCGCTCTGCCAATGCCGCTTCTCCAGTTACGTTGGGCGTTACTTTCGTTCGCCCTCGTTCTCGAAGCAACCGGCCGAGTTCTTGCGCTTTCTTGCCAAGTTGGTTCGCGAGCATAAATACGATGTGCTGCTTCCCACGCATGATCAAGTTTATATTTTGAGCCGCTTCCGCGATGCGTTTACGCCGCACGTCGGCCTGGCGCTGCCCGAGTTCGCCGCGATGGAACGCATGCAAAGTAAAACCGCATTCAGCCGGCTGCTCATGGAGCTCGAGTTGCCGCAACCCAACTCGGTCATCGTTCGTTGCCGTGAAGACCTCAAACGGGAATGGCAGTATCCATTTTATCTGAAGCTCGAGCATAGCACGGCGGGCGGCGGCGTTTTCCGCATCGAGGAACGCGGCGAGCTGGATCGGCGACTGGACGACATGGAACGTCGAGGATTGTTCGGCAACGGAAGTGAAGCGCTAGTTCAACAACCGGCCCGCGGTGTGCTTTGCAGCGTGCAGGCCGTGTTCAACCAGGGTTCGATGATCGGCGTTCATTGTTTCGAGGCGCGGCAATTGGGCGTCGGCGGAATGTCGACCGCCCGCGTCAGCGCGGATCATCCACTCGTGCGCGAGCACGTGGCGCGGCTCGGCCGGCATCTCGAATGGCATGGTGCGCTGTTTATCGATTACTTTTACCAGCGCGAAAGCGGCCAGCCGGAATACATTGAGTGCAACCCGCGAATTGGCGAGACGGTCAATGCGCTGTTAAGTGGCGTGAACTTGCCGCAAATGCTCGTGAAAGTGTCGCGCGGCGAGTCGCCGCCGCCGGCGCCGATCGGCAAAGTGGGCCTGCGCACTCACAACTTCATGATGATTCTCATGAGCATGGCATTCGAGGGCCAAGGCCGCGGCGCGCTGATCCGCGAAATCCAAGAACATGCGGCTGGCCGCGGCATTTTCGAAAACAGCGAAGATGAGCTGACTCGCCCGCGCGAAGATCGCCTCAGCCGGCTGCCCCGATTCTGGATCACGGCGCAGCTTTTGGCCTGGCCTGGCGTGGCGAAGAAAATTGTCGCCAAGACGGTCGAAAACTACGCGCTTTCCGAATCAGCAATCGCGGAAATTAGAAGCTTGCCGCTCGAAGCGCTAAGTTGAGTTCGCCTCGCCGGGTGCCATGGCCACTGCTCTGAGTGGCCGTGTTTGAATCAGTTTTTTAGCATGCGTACGCGGCTCGACTGAGCTCGCCGAAGTCAAAGCCGTGGGCATGGTACACTTCAGTAGGCTCATTTGCAGGCATCCATGGATATTTCTATCCCGTGGCCGAAGCACGCTTTACGGGTTATCGTATAATTGCCCCTAGAGAGTTTTCGGAGCATGCAATGCAATACCGCGTCCTGATTGAGCCTGATGAAGACGGCGTGTTTGTCGCAGAAGTCCCGGCATTGCCCGGCTGCATCTCGGATGGCAAAACGCGCGAAGAGGCAATTGCGAACATCAAAGAAGCGATTGTTGCCTACGTTGAAAGTCTAAAAGCGCACGGCGAACCAGTCCCGCCACCCGTTTCAGAGGAAGTCGTGGAGGTTGATGTTTGAGTCGATTGCCGCAAATTTCGGGTCGCGAGCTTGTAAAAGCACTCGAAAGAATTGGGTACGTTTTTGATCATCAACGCGGCAGTCACATTGTCCTGCGGCATATCGATCCTCCACACCGTCGAATCACAGTGCCCGGTCATCGCGAAGTGGCCAAGGGTACGCTTCGCGCGATTATTCGTCAGGCCGGCTTGACCGTCGACAAATTCTTGCAGTTGTTATAGGGCATCTCAGCCAATTAGCCGCTTCATGTTGCGCACGGCCTGCTCGAAACCGACCATGATCGCCCGCGCGACAATGCTGTGGCCGATGTTCAGCGCGTGCATATCTTGGATCGCCGCGACAAGTTTCACGTTGCGATAGGTGAGTCCGTGGCCCGCGTCGAGCGTGAGGCCGGCGTCGCGGATTTGTTTACCTGCTTCCGTGAGCGTCCGGAGCTCGTCCTGCATCTGCTGGGAATTATGACGCAGCGTTGCGTGGGCATAGGCGCCCGTGTGCAGTTCAATGGCGTCGGCACGGATGCCGCCGCCGGCGTCAATCTGCTTGGGATCAGGGTCGAGAAACAGGCTCACGAAGATGCCTGCGTCTTTCAGGCGTCGAACCGCATTGCCAACTTTTTCGCGATGGGTCGCGACATCCAGGCCGCCCTCGGTCGTAACTTCCTCGCGGCGTTCGGGAACAAGCGTGGCCTGATACGGCCTGGCATCGCAGGCAGCAACTAAAACGTCGTCGGCACATGCCAGCTCCAGGTTGACTGGCACGGTCACCGATTCCATGAGCATGCGCAGATCGCGCGGCTGGATGTGGCGGCGGTCTTCCCGCAAGTGCACCGTGATGCCGTCGGCGCCGCCCAGCTCGGCGAGCGCGGCAGCCCATATTGGATCCGGCTCGTTTGTCTTGCGGGCCTGCCGAACTGTGGCCACGTGATCGATATTGACGCCAAGTAGGACCACAGGCCTCTCGTACTAAGAGGTTCGTCGGACCCAACAGCTTACCATGCGGCGCCCGAAGCCTGGAATCGCTGACGGCTTTCGAACAAGCCGTCGCCGTCGTGATCGGTGTCCAAGTACCAGATCTCCTTGCGCCGGTCTAACGATAACCGGTGACACGGCTGACCGGGGACTGGTTCGGTGGCCAGGGGCCGGCCGATCGAACCAAGTGCCGTGGAAAGCGTTCCGCGTTGTGGCCGGCGATCGACATGCTGATCGGAAAACCGCTGACCGAGCAGAAAGCTGGCGACGCCTGCCAGGACCACCAGCGCCACGGGCGCCAGAACAGCGGGTCCATCGTCGCGACATCGGCGGAGAAGCGAAAGCCCATGGCGCCGCTCTCGGTTTCCGCCACTTCATCGGCCAGGTGCTGCCGGATTTGCGCCGCGGCCTGGTGCGCTTTGTGCGACGGCACGCGAATTAGATACACCGTTGACCAGCGGTCGGTGAGCGCGCTGAACTCCTCCAGCTGATAGATTTGAGCGTCAATGCCCAGGCCATTGAGTTCATCGGTCAAGAATCCAGCCTCGGCCAGATTCGTGACGTGCGCCACATCGATCCAGGAATTGTTCGCCGTCCGCTCGACCTCCGCGCCGCAATGCGGACAAGTGGGATAGCGTGCTTGCGAATAGGTAAGGTCAAAGGTGTTGCGCACTGGGGGCAGGCAAACATGGTTAGGTCTCGCAAATCCTGAACATGTAAACCAAATTGTCCACCGCAATTCGTGCGGTCGGTCTCTATTGATTATGCCGTGTTTGAGGGGCAAAGGCCAGCTTCTCGACTGGCTGCTGGCGGCTGCTTCCAGGCAATTCGCGAGGGCGATTGGCCGGTGCAAGCCGTGCCGGACCTGCCGATTTTCGGGCTGCCGGCTGCATCTGGCAGCAAGCTACACTTCGAAAAGACAATCTGCCAACGAGAGGGCATTGGCCGGAGGGAGTGGCCGTCACAACGAACGGCTTGACGATCTCTTCGTTACTACAAGAGGGCCTGGCGAGCACTACGAATGAGTCGCTGGATCGCGGCGAACCGCTTAGCAACACAGCGCGGTGCTCGAGAAAGCGATTCAAACCACGCCGGACGAGACCCAGAGATCACGGATGAAAAAGCAAACCAGAGGATAGGCCTAAGAGCACCTAACAGATGAATAAACTGCCAAGAACGCAAGGGTCGCCAAGGTAAAATCCATGGAAAGTTACTGCCTTCCTTGGCGTGCTTGGCGTCTTGGCGGTTCAATTTATTAGGCGCTCTTACTCACTGTCCTCTGTGGACTCTGTGGCTACAAACAGCACTCGACGTCACCAGGCGCTACAACTGCAACCATTGACAAATCCCAAATGAACAACATGCTGAATCAGAAAACGCAAAAATCGCTGTCGTGCGCCGAGCTTGCGCAGCAGATCGAACGTCTTCAGCCCAACGCGGCGGCACAGGATGTGGCGCGCTTATGCCTGTTGTTGACCAACACGGTCGACGATCTGGAGTCGCTTCGTCAGCCGCATGCGCTGCACGATGCGTGGAAACGCACCGGCCTGCAACTTCAAGTGGCGACCGACCAGCACGCGGCAATGACCGAGGAGCTGGAAGACCTGGCCGCGTCCGATCCGGAATCCTTTTCGCGCGATCAAATATGGATCCTCATCCGCGCGATCAAGGTGCAGAGCCAGGTTCTGCAGATGTACGTGGGACATCAGCTGTTGGACGTGTGAGGCGGGGCGGGGACCGGCGCCCTGAGGCATATTTAGCCGCCGAGCTTGCTCGGCGCGTTTCTTCCCAACCCAGGTCACCGCAGCTCCTTGAGCAGGAGCATCGCCACATTCATATAGATGAGGATCCCCAGAATGTCGATGATGACCGTCACAAACGGCGTGCTCATCAGCGCGGGATCCCATCCCAGCCGCGCGAAATAGCAGCGGCAGCAATGACCCGGTCAACGTGCTGCAGGTCACGACGAGAATCAACGTGATAGGGATGACAAGAGCATCCATCGGCGAGACCATGAAGCAGGCGATCACATAGGCTATCGTTCCCAGGAATACGCCCAGGGTCAAACCGGTACGAAGCTCGCGCCAAACCACGGTCCACCATAACGCGGGCGCGACTTCACCCGTGGCCAGGGCTCGAATGATGAGCGTCGACGATTGACTCCCGGAATTGCCGCCGCAAGCGACCAGAAGCGGCAAAAAGAATACCAGCCAGGCGACGGCCTCGATTGTCTGGTGGTACGTGCGCAGCGCGAGTATCGTTCCCATCGCGCCGACAAACAAGATCGCCAGCCACTGGGCGCGATGCCAGGTGAACTGAAGCCACGGTAGTGAAAGGTAGCCCTCTTCCAATCGGCCAACGGCGCCTGCAAGGTAGGCGTCTTCCGTGGCTTCCTTCTGCAGAACGTCGATCACGTCGTCGTGGGTGATGATGCCCACGAGGTGCTGCTCGTTGTCGACGACCGGTATCGCCAGAAAATCGTAATCGGCAACCTTGGCGGCAACCGCCTCCTGGTCGTCCGTGGCCTCGACCGTCACCAGGTTGCGCTCCATCAGATCGGTGATCGGCATGTTGGGCCGGTTGAGGTGCGTGACCAGCTGCCGTGCCGACACTGCGCCGCGCAAATGGTTCTCGTTGTCGACGATGTAGATGTAGTAAATCGTCTCGAGGTTCTCCGCGATGCGGCTGAGCTCTTCGAGGGCCGAACGCACGGTAAGCGACTCAGGCAACCGCGCGACTTCCGTGGTCATCACCGCGCCGGCCGTGCCTTCCGGGTAAGACTGCAGGCGAAGGATGTCGCGCCGCTTCTCAACGGGCACGAGCGCGGTGAGAGTTTGGGAGACTTCTTCATCGACGGCGTTGAGCAAGTCGACGCGGTCGTCGGCCGGCATGTCGGCGATCAGCGTGCTGACGCTTTCTGGATCGCACGTTTCGATGATCTCGATCTGTTTCTGGCGATCGAGGTAGCCGAATATCTCGACGCGTGTGGGCGGGTCGGCCGCCTGCAGCACGGACCAGCTTTCCGCGGCCGTCAGCCCTTCCATGAACTCGGCGGTGCGGGCCGGATGCAACGCCGTGCAGAACTCGCACAGGCCGTCCACGTCGTTGAGCTCGAGCATTTCCCGCAGCTCGGGTAAGTACAACGTGTTGATCATTTGCGCGATCCTGCTTTTGAGGCTCGACCGTTACGATTCAGGATTGCTTCGGATGTTCGCCTTGCGATTCGGGCGCGCGTCCGTTCGGATTGACACGCCAGAATCCTGCCAGTAGCTTATCGTCAACCCCAGCGCTTCGATCCCTTGGCCTTTTCCTTGGCTATGGCGTTGTCGGCGCGAGGCAACTGCACCGCGGCCTGGCTTGCCACGGGCATTCTGTCGAGACGGCCGACGGCCGGCAATATATTGATGTCTGCGATATAAATGAGCCACCCGTACATACATAATGTTCGTTAAAGCGAGCTTCCGTTGGGCAATCCGCGCCCCGCGGCAGAGCCGCCGTTAAAAGAATGGCCATGGTTCAGTCGCCCACGTCGGACGCCGGTCACAACGATGCCGTCCGCTTGGAGCGCTGTCAACAGCGGATTGGCTATCGGTTTCAAGACCCGCAACTGCTGGACTCGGCGCTGACGCACGCCTCCGGGGCCGATCATCGCCTGTCGTCGAATGAGCGGCTGGAATTCTTGGGCGACGCGATTCTCGGCCTCGTCGTTTGCGAGCAGTTGTTTCAGCAATTTCCCGAGCAGCTCGAAGGCGACCTCACGAAGCTCAAATCAGTCGTCGTCAGCCGGCAGACATGCGCGAAGATCAGCCAAGCGCTGGGGCTCCGTGAGTTCCTCGTGCTCGGCAAAGGCATGACAACGCATCCGGCGGTGCCGCCGTCGGTGCTGTCGGACGTGCTCGAGTCACTCATCGCCGCGATCTATCTGGATGGCGGCATGGAGACGGCCCGCGAATTCGTGCTTACGTATTTTGGTCCGGAGATCGAATCCGCGGCGTCGGGCGACTCGGGTGGCAACTACAAATCGCTGCTGCAGCAATTCGCTCAGCGCGAGCAGGGCGTCACGCCGACGTATCACCTGCTCGACGAAAAGGGCCCCGATCACAGCAAGTGCTTCAAGATGACGGCGCAAATCGGAAAGCAACGGTTTGCACCCGCCTGGGGCCGCAGCAAAAAGGAATCCGAACAGCGCGCGGCGCACAACGCGATCTGCCAATTGCGCGGCGACCCGGTGCCGTTTCCGAGCGAAGAAACGGAAGAGTAGTCAAAAGCCGGTCGATCACATGCAGCTGAGCGCCTTCTGGCTCTTGACTCTCGACTCTAAGCTCTCGACTCATCAGCTCGCCTCGTGCAGCCAATCGTCGGAGATCGGGTTCTCGCCGATTCGGCCGAGCTCATTCGGCTGCGGCGATGACCGACGGCGGGCCAACCGGCCACTTCCTTCAGCTCCGGCATAATCTCCAGCAGTTGCTCGATAAGCAGCCGAGCCAAACGGCGTTCGGCTTCGGAGCGCGCCTGCCGGCGAATCGCGATCGCCGTCTTCATCACGCGAAGCAAGCGAGCCCGCGTGAGCACGCGCGGCGACAAGGTGTCTTGCGGATCGTGGAGCAATTCTTCGATCGGCACCTCCAGCGCGGCCTGCCAACGATACAGCTCCGAGAAAAAAATGTCGGCGTTCTCTTCTTCCTGAGCCCGCACTTCGCTGACCGTTCGACCAAGTCGCTGCGCCACACAACGCACGGAAAGCCCCTGCCGGCGCCGCGCGCCAAGCTTCTGTAATTTGTGCGGTACATGCGCAGCTTGAAAGCCGGCCGGGGTCTCTGGCCCCGTGAAGTGCCCTTCCCGCTCTCGTCGATCCATAGCTGTTCCGACCTGTCGGGCCTGCGCATCACACGCAAACCCAAGTGGGCAGAGAAGCTTGCCCGCATCTCTACCAGCCGTTTGTACGCGCCGCCGACCTGAAGAACGTCGGCGTTCTGGCCCCAAGTGCAATTCTAGTAAGCCCGCCCAGCGCGGGGAATGGGCGGCAGATGAAACCGGCGCCCAATCACCGCTGGCTTTCTCAAATGTGCGAACCTTCCCCAATCGCTTCCGTTGTCCAACCGTTTTGGTTTCTGCTTGTCGTCTGAAATGCCACTTCCATCGCCGGCCGGTTCATAAACCGCCAAAGCGCCGGCAGCATTGCTGTGCCGCCACTCAGCTCGCGCAGCGCGATGCTGCCACAGCGAATGCAGCGCTGGCGCGAGTCGCGAGCCGCAGTCGACATGACCATTCCACACGAGCATTCGAGGACTGGCATGGAAAAGCTCCGCTTAAACATGGCTGAATTCAACAACCGGCTAATATCGAGATGTACACCTGCGACAGATTGCGCAGCAAAACTTTGGCGCCAAAGGCGGGGAAGCCCTGCGTGGCGCGGCGCAAGTGAGGTGAAAACCCTACTGGCGGTGCGATGCACGAATGCGCGTGACATCGTGCGGCAAGCGGAGAGTGAGAAACTTTAGGTGCGCAAAAAATCGTGTCTTTGTGCACTCGCATACACGAACGCGGAAGATGCCGCATTCGTGCAACTGATTTACGAATCGCTGGACGATTCGACGAGCAGTGCCAAGCGCACCAGCTCGGGCACACTGCGGATGTGCAGTTTTTTCATGAGACTACTGCGGTGCTTTTCGATCGTCTTGATGCTCAGGTCGAGCTTTGCGCGATCACTTTGTTGGCGTCGCCGGCGACGACGAGCCGCATGACGTCGCGCTCTCGATCGCTGAGTGCGCGGAGGTGGGCGGCCGCCAGGGCGCGATCCTCGGCCTGTTTCTCTAACTTTCGTCGCTCCGTCACATCGTGGCCGACGGACTGAAACTCGATCAGCCGGCCATCCTCGTCGAACAGGGCCCGATTCGACCAGCGCTCCCAATAAATGTGGCCGTCGGATTTAACGACTCTGTGCTCGCTAACCACGACCGGGTTATCGCGGGAAACGGCGGCAATTTTTTGCTTCAGTACTTCGCAATCCTCCTCGACGATCGCCGGCATGAAGCTGGTGCCGATGAGCTGCTCGGCCGAAGCGCCGCGAGCGCGGCAATAGGATTTATTGACGAAAGTTCGCACGCCCTCATCGCGCCAGCGGACGATGTATTCCAATTGATCGTCGACGACCGAGCGGTAGCGGCGCTCGCTGTCGCGAAGTCGATCGTTCATGGCCTTTAGTTCGGCGGTGCGTTCTTGCACGCGATGCTCAAGTTCTTCATGTGCGCGGCGCAGGGCTTCCTCGGCGCGATGCCGACGAGTGACGTCCTTGCAAATTCCTTCGTTGGCGATGACCCGGCCGTTCGCATCGCGCAACGGAACATCGCGCGATTCGAGCATGACGATATGGCCGTCCGCATGCCGCACGGGAGCACAATACAAAGGCGTCGGCATGCCGGCGAACCGCAGCCGCTCGAGCCGCTCCAGCTCCAGAAGATCCGGCCCATCGGCATCGACGAACTCTCGCCAATTGCGGCCCATCACCTCATCCGGTGTGTAGCCCATGACGCTGTAGATCGACGGCGTGATATACGTGATCGTTCCTTCGGGGCTGGTCGCGTAGAACAGATAATCCTCGCGCAGGCCCTCGACCAGCCGTCTGTAACGATCGTGGCTCTGCCGCAGCTCATTGGTTCGCTCCTCGACGCGACGCTCCAAGGTGAGCGACAGGAGCTCGTAGTCCAGCTCGATTTTCATACGTTCGGTCACGTCGCGGCAAACGTACATCACCGTGCCGCCGTGGCGATCGACTCTGCGCACGGTGACGAGCAGATTGCGCGCGGCCGATGGCATCGCGAATCTGGCATTCGATATTGGCGATTTCGCCGCGTTGATCCAGGATGTCCGGGTCGAAGAGGTCGCCGGGCAACAGGAACGCGATTCGCCCCTGTTTCATGATGTCGTGCGGCGCATGGCCGAAGATGTAGTGGGCGTTCGGCGAGGCATACGCAAGGCGTCCGGCATCGTCGGAAATCAAGACGACGTCAGCAACGACGCCCATGATGTCGCGATGCAGCGCCTCCGTCTGCTGCAGCGACTTGGCCGCGGCACCGTGCTCGGAGATATGATCGAGCCGGTCTTCAAGCTGAGCAACTTGAGCTCGCAGTCGCTGGTTTTCTTCAACAAGTTCAGTGTTTGTTGGACGGCTCTTGGGCATTGTAAGTAAGAGCGACGAAGAGGAGACGGATGAGAGTCTGCAAGGCGCCGGTTGGCCGGGCGCCGCCGCATTTCAATTATACTATTTTTCCGCCTTCCATGTCGCTGGTTGCGTGTGTCTATGTTGGTTTGAACGAATATGTATTCGGTTGTCAGGCCGACTTGGCAGGCTTGATGAGCCGTTCCGCCGCGCGGATCGATCTGCGCCAAAGAGTCGAACTGTACGGCTGAGCGGAACGGAACCGGCTCCTGCGGCCTTTCCGTTTGCGGTCGCAGATCAAGCTGCCACCAACCAACGTCGAGCCACTTACCAAATTTGTAACCGACACCCGGATAGACAGCCAGCGGCTTGAAGCCAACGGCTTCGTGCAAGCCAACGCTGCCCGGGTTCGGCAGCGTGATACCGGCATACGCCTTGAAGTAACCTTGGGTACGAAGAATCTGGAACAGAACCGAGTACAGTGCCTGCCCAATGCCGCGCCGCTGATGCTGAGGCGCAATGTAAACCGCTACGTCGACCGCCCAGCGATACGCGGGCCGCTCGCGATGCGGGCAGGCATACACATAGCCGGCAACTTCGCCGTCGATCGTCGCATACAAGCCACGGGTATTGGCTTGTAACGCGCTCGATCCGGTAGCGCATTTGCTCGATAGTTGGCGACGCGGTTTCAAACGAAATCACCGTATCATCGCAGTACGGGCCGTAAACGGCCACCATGCCAGCGGCGTCATCCGGCTCGGCGAATCGGATTTCGATTGACATGATTTGGTGGCTGGGGCAACGCCCCAGAAATGGAATTCATGAACTGGGGCGTCGAGGGCACCGCGGCGCAGGCGCGGTCTACTTTCGCCCCAGCCACTCGCCGCCCGCGTACAAGCAATCACCACCCGCGGAACGTGCCGTTGGTTAGCTTGGCAACCGTTTGTAAGAAGGTCGAGGCGTTTTCGTCGAAGTAGTTGCCGAGGCCGATCGTGTGGATGGGGACAGTGCTGTGCTGGCGGCAAAGCGCATAGATTTGCTGGGCGATTGCAGGATCAAAGACGCCGGACGTCGCCTTGCTGGGCGCACCGTCGGTGAACAGCAGGATGGCGTCGACATCATACTCATACGCCTTGCGCAATGCGTCGTGCGTGTTGGTCCAGCCATTGGGCGTGACGGTCTTCAACTGCTGCAGCAGTGCATCGCGGCGCGCTTTGCCGGCCTCGCCGCGCACGTCGGCAAGCGTACCGTCCACCGGAAACGTTCGCACCTGGTTCGAGAACACAATCAGAACGCACTGCTGAACGTTGAGATGCTGCAGCCAGGTGGAAGCGATGGTCTGAGCTTCGTCCCAGCGATCGCCAATGCCGCGGCCAGCGGCGCGGCGCATACTGCCCGAGGCGTCGAACAAGATCGCCACGCGTTCCAGCTTGCCGGTCAGGCCCACTAGCTCGCGATTGTTGCGCGCTTCTGCGAGCAATTCCGCTTGTCGCCGTCGCTCGGCCTCGGTCAGGGTTTGCTCGAGCTGTCGCTTCTCGGCTTGAAGACCTTGAAACAGCGCGGCGGCGCGCTTCAGCTGGGCCAGATACTCTTCGGCCTTCTTGTCACTGGCCGCGACCTGGCCCTCTAGGGCATCAATTTTCGTGTCGGATGCAACGGCACGGTCTTGCGTTTCGGCCAGATCGATGTTGAGCTCCCGCATCTTTTGCTGCAGCCCGGCGATGATCGCCCCGAGCTCGTCGGCCTGTTTTTTCAGCCGGTCGCGTTGTTCTTCCACTTGTTCCAGCGCGCTCACCTTGGCTTCAAGCTGGCTCGCGAGCGACTCCAGCCGGTCGCGAAGGCTGAGGTTGCTCGTCTGGAGGACATTGCGATCTTCCGTGAGCGACGCCCGTTCGGCTGAGAGGGCGGACTTTTCGTCGGCCAACGCCTGCGCGGATTCGATCAGCGATTGGTGCTCAGATTCGAGCTGGCCCTTTTCCTTGGCGAGCAAATCAAGCTGCGACGTGAGTCGTGTCAGCTCATCCAGTTTCTCGACGAGCTGTTTGCGAAGTTGATCGCGTTCCTCTTGAGTCAACGTGAGGGCCGCGTTCGTCCGATCTAACAGATCGCTGTTGGCATCGAGCTCGCTCGCCGTCGAGGCCAGCCGCGCGGCCAGGCTCTGGTTCTCCTCGCTGATCTGTACGTTTTCGCGCGCCCCTGGCTGAGCCGGGCGTGCAGAAAGATGGCGATCATCACCACGAGCACCGTGGTGAACAGCGTGACGTCGTTGCTGGAGATCCATCCCGCCAGGGCCGCTTCGCTCGAGCGGGATGTGGCTTTTTCAAGTTGCATGATGAACTCCTCGCGCCAGTTGGCCGACGGTTATTTCGGGCGCCGCGCCAGCCAGGTTCGAACCCTGCCGGGCAGGTTCGACATGCCGGCTCGGTGGTTTGCATTCTGTTCCAGGATGTCCCGCAGCTGATCGGGCAGCGTCGCAATCGCGGCGCTGATCTCGGCTGAGTGGGCCAGTGTTTCGTTCAATCGATCGATGTCTCCGCGCGATTGGCTGAAAGTTCGAATGGATGCCACAGCCTCTTCCAGTCCGCGCAGCGTATCATGCAGTGTCGACAGCTCGCGGGTGGCCGGCACCAGACCCTCATTCATGAAATCCGACAACTGCGCCGCCGCGTGGGCGAACGAAGCTGCCGAATCGCGCATCGTGCGCTGCGACGGGGCCATGTCGCTTTCGATGGATCGCCGCAGATGCTTTCCAGCTTCCGACAATTCCTTGGCCGTGCCGACGAGCGATTCCTGCAGCGGACCGGTCCGCCCGACGGCCTGTGAGAATTCCTCCAGCATCGAGCGCAGGCCGCGCATGCCTTCGGACATGCTTTCCGCGACCTCGCGGAGCCGGTCGATCGACTGGCTGATGGAATCGACCTGCTTGCCCTGCTGGACCACCGCCGGACCGAACCGCTGATCGACCGCGTCGGACAAGGAATTAAAGGACGGCACGAGTCGGCCAGCCGTTTTGTCGAGCTCCGATGCCGTGGCGTCGACGTGGGACGTAAGGTCTCGGGCCGCTTTGCTGACGGCGGCGGCGTGGCCGGAAAACTCTTGAACCGCCTCATGGAATCGGCGGTTGGCGGGCACCATCTGCTGGCGAATCGAATCATCCAGCTTTTCAAACGAAGCGGCGCTGGACTGCGTGATTTGCTTTACATCGCCGGCGCCCGACTTGAGCAGCTCGGCCGCCTCGCTGATTTGTTGAGCCGAATCCGACAGGATTTTGCTCGATCGAAAATGAAGCTGTGCGCCGGTGGCAAATTCGCGATCCAGGACGGTTCGAAATGCCGCGACCGACACGTCGAGATTGGAGACAGTGCGCGTGCCGATTTGGATCAGGTCGTCGAGCGAGGCGGCCGCCGCCGAGGTGGAGTGCCGCACCTCGCTGAGCGACTCGGGGATGCCGCGGATCTCCGTGGTAAATGACTTAACGACCTGGCCGAACTGCGTGGCGGCGTCTTTCATCGACGCCGTCGTTTGTGCGAGTCGATTCGAGCTGGCGTCGTGCCGCGTCGCGGATTCAGTGACGGAGCTGGCGAGCCGCTCGATGGCGCGCACCGCTTTCACCGTGGCCGCCTGCGTGTCGAGGCCGATGTGTCGCCAGATCACGGCATCGAACCATTCGCGGGCCGCCAGCCGCAGGTCTTCGACGCGCCGCCCTGCCACATGTAGCAGAATTTGATTGATGAGCGCCAGCACGGCGCCCGTGCCCACGCCCGCAACCAGCGGCGTTACGGCCAACAAGATGCTTTGCAGCGACTGCTCTTGCGCTTCATTAATCTCCAGCCAGTAGAAGCCGATGACCGTCAACACGACCCCCAACAGCGGCGCCATGATGCCCATGCGCTGCAGCAATAGATACGCTGAGTCGCTGGCGATGCGCGTGTCGAGCTCCTGCAGCACGTCTTCGCGCGAGTAATTGGCGGGCGGATTGGCCGATCGCGCTGGAAAATTGGCAACGACCCAATCAATCCAGCCATAGCTCTCGCGCAGCTTACCGCTGTCGGGTCGGCCGTCGCCACCCTTATCAACATCGCGAGCGAGGCCGGCGAGAATTCGCTGTTGCCGGCGCAGGCGGAGGTTAAACCGCAGCGTGAGCGCAAGCTGCACTAGGAAAAACACGAGCCCGACGCCAATTACGACGAGCCAGTTATCGACGCTAAATTGGCCGTCGGGGAAAAGTCGTTCAAACACTTGGTACTCACGTGAACTGGAAGGAGATGCGGGGGTCGAATTAATTGTATCCCCGGCGAGCTGGTTTTTCAGCCCACCGCGAGTATCCGATGGTGCGAACAGCTCCGGCCGTTCGGGAAGCCGGTTGGCCTGTTAGGGATAGGTAAGATGTTGGCGTGCAGCCTGCTACTAATGCCGGTGCCACTGGCTTTGCCAGTGCAAGGACGGAGCCGTGAGCGTTTGGCGTATCGGTTGAGCCTGCAACAGCTTGTGCCCGAACTCAAGATGCGGCCGCAAGGACCTGGCATTTGGGAAGCACTGGCGAAGCCAGTGGCACCCGGCGAGTGCCGCTCGAACCGAGTCCTGTCGGCCGACGCATTGCTCGAATTCCCAAACCTTGTTGCTACAAGCTGGTGCACGCCCGACTAATTGCCCAAACAACTCGTGATTGTGAGATCACTGGCGAAGCCAGTGGCACCCAGGCAATTCACTCAATCAGGCAACGGCTCAACGCTCACTTGCAGCGGAAGCGCTCCCCGATCGCGCATATTCGGGTCCGGACCACAGGATCGCATTTGGTCGGCCTTTAGTTCGGCGACTTCCAAAGTGCCCGACCAAACGATGCTTCGGCCGGTGACATGCGCCTGAAGCATGAGTTCGATTGACTTCGGGAGACTGTAACTGAACACCTTCCGCAGCGAAACGACGACGTGGTCGGCGCCATTGATGTCGTCGTTGTGAAGAACGACGGCGTATGGCGGTTGTCGCTTTGCTTTGGCCCGTCGTCGCCGTCTGGTCGTCGGTCGAACGATCGGTTCAGTTTGCGTTTCGGTTGGCGCGGGTGGGGCTTCGGTGCGCGGCATCTCTGTTCGTCCGATCGACGACGCGTCGTAAGGAAAACTGGTTTTCCTTATTTTACCATAAGGCGCGCCGGCGGCGGATTTATGCACGAGGTCGTTCGCCCGCAAACTTTTCGTTTTTTTGCAAGTGGTACACGAAGTCATCCGCGACTTCATAGTTCTTGCGCCGATGCTCAATTCAAGCCGGCCTTGGCTGGCGCCGGGCATATCGTCAAACGCATCCATGCGATCGGCCTGGATGATAAGCTTGGCGCCCGGCCATTTTGTCCCGAACCAGCCTTTGGTGAGTGTCACGGAAACCAGGTCGTCGACGGGGATGCGCAGCTGCTTAATTTCGCTTTTTATCACTCCGAAGATTCCGTCTTTGACCTGGTACTCCAAGCACAAATGAGTTCCCTCATTGTGCAGGAGTCCCTCGCCTTCGCCGAAGCCGGCGAAGACATCGATGAGCGTAACGGGCACGGTATCCATGGGAATCAACAACTCGCGGCTGGTGACTACATAATCGGGCGGCGGCATAGCGCCGGTACAACCGGTTGTTCGCACCGGGGAGGCCGATCTTGGCTGTCGTACCGAAAATCGTTCTGGAAACAAAAGCATCTTACAAAATGAAATTGAACCGCCAAGGACACAAGAACACCAAGTTAAGTCCGTGGGCTTCTTGGGATTTCGTGGTCGCACTTGGCGACCTTGGCGGTTCAAATTGTTCGATACAATTCACTGCGGCTCGAACAGGTCCATCCGTTGACTCACAGACTCATTCCGGCTCCCAGAGCTCGATTGGATTTCCTTCCGGGTCGAGCAAACGGGCGAATCGGCCGTTCGGATACTTATTCGGATCGACGGCGACGTCAATCTTTGCAGCCGCAGCTGCCCGACCATCGCGTCGAGATCGTTCACGCGAAAATTGATCATCCACTGCCTGGCGGCGTCGCCAAAATACTCCGTGTCTTCGGGAAACGGTGCAAAGACGGTCGGCCCGGCCTCCTGTGACCACGACTTTTGGTTGTAATCCGTCGGCACGAGGTCAATGCCGAGATGTTCCTTGTACCACTCCGCCGTCGCCGCCGGATTCTTCGAGCGAAAAAACAGGCCGCCAATTCCAGTTACTCGTTCCATGATAGAACTCAGCCTTTCACCTTGTAATCCAGGGTAGTTCGCTTGTGCGAACAACCTGGGCTACGATGTTCTACGCCGTTGGCGCAGTGACTCGCGGACGCCAATTCTCAGCGTTGAAAAATCGGCATCAACTGATTCGTGCGCCGAGCGTCATCACGTTCAGTGCCGTCGAATAGGCAGGGCCGTACGGCGCGTCCCATCGCTGGCTATCGGCAGGCCACGATCCGTCTGCGCTTTGATTCGCCAACAGGATGGGCACGATCTGCGGATAAAACTCGCTCCAATAACGGCCGCCCATTTGATACATCCCCTGGCAGCAACCGAACACGCCGAAGTGATAATGATCGCGGTCGTTATTGAAGGGGGCCACGGTGTTGTACGGCACGAATTTCTGCTTCAGAATCCACTCCGCCGCATTTTTGGCTTCCGGCGAATTGTGATGGCCAGCATGCGCCAGCGCCAGAATGCCGGCGCCGGCCATGCCGCGCGAACGGCCGTCGCCGCGGTCGATCCAATATTGAAATGTGCCGTACTCTTTCGAATAGCAGCGAAGGACATAAGCCACGGCATCGTCGATCGCCTGTTCGGGCACTTCGAAGCCCGCATTGCGTGCCGAGCGCAGAAACATCAGCTCCCAGCCTGTGACCGAAAGGTCCGAATCCGACTGATCGCGGTCGTCGACATATCGCCAGCCGCCTCGATCGGCTTCATTGTCTTTCGGCCAGCGCTGCATTTCGAGCGAAACAGTCGAGCGCTTTTTGGATGGCCTCTTGCATTCGCTCGGTCTGCGATGCGCCGCCGAGCCCGTACAGCTCGCTCAACAAGAGCGCTGAGATCGCATGGTTGTACGCGGTATTGGTGCCCAGCCCGCCGACTCCACGGCTTAAGCGGGGAATATCCGGAGTCACCGCACAGATCAGCCCGTTTTGTTTTTGGCAGTTCAGCACATATTCAGTCGCCTTTTCCAGTCGTGCGCCGTAAGGGCCAGCACCTGGCAAATGGCCCTGAGCCATGAACGCCATCACACACAAGCACGTGACGCCCGGCTGTCCTCGTTGCAGCGTGATAAATGACCCATCGTCCTGCTGTTGAGACACCATCCAGGCCAAAGCCCGCTCGACGGCCTGGTCCACTCGCTCGGATTCCGCGTTCGAAAGCACATCGGTTGGCGTGTCGTTTGACGGCGTGTTGTCCGTCGCCGGTTCGTCGGCCACCGATTCGGCATCGATGCGCTTCGAGCTTGTGGCCTGCTGCGCCGACAATTGTTTTGCCAGCCCGCAGAACAAAATGACGATGAGCAAAATGGATGAAGCGCAGGTTCTCATGGTCGTGGTACGGATTTTCATCCGTATAGGAGAGAAGACGCTCTCAAAGAGGAGCCGTCGATCCGAGAAACCGGGGGACAGATAGGATTGTTAATCCCTGCTGGGCCCGATTGTAAGCAATGGCCGGGCCGGCCGTCAAATACTTCGAGCAGCGACCGCGCCGAAGTAGAAGTGGCAAGCGCACGCAAATCAGCGTGCGGGACCACTTCGGCTTCCTACCCGAAGCGCAAATGAAACTCCCAACTCGATTACCCTGGATGGGATGCACCTGAACTCTTACCATCCAGAGCATGGATTCTCAGCCAGTGCCGGCTTCCTATACGCTTTGGCAGCTTGTCCGCTACTTTTTGGGGCTGGGCACTTATGGTTTTGGCGGGCCGGTCGCATTAGTCGGTTACATGCACCGCGATCTCGTGGAGCGGCGGGGCTGGATTTCCGATGCCGACTATCGCGAAGGAATGGCACTTGCGCAGCTTGCACCTGGACCGCTCGCGGCACAACTGGCGATTTATCTCGGCTACGTTCACTACCGCGTTATTGGCGCAACGCTTGTCGGGATCGCTTTTGTGCTGCCGTCGTTCTTGATGGTTTTAGCGCTCGGCTGGGCTTATGTCCTGTACGGGGGACTGAGCTGGATGCAGGCCGTGTTCTATGGAGTTGGCGCAGCAGTCATCGGCATCATCGCATTCAGCGCGCTACAAACTGACCAGGAAGACAATAGGCCGAGATTGGCTGCTTTGGTTGGTGTATTTGGCAAGCGCTGTTGCGACCATTATTACGGAAAGCGAGCTTGTTTGGCTGGTGCTTGCCAGTGGAGTCCTGGTGTGGTTCGTAAGAACTCCGCCGCGATTGCCTCGAACAACTGTACTCGTTTTGCCGCTTGGATTGTCGCTGCCCGGCCTACCATCGGCGAGCAATCATGTTCTGTGGCAGATTGCCGTCTTCTTTACGGAAGCCGGCGCCTTTGTGTTTGGAAGCGGTCTGGCCATCATTCCATTTTTGTACGGCGGAGTCGTGACAGAGCACGGCTGGCTTAACGACGACCAATTTCTCGATGCGGTTGCGGTGGCGATGATTACGCCCGGCCCGGTAGTCATCACCGTGGCGTTCATCGGCTTTTTGATTGCTGGGCTTAGCGGGGCAATTGTGGCGGCGGTCGCCACCTTCTTGCCTTGTTACTTCTTCACGATCATTCCTGCGCCGTATTTCAAGAAATATGGAAAGCGTCCCGGCATCGTCGCATTCGTCGACGGAGTTACGGCCGCTGCCATTGGCGCGATAAGCGGGGCGGTGATCGTCTTGGGCCAACGCATGATCGTCGAGAACGGGCAGGCCGACGTATTCAAAGTCGCGTTGATGCTTGCCACACTGGCCGTCTATGCGGCCGGCTGGAAGATTCCCGAACCGCTGGTTGTCCTAGTGTCCGCGATCATCGGATTGGTGGCATATCCGTGGCTGCACTAAGCGTGGCCCAATATCGGCCGAAATATTAAAACGAAACATCGACTTTCCGCTGTCCAACCGCGACTAGCGTCGTGGCGGTTATACTATAAGAAACGCTTCGGTAGCTCGTACGATATTCATGACATGCCTGAGCGACTGAAATCATCTCGCTGTGCTTTGCGGACTCTGCGCCGGTTTTGCTCTGTTGTGGCCGCAGCTATGGCGGTCGTTCACGCGTCGGCTGCGTCAGCCGATGAGCCAGCGAAGGAGCGACCGCCAAATTCCATTGCTCGAGCGCTCAGCGCACTGTCCGGAGATGGATATGCGAAAGTGAATGTCTTCGGAGTCGAAGGAACGGGAAATAAGTTTATTTACCTGTTCGACCGCTCAGGCAGCATGGAAGGTGCGCCACTAGCCAACGCGAAACGGCAAATTATTGAAAGTCTCAAGTCGCTGGATGAGGTGCATCAGTTCCATATCATTTTCTTCAATCATCGGCTGCAATCGTTCGACGTAGCGTCGGGAGGACCTCGAATCGCGTTTGCGAGCGATCGTAACAAGAAGCTGGCTGGCCAGTTCCTCGGACGCGTTAAGGCCGATGGCGGCACGGATCGCTTTGTCGCGCTGAAGCACGCGCTGGCGCTTCACCCGGAAACGATTTTCTTTTTGTCCGATGCGGATGATCCCATGTCGGACAGTGAAATGGACAAGCTGGCCCGAATCAACGAGGACGTCGGAGCCGCCATCTGCGTGATTGAGTTCGGCCGCGGGCCCGATGAGCCGGAGCGAAACTTTCTCACCGAGCTGGCACGCCAAAGCGGCGGACGATATGGATACGTGGACGTTACGAAACTGAAACCGTAGCGCGAGTCAGCTGCGCACCGCGTGCCACGGGTAACTTTCCCCGGTGCCTCATCGGCACTGCTGGACAAGCAGCATGCACCCCATGCACAGAGATCAATGCGCATGTTCATTCTGACGGCGCGATGCGAAGCACGACGCCGTCGCGGCCCGGTATCGTGACAATTGCCTGGCCGGCCTGGCGATCGATGGGAAACTGCCCGACGTTGCCCGACGCCGTGAAAACCGTCTCGATGGCGGTGCCCTCGCGACGGGAACTTCCCAGCGATAGGTTTCGCCGCCCCGATTCAGGCCGATGAACAGCGACTCCGTCTCATTGGCTCGTCGGAACGCCAGAAACTGTGCTGCATCGTCGGCCGCCACAAATTCAATGATCCCGCGCCGCAATGCGGCGCTGTGGCGACGCAGGCCAATCGCCGACTGATAAAAACCAAACAGCGACTCGTCGAAACCCACTTCGTCGGCCGGCCGCTCGCGACCGAGCGGATGCGCCTGCTGCGGCTCATACACGGTATCGGGCCAGACCATGGGCATCCGGTCGCACGGGTCATCGGCGCCCCACATGCCGGCTTCGGTGCCGTAATAAACCATCGGCGCCCCGACATACGTCATCTGCAACAGCGCCACAAGGCGTTGAACGCGGCGCTCGTCATCCGTGGGCTTGCGGACGTCGTACGCGGGCACGTGGCGCGGCGACACGCCATTGTCGAAATCAAAGCGATCCGGCTGCTCGTAGGGCGCTTTCCCGCATTGACGATCATCGACGCCAGCCGATCGGTGTCGTGCGAGTCCAACAGATTCTGCAGTGCATACTGAACGGACTGCGGATAGACATTTCGTCGCGCGTCGAAGTCCTTGGCGGCCGCACTCGCCGGCAGCACCTCGTCGATCAAAAACCCTTTCACCGGGACGGCGAACCCATGGTAATTCATGGTAGCAGTGAACTGGCCGTCCTCGAGGAGACGGCGCGCATCGCCCCACATCTCCGCCACGGTGTAGCACTGCGGATTGATCCGCGCACGAGTGCATTCCATTCGCGCCAAAAGCCGGGCGGCACTTCGTTGGCCACGTCCAGGCGCGAACCATCGACGCCGTCCGACGGATCGCCATCGCCGTTGGGATCCATCCAGCGCCTCGTGCTGTCGAGCACATATCGCTTTGGTCCTGCGTGAAGATTGTCGGCTTCGTCGCTGTCCGCGAATTCGGGCAACGTCTCCACGCCCCACCAACCCTTGTAGCGAAACTCGTTGCGCGGCGTGGCCGGATCATCGTACGCCTGCACGATGTACCAATCGCGATACGGCGAATCCTGTTGCCGCTCGCGCAAGTCGGCGAACGCGAAGAAATCGCGGCCGGTGTGATTGAAGACGCCATCGATCACGATGCGAATCTGCCTCGCGTGCGCCTGCCGGAGCAATTCCAAAAACAACTTGTCGGCCGCCGTCCATTGCCAGCTTTTCGGGTCGCTCGTCTCCTTGGCCATCAGCGCCAGGTCGCCTTTCGGATTGGGACCGAAATAAGGATCGATGTGATGAAACGAGTTGCCGTCGTATTTGTGCAGCGACCGTGCGTAGAACAGCGGGTTGAAGTAAATCGCATTGATGCCGAGCATCTCCAGGTAATCCAGCCGTTCGAGAACGCCCTGCAGATCGCCCCCGTAACGCCGATGGAACACGCCGTTCTCGAAGAAGTTCGGACCCAGCTTCCGTTCCCAATCGGCGCGGACGTACCAGTCGCCCGTCCACGGCGAAAGCTGCCAGCTATCCGGCACGCCATCGGGGAATTCGAGCGTATCGCGAGTCGGATCGTTGTTGGGATCGCCGTTGGCAAACCGCTCTGGAAAGATCTGGTAAAAGACGGCGTCGGCCGCCCAATCGGGGACGGCTGGCAAAGCGCTCGAATCGGATGAAGCAGTGGCCGACGACGCGGGAATTCGCGCGAGCCCGGTTTCCGCGTCGCGGCGCTCTGCAACCGGAACCGCCGGTGCAGCCAGCGCGCGTTCCGTTGCTGCGTGCTCGCATCCTGAGCCGACGACCGCAAGAAGAAGGAGTAGAACGGCCCAGCGCGCTCGCCGCCCACCGCCATTCGGTCGACGAGTCGCGCCTCGGTACGGGCGTACTTTCAGATTCCGCCATGCGTTCTGTCCTCGCGTCAAGGGCTAGCCACGTTCGAGTTACTTGCGGCGGACGCCGAGAACGAACACGACACCAAGCATCAGCAAGGCGACGGACGCCGGCTCCGGCACGGCACTGCCAACGGGCGCGACCATAAAGGCGCGCAACGGCCATTGGGCAAGTCGAGCTCGAATTGCCACAGCTCGTTGGGGTTGGTCGTGGTGATGTTGATATCGGGCGTACCGAAGTTGCCAAAGTTCTGGCCGATGGAGGTGTTCCAATCGCCCTGCTTGCGGAACTTCAACGCATAGCCGCCCGGCGTGGCAACTGTGTACGTAGCCGTGTGCAAGCCGTTGCCCTGATCGGTTAGCGCGGTAACGGGCTCAGCCCAGGCGTTGAAGCTGCCCATGATTTCCCAGTCGTACTGTTCGCTGTCCTCGTAGCCGATACGCGACGAGGTATCGGGCGACCAGCCGTCGCCCCACGATGCGCCATCAAGCGCGTAAAAATTGAGGTCGATTTCGCCGGCCGCGTTAGCGGCGACTCGCATGTTGCTCGGCGGCACGATCTCGCCGGCGTCGCTGCGAACGATTTGGAAATCGTGCTCCGAGGCTGGGGCCAACCCGGTCACGAGCCGGTCAAATTCGCCGCCTCCCACATCGGTCATCGTTGCGTCGCCAGCGGTCGGGCTGCGGGCGATCCAGCTAAGCGTGCCGCCGCCAGTTTGGCCGTAATTGGCGCGCCAGGTGTCGTAGCCGGCTTGATTACCCCCGTCGTTTTTACGCCACACGACGTAATCGGCAGCATCGACGCTGTCATCTCCGTTGTAATCTCCATCGAGTTCCGGCGCTTCGGCGGCGAAGTAGCGAAGTCGACCATTCGGCAGGTCGAGCTCGAACGTCCATTCATCGCCGTCGTTGGCAACCGAGAACAAGTTGTTTCCGGCGCCCAGTCCGAAGTTGTTGCCGATCGAGGTGTCCCAAACGTCCAGCGGGTCGACCGGGTCTGCCTCGACGCCGCGAAACTTGAATTCGTGGAAGCCGGCTGTCATTGGAAACGTGCCGCGATGCAACCCGTTGCCCACATCGGTCAGATAATAATTCGGATCGTGGGTTGCGGGCCAAGCGTTGAACGTGCCGGCGATCTCCCAATCGAACTGCTGGTGATCCTCGTAGCCGACGCGGCGGACGTTATTGGGGAACCAGCCGTCGCTCCAGCTCGTCTGGTCGTACAGATGCAAGTTGAGTTCGCCAAGCGCGTCGGTATAAACCCGGCTATCGCTCGTAGGCATGTTGACCAACCAACCGTCGCCGCCGCAGCAGGCGATTTTAAAGTTGTAGGGCTGATTGTCGAACAGGCCCGTAACATCGGCCGTCCAATGCGTCGAATCCATCGGATCCTGCGTCATTGGATTATCTTGCGTCCAGGCGTTGAATTCGCCGCGGGCGTACCACGGCTGGGCCATGGCCGGCACCGCCAGCAACATCGTGATAAAAACACTTAAAAACAGTCTCATAACCCATCCCTCCGCGAAAAAACCAAAGTAGCCCCGATCTAATTGATACATAACAACAAGCGATCCGTATTCGTGTCAGCGGGGAGCGGGGAGCTTGGAGCGGAGAGTAAGATTTGCTAACTCCCGGCTCCTTGCTCCATGCTCCCTGCTTTCTGCGGCCGCGCATCGCTCGGCGGACCATCCAACTCAATATCGCTCCAGCTATCAGTATGTTCGAGGTTGCCGGCTCAGGAACAGCCGCAAGCTCGCTGCCCGACGCCGCGACAAGCGGTGGCGCACGAAACCATATTGGCTGCGCCATACATTGTAGTCCGTTTCGTCCACGTCGCTGTCGAGATCCGCATCGCCCTGCACATATGTCGCAGTGCTAGTGCCCAAGAACTTTCGCCAGACGGCATAATCCGCGGCGTCGACCGAGCCGTCCAAATTAAAGTCGCCCGGCATCGTGCGAACCAGGTTTGTAATCATGGTGTGAACATCCGCAATGTTGACGGCACCGTCGACATTCAGATCGGTGAGCCAGCTCGGCGACCCGAAGCTGCTGTAGAGCAGCGCCATGTCGGCCGGGTTGGTCGCGCCGGATGAATCGAAGTCGCCGCGCTTGAGCAGCAAACTGGTGTAAGAATCGAGGACGGCCTGCCCCGCCCCGGCGACAACCAGTTCCTCCCCCAATAGGAACAAGTCGCGGTTGTCGCCCAGGCCGTCCCCGTTTACGTCGAATGCCGAGCTGAATTTGCTGTTCTGGCTGTAGAGCACATCCTCCACCGAGCCCACGTTGGCAAGAATGTCGCCGACCACGTAGGAGTTGCTGAAATTCATGTCGCCGAAGCCGCTCCCGCGGTTGTTCGTCTGCGTGAACAGCCCGGGGAAGCGCTGAATGTTGTAGTTGCCGGTGGGCTCGTACGTAACGACCGTGGCCACATGATTGCCGAAATTCACGCCGAAGCCGCGAATGAACTCGTCGCGATCGTAGTAGCCGGCCCGATTCCCGGAATTCACCTGCGCGAGGATCTGCGCGTCGGTGACGTTCGCCGGCAGGTCGAGCAGAACGTGCATGTTATCGGCGGTCTTGTCGACAGAGCGGACAATCAGGTCGCGATTGTTCGGATTGCTCGGTGCCGAAGCGAACGGCGCGAAACTCACGACGGCCGCTTCGGGCGGCAACCGATCGATGTAAACCGTGCGCTTGAAATCGGTGAACACAGCCGGCCCGCCGTCGCCGCCGGTTGCCGAATTGCGATGGCGGAACGCCCGCACCGTGATGTAATGCCGTCCTTCGGAAAGCTGCGTCGCGTCAATCGACTGCGCGTACGTGCCGGCTCCCGTGCCGACGTTTGTGCCGCCGCTCCAGACGTAGCCGGGCGAGTGAAGTCGTGGTGAAATTCTCGAAGCCATAGCCGGTGCTGCCGAGCGTTGTGTCGTCGATTCCCGGCGCGCCGTTGATATCCAGCCCGTCGTCGATGCGGATCATGGCGTGGTCGCCGTCGGCGTGCACGTCGCGGACGGGATTGGTTTCGCCCATCGGCGCCGGCAACGTGACCGGCGTGGTGTTCAGCTGCACGTTGAAGGAATCGGCGGTGATGACGTCGATGTCGGCCAGCCGCGCAGTGCCATTGTTGCCTTGCGTCGCCGTCGCGCCCTCGAGTACTTGGGAGACGTTTGTCAGCGAGAGCGTTCCCTGCGGAGTCGCCAGGCCGTAAATAACGTATCCTTTCCCGTGCGATGCGTTTCGCGGGACGTGCATCGTCACCTGGCCGCTGCCATTGACGCGAATCGCCTCCGGGATGTTGCCGCCCGGATCAACGGCCGCGTCGGCCGCGTTGCCGGTCAATTCGACGAGCACGGAGCCCGCCATAAAACTCGTCTGCACGGGCGACCGCTGGTCGAAGCCCGAATCGAGCCGGCTGCTCAGACCTACAACGGCGGATGCATCGCGTTCGTAAATGTAAATATTCGAGAAACCGTTGGGATTGAACGCATCATCGATCCAGCGTTCGCGGAAGTCGCCGCGGCCGTGCGTGTTGCGGATTTCGACGAGCTCGGCGACGTCGTCGCCGTGGTAGCCGCCGAGGGCGTCGTTGCTCATCGAGTACGATGAGCCGCCGATGTCGTCCGGGAAATTGCGCCCTTCGCCGAACTCCTTGGCGTTCATGTAGACGATCGCGTTGCCCGGCTTCATCAGCGTATAAGCGTAGGCGACCTTGTACAGATGCGGACGCAGCCCGCTATGTTCGTCGTGGCTGTCGACAAAGGTCACGCCTTGGCTGCCGTCGCTGTGCCAGACTTGCGTGCCGGCCGGCCTATCGTATGAGTCCATGCTCGCGCCGCGGATGCCGTGCCAGTTGTTCTGCGTGCCGTTGGCCGACAGGTTGTCGACCATCCGCCAGAACAAGCGGAAAGTCGAGCGCATCGCGATTGCCCTTCACCGTCGTGTCGCTCGTCTCAATGCCGAGCTTGTTGGGCAAGTCGCGGCGAATGTACGGCTGCACGTTGCCAGGCGAGCCGTCGGCGACCTCGGAGAACATGTAGACGGGCTCGATCGTGCCATCGAGATTCGTTCGCGCGCCTGCGCGGAACACGGCGTTGTCGAAGTAGTTGAACACCCACGTGGGCATGTGGCGGGCCGCGTCGATGCGGAAACCGTCGACGCCAATGACCTGCAGCATGTACTGCATGTTGCGCATCAAAAGGGCGGTGGCGTTCTCGAGGACCGGGTCGCCGGCAAGCGGGTTGGCAAGGTTGAAATTGTAGCGCGTGAACACGCCGCCCACGTTCGGATCGGTCAGCGCGAAGCCGCCCAGGCCTTGATCGGTGTAAAAGTGCGGCATTGTTCGGATCAGGCCTATTCCAGATCGAGCCGGCGGGGATGTTGTGCGCGCGACCCGTCGCGATCGGGTGGCGAACGAACTGGTGGTTCTTCTCCTGGGCAATATCGACGAGACCAAACAGGCTGCCGTTGATTGGATCGGTGGTATAGCTGATGGTCGGGTTATGAAAGTCGCCGTAGGTGTCGCCCGCGGTTTGCAGCACAAATCCAGGATAGCCGCCTTGCGCGACGAAATTGGTCGTATTCTTGTTGCGAAAGCCGTTATGGTTGGGAATGAAATCGGTGTACATCTTGACGCTCGCACCGTGCGCGGCGGCGATGCTCGACTTGAGCCCCGTCTCGGTGCCGTACAGGGTTTCGTTCCGCGGTTTGCCCAAATCGAACCGATCAAACAAATCGTAGCCGACCGAGAAGCTTCCGCCATCGGCGCGCTGCGGCGGCGGCAGCCACATCTTGCCATATCCAACCTGGAAGATGTCGGCCATACGGTCCTCAATGGTGTCCCAGCGCGCTTCGAACATCTGCAAAATAGCCGGCTCGGACACGGCTTGCGCGGATGCGTTCGCTGCAAACAGCGAGCTGGAAACCGTGACCGCGACGGCAGCCCATCGCGCCGCGCAGCCGCGCCGTATTGTCCGGTTAACGCACATCACTCTTCGACCGTTCCAAAACTCGTAGCTGAAGTCGCAAGACTTCAGTTAGCAGCTGAATTTTCACGAATTCAGCTACAACTATTGCCGCGTCGGCGGTTTCCAACCTGCCGGCGGCCGAGAATTCAATTCCAAGTTCAGCTCGTTATCGCCCGACTCCACAACTACCTTCAGCCCCGACGAATCTTTGGATGCATACCACGCCGGCGTGATCGGCTTGCCGGGGGGCGGCGGCCCGCCCTGCGCGGTTTGCGCCACGGTCGGGGGCTCGTTGGCCGCCACGGTCACGAAGTACTCGCCTGGTGGCAAACCTTCTTCCCGCCCGGTGCGAACCACATAGCCGCCATTCTCCTCGATGCGTGCGTACGCGGCCGGGCCACCCGCAACGGGGTGAAATGCCAGCGTGCCGCGCGGAACGATGTTTCCGTCCAGCGTCACCGTGCCCGACGCAGTCGCATCGTAGGGGCCGCCGCAGCCTGCGACGCCTGCGGCGGCGGACAACAATACGACACATGTTAGGTGACGCTTTGATAAACCTGAAAGCATGAAGACCAATTTCCGTCAAAAGGTAACGCTGGCTACTTCGCCACCGTCGCGCGTCGCAAGACCGCGGTAAACACGGTGGTCGATCCCCTCGGTGATGTACTGCACCGATCCGTCCGCCATGACAAACTGTGCGCCGCCAGGGTGCATGCTCTTGAACCCGCGCGTTTCAGGCCACGTAGCGGCGCCGCGAGTTTCGTACGTGTAATTCTCGATCCAATAATTAAGCGGCATCCCGCACGTGGCCCAGTTGCTCATCGCAAAATAGGCGGCTGATTCGAAATCCTGCTCGACGATGCCCTCGCCGATCATCAGCGTTTTGCTAGTGCCGTCGGTGATTTCTTTGAGCTGAAGCGGATAGTAATAGTTGGACCGCCAGATGATGCCGTTGCAATCGACCGTGTTGTGGCAATCGGGCTGGGAGCCCATCGGCTCGCCGCCAAACGGGCCAACGCCACCGAGCCCGTCACCAATGATCGAATCGCCCATCACGCCCTTGTAATTCATCGTGGCATGCCACTGGCCGCGACCGGCTGGGATATCCCAAAAGTATTGCTGATTCGATTCCTTGCCGCCCGAGGCGTCCGACGGGCACCAGAACCAGGGAAGCTGGTTGCGAACGATCTGCCGGATCGAGGGGTGGCCCATGCCGTTGCCGCTCGTTGGACCGGAGATGAGGAATTGTTTCGAGCCGGTTGAATCCTCTAGTGCTTGCATGATCGCGTCGTAAATGGCGGTCTCTTCCATGGCGGGCAGGATATCGACAACCCAACCTTTGCCGTTGTAGCCAGGACCGCCGTTATCCGGGTGCATTACGCCTCTTTGCCCGGCAGCACCCGGAGGGCGAAGATCCCTTCCGTTCCGGTCGCGGTCTTCCAGCCAAACGCCAATGCTGTACGGGATGCGCCCGTTGGTGTCGTGATAGTTGATGCACGCCAGGCCGATATTCTTGAGGTTGTTCGAGCAGCTCGATCGGCGAGCGGCCTCGCGAGCGGCCTGGATTGCCGGCAGCAATAGGGCGACCAAAATGCCGATGATGGCAATCACGACTAGCAGCTCCACCAGCGTAAAGCCGTAGCGCTGGGCAGTCGAACGTGATTTCTTCATACCTCGACCTTTCGTCTCCAAAAACATCCGCATCCGGCGACTGCCATCGCAAAGCAATTAGCCGCCGGTCGGTGACCGGCGGCTAACCCCCCGCCTTGCTAGTGAATCGCCCTTTCAGTTTCCTTAGAAGGACCTCATTTGCGCCGGCGCACTGCACCCGAGACCTGCGACGAGCGCGCAACAAGCGGCGATCAAGGTCGATGGCTCGGGAACCGTTGTATAGCGCAAACCTCCACCTGCCGGAGTCGTGTACGGAACCTGCCAATCGTTGACCGTTTGCATCGAGTTGGCCAGCGCATCGTTCGCGCTGTCGCCGCCGCCACCACCCGTTGTGTAAACATCGAACGCGAATGACTGCCCCGGAGCCAATCCAAGTGATGCAAGGCTCGTGGTAATCGTCGTCATGTTGCCGTTAAGCATGACCGTGCCGGTGCCATTCTGCGTCCAGGCGCCGCCCGCGTACGTCCACGGCTGGAACCCGCCGCTGCTATCGACCCAACTGCCGATCCACGCGTCCATCCCGTCGGCCATGGAGATGTTGCGGCCCCAGGGGTTGCCAACCGGGCTGGCGGTATCACCCGTCGCGCTGTTCGTATCGATGCCAACCACATATTTGCCCCAATTGGGCATAGTGATGTCGGCGGCACTGACGCTGACCTTAAACGTGATGTTCGCTCCATCGTCGGTGACTTGGACCGATGAGATATCCATATGTGCGTTGGCGTCAAAGTTTTCGCCCGTCGCATCGTTAAACGTCGCAGCCAACACCGGCGACGCTGTAATCAACGCCGCCAACATGAAAGTTGCTTTCAATTTGTCAAACTTCGCTAGTAACCTCATGAGCAGTTCTCCCTCAGAAAATAGACGAACCCTAATCTGAAAACCACCATTGATTGACTTGACCCACCGCTGCAAATTCCTGTTGCTTTCGACGTTCCGCTGAGTCGATTTTCGGAATACTTCGCGCGATGCTCGGCACCAATCGATCCGGTCCGCGGCTGCGCCGCCCGGTGACCGCTCGGAATGTTGTCCCAACTCGAATCTCATCCACTTCGTGCACTTTCGTGCCGTGGAAATTGCCCAAACTGATCCGATCGAATGCAAAATTGCCGGTCAGCTCGGCGTCGGCCACGCAGGCGCCCTCGTCGAGCAGCGACTCGGGGTTGCGGAACACCTCGACGCGATCGCGGTTCGTCGCGCCAAACGTGATGCGAACCACGAAAAAGTTCGTTTTGGTGTCCTCTTCGCCGAGCGAGGGAAAATTCCGCGGCCCGTAAATATTGTAATTGGAAGTTACGCCGTAGGCCGTTTTTTCTGCTCCGTGACCGATGCACAGCACTCGGTTCGCGTTGCCGTCGCTGCGGTGCAGCTCGAGACCGTAAAATACGTCGTTTGTCTTGTTCACTCGCTGCAAGAAGCTCAGGTAAACGGTGCTGCCATCGCGGCCCACCAGCCGTATGCCGTCTTGATTTTCCACCAATCCGGCCGCATCGAACACGCCACCGATTGAAGTGCTGAGCGAGCGGCGAATGCGATTTTGCTGGGCGGTTTGTGCGGCCCGATTGGCGGCCGGCACGAGCCCTTCATATTCCAAACTGCCCTGCTTCACGCCGTTGGAATTGAGGTCGACCTGCGCGTCGGTCTCCGCATTAAACCAAGGACCCGCCCAGCCGAAACCGCCGTTCTGCTCTGAGAGCGGCCCGGCCGGGTAATCGAAGCCGTCGTAGGCATGCAGGCCGTCGTGCGGACCGGAGGTTACCGACAGCGCACGGACAAATTCTTCGCCGCGCGCGGGAATCGGCGCGATCATCGCGGTAAGCGGCTGGATTCGCGCGGCCTGGGCCGTGTTGAGCTCGACGGTGCGAACCTTCTGGCCACGCTCGTCGAGAAGTTGGGCATTCACCAGGCCACTAAAGACGTGAATCTCAGTAGCCCCTTCCGACTCGGTCATGAGTCCGAATTCGGTTCCAATATCAGCCACATTGAGTCTCGAAGTCCCCACTTCGAAGCCGCGCGCTTCTTCGGGCACCATGGCGGCCAAGCGGCCTTCGTGCAGTTGCGCACGGCCGTGAGCACGCACATCCAACGTGGCCGGACCTTCCAGTACCACCGTTGCGCCGTCCGAAAAAGTGATTTCCACCAGGCCCGCGGCAAGTTCCAGTCGCTGGCCCGCGTGCAACTCAGAGCCGAAGCCGACACCTTGCATTGGCAACTGCCACAAGCAATTGCGCGTCGCCGTGATCTTCGCTACCGCTGGCGAAGCATCGGCGGTGGCGAGCGAACTTGTCGGCCGTTCCCCGACGCGAATCGCCATGTAGGTGCCCCAACAGGTGACGGCTGCCACAGCGATCAGCGCGGCCGCGATTGCCAGCCAACTGCGCCAGGCTGGGCGCATGCTCGCTTCAGGCGGCGTGTTCGGCAGTTCCGCCAGCAGCGATGCCGGTTCTAGTGCTTGTTCATTGTTGGGGATGACCGCTTCCACTGCCGCATGCTGCGAGTAGAGCGCCGCATGCATGAACATGTAGTTGTTATAGAACCGCCGGGCCGCATCATCGGACTGCACGAGCGCATCGAGCCGCTGGTAGGCGTCGGCGGTGAGCGTGCCGTCACACAATCCGCCAAGTAACCCACCCAGCTCGGCTTGCAGTTCGGACGTCATCACTGCAGCCCCTCCACCGCGAGCGCACGTTCGATGCACTCATACAGCATTTTGCGAATTCGATTGAGCGCCTTGTAGATGGTGTTCACTGGCCGGCCTAAATTGCGCGCCGCTGTTTTGAACGTGACGCGGGCATCGGCGTAACAGTGACGCACAAGATTGCGATCCGTATCGGGGAGCTTCTCCAGGCAGCGACGCAGAGCCTCCTGCCGCGACTCGAGCAGGTCCACGCGCTGGGCAGCGTCCTGGGCCAAAAGGTCGACAGCCGCATCGCTTAGCTGCGGCCCGACGCGCCGCTGCTCGCGCCGGAAACGGTGCACCTGGTTGTGCGCGATCACGCTGACCCACTTCACGAAATCGGTCCCCAATTCAAACGTCTCGTACTCGCGCCATAGCACGACACAGACCTCTTGGAAAACTTCCTCGGCATGTGCCGAGCTGCCTAAAAGCGACACCAGGTAGGCAAACAACCAGCGGTCGTGCTGGGCAAATAGCCGCGCGAAGGCGTCGCGCCGCTGGCTATCCGTCAAAGCCGCCTTGCCGTGATGATCCGCCACGAAAAGCTCCGCCAAGATAAGTCAGGGGACGACCAAGCACCTCCCCGTACCCAGTTAGGCGCGCGGCCGGCCGAATTGGTATTGCAAAACCGAAAAAACAGGCGATTTTGTCGAAGTCGCCGTCGCGCTGGCGCCAGTATAACACGGCGCAACCGAAAGGCCACAAAGGAGTTAGCTGTATTGGGATCGATCCGTTAGTGCATTTTAGAGCACCTAACAGAATGGAGAAACCGCCAAGAACGCAAAGGTCGCCAAGGAAGAATCCATGGGTTTTACTGCCTTCCTTGGCATACTTGGCGACTTGGCGGTTCAATTTGTGAGGCGTTCTTAGTCTCCTTCAGCCTCCATCCCAGACGCCTTCCATTATCATTCGCTAAATGCCGCGGGTTGTGAAGCAAATTGTTTGCCGCGGTCGAAACCAGAAGCAGAACTTGCAACGCCGCCCACATTCGGGTGAATGAGAAAATGGATTTAGCTGATCAGAGAATTGGAATGGGTCGGCACGCTTCTTTCGGAGTTCGATGGCTGACCTGCTTGGCCATCATGTCGCTGATTCTCTGCCATCCTGCGTTTACGCTTGGCGACGAGTTCAGGGCCGGTAGTTATGCCGTCGACATTTCACCGCGCGTCTTGCCGGCGATCCAGAACGGCAGTTTTCTGGAGCAAACCACAAATCGCATCGACGATCCACTCCATGCTCGCTGCCTTGTGATGAGCGATGCCGACACGACGGTCGGCATTGCGATCGTCGATTCGTGTATGATCCCGCGCGATGTGTGCGATGCCATCAAGCGACTCGTCGAGCGAGATTGCGGTATTCCAGCCGACCGAATTCTCATCGCCGCAACGCATACGCATTCCGCACCCAGCATGATGGACTACTGCCTTGGAAGCCGAAAGGACGTGGCCTACACCGAGTTCGCAATTCCGCGCATTGCCTCCGGAATAGTCCGGGCATACGGTTTGATGGAACCGGCCAAGGCAGGCTGGGCTGTTACCGACGCGCCGGATCACACGCATTGCCGCCGCTGGATTCATCAACCCAATGCGTTTGAGAATGATCCGTTTGGGGAGCGGACTGTGCGCGCCATGATGCATCCGGGATATAGAAATCCGGCGTACCTTTCGCCGGCCGGACCCGTCGATTCCAAGCTTACGCTGCTGAGCATTCAATCAACGAGCGGGCGGCCAAATACGGTTTTGGCCAATTATTCCATGCACTATTTTGGCGGCACCGATGGCTTCTCGGCCGACTATTTTGGAGATTTCGCACGGTACCTTGAAACGAAACTTGGTGAGAACAATCCCGCGGCGCAGCCGCTGGTTGGCATGATGTCCCAAGGCACCAGCGGTGATCTCCATTGGATGGATTACTCGAAGCCGCCTCGAGCTGATTATAAGCGCAGTCAATATGCTCAGGAGTTGGGCGACATTGCCATGAAAGCACTGCAGGAAGTCAAGTACCATACCGAAGTCGATCTTCGGATGGCAGAAACTCGTTTGAAATTAGAACGACGGCTACCGTCGAAGTCGCGACTCGAATGGGCCCAAGCCATCGAGACGAAACGAAATGGGCTGCGTCCAAGAAACTTACAAGAGGTGTATGCCGAGCAGGCGATTTGGATTCGCGATAACCCGTCAGCAGAACTGGTGCTTCAAGCACTTCGAATAGGTGAGCTTGGCGTGGCTGCGATTCCCAACGAGGTGTTTGCCATCACAGGATTGAAACTCAAGGCGCAGTCGCCCATCCAGCCGCTAATGAACCTGGAGCTTGCCAATGGCGCAGAAGGTTACATCCCGCCACCGGAGCAGCATTACCTAGGTGGTTATACGACGTGGCCGGCGCGTACGGCCGGCTTGGAGGTTGATGCCGAGCCGAAAATCGTAAACGCGCTCGTCGCGCTGTTGGAGGAGCTTTCCGACGGCGCACAGCGGCATCCGCTGACGACCGAGTTTTATACCGGTGAACAAGCGGACGCCATGGAACAAGCACGGAGCGACGACAACAATCGTGAGAATCGCGGCGTCACGACGGTTGGAGCGGCGGTCGAATAAGGACCTCGCGAACGCCAACCAGCAAACGATCGTAATCCTTCAAAAGTCTGATTACAGCAGGACATCTTTGATAACGTGACCGTGCACGTCCGTGATTCGACGATCGGCGCCGTTGTTGCGCACCGTGAGCCGCTCGTGGTCGATTCCCAAAAGATGGAGTACGGTGGCGTGGAAGTCGTAGGTTGTCGTTTCCTCGACAGCGGTCTTCCAACTCCAAGGATCGCTTTCACCATAAGACACGCCCGGCTTGACGCCCGCGCCGCACATCCAAGCGGCGAATACGCCTCCGTTGTGGTCGCGCCCTTCGCCGCCTTGCGAAAAAGGCATTCGGCCGAATTCAGTGTTCCAAAGGACAAGCGTGTCATCCAAGAGTCCGCGCTGGCGAAGATCGACGAGCAATCCGGCAATTGGTTTGTCGGTTGCCGCGCACATCGGCGGCAACTCCTTTTGAATGCTGGCGTGATTATCCCAATTGTTGGTTGGGCCGCCTGCGCCGCTCCAGACTTGGACAAATCGCACGCCGCGTTCGATCATGCGCCTGGCCAAGAGACAACGGCGGCCGAAGTCTTCCGTTGCGGCATTGTCGAGACCGTAGAGGGCATGCATGGCCTGCGATTCGCGACTTAAATCGAAGACCTCCGGCGCACTGAGCTGCATCTTTGCGGCCAGTTCGTAGGCTTCAATGCGCGCTTCGAGCCGCGAATCTCCGCCAACCGATTGCAGGTGCTGGCGATTGAATTCCTGTAGTAGCATGAGGCCATCTCGTTCGGCCTCGCGGGTGGCGAATGAGGCATTTGGCGCCGGCGCCAGGTGCGCGATCGGCTCGCCGCCCTTCGTGTTTACGACGGTTCCCTGATTATGCGTCGGAAGAAATCCGGCGCTGAAGTTTCCTTTTTGGTTATAGGGCAGTCCCTTCGCATCCGGAAGGACGACAAAGGTCGGCAGGTTATCGGCCAGCGTACCCAGCGCGTAGCTAACCCAAGCGCCGAGACAGGGGAAACCGGGCAGAAGAAACCCGGTATTCATCAGATAGCTTGCCGGACCGTGAACGTTCGTGCGACTTTTGATCGCCATCAGAAACGCCATCTCGTCGACGTATTTGGCGAGATGCGGCAAAAGATCGCTGACCCAACGGCCGGATTCGCCGTGCTGACGCAACGGAAAGGGCGGCTTCAACACTTTGCCGGGAACGCTCGTGGCCGCCTCCACGCGAAGGCCGGCGCCGGGATCGAAGGTTTCGCCGTGAAGTCGGTGCAGCAGCGGCTTGTGATCGAACAAATCGACCTGGCTTGCGCCGCCGTTCATAAAGAGCTGAATGACACGCCGCACGCGCGCCGGATGATGGATGCCGCCGGCGATGCCCAAATAGTGCGACCCGGCGACTGCATCTTCCTGGGCCAACAGGCCGGCGAGCGCGACGGCGCCGAATCCGCCACCGAGCGATTGCAGAAAGTCGCGGCGCGTGCGCATGATTCTTTGCCCCGTCGGTTAGTCGACAAAAATGAATTCGTTCGAGTTAAACAACAGCCGGCACATATTGGCTAGTCCATGCTGAGCTGCGTACTCGCCAAACTTCTGCCGCTCGACTGCGGTGGATGGCCGGTTTAGCACGAGCTCAATGGCAAGATCGATCTGCTCGTCTCGCGTAGCCGCTTCACGTTCAGTTCGCGCAGCCAGGTGTTCCGCCTGTCGAAGAACGAATGCGTTGTTCCATAGCGCCAGGGCCTGCTGAACTGTGACGGAGTTCGCTCGGGCGGGAGTCATTTGATCGCCCGAGGGACAATCAAGGGCATCATGGAACGGGTCGGGCAGCGTTCTGAACAGGAACCGATAAACGCCTCGTCGACTTGCAGCATCGCTGTCGACATCGAAGTCTTTGTAATCAACATTTGGCGTCACGTGAATGCCAGGACTCAGAGCAAATTGACGATCGGACGGACCACCCATGCGTAGGTCCAGCCGGCCAGACGCGGCAAGGATCGCGTCGTGAACGCACTCGGAATCGAGGCGCGTGCGATTCATTCGCCACAGGAGTCGATTGTCAGCGTCGATCGACTTCGCGGCGGCCACCGATGGGTCGATATCCTGCAGACGCGACGATTGGCGATAGGTTTCACTCATCACGATGAGCCGGTGCAGGTCCTTCAGCGAGTGATTGCCGTCGCGAAACTCGGCAGCCAGCCAATCCAGCAATTCTGGATGAGACGCCGAACTTCCCATGTGACCAAAGTCGTTCAGAGTGGTAACGATTCCGGCGCCGAAATGGTGATGCCAAATACGGTTTACGATCGATCGCCAGGTCAGCGGGTTCTCTCGAGCCGTAAGCCACTGCGCGAGATGAGCGCGACGCATTGATTCGTCAGTCCCTTCGGGCACATCAAACCGCGACACGATATTAGCCACACATGAAAGTGCGCCAGGTGGAACCAATTCACGCGGTTGCGAAATTTCACCCCGATGCAGCAAATGAATTGGCCGCGGGCCGGGCGGCGGTTTCAGCCCGCCATCGGGTTCAAATTGACTGGCGGCCGCATACACCAACGTCGGCGGCGGAAGGGCGGCCAGTTCGGCTTTTGTCTTTTCCAAATAATAATGTCGAGCCAGCGCCTGGCGCTGCTCATCACTTCTTTCGGAATGCGAAACCGCGAGAATCGCCCGCACGTCTTGCGGCAACACATCGATATCGACTGGCGACGGGGCATCCGTCACCGAGAGCCGCAGCCGACCAATGAGATGGCCTCCGCCATGGTGCTGCTTGAGGACGACCTTAATCTGGCGAGCCGCGGCGGAATTGATCGGCTTTTGGAGCTCGAAAACAGCTTCATGTGACTGGCCAACTTGCGGATAAATACCCCATGCGGTTTGCGGTACTCCATCAATCGCTCCTGCGATATCCCAATCCGCTTGATTGAAGTCGGCAACAACTCTGGCAATCGGGGCGGCCGATTCAGTGGCTCCAACGGTATAGATTTCGAGTTCCGATAAGTGGAGGTTGCCGTTGTCCTGCCGTCCGGGCCCACGTTGCGGTAGTGAGTCGTCAGCAAGCACTTCGAGACGAAGTGCGGTAATCTGTTCCAGCGGCAGCTCGCAAGTCACCGTGTAAGTGTCGGCTTCCGGCCTGGGCCCGCCGAGACAATAGCGAGCCATCGGGCAGCTTGACAAGTTCCGACCCGTTCGCTGAAGAATGCAATTTTGGAATCAAGTGCGGTCCACCGAACCGTGCTGCGGGCCAGGTTGCGTTCCCATTCTTCTACCTCTTGCTGCGATTCCGGCGCCGTGAGTAGCGGCGCGATATTTTCCGTGGCACTCTCCAAGGCTTGTTTGCGGGCTAAAAGCTCTCGGCGCTTCTTACCAATCTCGGCGGAATCATCAATGGCTCGGTTCGCGCGCTCCACGCCGGCGAATACCGACTGCAACGCGTAATAGTCCTGCTGCGGAATTGCGTCGAATTTGTGGTCGTGGCACCGCGCGCATTGCACCGTCAAGCATACGACCGTGTTCATCACGGTAGAGAGCATGTCGTCGCGGTCGATATATCGGGCCAATTGGCGATCGACCGTGTCTTCCATGATGTCGCGCAGGGAACTCTCGTCCCATGGGCCGGCGGCTAAGAAGCCCAGCGCGACGGTGGCTTGGGGATCGTCCGGAAACAGGGCGTCGCCCGCAACCTGTTCCTGGATGAAGCGCGAATACGATTTGTCGTCATTAAACGACGCAATTAGATAATCGCGGTAGGGCCAGGCATGCTCGCGAATACGGTCCTGATCGTGGCCGTGTGTTTCGGCGAAGTGAACGGCATCCATCCAATGGCGCGCCCAGCGTTCGCCATAACGAGGAGAGGCAAGAAGGCGATCGACGAGGCGTTGATAGGCATCGGGCTGCGGATCGTTGATAAACTCCGCAACTTCATTTGGAGTCGGCGGCAATCCGATGAGGTTAAAGTACAGCCGTCGGATAAGTGTGCGCCGGTCGGCCTCGGGTGCCTGGCGAAGCCCGTGACGCTGCAGCCTGGCCACGATGAAATCGTCGATGGGATTTGCGAGCCGCGGAGCGATTGGCTGCTGCTGGACGACCGGAACATCTGGCTTATGTAACGGCTGCCAGGCCCACCAATCTGCATTATCTGTCACTTTTCCGGCAACGCTGTCCGGCCAGTTCGCTCCTTGATCGATCCAAGCTCGAAGCGTAGCGATCTCTTTTCGTCTAAGCTTCGGTCCCTCGGGAGGCATTTCCAGATCGCCGCCACCGGAGACGAATTGAATCAGAGGACTTTCCTCAACGTTGCCAGGAACGATATTCGGCGCGTAGAGCTCGCCGTGGGTCATCGCCGCTTCGCGCACATCGAGCCGATAGCCACTCCGCTGCAATTCGGGACCATGGCAGCGGTAACAATGACGCGCGAGGATCGGTTGGACATCGTGGATGAAGTCGACGGCGCCGGCCTGGTCGGCTCCTGAAGAGACGGGTTCAACGGCTGCACAATCGCGGCAAAAGAATAGTAAACCGATTGGCAGCAGATGTAGCAGATTGACCCACATGACTAGCGGCCATTTTAGCACGTTCGCATGCCCTGACATTCTTCTACTAAAATCGTCTAACAAAATGAATTGAACCGCCAATCACGCCAAGAACGCCAAGTTAAGACCGTGGGCTTCTTGGGATTTCTTGGCGCACTTGGCGTGCTTGGCGGTTATTCATTCTGTTAGGTGCTCCTAGACAAATTCATTGCAGTTTGACAGAACGCTAATTAGACTGTCGAGCACGGGCGGCAGGATTCTTTTCAAAGCTTAGCCGGTCGGACCAGCCTAGTTGCATGATCATACAGCTCTTGACTCGACTTCCAAGCGTCAACTGAAGCGAGAACTGGAATGCGGCTCTCTTCTATGCGGCTCAGCGCGATTGCCATCACGCTAACCATCGCCGTCGCCCTTCGCGATGATACTCACTGGCGTTCTGTGGTACTTAGCCTCGGATTTGGGCATTATCTGCTGTCACTCTGGTACGCTCGAGCGAAGTTCGCCACGGTCGCTTCGGTTTGGAGCACGGCGCTGCCAATGATGGCTGCAATTGCGGGCGGCGCGGCGCTGTATTTTGGTCGCTTCCCGCTGGTTGTCTATTTTGCCGTTCATCATGTCTTCAACGAAGTTTACGTCAGCAGCGATATTCTAAAGAATCTGTCCGACCGGCAGCAGGTGATCTATCGGGCGAGTGCGATCCCGCTCCAAACACTTCTCTATTTCTATATTCTTCGCACGGAACCGCCGATTCGGTTTATGAACCATGACGTCCTATTGGCCAGTCTTATTGTGGCTTATGTTTGCTACTTCAATGTTCTCGTTTGGCTGCGCAAGTCGCTCGCTGCGCGTGAATTGGTGGAGCTTTCCATATTGGAGATTGTCGGCCTCGGCGTCGTGGCCGTTTCCTTCTTTGTCCCGATACGCTTTTTGGATGTTGTTTGTTACCACTTCGTGTTTTGGTGGTTCTATCCGGCAGTCAAACTGGCGGCAAAGTCGCGATCGGCCGTCTTTGCTTACGCGACGCAAACTGCAAGTCTGGTCGCGGTCTCGTTCTTGCTGTCACCAGCGGGGCTAATTGGCGACTATCCGTTTCGCGACTCGATCTATCTGAAGCAGTTTATCCTCTGGTCGCATATTCATATTACCTCCGCGTTTTTTCTATCTGCGGCGCACCCGGCGTGGATCCGACGCTGGTTTACGCAGCGCGAGCTGTCAGCACGCTCGGTACGGCCTCAACTTGGCCGGGAAGTGGCCAACTAGCACGTCGTTATCCACTCGCATCGGGTCGGCGAACAATTTTGAAATTCATTTGACCGATGGCCGCCGACGTCCCGCAACAAATGCGTGCTCTCCTATTGGATGAGTACCGTGAGAGTATCGCCGATGCGGTGAATGGCCTGAAGGTGGGCGAACTGCCGCTGCCAAAACCGGAAAAGGGCCAGGTGTTAGTCCGGATCGAAGCGGCTCCCTGTAATCCGTCGGACCTTCTTCTGCTGCAGGGAAAGTATGGAACCCTCAAGAAGCTTCCGACCGTGCCCGGTTGGGAGGGAGCTGGTGAAGTTGTCGCCAGTGGCGGCGGATTGCTGGCCAACTGGCTCACGGGCAAACGGGTTGCCTGTGGACTGCGAGGCGACCGCAACGGGACGTGGAGCGAATTCTTTATTGCCAAAGCCGCCGAGTGTGTTCCGCTTAAGCGAGAGGTTACGTTCGAGCAGGGAGCAGGCCTGATCATCAATCCATTTACTGCCCTTGGACTGTTGGAAACCGCGCCAAAGGCGGTCACCGCGCGGCGGTGCATACGGCCGGAGCGAGCCAGCTCGGGCGAATGCTGCAAACCATGGCGGCGGAAGCCAAATACCCGCTCATCAATGTCGTGCGCCGGGATTCGCACGATTGAGCTGCTGAAATCCCTGGGAGCTGCCCACGTGCTCAACTCCTCGAGCGATTCGTTTCCAGACGAGTTGAAGGCGATGTGCGAGCGGCTGGGCGCCACGATTGCGTTCGAGGCTGTTTCCGGCGAAATGACCGGCATCGTTGTGAACGCGATGCCACGCCATTCCAAGATTTATGTCTACGGGGCTCTCTCGGAAGAACCTTGCAGCAACATCGATCCGGTACAGCTAATATTTCATGACAAGGAAGTTAAAGGTTTTTATCTTGGGACGTGGATGCGGCGCCGCGGAACGCTTGGAATTCTGCGCACGGCTGGACGAATCCAGCGAATGATCATCGACGGCCGCATCGAAAGCGTTGTTCAGCGTCGAGTCGGCCTCGATGATGCCAAAGACGGCCTCAGGCACTATGTGGGGAACATGACGCAAGGCAAGGTGCTTATCACGCCTCACGGACGGAATTAGTCGTGGAGCACGTGGCGGGGTTCTACGCTTCCGGGGCATAACGAGTACTCGTCCAGTCCGCTGAATTCACCGAATTTACGCGAATTCTCACTAGCAATCCTGCAAAATCTACGAGCAAGACCGCATGAAGTTTCCCGTTGAAGCGACTACTGGTTGGATGCGAACTTCTACGGGCGACCCGAACTGGAGGGATTTATGCGAGGTCGATTCCTACATTTCTGCTGCGTCGTGGCGTTTCTGATAGGCTTGAGCGCTGGGCGAATCGCGTCGGCAGATGACGCTGCGGATGTCGCCTCGACAAAACGTCTTGAACGAATTGATGGCTCGCTCAAGCGCGCGCTGGAGTGGTTGGCCGGGTCAGCAGAAATCATCGGGCGAATTCCCGACAGAACCGCTTGGGCAACCGGGTGTCACCAGCTTGTGTGTGATGGCTTTCATGTCGCAAGGCCACCTGCCTGCCGCGGGTCAGTACGGTACCAAGTTGGATCAAGCCATTGAGTATGTGGTGGAGTCGCAGAAACAAAGTGGTTTGATTGCTCGTGCGGCCCCGGATGGTCCCCAGGTACCTCATAATACGCCCCACGAGCTTGGCCGCGCTTCGGCCTACAATCATGCAATCTCCGCTTTAATGCTGAGTGAAGCCTATGGAATGATGGACGAGGCGGATTCGCGAGTTATCAAACAGGCCATAGAAAAGGCGCTAGTCGTTACGTTGGCAGAACAACGGCGCAACAAGCCGCGCGCCGTCGATCTCGGCGGATGGAGATACCTGGATTCGTATCAAGGTGTCGATTCCGACTTGTCGGTTGCCAGCTGGCAGCTGATGTTCTTGCGCTCGGCCAGGAACGCCGGGTTCGATGTCGCGGAGCAGCCGATTAACGACGCCGTCGAGTACGTGCGCCGTTGTTTCCTCCCGGCAACTGGTCAGTTCCAATATGAAATTGGCGGCCGCTTCAGCAGTCGCGGCATGACCGGAGCCGGCATCCTGTCGCTCTCCCTGGCCGGGAAACATAACACGCCAGAAGCACAAAAAGCGGCCCAGTGGCTGCTGGGCAAATCGTTTAGCAAGTACAACACAAACGAGGTGTTTATTGAAAGGTACCATTACTCCGTTTTCTACTGCAGTCACGCCATGTATCAAATGGGCGGCGAGTACTGGGAAAAGTTTTTTCCTTCCGTTGCGGACACGTTGTTAGACAACCAGAACGCGGACGGAAGCTGGGACCCCGAGCGTGACGATGAACGCTGGGGGAATTCCTTCACGACCGCCATGGTCGTGCTCGCATTGAGTGCGCCCGACGAGATGTTGCCCATTTTCCAGCGCTGAGAGCTTTTGTGCCAGGCTAACATGCATAGCCACTGCGGGTGTACCAAAAGTTGCGCTCATTACTCCGCATCCGGCGTTATGCAATCACGGCCATGCGGCCGGCCACCAGTTGTGGCTCGGAGCACGTGTGGAATCAGCCGGTCAACGACTAAGCCGTAGCCTCGCTCGTTGGGATGAACTCCATCATCCAAAAATAGCTCTTGAATCTTTCCGCCGGTTTTCCTTTCGTACTCGTTAAAGTGACGAAAAACATCGACCAGTGGAATTTTTTCTGTTCGGGCAATCTCACGAACCGTCTCGACATCGCGCTCAAGAAGTTGGTTGCCGCCGTTCGGCGCGTCGAGAAAGGGTCCCGCTGGATAATGCCGTTCGAGTGTCTCGGTCCAGCACATGGGATTTGGAGTCATGAGTATTACCCGGCAATTACGACTCTGAAGCTCAGCAACAAATCGCCGCAAATTAGCGGCGTAATCTTCCAGCGAGACATAGGACTTCATCTCGCTAGGATCTTCGTATAACCGCATCGTTTGGTCATTTAGTCCAAATTGGATGATGACGACATCCGGATTGTGGGCGAGAACGTCTTCGTCGAATCGCTTTGCCGCTCCGGACGTCGTGTCCCCGTTGACGCCAGAATTGATAATACTGGCCTCGGTTCCAAGCTTTTTCAGACGTCGATCAAGCTGCCGCGGGTAATTGTCCGTAACCGAATATCCCACGGTCGTCGAGTCGCCAAAAGTAACGATCTTAATTGATCTCAATGGTTGCGCCGAAAGGGTGTGGCCCGAAGTTAGACTTAGAGCGCATAACAAGTTGAACCGCCAAGACGCGAAGCACGCCAAGGAAGGCAACAAATCCGCACGTATCTTTCCTTGGCGACCTTTGTGTCCTTGGCGGTTATTCATTCTGTTAGGTGCTCTTAGCAGAAAACTTAGAATGAGGAGCTCACGGACCAGCACTTTCAAGTTGGCAAATTGTCTTCGGTTAGATGACATGGCTCCGCTTTTTGGGTCCAGCACGCCTGGAATGCCCCGGAGTATATCGCCATGGGATGGCTTGTAAAGCTGCTGCTCTTCTTTCTGGCCCGCTGCTCATCATCTATAACCAATGCAATGGCCATTATTACCAAAACCGCGCAGGTGAGCGTCGCGCAGTCAGGCCGCGCTGGCCACATAGTCCAAACCTTGACGAGTTTATCACATAGCAAAATGCCGAGGGTTGTTTGATCATGGCTGCGTTACCGTAAATGGACAGCCATGCATGCATGCCGGCATGCGGGTCAAGCCGGGAGACCGCGTCAATGTGTGCTACGATCCGCAACAAGGCTACCGGGAAAAGCGAAAGAAGTGGACTGACCGCACCTTCTCAATCGTCTATGAAGACCAACACGTTGTCGTCGTCAACAAATCGGCGAATGTGCTTACCGTCGCCACCGATCATGGCGAGCGCAATACCTTGGTCAGTCGCATTTCGCACTATTTGAAGCATACCAGTCATCAGCGCGAAGCGCACGTGGTTCATCGACTGGATCGTGGAGTCAGCGGTCTAGTTGGTTTTTGCTAAATCATCAGCGATACTCAGGAAATTGCAGGAACAATTCAGACAACGAAAACCCGAGCGGCGATACATTGCGATCGTGGCCGGGATCCTGACGCAATCGCAAGGTACGTTCCGCTCCCATTTGCAAACCGGCGACAATCTGGATCAGTTTTCCACTCGAAGTGAAAGCAAGGGCGAACTCGCAATCACTCACTATCGGGTGATAAAAGAATTGCCAGATGCGACCGTCGTCGAGGTACAACTGGAAACCGGGCGCCGCAATCAGATTCGCGTTCATTTCGCCGAATTTGGACATCCCGTGCTAGGGGATGGCCGGTATCGCCGGAAAGAAGCAATGTCATGACCGGTGGAGGACGAAGCGGCTTGCGCTGCATGCCATTTCCTTGGCATTCGAACATCCGGTGAGCGGAGAACGCATGCAATTTGAATGCGAGTTGCCAAATTCCATGAAGCGGTTCATCGGGAAATAGTCACGTGGGAGACAGTGCCCGGGGAGCAAGGCGTGGCCGATTCGTCAACGACCGATGCGTCGCCGCCTTTGGAACTCATTGCGACGGCGGCCGCCGGAACTGAGGCTGTGGTCAAGCGCGAGCTGGCGGCGCTGGGTTACGCTGCCCGCACTGTGACGCCCGGACGGCTCTTGTTTCCCGGCGACGCGAATCGCGATTTGCCGCGCCAACCTCTGGCTTCGCACGGGCGAGCGCGGTGCTGATACACGCAGGCAGTTTTCCCGCGACCGACTTTGGCGCGCTGTTCGATGGCACCGCGGCGCTAGCGTGGGAGCAATGGTTGCCAAAGGACGCGGAGTTTCCAGTGCAAGGCCGCTCGCATCGGTCGCAGCTTTCGAGCGTTCCCGCCTGTCAGAGGATCGTAAAGCGGGCGATCGTAAAACGATTGCAAGAAGCGCATCGCGCGGAGCACTTGCCGGAGACGGGTCCACGCTGTTCGATAGAGATCAGCTTGCGCGATGATGTGGCGATGCTGACGCTTGATACCACCGGCGCGGGACTGCACAAGCGGGGCTATCGCCGGCTGGTGGGTGAAGCCCAATTGCGCGAGACGCTGGCGGCGGCCTTGGTGCAGCTAAGTTTCTGGCGGCCCGGCCGAGTGCTGGCCGATCCGTTTTGCGGCACGGGGACGATCCCGATCGAAGCGGCGCTGATTGGCCGCAACATCGCGCCGGGATTGAATCGCGAATTTGTCGCCGAAACTTGGCCGACGCTCGACGCCCGCAATTGGCAAATCGCGCGAGAGGAAGCACGCGACCTGGTCCGAACCGCCGCTGAGCGAACGGCTTTTGGGTTACGACATCGACCCGGAAGCGCTGGGCCTGGCCCGCTATCACGCGGAGCAGGCCGGCGTGGCCGACGACATCCATTGGCAAGAACGGCCGTTCACCGAGCTGCGGGCAAAAGCCGAATATGGCTGCATCATTACGAACCCGCCCTACGGCGAACGAATGGGTGCCGATGCCGAGATCGAACAACTTTACAAAACGTTTCCGCTCGTGCTGCGACGGTTGCCGACGTGGTCGCATTATATTCTCTCCGCGCGATCCGACTTGGAGGCACTGGTCGGGCAGCAGGCAGATCGGCGTCGCAAGCTCTACAATGGCCCGATCGAATGCACCTACTATCAATTCCATGGCCCGCGGCCGCCCCGACACGGTGTCGCTGACGTTGGAAACGGACGCCGCGTCGAGCGACGAGCAGCAAGCGGTCGATCTATTGAGTGCAGCTCGCATCGCCGCGCCATTGATCCGCCGAGCTGGACTCTGCGCAGAACTCGCCATTGAGAGAGCCCAGCGTCGGTCCCGCGTTTGGCGGACTGTTGGCAAGAGTCCAAACGGCAGGCAGAAGAATTTGCCAATCGATTGCGGAACCGTGCACGCCACTTTCGCCGCTGGCCGACGAAGCGTGGCATTACCTGCTACCGCCTGTACGAGCGCGATGTGCCCGATGTGCCGCTGGTGGTCGACCGTTATGAAGACGCGTTGCATATTGCCGAATTCGCCCGGCCGCACGATCGCTCTCCGGCGCAACACGCCGATTGGCTCGACCTGATGGCGCGCACGGCCGCCGACGTGCTGGACGTGCCGCGCAAGCGGGTCTTTGTGAAGCATCGTGATCGGCAACGCGGGGCCGCGCAATACGAGCGTGTGGATGATCGGCACGCGCAGTTCGTCGTGCACGAGGGAGGACTGAAGTTCCTGGTCAACCTTTCGGATTACGTGGACACGGGCTTGTTCCTCGACCATCGCATCACGCGGCAAATGGTTCGCGAAGCGGCTGCCGGATAAGCGATTTCTGAACCTGTTCGGTTACACTGCGTCCTTTACCGTGTATGCCGCGGCAGGCGGGGCGGCAGCAACGACGACGGTTGATAAGTCGGCCACGTATATCGATTGGGCGCGTAAAAACCTTGAGCTCAACGGCTTCGTCGGACCGCAGCATCAGCTGGTGCGCAGCGATATCCAAGCGTTTGTGGCCGGCCTTTCGCCAAGCGACTCAATGGGACCTTGCCGTTGTTGACCCGCCAACGTTTTCCAATACGAAAGGGCAGCGAAGACGATCTGGGACGTGCAGCGCGATCATGCGGACCTGCTGCGGCGGCTGGCGGCGCATATCGTGCCCGATGGCGTCGTATATTTCAGCACCAATTTCCGGCGGTTCAAGCTCGATGAGACGGCGCTCAGCGACTACAGCATCCGCGACATCACACGGCAAACCATCCCGGAGGATTTTCGCAACCAACGGATTCACAAGTGTTGGAAACTCGTACGCCGGTGATAATACTGCGACTTCGCGGGCGTTTTCGACGCCCCCTCTTTCGGCCGATAGGCTTTAGAGCAATTGCCGGTTATCGTATAGACATTCGCTGCTCTTGATTAACCTTTCTGATGCAGGCCGCAATGACAACGCTCGCTATCGCCCTAAAAGACGAAATTCGCAGACTCGCGCAAAGAGATTAAGTCCCAAACCAGCCACACAGCAAAGGCAGTCGCGCAATACCGGCGCGAGATCGCCCGGCTGAAACGGCAGCAGCGCGAGCACGAACGTAAGATCGCCTTTCTTGAAAGTCAAATTCGCAAAGCGGCGGCCGTGCCAGCCAATGAGCCGAACGGCGAAACCCGCTTTTCCGCTCGCTCTGCCAAAGCCCAGCGTCGTCGCACCGGCTTATCCGCTGCCGATTACGCGAAGCTGGTTGGCGTCTCTCCTCTCACGATCTACAACTGGGAGCAAGGCAAATCTCGGCCGCGGCACGAGCAGTTTGCAGCACTCGTTGCGCTTCGTGGTCTCGGCAAGCGGGAAGCACAAGCCAGATTGTTAATGCTGACGAACGGGCGAAAGCCGAAGCGGTAGCCAGCTCGAAGTCTTGCCTTCGGTCGTGACGGCGGCTGGACAAGTAGCCTTGTGGCGATGACGGCGCGGAGTGCGCTCGGGAGAACAGCGATTCGGCATGGTGCAACCCGTTGTAGAATTCCAAAAACGGTAAACTACCGTTTCTCAGGAACCATTGGGCCGCACTGCCGGACGACGGCAGGTAACGTAAGCGTCGTTTCGGCTAGAACTTGTGAAAATGGCGGGGACAGGATTCGAACCTGCGACCTCGAGGTTATGAGCCTCGCGAGCTACCTGGCTGCTCCACCCCGCGTCAGTGTGTTTTCTCGGATCGGGCGGCGGGCCCGGCCGGGTCATACATTATTACTCATTTCAATGCGTCGCGGCAAGGTCCAAGTTGGTTGTCGGCTTCGAGCGCCGTGAGCCCGCCCAATTTGTCTCGCTAAATATAGCGGCAATCGCAGGCCGCGTGTGCGGAAATTGTTTTGCGGTGCCGACGTACTGTAGTCGGCATTTTTGCGGATCGGCTCAAGACTAGTCCGCTAATGACGACGATGTCAGTTAAAACGCCCGTTCTTTGCCGCCCTTCTGCGATTCCTTGCCGCTTGTGCCGCTCGCCGGTAGAGTGGAGAAGGCACGCCGCTGGCGCCGAAGTTGACGGCTTGAAACGACTTCCGGACGCCGAGTCGGCCTGCCGGAACAGAGAGAAGCCGCATCATGCTCGACGTGGACCCACGACCGCCCGCCAGTGCCGCGAGCGCCGCGCGGTGAGGACGGCGCCCGCCTCACGGGCCGAACCCGCTCCAACACCCGACGACGAAGCGCCGCTTATCGATCTGGGCGGGATGCTGCGCGAATCGCCGCCGTGGCTATTGAGCGCAATCGTTCATATGTTGGCGATGATCATCTTCGGCATCATGTTCGTGCAGGCCCAGCAACATTCCAAATTGGTGCTCGATGCGGGCTATAGCGAGGACTTCGGCGACCCCATTGCCGAGGACCTGCAACTGGCGACCGACACGTTCGAAGTTGAAGAGTACTCGCCCATGGCGGAAGACATGCCGCTGGTCGAGGATCCGCTTGCCACGCCGGACGTGGCGGAGATCGCGCCGAACGCCGCGATGCCCGTCGGCACTGTGACGCCGACGACGATCGGCCTTGCGCTCACCGGCCGCGAGCCGGGAATGAAGGAAGCGCTGCTGAAGTCGTCCGGCGGCACGGGCAAAACCGAGAACGCGGTCGCGCCTCGGCCTGCGGTGGCTCGCCAGCCAGCAACAACAGAATGGCTTGTGGAGCCTGACCGGTCCCTATGCGGACGGCTCGCGCACCGAAAACGTCGAAGCGGCGACGGCGATGGCGCTGCTCGCGTTTCAAGGCGCCGGGTACACGCCCGACGGGCGATCCGATGATCCGTACACTCGTGTCGTGCGCCGCGGCTGGGATGCACTCCTTCAACGAATGGAAGAGGACGGCCGGTTCTTTCATGACGTGCCGCACACGCATCAGCTCTACACCCAGGCGCAGTGCACGATCGCGCTGTGCGAGCTGTACGCAATGACGGGCGACGAAGGCTACTATGATGCGGCCCAAAAGGCCGTCGACTATTGCGTGCGAATTCAGTCGCCGCAGGGCGGCTGGCGCTATAACCCCGACCAGCGATGGGCGACAGCGACATGTCGGTCACCGGCTGGTTCGTCATGGCGCTGCAAAGTGCGCGGATGGCGGGCATTGAAGTGCCCAGCCCGGTGTTCGACCGGATCCAGACAGTTCCTGGACAGCGTGGCGCCGCGAGGAGCGGCAGCCGCTACGCGTACCGCGTGACGGACGGCGCAACGCTGCCGCTCACGGCCGAAGGCCTGTTGTGCCGCCAGTATTTGGGCTGGCAGCGCAACGATCCGCGGCTGAACGCGGGCGTTGAGTACCTGCTGGCCAACTTGCCCGACTGGAACAAGCGCAACGTTTACTACTGGTACTACGCGACGCAGGTGCTGCATCACATGGAAGGCAAACCGTGGCGCGCTTGGAACGAAGAGATGCGCAAGCTTCTGCCGGAAAACCAGGTGACGCGCGGCCGCGAGCGCGGCAGCTGGGACCCGAGCGGCGACCGCTGGGGCAGACGACGGCGGCCGGCTGTATGTGACTTGCCTGTCGATTTACATTCTCGAAGTCTACTACCGGCACCTGCCGCTGTATCGCACGGGACTTTTCGACCACGTGAAGTGATGGCACGTAGGCGATTTCTCCGAAACTCGCATTTTTTCATCCTGATTGTCGGATGACACTCGGCTACGTGCACTGGCGACAACCCCCTCCACGGTTTGCGTATCGCAGCGACTGACTTCCTATTATTTTGAACAGGAGGTAGCAGAGGCAGCAGAGAACAGGGATTCTAACGAACTCTGCTTCCTCTGCTTCCTCCTGTTCAACCCATATTGGGACACACGTAGGAGTTTGTCCGAGCCGGCCTCAAACGCGCCAGCTACAGCGTTCTTGCGTAGGTGCGCAAAATTCCCCTCCTGGGTTTTGCGCATCTACGGCGGAGTGCTGAGGCCATTCCTCAGATTGGCCCGCACGGCCAGAACACTTTATGCGCGGCGGGAGCGCTCGCTGGCCAGCTAAACGCCAACAAAGTGCGGACGGTTGAAATTGCCAAAGAGTGGGCGCTCGGTTTCGGCGCAGTGCGGACATCATACCACATAGTGTACATATTTACAATAACGTTTTTGGCCGGGTGACGGACGAGTAGAGCGTTGGCGGCTGACATCGGCCGCAAGGCGGTTGCAGAAAGAGCACTGCTGGACCAGCCAGCAGTGGCACCGCGTGGCGGCCGCGTGCCCAGGTGCGTCAACCACAGTGCAAGAACGAGCCCCGTCGGCCCGGCTCCGACAATCAAGACGGGAGAGTCGGTGACGGGAGAATCGCTCATCGATTGAAGGTTCCTCGTCTACGTCCGAGGAATGCCCGGATCCGGACGATAATTGGTGCGCTGTACGCGCGCGTTCGTACGCTACGTTCTGACGTTTGGTTCGCGCGTAAGGCTTGAATATAATACGAGCACGGCGAGGGAACATGGAACTATCTCAGGAGATGAGTATGTCCGCAACGGAACGCGATGACTTTTCTTCGGGTGATATCCGCACACTGGGCGAACGTGCTGCCTACATTTGTGCAAATCCCGCCTGTCGGCGACAGACTATTGGACCTCATACCGATCCCAACAAGTCGCTTAAAACGGGAAAGGCGTGTCACATAAAGGCCGCATCGCCCGGCGGTCCTCGATACGATCCAGCGCAGACGCGGGAAGAACGTACCAACATTCAAAATGGAATATGGTTGTGCTCCAATTGTAGTGACCTCATCGACAAAGACGCCGCGCGTTTTGCTGTGGATGTCTTACGGGAGTGGCGAGAAAGTCTTGAAGCTTGGATTCGCGACAAAGGGATCATTCCAAAGCTCCCGGAAATCTCGCTCACAACGCTTCGCGGGTTGTCGTTACCGGATCGGCCGGGCACAGTGAAGCTCAGCGACCTGGAGCACGTCCGCGAGCATACTTTAGGGATGAAGAACATAAGTGCGACGGAACTTTTTGCAATTGAGGTGCGCGTTCAGCTAGCCGAGCCAATATTGGAAAGTATTGGGCGACACAGGCCGGCCGGCGCATTACCCGTTTGGGAGCCAATTATTCCCCAGATGATTTTAACCGGCGGTCCAGGTGCAACGGCCACGCGCAACAGACCGCCATCGCCAACGAATTTGTACAGATTGGCAATCGAAAAGCTACCACCGCAACAATTCGTTGAGATTGGATTCATCACGTCGACTCGACCATGGGACGAACGTGAGTTTTCCTTTGATTCACCGTTGTGGGAAGGAATTAACGAGCCGCCGATGACGGCTTTCTATTTTGATGGCACCGCACAGTTCGATTATCAGGGTGCGCGTCTCCAGATGACGATTTTCGCGCCGATTTCGTACGACAAATCCACACGTCATCAATCATTCCGAGAGGTCCGGGACGACTACGGACCTTGGAAACGAGCAGAGGGCATGTTCTTTGGTTAGCACTGTAATTGCGAGCATTATTACCCCCCCGCCGCACAATCTACGCTTAATGCCCCCACACACAGCGACGCAACATTCGAGGAATCTTGCCGATGCGGTTTAACATTTTGTTCTGTTTGCTTCTTCATGGGCTCGACGTGTCACGTTCGTCGGCCGCCGAGGTGGCGGCACCAGCTTCCGAAGCGCCGGCGCCGTCCGGGTCGGGCGAATACTTGCTCGACGTGATTGATGAGGCAGGCGTCAAACACGCGATCGACCGCGAAGCGTTTTTGGCGCTGCCGCGGCAATCGGCCAATGTGACGAGCCGCGAGATGGATGTCGGCTTCCAGGGCGCATCCCTGGTTGATTTATTGAAATCTGTGGGCGTCAAATTCGGCTCGGACTTGCGGGGGAAGCGGACGCCTACGGTTGCCATCGTCGAGGCGACCGATGGCTACCGCGTGGTGCTGTCGTTACTTGAAATCGATCCATCCACAACGGATCGAATGGCAATCGTTGCCGACGAGGTGGACGGTAAGCCTTTGGACGCGCGACTGGGGCCGTACCGATTGGTAATTCCGGGCGACAAGCGCGAGGTCCGCTGGATTCGCAACGTTCGAACAATTCTCATCATCAATCTGGTCGATTTTCCGCTGGACAAATCACTCGATGTCGACACGACGCCGCACTGGACGGAAGAGTAAACAGCGTTTCGATCATCGGCGCAATGCGCCGTGCGCTGTTCATTTGTGGGAAAGAACAATGGCTCGCCGAATTTTGCCACGCCGAATTCGCCGATGAGCTTTTGCGTCGCTGGGCTGGTTCGCGGGATTCTTCCGGCTTATTGCTTATTGTTGCTCGTCCTTATCTCTGCCCTCGCGGCGCCGCATTTCCTTAACCTCGCTGGCCGCGACTTCGGTTGCCTTCTGCTCATCCCGGCCGCGCTCGACCTGGACTTCCTTCGGCTTTTCGAAACGATCTTTGCTTTTTGATTCTGCGGATTTAACGTGAGTGGCCTCCTCGAATGCGTGAATACTCATGGTTCGTCTTACCCGGCGCACGATCGAATCAACAAAATGATGATGATCGAACCGATCACGGAGAGGACAAGCGATCCGAAACAGCCGAGCTGGTTTGAGTAGAAGGCAAACATCGTTCATCACTGCGATATAGCTGAGGCGCAGTAAGAAAATCGGCCACTCGTCTCTCGACGAGTGGCCGTGAAGTTTGCGTCGGTCGGCATTTTGGCCGTGTCCTGCAAAGCCTAGCTATGCGTCGTTCGGTCCGTATGGCGGTGAACATCGCGATCTCGATCGCGTCGCACCAATCCACCCAACCCGGCCAGGCCGAGAAGACCGAGCCATCCGTAGTTCGGATCATCGTCGCCGTCGTCGGCCGCAGTCGCGGCGGGGCGATAGCTGCCCCCATCATCTGTGGTTTCTTGGGCAAAAACGGGTGCAAAGGTCAAGACGAGCGACACAATCACCGTCGGCACCGCAATAGCTAACTTGGTCTTCATAACGCACCACCCTTTCGACATGGTCTGCCCTCGTACGGCAGTTCGTCGACTGCGCAAACTATACAAGCGGCTTGGGTGTCGAAGGTATGCACATATCGTTCCGTGCGGAGTTGGCCCGTCACAGTCGGTGCAATTTTGTCTTTTTCACGTCGGCGGTCAGACATAACGCTGTAGCAATGGGCTCTACGACAAAGACGAAGTGCAAGATTGTCGAATCGAAATCGCTGCAATTCGGCCGCATGAAGATTTGCTAAGCTTCGCCGGAAATCGTTCATTTAAACTATATGTTGGCGTAAAGGAAGGCGAACGAGGCGTTTGCATAGCAGAGGTGCAGGCATGTAGTTCGAGGTCATGGCAATGGGCAGAAGCGGTGATCCTATTAATTGCGCAGCCGAGGACAGGAGCGGGCCGGGCTAAGCTGGCAAATCGGGTACGAGAGTTGCGACATCTCTCGGCGTTTTGTCGCTTCCAGCCACGTCATCAAAGGGTTTTGCCATGTTCCAGCACGTCAAAGATCTTCAGTTCGATGCCAAGGTTTCAGGCCCGGACCCGCGTTTCGCCAACATGCTGCTGGATCAATTCGGCGGCGGCAACGGTGAACTTAAAGCGGCCATGCAGTACTTTGTACAAGCATTCGGTTGCCGGCGAGCTTACCCCGACAAATACGACTTACTCATGGATGTTGCGACCGAGGAATTCAGCCATTTGGAGATCGTCGGGGCGACAATCACGATGCTGCTGGACGGCGTCAATGGTCAAGTCAAAGATGCTGCGGAAGGAAATCTTGTGGCTCAAATGGGGAACGGCTCGGTGAAGAAGACGAACGTTATCGCCATGGCGATGGATAATCCGCGATTTCTGTTGGAATCGGGCGGAGGGCCCATGGCGACCGATTCGCTTGGCGTGCCGTGGACCGGCGCGTTCGTGAATTCCAATGGCGACTTGACCGTCGATCTTCGCTCGAACATCGCGGCGGAAACGCGCGCCAAAATTGTGTACGAGCGGTTGCTGCAGTTCACTGACGATCCCTATGTGCAAGACAGCCTGCGATTTCTCATGATGCGCGAGATCGCTCACTTTCAGCAATTTGCGCGGCCCTGTCGACGATTGAGCCCAATTTCCCGCCCGGCATACTGCAAGGCGACTTGCGCTTCACGCACACTTATTTCAACATGTCGCCCAGCGAAGACGCGCGCGGACCATGGAACAAGGGAAAAGGACCATGGGAAACAGGCGAGAAGTGGGAGTATGTTGAGGATCCCGTTACGCAGGTGCAAGAGACAAAAGGCCAGGCTGAGAAGGCCATCGAAGGCCATGAGCGCGACGCGAAAGAAGTGCAGCAAGTCGAACGGCAGCTCGCCGCTCAACGGTCGAAAGAAGTGACCGCGCCGGCCAACGGCGAGCTAACGTGGTCCAGCTATACAGCCGTTGCCGAGTAGCGATGCGCGCATAACATTGTGCTCGATGACAGGGTTACCCGACTTGCGAGCGACTACGGCGGCCCCTTAGCGGGGGCCGGCGTATTCGCTGCGGTCCCAGCCGGTGGCTTTGATTTCCTCTTCGGCGATTTCGCGGATGTCGATCTTCGCTTTCAATCGGTACAGCATCGACACAAAGCCGAATTGCTGTCGCGAAATCGTGGGCGTGATCGGCCGAGCGCGAGTGTGGCGCTTGCGGACCATCTCCATGAAAAGATCGACGCCGCGGCGGAAATAGGCCTCGTCGGCGAAGTCGAACTCGCCGCCGCAGTAGCGCGGCCGCCAGCACCAGTCGGCAAATTCTTCACCTAGTCGCACGTGCTCGGCGGTGGCCGGTTCGTCGGTGGCCCAGGTCCATTCCTTGATGGCCGCGATGCGGTCGTCCTGCCGGCCGGTCGTGAGCGGCCGGTCGATCTTGCGCATCAGTTCCCAAATGTCGTCGGGGAAGTAGGCGACGTAGCCGAAGTCGATCACGCCCAGCCGACCGTCGTCCAGGAACAGAAAGTTGCCCGGATGGAAATCGGCGTACAGCGTGCGACCGGCGTACATCAGGCGATACCATGCGCGGATTATTTTTCGAGCCGATTCGTTGCGTTCCTCCTGCGATGGATTGCGAGCCAGAAAACCGTCCAAGTGCACGCCGCCAATCCGCTCCATCGTGAGAACTCGCGTTGTCGAGAACTCGCGGAACACGCGCGGGATAAGGATGCCGTCATCCTCTCGAAACAGCGCACGGGCCTTTTCAAGCTGCCCGGCTTCGAGATCGTAATCGGTTTCTTGTTCCAGCCGCCGGCACAAGTCGTCGAACTGGTCCTTGACGTTTTCCCATTCCTTGGTGAGCCGCGCCGGCAGCAGGAATGGAAACAGGTTGCGGATATCCTCGCGAATCGTGCGGGCGATGCCCGGGTATTGAATTTTGACGGCCACCTCTTCGCCGGTCTTGAGCCGAGCCCGGTGCACCTGCCCGAGCGAGGCGGCGGCGAACGCGTGCTTGTCGAACTCGGCGAAGACGTTTTCGGGGTCGTCGCCCAGCTCGTTATGCACCATCTCGCGCAGCAGCGACCAGTGCATTGGCGGGACGTCGTAATACAGTCTTTCCAGTGTCTCGACGACCTGGCGCGGAGCGATATCCGGGAAGTTCGCCAGTGTCTGGCCGACTTTCATCGCCGCGCCGCGCAGGTAGCTCATGGAATCCAGCAACCGCAGGGCCGTCCGCCAGTGAGTTTCGGCCAGCAGCCGCTGGTTCTCTTCGGCCGTTTTGAACCACCCGCGCAGCCAGTGGAACATGTACGCGGCGCCGATTTTTGCTTGCAGCGTGCCGAGCGCGGTCAGCCGGCGAAATCGGCCGATCGGAATGGGCTCGAATGACACACGCGGCGGTGCGACGGGCAACGAGCCGGCGGCCGGCTGCTCATAATCCGCTGCCTCTTCAGGCAAGGCGGCGATCAATTCGGCAATCGACGTTGACATGGTTCGCCTTTCTATTTGTAAACTTCCCGCGGCTCGCTGCGCAGCCAACCCACAAACATCGCGAGCGACTGGTCGAGCAATGCGAGCGTGTCTTCTTGCTTGGGCGAGCGGTCGCCGGCCCAGAACGCCAGCACGCCGATGTACAGGCTCCAGTAAACTTGTAATGCGACCGGCGAAAGCTCACTGATTCCTTGCTTTCGCGCAAGCTCAGCAACGGTCGCAAGATGATCGGCCCGCAGTGAATCGGTCGATTCGCATCGCGGCGCGGCCGCTAGTGGCGATAGCGACGTCTCCAGCATCGGCATGATGAATTTGCGCAGTGGTTTGAGGTGCCGCAGCTCCACGGCGACGTAGGCGAACAACTGTTCGGTGAGCTCTCCTACGACCGCTTTTCCATGGAATGCCGCACGTGCCTTGGCAATCGCTGCCTCAGCGAGGCAAGCGACAATCGCCTCCTTGGTCGCGAAGTAGTTGAAAAGCGTGCCGGTGGCGATGTCCGCAGCGTTGGCGATGTCGCGAGTCGTCGTGGGCTCGTACCCTCGCGTGCGGAACAGGTTGACCGCGGCGTCGAGGATCCGCTGCCGCGTGAGCTTCTTTTCTTCCGCCGTGATTCGCATGAGGCTGGCCCCACCCATTATTGTGAGCACGTTCATATTATCGCTTACTGGGCGGGCGGGTCAACAGGTAAAATGAGCGTGCTCATATATTTTGAGAATCCGAGTGGGACGAACAAACCAGCGGAAAAACGTGCAATCAATGCAGCGAAAGTGACTCGCGTGGCCGATTCCTAGCACTGGAACTCTACGGACGGCCTACTTGAGTTTCCGGTACAGAACGTTATCTTAGGACACCTGGGAGAGCGCGTTTCTCTTTGTGGGCGGCATCTGGGAGAAAGTCTAATGAGCGGCATGTTCAAGGGGTTCGGCGCGGCGGCGCTGGTGCTTGCATTGGCTGGCGGTCGACTTTCAAAGGCCGAAACCGTCGTTCTTCGCAGCGGCAATGGCTCGATTGGCGGCAACGATACGCTCATCAGCATGCTGGCCGGACCGGCCGACACAAACTTCGCCGCAGCGTTCACGCCGTCAGATTTTGCAGCCGCTGATATCGGACCGGCTGCGTTCATCATTGCGAATCATGGCAGCTTGGATGGCCTCGCTCCCGAGTGATCCTGCAGCGCGTTGGATTTCCACTTCCGCAAACGGTGCAGGGGAAGGCGGCACGGCGCTATACGCGATTGATTTCACGCTGGCCAATGCCGCATCATCGGCGACGCTCGATTTGCGTTTGGCGGTGGACAATGCGCTGGGCGGCGGGCCGAACCAGGGCGTGTTCCTCAACGGCACGGCGGTCTCCGGCAACTCCATGCCTGCAGGCTTCAGCTCCGAGTCGTCTCTCCAGCGAAACGACATTGCGTCACTCTTGGTCGCGGGTACGAACACGCTCTACATCAACGCGACCGACCAGGGCGGCCCGGGCGGCTTGATCTTTAGCGCCACGATCGAGACGGTGCCGATTCCGGAGCCAGCAGGCTTGCTGCTGCTGGCCATCGGATTGGCCGGCGCCTCGGCCGTGAGTCGTAAACGTACGTGATAAATTTGCTGCCGCTGCTGCGGCACACGGAGTGTGCCTGCTACGGCGAAACGATCGTGCAGTGCGCGAGGATTTCTGCGACGGTAGAGACATAGCCCGTATAGAACGGGCCGAATTCGGCGTAGCGAGCCGAAGCTTCGTCGAAGCGCATGCGGTAGACGATTTCCTTTAGGTACTCCGGGTTCGCGGCCCACAGCGTGACACCCCATTCCCAGTCTTCGAGGCCGACGCCGACGGTAATCAACTGCGACACGCGTCCGGCGAAGGCCATGCCGCTGCGCGGCGTGCTCGATCATCAGCCGGCTGCGCTCTTCCTTGGGCAGCGTGAACCAGTTCTCGCCGACTTTGCGCTTCTTGTTCATCGGGTAGAAGCACATCGCGCGGATACGGCGGGAAGTCGGGCGTCAGCCGCTGGCGGTTCATGCCCTCCAGGCGGTCGGCATAGCCCTTCACGCGCGCTTTGTACTCGTCGCTACTGGCGTCCATTCCTTCCGCAACGAGCCGTTGGCCAAACTCATCGACTGACTGCACGTACTCGCTGATTTCGGTGATCGACACGAACGACCAGCGCGGAACAATCGCCGGTCCGAATTGAGTTGCCAGCAGCCGCTGGTGCACGCGATCGACCTTGAGCGGATCGGGGTCGAGGGCCATGACGCCGAAGTCGGCCTTGTGGCCGCTGACGATAAACGACTGCAATCGAATCGGCGCGTCGCTGCCGGCCGGATCAAGTGCCGCAGCTACTTCGCGCGAACCGTCGGCGCGTTCGGCCGCCGAAAGTTGCTTGAGGCGTGCTCGATCGAACGAGTAGTACAGATGGCTCGAGTGCCAACCGCCGCCAGCCGGGGAAAGCGTGTGCGGGGTCGACTCGGCGGCGGAATTGTGAGCGGGACGTAGCATGACGAAGTCGCAGGAAGCAAATCAAGTCGTAGGGCATCTAATGTTACCGCAAAGGGTGTCTAACGAGTAGTGGATCCCAAGTGTTAGTAGTCGTCGGCGAGCGGCGATTTGCGCGTCTGCCCATAAGGCTTCGAACCGCGATTGGCGATATAGCGGCAATTGATCGGCGAAATCAATTGGCAGACGCAAGTAGCGGATCAGTTCCTGAATGTCGGCAATGTGCCGGATTCGGTGCGAGGCGTCACCTAAAGCGAACTTCAATTCAATTAGCGGCGCCACGTCAATAAAGGGGATGGCGTCGATAATTTTCTGCACTTCCGCCGGGCGGAATCACAAGCACTGGTGAACTGACCTGGCAAGCTGGATCGCCGCTAACCAGAAATCTAATGCGCACGCCATTTTCGACATCGCGAATTGATTTGTCCGTTCCCGGAAGACGGATGTAACCAGCACCAATCAAGTTGCGAAGAATTGCCGCCAGTCCATCGGGCGTCACAAGCACTTCGACGATCTCGGTAAAGCGCCGGTAGCCGTGAAAGAACATGCACAAGTCGCCAGCAACGGCATATTCAATTGCCAGCCGGTCAAGTCGCTGTGCGAGCGCCGCATGGTTGTGTGGACGGCGCTCTTCTGCTCGAAGTACAAACTCCCTTCAAGCAAGCCCCAATTAAAATCGCGATCGAGTTGCTCTTCGTATGTGAGCATTAACCGTTAAGCGCCGGCGACCCGTTGGGTCGCGGCTATTCCTCACCCAAGACATAAGGACGCTGAATTAGCCAAGCACCGCGCAGAAGTCACCTACCAGCCGCAGCAGCACTTCGCGCGTGACCGTGGCTGGAATTTGCCGGCGGGCGTTGCGCCGTTCTCCTTGCGGTAGCGCACGAGCGCGATCTCGCCGCCGCGGCGGACGAGCGAGCTCGTAGTAGCTGCGGCCATCGTCGTCTCGCTGCGGCGGATTGCTGCGGAGCTGCACGACGCAGGCCTGGGCGTCGATCTCGATCGGAGCGATCGGCTCCATGAGATACGTGAGCCGATCGGAGAGCGCTTTGCCGATGCGCTCCAGGTCGGCTGCGCGTGGCGAAGCCAGCTCGGGTGTGACGAGCCGCAACACGTCGAACGACACGGCAAGCGAATTCCGCTCGACGACGTCGCAGGTAAGTTTTCGCGGCTGGGCTTCGACGGCCAACGTGGCCGCTCCGCCGCTGCCGAGCGTGCGTAAGTTGCTGTTGAAATTGATTGTTGAAGTGTCATATGTGGGCCCCTTCCGCTAACTCAATCGGTTCTCCCTTCTCGATTTCGTGATCCGATCCGTCGAAGGATATCACCGTGCGCGTGTCCTCCAGCACGGTTTCCAAATGCACCGGCCGGTTCCACAACCGCTGCAAGTTGCGCAGCGTGTCGTTAGCATAGTCGAGCTGCAGCTCGACGCCGGAATAGGTGTGCTCCAAGATACAGCTCGCCGCGGTTCTTGTAGTTGCCGTCGCGGACGGCGATGTTGCGGCCGGCCGCAGGTTGGTCAGGCTGGCCAGCAGCTGCTGCTTGACCTTGCGGGAACTCGCGGCTCTCGATCTCGTAGTACTCGGTGCTCTGGTTGTAGCCGAACCGGAACAGCTTGTGCTCGCGCACGAAGTCGAGCGTCAGGAACTCGTCGATGAACGTCAGGTCGTTGTGGATCCGGCGGACCTCGAAGATCTTCTCGCGGCCCAGGCCAGTGTCGGTGTTCCAGTCGCGGCGCGTGCGGTAGTCGTCGCACTCGTCGTACTCCTTGCCGAACGCCCCGCGGTTCCAGCGGTCTTCGATGTCGCGGAACAGCTCGATGCCGAGCTTGTAGGGGTTGAGCTGCGTCGGCGAGCTGGCCATCGTGCCGCTGTGGTGGTCGCAGTAGTTGATGATGTCGGCGGCGGTCACGCCCTGGCGGGTCATGATCGTGGAGTGCCAGTAGCTGGCCCAGCCTTCGTTCATGATCTTGGTCTGCGCCTGCGGGGCGAAGTAATACGCCTCGTCGCGGATGATCGAGAGCACGTCGGCCTGCCAGGCGTTGAGCGGCGCGTGCTCCAGCATGAACAGCATCACGTCGCGCTCGGGCCGCTCGGGGAACGGCTTCGACTCGCGGCGCTTTTCCTCCAGCTCCTTGGCGGCCTTGGCCAGCTTAGCTCGGCGGATTGATGAACGAATCCATGTAGTCCTTTGGCTCGAAACCGCGGCGGGCCGTCCGTCATCGTCCTTCTTGTCTCCGGCGATGGAAGTCGTACCGGCTCCTTCTCGTCGCGGCGGCGGATGAACGGCGAATGGATGTCGATCAGGTCCTCGATGCTCAGGCAGGCGTCGATGAACTCCTCGACCTCCTCGACGCCGACCTCGTCCATGTAGCGGCGGATGCGATTGCCGTGGTTCGCCATCTCGTCCATCATCTTGCGGCTGGTCTGGCTGAACCAGTCGTTGTTCTTGAAGAAATCGCAGTGGCCGTAGACGTGGGCCATCACCAGCTTCTGGTCGATCAGCTCGTTGTTCGTCATCAGGTAGGCGTAGCACGGGTTGTTGTTGATCACCATCTCGTAGATCTTCTGCAGCCCGTAGTGGTAGCCCTTGCTGAGCTGCTCGTACTCCATGCCGAACCGCCAGTGCGGATAGCGCACGGGAAAGCCGCCGTTGGCGGCGATCGCGTTGAGCTGGTCGGCGTCGATGTACTCGAAGATCGTCGGGAAGAAGTCGAGCCCGTAGCCGCGCGCATACGCCTCCATCTCGCCTGCATCGCGATGAGTTGCGGAGGCAGGTTGGAAGTTTCGACGGTGGACATGTTCAATGCTGACCTGTTACATAGCGGGCCATCGTGGCCGGACCAAATGGTCGGCATTGATCTGGTTACGCTGCGGCCTCTACTTGGAAGCGAGCTGCAGTCAGGTTCGAATCACGTCGTATAACCGTGGCAATTCGCGTGCCAAATGGCGGCGAGCCAGTTGCATGGCTTCCTCGACGTCGTGCGCCTTGAGGCGAATTTCCCAGTGGCCGACGCGGACGCGGTAGTTCTTAGTGGTTGATTGTGGATGTCATGGTGAATCATGGTGTTGACTTGTCCGAGCTAAACCGCAAGCGATTGCGTGTGCCGTCCATGCTGGTTTACCGGCCTTTGCCCAAAAACGTTTTGATCGATTCGTAAATCGCGTCCTTGTCTTCGATTTCGGAGAGCACCAGCGTTTCGTGGCGGTCGCCGAAGCGGCCCTGCAGGTAGCCCGAGGAACTCGCCGCTGCCGTACGGGCTTTCGACCTGGCCGTAGCAAAACAGATTCGCGATCGGCAGCAGGCGTTCGCCCAGAACCTTGAACGCTTCCTCGTTGTCCTCGCCCCAGTTGTCGCCGTCGGAGAACTGGAAGCAGTACATGTTCCACTCCGACGACGGGAACTGCTCGTCGATCAGGTCGGCAGCACACTTTGTAGGCCGAGCTGATCCGCGTGCCGCCGCTCTCGCGGGTGTGATAGAACGTGTGCTCGTCGACTTCCTTGGCCACCGCGTCGTGGATGATGTACCGCGTTCTCGATGCCGTCGTACTGGCTGGCCGAGCCAGGTGTCGATCCAGAACGCCTCGGTGCGGACGATCTCCTTCTGCTCGTCGGTCATCGAGCCGGAGACGTCCATCATGTAAATGACGGCGGCGTTCACCTCAGGGTGCTCGATGGTCGTTCCACGAGCGGTACTGCTTGTCGGCCTTGATCGGGATGACGCGCGGGTCGTCCGGCTCGTAGACGCCGGTGGTGATCTGCCGCCGCAGCGCCTTGCAGATAGGTGCGCTTGAAGTGCCGCAGCGACTCCGGGCCCGTCTGGCGGATGCTGTTGTACTTGGATCTTTTCCTGCAACGATGGTCGCCTGCCCCTTGGGCTGGATGCGCGGCAGCTCGAGCTCGTCGCCCAGGATCTCGGCCAGCTCTTCGAGCGAGATGTCGACTTCCAGCAAATGGCCGCCGCCCGGATCGCTGCCGGCCTGGCCGCTGCCGTCCTTGCGGATCGCCGCCGCTTGCCGATCGGCTGGCCCTCTTCGCCGTCGCCCTGCCCGACGCCGCCGGCCCCGTTCTCGCCGAAGCGGAAATGGGGCACGTCGAGCTGCGGCACCGGGAATGCTGACCAGATCGCGACCCTTGCGGCCGATCATCTCGCCGTGCGTGATGTACTTGCGCAGATTTTTGCGGATCCGGCCGCGGACGATCTGTCGGAAGCGGCGCTGATCGCGCTCGATTTTCATGATCATGGGTTAGGGAATGACGAATGACGAATTGCCGAATGACGAATGAGGGACTCGCTGAACGTCCATTCGTCATTACGTCATTCTGACATTCGTCATCTTCTATTTCTCCTTCGCATCGCCTCGGGCAAAGATGCTGGCCACGTAGTTCAGCACGTCCGTCGCGCTCTCGTCGTCGTAGCCGTAGTCGCGAATCAGCCGGCCCTTCACGACGTCGATCTTCTGCTGCGTCTCCGCGTCGACCACGTTCGACACCAGGCTCGTGAGCTTGATCGAGTCCTTCTGGTCCTCGAACAGCTTCAGCTCCAGGGCCTTGTACAGCCGCTCGTTCGTCTTGTAGTCGAACGTCTTGCCGTCGATCGACAAGGCGCCGATGTAGTTCATGATCTCGCGGCGGAAGTCGTCCTTGCGGCTGTCGGGAATGTCGATCTTCTCCTCGATCGACCGCATCAGCCGCTCGTCCGGCTCTTCGTTCTTGCCGGTGAAGCGGTTCTTGACCTTTTCCTTCTGCGTGTAGGCCTTGACGTTGTCGATGTAGTTGCCGCACAGCCGCTTGAGGGCGTCCTCGTCGGCCGCGATCGCCCGCTGCACTTCGTTCTTCACGATGTTCTCGTACTCCTCCTTCACCACGCCCAGCAGCTCGCGGTACTCCTGCTTCGTCTCCTCGTTGGTGATCAGGCTGTGGTGCTTGAGGCCGGCCTCCAGTTCGTTGAGCACCATGAACGGGTTGATGCTCTTGGAATCGGGGTGGGCCACCAGGGCGTTGGAGATCTTGTCCTGCACGTAGCGGGGCGAGATGCCGATCATGCCCTCCTGCGTGGCCTGCTCGCGCAGCTCCTTGATGTTCTCCTCGGTGAAGCCCGGGCAGCGTCTTGCCGTTGTAGAGCTTCAGCTTCTGCAGCCGCGTGAGGCCGGCGTGCTTGGGCTCCTCGAGCCGCGTGAGCACCGCCCACATCGCGGCCATTTCGATCGTGTGCGGGGCGATGTGCTTGCCGCGCACGGTCTTGCTTGTTGTAGTCCTTCTCGTAGATCTTCATCTCGTTCGCCAGCGTCGTGACGTACGGAACGTCGATCTTCACCGTGCGGTCGCGCAGGGCTTCCATGAACTCGTTGTTCTGCAGCCGGCGATATTCCGGCTCGTTCGTGTGGCCGATGATCACCTCGTCGATGTCGGTCTGGGCGAACTTCTTCGGCTTGATGCGGTGCTCCTGGCTCGCGCCGAGCAGGTCGTAGAGGAACGCCACGTCGAGCTTGAGCACTTCGACGAACTCGATGATGCCGCGGTTGGCGATGTTGAATTCGCCGTCGAAATTGAACGCCCGCGGATCGCTGTCGCTGCCGTACTCGGCGATCTTGCGGTAGTTGATGTCGCCGGTCAGCTCGGTGGCGTCCTGGTTCTTCTCGTCCTTGGGCTGGAACGTGCCGATGCCCACGCGGTCCTTCTCGCTGAGGATCACGCGCTTGACGCGGACGTCCTGGATCACGCGGCGTCCAGTCGCCGTCGTACTTCTTCAGCCGCTGGTAGTACATGAAGCGGCAGAACGGATCGAGCTCGCCCTCGATGCGCACGCGGAGCTCGTCCTCGCCGCGGCCCGTGTTGAGCTTGCGCCTCGACATCGGCCGGAACCGCTCGGGAATCAGGTGCAGCGGCTCCTCGTTCATCGGGCACCAGTGGATCGCCTCCGCGTTCTGCGGATCGTCTTCATCGACCCAACCGAGCGTGTACAGGGCGCCGTCGTCGGTCGCCGAGTAGCGCTCGCAGGCCCTTCTTCAGCAGCCGGGCGATGGTGCTCTTGCTGCTGCCCACGGGGCCGTGCAGAAGCAGCACGCGGCGTTCGATGCCGTAGCCCGGCCGCCGCGCTCTTGAGCGCGTTGACCAGATGGTGCAGCGGCCCGTCGAGGCCGAAGACCGCGTCGCGGCCGTCGTTGTCGGGATCGTCGAAGAAGCGGTAGTGGACGTGCTTCTCGCGACCGGTCTCGGTCACTTCCACGCCGTACGACAAGATCATGTCGTAGAGCCGCTGATAGGCGGTGCGAGTCACCTCGGGGTGCTCGCGAACGATGTCGAGATACTCCGCGAACGTGCCGACCCAATTCTTGCGGCGGAACTGTTCGCAGTCTTGACGTTGGGCAACTAGGGCGATGATTTCCCGTCCGTCGCTCATCTTACGTCTCCTGTGAGCGACTCCGATCGCGCCGGATTGACCGTTTACCAGCTCGCTAATGCGCGGCGATTATCATGCCATGATGCATCCAATCTGCAAAGCGGCTTCCTTTCCTCTTTGTCTCCGGCGGTGCGATCGATGTCGCCAAACTACTTGGTGACTTTTTACGCAACTCTTATGCCGACTCTTTGACCATGCGCTCGTACACACAACTTGCCCGCGCGCATCGTCGCGCAGCGGCGAACCGCAAGAGTTGTGCACGAACATCTGACACGCGCGCGCTACGTCAATAGACCATCACGTCGTGCGAATCGCGCAGCACTGACATCGGGCGAACTTGTACCCGAAGTAGTGCCAGACTGCCAAGAGAAACGTTGGCCGCGATGCGCACAACCGGCCAGACGTAGGATGACTTTCCAACGCGTGCCAGATTGCACACAGTTAGAGAGATTGGCAAAGAGCGGTTGATAAGGTGGTGGTGTGTCGGCCAAGCCGCTCGCTTGACCGCGACGCGTTCCAAGGTACGAGTCGCACCTCTTCTTCTCCAAGTATCGGTTGAATTTACCGTCTGGGCAACATGGAGTTGTTAGATCGGCGAGAAAGTTGACCTACACCGATCCCGCGATACACACGCTAACCTGTTGCCAGATATTATCTTACAACAAACAGATGAGGCTGTTGTCGCAGCCCGCGCAACGCAAAAAAATGATGTAATTGGACTCCACGGTTCGGCACGCCATGGGAAGATCGCCTAATTCTTCCGGCGGCCGCGCGACCGGCCTCGCGGTGAACTGCCCTGTCCCGATGGCCGTCGCTGCGAACGAGACTGCATGTTCACGTCGACGATAAAACCAATGGCTTCATCCCATGAAGGAATACTGCGCTGGAGTGCTGCACGGCTTCTCGCCGAGCGCGATGCTCCAGCTTCGGTGCTATCATCATCTCGACGATGTCATCCTCGTCGCCCGTCGAAAGGTCCAAGTCGTTATCGTCGTCATCATCGGCGCCTTGATCGAGTTCGCCTTTCGCTTCGATATCATCCGCTCGATGCGGCTTACGACGAACGCGCGAAGGGCCATCAGAAGTCGGTTCGCCGGTGCCGCCGCGGCCACGCCGACGGCGCCGCGGGCGACGGGGCCTTCGTTCGTCTCGCTCCGCTCGCTCGCTGTCGGAGTCTGGCTCGAGCGATTCTTCGAGTTCGTCTCGCGCTGGCGATTCGACTGTGTCTTCGACCGCGCGATCACGATCAAAGGCGACGTCGCTTATCATCGATTGTTCATCGTGCGCATCCGACGAAGCTTCTTGCTCCTCGTCGCGCGAGGAAATCTCTTCAATCTTTGCGCTTTGATCGGCGGGCGAACCAAAGATCTTGTGCCACAAACTTACCGCAGGTCCGAGCATGGATGATTGCTCGGCACGCTCTGGTTTTTGTTCTTCGCGCTCCCGTTGCACCGCGGGCGGTGCGTCGCGGTCAAGCCCTGGCGCTTCAGCCGATTCTTGGCCGCCCTCGCCGCTCTCAACGGTGTCGCGGCGATCGCGAGAATCGCGACGTTTATGCGGTCGCTCGCCGCTGCGGCTCGACGAGTCGCGCCTTCGCTCCGCGGTCTCGCGACCACCTTCGGAAGATTCGCGACCTCGAGCCGAAGACTGGCGAGGTCGGCCGGAAGATTCGCGGCCGCGCTCGGACGACTCATGACCGCGCCGAGAAGTTTCGCGACGTTTGTCGTATCTCTCTCGGCGATCGGAGCTGGAACGATCGTGCCTCGGCCGATCGTCATCGACGCCGCGAGGCTCGGCCGCGTGTTTCGAGACCGGAACGACCTCGTCAACGATCGGCTCCGGCTGCTCTGGTACCGGCAATCCGAACTCGTTGGCCAGATTATCCCATCCGGCGGCAGGGCGCTTTGGCGAGGAGAGATGAGATTCTTCGTCGGCTTCCGACTTAGTGCGGACCGTCGATGAAACTGGGTCCGCCGGCGGCGGCGGGCCTGTTTCCACCAGTTGCTCGGTTTCTGGCGAAACCTCGGCACCAAGTTCGCGCGCCAACTCGTCCCATTTTGACTTGGCTTCCTGCTTTTCCATTTTGGCTTCTGACTTATTGATTATTTTTGGTGAACGAAGGGTCCACCCCTTCGTGTTGCGAATGTGGTAAAACCATCCAAAGTATAAGGTTTTGTTGCGGCTGCGGAAAGCCGGCCTATTGAAGCACAAGCCTCGGATATTGCCACAGAGGCCACAGAGACCACAGAGGTTATTCAGGGAGTGAACGTCAGATCCAGAACGCATCCGCCTCTCTGTGATCTCTGTGTCCTCTGTGGCTAGTAAAATCGCATTCATGTCTGATCCACGCTCGTCAACTGAACGCGCCGACTCCGACTATTCGTGCGTCGAGGAAGTCGAAATCAGCGGCCACATCATCGACAGCCTCATCCTGCCGAAGGTGCTTGATTCGATTACTGCGGGCGGTGGAAGGTTCCGCATCACGAACATTAATGTCGGGCAGAATCGCCATGATCCAAGCTATGCGGTTATCGAGGTCCGCACGCCGAGCGACGACGTGATGGACCGCATTCTGGCCCTGATCGCGGATCATGGCGCCGTGCCGACGACGAAGCAGGATTGCCGCGTGGTTGCCGCAGACATGGACGGCGCCTTTCCGGAGGGTTTTTACAGCACGACGAATCAGCGCACGGAGATTCGGAAGGATGGCCATTGGATCGAAGTGGCCGATCAGGAGATGGATTGTGGCATCGTTGTCGAAAGAGCGAGGAGCGAGGAGCGAGAAGCAGAGAGTAAGAACCCAACTTCATCGGAATCCCCTGGTCCCCGCCCCGCGCCTCCTGCAGCCGCGCACTGTATCCCCATGCTCGATGTGCGTCGCGGTATGCAGATCGTCACCGGCCACGCCGGTGTACGCGTGATTCCAGTCGAGCGCACGCGCGTGCGCAGCGATTTCAGCTTCATGTCGAGCGGCGTTTCCACCGAGAAGCCCAAGGGCGCACTCGTGCGGGAAATTGCTCGCGACCTGGTGGCCAACAAGCGTGGCGGCGGTAAGACGCTCATTGTTGGCGGCCCCGCGATCGTTCACACGGGCAGCGGCCCGGCGCTGTGCCAATTGATTCGTGGCGGATATGTCGACAAGCTGTTCGCCGGCAACGCGCTGGCGACACACGACATCGAGCAGGCCCTGTTTGGCACGAGCCTGGGAGTTCACCTGGCAGACGCGAGTATCGCCGAGACCGGTCACGAGCATCATCTGCGGGCAATCAACCGCATTCGCCGCGCCGGCTCGATTCGCAAAGCGGTCGAACAAGGCGTGCTTACGTCTGGGATCATGTACGAGTGCGTCGGCAACAACGTCGACTTCCTGCTGGCCGGCAGCATCCGCGACGATGGCCCGCTGCCGGATGTTATCACCGACGCCCTCGAAGCGCAGCGTCAGATGCGCGCCGCCATCCGCGACGTCACCTTCTGCCTCATGATTGCCACGATGCTGCATTCGGTGGCAGTCGGCAACTTGCTGCCGGCGTGGGTCAAGGTCGTGTGCGTCGACATCAACCCTTCGACCGCGATCAAACTCAGTGATCGGGGAAGCTTCCAGACGTTGGGGCTGGTGACGGATGTGGAGCCGTTCTTGCGGGCGCTGGTGCAGGAGGTTGAGTCGTTAGAGAAGAAGTAGGGCGGCTGCTTGCACCCGCCGTCGACGTACGTGCGCGGATTCGGTGGATGCGAGCATCCGGCCTACAACTCTGCAAATCGCGCAATACCCGTATAAGTAAAGGGCAACAGGACGTGTCTCAGCTACTGCCCCTCCAAGGTGCTTTTGAAAATCTGCGGCAGACTATCTCTCCCGAACGGCGTCGCGAATATCTATCACGTGAGGATGCTCTAAAGCTGCTAAGGCGATGGACTGGACAGGACTTCGGATACGACGTCGAAAAATGGCGTTGCTGGCTCGAAGAACATGATTGGCAAATTCAACGGCATAGTGCCCAATGATTCCAATGCGATAAGCCGGAGCTACGCTCATGCCGCCACAGCCTCACATCCTCATGTGTCCGCCGGACTTCTACGGCATCCACTACGAGATCAACCCGTGGATGGACATGACGCGGCAGGCGGAACATGCCGTGGCCGTCGGCCAATGGCAAGCACTCTATCAGCAGATTACCGGCGCCGGTGTGCAAGTTTCGCTGCTGCAACCCGTTGAGGGGCTGCCAGACCTGGTGTTTACTGCGAATGCGGCGATGATCTACCGCAGTAGCACGGACTTCAGTCCGTCAGTTCGTAGCACGGCCCTCAGCCCATCTCCCAGCAAGGCTGACGCAAGCTCGTCCGCGCACGGACTGAAGTCCGTGCCACGAGACAACCCGTTGCGCTGTTTCGCGATTTCGCCACCGCCAGCGGCAAGGGGAAGAGCCCTACAATCGGCACTGGTTTACTGGAGAACGGCTTCGAACTCGTCGATGTGCCGGAAAACTTCAGCTTCGAAGGGGCCGGCGATGCGCTGTTCTGCGGCGATACGCTGTACGCCGGATACCGCATGCGAAGCGATGCGGGCGGGCACCAAAAGATTGGCGGCATGCTCGGTGTGCGCGTCATCCCGGTCGAGCTGGTCGACGCGCGTATTACCATCTCGACACATGCTTCTGTCCACTGCAAGAAGGCGAGGCCATCTGGTACCCGCCGGCGTTCGATGAGTATGGCCAACGCGCCATCCGTGAGCACGTAAAGCAACTGATCGACGTCGAGCAGTCCGAAGCAGAACGGTTTGCTTGCAACGCGGTCGTGATCGGCCGCCGCGTCATTACCAACACCGGTTGCGATCGCTTGCATGCGGCACTGGCGGCACGCGGCTACCAGCCCGTCGCCACGCCGCTCGACGAATTTGTGAAGGCTGGCGGCAGCGCGAAATGCCTGACGCTGCGACTGGACGGCGAAGAAGCGGCTGAGTGGCGAAATCGTACCTCAGAGATTAAGAATTAATGGCTCAAGCAACGAAGAAAGCAACACACGATCCGTCACGCACAAAAGACGACGGTGCGGAAGGTGCACTTTCGCTGAGCGAGATTCGTGCGCACTTTCCGGCACTTGGACGCAAACACAACGGCGTGCCCGTTGCTTACTTTGATGGGCCCGGTGGAACGCAAGTGCCGCGCGGCGTCGTCGATGCGATGGTCGATTATCTATACCATCACAACGCCAACACGCATTGGAACTATCCGACGAGTGCAGAAACCGACGAGATCATTGCAGCGGCCCGCCAGGCGCTTGCCGACTTCGTTGGCGGCGCGGCGGATGAAATTGTATTTGGGGCGAATGCCACGACGATCGCGTTTCACCTTTCACGCGCGCTCGGCGGGGTCTTCTCCCGAGGCGATGAAATTGTCGTGACCGAGCTCGACCACCACGCCAATGTCGGGCCGTGGCAAGTGCTGGCCCGGGAAAGGGACTGCTCACTCCGCGTGGTGCGGATGAATCCGGCCGACGGAACGCTCGATTGGGATGATTTTGAGCAAAAAGTCAACAATCGCACCAAGCTCGTAGCCGTTGGGGCAGCATCGAACGCGCTGGGAACAATAAGCGATGTTACGCGGGCGAGCCGGCTGGCGCATACGGTTGGAGCCTACTCGTTTGTCGATGCGGTTCACTTCGCACCGCACCATCTGGCCGACGTGCGGGAGATTGGCTGCGACTTTCTTGTTTGCTCTGCATACAAGTTCTACGGCCCGCACATTGGCGTGCTCTGGTGCCGACGCGAGCTGCTGGACTCACTGCCGTTCGCAAAGTTGCAGCCGGCGCCGAATCGCGTCGCCCGACCGCGCTGAAACAGGCACGCAAAACCACGAGGGAATTGCGGGCGCGGCGGCGGCTGTCGACTTTCTGGCGTCGATCGGCACCGGCAAATCGCGGCGAGAGAAACTGGCTGCTGCGTTCGCCGTGCTTCATCAGCGCGCGTCCGAGCTCGTGCGGCGAATGTGGATCGGATTAGCTGAAGTTAACGGTGTCACTCTTTACGGCCCGCCACCGGATGCTCCGCGGACGCCTACCGTATCGTTTACTGTGCGCGGTGTGTCGTCCCCTGAGGTGGCCCGGCTGCTTTCCGATCGCGGCGTGTTTGTTTCGCACGGCGATTTTTATGCAGCGACAGTGGTCGAGCGGCTGGGCTTAGGTGCGGAAGGATTAGTTCGCGCGGGATGCGCATGCTACACTTCCACCGCGGAAATCGATCGATTGGTCGAGGGCGTGCAGGAAATCGCCAAGTTGACCGTCAACTGAAAAGATCGACGGCTAATTGGTCCGTCGCCGATTTGAACTACCGACGATGAGCGCCAACCCGAGGCCGATTAACGCGATTGACGCCGGCTCCGGAACCGCCGTCACGTCGAAGCGGCTGAGAATTGCCGCCGTGTCACCGGGCGTCAGCGTGAAACGGAGTTGAATGCCGATGTTGCTGGTGACCGGAACGGCGCTGACAGTCGGCCCGAACGACGCGGAGGCGGTGTTCGATCCGCCGGCCGGTGCCACGACGCTAAACGGGTGGGGCTGCAGCGATGCGACGGTGGTGCCGTCGATTTGTGCCTGGTAGAGCGCCGTGGGAGAAGTCGTCGCGACGGTGGCCCCATCAGTGCCGCCGTCGATGACATTCGTCCGCACACTGCCGCTGATGAAGTTTGGGGCTGGGAAAGTCGTTGGCAGCCCAACGAAGGCGGAGAAAATCTGCGTCGACGTCGTGGTATTCGTGACCAAAATGTTATTGAGGACAAACGGATCGGGGTCGAATTGGAATTCCTCGATTCGCACACGGGCGCGATTCTCAAGAATGTTAAACTCGCGTGGGGCGGGCAGCTCATACCCCCCGTCGGCATCCATTGCGGGACGGTATTCACTCGCCGCCGGCGAATAAACCCAACTCGGCGCGGTGGGGCTATCGTCGATTCTGATCGAGATTGTTGGAACCTTTTCGCCAACAATTGGCCCGGCAAACGATTGAGTGCCGGCCGACAAGATAAACGAAAGCGCAAGCGCTGCGCAGAAAAGTCGAATGTATCTTCGTATGGAGTTCATTAGCGTCGCCCGTTATCGATGGATGAAAGCCCCGGCCCGAAGTTGCGCTCAAAGCGCGCCCGCCAATCTGGCCGCTCCGCATTATGCCATGCGAGTCAGGAAAAGCAACTAGTTTTCGAAAATTTGTGACGGTTGCGCCGGCAAGCCGTGGCCCCTGAAAGCCCCCACCTTGACTGGTTTCTCACGCCCCTTGACGCGCAAGTCGACGACGGTCGGCTTCCTTGAGGATCCGCTTTCGCAGGCGGATCGTTGCTGGCGTGACTTCGACCAGCTCGTCCTCCTCGATATACTCCAGCGCCGTTTCCAGAGACATGTCGCGCGGTGGCTTCAAAAGGATGTTCTTGTCGCTGCCGGCTGCGCGGATGTTGGTGAGTTTCTTTTCCTTCGTCGGGTTCACCGCCATGTCTTCGCTGCGGCTGTTCTCGCCGACGATCATTCCCTCATAAACCTCGTCGCCCGGCGCGACGAACAGCTCGCTGCGCTCCTGCAGGGTGTCGAGGGCGTAGGCGTTGACGCGGCCGGAAACCATGGAGACCAGCACGCCGTTCGGCCGATCCGGCACATCCCCTTCCATCGGGCGCGAAGCGTTCAAAGCGGTGATGGATTACGGCCGTGCCTTGCGTGGCGTTGAGCAGGCGTGTGCGCAGGCCGATCAGACCGCGGGCCGGAATTGAAAAAACGACATATGTGTAGTTGTCGTGGCCGGTCATCTCGATGAGCTGGCCGCGGCGGGCCCCGACGAGCTCCATCACCGGGCCAAGCTTATCGTGAGGCACTTCGACCACCAGGCTTTCGAACGGCTCTTCCGTTACGCCCTTGTTGTTGTGCAGCACGACATGCGGCTTGCCAATCGACAGCTCGTAGCCCTCGCGGCGCATCGTTTCGATCAGGACCGACAGATGCAACACGCCGCGGCCGAATACTTGGAAGGAGTCCGCGCTGTTCATCGGCTCAACGCGCAGGGCGACGTTGCGCTCCAGTTCTTTGCGGAGCCGCTGGGTCAAGGTGCTGGCTGGTGACGTACTTGCCCTCGCGGCCGGCGAACGGCGAGCTGTTGATGCTGAAGACCATCTGGATCGTCGGCTCGTCGACAGTGACGCGCGGCAGTGCGCGGCGAACTTGAGGGTCGCTGACCGTGTCGCCGATCGTCACATCGTCGAGGCCGACGAGGGCCGCGATGTCGCCGGCCGTGGCCTCTTCCACCTGGCAACGGCCAAGCTTGTCGAAGACGTGGACTTCGCCCACCTTAACCGTACTCGACTGGTTGCCCTCTTGCATCAGCGCGATTTGCTGCCCGCTGCGAATCGCGCCCGAGTAAATGCGGCCGACGGCGATGCGGCCCACGTAATCGGACCAGTCGAGGTTGGTCACCAGCATCTGCAGCGGCGCCTCCGGGTCGATTTCCGGTCCGGGGATTGCCTCAAGCATCATGTCGAACAGCGGTCGCATCGAGTCGCCGGGCTTTTCGGGATCATGTGTGGCGAAGCCCTCCTTGCTGCTGGCGAAAATGTGCGGGAAGTCGCTGAGAATGTGCTCGCCGCCAAGGTCCATCAACAGCTCGAAACTCTCGTTGAGCACCTCATGTGGGCGGGCGTCCGGGCCGGTCGATCTTGTTCACCACGACGATCGGCTGCAGCCGGCATTCAAGCGCCTTGGAAAGCACGTATCGCGTTTGCGGCATCGGCCCCTCGGCCGCATCCACCAGCACGAGCGCCCCGTCGGCCATCCGCAGCACGCGCTCGACTTCGCCGCCGAAGTCGGCGTGGCCTGGCGTATCGATGAGGTTGATCTTCACGCCCTGGTAATGCAGGGCGATGTTTTTGGCCAGGATCGTGATGCCGCGCTCGCGTTCCAGGTCGTTTGAATCGAGGATGCAGTCGCCGACGAGCTGGCTAGCGCGATACTCGCCGCTTTGCGCAAGCAGGCAATCGACGAGCGTCGTCTTGCCGTGGTCGACGTGGGCGATGATGGCGATATTGCGAACGTCGGTGCGGCGCATCGTGATTGGTGCGGAGGTCAGGTTGGCAGTCGGCATATTTCCCAGTAGTCGGTGATTGAATGAACAAAGACTCGTTATTCTACTCTTTTCGGCTTTCTAGGGATATGCCGGTAGAACTGCCGGTAGCAGGAGTCGTTCCGCGTAGGCCCGGCTTTCTAGCCTGACGTTCGCCGGGACATGTCAGCCTGGAAAGGCTGATCTACATCCGTTGGCTGACTTCGAGGAGCTGAGGGCCGGCTGCGTGCGGAGTTCATCTCGTGGAGCGAGATGGCTCGCAGGTAGCGCGCGGCACGCTCCGCTGCTCAGCGAGCGCGAGAATATGAACGCATGTATATTATCGCCAGAAGATAACTGAACTGCAGCGAGCATGTAAGTCGAGATTTGGCCGGTTAGAATTGAGCCGTTTGACTGCATTTAACGGCGTTACTTGATGCCAGCTTTTTTCAGGCCGTTCTTGATGGTATCGTGTTTGACGCCGCACATTTCGGCCGTGTTCTTTAGGATCTTGTCTGCCTCTTTCTTTTTGGCTTCATCGCCTGAGCTGGCGGCCTCGCCGTATCCTTCCATCGCCTCCTGCAACGACTTTTGCTGCCTCGGCGAGAGCGAGTCGAGCTTCAGTTCCTTCATGACCTTGTTGATCGTCGATTCGAGCGTTGGCATGGTGTGCTCCTTGTCCGGCAAATGAGGAGGGACGGGTCAACAAATGAGGAGGGACGGGTCAACTCTGGGCAAAGGCGGATTTTAGCAAGAGGCGACGAAAATTGCACTTGAATTGCAGCCCGCAGCGCAAGCAAGGTTTGTGGGATGATTCCCTTGCTTGCGCTGCGGGCTGCGATCCGGTCAATTTGAACCTACGGCAGTTCGCGCACTCGCAGATTTTTGAATTCGACCGGGGCGCCTTCGGATTCGAGGCAGAGGTAACCGGTCCGCGGGTTGCATTCGTTGCCGCCGGAAACTTCCTCGCCGTTGACCCACAGGCGCACCTCGCCGTTGATCGCGCGGACGTAGTAGTGGTTCCACTCGCCGGCGTCTTTAACGAGGTTCTTTTTTGGGAAGCTGCGTTCGCCGCTGGGCGAGGTGGGCGGGAACGGCTTCATCTTGGCCGTGCCGACGGGAAACACGTCGCCGTGGCTGGTGAACCAGTCGCCCTTCTTGCCGGTCGACTTTTCGTACTGTTCGCCGAAAGCCGTGTCGAGGACTTGCACCTCGATGCCGCCGCGGGGGAGCGTGCCGGGCTTCAGGTCCTGGAGCGCCTCGTCGCTCGTCCAGACGAAGATGCCGGAGTTGCCGCCTGGTTGGTGATGGCGCCACTCGGCCACCAGCTCAAAGTTGGTGAACGGCTTTTTCGTGCGAATGACGCCGACGGGTTGGCCGGTGCAATGGACGCCGCTGTCTTTCCATGTCCAGGTGTCTGGATTGCAGTTGACGTTCGTGAAGTCGCTCTCTCCGAGGGCGCGCCAATCGGGGCCGCTGGCGTCGATGAAGGCGCGGGGAGGAGATGATGGCTCCTGGGCATTCAGGACGGACGGCCGCGTGCAGGCGATTACCGAAGCGATAAACGTTGAGGATTTAAAAATGGAGTTGAATGTTTTCATTTGTATTTGAAGAATGAGATTCATATTTCCTGCTAGAGGAGAGCGGACTACTGCAATCGTCGCCATCCGGCCGTACGGCGAGTGTACTCGCCCCATCGCTTCACCCCGTGGTACAATTGTAACATGAGCATTACTCTTTCAGCCGAACAACGTCAAGCAATCGCCGACCATCCTGGAGAGGCTGTCGAGATTGTGGACGAGGTTTCGCAAGCGCGGTTTGTTCTCTTGCCGGCCGAACAGTTTGATCGAATTAAAGCCCTTTTGTCGAACGACGAGTTCGACGTGCGCGAAACATACATTGCGCAGAGTTCGGCTCTCGCCACAGCGGGTTGGGATGATCCGGAACTCGACATCTATAACGACTACGACGCCAACCGGAAATGAAGGTCTCGCGCGGCGACGTCGTGCTGGTTGATTTTCCGTTTTCCTCTGGCGCTGCGCAAAAGTTACGTCCCGCGGTGGTCGTATAAAATGATTTGTACAATAGTCGGCTGGCGACAACCATTCTGGCGCCTATTACGAGCAATATACGGCACGCGGTGATCCGGCGCAGGTTCCTGTAGATCCTAGCACTACCGACGGTACGCGGACTGGCTTGCTGCGGCCCTCGGCCATTAAGTGTGAAAATCTGGCAACGGTAGAGACGCGACTCATTCGCCGAAGAATTGGCATTGCAAGTGCCAGCCTTTTAAACCGGCTCGAAGCCGCTCTCAAGGTTTCGCTTGCACTGAGCTGACCTGCTTCTTTGCCTCATTGAGGCGCTCTTCCCAGCCGACAGGCTGCGTCCAGGCTTGCTTTTGCTGGTCATCGAACGACGGGTCGTGGTGCGGCATGGACGAAGTGACGACGGCGCGGACGTAGAGTTCTTGACCGGTGAGTTGGTAGGTGGGCGACGTGTCTTCGACCGTAGCGAACACCTGGCCCACGTCGGCCGAGTACTTGCGCGTCGTGCGAATTGGCTTTCCATCCTTTCCGACGCGTGGTTCGGAGGCGGAATCATACCCGATTTTCGTGCCGATAAATTGTGTGGTATACCGCACGCCTTCTTCAGGCTCGATTTCGATTCGCAGGATTTTTTTGTCCGCATCAAAGCGCACGTCGCGGAACGTGACGCCGCTTGATGCGTACATGTCGCCAGCCTTCATGGCCTGGATGAGCGCCTCGGCGTCCAGCGCGGAAGCGCGGACCCAAGTCCAGCCGCGGCCGGGCCGGGCGCCGCCCGGTTTGTGATAATTGTGGCTGTCGTCCGTGCCAACGCCAAACAGAGGAGGTGCTCCCAACTGGCCAATGCGAATCGTGTTGGCAATATCCCAGATTTGCTCGACACTTGCGCCTCGTTGTT
>CAVQLN010000004.1:0-144028 GCA_963713365.1 uncultured Planctomycetota bacterium | reverse complement strand
CTTGCTCCCATGGGAGCAGCGTGAATTGCGGTATGAGTTCGGGGCTGGTCGGCGGCTTCGCGACGCCGATGTTGGCGTACGCGGCCGACGAGTGCGAGAACCAAGTGAGCTGGTCGTCCAATAAATCCTGGCCGAGCCAGTAGTGGTCGAGCCGCGGCAGCCACTGCGTTTGGGTGAAAAAGTCGTTCACGCGGGCGTTCGCTTCGATCGAGAACGATTGATTGTCGAAGGCTCGCTTGAGCCGCACGCCGGTGATCTGATCTTTGTTCTCCTCCCACTCGCTTTCGTAATACTGTTCGAGGAACGTTCGGTCGCTGAGCAAGCCGACTTCGGCCTGGACGGTCCAGTCATCGAGCAGCCCGCCGACGAGCTGCTGCCGATGGTTCCAGAACGCGCGGCCGCGGAAGTCTTCTTCAGGCACGATATCGCGGCGGCCGAGCCCGAGGTTATCGAGGCCGTTGTCGTGAATCGCCCAGATGTCGACGCGGCCGGTGGTCGGGCCGACGAAACCGAAGAAACTGTCGCGGGCGTATTCCACGCCGGTGCCGAAGCCCAAGCCGCGCTCGGTGAGCAGATCGAGGTTGAGGTCCCATTCGACGCCCGGGACGGGCGCCAAGCCGAAGAGCTGGAAGGCATCGAGTTCCAACAGCGTTTGGAAGCCGAAGATCGAATCGTTGCGAACGCGGATGTTGTCGATGTAATAGCTCGGCTTCTCCAGGTCCGTCGCAAGCGTGGGCCAGTAGAACACGGGCACGCCGGCGACGTAGACGAAGTTGCTCTCACTTTGCGCGAGCGTGTCGTGCTCGACCACCGGTTGGCCGGTCGCGGGGTTCACCAGTGGAATGCCGGTGATCGGATCGACGGCCGGCCGCTGATGGTCTTCGAGCGTGATCGTGTCGGCGGCGAGTTCGTAGGTGGGTTCTTCGAGCCGGCTGGTGGTCACCGATCCGTTTTGTGCCACGAAGTGTGAATGGTCCAACTGCCGCACGGCGGCGGCGCGCAGCCGCACCAGGCCTTCGTATTGTTGGTTGTCGAAATTCGGGACGGGCGTGAGCAGCTCGGCGTTAAGGATCATGCCGATTTGCCGGCGGACGTCGTAGAACATGCGATCGGCGTACACCGTGCGGTCGCCCTGGCGGAAGACGATGTTGCCTTCCATGTAGATTTCCAGCGGCAGATCGCCTTGCTGCGTGAGCTGCGAGAGGTTGCGCGGATCGACGCCTGAGGTCCAGATGACGGCGCGATCGGTTTCGATGTCGAGGTCGCCGAGCGGGCCGAATTCGTTCGGCAGTCCTTCGACCGATAGCCCTTGCACGATGACATTCACGCCGCCAGTCAGGATCAGGATTGTTTCACCGTTAGGTGCTTGAATGGGCTCCAGGTTGGGTCCAACGCCTTCCGCTCGCGGCGAGATATGGATGCGGCGGAAGCTCGCGCGGTCGGGCGGCGTGGCCGGCATGAGCGGCGCCGGCGGCGGCACAGTTTGCGGATAGGGCGTTGGAATAGTCTGTGGAAAGGGCGGCGGCGAAAATTGGGCCGGCTGCACATCCGGGTCGACGCGAGGCAGGCGGGTGATCGGCGCAGACGTCGGCACCATCTTGCGCCCAAGCCTTGGTGCCACTGGCGCCGCCAGTGCCGCTCGCCAACAAGCAAAGCACTGGCAAAGCCAGTGGCACCCAAATGCGCAAGGCGAGCGCAGCGCGTGCGTGCGAGCGCCGCGCGGCGCTTCGTGTCCGAGTTGCGTTTGACGAAAAAGATCAGACCGGCATCCTTGCCAAACGAAAAGTGTACGCACCCGTGCATCACTGCGCGAGCGTTGTGCGCGGCATCGCCGGGCGCTTTTTCAAAACGCCAAGCGCCGCCGGCAATTACGAAAAGTGGCCACAAAAATGTGGCGGATTATAGGTGCGGGCCGCGATAGCGGTCAACGCCGCGGGCGCAGCACGCTAGCAGAAGCTATGTATGGTGTGACTGCACGAATTCACCTGACTTCCGCGAATGGGTGGCGCTCTAATTTCACGCCCGTCGCCGCAGGCGACTTGATGTGGCGCCGTCGGTTTGACGTCCTCGTTGGTCAGTCGAAGTCGTGTTCCCGAGTGCCGAAATTTGGGATACACGCTGGCAAACTTTATGACGGCTTTTTTCGTTCTTTCATCTTTGAGCAGTTCGTCCCGCAAGGCGACTAATTGCTTGTCGGACTGTGCCAACCGCCCGTTTAGCCGTTGGACAGATGTAGTAGATGCGATTCACGAACGTGACGACTACGACTTCGATGCATGCCGCGAATCGCGCACCACGACTAGACCAAGCCGACGGACGCCAAGTATACTGACTATATGATCGCGCGTATTGCTATCGATGACCAAACATTCAAACAGCTCCAACAGGCGGGAGAACTGCTCGTAGAGAGCGCCAACGGCGTGCCGCTCGTGGTCATGACGGTCAATGCTCGTCAACATCTGCAGAAGTTGGCCTATGACGACAGCGAGCCGACGGAGTCCGAGTTAGTGTCCGCCGGCGCCGATCAGCTCGAGAATCCGGAGAATTGGGCGCAGCCGGCATGGACGTGTACGACACGATGGAAGGCATACCGCCGGCCGAAAATGGCAGTTCGTAGAGGCGATATCGTAACGGTCGGCATCGAGCAAGGACCCGGGCAGCCGATCAAGCGTCGTCCCGCGGTCGTCGTGCAATGTGACCGCAATAACCCCCGCTTGAACAGCGCCGTGGTTGCGATGATCACGAGCAATACAAGCCTTGCCGTGCGAGAGCCGACGCAGGTCTTAGTTGATCTTACGACTCCTGAAGGCAAGCAAACCGGTCTTGTTCATGACTCCGCCGTAAAGTGCGAGAATCTCTATACGAAGCTGCAACGTGACATGCGAAAGATCGGTATCATGTCGGTCGCATTGATGCAGCAAGTCGACGAGGCGCTAAAGTCGTCGCTCGAACTGTCGTGAGTTGGGCCGCGTTCCTTACTGATTCAACGAATACAACAGCACGTTGAGGCCCAATGCGGGCCGCGTCTTCTTGGGTGTAGCCGCGGCAGCCGATGGCTTCGTGGCTTTCCAGGGCGCAGCTGATGTCGTACGGCGAGAAGATGACGGCCCAGCGGCCGTCGATTTTGATGCCTTCCAGCTGCGGCTTCGACCTGGCGGATGCGGGCGGCGACGGGCTGATTCGTCGCCGACCGCTTCGGGGTCGCGCATGGAAACCGTGCCGCATGTCGTAGCCGCCGTACGATGACGTGAAGATCGGATCGTCGGGCGGGATGCGCTTCAAGTTTCTGGCCGGGCAGCGCGGCGGCGATCTCGCGGCGGAACGCGGCGGTGAACGACTTGCTCGCGCAGATCGCGTCGGCCAGCAGCGTGCCGCCACGCTCGATGTACTCGTGAAGCTGCTTCGCGCTCGGCCGGCGTAAGCCGGAAATCGTGCCGGCCGTGCATGAACACCAGGTGGTAGCGGAACAGATTTTCGTCCGAGATGTTGATCAGCTCGGGAGCGGTGCGGACTCGGAGCTTGAGCTCGCCTTGCGACGCGGTGCGGAGCAGATTCACGCAGCGCACCGGGCGCGTCGTTGCAGCCGCCGCCGTGGCGGAGCTTGGCGATCTCGATCACGCCGCGGCTCGTCTTGCTGTCGACTATCATCGTCCTCCGAGCGGCGTGACGAAGCTTTGTTCTTTGCCCTTCGGCTCGCGGTTGGTGGCGTAGGTGAGCACGTTCACGCCGATCGCGAGTGCATCGGCAATGTGCTCATCGACACGGCTGCGGGATGGCGCTGCCATTGGCCGGGCTGCGCCAGCTCCCAGTAGCACGACAGATCCTGCTCGCGAGTAAACGACGCAGGTGCGGCAACCGTACTCGACGCCCCACAGGCGGCCGGCGTAAGGCGAGTCGGGCCGCACCATGTCCTGCATCCGCCAGATGGGATGGCCGGGCGTGATCCGCTGCAACTGGTACTCGGGTTCGGGAAACACGGCCGCCATCAGTTGACGAAAACCTTCGTCGAAGCGCTGCGGAGTCGCTGCAGCAGGCTTCGGCGAAGATGAATCCGCCGCGGTCGACGTAATCGCGCAGTTTCTTGGCGTGCGGCAGCAAGTTCGGCGCCGGCTGCCGCTGATGTAGAGCACCGGCGCTTGCAGCAAGTCTTCGACCGCGGCGGCGGCCGGGTCCATCACTTGCCAGGTCAGGCCGAGCTCCCAGGCCTCTTCGGTGTAGGCGGTGAGATTGGCGGCATCGCGGCGGTGCTGGTTCCAGTCGTTGCCCTCGCCGTACTTCGATCTTGGCCATGACGATCGGCCGGCGGCCCTTGGAGAGAAACAACAGCGCCATCGCCGTGCTGATGTGCGGGTCGCGCTCGGCATGCCAGCTGCCTTTCCAGTAGTGCGAGAGCGAATCCTGCTCGCGGACCAGGAACTCGGCACCTTCGCGATACCAATCGTGCTCGCCGATGAAGCGCCGCGCCGTGAGCCGGCCGGCGCGCTCCAAGCCGTAGAGATAATAGTACAAGCGCGGATTGGCCGCCGCCGGCGCGCGGGTTGCGCGTGACCGAAAACCGTCGGCGAGCCAATTGATGCCAGGTCGAGTTTGTGATCGTCCTCGTGCGGGCCGGCAACAAATGACGCGGCCGTTTTCCACGGCGGCATCGCCCGATTCGAGCGCGGCCGAGCAGATGGCCAGGCCGCCGATGCCGGCGCACGTCATGCTGCCGGTGCCGGAGTCGCCGGGAACGTAGCCCCAGGAGCCGTCGTCGTTCTGCGTGCGCGCGCCAGTAATCGGCGGCCAGCTCCCAGGTTTCGCGGCTGACTTTGGCGCCGACGCGCTGCGCATCGTAGAGCGCGAGGACGGCGAACTGGGCGTTGCTGTTGTCGCCGCCGGGACCCGGGTAGGACCACGCGCCCTTGCGCTCGCCTTCCTTGATTTGATGTTGCTCCAGCCAGCGGACGTTGCGGCCGATGAGCAGCATGTCCTTTTTCGGCTCGGCCGCGGCGAGCACCATCGTTTGCAGCGAAACGGTGTACGTTTTGTCGAGCTCGCAGGCCGCGGAGGTATGTCGAGCGCCTTGCGGACGACGGGGTCATCGGCGCCGACGCCGGAATTCAACAGCGCCAGCGTGCACAGCGCGGTGACGCCGCCGTCGTAGCCGGCCATTTCGCTCCAGCGGCCGCGCGGCAGTTGCTCGCGCTTGAGGTAGGCCACGCCGCGCTCGATGGCCGCGAGGACTTGGGCGGCGTCGATCGGCCGGTCCTGCGGGCTGCTGAGCAAGTGAGCACGCGGGCGCTAGAATCGCTACAATCGATAATGCCGCCAGAGCGAGCCATCGTGCACGGTTGGATCTGCATGCAACATCTCCTTCGCGCGCAGGCCGGCACATGCTCGTAAGTAGTTTACGTTTCAGAAGTTGAAGTCGGCAACGCAGCGCGTGCCGGCAATTGTCGCCGTTGCTGCCCACCGATAGAATTGGGCTCGGAATAGGCTGCTTAGCTACGTAGATGGCCGCTACGGAGCCAGATGCGGAATCATCGTGCAAGATTTTCAAATCTCGAAGCTGCAGTTATGGCAGACAGTGGCCGCACGATTGACTCTCGGAACTGACAACTAACGCTGACTACTGACGACTCCTATGTCCGCTCAACTACGCCGCCGCCGCGACCAAAGCTCGCAACCTGGGCGACGTGCTGCAGGAGTTTCGCCAGCATCGGCAGCTGATGCAGCGCGAGCTGCAGAAGATCATCGTCGGCCAGGACGCGGTGATCGAGCAGATCTTCGCGGCGATCTTCACGCGCGGGCATTGCCTGCTGGTCGGCGTGCCGGGGCTGGCCAAGACGCTCATGGTCAGCACGCTGGCGCAGATTCTCGATCTGCAGTTCAAGCGGATTCAGTTCACGCCCGACCTGATGCCCTCGGACATCACGGGCACGAACGTGCTGGAAGAAGACGCAGAAGGGCGGCGGTCGTTCCGGTTCGTCGAAGGGCCGATCTTCACGAACATTCTGCTGGCCGACGAAATCAACCGCACGCCGCCGAAGACGCAGGCCGCGCTGCTGCAGGCGATGCAGGAGCGCGAAGTGACGGCCGGCCAATCGACTTACCCGCTGCCGAACCCGTTCTTCACGATCGCCACGCAGAACCCGATCGAGCAGGAAGGCACGTACCCGCTGCCCGAAGCGCAGCTCGACCGCTTCATGTTCAACATCAAGGTCGACTACCCGTCGGCCGGCGGAAGAGGAGCAGATTCTCGCGGCGACCACGCGGCAGGACAAGCCGGAAGTGACGAAGGTGCTGTCCGAGCGGGCGATTCTCAACCTGCAGAAGCTGGTCGGCTCGGTGGCGGTGAGCGAGCACATCATCAAGTACGTGGCGTCGCTGGTGCGGGCGACGCGGCCCAAGGATGCGACGGCGCCGAAGTTCGTGCAGGAGCTGGTCGATTGGGGCGCCGGCCCGCGTGCCGGACAGTTCCTGATCCACGGCGGCAAGGCGCTGGCGGCGATGGACGGGCGGTTCAGCGTGGCCATCGACGACGTGCAGAAAGTCGCCGTGCCCGTGCTGCGGCACCGCATCAGCACGAACTTCCAGGCGCAGGCCGAAGGGCTGACGACCGAAGACGTCATCGCGCGATTGCTGCGCGAGATCCCGGTGCCGGAGATTCCGAAGTTCGCTGGAAAGTGAGTCGCAGGATCGCCGCAGCGGCGCAGCACTAGCCGTGGGCAAGCCCACGGACCGCAACGAAATGGCAAGCCAGCGGCGACACAATAATTGCGAGAACAAATGGCCGCCATACACCAAATTGTATTATCACATTGTTTTTAGCACGAAGAACCGTCAGCCATTTATCAACTCAGAAATGGAATGAGTGGGAGACTGCGAGGCGAGACAGTTGTCGTATCGCGAATCCGTGTGCTCTCCCCACTCTCCTTGTCTCCTCTGTCATTGCCGGCTATCGCAGACGCGTGCACCATGTCCACCGTCGAAAAATACCTGAAGCCGGAAGTCATCCGGCAGATTTCGCGGCTTGATCTGCGCGCTCAGTTCATCGTGAAGGGGTTTCTGCACGGGCTGCACGCCAGCCCGTTTCATGGCTTTTCGGTTGAGTTCAGCGAGCATCGCAAGTACACGCCCGGCGACGATCCGCACGATATCGATTGGCTCGTGTATGCCAAGACCGACAAGTACTACGTCAAGAAGTTCGAGGCCGAGACGAACATCACCGGCTATCTGGCGATGGATCTGAGCGAGTCGATGGCCTACACGTATCGGCAGGAGCTGACGAAGTTCGACTACGCGATCTGCCTGGCGGCGGCGCTGGCGTACCTGATGATCCATCAGAACGACCCGGTGGGCGTCGTGACGTTCGCCGAGCGAGATCACGAACTATCTGCCGCCCAAGAGCAAGCGGCAGCAGATCGGCAATATCCTGTCGCTGCTAGCCAAGCTGCGGCCGGCCGGGCAGACCGACATCGGCCGCAGCCTGAGCCAGCTGGCGGCGATGCTGAAGCACTCCAGCCTGGTGATGGTGTTCAGCGACCTGTTGGCCGATCCGGAGCCGATTATCGCAGCGCTGCGGCGACTGCGGCACGGCGGCAACGATGTGATCCTGTTTCACATTCTCGACGAGGCCGAAGTCGCGTTTCCGTTCTCGGGCCTCGTAGAATTGGAAGAGCCGGAAACGAGCCAGCGGCTGGAAGTCGATGCCGACAGCTACCGCCGCGACTATCTGCAGGAGATCGAGAAGTTCCGCGAAACGTATCGGCGCGAGTGCTTTCAGAGCCGGATCGATTACGTACCGCTGGATACGAGCATGCCGTTCGACCGGGCGCTGACGGAGTACCTGCTGATGCGGCAATCGCGGGCGTAGCAGAATTGTTTTCGCCACAGAGGACACAGAGCTCACAGAGGATTGATTAACGTTAAATGATGAATGATAGCGAGAGCTGTAATCGTCATCTTTAATCGTTCATCCCTCACCCGTCTCTGTGATCTCTGTGTCCTCTGTGGCAAATATTGATTAACGACTTTTCATGGGATTTGTTACTCCAGCATTGCTAGGCGGCGCAGCGCTGATTGCGCTGCCGATCGTGCTGCATCTGATCATGCGGCGCGAGGCGCAGAAGCTGCGCTTTCCGGCGTCTGCGATTCGTCCAGCTGCGCCGCAATCTTAATCAACATCGGCTCAGGCTGCGCCATTTGCTGCTATTGGCGCTGCGATGCGCGATCATTGCATTGCTCGCGTTTGCACTGGCGCGGCCGACGTTGCGAGGATCCAATGCGGCGGGCAAGGAGGATGCCCCAGTGGCCAGTGCGCTGGTGTTCGACAATTCGCTGCGGATGGGATACCAGCACGCGAATAAGTCGCGGCTCGATGAGGCGAAGGAACTGGCCGGCTGGCTGCTGGAGCAGCTTCCGCCAGAAAGCCCTGTGACCGTGGTCGACCGCGCCGGCCGGCAGCGCGGCCAGGACTTGGACCGCTCGGCGGCGGAGCTGCGCATCGAACGCTTGGAAACAAGCGCCGCGGTGCGGCCGATGGAAGATGCCTTGCGGGATGCCATGCGCTGGCTCGAGGACAAACGCGATTATCGCGGTGAAATCTACGTGTTCACCGACCTGGCCGCCGAGGCCTGGCCACAGGGCAAGCTTGCCGACATCGCCCAACAGCTCGATGCGACGCCTGGCACGAACATGTATTTGATCGACGTCGGGGCCGAAAAGCCGCGGAACCTGGGGCTGGGCGCGCTGCGGTTATCCAGCCAACAGCTTGCTCCGGGCGGAACGCTGCGGATTGAAACGGAACTTGTGGCGATTGGTGACGCAGGCAGGCGATGACGACGCGATCGATCTGGCGCCTGCGGAGCCCGCAGTTGAGATGTACCTTGATAACGGCGCCGGCGAGTCCGAAAAGCGCGGACAGCAGGTCGTTGCGTTGAGCAGCGATCGGCCGTGCCGAGGTTGAATTCTCGTTGTCGAATCTTGCGCTCGGAACGCACCAGGGATTTGTGCGGCTGGCTGGTAGCGACGGGCTGGTGAGCGATGACGTGCGTTACTTCACCGTCGATGTTCGTCCGCCGACGAAGATATTGCTGCTGGGGGAAACGGAGGATGATGTGCTCTTCCTGCGCGAGGCGCTTTCGCCAAGCGGGTCAGCGGTGCTCGCCCAATCGACTTTTGTTTGCACATTTGGGCCATTTCGACAAATCGCCGAATTGCCGTTGGCAGACTTTGCTGCCGTCTGCCTCGTGGATCCGCCTCCGCTGCCCGCCGAGGCCTGGCAAGCGCTAGTGAATTACGCAGAATCGGGCGGCGGCATTGGCATTTTTTTGGGCCGCCGTGCGCAGCCAGCCAAGGAGATGAATAGTGACGCCCCGCAACAACTTCTACCGGCGAAGCTGCGCTGGGTGTCCCACGAAACCACCTACTTGCGTCCGGTTGCGGTCGAGCATCCGGCGCTCGCCGAGCTGCGCGACCTGGCGGATGTCGTCCCGTGGTCAGAGTTCCCTGTCTTTAAATATTGGGAGCTGCAAGCGGGCGCCGAATCGGCACACGTCGTCGCGTCGTTCGCCAACGGGAAACCGGCGCTCGTGGAGCGTCAGTTCGGCGCGGGCCGCGTGCTGCTGATGACCACGCCAGTCTCCGACCCGGCCTATGACGAGCCTTGGAACCTGCTGCCCACCGGTACGGAACCGTGGCCATTTCTCGCTTTGGCCAATGGTGTTGCGGAATATCTGGCCGCGGCGGGCGCGGCCCAGTTGAATTACCAGGCCGGACAAGCGGTTGTGCTGCGGCTCACGCCGGAAGAACAAGTAGCCAGTTATGCCTTGCAGATGCCCGACCGTAGCGCGGTGCGGCAGTCACTCGCGCCGGGGCAGCAAGACCTGTCCATCGCAACCGCCGAAATGCTCGGCAATTATCGCATTCGCGCCGGCGGGCAGGAAGGACGGCTGGATCGCGGGTTCAGCGTGAATTTGCCGGCGGAAATCACGAGGCTCGATCGCATTGCCGGCGACGAAATTGTGAAGGCGCTTGGCGACAAGCGCACTCGAGTTGCCCGCACGCGCAAAGACATCGAAGTCCGCGTCGGCCTGGCGCGCATCGGGCGCGAGCTTTTTCCTTGGTTGATCCTTGCCGTGGCTCTGGTGCTGGCGGCAGAGCAGCTTTTGGCGAATCGGTTTTACCGCTCCGCGGGCAATGAGAACCGATCGGCAGGACTTGATCTCGGAACACGAATCGCCGAGTTGCGAGCCGGGTCGTCCTCGACCCCGGGCGGAGCGGCGGACCAACCGTCTCGCGATACTACACAACCGCGCACGCCGGTCTCGGTTTGATTGGCGCATCGATGAACGACGTTCGACTTCAACTTCAACCCGTCGCCAGCTTGCCGGTCGTGATCGCGATCGCGGCCGTGCTGTTAGGGCTGTTGCTGGTGCGGCCGCGACATATTCGGCTGACTGCGCGGCAATGGGTCGCACTCATCGGTCTGCGGCTGTTGGTCGTGCTGCTGACGCTCGTGGCAATGCTGCGGCCGGCCCTTGTCTACACGCGCGAACAGCCGCAAAAGGCGTCGCTCGTACTGCTGGTGGACAACTCACGCAGCATGCAGGTTGCCGATTCGTTGGGCGATAAGTCGCGATGGGACTCGATGAAGCTGCTGCTCGATGCCGCGGCGAAGGATTTGGCCAAGCTGGACGAGACATGGGACGTGAAGGCCTATGCGTTCGATGCGTCGACGCAGAAGCTTAACGTTCGCGACGGCAGGTTAACGCTCGCGGCCGCGCCCGCAGGTGATCAATCGGCGGTCGGCGCGGCCATCAACGATGCACTTGACCGGGAAACAAGTGGCCGCGTGCTGGCGATGCTGCTGATGAGCGACGGGGCGCAGCGGGCCGTGCCGCCGCAGGACATGCCGCCGCAAATCGCGGCCCGCCGACTTGCTGCCGAGCACATTCCTCTGTTCACGTTTACGTTCGGCAAGGCCGGCGGCAGCGAGCGAGCCGACCTGGCGATGACCGACCTGGTGACGAACGAGAGCATCTTCACGGAGGCGCCGACGGAAGTTCGCGGCCAACTCGCGGCCGAAGGTTACGCCAATCAAACTGTGAAAGTGCAACTGATGTGGGAGTCGGCAGGCGGCATGGAGGTCGTCGACACAGTACAGATCGACACGGAGATCGAGGGCGGCTCTGTGCCTGTTGTGTTGAAACACACGCCGCGTGCGCCGGGCGAGTATAAGGTAACGCTGCGAGTCGAGCCGCGCGACGGCGAGCTAGTGACCACGAACAACGAAGTCAGCACCTTTGTCACCGTGCGCGCGGGCGGCATCAAGGTGCTGTACCTGGTGGGCACGAAACGAATTGATGGAGGGCCCGGGCAGGAACAACGATACGTCCGGGCGGCACTGGCGCGGTCACCCGATATCGTCGTCGAGCGCCGACTGATTGACTACAATCCGGCTGGGATTGATCTCGTCGAAGCGATTCGTGGTGGTGTTCGGCGCGGGTCTCCCGATCCCGCCGCCGCCGCTGCGGAGTCAAGGAGACCTGCGGTCGACGAAAGTGCGGGGTCCGGAGACCCGCGCACAACGCAGGGTGGTTACGACGTCGTGCTTCTGGACGATGTCGATATCCAAGGATTAAGCCAGGCCACCTGGCAGGCGATGGCCGAGCGCGTGCGGCGCGGCATGGGCCTGGCGATGCTCGGCGGCTACCACAGCTTTGGGCCGGGTGGCTTTCGCGATTCGCCTTTGGACCAAGTGTTGCCAATCAACATAGGACGCGGCGCAGCGGCAGAATTTTGGCGAAGCGGTACGCGACGACGTGCACTTGCAGGGCCCGATCCGGATGCAGCCCGCTGCGCCTTTGGGGTTACGCCATCCGATCATGCAGATTTCAAGTGGTGCAAACCCGACAGCCCCCGGCTCTGCCGGGGGTTCATCAGGCGCCGACGCTTCGAGCATCTGGCAACAACTCCCTCCCTTGGATGGCGCCAATCTTTTCGAGCGTGGCCAACTCAAGCGAAACGCCCAGGTGCTGGCCGAGACTGACGACCCGCAACGGCATCCACTCCTCGTGGCTGGACAGGCCGGCGACGGCCGCACGCTCGCCTTTGCCGGCGATTCAACATGGCGCTGGCCGATGGCTGGGTTCGGCGATGCGCACCGGCGCTTCTGGCGGCAATGCGTGCTGTGGCTGGCGAAGAAAGATGAAGCGACCGAAGGCCGCGTGTGGATTCGGCTCGCCGGCCGACGCGCGATGCGCGGCTCGCGCGTCGAATTCGCCATCGGCGCCGAGAATGCACAAGGCGAACCGATGGATGCCGCCAAATTCGATGTGGTCGTGGAAAAACCGGACGGCAGCAAAGCCGAAGCGCGCCCGACCAAAGCGGGAACGGAATGGTCGGCCACGTTCCGTGAGACAACTGAGCCGGGTGACTACAAGATCGTCGTGACGGCGCATGAACCCTCTCCCTCTGGGAGAGGGCAGGGTGAGGGTGACTCGGCGCCGTCGGAACCCTCACCCCGGCCCTCTCCCGAAGGGAGAGGGAGTGTCGTACTTGGCACGGCCGAAGCGCGATTTTTGGTGCCCGATCAGGACTTGGAGCTCGACCGGCCGGCGGCCGAGCCGGGCGTCATGGCTCAACTGGCTGAAATGACCAAACCGGCCGGCGGCGCGGCGCTCGCGGCCGAGGAACTGCCCGATTTATTGAAACGCCTGGCGGAAAAACCGCCCGAGCTTAAAGAGGAAGTCATCGCCAAGGTGACTTACTGGGACACGTGGCCGTTCTTCTTGTTGTTCGTCGGCCTGTTGGGCACGGAATGGTTTCTGCGAAAGCGCTGGGGACTGGTGTAATGCCCTCTTTCTGAATCAGTTTGCAATCAACGCGACAATCGAGGCGATAGCTGACGCGAATACGGCGAAATGTACAATCGCCATGCCGTCTCGATCCTTGATAAGCAACCAAACGGCACCACCCAGAACGGCAAACACAGCGAAGGCAAAGATCGCCCACCAAACAGTTAAAGATGGAAAGTCCTCTAAGTCGTGCACAAAGACGTTAAGCAGAGCCGGCGAAGCAACGATAGTTCCAACAGTTCCGCCGCCGAAGTACCATTTGGCACCTGCGGAAAACATAAGGCCCCCAATTACAATCGCGCACAGAAAAGCGAGCACAAGGTGAGCTACGAGGGGAATATGGGGCGACAAATTCCGGGCCAGGAATTGAATCAACCAAGACATGACGCAGAATGCGCTGACGGCCAACAGGAACGAATTCAATGAGAACTGAATCGGCGTCTTTCGTTGCACGCGCCTGCGGCGCAACAGCCGTGCAACCAATCGACGATTGTGGCCATCATCCGCATTCATGATGCCGCCCTTTCAGGGCTTGCAATTCGCATCCACGCCGTTGCCCAGGGCGGCAGCCGTTTCATGAGGCCGAGATATCGAGCGGTTCTCGCAGCACATCCTGGCCGACCAATGACTTTTCGGCCAGCTCGCGATTTGCTTCCAAGACAAGAGCGACCGCCTCGCGCAAGTTTTCACGTGCTTCTTCCAGCGTTGCGCCTTGAGTGTTGCGCCCGGCAGTTCTTCGACGAACGCGATGTAGCCCTCGGGCACTTGCATGTAAACTGCAGTAAACGTCATTATTCCGCCCCTTCGGGGCTTGGGTTGTAATTACGAACCAGTACCCAGGGCGACAGCGAAGCTCGCCAAGCTCGCTTCGCTTTGCCCTGGGCTATCATATTTCGCCCTTTCAAGGCTAAATCAATGTTTGGTCGCCGCCCACGTCCAGTGCCGGTCGGACGTCATTTGGACGGCATCCGGCGCGCCGCCAAATGTGGCAACCATGTTCTGCATTTCATCGACCGTCAGCGACGCGCGAAGGGAGTTGGCGAATAGTCGGCGCTGATAGGGTGTCGCGTCGGCCGCATAGGTGACCACTATTTGTTGCAGTTGGTCTTCATCATCAGGTCGCGCTAGGTCGCGATGGAACAACAGCCCACCAGGCTCGGTGACGCGGATTGCTTCGGCGATGACTTCGCGCGGCCGGCCGATGTGGTGGACGATGCTGTTGCTGATCACCACAGGGAACGCCGCCGCATCAAAGGGCAAGCTCTTGGCGTCGCCCAGCGCGATCGTGATGTGGCCCGATAAGCTGGCCGCGGCCACGTTCGAGCGTGCCAGCGCGAGCATGTTTTCCGCCGCGTCGACGGCCGTGATATGAACGCTATCCGAGCGGCGCACCAGTTCGATGGGAATTTGGGCGGTTCCGGCGCCGAGATCGAGAATTTGAAGGATCGTTGGAGATTCTTCCGGTCGATTAAGCGACCAGGCCGAGATTGCGTCAAGCAGGTCGGATACAAACTGCGCATTCACGATGGAATGGTCCATCGCGTCGTATTCGTGCGCGTCCTCCGCGGTGTCCATCAGCTCCGGTTCAAGAATGCGCGTTAGCATTTCAATAGTTGATCAAACCACGGAGGCACGGAGATCACGGAGAAAGATTTTCAGATCGTCTCTTCTCAGTGTTCTCCGTGTCTCCGTGGCTAAACTATTATGGCTTAATGACAATCTTACCAGCCAGCGTGCCGGCTTTGCCAATTGTGTTCTCTTCTTGCAGGCGATGAGCTGCCGCGGCCTGATCAAGCGGCATGACGCGGTCGATATGCGGATTAATTTTACCCTCGGCGAGCCAGCGGTTGATGTCCTCGGCGGCGGCACGCTGCTCGTCTGGCGTGGCGTTGAACATGGCAAAGCCGTGCAGGCTGCAGCCCTTCACATAAAACGGGCCAACGGGGAACGGAGGCCGGGCGTCGCGGCCGGCCATCAAAATCATTCGGCCGCGCGCGGCCAGCAGCGGCACAGCCTGGTCGAAGTTCGGCTCGCGAAGCGTCTCCCACCAGACGTTGACTCCCTCCGGTGCGAATACCTTGATTCGCGCGTTTACGTCCTCCGCCTTGTAATTGATCGCGGCATCAGCCCCGAGTTCGCGGCAGGCCTTCACTTTTTCATCGCTGCCCGCCGTGGTGATGACGCGCGCACCGATCGCCTTCGACATTTGCACGACCATCGAGCCGACGCCACCCGTGCCGCCGTTGACGAATAACGTTTCGCCCGCCTGCAGCTTGGCGTCGCGCACCAGTCCAAGATGAGCCGTGATGCCAACGAGCGCGCTGGCAGCGGCTGCTTCGTCGCTGACGCCGTCCGGCGTGGGATATAGCCACTCTTCATCGACGACCGCGTATTCGGCGAACGTCCCTTGCCGGCCCAACAGTCCCTGATTGGATCCCCACACACGCATCCCAACTTTGAATCGCTTTGCATTCGGCCCGACTTTCTCGACGACGCCGGCCAGATCGCACCCGACGATGAACGGCAGCGGGATGTCCATCTTGATCGTCCCGGCGCGGATATACGTGTCGACCGGGTTGAGCGCGGCGGCGGCCACGCGCACGAGTACCTGGTTGCCGGTCGGCTCAGGCGTTGGTCGCTCGCCGATGATAATGTTCTCCGGCGGGCCGGTTTGCTCGATGTAGGCGGCTTTCATGTTAGTCGTCCTTTTTTGATTCCAATCCGTAATCTGTTGTAACGAAGAAGGGGAGACGGGGAGAGGGGGAGAGGGAGAAAACCATCGTCACATGCGTGCAAATCCTTGTCTCCCTCTCTCCCATTCTCCCCCTCTCCAAGCTCTTCATGCACGAGCCTATAATAACGCGATGTCTCAATCGCGAACGACCACCGGCATTTTTCTCGTCGTGCTCTTGGCCGTGATTGGTTATGTGCTGGTGACGATGCCACCGAAGCTGGTCGTTGGTTTTCACCAAGCTCATGACATGAATCCGTGGGTTGGCTACGCTTATCTGGCGATTGTTTCGTTTGGCGGCGCTGCTGCTTGAGCGGCCTGTTGATTTCAATTCTCGTCCATATCTTGCGGAACACGCGGCAGAAGTCGGCCGAGCGCGAGCGGCGCAATCTGAGTCCCCAGCGAGATGTCGGCCAGCGCTCAGGGCGCATGAGCTTGACGATAATTTGGCGACTGGCCGCGAATATGCCGGTGGGGATCGCGTCACCCCGGAAGTGCGGGCTGAAATCGCAGCGTCGATCGCCGACCTAGAGGCGAAACGAGAATCGCAACAGCTGGAGATCGTGGCGTTCGGCACGATTTCCAGCGGCAAGTCGTCGCTGCTCAATGCGCTGGCCGGGCGGAATGTGTTTCGCACGAACGTGATCGGCGGCACGACGGCGACGCGCAGCGAAATTCCCTGGCCGGCGGGTGACCGCGTCGTGCTGGTCGATACGCCGGGCCTGGCCGAAGTGCGCGGCGAAGCGAGGGCCAGCGAATCGGCCGCCGCTGCAAAGAATGCCGACTTGGTGCTGTTTGTTGTCGATGGCCCGCTGAAGTCGTACGAGAGCGAGTTGCTAGAAGCGCTGGCTGAGATGGAGAAGCGGATTGTCGTTTGCCTGAACAAGGAGGATTGGTACGAGGCGACCGAGCGCGACGAGTTGCTGGCTGCAACTCGTCGAGCAGGCCGGCGCACCCGCGATAGCGGGTCGGGCAATAAGCGTTTCCGACGTGGTCGCGGTGCGATCGCGGCCGACGAAGCGGCGGCGCGTGCGTGTGCTCTCCGACGGCTCGGAGCAGGAGGAAGAAGTCGACGTTGAGCCGGATATCGGTCCGCTTGCGCGGCGGCTGATGTCGATCGTCCAGCGCGACGGGCGCGATCTGCTGCTCGGCGAATTTGTTGCTTGCAATCGCGCGGATTAGTGGATGAGGCGAAAGAGCGCGTGCTGGCGGCGCTCGATGCGCGGGCCGACGAAGTGATCAACAAGTACATGTGGGCGGCCGGCGGGGCGGCGGCGATCAATCCGTTTCCGCTGTTGGATCTGGCGGGCGGCAGCGCGATCACCGTGAAGATGGTGCTGGACCTGGCGGCCGTTTACCAGCAGAAGATCGACGTTGACACGGTCGTCACGCTCCTTGGCCAGCTCGGCAAGAACCTGGTCGCGATGGTCGGCGCGTCGGCGGCGGCGCCGGCGCTGGCGGCTGGAGATTGGCTCGCTGCTGAAGACGGTGCCCGGCATCGGCACGATCGCCGGCGGCGCGATTCAAGGTCTGGTGCAGGCGGTGGTGACGCGCTGGATCGGCCGCGTGTTCTGTGATTACTTCCGTAACGAGATGCAGCCGCCGCCAGGCGGCCTGGCCGAGCTTGCACGCAGCAAATGGGCAGAAGTCACGCAGCCCGAGCAGCTCAAGAAGTTGATTCAATTGGGCAGAGAGCAATTGGCCAAGGACGGCAGATGATATTTGACGAACTCAACAGCGACGCGGTTCGAGTCACAAATGATGGCACGATCGCAGGGGCAACGGTGCTCGAAGGCGACTACGAAGCTGCGATGGCTTCGATCCGCGGCGCGATCGAGCATTTTCGCGGCTGCAGTCCGGAAGAGCGCGAGTCGCTGCAGCGCGATCTCGATCAACTGCACGCGATGGCCGAGAAACTGGCCGCCGGAAAGGTCGAGATCGTCGTCTTTGGCGAAATCAGCACGGGCAAATCGGCGCTGATCAACGCGCTCGTGGGCGAAGCAGTCGCCGAAGTGAACGTTCGCGGCGGCTGGACGAAAGACGTGTGGAACGTGGGCTGGGAGGGCGCCGGATACGTCGTGCCCGGTCTCGCCGAATCGCAGAGTCGTGCTCGTCGACACGCCGGGACTGAATGAAGTCGATGGCGCCGAGCGGGCCGCGATGGCACACGAAGCGGCGGCGCGGGCCGACCTCGTGCTGTTCGTGACGGACTCTGATTTGAATGAAGTCGAGTACTCGGCGCTTGTCGAGCTGGCGGCCAGCCATAAGCCGATCATCCTGGTGCTTAACAAGGCCGACCTGTACACGCCGCAGGAACTGGGCGAGTTGATGTCGGTCTTCACTGGTCCACGGCTGGCGGGAATTGTCGACCCGGAAAACGTCGTCACGGCGAAGGCCGACCCGCGGCAGGTGGAATACTTCGTCGAATCGGCCGACGGCCGCACGCGGCAGGAATGGCGCAAGCCCGTGCCCGATGTTGCCGCGTTGCGGGAGCGGATTCTCGAAGTGCTCGCCGCGGAAGGAAAGGCTTTGGTGGCGCTGAACGCGGCCATGTACGCCGCCGACAAGAGCGACCGCATGGGCGCGCTGCGCGTGCGAATGCGCAACGAAAAGGCGACGGCCGACGATCTGGAGCTTCGCGGTGATGAAGGCACTGGGCGTGGCGTCGAACCCGCTGGCAGTGGCCGACGTGGTTGGCGGGACGGCGGTCGACGCCGTGATGGTCGTTACGCTCGGCAAGGTCTACGGCATCGAAATCACCACGGCCAACGCCCGCGACCTGATCACCTCGATTTTGAAGGCGGCCGGGTGGGTCATGCTGAGCGAGGCGGCCGTGAGCTACGCATCGTCCTTCTTCAAAGCGGTCACCGGCGGTTGGGGCACCGTGCTCACAGCCCTGCCGCAGGGCGCGGCGGCCGGTTACGGTTCGTACATCGTCGGCCAGGCAGCTCGCTACTATTTCGAGCACGGCGCCAGTTGGGGCCAGCAGGGACCCAAGCGAGTCGTGACCCGTATTCTGGAGAACACCGACAAACAGTCGGTCCTGCAGCGGCTCAAGGAGGAGATCAAGAAGAAGATCTCGCATGAATCGGTACGCGGGGAAGTAATCGAGACAAGGAGACAAGGAGAGGGGAGACAAGGAGATGCGATTGCTAGCGTGCGTTCCTAGTCTCCTTGTCTCTCTGTCTCCTTGCCTGGCCGCGCGGCCAGAACCCGGCGAGCGCTGCAAGGGCGATCAGCACGCCCGATGTTACAAGCAAAGTGCTCTGCAAAAATCGCCTCTTGGCAACTTCCTGTTGAATCACGGCAGCCCGCGAATCGGTAAATTCGAAGAATCCGCGTTCGCCCAACAGGCTGTAATATTGAATCCAGTCTTGCCACGCCTGAAGGGGGGACGCCGCCTTCAGTCGTTCCTCCACGTTGCGCGTATGTCTTGCCGGCTCAAACTTGGCAACCTTCGGCTCGGTAACCCGGCTCCACAGGGCAACGAGGGCGGGAACCGCCGCGAGGATCACGAGCGTTGCCACCACACCGCGCCGCGAATTCCATGATGCTGCTGATTTTTCCGCCGGCACGGCCTCCATTGGCAGATGACGCAACTTCCGAAGCGGCGGCACGTCGAGCATCGAACCGCACTGGCAAGAAACGCGCTCTCCCGCTTGTCCGACGTCGACGGGCAAAGTTGTCGCCGCAGCCACAAGTAAGTAGGTATTTGGCCATGGAGTCGCACTTAGCTACCAGTACGGTACCGTCAGATTCAACCCAACTCGTTATAAATTAACGACATGCGCCATTCGCCAGCAACGCTTGGCCGGTTGTGCTGCACCGCGTCGCGATGTCGCGAGCTCGGCGGCCGTCTATTCTCATCGTACGGATTTTTCACTGCGTGCCTATGGACTGGATTGTAAGCCTGCTTAGAATTGAAAGGCTTTAACCTCCCACAGTGAAGGGCAGCATTCGGACGTTCAAGGACGCGGCGCTTCGGGAGGCCGCGCGGAAGGGCTACGCGTGGTGCGTCGGCGCTCTCGCTGGGTTTTCGATTGGGGGCTGGAACGAAATGGTGCGAGTCCACCGCCACGAGGACGCGCCATTCGGTTTCCAGAGCAATCGCTGCAACGGCACTGGGGGAGAACTGCCTTGGATTGGTTCCTTCATCGACCCCGAACTGTGAGATAACGTGCGCACTTTGACGAGGCGCCGCGATCAAGTTCGACGAACAGATAAAGTTACATCCGTTTGCAATTCGTAAAGCGTTTCGGTCAGGCAGGATTTGTTGTCAGGTATCTTGTTTTGCCTCGGCATAATCTTTTACCAAATGTCGAGTCGAGCGAGACGTTCGAGCGAGCGGTGTTAGAATTAGTTGTCATTCACCTGTTTAGCGCAGTAAACAAGGGGGAATGTCTGCGTCGGCATCCCGTCGGTCGCCACTTGCGGTGGGCAAAGTTGGCGATTGAAGCTCATCCGGTCCGCGCTTTTCGCAGGGGGCCCAGACCTACCAAGGCGCCTGCAGCCGGATCCTTTGTTTCAAGCTTCATCGATATGCCGATCCCCGGAGATTTTTCCTGTCAGTCATTCGCCCGAGTTCCTGGTATTTCCGTTGGCCTCATTTGGTAGGAGTGTAAATCTTGTACGATTCACTATTGGAACATGACCTTGATGATGAAACGACCGTAGTCGGCGAAGTTGCGACGGAACTCGACGACAAGCCGCTGGACGAAGACGAAACGGACGAGCTCGTCGAGAACGACGACGATCATGATGCCGTTGCGGAGGTCGACGCGCAGGACCTGGATCAAGAAGGCTTATTGAGCGGGGACGGCGAGTCGTGGTCCGACGACCCGGTGCGGATGTATCTCACGCAGATGGGCGAGATTCCGCTGCTCACGCGGCAAGGAGGAAATCCACCTCGCCCGCAAGATCGAAATCACCCGCGCCGCGTTCCGCCGCAAGCTGCTGTGCTGCGACTACGTGATTCGCAGCGCCGTCAAAGTGCTGCACCGCGTGCATCGCGGCGAGCTGCCCTTCGACCGCACGGTGCAGGTCTCGGTGACCGACCGGCTGGAAAAGGACCAGATTCTCGGCCGGCTGCCGCACAACCTGGCAACGCTCGACCGGCTGCTGGAGCGCAACGCCGACGACTATCGCGTTGCCACCAGCAAGATCGCACAAGCCGAACGATCGCAAGGCCGCCTGGAAGCGGCTCAGCCGCCGCCGCTGCCGGGCCGTGCTGCTGGTCGAAGAGCTGGGTCTGCGCACCCAGCGGATCGAGCCGATGATCGGCCAGCTCGAGCAGTTCAGCGCCCGGATCGATCAGCTCAAGGGCCAAATCGAGCAGATCAAGCGCGAAAAGAAGTCGCCGGCCGAGCGCAAGCCGCTGTTGGTCGAGTTCCGCAACATCCTGCGGGCGCTGCAGGAAACGCCGTCCAGCCTGCGCAACCGCATCGCTGGACCTGAAGAAGGTCTACAGCGAGTATCAGCGGGCCAAGCGCGGCCTGCAGCGAAGGCAACTTGCGGCTGGTCGTGTCGATCGCCAAGAAGTACCGCAACCGCGGCCTGTCGTTCCTGGACCTGATTCAGGAAGGCAACGCCGGCCTGATGCGGGCGGTCGACAAGTTCGAGTACCGCCGCGGCTTCAAGTTCTGCACGTACGCCACGTGGTGGATTCGCCAGGCGATCACCCGCGCCGTGGCCGACCAGAGCCGCACGATCCGCATTCCGGTGCACATGGTCGAAACGATGAGCCGCGTGCGGAATGTGTCGCGGCAGCTGCTGCAGCGGCTGGGCCGCGAGCCGACGATCGAAGAGACGGCCCGGGCCGCCGACTGCACGATCGAAGAAGCCCGCCGCGTGCTGGCGATGAGCCGCTACCCGATCAGCCTCGACCGGCCGGTCGGCAACAGCGAGGACAGCCACTTCGGCGACCTGCTGCCCGATTCGGGTGCCGAAAGCCCGGCGATCGGCGCCGCCCAGGAAATGCTTCGCGGCCAGATCTCCAAGGTGCTCAAGACGCTCAGCTACCGCGAGCGCGAGATCATCAAGCTCCGCTACGGCCTGGGCGACGGCTACAGCTACACGCTGGAAGAAGTGGGCCACATCTTCAAGGTCACCCGCGAGCGCATCCGCCAGATCGAAGCCAAGGCCGTCCGCAAGCTGCAGCAACCCAGCCGCAGCGGCGAGCTGATTGGGTTTTTGGATTAGCGGCGTAGGTCAGGCTTTCCAGCCTGACATGATTTGCTCGAATATAATAAACGTCAGGCTGGAAAGCCTGACCTACAAGCCAAGGCAGCTCATCTGCCTTCTACCGAACCGGGGCGTGGCAGCACGCTCCGGTTTTTTTATGGCTTGACCAATCATCGTTGCTGCCGATGGTAATTGTTATGCAAAGGTCGGCAATCATCGCACGACTGAAACGGCGCACTCTTGCAATTGTGCCCAATATCGAACCGATCGCGCTGGCGGTGCTCGCGGCGGGCACGGCCTCGCTGTGGGGTTTTATCGAGATTGCCGAGGAAGTTTTTGAAGGCGACACGGAGGCCTTCGATCATTGGGTCGTAACAGTCCTGCGCGACCCGATCAACGCGGCCGACCCGATTGGGCCGCGCTGGGTCGAGGAGATGGCCCGCGACGCCACGGCGCTGGGCGGCATTGCCTGGATTACGTTCACGACGATCGTGATCGCGATCTATCTGTGGCTTGTCGGAAAAACGCGGCTGATGGTTTTCACGCTGGTAGCAACGCTTGGCGGAGCGTTTCTGAGTATCGGTCTGAAAAGTCTTTTCAGCCGGCCGCGGCCGGATATCGTGCCACACTTGACGCACGTTTATACGAGCAGTTTTCCCAGCGGCCACTCGATGCTTTCGGCCGTGGTGTACCTGACGCTCGGCTCGCTGCTGGCGGCCATCATGCCGAACTTGAAGCTGAAGATTTACGTTCTATCGGTGGCCATTCTCTTAAGCGTCTCTGTTGGAACAAGCCGGGTGTATCTCGGCGTTCACTATCCGACCGACGTGCTTGCCGGCTGGTTGGCCGGGCTAGTCTGGGCGCTCCTGTGCTGGCTCATCGCCCGGTGGCTGCAAGTGCATGGCAAAGTAGAAGCGGGGCCGCCGCGTGTGTCGACGACGAGCTCTGTGCAGTAGCCCGAAGCGTCAGCGAGGGAACAAGACTAGCCGATGCGTCCCTCGCTTACGCTTCGGGCTAGTTTGGCCGGGCGCGTCATTAGCGAAACGGCGACCAGCGTGGCAAAGCCGAGCGGGATCGTCACGATGCCGGGCTGGCTGAACGGCATCGGAGCACTCTCTTTTCGCAGGCCATAGACTGCTTCGAACGTCTCGCCGCTCAGTAGAATCCAGGCCAGCGAGCTGACCATGCCGACGATCACTGCAGCAATAATGCCCTGCCGTGTCGTGCGCGGCCAGAAAAGAAGCATCACCAGCGCAGGCAAGTTGGCGCTGGCTGCCACGCTGAATGCCCAGCCGACGAGATAGCCGACGTTTAGCCCTTGAACAGTATTCCCAGCACAATGGCCACAACGCCGACGACCACCGATGCGATCTTGGCAATGCGCACTCGTTCGTGATCGGAGAGGTGGACTGCGCCGGAGCTTTCCAACAGATCGTGCGTCACGGCGCCCGGCCGAAGCGAGGATCAGCCCGCTCACGGTGCCGAGCACCGTGGTAAACGCGATTGCGGAAATGATAGCGAATAGCAGCTCGCTAAAACTTCGGGCCAAGAGCGGAGCCGCCAAATTTGTGTCGGTGTCGGTCGAGCGCGCCGCTCGTCATCGCGCCCAGGCCCATGTACAGCGTGAGCACATAAAAGAAGCCGATGCAGGCGATGCCAACGATGGTGCTCTTGCGGCCGACGCCTCATCCTTCACCGTGTAATAGCGGATAAGGATATGCGGCAGCGACGCCGTGCCGCAGAACAGGGCCAGCATCAGCGAGATGAAATTCAGCTTATCGGAGAAGTCGCCGCTGCGGATGCCCGCGAACATGGGATGCTTGCCCGGCTGCAGAATTTGGCTGCCGGGTGTCGGCCTGTGGTTCGTAGGTCGTGACGGTTGAGCCATCGGATTCGTCTTGTCGTCTTGACTGTGGTAAGCACAACTTCGCTTTGCTGAAGCGTGCTGAAGAACTCCAACGGCGAAAGCGGGCCAGTTTCGCTGACGCCGCCGGGCAATCGGCTCACATACGCGACGGGCGGCAATCGCGATTGGTCCGGTCCAGTGCCAAGCGCCTGGCCATTAACAAAGATTTGGCCGTCGGGATGCTTAACGATTGTTTGTGCTTCACACTGGCCCGGACCGGGCGTGAAAGCCGCGGGCGAGGATTAACACCGTCAGCACCGCGCTGAACACCACGAGCAGCGATCCTTTGATAAACTGCACCCACGTGGTCGACACCATGCCGGCGGTGACCACGATGGTGATCACCACGGCGCCAACGATCACGACGCCGGCCCAATGCGGAAGGCCCAGCAGGGGCTGCACCAGCACGCCGGCCCCCACCATTTGCGGAATCAAGTAGAACACACTCACCGCCAGCGTGCTCACGCCGGCGGCCAGCTTGATGCCAGGCGAATTGAAGCGGGCGTTGAGCGCGTCGGCGAAAGTGAACCTCCCTAACCGCTTCATCGGCTCGGCAACGACAAATAGCGCGACGACCCAGCCGGCCAGGAAGCCGATCGAGTACAAAAAGCCGTCGTAGCCGAAGAAGGCGATCATTCCACAGATGCCAAGGAACGATGCCGCAGAAAGGTAGTCGCCGGCGAACGCCACGCCGTTGACGAACCAGTGAATCTGCCCGTGGGCGGCAAAATAACCGGCCGACGACTTGGCCTTTTTCCCTAGATAGAAACTGAGGCGCGAGCGTCGCCACCACGAAGAATAGAAAGACGCCGATGGCCAGCGCCGACGTTTCATGCGTCACGGCTGCACTCCGTCGGCGCGAGGGCTCTTTTCGCTGCGTTCGTTGGACCGGCTGGCCCAACCATAGACCAGCGCGAGCGCGATCGCTGCAACGATAAGCCCGAAGCCATACCAAATCGCCAGGTTCACCCCGGCCAGCGGCGTTACTTCCATCCACTGCGGCGAGAAGGCGGCCAGCAGCACGAACCCGCCGTACAGCACCAGGTACACAGCGAAGAGCGAAAGCCCAAGTCGATTCGTCTGTTTGGTCATACGTCGATCCGCTGGCATTGGGCGTCAAGATTTTCCGCGCGGCAAGGGCATGGAACGAACGCATGCTTAGCATAACTGGCGGGGCCGTGATGAGAAATGGCGAACCGCCTTTACTTGACGTGCCCCCAGGGTCGGTCATCATAAGGGTGCCCGAAGCGACACTCGAACGGTAAGTTAGACGGTGAATGATCTCACGCAGCGGCGCGGAGGACGCAGAGAAAATCAGATCGCAACGGCACGACGTGTGTGGAACACTAATTCTCGCTGCTCGACACTAATGATCAATTAGTGGAATTATCGAAAACTAGTGTTCCGACCCTCCGCGATCTCTGCGCTCTGCGCGAACTTTTTTCAGGTTTGGCAACTTAATTCAATAGGCGAAGCTAATGTCTAAGTCCAATCTGATGCGCTTGTGCGTTCTGGCGATTACCATCTCGGCCATGCCATCGGCGGGCCGCGGCGCGAACGTCAACGACTTTATTGACTTCTCCTTGCGCTCGACGAACGGGGCACTTCTGCTGCCGGGTCGGCTCTACGTGCCGCCCGAAGCGGCGAATCCGGCTCAGCCCCGGCCTTTAATTACCTTCCTTCACGGCGCCGGTGAGTCGGGAACGAACAACGTCGCTCAGGTCAACCAAAATATTGACAACCTGCTTGCGGAGGCAAAGCAGCGCGGAGCGTTCCTTTACGCGCCGCAGACAAATAATATTGATACGTGGGCGGCTACGACGGCCACCGCCAATACAATGGCCATGATCAATCGTGCGCTCGCCGAGCAGAACGTCGACATGAGCCGGCTCTACGTAACGGGCCTTTCCATGGGCGGCGGCGGTGTTTGGAACATGCTCAACCGTTTTCCCGATCGCTTCGCCGCCGCTGTGCCCATCGCGGCGGTCTCGCCCGCGAGCGGTTTCCTGTCCTCGAATTTGCTGGATGATGCCGTTTGGGCTTTTCACGCCCGCAACGACACGGTCGTATCGATGAACGCCACTCGGAACGTCGTCAGCGGAATACTGCGGGCTGGCCGGGAAACTATTCCCTCGTACCCGCCATCAAACGACACCACGACGCTCTTTCACTTCGACAGTCCCGCGCTCGATTTGCACTACACCGAGCCGGGAACCGGCGGCCACGGCATTTGGACGCCGGTCTATGCACACGAGCCGATGTACGATTGGCTGTTCGCGCACGCCATAGTCCCGGAGCCGGCGTCAATCACATTGATGACTGCTGCTGGCATCGTCTTGCTTTCGATACGGCGAACGAGCCGCTCATTTAGCTGGCATTCCAACGCGGTCGGCTGATCAAGTTCGGGATGCGTAGACTTATCTGCGCAATTTGGTGCTTGTTGGATTAGCCGGCTTGGCTCAAAGTGGCGGTAGATGCTGCGCTATTGATCCCCGAGTCGCACATGATTCGCCCGACACTAACGGCCGCCAAGTTTCTTTGCTTGTTGATGGCACTTGCAATCGGCAGCGGCATGGCCGCCGCGGCCGATGTGACTTTCAACATCAGCCTCCTCGGTGAATCGGATCCCTTCCCCGGCAGCCCGTACTATGCCGATGTTTGGGCCGAGGGCAACTACGCCTACGTCGGCTCGGATCGCCCCGGCGGAGGCATCGCGATTTTCGACATCTTCGATCCATCCGCGCCGCAGTTCGTGACGATGTACCCGGGCGACGAGATGGAAGACGTCGAGGTTCACAACGGCATCGGCTACTTCGGCAGCGATGTTTTGCCGACGACTTCCGGCACGGGCGTGGATATCGTGGACCTGTCCAATCCGGCGAGTCCCGTGATGCTGAGCCGAGTCAATTCGCTCAATGGGGGCCATAATAAGGTCCACACGCTCACGGTCAACAAAGGGTTTCTCTACACGGCCGACAATGCCACGGACGTCGTCAAGATCTTCGATGTTGCGAATCCGTCCAGCCCGCAGTTCGTGAAGAGTTTGGATCTTGGCGCGCCCTCGGGTGTGGCGTCGCATGAAGTGGTTGTTAGTAACGACCGGCTCTACGTTGCCAGCAAACGAAACGACACTGAAGGTCTGAGTTGCTGCGGTTGGACGCATATCTACGATGTTGCGAATGCGGCCGCGCCCGTGCTTCTCAAGTCGTTCCTTTCCGGACCGCGCTCGCACACGGCCACGCCCACCGCAGACGGCAAAACGCTGATCGTCGCCGAGGAGCGGCCGAACGGCAACGTGCATCTCTACGATATCTCGATGATCAATCAGCCCAACGACCCGGATACGCCCGTGTTGCTCAAAACGCTGAATCGCACCAGCGTCGGCATCGATGCGCACAGCCCCCATCATCCGCATCTGCACGGAAACTTGCTGTTTCTGGGCTGGTACGAGGCGGGCCTCCAGGTTTTCAACATCGCCGACCCAGCGAACCCGTGCACGTCGGCGCGTTCGATACCTATCCCGGAACCAGCACCCAGTACTATGGCAACTGGGGCTCGTTCATGGGCCTCGGGCTAAGCACCGTATTGCTCAGCGATCGGCAGCGCGGCCTCATGATCGTTGATGCAAGCGAACTGCTGACGCCGGGCGACTTTAACCAAGATGGTTTCGTCAATGCGGCTGACTATGCGCGCATGGCGATCCGAATTCAACCAAGATGTTTTTCACCATGGCACTCTGATAGCCGACGCCAACAACGACGGCTTCGTCAATGCCGCTGATTATGTTGTGTGGCGGGCGAACGCCATGGCTGGTGGTGCGGCCGCGTCCGCGGCCACAGTGCCCGAGCCCGCGTCGTCGTGGTTGTTGCTTGTTTTCGTCGGCAACTTCGCTGGCCGTCGATTCCGCAGGGGTGCCACTGCTGGCTTGTCCAGCAGTGGTTATATGACGCTTCCTTGCGAGACGAATTAGTGAACCGTGGACGATTGAGCGGATGTTCTTCTAGAGCAGGCCGCAAGGCCATTGCCGCAAACGCACTGCTAACAAGTTAGCAGTGGCACCCGCCGCAGTGGCGCCTGTTTTACCGGCTGAGCCGGCAATAGCGTATGTCGGCCCGGGCGAACACAAGTTGGACCGACGCGGCAAACTATGCCGATCTCGCTGAATGTGCTACGCTCTTTTCGGAGCCGCGCGACCGCCCACTCATCCACAACAGCTCGGACGGAACACGTTGTGAAGATTCTGTTTGCCACAACCGAGGCGGTCCCGTTCTGCAAGACGGGCGGATTGGGCGACGTTTGCGGCAGCCTTCCCGTGGAGCTGGCCAAGCTGGGCCATGAGCCGGTGATCGTGATGCCGGCCTTTCGCCAGGCGCTCAATTCGGGCCGGGCCATTCGAGCCGACCGGCACGCGATTCGAAATCCCGATCGGCCGCAAAACGGTGCCCGGGACGTTCCTTCGAAGCACCTTGCCGGGCGATAAGGTGCCCGTTTACCTGGTACATCAGCCGCAGTATTACGATCGGCCCGAGCTGTATCGCGAGGCCGGCCATGATTACAAGGACAACTGCGAACGGTTTACTTACTTCTGCCGCGCGGCGCTCGAAGCAATCCAGCAGCTCGATTTGGGAACTGAAATCGTGCATTGCCACGATTGGCCCACCGGCCTGATCCCGGCGTATTTGAAAACAGAGCTGTGCGGCATCCCGCCCTACGATGCCGTGGCCAGCATGCTGACCATCCACAACATTGCCTACCAGGGCAATTTCTGGCACTGGGACATGGAGCTGACGGGCATCGACTGGAAGTATTTCAACTGGCGGCAGATGGAGTTCTACGGCAACCTCTCGTTCCTCAAGAGCGGAATCGCCTTTGCCGATACGCTAACCACCGTCAGCCCGCGCTATGCCCAGGAGATTCAGCAGCCGCCGCTAAGCTGCGGCCTGGAAGGCATTCTCCAATACCGGCGCGACGACCTGTTCGGCATCATCAACGGCGTGGACTATCGCGAGTGGAATCCGGAAGTCGACCGCATCCTGGGCGGCCACAATTACGGACCGCAAAACTTTACCAAGGCAAACGCGCATGCAAGGCGGCGCTGCAGAAGGAGATGGGCCTGCCCCAAGTCGCCGACCAGCCGCTGGTCGCCATGATTGGCCGGCTGGCCGACCAAAAGGGTTTTGACCTTGTCGCCAAGTTGATTCCGCAATCGGCCTCGTCGTCGAACGTACAATGGGTCATTCTCGGAACGGGCGAGCCGCTGTATCACGACTTGTTTACTGAGCTGGCACGCAAGTATCCGGAGAAGGTGGCGGTCCGGCTCGCATTCTCCAACGAGCTGGCCCACCGCATCGAGGCCGGAGCGGATATGTTTCTCATGCCCAGCCGTTATGAGCCGTGTGGGCTGAACCAGTTTACAGTCTGAAGTACGGCACGGTGCCGGTGGTGCATGCCACCGGCGGCCTGGCCGACACGATTGTGAATCTTACGGACGAGACGCTGGCCGACGGCACGGCCAATGGCTTCAGTTTCGATGCGTACACGACTGCGGCGTTGGCCGACGCGCTGGAGCGGGCGTGCCGCACGTTCACAAACCGGCCGATGTGGGAGCAGCTCGTCCGCACCGGCATGCGGCAAGATTGGTCGTGGAACCACAGGCCCGGGAGTACAGCCGCCTCTACGAGCACACATTGGCGCACCGGACCGCGCCGACGGCCTGCGGCTAGCATCGCCTGCACCATGCCCGAGTCGCCGTACAGATTGGCTGACCGGTCGCACGGTGTTCGTCGCCGAAAATCGTGCCGAGCGCCCGAATCGAATTCTGCGCGCCGGTGTCGGGCCTGCCGCCGGCCGATTCGGGGCCATGCCCGTTCTGCCCCGGACAGGAGCACAGTACGCCGCCGGCAGTGCACGAAGTTCTCGATGAACAGCGGCGATGGAAAATTCGCGTCGTGCCCAACAAGTATCCGGCCGTCGTGGAAAGTGCCGTTGAGACAGGCTCGTCTGAGGGCACGGCGTCGCCCGCGTTCGGCGTTCATGAAGTGATCATCGAATCCTCGCGACATGTCGATCGGCTGTCGTCGCTTTCCGTGGACGAGCTGCGAGATGTGCTGCAAACCTATGCGCAGCGGCTGCTTCATTGGCGCGACGGATGGCCGCTTCGCGTATGGACTGGTGTTCAAGAATCAGGGCCCACGCGCCGGGGCGTCACTTGCCCATCTGCACAGCCAGTTCATAGCAATGCCGACAGTCCCGCCTACGCTCCTGGGCGAAATGCACCGAGCGGAACACGCGCTGGCCAAGAGCGGGCGCTGCGCGTACTGCGGCCTTTTGGAGCAAGAACTCTCGTCTCGACAGCGAATTGTTTATGACGAACGCGGTTATGTCGCGTTTTGTCCATTTGCCAGTTTGCAGCCGTTTGAAACGTGGCTGATGCCCAAACAGCACGCTTCCACATTCGAGCACATTTCGTCCGAAGGTCTCCAAACGCTGGCCGATGCCCTTCATTGGCTGATCCTGCGGATCGAACGGGTTGTGCCGGACGCGGCATACAATCTCCTGGTGCGCACGGCGCCGTGGCATGTCGACGCGGGTCCGTGGCATCACTGGCGGATCGAGCTGCTGCCACGCGCAACGCCGTTGGCCGGGTTCGAACTGGCAACGGGTATGTTTATCAATCCGCTCGCTCCAGAACGCGCCGCCAGCAAACTCCGCTCGGTCTAGCTTTTTCTATTCGCAGGCCTGGTTTTTGACGATTCGGTAAACTAGGCCGCCGGGCGAACCGTAAGCTAATTGGCCTTGCCGCAGGGCAACGAAAATCGCGCCTGTGCCGGTTGCGGCCCTTTCTTCGCGTAGACGTATTACGCGGCCGTCCAGTACCATCAAGGGATCAAGTAAACATCAAAGGCAGCGCGACGAGGGATGTCGTAGCGACGATTAGCCGCATCGCTGTTAGTGAACGAAGGGCGCCTAAACGGAAGCCCGATTTATCGGACTCAAGGAAATTGCCTAGTTCATTCGTCGCACGGATATCAAAAAAGCTTCCGTAGGATTTTTCGACATGAGTCCGACGCTCCGACTTGTCCTCGTGTTCCATAATCATCAGCCGATCGGAAACTTCGACGGCGTGTTTGAGCAGGCCTACCAGGACAGCTACCGTCCGTTTCTGGACGTGTTCGAGCAATACAGCGAGCTGCCCATCGCGCTGCACACGAGCGGCTCGCTGATGGAGTGGCTCGTCGCGCGGCATCCGGAATATGTCGATCGGCTGGCGCGCGCTGGTGGCGGCCGGGCGGCTGGAGATCGTCGGCGGCGCGTATTATGAACCGATTCTGACGATGATCCCGCGGCGCGATCGCGTCGGGCAGATCACGCGTTACGCCGATTGGCTCGCCGATCGCTTCGGCACGCCGATCAACGGCATGTGGATTCCCGAGCGGGTGTGGGAGCAGTCGCTCACGAGCGACCTGGCGGACGCTGGCGTGCGCTACACGCTGCTCGACGACTTCCATTTCAAGAACGCCGGCCTCGACCGAAGACCAGCTCCACGGCTACTACATCACCGAGGACGACGGCGAAGCTGCTCGCCGTGTTTCCCGGGCAGCGAGCGGCTGCGATATACCATTCCGTTCCGCGAGCCGCAGGAAACGATCGACTATCTGCGGCCGATTGCCGAGCAGCAGCCCGGCGCGGTGGTGGTCTTCGGCGACGACGGCGAAAAGTTCGGCAGTTGGCCCGGCACGAAGCAGCACGTGTACGAGAACGGCTGGCTGCGGCGGTTCTTCGATGTGCTCGTGGCCAACCGCAGTTGGCTCAGCGTGGTGACGCCGACCGAAGCGCTCGACCAGGTGCCGCCGCTGGGCCAGGTCTACATCCCCGAGGGCAGCTATCGCGAAATGACCGAGTGGGCGCTGCCGGCCAGCCGGCTGATCGAATTCGAGCACCTGCATCATCGGCTGGAGCACGAAGGCCGGTGGCAGGAGGTGGCGCCGTTCGTCCGCGGCGGCTACTGGCGGAACTTCAAAGTGAAGTATCCCGAAACGAACGAAATGTACGCCCGCATGCAGATGGTCAGCCGCCGTCTGCACGAAGCCGCCTCTGCCCATTCAAATGGTCCCAACGGCTCAAACGGCGCCGGACGGACTGGTCGCTTAAGCGACCAGTCGGTAAACGCACACTCACTCATCGACCAGGCGCGCACCGAGCTGTACCGCGGCCAGTGCAACTGCGGTTATTGGCACGGGGCCTTCGGCGGCGCGTATCTGCCGCATCTGCGAAACGCGGTGTATCAGCACTTGATCGCTGCCGACAACTTGCTCGATGCGGCCGAAGGCCGTGGCCTGGCCGAAGTCGACAAGCCGTGGGTCGAGCTTACGGTCGAGGATTACAACTTCGACGGCCGGCCCGAAGTGCGGCTGGCCAGCAACCGTCTGGTGGCGCTCGTCGCGCCCGCACAGGCGGCCATTTGTACGAGCTCGACGTGCGGTCGATTTGCCACAATCTGCTCGCCACGCTCACGCGGCGCGAAGAAGCGTATCACGTGAAGGTCCGCGCCGGAGAATCGGCCGCCGGCGGCGACGTCGCCAGCATTCACGATCGCGTCGTGTTCAAGCAGGCTGGCCTCGACAAGCGGCTGCAGTACGATCGGCATCGGCGCAAGAGCCTTGTCGATCATTTCTATGCGGCCGATGCTTCGCTGGCCACGGTTGCGGCGGGCGAGTACCAGGAGCTGGGCGATTTCGTCACCGGCCCGTTCGAAGCCAAGCTGCGCCGCAATGCCAAGCGCATGCAGGTGCAGCTCACGCGCGATGGCCGCGTGGGCGAGCGGCCCGTGCGCATCACCAAGGGCCTCACGCTCGAAGCGGGCCAGCAATCGCTCGAAGTCGCCTACTTGCTCGAAGGCCTGCCGCCAGGCGAGACTGTGCACTTCGGCGTGGAGTTCAACTTCGCCGGGCTGCCGGCCGGAATCGACGATCGCTACTTCCACGACGCAAGCGGCCGATCGCTTGGCCAGCTAGGAACGCAGTTGGACCTGGCGAATGTCGATTACATCGCATTGACCGATGAATGGCTCGGCATCGATGTCGAATTGCGATCCGGCTCTTCGATGCACTTGTGGACGTATCCGATCGAGACCGTGAGCCAATCCGAAGGCGGGTTCGAGCTGGTGCATCAATCGGTGGTCGTGCAGCCGCACTGGTATATTCAGGCCGGCAGCGACGGCCGCTGGAGCGCGACGATGACGCTGGCGATCGATACGTCGGCCGCCGAGAAGCGCGCCGCGGCCACCGAAGTAGCCATCACCGCGTGACGTAGGTCAGGCTTTCGAGCCTGACAACTGCTCCTCAGGCCGCGATTCGCGTCAGGCTGGAAAGCCTGACCTACCGAGTGCCATCCAGTCGACATCGCGGTCGAATCCGCCGCCGTGCTCGACTGTGGCCAATAGTGGCACTCCGCAGCGCCGCGACAATTCATCCGCATTGCTCGCGACGCTGGCGTCATCAGTTGCGGTGGTTGGCGAATTGAGCACCACGCCAGCTAATCTGAGGCTTTTGCTTCCCCGGCCCCACACTCCCTGTTCCGTGCTCCCTGTCGAGCCATACGCCCGAGCCGTGATCAGCGTCTGCAGCGTTGCATTGATTGTGCCCAAAACATTCGCCGACACGACGACTAGCGGATAGCCAAACTCAGCCGCCAGATCGGCGTTATAGTCCTCGTCGCTCACGGGCGACATCAGTCCGCCGGCGCCTTCCACAAGGACAAATTCACTCGTCTCGCGCCAAAATTGGATGCCGTCTCGCAGTAACTGCGGTTCGACGCGCCGACCTTCCGCGCGAGCCGCCAAATGCGGAGCAAGCGGCGCGGCAAATCGCTGCGGGCAAACTTGCTCCAACGTGCCAGGCCGGCCGGCCGCTTCCCACAAGGCGAGCGCATCCGGCGATATCAGTTCACCTCCGTCGAACTCGCATCCACTGGCCGACCGGCTTGTAGACGCCGACGCGCTTGCCGGAGTCGCGCAGCGCTTGCGCAATCGAGCGCCGCGACATACGTCTTGCCGACGCCCGTGCCGGTACCAGTGATAAATAACCCGCGCGCCATGCGTTTTCCACTAGACGCCGAGGTGATTTACCACAGAGACACGGAGTGCACGGAGGCGGATAAGCGATGGAGCGATGAAGGGCGAGGGATAAAGGATGTGGAATCAATTATCTCTCATCCTTCATCCCCCCGTCTCCGTGACCTCTGTGTCTCTGTGGTCAAACTTCGGCGATGTTGTGCGAGGGAGATCAGATTCCCAAGAACTCTTCCGCCGCTTCGCGCATCTCTACTGTGTCGGGCATGACGCCTGTCCAGGCTCGCAGCGCAAGGGCCGTCTGCTCGACATACAGCGAAAGACCGTCGATGATTCGACAGCCGCGCTCCGCGGCTTGTTGCGTGAGCCAGGTGCGAGGCGTGTTGTACGCGACGTCGGCTACGACCAGCTTGGGCCCGAATGAATTCGGATCGACTGGCAATTTCGCATACGGATCGTCCATCCCCAGTGAGGTGGCGTTCACCAACAAAGCTGTGTCGGGCTCTAACGTAATCGCGGCGCCGGTTAGTTCGGCGTGCGAAGCCGCGACCGCACTTTGTTGCTGTAAGACACCAGTAATCTGTTTTGCCGCCGAGGAGTTGCGGCCGGCCACAGTGATCGGCGAAAACCCGGCCTCAGCCAATGCCACCGCGATTGCCGTGGCAAGCCGGCCCGCGCCGATGACCGTTGCCCGCTTTCCCACCGGGTTTACCTGCTGGCGCACCAATTCGACGAGCGCCGGCCCTTCGGTGTTATCGCCCACGAGCCGATCGCCGTCGGCCGTGATGCAGTTCACCGATCCGCAGCGTCGAGCAAGTTCGGTCAGGTCATCCAGGTGATCGATGACCGAGCGGTGAAACGGCTCGCCAATCTTCACGCCGTGGAAGCCGAGTGCCCGGATGCCGCGCATTGCGTCGCCCAGCCGGTCGGGCTCGACTTCGAATGTCATGAACCGCCAATCGAGGCCTTTGTGCGCGAAGGCCTGTTCGACAAGGTAATGCGTGGGATTGCCGGCGACCGGATTAGCAATCAGGCAGCATTTTTCGATAAGCGTCGCGCTGGTCACGATATGTCCAATGAATTCCCGTGCATAAAGCCGCGACCGGCGGTCGCGGAAACCTCGCGCCTTTTGGCGGAGTGACCATTAATCATACGCAGGGCGAATGATGCGCGCAGGCCTGAAAGGCCGCAATATGATAGCCCAGGGCGAAGCCCTGGGTACAGTGCTACAGTGCCGAACGCATGATCGAAGCCCTGAAAGGGCGCGATAGCACAACGGGCCAATGACGTATTTATCGCGATACAAATGTTGGTGATGATGCGTCCATCGATTTGGAACTGCGCATTCCGGCCTTTCAGGGCTTGCCATTTGTTACATGTACGCCCCAAGGGCGACGGCAAAGCTCGCCGTGCTCGCTTTACTCTGGCCTGACTTCGGCGGACCCGGCACCCGGCGAATGCCGATTGCCGGGTGCCCCAGTCGAGCCGGGCTATCACATTCTGCCCCTTCAGGGCAGAATCGCGGTTTCACGGCTCGACAATCGCATCGGCAACTAGCTTCGTCATGCCACGACCTTCGCCAATCAACTTTTGGCTGCTGCTCGCCGCGACGATCTGCGTCGATGCGATAGCGATGGTGTGGAAGTATGCTGAAGGGCGCGGAGAGCGTGCTGAATCGTTCTTTATCGCACTGGTTTTCGGTCAGCTTAGCGCCCTGTGCGTATGGGCTTTGTTTTCGAGCCGTCAACAACTCACGCGGTTTTTCGTGCCGGTCGGTTTTGCAGTTGCCGCGGCGTTGTGGACGGCACTGACGTTCCCTCCCGCCATGCCGCACGTACCAGGCGAACAAATTGCGCTTGCATATAGCGGCCTATGGCTGACGCACGCCGCGGGATTGATGGCCCTCGTTTGGGTGCTGAAACGAACGACTTACGGCCGGCGTTGGGGCGATCCGGTCGAGGTGGGCCTTTGGCAGTTCTCGATGAAGCACCTGCTTATGGCCATGACCACTTTTGCCGTGCTAGTTTTCGTTTTGCGAAGTTCCGAAATGATTCGGGACGTGTGGCTGTGGGTCGCCATCGTGATCGTCAACAACACCGGCGTTGCGCTGGCTTGTGTGCTTGTGCAGAGCGCTCCTTGGCATGTCGTGCTACGCGTGGCCGCAATAGCGGGCATCGCGGCGCTACTCGGCTCGCTGCTGTACGCCATAAATCGTTGGCCCGACGTTATCGCCGTGAATTTAATTCATGCACTGCTGCTGTTTTTGTGGCTCGATGTGGGCGGGATTCTGCCGCGCACGGCCCGTCAAGCGCCGCTGACACGGAAGGATTAAGCCAATAAGGCTCAAGCCGCAATACGCGATTGTCGTCGGTTCCGGCACGATGGGCGAACCGACGGCGCCGTTTGCAATTGAGACCGCATCGAGCTCGAAATTCAGGCGCGATTCGGTATTGAGATCGTCGGCCACAGAAAAGCGGATGAAGCCGACTTGCGACAGGCCGGTAGCAGAAATATCCAGCCAGGTGCCGCCGCCGGAGCCGGCGAGCGATTCGAGAATGTCCGGTCCGCTCGCGTCCGAATAGCGCAGGCCGTTGAAGCTGCTCAAGCTGCCGAGGAACGGCTTCTGGAAATCGCTCGGCACCCCGCCCGGTTCGGACCCATACGGATCGGACAAATCGGTATAGCCGTTGGTGGGGACATCGAACGTAATGTTGCCGAGACTTACCCATTGGGTGCCGTCGGCACTCACGTCGACAATCGGCACTGTCTAACGGGCCGAAGGTCCCGGCCGGTGAACCGGCCTCGCCGTTCGGATAATTCACGTCGATCAAGGCCAATGTTTTCGAAGACGCCGATCTCTGGTCCTGCGCTTGTGGGATGGCGTAATGCGAGAGCCGGACGATGATATGCCCGTTTTCACCGATGGAAACGATTTCGTTTTGCCCGAACGGCGGATTGAACGGCGAGACGACACCAGGAAATGCGCCTTCGCCCGTGAAGCGCTCGGGCTGGCCGACCGCGGCCGAAGCAGTATTAAAGCCAGTCGCCGGCGTCGAGCCAGCCGTATATGAAAGCACCGCCGCGCCATACTGAGCATGGACATGTGATTCGGTTAGCATCGGCATCAGAGCCAGCATTAAGGCGATCATGCAAAAACGTCGCGTCATGAGATCCTCTCCTTTCGTCTGGGGCGGAATTGACACAGAGAACTCACAGAACACAAAACGAGCAGGAACGTGTTCGGTTCGGGGATTTGTTGCGGCGAAATTTTGAGCGAATCTGCCGACATTTGCGAGTGTTTTCGCCAAATGATGTAGTCGGCGGCGTCGATGACGCCGTCGTGATTACCGTCGGCCGCGGTGTCGGAAGTTGAGCCAAAAGCGTGGCGCCAGATGCTGTAGTCGGCATCGTCCACTTGGCCGTCGCGGTTAAAATCACCGGGAAGGATTGGCGGCGGGGCCGCGATGGGATTTTCGGCGAACGAAGCGAAGTTAAATGTCGGCGAGAACGTCCAACTGTCCCATGCGCCAACGGTCAACTCGCGCGCCGCCATTCCGGCGGCGATGTCGGACCAAGCCGCTCCGTCAAAAGGGTTTGCCGACGCGGCGCCGTAGTGCCAGAAACCGGTGAACCAGCCTTCGGCGTAATAATCGGCGGTGTTGGTGGTCGTCGCCAGATCGGCCGGGCTGGTGAACGCAAAACCTTCCGCATCGAAGACGGTGTCGTCGTCGATTGCAAACTCGCCGTCGCCGTCGGCGTCGTAGCCGATGCCGTACACAGCATCGGGATCGTTGCGCGAGCCGCCGAGCTTGGCGAACAATCGCGGGTCGGCGGCGACGACTGCTGTGAGCATGTCGTCGCCATGGGCGATTCCATCCCAGCGGTAACCCCAGACGAGCGCTGGCGGCTCGGTTTGGTTTTCATACCAGTCGATCGCCACTGCGGCGCGCTTGGCGCCGGTGCCGACCCAGAATTGAATGTCGTCGAAGGAGAATTCGGCTTGCGCAAGCGTGGTCGATGTAAGCAATAGCAAGATGAGGCAGGCGTTGCCGGCGGTAGATTCGGCCTGGCGGCCGACGCCAAAGGGTCCGACGCGAACGACTCGCTCTTCGCTCCCTGCTCCTCGCTCTCCGCTCCTTGCTCCCCGCTTCCCGCTCATTCGTCGCCTCCTGCCTTGGTCAACATGGCATTGAGCACCTCTTGCGCGATCGATTCGGCGACGAATTCGATGTGCCCGTCACAAAACGCGATTAAAGCGCCGCCTGGGTGCGGGCTGCCAATTTCGTTGCCGGCTGCGCGGCGGACATTGATCGGCGTCGATTCGTCCTGGGCAAAAATATTCTGGCCGTTGATCCATTCGGATTCGATCTGGCGACGAACCGCTGTCTCGGCGACGCAGGCCGTCTTCGATAGCCCATCAATGACTTCACGTGGTGCGACTGGTTCGTCGTACAGCAGCACGCCCAGCGAATCGTCGTGAATTGTCTGGATCGCGCCGGCGTCGTCGCGCACGCGCGATGGTCCCTCCACGCCGTAGATGCCGGCGTAGTCGGTGAAGGCTGCGCCTTTCCACAGGCCGGTGGTTTGGCGCAATGGATCGGCCACCTTGTTCAGAAGCGGATCCGCCAGCGTGCTTGGGCAAAGCAGCACAGGCAGCACGGTGCCTGCCGCCGGCTTGTTCGCGAGATGATAGGACGGCAGCGAAGTGTCGACCGTTGACGCGAGCGCGTCCTCTTCCAAAAAGGCAACAGCGGCACGCACCAGGAAATGAACCGGGCGGGCACCGGCGGCGAGACGGTGAAATCGCCGCGGTTGCCCAGGCAGCCGACGGGAAATACGCCGTGTGCCATACATGCATCTGCATCGCGACGCCAAGTTGCCGCAAATTCGATTGGCAGTGCGACCGCCGGGCGTCTCGCGTGCCAGCTTGCACGGCCGGCAGCACAAGCGCAACCAGCATGCTGATGATGGCGATCACCACCATGAGCTCAACGAGCGTGACGCCGCTTTGGTGTGGCGAATTAGCGCGCATGGCCGATCGACGGGGTGCCACTCGCCGCGACGAGCGCATTGAAATACGTCGACAATGGCACCCGCTGCGGCGGGTAGCACCCGTGAAATCTAGATCACTCGCTCGCGGCGGCCGCCCTCGCAGCTCACTCCGCATGCCACGCGTTGGTAGGTCTTCTGACTTGCGAGCGTCCGCGAAGCTGGCCTTCTCATCGGTTTCCTACGGACTGGTCGCTTAAGCGACCAGTCCAAATGCACCGATAATGGCCTGAATTAGAATGCTTCGCGATTGTGCTCGCTTACAGCGGCGGGGCCGTCCCGGATTTGCACCGGGTTCCCTGTTCGTCGGCAGCCAAACCGGACTGCCGACCACCAACGCACGTTCAATCGCCCGCCACCATAACGCTCGATTAAGCAGTTGTAAAGAGACGCGGAGGAAAATCTCTCGCAAAGGCGCGAAGGCGCAAAGGAGCGGCGAAATGCTGCAGCTTTGCACCTTCGCGCCTTTGCGTGAGACTTTAGATCGAAATCATAAGTCCAACCGGCGGCGGCCCAGCGCCGCGTTCAGCTCGTCGATTGCTGCGTCAAGCGCCAGTTTGCTGGAAATTCCCTTAGCAATCGTGCGGCGTTTGCCTTTGCGCGGTACGACCACAAGATTTTTCCAAATAGTCGAGCCGGACGACATTTGTTCTTCGTCGCGAAATTCTTTGATCTCGTCGGCTGCGAATTGCCGCAGTCGGCCGTGCCGAACAGGCCACCGCGCGACCTCAATCCATTGCGATCCGCCTCGATTACGCTCCGATAGAACCAAAGATCTAGAGCCGCCCAGATGAAAAACAACTCGAAGAAGCCGAAGATGATCGGGAAGATAATGGGTGCGACCCTTGAGCGTGTGTTCTCACCCCCAACGATTTGCTCGTCTTCTTAATGTGGCCTGCCCACTGATTAAGGCAATCGCAATTGACAACAGTAGCAAGCAATTTACTTCCGGGACGGCGATATTGGCGTTCGACGAACCGGTTGCCGACGCCGCCGTACGGCCGTAATTCGCCCGCCAAGCGTTGTAGCCGCCCTGCGTGCCGTCCGTCTTGCGCCACACGACATAGTCGGCGGCGTCAACCATTCCGTCCAAATTGTAATCGCCGGGCAGATTCATTCCGGGCACAACGGTGAGCTGCACGACGGTGGGATTGTAGATGACGTCGAAAATCAAGCCTGCTGGCATGCCGACCGGCTGAATCACATTGGCAAAAGTGCCGGTGATGCCGCTGGCGGCAGAGATAATATTGAGCGTGTCGCCCGCCGCTGGAACGTAGCCGCCGCCCAATATTAACTCAAGAGCCCCCGCGAGCTGCGCTTGGCTGTCCACTTGAAGCCGGTCGTATTGCAACGCGGCAGTTCCATCGAGGTCGACCCGAAATGTGCCGCTCGCCATTTGCACGAATTGAAGCATGTCGTTGCGGCCGACGTCGGAATCGGAATTGTTATACGCGCCGTGATTCTCGACGATAACGCCGATGTCGACCATGTTACCCGGCTCAAACTCGCGGCCGGACTCGTTGATCAAGCGTCCGGCGCCGGTAAACGTGGCGCCGGCTTCGATGCGCGTGACGCCGCTATCCAGGCGGAGGTTGCCGTTGAGCGTGACTTCGCTTGTCGATTCGAATACGAACGTCGCGGGGTTGCCGTTGCTCTTCAACTCCGCTACGAGCCCGGCGTTGACCACGACTTCGCCGCCAATCTCGCTGGTGCGATTTGCGGACAGGCGCAACGCGCCGCCCGTGAAATCGATCAGCGAATTGGGTTGGAACTCCAACCCGAATCCGACCATCGAAACTTCGCCGCTCGCTCCTATAAATACGGTACCGCCGTATTCAAAATCTTGATTGTCATGCAAGGTGATGTCGCCGTTCAGCGCGTTGAGCTGACCATCGTTGGCGGTGCCGTCCCAGTCGTTGTCATCGCCGGCCGTATCAAAAATGATGTCGCCGCCATCGGCAAATATCTGGAGGTTGTTGATGACGCGAGCCGTAACGAGCGTCTCCCCCGACGCGGCGCGGATCAGCTCATCATTGGTAATCGTACCGCCGCGAAATTCGCCTCCGTTCAGCACCACTTGCTGAATCACGCCCGTGCTCCAGGGATTGGTGACGTGGAGAATCGCGCTGGCATCGGCCGTGCCCACAAACCGGGCATCCAGGATGTCGCCGCCCAGCGTGAGCGTTCCCCTGGCCGCGAACAGTTCCGAGTCGCCGTCGAAATCAATATCGGCGGTAATTTCGCCAAACCCGTGGAGCGCATTAACCGATCCGGCCCCAAGAACGTCACCGTCGATGGAACCGCCGCGAAGCCAGTTCGGATCAGTGCGGCTGCCGCCCCTCAACGTCAAGCGCCCGCCGGCGGCAATTCGCACCGTGCCCGAGATATCGGTGCGGGCGCCCCACACGCTGTTGCCGCTGACCGTGGCGATGCCCGCCATGTTGAAGTCCGCCCCATGAATGCCGCTGCCCTCGGTCGCAGTCGTGCTCGCGTTGATGTCGAGCCGACCCTCTTCCGTAAGCGTCCACTCGGCGTCGGCGACGGCCGGATTTACCGTTAGCTTGGCCACATCGTTTAGGACCAGCGTGTTGAAGCCGATCACATTGTCGTTGCCGAAATCGGCCATCGTGCCGGCATGGATCGTGGTATCGGCGTTGATCGTCACGTTGCCGCCCACGCCATCATCGCCGTCGAGAATCACCGTGCCGCTGGGCAGATTGATCGTGGTGGTTTCATCGAACGTTGTAATGCCAGCGGTTCGCAGCGTGCCATTGCCCGACGACCGAACCGCCGCTGAAAATCGTCGTGCCGTTGAAACGGGCCGTCGCGCCGGCATTGATCACCAGGCTCGACTGCGATTGCCACACGTTGGCCGCGTTGACTTCCAGTGTGGCGCTCTCGTTAATTACCACGGCCGCGGTTGTGAATTCACTTCTTCGCCATTGATTTGCGACGTGCCCGTGTCTTCCCCCACGTTGACATTGCCGGAAATGACCCAATCGGTATCCGCAGTGGTGACGTCGAGCTCGCCGCCGTTGAGTTGAATAAAGCTGCCCAGCGATTCGTCGGCGCCGGCGCCCAGGTCCAAATCCAGTACGCCACCTCGATGGATCATGAGGACATTCGTCGCCGAGCCGGCCCCGTCGGCATCAAAGTTGGCCTGATCAATGTTCACGACGGCGTCTTCGTTCACTGTGATGCTGGAGGAGCCAGTGGGCATCGTGAAGTTCGCGCCGGCGGCGATCGTGGAGTCCGCATCAAATACAACCAGCCCGTTGTTGACCAGCGTGCCGCCGTTCATGAAAAACGGGGCATCAAATTGGATTGTGCCGTCCAAATCGACGACGGTGATCGTACCACCAGTCTGCGTGAACACGGCGCCGCTGATCCGGGCAGTGCTCGCGGGAATGTCGGGATTAGGAAGGCCGCCATTGACGACACCGGTTTCCACGTCGATCGCGCCGCTGTCCAAAATCCAGGCCGTCGAAAAATCAAGCGTTGAGTTGTGAAACAAGTTGATGTCGCCGCTGAACTGGTCGGTCAGCCGGACGTTGATGTCGAGCGTTTGGTTGCGAGTTACCTCCAAAACCGCATTGCCGGCGCTGCCATCCAGGTCAATGAGCGCGTCGGCGACATCCGATGCGTTAATCGCCAGAGTTCGCACCGGCGGCGCCGCGCCAGGGAACGGCACCGGTGCAAACGCCGCGATCGCCCCGTCGTTGATAAGGAGTGTCGTCCCGGCCGCCACAAAGTCGCCCAACTGAATCGTGCCGCTGCCGGAGATCGCGCCGCCGGCGTTGATGTCCACAAGGCCGTCGCCGTTCTCCTCATTGACGTTCACGAGGCCGTTGAGGCGTATCGTGCCTCCGGTATTGATCGTCACGCTGTCGGCGATGAGCGCCGAACCGGCCCCTTCGATGTGGAGATTCGTGCCGGCATCGATTAGCTGCGCGAGGCCGTCGACCGTTAAACCGAAACCGCTCGCCGAAAGGTCGATTCCGCCGGACATCGTCAGCGCTTCGACCGTATTGGCACTGCCCAGGCTGACGCTATTGGACGTGTTGAAGATCGCCTCATCATCGATGTCCGGTTCGTCGGCCGGGTTCCAATTGGCGTCGTTCGCGCTGCCATCTGTCCACACGCCATTGCCGCCAACCCACGTCACCGGCACCGCAACAGCCCACGTCACACTGAAACCGAACGCCCCATACGCCAGCAAACAACAGCGGCAAATTAATCGAATGGTCATAGCAGATCCTCCATACCTTCGGGGAACCAGTATGATGCCTGCGGCGAACCGATTCAAGAAACACTCGTGTGCCACTCGCCGCACCTGTTGTGCGCGGGTCTCCCGACCCCGCACTGAAAACGACTTCTACTCGCCGTAGAAGTCGAAGTCGGCGAGTCGATATTCGCCGTCCTCCTCCGTAATCCACAGCCGGCCTCGGCAGCCGGAGTTATCTGACCGATCGCGGATCCAGAAGCCGATGATGCGGGCTCGCCGGACCGCCCGCGGAATATTTTTGTGCCAGCCTCGGTCCTGGGGATTGTTGCGCGACGTCTCGTCGGTCAGCACGTACACAAACATTTCGATGAGGTATTCACAAGCGGGGCCGTGAAACTCGCGATCGGCCTGTTGGTGAATTTGCACGAACTGATCGAAATCCAGCCGCTCGCGAAGGCTCGCGCCCGTGAGGGCGTACGCGGCCGACAGGTCGCCGCTGCCGAGGGTCTGGGAATAGTGCCGCACAAAGGCGATGGTCCGCTCCACGATGGGGCGAAAGTCGGCCGGGTCGCCCCAGCAGTCGACCCCTTTTCTCTGCACGTGCTCCGAGCCGCGAAAGCCGCTAATGTCAATGTCGGCCATGGCACAAATCCGGTCGGGGACTGTCCCAATTTTTCCGAGTCTTCGAGGAAAAATGGGACTGTACCCCTCTCTGCATACGGTTTTGAAACTGGTTTGACAGGTCGTGCTCAACTAAGCGTACAAAGAGCGCCCGCCGCGTCACAGGCCACAGACTTTGCATACGGCAGCTAGGCTGAGGCTGAGACTTGACGGCTTGATTGTCCGGCCGTTGACTCTCGACTCTAATCCCTCGACCTTCGCCTGGCTGACGGGTGGCGGCTGCGAGCTAACGACCAACTACTAACGCCTTCCAACCATGGCAACATCGAGGTCAAGCTGCTGGCGAATGGGAGATAGTAGGAGCCAAAACCTAGTCGCAGGACTCACCGCTCGGCGACAGGATTTGGAAGTTGAACACACGACTGAACCGAGACAAGCGAGATCGCGCTCCAGAGCTATCTGCATTTCGCCTGCAACAGTAGTTTGCGTACTTTCAACTCTGCGGTAATACGAATTGACTTGGGAGTAACCGACATTTAGTCGGAGCCACGTCTTGACCTAGGCTGCCTATTCTGCCCGAGTCTTCGGCGACAACCGCGCAAATGGGTGGATAGTGTATCTATGTCCACTTATAATTGCGGGACTCACCAGTGGGCTGAAAAGGAGTGGCAGGAGTACGTAAATCGCCTGCTCGGGGTCCATCATTCGTTACTCGGTGAATCCTACCAACGCGTACCGGACATTGGTGGTGACCACGGACTTGAAGGGTTCTCGAATAGTGGCGTTGCGTATCAAGCGTATGCGGACCAAGGTTCGAAAAGTACAGCACACCGTAAGCAGAAGCAAAAGGACAAGATTTCGGAAGACCTGCCAAAGCTAAAAAAGTACGAATCGTTTTGGCAAAGGATGCTTCAGGGCCAGACGATCCATGAATGGGTACTCGTGGTCCCCCTGCTGGAAGACAAAGACGTTGTCAGACACGCACGAGAAAAGGCGGCTGAAATAAAAGCGCTCGGCCTGCCTTTCATTGCCGATGACTTTCAAGCCACGGTAAAGACTGCAAGCGACTTCGCAAGGGCTCAACAGCTTTTAGAGACAATGGAGCTTTCGGCCGGAGCACTCAGGCCAAGGGAGGTCACACCGGAGCAAACCGAGGAATTCCAATCAAAGCAACCTGAATTCGTCGAAAATCTTGAGCACAAACTCCACAAGGTGTTCCCTACGGACGCCGCAAGTGTATCCAACCTCAAAAGTCAAACTCCTTGCTCGCCATCTAGAGTCGGAAAACCTGTTGGAAGACCTTCGCGACAAGTACCCGGTTCTTTGGGAAGGCGTCGATGAATTGATACAGTCAACCGGACTGTCTGTCAGTACGGAGGGATCGCTGGACACGCGACCTCCAAAGAATCGACTTACAGAAACTCGGCGGGAATTTGCAGAGCAGCTTCGGTCAACGAACAGGTTTTTACGGCAAAGTCATGTAGAGGCAATGTCGTGGGGCGCGATTGCTGCTTGGATTGGTGAATGTCCACTCGATTTTCCAGAGCAACACAATGCCTAGCGCGACACTAGACAAATCGTTCGACGTGAAGTTCACATTTACCCCGCGACCGAGGCCGCTTCCGTGCGACCTTCGGCCCATATGGAGGGTAAACGTGCTAGTGCTCAGCATCCACCAATGCCATTCCGCAAAAGCAAGTCTTGAACAACTGCATGTTTTGAACTGGCGCTTCGCAGCCAGATAACGCGTCAACTATTCCTTGAGTTCTTAGCAGGCAGCAGGTCTCCCGATCAGGTGATCGTGAGATACGACCCAAGTCTGAATCGTGCTGTGGAGTTTGCGCTCGCCGAAGGTTTGGTTCAACGAAGTGAACAACCGCAATTTGACAGCACATCGGAGTCTTCCCCGGCACCGTATCGTATCGCATTGACTGCGAAAGGCAGGCAGCTAGTACAGGAGCTACTAAAGGAAGACGACTGTCTACAGACTGAGAAGGAGTTCTTGAAGGAAATCGGCCGCAAAGTGACGCAGAAGCAAGTTCAATCGTTGTTCACTTGGGAAGAAACATGATACTGCGAATCCGTCACGTCGAACTTATTGCCATGACTGGCGCCGGTGCTTTCGCACACTCGTCGGCTTTTCGCCGGGGCTAAACATTCTCTGGGCTCCCAACACATCGGGAAAGTCGACTGTTGTGATGTCAATTCTGTACGGACTCGGCATGGAAGGAATGCTGGGGCCTGAACACCCGCCCCTCACGGACGCAATGCACACATCCGTTATGGATGAAGAGGGAAATGAGCATGCCGTCGTCGAATCACTCGTCCGTGTTGAAATTGAGAATGCCAAAGGCGAGATCATTACGGTAAAGCGATTAGTCTATGGTACAAATTTGCAGCGCCAACTAATTCAGGTTTCATTTGGACCAGCAATAGCTAGACCACACGCGGCGTTCGAGCAGGCTGACTTCTATGTCCGTGTGGCAGGAGCGGCGTATCGAGAATCTGGCTTTCATTACTTCTTATCGCAATTCCTCGGTTTCGAGCAGCCCTTGGTAGGTGACTCCGGCCAGCCTGGTATTCCGTTGTACTTTGAGTGCATCTTTCCCTACTTCTTCGTGGACCAAATAACTGGGTGGCGAGACATAAAGAGTCGAATGCCCACCTACTTGGGTATTCCACAGATGGCTAGTCGCTCGGCCGAGTTTGTAATGGCGCTTGATGTCCTCAAGCGCTCGCTGCAACGACAGGCCTTGAATCAAAGAGCTGACCAATTACGAACAGAATGGACCAATGTATTATCTCGTGTGAACGCAGACTTAAAGCGCCAAGGCGTTCTCATTCAGGGCATTCCCGACGCACCAGAAGCAATTTGGCCGCCTGCATCAAAGCCACAACTACTGGTGACGGATGGAGAAGTCTGGAACCCCATTGACGAACAACTTCGAGAATATCGAAGTCGTCTCGAAGTGCTTGTGCAAGAGGAAATTCCAAAAGCAGAAGAAGTGTCAAATCATGTGATGTCGCAATTACGTGCGGCAGAAGAGAAACTCTACAAGTACTATAAGCGGCTTGAAACGCTCGTGAATGAACGGAGTGCTGAGGAGGCTCAGCTCCTAGCGATTCATAAGCGAATTGAAGCTCTGAATGATGACCTGAGAAAATACCAGGACACTGTAAAACTGATTAAACGTGGTAGTGAAGTGTCCCTACAAAATTGCAAGCGGCACATGCCCGACATGTCACCAGCCAATCAAGGACGCACTTCTTCCGCCCGACCATCCTTCGAATCCGATGTCACTTGAGGAGAACATCGTATTCATACGCGATCAAATTGTTACGTTTGGCAAAATGAGGGACGAAGCTGTTGAAGCGGTCGAGGCAAAGCAAGAACAAGAACACGCCATTCGCCGGAATATTATCGACAACAGCTCGTATATAAGGTCACTTAAGGCGACGCTAAAGTCCGCGGGGCAGGCGCCTTCTATCGCGGCAGTTAAGGAGCAACTAATACTCGAAGAACGGATTGATGAACTTGAGCGAACTGAGCAGGAATTCGAGGGCATCATCGAGCAGTTCGCACCAATCTCTCGTGAATGGACAAAAGTGCAATCGGAATTGAAGGCAACAGTTAAAGACGGTCTCACAGACGACGATGCACGAAAGCTTGATCACCTCCAGAATTCTGTGAAAGAACAGCTGATTCAATACGGCTTCAGCAGTTTCAACGTTAATCGAATTGCCATCAGTCATGATACCTATCGGCCAACTCGCGACGGATACGAGATAGGAGTAACCAGCGTTACGTCGGCAAGTGACTACATACGAATACTCTGGGCATACCTAATGGGACTGCTCGAACTTGCTCAGCGACAGTCAACTAACCATCTAAACTTACTCATCCTTGACGAACCCAAGCAACAAAGCACCGATAAGGTAAGCTTCGCGTCCCTACTTAGGCGTGCGTCTGAAGCAGGCAGGCACGGCCAGCAAATAATATTTGCCACCAGTGAAGAGCATGAGTTATTGGAGGCATCAATTCAAAACGTCGAATGCAGATTAATCGAGTTCGACAAGAAGATGTTGCAGCTGCAAACGTAGCTTCGGGGCGAGAGTTGAGAGTCGAGGGCCAAATACAAGTCAGGACGACTTAGAGTCGAGAGTCGAGGGCCAGAGCGGAAGGCGGTCGCTAACCCTGTGGCACCGCGCGGGTCAACCATTCTCCAAAACGGGTCGGGACGAGGCGGCGGTTTGGGCCGGGGGTTAGCGTTTGTCGGTCACGGGCGTGCCGAAGTAGCCGGCGCTTGGATCGGTAGTGACTGAGAGGCGAGGAGCCACCCAGAGGGTGCCCGGCGAGGAGCGAGCGACCACAGCCAGATACTGTCGGACCAGGTCGTCCATGCGGATTGGTTCCGGGCCGGCGATGTCGATCGTTGTGCCCGTCGGTTTGCCGACCGCGATCTCAGCCATCAGCGATCATCGCCTCTTGCTTTTGGCCACTAACGGCTTTGCACCCAAATTCCCACTTGCACCTAAATTCGGAAGGCTGCACCTAAATTCAGTACTAGCACGATCAAGCCCAGCCCCACCGCAACCAGCGTCGTGGCGATTAGCAGAGTGCGGAGGCTGAAACGTTTAGTCCAGTGAATCCATGGAGCGACCGCAATCGCGGCGAACGGCGCGACGGAAGCCGCGAGCAACGCGCCCACCGCCCACAGTGGTCCCCAAATATGCCACGACCCGTCCGAGTAGACACTATAGCGGAAGCCGTAGCGGATCCTCTGACCGGCCCACGCCGGACGATATGGCACGCGCGGCTCCCACGATAACGAAAATTTGCCCTCATAAATCTGGACGACCGTCGGCCCAGGCCCGCCGCGCCGCATTAGCTCTATGTTAGCACCTCGGTATTGGAGCGCGAAACAGGCCGCGATCAGCAGCACGCAAGCCGTCAGGCAGAGCGCGGTCACGGCGATTCGCAGGGTACTTGAGCATGGCGACTCTCACCACCGGGCCATGATGTTAGCCTCGGTCGAATCATATCGAGTTACGCGATTGTGCGGTAGTTTCTTGTCGTTGATTCTTGTTTTTGGCCACTAACTGTGCTAATGTACACGTTACCAAAATGCGCTCGACCTGAGCGAAGGGCGGCGCGTCCGCCGAAGGGCCTGGCCTGAGTCCACCGAAGGCTGGAGGCGCTCGATGTGCGCACGTTCTTTGACAATTTGGCACTAAACTCTTAGTCGTTAGGCCGTAGGTGCGCAAAATACCAGGGGGGAATTTTGCGCATCTACGACGACGCGACCCGTTTGGCTGAAAGCGATGGCTAGAAGCTGGATGGCTACCAACGCAAATTCACCCGGTTTTGCGCCGGCATGCCGCGGTCCGCCTGGAATAATCGAGGATGTTCACCCAGGCCGCGCGCAAAATTGGCGAGTATTGCACGCGAAACTGGGACCCCCGGCCCGGCGCGCATAATTCAATGCGACAGGGCCGCCCGCCATGCTCAGTAGGATCGGTCGACCACTCGTCGGCGAAAGACTGTCGCCAACCACGCGGCGAGCGCCATGAGAAGACTCGCCGGCTCCGGCACCGCGGTGGTAGGTTCGCCGAGCCGAGGCGAACCAGACTGTGCCGCTCGGCTCCATTGCCGTCTCCTCCCTCGCGCACCTACCGTGCGGCCGAAGTTCGTGCGCCACAAGTCGTAGCCGGCCTGGCTGCCGTCCGTCTTGCGCCACACGATGTAGTCGGCCGCATCGACGATGCCATCGGCGTTGAAATCACCATCGAGTGCATCCGGCGACCAAACCGCGAGTCCATGCCGGTTATTCGACAGCGAAAAAGCAAACGCCACTTGCCCCGAATTGTTGAGCCCGTCGAAACTCGTGTCCGGCGAACGGTTGAGCAGAAAGTGCGTACCCGTGAAGCCAAGTTCGCTGACGGTGCTTCCCTCAAAGTTCTCTCCTGTTTGCAGGATCGTTTGCAGGCCCGTTTGCCGGGTCATGAAGGAAAAGACCGCGCCCGCTCAAGGGACCATTCGCCGAGTTGGCAAGCTCGGCCAGAAACACAACCTGCCCATTCTCATTCAGCGCAATCGACTCGCTGAAAAAGCTGCGGAAAAACTTCCCGCCAGTCGGCAGAGTTGCATCCTCGAAGGCGATGACTTCCGGCCCCGCCGGACCGGTAAGATAGATGCCGGAGGGTGCGTCAACGCCCCCCAGAAACTCCGTATAAAACGCCACGCGCCCCGCGTTGTTCAGGCCCACCACGCGCATGTTGGTTGTCGTACCACCTTGCGGAAGTACTCCAGGTGCAACCAGCCGGATTGCATCCTCTTGAACGAGAAAAATTCCGTCGCGCCTCACGCCGGACTGCGCATACTCGGCGGCGAAAGCCATCTGGCCCGCGTCGTTGATGGATATCTGATTGGACTCGATCGTTTCGATCGTCGTCATCCCATCATCGGCCATGTCGCCCTCGCGCGAGTTCCAGGATGCCGCTTTCGGCAAGACGCAAAACGGCCACTCGCGGGTCGATACCCGATCCGATGCTCACGCGCACGCCCACTTCACCGGCTTCGTTGATTGTCGGCGCCGTGCTCAGTGCCGTGATCGTGCCGCCCCTGGGCGAGCTACGCGCCCTGCAACAACCGCGTAGTGAGGGTTCCGTCAATCGAGCGCACATAGATTCCCGTTTCAGGGTTACCGCCCGAATAGACGCCGCGGAAAACGCCGACGCCTTGATCGTTGATCGGCGGGTACGAGGCGCCTGTGAGCGAATTGTTGCCGCTCGGGCTGGGGCTTCCCACTGTCATGAACGGAACGATTTGCCCACGATCGGCGATAATCGGCAACAGTGGCAACGGATTACCCATGGCCGCGACACCGTTCAAAGTTCCATCGCTGTCGATGCCAAAATACGTGAAAGCGGCGCCGGTCATCGTGTTGCCGTCGATCGTGGAGACACCTTTGCGTGCGATCACTTCGAGCGTCGCCCCGCCGCTCCGCAACACCACGACGTCATCCGCCGAGCCGCCCTGCGTTCCGGATAGCACGCTGACGAACGCGACTTGCCCCGCATCATTCAGAGACGGAGCGGCAGCAATCAATATCGACCCGTTGCCATCCGGCGACATCATCGCCGCTGATGGCCACGACATCGATTTCACCAGCCGCAACTCCAATCGCCGCATGTGCAAGCCAGATTGCCGCCGCAGCCAGCCAAGAAATCTTCGCACGTTGAAACTTACTCATCGAATCCTGCTCCTCAGCGACTTACCCCAAGCCAGCCAACACAGCGCCGATTAGTCTATGTCCGCAATCAGGCAATTGCAAAGAAAACGCGAGTGGCTGCCGATTCGCCAGCGGCTAGCGTGAATCTACCTCGGCCGGCAAAGCAAGATGATGGCGCCGCCCATGATGAGCGCCACCAAGCTCGGTTCGGGCACTGCCGAACCAGTCGAGAGGGCGGTGCCGCTGCCGGCGGTGCGGCCGAAGTTGGTGCGCCACAAGTCGTAGCTTCCTGGGTCGCCGTCGCTTTTGCGCCACCCGGCGTAATCGGCCGCATCGACGCTGCCATCGGCATTGAAATCACCCGGGCCGGCAGGATCGCGAATCAAAAAGGCCGTTGGGTTAAAGGCGCCGGCCGATAATGGGTTGAAGCTTTGGTACCGCACCTCGTCGATCCAGCCGTTGAACAGATACGTCGCCCTCATCGCTGGCGCCGATGCCCAGGCCGCCCAACCAGAATCCGCCTTTGGCCGGTGTCGGCAAGGGGTCGGACGTTGTTTCATGCACGAGTTTGCCGTCGTAGTAATAGGAGGCAGTGCCCAACGACTGAACGTACGCCAGGTGATGCCATTCAAAGGCTGTGGCCGGACCCAGCGAACGTTCGAACGATCCCACTCGCGCTACAAATTCGTCGCCGCTCACGAAAAGTCCGAATCCGTTACTGTCGGGCTGGCCATTATACGCCACAACACTACGGACCTCGCCGTCCGGTGAATTGAGCAAACCCGGGGGCACGTTTTTGACCCATGCCTCCAGCGCGTAGCCTTGCTCGACCATCGAGAGCGAATCCTGGCGGCCATAGAAGCCGGGGACCGCCGGCCCGCCAAGACTATCGTTGGCAAACGCCATCGAGAGCTTGCTTTCCCAAGGGCCGCGCGGCGGAACGTCGGCCGAGTACCGTGGCGAATCGAATCGGTCGAGGTCAAGATCGTCGCCAAACGAATCCTGCGTGGGATCGTTGCCAATGGTGCCGGGAGTTGCGCCGGGATCGGCGTCGCCCAAACGATAATAGGCCCCGCGAATGAATGCGGCCGCGAAGGCGTTTTGAGGAACGTCGAAAAAAACGCCAGGCCAAGAAAGACCGAGAACAATCGACCAGCCGACATGATCATTCCCTCCTGTCGTAAGGGACGAAACTTCACGAGCAAAGGCGTCCCAAACAAGCCGACGTCGACCGCCAAATTATATCCGATGCGTATCCAGTCGTCACTTGTGGGGAAGATTCCAGCAAAGCGCCTCGACAGGTTGACGCGGCCGCTGGGATATTGGGCCTAGCTTTTGACGGCCTCGATGACGCTTACTTCGGAGCCAGTGGCCACGATCCTAGAAAGCTCAAAGCCGGCTTGTGCGAACAGCGCGCGGTACTCGTCTTCGGTGCGTTCCTTGCCGCCGGGGATCAGGAGCATCACGAGGTCCAGAAACTTGCCGCCGAATGGTTCGTTGCCGGGTGGGATGACGCTTTCGACCACCAGCAGTCGGCCGCCCGCGGGCATCGCGCGGTGGCAATTGCGGAGGATCGTGAGACTTTTTTCGTCGTTCCAGTCGTGGATGATGTGCCGCATGAAGAATGCCACCCGTCCCGTGTCGCCTGTGGCGCATCCAGGAGAACCCTCACCCCGACCCTCTCCCAAAGGGAGAGGGAGACCGGAAAAGGCATCGGCGTCGAAGAAGCTGCCGGACACGAGCTGGCAGCGGTCGGCGAGGCCGGCCGCGGCGATCGGCGCTTTGGCGCGCTCAATGACGTGCGGCAGATCGAACAGGATGCCGCGCATCGTGGGGTGCGCCTGCAGCAGTGCGATGAGCTGCGACCCGTTGCCGCCGCCGATGTCGACGACCGTATTGATGCCGGAGAAGTCGTAGGCTTGGAGGACCGCGTTCGACTCGCGGCCGTGGATGCCGACCATCGCGGCGTCGAAGATCTGGGCCTTGTCCAGATGTTCGCCCAGGTAGTCGAAGATCGGCTTGCCGAAAACTTTGTCGAACGCTTTCTTGCCCGTCTGGATGCTGTAGACGATTTCACTCCAGGCCCGAAACTGTTCGTCGCCCGACATGAGCGCAAGGGCACGCTTGGAGTGGGGCACGTTCGTCTGCAGCGGCTCGGCCAGGGGCGTTAGCGAAAATTGGCGCGGCGGGCCTTCGCTAAAAATGCCGACGCTAGCCAGGGCGCGCAGCAGGCGATACATCGCGTCGGTATTCGTGGAGGTTTCTGCGCGAGCTCGTCGACGGAGCGCGGGCCGGCGGCAACAAGGTCGGCGATGCCGAAGTGGGCGGCGGCGTAGATGGCTTGGGACAGCCAGTAGCCGGTGATCATACGGTCGAGCTGAACGTGAGGGGTCATTGGGTGCTGAGGGCTAGAGTTGGGAGGTGAGAGCAGATGGCTGGACCACGCACGCAATATACTGCGAACTTGACGACAAGCGAAACCACTGCACTGCGGATGGCTCGCGCTCGGCTCGGCCAGCTTTCTGCATGTGTCAGCAATCAGAATGGCTGTTATAATGCCATTATGACCACGAAGATTACCGACGAGCAGCGCCGAGCGGTCGAAGCGTGTGCCGGGCAGCCGGTCGTGGTTGCCGACGAGGTCGACCCACAAGGTTTATTACCTGCTGAACGAGGAAGCCTTCGCTCATTTGCGCATCCTTGCAAGCGGCTCACGACGAAGCGTGTAGCGCAAAGCTGCGCCTCTTATTGACGAAGGCCTGCGCAGCGGTGAGATTTTCGCCGATAAAGCATTTTCCGATTTGCGTGCTGAATTGAATAAGCTCGTCGGCAGCAGCACAGGAAGAACCTGGTCATCTCGGAAAAAGCCTACGATGATCTGCTCGGCATCTTGACGTATATCGCGCGAGACAAGCCTCAGGTCGCGGTAGCGTTTGTCGACAAACTGGAAGAGCAGTGTAAGTTCTTGGCAGTCTGCCCCGAGTCCGGCACAATTCGGGATGATCTTGCGCCGGGCGTGCGCGTCTTTACGTATCGGGGCTACGGGATCTATTTTCGCAACCTGCCGGATCGGCTGCGAGTCGAACGCGTGCTGCCGTCAGGATTGGACATCACACAGCAATCGTTCGATTGAAGCTGCGCCGGCGTGTCGCTGGTGCGTCGGGTACTCTGGAGCGTGCAGAAACGGCTGCAAAAAAACTAATTCGCAACAACGATCAACCCCAATCCCACGGCCACCAGCGTTGCGGCGATTAGAAGGGTGCGAAGACTGAAGCGCCAGCTCCGTGAAATCCAAGGAATAACTGCGAGTGCTGCGGAAAGTAAAGCGAGAAGCCAATGCGGCGCGATGAATGCTGTAACTAAGCCATCTTCATAATATGCAAAACCTAATACACTTCCCTTCCTCCAATCGGCTGCATCGCCGGCTACGACACTCAGATAGGACTTCCCGATTGTTGTGCGCAGGATCGAGCTGCCCTATTGCGATACGGCCTATCACTGAGCTGACTTGAACGGCCTGCAAGCCAATTAGTTTCTCAACGATGTCCAAGCGCCAATAGCTCCGCACCCACAGCGCAATCAGCAGCACGCACGCCGTCAGGCTCAACCCGGTCACGGAGATTCGCAGGCAGTTAAGCATGGCGGAAGCGACTAGTCGTGAGCGGATGGCCGTTCCATTTGCTCCCAATACCAAACTGTGACGACGCCAGAGCCGCCTTGTCCCCACCCCTCGCTGCCGCCGCCGTGGGAGTGCGAAATCCCGATTAGCTGGTCCGGGCCGATTTCACTCGCAAAATCAGCGGCGTCCGTGAACATCGATTCCCAACTCTCCATCGAGCTTTCAAAGTGCTTGAAGGCAACGCGCATCCAATATTCCTCAGCGGGTTCAGTAGGACGTATCTCTGCCATGTCGCCGCAATGGCTGACCAAGGCAGGCCATGAAGGTTCCATGCCGCAGATTATCGACGCGGGTGGACGACGAATCAAGAAACCGGAAGGCCACTAGTTCGCCGCCTCGATGATCCCCAACCCCACCGCAACCGGCGTCGTGGCAATCAGCATGGTGCGGAGGCTGAGGGGCCGTGCGGACGATGGCCTGAAGGATGGTTGCCATCGGCCGGCCCACTTGCTCGGGCATCGTGCGCGATCGGCCTAGCGGCGGCGAAGTATCAGTAGGTTAAGGCTGCTGACTACTAGCAGAATGCTCGTTGGCTCCGGAATCACGATACCCGTGATCCGAAATACCCCCAGCTTCGAGGATTCGTCGATTAGTTCCCACGAACCGCCGAGGATTCGATCGGCTGCCGGACGAGGAAGTGCATTGGACGGCGGACTGAACCAGCCAATTTCTGCCTCTGGGAGCAATCTTGGTGCCGAGTCCGAAATCCAATATCTCCCTGCCGGGCTAAGGACGGCCATTTGATTTGACGTGCCTGTCAATACTTGTCCGCCAGATTGATTGGTTATGTTCGTGAACGAGATGGAATCGATGATCTGTCCAGGAGAGCCGTTCGCGTCGGCACGTATCTGCATGTTTAATTGAGTCGGGGTGCCGCTGAGATTTTGTGCGGCGATTTGAATCGTAACCACTTTTATGGCGCACTTCCAGGCACGCTGAAGCCGATCGCCAATTCACTGTAATCGCTAGTCCCGATGAGGAAGCCGGATGTGTCGTATGTATTTCCCGGCCCAAATGAATCGATTACGATTGCAGCCGCTATCGTTGGGGCAACGGGCGTAAGCAGGACGATGAAGATCCAAATCTTGCAATGGTGTCGCGATAGCGCAGTGAATATCACGTTCATTAGCGTACCCGTCGCAGCTCTCGTCTCTGCCCCAGCATTATCCTACCGCGACGCGACAATTACGCCCAACCCCACCGCAACCAGCGTCGTGGCGATTAGCAGAGTGCGGAGGGTGAAGCGGCGGGGCAGCCAGGGAAAAGCAGAGATGGCCGAAAGCACCGCGAATGACGAAACCATGGACCAGTATGGAATTGCCAGCGTCGTCACACCTGGACTCGTATGATAATAAAATCCGAGAAATGAGTTGGGCACACCCGAGTCGAAGCGTTGGGTTATCTCATAACTCTCCAGTCCCGGCTTGTGAGCTATCGTCTGTGGCGTGACGAGAATGAACCAGCGGCCTGGAAAAGAGTGTCCGCAAATCGCGCGGTGGATCGAGTGAATGTACGTTAGCGAATCCACCCTCCAATAACTCCGCACCCACAGTGCTATCAGCAGCACGCACGCAATAAGGCCGAGCGCGGTCACGGCAATGCGGACATAACGAATTATTCGGGCGCGTTCCATCGTCTTTGTCATGGTGCAGGATAGACGAGCACCCCTAGTCCGATTGCAACCAGCGCCGTGGCGATTAGGAGTGTGTGGAGGCCAAAGCGCCAGCGGATCGCGCACAAGGACTGGCCGCCAATGCAAGGGTAACGGCTCCAACAAACCAGTGCGGCATGCAAACTACCTCGAAAGGTGGAGAATGAATGACGCCAAAACCAAACGCACCGGGATACTCGGGCCGGCTCTCCGGCCGGTAATCCACGATACGTGAATCAACAATCGGGTCACTTCGCATTCTTGCCCAATAGCCATCATAGTATCCTTTCCTGTACTTACCCTTCATGGCCGTCGCCGTGCCTTGCGCCGATCCGAATCCGACCAGGCGAACGCTAGAAATGGGAAATGTAATCACATCAGCGAATTGATGACTTTGCACCCACATCGCAACCTGCAGCAATGAAGCCGTAAGGCAGAGCGCGGTCACAGCGATTCGCAGATAGTTGAGCATGACGCCATACCAACCCCCACCTGATTGATTGCTGCCGTCAAATAATAACGGGTTAGGCGCCGCTTCTGGTAGGTCCTTATATCCTTGGCACATTTTCTCTTGTTTTTGGCCACTAAGTGTGATAGTGTACACTTCAACACTATATACTCACCTTGGGGCTGATCCGCCGTGAGGCCATCGAACGGTTGAAGCGCTCAACGTGCACACTCGTTCTTTGAAAATTAGGCATTGATTGTTGGGTGTTAGGCGTAAGTGCCGAAGTGACGTCCTACGCGTGTTTGCTGGCAGGCTGGCCGCTTTTACAAACGTAAATTTGCCCAGTTTTGCTCGCGGGCATTCCGCGATCGCGCCTGGAATACTCGCCGATTGTTACGGAGGCCGCGCAGAATAGCCGAGTTTTGCACGACAAACAGGGACCCCAGATCAGCGCAAAAATCAACCCAGAGGCAGCCGCGATAGCTCAGGCCGGGCCAGTAACCGGCCGTCGGCGATAAATACCGGCCAAGGATGCGGTAAGTACCATGAGGAATCGCCGCCGGCTCCGGCACGGCGGCAGTAGGTTCGCCGAGCCGAGGCGAACCAAACTGTGTCGCTCCGCTCGCGGCACCTACCGCGCGGCCGAAGTTCGTGCGCCACAAGTCGTAGCCCGACTGGCTGCCGTCGTTCTTCCGCCACACGACATAGTCGGCCGCGTCGACGCTGCCATCCTGGTTGTAATCGCCGGGCAGCCCCGCACCGATTACGGAGAGCACCACGGAATTTGGGTTGTATTGCACGTCCCAATTCAAGCCGCCGCCGAGCGCGGGAAGAATCTCGCTGCTGAACGTGCCAGTTCGCCCGCCGCCGGCGGTGAGAATCTGGAACGCGTCGCCGGCCATGGGCATGTAGCCTTCTAAGAGCGACACTTCGAGCGTGCCGGCCAGCGACGCGGCACCGGAAACTTGCACCTGGCCGAAAGCGTCGGACGGCTCGGCGTCCGGGTCGGTTTCTTCGATCGCTTGCAACCCGACACCCAGCGCCGCGGTGGGGCTGAAACCGAGGTTTTCGAGCATCAGGATTTCACCGCCCGGCTGAACAAAGATTGTCCCGTTGTTGGTGACTGCGTCGTGAAACACGGCCACAGCCGTGCCGCCAACGGCGATTTCCGCGCCGGCATCGTTGTTCACGAGCCCAAACACGTCGACGATGCCGCTGGTGATTGCCAGTTGCGAGCCGCTGTTGTTGTCCATGTTGGCGCGAAAGCGAAGGATAGCACCGTCGCGGGCGTCGATGTCCGAGTTGTTATTGGTCGCGCCCAGGACTTCGAGCTCGCCCGACTGGATGTCCACCAGGCCATTGTTCGTGAGCCCGCGCATGATCACGAGCGGGTCGGCACCCCAGGGCATGATCAGCCCGCCGGCATTATTCGTAACCGACCCGTCAATGACGCCGTTTCCTTGCACGACGCCGGTATTGACCAGCGGTGTTGCCGGGTTGAATTTGAGTCGGCCGCCGTCGAGCGTGAGACGCCCGAACGTCGTCACGCGCACCGCGTTCGTGGCGGCGACGCGTCCGCCGTCGGAGATGGTGACGCTGCCGTCGGACGGATCGGCGATGTTAAGATCACCGGTGATTTCCCAGGACGAGCCGTCGCCGTCCACCAGTACAGTGCCTCGTGAGTTGGCCTCGTCGCCGATACGCACCGTACCCATTACGACGTGGCCGCCGTCGAGAATGTGCAGCGTGCCGTCGCCGAAGTCGCCGACTTCAGCGAAGGCGGCCGTAAGCAGCGAGTCGGGGCCGCTGACCTCGACGTGTCCGACCGAACCAACCTGCCGTCCGATTGCGAAAAGATTCGCGCCGGTGCCGCTCGAGACCCGCCCGCCGTCGTCAACGATGAGCGTGCCATTGCCGAAATCGCCGACGACGATTCCCAGGGTATTTTGCCAAATCGATCCGAGGCCGCTGACTTCCACGGTGCCGGTGGATCCGGCCTGGCTGGCGATTGTGGCCGATAGGATCCCGCTGGGCGCTGTGGACTCAACTCGTCCGCCATCGAAAATTTGCAGTAATGCGCGGCCGGCGTCGGCAACGGTGATGGTGGAGAATGCCCGCCACAACGAGAACTGGCCGCTCACGGTGACACGGCCGTCGCCCGCCGGTTCGTCGCCGATGATGTTCTGGTCCGTCACCAGACGTCCGCCATTAGAAATGTCGATGGCCGCTTGGCCGCGCTGGCCGATGTTCGCGTCATCGCCGACGTCGACGATCGTTCCTAAACCGGAAATGGAAATTTCGCCCAATGAATCGAACTGGGTGGCGACGAACAGATCGTCGAAGACGCTCACGAAGGCGAGGTTAGACAGGTTAAGCGAACCCGTGCCGTTGTTCCCGACCGTCATATCAGCGCCGGAGCTCGTCAGCGTCCAGTCGGAGCCGAAGCCGCTTAGGTTAGCGATACCGATGCCCGTGGCCATGTCACCAAGGACGGCTGGGCCAGTGTGCGATATCGCCGTTCCGCCGGTGATGCTCACTGTACCGACGTCGACATCGCCGATTTCGAAGGGCCCCGCGAATGCCCCACCAACACCCGGCGGCACCGGCACGACGTTGCCAGATGAGCTAACCGCCGCGCGAGACATCGAGCCTTGGAACGCGAGCAGCGATCCGCATAACGCCAATGTAAGAGCCGGCCACGAACTAAGCAGCCGACCGCGTTGCCAAAATCGACGAATACTGAACATGATTGCCGCCTCAGGGTGCTGCTTGTATCGAGCGATGTCTATTGTAATCGCTAGCAGCGGGGAAGGCACAATCTATGCGCCGGGGGCGGCACTTTCAGCATCAACCAATGGCATCCTTGCCGGTTTCGCCAGTGCGGATTCGCACGCAATCTTCCAGCGACGAGACGAAGATCTTGCCGTCGCCGATCTGGCCCGTTTGGGCCGCCTTGACGATCGTGCTCAGAGCGGTCTGCAACTTGGCATCGTCGACGACGACCTCGACTTTTACTTTCGGCACGAAGTCGACTCGGTACTCCGTGCCGCGGTACATCTCGGTGTGGCCCTTCTGCCGGCCGAAGCCGCGGACCTCGGTGATTGTCATTCCGGAGATGCCTTTTTCAACGAGGGCGTTTTTCACGTCCTCGATCTTGAAGTGGCGAACGATGGCTTCGATTTTTTTCATTGGAGAGTTTCCTGATTATTTATTCTCGTTGATTCGAATTTGAGTCAAAGGAAGCAAGGCAAGCCACAGAGGGCACAGAGAGCGCAGAGGAATGCGAAGATGAATGAATAGCAAGCCTCGGTGGCGCCGCTCATCATTATTCTCTGTGAACTCTGTGCCCTCTGTGGCGATTGTTTCCATCATGGCGGGACGCTTAATCCTGTCACACGAAGATGTAGCCTTCCTCGTCGTGCTGCGTGACGTCGAGGCCGCGGACTTCTTCTTCGGGCGTGACGCGAATTCCGACGAGCACGTCAACGATCTTCAAAATGATGAACGTGGCAACGATGCTTAAGATCCATGTCACGGCCACAGCGGCCAATCTGGCCTTTGATCACGGTGCCGCCTTCGATCAGGCCAAGCTTTGTACCCGACGCGCCGTTGAGTGCGCCGATGTCCCACGCAGGCGCGAGTGGCGAAGACGCCGGTGAGGATCGCACCGAGTGTGCCGCCCACGCCGTGGACGCCAAACGCATCCAGCGCATCGTCGTAACCGAACGCATTCTTGATCTTGCTGCAGGCAAAGGCGCAAACGATGCCGGCGATCGCGCCCATCGCCAGTGCCGGCATCGGGTTGACGAAGCCGGCAGCCGGGCGTAATGCAGACCAGACCGGCGACGATGCCCGACGCGGTGCCCAGCACGGTCGGCTTGCCGCGCGTAAGCCAATCGTAGAACGCCCAGGCCAGTCCGCCGGCAGCCGCGGCGAAATGCGTCGTGCAGAATGCACTTGCGGCCAGGTTGTCGGAAGCCAGCTCGCTACCGGCGTTGAATCCGAACCAGCCGACCCACAGCATCGCCGGCGCCGAGCGCCGTGTACGTCAGATTATGGGGCCGCATGTCTTCCTGGCCGAAGCCAACGCGCTTGCCAATCACCAGGGCACAGACCAGTGCCGACACGCCGGAGCTGATATGCACCACCGTGCCGCCGGCGAAATCAAGCGCACCGCCCATCAGCAGGCGTCACGCCTGCCGACCGGCACGTAAGCCAGCAGTCCGCCGCCCCACACCATGTGGCACAGCGGAATGTAAACGACCGTTCCCCAGAGAGCGAGAAACAGCGCCATCGCACTGAACTTCATCCGCTCGGCAAACGCGCCGCAAATCAGCGCCGGCGTAATGATGAAGAACATGCCTTGGAAGAGCATGTGGGTGAGCCGATGGAGATCAGCGCCGGCATCAATGGCTCCACCGGCGCAGTCGCGCCTTCCGGCCAGCTGCGAGCAACGTCTTTCATGAACAGAAAGTCGCCGTCGCCGATGTACGGCTTGAGCGCAGTGGATGTCAGGATCACCGAAGGCCAGTGAGTAACCATAAAGCCCCCAGATCACGGTCATCATCGCCATCAGGAACAGGCACTGCATGATGACGCCCAGCACATTCTTTTTGCGGACCAAGCCGCCGTAAAACATGGCCAGACCCGGGGCCGTCATGAACAGCACCAGCGCCGAGCTGGTGAGCATCCAAGCGTTGTGGCCGGCTAGCGCGGCGCGTCGGCCTTTGTATTCACCTCTTCGCAAGCGTCGGCGTCGCGGGAGGCTCTTGCACAGCGCACTAGAACACATCAGCAACAAACTCATCAGGCCTGTCATACCTGTCATCCGCCATTCGCGGACTCGCATAAACCTTGACAATAGTTCCATGACACCCACCTCCAATTCCAGAAGGATAAAAGTCGCGCCGCGGGAAAGCGGGCGATTCACAGCAGAAGACTAACGAGTGCGAAGCCTGGCGAGCCAGGCCCGTAAGAAGGTCCGCCCAACGATACAAAAAGAAGTCCGCCTTAGCTAATAACGATACAGCCTATGATTGACCGCATTCACCAGACGCTAAATGGCATCCGTGCCAGTTTCGCCGGTACGAATGCGAATTGTTTCTCCGAGATCGGATATAAACAATTTGCCGTCGCCGATTTGACCCGTCTGAGCCGCTTTGACGATCGCGTTAATCGCAGTCTGCAATTTGGCGTCGTCGACGGCGACCTCCACTTTCACTTTGGGCACGAAATCCACACGGTACTCCGTGCCTCGATACATCTCGGTGTGGCCTTTCTGCCGGCCGAAACCGCGAACTTCGGTGATCGTCATTCCGGAGATGCCTTTTTCAACGAGAGCGTTTTTCACGTCCTCCAGCTTGAAATGACGAATGATGGCTTCAATTTTCTTCATCTTGTTGGTTCCCAAGCTTAGTTTGGCGTATTGCCAGGCTCCCGTGGTGGTCCTCGCACGTCCATGCGGGAGACCATCACGCAGATTGGATTAACGCTCATTGCCACACATCCAACTGCGCGCAGACGGATCAACCCTCCGGCTTCCGCCACCATGACGAACCCATGATATGCCTCGTTGCCATGCTCGCCGCAGTCCAGGCCTTCACGCTCCTCTTCCGGCGACACCCGCATTCCGAGCTGTCGCCTTGATATGCCCAGAAATAGGATCACACCAGCCACAACGACATAAATACCGTCGCAAGACTCCCTTGGACTGGATCGATCAATTGCGTCATGTCCCGCCGCCTTAGAACAACCCAGGCGTCGGCAAGCAAGTTCGGCCCGTCCCTTCCGCAAATAAGCCGAGGGCCAATCGTGCCGCAGATGCCGTTCAGCCGTGCACGCGAATCGCACCGACAGGATCATCGTCCGCCGATGCGTTCGATACCGATGACCGAAACACAACCAAGCAACCAGCAAACACGCCGATCATTGCCGCCGACGACATGGAGACCCATGCACACGGGCAGGTGACGGCCACCAGGCCGGCCAAGCACGCCATTGAGCGTCATGCTGATTTCTGGTTTGCCGAATAGCAATCGGGCATGCCGAGGCTGTCGCCATGATGCCACCGACAGCTGCCGCCATGTTGGTGTGAATGGTGATTTTGGAATCGCGTTGGGCATCGGCGGCCATCGTGCTGCCAGGATTAAATCCAAACCAACCCAGCCACAGGATCAATACAGCCGATCGTGACGAGCACCAGGTTGTGGCCGGGAATGGCCTGTGGATTGCCATTGGCATTGAATTTGCCGATGCGAGGGCCGAGAATAAACGCACGACAAGCGACAACCATCCACCGACGCTATGCACGCGGTGGAGCCGGCGAAGTCCCAGAATCCGCCGATCCCCAACCAGCCGCCGCCCCAGATCCAATGACCGACAATCGGGATAGATGAACATGGCACATAATCGCGCTGTAAGATCGATGATACGAGATGTACTTGGTGCGTTCCGCCATCGCGCCGGACACGATCGTGGCCGTCGTCGCAGCAAATACGAATTGGAAGAAAAACTTCGCATCCAGCGGTACACCAGCCCAAGGATCGACTTGTAGGCACCGGAATATGCATCGCCGGTCTCGGGACTATTGCAGACGCCACTTACGAATCAGAGTCCTTCTTCCAGAACTTGTTCGCCGCCAGTGCCAAACATGATCCAAATGCCCACGATCCAGAATGTCAACAATTCGACACCGCGAATACGAGCAATTCTTCATGAAAGAATGTTGACCGCATTTTTTGCTCGCGTCAAACCCGTTTCCACGCAGGCGAATACCAACCTCATCCACTGACACGAACATGGCCGCGACGAATACCCACACCGTGTCGATGCCTACGACTTTCGGTAGGGTTTTATTGAAGCCGTCCGGTCCGGCTGACGTAGGCTTTGGCTTTCTGTGGTTTCTTCATCGGCCAGCGCATCTGCGGACTCCGTCAGTCATCGCGGCCGCGTCGGCGGAGCTGTCTCTTCTTGGCGCGGTAAATGCTGCCGGACAATCCAAAATTAAGGTGCTCACGCCGCCATCGCGAGCACCCAAGTTCTCGGTCGCTATCCATTCAATAGTTGACATAGACTTCGGTCTCCACTTCAGAAGGATTTGGTGGCGTCCGCCGTCGCCGAGAAATTACAAGGAGTCAAAGGGTAAACGTTAAGCCGCACGTAGGGCGGGCTCGCACCCGCCGTTACCGCCGATTGCCTTAAATGGCGGGTGCAAGCACCCGCCCTACTTCGATTATTTGATGAACAGCATTTCCTGGTAGGTCGGCAGCGGCCACAGGTCGTCGGCCACCCAGCCTTCCAGCTCGTCGGCATACTTGCGGACCATCGTCATTGCCGGCAGCATGTCGCTCGCGCAGTACTTGGCCGCCGCCAGTGCCCCGTCGTGCGAAGCCTTGCTGATCGCCATTTGCAGCACCGAGATGCTGTCTTGCAGCGATTTGACCAGCTCAGTGATCCGATCGAGCGTGTCGGTGTCGAACTCGTAGCCGACAAGCTTCAGGTTGGCACAGGTCGAGGCCAGTTCGTTCTGGTAACGAATCGCCGCCGGGAAGATCAGCGTCTTGGCCATCTCCAGCGTGAGGTTGGCTTCGGTGTAAACCGTCTTGCAGTACTGCTCGAGATAGATCTCCAGGCGGCTTTCAAGCTCGCGCTCGGAGAGCACGTTGTACTTCGAGAACAGCTCCTTGACATCTTTCGATTCCAGATAGGGCAGGGCGTCGACGCTGGTTTTCAGGTTCAACAAGCCGCGCTTGTGCGCCTCCTGGTGCCAAGCGTCGGAGTAGCCGTCGCCGTTGAAGATGATCGGGTCCTGCTTCGGTGATGATTTCCGTCAGCAGCGACTGGATCGCCGCGTTGAGCTTGCTGCTGTCGCCGGCCGTGGCCTTCTCAAGTTTCGTCGCGCAGAAGTCGAGCGACTCGGCCACGATCGTATTCATCGCCACGAGCGGGCCGGCGATCGACTGATTCGCGCCGACAGCGCGGAACTCGAACCGGTTGCCGGTGAAGGCGAACGGGCTCGTGCGGTTGCGGTCGCCCGCGTCCTTCGGCAGCGGCGGCAGTACGTCGACGCCGACTTCCAGCGTTCCCTTCTTCAGCGACGAGTTCGCGCCGCCCTTCTTGATCTGCTCGAACACGTCGGTGAGCTGATCGCCCAGGAAGATCGAGATGATCGCCGGCGGCGCTTCGTTGGCGCCGAGCCGATGGTCGTTGCCGGCCGTGGCCACGACGGCTCGCAGCAGGCCTTGGATACTTGTAGACTGCACGCATCACGGCCGCGCAGAACACCAGGAACTGTGCATTCTCGTGCGGCGTGTCGCCCGGGTCGAGCAGGTTGCCCTGCGATGCACTGCCCAGCGACCAGTTCACGTGCTTGCCCGAGCCGTTGATGCCGGCGAACGGCTTTTCGTGCGTCAGGCAGGCCATGCCGTACTTCTCGGCCACGCGCTTGAGCGTGATCATCATCAGCTGCTGATGATCGTTCGCGAGGTTGGCCGATTCGAACACCGGCGCGATTTCGTACTGGGCCGGCGCCACTTCGTTGTGCCGCGTCTTCACCGGGATGCCCAGCTTGAACAGCTCGCGCTCGGTTTCCAGCATGAACGCCAGCACGCGCTCCGGAATCGCGCCGAAGTAGTGATCTTCGAACTCCTGGCCCTTCGGCGGCTTGGCGCCGAACAGCGTGCGGCCGGCGGTCAGCAAGTCGGGCCGGGCGAAGTAGAAGTGGCGGTCGACCAGGAAATATTCCTGCTCGGGACCGGCCGTCGACGACGACGAACGCGCCGTCCGTCTTGCCGAACAGCTTCAGCACGCGCTGGGCCTGCACGTTGAGCGCCTGCATCGAACGCAGCAGCGGCGTCTTCTTGTCGAGCGCCTCGCCGGTCCAAGAAACGAACGCGGTGGGAATGCAGAGCGTCGTGCCGTTGGGGTTTTCCAGGATGTAAGCCGGGCTGGTGACGTCCCAGATCGTGTAGCCGCGGGCTTCGAACGTGGCGCGAATGCCGCCCGTGGGGAAGCTCGATCCGTCGGGCTCGCCCTGAATCAGCTGCTTGCCGCTGAATTCGGCAATCGCCCCGCCGTCGCCATCCGGGGCAAGAAAGCTGTCGTGCTTCTCGGCGGTTAGGCCGGTGAGCGGGAAGAAGACGTGGGCGTAGTGCGTGGCGCCTTTTTCAATTGCCCAATCCTTCATCGCGGAGGCGACGACGTCGGCGATCGCCGGATCGAGCTTCTCGCCGAGCCTCGATCGTCTTGCAGAGCGATTTGTAGATCGGCTTCGGCAGGCGGGCCTTCATCACCGCTTTGCTGAAGACGTTGGCGCCGAAATACTTCCTGAGCGGGCGTGTCGGCGAAATTCAGTGGGGGAGAAAGCGGCTTGTAACCCGTGACGGCCGCGATGGCCGCCGTCCGCGCCGAACTGCCGTTGTAATTGCTGCCGCCCTTGGTCGCCGCCGCGCCGCCAAGCGCGCCGGCCTTATTTCCGCCCAAACGAGTTGTAGTGCTCACAATGGTTCCCATCCTCGCGTGCTATTGCGCGCGCGAGCTACGACGTGCAATGAATGAACCTGTCGTCCTAGAAGGGAAGACGACCCGTGCGCAGTCTCACATCAGCCCGAAGCGCAGGCGAGAAACGGAGCAATCCCTCGCTCGCGCGTTGGGCTTATATGCAGATGCAAGGCCGCGCCAAAGGCAACTGTCATGCCAGCATCGATTCGAGCGGACGGAAAGCTCGTTTTTCGCGGGTTTTTACAAGTTTTGCGATTGGCGACGTTGTCCGGACGGACTGGTTCGCCCAAATCGCGCAGCGTGTGCCGCGAAAGCGGGCGGGCTGAAAAGCGGTACGCCCGAGGCTGAAATCTATTTCAGCGTGACCAGGAATTGCATTAGAGGTGCGCGCAGGCGCACGGAAATTGTAGATTCGCGCTGGCCAGGGGAAGCCCAGTATTTGCCGTGCGCCAATCTCCTCGCGGTCGAAACCAATAAACTCATTGTCCCTGTAAATCCAATTCGACATGCCAGTCGCTTGCTTAGGACTTTTACGTCCAATACGTTGCCGCGTAATCGGGGATGAACTCCGGCAATTCAAAAGCCATGTGACCTTGATAGTACTCTTGCAGGAACGCGATGCGGCGGCCGAGGGCGATATTCGTGCCTTCCGGCACCTGTTCGCCGATTTCCACAACGTCGGGAAACGGCTTCGCCTCAACCTCGTCCGCGAATACGGGCCGCACTTGTCCTTTTTCCAAATAAGCTCGAACTGTTTCAACCCATTTCGGCGCAAAGCGGCCCAGCCCGATATAGCCGGTTCGCACTATTACGAACTTGGTGTCACCCTCCTTTGCGAGCTGGGGGAATGAGCGGGTCGAATGACTTGCCCAGCTCGCCGACGAAGCACCCGCACGTACGGTTCCGAAATGGTGTCGTATTGGCCTAACACACGTACGTCCGAGCCAATGATCTGCCCAGCTTCGGCCAGCTTGCTCGTTAAGGCAATGCGTTCCTCTTGCTTAGCCTGGTAAAAGCCCTCCCGCGCACCGATCGTAAAACCTCAACATATCCGCCCGTTGGAATCGGTCCGTCGGCCGTCGGCACGTACCACAAGGCGGCGCGGCCGGGCCCGAATACTCCGAAGTTCGACAGACCAACTACCCACCAGATCAGAATCGCAGCCACTCCGCACGCGCGAACATACCAGGCCGCGCGGCTCAGCAGCAGAGACGCCGGAATCCCGTAAAACAGAATGAAAACGATGACATACTTTGGCGATGAAAGGTTGCGGAAATAGAACGCCAGCGGCAAAACTAGCAACAAGTGGACCATTGCATAGCGGAAATTCTGCTTCCACAGCACGAGCCAGCCAATCGCCGCGATGATCACGACTGACGGGTTAAAAGGATAACTCAAAAACGCCGCCATGAGCATAAAGTTCGTTTTGAAGTCAAACGAAAGCGGCGATTCGGGAATCTCGCGCACGAGCAAAATCCACAACAGCCCGCCGGCGGCGCCGGAAACGATCGCGAGCCAGAACATTCTGCGCACCAACAGTGTGCGAGCCTCCTCAATAGGCCGAAACAGGGCCGCCCAAGCAAACCAAAATGGCGCAGCAAACACCATATCGGCGCGGCAAAAAATCGCGCAGGCCATCGCCACGCCACTGCCGTAATACAGCCATGATGTCCGGCACGTTGCCAGAAACAGGGCCAGGGCCAGCATCGCCAACGCCCAGATGGCCTCGTTGCCATACGTCGACGACGCGACAACCAGTGGCATGGAGAGCAGCACCGCGGCGGACCAGAGTGGATGAGCGCCCAGCGCGTTGCGAATCGCGTAAGCGGTTGACACGACTAATAGCGCGCCCGCCAAGATGCTCGACAGATTCATGAACCGGAAAATCGGCCCACCCACGATGTCGTAGGCCAGCCCCGATACCGAGTAGTACAGCGAGTAGAGCTTAAGGAAGTAGCATCTCGTCAGGCTGTCGCGGAGCAGATAATCGTTGGTGTCGGCGATCTCCAAGATCTGGGCCGCCTTGGCCGACTGATCGCTCTCCCACGGCGACTCGAGATTCACCGCGCAGGCAAAAATTGCCAGCGACGCGCCGACGATTACGGCTAGTGTGATGTAGTCGCGCGCGGGTCGTGTCGATTCGGCGCTGTTTGCGGACATAAGTAAAGAGCTGCGCAGTGGATGACGAGTTCGAACCGACCTAGGCAGTCACCCGCTGCCGCAACAGTTCGGCGACTTCGCGGCCGATGCGTCGCCCATTTCGCACGGCGTAGTTCGTGCCGCGGTCTTCCGGATAAACCTGGGCCATCGTCTCGATGAACAGCCCTTCAACCGATGTGCGACTGGGCGGAATCTTTTTGCTGTAGTGCAGCGTCACGATCGGCTGCGAGTACCGGGCGCGCCACACACTGTAGTCCAGGATCCAGCTTCGATCGAATTGCGGGAACATCCGCTTCAGGTGCGGCAGGCTGAACTCCAATGTCTCTTCGGGCGTCATTCGATACAACTCGGCCGACTCCGGCAAATACTTCGAGAGATATACGATATGCCGCCCGCCGTAGGATTCCGACGGCTCGAAATTCGTGTGCTCAATGACACCGACGTAGGGAAAGTTTGGGTCGGCCACATTGAGCCAGTAAGTTTCCGACAAGCTGCGGTCGAGCTGCAGCACCAGGCACACGTTGGCCAGGTAATCGATGCCGCGCAATTGCTCGCGTTCTTTTGCGGTGAGGTGTTGCCCTGCGAGCTTGTCGATTACTGGCAGCGCAGGTGTCGCAATCACCGCGTCGGCTTCGTAAACGCCGTCGATTGTGCGAACGCCAACGACGCGACCATTGCGAACGACGATTTCCTGGACCGGCGTGCCGGTGTAAATCTCGCCGCCCAGCTCTCGAATGCGCTCTGCCAGCCTTTTGGATAGCGCCGCGAAGCCGCCCTGATAATAGGCCAAATTTTCGGCGCCGCCTTTGCCGCGGCTGCCGCCACGCAGCTTGAGCTTGTTCCAGAACCACACGGCAGCGATCTTATCGGCATACGGACCGAATTTTCCGGCCAACAGCGGGCCCCATACCACTTCGTACACGCGGTCGCCGCAAATTCGCCGCAGCCACTGCTCGGCCGTGATGGCTTCCAGCGCCTTCCAGTCGCGCACCAGCCGCGCCGCGACTGCCACCTTGGCCATGCGCAGCCGATCGAGAAACGGCAAGGGAGTAAAGCGCAGCACATCGAGCGGCGTGCTCAAGCGGAATGCCCGGTTCGCGTGATACATGCCTGTGTTCGTCGGATGGTAAACGACGCGATGCGACTCGCCCAGCTCTTCCACCAGCTCGGTAATATGCACGTCGCTAGTGAACCAGTGATGATAGAACTTCTCCAGCCGGTAACCGTTGACGTTGAAACTGCCGGCCAGGCCGCCGACGTCCTTATCCGACTCAAAAACCGCGACCCGAAGTCCGGCTTTCGCCAGCTCATACGCGGCAGCGAGTCCCGTGTAGCCGGCGCCAATGACGATGCAATCCTTCGGCGATGTTGCGACTAATTCCGGCATGACAAAATGCAGATGAGATAAACCGCCAAGGACGCGGAGAGCGCCAAGGTGCACGGGTTACAAAGGCTTCATACCTGGTTTAGCGCTTCTGCGGTGTCGTAAGACAAGCGTTTACGGGGACGCGTCTTTCTTGGCGCCCTTGGCGTTCAATTCAGGCCGACAGGCGCCTCGACCTGCATACTCGTCGGCGCCAGCTTGCCGTCTCCAGCCGTTTCAAAGCCCAATCTCTCATCGACCACATACAGCGGACGGCGCTTTATCTCGCGATAGATGCGACCAACGTATTCGCCGACAATGCCGAGACATCCCAAAGTCATTCCCGCCAGGAAGAATATGCTGATGAACAAAAGGGTCCAGCCCCGTTCCCAATTCTCGGTAAACAAGCGCAGAAACAAAGCGTAAAAGATTCCCAAAACGGCGATCAATGCGGTGACGAAACCGACGACCATTGAGATCCGCAGCGGCACAATCGAGAACGAAACCAACCCGTCCATGGCGAACAGCACCATTTTGCGCAGCGGATATTTGCTATTGCCGGCCGCACGTTCGGCGCGCGCGTATGGCAACGGGCACTGCTTAAATCCCACCCAACTCACCATGCCGCGCACGAAACGGTCGCGCTCCGGCATCCTTTTGAGCACGTCGACCACACGCCGATCCATCAGCCGGAAGTCGCCCGTGTCGAGTGGAATCGGCACGTCCGAGATCTGGTTGATGAGCCGGTAGAAGGCTTGCGCGGTCAACAGCTTGAACTGCGATTCGCCGCTGCGTGACTCGCGAACGCCATACACCACATGATTTCCCTCTTGCCACAGGTGAATCATTTTAGAAATCAGTTCGGGAGGGTCCTGTAAATCAGCATCGATCAGGACGACCGCATCGCCGGCGGCGTATTCAATGCCCGCGGTCACGGCCAGTTGATGCCCAAAATTCCGCGAAAACGAAAGCACGCGCACCCGATCGTCGGACTCGACGAGTCCGCGGAGGATGGCTAGCGTGCGGTCGCGGCTGCCGTCGTTGATGTAAATAATTTCAAACGGCAGCCCGGCTTTCTCCAGAACACCGACCAGCCGGCTATGCGTTTGCCGAATGACCGCCTCCTCGTTGAAGCAAGGAACAACGATGGAAATTAACTGTCGCCGCTCTGGATTAGTTGACAGTTTGCTCATCTGTGTCCTGAGATTGTCCACCGTTAATTTGGAGTTGGTGGCAAAGAAAAGGCGCCCGGCCGCAACTGCGCGCGTAGGCCAAAACGTTAAATGGCCCCTAAACCATTAATTTTAGGTTTACTGGACGCGCGGTCAATGATTGCGCCCCCCCGCTCGCCCGCTCAGCCACTCGGATTCAAGGGTTATTCGACGATTGACGGCGAAGTGTGTCGACATATTCGCTACGAGCCGTAGCACGCGTCAATCGAGCCAATCCTGATCGGTCAATCGCGCCGGCACATATTCTTCAGTCACGTAGCTGATGTCCTTGGAGATGAGCGACTCGACTTCGAGCTTAAAGTCGTTCTGCAGCATTTTCTGGATCTCGCGCTGCCACTCGCGCTTCTTGGCAAACCAGGGATAGCCGGCGATCTGTTTGGCCCGTTTGCGATCGCTGTCGTTGAGCGTGATTTTCACGCCATCGGAAAGTTGACACCGCTCGAAGTCGCGACTGCGAAGTCCAAGATAACGCACATCGGGTATGGCCATCCGTTGCGATTCATATGCCAGGTTGATTGATCCCTGCTTGATTACGCTGTAGATGTAATATCCCCATGGGTCATTATCTAGCAGGCAGTAGACCGGCAGCTTCAGCTCGAAATGGAGCCGGTTCAACATTCGGCGAACGCCGCGCGGGGGCTGGCCCATTCCGTGCGTGAGCAGGCAGTTGTGTTTTTTCCAAAATTTGTCTTCGTTGAAGCGCCGCCAGACCGTGTCTTTTTCGACGTGCAAGATAAACTTGGCGTCGCACTTTACGAATTGAATGATCTCGGGCTCGACGATTGAAGGAATGCTGTAGCCGCCGGAGCCCATGCGGGAGCAATCAATCGTGTCGCCGCTGTCGACAAGCGTGATCGGGCCGACCATTGTGCCGCGGTTCGAAGCGTACAAATGGAGCTCTTCCCGCAGCGTATTGAGAAGTACCTCGATATCTTCGACGACCGGGTCACACTCGGACTGATCGTCGAATGTGTTTTCCTTGGTGCCCTCGATCGTGTGTTTGAGCATGTAGAACAAACCGCGGAGGCTCGTCGTCTTGCCCTGGGTGAGAAGTTTTTTCGCGCCGCTCGCGACCAGCATGGTTTGCATGTAGGACTTCGCTTGCGACAGGTCGAACAGCATCCGTCGGTTGGTGGCGTTCCCCATCTCGATGATCCCCTTGCGGGGGCTGAAGCGGACGTTTGAGAGCGTGCGCGAGGGGATATCGACGTGCGGGTCTTTGCGCTTCTCAGCCGAATCGACGACGCGGTCGGCGAGGCCGACGATGCTTGTCATCGTTTTCTTATCGCGCGGAGAGAGCTTCTCCGCAGCCGCCTTTGCGTCTGCCGCTGCACCGCGTTTGCGGCGGATGAGTTTCTTTGCCATTGTGTCCTTGCATCTACATTGCAACGCTAACTGTTCGTACCGTGCACTACCGTGCGCACTATATGCACTTCCTGCAGGCGGACATTGACCCGAAATGTGATTGACAGTGGAGGCGTAATTAATAATCTGATGCCGGGCTCGCGCGACTCGCCTGCTATGTCGGCTTCCCTTTCAAGGATCGCTTCGGCTTCCGACATCGCGGCGATTATCCTGTCGTGAAGAACCGGATCAGCTCTCGCTGCTGCCTGAAGCAAATCGCGGGTGACAGAGTCTCGCCATTGGAGCCGATACATCTATTTCTGCTTCCTGAGCATTTCGATAACTTCTTGTGTCGTATAAGTCGGCTCGTCCGAATTCAAGCGCCGTTGCATTTCCGCATCGCTTACCGGCGGTGTTAATTCGACCGTATCGGCCCAATTGTTTGGATCGTTCCAGGGAGTTGAGGGCATTAGACGAGCAATAACGCGGCCCGTTTCATCGCAAAACTCCATGGGTGTCGTAAAATACATGAGCTTCGCTCTCAGCTCCGCATCAGCGGTGATTCTTTTCATGTGATCTGACCTCCGGGATTAGTTTTGTCCGCTATTTCAACGTTAATTGCCGCCCGGTTGATCGCCGCAGGGGCTTCCATAGGGTCGACGATAAGCACGTTTTCTGCGGCTGCCAGCTCTTCGGCGTCTTCGACCGGCCGCCCGCGGTCGTCGAGCTTCATGTCGGCTTCGGCGGTGCGCTTCTTGGCGACGCTTAAAAGCTGTTCGTAAAGTGCGGCCCGGTCGACTGCGTTGATTTCGCTCACGGCCGTTGCCACTTCGCCTAGGTAACGCAAGAAGATTTGCCGCCGCTCGCCTTGCTGCTTCACCTTAAGCCGTTTGCGTACGTACGTGCCGAGGTGTCGGCCAACCGCCTGCAGCGCGAGTCGCAGTTCCTTCTGAATTTCCGGATAGCTGCGCAATCGCTTCCTTCGATTCGCTCGTGAATGGCACCCACACGCTGGCCACGTGCACCATCACGGTGACGGGTCCCTTGGGCAGCGCGCCTCGCGATTGCGAAAGTCCGTAGCTCCGCCAATTGGTGCCGATCACCGTTTGCGTGATCGCGCAGCTGGCGGGCGAAAACTGCAGCGGCACGCGATTGGCGTAGCGCAGCACCTCCATCGTCTGGCCTTCCGAAACATTGACGCCTTTCATCGCCGCCAGCAGTTTTTCAATCTCCTTCGGTTTCAGGCTCGACGGCGATTGCCGCGTGCCGAGGCCCGACTCCTTGAGGATGCGGTCGGCCGCGTCGCTGCCCAAGCCATTGAATGTGTGAATCAAAAACTGGCGGATCGTGCGGGCGTCGGTCTCTTCAATCAATTCGCGAAGCAGTTCCTTCGTGACATACTGCATCGCGGCCTGGCCGCCGTAGGCGATGCCGACTTCGATCTGAAATGGATTGCCGCGATAGACGGCCGGCGGCCGCGTTGCCGCCGCATAAAATTCGCCGGGCACAACATGATGCAGCCCCTTCAAGATCAACTCTTCGCCGATTGGCGAAATGCAATCGGTCGCCGGCGAGGAAATCTTCGTGGCCTGAATCGCCTGAAACAGAAGGTCAGCTTCCTTGCGGCCAATCCGCCGCGTGCTGGAACGCGTGGAAATCTTTGCCGTGTTGCAAATCTTGCGGGCAACCTGCGAAGTGACGCGCGAAAACGTCGTCGTCAAAAACTGGGCCACGGTCGAGTTCGGCGCATCATGCAGCAACGCGATCAGCCGGCCCAGCTCGACGCCATACGGATGCGGCTTGATCTCCTTCGGCTCCGGCCGGCAGTTGGTTGGCCGAGCGTGGGTAATCGCGTACGTCGTTGTCCGGGTCCTTGTAGTGCAGGGCGACGTGCGGATTGGCGATCGCCGTTTGCTCGAGATACTCGTCGACGCTGCCGCGGCCGCGGACGAACTTGGCCTGCAGCTCGATCGTCACGCGCGTGCCATGCGGCTGCTCGACCCATTCGATGCCGTGCTTCTCGCTGTACTTCGGCACCTTTTTGTCCAGCTGGAATATCAACACCATCGCCGCGCCCATTGAGAATCTGCGGGACGTTCTTCTTGGTGTCGATCTGAATTTCGTAGTAATGGGCCGGCTTGCTGGCGCCGATTTTGGAGATGATCTTCACCGGCTTGCCGGTCGTTTGCACGCCGTACATTCCGGCCGCGCTGATGCCGATGCCTTGCTGCCCGCGGCTCTGCCGCAGGCGGTGAAACTTCGAGCCGTACAGCAGCTTGCCGAAGATCAGCGGGATTTGCTTCTTGAGAATCCCGGGGCCGTTGTCCTGAACGCCCACTTTGAACCGGTCGCTGCCGGTGGCTTCGATGTGAACCCAAATCTCCGGCAGAATGCCTGCTTCCTCGCAGGCATCGAGCGAGTTGTCGACCGCTTCCTTAACAGTCGTCAGCAGCGCCTTGCGCGGGTTGTCGAAGCCGAGCAAGTGGCGATTCTTGGCGAAGAATTCGCTGACGCTGATGTCGCGCTGTTTGGCCGCCATCGACTGCGCCGTTGCGCGGCGGCGCGGCGCTGCCGTGGCCTCGCCATTCTCCTCAATCCGCTCCGCGGCGGGCGCGGCGATTGGCTCGGCTGGATGCTCTGCGTCTCCGTTTTCGCTCGGCGTCGCGGCCAGGCGACGGTTTCGGGCTTTCGATCCAGCCTCATCCCCGTTTTGCGGTGGGACACTCTTCGCCGACGTCCTTTTTCGCTTGACTGCCAAAACGCCTATCTCCCGAAGAACTTACTCAATGGTGCCATGATGTGAATTTGTAACGATTGTGCCAATTATACCCGCCGATCGCACGTCGACCCAGACGCATTTAACGCTTGGCGCAGCGTGATAATAGCTGCATTTGGATTATCCGCTACACAAAGATTCACCCCTTCTACCGGCGCTTGACCGACACCATTGATAGACCTTACCACGGCGGCGACGAACACCACCTGCCTGCCGCCTGGCGCCCAGCCCAACGTGGGAGGCGTCTCTGACGCCGATTTGCAACTGCATTTTCAGTTCACGGTTGGGTACACCTGCCACCCATTCCAATTCGAATCACCAGAGGGGGAGATTCCGATGCGGCACAAATCCTTGCTATTCGCCGCGGTCTTGGCGATCGGTTTTTACTTGTTGACGAGCGCTGCAAATGCCAACGAATCGCTTCGCCCGCGCTGGAGATGGCAAGCGCCGCATCAGCTACCAGCACCAGAAGGACCTGTTCTACAACTACTACGCCAATCCCGGGCCGTACAACGGCGCGGCTGCCGAAATGTACGTTGCTCCGCGGCCGGTGCCGCCGTTTGTCGGCCACACATGGGTCACCTACCAGCCGCTCATGCCGCATGAATTCTTGTACAAGCACCAGCGCTCGTACTACACATACAACCGCGGCGCCGGCTGGCGGCGCACGAATGTGCGCTACGGCACGTTTGGACTCCGTGCCCAGGACTGGTGGACGAAGATGCACTACCCCATGAGCAACAACGCCTGGGCCCTGCACAACGACGTACATTATCCCGGACTGCGGTTCTAATAGAGTCGACAGCCACCCAGAGGGTACCCGGTCGAGAGTCTAGAGCCCGAGAAATCTACCTGAGATTTGGGTCGATAATTCACCGTCATGTATCGTTCGCGGTTTAGCGCGATCGGCAATAGATTTACGGAGACGATCATGAGTCCACGATTGTGCATTCCTACATTTGCGATTGCGATGGCGGCAATCATCTTGCTCACGACTGTGAACACAGTCTCGGCCTACGGCGAGCGTGACGGCGAATGTGCCAATACAGGCTGCCAGGACTGCGGGGGCCATGCAGGCGGCGGTCACTGGGGAGGCCATCACGGAGGCGCATGCTGCCCGAGCGGCACGTGTTGCGCGTGCGATTGCGGCTACATGCTGCCGGCCTACCGTGCCCGCTGGTACAACTGGAATCGCAATTATGCGTACACAGGCTACGGCCAGCCGGTAGCCCTCGCCGTGCCGCCGACTGCCAACTTGCAGACCAACTACGGTTGGGGTGTCGCCAGCTCGCGCGCTCTCGCGCATCGAACACCAGTTCCAGCGCAACTATCCCGGCTACGGCACGTTCGGCGGCCCATTCCGCCCGACGCCCGTTTGGCCCAGCGACACTACGCAATTTGGCGTCTACTACGTCCGCGGCCCGTGGTAAAGCAACCGGTACCGCAACTGAAGCGATGACACTGCTCGGCGCGTGTCGGTAGGTCTCGCCTCGCCGTCGCCATTTCAGCCGGATGGGACGGCGAATTCGATCCTCTCAAAACGCACGAGACGGCACAGGTCGTATACATCGATCATGTCGCCGAGCGGCACCTCGCTGCCGACGTCGAGGACCACCGGCAGCGCGCGATCGATCGCCGCCTCCGCGCGAAGCATCTGTTCAACTTCGACGAGTGAAGGGCAGGCGCGATCGTTTACGGTCCACTTTATGCCGCGGTCGATTGATTCGCCACGAACAATGAATCGCTTGATTTCAGGATCGATGTCAATCACGGGCGGAACGGCGCCGCCCGTGATTGCCAAGCTTGTCGGCAGCAGCTCCTCGGATAGCTGAAAACTCGCCGTGCAGATAAAGAAGATCAATAGCTGAAACACGACGTCGATCATCGGCGTCATGGCGATGTCGGTCTGCCGGCGGTCGTCGTGATGGCTAGGAACGCGCATTGATGGCGGCTAATTAACGGTTCTGGCTCTCGACTCTCGACTTTCGCCGCGGCGAATCTTCGACTCGGCTCTCGACCTTCTCAACCACAGCGAACGTCACGTTCCAAATGTCGGCCTCCGCACAGGCCAGCAGGATCGGCGCAACCACGCGGTACGGCACCGAGCGATCCGCTCGCACGCGAATCTCCAAATCGCCGCCCAGCCGATCCCGCTCGATGCGCAGCCGGCCCGCCATTTCCTCACGCGGCGTCTCGGTGCTGCCCAGCATCACCCGGCCATCGGCCGACACGTTCACTGTCAGCCGCGGCCGGCCGTCTTCGACCGTTTCGCGCCCGCTGGCCGCTGTCGGCAGCTCCAGCTCCATTTGAGTTTCCTGCTGGGCCAGCCGACTGCTCAGCAAAAAGAAAATGATCAACTGAAACGTGACGTCGATCATCGGCGTCATGTTGATATACGCGTTGGCCAAACTGCGTCGAGGAGGCAGTCGCATCAGTGCGCTCCTGCCGAAGGTGGCGGCGCGCTTGGCACTTGCGGCCGTGAGCTAATCAACAGCCGCTTAACCGGCGCGAGCGCGTGCAGGGCGGAGTACGCCGCTTCAGCCGCCAGTTGATCCACACGGTTACGAAACGCCGCATACATCGCCATCGACGGTATGGCCACAATCAAACCGCCCACCGTGCTCACGAGTGCATGGTAAATTCCGTCGGCCAGGTCGGCGGCCCGCGCCACGCCCTGCGTGCTGGCCACTTCGTGGAACGCGAACGTGAGCCCCACAACGGTGCCCAGCAGTCCCAGCATCGGCGCAATATTGCCGATCACCGCCAAGTACTCGACCCGCCGCATCAGCCGCGCCGTTTGCTCGGCGGTCGCATCCTCAAGTGCCTTTTCCACCGCCGTCCAGCCCGATTCGGCTTCGGCCATGCTCGTGCGCAGCAGAAACGCCAGAAAACTGGGCTGGGCCTCACACGCTTGGAACGCGCCTTTGAGATTCCCTGCGGCAAGCTGTTGTTGAACTCGCTCGCGCAGTCCCGTCGGCATAAGCGCGACTGCGCGCAGCGTCAACAACTGCTCGATCGACAGCGCCAGAGCAGCGATCGAGCACAAAATAATGAGCACCATAATCGTGATGCCCACCAGCCCGCCGGAAAAGACGATCTCAAAGAAAGTCTCCGGCGCACGGTGCTCGGCCGTTTGTGCCAGGAGCGGACAAATAATGGGCAAGAGGGTCATCCAATAAGCCAGAGGTGAATCGTGCGTTTTGCGACTTACGATTTGCCACAGAGATCACAGAGACAACATGTATAAGTAAAATCAATTGACAAATTGTAATGGTTTCAGAAGGACCGATGCACCTAAGCTCTCTGTGTGCTCTGTGATCTCTGTGGCTACCTCGACAATGCTGCAGCGTTGACATAACCATATTGTCCGCCGCTTCCGCGCGAGCTCGGTAAGAAAATTGCTGCCCGGCGGAGCGGTCCGGCGGCCAAATTCAATCACGCAAATCGCCGCGCGCGATCGGCGGTTGGTGCGGGCGATCTCCGCCAGCTCGCTGGCTGACATCGGGTCGTCGGCGTCGGTAAGAAAGAATATCACATCGGGCGAAAAACCAATCGCTTCCCGCAGCGCTCCTAGCCGGTCGGTGCCGCCGTCGGCGGTGATGCCGCCGACAAAATTCGCCGCCAGTTGCTTGTTGCGGTCGGTGGCAAAAGCGATTCGCCGCCCACTCTCCGTAATGTCGAACGACCGCGTTTGCGTGTTGAAGAAAATGATATGGAATTGATGCAAGCTCTCCAGCGACTGCAGGCTTTCGATGAGCTGCCGCTTCGCGGCCGACAGGGGCGGACCTTCCATGCTCGAGGATCGATCGAACACGTATACGAACTTGTTGCCCGATCCCTCGACCCCGAACACACTCACGCGTGCATCGCCGGTCGCCGCGGCGACCGAGCCGCGCTGGCCGACGTCAGACATGACCTGGCCGGCATCCGGCTGACCGCCTTCGCGCGCCGCCCCCGGTTCGGGTGTCGGCAGTTTCGGCAAGTCATCGCCCAGATTTGCCCCGGCCGTTTCAGTTGGCAACGCAGAAACAATTTCCGGCTGGGGCGTGTTTGCCGTCGCGGCTTGTTCGTCTCCTTGTTGCTCTTCACCTTCGTACAAATCGCCTTCCGCACTCGAGCGCTTCAGTACGATGCCGGCTGACCGGCCCGGCTCTTCCGCCGCACCGCGCGGCGCTTGCTGCACCGCCAGCCCCACGAGCACTATGGTGCAGCAATGAAATATGATCGAAAACAACCACGCCGGCAGAAACCGTTCGGGGACGGTCGCAGTTTCTACCAGAGAGTGTGCCATCGTGCGGTCCAATCAGGACAAGGCTCTAAACCTCGCGCAATTCTAGCGCCGCCCTGAAAACGCGTCAACGCAAGCATGTGCCTTATAAACTAGGCTCGAGTCGGCGAGTTTTACGGTCTGGCTGGTTCCAGGCGCCGTATCGACTGGTCGCTGAAGCGACCAGTCCGTAGCGCTTGCACGATCTTCAGCCGCCACCGCCCGCGCACCCTTCGCTCACGGCAAAAGGCCACTTATAATTCCGATTCCTCAGATCAACTTATTTTATTCGCGCAACCAACGGACAATTCGCATTGAGCCTCCAAGTTGTCCACTATCCGCATCCGGTGCTGCGGCACCCCTCCAAGCCGCTTAAGCGGGTCGACGCCGAGCTGCGCACCATTGTCGCCGAAATGTTCGACCTGATGTACGAGCACGAAGGCGTCGGCCTGGCTGCCAATCAGGTAGATCTACCTTACCGCTTGTTCGTGGCCAACGCTGAAGGATCGCCCGACGACAAAGAGGCCGAGCGCGTGTTCATCAACCCGGTGCTGAGCCTGCCGCGCGGCCAAGACGAGGACGAAGAAGGTTGCCTCAGCATTCCCGGTGTTTACGCGCCTGTCACACGCAGCGAAACAATCACCGTTCAAGCGTACGACCTGACCGGCAACGAATTCACCGCCGAGATCAGCGGCCTCTTGGCGCGCATCGCACAACACGAAACCGACCATCTCGACGGCAAGCTGTTCATCGACCGCCTGAGCCCAACCCAACTGGCGGCGATTCGCGACAAGCTCGAAGAGTTCGAGCTGGTTTTCCGAAGCCGCACCGAAACCGGTGAAATGCCCAGCGCCGACCAAATCGCCGCGCACCTGCGCGAACTGGAAAGCCTCCGCACGTGAGCATGTAAATAGCCGGGCCATTTTGGTCCGGCATTAAGCCGCGGAGCTTGCTCCGCGCGTCCCGCCAGAAAAATGCAAAATGCAAAATGTTCAATTCAAAATGCAAAATGGGAATCCGCATTGAACATTTTGCATTAAATATTTTGCATTTTGCATTCGTCTGAATTCACCCGGACACAGGTCATGCGCCTCATCATGCTAGGAACCGGCCCGTTCGCCGTCCCGACACTGCGGTCGGTGGCCGCGAACCGCAGCCACGAGATCGCGCTTGTTGTCACCAGGCCGCCAACCGATCGAAAAAAAACGGCGAGCCCGCTTCAGCGCACGGGCATGAACTCGCGCTTCCTATTTGGTCACCGGAGACTGTCAATTCCCCCGACGCACAAGCACACTTGCGCTCCTTCGCGGCTGACCTTTTGGTGGTTTGCGACTATGGCGAAATCCTGCGTCCCGAAACGCTCGCCACAACTCGGCTAGGCGGCATCAACCTCCACGGCTCACTCCTCCCGAGATACCGTGGCGCGGCACCAGTCCAATGGGCCATACTTCGCGGCGAAACTGAAACGGGCGCCAGCATCATCCAAATGACCCCTGGTCTCGACGCCGGCCCAATTCTCGCGCAGCAGCGCACACCGATTGATCCCGATGAAGACGCCGCCCAGCTTGAAGCCCGTCTCGCCGAGATAGGCGCTGGACTTGTTGTCGGTGTCGTCGAAGATCTTCAAACAGGCACGGCCAAACCGATTCCGCAAGACGCAGCGCGGGCCTCCAAAGCGCCGCGTCTCAAAAAAGAACAGGGCGCAATCGACTGGTCGCGACCCGCGCAGGAAATTAAAAACCAGGTCCGCGCGCTGCGACCTTGGCCTCGTGCTTACACATTCCTGCATCGTGACAATGCCGAACCGCTCCGACTCAACATCGACCATGTTTCCGTATATCCTCTCCCTTTGGGGGAGGGCAGGGTGAGGGAGCAGTTTGGCCCCGGCAACATCATCGACGCCACTTCGCGCCTCGTTATCTCCTCCGGCGATGTCCCACTGGAGATTCTCAAACTCCAACCGGCCGGCAAACGCTCGATGCCCGCCAGCGAATTCCTCCGCGGTTATCGCATTCAATCGGGCGACCGCTTGGGCGAACTCTAATTCGACGTTCGTATGAAGATATATCTTGATGTCTCCTGTTTGAACCGACCGTTTGACGATCAGTCTCAACCTCGAGTTCGTCTCGAATCCGAAGCAGTTACAATTATTTTCGATCAAATTGATACAGGGAGATGGCAACAGGTTTCTTCTCGGATGGCCGAACTCGAAGTTTCGGCTATGACGGATGATGTCCGGCGTCGACGAGTAGTCCAGCTCCTAGGCGTGACTAGAATAGAACTAAGTCCGATTATATTCGATCGTGCTCGTCAACTGATGGGAATGGGCCTGCACGCCGCAGACGCAGTCCATGTTGCCGCAGCAGAAGCCCAGGACGCCGACGTTCTTTTAACTTGCGATGACCGATTACTGCGTCGTTGCCAAAAAATCGCTGATACATTGACAGTAAGGGTTGCGAACCCAATTGATTGGTCCAAGGAGCAACGCGATGAATCGAACCCTGGATGAAGTCCGCCGTGAAGGTTTAGCGGCATTAGAAGAGCGACTCGGTCGGGCAGACATGCTTCGATTCTTGCAGCAATTCGAACGTGGCAAGGGCGACTACGCTCGCGAGCGCCATGGTTGGGTCGATCAGATCACGCTGGAAGATATCCAGCGCATGACCTCTGGCGAGCAACGGTCTGAGTGATTTGGCGCATGCGCGTCGTGGCCACTTTCCGAATCCTTCTCGTGTCCGGAGCAGGTATTCATCCGGCGAGCAAAACGATGGTGCACGGTCGTCACCCGGCACACGAGCGAATCACCAAAATAAGAATGATCGTCCCAATAATCGATACCACAATCGATCCAAAACACCCAAGCTGATTCGAATAAAAAGCAAACATTGCGCACTCCTCCAACCCGCTGAGGAGCAAATGCAATGCCAAGCTAGAAAAGGGAATGGGCCGTTCGGCTTGCGGCTCCCTACTTGGGTTCCGCCGCGTCGAATATGCGGTTGAAGCGAGACCGGTTTTCGGCGAACGTGCGCTCTGCTTCGGCAACCAGTTCTTGTGGGTTGGAGTGCCCTAGCAGATATGCCAGCTTGGCCAGTTCGCGATCGCTGTCGGGCAACTCGTGCCGGCCGGCCGCGTTCATGAGGCGGATGCGGGCCTCGATGCTGCGTTGGAAGCGGTAACTGCGGCGAAAATACTCGGCATCATCCGTCGAGAGATAACCACCTTGTTCCAAGGCGGTGAGCGCATCGAGCGTTCCAGGCAGCCGAATGGAGGTATCTTCGCCACCGTGTTTCAGTTGGAGCATCTGCACGAGAAACTCAGTATCGACTGTGCCGCCGGGGCCGCGCTTCAAGTTTCGCTCCGATGCGGTTTCCTCTAGACGAACGCGCATCTGGCGGATTTCGGTGGCGAACTCCGGCCGCCACGGCGTTCCGAACGTCGCTTGAGCCACGATGTCCATCGCGTGTTGGCTCGCTTCCGGCCTCCCGAGCACCGGCCGCGCTTTGCAAAGCGCCTGGCGCTCCCAAAGCTGCGCGGGCCCGTCGGCGAAGTAGCGCGCCAGGGCGTCGAACGAAACGGCCAGCGCGCCGCTGCGACCCGTGGGACGCAGCCGGGCGTCGACCTCGTACAGCCGGCCGTGTGGCCCCAAATGGCTGGCCACGCGGATCAGCCGCTGCCCGAACTCGCTGAAGAAATGGCTGTTGGTCGTGCCGTCGCCGCTGCCGCCGCCGCTCCAATTGGCGCGCCCCGACGTGTGGCCGCCAGCTTCGTACAGGAAGATGAGATCGAGATCGCTGTGATAGTTCGGCTCGCGCCCACCAAGCTTGCCAAGGGCCAACACGACCGGCTGGCATCGCTCGTCCTGACGCCGTGCGAAGCGATCCCAGTAGCGGCGGGTCGTTTCGTTCGCCAGATCATCGTCACTGGGTCGGGCGATCATTGGCACGCCGAACTTGTCGACGAGCTTCTTATACTCGCGCTCGGCGATTGTTTTGAGGCAGGCTTCCGCGATATCCGACAGTGCCGCGTGCGTCGAGCGGATGTCGTCCTTGCCCAAAACGTCGCGCACGCCGACGCGGACGTGCTGAGCATTCTTGAAGCTGTGCAGGATCGGGTCGATGTCCTCGGCGCCTTTGCTCAGCTCGCCGAGCATTTCTTCAAGCATTGCTAGCGTCGGCAGATGCTCGACGAGGAGGCTATCCATGAGCTCATCGATCATGCCCGGGTTGCTGGTGAGGATGCCTGCCAGGTAGGGGCACGCCGCGCAAAGCGTGACATACAAGTTGAGCGACGGCCGATTGCTGCTCAGAAGCTCCCACAGCGCCGCCTTGCCGCCGAGCGAATCGCTCACGCGGCTGAGATTCACCAGCGTCGTATCTGGTTCGGGCGTCGTGGCGATCGCGGACAAGAGCCGCGGGGCAATCGCGGCCAGAAAATGGCGGCAGCGGCGCGTGGAAAGGAAGCGGATTTTTTCCGTCGCCAGCGCCATTAGATTTTGATACGCCGCCGGCACATCCTCGAATGGATAGCGGCCCAACACCTCCTGGATGCGGTCCTCCGGCGGGTCCGGATCGTTAATGAGATCAACCTCCGGCTCCGCCGCGGTATCGCCGGGAAAGGCGTTATGCAGCAAGTGGTCCAGCATTTCCCGGTTTTGTCGCGTCCGGCGTACGTAGTCTTCTTGAAATGCTTCCAAAGGTGTCTGGTGCCGGGTGTCGGTTGTCGGGTGCTGTTTGTTACCTGACACCTGATATGTGACACTTGACACCTGGCTTCCGATATAGCCCATGCGCACGGCGAGCTTAGCCAGCTCATCGCGGTCGCTCGGCAGCAGATGGGTTTTCAGGTCGAACATGATTTGCAACCGATGTTCGAGCTTACGCAGCATGCTGTAGTTGTCTTCGAGCTTCGCCCGCTCGTCGGGCGTGAGGCACTGGGCCTGTTCCAAGCGGGCTATTGCATCCAGCGTATTGCCCGTGCGCACTTGCGGCAGCGCGCCGCCATTGAGCAGCTGCAGGAACTGGATCACGAACTCGATATCGCGAATGCCACCCTGGCCGGTCTTCACGTTTCGCAGGTCGCCCCCCTCGCGCTCGACGCGCTGCTCGATGCGCCGCTTGAGCGATTTGATTCCTGTGATGTCGGCCAGGCTGAGGTACTTGCGATAGATCCACGGTTCGAGGCGCGCGAGGAGGTCGCGGCCCAACTCTAGATCGCCGGCAATCGACCGGGCCTTCACAAACGCCTGCCGCTCCCACGTGCGGCCCTTCACGTCGTAATACGAGAGCGTGTTCTCGAAGCTCAGCGTGAGTGGCCCGCGCGAGCCTTCTGGCCGCAGCCGCAGATCGACGCGATATGCGCTGCCCAAGTCCGTCGGTTCGGTAAGCAGGCGGATCAGCTCCTTCGCCAGCCGCTCGAAATACTCGTGATTGCTCACGGTGCGGCGGGCGTCCGTCTGGCCGTCCTCCTCATACAATAAGATGAGGTCGATATCGCTCGAATAATTCAATTCAATGCCGCCCAGCTTTCCGAGCCCCAGCACGACGAACCGGCTGCGCTCCACATTGGAACGCAGCGGCTTGCCGTACTGCTCGGCCAGATAGCGCTGCGCAAAGTCGAGCGCGGCCTCGACGATGGCGTCGGCCAGGTACGAAATCTGCCGAGCGACGGTTGCCACCGGCAGGTTGCGCACGATGTCGCCGTAAGCGATGCGCAGTGTCTCGCGACGTTTGAACCGCCGCAGCGAGGCGAGCACTTCGTTGTAGTTGCCCAGCGCGCGGACCTCCGTGAGGAGTTCTTCCACCAACGCGTCGCGGGCCACCGGCTGTCCCTCCGTCATTCGCAGCAGATCGTAGGCCTCCTTATCGGAGACCAAGAGGTCGCTGAGGTATTGACTAGTAGAAAAGATTTGCAGCAGGTTGGGCAGAGCATCATGATCGCGCTCGAAGAGCGCGGCCATCGACATGGGATTGCGCGAGGCGGCAATGAACCGCTCCAGGTTGTTGATCGCCATGTCGGGATCGGCGAGTCCCGGCGCGGCGGTGGCGAACTGCTCGCTGATTTGCGAAAGCAGATCGAGCGTCACGCCGTGCGTGGCCATCCGCGTGAAGTTGGCGTGCGCGGCCGGTAGGTTGGCCACACGCAAGGAGCGCAGCCAAGGCTCAGCTTCCCGGGCATCGTCCAAACAAGAGCGAAGGCGGTCGATGTCGATCATGACAGCGAAAGAATAGTCTGGGATGACCGCCTGGCAGAGAGTTTCATTCTAGCGAGTTTTCGAGGGAATGCCACACGCCTTTCAATTCAACACTGGGCGAGATTATGTCCGAAATCTTTCAGGCGGATGGCGGCCTCGGATCAATTCCTCTCGGCGTATTGCGAGTATAACGGAACGGTTAAGCGCTAATGCTGCTGTGGTTGCGCGGCCGATCGCTGTTATGGGAATGACGGTTTCGCCCTCCCATCGGAAGTGCTCTAACCACAATTGTGATCGCGGATTGAAGAGCGAAACTTCTTCCCCAGCTTCAGGATCGATGGCCGATCGCCGAGCCGATTTTCTCAACGAACATGACACGCAGGCAAGAGCCAAATTGTCCAGGATCGTCGGTCCGCCGTCCGATTGCGGCACCACGTGGTCGATATGGAAAGTTGCCTCCTGGCCAACTTGAGACAACCCGCAATACTCACATCGATTGCCTGCGCGGCGTGCAATGTGATCTCGCAGCCGCGACGAGATGGCGGTCATTTTGCCAATCGCTCCGCCCGCAGCCGAAGGAGCGTCAAGAATTCGGCCAGACAGACTAAACCCTCAGCTTCTGCGCTCGGCCGCGGATAGCGGTTGGCCGGAGTCTTGACGGTCCAGAAGCGATTGCAGGCGCGCGTTTACCGCAGACGGCAAACGAAACCGCGAAAGCTCGTCGGGAAGATCGACTTCGAGAGTGAGTGTCATTGTAAACGTTTCCTGAGCTTGATCCTCAATTATACCACGCCCGGCGCTGAGAGCGTGTAAAGCTCAGCTCCAATATGGCGAGTCACGACCTCGCCGAACAGCGTGTGTGCGTTGCCATCATAGATGACTATCGGCAGAAAATGGCCAATCTGGCGTCGGTTGCCGTCGAACACGACGATGCGGTCGCAGTGCGTGCGGCCAGTGAGCTGGAGTTGTTCGGTGTCGGGTTTCGTGTGTCGCGTGTCAGTCGACGAAGTGTGTGCGTGTCTTTCAGCGGCCTTGCTTGGGCCCTCGACGAGCACAGTCACCTGCCGGCCGAGAAACGCCTGGTTATCCGCCTCGCTGATTTCGTTTTGCAGGGCGAGCAGCTCGTTGTTACGGCGGCGCTTCACATTGTCGGGAACATCATCCGCGTACAATTCGGCACCCTTGGTGCCCGGCCGCTCGCTGTATTTGAAGATGAAGCTGTTTTTGAATCGCGACTCGCGCACAAGGTCCATTGTCAATTGAAAGTCTTCATCCGTCTCGCCGCAGAAGCCGACAATAAAGTCGCTGGACACCGCGACGCCCGGAATCCATTCGCGTGTGCGGGCCAACATCTCACGATATTCTTCCACCGTATAGCCGCGCTTCATCCGCCGCAGCACGGCGTTCGAGCCGCTTTGCACCGGGACGTGCAGGTACTTGCTCACCTTGGGCAGATCGCGAACGGCCGCGAGCAGGTCGTTCGTCATGTCCTTGGGATAGTTGGTGACGAACTTGATGCGCTGGATGCCATCGATGTCGTGCAAACTGGCGAGCAAATCGCTGAGTCGCCGGGTGCGATCGCCCTCGCGGTAGCGATAGCTGTTTACGGTCTGGCCAAGCAGCGTAATCTCTTTGCAACCTTCGCCGGCCAACTGCCGCGATTCGGCCAAGATGGCTGCCGGCGGGCGGCTTTGCTCCGGGCCGCGCACACTGGGCACGATGCAATAGGTGCAGAACTTGTCGCAACCGATCATGATGCGAACGTATGCCTGGTATGGAGTGGGTCGCATCGCCGGATCGCGCAACGGATCGAAGCTTTCGTGGCTGCGCTCGATCAGTTCGCGGCTGGCGTCCTTGCGTCCGAGGCTGACTTCCATTCGCTGGCCGCCCTTGGCGCGAACCTCGCGAACCAGCTCAGGCACCTGATGCAACTGCCCGGGCCCGACCACGAGATCGACGTACGGCGCTCGCTTAAAAATGAGCCCCTGGTCCTTTTGCGCCATGCAGCCCATGACACCGATCACTTTATGAGGATGTCGCTGCTTGGCGTTCTTCAACCGGCCCAATGCGCTATAAATCTTATCCTCCGCGTGTTGACGAACGCTGCACGTGTTGAACAAGATCGTGTCGGCCTCGTGGACGCTCGCCGTCAGCTCGTAGCCGTCTTTGCGCAGGCTGGCAACGACAAGCTCGCTGTCGAGCTCGTTCATCTGGCAGCCAACAGTTTCGATATAGAGTTTCACTGGGAGCTAAGCCGCAAGCGATGCTCGGTGCTTGATCGAAGACGCAGCCGAACCTACGCCGCGTCGCGGTCCTGGTCGGTCGTTTCCGGCTGTCGCCGCTTGGCACGCCGTTGGGCCTGGAATTGCTTCTGCACGTCGGCCACCAAAACGTCGCGCCGCTGGCGCATCAGCCGCACGAGCGTCATGACGGCCACGTACGCGGCAATCGCCAGCAGGATGATGTCGCTTCGGGTCAGCCAATCCATGATGATTATAGCCGGCGGCGGCGTTAGCGAGGAGGCGCCGATTGCCCGCCGGCGCCTGGCGGCGGTGGCAGCGACATGTTTGAATTCGCGGCCGTTCGCACTTCGCTGAGCCGGCGCAGCGAGTTGAGGGCCGTCTGAAACTCGGGACGCGCGTGCAGAGCCGCGTATTCGGAGCGCCGAGCCACATCTTCATACGCGCCAGGGCGGGCTGGATCGCCTGCGCGGTCGGCACACGGCCGGGCATGTACACCTCAGCCGGGAGCGCCAGATAACGGCGCCAGTTTTCGTCGAGATTCGCCACGAGTTGCCGGGAGGATGCGTCGAGCTCCAGCCGGGCGGTTTCCATTTCACCTGCGCCCTGTGGCACCCATGTTGCCCCAGCGGCCGGCACCGGCGGCGCCCGGCCGCCGCGATTGGGATCGCCACCGTGTAAGCGGTGATGGTTTGCAAAAGATTCATTGCCGAAGCCGGCACGGCGCCCGGCGGCTGGTAGTACATTGCTTCCGCCCTAGGGTCGAGCGAGATCGATGAGCCGTCGATGGACACGCCGACAAAGGCCCCGCGAGCGCACGAATACGACAGAATCTCAGCGCGCAGTTGCAGATCAGTCGCGGCCGAAGTCTGCCGTCCGACCGGTCCGGCCGCCGCCGATGCGTCGACGCCAATCTTCACCGTCCCGCGCAGCAGGTTCGCCACGCTCTGCGATGTGCGAAACACAAGCACCAGGTCGGTCGCCTGCACGCCGATCTGGTAGCCGATGCTACCGCCCGTGATCTGAATCATCCGTGGCGGCTGCCATGTTCCGGCGGCGTCGCGCACGACGAGCACTCCGCGTCCATGCTGCACGCCGACGACAAACGCGCCGCGCACCATGCTGGGCATGATGGCGATCGCCTGGGCTTCGGCCAGCAAATTACGCGGAATGCTGTTGCCGGGCATGACCATGGCTTGCGCAAACACATTGGTTGCGTCGTTGACAGTCATCTCCGCGGGCGACGGTTGAACGATAACCTGGCATGCCACTCGGCCTGCGTTGATGTGCAGCGCTACTACAACGCAGATAATTGCAATGCAAATCCGACGAATCATGGTCGCACTCCGATTATTCACCACGCTTAAAAAGCTTGTCGAGCGCCCTGTTCAGCTCACCTCCGACGGCCTGACCGGCCGCGTTCTGCAGCAACTGTTGCGACAGGCTGGCGATGGCCCGCTGGTCCATTTGAGGGCGGGTGAGCGTACCCGAGATCGGAACCTGCAGCGCCTGGCCTTTGAGACCGGCGAGCAATGGCTGGGTGGAAACCCAACTGTCCTGAATTGGGACTTGGAGCACGAGCGAGAGGGTTTCATCGAGACCGACCGAACCCTGCGAGCGCATCACCACTTCGCCGACCTGGAATTCCATGTTCTGGTGATGAACACGGCCGTCGACTACGCGGAAGTTGACTTGCTGGTCGCGAATCGAGAGCAGCGTCACGGGCGGCTTTGCCGCCAACGCAGTTGGATCGCGTCGTTTGGCGATCGCTTCAATTTGTTGTGCCAGGCTGATCCACCCGGTCGCGAGCGGTCCCGGGACGACGCGCACCGAATGCACGCTCAGTTTGCCGGCGGAATCCATCCGGCGCATCTCGCCGAGCGGGACGCGAACCGCGTCAAGTTGCATTGAAAACAAGCCATCGGTTTGTGTCGCGCCGGCCAGGACGGGAGCAACATATTTGAGCATGGCGTCGCTGACTTCGGGCGAGATTCGCACATTCTTCAGCAGTTGCCCGGCAGGATGGGTCAGTTCCGCCGGCGGTGGATCGAGCCGCAAATTGGGAGCAAGTGCCAGTTGACCTTCGCCAACTGCCAGTGAAAGCGGTTCAACGCGCACCGCACCGTCGCCGAGTATCGCCGCAATGCGTCCCGGACCGACGGCCAGGCCGTAGATGGTAGCGCCGGACCAAGGCAGCTCGACTTGGGCGCGCACGCGTCGCGACCAATGATTTGAAGATTGCGGCGCGAGGCTGACCGAGTGAAACACAGTCTCGGGTGAAGTCAGTTGCCCAGCGAGAGCGAAGCGCGCCTGCTCGCGGCCGACGAGTTTCACTCCCTCACCGATGTAAGGGGCCAGCAGCGGCGTAACTTGAGCAAGGTCGTAGTTCAAGTTGCCACTGAGGTTGAGATTTGCGGCGGTGGAGAGTTTTTCGACGGTGCCGTTTGCCGCGGCATGAAGTGTGTTCGATTGAAGTGTCAGTTGGTCGAGATTGAGACGGTCGGTGGCCGTGTCGTAGGCGCCGAGTGCCCGCAACGCGACGCGAGGATCGGTCCAGATAGTCTTTTGGCCGGGGCCGGGGACGGTCCGGCTCGCTTGCGACAAGGAAAGGTTGTTGCCCGTAGCTGTAAGTTCGCCCGTAATGCGGCCGTTTTGTTGAGCGAAACGCAAGTTGCCGGTCAACTCGCCCTGCGGGTGATACTCATGCTCGAGAGCAGGCGTCGTGCGCCATGCGGCGAGGCGAGCCAGATCAGCGCGAACGGCTGCAACGCCGGTCAGTTGGGCGCTGCTTCCGGGGCCCGTGTTTTGCGGAGGAGAATAAGCGACATTCTTCAAGGCCAGCGACAAGCTGCTTGATACGAGCTGCGCCGCGTCGGTGGTCGCTAAACCGGTGTTGCCGTCCCAGCGGCCGTTGCCCGATAGTTCCAACCTTGGCTCGACAATGTTCCATGTTGGGCTGCTCGCGCAAAATCGGTCGCGCTGAATTTTGTGTCGCTCAACTCGATACCTTGACGCTCAATGCGGATATTCGCCGCGAGCTCACTCTCGCCGTCGATGCGCCAATCGCCGATTGCAATCCAAGGTCGAGCGCGAGTTAGCCAGCGACTGATGCGGCCGACGGCACTCATTGAGACAGGCCACACCGGTGCAGGATCGTTGAGGCTTACCGCGCTGATCAACCGAACATCCAGTTCATCGCCTTGAGCGCTGAGCTGAAGGCGGCCGCTGTCGACGCGACTAGGACGTCGAGAAGTCGTGTCGAACGCGCCGTCCGCCAAAGCGGATATTTCCAATGCGGGTTCGGCCCAGACGGCGCCGTCGCTGAGTGCAACGCGCAGTTGCGAGAGCGACGCATCGGCGCGAGCGGCAAATCGATTGTCCTCGGTTTGCTTCCACTCAAGCTTCGCTTCGCCGATGCCGGCCAGCTCCATCTCGTTGAGGTTGACGAATTGACCAAGTTGTTGGGCCAGGCGGTTCAGGTCGAACTCGGCCGACGCGTTGAAGTTCTGCGGCGTACCGTTGGCAGCAACTTCCAAGAAGTCCGCCTCGCATGCCAACGAATCCAGCCGCAATCCGTTGTTCGCTCGCGTGAGCTGGACGTCGGCATTCACCGGGCGCTCCCACTGCAGCGCCTTGCCGGCGCTCGTGGCAGCTAATTGGGACGTGCGGAGCGAAGCGGCTATCCGCTGTCCGCCGGCCGCCGGCTGGCAATGGCCCGCGACGTCCAATGTTCCGGAGGTTATTTTCGTGTCGTCACGAATCCGCAATGTCCTGGGCAGCATGGCCGCCAGTTTTGCGAGATCGAGTGAGCCGCGCACCTCGAGGCTGTGCTCGGCGGCCGGATTCGAGACGAGCGTGGTGAGCGATGTGGATTGAGAAAGTGTTGTCGTGTCGAAGCTGCCGCGCACGCCAACTCGCGCGGCATCGCAACGTAGTTGCAAATCTTGAACGGCTATTCGCGATTGCTGTGCTACAAGTTGCCACGGCAACTCCACTCGCGTTAAACGGACCCTATCGCCTTTGAGAAGCGGGGCGCTTGCATCGAGCCGATCGATTGCAAGCAAGCCTGAGGTTGCCAGATCGTTGGGGAATGATGCGGAGCTGACCGTCCAGGTGGCAGTTCCCTGGCCCGAGAGAATGCCGGCCAATTCGCCGGCGACGACGGACCGCCGCAGCCAAGGCTCCGCCGGGGCGAGTGACAGGCCGTTGATTTGCCAGCCAAGCTGTTGCCGGCCGCTGCCATCTTGCTTCAGCGATACTGCGATCTGACCCGCTGGGCCGGCTGCCGCCGCGCCATCGGTCGACTCGACAATTTTTGCCGCGAAGCTGCCGCTTCCGAAATTGCCGCCCACAGCCCCGGCAGTGAATTGCAGCTCAATACCTTCGGCGCGCCACTTTCGGCTTGTTGCCAGATCCTGGGCGTGAATTGTTCCATCCGCAACATGAATCGCAAAGGCCGTGGGCGGCGAAGCGTCGTTCGCGCTCAGTTCGCTCGACGGCGATGAAGCCAACTCGGCGAGCAGCTCCCGCATTGCGTCTTCAAGATTGCTTCCGTCGGGGCGTATCGCAAGGTGAAGTGCAGGGCGGACAATATTGATGGTCCCCAGGTTGCGCCGGCTCATCAGCAGGTTGATCGGCGATCGATCGATGCTCACGGCTTCGACCGACAATAACAGCTTCCCGTCGGCATCCTTAACTTCTAATCCATTCAGCGACGGTCCGCTGAACCAGCCCAGTGAAGCGCCGGTGGCGGTCACTTGAACGTGCTCGCCCGGCAACGCGGCTGAAAGCACCGCGTCGCGAAGGCGAGTGTTTGCCACAACGAGGGGTAAGAGCGCGACGGCAACCGCAATTAACACCAGAAATACAAGCAGCCGTCTGCGAATGCCGCCGTGTCGACCGGCGCGTGTCAAACGCAGCAAGGCCTTACGTCGCAACACAACGAGCGCAGATTTTCGACGCATGCGGCGGATTCTAGGTAGATTGTCCGCACAGGCCTAGAGCGAGGCCAATAAGAGAATGCATGCAATGCAATCGCAGGGCGTATTTGCAATAGGACCGAATCGAAAAGATCGAAAACCGGCCAACGAGCTGCATGAAGTGACGAGCGAGACAGGTTTTTATAGCTCGAAATTAAACGTGCGCGAGAAATAGCGGTACAGGCGGAACAGCAACGTGCGCGGCCGGACGTGGATCTTGGCCTGGCCCACCATGCCGATGCGCAACATGCCCTGCTCGTCGTCCGGCAGAGGGGCAAGGGCATCGTAAACCGGGGTGAGCGGCCGGGGAACGCCGTCGGGCCCCATTTGCGTCGGAAGCTGGCCGCCGTGCAAGCTGGAAAGATGCGGCGGGCTGGCCTTCAAGTTTTCGCTCGCCTTGCTTTCGATCGTGCTTTCGTAGATATGCTCAGCCGACTGCGCCAAGATGATTTCAACTGCCTGTCCTTCCGCCACCAGTTCGATGTCGCCTTGATCGATGACCATCCGCGCTTCCAGGTGACGGGGATCTCCGATCTGACATAGTTTTGTCCCTTCAACGAGTGTTGCGCCCTTGTTTTCGCGGTCGAATGGCGAGCCACTCCAGCGCGGGAGCTGACCGCCGGCATCCGGCTGTTTTTCCTCGAGCGGCGCGGGCAATACTGTTCCCGCGACGGGTGCCACAAGCCGCAGCTTTTCGCGATCTGTTTCCAGTTGAGCCAGCTGTCGCTTGACGCTCTGGAGTGCTTCAGTGACCTGTTCGACCTGTTCGCCGGCGCGGCGATCGAGGGAACGTGTGCGGCGCAAACCTGCCAGCTCGGCCTCGTAGACTTTTTGCTGACCTTCGAGTTGGGCAATCGAGAGATCGATATCGATGTTCCGTAGCCGCGCGAAAAGCTGGCCCTGTTCCACCTTGTCGCCGGGTCGGACCAACACTTCATCCACGATGCCGTCGACCAACGCGTAAACACTCTTGGCGTCGCGAGCCTGCACCTCGAGCGGCGCAACACGCGCATGGGCAGCGGCACCGTGGCGATGGCGGCCACGACCGCGCCAAGCAAGAGGAGCGTGACGTACATGCGGGCACGCTTCACTTTTCCCAGCCTCCCCGGCACCTTGAAGAACTTGTAAACCTTCCACATCGGCTGAAATATCAAACCGTAAAATGCGCCTGCTGCAATTATTTGTCCGATGATCTTCAGGCCGTAGGGCTCGAATACCTTGTTCAGAAAATACAGGATCGAAAGCACAACCACCCAGCGATAAATCGCGGCCGCCACAGTATACGTCGCGAACAGCCACTGCCGCCGCTTCGGCAGGAACGGATCTTCCGGCTCTTCCAGCCCGAGACACCACTTTCCGAGCTTGCGGTTGAGGATGGTGCTCGCCTTCTGCCGCAGGTTGGGAATCTCGAGGATGTCGCTGAGGATGTAATATCCGTCGTACCGCAAGCAGCGGGTTGGCGTTGAACATGATGGTGCTCACCGAGCTGATGAACATCACGTTCAGGCAGATGTAGTTGAGCGGCCCGGGCTCGGTGAACCACCAGATGAACGTGCAGATCGAGGCCAGCACAAGCTCGACATACATTCCGGCCGCGCCGATCGCCGCGCGATGCCAGCGATTGGGCAGCATCCACGAATCCGACACGTTGCAATACAGGCATGGCGTAAGCACGAGGAACATCACGCCGATCTCGTGGCACTCGCCGCCGAAGTGCTTGCACGACATGCCGTGGCCGATTTCGTGCAGGATCTTGGTCGCGGTGAGCGTGACGCGCCAGCCAAAGCCAGTTCTGCGCCTGAAAGAACGACTGAAACGACGGCAAGCGCGACTGGAACAGGTCGAACTGCACGAGCACCAGCGTGAGCGCGCAGGTGGCCAGGACAATGCAGCCGACCATCGCCGGGACGCTGAAGAACCAGCGCACATAGGGATAAATGAAGTTGAAGAAACGGTCGGGATCGACGCCCTTGAACCGCACCGAAAGGATGTTGGTCAGTGTGGCGAGCCGCTGCTTGCTTTGCGCGTTCGTTGCGGCGCTTGACCAGTTGCTGCCCCTGGCCGGGCGCATCGGTGAGCACCAGGCCGCTGCGGTGCAGCATGCCGATGAACTGCTGCAGCTCCTCGGTGCGGATCGTCTGCGGCGGGAATTCGCGCTCGAAGCGCTCGGCGATCTCGTCGAGGCTCGAGTGGCCGTCGAGCATCTGCAGGATGGCGAATTCCTCTTCCTCGAAGCGGTAATACTGCAGGCCGACCGGATCCTTCACGACCCAGTACAGGCGGCCTTGGTAGCGATGTTGCCGGGCGCAGATCGGGCCGCTTGCGAATCGGCAGCTTTCGCGACGAACTGGAAACAAGGCTTTCGGCAAGGGTGGCCATTTCAGGGGATGCGCTCAATCAGGCGTTACGATGGCACAGGGAACGAGAGTGGGAGAGGGGAGAATGGGAGATTGGAAGAGGGGGAGACGCAGGCGCAGAATTTAATCACTGTGTCTCCCTCTCTCCCATTCTCCCACTCTCCCCCTCTACATTTCACTCCGCCCGGCTCACTCCCGCGGCGGCGCGGCCACCGGTGCCGAGGTGAATCGTCATCTTCGCCTCTTGAAGATGGCGCAAGAGCCATACGCCGTGTTCCTGGCGATTTTGAACTTCAGCACCGACCTCGAATATTTTGTCGCCGCGCTCAATCGTGCTGATCCGGGTGATCCGGCCTCGGACGGTTTCTTGTCGGCCGCGGGCCATCGGCACGATGATCGTCACGTCGCAGCCTTGAATTTCATGCGGATCGTATTGGCTTGAATCCACGGCGCCGACGACTTTCATCGTGTCGAGCCGGAACAGGTGCAGGATTGGGTCGCCGGCCGTGACCCACTCGTCTTGCTTGCGAAAAACTTCTTCTACGACGCCGGCGAACGGCGCCGTGATGATGCGATCTTTTATCGTCTGCTCTGCCGCGGCCAGCTCCGCTCGCTTCGCCTGGTACTCGACCTTGGCGATTTTTTGATCGTAAGTCGTTTTCTCGGTCCCGAGCAGCCCCTGGTCCCATTTGAGCTTAGCCAAAGCGATATCGGACTCCGTGACGGAGCGTGGTGTCAGCCGATTGCTTTCCACCATTCGTTCGTACTCCTTCCGATACACCTCGGCGGAGATTTTTTGGAAATCAATCTCAACGTTGTCCTCCGACTTCATCCATGCGGCCTGGGCGCCAAAATACGCCGCCTTCTTCTGGATTTGGGCTACACTATCATCGATTTGACCGATCTTTTGGCCGGCCTGAACCAGGTCGCCTTCGTCAACGCCCAAATGCATCAGCACGCCGGCTTCCTCGGCAGGATAGCTTTACGACGTCCGCAACGGTAATCAGCGCATCGATTTCCGGATTGGTGATTTGAGTCGGATTGGAATCCAATTCGCTTAACTGGGCTGTTGCGGCCACGAAAATGGCGGCGAGAAGAAGAGAGCTAGTCATGCGAACTCCGGCTTAACGGCGTTTGGGATGCGTATTGGGTGTCGGCTATCGGGAGTTGGGTGTCAGGAGAAGTATCGGAACCAAATCTTGGTTCGCACAAAGTCGATCAGGTCGTGGAACAGCACATAGCCGATAGCGCGCTTTCCGCAATGGATCTTGGCTGTTGTGGTCGCACCGATTTTCGGATCGTTGTTGACGCGGCGCAGCGCCTGTTGATCGAAGACACGCGCACCAAGACGGTGTTGCCCTCTTCGCCGCGCACTTCCGCGCTGGTGTCGACCTGCTCGACGCGGCCTTCAATTTCGTTCTCCGGATTCGTGGCCAGGAAAAACGTCACCAGGAGCTTTTCCTGCGAGCGCGCTTTGCGCTGGCGATGTGGCCCATGCGGTATTCGGGCATGTAAACTTCGAGCTCCCAGTCGCCCGTCGGATCGGCGATTTCCAACAAGTTCTCGCCGCGGTTCACCGGCCGCCCCAGCAGGCGTTCGCTCACGTTCCAGGTGACAACGCGCCCATCGATCGGACTGCGAACATTCAGCATTTCCTGCATCTTACTGAAGATCTCAAGTCGCGACCTCAAACTCGCGACGCGATGTCGAAGCTGGTTGAGTTCGGACTCCTTTTGACTTTTTTCGGCTTCGGGCAAATCCCGGCGTTGAAGCAATTCGCGCTGCAGGGCAGCCGCTTTTGCCATGTCTGTTTGCAGCTCTCCCTGAACGGTCTCAATCTCCTTCGCAAGCTCGTCGCTTCGCTGCTCGACCAGCAATTGATCCTTTTTGACCAGATCATCGTGCTCGACCAGCACCTGCTGCACGTACCCGTTGACTTCAGCCCACACATTCTGCCGGATGATGGGCCGCAATTTGCCGTCGCCCTCCAGCTTGAACTCCTTCGGGTACAAGCACAGAAATGCAATCACGGCGGCGGTTACACCCAGAATGGCCAGCGTCTTGGGCAACGCCCGGCCCCGGAAAAAGCGCGTGCCGCGGCCTAAAAACCGCCACAGCGGCATCAAGAACAGCCCTTCATACTCCAGTGCGTTCGTCAGCGCCGTGGCGCTGTGCGTGCGGACAACCTCCACACGCTGCAGATACCCGTCGGGGGTGCGGCTGTCGACCATTTGCTCGACGATGAGCGCGCCGATTACCCGGGCCGGATCATGCTCCTCATCGCTCGCAAAGCGGGCTTCTTCGTCGCGCGGCTCTTTGAGCGGCAGAATCGCAATGGCCTTCGTGTGTGATTCGTCGACGTATGCATCGAGCGCCTGTTCCACCTGCGGCGCCATGTCCGACGTGTCGCCCGAGTACCATACGTCCTCGCCGGTCTTGGCCACCGCGGCAGCCAGCTTGCTCAGCATCACCGTCACGTTCGAGCGCTTGTCGAATGTATCCTGACCGCTGACGGCTTCCACGGGACAACTGCCGCCGCGTCGGATGGCTACGCTCACTCGATCGCAGCCGATCAGCCGCCGGCCTTCGTTCACAATGGTGTAGGCCGTTTGCCGCACGTCGAGCTTCTCATGTGCCGTGCGCGTGAACGTCTCCAGCTGTTCCCACAGCGTTTGCTTTTCGGAGAGGTGCCGCAATCGGCGGCCCTTGAGGAAGTCGCCGGCGTATTCGCAGATTTGCAGCAGGAATCGCAAATAGCCGCGCTGTGTCGTGATGCGTGCGCCGGGCCGCTGGAAAACCTCAACAATTCCCTGCGGACCCTGGTCGTTGTGAACCGGCGCCAAAACCAGGAGAAAATCGGTGGGATTAGCGGCCGCGTCTTCATCGCTGTCGGTGGTCTCGCCAGCCCCCGAATGTGGGGCAACCAGGGCCCCCTCGGAACTTTGCATCACTTGATGCAGAAGCCGGCCGTGCTGGGCCTGCCCGATCGGATTTTCGATGAGGCCCGTTTGCCGCAGATTGATCTGGTAGGCAAGCTGCAAGTTGCCAGCGTCCGCGACCGTCCAAACGGCGCCGCCCGGCGCCGCCAATGCTGCAACGATCTTGTTGAGCATGGCATCGTAGAACTCGGCCGGCGTTATCTGCGTGCGCGACAGGTCGGCGATCTCTTGAACGAGACCTTGGATCTCGCGCTGGCGCGCTCGACCTGTTCGGCATCCGGTCGTTCGGAGCCATCACTTTGCGAGGAACCGGACGTGCTCACTGTGGAAGACAATTTGTAATTCGAGACAGGCCCTAGAAGTGGCGAGCCGCGGCCATAGAGCCGCAGGACTTTTGGAGTCCCGCCAACAGTACTTAACTGTACCGCAAAGGAGTAAATTGAAAGATATCCATTTGCCGGTCCAAGCGGCAAATCGGTAGGCCCCAGGGCGGACAATTGACCTCCATTGCATTCGATACAAACGGCAGAATCATCCGACGTTTGCACGAAATCGATGGTTAATTAGCGGCGGAGCTTGCTCCGCCCGTGAGAGAAGCGGATTAACGAGCGCCGCCCCAGATAAAGTCAATAAGACTAGACGTTTCCGCCGCCAAAATGCTAATATTACAGGATTCGCCGGTGGCAATGGGCGGACGCCCCGGCGCGATCGCCGTTCAATCGGGTCCGCCGCTATTTTTCCGGGTAGTTTATGGCAGATCAAAAGGAAGAAGCTCTTGAGGTCGAGGGGGTGGTGACCCAGGCCCTCGCCAACACGCGATTTCGCGTGGAGATCGAAGGTGGACACATCGTCATGGCCCACGTCGCCGGGCGGATGCGAAAGCACTTCATTCGCATCGTTCCGGGCGACCGGGTCCGCGTGGAACTCTCGCCCTATGATCTGACCAAAGGTCGGATCGTCTATCGCGAACGCTAGGCGAGGCCGCTTAAGCGGCTGGGACGAATTCGCTTCGCCTCGCAACTTCTTTGCGTTCGAACCCGAAGGCATCGAAGCGTGTCATCCTGCCGCTCGCGCAAGTCGCTGCGTCTTTACGTTTGGCGCTGGCGGCGTACCGTAGGACATTTAGTTGACACATTTCACAGACTCCAATGCCGCTCATGCCCACCGCCACGGCCTTTCCCACGACTCTCACTGATATTGCCGGTCATTCTGTGCCGGACTTGGCCCGCCGCTTCGGCACGCCGGCGTACATCTACGATGCGGCGAAAATCGCCGAGCGAATCGCCGACCTCGCCGCGTTCGATGTGGTTCGCTATGCCCAAAAAGCATGTTCCAACCTCGCCATCGTGGACTTGGTGCGGCGCCACGGTGCGTTGGTGGATTGCGTGAGTGCAGGCGAAGTCCACCGGGCAAGGGCGGCCGGGTTCAAGCCAGGCCAGGAGGTCCATCCACCCGAAATCGTCTATACGGCGGATATTTTCGATCGGGAAGCGCTGGATTACGTCGCCGAACACGACATTCATGTCAATTGCGGTTCGCCGGACATGATCGAACAGTACGGCCAGCGAATGCGAGGGAAGGCCATCACGCTGCGTATCAATCCGGGTTTCGGTCACGGCCATAGCCAGAAGGTGAACACTGGCGGCGCCCAATCGAAGCACGGCATCTGGCACCAGCAGATCGAGGAGTGCATCGAGCGGGCCACAGAAATACGGCCTCACCATTTCTGGCCTGCACATGCACATCGGTTCGGGCACCGATCTGGCCCACCTGACACAGGTCGCTGCAGCGATGGAGAAGGCGGCGCTGGCGGTTGGCTCTTCGATCATTTCGATCAGCGCGGGCGGCGGTTTGCCGGTGCCCTACCGAGAAGGACAAAACTTCATCGACATTGCGGCGTACTTCAAAGTTTGGGATGCCACGCGGCATCGGCTGGCGACCGAGTTTGGTCACGAGATTTCGCTGGAGATTGAGCCGGGTCGCTATTTGGTCGCGGAGAGCGGCTACCTCGTTACCGAAATCCGGGCAGTCAAGCAGGCCAGCGAAAACACGTTCTATTTAGTCGACGCGGGCTTCAACAATCTGGCGCGCCCGATCCTCTACGGCGCCTATCACCCCATGGCGATCTGCCCCGCTCACCAACAAAGCGAGCCGGGCAACGCTTCACCCCGGCAGCCGCGCCGCATGCGTGACGTCGTGGTCGGCGGCCCGCTGTGCGAATCGGGCGACATCTTCACGCAAGAGGAAGGTGGCGTCGTCGCCCGCCGCGCATTGCCAGAGGCCGAGGTGGGCGATTTTCTCGTCATCGGCATTGCCGGTGCCTATGGCTACGTCATGGCCAGCAACTACAACTCGAAGCCGCTGGTGGCCGAAGTGCTGATCGAAGACGGCACGCCGCACCTGGTGCGCAAGCGGCAGACATTCGAAGACCTCACCCGCGGCGAATCCGTGGCCGCGCGATAGCAGGCATCTTTTTTGGCCAATCGCACCTGCCTTAGCAAGCTAAATATAGCGATCGAAGCCGCGATTCTGCCTTGCTGGTTGTCTGTCGAGATAAGCCATTCTGGCAACTCCTCATGCGTATAATTAGGAGTGCACAGGCGTGTATAAGCACACGCTTGGATTGCCACGATCCACCTGATGAGCACGGCACTTGATACAAGTATGAATGACGGGCAGCTTGGCGATGTCGAGTTAGAACATGCCAAGGTTATTGAAGGTGCGCCGGCATCATGGCTGCGAGTTGACCGCCAGTTTGACCAGCAGTCGGAGCGCGATTGGTGCAATCTCATTCGTGATATTGCGGCAATCGCGAATTCCGATGGAGGCGACCTGATCCTGCGTATGCCGGCCGACGCTCACGCTCTTACACGCAGCGATATACTGCGTCGAATCAACGAATATAGCGACTCAGCGTTTGACGAGGTTGAGGTACGCGCCCTTGATAGCTCGCAGCCGGCGGCCGTTCAGATCACCGTTGGGAAATCGCTCTTTCCGATCGTCTTTACGAAAGCGGGTTGGTATGTCGACCCCAATGATGCGGTGACGAGGATCGAGGCATTTCCCGCCGGCGCCATTTTCTTCTGGCACGCTGATAAGAGCGTGCCAGGCGGAACGGGCGATCTTCGCGAATTCTTCGATCGCCTGGTGCGGCGTGTGCGGCGTCGCTGGATCCGAGGGATTCGGCGAGTGCTCACGACGCCGATCGATTCGCTGGCTCAAACGACTGCCGGGCGAAACGGCGCGAAGTCCGAAGAAAAGCGTGCCGGCAAATCTTCAGCCCGTGCGAATCACCACCGACCCGGATGCGCCCGCGCTGCAGCCGCAGGACGTGGAGCGGCTTTATCCGTGGCGGCAGAAAGACCTGCTGAGCGAGCTGAACGCGCGACTTGGCCGGCGTGCGCTGACGACTTACGACATACAAGCAGTTCGGCGGCAACACCGGCTGGACGAGCGGCCTGATTTCGTGTTCCATCTGCCCGGGGCAGGGCGGCGCTACAGCCCGGCGACTGCCGACTGGTTTATGGAGCAGTACGCGCGCGACTCGGAGTTTTTCGCGAAAGCCCGAACGGCCGATCAAGTAATGCTGAAGCTGCGGCGGCAGAAGCCGAAATGATTTGCCGTTCGAGCCCAGTTGCCGTCGGCCCCCGCCTTGGCACACGGGCCGCCTGTGGACTAAGATTGTGAGAGATTTCACAAGCGCTCGCCGGCGACCTGTTAGGTCGCGGCTTGGCGCATATCGCGATTGATTCTTGCTCTCGACCCTCGACTCTAAGCCCTCGATTTAACATGGCCAAAGAAGGACCACGCAAAAAAGTTCCTAAGGAGTTGGCGGTCATCAACGCCGACAACTGCACCGGCTGCGAATCGTGCCTCGAAGTCTGCCCAGTCGATTGCATCGAGATGCGCACGATTGACCGCGGGATTGTGAAGGGCACGCAGCAATGGTGCGAGATCGATCTGGAGCGCTGCGTGGGCTGCGAGGTGTGCGTCCACATTCCGCAGAAGAAAACGAATCCGTACGAGCTCACGGTCTGCCCGTGGGACGCCATCGAGATGGTGCCGACGGAGAACGTGGCGGTGGTCGTCGCCCAAATTGGCGGCCCACCCGAGTACATTCACGCGAACTGGGACCGGCTCGTGGGTTCGGCCCAGCACTTGGCCGAGCTGCGGGCGACAAGTGCCTGAACGATTTTGGCGGGAGAATGCGAAGTGCCATAATGCTTATAGCTTCACAAACCCGTGCGTGCAAAAACTCCATGACGCAAATGACAGTCAGCGACGAACAAGCGCGTCTTATCGCCCAGGCGTCGTTCCCCATCATTGTGGTTGACTCGCACGGACGCCAGATTGGTCACATCTCGCCGGTAGCGTCGGCCAAAGCGGATGTCGAGAGTTCCACACCTGATTGGGCCGAAGCAAAGCGACAAATTGAAATCTATAATCGGCAAGGCGGCTCCTTCTACATGACCAAAGAAGTGCTCGAGCACCTCACGTCGCTGGACAAGGAATGAATCGCTTTACCGTTGTCTGGTGGCAGTTCGCCACACGCAGACTTGCCGATCTGTGGCTGAAGCCACCGATAAGGCGGCGATAACCAACGCTGCCGACGAGATTGATCGGCGATTGGCCGTCGATCCGCTTTCATGCGCAGAGCATCGTCACGAAGAGCTTTGCGGATTGACGATTGATCCATTGACTGTGCAATTCACCATCGACGATCACGACCGGCTCGTGAAAGTATGGACGGTCCGCCGCAGTGACATTCAGCCCCTCGCTCCCTGAGCGACCGCGGCTTCGATTCGCCGCATGTACTCCATGCTCTGCCGCGCAATCTCATCCGGACTCGGCTCGTACTTGAACACTTCGACGCTTATCCAGCCGCTGTAGTTGATTTCTTTAAGCGCAGCGAAAATTGGCCGGAAGTCGACGTCGCCCATTCCCGGTCCCAATAGGTTCGGGTCGTTGGCGTGAAAGTGTACGAGCCACTCGCGGCTGTCGCGGATGATATTTTCGATTGGCTGGCCTTCGCTCGACATCGCTTTCACATCCAAGTGCAGCTTGCAGTTCGGCGAGTCGACCATTTCCGCGAGTCGAATGCCGGCTTTGGCGTTGAGCAGAAAGTCGCCCTCGGCCGGGCCGAGTGGCTCCAGGCCGATCGTTACGCCGAACTGCGCAGGCCGGCACGGCCGCGTGCAGCACTTCCGTCGCGTAGGCTTCCGCATCGTCGTATGAAACCCCCGGCAGCAGATTGCGTTGTTTGGGTGAGCCGAGCACCATGATCGTGCCGCCCAAATCGGCGCACACCTCGGCTAGCAGTCGCAAGTAGTCGGCCGTACGGCGACGTACTGTGGGGTCGGGGCTCGTGAGGTAATAGGCTTCGGTCTTGGCCAGCAGCCAATGCAGCCCAATCACTTCGAGCCCCGCGTCCTCGGCCATAGTCCGCACTTCGAGGATGCGTTCGGCCGGCACTTGGCGAAGGTCAAACGGTTCTGCCCCGGGCGCAAGCGTAAACGGTGCGATCTCAACTCCCGTGTAACCGAGTTCGCGGACTGTGGAAAACACGTCGGCGAATGGCCGGTCGCCGAACATCTCGTTGCAAATGGCGAATTTCATGAGCAGCACTAAAATTGTTGCGGTATAACCAAGAACTTCATGCCAAATACGAATCGACATCATAAGAAAATCCTGAGGGCTTCGCCATGATTCTCTCTCGGCCAGATCGCCTTGGGTTATGCCTGCTGGGATTGTTGTTGAGCCATTTGGCGATGAATGGCGACACACTTGTGGCCGCGGAGCGACCGGATATCGGGCCGCAGCTCAGCGCCGGCAAACTCGCCGAAGCTGAACAGGCGCTCGTGAAATATCTAGCGTCCCGGTGTCGACGATGATCTGGCACGTTTTCAGCTTGGCACCGTTCAGGTAGTGCGCGCGGTAGAGCGGCTTGCCCAGGACGGCGCTCGATACGGAGCGCTTAACCGAGCGATGATGATCCCCTTCGTCCGCGTCGGCGGATTCGCCGAAACCGGCCGGCGGGCCGAGCCGGTGACCTACGAAGACGTGCGGCAAATGATCGAACGCTTCCAGAAAGAGGTCATTAAAGCCGAAACGACGCTGTCCCCGATAGACGACCGGCAGCTCTCATGGAGCTTGAATCTCGACGATGTGCAGCTCGACATGAACGGCGACGGCCAATTTGGCGAGCGCGAGACGTTGGGCACATTGTTTCGCATGGCCGCGAACCGAGGGCGAGATGAGCAGGCGGCGCAGGATCTTACCGTCGGCTTCGATTCGGCCGACGTCTATTGGCTGCGCGGCTATTGTCACTTGCTGGCCGCAATGGCCGACTTGGTATTGGCCTATGACCAAGGCCGACTCTTTGAAGTCACCGCTCATGCGTTATTCGCCAGACCGCAGACCGAATTTGCAGCAAGGCATGATCGGCCGCAGGAAGATACGGACCGCGAAATGTGGGATGACATCCCCGACCTGATCGCGGCAATCCATCTCATGAATTTCGAGCTTCGTCACCCACCTCGGTTATCTGCAGCCCAGGAACATCTATTGCAAATGGTTGCGATGAGCCGCGAGAGCTGGGAACTCATCGCCGCAGAAACAGACAACAACCGCGAATGGATTCCAGGACCGAATCAGCAAAGCGTGATTACAGGTCTGGCGATGAATCAAGCGCGCATCGACACATGGCACAAGTTCCTGGACGAGGCGGAACAAGTCCTCCGCGGCCAAAAGCTCATCCCGTTCTGGCGGCGCGGCTTTGATGAAGGTGTGAATCTGCACAAAGTTTTCCGAGAGCCGCGCGATTTTGACCTAGTGCTGTGGGTGCAAGGCACCGCGGCGCTGCCCTATCTGGAGCATGGTGAAAAAACGTCGCCGGAAACTTGGAGTGAGTTCCAGCGCGTGTTCCGCGGCGAGTTTATCGGCTTTGCCGCTTGGATCAACTGATGGCCCACGCGGCGGCCGTATCACGATTGCGCTGAGCACGCCGCGCCGATTGTATCTCGGCGGTTGATGCGTCATATTGAAGCAACGAGTCAATTGACAACGTCTCTTCGCGGGCAAGGATCGCTGCAATGTCTTTACCGGCTGCGGTTGAGCCAACGGCTGCTCAACAATCTTCATTACAAATTACCGGCAGGATTCACCATGGCGACTGCATCGAATTGATGCGGCAAATGGAGGCCGGGACGGTCGACTTGGCCTTTGCCGACCCGCCGTTCAACATTGGCTACGAGTACGACCAATACCACGACCGCCAAGACCCCGACGACTATGTGGCTTGGAGCCGCGCCTGGATCGGCGAAGTGCACCGCGTGCTGAAGCCGGGCGGCACGTTCTGGCTGGCAATCGGCGACGAATTCGCCGCCGAATTGAAGGTTGCCGCTCAGCACCAGGTCGGTTTCGCGACGCGAAGCTGGGTCGTTTGGTATTACACCTTCGGTGTCAATTGCACGCGAAAGTTCTCGCGTTCGCACGCCCATCTGTTCCATTTCGTCAAGGACGAGAGCAACTTCACGTTCAATGCCGAGGACCCGCAGGTGCGCGTGCCATCGGCCCGGGCACTGGTATATGCCGACAAGCGGCGCCAACCCGGCCGGTCGTTTGCCGGATGACACGTGGATCTTGCGGCCGCAGGATTTGGCCGACGGTTTCCAGCCCGGCGACGACACGTGGTATTACGCGCGCGTGGCGGGCACGTTCAAAGAGAGGCAGGGCTTTCACGGCTGCCAGATGCCGGAGCAGCTTTTGGGCCGCATCATCCGCGTCAGCAGCAACGCCGGTGATGTGGTGCTCGATCCCTTCGCCGGCAGCGGCACGACGCTGGCCGTTGCCAAAAAGCTTGGCCGTCGTTGGATCGGCTGCGAGCTTTCGGAAGAATACGTTCGCGCCGCCACCGAGCGGCTGAGTTCAGTTCAGGAAGGCGAGGCACTTGATGGACCGGCCGATCCAATCGCCAGCGCGCCGAGCACCGCGAACGGGCGGAAACTTGGTGCCACTGGCTCTGCCAGTGCTAAGCCTGATCAAACGCCGGCCGGCGTGCGGTTGCGCAAGTGACACGCTAGATCGGCTTCAAGCAAATTGCGTGTCGAACGGATCCAGGCACGCGTTAGGCGAGACACTGGCAAAGCCAGTGGCACCCAAGACAACAAGGCTTCGGCTGCGCGAATTAGTCGGCGACGCGATTGTCGACGCGTTTTATGCCGCGCACGACGGCTACTCGGTCGATTGGTTGCTGGCGCATCCATCGTTGCAGAGCGCGTTTCATGATGCCTGCCGCGACTCAGGCCTCATTGGCGGGCCGGTCGATTGGAATCGTGAACTGCTGCGCTTGCGAAAAACCGGCGCCTTCCCCAAGCGCGGGCAAATCAACAAAGTTCACATTAGCGATGACGAGCTCGACGCCTACAGCTTCGCCGCCGAGATTGCCTGGCGCTTGACGAGCGAAAAGTATGGGTGGCCTTCGCTCGATGAAATTCTCTGCGACCCGCAAAAATCCGATTATTTCGACAAAACGGCAAGGCGGTTCGCCTCTGGGTTTGAAACAGTCGACTACCGTTGGGCCGCGCTGCGCATGCGAAAAGCGAGCCGTGAGCTGGTGGACCAGGTGAAACAATTTCACTTCGTGTTTGCCAATCGAGACTTCAGTCGCTTTCAAGCCTGGCAACGCCTTAATCCGACAGCGGCTACGCAGGCCAGCCAGGTATCTATTTATTGCGCGATGCAACAAAACTAGCGCTATATATCGGCCACGCACATGATCTTGGTCGCAGACTTGCAAAGCATGCCGATTGCCGCACGATCGATGGTCTGTTCCGCAAGTCGCTGTCATTGCGGGCGACGAACTACCTGGCCAGCAATATCAGGGTGCGTTCAAGGAGCACCTGGTTCGTCGCTACGAGCCAAAATGGAACACGATTGGTTGGTCTCCATCCCAACTCGATCCTAGCTCGCGATTCAACAACGATGCAAACTAACCAAACCTTGGCTCTACCTGAGCGAGTTCTTCGAGAAGAACCGAGACGATTATCGACAGTTTCTGTTCGACGTGAGCGCAAAAGTCGGATGGACGCGTTGGGTCGAGTTCTGTTTACGAGGTACGTCGGAGCAGGCGAAGTCCACGATCCAACGTTGCGAGAATCTACGCATTATCAAGGATGATTATATGCAAAGGCTTGGCGCCACCGGTGGCCGCGTGCACTTAAACAAAATTGTTGAGGAATTGTTTTCATCGCCAATTATTGAACTTGCGCAATTGCCAGGTCGGCTCGATGTCACGTACCCAACGGCAAAATCCGACGTCGAGCGATTGGTAGACGTAGGTATCCTGGCCGAGCTACCCGATATGCACGTAAGGACCTTTTATGCCCCGGAAATTTATCGGGTTGCCTACGGCGATATCGACTGAGGGTCAACTACAGCGGCCCGAACTGCTTCCATCCTTCGTCGTACGCCCGCACCTCGCCGCTGGCGATGTCGTAGACCCAGCCGTGCAGCGTGATCCGTTCGGCGGCGAGCGCCTCGGCCACGCTCGGGTGCGTGCGCAGGTTCTCCAGTTGCACGAGCACGTTGGCGTCCACCGCTTGAGCCAACTCATCCGGTCCGCCTAAGCGGCCAGCCTGCGACAGAATGTCGCGCACCGGCTGGGCATGGTGGCGAAGCCAGTCCTCGACGTTCGGCATGTTCTCGAGCGTCTCGGGATGCAGCAGGCCCGTGATGGCACCGCAGCCGGAATGACCGCAAACAATAATGTTCGGCACGCGCAGGCCCACGACCGCAAACTCAATCGTCGCGGTCACGCCGCCGACGAAGCCGTCGTACTTCGGCACGAGGTTGCCCGCGTTTCGAGCACGAACAATTGGCCGGGCTGAGCCTGCGTCAATAGAAACGGATCAACGCGCGAATCGCTACAGGTGATCACCAGCGCTTCGGGCGACTGGCCGGCCGCGAGCTTTTCGAACAGCTCGCGGTACTGCGGATATACGTCGCGCTGAAACGTGCGGATGCCGGCGATGATATCCTGCATGGCCGCACCTCAGGTTGACGCGGTTGCCTGCTCGCGGGCAATCTGCCGGTTTTCCCGCTGAACGAGTTGCCCGCATGCCGCAGCGATGTCGGCGCCCAATGAGTAGCGAATTGTGGTGACAAACCCGGCCTCGCGCAAGACGGTAGCGAAGGCGTCGCGCTGTGGCCGCTCGCTTGTGCACAGCTGCGGAGCCGATGGGATCGGATTGTATGGAATGAGATTCACGTGCGCGTCGATCCCATGGAGCCATGTGACCAGCTCTCGAGCGTCGTCCAATGAGTCATTGACATCCGCCAACATGAGATATTCGATCATTACCGAGGTTTCTTGGATTTCATTGACCTTGGCGACGGCGGCTCGCAGCTCGTCGAGTGAGTATTTGGCGGCGAGCGGGATAAGTTTTTCGCGAACATCTTGCCGCACGCTATGCAAGCTGAGCGCGAGATTGACGTCCGGAAAACGCCGTGCGAAACGGACCATTGCGTCCGGAATGCCGACCGTGGAAATGAGAATGCGGCCGGGCGTGTGATGGAACAAATCGGGTGAGAGCAGGGCGGCGACGGCCTGATACACGGTCTCTTCATTGTGAAACGGCTCACCCATTCCCATGAAAACAATATTGCGAACGCTGCGGTTTTCAGCCCGCATTCGCTCTCCGGCCAGAACGACTTGATCAAGAATCTCGGTCGCGGACAGGTTCTTCGCGATGCCCATCTGGCCTGTAGCGCAGAATCCGCAGGCGGCCGCGCAGCCGACCTGTGACGATACGCACAGCGACACGCGCCCGGTACCCGTGCGCATGATGACCGACTCAATCAAATATTCGTTCTGCGTGCGCAGCACAAGCTTTGTCGCTCCATCCAGTTGCGAATCATGCGACTCGGCAATCGACAGCGGATGAAACTCGACGTGGCGAGAGAACTGTTCGCGAACTTCGGCCGGCAGTTCGCCGAGCGCCGCTTCAGCGCCGAGAAACTTCTTGAAAAACGCCGTGCGCAGCGCGCAGCCGCCGCGGCTCGAACTTAAGCTCGGACCGCAGCCGATCAATCGCGGCAATGTCATAAATAGCGAAATATTTGAATTAAAGCCCGTCAATCGCTATGCAATCCAATGTCAAAACGGCAATCGCGATTCCGATCGCGAACATGCGACGAATGACTCAAGAGTGATCGCGTAGGAACGCACAATGCTAGTGACAACGCTCTGCTAGTCCACTGCGCCTCTGCGTGAGGTTAAATCAGTTCAAACTTACTAGTCAGCGCCGGGAACTTCCTGCACGTATCGCGGCACGGCGTAGCCGGGCAAACGCGCTCGCAGTTGTTCAATAATTCGCCGGCCACTCTCAATTGGCACTTTGAAATGCGCTGCGCCTGCCACTGGATCAAGCTGATGTAAATAGTATGGCAACACTCGAAGGTCGACTAACCGCTCGCTCAGTGCGAGCTGGGCCTCGACAGAATCGTTGATCCCGGCCAACAGTACAGCCTGGTTCAGACAGCACGATCCCCGCATTGGACAGTCGCGCGAACGCGTGCGCGACGTTTTCATCCAGCTCATTCGCATGATTTGCGTGCACGACGACTATCGGCGTGAGCCCGCAACCGCGCAGCATGGCGACCAGATCGTCCGTCACTCGTTCCGGGATCACGATCGGCAGCCGCGTATGGAGGCGCAGGCGCCGCAGATGCGGAATTGCCGCCAATTCTCGAATTAATTGCCCGAGCACTCGATCCACGATCATCAGCGGGTCGCCACCGCTGAGGATCACTTCATCAAGCGATACGTCGCCGGCGATTTCGTCGAGCGCCGGCCGCCACTCGGCGAGCGATCGCGGCGCCTGCCAATACGGGAAATGCCGGCGGAAGCAATAGCGGCAATGAACTGCGCAGGCGCCAGTCGTGACAAGCAGTGCGCGGCCGCGATACTTCTGCAATAGTCCCGGCCGGCGCATCGCCGCCGCATCATCCACCGGATCCGCCACGAAACCGGGCACGTCCGTCAGCTCATCGGCCAGCGGCAACACTTGTCGCAACAGCGGGTCGGCCGGATCGCCGAGCCGCATGCGGGCCACGAAGCCACGCGGCACGAGCAGAGGAAACTGCTCTTGGGAATCGTTTTCGCCATCTATCTCCGAATACGACAAGCCCAGCAACCGCAAAAGCTCTTGCCGATCGCGCACTGCGTCTTTCAGTGCATCCTGCCAGGAAGCGTACTGCGGCACGACTAATCTGGGGCGGACAACCGCAGGCGACGTGGATAAAATGGTCATCTTGTTTTTGCAATTGCCCTAGTCGCGACCCTACGGCTCGCAGGCCGGCGATCCGTAGGGTCGCGGCTATAGTTCAATGTGTTAACAGGTTCTTCCTATCATAACTTCGCGCCGTCATAAAGCGTTTCAGAAAGACCAACCGTGACCACGTACAACACAAGTGATTTTCGCAAAGGACTCAAAGTTCAAATCGAGGGCGTGCCGTTCCTGATGGTGGAGATGAATTTCCGTAAGCCGGGTAAGGGAAACGCGCTCTACGAGTGCAAGCTCAAAAATCTCATTCGCGGCACGGTCGTGGACCGCACCTATCGGGCCGGCCAGACGCTCGAAATGGCCGACGTCGTCGAGTTCCCAGCCCAATTCCTGTATCGCCAGCAGGACAGTTTCGTGTTCATGAACACCGAGAGCTATGAACAGTACGAGCTGACCAAGGAGCAGGTGGGCGATTCGTGGCAATTTCTCAAGGACGGCCTCGAATGTACTCTCATGGTCTATAACAACAACCCTATCGCCGTGACGCCGCCCAATCACGTCATTTTGAAGGTCGAATACGCCGAGCCGACCGCGCGGGGCAATACTGCGACGAACGTACAAAAACCGGTCAAGCTGGAAACAGGTGCTGAGATCGGGGCGCCGGCGTTCATCAACACCGGCGACTATCTCCGCATCGACACCCGCACGGGCGAGTACATCGAGCGCGCCAAAGCGCCTGAGGAATGAGTAGCGGCCAAGGCAAAAAACTTCTGCCTCTAAGAAAATGACGAATGACCAATGACGAATGACGAATGACGAATAAATTGCAGTCGGTCATTCGTCATTCAATAACCATCGCGGAGCCCGAATATGTCTCCCTGGGTTGTGCTGACAGTTTTTGTGATCATTGCCCTGATTGCCGTAATGTGGGGCGTTGGGATCTTCAACAAGCTTGTCACGCTCAAGAACCGTTTCCAGAACGCGTTTTCGCAAATCGAGGTGCAACTCAAGCGGCGGTACGATCTCATCCCGAACCTTGTGGAGACCGTAAAGGGCTACATGCAGCATGAGCGCGGCACGCTCGAAGCAGTGATTCTGGCCCGCAATCAGGCCGTCGGCGGACTGGAGCGGGCAGCCTCGAATCCTGGCAACCCGGCCGCCATGCAGGCGCTTGCCGCCGCTGAGCAGGGATTGTCGGGCGCACTAGGCCGCCTGTTCGCCTTGGCCGAGGCCTACCCGGACCTAAAGGCCAATCAGAACATGGCTCAACTAAGCGAGGAAATCACCTCGACGGAAAACAAAGTTGCCTTCGCCCGCCAGGCTTACAACGACGCTGTAACTGAGTACAACACCTACCGCCAAACTTTCCCACCGGTGATCTTTGCCGGCATGCTCGGCCACAATGAGGACGCAGAGCTCCTGGATTTTGAAGACGCCCAAATCGCCGAACCGCCGAAGGTGTCGTTTAAGTAAGGCAAATGAATTTACCAGGGAGTGCTCAGACGACACGGAGAGGAAAAGCAATTTGGAGTAACAGGAGGAAGCAGAGGTAGCAGAGAGCGTTTTATTTCCTGGGCTCTGATTCCTCTGCTACCTCCTGTGAAATACGCCGTGAACTTTGTGCTCTCCGTGGTGAATCTGCATGGCCACCGACTTCTTTGAACGTCAATCAACCGCGCGGCGCAATACGAAGTGGCTCGTCGCGATGTTCGTGCTGGCGGTAATCGGCATCGTTGGCACGACGTTCGTCGCTACCGCGCTGTGCGTCGGCACGTGGGGCGGCGGCGATGTGCCCATTGAGCTGCCGACACTGGCGGCGGGCGGCGCTCTTGTGGTTATCATCTTTGGCAGCTTGTACAAAATCGTGCAGCTACGCGGTGGCGGCACCGTGCTGGCCGAGCGCCTTGGTGGGCGTCGCATTTACCCCAACACGACCGATCAAACTGAGCGCCGCTTGCTCAACGTCGTTGAGGAAATGGCCTTGGCATCCGGCGTGCCCGTCCCGCCGGTGTTCCTGCTGAACGAGGAGCAGGGAATCAACGCGTTTGCGGCCGGTCATTCACCCAGCGATGCCGTGATCGGCGTCACGCGCGGCTGCGGGGAGGAACTTTCTCGTGAACAGCTGCAAGGAGTCATCGCCCATGAGTTCAGCCACATTCTCAACGGCGACATGCGGCTCAACCTGCGGTTGATTGGCGTGCTGCATGGCATTCTTTTGATGGGGCTGGTCGGCCGCGAGGTGCTGCGAATCGCTGGATTGAGCGGCAGTTCGAAAAAAAACAAGGGCGGACACGTTTTGCTTCTTGTCGGGTTGGCATTCATGCTGCTTGGCTTTGTCGGTTTGTTTTTCGGTAATCTCATCAAGGCGGCCATCTCGCGCCAGCGCGAATTTCTTGCTGATTCCTCCGCCGTGCAGTTCACGCGCAATCCCGAGGGCATCTCCGGAGCGCTGAAGCGAATCGGCGCGGCGGCGTTCGGCTCGAAGCTCGTAAGCCCAACAGCGGCGGAGGCCAGCCACATGTATTTCGCCTCCGGCTTGAACAGCCTGTTTGCCACGCATCCGCCGCTGGAACAGCGCATTCGACGCCTCGATCCGCAATGGAATGGAGAATATCCGTCCGCGATTGCTGCGCAGGCAGCACCGTCGACTGCAGATGGGCCTAGTGCGTTTGTCGACGCGGCCTCGCGCGACGAAGCGGCGAAGTACGCGGCGCCAGCCCTGGCCGACGTGAAGCATGCGGCCGAACAGGTTGCCAGCCCTACGGAGGCGCACCGCAAGTACGTCCATCATTTGATAGCGGCGTTGCCGCCGCAGGTGACCGAAGCAGCACATGATCCGTACGGAGCGCGAGCGCTCATTTTCGCCACGCTGCTCGACCGCGATGCCGACGTTCGCGTGGCACAGCTCAAGGCGCTCGAAAAAGCGGCAGAGGCCGACGTGTTCGAGTTAACGCTGCGTTTGGTTCCTGCGGTGAACGGGGTCGATGTACGGGCACGGCTGCCCCTGGTGGATATGACGCTGCCAGCGCTGCGGGCAATGAGCGGTCCGCAGTATCGTGAGTTCGCCGACTGTTTCGATAAGCTCGTGCGCGCCGACCAGCGGCTGGCGTTGTTCGAATGGGCGCTGCACGAAATACTGATGCGCCACTTGCGACCGCAATTCGAGCCGGTGCGGCCAGCACCGATTAAATACTACGGATTGCAGCGGCTGTCGGAGCAATGCTCCATCTTGCTCTCGGCGCTGGCACGCGAATGCCAGCATAACGACGTCGTTGCTTTTCAGGCTGGTGCGACACACTTGCCCGAAGTTCCATTGCGCTACGTGCCGGAGGCTACAAGCGGACTAAACGAGCTTCGCCAGGCGCTCGAAGAATTGGCGTCAACAGCGCCCAAGCTCCGCGGACGGCTGGTTGACGCCTGTGCGGCATGCATCAGCGCGGATGAAACGATCAGCGTCGGCGAGGGAGAGTTGCTGCGGGCGATTTGCGATATGCTCGATTGCCCAATGCCGCCGCTGTTGCCCGGGCAAGAGGTATTTGCCGCGCCGCGCCGCCCGAGAGCATAGCGCCGTATAGATTGTGCAGCACACACGCGTGTACATAGCCGCGATGCTATGAATCGCCGGCAGGCTGGCGACCCGTTGGGTCGCGGCTATAGACTTAATTAATCGATGAGTCGCGACCGACAATCATTTGAGCCAACGGCCTCGCTCGCTGCGATTGAAAAGCGTAGCGCGCTGCTCCGCAAGCTGCGAGAGTTCTTTTACGAGCGCAAATTCATTGAAGTCGATACGCCGCTGCTCGCCCCAGAAGTCATTCCGGAGCAGCATATTGAGCCCATGCAAACGCACAGCGGCGAGTTTCTGCAGGCCTCGCCGGAACTACACATGAAGCGGCTGATGGCCGCGGGTGCGACGGCCATTTTTCAAATCACTCGCTCTTTCCGCGCAGGCGAGCGAGGCCAGCTGCACAATCCCGAGTTCACCATCGTCGAATGGTATCGTGCTGACGACGACATGGGGGCGGGCATGGATTTGCTCGACGAGCTGACTCAGTCGCTGCTGAGCACGCCTCCGTGCATCCGCACAACGTACGCCGAAGCGTTTCAACGGACGCTCGATTTGTGCCCACATACGGCGTCGCTCGCAGAATTGTCGGCAGCGGCGAACAGGATGGGTGGCTGGGGCAACGCCCCAGCGAGCCAACGAAGTTCTCGCGATGAATACCTCAATTTGCTTTTGGCAAAGCAGGTCGAGCCACAAACTGGAAAAGACAAGCCTGAAATCATCTTTCATTATCCAGCCACGCAGGCGTCGCTGGCGAAAACTGTGCGCTCAGAATTTGGATACGACGTTGCCGAACGATTCGAGCTGTACTACCGCGGCATCGAGCTGGCCAACGGCTTCCACGAGCTGACCGACGCCGCGGAACAGCGCCGCCGCTTCGAAGAGGTCAATTCGACCCGCGTCGCCGACGGCCGGCAAGCTTTCCCGATGCCCGCAAGCCTGCTCGCCGCATTGGAACACGGCCTGCCCGCGTGCTCGGGCGCGGCATAGGCTTCGATCGGCTGGTAATGCTCGCCGTGGATGCCACGTCGATTGACAACGTGATGCCATTTCCACAGCACATTGATCGCATCTAGGCCGTTGGCCGTTGCAAATAAAGCCGAGCCTTTACTCGGCTGGAGCATCATCGAGCTGTTCAAGAATGCTTTCAAAGCGACCCGCGTAACGCGGATGAATACTGGCCAAATGGTTTCGTATCTCGTCGATGCGATGCTGATTCTCGCGTGCAAGTTCCAACACGTCGGCTTCGTCACGCAATCGACCGGCGGCCAGCTTCAGCTCGATGAGAACCTGAAGGGTCATGTACTTTAGCATGCCGCGTACTGCGCCCATTGATTCTGGGTGCGGGATCGTCGTCGGCGCAGGGTTCGATGCGGTGCCGGGCCGGCCCCCCTCTGGAAGAATGTCGACCTCGATTCCAGTCTCGCGATGCCGGAGCTTGGGCCATCGACCGGCGGGTTGACTTAGCTGCTCGAAGCCACTCACGCCGGCCGCTTGGAGAAAATCGTCGATGCGGGCAGCCGGCAAGGCAATGTCGACGTCCTGCGTAACGCGCCCGATATAACCGTGCCGCCATACGGCCCATCCGCCACCGACCACTGACTCGCAATTGCAGGCGCCAGCACCTGATCAAGTGCGCGCACAACGCGCCCATATCGGCCAGGCAAGTCTTGAGGCTCTAGCATGCGCTCTCTCCCAGCCAACAAGACATCGGCCAACTGCAATTGTTCCGTCAATGAAGCGACTGTTAGCTGCATATAAACCCGTCCAGGCAGAAGCAATCCTGAAATCAATTATACATTGCGTCTCGACGTCATACTATTTCAGCCGCGCACATGCCTTATGGCGGAAGCACGTGATGAGGTGGTCGTTGACCATTCCTATGGCCTGCATGTGGGCGTACACGATCGTGCTTCCAACGAACTTGAAGCCGCGCTGCTTCAGGTCTTTGCTCAGCGCGTCGGATTCCTTTGACGTGGCCGGCAAGTCTTTCATGCTTTGAAGGCGGTTTTGGATTGGCCGGCCGTCGACGAATCTCCAGATGTAGTTGTCGAAGCTGCCGAACTCATTGCGCACGTCCAGAAATGCGCGGGCATTACTTACTGCCGCTGCAATTTTTTGACGATTGCGGATGATGCCGGGGTCGACGAGCAACTTTTCAACTCGTTTGTCAGTGAAACGGGCGACTTTCTCGGGATCAAATTCGGCAAACGCCCGCCGGTAGGCTTCGCGCTTGCGCAAGACGACGAGCCAGCTCAATCCCGCCTGCGCGCTCTCCAGCGTCAGAAACTCAAACTGCTTGCGGTCGTCGTGTACCGGCACGCCCCACTCGGTGTCGTGGTAAGTGACCATCAACTCGCCGCCGCGCGGGCCCCAGTCACAACGCTGCTTCACATCTTTCGGCATCGTGATTCACCACAGAGGGCACGGAGTGCACGGAGCAGAAGCAAACGAAGTCAATTCACCCAACTTGTCGGTCATAAATCTTAAAAGTGCTTGAAAAATCGTTCTCCTCATCGGCGGGGCTTTCGCATGATTCAACCAGGCACCATTGACTCCAATCAACATCCGGGAAGTACGCATCGCCGCGTACGTTAGCTCGGACCGATGTGTAATACAACCGGTCCGCGCTCGGCAGAGCGTCCTTATACAATGCTCCGCCGCCGATAATAAACGCTTCGTCGTCGCCCCCTGCGATCGCGCGCTGCAACGCTTCATCAAGGCTTGCTGCTATCTCAATTCGCTTAACGTCAATCTGATAACCCGGCTGCCGCGAGACCACAATCATTCGACGGCCCGGAAGTGGCCGGCTAATCGACTCCCAGGTGCGCCGACCCATGATGAGCGTGTGGCCCATTGTCAGTTGCTTGAATCGCCGCAGATCGGCTGACAAGTGCCAGGGCAGCTTCCCGTCGCGGCCGATGACGCCGTTCTCCGCCACCGCAGCGATAATCGAAACGAGCATGGCGTATCAAGAAAAGCTTTGCAATCTCCAAATTCAGCCGGATTCACACCGCCACGCGTGCCGCAATATGCGGATGTGGATCGTAATTCTCAAGCCGAAAGTGCTCGTAATGGAAGTCGAAAATCGAGCTGACGCTCGGCTCGATCCGCAGCGTCGGCAGCGGCCGCGGCTCGCGCGTCAACCTGCAACCGCGCTTGTTCCATGTGATTGTCATACAGATGAGCATCGCCGAATGTGTGCACGAAGTCGCCAGGCGCGAGCTGCGTCACTTGGGCCACCATCATCGTGAGCAGCGCATAGGATGCGATGTTGAACGGCACGCCCAGGAACACATCGGCGCTGCGCTGATAGAGCTGGCACGAAAGCCGCTTGGGTCCGCCGTCCGGGTCGTCGGCCACGTAAAACTGGAATAGTAAATGGCACGGCGGCAAAGCCATCGGCGGCACGTCGGCCACGTTCCATGCGCTGACGATCAACCGGCGCGAATCGGGATTCGTGCGAATCTGTTCAATGACCTCGCTGATCTGGTCGATCGCCGTCGCCATCGCGCCCGGCCAGGAGCGCCACTGATAGCCGTACACCGGCCCGAGCTCGCCGTCGTTGCCGGCCCATTCGTTCCAGATCGTCACGCCGTGTTCGTTCAGAAAGCGAACGTTTGTATCGCCGCGCAAGAACCAGAGCAGCTCGTAAATGATCGACTTCAAATGCAGCTTCTTGGTCGTCACGAGCGGAAAGCCGTCCGCCAGATTGAACCGCATCTGATGGCCGAAGATGCTCCGCGTGCCGGTGCCGGTGCGATCGCCCTTGGGTACGCCCTCGTCGAGAACTCCGCCGCATCAGGTCGAGATATTGTCGCATGCCCCTAATTCTAGCGTTCGCGTGCGCGACGGTAGAGGGGGAGACAAGGAGACTCCGATTTCCTGTTTAATCTCCTTGTCTCCCCTTCTCCTTGTCTCCTTGTCTATGTCCGCCTCGGCTCGGCGGACCTACTTTTGCTTTGCCATCAGCTCTTCGACAAGCTTCGCCAACAGCAGAGGATCGTCCTTCTTTCGCAAATGCTCGATGCGCTCCTCCGGCAGGCCGAGTTTCTCCAGTGCCCCAATAATATATTTCCACTGCCGCTCGCGAGCCTTACCCTCCGCCAGGTACAGCTCGGTCACCAGCTCGCTGAGCCGCTGCAGCGAGATCGTTTCGCGGTTCTCGTAGTAATTCTTGATGATCCGCTGTTGATGCTTGGTGTAGTTTTTGTTCATTGCGTAGTCCCTGCCCGCCTTTGCGCCATTATCGAGGCGCGGTAAATTAGGGCAAATCAGGCCGGCGTCGACGGCGACCCGGCTCGTCATGTCCGGGGTCGAGACGACCCGGCTCGCTCAGTCCATTAATCAAGCTTCCAGATTACGGTCTATCGATATGCCGCTTGTCAAGTTCATTAAGGAAAACAAGGAAATCGAAGTTCCGCGCGGCGCCAATCTTCGCAAGGAGGCGATCAAGGCCGGCATCAACGTGCACCAGGGCATCAACGGCATCGGGCGCGGGCCTTAACAGTTTCTCAATTGCCACGGCATCGGCCAATGTGGGACTTGCCGCGTGAAAATCACCAAGGGAACGGAAAACGCCAGCCCGATGGGATTGATCGAAAAGCTTCGTTTTTATAACCCGCTTCCCGATCCGTTTCCCTGCCTGGCCTATATCGGCAACGAAGACACGATGCGACTAGCGTGCCAGACCAAAGTACTCGGCGACATGGAAGTAGAAACAGGCCCGCAACTGAATCTCTTTGGCGAGAATTTCTTTAGCTAAAAGCGGTCAGCTGTTAGCCGTTAGCCAGAAGGAAGATTTCTTCAGCACGGCTCTGGCTGAAAGCTAACAGCTAATAGCTAACAGCTTCCCACCATGAAACAAATCATCGCCATCGTGAAGCCATTCCTGGTCGAGAAGATTCTCGACGCCTTGCGGCGCGCTCCGCTGGAAGCGGTGAGTGTCGCCGAAGTGAAAGGCATGGGCAAGCAAAAGAGCTACCTCGACCGTTACGCCGATACGGAATACGCCCGCACGTTTCTGCCGAAGGTCGAGATCACCGTCTGGGTCGACGATCTCCGGGCCGAAGACGTCGCTCGCAAGATCGTCGAGGTGGCACGCACCGGCCGCATGGGCGACGGCAAAATCCTCATTCTTCCGGCCCAGCCGTACGAAGCCGTCGTGGACGTGGCAACGTGACCGCTCTCGGACAACATGCCGCTCTCAACGACGCGCTTCACGATTCTTGTCGCCGCGCTCCTGGCGATGGTCGGCAGCGCATCGGGCCAGCCGGACAGCGACTCACATGTTGCTTCGTCTGGTATTCGAAAACTCACCAGCCGGCATCTCTTGCTCTATACGGACTTGGCACCGAGCGAGGAAATTGAGAAACTGCCGGCCGTATTCGACCAGGCGGTTCCGCAATGGGCCGAGTATCTTGGCATCGACCCAGCGAAAACGAGCGCATGGCAGGCCCGCGCGTTTCTTATTGGCCAGCGCCGTCGGTTCGACGCGCTGGGTCTGATGCCGGCCGGCAATGACCAGTTCGTCAACGGCATTTCGATGGGCTCTCAACTGTGGCTCTACGATCAGCCGACGCCCTACTATCGCCGCCATCTGATGTTGCACGAAGGAACGCACGCCTTCATGTCATCGTTTCTCGGTGGCTGCGGACCGGGCTGGTACATGGAAGGTACGGCGGAGCTCATGGCCACGCATCGGCTTGACGAAAAAACCGGCAAGTTAACGCTTCGCGTCATGCCGCAAAGTCGCTCTGAAGTGCCGATGCTTGGCCGGATCAAGCTCATACGCGATGCCGTTGCGGCAGGCCGCCCACTTACATTTCCGGCCATCATGCAGATCGACAATCGACAGCAGCTCGGGAACGAATCGTACGCCTGGACTTGGGCGGCTGCCAAGTTCCTCGACGCCCATCCTCGCTACCGCGATCGCTTCCGAAAGCTTCGCGATCATGTGCTTGATGCCGGATTCAATTCGATTGTGAAACGCGAGTATGACGCCGATTGGCCTGACCTCACCGCCGAGTGGCAGGCGTTTGTCGCTACGCTCGATCATGGTTACGACTTCGAGCGTATGGCAATTGATTTCAGCCGCGGAAAGCTGCTCGCCGGTAAGGCAGCACGTGCAACCATTCAGGCAGATCGCGGCTGGCAATCTTCCGGCGTGTGGCTCGAAGGGGGCAAATCGTACCGCGCGAGCGCTGTCGGGCGCTATCAAATCGCTGTCGACCAGAAAGAAGGAGCCTTGCAGCCCTGGCCATGCGAACCAGGCGGCGTCACCATCGAATATCACGATGGCCGGCCGTTAGGCATGCTGCTTGGCGCGATCGTCGGTCCTGGTGATTCGGCTCATGAGACCTTCGCGACGCCAATTGACATCGGACTACAAAGGGCGATCAAGCCAGCCGCAAGCGGAACGCTTTACTTGCGAGTCAACGACTCACCTGCCGCGCTGCACGACAACCGCGGCACGCTGACCGTGTCGATCGAATTGGCTCGGCGATTAGCCCATGAGCGGCCGCTGCGATTGACACTCAAGAGCGATCCTTCAACAATGGCCAAGTCGACTACTCCGAACATAAATCACCGCTTGCGGCTTAGCTCGATCTCCTATCCACGTGACGAACTTCATTGCACAGAACGACCCCGAAGTCTGGGCCGCGATCGCCGGCGAAATCGAGCGCCAGCGCGACGGCCTGGAAATGATCGCCAGCGAAAACTATACCAGTCCGGCTGTGATGCAGGCGGCCGGCAGCGTACTCACGAATAAGTACGCGGAAGGATATCCTGGCCGCCGATATTATGGCGGCTGCCAGTTTGTAGATGTCGTGGAGCAGCTGGCCATCGATCGCGCCAAGCAGCTGTTCGGCGCGGAGTTCGCCAACGTCCAGCCGCACAGTGGTTCGCAGGCCAACACCGCCATTTATCTCAGCGCGCTACAGCCAGGCGACACCGTGCTGGGGCTCGACCTGGCGCACGGCGGCCACCTCACGCACGGTATGAAGCTCAATATCAGTGGTATTCTCTACCACTTCGTTAGTTACGGCGTGACTCGAGACGCCCACCGGCTCGATTTCGATCAGATCGCCGCGCTCGCCCGCGAGCATAATCCGAAACTGATTGTCGCGGGCGCGAGCGCTACCCGCGCGAGATCCCGCACGATAAGTTCGCCCAGATCGCGCGAGACGCCGGAGCCAAGCTCATGGTCGACATGGCGCATTACGCGGGCCTCGTTGCGGCCGGCTTGCACAACAGCCCAGTTCCCGTCGCCGACTTTGTCACCACGACAACGCACAAAACACTCCGCGGGCCACGGGCCGGCCTGTGCCTCGCCAAGGAAGAGTACGGCAAGACGATCAACAGCCGCGTGTTCCCCGGTATTCAGGGCGGGCCGCTGATGCATATTATCGCCGGCAAGGCCGTCTGCTTTGGCGAAGCCTTGCGGCCGGAGTTCAAAACGTACGCCCGACAAATCATCAACAATGCCAAAGCTCTGGCCGAAGCGCTGCTATTCGGCGGCTTGAAACTCGTCAGCGGCGGCACCGACAATCACCTCTTGCTCGTCGACGTTACGCCGCTTGGAATTGGCGGCAAGCTGGCCGAGCAAACCCTCGACCGTTGCGGCATTACGGTGAATAAGAACATGATCCCTTATGACGAGCGAAAGCCGGTGGATCCCTCCGGCATCCGCGTTGGCACGCCGGCGCTCACCACGCGCGGCATGGGCACGAACGAGATGCGCCAAATCGGCGCCTGGATGCTCGCCGCGTTACGTGGCCACGACGATGCCGCCCAATTGAGCCGCATTCGTCACGAGATCAGCGCCATGTGCACGCAATTCCCGGTTCCAGCCGCGAGCTTAACACCTTAGCCACAGAGGCCACAGAGATCACAGAGGAGAGACACCTGCAGCGTAACCTCGGTAGAAATCATTAAAAGTTTGATAGCTAACTTGCCGTCTCTCATTTTTTGTGTTCGTTTAGAACTCGTACTCTGTGATCTCTGTGGCTTACGCGATTAGCGAAACGAATGGAAAATCCAAAAGAAAAGAGCCGCATCCTCATTGCCGACGACAATGAGCCGAACGTCGAGCTGCTCGAGGCCTATCTCAGCGGACTGGATGTCGAGACGGCTGTGGCCAAGGACGGCCAGGATACGCTCGCCAAGGTGGCCTCGTTTCGGCCGCACCTGATACTACTCGACATCATGATGCCCAAGCTCAGCGGCTTCGAGGTCTGCAAGAAGATAAAAAGCGATCCGGCCACCAGCGGAATCATGGTCTTGATGGTCACTGCACTAAACGAACTGGGGGATATCGAGCGCGGCGTGCAAGCTGGCACCGACGACTTTCTTTCCAAGCCGGTCAACAAGGCCGAGCTTCTTATTCGCGTCGACAATATGCTCAAGCTGCGCCACATCACGGACGAAGTCGAGCGGCTGCGACAGTATATCGAGCAAATGGAAAACCGCGGCTAGCAGGTTAGCTTCCAGGCTGACGATTCTGTCGCCGCGCTCGTGGCCCTTCAATTTTGTCAGGCTTGAAAGCCTGACCTACGCGGGGCCAATTCCTCTGTCTCGCATTGTTTGACTGGAGTATGATTCACGGAGGACGCCAATCTCGGTCGGAGGCCTGGCATGCCGCTACGCATGAAAACGTTTTGTGGAGAACTTCGCGACGCTGTGCAGCGAGTCTTCTCGACGGTCTTCATATTGGCGCTGTTCGGCGCGTCGCTGAATTCGACGCGTGCTGATGATCGCTCCGCGTTGGCAGGCGCCCAAAGCCGGTCGGACACCGCGAAGGGCGGTGGGACCGAAAACTCCACTGTCAACGGGTCAGCCTCAAAGGAGCGAATCGCCGAGCTGATCGGGCAACTGGGAAGTCCGCAGTTTGCGGTGCGCCGTGCGGCCGCCATCGAGCTGCGTCAAATCGGTGCTGAAGCATTTGACCTGCTGAATGCGGCTACCGACGACGCCGACCTGGAAGTGGCCGCCAGCGCCCGCTATCTGCTTCGGCAAATCACTGTCCGCTGGGTACGGAGCGAAGACTCCGCAACGGTGCGCGGATTGCTCCACGACTATGGCGACCGGCCGGACGCCACGCGTTTGCAGCATGTCGAAACGCTGGCCCGACTCAGCGGGGGCGAGGGCATCGCCGCGCTTTGCCGGATTGCCCGATACGATCGCTCGCCGTTGGTGTCGCGAGCGGCCGCACTGGAGATCATTCGCCCACGCGAAGACACAACGAAGCGGATTGTTCTCGACCCTGACACGGCCGCCCGCGAATTGGGCGACAGCTCGCGGGTGGCCGCCGCCTGGCTGCGGCAATACATCGAGCAACTGCGCGACCCGGCTGCTTCCGTCGCACCGTGGCAGAAGTTCGTCGAAGAGGAGGACGCGAAACGCGAGGAAGGCACCGACGAGACAACGGCCGACATCGTCTGCGGCCTTGTCTGGAACCTCGCCGACCTGCATCGCCAGCTCGACAACCATCCCATGTTTTCCGACGCGGTCGATCGCATGATCGAGTTGGATGCCGATGATTCGGATGATATCACGACGCGGCTTCTGGCTTGGCTCACCGAGCATCAATCGTGGCAAGTGCTGGATTATATACTCGCTCAACATGAGGGTCGTTTGCAACAGAGCAAACGCGCCCTGTACTATGCAGCGCTCGCCCGGGCACGGCAGGGAAAAACGGAGATTGCAGAAGAATTGGCGCAAAAGGCCGCCGCTCTCGAACCACAGACGCCGCTGGAGAGTTTCATCACCGCGCATCAGGATTTGGAGGAGCACAGCCAGTTTGATTGGGCGGTGCGCGAATATCGCCGGGTGGTCGATAAGGAGCCGGTTGCGTCGCACGAAGGCATTCTGGCTCGAGTCTATTTGGCCAACATGCTCCACGATTACGAAAAGCACCAGGAGGCGGCCGAAGCACTCGAGCCGCTCGTGAAAGCGGTGCAAGGCGAGGGAAAAGTGGGCCAGTTCTACAGCAAGCTGCAAGACCATTATGAAGATCGACTCGCGCTTCCTAAGGCCGATGCGCTTGCCGCGAGAATGCATTACTATCGCGCCTGGCAGTACCGTGATGAGGACGACCGGCGGCGCGAGCGAGACGAGCTCGAGCTTGCCATACGCTTCGATCCGACAGACGCCGATGTGCTCATCGCCATGTATCGCTTGCCGGATGCCGATGAAAAATGGCGCGAGTCGACCCGCCGTCGAATTCGCGACTTGGCGCAAAGCTTCCAGCAGGAGATTGACGCGGATCCCTCCGATCCGTCCGCTTACAACCAATGGGCCTGGCTCATCAGCAACACCGAAGGAGATTTTCAGAAGGCGATTCGCTACTCCCACCGGTCGATTGAGTTGATTCCTCCCGCTGCAGGCGAAGCGGCCGGAGGCGGTTTTCTCGACACGCTGGGTCGCTGCTACTACGCCGCCGGCGATTACGAGAATGCGGTTAAATACCAGCGCCAGGCCATCGAGAAAGTCGATTACATGCAGGTCATGCACCGTCAGCTCGCGCTGTTCGAAAAGACGCTCGCGGAAAAGCAAGGAGCGGGGAGCGACGAGCAGGGAGCAAGGAGCGAGGAGCAAGGAGCGAAGACATCCGATTGAGCCGTTGCCGCGCAAATATCCGCTTGCGGCTTAGCTACCGACGTTCGGCAATCTTCATGCACCGCGCCGCCCTCTCCACCGTCGACCTGGCCTACGTTGATCGTGGTGAGGGAACGCCGGTGCTACTAGTACACGGCTTTCCGCTCGACCACACGATGTGGAATTCTCAGATCGAAGCGATCGCCGATCGCTGCCGGGTGATCGCCCCCGATTTGCGCGGCTTCGGCCAATCATCGTTGGGCGATGCCGATCCAAAGCTCGGCGTCTCCATGGAGCACTACGCGGATGATTTGGCGGAGTTCTTGGATGTGCTCGCAATCCATGAACCTATCGTGCTGGTCGGCTTCTCCATGGGCGGCTACGTCGCGTGGCAGTTCGTCCGCAAGCACGCGAGGCGTTCGCGCGCACTGGTGCAGTGCGACACGAAGGCCGCGGCCGACACCGACGAGGCCCGCGCCGCTCGACTCAAAATGGCCGACCAAATTACCGAATGGGGTCCGGCCCGCGTGGCGGAAATGATGGGCCCGAAGCTGCTGGCCAAGCGCTCATTCGAAGTGAAGCCGGAAGTCGTCGCCGACGTTCGCCGCGTTGTCGAGGCCACCTCGCCGGCCGCAATCGCTTGCGCTCAGCGTGGCATGGCCAGCCGATCGGATATGACTGGTTTGCTGCCCAGCATCCGCGTACCGACACTTGTCCTGGTCGGCCAAGAAGACGCCATCAGCCCGCCCGCCGAAATGCGGGCGATCGCCGACGCCATCCCGAATGCCAAGTTCGTCGTAATCCCTGACGCTGGCCACATGACGACGATGGAAAATCCTGACGCCGTAAACGCGGCGTTGCGATCGTTCATTGAAAAGATAGTTGACAGTGGTTAGTTGATAGTTGTTTCCGCTAGTGGACTTAACAACTATCTACTAACAACTATCCAACACTACTTCCCCGGCAAAGAAAACACTGACTGGCTTTTCACGATTGCGTAGTCGTCGGGAAACGTGTGAAACGCCTGGATTTTGAGACTGCGGTCGCGCGATTCGAGATTGATGTAGCTGATCGCACCGAGGCCGAACCGGCCACTTGGTTCAAAGCAATGCATCAGGCCTTCTTTGGCTCCGCCCTGCGTGAGCTCCTTCTGGTACGTCCAGAAGGTTTCCCTTTCGACCGGTTCGAGCGAGAATTCCACGTGGTAAGCAACACCGCCGCGACACTCGACGCCGTCCGTGCACTTGCCTTTTAGGCGGTGCGACATAAGCCGTCGTCGCTGCGGCAAGGGATGCTGCGCGGATGCCGCTACCTCGGTAAGCGTGATGCCGTCGTACTGCCAGCTAACGACGTGTCCCGCGTTGGTGATTTGCACGGTGGCGATGTAGCCGCCGCGCTCGATTCGCCGTGTGCCGTGGAGTTCAAACAACTCGGGATGCAATGACCGGCCGTAGAGTTGAAACACCAACTCGGCGATGCGGGGACGAACGGATAACACGACTTGATTCGCAGAGTTGATGATTTAACTGCCACTTCGCTCAATTATAGTCTGCTCAAAAAAAACGAACAAAGGCTAATTTGGCCAACAAAATTTTGTGCCATTTTCACACTTGACTTTTGCAACCGAGTTGTCATTTCACCGTGAGAACACGCAGCCCTACAATTGACCATCCACCTACAAAAGAAAAGTGAGTTTCATGCACGTCGGGTGATCACCACGGAGTTCGGAGTGCACTGACAGAAGTCCGGAGTTATTAATTTAGATAAGCTTCTCTGCGTGTACTCTGTGATCTCGGTGGTTAATTAAATACACTTTAGATTGGTTGAAACGTGGCGGATTTATTTGCCCAAAGCGAGCAAGCAAACTTCGAGCGTGTGCAGCCGCTCGCCGCTCGAATGCGGCCGGCCTCGCTCGATGAATTTGTCGGCCAGCAGCACTTTCTCGGCGAAGGTAAGCTGCTGCGGCGGATGCTGCGCGCCGGACGTCTTGGGTCGGTGATCTTTTACGGCCCGCCTGGCACGGGCAAGACCACGCTCGCCCGACTGCTCGCCCAGGAAACGAAAAGCCGATTCCGACAGCTCAGCGCGGTCACCAGCGGCGTCAAAGAGGTGCGCGAAATTCTGCAGGAGGCGCGCGACGAAGTCGCAGCTGCCGGAGCGCCCACGCTGCTCATGATCGACGAGATCCACCGCTTCAATCGCGCCCAGCAGGATGCGCTTCTGCCGGACGTCGAAGAAGGCATCGTCATCCTCGTCGGCATCACGACGGCCAATCCGTTCTTTGCCGTGAACGACGCGCTGGTGAGCCGCAGCCGCGTTTTTGAATTCAAGCCGCTAGCAGTTGAAGACATCAAAACGATCGTGCTTCGGGCACTGGCCGACAAGGATCGCGGCTTAGGACGGCACTCGAGTCACGATTGAAGATGATGCACTCGAATATCTCGCCGAAATCTCCGACGGCGATGCCCGCCGAGCGCTTGGCGCCTTGGAAGTAGCGATTCTCTCCAATAACGAACCGACTCGCTTGCGTCTTCGCACCGAACTTATTGCCGATGCCGTTCAGCGCAAAGCCATTAACTACGACCCAACCGGCGATGAGCATTACGACGCCGCGAGCGCGCTCATTAAAAGCATTCGTGGCAGCGACCCGGACGCGGGAATCTATTGGCTTGCGCGGATGCTCGAAGGCGGCGAAGACGTTCGATTCCTGGCACGACGCCTGGTAATTCTGGCAAGTGAAGACGTCGGCAATGCCGATCCGCACGCACTGTCACTTGCCGTTGCGGCCATGCAGGCCTGCGAGTTCGTTGGTTTGCCCGAGTGCCAATTAAACCTGGCGCAGGCTGTCACCTATTTGGCCTGCGCTCCAAAGTCCAACGCGTCGTACCTTGCAATTCGCGAAGCCCAGGAGGACATTCGCGAAGGCCGCCTGCTTCCCATTCCGCGCGATCTTCAAGATGCGCACTATCCGGGCGCAAAACGCTTAGGCCATGGCGAAGGATACGAATATGCGCATGACTCGCCCGATGCGATTGCCGCTCAGGATTATCTTGGAGTTGAACGCGAATACTATCGACCAGCAGAACGTGGCTTCGAAAAGGAATTGGCCGCGCGTTTGGAACAGATTCGCAAGCGCCTGCGCGGCGAGTAACCGTCATTTCGAGTCTTCGCCGGCATGGAATCCGATGCGGCGTGGCGTCGTCGTCGGCTTCTCCATCATCTGCTGCAGCACCTGGGCGATCGCACGAATTTGGCCATCGTGCAATTGCACCGTTTCCTTCAATTTGGTGAGCTGATCTACTAATTCACCTGGCGTTGACATTAATCGTCGCATGCGGACAAATGCACGCATGATCTCGATGTTCACGCGAACCGCCGTCGGTGACTTCAGCACGCTGGAGAGCATGGCGACGCCATGCTCCGTGAAGACCCATGGCAGTTTTCGCCGGCCGCCATGTCGAAAACTTGAAGTCGCAATTTGCGACATCAAGTCAGTAAGTTCTTGCGCCGTAAGCTGATACGCAAAGTCGTCCGGAAACCGTTCGCGGTTGCGGGCAACTTGTTCGTTCAAACGCTTGGTTAGAACGCCATACAGCGCCGCGAGATCGGAGTCGAGCATCACCCTTTGGCCGCGAATGACGTGAATTGCATGCTCGATCTCCTTCACCGAAGCGATACGACTCGTGGTTCTTTTCTTGGCCATGTGCCAAACATATGGCAATTCGACCTGTCTTGCTAGCATTGCTCATTCGGCGGCTGGACGCTCGCGTTTGCCGTAGCATTCATGCGACCAATTTTCTAACATCGGCAACCCGCTGTTTGCGCATTCTGAATCGACAAGTCGTTGCGCGCTGGCGGATAGGCTCTTCAACTGGTGCAAAATTGCTTTCGTCATGGAGGACGATCGATGAGTTCCATACGGCCACTAGTCACGATCACTATTCTGATCGTCGTCGGTGCTTTTCTGTACGTGAAGATTAACGAAGGGCCGGTCGCACCCCCCGTGCCGGGCGAAAACGAATTGGCGCAGGGCCAATCGCCCGACGGAGTGCCGCCATTGACGTCGACTTCGAGCGCGCCGGCCTCAGATGGATCCGCCGCGCCGCTGTGGCCAACAACTGGCGCGGTGGCGCCTACAACGTCCTCGAGCACCGGCCAAGCAAGTATCCCTGCGGTTGACGCATTTTCGCCTCCGCTTGCGAACGTCACGACTGCCACTGGCGAATTTGTGGCAGCCACGACGCCGGCCATGCCCGCAATTCCAGAATTACCCGCCGTGCCCGCTACTGCCGACGCGACGTCAGCAACCGGTTCGCTGCCCGTCGCGGGTGGCCTGCCAACCAGCATTCCCATCGCGCACTACCCAGATCAAACGAACGCAACGTCACCCGGCATATTGCCCAACGGCATCGGTGTTACAGACGCGATTCCTTCGGCAACTCCTAGTGGACCCGCCCTGTCGACCCTTCCCGGCAGCGTAGTGGACATAATGGCGCCGCAGACGAACTTTCAATCCGCCGCGCCGGAGAATTCATCCATCAGCGCACCAGCTGGCAACCCAAATGCTGCTGGTATCCCATTCGATAGCGCCCCTCTGGGCGGGGCCGATATTGTTTCCCAAACGCCGAACCCGTTGCGTCCCGCTGCTGTAACACAGGACTTAACGGCGCCTTATCCTTCGAGCGTTGACGCTGTGAATGATCCGCTTGCAGCGCAAGGCTCTCCGGTGGTCGCCTCCTTTGCGGCAAGTTGGCCGGCGATTCACGCGGCCTTGGAGCGCGGCGACCTCGCCCAAGCACACGAGTTACTTTCGCCGTGGCACCATGAGCCATCGCTCAAGCCGGCGGAAGCGGAAAACGTCGACAAGCTACTGGGCCAATTGGCCGGGACTGTGATTTATTCCACGGAGCATCGGCTCGGTCCAGCCCGCGTCGTGCGTCCGGGCGAATCTCTGGAATCGATCGCCAAAGAATACAGCGTGCCCTGGCAGCTGCTGGCGAAGATCAACGGCATTGCGGCCTCCGATCAGGTGCGCCCAGGCCAGGAGCTGAAAGTCGTCCCCGGTCCCTTTTCAGCGGTTGTTGATTTGGGCCGCAGCCAATTGACACTCGTGGTCGCCGGCCGGTACGCAGGCAAGTTTCCTGTCACTGTGCCGATTGGGGCAACGGTGAGCGAAGGCGAGTGGCTGGTCGATCAGAAATTGGTGGCCCCTGCCAGTGGCGTGACACAATCGGCTTACACAACGCAGCCGCCCAGCGTGGATCATGCGATCGTGCTCCGTGGCAGCGCGGACCCGGCCGCGGCGACCGGCGGGCCAACGATTGCCATTGCCAGCAGCTCGAATCCAACCGGTCCCGGCGCCAGCGCTGCCGCGATCCAAATTTCAGTTGCCAATGCTGAGGAGCTTTCGGACATCCTCTCGGTCGGCTCGCGCGTCATTATTCGCCGATGATAAGGGTCAGTTGTCAATCGCCGGTGGTCAGTTGTAACTTGTTATTCGATTCTGGCCTTTGACCCCCGACCTCTGACCTCTCGCATCATCATGTATAACCGTGAGGCGCTGAAGGAACTACTCCGCGAGAAAGCCCTGCGCTTCGGCGACTTTACGCTCGCCTCCGGCAACAAGGCCAGTTACTATCTCGACTGTCGCCAGGTCACGCTCGACGCCCAAGGCGCGAGGCTCATCGGCGAAGGAATGCTGGACTTGCTGAGCCATGACATGCCGGATCTCGTCGGCGGCATGGCCATCGGAGCCGATCCAATCACGGCGTCAATTCTTACGCTGGCAGGAATCCGTGGCTTGTCCCTGCGTGGCGTCATGGTTCGTAAAGAAGCGAAGCAGCACGGAACCGGACGCCTCGTGGAAGGACCGTTCAAAGAAGGTGAATCGATTGCGATTGTCGAGGACGTCGTCACAACGGGCGGCTCCAGCTTGCTCGCCGCCGAGCGCTGCGAGGCCGTAGGGCTCAAGGTTCAGCGCGTCCTGGCGATCATCGATCGCCTCGAGGGTGGGCGCACGGCGTTCGCCGAACGAGGGTACGAACTGACGACGCTATTCACGATTAACGATTTCGGAATTGGCGAACAAGGATAGTTGATAGTGGATAGTGGATAGTTTCGTACAGTCATCAAACGAACCAACAACGATCCACTATCAACTAACAACTAACCACAAACATGGAAACCACGCTCCATCGCCAGTTGAAGCAGCGCTACGCAACGGATGGAGCGCTTCTGGAGCAACGCATCGGCCGCTACCGCATCGATGTCGTGCGCGGCAACGAATTGGTCGAAATTCAACTGGCCTCGCTCTCGGCCATTCGCGACAAAATCGCCGCATTGTTGAAGCGGCACGACGTGCTGGTCGTCAAGCCAATCATTGCCTGCAAATATCTAGTGAAGCGTCGCCGCGCCGGGGGCCGCGTCGTATCGCGCCGCCGTAGTCCGAAGCAGCGGACACTTTTCGATCTGTTTGAGGAGCTGGTGCACTTTACGCGCGTCTTCCCACATCGGCGATTGACGCTGGAAGTGCCGCTCGTGGAGATCGAAGAGTGGCGCTATCCAGGCCACGGCCGGCGAAGGTGGCGCCGCGACAACGATCATCAGGTGGAAGATCAACTCCTCCTGGAAGTTCTCGATGTGCATCGCTTCCAGGCGGCGGCGGACCTCTGCCGATTGCTACCGGAATCACTTCCGCAGCCATTCCACACCGGCCACATGGCCGATGGGCTGCGTGTCGAGCGATGGATCGCCCAGCGAATGGCATATTGCCTTCGCCGCACCGGCGCGATTCAATCAGTGGGCAAGCTCCGCGGCGCTTGGCTGTATGAACGGCCGGCCGCGAAGGCCGCTTAAGTACAAGAAGCAATCTCAAATTCGCTCCCCCTTGGGGGGAGGGCCAGGGAGGGGGATAGTTCAGGTGACGAAGTCAACTTTATCCTGCGCCCTTCTTTGCGGCGCGTGCCTGGTTTCCGTCAATTGTTTCGCCCAAGATCGTGACGGGCCCGCTGCAATCCAGCCGCCTAATATCGTCATCATCTTCATCGACGACTTGGGCTACGCCGACATCGGGCCATTCGGCGCGACTGCGTACAAAACGCCGCATCTCGATCGCATGGCCCGCGAGGGGCGCACCTTTACGGATTTCCATTCGGCAACCGCCGTTTGCTCCGCTTCGCGAGTGGCGCTGCTTACGGGCTGCTATCCCGAGCGCGTAAGCATTCTCGGTGCGCTCAGTCCCCAGGCACAGCACGGAATCAACGCCGACGAAATGACGCTGGCCGAACTGTGCCGCGGCCGTGGCTATGCAACCGCAATTTTCGGCAAGTGGCACTTGGGTCACCACCGCCAGTTTCTTCCGCTGCAGCACGGATTCGATGAGTACTTCGGGCTGCCATACTCGAACGATATGTGGCCGCGGCATCCCGAGCTGATGTCGTCGCCCCAGGTCGCAAAACGAAAACAAGGCTATCCCGAATTGCCCCTAATTGAAAACAACGATGTGATCGATGCCGCGGTGGACGGCGACGATCAGGCGAAGCTCACCACTCAATACACGGAGCACGCAGTCGATTTTATCGAGCGCAACAAATCGCGACCGTTCTTTCTCTACGTGCCGCACACAATGGTTCACGTCCCGTTGTACGTATCGGAAAAGTTCCGCGACAAGAGCGGCGCCGGATTGTTCGGCGACGTCGTCATGGAAGTCGACTGGTCGGTCGGCCAGATCCTCGACGCGATTCGCAAGCATAATTTGGATGAAAACACGCTGGTCGTCTTCACCTCCGACAACGGCCCCTGGCTAAGCTACGGCAATCACGCCGGCTCCGCCGGCCCGTTACGCGAAGGGAAGGGCACCATGTGGGAGGGCGGTTACCGCGTGCCCTGCGTCATGCGCTGGCCCGGCCACATCCCCGCCGACACGGCATGTCGGCGAACTTGCCACCACGCTCGATCTCTTTCCAACGATCGCACGGCTCATCGGCGGTGAGCTGCCGGGCGACCGCGTCATCGATGGTAAAGATATCTGGCCGCTCATGGCCGGCGAACCAAACGTCACGAGTCCGCACGATGTCTTTTATTGCTACTACGGTGGAGCGCTCTGCGCCGTCCGCGATCGCCGCTGGAAGCTTGTCTTCCCGCACGAGTATCGCAGCTTGAATAGCAAGCCTGGTGGCCGCGACGGCAGGCCCGCAGGCTACACACAGTTAAAGACAGGAAAATCGCTGTACGATCTGGCGAACGACGTTGGCGAAACGACCGACGTAACAGAGAAACATCCAGAAGTCGTCGCGCGCCTGGAAATGCACGCCGAAAATGCCCGCGCGGCGCTTGGCGACACGTTAACCGGCCGAAAAGGAAGTGAAGTTCGACCGGCGGGCCAGTTGGCCGGGGTTGCCCAAAACGCCGCCGCCCCTTAATCTGCGGGTTTGCCCTTTCATTTAACGACCGCGCCGCCGCGCTTGCGGTTTAGCGCTGCCGCCGATGAGCGACGACCTTCTCCAAAACGTGGCCCGCTCGCCGCTCCGGCGTTTGACCGGCGTGCAGATCGTCAGCACGGGCAGCTTCGTGCCCGAGCAGGTTGTCACCAACGAAGCGCTCGCGTCGTTGGGGTGTGACGCCGACTGGATCATTCAGCGAACAGGTATCCGCGAGCGCCGCCATGCGCCGCCCGAAATGTCGACCAGTGACATGGCGGTGGCCGCGGCCGAAAGGTGCATCAATGCAGCCGGCGTCGATCGCAGCGAAATCGATCTCGTGGTGTTGGCCACTCTTTCGCCCGATTACTTGCTGCCCGCCACTGCCACTGCCGTGCAGGACCGGCTTGGGTTGAACTGCGCCGCGATGGATTTGTCTGCCGCCTGCGCCGGCTTCATGTACGCGCTCGTCACGGGTGTGCAGTTTGTCGCCACTGGTACGAGCAAGCTGGCACTGGTCATTGGCGCCGACACGAACAGCCGCGTCATGGATCCGGCCGATAAGAAAACCTATCCTCTCTTCGGCGACGGCGCGGGCGCCGTGCTGTTGAGCAAGGGCACAGAGAATCAAGGGCTCATTTCCTACACGCTGGGAGCGGATGGTTCGGGAACACAACTTCTAATTCGTCCGGCCGGCGGCTCACGCGTTCCGCTTAACGGGCGCGGCGTGAAGCCCAACGATTGGTTTGTGAAGATGGACGGACGCCCGGTGTTCAAATGGGCCGTCAGGCTGCTCCACGATTCGTCGCAACAGGTGCTGGAGGCGGCCGGCCTCAAGACCTCCGACGTCGATCTGTGGCTGTTCCATCAGGCGAACATTCGCATTCTGGATGCGGCCGCCGACGCGCTGGCGATCGATCGCGCCAAGATCGAAACCCACATCGACCGCTACGGTAATACCTCCGCAGGCAGCGTGCCGATCGCGCTGGACGAAGCGCTACGCGCCGGCCGGTTCAAGCGCGGCGATTTGCTTCTCATGTGCGGCTTCGGCGGCGGCTTGTCCTGGGGCACGGCTCTGATGCGCTGGTGACGTGGTTTTTGCCCACGGTGCCACTGCTGGCTTGTCCAGCAGTGTTTCTAAGAGTCTCCTTGCGTTCTAAACAGCAAGACAAATTCACCTCAAGCATCTACCTTCATTCGATGACGTTTCGAAGCGCAAGATGAAGTCACGAGGAGCACTGCTGGACAATCCAGCAGTGGCACGCAGGGATGCACAAGCCCAAAACGAAAAAGCTTCCCACTCGAAAGCAAGTCAAGCCGGCCGACACATGGGACCTTTCCAGTCTCTACAAAACCGATGTCGACTGGGAGCGGGCTTTCAGCGACTGGGAAAAGCAAATCCCGCGCTACGAAAATTTCCGCGGCACGCTTGGGGGAAGCCCCGCGGCCCTTGCCAAATGCTTGGAGTTCGATAGCGACTTCGAGCGTGCCGGCGAGGGGCTCGCGACCTATGCATATCTGAAGTCGGCCGAGGACGTGGCTGACAGCCGCTACCAGCGAATGCTCGGCCGATACGAGCACGCCTCGACGCTCGCGGCCGAAGCCGCCAGTTTTATTCGCCCGGAAATCCTCGCGCTCCCCGACGCAACGCTGGACGAATACGTCAGCGATAAGCGGCTGCGTCGCTTTCGGCTGCAAATAGAACGGCTCGTGCGTTATAAGCCGCACACGCTTGGTCCGGGCGAGGAAAAACTCTTGGCGATGCAGCAAGAGATGGCGGGGGCGGCCAATCGTGTTTTTCGTCAGCTCACCGACGCCGACCTGAAATTCGGCATGTGCCGGAATGAGAAAGGCGAGTCGGTGGAGCTATCGCAGGCCACGTTCTCGGTATTCTTGCACTCGCCGAGCCGCGCGGTTCGCCGCCGGGCATTTCACCAGTTTTACCAGCAATTTCAAGCGCACGAAAACTCGCTGGCGGCCGCTTACTCAAGCTCGGTGCAAAAGGACGTCTACTATGCCCGCGCCCGTGGCTACCCCAGCGCCCGCGAAGCAGCGCTTTTTCACGACAACGTGCCGGTTGCCGTGTACGACAACCTCATCGCCGCCGTGCGCAGCAAACTTCCGGCCGTCCACAGCTATTTCGACTTGCGGCGCCGCAAGATGCGACTGCGAGATATCCGCCATTACGACACCTACGTGCCGATCCTCAGCGAGTTGGAGGCGCGGCACACGTGGAAGCAGGCGGTTGATGTCGTGACCAAATCTCTGGCGCCGCTGGGCGATGAGTATGGCCGCGTGTTGGCGGATGGCCTCGGCGGCCGCTGGTGCGACCGCTATCCGAACCAAGGCAAGCGCAGCGGCGCGTTCAGCAGCGGCTCGTACGACGGCTGGCCGTACATCCTCATGAATTATCAGCCGGATGTATTGGATCACGTCTTCACGTTGGCCCACGAGGCGGGCCACTCGATGCACACGCACCTGTCCGCAAAGCACCAACCCTTCGAGTATTACAATTACACGATCTTCGTCGCGGAAGTCGCCAGCACGTTCAACGAGCAGCTATTGAGCCGGCACTTGCTCGACCGCGCGAAAAGCAATCAGCAGCGGGCGTATCTTATCAATCGCGAAATCGACGCTATCCGCGGCACAATCATCCGCCAAACGATGTTCGCCGAGTTCGAACGAATCGCCCACGAACTCGTGGAAGCCGGCGAGCCGCTTACCGTCGAACGCCTCAAAACGGAGTATGGCAAACTGCTGACCGATTACTTCGGTCCGAACTTTGCCATCGACGAAGAGCTCAAGCTCGAATGCCTTCGCATTCCGCATTTCTACAATGCGTTCTACGTCTACAAGTACGCTACCGGCCTCTCGGCTGCCATCGCGCTGAGCGAGCGCGTACTTTCCGGCGGCAAACAGGAGCTCGACGACTACCTGTCGTTCCTGCAAGGCGGCTGCTCCAAGTGGCCGCTCGAGCTGCTCAAAAACGCCGGCGTCGACATGATGAGCACCGCACCCGTCGAAAAGGCCCTCAACTGTTTTGTGCGGCTGGTCGCGGAGTTGGACCAGTTGTTGTAGCTGTCGCACTTTTTCCGAGCGGTGCAAATACAACATCCGCGGCGGAATCGGCCAGTAGAGATTGAGTGAGATATGGGCGAAGCAGAATGTTATAATTGATAAGCGGAGGCCAATGGGCTGATGCGGCACATCCAAATCATCTGGGATGACGACGAAAACCCAGATGGCAACGTTCGACACATCGCCGAGCATGGTCTAACGGTCGAGGACGTCGAATATGTCGTTCAAAATTTCACGGAGGAGGGCGAGAGTCGCAGTACCAGCCGGCCTTGTTGTTTTGGATATACTCCTGGTGGCGAATACATCATTGTTATTTACGATCAGGTTGACGACGACACAATCTATCCAGTGACGGCGTTCGAAGTGCCCGAACCATAGGATGCGACGATGCAAGAGAAGAAAATCACTGAGCCGCATTAAATCGCCCGGACCGATTAGCGACGAAGAACGCCAGCAGCTGTCGCAACGTCCGCGAAAAAGTCATGGAGGAATTTCCTCCTCGCGTCCCAGCACGACTGCAACCTGCAACAAGCGGAGTCGGCGCTCAGATCCGCGTAGATGCGCGAGGCTCAAGGGCTAACCTGGTACTCACTCGCCGAGAAGGCGAGTATCTCTGACCCAAGCATCATTCGCGATATCGAATATGGGCGCGAGGTCACACTATCCAACATCGAGGCGGTCGCCGCAGCCCTAGGACTAAAATTGGAGCTTGTTCAACACGCTGGATGACGTAACTGAACACCGGTGTCCCGCGGTCATGAGTCGGCATTTTCGTGGACCACCTAATTCCTCACTTGCGACTGCACTTCGACTGCCTTGAAGATCGGATGCGGTGCTTCACCGAACAGGGCGTTCAAGTTGAGGCATGGTTCAAGGGTGAGCTATTGTTTGCCCTCAATTCATGCCGCGAGAAACATGCCGTACAATGCTTCGACCGAGAAGTAAAAGCGCTTGAAGGTCGCAAAGGCATCGACCTAAAAGTAATGTCGAACGGTCTTCACTGGGTCGAAATTAAGCATTGGCTTATTGGCATGCAGCGATCGAACAAGTGGGCTCCCTCCAATTACTTCGCAGACCGCACCGGAGTTGTAAATGACGTCGACAAGCTCCTCCGCATCGAGGGGTCTGCTACTCGTTGGCTTCTAATCTTGAATACTGCGAACCCCGGACCGGTCGCTTGGCAAGCGGGACTCGACGACTTTAATAGGAAGTTTGTACCTCGCCGTCTGTTGTCACTCACCGACCCAGCGGATTTTCCTCTGTCATACTGCCTTGGGCTACTCCAAGTGAATGAAGCATCCTCAGCCATGACCGCGATTTAGCCCTCGCTTGACGCCCGATACCAGTCGCAATCCGGTAGCTGCTACTACTTCGATCGCTTAGCGGACGAGCCGGATGATTTGCTTTGAATATCGCGTCGCGGTCTTTCCGTCGGTCGCGCAACAAAGCTCGTCAGTATGAGTCCCGCGACCAGCCCAGCCCCGAGGACTGCGATCAACGGAAGCGGTCCGCTAGTCACGTCCCAGGCTTCCAGGCCGTGCGTCAGGTTCGCGCCGAAAATCGCCGTCGCCGTCGCAATCGGAAAGAAGAACGCCACGAGCAGGTTCAGGCGGTGCGTCGCCACCGACATCTTGTAACTACTCTCAGCCTGCTGCTCGGCCTGCCAGGCGATGGCGAAGTCAAGGCCGTTCTTAGCGTCGTTGTGCAGGATGTCGGCCCGCCGCGTGAGATCGTAGGCCGCATCGCGGGCGACTATGAGGTCCCGGTCGTCCGGCAGCGTCTCGCGCGCCTTCTGCAGCGTCTCGTACATGTTTCGAATCGCGCGGGCTAGCGGTTCCAGCCGGTCCAACAGCTCGAAGTAGTCGCGCGCCCCGCGTGCTGTATCTTCAATCTCTTCAAGCTCTTCGATCGCCGCGCGGTACTCGTTGAGATGCTCGTCCAGCTTCCCGATGCGCTCGCCTTTGGAGGTGGCGCGCCAATTGCCTTGCGGGTCGCGCCAGAAGAACCGCCCGCGCCGGGCGACTTCATCCGCAGTGGGCGGGGCGTGCAGCACCAGCACGATGTGCCCGTCGGCATCCAGCATGCGTTGCCGCCCGGCCGTGGTGCCCAGTCGGGCGCGAAGCTTTGCCGGCACGGTCCAATCGGCCGGCAGTAGAGACGTTTCAGGTTTCATAAATGCTCCTTGTTGCGCTTGTAATTCGCCGAACCAAGCATGCAACTTGGCATATTATCGCGGATTGCGCGACCCAATACTAACCGGCCGCTGGCGAATAACAAGATACGGCCACGCAGACTAAATCACGATCACAGCGTGATCCACAAAAATGGCGTTCCGGCCTCGTCGATGCGAACCTGGCTTCCAAGCTTTGCCTGTGCGAGCACGCGGTCGATCACTCGCTTGTAGATCGTCCGCGTGCGAGCCAGCCGCACTTGAATCTTGTCCGGTTCGATTTTGTGCGCAGCCAACGCCGCGTGATCCATGTAGATCGGAATCTTTACGCGCGGGCCAATCGCAGCCAGAGTTTCTTCGAGCGTGAAGCCGGAGATCTCGGCATTGCGATACACGAATAGCGACGGCGCCAATTCGCCGGGCGTGTGTTGAGACTCCCAGCCGATCGGCCAGCTTTTCGAGTCCGCGCTGTCCGCGTTGGCGAGTGTTTCCTCTTCAATCGCGTCCGCAGCGATCGGCTCAATACGATACGCGACCGGCTCGCCGCGCAGCTTCTCCGGCCGCAACGCGAGACCATTACTTCGCAAGAGAATCGCCAATCCCGTCCCGGCTGTTAGGCCTTTGAGCTCGTCTATGCACGGTGTTGAGTCTCGTGGGACGCGGTCCGATGCGCGGTCTATGACAATCTTTGCATTAAATGTCGCTTGCAACTGCTCCATCACATTTCGAATCGGCAGTCCCTTGGTTTGAAACTCTATCGGTTGGGCAAGATCGGCGAGAACGGCGGTCATTTCCTTTTCGGTCAACCCGAAACGACCGCGCGGCACAGCCAGAGATTCAGCGCCGTCGGCCGCCAAACCCTCAAAGTAATCCTTGATCTTCGCCCGGTCACCGCGGGAAAAACTGCCGCCGGGCAGCTGCAACTGATGGCGGGATGTAAGGATGCCAACCACATGGAAGCGCGGCCGCTCAGCCGAGCCACGATTCTCAACGCTCGGTTCATCGCCCGCCCGGACGCCACGGATCCGAACATTGTCGATGCCAACCGCCGTGAGCAGTTGCAGCCACTCGCGGGGCGCGGTAATTTGCACTCCGCGCTCGGTGGCCAGTTCCAACTCAATCGGCGCAGCGGCGCAGGCCCAGGCGCTAGCGATCAGTACCAATACAACGGTCGCAAATTGAATTTGCATACCGCAAGTATAGCACCAGCAGCCCCCGGCTCCGCCGGGGGTTTCAAGGTGGATCGTAACAAGGACGGTTAAACTCGTCGCAAATCGCCCATCAATTCGGAGACTCTTCATGCCGCGTCCCATCACATTGTTCACCGGCCAGTGGGCCGACGTGCCGCTGGAAGACATGTGTCGCAAGGCAAGCGACTTCGGCTATCAGGGCCTGGAGCTTGCCACATGGGGCGATCACTTCGAGGTGGACAAAGCATTATCCGATCCGACCTACGCCGCCGGCAAGCGCGACCTCTTGGACCGCTACGATCTGCAATGTCATGCGATCAGTGCGCATCTTGTGGGTCAGTGCGTGTGCGATCGGATCGATGAGCGGCATCGTTCCATCTTGCCGCCGTACGTGTGGGGTGACGGCGACCCGGCCGGCGTCAACCGCCGCGCGATCGAGGAGATGAAAAACGTTGCCCGCGCGGCCCAGCAGCTCGGCGTCGGCGTCGTCAACGGCTTTACGGGCTCCAGCATCTGGCACCTCTTGTATTCCTTCCCGCCGGTGTCCGAAGCGATGATCGAAGAAGGATTCAAGCTATTCGCCGACCGTTGGAACCCCATCTTGGATGTATTCGCCGAATGCGGAGTGCGCTTCGCGCTCGAGGTGCATCCAACAGAAATTGCCTTCGACCTTTTCACTGCCCGCCGCGCGCTGGACGCAATCGGCAACCGCGAGGAATTCGGCTTCAACTTCGACCCCAGCCATCTCATCTGGCAGGGAGTGGACTCGGTCGAATTCATTCGCGAATTTCCCGACCGCATCTACCACATGCACGTCAAGGACGCGATCGTCACGCTGAACGGCCGCAGCGGCATCCTCGCCAGCCATCTCAACTTCGGCGACCCGCGTCGCGGTTGGGACTTCCGCTCTCCGGGCCGCGGCGGCGTGAACTTCGAGGAGATCATCCGCGCACTGAACCAGGCCGGCTACGACGGCCCGCTCTCGGTCGAGTGGGAAGACTCCGGCATGGAGCGCGAACACGGTGCACGGGAAGCCTGCGAGTTCCTCAAAAAGCTCGACTTCGAACCCAGCGCCCGCGCCTTCGACGCGGCGTTTGCCGAAAGCTAGCGATCTTGCGCCTCATTAACTGGTCGCTAAAGCGACCAGTCCAGTCGATCGACGCTGTACGGACTGGTCGCTTCAGCGACCAGTCCAAGCCTGCCAGGCGTCACGATGCGCGTGCTCTGTGTGGTACACTAGAGGGATTCGCGACCGCATTCTAAATTGGCAATTGCGCGTCTGAGCCTTGGACCCCGAGTGCACGAGTGCGATCTGTTTGCGGCCAGCCGTGGTGTGGCTTCGGTGCGGCGATCGGCCATAAAGGGAGTTAGTATGAACGGAGCCCATGGAGATATCGCGAATCGTATCGAGTCGCTCGACGTGAGTTTGTTCGACGCAGTTGCATCACAGTCTGTCGACGGTGACCGTCGGGCATGGCTAGCAGTTCAGCGATCAATCCGCCAGCGGTCCGAGTATGTCTATCTCGAGATTGGCTCTCACTTAGGCGGCAGCATCCAGCAGCACTTGGTGGATCCCAGATGCCGGACGATCATCTCGATCGACAAGCGGCCCCTCAGCCAGCCCGACGACCGCGGCCGGCAGTACGTCTATGAAGGGAACTCCTCCGAGCGGATGCTGGAAAACCTCCGTCGCTTGTCGCCGAACCAATTGGACAAGATCACTTGCTTTGACGCGGACGCGCGTGACATCGATTCTAGTTGCATTCCGGCCGCGGACTTCTGCTTCATCGATGGTGAGCACACGTACTACGCCGTGCTGTCCGACTTTGCCTTCTGCCTTGGCGTCTGCGCACCGAACGCCGCAATTTGTTTTCATGACGACATCGTCATTGCACGGGCACTCTGGGATATCGTGGCCGACCTCCGTCGGAAGGGCATCCCGTTCACGGCTCGCAAGCTGACTGGGTTGACATTCGCTATCTTCCTCCGCGACTGCCCGGCAATTCAGGACCCCTACGTCTCGACGCACTCCCAGTCAACTAGGCGGTGGCTCCTCCGAAAACGCCTCCGCTCGTGGGCGGCGGCGACACCGCTCCGGCCTGCCTACCGTTGGGTGTCACGCTGGTTCCGCGGCAGACAGGGTTTGGCCGAACCAAACGCTGCTTCTGACAGGGGCCGCATGTAGGCTTTCCGGAGCTGGCCGCAATTCTTGTTCGTCGGTTGCCGATCATGGCAGTTAACTCACACAGTGGAGTCAGCAGACAGTCGATCGACATTGCCAACCAATTCCATTTCGGCCATCGATCGCCCCATGGCGCGTCCGTGCCAATCCATGCCAGTGAGAGCAAAAACGCTATCAATATAGAAGTGTGCTACAATTTGAAGGATTCTGTTTGTTGCCCGCAATTCACAGCTCTGGACTCCGGTTAAACAAATGTCGCCGCGAGCTTTGTGGGTCACCGCCACGGCTATAGTCGCCGCCGTTCAAGTCATGCAACTGGCGCACGCCGATAGCGATGCTACATCAAATCTGTATTCAAAGTATGAGCGCCTCCGCGAGAAGTTTGACAAGGTACCGCCCGGTTGGCGGCCTGAGCGCCCCGTCACAGGTTCAGTTCTTTTCATTGCTTCCGACCAATACACTCCGGCGTTAGATGAGAGCGCACAGCTTGGCGAAGACCGCGGAAAGTATGCAGACGCTTTGTTCGACCTGGCAAAGCAGGCAGCCGATGCTGAGCAGTTGTCGCTGGCCTTCCAATGGGCGACCGAAGCGGTGCGCGAAACCCCAAGCCACGCAGAGGCGCACCGCGTGCTCGGCTACGAGCAGCTCGATGGCCAGTGGCTGACAAGCTACGGCATTCGCATTGCGGAAGCCGGCAAAGTTTGGCATCCGTATTTTGGTTGGATCGCCGAGGAAGATTTTCCTCGCTACGAAGCGGGCGAGCGATTCGTCAGCGGCCGCTGGATTACTGCTGAAGCCGACGCCGCACGCCGCAAGCAAATGAAAGACGGATGGCAAGTTCGAACCGACCATTTTCTCGTCACAACGAACCACAGCTTGGAAGCGGCCGCCGAGCTGGCCGCCCGGCTGGAGCGACTGCACCAGATATGGCGGCAGTTATTCGCCGGCTTCTATCTGTCCGAAAAGGAAGTTGGCCGATTGTTCGCCGGCGAGCGCGAGCCGCGCAAACAAATCCGTCCATTCCGCGTCTACTACCATCGCGATCATGAGGAATATGCCGACGCGCTGCGCCGCCGGCAGCCGCGAATCGCGGAAACGCTCGGCATCTATTTCGATGCAAATAACGAAGCGCACTTTTTCGCCGGAGAAGATCAGGACGCCGGCACGCTTGTATCACGAAGCGGTTCACCAACTGTTTCAGGAATCGCGGCCGGCAGCCCGCCAAATCGGCCGCGACGCGAACTTCTGGATCATCGAGGGCGTGGCCACGTATTTTGAAACGCTCACCGAACATCTCAATCCCGAGGCGGGTCTTTACTTCACCGTCGGCGAGCCGGATGCCGGCCGGTTCCCCGCTGCGCGCAACCGGCTGTCGGAGGGTTTTTATGTCCCGCTCGCCGAGTTAGTCCGTATGGGCAAGTCGGACATCCAGCAGCACGCCGACATCGCCAAACTGTACAGCCAGGCAGCCGGATTGAGCGCTTTCTTGATAGATGCCGAAGACGGCCGCTATCGCGAGCCGCTGGTCCGCTATTTGAACGAGGTCTACTCCGGCCGCGACAACGAAAACTCGCTTCGCCACGCCGCCGGCGGCAGCTACGACGAGTTGGACGCCGCCTATCGCCGCCACATCGAGAGCTTGCCGTAAGCGGCCATTCGCTGTATTTTGTTGATTGAAATCCATCCACAGCCGATGAGTTTGCTATGAACGAAGTTCTTGCCCATATCACGCAATTCGAAGTGCCCGGATATTGGCTTGCGGCGTTCGCCGGCTTCATGGCGGGCGTGGCAGTCACGTTCGCGATGCTGGCTCGCAAGGCTAAATGACGAATGTCGAATGACGAATGTAGGCGATCGGTCAGCATTCGTCATTCGTAATTCGGGAATTCGTCATTCACCACGGTGGCTATAGTTCAGTTGGTTAGAACGCCAGATTGTGGATCTGGAGGTCAAGGGTTCGAGTCCCTTTAGCCACCCCTCCGCTAAACCACTCGCCGACGATGCAGTCGGCGAGTGGTTTTGTCGGGCGGGACGCCATGGAACCAATTAGCGTTGAACGGATTGAGGGCACGCTATTCTCCAACGGGCTGGAACGGGACGACTATTTTCTCGTTGATGACGCGCCGATGTTTTGGGGCGACCTCGGCGGCGTCACGTACCCTTGGTTCAACCTTATTGAGGATGACGCGCTTAGTCGAGCGTGCTCTGAATATCTTCGGTCGCGAGGCGTGAAAGAATACGCCAAACTTAGCGACGTTCCCGACCGGCCGATTGACTTCGTCTACGCGGTAGCTCCGCACCACAGCGCAATGAGCAGCATGCAGGCCGTCAGGCTTAAAGCGGTCACAGCGATTCACAGATACTTAGCCATGACGCTCCATTCATAATGGCGTACAATCCCGTCTGCAATTCTATAAAATCTTGGCTGCGTTTTACAAAGTCAAGCTAATTGTTGTAAAACCCATGGGAGACCAGCTGTAGCAAAGGCAATTCGCCGGCTCACAAACACTTCTTAACGCCACATTCCGCTGCGATGACCCATTCTGCGGGCGACATAGACGAACGTGG
>CAVQLN010000003.1:0-116533 GCA_963713365.1 uncultured Planctomycetota bacterium | reverse complement strand
GCAAGCTAGATGTCGAGGGTTCGAGTCCCTTCGGCTCCACTGCAAGTAAACCGAAGCCGAATCGAGAGTTAGGCCACCCGCCGGCGTTCGGCAGTGCGGTGTTTCCCGGAAAGCCAAACGGTTACAAACCCGTTTGGCAAATCCATAGGCGACTCGCACAATACCGCGTCTTGGCCTGTCCGTGTTGAAATTCCGCAAACACAAGGACATCGGCCGGGCTGTCGTCGAAATCAATGGCCGCCGTCACTTTGGCCCGCCGGAACGAAGGCCATCAAGGTGCAATATGTTCGGCTGAGAACCGGGTGGTGGTCGCCTGGCCGATCCTCATCCTATGTCGTACTCGAGCACGTCGTCACGATCACCGAGCTGGTGATCGACTGGCTGGAATGTCGCACCGTCATGAAGAATACTAGCGAAAGCATAAAGCGATATGTAGCTGTGGATGGCGACCACTCGAGGAATTCAATGACGAAACATCTTGTCCTTGGAGCAGTGGCCTTCAGCCTCGCGCTGTTCGCGGCGCAGACGCAATGGGCGGCGAATGCACAGCAGGCAGGCGATTCGCATCTCGACGTTGCGCAAAGCTCGCAGCGCGATCGCCGGTCATTGAAGGAGGCCGTCGACGACCGCTACAAACTGGGTGTCGGCGTGAGCCACTTGGTCGTGCAAGACCCGGACGATGCAGCCTTGATCCGGCAACACTTCCAGATTCTCACGCCCGAGAACTGCATGAAGCCGCAGAGCATTCATCCCGCAGAGAACGAATGGAACTTTGAGGCGTCCGATCGCTTCGTCGACTTTGCACGTGCCAACAAACTTGAAGTGGTTGGCCACTGCCTGGTGTGGGCAAAGGACGATCGTACCGATTCGTGGATGATGGAGGAAAATGGCAAGCCAGTATCTCGCGAGACGCTGCTGCGTCGCATCGAAACACATGTCAATACTGTCGTCGAACGGTATGCCGACGTCGTGACCATGTGGGATGTGGTGAACGAAGCGCTCGGGGACAGCGACGACGGTTTACTGCGAGATTCGGTGTACTCTCGCACTACCGGCATCGATTTCATCGTCGCAGCATTCAAAGCCGCACGTGCCAAAGATCCGGACGCGTTGTTGATTTACAACGACTACAACGACCACATGCCGGGAAAGCGCAAAAAGGTGATCGAACTGCTCACTCAGCTAAAGCAAAAGGGAGCGCCGGTGGGTGCCTACGGCATGCAGGGGCACTTTGAGCTTGGCGATAATTCGATTCCGCCGCTCCGAGAAACCTTCGACGAGCTTCGAAAGCTGGATATCAAAGTCGTCGTATCCGAATTGGATATCGATGTGGTCACGCGCGGTCGCTGGTGGGCGGACGGTGGAAAGTATCGCGACGAGCTGGCGACGCATGACCCATACCAAAACGGCCTCCCGGAAGACATTGAACAGAAGCAGATCGAACAGTATGTGGAGCTGTTCAAGCTATTTGACGAGAACAGCGACATCATCGAGCGGGTTTCCTTCTGGAACCTGCACGACGGTCAAAGTTGGCTCAACTACTTCCCCTGGCGTCGAGTCAACTACCCGCTGCTATTCGATCGCAATCGCAGGAGCAAACCGGCCTTCGACGCGGTGTACACGTTACTTCAAACGACTCAGTGAGCCATCTCTGTCGATCGCTGTGACCGCGATTTCTGGATTGCTTGCGGTCTAACGTCGGCGCTGCTCGCGCCTCTGGCATGGACGATCGCCGTTGCCGGTGTTTTGCCTTGCGGCGTCGGCGGCCGCGGCTTCGACGCTTGCGGGCGCGCGTCGGCATATTGCTCGAGTACGTTCGACAGTTTGCTGGCAGCTTCGGCCGCTTCGCTCCTCAACTCGGCAATCTTCCGCGGGCCGTCTCATCTGGGTCGGCAACGATGTCGAAGAAGCGGCCGTCTCGGTATAGTTTGTATTGCTTGGTCATGGCAAACTCATGCACGCTCTTCATCGCTTGGCCGCGGGCGTACCAGCAGTACAGCGTTTCGCGGGGCGTACCCGTCTGTCCCAGAAGCTGCGCGTAGAAGCTCTGTCCATCGGTCGGCATCGTGGCTGGCAACTCGGCGCCGGCCGCCTCACAGATCGTTGGCAGAAAATCCGTGCTGGCCACGAGGTCGTCGTTCTCAGAGCCAGCAGTGACGTGTCCAGGCCAATTTACGATGAGTGGCACGTGCATGCCGCGCTTGATCGTCTGCCCCTTGCCGCCGCGGATGTAACGTCCCTCAAACCGCGAAGCGATTCCGGCGCCTGTTCCATTGTCGCCGAGAAAGATGACAAGCGTGTTTTCGCGGATGCCCAATTCCTCAAGCTTCGCCTCGACGCGGCCCACGAGCTTGTCGGCATAGGCAACCATATCAGGAAAGTACTTCGCGTCCTTGGCCTTCTCACCACGTGCCTGCGGATTCCAATCGGGGCTGTCGGGCGTCGGCTGAAATGGGCCATGCGTCAACATCATCGAATAGTAGAGAAAAAATGGGCCCTCTCGATGCCGTGTGATGAAGTCGAGGACGAAGTCGTTGATGAGGTCCGGGCCATACTCGCCGTTGTCGAAATTCCGCTCCTCGCCGTTATATTCGAGGCCGGGGTTAGCGTAGCGCGGAGGGCGTCGTGTATGCTGCCATAGAACGAACTCGTCGAAACCTAACCGCCGCGGCAAATTCTTGGCCCGGCCTAGCTGCCATTTTCCAGCCATGCCGGTCGTATAACCGGCGTCTTTCAGAAAATGGGCGAACGTTTTGGCGTCGCGGCCTATTTTGCCAAAGCTGAAATAATTGCGGACGTTGTACAGTCCCGTCATCAGCTGTACTCGAGTAGGCGTACACAGAGGCTGCACGTAGCATTGCTCAAACCGCATGCCGGTGGCCGCCAGCTTGTCGAGGTGTGGCGTTTCGTACTGGCCACCGTTGGCGCCCACGCACTCGTAGCCAAAATCGTCGGCCATAATCAGAATGATGTTTGGTTTCTGGGCCGCAAGCAATTGGACCTGGCAAGTGAAGACGAGCCACACAAAACAGATGCTGAAGAAACGCTTCATAGTTCAACTCGAAGACCTTGTGGGTTAGCGCACCGACATGACAAACAATTGCACCTCAATGTGCCGGCACGAGCGAGTTCAGATATTCTTCAAGGTTTGTATAACCGTCGTTGTCGCGATCACGATTTCCGGCATCGGCCTGATCAGCCCAGGCGACCGCGCCACTTTACTAACATTTAATTACCAACCACCGAATAAACTAGTACCCAAGCCGGCAACTGACCCACACGTTCGAGAATTCCACTATGCAAAAGACCGTAATTTCCGTCGTTGTGTCCATCCTGATAGGTTTGCTTCAACAAACGGCGGCCGCCGACGAGCTGCCATACGTCCAGCACGAGAACATCGTTTATGCCGAGACCGATGGCGTCGGCCTGTTGATGGACGTTTTCACGCCGAAAGGTGATGCCAATGGACTTGGCATCATCGACGTAATCAGCGGCGCCTGGCATTCCGATCGGGGCAAGATTCGCTGATCATGCCCGCGCACAGACGTTTCGAATTCTTTGTGGCAAAGGTTATACGGTTTTCGCGAGTCAGGCCCGGATCAATCAGCAAGTTCAGCGTGCCAGAGATGTTGGTGAACTTGAACCACGGCGTGCGATGGGTGAAAGATCATTCCAAGGAATACAATATTGATCGCGATCGGTTGGGTATGATGGGCGCGTCGGCGGGCGGACACCTGGCCTGCCTCGCTGCCGTCACCGCGCAAGACGGGAAGGCGGAATCCGACGGCGAGCACGGTGGCGGCGACACGCGTGTGCCGCGCCGTGGCCGTGTTCTTTCCTCCAACGGATTTCCTGAACTTCAACGGAAAGCCCATCGACGCGCGGGCTGATAATGACTTTAGTCGACTGGTTCGCCGGCTGGCGATTCCGCACGGGCTGAGCGACATGCCGGAAATAGAAGTCACGCAAATGTTGAAGCAGATTTCGCCGGCCCGTCTAGTGACTGCTAATGCACCGCCATTCTTATTAATTCACGGAGATGCCGATCAGGTTGTTCCACTTCAGCAGTCCGAATTGATGCTCGCCGCGCTCAAGCAGGCAAATGTTCCCGCCGAACTAATCGTGAAAAAAGGAGGCGGGCATCCATGGCTTACCATTCATGAAGAAGTACAAGTGATCGCGGAGTGGTTCGATAAGCAGCTCGGGGCGAATTGACGACGATTCCCGGCAATTACGGGAATCAATGGGAAGAATCGACAGCTTCATGCCCATTGCCGGATTGACCTGGCGCACCCAACATGGCTTGTTCCAGAACGCCCACTCGGTTTTCCAAAGCGGATAAACGATGCCCGGTTTGCGGGTTCTCTTGAGAAGTATAATTCTTCCCGCCGATGCTTAGGCAGCCCGAGCTGCCTAACGTGTTGATGACTAAGGCAGCCGCGACGAACACCATGCAGGCCATCAAACGCGACTTTCATTGGAGCAATCGTGCTGCTATTTCGTCTGCTCATAAAACGAACGCATCGAGCAATTGGGCGACAAGGGTTGATCAACCGCTTTGTCATCGTGTCTCGTTGAAGCCTAGAATCGGTGCGGAGACCAACGAACGGCGCATTCGTATGCAAGAGAATAATCCGGGCGTTACGGTCGAGTGGTCTCGGCGGCTGGTCAGGTTCTCCGGCGATTGTCGCTGCGGGCTCATGCCGGTAAACTATGGCCACCACGAGGAGAATAAGCATGACAACTAAAGCCAAATGCCCTTTCAAACATACCGCCGGCGAAGGCACGACGAACCGCGACTGGTGGCCGAACCAGTTGAGGCTCGACCTTCTGCACCAGCATTCCTCCAAGTCCAATCCGATGGGCGAGGACTTCAACTACGCGAAAGAGTTCAAGAGCCTCGACCTTGCGGCGGTGAAGAAAGATCTCGCGGCCCTGATGACCGACTCGCAGGATTGGTGGCCGGCGGACTTCGGCCACTACGGCCCGTTGTTCATTCGCATGGCGTGGCACAGCGCCGGCACCTACCGCACCGGCGACGGCCGCGGCGGCGGCGGCCGGGGCCAGCAGCGCTTCGCCCCGCTCAACAGTTGGCCGGACAACGTCAGCCTCGACAAAGCGCGCCGGCTCCTCTGGCCGATCAAGCAGAAGTACGGCCGCAAGATTTCCTGGGCCGACCTGATGATCCTCACGGGCAACGTCGCCCTCGAAACGATGGGATTCAAGACCTTCGGTTTCGGCGGCGGTCGCGAGGACGTCTGGGAGCCGGACCACGACGTCTATTGGGGCGCCGAAACGACCTGGCTGGGCGGCGACATCCGCTACGCGCACGGTTCCGAGGGCGTCGACAAGACGAGCGCCGGTGCTCGTGTCCGACGACGATGCGGATGGCGACATCCACAGCCGCAACCTGGAGAATCCGCTGGCCGCGGTGCAGATGGGCCTGATCTACGTCAACCCCGAAGGTCCGGACGGCAATCCCGATCCGCTCGCGGCGGCGATCGACATCCGCGAAACCTTCGGCCGCATGGCGATGAACGACGAGGAAACCGTCGCGCTGATCGCCGGCGGCCACACCTTCGGCAAGACCCACGGCGCCGCCCCGGCGTCCAATGTGCGGACCGGAGCCCGAAGCGGCCGGCCTCGAGGAACAGGGCTTTGGCTGGAAGAACAGCTTCGGCACCGGCAAGGGCGCCGACACGATCACCAGCGGCCTGGAAGTCACCTGGACCACCACGCCCACGAAGTGGAGCAACAACTTCTTCGAGAACCTGTTCGGCTACGAATGGGAACTCACGAAGAGCCCGGCCGGTGCGCATCAGTGGGTCGCCAAGAGGGCGCCGGCGCGACGATCCCCGATGCGCACGATCCGTCGAAGAAGCGCTTGCCGTCGATGCTGACCACCGACCTCGCGCTGCGGTTCGACCCGGCTTACGAAAAGATCTCGCGGCGCTTCCTGGAGAATCCCGACCAGCTCGCCGACGCGTTCGCCCGGGCGTGGTTCAAGCTGACGCACCGCGACATGGGCCCGCGCGCACGCTATCTCGGCCCGGAGGTTCCCGCGGAAGAGCTCATCTGGCAGGACCCGATCCCCGCGGTGAATCACAAGTTGATCGACGCCGCAGGACATCGCCTCGCTGAAGAGCAAGATCCTGGCTTCCGGCCTGTCCGTCTCGGAGCTGGTTTCGACCGCCTGGGCGTCGGCGTCCACGTTCCGCGGTTCCGACAAGCGCGGCGGCGCGAACGGCGCCCGCATTCGCCTGGCGCCGCAGAAGGATTGGGAAGTCAACCAGCCTGCCCAACTGGCGAAAGTGCTGAAGACTCTGGAAGGCATCCAGAGCGAGTTCAACAGCGTGCAGTCCGGCGGCAAGAAGGTCTCGCTCGCCGACCTGATCGTGCTGGCCGGTTGCGCAGGCGTCGAGCAGGCGGCGAAGAACGCCGGGCACGACGTGACGGTTCCCTTCACGCCGGGACGCATGGACGCCTCGCAGGAGCAGACCGATGTGGAATCCTTCGACGTGCTCGAACCCATCGCCGACGGCTTCCGCAATTACCTCAAGGGCAAGTACACCGTGCCGGCCGAAGCGCTGCTGATCGACAAGGCGCAATTGCTGACCCTGACCGCGCCCGAAATGACGGTGCTCGTCGGCGGCATGCGCGTCCTCGGCACCAATGCCGGCCAGATCACAGCACGGCGTCTTCACCAAGCGCCCCGAAGCGCTGACCAACGACTTCTTCGTGAACCTGCTCGACATGGGCACGGAGTGGAAGCCGGTCTCGCAAGACGCCGACGTGTTCGAAGGCCGCGATCGCAAGACGGGCGAACTGAAGTGGACCGGCACGCGTGTCGACCTGGTCTTCGGCTCGAACTCCCAGCTCCGCGCCCTGGCCGAAGTCTACGGAAGTTCCGACGCCCAGAAGAAGTTCGTCCACGACTTCGTCGCGGCCTGGAACAAGGTGATGAACCTTGATCGCTTCGATGTTGCGCGTGCGTAGTAAATGCGTCGATGACGGTTTTCTGTTTGCGGCCATTTGAAAAACGGTCGGCTGACAAACGGTTCCGGATAGTTGCCAGAAACAGTTTGTAGAACTCGGTGACCGTCTCTCCATACGCCGTGCATTTCACGGTTCGCCAACCTCGAACTTGACCAACGCGCTTGGCCTAGCTGATCTTTTTTTTGGCCATATTTCGCGGTCGACCGTGACGGCACCCGCGCGTGACATCAATTCTTAGAACTTCTGCGAAAGCGCAGCACTCATGCAAAGAAGCTCAACAATATTTCTTCAAGTAGTCATTGTGGCTCTCGGCATCGGCGCTCCTTTCATGCTTTGGGAACCTCACGTCGAGGGCGTGAACGCGCACGCCACGCTCTTTGAGAAGTATTTCAATCCCTTTGTGGTGTATGCGTATGTCGCGTCCATTCCGTTTTTTGTGGCGCTCTATCAAGCATTCAAGGTGTTGGGATACGCCGTGCGGTAAGCTTACTTTTCATGATCTTTGGCGACCGAGATGACCGACCGGCGGGGGTTTTCATGCGCATCCTCATTGCCTTTCCTTCAATCGTCGTCGCCACCGCGGCCGCTATGTTTGAACGGATTTTGCAAAATGCCGTGGTTATAAAATCCGAGAACGACTTAACGGTATAACGAGCTCAGCATGGCAATCATCATTAACATCGACGTCATGTTGGCGATGCGGAAAATGAGCGTCACCGAGCTTGCCGAGAAAGTCGGCATCACAATGGCCAATGTTTCCGTCTTGAAAAACGGCAAGGCAAAGGCGATTCGGCTATCTACTCTGGAAGCGATTTGCAAAGCACTCGAATGCCAGCCCGGAGATATTTTGGAATACAAATAGAACTTGCATCTGCAGGTCCGAAATAACTTCGGGGTGCGGACATCGGATGTCGCTTGGCGCCCTCCTAAAGAAGTCGGTTCGACCTGCGTGGTGTCGCTCTGCACACACTTGGCTACCTCGGCTCATACCGCATTGCTACTGCTCCTGAGCCGAACTCCCGCCGGCTCACGAGCTTCAAGTCGACATACTTCGATAGTCCCGCGAACAACGTCGGCCCATGGCCCGCTAGCCTGGGCTGCACGACGAACTCATACTCATCGATCAACCCCAGCTCCGCGAGCGCCTGCGGGAGCTTCACGCCTCCTACGAACAGTCCCTTTCCCGGCTCCTGCTTGAGCTGCTGAACGGCCTGCCCCAGATCTCCGCGCACGAGCTCCGCGTTCCAATCGACACGGTCCAGCGTGCTCGTCACGACGTACTTCTTCGCCGCGTCGATCGTCCGGGCGAAGGGCTCCATCCAGTCGGCCATCCAATCAGGCTTAACTCCCGTCGCCGGCGGCCGCCACGCTGCCTCCATCATTTCGTAGGTTACCCTGCCGAAGAGTAGGGCATCGGCCTCGGCGAGGTTCTCGGCCCAGTAACGATGCAATTCTTCGTCCGTCGAGCCTGCCCGATGATCGCAGCACCCGTCCAATGTGACGTTGATGGAATACCGAAGGGGTCGCATGACGTGCTCCTCGAGCGGGCTAACGCCAGAACTGAGCGACGCGGTCGGCCCAGTGCGCGCTCATTGCCAACCAACGCTGCATCTGGTCATGCCGAACTTGTTATTGGACGGAAACTTCTTTAGTAAGCCCTTCATATTGAAGGAGACGTTAGAATCCAGAGCCACTTATTCTAGCGGTACGCCGAATGTTGCCTCAAGCTTCGCGAGGCGGCGTTCTCGTCCGTCGGAGATGCAGGCCATTTGCTCACACCTTTGCTGCAGCTCGCTTCGGCAGTCCGGCGAGTCGACGACGTTCACGATCCAGCAGGGTTTTCGTCGATCTTCGCGCGAAGCGCTTCTAGAGCGCGCTTGCGCTGCAGCCCCTGCTCTACGGTCTGCCGACTCGCTGGCACCACGGCGACGAAAGTCGCGACCACGAGTCCGACGATCGCCCATAGAACCTCCCACGGCAGAGGATCACCGTTCAGGCGACCGGCCTCCCAACCCATGAGGATCGCGGCAAGACTGCCGAGCGCGGCATTCCTCCAAGCGTGCGCGCTCGTGACCGTAAAGATCTCGAAGTCTATTTGGGCGATGCCGCGTTCGATTTCTTGCCGCAGGGAAGGCGCGAACACGTTCTGATCCTTCTCGTGCTTCCGCCGGCTCATGTACATTGACGACGCGGAGAGCACGACTGCAGTCGCCGCAACGAGAAACGCCAGGCCGTCCCAGGTATTCATCGGAAAATCGTTGCCTGCATCCTTGAAATAGAAGGCGACAACGAGCACGAGTAAAATCACCAACCCCAGCAGCAAGCAGACGAAGCCCGGAAAGTATTCTCCCCAGAAGAGTCGTCGTCGAGCCCGGTCTCTGGTTCGATACAGCTCCATATGCAGCCCGAAATCGTTGACCGCGAAGACCGGCCGCTTCGTTTGCGTCTCCCAGATCGCTTGTAGCTCTTCATATTGCATAGCGGGACTCCTTCGTCGATTCGCTTGTGAGGTGAGCCTTAATGCGGTGGATGCGAACGCCGACGTTGGTTTCGCTGATCCCCAGCACGTCGGCCATTTCCTTGTAGCTGAAGCCGTCGAGCAGCAGCAGCGTCAACGAACGGTCGAGCTCGCTCAGCTGGGCGATCTGCTCGTAAAGCCACTCGAGCCGCGGATCGATCTCGGAGCCTGCGGGCTGGAGCGCGGCTTCGGCGCCGTCGAACGCATTGGTCTTGTCGCGGCGTCTGATTTCCTTTCGGGACCACGAGATCGCGGTGTTCAACGCCACGCGATAGATCCAAGTCGACGGCGCGGAATTGCCTTCAAAACCGGGAACCGAGATCCACATCTGAGTGGCGATTTCCTGGAAGAGATCCTCCTGATCGTGGCGCGTGAACGCATAGGCTCGAACGACCTTGAATAGCACGCCTTTGTACGTGCTAAGCCACAAATCGAAGATCGCCTTTTGCTCGGAAAACCGCATTGGTTATGCTCTCGTTGCCCAATTAGTCGTCGAGCGGGCTCCGTTTCTTACAAGGGGCCCAAGAAAGCCCCGGTATACTCCTCTTGTCGTCGAGCGCTGCGGGTGCTACCGCGGCCGCTCAACTTCCATCACTCGGACCAACCGAGAAGTGACAGGCCGCGACACCGCGGCACCATCGCCGGGCGCTGACCGCACGGGATTGCGGTCGGTGGTCAGCATTCCATTCTGAGTAAGAAGGGCATGTCCTGGGCGGGCATTAAGGAGTACGCGGCGCGCATCGGAAGCGACACACCGAAGTCATTTCGGTCGATGCGACCGACGCAGATCGATGCGTTCAGTCCCACCACCATGAGTTGGTGTGATTGGGCGATGCGTGCATTCGGGCTTCCCGTAGGTCAGCTTGCAACTCGGCCGCATTGACCACGCGCGGCACATCCAGCTCCACACCGCCGGATACGCTCACCACCCACGTGCGGCCGCTCCTAAGCGCACTGGCATGCGAGGCAACGTTTTTCGGAATTCGATGTGTGGCGAGCTGAAGGCGCGACTCGTCAAGCAGCATCGGCAATTCCAAATCAACGTGCGCGACGAGATCGCCGCTGGCGAGAATTGCCGTCACCAGCGCCAAATCCATGCAGCCGCGTAATTGACCGAACACAGGTTCGACGATCGCCAGCTCGTCGTACTTCGCCGTCATGGAGTCGGCCCATTGTTTTGCGATCGGATCGCTCTGGGCCTGGCTCGAAATCCGACCGTCGGGCTCCAACCGTCCGTCCGCCGTGCGGACTTGAACACCTGGTGCCGAGATTCGCCAGCCAAGTCCTTCGGCGTCGCGCTCCACTGGCTTTTCCCCGTAGGCGATCCACCAGCGAGGCAATGGATTTCGCGGATTCGAATCAGGCCCATCGTTCAAAAGTTCCAGGTAACTCGAGAGTCCATCAACGGGCGATGGCGCCAGGCCCATCCCGAGCCGCTTCATTTGCCAGTCCGCAGCGACGAGAACCTGGGCGAAGTGGCTCTCAGGTGACACGCCGGAGAGCGTAATCGTCTGCGGTCCCACAGCCTGTTCCATTCGTCGGATCAATTGAGCCGATGGCGCCATCCGGTTGCCACGCATGAGTCGTGCAAACCGCTTGAGGCCTTCCGGTGTCGGATCGATCGAGCAGCTTATCAGCTCGCCAGCAAGCAATTCATCCTTCGTGCGCAAGGCGGCGATCAAGTCGACCAATTGCAGCACGGCCTCTCCGGAGTTGGTCCCAACGACATTGCCGGCGTCATCGACCGTCCATCCCTCCGCGGGCCCGGCCAATACGATGTCGCTCGAATCAGGATAAGCGAATACGTACTCGACTCGCTGCAAGCCTGCGAGATAGAGCACATCGGAGGACAGCGGCTTATTCTGGCTCACGTGTCGCGCCAGAAGTGTGTCAAGCCGACGGAGTGAAATCTTGCGTAGCTCGCTCGGCTTGGTAATATCCCCCGCAATACCTGCCATCGCCTCGCGGCGAGCATCGCGTAGCGCGACAATGTCGCGCTGCTCGGCCTGCTCGATGGTCCCCTTGGCGTCAATCGCCACGCCGCCAACCGCGCCATTGTTCACGACGGGAACGACACCAACAACAAACGGCCGCTGCGTGCCCGTGCCAATGAAACTCTGAGCGTGCGCGACGGCCTGCCCTCCGATAATCCATGTGAAGACGACGACGAAGTGAACTAGGGATTCCATCCGGTGACGAGACATTTGGTTTCTCCCGGTCACTGATCCCATCGAACCTGTAAACCAGAGCTTGTTCGCACAACTGATATTTCTATATTCCCCGGGTAGCACTAGTCCACAGTCTCACGAAAGCCTGCCGTTTCTTCACTAGCGACACGCCGAAGCACGATTCAACCACGCACGCTCCGGTGAAAATGTGTCATTCAAGTCGCGACATATTGGAGCAAGAAAAGCCGAGAAACCGTCATCGATGAAACAGCCGCGACGACAGGCGATACACTTCATTGGTTTCTTCGGCGATTAGCAGATTGCAAAAACGATTCGCTTCGCATGTACTCGATGAGATCGCGAAGCATGCTGTGATCAAGCTCCTGCTGAAATCCTTCTGGCATTAGCGAGAGGCCCGTATTGCGGAACTCTTCGATCTCGGATCGCCTGATCGTTTCGCGCCTGCCGTCGGCAAGGGCCAAAGTAACGGTATCGCCGGCTTCTTCCGCAACAGTTCCCGACAGCGCTCGGCCATCCTCTTTGATCACAATGTAGCCGCGATACTGCGGCTCGACCGCGCGATTGGGGACAAGGATCGCTTCCGTCAGCGCGATCCGGCTGCGATCCGTCAGGTTAGAAAGTTCCGGTCCCGGTGCACGCCCGGCCGCATCGGGCACATGGCACACCGCACAATGCTTTTGAAAAAGTTCGTGGCCCCGTGCTTGGTTCGCCGTTTCAGCATTTTCTTCCTGAAACTGCAAATACTGCTGAACCAGATTCTGGTTCGCCGCCGTAGTGTTGCCCAACACTCGATTAATACGCGCCTGCAAAGTCTGTGAACCGCTCTGACGCAATGTTTGCCGTACTGCTGGCGACAAGTCGCTGGGGAGAATCGTGCCGGATTCCAGTTTCGCAACCAATGCGTCCGTCGAAGCGGCGTTAGTAATCAGCCGCTGCGCGACGGCTTCGCGAATGGAAAACGACATATCAGGCCAGTGTCCCAGTAATTGATCCGCCGATTCCCGATCACGAAATGCTGCGAGCCGCTCGATGGCAGCCAATTGCACTTCCAACGGGGTTGTTGCCGAAAGAAGCTCTGCCAACAACGATCGCTCCTGGTCGGCGGGCCCCAGCGACCGGCCGAGCAATTGAATTGCCTGGCAACGCAAAGTCGAGGAAGCGGCTGGATCAACCGACAGCGTCTTGGCTCGCTGGTACACGGTTCGTATCGATTCGAGGGACTTCTGGTCGAGTTCCGACTTGTCGGCGATCGTCTCAGCACAAGCAGCGGCAAGTGGAAAGATCCAAGAAGCGTGCGCATCTGCGTCGGCAATGGCGCCGGCTACGAGTGTCGATGGATTTGCGCCGGCAGCCCGGGCGGTGGCCATCAAATCTGCGATCGTTTTAACTTCTCGACTTAGCGCCTCAGCATCCCCGCGTTGGTTTTGCAAATGAACGAGAAGTTGTTTCAAAACCTCCAGGCTATGATGCTGGCTGGAGCTGATAATCGCTTGGGCGAGCCATCGGTCGTCGCCTGCGTGGACCACGATTCGGCCCAGGGCCTCGCCTGTGGCCGGCGCCTTGCTTTCGCCGAGCGTCAGCGCGAGCTGCAATTTCACCTTTACATCAGGATGGTCAGCAAGCGCGGCGAGCGTCTGCAACAGTGCGTCGCTCTCGCCGATCCGCGGCTCAGTCAACAGAATCGCGTTTCGCACGACTCCAGGATGTTCGTCGCCAAGTGCCTCGAGCAACTGGGCATCGTGCAACTGCTCCAAACTCTCGAGGGTCCACAAGGCGTGCACACGCGCTTGGGGCGAAGACCCCGTCGCGGCGAGCTTCCTGAGCCCCTCGGCGATGGACTTGTCGCCTCGATGCAACAATTCCTGTTGGACCATATCTCGAAGAGTCCCGTTGCCGCTCTCCAGCAAAGCGATCAGCTCCTGGTTGGATTGCTTGGAGAGATTTGGCAAGCGCCTGGGGCCAGTGGCGTCCGTCGGCGCGACGCGATAAATGCGTCCCTCATGGCTACCTGCGCGAAGATCGATCTGCTGCTGCCACGCTTGCGGAATCCATTCGGGATGTTCAATCACCGCACGGTACATGTCGACCACCCAGATCATTCCGTCCGGTCCAATCGCAACGCGAACTGGGCGGAACCAAGGATCGCTGGAACGCAAGAATTCTGATTTCTGTTCCGTCGCAGCTCGATCCGCGCGGTACGTGGCGCCCCGTTCATCCAGCACCGCGCGATGCACAAGGTTATGCACCGGCTCACAGACGAGCGCGTTTCCTTCAAATTCGTCGCCAAGCGATTTACTGCGCACCACGATGGCACTGCATGCCGACGTGAAGCGATTTGCAGCAAATAGATCGTTGAAGCGATCGACTGTTTCGCTGAGCGGGTAGACCGGCGGCGCGACAGGCGGATCAAACAATTGCTGCTTGTTTTCGGAAAAGCTAACGGCCTTGTTACGCCTCAGGTAGCGATTCTCGGTCGGAAAATGGTACATCGGGTGACTATTATCATTGCCGAACCAGTCACCCCAATCATTGCGACTGCGAATGTATTGTGTGCGTCCGCTGATCCCGGCCAGTCGGCCGGTGTCGGGCCAGATTTGCACATCCTGTCCCGAGGCATTCACGGTTTCACCGGTCCGCACAAGCAGTCAAATCGCCAAGATTGTCGCCCGATGCGCAATGCAACGAATGATCAAGGCCGTAGGTGAACCCGTTTGTCCGATGCTGCGGGTTCGCAGGAGCAAAGCCGCTATAAAGAACTTCGCGTTCATCGGCCTGGCCATCGCCGTTTCTATCGCGAGCAAAAAATATCTCCGGCGCCGCACTTACAATCACACCGTCACGCCATGGATGAACCCCGGTCGGGAAATCAAGCCCGTCAATGAAAACAGTCGCCTGATCAAAGACACCGTCGCCATCCGTGTCGGTGAGCCGCTTAATGCGCCCGCCTTCCGATGCGCGTTTCGTGCCGAGCGGGTAATCGCCCATTTCCACTACCCACAGCGCTCCATCATGCCCGAACGCCAGGTTGATCGGGTCGGCAATCAAAGGTTCGGAAGCGACCAACTGCACGGCGAAACCAGCCGGAACGGAAATTGATTTCAGGGCTTCGTCCGGTGACAACGGCGGCTGCGGCGCTTTATCCTCCAACTGCTCGTGAACGCGGCGAATCAGAAGATTTTCGGTTCCTGCGGCCCATGGTCCAGGCAGATTGTAAAAAATTGCCGATTGATCGTATTCGTATCCACCTTCGGCCCGTATGCGGTCGCTGGCGATGTAACCAAGCACATCATTGGCGTATGCGGTGATCCACAATCGCTGCGTCGGCAGCTCGCGCTTCAGCCGCAGCGCGTAGTCGGCAACGACTTCGCCGCCGAGGAAGATCATCGTCAACTGATCGCCAAACTTCCACGTCTGAATTGGAACCGGGTACGTCGCCGGTAATCTGCCTTCGCGCTCAAAGACCTTTTGGAAATGTTCGGCATGTCTGCGAATCTGCGAGGTTGGACTGTTGGTGCGCCGGTTTATTTCTTCAATAGTCGGCAGATCAAATGACAGGCCGGCATAACCGAAATTGGCAACAATGGGCTTATCGATCGGCGTCATTTCGCCGTCTACAAGTCTCTTCACTTCCTTTGCTAGCGCGCGGCCGTGCAGCTCGCTCAGTTGTCGCGACCCGCGGGGATTCGGATTGGCGTCGGCACCGCAGCCAATCGTGCACAATGCCACAGATTCCGGATACGCAGCTTCGAGACCGGCCGCGGCGTAACCGGCCCAGTCTGCGTTGATGCGGTAGTAATCTCCGTCGAGCGTCGTGCAGTGGCAGGCGTAATTGAAAACGACGCCCCGAACTTTTCCATCAGCGTCGCAAATCTTCAGCACCGGAACGCTGTGATCCACCGGGCCGTCCGGTTGTATCCCAAAACCGGTCCATCGACCGTCATTAAGCACCCTTCGATTGGCAGCGAACTCAATTTTGCCGACGCCCACAGCCAACTGCGCCGGGGCCATCGAACTCAGAGCTTTATCCACCGCCTTCAGGATTGCTTGCGTCAGCATTTCGCGATAGCGCTTACCTGCGCCAATTTCAGATTCCGTCAAGTCGACGGAGAAGATGTTCGAAAGCTCACTAACCAAGTCGGGCGCGCTGTGCGTGTGGGTGCATGCGACCACGATCCGCTGTCTGGCTAAGTTGTGTCGCCGTTCGATCTGCGGCGTCAGCTCGGCCACCAAGGAGCCGGGTAGCCCGATCGTATCAACGGAAATGAGTACGTGCGGTAGCCCCTGGCCATGCTTTAACGCGACGGCCCGCACGTACAATGGCGTGTCGACACCCTCGCTGGGATGATCGCGACTTCCGTAGCCGGCCATCCGCACCGGTTCGACTGGAGTCGCATCCACTCTGGCGAACCCAGCATGCCAGGGCGTCTCAGCGGCGAGATCAGATGTAAAGCTAACAAGGATAAGTAAGAACAGAATTTGACGCATCGCCTATGCCCTAGATCGACTGAGGTTGTTCGCAGCGCCGACGTGCATTGTAAACCATGCTGGCCAAGGCGACCTATTGCCTGTGGCAAGGGCAGTGATGAAGCTCGTGACGGATCATGGAAAACCGTTTTGTTAGCTGGCACTATCATTCCATGACACAAATCGAACAACTGGTCGGCTATTACAAAGTCGACGTCGTTCGCGGCGCACAAGGTATTAATGCCACATGCGGCGTAGAGGTTGCGGATGATGTGCCGACCGGAAACCGCCTCGAAATCGCGCTCTAACGACTGGTCCCTTGATGTCCTGCGATTTGCCCGGCGTTATCAATTGACGGGCCGCGTTACCCCTTTGTCCGGCACAACCGGAATCCCTGCCGACCGTTCTCGTGCGAACAATTCAAACCTTTCGTGGCAGAGAAAGCCTCTCGATTGACATAAGTTGGCCGGAATCTAGGTTTTCAAGACTGCAAAATTGGGCTCGTTCCTCGCGCACCGCCTGCGCAGAAGAGCGCGCACTGCCGCACGGCGTCGATAGTGCGCCGGGCTCATAGTGGAGTTCTGGAAGCCTTGACATGTTTGATATGCCGGCCGTAACAACCACGTTCTTGCTGGTGAATCTCGCCTGCGCCTGCGTTGCGCTGGGCGTTGGATTCACGGCTGGCGTGTGGTTTTTTGGCGGCCGGGTGGCCAAACCGCGTTCTCAAAAGGGGTCTGCCAAGAAGCTCGCGCCGAAGCCGGTCATCAGTGAAGAAGCCAAGCGCGTCGCCGAGCGGACCCTCATGGCGACCAGCCGCGTGGCCGATTTGGCCAAAGGCGTGATGAGCGACGTCGGCGACCACGCGGCCAAGATGAAGGCCATTTCCGCCGAATTGGCCGGAGTGAATCGCGAGGACGGCGCTGCGAACGAAGCGGTCATTGCGGCCATGGACCAAATCCTCGTCGCTAACGACGACTTGCAAAAGCGACTTGAAAAAGCCGAGAAGCAGCTCGAAGAACAGGCGGCCGAAATCAAAACGTATGAGTCCGAAGCTCGCACCGACTCGCTCACCGGACTCTCGAATCGCCGCGCATTCGATGATGAACTCAAACGCCGGCTCAACGAGTGGGATCGCAAGCGAACCCCGCTGACATTGATTCTGCTCGACATCGATTTCTTCAAGAAATTCAACGATACGCACGGCCACCTGGTTGGCGACGAAGTGTTGCGAACGGTGGCCAAGACGCTGCGCAAGCAAGCGCGCGAGATGGATCTGCCTTGCCGTTACGGCGGCGAGGAATTTGGCATCATTCTGCCGGCCACCGAAATCGCGGGCGCTTGCATTGTCGCCGAGCGGATTCGTCAGGCAGTCGAGGCTTCGGTCATCACTTACGCCGAAAAGAACCTCAAGGTCACGTGCAGCCTCGGAGTGGCCCAGGTCGTTCCAAGCGATGACTCGGCGAAGTTGATTCGACGGGCGGATGATTCGCTTTACGCCTCAAAGAAAGCCGGCCGCAACTGCGGCCACTGGGGCGACGGCACGAGCTTCTTCCCGATCACTGCCACCGAGCATCTTCCGCAATCGACATCCGACGTCGAACCTCAAGTGCAGCCTGAGTCGGATGTGGAAGACAAAAACGCGTCGGGAACGTCATTCATTCAAGCGCTGAAACGCCGCGTCACGGAAAGTCATCGCTTTGGAATTCCGCTTGCAGTCGTGCATCTTAAAATCGAAGAATACGACTCGGTCGCCCGAAACTCCGGCAAGGCGATTGCACGGCAAATGCTCGATCTGGCCGAGCCGGCGCTGGAAAAGGTATTGCGCCCGAAAGATTTGCTCGCGCGGCTGGATAACGGCGAGTTTGTCGTCATGCTGCCGGGTAACACGCAGCCTGAAGCAGCGCAACTCGTGAAGCGGCTGCAAATCACCATGTCGAATTCCGTCGTGCCATTAAAGGAGGGCGAGCTTCGCGTGCGCTTCCGCCACGGCATTGCCGAACTGAAGCATGGGGAAACTGCCCAGCAGCTGCTGTTCAAGGCTCGTCAGGATGCGGCCAGTTCCCAGGCAGCCCGCAAACGGTGATCACATCGTCCCTGTCGTCGCAGCAATAGTCGCCAAATCGGCAGGCTGATATGCTGGCGACTGATGTGACGCCGCAAGATTGCCTTGCAAAACTCGGCCGCATGCCCGCTTTCCATACCGCCATCACGATTCACGTTGCCGCGCTTCCAATTCAGTTTGGCGTGGATGCTGATTATCGTGACGGCGGTGGCAATCTTGCTGGGCCTCGGCGTCAGCTTGGGCGTCGTCGTGCTCGCGTCCCTTGTGTGGTGTGTTGTGCCGACGCCGCTTGTTATCTGCGCACTTTTTGATCGCGGCGACCGGCAAGCCTTCTCGATCGGAGCGTTGATCCCGTGGATTCAGATGTTGGTGTTTCGGTTTCCGGTAATTGACTCGTTCATTGCCTTAACCGTGTGGCTTTTGGTTCTCGGCGCCGTGTGCGGCACGGTGGCCGTGGTCACGCGACGATGGATCGCGTCAGAAAGAGCGTAATGTGGAATGCTTAGAAATTGCCCATCTTATCAGTTTTTGGGCAGTTTCTTTCCGCCTGAAAATCCACCGAATTTGCCCCTTGCCTGCGAACTGGACAGGCGTAAAATCTATCTTGCACGCAGTTTGACACGGCCTCCGCGGGCCGTTATATTGTGCGTTTCCACCGAAGGGGCACTCACAAAGAGGAGCTCATCGGTGGGCAAGCCACCGCGAGTGGCCAGAGGCTGGTAAGGCATCTTTCCAGGAGGGATGCACTGCCTTGTCGGCCTCTGTCCATTGGTAAGGCAACCTCGGTAGTTGTTCGATGGATGGGCTCGGTAGCATGTGACCGAGCGTGCGGCTTGCGGCCGCGAATGATCTTTGACAATTTGGTAGTTGCAAGAGTGGCATCTTTGCTAAATGTGCCATCGATCGGTGTGCGCAAGCGCGACGGTCGGGAAGCATGTTTGGCCAAGACTCTTTTTTGTTCTTAGATTAGTTCGAGCGTTACTCGTCCAAGTCGCCTTCGCCGGCGACTTGGACAACAACGTAGCGTGAGTCGGATATGCAACCGACTCACCAAGCATTTCTCGATTGCTCATTTAGCGGCGGGGCTTGCCCCGCGCAGTTCGAGAGCGTTCGATTAATGTGGCCAAGCTACTAAGGGCGTATGGGGGATGTCTTGGCATCAGGAGGCGATGAAGGGCGTGGAAGTCTGCGAAAAGCTCGGGGGAGTTGACAAACAAGTGATGATCCCGAGATACCCGAATTAGCGCACAGTGAATCCATAGCCATGCGTGGCCAACGTGGGGAACTGAAACATCTAAGTACCCACTGGAAAAGAAAGAAAAATCGATTTCGTTAGTAGTGGCGAGCGAAAGCGAAATAGCCCAAACCGCGGAGGTTTCCTCTGCGGGGTTGTAGGGCCTCTCACATGAGAGTTACAAAACTGCAGGCTAGCAGAACCTTTTGGAAAGTTGAACCATAGAGGGTGACAGTCCCGTATGCGGCAGTCAGCAGTCTCTCGAGGGGTACCTGAGTAAGTCGGGCCACGTGGAATCCCGACTGAATCTACGGGGACCATCCCGTAAGGCTAAATACTCCCTGATGACCGATAGTGAACTCAGTATGGCGATTGAAAGATGAGAAGAACCCCTGTTAGGGGAGGAATGTGAACCTGAAACCATACGCTTACAAGCGGTCGGAGCACTATGGCTCTTCGGAGCAATGTGTGACGGCGTGCCTTTTGCATAATGATCCGGCGAGTTACCGTCTGCGGCTTGGTTAAGGCCCTCCGGGCCGAAGCCATAGGGAAACCGAGTCTGAATAGGGCGACTATTGGTCGTTGGCGGTAGACGCGAAACCACGTGATCTACCCATGAGCAGGTTGAAGCGCGGGTTATACTGCGTGGAGGACCGAACCCACTTGGGTTGAAAACCGAGGGGATGACTTGTGGGGAGGAGTGAAAGTCTAATCAAACGTGGAGATAGCTCGTTCTCTCCGAAATAGCTTTAGGGCTAGCCTTGAGCCACTACGCATCGGGGGTAGAGAGACTGAATTGGTTGGAGGCCCTTCACCAGGTTACTCTGCCGAACCAAACTCCGAATACGGATGCGACTATCTCAGGAGTCAGTCCGCGAGGGATAAGCTTCGCGGTCGAGAGGGAAACAACCCAGACTATCTGCTAAGGTCCCGAAGTGATGCTTAGTCACTAAGGAAGTTGAATTGCCGTGACAACCAGGATGTTGGCTTAGAAGCAGCCACCATTTAAAAAGTGCGTAACAGCTTACTGGTCGAGCAGTTCTGCGCCGATAATGAACGGGAGTAAGCATCACACCGAAGCAATAGATGTAGCCGAGCCTTCGGGCAAGGTACGTGGTAGGAGAGCGCACGTAGGTCAGATACAAGCCGTACCGTAAGGAGCGGTGGTGGGGCCTACTGGTGATTATGCCGGAATGAGTAACGATAAGGCAGGTGAGAATCCTGCCCGCCGAAAGCCTAAGGTTTCCTGGGGAAGGTAAATCCGCCCAGGGTTAGCCGGTGCCTTAGTCGAGGCCGAAAGGCGTAGACGATGGACAGCAGGTCAACATTCCTGCGCCAGCTAGGTGGACCGATGGAGGGACGACGTCCGAAAGGTGAGCGGTACGAATAGAAATGTCCGTGGACCCTCGCAAGATGGCGGGATAGGTAAATCCGCCCGCGTAATTCAAGCGAGGGGACCGAGTGCGTTTATGTTCACGAAGTCATCGGAAGGACGTTCAAGAAAAGCTTCGTAGGGTTGAAGCTTAGCTGACCGTACTAAAACTGACACAGGTAGGCGAGACGAGTAGTCTAAGGCGCTCGGGAGAATAGTGGTTAAGGAACTCTGCAAAATGACCCCGTAAGTTCGCGATAAGGGGTGCCAGGGGTGGTTCACGCTGCCCTTGGCCACAGTAAATCGGCTTCTGCGACTGTTTATCAAAAACACAGGTCTCTGCTAACACGCAAGTGGATGTATAGAGACTGACGCCTGCCCGGTGTCGGTAGGTTAAGGTAGAGGGTTAGCCAAGTTTATATTGGCGAAGCTCACGACCGAAGCCCCGATAAACGGCGGCCGTAACTATGACGGTCCTAAGGTAGCGAAGCTCCTTGTCGGGTAAGTTCCGACCTGCATGAAAGGCGTAACGACAGAAGCACTGTCTCAACCACTAACCCGGTGAAATTGTAGTCGTGGTGAAGATGCCACGTTCCCGCAGCTAGACGGAAAGACCCCGTGAACCTTCACTGTAGGCTGATATTGGGCTCGTGTATAAACTGTGTAGGATAGGTGGGAGGCTTTGATCCCCGGCGCCAGCACGGGGGGAGCCGTCGGTGAAATACCACCCTTTTTATGCATAAGTTCTAACGCTGATTCCCGTGAAACCGGGCAGCGAACAGTGTCAGTTGGGCAGTTTGACTGGGGCGGTCTCCTCCTAAAGAGTAACGGAGGAGCCCAATAGGTACCCTCAGCCTGGTTGGCAATCAGGCATCGAGCGTAAAGGTAGAAGGGTGCTAAACTGCGAGACTTATCAGTCGAGCAGGTACGAAAGTAGGGCTTAGTGATCCGGTAATCCCGTATGGAAGGGTTATCGCTCAACAGATAAAAGGTACTCCGGGGATAACAGGCTTATCGCTCCCGAGCGTCCATAGCGGCGGAGCGGTTTGGCACCTCGATGTCGGCTCATCACATCCTGGGGGTGGAGAAGCTCCCAAGGGTTCGGCTGTTCGCCGATGAAAGTGGTACGTGAGCTGGGTTCAGACCGTCGTGAGACAGGTCGGTCCCTATCTACTGTGGGCGCACGAAACTTGCGGAGGTTCTTCTTTAGTACGAGAGGATTTAGAAGGACGGCCCTCTGGTGTTCCAGTTATCGCGCTAGCGGTACGGCTGGATAGCTATGGCCGGAACGGATAAACGCTGAAGGCATCTAAGCGTGAAGCCCGCTCCAAGATCAGGTTTCGTAGGCCAATTGGCCGAAAGTCCCCTGGAAGACGACCAGGTTGATAGGCCGGATGTGTAAGTGCAGCAATGCGTTCAGCTAACCGGTACTAACGGACGAACGCTTGGCCACATTTATCCAACGCTCTTAATCGCGGAGTTGGTGTTCATCGGCCGCAGTCGGTGAGGACAAAAGTGTGGCGATGAGATGTAAGGATCGTGAGATCGAGTGTCTTCATCTGACATCCGACATCCTGACACTCTGACACCTCGCACGCCACTCTTGCAACACTACCAAGTCAATCAAGTCCGCAGCGCCTGACCGCGCTGCGGCCTTCTTCTGGCGACCATACCGGAAAGGAAACACCTGTTCCCATTCCGAACACAGCCGTTAAGCTTTCCGGGCCGATGATAGTGCCTACCAGCGCGAAAGTAGGTATCGCCAGGTTTTATTTACAAAAACCCCGCCGATCGAAAGATCGAGCGGGGTTTTTTGCGTCCACTTTGTTTCGGCGAAGACTTTCGTCTACCCACTACATCGATCGAGATGCAAACTATGAGCAGGAGAGATTTATTCGAGATGATCGGCGCTCCGCTTAGAAACCATGTCTGGTCATGGGGCGCTTTCCGCCCGGTCGATCAGACAGTATTTCTATGCGTATGGCGAGATAAAGTGCGTCACCATGAAGGTTCAAATATCGTGCCGCTTACCAACTTCCGACGGCCCGACAAAACACTTGGACATCGGGAACGGCTTGAGCATCTGTCACGGATTAGAAGCGGCGCTCGCTCTTATCTTTTTATGTGCGAGGCTGAGGATACGACTTCGGAGCCGCACCACCTAAATTCCGACTTTGAATCTCCTAAAGTGTACGAAGGTGGTCGCGTAATCCAACTCGAGGGTGAGTGGTGGATCGAGCTGCTTCCGGGCCCAACCATCAATGAGTTAGTCCCTAAACCGACCGTTTCCGTATAAAAAATCTACACTGGTCTACAGCTTTCCAGGCCGATAATAGTGCCTACCAGCGCGAAAGTAGATATCGCCAGATTATATTTTTGCAGCCAACAGGCTGCCAACCCCCGCCGACTTTAACAGTCGAGCGGGGTTTTTGCTGCGCACACTGGATTCCACTCGACGGCGCACGAACCGGTTAACGGAGATCAGCGATGTGGTTTCATAAATTGACTTGCTTCTCTGAAGTATCTCCGGATCAGGTTCGAGCGAATCTCACCATCGATGGCAATACATTGAGGTCGAGCGTGAACGGCGCGGCTTGGACATACGGCGAGTTGGAAACGCCGTCGTTAGGCCAACTGCGGGACCGCGTCCGTTCGAGCTACGACGCTCGTGCAAGGATCTTGCTGCGCGAAGTCGTTGCCGATGTCAAAAGTCTGCACTGCGACACGTCAAACGCGGGATCGCTTTTTCAAGTCGCGTCCCAATTCAATCTTCTTGAAATGACATCTCAAGCCGTCACGCCCGAGCGCGGAGTGGAAATCTACGAAAATGACAACACACAAGGGCCGGCTTGCGCAATCGCTGCGGGGGCCGGAACAATATATCGAAACTACTTTGCAATTGTAAACGGGCAAGTTGGTCAGTCCTCGGCAAACCAGATCGATTGTCTTGCCGATATCGGGACGGAATTGGGCAATTCCGCTGGACGCCTTTGGGAAATGCGGAACGGCTACGCTTTGCCATCACACCGTGGACTGGCGGAGATATCGAGCCGGCTCCGGGCTTCGAGCGAATCTGAACTTGATGTTCTACGATCCAAGCTCCGAATCGGCATCCAGTGGGATACTCAAGTCACATTGATTCCGGACGGCCATCTGGTTTCACAAACCTATTGCTCTGCCTTGCCCGTTGCATACACCCCGCACCATCCTGATATGTGGGAACCCTTCGCGCGTCTTGTCCTGGAGGCCGCATACGAAGCAACGCTATGTGCCGCGATCCTCAACTCGATGCGAACTGGAAGTAAAAAACTTTTTCTCACACTTCTCGGCGGCGGAGTGTTCGGCAACGCGACGGAATGGATCATCGCTGCAATACGACGCGCTGTGAACTTATACCGGGGGGCCGATCTAGAGATCGCCATCGTGAGCTACCAATCGTCGAAGCCAGATGTTCAGGAACTTGTTGACGAAATCAACCGCCATTAGGTTTTCCGCTCCCGTGATAGTGCCTACCAGCGCGAAAGTAGGTATCGCCAGGTTTATTTCAAAACCCCGCCGACTTAAGCGAGTCGAGCGGGGTTTTTGCAAGTGTGTAGCCATCTCGCTCCGCGAGATGAATTTCCGATCGAAGCCTGCAGCGCGAGCAAGGGAAATCGCACCCGCTCAATTGCCTCGAACGCGAGCGGCGTCCGATGAAGCGCGGCGAAAGAGTCGGAAGTGGCTCTGTAAAAAACGTCAGCGGCCGCTGGCCGTGGCCCTTTTTGCGGCGCTTATCGTGAATCATCAACTCGTTGTCCTGGCCCGTCGGCTGCTCACGTCGAGCGACTACCTTCGCCGCAGCGGCAACAGCAGCGCGGCCGCCGCTAGCGCCAGGCATGCCGGCTCCGGCACGGCCGACAGCGCACCAGAGGAGGGTATCGCCGCGCCGCTGCCGACCGTTTGGCCGAAGTGGCTACGCCACAAGTTGTAGTCCGCCGCAGAGCCGCCCGTCTTTCGCCAAACGACGTAGTCAGCGGCATCCACCGAGCCATTGAAGTTGAAGTCGCCGGGGACGGCCGGCACGATCGTGAACTCTCCGCGGAAGCTCGTCATTCCTCGCGTCGAGAGCACGGTCGAGCCCGACCACGCATTGAGCCGGACGTCATAGGTGTGACCGCCTGTGGCACCGATTTGGATGCCGTCCCGCCCACCTGAAACCTGCCCACCTACCTACCATCTGGCTCCAAATTTGCACGGTGGGCTTGTATCCCCTGCCCGTCCACCGAAAGGAGCGCAACATGCGAACCGCCTTCTCCATCAGCACCGCAATTACGATTTTGCTCGCCCTCTCTTCCGAATCGCCGGCCCAGGAGCGAGGCACGGGCGAATCGATCGGACGTCGCATCGACCGAGGCCTGGAACAGCTTACCGAGGAGGTTCGCGAGGCCTGGGCCAAGGGGCGCAAATCGGTCGACCAGCTCGGCGTGCAGGGTCGCGTCTATGGCCGCTTGCGCTGGGACAAGGCGCTCGCCGACCAACCGATCGACGTGGACGTCGACCAAAAATCCACCGACGAGGAATCCACGGTCATTCTCACGGGCCGCGTCCCCGATGAAGACGTGCGCAAAAAGGCGATTGAGCTCGCCCAAGATACAGTCGGCGTCCGCGAAGTCATCGACCGGCTGCAAATCGAACCCCGCCCACAAGTCGAAGAGCCAACCGCGCCCGGTTTGTGAGCGCACTCGCGTCGCCGCCCGCCCGGCGCGCCTACTTCAACTTGAGCGTTACGTGCCGGTTGGGCTCCAGTTTCTTTTTGTCGGAGTCAAAGTCGCTGGTGACCCCGTGGCCATCCCACTGGATGTTGTCCTTGGACAATTTCTCTTTGTCAACGAGATAATTGAAGACCGCCTCTGCCCGATCGAACGACAGCGTCTTGTTGGACGCCTCCAGGCCTTCGATGCTGGCAAAGCCGTCCAAGTCAATCTTTGCCGTGCTCTTGGACGCCAGATAAGCCACGGCAAAGTCATGCAGCCGTGATCTCGCTTCCGATGTCAGGTCGAATTTGCCTTGTTTAAACAGCACATAGGTGTCGGCCGGTGCCGCCGACTTCGTCTCCTTGCCGCCCCCACTTTCTGGCTTCTGCGGCTCGGGTTCCTTCGTAGGTTGCGGATTCTGGGGCTGTGCGACCTCCTCAAACCAAAAGGTGAATTCTCCGTCCTCGCTCTGGTGACCCGTAAGGGTATATCGACCTGACTCAGTACTCCACGAATCCGATTGGGCTGTTATTCCATCGCCTTTGCGGAGCCAGACGATCTTAACTATGCCTTTTTTCTCGCCAGCAATTTCATACACTACCTCTCCCGAGGTGGTGGCTGTCGTTTTACCTCGCCAAATCTTATCCGTTTTGATAGTGAGTTTGTCTTTACCTTTAGCGGCAATTTTTGGTGGCGCCATCCTTCCCCATATAGCATCCTTCTTGTTATGCAGTTTCTGCAATGCTTTGTCTTGGTGCAGTGTCAATTCCTTGCTGGAGCGGTTTTCGATGATAATCGTGGTCACTCCCTGCTCATTGATCCAACTCCATACTTTTTTCGCGACCTTGGTAGCGGGGCCGATTATTTGTCCGGGAGTGATGGCTTGGGCTCCAACTTCGCCCGGGTCCACGACACCCAATCCAGGCGTACCGGCGACTGCAGTATCCGTCGCTCCGTTTCCCTCCGACGTTTCCAGGAATCTGTCCACCCACTTCTTCTGCGCTTTGTTAAGTTGGGCCATGGAAATCTCCCAAAAGTAGGAATTGGTGTCAGTTCGCACCGATGTCATGCGCGGGCCCGTAGCGAATTGCGCCTGAAGCAGACAATGCGTCTTGCGCGCGTCCATCGCTCGGCTGGCGAACGCTCATGGGAACGAAGATACGAACGACCTATCTCAGTCACTGGTCGGCTAGCGAGCGAAACGCCGGCAGTATACTCCTGCCAGATGTACGAAGCCATCCTCTGGCCGCCTTACTAACGCCTAAGGCCTTCTTACGCCTCGCTCGCCGTGTCCCCGACGAACAAATTCGCGAAACGGCTGTTCAACTGACCGGAATTCATCGTATTCCGCCGGAGCTGCGTTGGGTTTTCTCCTCGCAAGAAATCCATCCTTCCTAGCTTCGAATCTAGAAGATGGAAACCAGTTTCGTGACGAGTTAGCGCAACACGCGACGCAAGCTACCATGGTGGGATGGATACCCTCGACCTTCAAACCAAAACCCTAACCATCATCCCGATGACCAAAGAAGAAACGCTCGCGATGGTCGACGCATTGAGTGCAGAGGATCGGCTTCACGTGTCGGACGAGTGGCTTGCCGCGGTGCGCGCTTCGACGGCCGTCGATCTGTGGACGCTCGGGTTCTCCATCATGCATCGCGACACCGGCCGCGCCGTTGGTCACTGTGGCTTCAAAGGGGCGCCGGCCGATGGCGTCGCCGAGATTGCCTACGGCATCGACCCCGAGCAGCAAGGTAACGGCTACGCAACCGAGGCGGCCGAAGCGCTCACGAACTTCGCCTTCACCCAAAACGTTCGCACGGTTCGCGCCCACACGTTGCCCGAAACGAACGCCTCGACGCGGGTCCTCACCAAATGCGGGTTCCAACACATCGGCCAGGTCATTGACCCTGAGGATGGCCCCGTCTGGCGCTGGGAGAGACACCGCGAACAACCGCCCAGACTACACGTCTCTTGACCAGCCCTTCCAATTCCAGCTTCGCGGATTGCACGATTGTCGGCGCGAGCTTCGCCGGGTTGGCGTGTGCCACCGTGCTTGCCCGCCGGGGTCTCGCGCGTGCGCGTGTTGGAACGTAAGCACGATCCGGGCGACAAGCTGCATACCACGGGAATCATCGTCAAAGAGGTCGTCGACCAAATCGCCCTCTTCGATTCCCTGCCCTCGGAGCTCGTCCGGCCGGTGCCGGGCGTCCGGCTTTACGCGCCCAACATGCGTTACGTCGATCTCGACGCGCCCGGCTATTACTTTCTCGCGACCGATACGCCTAACGTCATTCGCTGGCTCGCGGGTCAGGCACAACAGGCGGGAGCCGAACTGGCGTGCGGCACCTCGTTCACGAGCGCGACGAAAATCCGCGGCGGCTATCATCTCGATGGCTTGGGCGAAACCCGTTATCTGATCGGGGCCGACGGACCAAACTCGCAAGTAGCCAAGTCCCTCGCGCTCGGGCAAAACCAAAAATTCCTGTTCGGCATGGAGTACGAATTCGCCGGACTTACGCTCGCCGCCGACGACCGCCTGCACTGCTTCCTCGACCGCAAACTCGCCCCCGGCTACATCGGTTGGATGGTCCCCGGCGTGGGCGTCACGCAAATTGGTCTGGCCCGCCGCATGCCTCGCGATCCGGAAGCCATGAAACGAGTCATGCAAAAATTTCTCGACAAAGTCGCAAGCATCGCCGATGTGCGCGGTCGTGAACCGACGTCGATCCGGGCCGGCGCCATACCTTGCGGCGGAGTTGTGCGACCTGTGGCAACCGAACGGGCACTTCTCGTTGGCGATGCGGCCGGCATGGTCTCGCCGGTAACCGCCGGCGGCATCCACACCGCGCTCAAGCATGGCTTGGCTGCCGGCCATGCCGTGGCCGAATTTCTCGAGGGCAAGTGCGAAGACCCCCAACAGTGGTTCGCCGCGACCTATCCCAAATTCCGCACCAAACGGCTGCTGCGTTTTCTGTTCGATCACTTCCAAAGCGACTGGCTCTTCAACGTGATGCTCGCCAGTCGGACCCATGCGAATGGCCGCCAGCCAGGTCTACTTCCACCGCCGCGGCGTGATGAAACCACGGGTGTCAAAGTGAACCGTCAGCCATCAGCCATCAGTTGTCAGTCATCAGCTCTCATCTCCCCGCCCTGCGTCCCGCAGCCCACCACCCAGTGTCCTCAACGGCGGGGCGCAGCGCGGTCCGGGAAGTCGCCGCCATCATGCCGATGCACGCCATGACAAGCGACGAGCACTCCGGCACCAGGCCGGTGGGCGGCGTGACGCCGGCCACATAGATGCCGCCCGTGTAGGATGGGTACGCGAAGTAGCTCAAGGTGAGGGCCCCATCGTTGCCGCGGAACACTTTCACGTGCGATGCGGCGCCCGCGCCCAGGCCCGTGATGATGTCCGCAAAGCCGTCACCATCGACGTCGCCCGCGCCAACGCGAACCTCGTTGGTGCCACCGGGGTACGCAAAGAAGCTGTGCAATTCTCCGCTGCCGTTGCCGTTGAAAACTTTCACATGCGTGCCGCCGCCGACGCCCGCCCCCGTGACGATGTCGTCCAGCCCGTCGCTATTCACGTCGCCCGACGCCACATAGACTCCGCCTGTGAAACCGGCTCCATAGGCGAAGAAACTGGCGAGCGGGTCGAGGTTCGTGCCGTCGAATACTTTGACATGCGAGGCCATCCCTTCGCCCAGGCTTGTGATGATGTCGACAAAGCCGTCGCCGTTGACGTCGCCGGCGGCCACGCGTAGGCCGTTGGTCCCCCCTGGATAGGCGAAGAAGCTGTGCAGCTCGGCATTAGTCGCGCCACTGAACACTTTCACGTGCGCCCCGGTGCCGCCGTCCACGCCCGTAAAGATGTCGGCAAAGCCGTCGCCGTTGACGTCGCCGGCCGCCACATACACGCCGCCCATGAACGATGGACCATAGGCAAAGAAGCTCTTCAACTCGGATTGATCGACTCCGCTGAACGCCTTCACATGCGACGCCGCGCCCTCGCCAAGGCCGGTAACGATGTCGGGAATTCCATCGGCGTTCACGTCGGCAGCGGCCACGCGCACGCCGCCCGTGAACCCGCCGTACGGCAGGAAGCTGGCGGTCTCCATGCCGGTGGCGCCGCTGAAGCGTTTCACATGAGCGCGGTCATCCCGCCAGTGCCCGTGATGATCTGGTTCGCAGTCGCGCGCCGCGCCGACAATGAGACGATAACGACGATCGCCAGCGCGGCGAAGAGGCCAGCAACAATTGATAACGCTTCTCGAAATTGGTGTCGGAATGATGACTGCATTAGGCTCGCACTCGAACGAGGTGTGACGGGGCTCAATGCCGCCAGTATCGGTTGAGGCATGGCTGAATGCAATAAAAAATCCTGCGGCGGATGACGTCGGAAGGGAAGCAGGCTTATTGCCGCCTGCCGTGGAGTTAGGTGCCGCCACGTGCCACTGCTGGCTTGCCTAGCTATTAGCCGTCAGCTCTCAGCAATCAGGTTTCGGCTATGACAATAAAAAACGGGCGCGAAATCGATCGATTTCGCGCCCGTTGCGGTTGATGTCGATTTGTCTACAGCGGCACGCTTACCGCAACGACGCCGTCCGCTCTTCCGGCTGCTGCATTTTCTTCTGCTCGGCGATCGCCTTGTCGGCCATCGCGTGAATCTTCTTCACGATGGCCGGGTCGTCAGACGTGACCATGTGGATCGCGCCCGTCTGCGTGTCGATGTATTGCATCTTCGGGTTGAGCTTCGTTATTTCGCCCATTGATGCGCAGAAGCTGCATAGCTCGACCTCCTTGCCCTGTTTCTTATCCGCCTTCACTTGATTGATGGCCTGCATCATCTTGGCACTGACGGCGTCGAATTCCTTTTTCCTCTCCTTCGGCGCGGTCGTCAGACAGAGCATGCCGGTGTCGATCTTGTGCGTCTCCCAGGTCGTGTCCTTCATCAGATCCGGATTCTCAGCCATGTATTTGCAGACGGCACACTTTTCCATTTCGGCCAGCAGCTTCTCTTGCGCGGCTTCAGCGAACACGAGGCTCGACCACGCAACAACCAATCCAAGACCAGCCAGCGAAACGATTGTCTTCATACTCGACTCCTTTGTGTGAGAGAACGAAAACACCCACGGCCATTCTACGCGCTTGAATGAAAGTAAAGGTTAAGAATCGATGATGCCTTTCAGCAACTCCTTGTGAGCCATTAACATGCGGCGCCGCATGACACTGCGTCGTGGTGCTCTTATTTGCCGCTGCAGGTGTCAGGTGTCAGTGCGCGGGTCCCCGGACTCCGCACTATTTTCCGCCTGCCATCGACGGTTGTGCGCGGGTCTCCGGACCCCGCACTATTTTCGACTGCAGGTCTCCTGCCTGCCCCCCGCATCCTGCATCCTGCCGCCATCACAATCGGAATGACCGGCAGAATGCGTCGCCGTTAAGCAACGGCCAAAGCTATGCTTTCCAGAGTCTTGGAAGTTTTCAGATATAGGTTCGATGCCGAGGGATTCGCGATGGCCAACGAACGACAATTCGGTACCCAGGAACTTGTCTCTGCCAGGTTTTTCGCCGATGCAGAGCAGAATGTCGAACCTGAAGTCGAGCAGCCAGCGCGCCGCAACGAGCCGCAACGCTCGGGATTAGAGCAGGCGGTCCGTCGTCTCACATTGTTCGTGCCCGTCATGCTGATAGCGGCCGCCGGCGGATTGTATTGGCTGAACCGCGCGTCGCTCGCATCGACTGCCGGGGAGCTCAACAGCCGGCGTTCTGTAGTCGACTTGTTACTTTGGGCTGGCGGTTCAGAGCAAACATTCCACGGCGCTCTCAGTGATCGACTTGAGAAAGCGCGGCGCGACTCAGCCTTCCAATTCGAACAGAAACCGGCATTCGAAACCGAGTTTGATGACGTCGATTTGCAGAACTTGTCTGAGGCGTGGAACGGCGGCAGCTAGTGCGGCGGGGCGTTAGCATTCAGCCCTCAGCCTGTCATACCGGGCCTACAGTCCCTAGACTCTAGCCCCCAACCCCTAGCCCTACTCTGCCAGGTACTGCTCGTCGCTCACGTGCTCCAGCCATGCAACCGCTTTGCCATCGAGCTGTTCTTGAATGGCGATGTGCGTCATCGCGGTGGTTGGCGCGGCGCCGTGCCAGTGCTTCTCGCCGGGCGGGACCCAGACGACGTCGCCCGGCCGAATCTCTTCAATCGGCCCGCCCCACCGTTGTGCGCGCCCGCAGCCGGCCGTCACGATGAGCGTCTGCCCTAACGGATGAGTGTGCCACGCGGTCCGAGCGCCCGGTTCAAACGTGACATTGGCGCCGCGGGCCCGTGCCGGCGCATTTGCCTCGAACAATTGGTCAATGCGCACCAAGCCCGTAAAATACTCGGCCGGCCCCTTGTTGGAAGGCTGTGAGCCAACTCGTTTGATCTCCATTTCCAAGCTCCATCGATGACTACCAAGCATCACCATACGGTCTTTTCTTGCCGAGTTTAAGTCTCGTTGCAAGGATGGCGCCCATGGTGCGTGAATTCGCCATCTGACCGTGTCGCCTTCGCCGTAACCGATGACTGAGCAAGCACTTCTTTGCTGCCCGGCCGGAGTTGCGCAACACCAGTTTAAAGAAAATTTGGTTGTATTTCCGGGAATTCCTGATACGGTAGTAAATAGTACTTTCGTTTTTCCGTCGATCGAAGGTGAAGCTAATGCAAATCGAAAAATCGCGACTTGGCATCTGGGGCCCAAAAATCTTGCCGGGCGTCTACATCGTATCGGTAACGGCTGCACTTCTCGCGGCTGCGGCCCAGGCATCGGCCCAATCGATTACATTTGACTTCGAAAGCGGCGGAGATCAAGGCTGGGGTAATGCGTTCTCGCCCGATCCCACCGATACGGCGATGAAACCGATCGACAACATCGCCGGCAGCAACCGTATGCGAATTACGCGCACCGGCGGTTTTCAACAGGCGTCGCGCCGCAGCTTTAGTACGTCCGAGGCTTATCACCTGGCGATGGAGGCAGCCGCGGGCAACGAGGCAAATTACCTGATCAGCTACGACTACTACATTGACACGTCAGGCGCAAACGATGGCACGTTTCTCCAACTCGGCACGTTCGTCAACACCAACATGGGCGGTGAATACGCCCAGGACTTCCCGGGCGTCGGTAAAGACGTCGAGTTGAGTGGCGCGGACCTGGCCAGCGGCACCGTATTTTCCGGCACCGTGTCGGAATCATTCACCGCCAAGGGCTACAACCTGCCGACCGGAAGGACCGATTACGAATTGGGGTTCATCATCAACGGCAACAATACCGAGCCGTTGAACGTTTGGTTCGACAACATCAGCGTCCGTCCGATTCCGGAACCGGCGTCTCTCGCCTTGTTTGCGCTGACAGCGCCCGCCATGCTCATGATGCGTCGCCGCCGCTAAGCCGCGACTGGCCGCCGGGCGCACGCAACACAAAAAACCCCGCCGACTGCAGCGTCGCGCGGGGGTTTTGCGTTTCCACCCTTCATTGGATCGTAGCCCGCAGCGCAAGCAAGGGAGGAATTGCCTGCACCGAGGTGCGCTCTACCATATAGCAAGGGCTTACGGATTTCGGAAGCTCAAGGAGAGCGCGAATCAACCGTTCAGATCGCACATCCTTCCGTTACTTCTTCTTCGACTGTTTCTTATCTGTTCGGCCGCGCTGCTTCGTCTGCCCCACGATACCGCTTGTTCGGCCGCCTTGCCGCGCATGCTCGCCTGCTCCGGCAAAATTCCCCAATCGCCGCTTCGGGTCCTGTTCGTTCGGGTTAGCTCCACTCCCGACCGGCGCGTCCTTCAAGCGCTTCTTTGTGCCCTTCGCTTTGGACTTTGCGGTTTTCGCCTTTGCAGCTTTCTTCTTTGCCACGGAATCCTCCTCGATAAAAACGGTCCAGCGACACTTAGAGCGCCTGACAAATTGAACCGCCAAGACGCGAAGCACGCCAAAGGAGGCAGCAAATCCGCATGTATTCTTCCTTGGCGACCTTTGTGTTCCTGGCGGTTATCATTCTGTTAGGTGCTCTTAGACAACGTCATGCGAGCAATTCTTGATCTGCAAGTTGCATACCAAGGCCGCCCGTTGGCGACGCAATCGACTCAGGTGGCGGGCCAAACTGTCTATCGTATTGCGGTTTTAAAGTTGTTCGCTTGCTAAACTTAATCGTCGAATCATTGCGCTCGCTTTTCGTGATCAATCGGTTTGTGGAACAGGTACAGATCATGAATCAAAACTTCTCCAGTAGCCCGTTCATTTGCGATGCGGGCGGCCGGACTGCGCACGGGTAGGCTGCAGGTTTTACGCTTGTCGAGCTGTTGATTGTGATCGGCATCAACGAAGAGCAACCACTCTACGAGTCGATTGACCTCACGAACCGTGGGACGACGCGGCAAACGTGAACGCCTCTAAAGTTGCCTTGGCCGCCCACGAAGGAAATCAGACGCAAAATTCGGCGGTAGGTAATCGCGATAGCCAAGAACCACACTCAGGGTGACTTTTAGAATCAACACGCAGACAACAAGCCGCAGGATGCGTAGCAAGCGTGTTGAACGGATTGTTTCCATGATGTACCGAACGATGCCGTCGGGTGTACGGGTGGACTGGTATTCCCTCCGATCATTTTTCACACCGGTTAGTTCGGCGGCTGCGCTTCAACAGTGTATCTGACACCGGACGCCCGACACCTGCGTGACAGCTTCTGGCGAGCGCGCTATGTTTCGCTCACATCTCTCGCGACAAGCGATATAATCGCTTCCATGACGGCCCTTCATGCTCCATCCGTTTTCACGCTGCCAAGCGGACTGAAAGTTGCCGCGGTTGAGCGGCCCCAGGGCAAAACGCTCGCCATGGCGCTGGCCTACCGCGTCGGCTCATTCGATGACCCGCCCGGCCTGCCGGGCGCCGCCCATTTCGCCGAGCATCTGGCGTTTCGCGGCCCGAATATCGAACTTGCCCAGGAGCTCGCGGTGAACGGCGCCGCAGTAAGCGGTTACACTTCGCACGAATACACCTTTTTCGGCATCCAGGGCCACGTCGATCAATTGAATCTCGGCCTGAAGTTTATGGCCAACATCGTTGAATGTGCGCCGCGTACCGCGGAAGAGATTGCATTTGAGCGGCAAATCTTCCGACACGAACTGGCCGCCGCGGCGCCGCAAGCCGACCGCGACGCCGTGCTCGAACGCTATTGGCGGGCAACCCAAGGCGACCCGAATTGGAAAATCGGCCGGAGGCGACAACTGTGGCGGGTCAAGCGACTGCAGCCCGGTTCGATGAATTCGTTCAAGTCGGTTCACTATCGTCCGGAAAACGCGGCTCTGGCGATCGTCGGCCCCGTCTCGGCCGACGAACTGTGGGTCGCGCTCGAACGCCTGGGACAAATGTCACCTTCCGATGCCGCGGCTGCGTCCAGCCTGAAACGAAGTCCAAGAAAACTGAGCCAAGTCACGCTGAGCGTCGACGTATTCCGCTACGCATGGATTTACCTGACGCATATCGTCGAGAGCGCCGATCCAATCACTAGGCTGACCGCGCAGATCGTCACCGATTTGTTGGGCGGCGGGCCCCATTCCGAATTGTTCCGCCGGCTTCGTATGGAACAACGACTGGCCTACGCCGTGTATGCCGACGACTTGCACTATCTCCGGCACACCGCGATTTATTCTTATGCGTCCGTTCCAAGCCGCTCCGTTAATGAGGCCCTTGAAATCATGCTCAAGGTCGAGAACGACGTTGCAAAGCGCGGACTCACGGCCGATCAGCTCGAATTCGCCAAGCACCGCCTTTGCCGCGACCACGAATTGCACTTGGACTATCCGGAACACCTAGCTGCGTACCTTGCGTACGAAGCGCTGCGCCCGTCGGCCGACGCTCTGCTCGATCCAGATAGCTACCTCGAAAAGCTTTCCAGCCTCACCCTTGCGCAAGCTAACACCGCGGTCGCAACCTTATTCTCGCCAACAAATAGGTACTCGTTTATAGGCGGCCGTCTTGGCCCCTACAGCCGTTTCCGAATTCGGCGAAAGCTGCGGGCGACCTGACACGGCTTCCTGTTAGAAGAGCAGTAGGGTGCAATTTGAAATTTGAGGTAAAATGACGACGTCCGTAGGTTCACTAACATGGAATAGAGCATGACTTGCCTCAACAAAGCTTTTGGCCTGACTATCGCCATTGCGCTGTCACTTGGCGGCGGTGCAGCCATCGCCGGCGACGACCAATTCACGTTTACGTCCGACTTCCAAACCGGCTTCGATGGCTGGCAGCAGCAGTGGCACAAGGAGTCACCGACGGGCACCGACGGCGTTGTCGCGCACAGCACGGAGCGCGGCTACCTCGACGGCGCCTCGCTGAAGTTCGACATGGGCGACGGCTTCGGCGATGATGGAACGCTGTGGATTGAGAAGCAGTTCCTGATTCCGGCCGGGGCGCCGACGCCGGTCTCCATCTCGTTTCAGTTATTTAACCTGTTCCAGAGCGACTTCAACACATTCGAAGTGAAAGCGGCAATTAGCACTAGCAATCCCAATGAGCAGGCCGACTTCATCACGATCGGCAGCACCGATACAGCCGAGGGCTGGGTGCCGTTTTCCTTTCAGGACACGATAACTTCGCCGACCGGCGAGGCGTGGTTCGCGGCCGGCATCCGCGTCGCTTGGGAAACGCCCCGCGTTTACTGGATCGACTATGTCGTCGTCTCGACGATGGCTATTCCTGAACCGACGAGTTTTGTATTCCTCTCGTTAGGATTTGCTGGATTGGTGTCCTTGCGACGAAGCCGATGGCGCAACTTGCACATCCCTCTGTAGCCCGCCTCTTTGAGGCCGGCCTGACGCTGTCGGGATCACAGCCCCCAGCCACGGCAGTCCCCAGCCCCGAGTCCCCAGCCCCTAGCCCCGCCCTGGCAGATGGTTGACCACGACCGCCGTGGCCGACTATCCTAACTCCGCTGGGAGTGTTGGACCCGTCTTTTTCAGTTTAGGGGACGCACAGATGAGCAAAAGAGTTTGGTTCGCGTTTTGTCTCGTGCTCGCGGCCGTGCCCGCGATGGCAGGCAATATCGCCCGCACCGTCGGCACGCCGGACATCAAGTCGGCCGGACCGATGGCCTTCGGTCCGAACGGCGTTCTCATTGTCGGCGACCCGTTAGGGGCCGCGGTGTTTGCGATTGAGACGAAAGACACGGCGAAGAACGGCGGCGCCAAGTATTCGCTCGAAGGCATCGACAAGAAAATCGCCGACATGCTGGGCACCACGGTCGATGACATTCTCATCAACGACCTGGCCGTCAACCCGGCGAGCGGCACGGTTTACCTGAGCGTATCGCGCGGCCGCGGGCCGGAAGCGGTTCCCGTCATCTTGCAGGTCAGCGGCGACGGCGACATCAAGCCGCTCGAATTGGAAAACGTGGCCTACTCCAAGGCCGACCTGAAGAACGCGCCGGAGAACCGAGTCAGCGGCGAGGGCCGCCGCCGAGGCAATCAGCGGCTCGAATCGATCACCGACGTGATGTTCGAGGACGGCCGAGTGTATATTGCCGGGTTGTCGAACGAGGAGTTCGCGTCGAAGCTGCGATCGATCGAATACCCGTTCCAGTCGGAGGTCAAAGACACCAGCATCGAAATCTACCACGGCGCGCACGGCGCGTATGAAACCCGCTCGCCGGTACGCACGTTCGCGTTTTACGACATCGACGGTGCGCCGCACTTGCTGGCCGCCTACACCTGCACGCCGCTGGTGAAGATTCCGGTTGCAAAAGCTGCAGCCCGGCAAGAAAGGTGATGGGCGAAACCGTGGCCGAGCTGGGCAACCGCAACCGGCCGCTCGACATGGTCGTGTACGAGAAGGACGGCCAGGATCATGTGCTAATGGCGAACAACGCCCGCGGCCTGATGAAGATTTCTTTGAACGAAATCTCCAAAACGAAGCCCATCACCGATCCGGTTGAAGACAAAGCCGGCCTAGAGTATGAGACCATCGACGGAATGGCGGGCGTCGTTCAGCTCGATCGTCTCAATGACGGCAGCGCCGTGGTTCTTGTCCAAACCGATGGCGGCGGCCAAAACCTCAGCACGATGGCCTTGCCGTAACTTCCGTGGCGGCAGTGCCAAGAAAAATTCGAGACGGCACATTGGCACGCTGGACTTGGGCGCTTGCGGTGATGCCGCTGGCGATTATGCCGCCCGGTCGGGCGTATGCCGAGGCAACGATTCGGCTCGTCGCGGCCGATCGGCCGCATGTAGTCATCGATGGAATCTCGACCGAGGCGCTGGCCGAATTCGCGGCCAGGCGCCCGGATCGAGCTGCTTGGCAGCGAGTGTTCGCGCTATATGTCGACCGCGCGACGGACAGATCCTCGTCGCCGGTGCTGGGCGAATACACGGTGCGCGGCGACCGGCTGGTGTTCACACCGAGATATCCGCTGAAAGCGGGACTGCGTTATCGGGCCGTGTTTGAGCTTGCCGATTCTGCCCGGCCGGCCGCACAACGAATCGAAACAACGCTGCTGATACCGGCGACGTCGTGCGCACGGGCCACCGCCGTTGAAGCGATTTACCCGTCGAGCGGCGTCTTGCCGGAGAATCAACTGAAGTTCTACGCCCACTTTTCCGCGCCCATGCGTCGCGGCGACAGCTATCAGCATATTCACCTGCTCGATTCGGCTGGTGCGCCGGTCGCAGCGCCGTTCCTTGAATTGGCCGAAGAGCTATGGGATGAAAGTGGACAGCGGCTCACGCTACTGCTCGATCCCGGCCGCGTCAAACAGGATTTGAAGCCCCACAAGGAGATCGGGCGCGCCCTTGGCGAAGGCGGCACCTACACACTCGTAATTTCCAACGAATGGCGCGACGCTGGCGGCGAGATGCTTGTCAGCGAATTTCGCAAGGCCTTCCGCGTGACCAACGCCGACGTCCGCCAGCCCGATCCAAAGCGGTGGAAGCTTACCGTCCCCGCCGGGGGAACGCGGCAGCCGCTTGTTGTCACATTCGACGAGCCGCTTGATCATGCGCTTCTGCAACACGTCATCAGTGTTTCCGATCCGACGGGTAACCTGGCGGATGGTAACATCCGCGTGGAAAACCAAGAAGCCCGCTGGAGCTTCGAGCCAGCGAAACCGTGGATCGCCGGGACTCACCAATTGCTCATCGAGCCGACATTGGAAGATTTGGCGGGCAACAGCATTGCTCGGCCATTTGAGGTCTACTTGCCATCCGGTCGGCCACGGGATGTTGGGCCAACGATGATTCCATTTGAAATTAGCGAGAAAGTGGCCGAATCGCGACCGCCATCAGAATCGCCGTGAGGGGCAGATCACGCGTCACCAGACTCGTGCCACACTTTAAGTCGCGCTTCGACTGCTTCGCCACATCTGATAAAATCGCGCGGCGCTTCCAAGATTGGCTCGCGGCGAGCGAATATCGTGCTAGCCGGCCGGGGCCGCTGCGTGCCCTGCCCTCTTCCCGATCCCCGTCTTTGAAGGAGGAAATCATGTCCCGAGTGTGTTGTTTCGCGGCGCGGCATGCTGGCAGGCCGGCGCGTTTGCGGCAGTCATGTTTTGTTTAATAGCGGCCGCCCAGGCGCAGGAATCGCCCGCCGAGCGCGCGGCGCCAGCGGCCGGATCGATTTCGAGGCCGCCAAGCTGCCGCCGGCGACTGTGGAAGTCGATCTGAGCCAGGGAATGTTCAGCGATCTGTTCGGCATCGGCGACGCGGCCGTCGAGGGCGTGGCCGAGACGCTCCTGCAATCGGCCGAGCGTAACGGCGGCGAAGGCACGCGGATGGCCGCCGAGCAGCTTGCGGCCGCGCGGCAGATCATGCAACTGGCCAGCGAAGTCGTGCGCGAAGTTCGCGTGCGAGTCTACGATGGGATTGAGGAAGGCGCCGCCAGGCCCGAAGAAGTCGCCGCGCAGTTCGACACGCAGCTGCGCGAAGGGAACTGGGACAACGTCGTCGTCATCCGTGAGGATGACTCCACCGTGCGAGTCTCGGTGCTTCGCGGCGAGGGAACGGTACGCGGCTTCTTCATTGTTGCCGGCGAAAGCGATGAGCTAGTTCTGGCAAACGTCGTGTGCGACATCTCGCCCGAAAACGTCAAGAAGCTGACGTCGGCCGCCGCCAAGATCGGCCTCGAGAACGGCCTGCAGCAAATGCTGGAAGTGCAGATGCGCGAGATGAAGCACCGGCTGCCGCCGCCGTCAGTAGAGTCAAAACCAGCGCCGGCGCGGTGAGCTGAAGATTAAGTCGTAGGGCGGGTGCTTTGCACCCGCCATGAACAACGTAAAACGATGCGGCGGGTGCAAGCACCCGCCCTACTATTTGCTTTTCAACTCGAAGTCCGCTTTGTCCGTGCCATCCGCCGACACTTCGAACGTGAGCTTCCCGCCGCGATAGGCGGGGGGAATCCGCTCCGGTGGCGGTTGCGGCTCGGGGTAGAATGGCGTCGCCGCATTGCGCGGTGGCGTGGGAGTAGGCGCAGGCTGGGTCGCGTCCAGCACAGCCGTCGTCAACGACACTCGATACCTGCCCGGTGGAGCGCCGGAACCTTCGCCAATCATGGGCCGCAAAGAGTAACGGCCATCGGTATCGGTGCGCCCAACGTAGCCGATGTTCTCGTTCGGACTAAGCTCCGGTTGATCAAATGTGACATACACATTCGGCATCGGCTGGCCATCGAGCGAGATCACTCCCTCGACCTCAACGCGATCGCCTCCCGGGCCGCAACCTGCGTAGCACGGCACGAAGCTCAGCAAGAGGAGAAGAGCGCTCCGCGTCAGAAACATGGCGTCCGGACTGAAGAAAAGTTGAACCAGTGATGCTCGATTGTATATGGCGCCGAACAGGCGCTCATTGCCGGTTGAATGTTCAGGGACCGAGTTCTGTTTCGCCTCCGGCGATGCTTCCCATGGCGGCGAATCGCCTCATGTCGATATCGAACGAAATAAAGTCCACGGAGGCGTCACACAGTGCGGCATTCATGCCACCCGGGTGGAAGCTAAACCAGCTTCGCTTGCAAACCCGGTGCCCCGTGCTGTAATTCGGAGCGTTGAAGTCACCACCGTTTTCGCCGGTTGCTATGCACCCACCGGTTCCGCACGCCGTGCCGGTTCCGCCGCAGTAACTGTTCATAAACACGCGCGGCTGATGGATCGTTTGCGACATGGCGTACTGGGCATAGGTCAAAGCCCAAAAAGTGCGGCGGCGGTTGTAATCGCTATTCGTATATTCACCGATAAGAAGCGTCTTACTGGTTCCGTCGGTCATGTGTTTCAACAAGCAAGGGCTAAGGTAACTTGGACCCGGGGGTACATTCGGCCCAAGCAAAGCGTAGAGTGGCCCGCGCCAGCCCCGATGAACTCCGCTAGCCTTAACTTGCCCAACTGTCGGCATGTCCTCCCAAAGATCCCACGTCGTAAAGCCGTCCGTCCGACCTGCATTGCCGCGGTACGAGCCGGTACGAAACAAAATGCGCGCGTTCCCGGAGCCAGGCCCGCTATCCGGGTTAGCAAGCTCATGGGGTATGTCAGACGGGCAATGATACAATGGCACGAACGTTTCGCGGAATTGGACCGCTTGCATGACCTTGGGATCACTGGATGGCGGCGCCGTTATGGGAATGTTATTGACATACAGTGCCCTCAACGTCGTATCTTCCGCAAAGGGCATGATGTCGTGCGACCAGCCGTGGTAATAGTCACCGGCCGTTGAGCCTGCGGGATTATCCTTAATCACACCGGGCGGCATCTGGCCCTTTGTTATTTCATAATTCATAACGGCCAGCGCTTGTTGCTTAAGCTGGTTCTGACACTGGGTCCTGCGGGCTGCTTCGCGCACCGCCTGAATCGCCGGCAGTAGCAGTGCGACAAGGATGCCGATAATGGCGATGACCACCAGCAGCTCGACAAGCGTAAAGGCTCGCGGACGTGGCCGCGTCTCTCCGAGATGCGGATGAGAAGAGAATTCTGCCGAGTTCTTGAGTCCAGTCGGTTCAAGCGCGCAACGAAGGATTTCATGCGAGTCTTCGCCACGGCGAATCTTCGATCGGAGAGACTCGCCCACGTGGCGGCTAGCCGCGCTCGTTGAAGGATGTCCTGTGCCTGCCACATAATTACGCGGCACTAACTTCATCGGAAACCTCCCATTAAATCGCGCGTGGTGGATATACACTTCTATCGGACCATCCGCGCAATGGTCGCATGCCTTCCATAGACGAGTACGGTTATTCGGCGAAACACCTTCGCCGATCCGACGGGAAAGACTACCGCTTGAATCGAAAAGTATGTCCCAGCGCCCAACCTTTTTTTCGGCCGAATGAGCCGACGCCCTGCCTACCCATGGGCCGACACGGCTCCATTCTACATATTCTGCGCCAAACAATCGACTAGAAAACCCGATGATTATCCGCAAAGCACTTTCGATTTTCCCGCACCGCCGAATGGCTGCAATCGGCGGCCGAAAGCATAAACCTGGCCGAACATTGCCCATCCCGGCGGACATGAATCCAGCTCCCAGTTGGTAAAGCAGCCGGCTGCTGCCATCCGCGATTTGGAAGTTAACGTGAAGTCGGCGTCTCGCTTGCCGCCTTCGGCATGTCGATCGTAACTGAAGCCGTCGCGATACAACCCTCTCGCAAACCGCCGCGCGAGACCCAACCAATCAACCGAGAGCCCTGTCATCGGCCTCAGTCAATCGCCATCGCCGCAGTCGCTACACGACTCGCGGCGAATCCCAGCAGTGACGGAAAACCTAATTCTAAATGCCCGCGCCAGGCGAAGGCAATCAATTTCAATCACCGCTCTTGTCGCGCGTGAAAAGTCCAGAATCGCATGTTTTCCCGATGTTTTCGTTCAAATCGCGATTGAAATCGTAGCGACGACTGCTTGAGCTTTTGCACCATTTTCCTACACTATTTGGGCACGGCCGCTGTCGCTCCGGTATTTCATAACGCAAACTGCGATCCACTGATGAAACCGATCGTTCAAATCTCTTTGGACCTGCTCTCGATTGACGAATCGCTTGCCACGGCGGAGATGGCATTGCGTGCGGGCGTCGATTGGTTGGAGGCCGGGACGCCGCTGATCATCGCCCATGGCATGAATGGGGTGCGGGCCCTGCGCGAGCGCTTTCCAAAAACGCCGATCGTCGCCGACCTGAAGACAATGGACGGCGGCTACCTGGAAGCAGAGGTCATGGCCAAGGCGGGCGCCACGCACGTCGTGGTGATGGCGCGGCGCATGAGGAAACCGTCCGCTGCGTAGTGCAGGCCGGCCGCGACTTCGGGATCAAAGTGATGGGCGATAACCTGGGTTGCGAGGACATGGTGGCCGGCGCGCGGCAGCTCGAGGACCTCGGGTGCGATTACGTCATTCACCATATCGGCTATGATGAACGGCGCGGGATTGCCGCCCGCGGCGAGCGAATGCCTAGCCCGCTGGATCAGCTTCGCGAGGTGGTGGCGGCCGTGAGCGTTCCCGTGCAGGCGGTGGGGGGCCTGACGTTGGAACAAGCGGTCCGGGCGCCGGAGTATGGTGCTCCGCTCGTTGTGCTGGGTGCGCCGCTGGTGATCGATGCGGACGCGTTCAAAACGGCCGGCGGCGATCTGGAAGACTCGCTGCGCATGATTTGCGAGAAAGTGCACAGCTACGGCGATGTGCCGGTGGGCCGACGCGCAAATAAATTGGTCTATTACGAAACCGCCAAGTCGCCAAGGACGCCAAGAATAAGAGGTAATGAAGGCATAACATGAAATGGCCGAGCCCGGCAAAAGAGTTGACGAGTTAGCGCACCAGGTCATTGGTGCCGCTATCGAGGTTCATCGCATTCTTGGTCCGGGATTCTTGGAATCGGTTTACGAAGAAGCACTCGCCGTTGAATTTGATTTGCGAAACATCCCATACGAACGACAAAAGCCCATAGTTCTGCAATTCAAGGGCCATACGGTCGGCGACTCACGGCTCGACTTTTTAGTCGGCGGAGAGCTTTTCGTCGAAATAAAAGCCGTTGAAGCGATTCATCCAATCTATCCTGCAAAAGTGATTCATTATCTCAGGACATGCGAACTTGAACTCGGTCTGATCATTAACTTTCATGTTGTTCTGCTTCGAGACGGGATCAAACGTGTTGTGTTTTCAAAACCATAAAACTCTTGGCGTCCTTCGCGCCTTGGCGGTTTAATATGTCTGAATTCTACGTGTTGACGTCATGAATGATTTGGCGGTTGTTAATTACGCGCCGGAGAAGCACAGCGTTGAGCTGCGGGAGATTCCCCGCGCGACCATTCGGGACGATGAAGTGCTTCTTGAAGTGCAGGCCGTCGGCGTTTGCGGCAGCGACTTGCATATGTGGACGGGGCAGCAAAGCTGGCCGATGAGATATCCGGTGGTGCTCGGCCATGAGTTTTGCGGCGTGATTCGCGAAGTTGGCCGCGCGGTTTCGGGATGGCAGGAAGGCGACCGCGTCGTGAGCGAAACCGCCGCCGTGATTGACTCAAATAGTCCGCTCTCGCGGCAAGGGCTTTATAACCTCGATCCAAATCGCCGTGGCTACGGCGCAACGATCGATGGCGCGATGCGCCGCTTCGTGCCGGTGCCCGCGCGAATTTTGCACCGCATGCCGGACGGTTTGAGTTTCGAACAGGCCGCGCTCACCGAGCCGTGCTGCGTGGCATATAACGCAGTGGTCAGCAATGTGCGCATTCGGCCGGGTGATCGAATTGTGGTGCTCGGCCCGGGCCCAATTGGTGTTCTATGCGGCGCTATCGCGCGGTTGTGCGGCGCGAGCGTAGCCGTCGTCGGACTGGAGAACGATCGGCCACGACTTGAAGTGGCCCAGCAGTACGGCTGCGAGCCGATCGTCGGTGATGCAACCGAATGGGCGCGAACGGTCGACGGTTTGGGGGCCGAGGGAGTGGTCGATGCCACAGGAGCCAGTGGCTCTCTGATGACCGCGCTGCAGCTAGTGCGACCTGCCGGATGGATCAGCAAAGTGGGCTGGGGCCCGCAGCCGCTCGGCTTCTCGCTCGATATGCTCGTGCAGAAGAACGTGACGCTGCAGGGAAGCTTCAGCCACAACTGGCCGATCTGGGAGCGCGTGATTCGGCTAATTGCGACCGGTGCCCTCGACGTTCGGCCGATCACCGGCGGCGTCTGGCCGCTGGCCGAGTGGCACGAGGCGTTTGAGACAATGCATTCGGGCCGCATCGTGAAGGCGGTCCTGAAACCATGAATATGTAAAACCGCCAAGTCGCAAAGGACGCCAAGAATATAAACAAACAGTTGCCTTCGTTGGCGTTTTTAGCGTGCTTGGCGGTTTCTCTCTTATGCGCTTGAAAGACAAAGTCATTCTCGTCACTGGCAGCACCACGGGCATCGGCGAGGCGATCGCGAGGCGGGCCGTCGCTGAGGGAGCGCGCGTGGTAGTTCACGGGCGCGATGAAGAGCGCGGCCGGAAGCTTGTCGCGCAGTGGCCGGAGCGCGCTGCGCTGGCAATTGCCGACCTGGCTGAGCCCGCCGCGGCGGATGAACTCGTGGACGCGGCCATCCGCGCGTTCGGCGCACTGGACGCGATCGTCAATAACGCGGCCTCGGTCGCCCGCAGCGACTTGCAGAGCACCGACGCGGCGTTCTTCGACAAGATCATGGCCATCAACGTGCGCGCGCCGCTGCTGCTAATACGCGCCGCTAACCCGCACCTCAAGCGTTCGCGCGGCTGCGTGCTCAACATCGGCTCGATCAACGCCTACACGGGCGAGAGCAACTTGCTCGCGTACAGCATCTCGAAGGGCGCGCTGATGACGCTCTCGCGCAATCTGGCCGACGCGCTTTGTTACGATGGAGTGCGCGTCAACCATTTCAACGTCGGTTGGGTGCTGACGCCCAACGAATATAAAACAAAGCTTGCGGACGGATTGCCGCAAAACTGGCCAGAGCAGTTCGAGCCGCAATTTGCTCCCTCGGGCCGAATCCTCAGGCCTGAAGAGATCGCCGAGGCAAGCGTGTATTGGCTGTCGGACGAAAGCCGGCCGATCAGCGGCAGCGTGCTCGAGCTAGAGCAATATCCGATGATCGGCCGTAACCCTACCAAGCGAGGCGACTGATGCGCATGGTAGCTGAACCTGCCGTAGGGCGGGTGCTCGCACCCGCCGAAGCTATTATATCGATGGCGGCGGGTGCAAGCACCCGCCCTACGAATTGAAAGGCGACTGATGCCGCAGTTGGCCGCGTTTCCGAAGGCGTACATGGACGACCTCTGCGTCAGCGGAACGATGACCATCCGCCAGTGGATCGAGCTTGCGGCCACGCTCGATATCGACGGCGTGGAATTCTACACAGGGTTTCTCGAGCTGCAGCAGCCGGGGGCATGGCGTAAGTCGCGGCGAATCGCGGCCGATCATGGCCTGTCGATTCCGATGTATTGCTGCTCGCCCGACTTCACGCACCCCGACGGAGAATTCCGCCGGCGAGAAATTGAAAAACAAAAACTATGGATCGACCAGTGCGCGGAACTCGGCGGGCAGTATTGCCGCGTGCTGAGCGGCCAGCGCCGGCCGGAGGTGTCGCGTGAAGATGGCTTAAGTTACGCGGCCGAAAGTATCGAGGCCTGCTTGCCCCACGCGGCCGAACGCGGTGTGACGCTCATCCTGGAGAATCACTACAAGGACAATTACTGGCAGTATCCGGAGTTCGCGCAGAAAATGGATGTCTTCTGCGAGCTTGTCGAGCGGATCGACTCGCCGCACTTCGGCGTGAATTATGATCCGAGCAACGCCATTCTTGCCGGCGACGACCCGCTGGAGCTGTTGCGGCGCGTGAAGCATCGCGTCGTAACCATGCACGCCAGCGACCGCTACCTAGCCGAAGGGACGCTGGAGGATTTGCGTCGCGAAGAAGACAGCGTCGGCTACGCGAACCGCTTGCGGCACGGCGTCATCGGCCGCGGGCTGAACGACTACGACGCTATCTTTGGAGAATTAAGAAGCGTTGGCTTCGATGGCTGGATCAGCATCGAGGATGGCGTCGACGGCATCGACCAACTTCGCGAGAGCGTGGCATTCTTGCGCGACAAAATCGCGAAGCATTGGTAGGGCGGGCTTGCACCGGCCACCTGATGCATAAATCTCGGTGGCGCGCAACCCGCAAGTTGTTTCCTGCTCGCAAAGATGGCGGGTGCGAGCACCCGCCCTACGCCTAAGCTTGCTTTTCGTATTTCTTGCGGATGACGTCGAATAGCTGGCGGCGGCTTTCCTTGGGCGAGACATCGCCATTGTGCGAAATCCGGTCGGCTGCGTCGGCCAGATCGCTGGTCCTTTATGATGTCGCGAAACCATCGGCCGTAGTCGCCCTGACGCAGGTGGTGGAGCCAGGTGTCATCGTCGACGCCCTCGCCCAATTGCATGAACAGGCGCAGGTTCTGCGCGCCAGATTGAGCTCGCCTTTCGGACCGCGAAAATAGAAGCGATGCTCCGGGTCCATGTCGCCGTCCAAGTAGCCGTGGCGATGGCGCTGATGCTCGCTGCGCGCGGCAGTCGGTGGATCCACGCCGGCGGCCCGAGCGCTCGCCACCAGGCGATCGCTTTGTGTTCCTGCTGGTCGGCCGGTGGCGGCAGATCGGGCGACGTTTCACCGAGCAGCTTGCAATAGTCGGCCAGGCTCTTACGCGGATCATCGCCGATGGCCACGAACAAGTCGATGTTGCGGAGCACCGACTGTGGCAACTGGTCGGGGAACGCCGTGATGAACATGACGCTGCGCAGCTCGTCCAGGTGCAGGTCTTCGACCGGTTTCCACTTCGCGGGAATCGGATAGTGGGCTTCGTCGATGATGTACCAGTGCGGGCGGCCATACTTGCTGCGGTACTCCATGATCGCCCTGAGCAAGGCGGCAAAAATCTCCGGTTGTTTTTCGCGCCGCGCCGAACAGGCTGACCACGCAGCTTTTTTCCGGATCATCGAGCACCTGAATTACTTCTTCCACCGCGGGCGGTTGCTCTAGCGTGCCGAGTACGACGGGGTCCTTCATTCCCTGATAATCGCCTTCTGGATCGACGACGCACACTTGATAGCCCTTGTCGATCAGTTGCTCCAGCATGCCGACGGCAAATTTCGACTTGCCGCCCGCGGGACCGCCAGTAACCAAAACGCGCGGCCCATAAACGGGAATGCAAAAATCTCCGCCTGCCAAATCGGTCCCCATCGAAATGCCGCGTCCTGATCGACGATGCAACTTTTTCAAGTCGTCGGCGAGAATCAAATCAATCAGTTCAACGACGCCGGCGCCGCGTGCTCCCTTCATCACGAGATCGACGCGTCGCTTGACCGTCTCCAGCGCGTTGTCGACGGCCGCCGCCGCATCGCACATTTTGAGCATTGCTTCGTCATTTTCCGCGTCGCCGATCGCGGCCGTGTTGTGGTGCGACAGCCCGAGCTTCTTGAGCGCGGCCTTCAGGCCGGTTGCTTTGTTCACGCCGGTGGGCAGAATCATCACCGCGCCCTTGTTGAAAATGATCTGCAGCTCCAGTCCCAGATCGCGAATGGTTTCCAGGACGATCGTTTCGTAAGGCTCCCAGGTGGCGACGATCACGTCGCCAATTTCGATTCGCGGGACGCCGCGGCGCGCCAAGGCTTCCACGAATTCCTGGGGTGGCGGATCGGCCAGCGTGGTGACGTCGTCGGTTTCGGGATCGTAAAGCACGGCCCCGTTGTCGGCGACGACGAGGTTGCACAAACCGACCTGCGGAAAAATGCGTAGCAGCTGCTCGATGATGCGACCTGTCACCAATACCAGCCGTCGCCCCGATTCCCGAAGTCGGTGCAAGGCTTCGACGGTGTGCTCGTCGACCACGCCATCCGTGGCGAGGGTGCCATCGTAATCGACAGCGAGCGCGTGGTAGAGCATTTGACACCACATGAGGTTGGATATTTCTAGTCGCATCAGCCGCGACATTTCGGCATTTGACGAACGACGTCTGCCAACCGCATCCGCCGACCAGCCCCCGGCTTTGCCGGGGGTTATTGAGGGACGAACGCAATCGCATCGCAGACCCCCGGCGGCGCCGGTGGTTTCGACCTTCGCGAATTTGCTTGCGTTTTCTGAGGCAAACTTTGTACCATCATTTACAGATTCTTGCCGAAAAATGGCTACCAGAGAATCGACTCGTTCAGGGGCGGATTTGCCACAGAGGAGGGTATCATGTCTCGCTTGAATCAATGCGGTCGGTCTGCGCAGCTTCGAGTCGCTCGAGCAGCGGCAGCTTCTGGCCGGCGACGTACTGGTCAACGTGGTCCGCGGCGACCTCTTGATTCGGGGCGACGCCGAAGGAAACGAGATCGCGGTTACTGCGGGAGCGGAGGCGGGGAGCTTCGTCGTCACCGGATTGAATGGGACGACCGTCCACCAAGAGGGCCAAACTCCGGCCACGGAAGTTATCGTCTCTGGCGTGAGAAACGACGTTCGAATTGGCCTCGGGGAAGGAAATGATTCGGTTTCGTTGGTTGACGTCAATGTTCGAGGCAGCGTATTGATCCACACCGGCGCCGGCGAGGATGAAGTAACGGTCGATCAAGTTTCAGCGCGCGGAGGTTTGTCGATTGACGCAGCCGACGACAACGACACGATTACGCTTGGAAGCGCCGACGACGGCGGCGCAACGACATTCGGTCTGCGCGACGGCGCATTGGAGGGAGCGCTAAGGATTCGAAAGGGAATTCGCGTCAACCTCGGAGATGGAAATGACGTCGCTCACTTTGGACAACGCAGCTTCTCTCATTGGCATCGGCATCAACGGCGGACTCGGTGACGATACGATTAGCGCAAGCGGCACGTCTGGATCGGTGCTCGCTGTATTAGGCGGCGAAGGGACGGACACCGTTTCGCTGAACGACGTCCGCGCTCGGCATGCGGGCGTTCACGCTGGCGCTGGCAATGACGACGTCACGATAGAAGATTCGTTCTTCACTACGCTGGGTGTCGCCCTCGGCGAAGGTGATGACACGCTCTCAATCGGCGGCAACCAGGCGCGCATCGCCGTGATACTTGGCGGAGCTGGCGAAGACACTCTCGAAGAGCTCAGCGAAAACGTATTTGGATTCCAAATCGTGCGCGGTTTCGAAAACCCGGACGACGCCAATGGGAGCACGATTCCGCTACCGCCGCGCTTGCTCGAATTGCTGGATCGGCTTGACGATGTTTCCGAGGCGGCACTCCGTGATTTGCTGGCCCGCGTTCTGGGCGACTGGGGGTTGCCGCGGCGCCGATAACGTGTCCGTTGAGGATCACTGTAATCTCGATGCACGTGGTAGCAGTGCTGTAACTTGAGCCGCTGGAACAATTCGAGAACGGAGAAAGCCCGCCAAGAGATTTCTGGCGGGTTTTTTCATTTTTCATCACGCGGTCACCGCCGGGTCTCTTAAATTGCGGGCCAGACTTGGTCTGACTCGGATAAATAACCGGACCTTCCTGGTCCTGGAACTATCGGGCCAAGATGACCCGGCTATGTATCTTTCGTGCCATTGCCTCAGGTTGATCTTTTCTCGATTGGCAAAATTTATTAAATCGCCAATCGGTTCTTACAGTTTCGCGCTACTTCGAGGTTCGCCGCGGGCGAATCGACGCTGCGGAACACGATCCACATCCAGGGTGGCATGGCCGAGTACCTAACGTTGTCGTCAGGGGCCAGCGACCGCAACCTTGTCAGGAACTAGTACATGAAAGGTCTCACAATGCAACGGACTGCAGTCGGCTGCTTGGCGCTGATGCTCGCGGCGGCATGGACATCGCTCGCGGCTGCTCAGCAGCGCACGAACGCGCGGCCACAGCGCATTCAGCCGCGCACTCAGCTCAGTCAGCCGCGCACTACGCAACCGATCCAGCCGCGCAGCTTGCTCAGCGACACTCAGGAAAACACGTATGACGACATTCACGGCGGCGCAGTCACCACCGACGGAGAAATCGAAACAGTGCGCGAGCGCTATCCGGACGGCCGGATTCGCATCGAGCGCCAGGTGACGATGGACGAGACGGGCAACTACGTCAACCACGGCACGTGGAAGATGCTCACGCCCAGCGGCGCGGTGAGCGCCGAGGGACAGTACTATATGGGCGAGCGCGTCGGCATGTGGACGCGTTGGCATGGCCGCAACGAATCGCCCGTGTTCAATGAGTTTCCGTTCGAACGCTTCAAAGCACCGTACATGTCGCAAGCCACGTTTGCCGACGGGCAGATGGACGGCGAATGGCTGATCACCGACGCCGACGAGCGAAAGGTCATGCAAATCTCGCTCAAGGCGGGGAAGCGCAATGGTCCGGCCATTACCTGGCTGGCCACCGGCAAGACCTACCGCCAGGCCACGTACGATCAAGGTGTGCCGGTGGGCGACGTGCTGGAAATCAACAACAAGACCGGCGAGTTGGTCCGGGCCGACAGCTACATTGACGGCCGCAAAGTTACCGCGAAGACCACGTATTACAGCACGAAGGATAAGAAGAAGACCGAGACGATGTACCTTGCGTCAACGACAACCGAGCAGACGCCGGACGACTACTGGAACTTCCGCCTGGCGACGTATCGAACGGACGGCAAGGACTTGAAGCATGGCTCGTCTAAGGCCTGGTTCGCCAGCGGCAAGCCGCAGATGGACGGCTTCTACCAACACGACAAGCGCTCCGGCACGTTCACCTTCTGGCATGAAAACGGCCAGGTTGCCGCTACCGGCGAATACAAGGATGATCGGGCCGAAGGCATCTGGGTCTGGTGGCACGTGAACGGCCAGAAGTCGGCTGTCGGCAAGTATCAGGAAGGCGCGCTCATCGGTGAGTGGCGTTGGTGGAACGAGGACGGCCGTCTTACGAAGCAGCACGAATACGACGGCACCGAGGCGATCACTTCGCAAGACGACGAAGGCTACGACATCGGCAGAACGCCGGACGAAGCCGACGACACGACCGTGCGGTAAATCAGTAGGGCGGGTGCTTGCACCCGCCAACTGTTCGATATGCATGCAATGGCGGGTGCAAGCACCCGCCCCACATGCTACTCTCAAACTCAGATTATCCCCCGCCGGGCCTCGGCCCGCGCGGGGTTTTTTTAAATATGCTCAATCGACAAGCGCAGACGTGAATACGAAACTTCTGCTGGGCGCGGCTGGATTGTTGTTTCTCGGCGCACCGCTGTGCGCCGAGCAAGCCGGTCCATCGCCCGTCGCGGAGCGCTTCGACCAGATGGAAGTGGAACTGGTGGCCCCGCCCGGCAGCCAGTCATTCTTGCCGCCTCCGGCGCCAGGCGTCGATCCAATTCCATTGGAGCTTGTCGACCCAGCCGACAGCGCAGCGTACATTCCGAACGTTGACGACATCGTCGATTATGGGCCGCGCCCGTATCTGTATCGGGCAACCGAGTGGCGGTTTGAAATCGATTTTATTCCTACGACTTCGCACCTGTCAGAGGGCAACTTCGGCGTGTGGACGGAGGATCCCAACCTGGCGATTCGGGTGTGCTTTCGCGATGAGGATGAATCGGGTTTTGGAATGCGCGGCCAATCGTGGTCAACCGGCCAGAAACTGCGAACGTTCTCCGGCTCATTTGAAACGAAGGCGGCGACCCATTATTTCGACATTTACAAGCGCCTGACGTTTGATGACGCGGAGTTATTGCTCGGCGGCGGGCTTGCCGTCGCCTATTTGAAGTTTCACCGGGAGCGCTACACCGGCGTGGGGGCGAGCGTCGCGGCCGAGGGATTCTATCCGCTGTTGCGATTCCCAACTTCCGATATCGGCGTCGTGGCAAATGCCCGCTTCGCACTCGTCACGAGCTGGGACGATGAAGTCTTCCACGACCATACGGTGATGATCGATGAGTTGGGTTGGGGCCTGGAATTGCGTCGCCGCTTCGGTGCGTGCCAAGAAAACTATTGGTTTATCGACGTCGTGCGCGAAGTTCACCATTGGACCAGCATGTCCGACCCGTTTGCTGCCGATGAAGTGTTTCAGGGCGTGGCGTTCAACTTCGGCGCCGCCTGGTAATGCGGGGGTGCCATTGGCGACTACCCACCGTTTCTAAATGACCAACTGGCAAAGCCAGTGGCGCCCGACTCGCCGCGTGATCTATTGAGCGGTCGACTGCTGGCGACCGGAACGATCTCGCACGTCGTAACACCAAAGCGTTCCCAAGTCGTGGACGTACAACCGGCCATCGGCCACGACAGGGTAGGCCCAGGCCTGTGAAGTTCCGCGATCGGGCTGGCCCGGCGGCGTGAATCGACCATGCTCGCGGTACTCATCAGAGGTCGCCTCGACCAGGGCCAATTCGCCCGTTTTCTCGCCGTGAAGATACAGGCGACCATCGGCGTAACATAGTGACGCGGGCGCGACGGCGCGATCTTTCGTCCATTTAGTCTCGCCCGTCTTGAAGTCGACGCACACCATCGTCGGGCCACTGGTGCCGTAAAGATAATCGCCCAGAAGGACCGCACCACCAATTGAGGTGGGCAGCTTCCGGTCAAAGTACACTTCCTTCACGTCGATCTCGCCGCCGCTTGTCGATATCTCGACGAGCCCGCCACCGCCTCGGCCGCTCGCACTGTAGACATACGAGTCGCGCGCAATCGGTGTCGGAATATTCGCCGGGCTTCCTTGGGCCGTGTGATCGTAGCGCCACAGGAACTTGCCTGTCTCAGCGTCGACTGCGACAAGGCCTTTGCCAAGAAATTGCACGTACTGCTTCTTGCCACCGGCGTTGGCAATGACGATTGATGCGTAGCCGGCTGCATCGCCCCCCGGAACATTGTCGGCTTTCCAAACCACATCGCCGGAGCGCTTGTCGAGCGCGACGAGAGTCGCCTGTTCACCTCCCGGCGTGCAAACGACCACGTCGCCGTCTACGAGCGGGGACTCGGAATACGCCCATTCGCCGTACTTGCCGCCGAAGTCGTTGCGCAGGTGCTTTTGCCAGCGAATGTTTCCCGTCGCTGTTTCAAGACATGCCAGGTCGCCGTCGGAGCCGAGTGCGTACATGAGTTCGCCGTCGATCGTTGGCGTTGAGCGGGCGCCCGGATATGGCGGGCGCTGCTCGGGATGGCCAACCTTGCCAATGCGTGTTTCCCAAACCTGCCGGCCGTCTTTGACATCGAGGGCCTGAACAAATTCGTTGTCGTTTCCTTTGTTGTTCAATAAAAAGATTCGGCCGTTCACCACGGCCGGTGTGGAATACCCGCCACCCAAATCGTTGACGTGCCAAAGAAGCGGCGGGCCTTCGGCCGGCCACTCTTGGAGAAGTCCCGTTTCTTGCGAAATGCCGTCGCGCTGCGGCCCTCGCCATTGCGGCCAATTCGCCGCCAACAATCCAGACAGAATGATGATACCGCAACTCGCTAAGACTGCTTTCGGAGGAACAAAAGATTGCATGATCGGCTCCGGGTGTTTTTCTTGCGTTGAACGAATCCGCGAACGGAGTATGAGTGTGATTATTGTTTGGCTGGCAGCGGACGGTGTCAAGCAATGCAGGAAATCATGGGCATGCATAAGCCGCGGACCCATTGCTCAAACGAGTTGGAGTTGGCACACTATTGCCCATGAGCGAACTACTTGCTGTCGAATCCCTGCTCGCATTTGCGGCGCTTACGGCACTTGAGATCGTGCTTGGCGTCGACAACCTCGTTTTCATCGCCATCCTGACGGGCCGGTTGCCGCCGGAGAAACGGGCGTTCGCGCAAGCTCGGCCTGGCGATGGCTGCGATCGGCCGCATTCTGCTGCTATTTGCCATGTCGTGGGTTGTTACGCTTGAGAAGACCAAGTTGTTTACATTTTGGTCTCTGGATTTCTCCGTACGGGACATCATTTTGATCGCCGGTGGTGTTTTCCTATTAGCGAAGGCCACTTGGGAAATACATCATTCGCTCGAAGGTGAAGTTCACGACGCGCAGGCCGGCGCCACGCCAAAGAGGGCGACCGTTGCCAACGTGATCGGCCAAATACTGCTGCTGGACTTGGTGTTCTCGATCGATTCGGTGCTTACGGCAGTCGCGATGGTCGAGCCCGGCAATCCGGCGAAATTTCAATCCGGGCCCATACCGTTCACTTCGATTCCCTGGCCGGCCATGGTGCTCATGAGCTCGGCGGTGCTGATCGCGGTCGCGGTCATGGTGTGGTTCATCACACCGGTGTCGAATTTCATAGAGCGGCACCCGACGGTGAAGATGCTTGCCTTGGCCTTTCTGCTGTTGATTGGAACCGTGCTTATGGCTGATGGATTCCATCAGCACATTCCGCGCGGCTATATCTATTTTGCCATGGGCTTTAGTATTTTCGTCGAGATGCTCAACCTCCGGGCCCAAAGTCGACGCGCGGCAAGCAAGCACGCGTAGGTGCCGCGAGCCGAGCGGCACCAAAACCGACGCTGATCTATCCGGTCGGCCTGGGCGCGGCTGACCTACTGGCCGGTGACCTGCACGGTGAGGCCATCGGGGTCGGGAAAATAGACGCGGTTGCCTGTTCGCTCCGGCCGCAGCCCAGCGTCGGCCAGCTTTTGCACGGCTTCGTCGGCGTTGTAATTGCGGATCGAGTAGCAGTAGTGATGCATTCTCGGCTGCTCGGCGCGAAACAGTGTCAGGAAGAAGTCCCGATCCGCTCCCATGAACAATGCCCGGTCATCGCCGCGGATGACACGCAGCCCCAAATGCTTCGCGTAGAAATCGCGTGAGCGGGCAACGTCGGTGACATCCAGCGCGATGTGGTCCAGACCAGTCGCCTCGAACGTGTGCTCATTTTCAGCCTTCTGATTTTGCGAACTGGCTTCTTGGTCTTGCGATTGTGGCCGTTCTTCAGCGCCCTGCTGTGCCCGAACGCCCGCGAAGGTTGCCGTTGCCGCGCCGAGTCCAACGAGTGACGCCACGAGTTGTCGTCGCGATAGACGTCCCCGCTCAAAGTCATCCACGATCTTATCGACGTACAGATTTTCCATGGCGATTCTCCGAATGGGTCGGTGGATTACTGAAAGGCATTGTAGCGAAATTCGCAAAAATCGGGGCGGTTTCCTGGGCCGTCCGAATTCCTCCGAATGCAGCCACAAGTGCGTTACGCTTTATCCATGCTATGCTTTTGCAGCCACTAGTTGCAATTAGCAGTGCAGTTTGACTTACCTCTCGCGCCGAGAAACGCATGACACCGACTCCGGTCTGGAAGAGCATCTTTAGCAATTGGCCGGCCGGGATCCAACACCGCGGCGTGCTAGTCACTACGCTCAATGAGGCCATTCCCTTCAAGGGTTTCATGGTCAAAGACGACATGTTGCTGCTGGACCGGACCAACGTGGATCCGATGGGGGCCCGATTCATACTCATCGACTTCGCGGCCATCAATTGCCTGAAACTGATCGATCCGCTCAGAGACACGGTGTTCGTTTCAGCAGGATTTGTCGGCAAGCTCGCGAATTAGCACGGTGCTCCAGCTTGGCACGACTCGCCGCGGCCAGCCCCGAAATGTTGCCCGCCAGCTAGAGACTTGTTTGCCGGCTGTTACAATCTACAGAGCGCGCCTTGCTACTCGCGAAACCACTGGGCTGCGAGCGCGGCGCATTAATCTACACTCGTCAACAAGGAGCTCAGCGATGCACTGCTGTCGGTTGGACTCTGTCGCAATTTGGATTCTCGGCTTGCAAGCGGTCCTCGTCGGAGTCGCGTGCGCTCAGCCGAATGATGACGAAAAGAAAACGCCGCCAGTTGATCCCGCCGGCACCTGGAAATGGGACTACACGATCAATGACAACGCGGCCGAATTCAAATTAAAGCTGAAATGGGACGACGACACGAAGCTCACAGGCAAATACACGTCCTTCGACCGCACCAGTGACATTGAAGAAGTGAAGTTTGAAAAGGACCAATTGTCGTTCATCTCCAAGCGCGAGTTCGAAGACAGGAAATTCACGGTCCACTTCAACGGAAAAGTCGAGGCCGACAACATCACCGGCACCATGTCGTTTGATTTCGACGGCGACGGACCACGTGAGTTCGATTGGAACCCGAAGCGCTTCGTGGAAATCGATGACGTGTTGGGAACGTGGGAATTGCGAGTCGAGACGCCTAACGGAGTCGTCGAGCCGCAACTGACGATCACGGCCGAGGGCGACGAGCTTCGCGGCAAATCGGTCAGCGACACGTTTGGCGAGCTGGAAGCAAAAAACGTCCAATTGAAGGAAAACACTCTGACTTGGGAGGTGTCCGTTGTGAACAACGGCATTGAATTCAATATCAAGTACACCGGCAAGCCGCGCGGAAACACCATCGAGGGGTCGAACGAGTTTAGCGTGGGCGAGAACACCGGCACGATGAAATTCACCGGCAAGCGCACGCCGCCTGAGAAAAAGGAGAAAGAGCCACCGGCCGCCGAGCCTAAATTAGAAGGTTCTGACGATCAATAAATCTCATAGCCGAACCATCTTGGGCCGGCGAATTGTCCGCGTGATCTGCCCGGCCAAGTCGCCACGGCGAGATGGCCGGGGCTATGTACTTGTTAACGAATTCGAACTAGCGACGCCGCATGGGCGCGAGTCCCAACATGCCCAGGAGCAAGAGCGCGAAGGCGCCCGGCTCGGGCACGGCGTAGAAATAGTGCGAGGCCGCGTACTGGGCAATCGCATTGCCCAGCGCAATACCATCTTGCTGATCGAAGAGCCAGTGGACGCCGAGGTAAACTCGGCTCATCCCGTTTTCGCCTTCAGGCGAGTTCTCCAGCCCCGCATTTAAGGGACCGAACTGGGTGAATCGGACAAAGTTTCGCGAGTCACCACCGCCTTCTTCGTTGGAGTGGAGCACGTACTGCGTATCGACTTGATCCGTGCCTTTCAGCGAGTCGGCTGCGCTGAAGTCATTCGTGCCGTAGAACAGCTCAACTGCCTTGAAGATGGCCCCGCCCATCGTAGCGTGACCGGAAGTGTACGCCGGGAACGGCGGAGTGAAATCGTCCGCGGCGCTCGAATGGTCGTGGCCTGGGTGCGCCCAGGTACACCCAGTTTGGATCCTCGACGGTGGCCGGATTGTCATCATCCATTGCCTCGTCTGCTCGAATCGCCGTGATCGGACGCCAGTAATCGTATTCATACTTGGCGTCCCAGGCCGCGATCGCGGCGTCCGCTTGAGCTACCGACGCCATGGCGAACATTCGCGCGTTATCGGCAGGCGAGTTACCGGCTTGCTCCGCGATGTCGATCATGTTTTCCACAAACAGCACCGGCGGCGGCCCCACGCCCGGCTTCCCCGGCAGATTCGGCCGGTCGTAGGCCCAGAACAAACCAATGGCCGTCTGGTCGGCACTTCGCACCGTGCTATTGCGGGCACCGTAATCCTTTACCTGGTTGAACGCTGCGACGTACTCCGGATCATTGAAACCCGGAATACCGATGAGCGAATCGAAGTGGTCCGGATTGGACATCGCCCACGGAGTCACGAATCCCCAGTCCGAACCCCAGCCCTTTTGGTCGGGCGTAATCATCGGATCGGGACCCCAATGACCGGGCGCAACCGTCGGCAAGTAGGCGTCGGGCAAATTGTGTCCATCGTTCGCGTGCGCGTCGACGTAGTGCTGGCCGATGTGGTTGCCCAGATCGATGCCGGCTTGCTGTGCCGCGGCTATATGGACCCGGCCCCAGCCGTGAGTTCAAAACGCTGTCCAGCATCGACTGCTGTTCACCGTACGTATCGGAGAGGACAAGATAGGCGGCCCGCGCCACGGCCGCATTCAGGTCGGCGCCTGGTGCGTGCTGATTGACTTTAAACGGGGCATGCGTGCGATTGACGGCCTGGAATATGTCGTAGATGGCGCCGTTCATCATCGCCATCGCGCGAGTCGGGTTGCCTGGATTGTGCTTCGAGGGCGTAGCGATAATGGCCGCGTTCATCGTTTCGTTCCAATCGATAACGACATCGGCGCGGCTGATGGCGGCCGGCAACAGAAAAATGCATACCGCACCCAAGCGCAGACAGCGTCTCATCGTTGTATCTCCAAGCACCGAGGTCTATTTCGCCCAACGGCATCCGACGTATTCCCGCGAAGTAAACGTCGCTTGAGCGCCAAGAAATGCCGGCTCAGAATCTCTCCATTGCAGCCCAGCCGAGAACGCGGCGGTGCCGCGCAGACAGCGATCAGTCAGATGGCCGGTTGGGTTATTAGCAGTCCCCAGAAAGATGATTTGGAGTCGTTCTAGGCCCGAAGACGCCAAGTGTTAATATGCGCTGTTTGGTGGAAGAATGTCAAGGAATAGGGCGATCCGCCGTGAAGCAGCGGGTATCTCCGCGGCATAAGCGCGGTTACTTCGGCAAATTCGGAACTTCTATCCCAAGTCGGTGCTCATGATTCCGCCGCCGGTGTTAAGAGAGCGATTTCAGCATCCCGTAAGCAGATTCGCTCGATCGATGTAGCCCGGCCTGTTTCGTCGTCGGCATCGACGATGGCGCCGCAAATCCGCACGTCGCCCGTGGCGACGTCGAATTCCGTAGGCAGCCCGGTGAGCGTCGTCTCCATGACTCGATCGATTCGCCGGCCGATGATGCTCTCGAACGGGCCGGTCATGCCGACGTCGCACTGAAACGCCGTGCCGCCGGGAAAGATGCATTCGTCGGCCGTCGGCACGTGCGTGTGGGTGCCAAGCACGGCGGTCACGCGGCCATCGAGGTAGCGGCCCATGAGCTGCATGTCGCTGGTGGCTTCGGCGTGAAAGTCGAGCAGCCGAACTCGAACATCGCCCGGCATTGCGGCCAGCACGCGATCGGCGGCCTGCCAAGGGCTATCAACCGGCTTCATGAACAGCCGACCCAGCAAACAGGCGACGGCCACTTGACACGCCGTTGCGCGCCTTGACCACAGCCCAATCGCGGCCGACTGATTCGGGCGGCAGGTTCGCCGGCTTGACGATGTTCGGCTCGCTTCTCGAGCGTCGAATAAATCTCTTTGCGGCGATATACGTGGTCGCCCAGCGTAATCGCATCGACGCCGGCTTTGATCAGTTCGCGATAAATTGCCGGCGTTATCCCGGAGCCGCCGGCGGCGTTCTCAGCGTTCGCGATGACAAGATCGAGCTTTCGCTCAGCAACAAGCGGCCCAATCGCGCGACACACGATCTCGCGCCCCGGCTTGCCAACGATGTCGCCGATGAAAAGGATTCGCATGGGAGATTGTGAGTAGGTAAGTCGGTGAGTAGGTGAGTAGCGGACGATTCGCGTCCGATCTTACTCACTTACTCACCTATTCAGCTTACTCACCCTTTTACTTCGCCGTTTCTGTAAACCGGCTCTCGCGGATCATTGTCACTTTGATTTCGCCGGGATAGCGTGAGCTGCTCCTCAAACGCGCGGGCGATGTCGCGGCAGATCTTGGCGGCCGATCTCGTCGGTCGTGAGCCGCGTGCTGGCGATGACGCGCACTTCGCGGCCGGCCTGGATCGCGAACGCCTGCTCCACGCCCTGGAAACCGGTGGCGATCGTTTCCAGCTCCTGCATCCGCTTGATGTAGCGGTCGAGCGTTTCCCGGCGGGCACCGGGCGGGATGCGCTGCAGGCATCGGCCGCGGCGACGAGCACGGTGTACGGCATGTCGGCGCGGATATCGTCGTGATGGCCCAAGCGCGGCGTGCACGACTTCCGGCACCTTCGCCGTATCGCTTGAGCAAGTCGGCGCCGATTTGCGGATGGCCGCCTTCCGTGTCGTGATCGGCCGCCTTGCCGATGTCGTGCAGCAGCCCGGCCCGGCGGGCCAGATCGGCGTTCATGCCCATTTCCTCGGCGATCATGCCGGCGACGAACGCGACTTCGATCGAATGCCGCAGCACGTTCTGGCTGTAGCTGGTGCGGTAGTGCAGCCGGCCCAGCAGGTTCATGACCCGTTCGTTGAGCCCGCGAACCTGCGTCTCCTGCACGGCCTCGTCGCCGTACCGCTTGATCTGCTGATCGATCTCGTTTTGCGTCTCGGCGACGAGCTCCTCGATCCGCGACGGATGAATGCGGCCGTCGGCGATCAGCTTGTTGAGCGACTTGCGGGCGATCTCGCGGCGGACTGGATCGAATGCGCTGACGATCACCACGCCGGGCGTGTCGTCGATGATCACGTCGACGCCGGTGGCCTTTTCGAAGGCGCGGATGTTTCGGCCCTCGCGGCCGATGATGCGGCCCTTCATTTCGTCGCTCGGGATGTCGACCGTGCTGGTCGTGGCCTCGGCCGTGTGGGCGGCGGCGAAGCGCTGGATGGAGGTGATGCAGCATTTCCTTGGCCTTGGCATCGCAGACGGCCGCCAATTCCTTTTCCTGCTTGAGAATAAGAGCACCTTGCTCGTGGGCCAACTCCTGGTCGAGCCGCTCCAGCAGCCGTCGCCGGGCCTCGTCAGGGCTCAAGCCGCTGATTTGATGGAGCGCTTGCCGCTGGACGTCGAGCAGGTTGTCGAGCTCGGCCTGCCGGCGGTTGGCGTCCTCGAGCTTTTCGGCCAGCTTGCGCTGGTTGTTCTCGACCATCTTCTCCTGTTTCTGCAGCTGCTCGGCCCGCTGCTCCACGAGGTCCTGCTGCTTATCGAGATGCCGCTCGCGCTCGAACAGCTTCTGACGTGCGTCGTTGAGCTGATCCTCGATCCGTGCTTTTTCGCGAAGTGCCATCTCCTTGGCTTCGACTTCGGCCTCCTTTCGACGGGCGCCTGCCGTGATTTCGGCTTTTTCCAGGATTTGCTGCGCCTCCTTCTCCGCATCCCGTTTACGCAGATAGCCCAGCAGCTTCACAACGCACATACCCATGAGTGCGGCCACGACGGCCACGGCGACGATAAGCCAGGGGTTGGTCCCTTCTCCGGCCGGCGCCTGGGCGAAAATAAATGGCAAGAATGTCTTTAGCACGCAACACGCTCCTAGATCGCAATGCTCGAGGAACCGGCTCCTAGCTGCCCATCGCGCCTAATTGGCAACGATGAGGTACGGCCGGTCAGAGATGTGTCGGCGAGGCAGAGCGATGCAATGGACGCGCGGGAGGCGTCGCCGACTTCAATCGCCCGGACGATCGGCGATGCTCACTTCGACGGAAGGGCTCCGTCGACCGCCTTACGCAGCGAGACTTAGCCGCTAAGAAAAGATTTCAAGCCTGGTCGTATTTCGCCTACCGCCGTGTCCTGCCGCTTGTTGCCCAAGCGACCGAGTCGCACAATGGCGGTGAGGACGGAAGGATATAAATGGCCGCCGCCGGCCCGTGCGTTTCCGCCGGGCCATGGCGCCGTCCTCTCGTGTTGAACCAGGCAACTGGCGCCAAAGCCGCAGCGGGCATCAGCTCGCTGCGGTCGGCAAGCCAGCGGCCCGGACCAACAGCCGGTTTGACGAGCTGTCGCCCGTCGCCGCAAGTCAGGCTTCGCAGGCTTCCCTTGAACCACCGTGCGACGGCAATTACGCCAAGCACGGCGAGGCAAATCATGCAAAACCCAAACAATTCAGTAGTGGTCAACGACTGACTTGAACTCATCCCAAGCAATCTATGAAGCGCTGCGCTTGTGCCCAACAGCACCTGTTCGCTGCCGAACCAAACACATCTGTTTCTGAAGTTAATGCGGCTCACGCCGGCGCGTCTACGCCGCGAGCGAGCCGATGATCACATCGTATCAAATGTTCACACAAGGCCGCAAGCCGGTCCGTGCTACGATCAGGATTGATTGGTTAGAGCGCAGGTTAGCGCAACCCGCATTGTTTCGCTGTTTTGTCCCACTCGCCGTGATTCAGTTCAACAGGTCCCCATGAATGTGCATCGTGCAGAGCTCCTCGGTGTCGCGAACGCGATGAGATTAACGCCGGAACACAATTTGGAACGACGAGTCGCTGCAGCCTGGCCGGCAGAATTCTGGCGCGATTCGCATGTCATGCTTGGCGTGTCGGCCGGGCCGGATAGCGCCGCGATGCTGCGGGCAGTCCTGTCGTTAAAGGCCGACTATCGCGGAAAAGGCGGACTCTTTGTGGCCCATTTCAACCATGGAGCACGTGGGGCAGATGCCGACGCCGACCAGGCCTGGCTGGAGTCGCTTTGTCGTCAACTGAACGTTCCGCTGGAGACAGCTCGAGCGGGTCCAGGTTCCGTTGGGTCTGAGGGCGACGGTTGGGAAGCCGCCGCCAGAAAGGCTCGCTACGATTTTTTATTGAGCACCGCCGAGGGGCTCGGCGCCCGTTTCGTCGCCGTGGCCCATACAACCGATGACCAGGTGGAAACTGTCCTGCATCATATTCTGCGAGGAACCGGATTGGCTGGGTTGTCCGGAATTCGACCTAGTCGCCCGTTGTCGCCAACCGTCGCCTTGGTTCGACCATTGCTGGGGATTACACGCCGAGAGGTACTTTCGTACCTTACGGACATTAGCCAGGACTATCGAATTGATCCTACCAACAACGATACGCGCTGGACCCGCAATCGGCTGCGACACGAGCTACTGCCACGATTGCGCGAATCTTATAACTCGGCCGTCGACGAAGCCCTGCAACGATTGGCGGTTCAGGCCGACGAAGCGCAAGAGGCAATTGCCGGCGTAGCGAGGCAACTTGCCGGCAACTGCGTTGCAATCGAGCGAAGGCCGCAGAGGCCAATTGGTGAGAAAGTTGTGCGCGTGCGTCTCGAGTGCCGGGGATTACGCGGTGCGCGAGTGATCATCGTTCGGGAAATTTGCCGGGCCGCCTGGCGAGATGCGGGGTGGCCGATGCAGGCCATGGGCTTTGACGAGTGGCGTGCGATCGGGGACTTGGTGCAGGGGCGTCGCGACGCGCCACTTAACCTGCCTGGCGGAGTACATGCCCGCCTTGAGAACGAGGTGGTTGTATTGGCCCGCGGGAATTGAGTTCGCCATGCACGGGCGAATTCATTGCTAGCGTCCATCAGGGGAAACTGGCCGCTTCAGCGGCCAGTTGCACCGCTCCATCCCTTGACCCGATCTGCCTCGGGCTTCTACCATACGCCGCCCTAATCTGCGCATTCGCAGTAATTTACAGTTTTGAATCCGGCCACCACTGCGCCGTGACGCGTGTTCGTGCGCTTGAAGGTGAGCCAATATCGAGGAAGTCGAAATCTTCACTCGTATTGTCAACGTGTGCTGGCCACTCTTCCAATGGGGTTTGTTCCTCACGGTGGCGTCTGCGCTCGGCGTTGGGGGCTACTATTACTTCCGCCTGGATGATGAGATTCGTCAGCAGGTCGAAAAGCGTTTCGCGAGTCACTACTCGAATCTAAACGTTCAAGTTGGCAGGGCCCACTATGAACAAGACCGCGGCATTGCAGTTCATGACATTTCGCTGACCGAGACCCAACCTGACGGCAATCAGCGGCCTATTCTCGAAATCGAGGAAATGTTCCTGGCCGGCAAGTATGGCATGGCCGACTTGCTGACTGGCGACATCCAGTTAGATCAAATCAAGCTTCAGCGGGCACAACTGCGCGCCTGCCGGCAAATTGATGGGCAATGGAACGTGGCCGCGCTTGTTCCACTTCCACACTTCGGGGGCAAATGCCCGCTCATCACTGTCGAGGATGCGACCCTCGTACTCGAAGACGCCCACCGACCGCAGTCCGCGCCGCTTGCGATTCGCGATGTTGATTTTACTTTGAAACGCGTCGAGCCGGCGGCCGACGAGGACTCGATCCCGCGCTATCGACTTTCGTGCAGCGCTACGGGCCTCGCGGCTCGCGAGTTTCGTTGTGACGGCGAACTTTGCACGGCCGACGGCAGCTTCAATTTGACCACCACCATACGAAGTCTTGAAGTCACGCCCGAGCTGCTTGCCTCATGGCCCGCGTTCGCGTCCCAACCGATTCAGGGCGTTGAGTTATCTGGCCGCGCCGACTTGGATTTGAATGCGACCCGCCAGTCGCCCGACCGACAAAGTGCACTGGAATGCCGAAATCAAGATCGACCGTGGCCGTCTCGGCCATACGAAGCTCGCCGAACCGTTGACGGATGCTTCGCTTCGTGCGAAAGCCGATGCCAACGGACTGATCATTGAGAATCTGGTCGGGAAGTGGGGTTCTGCGACGCTTGCCGTCGCCTGCCAACGGTCCGGCTGGTCGGCCAATGCGCCGCTCGGCCTGTCGGCGAGGGTGATTGGCTTGTCGCTCGACGATCGGCTGCATTCCATGTTGCCAGCAGCGTGTGCGCGGGCCTGGCAGCGATTTCAGCCGGCCGGGACCGTCGACGCGGAATTTCGTGTGGCCTTCGATGGCGAGAAATGGAGGCCGCACGTTTTCGCCCAAGGCCGCAATCTTTCGCTGACCGACGAGGAGCGATTTCCGTACGTATTGGAACAAGGCTCTGGAACGGTTCAATACTTTCCTGCCGGCGAGCAGGCCGACCGCTTGGTCATGGATGTTACCGCATTTGGGGCCGGGCGCCCGGTGCGCATCGCTGTCGATATGAACCACCTGACGGATGCGAAACCTGAAGGTCCGATCACCGGCACTGGCGTGGCGAGCGACGGAACCATTCACCCGGGCGCGCGCACAACCGGCTATCGCGGCACGCCCAACCGCGGACGCGCGCCTCGACCCGTCGGCTGGGTCGACATTAGTGGCACGGATATTCCGCTGCACGAAGAGTTGTTCGCCGCGCTCCCCGACAGAATCGAGCCATTCATCCGATCGCTGCGCGGGCAAGGAGCCGTCGATTTTCACTTCCGCGCCGAGTGGAAAGATCGCGCTCAGCCTGCGGCGGACGTGACCCAAGAGATTCAGCTCAAGGATTGCTCCATTCAATACGCAGATTTTCCCTACGCTTTGCATCGCGTGAATGGCATCGTCTCGGAGCGCAATCGAATTTGGACGCTGCAAAGTATTGAAGGACGCGGGGCGAGCGAATCGACCGTCGTCAAATGCGAGGGAACTTCAACGCCGCAGAGCGCCGGCCGCGTAATCGACCTCGTGTTCGATGCCAGCAGTGTGCCGCTCGATGAGACGCTTAAGATGGCACTTCCAGCGTCGGCCCAAAAGGCGTGGGAGGAGCTTCAGCCGCAGGGCCGCGTCGACTTTTTAACACAATTCCGGCATGAAACTGGACAGGAAAAGCCAGTTGTTACCCTCCAGCTCAAACCGTCTGATCTATCGGTGTCTGTCCAGCCGCGATGCTTTCCGTACCGCTTGGAACAGGTTCAGGGGGCCGCCACGATTCAAGCTACGCGCGTTGATTTATCCAACCTCGCCGGGCGGCACGATCGGGCCAACTATTCAGCCGCTCAAGGAGCCTGGCAAGCGACGCCGGGCGGCGGGTGGCAGCTTCAACTCCACGGGATCAATATCGACCGGCTCACGCCGCGCCGCGACCGTGATCTGCTTGCGGCCCTGCCCCCCACATTGCGAAACATCGTCGAACGACTGCAGCCCACCGGCGACTTCGCCGTTCACAACAGCAGTTTGAGCCTGGCTAGGTCGATCGATTCTAGCCGCATGCTCGCCGCCTGGGATGCGCGGCTTCTATGTCATCAAGCGGCATTTCAAGGCGCGTTCTCGCCCCAAAGCGTAACGGGCGAGATTCGGCTGGTGGGCCGAAACGATTTGCCAACACCCTACACGGCTGGCGAGCTCGACCTTGATTCGCTGGTCTGGAAGGACATCCAGTTCACTCATGTCCGCGGTCCGCTTTGGATTGATCCCACCATCTGCCTGTTCGGCGAGTTGGCCAGCCAGCGCCAGGGTCAGCCAGCCCGACGGTTAACGGCAGACGGCTACGGGGGAAGTCTGGCGGCGAACGCCGTGCTGCACCATGGCACGGATCCGCGCTTCGAGCTCGACATGGCGTTGGGAGGCGTAAATCTTGGGCGATTCGCCAGCGAGCGGCTTGGCGGCACCGGCGGCTTGAGCGGCACCGTCTCGGGGAAGCTCATGCTAACGGGCACGGGCCGTTCGCCGCAGATGCTCAGTGGGGGCGGCGAGATGCACATTGTCGACGGCAATATCTACCAGCTTCCATTTCTCGTGAGTTTGCTCAAAGTGCTCAAGAATCGCACGCCCACGTCCACGGCGTTCGACCAATGCGACATGCGCTTCGCGATTCAAGGCGAGCACATCCAATTCCAGCAGCTCAACCTGAAGGGCGACGCCCTGAGTCTCTATGGCAATGGCGAAACGAACTTCAACCGCGACTTAAATCTCGTGTTCTATACTTTGATCGGGCCGGCTGATCTACCAATCCCCTTATGGAAGAGCATCGCCGGCCAGGTAAGCCAGCAGGGGTTGCAGTTGAAGGTCGTCGGCAAATGGGACGACCCCGAAGTGCAGCGTAAAGCACTGCCCGCTCTGAACGACGCCTTCCAGCAGCTTCAGGCGGAAATCCAGGCGGGAGCAGCAACCCTGGCACCTTCTACGGCGGCCCGCGACATGATCGCGCCGCCGCGATAATGAACCGTGGGACGGACAGTCGTGTCCGTCCGAGATGGGAGACACGCAAGTGACGATGGCTCCTTTGGGTGGAATTGTGACCAGCGCCGCAGGTTCGCCCCTTTCGCAAACCGCGGGCAGCGAAGCCGAACGCACTCAAAAGGACTCGCTGCATCAACAGCGACAAACTGATTCGAGCCAGCAGGCAGAACGGGCTGCCGGAATCGGCCAGACCGATGAGGACCAACAAAGCTCAGAACGCGACGCCGACGGCCGCCGATTGTGGGAGGCGCCGGCGAACCCACAAAAGAGTGCGGCCAAAGAAGAGCCTGCGGCAACAGTCGTTCGCCAGAGCAAAGATGCTTCCGGCCAGTCGGGCACGAAACTCGACCTGACGGGGTGATTAGGTTTCAGGTGTCAGGTCCAAGTCCCATTCTGACACTTGATCCCTGACACCTGACACCTCGCTATAATTACGCATTCCCGATTCCAACCGATTTAGCGACACAGCTTCTATCATGCGATTCACAAAGATGCACGGCGCCGGCAACGACTACGTGTATGTCGATTGCTTTGCTGAGCCCGTGCCGCGCGACATCCCGGAATTGTCTCGCCGCATCTCCGAGCGCCGTTTCGGAGTGGCGCCGACGGGCTGATTTTGATATGTCCGTCCGAGCGGGCAGACGCCGAAATGCGCATGTTCAACGCCGATGGGTCGCCGGCCGAGATGTGCGGCAACGGCATTCGATGCGTCGCGAAGTACGTCTACGATCACGGTCTTCGGCGGCGCGACACACTGCAAATCGAGTCAGCCGGCCGAGTTTTCACGCTCGAACTGAAGCTTGCACGTGGCGTCGTCGACCGGGTGCGCGTCGACATGGGCCAGCCGATCTTGATTCCGGAGCGAATTCCGACGAAACTTCGCGCCGCCAGCGGCCCCGAGCAGCCGGTGGTGGACATGCCGATCGCGATTGGCGACCGCGAATTACGAGTTACCTGTGTCTCGATGGGCAACCCGCACTGTGTTGTGTTCGTTGATGAACCGAGCGACGACTTGGTACTCGGCATTGGTCCGCAGTTGGAGGTTAGTGCGCAATTTCCCAATCGCACGAATGTCGAGTTTGCAAAGGTCCTCACCGGGCGAGAGCTCGAGCAACGGACGTGGGAGCGCGGCTCCGGCGAGACGCTGGCGTGTGGCACGGGCGCCTGTGCCGTGTGCGTCGCCGGCGTACTGACCGGCCGCACCGGCCGCGAAGTGCAAATTCATTTGCGCGGCGGCGACCTCGAGATCGAATGGCGTGAAGCAAACAGCCATGTTTACATGACCGGGCCAGCGGTCGAAGTTTTTACCGGCGACTGGAAGATGTAGGTCAGGCTTTCCAGCCTGACGATTGTCCGTGTCAGCCTGGAAAGGCTGGCCTACAATCGCATGGACGTGCAAGCGAATGAAACGCAAGAAGCGACGAAAACTGAAAGTCCCACGCCCGCTGGTGAAGCTCGGCGGCCTGGTGACCGCCGAAGCCATCCGTGCCTGGATGAGCACGCTCGATTGCCGCGCCGCATGGTACGACCGCTCGGTCGACCCGGCCCTGGGCATCGGCGGCCCGCGGATTTACATCTTCTGGCACGAGAATATCCTCGCCCCGCTCTACTGGCGTGGCCATTGCCGCCTGACGATGCTGCTCAGCCAGCACAACGACGCGGACATCCTCGCGCGCATCGCCTATCACTTCGGCTTCGATTGCGTGCGCGGCTCGACCTATCGCGGCGGAGCACGCGCGATCTGGGAGCTGTTCGATCGCAGCCAGCGGCAACATCTCACGATCACGCCGGACGGCCCGCGCGGCCCACGACGCAAGTTGGCTCAAGGATCGATCTACCTTGCCTCGCGCCTGCAGTTGCCGCTGGTGGTCGTGGGCATCGGCTATGACCGGCCGTGGCGCGCAAGAGCTGGGACCGGTTCGCGCTGCCGCGGCCGTTTTCGCGGGCCCGGGCCGTGATGGGGCCGCCCCTCACGTTGCCGCCGGACTTGAGCCGCGCCGGACTGGAACAGTGTCGGCAGCGCGTCGAACGCCTGCTGAATTGTCTGACGCTGGAGGCAGAGACCTGGGCCGCCGCCGGCACGCGAAAAGCCGGCGAAGTGGTGATGGTGCCGCACGCGGCGCCAGCCGCGACATCAGCCGACCCGGCTGCCTGCCGCGCGTCATTAAACAAACCGGCGTCCCGCGCTGCGTGACGCAAAATAGTGACGTCATCAGGCCAGCGGCCAGCAGCAGCGCAGTCCTCGGCTCTGGTACTGCTGCCCGAGACGGCGAGGATGCATTCGACGCGGCACCTTCGCCCGCAATGCGTCCAAAATTCGCCCGCCAGTTGTCGTAGCCTTGCTGCGTGCCATCGTTCTTGCGCCACACGACGTAATCGGCTGCGTCGACGACTCCGTTTTGATTGTAATCGCCAGGGAGCGCGCTTGTCACTTCCAACAGGACCGCGAAGTTGGAGTAGATGACGTTCCATTCAAGATTGGTGCTCAGCGCGGGCAGCATCGTGGTGGCAAATTCGTTGAAGACGCCCCCGTCCGCGTGCAAAACTTCGAAAAGACTTCCTGCGGCGGGAATAAAATCATCCAGAAGAGCAACTTTCAGGCTGCCGCCCAGCTCCGCTTCACCCGTTACAAGTAATTGGTCAAAGGTGGAGTTATCGGCCAATTCGATCAATAGCTCGCCTGCGGCGTTTTGCGAATAGCCGCCGTCGACACGGAGCGCGCCGATTGAGGCGCCCGACGAGACACGACCGTTATTCTGCACATTGCCGATGAGATCGCCATTCCCAGCAAGCTCTCCCATCGCAGTGACGACGATGTTTGGCGACTCGATACTGCCCACACTAGCGACAACGAGTGCGCCGTCGCTGATCGTCGTAGCGCCGCCATACGAATTGGCACCGCTCAGCGCGAGCAAACCTGCCCCGGACTTGTTGACGGCACCCGTGCCGGTGATGTTGCCAGCGTACGTTCCGTCACTCTGCTGATTGAACACGAGCGTGCCGTTGTTAACGATGTTGCCCTGCAAGGATTGCGAGTTGCCTTCAAGCGTCCCTGCCGCGACGGTGGTTCCGCCCGCGTAACTTTGCGGCGCAACGAGCACGAGCTTGCCCGGTCCGATCTTGGTGAGCGGTCCCGGCCCGGTGAAGCTCTGGGTGGCGAGCGTGAAAATGCCGCCGGCATTTGAAACGTCAAATCCGCCGCCATTCGCTCCCCAACTGATGCTCCGCGCTGTCGTCGAGAAAGCCGTGCCGTCGACAGAAAGCACGCCGCCATCGAGGCTGATCCCGCCGGATGGCGCACCGAGGCTCGCGTCCACAGCGGCAATGATTGTGCCTCCATGGACGAACGTGCCACCAGCATATGTATTGGCACTGTTTTCCAACCGCATGCGGCCCACCCCGGTTTTCATCACGCTGCCGTTCGAAACGACGCGCGTAATTCGCAAATCCCAGGCCGGCGCTGTGCCCATCTCAACGTTGAACGTGCGCGCTCCCTGTAAGTTCATATCCGGACGAATGTCGGATCCGTTGGTTCCGGCAAGAACCTTGATTTCTCCAAGCACGGTAAGTGTTCCCGTCGGGACTGCATGGGCGTTGACCGTGCCGTCCTTGAGTGTGAGGTCTTGAAGAGTCTCCGAAAAACCGAAGAAGCGCAATTCACCGCCGTCGACAAAGACTTCGTTCCCGGCAGCAGCCAGAATCTGTTCATTCGCTCTTATATCGACCGATCCACGAATCGTCACGTCGCCGCGAAAGGCGCCGTCGACCGCCGATTTTTGAAGCTCAACAGCCGAGGTGGAAGAAACGGTAGTAAGCCCGGAATATGTATTTGCGGGACCCTGTAACCGGACCGTACCGCCAAAACTTGCGCTGCCGTTCGACATGGTGCCGTCCAGAACGAGGCGTATGCCGAAGATTCCATGAGTGAAAGCCGGGTTGCCGCCGCCCAAGTCGATGTTACCAATCACTGTGCCGTTTCCGCTAATGCCGGCAACTGGAATGAGCCTGCCTGTGCCCGTGGTTACTACGGCGCCTTCCTCCAAATGCAAGCTTCGAATCGTCTCAACATGTCCGTTCAGGTCCAGGCGTCCCGTGGGCTCCAAGTGCACGTGATTAACCATGGCCGCCGCGTGCGCGATCTGTTCGTTGGCGCCAAGTCGCACAGTGGCAATAGGACCGGTGACTGTGCCGATCCGCATCTGCCCAGGAATCGCCACTGCGCCGGAGCTCTTTTGGAGCAATAGCGTTCCCGCATCGACGCGAGTTATGCCCTGGTACGTATTATTCACGGGCCCGGCCATAATTACGGTCGGCGTATGAATAGTGCGAAAAAATAAATCGCCACTGCCGGAGATTCCACTCACCAATTCGACCCCAAAACCGCCAGCAAATGTCAAGTCGAAGCCGTTGAGGTTGACGACGTCCATCTGCAACGGGCCATTGGTTGCGCTCCAAGTTTGATCGGCCGCGAGTCGGACGGGGCCAATGACGGACTGGCGGTCGGCGTCGTTGTTCGTTACCCCGCCAGCGCCGATCGTGAGCTCCTGCGCCCCAAGGATGACGAACGCCCCGGCATTGCTGTTGAACGTCAGCGAGCGTATGTCATAAGCCACATTGACCAGCGGCGTGAGGCGCGTGGTGCCGGCCATCAAGATGTCGGCGGTGCCGTCGTTGGGCGGCGCTTCATCGCGGCCTGGACCGTCGGAATTCCAGTTTAAGACGGTGGTCCAATTGTTATTGGCGCCGCCGCCGTCCCAGGTTTCGCCCGCCAGACTCCTTAGCGTTAATTGCAGCGCTAGCGCTAGCGCCAAGAGAACGCAGCCGGTTCGTACAGATTGGCTCGTCACTGCGTTCCGCTCCTCCAAGAATTCCCGCTCTGTTCCGCGGAGCAAGAACCCATTCTCTGAACGCTCCCATTTTAGCTGCTGCTTAAGAATAAATGCAACGAACTCGCGGCCGATCTTGAAATTGGCCGCGCGTTGTGCTAGGTTCTTTTGGTGATAGTGTACGTATGTTCCGAACAGGCAAGTTGCCGCGCGTCATCTCGCGTCGCATTCATTCAATCATATAAACAGTTAATTCGCTATATTTTGCCCGCTGCCTTTTCAATAGCTGCCGTATTTTCTAGTCGCAGTCGGCGATCAGCTGTGCAAAACGACCGAGTTTTGCGCGACAATGTGGGGCCCCCGGTGGCCCGCGCAAAATCCACCAACGAGCACGTCACATTAGCCCGAAGCGCCAGTGAGGGAATCTTCGAGCCGGTCGAGATCGATCATCACTCTTCCGAGTCCGCGCGGCTTGCGTTATCTTCGATAGCGACGATGACGAACGCACCGACCCAAACCGCCCAGCAAACGCTTACCGTCGCGCAGCTAACCGCGCAGATTAAAGATGCGCTGGAAGGCGAATTCCCAAGCGTATGGGTGACCGGGGAGATATCAAACTATTCGCGGCCGCAGTCGGGCCACTGCTACTTCACGCTGAAGGACGATCAAGCGCAGATTCGCGCCGTCATGTGGCGCTCGTCGGCCGCGCGGCTGAAGTTCGATGTTGCCGATGGGCTCGATATTATCTGCCATGGTCACATCGATGTATACGCACCTCGTGGCAGCTATCAATTAGTGATTGATGAGCTGCAGCCTAAAGGTATGGGGGCGCTGGAGCTTGCCCTGCGCAAGCTTCGCGAAAAGCTAGCGGCGGAAGGGCTCTTTGATCCGCGCGGAAGCGCATATTGCCGGCGTTCCCGCGCCGGCTGGCGTTCGTCACCAGCCCCACCGGCGCGGCCGTGCGCGACTTTCTCGAAGTGCTGCGGCGGCGATGGCGTGGAGTGGACGTCCTCGTGATTCCGGCCCGCGTGCAAGGGGATGGCGCTGCGGCGGAAATCGTCGCCGGCATTTGCTTGGCGAATCGTCTCTCGCCGCCGCCGGATGTGCTCGTCGTTGGCCGCGGCGGGGGCAGCCTCGAAGACCTGTGGGCGTTCAACGAGGAACCGGTGGTGAGGGCGATTGCCGCTTCGAAAATTCCGACCGTGTCGGCAGTCGGCCACGAGATCGACGTGACTCTCGCCGACCTTGCGGCCGACGTTCGGGCGCTTACGCCCAGCGAAGCGGCCGAGCGCGTCGTGCCGGCCGCCGAGGAAATTAGTGCCAGGATGCGTGGCTATCAACAGCGGCTGCGCCATGCCGCACACCGCCGCGTCATGTTGCTGCGCACACGCTGGGAAGGCCTTGCATACCAGCGGCCATTCCGCCGGCCGTTTGATTTGATCCACGACCGCAGCCGCCGGCTTGATGAACTTACCGTGCACAGCAATGCAGCGATCCGCCGACTGCTGCGCGACCGGCAAAGCCAAATGGCGATGCTTGCCGGCAAGATCGCCTCGCTGAGCCCATTGGAAGTCCTGGCTCGAGGATATACGATTACGCGCGACCGCGATTCGGGCGATGTGATCCGCTCAACGAAGCAATTGCATACGGGCCAGTCGATCGTCACCCGTTTCTCGACCGGCGAAGCTGTGAGTAAAGTTGAATCGTTTAATATGAATGACAATACGAAAGATGTCTCACGCAGAGGCGCAGAGGACGCGGAGTAAAACGATCTCCACAATTATTCGTCTAAATCACAAATTCGTAGCGATGAGCGACATGTAGGAGCTTATTAAGATGTGGACTCTTTTTCCGAATCCTCGGCGTTCTCTGCGCCTCTGCGTGAGACCTCTTCGAATTGTCTAGTTTCGGGATTACATAGTTCAATGGCCAAGAAAAAGCCTACGCCGCGTGATGAATGCGTCGCCTCGTTCGAGCAATCGCTCGAGGAGCTGGAGAAGATCGTCGCCGAGCTGGAAAGCGGCAAGCTTGGCCTGTCGGAAGCCCTCGCGCGCTACGAAGAGGGCGTTAAGCACTTGAAGGGATGCCAAGAACTGCTCGAGCGTGCCGAACGCAAGATCGAATTGTTAAGCGGCGTCGACGCCGACGGCAATCCGATCACGCAGCCGTTCGAGGAAGCAGAAATCGAAACGCTTGAGGAGAAGGCGGCAGCACGCGGCCAGCGGCGCACCACCATTGCCAAGTCGGCTTCCGTGAGAATTTCCGTGGAGCGTAACGACGTCGACGATCCCAGTCGGCTGTTTTAGTTTGCGTCGAGGAACGCCTGTGGCGGTTTCCGCATCGAATGAACTGAATGTGCTCGACCTGCAGCGGTTGCGGCCGCGCATTGATGCAGCGCTGACGCAGTATGTGCAATTTGACGACGCTTGTCCGGCGGTATTGGCCGAGGCAATTCGCTATGCCCTTCTCGCCCCCGGCAAGCGGCTTCGGCCACAATTAGTGTTAATGGCGGCCGAAGCCTGCGGTGGTATGCTTGAGGCGGCGCGGCCGGCCGCGTGTGCTGTGGAAATGATCCATGCCTACTCGCTGGTGCACGACGACCTGCCGGCTATGGATGACGACGATCTGCGCCGAGGCCGCCCAACGTGCCACAAGGTATTCGGCGAGGCGGTGGCCATATTGGTCGGCGATGCGCTCCAGGCTCGGGCGTTTGAGTTGCTTGCCACCGAGATTCAGCCGCCGGCGATCGCGGCAAGGTGCTGCGCTATCCTGGGCCGCGCCGCGGGGGCGTCGGCGCTGGTGGGCGGCCAGGCCGCCGACATTGCAATGACATTGGCTGATAACGGCGAGTTGCCGGGCGACCTCAGCAAGCTTGAAGCAATCCACGCGCGCAAAACCGGCGCCTTATTCGTGGCGGCGATTGAGCTCGGTGGCGTCACCGCAAACGCGAGCGATGAACAATTGCAGGCGCTCACTGCGTATGGTCGCAAGTTGGGGTTGGCGTTTCAGATTACGGACGATTTGCTTGATGTGGCCGGAAGCCAGACGTCGGTCGGCAAGCGGGTGGAAAAGGACGCCGGACATGGAAAACTGACGTTTCCAGGCCTGTTAGGAATCGAGGAGAGCCGCCGCAGAGCAAAAACGCTAATTGACGAGGCTTGTGCTATGATCGAATTATTCGGCCCCGAGGCCGGCCAACTTCGGGCCCTGGCCCGATTTGTGGTCGCACGCGAAAAATGAAGGTAGGGTGGGCTCGGCCCACCGAAGACGACGTTGATCACCTAATTGTGGTGGGCAGGGCCCACCCTACGTATGACTAAACAGCAGCTTCTGCCCTCGATTGAATCTCCGCAAGACTTGCGCGAACTGTCGCTGCCGCAGCTCGAGCAGCTGGCCGACGAGATGCGCGAAGTGCTGTGCAATCTCGTGAGCTGCCGCAGTGCGCACTTCGCGTCGAACCTGGGCGTCGTCGAGCTTTGCCTGGCGCTGCATCAAACATTCGACTTCCAGCACGACCGGCTGATTTGGGACACGGGCCACCAGATTTATCCGCACAAGCTCATCACGGGCCGTTACCCGCAGTTCGGCACGATGCGAACCAAGGGCGGCCTGATGGGCTACCCAAATCCGGAGGAAAGCGATTACGACCTGTTCATGACCGGCCACGCCGGCTCGAGCGTGTCGACGGCGCTCGGCCTGGCGAGCGGTGACGACGCTTATCCGGCCGGCCGAGAAGCGCTGGAGCGTCGCGGTGATCGGCGACGGAGCGTTCCCGTCCGGCATCGTTTACGAAGCGCTGAACAACGCCAGCCGGTTTGGCGAGCGACTGCTGGTCATTCTGAACGACAACAAGATGTCGATCTGCCCGCGCGTGGGCGGCATGGCCGATTACCTCGACCGGCTGCGCATGAACCGCATGTATTCGGGCCTCAAGGAAGAGGTCGTGAAAGTGCTCAGCAAGGTGCCGCTGTTGGGCGATCCGGTCGAGCGGTTTCTGGCCCAGCTCAAAGAAGCGGCGAAAGCCGGCCTGCACGGCGGCATGTTGTTCGAGGACCTGGGCCTGCGCTACTTCGGCCCGATCGACGGCCACAACATCGGCCTGTTGCGCAAGTACCTGCGGATGGCGCGCAACACCGAAGGCCCGATTCTGCTGCATGTGGTCACGGAAAAAGGCCACGGCTTTCAGCCGGCCGCCGATGACCCGGTGCTGTTCCACGCGCCGCCGCAATTCGAGCAGTCGCGATGACCAGGTCGTGCAGATGAAGAAGAGCTCGGCGCGCACGTTCACGCACGCCGCGTCGGCTGCCATTTTCGCAGCAGATGACCGACAATCCGCGTGTCACGGTGATCACCGCCGCGATGTGCCAGGGCAACAATCTGGAACGAATTCGCGACGACGTTTCCCGACCGCTTCTTCGACACGGGCATCTGCGAGAGCCACGCAGTGGCGCTTGCCGCCGGCCAGGCCAAAGTCGGCCTGCGGCCGATCGTCGACATCTACAGCACGTTCCTGCAGCGGTCGTACGACCAGATCTTCCAGGAAGTCGCCCTGCAGAACCTGCCGGTGACGTTCATGCTCGATCGCGCCGGCCTGGCCGGGCCCGACGGCCCGACGCACCACGGCGCGTTCGACCTCGGCTACTTGCGTGTGTTTCCGAACATCGTAGTCATGGCGCCGGCCGACGAGCACGACCTGGCGCAAATGCTGGATCTTGCGCTTCGCGACGACGGCCCGTGCGCGATCCGCTACCCCAAGGCTGCCGTTCCGACGATTAGTGCCGACCGCGCGCCGATCGAGTTCGGCAAGAGCGAGATCCTCTCTTGGAGCGAGAGCGGAGCGATCGTGTCCTGCGGCGCACTGTTGCCGGCTTGCCTCGCAGCGGCGCAGACGCTTCACGAAGAGGGCTTGAATGTCGGCGTCATCAACGCCCGATTCGTGAAGCCGTTGGACCGCGAAACGAATCTCCGCGCGCTGCGCGAATGCGGCTTTGTTGTGACGGTCGAAGAAGCCGCTTTGATGGGTGGATTTGGTTCGGCCGTTTTGGAAGCGGCGGCCGATGCTGGCGTTGATGCCAGCCGCGTGCGTCGCCTTGGCATCCCGGATACATTCATTGAACATGGCGAACGGGGTGAATTGCTTGCTGATTTGGGGCTCGACGCGGCCGGCATTGCCGCCGCCTGCCGTGACTTGGCTGGGTCAGTCCACAGGATTCCATCCCCTCATCTGAAGAATCTGGCACGTTGAATCGACCTTTTCTGCGGGAGGCGTCTTCCGCCGATGTCAGACTTTGTGGGAGGCGTTTCTGACGCCGATGCAGCATGAACCGCGTCGATCAATCGGCGTCAGAAACGCCTCCCACACTGAAACCCAACGTTCACCCGCGGCGGGCCGTCATCCTTGCCGATGGATCGCGCCAGGAGATGCGAGAGGCAGTCGACCGGCTGCGGCCGATTATCGAGCGGCATCTTACCGTCGTCGGCGTATCGTTGGATTTCGCGTCGGACCTCAGCCGAACGGAGGCCGATTTGGCCATCGTCCTCGGCGGCGACGGCTCGATCCTTCGCGCCGCGCATCAGATGGGTTTTCGCCAGCGGCCCGTGCTTGGAGTGAATCTGGGGCGGCTTGGTTTTCTTGCCGCGCTGCAGCCGGAGCAACTCGACGAAGTGCTCCCCGCAATCGCGGACGGGCGGCATCGCGTCGTTGAGCACCTGATGATCGAGTGCACGGCCACGCGCGACGGCAGGCCGCAGTACCATGCACTTGGGCCTCAACGAAGCAACGGTGCTAGCAGGCCCGCCGTTCGCCATGCTCGACATCGAGCTTTACGTTGACGGAGAATTGGTCACTACCTATAGTTGCGACGGCCTGATCGTCAGCACGCCGGTCGGCTCGACGGCACACAGCCTGTCGGCGGGCGGTCCGATCCTGCGGAAGGACGTGCAGGCGCTTGTGATCGTGCCGATCTGCCCGCACACGCTGACCCACCGGCCGGTCGTCGACTCGGCCGATCGCATGATCGAGTTGGCCGTGCCCAGGCCCCACGAGGGCACGTCGCTCGTGGTCGATGGCCGCGTGCTGGGCACGTTGCGGCCGGAGGACCGCGTGCGAATCGTTCGCTCGGAGGCCCGCTTTCAAATGATCGAAGTCAGCGGGCAAGGATATTATCGCACGCTCCGCGAAAAGCTCGGCTGGGGCGGGCAGATACGGCTGAAGTAGCTCCGCCGAGCCGAGGCGGATCAGAATGACGAATTCCCGAATGACGAATGACGAATGATTGGTAGGAAGTTCATGCGTTGGAAATTCGTCATTGGTCATTCGTCATTAATTGAGTGCCGCTCGGCTCGCGGCACTTACGTTGCAAGGATGCAATGTCATGATCGCTTATCGAGCGGCGCGACGCGCCTCGGTTCGAATTCTTAGCTTCGTTACATTCATCGTCGCAGTGGACATCGCGAAAGCGAACGAGCAGCCCCCTGCCCCGCCGAATGCAAACGCGTATGAGCTGCGTTATAAGCTCGCAACAGGCGACGTGGTGCGCTACGACGTGAAGCACCGCGCGTCGATCCGCAGCACGATCGATCAAACGACGCAAGAGGCCCAGACGAAAACGGATTCGGTCAAGCTTTGGAAAATCACCGACGTGCTGCCCAACGGCGACATCGAAGTCATGAACGTCGTTGAATCGGTGCACATGCTGAACCAGCTTCCCGACCGGGATCCGACCGAATACGACAGCCGGCAAGATAAAACGCCGCCGCCCGGATTCGAAGACGCGGCCCGTGCTGTCGGCGTGCCGCTGAGCGTCGTTCGCATGACACCGGCCGGAGAAGTGCTGCGTCGCGACGTCAAGGTCCGGCAGCAAAACGTCGAGGAGGATGGACCAATCGTCCTGCGCCTGCCCGACAAGCCGGTGACAATCGGCGAAACTTGGGACGAACCGTTCGACGTAAAAGTATCGCTCGAAAACGGCAGCACGAAAGCCGTTCAAACCCGCCGCCGGCACAAGCTGACCGGCGTCAAAAGCGGCATCGCCACGATCGAAGTCACGTACCAGGTCCTTTCGCCAATCGACCCATTCATCGAGACGCAGCTTGTCCAGCGGCTCATGGACGGCGAGGTGAAATTCGACATCGAAGCCGGCCGAGTCGATGAGCCAGAAAATGGATATCGACAAGCGCATCCTTGGCTTTGCCGGCCCCACCAGCAGCATGCACTACGTCATGCGCATGGAGGAAAAGCTCGCGAAAGGGACAGTCGCGGCGGCAGAACCGAAGCCAACGGCACAAGTCGCTGCCGAATCCCTACGCCACCGCGCCGAAGTCGACATCGAAGCCCAGGTCGACACGTTCACACGCGCACATCGCGTTCCACAAGCCGGCAGCGACAGACGCAGGGCGTAAAGGCTATCGCCGCTAATCGGGGTCGGGAGTCTTCAAACCGCGTAGAGATTGAGCGACGGTCCTCTTGCGAAAGGAGAGGATTTCAAAACTCGCTCTCGACTCCCGACCCATTCTCACTGACTACCAACAAAGTGGTCGGGAGTCGAGTGTGTGTACGAGTGCTGGAATGTGTTGAGATTCTTTGCCGATGTGGATCATGGGCGGCAGTTGAAGACTCCCGACCCGGAGATTACGGCCCTTCCACTTCGTGCACCAGCACCATGTCGTGCACGCCGCCGGCCAATCATTCGCCTTCTGGTCCGGCGGCAAGGTGCGAGCCGCCTACGATCACGATGCGGTCGCCTCTGCGTGGCGTAGCCCAGCGCGGCACGCCCACGCGTCGGCGTGCTTGATGAGTCCCTGCATGTCGGTCGCCGGCGCCCCGCGCAGCGGCGTCACGCCCCAGTACAGGCACATTTGCCGCAGCGTCGCTTCCGATGAGCTGACGCCGACCGTCGGCACATAGCTGCGGATGTTGCGATAGCGCGAACGCCGTGCGGCCCGAGTGGCTGGCGACGAACACCAGACTTCGCGTCCAGTTCGTAGGCCATTTGCCCCGCAGCCCGCACACGGCCGCCTGAGTAATATCGTGCACGCTGCCCGCAAGTGCCTTCGAGACTTCGCGGCGGCCGATTCTGAAAGCTCGATTCGGTCGCCAGGGCGATGCGGTTCATCATTTCCACCGCTTCGAGCGGAAATTGGCCGATCGCCGTTTCGCCGGACAGCATGCAGGCGTCGGCGCCGTCGAGAATCGCGTTGGCGACGTCGGTCGCTTCGGCCCGCGTCGGACGCGGCGAGTCTTGCATGCTGTCGAGCATCTGCGTGGCGATGATCGCCGGCCGCTGGAAACGGTGGCACGCGGCGATGATCCGCTTCTGCTCGATCGGCATCTGGGCCACGTCGATTTCCACGCCCAAGTCGCCGCGGGCGACCATCACCGCGTCGGCCTCGGCGACGATTTCTTCGAGCCGCAGCAGCGCCTCGCGCTTTTCGATCTTCGCCACGATCGCGCGTCGCAGAGCTGCAGCCGCGAAGAATGTCTTTCAGCGTGCGGACGTCGTCGGGCGAACGAACGAAGCTCAGTCCGAGAAAATCGATGCCCGCTTGCGCCGCCCAGATCGCGTGCTCACGGTCGGTTTCGCTGATCGCCGGCGCGCTCAGCTTGACGCCCGGCAGATTGATGCCTTGCCGGCTGCGAATGGTGCCGCGCTGGACGACGCGCAGCCGGACGCCGTCAGCGTCCTTTGCTTCCACTTCCATGGAGACTGTGCCGTCGGCCAGCATGATGCGATCGCCCACATCGCAATTCCTGGACGAGCGGTCGGATAGGTGCTACGTCAGCTCGTTCGGTGCCTTGGAATCGCCCGCCACGAGAAAGAATTCGGTCCCCAGCTCGCAAAATACCCGATCGTCCGGCAATTCGCCGAGCCGAATCTTCAGGTCCGGCGAGGTCGACCAGGATCGCGATGGGCTCGTCGACTCGATTGGCTCAGACGCCGAATGTTGTCGACATGCGTGCTGCTGAGCGTCAGGCCCGCCGTGGGCCATGTTCAGGCGGAACACGTCGACGCCGGCCCGCACCAAATCGGCCAGACGCTCGGGTGCGGCGGTTGCCGGTCCGACCGTGGCAACGATCTTCGTGCGCGAGCGAAGCCGGAAACCTTGAGCAATGTCCATCGTGGCCTTATTGTGACTCGTTCCATGGCAATAGGGGAATACATGACCTGCTTAGCTGGGTGACGCGTTCGCATCGCTTTGCGCTTGATTTGACGGCGACGATGCATGATACTTTTTTCTCGCACGAGCTAGGCGTGCTTGGGCGAGTGGCATGGCGCGTTTCTGACTGCCCGTAGCATGGGATATTCGATGCCATCCACGAACGAACATCGCGATGGGGATCGTCGCGGCGCCGAAAGACGCGCCGCCGGCTTCGCACGCTCGGCGTTCCCGCCGAATGCTTCTGCTTTTGGTAGTGCCAGCGGCTATTTGCATCATTGGTGTTGCGCTATTGCTGCAGACGCTCGTCGGGCTGAAGATTCCTGAGCTAACCCAAGAGGAGCTGGAGAAGGCGCAGGAGCTTTGGACAAGCTCCGGACCGGCAAGCTACGAAATGGATTTGGAAATCCTCCAGGGACGACCCGGCACTGTGCACATAGAAGTGCAAAACGGGGAAATATCGGCGATGACGCGGGATAGCCGCACGCCGGCGCAACATACCTGGAGGTATTGGTCGGTGCCGGGGCTGTTTGAAACGCTGGAACGAGAATTGGAAATGGCGGAAGATCCGGTTCACGAAGTGGGCGCCGCCGCAGGAACGCAGTGGCAGCTTCGCTGCGACTTTGATCCGGCGTATGGTTTGCCTCGGCGATTTCACCGTTATGTTTCGGGTGGCGGGCCGGAGGTCTATTGGCGCGTGACGAGCTTTGTTCCCAAATAATTCACTGCGCCTTTCCTTCCGTCGTGCATCCACCAATCCGCATTCTCATTCCATGAGTTACTGGCAAGGAAAACGCGCTGTGGTGACGGGCGGGTCTTCGGGCCTCGGCCGAGTATTGGCCGACGTTCTCGTGAACCAAGGAGCGCGCGTCGCTATCGTCGCGCGCCGCCGGCCGCAAATCGAGACGGCGGTCAACGAACTTCGCGCTCGCGGCGGCAATGTGCTCGCAATTCCGGCAGACGTGACGATCCAAGATGACGTCGACCGCGTGGTAGCCACCGTGCGAAGCGCGTGGGGCGGCCTCGACTTGTTGTGCCATTGTGCGGGACGATCCATGCGCGGCACGGCTCTTGCCACTGCCGTCGACGAATTCCGCGAATTGTGGGAGGCGAATTTCTTGTCGGCCGTGCGCTGCGTGCAGGCATTTGCGCCGGCTTTAAGCGAGTCGCATGGCCACATTGTGCTTGTCGGTTCACTGGCGAGCAAAGTGGCGGCCGGCTATTTGGCGCGTATCCGTCGAGTAAGTTTCCGCTCGCCGCGCTGGCGCAGCAGCTGAGGATCGAGCTGGGCGAACGCGGGCCGCACGTTCTGTTGGTATGCCCCGGACCAGTCGCCCGCGAAGATCAGTTTCGTAATGAGAGTCGATACGCCGACCAAGCGGCCAATGTTCCGGTCGCCGCCCAGCAACCGGGCGGAGGCGCCAAAGTGCGGGCAATCGATCCGCGGTGGCTGTCCGAGAAAATTCTGCGCGCCTGTCAAGCGCGGCAAGCGGAGCTTGTTGTCCCGCGCCGGTCGCGCTTATTGTTCGCGATTACGCAACTGTCGCCGCGGCTGGGCGATTGGCTATTGCGGCGGATGACGTCGGGATGACTTGGCGACTACAAATACCGAACAGCCCCGGCTCTGCCGGGGGGTTATTGATCCATAACGCCCAACGTTCATCACATTAACGCCCGGCAGAGCCGGGGGCTGGCCGGCGTAGTCAGTTTCAACTCACAGACGAGTAAACAAAAGAACCCGGTTGGCTCTGCGAGTCGCCAACCGGGTTCTCGATTTTGGGAGGGAGCCCACTTGGTTTGCACGGCGTCATCCGTCGGTATGCACCACGAACGGATGGCGGGAATCGCCGTGCACCGGCCCTCTCCCTGGTTAGTGTGAAACAGCAGTATCCCGTGACGGGCGTAGGTCGCCATACCGCGGCGACAGTTTGCTTAGATTCACAGCGGATAAGTTGTCCGACGTTGGCGCCCGGCCGAAAGCCATTGAGGAGGCGGTTGACATACGGCTCCAGAAACGCGTGTCGTTGTGTTTCCAATAAAGCATTCCTCGTGCCAAATCTGACTCGCTGCCCGCGAGCAGGCAAGCGGAAAGCAGTTGCCGGCACTTTGATCCAACAAAACGGCTCGGTTTTTGAGCGCGGGCTTCATTCGGCGTTTTAACAATTCATCGCATGCCATCCTGGCGATGGTCTGAAATGCTCTCGCGGCTTGTAGGAATTACAAACCGCATGCTGGCATGGGCTACGTAGCCCGGCAATGTTGGCCGGGCATTCGCGGTAGGAATTGCGAGCCTTGCGCAGCCCAAAAGGGCTGGCTATGTACAAGCCGTTGCCGTTCCTTTGGCCAACTGGTACGATCGACCGGTTTTTTCCGCCCTTTTCCGACGACATTCGCCATTCGCACGAGATATCCGTGCTCTTATCTCAAATAGTCGCATTGCCGCGCCTATTGGAACGCCGCACCTCGGTCGCGGCGCGGGGCGGCGTTTTTACATTTCGATTGATAATCGTTTTGCTCGCGGCTTCAAGCGTAGGTTGCGCTACGATTGGGCGTCGAAGTCCGGCGCCAGCGGAAGTTGCCGCGTGTCGCGAGTTGTGCGTCGAAGGTGTGGCCGCGATGGAGCGCGGTAATTGGCAGCAGGCTGAAATCATACTGCGGCAAGCGATCGAACTATCGCCGAACGACGCCGAGACTCGCCGGTATCTTGCGGAAGTGCTGTGGCGCCGCGGCGCGGTCGATGACGCTATGACTCAAATGACGGCGGCCGTGGAGCTGGATGTGGCCGATCCCGAGCCGGCCGTGCGCAGGCGAAATGTCGCTGGCCGTCAATGCATTGGACGCAGCGCTTTTGCATGCCGACGCGGCGATTCGCCTCGACCCGAAGCAAGCCAACGCCTGGGCGCTTCGCGGCCGAGTGTTTCGACGCATGAAACAAAACGACCGTGCGATGGCCGATTGGCAGCGAGCGCTTGAACTATCGCCGAACGATGCCAGCGTGCTGCTGGACGTCGCCGTGTTATATCGCGAGCGCGGGCAGTCGGCGCGAGCCCTAGCCGCGCTGCACCATCTGCTCGATATTTATCCGCCGGGCGAAGAGCCGCAAGTGGCCCTGATGTTGGAAGGACTGGCTCTCATGGACTTGCAGCGTCCCCATCAGGCCGTCGGAAGCCTGCTCGCGGCTACCCGTCGTGGTCCGCCCAATGCCGAGGTGCTGTATCGTCTAGCTCAGGCCCAACGCAGCGCCGGCCGGTACGCCGAAGCAACCACCGCCGCGGAGCAAGCCCTGACGATTGACGGCTCGCATCATGGTAGCCGACAATTGCTTGTGCAACTGGCAACTCTTGAAACGCCCGCGTCGAGGCTGCAGTAATCGAACGCGTAGAAGTTTCGGAAAACGCAAATCGGTTGAACTCCACAAGAACCCAGGTACGCTTGGCGTAGTGCCCGCAGAATCGCTACAGTCGGCACCGTAGAAAATTCCGCTGGTTTGGTTTGCAACCTCGCAAACCGTGACGTATGTTTTTGCGGAGTCTGTTTCAGCTCATTCGAGCGACAAGCCGTTCCCTATACCGACGTGTCCAGGAGAGCCTGAATGTCTGCCAGCGCGACGTTCGCCCATGATTCGTTTGTCGATCGGCGAGGAACGGTTCATCCTGGAGTCGAGCCACTTTTTGAGCGCCGCCAGTTTGCGAATAACTACGACGAGCTCTCGCCGGACGCAGCCGAGTTGGCTCGTGCCATTGACGGTTACAAAGTGCAGCACCGCCGCCGCTTCATCACGTTTGAAGAAATGCTGGCGGTAATCAAATCGTTGGGCTATGCGCGTAGTGTGTGGCCGTGCAGTGCGCGGCACGGTTTTAAAATCTGATAGCGCAAGTATTCTGCGCTGAACCTGCGTCGCATTCGCAGAGACCGCTACCGCACACGGCTTCGGCCGAGCGGAGTGTGCCTGCTACGATTAGTCTTCGGTCGTAGCCGCGCTACCTGTCGCGACGTCGAACACGTGGATTGCGGGCATCAGCATCGCGAATGTCGCGAAGCCGTAGGTAACCGCGGTGACGAGAAACACGACGCCGTAGTGTCCCAGCAGGAAGCTGGTAATCGCAAAAAACGTGGCGAACGGCGCCAACGACGCCAAAGTGATGGCGTTTGACCGGGTGTGCCAGTTCAGCGCCACGTACATGGCCACACTGCCGCCGGCAATGAAGCCGGAGAATGCGGCCAGTTGAGCGTCGAAATCCGTGGTGAAGGCCAGCATGATTCGCATGCAGGTTGCCACTCCCAAGAAAAGGAACAGCAGGGTGCCGATGCTGGTGGCGATCGCCGTACGCGAGTTGGCATAAGTGATTCCCGCGTGCAAGCCGAGCATCGCCGCGAACGCGTTCAGGACGATAAGGCCACCGAGTAAAAAGCAAAGATTCTCCGTCGTCAGCTGCCCGACAAACCAAAGATAACCGCACAACGCGGCGGGCAGCAGAATCATCTCCTTGGCGTTGTAAAAGGCGCCGCCCAGCTTGCCGAACACGATCTCTTTCGGCGATAAATCGGTGACTAAGAGCACGTCGAGGGCACGGCTGTCGCGTTCGTTAGTGAGCGATGTAACGGCTAGCGCGTTCAGCAGAATCAGGCCGACGACGAGCAGCACAACAATGGGCCGGGTCGCCGGCGGCAATGCGCCTTCCGTGGGCAATTCGATCGTATTCACCGCTCCACCGCCGAAAAGAACGGCCGCGCATGCAATAAACACGGCCCAGTACGCCAGCCGGACGATAATGATTCTCTTGCCGAACGCCCACGTACGAATCTCGCGCCACAGTACCGGGTTGTCCCACACTGGGCGGACTTTTCCGCCCGCGCTGTGAACGCTGACCGCAGCGCGACCGGTGGGCGCGATCCGCTCGTCGGCAGTATCGGCGTCCGCGTCCATTTTTCTCCCAGGCTGAACCTCGCGCGACGGATTCCATACACGGATCATCGCGATCGCGGCGACGTTTAAAAGTACGGCGATCCCGGAAAACGCCAACAAGAAAACATTGACCGGATCCTGAAACAGGCCGTTGGAGGTGCTCGCAAAGCGCGGGCGTGCCGCCTCTTGAATCGCTTGCCAGGGACTTAAGGCGGCGGCCCATGAAGCGGCTGGCACTCCGAGCCATGAATGTGCACCCGCGCCGGCGGCCACAATTTCCCAACCAATGAGCCATAGCACGATGACCAACAACGTCATCGCCAAGGATTGGAAGGTTTTTTCCCGCCACAAGGCAATCGTCGAGCCAAGGCTTCCGGCGGCCAACGCGCTGACGAGCGTCACGGCTTGCACGCGAACGATCTGGCCCGTCGACACGCCGCCCAAAAGGGCGATGATCATGAGCAGCGGCAACGCGGCGATCACCACGACCACCACCGACAACATCCCGGCCAGTAGCTTTCCCAAAACCAGCTCGGAATTCGAAAGATTCGTCAGCAGTAGTAGATCGAGGGTCTTTCGATCCTTTTCCAGCGACACCGCGGACGCGACCAGCAACGCGGCGAACGGCATCGCTACGGCCAGTTCGAGTGGCGCAAGGATTTGAAAAGCGGCGGCACCGAACCAAGCTAGGTCACCCAGGTTTTCGATCCGTTGCGACCCAACCAGAAGCTGCCAGGATGTAAGGGTTATCGCGAAAAGTGCGGCGGCGAACAGGGAGCGCGCAGCGAAGAACGAGGCCCGCCTCGGGGCGATGGCTGCCTCGCGCGTAAATACGGGTCCAATCACGGCACCCTATGCGTTACGTTGTTCGAGCCGGAAGTGTTCGAGCCGAGAGCCCGATCATCGTTACGACTGTCGCTAGTCGACCAATCTGGGATATCGTCGGCACGGTTTTCCGCGCCGGCTACTAACGCGCCGGATGAATTTGTCTACAATGATGATAGTCGAAAGGCTTCTTGTCGTGGAGTTGCCGGCACGCGGGCACCGCTCGCAGTTCTCGTTTCGCGGCGCCGACTCGCAAACGATCCGTCTGTACTCCGCGCTTCAATTACTTCTACTAAACAGATGAGGTTGGTCATGGCATTAATTAGGTGTAGCTGTTTCGCTGCGGTTGGGGTTCGTCGAGGATGTTCGCAACTGGCAATCGGCGGCCTGTTGGCGGCCCTCGTCTATTGCACCGCCAGCGAGGCTACGGCGCAAATCACGACGCAATCGCTGATCGGTGACGCAGTATCAGAGATCGGCACGCGCTATTCGGACGTCGACGATGCAATTAAGCGGTTTGCGAACCGCGATATGGAAGGCGCGCGGCTGCTGCTGGACAGGGCCCGGGTCAAAGATCCGACGCTGCCGCCGTCGACGCTCCTCTTGGCAAAGATGCACTTGCTGGCTCGGAACGGCCCGGCCGCCAGTGCGGCCCTGGAAAAAACAGCTCAGGAGAGTCCAGGCGATCCGGAACCGTCTCTCATTCTGGGTGACCAGGCGCTAAGCGGACGGCGCGTGATTGAGGCTGAAGCACTATACAACCAGGGTCTGCAGCTAACTGAAGAATTCGCTGAGAATCCCAAGCGAAAGCGTTCGCTGGAAATCCGTGGGCGATTGGGCCGGGCAATGGTTGCCGAGCAGCGCAAGGATTGGCCCGCCGCCGCCAGCGACATGCAAGCGCTTCTCAAGATCGATCCCGATAACGCCGGGGGACATTACCGATTGGGCCAGGCTCTCTTCATGCAGAAGAAGTACAAGGAAGGATTCGACGAATTGTCGGCGGCCCGCAAGATCGACAAGAACCTGTTCGATCCATTTGTATACGCCGCATTGTTTTACGACCAGCTCGGGATGATGAACGAGGCGCAGCAGGCGTTCGATCGCGCCGTCAAAAATGATCCAAAGGACGTAAACACGCTTGCTAACTACGCTCAATGGCTGATCAAAACTGGCAAGCTGGACCAGGCGGAGCAAGTGCTTACCCAAGCGCGCGAGTTGAAACCGCAAGCGCTCAATATCCTATTCCTCAGCGGCCTCGCGGCACGCATGAATAAAAAGATGAAGCCTGCTGAGGACTATCTCATGGAAGCCCTGCGCATCGCCCCGGCTGAGGTAAACGTAATCAACCAGCTAGCGCTTGTGCTGATTGAGCAAAATGAAGAAGACAAACGAAACCGGGCGTTGCAGTTCGCCCTGGTCAGTTCGCGGATGAACAACCAAAGCCCCGATGCACAAGCCACGCTGGGCTGGGTGCTGTATCAGCTTGGCCGAACCGGAGAGGCTGACCAAGTCCTTCGCAACGCGTCGCAGTTGGGTACGTTCAGTCCTGACAGCAACTTCCTAGTCGCGAAAATACTCGTGGCACAGAATCGGGGCAACGACGCCAAGCCATTTCTGCGAGAGGCGCTGGAAACCGAGAATGCCTCGCTCTTCGTGCACCGCCAAGAAGCGCAAGCCCTGTTCGAAACTCTTAATAAATAAGCCGACCTGATATTTAGCGGCGGGGCTTGCCCCGCCGTTTTTTACGCGCTTGCTCGCCGGCCAAAAAAAAAGGTCATGGCAAGCCGATCCGTCGTCTTGCCATGACCTCTATCCTGAAGCAAAACACCACGTGTTTTGCCCTCCCGTTATGTTCTAATTATCGACGTAGTCCGGCAGCACTCTCCAAAGGCAAGCGATTTATCCCCGTGATTCCTCGGATATCAGCGCCGAGGAAATGGGACCCTGACGGTGAGCCAAACTTTGCCGCCGAACATGGGTCGGCCCAGGCCGCTTCAGCTCGACCTGCATCGCCAAAGTCAACGGGCGGGACCAGCCACGGCCGCCGTTCCGCCGAGTTCCAAGTCGTTCGGGATTTGCCCTATCCGCTCAGACCGCACGGATAGGCACGAGGCGCATCCGGGCAGCGGATCGCGTGTTTCGCACGGCAAATGGTAGGCGACTCCCTGTTCGTTGACTGCTCCGTTGTTGGTGAAAGTCACGTAGTCGTAATCGTCGGAATAGACGTCACGGTCGCAGTGGCCGGGCGAACGTGGAATAAAGTATTGGCGAAGCGGCGTATCCAGGGCGTTTGGCGCGTGCCAAGTGGAATGCCAGACGGCAAGCGTCAATCCGTCAAATGCTAGGCCGCATTTCGGCGCACGCGACCATTACACATAATAAAACTAGCGGCGATATCATTCCAAAATGGACGTGCGGACGGAACGTCATTGGCGGGCCCTTTTTCGAGGAAGGGACGGTGCGCTGAGCTGCACTATGAAGCGCATACCGTCGAATGGCGGGACGCGGATGTTGCGTTATGGAAACATCCCTCACGAAAGGGGGCTGTGCAAACCAACCTCGCCCTTTTGTTCGCCATGGGACAGCGTGCGAGCCGGAATATTCGCGACACGCCGTCAAGTTTCACAATGGCGCTCACCGGCCGGCGCGAAACTCAACAGTTTCAGTCGATGAGATGAGTTCGCGCGAATGCAGCAATCACGTAAGAGTTTACGGTTTCAGGCCGCGTGGCGGGCGCTGTCGGGCGAGCAAAGGTTGAACAAGGCAAAAATCTCCTCGCGCGACAGACCCGAGCTAGTCGGAGTCGTAGTTTCGTTAAATACCGCGTCGAAAAGCGCCCGCTTCTGCTCGAGAACCTCATTGATGCGCTGTTCGATCGTGTTGACCGACAGGAATCGGGTTACAGTAACGGCTCCCTGAGTGCCAATGCGGTGGGCCCGATTTATCGCCTGATCCTCGACGGCCGGATTCCACCAACGGTCGAATAAGAAAACATAGCTGGCGAACTGAAGGTTGAGCCCCACGCCGCCTGCGCCGTACGTCATTAACATCACATGGCAATTCGGGTCGTCGCGAAAGTGCGCGATCGCCGCGTCGCGTCGGCTGTGCGGAATCTGGCCGTGATATTCGCACGGCCCGAATCGCGCCAGCCGCGATCGTAACTCCATCACGGTCTCGACCCACTGGCTAAAGACGATCGCCTTGCGTCCGCTCGATACACATTCATCCAAGTCGGCTTCCAACCGCTCGAGCTTACTGCTGGCCCCAGTCGTCGGATCGAAATTGCAAATTTGTTTTAAGCGCAAGATCAGCTCAAACACATGTTGAATCGTTAACTCGTGCTTCAGCTCGCGGAGCCGTACGACGCCCTCATCCTCAGCAAGGCGGTATGATTCGGACTGCTCCGGTGTGAGCTCCAGCTCGGCATCGCGAAACAATTTGGGGGGCAGGTCGCTCAGCACCTGGTCCTTGGTCCGGCGCAGCACGTGATCGGCAACGGCCCTGCCCATCGCTCGCGGCTTCAATCTCGCATCGACCAGGCCTGGCGCCACGAACTCGCAGATGCCGACCAGGTCGTCCGTGCTGTTTTCAATCGGCGTGCCTGTAAGGGCCCAACTGCGGCTGCGCGGAATCGCTCGAACGACTTCGTTCGTTGTACTCGCGGCGTTCTTGATCCGCTGAGATTCGTCGAGCAGCACGAGATCGTAGTGATTTTGCGAATCGCAAACGTGGGCTCGGTCGCGAACAACCGATTCGTAGTTGGCGATTGTCACCAAGGCGTTCGCTGCGGTCCAGAACCATTGCCGACGGCCCGGTCCGCCTTCCACCACGGCGACGGGCAGCTCTGGCGCCCACATCGCGAACTCACGTTGCCAATTGGTCACCAAAGGCTTTGGGCATATTAGAAGCACTCGGCGCAGCTGCCCATGATGAGCCAGCAACCGAATTGCGGTGACCGCTTGCATTGTCTTTCCCAGTCCCATTTCATCGGCCAGGATCGCTTCGCGGCGCGGATACAAAAACGCCACGCCGTCGAGCTGATATCCGAATGGAGGAAAGGCGAATCGCAGCGATGCCGACGAAAGCAAAGTTTCCAATGGCGGCTCAAGCAACAGCCGCAATCGGTCTTCAAGCTTGACCAAATCGCGCGGCGGCCGAACTCGGGTATAGCGAGGAGCGGGGTGAGCGGAGCATGGCGTCTCCAAATCCATTCCGCGCAGCGTGCGCTTTGTCATTTGCTTCCGGCTTCTGACTCTCTGCTCCCTGCTCCGTGCTCCTTGCTCAAACACGCAGCCGACGGTGCGCAGCGGGATGTCGGTTAGTTGCCACGACACAATGCCGGCAGGGTTGAGGTTCAAGTCAACGGCAGTCGAGATCGGCGGCACAATCCACAAATTGGCCGCCGTGCCAGCGCCGGATTGTTCGCGCAAAGCTTCGACTCGCCATGACGTGGGCATGTTCGAATTCCACCTCTGAACGCCAGGGTTTCTATTTGCAATAGCTGGAGCTACGCTGCCTGATTAGTTTCCTCGGCGCGGCCTCCAATCCGCTGGGCCTCGCGAATTGCGTCATGAATCCGGCCGAAGGGTTCCCCGATGTCTACTTGCTCAGCGAGTATCGACAGTGTGTCGATAATGTCGCAGCCCGGTGAACCCGCGGCGCACAAGTGCCGCAGCAGATAACCGAAGGCCGTAATTGGCTCGGACCAGGATGGCACGAGGTCACGTCTTTGTCGCAGCACGTGTTTGCTAGCAGAGTCGTATTCCAGCGTCGTCGCGAGCGTTGCTTCGTTGTCGCTTTTCTGCCGCGACAGCACCAACACGAATGAGATTTCATTTGCAATTTTCGCGATAACCATTTCGGGTTGATCGGATAGGACCAATCGGGGCGTGAGCTGGGCTGCTCTCAATACAGCGCCAGCGATCTGATCTCCCACGACGTACGATCGCAGCGTTGGTCCGTAGAGGATTTCTTGCGCCCGGCTCGGCCGAATCGGGGCGGTGCAGTGGAACTCCAAAGGCCGTCCCAGCGGCGAAACAATCAAATAGCCACCGAAATACCCGTGTTCTGGCGACTGTAGGATTGACAAATAGCCGAAAACTGTTGGCTCTTCAGGGCTTGCGTGCATCATGAGTTGCCGGGCGGAAAGGACTTCGCGTTACGCTGACCAGTCAAATTGGGAAACCCGTGCGGTGCGCGGTAAAGGTCTGGTGCGAGTACTGAATCCATCGGGACTTGGTGAGAGTCGACTTTAAAGCGATGGAGCGCAGCGCGACGGCGGGCAATTTTGCAATTCGTCGGCCGTCCGGCGTACTGCCGTGAATCAAGCGGAAAACAAATGTGAGAAAAGTCAGTCAAATTGTGGAATCGCTCTAAAGCTTTCGTTAAACTACTGGAATACGTGGAGGACGTCGCCCTGCGGTTGCTCTCACCACCGGTTTGCGCCGCGCAGCAAGCGTTTTCAGTGCCGGACGAAACTGTCTGGTCGTGTTGGTTAAACTGACACGAGTCATAGAACCAGTTTGCTGTCAATCCTTTCGCGGCGAATTGAAAGTGAATTGACGTCGATCCACTCCTAGTAATACTGGCGAAAGCGCTGCATACTTCGATTCACTCGCCAGATTGATTAATCTAAAAAGGAACCAATTGGTCATGACAACCACCGGCCGCCCGACGCCTCCCTTGTTTTCGCAACTGGATGTTTCCAGTTCGACGCGTACCCAGGCGCTGCTTTCGCCGCGCGAGGAGCAGTCAGAATTGCTGCGAGAGATTTTGGCATCTCAGGACCGCACGAACGAATTGCTTGAGGACCTCGCCGGCACGCTGGCCGCGAATCAAAAGCAACGGGCCAACGAACTTAATCAATGGCGCCATGCGCATCCGGCGCTCGCCAGTGCGTGCCGCGAAGCGGCCGAAGCTCTCACGCGGGTGCAAATCGACTATCTCGAGCGCATTACCGAAGAGATCAACGACACCAGCGCCGACATGGTCGAGGGCGATTTCATGCTCAATGAATTCATCGACCGTTACGGCCCGCGTTTGGCGCACCTCAACGGCGTGATTCAAGTTTTGGCGCAGTTGAGCAGCGTGCCCAATCCGGCCAACTCGCAACAAGGGTAAGGCGGTTCAGCCTTTCGTTTACGGCATTGGCCTCGCGATCGCGAGGCCATTTTTTTGCGCACTACATGAGTCAAGCGTGCTCGAACGCACGGTCATACCACTATGGTTGGCAGCTTGCCCATGTTAAGCTGAAGTGGTTCCCAAAATTGCCAATTCCACATCCATTTCACTCGATTCACAGGCCCGATCCCGAGGAATGACGACTCCTTCCAGCGACCAGGTCCGTAAGGCTCGCGACATGCTCGACGCGCATGTCCTCGAAACGGTGGCTTGGCACTTTCACGAATCGACCGGCTGCCCATTCTGGCTAGATTTCAAGAAGCAGCCTGAAATTCGATCCACTAACCGAGGTGAAGTGCTTCGCGGACCTCAAGAAATTCCCGCCTTTTGAGGATGAGTGGCTTCGCGGCGGGCCGGTGCGGCGCTGGGTGCCCAAGGGCTTGGCCGAAAAGCCGGTTTACGTCTTCGAAACGGGCGGCACGACCGGCGTCCCCAAAAGCCGCATCGCCGTCGAAGATTTTCGCATCGACTACTCGCTGTTTAGCGAAACGCTGCCAGAGAAATATTTTCCGCTGGGCGCCAACTGGCTGATGCTTGGCCCCTCCGGCCCTCGCCGCTTGCGGCTGGCGGTCGAGCATCTGGCCCAGCACCGCGGAGGCATCTGCTTTTGCATCGATCTCGATCCGCGCTGGGTCATCAAGCTCATCAAAAAAGGCTGGATGGAACATCTCGAGGCCTACAAGAATCACTGCATCGACCAGGCGATCACGATCCTTGGCGCCGGCCATGAAGTCAAATGCATGTTCGGCACGCCGAAGCTTATCGAAGCCCTGTGTCTGGCGCTCGAAGAGCGCGGCAGCAGCCTGCGCGAGACCGGCATTACCGGCATTTTTTCCGGCGGCACCGAGTTCACGCCGCAGTGGACGCGCTTCTGCATCGAAGAGCTGTTCGGCGGCCCGCCGGAAGTAAGTGGCATCTACATGACGCCCACGTACGGAAACACGCTCATGGGACTGGCCTGTTCGAAACCGGTGACCGCCGCCGAGGGTTACAAGATTAGCTACTATGCCCCGCAGCCGCGGGCAGTGGTCGAAGTCGTCGACTTCGATGACACGGACCGCGTCGTCGGCTATGGCGAAACGGGCCGCGCGAAGCTCACGACGCTCACCAAGGAGTTCTTCATGCCGGGCTTCTTGGAGCGCGACGAAGGCGAGCGCGAACCGCCCTGCGACGAGTTTCCCTGGGACGGCATCAGCGGCACGCGCCCATTCCGCCGTTTGGCTGAGGCAACCACCGTCGGCGTATACTGAACCGGATCGATGCCCACCGTGATCATTAGTCGAGAAAACGATAACGATAAGTCGCCATGCTGAAACTTCCCGTCATCCGTTGGGGCCAGCCGTACGAGTCGCTCGAGGTGGCAGACGTCAATCATTTCGCCACCGGCGAGCCAATTGCCAAAGTTTGCCAGGCCGGTGGCGGCATCATCAAGCGCGACATGCGCCAGGCCCAAAAGGCCCGCGACGCCCTGCGCCGCATTCCCGCGCGCGAGCTCATCGCCATGCTCGCAACGGCAGCAGATCTCTATGAGCATGGCACACTGCCGATGGGCGACGGCCAGCAGTCGCCGGCCGATTTTGTCCACCAGCAGTCCGCGAGCACTGGACTGCCCGAGCACATGTGCCGCGCCAACATGGCCAAGAACTCATTCGTGCTTAAAAAACATGGAGAAGATTCTGGACTGCCTCACGCGCGGTTTAAAACTCGACATACTCTCGCGCGGGCACGGCGAGGAAGGCCGCGGTGTCACCGTCAGCTACCAGTTGCAGTCGCCGGTGCTCGCCGCCGTGTTGCCGTCCAATTCGCCGGGCGTGCATACGCTGTGGCTACCGGCCATCCCATTGCAGTTGGGCCTCGTGCTCAAACCAGGGCCGCAAGAGCCATGGACGCCTTATCGCATCTTCGCCGCGTTCACAGAGGCCGGCGTGCCGCGCGAGGCGTTTTCACTTTATCCGGGCGAGGCCGAGGCCGGCGCCGCCGTGCTTGAAGCGTGCGACCGCTCGATGATCTTCGGCGGCACGCCGACGGTCGATCGTTACCGCGGTAATCCTAAAGTGCAGGCTCACGGCCCGGGCTTCTCGAAAATCCTCCTCGGCGATGATGTCGTCGATCGCTGGCGAGACTATTTCGACCTCATGGTCGAAAGCATCTACCTCAACAGCGGCCGGGGCTGCATCAACTGCTCCGGCATTTGGGCCGCTCGGCACACACGCGAAATCGCCGATGCGCTGGCCGAGCGTCTCGGCCCGATCGAAGCGCTGCCGCCGGACAATCCGCAGGCTGGCCTGGCAGCGTTCACTGTTCCGGGCATGGGCGCCGCGGTCTGGCAGCAAATTGAACAAGACATGAAAGGCGACGGCGTCACGCACGTCACGGCCAAGTATGGACCGCGATTGGTGGAGCAAGCGAGAGCTAGTTATCTGCTTCCCACGATCCTGCATTGCGAATCGCCTGAATCGCCTGCGGCGCAAAAAGAGTACATGTTCCCGTTCGCGTCGGTGGTTGCCTGCCCGCAGGCTGAAATGCTTAGGCGCATCGGCCCGACACTGGTGGGCACCGTAATCAGCAACGACGAAGTGTTCCGCGACGCGGCAACCAACGCAACCAACATCGACCGCTTGAACCTCGGCCCGATCCCCACCACCAAGCTCAATTGGCTCCAACCCCACGAAGGAAATCTGGTCGATTTCCTCTACCGCAACCGCGCGCTTCAGATTGTGTAAGCGTTGCGCCGGAATCCCTCCCCCTTGGGGGGAGGGCCAGGGAGGGGGTCTCCCAAATGATGTACAAGTCTCAAACACAACGCAACCGCGCCCGCCGCTTGCGCTTAAACATGACCGAAGCCGAAGTCCGATTGTGGACAAAGCTGCAACACCAACAATTTGGCGGTCACAAGTTTCGCCGCCAAGTTGCGATAGGTCCGCATATCGTTGACTTCGCCTGCTTGAAGCAGCGCTTGCTGATTGAGGTCGATGGCGGTCAGCACAACGACGAACACCACAAGAAAAACGATTCCAATCGCGATGCATGGCTTAAATCCGAAGGCTATCGCGTAATTCGGTTCTGGAATCATGATGTGCTTGCCGACACCGATGCCGTGCTTGAAGTAATTTGGCGCGCACTGCACGATCCCAAGGAAGCCCCTCCCCTGCCCTCCCCCCAAGGGGGAGGGAGTTCTTAAGCCCGCCGCAACCCCTGTTGCACCATTTTCCGCGATGCTGCCATTCGACTTTCACTGTCCGACTCGGATCGTTTTCGGCGCTGGCAAGATCGAAGAGCTGGGGCCGATCGCAGCGATGCTGGGCGCGAAGCGAGTGCTCATGGTCAGTGACCCGGGAATTGTTGCCGCCGGGCACACGCAGCGCGGCATCGATTCGCTGAAGCGTTTTGGGCTGGCTGTGACGCTGTTCGATGGAGTCGGCGAAAATCCAACCACCGATCACGTTGAAGCCGGCTTGGCAGTGGCCCGTGATTTCAAACCCGATCATATCGTCGGCCTCGGCGGCGGCAGCTCAATGGACTGCGCGAAGGGAATCAACTTCGTGTATTCGTGCGGCGGGCGGATGCAAGATTATTGGGGCGAAGGAAAGGCCACCCGGCCGCTTGTGCCGATGATCGCCGTGCCTACGACGGCCGGCACAGGCAGCGAGACGCAATCGTATGCGCTCATCGCCGATGCCCAGACGAACGTCAAAATGGCCTGCGGCGATAAGCGCGCTGCTTTCCGCGTCGCGATTCTCGACCCCGCGCTCACCGTCACGCAGCCGCAGCGAGTCACGGCCCTGACCGGCATCGATGCGCTCGCGCACGCGATCGAAACTTATGTCACCAAGCGCCGCAGCGCCATTTCGCTTGCCTTCAGCCGCGAGGCGTGGCGGCACCTTGCGCCGAATTTCCCGCGCGTGCTCGACGAGCCTGAAAACCTCGCGGCGCGGGCCGAAATGCAGCTTGGCGCTTGCCTCGCCGGCCTGGCAATCGAAAACTCGATGCTCGGCGCCGCCCATGCACTCGCCAACCCGCTCACGGCCGCTTATGGAATTGTCCATGGCGAGGCAATCGCGCTCATGCTGCCGCACGTGATCCGGCATAACGGCCGGCACGTGGCCGATTGGTACCATGAATTACTGCATTCCAACGGAGAAGTCGGCCACGCTACGGCGGCCAATCAAGCGCCGGATGCGTTGGCCGACTTTGTTGCCGCCAATTCCCGCCGGGCCGGTCTGGCGAGTAAACTTACAGAGTGTGGCGTAGCGCGGGAAGAATTGCCGGAATTGGCCGCCAGCGCCGCGAAGCAATGGACGGGCAAATTCAACCCCGTGGAACTCAGCGAACGAGATTTGCAGCAACTCTATGAAATGGCCCTTTAACTCAGGCGTTGAATTCGGTCGCCGGGTCACCACATCGCTTGCCGGTTCAGCTCTGGTTGTGTTTTGCGTAACCGGATCCGCTGCCGACTGGCCGGTCGTGCGCGGCGATGTGCTCGGATCAGGTGTCGCCCAAAGCACGTTGCCCGACACACTTGATGTCGTCTGGACTTACAAAGCGCCGGACGACGCCGGCTTTGATGCCACCCCGGTAATCGCGGGCGGCGTGATCTACATTGGCGACAACGCCGGTGTGTTCCACGCCGTTCGGCTTGCTGATAGCAAAGCCGTGTGGACGAAGCCATTTGAGGAATCCAGCTTCGCGGCCGGCGCGGCGATTGACAAAGATCGCCTGTACGTCGGCGATTTGAATGGTGTCGTGCGGTGCCTGGCCCTCAGCGACGGCAACCAGATTTGGGAATCGCCACCGCTTGAAGGCGAAATATACGCTGGCCCCACGCCATACGGCGAGGACATCCTCGTCACTTCCGAAGCCGGTACGCTTAGCTGGCTCAACGCTGCCGACGGCCAACAGCGTCTGCCACAATTCAAGATCGAGGCGCCGCTCCGCTGCACGCCAACCATCAGCGCCGGCCGCGTCATGCTCTCTGGCTGCGACAGCCTGTTGCACGTGATCAATGCAGCCGACGGCAAAGAAACGAACACGGTGGAGATTGACGGGCCCAGCGGCTCGACCGCCGCCATGCGTGGCGAGCGAGTTTATTTCGGGACCGAAGGCGGCACGTTTTTCGCCATCGATGTGCCGGCGGATGGCAACGGCGAGCCGGCAGTCGCCTGGACCTATCGTGACCCACAGCGCGGGCAACCGATCCGCACTGCTGCCGCCGTGACCGACGACATCGTCGTCTACGGCTCGCAGGGCAAGGCGGTTTACGGCCTCAACCCGGTCAATGGCGAAGTAAAGTGGAAGCTGCCGACGCGCAGCCGGATCGAAAGTTCGCCGGTGATCGCCGGCAATCGAGTCGTCGTCGCCACGGCTGCCGGAAAGCTGTACCTGATCGATGTGGCCTCCGGCGAAGTAATATTCGAAAACGATTTCGGCGGCAGCTTTACCGCTTCGCCCGCCATCGTCGACGGCCGAGTTATCATTGGAAATGGCGACGGCACGCTGTATTGCCTCGGCGCACGACGAAACGAGCCAATCAGCCACAGAGGACACAGAGAGCACAGAGACACGAAGATGAAAGGATGAGAGATGAACGATAAAGGATATGGTGGCGCAATTGTATTCTTCATCCTTCATCCTTCATCTTTCATTCCTCATCTTGCCTTCTCTGTGATCTCTGTGTCCTCTGTGGCAAACTAAAGCGCAACCCATGTCCACGAGTACCTCTAAAACCGAAGTCGGCAGTTACTTCATCAGCAACTACCCGCCGTTCTCGGCGTGGTCGGCGGATGAGTTGGACGATGTGCGCGCGGCGATGAACGCGCCGCCGGCCAACGTGCCGCTGGGACTCTACTTGCACATTCCCTTCTGCCGCAAGCGTTGCAAGTTCTGTTATTTCAAGGTCTTCACGGACAAGAACTCGGCCGAGGTGGAACGATACCTCGCCGCGCTGTCGCGTGAAATTGAGCTGGTAAGCAAAACGCCGGTGATGGGCGGCCGGCCGTTCCGCTTTGTTTACTTCGGTGGCGGCACGCCGTCGTTCCTCAGCTCGCGGCAATTGGAGCGGCTCGTCGATCGCCTGCGGGCAAACGTATCGTGGGACAAGGCCGAAGAAGTTACGTTCGAGTGCGAGCCGGGCACGCTCTCCGAAGCGAAGGTGCACACGCTTCGCGAAATCGGCGTCACGCGGCTGAGTCTCGGCGTCGAGCACTTCGACGACACCATCCTGAGCGAGAACGGCCGTGCCCACGAGTCGCCGGAAATCTACAAAGCCTGGCCGTGGATCCGCTCGGCCGGCTTTGCCAACACGAACATCGACCTCATCGCCGGCATGGTTGGCGAGACCTGGGACAAATGGCGCGACGCGGTGGCCCGCGCGATCGAGCTGGATGCCGACAGCGTCACGATCTACCAGATGGAACTGCCGTTCAACACGGTGTACTCGAAGGATATTTTGGGCGGCGTGATCGAAACGCCGGTCGCCGATTGGGCCACCAAGCGTGCGTGGGTCGATTACGCGTTCGATCAGCTTGCGGCCGCTGGCTACTCGGTCTCCAGCGCCTACACGATGGTCAAGCACCCCGAGCGCGTGAATTTCAGCTATCGCGACAACCTTTGGCAAGGCAGCGACTTGTTGGCCACGGGCATCGCCAGCTTCGGCCATATTTCGGGCGTTCACTATCAGAACCACCCAGAATGGGAGCAGTATTGCGGCAGCGCTCGAAGCAGGCAACCTGCCGCTCAATCGCGGCCTGCGGCTTTCCGCGCATCAGCGGCTGATTCGGGAAATGATCCTCCAGCTTAAGCGCGGTTATTTGAATGTCGCCTATTTTCGCAACAAATTCGGAGTCGACGTCATCGGACAATGGTCTGAAGTGTGGGCGAATTATGAACAAGACGAACTTTGCCGCATCGACGGCACAACCGGCCGAGCCGAATTAACGCGAGAAGGCCTGCTGCAAGTCGACTCCCTGCTCCCGGCGTTCTTTGAGCCACAGTATCAGGGCGTGCGATACACGTGATCGTTGCTCGCTTCAAATCTCGCCACAACTCCAGTAGCGCGCATGGGCTCGAAACGTGCGGCGATTGGTCATCTGTGATGTGGCGGAGCATGGATAGTGCGTCATGAGAGCAGTCCTGTGCAGAACTTGTTGGCTCAGCGCAATTGCGGCACTTGGTCTCGCCACTCCTAGTGCTGGTGGTCGGTGAACTCGTCGCGCAAACAACCGGCACGTTCATAGACCGAGCGATTCCAACCGATCTGCGCATCATGTCGTACAATGTTCACAACGATTCGGTTTTTCCAGATGCGAGCGCAAGTCAGGCGGCCAAGTTCTCGCGTGTCGTGCGGGCGCTTGTGCCGGACGTGATCAATTTGCAGGAGATTTATTCGCATACAACGGCTGAGGTCGCCGGGTTGATGAACAATCTTCTTCCGCTGGGCGGCAGCGCAACCTGGTACGCCCATCAGGGATTCGACAACGTGATCGTCAGTCGATTTCCGCTATCACTGCAGCGAACGAACACAATTCCGGCCAGCCCGCGAAGCATTGCCATCGCCTTAGTCGATCTGCCCAATAGCAGCTTCGCAACGGATTTCTATTTCATGAACAATCACTTCAAATGCTGCGGCGACGTCGGCAGCACGGAAGACGCCGATCGGCAACGGCAGGCAGACGCCCTGGTGAGCTGGATGCGCGAACGCGCAACGCAGGCGGCTCGGTAAATTTAACGTCTGGTACGCCCATGGCTGTTGTCGGCGATTTGAACATCGTCGGCAGCTTGAGCCCTCTCAATACATTGCTTACTGGTAAAATTGTGAACGAGACGAGCTTCGGCGCCGATTCGCCGCCCGATTGGGACGGCAGTCCGCTGGCCGATGCCCGCCCGTATCACAACGGCGTGGGCCCGGCCGACTATACCTGGCGAGATGATGCGAGTGCCTTCGATCCTGGCCGATTGGACTTCGTCCTTTATACCGATAGTGCCGTTTCGATCGGCAAGAAATTCGTTTTGAACACCGTGACGATGTCGGCCTCAGATCGCGCCGCCGCCGGTTTGCAGACGTATGACGTTACGTCAGACAATTCCGGAGTTACGTACGATCACTTGCCGCTGGTCGTCGATTTTCGGCTTCCTCCACCGCACCTGCCCGGCGACTACAATTCCGACAGAGTGGTCAACACGTCTGACTTCAACTATTGGCGGACACGTTTTGGGTCGGCCGACGCTGCCGCGGATGGGAACGGCAACGGCATCGTCGATGCGGCCGATTACGTCGTATGGCGTAATTCCATCGCCGCCAGTGTTGGATCCAGTGGAATCGGGACAACCGTGCCTGAGCCGGCATCAAACTTGCTCTGCATCGCGCTGGTTGGCGCGCTGGCCCTCGCGCGATGCGCCGGTCGTTCCAATTGGCCACTCCGCTTTAGCAATTGGAGAATCCATGGATAAGCAGGAAATTATCAAGGCTCTGAACGAGGACCTGGCCGGCGAACTCGGCGCAATAATCCAGTACACCACTTACGCTGCAAAGACCACCGGTCCGTATCGGCCCCAGCTTTCACAATTCTTCCTTAACGAGATCCCGGACGAGCAAGGCCACGCACAATACCTGGCAAACAAGATTGTGGCCTTGGGCGGCGAGCCGACCACCAACGCCCGCGCCGTGCCCGCCGCCAAGGCGAATCGCGACATGGTCGAGGCCGTGCTGGAAGCCGAAAAGCGGGCCGTGGCCGACTACACCAAGCGGGCCAAGCAAGCCGAGGAGTACGGCGATAAGGGCCTCGTCGTCGCCTTGGAAGACATCGTGAACGACGAAACTGGCCACAAGGAAGAAACCGAGCGACTTCTTCGCGACTGGCCACTTTGAACCGCGACCGGAAAACAGAGTCTTACTTTACGACGGCCGGCGTTTCGTATGTCCGCACCGGCCGGCTGCCAGTCGCTTCCTTTGGCGCACCGGTCTTCGCGTTGGCCAGCGCGATTTCGTACAGCTTCTGCCCGTGGGGCGTAGGATAACGGCCGGTGATGCATGCGCGGCAAAGCTCTTCGGCCGGTCGATTGACGGCCCGTGCTATTGACTCGATTGGCAAATAGCGCAGCGAATCGGCGCCCAAATCCCGGGCCATCTCCGCAAAAACCTGCTCCAGCGGCCGCCCGTTTTCCATGAAACGCGGCGCGAACAATTCGGAAATCGTCGACATGTCGATGCCGTAAAAACACGGCGACGTAATCGGCGGACATGCGACGCGCACGTGAATCTCGCGCGCACGACCTACCGAGCGCAATCGCGACACCAACACGCGCATCGTCGTCGAGCGGACGATCGAATCTTCGACTAAAAGCACTCGCTTACCTTCCAGCACTTCGCGCAGCGGCGTGTACTTGGCCGCCGCTTTACTCACGCGGCTGTCCGTGCCTTCGATAAAGGTGCGTCCGGTATAACGGTTGCGGATCAGGCCCTCGGCGCTGGGCACGCCTAACCGGTACGCCATCGCATCGGCCGCGCATTTGCTCGTGTCGGGGACCGGCACGACAATCGTGTCGGCGTCGAGCGGGATGTCTTCCAGCCGGGCCAGTTCTTCGCCCAGCGTTTTACGCGCCAAGTACACGCTGCGGTCGTCGATACGTGCTCGCCACGTTCGCGAAGTAAATCCACTCGAAGTAGCAGTGAGCGCGGCGAGGGCTGTCGGCGAACCGCTCGAACTGGACGTCACCGCCGCTGACGCTGATCATGTGCCCCGGTTCCAACGTGCGAATGCTGTCGTTCGCGAAACCCAAATTCAGCAGGGCGACGCTCTCGCTCGCCGCCGCGAGTAGCGGCCCTTCCATGGCGTAGCAAAGCGGCCGAAAGCCCCACGGATCGCGGGCGATCACCATTTCGCCCAGCGCGTTCAGCAGCACCAGGCAGTAGCACCCGTCGAAGCGCGGCGCAACGTTCTGCATCACTTCGCGCAGCGGCGGCCGGCGGTCGCCCGACAGCTCGCGGCTGATCTCGTGCATGATGATCTCGGTATCAGTCGCTCGGGCCAGGTGATGATCGTCGTCGGCCAGCAGTTTGTCGCGCAGCTCCGCGTAATTCGCCAGCTGACCGTTGAAGCCGAAGCTGAACCACTTGTGCTTCTGCAAATGGTGCCGCTCGAACGGCTGGGCGTAGCTCACATCATCCTTGCCGCAGGTGGCGTAGCGAACGTGCCCGATCGCCGCCGGGCCAGCCATGCGCGACAGAATGCTTTCCGCTTTGCCCTGATGGTTCAGCCGAAACACCTCGCTCACGGTGCCGACGCCGCGATACGTGTCCAGCAGCTTGTCGCGCCGCGGGTTGTAGCTTGTCATGCCGGCCGAAAGCTGGCCGCGGTTCTGCACGTCCAGCAGCATCCGCGGGATCAGACGCGATGCCTCATCGGGTCCCTGCGGCGGGCAAAGCGGGCTGACCGAGCCGCCGGGCAAGTGATAGACGGCGGCCAGGCCGCATTCGTGTCGGAGTTCGCTCATGAATCGACAATTCGTAGGTGCTGTAGGTCGACACTATAGCGGTGCTACAGGGCAACCCCACCAATTCTATGGCGAACCGACGAGCGCCTCAACCGCACGCTTTTTTGCAATCGTAGGGTGGGCGTTACCCACCATTGCGAAGAAGTGGTGGGCGGCCCACCCTTCACCTGAGATTACGGCAGTGGCAACTCCGCCTCCGCGATGGCTTCATGCTCCGCCTCAATCTCGGCCACGCGCAGACGTGCCTCGTGCACTTTCATTTCCAGCAGCCGCCAATCGTCGGAGCGGAAGCGGATGAGCGCGTTGCGCTCGGCCCATAAGTCGCGCAGCCGAAGCTCGGCTTCGAAGAGGCACATGCGCAGGTTTTGTAATGTGACGGTGAACGGCCGGCCGACGGAAAAACGATCGAATGGGCGATATTCTTGCAGTCGCTCCTTGTAGTCGCGGATTTCCGCCTCGGTAAGGTCGATTTGGGCCTGCAAATGCCGCCGCAGGCGTGGATATTCCACCAACTGATACTGGCGCAATTCCATCTTGGCCAGCATCAAATCGCGACGAGCTGCCGCCCGAATTTCCGCATAGTTTTCATCTTGTGCGCGTGCCACTGAAAAGGTTGATAACAGCGCGGCGATTGCCGAACACGAAATCACACCAGAGAATCGCATTGCAGACCTCGACAGATAAGGGGAAGCGGCGGGCAAACCGAGTGAGGGAAAAGCCCGGCCGCCTGGTTTTCCAGCGTAATTAGCCGAGCATTCGCCCGCAAATCGCGTTGCAATATTTCAACAGGTTATGCACACCGTCGGCGCGAACCCGATAATGCGGCCAGCCGTCATATTCGACACCCCGCCATGGTCCTTAAGCGACCGCGAATTCAAAGGCCGAACGCAATGTTTCCCAACGAAATAACCACCGAGCGACTGTGCCTACGGCCGCCCACCGAAGCCGATGCGGAGCGCATGTTCTCACGTTACGGCCAGGACCCGGAAGTTTGCCGCTACATGAGCTGGGGCCCGCACCGCTCGATTGATGACACGTACGAATATCTGCGGCGGATTTCCAGCGAAAACAGCGCCGGCACCAGCGCCGGCTACCTCATCTTTTCGCGGGGAACCAGCGAGCTTTTAGGCTCCGTCGGCGGGAGACTGTACACCACGACGGTTCAATGGGGCTACTGCCTGGCGCGCGACGCGTGGGGCCAAGGCTTTGCCACCGAAGCCGCGCGGGCGTTTTCCAAGGAGGCCATCAACCAGCCGTCAATCTGGCGCCTGCAGGCATTTTGCGATTTAGAGAACCGAGCATCCGCGCGAGTACTGGAGAAGTCCGGCTCAAAGCTCGAAGGCATTCTGCGCCGTTACATGGTCCTGCCCAACTTGGGCGAGGCACCGCGGGACATGTATTGCTATGCTACGGTGCGCGAGAAGTGAGCTGCGCGAAGAAAGACAGCTTTACTTGGGCCGACGCGGCGCCGCTAAGAAATCGCTCTGCTCCGCATCGCTGCGATCGCCGGCCGCAACCAGCGCGTCGTCAAATTCGACGAGCTCACAAATCCGCCCCGTGATCGGGACGCTGCTGAATTGCCCGTCTGCAGCATGAATCCGCATCGGAAGCCCGGTCGTGGGTACGAGCATGGTCGACTCGACGTGCACGCCAATATTTGAACCGGGCACGACCGATAAGCGATAACGCGACAGGATTTGTTGCAGCGCGATGCGGATGATCGCCGTGGCGAGCGGCCCGCCGATACACAACCGCGGGCCGGCGCCGAACGGATGGTATGCATACGGGCTCGGCCGTAGGGCAAGCCATCGGTCCGGCAAGAATTTCTCAGGCTCGGCGTATACGTCGGGCAGGTGATGCGTCACCAAAGGCGTGAAAACAATTCCTGTTCCCCGCGGCAAGAAAAGCGGACCCAGCTTCACGGCCACGTTGTTGATGCGCTGCGAATACGCGGATGCGGGCAGGATTCGCATGCTCTCTTTGATCACGCGATCCAGCAGCGACAGCTCCTCACCCTTGGGTAACGAGCCTAACGATTTCGCGTCGCGACTTACTGGACAGCGGGCGGCGTCACCTGTGCCGTTGCCTGCCCCAGCATTCAATTCCTCCACAACCGCTGCATCACCGTCGGATGCTGCGCCAAAAGCAACAGCGTCCACGTCAGCGAATGTGCGGTCGTCATGTGGGCGGCGCCAAACAACACGGCCGTTTGCCCGACAAGCTCCTCGTCGCTCAGTCCACCCTCTTCGTCGTGCATTTGCACAAGAATCGAGAGCACGTCACCGACCGGCTTCTTACTCTCGCGCCGCCGCCGGATCATCCCGAGAATCTCCGTTTCCAATTCCTCGGCGAATGTCAGGAGATCTTCGTAGTGATGGAAGAACCGGTCGTTGGGCACCAGCGCCCCGGCCCCGACGTCCTGATTCAATGCCACCCAGCGAGCAATCATATCGCCCAGGCGATAGGCCAATTCGGCATCGTTCAGGCCGAATAGCAGCGTGCTGGTAACGCGCAGCATGTACTGCCGCATTTCTTCGGCGATGTCGCGCACTTCGCCCGGCCTCCATGAGGCGAGCAGCTCATCGGTGAGTCGCGCGATCGTCTCGCCGTAGCCGGCGATGGCACGTAGACCGAACGGCTCCTTCACGATCCGGCGATTTCGGCGATGCTGCTCACCGTTCATCGCCAGCAAGCCGCAGGTCAGCCGCCGTTGCGCCGATCGCTTCGGACCTCGCACGGCGAAGAATCGCGCGTGAAATCTCTCCGTGTCCGAGAGGACCTCTTGGTTGAACTCCGGGCTGAAAAGAAACACCACACGCTGGCCGCCGTCCTCGACCGCCGCAATTGGGCCATGACGCTTGTGGAGCCAGCGAATGCTGTGGAACATGTCGCGCGAAAATTCGGCAAGGTCAACCTGCGAGACAGGTTCCGCCGACGCGGCGAGCCCACTACTGAGCGCTGCCCAGGTCGGAATCAGGAGCCAGAGCAGGGGTCATCGAATTCTCAAACGGCTAGAAGGATCGGTCGAGCATCGCGGACAGTGACCGCTATTAGCTCAACTCTAGCACCCTGAGAGCCAAGCTAGCGGATTTGGCTGCAGCGGTAAAGACAACGCACCTTGCTCAGTCGGTGCATCTTACCAAAGTCAATGGAATAAGACAAGGTTATCTCGATGTACCACCTCATCGTAGGGCCGGTGGCCCAGGATTTCGAGTATCCGCTCCTTGGGCTGTCCAGAAATTCGACGTAACTCCTCCGCACCGTAATTCGTGAGGCCGCGGGCGATTTCGTTCCCATCCTCTCTGCACAGCGCGACCACGTCGCCCTTTTGAAAATTGCCCTCAACGCGCCGAACGCCAATAGCGAGCAAACTTCGGCCTTGGCCCACAATGGCTTGCTCGGCACCCGTATCCAGAATGAAGCCGGCCGCAGGGTTGGGCCGTAAGCCCGATCCAGCGCTTGCGAGAAGTAACCGCCGGCCCTTGAGCTACGAGGAGCGTGCCAACGTCCTGCCCGGCGAGAATATCGAGCAGTACGTTCGGCCGGCGGCCGTTGGCAATCACGACGCATTCGCCGGCGGAAACGGCGAGTCGCGCGGCGTCTAATTTGCTCGCCATACCTCCGCGGCTCAAATAATTCGGGCCGGCCGCCCCGGCCGTCTGACGCTGAAAATCGCTGACCGCGCGATCCAACTGGCTGACCGTCGAAATGATCTGGGCCTGTGGATCGCTCGGATGGCGATCGTAGAGTCCCTCGACGTCGGATAGCAGGATCAAAAGCGGAGCTCGCAGCAAGTTCGTGACCATTGCAGCCAGGCGGTCGTTATCGCCGACGTTCCGCTGCAGCTCATCGACCCGCACCGTGTCGTTTTCGTTGATGATAGGCAGTGCCCCGAATTGAAATAGGGCCAGCAGTGTGTTGCGCACATTGAGATACCGCATGCGGTCGTTAAGGTCGTCCGCCGTCAATAGGATTTGAGCGGCATGCCGGCCGTGAGCTTCGAGGGCGCGGTTGTACGATTCAATCAGCCGGCTTTGGCCGACCGCCGCCACGGCTTGCAGGTGGGCCAGGTCTCCCGGCCGCTGCTTGAGCCCGAGCCGCCCAATGCCAGCTCCGACGGCCCCACTGCTGACAAGGACCACTTGCCGCTTTTCGTCCATCAACCGCACAAGTTGCTCGGCGATTGCCGTGACTCGATCATGGTCGAGCGTGCCGTCTTCATGGGTAAGCACGCGGGTGCCAACCTTGACGACGACAGTCTTCGACGTCGCGGCAATTTCCTGTCGGACCGGATCGACCATGTCAGCGAAAAGTTGAGAAAAGAATCAGTACGAGACAATGCCAATAACTACGAGATAGTCGCGACCGAATGGTTCGTCGCCGCCGCGCTTCAGCTCAAACCGGTTCCAAAACCCGAATCTCCACACCCATGACGATCGCCTTTACTCGTTCTCTATGGGCGAGCATATGCGGAGCGATCAAATGGGCTTGGAGTGCTGACACACTGTCCCATTTCTCAACGACTGTGACAGCATCTTCCAACAACGGCGCCTGGGCGGCGATTGGCGTCCGTAGATCGACGGCCGTGCCGTATTCGATGCAGCCGGCTTCCGCTCTCACCAGGGGAATCAGCTCTCGAAAGGCTGCTATCAGTTCGTCGCGTCGTCCCGGTGCAGTGCGAATCGTGGCAATCACATGAATCATGGTCTCACTCAGATCCATTGGTCGTTTTCTTGTTCATTGCCGCCCGCACTCACAATAACGGACGACAAGACGCCACGGAAGGTATCAGTCTCCTCGCCCCCAGCCGAGACTCTGATGACAAAGGACCCGGGACAGCGCCGGCAACCCTAGGCAAAAATTATGTGCTAAAACCTAATCCAGCTATTGACGATGTACGCCCGTATATTATAGTTGTAAATACCACGAACGAATTTGATGCAGCTCGTCAATTCGGATCGGCACAAAATCGCCCCCCAAATCGTTGGAGAACGATCCATGTCCTTGTTTTCTATGTTAACCACCCGCCAGCGCGAGGTCTTCGATTTTATCAAGGATAAGATCATCGGCCGCGGCTATGGGCCAACTGTCCGCGAGATCGGTGAATATTTCCGCATCAGCTCGCCCAATGGCGTGATGTGTCACTTGAAGGCCCTTGAGAAAAAGGGCCTCATCACACGCGAGCCGAACATGTCGCGGGCCATCCAGCTTACCGACGCCTACAAGGAAGAAGAAGGCATGCCGCTCGTGGGCCAGATCGCCGCCGGCAACCTAGCCGAGGCGATTGAGCAGGCTGAGCGATTCAATTTCCTGGATTGGTTTCCGCAGCGGAAGACGCAATTCGCCTTGCGGGTCAAAGGCGACTCGATGATCGAGGCTCAGATTGCCGACGGCGATATCGTCATCTGCCGTCGGGCTCGCACGGCCCACAAGGGCGACATCGTCGTTGCGCTTACCGACGACGGCGAAGCCACGCTCAAGTATTGGTATCCCGAGGCAAATCGCGTCCGCTTGCAACCGGCTAATTCTTCAATGAAACCGATCTACTCGCGCAATGCGCAGGTCATCGGCATCGTCACTGGCGTAGTACGCAAGGTTACTTGATAGCGCCTACCTAGCCGGGCCATCCTGGCCGGGATTGATGTGCGTTTGGGACATTCGCAACGGCCCAACTCGCCACAGCGACTCGTTGCGGCGAGATGGGCCGGCTATATATTCACCCCCATTGCCAACAGACTCGCGCCGGGCTATCTTCGCGGCATCCCCCTCAATCGATCACCACACGGTGCCGCATGTCTCTCTCCAGCTACTCGAAGGATGGCATTCTCACGGTCATCTTCGACGACGCTCGCATTTTGGATGAGGTGAAACTCGAGCAGGTCAGCAATGACCTGATGGAGATGCTCAACAAAACGACCGAGGAGCGGGTGATCATTGACTTCCGGAACGTGAAATTCATGAGTTCCTCGTTTCTCGGCAAGCTCATCCAACTGCACAAGAAAACGGTGGAGTTCAAAGTCAAATTGAAGCTCTGCTCGATCGACTCTGAGATCCGCCAGGTGTTTAAAATCACCAAGCTCGACAAGCTCTTCGACATTGAGGCCGATGAAACGTCCGCCCGCGCCGCTTTCATGAAGCGCGGCTGGTTCGGTTAATAAATAACCCGAGAACCGGGCTATGCCGTGCCGGATGAATCGCCGCCGCTGATGGTCTGGGTGAAGGCCAACCCACACTCGCATTGATATGCCAGCGTCACTAGTTCGCGTTCCTCAAGCGGCTGACCAGGTCGCCGCTCCGGGCCGTATTGAACGGACTGACCGCAGACGTTGATGCGAACGCTGCCACAGCGCGGGCACTTGGGCGGCTTTTCATCAGCGCGTTCCATCGACAAAACTCAACGACCGAGGCCTTTACTCTTTCAAACCAAACGACTAGGCCGACCAACCGAGACTGTTTTGCAGCTATGCGGCCGAATCTGTCGATGCAAAAGCCGTCGCTATCATTTGTTCCAAAGCTGCCAGGTCGACTGGCTTGACCAAGTGAGCTGAACAGCCCGATTCGAACGAGCGCTCGATGTCGCTGTCTTGCCCCCATCCGGTGAGCGCAACGATAAATGAATCCTTTCCGCAAGCCAGCTCGCGGATCGCGCGGGTCGCATCGTAGCCGTTTAAATTCGGCATCCCGATGTCCATGAGCACGACCTGTGGCCTGAAGTTAGGCACAAGCTCGACGGCTTCGGCTCCATCGCGCACGGTGCGCACCTGATGTCCCTTGATTCGTAAGTACAGGCTCAATGTTTCGCCCGCGTCCTTGTTGTCGTCCGCCACGAGAATTCGCAGCCGTTTTGTTTCACGGCCATATTCACCGTTTGCGGCCTTGGAAACGAGTACGCCTTCGGTGGCAATTGGCAGCCGCACGACGAATTCGCTCCCTTTTCCTAGCCCTTCGCTCTGAGCATTGACAGTGCCGCCATGCAGCTCAACGAGTCGTCGCACAAGCGTCAATCCGATGCCCAAACCTCCTTGAGATCGCTCCAATGATCGGTCGACTTGCCGAAACATGTCGAACACATTGGCAAGCTCTTCGCACGCGATGCCGATTCCGTTGTCGCGCACGGCGACCGTAACATCGGTGCCGCACCGCTTGGCCTCGATAACAATTTTCCCACCGCGCTCGGTGTACTTGGCGCTGTTATTTAAAAGATTCGAGAAAACCTGAGACATCCGTGTCAAATCAGCATTAATAAAGACCTCTTCGGTCGGCAAATTGATAGTCAGCTCATGCCCCGACACGTCGATAAGTGGCCGGCTCGTTTCGACCGCCTCTTGGATGACCGCTGCCAGCTCAATCGGCTCCGCGCGAAGTTCCAACTTATCCCGCGTGATGCGGCTTACGTCTAATAGATCATCCACCAAGCGCGCGAGCTGGCCGATTTGTCGCTTCATCACGCTTCGCGCCTCCCTCAAAAGCTCCATATCAACGTTTTCCACTTCCAACAGCTCGAGGGCGTTGCGAATGGGCGCGAGCGGATTGCGGAGTTCATGGGCGAGGGTCGCTAGAAACTCATCCTTGCGGCGGTCAGACTCCCGCAGGAAGTGTTCAGCTTGCCACTCACGAGTCACGTCGCGGGTGAAACACCTGGTGTACGCGAACTGCCCGTCGTCGAAACAGGCGTTCGAACTGATCAGTACGTGCTTGATGGAGCCGTCCTTGCAGCGGAGCCGGGCGGGAAAGTTCTTCAGCGTCTCGCCGAGCGCGAGTTTCTCCAGTATTAACGTGATCACCTCCGCATCGGCATGAAAATCGGTGATCGACCGGCCCACATATTCGTCCGCGGCATAGCCCAAAAGTTCGTAGTCCGCTCGGTTCGCCCAGAGGATCGTGCCATCCGGACCAACCTTATGAAGCCCTTCGGTTGCGTTTTCAAAAAAGTCGCTCAGCTCGAGTTCGCGACTTTTGAGAGCACGTTCCACCTCCTGGCGATGAGCAATCTCCGCCTGCAGAGATTGGGCCTTTTGCTGAAGCAAGGTGATGGCCCGCCGCCGTTCCTCGCTGCTGGCAAGTGCCGCGTAACTTTCGGCAGGGATCACGCGCGTATGACACGAACAAACGCCGTTGAGCCCCGTTGCATCGCTTTCCTTCCCGAAGCCGTTCATTGGATAAGCACAAAATAGCGCGAACCGATATCGCGTTCCAAGCTCGTTCCACATCTCCTCCAGTTTGATTGCGGCTTCGCGTTTCCCATCCGCCCAAAGCAGAGCTACCATTTCGCCGAACGCGTGGATCCCCCCTCCCGATTCCGCCTGCCGGGCAATCACTTTGCCGACGGTGTTCATGAAGCGCTCCCGATCGGGACTGCCGGCGACCATGAATTTCGACAGTGCCTCGGAAGCGTCGAGCACGACATACCGCCCCAAGGCCGTCGCTTGTGCCGTATCGATGCCGCACGCCCCGAGCTTACGCTGCATGGCGCTGCGATGCTCGGGCGTGGCAATAACGACGCTGCTGTTTCCCTCTGTTAACGCCGCGCCGACGAATGCACTCACCGATTCCACGAGGAACGCATCGTCATCGTAGAACTGCACGAAGTGCTCACGGTCTCCAATTTGTTTGAAGTCCACGTGTGGGGCGAATGATTCGTCGGTGAGGGTCGACAGATCAGCGGACCGAAGCACCGCCTCCAGATCTTCATGCAAATAGATCCGGTAGCCATTTTGGGGATGCCGCCTTGGTTTCAGTTTGCCATTTCGATCCCAATTGCGAAGAGTGGCTCTTGATACTCCGAGGAATTCGGCGGCCCCACTAACGGTGAGATACTCTTCAAAACTCCGAATCACACTTTCGCGCGACATTTGGTGACCTTGCAATACCTTGCCAATGATTGTTAAGCCGATAGCCTAACACCTGCGGTCACCCGATCAATAGCAGCGTGGTTTTTTTTGACCATTTTTGACAAAATGGTCATTATTCCGCTCAGAAGTCAAGTAAACCTTTGCCGAACATCGAGCGATGGGATTAGCACCCTACTAGACCTTGTAAAGGTCTCACTTCGGGCTGCTTTCACGTTGCGGCACGGCGGGGGGCTCGGGGGCTAGTCGCGGGATCGTGGCACAAGCGTTTTAGGCAGGGCCGGATGCCCATAGAGATAGCCCTGCGCGCAGGTAAAGCCGATCTGTTTGCAGATTTCGTGATCGCCGAGCTTTTCGATTCCTTCGGCCAGTGGCTTGATACCCAGGTCGTGAACCATTTGCACGAGCGTGGCCAGCATCCGTTGCCGCTCCAACGGTGCGGACTCCAGGTTCTGCACGAGCTTCATGTCGAATTTCAAGTAGTCGGGCGGCACTTCGACCAATTCAACCAGCCGAGCCTGCCCGGCTCCGAAATCATCGTAGGCCAGGCCGATTTGCAGCTCGGCCAAAGCGGCACGGAGTTGCTTCATCGCATCGCCGCAGTTGACGGCCGCTTCGTGAATTTCCAGCACCAAGGGGCGTCGCGGCTCGACTTCCCGCAGCTCGCGCAGCGAGAACATCAGCAAGTCGACGTCGTCCATCTCCGCTGGATGCGTGTTGACGAACAGCAGTTCGTGTTCCGGCAGTATCTGCCCGCTGCGTATTCCTTCTTCGCGCAGGATGCGGCTCAGCTCTCCCTCAAGATTGAGAACTTTTGCTGCCGCGAACATCGAGCGAGGATCAGATAGCCCAAAGAATCGGCTGCGAGCCAGCACTTCATATCCAAGAACGTGACGGTCGCTCATCGACACAATCGGCTGAAAATGGGGCGAGACGGCCCGCTGGCTGATGAGCTGATCGAACTGGATGAGTGCTCACGCCCGGTCGCAGGAGTCGTCTTGGATGGTTTGTAGTCCAATGTCCGCTGCTTGCTGCATCACCCGAAACACCAGATGTCCAAATTGCAAGAGGTCGCCGTGATGCAGCGTGCAAGGCTGATTGATCCGCGTGCCGTTCACGTAGGTCCCGTTCGTACTACCGAGATCGCGGAGGAGCAATCCGTCATCGAGCAATGTAAGTTCGGCGTGCTCGCGCGAGACAGTCTGGCTGGGGATCGAAAGCGACGCGTCGTGCTTGCGGCCAACGATGAACCGCGGCACGTCGATACGGATGCTGCGGACCGGCTGGTCTTCTGCCAGCTGCCCGCTGAGCAACCAAGTAACCCGCTTTCCTAATCGCGTATTGGTCAACATCTCAAATCACCGAAGTTTTGCACAATTCTTGACCCGTTGTCGTCGAGCGACGGTCCGCGCCGCCGCAAACGTCGACCGACGTCGTGGTGGAACCCGAAAACAGAGACGACCAGGCAATGTCGTTGCGGCAATGAACTCGTTTCGCGAAGTCAACGCGGTCGCGCCGGCGCTGCACCAAATCGAGCGCAATATGCTGCACCGACAACTGACTGGCTTCGACGCACAGTGTAAGGCTGTTGTCCATGCCGCGAACGCCAGTTACCTCGAGGCCGAGCGTTCCCGATATCTCCGCTGCATTCGTCGCCGATGCGAAGTCACGGGGGAGCATTGCCAACACCCGTCTGGTGCCGCCAAATTCCAATAGCGGCGACGTGGCGGCGGCCAGGCCAGAACGCAACTCCGTGCGCGATTGCCCGGCCGCGGACGCCCCACTCTGCTCCAGCACGTTGACATCGGCAAGAAACTGGTGCACTGCTCGCCGCGAGAATTCTTGCAGCTTGGCGCAAAGCAGTGCGCGCGGGCGCCCGCCTTGCATGACTGTTTTCACCAATCCGCCGTTTTCATGGATGTAATCCGACTGCAAGCGTGCATCGACCTCGGCAGCAAGCTTCGGCAGGCCCGCCTCAATGTTGGCCCGCCGCATGTAGTCGGATGCAATCGAGGATTGGTGATCGGCTTGAGTGCGGTCACTAGTTTTACCCGCGCTGGCGGCTCGAGCCATGACCGCCTCCATTTGATCGATTTCGCGGCCTAGCGCCGTCAATTCATCGGCAATTGATTTAATGTCAGAATTGATGAGTCGTGCGATATGCTCGGCGGCTGCAATGGCCGATTGATCGAGCCGCAGGCGGAAATATATCAGCACGCGTTCCGGCATCGATTCGCTTGCTTGGGATTCGCTCGGAGTTGTTTGATCGGCGGCGGCCACTCTCTCTCGTACTTCGGCCAATTTCGCCACGACGATTTGGCGCAACCGCTTTAAGTCGGCCTCCGCGTTGCAAATGTGACCGTTTAGCCAAGAAACCGCAGCGCGCGCGCCTGGCAAGCGCTCGTGCGGGTCATCGACGCGGCTCAACAACCAGCGGCGAATCTCACTGCGCAGTTTTTCCTCAAGCGGCTGTACGATCGCCCCCGCCGACTGTCCCAGCAGGAACAATTTGCCACCTTGGTCCGACCCGTTGGCGGCGGCGCCGAATATCCGGTCAATGGCTTCCAACTGCTCGCGCCCGCACGCTTCACGAGTGCGGGATTGTTTGGCGGCCCATGTGGTTAAGAAAGTGGCCGCGTCGCCGCCCAATTGAAGTTCAAGCATCGAACGAGCATTCGCCGCAATGCCGGTCGCATCGATCTGCAGCCGACGCACGAGTTGTGCGGCGCCCGGTATTTCCGGGCATTTTTCTGCGGAGGCAAGGCCATCAGCTTCGCCGCCTACGCCAATATCGCTCCCGTTGGGCAACAGCTTCTTGACTCGTTCCAGCGGCGACGTGTTTTCTGATTTGACTTGGGGCGGCCGCCACGCGGCAAGTACCTGCCGGCTAACAAGGATCGACAGTTCATCGCACATTTCAGCGGGGGCGGCAGTACGCCGGTGCACACCGAAGGACCGCAAGGTTCGACCGCAACCGTGGTCGTCGTCGGCACGTCCATTTTGGAAGTCCTGACGGCACGCGCTGAAAAACGCCGCGGCCGGCGAAAGTGTATTCAGGCGCAGATACTCGGCAACGCTCTGCGTGGCCTGCTCGAAATCGATGGCGTCGAGGCTCTCGCCAAGATGAACGAAGTAAGTATGATCGAACGCGGGAATGCCCTCATTGTGCGAAGGCAAGCCGCAATTCGGATCGCCCACATAAGCATGTCCGGGTTGCTGGAAATGTTCGTACTCCGTGAGCCAGGCAAACGCGTTCACTCGTGCGAGCTCGGAGTGGCGCGAATCGCGGCCGGTCGCGTGCATCATGACGCCGATTAATTCTCTTTCGGCAAGCCCGAGCTGATTGAGCACGGCGCGCGGCGAACCCGACATCCAGAACCATTCCGCCGCCCGTTCCGCCTGAAATCGAGGCCACGACGAAGACGCGGACCGCGTCGCGGCGAAACTCGTTCTCGCCGGAAACTGTTCCCATCGCCCCGCCACGGGCGTCAGTTGCCTGCGAAATTGCCTGGCGTATGGCGCGAACTACGTCCTTTGCGTGATCGACTAGCGCAAGCCGTCCCAGTGGCCGCAAGCCCTCGGTTTTCAGAGAGCGCGGGATATTGTAAAGCCAGCGACGGCTGAGCCACTGCAATAACAGCTGTGAGCGTTCGCGATAATGCTGCGGCAATCGCAACGGCAGGTGCAATGTTTCGCCTGGCGCGAAGCCTGGGTTCTGACGTCGGGCCGCTTCGGCAAGTGCCTTCGCGTCGGTGTCGAGAAGCAGGAATTGAACACTGCGGAGCGGCGAGCCGCCATTCTGCTCGTCGATCATGCGCCGTAATTGACTAAGCACCTGCCCGGCTGCACCGCCGATGCCGATCACGACCGTAGGCATAGGGCGAGCGTCATGCGTACGAATCTCAATCGGCGGAAGGTCGACCAGCTTTTCATCCGTGAGCGGCATCGGCAGAAGCAACTGCTCCGGCGCGGCGTTCCACGGCTGCTGACCGTCGTCAACCAAATCCGTCGCCAGGTGGCCATTGCCGCCGGATCGGAGGCTTCCAGAAATCCGCCTTGCCCGGCACTGCCCGCCAAATCTCCAATGAGCGTCTCGCCGCTCGTGGCTTTGACCAGCGCATCAACAAACGCCCGGCAGGTTGGGTAACGATGCTGCGGATCTTTCGCTAAGGCTCTGCTGACGGCATAGCGGTCGGCACTCGCCAGTGCCGAGAGATCGGGCAAGTCATTGAGATGTTGCAGCGTCAACTCTGCGGCGTTTCCAGCTACAAACGGCAGCTTGCCCGTAAGCATTTCCAGGTACACGATCGCCAACGAATACTGGTCGCTCCGCGGGCTGGG
>CAVQLN010000002.1:0-125267 GCA_963713365.1 uncultured Planctomycetota bacterium | reverse complement strand
TCGACGTCAATAGCAGCGTCGGCGAAAGTAACGAATCAAATAACATTCGCCAACGGACATTCAGCGTTGTCGTCGGCGGTGGCGACGATCACGGCAACGACGCGGCGCAGTCGACGCCCGTCGTTGTTCCCTCGGAGACCGCAGGTTCAGTTGAAACTGGGACCGACCGGGACTGGTTTAATTTCGTCGCAGTGGGCGGCAAGAGCTACATTCTTGAGACCACGCTCGGCACGCTACAAGACTCGACGCTGCGGTTATACAACACGAACGGGATTACGTCGTTGGCATTTGACGACGATGGCGGCCCTGGACTCGCTTCGCGAATTGAATGGACTGCGCCAGCCGGCGGCACCTATTACCTCGAGGTGCTGCCCTTCAACACGGGCCAGACCGGGACGTATACGCTGAAAGTTTGGCCCTGGGCACCGAGGACTTCGGCGATGCGCCGACCGCGGCTCAATCCGGTTTCGCGTCCAGCTATCCAACATTACTGGCCGAGTATGGCGTTGGCACACCCACTCGCCGGTTTCAGAATTGGCGGTGCGATCGATGGTGAAGGCAATGGGCAGCCGAACGCAGCGTCCGACCTCGACGACCGAACGGGTGCGACGGACGACGAGGACGGCGTGGTCTTCGCCGGCGCGCTTTCAATCGGAGCCGCCTCGACCGTCGAGGTGTTGGTGACGAATTCGGCGGGGGTGCCAGTCCCTATCTGGACGCCTGGATCGACTTCAATCGCGACGGCGATTGGTCGGACAGCGGGGAACAGATTTACTCGGGCTCGTGGTCAGCGGAAGCAACTTGATTAATTTTGTCGTTCCGGCGGATGCGCCGCCGGGGCAAACGTATTCGCGATTCAGGCTCCACGACGGTCTCAGCGGGCTCCCGGTTACGGGAGCGTTCGAGAATGGCGAGGTCGAGGACCATAGTGTCGCGTTAGCACTGCCCGGCGTGTGGCTGTTTGAGGGGCCGGCGCCAACGCAGAACGGGCAACTCGAGCCGAGTACGCAGCCCAACCGGCAGGTCACGGGAGCGATTCACACCGTATTCGCGCATCCGACGGACGCCAACACGCTGTACGTCGGCTCGGTCAATGGCGGAATCTGGAAGACGACGAATGCGACGAACGTTAATCCGGATTGGGTGCCGCAGACCGATTTTCTTGGTTCGCTTTCAATCGCGAATGGCGTTGGATCGCGCGGATGACACGCACAATACGCTTGTCGCCGGAACGGCATGTACAGCAGCTTCGGCGGCCTGGGCGGCGTGCGCGGTCCCGTGTTTCGGACTACCGATGGCGGCGACAACTGGACGGAATTGGCCAGCAATGGGCTGAAGAGTTTTGGCGAGAACATTTCCGGAATTGCCGCGCGAGACGATACGATTGTCGCAACATCGTCGGCGAATTCCGGCGGCATCCTCCTAAGCACCGACGGGGGCGCGCATTTTACACCGATCAGCGCCGCGGGCTTGTTTTCTCCAGGCAACGATTTCTCGGATCTGGTGGAGGACCCAACTGAGGCCATCCCGCGCCAGTACGCAGCCTCGGTTGGTGCGGGCGGCGCCGCTGGTATCTTCCGCTCGGATGACTTTGGCGTGAGCTGGATGAAGATCACAGGCCCGCAACACACCGGAATGCAGCAGCTTTTGACGGCTTCCAATAATATCGAGATGGCCGTGCATCCGACGACCGGCCGCTTGTATGTGGCGATTCTGGTCAGCGGCCAGCCGCGCGGGCATCTTCTACACAAATACAGGCGAGACCCACTACCACTTGGACTGAGATGGACGTGCCCGTGCTGCCGCTATCATTGGCTGGGGCAAGGGCATTACTGCTGCTTCTAACACGTCGCCAATCCAAATCACATCGTCCGCTCACGGCCTCAGTACGGGGCACTTTGTTGTCGTCAATGGCGTGACGGGCAACACGGCGGCCAATGGCCTGTTTCACGTTTCCGTCACTGGCACCAACGCCTTCAACCTCGAAGGCAGTTCTGGCAACGGCGCCTACACTGGCGTCGGGACATGGACGCGAGTCACGGGACCTAGCCCGACAGCCAAGGACATCGAAGAGACGGGCGCCGAAGGTCGAATTCACTTCTCGATCACCGTCGATCCGACGAATGAAAACATCGTCTATGTTGGCGGCGACCGGCAGGAGCAGCCGAACGTTATTGGCGACAATAATTTCGGCGGCGCTTCTTCCGAGGCGACACGAGCATCGCGCGTGATCCGACTGTCGCCCCGTCGCCGCAATGGGATCACCTTACCCACGATATCGTACCGGGATTTGACCCGACGGGCGGCACCGCCAATGGCACGGCGGCTGATGCCGACTCGCGCGAAATGACATTTGACGGGCCGGGAATCTGATTGAAGTCGACGACGGCGGCATCTACCGGCGAACCAGCCCGCGGGACAACAGCGGCGATTGGTTATCGCTGGCCGGCACGCTCGGTGTGGTCGAATTCCACGACGTCGCTTACGACAGTAATTCGAATGTGCTAATCGCGGCACGCAGGACACGGGACCCACTTCCAGATGACGGACGGGGGGACGCTTTGGGATTTCCTGTCGGGCGGCGATGGCGGTGATGTGGCGGTCGACAACGTCACGCTGGCCAGTACCAATTTTTCGATTCGCTACAGCAGTTTTCAAAATTTGGGCAGCTTTCGAAGGTCGATCTGGGACAGCAATAACAACTTCGTAAGTCAGACCTTCCCCACGCTTACAGTTACTAGTGGCTCAACTTTTGTTCCGCAATTCAAGACACCGTTTGAACGGAGACAGTCGATCCGCAGCGGATACTCTTTATCGGCACAAATGGCATCTATGAGTCGCTCAATCAGGGCAGCACCATCACGCAGGTCGGCGGGACGCATACCCCGGGTTTTCTTCAGGATGCCGTGGCTTATGGTGGGTTTCGAGAAGGAGTTTCCAACCCGGCCGTTTTCTATGTCGGAGTCGGCGACGACGTTCGAATTCGAACGGCTTCTGGGGGCGCCGTTTCGAATGTCGATCCTGATCCGGGCAGCTCGGCTGACATTCGCGACGTCATTATGGATCCCGATGATTGGATGACCGCTTTCACCATTGACAACAATCAGGTCTTCAGGACGACGAATGCGGCGCGTTGTGGTCCGATATCACGGGCAATCTGATGTCGATCGCCGGAGCCGCGGGCAGACCGTCGAGTTTGTTTCCGGTCCGGTCGGTGCGTTAGTCGTTTGCACGAATCTGGGCGTCTTCGCGATGTCATTGGCAAACCTCGGATCGTGGACGGAAGCGCCGAGAATTTGCCGGATGCCCTGGTTTTCGACCTCGAATACAATCCCCTCGACGACGTACTTGCGGCTGGAACGCTTGGGGCGGAGCCTGGTCGCTGCCAAACGCGAGCTTGCTATTGGCCGGCGTGCCGGATCCGCGCGATCGTAGTGGACGTACGAATCGGCTCGTCCTCCTGGTCCGACAGTTTCAAGTCCTTTGTTTGACCCGACACAAAGCCTGGGCTACGTGGTCCCGTCGGCGCCGCCGATGCCTTGGGCGAATTTGGACCAGATTTCTATCACCTTCAGCGAGCCGGTTGAGCAATCCGACGGTGATGAGCTTGATGCCAATGATTTTACGATTATCGGCGTGAACGTGGCCGACTACGCCGCGCGGCTGAGCAGCTTTCTCTACAACGATGTAACACACACGGCAACGATTAGCTTCAACCAACCGATAGGTCCGGACAAGTTGCTCATCTTCGTTGACCGCGATGACGTCTTTGACGCCGGCGGCAATCCGCTGGCGGCCGACCTGACCTTCCGGCTGGACGTGCTGCCCGGCGATGCGGATCGCAGTGGGGCGGTATTGGGCAATGACGTCGGGCAAGTGCGGTTGAAGCAATTCTCGCTGATTACCGGCGGCGTTCCGTCGGCGAATTATTCCATATTTCACGATATCGACGGAAGCGGCGGAATCCTGGGCAACGATGTGGGCACCACGCGCTTGAGGCAATTCAGCGTACTGCCCGTCGGAGAGCCCATGCCGCCCGAAGCGGGAACAGCATTGAGCGTGGCAGCGATTGATGATGTGTTTGAGCGTTTCGATGCCGTTCCCGGCCGAACGAGAATCGGCCCGCGGCCGTTGTCGCGGGCCGCATGGGATTTGATCGGGGCTATCCCAAAATACGGCCGGCTGTTACTCAATGTTTCCGATCAGAAAACTGCGCGGGTGCCGTATCGCTCGGAACAATTCGAATTAGATGAGCGAAAAACTGAGCCAGATTCGTGGCTTGTTGATTTCGACAACGGGCAACTTCGAACGGCAGAACTGGGCCGGCTTACATCAAGTCTACGTTGATGTGATTCTTAAAGTCTCTAACTGGCCACGGCCGACTGCCCAATTGCCGTGAACAGCGCGATGCATCCAACGTGAGCGAAGTGGTTCACAGCTTCCATTGACGGGTTCCTCACGGGCTCCTTGGACCGGATTCGTGGATTGCAGTTCTGGAAGTTGGCTTCGCGCCGTGTGCGATGTCAATAAAAAGGCCGATCGATTATCCGAGATAGGCAGCGCTGTTCAATCAATGGTCGATATTGGTACGCCGCCAGCCTCATTTCTTTTTGAAGTGTTCGCTCTTACAATCGGCAGTGAATCCTCGCGAAAGCAGTGAACCGGTAGCGATTGCCGAGAGTTTCAACATGACAGAGCATGCCGTGGTACTTCGCCATGTCTCCAAGACATTCGGCGAGCATAACGCCGTAGACGACTTAAGCCTGAGCGTTCCCACCGGCAGCGTCTATGGGTTTATTGGTCCCAACGGCTCAGGGAAGACTACCACCTTGCGGATGGTGATGCGAATTCTGCATCCCGACCGCGGGGAAATTGAAGTGCTTGGCGAGCGAAGCCGAGATGCTGCAACGGACCGAGTTGGGTATCTGCCCGAGGAACGCGGCCTGTACAAGCAAATGAAGGTGCGCGATGTACTTTCGTATTATGCGGAGCTCAAGGGTATGCGCAAGAGCCGAGCGGCGATCGACTCGTGGCTAGCTCGGTTAGATCTCGCGGCGTGGGCGAACAAGCAGGTCCAGGCCCTATCCAAAGGGATGGCCCAAAAAGTTCAGTTCATTGCCGCAGTGGTTACTCACCCAGAACTGATTTTACTTGACGAACCGTTTAGCGGGCTCGATCCAGTCAACATGGATGTTCTGCGCGACGCCATGCTGGAGCTTCGACGCGAAGGTGCGACGATCATCTTCTCGACACACGACATGGCGGTCGCGGAAAAAATGTGCGACGCGATCTTCATGATCTATCAAGGTAGAAAAGTGCTTGATGGCACGCTTCAGAACGTTCTGGACTCGCATGGCGAGGATACAATCCGGGTGCGACTTGGCAACGACTCGCCTAGTCTTCATGAGCTCCCCGGAGTCGAGTCCGTTACGAATTTTGGAAAATCTCAAGAACTGCGATTGTCGCACGGCGCCGATCCACAGCTCGTGCTTTCGGCCTTAGTGGATCGCGTCCGGGTATTGCAGTTTGAGGTCACTCGGCCGACGCTGCACGACATCTTCGTTCGCATCGCCGGACCTCAGATCGAGGGCAACCACCATGCGTAGGATGCTCACCGTGGCGCGGCGTGACTATAACGCAGCGGTCAAGTCGAAAGCCTTCCTCGTGAGTCTATTTATTATGCCCATTCTTATGGGCGGCGGCTTACTCGTTCAGCTATTGCTAAAGGATCAGGTCGATACTCAGGAAAAGCGGTTCGCCATCATGGATCGAACGCCAGAACAACAGCTTGTGAAGGCTCTTGAGGACGCGGCCACTGCGCGAAACACCGAAGAGATCTTTGACGACACGACTGGAAAGCAGGTTAAGCCCGTCTTTTCACTTGAACGGGTTCCCGCCGGCGGAGCCGAGCGAGACAGCATTGAGCGGCAGCGATTTGAGTTATCGGAGCGCGTCCGCAATGGCGAGATTTTTGGCTTTCTTGAGATCGGCGCACGCGTCTTCGATTACCCGGCGGCCAGTCAAACTGAGACTGCGCCGGCAAATGGTAGGCACTCAGATCAATCGCTAATCCGCTACCAGTCGAACAGCCCGACATACGACGAATTCCAGAAGTGGGCTCGGCCGATTCTGGAACATTCTATTCAGGAATCTCGCTTTCAAACTGCTGGGCTGGCGAGTCCCGTCGTGCGATCCGTGTTACAGCCGGTGACGCTCGTCTCGAAAGGATTGTCCGAGAAAGACGCCCAAACTGGCGATATCCAGGAAGGGGAAGACGAGAATCCAATCGTCTCGCTGCTTGTGCCCGCTGGGCTCATGCTGCTGATGTTTATGCTGATCTTTGTGGGCGGTACGCCAGCCTTGCAAGGTGTCGTGGAAGAAAAAATGCAGCGGATCGCTGAGATGGTGTTAGGATCAGTCCGCCCGTTTCAGTTAATGATGGGTAAGCTTTTGGGGTTGATGGGCGTGTCGTTGACTTTAGCGGCTATTTACCTCGCCGGTGCTTACGCGCTTGCGCGCCACTATGGAATGGCGGATCTCATTTCACCCGCTGTTGTAGCATGGTTTATCGCATACCTTGTCGTTGGCGTTGTCATGTATGGTGCGCTGTTTATTGCAGTTGGTGCGGCATGCGGCGACCTCCGCGACACGCAAACGATGCTGTGGCCTGTCATGTTGTTGGCAATGCTTCCAATTTTTGTATGGATCAACGTGGCGCGAGAACCAACCAGCACGTTTTCAACCATGGCTTCCCTGCTCCCCACGGCGACGCCCATGCTGATGATCCTTCGCATTGCGGTGCCCCCGGGGATTGGCTGGTGGCAACCTGTGCTTGGACTTGTGCTAATGTTGATTACCACCTTAGCGTTCGTTTATACCGCTGGCCGGATCTTTCGCGTCGGCATCCTCATGCAGGGCAAGGGCGCGAGCGTTCGTGAGCTGCTGCGGTGGATCGTCCAGGGATAACGTGCGCGTTCATCACAGCGCCCCCCGATGTCCTGTCAATGGAATGAGATTCGACACGCGCAAATTGCGTCATAATCGGTCTTATGCGATCTATGTCGATATGATCATCGTCTCTGCCGGAACTCGGCCGCGAGACGACGTGGCAAAAGTATCAGGACTCGTGTGTCGTATTATACGACTCACTCGTTTCGATGGGCAGCGGGATTATAGTCGATGTACTCATCGGCGATGAACTCGCGTTTGCGGGCAAGAGTGGCCTCGACATACGCCAGATAACTGTCATATACGATTTCATCAGCGAGCTGATTTGGTATGGACTGCCATGCTGCGTCGAAGACTTTGTTCTCGCCCGTTTCGGAATCGGCGATCGTATCGAGCAGAATAGCGCCGCCATCTTGATGGTTGTAAAGCACGACAAAGCGCTCATGCAGCCCCAAGTGCGTCCTAGCGGCTTGCGTATCAGCGACGATTTCATCCAGGGATGAAATCCCAGCGGCGTGCCAATATCCATAGGTGGAAAGCAACCAGCGAATGTCGTCAGGAAATCGTACGCCAAGAGTTTCCTCCGCACTACGCAGCGTCGCTTCGGATTCTGCGCCCGACCGCGAAACCACCGCTCATTGGCTTCCACGTATTGGCGGAACGCGTTCAATAGTCACTCCATCCGATTGTATGGATCACTTAGCGATTTGAGATACGCTGTCGTCTCGCACTGCTGAGTCGTCGGGTTGACGTGAGGCCGGTTCGGGGCGTCCAATCGGCCGATGCCGGGGGATCATCGAACGGAAATCGCCTAAGTTCCAGGGCCCGATGTATGGCTGGTTCAGATCCACTTCGGCAACGGCAACGGTTCCCCAGTCTCGGGCGATTGCAATGGGTTTCCCGGTCTGATCGTAGACTGCAGAAATCATCCAACCGTCTTTCGGCTGCATGAACGTGCTGCTGACGAGGTAAACGTGGTTCTCGCATGCGCGGGCCATCGCAAGCTGCGGGTTGCAACCCCAAACCGGCCAGGCGATCACTTCCGCGCCGCGGCTGGCCAGCTCGCGAGCAACTTCGGGGAAGAAACCGTCGTAGCAGACCATCAAGCCCACTTTGCCGATCTTCGTGTCAAATACCGGGTAGTCGTTGCCCGGCGCAATTCCATTTTCAACTTCAGCGTGCGGCAGGCATATCTTGCGATACTTGCCGACCAGCTTACCATCGGGCCCAAGCAACACGGCGGTGTTATATACCAGATGCCCGTCCCGCTCATACAGGCTTAGAACGATGTGAAGGTTGTGGACCCTCGCAAGTTGACTGAAATAGTCCGTCGTAGGTCCAGGAACAGATTCGGCGGTTTCATGCGGTTTCTTCTTTACGTTCACGAACGGCACAGTTTCTCCCAAAACCACAAGAGCGGCTTGCAGCCTGGCCGCCTCGGCAACAAGCGGCGCGTACTCCTGGCAATTCTCGCGTGATGATTTTCCCGTCGGCTTGTAGTGAATCGTCGCGAGTCGCACCTTGCGGGGCGCCGGCATCTCCGTCGGCGCAAACTCGACGTTGCTCCATTCGGCAACACCCTGCGGCGCCCATTGAAGGTGCAATTCAACAACCGCCCGTGTGGCCTGAGTTGGGGCACGATAGACGCCGCTGACAGTCGTCCAGCCTTGCGAATTGGTTGCGCCATCGGTCGGATGTTCGGGTTCGGCACTGGGGCGGTGGCCGATGTCCCGGATTTGTTGTTCGGGTACGTCGGCGGAGACCATTTCTCCCGCTTCGTTCTGCCAAAGGATTCGCACGAGCGCACTGCGCCGAGGGACAGCGACGTCGGTCAACTTTCTAACTGCCCGAAAGCGGTAGAACTCGCCACCAGACACCGCAAACGACTTCTGAAACCAACCATCCAGACCGTCGCGCTCATCATGTCGGATCAGGAAGCTGCCTGTCTGGGTCGGCCCGCCCTTTCGCTCGAACCAAAATTCCGGACGAATTTCATCGCGCGGCGCATTGGCCGACCAGCCAGGCGGGAACATGTCGTTGCCTTGTGATTCGGACGCTTCCTTCGGCGCTGCGAAAATAAAGCTCCCGGGCAAGCCAGCGCTGAACGCAGCAATATGAACCAACGCTCGAAAGTTTGTAGTCCTGTTCATAGCGGCCATTGCCTCTGCAACTTGAGTGATGGGAATGCTTGCGTTACGCTAATCACGCGCGATGGAACAGCGCGCGGCCTCTCTCGATCGCAAGAATCAAGCAGCAAAGTTTTTTCGCCGCCGGCACGACGCCTGATGATAGACGCCATAAATCGTTCTTAGAGCACCTAACAGAATGAATAACCGCCAAGGACACAAAGGTCGCCAAGGAAAAATACATGCGGATTTGTTGCCTTCCTTGGCGTCCTTCGCGTCTTGGCGGTTCAATTTGTTAGACGCTCTTAATATACCAGCGCCTGTAACTTCAAACGCCAGGTTCTCGACCCATGAGCAAACTCTCTCATTCTCCCGTCGACCAATTCTCACGACGTGAAATACTCAAGGCAGGCGCCGCTGGGTTCACCTTGGCCAGCCTACCGCGATGGTACGCCGACGAGGCTTTGGCACAGGATGCGAAACCACCGTCAAACAGCTCCAACGAGCGGCCTGGGATTCTACTGGTGGGTTGCGGCGGGATGGGACGCGGCGACGCTAATAACGCGCTGAGATTCGGGCGGGTGATCGCGGTTTGCGACGTCGATGACAAGCATGCGGCCGAGGCAGCGGAACAATTCAAGGCGGAGGCCAAATACTCCGACTTCCGCAAGGCTATCGCCCATAAAGGCATAGATGTTGTTATCAATGGCACTCCGGACCACTGGCACACGCTGATCAACATTCACGCGCTGCGCAGATAAAGACGTCTACTCCGAGAAACCGCTGACGCTCACCATCGAGGAAGGTCAGAAGCTCGTGCAAGTGGCGAATCAAACCGGTCGCATTCTGCAGACCGGAAGCCAGCAGCGCAGCGACCCGCGCTTTCGCCTGGCGTGTGAGCTGGTTCGCAATGGTCGCATCGGTAAGATCAAGCACGTTCAGGTGATTTTGCCGAGCGGTCTACACGATGGACCGTTCAGCACCAAGCCCGTGCCGGAGGGGCTGGCTTGGGACTTTTGGCAAGGGCAGACTCCGGCAGTTGAATATGTTCCGCAGCGGTGCCACTTTTCGTTCCGCTATTGGTATGACTACTCGGGCGGCACGATGACGGATTGGGGTGCACATCATAATGACATTGCGCCTGTGGGGCCTCGGACTCAAAGGGCCAGCGACCGTTGAGGGCAAGGCGCTGGTCGAACCCGTCCCCGGCGGGTTTACGGCAGCCAGCGAGTACGAGGTGAACTTCACCTATGCCAACGGCGTGACGCAACGCACGGCCAGCACGCAGCTCAATGGTCCCACCGGTTCCGTTAAAACTCCGACGCGGCCGAATGAACCTCCACATGGCGTGACGTTTGAAGGCGCGGGCGGCTGGATCTTCGTCACGCGGGGCCAGATCACTGCCAGCGATCCGGCGCTATTAAAAGAAGAGCTGCCGTCCAGCGCCGAGCGATTGTACGCCAGCAACGACCATATGGATAACTTCTTCGAATGCGTCCGCACGCGCAAGGCGCCCATCTGTGATCCGGCCGTCGGTCACCGATCGGTTTCTGTTTGCCACCTCGGCGTAATCGCCATCCGCACGGGACGCAAGCTGACGTGGGACCCTGAAAGCGAGCAGTTTACCGGCGACAGTGCCGATGCCAACCAACACTTGGGCCGCGAGATGCGGAAGCCGTGGTCATACGAAGCAGTGTGATTGGCCCGTTATAACGAATCGAGTAGGTCGTACTCGACGCGATCACCGTTCCGTTCTCGACGCCACTGGCGCGTAGAAAGCGCAGAACGGCGCTGGCCGCGCCTTCCCAGTGGAAGGCGTAGCCGTCGATATGGACCTTCGCTAGATCCTCTTGGTAGATGTCGGTTGACGTCACGGTCAGCGGTCCCTCAAGCGCGGCCGAGTACTGGCAGGCAGGCGAATTCGTAGCGGATTATACTGGACTGGGCCGTTCGTTTCATCGTCGCGCGCAAACAGCGTACGGATGATTGCAACCATGATGCAACTTAACACTCGACGGGCGCAACTGCGCGGTGATTGCTGTTAATCTGTGCACGGCCACGATCTACTCCATAGCGGCACAGCCGATTGCAGACCTGCGGACGGTTGCAGAAGAGAGCGAGTATCGGGCCACCGCGCGCTATGACGACGTGATGAAGTTCTGCAAGGCACTCGATGAGGGATCGGACCTGGTTACGTTGACTGAGTTCGGCACCTCGCACGAAGGGCGTGCGCTACCACTACTGGTTCTGAGCAAGAAGCGGCTCAGCGGTGAGAAACCCTGGAAGCAGGCCAAATTACCGGCAATTCTTTGCGTTGGCAACATCCACGCGGGCGAAGTTTGCGGCAAGGAGGCGCTGCTGATGCTCGCCAGAGATCTGGTCCTCAAGGAGAAGCCGCTGCTGCTGGATCATTTCGTGTTGCTGATCGCGCCAATCTACAACGCCGATGGCAACGAACAGGTGTCGAAAGATAATCGGCCGGGCCAGGTCGGGCCGGAGGAAGGCATGGGTCAGCGGGCCAACCGCATGGGTCTCGACTTGAACCGCGATTACGTGAAGCTCGAAGCGCCGGAGTCGCAGGCCATGGTTCGCTTGTTGCGGCGGTGGGATCCGCAGGTGGTCATCGACACGCACACGACCAACGGCTCGCATCATCGGTATGTATTAACGTTCGACGGCCCGCGGCACCCGGCCACCGATCCGGAGCTGATGAACTTTGTGCGCGAGGACCTTCTGCCCGCGGTGCAGCGAATGGTGGCCGATTCGTCGGACTACGATACGTTCTTTTACGGCAACTTCGACCGTAAGCATGAGCGCTGGGAAACATACCCTGCCGTGCCCCGGTACGGTGGCCACTACGTAGGCCTTCGCAACCGGATCTCGATATTGACCGAGGCCTACGCTTATGCGCCTTACAAAGAGCGCGTGCTGGCGACGCAGGCGTTTGTAACGGAGTGCTTGAACGCCGTCATCGAACGACGCGAGCGCATTCAAGAACTTCTTGACGACGTCGACCGGCGAGCTGCGCGAGGCCGAGGTGAGGTTGCTCTGCGATCCCACATCGGACCGCATGACAGCAAGATCACTGTGAAGGGCTTCGTCGAAGAGGAGAAAGAGGGGAAACAAGTCGCAACTGACGAACTGCGCGACTACGAGGTGGAGAATTGGGCGAAGTCGGTCGCCGATTCGAGTGTCGCTTTGCCAAGCGCCTATTTGCTCTCGGCCGAATTCAGCGCGTGCTGCGACAATCTGCAGCGGCACGGCATCGAAGTCGAGCAGCTTCGCGAGGACATTGAGTTGGAAATCGAAGCCAGCCGCATTGGCAAAGTGACGCACGCCGAGCGCGAGTTTGAAGGCCACAAATTGGCTACGTTGGACGTCGAGCGCGAGCCGCGCCGCCGGCAGTTCCCGGCGGGCACGCTGGTAGTTCGCACGTCGCAGTCACTGGGCCGGCTCGCCGCGCTGTTACTGGAACCAGAATCGGAGGACGGGTTAGCGGCCTGGAATTTCTTCGACGATCATCTAGAGGCTGGCGGCGAGTTCCCTGTTTATCGAGTGCCATCGGGCCAAACGCTGTTGACCGCCGCCGTCCGCCCGCTCGCGGAAGATCGCTCGACCGGCCGCCGCGTCACTTTCGAAACGCTTTACGGAGAGTCGAACGAACAGGTCGATTTCGAGCCGCCATCGACTCGCGTCGACGTGGCTACCCGACGGGAAGCATTATTTACAGACGCGCGAGAATCGCCTGCACAAGGTCGACGCGCTCACCGGCCGCGCGAGCCGATATCCCGATCCAGAGAAGCTGACCGCCTCGCTGGAGTCGATTCCGTCAATGGAGCCGTCGCGGCGCCGCTCGATCAGCCGGCAACGCGATTTCCGTTGGAACGGCAATATGTCGGCAGCGCTCGTCGTCCATGGCGACGATCTTTATCACTTGCCGATGGACGGCACACCGGCGCTGCGCCTCACGCGCACGCGCGGTGCAGAGCAATACACTTGTTATAGCCCGGACGGCCGCTTCGTGGCCTATGTGCGCGAACGGAATCTGTATATCACCGATATCGCGACGCAAACCGAGCAGGCCGTCACCAATGATACTGATCCACACATCCGCAACGGCGAGGCCTCGTGGGTCTACTTTGAAGAAGTGTTCAATCGCGATTGGCGGGCGTTCTGGTGGAGCCCCGATTCACGTCACGTCGCATTCTGCCGTTACGACGAAACGGGCATGCCGCGCTTCCACGCGCTCGATACGATTCCGCTGCACGGCAAGCTGGAAACCATGGCGCACCCCAAGGCGGGCGACCGCAACCCGGTTGTGACCCTGGGCGTCGCCCATGTATCGGGCTCGCCGGTGCGGTGGATCGATCTTTCGGACTATACGGCCGACAGTTTTCTGATCACGCATGTCGGCTGGCATCCGGACGGCGACCTCCTTTATTTCTATGTGCAGGACCGCGCACAGACCTGGCTCGACTTCCGCAGCGCGCAGGCCGAACTCCACCAAATCGAAACGTCTGTTTCGCGAGACGACCAAGGCCTGGGTCGATAGTCTCGGCGATGCGAGGTGGGTCAAGGACGAGATCATCATTCTCAGCGAGCGCAGCGGTTGGAAGCATCTGTACGCCTTCAACACGAAGACCGACGAGTGGCGTGCGATCACGAAAGGCGAGTGGGAGATTCGCGATGTGAGCCGCATCGACGAAGACGCGGGCTGGATTTACTTTACGGCCGGCGAGCAGTCGCCGGTCGGCACGGATTGGCTGCGCGTGCGCATCGATGGCAGCCAGCAGCAGCGGCTAACCAGCCGCGAGGGCAGCCATCGCATCGACTTCGCTCCGCAGGGAAATCTGGCGGTCGCCAGTTGGAGCAGTTTCGACTCAGCCGGCGACATCCAGCTAATCAACACTGACGGGCAGAAAGTACGCACGATCGACAGCCGGCCGAGCTATGTGCTGGAGGAATTCAAGCTGGGCGAATTTCGCCACGTCCAAATCCCGGCCGACGACGGTTTCTTGCTCGAAGCCACGCTCACGTTTCCGCCCGAGTTCGATGAGTCAAAGCGTTACCCAGTGTGGCTGACGACCTACGGCGGGCCGCATGCCCCGGTCGTTCGCAACGGCGGCGGGCCGCAGATGCGGCCGCAGATGCTGGCGAACCTTGGAATCATTGTGTTCCAAATCGACCCTCGCAGCGCGAGCGGCAAAGGCGCCCAATCTACTTGGACGGCTTATCGCCAGCTCGGTATTCCCGAGCTGAAGGACATTGAGTGTGGCGTCGCCTGGCTCACAAAACATCCGTACGTTGACGCCAAGCGCATCGGCATTCAGGGCCACAGCTACGGCGGCTTCATGACCGCGTACGCGATGACCCACAGCAAGCTGTTCGTTGCGGGAATTTCCGGGTCGCCCGTCACCGATTGGCGCAACTACGACTCGATTTACACCGAGCGCTACATGAACACGCCGCAAGAGAATCCGGACGGCTACGAAAAGACTTCGGTGATTAATGCGGCGGACAAATTGCACGGCCGCTTGCTGCTTCTGCATGGCCTGATGGACGACAACGTCCACCCCCAGAACAGCACGCAGTTCATCCAGGCCCTGCAGCGGGCCAAGAAGGACTTTCAGGTAATGTTCTATCCGCGGGCACGGCACGGCTTGGGCGGCGACCACTACAACCGGTTGATGGTGGACTTCATTACGGAATCACTCGGTGTGGAGCGAGAGACAGAATGACGCTAGCGCCGGACGCGTGTGCCCGTTCTGAATCTTGGTCACGTGATCGGCCACGAGGATATAATGGTGAGCGGCGATGATGCGCCATCGCAGAGGAGGGATCGTGGCTCAAGACGAAATGGAAACGACTTCGGCCAAGCCCGGAGCACACGAGCATCTGTCGTCCGGATCGCAGCGTTCCGGCGAGTTCCACGAATCGCACACGACGCCGTCGCGCGAGCAGTTGCTGGAGCGGCGCATCGGCGACTTGAATCTGCGGCTCGATGGGACGCCGGTGGCGCGGCTCACGCGGCGGCTGTACGATGAGCTTGAGCAGGCCGGCCTTTGCTTTCGGCCGCCCGTCTATCTTTCCGACGAATGGGGCTGCCCGGACCGCGTGCCGATCATCGGCGTGCCGTTCTACCTGGCCGATCCGCATCTCATCCGGCTTGAAGACGAGCTGATGGAAGGCGTCGAAGCTGAGTCGGATGACGAGATCATGCGGTTTCTGCGTCACGAGGCTGGGCACGCGCTCAATTACGCCTACCGTCTGTACGACGACCCGGAATGGAACTCGATCTATGGACCATTCTTGCGGCCTTATACCGATGACTACAAGCCAAACCCCTTCTCGCGCAGCTTCGTGCGGCATCTGCCTGGCTGGTATGCACAGAAGCATCCCGACGAAGATTTTGCGGAAACGTTCGCCGTGTGGCTCGATCCGCAACTCGAACTGGCGCGAAGTCTACGCCGACTGGGGCTGCTTGCCGAAACTGATGTACCTGGATGAATTGGCGCATCGCATCGGCCAGCAGCCGCCGCCCGTGACGGCCGACAACTATAATACTCAGGAAGAATTCCTGGCTTACACGATCGGCCAACACTACGAGCGCACGGCGCCGGCCGAAGTCGAGATTCCGCGATTGTTTGACGCGGCCTTGCGCGACATCTTTCCTCCCTTACCTGAAGGTCAAAGCACTGCGAAGATGGCCGCCAATCTCCTGCGGCACCATCGCCGAAACCTCGTAAGGACGGTCTTCTATTGGACTGGTCTCAACTTCGATTTGGTGCGTGCACTCGTCATGCATCTGGAAGCGCGCTGCGCGGCATTGAACTTGCAGGTCGGGCCAGACCCGTCGGCCAAGCTGATCGAAATCACTACTCTTATCGCAACGCTCGCGATGAACCGCGTGCACACGGGCGAGTTCGTGCAAAGATAGGCGTGAAACTCCGCGGAGACTTGAATGGAAGAGAAGCATACTGTAACCGTTCTGTACGACGCGGCCGAGGACACCGAGAAAGCCAAGGCCGAGAAGGAAGGCAAGCCCTTTCCACTGGCCTACGCGCAAGTTGCCGAGGCGCTCGAGAAGCGCGGGCATACGGTCAAAACCATTGCCGTAACGAAGAAGATTCGCAGCCTGGTGTCTGTTGTCGAGAAGGACGACAGCGACGTGATTTTCAACTTGTGCGAGGCGATTGCCAGCACGTCGCAGCACGAGCACAACGTCGTCGGACTGCTGGAGCTGTTCGAGAAATGTTTCACCGGCTGCGGATCGGCGGGCTGGCTGTTGGCCGGCGACAAGGCACTCTGCAAGAAAATCTTTCAATTTCACGACATTCGCTACCCACGCTTCTGCACGTTTGAGAAGGGCAACGTGGAATGGGCCGACGAGCTGGATTTTCCCATGATCGTCAAACCGCTCAATGAAGACGCCTCCATTGGAATTGATAAGGGCTCGGTAGTGCACAACGTGAAGGAGCTGCTGGAGCGGATTTCGTATCTCAATGAACAATTTGACGGCGCAACACTCGTCGAAGAATTCATCGAAGGTCGCGAGATTTACGTGGGAGTGTTAGGCAACGACCGCCCGGAGGCCTTTCCCATCATTGAGTGGGATTTTTCGAAGGTGAAGGACAGCCCAAAGATCGCCGGCAGCGAGGCCAAGTGGGACCGCGACTCCGAAGGTTACAAGGCCCCGGTAATCTTTCCCGAGGACATTCCGGAAGAGGTGGTGCGCGGTGTGCAGGAAGCTGCGATCACTGCGTTTCAATCGCTGAAGCTCTCAGGCTATGCGCGCGTTGATATGCGGCTGCGGCCACCCAAGGGGTCGGGCGGCTGGGAATACTTTATCATCGAAGTGAACCCGAACTGCTGGATCGAAAAACGCGGCGAATTCGCCGCTGGCGCCCGAAAACACGGCCTGTCGTACCCGGAGCTGCTGGAGAAGATCATCGAGCTGGCGCTGTGCGCCGGCCGCGAATGGCATCGTAGGGCGGGTGCTCGCACCGTCGCCTTGGGAGAATACATGGCGGGTGCAAGCACCGGCCTTACTATGAGCGAACCGCTTGCAACGCTCGATTTTTCCGACGGCGGGCTGGAAGCTGCGATCGCCTTCTTCCAGCGCACGCGCGCTGAGCTCCGCATGCTGCGATTGGTGCGCGTGTCGACCAATTGGGTGCGGCTGTACGATGTGAACGGCGATTACTTCGAGCTCCGTGGGCTGGGCTACCCCGATGCTGAGATCGTTCACGTGCTCAAATCATTCGACACGCCGTTCAACCCTGAAACGATTCACGCTCCGTTCGCGGGTGAGTACAAGGAATTCAAAACCGGTCGCCGCTATCCTTGGGCGGCCGACCGCGTCATGTGAATACGGTTGACGCGGCATCAAGTGAGTTTGCAATGGGCTGCTTGAAAGGCAAACCGATTCGACCGGCAAAACCGGGCGACTTTCGCTGCAAGGAGTGCGGTGCCGTCGCGGAGAAAAAGAAACGGCTTTGCAAACCGAAGAAGGTCAAAAAGTAGCACCGCCGAAAGCAACGCCGATTCTCGTCGGTGGGAACAACGTCGACTGAAATTCCAGGAACTTTTTCACCGACTAAAGCGTCCATGCTGCACGGTTCTTTGGCTCCAAGGAGGCTAACTATCATGCGGCAATTCACATTGCTTGTCGCCCTGTCGGTTTTCATTATTCCGTGTCCGTGGGCTTTCGCCTTGATTACCGGCGGTGAAGGAAACGAGCCGATCTCCGATCCCAGCTGGCCGGCGGGCGCCGCCGCCATATTCAACCACCCCACGCGCATTGCCTGGTGGGAAGGTCCGCCGTTCGGAGGCGGACAATGGCACGCCGAGTATCGCGGCGACGCTGCCGCCTTCAACGAACTACTCGCCGCATTCGCCAAGCTCGACGTAAAAACAAAACGCCTCGTCGCTCACGATGGCGTCGGCCACAGTTTCTGGCTCAATCCCAACAATGAACCGGAGAAAAACACGGCGCCGAGATCGATTGGATGTTCATCGTCTGGCAGCCGGCGAGTTTCGATCGCTTGCGCAACATGTCGGCCGACCTGCAGCCTCGCGACGTTGCGGAGGCCGACGCCGGCCCGCCGGCCGAACTGCATGTGTATATCGGCGACAATATCCGCTGGGTTGACGTGAAGGTTCCCGACGGCGTCGAAGTCGTTGACAACCGAATGGAAGCCCACGGATTTACGCCGGCCGATGGGACCGTGCTCGAAGGCAATATCATTGACCTCGCGTCCAAACAGCCGCTCGCGGCGCGAATGCGATTGGAGCTTATTGAGTCACAAAACGAAGGCGGATATCGATACACGGTCGCGGCGGAAGCAGTCGCCGACGCCGAAGGGCACTGGGTCCTGAAGAAGCGCGCCCGTGGGCTGGTATCGCGTGGTCATCGATGCGGACGGTTTTGTGCCGCGCGTGATTGGCCATGCAAAGTTTGACGTGCAACCGCGCTGGCAGCGGTATGACGGCGGACTTGCGAGGCCTGCATCCGTGTCCGGCCGCGTTAGCGATGACGCCGGGCAGCCGTTGGATGACGTCGAAGTGCGGTTGGGCGATGTCGTGGCGGGAGATAATGGCAGCTATGATTCGCCCGAGGAATTTCGCATCAAATCAGATGCGAATGGCCGCTTCGAATTCACGCAGGTACCCATCGGAAGCGCTCGTGTCTGGATTAACAAGGCGGGATATTGCCGCCCCGGTCTAGGCCCGACGATCTCCACACCGACCAAAGACCTCGAACTCACCATGCTGCAGTCGGCTCAACTGCGAGTGACTGTGGACTTCACGGGCACACAGCGCCCTGGAGACTACATGGTCAACATCGAGCCGGAAGGTGGCTCGACCGTCGGCTCCTGGGGCGGGTCTGGAAGCATCAATGCTGAGAACATCATGAAATTCTCAGACGTTCCACCGGGCCGCTATGTGATTCACGGTCATCCGAACCCCCACAGCGAAAACGAGGCGACCGATCCGGTTACGGTGGAGCTTAAGGGGGGCGAATCGACTGAGATTACTCTGAAGGCCAATTGAAGCCGCGCCGCGGGCAAAGTAAAACTCAGCGATAAGAAAAGTCTCGCATAGATACCACGACAGTCGCACGTAGAGAGGCAGAGTGGCGCGGAGAATTCGAGAGATTTGAGAGGAACACTAATCTGCGCTAATCGACACTAATAAACCATTAGCGATGATTAGTGAAGATTAGTGTTTCCTCCTCTGCGTCCTCAGCGCCTCTGCGTGATATCTTTATTTTGCATTTCGGAGACAAATGAATACCAATCGTCGCACTTTTCTCAGCATGGCGGCAGGCGCAGGCGCATTGCGCTCGTTGGTCCCAGCGCAGTCGCGCTGCGCAGCTCGAGATGGATGAGTTTGATGTCGCCGCCGCGCGGCCGGTACTGAAATTGAATGGTCTTAACGATCCCGTCATCATTGAATCGATTGAGCTTCTACGGAAAGACGATGAATATTTCCTTCGCGTGCGTTCGAAGGATGGAGTGGAGGGCATTTCGGTCGACAATGGCCGGGCCGATGTATTGCATCCGATTCTGAATCGGCTTGTGGCGCCGTATTTCATCGGCAAGGACGCGCGCGACCTCGAAGAGCTGCTGTTTGGCGTCTATCGCGAGCGTGACAATTACAAGTTTCAAGGCCTCGCGCTGTGGTGCCCCGTGGCGATGATCGAGTTTGCCATACTCGATCTCTTGGGCCGGGTGGCCGGCCGCTCGATCGGCCAGTTGCTTGGCGGCGTCGTTCGCAAAAGCATGCCGTTCTACGTTGCCAGCGGTCGGCGTGACACTACGCCGCAGCAAGAGGTCGATTACTTGAAGCAGCTCATCGAGGAAACCGGCGCCAAGAGCGTGAAGTACCGCGTCGGCGGACGCATGAGCCGCAACGAGGACGCTTCTCCCGGGCGCACCGACAAGCTCATTCCGCTCTCGCGCAAAGCGCTCGGCGACGACATTGCAATCCATGCCGACTCGAACAGCTCCTACGATGCGGCGCACGCGATTCCGGTGGGACGAATGCTGGAAGATATTGACGCGGTTTACTTTGAAGAGCCCTGCCCGTTCGACGACTTCGACGATACGAAAAAAGTCACGGATGCGCTCAAGATTCCAATCGCGCTGGGCGAGCAGGAGTTCAGCCACGCCCGCTTCAAGTCGATGATCCGACACGGCGTGGCCGACATCGTGCAGCCGGATCTGTTTTATTACGGCGGATTGATCCGCTCGATTCGCGTCTCCCGCATGGCTGATTTGCGGAACTTGCCGACGACCGTGCATCTGTCGGGCGGGTTTGGCTTCGTGTATTCGCTGCACTTCGCGGCCGCGGTCGAGAACATCGGGCCCTGGCAGGAGTACAAGCAAGGCGTGGAAACGTACGGCCAGTGGTTCGATCCGCCGCTGCGCATCGTGGACGGCGCAATCAGGATGCCCGAAGGACCGGGCGTCGGCATCGCCGACCCGAAGGAAGTGCTCAAGGGGGCAATCGCGGTCAAAGGATAGCCGCGTAGATTGGCATTTCCGGTTCGGGCTTTTCCCAGTTATAGACTTTTTCCGGCCGCGCGCTTGACAACTACTAGACGACCAGTAGAATCGCGGTTGTAACTACTAGACGACCAGTAGGAGACTGCAATGGCTGATCTTTCGCCAACTGATCGTGAGCTCGAGGCGCTCAAAGTGTTGTGGGAGCGCGGCGAAGCAACGATCCGCGAAATCGCCGACGCGATGAATAGTGAGGCCAAGAACGGCGGCGAGGCCGAGATCGCCTATACCACCGTGCTGAGTTTATTGCAGGTGATGGAACAAAAGGGCCTGGTCGACCATCGCCGCGACGGAAAGGCGTATATCTACGTCCCGCGCGTCGAGCAGCAGTCGACGTTTCGCCGCCTTGCCGGCAGCTTTCTGGATAAAGTCTTCGACGGCGCGATGGCCGAATATCTCGTCCACGCATTGGATTCCAAGCGAGTATCGGCCGCCGAACTTGACCAGCTCGAAGCGATGCTCGCCGACGCGCGGAAGCGCACCTCCAAACGCGGCAAGGGAGATCGAAAATGAACCAAGTCTTGGAAACGATTGCGATGTGGCTTGCGGATTATTATCTGCTTTCGGGCGTGCTGTTGGCGGTTTCGTTTGCGGTGCTCGCACTGTTGCGGCAACCGGCGCGGCGGCGCACCGTCGCCCAATCGGTCGTCGTTGGCATGTTCGTGCTGGCTGCGCTGTGCGCCGCACCTGGCTGGTCGACGGTGAGCTTGCTCGCACCCCAGCCGCGGGCTACGTCTCAACATGCAGCCGATGTCGTGCATGAGCCGCATAGCGCCGGCAAAGTTGCTGTCGTCGACACTGTGCGGCCGAATCATGTCGACGCAGCAGCGGCGCGGCGCGTGACTGCGATCACTTCTGCGGCAACTGCAGCAGATCTAACTGTTGCCACGCCCGAACTTTCCTGGCCGGTACTTATTGCGCTCGTTTGGTCCGGTGGCGCTGGGCACCGCGATGTGGCTTGCGCTAGGGTCGTTTGCCGCGCCGAATGCGCCGCGAAGCCCAGCCTGCCCCGCGCAATTTGGTGGATCTGATGAACCGCATTGCTGGTTTGAATCGAAAGTCACCACGCCGTGTCGATTTGTTGCTCTCCAGTCACATTGAGGTCGCGGTTGCGCTCGGCATCAGGCGGCCGGCCGTGTTGCTACCCGAGAAATGGACTAGGGAATTCCCTCTCCCTCTTAGAGACAGGCTAGGGCACGGTTCGCACTCGTCGCCGAACTTCCTGCAAACAGTTCTCGCCCATGAGCTGGCCCACATCGAAAACCGCGATCTGTGCTGGCTGGCCGCGAGTCGGGCGCTTCTCATCGCACTATGGGCACAACCGCTCTATTGGCTACTGCGGCGGCGAATGCGGCTCGACCAGGAAGCGCTGGCCGACGCGGCGGCCGCCGAAATCACCAGCCGGCAGAGTTACGCTGAGCAGCTTGTGGCGTGGGCGCGCGGCATATCCGCCCGGCCCGTGATCCGGCTCACGCCGGCCGTCGGGTTGTGGGAAGGCCCCTCGCAACTGCGCCAGCGCATCGCGCTGCTGCTCGACCCACGCCTCACTTTACTTCGCGAATGTTCGCGGCTGTGGCGATGGCTTTGTTTCGGTATGTGTGTAATCACGGCGCTTGGGCTTTCATTGGTGACTCTCGAGCCCGCCAACTCGCAGATACAGGCAAAGGTGAAGCCATCGGCGACGGAAACGACTGGCACACCGGGCGTTCAACCAACCGCCCTCGACAAGACGGTCGAAACGAAGCCGCGCCACTTCGTGCGCATCGTGGCTGATCCTCACGGCGAATTGACGTTCGAGGGGGAAAAAATCACATGGGACGATGTCGCCGATCAACTCCAAAAAGTGCCAGATCGCTCCGAAACGGTTCTGGAATTTGCCATTTCCTCGGACGAAATTTCCGTTCGTGAATTGGAAAAGGCTCGCATGCGGGCAATGGCCTACGCCCATGAGCTTGGCTTTCAGTATGGCAGCTACATTGGCGTGCACCCGCTTGGCTCGAAAGGTTCGGCGCCGCTCGCCTCATCGCAAACAGATACCGCGGAAGGCACTCCCGACGAAGACGATGATGAACAAGGCTCTCAAATGCTGCGCGATATTCGCGCGGAGTCCGCTCCGATTCTCGCCGCGATGGCCAAGGATCACGGTTACGGGTTGGAGCGTGGCCAGGATTTGCGCCGCGTGGCCCCGCCCTTTCCACCGATTCGCATGGAGTATTATCGAACCGGTCACCCGTCGCAATCCGAGGCAATCGAGGAAGGGCCATCGGCGATGGTGTTTCGCTGGACGGGCGGAAAGCTTCGTAATTGGGGAATGACGTTCGGCGACGCAGCCGACCCCGGTTACAACCTCACCGGCGTTCTCGACGCACTCCTTGATATCAAGAGCCAAGAAATCGACGGTCCGCGTGAACTTCTTGACGCGCGCCTGGCCGGCGACTGGGTGATTCGCGCAGGCGCGGACCAAGCAGAGGTCGTCAAACAACTGCAATCGATTCTGCAAAACGAATTCTCCCTTCCGATGAAACTTGAATTTCGCGATGTGGAGCGAGATGTGTATGTGGCCCGTGGCGAATATGAACTGACTCCCTTGCCAGGCCAGGAAGGCAAAGGCAAGTTGATTCTCACCGACGAGACGATCACGACCGACGAGATTCAGATCTTTGGCACGGAGCTCGTGCCTAACAGCGGCGCCGGCGGCGGCACAGGTGAGTTCGAAGAGTTTCTAGGCTGGCTTGGCCGCTGGATCGGCACGCCAATTGTCGCCGAAGTCGACTTGAAACCCACCAATCAAGTCAGTTGGCACCTACATGAGAAGTCGCCTTCGACCGATCAGTCTCGCAGCGAAGACCATGATCCAATACTCGTGCTCGGCAACATCACGCTGCAAACGGGCCTGACGTTTACCCTGGAAAAGCGCCCGGTGCGGATTCTTTTCGTGGAACGGACCAAGTGAGGTCCAGCGATCAAAAGTCGTACCATAGTCCGAGGCCGATCTGTTCCTCGGACTGGTCGAAGAACTGGAACTGGCTCGACTTGCCGTTATAGTAATGCGCGCCGACGCGCATCGTTTGCCCAAAGCCGCCGCGCCGCAACCAGCCGGCCTGGACCGTCAGGTCGCCGCCGAAGTCGTGCTCTTCGCGCATCCGCCCGTTGACCGCGAAGAAGGGCGAACCGGCCGCGCCCGTCGGCCCCGGCGAGGAAAGCTCCGTGCCAAATTGGGCCTCCCAGGGCTGTGCTCCGCCGCTGTTGTGAAAGGCCCAGCCCACCTCGCCGTACTTCCGCCACATCGGGTGCAGATAATACGACGTGCCAAACACAATCGCGTCGCGCACGTAATTTACGCGTTCGTCCAACGTTGCCGGATCGCGCAGCACCAGCTCGTCGCCCACATGCGAGCTCAGATGCGCGTAACCGAACTTGAATTGCCAGTCGCCGGTTCCATAGGTCAGCGGCACGCCAAACACATAGTCGGTCGAGTCAAGATCCTGTTGGTGCTCAACGTCCAAGCGCGTGATCGCCGCGCCGTAAAAATCGACTTGAAACCCTTGCGGCCGAAGCGGATCGCAATTGCCGCGGCGTAAAATGCCGAACCGGCCGCCCAGCGTGGCGTCCCACAACGTGCGTTCCTCGCCCTCGTGAAATGCAACGAGCGCAGCGCGCGGCTCGTGCACACCAGCCCAGTAGGACCGGTAGATCAGCCCGGTCGGCAGCCACTGCCACGACGACGCTTCGGGCTCACAATCATCGACGAGCGATGCCTCGAGGGGGCCTTCTTCCTGCCAGTTTTCTTTGGCCGGACTTTCCTCGATTGGAATTCCTTCGAGCCATTGACTGTCTATCGAAACGGGCTTGACTGGGTCCACTTCCAGTTCGTCGCTGGTCTCTGCACGGCCGCTGACTGTCAACAACATCGCCAGCGCGGCCAACGCGCACGGCAATACTCTGGATCGTCCACGGGAACGAAGCATGAGGAAGACAGTTCGGCAGGTGGGATCGATGCTATCGTCGAGCGCGTCGCGAATGGCGGGTAATCGGGCTTTGGCGACGCGGAGTAATATTAGTCTCGGATTGGCGGGCGCGCTGAGTTGATAGATGTGCTTCTGGCCCGTAAAGTGGCATGTGGCGGCCGCTAGCGATGCTGCTAGGCTTTTTAATTCAGCCGAATTTCACCGGGATTGTACTTCGATGCCACGGCTTGCAAGTTGGTTGCTGCTTTGCGTCCTCTCATCCGCTAGCGGCTTAGCTTCAAGCGCCGCAGCTCAGCAATCGAGCAATGTCACCGTCGCTTCTCCCGCCGGTAAGGTCGAGGCGATTATGAGCGTCGACGACGCTACCGGCCGTGTAGTGTTTTCGGTGGAGCGTGAAGGCAAACCAGTAATCGAGCCATCGTCGGTCGAGGTGAGATTGGCCGGCATCGGATCGATTGCAGAGGGTGCATCGATCAAGAACGTGAACGAGCGGGCAATCGACCAATCGAGCGACTTGTTGTGGGGCAAGACCAACACGCTCCGCGATCACTGCCGGGAAGCCACGATTCGGCTTACGACGAGAAGCGGCGTTGAATGGGATATCCAACTGCGCGCCTACGACGACGGCGTCGCGCTGCGCTACGGGTTTCCAGAGCAAGAAGGCTTGCGCGACTTCGTGATCGAAGGCGAATCGACCGAATTTCGTCTTGCCGGCGATCCCAGCGTACTGTTCCTGACACTGGATCACTTCAAGACGTCGCACGAAGGGCCGTATGACCGCAAGCCGCTCTCGCAGCTTCCCGAGAACAAGCTGTTCGCCGTGCCGCTCGTGGCCGTTTGGAGCGACGGCAGCGCGGCGGCGATCACCGAAGCACGCTTACTCGACTTCTCTGGGATGTATCTGGAACGAATACCCTCTCCCTCTGGGAAAGGAAAGGATGAGGGAAACCCTGTGCCAGGCGCACCTTCACCCCAGCCCTCTTCCGCCACGGCGGATCTCCGATCCGAAGGGAGAGGGAGTGTGCTGCAAACGCGGCTCGCCCCGCTGCCAGAAAAAGATAACGCCGTCGTCGCCGCACGCGCGCCGCATTGGAGTCCTTGGCGTGTCGTGCTCGTCGCCGACCATGCCGGCAAGCTTTTAGAGAGCAATTTGCTGCTGTGCCTTAACGATCCGCCGGACGGCGATTTCGCTTGGCTGCGGCCTGGGAAAACCACCTGGCCCTGGTGGAACGGGACGGTCGAACACGGCCCGCCTTCGACCCCGGAGCTCAATTTCGCGATCAACAAATACTTATATTGATTTCTGCGCGGAGCACGGCATCGCTTACCACGCAATCAGCAGCGTGGCCGAGGATCGCCCATGGTACGTGCAACGTGATCCAGGTTTTGCCGCGCCGCACGCGGATACCGATATTCTCAAGGCCCGGCCCGATATCGACTTGCCGCGAATTCTGGATTACGCGGCGCACCAAAGGCGTGGGCATCCGGCTGTGGGTGAATTGGAAGCCGCTCAGCGAGAAGCTCGACGAGGCTTTTGCCACCTACGAGCGCTGGGGAGTAAAAGGACTCATGATCGACTTCATGGACCGCGATGACCAGGAGATGGTCCAGTGGCAAGAGCGCGTGCTTCGCGCGGCCGCCCGCCACAAGCTGCACATCCAGTTCCACGGCTCGTACAAGCCAACCGGCGAGCAGCGCACATTTCCGAACTTGTTCAATCGCGAAGGCGTGCTGAATCTCGAATACTTGAAATGGGGCGACGTGTGCTCGCCGGCGCATAGCGTGAACGTCGCTTACACGCGCGGCCTTGCCGGGCAAGTCGATTACCACCTCGGTGGTTTCCGCCACGCGACGCGAGGCGCGTTTCAACCGCGCGACGACCGGCCGACTGTTCTCGGCACGCGCGCCACCACCTCGCGCTGTACGTCGTCTTCGAAAATCCGATGCCGATGCTGGCCGACATTCCGTCAGCGTACGAAAACCAATCAGGTTTCGATTTTCTCGTCGAAGTGCCGACTACCTGGGATGAAACTCGCTTCGTCGCCGGCGAAGCGGGCGAGTATGTGGTCGTCGCCCGCCGCAGCGGCGAGAACTGGTACGTCGGCGGAATCACGAACTGGACCGCCCGCACGGTAAGCCTACCTCTCGGTTTCCTCGGCGCGGGGAAATTCGAGGCGACTCTTTATCAAGACGTGTCCGAAGACGGAGAAAAACCCAATGAGGTTCGGATCGAAACGCGGGCCGTCAACTCGACGGAAAGAGCTTGATGTAACGCTCGCCTCCGGCGGCGGCGTTGCGGCTGTGATCCGACCGAAATAGTCTCTGCATCGCAACAGAATTCTGCGGTTTCCAAACTTTGGGTATCCCAACTGGGCGACACTTACTTCACCGCGCACGCGCGCACGACGCTGTTCGTGTACGGGCCGTTCTGGTCCGGGTTGTCCGGGTCGTGCGTCCACTGCGTGCCGTTGATCACGAATTTGTATTCGTGCATGCCCGGCTTGAGGCGCACGGTGGTGCGGTACCAGCCGTCCGCGTCGGGGCCGCTCATGCGGTGGCCGGTTTCTTTCCAGTCGTTGAATGAACCGGCCAGGTACACGGCCTCCACGCCGGTTTGCTCGGCCGGCGGGCGGTAGCGAAAGTTCACTTCGAACCAGTCTTCGTGCAGGTGCACTACCTTGGGAAACTCACCGCGCACGGCCGATTCCGGCAGGTTGTATACGAACGAGCCGAGCATCATCTCGTCCCAACTCTGATCGCCCCAGCGGACTTCCTTCGTGGGATCGGGGTTGGTGAGGTTGTCTGTCGAGTTGTCGAAGATGCCGTCGCACATCAGCACCGTGCCTTTGGGGATCAGCTTCGCCTCCTCGAGCACGTAGGCGTTTTGCCAGTTGAAGTCGTAATTGGGCACATCGAGCAAAATCTCTTTGTTGCCGTCCGGATACTCGGCCGTGAATCGGAACGATTTGCCGCGGTAGTGCATGTGCGGAATCAGCGCGTGCACGAGCGTATCCTGCGTGAATGTGTAGCCGGCCGGCACATGGTGGTCGGGCGCACCCGGCGGAATGCGGAAGTCCATATTCGCCGCGATGCCGAATTTCACTTCCTTGTTCGCTGATTCTCGGATCGGCAAACACGATGCCCACTTCGGTCTGGTCAGTTTGCTCGCTGCCGTTGGGCGTGTAGTGCACTTGGAAAACGAGCTTCGATCCGGCCGGCACAAGCCGAGCGTATCCTTCAGGCCAGAGTCCTGCCGGCATGCCCGGCGCGAAACCGGCGATCTCGTTAAACAGCGCGTCTTCGCCGCGCTTGTCGTCTTGACCGGGCGGCACATAGAACACGAGAACGTGGTGTACCACCGCCGGGTTTCCCGGCCGAACCTCGGCACCGCGAATCCAAACGTCCTCCTCGAACTTCGGGTCGAACTCGAAATACTGGTAGTCGACCACGCCCTTCGCACGGCACGACGAACGGCTCGGGCATTTTGAATACGACGTCCGGCTGCGGAATTTGCCAACCTTCGGCAAACTCCAGCGGCTCCGGCAATTCGGCCGAATCGCCTTCGGGCATGCCGTTGTCGATCCACTGGCGAAACAGTTGCTTGGCCGATTCTGGCATGTTGGCGTCGTTCGAGAAGTGGCCATAAGCCGGATTCGCGTGCCACGGCGGCATGCGGCCCTCGTCGATCACTTCGCGCATCGTCTCGGCCCACGCGGCGACGTCGTCGTAGGACGTCAGCGAGAACGGCGCGATCTGGCCCGGCCGATGGCAGCGTATGCAATGGTCCTGCATGATGCGCGCGACCTGGTTCGAGTACGTCACGTCGCCGGTGGGCGACTTGCCATCGGCGCGGCTAATATAACAACCCACGGCCTCGGTCACAGGCGTGGAAACAGGCTTGCCGGCGAGCAGTTCGTCGAGCGCCGCGGCGACGTAGTTTTTCCCAGCGGTGGAGCGCGAGTATCCGACGCCGTACTGATCGTCGATGAGACCCTGGTAGCCAACGTTTCGCTCATGATCCAAAACAAAAGCAGCGGGCGTGCGCTCCGCGCCGAAAAGATCGGCCACTGCGCCGGCCGAATCCTTCAACATCGGAAAGTCGATCTTATGTACGCGAGCATAGTGGGCGATTTCCCGTAGAGTATCGTGCTGATTCGAGTTTACGGCGACGAACTGCACGCCTTTGGGTTCATACTGGGCGGCCAATTCGGCCAGCCGCGGTCCATACGCGCTTCGCCAGCGGGCATTCGGTGCCGACGAACACGACGACCACCGCATTCTTGTCCTGCCACTCGCTCAGTGAATGATGCGCACCGAGGTAATCCTGAAGGGTGAAATCATCGATTCTGGTTCCGACTTGTGATTCGGCTTCGCTTGACGACGTGGCCGTGACTAACAGCGCGGCAACTAACGCGACTCCGCGGAAGCACCCCCTCCCCGGCCCTCCCCCCAAGGGGGAGGGAGTTTTGCGGGTACCTTTAGCAAGCTTGAACTTCATTTAATTGCCTCCTCTCGATTCGCGGCGCAACGCGCGGCCCGCCAAAACATCTTGCGGCTCTCCATCGGCGATCGCAATCTTTCCATTGACAAGCACCCAGCGGATGCCGGCCGATGTTTCGAACGGCTTCTCGTAGGTGGCCCGGTCTTCCAATTGTTTGGGATCGAACACCACCAAATCGGCGACAAGATTTTCGCGCACGTAGCCGCGGTCGGTCATTCCCAATATATCGGCCGGCAGTCCAGATGCACTGCGCACGGCCGCCGTCATCGATAGAACTCTTTCTCGAATCGCGTAATGGCCAATCTTGCGCGGGAAGGTGCCGTAGCTGCGCGGGTGTGGCCGCGTACCGTCGTCGATTTTGCTGCTGCCGTCGGAAGCGGTGGCCACCCACGACAGCGTCATCGCAAATCGCACATCCTCCTCGCCCATGCCGAAGTGGATGCCCTGCGCCTTCGGATTGCGGAACAATTCGAACGCGACGTCGACCGGCTCGCAGTCTTCGAGCTTTGCCACTTCATGCAGCGTTTTGCCAAGCCATTGCGGTTTTACCGGGAAGCTGGCGATCACCATCGGACCGCTGTCGTCGATCTCCTTGGCAACCAATAGACGTAGTCTCGCGGCCTCGTCGGGGTTTTTCAGACGCTCGGCGGTGGCTGCCTCGCCGCCCTCGCGTTCTTTGTCCGGGAGCAACAACGCCATCATCGAGGTGGATGAGGCGTTGTAGGGATACTGGTCGGCGGTGATCGCGAGGCCGTTGCTGCGGGCCTCTTCGACCATGCGCAACTACTCGAAGCTTGCCCCAATTTGTCGGGTCGCTGGCCTTGATGTGCGAGATGTGACAAGGCAATCCGGCGCGGCGGGCGATTTCGATGACTTCCTCAACTGCCTCGAAAAGCTCATCATCCTCACTGCGGATGTGGCTGGCGTAGATACCACCGTGCTCGGCCACAGTTTGAGACAGTGCCACGAGCTCGTCGGTGTCGGCAAAGGCGCTGGGCACATAAATCAAGCCGGTCGACATGCCCCACGCGCCGTCGCGCATGCCGGCAGCCACCAGCTCTTTCATTTGCTGCAATTCTTTTTCGGTGGGCGCACGGCGGACTTTGCCCATCACCTGATCGCGGATGGCGCCGTGCGGAACGAGATGCGCGATGTTGGCGCCGATGCCGCCCGCCGCAAGCTCTTCGTAAAACTCGCCGGTATCGCGTTTGCCGCCGCCGCAGTTACCCGTAATAAGCGTCGTGCAGCCCTGCGTCAAATAGCAACAAGCGTCGCGCGTTTCGGGCGTCAGAATTGTGTTGTCGCTGTGGTTGTGCAGGTCGATGAAGCCGGGGCAGATCACCAGGCCGCTGCAATCGATGGTTTGCCGGGCGGTGCCAACTTTGATGTTGGCCCCCACGGCGACGATCATTCCATCTTGGACGGCAACGCTGCCTTCATAGGGCGCGCCGCCGGTGCCGTCGACAATCGTGCCACGTTTGAGCAAGATGTCGACCTGTTCTGGCTCTTGCGCAAGTTTCTTTCACGCAGAGCAACAAGGCAAATCCGATCAACAACCGCGGAGCAGAAATCATGAGCTAATTTAGGGCACGTAAAACAAAAGAGTATCATGCAGAGGCGCTGAGTTCGAAGAGTTACGAGGGTGTTTTCGTTTCTCTGCGCTCTCTGCGCCTCTGCGTGAGATAAATAATACTCCGGTTCAATTACAACATGCTCGGCGTAGGGTTATGTTCGACTGCTGTGTCATCCTCATCAGTCAACGCGTCGCGCGATGGTTCCCAGCGATTATAGCCAGCGAGCACACTTCCCTGTTCGAACTTCCCGCTGCGCTCGCCGGTTTCTTCGAGCGTCGCCCAGCGGACGTACGCCAAAAGCTGCGGCTCGGAATCGAACGTCGCCACGAGCCGCAGCGGCATGCCCTTTTTGGATGCGTACAAGTAATGCACGTTGCACTCCGAATCGATGACAGTCGCCAATATAACAGTGAACAATCGCCAAGGCGAATCCGGTGTGGACTGCTGCGAAATGTTCTAGATTATTCGAGGGAATATGCCATCGTGGCTGCCTAACAGGAGGTCGCGGAGGAAGCAGAGCCTATTTATCTCTCTGCGACCTCTGCTTCCTCCTGTTCAAACCTCTGCGTCGTTCGGGATACAATTGGTCCGCGTGTGCTACACGCAACACAATATGAGTTACGATGAAAGCCGACTCACTTAAACTCACAACCGGCGATCAGCTACCGGCGGTTGGACTTGGCTTATGGAAAGTTGATCGCGAGCTGGCGGCACAGACCGTTCGAGAGGCGATTGCTGCCGGCTATCGGCATTTCGATTGCGCTTGCGACTATGGAAATGAAGCCGAAGTGGGTGAAGGATTTCAGCGCGTTCTACAATCGAGCGCTTGTCGGCGCGACGAGTTGTGGGTCACGTCGAAGCTGTGGAACACGTATCATGCGGCCGAGCACGTGCGGCCGGCGCTCGAGCGATCGCTCGCCGATTTACGGCTGGAATATCTCGATTTGTATTTGATTCACTTCCCGCTGGCGCACAAGTTCGTGCAGTTTGAGACTCGTTATCCGCCTGGCTGGTTTCACGATCCGGATGCCGCGCAACCGCGAGTGGAGCTGGCCAAAGTGCCGATCGCGGAAACGTGGCAGGCGATGGAGGAATTGGCCCGCGCGGGCCTGGTGCGCAACATCGGCGTGTGTAATTTCAACACGGCGCTGCTGCGCGACTTGCTCGCATATGCCGAAATCGCCCCGGCAGTGCTGCAAGTAGAGATGCATCCATTCCTGGCGCAAGAAAGCTGCTGCGCTTTTGCAAGGAGCAGAACATTATTGTGACCGCGTTTTCGCCGCTTGGGGCCGCATCGTACTATTCGTTGGGAATGGCGGGAGCGAACGAATCGGCGTTGGAACAACCGGTCGTGCACGAGGCAGCGAAGCGACACAAGAAAACACCGGCGCAAATTCTTTTGCGATGGGGCGTCCAGCGTGGCACGGCAGTGATTCCGAAAACGACGCGAGTTGATCGGCTGCGCGAAAATCTGGCGATCTTCGATTTTGAATTGTCGGCGGACGAAATGACGGCAATCACCGCGACTCGATCGCAATCGCCGCTTTAACGACCCCGGCGTTTTCGGCGAGAAGGCATTCAACACGTTCCTACCGATTTACGATTGAACGACCGAATGTTGGAACACTAATCGTCACTAATCTTCACTAATGGGCATTAGCGATGATTAGCGCAGATTAGTGTTCCAAAAATCCTTTGAGTGCCAGATGAAGCCTAATTCAATTGTTGTCGAGCCCGCATTGGTCACAGGGCAGCAGAGGATTTACGGGATTTCAGAACACGGATCGACAAAACTGCGAACTAACTGCGCCTTTGCGCTAGTTTTCCTCGCTTTTTTCAATACCATAAGTAATGGAAAGGCTTTGCCTCGCCCGTCGCGAAGGTTAAGTTGTCAGTCGGCGCACCCAGCGGCGAATGGGCCGTACTCTTTTAACCTGTCAAGGGGCCGCTCGATGCCTCAAATTGCGGCGACTATTAGTCGGACTCGGTGGGGCCAGCGATGCGCGCTGGCCGCGGTTTTTCTGATTCTGGCCGGGCCCACATTTGCGGCAGATGGCGCCGCCGAGGCGCCGGCAGCCGCACCGACCGGCGAGGTGAGCTACCATCGCGACGTGCTCCCCATCCTGCAGGCGAATTGTCACGGATGCCACCAGCCGGCCAAAGCAAGCGGCGCTTTGGAGATGACCTCGTTCAAGAACCTGCTGGCCAGCGGCGAAAGTGGAACGCCGTCGGTCGTGCCTGGGAAGCCGGACGAAAGTTATTTCGTCGAGCAGATTACGCCTGCGGACGGCGAAGCGGCGATGCCGCAGGGCAAGAAGCCGCTCGAGGAGAGCCAGATCGCGCTGATCCGCCGCTGGATCGAACAGGGCGCGCACGATGATACGCCGCCCGCGACCGCGCCGCCGATCGATGCGGCGCATCCTCCCGTTTATAGCGGCCCGCCGGTGATCGCTTCGATCGACTGGTCGCCAGACGGCACCCTGCTTGCCGTCGCCGGATTTCATGAAGTGCTATTGCATAAAGCCGATGGCACGGGATTGGTTGCCCGGCTGGTGGGAATGTCGGAACGGATCGAGTCGGTGCGCTTCTCGCCGGACGGCGCTAAGCTGGCCGTTACGGGGGGCAAACCGGCGCGCGTGGGCGAAGTGCAGATCTGGAATGTGGCGGATCGGACTCTGTTGCATTCTATTCCTGTGACGCACGACTCGGTGTTCGGCGCCTCGTGGTCACCCGATGGCAAACGGCTGGCGTTCGGCTGCACAGACAGTTCGGTGCGCACGATCGATACCGAGACTGGCGAACAGGTTCTGTACCAGAGTGCGCACGACGACTGGGTGTTAGATACGGTGTTCTCGGTTGACGGCACGCATCTGGCGTCGGTTGGTCGCGACATGGCAGCCAAGCTCATCGAAGTGGCAACCGAGCGATTCATCGACAACATTACTTCGATTACGCCGGCCGCTCTAAAAGGCGGCATCCAGAGCGTGGACCGGCATCCGTTGCGCGACGAGATTCTCTTCGGCGGCGCCGACGGCATCCGCGCATTTATCGCATGCACCGCACGACGGCGCGACAGATCGGCGACGACGCCAATCTTCTGTGGGAGCTGCCGTCGCTGCCGGGCCGCATTTTCAGCGTGGACATTACGCCTGACGGCCGCACAATTGCGGCCGGAAGCAGTCTCGACGGTCATGGCCATGTGCACGTCTACCGCATGGAGCCCGCACCGACGATCCCGGCTGAAATTCAAGCGATCCTTCATAAGCCAACGTATCAACACAGCGAGCAAGAGAAGGCGCAGCTACAGAAGCATTACGCGGCAAACATCCAGACGTCGGGCAAGGTTGAGGTAGCGCAAGGCGGCGTCTATGCCGTGGCGCTCAGCCCGAGCGGCGATCGAGTCGTGGCGGCGGGAGGTGATGGATTGGTGCGAATCATCGATACGCAGAACGGCACCGTTTTGGCGTCGTTCTCGCCGGTCGAGATTAGCAAGAGTGCCGATGTTGCTGCAAACGTAGCCGCGTCTCTCCGAGACGCGGATGCAAGCGACAAGGATGCTGGGTCGCAGCGATGCGCCGCCACTGCCTTCCGCCGACGCCGTAGCTTCACTTTTAGTGGAGCCCGCCACGATCCGTCTCGACGCGCCGTCGCGGTACGCGCAAGTCGTCGTGACGGCCGAGTTAGCGTCTGGGGCCAAAGTCGATGTTACACGCGAAGTTGATTACAGCTTTTCGGCGCCAGTGGCAAGCGCAGATTCGGCCGGCATGGTGATGCCGAGCGCAAACGGGGCTGCAACGCTGACCGTGAAGCTTAACGACAAGTCGGCGACTGCCGATGTGGAAGTGTCGAATGTTGATCGCCCAGCGCAGCCGGATTTTGTTCGAGATATTGCGCCGATGTTGGCTCGCGCTGGCTGTAATGCGGGAACGTGCCATGGGGCGCAGGCCGGGAAAAACGGCTTCAAGCTTTCCCTGCGCGGATATGACCCGGTGTTTGACGTGCGGGCGTTTACCGACGACCTGGCTTCACGGCGCGTGAACGTGGCCTCGCCGGCCGATAGCCTTATGCTGCTCAAGACGACAGCGGCGGTGCCGCACGAAGGTGGACAAGTCATCAAGCCGGGCAGTCCGTATTACGAAGCGATTCGTCAGTGGATCGCCGATGGAGCCCGCCTTGACATCACGTCGCCGCGCGTGACGCGGCTGGAGATCACGCCTGCCAATCCGGTCGTCGAAGCAATCGGCTCGCGGCAGCAGGTCCGCGTGGTGGCGTTCTATTCCGACGGCGCCAGCGCGATGTCACGCGCGAAGCGTTTTTGGAAAGCAGCAACACCGACGTCGTGAAGACGATGCCGGAGCAGCCGGGTTTGCTCGAGGCATTGCGGCGCGGCGAGGCGGCCGTGCTTGTGCGCTATGAAGGGAGTTACGCGGCGACAACGCTCACCGTGATGGGCGATCGCAATGGCTTCGAGTGGGCGGAATTGCCGGCGAATAATCGCATCGACGAGCTGGTGGCGGCCAAGCTGCAGCGCACCAAGACGCTTCCCTCGCAAATGGCGGACGAATACGAGTTCGTGCGCCGTGCGTATCTCGACCTTACCGGCCTGCCGCCGACGCCTGAGCAGCTGCAGGCATTCATTGACGACCCGCGAGAGTCGCGAATCAAACGCGACGCATTAATCGACGGGCTCGTCGGCAGCGACGACTACATCGAGTATTGGACGAACAAGTGGGCCGACCTCTTGATGGTCAACCGTAAGTTCCTGGGGGTGGAGGGGGCGGTCGCCCTGCGCAACTGGATTCGCGGCGAAGTTGCTGCCAATACGCCCTACGACGAATTCGCGCGAAAAATTCTCACGGCCACAGGTTCGACGAAGGACAATCCGGCCGCGTCGTACTACAAAACCCTGCGCACGCCGCAAGCGCTGATGGAGAACACGACGCACCTGTTCCTGGCCACGCGGTTCAATTGCAACAAGTGCCACGACCATCCGTTCGAGCGCTGGACTCAAGATCAGTATTACGAGCTGGCAGCCTACTTCGCGCAAGTGGGATTGAGCAAAGACCCAGCCGGTGGGGACGCAATGGTCGGCGCCACCACGATCGACGCCGGGCAGCCGCTGTATGAAATCGGTGGCAGATCTGCCGCAGGGCGACGTGAAGCACGAACGCACTGGCGCCGTCGCCGCGCCGGAATTTCCGTTCGAGTGCCAGCACGAAACGAAGGACGGGGCAACGCGTCGAGAGCAGCTCGCCGCGTGGATCACGTCGCCCGACAATCCATACTTCGCCCGCAGTTATGTGAACCGCATCTGGGGTTACCTGACTGGTCGAGGAATTATCGAGCCGCTTGACGATATTCGCGCCGGTAATCCGGCAACAAATCCTGAGCTGCTCGACTATCTCACCGACGAGTTCATCAAGAGCGGGTTCAATACGCGGCACGTTGTAACGTTGGTCTGCAAGTCGCGAACGTATCAGTTGTCGGTGGAGACGAGCCGGTGGAACGAGGACGACCAGCTCAACTTCTCGCACGCACGCGCACGTCGTCTGCCGGCCGAGGTGCTCTATGACGCGATCTATCGCGCGACCGGCGCGACATCGGCGTTCCCAGGAGTGTCGCCGGGTACACGGGCCGCGACGCTGCCGGACGTCGGAGTCGAATTGGCAGACGGTTTCCTGGGGAACCTGGGCCGTCCGGCGCGAAAGCGCATGTGAATGCGAGCGTTCGAGTAACTTGCAGCTTGGACCCGTAATGGCACTGGTCAGCGGCCCGACCGTGGGCGATGCGATTAGCGACCCGGACAACCAGGTCGCCAAGCTGGTTGCCGAAGTGGCCGACAATGCCGTGCTTGTGAACAGCCTCTTTTTGCGGTTCTTAAGCCGCCCTGGCAAGCCGGACGAGGTTAGCGGCGCCGCCGCGATGTTCGACCAGGCGGACAGCGATCATGCGGCGCTGGTCGCGGCCCTGGAAATGTATGGCCAAGAACTATCGCCGAAAATTGCAACCCGTGAGATCGAGCGGCAAAACCGCATCGCCGGCCTGCAGGCCGAGATCGAGTCCTATCGCGAAATCGTGAAGCTTCGTCGGCCACGCGAGGAGCGAGAGCGAGCCGACCGGATCGCCAAGGCCCAGGCGGCTCTCGCGGAATATGACAAACAGGTTATTGCGAAGCTGGCTGAGTGGGAAGCGGCCCAAAGCGGCAAAACTCCGTGGCACGTATTGAGTCCGGTCGAGTTGGGCGCCAGTTATGGCGCGCAATTGTCGCGGCAAGATGATGGCTCAGTTTTTGTCGAAGGCGAAAAAGCGAAGGGTTCGTATCGATACGTCGCGCCGATTCCGCTCAATCGCGTCACCGGAATCCGGCTGGAACCGCTCGCAGATGAGCGATTTCCTAACCGTGGTCCTGGCCGAGCCGGCAGCGGAAACTTTGTGCTCACCGAGTTCGCGGCGCGCTGGCTGCCGGGACCGGGTCCGAGCAAGCTCGTTAAGAGCTGGGATTTTTCCGGCGGCGACGAGCTTTGGCAGACTGAAGAAGGAGCCAAAGTGACGACCGAATCGGGCATGCGCTATTTGTTTGGCCGTCGGCAGCCGGCGGGCATTACCACGTCGCTGAAAGAGCCAGCCGGGGCCTATCTGCTCGAAGTTGTAACGGGCGTTCGATCGGCGGTAACAGTAACCGTTCAATGGTCGACCGCAAATCAGCCGACGTTCGACGACTCCCGCTCGGTGCGGCGAACGCTGCAAGCCGGTGAAGGCGGGACGACTGCGACGCCGGTGGCAATCACGACCGATGCGGAACTGACGGGTCTACGCATCTTCGTGAATGGTGAAGAAAGCATGCTGCCCATCGATGCGGTGCGGCTGTTTGCCGCCGAAACGGCCGGTTATGCGGACATCAAGCTGCAAAATGCCCAGGCCTCCGTTAGCCAGGGCGGGTATGATGTGAAATCGTCCGTCGATGGCAATACTACGGCTGAGACCGACAATGGTTGGGCGATCTCGCCGGAGATGGGCCGCGACCATGCGGCTACGTTTGAACTAGCTTCGCCGCTTGAAGGAGCGAAAGACCGCGTGCTGGAACTTACGCTGTATCAGAATTTCTACGATGGCCAGCATTCTCTCGGTCGTTTCCGTATCTCGGTCACCGACGCGGCGCCCGGGCTGAACTTTGGCTTGCCACCGGCGATCGCTGCGATTCTTGCCAGACCGGCCGGCGAGCGGACGGATGCGGATCGAGACGCTTTGCTTGCCCGCGCTCGCGACGACGACAAGCGGTACAAAGAGCTGCAGATGGAATTGGCCAATCACGAGCGGCCGCTCGCGGAGGATCCGCGGTTGAAGCAGCTTGAAACAGATTTGGCGGCGGCCCAGCAGCCGCTGCCGTTGGATCCGAAGTTGCAGCAGCTTCGCCGCGCGGTCGCGCTGAGTGAAGAACAGCTGAAGAACAAGCGTCTTACTGTCGCCCAGGATGTTGTCTGGGCGCTGATCAATAGTCCTGCGTTTTTGTACAACCATTAAGCCAATGACGAATTCCCGAATGACGAATGACGAATGAATTGTTTCCTCTCATTCGTCATTCGTCATTAGAAATTCGTCATTCCGGAGGCTAACCATGTTTCGAGTCATTGGCCGCAGCGGCAAGGATTTGTGCGACGCGTACTTGAAGCCTACCCGGCGGGATGTGCTGCGCGTTGGCGGCGCCGGAATGCTCGGCCTTTCGCTCAGTTCGCTTCTCAAACTGCAAGGCGCCCAGGCGAGCGCGGAACTGGCCGGCGGCGGGCCCGGTTGGGGCAAGGCCAAGAACATCATCATGGTGTACCTGCAAGGCGGCCCGAGCCATCTTGATTTGTGGGATCCCAAGCCGGACGCGGCCGAGAACATCCGCAGCGGCTTCAAGAATATCGGCACCAAGCTGCCAGGCGTGCACTTCACCGAGATCCTGCCCAAGCTCGCGCAGGTGAACGACCGTTTCACAATGATCCGCTCGATGAGCTACACGCCCAACGGCCTGTTCAATCACACGGCCGCCATCTATCAGATGATGACCGGCTACACGACGGACAAGGTGAGTCCTTCGGGCCAACTGGAGCCGCCGAACGCGCAGGACTTTCCGAACTTCGGCTCGCAGATCGTGCGGCTGCAGCCGCCGACCGAGCCGATGTTGCCGTTCGTGATGCTGCCGCGGCCGCTGCAGGAAAGCAACGTCGTTGGCAAAGGCGGCTCGGCCGGCTTTCTGGGCAAAGCGTTCGACCCGTACACGCTGTTCCCGGACGGCGACGACATGGACATGAACAAGATGGATCGCATCAAGGTCGACGATCTCACGATGCGGCCGGACATGTTCAAGGTGCGCCTGGAGCGTCGCGCGAAGCTGCGCGACCTCATCACCGCCCAGATGCCGGCGGTCGAGAAGGCCGTGGAGAAGGAGAACCTCGATGAGTATTACCAGCGGGCGATCAACCTGGTGACGTCAGGCCGCGCTCGCGATGCATTTGATCTGTCGCAAGAGCCCGACGCCCTTCGCGATCAATACGGCCGCAACACGTTCGGGCAAAGCTGCCTGCTCGCGCCGGCTCATAGAAGCGGGCACGCGAGTGGTCGAGGTGATCTGGCCGAAGATCGCCAATTCCGACAATCATTCATGGGACCACCACTCGGATCTCACGAAACGGATGCGCGATCAGTCGGGCCCAATGCTCGACACGGGTCTGGCGGCATTGATCGAGGACATGGATAATCGCGGGCGCTTTGCCGACACGTTGTTAGTGTGCATCGGCGAGTTTGGTCGCAGTCCGCAGAAGGGCGTGAGCACATCGGGGAATAGCAACAGCGCCGATGGCCGAGATCACTGGCCGTATTGCTACACGGCAGTGCTGGCCGGCGCGGGCGTGAAGCGCGGTTACGTTCATGGTAAGAGCGACGCCACGGCGTCTGCCCCGCTGGAAAACCCGGTGCATCCGACGGAGATACTGGCCAGCATCTACCATGCGCTGGGCATCCACCCCGAGACGATCGTCTACAATCACCTGAATCAGCCGCGCGAGCTGGTGAAGGCCCAAGCGGTGACACCGCTCTTCGCATAATGCGATTGCCACGCATGCGGCTGCGTTTTTCGATTCGCTGGCTGCTGGTGCTTATCGCGGCTACGGCGACGCTGTGTTACGTGCTTTTTGTCAGGCCGACCGTGGTGGCGCAGCGCTTTGTAAAATCCATTGAGCGTCGCGACTACTCGACAGCACTGGGCGCTTTGCTCAAAAGCTGGCCGTACAGCGGCATAAGGCCGCCGCTCAATGACACCGAATCCATCAGTTTCGCTTATGCCGAAGTATTGCCGCGCGAATGGAGCGATATTTGGGCCCTGCAACGTCGGCTCATATTACGCATTCGTCGTCAGGATGACAGAGACGGACGGCACATCGAATTCACGGAGGATTGGGACGTGGTCGCCCATATCAACAGATTGGAAGTAGTTGTCACGCAGGCCGACTCGGTTCGTTTTGCCCCGGACGGCAAGGGATTGATTCACAAGAAATAGCTTGCGCGGCACGGTCAGGCTGCCGCCGCCGGCTCGTGCATCAAGAATCACCATCAAGAGATTCGGCCGCTTGGATCGCCGCAGGGAGCGTTTCGTCCGCCATGCCCATCGCGGCACGACCCTCGCGTAGTCGGTCTTCCAGGTCTTGGCGCAGGTCCTTGACGTCGGCCTCCCAGACTCGCTTCCTTTCCTCGGCCAGCATCGGCTTGAGCGGGCGTACAATCCGCATGCCGACGCCCGTGGCTGGCTCTTCGGTGAACCACCAAGGGCTTTTGGGTATGTTCGGATCTTTGAACTTCCATTCGTCTTCTTCGGACTTATAGCGAGCGGCGCTGCGGAGGGCGGCGCGGAATCGAGCCAGCTGCCACCGCGGATCACGCGCGGGTAGACCTTGGTTGGCCAGCACACGGCAATCGCGGCGTCGACGGGACCTTTGCCAAGCCCCGCGTAGGTTTCCTCGCGATATTCGTCGAGCGTCCACTCGGCGACGTTCCCGTGCATGTCGTGAATTCCCCACGCGTTTGGCTTCTTGCTGCCAACCGGATGAGTTTGAAAGTCGGCGTTCTCGTCGAACCAGGCGTAGTCGCCCAACTGCGCCGCGTCGTCGCCAAAAGAATAGGCTGTTGTGGTTCCGGCGCGGGCCGCGTATTCCCATTCCGCCTCGCTAGGCAAGCGGTAGTCGCGGCCGAGGATTCCGCTCAGCCACTTGGTGTATTGCTTGGCGGCAAATTGCGTCATCGTCACGGCAGGTTGATCAGGCGCGTCGCCTGCTTCGTAAGTAAAACTCGAATCGTATAATGGAGTGGCCGTGGTTACGGCATCGACGCCCCACTCTTCTTCGACGCTGCCGTTCCAGGCGTGGTCCTTAACCAGTTTGAGCTTTTCCTCGGCTTGTGAGGCATCGCCATCCTGCTGATCTGGATTGGTCGCTAAGAGCTGCAGCTTCTTGAACGCATCGTAGAGTGACATGAACGACTGGTACTCGGCCCAGTTAACCTCGCATTTGGCGATCCAAAATGGCTCGACTTTGATGCGCACTTGCGGGCCTTCGTCGGCGGCGCGATCTCGTTCGGAATCCTGGCTTCCCATCAAGAATTCGCCGCCGGGCACTGGCATCATCTCGAACGTGATGTCGGTGCCGGGCAGCGACTCGGTGTAGGGAACCATATAGCCGCCGTCGACTTCGACAAAGTGTCCGCCGGCCGGCTTCTCGGCGACCACACCGGGACCTGTCGCTGCCGGCGTTTCCTTGGCGATGGCTCTGCTAACATTACCAATGAATATGGCAATCGCAAAAACTTGCGCCGAACTGAGAATGCAGAGAACGTGACGTGTTTGCATTTTCATCTTGCGAGTCGCACAATGCGGGAAGCGTAGATTCCGTCATTCGAAGCGCGGGCAAGCCCGCCGCTCGATTCAGGACAATGTTTAAGATGAACTATCAAAGGCGGCATGGCAATTCCCATATCCTGGCAGGGCCTGAATCAAAAGCGCTGCGCTAGTGGGCACTGGCCTCACGCTATGCTATGTTTTCAAGACGAATTGTATTGATTCCTGTTGGTTGCCGGGACGCCATTCAGATACTTCGCCCGAGGTCGTTATGTCGGAAACTGCCCCCTGGATTACCTACCGGCCCGAGCTGAAAGTCCTGGATTGCACGATCCGGGATGGCGGCTTGATCAACAACCACCAGTTCAGCGAGGAGCTGGTCCGGGCCGTTTACGACACGTGTGTCGCGGCCGGTATCGACTACATGGAAGTCGGGTATAAGGCATCGCCGAAGCAGCACGATCGCGAGAAGTTTGGCCCATGGAAGTTCTGCGACGAGGAATTGCTCAGCCGCGTGTTTGCGGATCACGACTCCAAGCGCACGGGGTTGAAGTTGGCGATCATGGCCGACGCCGGCAAGTGCGATTGGCGCGAGCAAATTGTGCCCTGCAACGAGAGCAAGCTTGATATGGTGCGCGTGGCGTTCTACGCACACCAGGTCTCGGAGGCCGTGGAGATGATCGAGCATTGCCACGAGCTGGGATACGAAACGTGCGCCAATTTGATGGCAATTTCGAGCATCACCGAACTAGAGATCGATACGGTGCTCGGCGAGGTCGCCAAAACGCACGCCGGCGTGATGGTAATAGTCGACAGCTTCGGGAACTTATATCGCGAGCAGATCGATCGCCTGTACATCCAGTACGCCGGCGCGATGGATGGTACTGGCAAGGAAATTGGAATTCACGCGCACAACAACCTCCAGCTGGCCTTCGCCAACACGATTGAGGCCATCATCCTGGGTGCGAACCGCGTGGATGCCACGATGGGCGGGCTGGGCCGCGGGGCCGGCAACTGCCACATGGAGCTACTCTTGGGATTCTTGCGAAACCCGAAATTCAGGCTGAGGCCGATCATCGCGCTTTTGCAAAACCACATCGAGCCGCTCAAAGCGACCGTGGAGTGGGGTCCGCTTGTGCCCTACAACATCACGGGCCAGATGAACCTTCATCCACGGACGGCGATGCAATTTCGCGCCAGTAACGACAAGGATGATTTCATAAAGTTTTACGATCAGGTGGCGGCCGATATCTAACGAGCATAAAGCCGCGACGGGCACCGGTCGCCGCGCGACTGGTCGATCGCGGTCAACGGCGAATTCGCCCTATCGGAGTATTGCATCGAGGCCGCCGGGCATTCTGAAAACTCCTGCCCACCGTGCTCGTGCATCATCCGCAAATGCTTACGCCGGCGATTGCGCTCGCGATCGATGGCTTCCACTACCGCATGGTCGCCAAGCGGCTTTTAGCCCGTTATCATGACTCGCGTGCTGGCCCTGCTCGCTGAACGTTTGGCGGCGGGCGCGAACGTATGCTTAGCGAACCGCGGTACAAACATACGCAATTCTATTTACTAATTGGAGACAACTATGGCGCTACGGTCGTAAACACTTCGTTGACAGTGTCGGCTTGGACCAAGGCGAAGCCAGCCGATTTCAAAGGCAAGGACTTGGAAAATGCGCTGAAAGGCGCCGAGGGCCTTGATGCCAAAAAAATCGCCATGCCGGCGAAACTGCCCACGGTGCCGAAACTCAAGATCTCAGAAATCGAGACATGTATTACAGAGTTGGAAGCTGACATCATCACGCTTCAAAAGGCGCTCGCTGAGCTCAAGAAAATGGAGAGCGCCCTGCAGGCTGTGTGCACTGCCGCGAACAAGACGTCGTCCGAGTTAGAGAAGACGGAAAAGGATAAGAAAGCGACCGACGACCAGAAACAAAAACATAACAGCGCCGCGCAGACTGCCTCAGTAATAGGTAGTAACGCGGCAAGCATGGCCGCAAACCTGAAGTGATTCGCGCATATCTGCAGGTACGGCCGGCACACGATTTGCTTGCAAACCTCGCGAGTTTGTTGACCCCGTGGGAGAACCGAACATGCGCGCGGATCGAAGAAAAAATATACAAGCAAACAAAAGCGGCAAGCGGAGCACATTGAAGAAGGTTACAAGGAACGTGGCACGAGCGACGAGGAAGCCGAACGTCGCGCTTGGGCGACCGTGAACAAATCGAGCGGTGGCGGCAAGAAATCAGGCAGCGGTCGCGGCAAAAAAACCAAGAAGAGCTCGGCGAAAAAAGGTGGAAAGAAGGGCGGCAAAAAGGGTGGCCGCAAAGGCGGTAAAAAGAAAGGAGGCCGTAAAAAAGGCGGCCGTAAAAAAGGCGGGCGTAAAAAAGGTGGTCGCAAGAAAGGCGGCCGAAAGAAAAAGAGCTAGTCGCGGCCACGTGTTCGCTCAAGTTGTGATCGACAATCAGTCGGCGGGGCCGTGAATCAGGATGGGATCAGCCCCGTCGGCTTTATTTCCCGCTCGCTTAGTTCTCAGCGTGGTTCGGTCGCGACCAATTGCACGGCTCGCGATCAATTTCGCGTTGTTGTGTGCAGGTGGTTCGGAGCTAAGCCGCAAGCGATGGCTCGACTTGCTGGAGTGGTTCGCCAAAACTCAAGCATCAAATCCCGCGAATGAAGATCGCTCCACAATCGTAGCACCGCTCTTCGAGGCGGCAGCAGCGGACGACTTCGATCTCGAACTCTTGTATCCCGGGAAGTCGCAGCCACACGTGAAGCTTTGGAAGTAGTTGCACCGGCGAGAAAAATCGAATTCCCTTCCGCGACGCGTCGACCGTGTAGACGCCGAGAAACTTTTCATCGGAGCGCAAAATTGCCTTGCCGCGCAAATAGAAGCGGCGATAGGCCCGCCGGTCTGGCACGCGAACGGGCGTCGGCCCTTTGCGTCTCGAGGAAATCGGGCATATCGCCTGGAATGCGGGCCGAAAGCTCAACCGCGTCCCACGACACGTCGCTTACGCTCGGCTCATGAGTGAGATCCAACATTTCACGACCTCTGGATCAAATTGCGTTCCCGCCTGATGGCGCTGGAAATCGAGCACGTGCTCAACGCTTGCCGGACGGCGGTTGCCGCGCTTCGACGTCATCCCGTCGAACACGTTGACTACCGATAAGAGCTTTGCCCAGGGATGAATTTCATCACCCAGGATTCGCACCGGGTACCCGCGCCCGTCGATGCGCTCATGGTGCTGATACACCATCATGAGCTGGCCGAACTGCAAACCCGGGCGGTCGCATAACTCGACATAACCGCGCAGCGGATGCGACTCGAGCATCTCGCGTTCTTCTTCGTCGAGCTGGCTGGTTTTGTGAAGAATGGCTGGCGGAATGAAGCGCTTGCCGATGTCATGGAGCATCGCGGCCGCTGCAATGTGCTCGAGTGCCACAGTGTCTCGCATGCCCATTTCTTCGGCCAGGATAACAGCGTAGCTGGCAACGTTGGTCACATGTGTGAACGTGCTGAAGTCGTGTTGGGCGATGCGGTAGAGATCGCGCGGCAACACGTCGCTGGCCGCCAGAATGCTAACCAACTGGCGACCGACCTTTTCGGACACCGTTTGGAATGCGCCGCAGTCGACTGCCCGAAATGAATGCTCGATTTCGACCGAGACGGCAACTTGCAACGCGGCAAATTTCTCCGCCTGGGGAATCCAATCCTTTTGAAAGTACGATTCCAGGGAATCGAGCAAGCGATTGCTTACGGAGTCGAAGTCTTCCTTTGCAACATACACCTGTTCAATGCCGGCGTCGGCCAGTTCGGCAAAGTGATGTGCGCTCAGTGGTGAGCCTCTGCGGCAGTAAAGAACGGGGGCAGAGCGGGCATCGTATTGAACGGATAAGTCCGCAGGAGCAACATCGATCGAACGAAGCACCGATGGCCGTATCGGCACGTAACCCGATGTCGGGTTCTGTTTCAGATCGGTCTCCGCGGCCAAAGTGGACATAGATCCTCGGACATCGCACTGCACTAGTTATGGAGCTGACCTGGTTAGGCGTTGGATGTCCTGTTTTTCGGATTTCAGGTCATTGGTGCCAACGAGGGGATGAGCTCAATCAATGGGTCCGTCAGGAGCTCATTCACGCGCAGGCGCATAATTCATCAAATCGCGGCGGGTGACAATCCCCACGAGCTTGCCGTCTTGCACAACCGGCAGCCGCCGGAACGAATACAGCGCGAACAACTGGGCCGGCCGCGAAAGCGGATCGTCCGGATGGACGGTGTGAACCTCCGGAGTCATATATTCCGACACCGGCGAATCCTTCGCATCGGAGTCGAAAACGACGTCGATGAGAGCCAGCTCCGAGATCACCCCGATCACGGCTCCCTCGGCCGTCACGACTGGGGCGCCGCCGATGTGCTGCTGCGTGAGGATGGCCACGGCTTCGGCCAGGGTGGCGTCGGGACGGATGCCGACGACCCTCGTATTCATGATGTCTCGAACTGTACCCATCAAATCACCTCAATTCGTGGACCGAATCAAGCCGGGCTCCAAGGCAAATCGGGCTCCGCACTCGAAGCATCCTTGATCCATGCGGCGACATCGGGCTATCTCCAAACATATCTGAGTCGTGGGCAGGCGCAGCTTCACCCGTTCCTTCGGCATCAGTTGTACCGGCGACAGAAAGCCGATTCCTTGGCGGGAAACGTCTTTCGTGTAGGCGGCGAGGGTGGCATCGCCGCGCAGCACCACGGCTTTACCACGCATGAAGTAACGATGATAGGCGCGGCGGTTGTCGTGAAATAAGGGCATAGCGCCGTGCGGATCAAAGAACAACTTTTGCAAGGACTCCGTCAAGCGCACTTTCGAGGCGGCGGATTCCCACAGCGTGTCAATCAACTGCTTGTCATGATTGATGTCCAGCATTGAACAACCTCTCGATCGAACTGCGTATCCGCGTTCTGCCGGATGTAGTTCATAGCCTCTTGCACGGTAGCCGGGCGGCGGTACGGTCGTGTGCCCGTCATCGCGTCGAATACGTCGACAACGGACAGCATCCGCGCCCAGGGATGGATTTCGTCGCCTTGAATGCCGACGGGATATCCCGTCCCGTCGATGCGTTCATGGTGCTGATAGACGATCATCAGTTGATCTGGCGTCAATCCGGGCCGCTGGCACAGCTCTTCGTAGCCGCGCTGCGGGTGGGTCTCGATGACATCCCGCTCGTGCGGGTCGAGCCGCGACGGCTTGGTGAGGATCTCGGATGGGATGAATCGTTTTCCAATGTCGTGCAGAATGGCCGCCGTGGCGATCTGTTCCAGCCCGTCAGCACCACACAGCCCGAGCTGCTCGGCAAGGATGACGCTGTAGCCGGCCACGTTCGTCACGTGGGTGAATGTATTGAAGTCGTGCCGCGCCAGGCGAAACAGGTCCTTGGGCAGCACCTTGCTCGACGCCAATAGCGCCGTCAGGTCGCGGCCAACTTTTTCTGCCAACGCAACGTATGGCCCGCAGTCGACAAGCCGCGACGTGCGTTCAATTTCCATCGCTAGCGCGACCTGCAGCACGGCAAATCGCTCGGCGCCTGGCACGGGCCTCTCGCCTACGAGCGAGTCCACCGATTCCAATAACTGCATGCCGAACTGCTGGAAGTCCTCGGTGCGAACGAAGATGTGCTGTACACCGGCGTCAGCCAGACCGGAAAGCTGATTCGTTTCGATCGGGCATCCCGCGCGGTGATAAAGCACCGGCGAGCTGTTTGGCTCGTATTGGACGAACAGGTCGACCGTCGCGTGTTGCAGGCGCTGCAGCATACCAACCGGCACGGCCAGGTAGCCGGCGGTCGGATTCGACGCTTTGGGCGCATAGCTCTGCGATCGCGGTCATGGCGGCTCACCACCAGATTGCTCAGTGTGCGCACCCCCCACAGGCATGGGGCGTGCGGAACCTAATTCGGCCGATAAGAGATTTTAGAACACAACTCCAGCCGGAGCCGTGCCGGCCGCTGCCGAAATCACCGCGGCAGAACCAGACGTCCGAAATTGAGCCGCTGGTGCTGCGCGAGAATTGCGCTGCGCCAATGTGTTGTATCGACCGTAGCGGTAATGACGAGCAAATCGGCCAGAAGCGTCTGAATGTGCGGCTGCCTGGCTCAACTGCAACGCTAGGCCGATTTTTCCAGCTCGCTGGCCTGGTTGAGCTTGTTGTAGAGCGTCTTGAGGCTGATGCCCAGCTCGTCGGCTGCCTTCGGTTTGTTGCCGCCGTGGCGTTCCAGGGCCTGGTAGATGGCCTGCATTTCGAGGTCGCGCAGCGAAATCGGGCCCGGGATGATTGGCGGCTGCACCGGTGAGCTGGCGGCGGTTGAAGTGGGCCGGCAGGAAGTCAGCCGTAATCGGCCCGTCCTCGTCGCAGAGTATCGTGGCGTGCTCGATCACGTTGGCCAGCTCGCGGACGTTGCCGGGCCAGACGTGCGACTTCAGCAGCTCGATTGCGTCCTCAGCAAGGTGCAGCCGGCCGGGACTCGACTTTGCCGTCGAAATCGTGTCGAGCAAATGCTCGGCCATCTCGGGGATGTCGTCCAGCCGGTCGCGCAGCGGCGGCAGGAAGATCTCGAACGTGTTGATGCGGTACATGAGGTCTTCGCGAAATTCGCCGGCGGCGACCATCTCCGGCAAGTCGCGATGCGTCGCGCACACGACGCGCACGTCGACGCTCATGCGACTTGTTTTCGCCGACGCGGCGAATCTCGCGGCTTTCCAGCACGCGCAGCAGCTTGGCCTGCATCGCCTTGGGCAGTTCGCCGATTTCGTCCAGAAAGATCGTGCCGCCGTTGGCGACTTCGAACAGCCCGACGCGGTGCTCGTCGGCGCCGGTGAACGCGCCTTTGCGGTGGCCGAACAGCTCGCTTTCGATGAGCGTTTCGGGCAGCGCGCCGCAGTTGATGGCCACGAACGGCTCGCCCGCCCGGCGTGCTCTGGTCGTGCACGGCGCGGGCGACCAGCTCCTTGCCGGTGCCGGTTTCGCCCAGGATCAGCACGGTGGATTGTGTCGGGGCGACCTTGGCGATCAGCGTGCGGACTCGATCCATGCCGGCGGAGCTGCCGACCAGTCTGCGGCGTGCCCTCGATGCGTTCGAGCCGGCGCTTCAGCGCACGGTATTGCTGCGTCAGCTTGCGCTTTTCCTGCACGCGGCGCAGCAGCGCTTCGATCTCGACCAGCTTGCACGGCTTGGTGAGATAGTCGAACGCGCCGTGCCGCAGGGCCGCGATGGCCGTTTCGAGCGACGACTTGCCGGTGAGCACGACCGCGTCGGTATCGGGGCTCAGCTCCTTGGCCTTGGCGATGACGTCGATGCCGTCCAGGCCCGGCATGTCGAGATCGACGAGCAGGCAGTCGAATGTTTCCTTCTCCAGCGCGGCGGCGGCGGTGAGACCGTCGGGGCAGACGGTCACCCGGTGGCCCATCCGCGGAATCTCGAGCTTCATCAGCTCCTGCAGCGAGCGCTCGTCGTCGGCGAACAGCAGGGCCAGGCCCTTGGGTTCGGTCGACGAGTCGGTCAGTTGATTTCGTGAGTCGTCATGGTGTTTAGTTCAACCTCTGTACTTGTCTGTCAACTGCTCAGTTACTCACGTGCATCATCTGCAGGATGGTCACTTACTCACCGTTTCAAAGTCACGCTGCCGCCTGCGCTCGTTGCCGCCGCAGGGCAGGCTGCCGGAGCGGCAACAGTCACGGTGAACTTCGAACCCTTGCCCAGGCCGTCGCTGTGGGCCACGATCTGGCCGTGGTGCTCTTCGACGATGCGGTACGTGATCGACAGGCCCAGCCCGGTGCCCTGCCCTCCGCGGCGGCGCGTGAAGAACGGCTCGAACAAGTGCTGAATCACGTCTTCGGTCATGCCGCAGCCGTTGTCCTCGACAACAATCTGCACCTCGTTGCCGCGCGAGCCGACGACGACTCGTCACCGTGCCGCCCGGTTCGACGCTGTCGAGGCCGTTGGTGATCAGGTTGAGCACGACCTGCTTGATTTCCTGCGGGCAGACTTCGGCGATGACCGGCTCGCCGTCGGCGCAGCACGACGCTTTTGTTTTGGTACTTGCCCAGGTGGCGGACCATTTCGATGACGCCGGCCACCAGCTCGCGCAGATCGGCGTGATGTCGCTCGGGGTCGCCCATGCGCGAAAAGTCGAGCAGCTTTTCGGTGATCTGTTTGCAGCGAAACGCTTCCTTTTGAATCATTTCGAGGTAGCTGCGCACGACGTCGCGTTCGGCGGCATAGCTTCGCCGGCTTCGTTCGAGCAGTCCGGCAAGCCGGCCTTCGAGCGACTCGCTGCACATGGCGATCGAGGCCAGCGGATTGTTGATCTCGTGGGCCACGCCGGCCGCCAGAAACCCGACGCTCGCCAGTTGCTCGCTGCGAACGACTTGCTTGGTCCGCTCGCGGACCTGGCAATCGAGATCGTCGCGAATTTCCTGGAAGCGCGGCGGTCATCGCGTTCATGGCCTCGGCCAGCTCGCGCATCTCATCGTCGGAATCGAGGCGGATGCGATGGTCGAATTTTCCGGCGGCCACTTCGCGCGAGCCTTGCACCAGCGTGGCCAGCGGCCGGGCGATCCACTTGCGGAACAGTTGCACCGCCGCCACCAGCAGCAGCGTGGCCACAGCCGTCGTGACCCAGGCCAGCGGAATTGCGCATGCGGTATTGTGTCCTGACTTCGGTGGCCAAGCGCGTGAAGCCGAGCATGAAGATGGCTTGGCAGTTCGGCGGCCAGCTCACGCAGCGATTCAACGTCGTCGCGGAGCTTGCTGACCTGGTCTCATCGTTTTCGAGTAACCATCCGACGCCGTCTTGATCGTCATCCTGCTGCTCGATGCGGGCGAGCACAGCGTCGATTTTCAGCAACGTCGCACGCTCGTGCCGATCGTCGCCGATGCGCGTGTCGGTACGCATGCGGTTGCCGTCAAGCTGTTCGCGATATTTCTCCAGCGTCTGGCAAAACAGCTCGAACTTGGTGCGATACAACTCGCGGAGCAGGTCCGGGGCCCACGGCTTCTGATCGAGCGCACTGCCAAACGGCATGACGCCGCCAGGCGCGTAGTCGAGGCGCTCTTCCACCTGGCTGAGAATCACGCGCAGATCGGCAACGTGCTGGCTAAGTTCGTTCGCCAGCGGCAACTCGGCGGAGCGGGCGCTGAGGCTCTTCACCAGCCCGCGATACGCATACAGACCGTAATACGCGCTGCCGAACAGCGTTAGCACCGAGACTGCCAAGAGTCCCAGTCCCAGCTGCAGCTTGTTCCGAATCGGCCAGTGCGAAAAGAGCACGTGCGAAATCCTTGTCGCGCGCGTGTAGCTGTTCCTTTGACGTTTCCCGCTTCCCGCCGGGAGCGGAACTGTAACAAACGCAGGGCGCGAGCGGAAGACGGAGGACGCACGCTAGGCCAGGTAGGGTTGGTGCTTGCACCCGCCATGGTGACTGACATGTTCCGGCGGGTGCGAGCACCCGCCCTACAGTCTGTATTAGCAGACTAGTTCAATAGCGATTCACGCGTCGCAGGAGCCAGAGGCCCCCAAGCGCCAGCAGAATATTTCCCAGCCACACCGACTGCGGCGGTAGCGCGCCATCCTTGGCCTGATCGACGCTCACGGCCAGCAGCGGATAATAAACCACCAGGATGGGCAAAAAACAAATGAAGAAACTAGCGATGAACTCGCTGAATCGCATCCAAACGGCCACAGGCACCCCGACGACCACAAAGCACAGGCAACTGAATCCGTTGGCCCATCTTCGCCATGGCTCGGTGTGCAATCGATGCAGTCGAAATTGCGCTGCCTGTCGCTGTTGCTCGCTGGGCTGCCAAGCTGGCTGCGAAAGCGAATCAAAATCGCCCGTCAACAGTCCAAACGCCGCCTGCGCCGTCATACTCTGGTCTATTCTGGCAACGAGTTGTTCTTGCTCGGCGACCGCCCCGCGAATTTCGGCCAGCGCGTAGTTTGAGGGACTGCGATTTTTAGCGGTGCCGCCGCTTAATTCGTCCAGCGGCACTGGGTATTCAAATTCCTCGGGGACAGTTGCTTTGATGTTTTTCAGATCTGCCTCGGCATTACGAAATCGCACTAGCAATTTGTTTTCCTCGAGCAGAAGTCGCAATTCCGCCTCGTCAGCCGATACAGTCGTCGCTTTGCCCCCTTCGGATGATTGAAAAATCAGCATGGGCCAAATAAGACGGCGTCCGTCGACGTCGCGCACGGTCAAGTTGAACCGGCCGATGTTGACGTTATGCCGCATTTTCAACTGCCGATACGTGACTTCCTCAATTGACGAAAGGAATACGCGTCGCACGCCCATCATCCCCCAGCTCACCGCGATATCATTAATCAGCACCGCGCCAAAACTGATGACAGTCGCCAGCACAAACGCTGGCCAAACCACCACCATCGGCGATATCCCCAGCGATTTTAATGCCACGAATTCGTTATACGACGCCATGCGACCATATACGTGAGTGGTCGCCAGCAACATGGTGCCCGGCACTGCAAACTGCATGGCTTGCGGCAACAGGTAAGGCGTCATACGCAGTAGCGGGCCGAGACCAACACCCTTGTCAACGAACTCCTTGCCAACGAGCCCAATGAAAATCAACAGCGTCATCCCGGTTAAGGTCAGAATGAAGACCTTGAGCAATTCAAAGAGTACATACCGGGTTAGTATGCGCATACGCTCGCAAATCGACTTGCTGCCAAGCGATAAAGTAGAGCCTACTTTGATGGTCCACTGAACAATCTGGCTGAGACTCTATCAGGACGGCCGACATTAGAAAACGACAGTCCCTTGCGCCTTTTTGCCAAGCCTGCTAGCAAAGATTCTGGATAACAGGATTACGCTTCGGCTAGATAGCGTCGGAATCGCCGTTTACTGTCGGACGCTTTTCGCGCAGCTGCCTCATGATATCGCGAATGGCCCGGCAGTATTGTCGAACGGCGTCGGCGTACTCGCCTTTTTCTGCAGACGCAGCCGCAGCGGCGCGCTCACCGTCGAATGACTGCCAGTCGACGGTCCGCTCGCCCGGTTCCTTTTCCGGCAATGCACGTAGCTTATCGGCGATGTCGGCTAGCGATGCGACGACTTTGCCGTTCGGCGAGCACTCAGCCTTGCGATACGGCCCATTGCCGTATGGACCGCCCAACGGCCGAACTTGTGGACAACCAGCGAGTGCCGATGACCGAAACGCAATTGCGGATATTACAGCAACCGCCGCCAGTGCGGCGGCCGATATCACCGCACCGGGCCAAATTTGATGCCATAAGCAATATGCCATTACGCCGAGGCACGCTCCGGCGGCGATCCATAGCGACGCCGCGTAGAGTCGCCAGTCGGCAGGCGCCGCTTCCGGCGCATTGATCTCGGCCGGCGCCAACTTAGCCGGAACTTCTCCGTCGACATGCACGATAATGACGGAGATATTATCCGGGCCGCCGCGAAGATTCGCGACGTCCACCAGCGTTTCGGCTGCTTCGGCGGGCTCGAGGCATTGAAGAATCGCACCAAGTTCCTCATCCGAGATTGGCCCGCTCAATCCGTCGCTGCACAACAGAAAGACATCGCCCGCTGCCGCGTTGTATGGGCCTTCCAAATCCACGTGAACGGTGGAATGCGGTCCCAACGACCGAGTGATGACATTTTTGGGAATGTAGGCGGGCACGTCCTCCGGAGCGATCTGCCCGGCTGCGCCCATCTCCCACACTAAACTGTGATCGAACGTGAGCTGCTCCAGCACCTGCCCGTGCAGGCGATACACGCGGCTGTCGCCGATGTGGGCCACGAGTGCACCCTGAGGCAACAGCACAAGGCAGCTGCAAGTCGTGCCCATCCCCTGAAAGCCAATACTGCTCTGACCTTTGTTATAGATGGCCGTATTGGCGTCGCGAATCGCCTGTCGTAATGCAGCCGGCGGATAGAGATCGCGCAGCTTGTAGTACGAATGCGGGATATTGTCGACCGCCAGTTTGCTGGCGAGCTCGCCGGCTGCATGTGCCCCCATTCCGTCGGCGACCATGAGCAAATGACCCCTCGCAACCCACGTCGACACGTCGTCGGCAACCATCACCGCCAGCGCGTCCTGATTATTCGTTCGGCGCATGCCCATGTCGCTCACCGAAGCATGCTTCAGGATGAATGTTGGGCAGACAGAGCCGTTATTGAGCGACATGTGGTCGGCAGGGCGGGCTAGAACCGCTAGCAGCGGAGTTGTGGAGACTATCATCCCCAAACTATCAATTCTAGTCCTCACGCTATCGAGCGGAAACTGCCACGATTTGGTCTATCCAGCACGGGGATTACTGTGTGCACTCAGGCGGCAACGGTGCTGGTGGTCGAATTAGGGCTAGTTGCTCCGAATGGCCGTTTCTATACTTCGCCGCCTCTTTTAAACTCAAATTGAGCCGTGTCGATGCATCGCACTTCCGATGGCGATCGAGTCGCTTTGAAGCGTCGGACGACGTCGCGTCAGGCCAGACTGTGCCTATTTCTACTGGCAGGCGTGGTGCTGCTCGAGACCGGCTGCGTCCGGCGAAGACTGAATGTGTTCTCCAATCCACCTGGGGCCCTGGTTTACGTCGATAACCAGCAAATCGGCACGACGCCGTGCTCGGTGGATTTCATCTACTACGGCACTCGCGAGATTCGATTGGTGAAGCCCGGCTACGAGACACTCACGGTGAATCAGCCGATTCCAATGCCGTGGTACCAGATTCCGCCTCTGGACTTCTTTAGCGAGAACCTGGCCGGCACAAAGATTCGCGACAATCGCACGATATCGTACAACCTCGCGCCACAGCTCATCGTACCCAACGAGGAGCTATTGGACCGGGCCAATCAATTGCGTCAAGACTCACAGCAATTTCCAGTTTCACCGGCAGGCATAACCGCTCCCACGCCGATCGGCATCGCCGTCATGGGGTCGGGCAGTCTTCAATTCGCTTTCCTGCCGCGATGGAATGAGCAGCGGCGTTCGGCACAGGCCTCGAGCCAAGCTCTCGACTCCCGACCCCTTTGCGCGGCGGCACGGATGGGGACGGGATTCGTGCGGCGTGTGCCATTGATCACACCGCTTATGACGAACAGCCGCTTGGAATTGGAACGTCTATTGAGGACTCACGACCCGCAATTCTTGTGCTCCCGCCCCCGCTTGGACTCACTTGATCGGGCTGGGATTCAAACCGCCGGTGATGACCCGGCCGGGTTCCCGGGCGACCTTGTCCATGAAAATCCGAGCATCGTTGACCACCGGCCGCAGCCGCAAGGTAATATCGTTCACCTGCAGCACGACTTGATTTGCATTGTGAAGGAGCCGGTTCAAGTTCTCGTAAACCTGGCGGTCGTGGATCAATTGCCCGAGCGTCCCCTCGCGACTGCTGAGGGCCTGGGTGAAAACGTTAAGCTCCTCGACCATTCGGTCCAGCCCGTCGGTCGTCTCAAGAATCGAATTGACGATACGCGGGCCGTTTTGACCGAGCGGCTGCGTGAATCCTTCGAGATCGCGGAAGTTCTTGTTCGCCGAATCCAGCACAACCCGAAACTCCTGCATCGTGACGCGAAAGTCGCGCACGGCATCGGGCAGCTCGTTGAGCGCCAGTTTGAGGCGGTCACGCGTTGTTGGCACCTGGATCACGACCTCTGCCTGATCCGGCTGTTGAAAATTGGCAAGCGAAGCGGCGATGCTCGTCGACGGTCGCGCACCCTGGTTGGCTGGCGGAATACCTTGGCTCGGCGGCGGCGCGCTTCGAGTCGCTGGTTCATCCAGCAAATTCTCGCCTAGTATTTCGTTGAACGCGGCGGCCGCGTCGCCTAGCTGCGACATCGCTCGTTCTGTCGTGTCCAATAGGCGTTTGATTCGCCCTTCCTCTGTCTCGCTGCCGAACGCTTCATCGACGCGCGCGGCAACATCGGCGACTTCGTCGCCGGCGCGCAAGTGCTTGCATCGCCTGTTGAACGTCATCCTGCAAGTCGCCCAGCTTGGCAATCGAATCGAAAGGATTTGGATCCACAACTCCCGGTATCTTGGCGCCGCCGGAAAGCTGCTGCGGATGTCTCGGCCGTCGGCTCGGAGACAAAGTCGATCGTCGCATCGCCGAGCACCGAGGTGCGGACATGCGGCACATGGCTGGTCAAGAGTCGCCGGTCTCCATCGATGTCCACCTTGGCGATCACGCCGTTGTCCAAGTCCTCGATCTCGGTAACGCGGCCGATCAACAGGCCGTTTTTTCGCACCGGTGTGTTCAAGCCGACTCCGGCGCCTGCGGCAGCTCGATGGCGATTCTGTACGAGCGAACGCCCCACGGCAGCAAGTCCCTGGGTATGGGGCCATTCAGCGTCGCCAGAATCGTGCCGATGATCATGGTCGCCAGCATGACCACGCCGACACGAAATTGCATTTGTCGTTCGTTCATGAGAAAAGTTTTTAGCTGTTAGCTATTAGCCGTTAGCATCCGATCTATTACGCCTGAATCCTTGAAGCTAATAGCTAACAGCTAAAAGCTAACAGCTTCCGTTTGCATTTCCTCCAGGCGCTCGCCCGCTTCGCCGCGGACGAACTGCGCGACGCGCTTGTCCTTCGATTGCATGATTTCCTGCGGCGTCCCGTCGAAAACTATTTGTTCCTCGTCCGGCTCAAGGCGAGTCAGGGGATACAGCATCACGACGCGATCGGCCACCTTCATTGCCGTTTTCATATCGTGTGTAACCACGATGCTTGTCACCGGCTCGTCGCAACGCGTACGCACGATCAGCTCATTGATTACGTCGCTCATGATCGGGTCCAGGCCCGTGGTCGGCTCGTCATAAAGCAGCACCTCGGGACACATCGCCAGCGCGCGCCAAGCCGACGCGCTTCCGCATCCCACCGGAAAGTTGGGCGGGGCGCTTCGAAAGCACACTCGCCGGCAAACCCACCTGGCCAATCCGCTGAAGCACCGTTTTCTCGGCCTCGTCTGGCCGCGACCGTCGATTCACGCGCAGCGGAAAAGCGATGTTCTCGGCGACCGTCATGCTGTCGAACAGAGCCGCATTTTGAAAGACAAAGCCGAACCGCGCTCGCAGCGGCGTCAGCTCCCTTTCACTCAGCGCGTCGATTCGCTGGCCGTCGAACACCACGTGACCTGCGGTTGGATGCAAAAGTCCCAGAATGATCTTCAGTAGCACGGTCTTGCCGCAGCCGCTTTCGCCAATAATCGCCAGCGTTTGCTGCTTGGGAATCGACAGGCTGATGTCGCGAAGCACCTGTTGGCGGCCGAAAGCAATGCTCAAGTCGTGCAGCTCGATGAGGCCGCCGTGCGGGATATCAGTTTTGGAACTCTTTGATGCCATTTGTGCTATTCAAACCGCGTCGGGCCAAATCATCAATTGCACGTTATCGAGCACGATGCTCAGCACCAGATCAAGCATAATAATGATCACGAACGAGAGCACAAACGCCGCCGTGGCCGCCCGCCCAACGCCTTCGGCCCCCGGCGCACAGTTAAACCCACGGTAGCAGCTCACCAGCGCGATCGTCGCCCCGAAGAATACACTCTTGAAGATGCCGTAGAACAAGTCCCAGTTGTCGACGAACTGTTGCGAATTGTTCCAATAGTGGTACGAGTCGATGCCGAAAACATGCACGCTATAGAGCCAGCCGCCCACCACGCCCATGAAGATGGCCATGATTGTGAGCGAGGGAATCATGAGCAGACATCCCAAAAACCGTGGCACCACGAGGTGCTGAATCGGATTGGCGCCCATCGATGATAGGGCGTCGATCTGCTCCGTGACGCGCATTGTGCCGATCTCAGCCGCGATCGCGCTGCCCACGCGGCCGGCAAGCATCGTGGCCGCCAATACGGGGCCGAGCTCACGGCACATCGAGAGATTGATTAATGCGCCGAGGCGTGTCTCGAAACCAAATTGCTTGAATTGAGTATAGGTTTGGACCGCCAGCACCATGCCGATGAACGTGCCTGTGAGTGCGACAACCGGCAGGCTTAAAACGCCAATGTTGTAAAACGCCGGAATCAGCGTTTCACGGCGCGGCAAGCGACTGACGAGCCAGGAAAAAGTGCGCAACGTGAAGATCGTCATGTCGCCGACGATCTCAGTCCAGCGAATAAAGACGGCGCCGAGATCCGCGATCGAATCGGCCAGCGCCCTCGCCAGACCGCCGCGCGGTTGGTTCTTCGTAGACGAATTGGCGGATGCTGTTGCCATGGGGAGCTGTAGGTCAGCCTTTCCAGGCTGACATTAAACTGCGTCAGGCTGGAAAGCCTGACCTACCGGCGCGTACCGCCCCCCTGGCGTACGCCACTAGTTGTCGGAACGGTAAACCCTGTCACTTAAATAAAGTTTATGGTCGAATAGCCGCGGGGGAAGGCGGCGAATGCATTGCTGGCGTCACGTAGCCGCGTCTCTCCGATCGCAGATTCGCCGTGGCGAAGACGCGGACAGGCGAGTTTTCGGAGAAAATCGCTTACACGCGGAGAATTCCTTTGACCTCGGCCGACACGGTTCGTCTCTGTTCGATAGCAGGGCCGGGCGAAGACCGAAGATCGGTTGCCGCTCGGGAGCTACCACTGCGCGCTGCCGCGAGGACCGAGCCCACGGTGACGCTACCCTCATTCGACGCGCTCGAAGAGCATCTGGGAACGGTGTATCGCTATGCGCTGCGATTGACCGGACGAAGCGAGCTCGCTGAAGACTTGACACAGGAAACCTTATTGCGCGCTTGGCGAAGCCGTGCAAAGCTGCGGGATTCGAGCGTGTCGCGCGTGTGGCTGCTGCGAATCGCCACCAATTTGTGGACGGACGAGCTGCGAAAGGGAAAGTTTCGGCCTCGCAGCTTAGATAGCGAGCCGCTATGCACGAAACCAACGCCAGGAGTCGTCGCGCATGAAAAGGAGAACGTGAAACAGGCGCTGGCGGCCATGGACGAGCTGCCGCAACGACAAAGGCAAGTCCTCTACTTGACTAGTTGCGAAGGTTTGTCGCAAAACGAGGTTAGTGAGATACTCGGGATCGAAGTGACGGCAGTGAAGGCCAGCTTATTGCTGGCTCGCAAGGAGATGCGGCGCCAGCTTAGCGACCTTTACCAGGAAGTATGCGGCCGGCGGCCCGCCGGGAGATGCAATGATCGCTGAATGCGAAAACTTGGACGCGTTCCTCGACGCCGAACTTTCTCCCGCCGAAAGCGATCGCTTTGATGCGCACATGCATGTTTGCGAAAAATGCCAAGAGGCGGTGAATCAGCAGCGCTGGATTGACGCGCTGCTATGCTCGCCGGAACGGTTTGAGCTCGAACCCGTATCGGCAGCACTGAGCCGATCCGTGCTCAATTCAATCTCGCGCCGCCGGCATGCGCGGCTCGTCGCTTGCGGTTTAGCTGCGGCCGCCGTGCTGGTGATCGCCGTCGGTTGGACGGCAGCGTTAAATCGACAAGCGACGGCCCCGGCAGTCAATCACAATCAGGTTGCCGAGAAAGCAGTTCGCCATGACGAACCCTCCCCTAGCCCCTCCCTCAAAGGGAGGGGAATAGCAGAGGCGCCGCGGGCGACGTTTGTTGCCGGGCCGGACGTGCTCGCTGTGCCCGTCGCGTCGCGGCATCCGAATGTTACGATCGTTCGCGTGTTTCCGGCGTACCAGTCGAGCCTGGCGCCTGAGGCCGCGAGCGATGAATCCGATGCGGATTATTTTAATGGAGGTTAAGCATGAGCACGTTTTCGAAAACAAAGCGATTCGGACTGCAACAGTTCTGCCTGATTGCGATCGCCTGTGCCGCGTTCACATCTTCCGCGGTCGGTCAGCGGCCGGTCGAACGGGACAACGAAGATCCGTTTGGTGGCCAGTCGTCTCCATCGAACGATGAGAAGGCCTTGCTCAAAGCGATCGAGCAGCAGCGGGCAATCGCCGAAAAGCAGCGCGCCGAGGCTGAGGAACAATTTCGCCGAGCAATGAGCGAACTCGAAAGAACGCGGCGACGCGGCTCGGCCGAAGCCCAAACCGAAATGGCAAAGATGCGGGAACGGCTCGAATTGGCTCATGCCCAGCTTGCCGAGCTTGCAGCCAAGCAACAGCAAGCACATCAAGTCCAGGCCGAGCCGCTGCCGGAAGACACCATACTTCGAGTCTTTCAATTGCAGCATGCTAAACCACAAAAGATCGCGGAGGTACTCGGACCCATCTTCCGCAACAATGCGCCGCGCATCGCCGTCGACGAGCGGGCCAACACGTTGGTCGTGGCCGGCAACGAACGGCAGCTCTCCGTTGTCGAAGAACTCGCCAGAACGCTCGACCGAGAAATTCCGGAAATCAAGCAAAAAGATCGGCGCGAAACACTCCAGGTGCGCATCGTGTGGCTACTGGATCTTGAGGAAGGCGTTGAGCCATCGAGCAAATTGGTCAGCCCGCAGGTTGTCGAGGCACTGGGCGAGCTCGGCTTTGAGCACCCGAAGGTCGTCTGCCAGCAGGTTACGACGTTGACTTTAGGCGAAAACCGCGCCGGCCGGTTTCACTTCCAAGTTCCGGTGCTGATCCGATCGCAGCCATGGGAATGCGAAGGCCAAGGTGAGGTTGAACCGATGGATGACTCACAATTCAATTTGAGTTTTAACTTGCGATTTCACCTGTCGGCGCCACAACCTGGGGGAGGCGGACCTGTCCGACAAGGGCAGCTCGGCGGCTCAATTTACACGCCACTGGCACATTACACAGTGATGGGTACAACAACTTTCGTCGCTACATCGGACTCAAAAACCGATCCAGCAACAGGAGCAGGAGTGACTGAACAGCATCTGTCCGCCTTCGTCGTGTACCTCGACCGCGCGCGAGAGTTTCCGGCCTCGGACGGGCAAGCTGAGAACCGCGATGAAGCGCCTCGTTAGCACGCAACAGCCGTAGGGCGGGTGCTCGCACCCGCCGACAACGCGGTAAGTGGCGGGTGCAAGCACCCGCCCTACAAAATCATTCAGCCGCCGTTGTGAGAAACGCCACCAAGTCGCGCAGGTCGGCGATCGACACGAGCTTTTCCAAACCGCTCGGCATGATAGAAGTCGCCGTCGCCTCGCGGACTTCGATCGATTTGCTTTCCAGCAGAAAGCGCTCACCGGCCGAATTGACGTACTCTTCCGATCCGTCATCGCCCCCTTCGTGCAGGCGCAAGCCCGTGTGCGTTTTGCCGTCGTCCGTCACGAGCAGCCACGGCTGATAATGCGGCGCGATTTCTTCATCCGGTCGCATTATCGAGGCGATGAGCTTTTCTCGTGTGCTGCTCTTGGCAATGTTGGTGAGGTCGGGCCCAATTCTTCCACCGCGGCCGCCATACTGATGGCACACACCGCAGCGGGCCGCCACAGGGCTAAAGAACAAGCGCTGACCGGATTGCACGTCTCCCGGTTCGTTCAGTAATTTGACCCACGCTGCCAGGTCGTCGGCCGGCGGTTTCTTTTCCGGTTGAACTGGAAGCAATCCGCTCAAACGCAGCGCCCGCTCGGCTTCGTGCGCTACGGTTTCGTTGTTGACTTTGGCCAGTGATTCAAGCAATTCCTTATGTTCTTCAGCGGCCGCGGAAAGTCCCACCACCGCCTCGGCGCGGATGTCTTCGTATTCCCCTTCATCGCCGGCAACTATTGCAAGCAGATCGAAGCGGTCGGCCTTCGTGCGCTGTGAAAGCGATCGAACGGCCGCCGTACGCAGCGCCCGATGCTCCGACTCCAAATATGTGCTCAACCGATCGACGGTTAGGAACTCATTGTCCGGCGACAATAGCCCCAGCGCAAGCGCATGCGTAACGGCCGACCGTTCCTGATTTTCAAGCTCACGCACGAGCAGCTCATCGGCGATGTCGCGTTCGCGCATCTCTGGCTCTTTATCCAGCCAATCCAAAGTGGCCAGCACGGCCAGATAATATCGGGCATCAGCCGGCGGCTCTTCGAGAAGCCTGGCCACGTCCCCGCACAGCGCCATCAGCCGTTCGTCGCCGATCCAGCGAAGCGCAAACAACCGAACATCGGCCGTATCTTCCGTAAGTGCCTCGCGCAGAACAGATTCAATGTTGTCACGCTGTTGTATCCTAAGCGCCTGTAGCCACCGAAGCCGCATTCGCGGTGTGGACTGACTGGCAGGATCTATGTTGCGAGGGTTGTGTTGCGCCAACCGCCACACGTTGTATGCGCACAAATGGGTCATCTGACTCGGCCGCAACTGTGGCGTCGCCGGTGTCGGTTACTGCATCGATCTCAGCTTCCGATCGTTCGGGAAATTTTTCGTTCACCTCGTCGCCCGGCAGAACCATCCGCCAAATGTGGCCGCGACCATGCACCGGATAGTCGCGCATCACCCAATCGCCGAAGTAAAGCGACCCATCCGGGGCGACCGCCATGCCGGTTGGCCGGAAGTCGGCATCGCCCTGAATGACGACCTCGCGTGTGGCGCCGTAGGAAGCACCGCGGGGAATCAAGCGATAGCGCTCGATACGATGATCTCCCCAACTCGTAACCCATAAGCTGCCGGCATGGTCGATAATCGCGGTCGGCGCCTCGCCCGTGCCGCAAACCATGGGCAGCGTGCCGGGCAGTTCGCCATTCCACGCTTGCAACGGGTGCGTACCCGCGCGGCCGTATTGGTATAAATAGCCATAGTCGCCGCCCGGAATAACATGTAACAGGCGGCAAGGCGGGCTGGCGTCAGGGTCGTTGTCAACGGCGAAGATTCGCCCGTCGGGCACAACGCACAGGCTAAACGGGTTCCACACGCCGCGGCCAAAGTGCTCCAGATTTTTTCCGTCGGCCGAGCAGTGGAAAAAGCCGTCTAGACCGCCGGTTGCGGAAAAGACTTTGCCGTCGGCGGCTACGATGCGGAAAGGCAAGCCGTGATTTTCGCCGAGGCCAAGTATTAGTGAGCCATCGTCAGCTTGATCAATGCCGCCTCACGCGCGTTGTGCGGATAGTCATCCTCGGTTTCAAGCCGAAGCAGTTCTTCCTGTTTGTCGGCGACGCCGTCATCATCACTGTCGCGCAGCAATATCAAGCTGCCGCGCGTTACAACGTACACGCTGCCATCCTCGCGCCAGCACGTTCATGGCGTGGCGAAAACCCTCGGCAAACGTGCTCCAGCGGTCGAGCCGGCCGTCGCCATCCGAATCGGAAAGCATCCGCAGCCGATCGCGTTCGGGGCCTTTGTATTCCTCTGGATCCTGATGCGTGTGCGATTCGATCACCAGCAGCCGCCCCTTGCGATCGAACGCCATGCCGATGGGCGTGACAATCTCCGGTTCCGCGGCGATCAGCTCCAGCCGGTATTTGTCGTCGGTTACGCGCGGCGGGGCAGCCTGAACGCACGTGTGGCCCACGAAAATCGCCAATAAGACAAGCCGCAGTCGAATGCATCGCCCAACCGCCATTGCGAACTCCCGGCAGTTATCCACCGCTTCTACGACAACTCAAACCACTGGCGAAGAGATTGTTCGATTTGGCTTGCATCCGGTGTCGATAATTTACCGACCGACTTCAGAATCAGATTTGCGTGAACCGTATAGACTCCCCGCTTCACGAAGGAGGGCACGTTCAGACCCGCTCCGCGCCAGTCCGAAAGTGCGAACTCCCCGCGTACCCAGCCGAGTCCTTCTGCTTGTAAGCGGCACAATCAAGTAATCAGGCGACCGGTGCAGCACACCAACGACGACGGCAGGCCGGACTTTAGCGGCGGTTAAATCAGAGAATGGATACCGAACAAGAACAATCTCATTCCTCGAGAAGTTGGGCATATGCGTCGTCCTCGGCATTGTCCCAAACAGCGGCTAACGAGGATTGGCTCGCTCCTAACCAGAATTGATCTTCTTCGACTGGCAACACCGTCACAAGCACTCTCGCGCCTTCCGGCAAATTAACGTCCTCGGAAAGTCGGATTTGTCCGCCGTGAACCGTGGCCCACACCGTCTGAATCATGCGGCTTCCTCCCAAGTCACCGACAGCGACCCTACGAACCGGCGCCTTCGCCGGCCGTTTCGCCGCCGGCTGGTGCTCCGGCGCCTGCCAGGGCAGGCTCGGCCTGATCCTTCGTTGAGCGGCCTTCGAACACGAGCTGCTTCTTGTCGCCCACTTTCTTGACCTCGACGCGCACGGCGTCCTTGCCGGCGAACTCGCCTTTGAGCAATTCCTCGGCCAGCGGGTCTTCGACAAACGTCTCGATCGCTCGCCGCAGAGGACGGGCGCCGTAGTCGGTGTTCGAGCCCTTCTTCACCAGGAATTCCTTGGCTTCGTCCGTTAGCTCGATCACGAGGCCCTTTTCCTTGAGCCGGTCGCGGACCTTGCTGAGCTCGAGCTCGACCACTTGCTTCATGTCCTCCTCGTTGAGGTGGCGGAACACGATGATGTCGTTCACTCGGTTGATGAACTCAGGCCGGAAGACCTTTTCGATCTCGTCGGTCACGCGGGTCTTCATGCTGTCGTAGGTCGAGTCCTGATCGGGCTTGGTGAAGCCGAACGCGGCCTCGTTCTTGATCGCCTCGGCTCCCGCATTCGTCGTCATAATGAGGATCGTATTGCGGAAGTCGATGTTGCGGCCAAAGCTGTCGGTAAGCCGGCCTTCTTCCATCACCTGGAGCAACATATTAAAGACTTCGGGGTGGGCCTTCTCGATTTCATCGAGCAGCACCACGGCATACGGCCGACGGCGAATCTGCTCGGTGAGCTGGCCACCTTCTTCGTAGCCGACATATCCCGGCGGAGCGCCAATTAAGCGGCTAACGTTGTGCTTCTCCATGTACTCGCTCATGTCGATCTGCACGAGGGCGTCCTGGTCGCCGAACATGAACTCGGCGAGCGCCTTGGCAAGGAAGGTCTTGCCGACGCCCGTCGGCCCGGCGAACACGAATGTGCCGGTGGGCCGTTTGGGGTCCTGCAGACCGCTGCGGCTGCGGCGAACGGCGCGGGCCACTGCCTTGATGGCTTCGTCCTGGCTGATCACGCGCTTATGCAGCTCGTCTTCCATCTGCATCAGGCGCAGAGAATCCTCCGTCGTCATCCTCGTCAGCGGGATGCCGGTCATCTTGGAGACGACTTCGGCGATGACGTCCTCGTCGACCACGCCGCCGTTTTCGCGCGACTTTCGCGCCATTCCTTGGTGATCTGCTGCTTCTTTTTCTTGAGTTTGTCGGCCTGGTCGCGCAGGCGAGCCGCCTGCTCGAAGTCCTGGTTGGCCACCGCCTCTTCCTTCTGGCGATTTAAGGCCTCGACTTCCTCGTCGATCTCCTTCAGGTTGGGCGGCTTCGACATGCTCTTGAGCCGCACGCGGGCACCCGCCTCGTCGATCACGTCGATCGCCTTATCGGGCAGGCAACGGCCGGTGATGTACCGGTCCGATAGCTCCACCGCCGAGGATATCGCATCGTCGGTGATTTGCACGCGGTGGTGTTCTTCGTACCGATCGCGCAGGCCGCGAAGAATCTTCACCGTGTCGTCCGGCGTGGTCGGGTCGATGAGAACTTCCTGGAACCGGCGCGCCAGGGCCGAATCCTTCTCGATGTACTTTCGGTATTCGTCGAGCGTCGTGGCGCCGATGCACTGGATTTCTCCGCGGGCGAGGGCCGGCTTCAGCACGTTCGAGGCGTCGATCGCACCTTCCGCGCCGCCAGCGCCGACCAGCGTGTGCAGCTCGTCAATGAACAGGATCGTGTTCTTGGCTCGCCGAACTTCGTTCATGACGGCCTTGATCCGCTCTTCGAATTGCCCGCGGTACTTCGTGCCGGCGACCATCATCGCGAGGTCGAGCACGACAATGCGTCGATCCAGGAGCAGCTCCGGCACGTCGCCTTCGATCACGCGCTGAGCAAACCCTTCGACGATGGCCGTCTTACCGACGCCCGCTTCGCCCAAGAGCACGGGATTGTTCTTGGTGCGGCGGCTGAGGATCTGGATGGCCCGCTCGATCTCGTTCTCGCGGCCAATCACCGGATCGAGCTTCTTTTGACGCGCAAGCTCGGTGAGGTCCCGGCCGAAGCTATCGAGTGCAGGCGTCTTGCTGCGGCTCTTGCGGCCCTCGCCCCCCTCTTCGCCGACGCCACCACGTCCGCCGCGTTCGCCTTCCTGGCCTTCAATGCCGTGTCCGAGCAAGTTGAGTACTTCCTCACGGACTTCTTCGAGCTTGAGCCCCAGATTCATCAGCACCTGGGCTGCCACGCCTTCCTGCTCGCGCAGAAGGCCAAGCAAGATGTGCTCCGTGCCAACGTAGTTGTGATTCAGATTGCGAGCCTCTTCCATCGAGTACTCGATGACTTTCTTGTGCGCGGTGTCTGGGGGAGCTTGCCCATCGTGACCATATCAGGGCCGCTCTGGACGAGCTTCTCGACCTCGAGGCGAATCTTCCGCAGATCCACATCGAGGTTCTTGAGCACGTTGGCCGCCACCCCGCTGCCCTCTTTGATGAGACCAAGCAGGACGTGCTCCGTGCCAATATATTCATGGTTGAAGCGCTGGGCCTCCTGATTGGCCAGCTGCATCACCTTTCGGGCTCGATCTGTAAAACGTTCGTACATTTCTTGCTCCGGTTGTATGGACCAACCATCGGACTTCAAAAATCAGTGGCCCAACGTTAATCCGCTTCAATTGTATGCATTGAGTCAAATGGGGTAGGTCGACGTAGCCGCCTGTCGTTGACACGCGGATCCGCGTTTGGGCGAAACTCGGCTACGTGGTCTCCATAGTCTCCAAAAGTGTAGCCCCGTAATTGCCCCCGTACAAGGCAAGTAGCGATGGCGCTTAGCCTTAGAACATGGCCCGGAAAGCGCCGGTGCTGTCAGTACGCATTGGGCGGCAGTATGATCGCATTTAAGTTAAGAAGTCTGGTGTAACCTAATTGTGCTATATGGGCCCTACGGACTGGTCGCTTCAGCGACCCGCCTTATGCCTGACCTCGATGCCCCCCGCCTCTCAATTACGCATCATCGACGCCTCACTCAACCGCGCGAGCGAAGGCCTCCGCGTGGTTGAAGATTACGTTCGCTTTGTGCTGGACGATCCGTTTCTGACCAACGAAACAAAATCGCTCCGGCATGATTTGGCCTCGGCAACCGCCGCGATCTCTTCCGCGGACCGTCACGCGGCCCGGGACACGGCACACGATGTGGGCACGGAGCTAACTACGCGTTCCGAACAGGAGCGCTCGAGCGTCTGGGACGTTTGCCTCGCGAATCTGAAGCGCACCGAGCAGTCGCTGCGCAGCCTCGAGGAATACGGCAAATTGACCGATGCGGACTTCGCCAAATCGATGGAGTCGTTGCGTTACCGGCTGTACACGCTGGAAAAAGCGATGGACGTAGGCCGGTCGAGCCGAGACCGGCTCGAGAATGTTCGGCTGTGCGTGCTCATCGACGGCCGCGAAACGGAGACCGAATTTGAGCGGCTCGTTCGCGGCACTCATTCAGGGGGGCGTCGGCATGATTCAGCTGCGCGATAAACGGCTCGACGACCGCGAACTGCTTGGCCGTGCTCAGTTGCTCGTTTCGCTCACCCGCCGACAGCCCCCGGCTTCGCCGGGGGTTCGTCGCTGCCGACGACCCCATGATACAACCCCCGGCAGAGCCGGGGGCTTATGCGCAACGACGTAAACGCTGGCGATGATCAACGACCGGGCAGACGTCGCGGCAGTCGTGGATGCTGATGGCATCCACTTGGGGCAAGAAGACCTCCCTGTAAAAGAAGCGCGAACTATCGTTGGCACTCGGATGCTGATCGGCGTGTCAACGCATAATATTCAACAAGCGCGGGCGGCCGTTTTGGATGGAGCGAATTACCTGGGCGCCGGGCCCACGTTTCCGTCGCAAACGAAATTGTTCGAATCGTTCGCCGGACTGGATTATTTGCGCTCAGTGGCCGCTGAAATAGGCCTGCCCACGTTCGCCATCGGCGGGATCACCGCAAAAAACCTGCCCGATGTGATCGCAACCGGCATTTCCCGCGTCGCGGTCGGCTCGGCCGTAACTGACGCGGGCGAACCGGCCTCCGCTGCTCGCGAATTGTTGGGTATGCTGAAATGAGTTCCCGGCCGCTAAAGCGGCCTCGCCAGCCCCAGCCCCCAGCCCCTGGTCTGTACATGCTTCATGCGATCATCATGGCGGGCGGCACAGGCACGCGGTTCTGGCCCGCCAGCCGCAACGACGCACCCAAGCAGTTGCTGAAGCTTGTGGGTAACTCGACGATGCTGCGCCAGACGGTGGATCGGCTGGGTGATATCGTGCCAAACGAGCGCCGCGTGATCGTCACGAATGAGCGACTCATAGAGGCTACAAGGAAACAATTGCCTGAATTAACTGATTCAGCAATTATCGGCGAGCCGTGCAAGCGCGACACCGCGCCATGCATCGGCCTAGCGGCGCTGCTCGTGGACCGAACCGACCCAGAAGCAACGATGGTCGTGATGCCCGCAGATCACATCATTCGCCATGCCGAAAAATTTCAGGCGTCGATTCGCCAAGCGGCGGCACTAGTCGATGAGTCGCCCGGCCGAATTGTCACGTTCGGGATCAAGCCAACCTATCCGGCAGAAGTTTTCGGATATATCGACCGAGGCGCTCCCCTTCGGGAAGCGAGCCGCGACCCCGCTGCGCCTCGTGCCCGCCCCGACCCCGGCCCTGTCTACGCGGTGAAGCAGTTCAAAGAAAAACCCGACGCCGCCACGGCCAAGAAATACGTGGAGTCGGGCGAATACTATTGGAACGCCGGAATTTTCGTGTGGCGCGCCACCACGATCCTTGACGCATTGCGCAGGCACCAACCCGCAATGCTCCAGCATCTGAAAACCATTGTGGATGCCTGGGACACGCAGGAGCATGACGCAGTATTCCGTCGCGAATTTGCCGCCATTAAGCCGATCTCCATCGACTACGCCGTTATGGAGCGCGCGTCGGACGTCGTGGTGATTGAAGCGCCCTTCCAGTGGGACGATTTAGGCGGTTGGCAGTCGCTCGCCAGGCTGGCCGGAAATGACGAGAATGGCAATACAATCATTGGCAAGCATCTCGGTTTGAAGACTCGCGGAACGATCGTCCGCACCGACGATGATCACCTCGTTGTGACGCTCGGATTGAACGATTGCATCGTCGTCCACACGCCCAATGCGACGCTGGTAGCGAACAAGCACGACGAAGAGCAAATTCGGCAATTAGTAAAGCGGCTTGAAGAACTCGGCTGGAACGAGTACCTGTAAGAATAAGTAGCTGAACTCGTGAGAGTTCAGCTGAATTCTAACGAGTTCAACTGCAATCATGAACCGACGTCAATTCTGTACCGCGATTTGGGGCGCCGTTGCCGCGGGCCGGCTAGAGCCCGGCGCCGAAGCCCGCGCGGAGGCGCCAAACGTCGCCACGCCCGGCTGGATGGAATTCATGAACAAAACTGCCGGCGGCAAGCAGTTTTGGGCCGACGTTTGTTTTTTTCACGATTGGCGGATTCAATGCAACGCGCTAACGGGTCATCACCGATTGCTCGACGGCGCGAATCACCGCCATGCTTCGGGAACGTACGATAACTGTCGACAAGCACTCGACGAAATCCGCCGCCGCGATAATCTCCTGCCGATGCAAGGAAAGGCGGTCATCATTCTGCACGGCCTGTTTCGCACGCGCTCCGCCATGGCGCGACTGCGGAGCGCAATTGCGGATGGAGGCAACTACTCCGTCTTCTGCATGGGCTACCCGACAACGCGCGGCAGCGTGGCAGATCATGCCCGTTCCCTCGACAGTGCGGTGCGCAGCCTGGAAGGCATTAGCGAACTCAATTTCGTCGCTCACAGTCTCGGCAATTTGGTCGTGCGGCACTGGCTCAAAGATCTTGCGGACGGAGGCATGTCGCTGCCGGCAGGTCAGACGTTTGGCCGCATGGTGATGCTTGCGCCTCCGAACTTCCAGCCGCAGTTGGCGACCAAGCTACTCAGCACGCAATTCGCCACGTTCGTCGCCGGCGCGGCGGCCGAACAAATGGCCACCCGCTGGGAGGACTTAGAATCGCGGCTAACGACTCCGCCGTTCGAGTTCGGCGTCCTAGCCGGCGGCAAGGGCGACAACCGCGGCTACAATCCCCTCATTCCGGGTGACGACGATGGCGTCGTCACGGTAGAAAGCACGCGGCTCCCGGGCGCACGCGACTTCCGCTGCCTGAGCGTGCTGCACAGCTTCTTCATGAACGACCGAAAGGTCCACGAGTTGACGGCCCGTTTTCTGGCGCACGGCTATTTTGAAAGCGATGACACCCGGCAGCCTATTGTTTCTATGTAACGACTGTGCTCGCACAGCAGCCCCCGGCTCCGCCGGGGGTTTTACTAATGCGACCGGCGTCGTTACGCAAACCCCCGGCAGAGCTGGGGGCTGACAGCCGCGCTCGTAATACAAAATTTGTGTCAGCATGCGAATCGCCGGTATCGATTATGGCACAGTGCGCATCGGCATCGCCCTGGCCGATACGGAAGTGGCCATCGCCACGCCGTTTGCCAATTACACCCGGCGAACTGTCGAATTGGATGCCGCCTATTTCCGCGCGTTAGCCAACGAGGAAAAAATCGCTTGCTTTGTTATTGGACTTCCTGTGCATCTCGACGGAGGCGAAAGTCAAAAATCAAGTGAGGTGCGTGGATTCGGCGAATGGCTCACCCGCGTCACCTCTGTTCCAATTCGATTTTTTGACGAGCGGTTTACCACCGCGGAAGCGGACGAATTGCTAGCGGCCGCTAAACTTACCAAGAAGCAGCGCCAGGCGCACCGCGATCAGCTCGCAGCGCAGATTATGCTCACGGCCTATCTGGAATCCAGCGATCGCGGGCTGGAATCACCGCGCAGAATTGATTAACAACTACCATCAAACGGACTCACGCAGAGGCGCAGAGGACGCAGAGCGTCGTTCACCTCTCCGCGATCTCTGCGCCTCTGCGTGAGCCAATTTATCCTATGAAGGAGTTGATTTTTGGCTGCGGATACCTGGGGCGACGCGTCGCGATGCACTGGCGCGATCGTGGGGCAGACGTGTTCGTCGCGACCCGCTCTGCCGATCGGGCTACTATTTTCCAAAAAGAAGGCTACGAAACGATTGTGGCCGATGTGACGCGGCCGGAGACGCTTAAGAATTTGCCCACCGCGAATGTTGTCTTGTTTTCCGTCGGTCACGATCGAACAGCCGGCCAATCGATTGAAGAGGTTTACGCGGCCGGCGTAAAAAACGTGCTTGAGGCGCTGCCGCCGTCGGTTGAGCGATTCATCTACATCAGCACCACGGGTGTGTATGGGCCGGCAGAAGGCGATTGGGTCGACGAAAACACACCGCCCGATCCGCGGCGCGAAGGCGGCCGTGCATCCCTTGCTGCCGAGCAAATTTTGGCATCGTACCCACTTGGCGCGAAAAGCATCGTTTTGCGTTTGGCAGGCCTGTATGGACCCGGCCGCGTACCATTCCTCAATGAATTGCAAGCGGGCGATCCAATCGCCGCACCGAGCCGCGGCTACTTGAATCTGATTCACGTCGACGATGCGGCCGCTGCGGTGATTGCGGCCGATCGCTTGCCAGCATTCGACGACGGCCCGCGTATCTATTGCATCAGCGACGGCTGCCCCGTCGAGCGCGGCGAATTCTATCGCGAAGTTACACGACAGATTGGCGCGTCATCGCCAAAGTTCATTGAACCAGACCCAGAGTCGCCTCGCGCCGCGCGTGCTGCGGCCGACCGCCGCATTCTGAACACACGAATGCTCCGAGAATTAAATGTCAAACTCGCATATCCCAGTTATCGCGCGGGGTTGGCCGCCATTCTTTCCGCGTAGGGTGGGCACCGCCCACCAAATTTCGGCGCACCGTAATGATGGGCGGTGCCCACCCTACTCTTGAAACTCAGACTCAATAGCGTAATACCACCACCACTCGCGCACTCGTTGGCTGGTTGCACACCTGCCCGCAGCCCTCTATCATCGGCGTTTGCGCTCCCCCGCGCTTCTCGAAGGAATCGCATGGCAATGCTCAAGCGCCAACCTCTCTTTCCGCACGTCATCGAGCTTAATCATCAGGCTCGGCGGCGGGTGACCGGCTGTAGTGTCTACCTGATCTACGATGACGATAACAACTGGGCGCTCATTGATATCGGCTATGAAGACGCTGTCGACGAGCTGCTGGAAATTATTCGGCAGCTCGATTTTCCGTTCTCAAAGTGCGTGACGCTCATTGCCTCGCACGCCGACGTCGATCACATCCAGGGGTTTGCCAAGGCCAGGCAGGTGCTTAAAACCACTGTCACCAGCCATTCACTTGCAGCGAAACCATTAGAGTCGGGCGATAAGCTGGCCACCTACGCCGAGATCTCGGCACAGGATATCCATCTTGCTATGCCGCCAGTGAAGGTCGAGAAGCTCGTCGACGATGGCGACCGCATTCGCGTCGGACGACTCGAGCTGGAAGTCTGGCACACGCCGGGCCACACCACGGGGCAGCTCGCGTTCCGCTTGGAGAAGCTGCTGTTTTCGGGCGACAACCTGTTTCGCGACGGATGCGTCGGCGCTATCGATGCCCACCACGGAAGCAGTATCCCGAGCTTCATCAAATCGCTGAAGCGGATCCGCGCGAGCGACGTCGAATGGCTGCTGCCTAGCCACGGGCCGATCTTTCGCAAGGACGAACGCCTCATCGACAGCACCATCGCCCGGTTGGAAACGTATCTCCACATGGCCGACTTTGGCACGTGTGCTATCGACTGGCCCCTGATGGATCAGTGGGAGCGGGAGCTGGTAGAAGGCAAAATGCCGGAGTAACAAGAGTGGGGAGTGCGGAGTGTGGAATTGACAGCATTCCAACTCCGCACTCCCCACTATCATCCCTACAACCGTCAAACCTTCTCACGCTATCGCCCTTCCACCGTCCGGTCGTGCCGGTTGTGCCGGATTTTCGCTCAATCCGGTTTATAACGCGGGTCGATGCTACTACGGACGCCGGCAATCGCGCAACGTGCCGGCATTCCCGCACTTCTCAACGCACTTCGACTCAGGGGGATGCGATGATCCGCCGGATCTATTTCGCGCTGGCCGCAGCAGCGCTGCTGTCGGCCTTCAATGCCGCCGACGAGGCGCAAGCCCAGCAAGCATACGGCCGCGCCTGGGGCCACACCTACAACACGATGGATTGGGACCGGTTTTACCACTACCCGTACGTGTACTACCCGCAAAACTTCTGGGGCAACGAGTACTATCGCAGCGCCGACAGTCTGTATTTCCGTTATCCGCCCGAGATGCGGATTCCCGTCTATAACCGGCACTGGCACAACTACTATCCGACTCCACGACCCTACCATCGAGGACATCAGTTCATTCTCGACGTTTTCTAGCCGCCGGCCGGGCGGAGAGCGAAGCGCTGAGCAGTGCGTCATCGTCCGGGGGGACACTCGTCGACGCGCGGGCCCATCGAGAATGAAGCTCAACGAACCGCGACGCCGCCTCCATGCCGGCGTCGCGGTTACGTTTTTGCACGAGTCAAGAGCCAGACCACGGCGAGGCCGCTTCAGCGGCCGGGAATTCAATTCGACAATCCCCAACCCATCGCGCGCGATCCGATAAAAGATTTCCGTCGCCAACTGCAATTCGTCGATCGAAATAAACTCGTCGGCCGTATGGGCCTGTTCAATCGAGCCCGGACCAAACACAACGGTCGGTACGCCGGCAGCAGAAATCGCGGCCGCGTCGGTCCCGAATGGCACGCCGACAATTTCGCAGGCGCGCCCTCGTCTCGCACCACGCTGGCCAGACGGTCCGCCAAATGTCGATTCGACACGTCGCTTAGCCCGATGCTTTGCATAAACGGCGGATCGTGCCGAATTTCGCAACGGCCCGCATCGACGCTCTCGGCAATGTGCTGAACTAGAGCTCGGTACGCAGCTTCCGGTTGTTCTCCAGGCGCCAGCCGGCGATCGATTTCAATTGTGGCCCGTTCGGGAACGGTATTGATAGCCACTCCGCCACGAATCGTGCTCACGCAAACGCTCGGCCTACCACACAAGTGATGTTCCGGCGCGGGTTGATAATTCGACGTGATAGCGCTCAATGGCCTGAACAATGCGGGCCATGGCATAGATGGCGTTGACTCCCGCATCGGGCCTCGACGTATGCGCTGCACGACCAATCGTATGGCACCGCCATCGCACTTGTCCCTGGTGCGCAACAACAACATTGAGGCTGGTCGGCTCAGCTACAATGGCCACATCTGGCGGCCGCGGCAAGAAGGCTGCCGCCTCGGGCGTTTCGCTCCACATGCGGCTCAAGTCTTGTGCGCCGGTGAAGCCGCATTCTTCATTCACCGTACAAGCCAACACTATCGTCGGGCGTGCATTCGAATTCCCCCTCCCTTCCAGGGAGGGGCTAGGGGAGGGTTCCGCTTTTTCTTTTAGCCTCGAAAGCGCTGCGAGCATCGCCGCCATCGACCCTTTGACATCGCACGCCCCACGACCATAGACGCGTCCATCCCGCCGCTCGCCCGCAAAAGGGTTAACCGTCATGCCATCGACCGGCACGGTGTCCTGGTGCACGTCCCAAAGCAGCAATTCGCCGCCATCCCGTGGCAACGGTGACCCTTCGATAAGGGCCAGAAGATTATCCCGGTTCGGATGGACCTGCCGTCTCAACCACCGCCAGCCCTGTTGTTGGCACAGCTCAACGAGGAGGTCAGTCAAACGGCCCTCGCCACAATCAGCGCCAACGACTTCTTGACCCATCGGATTGACGCTTGGCGTCTGAATCAACCGCTGCAGTGTTTCCACGGGATCGAACAACACGGCGGCAGCGCGGCGAGAGAACGATGGATGCACGAGGACAGAATGGGGATTGTAGCAGATTCATCTGTCGACCAACCGGTGAACATTCAGATCTAGGCGCGGACTCAACAACTCCCTGTCGTCCGAATTGCATATTTCGGACTGGTCGCTTCAGCGACCAGTTATTGTGCGACTAGAATCACCCATAGGCTTGCCACCAGCTCCCTTTTTGCGCACGCTGAAAAAAGCACCGCTCGGTACATTTGCATGCCTCGAACTTCCGCCGCCGGCACCCTCAGCTCGCTGCTCGACAGGAGCACTCGGCCGATCTATGTCGTCGACGACCAGCGGCGAGTGATTTATTGCAACGAAGCTTTGGCCGCCTGGCTTGACGTGGCGAGAAATCGCATCGTCGGCCGAAGTGTCGAATACCATTCAGAGCCGCCGAGCGGGGTATCTTCGGACCGCGATGACTCGCCGCTTGCCGGTTTATGCCCGCCCCCGCGTGCCTTGGACGGCATTCCCTGCCAGGGAACAATTTCCGCGATGGCTCGCGATGGCCGGCTCGCACACCGGCATGCGGACTTTGTGACGCTTGGCGCCTCGCGGAGCGATGTTGCTGCTGGCGTGCTGGTTCTCCTGGCAAGCGACGATTTATCGCCGCGAGAAGTAGCCGCCGAGATGTCTGGCGAGCCGACACCCGACGAATTGCATCGCGCTATACGGCAATTTCGGCGCGGTCAAGCCGTCCAGTACGCTCTTCATTCGTTGCTTGGGGACAGCTCGGCGATGCGCAAGGTTCGTGCTCAAGTGGCGGCCGCGGCGACCAGCGGGGCGAACGTACTTGTGTTCGGTCCCGCAGGCGGTGGGCGCGGGCGCGTCGCCCGCGCAATCCATTACCAGGCGGCAGGTGATCCCGCACAAAAGTTAATTCCGATCCAATGTGAGGTGGTGAGCGACGAGCTGTTACGCCGCGCGCTGGATGCGCTCCGCGGCTCTGCCGGTGACCCACGACATCTGCCAACGCTATTACTCGAACATCTGGAAGCGTTGGCCGCTGCGCATCAAACACATTTATTGGCATTCCTCGTACAGAACACAGGGCGTACGCGAATTATCGCCACTGTTGGCCTCCCGAGCAGATTTGAGCAGAATGACAACGACCAAGGTAATATCCAAAACGCCTCGCCCGCGCTTCCACGAGTTGAGTCGAACCTCCCTGCGCACTCGTCGGCGGACGATGCACCGGTTCTGCCTGCCGCAATTGACCCGGCACTTATCGATGCAATTTCCACAATCACGATTCGCGTGCCCAAGCTCGTGGATCGGCTTGAAGACTTGCCTATTCTAGCACAAACGTTCCTGGAAACGTGCAATGTCGGCAGTGCCAAACAAGTGGGTTCGATCCGGCTGGATGCATTGGATCAGCTTGCCCTGTACAGCTGGCCCGGCGAACTCGGCGAACTGCACGAAGTCATAGCGGCCGCACATCGAGCGACTTCATCGCATGAAATTACACCGGCCGACCTGCCGCCGGTCGTTCATCATGCGTTGCAAGCCGCATCTCGGGCCCGCCGTCGCCCAGAACGAATCGTGCTAGATGAGCTTCTGACCTCCATCGAAAAGGAAGTCATCATTCGAGCCATGGCTCAGGCCGGCGGCAACAAGACCGAAGCCGCGGATCTGTTGGGGATGACGCGGCCGCGACTTTACCGGCGGCTTGTGCAACTAGGCCTGGTGACCGAGGCGCCGTCCGAGCGAGGGCTCGAAGCGCCGGAATTCGTGGAACGAGATCCCGCGGACGAGGTGCCATGAACGCATGCGACTGGATCATCTGCGAACGCACCGGCCGATGGGCGGCTGCCCTGCGCGTCGGTTTCGCTCGGCGGTCGCAAACAGGCCCGACCCCGCGAATCTTTGAGTCGCGGTCGCTCGACGAGCTGGCGGAGCGACTCACGGCTCGACCGTGTAGCTTGACGCTCTTGGAAGTGCATGCGTCGAATTTGGCGAAACTCCTGCAGTGGCTGGCCCACAACTCGCAACGGTTTCCGCGGGCTCGTTTTGTCGCCCTGTTAGACCGAATGCTTGCCGTGCGGCCGGATTCGAGCAGTGAACAATCGTCGGTCGAATCTCAGGACGTGGTGACTACGCTGCTCGAGAGCGGAGCGGCCGAGATCGCTGTCTCGCCGAGGCGATTGCAGCACATTTTCGTACTGGCTGACAGGCACGCCGCGAGTGTCAGCAGCTTCCGACGGCGGCCGGCTGAATGCGCAATCGATCACCGATTGGGCACGGTCGCGGTTGCCTTGGCAGACCGATCGCGATCGAGAGTAAGTGCGCCATCGCCCACCCTCGCCTGCAAAGCTACGATAGTAGACAGTAGGGCGGGTGCTCGCACCCGCCGCCGCAGTCCAAACACGAATCAGCCAGTCGGGCGCGAACAGCCGCCATCCGGACCACAATCCATGCCCCAAGAATCCATCACGCGCGAATCAATCCTTGATGCACTTGCGGACCTGCGCGACCCGGAAACCGGTCGCAGTGTCGTGCAAATGGAACAAGTTCACGACGTCGGCGTTGCAGGCAAACGTGTTGACGTGAAGCTGGGTCTGACCACGTGGTCGAGCTTGCTGTGGGCGGAAACTCGCGCCGAGGCGGAGAAACTATTGCGAAGTAAGTTGCCGCCCGGGACTGAGATCGGCGTGGATGTCCGAGAGCATCATCGTCCGCCGGAAAAAATCGGCGAAATCGGACTCATGGCGAAGAGCGTCGTGGCTGTGGGATCCGGCAAGGGTGGAGTCGGAAAGAGTACCATCGCCGCCTCGCTCGCCTACGGGCTGAAGAACGGCGGCGCAAACGTCGGCTTGATGGACGCCGACGTCTATGGGCCGAGCATTCCGCACTTGCTTGGCGTCAACGAGCGGCCGTATTTGGAAAACAACCGGTTGCAACCCGTCAAAAAAGACGGTCTGCGCGTCATGAGCATGGGCTTTCTCGTGCCGCCCGGCGAAGCCGTGGTGTGGCGCGGCCCGATGCTGCACGGGGCAATTACCCAATTCCTCCGCGACACCGAGTGGGGACTGCTCGATTATCTGATCATCGACATGCCCCCGGGCACGGGCGACATCGCGCTCACGCTTTCGCAGCTACTGCCGCTGACCGGTGCGGTCGTCGTCTGCACGCCGCAGGACGTGGCCCTGCTCGACGCCGTGAAGGCCATCGCCATGTTCCGCAAAGTTCATATCCCGCTGTTGGGCATGGTGGAGAACATGAGCTACTTCATCTGCCCCGATTGCGGGCACCGTTACGATATCTTCGGCTCCGGCGGGGCGCAGCGGCGAGCTGCGGAGCTCGATGTGCCATTTCTGGGGGAGGTTCCGATCAACATTGGCATCCGGGAGCGCGGCGACGCCGGCGACACGGCCGGGAACTTTAGCGATGAGCAGGCAGCCCCGTTCTTCCGCGATATTTGCTGCCGATTGGTGCGCCAAATCAGCTCTGCCCACAAGGCCGAACCGCCGCTGCCAACGTTGACAGTGCTGTAGCGGAGATACATAGCCTGGCCATCTCGCCGCAGCGAGTCGCCGTGGCGACTTGGCCGAGAATTCGCCGGGCACGATTCTCGCCGGACCAAAATGGGTCCGGCTTGTACTGGCGCAAAAAATTAGAGCCGTCGACGCGGGAGTCAACGGCTCTTTCTCGTTAGTTCACACAGCGGCTGAACCCCTAATCGGTTTCAGCACGCCGAGACTAGAGGCTGCCAACTACATGGACGCCTTCTTGGTCTTGCGCTTGGCCTTGCGGCGGGCTTTCTTCTTCGTGCCCTTCGAGCCTTTCTTCCGGCCCTTCTTGGCACCCTTCTTGGCGCCCTTTTTCTTAGCGGCGCGTCGCTTCTTGGCCACAGTCACTCCTCCATAAAAAAGTCCAGGTGATTCGTCGGCTGACACACCGTTTCAAACTCACAGCCGATTCTCACCCCGATTAAACCAGCTACCTTCCGAGGTAGCTCCGGTCGATTCGCGTTTCAACTGACAACCGAATCAAATCCATTGTATTGATCAGTCGACAGCGGAAACACGCGAACACCGCTATCACTTGTTGGTAGTTGTACGAATTTGTCGATTTAATGCAACATGTTTTTGCCAAAAATTTTGTCCGTCGTAAAAAATTTTCGTTGCTCAATCGCCGCTTCGCGCACACGCGCACTGCAATTCGGCGCGCCGAATCGTTTGCTGCGCAGCGCGAGCGCATTCAATAAAGAGAAATCGTCGTTCCATCCGACAGGCGACCACTCGGCTGCGCCGTGAGCCTGCGAATCCCAAATATGGTGCGCTCGTGCGCCGCTAATCGTGCAAGGTATGCGCTCGTCCAGAATGGTGACCGCACAACTTTGAATGGTGGTTCGGCGCCGCGCCAACCGGCGAGCATCGCCGGCCAGACTTCTCCGCGCACGTCGGCGCTCGAGATGGATCGGATCAAAGCCATACCATGCGCCGGACACTGGAATTATCGGTATTTTTCGCACAACACAGTGCCACCAGTTCACGATTGAGCTCAATGATGAGCGCTTGCGCATCGGCGAACGTGAGCTTGCTCTGTGGAAAAAACAACCTCCGAAAGAATCGAAACCGAAGTTCGCTCAATCGCTGAATGCTTGCCACCGGCATCTCAGTAACCAGAGTTGCTGAACCCGACTCCGCGAGTCGATCGAGACAACTTCCGACCCATTCGAGCACTCGTTCTGGCGCAACACCGTACAACAAATCGTTTCCGACGTCGGTCACAAGCGCGGCCGTGGGCAGCGCGGGACGATTCTGTAAATCTCGCCAAAGCGCGCAGGGAAAAATTCCAGAAATTTTTCTCCCGAACACCGTTGAATCCTGGCCATACGAGCGTCCGTGACCGATTGCGGCCATGATTTCGAGCGGCTCACCCCACGTTCGGCGCGCCGCTGCGATCACCGTAGGAAACGACAGCGAAAGATTACTCGCGCCTAACAGGATAACGCGCCGCGCTGGCGCCTTATTCTTCGATGAGCTGTTCAAAACGAGCTTTGCCTCTCACCCTCAGTTGCCGCTTTGGTTCAGCAACGATGACTATCGCCAGGCATTCCGATAACTCTGCAGCGCTTGAAAGCTGCCAAAGGCCAGGAAGCCAAACATGATGCACAGGAATACGTCTCGCTTCACTAATGCGTAAATCGCGACCAGGCTGGCCGCGCCAATCGAAAGCTGCAGCGATTGCACGATGCCAGACCGGGCGTTCTTGAGCGTAAACAGCTCCCGGGCGATCTGCCCCCCATCAAGCGGATAGACGGGCAGCAGATTCATGAGTCCCCACAGAATGTTTACCTGCAGCAGATCCCAAATCAACGTGTCGCGCGGCGACGACTTGCCATGTTCACCGAGGTACTGAAGATCGAAAAACGCCCATTGAACCGGTGTGAGGCTTGCCTCGAGGCCGTTGAAACGGCCAATTGCGCCCAAGAAACAAACTACAACTGCCGCCAGCAAGAACCCCGCCGCGGGTCCGGCGAGCAGAATTAGAATTTGAGCCTTCGGCGACCGGTCACAATCGTCGCATATCGCCAGACCGCCAAAGCTATAGAGCACGATCCGCGGCTCTCCCCCGTAATAACGTTGCACCAATGTGTGGCCAAGCTCGTGCACCAGAATAGATACAAAGACGACGGCAACCCAGATCAGCGTGTTGGCCGGATCGGCCGCTCCGTCGCCCACGCCCAAAAGAAGTGAAATAACCCAGAAAAGCGGGTGCACGCGAACCGGAAACCCGAACAGTCGAAAATGCAAGTCGCCCTGCGTCGGAGCTGGTTCGCCAAGAAACATCAAATCGTGGAGTTCGGATGCTTCGAGATGTCGCAGTGAGCCGGGTCGTTACTCGACCCCGGCTTTGATGCGTCATTATCCAATCCACAATCCGAAATCCGCAATCCGAAATCGGCGGATCACGCGGCGCCACGGCTCGCGGCTTCCACCTGTTCCGCGAATGGAAAATGAGTGCGCAAGGCCGAGCGGCCGCGCGTTTCCAGTTCCGCGACCAGGTAATCGGCGGCCCGGCGCGACGCGCCGCCATACCCGACTCGCTCCTTCAGCTCATTTAATTGCGAAACTCGAGCTGCCCTTTTCGCCGGATCGGTGAGCCATTCGATGATGTGCTCGGCGACTTGCTGCGACTTGTCCTCGCACGTCAGATACTCGGGCATGAGCACTGCGGCGTCGACCGGATCGCTCGGGTTGTAGACCGCCACTCGCTTTGGAAACAAGTCGTCGGTCGTCAGCAGAGTTCACCAGCGTGATGTAACGCACCTTGCGAAAGAACCGCTGCAAAAAGAATGCTAGACGCGAAATGTGATAAAGAATCACCGACGGCTTCGTGTGATACAGAAGTTCCAGCGAAACGGAGCCCGATACGGCCATCGCACAGTCGCACGCGTGGATAATCTCCGCCGTTCGGCCAACGTGCACTTCGATGGGCAACTGGCTATCCCCAATCTGCCGCCGAATCAATTCGGCCTGACTCGATTTGAATGCGGCGACTGCGAACGAAACTTGCGGCAGTCTCTCGTGAATCAGCCGAGCCGCTTTTAACAGCCAGACAAAGTTGTCCTCGACCTCCTTCGTGCGCGATCCGGGCAGAACCGCCACGAGTGGCCCGCCCGACACCTGCTGCGCCTGAATGAACGCATCATCAAGTTTCTCGGCCCGCAACTGGTCGAAGTACGGATGGCCGACGTACGTGGCATGGCAACCTCGTTCACGGTACCAGGGCTCTTCGAACGGAAGCTTGCACAGCACATGGTCCACATACCGGCGCATCTTTCGAATTCGCCAGCCGGCCCAAGCCCACAGTTGCGGCGCGCCGTAGTAGAACACGGGAATGCCGTGCGCTTTGGCCCGCCGGGCGATCCACCAATTGAAGCCCGGGTAATCGATCAGCACGACGGCGTCTGGGCTGCTCGTGGCGAAAGTAACGATCAGCCCGGCTGGCCAGCACCAGAATTTGTGAATGTTCACCAGCACGCGGGCAAACCACATCAGGGCGAGCTTGGTAAGATCAGCATGCAGCCTGCAGCCAGCCGCCGCCATCCGCGGCCCGCCATAGCCGACAAACTCGCAATCCGGCCAACGCCGGCGCAACTCGCGAATCAGGTTGGCCCCATGCAAATCGCCGCTGGGCTCGCCGACGGAGAAAAAGATCTTCATTTCGCCCTCGCACTCACAATCCCGCTTAGCCGGCCAAGAATGTCGCCGATCGCGCGGGAAGTATGTCAAAATGCGTAAGCGCGGAGAAGTTCAATTCGCTCCCTGCAGGCCCTTTTCCAGCAGCAGTTCAAGATAGCTGCGTCGCTCGGACGGACCGAGGCGAAGTTCTTCGGCCAGCTCGCGAATTACTTGCTTGGCGGCTTCGAGATCGTCGTCGTTTGCCCGCAGTTCAAGCTCGACGAACGTGCCGACATGCTCGACGTCGTCCAACGCGCCCTCGACGCGATGGCCCTTGAAATCGATGTCGAATCGCCGCCGCTGTTTGCGAACCGTCGCCACCGGTCGAAAGCCCAATGCGGCCAACAATTCGGCGAACTTTGTTCCGTCCGCATCGTCTGGATGCAGCGGAAGCTCTAGCTCGCGCCGGTTTTCGTCGTCGTGTCCAGCTTTGGCCCTTTGTAAGTGACGAAACTGCATTCGCCAGTGATGCGGATGCGCAGTGCCTCGTCGGTCTTCGCGAAATCGCGCGCTGGATGGGAAAAATACTCATCCGCCTGTGTAACCGGGGGCTCCAGCGTGATGCCACGCTCGACCAATTGCGTCACCAGTGCCCCGACATCCTCGACCCGATGCTTTTGTTCAACTTCGTATTGCATTAATTGAACCACGGAGACACGGAGGTCACGGAGAGGTCTTTAACTCCAGTTGCAACTCGTACTTTTGTACCAGTCCTGGGATTATGGATTCCAATGTTTCGTCCCCCAGGAAATTCTCCGTGTACTCCGTGTCTCAGTGGTTAATCAGTTCCTAGTGGCCGTGAAGATAAGTCGGCTCCTCGATCATGTTTGGTCGATTGTGCCTGGCCGCCACGCCTTCAGCATCAAGCGCCCACAATGGGCTAATTTCCACCGGCATACCGTCGGCGACGCGCGTGCCGGCCGCTTCCAACCAACGACGGTGCTGTGCGACCATGAATCGCTGCACGTACTCAGGCGTGTCGCGCTCTGCTCCCGGGGCGTTTTTCAGCGGCGCAAACACCTCCGCCTCGGCGTACTCGACCACCAGCGGATTCGCCGCGTGCGGCAGCAGATCGAAGATAAATCGCTCGAACTTGAGTGCGTTCGGCTCCTGCGGGTCAACGAGCTGGCCCGCCTCATCGACATAGGGCACCTTTTTACGGGCAACATGAAATGGCAAGGCGTCTTTCAGGGCAAGCGCCCGCTCCAAGAACGCCACGCTAAATAGGTGTACGGCAATGCTGCCCGCCCAAAACACCAGCCCGCCCTCGGGGTCGCGCTTTTCGGCGACGTCGTCCGGTAAATCGCTATACTCAATGACCTGCATGCGGCCATCAATCATCGCGAAATTGCCCACGCGGTCCTGCGGCGTTTGCTTGGCGACCGCCATCGACGTGAGCTCTGAATTCGCCAGCAAGTGGTAGCCGATGAACTCCGCGTCGCCGATGGGCACCAGCGGATTGTCGACTTGCAGATAGAAAAGATGCTCGATCCCGCGCCGCCGCATGTCGTCGATCGCGCCGCTGGCGGCCAGCGCCGCCACAGTGCCGCCGTGACCATCGGGGCTGAGAAACAATTCATCCTTCGCCGCCAGCAGCAGCTTGCCGGTTTCCGCATCGACGGCCGGCATCGTACCCTGGCAAAACAGCAGCAAATCATCAGCCGGCAGGCCAAATGCTCTGTGCTCTTTAAGAAAGGAAGCCTGCTCCTCGTGCGTTACCGGACTGGTCATCATATACACGGGCACGCGCACGCCGTGCCTGCTTGCCAGAGCAACGGCCTTCTCGAAATGGATTTGCAATAACGAAGCGCCCGACACGGGGCCAATTGGAAAAAGACCCTTGGGATGATCGAATCCGAGTCGGCTCCCCTGCCCTCCAGCGACCAGCAGAACTCCAATCTTACCGCCCGCAAGTGCTTCGATTCCGCGCTTGCGGGCATCCTTGGCACTAAATCTGCCGCCCCTGGCGCGATCGGCCAATCGCATGGCGGTCGGTGGCTCGGCCTGACGCGAAAGCGCTGCCCAATCCTGTGATTGAGCTCCGCCTCGGAACAATGCCGCGATTTGCGGGAAGTCGATCGCTGCAATCTGAGCGGCCAGTTGCATCCGGCCAGCCTCGCCTATCTCGTTCCAAAACCGGAGCAGGTGTTCTTGACCAAACGGCCTGAGCCGAGCGGCCAGATCGTCGCGATTCGATATCGATTCACGCTCGGAGGACATACATTTCGAGAGCAAGGCGCCGGGAACAAGAATCACTGAGTGAGGGTTCAGCGAATCCTCCCCGCTCCGTGCTCCCAGCTCCCCGCTAGAATATCCAGCCTCGTACCCAGGCATACGCCAGCAAACACAACAACGGAAACAGCACGAACACGGTCGCATACGTGAAGATCGACGTCCAGACGTGTCGCGGCCAGCGTGCCATGGAGGTGTTATTCAGTTGAGTTATACAAGGCTGCGTCCCAGCGCGGCGAGGGGTCGGCCCATCGCTCACTGGATGCCGATTTTACGGCTATTAACGACCAGCCGTTCGAACCAGGCCGACTACAAGAGGCGATCCGGGCCGACCTTAGCCGTTGCCGGACTTTCTACGATCCATTTATAATGGCGGTTTGAGGTCAATTACTAGCTTCCAGGAGTATCCCCAGTGGCATCCGGCACGCATCTTTTCACGAGCGAATCTGTCAGCATGGGCCATCCCGACAAGTTGGCCGATCAAATCTCGGATGGCGTATTCGATGCGCTTTTGACTAAGGATCCGATGAGCCGCGTGGCCTGCGAAACGATGGTCACCACGGGCCTGGCCGTCATCGCCGGTGAAATCACCACGGAGGCCTACGTGGACATGCAGAAAATCGTCCGCGAGGTGATCAAGAACGTGGGCTATACCGACTCCTCGATGGGCATTAGCGCCGACCATTGCGCCGTGCTCGTGGCCATTGGCGAGCAAAGCCCGGACATCGCCATGGGCGTCAACGAAGACGCGTCCAAGGGCAAGGACGTCGGCGCCGGCGACCAGGGCCTCATGTTCGGCTACGCCTGCAACGACACCGACGAGCTGATGCCGCTGCCCATTTCGTTGGCCCACCGAATCATCAACCGACTCACCACGGCGCGATTCAAGAAGGAAGTCAACTGGCTGCGACCCGACAGCAAGAGCCAGGTAACGATCGAGTTCGACGGCAATACACCGGTGCGCGTCGACACCGTCGTCGTTTCGACGCAGCACGCTCCGGACGTGAATCACAGCGAAATCAAGAACTACATCATCAGCGAGATCATCGAGCCGCTGCTGCCGGCCGAGCTGGTGCAGGGCGACATCAAGTACCATATCAACCCGACCGGCCAATTCATCACCGGCGGCCCGCATGGTGACTGCGGCCTTACGGGACGTAAGATTATCGTCGACACCTACGGCGGCTGGGGCCGCCACGGCGGTGGCGCGTTCAGCGGCAAGGACCCGACCAAAGTCGATCGCAGTGCCGCCTACATGGCGCGCTACGTGGCCAAGAACATCGTCGCGGCCGGCCTGGCCGACCGCTGTGAAGTGCAGCTCGCCTACGCCATCGGCGTCTCCGAGCCGGTGAGCGTCAGCATCGATACCGAAGGCACCGGGCGCATCGACGACGCGCGCATCCGCGAATTGGTGCGCGAAGTTTTCCCGCTGACCCCGTCCGGGATCATTAAGCACCTCGACCTGCGCCGGCCGATTTACCGAAAAACGGCCGCGGGCGGTCACTTCGGCCGGAACGAGCCGGAATTCACCTGGGAACGCACCGACAAAGTTCGGGAGTTAGCCTCGGCGGCCGAAACATCGACCGCTGCGGTACGCTAACTGAATCAAGGATCTGCTTTGCCTGCCACGGACGGTACATGGCGAAGTGCATTTGTGCTCTGGCGCTCAATGGCCGCTTGCTCCACGTTCCTGGCCCTCGGTCTGGGGATGTTCCTTGTAGCGCGCCTGGCAACAGGCGGTATCACCTCGCCTTTGCCGGCAGCCCTTCTTGTTCTCACTGCGGCGACGCTTGTTGCCTGGGGCTGGGTTGTGCGGTTCAGCCAGCCAGATATCGCCAGTTGGCGGCTGCCCAAAATTGGACGCCTTCCAGAATCCTTGTTCAGCGTTGCTCTGCCGTTCGTCACAATTCTTCTATACGCGATCGCCCTCTCCTATCCAGGAACGCGGCTTGTCGATTGGGCAGTATGGGTTGCCGCCTACGCGGCGCTCTTGTTGGGACCGCGATGGCTCGTTTCCTCGCGACGCACCTTGCCGACCGGTACACGCATGCGGCGCAGCCAACGGCTTACCCAAGACATCAAGCGATACCGCGACGGCGAAGGTCGTGAATCCGTACGTGGCATGCTGACCGCCGAGTTCTCACCAGGTCAGCGGACCGCGACCCTGTATGTCGGCTTTTGCCCGCCGTTCGAGCTCTTGCCGGTAGTCACAGCGCACGTGACCGGAAACACGCACACTAGCGTCAAAGTGGCGCAGGTCCTTCACAACGGAGCGCAGCTCGAGGTGCGACTTCCGCAAGCCGCCAATTGCCAGCAAATCGCCCAAATCGAAGTTTTTGCCGCCGAACCCGAACCTCACTGAACCGCTCTGCGCTTCGCTTGCGGTTTAGCTGGCCGCCCGCTCGCGTTGCCCCAAATATTTCCTAGGGATATAATCCGCGCGAACCATCCGTATTCGAGCGTTCCGGCGCTCGATGCACTCCTGGAGATAATACCACGACTCAAAACTTTCGCGTTGGACTCGGCGAAGACTCGCACCGCACCGCCCCAGGCGGGCCATTGCGGTTGGGCGGCATCGACGTGCCTCACGACTTCCACCTTGTGGGCCACAGCGATGCCGATGTGCTGCTGCATGCCGTGATCGACGCATTGCTGGGCGCTGCCGCCCTGCCAGACCTCGGCACGTTGTTCCCCAACATCGACGAGGCCAATCGCGACCGCGACTCGGCCGAAATGCTTTCCCTCGCCGCAAAGAAAGTGTTCGAGCGAAATTACCGCATTGTGAATCTCGATTGCGTCGTGCGGGCAGAGCGTCCAAAATTGGCCGATTACTACGATGCGATCCGCCACCGGATCGCCGGAATTCTGGGCATTAGCCCGTTTCAATTTGGAATGAAAGCCAAGACTGGCGAAGGCGTCGGAGCCGTGGGACAGGGAGAAGCGATCGAGGCACGCTGCGTAGCGCTTTTAACCGAAGCCGGCTCGTAATCCGCAATCCGAAAGGAGTTTACCCGCCGCGGCGGGCAATCCGAAATCGACGATGAGCACCACGACGCAATCCAAGCCGGCAAAGGCCGAAGTCTCCGCCGCGCATCCCACAATTCGCGTCTACAACACTCTCTCGAAACGCAAGGAGCCGTTTGCAACCGTGCGGCCCGGCAAAGTCGGCATCTATCTGTGCGGACCGACGGTCTACGACAAAGCTCACATCGGCCACATGGTTGGCCCAGTCATCTTCGACGGCATCAAGCGCTACCTTGTTTACAACGGCTACGACGTCACCTGGGTTGTGAACATCACGGACGTCGATGATAAGCTTATCAAGAAGGCAAACGAGCGCGGCATCTCGATGCTCGACGTGGCCGAGGAAAACATCGCCGACTACCACCAGAACCTGGCCGCGCTGGGCGTCGACCAGATCGACATGTTCCCTCGCGCCACCGAGTGCATGCCGGAGATCATTCAGTTCATCAACTGCCTCGTCGAACGCGGCTTCGCCTACGTCTCGGACGGCGACGTGTATTTCGACGTCGGCAAAGACGCGGACTACGGCAAACTCTCCAACCGCTCGATCGACTCGATGCAGGGCGAGGGGGGCGAAACAGCCGCCCGCAAACGCCACGTGGCCGATTTCGCTCTTTGGAAGTCGGCCAAGCCCGGCGAGCCGTCGTGGGAAAGCCCGTGGGGCGCAGGGCGTCCTGGCTGGCACATTGAGTGCTCTGCCATGAGCAAAAAAATCCTCGGCGAAACTTTCGACATCCACGGCGGCGGGCTCGATCTCGTCTTCCCGCACCACGAAAACGAGATCGCCCAAAGCGAATGCTGCCATGCGAAGCCAATGGTCCTCTACTGGGCGCACAACGGCCTCTTGCGCCGGCACAGCATCGGGCAAAGTCGGCGGCCGCTCCGAACGCGAAGGTGGCGAGCCCGCTTCAGCGGCGACCGGGCAAGAATCAGCCGCCGGCAAGATGAGCCGCTCAAAGGGCGCCGGCGGACTGGCGGAGCTTATTCATCGTCAAGGCGGCGAACGAATCCGCTTTTTCCTGTTGCGCACGCACTATCGCAGCACCGTGCTTTTCAACGAGCCGGCGATCGAGGAAGCGGGCACCGGACTGGAAACTTTTTACCGCCTCTTCAAACGCTACCACCGTATCACCGGCAAAAACTTCTACGATTTGAAGACGCCAAAGTCCCGCGATTCGGGCACTCAGCCCCCGGCTCTGCCGGGCGTTGGATCGGACGCCACACTCCAAGCCGCCGCGAATTGTCGCCAGGAATTTCTGACGGCGATGGACGACGACTTCAACACGGGCGGCGCCATCGGCGAACTGTTCGAGCTGGCCACGATTACCAATCGCTTCTGCGAGGAAAAAAACCTCGAGTCGACTGGGAAGAACGACGCCACTTCCATCGCTGCCCTGGCGCAGTTGATGACGACGATCAAAGAACTGTCGAACATTCTCGGCTTGTTCCAGCAGGCGGTCGCCGCGGCGACCGGCTCCGACGATCTCCTTTCCAAGCTCATGCCGCTGGTCATCGACCTGCGAGCCGCAGCGCGCAAGGCCAAGAATTTCGCCGTTGCCGACAAAATCCGCGATGGCCTCGCCCCCATTGGCATCACGCTCGAAGACCGTGCAGGTGCCACGGAATGGTCCACCCACCCCGGCGAGCCCGCTTCAGCGGGCGGGGCCACCACCAATGCCATCATCCAACTATTCATCCAACTTCGCGCGACGGCGCGCGCCGCCAAAGACTTTACAACGGCCGATACGATCCGCAACCGCCTCGCAGAAATCGGCATCACGCTCGAAGACCGCCCCGGTGGAACTGATTGGACCAAATCGTAACGTCTGCGATTGCTGTACTCACTTAGCGGCGGAGATTGCTCCGCGACGAAGCGGCCACTATCCGTGAAAACTCTTGGCATCGATCCCGGCCTCAACACCACCGGCTATGGTGTTCTCGAGTTTGTCAGGGGCCAGCCGCGATTAATCGAGGCAGGCGTCGTACGGGGTAAAGCCAGCGCGCCGCTGGCAGTGCGATTGCAGGAGATACACGACGGCGTGGCCGATGTGATCGCGACACTTAAACCCGAGGTGCTTGCGATCGAGGAGTTGTATTCCCATTATGATCGACCAACCACGGCGATCCTCATGGGCCATGCGCGAGGTGTGATCCTGCTCGCCGCCGCCGAAGCAAACATCCCTGTGGAAAGCTACCCGTCGACGCTTATCAAGAAGACGATCACCGGCAACGGCCACGCCGCAAAATGGCAGATGCAAGAAGCCATCCGGCGTGAGTTGAATCTGCCGCAAGTGCCGGAGCCGCCAGACGTCGCCGATGCGCTGGCCATCGCCTTGAGCCATTGCTATTTGAGCCGACAAGAATTGCGGATTGCGGATTGCGAATTGCCGAAGAGGCAACGAGAATCCACAATCCGAAATCCGAAATCCGAAATCTGAAATCTGCCTACATGATCACCAAAATCACCGGAACTCCTGTTGCCGTTTCCGGCGACACGCTCACGCTCGCCGTTGGTGCGTTCGAATACGAGATTCTGATTCCGGAATTCGCCCGGCGAAACCTGCAGGACAGAATCGGCCGCGAGGTGAGCCTGCACACCGTCGAGTATCTCGAAGGAAACGCGATGCAGGGCCGCCTCATCCCGCGGCTGGTCGGCTTTCTTAATCCCATCGAGCGCGAATTCTTCGACATGTTTTGCGAGGTCGACGGCGTTGGGGTCAAAAAAGCTCGCCGCGCCATGGTCCGGCCCGTGCAAGAAGTCGCCACTATGATCGAAGAACAGGATGCCAAGGGGCTGGCCACTCTGCCCGGCGTCGGCCCGGCCACGGCCGAGCGGGTCATCGCCAAGCTGCGCCGCAAAGTGCCGAAGTTCGCCCTCCTCGTTGCCGGCGAGGCCGCTTCAGCGGCCGGGGCCGACGTTGAGCGCGACCTGTTGGGCGAAGCCTACGAAGTGCTCCGCGCACTGGGCCACGGAGAATCCGATGCCAGGCGACTGCTGGATGATGCACTCGATAAGAAACGTACCTTCAAAGACGTCGACTCGCTATTGCACGCAGTCTACGAAAAGGCGCATAGCGCGTGAGAGGCAATAAAAAATTGCCACCGAGAACACAGAGAACACAGAGAAGCAAACGAACTAATCGAGAATGAACAACAGAATGGGTCTGCGGATGGCCCTTACCCTCGGAAAACAACATTAAGTTTAACAAACGGACAATGGCGGATGACAAATGCCATGATCAATTATCCGTTGTCTTAGAATCTCTCTGTGTCCTCTGTGATCTCTGTGGCAATTCTAGTTCCCAGCTCCAAGCTTCACCGTTCGTTGCGGCGCACATGGCAAATTGTGCGCCCCATAACGATCGGTTATCTCCTCGTCGTGCTAGCTATGATGCTTTTGGAACGCTGGCTGGTCTACCCGGCGCCGCCACTGGAACTGGGCGATTGGAATCCGATCGGTCTCGGCCATGAAGACGTTTGGTTCGAGTCAGCCGACGGCACGAAGCTGCACGGCTGGTTTGTTCCGCACGCCAATCCAAAGCGGGCGATCCTGTATTGCCACGGCAACGGCGAGCACATCGCGCTCAATGCCGACCTGGCGGCTCGATTTCGCGATACGTTTCAGGCGTCGGTCTTCCTGTTCGATTATCGCGGTTACGGTCGCAGCAGCGGCCGGCCAAATGAAGCCGGATGCATCGCCGATGGATGCGCCGCCCAGCTTTGGTTGGCCAAGCGGTTGGAGATCAAGCCAGGAGACGTGGTCGTGATGGGCCGTTCGCTTGGTGCTGGCGTGGCCGTGGCACTGGCGGCGGAAAACGGAGCCCGGCGCTGGTCCTGGAAAATGGCTTCCCATCGATGCCAGACATTGCCGCTCTGCACTACCCATTCCTGCCGGTGCGGTTAGTCATGGACAACCGCTACGATTGCCTGGCTCGCATCCGAGCGTTACAGTGGGCCCATTTTCCAAAGCCATGGCGCGGTCGACGAATTGATGCCGCTCGAAATCGGACGCCGCCTTTTTGACGCAGCGCCAAGCCAGGTGAAGCGCTGGGTGGAGTTTCGGGAGCTGGGCCATAACAGCCCGTGGCCCGACTCCTACTACGACGAATTGGCCGCCTTTCTCAATTCCGCAGCCCCGTAACCGGTTCGCCCGGAACAGCTTACCGACCCCAACCCCTCCAACTTCGGCGAAGGGGAAGCCGGCACACTTCCGCAGGCCTGCACAAACAGACGGCGGCTGGGTAAAATAGCATCGAACGGCGAAGGCGGCCGATAGCTAAACGACAAGGCCCGCCGCCGCCAGACCTGTTCCCACCTAGGGCAAGTTGGCAATCGCTGCCAAGATCTCGCCCAAACGCCAGCCCTGTAAAGAATGCCTGCGATTCTCGATCGATTCCGCATTGGCTAAATAGCTTCGTCGGACGATTTTTTGCCTTCCATCTCGCCTAGCTGCTAGCTATCCTGTATTTTCCCCAACCACCCGATCATTAAACCCCACCCATCCCACCCCGTCGACATCGCAAGCGCAATTCGGTACGATTTTCCTCCCTGCCGCTAGCAGTCGTGTTACCTTGCCTGGCCCAAAGCCGGCTAGCGTTAAGTCCTACCCATGTTCATCAGGTTGATAGAACGATCGCTTGTCTATCCACGCCCGTCGCGGGAGCGCGGCGACTGGCGGCCGCGCTGGCTACGTCCACAAAACGTGTGGTTCCGCTCGGCCGATAACACAAAGCTTCACGGCTGGTACGTCCCGAATCCAGAGGCCAGGCGCGTGGTCTTGTATTGCCATGGCAATGGCGAGCATGTTGCCGATCAGGCGAATCTGGTTTTCCGATTGCAGTCGCACCTGGCCGCCACGGTTTTCGTGTATGACTACCGCGGGTACGGCCGTAGCCGTGGCAAGCCGCACGAACGCGGGTGTGTTGCCGACGGAATGGCCGCCCAGAGGTGGCTCGCCGAGCGAGAGAGCGTAGAAACGAGCGATATTGTCGTTATCGGTCGATCGATTGGCGGCGGGGTCGCGGTTGCCCTCGCGGCTGAGCAAGGGGCGAGAGCCCTTGTGCTCGAGAACACATTCTCGAAGATGACCGACGCAGCCGCGCATTTGTACCCCTGGCTGCCAGTTCGGCTGGTGATGTCGAACCGGTACAATTCGGTGCGACGCATCAAGAACTACCATGGCCCGGTGTTTCAATGCCACGGTACGGCCGACGACATCGTGCCGATGGAATTGGGTCGGCGGCTGTTTGATGCGGCACCCGGACGCATGAAACACTTTTATGAAGTGCCATACGGCGGGCACATCGACTCGCCACCGCCTGCCTACTACGCCGCGTTGACCAACTTCTTGGAACAGGTCGACGAGCATCGTCGCGTCCCGGCCCGCCTTCGCCAACGCGGGCGCCAGCTTGTGTCGTAAGCCATGTCGTCGCGTCTCGCCGAGACGCGGATGGTGCGAGTCTTCGCCACGGCGAATCTTCGATCGGAGAGACTCGCCTACACGTAGCCGCGTCTCTCCGAGACGCGGATGGTGCGAGTTTCGGAGAAACTCGCCTACGTGGAGCTTGCCGTTTTCTCGCTCGCCAGGCATCGGTTATAGTCGCGTTATGCCACGCGAGCCGATCCTTTCCGCCGATAGTCTGCAGAGCGCACCGTCGCCCGGTCTAGCGCGCGAAGCGATCACCAGGCAACGCGACGACGAAATCGCTCTTCGGCCACGGCACATGAACGAAATGGTCGGCCAGCGAAAGGTGGCCGAGCGCCTGGCCATCGCCGTCGATGCAGCGCGAAAACGCAGCGAACCGCTGGGGCACATCCTGCTCGACGGACCGCCCGGTTTGGGAAAAACCACTTTCGCCACGTGTATCCCGCGCGACCTGGGTGTCGCGCTGCAAATCGCCAGCGGCGCGGCGCTGACCGCCCCGAAGGATTTGCTTCCCTACCTTACTAATGCCGAGGAGGGCTCGATCCTCTTCATCGACGAAATCCATCGGCTTCCCAAGGCGGTGGAGGAATTCATGTATCCGGCGATGGAGGACTTTCGCGTCGACATCGTGCTCGGCGAGGGAGCGGGCGCTCGAACCGTGAACATGAAATTGCGGCCGTTCACGTTAATCGGGGCGACAACCCGCAGCGGACTCTTGTCGGCGCCTTCCGCGATCGATTCCAGATCCGCGAGCACCTCGAGTTCTACAGCGAAGAGGAGCTGGCCGAAATCGTCCGTCGAAATGCGGCCAAGCTGCGCGGAAATCGACGAATCGGCTTCCGAAAAGATTGCCCATTGCAGCCGGGGCACTCCACGCATCGCCAATAATCGCCTGCGCTGGGTGCGCGACTACGCCACTAGCAAGGCCAGCGGCAAGATAACGCTCGCTGTGGCCGACGCTGCCTTCGCCATGCTCGGCATCGACATGCTCGGGCTCGACCCGCAGGACCGCAAATATCTCCAGACAATTCAGCGGGTTTTCAATGGCGGCCCGGCGGGTGTCGAAGCCATCGCTCACACCATGAACGCGGCCCTCGATACGCTCGTCGATGAGGTTGAGCCGTTTCTGTTGCGGTCCGAGCTGGTGGTTCGCACGCCGCGCGGCCGCAAGCTCACGGCGAAAGCCTATGAGCACATCGGCGTAGTGCCACCCGACGAAGGACCGCAATTGCCGCTTTTCGGCTGAAATCTTGATGAAGCCGGCGACGTTGACGTTTCGATGCGCATTGCCGCGCAGCGGCGAAGGCGCTTAGCCGTGGGCGCCAGCCCACGGAAACGTAGCCCCGTAAGCAATTGTGAGCCGCGAAGCGGCGGCACCCTGGAGTCTCGCCGCTTCGCGGCTAGAATGGGGGACGATCCGCGTTCCGTGGGCTTACGCCCACGGCTAAGCGATGCCGCCGCTGCGCGGCTGGAACAATCAGAACCCTTGATTAATTGCAACCGAGACTGCGACTCATGCGAATTTGGATTTCCACGCTTTGTTTCGTTCTCTTTCTGGGCTGTTTAGTTGGCCAAACCACTGCCGAGTCGTCGTTCGAAATAACCCCCGATGTGGTCTACGGCCATAAGGCCGGCCTGGCGATGACGTTCGATGCGATCCGTCCCAAGGAGCAAAACGGCGCGGCCGTGCTGTTCATGATGAGCGGCGGCTGGTTTTCCGGCTGGGTGCCTCCGGACGGCTTTATGAGCCCGCAAGCCCCCGATGGCTTCAAGCACTTCCGCGAGCTAGTCGATAGCGGCTACACGCTGTTTATCGTTCGCCACGGCAGCGCTCCCCAGTTCAAAGTGCCGGAGGCGGTGGCCGATGTGCGCCGGGCCGTCAGGTTTATCCGTCTCAACGCCGAGAAGTTCGGCATCGATCCCGATCGGATCGGCGTCTGCGGCGGCAGTGCCGGTGGCCACCTTTCGCTGATGCTTGGCGTCGCTTCCGACGAAGGCACGAAAGACTCCAAGGACCCCGTGGACCAAACGTCCGACCGTGTCGCCGCAGTCGTCGCCTATTTTCCTCCGGTCGACCTGCGCGAATGGGTCGGCCCCAACGATAGCTTCCCTGCGTTGGAATTCGATCCGAAATTGGCCGAGTCGGTTTCGCCCGTCGTGCATGTATCGTCCGACGATGCGCCGACGCTGCTAGTTCATGGCGACAAGGACGATCTGGTGAAGCTCGACAACAGCGAGCGAATTCTGGCTGCATTCCAGAAGGCGGCAGTGCCGTGCGAGCTGATCGTGGTTAAAGGCGCGGGGCACGGCTTCGCAGCGGCTGACGGCGTACGTGCCTCGAAGGCGCTCGTCGACTGGTTCGACAAGCATTTGTTGGCAAACGGCAACGCCGACAACGCGGCAACTGACGCGAAAGCCGCCGCATCACGCTAAGCCCTTGTGATTCTCACAAGTGGGCCGCCCGCCACGCAGCTTGCATTTCCGGTTACAATTGGATGTGATCACGTCGGACCCCTTTGAAGATTGCGCCTCCCTGAAGATGCCCACATGAAAAAGTTGCCTTGCCGTCACTTGCTTGTGGCATCAATTGGCGTGCTGATTAGTTTGTCGGAACCGATGGTCGCCGCATCCTTAGCCGATCTGCTGGCCGGTGACTTCAAGTTCAACAGCGTCTTCCGCTTCGATGACGAATCAGGAGTTGAAGTGCCCGGCGGGATTCCTGTCGGAAGCGCAGGCCTGCAAGCAACCGCGGGTGTCGAAATCGGCCCGGACGGTAACATCTACGTCAGCAGTCAGAACACCGGAGAAATCCTGTTTTACGACGGTGAAACGGGCGCTCCCCTGCCCTCGCCGCTGACCGGCGGTCGCGACGGTTTGTTTGCCGTCCTGCTCAACGACGACGAAGAAAACCCATTCGGCGCGCCCGGCCCACTGCGTTTCGGACCAAACGGAAACCTCTATGTTTCCGACTTCGGCGGCACAACCGTCCGCGTATTCGATGGTGCGACCGGCGCCGAATTGGCGCCGGCCGCGACCGGATTCGGCCCGCCCGGTGGCTTGACGTTCGCACCCAACGGCGACCTGTACGTCGGCAACTTCGGCTCATCTGGCGTAATCCGCGTCCGCAACGGAGTGCAGCAGAACTTTATTACCTCGGGCACAGGGCCGATCGTCACGCCAAGCTCCATGCTTTTCATTCCCAATGGCGACATGCTCGTCGTGTCGATGTATGCCAACGAGATACATCGCTATAGCGCTGGTGGCGCGTATCTTGGCTTGTTCGCTGCGATCGAGCCAGTGCCGCCGCCTATAGACGGCACCAACTATCCGTCGGACATCGCCTTCGATGCCGACGGCAACATCGTCGTCGCGGTGCTCGGCGCGACCAACCCGCCCGACAACCGCGGACAGATTCTGCGGTTCGCCCTCAACGACGCCAGCATCGCCGGAACGCTGCTCGACACGCTCGTGGATGCCTTTCCGCCGATGGGCAGCATCGCCTGGATTCCGTCGCCCGATGCGATCACAGGTGATTACGACAGCGACGCAGCGGTGAATGCAGGTGACCTCAATAAGTGGCGAGCCGATTTTGGAAAATGGGTTGCCAAGGGCGGCGGCGCCGACGGAAACGGCGATCGCATCGTCGATGCGGCCGACTATGTGGTCTGGCGCAAAGCTTTCCTCGGCGGAACCGGTACGGGCACCAACAGCACAGTCCCGGAACCATCGGCGGCCGCGATTATTGTCATCGCCGCCGTACTTTTTTCGCCTCAAAGAATGCGGCGAAGCGATCGCTTTTGACTTCTCAACGGCGGCGGTTGTATGCTTGATACATGGCTACCGCTGAATCCAGTTCCTTAACCGAAGCCGAGCTGCTCTACAATTATCTCGGCATGCGCCTGAGCAATGGCGGCCGCAAAGAGCCAATCGCGCAGCTTCTGGCTGAATTCGCGGAATACCGCCGCGAACTCGAAGAACTCCGCGCCACGCTGCGCGAAGCCGAGGCGCAGAGCGCTCGCGGCGAATGTAGGCCGCTGGACGTTGAAGATATCATCCGTCGCGGACGTGCGCCTGGCGGCCAAGGGCATCACTGACTGATGCCTAATCTGGCATGGACAGCAACGGCTCGGCAAGACGTGGATGAAATCTACGACTATATCGGTCAGCGCGATGGCCGACCAACTGTAGCGGACAATTTCGTTAGAGAGTTGGAACAAGCTTGCGACAACTACGCAGCCGCTTTCGCAGCCGGCCACGTGCTGGGCAGTGCTCGATCGGATCTAGGCGAGTCATATCGTGTTGTTGCGCACAAAAGGTGGGTCATCATCTTTCGGCCAATCGGCGGCGGCATCGAAGTGCTTCGCGTCGTCGACGGCAGTCGCGATTACGCCCGACTTTTCGGCGGTTAGACGCGACTTTCTATTAAAGTACAATGAATGGCCCGGCGCATCGGCTTCATTGATCCGTCACCATGCTGCGCAACGTAACAACCATCGCCACCGTGTCATCCAGGGGATCCCGCGTTGGCTTCTCGCTGATCGAACTGCTGGTTGTCATTGGCATCATCGGCGTGCTGACGGCGCTCTTGATCCCCGCCGTGCAATCGAGCCGATCCGCTGCGAGTCGGACATCCTGTGCGAATAATTTGCGGCAGCTTGGCATCGCGGCGCATAATCATGAATCCGCCTTGGGGCATTTTCCGGCCGGATCGGTGGCCAAGGAGTTCGCCGCGGAGCCCACCGCGGCCTGGACCTTCTATCGCTGGTCGGCGTTGGCGATGCTCACGCCCTATCTCGAAAACACGGCAGCGTACAACGCGCTCGACCTGTCCGTGCCGCTTTACGGCAGCAACTTTGAAGTCCGCCCCGAAAATGTCGAGTCCGTAAAAATCTGGGTCGACGAGTTCTTGTGTCCGGCCGACGAAGTTCGCCGTATTGAGCGACGACTTCGCACCCACGAGCTACGCGGCAAGCGCCGGCAGCGGCGCAGGCGGCGGCTCGCCGCGCGACACCGATGGGGTGTTCTTCATCAACTCGCAGACGCGCGTCGCCCAAATTTCCGACGGCGCCAGCAAGACCGCCCTCTTTTCCGAGAGCATTCTTGGCAATCCGCAGTCGGCGAATCACGATCCGCAAACCGAATACAAGTTCTCGTTCTTGGCCCCGCTCACCGACGCACTCTGCAGCGGCGCGAACCAGTGGAACGTGTCCGATCCCCGCGGCTTTTCCTGGGTCAACGGCGAATTCCGCTGCGCGCTTTACAATCATCGCACGCCGCCGAACTCGGCCACGCCCGACTGCATGGGCGTCACCATCGGCGGCCCGGTGCAGACGCGCTATACGCCGTACGGCTGGCGGACTGCCCGCAGTCGGCACCCAGGCGGCGTTAACGTGATGTATGCCGACGGCTCGCTTCGTTTCGTGACCGATGCAATCGATCCGGCCGCCTGGCAGGCGCAGTCTACGATCGCGGGCCAGGAAACGCTAACCGAGTAGTTGTCTAGCTACGCTCGCCGGTTCCGTCGTCGTGAGCGTCGTCGGCCAGTGGCGCCGGCCCATGCAAGGCTCATCATCGCCAATACAGCACTCGACGGCTCGGGAATGAACGTCGAGAATACGACGCCAGTCGGCTCAGAAAAGCCCATGATGTTGTTGCTGGGAACCGTGCCCATCCCGTTCGGCGGAAAATTGGAGCTGTGCGTGTTCGTGGCCCACACACCGAGCGAGTTGCCGTTGAAGTCAAATTCCTCAATGCGGCTGTCGCCCGTAGTGGAACCCAGAACGCCCACTAAGATGCTATTGCCGCCGGGACCGAGTGCCAGGCTCGCGGGGAAGCCAAAATTCACATCGGGGCCGATATACCCGCCCATGGCGAATGTCGTGTCCAAAGCGCCGGTGATGGCGTCGAACTTTCCGACGCGCCCGCCGCCGCCGGCCGCGACGTACAAATCATCGCCCACAACGAGCAAGTTCGCCGCCCCGCGCAATTCGGGACGGTCAGTGACAAACGGCTCAAATTGATTCGATGTGGTGTTGAACCGCAGCACACCGCCGTTGCCAAACAGCGCGAAGTTGCTGGCCAGCAAGTCGCCGCTTGGCGTAAACGCCAGACCCGAGCGGCCCTGCATCGGGCCCCCGCTCAAATCGGGCCCCGCACTCGCGCCATTGGGTGTCAACTGCGCCACGCGATCGCCGACCGGCAGCGGCGCGAACGGACCCAAGTTGGCGACATAGATCTTGGATGAGTCCTGGCTGAACAGCACAGTCGCCGGAACAAAGAGTGTACTCGGCGCTGCCGTGATTGCCGTGATGTCGAACAGATGCGCGGCAGATGTCCCGTTATAGCTGTACACCGCAACACGATTGCTCAGGCGGTCGCTCACATACAACCGCGTTTGATCGGGCGACAAAGTTAACCCGGTAATGCCACCGTCGTTCGAGCCCAAGCCAGAACCCAAGCTCGGATCGTTTAGCAACGTGCCAAGAAACGTGCCGTCCTCGGCGTAGCGCAAGACGCGACCCAAAGTGCGGTCGCCCACAAGATATTGACCTGCGGCAAGAGCCGATCGCGCGCCCGTGATAAGTGTGATAAAGCCAAGAAGTAGAGCAACAAGACCGAATCTGCCCAGCCGGCGTTCTACAGGCATTAGACCATCTCCTTTATTCCAGAATCAAAGGTGTCACATCGCGTCATCGGAGTGGGCGCTGCAAAAGCGCCGGAACTAGTGATTATCTTTAACCCCGCGATTAGTTGCCAGTTGCCGAACAAAATAAGCAGTCCGGTGACGATTTTCGCGGCCTTGACGCTCCTTGACCTGACCGCATACGCTGATGGATTCTCAAACCCTTTACAAGCAAGCATTTCCGACAGGTTCCCGCCATGGCTGTCCCCAAGCGCAAACAATCCAATTCCCGCACCGGAATGCGCCGCTCCCACGACGCCCTGAAGCCCAAGCAGCTTCAGGCCTGCCCGAAATGCGGCACGCAAAAGCCTTCGCACGTGATTTGCCCCAACTGCGGCCATTACGCGGGCCGAACGATGGTGGAAACGGAATAGCGGCGAAATGACGAATTTCCGAATGACGAATGACGAATTAAAAGTTCTCCATTGCTCGTCATTCGTCATTCGTTATTCCTCATTCGCCGGCCCTTGCCATGTCTACCGATCTGCCCAAAACTGCGTTTCTCTTTCCAGGTCAAGGGGCTCAGACGGTTGGCATGGGTACATCGGTATGGCGCGGGTTCCCGCCGCTCGCGCTTTGTTTGATCGCGCATCATCGGTGCTCGGCTATGACCTGTACGATTTGTGCGCCAGTGGCCCCGCGGCCAAGCTCGATACGACCTTCCACAGCCAACCGGCTCTTTTTGTCGCCAGCCTCGCCGCGCTTGAGCAATTGAAACAAAATTCCCCGGAACTCGTTGACCGCTGCGCAGCCGCGGCCGGTTTGAGCCTTGGCGAGTACACGGCGCTTGTTTTTGCGGGCGTCATGGATTTCGAAACGGGCCTGCGCATCGTGCAAGAGCGCGGCCGAGCGATGCAGAACGCCGCCGACGCGACTTCGAGCGGCATGGTCAGTGTGTTGGGTTTGGAACGCGAGCAGGTCGAATCGCTGTGCAACAGCGCCCGCCAAGACGAAACGCTGCAGGTGGCCAACTTGCTTTGTCCGGGAAATATTGTGGTCTCGGGCCATCGAGGCGCTTGCGAACGCGTCGCCGATGCAGCGACGGCCGCCGGCGCAATGAAAGTCATCCCGCTTTCCGTGGCAGGAGCTTTTCACACGCCGCTGATGCAGCCAGCCGTGGACCGACTGCGGTCGGCGCTTGCCAACGTGCCGATGCAGCGACCGCGGATTCCGGTAATCTCCAACGTCGACGCCCGGCCGCACGACAACCCCGACGAAATCCGCGAGTTGCTCATCCAGCAAGTTTGCTCGCAAGTCCGCTGGGAAGACTCGATGCGGTATTTGCTCGACAAACAAGGCATTACGTCGTTTTACGAAATTGGTCCCGGCCGCGTGCTCTGCAGCCTGCTCAAGCGCATCGCCCGCAAAGTGCCCTGCGAGAATGTCGCCGCTTAGGATTCAACGAATTTATCTGCCGTTCATAACATGTTCTTACTGCTTTTATTACTCGAACTTGGCAAGGCAAACGAATTCGATGTCACTGCGCTTTCAGCTCCTCTAAGGGTTGTTCAGCAATTGTCGGAGGCGTCTTTGCCCGTGACGATGTTTGGGTCGGGCTGGAAGAAGCCAGACAGTCTTATTGTCGACGATTGGGGCAAACTCAGTGATTTATCGACGGTCCACCGCGAAGTCGTCGACGAGTTAAATCTCAAGGCTCAGCTTGAGCCATTTGGCATCGTGGGTGTCGCAGACTACACGCTGGTGCGCACAACGGCACCCTTCAATACGGTGACGGTGAACGTTTTCCTGTTTGCTAATCCAGCCAAATGCGATGAGTGGTGGGAAAAGAAGTGCCAATATGAAGGATGGGGAAAGGACTTCGAAGTTGTAAAGAGTGACCACTACCAAGCGCTCGACGTCATCAACGCGAAGTATACGAAAAAGCGTCTGATCAAGTTTGATCGACTGTTTCTTTCAACGCTTCAATTAGGCAACGATGATAAGCATCTCAAGGCCGCCGAGCACATAATTGGCGAGCTTACGCGAAACGATGAGCGATAGTAATGGTCGGAAAGTCGAGAATGCCTGAAACTATTAACCGTCGAATTCAAGTTGATCTGACCGGACAGACGGCGATTGTCACCGGCGCTTCGCGCGGCATCGGCCGGGCGATTGCGCTGCGGCTGGCCGCGCAGGCGCGAAGGTGGCCTGCGTTGCCCGCAGCGCGGACAAGCTCAAGGAAACGGCCGATGCCATTGCGGCCGCGGGCGGTACGGCCGAGGTGCATCCGTGCGACGTCACCGACAGCGCAGCCGTGAGCAAGCTCGTCGAGGACTCGGCCGAGAAGTGGGGCCAGCTTGACATCGTCGTGAATAACGCCGGCATCACCAAAGACACGCTCATCCCGCGCATGAGCGATGAGGACTGGGACGCCGTCATCGCCACGAACCTGCGCAGCGTGTTTCTGTTCACGCGAGCCGCATCGCTGGTGATGATGCGTAAACGCAGCGGGCGGATCATCAACATCTCGAGCGTCTCGGGCCTCATGGGCAACGCCGGCCAGGCGAACTACTCGGCCTCGAAGGCAGGCGTCATCGGCCTCACGCGCACGGTGGCCCAAGAACTGGCCAGCCGCAAAGTCACGGTCAACGCGATCTGCCCGGGCTTCATCGCCTCGGAAATGACCGAAGCACTCGGCCCTGCCATCCTCGATGAGGTCAAAAAACGCATCCCGGCCAAGCGGCTCGGCGAAGCCGACGAAGTCGCCGACGCCGTGCTGTACCTGGCGAGCGACTCGGCCGCCTATATCACCGGCGAAGTCCTTACCATCGACGGCGGGCTGACGCCGTAGAGCAGGGAGCTTGGAGCACGGAGCTGGGAGCAAGAATCGAGGATTCCTGTATTTATTCCGTGCGCCGTACAACATGCTTCCCGTCCCTCGCTCACCTCTTACTCCGTGCTCCCCGCTCGCTGCTCCCCGCTATAAACGCCCTGGACAGCCAAGCCGGAAACTTGGTATATCTTGACCTCGCTTACGGAAACGCTCTATCTTGAGAGGCTTGCAGGCGGCCGCTGGCGCTTTCGCGCGAGCGGGTGCTGGCCGCGCCGCCCGGCTCGGATACGATTTGGCAGACCAAATTGCCTCTCGATTCAAATAAAACGCTCTACAAAACAAGCAGCTTGTTAGGAGGATCGACAAGGTGGCCGCCTCAGTAATGGAACGAGTGAAAGACATCGTCGCCGACAACCTGGGCGTCGACAAGGAAAAAATCACGCCGGATACGTCGTTCGTGAACGATCTGGGCGCCGATTCGCTGGATACCGTCGAACTGGTCATGGAGCTGGAAGAAGAGTTCGACATCAACATTCCCGATGACGCCGCCGAAAAGATTCAAACCGTCGGCCAGGCCGTGCAATACATCGAAGCCGGCATGAACGGCAAGAGTTAGGCGGCCGCTGCGGTCAGCGACGTCTCTTCGGGCAGTTGCGTCTGCGCGATTGGCCGCCGATAGGGTTCGGGGTTCAGGGTTCAGTTTTGCCGTGGAACCCTTTCCGCTGAACCCTAAACCCTGACCCCTGAACCCTCCATCATGAAACGTCGCGTAGTCGTCACAGGTATCGGCGCCGTCACGTCGTTGAGCTGCAAGGTCGACGACATGTGGCAGAAGATTCTGCGCGGCGAAAGCGGCATCCACGAGCTGAAGGCCTTCGACACCACCGACCACAAAGTCAAGTTCGGCGGCGACATCCACGATTGGACGACCGACGGCTATGTCGACCGCAAGGAAGAAAAACGCATCGACCGCTTCACGCAGTTTGCGCTCGTGGCCGGCATCGACGCGGTGAACGATTCGGGCCTCGACTTCTCGAAGGAAGATCCGTTCCGCTGCGGCGTGATTCTCGGCTCGGGCATCGGCGGCCTCAACGAGATCGAAGCACAGCATGAGCGGCTGCTCACCAAGGGACCCGACAAGGTCTCCGCGTTCACGATCCCCAAGCTGATGCTCAACGCGGCCAGCGGGCACGTGTCGATCCGCTACGGTCTGCGCGGGCCGAATTACGCCGTGGCCACCGCCTGCGCCAGCGCCACCAACGCGATGGGCGACGCGTTCAAGGCGATTCAGTACGACGATGCCGACGTGATGGTCACCGGCGGCAGCCGAAGCGGCCTGCACGCCGATGGGCCTGTCCGGCTTCGCCAACATGCGGGCCCTTTCCGAGCGGCACGACGACCCGGCCGGCGCCAGCCGGCCGTTCGACGCCGACCGCGACGGCTTCGTGCTCTCCGAAGGCGCCGGCCTCTTGGTGTTCGAGGAGCTGGAGCACGCCAAGCGCCGCGGCGCGCGGATCTACGCCGAGATTCTCGGCTACGGCGCCAGTGCCGACGCCGGCCACATCACGCAGCCCGACGCCGAAGGCACCGGCGCCGCCAAGGCGATGAGCGGCGCCCTGCGCGACGCCAAGCTCGAATCCCGACGCGATCGACTACATCAACGCCCACGGCACGAGCACGCCGCTGGGCGACAAGGCCGAAACGATCGCCATCAAAACGCGTCTTCGGCGAGCACGCCTACAAGCTGAGCATCTCCAGCACCAAGAGCCAGCTCGGCCATCTGCTCGGCGCAAGCGGCGGCGTCGAGCTGGTCATCTGCATGAAAGCGCTGCAGCGACGGCGTCTGCCCGCCGACGATCAACTACCACGACGCCCGACCCGGCGTGCGATCTCGACTACACGCCGAACACGCCGCGCGAGCGCAAGCTCCGCGCGGTGATGAGCAACAGCTTCGGCTTCGGCGGGCACAACGCCTCGATCATCGCGGGCGTTGCGGCGTAGGGCATCGCTGGCGTGGCGGCTTAGCAACTCTAGCAAAACCGCCGCGGACTGGCTCTTTTTGCCGAGTCGTCGAGCAAACGCGCCTGTCCCTCGTTCATAGCGGTCGTGTTTGAGTTGCTTTGCCGATCTTGCGGCTCCGGTATTGCGTTCAAATATGCTAGAATTAAGAGGCATCTGGTCGCGTCCGCCACACGTGATTTTCAGATCGGCCTGCTGGCGATTCCGTATGGAAGACAATCTCGTCGACATCGGTGAAGTGATCGTCCACGGAGTGATGTTCGACCCGAAGAACGTCGAGGTGTGGCGCAACATGGACATTGCGCAAAACATCTATCGCTCCGTCCCGCGGCTTTTTGAATTGCTCGAGGAGCGGCGTGTCAATTATGTGCTCGTTGGCGGCATCGCTATGTTGGCCTACGTCGAAGGCCGCAATACGCAGGACATCGATCTGATCGTCGATGCGGCCGACCTCGCCAAATTGCCCGAGATTCGCATCGAAGAGCAGAATTCGGAGTTTGCCCGCGGTTGGTTCGGCGACTTGAGAGTCGACTTCCTGTTCGCGAACAATAAGTTGTTTGATGCGATTCGTCGTCATTATGCGACGACCAAGCGCTTCGCTGAGCGTGACGTGCCGTGCGCGACGGTGGAAGGTCTGCTGCTGATGAAACTGCTTGCGATTCCGGACAAGTATCGACGAGGCCATTTCGACCGGGTCGAATTGTACGAGCACGATGTGCGGACGCTTCTTCGAATTTATCATCCCGAAACGGCACCGCTTTTCCACGAGCTCGCCAAGCACATGCTGCCCAGCGACGTGGAAGAAATCTGCAAGATCGTCGCCGAGATCGAAGACCGCATCGCCCGTCAGGCGCAGTGCTTCGGCCCAGCGCGCCCCGTAGCTTCGGTTTCGGCGGGCACAACGCCTCGATTATCGCGGGCGTTGCGGCCTAGTCACCTTCTGAGCTCCGCTCAACCGCGCAATCGCCTTCCACACCGGCGCCTCGCGTTGCACGTCGCGATTGATGTTCTCTTCCAGGACGATGGTCTTGTCAGTCTTTGGCAGGATCACAAATGCATACGGTCGATCGGGCACCTTGTATTCATCGTCTTCACCGACGCGAACGCTGGTTTGATAACCTAACTCGTCGAACCGAATAACGACGGAATCCGCGGTTTCTGACAGCGAGTGGACTTCGAGTTGACGGATGTTGACTCTTACACCTCGAAATATCACGACGACCACGCAGCGATCAAAGTCAACTTCAAGAAGGGGACGGTAAGCATTATCGCGTGTGGTTCCTAAGTGACTGACCCACACGCGAGTCCATTCTTCCGGCGAAGTGACGAGCTGATAGGATGGCTTACTGACGTGGCTGTCGGTACCGCTAATGGCCACCAAAGGCTTCGACATCGGCGCCAGGCTTGTGATTTCAACCGCCCTAGCGAATGCGCCAAAACTTGGTCCGACGATGGCTAGCGTGATAAGTGCAACTATTCGTCTCATCGGGAAGTTCCTTATTCAATCTTTGCAGTACGGCTGCGCCTCGTCGCCACTCGCTGAGTGCAGCGCGTGCGCAAGACAGAGTATACTACGGATCCAGCGTTTAGTAGCTTCGACTAGCGAAACGGATTACTCCAACATGGGATTAATGTAGTTGCTGCGCGTTCTGCGCCTGGCAGTACCGCCACCGGCTTGAACCTTCATACCGTCGTCATAGGATCAGAACCCATGCGCACCAATGTCGATCACGAGATGGCCGCTCCCGAAGTCACACTGCGGATTCCGGGCGCCTGGTCATCGCCCGCCGAGTTCGTGGAGAACTTGCCGCGTGGCTGCCACTGCACTGAGCACGGACTGGTGCTGGAGGGCGGCACAGAATTCGAGCTCAATTGCCTGCCGGCGGATGATGAGTTTCCGCGCATCTTCGCCGGTTCCTGTGCCAAGCTGCCGACCGAAAGCGAACAAGAGCAAGTTGAAAACTATAAAGTCAACATTTGCGTCACCGGACGCGGCGGCAGCATCGAAGCGGCAAAGCAGATTATGAAGGCTGGCGCGGCCGTGCTGGCCGCCGGAGGCGCCGGGGTATTCGTCGATAACAGCTGCATCGCGCATGGCGCCACCGATTGGCTCACGCTGCTCGACGGCGCCGATGATGGCGGCGTTTACTGGGCGTTCGTCAGCGCGGTGCGGTCGGAAGAGGAAGTTTACTCTCGCGGGATGCACATCTTAGGCTTTCGCGACGCCGCCATCCCATCGACCGGGAATGCCGAGTACGACTCGCGCACGCTGCATAGTTTTCTGGGTTACACGGCGTTCAGCGGCGCGACGGTCCACGAGGGCGAAATCTTCAGCGACGCTGTGCTGCCCACTTTTCAAGCGCACGCCGAGGCTGACGACCGCGTTCCGGCGGATGCCCCGATGTTCAACTCGCTCGGCCAGTGGCGCCTCGTGCAGGTCGACGTGGAGCGGAATTAAGGGCTTGGACGCCGCCGCAAATTTGTGCTTCTTGCGGTAATCTCACGAAATCGCCTATCCGTTTTTCGACGCCACGGCCGGTTGATCGTTGCGGGTCGCGATTCGAGCGCACTATAATGACCGCGGGAGAAGTCTCCATGCTCGCGCGCTTTTTCCGCTGGGCTGTTCTGCTGGCCGCTTGTGTCGCAATAGCGGCCCTGTCGCGCGACGCCGACGCCTCGTTGAATATCCTCGCGCTGAGCGGTCAAAGTCCGTACGGCAACGACGCCACGTTCGCGAGCTTTTCACCTCCATCGCTCAACAATTTTGGCGAGGCAGCATTCTCCGCTTCCCTGGCCGGTACCGGCGTGACGACCGCGAACGACGGTTCAATTTGGATCGCGGGGCAAGGCGCATTCAATGAAGTAGCACGTGAAGGCAATGCGGCGCCGGGTCCAGGGCCTGACAACGTTTTCGTCATCACGCCGTCTGTTTCCAATAGTGCATTGCCACTGAGCGACACTAGTGAAGTGGCATTTAACGCGACGCTCGGTGATGGCGTCGCAGCGAATATCGGCAGTATCTGGGCCGGCAATCATGAATCACTCCGGCTGGTGGCGTACACTGGCATGCAAGCGCCAGGCGCCGCCGAAGGGCAAACGTTCTACGCCAGCAATGCGCGTTTTTCCCTCAGCCGCAGCGGCCGAGTAGCGATTGCTTCCAATCTCATGCAGTTTCAATCCGTGGTGGACGATGGACTGTGGGTCGAAACGAGCAATGGGCTCGAAAAAGTTGCCCTAGCCGGTGATGCCGCACCCGGCATGGGTCAGGACGTAAAATTCGTTTCGTTACCTGCGCCGTCCTTGCAGTTTTCAAGCACAGGCCAGGTTGCATTTTTCGGCCGGGTCACTGGCCCGGGGATAAGCACGGCAAACGATGACGGGACTTGGATTGGCAGTCCGCAAAACTTCAGCATGCTCGTGCGCGAGGGAATGCCGATGGAAAGCGTGGGGCCGGAGGTTATTGTGCGTGCCTCTGCGCCCACGGGCATCAATAGCAGCGGGCAGGTCACGATGGGGGGCACGCTCTCCGGTCCGGGGATTTCGTCGAACACCAATGCGTCGGTGGTGCTCATCGCGAGCACAGAGGATGTGACGATTGCGGTTAGGCAAGGCGATCCAGCACCCGGTGGCACCGACACAGACGTGTTTACGGGGTTTAGCTACGAACCATCACTCGGAAGCGGCGGGCACATTGGGTTTTATGCGAGCTCGCGCGAGACTGTCGGCAGCGGGATAAGTCGTAACGGGGTTTGGACAGGAAAGCCGGGCGAACTGGAATTGGTCGCACGGCAAGGCGAAATGGCACCCGGCGTTGCGGCGACGTGGGAAGGATTGTTTCGAGCAACGCCGGCGATCAACCGCTTCGGGCAAATTGCGTTTCGCGCCGATTTGCGCGATGTGGCTACTTTGCAGTACACGGAGAGCCTGTGGGCGACCGACCTCGATGGCAACCCGGTGCTCATCACACGTCGCGGAGACATGATCGAGGTCGCGGAGCAGGATCTGCGAACGATTCTATCGCTCAACGCCGCCAATGGATTTCGAGTATTTGCGGGAGACGATGATGGCCGAGCGCGGATTATCAACGATCTGGGTCAGGTGGCTTTTCATGCCCGGTTCACGGACGGCACCAGCGGCATCTTCATTTCGAACGCGGTGGCTCATTTGCCGGGAGATTTTAATAGCGACAGCGTAGTGGACGCCGCCGATTATGTTGTTTGGCGCAAACGCGGCGGCTCGGCGGAGGAATACGAGCTATTGCGCGAGTTTTTCGGACGCACGGCCGATTTCATGGGCGGCTTCGGACCACCTGCCTCACAACTTGCGGTGCCCGAACCAGCAACTGCCTGGTTAGTGCTGTTGGCGAGTCTCACTTTTCATGTCATGCATTCTCCGTTTCGCGCCAACCGATTGTCCGCTTCATCAAACTTGATGATAATTAGCCGGTAGGGGCGTGCGATGAGGAGAGGCGTTCTTGGATTCGTCAGGGCGCGGCAACCATCAACTTGCGCGTGTATGTACGGCGCTGGCGCTACTCTGTTGCGCTCCATTCTCTTTGCGCTCAGCAGGTGTCCATTTCCGCCTGGGAAGCCGCCGACTTTCGCAGTTGGAGCTTTATTCCGTACTGGACACCGCTATCGCAGGTGCATTCCTTTACCACTGACCGCGTCTACGATCATATTTCCGATGTGGTCTATCACTCGGGCGTTCAGCCGTGCGCCGACGGCAGCCTGTTTACCGGATCGACGGCCGCGAGTCACCTGGCCGCGCTCAAAAACCACCAGGCTCAGTTCGGATTCCGGTATCACCTGGACATGTATGACGCCGTGCGAAACAGCGGCGAATCGGCGGCCGACGCGGTCGAGCGGGTGTGGAACGCCATCACGGTAAGCGCTACCACGCGGGCCACGTTCATCAACAACGTAGAAAATGTCCTCGCCGCCAACAATATGACCGGGTTCAACCTCGATTGGGAGCGACCCAACACAGCGGCCGAGTGGGGCAACTACACGCAGCTGGCCAGGGAGATGCAAGCGGCCTTCCCCGAGCACTGGGAAGTATCGGTCGATGACTACGGGTTCGCCGACTCGCGGTGGGACGACTCGCCGTTGTTCGACGCGCGAGTGTACGATCAGATCGGAATCATGGGATACCACTATCCGGCGAACAATGGAACGTCGCTCGATCAGCAATCATTTGCCGACGGCAAGAAAGCCCTTAGCGGGCAGGGCGCCGACAAGGCGTTCCAGGATTCTCAGATGATCATCGGCATGGGCACGTGGGGGGCGGAGGGCCCGGCCACGGTTAGTCTCAAGAATATCGTCGGCGTCAATCCCAACCTTCCTCCCGACGCGTCCTCGTTCACCGGCACGGTCAATGATATTAACGGCGTAACTCGCACCGGCACGTGGGACATCGTCAGCCGCTACGAAGTCCGCGACAACGTGCAACTGGCTTTAGACCGCGGCATGGCGGGGGTCATGTGGTGGTCGCTCATGCACGACGCAACCAACAAGTTTAGCCTGGCGCGCGTAGCTCAGCATTACGCCATGTTCAAGCGGAGTGTTCCGGACTTGACCCTCGACGGCAAAGTGAGCGCGGCCGACGCGATCGCGCTTGCCGACAACATGGGCAGCGTCCCCGGCTGGACCGGCACCAACACGCCGGCGCGGTTTGATGACTTCTACCTCCGCGGCAACTGGGAGAAAGGCGACCGCGACGGCAACGGCTTCGTGAACCAACAGGATGCCGATTGGCTCGCCGGACGATTTGCGGCGCTGGAAGTTCGCCTGCCCGACCGATTGCCGTACACGGGCTCGTTCGAGCGCTTTCAAGATGGCGCGGCCTTTCGGGCCGCTGGCAGGCCGTGCGCAACGGCCTCGGCCAGTTGCCGGAAACCGGCAATTTCACGCAGCACGACGCCGGCTTCTTGTCATTCGGCGCGAGTGGCCCCGGCGCGAGCTTGCACAGCAATTCGGCGGTCACGCTAAGAAATCAAAATGCGGCCGAGGCGTTTGACTCTTTGAACACGGCGCCGCGGATGATGCGCGTTGAATTAGCCGAACCCGTCGACCTGGCCCAAAGCGAGGACACGTACGTCACGTTCCTAGTCCGCCAAAATACGGCTACGCTCTTGCCCGCGCAAACGTCGTCGCCGAACCGCACGCTGGCGTTCGAGTTTCTTGACGCGTCCGGACAAAATCAATTCGATTTCGCCTTCCATGGCCAGCAACAAGAGTTCGCGATCCGCAGCCAGGCCGATACGGCCGGCGAGGATGTGGCGTCGGACGGTTTCGCGCCCGATACAACGTATTTGTTCGTCGGCAAGATCGCCGGCAACGGCAGCGGCGCGAACACGATGCAAGCTTCGCTGTTTGCGAACGGCGCGACGGTGGGCAGATTCATTGATCCTGGTTTTGAGTGGATGCTCACGGCGGACAGTAGCGCGGGCTTCAATCCGCTTATCACGCAACTGCAGTTCACCAGCCTCTTTGAAGCCAACTACACGGTAAGCAACGTGTGGATCGGCGACGCACACGATTTCTTCACGCCGCTGCCAGCAGACTTCGGCGACTTCAACGCCGACGGCACGGTGGATGCCGCCGACTACGTCGCGTGGCGCAAGAGCGATGGTTCGCAGCGGTGGCTACAACGCCTGGCGGCACCAACTTCGGCCGCACGGCCGGCGACGGCACTGAGTTGTTCGCGGCTGAGTCGCAGGTGCCAGAACCGGCGTCGGTTTTTCTGATAGGCGTTGGCTGGTGGTTCATTTCCATCGCACGACTACGTCACACTGACATGGGATAGATTTGCGACGGCGCGATCCGTCTTCTAAAATGCTCTTATGGGCATTTTTTCGATACGCCTGATACGCCAACTCAATGCGTCGCGACGCGCACCGCGACCGTATCTGACTCATCTATCACTTACTTTGGTGTCGCTTAGCTCTCGTTTTGCAAGTGCGGCGGTTTCAACGACGGGAAACGTTTTACCGGATCCGAATACCACGACAACCACTGATGAACTGTACGTCGGGCAGTCGGCCGACGGCGGTATGGTAGTTGATCGGGGCAGCAGCGTGGACTCGGGAGCATCTTATGTCGGCTATGACAGCGGCGTGTCGGGCACCGTTTCCATAACTGGCGCCACGTCGGCATGGAATGCCCGAAGCCTCGCCATCGGCCATAGCGGGACTGGCGAGTTAATTATCGCCAACGGCGGGATGTTAGCCGTATCCCAATTGAGCCGGCTGGGCAACCTTCCGGGGTCGACCGGCTCAGCCATCGTGAATGGTAACCCTTCGCATTGGAGCAGCGCCATTCTGGAGATCGGAAATTTCGGGGACGGTGAATTAGCGATTTCCGACGGCGGCGCAATCCAAGCTGGTACCATCAGCGTCGGGCGACAATCGGATTCGGACGGCACCCTGACGATCAGCGGCCAGAGTTCCACTATCAGTGGGCAAATATTGAGAGTTGGCGACGCGGGACGCGGCCAACTGGTTATCGCCGATCGCTCGTTAGTGATCACCTCATCCTTGGGCGAAATCGGCACTGGAACTCAGTCGAACTCTTCGGCGCACGGCACTGTAACGGTAAGCGGCAGCGGTTCTAGTTGGATTAACCATGACACGCTCGGTATTGGTGCGCGGGGCAAAGGTGAGCTGACCATCGCCGACGGCGGGCTGGTCACGTGCGATCACTGCTACATCGCTGTTTACGACAACGTCGTACCCAATGAAGCTGGCTCCGAGGGGACGGTGATTGTTGAAGGCAATGACTCCATGTTGCGTGTAGTCGACACTTTGTCGATCGGGGGAGTGCTCGGTCAACCTGGCGGCACAGGCACCTTGATAGTCCGCCAAGGCGGCACCCTGCTTGTTGGAGAAACGGCATACATTTCGCGCGATGGAAAACTGGTACTCGAAGGCGGCAGCCTGGATGCCGACGTGATCAACTTTCGCTCGGCGTTGGGCGGCGAGGGTCAGTTTGATTGGATCTCTGGAAAACTTCGCGTCGCACACTTTGGCCGCAGCCTCGTTAATACTGCCGGCATTCTCACCCCGGGCGAAGGAATCGGCAGCACCACAATCGATGGCAGCTACACGCAAGAGATTGCCGCGACGGTTGAAATTGAAATCGACGGCCCGGAAGAGGGTGAGTATGACACAGTGATGGTCGATGGCATCGCAACGCTGGGCGGAACGCTCGATGTGCGCCCTTTGGCCCCGGCATTTTTCGCCCGCAGGCGGGCGATACGTTTGAAATTCTCACCGCGACGGGCGGGATTGTAAATCGTTTCGAGCAGGACCGCTTTCCTGCCCGCCCTCGAAAATTGGCAATGGCAGGTGAACTATGATGCCCGAATGCGGTTTGCTTTAACCGTGCTGCCGACTGGTGATTTTAACGGCGACTTGTGCCTTTGATGCAGCCGACTACGTCACGTGGCGCGAAAGCGACGGTTCACAACAAGGCTACAATACTTGGCGCACCAACTTTGGCCGCACGGCCACTTCCTCGTCGTCGCAGATCATCCGCCGTGCCAGAGCCGACGATCGCCATGTTTGGCTGCATATGCGTGTGTCGCTTCTCGCCATGACGCAATGGCCCGTGTAGTGGTAAACTTGCGCCATCGTAATCTCGCGCTGGCGAATGAAGGACGCCACCTCGGATAATTCTTCCAAGGAGAGCGCTTCGTCCTTGTCCTTATCGAGCTGTTTGAACAAGGCCTGAAATCGGCCCGGCACTTCGTCGACGACCACCTTGCCATCCACGTTCGTGTCCAGCCGGTCAAAAAGATCTTCGGCCCGCCTTTTTTGCCGGTCCTCTGACGCAAATTGCGAACTAGTGCCAACGGGCACCACGTAATCGAAGTACCCAATCATCATTTCGTCCCACGTCTGCTCGCCCCAGCGAACTCTTTTGCTCGGGTCAGGATTGTTGAGGTTATCGGCCGAGTTGTCGAAGTGGGCCACGCAGTGCAGCCGCGCGCCTTCCGCGAGCGGCATCGGCTCAGCCAGCCGGTAGGCCGTTTGCCAATTGAAATCGTAGCGCGGCACGTCGAGCAACGTCTCGCGCTCGCCGCCTGGCGATACGACCTCGTAGAGAAACGACTTGCCGCGCAGGTGCATGTGCGGCGTGAGCGACAACAAGCGGGTGTTTGCTGGCAGGCGCGAGCTGGCGGACTCCACGCGATGATTCGCGTCGCGAGGCGGGATACGCAGATCGCTGTTGACCGCACTGGCCGTGCGCACCTCGTACTTCACGTCCTTGGGATCGACAAACAGCATTCCCACGCGGCTTTGATCGAACTGCTCCGAGCCGTTGGGAGTGTAGTGCACCTGGAAGACTAAGCGCGAACCGGCAGCGATGCGCCGCGCCACGCCATCCGGATAAGGTTGCACACGCTGGCCGGGCACGAAGATGCCATCGTAACCGGCGGCCCCGCCGCGAAAGTGTTCGCCGATGTCGTCCTCGCTGCCGGCGAACATCAGCACGTGATGCACCACGGCGCGGTTGCCGGGCTGAATCTCCACCGCGCTGACCCACTTGTCTTCCTCAAAACCGGGATCGATTTGAAACCACTGGTAACGCAATTCGCCGTCGGCCTTCACGCGATACGGCTCCTCGGTAATCGGGGCGACGAAGTCGGGGTCGCGCGGCAACTGCCAGCCGGCCTGCCAGGTTCGCGGCTCGGGCAATTGCTGGCGATCGCCTTCCGGCGCGCCCGCCTTAACCCAGGCGTAAAGCGCCGTCTTCTCATCATCGGACAATTCGCGATTGTTTTCGAACTGGCCGTGCTCCTTGCTGGCGTGCCACGGCGGCATGCGGCCCTCGCGCACCACTTCCTCGATCATCGGCGCCCAGCCGACGACCTCGTCGTAATCCGTGAGCGCAAACGGCGCGATTTCGCCCTCGCGATGGCATTCGACGCAACGGTTTTGCAGGATGCGGGCGACCTGGTCGGAGTATGTCACCGGTGCGTCTTCGTCGGCCTGGCGAATTCGGCCGATGTGGCAACCGACGGGCCGCGTTTCCGGCGTGGTGACTTCTTTGCCGGCTAGCAATTCGTCGAGCGCGGCTTTCAATTCGGTTTTCTGCGGCTGATCGCGCGCGTAACCCACGCCATACTGATCGTCAATGCGGCCGTGGTATCGCACCGTGCGCTCGGCGTCGAGCACGAACACCTCCGGCGTACGCACGGCGCCGAGCGCATCGGCCAACTCGTTGCCCACGTCTTTCAGAATTGGAAAATCGATTTCATGCACGCGCGCATATGCGGCGATCTCGGTGATTGAATCCTGGACATTTGCGTTGACGCCGAGAAACTGCACGCCGCGCGGCTCGTATTCCTTGGCGAGCTCCGCGAGGCGAGCGCCATACAGCTTTGCCAGCGGGCATTCGGTTCCCAGGAACGCCAGGACAACGACCTTGCTTTCTCGATAATCCGAAAGGGAGTGCTCAGCGCCGCGAAAATCTTTAAGCTGAAAATCCTCGACGGTTCTTGCCGGCTGGCTCTCCGCCTGCAAACGCAGCCATCCCGGTGGACATTAAGGCCGAAAGAAGTGCAAAACGTAACAGCATAGCAACCTCAACTGATTCCAATTCCCGCCAAAGATATTAATTATAGCCGATTCGCACCGCCGGGTTACCGCGGCGTGCTTCCAGCGCCAATCCCTTATCGCATAGTTTGCACTTTGCTCGCAACTGCGGTAAGCTACTCCGTTGCGGACCAGTTTCGGAGGGCGGTGCGATGAATCGCGCGGTTTTCTTGGCTCGCGTGTCGGCGACCTTCGTTCTTCTCACATTATGCGCCACGCAACTGGCCGCGCAGTCTGGCGAGGATTTGCGCCGGCCGGTCGACAGTATCCGGCACTTCCGCTTCATTCCCTCGCGCAGCTCGCTCGAAGTGACGGGCGGCTTCGCGGGCATCGAGCAAAAGTTCTTTCCCCTATGGCACGTTCGATATCGTAACGCGCTATGAACCGATCGTAACGTGCGCCGCGATCGGGTGCCCTCCCCCCTACCGCCCGGTCGCGGAGTTTGAGCTCGACCGATGGCAATCGTGGCTCGTGCCGGATAGTCCGCTCGCGTACGTCTGGAGCACCGATGATACGCTCAACCTAACGGGACTTAACGGTACATTTCGCTTCGGCGAGCCAAACCAAATGTTCTTCCGCGGTGTGGACGGACAAGATCAACCGTTTAAGCTGATGGCCGTGCAGCGCGGCCGGCTGCTGCACCTCGTGGGCGAAAACTCTCCCGGCTGCTGCGACTTCTTCCACTACAAGTTCGACGCGTTCGCTCACCTGACGCCATATTCCGATTTCAACGTCGACGGCCGAGTCGACCGCGGCGACCTCGACGTGCTGCTATCGAACATCGGCAAGCGAACCGACGCACGGTTCGAACAGGGCGATGCCGACGGCGATGGCGACGTGGACGGCGACGACTTTCTCACCTGGCAGCGGGAAATTGGCGAGGCCACGCCGCTCGGCGCATTCGCCGGCGACTCACTGGCCGAGGCGAGCCTCAACTCGGCGGCCGTGCCCGAGCCGGCGACGCTCGCAATTGCCGCGGCGGCCGCGCTTTTCCTGTGGCTACAAAAACGGGATAGCCACCGTAGCTGAAGTCATGAGACGTCAGCCTCGCCGCGTCCTTGAGGAGATCTCTCCCTTTTTCAGCCAGAAGGGACTTAGCGAGTTGCTGCTCAGCGGCCGTTAACACGCCTTCCAAACGCACCACTAACAGATCACCGATGAGGTGTGCATGAATTGCCTTGGGGCCGCGGCCCATGTATTCCTGTTCGAATCGGCTGACCCCTTCGCAAATTTCTGCTTCGATCTCTCCTTGAGTCTTCATCGTGGACTCGATTCGGCCAGAAACCGAAAAACTATTTGCGGAGTCCAATAAGGGGGAGTGCAAGCCACAAAACGTGGACAAAGGACTGCTTTTGCATTCGACGAATCATCGTACCACGCGCGCCATCGGGCCAAAAGAGCTTGTGTTTTGCGGCCGGTGCGTTATCCTTACGGCTCAATTCAGCAGCGCTGACTTGAGTTTGTCGGATGACTAGATAAAGAGCAGCCCCAGGGTTGGGGCGGCTAGTTACTGAGTAAGCCGACGTGGCGAAGTACCTCCGGGTGTTTCGCCACGTCGGCTTTTTTTGTTTTCAGTGGCGCTCGTGCCTGGTCGTGGTGCTTTTCGGAGCCCGGACTTATTTCGGCTCAGCCGCCATTCACGCCTGACGAGTGCAGGAAAGATGACAGCGTCGCGTTGGGCCCGGCGGCGAAGCTAAACCGCACCGGACCGGTATCGCCCGCAGGCCGTTTGCCCGAAGTATGCACGCCACACGTCGAAGTCGTTATGCGACGAAGCATTGTGACCCGGAGACATTCACCGGACCGGAACCGCTTGCAGCGCTTGAATGTGCAGCGACTACTGAAAATCGTTTCACTTCCCCATGCCCCGATGTTCGTATTTCAAAAGGAAAGATCCCCATGAAAACCAGACTAGCCTGTGCCACAGTAGCCGTCGTATGCCTCTTAGGGCCACTCAATTGTCGGCCGATGAGATCATCGATTGGAACAACGTCCTGCTCGACGCGATCCGTACGAACTCCATCAGTCCTCTGCCGGGGGCGCGGATCTCGGCAGCGATGAACACGGCCATGTTCGACGCCGTCAACTCGATCGCTCGAACGCATTATCCGTATCACGTGGACTTGACTGCCGATCCGGGGACGAGCCGCCAAGCCGCCGCCGCTCAGGCGGCACACCGCGTGCTGAGCGGCTTGTTTCCGGCGGGGCAAGCAACGTATGACGCGGCGCTGGCAAATAGCTTATCCGGTGTGCCTGACGGACCCGGAAAGACGGCGGGAATTGAATTGGGAAACACGGTGGCGCCGCAATCCTGGCCCTACGGGCAAACGATGGCGCCAGCGCCGTCGTGCCATACACGCCCGGAACGCAACCCGGCCAGTGGCGGCCGACTCCACCAGCGAACGCCCCGGCAGCCGCCCCGCATTGGGCCAACGTGACCCCGTGGGCCATGACCAGCCCCTCGCAGTTCCGGAATCCGGTAGGTCCACCCGCCTTGACCAGCGCCGAGTATACGGCCGCGTTCAACGAGGTAAAAGAGATCGGCTCTGCAACCAGCACCACGCGCATGCAAGATGAATCCGACATCGCGCAGTTCTGGGCAGGCGCACCCGGGCACCTACACTCCGCCGGGCACTGGAACCGGATTGCTCAGACTCTTCGCCAGTCCCAGGGTAACACGCTGGAGGAGAACGCGCGGCTGTTTGCGTTGCTAGGAATGACTCAGGCCGACGCCCTGATTTCAGTCTTTGACAACAAGTACCACTACAATTTCTGGCGGCCGGTGACGGCGATCCGCGAGGCCGCGACCGACGGCAATCCGGACACGGAAGCGGACCCGAACTGGATTCCGTTCCTTATCACGCCCAACCACCCCAGCTACCCAGCCGCGCACGGTACGATTAGTGGCGCGTCCGGCGAATTGCTGGCCGACTTTTTTGGCACGGACAACATCGCCTTTACAGCCTCGACCGAGGACTTTGACGTCCCGGACCGCACATTTACCAGCATCTCGCAGGCGTCCGAGGAAGCGGCGAACAGCCGGCTGTACGGCGGAATTCATTGGAGCTTCGACAACGAGGCTGGCCTGGCGGATGGCAAGACCCTGGGTAACTACGTTTTTGCCACGCAGCTTCGGGAGATTCCCGAGCCTGGCACATCGGTCCTGCTGGTTGTTGCTTTGATCGGCTGCCTCGCCGAATCCAGCCGTCGGCGGAACTAGGCGAAGAGCGATACAATGCTCCGCGCTCGGCGGAGGCCGCTGAGTTGTTAGGGGTTGAGAAGCAGCCCTAACCATTAAGGCAAAGACAAGAAAAAAACGGCCGGTGAGTCCCAACGGCGAAGCATGACACTAGTTGTGTGAAGTAGCAGCTACTCGCCAACCCCAGCAATGCTGGTTTTTGCATCGCGGTGTTGGACGATCGCGACTCGCCGCGATGCCCCGCGTGCACCTCATTGCGCCGCTTTTTCGGACACGCAGCTCGTCGCGGCAAGAATTGAGCAAACGCCGTAGGTCGTTCTGGGACTACTATTGGATTGGCAGAGAACTTAGCGACTACTCGACCGGAATTGCGGTTTTTCGGCGAGTGTGAACGCTACTAACTCTTCGCCGGTCAACGTGCTGATGTCGTGGTGCAGGCTGAGTACGTCCACACCGGTCACGTCCTCTGACCATCGCTTCCATGAGTGGTCGTGCGGTTTCGAGCAGTTGAGTTCGGACGTCCTTGAGGAGATCTCTCCCTTTCTCAGCCGGAAGCGATTTAGCGAGTTGCTGCTCAGCAGCCGTTAACACGCCTTCCAAACGCACCACTAAAAGGTCACCGATGAGGTGCGCATGAATTGCCTTGGGACCGCGGCCCATGTATTCCTGTTCGAATCGGCTGACCCCTTCGCAAACTTCTGCTTCGATCTCTCCTTGAGTCTTCATCGTGGACTCGATTCTGCCAGAAATCGAAAAACTATTTGCGGAGTCCGATTAGGGGGCGTGCGAGCCACGAAAACATGGACAATCGACTGCTTTTGCGCGGCAGAACCATCGTACCATGCGCGGCATCGGGCCAAAAGAGGTTGTGTTTTGCGGCTAGTGCCTTATCATTAAGGCTCAAGGCAGCAGCGCTGACTTGAGTTTGTCGGATGACTAGATAAAGAGCAGCCCCAGGGTTGGGGCGGCTAGTTACTGAGTAAGCCGACGTGGCGAAATACCTCCGGGTGTTTCGCCACGTCGGCTTTTTTTGTTTTACGCCTCACAACTCGGGCTCCCGAGCCGACTGCGAACGTGTTTCCATGGACAGTAAAGCTCCAAGTATTGCGCAACAACTCGCTGACGCAGCGCGAAGCTTTCAATTGCAGCAGACGGGCCATGCGCCGACCACGGTCACGGTCGTAATAAGCGAGGATACGCTCGTGGTCACGCTGCACGACGCACTGTCGCCCGCCGAGCAGGTGCTTGCCAGAAGCCGCGAAGGGGCCGCCAACCTGCGCGAATTCCATCAGCAGCTATTTCGCAACTCGGTTGGCTCGCTGCGAACAGAGATCGAGAGAATTACCGGTCGCAAGGTGCGCGAGGCGGCCGCCGAAGTCGACCCCGGCACCGGCAGCGTGGTGCACGCTTTTACGACGGGTACGACGGTACAGGTCTTTTTGCTAGATGGCCGACTAAAGGGCGACACCCATGTACCGAACGACGGGGCTGTGTCGTCAGTAACATCGAGGATTTTAAATGAGCGATTTGGTGATGACGGAGCGTCCCATTAGTGAAGTCACGCAATCAAACGCGTCCAAGCGATCGCAGAGAGCGTTACGCCTCGCTGCTGCGTGTGAACCGATTGCATTCTGGCCAAAGGACAATGTCGACGACCGCTTGCTTCGGGTGCTTGTTGTCGGCGACGACCAGGCGACGACCGATGAGTTGTCGTCGTTCGTGGCGGCATGGGGGCACGATGTGCGATGCGCATACGGCGGCCTTTCGGGGCTGGCATCCGTCGCTGCTTATCGGCCAGACGTGCTGCTGCTCGACATCGTTATGCAAGGTATGAATGGAATCAATGTCGCGTTGCAGGTGCGACGACAGGAACGCCTCAAGCATTGCTTCATCATTGCGACCACCGGGCGCAGCGATGCAAAGCATCGCAACCGATGCTACCAGGCGGGAGTCGATTTGTTGTTAACCAAGCCGGTTGCTCCTTCACATATAGAAACGTTGCTGATGTTGGAAAGTCGAAGCATGTATGACAGTTACAGAGCAGTTTGAATAGTTAGCACAAGTCGCAGCGAGGTTACTGCGACGTTCGAGGACGCGCCTGCGCTCGAAGAGTAGGAACACTTTGTCAATAGACTGGAGGTTGCGCATGTTGGTTCTATCGAGGAAAATTCAGCAAGCAATTATCGTAGGCGGCACGGGCGGTGTGAACCAATTGCTCCGCATCAAAGTTATCGAAATCAAAGGATCGACGGTGCGGCTCGGATTCGAGGCAAGTCCCGAAGTTGCCGTGCATCGCGAGGAAATTTGGAAGCGTGTCAGTGCGGAAACGCAAGCGATTGTCGAAGTGCAGGCTGCCGAACGGCCAAAGTATCGCGTGCCATACATCGACTAAGTCCCAAATTGTCCGACCAGCAAATTGTGGCAAAATGGAGCTGATAGATGTCCGTGAACGAACAAAGATCCACGAATAGAACGTCGATCACGATTGTGGTTGTGATTGTGCTGATCGCGGCCGCGATTGCATACAGCCAAGGTTGGTTTAACTGATCGCGTTCCAACGACGGAATGGAATCAACCATTCCGCACCGAGCGAAATACGCAACTGCTCAGTCGAAGCTGAATATGCCATCATCTCGGCCTTGGCGCTAATGGTTGGCCGCTGCGCTAACCATAGAATCCGCCGGTTTATCGCGCCTCGTTGGCGAATAATGCCGCTCAATATGCCAGAATGCCATTGCACGCCCCGACATTTTGGCATATAGTGGACGAACTTCTCAGGCTGTCTGGCCCTTTGACGACTTTCACGGTCATAGCCGCCGGAACTGTTTTCAAGTGTGTCGATAGCCGTGCGAATGCTTCGGTAGACTAAGTAAAGGGTATCCCGGTTGGCCGGGAGATCCGTTAACGAGTAAGCCGACGTTGTGGAATGCCTTCGGGCGTTCCGCCACGTCGGTTTTTTTTTGGTTTTTGTTAACCGCGTTCGATTGAGGTTCTATCTATGTCCACAGTATTGATCAACGATCGTTCCCCGAGTGAAGTCCTGGATTCGGACACGCATAACCGACTCCAGATGCGTCGGGCCATCCAGACGCGAGGCGACCCGTTCGCGGAAACGTTTGTCGGCACTGCCGGAGAATTGCTGCGCGTGCTGATCGTGGACGACTATCGTGCCTCGGCAGACACGACGGCGATGCTCGTAGACGTTTGGGGACATGACGTCAGGCGGGCCTACGACGGAGCGACCGGCCTGGCACTGGCCGCCGCGTACCAGCCCGACGTGCTCCTGCTCGACATCAGTATGCCCGGAATGACTGGACTTGAAGTAGCACGGCAAGTGCGCCAACAAGCTCGTTTGAACAACTGCTTCATAATCGCAGTCACGGGCCGCACCGACGCAGCATACCGGCTGCAATGCGACGAGGCAGGAATTGATCTGTTCCTCCTCAAACCAGTAACTCCTTCGATCCTGCAAACGCTGCTGATATGGGAATTCGAATACGTATTGCGGGCCCGGCAAGACCCAGCAACGCATGACGTGCTTTCCACAACGTGGCAGCCACTAACGGACCCGAATTCGTATAGGCCGACGCAATTGCCTTGCCAGGTTCTACAAGCAACCGTCGCCTCATAAATAGACTGGAGGTGATGCATGTTCCCATCAAGGAAGAGACAAGAATTAATCGTGACGGCAGGTATACCTGATTCTGATCGCGTGTACGCCTATATGTTCGACCGAAAGCGCAATAAATCTAATTAGGGCAATATCCTTTAGGCTGGTGAAGAAATGGAATCTATGTTCCCCCGCGCAGTGTCATGCAGCCAATGTCGACACACGGCCATTGTCGTGGCATGGGTGCCGATGACTAAAGTTAGCAACGAAGCAAACGGGACCGATAACTTTAAGACGGGCGAAATCAGTTGCCGAATTGACTGCTCGATTTGCGGCAGACGAATACAGCGCGTGGAGTTTCGAATCGCGTCAGTCGAGGCGGCGGGTTTTCGCTCCGTGGCGCGCGTGCATGTGGCGTGGAAGGCGGGGCGGCACTGCGCGAAGACCCGCGCCGGCAGGGCCTAATCGTGGATCGTGGCGAATTCGACCGGCTGCTGCTCGGGCAGGCGAGGAAACCTGGCGTGCACGTCCTCAACCCGCGACCGTTCGCAAGCGCAATCCCTACCCGGACGGCTGGAGCGTGGAGGTGGACACGGCCGATGGCGTCATTGCGCTTCGCTGCGATCTCGTCGCCGACGCCACTGGCCGCTCGGCCGGGCGATCCACCTCGCGGGAATGGAAAGGGGCCGCAACGTTGGCAGTCCACGCCTACTGGCAGGGGCAGGACCTGCCAAGCGAGCCCAGGATCGAAGCCGGAGCCGACGGCTGGTACTGGGGCGTGCCGCTGCCGGACGGAACCTACAACACCCTCGTCTTTGTCGATGCCCGCGCGGCGCGCAAGAAGGGCGGCACGCTGCCCGAGCGATTCGAGGAGTTGCTGTCACGCTCGAATCTTCTTGCGGGGTGCCGGACCGCGAAGCCCGCAAGCTCTGTCTCGGCGATCAATGCGACGCCCTACCTCGACCATCAGAGCGTGAGCCCGACCGCGCTCAAGGTCGGCGACGCCGCGCTTGCGCTGGATCCGCTGTCGTCGAGCGGCGTGCAGAAGGCGATCCAGAGCGCCCTGTCGGGCCTGGTCGTGGCCAACACGCTGCTGCAGCGGCCGGGGATGACCCAGGCCGCGCTGCAGTTCTATCGCAGCAGTCTGGCCGAAGCCTCCGAACGTCACTTCCGTTGGGCTGCCAGCCACTATGACAGGGTCGCAAGTCGCGGCGGGGGCGCATTCTGGCACAAGCGTGCCGACCATGCCCGACGACCGACCGACGGCTGAGCGCCCCCTTCCTGATGCGGCCGCGCTCACCTCGACGATCGTCGGACTGTCCAGCGAGCTCGAATTTGTGGATCAGGCCTGCATCGAGGGCGATTTCGTCGTCGTGAAGCTCGCCCTTCGCCATCCCGCTCTCGACGGGCCGATCGCCTATCTCGACGGCCATGCGCTTGCGCCCCTGTTGCGTGGATTGCCCGCCGGTTTGATCCCGTGCAAATCGCGCAATCATGGACGGATCGCATTCCGCTCGACCGGGCCTTGCCATCGCGGGCTGGATGCTCAACCGTGGCCTGTTCGTTTCGCTCGGCTTGGGAGTGCCGGCAACCAACGCCGGTGTCATCCACGCGTAGCGAGGAACCATTGAGTTGCGGCCAATGAGGTTTCGATCTCGGACTGGCTTAGGGAGATCGGGCTCGAGCAGTACGGCGAGCTGTTCGTCCAGAATGAAGTCGATCTGCCGACGCTAAAAGTTCTGACCGACGACGATCTGAAGGAGCTTGGCCTGCCGTTCGGTCCCCGCAAGCGCGTGCTGGCGGCCTTGCGGGCAGACGACGCATCCCAACCCGCACAGCAAGCGGCCTCCACACCAGAGGGCGAGCGCCGCCAGGTCACGGTGCTCTTTTGTGATTTGGTCGGCTTCACGGAGTCGACCCTGCGGGTCGATCCCGAACGTCTGGAAACCATCATCGGCACATACGAAGATACCTGCGCAGCCTGCATCGGCCGCTATGAGGGCTACGTCTATCGCCTCCTGGGTGACGGCGTCTTAGCCTTTTTCGGCTTTCCCCTGGCGCACGAGGGCGAGGCCGCCCGGGCGATCCGGGCAGGGCTGGAGATCGTGGAGGCCATATCGCGCTTGGAAGTGCCGGAGGTCGGGCGTCTCAAGGTGCGCATCGGAATTGCCACTGGAATTGTGGTGGTGGCCGCAGGCAAGCGGAATGTCGTGGGCGAAACCATGAACCTCGCGGCCCGGCTGCAGGGCGTCGCCAAGCCGGGAGGCATCGTGGTGAGCGAGCGGGTCTACCGGCTCGCCGGCGGGGAATTTGACTATGAGGATTTGGGTGAGCTGGATCTGAAGGGCATAGCCGTGCCTACGCGCGCGTATGGCGTGCTGGGTGTCAGCACGGCAACCAGCCGATTTGACGCTACCGTCCGGAGAAGGTGTCGCTCCTCGTAGGACGAGCCGAGGAGATGAAGACGTTGCTGGACCGCTGGCAGTCGGTCTGCGACGGCGGGACGGGCGAGGCCGTGCTGCTGTCGGGGGAACCAGGCATGGGCAAGAGCCGGATCGCCAGTGCGCTTCTCGAGCGCCTGAGGTCTCAGGGCGTGCAGTCGCTGCGGTTTCAATGCTCACCGTTCTACATCAACAGCGCCTTTGACCTCTCATTGCCAATTTCGAAAGGACCCTCGACTTTGGCCGCGACGAGGCGCCGGGCTCCAGGCTGGACAAGCTGGAAGCGCTCATCGTCGGGCACTACGGAATGCCTGCCGGCGATGTGAGATTCCTGCCGCCATGCTCTCCCTGCCGCACGAGGAGGCGTACCCCCGATCACCATGGCACCTCGCCTTGTCAAGGAAGAGACGATCCGCGTTCTGGTGGACATCGTGAAGGCGGCAGCGCAGACTGAGCCCTGTCTGCTGCTTTATGAGGACGTCCACTGGGCTGATCCGACTTCGCTGGAGGCGTTGAGCGTACTAATCGATCGGCTGGACACCATTCCCGCGCTGGTCGTGCTGACCCATCGGCCTGAGTTCGAGCCGCCCTGGTGGAAATATGCCTGTGTGACGACAGTGGACCTTGCGAGGCTTTCCTCGACACAGAGCCAGAGCTTGTATCGAACCTGGCCGGCGGGAAGGCGCTCCCGGCCGAGCTCGTCGACCAGATCGTCACCAAGACCGACGGTGTGCCGCTGTTCATCGAGGAGCTGACCGAGACCATCCTCGATTTCGGCGACCTGATCGAACGAGGAGATCGCTACCTTTATGCCGGCGAGTCCGTCAGGGTGTCGATCCCCGAGACGCTGCGCGACTCGCTGATGGCGCGTCTCGACCGCGTCGCCGACGTCAAAAGAATCGCCCAGGTTGGCTCGGTAATCGGACGCGAGTTTGGCTACGACCTTGTCGCCGAGATCGTGAAGATTGGCGAGGCGGCGCTTTCCGACGCGCTATCGCGCCTGGTCGCCTCGGACTCGCGTCCTGCCGCGGAGCCATTCCACAGCGGTATATACGTTCAAGCATGCCCTCGTGCAGGACACCGCCTACGATTTGTTGTAAAGAGCCAGCGCATGGCGCTTCACGGCATGATCGCTCAGGCGCTCGAGAAGCGGTGGCCCGAGAGCCGGGACACCAGGCCGGAGCTGCTGGCCAACCACTATACGGCTGCTGGGATGTTCGAGGCGGCCGTTCCCTATTGGCGGCGGGCGGGGGAACTCGCCATGCAGCGATTTGCGCTACGCGAGGCAATCACGCATCTGGGCAACGGCATGTCGCTGATCAAGGAAATGCCCCCCGGGCCCCAGCGCGATCTCATGGAGCTCGAGCTGCGCACGGTTCTGGGGCCCGCAGTCGTCGCGCAGCATGGTTGGGCGCAAGGCGAGGTCAGCCGCATTCCGAGCCGGCTTGGTCATTGACCGATTTGCTCGACCACCGTCCCTCCTATGTCCCGGTCCTTCATTCGTTGTGGGTGCACTATCTGTGCGTGGACCGACTGGCCTTGTCGCTCAAGTCGGCGGAAAAGCTGCTCGCCGCCGGCGCCGCCTCGGGCGATGACAGCCTCGAGATCGTGGGCTACCGGGCCGCGGTCGGATCGCACTACTGGCTGGGTGATATCGTGGCCGCTCGTCGCGAGGGAGA
>CAVQLN010000001.1:0-244161 GCA_963713365.1 uncultured Planctomycetota bacterium | reverse complement strand
CGGGGCTGAACCTTGATGGCCAGCCTGCGGCCGAAGCGTTAGCCGAGGTGCGGCAGCTTCCGGCCATTACTTCGGCAACGGTCGTCCACCTGCCTGCGGCCGGCCAATTGCCCCACTGGCTTCAGTAGCCGGCCGGTCCCTCGTCCGGACTTTTGAAATCCTCTCCCTTTGGGAGAGGGCAGGGTGAGGGTGCCTTGTGTATCGGCGATTTCCGAGGTTGGCTCCCCGGAACAGCCCAGGCGGCACATAGCCGGCACAAACCTATTAAAGATGCCGTTTAGGGAGGGTCCTTGGCTGATGTTCGCGCTCGATGGACCAGTCCCGGGTCGCAATGCAACCGCCCCGTCCCTGGCGACTCGAGATTTTTTGCCAATGTACCGGCGTTGTCGAAAAGCCGGTGCTATTTTTGGGGGACGCAGCAAACACCCACAATTCTTGAGCATGACCGCGAGCCATTTGTCATGAGCACCGCCACTCTTTCTCGGCCGCTGTTCGAGCGGATCCATGAAGCCCTGACAATGAACCCCCACGTGCCCAGCCGCCGGCGCGTGCAAGTCGAGGCCGCCGACGGCCACGTCGTGCTCAAGGGTAATGTCCGCTCGTTCTTTGAAAAGCAGATGGCCCAAGAAGCGATCCGGCGGATCGACGGCGTGCAGATGATCGAGAACCAGCTCGAAGTCGACTGGGCGTAAGTTTACGATCCGACCGGCGTGCTCGACAGCTGCTCATTCGTGGAGACGGGCTGTGACGGAGCCGTGCCTTTTGTTCCGCTGCGGGTTGGGTCCATTCGGTGGTGTCGAGCGCTCGGAACCCTCTTCCACCCGACCGAAGCACACCAGGCACATGTCGTCGCTCTGGTCGAAGCCGTCGACGAACCGGCTCACGTCTTCCAGAATGTGCTGCCCGAAATCGGCCACGTTGCCCACCGGCGAGCTGATCTGAGCTTTGAGCCGATCCAGGCCATAGAGCTCGCGCTGGTCGTTCATTGCCTCGCTGAAACCGTCGGTGAAAATGGTCACCACGTCGCCCGGCTCCAGAACGTACGTGTGCGAATGGTATTCATAGCCCGGCAAGACGCCGAGCGGCAAGCCGGCCGCCTCTTCGCCGATCTCTTCTACAGTTCCGCCGCGCCGACGCAAAATCGGCGCCATGTGTCCGGCGTTCACCGATCGTCAGTTCGTTGGTGTGCGGGTTCACGACCGCCGCGATCATCGTGACGAACCGGTCCTGCCAGTCGCGTTGCACGAACGCTTTCGTTGATTTGCTGCATGGCCTTGGCCGGGTCCTGCTCGCTGGCCAGTGCAGAACGCACGTCGGCCGATAGTCGAGCCATCAGCAGCGCCGCGGGCACGCCTTTTCCGGCGACGTCGCCCACGATGACCGCAAACCGCCCGCCCGGCAGTTGCACGTAGTCGTAGTAGTCGCCGCCGACCTGCCGCGCCGACTGGTAGTAGTCGAAGAAGAAGTAGCCGGGCACTTGCGGCGGATTCGACGGCAGCAGTGTGCGCTGCATCCGGCGGGCGAGTTCCAGGTCTCGCTGCATCGCCCGCTGAGCGACCACCTGCTCGTGCATCTTGGCGTTGTCGATCGACACCGCGGCCTGGCTCGCCACGCCGGCCAGCACTTCCAAGTCTTCGTCGGTGAAGCGGGCCCGCTGGTTCAGCGTGTCGATTTGGATCACGCCGACGGCTCGTCCGTCGGTGCCGATCATCGGGCGCAGATCATCGAGCGAATCGAAAAATCGGCAATGCTCTGCGCCATGCCGAATCGCTCGTCGCGTTGCGGCGTCGGCCGAGAGGATCGCTTTCTTCGACTTCATCGCCTCTTCGACGATCGTGCGGCTGATCCGCATTCGCTCATCGTCGTCGCTCCGGCGACTTTTTACGGCCACGGGCACCAGCGGCCCATCGGGCTTGGCTCGCATGACGACAAACCCGCGATCCGCCTGGACGAAGATCTTGAACAGGCTGTCCAGCAGCTTCGGCAGAATCTCTTCCACCGAGAGCGTCTTGGCGAGGTTGTTGGAAATTTCGATGAGCGCGGCCAGCTTCACTTCCGGCTTGGCCGACAACCGCCAACTGGCCGAGCCGCCGCTGACGTCGAACGTGGCCATGACGCTTGCCCGGCTGGACTGCGTCGTGTCGTCATCATCGACCAACTCGGCCACGCCCGACGCATCGAGGGTGCCGTGTCTTCGCCGCGCGACTTATCGCTGTCGTAAAAACGAAACTCCTGGTCGCAGATCAGCAGTCGGTCGCCGTCTCGCAGGGCAGTTCGCTGGGACACCCGCTGGTCGTTGAGAAACGTGCCGTTTCGGCTGTGCAGGTCTTCGACGAAGAACCGGCCGCGATCCTGCAAAATGGCCGCATGGCGGCGGCTGACCGCCGGCACGTCGAGCGGCACTTCGCAATCGGCGCTGCGGCCGATGATCGCCAGCTCGCCGTCGAGATCGAATCGTCTGCCAGGCGTAGTGCCTTTGACCAGCTCCAAGAACGCCATATCGATTTGACCGCCTCGATCGAACCCGACCATCCCGCTTAACGGCCGAATGACGCGGTGCAAAAGCGCAAGTTCGGCGCCCTTGCAACTCGATCAAATCCCTGCGGACGAAGGTAGTAAGTAGCGAACTGCCATTTTGGTAGGAATACCGCCCACAGTCAACTACGCGGCATGGGCCAGCTAAGGGATGGCGCCTAGAGTAACGAATGGCCCCGTTGGCGCGTCGAACCGCACGCCGCGCTGGCGGCCTTGACCATTGAATCTTGGCGGCGTAACGTAAGCGCAGCGCTACAATGCACTAAGGTTCGGGGCGGGAACCATCGTATTGATTCGCATCGGCGTGCGCAAAATCAACCGCTTCGCACAAAGCTTGGGGAATGGTGTAACGGTAGCACGAAGGATTCTGACTCCTTTAGTCTAGGTTCAAATCCTAGTTCCCCAGTTGCTTCATAAATGCTGCCCGAATGATATTCCAAAGGAACATAGGCTCCTTCATCAAGCAGCGTTGTCCTTTGTGAATACCCAGCAATGTTAGTGAACGTGTCCCTCCGCATGCGTATGCGGAATGAGTACGAAGTCTTCCGAGGTATAGGTCTTGCCGTTGGCAGTAAATGAAACCGTGACCGCAGACTTAAAATTCGCACCCATTAGCCAGGTTGGATCTTGTCCGGAATCGCCTGGAAAGATGAAATAGTTGGTCATTCCACCGCGCATATTGGGGGTGCCGTCTTCATCTTCGTTCTGCTCATTGTCTCTCACGGCGAGAGCAGCGGTTTTACCGGCGTGATCTTTGAACGACACGGTGATTGCCGTATCCGCGGGTATATCGAGTGGCTGCGTTATTTCGCGGTCCTTCGCCAGCCACAATTCCAAATCGCCCTTGTCGTCGTGGAGCTTCAGTTCAACAAAGCCCGCATCTTCACCGGCGTCTCCTTTGAGAGCGGCCACCACGCCGTCATGCGGCGTATGTGCATGGCCATGATCACCAGCGGCCACTTCGGTAAATTCGCCGATGTGTGGCGTGCCGTCCACTTCGACACTGACGAGCCCATCAAATTCTTGCACCATACCTAAATTTTCGTGCGTGCCAACGAAGCGCGACGACTTTCCACCAGATTCGCCGGGCATGGGCTGAGCAGTCAGCTCAACTTCGAACGAAGGCTCATTGATCGCAAGCGTGAGCTTTGAGGCGTTTATCGGGGCGGCCGTTTTACCGTCGCTGCCCAGTATATACACGGTGCTCTGTTTGGCATCGTGATCGACGGTGAATTCCGCATGGTAGGCGCCGCCGCCTAGGTCCGCGATTGTTCCGCCGTGCGGTCCGGCACCATGCGAGTGATCCGAAGTTTCGGTCGCGGTGTTTACAGCCGGCTGATTTGCCGGTTTGTCGCTGCTACAACCTGTTGCAAATATGAACAAACCAGCGGACAAAAAGCACATTGCTTTCTTCATCGTAGAGCCTCCTAAAAACACGGGAAATCCTGTCTCTCGCACGTCACCGTGCTGAAGCCAAATCATCTTCAACGCTGTGTTCGCGCACGAGCCGTTCAGCAGCCTTGCCGCTGAATCGCCAGAACAGACCGGGGTGAATCAAAAACTCGCAAAACGTCGAGGTAATCAGTCCTCCAAGGATTACCGTTGCTACAGGATAGAGGATTTCGCGGCCGGGCTCTTGTCCGCCTATCACCAGCGGCGCGAGCGCAATTCCAGCCGTAAGCGCTGTCATCAGTACCGGAGCCAACCGCTCCAGGCTGCCGCGAAGGACCATGTCACTCGTAAATCGCTCGCCTTCATATCGCATTAAATGGAAGTAATGCGTTACCAGCAGAATGCCGTTCCGCACCGAAATGCCGCCCAGCGAAATGAAGCCGACAAGGCTGGCTACGGTGAGCGACTGCTGCGTAAGCACTAGCGCGAAAACGCCTCCAATAAAAGCCGTGGGCAATGCATTGAGAATTTGAGCGACAATTCGCACGGACGGAAACAGAATCATGAGCACAACGAACATGCCCACGGCCGAAACGGCCGCAAGAATGAGGATCACGCGCGTCGCATGTTGCTGGCTCTCGAATTGTCCCCCGTATTCGACAAAGTATCCTTCAGGCAAATTTATGCTCGACGACACGCGATCTTGAATCTCGGCGACCGCACTCGCCAGGTCGCGACCTTGAGTGTTGCAGCGAATAACAATCCGCCGGCGCGCGTTTTCGCGATTAACGGCATTCGGGCCGACGCCTGAATAGATATCAGCCAGTTCGGCAAGCTCGACTTGGCCGCGACCCTCGGGCAGATCAATTCGCAACCGCCCCAGATTCGTGTAATCCGTACGGGCCGCGTCTTCCAGCCGTACGAGTAAATCAAATCGACGCTGTCCCTCAAGCACCTGAGAAACAACGTCGCCGTGGAGTGCAGTTTGCATGACTTGCGCAACGTACGCACGCGTAACGCCATACCGCGCTAAGTCATCGGATCGGAGCTCGATATGCAGCTCTTCAGTCTGCTGAACCGATTCAATCACCGGCGGCGTGACGCCGCGAATACTTTGGACCGTGGCTTTGATCCGCTCAGCGGCGCTGAGCAGTGTATCCAGGTCATCACCTACGACCTTGATAGCAATCTGCGCATAAACGCCCGACACCATGTGGCTGATCAAATGGGCTAATGGCTGCTCGACCTCGATATCTACGCCGGGCACTTCCTCGCGAAGCGACTTCAAAAATTCATCGATCAACTGCTCGCGCCATGGTGAGCGGACGGATTGATGCTCAGAATGTATTCGCCGGCGTTTACAGGGGCCGCGTGTTCGTCCATTTCGGCGCGCCCGGTGCGGCGCACGAAGTGAAGGATTTCGCCATCGGGATTAGTGGACGATCGTTGTCGTTCGCGAAATTTGGCGTCGATTAACTTCGATACCTGATTCGACGCATCCAAAGATGAGCCTGGAGGTAACGTCACGTTCACTTGGATGCTGCCTTCGTCAAATGGGGGCAAAAAATCTCGGCCCAACTTCGTCACTTGCCAGGCCGAAAGCCCGACGATGATCCAAGTAATCAGTAAGAGCGGTCCCGGTGCCGCCATGCTCAAACGAATTAGAGGCGTCGCCAGCGCCTTCAGGCTGCGCAGCAGTGATCCATCGCCTTCCCGATGAGTTGCCCGCGATTGCGGGAGCAGGTAATAACTTAGTACCGGTGTCACCGTCAGCGATACTAAAAGTGACGCCAGGATTGACGTGATATACGCCACTGCAAGGGGCGCAAACAGTCGGCCTTCGACACCGGACAACGCGAAAAGTGGTAAGAAAACCAGAATTACCACGATTGTTCCGAACACGATCGCGCTGCGGATTTCCTTGCTGGCCTCGTAGACAACTCGAATCGCCGGAAGCGGCTGTGCTAGCGCATTATTCTCCCGCAGCCGGCGGAAAATGTTTTCGACATCGACAATCGCGTCATCAACGAGCTCGCCCATCGCCACGGCGATTCCGCCGAGCGTCATTACATTGATCGATAGCGCTGTGCCCGTGAGATGGCTGAGGGCCCGGAACACAAGCGTCGTGATTACGAGCGATAATGGAATTGCTGTGAGCGTGATGAACGTCGTTCTCAGGTTTAGAAGGAATAGGAAGAGAACGCTTACCACGAGCACGGCACCGATGACCAAAGCCTCGCCAACGTTAAAGATGCCGCGGTCGATGAAATTCTTGAGACGGAATAGCTTGGAATTGATAACTATGTCGGCGGGCAGAGACGCCTCAACTTCCTTGATTGCGGCGTCAATCTGGTCCGTGATTGCTCGAGTATCGATATGCGGCTGTTTGGCAATCGTGAACACGACGCCGGGACGGCCATTGATGCTGCCGTCGCCTCGTTTGAATTGCGGTCCTTCGGTGACTTCGCGCCACATCGCCGATTAGAACGGGCCGAGCCGGATTATTTTTGACTGGCACCTTGCGGAGGTCGTCAAGGACGCGCTTCTCATCGGGTCCAACGCGTCCAATGATTCGGATGGGCCGCTCGGACTCCCCCTGAACGGCAAAACCGCCGCTCGTGTTGATGTTGCTTTCCGCTAGCGCCCGTTCGACTTCCTGAAGCGATACGTCATGCTCGATAAGCGAGGCCGGGTTAACCAGTATTTGATACTGCTTCCTCTCCCCACCTTGCGTAAAGACCTCCGCAATGCCGGGAATCTTGAGCAACCGCGGCCGGACGACCCAGTCCGCCAAGGTGCGTAAGGCCATTTGCTGCTCAAGTGGCGTGGGAATTGTCAGTTCATGTGCGACGCCGGCGACATAAACGATTGCCGCATGCTCCGATTGCCCTTCGTCCTTAAGCCACTCCACTTTTTCCACCGGAACGCTTTGCCATGATCCAGGCTGGCGACGCTGCATCGGTTTCCATACGAGGATTTGCGGGTCTCTCTTCGTGACATCAATCACTTCCGCCATTAGACCGGCATTCGGAATCGGCAACAGCAGTCCACCTTTGGGGCCCGATTGCCGGTACATCCCTCCGATGACGATTTGGCCCATGATGGAGGCGGTCGGCGTCATTTGCGGACGGATAGTTTCCGGCAGCACACCGGCCAGCGTTGCCAGGCGCTCTTGGACCGTTTGCCGAGCTGTGCGGACGTCCGTCGTCCAATCAAACTCCACGTACACCACGTTAAGACCGGCCGTACTTTGACTGCGGACCGCTTGCACGCCGCTCGCCCCTAAGATTGCAATTTCAATTGGCTGCGTGACGAGCGTTTCGACTTCCTCGGTAGCAAGGCCCGGGCACTCCGTGAGAATCACTACGCGCGGGCGATCCAGATCAGGAAAGACATCGATAGGCAAAGTCGTTGCCAAGTAGCTGCCGTACACCATCAGCGTCATGCTGAGGACAACAATCAGCATTCGATATCGAAGCGAAAACCGGATTAATGCATTGAGCATTTCGACGCTTCCTAGTGCGCGGCGTGGACCGTGCCGTCGGGATGCACGTGCACACCGGCCGGGGCTCCGCTCGCCGCTTGCGATTTCATAATCCGATTGAGAGACGCAGCGCCGTTCTGCGCGATGTAAAATCCGGAGCGCACGCTCTTGTCGGCCGCGATAACCGCGTTCAGACGGTCTTCGTAAAGAATCTCTACCGGACGTCGGTCAAAGAATTCGCCGTTCTGACGAAAAACGAACGCCTCCGGGCCTTCTCGAACGATTGCCGCCTGCGGTACGACGAAAACGTTCTCGAATTTCTCGACCGGCACTTGGATTCGCAGCTGGCCGCCTGGGCGAAATCGCCATAGAAGCCGAGTCTTGCCGTCACGGGCGTACGACTGCCATTGATTCTCCAACGGTACGTAGAAGGCAAATGTGCGGGATTCAGGATCAATGACATTCGCGACATGGTCGATCGGAAACTTTTTCGGTAGGGAAGGCCAATCGCTTTGGTCAGGGTTCGCCAGCTCGACCTCCACTTCCCAGCCATTTTTAACCGCTTCTTGCACATACGGCATGTCATTCTTGAACCCGCGTGCTTCAATCAATCGCGCACGATGATCAGCCAGGTGACACAGCACCTGTCCAGCCGAAACTTGCGCCCCTAGTTCCACGCTGAGCGAGTGGACCTCAAATGTAAATGGAACGGTTTCGCCGTTTGATTCGATTGAGCTTAGCATCACTTCGGCCGGCTGTTGCTCGTCCACTGCGGGCGCGCGCACGATGATTTCAGTTACGAACTTGCCATCTTGGGCCGCCTCGATCTGCTCCTCCAGCAGTCCACGAGCCTTTAAGTCCTGCCTGTAGGCTTGAATCGTTGCCGCGTGCCGCTCAATCTGATCTTCAACCTCGATTACTCGCGCGCCTGCCACCACACCGTCCCGCGCAATGGGAGCCAGACGCTGCAGTTTGTTGCGCGCCAGTTCCATGTCCTTCGCGGCCTTGAACAGTTCGAGTTGTGAGTTATATAAGGAGTCACTCTGCAGCCGCAGCGTAAACAAGGGCGCAAGCGGGTCTACCGCATCGCCAGGGAAAGCGTGGACCTTGGCGACAACGCCGGTAACCGGCGCAACGACACCGCGATCTGTGAGGCCCGGCCGATCTACGATCACGCCCGGAAATTCAATGGTGCGCCAATAGGCTTTTGGCTTGAGCGGCTTCGTGCTTAGGTTTAGGTTTGCGCGAGCTTGTGGGCTAAGGCGAACGGGAAGGGAAGCTGCCGCCAGGGTTCTGCCGATTGGAGCGGCCTGTGCTGCTGCGGATTCTTGCCCATTGGCCCATTCATGCCATCCCCACCAACCAACCGCAGCGATGGAAGCGCACAAAACCAAGGCAACGACGAAGTATCTAACGATATGACGAGGCATGGCGCATCTCGAAGGACACTGCAAAAGGACAGATAGCCGAGCTGGACGGTAATCGTGCGTGTAGGGCACGATGAACAATCGAGAAACTGCAAAAATCGCCCACTTAGAACGAACGCGCGGCGTGGCCGATCAGATTCGAAGAGCACCCAGCAGCAGGTAGAGCGCACAGTGCCGCCCAGCTGTGTCCGGATAACGCGAGACCGAAGAAGCCGAAGGCTGATAGAAGTTGCCAAATGCAATGCATGAGGACAACGCCGTAGGCGGTTGCGCTTTTACATCGACAGTGTTCGTCTCAACCGCTCTGCGCACTGCATGAATAACGGTAGGGACATAGACCGCATCTGCATTGTGATGGCATTCGTCGGCAAGGACGCTATCGCCCTGGCGCGAATCCGATGTTGTATCATCGTTGGCGGCATGCTCGTGAGAAACATGCCCATGTCCTTGATGACCATGTCGATGGTGATGATGGCAGATACCGCACAAGGAAACATGAACGTGGGGCGCTAAGCTATGCCCATCGACAGGAGATTGGCAAGCGTGCGCGTGCGGCACCATTACCACCTGTCCGGCAAGGTATCCCAGAAGCACGACGATAGAGATTCCGCGGCGAATCATAACGCTGACTATTTGTTTCCCTGCACAACTCTACGTCGCTAGCATCCGACCGGCAAATGGCACTAAAGGTAGACGGGCAAAGCCTTTTTGCGATTATCGACCGTGTACATGAATGAATTCATCGAAATTGGTGAAATCGCTTTACTGTTCGACAAGGCGCCACTAGTGACCAGAGGGTGACTGCGCCGAAGTGAGAAAATTCCAGAAGTCGATTCTTGCTTCCATCATCTCGGCTCTGATCCTGTGCAGTGAATTATGCGTGAACGTTGCTGAACGGCTCCCCCGCAATCAGTGCGACGTTTACGCGCGAACGACTTCGATGTGTTCGGATCGGTCGATCGCCGAAGTTTCATCTCAGCATCGCCGGCGTGCTGCGCCAGTTTAGGCGGAAGGTGAGCAACGCAGCATATTTTTTGCGCGAAATTGCCCGTCAAAATGAGGCGCTTTTGCCTTGCATTCGATGGGCCAAAATCTTATTCTCGGATCGCGCGCTCGCAAGCGCGTATCCATATCGGTGGCAACGACTTGCAGCACAAGGCTGCGCGATCCACGACGCCCCCGGCGCAACGGCAACCCCTATTCCTGCGGCAATTTCTCAGCGTTTTTCCGAGAATTCTCAGTGACGCGCTTGTAAGCCGATGACCATAATCATCTTGGCGTAACACTTTGCTGCCACGGTATATGAAGCGCTTCCCGCAACGCGGGCTGGGCGATGCGGTTGGCAAGCGAGCGCCGGTCGCGATTAGGGCGGACGGGTGCGGGTGTCTTGCGTGGCTGGTGAGTGTCTTTTTTTAATCTGTTCTTCGCGCTCGTGAAGTCAACCTCCCGGTTGAATACACTCGGAGTTGACGAGTGAGGTGCTTTACTGCATCGGTCCTCCATGCGTTGGGTTGGATGCTACGACCGTTCGGTTCGCCGGCTTTTGCAACGCCTGGTCGCTGCGGGCACAACCGATGACGTCGCGACCGGACGACCGCTCGATGGTTGGTCGAGCCATGCGAGGCAGGTCCTTACTTAATTACAGTGCAAGCTGGATTGTTTCGTTGATCGTGCTGTGGCGGCAAAAAATGCTGACCGGCGTTCCCCTCTTTTTCAACAGCTATTGAATCCGTACTCTGGCCATGTGCATGATACGCATTGCTCGAGCTCGAACTTTGGTCACAAGTCGCAAAGGGCAACAACTTATGAAATGCTTGTTTTCATCGACTAGGTTTCGGTCGGGCATTTTACCGCTGCTGGTCTTACTCGCCTTTTGTCCTGCGGCAAGGGCCATCGATGTCCTCTATTCAGGCCCCGACCTTGGCAACTGGAATGTGGGAGCAAACTGGTCAACTACATTTCCGCCATGGGCAGGGGCCAACGAGGCGGGCGTGATCGGCGCTGCTGCGCCTGGCGCCTTGAGCGCGACCGTCATTCTCAATCAGCACGCAATGAGTACCGACATACAAGGAAACCCTGTTCCGCTAGCGGAAGTGGCCGGATTGAAGCTCGGCGTAGCGGCCGGTTCGACGGGCGGCCTCCGCGTCGAGAGCGGCGGTCGCCTGCCCCTTGTGGCGGCTACCGGTGAAACCGGCGCCATTCAAGTTGGCGTCAACGCAACTGGCACGGGTATCCTTACCATCCTGGGCAACGGCAACGTGACAGGCGTCTCACTCAACTCGGGAGGCGCCGCGGGAAGCAGCATCGCCTTGTCCGACACGGCCACGCTTAGTGTCACCGGTCAAGCGAGTCTTGGCCGCACGACGACTTTGAATGGTCCAGGCGTCACGATGACGGCGGGCGGCAACTTGTCGCTAACGGGGACGAGCATCTTCGTTCCTAATATCACCGCCACCGGTTCACCGAAGATTGTGACTCAGGGCACGGCGACGGTAGGCGGTACGCTGAAGCCGATGTTCACGGGCGTCACCCCCGCGGCCGGCAATAAATGGACAATCCTCGACGCGCCCAGCACGATCAACGGCACATTTGGCACGATTGACGCTTCCATGGCTCCGGCTTTGCCGGCGGGAACAGCCTACAGCGTGTTCCAGGAAACGGTCGGTTCGCGTCGACTGTTGCAACTGGCGATTGAAGAGATCCTGGTTCTGAATGTGAATCGACAGACGGGCGCCGTTTCGATTGCCAACGTCGGCACGCAACCCAAAAGCCTCGACGGATATTCGATTCTGTCTGCCCATGGCTCGCTGAAGGGCGCCTGGAATAGTCTCGATGACCAAAATTTCGGAGGCGCGAACGCCTGGGTCGAAGCCGGCCCGACCGTAAATGCTCTCAGCGAACTTTATCCAAACTTGCCGGCCCCAGGTTTCAGCACCGTCGGCGCCGGCGGCACGCTTAACCTTGGCACTCCGTACCAGGTTACCGTACCAGCCTTAGGTGTCGACCCGGACGACCTGACGTTCGAGTACAATTCGCCCACGCGCGGCACAGTTCGCGGCGTGGTGCAATACACGGGCACGAAGTCTCTTAACAACTTCGTGCTAACCATTGATCCCTCGACAGGTCAGGCGCAGATAAAGCTCGATTCGCCGCTGAATACGGCAATCGACGGCTACGCCGTCTACTCGGATTCCGCCTCGCTCACTCCAGCGACATGGAACAGTCTGCAAGACCAGTCGGTTACCGGCTGGGAACAGGCCCCGCCAGCGCCGGCGGCCACCGCCGTGGGCGAACTAAAGGCCGATGGCTCGCTCGAGTTCCAGAACAACACCGGCTTCCAATTGGGCCAGTTGTTCAAGACCGTGGGCGGCACGCAGGACTTGCGGTTTGAGGTCCTGTTGCCGGGCCAATCGACTCCTTTTCTGGGCACCGTGGTTTATGGACCCTTTACGCCGGTCGGGCCGCCAGGAGTTGGCTTGCCCGGCGATTTCAACGGCGACGGCGCGGTGAACGCAGCCGACTATGTGGTCTGGCGCAAGACGGATGGCTCGCAAGACGGATACAACGATTGGCGAACCAACTTCGGCCGGACGTCGGGCAGTGGCAGCGGTGCCGGTTCGAGCGCGGTTCCTGAGCCGGGCACAGTCGCGCTGCTGCTCCTCGCCGCGATAGCGGCCGTGAGGTTGCGCTGCAGTCGGTCGTAGAAACTAACAGCGGCAAAGGGCGTATGTCGCCGCCATGGGGGAGCAGAGTGAGCCAAATTAGTCGACTTACCTCCTCTGAAATATGTTTCTTGATCCATATGAAAAGCACTATCCTCACCATCACCGCGGCGGCGGCTTTTTTCGCGACGCCAAGTGTGTTCGCCGTAAGTATCGCGTTCGACGATCCGGCTGGCGGCTGGACTTACGCCTATTTAGGCGCTGCCGCGGCGCCGGGCACCGGGGGCGCGCCCGGCTTTGATGCGCTCGATGGTACATGGGACCGCGAAAACGGAAGCGATTCCTGGGACGGCAGTGGTTTAGGCGGCACGTTTGGCGTCGGCAACGCGCCGGGCGGCGTTAGCGCCCTTGTTGAAGGAGCCACCGATTTCATCCGTATGCAGGATCCCGGAAACCCCACGACGGCACCGACCAGCATCGCCGATCCATCCAATCGGCGCGTCTATGTTGGGCACAATATTGCCAACGACGCCGGCGTCACCAACCCTGAATCAATTGTCAGCGGCGGCGCGACATTAACCTTTCGGGCCAGAGTCGCCACAGCCGCCGCAAACGCGCTCATTGATCCCATGTTTCCGGCGCCTGCCGGCGGCGGCCTTGAAGGCGGTGGCGCCGCCCATGGAACGGCTTGGCCAGCGGGCGGTAGCGGCTGGCTCGGGCATGACGGCGGGAAGGGCAATTTCGGAATTCGCGAAGCGTCGGCAAACGACGATGCCACGCGCCCGGGCCGCGGTGTTATCAGCTTCAGCTTAGGTTTGGCAACCGACACGCGCTCGGATGCCGCCAACACGCCCTTCGGCACCACGGGTTTGAATATGAACAGCCGAAACGGCACCGTGCCTTCCGCAACCGTTGATCCATTCCAAAATGAAGGCACGCTGAACGTCCTTCCAATTGCCGATTTGACGACGTTTCATGAATTCTGGATAACGATTCAAGCCGACCAGAGCGGCGGCGGAACGCATAAGGTGGATGTTTATCTTGACGGCTCGGAAATCGCAAACACGTTTCATGTAACGTCCGGCACCGGCAACGACTTCGGCACTACGAGCTATTTGGCCATGGGTGTCGGGGCCACGCCTCAAATGGGCGCGATCGATGTGGATTTCTTCGCCTACAAACAGGGAATTCATCTCCCGGGCGGACCGCTCGTGCCAGGCGACACCGATGGCGATGAGATTGGCGGCGAGTTCCCCGAGGACTTCGAGCCAATTCGCGCCAATTTCCGCAAGATGGGCAATCGCAGTATGGGCGACCTAACCGGCGACGGAACGATTGACTTCGCCGACTTCCGCGAATGGAAGTCGGTTCACCTGGCGGGCGGCGGTTCGTTGGAAGGGCTCGACCTTTCGTTTGGCAGCAATGTCCCTGAGCCAAGTTCGATGGCACTTGCCTCGATGGCCGCCTTAGCGATTGTTTCACACTGTTTGTCAAGCCGCTATCGAACGTTCCGCGCTATTGAGGGTAGACGATGAAATACTCACTTGCAATTTGCTTCTGTTGCTTACTGCTGGCGGCTACGCCCGCTTCGGCCGTCAATATCGCCTGGCTGTCGTTGCATGACTCGGATACAACACTCCACGCCAACGCGGCGGCTCAGGGCTTTACCGCGCCGCCGGACCAGGGATACGTCGATTTCCTGCGCAACGAAGGTCATACGGTGACGCGCATCCTCACTCAGTCGCCCACCGCAGCGTATGCGGCGAACTTGGCGACTTACGACTTGATTATCTCCGGTCGGCAGGTCAACAGCGGTGATTATGGCGACCCAGCGGGGGCCGTCGGTGATGCCGAACGCCAGCTCTGGCATGGCATAGCCAAACCGATGATCTTCATGTCGGCCTACGTGCTGCGGAACAACCGGCTGCAGTTTTTCACAGCCGACAATGTTCCCGATATCAGCAATCAGGGCGCGGTAACATTGACCGCCGCGCAGCCGACACACCAGATATTCCAAGGCGTCACCCTTGATGGATCGAACAACATGCAGTTTGCCACCTACCCGGTCTCGACGCCGTCCGGGCTCGCGCAGCGTGGAATTTCTGTAAGTACCGATCCAATACGCGGCGGAACGGTGCTGGCAACGTCGGGCACGGCTGGAAGCGGCTCCGGCGGCACGCTCATCGGGTATTGGCCCACCGGGACGCAACTGGGGACCTTTACCCTGGCCGCTCCGCGGATGTCGTTCCTCAGCGGCAGTCGAGAAAGCGATCCTCCGGCCCAGGTTCCGATTGCCGGAATCAAGGACTTGACGCCTGCCGGCGAGATACTGTTTCGCAACGCCGTCTGCTTCCTGGCGACATGCGGTCCGCCGCCTGTGCTTGGCGATACCGATGGCGACGGTATCGTGGAATTCAACGACGACTTCGGGCCGATTCGCGACAACTTCCGCAAGACTGTTGGTGCGCGCGGGCAGGGCGACCTGGTGCCAAATGGCCGCGTCGACTTCGACGACTTCCGCCAATGGAAGACGGCGTTTGTCGGTGGCGGTGGATCGCTCGCCGGATTGGACTTGAGTTTTGAAAGTGTGCCCGAGCCCAGCCTATTTGTCCTTATTTCCTCGGGGCTATGCCTCGCTGCCATTCGCGGCATTAAGTTTGGAGGTCGCATTCCGCGGACCAGCAAAAGCGGAACGTAACGCGTTCCGTGAATTAGGTACGTTAGATTCTCGGACAGCTATGAGTCGATATGCTTTCGATCGATATGCAACTTGGTTTTCGTGATGCAGCAGCTCGTGCGACGATACCTCGTGGCGTGCCTGGTGACTTGCAGTTTAGCGCCGCCGGCCTTTGCCATCGATCTGTTCCCTGTTGGCACGACGGGACACGACCAGGATATTTTCTTTGAGGCTGGTCTGGCCGCCGGCGCAACAGGCGCCACTGGCGAATTAGGCAGTCGCCAGTTCTTCGAGGCAGGTATATTCGCGGATGGAGTCCCCCGCATTCTTCCCGCGTTCACCTCGGCGGTCACCGGCAACACGATCAACTTTGAATTCAATCCATTTGAGCAAAACAACATCATCAAGCTCGATACGACCAATGCCGGTCCCAAGACGCTCACGCTCGCGGCTCCGGCCAAATATGGCCAATTGGCCGTGGTCTTCAGCGGCGGGAGCCTGGCAACGGGCACGGAGTTCGCTGTATTGCCCTACACGATCAATTACGTCGGCGGCGGAACGCAGATGGGCGACTTGCAAGTGCCCGACTGGGGCGCTACTCCCGCCACATTGACTCCCAACACGTTGGACTTATTCAACGCCGATCGGACGAACTCCGATCTTCGGGTCGCGCCTGCTACGACCGACAACAATACCACCGCGAACCGATGGTCCATCAGTGTCCAGGAAATCACCACGACTCAGCCGACGACGAACATCGCAAGCATTACCTTCGGACAGCCCACGTTGAATCAAAACGGAAGTGTTGTGCCACTCATCGCCGGCGACGACGTTGTGATCTACGGCCTAGCAGGATCAGGCGATGCGCTGATAGCAGGCGACACCGATGGCGATGGCACGGTGGAATTCGAAGACTTTGAGCCGATTCGCGCAACTTTCGAAAGACCGTCGCTTCGCGGCCAATGGGTGACCTGGTGCGCAACGGCGTCGTTGACTTCGACGATTTCCGCCAATGGAAGACAGCGTTCGTCGGTGGCGGCGGGTCGCTCGCCGGATTGGACTTGAGTTTTGGGAGTGTGCCCGAGCCCACGGCCGCCGTATTGGCGCTCGTGGCGTTATTGGGAGCTTGCGGTTTCCGACGCAGAATGTAATCAACAGGCCGCGGGCCTGCTAAATGGATCGAGGAGTTGTGCTTGCTGTGAGTAAGGCAGGCTTAGTGGAGGAACAACACATGACCACCAATTCTCTTCCGCCGTGCGCGAGCCGACGAGGCTTTACGCTCGTGGAGTTATTGGTGGTGATCGCAATTATTGGCATCCTTGTCGCGCTATTGCTGCCGGCCATACAAGCGGCGCGTGAGGCCGCACGCCGCGCTTCCTGCATGAACAACCTCAAGAACATCGGCATCGCGATCCATAACCACCATGATTCCAAGAAAGTGTTCCCGGTGGGTGCGATTCGAGATAGTTGCACCAGCCTGACGACGGCCTACTACAACGGCTGGACGCGCGAAATCATGCCGTACGCTGAAGACGATGCCTTAAGGCAAATCTATGACCCGTCGATTGATATCACCAACAACACGGATCCAAAAGTGATCCAATTCCGCGAGACGTTCGTGCCTTTGTACCATTGTCCATCCGATTTCGCCTCCGAATTGACGGTTCCCGATAGCGGGCCGGCCGCGAGCAGCTTTGGGCTTCGCAATCCAATTAATTTCAGGACGTCGTCCTACGTCGCCAATGCTGGCCGCGGCGACGGATGGGTTACTTGGTATCTGCTGGAAGCGATTCCCCCGCCCGACGGAGGACCCGAAGGCGGCACGGCGGGCCGGGCGACAAAGCATTGGCGAGGACCGATTCACGCGGAATGCACCGAGGACACCCCCGTTGCCGATTATGAGCTGCGCCGAGAGAAAATCAGCAGCATTACCGACGGAACAAGTAAGACGCTTCTCGTCGCCGAAAAGACGAATCTATTCAACCGCCGCAGAAGCTTTTGGGCCTATACCTGGGGCAATTACCTGATGTTTCAGCCGACGGCCCAGCCCCGCACTTTTCATCCAGATTATACACTTTGCCGGACGGAGTCGACGCCGGAGGACGGGTCTCCCAACCTGCCGAAATCTGGTACGTCGTTTCGCACTTGCATGTCGACCGCATATAGCAATCACCCGGGCGGCTTTAACTCCGTCCGCTGCGATAGTTCCGCTGATTTCATTTCTTCCGATATCGACTTGTGGGTCTACGCAGCGATGGGCAGCATTGCCGCCGGCGAAAATGATGCAACTGGTTTTTAATGAGGAAAATGCGGACACGCGAGTTGTGGTCTACGCTTGGCGTCGTTTTGATGTTGTGCGCCTGCCTGGGCTGCAATGGGGGAGCTAATAACCACCCGGTCGAAGGCAAAGTCACGCTCGACGGACGACCGTTAGAACAAGTTCATTTGATTTTTTACCCCGTGAAGACGGATCCAGCGAATCCGGCGCGATTTATCGGATTGACCGACGCGAACGGCCAGTTTGTGATGCGCAGTGATGAGAGAAAGTCCGATGGCATGCCTGCAGGCAGGTATCGGGTAAGTCTTACGACTGCCATCGCGGGGGTTGAATCAGACGAAACGACGCCGTTGCCGCCCGAGCGCGTGCCGGCAAAATTCCGAGATCAGAAATTTGAAGTGCCCGAAGGCGGCACAAACCAGGCCAATTTTGAATTGAAAAGTCGATAGGTGCGCCGCGTGGCCGCCCGTTGTTGCGTCGAGTTTTAAGTAACCGTTATGTGGCCGCGAGCAGCGGCCACTTCAATCTCCGAGGAGTACAGACAATGAGAGTTAATCGAGCCTTAAGCATCCTGACATTGATGGGAGCCTTTTTGTACGGCGTGCCTGCGGCACTGGCGCTTCCGTTGATCACCTCGGTCACCGAAATTGGGACGATGAACGCCGCTGGGGTCAAAGCGTTGGATGCGGCAGGTCCGGTCGTGAGCAGCGCTACACAGCCGGGCCCGAACGGCACCTCCGGCGCTTTGGTCAACGAGGCGTTCCAATTCTCCGATCGTACGCACGAGTTCACCGCGCCGCGCGTCAACAGCTCAGGAGTTCTGACGACGGCTGCCACAGGTGAGTTGCGGTGGTTCCCTCACTATCTGAACAACCTGGAGTACATTCAAACGTCCAATGACAACCGCGACATGACCGATTATCGACTAGACGTCTCGCTTTCGGCGCCGGTGACGGCCTTTTTGATGATCGACAATCGCAACAACGGCGGCGTTACACCGCCGGCGCTCAACAGCCCGAATACAACCGATCCGGTTCTCGGCGGCCCGCTTCAGTGGGTCATCGACGACGGCTGGCAGCGTGTCCGCTCGGGCCAGATGCCGAACGGCCAGTCCGACTACCTGGGTTCCGATGAAGGCGTTACGGTCGACTCAGCCGATCTGCGGGTGAAGAGCTATCTGCGCACGCCGCCGACCCAGGAAAACGTGGCTGGCTCCGGCAACGGCCTGAATCAGTTCTACGCGATCTATCGCAAGGATTTCGCAGCCGGCTCGCACACCGGTTTCACCAAGGCAAACGGCATCCCGGGCGGAGCTACGTACTCCGTAGCCGTAAGTACGCCCGTTGGCTCGATCGTTGCCGGCGACGTCAACGGCAATGGCGTTGCGGACATCAATGATTACGTCGTCATTCGCAACAATTTCTTCGGCACGGGCCGTACGCGTGCGCAGGGCGACTTGACGAGCGACGGATTGGTGAATTTCGCAGACTTCCGCAACTGGAAGGAAAACCGTACGGCCGGGTCAGGATCGGCCAGCGATGAAGAGCTGCTCGCAGGTCTGGGAGTGCCGGAGCCGGGCAGCCTGGCACTCGTCATGCTCGGAGCGCTGGCTTGGCTTAGCGCATCGCGTCGCAGGGCCGGCTAACGGCGGGGGTATTCGGCGGTCGCGCAGGCTGGTTTTCGGAAGCCGTGGAGCGCAGGAGCGCGACCGCCGCGGCAAGAATCCGCCCGCTGGTTTGATGTGTGAATGTAATTGATGACTTTCGAAGTGGCATGGCGGCTGGCGCGCAACTGTGCGATTGAACGGTTCGATACCGTTAAAGCAATCTTACACTCTCCGCAATCCACCGCCATGACGTTCCACGGCAGCCCGCGGCCACCCTATGCGAAGCGCCGCGATGGGCTAACTCTATGCGATTCGCATGGCGGTGGTCGCTGCCTGCATCGCCCGGCAAGCTTCGTATCGCCTTTGCATAGCCATCGCCGTCGCCGGCTGTTGGCTCATGCTGTCCGCGCCCGGCCTCGCACAGGTGACGGGCCTGAGGATCGCAGACTATGCCACGATGCCGATGACCGGCTCGACGCAGTTCCCCTCCGACACGGCCAATAGCGCGTACCTGGCGCGCGTCAATTTCCTGGCGGATGAGCCGGGCGGCGGATCTCGCTTCTTCGTCAACGATCTGAATGGCCCGCTTTATGTTCTCGATAAGCGGAACAAGCAGTTTTCGACGTACTTGAACTTTAACGGCCGCGGCAGTGAAACCGGCTTGTTCGACAAGTTTGTGTTTTCGTCGGGGTTTGCCAATGGGCTCATCACGTTTCAGTTCGACCCCGACTACGCCAATAACGGCAAGTTTTACTCCGTCCATATGGAGCAGCCGAGCGCGTCGGGCTCGCTCGTGCCGAACAACGCCAGCTTCCCCGGCTTCAATACGGCCGGCTATGCGACGACGCCGGCTGTCAGCACGCCCAGCGGCGGCGCGCGGCAAACCGTTTTGATCCAGTGGACCGACACGAACATCGCAAACAACACGTTCGAAGGCACCGCCCGCGAGCTGCTGCGGGTTGAAATGTCGGGCCAGATTCATCCGATGGGCGATCTGGTCTTCAATCCGCTTGCAGGACCCGGCGACCCCGATTGGCGCGTGATGTACATCTCCATCGGCGACGGCGGCGCGGGCGAACAAAGCACTGCGGCAACCCGCATGACGCCACAGCGCCTCGATACGCTGGGCGGCAAAATCCTGCGCATCATTCCCGATCTCGACCAGCATACGGACACCAGCACTGTCAGTCCTAATGGCCGGTATCGCATTCCAAACGACAACCCCTACACGTCGATCGACGACAGCCGCGTCCGCGACGAGCTGTTTGCGGTCGGATTGCGCAATCCGCACCGCATGAGCTGGGACGTCGACCCGGAAAATCCCGCGAACAACCACCTGATCGCCGACGACATCGGGCTGCACACTTGGGAAGAGGTGAACATCATTCAGCGGGGTCGCAATTTCGGCTACTCACAGCGCGAGGGCAATGAGCGCGCTTGCAGTCGAATAATTCGACAACCTCACTGCTGCCCACGCCGGACGTTGTCCCGATTCAAATCACCGACACGGTGACTGCCGGGACGATCGTTCCTACCTATCCAGCGGCGCAATACGGACACGATTTCTCCGATAGCCAGTTCATCGGCGATTCGATCTCCAGCGGCTACGTGTACCGCGGCAGCCGCATACCCGAGCTGTACGGCAAATACATCTTCGGCGAGATCACGACGGGCCAGATCTTTTACTGCGAGCTCGACGAGATGCTCGCAGCCGACGACGGCGATCCAGCCACAATGGCCGAGATCCATTCACTCAATGTTCTGTGGGACAATCCGAACGATTCGCCCAACCAGGGGTTACAGACGTATTCGACCATCCTGCCGAGCGGCGCGGTGCTTGGGCCCATGTTTCAGATAGCCGAGCGGGCATACGAATTCCGCGGTGGGCAGGATCCAAACTTGCCCGGCGGTGCCGCTGTCACCGGCCCCAACGGTCGCGCCGACATCCGTATTCAGATCGACGACGCCGGTGAGCTCTATATCCTCAGCAAGAGCGACGGCATGGTCCGCGCTATTGTCGGCAGCGCGTCGGCCGTAGACGGTGACTACAACCGCGACGGCCGGGTGGATGTTGGCGACTACGTCGTCTGGCGCAAATCGATGGGGCAGAACGTGGCCGCGCACAGCGGCGCAGACGGCAGCGGGAACGGAACGATCGACGAAGCCGATTATGATTTTTGGCGGGGGAGGTTCGGAAATTCATTTGGAAACGGCGCAGCCGCGAGAGATGAAGCAACTGTGCCGGAGCCTGCATCGGCACTACTCGTGCTGCTGGCCGTACTTTGGCTGTCGGGTGGCGCGCACCGGCGATAATCGATAGCAATTCCAAAGCAGTTGCCGGACCGCGGCCACCAGTCGCCGAAGCGACTGGTCGACGGCCGGAACTTGGCTGATTTGGAAACAAACAATGCTTAAGCGATCCAACGGCATACGAACCCTTGCGGCAATTTTGGCGTGCCTATTGATTTACGATCTTGAGCCGGGCCAAGCGCAACAGGCCGCTCCGGTGGGCCAGGGGGAATCGCAGTCGGAAGAGGCCCGGTCCCAAACCCAGCGTGAAGACTCTGACCGCTCTGAGCGCCGCCGTTCGCGCGAGCGTCGGCGCGGGTCGGACCGCCGCCGCCAGCCATCCAGCCGCCGCTCCGAACGCGTGCGGATGGAACAGATCGAGGTCGCCAGCCCCAACGGCACCATTCGATTTGTCCTGCTGCCGAATGCCGAGCGGCTCACGTACACCGTGAAAATGGGCGAGGTCACGGTCATCGAGCCTTCCACGCTGCGGATGACGGTGGACGGCTTCGATTTGCCCTCCGGCGTCGTACTCGGGAGAGTCGAAACGTATGAAATCAACGATACCTATCCATGGCACGGCGCGCACAGCACGGCCGTGAACAACTGCCGCGGGGCGCGGATCGCGCTCAATCACGATTTGAGCGACACGAACTACACGCTCGAGGTGCGGGCGTTCGACGACGGCGTGGCCTATCGCTTCGATGTTCCCGTCGACAAGGCGACAACCCGAGTTCCAGACGAGTATTCAAATTTCGTGCTGCCGGCTGGTAGCACCGTCTGGTTCCACGACCTCGACGGCCACTACGAGGCGGCCTACGAACGAGAGGACATCGACGATGTGAAACCCGGCCAATGGGCCGGACCGCCCCTCACATTCGAGCTGCCAAACGGCGCCGGCTATGGCTCGATCACCGAAGCCAACCTCGTTGGGTACGCAGGGATGGCGCTGGAGGCCGACGGCCGCCGCGGTTGGATCGTCGGCTTGGGTCACCGCCAGCCGCTCAACTATCCATTCGAGTTGCGCTATGGACGCGATGAGGGCAAACGGCTGGCCAAGCCCGCCGCGATTCAAGGAACGATCATCACGCCATGGCGCGTTGTGCTCGCGACCCGCGACCTCAACGTGCTGGTGAACAGCGACATCCTGCCCAATCTCTGCCCGCCCACCGAGCCGGAGGACTTTCCCGACGGTATGAACACCGATTGGGTCGCCCCTGGCCTCGCTGTGTGGGATTACGTCGACGGCGAATATGCGCCGCGCGGCGATCGCAGCCGGCTGGAGCACATGAAGAACTTCTCGCGCATGGCCGGCGAGATTGGTGCGAAGTATCACATCCTGGAAGGATTTCGCTTACGGCTGGTCGGATGACGAGGTTCGCGATTTTGTGGACTACTCGAAAGCCGAGGGCGTGCGTGCCCTGTTTTGGCGGCATAGCCGCGACCTTCGCACGCCGGAAGAGCGCGAGGAGTTCTTCGGCCGGCTCGCTCGGCTTGGCGTCGCCGGCGCGAAGATCGACTTCATCGACCAGGAGGCCAAGGAAGGTGTCGACCAATACGAAGAGCTGCTCGAAACAGCCGCCAAACACAAGCTCGTGATCGACTTCCATGGGGCGAACAAGCCGACGGGCCGGCTGCGAACCTGGCCGAACGACATGCTGCGCGAGGCGGTGCGCGGGATGGAATCGCGCTCGCTGCGTGAGCGCGCCCGCCACGAGACGATCCTGCCATTCACGCGCTACCTGGCCGGCCCCTGCGATTACACGACGATGATTTTTACCGAGCGGCGCGGCGACTCTTCTTGGGCGCACCAGATCGCAAGCCTGGCCACGTTCCACAGCCCCATGCTTACGATCGCAGCCCATCCACAAAGCGTCCTCGACAATCCGGCTCTTAACGTGATCAAAAGCATCCCGGCTGTGTGGGACGAAACGGTGGTTCTGCCGGAGTCGCGAATCGGCGAGCTCTCCATCTTCGCCCGCCGCAAGGGTCAGATGTGGATGCTGGCCGTGATGTGCGGCGGCGAAGGCCGCACGATCAGCGTGCCACTTTCATTTTTGGGCGATGGCTCCTACACAGCCTCGCTAGTGCGCGACGACATGCAAAACGACGGCGCCGTCAGGCTCGAAGAGGCAGCAGCGCAGTGCGACGATACACTGAAAATCGAAATGCGCAACGGCGGCGGGTTCGTCGGTCGGTTCGTCAAACAGTGAAAGCGCAGGGCGGAGCGTGCCTGGCGCGTCGCCCCAGCTATTGCTGCCAGCCGGGCCGTCCCGCACGGTTTTCGCAGGCCGCAAGGTTTGCCATTCGTGCAACTGGCGCAGCCCGCATCGCCCGATTTGCGGCAGTTCGTGTTATTCGCCGCCCGGGCCATACCGAAGCTAATTAATGAGCCGCGGCGCAGCTCGATGCCCGGCGTCCCGCCATCGTTCCTACCTCGCATTCCCACCTGAGCGAATTCCTGACCGTCGCCAACGCGGCCCGCCGCCGAGCGATCCAGGCATCCCGTACTCTGTTGGAGCATTCACATCATGAAATTAGTGAAACTGGCAACCGTCTTCACCCTGGTGACGATCGTGGCCGATGGCAGCGCCTTCGGGCAGGCTGTTGCGACGAGTCTGCAGCAGCCCGATGCTTTCAGGCCACTGGCCCCACGGCAAGGATCTGCCACGCCGGGCATCGTGCAGCCTAACTCCGCGGCTGTCGTGTCGGACCGGCTGGCAGCCCGTGCAGCGATTCGGCAGCCGGAAGAACTGATCCCGCCGCAGCAAGCCGGCTACTACGACCAAGACGAGCCGGCCGCTCCGCCTGAGGCGCCGATGGCGCCGGAGCGCGACGGCAAGCAGGCCGAGGGCGACGCCCATGTCGAAGGCGACGTGACCGGCGACCCGGCGGACTGCCCCGGCTGCCAGAACAACTACGGCGATTGCGGCGACGGCTGCGGCTCGAGCAACGGCTGCTGCGATAGCGGCTCGAGCTGGGGCAACTGCCTGGGCGACTGCTGCCTGGGTGAAGCCTGGACCCTCAAGAGCTGCCTCTCGCCCTGCTGCGAGACGAACTACGGCGGCTGGTTCCAGATCGGCTACCATGACGACAACAACCGCCTGTCGCGCGAGCGCGGCGACCTGTTTGAGTTCAACGACGTCCCGGATGACCTCAACCTGCACCAGGCCTGGCTGTACTTTGAAGACCTGGCCGACGCCGACTGCGGCGCTGACTGGGGTTACCGCGTGGACATGGTCTACGGCACCGACGCCCAGAAGACGCAAGCTTTCGGCAACGACGGCGGCACCTGGGACGTGACGTTCGATCACGGCGTCTACGGCTGGGCCGTCCCGCAGGCTTACCTTGAGTTCGCCTGGGACGACTGGAACGCCAAGGTTGGTCACTTCTTCACGCCCATCGGCTACGAAGTGATTCCGGCCACTGGCAACTTCTTCTACAGCCATGCCTACACGATGTTCAACAGCGAGCCGTTCACGCACACAGGCATCTTGCTGACCAACACGGCCAACGACTGCGTCACGTGGTACGCCGGCTGGACCTTGGGCTGGGACACGGGCTTTGATCAACGCGGCGACGGCAGCAACTTCCTGGGCGGCGTGGGTCTCCAGATGAACGACGACGTGAAGTACACCTACCTCCTCACGGCCGGCGACTTCGGCTGGCGCGGTGAAGGCTACACGCACAGCAATGTGGTTGATGTCACCCTGAGCGAGTGCTGGCAGTACGTCTTGCAGAGCGACTACGTGACCAGCGACTTCGCAGTGCCGGTCACCGGCTTCGACAACGAGGACGTGGGCGTCAACCAGTACTTGTTCTACACCTTGAATGACTGCTGGAAGCTGGGCAGCCGCCTGGAATGGTGGAAGAGCAACAACGATCCTTACGGCGTTGGCCGCTCGACCAGCTACTACGGCGCCACCTTCGGCGTCAACTACCGGCCGGACGCCAACCTCGTGGTCCGGCCTGAGGTTCGCTACAACTGGACGAACGAAAGCGCCGCCAACGGCACCGAAGATTTTAACCAGACCGTGTTCGGCGTTGACGCCATCCTCACGTTCTAGAGAACGACACCAACGACGAAACTTAAGACTTTGCCTTGACCCCTCTAACTGCCCTCGCCTGCCACGTCGATTCGTCGACTGGCAGGCAGGGCAGCTTTTATTTTCACACTTGTCGGAAGCGCGTCGGAGGAATCCAACCTCAGTTCTATGCTTGCGCAGCGGGCTAATGTTGAATGCACGCGTTGTCGGCACGATCGCTACAGTTCACCTCATGTAACGCGAATCGCCCGACCGATCTAACCAGCAAGCGCCGCAAGCCCGCACGGTGGCAGGCGCGCGCTTTTTGGTTAATCTCGTTCGCTTGAAATCAGCCGGCTGTTTTTCTTGTAGCGCCGGCCAAGGGGGGACAATCTAATGTCGCGTATCCAGTCGACCATCGCTCGGCGGTGGTGGCGGTCGCGCTGCGCCGCTGCGATATTGCTGGCTTTGCCCGCGAGTACTCTGCAGGCGGCGGCACCGGGCGGCCAAATGGCAGTGACTTCCCGCACATCCCAGGTGACACCTGTCCAAGCGCAACTGCCGCCTCAAGCGGCAAACGGGGCAGCCAATGGCGCAGCAGTCGATCCGAACTCGGCCGTTGAGTCAGGGCAAGCGCCGGTTGAGGGAATGTATCCGGGTGATCACCCGTATGCAGGCGCTCCCGGGTATTACGGTCCTTACCCGGATGGAGCGTATGGGCCTTACCCGGCCAACGCTCCGTGGGGCAGCTACCAGGGCCGGCGCCACGGACACGATCCTAATTGCTGCGATGGGCAATATGCCGTCGATTGCGCGAGTTGCGAGACCGATTGCTGCTATCCGAAATTCACATGGCACTTCGACTGGCTGTACCTTCAGGCCAGCGGCGTGGACATGGCCCACGCGCAGCAGCAGAACGGCATCGGCGGCGCCGGAACTGTGCCGTTTGGCGATATCGGAACGGTGGACGCCGAGTACGACCACGGCGCGCGCATGGGCTTTAGCGTAGGGTGCGGTCCATGCTCCGCGATTGAGTGGTCGTTCACGTACTTCGAAAGCGACTCATTCAGCAGTCTCGACGCGCCCGTACTTACAGGCGGCGGTGGCGCTGTCGGATCGCTTGTGCATCATCCGGGCGCTGCAATTACGGCTTCAGTCGGGCCAGTGGATGCTTTCTATGAGATTGACTTCCAGCTCGCTGATGTGCTATATCGCGGTTCGTTGACGTCAAATCCGTGTCACTCACTGAGCTATTTGCTTGGCGTGCAGTATGGCAACTTAGACCAAGGCTTCACGCAGCTTGGCGTGTTCTCCGGTGGCTCGGCTGGATTGATAGATACGTTTTCGACGATTGACTTCGACGGCGCCGGCTTGAAAGCAGGTATCGACGGCGAGCGACGGATCCATGGCGGCCTGTCTATTTACGGGCGATTGACGGGCGCCGTGATGAGCGGCCAATTCAGCAGCCGCTACACGATGCTCAACGCGACCACCGACGTGCTTTTGGCCCAGGCGAACTGGAAGGACGATCGGGTCGTGTCGCACCTCGACTACGAAGTTGGCCTCGGCTGGATCAGCGCGAGCCAACACTGGCGATTCTCGACCGGCTACATGTTCTCGCATTGGATGAACGCCGTCACCATGCCGGCATTCATCGATGCGGTCCAAGCGGATAATTACACCGACGTCGAAGACACGATCACCTTCGACGGCGTCGTCACGCGCGTCGAGGTTCTCTGGTAACGCCATTCAGAAACAGACTTCTCGAATGCTGACGCCGGCCCGCAAGGCCGGCGTTTTTTGTTGCGCCCGCGACGTGCAACCGCTCAATCGGGCCGATTTCTCGTAGCGCATCGGGCCGCAGGCCATCGATGGCAGCGGTCCGGATACCCGCCGGCGACGGAAAAGTTTGGGAAACCGTCAGCCGCTTCTTGAACCCCCCAGTTTGTCCAGTTTATAATTCTTCCCACGCGGGACGACCGGCGCTTGCGCCGGCAACTGGGAGGTGATCCTGTACTTTCTCGGTGGTGGCGGTCCCGACGCACTGCATTCGTTAGACCTTCTGGATGTGCACCATGTTCCGATCACTCCGGTCCGCTCGTCATGCGCGTTCGTTCGGCTCCTCTTTCGGTCGTCAATCGCACTTTCGAACGACGAATGTAGAGCGCGTGCTAAATGCCAAGCGCGGCTACAGTCGGAGGCTTTTCGTCGAGCCGCTCGAATTGCGAGCGATGCTAGCGGGAGACAGCGACGACATCGCCGCGGGAGCCGGGGGCTTCTTCGATCGGTTCGAGGACAACGACGATCTTGAAACCGCGACGGTGCTCGGTTCAGAAACGGAGATTACCGAACGCGACCTAACGGTTTTCGACGGCGACGATGACTTCTTCAAGGTGACAGCTCATAGCACGGGCAAATTGGTCGTGCGGACATACCGCAATGAGGACGATTTCGGCCCTCTGGGTTTGCCGATTGGTGATCTCGATTTGCAGATTCAGGATGTCAATGGAAATGTGTTGGCCGAAGCAGTCGGCCCGGGCGACGACGAAGAGCTGATTATCCCGGTGGTCAGCCAGCAGATGTACTTTGTCCGCGTATTTGGCGACGGCCTCGACGGCGACCTATTCATCGGCTACGACCTGGAGATCGAGAATTTCCCGGCGCCGGTACCGACGGGCGTGCACTTGGATCCAGCCAGTGATACCGGTGCTTTAACAATGACAACGTCACCAGTGACACAACGCCAACGGTCTTCATACAGACAGACGTGCTCGAGTTTGTCGACACGAATAGCAACGGCTTTTTTACGGAAGGTATCGATGAAATTACCGCGCTAAATCCAGGCCCAGACGGGCAATTCAATGAACCGTCCGCGGAACCTTTCGACGGAAATGAGGCGGGCATCGCCGTCGAAGTGACATTTGTGAATACGACCAATCCGCTGTCGCCACCAGTAACCGGCTTTGCACAGCCGATTATCGACAGCTCTCCGGAGGTCTATCGCTTCACGCCAACAGCGCCACTCTCGCCGGGAGTGTACTTCGTCGCGGCGCGTACAAAGGTATTCGACCAACAGGATACTAATCCGAATCTGCCGGGCACTCAGCGCGATGGGCCGCAGCAATGCGTCGCCACCGCTGTGGCTCACGATCAATGCCGATGCGCCGCTAGGCGGCACGTTTGACTTGCTGTCGTCCAGTGACACGGGGATGTTCAATGACGACAACGTGACGAACAAGATGCAGCCTGCTTTTTCCGGCCAAGGACCGGTAAATGCCGGCGTGTTTGTATTTGCCCAGGCCGCAAATGCCATCGGCGTGCCGGTGGGCACGCCCTTGCTCGTCGGCAGCGGAACTGTCGGATCGGATGCCACCGACGGCATCATTGGCAACGGGTTGGGCCTGTGGGAGGTCACCGTCGAGCCAATGGCTGACGGCAAATACAACTTTTTCGGCCGATTCGAATCGGCGGCCGGCGTGCTTGGCGATCCAGTGGCCGGCGGTCAGCAATTCTCAAACAACGTTGTTACGCCGATTCCCAACAACGGCACGGTACTTAACTCGACGATCACTGTTGGCGCCGGCAACATGGCGGTCATATCGGATGTCAACGTCACGTTGAATATCATGCATCCGATTGCCGAGCAGCTCGATATCTTTCTCATCGCGCCAAACGGCGCGGAGATCGAGCTTTCCACCGACAATGGTGGCTTTGGCGCAAATTACACGAACACCACATTCGACGACGCGGCGATTATCGGCATCGCGGCGGGCGTCGCTCCGTTTACCGGCACGTTCCGGCCGGAAGAAGCCCTCGCACAACTGAATGGGCTGCCGATCGCCGGGACGTGGACATTACGGATCACCGACGATAGCCCGGACGGAGGAGAGTTTCCGGCGTTCGGCGACCTATTGAATTGGAGCATCTCGTTTCAGTCGCCGCTCATGATCGTTATCGACACGGTGGCCCCAAACACGCCCTTCCTCGATTTGCTGGATGACACGGGCCGGCATGACAACGACAACATTACGAAGGACACAACGCCATCGGTGTCGATGACGACGACCGATCCGAACGCGGCGCTGGCTCAGCTGTTGTTTACGGACAATTTGAAGTTCCGCATATTCGACCGGTTCGAGAATGGTGCGACCGAAGTTCTGATTTACGATTCGGCGCAGGATCCGGCGGCCGATGCGTTCATGACGCCCGGCGACATGTTCACGGCGTTCACTCAGTTGACGCGTACGCTGCCGTTTCTGACGCCGGCGAATCCGGCCATCGTCGGCGGAACTTTGGCAAACGGCGTGCATAACCTCAAGCTGGAAGTTGAGGACCGCGCCGGCAACATCAGCGAGGACTTTTTGCTGGAAATCACGGTCGATTCGGTTCCGCCGCCGGTTTCATTCGGCTTGCCCGACGCAGCCAGCATGTTCGACGGCTTGCAGGGGGACAGCGATACGGGCGTGAGCGTCGAGCCGCCAACTTTGGCCGACCGCGTCACCAGCGACACGACGCCGACGCTTTGGGGCCGCGCTGAGGCGGACAGCATCGTTCGCGTGTTTTTGGATCGCAACGCCAATGGAGTCGTTGATCTCGCGACGGACACGTTCCTCGGGCAGACGGTTGCCGTGCCCTTCGATGGCAACGACGCGTATCCCGATGGTTTTTGGGAAATCACCTCGGTTCGCGACTTGAACGAGGTCGTGGGCCTACCGATCGACGGTTTGCGCCGGCTTCTGGTTACGGCCGAGGATCAAGCCGGCAACCCGATGCCGGTCGCAAACGTAATTCGCGAAAACGTCGATGAGCTGCAGATTTTTATCGACACGCAGGGACCACGAATAACCGACATCACTCCGAACGACATCGACTTCGACCTGTTCGATCCAAAGCCATCGCTCAATGGTTTCACGCCGCTGGTAAACAGTCTGAAGATTTCGGTGAGCGATCTGCCATTGCGGCTTGATCAGGCCGGCGTGGACAACGATTTTCTTTATGTAGCGCTTGTGGAGGCGATTGCTGAGAACCCAGGAAACTTCGTGCTTGTCGGCGATCATGTCGGCCAGATTCCGATCGAATCGGTCACCGTGATGAACGCTCCGGTCGTCGGCGGGCAGCCGGCGACGGCGATGATCATTCTCAACTTCTTCGAGCCGCTGCCGGACGACCGCTTTACGCTCACGGTGCGCGACAATATTGTCGACCCGGCCGGCAATCGCCTGGACGGAGAGTCGAATTCGATTGAACCGCAGGCAGCCGCCGTTTTTCCCCAGTGGCAACCTGATTGTCGGCGGCAGTTTTGTGGCCCGCTTTACGGTCGATTCGCGGCCGGAAATCGGCACCTTCGTCGCACAGGACATCGACATCGACATCAATGGCAACTTCGTATGGGACCCAGCGAATGCGCAGATTGGCAATGATGCCACGAATGTCGATATCTCATTCACATTGCCGGTGGCGAATGCCGACGGCTCCGTAGGGCTTGGCGGCTATAACGTTCACGATTTGCTGTTTGCCGGCAAGTTCCGTCCGCTGCTGTCACCTGACGGGAATAATGGCGGCTCAGTTGGCGCCGGAGCGGGCGGCGTCGACCCGCTGGAGCTGCGTTTCTTCGATCAACTAGCGGCATTCGGTTTTTCGGCCGAGCTGGGCAGCTTCCGCTGGATCATCGATACCAACAGTAACGGCGTGGTGAACCTGCCCACGGACATCCTTACGCTTCAGCCGACGCTGGGTAACTTCAACGTGGCCGGCGCGCTGCCGGTGGCCGGCAATTTCGACAACAACGCAGCCAACGGAGACGAGATCGGTCTGTACAACGCCGGCCGCTGGGCGCTTGATACGAATCACAACTTTGTCATCGACGCAGCCGACACGATCATTACCAACAATCTGTTCGGCCACCCGATTGTCGGCGACTTCGACGGCGACGGCTTCGACGACCTGGCGGTGTTCAACAACAACTTGTTTTCGTTCAACCTGGCGAACGACACGCTCACGGACGCGGCCGATGCGACGATGATTTGGGGGTATCCCGGGCGTGCTCGATCGACCGGTGGCCGCCGACATGGACCAGGACGGCATCGACGACATCGGCCTTTGGGTGCCGCGCACGATGCGCCAGCTTGCCGCGCGGAATCGCGGAGTGGTATTTCAAGCTGTCGAACGATTTCGCGGCCGACGGATTGCCGGCGATTCACACGCCAGGGACGATTGCCCGGCTGAACCATGCATTCACGCCCGTGCCGTTCGGCAATGATTTGTACGCGGAGTTCGGCGACGAGCGGTCGCTCCCGATCGTGGGGAACTTCGACCCGCCCACTGCGCCTCGTCCGGCGCCCGGTAGCGGCTCGGCGTCGTGGGCGACTACGACGACAACGGCACGGTGGAAGACGCCGACTATGCGGTTTGGCGGCAAAACTTCGGCTCGACGAGCGCATTGGCGGCCGATGGAAATCACAACGGCATCGTCGATATGGCCGACATGGTGCTGTGGCGGAAGAATTTAGGCCGAAGTGTCGGCACGGCTGCGGCTTCGGCGGTTGCGGCTGGAGGTAGTCTTGAGGCGGCTATTGCATCGCCCGTATTGAGCGAGCCGCTTTTGGACACGGTTGCGAAGTCTGTCGCCGGTCGAATCGCCGAGACCAATGCGTCAGCGCGATTGGCGGCGGTTGACGGTCTTTTTGCCGACATCGACGGTGATCGGCCGACGCGATTTGGCTTCCGGCCATCGCAGCGGCCGGCCGTGCCGTTGACCGGTGATGACTTGCTGGTCATGGCGTTAAAGCCTTCGTTGGAGAGCGAACCGCTTGAGGAACTAGCCGGATCGCGGAATGAGATCGCTGGTTCCCCTGAGATTGTCGATGGCGTGTTGGCCCGGTTTGCCGGCATTCGCGGCGTTTTTGATTCGATATTGTGAGCTAAACCGCAAGCGATGGTTTTGGCAGTGGCTCGTTGTCCGCGGCTATCCGGCTACATCAGGTTGACAATTGCCATGCGGCCCTCTCGGCTGAAGCAAAAATGTATTCCGGCGACTTAAAGACATAGTCCGTTTCGTAGCCGCCTTCTCCGCATTAAGATAAAATGAAGGTTTGGCGTCGTCGCCGAGCCGTCTTCTCAAAATAAATCTCGGTGATCACTGGCCAGAGGCGAGGCGGTATGCGCTTGAGGCAGTTTCAATCATCCCGAGGTGGCGGGTCAATCCGGACATTTTTTGGTCGCCGGCGTACACTCCGGTCAGCTCGCGGCTTCTTGTCGGGCGGTCTTCGGCTGCAGTTCGAGCGACTCGAACCGCGGCTGGCGATGGCCGGCGTGGTGATCAACGAGTTCCTGGCGCTGAACACCAATGGCCTAAGCGACGAGGACGGCAACGAGTCGGACTGGATCGAGCTGAAGAATACGGATGCGGCACCGGTAAATGTCGGCGGCTGGTTCTTGGCCGATAGCGAGGAGCAGTGGCAATTGCCGTCGGTGGATATTCCGGCTGGCGGCTATCTTGTAGTGTTCGCGTCGAACAAAGACCGGGCAGTGGCTGGCCAGGAGCTGCACACGAATTTCAACCTGGCTGGCCGAAGGGGAATCGCTGTCGCTCCTGATGCCTGACGGCACGACGGTTGTTGACGCGTTTGATCCCTATCCGGCCCAGGTGGCGAATGTCTCGTATGGCCGCGGCGCGGGCGGCCTACTCAGTGAGCCCCTTGTCGGCATCACCGAAGCGGTGCAGGTCCACGTGCCCACCAGCGGCGTACTGGGCACCACCTGGACGCAGACGAGTTTTGCACCCGATACGACCTGGCAGTCGGGCGATACGCCGATTGGATTTGAACGCAACTCGGGCGCGATCGATTACACGCAATATTTTGAATTCGATGTCAATGCGCTGATGCCGGCCTTGCAAGCTCCGCGACACGATTTACATGCGGATACCGTTCAGCGTGGCGGAAATTGGAGAATTCCAAAACTTAACGCTCGCGATGCAATACGACGACGGCTTCGTGGCTTATTTGAACGGTCAGAAAATTGCCGAGCGGAATCGCCGGGAACGCCCCTCTTTAACTCGGCGGCGACCGCCTCGCATGGCGACACGCTGGCGATTATTTATGAGCAGATTCCGATCAATCAGCATTTGAATAAGCTCGTGGAAGGCCCGAATGTGCTGGCAATTCACGGGATGAATGTTTCGAACCTTCGTAACACGGGCGACTTTCTCATCGGCCCGACGCTGACGGCGGACCGTGCCACCGAAGGCGTGGAAGGCTTCATGGTCACGCCGACGCCCGGCGGGCCCAACCAGCAAGGGTCGTTGGGCGTCGTGGCCGACACCATGTTCTCAGTTGATCGCGGCTTCTTTAACGCGCCGTTCAGCGTCGAGATTACAACCGCCACGGCTGGTGCCCAGATTCGTTACACGCTCGATGGCAGCGAACCAACGGCCACGCACGGCATCATTTACAATCCGCTCAGCCCGCCCGTAATCAACACGACGAGCACCTTGCGCGCGGCAGCGTTCAAAAGCGGCTTCACGCCCACGAATATCGATACGCAAACGTACATCTTTCTGGATGATGTGCTCGAGCAGGACGGGACGGGCCTGCCGCCGTACGCCCCGTGGAGTCACTTCAGCACCCTCGGGGGCGGCGACTCCGATTGGGCGATGGATCCGCAGGTCGTGAGCCAGTTTTCGAGCACGATCAAGGACGACCTGCAGGCCGTGCCGACCCTTTCGGTTGTCATGGATTGGGACGAGCTGTTTGGCGCCGGCGGCATTTACATTTCGGGCAAGAATATTGAGCGGGCCGCCTCGGTGGAAATGGTCGATCCTCAAGCGGGCGACGAGTTTCAAATCGACGGCGCCATCGAGATCATGGGCCAAACGAGCACAAATCGTTGGAACAACGATAAGCTCTCGTTCCGCGTGACGTTCAAGCAGCCGTACGGTCCCACCGATCTCGACTTTCCGCTGTTTACGGATCCGGTGTTCGATGCAAATGCGGTAGACGAGTTCGATACGTTTATTCTGGACGCCGTCTACAACCATTCCTGGACCTACGGCGGCGGTTCGTCGCCGCCCCTCCAACGCGCCACCGCAAAGTATATCCAGGACCAGTTTACGGCCGACTTGCAGAACCTGGCAGGTGGCCATGCGCCGCATGGACGATACATTCACCTCTATCTAAATGGATTGTATTGGGGCATGTATTACCTGCACGAGCGGCCCGACGATGCCTTTGCCCAGTCGTACATTGGCGGCGATAACGACGATTACGACGTCATCAAGCATGTTGCCACCGACGTGGTTGCCGGGGCCACGACCGCTACTAATAACTTCAACGCCTTTCTGAATCTGGTTCGCCAGAATCAAGCAATCCCCGCCAATTATGCCGCCGTGGAGCAACTGCTCGACATCGACCAGTTTATTGACTACATGTTGGTCAACTACTACGTCGGCAACCACGACTGGGCGTTGAACGCCGGCGGCAAGAATTGGTATGCCACGTATAACCGCGTCGATCCGAACGGCAAATGGCGATTCCATAGCTGGGATGCGGAACATGTGCTCGAATCGCCCTTCGAGGATCGCACAACTCTGATTGGACCAGGACAGCCGACCGAGATCCATCATCTCTTGATGGCGAGTCCAGAGTATCGCCTGCGATTTGCCGATCGAGTACAGAACCACTTTCACAACGGCGGGGTGATGACGGCCCAGGAGGCCGGCGCTGTACGCGGCACGGATGGAGCACATTGAACGAGCTCTCGTAGGGGAATCAGCCCGCTGGGGCGATAATCGGCAGGAACCGCCGTACAGGCCCAGTGATTGGCTTATTACACAGAACGATCTTCTCAACAATTACTTTCCCTCGCGCACCCAGACCGTGCTTGACCAGTTCAATGCGCGCGGCTGGCGCGTGCCCGTGGCGCCGCCCCTCATGAACCAATATGGCGGCACGGTGGACCCGGGATATCAACTTACGCTCAACTTGCCGCCGGGCATGCGCGGCGTGCCGATCTATTACACGTTAGACGGCTCGGATCCGCGCGATCCCGCCACGAACTCTGCAAGCGCGACTGCGCTTCTTTACAGTGCTCCAATCACAATCGACGCCCAAGTACGAGTCAAAGTGCGCATATTCGTCAACGATGCGGCGTCGAGCTCGGTGAACGAATGGAGCCCGATCGTCGACAAGACATTCTTCCTGCCCACGCCGTTTCCGTTGCGAATTACCGAGCTGCACTACAATCCCCCGGCCGGGCCGGGCGGAATTTCAAGCGAGGATCTCGAATTCATCGAACTGACGAACGTGGGCAGCCAAACGATCAACCTCGCCGGTGTTCAGCTCGCTCAATTCGCTGAAACACCTTACACGTTCACGAGCCGGTTTCTTGCTCCAGGTGAGCGGATTGTTGTCGCCCGCGATGCCTGCGGTGTTTCAAACAGTTTACGGCACAGAAATCAACCTCGCGTCGACTGGATACGGCGGTGCCAATTTGAGCAACGGCGGCGAGCGCATTGCGCTGCTTGGGCCGCTGGGGGAAACGCTGCAGGATTTCGAATATGACGACACGGCGCCGTGGCCCACGTCGCCGGACGGCAGTGGATATTCGTTGCATATCATTGACGCAGCGGCGGACCCGGAGAACCCGGCCAATTGGCGCGCCAGCTTGCACATCGGCGGCTCACCTGGCGCTGCCGACGTGGCGATTCCGGGTGACTACGATGGCAACGGTCTGGTGGAAGATGCCGATGCCGCGGTGTGGTGCGCGAGCTATGGACTTTCGGTGGCAAGCGGCGCCGGAGCCGATGGCAACCGAGACGGCGTTGTGAACGCCGCTGATTATGTGGTCTGGCGTCGAGCGATGATGGCAGCGCCTCCTGCCGCGGCGAGCGGGATATCATCGATGGCGGCTGGCGCCGTGGAAACCAGCACCGGGTCGGCCCCGAATCTCAACACTTCGTCGACTACAGCCAGTGTTGTCGTGTCTCCGGACCGTAACGATCGTCCCGGCTTCAACCCATTGCGGCGTTCGCTCGGGAGCAGGAGCGTAAGTCGCGAGGACGGATCTGTCAGCCGCCAGTGGGATTTGCTACTAGCGGCCGAAGTCGGGAATGGTAGCCGAAAACGGCGTTGACGGCCCCTCGCAGTGGATCACATCGCTCGTCTCGGATTACGGTCCCGGCATCTCGGAGGAGTCTGGCGAAATGCTGGAACAGCCATCGACTGTATGGGATGATGACGCCTGGCTTGACGGCCTGTTTGCTGCTCGCCTGGTCTAGAGCGGCACGCCTTTGGCCAGGCCTTTGTCAAGCTCGTTGGCGGTACTCAAATCGCCGACCACTCGAAACTCCAACCTGCAGTCGAATTTCCCGATACGATGGCCAATTCTCATCGCTTGGACCACGTGCCGTTTCTTGTTCCACCGGGGCAGAAGATTCACTTGAGGGATTTTGATCCTGCGTTCACATCGGGTTTTAAAGACAAGCGAGCGGCAGAGGATGCGCTCTTGGAAGACGTATCCGGTCTTGCAGCGGCACAAGATGTGCTTTGGGCAAGCAAGGAATATGCGATCGTCATTATCTTTCAGGCGCTCGACGCGGCTGGGAAGGACGGAACGATCAAGCACGTCATGTCGGGCGTCAATCCACAAGGCGTGATGGTATACAGCTTCAAGGCACCGTCGGAAGAGGAGCGGATGCGGCATTTTCTGTGGCGGCCGGCGCGGGTGACGCCCGCCTGCGGAAGCATCGCCATTTTTAACCGGTCGTATTACGAGGAAGTGCTGGTTGTGCGCGTGCACCCGGAATTCTTGGAGAGTCAGTGGCTGACTCGCAATGTACGCGAGATGGCACTCGAGGAAGTTTGGCAGCTCCGGTATCGCGAGATAAGGGAGTTTGAAGCGGCGTTGAGCCGCGAGAACATCATATTCCTCAAGTTCTTTCTGAACGTTTCGAAAGAGGAGCAGCGAAGGCGATTCTTGAAACGGATCGAAGACCCCGAAAAGAATTGGAAGTTTTCCGCGGCCGACGTTCGCGAGCGCCGATTCTGGGATGATTACCAGCGCGCCTATGAAGACATGCTGAGTGCCACGAGCACTCATGAGGCGCCTTGGTACGTAATACCGGCCGACAAAAAGTGGTTTACCAGGGCCTGCGTGGCGGACATTATTTCAGGCCGCATTCAGAAGCTCGGCCTGGCGTATCCAAAACTCGGCGAAAAGGCTTTGGCGTCTCTGGCCGAGGCGCGGCAGGAACTCGAGAGCGAGCAGCTCTGACCGCACTCCCGCTTTGGGCGGGTCGTAGCGGATTTTCTATCTTGAACGGTGCTGGCGCGACCCGCACGAGGCGCCACGGCCGGCAGTTAGCGATTTGAGCTACACTTGAACATCGCGCTGTAAGTTCGCCAGCCGCAGTTGCGCGATTTCATTGTGGTCGCGCTGGCCCCTACCTTGTCCTGGTACAGTCGTATGACGCAGCTGCTGGTGATCCAGTTTGCGCTCTCGCTGTTGGCGGCGTTGCTAGGAGCGGCGGCCGGCTGGTGGCTGAGAGGACGGCCCATTGCCGGCAACGCGGCAGTGCCGACGGGTCGGACCGCGGCAGCCGAGCGAAAGGATTTCGCCAGGCAAGCCCTCCAGAGTTTGCACGCGGCGGCGGAGAGCGTGCGTTCGTGTGTCGAGCAGCATATCGAGTGCATGCGGGCCGTGCAATCGGAGCTTAAGGCGTCGTCGTCCACGGAGCCGGCGATCATCACCAGCGCGGCCGCCTCAATAGTTGCCGCCAATGGACTGGTGCAGCATCAGTTCGACGATATCCAGCGCGTGGTCAATACGAAAAAATCCGAGATTAGTGACTGTCTGACGAGCTCGAAGGGCCTGTTGTTCACCTTTGGAGCGCTCGACCGGCAGAAGCACGTTTATCGAAACGTGCTCTCATCGTTGGAGCAGCTTGCGGCGCAGCTTGTCCGCGACGTGGAGGGGCATGGTCGCAAGCTGAATGACATCAACAGCGACATCCAGGAGGAGAGCGCCAAATCTCGCCAGCGTCACGGGAGCTGTCACGCAAATCCTGGACGCCACGGAGGATATCCAGCGTCGCGTCGCCACGGCCGAATTGCAAATCTCCGAGCAGGCAAGCACGGTCCAAATGCAGGCCATTCTGAGCCACACCGATTTGCTGACCTTGCTGCCCAACAGGCGCGCGTTCGAAGCCGAATTGGAACGCGCCGGCAGTCGATCGAAGAGCCGCGCACCGCTTTGCACGGTCCTATTTGTCGACTTGGACAAATTCGCCCGAGTCAATGCGGAGTACGGCCACGAAGGAGGCGACGTCATCTTGCGTCAGGCGGCAGGCGTGATCAAGGAGATGCTGCGTGGCAAAGACCTGGTCGCGCGTTACGGAGGCGACACCTTCGCCGTGCTTCTCAATGAGACGACGTTGCACGACGCTTTGCCTCTGGCAGAGCGAATTCGCAAGCAGATTGAAAAGAAAGAGTTCAGCCAGGGATCGCATCCGCTCCACGTCACCGCCAGTCTAGGTATTGCCCAGTTGCACGGAGAGGAAATGATGGACGGGGATCTGGCACGGATTGACGAGGCTCTCAGCGCCGCCCAAAACGGCGGCGGGAACATTTGCTATCGGCACGATGGCCAGGGCTGCTTCCCTGTCTCTTCGGCGTTTCACGCCAAGGAAAAAGAGGCTGGGCCGGAATCAATTTCGCTGGCTTCGATTTGGCGCGATTCGACCGCCAAGCCGGAAGCTGAAGCCGATTCGAGTGCCAACGAGGTTGCAGCTGACCAACGGGAGGGGGACGCTATGCTTTCCGGCAGATCGCTTTTCGCGGCCAACTTGAATCGCCGTCTGGCGGAGTGGAAACGGGGCGGCAACGCGGTCTCCGTGGCCGTCATGCAGGTTGATCAGATGCTGGAGCTCGTGAGCCGATTCGGCGACCAGGGCGAAGCCTTTCTGCGGCAAGTGATGGGCCGCCTTCTGGAAGCGGCCACGCGAGACATGGATGAACGCTGCGAGTTCGAGGATGGCCTGTTCGCATTGCTGCTGCCCGCGACCGATGAAGCGAACGCATATGCCGTCGTCGATCGGCTGCGGCTTCAAATTCGCCAGTGCAAAGTACGGATGGGCAGCGACCTGTGGGATCTGACGGCCAGCATTGGACTGGCCCACTGCACCGTGGCGTCGCGGGTGATGGATATCATGCGCAGCGCCGAAGCGGCGATGCAGGAGGCAGCCAGAGTCGGCGGCGACGCCATTCGCATTGGCCAACCGGTGCAAGAAGAAGCAACTGTGTGATTGAGATAGAGTGAGACTATCGCCGGCCATGGTCATTCCAGCAGGGCCGACCGCGTGCTCGCGGTCCGCGGAATGCCACTTCCAATTCGTGGAGCGAATCGAGACTCCACGACTCCGACATCTCTTTTTTTGGCCCCAGCCTGACCGCGGCTCCTCCTCCACCGCCTCGTGACCGGACGTGAGCAGAATTTTGTAGAAAATACACGGTTCGTCCCTTGTCGGCCGCCTTGGCATGCGAATCATTGTTTGGGGTCTAGCGGCGGCGTTAATTCGCACCGGGAAATTTATGCCCTAGAACAGGCATTCCGGCGGGCGACTATTCTGAAGAATCGCGGGATTCTCGACCGATACCAGATTGACAATTTCCGACGATCACCATTTAATCCTTCGAATTGAAGGTAGTAGCAGCCAAGCGAGGCACGTCGCCTGAATTGGACTTGACCGACGGTCGCAGACGTGCCAAACTTCTGCCTCGACCCATCGTGGAATGACGAGTGAGGTGAATTGAGGCTTGAATTAACTGGCATGCCTGAATCAGGCGTGGCAGTTTTTTCAAGCGGCCGCCAGGCACGGCGGCCAGCGCGATTCGAGCTTGGAGTCGGGCCGCATCGTGCACGTAGATTCGATTCGATATGGAGCACCATGGATGAATGGTAGTGCCGACTGCGACTCAGTGCAGTCCAATGGCAACGGACGAGGAGCCTCCCGGTCCTTTGGACCTGTCCTCTTTCAATCCTTTCGACTGATCTAACCTACGGCGGAGAAAGCGTTTCAGTCGATACGCTGCGACAAGTTTTTCGCCGGGCTTTCGGCATACGCCGGAAGCGGTCGCGACGGCCACGCTGCCATTGTCGGAGCAGCTTATCCGGCCAACGGCTACGATGCGGTTTGCTGCCGTTGCGCCGATGTACGGCCGACGAATCGGCCACGCAGGCAAGCGATTCGCTCGCCTTTCTTGCAGCAGATCGACCAATGCGCGCACGCGCGCGTTCCGCCGGCGGCACTTTCCCGACGTGACCAATCGAGACTGGAACGATTGGCGGTGGCAGTCGCGGCACCGCATCCGCACGCTCGCGCAGCTCGAAAAGATGCTGCGGCTGTCGGACGAAGAGCGAGAGGCCCTGGTCCAAGGCGGCACGATGCTGCCCGTCGGCATCTCGCCGTACTACATGAGTCTGCTGGACGCGGACGACCCGCTGCAGCCGCTGCGGCGGACCGTGGTGCCGACGCTCAATGAGTTCGTGCGAACCGAAGGCGAAGCGGACGATCCGCTGGGCGAAGACGGGCACAGCCCGGTGCCGGGACTCGTGCATCGCTACCCGGACCGAGTGCTGCTGCTGCCGCTCGACTTCTGCTCGACGTATTGCCGCTACTGCACGCGGTCGCGCGTGGTGGGGCATGGCGAGCTGATGCCGCAGGAAAGCCGGCTGATGGCCGCGTTCGATTACCTGCGCCGCACGCCGCAGATTCGCGACGTGCTGATCTCCGGCGGCGACGCGCTCGCGCTCGGCGAGGACCGGCTCGATTGGATCCTCCGCAACCTGCGGGCGATCCCGAACATCGAGTTCATCCGCATCGGCACCAAGATGCCGGCCGTGCTTGCCGCAGCGGATCACTCGCGAGCTGTGCCGTGTGCTGCGGCGTATCATCCGATTTGGATGAGCGTGCACTTCATTCACCCGGACGAATGCACGCCGGAAGCGGCTCAGGCCTGCGCCGGCTGGCCGACGCCGGCATTCCGCTCGGCTCGCAGACGGTGCTGCTCAAGGGCGTGAATGACGACGTCGAAACGATGCGGCAGCTGATGCACAAGCTGCTGCTGATGCGCGTGCGGCCGTACTATTTGTACCAATGCGATCCGATCAGCGGCTCGTCGCATTTCCGCACGCCCGTGACGAAGGGGCTGGAGATCATCGAGGGCCTGCGCGGCCACACGACCGGCTACGCGGTGCCGACGTACGTGATCGACGCGCCCGGCGGCGGCGGCAAAATTCCGCTGCAGCCCAATAGCGTCATCGGCCGCGACGGCGATTGGCTCCTGCTGCGGAACTACGAAGGCCGCGAGTACCGGTATCACGATCCTATCTAGCGGGGAGCATGGAGCGGGGAGCATGGAGTGAGAAACTCTTGCTCCTAGCTCCTCGTTCCTCGCTCCTTGCCCACATGCACATTGGCTTCACCTACGATCTGCGCTCCGACTACCTCGCCGAGCCGGTTATGGCGAAGAGGAGACCGCCGAGTTCGATCAGCCGGGCACGATCGAGGCCATTGAAACTGCGCTGCAAGCGCTTGGCCACGACGTCGACCGCATCGGCCACGCGCGAAGTCTCGTCGAGCGGCTGGCGCGCGGCGATTGCTGGGAGCTGGTGTTCAACATTTGCGAAGGGCTGCACGGCGCGGCACGCGAATCGCAAGTGCCGGCGCATTCTCGACGTGTATCGAGATCCCGTACACGTTTGCCGATCCCGCGGTGCTTGCCGTCTGCCTCGACAAAGCACTCACAAAGACTGGTGCTGCGCGCGGCCGGCCTGCCGACGCCCGACTGGCACGTCGTGCGCGACCTCGACGATCTTGATCAATTTCAATCTGCCGTTCCCTGTCATCGCCAAGCCAATTGCCGAGGGCACCGGCAAAGGCATCGACGCCGCATCAAAAGTGGTGGACGCCGAGTCGTTGCGAAATACTTGCCGGCGACTGCTTGACGACTTACAACGAAGCCGGTGCTCGTTGAGCAGTTTCTACCCGGCCGCGAGTTTACGGTCGGCATTCTGGGCACGGATCAGGATGCGGCCGTGCTGGGCACGCTGGAAGTTTTATTCGGCCCGAACGCCGAGCCGGACGTTTATTCCTACCGCAACAAAGAGCACAGTGAAGCGCTGATGAGCTATCGCCTGGTCAGCCCGGCGGACGACAAGCAAGTGGCTCAGGCCGAAGCGATCGCGTTGGCTGCCTGGCGGGCTGTCGGAGGCCGGGACGGCGGCCGGCTCGATCTGCGCTGTGGCGTCGATGGCAATCCGCAGCTGATGGAAGTGAACCCGCTCGCCGGCCTTCATCCGACACATTCCGACTTGCCGATGCTGTGCACCGCGCTTGGCATGGAATATGTTGAGCTGATCGAGCGAATTGTTGAATCGGCGCGATTGCGAAATGGCGCCCCAGGCGAGCAGCGAGGCGCCAGGATCCAGGAGCGATCCAAGAATGCTCCGTGCTCCGTGCTCCGTGCTCCCGGCTTTTAACATGCGCATTGCGTTCTTATACAACGAGGCCACGGAAGACCCTGCGCTTGTTGCGGAAGAGGAGCAGCCGACGCTTTCGCCCGTCGTCGCGGCACTGGATCGGTTGGGGCATTCAGTCTCATGTGTGGCCTGCACGCTCGATCTTTCGGCCGTGCGCCGTCAACTGGAGCGCATCCGGCCCGACGTCGCCTTCAACCGCGTGGAGTCGCTCGGCGGAAGCGACGCCATGATGGCGGCGATTCCACTGCTGCTGGAAACGCTGCAGATTCCCTACACAGGCTGCTCGAGCGAAGCGCTGGCAGCAACGGCCAGCAAGCTGGCTGTGAAGCAGCGGCTCGTGGATGCTGGTTTGCCGACACCGCCATGGATTGCAGCGGACGGTCGCTTTCATGCTGGCGATCGAGAATCCCAAATGCGTTGCGCACTGCGGTGGGACCTCAGAAATTCATACTCAAATCGGTGTACGAACACGCATCGTTTCGACTGAACGACGAGTCGATTCTCGATTCATCTGATATGGCGGCAATAAAGCGAGCGATTCGACGATGCCAAACGGAATTCGGCCGCCCATTCTTCGCCGAACAGTTCGTTGAGGGGCGCGAGTTCAATCTGTCGGTTATCGGCGGCAAGCCCGAGGTGCTGCCGCCTGCGGAGATCGATTTTTCAGCTTTGCCGGCCGGCAAACCCCGCATCGTGAATCGCGATGCGAAGTGTGACGCATCGACATACGAATTTCACCATACGCCGCGACGATTCGATTTTCCTGCCGACGATCGTCCGCTTGTAAATCGGCTTTGCCAGCTAGCTACAGACTGCGCTCGACTGTTCAATGTGAATGGCTACGCCAGGATTGATTTTCGTTGCGACGAACATGGCGAACCGTGGATCTTGGAAGTTAACTCCAATCCGTGTGCATCGCCCAACGCGGGCTTCATGGCCGCGATGGAGCAAGCCGGTTACTCGTACGACGAAGCCGTCGAGCGCCTGTTGGACGATGCGCCATCGCGCGGAATTGCAGCAAGACCGCGAGGCGGCAAACGCCGCGATCAACGAGCTCCAACGCGAGTGCTTCACACCTAACGCAAGTTCAAACATTCGAACGGGCGGTGCCGGATGGCGCGACCTGCCGCAACCAACGAGTCCGGTATCTCGTTAGCCGATTTGTTGGCAGCTCAGTGTTCCTGGCAAATGCGCTACGACGTTGTGCCATCCGACCGCGAGGCCGTCCGGACACTGGTCGACCGAACCGGGTTCTTCCATACCGATGAGATCGACATTGCCGTGGAGCTGGTGGCGCAGCGTCTCGCCGATGGGGCGGTAAGCGGCTACGAGTTTGTTTTCGCCGATTCGACCATGTCACTCTTAGGTGGTTACGCCTGTTACGGCGCGATCCCGTGTACCGCGGCCAGCTTCGACCTCTACTGGATTGCGGTTGATCCTCGCTTTCAGCGTCAGGGTGTGGGCCGAATGCTCATCGACGCGGTGGAAAGGCAAGTCGCCGCGAAGGGAGGAGAGCGGATTTACATCGACACATCAGGCCGCGGTCAGTATCAGCCGACGCGGTCGTTTTACGAACGGAGCGGCTTCCGCTGCGAGGCCCGGCTGACGGATTTTTACGCGCCCGGGGATGATCGCGTGATTTACGTGAAGAGCTTGGTGAAAACTCGCTGACGGCGACTCATTGCATGCGCAGCTTCGTCTGCGCACAATTTGAGCATGGCTGTCGTGCAAAAATCGCTGGATGAAAAACTCTCGCGCATCGGCGAGAACCCGGCGGGCGGCGATTTCATTCTGGCCGACGCCAAGGATGCCGACATGGCCTTCGGCATCGCGGCGCCCGGCGTGCGGCGCAACAAAAGTGGCGAGACGGCCGGTTACCGCAGCATTCAGGAATTCCGCGAGCAAATTCGCGAGGTCGTCCGTCAGCAGCTAGTCGACATCATGCTGATGAGCGTCAGCACGAGCGATGCCATCGCCGTCCATGAGTGGCTGTTTGACGACAGTCCCGTCACGCCGGCAATTCGGGCGAATGATACGACCGACATCTGGCTGGCCGGCCGAGGCGCACGGTACGGCGAACAGCCGTCGCTGCCTTTTCGCACGGCCACATTGGATGAGGCGATGGGTGCCGATGCTCGGTCTGATCGACCGATTGTCGACCTGGGCCTCTATTCCATTACGCTCAATAACGATGCCGCGCTGGATCGGGCAACGCTTCAGGGCTATCGTGATTTCCGCCAGGAGGCCCAGGACGAGGGCTTTCGGCATTTCCTGGAGGTGTTCGCTCCCAATGCAACAAATAGTGTTGCGCCTGGCGACGTGCCACGCTTTGTTAATGACAGCATCGCGCGGCTCCTGGCGGGGATCCCCGCGAGCGGTCGGCCGCTATTTTTGAAGATGCCTTACTTCGGGCCTGAGGCGCTGGAACAGCTCGTTTCGTACGACAGCTCACTTGTCGTTGGCATTCTGGGCGGTTCCGCTGGGACTACATTTGACGCCTTCAACATGTTATGGGAGGCGAAGAAACACGGCGCCGCAGGCCTTATTTGGGCGCAAGATAAACAACGCGGAGCACCAGCTTTCGTTTGTAAAGCACCTGCGGGCGTTCGCCGACAGCCAAGCCGAACCGGCGGATGCCGTGCGCTCCTACCACGCCGATCTCGCGAGCCTGAAGATCGTGCCGCATCGGCCGCTGGCCGAGGATTTGGAACCATCATCCCCAACAAAACAATGAAGCGGATCGCATCTCATGGACAATTCTATTTTTAACTTCGGTCCAATGTTTAACATCAATCGCCGTCGTTTTCTGCAGAGCGCCGCGGCCAGTACGGCGCTGGCCGCATTGCCATCCCTGGGCGCCGAAGCATTAGAGATCGTCGGCGGCAGAACTCGGCGCGTAGGGCTTATTGGCGCTGGTTGGTACGGCCCGAGCGATTTGTGGCGACTGATTCAGGTGGCGCCCGTCGAAGTCGTCGCGCTTTGCGATCCTGATAAGAACATGCTTAAGAGTGCGGTGGAGATCGCCAGTCAACGGCAGAAATCGCATGCCAAGCCGCCAACTTACAATGACTATCGACAAATGCTCAAAGAACACGAGTTCGACATCGTGCTCGTCGGCTCACCCGATCATTGGCATGCGTTGCACGCGATTGCGGCGATTGAAGCGGGCGCCGACGTGTATTTGCAGAAGCCGATCAGCGTCGACGTGCACGAGGGCGAGGCGATCCTGGCGGCCGCCCGCAAGCATCGAGCGCGTCGTGCAAATCGGCACGCAGCGCAAAAGTACGCCGCACTTGATCGACGCGAAAAAGCAGGTTGTCGATGCGGGCCTGTTGGGGAAAGTCGGCCACGTGGAAATGTGCTGCTCTTTCCACATGCGAGCCAACGGAAATCCGTCGGAAGAGCCGGTGCCCGATTTTCTCGATTACGAAATGTGGACCGGGCCGGCGCCGCTGCGGCCCTATGACGGGATTCCCCACCGTCGCTGGTGGCGGACGTTTACGGAATATGGCAACGGAATTGTCGGTGATATGTGCGTACATATGTTCGACACCGTGCGCTGGATGCTCGACTTGGGTTGGCCGAAGCGAGTCAGTTCCAGCGGCGGGATTTACGTGCAGAAGGAGGGCAAGTCGAATATTTCGGACACGCAAACGGCCACATTCGAGTACGACGGCTTCGACGCCGTGTGGAACCATCGCACCTGGGGCACCCCGGCGGATCCAGATTATCCGTGGGCGCTGTTCATCTACGGCGACAAAGGCACGCTCAAGGCCAGCACGATGCGTGCGGACTTTATCCCCCAGGGCGGCTCGGCAAAGCCGATACATTTCGAGTGCTTGTTCGAGCGCAACAAATACCCAGAGGATTTGACGGAACGCGACATCGAACTCAACGCCGCGCCGGCCACGCGACGGCACATGCTGGATTTCCTGGCAGCGATCGAAAAGCGCAGCCGCCCCGTGGCGGATGTGGAAGCAGGCCATATCTCGTCGGCCAGTTGCATTCTGGCGAACGTGGCCATGCAGCTCGAGCGGCCGCTGGTTTACGATCCAACACGGAAAGAAGTTGTGGACGATGCGGAGGCAACGAAGCTTTTGGCTCGCGAGTATCGCGCGCCGTGGGAGCGGCCAAAGATTGCCTGAGCGCTCAGCGGGCGGTTGATTAAAAGTTGCGACGCTTCGGCTTGACGCCGATTTCACCAAGGCGCCGAATTATTCGCCTGCCGCTTGGAGCCCGAGTTGCGAGTCGCCTAGCGACTCGGCCTGGTGGCCCATCACATCAACGACCGCCTGCCGGAAGTTGTCAGTGCTCACCTTCGTCCCCGCTGCCACCAATAGCCGGACGACGTCGTCCAGGCTTTTCTGCCGGTCCGTTTTCTTGTGGATCTCATGGTCCAGTTTTCGCATGATGCCCACGGCACCGCGCCGTCACCGGGCCGTGAGATACGTCGACATCCAAGCGGCCCGCCTGCTGGGCCCACTTTTCCAATCTGCGGAACGAAGCTTTGTATCGGTTATCCGTCAGCGTGCCAGACCGCCACATGAGCTTGAGCGAATAGTATTCGGCGATGCCTTCGACGATCCAATCGCCGCCTTTTTCTCCCTTGATTCCGGTCGCCACATGAACCAGCTCATGCACCAAGGTGCTTGAGCCATTCTCGCTTAACAGCGGCCGGTCGGCATGCACATAGAGAGAGTTCGGCCCGGACAGCCCGCCTCGCCACATCGGGTCTCCGGCGCTGACGATCAAAACTCGTTTCGGCATGTCCGGCACCAGGCGGCGCAGCCGTGGCAAATTCCAATTCAGCAGGGCAATCATGTCCAGACGGCGCACGCCCTGATTGTGCGGACCTGCCACAATCACCCGCACGCCGGCAATCCGCTCGCGCCGCACGCCTAAGCGCCCAGCAGCCATCCAACCAATGGGCCGCTCAAACCGTCGATGTGCGTGGTCGACCTCATAGGTTTCATCGGCGATCTCACGGTACGGCGTGGCGAACGACCATCCATCCGGCAGCCGGACGTGTAACGTTGTGTCGGCTTCAGAATTCTCGTCATCCTGGTTGTGGGCTGGGGGGAAAAGATCGTCACCACGGAATATGGCCCAGTCGTCCGTCATTCGCGCGTCGAACGCTCCATTGGCTCGACGGTTGCTCACAGAAACTTGAAACGACAAGCGCCCGCCAGTCTTGGGTGGGTTCCACGTGACATAATCGCCATCCATTTCGACCGAACCGTCACCCTTAAAGCCTTGGTGACGCTGCGGATCGATGTGAAAGCGCAATGACCAGAGGTTGCCATTCGATCGCTCATCGAGAGTGAGCGCGACATCAGCGCGATCTTCAGCGGGAATCAGCGACAAGTCGTAGCGCAGCCCATAGTGATGACTCTGGTCCTGCGCGAGCGAAGTGCTGGCACTAAGCGCACATGTGATTACGATTGCGATGGCAGTAAAACGGGCATTCATCGCTCTGTTGCCTCTGGCCGCAGCCGCTTTTGCTAACAACCCGATTAGTATACGTTTTATCCAGGGGGCCGGCGCTGAATAGCCTCAGAAATCGACGTCAAAACATGCTCTGTAGGCGGTGAGCTCAGCAGCGGCCTGCATCTTGAAGTGCACTGCCCGGCCGTGTCACGCGGCGGCCCGGATATTGATAGGAGACGCGACATGAAGGGACGCGAAAGCGGAATGCCGGACGAGTCCCATTGGGACTCGTTTTTCGATCCGACGTGCATTATCGAGAGGCTTGATTGTGCTGGACAGTGCGGCGACGTAGTGGAGTTCGGCTGTGGCTATGGCACGTTCACCATTCCAACGGCGAAGGCCATCAGCGGGCGCATATTGGCTATGGACATTGAGCCGGGCATGGTCGAGGCAACTCTTCGAAAGGCACGAGAGGCCGGGCTATCGAACGTCGTGGGGATCGTTCGCGACTTTGTTGCTACTGGCACTGGGCTACCGAATGAACATGCCGGCCGCGCCATGCTGTTCAATATACTGCATATCGAGAACCCATTAGGCCTGCTGCAGGAAGCATATCGCGTATTAGTCCCTGGCGGCGAGATTGGCATCATTCATTGGCGAAGCGACGTCCCCACGCCACGCGGGCCGTCAATGCCGATTCGACCGACAGTCGAACAATGCCAAGCATGGAGCGAGCACGCAGGATTCGAGCTCGTTCGCAAAGAACCTCTATTCTGCTGTTCCTGGCACTGGGGCTTACTCATGCGCCGTCCGTTGTCGATTCACGCAGACAATTTAGGCGGCGGGGCCGCGAAACAACATTCGGGGAAGTCATAAGCGAACGACGACCCGAATTCGAGCAACTAATCGCTGGCATCGACCAAGATACGCGACAAAATTGCGACATTACAGTTACTTGGAACGGTAAAGCTAAACTGTGGCTAAGACGAAGTATCGCTCGTTTTGTGGGGCGGAGACAAGGTCGGCCCAATGGTCGACGAGGCACGAAAACATCTCGATCACGATGAAGTTCTATCCCGGGCAGAATGCCAAAGCACTTTGAGAAGGCTATGCGAAAAACGAACTGGCAAATAAACCGACCAATGCATCGTTATCGGCAAGATAGGCGGTGGTCAATTTGGTGTGCAGCGTCATTTGGCGTGGGGAACAATAAGCATTCCCAGCCACAACAGTACGATGCCACAGGCGATGCTGGAAACCACATAGCTAAGTGCGACCCAGACTTCTCCGCGCCGAAACAGAAACACCGTCTCTACGCCAAACGCGGAAAAGGTCGTGAAGCCGCCAAGGAAACCGGTGAACAGGAACAAACGGGTATCCGGTGAAAACAAGTGCTGCCGCTCGATCAGCCCAGAGAGAATCCCTGCAACTAAGCAGCCAAGGACGTTGACCAGAAACGTACCGGCGGGAAATCGCCAGTCTTGTGCATGATGATGCAGCACCCAGCCGCCCAATTTGTAGCGGACCACGGAGCCGATACAGCCGCCCAGACCGATCAGCAGCGCTTGTTTCATTGTTGCATGGCTCTCGCCCAACAAATGGCGCTCGCGGTAGAAGGGTCAAACATTAGGACCCGTCGGGTAACACTTTGGGTAGCAGTCCCCAAACGGACAAAGCGCAAAATTGAAAAAAACACCGCAAAACCCAGTACCGGAGAGAGGACTTGAACCTCCACGCCCTTGCGGGCACCAGATTTTGAGTCTGGCGCGTCTGCCAATTCCGCCACTCCGGCGCACTTCCTGAACATTATAAGCCTGTGCGGCCGGCGGCAAAGGGCTTTCGTGTCCTGTGCGGCCTGTGCCGCAGTTGCGTAGTTTTGAGCCGCATTGGCGTAGAAAGCCGCATCTTGGTGCTGCGCCGCTTGGCCGAGTATAACAGTGGAATTCCACATCGAAATAACCGTGCATTCGGAGCCAGTAGACAATGGCCTTGAAGATCAAATCGGCGGAGTCGTGTGAGTTCGATCTGGTGGCATTGGGCGAGTGCATGATCCGGCTTTCGCCCGCGGGACATGGCCGGATCGAGTTTGCACCGCAGTTGGAAGTGTGGGTCGGCGGCGGCGAGTACAACGTGGCCTACGCTCTGGCGCGGCTCGGACTGCGCACCGGCTGGGTGGGCGGGCTGAACACGTCGCCGATGGGCCGGATCATTGCGAATCATGCCCGCGCCGTGGGCATGGATATTTCGCACGCCGTTACGCGGAAGTATGACGGCGTCGGCAAGGTGGACCGCATTGGGCTTAATTTTACCGAAGTCGGACATTCGAAGCGGGCGTCCGTGACGCTCTACGACCGCGGCCATTCGGCCACCGCCGGGATGAAGCCGGGCGAGGTGAATTGGAAGAAGCTGTTTGCGGAGCAAGGCGTGCGCTGGCTGCACACGGGCGGCATCTTCGCCGCGCTTTCGGATGGCACGCGGCAGGTCGTGGCCGAGGCGGTGAAGGCCGCGCATGAAGCGGGCACGATCGTGAGCTACGACCTCAATTTTCGCTCGAAGCTGTGGTCGAGTGCCGAAGCGATCGCGACGACCAAGCCGCTTGTGCCCTACATCGACTGCCTCATCGGCAACGAGGAGGATTTTCAGAAAGTGCTTGGCTACGACGTTGAAGGCGTCGACGTCGAAAAAGGCTCGCTCGACACATCGGCCTTCAAGTCGATGGTGAACCGCGTCGTGAAGGACTTCCCGAACATCAAGGTGGTGGGCACCACGCTGCGGGGCGTGAAGACGGCCCTCGTGAACGACTGGTCGGCCATCATGTGGCATGACGGGACGTTTTACGATGGCCCGTCGTACCCCGAACCTGGAAATTGAGGACCGCGTTGGCGGCGGCGACGGGTTCGCCTCGGGTTTCGCCTACGGATTTCTGACCGGAAAATCCCCCCAGGAATGCGTCAACCTGGGTGTCGCCCACGGTGCACTATTGATGAGCACTCGGGGCGACACGAGTCAGATCATGCTCGACGAGCTGCTGCACATCGCCGGCGGCGGCTCAGCGAGGATCAAAAGATAGAGCAATTCTTCTTGCCACAGAGGTCACAGAGGGCACAGAGAACGGAAGACGAGATGACGAAATGCTAGCTGCAAATTGCTAATTGTTAATTGCAATACGCGAGTAGCGATTTTCTAGATGACGATTGTTTCTCTGTGAACTCTGTGATCTCTGTGGCTAGCATTTTGCCGAACGCACGTGATCAAGCTCAACCCGCAACTGACGCCGAGTGATTTGCTGCCGAAGCTGGCGCGCTTTTGGGCGCGTTCGGCCGAGTGCATCGAGGCGGTCGAACGGAGCTGTCCGCCGGGCTCGGCCTCGCCCGTGTTTACCGTCAAGGGCACGTACACGGCCAAAGGGTGGACCGAGTGGACGCAAGGCTTTCAGTACGGATCGGCACTGCTGCAGTTCGATGCGACGGGCGACGAGCGGTTTCTGGAGCTTGGCCGCGAGCGCACGGTCGGCGTCATGGCGCCGCATTTGACGCACGTCGGGGTTCATGATCACGGGTTCAACAACGTCAGCACGTACGGCAATCTGTGGCGGCTGATGAACGAGCGGCGCATTTCGGAAGACCGCTGGCAGCGGCAGTTCTATGAGCTGGCTCTCAAAGTAAGCGGAGCGGTGCAGGCCGCACGCTGGTCGACCACTCGCGATGGCACGGGCTACATCTATTCGTTCAACGGGCCGCAGTCGCTGTTTGTCGACACGATCCGCTCCTGCCGGGCGCTCGCGCTCGCGCACCAACTTGGCCACGTGTTGATGGGCGAGCGAGATGAGCGCATTAGCTTATTGCAGCGGCTTGTCGAGCACGCCACGAACACGGCACGATACAACGTGTGGTATGGCGAAGGCCGCGACGCATACGATGTCCCCGGCCGCACCGCACACGAGAGTGTTTTCAACACGAACAATGGCGATTATCGCTCGCCGTCGACGCAGCAAGGCTATTCGCCGTTCAGCACATGGACTCGCGGGCTGGCGTGGGCGATGTTGGGGTTCGCCGAGGAGCTTGAATGGCTCGCGACGAGAGGCGACGACGAGCTGTCGACCGTCGGCGGTCGCGAGTTGGTCGAAGCGACGTTTTTAAAGGCAGCCACGGCGACCTGCGATTTCTACGTCCGCGAGACACCGACCTGCGGCGTGCCCTACTGGGACACTGGTGCGCCGGGACTGGCCCACCTCGGCGACTACCAGAGCAGGCCGGCCGACCCGTTCAATGACTATGAGCCGGTCGACAGCTCGGCCGCCGCGATCGCCGCCCAAGGGCTGTTGCGGCTGGGGCATTATCTCGTGCACACGAAGGGCGAGACGCAACCGGGCGTCCGCTATGTCGAAGCGGGGCTGGCCGTCGTCAACACGCTGCTCGACGAACCTTATTTGTCGACCGATCCGCAGCATGAGGGGCTGCTCTTGCATTCGGTCTATCATCGGCCGAATGGCTGGGACTACATTCCGCCGGACCGCAAGGTTCCCTGCGGTGAATCGAGCATGTGGGGTGATTATCATGCAAGGGAGGTGGCCCTGTACGTGCAGCGGCTGGCCGAGAACGCGCCGTATTACACGTTCTTTGGGCCAATTGGGGCTGCGTAGCCGGTAGCCGAAAGCGCCGCAACAGTCGTCCGAAGAGGGGGAGACAAGGAGAAGGGGAGAGCAAGGCAGCCTTCGAGGACAGCTCCGGCTGGCTTTCCACCAGCTGGCCGATGGCCTCCTCCAGCTGATGAATTTGTTTCTCGAGCTGCTCGATGAGATGACGCACGTTTTTGCGAACGACCTTGGTGAGCGTTGTCTCCAGGCGGTCCTGTTCGGCCGTGCGCAGCTCGACCAATTGCCGGCGGCGCGTCACCAGCTCGCGCAATTCGGCCTGTTTTTCCGAGCCAACCTCAACCGTCCGAGGTTGGGCCTGCTCTGCGAAGCGGGCGATGACTCGCGCATCCAGGCGGTCAGTCTTGGCCAGGATGCCCAGGCCGCGAGCGAAGTCGCGGACCTGACGCGGATTCACCACGGCCACCTGGTGGCCGGCGGCCATGAGCGCGCCGACCAGGCGGCTTTGATAACCTCCGGTGGCTTCGACCACGACCAGGCAGTTGCCGGTCGCAGGCAGCTCATCGAGAAGCTGTCTAAAGCCGGCGCTGGTGTTCTTAATGGTGAAGCTCCGAATAAAGAACACGAAGGACACAAAGTTAGACTAAGCCATTGAAATCTAAGAAATCAACGCTGAGCTGGCCAGTCGGCATACGAACGTAAACTTAGTGTTCTTTGTGCCCTTTGTGGTGAATCATAATCGGAGAGAAGGTAGCTGTGGCGAGCTCGCGAAACGCGTTGCACTTGTGACCGGCGGGAGCCGTGGCATCGGGCTTGGCATTGCCGAAGCGCTGGCGGAAAGTGGTTTCGACGTGGCGATCAACGGGGTGCGCGAAGTCGCAGCGGTGGAGGACGTGGTACAGTCGCTCGCGCGGCGCGGATCTGAAGTTGTCTATTGTCGAGGTGACGTCGCCGTCGCGGCAGAGCGGCATGGCGTCGTGGATGCCGTGCGCGCCCGATTTGGCCGGCTTGACGTGCTGGTGAACAACGCCGGCGTCGCGCCAGCGGTGCGGGCCGATATCCTGGAAGCGTCGGAGGAAAGCTTCGACCGTATTGTCGGTGTTAATCTCAAAGGCCCGTATTTTCTCACGCAGCTTGTCGCTCGATGGATGATCGACCAACGCGCGGCCGAGCGGACCTTCAGCGGCGTGATCGTCAATGTCTCCTCCGTCAGCGCAACGGAGGCCTCGATCAACCGAGGCGACTACTGCATCAGCAAGGCAGGCGTAGCGATGGCCACGAAGCTGTGGGCGCACCGCCTGGCCGAACATGGCATCGCGGTGTATGAAGTCAGGCCCGGAATCATTACGACGGACATGACCGCACCGGTAAAGGAGAAATACGACCGGCTGATGGCCGGCGGTCTCACGGTGGAGAACCGCTGGGGCATGCCGGAGGACGTCGGCCGGGCGGTCGCCATGCTCTCCCGCGGCGAACTTACGTATGCCACCGGCAATGTGCTCATGATCGACGGCGGCCTGACGCTGCGGCGGCTATAGGAACGTGGAGAAGTTATCACCCTGCATCGGGCTGATGCTGCATAAGTAAGCCAAGTGCCTCATTGACAGCTTCGTCAGTTGGGAATGCTGCGCGGATTTCCGGCCTCAGCAGGGCAAGATTCGTGCCTGCCTGGTATTGTTGATAATACTTTCCGCGAACCGCGCCTTTCAGCTGTGAGATATCATACTCGGATCGCAGTTCATCGCCGTCATCAGTTTTGTTGTCCTTCTTCATAAGCTTTTCTTTCGGGGCGCGTCATCGGTCGGGCACTTATAATCCGGATTCGATCCTCGCGGTCGGTATGCGATACTACGAGCAGCCGGCCGGAACTCGAATGACCGAATGTTAAGTAACGATCTTCGTTGTCCGAATGGTCCGGATCAAAGTAGGTTACCGAAAATGGGTCGCCGAATACAGTAGCGGCTTCGTGAAACGATACCTTATGCTTTATTAAATTGCGACCAGCCTTGTCCGGATCCCATTCGAACTCCATGGATACTATCGTAAATTGTGAGGCGCGACGGCACAACGTTTTCGTGATTGTCACCTGGCTGAATTATGTTTTACAAGGGAACGCAACGCCGGCGATCACCCGTCGGCTTGAATTGAGGTGATCTCTAGTGAATGTTCTTGAGCGAATCACCCAATTGAAGCTGATTCCGATGGTCGTGATGGACCACGCGGAGCATGCCCGGCCATTTGGCGACGCGCTCGTTGCAGGCGGCCTTCCAGTTGCCGAAATCACGTTTCGCACGGCGGCGGCCGAGGCCGCAATTCGAGAACTGGCTAAGCGCGGCGACTTGCTGGTCGGCGCCGGAACCGTGCTTTCCAAGGAGCTCGCCGACCGGGCTATTGATGCGGGCGCCCAGTTCATTGTGGCGCCTGGCACAAATCCCGGCGTGGTTGAGCATGTCTTGAATCGCGGCGCGACAATGATTCCCGGCGTGGTCTCGCCCACCGAGATCGAATTTGCGCTGTCGCTCGGCGTGTCGACGCTAAAGTTTTTTCCCGCCGAGACAATGGGCGGCGTGGCTATGCTCAAGGCGCTGGCCGGGCCATACCCGGACGTGCGATTCGTCCCGACGGGCGGAATCACGCCCGAGCTTTTGCCCAACTATCTTAAGTTGGCGTCCGTTGCCGCTTGTGGTGGTTCATGGCTCGCGCCGCGCGACCTATTGGCGGCGGGCAAGTTCGATGCGATCAAGCGCCTGGTGGAGCAGGCGGTGAAGATCATCGCCGGCCCGCCCATCGTTGCCACGTGAGCGGTTTCGTTGCGCGGCGTCGGTTCAATTTGAGACGCCATTCTCGCATTGGGATTCTTGCGCGGCCACACTCGGGGCAACAACGGCGCGAATCGGCCGAAATCTTCGAGCTAACAGCAATGCAATCATTTCGGCATGAGCGTTGCTTTATACGCTCGGCATGACCCACGCATCACGTTGCCGCGCGAGGCAACGCCCGCCCCACAGGACCACTTTATGAAGCAACTTGGACTAGGCACCGTCATGCTCACCGCACTAGCCATGGTTTCGGCCGCCGCCGATTCCGCTATGGGGGCAGTGCGTCGAGTGTACGTGTCGCCGCGGTCTCACGCGTATGTGGTAGTGAATCCGGTTCGGCCGATCTATCGGCCGCGAGTTGTGATTCGGCAGCCAGTCGGACCGATGATTTACAGCCCGTGGAATTACAATCCGGCCGTGATCGTGCCCCACGGAGATCACTTGCACGTCGTTCCAGCCGCCCGGCCGGTTGGTGTTTGGGGTTCCGTCGGCTGGTAAAGAAGCCATTGTTAGCAGTCTCCGCCCATGGCGGCCGGTCGCGAGCTTAAGTGTTTGCGGCCGGCCGTCTTCTTTTATGTGGGCTCTAGACTAAGAGCACCTAACAATTTGAACCGCCAAGGACGCCAGGTGCGCCAAGAAATCCCAAGAAGCCCACGGTCTTAACTTGGCGTTCTTGGCGTGCTTGGCGGTTCAATTCATTTCGTTAGTCGCTGTAACTACGGCATGTTCGAAATTCATGTCGCGGGGATTATTGTGTAAGGGATAAAAATAGACGTAAGCTCGTCGATCGCCACGGTTAATCCATGGTGCCATGCCAGGTAATCGGCATATAATGCGAAGTAAGAATCCTACGGGCCGCCCGGAGGGGTGTGGCGGAAGCCGAAACGCGTTCAACTTTAGGAGCTGATGCCATGTCTCGCGTCGCGACGCTTGGTTTTGGTCTGATCGCCGTAAGTGTACTGCTGTCCGCAAGTGGCTGCGATTCCAAGGCGCCGACGGCGACGTCTGATTCGACGTCCGCTGGTCAAGTAGCCGCCGATTCGTCGGGCACCGGATCGCTGGGCGAGTCTGAACCGACCGGGCCGCCCACTGAAGGATCTCCGGAAGGCGAAGCGGAACCCGCCGATGTCCAAGACGCGTTCGCCGATGCAATGACCAGCGAAGTCGAGGCCAGCCTGGCGTCGCTGTCGGCAGAAGACCGCGAATTAGCAATCAAACAAAAAATCTGCCCAATCAGCGAGGAGCCGCTGGGCTCCATGGGCGCACCGATCAAAGTGTCCGTCGCTGGGCACGACGTATTCGTCTGCTGCGAGGGTTGCGAGACGCCTCTCAAGCAAGACCCGACGACGCATCTTGCGAAAATTGGTTTGAAGCCGGCTGCGGATGAATAGCAGGGGTTTGGACGAGAGAGCTTGGAGGATAAGGCACTCGGCATTTGATACTCTTTGCTCCGGCTCATGCTCTATGCTCCATGCTCTACGCTCCATGCTCGCGGTGTGGATAACATCGACTGCATTTGCCGCCGCGCTGGGCGACGAAGTCGATTCCTCACCGTCAGGATGTGCCGCCGAACGAGCCGTTTTCACCGGAGGAGGCGCTGGAACGGATGACCGTGCCGGACGGGTTCAACGTCGAGCTTGTCGCCAGCGAGCCAGATGTTGTCAATCCGGTTGCCATGACGTTCGACGACCGCGGCCGCATTTGGATCACCGAAAGCGTTGAATATCCGCGCAAGCCGGCAGGTCGCGGACGTGATCGCGTGAAAATTTTGGAGGACACCGATGGCGACGGGCGCACAGACAAGGTCAGCATTTTCGCCGACGGACTGAACATCCCCAGCGGCGTGGCGATCGGTTACGGCGGCGTGTGGGTGCTCAACGCACCGGATTTGTTGTTTCTGCGCGAAGAGAATGGCAAAGAAACGAGCCGCGAGGTTGTGCTGACTGGCTTCGGCCGCACCGACACGCATGAATTGCCCAATTCACTGACGTGGGGTCCGGATGGCTGGCTCTACGGCCTCAACGGCGTGTTCAACCAGTGCAGCATTCAGTCAAACAACGGCAAGCGATATGACTTCAACTGCGCGTTGTGGCGCGTTTCTCCGCGCACGCACGAATTCCAGATCGTCGCCGAAGGCACGAGCAACCCGTACGGCCTGGGTTGGGACAGCGAAGGGAGCGCGATCATCGAAGCGTGTCATTGGGCCAATGACCACTTGTTTCATTTTGTCGAAACGGGCCACTATCAGCGGCAGGCCGGCGCTTTTCCGGCCTTTGCGATGCCGATCGGCTCGATCACCGATCACAGTCACCAGAAGACGGCCTATTGCGGGCTGGCAATTCTCGATACGGATGCCTTTCCGGAGCCGTACCGTGAGCTGGTGTGCATCGGCAATATTCATGGTGGCTGTCTCAACGTCGATCGCTTGCAGCGCGACGGTGCGACCTATCTTGCGCACGCCGAGCCCGATTTGCTCACGGCCAACGACGCGTGGTTCATGCCGGTGTCGATGAAAGTTGGGCCCGACGGCTGTCTCTACATCCTCGACTGGTACGATCGCTATCACTGTTCCCAAGACGCGGCGCGCGATCCGGAGGGCGTCGACCGACTCAAAGGAAGGCTGTATCGCCTCAGCTACGGCGACGCGCCGCGCGCTGCGAAGTTCGACCTGGCGAGCGAGAGCGACGACGAATTGATCGTCGAGGCGCTTGGCGAGCGGCAACATCTTCTTTCGCGAAACTGCGCAGCGAATCCTGACTCAGAGCGGCTGGTCGGCGGGTTTGACGGTTCCTCGGCCGACAACGACGCCGTGGAAAAACGCGAGGCACTGCGCCGGAAACTTGAGGGCGTTGTAGCAGGCGATGCGGCTAGCACCGACCAAGGCTCGGCGTCGTCAAGTTTGAGCAGAAAAAGTCGATTGCATGCGCTGTGGGTTCTCATCGGCAGCGGGGCGCTCGAACCTGCGTTTCATCGAGCGCCTCCTCGCCCACGAGGACGCGACGTTTCGCGCGTGGGCCGTGCGGGCTGCGGGAAATTCTGGCGAAGTTACCGATGCAGTCCGCGCCTCGGTCGTTGCACTTGCGCGCGATCCCTCGCCGGACGTGCAACTGCAGGTTGCTATCGCCTCGCGCAAGATCGAGGATTGCGACGCGCTGCCCGTGCTGGTTGATGTGCTCACGCACTGCGGCAACGACAAATTGATCCCGGCCATCGCGTGGCAAAATCTACATCCGCTGCTGGAATCGGAAAGTGCTCGATTGGTGCATTTACTGCCGTCACAGCCCGCTGCGGCCACGCCACTTGCAGTCGCAACATTGTTGCCGCGATTCATCGAGCGGATGTTAAATACGCAAGAGCCCGATGCCGCAGCAGTCGCGGCGGTGCTTGAATATGCGGCGCAGCGTGTTCCCGAACGCGCGCCGGAATGCATCGCGACAGTCTCGGCCAACCTCGACGGATTGAACGACGCTCAGCTATAGCCAATTGAAGCTGCAGCTTCGGCCAGTGATCGAGACGCTATTAGGCGACCCGCGCTCGAAGACTTACCGTCTGAGTGTCGAGCTTCTTGCAGGCCGCCTGGGTCTGGCCCCGATTAACGCGGCGAAAGTGCGCCGTAAACTCGTCTCTAGCAATGAGCCGGAATCCGTGCGGCTCGAAGCTCTGGAGGCCCTGGTTGCGTTTCGCGACCGGCAACTGCTCGATGTGTTGCCGGACGTGCTTTCGTCATCTTCGGAACGGCCCGAGTTCACTACGCGTGTCCTCTCCGCGCTGGGCCGCGTGGAGAACCCAAAGCTGGCAGACATCATCCTGGCCGAATACCCGAGACTCGCGCCGGAAGTTCAGCCGTTGGCGATTGATCTCGTCATGCAGCGCGAACCGTGGGCGCGGAAGCTGCTCGACGCAGTGCTTCAGAATAAACTTCCCAAGAACGTGCTCGATGCCAATCACCTGCGGAAAATTCTCGAGAGCAACGACCGCGAAGCGCTGTGGGCCGTCGAAAAAGCATTCGGGAAAATTCGTGCCGAACGAAATCCGGAGCGCGAAAAAGTCGTCGCCGAAATGGGTGAGTACCTGCGGGCGAATATCGGCGATCCGGTCGCGGGCCGAAGAGTCTTTAAGAACCTGTGCGGGCAATGCCACACAATTTACGGAGAAGGCGGCAAAGTGGGCCCCGACATTACGGCAAACGGCCGGGCTTCGTTCGATCAACTGCTCTCGAACGTGTTCGATCCGAGCCTGGTGATCGGCGCCGATTATCAGGTTAGCACGGTGGTCACGAAGGACGGCCGCAATCTTACGGGTTTGATCGTTGAAAACAACGAACGGCGCGTAGTTATCCGAATGGCTGGCGAAAGCGACTGAGACCGTGCCGCGGAACAACGTCGAATACACTCGCTTGAGCAAACTATCGATGATGCCTGAGGGCGTCGAGAACGTTTTCACCAAGAAAGACCTTTGTGACCTGTTCGCGTTTCTTTCGTTGGACAAGCCTTCCACGGAGCCAACCGCAAAGTTAATTCCCGGCGCTCCGGCCGTTACAGGCAGCCCGCCAGCGGCCAGCAACGGGCAAGTCAGATGACCTCATGGACGACTCGACCCGACACGTCCGTCAGGCGAAAATCGCGCCCCGCATAACGAAACGTCAATCGTTCGTGGTCCAGTCCAAGCTGGTGCAGAATGGTAGCGTGCAGATCATGCAGATGTACCTTGTCGGCAATTGCCTTGTGGCCAAATTCATCGGTTTGGCCAAAGGAGACGCCGGGCTTGAAGCCGCCGCCGCACAGCCAAACCGTGAACCCACCCGGATTGTGATCCCGGCCGGTACCGTTCTTTTCTGCGTAGGGCGTGCGGCCAAATTCCCCGCCCCACCACACAATGGTGTCGTCCAATAAGCCACGCTCCTCGAGGTCCGTAAGTAGACCGGCAATCGGCTTGTCGACGGCCCGAGCATGGTCGGCGTGTTTGATGAGATTCGAGTGTTGGTCCCAGGCCGGGTTTGCGGTATTGTCGCCATAAGTAACTTGGATGTAGCGCACGCCCGCCTCGCAGAAGCGTCTGGCCAGCAAACACTGGCGGCCAAAATTGTCCGTTGCCTTCTCGCCAATGCCGTAGCGGGCCAGCGTTTGGGGCGTCTCGGCGGCGACGTCCAGCACCTCTGGCGCCGCGTGTTGCATCCGCCAGGCCAATTCGTAGGAACGAATGGCGGCTTCCAGCTCGCTTGCATGCGGGTAGCGCTCGCGTTGCGCGGCGTTCAGAGATTGCAATCGATCGAGCTGCCGCCGTTGTTCGGAGGCGGGCAGCGCGCTTTTCAGGTTGTGGATTGTGGCTTTGTGAGCCGGGCTGCCGGCTTTGCCAATCGCCGTGCCTTGAAACTCGGCCGGCAAAAACGCGCTGCCGTAATTGCGCACTCCACCGTTCCCCGCGGAGGGACAAATGGTGATGAATCCCGGCAGATTTTGATTCTCCCTGCCCAAGCCGTAAAGAATCCAAGAACCCATCGAAGGGCGAACTTGTGTCGTCGCGCCGCAATGCAGAAACAGGGTTGCCGGACCGTGCGCAATCCCCTCGGTGTGGAGCCCACGCAGCATACATAAGCGGTCGACGTGCTTCGCCGTTTCGGGGAACAACTCGGAGACCCAGCATCCGCTGTCGCCATGCTGTGCAAATCTCCAAGGCGACTGCATCACGCGTTGCGACGACTCGCCCGCGCCGGTATTCGCGCGCTGCCGGGCGTCGTCGAACGGCATTTTCTTTCCATCGTCGCGCGCCAGGCGCGGCTTGTAATCGAATGAATCGACCTGGCTCACTCCGCCTTGCATGAACAGAAAAATCAAGCGTTTGGCGCGCGCGCGAAGTGGGCGATCGAACGCGGCAGCGGCAGCTTCGGCAAGTGCCTGCTCGCTCGCCAGCGCACTCCATGCCAGTGCCCCGAAACCGCAGCCGGTTGCGCCGAAGAAGTCTCGTCGAGACAGACTATTAGCGATGTTCATGTTGCGTTCAGTCGCGGTAGCGAAAGTCAAGTGAGGCGAACAACATGTGGTACAGCTTGGCCCATGCGCGCTCGGGCGACGTGCGGTGTTCCGCCAATACTCCCTCTGTCAACGCGAGCTCCGCATCGCTTGCGCACGGCCAAGTGCCTGTCGAAAGGCCAACCGAATCGCCGCGCTATCGCTTTCCGGCAGATCTGCCATCATGCGCTTTGCCGCCGCACCGGCCTGCTCGTGCACGAACGGGTCGTTCAACATAAAGAGTGCTTGCGTCGCCACCGTGCTGCAGTCGCGACGGCCGACGACCATGCTGGAATCCGGAAAATCAAACACCTCAAACAATTCGCTCATGGAATTTCGCAGCACGGGAACATAAACGCTGCGGCGTGCACTTTGATCGAGATAGTCAAAATCGGCCGCCAGGGTCGGCGGCAGCATGGATCCGCCATGCGTTTTGTCGAGCCGCCCCGCTACGGCGAGCATCGCGTCGCGCAGGCATTCAGCTTCCAGCCGCTTGCGGTTGCCCCGCCACAGCAAGCGGTTTTCCGGATCGGCGCTGATGCCTGCGTCGCACGGCTCCGAGCTCTGCCGGTACGTGCTCGAAAGCACGATGTACTTCACTAGCCGCTTGACGGACCAGCCTTCCGCAACGAAGCGCTTCGCCAGGTGATCAAGCAGCTCAGGATGCGAAGGAGATTCACCGGTGGTGCCGAAGTTGTCGACCGTCCGCACCAGCCCCTCGCCAATGAGCCAATGCCAGATTCGGTTGGCCATCACGCGTGCCGTGAGGGGATTTTCCGGGGACGCGACCCACTCGGCCAACTGGCGCCGCCCGCTTTCGTTGGTGGGAAGCGGCTCGTTCCGAACGGGGCCGACAGCTTGCAGGAAGCCGCGCGGAACTATTTCGCCAAGTGTGTGCACGGAGCCTCGCACATGAACCGGCGAATCGGTGATTTCCGTTCGCTCGGAAACCGTCATTGCCATGGGCCGCTTCGGCAGTCGCGCGCCGCTTGGCGAGCTGCTGTTCCAGCCGTTGTAGTTCGGCACGCCGCGATACAATGGCGGTCGACTCTTCCTGGGACGGTGTTTCGGCGCTTTTGCTCAAAGCATCGCCGCCCGAAAGCTGGCCGGCGGTTAAAAACTGCACCGCGTCGGCGATCACGTGCCCGTTCGTTCCTTCATTGGCCACCAGCACGAAGTTTTGCCCGGCCGCCTCGCAACGACAGTGCCCGAGCGAAATCCAGCGGCCCTCGATCGGGGGCGACTTTCGCATGTTTACGTGCAGCAACTTTTCGCCGTCGGCACTGAATACGGTCACCGGAACGTTTTCAGCGCGGTTCTCGCCTGGCGTGTACGCTAGTCGCACCTCGTAAATGGCGTCTTTTGGCAGTTGAGGAGCAAACGTGAGCGTCTTCTCGCCTTTGGCCGTATCCAAATCGTGAATGTACCCGTCGCCGATGTATCGTCGGCTGTGCTGGGAATGCATCCACTCACCGACTTTAATCGCCGCCGTATCATCGATCACGACACCCGCTAAGTCGCCCGGCCGAACTACGGCTGTTCCGCTGCTGCTGCCCAAATGTTTTTCTTCAAGTTCAGCGAGCTGCTCACGGACATCGGCAACGCGCCGTTCCAGTTCCGCAACCGCTTTCTCTTCCTCATGCAATCGTGCTTCTTCTTCGGCGGGGAGCCGCAATGGCGCCTCGATCCACTTGGATACATTGGCATGCTCCAGCGCCTGCGCGTTCCGTAAGATACCCGCCAAAGCGTAGTAATCGCGCGTTGGGATGGGGTCGAACTTGTGGTCGTGACATCGGGCACAACCAATGGTTTGCCCCAGCATCGCCTTGCCGAGCACATCGAGTTGTTCGTCGACAACGTCCATGTCGAGCTGCCGCTTGTCTTGCTCTTCAAGATTGGTATTTCCCAGCGCTAGAAATGTCGTGGCAATGAGTTGCGGTTGCCGAGCTTCGATGGAATCCGCGGGAAGCAAATCGCCGGCGATCTGCTCCTTCAAGAACTCGTCGTAGCGGCGATCGCGATTGAAACTTTCGATCACGTAGTCGCGATAACGCCAGGCCTCGGGCAAGACGAAGCCACGCAACGTGAGCGATTCGGCGAAGCGAACCACATCCAGCCAGTGCCGCCCCCAGCGCTCGCCAAAATGCGGCGACGACAGCAGCTTGTCGACCAATTGCTCGTACGCCGTCGAAGACCGATCGTTTAAAAAAGCGTCGATCTCCTCGGGCGTGGGCGGCAGCCCCAACAGGTCGAAATAAAGCCGCCGCACCAGCACGGCCGGCTCCCCCTCCGGCCGCTGCGAAAGTCCGGCCGCCTCTAACCGCGCGACGACAAATTGATCGATTGCGGAGGACGAAGCTTCCGCGCCCGTTGCCTCGTGCAGGGGCGACTGCTTCACTGGCTGGTATGACCAGTGATCACGACCTACGTTCGGATCGATGCCGGCCGTTTTGTGCTTCACCGATTCGAGCGGGGCCGGTGCCCCCCGTGCCACCCACTGTTCAACGAGCGCAATTTTATCGTCGGCCAGTTTCCCGCCAGGCGGCATCTCAATGCGACCGCCGTATTGAATCACTTGGACCAGCAAGCTTTGATCCGGATCGCCGGGAACAATTGCTCTCCCCGAGTCACCGCCCTCGAGCCAACCCGACGATGAGTTCAACCGAAGGCCGGCTTGAACCTCGGCGCCCCCGTGGCACTCATAGCAATGTTCCACGAATAGCGGCCGAATGTGCTTCTCGAAAAACTCCAACTCAGAAGGTGACGGGTCGCCCGCGCACAATTGGCTCCCCCCGATGAGCCAGGCCGCGATGATCAAGATCACGTACGATGGTTTCATGTGGCCGCTGATCACGTCACTGGCTGATTTGAACTAATAGCGATCGGACAAGGCCGGCTACAATCTCCATGCTCCCCGCTCCATGCTCCCCGCTCGTCAGCACGCCCGGCAGGATTCGAACCTGCGACCTACGGATTAGAAGTCCGTTGCTCTATCCAGCTGAGCTACGGGCGCATGCGATGCTGCCATTCTAACCGCGGTGCGCTCGGGTGGCACTGGCTCCGCCAGCGCTAGTTATGCCAGGGCCTTGCGGCGCCGCTTTGCGCTCCTGGTTTGCCATCGACATCGCAAAAGCTAAAATAAGGGCAAAGGCTCGCTGAGACCTCGGCAATTTTCAGATGCACCAAGTCAGGAAGCCGGTGCGCCATGATATCGAAGGTCATCATTCTCACCGTACGTTGCAGTCTTGGCTGCGGGATCGCCCTCCTCGCGGCCGCCGCCTCTCATGCCCAGTGGGTGAATGTCACGCCAGGCGGCGGTGTCCACGTGCGCGCACCCTTTGTGCGGGTCGATGTTTTTGAAGACGGTGGGGTTTCGGTGCGGGCACCGTTTACGCGAGTCGACACTCCCGGCCGGCGTTCGTATTACGTGGAACGTCGGGCATTTGTCGAGCCACAAACGATGGCGCCCGAATGGAGCTCCGCCGACGATTTGGCGGCCATGGATGATGAGACTCTTCGGCGAACCCTTCAATTGTATGCGGAACGACTGCACCAGAGTTTGGGCCGCTTCAATACAGGCGCCACCTGGCAACGGTATTTGCGATTGCCGCAAGAATGGGTTAGCGATCCCTCCGCGCTGCCCGACCAGCAGCACGAGGCGTTGGTCAAAGCTCTGAGTCGCTTCCGTTTTATAGCGGCAAACCCAGAGTACAGCATGATCGCGCGCCTGCCTTCTTTCAATGCGATGCAAGATGCGCTTCAGGAAATGGTGTCACGATTGGAAAACTCGGCGGCGCCTGGGAGCTCCGCCGAAGAATTGCCATTGCCGCCCCAAAATCGGAACGACCTCAGCGACTGACTGACGATAATACTCTCAGCTTCAGTCATAGAATGCCAAACGGTCATGGTCTTGGGGCGGCTTGAGTGCCACTGGCTCTGCCAGTGCTTCTGATGTTAGGGCCTTGCGGCCAAATATCTTCGCGCGACTTTCCAGCACTCACCGTTGCAGCACAAGCTGCTGCGTGCTCGTCTCGCGCATTGCAACTCGATTAGCTCTCGTTGAGCCCTGGCGAAGCCAGTGGCACCCCGCGCAGCGCCTGAAAAAACGCATTCGGGCGGACCGAAGTCGCTTTGCTTGTGCCATGAAATGCCCAATGTATAATGGCCCCACCGGCACACGTCCTGGCGAGATCACAACTTCGCGGAGCCGCTCCTGATGAACACCCGTCGATTGGTCTCTTTATTCGTCGCGAGCGCCGCGTGTTTGTTCCCGATGGCGGCCGAGGCGGCCTTGCTCGCCTACGATGGTTTTAATTACGCGCCCGTCGGCTCCGACCTGTTGGGCAACAGCGGCGGTTTCGGTTTTTCCACGCCGTGGCAGCCTGGCGGCTTCAACGCCTCGATCAACACGAACTACGACGTTCAAAACGGCTCGTTGTCGTCCGGAGGACTCGTCACCAGCGGCAACCGTGTCAGCACGAATGCCGTGACTGCCATTGCCGGACTGACGCGCAACTTCCTCACGCCGCTGGGAGTGCCCGGGACAACGCGTTACGCCAGCTTCTTGTTGCGGCCGGAAGGGCAATTACAGGCAGGCGCGTTCAATGGCTTCTTCGGGGTCGTGCTGGAACAGCCTTTGGAGCCGGAGTTGTTCGTCGGCAAACCCGGCGGCGGCGCCATCGACCGCTACGTGCTGGAAGATCGCGGCGGCTCGCTACAGGTGGCTTCGAGCACTGCTCCGGCCGTGAACCAGACGGTATTCCTGGTGCTGCGTGCCGACTTCACGGCGGGTAACGACGCGTTCAGGCTGTATGTGAACCCAGTACCTGGCGCCCCGGAGCCTGGTGCCGGGCTGCTGAAGAACAACTCCAACGTGGGCACCGTAGCGGGAGTGACTCTTTACTCGACGGGCGCGTTCAGCATCGACGAGTTCCGGTTGGGCGAGACCTTCGCCGACGTGACACCGGCAATACCCGAGCCGGCAACCTGGCTCCTTGCGCTGCTCGCTCTAACGCCGCTCGTCAGACGACGCGGCTAACGCGCACTGTGTGCCACTGCTGGCTTGTCCAGCTGTGTTCTTTGCAACGCACTTGCAGTCCGAGCCGTTCGCCTCAGGTTGGCGGCGTTTTTCGCCCTCAAAGCTTGTTCAGCCTGACCTTCAACCATCCGGCGGAATTTGCTACTCTCTGCCGCTTTTTCGACTTGATCGCAGTCTCCAGCCTCAATCCGCACGTTTGACGTGCGTCTGTCCGCGATGTCGCTGAATCCGCTTGCACCGGTTGTCGATTATCAGTCGATGTTGAACCGCATTTTCTGGTTCACCACGGCGACCGCATTAATTGCGATTTGGCTGCTCCGGCTTCATATCCCAGCGCTCGACGGGCTATTGAACGAAATCGACTTCACGGTCGAGTTTGGCGGCGACAAAATCGTGCCGATCCCCGGCGGCTATCTTCTGCCGGCCCTGGCTGTAGGATTGCTGACGCGCATTTATCGACTGCATGCACGAATATCGGATCGGCTCGGAATTCGCGAATGTTTTGACATCGAGGTGGTTATCGGCGAGCTGGCCGCGCAATTGGCGATCGACCTTACGCCAATTTCGAAAGAACAGTTGGTCGAGCATCGCCACAACATTATGCGAAAGGCGTTCTATTCATTTGTGAATGGGGCACGACCGCAACTCGATCCGCAATTGATTCACCAAGCGCTGGACGCGTGGTCGTGGTTCTGGATCGGCGTCGAAGCCACGCTCGTGTTCATGTTGACGGGATTTGTACTCATTGCGGCCGGCGTTTACGAAGCCGGATTTCAAACCATTGCCGGTACACTTGTCGTTTCGGCGATCGCCATCCCGGCCATGCGAAGCCAATGCAAGCGCTACGGCATCGCGCAGGTTCGGGCGATCGTTGACGATCCCGTGAGAGCAAGTGCCGCTCGGTCGGCATTCGATGAGCTAACGGGCGATCGTTTCTTTAACAAACAGGCCGCGTAGCGGCTCTCAATTCTTGACCGCTTGGGCATCCTATGGACGCGGCAGTTTTCGTAGGGCGGTTTCTCGGACCCGCCATGTTGCTGTCATCCGAATGTGGCAGGTGCGAGCACCCGCCCTACGCCTAGCGCGGCGAGAGCACGCCACCCGCCGCCACACGATTGTTAGGCTCGCTTGCGGCGGGCATGCGCACGGACGAAGTGGTGCGTGTGCTTCAGCGCAATGATGCCGAGCATCGGCAGCGTATCGGTCGAGCGGCTGTTTCGTACTTTGAAACGCAGGTCGTCGTGCGTCGTGAGCGCGCGAAACAGGTCGAGCGTCGAGTTGCTGGTGTCCGTGTTCAAATACGTGCCGCAGCTGCCAATGGCGCGCAGCCTGTGGGCGTCGCTGCCGACGGTGAGCCGTTTGCCGGCGACGGCCGCATATTTGCCTGCCTTCAAGTTTGCTTGCCGATGGACGCCGCCGTTGTACAGCTCGATGGCATCGACCCGCTCCATGACCGTCTCGACGAACGGCTTGCCGTGCCGGTCGTGCTGGTAGTCGAGCGACTTGCGGCCGATTGCAAAGGGATGGGCCAGCGAGATGTAGCCGCCCATTTCCCGCGCCACGCCGAGGCATCGCAGCGTGCGGATCCACGATCGAACCATGAAGCGCGTGCGCAGGAACGGCTCGACCGCGCCGACATAGAATTCTTCAAGCAGCGGCGCGCTTTCGAAATAAACCAGCAGATCGACGCCCTCTTCAGTGCCCACCTCGATGCCGGGCAGGGCGGGCACCCGTTCGCGCTCGAACAAGTGGACCGCGCCGCGAATCTCGTTGTGATCGGTGACAGCCAGGCCCATGCCGCGTTCGTGGCAATGCCGCTCGATCCGCGGGATGCCAGCGGTGCCATCGGAGTAGCGCGTGTGAACGTGTGTATCGACGAGCAGCTCGCTCCGACTGCGCTCCGCGTCGACGACCGCCTGCCCGAAAGTGGTGAGACTCATAAAGACTCTTGCCGTAGGTCAGGCTTTCGAGCCCGACGATTACGAGCTGCGCGTCAGCTCGCCGCAGCGAGTCGCCGTGGCGAGCTGGAAAGCCATACCTACGTTCCAATGCTTGACCGGTTGGCACTCTATGAGAGATTGCCAGCGAATAATATGCCGCTTAGGGCAGGGCGGCAAGCAAAACGCCCTAAGCAACTATAGCATGAGAGGTGGTTATGGCTATTCCCGTGCGGCGTCTTCGCCCACCGCCGTCGGGGCGGTTTGCGGAGATTTGTTCGACAGCTTTCATTTTGCTCGTACAGGTTCACGAGCACGCACATCAGGATGATGAGCTCACGTAGATAATTTCTCCGCCGCATCATCGTGATTGCGCTACGGAGCGCGTAATAGCCTGCGTGACCATCGCAATGTATAACAAAACTTCCAGCCGCCCGAAAGCAAGGTTCCGTGGTGCGAGATAAATCATGTCGCTGCTCATCAAGAACGGCCAAATCACCACTTCGAGCGACGCGTACATCGCAGATATCCTTTGCGAATGCGAAACGATCACGGCGATCGGTCGCGATCTCAAGGCGCCGGCCAGCGCCGAAGTGATCGACGCCAGCGGCAAGTTTGTTTTCCCCGGGTTCATCGACCCGCACGTGCACATTTACCTGCCGTTCATGGGCACGTTTTCAAAAGATGATTACGACTCAGGCAGCCGGGCCGCGCTCGTGGGCGGCACGACGACGCTCATCGAAATGTGCTGCCCCAGCCGCCAGGACGAGCCACTCGAGGCCCTTGTTTTGTGGCTGTCGAAGGCCGAGGGCGTTTCGGCGTGCGACTTCTCTTTTCACATGGCCGTTTCGCGGTATGACGCGTCGGTCGAGGAGCAGCTTCGACAGATCGTGAAGCGGGGCATTGCATCGTTCAAAATCTTCTTGGCGTATAAAGGCGCATTTGGAATTGACGACACCGAGCTCTTCAACACGCTGCGGCTGGCCAAAGAGTTGGGTGTGATCGTCACCGCGCATTGCGAGAACGAAACGCTTGTAACCGAGCTGCAGAAGCGGCTTATTGCCGGCGGGAAAACAGGGCCCGAATGGCACGAGCCGTCGCGGCCCGTACGCGTTGAGGCCGAGGGCGTGCACCACCTCATGACGTTTGCCGAGCTTACCGGGGCGCACGTTTACGTGGTTCACACCAGCAACGACGAGGCGATTCAGGCGGCGGTCGCCGGCCGGCGGCGGGGCGTCCATGTCTGGATCGAAACGGTGGCCCCCTACCTTGTCCTGGACGAAACCTACGCGCAGAAACCGAACTTCGAGGGCGCCAAATATGTAATGTCGCCGCCGCTGCGATCCAAACGCCATCAAGACGCTCTTTGGAACGCGCTCGCTTCCCGCACGGTGAGCACGATCGCCACGGACCATGCGCCGTTCGATTTTAAGGGCCAGAAGGAGATGGGCCGCGACGATTTCACGAAAATTCCCAACGGCATTCCCAGCGTCGAGGACCGCGTGAATCTGGTTTACACCTACGGCCTGAAGCGAGGGCGTATCGACCTGCATACGTTTGTCGATGCGTGCAGCACGCAGGCCGCGAAACTGTTCGGCCTGTTTCCGCGCAAAGGGACGATCGCCTTAGGCAGCGACGCGGACCTCGTGGTCTACGACCCCGATTATCGTGGGAAGATTTCGCAGAAGACCCAGCAAATGAACGTCGACTACAGCGCGTTCGAAGGTTGGCCGATTGAAGGCCGCCCATCGGTTGTCACTGTGCGCGGCAAAGTCCAGGTCCGCGACGGCAAGTTCGTTGGGCAGCTCGGCCACGGCAAACTCCTCACACGCCAGCCGACGCACCATTAAATCAGTGCCGATCTTGCGCATCCATTACCGAGCCTGCAGCCTGGCGATCTCAAATTCTGCTTCGCGCCGCGTTTTGCAGATCTTGGTGGTGAATGTCGACCGCTTATACACCGCTTCCTGTTCTTCCTTCCATTTCTTGGCGGCGGCAGGCGAGGTAGTCAACACCAGCTCGACCTCGAACACGCGCCCGCGCTTTTGCACGCGTCTTACCAAATAATGAGTTTGATTTACGATTGGGTCTTTATAATCCTCCTGCAACTTGCGGCTAGTGAGATGTTGTTGGACGCCCTGTTCCAACGCGGCGAAATCCTCACCGAAATGCTTTACAAATAGCGGATCCGTGCGACCCGGGAGTCGACGGTTCGCCGGGTCCAGCGGCTTTAGTTTGCTGACGTCTTGGAGGTAGGCCTGAAATTCCTCCGGCCGATCACTCGCCAAATAATGCACTAGTCCCCACGCTACCGCGTACCCATCCGCGTCGAGTGACTTGGCCTGCAGCAAATCTTTTATCGCCTCTCCGGAACCCGCGCTCATCTGCAGCAATGAATACATGCGCAAGTCGTTGACCATGCCGGGGCGGGCCCATTTAATCGTTCGCACCGGCAGTTGCGCCGTTCCCTTGCGTACCAGGCTCGAGCTAAACCTGAGCGGGCAAAAATACTCAGGTAATCCCTCAGCAATCCACATTGGCCAGTCCGCTAGCCGCCGATGAAGGCTCGTGTTGGCCAGCAGTTGATGAATGCTTTCGTGAGCGATCGTGTAGGCGGCTTGTTTGGCAGCGAACTCGGGCGCTGCATCCCACATTTTCTGGTCCTCATACAACACCACGTGGTTTGTCAAAGTGTTGTAGTAGGCAACGACGCCTTCGGGCGTTTTCAAAAAGGCGTCGAACTCGGATCGTCCCGGCATCATGATCACAACGAGCGGAAGTGACGGGTCGGGCGCATCTAAGCCCCACTCTCTTAGCGTTGCCAGCACGCCCGGAAGCATTGATTCCAGGATGGAGCGTGTATGCAAGTAAAACGCTTCACTGCAGGCGTAGACGAAGTAATAGGGTTTTGCACCAACGCGCTTGTAGTCTTTAAAGCCGGCGTCATCTAGAGCCTTGTCCATTACGGCGCGACTGGACAACTTGAAGGGCTGATCGGTGGCCTGTGTATCGGCTCGCTTGACGACCGTCAGCGCGCCCGTCGAGAGCATCACGAGACGGCGATCGCCCAAATCGCAATACGATCGCACAACCTGCGACGGCCCCAGTGCCGTGGGAACCAGCAGCGGTTCCCCATTGGTGGCTTGAGGCACAACTCCTGCCGGAATCTCTAATCCGGGATCTCGCGCCGCGGGCATCGCCGCGGGAGCCGCGACCGTTTCTGATGCGGCATCGGGATCAGTTGCCGCGTCCGGATCTTGTGCCAAGGTGACCGCCGGCAACAGCGCCAGGAGCAGAAAAGAGCAGGCGCGAACGGGGCGATTGCGCAGAACGGCAGGTGCGAAGATCGACATTACGCAGGCCCAGGTGATTAAAATACGACGCGCTTCCAGAAAAACACGGAGTCGCGCTCGCGCGAGAAGAATCTTCAGTGTAGGCCCAAATAACCCAAAGACAAGCCGCTTCCGAATGCCCACAAAGACGCCCCATTGCGCGATGCGTGTTCACGGTGGTCGATGACCGCCCGGTTCAAAAAATCACTCGGCTCACTCCCGTGGTCCCGGTTTGCTGAATCCCATTGGAAGTGCTGCGTCAATTTGAGTTTAGGTCCACGCGGCCGAACCGACGCATTGTCGTGGCACGACAGTTGCGTTCCTGGTGGATCAGGCGTATCACGTCGATGCGCCGGCGAATTTCGGATTGTAAACCCGGTGGTGATTACGTGCCGCGGCGGACGCGGCGGTGCTCGCCACGTACCTATGGAACACAGGAGATCAGAACCATGTCTGCATTGAAAATGTTGTTTCCGGCCGTTCTGGCCGGTGTAGGTCTTGTGATGACCGGCTGCAGCGACGCAACCACGCGAGACGACGTCGCCGATGCTCGAGAGGATTTGCAAGACGAGCAGCAGGACACTGCCGAGGTGCGTCGAGAGGCACAGGAGGAGGTCGCGGACGCGCGAGACGACGCTGAGCCTTATTCCGCCAACAAGCCCGTGATTGACGACGATGTGGCCGACGCGCAAAATGAAGCGGCGCAGGACATCGCCGATCAAACGCAGGAAGAGCGGCAAGCGGCGGCCGACCTGCGGGCTACGGAGCAACAGCACCAGGCCACGCAGGCCCGCGATGCCTTCGTCACGCAAACGGAACAACAGCTAGCGCAGCTCGAGGAGAGAATTAACGCGCTCGAGGAGCAAGCCGACGCCGCGGAAGGCGAGCAGCAGGAAGCGCTCAATCGGCAGGTCGCAGCGCTAGAGGGCCAGCACGAGCGTGCTGAGGAAGCACTTGAAGAACTCAAGGGTTCCGACGTCGCCACGTGGCAGACGCACCAAGAACCGGTTCGTATGGCGATGGAGCAACTGAACACGAGCGTGAATCAAGTTCGGTAGCAATACCGCCGAATTTCGTTCGCTTGCGAAGTAGTCGGCCGTCCGCTCCGCGCGGGCGTCCGACTACTTTTTTGTTTGTTATCGTGGCGACCCTTCTCGGGTATCGTTTAGATCACCCCGCCGGTAACGAACGGTAGCGGCGCAGCTTGATCCGGGACGACCTTGCCGCCCAAGGCCACTCCATAGAACTGCCACAACTGTTGATTTGTCAAACCGACGTATTGGGCGGGAACGTCCGGGCGGGCAGTGGGGAACGGAACCGTGCTGGCTTTGTGTCCGGCAAAGAAGAATTCGCGGTTCACGTAGGGGCCGAAATTGAGAACTAGCGAGTCGTTCACGAAGTACGTGTCGACTGTCGTATACAAAATGGGATTAAGGTCCTCGAGCAGCGTGATGGGTGGCGGGCTGGTAAAGCCCGTGAACAGGATTGTCCTGTCGTAGAAAATGGCGGACCACAGCGTTATTCCCAGCGTATTGTAGTAGTAGTTGCCGCCGCGGACGATGTTATTGCCCCAACGCGGAAGCTGAAGCCCTTGGTAGTATCCCGATACGGCGAGATTCTCGTAGATGATATGGCCGGTGATGCCGCTCTGAGCGACGCCGGCCGTGTATTCATTATTTTGCGCTCGAGTGACGATGAGATTGCGCAGCACGGCATGCTCGACGTAGTCAACTAAGACACCGGTCGAGTTATTCCAGAATTTCGAATTCTCGATGAGAGTGTGCTGACCATGCGTGGAGTTCTGCAAATGGTAGCGAACCGTCAGCCCCACATCGGAGGCGTAGCCCACATTGTCGCGGAAGTCAGTGATCGGCACCTGGCCAACGGCGATCGATGAGGCGCCATCGGCAATCGACGGATTGGACAAGTTCGCAGTCGGGAAGGTTGCTTGACGGTTCCCCTCATACAATCCGCGCGTGTAGTACACGAACGCGTGCCCCTCATTTCCCGCGGAAATGTTTCCGACCACCGAAATGCCGGCGCCTTGGAACCAGAAACCGTCGCCCTGATGGCCGAAGTCCTGGAAGAGGGCTTCACGCGCATTGATTTCCTCGCCGCTGCCGGTTGAGCCAATTGCCAGGTTGTTGTAGAAACCGCCGATCTCGTCGCCAACTTCCGTGGTAAATGCGGCGCCGCGGACATCGAACGCGACGTTTGCGATCATGTCCACGTAACTACTGTGGTTCACAAAGCCCCAGCCCGGGCTGTCAACTACTGCGCTGCCAATGATTCTGGCAGGGTTGCCATCGTTGGTAAGTCCGTTGCGATGAAAATGGACCGAATAGCGGGCGCGCTGATTGGCTCCCGTGCCCGGCTTTAACGTCCAATCGCTCTGCACCACCGAGTCATTAATCGGAACCATCTTGTCAGTGCGTCCGAGCCGATAGAATCCGGCAAATTGGATGTCCACATCGCGGTTGTGCATGAACATCACATGTCCGCGACGGTCGGCGGCCGTGCTTTCCGATTCGATAACTGCATTTCTCGTCGTGTTCGCGACATGAACCTGCAAGTGAGGGGCCGGCGCCAAGTGATTGAAGCTAAGCGCACGGTCGAGAATGACGGAGCTTCCAGTCAGACCTACAATCGTGCGAACTTCGTTCTGCGTGGCCCCCGTCACCGTAGCTGCGATCACCAAAGTATCGCCGACGCGCCAACCACTTGGGACGAAGCTGAGGGCCAAAGCGCGGGATCCCGCAACAGCTCCGCCGGCAATAGCCGCGTACGGCGTAACCTCAGCGCCATAGATCGACACTTTGCCATGAGCAATCAGGCCACGGCTAATCGCAAACGGATCCCAACTGCGGTCGATGGGGCCGTTGTCCGTAACCAACAGGCGTGCCTTCACGCTCGCAGCAATCGGGGTTTCCGGGGTTCCCATTTCGAAGGCGCCGCTGCCTCCGATGACCACGGTATCAGCCCGCAGCTCCGTATTTCGCGTCGCATGGAAGGAAAGTGTCCCATCGACGCGAATCGTCGCGATGCGGCTTTGAATCATCCCATCGACCGTGATTTCCACGCCATAGGGAATGAGGACTCGCGCGCCGTTGCCAGGAACGACGCCGTCTTTCCAAGTTCCTGCTGAACTCCAAGAGCCGCTCGCCACCGCGATATGGGTGACCTGGTCGTAGCGAACGAGCTCAAACAAGGCAAGATGTTCGCGCTGGTGGACGGTATTGTCGGCATGCGGCACCAGGGAATGGATCGTCTCGCTCGATTGCCGGTCTGCAAATTTGTCGAGTGAATCGACAAGGGCAAAGCCTTCCAGCTCTGGCAGCTCGTGAACGATGTATGGACCGGAATGATGACCGGAGCCTTGATCGTGACCGTGGCCGGGCTCATCCGTCGGAAGGGGCGTATAAACTCCCATATGCCCCGTTTGGAAGAACCAGTCTTGCCCCTCGCCGCCGAACAGTGCGTCGGGCACCTGGTCGTCGAAGACCGTATCTTCGGAGCGCAACCGCGAGGAGAAAAGTTCGTTGCTGATCTGGCTGACGCGTGCAGAATACGGCGCGCCCGAGGCCCAGGCGAAGATCAAAGCCTGCAGCCGCGACGGATTCGCGCCGTGAATTGTCGTTCCGCCGACCAATATGTCGTCGTCGTTCTCACCTCGCAGCTCATCTTTGCCTGCACCGCCGAACAGAATGTCATTGCCATCACCGCCCTGCAGCCAGTCGATATCCTCGCCGCCGTCCAAGATGTCTGCGCCAGGCGCCGCCAACGACAAAATCCTCTCCGGTTCCGGCCATGAGAATATCATGCCCGGCGCCGCCCCAGAGTCCGTCGACGCCGGCCTGCCCGTAAAGTTGATCGTTGCCGTCTTCGCCCTGGAGCGCATCTTCGCCATCTCCGCCGGTCAGCGAATCGTCACCGACACCACCTACTAACAAGTCATTGCCATTCCAGCCCCAGAGAAAATCGTTGCCCTCGTTGCCGTAGACAAGATCATCGTCATCGCCCCCATGCAGGTAATCGTTGCCGATGCCGCCCAGGATGTAGTCATCGCCAACTCCGCCTGAGATAAGGTCATTGCCAGCGGCCCCGGATAGCCAATCGTCGCCCGCATCGCCGAACAGCCGATCGGCGCCGTCTTCGCCGCTGAGAGCGTCCTTGCCGTCTCCGCCGTATAGCGTGTCATCTCCCTGTGCTCCAACTATGAAATCATCGCCAGCCTGCCCGGACAACAAGTCGTTGCCCTGTTCCCCGTAGAGCGAGTCATTGCCGTCTTCGCCTAACAACGTGTCGTCGCCGAATCCGCCCAGGACGTAGTCGACACCGACACCCCCTAGGATGACATCGTTCCCGGCGCCACCCGATAGCCAATCGTCGCCGGCATCGCCAAGTATTTGGTCGTTGCCATCTTCTCCGCTGAGTGCATCTTTCGCATCGCCGCCGTACAAAGTATCGTCGTCGCCGCCGCCGATTAGGGCGTCTTCACCGCCAAGGCCCATGAGATAGTCATTGCCAAGTTCGCCGTACAACGTATCGTCGCCATCGTCGCCAGAAACGCCGTCGTCGCCACTTCCTCCGAGAACATAATCCTTGCCAGCTCCGGCGACGATCAAATCGTTCCCGGTGCCACCCGAAAGCCAATCATCGCCTGCGTCGCCGTAAAGCGAGTCCCGCCCGTCTTCGCCGCTGAGTGAGTCGTTTCCATCGCCGCCGTGCAGCGAATCGTCGCCATTGTCGCCGACTAGAAAATCATCTCCGGCAAGGCCCGAAAGCGTGTCGTGCCCGTCCTCTCCATGAATCGTATCGTCGTCTTCACCGCCGATGAGCGTATCGTCGCCGCTACCGCCCAGGATGTAGTCCTCACCCAGGCCGGCCAAGATGACGTCGTTTCCTGCGGCGCCGCTAAGCCAATCGTTGCCCGCTTCGCCGTACAGCTCATCATTGCCGTCTTCGCCGCTAAGACCGTCTTTGCCGTCGCCGCCGTACAGAGTGTCGTTGCCCTTGCCGCCTATCAACGCATCGTCGCCGGCAAGTCCATAGAGTAGGTCATTTCCATCTTCGCCAATAAGGTCGTCGTTGCCGGAGCCTCCAATGAGCAAGTCGTCGCCCGCACCACCCCACGCTTGAGCGTGGATGCTTGAGGCATTCTCAAAACGGTCGTCACCCGCGCCGCCAAAATACCTTACCCAGTCAACAGCCGACTTGGAAAAACTGGCCGATGTTGTGCCGCTTTGATTCAGAAGCTGCACGTGAACGGAATTGGCGTCCGTCCAGACCCACGCCGAGTCATTCCCGGTCGTACCTTCAATGACAATCGATCGCGCGAAGGCGTCGTAACTAATCTGGTTCGCCGACAACAAACGGCGGCTTTCCAAGTGTTCGATCAGCAGTCGCTGCACTTTAGGATCACAGCTCGTTCGAGACCGTCGACGTTGCCTGCGAGACGTGAGGCGAAAGTTAGCAAGAACGCGCGCGAAATTCCGGACACCGCCCATGGTGATTTGTGATCCCTCGAAAAGATGTTGCTGCCGGGACGCTAATAGTCATCGGCCGCAGGGGAACCACGCGAGTAGTGCTAGACGCTACGCGCCAGCTGCGCATAGCGACAGAGCTATCACTGATGGTGCTGCACCTAGACTTAGAATCCCGCTAAGCCGATCCCGCCAAGTAAAACTAGACTGCCGTGAACGAAAAGGTGCTGTGCGGACGCCGCCATTCGATAGCGACATCATAGCCACCAGCGTTCGCAGTGAACGCTTGGTGAAATGGTTCCCTCCGTACACCTACTCACGCCTTCGCCTCAGAAAAGAGACGTCCGAATTGCGATGCACCTCGGCGTAAGAGGGTTGACATGCAACCAAATCTGTTCCCGCGATATTAGAGCAAATCCAAATAAAAATGTAAACAGTGTGCTGAAAGCGCTTCCTGTCGCTTAAGTTGCCTAGTATGACAATCTGACAGCACTGCCTACAAGATGAGTGTAAAACTGGGGTATATGGGGTGACTGAGAAGCACCCGGTTTGCCCATACTAAGCATAGCTCATTTTAGCGCTTGCAATTCAGCCGCGTGCGAGGGCTTCCGTCTGGGTTACGAAGTCGTCCCCCTTCCATTCGGCATCGGACTGGATGACCTTCCTGCGCTCATGCTCGGCTTTCTTCGCGGCCCGCGCTTCGGATTGGCGCTTGACAAGATCGGCATGGGTCGTGAAGAACTGAACACTGTAGCCCTTGAAGTCTTCGATGCGCTCAAACTTGTGCTTCTCCATGAACGCCAGGAGTTGGTTCTTCATCTCGTGGACGATCGGGTAACCGAACTTCATCACCCCCGTGCATACTTGCACCGTGTCGCAACCGAGCAAGATGAACTGGGCTGCATCGTTGCCTGTTTCGATGCCGCCGATGCCGCTGAGCGTGCGTCCGGGGAACTCGCGGCGGATCACCGTGGCGATTTCCATACACATCCGCAGGGCGATGGGCATTACTGCCTGGCACGAATAGCCGCCGGGCGTCGTGAAGCCTTCCACCGTCGGTTCCGGCCGCAACGTTTCAAGGTCGACGCCAAGCACGCTGCGAATCGTATTGATGGCGCTGATGCCGTCGCAGCCGGCACGCAGCGATGCCCGCGTGGGATCTTCGATGTGCGTCACGTTCGGCGTCATCTTGGCCCACACCGGCCTTTTGGCAACTTCCATTACCCAGCCGCAAACCTCTTCAAGTATGTCTGGATTCTCGCCCATCGCCGCGCCCATCTTTCGCTCGGGCAGGCCATGCGGGCACGACATATTGAGTTCGAATGCATCGACGCCCGCATCCTGGCAGCGCTCGACGATTTCATGCCAGGCATCCCGATTGTATTCCTCCATGATCGACGCGATCAGATACGCCGTCCGGGTACTTGTCCTTGACCTGTTTGAATTCCTCGATCCACGTGTCGAAGCTGCGATCTGAATGAGCTCGATGTTCTCCCAGCCGTAAATCTCGCCCGACTCGCGGCTGCGCAGCCGCGCGTACCGCGGCTGCACGTTGACCACTTTGCCGGCGTCGAGACTGACCGTCTTGCAAATGACGGCGCCCCAGCCCTCGTCAAGCGCCTTGCCGATCACATTCGCATTGGTCCCGGGCGGTCCGGAGCCGATGACAAATGGGTTAGGAAGCTTTAGGCCATTGACGGTTGTTTCAAGAGTGGCCATGAAGATGAGCCTCTTCAAATTCATGCACTTGAGATTAGCTCTCGCAAAGGCGCAGAGGCGCAAAGAGATTGCATTCATCTGTTGCGCCTCTGTCACCTTTGCGACGAGATTATTTTGCAATGACTTCAATCTTCTTCCAGCACTTCGTCCAGCATCGCAACTAAATAATCGGCATCGTCTTTGGTGATGCACATCGGCGGCTTGATGCGGAGCGTGTTGCCGAACAGGCCGCCTTTGCCGACCAACACGCCGCGCTCTTTCATACGTTCCATCACGTCGGCCGCTTCTGTGTTGGCCGGTTCCTTCGTATGGCGATTGCGCACGAGCTCGACGCCCAGCATCAAGCCCAGGCCGCGGACTTCGCCGATTAGCTCGTGCTTGTCTTGCAGGTCGAGCAGCGCGTCCTTCAAATGCGTGCCCACTTCGAGCGCATTCTGCTGAATGTTCTCCTCGTCGATGACTTCCAGCGTGGCCAGGCCCTGCGTCATGCTGATCGGGATTGCCGCCGAACGTGTTGAAGTGGACGCGGTTCTTCATGACCTCCGAAATTCCGACCGTCGTGGTCATGGCGCCCAGCGGTGCGCCGTTGCCGATGCCCTTGGCCATCGTGATCATGTCGGGCACGACGTCCCAGTTCTGATGCGACCAGTAGTGGTGGCCGGTGCGGCCGAAGCCGCCTTGCACTTCGTCGGCGATGCAGATGCCGCCGTGCTCGCGGACGATGTCGTAGACGATCTTGAAAAATTCCTTCGGCGGCGTGACCGCGCCGCCGACGCCCTGAATCGGCTCGCCGATGAAGCAGGCGATCTCGCCTGGCGTCTCGTATTGGATGACATTCTTGATGTCGTGCGCGCACTTCACGCCGCAGGATGGATACTCGAGCCCGAACGGGCAGCGATAGCAATAGCCGGCCAGCGTGTGGTGCACGTTCGTGCTGTTGTTGACTTTTGAACTTCCAAGTGCCGTCGGCCGTGAGGCTCATCGGCACCGAGGTGCCGCCGTGATAACCGTTGCGCAGCGCGATCACGTCCTGGTTGCCCGTGTACTCGCGGGCCGAGAGCACGGCGATCTCGTTCGCCTCGCTGCCGCTGTTGGTGAAATACGTGCGCGTCAGGCCCGGCGGCATTTTTTCCGCCAGCTTCTCGGCCATCTGCACGATCGTCGGGTGCAAATAGATCGTCGTCGTGTGCTGCAGCCGGCCGGTCTGCTCGCGAACCCGCTCGGCGATCTTCGGGATGGCAGTGGCCGACGCTGATGGTGACGATGCCGGCGAACGCATCGAGATATCGCCGGCCCGTCTCGTCCCACACGTACTGCATGTGGCCTTCGACGACCATCAGCGGCTCGCGGTAGTACGTGATGATGCCGGGCGAAAGATATTGATGCCGCAGCGCGAGCACCTCGTCGCGCGAGGGGCCGTCGTACGGACGAGGCGTATGCTCGCAAACGGGCAGCGAAGACTGCAAATCAGTGGCCACGTTTCGATTCCTCGGCGATGTTTGAGAAGGTCGGCAGAATCTACCCTCGATTTTACCGACTGATGTTGACGTATACCAGCGCAACGAATTTACTGAAGGCCGTTGCGATCAACATTGTCTCGAATGCGCGGCTTCTGCCTCACACAAATCGGTCGCGCACCCGTCGATTGCAGCAGCGATTGTCATTGAGCTGGAGCGCAAGGACCGCAGCATGGTACGTGCGACTGGCGTGATAAAGGTGTCAGGAACCGATTCTTGACGGCGGCCTCCGCATTGCGTAGGCTTAGCGGCATGGGAAGACCGCATCGAGCCGCGGAAGGAGGTTATGTTTACCACGTGCTCAACCGCGCCAATGCCCGGATGCGGATCTTCGACGATGACGCCGACTATGAAGCGTTTGAGACGGTTTTGGCGCAAGCGGTCGCGCAGAAGCGGGACACGACTCTTGGCTTATTGCTTGATGCCCAATCATTGGCACCTCGTCGTGTGGCCGCGCAATGATGGCGAACTCTCTAAATTCGTCGGCTGGCTTACTCTGACCCACACCCAGCGCTGGCACGCCCATCGCCGTTCGACCGGCTCTGGTCACGTGTATCAAGGGCGCTTCAAATCATTTCCCGTTCAAGAGGACGAGCACTTTTACAACGTCGCGCGGTACGTGGAGCGAAATGCGGCGCGGGCCGGACTGGTGCGCGGGCCGAGCAGTGGCAATGGTGCAGCTTATATCGATGGCTGCGCAGGCTCGGCCGACGCCAAGGCCTTGCTGGCGGCTTGGCCGCTGGCGCGCAAAGCGGGCTGGGTCGACCATGTGAATGAACCGCTTACCGAGTCCGAATTGAAAGCAGTCCAACACAGCATCCAGCGCGGATGCCCGTTGGGGGACCCAACATGGCGCGATCGGGCGGTGCGTCGTCTCGGTCTAGAATCCACCCTCCCGGCCTCACGGCCGACCCAAAAAGTCTAAAATCGGTTCCTGACACCTTTTTCTGCCCTTTTTCTTTCACCTTTTCTGCCCAAAAAACTGATTCTGGCCCACATAATTTTTTTCAATTTATAAAATCTATTCCGGCCTCCAGCGGTTTAGCGGACCACGTATGGACGATCAAAGAATTGGTTGAGCGAGCGGGGGAAGTCTGAGCATGAGTGTAGATGGGCTGTCCAAAACTCTGAACGATTATTCATTCGAGGTATTCGGAGGGCATACGGGTTTACCGATGAGAAGGTAGCGCTAAACGATGGGAGCACTTACAACACAACACTTGTATGGGTGGGGCATAGGTGCTACTCGACACCCCTTCCCGCCACGGCATGCTGGAGCTTCGTGCTGTTCGTAGTTCCAGCTTTAGCCGTCGCTTGCACTTGGTATGCTTTTTCGCGTCGGCGAAAATTTAGGAAGAATAAGTTTCCCACTACTTAATCGACCAGAGCCTCCTTTTTGCACGCTGCTTGTTAGCGCCAACGCTTGTTTTACCGAGCGCTTTCGCCTCACTCACGCGCAAAAATAGCGAGTTTTGCACGAGAAATAGGGGCCCCCGTTTCCCGCGCAAAACCCCAGCATAATCGCCGCGGGCCGAGTTCAAAATTCCGAATTTTGGACAATCGAACCGTATTTCGCGAAAACGCCCTAAAAATCCTCGACCCGTTGGTTAAAACTACGTTTGTCATTGGAAACAACGCAAGGATAGCAGTATGGCACGTGCGACTGACTCGTCTGCATCCGCGGGCGACGAGATTCACGAGCTCGCTGTCGATGTCTCGGGTTCGCCGTACTACAGCGACGATATGGCGCCGGTGCCCCGTTCCGCTCGCCGCTGGGGAATGAAGGATATTGCCGTGCTGTGGATCAGCATGGCCGCTTGCATTCCCACTTACATGTTGGCGTCCAGCTTGATTGAAGAAGGCATGAACTGGTGGCAGGCGGTGCTCACGATTTTTCTGGGTAATGTCATCGTGCTCGTGCCGATGGTCCTCAATGCGCATGCGGGCACGAAGTATGGTATTCCCTTTCCGGTCTATTGCCGGTCATCGTTTGGAATTCTCGGCGCCAACGTGCCGGCGCTGTTGCGCGCACTGGTCGCCTGCGGTTGGTTCGGAATCCAAACCTGGATTGGCGGCGCGGCGATTTACACGTTAATGGGAGTGTTCTTTCCAGCCTGGAAGAGTCTCGAGCCGATGCCGTCCCTTGGCATTAACGTGGCACAGCTTGGATGCTTCCTGTTCTTCTGGCTGATCAACATGTGGGTGGTGTACCACGGCATCGAGTCGATTCGCATTCTTTTGAACATCAAGGCGCCGCTGTTGATCTTGTTGGGACTCGCCCTGTTGGGCTGGGCTTATTATCGGGCCGGCGGTTTCGGCGATATGCTCTCCCAACCGTCGCAGTTTGGCCCCGGTCAGCCGAAGGAAGGGCAGTTTTGGGGTTACTTCATGCTGGCGTTGACGGCCAACGTGAGTTTCTGGGGAACGCTGGCACTCAACATCCCCGACTTCAGCCGCTACGCCCGATCGCAGCGCGACCAGGTCTTGGGGCAAGCAATCGGTCTGCCGGCCACCATGGGCTTGTACTCGTTCATCGGTGTGGCGGTGACGTCTGCCGCCTTTGTGATCTATGCCGGCTTGCCGCCCGAGAAGAAGAATGCACTTTGGGATCCGGTGAACTTGCTCGCAATGTTTGAAAACAAGCTCGTGCTGGTGATTGCGATGATCGCGCTCAGCATCGCTACGTTGGCCACGAATATCGCCGCCAATGTCGTCAGCCCGGCCAACGATTTCGCCCATCTCTGGCCGCGGCGAATATCATTTCGCATCGGCGGACTGATCACGGGCCTGATTGGAATTCTCATCCAGCCGTGGCGACTGCTGACCAACGCAAGCGTCTACATTTACACATGGCTGGTGGGCTACTCGTTATTGCTTGGCGCCGTAGGCGGCGTGTTGGTTGCCGATTACATCGTGCTTCGTCGCACGCAGCTCGATCAGGCGGGCCTGTATCTGAAAGAAGGGCCTTATTGGTATTGGCATGGATTCAACCCCAGAGCTCTCATTGCGCGTGCGCATTGGTATTGGCGTGAGCCTGCCGGGGTTTCTGGTAAAAGTTGGCGCGCTCGCCGTTGTGGACGACCCTCAAGCGTCGCCGGGGCGCACCATTGTTCCGGCGTTCTTCGCAGACGTCTATAGCTACGCCTGGTTTGCGAGTTTTGGCGTATCATTTGTAGTGTATCTGGTGCTCATGGCAATGCGTCGCAGGAATTAGTTTTGCGGCCGAACTTCCCCAAAACTGCAACAGGATCGGCAGGATGCAAGTTGAAACGCTCGATCGCCGCAAATTGAGCGAACGAGACGCGCGTGCGATCTCCGAGCTGGTCGTGTCGATCTGGCCTAAGCCGGGGTCGCACGGTCGAAGTCCTGGCGTCTGAAATGGTCACTCAATGGCAATCGTATGTTGGCTCGGAAGCGCAACATCCGCGTTCATTCGTGGTGCGAGAAGGCGAGCGAGTGATCGCCCATGCCAGCTTCGATCCGCGAACCATCGTTACTGACGACAACGAAATAACGGTGCTGGCCTTGGCGCGGGTCTGCTCCGATCCGGCCATGCGTGGCCGCAAACTTGGGCACGCGGTCGTGCAAGAAGCGTTCAAGCTTGTCGACGAACGCGCCTTTGCGTTCTCACTATTTCAGACCACGGACGAGGTTCAACCGTTCTACGAGCGACTGGGCGCCGTGCGGATTCACAACCGTTTTATCAATTCTATGGCGTCCGACCCAAAAGCGGCCCCTTGGTGGAATCCGGTCATCATGCGGTACCCAGACGGGCCAGGCTGGCCCACCGGCGAGATCGATTTGCGCGGACCGGGATGGTAAGTGCCGCAGCCGTCTAAAAATCGCTTGCGGTTTAGCTATGCATGCGCGGCAGATCCTCGCCGCGTGTGATGATGGCGGCCTCGGCCGCGGCTAATTCATCGAGACGCGTCATCACATCAGTTTCCGGCGCAAAGTGTTTCGCGAGCCGCGTATACGTCGTGTGATGACGCGCTTCCGATTCGAAAAGCGATCCGTAAAACTTTGCCAACTCCGAATCGTTCACGTGCTGGGCGAGAACGTGGAACCGCTCGCACGATCGGGCTTCAATCAAGCCAGCAACGAGCAGCCGATCGACGGCCCGCTGCGGCTCTTGCTTCCGCACCAGGTCATTCAGATCGCGACCATAGCTCGATGGCGTAAGTCGCCGGAAGCGGATGCCGCGGCGGGCCAGTAAATCGAGCACGAGGTGAAAATGCTCCAGCTCCTCGTTCACAATTTCAGTCATCGCGCGGCAAAGTTCCAGGTCTTCGACGTAGGCGAAGATCAGATTCAGCGCCGTCCCCGCTGCTTTCTTTTCGCAGTGCGCATGGTCGATGAGGATGGAGGGCAAATCCGCATCGACTTGTGCGAGCCACCGCGCCGGCGTTTCGCATTGAAGGTGGAGCATAGCGATAATTATATAGCTGGCCCATCGTGAGCCGGCATCCAAGAGCCAACCTCCCCCCGGGCCAAGATGGCCGGGCTATGTATTCCCAGCCGTCGCCCAGTATCCGCCACGGGCGTGGTCAAATTTTGCTTCTTGTCCCATGCCCTCGCTGTTGAATTGTCCGTCGCGATAAACCTCGTGGCCCATGACCCAAGTTCGGACGGGCCAACCAACAAGGCGCTCGCCGTGCCACGGGCTCCAGCCGCATTTTGTGCTCTGGTTCTCGTTGCGAACCTCTGCCTCGCGCTCTAGATCGACGAGCACCAGATCAGCGTCGTAACCTACGGCAATTCGGCCTTTGCCGACAATATCCCAAACCCGGGCCGGCGCCTCGCTCATCCAATGAACCACTTGCTTGAGGGTCACTCGGCCGCGGTGAACCTCGTTGAGCATGAGCGCCAGCGAGTTTTCGACGGCCGGGATGCCGGACGGCGAATCTGGATACGCTCGCCGCTTCTCTTCCAGCGTGTGCGGCGCGTGGTCGGTGGCAATCACCTGCAAGCGGCCATCGGCAAGCGCCTGCCACAATTGGCGATTGTCTTCGGATGTTTTGAGCGAGGGATTCATTTGCGCGAGCGTCCCTAAGCGCGTGTAATCGTCGATGTTGAGCAGCAAATGATGGGGACATGCTTCACCTGTGATGAGGTTACGGTGATTGGCCAGCAGCTCGGTTTCCGCCCCGGTGGAAACATGCAAGACGTGAAAGCGATGCCGATGGCGGTGGGCGAGATCAATAGTCCGTCGCGTGGCGATCAGCGCCGCCTGGTGATCGCGAATGCGCGAGTGATCGGCCACGTTGTGGGTCGATGCGAATCGTGCCGCATTGGCCCGCACCGTCGCTTCGTCCTCGCAATGCGCGGTGATCGGCAGCGACGTCTCGGCAAAGATGCGCTCGAGTACGTCCTGCTCGTCGACCAACAGGTCACCTGTGCTGGACCCGATGAAGATCTTAATGCCGGGTGTACGGCTAGCTTGCCGTAGCTCATTCAAATTGTCGGTGGTCGCGCCGATGTAGAAGCCATAATTGACGAGCGATTTTCGCGCCGCCAGCGCGAGTTTTTCTTCCAGCCGGATCTGCGTCGTCGTTGGCGGCACCGTGTTCGGCATTTCGAGAAAGGTTGTTACGCCACCTTTGGCACACGCCCGGCTCGCCGTGCTGAGCTCCTCTTTGTGCGTGAGCCCCGGCTCACGAAAATGGACCTGGTCGTCAATTACGCCCGGCAGCAGATGCAGTCCGCCAGCATCAATCACCTCGTCGACCGCCAGCTGCGGCGCCGGGTCGATATCGGCGATTCGCTCATCCTCGATAACGACAGAGACTCGCTCGATTCCATCCGGCAACACGACGTGTGCGTTTTGAATCAACTGGCGCATGTGGCCAGTGTAGCAGGCTCACTTCGACTGCCGTAGCCTTGGCTGCAACGCGTCGAGTCGCCGCCGCATCTGTTGATTTTGTGCAACAGCCGCTCCTCCGCTGCTGCCCTGGGTCAACACGCGCAACAAAGATTGCACGCCAGCCGGACATTTCCTACGTGCCGGGCATTTCTGACCTAAATTTGAAAGGCCGCGGGATGGACACCGCGCGCTTGCAAGAATTACTTTTCCCGGACAAGGCCGGTACCCTCAGCGGTCGCGTCCTATTTCTCCTCTGACGTTGGCGGGTTGCCGGTCCGCATGAGCGGGCCCGCCACGCATTAAGGGTAGGCGCATGAGCCGTAAAGCTGCACGCCAACGCAAAACGCGCAATCGATCCCGATTCATCGAGCGTTTGGAAGATCGCCACGTGATGTCGGCCGATCCGCTCACACAGCTCTGGGGCGGCTCGATCCAGGATGTAAGCGCCCCACCGCTGGTGCACCACAGTCTGGGGATCGAGCATCATTCGGAGCGCGATGCCGATTTCTGGCTCGACCCGAGGGCCGAGCGCGATTTGGAAGTGCTCGCCGGCGATATTAATCAGATGCTCGCCAGCGCCCATGGCCTGACTGGCCTGACGCAAGTTCGCAATAACTACGGTTTCACCGGTGCCGGTCAGACCGTGGCGATCATTGACAGCGGCATCGCGTGGAACCACGTCGCATTGGGTGGCGGTCTGGGCGCGAACTTTCGCGTCGTCGGTGGCTGGGATTTCACCGAGGAGAACGACGCCAATCCCTATGACGACGGAGCGGAAGGCGGCCACGGCACGCATGTCGCCGGTATCGTGGGAGCCGATCGTACTGGAAGCAGCGACGATGGCGTGGCGCCGGGCGTCGACCTGGTTGGCTTGCGGGTGTTCAATGACGCTGGCGACGGCTATTTCGACTGGGTGGAAACCGCGCTGCAATGGGTCCACCAGAATCGTAACGCCTTTGAAAATCCGATCACCGTGGTGAATTTGTCGCTCGGAGTCGAGTGGAATTCAACTTCGATTCCGCTCTGGGCGAACCTCGAAGAGGAGTTCGCGCAGCTCGAGGCCGACGGCATCTTCATTGCCGTCTCGGCAGGAAACGACTATCAGACGTTCTGCGCACCTGGACTAAGCTATCCGGCCGCCAGCCCGTATGTTGTGCCTGTGATGTCAGTCGACGATAACGGCTCGTTGAGCTTCTATAGCCAAAGGCATTCTCGCGCAATCGCAGCGCCGGGCCGTACGATTGTGAGCACGGTCCCGGACTACCTTGGCAACAACAATGGCGTGGCGGACGATTATGCGAGCTTCTCCGGCACGAGCATGGCGGCGCCGTACGTCGCCGGTGCGAGCGTGCTGCTTCGCCAGGCAATGCAATTTGTCGGCATCACGAATATCACGCAGGACATGCTCTATGACCACATGATGAATACGGCCGACACGTTCTTCGACTCGGACACAAACCAGAATTACAAGCGGCTGAACTTGGTGAATGCGTTTGCCGCCCTCATGCCGACGGACGACTATGGCTCCACTGTCGCGACCGCGCATAACTTGGGCACTATCTCGCAAGACGGCGCGATCAGCGGCCTGGTCGGCACCCTCACCGACGTCGATTACTTCACTTTCATAGCTGGCACGGCCGGCACGGTGTCGTTCACGGCCGATACGACCCACGGATTGGCGCCCGTCTGGACGCCCTCCGGCGGCAGCGGCGCCGTGAGCGGCACGAGCGGCGAAACGTACACGTTCAACGTCGTTGCCGGGCAAACCTACACTATTGGCCTCTCCACGAGCGGCGGCATCGGCTTTTACGACCTGACAATTGATTGCGGGCTCGTGGTTACGGATCTGGGCACGACCACGCAATCACAACTGACGGACATCGCGATCACGGGAGAAACGTGGTATCGCATGACCGCCAGCCGCACCGGATACCTCACTGCGGAGGCATTCTTTGCGGACGCCGGCGGAAACGTCGACATCGCATTTTATGACAACAACTTTCAGCTCCTGGCGACAGGGACGCCCAATGCAACCGGCGAGCGCCGCAACATCGGCGCCACGGCCGGCGCTAACTACTACCTCCGCGTGACCGGCGCCAATGCGGACGTCGACTTCCGCCTTACAAACCTCGTGACGCTCAGCGGCGCGGTAGTTACTGTCGGTGGAACGACGGGGAACGACGCGTTTTCCTTCGCCGTGGGCGCCACGAATCACACCGTGGGCGCCAACGGTACGACGTACACCTTCGATAAAGCCACGGTCACCACGTTCAACTTCGGTGGTGGAGCCGGCATCGACTCGATCACAATGACCGGCACCAGCGGCGTGGAAACGGCCACGCTGCGCGTGGGAAACGCTAGCCTTGTCGGCACCGGTTTTTCAGCCGCTGCCACGACCGTAGAAAACGTGACAGTGCATAGCGGTGGCGGCGCCGATGTCGCGTTCCTTCACGACTCGGCGGGCAACGATGACTTCAAAGCGTGGCACGATCACGCGGAAATGACGGGCGCCGGCTATGGCACCTTTGTCACGGGCTTTTCGCGAGTCGATGGCGTGGCCTCGACGGGCACGGACACGGCGACTCTATTCGATTCGGCCGGCGACGACGTGCTGCAGTCGTATTCGAATCGCGCGACCATGACGGGTGCTGGCTACTTCAACCGCGCACTCGGATTCGACTTGACGGACGGCGTAGCTTCCACCGGTGTCGATACCGCTTCGATGTTTGATTCGGCGGGAAACGACGTATTTGAGGCCCATGTCGATCACGCGACAATGAACATCGGGACGGCCGTCTTCGAGGCGCACAACTTTGACCAGGTCGACGGCTTCGCGTCGTCGGGAAATGATCTGGCGACGCTGTACGATTCGGCCGGGAACGACGTATTTCAGTCGTATCACGACCGCGCGACCATGGCCGGGACTGGCTATTTCAACCGGGCCACCGGATTTGATGTCACGGAAGGCGTCGCATCGACCGGCAATGACACCGCCTCGCAATTCGACTCGACCGGCAACGACACGTATGAGGTTCGCGTTGACTTGGCGACCATGACCATCGGTTCCTCGATCTACCGCGCACGAAACTTTGGCGAGGCTACGGGCTACGCGTCGACCGGAAATGATACGGCAAGGCTGTTCGACTCGGCCGGCGACGATTTGTATCGCGGCTGGTCGAACCGAGCCCAGTTGACGGGCACCGGCTACTCCAGCCGCGCGTTTGACTTCGATAGCTACGTCGGCCAGGCGTCCACCGGTGCGGACGTGACCAACTTTTTCGACACGGCTGGCAACGAAACGTTTGCGGCCCACCCGACACAGGCTACCTTTACAGGCGCTGGCTTTGGTCACACTGTCAGTGCATTCGACCGCGTCGACGCCTTCTCAACCGGCGGCAACGACACAGCCGACTTGTACGATTCAGCGGGCAACGACACGTTTGAAACCGTTCCGACGCGGGCCACGATGCTAGGCTCCGGCTTCCAACACCGCGCGATGAACTTCGCCCATACGCAAGGACACGCGTCGCAAGGGCACGACGTAGCGCGGCTATTCGGCTCGACAGCCGACGAGGTCTTCACTGCCTGGTTTGATCACGCCGAGATGCAGGGACCGGGATACCGGCACGAGGCATTCGGGTTCGACGACGCACAGGGAACCGGAAGAGGCGGCAACGACCTTGCGATTCTGCACGACTCGGCCGGCGACGACGTGTTCGAAACGTTCCCGACTCGCGCGACAATGACCGGTAGCGGCTTCGTGAATCGCGCGTTTGATTTCGACTTGACCCAGGCATACCACTCGTCGGGGAACGACATCGTGCGCACTCAATGGTTCAGCCGGGGACGATTTCTTCGACGCTTGGGCCGACCACGTGGAATCGCGCGGTACCGGGTTCCGACACCAGGCCTACGGCTTTTCCGATACAACGGCGTACGGCAAAGGCGGATTCGACCGCGCTAACCTTTACGACTCGGCCGGCAACGACCAGTTCCGCGTCCGAGATTGGGGCGCATACATTATCTCCGGTGCGTGGCGCAACACGGCTTTTGACTTCGATGAAGTGACGGCTCATTCCATCAACGGCGGCACCGATACGACCAGCATCGACCCCGTCGCCTATCTATTCCACCTTATCGGCGCCTGGCAATAAGCGCCGGCCGTGGAGCCGTTACCGGACGCCAGAGACCGAGCGTCGATTGCGGAGCAACGCGCCGCCCTGAGAGTTGCGTGGCTTGCCTGGAAAGATCGCGCGTCGTGAGAAATCCGGCGATCGTGAACGAAAAGACCGGGTCGATCAGCTCATTGAACAGCAAGAAATTGAGCAAGTAAGCGATGGCCGCCAAGGTAAAGACGAGCGACGGATAGTAGAGCGGCGCGTTGGCAGGGCATCGGCGCAGCACCAACATTTGATGCAAGGCCGCGGCAATCAGCCACAAGAAGCCGCACACTCCTGGAATTCCATACCGGTAATACAGGAGCATCAAGCCAAAGTGGATGTGATGCACATCCCCGCTATCGGTTTCTCGCTCGCCATAATAGGCGGCGTCGCCCTCAAACGTCGCCCCGTGCCCTGACCCAAGCAGCCAGGCAGGCCAAGTCTGATAATCAAAACGCGTGTAGAACGCGTCGGACGCCTCGAGCATGCGATTGTTCATCGAAGCGTCGAAGAAAATACCTTCGGCGAGCGACTCTTTTCCGAGGCGTCCCAGAAATCGCCCCATCCGCGACTCATCGATTCTGGCACTCAGGTCCAGGGCTTCGATCGCCACGTCCGCCGTCAGAACGACGCCCAGCAACATGCACAGCGCAACAGCCGCCATCCGCCGCGAAACATGCCCCATTGCGAATAGCGCGATGCCCATCATCGGCCACAGGACGAGTGCAAAGCGAGCACCGGACATGACAGTAAGTTGGAGCACCGCCACCGAAATCAGTATGCTGCTGGCCAACCCTTCGGCACGCTTGGGGCGAATCATGCCGATCCATCCGAGTGCCATGAGCAGCAGCGGCGGCTCTTGGAACCGCTCTGTATTGTGACTGAGCATCGGTATCAGTACCGCGCCAATCGAAGCCAACAGCATGAATGCCCCGAGGACCGTAATCGTCGGAACATGGAAGAACACGCTGGCATCCTTGCGTGCGATGATAAGAAGCAAGGCCGGGTAAAGAAACGATGCGGCGTCGCCCGCGACATACAGCGGGTAAATGGTTTCCTGGCTCAACACCATCACGAAACCAATGACGCCAATGATCCACCAGACGGCGGCAACCCGGCCGACCGAGCGCGGCAATGGCGGGCGCCGCTTGGCAGCCAGTAGTACCAGCCCCGTGATGAGAAGTAATGCGCCGTAGGCTGGTCGCTGCTCGGTGCCAAGCCCGATCGACATCAGGTCGATGACAACGTACAGCCCCAGCGCGATCGCTAGAATTATTGACATCGAATCGCGGATTTTGCTCCAGGGATGATTAAGCAGTTCTGCGTAAGAGTTGGGTGTCGGCTGCGGGACGAACTGCGCCAGCACCGTTTGTTGTGAAAGCGGCGCGGTGCGGTATTGCGGCTATCCACAACGTGAGCGGCGTGGCGACGACCAAAGGCACAAGGACAGGCAGCCACGGCCATGGGCTCAATGCCATCGAAGTCACATACAGAGCCGCCCACACGCCGACAACTCCGCTGGCCGCGGCCAGCACCGGCGCAATCCGCAGCGAGGATCGCTGCTTGAGTAAGCCCAATAACATTGCCAGGCCGCAAACATCGGACACGAGAACCGATGCGGCAATGCCAGGCGGACCGACCGTACGGATAAGCCAAAGCGCCCGCCCCAACGCCCAGGGCCAGGCTCGCGACGTTAACGCTTAGCAGCTGCGCATTGAGACCGATGCTCGGAAGACACGTTTTTAGATATCGCGTGGCGACGCCCAGAGGCAGGCTGATGCCCAGGAAGAAACACGTCAGGGCCGCCATCGGCGACGTTTCGTTCAGCCACCACGCCAGAACCGTCGGCAACAAGGTGGCGAACAGGAACCCGACGGGCATCAGTCCCAGCAGGATAGTGCGCACGGCTATTTCCACGCTTCGGGCGATATCCCGGTTGCCGTCCTTGCCATACGAGGCAAAAGTCGTAAACGTGCTGCTTCCCAGATAAAGTCCGAGCGACGCGAACAACGAGTAAAACAACTCGGCGACACGGTACTCGGCCACCGCCGCGCTGCTCACGATCAACCCCAGGAGCAACACGGGGTAATTCGTCGTCAAGCGAAAGATGAAGAAGTTCAGGCCGAGCGGCCACGATAATTTGTAGTAACCAAGAATCACTCGTGGCCGGAACAGCGGGCGCAGCGGGCCGACCATGCGTCGATATTCCTTGTGCAATAGCGCGACGAAAATTGCGTGGGCCACCACAAAGTGGATTGCCGCCAGCCACGCGCTCGAATCGCCTCCGACCGTGAGCAGGCTGGCAAGCACGTAGTACGCGTAGGCGACCGTTGAGCTCTTGTTGATGGTCTCTACGCGGTCCTGGCCCATGAAAGGAAAGTCGAACGACGTCATGTTGAATAGCAGACCCGGACTGAAGGCCAGGAAAACGATCCAGTCCTGCGGGTGGCGGCAATACATGCCGGCGCAGGCGAGAAAGCCCGCCATGCCGATGAGCGTCGTGACGAGCCGCGCTGCGACGATTTCGTCAACGATGCTGGCAATCCGTTGCGGGTTGCGGGCAATCTCACGCCAACCCACCTGCCGCAAACCAAAGTCGGCCAGGCCGATAGTCACCATCAGCGAGCCATAGGCGCAAGTGAATGTCCCAAACACGTCCTTCGACAATGTCCAGGCGAGATAACCGTTGACCGCAAACACGGCAACTTGCCGGCCGAAGCCACCCACGGCGATTCGGCTGAATTTCCGCATCAGCGATGCGTTGTGGACGTGCTCGGTCGAAGTTGGGCCGCGCACCATGGCAGGTTCAGCAAGCTGGTTCACGTTTAGCTGGTTCTATGCGGCGCGGCGTGCGTGAGGCGGGGCCGTCTCAACCGCCATCTGCCGGACCGCGCGGCGATTGCGGTGAGCGATCCATGCTCGGTAGGCCGTGCCGCACATATACATCTGCGAGCGGGCCCAGGCGCCGCGAATGCCTCCGTGGCCAGGCTGGCCTTGCTTGGCCGGCGCATAGCGTCCATCGCAAAAGCTCGTGATGCAACTGTCCTCAATGAACGCCACGTCCTCTGGCGATAACTCTTTGCGCCATTTGTCGCAATTTTCAGTCAGGAGAGGACCGAGCACTGTCTGCTTCCATTCAATTTCTTCACGAAATACGTGGGTTCGCGCCGACTTTTCGCGGTCGAGCATCTTTGGGTCGAAAGGCACGCCCAACAGGCTGCAGATGCGGCCCAGTTCTGCCTGCGGATTGCTCAGAATCTCCTCATAGTGCACTTCCAAGTAGCGTTCGCCGAACAGTCGTGGGCCGATGTGCCGTGCCAGGTCAAATTGAGCGCGATACGCCAGGGCCTGCGCCAGCCGTGAGCGGCCAGCGCTCCATTTCGCCTTCGTGCGCGAGAGAAACACATCACGCGGGTCGCGAATGATGTGGATGACTTTTGCCGCGGGGAAAATGCGCTGGATCAGCGGCAAGTACTCTATATTTTTCGGTGACTTGTCGCCTATTCGCGTCGTGCCGGTCCGCTTCGCCCACAGCTCGAAGATGCGCCGGTAAGCGCATGCGTTGGAAAACGCTTCACGGCCGGATGTGAAAGGCGCAAAGAACTCATCCAATTCAAAATGAAGCCGCGCAAAATTCGTCTCCGTCGCGACGCGCATCCGCGTTTGCGCGAGAGTGGCTTTCGGCCAACGGGCCACATGCCGCCATACGAACTGCGTTTCCGGCGGCAGCGCCAGCATTGGGTGCGAGTCGAGCGCCGTCATGAGCAGCGACGTGCCGGAGCGACCGACGCCGACGATGGTGAAGAACTGCAAATTTTCGGGGCTTTATTGAGGCATTGAATCAGGCGGCTCTGCGCAGCGAGAACATGCGATTGTCGGCCTGGGCCAGGCCGACCGCGTGAAATAATAGCTGATCAGCCAAACCAGGCCCGCTGGGAAAGTGCAGCGTTCCAGGCATGAAATACTTCTTATGCCAGCGATCCTTCGTCATTTGCACGACGCGCTCGATGTTGCCGTCTTCGTCGACGCGCCATAGCGCCGCGCAGCGGTCGGATTGGCTCGGGCACATTTCGGCTGTGACCGCGAAGTACATGTCGCGTCCGCTGCGGCATGAGTAATAAACTGGCCCGCTCGTCGGCCCCAGAGAATCGCGTCGGCCCGTGCGGCGATCGATGCGATACAAGTAATTCTGGGCGAACTCCGCATCGCTGCCGTAGTAGACCGCGTCGCTGGTAAATTGGACGCTCACCGCGCGCGACGATTCATCGCCGGCGCCAACGACGTCGAGCGTGGCAAAGCGGTCGCGGGTGCGCAGCATTTGACATTCTCGCGGATGATCGCCCGTCAAGCACCACAGATCCGACGTGTACGGATCTCGATAAACTCCGTGCACATGCCGGATCGAGCGCGCTGGAAAGCAGTAGGCGACTTCGCTTCTGCGGGCCGCGGCGTCGAGCCGAAAGATGAAGATTTCGTCGCGGTCCGGGTTATTGATGTACTCGCCGAAGAAGAGCCCCTGGTCATCCGCGTCGGCGCAGCGCCGCGCAGGATTCGGCAGGCGCGTCGAAGTCCGCTCACTGCATGGAATTCGCCGCCGTTGATCACCGCAACGCGCTTGCCAAAACTTACAACGAGTGCCCCATTTTTTAGAGGTATCAGGTTGTAAAACATGAGCCGCAATAGCCGCTGGATCGGACGAAACGAAGTCGCCGCCGCCTGCCACCAAGGCAGCGGAATCGCCGCGAAGTGGCGCGGCTTGGCGAAACAGTCGGCCGCTTCATAGATGTGCCGGCGGCATGAGACGAGCAGTTTTCCGCTGCCCGCCCATTCGAGCGCGGAACCCCGCCAGGCGGTTAATTCCTCGAGGCGCCATCCGGGGGCTACTGTCGCCGCCTTGATTGAGCGTTTCGGATTGCCTGCCGTCATGCGGATCGCCTCTCACTCTCGATCACAGGTGTCAGCGGGACACCCGGCAAGCCAGGCACAATTAACTTGCGCAGTGTTGCCAGCAGAACGATGAAATCGCTGACGACGGTCCGCCGTCGCAGATAGGCCAGGTTGATTGCCAATTTGTGCGGCAGAATCAGCTCGACGTACTCGGTTTCTGGATTTGAGGTTTCGAGGCAGCGTGCCTCGTCAAAGAATTGCAGTGACGCTGGATCAGTAATTCCGGGTCGCACTTCAAGCACTTGTCTCTGATCCGCCGTGTACAGGGCGACATACCGCGGCACCTCCGGCCGCGGCCCCACCAGGCTCATGTCGCCTTTCACCACGTTCCACAACTGCGGCAGCTCGTCGAGCTTCGTTCGGCGCAGCCAGCGGCCGACGCGCGTGATCCTTGGGTCATTGCGCGTCGTAAGTGGGATGCCAAGCTTCTCAGCCGTCACGATCATCGTGCGGAATTTGTACATACGGAACGGCACGCCGAATTGTCCGACGCGATCTTGCGCGAAGAATACGGGTCCCAAATCGCCACGTTTGACCACCAGCGCAATCCCAGCCATTAGTGGCGAGAGTACGATCAACCCTAGAGTGGCGAAGATGAGATCGACGAATCGCGTCATCTGGCTTTGGCCCTGGTCCATCGGATCGAATTAACTAAGCAGCCAGTTTGCTCGGACCACTCGCCGTAAGTTGCCTAACGGCGCTGATTACGCGGGAAACTTCGTCATCGGTTAGCGCTGGGGAAAGCGGCAGGCTAAGCATCCGCTGGTAGTTCTCAAGCGCCACCGGAAAATCCTCGGGCTGATAGCCGTACTTCTGGCGGTAGTACGTGTGCAAATGAACCGGAATGAAGTGCACCGACGTGCAAATTCCACGAGCCTTCAACTCGGCAATGAGCGCATCGCGCCAGCCACCTGTTGCACCGTCGTGGAGACGCAAAACGTATAAATGTTGCGCAGACTGCACATCAGCGCGGCACGTAGGCGTCTGCAGCCAAGAAACGGCTTCAAACGCCGCGTTGTACCGTGCAAATATTTCCGCTCGCCGGCGCTGCATGGACTCCAAACGCGAAAGTTGAACCAGGCCCAGCGAAGCCTGCAGGTCGGTCATGTTGTATTTGAAGCCGGGGCACACAACGTCGTAGAACCATGTCCCCTCGGTGCCATAGCGGTTCCAGGCATTGCGAGTCATGCCGTGCAAACTGAAGGTGCGCGCTCGCTCAACGAGCTGCGCGTCACCCGTGAGCATGCCGCCTTCAGCGGTCGTGAGATTTTTCGTCGCATAGAAGCTAAATGACGTTAAGTTCGTCGAACTGCCGACAAGCTGGCCGCGATACGACGCAGGCAGTGCGTGTGCCGCATCTTCAACAAGAGCTATGTTGTGTCGATTGGCAATTGCACTAAGCGCCGCGATGTCGGCCGGGTGGCCGGCATAATGAACCGCGATGATCGCCTTCGTTGAAGGAGTGATCGCACTTTCCACGCATTGCGGATCCAAATTGAGGGTGTCCGGTTCGACGTCAACGAGTACCGGCTTTGCGCCCACGTGCTCGATCACATTGACGGTGGACACAAAGGTCAGCGTCGACGTAATCACCTCGTCGCCCGGCCCAATACCCAGAGCGACCAGCGACAAATGCAGCCCCGCGGTGCATGAGCTCAAAGCAAGTGCTGCCGGCGCCGATGTAGTCGCGAAACTTCTGTTCGAAACGCGACACTTTCGGCCCGGTGGTGATCCAGTCCGACGCAAGTGAATCGACGACCTCGCGGATCTCCTCGGGCCCGATGGACGGAGGAGAGAACCGCACAATCTGTGTTGTCGGCTGTGTTTCATTCATGATGTTTCGTCAGCGATTTCTTCGTGATTGCAAAGAAGGAACCGAAGCTAAGACTGTTATGCCACGCAGCGATTCGTTGAGTTGTCTACGTACCCCCATCGCTCGAGCGCCGACCGAGTAATCTCGGACACTTGCTGCAATTCTCTCGGCGACAGCCGGCTTCGAGTACCGAGCCGGTCCGCATGAATTGTCTGCCGTGCGTACTCCTGAATCGGCGCGACGGTTATCGATGGCCAGAAACTTGCACAGGTCTTCGCCGAATCTCGGCGTCTCTTGGACAAGTTGTTCGTACCGCACTTCGAGCAGTTGGTGTGCCGCAAACAGCGGTCGAGCCCGTTCGTAATGCTCGATGGATAGGGCCCATTGCCGCGCGCAAACCTCGAGCACGCTGAGTCGCCGCACGTCGTCGTCAATTCCTGGATAGCGCGGCCCCCACGTGCGCAGATGGCTATCAAGGCCCAACTTGCGCCGCGCAACATTCAGCGCATATTTCGCGCCGTACGGCGCACACTGCAACCAAGGAAATGTTCGCAGTTTGGCCAGCAGATAGCCGGCCTCGGGTGGCTCGCGCCAGCAGCGCGCGGCCGACTCGGCCACGTCGCGCCCGTCGCGAATGAGCGCAATATATTTCGCCTCCGGGTAGATAGCCTTCACATACGGCGCCCGAAGAACGTTGCTCACCGTCTTTTCGACGAAAGGCATTGGGTCAACGTTCGTTGCCGTCTGCCGTACTGATCGTGTGGACGCTGTGGCTGCATGAACCGCAATTTTTTCCAATCGCGTCCGGACGAACCTGCGGGTTTTTTCTCGCAGCATATCCGGCGTCAGCACGTCATGGCGGCACGATTCGTTTCCAAATCGCCAGATATAGTTAACGTCGAACGGAATTTCGGCATAGCAACCGCTGGCAGCCACGAGACGGCGAAGCAGTTTGGTGCCGGATCGGGCAGCGCCCAGAATGATCACCGGCGGCCGGCCTTCGCTGCCGATGCGGCAGCATCTCGCACAAATTCATGTGGTGATCGACCGACAACACGCGACATCACACGTCCTATGCCGCTCGCGGCACTTGATGGTCATTCTGGCCGATAGAAGGTCCAGCAGTGCCGTCGGCGATCAGTCGGTCCCAGGCAGCGAGCATCCGCTTCTGGTCGTACAGCTCGCGGCAGACTTGCTCGATCTGCCGGCGGCGGTCCGCTGTCCACTTGCCGCGCCCGGCCACGGCTTTCAGGATCGTTTCTGCAATGTGGGCGACCGAGCGGCTTGCCGCCACGTAACCCAACCCGTAACGCTCAATCGTCGTCGCCAATTCGCTCTCCGGCTCCACGAGCGCCAACAGAGGGCACCCGGCCGACAAATACATGATGCTTTTGCTGGGATAAGCGAACCGGTAAACGTTGGCCGAAAGCGACACGACGCCGAAATCGCAGACGCGCATGGCGGCAAGCGCTGTTTCCAGCGACTGATGCGGGAGGAAGATAATTCGCCGCCCCAAGAGGTCGCCGGCCAACGCCACAAGCTCGCGCCGGGCCACGCCTTCGCCCATAAAAATGAGCTGAAACGGCACACGGCCGGCTACGAGTCGTGCGGCTGCGACAAGCCGCTCCAAACCCTGAAAGCGGCCGATGTTTCCCGCAAACAAAAACCGGGCGCAATCCACCGGCTCATCGAGCGGCGGTGGCAGCGCGGGCCGCGCCGCGGTATCGATTTCCAGCGGCGGGTTATTGATGACCGATACGTTCGTCGTCGGTAATCCGCGAGCTTTCAGTGCGTCGGCCATATCCTGTGAAAGGACGACGACACGCCGTGCCCGGCGGCATGCGGCCGAGTCGCAGAGCGCAAGCAGCCGGTACAGCCAACCGCGCTTCAGGTCGCCAGCCAAGGCCGCGGATTCCGGATGGAGATCCTGGCAATGATAAATGTAAGGCGTGCCCTTTAGCAGGCAGATCAGCCGCAAGGCGCAGCCCATCAGCACGGGCGGCTGCGTGTTGGCGATCACCAGATCGTAGCGCCGGCCGACGACCGCGTGCAGCACGGTGCGCAGCGAGAAATACAAGGCGTTGATTGCCCTCGCGACGCGCCAGCGCTTTCGCTCGGGCAGCAGGCGGACGCGTCGAATATCGACGCCGCCGACGTTTTCTCGCCAAGGCTGCGGCGGCTGGCGGATGTCGTTATAGCTCGGCTGGGCCGCGTAAACTGTGGTCTCATGGCCGCTTTCTGAAAGGTGCTCGAGTATCGAGCGAAGGATCCGCGCGTACGGCGGCGTATCAGGCCAATAGTGGCGATAAATGGCGAGAATTTTCATAGGACGCTAACCCCGTACTACGCCGCAAGCGGCCGGCCGTCGGCGACAATGCCGTCCCACGCATGGCTCAGCCGCGCTGTCCCCAGAATCAGCTTCAGCACGCGCGTGGATGTGTTGCGGATTTCATACTCATCGGCAATCGGCTGCTGCCTGTCCGCATCGTGGTTTGCGGTAACGAATCGAATGGCCCGCAGAATCGTGTCGGGTTCCAGGCCGGTGAGCACGATGTGCCCTGAGTCCATCGCTTCGGGCCGTTCCATCGCCGTGCGCAGCGTGACCGCGGGAAAACCGAGGATCGCACTCTCCTCGCTGATCGTGCCGCTGTCCGACAGCGTGCAAAACGAATCGGTTTGCAGCCGCAAATAGTCGTAGTAACCAAATGGGGGCAGAAATCGCACGTTCGGATTACGTTCGAAGTCGAGTGATTCAAGCCGCTGGCGCGTCCGCGGATGCGTGCTGACGATCACCGGCCATGCAAAATCGGCACTCAGGCGATTCAGCGTTTCAAGCAACTGGAGAAGCCGAGATCTCACGTCGACGTTTTCCGCGCGATGCATGCTGACGACGAAATACCGGCCGCGCTCGAGCTGCAACCGTTCGAGCACGTCGGACGCGGCGATGCCGCCCCGGTTCGCGTCCAGCACCTCGCGCATGGGCGACCCGGTGAGGTAAATCCTTCGCGGATGGATGCCCTCCGCCAACAAATTGCGACGGGCGTGCTCCGTATAAACCAGGTTGAAATCGCTGATATGGTCGATGATCCGCCGGTTGATTTCCTCCGGCACGTTGAAGTCGAACGAGCGGTTGCCGGCTTCCATGTGATAGATCGGTATCTTCATGCGGCGGGCGATGATCGCGGCCAGCGCGCTGTTCGTATCGCCCAGGATGAGCACCGCATCCGGCCGCTCGTTGATCAGCACATCTTCCGATTTGGCCAGCACGTCGGCCATGATTCGCCCTGGCGACGCCCGGTTGATGTTGAGAAAATAATTCGGAGGCCGCAGCCCGAGGTCGCGAAAGAACACATCATTCAGCTCATAGTCGGAATTCTGCCCCGTATGCACGAGCACATGATTGACATGGTCATCCAGCAGCCCGATCACGCGCGACAGCCGAATAATCTCCGGCCGCGTGCCGAGGATGGTCATGACTTTCAATTGTTCCGGCATGACGCAAGATTCCGTCAAAAGTCACGCGACCTGTTCGTAAAACGTGTCTGGATCGGCTGGTTGAAATATTTCATTGCACCAGAACATGGTCAGCAGATCGTCCTCGCCGATGTTCTCGATCTGGTGCGTGTGAAGAGCGGGAATCGAAATGAACTCGGGCGACTCTCCCGAAACGCGAAACTCGCGGATTTGCTTGCCGCCTACCGGCCGCAGGCGGATCACCGCCTCACCGCGCAGTACGCAAAACCATTCCACCTTGCGTGAATGAAAATGGTTGCCGCGAATCACGCCGGGCTTCGTGGTCGAGAAAAAAATCTGCCCGCCGCTCGCCAAGCGAAGAATCTCGAACAGCTTGCCGCGCCCGTCGCTATGCACGCGCGGTCGGTGGCAGTGGTCTTCCAAATCGACGTGCGAAAGGAATGTCGTGTAGAGCCGGGCTTCGAGCGGGTCCGACAGGTCGGGCACGACATTCGCTTCAAAATAGCTGTGATGAATCGCCTCCAGCCGGGCCAGCAATTGAGACACCGTGAAGTGTGCCGTGCCCGCGATTCGCGCCTCTTTGGTGCCGAGCTGCCGCGTGTTTATCGCGTCGACAATGGCTTCCACCAGGTCACTCACCCAAACAAACTCGATTTGCTGATCATCGATGACGACCGGTCGCTGAGCGTGGGCTAGTTGATGACAAAACGTAGCCACCACCGAGTTATGAAACGGCCGGCAACCGGGGCCATAGACATTCGGAATCACCAAAATCGTGAGCTCGGCACTATGTTGCTGCGCCCAACGTCGAAGCCGCTCTTCGCCTTCTTTCTTCGAGCGGCCGTACGCCGTGGTGCGATCGCGCAGCCTCGAGGAAGCAAAGATGATGTGCGGCCTTCGATTTGTCGCTGCAAGCGCATCAATTAGCCGTTCTACAAGTGCCACATTCGTTTCATACACCGCCGTTTCATCACCGCGGTTCATTCCGGCGAGATGAACGATCGTGTCGCACTGGCTGACGAAGGTTTTCAGTGCGTCGGGCGCCTCAAAGTCTTGCGCGAGCAACCGATGACTCGCGCACCGCTCTGGTTCGAGTCTGCGGACGACCCGGCGAGCCGTCGGGCAAGATGACTTGCGATAAACCCATTTGGCCCGGTGATGCCAATCGCCTGACTGTTGGAATTGCTCATGCCGTGCGCCTCCACGGGTGTGACTGCAAGGTGCGAGCTTCGAGCGCGTCCCGGATCTCGGGAAGACTCAGCAGGAGCTGCTCTATTTCCGGCACGGTAAGCCGGCGGGCGTTCTCCGATGTGTATCCGTCCTTGGCAAATGCAGATGGATGAGTGCCGCGAGTGAAGAACTGATCGTAATTTCGGCCGTGCTGGCATGGAATTCGGTAGTAGTCGGTAAACTCCTCCGCTCGTACGAATTCTTCCGCCGTGACAAGTACCTCGTGCATCTTTTCGCCGGCCCGGATGCCGACTACGTCGATGCTGTTCTTCACATCAAACACATTCAACATGGCCTGCGCAAGGTCGCCAACTGCGGCTGCCGCCGCCTTGCGCACAAACATGTCCCCCTGGCTGGCGTGCTGCATTGCAAACGTGACAAGCTCCACGGCCTCGGCGAGCGGCAACAGCAAGCGCGTCATCTCCGGATGAGTGATCGTCAGCGGCTGGCCCGCCGCGATCTGATCCACGAACAGCGGAATCACCGAACCGCGAGAGTACATCACATTGCCATAGCGTACGCCGCAAAACTTCACCGTCGTTTGTGGCGCCTGGGAACGCGCCAGCATCAGCTTCTCCATCAGCGCCTTGGATTGTCCCATCGCATTGATCGGATAAACGGCTTTGTCCGTGCTGAGCACAACGACTTTCTCGACGCCGTTTTGCTCCGCCGCCTCCAGGACGTGGTGCGTTCCGATGATGTTCGTCTGCACCGCTTCCATCGGAAAGAATTCGCAGCTCGGAACCTGCTTCAATGCGGCCGCGTGGAAAACAAAGTTGGCCCCGCGCATCGCGCTGGCCACGTGCTGCCGGTCGCGAACATCGCCGATGACGAATGACAGCCGCCTGTCGCTGTACGCGAGACGCATGTCGTGCTGCTTTTTCTCGTCCCGGCTGAAGACGACGATGCGGGCCGGCTCGTGCCGACTTAACAGCAGCCGGATGAAGTCGTGCCCGAACGAGCCGGTGCCTCCGGTTACGAAAATGGTTTTTCCCTGAAACATGGCGGTTGGGGCCCGATGCTCGTGATCGGAAGCAAAAGCGCTTGGGGAAAGCGCGGGTCATGTGGAAAAGTCGGCCGGGGCCGGCACTTAACGCGAGGCGGCGGAGTCTATCGGCCGCATGCACCGCTAACAAGTTCAATTGAGGCAAACACTGCGCATTTCCCGCTTCAGCGCTGAGTCATAAGCGTCCGCCTGCAATAGCAGCATTTCAAAATCGCCGGCGCGCCCGAAGGCACCGCCGGGAAGCCATCTTGCAACACCAGGCCGTCATTGTGTACTTACCGCATCTTGATCCGCCCGGCGACGCGCCATGCGATCGCTTCGCGCATCCTCCTCGTCTACCAGGTAGCCATGTTCTACCGTGACTTGATGCTTCGCTCTCGGTTCTGCGCAGCCCGTATGCGCACGCGTATCGGTTCAAGCGCCGAACACTCGTTGTGCTCGCCTTTTTGTACATCGCGTCGACGCTAGTCGGCTGCCGCACGGCGCACTACTCGGCGAAGCATCTTCCCCAGGAATTGCTCGTCTCCGCTGCACCCGCGGACACGGGAATCAATCTTGAGCGAATGGGCGGGGCGGGCGTGGGCACGTCCCAGATCGGCACCGGCGATCTCGTACAGATTACGATCGTCAGCGGCAGCGGCGATGAACGCGTCACGCCTGTGCCGGCGCGCGTTGCTGGGGACGGCACCGTACTCGTGCCGCTGATCGGCGCCGTGCCTGTCGGCGGACTGGAACCGGTCGCTGCTGAGCAGCAAATCGCGCATGCGGCCATCGAACGCGGCATCTATCGTCAGCCGTACGTGACGCTCGAGGTCGTTGAACCGGCCGTTAATCGAGTGACCGTGCTCGGCGCCGTGGCCAAGCCGGGCGTAGTGGAGCTGCCGCGCGGCTCGTGTGATCTGGCCAGTGCCCTGGCGGGGGCTGGCGGACTTTCCAAAGATGCCGGCACGCAGATCGAAATCCTTCATCACAGCGTGTCGCCATTCTTGGCGGCCTCGCCGGCGGGGCCCGCAAACAGCGACGATCAGCAAATTCGACTCGCCGCGCACACCGAAGCGTTCGCTGCACCGCCAATCGCTATGCAGCCGCCGATGCCGCGAATGTCGCGGATCGACTTGGCCCAAGCGGGACCAGCCGACTCATGAGAACCGCAAACTCGACGATCGCGACGTGGTCATGGTACTGCCAGAAGAACAACGCATCATCCACGTGACTGGGCTGGTGCGCAAACCGGATCAATTCGCAGTCCCCAATAACGAGGACGTACATCTTCTTGGACGCCATCGCCATGGCCGGCGGCACGACGTCGCCCGTGGCCGACAAGGTTTTCGTTATTCGTCAAACGGCCGACATGGCGGAACCCGTAGTCATCAAAATCAGCATTGCCGGCGCCAAGCGCGACGGCAACGAAAACCTGCGGCTCGCATCGGGCGACCTCGTGAGCGTGGAATCCACCGTCTCGACCCTGATGCTCGAATCGGTAAGCAAGTTCTTCCGCATGGCAATTGGCGTCAATGGACGCCTGACCGCATTGTAACTCGGACCTCTCGCATGGCAACAGCGACAGCTAATAACGAACAGCACGGCGCCGCCGACATGCCCATCGGCGCCGATTCGTCGGAGTTGGTCCACAGTCTGCTCCGGCTGTGGCAGGTGGCCCAATACCGGCGCAAGACGATCCTGCGCGCCGTGTGCGCCAGCGCCATCATCGGTGCCGCGTACTTCGTGTTTGCGCCGCGGTATTACGACTCGACAGCGAAGCTTTGGATTGTCCATCGCAATCAAGACCAGGTTGCCAGCGTCGGCGACGAGCCCGTGCTGGACAACACGATGGCCAATCAGCGGGAAATCGTCGTAAGTCCGGTAGTGGTCCAGCAGGCGATCGAGTATTTGCTGCCCGAGCATCGGCTGGACTTTCAAGATTCGCCACCGTCCGAGTGGGCGAGGATTCTGGCCGAGGGGCTTTCGGCGCGCACTGCGCGCAAGACGAATATCATCGAGATACGCTACCGCTCGCGGTCGCCCGAAGCGGCCTCGGCCGTCGCCAGCGCGGTGATTCAATCGTATCTGCAGTTCGTCGACCGCACTCATAAAGGCTCCGCCAACGAAGTGATCGCCGAGCTCAGCCGTGACCGGGACAAGGTAACGCAGCTCTTGGCCGCCAAGCAGGCGGAGTTGCTGGCTGCCCTGCAGCGCGTCGGTCACTTGCCCGTGCAGTCGGAGGACGGAATCACCGATCCCACGATCCAAGCAGCCCTTCAACTGTACAACGGCCTGCTGGAGACCAAGCGCCGGCGGCTCAAGCTCCAAGGACTTGTCATTTCGATCGAAGAGGCGATCAAAAATGGCGAGGACCTGCATCAATATCTGGTCGGCATGGAGGAAATTGTCGGCCGGCAGATGCTCATCTCGGCCCTCGGGATCAGCCCGCAAGACATGATGCTTATCAACACCCAGCAACAGAAAGCTTCTCGATGCCCAGACGGAGCTGCAGAAAACGGGGCCGTTCTACGGGCACCGCTCATCCAAAGGTCGTCGAACTGCAAGAACGCATTCGCACGATTGAAAACTATCTGGCCACCTACCGCGCGGACGCAGGCCAGCGACTGGCCTCCTTTGGAGGCGCCGACCTTGGACCGTTGTTGCAAAAGATGCTCGAGCAATCGGTCGCTCAGAGCGTGCAAGAGGAACAGCAGCTGCAGACCGCCTACAGCGAAGCCCGTAACGTCGCCGTCCAGCAAAGTGCCGAGATTATGCAGTTGCAAAACCTCGAGCGCGACGTCCACCGTCACGAAGAACAACAAGACATATTGATCGAAAAAATGCACAACATCGACGTTGAGCATTTTCACTCTCCCATTCAGGCAACCGTCGTGCAAGAGCCTTTGCCCGACGACAAGGCCGACTCGCCCAAATTGCGATTAGTATTCATGTTCTCGTTGGTGGCAGGGCTGTTTGTCGGCGGCATCATCGCCTACGTGCAGGACGTGCTCGACGACCGCTTCGCCTCGCCGGAAGAAATGTCGGCTCAATTGGGAGTTCCCGTCTTGTCCATGGTCAGGCGGATGGCGCCGCTCGAAGGGACCGGCCTGTCAACCGTTCAGACCTTTATCGCGCCCAACGCCGTCGAAACCGAGGCCTTCCGCACACTTCGCACGGCGCTTACGCTGGGCACGGGAACCACCGATCGCATTGCCATCTCCAGCGCCGAGCCGGGCGACGGAAAAACAACCGTTTCGGCAAACCTCGCCGTGTCCTTCGCACAGGCAGGCAAGCGAACGCTCGTCATCGATGCCGACTTGCGAAAACCGGGCATGACCGCCCTCATGGGACTGAAGGGACAGCCGGGCCTGGCCGACGTGCTCTGCAGCCAGGAAAACGCGGCCGTCGCGGCCCCTGCGTTGATTCGCCACACCGAGCTGGCGACGCTCGACGTGTTGCCGGCCGGTCTGCGGCGCCCGAACCCGGCTGAGCTGTTGAGCGCACCGAATTTCATTGAGCTCTTGGCCTGGGCCGAATCCACGTACGACCAGGTCCTCGTCGACTGTCCGCCCGTCCTTGCCGTGAGCGACGCCCAAATCATCGGCCGGCTTCTCGATGGCGCGATTTTGGTCGTGCAGCCGCAAAAGAACCATCGTCGACTCGTGGCCCGTGCATGCTACAGCTTTGCGACCACAGGCACTAACGTGCTAGGCGTGGTGGCCAACGGCCTCTCGCCGCAATCGGGCCGCGGCTATGGCTACGGATACGGTTATGGATATGGATACGGGCACGGGCACGAGCCGATGCCGCCGTAGCAGAACTGCATGCAGAAGATATCGAGTCCAAGAAGCCGCGAGAATAACAACGGTGCCACTGTCAGATCGAGCAGCGTACGCAAATTCCCCTCGGATCGGGCGGCGTAAGCAAGTGCGCTACATGCATCACTGCGAGCTGAATCCTTGAAAACCCGGATTAAAGTGACGACCGACATGTCTAACGACGAGCTACGGTCGGCACCGGTACCGACAACCATCGGTCGGCGGCCGACTGGCTGCTGCGCGTCGTCGATGTTGGGCTGATCTCGATTCTTTGCGCGGCGCCCTTCTTCTTTGGCGGCCGTCACGATTTCGGCCGATTCCTGTTGCTGTTCTTGATAACGCTCACATCCGTCGCATGGTTTGCTCGGCAGGCCATGCTGCCCGCTGGGCGCTGGAATCGCACGGTTGCACTTGCTAATTCCGCTTCTGGCCGCCGGACTGCTCGTGTTTCAGATTGGTGCCTTTGCCAACAGGTTGCTGGCGTGGCTGTCGCCACGGACTGCCGCGCTGTTGCCGCTGTGGACACCAGCCGGCAGTGAAGCGGCAGCTCTCGGCACGTGGCACACCGTTTCTCTCATTCCGCACGAAACGGCCAAGTCGTTGGCCGTGCTGGTGGGATATGGGCTCCTTTTTGTCGTCGTCATGGGACGGATTGAACGCACGGCGGATATCGAGCGGCTTCTGAAATACCTGGCTATAGCCGCGACGCTCATGGCCGTGTTCGGAATCACGCAGTACTACACCTCGGATGGCCGGTTTTTTTGGTTTTTCACACACCCTTGGCGAACGACGAAAACTAACGTCACCGGGCCGTTCATCAATCGCAATCACTTCGCAAGCTTCTTGGTGCTTGGGCTGGGGCCACTTGTGGCATGCCTGTTGGCTTGCAAGCCCGCATCGAAACAAATACCGGCTCAAACACGGCAAGCAGCAGATCAACTCGAACGTCTCCTGGTGTGGTCGATTGTTGCCGCATTGATCATTGTCGTGCTCGCTATCCTCGGCTCGCGCTCGCGCGGAGGCGCGATCGTCATGCTGGTGGCGGCCGGCGTCCTCGCTTTTGTTTACATTGCTCGCGGATTGGTCGACCGCCGTTTTGTGTTTGGCCTCGTCGGATTGGCAACAATCGTCGTTGGCGTGCTTTCGTTTCATGGCCTCGATGAAGTCGCCGAGCGCCTCGACGACTTTGCCGAAGGCTCAATTGACGCAATCGACCACAATGCAATCCGGCGCAAAGTTTGGACGGCCAACGTCGAGGCCTTGAAAGCAGGCTGGCTGACTGGCGCTGGTGCCGGCAGTCATCGCGAAATTTGCCCCGTTTATCTTCCCGAATCGCTCACCAAGGAATACACGCACGCCGAAAACGGCTACCTGCAGATTGCAACCGAAAACGGCGTCGTCGGCGTCGCGCTCGTTGCGGCCGCGATCGCGCTTTGCGGCGCCTGGTGTCTGAACTGCTTTCGCAGCGCAAAGGAGCTGGACGAAATCCGCTGCTTCGGCGCCGTCGCCGCCGGGTTGGCGGCCAGCATCGTTCATTCGCTCGTTGACTTTGTTTGGTACATCCCCGCGTGTATGTGCGGCACGATCGTTCTCGCTGCCTGCCTGGTTCGACTATCGCAAATCGCCGGTAAAGGCCAATCGAACGTGGCAACATCCGTCACGCTGCCGCGGGCGGCGCTGGATGCAGCTAGCCGCCGCAAGCCTATTGCTGGGCGGTTGGTCGGCGTGGCTGATGTTCGGACCCGGAATGGCGGCCATCTATTGGGACCGCTATCTGCGCACCGCTGCAATCGACAGCGAGTTGGCGCAGCAAGAGCTAACCGACTTCGTGGCCGAGGGTCGTGCCAACACGGATTCAATGCGCCGCAGCCTCTCAGAACAAATGTTGCGGCAAATCGAGCGGGCCATTGCCTGGGATCCACAATTCGCCCGGGCCCACCGACGAATCGCCGATCGCTACATGGCCCACTTCGAGCATCGCATGGCCGACGCCGCGAATCAGTTGGACGTGACGCAAATACGCGAGGCGGCGATGGCCTCGTCGTTCAAGTCGTCGTCCGATCTACACGATTGGCTAACACGCGCGTTCGGACCCGACGTACAGTTTCTTCACAAGGCGCTTAACCACGCTCATCGCGCCGTCGAGCTGTGTCCGCTTCAGGGCGACAGTTACCTGCACCTGGCTGACCTGTGCTTCTTGGACTGCCGGCCACGTGAAGCAGTCGCCGCCTGCGTGGATCAAGGCATTCGCGTGCGTCCTTACGACAAACAGGTGCTCACGCCGCCGGACTTCAGCAGTTGCTGCTGGGTCACGCTGATGCCGCGGTCGAGCTTTGGTCACGCTGTTTCAATACGCCCGGACGGCATCAGAAAGAAATTGTGTATCGGCTGGTGAGCTGTGGCATGCCGGCCAAGCTTCTGCTCGATCGAATGCAGCCGGAGTGGCGCACGCTTCGTGAAGTCTGGCCGCCGTATCGGCAATTCGGCTCGCCGCAAGACTTATCGGAAATACTCACCTACGCCGCCACGGCCGCGCAGCGCGAAACCCAGAAAACGCGCGGAATTGCACCGGCAACGGTCTGGCATTGGCAGGCGTCGATGTATACCGATGTTGGGCAGGCGGATGAGGCCCTGGAGTGTCTTACCCGCGCAAATACGGCAAATCCACACCACTATCCGATCCGCTATTCGCTCGGCAAAGCGCTCCTAGCCGCCGGCCGGTTGAGCGAGGCCGAGCCGCACGTGCGCTGGTGTCTGGCTCGCCGTCCCGAGGACAAGTGGCTGAACGACGCAATTGCGGCGATTTCCCGACAGCGCTTCGCCGAATATCGCGAGACGCCGGGCGCAGGTTCCGGCGCCTTTTCGACGCAACGGCAAACACCGCTGACCTCTCCCGAACAAGCTTCCGCCGACGCCGCACCGCTTTCGCGCTAGCCACGACACAACTGATGCACAAAGCGCTCCACAAACGCGAACTGTATCAGCTTCTCGCAGGCACTGCCTTCTTGGTGCCGCTGTTTGCTGCGACGTATTACACCGCATTTTTGCTGCGCTTTGCCGGCGAACCGAACTCGCGCGCATTGCAAATGTACTTGGCAACCGTCTGGTGGGTGACGCTTGTCAAACTTGGCGTGTTCGCCTGGTTTCGGCTGCGCCTTAGTGAGGCGCGGTACATCGATTTTCACGACCTGGTGACGCTCGCCCAGGCGGCCACCTGCGGCCAGCTTGCCGTGACTCTAATCGACACCATGTGCATGCCGTGGTCGACAATCCCTCGAAGCATTATCGTCATCGATTGGGGAACCACGCTGCTGGTGGTAGGCACCCTGCGCACTGCCACAACTGTTGCACAGCGACAACTGGCAGTGGTTTACCTCGACCGGCGGCACGCCGTCGCTGATCGTCGGCGCAAACGACTCCGGCGAGATTTTGCTGAGGGCCATTCGTTACAACCGCGCGCTGAATTACCGCGTCGTCGGTTTCATCGACAATCGAGCGGAAGTACAGCAAAGCCGCATCGGCGGCGTGCCAGTCATCGGTACTTGTGCCGACGTAGCGCAGCTTGCGGCTCGCCATGACGTCGAAGAAGTGCTGATCACTTCCGGCGACCTCCCGGGACTGGAGGTTCGCCGGCTGGTGGAAACAGGCCGCGAACACGGCTTTCGAGTCAAGGTGCTGCCGAGCTACAAACAGTTGCTCGAAGGACGCTTTGCAGTCCAACCGCGCCCGGTGGCCATTGAGGATCTGCTCGGCCGCGAATCGGTCGAACTCGACTTGCATTCGGTTCGCGACTGGCTCGCAGGCCGCATCGTGATGGTCACCGGCAGCGCTGGCAGCATCGGCTCGGAAATCTGCCGGCAGTTGTTGCGGCTGCGGCCGGCCGAGTTGGTGATCGTCGACCGGGCAGAGACCGGCCAGTTCTACCTACAGCGCGAATTAACCGAGCTCGCTGCCGGTACGAACTCAGAGGTTCTCATTCACACGCGTCTTACCGATTTGACGGATCGCGATCGTTTGAATGCGGTCCTTCGCGACTCGCGGCCGGAGATCATTTTCCACGCGGCGGCCTACAAGCATGTGCCGCTCATGGAGTCGCACTGCGCGGAAGCCGTGAAAAACATCGTGCTGGCCACGCGAAACCTGGTGGACCTGGCCGAACAGCACGGAACACGTGCCCTTGTGATGATTTCCACCGACAAGGCCGTGAATCCCACGAGCGTGATGGGCAGTTGCAAGCGGCTCGCGGAGCAGTACGTGCAAGCGCGTTCCGCCGTGTCGAGCTGCCGATTGGTGACCGTTCGCTTCGGCAACGTGCTGGATTCGTCAGGCAGCGTCGTGCCAATCTTTCGCCAACAGATCGCCCGCGGTGGTCCTGTCACCGTGACGCATGCCGACATGACGCGTTACTTCATGCTCATTCCAGAAGCGGCTAAGCTGGTAATTCAGTCCGGAGCGATGGGCAACGGCGGCGAGATCTTCGTCCTCGACATGGGCGAACCGGTTCGCATCCTCGACCTGGCTAACGACATGATTCGTCTCTCCGGGCTGCGCACGGGCGACGACATCGAAGTCAAGATTGTCGGTCTGCGGCCGGGAGAAAAACTGTACGAGGAGCTTTACGATAGCAGCGAAAGGCATGTGCCCACCACGCATCCCAAGATCATGGTTGCCGATAGCGCACGTCGGCAGCTACTAGAAGTAATCGCCGATATCAGCCGCCTCGAATCGCTTCTCAACGAACCCAACGAGGTCATTCTGGCCGCCCTTCGCGAGATTGTCCCTGCTTGCGGGACTGGCGCAGCACAGCGGCATGCCGCATAAAGCCCGACTCTATCTTCGTCGGCTGTCGTCATAGCCAAGCGCGGGCTATGATTACTCTATACTGCGGGCCTGGTACAATTCGCCACTGAATAGCCGGACCGGGGCACCGGACCGCCGCAGGCGACTGGTCGAGGTCCGGGTAATCTGACGTGGCTCAATGGACTGAACCGCAGTCCGAATTACCTGTCTCTTAGTCTGTTGACGTTGGAATCTTGGATCGAGTCTCGATGGCCGCCGCTCCCGTGATCGACAAAACCGACCAGCTCGAATCGCTGCTGGCCGAGCGAATCCTGCTACTTGACGGCGCGATGGGCACTCAGGTCCAGGCGCTCGGCTACGACGAACGCGCCATGCGTGGCGAGCGGTTCGCCGGCCATCATAAGGACCTCAAGAATTTCGCCGATGTCCTCTGTCTCACGCACCCGCATGAGGTAACGGAGATGCACCGCCGCTATTTGGCGGCCGGCGCCGACATCGTCGAAACCAATACATTTGGCGCCAGCCCGGTCGGCGCCATCGAGTTCGAGCTCGGCGACGACGTCGTTCGCGAAATCAACCTGGCCGCCGTGGCCTGCGCCCGCCGCGCCTGCGATGAATTCAACGAAAAGACGTCGTGATAAGCCGCGATTTGTCGCCGGGTCCATCGGCCCCACCGCCAAGCAAATGAGCATCTCCACGCGTGTCGATGATGCCAGCTATCGCGGCACGACATTCGACGAAATGCTCGAATCGTATTACCAGCAAGTGGCCGCGCTCATCGAGGGTGGCGTCGACATCCTGCTACCGGAAACGGTCATCGACACGCTCAATCTCAAGGCGTGCCTGTTCGCAATCTCGCGATATTTCGAAGAGCACGCCGTCCGCATCCCGGTGATGATCTCCGGCACGTTCAGCGAAGGCGGCGCGACGTTCGTATCCGGGCAGGAAGTCGAGGCGTTTTGGAACGCCGTCGCCCATTTCCCGATGCTCTCGGTGGGAATGAACTGCGCGCTGGGCCCACAACCGATGCGGCCTCACCTGGAAACACTGCAACAAGTCTCGCCGCGGTGGATCAGTTGCCATCCCAACGCCGGGCTTCCGAATGAAATGGGCCAGTTCGATCTCGGTCCCGCCGACATGGCCCGCATGATCGGCGAATTCGCCGAGCGCGGCTGGGTGAATATTGTCGGCGGCTGCTGCGGCACGACGCCCGATCACATCGCCGCGATGGCAGACGCAATTCGCACGACCCGGCCGCATCGGCGCACCACCGTCGCACCGTATCTACGGCTGAGCGGCTCGCGCCCGCTCACGCTGCGGCCCGATAGCAACTTCCTCATGATCGGCGAGCGCACGAACGTTACCGGCTCGCGCAAGTTCGCCCGGCTGGTCAAAGACGAGAACTACGAAGTGGCGGTCGAAATCGCCCTGCAGCAAGTCGTGGGCGGCGCCAACGTCATCGACGTCAACATGGACGAGGCACTGCTCGACGGCGAAGCGGTGATGACGAAGTTCCTCCGGCTCATGGCCGACGAGCATGAGGTCGCCGCCGTGCCGGTGATGGTCGACAGCAGCAAATGGTCGGTGATCGAAGCCGGGCTCAAGACGCTGCAAGGCAAGTCGATCGTTAACTCGATCAGCCTCAAGGACGGCGAGGCCGAGTTCTTGCGGCGAGCGCGGCTCTGCCGTTGGTACGGGACGGCCGTCGTCGTAATGGCGTTCGACGAACAGGGGCAGGCCGTCGAAGTTGACGACAAAGTTCGAATTGCCCGGCGCGCATTTGAACTGCTGACGGAGAAAGTCGGCTTCCTGCCCGAGGATATCATCTTCGACCCCAACATCCTCACCGTCGCCACCGGCATCGAAGAACACAACAACTACGCCGTCAACTTCATCGAGTCGATTTCGAAAATTAAAGCAGCCTGCCCCGGCGCGCACATCTCCGGCGGCGTCTCCAACATTTCGTTCTCCTTCCGCGGCAACGATCGCGTGCGTGAAGCGATGCACGCTGTGTTTCTCTACTACGCGATTCAAGCCGGCCTCGACATGGGCATCGTCAACGCCGGCCAGCTTGCCGTGTATGAGGACATTGAGCCCCGGCTCAAGGAAATGGTCGAGGATGTCATCCTCAATCGCCGCCCCGATGCCACCGAGCGGCTGGTTGATTACGCCGAATCGTTTAAAGGGCAGGGCGGCCCAGCCGCTGCCGCCGACGAAGCCTGGCGCGCAGAGCCAGTCGAAAATCGGCTCAAGCACGCCATCTTGAAGGGTGTCGTGAAGCACATTGACCAGGATATTGAAGAGGCCCGGCAAAAATATCCGAGCTGCCTGGCGATCATCGAAGGTCCGCTCATGGATGGCATGAGCGTCGTCGGCGATCTCTTCGGCGCCGGCAAGATGTTCCTGCCACAAGTCGTTAAATCGGCACGCGTCATGAAAAAGGCCGTGGCCTATCTCACGCCGTTCATGGAAGCCGAGAAAGCCGCCAGCGGCGTTGCGGAACACAAGGCCCGCGCGAAAATTCTCTTGGCCACCGTCAAAGGCGACGTCCATGACATCGGCAAGAACATCGTCGGCGTTGTGCTCGGCTGCAACAACTTCCAGGTCATCGACCTCGGCGTCATGGTCTCCTGTGAGAAAATTCTGGAAACCGCCCGGGCCGAAAACGTCGACATCATCGGCCTTTCGGGCCTGATTACGCCCAGCCTCGACGAGATGGTTCACGTCGGCCGCGAGATGCAGAGAACCGACTTTCGATTGCCGCTTTTAATCGGCGGAGCAACAACCAGCGCCAAACACACGGCGGTAAAAATCGCCCCGACGTATCAGTGCGAGGTAATCCACGTCCTCGACGCATCACGCTCCGTGGGCGTCGTGGAAAAGCTCATCAATCCTGAGGCACGTCCCAAGCTGGCCACCGAGAATCGCGAGCTACAGAAACAGCTCGTGGCATCGCACGAACGTCGACAGGAAGCCAAGCTCGTGCCATACGCTGAGGCCCTAGTGCGGCGATTCCAAACCGATTGGACAACAGTTGACATTCCAAAGCCCGATCGAATTGGCGTTCATTTTACTGAGGGGTTCTCGCTCTCGATTTTGCGAGATTTTATCGACTGGTCGCCGTTCTTTTTGACCTGGGAACTTGCAGGAAAGTACCCACGAATCTTTGAGGACCCCAAGCTCGGAGAAGCGGCTCGCAAACTGTTTGACGACGCGAATCAACTACTCGACCGAATCATCGATAAACGACTGCTTAAGGCACGAGCCGTTTACGGAATCTGGCCGGCCGCCAGTGAACGCGATGACATTATCGTCTACTCGGACGAATCGCGAATCGAAAGAGCGCGCGCGTTTTCATGCGTTGCGTCAACAATGGGAACGGAAGGGACAGAAGGCCTTTTATTCCTTAGCCGATTTTATCGCCCCAGTAGAAAGCAGCCGCCAGGATTACGTCGGTGCTTTTGCTGTGACGGCGGGAATCGGTTGCGATGAGCTGGCGGCTCAATTTGAACGCGAGCACGACGATTACAATGCCATCATGGTGAAAGCATTGGCCGACCGTTTGGCAGAGGCGTTTGCCGAACAATTGCATTTAGAAATTCGCCAGTGTGTGTGGCACTATGGATCTAATGAGCAGCTAACGTATGACGAGTTAATTGCTGAAAAGTACCGCGGCATTCGCCCGGCTCCCGGTTACCCGGCCCAGCCCGATCACACCGAAAAACGGACAATCTTCCAACTGCTCGATGCCGAGCGGAACACCGGAATCCGGTTGACCGAAAGCTTCGCCATGCATCCGGCGGCGAGCGTTTCCGGCCTTTACTTCGCCCATCCGAACTCGCGCTACTTCGCCGTCGACCGCATCACGCGCGACCAGGTCGAGGATTACGCCCGCCGCAAGGGAATGGGCGTGGCCGAGATCGAGGCGCTGGCTCGCGCCGAATCTGGGATACGAGCCGTCTTAGCCGCACGATTTTGCTTCGTCTACGCGCATGTCACTGCTCGCGCTTCGCTCGTCGTCGACGATAATCCGCGAGATCGGGATAAACGGTCATCAACAAATTCGCGATGACCAGGCCGGAGAGAAATCCGCCAATGTGCGCCCCGTAGGCAATGTGCTGATCGTGATTCGCTAGAAAATATACGTCAGCTAGAAATCCGACCACGGCAAAAGCAGCAAGCTGCAACGGCGGAATGGGATGAGCCAGCGGCCACACGTCGGGCCACGGAAGCTGCCAGCGCAACGCGAGTCCAAAGTAAACGCCTTCAAAGCCGCAAATGGCGCCTGACGCCCCGATGATCGGAATCGGCGAATCCGGTGTGAGCCAGGTCTGCACAATGTTGCCACACAGTCCGCAAACGACAAATATCGCTAAGGCCCACCACTGACCCAGGAATTGCGACGTGAGGTAACCAAATGCCCACAAAAACACCAGGTTCAGCACGACGTGTTCAATACCGCCATGTAGGAACAGGGCGGTCAGGAGGCGAATTAACGGCCCGGCAGTTGTCAAATTCAAGTCGCCATCGATGACGGCGCGGAAGGCTGGAACAACGATCGATGGGACGACGCCGAAGTCTTCTGCAAACGAAGTTTCTCGTGCCGTTTCAACGGCAAACACAACACCAGCCACGGCAATGAGGACTAGAATCGTCAAATGGCGGTATGGGTCCATCGCGTACTTCCGAAATGAATGAACTAATTTTCCGATTGGAAGCATGTAGGATTCATTTTACTGCAGTCGAGAATTTTCGCATCTGGCACTTGACTCTCCAGTCGCTGGAGGCCGTAAGCTGCCGGTGGGAGGCTTTTGCGTGTTCACCATCGGCGAGTTTTCCACGATCACCGGCATACCGGTTCGCACGCTGCGCTTTTACCACGATGAAGGCCTGCTCGTGCCGGCGGCCGTCGACCTTGAGACCAAGTATCGCTCGTACGATGAGCGAAACCTTGAACGTGCCAATGTGATCGTAGCATTGCGCGATCTGGAGTTTTCGCTCGACGACATTCGCGAGATTCTCGCCGATTGCCGCGACGACGGGGACATCCTCGGTCACTTGGAACGGCAGAAAGTTTCGATAACGCAAAAGCTTCGGCATTATCAAGGCGTAGTAAAAAAAATCGAACGGCTTATCGAGGATCAGCGCCATGCGCGCGAGGAGGAAAAAATGACGGCGGCGACTTATGAAATTGGCGAACGCCAATTGGATCTGATGTTGGTGGCAGGCATCCGTATGCAAGGCAGCTACTCCGATTGCGGCCAGGGTTTTGCAAAGCTCTGTCGAAGCCTGGGCCGGCACATGGCAGGCAAGCCGTTGTGCCTGTTCTACGATGGAGAGTATCGTGAAGGCGACGCTAATTTCGAGCCCTGCGTCCCAGTACGCAAAGCCGTTTCCGCGGGCGGCATCGACGTGCGTGAGTTGCCCGCCGCCCGATGCGTGACGCTCATCCACCGTGGCCCGTACGCCGAACTGCGAACGTCCTACGCTCGGTTGATGAAGTACGTCAAAGACCGAGGATACGATCTGCAACTTCCAACCCGCGAAGTCTACGTCAAAGGCCCCGGAATGATCTTCCGCGGCAACCCCAAGAAATACCTCACCGAAATTCAACTGCCAGTCGCGGGATGATTTAAACGCAGTTCAATTTTGCCACAGAGGACACAGAGTTCACAGAGAAGCACTTTCTAACAGGAGGTAGCAGAGGTAGCAGAGAACTGTTTAAAGGAGCCGTGCCTACAACATCACATCACCGTTCCGTTTGAACGATCTCAAAAGTCGCTCAGTCGATCTGCGTACTGAGTACTACGTACAAGTGCCAAAATCACCGTCCTGCATCCAAAGCGGCCAATCAGGCCCCAATCAAGCTCTGTTGCCTCTGCTACCTCCTGTTTAATATTCCCCTCTCTGTGTCCTCTGTGCTCTCTGTGGCAAAAGAATCTTCAGTGCATGAGTAACTATGAGCAATCACAAAAAGTCCTGGCGCGAGAAGCTCGCCGACGACAAAGGTTTTCCGCAGGTTGCCGACATCGATAGCAAAAAATCAAAGCGTTGGGGCACAGGAACATTTGTGATTCCCGCGCCGATCGAGGTCGATGCCGCGATGAAGAAAGTCCGCCGCGGAAAACTCACGACCATCGACGCCATTCGCAAGGCGCTAGCGAAGAAGCACGGCACGACCATCGCCTGCCCGATCACGACGGGAATCTTCGCTTGGATCGCCGCCCACGCGGCCGACGAGGACGAAAACGATGGCCGCGCACGAATCACGCCCTATTGGCGGACTCTCAAAACGGGCGGCGAGCTAAACCCCAAATATCCCGGCGGAATCAAAAACCTGCGCGTCCGACTCGCAGCCGAAGGGCACCGCGTCGTCAAAAAAGGCACCCGCTACTTCGTAGCCGACTTTGCCGTCTCCGTTATTGAGCCAAAGCTCTAGTGTTGTCTAGCGATCTGCTAACCCGACGCGTAAGCGAGTTGTACCATGCACGACGACCCGATTGCGTACTTCCTCACCTGGGTGACGTATGGCACCTGGCTTCCTGGCGACGCTCGCGGGTGGATCGAGTATCGGCGCGGCTGGCAGCTCCCCGATCCTATTCGCGAACTCGAAGCGCGGGCCCAAATGACGGAGGATACCTGCGTTCTGTCACCATTGCAGCGCCTGGCCGTGGAAGCGCAGATTGCCGAGACGTGCGCCCATCGCGGCTGGACGCTTCATGCGGTGAATTGTCGTTCGAACCATATACACGTCGTGGTTACCGCGGACGTACCGAAACCGAAGAAGGTTCGAATCGACCTGAAGGCATGGGCGACTCGCACGCTGAAGGAAAAGTTCGACAGCAGCCGCGAGAATTGGTGGGCGGAACGGGGCAGCATCCGGTATCTCAACGACGACGATGATCTGGAAGCAGCGATTCTGTATGTTCGCGATGGTCAGGACATCGACCGTTACTAACCCGAAGCGTAAGCGAGGGAATCCCTTGCGATAAGTCAGGGAAGCCCTCGCGATTGCTTTTAAATGGGTGGGGCATCGACCGGTACTAACCCGACGGGTCAGCGAAGAAAGGACGCCTCAGCCACTGCGATGCAACCCTCGCTTACGCTTCGGGTTAATATCCCATCGCCTCACCCACGCCCGTTCTGCAACGCCTTCGACTCCGCTCGAATCATTTCCACGAACCGCCCGGCCGCCGGCGAAAGCGCCGCGCCCCTCCGCAGCACCACGCCGTAAGTGCGCTTGGGAAACCAGCGGCCGAGCGGAACGGAGTGTAGGTGGTCGGCACCCGTCAAACAATGGCTCATCACGATGGAAATCCCCAGCCCCAGCTCGACATATTTTTTGATCACATCGTACCCGCCAACCTCCAGCTTCACGTCATATTCAAGCGAGTGCTGCGCGAACACCATCTCCACGACGCGGTACGTGCTTTGGTTCTTCGGCGGCAGTATCAACGGATACTTGGCGATGTCTTTGAGCGTCACGCGCCGTTTGGCCCGCCAGCGGATGATCGCGCCGCGTGATAAGCGTGGGCTCGTATGTCACAAGCGGATGAAACTCGATATCGGGCGGCGTGTCGAGCATCGGCCCCACGGCAAAGTCGACGTCCCCCTCGCGCAATAGCACCAGCCCGGCCTTGCCCGTCACGTTGTGCAGCCGCACGTCGACCTGCGGATACTCGCGCGTGTATTTCTCCACAAACGGCGGCAGCAGGTATTGGATCGTCGAGCCACCGGCCGCCACATTCACGGTGCCCCGCTCGGCCGACTCGCGCAGCGCGGCGAAGCTTTCGTCCAACCCATCGATGGCGTCCACGAGCGGCCGGGCCAGCTCGATCAGCCGCTGGCCGTCGTGTGTGAGCTCGATGCGCGGACCCCTGCGCGTGAATAACAGCGCACCCAGTTCCCGTTCCAAGGCCTTGATCTGCAGCGAGACGGAGGGCTGGCTTAGTCCCATTTTCTCCGCCGCTTTGGAGATGCTTCTGCTCCGCGCGGCGTAACAAAAGCCCCGAAGCTGCTGCAGCCGGTTCTGCTTATAACGCGAATTGGAGCTGGCCATCGTTCTATGACAAAAATCCGGGAAACCGGAGTTTTCCGCGTACGGGCCGTCACTCTCGGTTTTATATGTACGATTGTCGCTGTCAATAATCGGTTGCGCCAATTATAGTCGCGGCCAATAGTCGCGACAGCAATTTCGGCCAAAATATGACTGGTCAGCAGCCGCCCATCGGACTATCCTTATTTACTTCAGCGGGTGCCGACTTCTTTGGAGCCAGCTGACCGCGTCACGCAGGCGATTGTCCGCCAATCGCCCCCACCTTTTGCGATCCAATTCTCAATCCGAAACTGATTGTCCCGGTCTGAGACGGCATCGCGGCTTGGCTCGACTTACGTCACCGGCCTGCCATTACATTTCACCACAATAAATTGCTTGACGTTCGTGACTTTCTAAGCGCGCGACAATCGAACGAACCGTCGCGCCGTTAGTTGGCACGTGTCTTGCCTTACACGTTAGATGGAAAGGATGAACATGACGCTTCGCTTCGGCGATAGTTCTTGGCGTCGCGCGGTCCCACTTATGCTTGCACTCACCGCCGGCATCGTGACGACCCGCTTAGTACCGCCGTATCGCGACATCGCGTACGCGCTCCAAGAAGAAAAAGGGCGAACGCCTGCGAGTCCCGGCAATAACTTTTCCGGCATGACAGGAATCGACGTAGACTTGCGACATTTGCAATTTGTTCAAAGCATCGGCTGAATGATTTTGCCTCTCTCCGCGGCGGTCATCGTGCGACCGCAAAGCAGCCGGCCTTCCCGTGCCGGCTGCTGTCGTTTCGGCGACGAAGATGGCGGCAATAATCGGCGCCATGCTCATCGAATGGGACGGAGGAAGGTGACATGACCGTTACAACGACCGCTGCCGCGCCCGATCTCGACGAAGCGAAGATCGCGGCATTTTCCCAGCGACTTGTCGACATGCTCAGCAGCGGCGCGCTGACCATGATGATCAGCATCGGCCATCGCACGGGGTTGTTCGATGTGATGGCCGACCTGCGCCCGCCACTTCGGAAAAGATTGCCCGCCAGTCCGGACTCAACGAGCGGTACATTCGCGAGTGGCTCGGTGCGATGGCCGCCGGCCGCATCGTGAACTTCGATCCAGCGCGGCGCGAATACGAGCTGCCGGCTGAGCACGCCGCATGCCTCACGCGCGGTGCGGTGCCCGCGAATTTCGCGGCCACGATGCAGTGGATCGCGGTGCTGGGCGGCGTCGAGGGCAATATTGTTGAATGCTTCCAGCGCGGTGGCGGCGTCCATTATGAGCAGTTTCATCGATTTCACGAGGTGATGGCCGAAGAGAGTGCTCAAACGGTCGTCGCGGCACTAACCGAACACATCCTGCCGTTGGCCGAAGGCCTCGCCGATAACTTGGCTCGTGGAATCGATGTGTTGGACATAGGTTGCGGCAGCGGCCGCGCCGTTTGCCAGCTGGCCGCGGCGTTTCCCAACAGCCGGTTCGTGGGTTACGACCTGTGCGAAGAGGCCGTCTCGGCCGCCCGCGAGGAAGCCAAGCGTCGCGGCCTCACGAACGCGCGTTTCGAGAGCCGCGACGTTTCGCAGCTCGGCGAACAAGACAAATTCGATTTGATCACGGCCTTTGACGCCATACATGACCAGGCCAAGCCCGATGTAGTCCTTCGCGAGATCGTGGCGGCATCCGCCCGGGCGGCACGTTTTTGATGCAGGATATCCTGGCCTCGAGCAACGTCGAGAACAACATCGCGAACCCACTGGCGCCGCTCCTCTACACCATCTCCACAATGCACTGCATGACCGTGTCACTTGCCCAGGGCGGCGCGGGTCTCGGCACCTGCTGGGGCCGCGAACTGGCCGAGAAAATGCTCGCCGACGCCGGACTGCGCGACATAGCCGTCGAAAAGCTTCCGCACGACGACATGAACTACTACTACATCGCCCGCAAATAAGGAAGTCCGACTCCCCCCGCGTGCGAAACACAGTCCGACTCCCTCCCACCTTGCGAAACTCAGTTCGACTCCCTCCCGCTTGCGGGGAGGGCTGGGGAGGGGGGTTTACTCGGCTCTTTTGGCACCTCGCTTCGATGACGTTTAGCTACACGTCAAACTTAATCCCCTGCGCCAGCGGCAGCGCATCGGAGTAATTGACGGTGCTCGTCACACGGCGCATGTAGGCTTTCCAGGAATCGCTGCCCGATTCGCGGCCGCCGCCGGTTTCTTTTTCGCCACCGAAGGCGCCGCCGATCTCCGCCCCGCTCGTGCCGACGTTCACGTTCACGATGCCGCAATCCGAGCCCGAGGCCGAGCAAAAACGCTCCGCTTCGCGCACGTCGCGCGTGAGAATTGCCGACGAAAGGCCCTGCGGCACGCCGTTGTGAATCCGAATCGCATCGTCAAGTTGCCGATAGCGCATCAAGTACAAAATCGGCGCAAATGTCTCCTGCTGAACGATGGGCGCGTCCGGTGAGATTTCGACCAGTGCGGGCCGCACATAGTAGCCGCCTTTCGGTACGCCTTCTGTGACTCGCCCGCCGCCGTGTACCGTCCCTCCCTGCTCGCGCGCCGCCGCTAGTGCAGACTCCATCGCGTTGTATGCACGCTCGTCAATGAGTGGCCCGACCAACACGCCGTTTTGCGTCGGATCGCCTATCTTCAGCCGTGCGTAAACTGCAAGAATCCGCTCGCGCAACTGCTCGGCAATCGATTCCTGCGCGATCAGGCGGCGCAGCGTCGTGCAGCGCTGCCCGCACGTGCCAGCGGCGGCGAATACAATCGATCGCACCGCCAATTCCAAATCGGCCGACGGCGCGACGATCATCCCATTGTTACCACCAAGTTCTAACAAAGTGCGCCCCAGCCGCTCCGCAACGTTTTTGGCCACAGCTCGGCCCATCGGTACGGATCCTGTGGCGGACACCAGCGGCAATAGCGGCGATGCGGCCAGTGCTTGACCTACCTCGACTCCCCCAACGACGACGCACGTCAAACCGGCAGGTCCAAGTGCTTTACTGGCGGAGTCCATCACAATCTGTTGACAAGCTAGCGCGACTGAGCGGCGTCTTCTCCGATGGTTTCCAGACGATCGGATCACCGCACACGAGGCCGATCATTGCGTTCCATGCCCAAACCGCAACCGGGAAATTGAACGCCGAGATCACGCCGACCGGACCCAGCGGATGCCAATACTCCGAGAGCCGATGGTCGGGCCGTTCGCTGGCGATCGTCTTGCCGTAGAGCTGACGGCTCAGCCCTACGGCGAAGTCACAGATGTCGATCACCTCCTGGACTTCGCCGCGCGCCTCGGCCGGGATCTTGCCGGCCTCCCAGGTGACGAGCGTCGCAAGAGCTTCCTGCTTTTGCCGAAATTCATTGCCGATGACGCGCACCAATTCGCCGCGGGCGGGGGCCGGCGTATCGCGCCAAGCCGGAAATTGCCGAGCCGCTTTATCGATTTGCGGCGTTGACCTGCTCGACCGTGAACGAGTTGACTTCGGCAAGTGTGCTGCCATCGATCGGCGAACGGACAGCGATCACCGGGCCCCCGCCGGAGACCTGCTCAGTCATACGCAACTGATCATCGATCCGCAGCGCCCTAAATGCTTGCCGCAATTCGTCGCGCATCAACTAATCCTCTTCCCCAACCACGCCGCTGCTGAATCGCGTTGCCGTCCGCGATTCGTAATATTGCCCGAAGCGATTGGCCAAAAACTCGCCAAGCGGCACGTCCTCTTGCCGAACCAGGCCGCGCGGCGGCAACCGGCCGGCCACATGCAGATCAAGCACGGCACAAATCCCCGCGGCCGTGGTGATTTGAATCGCGCTCCACAGCTCGTCGCCGATCTGCTGATGATAAATCTTACGGGCGTCGCTCTTCTGGACTAGCTGCCCCTTTCGCGATCCAGTTACCGTGCAGAACGTCACGACGACATCCTGAAACGTGATGGGCACCGCCCGCTCCAGAATCTCCTTGAACTGCTCGCGGTGATTGCAGAGCCGCAGCTCGTCGACCAGCAGTTTCATCTGATCGCGATGCCCGAGATAGCGCACCGTTTTGTAATTCAGCTCGCGCACCTTGCCGGTCGAGCGTATCGCAGAGCGTGCCCAGGCCGCCGCTGGTGTTGAATGCCTCATAATGAACGCCGTCGAGCGAAAAGTGCTCGAGTCCTTCGAGCGGCAGCAGATCGATCCGCCGGCCGCCGTGGATCGCCTCGCACGGATTGCAATATTCGTTGATCAGGCCGTCGGTGGACCACGTGAGGTTGTACTTCAATTCGCCCGTCGGAAACTGCGGCAATGCGCCAACGCGCATCCGCACCGTCTCCACCCGGTCGAACCAATCGAGCAAATCATTGGCCACGATCGAAATAAAGCCGGGCGCCAGCCCGCATTGCGGCATGAAGATTTGCCCGGCCGCCGCGTTCTCGGAAATGGCGGCCACCGCGTCGCTCGTGGCAACGTCTTCGGTGAGATCGAAATAACTGATGCCCGCCTCAAGCGCCGCCCGCGCTACGAGCGGGTTGTGCTGGAAACTTAGTGCCGAGATAACCGTCTCGACGCCCTGCATCGCGGCCGACAAATTGGCCGGATTCGACGCATCGATTTGCCGCGTCGCCGCGCCGGTCAGCTTGGCGATTCGCTCCAGCGCCGCCTCGCTGATGTCGCCGACGAGCACTTCGTAATCGCCCGAATCGACGAGCAATCGCGAGATCATGCGGCCAATCTTGCCGGCGCCGAGTAGCAGTACGCGATGCATGTATTCTGTGTGCGCAAACAGGTTATTCAGGGTATAGCGCCGGCCGCCAGGCCGGATTTACCAGTACAGGCCATGCCAATTCGCCTGCGCCGCGCATCCCTTTTACAGTATAATTCAGCGGGCCAAATGCCCCCCAGCCCAATCCAAATCGTTACGACATGTTAGCAACCAAAGGAGTCCGGTTTTGACGAGTTTACCTGGCAAGTGCAGCCAGCGGCCGCGCGCTGGGTCGAAGCGCACCGTTGCGCAGCTCGCCGAGCGCAATCCCCTTATCGACCGGATCGCAGATGCGCTGCACGATCACACCGGCACACGATTGGTCGACTGGATCGATCACTTCGCCTTGGACGCAGCCGCGTTCCCCGACGTCGTCGGCGAATTGATCCCGGTGGGTTATGTACCGAACTCGCAGCGAGGCTCGGTGTGGCGTCATCCGCTCGGTATGTTTCCGCCGGTTGTGACCGACATCGGCTGCGTCGGCCTGGCGCTTCGATGTGACTCGATAGATGTGGCTCGAGTGGCGCTGCCCGGGACACTCGGCCGAATGCCCGTCGATGGCGAGCAGGTGATTGGTCGCCACGGCAGCTTCTTCCGCTATGTGGCGATCGATTCTCATGCGGATGGCGAAGCTTGGATCGTGGAGCGGCATGGATACGCCGGGTTTGAGTTTGCGCAAGCCGAGGACGAGCAGATTCATGCGGCAGCGCGGCACTCCGAGGCCTTTCGTCACCGTCAACGTGCGTTCCGAGATCGGGGCGATGGATTTGATCACGCACGTCAGTTGTTTACCGCCGCGGCCGCCGAGATAGGGATCCCGTGGGCGTGTGATCTGTTCTTCGCCGCTGAACGTGATTACTGGCAACGCCGGAATCGCGCCGGCCAAACGCAGTACGAACGGCAACAGCGTTTGGGCCTGGGATGGGCCAACCACGACCACCATACCTACCGATCAAGCCGGGCCGCATTCCAAAATCTGATCGCCACTCTGGAGGCAATGGGCTTCATCTGCCGCGAGCGGTTCTATGCCGGACAGGATGCGGGTTGGGGAGCCCAGGTGCTGGAGCAGCCCGATTGCCGTGTTGTGATATTCGCCGACGTCGATTTGTCGCCCGAGGAAGTGGCCGGCGACTTCGCGCACGAGCCGCTGCCCGAGCGTAGCGACCTCGGCACAGTTGGCCTGTGGTGCGAACTGCATGGCGAGGCGTTTTTGGAAGCCGGCATGCATCACCTCGAATGCCAGTTCGATTTCGACGCGGCCCGCGCGCAACTGGCAGCGCTGGGCATCGAATCGATGGCGCCGTTCACCGATTTTCCTTTCTTGAAGCAGGCCTTCACCAAGGGCGAGATGTGGCCTGTCGAGCCGTCGCGAATCGAACGGCTCTTGGGCGAAGGCCGAATCACCCAAGAGCAGGCGGCTCGCTTCGGCGCGAAGGTGCACTCGGTTCGCACATGGAAATCCTCGAACGCAACGACGGCTACAAGGGCTTCAATCAAACCGGCATCAGCGAAATCATCACGCGCACCGATCCGCGCCGGATTGTTGGGGCGTAGGCAACCTACGATGGAAGATGGAGCAAAACAACGCGATCGCGATTTGCACACCGAGATTCCGCGCGAATGGCTTGAGGAATTCGAAGCTGCCGCCCGGCGTCCGCTCGAAGAACGTTTTCGGTACTCGTTTATCAAGACGTACAAGCCCGTCTTGGATGATGCACCTTTCCGGGCGTTCGACACCATGGCCGACTATCGCCGCTGGTGCGAAGAAAACCTGCCGAGTTGGTTAGGTTATGGGCGCGCTGAGTGAAACCTCAGTCGCGCCGAATCTTGCGGTTGCACATATGGAACCGCCGTGACCTAGGCGGTTATCGATTGCTCTTGTGGCCGCTCGGTCTCTCTACAAAACCCAGTCGGTCTGCTATCACGTGCGGCGGCGACATGCGCAATTGCTCGCTGTTTTCGCGCGTCGCGTGTTCCGCCACGTCCGCTCCCGCGCATTGACGCGAGGCGTGTCTCGCCTGGCATGCGGATTGCTCGATGTCGGGCGGTGCGCCAGACATTTTGACCGGTTCGCCCAATTGCAAGCGCGCAATCACGCGGGAGGACAAAAAAATGGCAACGACGGCAGAGTCGTATACATCGGTTGCGAGTCGCTCGAGGTTTCCTCAAGGGAATCCGCTCATGCGCCGGATGATCCAAGAGTGGCGTCGGGGTCACGGCGGCAATCGGACGAACTTGGGAAAAACCCAGACGAACGTGGGAAAAACCGAGCGGATCGTGTCGCTAGCGGCCGGTTCAATTCTCGGGCTGCTCGGCCTGAAGCGGCGCAATGCGCTTGGCCTGCTGATCGGCGGTGTGGGCGGCGGGCTGCTTTATCGCGGCGCAACGGGCCACTGCCACACGTACCAGGTGCTTGGCATTGACTCTACAGACGGCGAGACTCGCGGCGGGATTGATGTGTCTCAATCGTTCCTGGTCGATAAACCGCCTGAAGAGTTGTACTCCTACTGGCGCAACTTCGAAAACTTGCCGCAGATCATGTCGCACTTGCAATCAGTGCGTGTCATGGAGGACGGGCGCTCGCATTGGGTCGCGTCGGCGCCGGCCATTGTCGGCGGCAAGGTCGAATGGGATGCGGAAATCACCGCCGACGAACCCTATTCGCGGATCGAGTGGCGTTCGCTGCCGGGCTCCATCGTCGAGCATCGCGGCTCCGTGCGATTCCGTCGCGCCCCAGGCGATCGCGGCACGGCCGTGCGCGTGGAGATGGAATACTCGCCGCCGGCCGGCCGGCTCGGGCACTGGGTCGCCAAGCTCTTCGGCGAAGCGCCCGACCAGCAAATACGCGAGGACCTGCGCAATTTCAAACGCGTAATGGAGATTGGCGAAGCGCCGACCACCACCGGGCAACCGCGCGGCAGTTGCTTGGGATGGGGATTGCGTTCGACCGCACAGCGTCTCATGACATGATTTGCTTAAGAGCACCTAACAGAATGAATGACCGGCAAGGACACAAAGGTCGCCAAGGAATAATACATGCGGATTTGGTGCCTTCCTTGGCGTGTTTCGCGTCTTGGCGGTTCAATTTGTTAGGCGCTCTAAATTTGACGTTTCAAACATAGCCAGCTTCTGCAAATCGGCATCGGCCGAAAAGGAATCCGTCATGAAAGCCTTAGTCTGGTGCGCCCGTACAAAGTAAAAATCGAAAACGTGCCCGAGCCGAAAATCATCAATCGGCGCGATGCCATCGTGCGAATCACGTCGACGTGCATCTGCGGCTCGGACCTGCATCTCGTCGACGGCTTCATCCCATTCATGAAACCCGGCGACATTCTTGGCCACGAGCCGATGGGCATCGTCGAGGAGCTTGGCCCTGACGTCGACAAGGGCCGCGTCAACGTCGGCGATCGCGTCGTCGTGCCGTTTCCGATCGGCTGCGGCAAATGTTTCTTCTGCAAGCGGCAAATGTGGAGCTGCTGCGATAACACCAATCCCAAGGCCTACATCGCCGAAACGATGTTCGGCCACACCACGGCCGGCATCATCGGCTACTCGCATCTCACCGGCGGGTACGCGGGCGGGCAGGCCGAGTTTCTTCGCGTGCCGCTCGCCGACGTCAACCTCCAAAAAATGCCGGAGGACCTCACCGATCATCAGCTTGTATTCCTCTCGGATATTTATCCGACGGGTTACATGGCCGCAGAGCAGTGCAATATCCAGTCGGACGACACCGTGGCGGTCTGGGGCTGCGGACCCGTGGGCCAGTTCACGATTCGCAGCGCCATGCTGCTCGGCGCGGCCCAAGTCGTTGCCATCGATGATGAAGAGCGCGTTCCCGAACGCTTGCAAATGGCCCGCGACGCCGGGGCGATCACCATCGACATGCACGATGAATATGTCCACGACCGCCTGCTCGACCTCACGGGCGGCATCGGTCCTGACGTGTGCATCGACGCCGTCGGCATGGAGGCCCACGGGTACACGACGGTCGAGCATATCTACGACAAGCTCAAGACGAACTTTTTCATGGAAACCGAGCGGCCGGCCGCACTGCGCCAAGCGATCCAATGCTGCCGCAAAGGCGGCACCGTATCAATTCCTGGCGTATACGGCGGGCTGGCCGACAAGATTCCACTCGGCGCGCTGATGAACAAAGGGCTCACGATCAAAACCGGGCAGACGCACGTGCACAAGTACGTGCCGCAGCTACTCGACTACGTGCGCCAGGGACGGATCGATCCCAGCTTCGTCGTCACGCACCGGCTGCCGCTCAGCCAGGCGCCGCACGCGTACGACATCTTCCGCGCCAAGCGCGACGGCTGCATCAAGGTCGTCCTCGATCCCGCGGCTTGACACCTAGCCGATTACAACGTAGACGAGTCCGGCTCCCTCCCCCTTGCGGGGAGGGCTGGGGAGGGGGCAGCTGTTGAGCATATGAAGCAGCGAGAGAAAAAAGAGCTGCGTTCGCATTTCAAACTGTGTGTCTTCACTTAAGCAACTTTTTCTGCTGCTCAGTGATTACGGCGTAGCATTCGCAACTGCCGGACTCCAAACCTTTGCGGTCCAGTATCGAAATCGTCCCGCGATTGGATCGAATCCAGCCGCGCTCTTGCAGCGGATGCAAAACGTCCGTTACGCTGGCGCGTCTCACGCCAAGCATGAGTCCCAGAAACTCATGCGTCAGCGGAACGTCGTCCCCGTTAATTCGATCTTGAGACATTAATATCCAACGGCAGCAACGCTGCGTAACGGAATGCAATCCGTTGCAAGCGGCCCCTTGCATAGTCTGAGTTTGAAACGAGGCTTGGCAGCGCAACACCAAGTCACGAAATTCGCTGTCCTTCTCCGCTACGTCTTTCAGTACGGCTGCATCGACTCGGTTCGCGTGTCCGGCAATTTGAACGTAGTACTGGTGGGGCACGGTTTTCGCGCCAAGTAATAGCACGCCACCCGCTACGCCTTCCCGTCCGATCGTACCTACTTCGATGCTTCTGCCATCTTCCATAATGGAAACAACGGAAATCATTCCCGTCTCGACAAAGTACGCTTGTCGAATTGGCCGATCCGGCTCGTAGATACCCTGCTTTACTTCTAATTCAACCGGCTGCAGGTGAGGGCGAATCGTTTCAAGATGCTCTGGCGAAAGTCGCGACAGAATGACATTCCTGAAATCGCCACGCGATGGGCTCTTTGCCATAACCATACCCTCGAAAGGTCGGCCAACGGCAAAGAGGCGAGGTTCTGTGCGTCCCCGGCTACCTTGATGTCGCGGTTGACGATTCAGTTATTCTGCCATGCTCTCCGGGACGGAATTAAAGCTGCTCTGATTGTACGCCAGCGTACCTGCCGCGTCTGTAGCTAAAGCCGGGAACGATGGTACGCTGCCGTACAGACGTCGCCCGACTGTTTAGCCGACAATGGCCCCTGCTATCCAGTTGGACTACTTTCCAGTTGGACTACTTTCCAGTTGGACTACTTTCCAGTTGGACTACTTTCCAGTTGGACTACTTTCCAGTTGGTAACTTCTCTACGGGCAGCCGTCGTCCAAGGGAGTTTGGAATGTCGGCAATCCAAGGCGACAGCGTGGGCACAAACGGCCAGGCTACGGCTCAATCAGCCGCAAATGAGGAATTGCTGCGGCTGTGCGAGCGCAAAGACAGATTCATCGCCGTAGCCGGCCACGAATTACGGAACGTGCTTGCGCCCATCGTCATGTCGCTCGATGCGCTCGGCGAGTATTCGGAAAACGAGGCTCAGGCCGAATTGGTGAGAATAGCCGTACAAAATGCGCGACAGCTATCGCGGTTGATTGACGACCTGTTCGACGCATCTCGATTGGCCTCGGGCAAGCTGCAGCTTCGCCGCGAAAACATCGACATGCGAAACATCGCGGAGCAGAGTATTCAGGCGGTCATACCAAAGACGATAAAGCGCCGCCAAGAAATGCATGTGACGCGATGCGATTCTCCATTGTGGTTGCATGCTGACCCGCTGCGTCTTGAGCAAGTCTTTCTAAATTTACTTAACAATGCCTCAAAGTACACTCCGGAAGGCGGCTCTATTTGGTTGCAACTCAGCCGTGAAGATGACGCGGCTATTTTCAAGATCAGAGACAGCGGCCGCGGAATTAATCCCAACGCACTTCCCTACCTCTTTGACTTTTTCAGTCAAGCCGACGATGGAAATGGTCACTATTCGGGCGGTGGGCTGGGTATCGGATTGGCAATGGTCAAGTCACTCGTCGAAATGCACGGCGGAACGGTCGAAGCCCATAGCGACGGCGACGGACGCGGCGCCGACTTCACCGTGCGATTACCGCTCCATGGGCCATAGCCCATCGAAGGCGAACAGCGGAGTCTTGCATAAATGCGGGTCGGCTACCGACTTTGCAGCACAACATTTGTTTTAGAGCGCCTAACAAATTGAACCGCCAAGACGCGAAGCACGCCAAGGAAGGCAACAAATCCGCATGGTTTTTTCCTTGGCGACCTTTTTTTCCTTGGCGGTTATTCATTCAGTCAGGTGCTCTAAGTCACGCAATAACCTTTTAAATAGCGTAGGCTCATCCGCCGGCAAGAGGAATTCATTATGGAGTACGAGCACGATACGTCACTGTTTTCCCACTACGACAGGCTGGTCGCGGAGTATCAGGCCTGTGCCAATCGTTGCCAGGCCAGCCTCGATCAGCTTCAGGCGACAGAGCGTGAGTTGCGGGCCTTAACAGCCAAGATTGGCAGCCGAGTCCAGTCTAATGGATCGCTCGAAATCGAGAGCTCGCTGCGTCCTGGCTTTGGTCACAGCGAAGCACATGATGGCGCGACGATCGAGCAGCTCTCGGCCCGCGAGCGCCAAGTCCTTGGGTTAATCGGCCAGGGGCTTCCAACGACGCAGATTGCCGCGCAACTCCAGCTCGCGGCTTCCACCGTCGAAACCTATCGCGAGCGGCTAAAGACCAAGCTCCACTTGAATTCCGGACTTGAATTGATTCGCTACGCGGTCCTCTGGCTGGCCGATAACGGCATCCCCGCCGCGCCGAACGGCGATTTGCGGTAGTGCAGGTCGGTGGCGCTTGATTAAGTGGATGACGCCTTTTTTTCCAAGAAAAGAGCTGCGTCCCTTTCCTGCCTTCTTTCCTGCCTTTCTCACCCACAGCGTCATGATTCTGTGACACGTTGAGGTTTTCTACACAGCCACTTCCGTCCCCTTTAATTCCTTCTACAAGGCCGGCGATGTGCGATGTGCTTTCGCAATCCTATCAACGTCCCCAAAATCAGTGCTCCACTAAAGCCAATGGCCGCAGTTCCGGGTTCGGGCACCGCAGTGATCCGTGCACCAAAAAGCGAAGCGCCCGGCGAATACCAACCACCGAAGGGTGCATAATATTCCCACGCTGTGCCCGCTTCGCCGATCGTGGGGGAGCCTGTATTAAGTAAAATGTTATTGTCGCGCATTACCGTCGTGAGCGCCCATGCAAACGTATCCGGAACTCTGACGTTGGGCACATCAATGCTGAGAACCTTTCGATTATAGAAGAATGGTGTGTATGGATAGCTTTGAATAGGGCTTTGCCAGATAAGCGTGCCCGGCTGAGAATTCGGTCCATCTGTTCGATAAAACTCCACGACATACGTTGACGGTCCACCGGACCCAAGAAAAATGTCGAACTGAGTCACACTTCGTGCGGAACCTTCAAGTGTCACAGTTTGGCCGGTCCTTGAGCAGCATCCAAGCCCTCCTGAATCAAAAGGATAAGCCGTAATAGTATCGTAAACGACTGATTCGAATGGATTAGCGGCCGCGCCGGAGACACTCTGCAGCGACCCTAGCAACAATGCACTTGTGATGAGGGTACTCTTGAACAGGTTGTTCATTAGCTTTACCGCGATGGTTTGTAGGAATGCGGAAGTATTGATAAGCGCAGACTAGTTTATCAAAGGACAAATTAGAAAACCAACAACGACGAATAACATTCCCCTTCCAGCGTAGGCGGGCGGAGGCGAGGATTCGCGGCGACCATGTTGTCTAGACCAAGCGCGTGCACCGCCCTGATCGTGTGTCACATACGTGCCCTATTCTCATTTTTTTGGAGTAATGACTATGGCAGAAGGAGCAACATGGAAACTAGAACCGAAAAACATCGATGAAATGATTGAGGGATTGAAAAAAGCAGCCAAGAGCAAGGGCTTTAGTTTCAAGGGCGACAAAACTTCGGGAAAGGCTTCCAACGAGGGTGTCACCATCGAGTATGCGGTGAAGGGCAAAGAAGTAACAGTCAGGGGCCAAATCTCGTACAATTTGTGGGATATGGAACAAATGGTGAAGGAATGGCTCAAACCCTACAATAAGTGATCGTTTCGTTTTGCCTTTCGTCGCCTCAGTACTTGCGGCGCTCGACGTAGGGCGTCAGTTCCGGTTCATACCAGCCGCGAGAGAGATAGAAAGTCGATTGGCAAATCCGTTCCGCCGTCGAGCGCAATCTCGGCAAGCACGCGGCCAAGCACCGGCGTGAACTTGAAGCCGTGACCTGAAAGGCCGGCGGCGAAGACTACGTTCGCGAGGGCCGGGTGGTGGTCGACGATGAAGTTTTCGTCCGGCGACATCGTGTACAGGCAGACTGCGTGGTCCGTCACCTTGGTGGTCACGCTTGGCAGATGGGCCGTCAGGAATTGAATCAGCCGCGCTTGTTCCTCGAGGTCGATCGAGCGGTCGACAACCAGGGGATCGTCCACAACACGTCCGCCTGAATGCTCGGCGACTTTTACGCCGCGCGCATCGAGTTTCGGAAAGCCATAAAAGACACCGTGCGGCAGTTCGTACAGGAACACGGGGAAGCCGTTAGCGACGTCATATTGAGCCGCGGTCGTGTCAAACCAGAACAGCGATTTTCGGCGGACGGTGAGTTGTACTTTCAACTCGCTCAGCAGCCTCCCGGCCCAAGCGCCGGCCGCGATCACGAGTCGGCTAGCGGTAAATTCGCCGCGAGTGGTTTTCACGCGGGCTTCATTGCCGCTGGCACTCCATGCTTCCACTTCGGTTTCACCCAAGAACTCAGCGCCGGCGGCGCGGGCCGCGTCCAAATGGGCCCGCACGCAATCTTCGACGAGCAAGTAGCCGGCGCCTGGCTCTAACGCACCGATCGAATCCTGCGACGAACGCAGGCCGGGCCAACGTGTTTCAATTTCGCTCGGCCCAAGCTGCTCGACCGTAAGATGGTGCTCGGCCGCCGAACGCAGCACGCCGGGGACGACCTGTCCTTCCGGCGGGCCAACTTGAATCAATCCGACCTGGTGGAACAACTGCCGGCCAGCGTGGTTTTCTAAATCCCGCCACAGCCGGTAGCTTTCGACCAGCAGGGGCACGTAATCGGAGTGTTCGAAATAGGCCTGGCGAATGACGCGGGTATGGCCGTGGCTGCTGCCGCGGTCGTGCGGCGGGTGGAAGCGATCGATGCCGAGCACCCGGGCGCTTTGCCGGGCCAGATGAAGCATCGCGGCGCTGCCCACACCGCCCGCGCCGAGAACGATTGCGTCGTAGTGGCTCATGACCGATAAGTGTAGCAAAGCGTTGCGGAGGTTCGCGAGAATGCCGGCGAGCACGACCACGCTTCGCGTGGTGCCCCGCCCGCGGCTATTGTGCTGCTGTTGGCGCAGGTGATGCTGACGATGTCAAAGCAGGAAGCGGGGCCAAGCCTTTGATTTCGAAGGCGACGGTCGCCTGCCCGCGCTTGTCGCTTTGCCGATCCTTGATCACAAGCTGCAACTGGTACCGGCCCGGCGTGAGCGCTTTCGGGATCGCAATCCCATATTGGATATGAAAGTCGCGCCGCCGGCTGCGGCAGCAATCGTTGACATCGGGACACTCGCCGCCGCCGACGCGCTCGCCCTTCTCGTTCAGCAGCTCATACGTGGAGCCGAGCAACGTGCAAAATCCTTTTTCAGTCGACTTGCTGTGGTAATTTTCGACCTCGACATACAGCGAAACCTGCTGTCCGGGCGAAAATGCATCGAGTTCGTACGGCTCGATGGCGCCGTAGCCGAAGACGTTCTTGCAGAACGAAAGATTGCGGACCGAGAGCGACCCCAGCTCGCGGAGATGCGAAACGGCTTCGTCCAGGTGGATCACGCTGGCGGCGGCCCGGCGGTTGTCGTCCGGTTGGCTGTGATGATCGAGGTATGCGGCCAGCGCGAACAGTTGCCGCGACCAATAGTCTTGTTCGGTGGGAGAGATCCCTGGGATCGGCTCAAGTGCATGTTCGGTATCACCCGACAAAAGGCGCAATACACGAAGCGTGACATGCTGATGTACTTCGGCCGTCGTGGTTGGCGACGATGCCACGCGTCGACTCAGGTCATCCGCCGCTTTGGCGACTAATTGCTGCCAGTCTTGTGACGTCGAGGAGGTGGCGGGCGCCAGCGCTCGCTATCGTTTGCAGTGGATGCCGGCCAGCGTACGGTCGGCGGTCCCGTCGCATTGAGCGTTGCCTGCACCACCTCGGAAACTGTTGTGCCCGACATGCCATGTGCGGTTTGAGTCGTTTCTGGCGTGGCCGGCGTCGTGGCAACGATCGGCGTGAAGCGGCTATTCGCGGCGTCCTGCGTGCTTTCGGCCATCGCAAATTGTGAGAAAGCTCTCGCTTGATCTGACACGCCGTCACTCATTGGCTGAACTGATGTGGAAGCGTCTCTTTGACGGGCATTCGAGTACGCCGACGCGCTGGGCTCCGTGTGATCCGCCGAATCGACCGAGCGGGCGGGGGTCGACGCCAACTGTTCGCGATAGGCGAGCGACGCCCGGAATTGCTCAGCCACGAGCGGCCAGGACTCAGCCGGCGTTTGGCGCAACTGTTCCATCAATTTGGATTCGGCGGTGGGGTCAATTGCTCGAATTTGTTGAAGCTGATCCAAGACACCGGCCAGTTGTGCGCTTGTTGCATCATTCGGAGAGTTTGCTTGAACTGCAGAAGCGCTTGGTACTGCCGAGTCCGTTTGCAGCGGCACATCGTTGCGCACGGTTGCGGTAGAGTCGGCGGCATTGTGAATCGTGCCGGCCGCGAATGGCGAGGTCCACGGCCGCGCGCACCCGTTAACCAGTGCCGCGGCTACCGCAGCGCAAACGGCGACGTGAAGCGATCTCAACGCTACTCTTCTCGTGTATCCCGATCCGAATGCGCTCGATGCCGTGCGCACCCCGCCCCCTTCCCGGCCCTCTCCCCAAGGGGGAGGGAATTTCGAAAGTGCTGTTAGCAAATTGCTTTGCATAGCAGGCGTGAGAAGAAGTGGGATTTCGCCGAAAAGGGTGCGAAATCCTAGGCGATCGTACGGATGCTGGCAAGCTCAGCAGCGGTCTGACGGAAGCGGCAAAGGATGCACCCGCAATTCAGCGATTGCTCACCGCTTGCGGCGTCGAAGCAAGACGCACGATCAATCGCTCCAGCTCGATGCGAGCCCGATCGTCCGACGAGTTGTGACCCTTCGTCGCCAGGTCGGCCGCTAGCAGCCAGCGGGTGAGTTGCTTCGCGCGATTGCGGCCGATCTGTTTCAACTGACGCTCGGCATCCGACAGCTTGAACGGCGGCACGCCCGCTTGGGAAAGCGCATCGCGAATCGGCAATCGGCGTCGGTCGGCCTCGGCCGCTTCGATCAGGCTTGTCGCGCTCGGGAAGCGGCGCAACGACGAGGCCATTTGCGGCAAGATTCCCTGTGGCTTCTCTCCGGAAGCGATCACGCGATCCAGTTGAGCGAGGGCGTTGGCCGCTCGGCCATCGGCAGCCGCGTCGATCATGTCCCAAGTGGTACGGGCACGCCAGCCCCCAACATTTTCATGAACGAGCGCCGCGTCAATTTCGCGCCGGTCGCCTGCTACCAGCGCGAGCTTGGCCAGCTCTTGCACCAGGATTCCGATTTCCGGCGGCACCAGTTCCAACAGCTCGTCGGCTGCCGCCGCCTCGAGCCGCACACCATGAACGGTTTTTGCGCGCCCGATGAGCCACGACTTAATCTGACTCTCTTTCGGCGCATTGCAGTTGATTGCCAGTCCCGACGCGGCAACGGCCTTGGCCAGCTTCGTGTTACCCGGAAATGTTTTGACTTCGAGTACTAGCACGGCGTTATGAAGCGGCCGAGCAACGTAATCCTCCAAATCCGAGCGATACTGCGTCACAAAAGTGTCGGCTTCTTCGACAATGGCCATGCGCCGTCCCGCGCCGAACAGGCTCACGGTGGCCAGCGCGTCGAGCACGTCGCGCAACTGGGTTTCGCGTCCGGCGAAGGTGCTCAGCGAAAACTCCTGGTCGCCGTCGCCCAGCCACTGTCGTCGCAGAGCGCCAAGCGATTCGCTCTTTAGAAACCCATCATCGCCGAAGACCGCGCAGACCGGTGCCGCAGGGAACTTGTCTTCGTTCGCAAGCAACTCAAGTGCGGTGACCGCGCCGGATTTGGCGCTGCGGGATTTGGCCATACCGCAAAGTATACTGGCGCAATCATATTACCGGAATGAGCCGCCGCTGCCCGTCGCCGTTGGAGCGACCGGCTCGGCCGAACGAAGCCGCACGTTTGTGGCTGGCATCGCGAACTCGACGGCATCGCGAGTTTGAAAGGCGGCCAGGTTGCCCGCCGTGTCGTGCGCCTCGAGCCGCACATAAAACCGCGTCGGCACGTGTCGCTCGACGCGCCACGCGTATTGGCCTGTGTTCACGAGGCTTGTCGCAATTGCAGACCATGGTCCAGCCGGGCGGCTGCTATAGAACAGCGAAATCGGTCGCGACTCCAAATTATTGTCTCCGGCGCGCCACTCCAAAATCAGATGGTCGCTCATATTGTCAATGCCTTGTTCGATTGCGGTGAGTTCGGCAATGGGCCGCTGCAAGTCGACCGCTACAAATAGCTCCGGAGGTTCGCCAGATGTCGGCGGCGCCGCAACTGCATCAGCACTTTGGGCGACGATGCGAAACCCGTACAAGCCCTCCTCATCCACGGTGACGATCAGCGGGCTACGGTTGTCGTCGTCCAGTGCGTAGCGGGACCAAGTTTGGCCGCCGTCGCGAGTGCCCCAAAGCTCGATAGTCGATATGCCGGAACGGCCGACTTGCTCCAGGTCGTATTCGAGCGCGAAAGTGCGCGAGCCGACCATTTTCGGCCGCACTTCTGCCGCAGAAGCAGCGATGTGCGAGTTCGTTGGTGGCGAGTTCCTGGCGAAATTCGGATCAACTGGCACGACCGAAGTGTTAGCAGGATCGTCGACATTGTCGCCGGGCGACGGCCACGGCTCTGGGAACGCTTCGCGGTGTGGCGGCAGCGGGTGAAATGGCGCGACTTCGGTATTTGGTGCCGCCGCGTCGATCGCGAGTCCTGCGTTACCGTCGCCGGCCGTTGCATAGCGGGCGGGGACGCCCGATTCGTCGTGATTGAAGGCCGGCCGAGCGCCGATGCCATTCGGATTTCCATAGGCCGTCACGCCATCGTCGGCTGGAAACGCGCCGCTTGTCGAAAGTTGAAATGGCCCGCGCGAACGAAACTCGGCTGCCAATCATGCTCGACGGGAGGTGCAATCAGTGAAACGACTGCTGGCGGCATGGTCGAGCTTGAGGCCCAGCCAGGCGACGGGGCGGTCACCGGTGAGAATTCTGGCGCACCGCGGCTGTCGAGACTAGCGGATGCGGCAAAATCGGAAGTCGCTGGAACGGCAGGTCTCTCGTTTGCCAAGGGAACACCGGGCAGCCGCTTCATGGCAGATTCGTCGAGGCGCGCCGCTTCGATCTGTGCGCAGTAGGTCGCGGCGTTTCCTGCGCGATCGGTGATCGAAGCGCGGATTCGGACTGGCCGTGGGCCGGTCGATGGCTGCCAGGTCGTGCCGCCGCTGCTCATTCCATCGTGGTGCGCAGAATTGCCGGCGTGCGGCGACGGAACGGCTGACGTGACTCCGGCAACTTGACTCGCGGCCGCTCGACTTTCCAGCGGAACCGATTGCCATGCCGAATCGGTTTCGGACTGGGCCTCAATTTTCCAAGTGGCCGCGTCAAGATTCGTGTCCGAGCCATGCCACCAAATGTCGACTGCGCCATCGGGCCGAGATTGAGCGCGAAGGGCTTCGATTCGTGGCATGGTCGTGTCGACGATCACTCGCAGCTCCGGCTCGTACGCGCCCGTCGGCCAGGATCGACCTTGGCGGTCGAGCGTGCGAATGGCGAACCAATATTCACCGTCGCCTTCAGCACGGTAATTGAACGATTTAACATGCGGCTTGGCTTCGCTGATTTTTTGCCAGTTAGCGCCGCGATCTTTCGAAACAAGCAGCCACACCGCTTGCGCCGCGGCCGGCTCGGCCGCCGAGCTGAATTGGTAAGGAATCAGAAACAGCGTTTGTTTCCAATAAATAGGCTCGGGGAGCGCGGCTGCCGTTGCTGTCGCATCGACAGCGGACTGCGCATATACGGCGGGCGCGAGAAGAGGCGCGATCATGGCAGCCAGCGAGATGACGCCCAACAACGCGTATCGCGTGAGTGCAAACATGTGAAAGCGGAATCGGGCTTGCATATCGCTTGAGTTAGTTCCCAATTCGGGGGTCAGCCATGAGCCGGGCGAAGCATGTCAACGAAGTCTGCGCGATCTTTAGTCTTTATCGGGACGGTGGATACGCTCGCTGTAGAAGTCGCGTCTGCGCTCCACCCAGCGGAACGGCGGCAAGATCGGCAGGATTACCGACCTGTGCCGGATGCCACCGTCTGCGTGTGAACGAGATCACCACCCGCTGTGGCCTCGGAAACCTTGTTGTCGTGGTTCGCCGCGCCAAAAAAAATCGGGGGCGTTGCCCCAGGCACCCAGTTTCGTCGCACGCAATGAGGTGTCCGCGCAATAGCTCGTTCTGGACTGAAATTTGCGAGTGGCGCATAATATAGGGGTTAGGCGAACGCGGGCGGCTAGCAGTGACGGCAACGATAACCGGCATGAGGCATGCCAGAGTTTTTTAGTCATCCGTTGTCACAGGCCGCGTTGTGGTTTGCGGCAATTTTCGCATTATTAGCACTGGCGGTACTCGGCCTGAGAAAGTGGCGCGGTGGTTCCGCCGACGACCGACCCAGCTCAAGTGAATTGCTCACAAAGTTTCGAGAATTGCATGTCCGGGGTACTCTTAGCGAGGATGAATACCGAACAATTAAGACGAAGCTAGCAACACAACTGGAAGTGAAGCTGAGCGACAGCGAGAAGACGAGTTAGTGGAGCGCATTGCGGCGTTTTCCGGCGACGACGGCTGGCGCGGTTTTGACGAAGCCTTGGTAGCTCGACCGCGCTACATAGCCCGACGAACGGTGGATGTCGTTACTGCGTAGTATGAGCGGCAGCATTGCCGCACCGCGAAATGAACCGCGGCGAAGTGAACAACTGGGGACAAGGAAGCTCCTCCGGTCGCACGGATGTGAACTGTCCAGCACGGAGTGACCACGGGCGCAGGTAGCGCACTCGCGGCTCTGCAGTTCGCGTTCAGGCGAGTGATACCTTACGATTCCATGGCGACGAAATCGACGTGCAGTTGATCGCACGTATGAAGGTCGCCAACCGGAAGGAGTTTTCATGCCCACGGGCCGGGATATCAGCGGCACACGCCGCGGTGGAACCACCAAGAAAAACGCTTTCTGTTCGTTCTGTCGCAAGAGTTACCGAGACGTCGGTCCGCTGGTCGAAGGACCAGGCGACGTTTACATCTGCGGCGAGTGCATCGAGCTTTGCCAGTCGATTCTCGACCAGGAACGCAAACGCCGCGGCACGAGCAAGCAGCTCTTCACGCGGATTCCCTCGCCGCGTGAAATCATGACGCAGCTGAACGAGTACGTGATCGGCCAGGAACAGGCCAAGCGCGTGCTCGTCCGTCGCCGTGCACAGCCACTACAAGCGGCTCGTGGCGGCCGAGGACGATTCGGACGTCGAAATCGATAAGTCGAACATCTTGCTCGTCGGCCCCACGGGCTGCGGCAAGACGCTGCTTGGCCCGCACGCTGGCCCGCAGCCTGAACGTGCCGTTCGCCATCGGCGACGCCACGACGCTCACCGAAGCCGGCTACGTCGGCGAGGACGTCGAGAACCTGCTGCTCAAGCTGCTCCACGCCGCCGACTTCGATATCGAAGCGGCCCAGCGCGGCATCCTGTACATCGACGAAATCGACAAGATCGGCAAGACCAGCCAGAACGTCTCGATCACCCGCGACGTGTCGGGCGAAGGCGTGCAGCAGGCGCTGCTCAAGATGCTCGAAGGCACGACGGCCAACGTTCCGCCGCAGGGCGGCCGCAAGCATCCCGAGCAGCAGTACATCCAGATCGACACCACGAACATCCTGTTCATCTGCGGCGGCACGTTCAACGGCGTGGAGGACATCATCCGCAAGCGGCTCGGCAAACGCTCGATCGGCTTCACGCAGGATGCGAAGTCGCACACCGACCTGGGCCTTGCCGAAACGCTGCCGCACGTCACGGCGGACGACCTGATCGAGTTCGGCATGATTCCCGAGCTCGTCGGCCGTTTGCCGGTGGTCAGCGCCCTGACGCCGCTCGACGAGGAAGCGCTGATTCGTGTGCTCACCGAGCCGAAGAACGCGCTCACCAAGCAGTACGAGCGGCTGTTCTCGATGGAAGAGGCCGACCTGAAGTTCACCGACAAGGCGCTGCAAGCCATCGCCAAGAAGGCCCAGGAGCGCGAAACGGGCGCCCGCGGCCTGCGGTCGATCATCGAGCACGTGATGCTCGACATCATGTTCGACCTGCCCGAGCAGCCGCGCGGCAGCCGGTACGTGATCACCGACGACATCGTGCACGGCAAGAAGCCGCTGTTCGGCGAGCAGCCGCAGACCAAGAGCGCGTAGACAAAATTTGCAACATGATAAGCCCCCGCGGGCACCCAGCATCCGGCATCGCCGGATGCTGGGTCGGCCGGGGGTTTTTTATTGCGCAAGTGTTCGCAGCACCTCGAGCCCACGTTCGATCGTCGCTTCGCTGGCCGCGAACGAGATGCGGAAGTGCGTGTCGCGGCCGCTGAAGATGCCGCCGGGAATCATCAAGCAGCTCGTTTTCAATCGCCCGGGCCACGAACTCGCTTGCACTCTCCTGGGTGCCACTGGCTCCGCCAGTGCTTTGCGGCACTTCGGGAAACACATAGAACGCCCCACCCGGCTTGACGACGCTGTAGCCGGCCTCTGCGAGGCCGGACATCACCAGATCGCGCTCGCCGCCGATACGAGTCAATCTGCTCGCTCATGTCCACGTCGAGCGCCGCCAGCGCCGCCCACTGCAGCGGATGCGGCGCACACACGAACGTGTACTGCTGCAACATCGTGAGCTTGTCGATGATGGCCGACGGGCCGTGCACAAATCCCAGCCGCCAGCCGGTAACGCCGTACGTTTTGCTGAAGCCGTCGACGACGATCGTCTGGTCGTTCCACTGCGTCGGGCTATCAAGCGGCCCGTCGTAACAGAACTCGCGATAGATTTCGTCGCTCACGAGCGCAATGTTGTGCTTGGCCGCCAGCTCGGCCAGCTCGCGCACTTCCGCCTCGCCCGCCACCGCGCCCGTCGGATTCGCCGGGCTGTTGAGCAAGATCATCTTCGTTCGCGGCGTGATGGCAGCGGCCACGCGCTTCGGGTCGATGCGAAAGTCCGGATACGTGTCGATCGTTACGCATCGCCCGCCGACCATGCCGATCAGGGCGGGATACATCACGAAGTACGGATCGAATACGATCACTTCGTCGCCCGGATTCACCATGGCCTGCACCGCCAATACCAGTGCCCCGCTCGTGCCCGAGGTGACGAGCACTCGGCGATCCGCGTGCCTGTATCGCTCGTCGATTTGCGCTGCAGCCGTTCGAGCAGCGGCGAGATGCCCTGCGTGACGCTGTAGCCGTTCTTGTCGCCGCGAATGGCCGCGATCGCCGCTTCCTTGACGGCCTCCGGCACAGGAAAATCGGGCTGGCCGATCGAGAGATTGATCGGATTCTGCATCTTCGCCGCCAGGTCGAACACCTTGCGGATGCCCGAGGCGTCGAACTTCGCGGTGCGGTCGGCGAGCCAGGGATGAGGCATGGGAATACGTCCGCCGAGCAGAGTTTTGAGTTAGAGAGGGGAGACGGGGAGACACGAGATATGTGTCCCGTCATCGCTGTCTCCCATGTCTCCCCCTCTCCCCCTCTTTGACCAGACGCTCGGCTCGCGGCACCTACTTTAGGCGACTTGCGACTCGGGCGAAACCATGGAGGCCGGTGCCGCCAACTCCGGCGTCGGCACGACGGCAAGTTGCGGCTCGAGGCCGGTTCGTCGCCCAGCCGGCTTAGTGGACACCATCACCGGCTGGGAACCCGTCTGCACAAGCGCCACCATCGCCAACACCCCGGCGATCGCCAGCATTTGTCGCGAGCTGATCGTTTCTGAGTCGACCGTGCCCCATAGAAGCGCAAGGACGGGCACGACGTATGTCGTCATGCCGGCGTAAAGCGGACCCTTTTCGAGAATCATCCAGATGAACACCATCGTCGACAGGCCGCTGCCGACAATACCCAGCAGCAGCAAATAGACGATGGCAGTTGGCGTGACCGTCGCGTTGGCCGGGCCAGCTATGTGAAGCGCTTCGAGTGCTGGTGTCGAGAGCTGCAGCGGCAACAGGGCGAAGCTCGCGGCCACAAGCAGCGTCGTGGTGAGCGGCGCGGCCGGCACATGCGGTAGCTTCCATTTGATGAACGTGTTGCTTAATGCAGACGACAGCGGAACGATAAACGTGAGCGCAAGCAATCCAATCGACATGCCGCGGTGAACGCCATCTTCCACCAGCAGCCACATGCATGCCAGGCCGCCGAGCACACCCACCAGTTCGCGGCCCGTGGGCCTGACGCCGAGCATTGGGATCGAAACAAGGATCGTTAAAAGTGGAATCGCCGCCACCATCGTGCCGAAGAAGCTATGCCCGTACCCTTGCGCCAGCACGTAAGCCTGGACGACTTGCGGCGGCGCCGTGAACGCCACTGCTGCGAGAAACATGTAGAGCCAGTCTCGTCCCTGCAGCCGAAATTCGCCACGGCGCAGCCACCAAAAAAGGCCGACCACGGCTGCCCCGCTGAGCATCCGCCAGATGCCAATTTCCACCGGCGCGAAGACATGCGTCACGCGCTCCAGCAGAATGAACGTCGATCCCCAAACCAAGCAGCAAAAGATAAACGCAAGGTGTGCCACGGCGGTGCAAATAACTTTAAGCGGAAGGTCACTGTGAAGGCGGGATAAAGCGAATCGCTCCTTAGCGTCGGCGGCCACGCCGAATTTACTTGCTTGCACGACAAATACAAGCGGCGCGGCCAGCGCGCACTTGCGCCGTCGTTCAAAGACGGCGAACCCCGGGTCAGGGTTCGCGGCGGAATTCTAGCAATCGACGTACCCAGAGGGCAGGGCAGATTTGCCGGGAATTAACGCCACAATTGGCCATCTTCGACTCATTACATGCCCGTGGTTTGGGGGCCGGAGACAGGGATTCGGTTCCTTTGGTTTCTCAGGGCAGTCTCTTTATGGACTGCTTTATGCCTGGGACAGTTCGCTGGTTTGGTGCAACGGCCGATAGATTGGCCCGAGCAGTGAGAACGGCGACAGATGTTTCCTTTTTCTGAGGCCAAGGCGGACCGAGCGCGGGGTGTCCGCCATCGTGAGCGGATTGGGGAGCCAAGTTTTCTGTCCGGTTTCAGCGGCCGACTGGCTGTAACTTTTTATTGGGAGTTCCTTCCGGACCCGGTTTCTGTTTTTTCTTGAAACTGTGCTTGACCCTTTACGATACGTTTGTACAGTTATAGAGGATGCTAGCATCGACCCGCCCGAAGGGTCGGGAGTCTTCACTTGGCCCAAAAAAATAAACTGTGGGAGGCGTCTCTGACGCCGATTTCGCCGTGCATTGCCACGTGTTGTGATGCGCGGGTGGTCATCGGGATCGGAGATCCCTCCCACATGGATTCTGACAGGATGTCGCGGTCAGGATTGGGCCGCGGTTGAAGACTCCGTTCGGCTGCGACCCGGCACACGGCAAAACCGTGTGTCCGCACGGCCGAAGCCCGACCCCCAGTGGTTTGGAGGAATTGGTGCGATGAGTAGTGTTCCTCAATCGGATTGCACTCCCCGCGATTCGCGCGGCCGCATGATGCAGCAGCTGCGCGGGCAACTGGGTCGCTGGGAGGCGGCGGCCCCGGCTGAGGACGCGGAAGTGTTTTCTTCCGGCGCGGCGGCAATCGACCGGCTGCTTCCAGGCGGCGGCCTGCGCCATGGCATGTTGGTCGAGTGGTTGGGAGGCGAGAGCGCACGAGAAGCGATTTCAAACCCCTCTCCCCTTGGGAGAGGGGGTGCGGTGACGCTGAGCTTGCTCGCTGCCCGCGAGGCATGTCACGAAGGCGGCACGCTTGTAGTTATCGATCGTCAGCAAATTTTCTATCCGCCGGCTGCCGCGGCCTGGGGCATCGACCTGAATCGGCTCATCGTGGTTCGTCCGCGGAGGCGCGCGATGAGTTTTGGGCGGCAGTGCAATCGCTGCGCTCGCCGGCAGTGGCGGCCGTGTGGGGAATGATCGACCGGCTGGATGGCCGCGCGTTTCGGCGCCTTCAGTTGGCGGCCCAAGCCGGCCATACGCTCGGGCTGTTGTTGCGTCCGCCCAGCGCGGGGGCAGCCGTCGTGGGCCGATGTGCGGCTGGCGGCGAGTCCGTTGTCCGTAGTCCGTTGTCCGTTGCCTTCCTACCACGGACCACGGACCACGGACCACGGACGTTATCTGCATGTCCGCTTGCTGCGATGCCGTAGCGGTCGGCCTGGAAGTTTCACAACATTAGAAATCGATGATGCGGCCTACGCCGTGCGAGAAGTGAGTTCAAACCATGACGCGCATCCTTTGCCTGTGGCTCGCGAACTGGCCGATCCAGCGGATCGCTCGTTCCCGGCCCGAGCTTAAAGGCCGGCCGATGGCGCTTGCGACCAGCGGTCCGCGCGGCGCTGAGGTGGCTGTGTGCTCTAGCGCAGCGGTGGCACAAGGCGTTCGCGTCGCAATGCCCGTGGCCGAGGCGCAGGCGCCTGCGCCTCAATTGGTGATCTTGCCACACGAGCCGCTGCGCGACCGGCAGGCGCTGGCGAAGCTGGCCGAAGCGTGTGAGCGGTTTAGCCCGTGCGTGGGATTGGAAGAAACGGTGGAGCCCGAGAGCCTGCTGTTGGACATTTCGAACCTGGACCACTTGTGGGGCAGCGAAGCCGCATTAGTCGAGCAAGTGGAAAAATTCTTCAAGCGCCGCGGTTATCGCGTACGGCTGGGCGTGGCGGGCACGATCGGCCTCGCCTGGGCGCTGGCGCATTTCGCAGAAGGAAACTTTCCCACTAAGGCCAATGACGAAGCCCGAATGACGAATGACGAAATCCATCATTCGTCATTGGTCATTCGTCATTCGTCATTTACTCGTTGCCGTAAACTCCCAGTTGAGGCTTTAAGAATCTCCCCCGAAACCGCCGCGTTGCTCCGAGAGCTTGGCGTCGAAACCATCCATCAACTCATGTTGCTCGCGCGAGGAGCTCACATCGCGGTTCGGCGATGAGCTGCTGCGTCGGCTGGATCAACTAACCGGCGCGGCCAGCGAAGTGGTTATGCCGCACCGCGGTCTTGCCGGGTTGGAAGTTGGCCGCTCGCTTGAGGAGCCAACGGCAGACCGCGCGGTGCTCACGCATGTGCTGAAAGAATTAGTCGAGCAACTGAGCCAACGGTTGGCCGCGCGCGACCAGGGGGCCGTGCTGCTGATGTGTTTACTGCGCTGCACAGGCGGCAACGCGGTGCCGCTGCGGATTGGGTTGTTGCAACCCACGGCCAGCGCGCGGCAGCTCATGGAGCTGATCGAACTCCATTTGGAAAGGTTAAGGCTTGCGGGGGAAGTGGATCGCGTGGAGGTCCGCGTCGCCGTGACGGGCCGGCTTGGCGAGCGGCAAGGCGAATTGTTCGCCGATCGCTGGTCGAGCGACCCGCATCAGCTCGCGTTGCTTGTGAACCGGCTCAGCAGCCGGCTGGGCCAGGAGCACGTGCTGCGCACGGAGCTGAGTAAGAGCCCCGTGCCGGAGCGGGCAGCGCGGTGGAGGCCGATGACGGGACTAGACAAGGAGACAAGGAGAAGGGGAGGCAAGGAGAAAAAACGCAAGGTGAAATCTCCTTGTTTCCCTGTCTCCTTGTCTCCTTGTCTTCCGTCGCGTCCGCTGCTGCTTCATCCAGTTCCACAGGCTTTGGAAGTTGGATGCATCGCCCCCAACGGTCCGCCGCAATTTGTGTGGCTTGAAAATCGGCGCCAGCGCATCGTGCACCATGCGGGACCAGAGCGAATCGAAACATTGTGGTGGCGCGGGTCTTCGGTGCGGCGCGATTACTATCGCGTTGCTCTCGAATCGGGCAGTCATTTGTGGATCTTCCGTCGGCTCAATGATCGCCGTTGGTTCCTACACGGTGCGTTTGCGTGAGTGGGAAAAAAGATGCGCCACAGAGGCCACAGAGATCACAGAGAGAAAAAGTAGAACACTAATTTCTCGCTAATAAACGCTTAATTGGGTCAGCAAAGTTAGTGAGCATTAGTGGCGATTAGTGTTCCTTTACTTGAACTGATTTCTTCTTCTCTGTGATCTCTGTGTCCTCTGTGGCTAATCCGAAAACATTGAAAATTGAGCATGCGTTACGCCGAGTTGCATTGCAAAACGAACTTTTCATTCCTCGAAGGTGCCTCGCATCCGGACGAGCTGGTGCGGCGCCGCCGAGCTGGATTATCGTGCGCTGGCGGTGACGGATCGCAACAGCCTGGCCGGCGTGGTGCGCGCGCACATTGCGGCCAAGGAAGTGGGGCTGCCATTGGTGATTGGCGCGGAAATCACGCCGGCCGATGCGCCGCCCGTCGTGCTTTGGGCCACGGACCGCGCGAGCTACGGCCGGCTGTGCCGCCTGATCACGCGCGGCCGCCGCCAGGCGCCGAAGGGGGAATGTGCGCTGACGTTGAACGACGTTGCGGAGTTCGCGCAAGGATTAGTTGCAGGTATACAGCCCCCGGCTCCGCCGGGGGTTATTAATGAAACACATGCGGATAATAACAATGCAAATTGCAAATTGAAAATTGCAGAGGAAGAACCCCCGGCAGAGCCGGGGGCTGACGGGCTTTTGGCATACCGCGACATCTTCCCCGATCACTGTTATCTACTCGCCGAGCTGCACTACGGCGCGGACGATCAAGCGCGGCTCGCGGAGCTTCAAGCGTTGGCCCGCAGCACGAGTATCCCGCTGGTGGCGGCCGGCGATGTGCATTATCACGTGCCCGCTCGGATGGTGCTGCATGATGTGCTCACCGCCATTCGCCACCGTACTACAGTCGCCGCCGCCGAAGGCACGCTATTGTTTCCTAACGCCGAGCGGCACTTGCGGCCGCTCGATGACATCCGCGCCTGTTCGCCGCTGCACCGGACGCCATCGCCCGCACCATCGAGATCGCCGAGCGCTGCCGCTTCTCGCTCGATGAGCTGTGCTACGAATATCCCACCGAGCAAAAAGGGGTCAGAACTATTTGTTCTGCAGAGCCGATCGGTAGGACAGCACGCGATGAGGAACAAATAGTTCTGACCCCTTTTTCTGCTCTTACGCAGCTCACGTGGCAAGGCGCGGCCGAGCGCTATCCGGGCGGCGTGCCGGAAAAAGTCCGCCGGCAGCTTGAGTATGAGTTGGAGCTGGTGCGCGACTTGCGCTACGAATCGTATTTCCTCACCGTGTGGGACCTCGTGCGCTTTGCCCGCTCGAAAAATATTCTGTGCCAGGGCCGCGGCTCGGCGGCCAACTCGGCCGTGTGCTACTGCCTGGGCGTCACGTCGGTCGACCCGGCCACGTGCGACCTGCTGTTCGAGCGGTTCGTGAGCCGCGAGCGGAACGAAGTCGCCCGACATCGACATCGATTTCGAGCACGAGCGACGCGAGGAGGTGCTGCAATACGTGTACGAAAAATACGGGCGCGAGCGGGCCGGGCTTGCCGCCACGGTGATCACCTACTGCAGCCGATCGGCAATCCGCGACGTCGGCAAGGCGCTGGGCTTATCGCTCGACCGCGTCGACGCGCTGGCCAAGCACGTGGAAGGCTACACGCACGAGCCCAAACTGGTGGGCAGGGCACGCGAGGTGGGCGTCGATCCAGCGTCGGACCTGGGCCGCCGGCTTGTTTACTGCGTGAACGAGATCATCGGCTTCCCGCGGCACCTGTCGCAGCACGTCGGCGGCATGGTGATGACTCAAGGTCCGCTGTGCGAGATGGTGCCGATCGAAAACGCCGCGATGGAAGACCGCACCGTCATCGAATGGGACAAGGACGACCTCGACGAGCTGGGCATCCTCAAAGTGGATTGCCTGTGCCTGGGCATGCTCACGGCGATTCACAAGTGCTTCGACCTGGTGCGCGAGCACTACACAGAAAAAGGTGTCAGGAACCTTTTGCCGGAACGGCCCGAAGGGTGCTGCGCACAAAAGGTTCCCGACACCTTTTTCGGACGCGAGCTAACGCTGGCCACCGTGCCCAAGGAGGATCCCGACGTCTATGACATGATCTGCCGGGCCGACACGATCGGCGTGTTCCAGATCGAAAGCCGGGCACAAATGTCGATGCTGCCGCGCCTCAAGCCGCGACGGTTTTACGACTTGGTGATCGAGGTGGCGATCGTGCGGCCGGGGCCGATTCAGGGAAACATGGTGCATCCGTACCTGCGCCGCCGCGCGGGTGAGGAGCAGGAAACGTATCCCAACGACGCCATCCGCCAGGTGCTGGAGAAAACGCTGGGCGTGCCGATTTTTCAGGAGCAGGCGATGCGGCTGGCCGTGGTGGCAGCCGGGTTCACGCCGGGTGAGGCCGATCAGCTGCGCCGCGCGATGGCGGCTTGGCGCCGGCCCGGGCTCATCGATCAGTTCCGCAAGAAACTTTTGGACGGCATGCGGGCCAACAACCTGCCGGAAGAATTCGCCCAGCGCGTGTATCGGCAGATCGAAGGTTTCGGCGAGTACGGCTTCCCTGAATCGCACGCCGCCAGCTTCGCGCTGTTGGTGTATACCTCGGCATGGCTCAAGCATCATTACCCGGCCGCGTTCGCCGCCGCCATGATCAACAGCCAGCCAATGGGGTTCTATCAGCCCGCGCAACTGGTGCGCGACGCGCGCGATCATGGCGTCGCGGTGCGCCCGGTGGACGTGAATTTCAGCAATTGGGATTGCACATTGGAACCTCAACAGCCCCCGGCTTCGCCGGGGGTTAATAATGACGAGTTAGAAAACGATTCGATGCAAACTTCGCCAACAAACTACTCGGCGAATAAACCCCCGGCAGAGCCGGGGGCTGTCAACGTGTTCCTCCGCCTCGGCCTGCGCATGATTGGCGGCCTGCGTGAAACGCACGGCAAATTAATTGAACAGGTCCGCGCCGATGGTCCCTTCACATCGATCGACGATTTTGCCCGCCGCACCGGCCTGGGCCAGGCAGTGATCAAGCGCCTGGCCGAGGCCGACGCCTTCGGCTCCGTCGGCGCCGGCCGGCGGCAGGCGCTATGGCATGCGCTGGGCCAGGAAAAAAAACGCCGCGACATGCCGCTGTTTGAATGGGCGGTGCAGCCCCCGGCTCCGCCGGGGGTCTTAAATGGTCACAATGTCTTGCGCGTTGATAAACCCCAGGCGGAGCCGGGGGCTGTCGACGCAAGCGAAGATTCGTTGAAGCTTCTCCCCATGCCTCTCTACGAAGAAGTCGTCGCCGACTATCGCACGGCGGGCCTCTCGCTGCGGGCGCATCCGATTTCGTTCTATCGCGATCAATTGGATCGCCTGGGTATCACGCCGGCGCGGCAGTTGGTGGAGCTGAAAAACGACGCGCCGGTGCGCGTGGCGGGCCTGGTATTGTTGCGACAACGGCCCGGCACGGCTAAGGGAATCACCTTCGTCACGCTCGAAGACGAAACCGGCACGGTGAACCTGGTCGTGCACCAGCACACGTGGGACCGCTATTATCGCATTGCCCGCCGTGCGCGGCATGGATCGCGCACGGCCACATTCAAACAACGACCGAATCCTTCGCACCGGTGATTCACGTCGTCGTCGCTCGGCTCGAAGCGCTGGCCGAACAACTGCGTCAGCTGGATGTGAAGGTGCGCGATTTTCGTTAGATTCTTTGCGGATCGTGGGAGGCGTCTCCGACGCCGATTGAATTCCCTACCAAACCGAAAAGATCGGCGTCAGAGACGCCTCCCACAGAATTCATTCACACACTTTCGCCCGCCAGCCAGCCGGTGCTGAAGGCGGCCTGGAAATTGTAGCCGCCGATGAAGCCGTCGAGGTCGAGGATTTCGCCGGCAATGTAAAGATTCGGCACTAGCTTGCTCTCCATGGTGCGCGAATCGACTTCATCGAGCGCGACGCCGCCCGCTGTCACTTCCGCTTTTTCAAAACCGCGGCTGCCGGTGACGCGAATCTCGCACTGCTTGAGCTGATGCACCAACATGGTGCGCTCGGCTTTGCTAAGCTCGGCCAGGCGGCGATCGATGGGAATCTTTGCACGATCAAGCAAAGCATCCGTCAATCTTCGCGGTAGCTGATCGGCAATCACGCCTGCGACCATTCTTTTTCCATCCGAAATGGCGCATTCCGCGAGCTGCTTGGTAAGCAACTCTGCCGACTGATCGGGCCTAAAATCGGCCACGAGCACTAACTCGCGCGGATTGGCTGCGGCCGTAATGGCGCGACTCACATCGAGTGCCACTGGTCCCGACAGACCGAAGTGCGTAAACAACAGCGAGCCGCGGCGCTCGATCATCACGCCAGGCGGCAGGCGCTCGCGGCCACGTTTACGGTTTTTCGATTCGCTGTGCAACGGGTCTATCACCCGAAGCAACACATCGGGAACCGTCACGCCTGCCAGACTGTGCAGCCACGGCTCGTCGCTGATGAGTGGAACGAGAGCAGGGCGGGGTCGGCGAATTGTATGACCAAGTTTGGCCAGCCAGGCATAACCTTCGCCTGTCGTGCCGCAGCCCGGATAGCTCTTCCCACCCGTGGTGACAATCAGTTTTTGGCAATCCACAGTCCGGCGCGACGTTTCAATTCGAAACGCGTCGCCCTGACGTTCGACGGCGGTTACGGCCTCGCCAAGCGCCAACTCTGCGCCGCTGCGATGAAAGCGTTGCAAGAGCGCATTGAGCACGTCGGCCGCTCGATCGCTGTTTGGAAAGATTTTGCCGCCCGGTTCGACTTTAGTTTCCAACCCCTCGGCATTCAGCAGTGCGACCAAGTCGCGCGGTCCAAGTGCGGCCAGCGGTGAATGCAAAAACGAACCGGCCGAGCCAAACGCCGCGATAATGCCATCGATGCCGCAATCGTGCGTGATGTTGCAGCGCGTGCCGCCGGACATGAGTATTTTCACGCCCGGCTTGCGATTTTTTTCCAGCAGTAGTGTCCGCCGGCCGCGCTCTGCGCTGCGGGCAGCCGCGAGCAGCCCAGCCGCGCCAGCCCCAATAACGACTACCTGCGGTGGCTCGGCAGATTTCAACGAAGACCGCATGTGGTTGCGCGATGTGGAATGAGGTGCGGGATTAGTATTAATTCTCGTTTATCACCGCCGCTTGATGCCAGTGAGCCGCAACGCCGATGTCCGGGCTCCTTGAGCCTTGGTTAACCCAAGGTCGACCCGGCCGCAAAACAACCGTATGTCGTGGCAAATTGAATCAGCCTGGGTTCGGACCTGTGTGTAAACCGCAACCGAGCATCGCCGACATTGCGGGAGCGCACCGGCCCCCTACAAGTCAGCGCATGACACGGCAATCTGGCATGGCATAAGAATTGCGGCCACTGCGGCACCTTCCAGGTTCGCAAGTGGGGGGTGGCGAGTTTTCCATAGGGCGTCCAAGTTACTACTACCGCAATAGCCGCATCCGGCAGCGCTTTGTCCCATGGCAACGTCGACACAGGCACCACCATGACGAAACCCATTGTTTTCGCTTCGATGATTCTGGTTCTCTCAGCCAGCGGGAGTGCGAAGGCTGACCTGGTCGCACGCGTGGAATTTAGCCAGCTCGGATCGACGTTTAACTATACGGTCTTCAATGATGAACCAGCCGCGAGCCCCAACCACGTCAGTACGTATCACTTGACCGTGAACGCACCCGTTACTGTTACCAGCACGCCCAGCGGTTGGGATTTCACGACGGACAACGCGACGTTTGTCACCTGGTTCAACACCGATATTGAACCGCCGTATCCCGACGACATTCCGCCCCAGGGGTCAATGACTTTTTCGATCGCAAGCAGCGTCACAACAACTGCGCTGAATCGCTACACTGTGGCCTCGTGGGATCATGCTGCGGATGGACCTGGGCCGGAGTATCGGGACTTCATTGCGTCACCGTCGATTCAGGCTATTCCGGAGCCGAGCGGCATTCTGTTCTTTGTCGTGGCAATCGTCATCGGACGTGCATGTCTGAAGCGGGCCGGCGGCGGTGACATCCCTTCCGCAGCGCGGGCGTAGATCGTCGAGCCGCGATTTCGAAGGGATGCCGCGAGCTACTGCGTTTCTCGCCAGCGTTTCAAGAATTCGGGCGTCGAATCGCCCATTTCCAAGTTACGGAAGTTCTTGATGCGATGAAACGTCAAGAAATTGGCGTCATGAAATTGGTGGGCACCGCCCAGGCCGTCATCGTACGCGGCGCGCGACGTGAAAATCATGTCGTTCCCTTCGAACAGCCAATCGACATATTGAAAGGCGTGGTTTTTCTCGTCGGGGTGATAAAGTACGACGCTGCGCACGGTCCACTCGCGCAGATCTTTGGAACTCGCTAGCGCAAGCGTGTTGCGCGTTGAAGCGGCTCGCGTTCCGCGATGAAACTCGGGCGTGTAGTTACTCAGCGTCCAATATAAGTCCGATTGTGGATCGCGCCGTATCGTGAATTTTGTTGCGCCGCCGGGAAATTCGATCAGGTCGTTCTCGGGATCGAAAGTGAGCTTACGTCCGTCGTCACTGACGCGCGCGATCGCGGCGACTCCGCCTTCGGGGTTGTAGTCGACGCGAAGTATGTTGACGACTTTACCGTCCGGCGCGACCACAGAGTTGCCTTCGAGCCAGGCATTGAACTTCCCGCCGAGCCACGCTGGGTCGCGGGCAATATAGTTGCTGAATGTCCACGTTGACGCCTTGAGCAAGTCTGCGTCCGCAGGAGCGCTCATCATCATGGCGCCGTATCGAATTCCCCATTGGTCGCCATTTCCTGCATCTTCGATCGCCCGCCAGATGCGGCCATCATGTAGCACGACCGGCACTGGAGCCGTGTGATTCTCTCCAGTGCGCAACACGCCGTGGTCGGCATCACTAGGCTTGGTCCATGTTCGGCCTGCATCGCGCGATTGAAAGATGACCACATTACCATGATGCTTGTCTGTCCCGAGCAGATAGACGGAGTCATCAAGAGTGAAGATGGATGCCCAGAACAGTCCGTCCATCGTATGCGTATGGCGCCAACCCTTGCCGGCATCGTCCGAACGATATAGTTGCGTGATCGCTGAACTGTACTCAGAGGACTTGGGTCCAAACTCATCGTGCTTGGCGAAATAAATCCCAGGTCCCACAATCGCGATGCCTGGCGAGCCAACGTACTTGCCCTCACTCTTGGGATAATGCGCAATCACCGTGCCGGGCACTTGGGACGAGTCAAGAGAATTCTCCGTCCCGCGCGCAACGTAGCCAAGTGTGCAAACAATACAAGGCACAAGACTGAGCAGCGCGCCATCATTTTCCACCTCGTGTAAAACCTAATAAGCACTCATCGTCTAGAAGAGCCGTAATCGCCGGACATCTGCCTTGGCAGCCGCACCAAGGCCAAATTATGAGCTAGACTTGAGTATGCGATCCTACTTGGCCCTCGTTCTACTGGCGATCACATTCTGGCAGATAACGAGCGGCGGCCGCTTCGACCTGGCCACGGCGACGCTCTCGGTTGCCGCCGCGTGGTTCGTCAGCCTGTTCATTGCGGACTAAGCCGCCCTCTGTCGCCGCCAATTGAAACAACAATTGGCGAATTCCGCGGCGCCGCTCGCGTCCTCAGCCGATGCCGCTGGGACCGCCGCTTCCGTTGGCGCATGGCGCCGGCGTCCGAAGCACGCCATAACGCTCGAGCGTGCGCATCCATGGCGAATAATCCAGCGATTCGTGGTATTATCGCTGGCGGCTCGATGATATGCCGGCAAGGAATCACGAGTCAACGTTCGAGTCGCGGTTCGGCAGGTCGAGCCAGGCGACTTTGACATGGCGAATGCGATACGATGATGCATACGTTGGAAGGCCGGCTGCCCAGATTCCTACGCCCGACTTTCTGCGCGTCAACATGTCGATAATGGAGTTATTGGCCGCATCGAAGAGGCTTTCCGGCCGAGACCATCGGCCGGAAATCATGGACCAGTCGGGGCTGGACACGAACATGCATCGCGGCGCGCTGTCTGGGCTGCGGCGCCTGAATCTGGCAAGCGGAGTTTGTCGCCAGATTTGCAGAGTATTAACGGGCTACTGCCAATCAAGCGGTCTATCTCGTCTCCGTGTGCTCGACATTGCCAGCGGCGGCGGCGATGTCCCCTTCGGGTTGTGGAAACTCGCAAAGAAGAAAGGCATCGAGTTAAGCATTCTTGGGCTCGATGTCAATGCGAATGCATGTCAGTTTGCTAAAGAAAGGTGCCGCGCGGCTGCCGGCTCGATTGTATTTGAACAATGCGATGTGGTGCGCGACCCGATTCCCAATGGATTTGATGTCGTGACCTGTTCCTTGTTCCTGCATCATCTGACGTTCGACGAAGCAGCCAAAGTGCTCAAGAAAATGGCCGATGCAGGAGGGTTGCTACTGGCGAACGACTTAAATCGAAGTGCTGCTGGTTACGTTTTGGCACAATTGGCGTGCCGCATTCTTACCGGGTCGCCAGTTGTAAAGTTCGACGGTCCGCAATCTGTCGCCAACGCCTTCACCGTGAGCGAGATGCGCGAACTTTGCGCTGCAGCCGGCTTGGCGGACGCCAAGGTGTACAAATCGTGGCCGTGCAGGCTGATGGTCGTGCGCCAACCTGATAGAGACGCCGATGAGCGAGAATGAATGGCTTGATTCGGTAACTCGGCATGAAACGTGGGACGCCGTCGTTCTTGGCGCGGGCCCGGGCGGCGCTATTGCGGCACGGCAACTCGCAATCCAAGGCTTGCAAGTCCTGCTCATCGAAAAGTTGCAGCTACCGCGGGCAAAAGTGTGCGGCGGTTGCCTCGGCGGCGCCGCGCTCGACGTGCTTGAAAACATAGGTCTTGGTGACTTGCCTTCAAATTGCGGCGGCGTGCCGCTTCAAAGAATGCACTTGGCAAGTGGTGGCTCGGTGGCGCAGATCAAGATTGGCCGTCGCATTGCCGTGTCGCGTGAGACGCTCGACGCCGCTCTAATTCGCGAGGCGACGCACGCTGGCGCCGTGTTGTGCAGTGAAACAACTGGCTCCCCGAAAACGTCAGTCGAAAATGAAACTCGCCCAGTCGAGCTTCGATATCGAGATCGTACGACGAGAGTGCGCGCACGAGCGATAATCGTCGCCACCGGCCTGGCGAAAAGCCCGCCAGAATTTGCGACACAGACCGTGCGAGGATCACGAATCGGCCTGGGAGCGATTTTGAACGATGGTCAATTCTTCGGAGAGCTCGGCACGTTATACATGGCCTGGGATAATTCCGGATATGTTGGAATCGCATCCGTCGAAAATGGGCGACTCGATGTCGCGGCAGCGGTCGATGCGGCTGCACTCGGCGGGGATGCATCGCCTGGAAAACTAGTTTCCCGCATCATAAACAATGCCGGGCTGTCCGTGCCTGCCGGCTTAGAGGAGGCCGAGTGGCGAGGTACGCCGCCGCTTACCAGGCAAACGCGTCCGCTCGGGTCACATCGTTGCCTGCTAATAGGCGATGCGGCCGGCTACGTCGAGCCGTTCACTGGAGAAGGCATCGGTTGGGCACTACAATCGGCGGTGTTGGCATGTGCTCTGCTGTCGAATCGGCTTGATGCTTGGGATGCCGAATTGCCCACTCGCTGGAAAAAGATCCATGGTCGAGCGTTTGGCCGTCATCAACGAAACTGTCGCCGAATCGTTCAGCTACTGAGGAACAAGACCGTTCGAACCATGGTTTTGTGGAGTCTGCGTCGGGCTCCAGCTCTTGCGCCCCGTGGTCCGGCGGCTGGACCACTTGAGTTGAAAGTCAGTGACAAAGGGTGCGCGATTCGCTCAGCCGCCAGGACGAACACCCTGGCGTAGACGAGTACATGTCCGCATAGAATGCGATAATCGAAACCCATGGCCAACCGCAATGCGAGTTCCAATCATTTCTGTTGCTACGGCGACGCCGAGCCACGAGCTAACGCAGAGCGACGCGCTGGCGATGGCCCAGCGCATTTGCTGCATGGACGAGCGGCAAAGCCGGTTGGCGGGCGCCCTTTATCGAAAGTCGGGCGTCGAGACGCGCCATACGTGTGTGCCCTACACACACGCCTACCAATGGGCGCCGCCTCGAGCGCCGGGGGAAACCCCAAAATCGTACGTCGGGCCGAGCACGCAAGAGCGGATGGCAATGTACGAAGAGCATGCTCCGCCGCTGGCGATCCAAGCCTCGCGTGAGGCCCTCCGTCGCTCAGATGTTCCGGCTAGCGCGATAACGCACGTCATCACTGTTTCATGCACGGGTTTCATCGCCCCAGGCATCGACAGCAGCCTGATTCATGAATTGAAGCTTCGCCCGACGACCCAGCGAATCCACGTCGGCTATATGGGTTGCCATGGGACCATTAACGGACTCCGCGTAGTGCGCGGACTCGCGCACGCAGAACCGCGATCACGAATTCTGCTGTGTGCCGTGGAGCTTTGTAGCCTTCATTATTGCTTTCATTGGAACAGTGAGCGGATGCTGGGAAACGCCCTGTTTGCCGATGGAGCTGGCGCAATGGTACTCGGCTCGGAGCTCGATGCGCCGGCAGCTCCAGCGCGGCGCCGATGGCAGGTGGCGGCCACGGGCTCCTGTCTATTTCCCGAAACAGCCGAGATCTTGAAATGGAACATTGAAGATCACGGCTTCGCGATGAGCATTTCATCGCGTTTGCCGGAAGTGATCCAGCAACACCTGTGTGAATGGCTCACGGCATGGTTGGCCGAAAACAAACTGCGCGTCAGCGATGTCGAATCCTGGGCCGTACATCCCGGCGGGCCGAAGATTCTAGAGGCCGTGGAGTCGGCAATGGGGATTGATCCGGACAAGACCCAGGTGTCGCGCGATGCTCTCCGGCAACATGGGAATATGTCGTCAGCTACAGTTCTTTTTATCCTGGATTCTTTGTTGCACAGCGGCGCTTCCCCACCCTGCGTCATGCTTAGTTTCGGTCCGGGCTTGGTTGCAGAGGCCGCGCTCGTATTGTGAAATTATCCTTTCGATCCAGCGTTTGCGTCGGCCTTTTCCAAGCAATATAGAGTTTAAAGGCGTCTAAAAAATGAATTGAACCGCCAAGCACGCGAAGAACGCCAAGTTAAGACCGTGGTCTTCTTGGGTTTCTTGGCGTACTTGGCGGTTCAAATTGTTTGATGCTCTTAAGAACCCTGGCATGTTTCAAGGAATTCAAATAACCTGCAAAATCGAGGATAAAAACATGCGATTTACGGCATTCGTTTTGGCCACTCAGATGGCTTTTTTCGCTAACGTCGTTTTGCAAACTGGTCTCACTGCCGGTGAATGGTCGCGATTTCGCGGACCAGGAGGCACTGGCGTTGCCTCGGATGACAGCTTTCCAACAGTGTTGGATCTCGAAAAGAACCTGCGGCTGGAAGGTGCCCGTCGGCAAAGGCGCATCCTCGCCGGTCGTTATCGATAGCCGAGTGTTTCTTACTTCGTTCGAGGGTGAAGATCGCTTCGTCAATTGCTACAACGCGGCAAGCGGCGAGACCCTCTGGTCAAAGTCCGTGCGCGCAAAACGCAAGGAAGTTGCTACGCCGCCAGGCGGGCCGGTGAACCCGACACCTGTGGCCGATCGATCAAACGTCTATGTGTTCTATCCGGATGCCGGGTTGTTGTGTTTTGCACACGACGGCGCCGAGCGCTGGCAGGTTGAGATTGGCCCGTTTCACAGCTTCCACGGGATCGCCGCGTCATTGGTCGTAGCCGAGGACAAGGTTTTTGTGCAGGCGGATCAACTGCAAGATTCTTTTCTCGCAGCGTTCGACTGCCAAACCGGGGATGAGGCTTGGAAAGTCGCTCGGCTTGATGGTCCGATCGGTGGCTACTCGACCCCGGCAACGCGCGTCACGTCCAAGGGGCAAACGGAACTGGTAGTCTCGGGCCCGAGTGAGGTCGTTGGATACGATGCCGCCAGTGGCGCGCGGAATTGGTCGATTGAGCACGTGACCAATTCGCCAATTTCGGTTCCCGTGGTCGGCGGCGATCAAGTGTTTGTCTGCGAGCCTTCTTTTAGCGAGAATCCTTTCCCATTCGACATGTTTCTGAGATACGACAAGGACAATGACCGAGAGCTTTCATTCGAAGAACTGGAGCCGCAAATGCAGCTTCTTCGTGTTGCAAAACGAGTTGATGCGAGTTGGGGCAACGGCGACGACAAGCTTAACAAGGAAGAGCTTGAAAAGGCGTTCAAGAGTTTTGTCGGCGGCGGCGGCCTGGTTTGCGTCCAGCTCGACGAGTCGCAAGCTGCTGTTACGGCTGCCGTCAAATGGGCGTATCGCAAGAGTGTTCCGCAGATTCCGGCGCCGCTGCTGCTGAACGACGTGCTATTCGTCGTCAACGACGGCGGCATTCTATCCTCCGTGAATCGTAACACCGGCGAGATCATCAAGCGCGGACGGCTGGAGCCCGGCGGACGCTTCTATGCGTCGCCCGTTGCCGCAGCAGGAAAGCTCCTTGTGGTTGACACCGACGGAAATATCACCGTCGTCAGTGGGGAGGGCGATTGGAAAACACTTTCAACAAGCCAGTTGGACGAGGCCTGCTACGCCACGCCGGCAATCGCCGGCGGCTGCGCCTATATCCGCGGTGAAAGTCATCTCTTTTGCTTCGGCGATGCCAGCTGACGGCAATGAGCTGCGAGATGAGGTGGTTCGCCCTGCGGGGCGCAGGCAAGTCGATGACGTGCCGATATTGTGCAAATCTCAATACAGAATGTGCTTGCGACACAATCTCGAACTCCGTGTTAAGTGCGCAAACATGACCGCCAGCATCGCCAGTGCGGACGGCTCGGGTACGGTTGCCGATTGCGGACCTGAAGAAGATCGCGCCGCGCCGCTGCCATCAGTTATTCCGAAATCAGCTCGCCACGCCGCATGACCTGGCGGAGTGCCGTCGTTCTTGCGCCACACGACATAGTCTGCCGCATCGACCACGCCATCGGAGTTGAAATCCGCATGGATATCAGGCGGGACGGGGAAATCATTGACGTCGCCAAATCCGACCCAGTCAAAATCGACAACGGTTCCGGCATTCACCTGCCAATACGTTCCGCTGCCAAATTCCACATACCCGCCGACGTTGACGTCGCCCCCGCCATCGACGGGCGCATCGTAAACAACGTTGCCATCCCACCAGACCTTCGCGCCACCTGCCGTGGGCATGCCCATGTCGTCGGTGGCCGTCACCGTGGTCATGATGTACGCCTCGTGAAATTCTCCGGCGACCGCCGGACCGAGTTTGAGAATTGGTTGATTGGGCTCAGCCGACAGGTAGCTCCAAATCCAGTATTCTCCATCCACAAGCGATATGGTGGGAGCGGCGACAGGCGATGAAACCGCCAGCAGGTTTTCCTTGCCGGTGGCCGTGAAGCTATCCAGCCTGAACCGCGCGGCGCCGACCTTTTCGTAGCCGGGAATATCCGTGGCGTAATACTCGTTATAGTAAGTGCCTGCAATCGGCGACTCGGTGCTGTGATCGGGCGAATCCATTCGCAGTGCCATATTGCCGTCTCCCAAGTCGACGAAGCCGATGTTGCCCTCGTTACGAAACTCTACCCACGGAGGATCCGGTGGGAACAGCGTATCGTTGAAATCAAGAAATGAAATCCAGCCGTTAGCCGGCCGCGATAATGACGGAGTCAGCAAAAGCATCGTCGCGAAGGCAATTACTTTTTTCATCTTGGTCACCGCATTCTGGCATTGAACTAAAAGAAGTTTCAAAACTCCCTCCCCCTTGGGGGGAGGGCCGGGGAGGGGGTTATTTCGCGTGGCATCAATGCGTTTTGAAACCGTTTCTAATGGAGTCCGCTCGCTCCGCTTTGCACAAAAACAGGAATGTGGGAGGCATCGCTGACGACAATCTGACGATGCATAACAACCTGTTGTGTTGTCAGAACGGGCGTCTAGGTCGGAGATGCCTGCCACAAAGTTTGTGTGCAAAGCCGCGTTCGCTGCGTTCCGCTGCATTGTACCAGAGGGTTGGTGTCAACGAAGAAACTGTGATCGGCTTCACCTACGCCGAAGTTTCTGAATCAGAAGTCCGCATCCGATGGTTGAGGCAGTTTCCGATCGGGGACGCCCGTATCACGGTCCCAGAATTTCGAGCGGTTTCGGTTGGATGTCATGAGCATCGCATAGACGCGCGGCGCGATGCTTTCAGACAAAAAGACGATGTGCCCGTCGCAGAATGCGGCGTTGACGCCCGCGGGGTGACGACTCGACGGAAACCCGTAGCTTTCCCACGGGCTCGTGATCACATCTCGAGGACCATCCCACGCCGAGGACGCTGCGTAATGCAGCATCGTGTTAGGCGGTAATAAAGGTATCGACGACAGTTGATCGTAATTGTTATCGCCGTTGATCCGTTCGACCTTCGCACCCGAATTGCTCCACACGAATCCGAAGATGTGCTTCACATCCTCGATAGGAGAATTGTCTTTTTGAGGTACGCTGCCGTACTCGAACCCGGGTGTCTGGACGTCTGCGTCGTAAGCCCAATACCAGGCGTGAAGATTCTCCGACATCATCAGCGTCTTGCTGGTGCCGTCGTTCGACTGAACGTAAGAAATGCTGGAAACAAGCCGGGGATAGCGCGCGGATCCTCGTCGCGCGGATCTGGGTTCACGAGAGGATTGACGTGCATGTTGATGTTATGCGCATTGTCAAAGAATACGCCGTCGCCAATGTATTCCTGAAACTCGATCGCGGGGCGAATCGCGGCCGGGGGCGACGAGCGATGTGGATCGGAATACGCCCAGCCGGCGTTAACAACGTAACTAAGCCAGGGCTGGTCCTGAATCTCGGGCAGATCGCTCGGGCAACTGAGGCCCTCGATCAATGGCGCCTGCGGTATCGCGCTAAACTTGCTCGACCATTGCTCCCATAACGCCCCCTCTTCCATGTACGGGAAGAGCATTACGGCCCAACTGGCGCGACGACCGACAGTCTTGTCATTCGGATCGCCAAGCGCATTAATATAGCCGGGCAGCTTTTTCAGGTTGGTGTCGTAACTGAGCGCCGCGGTCGTAAGCTGCTTGAGACGATTCTTGCAATCGGTGTTTCGCGCCGATTCACGCGCCGATTGCACGGCCGGCAACAACAGGGCCACCAGCGTGCCAATAATCGCAATGACGACCAGCAGTTCGACCAGCGTAAAACCGGACCGCAATAGTTGGCGCATCGACGTTCCCTTCACGAGAACTGCAACAGCAGCGCGGCCGTAGATTATACCGTATTCTCCAGTTGCTCCACGGATTATTCCAGGGACGATCCAGCACGCGAATAACGAGAGCGATGGCTCGTCCAAGGTCCAATCGAGCTAACGACGGTCCGCGAAATTCCTGCCCGCCGGTCCCACGCAAAGACATGCGACATAGCGGCATCTACATGGCACCGCCGCCCGTGGGAACAATTTCCAGAGTCAGCGCCCGAAGCGCTTTGGTCGTCGAATGCCAAACTTATGGGCGCCATTTGGCCGGCCGACGATTCAACGCCAGAAGAAAACAGCGTAAAATTGATATTCGGAAATGGACAGGGGCGGGATCGAACCGCCGACACCAGGATTTTCAGTCCTGTGCTCTACCAACTGAGCTACCTGTCCGGTAGCTTCCATAATAGGGAAAACTGCCCGACTGTAAATGGCAGCGGCTTGCAGCGGACCCGGCACCGGCAGATGCCGGTCGCCGGGTGCCCAAGCCGAGCGGAGAGGCATGATGGGTATCAGGGCCAGCAGCGACAAGTGTCCGTCGCGGCGCCGGCAGCGGCCGCTTTGCGCATTCGTCTGCGCGGCCGTCCTGCTTCTCAGCGTTCTGCCGCGCAATTGCGCCGCCGCGGTGACGCCCGAGAGTCCCGAGGTCAAAAAGCTCGTCAACTCCGCGCTGGCGTTCCTTGAAAAGAACGGCGACGAGCGGCTCGGCGGCAAGTGCCTGCTGGGCCTGGCATTCCTCAAAGCGGGCCGCGGCAATCACGCTCGCGTTAACGAAGCCATCGCGGCCTGCCGCGAGACGATGTCGGCCAACCCGCCCGACGCGGTTCTGGACGTGTACAGCAACGGCCTGGCCATCATCTTTCTATGCGAGCTATCGCCGGAGAAGCACCGGCGCGAAGTCGAGTGGTTCATGACCCGCATGAAAGCGCGGCAGAAGCCGCACGGCGGCTGGGGTTACCACGATTACCAGACCGGCGACACCTCGCAAACGCAATACGCCGCCTTGGCGTATTGGGAAGCCCACCGCCGCGGATTCAATCTCGATGGCGCTTCGGTGGAAAACCTCGCCGACTGGATCATGCGAACACAAGGTCCTGATGGATGCTGGGGCTATCAAGGCCAGGTTTCGACAAGCGGCGGGCCGATTCCGCAAACCGAGACGAACCCCTCGATGCTCTCGGCCGGGATGGGAATCGCCTACATCTGCGCCGATTTGTTTGGGGCGTCGTTCGGCCAATTGTCGGCCGAGCCTAAAGAGGAAGACGATAAAGAGTCGTCGGTCCCGGCCGCATTGAAACCCGCCGGTCTGGCAGAAAAGGCAGCGCGCCACATTCGTCCGCAACGCACCGACATGGGCAAACTCGGCTCGGCGATCGGCGGTGGACATCGCTGGATGGAGAAGAACTACGAGATCAACTTCAGTATCAAAGTCTACTATTACCTGTACGGTCTGGAGCGCTACAAAAGCTTTCAGGAGGCGATCGAAGGCACGTCGGAAGAGAGCCCGAAGTGGTATAACGACGGCTATCAATTCCTGGCGTCCGATCAAAAACCCGATGGCAGTTGGCAGGGCTATTGCGGCGCGGAGTGCGACACGGCATTCGCGACGCTGTTCTTGTTACGATCGACCCAAAAGAGTTTGCGACGCGGTTTGGGCGAAGGGACGCTGCTTAGCGGGCGAGGGCTGCCGACCAATCTCACCCGGGCGAAAATGCGAAATGGCCAACTGATCGTCGAGCAGGTGCACACCAAAGTCGACGAGCTGCTGTCGATGATCGATGGCCAGGACGAGGCAGTTTTGGATGAGCTCGCGCGCGACCCGAGTCAACTCGTTGTCGAGCAGGTTGATGACAAGAGCGCCCGCCGGTTGCAGCAGCTCGTTCGGGGCGGCGAGCCGGAAGTGCGGGTGCTGGCCGTGCGCGCCCTCGGCCGCAGCGGCAACTTAGACTACGTTCCGACGCTCCTTTACGCACTGACCGATCCCGATCCGCGCGTCGTGCTGGAAGCGCGCAACGGCTTGCGGTTCATCAGCCGAAGCTTCGAAGGTTACGGCCCGCCCGACGGATTCACCCAAGAACAGCGGTTCGAAGCCGTCGACAAGTGGAAGAACTGGTACAAATCCATCCGGCCCTCAGCCGTACTGGAAGAATAGTGCGCCGCATCAGATTAAACCGCCAGCCGCACTTTACCTAGCCGAAGGAGAACAACTGCATCCATGAACGTCAATGATCTGGCCAAGATGATGGGGGACGCCTGCTATGGATTCCTGGCGATCAACTTTATTTGGGGTCTCTATAACATCATCATGGGTTTTCGACGCGTGCGGGAATTGAACTTTGCCAACCATGATGAACAGGCGGAGTTCGTCGAAGAATCCATCCAGTTGTTGCAGGCCCAGCGCTACGACGAGCTTGAAAACAATGTCGGCGAGGACGTCGCGCGCCTTGCCGCAGCTAACGCAACTGGCCGTCGCCAACCGCAAACTGGGTTACGACCAACTGCGCCAGATCGTCACCGAGGTGCTGCAGCGCGATGTGATGAGCGATCTCGAATATCGCACGAACTGGATTGCGACGGTGATCAAGTGCGGGCCGCTCCTGGGATTGTTTGGCACGGTGCTGGGCATGATGGCCGCGTTCGGCCGCATCGGCTCGGGAGAAAAGGTCGAACCCTACATGATCGCCGCGGAAATCAGCATCGCGCTGATCTGCACGGCGATGGGTTTGGCCACGGCCATCCCGTTCAACTTCATGCTGGCCAGTCTGACCACGCGAATTCGCCGATTCCAAGACGCACTTGGAGCAGGCCTGATGCGCATTCTCGATTTCTTGAAGACTCGCAATTAAGTACTGACGCCTCCCCTTGTGCTAAGGCAGGGGGAGAGCTTCCGTTTCCGCCATGCAACTCGGCAGCTTCAATTTGGAACCGTCAGATTCGGGCGAGCTGATGCCGCACCGGACCGATGACGAACCGCCCGAATTCGACATCACGGCGATGGTCGACCTGGTGTTCCTGATGAACCTTTATTTTCTCGTCACCTTTCTCAGCGTGGTGATGGGCGAGCTGGCGCTGCCGCCTGCCGACCACGCATCGCCACTCAACGCGGAGACAGCCGTCATACTAAGTCTCGTGCGCAGTCTTGATGGCCAGTCCGTCGTGGTATACCTCGGCGACGTTTCCAAAGCAGAGCCGATCAACGACGTCGCCGAGCAGGAAGAGCGCGTCAAGGCTGCGATCGAGGAGGGCGTTGCCGCCGGCAAGACGTCGGTGCTGCTCAAATCGGAATCGAAAGTCAGACTGGCCGATCTATTCCGCATTTCTTCTCTCGTCGCGGGTCACGACCTTAAGCTGCACGTCGCCGTGCTGGAGCGAGAAGGCGAATAATGTCCATTCGATTCAGATGCAAACTGTGCGGCAAAAAGCTGTCGGCCAAGCCGGCGCTTGTCGGCGCAAGCTGAAGTGCCCCTATTGCCGCGCCGAAGTCGCCGTGCCCGCCGAGGACGATGCATCGCCAATCGAGCCAGCCGCCGACGCGGACAATTCACCGACAAACGAAGACGAGCCGCCCACCGACAGCCCGCTGCTTCTTTTCAAGCCCAAGGAGAAGCACGAAGACTTGATCGATATGACGGCCATGGTCGACATTGTGTTTTTCCTGTTGATCTTCTTCATGGTCACATCGATGGCGCCCTTGGAAGCCGTGATCAACTTGCCTACGCCGCAAGCGCCGGACAGCGCCGCGAACAACGTGCAGACAGTTCCCGACTATGCGAGCGATCCGAATATGGTCGTCGTTACGATCGATGCCGACGACGCGGTTTTTGTCGAGGGCGAGGAGTCGCCCAGCGAACAGGACCTGCGCTCCAGGCTGCGTACGGCGGCCAGCGATGGCGAGCGCGACACGATGCTGGTCGAGGGGGCCGCGGATGCGACGCACGGGAAGTTTGTCATGGTGCTCGACGCCGGCGCGGCCGCCGGCATGAAGGAAATTCTGTTCTCCGTCGAACAAGACGACGACGACTCCGGCTAGAATTCCACGTACCACCGGCCACCACAACGCTGCGCTTGCGGTTTAGCTCAAACTCACCAAAAAACCCGCGATGGCCAATTCCGAATCCATCCCCAGGCAACATTTGCGAGTCAGCTCGTACGATCGCGTCTCAAGTTGGCTCGTGTCAGCGCTGGTCGTGGTCGGTGTCACCGTAGCGGCGCTGGTATTCATTTATTTCTCACGCCAACTTCTGGAAAGGCATTTTTCCGTTCAGGTGACGCCGGTCGGTTCGGGCGGCGGCGGTACAGGTGGCATCAGTGATCCGACCGGTACGGGACAGGATTTGGAGCCGCCGGGAACCGACGAAGCGCCGGATCTCACCGAGCCACAACTCCAGGACACGCTCAGCGCCCGTGGCAACGGCCGTGTCCAGCCGCTCAGCGCTCATCGCCGACGAGAATATCGACGCCAACATGGAACCGGTGGCCGGCGCCGGCGCGGGCGACAGCCGGCGACCCGGCGGCGGTGGCGGCGAAGGGGGCGGCTTCGGCGGCGGCATCGGCTCGGGCTTTGGCCGCGGCCGCGGCGGCGGTCCCGAGACCAAGCGAGAAATCCGATTCGAACCGCAAAACCTCAACGAATATGCCCAGTGGCTCGACTACTTCAAGATCGAGCTTGCCGTGCTGGATACTCAGGACAACAAGGTGTATTACGCCTATAATCTAAGTCGCGCCAAGCCGGACGTAAGGGTCAGCGACCCGTCGCAACAACCGGAGCATCGGCTTAGTTTTAATTCGACGCTCAGCCAGTTCGCGGCCTTGGATCGCCAACTGGCGGCAAAGGCGGGAATTGCCGACAAAGGCGAGATCATCTTGCAATTCTTTCCTGACCAAACGGCAACGCATCTTTTGGATCTGGAGCAGAAGAGTGCAGGAGGCCGCCCACCGGAACAGATTCGTCGAACCATCTTCCGCGTCACACACAGCGGAAATCGGTTTGAATTCAGTGTTGCAGAACAGTCCTACCGCTGAGCTGGAGCGTCGGAGGATCGAATCGGCCGGCAGCCCCCGGCTCTGCCGGGGGTTTTGTCGACGCCGTGCGATGCGCACAACCCGCGGCAGAGCCGGAGCTGCAGTGGTACTCCGAATAGTTTCAAAACCATAGTATCATTCACGAATGTCCGCTGATAAATTCATCGCCGAACTAGAGAGCCGCCGCTTCTTGCCCGAGCGCGTCATGAGCAAGCTGCGGGCCCGGGTTGCGGATTCCGAGCGGCCGATCTCGGCCAGGGCGCTAGCAAAGTTCTTGGTCGAAAAAAAGCACTTGTCGCAGCGGCACGCCGATGAAGTGCTCAATGCACTCCTGGCGAGCGACACGAACATCGACGATGTGCCAACGGATAAACAAACGGCGGCAGAAATCGACGGCTCGGAAGTCCAGGATTCGGAAACCGATACCGAATCGGGCAGCTCCATCTTCGCGCCTTTCCTGAGCAGCAAGCCAAAAAAGCGTGCCCCGGTCGCGACGCCCAATTCTGGTAGCGAAGACGAGCTGATGCTTCTGCCGGATGACGATCCGGATGCGAGCGATACCGCCATATCATCACGTCGGGCCGAAGCACCGTCGCTCGTCGAGGAGCCGATCGTCGAAAAGAAGTCCCCCGCAGTGCACAAAGAGCGAAAGACATCGAAGCGTCAAAAACCGTCTACTAAGTTATCCGACCTTGATCAAGCGACCGCGGCTGCCGGAGATGACTCCGCCAGAAACCAAAGCGCGTGGGCTTGCGCGAAGAAAAAGAGCTGGGACTCGCCCCTGATGCTGCTCGGCGGAGGCGGCCTGGCGCTGCTATTGATTTCGGGCGCCACGGTCTGGTGGCTCTTGATCCGCGAATCGGGAGATCAGCAGCTCGCACTCGCGCAGTCGGCATTGGAAAGCGGCGCGTACGACCAGGCGATCGAGCAGTACCAGAGATTCATCGAAGGCTCGCCGCGGCATCCCGAGCACAGTGCCGCCCGCGTTCAGTTGGCCATGGTCCAGCTTCGACAAGCCACCGAGTCGGGCAACTACAATCGCGCATTGGAGCTGGCCGAATCGGAGCTGAAAGAGATCGAAGACGAACCGGCCTTCGATGAAGCGCATCCCGAATTGGTCGCACTCCTTCCTCAGATTGCCCTCGGCTTTGCCCAACAGGCGGAAAAGACTGCACCCGGTGACGCAGCGGCAGGCGAGCTTAGCGAACAAGCACAAAAAACCCTCGAGCTGTGCAATAACGTCAGTTACATACCCAAGACCATGCGCGATGAGGGAAAGCTTGCCCAGGTGCGCGAATCGCTCGCGCTAACCGCGCATCGCCAGCAATCGCATCAGGCATTGCAAGGCGTTCTTGCCGAGATGCAAAAGGCCACGTCGGACGGCAACACGGCCGCCTCCTACCTGGCGCATCGAAAGTTCATCAAGAGTTATTCACAATTGGCGGCCGACCCAGCCCTCGTCGAGGCGCTGCAAAAAACCGTGGCGGCCGAAAAGGCCGCCATCAAATTCGTCGCCGATGAGCACGCGGCGGAAACAAGCGAAAGGCCCACGCCCTGGATCGCCGCCTTGGCCGTGGCCCATCATCGAGGCCCTGCGGCCGCGGCGGCAACAAGCGGCACGGCTTTTGTTCAAGTCAACGGAGCTGTGTACGGCCTCGATGCTGCATCGGGCCACTTGCTGTGGCGACGCCAGTTGGGCTACGCATCCGAAACTACACCCCTTCGAATCGGCGCGGACTTCCTTGTTACCGACTCCGCGCAAGGAGCTGGTGCGCCTCGAAGGAGCAACTGGCCGATTACTCTGGAGGCAAGCGGTTGGTGAGCCATTTGCCCAGCCCGCTGTCGTCGGTGACCGAGCATTTCTCGCGAGCGAATCCGGTAAGTTACACGTCGTCGATCTAAAGACCGGTGCCCGCGCCGGGTTCGTCGAATTCGCGCAATCCCTCCGAGTGCCGCCCGCCGTCGATCGGCTGGGCGAGAAGTTGTACCTGCCCGGCGGCCACTCGAGTCTTTACACGCTCGCGATCGCGGATCTTTCTTGCATCGGCGTGTATTATCTCGGCCACGCGGAGGGCAGCATCAGCGTCCCGCCTGCCCATGTGCTCGACAAATTGGCCATCGTGGAAAACAACGGCGTCGAAACGAGCCGGCTGCATCTCATGTCGCTCGACGACAAAGGCGCCGTGACGAATCAGGAAACCGGTAGCCGGCTAATCGGGCTGCCGACGGCGCCGCCAATTGTCGCCGGACGGCGATTGCTCGTCGTGACCGACCGCGGACAGATTCAGGTTTTTGACGTCGCTTCGGCTGAAGGCGAAAAGTCGCTGTCGCGCGTCGCCACGCGCGATGCGTCGGGAACAGAACCGGTCGGTCGGCACGTGGCTGTCGTCGATCAGCATATCTGGATCGGCGACACGCAGCTAACCAAGTATTCCATCCAGCCAACCGGCAACCGCTTACCGGTACGAAGCATTCCTGAAAACTTTTCCGGCTCGACATTCGATCATCCGCTCGAAGTGTTCGGCGACACGCTCGTGCACGTCCATCGCCCAAAAGGCAGCTTCGGCGCGGTCGTTGCGGCGACGGCGTCGGCGGATGGTCGCGTGGTGTGGCAAACGGAATTGGCGATGCCGCCTGCCGGTGCGCCGATTGTCGATGAATCGACCCGCTCGCTCGCCGTCTGCAGCGCCGAAGGTCATATATTTGCCTTCGGAGAAGCCGCGATTCGCTCGCGCAGTCCAGGATCAGCCATTGGCGGCACAAGCCGCGCCGCCGCAGTTGCCGCCGATCACGGCAGCGGTCGATCTAGGCGGCGGCCGCGCCGCATTCTGCGCACCGGGTTCCGACCGGTTGCTTCTCTATAATCCTTCGCGAACTCAGGGTGCCGCCCAATGGCTTAAGCTCGAAAGTCCCCTGGCCTGCGCAGTGACTCCCTTGGGAGATGGCTTTGTCGCGCCGCTCAACGTTGGCCAGGTGTTTTATCTGAGCTCAGACGACGGCGCACAGGTGGGTGTGCCATTTCAGCCACGTTTAGAACCCGGGACGAAGGTAAATTACCAGCCCGCTGTCATCGTCGATGCGGCCAGCCGCCGGTTCGTCATTGCCGACGGTCGCGAATCGATCTATCTCGTGGAAGCGAATCTGCAGCCGCAGCCGCATTTGCGAGCAGTCGCGCAAGCCAAGTCGGGCCCGTATCCAATTGAGTCCCGCGTTGTCGTTCAAGGCGATGTAGCACTAGCCGTTGGCGGCAGCTCGCACCTGCTGCGTTTCAATCTTCCGTCCCTCGAAGCGACGGGCGAGTTGGCGCTCCCCGCGCCGGTTGTTTGGGGGCCGCACGCCATTGCCAGCGGTGTCCTCGTAGCCACTGCCGACGAACAGTTGATCTTGGTCGCGCCGGACGGGCAGATTGCATGGAGTGTCAAGCTGGAACATGGCGATCTGGCCGGCGAGCCTTTGGCCATGCAAGATGCGGTACTGCTGGCATATCGCAAAGGCGTCGTCGAACGCCGTGCTACGGCCGACGGCGCCGCAATCGCCGCCAAGGATCTGGAGCACCCACTCACGTCCGGGCCAGTTCGATTCCAACAGCGCCTTGTACTCGCAGCCCACGACGGCACGCTGCTTGTCATCGACGGCCCGTAATTCGCGCCATGATCAAAACGGCTAGTCGCACACTGAGTGTTTTGCTCCTCACGAGCGCTGCGCTCGTTCATGCCCAACAAGCACAACCGGCGCGTCGCCCGCTCATCGAGCGCGAGCCTTTTGACGCGGTCGTTCTCAATCGCGCCAACGGCGGCAAGACTTTGGAAGTGTACCTGCTCGACTTGCCCCAGCGGCCTCTCACGGCGATTCCCACGGAGGGCGCACTCCGGGTTCGCTTACTGGAACGGCCGCTTGAAGAGTTTGAAGTTTCGTGGGCCAACGTCGCCCAAGTCCGCGTGTTCGAGCAAATGCTCTTTGACGAGGCCCAGCAACTGGCGGCCGCTGGAAAATTCGACGAAGCGTACGATCATTTCGCCAGAATCCAGGCCGATTATCCAAACTATCCCGGCTTGCGGGACGCCATCAGTGAATACCTGCGCCGCAATGCGTGGCGCTCTACCAGGCCAACGAGCACGATCGGGCGCTGGCTTTATTGATCACCTTGCATCAGCAGAACCCGGCATACGCGGGCTTCGCCGGAGCGCTCGAAACGGTCGCAGGTGAAATCATTGAGCGCTATCTGCGTGAAGGCAACTATGCGACCGCCCGTCGCGTGCTCGAGATGTGGCAAAGCAACTTTCCTGGCGTCGCCGAGCAGGCGGTTGCCAACTGGAAGCAAAGATTTGAAGCGGGCGCATCTCGGCAGCTCGAAGAGGCAGTCCGCCTTGTGGAACGAAAACAGTATTTCGCGGCTCGCAAAGCCGTCGGCCGCGCGCTTGGCATCTGGCCCGAGCTTGACGCCGCGAAAAATTTGCTGAATCGGATTGAGGGCGAGTTTCCTTATATTGCGGTGGGTGTATTGGAGGGCGCCCGCGCCAACCTTCGCGGCGAATCGACAGTTGGGCCGCTCTTCGCGCCAGCCGGCTGGTTGAGGAATTACTCTCCGAACAGGTCGACTTCGGCTCCGAGGGCGGCGTCTATGAGAGCCCCTTCGGCCAGTTGCAGCTCGACGAGAGCGGCCGCGAGCTCGGTCTGCGGTTGCACTCGATCGCCGACTCCGGCCAGCCGCGCATCCGCGGCCTGACGCCGGATGGCTTGTCGCGCTTCCTGCTCGCCATGGCCGAACAGGGCGCGCCAAGCTACCACGCCGATTGGGCCAACGTGTTGGGCGGCGTTTCAATCGATCCGACCACTGGCGCAGTCGTTGCGCATCTGGCGCATGCTCATGTGCGGCCGGAAGCCCTGTTGCAGGTTCGTTCACCACTCACCGCCGCTGCCCGATTTGCGATCGCCGAGCATGGCGCCGACCAGGTCGTTTTTACAGCGGCGAAAAGCGAGAGCGCACAGCCGGTCGGTTTGCAAGCTATCGTCGAACAGCGGATGGCAGACGACGATGCAGCCGTGGCCGCGCTTTTGGCGGGTGAAATCGACGTGCTCGACCGCGTCCCGCCCTGGCATCTCGAGCGGCTGCGCAAGGTTGAAAACGTGCGCGTTCAGTCTTATCGCTTGCCCACGGTTCACGTTTTGATTCCGAATTTGAATCGGCCGCTTTTGGCCAAGCGCGAGTTCCGCCGCGCACTGTGCTTCGGCATCGACCGCAAGTGGATTGTGGAGCGCGTATTGTTGGGGGGCGCGGTGGTGCCAGGTTTCCAGGTGGTAAGCGGTCCGTTTCCGGCCGGCAGGTCGCTCAGCGATCCGGTGCGCTACGGTTACAACGATCAGGTCGCACCGCGGCCGTTTGAGCCGCGGCTGGCCGCGATCCTGGCCACGGTCGCTTGGGCCAGCGTGCAAAATCCTGAGACAAACCAAGACGAAGCAAAGAAAGAAGTTGCGGAGCTTCCGAAGCTGCCCGAATTGGTGCTGGCTCACCCGAACGATCCGATCGCCCGAGTCGCCTGTCAGTCCATCCAAACGCAGCTTGTTCGGGAGGGAATCCCCGTCAGGCTGCAAGAGTTCTCAGCCGACCAACTGCTGGCAGGGCAAGTGGATTGTGATTTGCGCTATGCCGAGCTTGCCGTTTGGGAACCGGTCGTCGATTCTCGCCGGATCATGGGGCCCGACGGCCTCGCGGGCGAGATTCGCAGCCCCTTCCTCGACACCGCCCTGCGGAGGCTCGACGAAGCCACCAATTGGAATGAAGTTCGGTCACGGCTCGCCGAGCTGCACGAGATTGCGCACCACGAGCTGCCGGTAATCCCGCTTTGGCAGACGGCGAACTTTTTCGCTCACCGCGCTTCGCTCCGCGGCGTGGGCGACTCACCGGTTTCGCTCTATCAGAACATCGACCAGTGGAGCACGGCGGACGGCGGCGAGGTAGCCACCGCCGTCCCCCTACAGCAATAGCCAACGACACGTGTTAGCAATCGCAAAAAACCAATGCGGTTTCTCCTGCTCTCACGCCCCGGCGTTCCGCTTGCGGTTTAGCTTCACCATGCGCGCAGTTGTCGCTTCAATCACTCTAGTCGTTTTTTTCCTGCCGGCGCACTCTTCACTCGCAGACGACCGCGGCTGGGATTTCGATTCGTATCGAGTCAAGGCTCTGGTTGCTCTCGATGTGCCGGGCGGCCTGGCCGAGAAACTCGCCGGTGAGCTGCCGCGCTATCTTCGAGGAGCGCGTTGAGGCGTCGCTCGGTCGAGCTTGGACATTTGAAGCTCAACTCGCAACCGGTGTGCTGCGCCATTCCGTGCTTATCAATTTACGCACCGCCGACCCAGGCGCTCCCACCGAATTTTCCTCGAACGGCGACAAGCTGCTGCTGCTCGCTGTGCAGTCTAAACCCGATGGTTTTCGACTGACGGCGCGCGAATTCGATCATTACATCCAGCGCTGGGGCATGCCCATCCAGCGCGAGTCGCGGCAATGCCACATGCTGGCCGAACAATTGTTCGCATTGGCCCGGCACGCAGTTGCGCCGCTGGCGCGCTTCGAGCTCGATCCCAAAAACGACAAGCAAGTCGTTCTGCACGCTCGCGGCGCCGGCTTATTCGGCGACGGCGAACCATGGGCCAAACCGGGCGACCTCTTCCAACCCTTCTTGCGCCGCACCACGCGCAGTGGTCAGGTAGCCGAGAACGGCATTCAGGCTGTGCCTTGGACCTATGTGGAAACGGTGAGCGTCGACGGACCAACGCTCGTGGGCCTCGTCTACAGCGGCAATCGCCGGCCGTTCAGCGCACGACGTCAAGGCCGCGTCGAGCAGGTCGCCGTGGCGCTCCGAGCGGACCCGGGCGAGACGGTGCTGCGACTTCAGTCGCGCACGAACGCCGAAAAGCCGCTCGTCGGCTACGAGATGTACTCGCAGAAGCCGAGCGAAGAAGCGACCACGCGAATCGGGGCCAGCGACTCGGCTGGCAAAGTTACCGTTCGCCCCGGTGCCCAGCGCATTCAAACGCTGTTCATCAAGCATGGCGGCCAGTTGCTGGCAAAGTTGCCTGTCGTGCCGGGCGCTGAATCTGAGATTGCAGTTCCGTTGCCGGACGACGACATGCGGCTGGAAGCCGAGGCCCGCCTGGCCTCGCTGCGCGAGGAGCTGGTGGATGTGGTTGCGCGGCGGAACATTTTAATGGCCCGCGCTCGGAACAAGATCGAGCAGAAAGACTTCGACGCCGCCCAAGAGCTGATTCGCGCCGTCGACCAGTTGCCGGGCCAGTCGCAATTCAATTTGACACTTAGCACGGCAGCCCGGCTGCTGCGCAGCGACGACCAGCAGATTCAGCGGCGCATCGACCAGTTATTTCAGGCGACGCAAACGGTTCTGAGCCAGTATCTCGACTCGCGCCCCATTAGCGAGTTGCGGACCGAGCTGCGCAAAGCGCAGCGGGAATAAACGATCTTGGCTTTGGGAAATACAGCCCCCGGCTCTGCCGGGGGTTCTAAATGTGCACTGGTCGCGAACAGAAAACCCCCGGCGGAGCCGGGGGCTGGCGGTCCAATCAGTCGCGAACCGCCTGAATACTCGGCGGCTTTAGAAAAGATCCAGCCACCAGACGAGTGCCGCAACGACGGCCGCAAGAACCGTCGCAGACGCAATCAATTTCCAGTCAAGTGCACGCCGGCTGGCCGTTGGTTCCGGCCGTGGTTCACCACTCCGGCGCGGCGCCTGCACTCCGGACACCGTTTCTTCCAACGAACCGGTGAGCGAGACGGTACCCTGCGAGATTTGACTCGGACTGTCCAGTTGCCCCGGCGCACCTTCAATGTCGTCGAGCACGTACGACGCTGTCTCATCGAGTGAACTCGGCCCCGGCGGCAGCGAGGTCCCGCCGCGCTGGTGAATTCCGGAACCGGGCGATTGCGGCTCAACAAAATGCTTCGTCGCGCTTTCGTCGCGCCACGGCCGCAGCAGCTCCACCACCGCGGCCGCCGTCGGCGTGCGCGTGTCAGGATTCTTGTCCATCATGGCTGCAATCGCGTCGCAAAATCCTTCGGGCAGGTTCGGATTGAAATGCAACGGATTAAGCGGCGTTTCGTCCAGATGACGGCGGATTTTGTCGGCCGTCGTGCCGCCCGGAAACGGCACCTTACCCGTCACCGCGTAGTACAACGTGCAACCCAGTGAATAAACATCGCTCACCGGCATGATTCTGTCAGGCTGCCGAATCGATTCCGGGGCCAAATAATCGGCCGTGCCGACCAGTGAGTTGGCCTTGCCGGCCGACCGTCCCGATTCCAGCTCATCCATCAGGAACCAAGCCAGGCCAAGGTCAGTAATCTTCGTGCGGCCGTCGGGCGTCACCAGCAGGTTGCCCGGTTTGACGTCGCGATGCACCAGCCCGCGGCGATGCGCGTAGTGCAACCCTTCGGCCGCTTGCGAGACGATCGTCGCGGCGACGGTGTACGCCAGTGGCCCGTTGCGGCGAACCAGCTTTCGCAAATCGGTGCCGGGCACATACTCTGTCACGAAGAAATAGGTGTCGCCCTCGTAGTCGGCGTATGAAATGCGCACGAGGTTCGGGTGGTCGAGCTGGGCCTGCGCGGATTTCGCGCTGAAACGCCGCGACTGCCTCGGGAGTGCTTTTGCTCTTGGGCAGCACCTTGATCGCCTCGACGCGGCCCAGCAGCTTGTGCTCCGCCTTGAACACATGCCCCATGCCGCCCTGACCGATCGCATTGACGATGCGATACGGCCCGAGCATGAACCTCGTTCGGCCCTCTTTCAACTGCTCGACCTGCCAGCGATTCAGATACCCGAGATCAACCAGCCGCTGGCCGAGAACTTCGTCGCTGACCTGGTCGGCCGTGAGCTGCGAACCGGCGTGCTCCGCCATGAGGCCGCCGAGCGCATCGTCCAACTGCTGCTGCGAGAGAAGACCGCTAGCCAGAGCAGCGCTGCGCATCACGGACTGAGACGTGTGAGACGTCATACCCAACGACCGACCTCCCTTTGACGTCCGACAAGGCCGCAAACTGCGGCGCCTAGAATCTACCGGCGGGAACTAGTTGCGCCAAGCAGGCCGCCTTGCCGCTCGCGGCTTAGCGCCTTTCCGCCACCAGCGATGTCCACGCCGCCGGCAAGGGCGCTTCAAACTCCATTTGCATCTTACTCACCGGATGCCGGGCGACCAGTCGCCGCGCATGCAGGGCAATTCCCGTGGGAAAACGCCGCAGGCTGCCATATTTTCGATCGCCCAAAATCGGAAATCCCGCCTGCGATAGCTGCACGCGAATTTGGTGCTTGCGGCCGGTGTGCGGGCGTACCTCCAACAGAGTGGCCGACCGGTCCTGCAGTTGCGGCTCACCGGGCAACGAGCCGATCGTGCGATAATGCAGCTCCGCGAATTGAGCGCCGGGCGTGTCACCTGCAACTGCGTGTACTCGCCGATGTCGCTCATCTTTGCGCAAATAGTCAATCAGCCGCCCCTCGGGTGGTTCGATTGTCCCTTCCATCATGGCCCAATAGATTTTCTCGACATCGCGTTCGCGAAACTGCTTCGCCAATCGGCCGGCCGCTTTCGAGGTTCGAGCGAGCAGCACAACGCCCGTCACCGGCGCAGTCCAGGCGGCTGACAATGCCGAGAAAAACATTACCCGGCTTCGTGTATTTCACCCGAATATACTCCTTCGCCGCACTGATCAGCGACGGACGGTCTTCGGCGACGCCCATCGTCGGCAGCATCGCCGGCTTGTTGACCACGAGCAGATGATTGTCTTCGTAGAGAACTTCTAACATGAATCCATAGAGACCCCGCGGATGGCAACGTCGCGTTGCAACCCGCTACAATGAGCACCCGTACAACAACTTACCAACGATAATCACGAGATGACACGCCCCCAGCCCCCAGCCCCCAGTCCCCAGCCCCTCATTCTCGCCAGCAGCTCGCCGCGCCGCCGCGAGCTGCTCGCCGAAGCGGGCTATCAATTCACCGTCTTGCCGCCGCCCCCTGACATAGAGTGCGGCGTTTGCAGCGAGTCGGGACCGGCCGGACTGGTGACCGAACTGGCCTTCCGCAAGGCGGCGGCCGTCGTGCGCTCACTACAGGAGCAGGCGCACGGTCGGCGTGAAGCAGGAGCCGGCTCGTCGGGAACCATTGTTCTCGCGGCGGACACCGTCGCCGAATGCGATGGATTCATACTTGGCAAACCGCAGAATGAGGAGCATGCCCGCGCGATGCTCCGTCAGCTCAGCGGCCGCGAGCATCGCGTGCTCACCGGACTGTGCTTGTGGCGTTTGGGCGAAAGTGAACCGCTGGTCCGCGTTGTCGTGACGACACTTCGAATGGATCCGCTGACGGGCGCGCAGCTCGACGAGTATCTAGCCAGCGGTCAATGGGAGGGCAAAGCCGGCGCGTTTGGATATCAAGATCGCCTGGGTTGGGTGCATATTGTCGAAGGAAGTGCTTCGAACGTAGTCGGCCTGCCCATGGAAACGCTGGCCGAAATGCTTGCCCAGTTTCAATCCGATTAAAACATAGAGTCTCGCTTGCGGCTTAGCGTCCAAAAATTCACCTTGCCGCCGGCCCTCGGAAACGCGAAAGTTGAAGTATGAAGCTTCGCGTCGGCGTCGTCGGAGTAGGCCAGGCCTGGGAAACGCGCCATGGACCGGCCCTGCGCGCATTGGCCGATCGCTTCGAAGTCCGTGCCTTCTGCGATCCAGTCGCCCATCGCGCCGCCGAGATCGCACAGCGCTGGCCGGCTCGAATTTGCGACGGCTTCCGGACATTGGCTTCCAGCCCCGACATTGACGCGCTGCTATTGCTTTCTGCCCGTTGGTACGGCGCACTGCCGATTCTGGCCGCATGCGACGCCGGTAAGGCGATCTATTGTTCCGCTGCGCTCGATTTGGACACGAACGCGGCCGCCGAAGTGCGGCATCGAGTGCGCGAGGCCGGAGTGGCCTTCATGGCCGAGTTTCCCTGTCGGCTTGCGCCAGCCACGTTGCGGCTCAAGGAATTGATGGCCACCCGCCTGGGCCTGCCGCGGTTGTTGTTCTGCAACCGGCGCTTTACTTCTCACCCCGAAGACGGCCGGTCGTTTTACAGCTCCGATATGCGGCAGCTGATCGAAATGGTCGATTGGTGCCGCGACGTGGTGGGCAGCGAAGCGACGAGCGTCGTCGGCGCGTCGCACACTTCGGCGCCGCTCGGCTGCGCCGACCGCCATGAAATCGGCGCCGAACGACTATTTGGTCATGACGCTCGATTTTTCGCCGCAGGGCGTAGTGGGCACCGGGCCCGTCGCACAAATCGCGTGTGGCAGTTATGTCGCTCCGCAATGGCATGAAGCGGCCTCCTTTCGCCGCCCAGCCGATCTCCAAGTTGTCTGCCAGCGTGGCATCGCGTTCCTCGATCTGCCGCACACGCTGGTGTGGTTCGACAACGCCGGCCAGCATTCAGAACAGCTCGACCATGACCGCCCGGTCGGCGAACAGCTCTTTCTGCATTTCCATCGTCAAGTGAACAGCCTCGTGCTCAAGACTTCCAGTCTGGAAGATGCTTACCGGCGCTGGCGATCGTCAACAAGGCGCAGGAAAGCTACGCCCAGGGCTGCCGGCGGGAGTTGGAATAAGTTTCCTTCATGTCGCAGGAATGCTAGAATAGACCAAACTAGGAATGTCGTATGGCGAAACTTGACTATCGCAACATTGAAAAGGACCCAGCGCGTTGTGGCGGGCAGCCAGTCGTCGTGGCTACGCGGATTCGTGTCGCCACGATCCTGACTTGCTATCGACAAGGCATGAGCGTCGAAGAGATTGTACAGCAGTATCCGCATTTGAAGCCCGCCGATGTGCACGACGCCTTGGCCTATGCCTACGACCATCTCGATGAGATCGATGCTGATCTGGCAGCCGACGACGAAGAAGTGGTAAAGGCCAAGTACGGATTAACTTAAAGGCCATGAGTGCCATTCGGTTCTTCACGGATGAAGATGTGCATGGCGCGATTGCAGCGGCACTTCGTCGAGCTGGCTTCGATGCAATTTCAAACCCAGAGACTGGCCGTTTAAATGAATCGGACGACTCCCAACTGCTTTGGGCGGCGACTAATTCATATGCGATCGTGACATTCAACGTAGGTCACTTCGCCTCCCGGCATGTCGAGTGGATGAAACGTGGGCAACACCACTCGGGGATTGTCGTATCGCGCAACTTCCTGTTGGCGGTGTGCTGCGTCGGCTGTTGAATCTTGCTCACGTACTCGATGCGCAATCAATGCGCGATCGTTTGGAGTTTCTCAGTAATTGGTGAGTTGGTTTCCATGCGTTGACCCGCTAAAGTCAGACCCTTAAAATCGCTCCGATGGCCTTTCGCCACGTGTTCGCTCTGTAGAATCTATTACCTTCCATTCTATGCCCACCATCGCCCAAAGCGTCGAACAGACTTCGATCAACACGATCCGCACGCTGGCGATGGACGCGGTCGAGGCGGCCAATAGCGGCCATCCCGGTACGCCCATGGCGCTGGCGCCCGTGGCCTATCAATTGTGGACTCAGCACCTGCGTTACGATCCAACGGCGCCTCTTTGGCCGAACCGCGATCGCTACATTCTGTCGGCCGGCCACGCCTCGATGCTGCTGTACGCGCTAATTCATCTCGCCGGCATGCGCGAAGTTAGCGAGAACGGCGAAGTCACGGATCAGCCTGCGCTGCCGCTCGAGGAAATTCGCAACTTTCGCCAATTCGGAAGCCGCACGCCGGGCCATCCAGAAATCAAGCACACAGCCGGCGTGGAAACGACGACCGGCCCGTTGGGTCAGGGCTGCGGCAACAGCGTCGGCATGGCAATCGCCGGCCGCTGGCTTGCAGCGCGGTACAACAAACCCGGCTTTGCGTTGTTCGATTATCGCGTCTGGGTCCAATGCAGTGACGGCGATTTGATGGAAGGCGTCGCCAATGAAGCCGCCTCGCTGGCCGGCCATTTGAAGCTCGACAATCTGTGCTGGATCTACGACGACAACCATATCACGATCGAAGGCCGCACCGATCTGGCCTTTAGCGAGGATGTAGCCACGCGCTTTCGTGGCCTGGGTTGGCATGTGCTGGCCGTCGAGGATGCCAATGATCTGACCGCGCTTGATGCTGCCTATCGCAGAGTGCTCAAGCACGAGGGCAGCCCGACGCTGATCGTCGTGAAGAGCATCATTGCGTACGGCGCGCCGACGAAAGCCGACACGGCTGAAGCGCACGGCGACGCGCTCGGTGCGAAAGAGATCGCGGCGACGAAGACGGCCTACGGTTGGCCTTCGGACGCGCACTTCCTCGTGCCATCTGAAGTGCCCGAACACTTTCAAGCCACGCTCGGCGAGCGCGGCCGCAAGGCCCGAGAAGCCTGGGAAAAACTGTTTCGCGAATACGAGCGAAAACATCTCGACCTCGCTTCCGAATTGAAGCTCATCCAATCGAACAAGCTGCCGCAGGGTTGGCAGGATGCCATGCCCAAGTTTGATGCCGACGCCAAGGGCATGGCCACGCGCGTTTCCAGCGGCAAGGTGCTCAACGCGTTCGCCAAGCGCATCCCGTGGCTCCTCGGCGGGTCGGCCGACCTGGCACCGTCCACCAAAACGCTGCTCACTTTTGACGAAGCCGGCGGCGATTTCTCGGCCGACAATCCTGCCGGCCGCAACCTGCACTTCGGCGTCCGCGAGCACGCGATGGCGGCCTCGGTCAACGGCATGGTGCTGTGCGGCCTCAAGGCTTACGGCGCGACGTTCTTCGTGTTCACTGATTACTGCCGGCCATCCTTGCGGCTCGCGGCGATCATGGGCGTCCCCTCGATCATGGTGATGACGCACGATTCGATCGGCGTCGGCGAGGACGGGCCCACGCATCAGCCGATCGAGCATCTCGCCGCATGCCGCGCGATCCCGCGCATGCTCGTGTTGCGGCCAGGAGACGCAAACGAAGTGGCGGTCACTTGGAAGATCGCGCTTGAGCAAACAGACCGGCCGGTGCTGCTCATCCTTACGCGGCAGGACGTGCCCACGCTGGACCGCAACAAATACGCACCCGCATCTGGCGCTGAACGCGGCGGCTATGTTCTGGCCGACAGCGCAGGCAAAGACGGACGGCCCGAAATCGTTCTCATGTCCACCGGAAGCGAACTGCAGCTCGCCGTCGCGGCGCACGAGCAGCTCGTTGCCGAAGGCATCAAGAGTCGCGTAGTCAGCCTGCCGTCGTTCGAATTGTTCGACACGCAGCCCGCCGCCTATCGCAACGAAGTGCTGCCCCCGCAGGTGACCGCCCGAATTGCCATCGAAGCGGGTGTCCGCCAGTGCTGGGACAAATATCTGGGCGCAAGCGGTGCGTTTTTGGGCCTTGATACGTACGGCGCTCGGCGCCCTATCAAGCCATCTACAAGCACCGCGGCCTTACCGCCGAGGCCGTTCTGGCCAAGGCCCGCGAACTCTGCGGCCGCCGTGCTTAGGTTGAGCTATCAGTTTCGACCGCTGATCAGCACGATTGCCGTGCTTTCTTGCCGGCTCTCGATTGCTGACTGATAATGCAGGTACGAATGAAGCTCCAAGAAATCTCCCCAATTGAGCATCTAACAATTTGAACCGCCAAGGACGCCAAGAAATCCCAAGAAGCCCACGTTCTTAGCTTGGCGTGCTCGGCGGTTCAATTCATTTTGTTAGACGCTTTAAGTGTCAGCAAATTATCACCATGCAAATCACAAGAATTCCTGCTACGTTCGCCTGGCTGACCCTGCTTATCTTGCCTGTTGCGAGCCGCGCTGCGGACGTGCTTAATCACCTGCCGAGCCACGCACTTGGCTTCGTTTTGGCGCAAAACTTTTCCGCGATCGATCGCAAGACACAGCAAGTGTGTAATAATCTTCAGCTGCAGGCGGTTAGCCTGTCTGCCTTTTTGCAGACGACTATGGGAATCGACGACGGTCTTGACGCGAACGGAGACGTCCTGCTCGCCCTTTTGCCGCCACAACAAAACGAGGATCGGCCTCAGTTCTGCATATGGGTGCCTACCGATAATTACGATCGATTTGTCTCCGCCCTCGGCGGCTCACCGGACCAGAAAATCACTGGGATAACCATCGCCGGCGAAGACCTGCTGGTTGCCAGGCAGGAGAAGTGGGCGTTGGTGATGGATCCCGACGGACGCCAGCACTTGGAACAAATGTTGCACGCTGCACCGCGGCCTCAGACTTCATTCAAGTGGACGAACTGGATCGACACGCAAGATATTACCGTCGTCGTGTTGTCTCCTGGCCTTCGCGATGCGCTGAATTGGGCGATGGCCGACGACCCTGCCGATGCAGCCGCTGAGGCTGCCGTCGACACAGAGGAGGATGATATTTTCGGTCCTGCCGACGCAGATGAGTCGGCGCCCCAACGGTCTTCGACCTATCAATCGCCTGGTTCGATCCTGTTGAAAGTCCGGTTGACGTTGCGTGAATGGTTGTCCCGCACGCCGAAGGCCTTGGAATGGGCCCAGGACACGGAGGCAGTCGCTATCGGCCTGAGTCTGGACGACCAAGGCAACGCGCACGCCGGCATGCGCGTCGCCATCGGCGGCAATTCCGATTTCGTTCGTGCGGTCCATCCGACGGGCGTCCCAGGCGAAGCCTTGCCGGCACTCGATCAAGGCAACGACCTGATCATAACGGCGGCTGGCGCGCTGCCGCCCGCCATCACGGCCGCTGCCGCAAGCGGTTATGTCCGCTCACTGATCGACGAGATGAAAACCGAGGAGCACTTGGCCATTGAGCAGGCCACGCTCGAGCGTTTTTATCAAGAAGTCGAGCACGCGGCCGACATGGTCGAGTCGATCGCCGTATTCGCCACGCCGGGCCATGAGCAGGACGGCGTGTACACCAACAATTTTCTGGCCGTTCGCGTTGCGTCCGCTGACACGTTTGTCGACCATGCCGGCGAAGTCATGCGGCTGTGGAACCAGATGAATCGCGATGCCAAGCGCGGCACCCAGTTGATCTTCGACGTCGATGACCTGAGCATTGGCGAACGTACGGCCAAACAATATTCGATCGATATCGCGGCGGCCGACGGCTCGCCCGCGCTGCCCGAAATTCGCCAGGCGATGGAAAAACTGTTCGGGCCCGGCGGCAAGCTGCGACTCTACATCGTGCCCGTTGACGAGCGCACCGCATTGCTCGCGGCGGCCACGCCCGAGCAGGTTGCGGCTGTCCTCGAGACGCTCGAACTGAAGCAGGCGAATAACTGGAACCGCGAGCCGTTTGGCGTCGCGAACGGGCTGCTGCCAGGCGAGTCGGATTGGCGCGTGTTCTTCAGCCCGCATGGCCATAATCGCTGGCTGGCTCGGAAAATGAACGCGATCACCGGTCCGGTTTTCGGCGGTCCGCTCGTCAAGGATTTCCCGGCTTCGCCGCCAGTTGGCGCCGCCGGCGGTGTCAAGGAACGCGAACTGTGGGCCGACTTCGTCGTCCCTCGTCAAACGATTCGCGCATTTGGCGTCTATCGTCAACCCAAGGGCCTGCAGATCCAGCGTTAGGTTGCCCTCGAAACTAGCCCGAAGCGCAAGCGAGGGATTTGCAACGAAACCCTCGCTTGCGCATCGGGCTAGTGTGCGCGTGCCTGCCTTCGTCGGAAGAGTGTTAGCGGTTCATCCTTTTTCCGCGCAGCCACACTCCGCTCGGCATCGCATCGTCTGCGAACACGGCGGCCAACAAATCGCTCGCCGCCGCGCCGGCGTCCTCAGGCAACGGAATCGCAACAAGATTAGCAAGTTTGCCGGGCGTAATACTGCCAACTTCATCGCCTCGCCCCAAAGCTTCGGCACCAGCGAGCGTGCCCATGTGCAAGATTTCCTGCGGGTGCAATTGCGGATGCAATCGAGCGACATCGCGCAATTCCGCAAGTAGGTCGAGGTCTGGATTCGACGCCCGGCTGTCGGTGCCCAGCGCAACGCGCACGCCGATGGCCAGTAATTGCGGCAGCGGCAACGGCGGATGAAAAAAGTAGCTGTGCGTCCGCGGACAATGGATGAGCGAGATTCGCTCCGAGTTCGCCGCTAGAAATGCGCGTTCCTCTTCGTCAAGATAGTTGCCGTGGATCACCAATGCTCGCGGCGCTTCGGCCAGCATGCGCAGGTAATCGAGCGGTCGGCTACCGCGCGGAATCGCCGTATTATCCCACATACCACGCTCTTCGAGCAGCGCCTGAAACGGTCCCGTCCCATCGCGCAGTAGTTCGAGTTCCTCTCGGCTTTCTGCAACGTGCATCGCCACCGGCATCTCGTGCTGCCGAGCGCGAAGAACAAGTTCTGTCAAGAGTTTCGCAGAAACAGTATACGGCGAGTGCGGACTAATGCCGTGCCGTATCCCGAGTATTGAACCGGCACTCGAAGGTCGACCTGATGGATCATCTCCGATTTGATCCACGAGCGCTTTCATCGCCGACTCGGCCCGCGCCGCGAAAAACCAATCACTTCATGGAAGTGCGTCACGCACATCACGAAGGACGGAGGTGCTTGTGTTGAGATGTTACCTATTGTCGTAACGCCAAGGCGAAGGCTTTCAAAAAAGCCCAGAAGAGGCCCGTCCTCGGGCCGGTCGCCGCGAGCTCGGTCGGCAATCACCAGCCGAATCCAATCGGGAAGCGATATCCCGGGCTTGCCGAGTGGCTGCCGCAAATGGCTGAATTCGAGGTGAGTATGCGCATTGACCAGCCCAGGCAACAGCGCAACCGGGCCTAGATCGATCAACTCATTTGCGGCCGCGTTCGTGCCTACGCCAACGATGCGCTTGCCCTCGATCGTTACGAATCCATGCTCAATCGGCGGCCGGTCGACCGGAAAAACAACGCGCGCTCGAAGTGATACGGCCATACGATGTAGCTGAATTCGCAAGAATTCAGTCGTAGGCGATAAAGGCCGAACTATTGCAAGTTCGGCTACAACTATTCCGCCCGGGACGCTGCCCGCCAGCGATGGGTGCGGCTGTCGGGCTCGCGCGGCGCCAATCTGCTCTTCTCGGGTCGCCTGGTAGGGCAATCGGTTGAACCAGGCAAGCACTGCCATCGCTGCGATCGCGCACACCACCACGACTGGCCAGTTATAAACGATTTCGTCGGCGGCCGGCTGGTGGTACAACGAGCCCAATGCCGGCTGGTCCTGAGCCCATTCCGGCAGCTTAAGCGCCACGAACATCAGGCCATTGTACGCTAGATGAAACACCATGCACGGCACGAGGCTGCCCGTTTGCACCGCAAGATACGCCAGGACCAGGCCGAGCGCTGCCGCTGACATCGACTGCTGAATGACCATCGTGTGGGCGATGCCGAAGAACACGGCCGAGAGCCCGATCGCCCACCACTTGTTGCCCAGGTGCCGCAGCCCCGAAAGCACGTAGCCGCGAAACGCCAGCTCTTCGCAAATCGCCGGCAGCACCATCATCAGCACGTACGGCAGCCACGGCCATGACGCCGTCTGCATTAATCGCACATATGCCTCCATGCCCGCGAGCACCTCCGGCCGAATAGGATACAGCGCGCGAATCCAATGAACCAGTTGCAACCCAACAGGGTGCAGCAGCACCGCCAGCAACAGTGCCATGGCGACCGCCGCCGCATTCGGCGCACGATCGAGCAACAGCGTTTTAAGCGGCTTCCGGCCAGAAAAAGCGTCATCAATAGCGCTGGCAGCGCGATGCACACGACCTGGCTGATAAACAGAATGAGCGCGAAGTATCGAAACGTGGGCGACTCCGGCGGATGCGCCGCGATTGCCAGGCTGGTGAAAAACTGCACCACGTAAATCAGCACCACGCAGAAAATCGCCTCGGCCAGCGACGGCGTGTCCCGCCGATCGCGCACCAGGTGCACCATCCAGCGCCGCAGATCGAGCCGCTCGCTCTCGCGAAACAGCACCGATTCCTGGTTGAATTGATAAACGGCCCAGCGGATCGCCAGCAAGCAGCAGAGCAGCGTCACCATGCACACTGGCAGCAACATAGCGCAGCGACTTCGGCGTAGTTGCCTTGCACGAGGCTCCGCAGCAGCAGCACCACGCCGGTCACCGGAATCAAGCTGTTGCCCAAGTCGAGCTCGGCGCCCGGCGCCATCGGCAGCATCATCAGCGGCATGATCACAGCAAGCAGCGGCATCAAATAATACTGCCCTTCTTTCGTGCTGCGGGCAAACGCCGCGCAGGCCAGGCACAATGCGCTGAACAGCGCCGACATCGGCACCAGCGCGACCACGAGCCACAGCAGCGACATCAGCGGCGGCAAGTCGAGGCCGGCCGCCACGTCCGCCGTCGGGTAGATCTTGCAGTTGCGAGATCACGTAGCGCGCCGTGAAGCCCAGGCTGACCAGGTTCAACAGGGCGGTCGCCCAGCTGAAGGTCATCACCGTTAGCAGCTTGCCCCATACGATCTCGCTGCGCAGTGCCGGGCTGGAAAGCAGCGTTTCCAGCGTGCCGCGCTCCTTCTCGCCGGCACACAGATCGACGGCCGGGTAAAACGCCCCCGTCAGCGCCCAAATAAACAGCACGAACGGCAGGATCTTCGACCACACCAGCGCCTGCTGCTGATGCCGCTCGGCCACGTCGCGCGGCTTGAGCTCAAACGGCCTGGCCACGTTTGCCGGCACGCGGCTGGCCAGCAGATTCTCGCGGATGATCTGCGTCTTCCAGGCGTTCAGTGCGGCTCGACCTGCACGTGCGCGATCCGCGATTTTCCTTGCCCGAGTTGAAGAACAAGTTGCGGCTGACGGCACGCTCGGCTTCCGCCGACGCTCCGCACTTGCCGCGGCGACCTGGGCACGAAGCGTCGTGCAGCCGCTGGCCGAAGTCGGCCGGAAACTGCAGCACCAACCTGCACGTCGCCCGCCTTCAACCGCTTTTCAGCCGCCGCCAGCGTTGCTTCGGTCACCGCATCGTTTTCCGGCGGCACATCGTTTTCAGGCGGCGCGGCCTCGCTCGCGCCATCCACAAATTCCACGTGGAGCCGCGAGGCCACCGCCGGATCATCGAACAGTTCCGCGGCAAATCGCCCGTCGCGAAACAGCGGCGGCAACTCGCTGCTCTCCGCCAACTGCTCGCTGCCAATCACCAGCACCTTCGGTTCGCTCTTCGCGCAGAAACTGCGAAAGCTGGAAAACGCTCATCCCCAACAGCGGATACAAGAGCAGCGGCAGCACCGCGATCATGAACAGCGTACGCCGATCGCGCAGTTGATCGCGAATCTCGCGGAAGATAAATCAGTCGTATGTTGCGCCACTGCATAGGTTTCAAGGCAGGTGAGTAAGTGAGTAGTTGAGTAGGTTTGCAGGTCGCACCCACTCACCTACTCACTTACTCACCTCCGCCATTCCATCTGTTGCCGCCTTATCAACTGAAAAAACAATTCCTCCAGATCCCGTTCTTCATGCTGATCCCGCAGCTCCTCCAGCGTGCCTTCGGCCAGAATCTGCCCGCGGTGCATGATCGCGATGCGGTCGCACAGCCGCTCCGCCTCGCGCATGATGTGCGTGGAAAACACGATGCACTTGCCCTGGTCGCGCAGCTCCGCCACGACGTCCAAAAGCGCCCGCGCCACCAGCACGTCCAGCCCCGTCGTCGCTTCGTCGAAAATCAACACCGGCGGATCGTGCACGATCGCGCGGGCGATCGACACCTTCTGCTTCATGCCGGTCGACATCTTCGCCCCCAACAGGTCGCGAATTTCCTGCATCTGGAACCGGTCGAACAAGAGCTCCATCCGCTCGCGCAGCTCGTCATCGTCCATGCCGTACAGCCGGCCGAAATACTCGACCATCTCCCAGGCCGTCATGCGGTCGTACACGGCCGTGTTCGCGGAGATGAAGCCGATCTGGTGGCGCACCATCTCGGGCTGCGTCACGCAATCGAATCCGCCGACAACGGCCGTGCCGCTGGTCGGCTGCAGCACCGTGCTGAGAATCCGCAGGGCCGTCGTCTTGCCGGCACCGTTGGGGCCCAGAAGCCCGTAGATCTGTCCGGCCGCTGCCGTAAAGCTCAGATCGCAAAGCGCAAGCACGTCGCCGCGCACGAGGTCGGAATACGCCTTAGTGAGGGACCTCGCTTCGATCATTGCTGAATGTCTCCGTGCTTGCGAAGCTTCCTTGACTGTCGGCCCGCCAGAGACGGCACTACAGGCGGAAAATTCGATACTGAAGTTTAGCTTATCGCCGATCGGCCGGGCAGTGAAAAAGGGGCTCGAAAAGCGATTGTGGCACGACTCTCCGAGTCCTGAAAACGAGAGTTACCAGACTCGTGCCACACTGGCTAAGGAACTTGTGGACCGGCCTCGAACACGGCGGAGACGTCGACGCCAAAGCCTTTCAGTAACACGGAGGTCGCTTGCTCTCCCGGTGCGAATTTGCCGTGCACCCGATACCGCTTGGCGTTAAGAGTCAGCACCGTGATTCGCTTGGCTTGAGGATCGACGATCCAATACTCTGGTATGCCCAACTGCGCGTAGTCCTTTCGTTTTTCCTTGTAGTCGCGCTCGTGAGCTTCAATTCCTTCGCTGACGATCTCCATAACCAGATCAGCGCCCGTTGGGTACTTGCCGCGCATACGCTTGAGACGCTTCGCCGCAATATAAATTAAGTCCGGCTCGCGTATCGTGTTTTCACGAATCCGAATAGGGAGCGGCGCGAATAACACCTCACCAAGTCGTCGCGAGTTGACGAAAGCTTCCAGTATCCTAAAGAGAAAACGGGCGATGAACTGGTGAGGAAATGTTGGCATGGGCAGCACTTCCAACCTCCCGTCGACGAGTTCCACCAGCCGATTCGTATCGAGCAGCAAAATAATCGTCTTCGGTCCAAGTGCCCTGGCTCGGGAACAATAGCGCGACTTCCCACGCCGGATTGGGGCAGCTTGCGGTAGGCTGCGGTGAAGGCTTTGATCGAGGTTTTGTAACCGTGGCCATCGTGTAACTCCCAGTTACATTCTAGCATCTCATCCGGCTCCGTCCTATCGAACCACCAGCGCTACGCCGTGCTGTCGCCCGGCACGATTGTGAGCGGCACCAGACTTTGCAATCGACCATCGCTGTGCCGGCGCTGTGCCGCGCGAATTTCGGCATAGCGCGTGTGATTGGCCTCGATCGCCCGCCGCTCGTGCTCGACATCGATAAGTTCATATCGCACATTCCGCTGCCGCGGGATGAAGCCCAGCTCCGCAATCGCGCCGCGAATCTCGTCGAGCGACAGGTAATGCACCGTGCCCGCCTCGGCCACGACGTTCTCCTCGATCATCAGGCTGCCCATGTCGTTCGCGCCGTACAGCAGCGCGAGCTGGCCGATCTTGAGGCCCTGCGTCACCCAGCTCGATTGGATGTTGGCGAAGTTGTCGAGGTACAGCCGGGCGACCGCGTTCGTCTTGAGATACTCGAACGCACCCGGCCGGCGGAATGTCGGCCATGTCCGTGTGCTCCGGCTGAAACGTCCAGCAGATGAACGCCGTGAAGCCGCCCGTTTCGTCCTGCAGTTGCCGCAGCCGCTCCAAATGCTCGATCCGCTCGGCCAGCGTTTCGACGTGGCCGAACATCATCGTGGCCGTGCTGCGGCCGCCCAGCTCGTGCCACACGCGGTTCACGTTGAGCCAGTCGTCGGTCAGCACCTTGCCGCGCGTGATTGCCCGCCGCACGCGGTCGACGAGAATCTCCGCACCGCCGCCGGGCAGGCTGCCCAGGCCGGCGTCCTTCAGCCGCTCCAGCACCGTGCGCAGCGGCAGCTTCGAGACCTTCGTGAAGTGATAGATTTCCGGCGGGCTGAAGCCGTGGACGTTGACCTGCGGAAATCGCGACTTTGATGTCGTGCAGCAGCTCCTCGTACCACTCGAGCTTGAACTCCGGATGCAACCCGCCCTGCATCAGAATCTGATCGCCGCCCAGCTCGACCGTCTCCTCGATCTTCTGATAGCAGCTCGTCGCGCTCCAGCACGTAGCCTTCCGGCGACTTCGGCGTGCGATAGAACGCGCAGAAGTCGCACACCGCCGTGCAGACGTTCGTGTAGTTGATGTTGCGATCGATGTTGTACGTGCGATAGTTCTCCGGATGCAGCCGCCGCGTCACTTCGTCGGCCGCCCGGCCCAGCGCCGCCAGATCGTGCGACTCCAGCAGCCGCAGCCCTTCGTCCGGCGTCAGCCGCTCGCCGGCCACCGCCTTTTCCAGCAAATCGTTGTTACGTCGCAGCGCAACCATACGTCTGTGTAACTATCGAGTGGCGGTTCGCAGCCCGCATCGGCGCGAGGCCGTGCTTCACGCACAATTGATAAAACTTCCGCAGCCCGTCGCGCTCCTTGCGGCCCAGTTTGAAATGCAGATTCTCGCGGAGATAGCGCGTGGCCAGCTCCCGCGTAATGCCCAACATTTCGGCCTCCCGCGCCGCTATCTGCGCGAACTGTCGCAGCACCGTCATCGCGCGCCGCATTCAGCACTGCCGCCACCTCCACGGTCTGCACATCCGGCCGCGCAATCCACATCGCAAACACAAACGGCAGGCCGGTCCACCGGCACCACACCTCGCCCAAGTCCCAACATCAAGTGACGAACCTTCATCCTCCCCGTTCCCCGCTCCCTGCTCCCCGCTCACGATCGCCCTGTCGCCAATCAACAGCACCGCGTCGGCATCCGTCGATTCCAACCCGCAGCCGATCGGCAGCGGCTTCCAGTTGCGGCCGCACGCCGTGCAGCTCGGCGAGCAGGATCTGCGTCAGCGCCGCGCTGGTGCGCGAGCCTTCATCCAGCGCCACGCGCCGAACCTCGCTCGGCGGCACGCGAAAATGCAGTTTCACGCTCAGCACCGGCCCGCGGCAGGCCACGCACGCGTCCGAAACAATCGCGATAACCGGGCGCGAAAGAACTCCACGGTCGGAATGAGAGCCACATCCAGCCGCCCGGCCGCGAGCGAATCGGCCAGCCGGCTCGGCAGGTCAAAGCTCAATCGTACTTCCGGCGCAAGCGCTTCCAATCCGCAAACGAGCGGCTTGCTGTTCAGATAATTGACCGCGCCAATGCGCACCATGTCCACCATTTTATGACTTTTGCTTGTGACGAACTAGCTCTCCGGCGTAGCTGAACTCGTAAGAGTTCAGCCCATGCCGGAGATCCGAATTCTTACAAATTCGGCTACAAGAAAACTGAATTCCTACGAATTCAGCTGCGGCGACGCGTTCGCCCACACCTGATCCGGCTAACAACTTACACCGGAAAAGATGGCGGCGATTAACATCACGCTGCTCGCTGGCTCGGGCACAGAACCGCCGATCGATGAGCCAAGCGGCAAAACACTCCCCGCGCCGCCGCCAAAGTTGTCGCGCCACAAGACGTAATCCGCGGCGTCGATCCGTTCGTCGCCGTTGCCATCGGCCGCGAGGTCTGGACCTGATTGGCCGAATGCACTGCGCCACGCATCGTAGTCAGTCACTTCCACCGCGCCGTTGCGATTGTAGTCGCCGAAGTCGTAGCCAGTGATGTCCACGCGGGCTTCCACGTTAATCCGTTGAATCGGCCGGCTGCCGAAGAGCGGCACATTAATCGACCCGAGCATGATGTTGCTGAACACTGCCTGGCCAAATCCGAGATTGTCGATTTCCACAAAAACGTCCGCCGACGTCCCCGACTCTGGTTCGGAAATCGTCTCATCGAGCAATACGGTCGGCAAATCGCGCGATTCACCGGCGCCGATCCGGTCTTCTTCCGGAATTGAGCTGGTGATGTCCTCCGTGTGGTTGCCAAAGACACCTAAGTTAACCGTCCCCGTAACCTTCGTAATTTCGTAGCTGTATTCCCACACCATCTTGTCCAAGTCGATCGCCGTGGGCGACATCCACGTTTTCATCGAATCCCCGCGGTTTAGTTGCTCGACGATGAACCACTGGGCCGGGTTCACGGCCAGCACCGCGCACGGTGTGCAAAGCAACACAACAAAAATCCGCAGAACATGAACTATTGAGTGCATATATCGAAGTCGCTTATCGGTTGTGCACGTGCTCAATCGGAATCATCTCATTGTAACATCCGGCTGCGTGATTCGAGGGACGGAATTCGATCGAGATCTAACCAACAAGCAGCACGACAGTTTGACCGCCGACGCAGTCAAATGAACTCAAGCTGGCGGAATGCCCGCAAGCCCCGCTGCAGTGGAATGATCGTGGCAATCGCGCCCATCACGATCGCCGCGCCGGTGCCAACAATCAGCCACATCTTGAGATATTGCGGGCTGAAGAATTCCGAGCCCCACGGGCCTTTCCCAGCCAGCAGATAGAAGTGGCAGGGCAGTGCCGTTAGCACCACCACGACCATGATGTACAGCGCGCTGAGCACCAGGTTGAGCGTGCCGCCGAACCCCGCTGCGATCTTCGACGGCGACCTCTCGTGAAAGTTCGGCATCATCGCCCCGAAGCCGACGGCGATCGACGCCAGCCCCAGGCACAACAGCACGCACGTCAATTGGTGCACGCCGATCACCAGCGTTGGCACCTGCAGCATCATGTCGCTCAGCAGCACCAATAGCGCGCACGGCACCCACGAGCCCAGCGAAGCGAACCAGAACTTGCTCCACAAGATCGTGTCGCGCTCCACCGGCAACAGGCCAAGAATCCAGAAGCAGTGTCCTTCCAGGCTGATCATCGGGTAAATGAACCGCGTGGTGAACGTCGACAGAATCAGGCCCACGACGGCCAGGTTCAGGAAGCTCACCATATTGATCCAGGTCACGTAGCCGATATCGCTGTGCGGATTGTTGAAGCGATCGACGTTCAGAAAGTACAGCCCGAGCAGGCCGAAGAAAATCAAAAACTGCGACCACTGCACCGGATCACGCCGCAGCAACCGCCAATCCTTGATGATCAGTAGCTGCAGCGGCTCGGGAAACGGAAACAGCAGCACCTTGGCGATGCGATCGCTCCAGGCCAGCCGCACGGGCCGGCGGCGCGCCCGCCGCGCAACGAAATTCGCAAAACTTCGGCGAAACAACCGCTTCGAAGCCCAGACCGTGAGCACGTGCAGGAACAGCGCGTTGGAAATCAACAGCGCCAGATACAGCGCGCTTTGCACCACGGGCAGGTCCGTGACATGGCTCGTGAGCACCGTCGTCGGCACTCGCGCCGCCTCCAAGAGCCCGTTCGTCAGCCACGTGCTCGGCAGCCATTCCTGTTGCGTGAAGCGGAAGCGGTATAGCGTTTCCTGAAACCATTCGCTGCCGAAGAGCCGCGACTGCGGGCTGCTGATCGTGCGCCAAACGAGTGGGCCGGCGACCGCCAGCACGGCCAGTCCGGCGCCAAACACCAGGATTTTTCGCAGTTGCGGCAGCTTGTGAATGATGAACAAGCACAACAGCGCTCCCACGCCGCACGGAATGGATACGAACGAAACTATCAAAGGCAGCAGCAGCACGTAGTAGTACCACGGCGCACCGGCCACGATGCCGTAGGCGATCATGATCGGGCTGGCCAAGAGAAAGAAACCCCAACTGCTGTAGAACACCGCTTCCTGAAACTTGTAGAGCACGATGCGCTCCGCACGAATCGGCAGCGTGAGCAGATGCTGTGTCTCCGGCGAGTTGTACAGGCTCGTGTAAAGGATGATCCCCGACGAGAACACGAGCATCACGTTCAGCGACGCAAAAAACAGATGGAACACGAATCGAACGGTCTGCGGCGTGATACGTCGCCCCGGCCGACCCCACATTGTCTACGATGAACGTAAAGCCTTCGTAAAACAACAAAAACAGGCCGGTCCAGAAGAACAGGCTGAGTCCCGTCACGAGCGCGGTTCGCAGCCGGGCCGTTGTGAGCACCTGGCGCAGCCGCGTGCGAGCCACGCTGTACCGCAGCCACCACAGTAGCTGAGCCTCGCGGTCCTCCGTCAGCAGCGGCGCAGCCAATGATGCATCGTCTGCGCTCGAGCGCTGCAAAGGCGACAGAACCGCGATATCACTCACAAGACCGCGCGACATGTCAAAACTCCCTGCCCCTTGGGGGGAGGGCCGGGGAGGGGGTGTTTTCGGCTTGCATCGCCTCCGGTGCGATCGTCGAATTTGCCATTGGGGCCGCGCCGTTACGCTCCGCCGTGATCGCAAGGTACATGGACTCCAGCGTTTGCTGCCCGCCGGCAAAGCGCTCGCGCATCTCACTCACCGTGCCATTGAACACCAGCCGGCCGTGGTTCATGATCCCCACTCGATCGGAAATCTCCTCGGCCGCCGGCAAAGTGTGAGTCGACATCAAGACGCACATCCCGTCCGCTACTTCCTTCTGCAACAAATCTTTCACCAACCGGATGCTGTGCGGATCGAGGCCCACCATCGGTTCGTCAACCACTAAGACTTTCGGCCGATGCAACAGCGCCGAAGCGAAGACCGTCCGCTGTTTCATCCCGTGTGAATAAGCCTCGGTCAGTTCTTCGACAAATTCGGCCAGCTCAAAACGCTCAACCTCGCGATCGATTGCTTGCGCCGTTTCCTGTGGACTGAGGCCGTACATTCGTCCGATGAACTGCAGCACCTCGCGGCCCGAGAGTTTGTCGTAAAGAAATGGTTGATCCGGCACGTAGCCGATCAGCGCAACCGCGCGGCGCGTTTCCGCGACGACATCAAAACCGCCCACGTGAATCGAGCCGGTTCCCGGCCGCATCAGGCCCACGAGCATCTTGATCGCCGTGGTCTTGCCAGCCCCATTGTGCCCGAGCAGCGAATACAATTCGCCGGCTGCGACCCGCAAACTCAGATTGTCGACCGCTAGTTTGTCGCCGTACGAGCGGCTGACCTGCTGAAATTCGATCATCACAGAGAAGGCTGCGGCGGGGCTATAGTGGCGACGGTCTTGAGGTCCAGTAGTTCTTCCGCCATTGCGATCATTTTGCGGATCCGTCGCTCGCTCGAACCGCAGCTTGGCGGTCATCAGGTACATGTCCTGACGCAGCACCGTGCCGTCCTCGGCGACCCAAACCACCGACCGCAGGGTATTGTCGGCCGCCACGCCCGCCGCCGAAAGGGTGCGGTACTCAATCTTTCGCGCCTTGGTCGGCCGGCCTTGGTGCTCAATCGTCCCCTCTTCGACGACCTCCGCCTGCAGAATCTCCATCGAGCTGTTCGGCGGACGGAACGGACTGAACACTTCTTGCTGCCACTTGCGGCCAACGTACACCTGCAGCAGCTTGGGCTCCGGGATCAGCTCATTCGCTGACAGCGATTGCTTCGGAACCGGATAACTTACCTGATGAGTCACTTCGCCCGACTGAATCTTCACCCGAAGCTCCGGCCCATCGACCCGGCCTTGCACTTTCATCACCAGCGGCAAATTGTTGAGCCGCACCTTCGTGTCGAACGACGACAGGTTGCCGAGCGAATCGAGGGCCAGCGCCGTGCGCGTGTCCAGCGAGATCTGTCCCAGCCCGCGCACCAGGCTTCCCATCCATTGCGGCGCCAGTTCGCGAATGGAGATGTCTTCCAACAGCACGCGGCTATGGATTTCCGTCGTGCCGAGGGCCCCAGGTATCGCCTGGCTGACTGCATGCCCCACTCGCCGGCCGGCGTATTCGATTTTCCAGCAGACGGGCTCGGCAAGATTCGTCACGCCATGACCGGGCGGCTCCCCGTGAAAGAACGGCGGGAGAATTCGCGCCACCATGAGCCAGGACATGGTTCCGGCCCACAACAAGACGACCACGCCGACAAAGATCCGGTTGCCCATGCCACCGCTCCCTCACGGTTGGAAAGCGCCTGCGTGACTAACAGCCAAGTGTACGCTCAAATAGACCGCCAAGACGGCCTGCAGGTTCCCGCCGCCATGCCTCATTCGGCCCGCCGACTCGCTGACCCAATCCACACGATAGTTTATACGTAATTGGCCACAAACGCCACGAATTGATTCGTAAAGCACCGCCAAAGATTGCGTGGGCCCAAGATTTCTGCTCGGCCCAGCCTTCACCCAACTGCCCACTTTGAACCCCGCTGGCACCCCGTAAGTGGCTTTTGTAGTCTCATTCACCACGAAACCGCTTGCGTCTTCGCAACCGGACCCCGCAGCCGCTTGCGGCTTAGCGATCCTGCCGCGGCACGAGCCGGCACCTGCAACCCTGGGAAACAACCAAAACGCAGCATATCATGAATCCTCTCTTCACTTATTATTCGACGTGGCAGGCCGCACGGGGTTGACCATGGCTCGACGCATTCATGATCGCCGACATTCGCGGCCCGGCTTGAAAGCGCCACGACCATCGGGCGCTGGCCGCTCGCGCTCGAAACGAACTCCCAGCGCACAGCACCCGACGACGCGGCCGAACACGAAGTCGAACCAGCCGGCGGCGAACGCCTGCAAAAAGTTCTGGCCGCCGCCGGCATCGCCAGCCGACGTGACTGCGAGCAGTTCATCCTCGAAGGCCGCGTCGAAGTCGACCGGCAAGTTGTCACCGAGCTGGGCACGCGCGTTGACCTGCAACGGCAGGAAATCCGCGTCGACGGCGAAATCCTGCCGCGGCCGAAGCTGGTGTACTTCGCCGTGAACAAGCCGGAGGGCGTTGTCTCCACGTCGCGAGATCCGGCCGGCCGGCCGCGAGTCATCGACCTGTTGCCGCCGAACGCGCCGCGCGTTTTCGCCGTCGGCCGGCTCGACATCACTAGCGAGGGACTGATCCTGGTTACGAACGACGGCGAGCTGGCCAACGGCCTGACCCATCCCCGACACGGCGTCGAGAAGATTTACCAGGTCCAAGTCGCCGGCCAGGTTGAGCGCGAAGTCTTAGCCCAGCTCAACCGCGGCATACACCTGGCCGAAGGCTTTGCCCACGTCAAGCACGTGCGCATGAAAAGCCGCCGCAAACGCTCGACGATGCTCGAGATGGTGCTCGACGAAGGCCGCAACCGCGAAATCCGCCGCCTCCTCGCCCGCGTCGGTCACAAAGTGCAGCACCTCAAACGCATCGCCGTCGGCCCCGTGCGCCTCGGCGAACTACCCACCGGCGCCGTCCGCCCGCTCACCAAAAAAGAGGTCGACGCACTGCAGCACGCCGTCGATTCTCCCGCCCCGTTGGGGGGAGGGCCGGGAAGGGGCAGTCTCAGCGAGAAAGAGCGTGCGACATCCGATTCAGCCAAACACCGCGGTAAAAAAATCGGCCACAGAGATCACAGAGGGCACAGAGCAGGCAGGACCATCCTCGGCAAATAGACAAATGGCGAAAGGACCGCAGCCCGCAGCGCAATCAAGGGTTGTTTTAATGCCCTTGCTTGCGCTGCGGGCTGCAATGCGAAGTACCCTTCGAGATTTTTTCGCTGCAGTCAATCTCTGTGACCTCTGTGACCTCTGTGGCAAACATAAGCTTCATTAGTCGGAAGGCGCCGCATTGACGCATACGGCCTCAACGCACAACCCGCTTCATGCTGACTTCTACGCCGATCGGGCCGTGCAGCGCCGCGTTGCCGTGGTGGAAAACGTCCCCCTGGCCGACGCCATCTATCGGCTGCGCGTCGACTGCCCCGAGATCGCGCGGCCCATCGTGCCGGGCCAGTTCGTCATGCTGCGTTTCTCCGATTGCAACGATCCGCTGCTGGCCCGGCCGCTCGCACTCTACGACACCGTGCGAAACGAAAACGGCGAGTTCACCGCGCTGGACATTGTCTACCTGACGCTCGGCCGCATGACCCGCCGGCTATCTCAGTACGCGCCGGGCAGCGAACTCGATGTCTGGGGCCCCCTCGGCAACGGGTTTCCGCCAATTCCTACGAAGCACCTGATCATGGTCGCGGGCGGTATTGGTCAGACGCCGTTTCTCGCGCTGGCACAAGAATATCTCGGCCTGCGGCAGTACGGCGACCCACCGCGCGATGTTCTGCGCGCCGAGCGCGTCACGCTGTGCTACGGCGTCCGCAACGTCGAGCTACTCACGTGCGTCGACGACTTCCGCGCCGCCGGCGTCGACGTCCACATCAGCAGCGACGACGGCTCCGTCGGCCATCATGGCCTCGTGACCGATCTCTTGGGCCGAGTGCTCGACGAAACGCGCGGCGACGACCGGCTCGTCGTCTGCTGCGGCCCCGAGCCGATGATGGAAGCCGTGGCCGACCTCTGCCACCTGAACGAAACGCGGTGCATCGTCTCACTCGAAACGCCGATGGCCTGCGGCATCGGCATCTGCTTCAGCTGCGTCGCCAAAGTCCGCCAACCCGACGGCACCTGGGACTGGAAACGCACCTGCGTCGAAGGCCCCATCTTCGACGCCGAGCGGATTGTGTGGTGAAAGGCCCAACGGGCCGACAGTCAATAGCCAGGCGCAAGCCCCTGGTTAATAGCCGGGCGCAAGCCCCTGGTTGGTGATGCGCCAATAGGGGCGAGCCCCAACGGGGCGAAAGTAATCCTCTGTCGCCCCTTTGGGGCTTTAATTTTCTTTTATTTTCAAACAACCCAGGGGCTCACGCCCCTGGCTATTAACGATCGCCGCGTTGCGGCTCGGTGTTGGAACTGCTCCACACTTAATCAAAATCCATCAGCCGCCAGGCACCACCCTCTTTTTGAAGCTCCAGGTGCCATAACCGACCACCGCCAGAGTTCCGCTCCTTCACCAGAACAAACTCATACTGCTCTATATGACGCTCGTTGAATTGAGCGAACAAAGTGTCGTTTCCTTTGCCTTGCTGTATCGCCTCGCGAACGGCCGCGAATAGTTCGATGAGTTTTTCCCCTTGGTCGCTTCGCATGAATTCAACGAATTTCTGTTCGCTGAGCTGATCGCGAAGATGCTTATGACAATGCGTCCGGTAAAACGCCGCGAGGTCACGTTTCTCCAGCATCGCAAGCATCGCCGCGACTGCCTGCTTCGCTTGCTCCTCATCGTCAAATATTCGCGTTCCGCAACAATGACCGCGCAGCCATAGCTCCTCAGGAACCATCGAAAACTTTATGTATATGACGGCGAGACTGAATGCGTCCTCGGCCATTTGAATGACGAACTTATCCTCTTCATTGCGCCACATTCCCATTTCAGGATCATTGGCGAATGCTTCCTTTTCCCATTTTCCATATACGTTGTTCAACGCATTCGTGCCGCGTCGAACGTAATCTCATTTGGGTAGCGAACCGTTGCGGCATAATATTGCCCCGTGTGTATGTCGACCATTACGGTTTCCGGGTGAGCATCCCGGTCGCGGCGGCTCAAGCAAAATAATTGCGTCGGTCGTGCGTACCGAAAACCGACGTATCGAGCAGTCGCAACTGGGACGGCTTGTCGCCGGCAGCGACCGGCTCCTCGGAAAATGCAACGGGCTGCAATACGTGAAAGCATGCCGCCACGATCAATCCGTGCAGTAGTCTCATGAACGAATTCTCAAACTGTTTGTTGGCTAGTATTTCAAAACTCTGTCGTCAGAATACCAGAAACTGCAGCGGACACGAAAAGATTCGGTGGCCAAAAATCTCTTGCAATTGGCCACTGCTTCTGATAGGATACGCATGTTCACTAATGATCGTTTGCCCTGTTGTGGAGGACCCCATCGGCCCCTGGCGGCAATTGTCGGGACAGGTTGTTAACAGGCCTCGTAGGATCTCCCGGCGCAAGTTTCATCGGCCACCGGGCCGCTGCGGCTACGCCGGCATGTACCCCTACGATCGTCTTCCGGATGCGCTGATGCGACAACGCCAAACTGGGTCGATCCTTCCAACAGCAAGCGAACGGTCAAGGATCGTGCAAGTGTGACCGTCGTGCGCCGTTGTGCGCGGGCTCCTGACCCCGCACGCGTCGTGCGCGGTTGGGCGGGGTCTCCTGACCCCGCACACGCGCTGCGCGCGGATCTTCGCATCCGCTGGCGGCTACGTTCGCTCGCATGGTCCGAAATGCGGGGGCCCCCAATTTTTATTTTCGGTCGCTGCGTGAGTTCGAACGGCGGCAGTCGCCTTAACTAGGAGAAACGCTTGTCGAACCCTCCCCTAGCCCCTCCCTAAAAGGGAGGGGAAACATAGGATTAACCAGCGTTCGTCGCATTAATTTGCCGCAGCGCTTTTTTCGCCGCTTTTCGCACACTTGCCTCAGGGTCGCGCAAGCATTGCTTGAGTGCGCGCTCGGCGTCGTGCGCCGCGGGGCCAATTCCTCCCAATGCGTGAGCTGCGAGCACCGAATCGTCGGTCGGCGCTCCGACAACAGCGCCGCGAGTGTCGGCACCGCCCACGCGCCGCGCTCTCCCGTACGTCCGATGGCAAGAAACACCGGCCCGTCGCCCCGGCGCAGCGCTTCAATCAGCACCGGCCAATGAATTCGCGAGTTTGGCTCAATCGAATCGATCGCCAGTGCTGCGGCGGTTCGCACCGACGTGTTTTCGTCATGCAGCGCTTGTTCCAATGCGGGAAGACTTGCCTCGGCCTCTGGCCCGATTTCGCCGAGCGTCGTGATGGCCAGCTCCCGAACGGCGGGTTCCGCGTCACCGACTGCAGTGGTCAGTCCGGCAACAGCATCTGCCGCATCGTCGCGCCGTTCCGCGAGCGACCGTGCGGCCGCAAGGCGAGCTTTCGGGTCCGCGCCGCGAAGCTGCGCAATGAGTGCATCCGTTGAAGAATCGCTGCATCCGATCGCCAGAAGAAAGGCGCCAAGGAGCGGCGCTTTCCCCCTGCCCAGCCCTCCCCGCAAGGGGGAGCGAATCGGAACCCGTGCACCTAATCGCCATCGACGCTCAGATCCGCGCCTTTGCGCGTCGTGAGTGCAACATACAAGTCCGGCGTGACATCGTCCTTGATGAAACGCACGGAGCCATCGCCGAACAAGTGATACGCGCCGCCCACATGCATGCTTGACGGACCGAACGTCACCCTCGGCTTGTAGTCGAAATAGGGCGAGTAGTTCAGCGAAGCAATATCTTCGGCATAGCGCGGATAGCGATGCTCGTTAAACACCAGCGCACAGGTAGCGGCCGTGAACCCATCGGCCCAAACGGCAAGTGTTTCCTCGCGACTCTCCACGATGAAAACCGTATGCGAAAGTCCGTCGGTGACATCCTTGGGTGTTACCTCGCCGGCCGGGATAATGACGCCGTCCGGTAAGAGGTCGACCCCCCACAAGTTGCCCACAGTCGACCCGCCCAGCGCGAGATAGTTGCCGATCGCGCGATTTGCGCCGAGCGCTTGGTAGCGTTCCGCTTCGCTAAATTGCGGCCCGGTGTAACTCGGGCAGCGATACATGGGCACATGCGCGCCCGCCGCCGGCAAATTCACGCGAGCCAGTGCATGAGCTTTCCGATCGATCGTATCGGCCAGGTCGGACATCTCGAGATAAGGCAGAATAAAGCTGGCCCAACTGTGCCGCGTTTCCGCCGGCTCATCAATCGAGAAGTCCAGCGCGTTGGCCAACGTGTCGGAGCTGCTCGGCGGAAACTGTTTGTGCGCCAATTGGTAGTTTGCGATCGCCAGGCCGATCTGCTTCACGTTGTTTGAGCAAGACGCCCGGCGCGCCGACTCGCGTGCCGCCTGCACGGCCGGCAGTAAGAGCGCCACCAGGACGCCAATGATGGCGATCACGACCAGCAACTCGACGAGCGTGAAACCCCCACGTGGCCGTGTCTCTCCGATCGAAGATTCGCCGCGGCGAAGACGCGGATGGGAGGAAGGTTCCTTCAATAACTGGGAGGCTGGCACGACCCACCTCCTGCGGAGCGACGTCGGCCGGGATATCGACAAAATGCAACAGATTGCGCTCAATGTACGCGAGAATTGCAAAATCGGCAATTTATTCGCGCACGTGCAGTAAAATTGCAATGCAACCGCGCACGCGCGATCGCAGGCGCTGCTCGAAGACTAGGCCTTGAGGGCTTTCAGTGCGCTGGAGAGGCGAGACTTGGTGCGGGCCGCCGTGTTGCGGTGGATGACTTTGCGGGCCGCTGCTTTGTCAAGCTTCGTCACAAGCAGCCGGAACTCCGTCTGACCCTTTTCGAGGTCTTTGGCGGCGATCGATTCGCGCACTTTGCGAAGTTGCGTGCGAATGCTCGACTTGGTCGAGCGGTTGCGGCTGCGGCGAACTGAATCCTGCCGCATGCGTTTCTTGGCGCTGGCTGTATTGGGCATGATCTTGGATAGTTGAAAGTTGATAGTGGATAGTTGATAGTAAATCAGGTATCGGCGTGGCGAAGGGGATGCAACTAACCACTATCTACTAACAACTATCGAATTAAACACTATCGCGGATTGCCGCCAGTTTGTCTAGCCGGTCCGCCACGTCTCGGTAGCCGAAATCGATGGCCGCAAGTTGCGTGAGATATTTTTCCGCCTTGTCGCGGTCGCCAAGCTCCGCGGCCAGCACGCCGGCGCGGTAAAGTGCCAGTTTTTTTGTTTCGAGTTGTACCGAATCGGCCGCTTCCACCGCGGCCTCGTAGCTCGACAGCGCCAGCTTGAACTGCCGAATGTGCTGAAACGACTCGCCCAAATGCAGCTGGACCAGAGCCTTGTGCCGGATATCGTCGCGGGCCGCCTGAAACGCCTGAATCGCCTCTTTGAACTTGCCCGCCCGTTTGCATCGCAGCCCGAACTCATACTGCAAAAACATGTTGCCCGGGTTGCGGGCCGCGCGGGCGCCGTACACCTCCAGCTCCGCCTGGTTTGCTTGTACGGCCATGCGATGTGCCAGGTCGGCTGATTCCTGAGTTTTCTCTTGTTCCGCACGGCGTTGTGCCACCGTCACTTGGCTATGAGCGCGGCGCAACAGGGCCTCTTCCAGCCGCTCGCGCACTGCTAAATCGCCGCCACCGGACGCCGCCAGCGCCCGCGTGAGGATTTCCTCCGACTCGCGCAGGCGGTTTTGCGACGTGAACAATTCGGCCAGCTCGACATAGTTGGCAATCTCGGCCGGCTGTTTCGCCACGGCATCGAGTAGCGTTCGCTCACGGCCGCTATCAGCCTTTGGTTTAGTCGGTGCGACATCGGCGGCCGTGGACCGCCCCTGCGCCGACCGCTCGCGGATTGTCGTTTCCATCGCGCCAGGATCTGCGACCGCGCCTTGCAGCAGCTCCTGGTTGTAGCCGCCTTGATGAATCGTTTTCTCGACGCTTAGTTGCGAGATGGCCTTGGCGGCCTGCTCATCGCCCGGCTTGGCTTGCTCCACTCGGCGCCAGCAACTGATGGCTTGATCGAATTGCCCGAGGCGGGCGAGCGTCTCCGCGGCGCGGCGATTGACTGTCGCATCCTTCGGCGCGGATTCGTAGCGCCCAGCGCAGCGCGTAGAGCTGACATTCATCGCTGCCGAGCTGCTGGTACGCATCGGCAACATCGAGCAGCGTGGCCGTGTCCCAGGGATTGGATTTGAGCGCCTCGCAGGCGGCCGCGAATGCATCGCGCCAATGGCCCTTGCCAGCCGCTTTGGCAAGCGCCATCCGTGACGTTTTGCTTTTCAAACCGGCGAACCGCGACCCCTTCTTGTTGTTGCCGTACTTCTGCGCGAGGTTGCTCAAGAAATGTTGCAAATAAATCAGGTTCGCCGGGTCCTCAGTCAAACATTGAGCAAGCAGGTCGTGCGCGTACTCATAGTCGGCCTTCTCGGCGGAGCGCTGCGCGTGCTCGAAGACCGCCTGCAAACGTTGCCGAACGGCGGGCGTAATGAACGGCAGACTTGGCCGATTCGAGCTGCCTGACTGTTGAGCCGACATGAAATGCTTGCCCCGAAACGTGGCGTCCAGACCCGCTCATGTCCGCCGCGTGAAACGCGAATCCGGCAGCCGCAACATCTCCATTCTACCACCTAGCTATCGCCACACAATCTGATGAGTTAACGTAAGTTAAGTGTAGATCAGGCTTTCTAGCACGATAGCCCGAAGCGCAAGCGAGGGGAAAACGACTCTACACCCCTCGCTTGCGCTTCGGGCTAGTGTGGCCTTATCGAAGATCACGGCGTCAGGCTGGAAAGCCTGACCTACGTTCCATGCCCGAGCAATTCGGCAAAGTGTTTTTGGTCGGTGCGGGGCCGGGCGATCCCGGGCTGCTGACATTGCGCGGTGCTGAGTGTCTGCGCGTTGCCGATGTCGTGCTCTACGACTACCTGGCCAGTGCGGAAATTCTCGAAACGACGCGGCCAGGCGCTGAACTGGTCTGCCTGGGGCGACATGGGCACGGTCGCCTGATGTCGCAGCGCGAGATCAACCAAGCAATGATCGCCCACGCGCGCGAGGGCCGCATGGTCGTGCGGCTCAAAGGAGGTGATCCAACGATCTTCGCCCGCCTGGCCGAGGAACTGGCCGCGCTGGAATCCGCCGGCGTGCCATACGAAATCGTGCCGGGAATTACCGCGGCTCAGGTCGCGAGCAGTCACGCGGGCGTCCCGCTCACCGAGCGCGATGACGCGTCATGCGTCGCGTTCGTGACTGGTCAGGAGTCAACAGAAAAGCAGCCGGCGACGCCTCTCGACTATGCGGCGCTGGCCCGCTTCCCCGGCACACTCGTGTTCTACATGGGCGTAACGACCGCCGCGCAATGGACCGCCGCGCTGACCGAGCATGGCAAAACGCCCAACACGCCGGTGGCGATTGTGCGGCGCGGCTCCCTGGCCGATCAGCAGACGATCTTCACAACGCTCGGCGAGCTTGCCGAAGTAGTGCGCGCGAAGAAACTGCGACCGCCAGCCGTGATCATCGTCGGCGAAGTGGCTCGGCAGCGCAGCATCGGCAACTGGTTCACTTCGCGGCCACTATTTGGACGCACGGTGCTCGTCACTCGGCCCCGGCAACAGAGCGATGGACTCGCAAACGACCTTCGCAATCTCGGCGCCAATGTGATATGCCAGCCGGCAATCGAGATTACGGAGCCCGACGATTGGACGCCGGTTGACGCCGTCATTCGCCGGCTGGAAGAGTTCGACTGGCTAGTGTTTTCGAGTGCGAACGGCGTCGAATACTTTTTGCGGCGATTGCTCGAGTCGGGTCACGACCTGCGCGACTGGGCGGCAAAAAAATCGCCGCCATCGGACCGGCCACGGTCGAGGCCTTGGCCGGCTATCATTTGCGCGCCGACCTGCAGCCTGCGGAGTACCGAGCCGACGCACTGGCCGAAGCATTGGCGCCGCAGGCGAACGGTCAACGCGTTTTTCTGGCGCGCCAGTCGCGGCCGCGAGACGCTTGCCGAAATGCTTACAGCGGCCGGCGCCATAGTTGAGCAAGCCGTCGTTTACGAAAGCCGCGATGTTACCACGCTTGATGCGGAAGTCTCCGACGCGCTTGCCGACGGTCGAATCGATTGGACCACCGTCACCAGCTCCGCCATCGCGCGAAGCCTGGTACGATTGTTCGGCGTCGCCCTGCAACAAACTAAGCTGGCGGCCATCAGTCCGCTCACCGCCGAAGTGTTGACGAAACTGGGCCATAAGCCCGACGTTGTTGCGGAGGACTACACGGCCGCCGGAATAGTCGCCGCCATCCTCACAGGTGAAACGCGATCCAAGTAGCACGGACTTCAGTCCGTCAAAAACTACGGACTAAAGTCCGTGGTACATAGAGAAGTTTGACGCCTGGCAAATCTGTTCTACAGGCGTTGTGCTTGCCGATCGATGCGGTGGTAGGCCGAAACGTCGGACGTTTGATGATTCATCGTCTAACGTCCGATTCAACTCGTAGCCGGACATCGTGAACTGCGAGCATGATGCGCCGGTGCGAATGTCGAGCCGTGGTTGAGGATGACCCGGCCCCCGCTTCGGCATGGATGTGCGCCCCCAGCACCCGCCTACCCCGCCACACCTTTACCGCTCGCGTGAATGGAGCACGTAATGCCCAGCCAATTTCCGACCCCAGGTCCTAAAGTCCGCGCGACGCTGTACCTTCCGCAAGATTTGCTGGACGAAGCGCGCGACGCGGCGGTCCATCTGGGCGGTTTTCCGCTGCGGCTGACGCTGACGAAATTCGCCGAGCGCGCGTTCCGCGCCGAATTGCAGCGCCTTAAAGATGCCTACAATGGCGGCTGCGATTTCCCGCCGCGCGAAGAAGACCTCAAAGGTGGCCGGCCGATCGCTGCCTAGCGATCCAGGAGAATCCCGCCATGACCAGTCCACCCGTCAAACCTGACATTGTCACGCGTTCGGTGAAATTGTACCCTCGCCTGGCAATAACAACTCATCTACTGCGCCGTAAAAACGTGCGCCAGTGCATTCATTGCAACAGCGCAAGAGCGCTCCGGGTAACGACGAACGCAGCGACGCGCGCAGCGACCTGCGAGCCCGGCTATTACGCATGATTGTCGATAACGAACGGCTTCGCCGGAATGAGCAGCGTCCCAACGCCAGCTAACAACGTGATGCGCCGCGCGATCTGGGTGCTGTGCAGCGTGCTCAGCTTCGTTCGCGAGCCCGTGGCAGTGCGCGCTGCGACTCCACCGGTCGTAGAAGCGACGAGTCCGCGGGTGGCGGCGTGGCCGATTTTCAATCGCCAAGCCCCGGCCGTCTGCAACGGAGGTTCCTGTGCCGTCAGGCCGCAAGCGGCCGCGACGCCGCACCCCGCCGTGGCGCGGATCGTCGTGCCCGAACAGGGCGCGACTGCGTTTGGCAGCGGCACGCTGGTGGACGTGCGCAATGAGTTCGGCCTGGTCGTCACGAACTGGCACGTGGTGCGCGATTCACAAGGCGTTGTCGAAGTGAAATTTCCCGGCGGCTTCAGCTCGCATGCCCGGCCGCTCAAGGTGGATTCCGACTGGGACCTTGCGGCGCTCGTGATCTGGCGGCCGCCGGTTGAGCCGGTGCGAATGGCCACGCAGCCGCCACGGTCGGGCGAGCCGCTCACAATTCACGGCTACGGACAGGGTCAATATCGCATCGCCGCCGGCCGCTGCACCGCCTACTATGCGCCGCGGCGAAACTTCCCGCAGGAGATGCTCGAGCTCGACGTCGAGGCGCGACAAGGCGATTCAGGCGGTCCAATTTTCAACGGCCGAGGCGAACTGGCCGGCGTGTTGTTCGGGGCAGGGCAGGGGACCACGTTCGGCAGCTATGCCCCGCGCGTGAGCAACTTCCTGGCTACGCTCGCCCCTGATATTGGCGCGGCCAACGACGAATCGCAGGTTGCGATAGCCGACCGCCCTGCTCCCAATGTACGGCAGGCAAAGAACGACTGGGCCGTCGCCACGCCGACAATACCCAGCTCGCCATGGTCTGCGGAGGGCAGCGCCCTGGCAAACAGCAAAGCTTCGCCATGGCAGGACGCCGACGAGCGAGTCCGAAATGCCAACGTGTGGAACTCGCCGCCCGATCGCGGCGAGGGGACCCCGCTCGGGAGCGAGTTTGCATCCATCGGCTGGTATGATTCGCTCAAATCGGCGCTGGCAATTGTGGGGATTGCGGCGATTGTTTTCAAGCTGGTGAAGGCCGCGGGTTAATAGCCGCGGCGGGTGCCCCGCCCGATCCGCCACGTTCATGGATGTGCGCCCGAAGGTCCGCGATGATCGCGCGCGGCACGAAGCGCACCAGCTCCTCGTCACTAGCCAGCGGCGTGATCTGCTTGATCAGCGAGCTGGACACGTGCGAATACTCTTCGTCGGCCATCAGGTACACGGTCTCGATGCCGGGATCCAGCTTGCGATTGGCAAGCGTCATCGTGAATTCCGAATCCATGTCCGATAGCGAGCGCACACCGCGAATGATCACCCGCGCATCGCACTCGCGCACGAACCGCACGGCAAGGCCGGAGAACGGCTTTACCACGACGTTGCCCAGCGGATCGGCGACGCGCCGAATCAGCTCTACCCGCTCATCGGCCGTGAACAGCGCTTCTTTCTCGATATTGATTCCCACGCCAACAATCAATTCGTCGACCAGCCGACTGCTGCGCTCGATGACATTGAGGTGCCCGAGCGTAATCGGGTCGAACGAGCCGGTGTAAATTGCGCGGCGGGACATGTGTGGCTCAGAATTGCGAATCGAATCGTTCGATTTCGACGGTCCGCGAATCGTGTGAGTAAGTGAGTAGGTGAGTAGGTGAGTAGGTAACTTGTCCCATTGTATCACCTACTCACTTACTCACGTACTCACCTACTCACTCACCGCGGAGCTGACGCCAGCGCCTCGATTAGTCGATCGAGGTCACTCTCATTGTTATACGCGTGCGGGCTGATCCGCAATCGGCCGGCTCGGCAGCCCATCACGACCTGCTGCTTGAGACAATGGCGCTTCAACGCCATCGGGTCGCGGCCAGGGAGCTCGAACGCCACGATCCCGGACCGCTGCTGGCCGCCGCGGTGGTCGGGCCGCCGGTCGGAAACAATTTTGGCCCCAATGCCGGCTAGCCGCTCGCACGCTCGCTCCGTAATGTCGATCACGGCGGCTGCGATCGACTCGATGCCCAAGTCGACCAGCAGGCTGAGGCTTGCGCCAGAGCGTGCAGGCCGACCATGTTCGACGAGCCGCCTTCATAACGCGCGGCCGTGGGCTTGAGATTCAGCTCCACCTGCGAAAAATCGTTTTGCACGACGCTGTGCCAGCCGACGCCGATGGGATGTAACCGATCAAGATGCTCGCGGCGAATGTAAGCAATGCCCGCGCCTTCCGGGCCAAGCATCCACTTGTGTCCGTCGGCGGCCAGGAAATCGATTCCCAGCTCGTTGACATCCAGTGGAAACGCGCCGAGCCCTTGGATCGCATCGAGAAACAAAAGCGCGCCGCGCTCATGTGCAATGGAAGCAATGCGCGCCACGTCGTGCCGATAGCCGGTGGCGAAACCAACCCAGCTCACCGTAACGACGCGTGTCCGCTCGTCGCAGGCTTCGGCCAATCGGTCGAGGTCTAATCGGCCGCTCACGTCGGCCGGCACGCGGCGCGTTTCGACTCCGCGGCTTCCCAGATTGAACCACGGGTAAACATTCGACGGAAACTCATCGGCAAGTGTCACGACATTGTCACCGGGCCGCCAGTCGATTCCTTCAGCAACCATCCCAATGCCAGCGGTTGTGTTCAGCACGAGCGCAATTTCGTCGGGATGCGCGCCAATCATCTGTGCAGCCGTCGTGCGCGTGACCTCCATCTTGCGGACCCACTCGGGCCAGACGGGGCTGCCAGAGTCGATGGCCTGATCGATCCAAGTGCGCACGGCTTCCGCCGTCGGCCGCGGCAGCGGGCACATCGCCGCGTGATCGAGATAGGCCCACTTTTCCGCCGACGGCATTTCCGCACGAAGGCGCGTTCGAACTTGATTTATCGATTCCGAAGTAGTTGCCATGAAGCTTCACGAACGCTCCTGCTTACGGTTACGATCATCGGCACAGCGAACCGGCGACGAGCATATCGCCCTGAAAGGGCGAGAATATGATAGCCCAGGGCGCAGCCCTGGGTAAGGATCCGAAAATAGAGCTTGAAGCCCTGTAAGGGCGCAACATAGTCTCAGGAATTGTATACTTAATCCTAGAGTTCATTCGGCTAAATAAATCTGTGAATCGTATACACTGCCACATGAACGCACGCACAAGGTCGTCATTGGCACTCGCCGGCCTGTTTTTTTTGCCGTGCATTACGTCGGCCCAATCGCTGCGCGATTGGAAGCGGCTGGCCGGCGAGATGGTCGACAAAGAGATCGTCGCCGCCGGCGTCACCAACAAGCGCGTGGTCCGCGCAATGCGCGACACGCCGCGGCACGAGTTTGTGCCCGCCAACCAGCGCCAGTTCGCCTACTACGACATGGCGCTGCCGATCGGCAACAGCCAGACGATCTCGCCGCCGTTCATCGTGGCGTCGATGACCGAGGCCATCGATCCGCAGCCCGGCGACCGCGTGCTGGAGATTGGCACCGGCAGCGGTTACCAGGCGGCCATTCTCAGTCCGCTCGTGCGCGATGTGTACACCATCGAGATCGTCGAGCCGCTGAGCCGGCGCGCGACGCGCACTCTCAAACGGCTGCGGTACGACAACGTCCACACGCGCGCGGGCGACGGTTATCTTGGCTGGCCCGAAGTCGCGCCGTTCGACAAGATCATCGTAACGTGTTCCCCCGAGAAGGTGCCACAGCCGCTCGTGGATCAACTTCGCGATGACGGCCTGATGATCATTCCCGTCGGCGAGCGATATCAGCAGACGCTGTATCTGATGCGGAAGGTCGACGGCGAACTCAAGTCCGAAGCGCTGCGGCCGACGCTGTTTGTGCCCATGACCGGCGAGGCGGAAGAAAAACGCGAGGTGAAACCCGATCCGCTCAATCCGCAAATCGTCAACGGCAGTTTCGAAGAAGTCAGGCGCGGCGAAGAAGGCAACCAGGAGCCGGCCGGCTGGCATTACCAGCGGCAGCTCACGCTCGAGGCCGGCGCGCAAGCGCGCCGGACGGCAAGAACTTCGTGACGTTTGAAAATTCGGAGCCCGGCCGCGGCTGTCAGGCGCTGCAAGGCTTCGCCATCGATGGCCGGGAAGTTGACGCGCTCAACCTATCGGTTCAAGTGCGCGGCGACGACATCCAGCAAGGTCAAACTCCCAACCAGTGGCCAGCTATTGTGATCACGTTCTACGACGAGCGGCGCGCGGCCGTGGGCGAGGGGTCGGTCGGGCCCTTTACTGGCACGTTCGATTGGCGGGAGGAAAGCGACACGGTTCGCGTTCCGCTGCGCCCGCGAGGCGGTTTTGCGGATCGGATTGCTCGGCGCCACAGGCCGGCTATCGATCGACAATCTCACGCTTCAAGCGTCACCGTAAGCACGGCGGCATGCCCTTTGCCGGTGATGCCCGGGGTAGCGTTGCGAGCACTGTTCGGTGCACAAAGAGCGGTAGTGTTACAGCCCCGTGTGGCCAAAAATCTACCTACCTGGTCGGTTATAAACCTTACCACTTGTGAAATCGTAAGATTTCGCCCAGGTTCCTTGAATTGTGACGGCATGCTGGTATGTTTATCTAAAGCCCGCCGGGGCGGGCGGCCCAGTGGAGGGCTTTTTTAGTTTCGAGTCATGGAACATGGAAATTGGGAGGGTATCACAAATGACGCTTAAAAAGAGTCTGTTTACAGCGTTGATAGCCGTTGGTGCGCTGTCGATGCTGGCCGAGAATTCGAATGCGTTTTTCGGATTGTTCGGCGGCGGATCAGGCGGAGGTTGGGGTAGTCGAGGCGGTTGGGGCGGCGGAAGCTGTGGCTCCCACGGCGGCTGGGGCGGAGGTAGTTCTGGCGGCTGGGGCGGTTCGCACGGCAGCTATGGTGGCTGGGGCGGCGGTGGTTCGCACGGCGGCTGGGGCGGATCACATGGTTCCTACGGCGGCGGCGGTGGATACGCCTCCTACGAAGGCGGCTATGCACGTCGCGGACGTATCATGTACGGTCCCGTCGTGAGGACTGAGCGTGTGTCGCCGGTTCGCGAAACGATTGTCGCTCGGCCCATGCCCAAGACTCGTCTCACGCTGCACGTTCCGACCGATGCAGTCGTAACGCTCGCGGGCGTGCCGACGAAGCAGACTGGCGAGGTCCGTCAGTACACGACCACGCGGCTTGCTTCCGGACAAGTTTGGGATGAATACACGGTTGTCGTATCGCTCGAACGCGACGGTCAAACGCAGACGGAAGAACGAACGATCCAGCTCACCGGCGGGCAGTCGCAGGAGCTATCAATCGATTTCGATAGTAACGAAGCCATTGCCCAGTTGACTCTATAAATCACTCGACGCTGGCAGTCGCGGCTAAACCGCGCGGCCGGCGAATGAGTTGATTAACGAGATTTGAACCCCTCGCATCGGCAGTCCGCCGGTGCGAGGGTTTTTCATTTGCTCTGGCCACTGAGGCGAGCGCGACGCTAGTATCCGCGGCGGTCGCTGCTCCTGAATGGCCGCATTGACCTCCGAACCGTAGACAAGGAGAGGGGGAGACAAGGAGAGTCAATTTGAGCCCTGAATCTCCCCGTCTCCCCCTCTAAAACGCATGGGGCCGATCAGCGAAGCGTAAATTCCAAATGGCAGGTTGTTAATCCAACTGACACCACATGGTAGGAGCCGCCGCCAAGCCGCCTGCAACGCCTCAGCCGCCGAGCAACAAGCCGCGGCTCAGCGCACCCCCGCGCGAAGAAGGCGCGAAAGGCCGGCGTCCCGGCCGCGTTCCAGCGTGGCTTCGTGTCTTTCTCAGCTTGTTTGTCGTATGGCACTTTACGGCCGTATTTTTAGCCGCGCTATCGATGCCGGTAACTTCGCCGCTAGTGTACAAGATTTCGCAGGACGGCCTGATGCAGTGGTATCTCGACGCGCTTTATATGAACCAACAGCATTCGTTTTTTGCACCGGATGTCGGGCCGGGCAATATCATCCGCTATGAATTGTTCGATCAGGCCGGTCAGGTGGTCGAGCAAGGCGAGCTTCCAAATCGAAAGGAACATTGGCCGCGCCTGCGCTATCACCGCCATTTCATGTTGGCCGACCAGGCCGATTTTTCGTCGAACAACGAGCAATACCGCAAGCAATGGCAGCGCGCGTTTTTGGAAGGTTTTGCCCGACAGTTGTTGCGCGTTAATGAGGATGCAGCCTCGGTCCGCGTGCGGCGCATTGCGCATTGGCCGATTCCGCGAACGCTGGCAATCGAAGGACGCAAGATTACCGACCCGCAGGGTTATGAGACCCAGTTGGAAGTCACGCAGCGCCGCAGCGATCTGGGCCCAGCGGAAAGCGGTCAAACCAACGCTGGGGCACGTGCGGCCGATGAACACGGCCCAGCGCTGGATCGGAGTGACGCGATGATTGCCGCAGCGCGCAATTATGCGACCGAAGTATGGGAGGCGTGGGACCACTTCTGGTTTGCGCCCACGAGCCCTTCGACGCTCTCGGCAATTCGCGTGCTCGCTGGCGCGATGCTGCTGTACACGCATTTCATCTGGTCGATCGACCTCGAGGCGTTCTTCGGCCCGCAAGGCTGGCTGCCAGAACAGTCTGATGCAGCAGGCTCGCGACGCCAGCAACGATCCGGACGGCCCGGGACCGCTGCCTGCCGAGCCGCGACTTATCTGGACGCACTTCCGCTTCATTCACTCGCCAAAGCTGATGTGGACGGTGCACGTGGTGGCGCTGGCCGTGTTCTTCTTGCTCACGATCGGGCTGTTCAGCCGCACGATGGCCGTCCTGGGGTTCCTGTTCGCGGTTTCGTACGCCAATCGCGTCACGCCCGGCGCCTACTTCGGCCTGGACAAGATCAATTGCATGCTGGCGCTGTACTTGATGCTCGGCCCGTGCGGCGCGCGCTACTCGGTCGATCGGTTGTGGCGGTTAAGGCGCGGCGCGCCGACGCGAAGTGCCGCCCAGCTCCATGGCCAACTTCGCCATTCGCGCTGATCCAGGTGCACATGTGCATCATCTATCTGTTCTCGGGCATCGGCAAGCTTCAAGGCGAGCACTGGGTCGACCGGCGAAGCCAGTTGGCTTTCGTTCGCGATGCTCGAATACCAATCGCTTGACATGACCTGGCTGGCCCGATGGCCCAATGCTTGTTGAACCTCATGACGCACGTGACTGTCTTCTGGGAGCTGTCGTACTGCGCGCTGGTTTGGCCGCGGCTGACGCGGCCGTGGGTGCTCTGATGGCCGTGTTCGTCCACGGCGGCATCGTCGCTGTTTCTGGGCATGCCCACCTTCGGCCTGGTGATGCTGATCGGCAACCTGGCGTTCGTTTCGCCGAAGACCGTGCGCAAGATGTTCGACCCGATCGCGCGGCGAATCTCGCTGGCCGTCGTCGGCAAGGCGAGCAGGGCAGGGCGGAGCGGATTGAGGCGAGTCTAAGTCGTCCGCAAGCGAATATTCGAACGCTATACTTCGACTGAACTTGCATTTCTAGAGTGGGAGCAACGGCGAGAGCGGGGAGTATCGCTGTGCGACCATACGGCAGACGTCGTCGAACCCGGCTCGTCGCATTCTTCCGCGCCTCGTATTCACAAATAACATTCAGGAGAAACAATCCGTGTTTGATTCGATTGCCATCGTGGGCGCCACCGGCGCCGTGGGACGGCTCATTCGCGCCATGCTCGAAGAGCGGGAATTCCCGTTCGAGAAGATCACGTTCCTCGCCTCGGCCCGCTCGGCCGGCAGCACGATCGAGTTCACAGGGCGAGAAGCACACGGTCGAGGAGCTGACGCCCGAGGCGTTCGAAGGCATCGACCTGGCGATCGGCAGCACGCCCGACCCGGTGGCCAAGGATTTCGTCCCCTGGGCCGTCGAGCGCGACTGCGTCGTCGTCGACGAAAGCGGCTACTGGCGGATGGACCCGAAGGTGCCGCTGGTGATTCCGGAAGTGAATCCCGAGGCCGTTGCAGAACCACCAGGGCATCATCGCCAGCCCGAACTGCTCGACCACGCAAATGGTCGTCGCCATGAAGCCGCTGCACGATGCCAGCCGCATCCGCCGCGTCGTCGTCAGCACCTACCAGGCAACCAGCGGCGCCGGCGTCGGCGGCCAGCGCGACCTCGATGAACGGCACGCAGGGCGTCCCTCGACAACAACGAGCACAAGTACGAGACGTTCGCCCACCCGATCGCGTTCAATCTCATTCCGCAGATCGGCTCGCCGAAGCACGCAGGGCTACACCGTCGGAAGAAATGAAGATGGTGTACGAGACGCACAAGATTCTGGGCGACGACTCGATCCGCATCTGCCCGACGTGCGTTCGCGTGCCGGTGACCAACTGCCACAGCGAGAGCATCCTGGTCGAGACCGAGCGGAAGATCACGGTCGACGAAGCCCGCGAGCTGTTCGCCAACTTCCCCGGCATCAAGGTCATCGACGATCTGCCGAACGGCAAGTACCCGAAGCCGAGCGACTGCGACGGCGACGACGCCGTGTTCATCGGCCGCATCCGCGAGGACCTGTCGTGCGACAACGGCCTGGCGTTCTGGTGCGTGAGCGACAACCTCCGCAAGGGCGCGGCCACGAACGCCGTGCAGATCGCGGAGCTGCTGGTCCGCACGCAGGCGGCCGTGTCTTGAAAACGTTTGACCACAGAGGACACAGCGACACAGAGGACGCTGACATTGCAAATTCCGAATGCAGAATTCAAATTTCGATTTCCGATCTGCGTCACATTTCGCGTGTGTTCACTCTGTGCCTCTGTGCGTGATTCTTCGATCGAATCGCCGATGAGCACTCGCTGGCTCAAACTGACGCTCGCCTACGACGGCGCGCGCGTACGCCGGGTGGCAGATTCAGCCCGATAAGCCGACGGTGCAGGGCGACGCTTGAAAGCGCACTGGCAGCAGATCACGCAGGAGACAGTGCGCGTCACGGCGGCCGGCCGCACCGACGCCGGCGTCCACGCGCTCGGGCAGGTCGTCGGCGTGTGCGACCGAGACGCGGCTTGCGAACGCAGATTTGCACCGCGCGCTGAACGCCGTGCTGCCCGAACGACGTCGCGGTGCTCACCGTCGAAGACGCGCCCGAAGGCTTTCACGCCACGCACGACGCGGTCGGCAAGCGCTATCGCTACCAAATTCATAACGGCCGCACGCCGTCGGTCTTCGATCGCCACTATGCCTGGCACTATCCGCAGCCGCTCGACGCGGCGGCCATGCACGCGGCAGGGCAGGCGCTGGTCGGCCGCCACGATTTCTCCAGCTTCGAATCCGCCGGCTCCGAGCGGCCCGACTCGATCCGCACGATTCATGAGCTATCAGTGTGCGCGGCGGCGAAGAATTGGCCGATCGCGTGACCCTCGAAGTCGCCGGCGACGGCTTCCTCTACAACATGGTCCGCACGATCGTCGGCACGCTGGTCGAAGTCGGCGTCGGCACGCGCGACGTTGACTGGCCCGCCGAAGTGCTCGCCGCCCGCGACCGCCGCACCGCCGGCCAAACCGCGCCGCCGCACGGCCTGTTTCTCGTCAGCGTCGTACTACGAGTAACGCAAATACATAGCCGCGCCATTTTGGCCCGGCCGCACTGTGCCCGACCAAAATGGTCCGGCTTTGCTAGACGAGCGCGGTGACTCATCAAGCTTTCGCGAATTCGCGCATGCGGGTTAAACTACAGGATATCGCGGATTTTCGTCGAATCCGCACTCGACACTCCGCACCGCGACTCCCGCCTTGGCCGCTACCCAACAATTCGTCGGCAAGTACCGCATGTTTCATCTGATCCGTGCCGGCGCGATCTACGAGATTTGGGCCGTGCGGCCCATGTCGGAGAACACCGCCTACGCCATGAAGTGGCTGCCGCCAGGGACCGAAGTACGTCGCGCGAGCACATCAACGAGCTGAAGCACGAATACCAGGTCGGCATCACGCTCGATCATCCGGCTGTGATCAAGACGCTACGATTTCGGCAACACATCCAACGGCGCGTACATGCTGCTGGAGCTGTTCAAGGTGCCGAACCTGAAGCAGCAAATCATTTCCGGCGGATACAAGAAGCTGCACCACCGGGCGAAGGAAATTCTCACCAGCTGCCGCCGCCGGCCTGGCCCACCTGCACGAAAAAGGCTGGGTCCATCGCGACATCAAGCCCGATAATTTTCTGCTCCGCGACGACAACGTCGTCAAGCTGATCGACTTCAACCTGGCCGCAAGCCGGCCGGCGGCCTGAGCAAGCTCTTCGGCGGCAAGATGGCGCAGTGCAGGGCACGCCACAGCTACATGTCGCCCGAGCAGATCCGCGGCCAAGCCGGTCGACGTCGCGCGCCGACGTCTACAGCTTCGGCTGCATGCTGCACGAGTTCTTCACCGGCAAGCCGCCGTTCACGGCGAACTCGCCGAACGAGCTGCTGCAGCGCCACCTGCAGCTCGAAGCCGCAGCCGCTCACCGTGTTCGACAAAAACATCACGCCGGAATTCGCCGCGCTACGTGCAGCGGATGATGGCCAAGGAGCCGAAAGAACGGCCCGGCCAACATGAAAGACGTCATGATGGAGATCAAAACGCAAAAGATCTTTTACAACCCACCGCAGCCGCCAGCGGCGGAGGAGGCGGCCGCGAAACCGGCATCGGAGACAGAGTAATCGCATCGAAACAAGAGTAGGAGAATGAGAGAGTGGGAGATGAGGAGAATCTGATAGACGCCAGAATCTACTTGTCTCCTGTCTCCCATTCTCCCTGTCCACTCTAGACATCGAGACGCTTCGAATTGCATTCGGATCGAAGCATAGCGCACCGCATGGCAAGCACCACCTACCGCCTGGCTTTCGAGCAGCCGATCTACCGGCTCGAGGAGCAGATCGCGCAGCTCGAAGTCGACCGAGCCGAAGTCGCCGGAGCTGCACGACCAGATCCGCGCTGCGGCGCGAGCTGGCCGATACGATTCGGCGCATCTACAGCCAGCTCGATCCGTGGGAAACGGTGCAGGTCGCCCGGCATCCCGATCGGCCGATGCTCACCGATTATCTCAACCTGCTGTTCGACGAGTTCGTCGAGCTGCACGGCGACAAGTTCTTCGGCGACGACCGGGCGCTGCGCACCGGCTTCGCCAAGCTCGATCGCTACAAGGTGCTCGTCGTCGGCCATTACAAAGGCAAGACGCTCAAGGAGCGCAACGAGTGCTTCTTCGGCTGCGCGCATCCCGAAGGCTATCGCAAGGCGATGGCCAAGATGCGCATGGCGGCCAAGTATCGGCTGCCGATCATTTGCCTGATCGATACGCCGGGCGCCTACCCGGGCATCGGCGCCGAGGAGCGCGGCCAGGCCCAGGTCATCGCCGAGAGCATGCTGGAGATGTCGCGGCTGCCGACGCCGATCATTTGCGTCGTGATCGGCGAGGGCGGCTCCGGCGGCGCGCTGGGCATCGGCGTGGGCGACCGCGTGGCCGTGCTGCAGTTCGCCTACTACTCGGTGATCAGCCCGGAAGGCTGCGCCGGCATCCTGTGGAAGAGCCACGACTTATGCCCAGGATGCTGCCCGGGCGCTCAAGCTCACGTCGAAGTACCTGCAAGAGCTGGGCTGCGTGGACGACGTGATCGAAGAGCCGCTCGGCGCGCGCCCATCGCGACCATCACCAGATGGCGGCCCGGCTCAAGATGTATCTCGTGAAGACGCTGCGCGAGCTGGTCGACCATGCCGACCGAGAAGCTGCTGGCGGCGCGCTACGAGAAGTTCCGCCGCATGGGCCGCTTCCTCGAAGGCGACGCCGCCGAATCCCGAGCCAAACAACGGCAGGCCGGCTGGAACATAGTCCAGCCGAAGCACAGCTTGTAGAGAGCGAGCGGAAACTGTACGTTAAAGGGCAACACTGCTCGACCACTTGCGATCGCCGAACCAGACGCGTGTCCTACGGGACGTTCCGTTCCAACCCATCGGGAAGTTCGGCCGCCGCGTATTCAATACTCGATGACTGCGCCGGCTCTCGCTCTCCTCGGATCGCGCCGAAGCGTGCAGCGTGAGCGGGCACATGCTCACGACGCCGTCCGCAGGAAACGGTGCAAATAACTTCCGGCACGCGCGATTTCCGATTCGTCGAGATCGTCAATCCAGCCGCAACGATGCGAAGCGGGAATCACTCGCAGCGGACCATTCGTGGCCCGACAGTCATCGAGATGAATGCGCACGGCGACCATGTTCGCAAGCACGTCGGCTGGCGGCTGCACTTGCCAGACGCCGGCTTTGTTCGACCAGCCGACGTAGCCGGGCAACTCGCGCGCTGCGCGACCGCAATTACTTTGTCCTGGTGCCACGACAACGACCAATTGGCGCCGGCCCCCTTATCAAAGAAAATCGCCCGCACGGCAAACGTACTTTCGCCAAGCAGCGGGACCACGAACTGACGAATATGAGGCTGTCCGGCCAGTTCGCGCACGGCCGGGCACATCTGAAGCAGATTCCGCACGCCATACACGCTTTGCTTGCGGCGGACCTCATCGCCCGCCGGAAGGTCGGCAATCGCCTGCCGAAGTTCATCGACTTCGCCGGGCGAAAGCACGTTTTCGCAAATGTAGTAGCCGTCGCGGCGGAAAGTTTCTGCGTAGTTTGTCGCGTTGAAACTCATTGGAAGCCCGCCGCGGTCTCATGCTGTTTCAGCCAGGCGCTTGAGAATCGCCATGAGCACTTCATCATCCGTCGGTAGAGCCGAGGGAACAAGTTGGCGAAGGGGAATCGGCACCTCGTCCATGCGGTACGCCGTGCCGCGCGCGTGTACGCCGTAAATCGCCGTTGTGATTTGAACCGTTGCTTCGAACGGCGGGCGGGCGTTGGGATAATCGAGGGCGATTGTCGGCAGTTGCTTGATTTTGCTTTGAGCACGCGGTGATAGATCGACGCACGGTTCACTGCCGACCAGCAGGCAGGCGTCGACTTCGCCGCACTCCAGCAATTCGTTCGCGGAATATTCGCCTGGGTTGTAGCGTGGAAAGCCGCGCGCAAATTCACGGCGAATGGGAAGCCGGTCAGCCAGCAGAGGACAGCATCCGCGCCGGTCACGTCGCCGGGAATTCGCAGTCGGCGGGCAATAAAGCGAGTGTGATCGTTCAGGTCGTCGACAAGCGACAAGAGCGCCTCCACGTTCTTGTGCCCGATGCCACGCTGCGCGAGCCCCAGGCCGAAGAACACAGCGCCGTAGCGGCAACCGCTCATTCGAACGGCGAGTTCTTGCAACTGCTCCGCGGACACTCCCACATCGAACGATGCTGGAAGGTCGATGCCGCGCAGCAGCTGGCGAAGTGCCCAGATCACCTCGAAGTCGGCATCCGGTCGAATCTTCAGGAAGACGTCGGCCAGGCGACTCGTGGCCGTCTCGTCCGAGTCGATTACGATGACCGTGCGATCCATTCGGCCGCGCGGAACGAACAATCCGGCTGCGTCCACGCTGTATCGCTCGAAATGTCGAGGATGGGTTTCCGCCGGATCGGCGCCCCAGAACACGACGAAGTCGGCCCGGTTGCGAACTTCACCCAGCGACGAGGTCGACTCGCCGACTTGTTGTATGGCCATGATCGATGGGCCGTGGCAGACCGAGGCCGTCGTGTCGATCGTCGCGCCGATTTGTTCAGCGAGCAGCACGGCGGCCCGCTGGCCCGCGGTGCTGCTGCGCGACAGTCCCCAGATTAGCGGCGCGCGGCTATCGCGGAGGATTTCCGCGGCGCGCTCAACCGCGTGCTCAAGCGATGTCGAGCGGCGGTCGATGATAGCCGCCGGACGCGTTACAGGTTGCGCGAGCGAATCGAACCACGGCTGGGCCAGTTTGCACGCGCCTTCGGCGTGCGTCACGCGTTCACCGGAGAAAGTGACCTGCAAGTCGTCGCACACACAGCCGCAGACGGTGCAGGGCACGTCTAAGAATGTCTGCGGCATATAGTTCTCAATCGACTGCGTGTCCGTCCCTATGTTGCTTACCTTGTTAAGCTCACTTTGGCAACGAAACCGGAACAGAGAGTAGAACACTAATCTACGCTAATTCTCACTAATTGGGATTAGCGGTAATTAGCGAAAATTAGTGTTCCCTACTGTCTTGGAGGCTCTGCTAAACGCAACTGCCGGCAAATGTTTAATCGGCGAGCAAATTGTCTCGCCTACGTAGCTCGACTATCATCGTATACGGAAGCTTTTGTTCCACAGGAGCCGGCGGCGTTTCATGCAGGTCGCAGTCGAGTTATTTGGGATTCCACGTGCTCGTGCCGGAATCGCACAAACAATGGCGACTGGCTGCAATTTGGGCGATGTTTTGGCGGATCTCGGCAGCCGATTTCCAACGCTCGCCGAAAGTTGCATCGATGGCCGTTCACTTCGCCCCGGCTTCATCGTTAACTTGGGGGCTCAGCGATTTGTGAGCGCGCCGGACACGCCGCTTCGCGAGGGCGATACGGTGCTGCTACTCTCGTTAGATGCAGGTGGATGAGGGGGGTCATTAGTTGAAACATGTCAAGCATTCCCGGCTATCACGGCTGCTACCTGCGCATCGACCTGACGACGGGTTCGTCGGCGAAAGTCGAATTGAACGAAGACCGTTTGCGCAGTTGCATCGGCGGCAGCGGGCTGGGGGTGGACATCCTGTTGAGCGAGGGCGCGGCCCGCGCCGAGCCGCTTTCGACTCTGTCCGTGCTCGCGTTCGTCTTCAGCCCGCTGGTGGGCAGCCCGCTCACGACCTCGGCCAAGTTCGCCGTGGTGAGCAAGAGTCCGCTCACCGAGCGGATTAACGATTCGCTCGCCAGCAGCGGCTTTGCGCTGGCCGGCAAGAAAACCGGTCACGATGCGATCGTGCTTGTTGGCAAAGCGCCGCAGCCTTCGGTTCTAGTCATCGACGACGACAAGGTTTCATTGGAGCCTGCCGGCGATCTGTGGGGCCTGCCGAATCGCGCAGCGCAAGAGCGGCTGCGACAGGAATTGGGTGCCGAGTATCAAGTGGCGACGATCGGCCCGGCGGGCGAGCGATCGGTGAGCTACGCTACCGTCTCGCACGATGGCAGGCACGCCGGACGCGGTGGCAGCGGAGCGGTTCTCGGTTCGAAGAATATCAAGGCGATTGCCGTGCGCGGCTCGCGTCGCACTGACTGGGCGCAACCGAAGGAACTCATCGCGCTCGCGAAACAATTATCTGAAAAATCATTCGGCCCCGCGACCGCGAAGTACCGCGAGCTGGGCACCGCGACGAATCTGCTGGCATTCAACCGGCTGAACGTGCTACCGACGCGCAACTTTCAGCAGGGAAGTTTCGCCGGCGCTCGAAGCCATTTCGCCGGAGCAACTCAGCGTTTCCCGTGAGCGCACCAGGACGTCTTGTGCGGCTTGCACGATCGGCTGCGAGCACCTTTATGGAATGCGAAACGGCGACGGCCAAGTGCGACTCGAATACGAGAACCTGTTCGCGCTCGGCCCGCTTGTGCGGCATCGATGATCCGGACGTTGTGCTCGCGGCCTGCAAACGCTGCGATGAGCTCGGCCTCGATACGATCAGCGCGGGCGGCACGATTGCGTTTGCGATGGAATGCGCCGAGCGCGGCTACATCGACGAACCATGGCTGCGCTTTGGCGACGGAGAAGCTTTGCTTCGCGCGTTGGAATTGATTGTGAGCGGCGAAGGTATTGGGCGATTGTTGGCGGAAGGAAGCCGCCGCATGGCGCTGGCGATCGGGCGCGATTCGATCGAATTCGCACCGCAAGTGAAGGGGCTGGAGATTCCGGGATACGACCCGCGCGGCTTGCAAACGATGGCCTTGGGTTTCGCCGTGGGCACGCGCGGGGCCGATCACAACCGCTCGGGCGCTTACGAAGTTGATTTCTCCGAAGCGGTCGATCGCCGCAACGCGGGCCTGGAAAACATCCCGCTGGCCATCGAAACCGAAAACAAAGCGGCCCTGATGGATTCATTGATCCTGTGCAAGTTCCTGCGCGGCGTGTTCAGCGATTTCTACGCCGAGGCCGCCGAGATGCTGCGGCTAGTCACCGGCTGGGATGTCACTGCCGACGAGCTTCGCGCGACCGCGGCGCGAATTGTCACCGCCAAGAAACGATTCAATATCATGGCCGGCTGGACGCCCGCCGAAGACACACTGCCGGCCCGGCTGCTCAAGGATGCGTTGCCCGAAGACGCTGCGGCGCAGCTTTCGCCGGAGCGACTGGCAACGTTGGTCACGGCGTATAATCGCGCCGGGGCTGGACCGCTGAGGGTTGGCTCCAAAATGACGTAGGCAAAGCTTGGTCAACGAAATGCGAATTGCCCTGAAAGGGCAAGATGTGATAGCCCAGGGCGGAGCCTCGCCAAGGCGAGGCGCAGCCCTGGGATAACGGACGCCAATCATTGCCGAAGCTCTGTAAGAGCGCGATCAGAGGCGCGAATAAATATGCCGCCCTTTCAGGGCTTTATGATAAATCTCGGACCGCTAACCCAGGGCTGCGCCCCTGGGCTATCATAGTGTGCCCTTTCAGGGCGGCCCGAAGAATTTTCTAGCCCCATTTTATCGATGCCCGAAACATTCATCCTCATTCCTGGCCGAACGAGCGACCAAGGTTGCGGCATCAGCGAGGGGAAATTCCAGGAGAAATACCAGACCGAGATCAACACGCTGCAAGTCGCCCCGGGCGATATGCAGCGGCTGGGGCTGTCGAAGGGCGACCGCGTGCGGCTCACCAGCGAGCAGGGCCACGTAGAAGTGGCGGTCACGCCCGCGAAGAAAGACGAGTTGCCCGAGGGCATCTTGTTCATCGCCTACGGCGACATCTCCAGCCGCCTCATGGGCGGCGACACGCACGGCTCCGGCATGCCCACGAGCAAAGGGCTGGATGTGGAGTTGGAGGTAATCAGTAGGATAGCGCTCTGAGGCCTGCAGCAGACAGTTTTATCAGGCCAACCCTGACCTCTACAGAACAAATGCCAACACGCCGAATTCTGATAGAATGTCTTGCCAACTTTCTCGGTATATACGCTAGTCGATATTCGGATTACGGTGGCTATTGGCTGTTCGGTTTTCTGATCTCCGACCTAGAAGCATTGAATTCGATTTACTTGCCAATACAACTTGCGATGAGCGATTCGACCGTTAGAGTTCGCTCGAAGTTTGGCCAGCACATAGGTTTGCCGATCAAGTGAATAAATCGAGAATCGCAATAGCGCGTCACATTAAGGAGGCTCAGCTTCGTATCGATAAATTGCCCGGCGTAGTTGCGGGACTTGTCAACGGATAGCCCATCCGACGGGCACTTAATTCGTTTCTTCGCAACAGTAAAAATCGACACCGGCAAGGTCGTTTGAACACGAGCGAGTGATATTCATCGCCCCTGCATATTCGGCGGAAGGATAGTCGAAGCTACCCGTATCGGATCGCGAATTGTCGCTTTGATTCGCGCCGCTTATACTGAAAATTCGCAATTCGGCTGATTAAACGCTTGCGATTCTTAAGTCAGTTCTTGAACATGGCAAACGTATTGATCAACACCCCACGATCGGAGTCTGGCGAACTCAAAATCGTCCAAGACGCCACCTGCACGTTTTGCGGCTGCGTGTGCGACGACATCGATCTCACGGTGAAGGACAACCACATCATCGAGGCCAAGCGGGCCTGCGTGCTGGGCAAGGCGTGGTTTCTTAATCATCACATCGATGACCGGCCGAGTTGCCTCATCAAGGGCCAGCCGGCGTCGCTCGAAGAGGGCTACGAGCTGGCCGCCGAGCTGCTCACGTCGGCCAAGTATCCGATCGTCTACGGCCTCAGCGATTCGCCGTGCGAAGCGCAGCGCGTGGCCGTGAGCATTGTCGACTGGATCAGCGGCACGATCGACACGACGACGAGCGTCTGCCATGGGCCGTCGGGCATGGCGTTTCAGGGCGTGGGCGAAGTGACCTGCTCGCTCGGCGAAGTGGCCAACCGCGGCGACCTCATCATGTTCTGGGGCTCGAACCCGGCCGAGAGCCACCCGCGGCACTTCACCAAGTACAGCCTGATGCCCAAGGGCATGTTTCTGCCCAACGGCCGCAAGGACCGCACGTGCGTGATCGTCGACGTGCGGCGGACGAAGAGCGCCAAGGCGGCCGACATCTTCATCCAGATCAAGCCGCGCAGCGATTTCGAGGCCCTGTGGACGCTGCGGGCGCTGGCGAAGGGCGTCGAGCTGGACGCGGCACGACGTGCTCAAGCAAACCGGCGTCGAGCTGGCCGTGTGGCAGGACCTCATGGCGCGGATGAAGGCGGCCAAGTTCGGCGTGATCTTCTTCGGCATGGGCCTCACGATGACCCGCGGCAAGCACTGCAACAGCGAGGCCCTGCTCGCGCTGACGCGCGACATGAACGCCTACACGCGCTTCGTGGCCAAGCCCAACCGCGGGCACGGCAACGTCACCGGCGCCGACAACGTCGTCGCCTGGCGGACTGGCTATCAATTCGGCGTGAATCACGCCCGCGGCTATCCCGCGATTCAATCCGGGCGAATACACGACCTCCGACACGCTTGCCCGCGGCGAGGCCGATTGCGCGATGATGATCGCCTGCGACCCGATGGCGAACTTCTCGCAGCCGGCGCGGGAACACCTGGCCACGATTCCGCTCATCACGCTCGACACGAAGGAAACGCCCACCACGCGCGCGGCGACCGTCGCCTTCACCGTGGCCACGTATGGCATCAACACGGGCGGCACCGTGTACCGCATGGATGATGTGCCGATTCCGCTGCGGCCGGCGTTCGATTCGCCGCATCCCAGCGACTTCGATGTTCTCACCGCGATCGAAGAGCGCGTGAAGGCGCGATTAGGAATCTGTGCATAGTCAGGCCCGGCGGGCCGTCAGTTAATAGCCAGGGGCGTGAGCCCCTGGACAAAAGGTAAAGACTGAACGGAGCCCCAACGGGGCGGCAGTATACTGTCGCCCCGTTGGGGCTAAATGTTTGTTGGTGACGAATCACGACCAGGGGCTCACGCCCCTGGCTATGAACGGTCGCCGCGTTGCGGCTAGAATCGCCCTAAACGGCATGTCTGACTTGATCAAAATATCGCAAGGCACCGTTTACGATCCGGCCAACGGCATCGACGGCGAGGTGCGCGATCTGTGGATCGCCGGCGGCAAGATCGTCGCGGCGCCGACCGATCCGGCGGTTCGGCCCACGCGCGAAATCGACGCCCGCGGGCTGGTCGTGATGCCCGGCGGCGTCGATATGCACTGCCACATCGCCGGGCCGAAGGTGAACGTCGCCCGCAAGATGCGGCCCGAGGAGAAACGCAAGGCCGAAGTGCTGCATCGCACCGCCAACACGCACAGCGGCACGATGGGCAGCGTGCCCAGCACGTTCGCCACCGGCTACAAGTACGCCGGCATGGGCTACACGACGGCGTTCGACGCGGCCATTCCGCCGCTCGGCGCCCGGCACGCCCACGAGGAGTTCGAGGACACGCCCTGCATCGACAAGGGCTTTTACGTCCTCATGGGCAACAACCACTACGTGATGCGAGTCGATCCAGCAGAACGAGCCGCAAAAGCTCAAGGCGTTCATCGCCTGGCTGCTTGGCGCGACCAAGGGCTTTGCGCCCAAGCTCGTGAATCCGGGCGGCGTGGAAGTCTGGAAGAGCCATCAGGGCGGCAACGTCCACAGCCTCGACGAGCCCGTCGATCACTTCGACGTCACGCCGCGGCAGATCATCGGCGGCGTGGCGCAAGCGGCCGGCGAACTGCGGCTGCCGCACCCGGTGCACATCCACTGCAACAACCTCGGCATGCCCGGCAACTGGCAAACCACGCTGGAAACGATGAAGGCCCTGGACGGCCACCGCGGCGCACATCACGCACATCCAGTTCCACAGCTACGGCGGCGGCGAAGGCGACGAGAACACGTTCAACAGCAAGACCGTGCCGCTGGCCGAGTATGTCAACGCGCACGACGAACATGACGATCGACGTCGGCCAGGTGATGTTCGGCGAGACGACGAGCATGACGGGCGACGGCCCGCTCGGCTATTACCTGTCGAACATCTTCAAGGGCAAGTGGTTCAGCGCGACACCGAGATGGAAGCCGGCTGCGGCATCACGCCGATCAAGTACCGCAACAAGTCGCTGGTCCACTCGCTGCAATGGGCGATCGGGCTGGAGTGGTACTTGCTGGTCGACGACCCGTGGCGCGTGGTGATGAGCACCGATCATCCCAACGGCGGTTCGTTCCTGGCCTACCCGCAGATCATTCGGCTGCTTGATGGACCGCACGTACCGGCAAGACGTGCTCAAAAAGTGCCCGCCGCAGATTGCGCGAGCGATCGACGCTGGCCGACCTGGACCGCGAATACACGCTCAACGAAATCGCGATCATCACCCGGGCCGGCCCGGCGCAGATCCTGGGCCTGAAGAACAAAGGCCACTTGGGCCCCGGCGCCGATGCCGACATCACGATCTACACGCCGCACGAGAACAAGGAAACGATGTTCGAGACTGCCGCGCATCGTGATCAAATCGGGCCGCGTGATGATCGAAGACGGCGAAATCCGCGACCCGTTCATTGGCAAGACGCTGCACGTGGCGCCGGAATACGACCGCGACGTCGAGGCCGACATCCAGGAGTGGTTCGAGAAGTACTACTCGATCCGCTGGCGCAACTATCCGGTCGACGACTCGCTATCTGCACGAGTCGGAGCTCGTGCCGATGAGGGGTTAGCGCACGCACAGAATCGGCGCGCACTGCGATCGTGCGCGGGACGATACGGCGATACTCCGAAGCGTCGGGCTACTCTCGTCGACCGCGCCGTCCAGTTACCGCTGAGACGACACCCATCAGGCCGAGCCAAATAAGCACCGACGTGGGCTCGGGAACGACACCCGGATCCGGGTCAGTGACGCCGGCCGAAGCCAGCGTCACAAGGCCGAACACCGCAATCATGACAAGCAACAACATCCTGAGCGAGCTGGAAAAGCGCAACGCAAAGTCCTCCGTTACCAAGGCAGCCAGAATTAATTCCCGCCGATTAGGGATAACTCTAAGCGCCTCGCGAGGAATTGCAAGAGCAATTACCAAGTCAATCCGAACTTGGCATTTTGTAGGGATTAGAGAGAAAGTGTGGTCCGTCAATTCTTCGCAGAGTGACTAGGCAATAGCAAATTCGTTGCAGTTCCGCGCCGCTATCCCATTCCCCGTTCAATGAAGACCTGCAAATCTTTTATCTCGCCCGTGTCGAGCCAGACTCCGTGCTGGTCGCATTCATCAATCTGCACGGGGCAGTTTGTTCTGTATTGCTTGCGCTTCAATTCGTTGCCGCAAACCGGACATGACACCGCTTCACCTTCGGACCCTTGCCGATTGGCGTCACCGGAATAAAACGTACTCTCGATGGTTTTTGATTCTCCCTTTCCAAAACGGTACGTGACTCCAGCCACAACCTGATCAAGCTGGCGCCTCGTAAGCCAGTAACCCCAACATGTGCCGCAGAAGTGCACATGCTGGCCCTCGTATTCCGCATCGGCCAACAGGAGACGGCATCTCGGGCAGTCCATGATGATTGCTCCAACAAATCTCAACCGATGGTGAGGTAATCAAATCCAGCACGCGAAGAGAAACTAAACGCAAGCTACGGCAGCGTGCAGCGGAGGGCAGGGGACCCTAAATGATAGTCGCCCAAAGCATCTTAACACAACGCCGTTTACGGCGTGAAGTGCTTTATCGACAAGTACTTGTGCCGATGTAGCCGCTATCAGCTTGTTGTCACGTGATCTCAGGTGAATTCATGGCGAGTGACACACTGCGTCCATCGTTTTCGGCCCGACGCCTCCGCTTTGGAGGTGCACTAGGGCTTCTGGTCTTAACCCGCCCGCAACTGCCAAGAACGGTCACACGGAGCAAAATTGAATGAGCTTCGTCGTGACAGTGAGAGTGCCGAGCGAATGAAAGGGCCTGGAAGCTGGAATAAAACTCCGAACAACTAACGTTCAGCGTTGGCGGCCACGAGGCGCGTCGACTGCAACAGGAGGGCGATGTCGTCGTTCGCTGCAGCGCATCGTATGCTGTTTAGTCGTTGATTGTGTATCGGTGTTGTCCCAGCGAAACTACGACACCTTTTGGTTTCCATTTCGGATCCTGTTGTTCCAACTTTTCATCTTCCTCGTTCAACAACCGATGAAGCTCCCCTCCTTTGGCACCTGACGCAACCAAGAGCTCCCGGAGTTTGTCGGTCACAAAGATATCATAGCCTCCTTGTCCACGGGGTTTGTCCGTGGAGAAAAAAGTCAACTCCTCCTTCGGCAAATCAATCTCTCTCTCGAAACGAACGGTCCCGTAATTTCCCACCCGCTTGCATATCGCGCAACCTGCTTTCGGTTTGTCGTATACCTTGGGATCGAACTTCCGGCGATTCGTGATCCGCAGAACTTGCCAACCTGCCCCTGGTAGGGGTTTGTGCTCAAAGCCTTTCACACCCGCCTCTACGAGGACACTCAGAAGCGTCTCGGTCACACACAAAAAATCATCGTTCGTCTTGAGGATATTTCGATTTTTTCGGGGTCGTATCCGCACAGCCGTCTGCTCCCAACCAATAGCGAACACGGCGTCCTCATCAAAGCTGCAACACTTCGGACAAAACGCTCCCAAGAATCTAGGTCGGATGCCATAGCCGTCGTGGTCTTTGTCAATGACCCGAGTAAGCCAATTGAACTGCGTTTGATCATCGGTCCAGAATTGATAGTAAAGATGATGCATAACGGCCTAGTTTGTAATTTGTTGATAGAATTCGGTGGCCCATTGACAAGCAGAGTTGCCCTTAGAATGCGACAATTATAAATCAAAGTGCCGAGATCTCGTCAAATGGGAGCTAGTTGATGCTTCGCCCAACGCTTGGAAAGACCACTCCGACCGCAGCCTTGCGCGCGTCGGTGCGACACACACGCCGCCGGCACTTGCCGAACGTGTGAACTTGCGTCGGTAAAATCGTCCGATGCAAGCAAGCTGGCTTGCATTCCCACGTTTGGTCGCATCGGGCGAAGCGTTGAAAAGCAAAAGACTGTTAGGCTGCAGCACGGCTGTAGTGCTTCGATAGCCCTGCAAGCCGCGACTGGCATTAGTCCTCGCCATTTATGGTGGTTTGCAACGGCGGAGGATGGCCCCCGATTCGCCAATCCCTGATGCGGCCGCTCTTCGTGAAAGTGCTCGACATACCGCCGCACGAAATAATCGAAGTGCTTTTCGCCAAATACCAAGAAATGACGTAGGCACTCAGCATAGATTTTTCAATAAGGCTAGCCGAGTATCGGAGTAAGCTGTTCCAGAAGCGCTCGGCATTGCGCAGGTGTCAGGCCGGCGCCGCTCATGGCTGTCCATAACGGCTGGAAAATTGCTCAGCGGTCCACAATACTGGCGATGCGGTTTCACCAATATGCCTCCTTTTTGCCTCATCCTGTTTTTTTTGCCGACGACACATGACCATCGATGAACTGGTTTTTGTCGGGCTTAACGGCTATGCCCTGGCACTCCACCGGGACACCGGCGAGATAGTTTGGACCAACGATCAGATGAAGAGCGGTTACGTCTCATTAGTTCTCGATGGCGACCGCTTAATCGCGTCAACGAACGGATATATGTACTGCCTCAATGCGTTGACTGGACAAATCCTCTGGCACAATCCCTTATCGGGATATGGAATGGGAGCGCCAACATCCGTGGTGTCGGTGCGAGGGCAAAGCTGGCACACGCTGATCCAGCAGGCGGCAGCGGCAGCCGCGGCGGCGGCAGCGGGATCGTGAGATGGTTCCAGCAAAAGTGACTTCAGCGTGCGAACATCCTTGCATTGCTCATTGCGGTTGGGGCAGTGTCTCCCGCCTTGGCTTGGAACTCGCTTGGACACAAGGTTGTTTGCGAAATCGCATGGCCGCAAGTCGAACCAACCTACGCGTGGAACGCTACGTCGCCATCCGCGTCTCGACCAGTACTTTGCGGAACAGGTGACAGACGACGTGCTTCGGGCGGAGGTGGCCACCGGTGAATTCCAGCACGCCGGGTTATTAGGCGTCGGTGTCGGGCGCCCGAAACCCGGCAGCCTTTTTTGTTCAAAAGTTTGCCCCGATGTTCATCAGCCGATATACTCAAAAATTAACTGAATCTTCATATAGAATCTGGTTGTCGATAATCACCTTGACATCCATCTTGTGCGGCGCCGGCCGTGTTTGAGTCGGGCGGCCTTTTTGCGTGGAGCGCTATGGGGGGAACAGCGAAAGGCCACCGCCGGTTTCGCCGGTTGTCTCTGGAACGGCTCGAGCCGCGCTTGCCGCTCGACGCTTCGATGCTGCGCATCACCGAGTTTCTGGCCGCCAATACCGATGGCCTTCGGGACGCCGAAGGAGATCGATCCGACTGGATTGAGATCTTCAACGCCGGCAACGACACGGTCGATTTGTCGGGCATGTATCTTACGGATGACGACGATAATCTGGAGGAGTGGCAATTCCCCAGCGGCGTAAGCATCCCGGCGGGTGGATACCGCGTTTTATACGCGTCGAATAAGGACGTCGTGTTCCCCAGCGGCGAGATTCACACCGACTTTGCGTTGTCGGCCGACGGCGAATTCCTTGCGCTCGTTGATACCGATCGCACGACGATCATCGACCAGTATGATCCGCCAGCGCAGTTGGCCAATATATCGTACGGCCGTTCGATGCAGACAGCCGGTTCGCCAACGACGGTGCTCGCAACTGGCGCCATGGGCAAGGGCATCGTGCCGCCGAACGATGCACTCGGTCTGACCTGGACCCAAGTTGGCTTTACTGGTGACGCCACCTGGCCGTATTCCGGGCCAACCGGCTTCGGTTACGAGAACAATCCTGGCGCTCCGGACAGCTTTTCGAGCCAGATCAAAACGACTTTGCCCAGCGGGATCGGCACAGCATACATCCGCGTGCCGTTCAATCTCACGTCGCTGGTCGGGATCGGCAAGTTGACGTTGCGGATGAAGTACGACGACGGCTTTGTGGCTTACATCAATGGCGTGCGAGTCACGGAGGCCAACGCACCGGAAGTGCTGCAGTGGAATTCTCAAACTGGATCTGCTCGGCCGGACACTCAAGCACTTGTGTTCTCGGAATTCGACGTGAGCAGCGCGATTCCCCACTTGCGGATCGGCCAGAATGTGCTTGCGATCCATGCGCTCAACCAAGGCACCGGCTCCGATATGCTGATCGTGCCGGAATTGGTGGCGCAGCCAATGGCGCTCGCGACGCCGGAAGCGATCGGTCACTTTTACACGCCCACGCCGGGATATGGCAACGGCGCGAGCGTGGCCGGCTTTGCTGCCGAGCCGACATTCAATGTGCCGCATGGGTTCTATAGCACGCCGCAAACGGTTTCGATTTCCACGCCGACGCCCGGCGCGACGATCGTGTATACGACCGACGGTTCGACACCGCAGGTGGATGCCAACTTGAATATCACGAACGGCGTGCTTTATCAGAATCCGCTGGCGATTTCCAGCACCACGACGCTGCGGGCACGGGCATTTCGAGCGTCTTACGAGCCGTCGCACGTCGAGGCCAGCTCGTACATTTTTGTCAATGACGTGATCACTCAGTCGCCGCTAGGTCAGCTTCCGGTCCCGGCTGGCCTGGAAGTGGCACCGGCCAAGGGCAGGAAATGAATTATGGCATTGATCCGGACATCATTGCCCTCTACGGGCGCAGGCGGTGAAGGACTCGCTCATGTCGCTGTCGACTTTTTCGATCACCACCGACTTGCCGAATCTCTTGGATCCGTCGACCGGCATTTACGTGAATGCCAGGTAATCGCGGCAATTCGTGGGAGCGGCCAGCCACCGTGGAACTGATTTACCCGGACGGCACGCCGGGTTTTGAAGTCAACGCGGGGCTGCGAATCCGCGGCGGATATAGTCGGAGCCCGGCCAACCCCAAGCACGCCTTTCGCTTGTTTTTCCGCGGCGACTACGGCGACGCAAAGCTCGAATACCCGCTGTTTGGCGACGAAGGCGTGGACGAGTTCGACGTGCTCGATCTGCGCACCAGCCAGAACTACTCCTGGTCGTTCGAGGGGGCAGTGCAAAACACGTTTGAGCGCGAAGTATTTGGGCGCGATTTGCAGCGCGACCTCGGCCTCCCTTACACCCGCAGCCGCTACCATCACCTGTACATCAACGGCGTCTACTGGGGCCTGTTTCAAACGCAGGAGCGGGTCGAAGAGCATTATGCCGAGTCGTATTTCGGCGGCCAAAAAGAAGATTACGACGTAATCGTCGCCGGGAACGGCTACACCACGGAAACCGAGGCCGGAAACGACGTTGCATGGCGGCAGCTGTTCGATTACGCCGAGCCGCTGGCCGCCTCTCCGCAAGCGAACGCCAACTTGTATTGGACGATGCAGGGGCAGAACCCGGACGGCACGCGAAACCTGTCGCTGCCGGTGCTGCTCGACGTCGATGCCTTGATCAACTACATGCTGATCATCTTTTACACGGGCGGGTTCGATTCGGGTCTGTCCCGCTTCCGGGCGACAACGCGCCGAACAACTGGTTCGGCGTCTATAACCGCGACACGGCCGACCGGGGCTTCCAGTTCTTCATTCACGACAATGAGCACTCGCTGGGAACTAGCGGGACCAGCGACATCGATCGCACGGGGCCATTCAACCACGGCAATCAAAACAGCTATACTGCATCCAACCCGCAGTACCTGCACCAGGATTTGATCGCCCACCCGGAATACAGGCAGCGGTTCATCGACCATGTGCAGAAGTACTTCTTCAACGGCGGGGCGATGATGCCCGCGGCCAGCATCGCCCGGCTCAATGCAGCGCGTGGCGCAGTCCGATCCGGCGATCATTGCCGAGGCGGCCCGCTGGGGTGACTCCAAAGTCAATCCGCCGCGCAATAAGAGCCACTGGCAACAACAGATCAACTTGCTCAGAAACACCTACTTTCCAGCACGCGGGAATCTCGTGCTGAGCCAGTTGCGGGGCGACAGGCTGTACACAAATATTGCCGCGCCGGTTTTCAGCCAGCATGGCGGCATGGTGCCAGGGGGATATCAGCTCACGATCACGGCCGGGGCCGGGACGATCTACTACACGACCGACGGCGTGACGGACCCTCGATTGATTGGCGGGGCAGTGAACCCGTCCCCCGCCGTGCACGTGTATCGCGCCAGCTAACCGATTAGCATCACGGTTCCACGACGGTTAAAGCCCGGCTGCAAACGGCGACAGGGCTATGGTCGGGACTAGTCGAAGCGACTTTTGACACGCCCCAAACGCCCGGTGATTTCGATAACAATGGAGTCGTCGAAGCGGCCGATTATCTGGTATGGCGGACGAATTTTGGCAGCAGCGTTCCGCCTGGCACTTTAGCCGACGGTAATGGTGACGGTGCGATTGACGCGGCTGATTATGTCGTTTGGCGGAAAAACCTCGGTTCTTCTACCGGTAGCGCTCAAGGTGCCTCGGAAGCAAGTGTAGTCTTTGCCGCGCGTGAATCTTCGTTCGCCGACACCGCGACAGACCACAAAGTAGCGCTATCTGAACCGATGACGGTTTTCGTTTCCAGCGAAAGCGAGAACACGCACGATCTTGGGCGTCCGTTTAGGCGCACCTTACAATTTCGTCCTGGGGTCCGCGGGCCGACTCAACCGTCCGCTCATGACCCATTGCTTATAGCGCAGGATCGGCCGGCCTCGAATTCCGTGAGCGACTCTTCACTCCGAATTCCCAGAGGGCGTGCGCCTCGGGTCGACCTGGCTGCCGCTCCGAGAGCGACGGAATATGCTCTTGATGAAATGTTCAGTGCACTGGGTGAGAGTCAAGATGGCTGGCCAACCGTCTTACTTGGCGAACTCGGTAATTCATCTCGCAAGATCAATGGATGACTTTCTTGACGCCGCAAGATGGCGCCGGACTCAAAAGCTCACGCAAACGTTCGCAAATGCGTCCTATACGAAGACGTCAAGCAGCGGTCGCATCGCGCTGGTGACTTCCAATGGTAGCTGAATTCGCAAGAATTCAGCCCAAATCGAGTTCACTGAACTCCTGCGAGTTCAGCTACGGCCTCAAATCAGCTTTGACAAACCACTAGAGGAGTGCCATTAACGTCGATCAAGACAGGTCTTTGGCGGCCGCGAACGAGCCGGCCTGCGGACAAACTGACCGAGCGGGGGACCGCATCGATTGGCGTCGGTCATCGCCCGGCCGGCGTAGGACGACGCGAAAAATCCATACACGACGCAAAATACAACTGTAGCAGGCCCGGGGACCGCTGTCAGTTCACGAGACTCAGTCCCTATGTGCGAATTCCGTGACTCCGAAAGGTTGCAAAACATGACGTCGAATGGCAAAAATAGGGACGGAAGGAACCCGTCTCTATTCAGGGCCGTTCCGACGCATGGACTGCGGCAAGCTCGGCCAACGCGGCCGGTGGTGGCGTGCTGGGATGCGCGTGCCCATATGCCGTCCGTTTCACCAGCCTGGCAGTCCCATGAAACTCCGCATCTTGGTCTTCTTTCTCGCATCTTGCCTGTGCGCCAGTTTCGCCTCGTTTGCTGAGGCCTCCGAGCCGCAGTCGTCGGCCGCGCCTCCGGCCGCCGGACCGGCCGTGCCCCTAAGTCAACTCATTACCAAGGACACGGGCCAGGTGCGAGTGCCCTACGAGCCGGGGCTCCTCATCCACCGTCAACCAGCTCCGGATTTCAAGCCGACGGCGGTCTACCGGTGGGTGGAGATCCTTCTGGAGGCGTCGGGGCGCGATTCCGACCGCTACCAGCCGCGCCCACCGATCCTCTCGCGCACCATGGCCATCGTCATCACCGCGATGTACGACGCCTGGGCCGCCTACGACGAGCGGGCCGTCGGCACGCGGCTCGGCGCCGAGCTCCGGCGCCCCGCCGCGGAACGCACCGAGGCGAACAAGGAAAAGGCCATCGCCTACGCCGCTTACCGCGCGCTCCTCTATGTATACCCGAACGAGGTGGAGTGGACGCGCGAGCGGTTCCGGAAGGAGGGCTTCGATCCCGACAACGACTCGACCGACCCGAGGACGCCGGAAGGTGTGGGCAACGCGGCGGCCCACGCGCTCATCGAATTCCGCCGGAACGACGGCTCTAACCAGGACGGCTCCATGAAGGGCGGGGACGGAACGCCATATTCCGACTACACCGGCTACAAGCCCAAGAACACCGCCGACCACCTCACCGACAAGACGGCCTGGTGCCCCATCCCCTTTTCCGACGGGAAGGGAGGGTGGCACTCGCCGGGGTTTCTCCACCCGCAATGTTTCAAGGTCACTCCCTTCGTGCTGGAGCGCACCGACCAGTTCCGGCCCGGCCCGCCGCCGCAGTACGGCTCCGAACAACTGAAGCGCGAGGTGGAGGAAGTGATGCAGGTGAGCGCGAACCTCACACTCGAGCAGAAAGCCGTGGTGGAATTCATGCGCGAGGGGCCGCGCTCCACCGGACAATCCGGGCACTGGCTGCAGTTCGCGCAGGACGTGTCACGGCGCGACCACCACGACCTGGACGAGGACATGAAGCTGTTCTTCTCGGTGGCGAACGTCGTCTTCGACGCCTTCATGGCCTGTTGGGAGGCCAAGCGCTACTACGACACGGGCCGCCCTTACTGGTGGGTGCGCCTTTACCACGAAGGCGAGACCGTGGAAGGCTGGCTGGGTCCGGGCAAGGGCTTCGGGAAGGTGAAGGCGGAGCAGTGGTACCCTTATTCGCCCTCCATCTTCGTGACGCCGCCGTTCCCCGGCTATCCGTCGGGTCACGCCACGGCGAGCGGCGCGGCCGGCCGGATGCTGGAGCTCTTCACCGGCAGCGACCATTACGGCGCGGTCGCCTTCCAGGAGGCCGGTTACATGACGGAGCCGGGCTTCACCGCGGCCCAGATGCAGGCGCGCGACGGCAAGCCCGCGAAGATCACCGGCTCCAAGGTGGTCCGCCTGCCGCTGCCGACGTTCACGGCCACGGCGGAGATGGCGGCGGTCTCCCGCTTATGGGGCGGGTACCACATCCGCACCGACAACGATGAGGGCCTCGTCCTCGGGCGCCGGGTGGCGATGTACAGTTGGCCGAAGTACCAGGCGTACTTTGATGGAACGGCTAAGGTGCGCGAGTAAAGCACCCGCGATTGCAGATGGTAAACGATCGGTCACGAAATCCCCGAACGGAGCGTTACCACCCAAAAAAACGACGCGTACCGACCGAGGGTCGATACGCGTCGAAGGTGTTCTAACTTTGGCGTCTCGTTATCTTCGGCGGCGCCGCGTCGCGTGGCCAGTCCGCAAGAAACGAGCAAAACTCCGAGCGTCGCCAGCGTGGCCGGCTCGGGAACGATCTCGAGCGTGAGCGCTTCGATCCGAGGGTTGTCGATCGCACCGTGTGACAAGACGATGTTCACCGTATTGTCCCTGGCGCCTGCCGTAAACTGATAGCGAAGAACGGCACCGAGTGGGTTCTCGACGTTGACCTGTGGAGTGGCCGCCATATTGCGTGCCTGCGGTCCGGTAACTGCGGTAATGTCGAAGTCGGTCGCTAACCTCACGCCCTCGACATCGATGTTGAATTGGCGTATGCCTGGCGCCGTGGCGTTCCAGCCCTCTTGAAAGATCAGTTGGAGTAAGTATTGACGGCCGGGCTCGACGGTCAAATCGGAGGTGATGTTATTTGTATCGCCCGCCCATCGGCCAGTGTCCACGACCGACTTGAGGGCCGCGTCGGCTGCGGTGGTCCCGGCCGGGAAAACACTGCTGTCAGTATTCTGAGCTACATTGGTGGCGCCGGGCGTCAAATGCCAAGGGGTGAACGTGGCGTTGCCGATCGTCTGACCACCGCCCATATTTGCATCTGCAAAGTCGATGGCGTACGCAAAGTTGCCTTGAAAGTCGAGGCCTTCGCCCGGATCTGCACCGGAATACGTGCCAATGACTGGATTTGCCGCCGCGACGGAGCAAAACGCCGCGAGAAAGGTGAAAGCGAAAATTGTTCGCATTAGCTATGCCCCACGATGGTAAGAAGAGGTTAAAGCTCAAAAAAGACAAGGTACATTCCCTGGAAGCTCTCGTCAGACCGCCAGGACGAAAACCTCCGACGCCAGCGAGGATAATAGGGCGAACATAGAATATCAAGAGATTGGCAAAATAATTTCCTATTTTTTTCCTGGAAAACGACAGAATCGCCGCAAATCGGCAGGCGGCGGCCGAAAACGCCGCGAAAACTGCCCGCCACGGTCTGCAGTCGCCCCGTATACCACATATACTCCCAACTGCCCCCAGGAGGTGTTACGATTGGGGTAGCTGCGCCGGCATCGTCGCCCTCGAGGTCTCCGAGTTTCTCCATGCTCCCTCTCGTACCTTGCACCGCCGATTCGCGGTGGTGGCCAGCGCACTGCGTCTCATTGCTAGCGCTGGCGATCATACTTCAGTTGGGCTGCGGAGCGCAGGATTCTAGTCCAGACCGATCGCAACGTTCTGCGACCGCAGTTCCGGCGCCAACACCGACGCAAAGCATCGCTACACCGTCGAACGCGCGGCAGACAGCGGACGCAACGAACTCGCAACCGCCCCCGCCATTGACGACAAACGCTTCGACACCGGAGGCTGCGCTCTTACAATCGGAGACCGTTCACGAGGGCACCGAAGTCGAGCTGCATCACATTGCCGACTGGTTGACGCCGGGTAACGCGGTCGCGCGTCAGGGGATCGAGCATCTGGCCTCGGATCGATTTCATTGCCCCAAACTTCGTCCCGAAGGGCTCGAGGTGGTGTTCTCGGACGAGTCCATTGAAATTCGCCGGCCGTCATCGACAAGCCGCGGCGAAACAGACAACACTGCGGAGCGCTTTCAAGGCAAATCGGGCCTCGTCGATGCTCTGAGCGAGTTGCGCGATGCGCTGGCTGATTCCACGGCAGGACACGCAAAGTTCAAAACCATTCGCGTCGACGTGAAGCCCGCCGCGGCCACAACGGTTTCCTACTTTGAACTGGCCGGTCACGGCGGCAAAGATGCCGTGGAAATGCATTCGACATGGACCTGTGAGTGGACCCAGCGCGGCGGAACCTGGATGTTGGAAAACATCCAGATGAACGACTATGAAGAATCTCGATCGCGCGATCTCGCCGGACCCATGTTCGCCGATTGCACCGAGTCGGCTCTGTCGAAGAACCCGAGTTACGGGGAAAAGCTCTTGTGGGGGATCGATCACTGGCTGGCCCGGATCGACAAGGTCCATGGGGGTCTGCCGGGCGGATGGTGCGGAATCGCTGTCGGCGATGTGAACGACGACGATCTGGACGACTTTTACTTAAGCCACCCCGGAGGACTCGGCAGTCAGCTCTTCGTGCAACAGCCGGACGGCACATTCGAGGATACTTCGCGAAGGGCAAATGTCGACTGGTTGGACGACTCGCACATGTCGCTACTGGTCGATCTGGACAACGACTCCGATCAGGACCTGGTGCTCTGCACGGGCCTCGGTCTGATCTTCATGGAGAATGACGGAACGGGCGTGTTCACCGAGCGTGGCAATAAATTGACCCCGAAGCGCGTTCGGTGGCCATTGCCGCCGCCGATTACGACAACGACGGCGACTTCGACATCTACGTCTGCTGCTACTCATTGCGTGGCAACGCGGCGTCGCGTGGTCACGGCATTCTGGGTCGGCCGATTCCCTATCATGATGCCAACAACGGTGGGCGAAACATTCTGTTTCGCAACGACGGGGACTGGAAATTCGTCAATGTCACCAAGCGCGTAGGCTTAGAGCAGAACAATCGCCGTTTCAGTCTGGCGGCGTCTTGGGAGGATTTTGACAACGACGGGGATGTCGACCTGTACGTGGCCAACGACTTTGGTCGCGACAATCTTTATCGGAACGACGGCGGGCAATTCACTGACATTGCGCCCAGGCCGGCGCAGAGGATATTGGTGCCGGCATGAGTGTCAGTTGGGCCGATTACAACCACGACGGTTGGATGGACTTATATGTCGCTAACATGTTCAGCTCGGCTGGAAGCCGAATTACCACACAGAAGCGATTCCAGGAGAATATTGACGAACAGACCCGCGCCGAATTTCAACATCATGCCCGCGGAAACACGCTTTATACAAACCAGGGAAATGGCACTTTCGTCGACGACAGTGTCGCCGCCAATGTGACCATGGGACGCTGGGCCTGGGCCAGCACGTGGGTCGATATCAACAACGACACGCGTGAAGATCTCGTCGTTGCCAACGGTTATCTCACCCGGGCGGACCCCGGCGATTTGTGAAGCTTCTTCTGGCGGCAGGTCGTGTCGCAATCACCAACGCAGTATGAGTCGCTCGGCGACGACGCCCGAGTACATGCGCGAATGGGACCAAATGGCTCTGCTGTTGGCCCAAGGCCACTCCATGAGCGGGCGGGAGCGCGACTGCTGTTTCCTGAACCTCGGAAAGCACCCGTTTGCCAACGTATCGAGCGTCACCGCGCTGGATTTCCCCGATGATTCCCGCGGCCTGGGCCTCGTGGATTGGGACCATGATGGCGACCAGGATCTGTGGATGAGCTGTCGAACCGCTCCGCGAGTGCGCCTCTTGCGCAATGAAGTGGGGAATCGCCAGTCGCACCTCACCGTGAAACTGGAAGGGCGACAGTGCAACCGCGACGCCATCGGCGCGCGGATTGAACTTGAGTTGGGCGGCGAGATTCGCCGCGAACGCTCATCCGAACCGTGCGCGCCGGCGAAGCGTTTGTGAGCCAGCACAGCAAGTGGATTCATTTTGGTTTGGGCGAGCAGCCGGAAATCAAGCGGATTACGTGTGCGCTGGCCCGGCCGTACGGAATTCGAGGAGTTTTCTGGCATCGAGCCAAACGGGCGTTATCGCATCGTTCAAGGAAGTGCTCCGGAGCGAATCGAGGCGGCGCCGCGAAACTGCGCCTGGAACCAGGCGAGCAGAAGCCTCACGCGCCGACACAAAAATCGCGAAGCCTGCTCGTTTTTCGCAAACACTTGCCCACGCTGCCGCTGGACGATATCGACGGGCGCCGCATGCCATTCGACCCGAAGGGTAAGATAACCCTCGTCAATTTGTGGGCAAGCTGGTGCCAGCCGTGTATGGTGGAGCTCGGCGACTTGGCCGAGCACTATGAATCGCTGCGGGCCGAGGGGATCGAAGTGGTGGCGGTCTCGGTGGATGGACTCGGCCAGGACCCGGGCAGCCGCGATGCTGCACGATCGCTCGCGCAAAAGGCTGCCTGGCCGTTTCCAGTGCGATTGGCCACGGATCAGTCCATCGAGCAGCTGACGGAGCTCGATAACGCAACATTTTACTTTCAGCTGCCGCTCCCGGTTCCAACCAGTTTTCTTCTGGACCGGGAAGGGAACGTGGCGGCCATCTACAAGGGCGCCGTCACGAGCGAGCAAGTAATGAACGATGCACGTTTGCTCGACGCGCCGCCTGAGGAATTCGAACGGGCGGCGGCGTTCTTCCCGGGCCGCGACGGCCTTCGGTATTTTCAATTGCACCCCCTTAACTTTGCGGCGGCGTACATCGAGGGCGAGTACTTTGACGACGCCAAATCTCACATCGAGCAATTCCTCGCCCAACGCAAGCAGGACGATTTAAGAGATCCGACTGCGAACGCCGCGGCCGGCAATAGGAGATCGTGCGTTCCTACCAGATGCTGGTGGCCATCGCTCGACTGGCAGGAAAACGACAGGACGAGATTGCGGCTTATCACGAACTGGAACGTCTTCAACCGTTGCCTCCGGCGATGGTTGCCCGCCTGGCTTTGCTTCTGGCCAGCCAAAATCGAATGCGAGGAAGCCACGCGGCGTGTCGAGGCTCTCGCCGACGCTCATGCCGACTCGGCAGCCGTGTTGGATCTGGCTGGTAGTACCTATTTGCGGCTCGGGGCGAATCGTCCGGCCATTGAGTCCTTTCGTCGCGCCGTAGAGCTTGATGAAACGAACGTGATGTTCCGTTTCAACCTGGCCACTGCGCTGCAGGCGGCGGGGCGGCCGCTGCGGTGGAAGCTTACGACTTCGTTCTCGCAAAACAGCCGGACATGGTTGCGGCCGCTAACAACCTCGCCTGGATCCTAGCCTGCCATCCGGACGAATCGATTCGCAGCCCGCAGAAAGCACGCCAACTCGCCGAGCTCGCGTGTCAAAAAACGAATTATCAAGAGCCCGCCTATCTGGATACCCTTGCCGTCTCTGCGGCGGCCGAGGGCGATTTCGACACCGCAATCAAAATGGCGCAACAGTCGGCCGAGCTCTACGATGCCAGGAAAAACGCGGCCGCTGTCGGGGTGCGGGAGCGGATCAGCGGCTACAGGAACGGTGTTGTGTACATCGCGCCGTGAAGCACTCTAAGGGATGACTAAGAATAACTTCGGCACTTTTATCAATCGCAACCACTCGGCAATAACACCGAAGTGTTCAACTCCGAAGTTTCGGACCACAAGAGTGTATGAAACCCCAACGGGGTTTAACCAATGTGTAACGCCTTCGGCGTAAACGATCCATCATCACCCGTTTCCCAGAGTGCGGCCCGCTTCGCGGCGACTCTGGGCTTTGGAGTGTAACGCCTTCGGCGTAGGGATTGCGGAATGCGCTGGAATGCAAGGCACTCAGGGCGTCCTTTGGACGCGGACGCTTCGGGCTGGCCGCGAATTTTGACGCTGTGAAAGAAAGGCTACGACCAGTCCGGCCGCCCACAAAATGGCGCCCGGCTCCGGCACCGCCGCTGCGCCGCCAGAGACCGATCGGCCGAAGTTCATGCGCCACACGTCATAGTCGTCCTCGGAGACCAGGCCGGGCGTTATATCGCCGGGGAGTACGGTTGTGGTCCCCAACCGATCCCGCCAGACCACGTAGTCGGCAGCGTCGACGACTGGTTTTCGTTGTAATCTCCGGCGAGTTGAAGCATGCCGACCACGGCGATCGGATCGGGCAAGTCGAATGTCGTCCCCGTGCCGGTCGAACCATCGGAGATCACGGCGCGATTTCCCGAGACTCGGTCGACCCGGAGCACTGCATCCAGTTCTACATCGACGACGAACAGGTTTTGGGCCGCGTCGATCGCCAGGCCCCGAATGCCGGCAAACTCGGGCCCGCTGCCGACCGACGACGAACTGACCGTCCGCCGGTTTCCCGTGGCTGGATTGACCTCGACGACCGACGACGAGGAGTTCGTCAGACCGCCGGAGATCGTGGCCACGTAGATCATCCCATCCGCGGCGATCCCCATCCCCAGCGGTGTGGCTATTGGTGGCCCTGTGCCGCGCGATCCGTCGGAAACAATCGCCCGATTGCCGCTGCCCGCGTCTACCGAGAATATGCCATCAAGCACCTGGTCCCCCACGAGAAGTGAGTCGGACGCGTCGAACGCCAGCGTCGTTGGGTTGCCGAAGACCGGTCCAGTGCCCATGGCGGAACTCGAGACGATCGTGCGGTCGCCCGTGCGGATGTCGATGTGGAAGATGGCATCCAGACCTGTGCTAATATCCGAAAGATAAAGCTCCCCCTCGCTGTCGAATGCCAGTGCAAAGGGCGCTACCAGGTTCGGACCCGTACCGCGATCCATTCCGGAAACCAGAGTTCGCGTTCCGGAAATGGGATTGACCGCACCACACGCCGGCGTGTGGAATCGGCGTCGGCGACGTAAATCTGTCCCCATCGATCCAGCGCCACTCCCCGGACCTGAAGGAGCGAAGGCCCGCTGCCCACACCCATCCCCGTAAGGACGGTGCGATCACCAGTAATGGGGTCGATTTGGAAAACGGCGTCGCGGCCGATGTCGGCGACGATCAGGTCCCCTGGGCTCAGCTCGGCGGCAACGAGCGAGACAGGGATGCTACTAGCCAGTGCTGCCATAAGCAACACTGTCGAAGTAACGCATCCGATGTCGAAACGTCGCATTAAGCGCATCGTCCGCCGAGTGGCATCTCGGCTAGGGAGAGGATTCCCTCCATTGTAATATGCCTTTCGAACTTGCGCGGCATTTTGGTGCCCACGACCGACGGGCCGACCGGAGCCCCAGTGGTCGTCAGCCGCCGCCTGGCCGTTCGGAGTGTCGTGAATCCGGACTCAGCCGGCGGTTGATTGACGGCGGCGAATCACTCTGATCGATAAGGATGCTTCTGCTCAAACAACTCCAGCCGGCAGTACATTTCGGCGGCGGCTGGATCATCCCCCGCTTGCGTGGCCAATGCGATCGCTCGCTGTGCCGTCTGTACTGCTTTTTCGAATTGACCTGCTTCGGCATAGGCCACAGCCCGTGTATAGAGAAAACTGGGCTGTTGGAATTTTGTCTTTTGGCAAAGATCTTCCGCCAGGCGAACAGCTTCGGCTCCGTTGCGGAGTGTCGCGCTGGGATGGGTGGCCCGGATCCAAGCCAGGTTATTTGCCGCCAGGAGCATGTTCGAATCCATCTTCAGAATTCGCTCGTACGACTCCACCGCTTCCGCTATTTTTCCGGTTGTACGATAGGCGTTGGCAAGATTGTATTGTG